>CAWDLH010000018.1:0-97340 GCA_963803135.1 uncultured Actinomycetota bacterium | reverse complement strand
CTTAACCGCGTGGAGGCCGGGCAGGTGGCGGCGGTTCGCCTCGACGGCGAGCGGGTCTACGTGACCAGCGTCGACGGCGTATCGATTTCCAGACCGTGCAGCCGCGCAACACCGACGTGCTGCCCGACCTGCGCCAGCACGGCGGCGTGATCCAGGCCGCTCCCCAGGAGCAGTCGGGCTTCACCTCGCTGCTGATGACCTTCCTGCCGTTCCTGGTGCTGATCGGCGTCTGGATCTACTTCATGAACCGGATGCAGGGCGGCGGCCGCGGCGGCGCCATGGGCTTCGGCAAGTGCCGGGCGAAGCTGTTGACCGAGAAGCACGGCCGGTCACTTTCGATGACGTTGCCGGCATCGACGAGGCCAAGGAAGAGCTGGAAGAGATCGTCGAGTTCCTGCGCAACCCGCAGAAGTTCTCCCGCCTCGGCGGCAAGATCCCCAAAGGCGCGCTGCTGGTCGGCCCGCCCGGGCACCGGCAAGACCCTGCTCGCCCGCGCCATCGCCGGCGAGGCCGGGGTGCCGTTCTTCACCATCTCCGGCTCGGATTTCGTCGAGATGTTCGTCGGCGTCGGCGCCAGCCGCGGTCCGCGACATGTTCGAACAGGCGAAGAAGAACGCCCCCTGCATCGTCTTCATCGACGAGATCGACGCCGTCGGCCGCCGCCGCGGCATCGGCTATGGCGGCGGCAACGACGAGCGCGAGCAGACGCTGAACCAGCTGCTGGTCGAGATGGACGGGTTCGAGGCCAACGAGGGCGTGATCATCATCGCCGCCACCAACCGGCCCGACGTGCTCGACCCGGCGCTGCTGCGCCCCGGCCGCTTCGACCGCCAGGTGCAGGTGCCGAACCCCGACATCAAGGGCCGCGAGAAGATCCTCGCCGTGCATGCCCGCAAGGTGCCGCTGGGGCCGGATGTCGATCTGCGCGTCATCGCCCGCGGCACGCCGGGCTTCTCCGGCGCCGATCTGGCCAACCTGGTCAACGAGGCGGCGCTGATGGCGGCGCGGATCGGCAGGCGCTTCGTCACCCTGATCGACTTCGAGAAGGCCAAGGACAAGGTGATGATGGGCCCCGAGCGGCGCTCGATGGTGATGACCGAGGACGAGAAGAAGCTGACCGCCTATCACGAGGCCGGCCATGCCATCGTCGGCCTGCACGTGCCGCAGCACGATCCGGTGCACAAGGTGACGATCATCCCGCGCGGCCGCGCCCTGGGCGTCACCTTCTACCTGCCCGAGCGCGACAAGCTCAGCATGACCCACGACGAAGCACTGTCGAAGCTCGCCTCGATGATGGGCGGCAAGGCGGCCGAAGAACTGGTCTTCGGGCCGGACAACGTCACCAACGGCGCCTATTCCGACATCCAGCAGGTCACCCGGATCGCCCGCGCGATGGTCACCCAGTGGGGCATGTCCGAGAAGCTCGGCAACATCAACTACGCCTCGAGCAGGAAAGCTTCCTGGGCCGCAGACCGGCGGGTCAACGCCTGCCGGACAGCCGCGAGCTGATCGACCAGGAGGTGCGGCGGCTGGTGGACGAGGCCTTCGAGCGCGCCAAGCGATCCTCAAGGAGAACTGGGACGAGATGGACCAGCTGGCCCAGGGCCTCCTGGAATACGAGACCCTGACCGGCGAGGACATGATGCGGGTGATCCGCGGCCAGCCGCTGAACCGCGGCGGGGGCGACGACGACAGCAAGGACGAGGGCGGCGCCATCTCGGCGATCCCGAAGACCGGCAAGGCGACCCGCCCGGCCCGCGGCGACGACATGGAGCCCGAGCCGGCGGCCTGACGTCGCCGGGCGCGCAGCGGTGAACGGACGCGCGGGGACGGGCCAGCAGCACGTCGTGGTGATGGGGGTGTCGGGCTGCGGCAAGACCACGGTCGGCGAACGGCTGTATGAGGCGCTCGGCTGGCCGTTCGACGAGGGCGACCAGTACCATCCGCAGGCCAACATCGAGAAAATGGCGGCGCATATCCCGCTGCAGGACGCCGATCGCTGGCCCTGGCTGCGCATCCTCGCCGAGCGGATCGCCGACCGCGAGCGGGCCGGGATCTCGTCGCTCTTGTCCTGCTCGGCCCTGAAACGGTCCTATCGCGACCTGCTGCGCAGCGGCGCGCCGCGGGTGCGCTTCCTGCACCTGCACGGGCCGAAGGCGGTGCTGGCGGCCCGGCTGGCGGCGCGCAAGGATCACTTCTTCCCGCCCGACCTGCTCAACTCGCAATACGCCGCGCTCGAGGAGCTGGAGCCCGACGAGGACGGCATCGTCGTCGACGTCGCCCTTGACGTCGAGGCGCAGGTGCAGGCGGGCCTGCGCGGCCTCGGCCTGGCCTGACGGATCCGCCGGTGCCGATCCTGACCCCGACCGAACTCACCGGGCGCGTGACCTGGCTGGGGCTGGTCGGCGACCGCGAGGCCTCGCTGCGCTCAGTGCCGGTGGCGCGGGTGGCGGCGCGCTTCGCGGGCCTCGCCGGCGAGAGCCATTCCGGGCTGGTCCGCGCCTCCTGCGCCCGGGTCACCGCGCAGTATCCGCGCGGCACCCCGATCCGCAACAGCCGCCAGATCACCCTGCTGTCGCGCGAGGAGATCGCGGCCACCGCCGCGGCGATGGGGCTGCCGGAGATTCCGCCCGGAATGGCTCGGCGCCAACATCGTGCTCGAAGGCCTGCCGGAGCTGACGCAGCTGCCGCCGGCGTCGCGGCTGATCTTCGAAGCCGGCGCGGCGCTGACCGTCGACATGGAGAACGGACCCTGCAACTTCACGGGGCGCGAGATCGAGCGCGAGCACCCGGGCTACGGCGCCGGCTTTCGCGCCGCCGCGCGCCACCGCCGCGGCGTCACCGCCTGGGTCGAGCGCGAAGGCGAGATCGGCCTCGGCGAGCTCGCGCGGCTGCACGTGCCGCCCCAGCGCCCCTATCCGCCGCTCGCCGGCACCTGAGCCCCGCGCGGGTCGCGCCGCCCGGCGCCCGCCGTGGCACGTTGCGCCGGTGCGGCGATGCCGGTAAGCGAACCGGGCAGCCGGCAGGGAGGATGCCCATGAGCGCGGACATCATCGACGGCAAGGCTTTCGCCGAGGGCCTGCGCGGCAGGTCGGCGGGCGTCGCGGAGCTCAAGGCCGCGGCACCGCGTCACGCCGGGCCTCGCCGTGGTCCTGGTCGGCGACGACCCGGCGAGCCAGGTCTACGTGCGCAACAAGGGCCGGCGACGCGCGAGGCCGGCATGCATTCCGTACAAGCACCGCCTGCCCGCCGACACGTCGCAGGCGGAGCTGCTGGCGCTGGTCGACCGGCTGAACGCCGATCCGCGCGTCCACGGCATCCTGGTCCAGCTGCCGCTGCCGGCGCAGCTCGACACCGCCGCCGTGCTCGACGCGATCGCGCCGGAGAAGGACGTGGACGGCTTCCACCCCGCCAACGTCGGCCGGCTGGCCAGCCGGCCCGCACGGCGATGGTGCCCTGCACGCCGCTCGGCTGCCTGATGCTGCTGCGCGACCGGCCGGCCACCTGGCCGGCCGCGACGCGGTGGTCGTCGGGCGCTCGAACATCGTCGGCAAGCCGATGGCGCAGCTGCTCTTGCGCGAGAACTGCACCGTCACCGTCGCCCATTCGCGCACCCGCGACCTGGCCGCGATCTGCGCCCGCGCCGACATCCTGGTCGCCGCGGTCGGCCGGCCCGAGATGGTGACAGGGCGACTGGGTGAAGCCCGGCGCGACGGTGATCGACGTCGGCATCAACCGGGTCGCCGGCCCCGACGGCACGGCAAGATCACTGGCGGCGACGTCGACTTCGCCGAGGTCGCGCGCGGTCGCCGGGGCGATCACGCCGGTGCCGGGCGGGGTCGGCCCGATGACCATCGCCTGCCTGCTGGCCAACACCCTCACTGCCTGCTGCCGGATCAACGGCCTGCCGGAGCCGGAGGGGCTGACGCCGTAACCGGCCGCCGATCCCGGCGTTGATCGCAAGCCGGCGCACGGCTAAGTTGATCCCGATCCCGGCGAAACGCACCGGGGCGCCGCGCGAGGCACCGCCCCGCGGCCCAAGAAACCACGTTGAGGAGGAAAGCGTGCAGCGCCGACACCTGATCCGGATTCTCTGCCTCGCCCCCGCCGCCCTCGGCCTGGCCGCCTGCGGCGGCCCGGGCGGCGCCGGAGCTTCCCGTCCGTCCGGCACCGTGCTCGCGGTCGCCCGCGCCAACCAGCTCGACCGGTTCCTGCAGGCGATCGACACCGCCGGCCTGGCCGAGATGCTGGCCGGCCCCGGCCCCTACACGGTCTTCGCCCCCAGCGACCGGGCCTTCGCCGCGGCGCGGCTCCCGCGCGATCCCGGCGAGCTGCGGGCGCTGATGCGCTACCACATCGTGCCGGGGATGTTCACCAGCGACTTCCTCGAAGGCAGGGACGTGAACTACGCCACCGCCGCCGGCAGCCCCCTGGAGGTCAACGGCACCCGCGGCCTGCGGGTCAACGGCGCCAGCGTCACCAAGACCGATCTGGTGGCCTCGAACGGCGTCGTCTACGTCATCGACCGGGTCCTCAGCCCGCACTGACCTCGCTCAGGGGTTCTGCTCGGGCCCGGGCGACGTCGGCGGAGCCTCGGTGCCCCTGCTCAATCTCGTCGTCGCGAAGTCAGACGACGGGTGGCGCGTCGAATCGCGGTGCCCCGATGGTTGCTACTGCGGCGCGGTTACCTTCGTCTCCGGGTTCGCTGACGAAGCAGACGCAATCGCCTTCCGAGACCGGTTGGTGCACGGCTGGCCAACCTCTCCGCAGGCCGGACAGTTGCGACGCGACACCGTGCAGCGACTGATCGGCGGTGCGCCGTGACCGACTACTACGACGCTGCCTTCCAGCTCGGCAGGTCCTACGGCCTCGAGGAGGGCTACGCCGCCGGCTGGGATGCCGCCGAAGACGTCACCGTGTCCCGGATCCTGCTCGACCATAAGGTGCTCGCTGACCTGTCACCGCGCGGCCGGCAGTACGACCAGCTGCGGGCGCTGCAGGACGCCGGACCGTGCGACGACCCCGCGTGCCGGGCCTGCCGCATCCGCCGCGAGTGGCTGCAGCGCAACGGCGGCGACTTCCCGGGCGTGCTGGCGACGTTGCTTCGGGAGGCGTCGTGACCGAATGCACGCCAAACGGCGGCAGTCCTGTCACCTGCCGTATCGACGGATGCGACCGGCAGCGGAAGGCACAGGAGCTGTGCGAGATGCACTACGCCCGCCAGCGGCGCACCGGTGACCCGCTCACGGTCCGCCGGCCGGGACCGAAACCGTCCGAGGCACGGGCGTCATGGGCGGCAATCCTGGGCGAGGACTGGGCGAGCGAACGCACTATCTCCCGCCACTGGTCGGCGATGAAGATGCTGTGGGACGTCGGTGGCGACGCGCGGGCCGCGTTGACCGCGGCCACCCGGCCGAACGGCACGGTCAACGTCGCTGAGTTCGAGCGGCAGGCGTGGTCGACCGTCTTCGCATTCGTCGAACAGGACGGCGGTGCGTCGTGAAGATCGACCACGGGCACGCCGCCGACTATCGGGATGACGTATGGCCCGACCCTGACGAGGGGGCCGTGTCGACGGGCCGCCGCGTACGGCTCACTCCCGCGTCCACCATCAAGCCACTGCCGGTCCGGTGGCTGTGGACAGACAGGATCCCCGTCGGCGAGGTCACTCTCACCCCGGGCCGCGGTGGTCTCGGCAAGTCCACCTTTCACGCGTGGTTTATCGCCCACACAACCCGTGGCACCCTGCCAGGGTCGCGCCTGGGCGCACCGAAGCCATGCATCATCGCCGCCAGCGAGGACTCCTGGCAGCGCACCATCGTCCCCCGGCTCATCGCCGCCGGCGCCGACCTGAGCCTCGTCTACCGGGTCGACGTCCTGACCGAGGGCGACGCCGAGCTGTCCCTCACGCTCCCGCAGGACTGCGACGCCCTGACGGTCGAGATCCTCCGCATCGGCGCAGCCGTGCTGTCAGTCGACCCGCTCATGTCAACGATCGCCGGGTCGCTCGACACCCATAAGGACCGGGAGGTCAGGCAAGCGCTGGAACCTATCGCGCGGCTGGCCGACCGGACCGGCTGCGCCGTGCTCGGCAACGCCCACTTCAACAAGTCCAACGGCTCCGACCCGTCGGTGAACGGGTCGGTGGCGGTCATGACGCGCTCCCGGCCATCGACTTGGCTTCCCGTTCGGCCTGCGCCAGCGCGGTCAGGGCCCGCTCCCGGCGGGCGTAGATGTCCAACGCCCGTGCGTACCGCGGGTCGCTGGTGACCAGGCCGGCGGCGCCGGTCCCGGTGCGCTGCTCGGCGCCGCGGCGTTCGGCGTCGATCCACGCCGCCCAGTTGAACGCCGGCTCCGTCATCATCGGGTCACCGCCGCGGCGACCTCTTCGCGGTCCTTCTGCGCGCAGTAGACGACGAAGGCCAGGTCGTGGGCTGCGTCGCCGACGTACATGCCCAGCGCGAAGCGGCTGACGTCGTCCAGTTCGACGTCGCACGGCACCCGCATGTGCAGGACGATCTCCCCGTCGTCGAGGGACAGTTCGGCGGTGGTGTTGGGGGGGAGTTCGTCTGAGACAGTGATGTTCACGGCAGGGACCTCCTAGTGGGTCGCTGTCGAGGTCCCGGCCGGCGCTGCTCGCTGTGCCGGGACCGCCTTATAGGTGGGCCGTCTACTGCTCGGCCGGCTGGCGGACCCCGGGCAGTCCGCAAACAGTCCGCAGCAGGTCCGCAGACAGCCACCAACGGCCAACGCTCACCAACGCCATAGGCGCAGGTCAGACGGCCGTCATTAGCGTTCGCACAGGTCGGGGCAAAGGCGGAGACGTTCCGCTTCAACGTGTAGCGGGCTGCGGGCAGCTCGGTGCCATCGAGGGACGAGCCCCAGGGTTCGGGAGGTGGTGCGTGATGCAACGGTCGACGGTCGCCACCGCGGGACTGTTCTTCGCCTGGCTGGGGCACGACGCCGAGGAGCTCGGCACCATGCGGGAGACCTCTCGGAAGGTCTTCAGCCGGCTGCCCGAGCGCGTGCGGCTGCCGGTCGACTGGCGTGAGCACGGGCTGCCGCAGCGGCATGTCGCCGTAGGGATGTCGACGATGGGCCTGCTGGTGGCCGCCGCGTCCGCGCAGGGCTACCGCACCGGCGGGCGGTCGGCGTTCTATCAGACCGTCCTTCTCGGGTTCGGGCTGCACGGCATCGGTCATCTCGGGATGGCCGTGGCCATGCGCGGCTACACCGCCGGGCTGGGGACTTCGCCCACGGTCGTGATCCCCTTCTGGCTCGGGGCCACCCGATACCTCAACGCCCGCGGCGTACCCGCGCGACGATCGGTCCTGATGGCCGCCCTGAGCATCCCGGTCAGCCTCTGGGCGTCGCACGGAGTCGCCTATGCCCTCACCCGCCGCCGCGCCGAGGCTGTCCAGTCCTGGCCGGATGCGTCCCGGGAAGTGCTCGAGGTCACCAACTGAAGGCGATCGCGCCCGGCTGCCAGGACTCTCGAGGGCCAGGACGACTAGCTCCCGGACACCGACCCTGTGCCGGTGACGGACTGGCTGATCTTCTTCGGGTGGCCGGCATAGACGACGGACCCGGTGCCGGAAACCGTCGCATCGAGCGATCCGGTGACGTGAATCGTGACGCTACCCGTCCCTCGGACGGTCGCGACCGCATCTGTTGCCAGCAGCGATTCCAGCGTCAGCGAACCGTCACCGGAGATCGAGGCGTCGACGCGGCCGGCGCGTCCTGACGCGATCATGTTGCCGGTGCCCGGCAGCCGCGCGGTGAAGGTGTCCGCCGCGACGTCGGTCAGGACCAGCTGCCCGGTTCCGGACAACGTCGCCGACTGCAGAGACGGCACGGTCACGGCGACCGACATCGGACTGCGGCTGGTGAAGTTGCCGCGGTCAGACACAACGAGGACGCCGGCGCGAACCTCGGTCACGACGTTGTCGACCAGATTGTCGTCTGCTCGCACGACGACGTGTTGCGGTTGCCCCACCTGGACGGTCATCTCGTTCGTGCCGGCTAGGTCGACAGCGGTGAAGGCGGGGAGCGTCCGTGTCTCACCGACACTGATCCCCGAACCCTTCGTCGTGCCCGCCGAACCCGTTGTCGCGTTGTCGTCCCTGAGTGACAACACGACCGCGGCGGCAACGACAATCGCCAACGTGAGGCACGCGATCCCCAACGCAGACAGCGCGAGCCAACCGGGCCGGCGTGGCGACGGAGGCGGCGGTGTTGGGCGGGAAGGAGCAGTCGTAGTCATGCGGATCACCTCGTCCCTGATCCAGTGTCCGCGGCCAGCCACGTCCGCTGAAGTGCCGGAAGTCACCGGGTGCGGCGAGGTTCGATCCACGTGGATCCGGACTGAGCCGCGCGCGGGCCGTCCGGCGGGGTGATCGGCAGCGGGTGGCACTCGGCGGGCGGCCGGTCTCCGTGCGCCGCCAACCTCATCCTGCGCCGCCCGGGCGGCGCAGGATGAAGTCGGGCGGCGGCGCTCGGCTCAGCCGCGGGCGTCGATCTGCTGGACGGCCCAGGTGTTGCCGTCGGGATCGGCGAAGAAGGCGAAGCCGACGTTGTTCAGCGCCTCGCCGTCGCGGGCCGGCCGCACCGACCCGTCCCGGTCGTACGCCTGCACCTCGCTGATCTCGACGCCGCGGCCGGCGAGCTCGGCGCGGGCCGCGCGGACGTCCCGGACCACCAGCTGCAGCCCGCGCAGCGAGCCCGGCGCCATCTCGGTCTTCCCGAGCACGATGGAGCAGCCCGACCCGCGCGGGGTCAGCTGCACGATCCGGCCGGCCGCGAACGCCGAGTCGTGGTCGAGCGCGAAGCCCATCTTCCCGGCGTAGAACTCGATGGCCCGGTCCACATCGGACACCGGCACGCAGACGACTTCGAGCGTCCAGTCCATCCCGGCAGGCTGGGCCATCCCGGCGGCGCCGTCCTCCGGCGCGGAGAGCCGGCGGAACACGTCCGCGGCGGCGGTGCCGAAGCCGTCCGGCTGGCCGGCGGCGGCGAAGGTGCGGCCGACCTCCTCGAGCTCGTACGCCCAGCGCCAGCCGCGCTCGGCCCCGGTCCGGGCCGCCTGCTGCGAGCGGGTGGGCAGGCCGGGCAGGCTCAGCGCCCATTCGGTGAGCAGTTCGTCCTCGACGCCGAGCGAGCGCGCAGCGGCCCGGATCGCGACGAGCAGCGCGGTCGTGCCCTTGGTCCAGGCCGCGTACGTCATCTTCAGCGCCGACGCGTCCGGCACGATCCGCGCGTCGAGGTCGGTGCCGGCGAACAGCGCCACCACCGCCGGCGCATCCTGTCCGGACAGGTAGAGCCTGGTGGTGCCGGCCCGGTGCGGGGGCGGCCCGACGATGCCGCCGTCCACGACGCGGCCGCCGACGACGTCCCGGACCCGGGCGGCCGTGGCCGGGCTCACCGCGTTCGCGTCCAGGTAGAGCCCGGCGTACCCGGCGAACGCGGACGCGACCTCCACCGCTGCATGGGGCGGGCACACCGACACGACGACCTCGCAGGCGTCCCGCAGCCGCGCCAGCGTGCCGAGGTCGGTGAACCGTGTCGCCCGGGCCCGGCTCGCATCGCTGCGCCCGGTGGACGCCCAGCCGACCTCCGTCCCGCCTGCCGCGAGCAGGTCCCCGACCGCCGCGCCCATCGAGCCCGGATGCACGATCCCGATCACGCCGGGACGGTATCCCGGTCAGCCGCTGGAGTGGATGTAGCCGATCAGCTGGTCCCGGTCGGCCTCGAGCTCGTCGATGCGGCTCTTCACCACGTCGCCGATGCTGATGATGCCGGCCAGCCGGCCGCCGTCGGCGACCACCGGCACGTGCCGGATCCGCCGGTCGGTCATCAGCCGCATCATGTCCTCGACGGTGTCGCCGGGCGCGGTGACCACGACGTCCGCGGTCATCACCTGCGAGATCGGCGCGTCCAGCAGCGCGGCCCCGGCGGTCCGCAGCGCCCGGACGACGTCCCGCTCGGAGACGATCCCGTCGACTGTGCCGCCGTCCGCGGAGACGACGACCGCGCCGATGCCGTGCTCGGCCAGCAGGTCGAGCAGCGCGGCGACGGTGGTCTCCGGTGGCGCGCTTGCCACCGCACTCCCCTTGCGTTTGATCAGGTCCCTGACGAGCACGCCGACCTCCTGACCGGGACGGGAAGGCAAGCGTACGCAGCGGGAGTGCCTACGATCCAGGGGTGAGCGGGGTGCGGCGGTTCCGGCTGCCACGCTGGTTGCGCTGGGGAGCCGGGCTCGCGGCCGTCGCGTTCGCCGTGGAATACCTCGTCCTCCCGCAGATCGCCGGCGCCCGCAACGCGCTGCACGTGCTCGGCGGCGTGCGGCCGGGGTACCTGGTCGTCGGCGCGGTGCTGGAGATCCTGTCGGTGATCGCGTACGCGGCGCTGACCCGAGCCGTGCTGCCCGCCGACGGCCGGCCCAACTTCTGGACGCTGCTGCGGATCGACACGACCACGCTCGGTATCAGCCACATCGTGCCCGGCGGGGCCGCCACGGCGAGCGCTGTCCGGTTCCGGCTGCTGCACGTGCACGGCGTGTCCGGGCCGGACGCGGCGCTCGGCGCGGCGGTGCAGGGCGTCGGGTCGGCGATCGTGCTCAACGTGCTGCTCTGGATCGGCCTGGTCGTGTCGATCCCGGTGCGCGGGTTCAACCCGCTCTACACGACCGCGGCCGTGCTGGGTGCCGTGCTCGTCGCGGTCGGCGTGACCGCGGTCGTCCTGCTCACCCGGGGCCAGGAGTCGTCCGTGCGGTTCGTGCGGGCGATCGCCCGGCGGACCCCGTACGTCAGCGAGGACACCGTGGAGCGGTACGTCCGGATCGGCGCGGCCCGGCTGCGTGAGCTGGCCCGCGACCGCCGGATGCTGGTCCAGGCCGTCATCTGGGCGACGCTGAACTGGGTGCTCGACGCGGCCGCGCTCTGGGTGTTCGTCGCCGCGTACGGCTTCCGGCTCGGGCTGGACGGGTTGATCGTCTCGTTCGGGCTGGCCAACGTGGTCGCGGCGCTGCCGTTGACGCCGGGCGGCCTCGGCCTGGTCGAGGGCGTGCTGGTGCCGACGATCGTCGGCTTCGGCGCGCCGCGGGGGATCGCCCTGCTCGGCGTCGTCTCGTACCGGCTGGTGAACTTCTGGCTGCCGATCCCGGTCGCCGGCCTGGCCTACCTGTCGCTGCGGGCCGACTCGCTGCGGCTCCCGGAGAGCTGGCAGCAGCTGGTGCGCCGGTCAGGGGACGACCCGGCGCAGCACCCGTGACTCCCACGGCTGCAGCGTGCCCGTCCCGGATGCGCCGTGCGTGCCCAGAAGCAGCTTCGCCGCCGTCCATGGCGCCGGCTCGGGCAGCTCCACCGTCGCCGGCGAGCCGGACACGTTGCACAGCACGAGCAGCTCGGTCGACTCCAGCCGGCGGGTGAACGCGTAGACCTGGCGGTCGTCCGGCAGCAGCATCGTGAAGTCGCCGAGCGCGACCGCGGGCTCCGCGTGCCGCAGCGCGATGAGCCGCCGGTAGTGCGCCAGCACCGAGTCCGGGTCGTCGCGCTGGGCGGCCACGTTGATCGACCGGTGGTCCGGGTTGACCGGCAGCCACGGTGTGCCGGTGGTGAACCCGGCGCCGGCGGAGGCGTCCCACTGCATCGGCGTACGCGCGTTGTCCCGGCTGGCCTGGCGCAGCCCGGCCAGCACGAGCTCGGGGTCGGCGCCACGGGCGACCGCGTCGGCGTAGTGGTTGACCGACTCGATGTCGCGGAACTCGGCGATGCCCGACCACGGGTAGTTCGTCATGCCGAGCTCCTCGCCCTGGTAGACGTACGGCGTGCCGCGGTGCAGGTGCAGCAGCGTGCCGAGCGTCTTGGCCGAGGCCGGGCTGCCGTCGCCCCAGCGGGAGGCGATCCGCGGCTGGTCGTGGTTGTCCCAGTAGAGGCTGTTCCAGCCGACGTCGGCGAGGCCGGCCTGCCAGCGGCCGAAGCTGGCCTTGAGGTCGCGCAGGTCGAGCGGGTGCATGTCCCACTTGGACGCGGTCTGGTCCAGCCCGACGTGCTCGAACTGGAACACCATGTCGACCTCGGCCCGAGCCGGGTCGGTGAACAGCCTGGCCTCCTCGACGGTGACCCCGGGCATCTCGCCGACCGCGAGCAGGTCGCCGCCGGCGAGCACGGCCTGGTGCATCTCGGCGAGGAACTCGTGGATCCGCGGCCCGCCGATGAAGTACGCCGCGCCGTCGCCGTACGGATCGCGGCCGAGCGCCGGTCCGTCCGGCAGCGCCGGGTCCTTGGAGATCATGTTGATGACGTCCATCCGGAAGCCGTCGACGCCCCGGTCGACCCACCACCGCATCATCGCGTACACCGCCTCGCGGACCTCGGGGTTCTCCCAGTTGAGGTCGGGCTGCTTGCGGCTGAACAGGTGCAGGTAGTACTCGCCGGTGGTCTCGTCCAGCTCCCAGGTCGGGCCGGAGAAGAACGAGGTCCAGTTGGTCGGCTCGGCCCCGGGCGTGCCGGGCTCCGTCCCGGCGCGCGGCGGGCGCCACCAGTACCAGTCCCGCTTCGGGTTGTCCCGGGACGAGCGGGACTCCACGAACCACGGATGCTCGTCCGAGGTGTGGTTGACGACCAGGTCCATGACCAGCTTGAGGCCGCGCTCGTGCACGGTCGCGAGCAGCCGGTCGAAGTCGGCCAGCGTGCCGAACGTGGGGTCGATGTCCTGGTAGTCGTTGATGTCGTAGCCGCCGTCGTCCCACGGCGAGGGGTAGATCGGGGACAGCCAGATCACGTCGACGCCGAGGTCGGCCAGGTGGTCGAGCTTCGACTCGATCCCGGCCAGGTCGCCGATCCCGTCGCCGTCGGAGTCGGCGAAGCTGCGCGGGTAGATCTGGTAGACGACGGCGCTCTTCCACCACGGCTCGGCCACCCGCGCACCCTAATGGCGCGGAATACCTCTGCTACCGAGGCGATTTACTTAGCGGTGGCTAAGCAATCGGGAGGGTCGCGCATGGCGTACACGATCGTGCCGAGCGCGGTGACGTGTCCGACAGCGCCGTGGCCCCGATTTGCTTAGCATCGGCTAAGCGTCACCCGCTCCAGGATCTCGGGAAGGCACGGAATGCCGTACAAGTGGATCGCCCTGTCCAACACGACGCTGGGCATCCTGCTCGCCACGGTCAACCAGTCGATCGTGATCATCTCGCTGCCGGCGATCTTCCGCGGCATCGGGCTCGACCCGCTGGCCCCGGGCAACACCAGCTACCTGCTGTGGATGCTGATGGGTTACCTGCTCGTCTCCGCGGTGCTGGTGGTCACGCTCGGCCGGCTCGGCGACATGCTCGGCCGGGTCAAGATCTACAACCTCGGCTTCGTGGTGTTCACCGTCGCCGCGATCCTGCTGTCGGCGGTGCCGTTCTCCGGCGGCGCCGCCGCGCTCTGGCTGATCGGCTTCCGGATCGTGCAGGGCATCGGCGGGGCGATGCTGATGGCCAACTCGACCGCGATCCTCACCGACGCGTTCCCGCCGTCCGAGCGCGGGATGGCGCTGGGCATCAACCAGGTCGCGGCGCTGGCCGGCTCGTTCATCGGGCTGGTCGCCGGCGGGCTGCTCTCGCAGTGGGACTGGCGGTTGGTGTTCCTGGTCAGCGTCCCGCTCGGCGTGCTCGGCACGCTGTGGGCATACCGGTCGCTGCGCGAGGTCGTGGTCCGGCGCGTGGTCAGCATCGACTGGTGGGGCAACGTGACGTTCGCGGTCGGGCTGACCGCGCTGCTGGCCGGCATCACGTACGGGATCCAGCCGTACGGGGGGCACACCGAGGGCTGGACGAACCCGTGGGTGCTCACCGGGCTGTTCGGCGGGCTCGCGCTGCTCGGCGTCTTCGTCGTCATCGAGTCGCGGGTGGACGACCCGATGTTCTCCCTCGGCCTGTTCCGGATCCGCGCCTTCGCGACCGGCAACATCGCGACGCTGCTGGCGTCGATCGCCCGCGGCGGGATGCAGTTCATGCTGATCATCTGGCTGCAGGGGATCTGGCTGCCGCTGCACGGTTACGACTTCGAGCAGACCCCGCTGTGGGCCGGGATCTACCTGCTGCCGCTCACGGTCGGCTTCCTCGCCGCCGGGCCGCTGGCCGGCCGGCTCTCGGACAAGCACGGTGCCCGGATCCTGTCCACCGGCGGGCTGCTGCTGGTCGCGGTGACGTTCCTCGGGCTGCTCCTGCTGCCGATCGACTTCTCGTACTGGCAGTTCGCGGTGCTGATCGCGCTCAACGGGGCCGGCTCGGGCCTGTTCGCGGCGCCGAACACCGCCTCGGTGATGAGCAGCGTGCCGGCCAGCCAGCGGGGGGCCGCGGCCGGGATGGGGTCGACGTTCATGACCGCCGGCACCGTGCTGTCGATCGGCGTGTTCTTCTCGCTGCTCATCGCCGGGCTGGCCCGGTCGCTGCCGACGACGCTCGGCTCCGGGCTGCAGGCGGCCGGGGTGCCGGCCGACGCGGCCCAGCGGGCGGCCGAGCTGCCGCCGGTGGGCAGCGTGTTCGCGGCGTTCCTCGGGTTCAACCCGGTGGAGGCGCTGCTCGGTCCCTCGGTGCTGGCCCAGCTGCCGGCGGACCAGGCCGCGCGCATCACCGGCCAGGAGTTCTTCCCGCAGCTCATCTCCGACCCGGTGCACTCCGGGCTGATCGTCGTGTTCCTGGCCGCGGCCGGGCTCGCGCTGGTGGCGGCGGTGGCGTCGGCGCTGCGCGGCGACCGGTACGTGCACGCGGACAACATCACGATCGTGGTCGAGGACGGCGCCGTGACCGAGACGCCCGGGCCGCCGGTCGCGTCCGGCTCCGTGGCCGGGTCCGGCGAGCCGGCGCCGGATGGGTCCGAGGACGCACGGCGGGCCGGCGGTGCGTCCGTGTCGGCGCGCCTGGCACCCTGAACAGATGACGCGCACCGGCGGCCTCGCCACGCCCCGCCCGGACGTCGACCTCCCGGAGGCCGCCGCGCCGGACCCGGGGATGTCCGACGCGGAGCTGGCCGGGCGGTTGCGGCTCACGGTCGGGCTGCTGGTGCGCCGGCTGCGGCAGCGGGACCCGGGGCGCCTGTCCCCGGCCCAGCTGTCCGCGCTGGTCGCGATCGAGACAGCCGGGTCGGTACGCAGCGGCGACCTGGCCGCCCGGGAGAACGTCGCCGCGCCGACCATGACGAGAATGGTCGGCGCGATGGAGGACGCCGGGCTGGTCGCCCGCAGCCCGGACCCGTCCGACGCCCGCGGATCGCTGGTCTCGCTGGCGCCGGGCGGTTCGGCCGCGCTGGGCGCGCTGCGCCGCGAGCGCAACAACCTGCTCAGCCGGACGCTCTCCCGCCTGCCGAACGACCAGCGCGCTGCCCTGGTCGCCGCCCTGCCGGCGCTGGAAGCCGTCCTCGCCGACCTCGACGACTAGCTGCTCGCGGTCCAGGCGTCGGCCCAGGGCCAGTGAGCGGGCAGGTGCAAGACGGTCTTGCGGGCTCGGCGGGCGGTCCGGGCGGGCACGTTGATCAGATGTCGGCGCAGGGTGGCGCGGGCATGCCGGGGTGAGGCGATGGTGCCGGCGGCACGCAGCAGGTTATGGGCGATGCCAGCGCAGGTCAGCAGACCGGGTGTTTGTGGAGCGCCCCTGACGTCCGCCCAAGGTTATGACTTGCGTGCGACCGCGGCCCAGCCGTAGACGCTGTAGGGGTCGCGGTCGGCCTCGGCGGCGCCGGGGTAGTCGAGACCGCGCGGGTTCCAGGCCGGGATCGGGACGATCCCCGGGTCGACCAGGGTGAGTTCGTCCAGCATGGCCTCGACATCCGCTCGGCTGCGCGGCACGTACGGGATGCCGGACCGCTCGGCGGTGGCCGCCATGCCGGCCATCGCGGACGGGTCGAAGTCGCCGGTCGGTTGGGTGAGGGCGAAGTAGCTGCCCGACGGGAGCGCGTCGAGCAGCGTCCTGATGATGCCGCGGGGGTCCTCGGAGTCGTGCAGGTGGTGCAGCACGCCGACCAGGAGCAGCGCGACCGGCCTGGTGAGGTCGAGAGTTTCGCGCAGCGTCGGGTCGTCGAGGATCGCCTGTGGCTGGCGGAGGTCGGCCAGGATGAACGCGGTGCGGCCCTGCCCGGTGCTCGCCATCAGCGCGCGGGCGTGTGCCAGCACGATCGGGTCGTTGTCGACGTAGAGGATCCGGCACTCGGGCACGATCCGCTGGGCGATCTCATGCACGTTGTCCAGCGACGGGATTCCGGTGCCGATGTCGAGGAACTGGCGGATCCCGGCCTCGCGGACGAGGTAGTCGACCGCCCGCACCAGGAACACGCGCTGCGAGCGGACCATCGTGCGGATCGTCGGGATCTCGGTGGCGAGTGCCTCGGCGACGGCCCGGTCCGGGGCGAAGTTGTCCTTGCCGCCGAGCCAGTAGTCGTAGATGCGGGCGGACTGCGGGATCGTCGTGTCGATCTGCGTCCCGGTCTGCTCCGGACCGCCGTCCTCTGCCACGCAGGCCTCCTTCGCCCCGATACCGGTCCGGGACACCCTACCGGGACGGGCGACGCCGGGTCAGAGGTCCTTGAGCACCTTGCGCAGGGTGTCCGCCGTGCGGTCCGGCGGGTCGGCCTCCACGCAGAGCCGCTCCATGGCGTCGACGTACAGCTCGACGTCGTCGCGCTTGTCCAGGTAGAGCGCGCTGGCGAGCTGCTCGACGTAGACGATGTCGGGCAGCTCCTGGTCCGGGAACCGCAGGATGCTGAACGCGCCGCCGGCCGCCGAGTGCCCGCCGGCCTGGAACGGCAGGATCTGCAGCTGGACGTTGGGTCGCTGAGTCGCCTCCACGAGCGCCTCGAGCTGGGCCTGCATGACCGCCCGCGACCCGTGCGGCCGCCGGAGCACCGCCTCGTCGACGATTGCCCACAGCTGCATCGGTTCCGGCCGGTAGAGGATGCTCTGGCGGCGCAGGCGCAGGTCGACGCGCCGGTCGATCTCCTCCGGCGTAGCCCGGCCGTGGCCGAGCAGCACCACCGAGCGGGCGTAGTCGCGGGTCTGCAGCAGGCCCGGCACGAACTGCACCTCGTACGTCCGGATGAGCGAGGCCGCCGCCTCGAGCCCGAGGTACGACTGGAACCAGCCGGGCAGCACGTCGCCGAAGCGGTGCCACCAGCCGGGCGTGTTCGCCTGCCGGGCCAGCGTCAGCAGCCGCTCGCGCTCGGCGCCGTCCTCGACGCGGTAGAGAGTGAGCAGGTCGGCGACGTCGCGCTCCTTGAAGCTGACCCGGCCCAGCTCCATCCGGCTGATCTTGGACTCGGACGCGCGGATCTCCCATCCGGCGTCCTCGCGGCTCACGCCCTGGGCCTCCCGGAGCCGGCGCAGATGCGCACCGAGCAGCATCCGCAGGACGGTCGGCCCGCCCGCCGATCCAGGCGGCTCCGCAGCGGTCGTCACGC
Source organism: uncultured Actinomycetota bacterium (assembly GCA_963803135.1). GTDB lineage: Bacteria > Actinomycetota > Actinomycetes > Mycobacteriales > CADCTP01 > CADCTP01. Next base: position 79,908 of record CAWDLH010000018.1, on the reverse strand, counting down.
CGCCCTCCCTGTCTCGGGTTCCGGCGCAAGCATCGTACGACCGCAGGAGGGAGGAGCGGTGGCTGTTCGGGCGCGTCAGGCCAGCAGGTCGTCGAACTCCCCGTCGAGGACGCCGCCGAGGAACGCCGCGATCTCGGCCCGGGTGTAGACCAGCGCCGGCCCGTCGGGGTCGCGGGAGTTGCGCATCGCGACGCCGGTCCCGGCCGGCAGCAGCGCCACCTCGACACAGTTGCCGCTCGGGTTGCTCCTGCGGCTCTTGCGCCAGGCCAGGCCGGACAGTCGGGTCGCCGGCACCTGGTCGTCGCTAGCGCATACCGAACCTCCTGCCGGGCACACATCTGTCCGTCTCGGCGCTTGCTCCGCGTCGACGGCGGGTGGATGCTAATGCACGTGCATCGGGTCGTGCCTCAGCATTTGCATCGACACGAGCAGATGCTGGTCGGGCACGGGGCAGGGCGCCGGCGCGGCGCCCTGTGGGTCAGCCGACGCCCGGAGGGGTAGCCGATGGATGCCCTCGCCGCGGTGGCCGCGGCGGTCGCCGCAGTCCTCGCCGCGGTGGCGGCGGGGCTGGTGATGCACGCCCGGCGGTCGGGGCGCGAGCTCGAGCGGCTGCGGCAGGAGCTGTCCACCGAGCGGGAGGCGGCGAATTCTGACCACCTGACCGGCCTGCCGAACCGGCGGCGGTTCTACCGGGACGGGACCGCGCTGGTGCGGGAGGCGGCCCGGCGGCCGCTGATCGCGGTGCTCGTCGACCTCGACGACTTCAGACGGATCAACGACACCTTCGGCCACCGGGCCGGGGACGAGGTGCTGGCCACGGTGGCGCGTCGGCTCGCCGGGATCGCGGGCGCCGGGCTGGTCGCCCGGCTGGGCGGCGACGAGTTCGCGGCGTTGCTCGACCGGGTGGCGACGGGGCGCGGGCAGCCGGGCGGGGCGCACGCCGATCGGCTGGCGGAGACGGGCGGCCGCGTGGCCGAGGTGCTCTCGGTGCCGGTGCCGGTGTCCGGCGGCTGGAAGGTGGCGGTACGCGCGTCGATCGGGGTCGTGGCCGTGGCCGCCGGCTCGGACCTCGACGAGGTGCTGGAGCGAGCCGGCGCCGCCATGTACCAGGCGAAGGCCGCGCGGACCCGGCTGTCCCCCGACGCCGGCAGCTGGTTCGCCGGCGATGCGCAGCGCCGCCAGGTCCGCGCCGTCGCCGGCGACGCCCTTACCTGGTCCTCCGGCTGATCCCGGCAGGACGAGCGACCGCCCGGCGGCGGTCGACCACCACGTCGTCTTGCTCGTTGAGCCGCCCAGTCGGCGGCGCGGGTCAGTCGGCGGCGCGGACGATGGTGTCGATCTGGCCGGCCATGTCGACGTCCTTGCCGGTGACGCCGCCGGCCGAGTGGGTGGCGAGGGTGAAGGTGACCGTCCGCCAGCGGATGTCGATGTCCGGGTGGTGGTCGGCCGCCTCCGCCGCCTCGGCGACCCGGTCCACCACGGCGATCGCGGCCGGGAAGCTGGCCAGCTCGACGGTCCGGGTGATGCCGTCCGTACCCCCGCTCCACCCGTCCAGCTTCGCCAGTGCGGCGTCGATCGCGGCCTGATCCAGCAGCTCGCTCATCCGCCGATCCCACCACAACCGGCGGCCGGTGCGGTATCGGCGTGCGGTTGGTGCTGACCGGCGGCCCGGCGGCTGGCGCGGTGTCGGCGTGCGGGTGTCGGCGTGGGGTGGTGCTGACCGGCGGCGCCGGGTTCTGGCACGGTGTCCGCGTGCGGGTGGTCGTGGGCGCGGTGCTGACCGACGGCGCCGGCCGGGTGCTCGCCGCCCGGCGGTCCAGCCCACCCGGCTGGGAGCTGCCCGGCGGCAAGGTCGAGGACGGCGAGACCGAGGCGGCCGCGCTCGTCCGCGAGCTGCGCGAGGAGCTCGGGATCACCGTCGAGGTCGGCGCCCGGGTCGGCCCCGACGTGCCGATCGCCGCCGGCCTCGTGCTGCGCGCCTGGACCGCCGTGCTCGTCGCCGGCGAGCCGACCGCCTTCGAGCACGCGGAGCTGCGCTGGCTGGCCCGCGACCGGCTCGACACGGTCGACTGGCTCCCCGCCGACCGGCCCGTCGTCGCCGTGCTCGCCCGGCCCCGGCCTGCCACCGGGCGCGCGGTCGAGCCGACGGGCTAGCGGGCGTTAGCCGGCGGCGCCGCCGGTGATGTGCCAGCCGGCCAGGTGCAGGCTCGGCGAGCGGACCATGTCGTTCGGACCGCGGACCGGGACCGCGCTCGCGTCCGAGCCGACACCGAGGACCGCGCCGGGCGCCAGCGCGTTCGGGTACGACTGGGTGAACCGCAGCGTGCTCACCGGCGCGGTGATCTCGCCGTCCTCGATCAGCCAGACCCCGTTGCGGGTCAGGCCGGTGATCACCACCGTGCGCGGGTCGAGGATCCGGGTGTACCAGAAGTCGCTGACCAGCAGCCCCCGCCGCATCCCCGCGGCGAGGTCGGCGGACGACCCGCCGGTGCCGGCGCCGACCCTGGGCTGGTCCGGCACCGCGCCCCACCGCTCGCCGCCCTCGACCGCGTGCCCGGTCGAGGTCGCGCCGGCCGCGGCCGCGGTCCGCCGGTCGTGCGCGATCGCCGCGCTCACGCCGTCGACGACCAGGTCCAGCCGCTGCCGTGGCGTGCCCTCGACGTCGTACGGCAGCGCGGTGGACAGCTCGTCCAGCGGGCCGTCCCAGATCCGCAGCGCGCGGTCGAACTGTTGCTCGCCGACCCGCACGAACGACCGCCCCTCGGCCACCGGCCGGCCGTTGAACCCGTGCACGAGCAGGAAGTGCAGGATGTCGGCCACGCAGGCCGGCTCCAGCACCACCTCGTAGTCACCCGGCGGCAGGTCGACCGGCTCGGCGCCGGCCCGCGCCTTGGCCGCGGCGATCCGGCCGAGGTCGGCCCCGCCGAGCTCGCCCAGCCGGGTCGAGCCCTGCCGGGCCACACCGTCCGCGCCCGGCACCCGGGCGATCCCGTCCGCGGCCGCCCCGGTGACCCGGCCGGCGACGGACTGCCCGGCGGTGTTCGCGTACACGGACTCGACCCGCATCGACTCGACGTACCCGGCCGTCTCCAGGCCCTCGGCCGCGTCGACGAACTCGCGCACCACCGCGGCCCGCTGGTCCGGGGTCGCGTCCGCGGTCGCGTCGTCCCAGTTGCCCGTGCCGGCCGGCGGCGCCGGCGGGGTGAGCCCGGGGAAGCCGGGATCCGCCGGCCGGACCCGGGCCGCCGCCACCGCGGACTCCACAGTGGACAGCAGCGAGTCGGCGTCGGCGCGGTCGGTGGAGACCGCGGCCCAGGAGCCGGCGACGACGACCCGCAGCCGGATCCGCTCGCTGGTGTCGACGACGTTCTGGTGCACGAACGAGCGGGCGAACCGGGTCAGCCCGCGCACGGTCGAGCTGACCGTGACCTCGGCCTGCGCCGACGGACCGGCGACCGACCGGGTCAGCTCCAGCACCCTGGCCGCGAGATCCTCGCGCGCGTGCCCCGCCCGGTCCTCGGACGGGCCGGCGGGCGCGGGCGCCGGCCGGCCGGTCCGCGTCGCTGTCCGCTCGCCCTGCTCGCTCTCGTGCTCGCTCATCCGCGCACCCCCACCCGCACGCCGCGGAACCGGGCCGGCACCGACGGGTGGCCGGTGTGGCCGACCTGCGCCGGCTGGCCCTTCCCGCAGTTCGGGGTGCCCCAGAAGGTCCACTCCGACCGGTTGCCGATCATGTCCATCGACCCCCAGAACCGCGGGCTGATCCCGGTGTACGTGGGGTTGCGCAGCATCCGCCCGCGCCGGCCGCTCTTGATCTCCCAGCCGACCTCGCAGCCGAACTGGAAGTTCAGCCGGCGGTCGTCGATGGACCAGGACCGGTTGGTGTCCATCAGGATCCCGTCGTCGGTGGCCGCGATCATCTCCTCCAGCGACGAGTCGCCGGGCAGCAGGCCGACGTTGGTCATCCGCACCATCGGCAGCCTGGCCCAGCCGTCCGCCCGCACCATCCCGCCGTACGACAGCCCGGCCACCGAGGCCGAGTCCCGCCCGGACAGCACGCCGGTCCAGACCCCGTCCCGGACGATGTCGACCGGAGCGGCCGGCGTGCCCTCGTCGTCGTACCCGAACGAGCCGAGCGCGCCGGGCAGCGTCGCGTCGGCGGTGACCGTCATCAGGTCGGAGCCGAACCGCAGCCGGCCGAGCTGGGCCAGGTCGAGCCAGGAGGTGCCGGCGAACGCCGCCTCCCAGCCGAGGATCCGGTCCAGCTCGGTGGCGTGCCCGACGGACTCGTGGATCTGCAGCGCCATCTGCTCGCTGCCGAGGATCAGCGTGGTCTCGCCGGGCGGGCAGGGCGGCGCGGTCAGCAGCGCCTGCGCCTCCTCGGCGATCCGGGCCGCCTGCCCGGGCAGGTCGAGGTCGCGCACCAGCTCCCAGCCGCGGGTGCCGTACTGCCCGCGGATGCCCGGGTACGACCGGCGCTGGGTCTCGCCCGCGCCGATCGCGGTCGCGCTCATCGCCGCGCCGCACTCCCGGATGCGCTGGTCGATCCGCGCGCCCTCGCTGGAGACGAACCACTTGGTGGTGTCCCAGACCTGGTAGGACGCCTCGGCCAGGGAGGCGCCGGCCGACCGCATGGTCGCGGTGACGCCGGCGACCAGGTCGCCCTTCTCGGCCAGCGGGACCGACAGCGGGTCCTCCTCGCACGGGCTGGACCAGCTGTCCCGCCGCACCTCGACCGGCACCAGCGCCACGTCCGGGCCGGGCACCAGCGCCGACGCCCTGGCCACCGCGGCCGCCTGCTCGCCGGCCCGGCGCGCCTCGGCGTCGGTCGGGTCCGGCACCGCCACGAAGCCCCACGACGAGCCGACCAGGGCCCGCACGCCGACGCCGACCGACTCCCGCTGCGCCAGGTCCTCGATGTCGCCGTTGCGGGCGGCCATCGACTCGCTGCGCTGGTGCATGGCGCGGGCGTCCGCGTACCGGGCGCCGGCCGCGAGCGCGGCCTCCACGGCTGCTGATGCCACCTCGAACATGGTTAGCAACCCTAACGGTCGACCCAACCGAAGGGCCAACCGCCCCGAGCGGCACCGCGGGTAGTGGACCTGATGGGGTCCTCCGCCCTCGGCGGGGCTCGTAGGACGACGTCGGTCGAGTGCCGCCACAGCACCCGAGCCGCCGCCCGGGGGTTACCGGGGCCGCCCCCGACGGCTGGCCAGCTAGCGCCGGCGGATCTTGTTGCCGAGCCAGACCAGCGGGTCGTACTTGCGGTCGACCACGCGCTCCTTCATCGGGATCAGCGCGTTGTCGGTGATCTTGATGTGCTCCGGGCAGACCTCGGTGCAGCACTTGGTGATGTTGCAGAAGCCGAGCCCGTGCTCCTCCTGGGCCACGTCCTTGCGGTCGGCCTGGTCCAGCGGGTGCATGTCGAGCTCGGCCACCCGCATCAGGTAGCGGGGCCCGGCGAAGGCCTGCTTGTTCTCCTCGTGGTCACGCACCACGTGGCAGGTGTTCTGGCACAGGAAGCACTCGATGCACTTGCGGAACTCCTGCGAGCGCTCGACGTCGACCTGCTGCATCCGGTACTCGCCCGGGGCGAGGTCCGCCGGCGGCGCGAACGACTGGACCTCGCGGGCCTTCTGGTAGTTGTAGCCGACGTTCGTGACCAGGTCGCGGATCACCGGGAACGTGCGCAGCGGCGTCACGGTCACCGTCTCGTCCCGGTGGAACGTCGACATCCTGGTCATGCACATCAGCCGCGGCTTGCCGTTGACCTCGGCGCTGCAGGAGCCGCACTTGCCGGCCTTGCAGTTCCAGCGGACCGCGAGGTCGGAGGCCTGGGTGGCCTGCAGCCGGTGGATGATGTCCAGCACGACCTCGCCGTCGTTCACCTCGACGACGAAGTCCTCGAGAGCGCCGCCGGAGTCGTCCCCGCGCCAGACCCTGAAGTGGTGGTCGTACCCCATGACTGGTCAGGCTCCTTCGGGCTGGTCGGGGAGGTCGGCCTTCTTCTCGGCGCCGGGCAGGTCCTCCAGCTCCTCCGGCGTCATGTACTTCGACAGCTCGCTCCACTCGAACAGCGACAGCAGCTCCAGCGGCATGGTCGGCAGCGGCTGCCGGACGACCGAGACGGCCTCCTCCACCGCCGGGTCGCCGGACAGCGAGCAGACCAGGTTGACCTTGCGCCACTCCGGCTCCATGGCCGGGTGGTCGTCGCGGGTGTGCCCGCCGCGGGACTCGGTGCGCAGCAGCGCGGCCTTGGCCACGCACTCGGAGACCACCAGCATGTTGCGCAGGTCGAGCGCGATGTGCCAGCCGGGGTTGAAGAACCGCCCGCCCTCGACGCTGACCTTGGCCACCCGGCCGCGCAGGTCCTGCAGGGCGGCCAGGGCCTGCTCGATCTCCTCGGCCTTGCGGATGATGCCGACCAGGTCGTTCATCGTCTGCTGCAGGTCGGACTGGATCGTGTACGGGTTCTCGCCGCCCTGCAGGGCCAGTGGCGCGAGCGCCGCCTCCTGCGCGGCGGCCACGTCGTCCTCGCCGACCGTGGGCCGGGCGCCGGCCAGGCCGCGCACGTAGTCGGCCGCGGCCACACCCGAGCGCATCCCGAACACCAGCAGGTCCGACAGCGAGTTGCCGCCGAGCCGGTTGGAGCCGTGCATGCCGCCGGAGACCTCACCCACCGCGTAGAGCCCGGCCACCTTGGACTGCTGGGTGTCCGGGTCGACCTCCACCCCGCCCATCACGTAGTGGCAGGTCGGACCGACCTCCATCGGCTCCTCGGTGATGTCGACGTCGGCGAGCTCCTTGAACTGGTGGTACATCGACGGCAGCCGGCGCCGCACCTCCTCGGCCGGCAGCCGGGAGGCGATGTCCAGGAACACGCCGCCGTTGCGGGGAGCCGCGCCCGGCCTTGACCTCCGCGTTGATCGCCCGGGCGACCTCGTCGCGGGGCAGCAGCTCGGGCGGCCGGCGGTTGTTGTCCGCGTCCGAGTACCAGCTTGTCGGCCTCCTCGGTGGAGGTCGCGTACTGCGCCTTGAACACGTCCGGGATGTAGTTGAACATGAAGCGCTCACCCTCGGAGTTCTTGAGGATGCCGCCGTCGCCCCGGACCGACTCGGTGACCAGGATCCCCTTCACCGACGGCGGCCAGACCATCCCGGTCGGGTGGAACTGGACGAACTCCATGTTGATCAGCGTCGCGCCCGCGCGCAGCGCCAGCGCGTGCCCGTCGCCGGTGTACTCCCAGCTGTTGCTGGTCACCTTGAACGACTTGCCGATCCCGCCGGTGGCGAGGATGACCGCCGGCGCGGAGAAGGCGAGGAACCGTCCGTTCTCCCGCCAGTACGCCGAACGCGCCGGAGACCCGCGTCGCCGTCCTTGAGCAGCTCGGTCACCGTGCACTCGGCGAAGACCTTGATGCTGGCCTCGTAGTCGCCGGTGGCGCGGAAGTCCTCCTGCTGCAGCGACACGATCTTCTGCTGCAGGGTGCGGATCATCTCCAGGCCGGTGCGGTCGCCGACGTGCGCGAGCCGCGGGTACTCGTGGCCGCCGAAGTTGCGCTGGCTGATCTTGCCGTCCTTGGTGCGGTCGAACAGCGCGCCGTACGTCTCCAGCTCCCAGACCCGGTCCGGCGCCTCCTTCGCGTGCAGCTCGGCCATCCGGTAGTTGTTGAGGAACTTGCCGCCGCGCATGGTGTCCCGGAAGTGGACCTGCCAGTTGTCGCGCGAGTTGACGTTGCCCATCGCCGCCGCGGCGCCGCCCTCGGCCATCACCGTGTGCGCCTTGCCGAACAGCGACTTGCAGACGATCGCGGTGCGCATGCCCTGCTCGCGGGCGGCGATCGCGGCGCGCAGGCCGGCGCCGCCCGCGCCGATCACCAGGACGTCGTACTCGTGCCGCTCGACGGTCTCTTCGGTCGTGGTCATCGCGGTCCTCCTAGCCGACGATCCGCAGGTCGGAGATCCAGCCCGCGGACACGGCCATGACGTAGAAGTCCGTCACGACCAGGGTGCCCAGGGTCGTCCAGGCGAGCTGCATGTGCTTCACGTTGAGCTTGGAGACGAAACCCCAGGCGCGGTAACGGACCGGGTGGCTTGGAGAAGTGCCGCAGCCGGCCGCCGACGATGTGCCGGCAGGAATGGCAGGACACCGTGTACGCCCAGAGCAGGATCACGTTGATCACCAGGATGATCGTGCCCAGCCCGATCCCGAACCCGCCCGGCGAGTGGAAGGCCAGGATCGCGTCGACCGTGTTGACGATCGACAGCAGCACGGCGGCGTAGAAGAAGTAGCGGTGGCTGTTCTGCAGGATCAGCGGGAAGCGCGACTCGCCCTTGTACGTCTTGTGGAGGTCGGGCACCGCGCAGGCCGGCGGCGACCCCCAGTAGGAGCGGTAGTAGGCGCGCCGGTAGTAGTAGCAGGTCAGCCGGAACAGGCCCAGGAACGGCAGCGTGAGCATGGCGAACGGGAAGATCGCGATGTCCGGGAGGAAGCGGCCGAACAGCGAGGAGTCGCCCTCACAGCCGTCGGACACGCACGGCGAGTAGAACGGCGTCAGGTAGTGGTAGTCCTCCACCCAGTACCACTTCTGCATGAAGGCCCGGACCACCGCGTACAGGATCCACAGGGTCAGCAGGACGACGGTGAGGATGGGCGCCTTGCGCCAGTCGTCGGTGCGCAGCGTCCGGGCGCCGATCGCGGCCCGGCCGCCGGCGGCCGGGCCGGCTTGGGTGGACGTCACACCCGCGGTGCCCGCGGATGAGTCGAGGGTGCCCGAGGCCATGTGAGTCTCCACGTCGAGGGTCGCGGCGTCGGTGTCGCGGGACCGACCGGAAGGCGGTTCCAGGACCGGACGATGCACAGTATTCTGCGCTGCCCGCGTCGGCACGGCGGGGTCGGTCCCTGTGAGTCTGACCACCGCGTGGGTAGGCTGGAGCGTCGTGCCCACCAGAGATGACCTCCGCGACGTCGCGATCGTCGCCCACGTCGACCACGGCAAGACCACCCTGGTGGACGCCATGCTCTGGCAGTCCGGCGCTTTCGGCAGCCACGCCGAGGAGCCCGACCGCATCCTCGACTCGATGGACCTCGAGCGGGAGAAGGGCATCACGATCCTCGCCAAGAACACCGCGGTGCGGTACGGCGGGACGCTGATCAACATCGTCGACACCCCCGGGCACGCCGACTTCGGCGGCGAGGTCGAGCGGGCGCTGTCGATGGTCGACGGTGTGCTGCTGCTCGTCGACGCGAGCGAGGGGCCGCTGCCGCAGACCCGGTTCGTGCTGCGCAAGGCGCTGGCCGCGAAGCTGCCGGTGGTCCTCGTGGTCAACAAGGTCGACCGGCCGGACGCCCGGATCGCCGAGGTCCTCGACGAGACGTACGAGCTGTTCCTGGACCTGGAGGCGACCGAGGAGCAGATCGAGTTCCCGATCGTCTACTGCCAAGCCAAGGCCGGGCGGGCCTCGCTGACCCGCCCCGCCGACGGCGAGTCCCCGGACAACCCCGACCTCGGCCCGCTGTTCGACACCCTGGTCGCCACCGTCCCCGCCCCCACCTACGAGCAGGGCGTGCCGCTGCAGGCCAGGGTGGCCACGCTGGACTCGTCGCCGTACCTGGGCCGGCTGGCGCTGTGCCGGGTGCACAACGGCACGATCCGGCGGGGCCAGCAGGCGGCCTGGTGCCGCACCGACGGCAGCATCGAGCGGGTCAAGGTGTCCGAGCTGCTGATGACCAGCGGGCTGGAGCGCAAGCCGGTCGACCAGGCCGGACCCGGTGACCTGGTCGCGGTCGCCGGCATCCCGGAGATCACGATCGGCGAGACGCTGGCCGACCCGGACGACCCGCGGCCGCTGCCGGTGCTCGCGATCGACGAGCCGTCGATCTCGATGACGCTCGGTATCAACACCTCGCCGCTGTCCGGGCAGAGCGGCACCAAGATGACCGCCCGGCTGGTACGCAACCGGCTGGACACCGAGCTGGTCGGCAACGTCTCGATCCGGGTGCTGCCCACCGAGCGGCCGGACACCTGGGAGGTCCAGGGCCGCGGCGAGCTGCAGCTGGCCGTGCTGGTCGAGCTGATGCGCCGGGAGGGCTTCGAGCTCACCGTCGGCAAGCCGCAGGTGGTCACCCGCGAGGTCGGCGGCAAGGTGCACGAGCCGATGGAGCGGCTGACCATCGACGTGCCGGAGGACTACGTCGGCGTGGTCACCCAGCTGCTGGGCCTGCGCCGCGGCCGGCTGGAGCAGATGGTCAACCACGGCACCGGCTGGGTGCGGCTGGAATACCTGGTGCCGGCCCGGGGGCTGATCGGCTTCCGCACCGAGTTCCTGACCGAGACCCGCGGCACCGGCCTGCTGCACCACGTCTTCGAGAGGTACGAGCCCTGGCACGGCGAGCTGCGCACCCGCCCGACCGGCTCGCTGGTGGCCGACCGCCGCGGCCTGACCAGCACGTACGCGTTGTTCGGGCTGCAGGAGCGCGGCTCGCTGTTCGTCGGGCCCGGGGTCGAGGTCTACGAGGGGATGATCGTCGGGGAGAACTCCCGCTCCGACGACATGGACGTCAACCCGACCAAGGAGCGCAAGCTCACCAACGTGCGCTCGTCCTCCGGCGAGGAGCTGGAGCGGCTGGTGCCGCCGCGGATGCTGTCGCTGGAGCAGGCGCTGGAGTTCTGCCGCGAGGACGAGTGCGTCGAGGTGACGCCGGCCGCGGTCCGGCTGCGCAAGGTGGCGCTGGCCCAGCACGATCGGGAGAAGCTGCGCGCCCGCCGGGCGCGGGCGAGCATCCCGGTCCGCTGAGCCGCGCGGTTCGCAGCCCTGACACCGGTCCGGGTTTTCTGGCCGCGACGTTGGGACGCCGCCGCGTTGGGCCGCCCGGAGCATGCCGAGTCAACCCATTTGGGCAGGCCAGAGCGAGCACGGCACGGGCTCACGTCGGTTCGGTCACTCCTTGGTCACGATTGGCAGACGCCGGCTGGGGCCCCGTCCGCGCGCTGGTTAGGGTCGCCCCGTCTGGCGGCACCCCCGTCGGATCCGGTGTGCTCCCGCGCATCGCGGGACGGAGGAGGCTCACGAACGTGAAGTTGTGGAGGAAGTCGGCGCTCATCGCGCCCGCGGTCATCGTCGCGATGACCGCCGCTGCCTGCGGTGGCGGCAGCGACTCCGGCGGAGGTGGCGCCAGCGGCGGCACCAAGAGCGGCGGCCAGCTGGTATACGGCCTGGACACCGCGTTCCCGGAGAACCTGATGCCGCTGATCTCGGCCGGCAACTCGATCTCGACCGGGTACACCCAGATCCGGGTGCTGCTGGCGCCCTACCGCATCTACCCGGACTTCACGGTCCGGCCTGACAACGACCTCGTGGTCGGCGAGCCGACCAACCAGACGAACAATGGCAAGCAGGTCGTCCAGTACAAGATCAACCCGAAGGCGGTCTGGTCCGACGGCCAGCCGATCACGGCCAAGGACTTCGAGTTCACCTGGCAGCTCCAGAAGAGCGCCGACCCGGCCAAGGGCGGGTGCGCGTCGCTGCTGGCGACCACCGGCTACGACCAGATCGCGTCGGTCGAGAGCGCGGACAACGACAAGACCGCCACGGTCACGTTCGCGAAGCCGTTCTCGGACTGGAAGTCCCTGTTCACGCTGTTCCCGCAGCACATCATGGACAAGGGCAGCCCGAAGGCCAACTGCGACTACGTCACCAAGGGCTGGCCGACGGCGCAGGGCATGCCGGCCGCCAGCGGTCCGTACACGATGGACAAGGCCGGGATCGACGTCGGCAAGCAGATCATGACGCTGTCCCGCAACCCGAAGTGGTGGGGCGAGCCGTCGAAGCTGGACCGGGTCATCGTCCAGGCCATCGGCAACGACCCGGCCGTGTCGGTCTCCGCGCTTCGTAACAACGAGGTGCAGATGATCTACCCGCAGCCCCAGCTCGACCTGGTCAAGCAGATCAAGTCGCTGGAGCCGACGATCACCAGCAGCACGAACTTCGGGCTGTCGTTCGAGCACCTCGACCTCAACACCAAGGACGAGCTGCTCGGCCAGAAGGTCGTCCGGCAGGCCTTCGCGTACGCGCTGAACCGGCCCGACATCGTGGCCAAGACCGTCGCCCAGTTCGACGGCCGCGCGCAGGTGCTGAACAACCGCTACTTCGTCAACAACCAGCCCGGCTACGAGGACACCAGCGGCGGCCTCTACAACAAGCAGGACGCGGCCAAGGCGCAGTCGCTGCTCGAGGGTGCCGGCTTCACCAAGGGTGCGGACGGCATCTACCAGAAGGGCGGCAAGCGGCTGTCCTTCCAGATCATGACCACGCAGGCCAACCCGCTGCGGAGCAACACGATCGACGTGATCACCCAGCAGCTGAAGCCGGTCGGCATCGAGATCAAGAAGTTCCTGAACCCGGACATCTTCGCGGGCAAGGAGAAGCCGACCAGCCTCGAGGGTGGCCAGTTCCAGATCGCCCTGTTCGCCTGGGTGAGCGCGCCGTACATCTCCGGCAACCAGTCGATCTACCAGAGCCCGGAGGGTGACAACATCGGCCAGAACTACACGCGCGGTGGCGACCCGCGGGTCGACAAGCTGTTCCCGGAGATCAACGCTGCGACCGACGACAAGACGGCGCAGGACCTGGGCAACCAGGTGGACAAGCTGCTCTGGGAGAACCTGTTCACCATCCCGCTGTACCAGAAGCCGACCTTCCTGGCCTACAACAGCAACTACACCGGCTTCCAGGAGAACGCCAGCCTGGCCGGTCCGCTGTGGGACTCCACGAAGATCGCGATGAAGCAGTAGTGACAAGGCGCTTCCGGTAATCGGAGGCGACAAGGGTTAGGCGGCCTCCCGGGACGGGAACCCCGTACCCGGGAGGCCGCACCCGTTGTTCCGTCCAGCACCCGTCCATCTCCCAACGGGTGATCGCGCGGCGTAAGGTGACGCTCATGCTGCTGTACAGCATTCGACGCCTGCTGGCGTCGATCCTCGTGCTGGTGGCCAGCTCGTTCCTGGTCTTCGTGCTGGTCGCGCAGACCGTGGACCCGCTCGCCCAGTACCGCACGCGGCAGCCACCGCCGCCGCCCCAGTTCTTCGAACAGAAGCGGGAGGAGCTCGGGCTCAACGACTCGATCCTGGTCCGCTACTGGCACTGGCTGACCGGGATCCTGCACGGCGACTTCGGGCTCAACATCAACAGCCAGCCGGTGCGGCCGGACCTCTTCGAGCGGCTGGGCGTCACCGCCCGGATGGTGATCGCCGCGATGCTCCTGGCGATCGTGCTCGCCGTGATCGTGGGTGTGGTCACCGCGGTGCGGAAGAACAAGCCGAGCGACTACATCGCGACGATCATCTCCTACATCCTCATCGCGCTGCCGGTCTTCTGGTTCGCGGTGCTGCTCAAGACGTACGTCGCGATCAAGATCAACGAGATGGTTGGGCGCACGATCCTCTACACCGCCAGCGAGGAGTCACCCGGCATCTCGATCTACGGCACCACCAGCGAGATCTTCAAGGACCGGCTGCAGCACCTCGTCCTGCCGACCATCGCGCTCGCCGGCATCACGTACGCGGCCTGGAGCCGGTTCCAGCGGGCCTCGATGCTCGACGTGATGAGCTCGGAGTACATGCGGTTCGCCCGGGCGAAGGGCCTGCCCTGGCGCAAGGTGCTGCTCAAGCACGGCCTTCGCAACGCGCTCATCCCGACCACGACCGTGGTCGCCCTCGGTCTCGGTGCCATCTTCGGGGGCGCGATCATCACCGAGACCGTCTTCAACTGGAACGGCATGGGTCGCTACCTGACCCAGAACGGACTGGGCCAGCAGGACCTCAACGTCGTGCTCGGCTGGCTGATCGTCTCGGCGTTCTTCATCGTGCTGTTCAACCTCATCGCCGACCTGTTGTACGCGGTCCTTGACCCGCGCATCCGGCTGAGCTGAGGACCCCCGAGGGAACGAGGTCGACATGGCAACCGACGTGCAGCAGGTCACCACACCCCAGGTGACCCCCCAGGCTCCGACGACCGCTCCGATCGAGCGGGAGTTCACGGTCAAGTCCCGCAGCCAGACCCAGCAGGCGCTGCGGCGGTTCATGCACAACAAGCTGGCGATGATCGCGATCTTCGTTTACGTGCTCCTGCTGCTGATCTCGTTCATCTACCCGCACTTCTACGGCTTCACCTTCGACGAGCAGGACGGCGGTGCGCTGTCGGTGGCGCCGGGCACCGGCGGGCACCCGCTCGGCACCGACGAGATCGGCCGGGACCTGCTCGCCCGGATGATGATGGGCATCCAGCGGTCCACCTACATCAGCGTGATCTTCGTGCTGGTGGCCGGCACCATCGGCGTGCTGATCGGCGCGATCTCCGGCTACTTCGGCAGGTGGACCGACAACGTGCTGATGCGCATCGTCGACATCATCCTGACCGTGCCGATCCTCGTCGCGATCATCGTCGTGGCCAACAACTTCCCGAGCGCCCGCTCGCCGATCGGCATCGCGCTGTTCATCGCGATCCTCGGCTGGATGGACCTGGCCCGGATCGTGCGCAGCTCGTTCCTCTCGCTGCGCGAGCGTGAGTACGTCGAGGCGGCGCACGCGCTGGGCGCCTCCGACAAGAGGATCATCCTCAAGCACCTGGTCCCCAACTCGCTCGGCCAGATCATCGTCTGGGGCACACTCGGCGCGGCCACGGCGGTGATCACCGAGGCGGCGCTGAGCTACCTCGGCTACGGCGTGCAGGGTTCGCAGACCTCGCTCGGCGCGCTGGTCGCGGTCGGTGCCCAGGCGGCGGAGACCCGGCCGTGGCTGTTCTACTTCCCCGGCATCGCCATCCTGGTGATCGTGCTGTCGATCAACCTGATCGGCGACGGCATCCGAGACGCGTTCGACCCCTCGGCGAACCGACTCCGCTGACGCCCGTGCCGTCCGACCCGCACTGCCGGCCCCCGGGCCGCCGGGCCGGACGGCCTGGTCGACTCCACCCTCAGCGCCCGCACCTTCGCGGCACCTCCCGTCCGGCGTGCCCG
This sequence comes from uncultured Actinomycetota bacterium, assembly GCA_963803135.1. Taxonomy (GTDB): domain Bacteria; phylum Actinomycetota; class Actinomycetes; order Mycobacteriales; family CADCTP01; genus CADCTP01. The sequence continues at coordinate 64,892 of CAWDLH010000018.1, read as the reverse complement.
CCGGACCGATCGAGCGGAGCCCCATGTCGACCCTGATCGACACCACCGAGCAGGACCGTCCGGCCGGGACCGGCGCGCTGCTCGAGGTCGAGGACCTCAACGTGCGCTTCCCGACCGAGGATGGCGTCGTGCACGCCGTGCGCGGCGTGAGCTTCTCGCTGCGCCCCGGCGAGGTGCTCGGCATCGTCGGCGAGTCAGGCTCCGGCAAGTCGGTCACCTCGATGGCTGTGATGGGCCTGCTGCCCGGTTCGGCGAACATCACCGGCTCGGTGAAGTTCCGCGGCCGGGAGCTGCTCGGCCTCAACGACCGACAGATGTCCGCGGTCCGCGGCAAGCAGGTCGCGATGGTGTTCCAGGACCCGATGACCTCGCTCGACCCGGTCTACAAGATCGGCGTGCAGATCGCCGAGACCGTCCGCCAGCACGACAAGTCGCTGTCCCGGCAGGCCGCCCGGGCCCGGGCCGTCGACCTGCTCACGCTCGTCGGCATCCCCAACGCGGCGGCCCGGATCGACTCGTACCCGCACGAGTTCTCCGGCGGCATGCGCCAGCGCGTGGTCATCGCGATCGCGATGGCCAACCAGCCCGAGGTGATCATCGCCGACGAGCCGACCACCGCGCTCGACGTGACCGTGCAGGCACAGGTCCTCGAGGTGCTCAAGACGGCGCGGGAGGAGACCGGCGCGGCGACCGTGCTGATCACCCACGACCTCGGGGTCGTCGCCGGCATGGTCGACAAGGTGCTGGTCATGTACGCGGGGCGGGCGGTCGAGAAGGGCACCGTCGAGGACATCTTCTACCGCGCCCGCATGCCCTACTCGATCGGCCTGCTCGGCTCGATGCCGCGCGTCGACGCCGAGGAGAAGACCCGGCTGACCCCGATCAAAGGCTCGCCGCCGTCGCTGATCAACGTGAAGCCGGGCTGCCCGTTCGGCCCGCGCTGCCCGCTGCACTACGCGCAGTGCGACGTGGCCGAGCCCGACCTGCACCCGGTCGACGGCAGCGCCGAGCACAGCGCGGCCTGCATCCGGGTCGACGAGATCGTCGAGACCGACGTGGCCGCCGAGGACATCTTCACCGCGGACTCCGCCGACATCACGATGGGCGCGGCGGCCGACATCGCCGCCGGCGGGGAGGCGACCGAGGAACCGGTGCCGATCGAGGAGATCATCGCTCACAACGAGGAGATCGCCGGGCAGCTGGAGCACGGCCTGGTCGAGCCCAGCCTGATCGAGCCCGGCCGCGTCACCGCGCCGAGCGCGAGCAGCGCGGCCGGGTCCGCCGAGACCCCGGCCGACGGATCTTCTCCCGCCGACGGTGGGACCATGGCCGCCCCCGCGCGGGGCGACGAGGCGGCCGCGCGCCGCGACCCGGAGGAGCAGGCATGACCACCACCGACCTGCCCTCGGACGAGGCCCGCGAGCGCGGCATCGGCTCGGTCCCGGTGCTGGAGGTCCGGGGCCTGCAGAAGTACTTCCCGATCAAGGGCAAGGGCCTGCTGCGCCGTACGGTCGGGAACATCAAGGCCGTCGACGGCATCGACCTGACCCTCTTCCCGGGTGAGACGCTCGGGCTGGTCGGCGAGTCCGGCTGCGGCAAGTCGACCACCGGCCGGGCGATCCTCAACCTGCAGCCGGCCACCGACGGCTCGGTCAAGTACAACGGCCGGGAGCTGGTCGGGCTCAGCCGGTCGGCGATGCGGCCGCTGCGCCGGGAGATCCAGATCGTCTTCCAGGACCCGTACGCGTCGCTCAACCCGCGGCTGCCGGTGCTGGACATCGTCGGCGAGCCGCTGCTCATCCACAAGGTCGTGCCCCGCAACCAGATCCGCGACCGGGTGAACGAGCTGCTCGCGCTGGTCGGCCTCAACCCCGAGCACAACAACCGCTACCCGCACGAGTTCTCCGGCGGCCAGCGGCAGCGCATCGGTATCGCCCGGGCGCTCGCGCTGGAGCCGAAGGTGCTGATCCTCGACGAGCCGGTGTCCGCGCTCGACGTGTCGATCCAGGCCGGCGTGGTCAACCTGCTCGAGGACCTGCGCGACCGGCTCGGCCTGTCGTACCTGTTCATCGCGCACGACCTGTCCGTGGTCCGGCACACCTCCGACCGGGTCGCGGTGATGTACCTCGGCAAGATCGTCGAGGTCGCCGACACGCTGGACCTGTTCGAGCGGCCGGCCCACCCGTACACGCAGGCGCTGCTGTCGGCCATCCCGATCCCGGATCCGGACCGGGAGCGGGCCCGGCAGCGGATCCTGCTCACCGGCGACGTGCCCAGCCCGGCCAACCCGCCCAGCGGCTGCCGGTTCCGCACCCGGTGCCCGAAGTTCGCCAACCAGCTCACCGACGACCAGCGGGCGAAGTGCATCAACGAGGACCCCCCGCTGATCGACCGGGGCAACGGGCACGACAGCGCCTGTCACTACGCGGAGGCGCTGAGCCTGCTCTGACCGCCGGCGCCTAACCTGGGGCCCATGTCCACTCCGGCCGCGGCCCGCCGGCTGCTGCTCGTGCACGCCCACCCGGACGACGAGACCACCAGCACCGGCGCCACGATGGCCCGCTACGTCGCCGAGGGCGCCCATGTCACGCTGGTGACCTGCACCCTCGGCGAGGAGGGCGAGGTGCTGGTGCCGGAGCTGGCGCAGCTGGCGGCGGCCGAGAGCGATCAGCTCGGCGGCTACCGCTACCACGAGCTGTCGCTGGCCATGGCCGAGCTCGGCGTGACCGACCACCGGATGCTCGGCGGCCCGGGCCGGTGGCGGGACAGCGGCATGATGGGGCTGCCCACCAACGACGCACCGCGGGCGTTCTGGCGGGCCGACCCGGCGGAGACGAGCCGGGCGCTGGTCGGGATCGTGCGGGAGGTCCGGCCCCAGGTCCTGGTCACGTACGACGAGAACGGCGGGTACGGGCACCCCGACCACATCCAGTCCCACCGGGTCGCGAGGGCGGCGGTGGCCGCGGCCGCCGACCCAGGGTTCGCGCCGGAGAGCGGACCGCCGTGGGCGGTGTCGAAGGTGTACTGGTCGGTGCTCCCGCGCTCGGCGATCCAGCGCGGGATCGACATGCTGATCGAGGCGGGGGAGTCGAACCTGTTCGGCGTCGCCTCGGCCGACGAGCTGGACTTCGTGGTGCCGGACGAGGCGGTGACCGCGGTCGTCGACGGCGCCGAGTGGTTGCCCCGGAAGATCGCCGCCATGCGGGCGCACGCCAGCCAGATCGCCGCCGACGGGCCGTTCTTCACGCTCATCGACAAGGTCGGCGAGGACGCGTTCGGCCAGGAGGCCTACCAGCTAGTCCGCGGGAAGCGGGGGCCGGGCGAGGACCCGGAGACCGACCTGTTCGCCGGGCTGACCTGAGCCGTGCGACCCGCGCACCCGACCCCCGAACCGCCGCCCGCCCCGGGCGCCGTCCGGGCCGCTGCGGCTGGTAGCGCCGCTGGGGCGGGCTCGGCCGCCCGGGCGGCCCCGGCCGTTGGGGCGGCCCCGGCCGTTGGGGCGGCCCCGGCCGTTGGGGCGGCCCCGGCCGTTGGGGCGGCCCCGGCCGTTGGGGCGGCCCCGGCCGCCGGGGCCGCGGCTCCGGGTGGGGGCGCGGCTTCGGGTGGGGACTCGGTTGGAGGCGGGGACTCGGTTGGGGGCGGGGACTCGGTTGGGGGCGGGGACTCGGCTGGCGGCGCGGGCTCGGCTGGCGGCGCGGCCCCGGCCGCCGGCGACCGGTCCGGGCGCGGCGGCGACGCGTCCGTCGGGGGCGCCGATGGGCGGGATGGCGGGCGGGAGCCGATGGTCGTGCGGGTGGTGGCCGGGGGCCTGGTGGCGGTGCTGGCGATCGGGCTGGCGCTGGTCGAGGCCTTCCTGGTGCCGCTGCGGATCGGCACGGTGCCCCTACCGATCTGCGTGCCGCTGGCGGTGGCCGGCAACATCCTGCTGGCCAAGCTCGCGGCCCGGCAGACCGGCAGCATCCTCTGGGGTGCGGCGCAGCCGGTGCTCTGGCTGGTCGTGATCATCGTGCTGTCACTGCCGCGGGCCGAGGGCGACCTCGTCGTGCCCGGCTCGCTGACCGGCCTTGTCTTCCTGTTCGCCGGCGCTGTCGCCGGCGCGTACGGCGTCGCGTCCGAGATCACCCGTCGCGCCGGGGCGGCCGGGCGTACCCGGCGGTAGTGTCGGGAGAGATGGACACCGTGAGGCAGCAGGCCGACTCGAGCCGGCAGCGCGCCTTCCGCGACGCGATGGGGCAGTTCCCGACCGGCGTCACGCTGGTCACCGCCCGCGGCCCGGACGGCGCCGACCACGCCATCACCGCGAACAGCTTCACCTCCGTGTCCCTCGACCCGCTGCTCGTGCTGGTCTGCGTGGAGCACGCGTCCCGCCTGCACGACGTCGTGCTCGCCGCCGGCCGGTGGGCGGTGTCGGTGCTGCCGCTCGGCGGCGAGCCGATCTCCCGCAAGCTGGCTCGCCGCGGCCACGACACCGACGGCGCGCTGGCCGGCGTGCCGCACCACCGCGGGCCGCATACCGGCGCGCTGCTGCTCGACGGAGCGCTGGCGACGTTCGAGTGCGTGACGGTGGCCGCCCACCCGGGCGGTGACCACACCGTGCTGCTCGCCGAGGTGCTCGGCGTCGACCTGCCGAACCCGGAGGCGTCGCCGCTGGCGTACCACCGCGGCCGGTACACGTCGCTCGCCAGCCCGGACGGGAACACTGACCTGACCGGGTGACGGCCGGCGCGTCCGCCTGTGCCGGCCGGCCCCGGCCCGCCAGGATGTGCGCGCCATGCCTTTCGTCGCCGACCTGCACGTGCACTCCCGCTACTCCCGCGCCTGCAGCCGGGACTGTGACCTCGAGCACCTGGCCTGGTGGGCGGCCCGCAAGGGGATCGGCCTGGTCGGCACCGGCGACCTGTGCCACCCGGCCTGGGCCGAGGAGATCCGCACGAAGCTGGTCCCGGCCGAGCCGGGCCTGTTCCGGCTGCGGCCCGACCTGGAGCGGGACGTCCTCGCCACCCTGCCCGGGTCGGTACGCACGCCGGTGCGGTTCCAGCTCTCGGTGGAGATCTCGACGATCTACAAGCGCGGCGAGAAGACCCGCAAGGTGCACCACCTGCTCTACGCGCCCGACCTCGGCGTCGCCGGCGAGCTGACCCGGCGACTGGCCCGGATCGGCAACCTCGGCTCCGACGGCCGGCCGATCCTCGGGCTCGACTCCCGCGACCTGCTGGAGACGCTGCTCGACTCCGGCGACGGCGGCTACCTGGTGCCCGCGCACGTCTGGACGCCGTGGTTCGCCGCGCTCGGCTCGAAGTCCGGGTTCGACTCGGTCGCCGACTGCTACGCCGACCTGGCCGGACACATCTTCGCGATCGAGACCGGGCTGTCCAGCGATCCGGCGATGAACCACCGGGTCTCCTCGCTGGACCGCTACCGGCTGGTGTCGAACTCGGATGCGCACTCGCCGCCGGCACTGGGCCGGGAGGCGACGGTGCTGTCCTGCGACCTGTCGTACGCGGGGGTGCGGCGGGCGCTGGAGACCGGCGTCGGGCTGGACGGCACGATCGAGTTCTTCCCCGAGGAGGGCAAGTACCACCTCGACGGGCACCGGACCTGCGATGTGCGGCTGGAGCCGGGCGAGACGCGGGCCCGGGACGGGCGCTGCCCGGTCTGCGGCAAGCCGGTCACGGTCGGCGTGCTGCACCGGGTCGAGGTGCTGGCCGACCGGCCGGCCGGGCATGTCCCGGCCGGTGCGCCCGGCTGGCGGTGCCTGGTGCAGCTGCCGCAGGTGGTCGGCGAGCTGCTCGGGGTCGGCGCGAAGGCGAAGTCGGTCGAGGCCGAGGTGAGCCGGATGGTCGACCGGCTCGGGCCGGAGCTGTCGATCCTGCAGGACGTGCCGCTGGACGCGGTCGCGGGGGCCGGGCCGCCGGGGATCGACGAGGCGCTGCGCCGGCTGCGGGCCGGCGAGGTCGTGCTGGCGGGCGGGTACGACGGCGAGTACGGGGTGGTGCGCCTGTTCGATCCCAAGGAGCTGGCCGACCTCCGCCCGGCCACGTCCGCGGCCCTGTTCGACCTGCCCACCCCCCGCGACCCACCGCCGGGCGCCCCGGGCGAGCCCCCGGCCCAGAGCGCCGGGGCGGGCGCGGGACCGGCGGGAGGGACCGCGCCGGGGGAGCGGGACGTCGGCGGGGACGGGTTGTTCGCGGTGCCGGCGCGGACGGTGCGGGTGCCGGTGCCCGCACCGGCGGCGGTGTCGGTGCTGGACGGGCTCGACGCGGACCAGCGGGACGCGGCCGTGGCGGCCGGCCCGCTGCTGGTCGTGGCCGGTCCGGGCACCGGCAAGACCCGCACGTTGACCACCCGGATCGCGTACCAGATCGGCGAGCGCGGCGTGCCGGCCGAGGAGCACCTGGCCCTGACTTTCACCCGGCGCGCGGCCGGCGAGCTCACCGAGCGGCTGGCCGCGCTGCTGCCGGCCCCGCCGCTGGTCACCACGTTCCACGGGCTCGGCCTGCGGATCGTCCGGGAGCAGGCGGCCCGGCTCGGGCTCGGCGGCGACGTCCGGGTCGTCGACGAGGCCGAGCGGCTGGCGCTGGCCCGGGAGGCGATGGGCGCCGACGCGCCGGCCCGCGACGTGCGCCGGCTGCTCGACCACGTCGGCGCGCTGGCTCGTGACCCGGCCGGGCACGACCCGGAGCTGGCCGGGCCGCTGGCCCGCTATCGCGCCGGCAAGCGGGCCCGCGGCCTGCTCGACCTGGACGACCTGCTGGCCCGCCCGGTCGCGCTGCTGAGCGAGGACCCGCAGCTGGCCGAGGCGTACCGGCGGCGCTGGCGGCACGTGAGCGTCGACGAGTACCAGGACGTCGACCCGGCCCAGTACGCGCTGCTGCGCCTGCTGGTCCCGCCCGACGGCGACCTGTGCGTGATCGGCGACCCGGACCAGGCGATCTACTCCTTCCGCGGTGCCGAGGTCGGCTTCTTCCTCCGGTTCGCCGCGGACTTCCCGGGCGCGCGGGAGGTGCGGCTGACCCGCAACTACCGCAGCACGGCGACGGTCGTCGACGCCGCGCTCGGCCTGGTCGCGCCGGCCACGCTGGTGCCCGGCCGGACGCTCACCGCGGTCGCCCCCGGCGACGGCCCGGACCGGATCACCCTGCACACCGCGGCCGACGAGACGGCCGAGGCCGCGTTCGTGGTCGGCACGATCGAGCGGGTGCTCGGCGGCTCCGATCTCACCGCGCTGCTGCGCGGCGCCGCCGACCCGTGGACCGACGCGGTCCACTCGTACGCGGACTTCGCCGTCCTCTACCGCACCGACGCGCAGGCCGCCGCGCTGGTGGACGCGCTGGAGGCGGCCGGCGTGCCGTACCAGAAGCGCTCCCACCACCGGCTCGGCGACCAGCCCGGAGTGCGCGAGCTGCTCGGCGTGCTGCGCGAGGACCTGGTCCGGGCGGCCGGCGACCCGCGGCCGGTGCTGACCCGGGTGCGCGCCGCGGCCCAGGCCGCGATCGACCGGGCCGGCGGCCTTCCCGCCATCCCTGCCGCCCTGCCGGCCCCCGCCCACCGTCCGCCCGGGGGCGCCGCTGCCCGTCCGCCCGGGGGCGCTGCCGCCCGTCCGCCCGGGAAGATCGGGGCGGACGAGTGGTCGCGGCTGACGCCGGCGACGGCGCGCGCCGCGGCCGCCGGCCGGGCGGGCGCCGATCCGGAGCGGCGGGTGGCCGAGCTGCAGGCCGCGGTCGAGCTGCTCACCCCGCTGGCCGAGCGGGCCGGGGCCGACGCCGAGAAGTTCCTCGCCGACCTCGCCCTCGGCGCCGAGGTGGACCTCTGGGACCCGCGCGCGGACCGGGTCAGCCTGCTCACCCTGCACGCGTCGAAGGGGCTGGAGTTCCCGGTCGTGTTCGTGGTCGGCTGCGAGGACGGGCTGCTGCCGATGCGGTTCGGCGACGAGCCGGCCGGTGCGGGCGACAGGGCGGCCGAGGAGCGGCGGCTGCTGTTCGTCGGGATGACCCGCGCCCGCACCCACCTCGCCCTGTCCGGGGCCCGCCGCCGCACGGTCCGCGGCCGGGTAACCGAGCCCGCGCCCTCGCCGTACCTGGCCGACCTGCCGGTGCGCCTGGTCGAGCGGACCACCCGGCCGGAGCGCCGCCGTACGGTCCAGCTCCGGCTGCTCTGACGGTCGCGCAGAGTCACCAATCCCGACCCCTGCGGTAGAGGTATGACCGGGTTGATCCGGTGCGTGCCGGGTAGTGATCTACTACGGCGTGTCCGCAGGACATCCACCGGAAACACCGCAAGGCTGGCGCTCGCGGGAGGACGGGAGGCAGAGGTGGCCGACGCAGCTCAGGACGGCTGGTTCGCTGGTCAGGACGGCCGCAGCGCGACCGCGGAGGAGTCCGCCCGGGTCGCCGCTCGGCTGGCTACTCCGAGTGATGACGCGACCAGAGCCGGGCTGCCGTTGCGCCGGTCCAGAGCCCACCTCGTCCCGGGCGCGTTCGAGACCGGCGCCCGAGACGCCGCGCCGCTCGCCCGAGGAACTGCGCGAGCGGATGCGCGGCTACCGCAGCCGCCCGCGCCCGCCGAAGGAGAGCTAGGGCCGCGCCGAGCTGGCCCCGCGGGCGGCCTTCGCAGTCTGACCGTCCCGGCGGTCGAGCCGGGACGCGGCGACCCAGCGTACGGGGCGACCCGGGCGACCGCCTCGCTCGGCGGTGCGCGCCGGGCACGTGTCGGCAACGCCTCGCGACCCTGCCCGGCCGGTACGCGCTCCGGCAGGTGGTCATCCGTTCGCGGCCGTACTACAGGAAGTGGTAATTGCCACCTGATGTGGTACGCGTCCGGACGCGGTTACCTTGCCGTCGAGATCGTCGTCGGAACCGGCGCGGCCGGGGAGCGCAACTCACCGTCCACAACCTGATCGGCCGTCCACAGATCAGAGATCAGACTGTCGCGGGCGCCGCGGCCACGGAACGCTTGCGGCATGGACATCGGACCCAACCTAAGGCGCCACCGTGTAGTGGTAGCCGTGGTGCCGGGCGAACCCGAGCCGGTCGTAGAGCGCCAGCGCGCCGGTGTTCTCCTCGGCCACCTGGAGATACGCGCTGATCGCGCCGCGGGCTCGCCCCCACTCCAGGATCGCCCGCATCACCGCCGTGCCGAGGCCCTGCCGCCGGACGGCCGCGTCGACCTCGACCGCGGTCACCCCGATCCAGCCCTCGTCCACCGACCCGCGCGCGATCGCCAGCACCCGGCCGCCGTCCCGCAGCACCGCAAACCCCGGCTCGCGCGCCCCGGCCAGCACCCGCCGGGCCACCGGCGGCAGCTCGCTGCTGCCGCGGTAGTGGTAGAGGCTCAGCCAGTCCGGGCCCGGCTCGGGGTCGACGGTGACCCGGGGACCGGCCGCCGGCAGCCGGCCCAGCGTCACGGCCACGTCGGCGGTCAGCACGGCGGTCTGGTTGTACGGCGTCCATCCCCGCTCGGTCAGCGCCGTGTCCAGCGCCTCCCGGGCCGGCGTGGGGATCGTGAACCGGCCCGGCAGGCCGCGCTCGCCGTACCAGGCGGCGACCTCGGCCAGCGCCGCGTCCAGCGGCCGCCCCGGGTCGCCCAGCGGCAGCACCGAGTTGCCCCGGCCGGTCCAGCCCTCGGCCGCCCGCAGCAGCCAGCGGCCGAGCCAGCGGGTGTGCGGCGCCGGCCAGCCGAGCGCGGCGACCTTCTCCAGCGCCAGCACGTCCCGCGGCGCCGCCGGCACCGACTTCATCACACTCACAGCGTCTCGCCCTATCTCGACTAGGCTTCCGTCCCGGCGGCGCACGACCAGGACCTCCGGGCGGGCGTCGACGAGGACGCCCACGACGTCGGTGTGACCCCGCCCGGCGGTCCGGCGGACGACCACCTTCCGCCCCACCGGTTCGGTCGCCGCCATGGGCGGCATACTAGATAAGACCTGCGAGAGAGGACCGCGCCCGTGACGTACGTCATCGCCGAGCCCTGTGTGGACCTGAAGGACAAGGCGTGCATCGAGGAGTGCCCGGTCGACTGCATCTACGAGGGCAAGCGGATGCTCTACATCCACCCCGACGAGTGCGTCGACTGCGGCGCCTGCGAGCCGGTCTGCCCGGTCGAGGCGATCTTCTACGAGGACGACGTCCCGGAGCAGTGGAGCGACTACTACCAGGCCAACGTCGACTTCTTCGACGACCTCGGCTCGCCCGGCGGTGCGGCCAAGCTCGGCATGATCGACAAGGACCACGCGCTGATCGCGGCGCTGCCGCCGCAGGTGCACGACGAGCACTGACCGCGGCAGGAGCTGGGCCGGGGTGCTGCCCGACTTCCCCTGGGACCTGCTCGCGCCGCACGGCCGGCGGGCGGCGGACCATCCCGGCGGCCTGGTCGACCTCTCGGTCGGCACGCCGGTCGACCCGACCCCGGCGGTGGTCCGGGACGCGCTGGCCGCCGCTGCGGACGCGCCGGGCTACCCGCGCACGGCCGGCACGCCGGCGCTGCGGGCCGCCGTGGCCGGCTGGCTGCGCCGGGTGCACGGGGTCACCGGGCTGACCGACGAGGCGGTGCTGCCGACGGTCGGCTCCAAGGAGCTGGTCGCGCTGCTGCCGATGCTGCTGCGGGTCGGCCCCGGCGACCGGGTGGTGCTGCCCGAGGTCGCCTACCCGACGTACGAGGTGGGGGCCCGGCTGGTCGGTGCCGAGCCGGTGCGGGCCGACTCGACCGTCGCCGCCGGCCCGGCGCCGGTGCGGCTGGTCTGGCTGAACTCGCCGGCCAACCCGACCGGCCGGGTGCTGCCGGCCGACCATCTGCGCAAGGTCGTCGACTGGGCCCGCGAGCGCGGCGCCGTGGTGGCCAGCGACGAGTGCTACCTCGAGTTCGGCTGGGAGGCCGAGCCGGTGTCGGTGCTGCACCCGTCGGTGACCGGCGGGGACCACACCGGCGTGCTGGCCGTGCACTCGCTGTCCAAGCGGTCCAACCTGGCCGGCTACCGGGCCGGGTTCGTCGCCGGCGACCCGGCGCTGGTCGCCGACCTGCTGGAGGTGCGCAAGCACGCCGGGCTGATGGTGCCGGAGCCGGTGCAGGCGGCGGCGACGGCCGCGTACGCGGACGACGCGCATGTCGCCGCCCAGCGCGACCGGTACGCCCGCCGCCGGGCCCTGCTCCGGCCGGCGCTGGAGAAGGCCGGCTTCACCGTCGAGCACTCCGAGGCCGGGCTCTACCTGTGGGCGACCCGCGGCCGGGACTCCTGGCTCGAGGTCGCCGAGCTGGCCGAGCTGGGCATCCTGGTCGCGCCCGGCGTGTTCTACGGCCCGGCCGGCGCCCGGCACGTGCGGGTCGCGCTCACCGCGACCGACGAGCGGGTCGCGGCCGCCACGGATCGACTGGCCGGCTGAGCCCGCCCGCCCCGCCGTCCGCCGGTCGCCCGTCCGCCCGCGGTGCGGGCACGGCCGGCCGGGCCGCCGCCCGGTAGCGGGCCAGCGACGCGGTCGACAGCAGGAACCAGTGCCGCGCCACGCAGTGCACCCGCACGTGCTCGATCGGCCCGTCGGTGCTCTCCAGCGTGAACCGGTCGGTCACCTCGGCCGGCGCCCCGCACTCAGGGCAGGTCGTCGCATCCATCGTCTCCCCCGTGGTCTTGCGCGGTACGAGCCGCCGCGGGCGGAGGTGATACACCTGGGGGCGAAATCAGGCCGACGGCGGGATCTTCGCCACCTCGAACCGGATGCGGTCGGCGGCGGCCGTCGCGTCCACCCGCCAGCCGTCGGCGCGGGTCCAGCGCCGCCCGTCCAGGGCGACCGCCTCGATGCCGAGGCGGTCGGCCTTGGCCACCAGCCAGCCGGCGGTCGCCCACGGCGTGCTCGCCCGCAGCTCGCCGATCTGGGCCGTCGCGGACAGCTGGGTGGCCGGCAGCTCGAGGTCGAGCAGCTGCAGCACCTTCGCCGGCGCCGCCGCCACCGTCGGCTCCGGGAACGAGCAGGACACCAGCGCCGGACCGGCCCCGGTGAACGCCTTGGCCAGCGTCGTCGCCTGGTCCTCCCACCGCTGGTACGCGCTCGGATGGGCGCTCTTCTGCACCGCCTGGACGGCCGCGGTCAGCTGCATCGACTGCCAGCCGTCGACCTTGACCAGCGCGTCGAAGAACCGCCCGGCCGAGTAGCGCGGGTCCATGATCTGGCCCTGGCTACCCCAGCCTTGCGAGGGTCGCTGCTGGAACAGCCCGACCGAGTCCCGGTCGCCGTACTCGATGTTGATGAGCTTGGACTCCTGCAGCGCCGCGGCGAGCGCGATCGTCACCGCTCGGCTCGGCAGCTCCCGCGAGGTCGCGATCGCGCTGATCGTGGCCGCGTTGCCAGCCTGCTCGGTGCTCAGCGTGTACGGCGAGTTGCTGATGTCACAGCTCGACGCCTGCGGGATCGGCAGCTTGTCCGTGATCCACGAGCGCACACCGAACGCGGCCACCGTCACCAGCGCGCCGATGGCGACGAGGACGACGACGGCGCGGCGTGCCACCCGGGTTGCGGCCATGTCCGCTAGACGTTCACGTGCAGCTCGGTGTTGAGACCGGTCCAGGATCGCCCGGCGCCGCCCCGGTCGACCACCTCGAGCGCGCCGGTGACGCCGTTGCGCCGGAACAGCAGGTCATCCTGCCCGGACAGCTCGCGGGCCTTGACCACCCGGCCGTCCGGCAGGGTCAACTTCACCCCCGCGGTCACGTACGTGCCGGCTTCGACGATGCAGTGGTCGCCGAGCGAGATGCCGATGCCCGAGTTGGCGCCGAGCAGGCAGTGCGCGCCGATCGAGATCACCTCGGTGCCACCGCCGGACAGCGTGCCCATGATCGACGCCCCGCCGCCCACGTCCGAGCCGTCGCCCACGACGACCCCGGCCGAGATCCGGCCCTCGACCATCGACGTGCCGAGCGTGCCGGCGTTGTAGTTGACGAAGCCCTCGTGCATCACCGTGGTGCCCTCGCCCAGGTGGGCACCGAGCCGGACCCGGTCCGCGTCGGCGATCCGCACCCCGCTCGGGATCACGTAGTCGACCATCCGGGGGAACTTGTCCACCCCGTACACCGTGACCGGGCCGTCGGCGAGCAGCCGCAGCCGGGTCCGCTCGAAGTCCTCCGGCGCGGCCGGTCCGGCCGAGGTCCAGACCACGTTGGGCAGCAGGCCGAAGACACCGGCCATGGACAGGCCCTGCGGGCGGACCAGCCGGGCGGAGAGCAGGTGCAGCCGCAGGTACGCGTCCGGGATGTCGGCCGGCGGCGCCGCGAGGTCGTCGATCTGCACCGAGACGGCCCGCCGGGCCGTGCCCCGCCGGGCGTCGCCGCCGGTCAGCGCGGTGAGCTCGGGCGGCGGGGCGCCGGCCGGGCGACGTCCGAGCGCCGGCGCCGGGAACCAGACGTCGAGGATCCGACCGGAGTCGGTGACGGTGGCCAGGCCGTCGCCCCACGCGCTGCTGGTCATCCGACAACCGTACCGCTCCGGGCCCGGCGGTCCCGGGCCGTGCCACTACCGTGCACCGGGTGACCGCCACCACCCGGCTCAAGGACATCGTGATCGACGCCCGGCACCCGGCTGGTCTGGCCCGCTTCTGGGCCACCGTGCTCGGCTACCATGTCCGCCCGTACGAGCAGGAGGACCTGGCGTTCCTGGCCTCCGTCGGCCGCACCCCGGACAGCGACCCGGCGGTCGCGATCGACCCGCCGGACGGGGTGGCCGGGCCGTCGGTGTTCTTCAACGAGGTGCCGGAGGCGAAGACCGTGAAGAACCGGGTGCACCTGGACGTCTGGCTGCCCGGCGGCGCGGTCGAGCCGCTGGTCGGGCTGGGCGCGCGGGTGCTGCGCGGGCCGGACGAGGACGTCGACTGGTGGATCGTCGCCGACCCGGAGGGGAACGAGTTCTGCGCGTTCCCGGTCCGGTGAGGCTCGACCTGGGCGCCTCGGGCGCCGCGCTGACCGCCGCACTGGTCGACGTCGCCTCGGTGTCCGGGACCGAGGGTGCGCTGGCCGACGCCGTCGAGGCGGCGCTGGACGCGGTGCCCGGCCTCGAGGTGGTCCGGGACGGCGACACGGTGCTGGCCCGCACCGCGCTCGGCCGGCCCCGGCGGGTGCTGCTGGCCGGCCACCTCGACACGGTGCCGATCGCGGACAACGTGCCGTCGCATGTGGACGGTGACCGGCTCTACGGCTGCGGCAGCTCGGACATGAAGTCCGGGGTGGCCGTGCTGCTGCGGCTGGCCACGCTGGCCGGGCCGGCCGACGACCTCACCCTGGTCTGCTACGACAACGAGGAGGTCGAGGCGACCAGGAACGGCCTCGGCCGGGTCGCCCGCACCCGCCCCGACTGGCTGGCCGCGGACCTCGCGGTCCTGCTCGAGCCGACCGCCGGCAAGGTCGAGGCCGGCTGCCAGGGCACGCTGCGCGCGGAGGTCACCACCCGGGGCCGGCGGGCGCACAGCGCCCGGTCCTGGCTCGGCGACAACGCCGTGCACGCCGCCGCGCCCGTGCTGGCCCGGCTCGCCGCGTACGAGCCGCGGGAGGTCGACATCGACGGCTGCGTCTACCGGGAGGGGCTCAACGCGGTCGGCATCGCCGGCGGCGTGGCCGGCAACGTGCTGCCGGACGAGTGCCGGGTGACGGTCAACTTCAGGTTCGCACCCGACCGGTCCGAAGTGGACGCTGCCGACCACGTGCGCTCGGTGTTCGCCGGGCTCGACGCCGAGGTGTCCATTGTGGACACAGCACCGGGGGCGCTGCCCGGCCTGGCCGCGCCGGCGGCCCGGGAGTTCGTGGCCGCGGTCGGCACCGCGCCGGTGGCCAAGTACGGCTGGACGGACGTGTCGCGGTTCGCCGCGCTCGGCATCCCGGCGGTGAACTTCGGCCCCGGCGACCCCAACCTCGCGCACACCCGCGAGGAGCACGTGCTGCTGCCGCGGATCGCCGAGTGCGAGCAGGCACTGCGGGCGTACCTGACCAGGGGGTGATTCGGGTAATTTGTCCGGCAACCCGACGTACGGGCGGCGGCCGCTGATCCCGGGTAGCGTTGACCGGCGTGAGCGACCCGAACGACCCGCCGGCCGAGCACTCGGCCGGCGTGGACGACGACGCCCGGCGTGACCACCGGCTGCCCGAGCACCACCGCGGCCCGGTGGTGCTGCGCCGCCATCAGATCCCGCCGGGCACCACCGACGAGCGGCTGCTGGCCAACCGCGACACGAAGGACTGGGTGCACACCGACCCGTGGCGGGTGCTGCGGATCCAGTCCGAGTTCGTCGAGGGCTTCGGGCTGCTGGCCGAGCTGCCGAAGGCGGTCAGCGTGTTCGGCAGCGCGCGCACCGCACGCGACGACCCGGAGTACGTGATCGGCCGCGCGCTCGGCTCGGCGCTGGCCCGGGCCGGCTTCGCGGTGATCACCGGGGGTGGCCCGGGCGTGATGGAGGCGGCCAACCGCGGCGCGTCGGAGGCCGGCGGGATCAGCGTCGGGCTCGGCATCGAGCTGCCGTTCGAGCAGCGCCTCAACGACTGGGTCGACGTCGGGCTCAACTTCCGCTACTTCTTCGCCCGCAAGACGATGTTCGTCAAGTACGCGCAGGCATTCGTGATCCTGCCCGGCGGCTTCGGCACGCTGGACGAGCTGTTCGAGGCGCTCACGCTGGTGCAGACCCGGAAGGTGACCCGGTTCCCGGTCATCCTGTTCGGCACCGACTACTGGTCCGGCCTGATCAGCTGGATCACCGACACGCTGGTCCCGGCCGGGAAGATCGCCCGGGCCGATGTCGACCTGCTCACGCTGACCGACGACGTGGACGAGGCGGCCAAGCTGATCGTCGAGGCCGGCGCGACGATGGGCGGTGTCCCGCGGCGGGAGGAGTACGACGGCGAATGACCGCGATCGCCGTCTACTGCGGGTCCATCACCCGGATCGACCCCGCGTACCTCGACCTGGCCGCCGCGGTCGGAACGGCGATCGGCCGGCGCGGGCACTCGCTGGTCACCGGCGGCGGGTCGGTCGCGATGATGGGCGCGGTCGGCGCCGCCGCCCGGTCCGCCGGCGGCCACACGATCGGGGTGATCCCGCGCCACCTGGTCGCGATGGAGGTCGCCGACCGCGACTCGGACGAGCTGGTCCTCGTCGACACCATGCGCGAGCGCAAGGCCGAGATGGACCGGCGGGCGGACGCGTTCCTGGTGCTGCCCGGGGGGATCGGCACGCTGGAGGAGTTCTTCGAGGTGTGGACCGCGGCCAGCCTCGGCATGCACGCCAAGCCGGTCGTCGTGCTCGACCCGGACGGGCACTACGACCCTCTCTGGGCCTGGCTGGCCGACCTGGAGAAGCGCGGCTTCGTCCGCCGCGAGGCCCTCGAGACCCTGCTGCTCACCCGTACCGTCGACGATGCGATCACCGCCACCGAGGCCGGCCGGATTCCCCAGATGTAGACCCCGGCAGGGTGTCGACGCCGTCGAGGCGGGTCAGGCGAGCCCGCGGCGCGCCACGGCCGGCGGCCGGGTACCGCGGATCGTCGCGACCATGTCGAGGACGCGGCGGGTGGCCGCCACGTCGTGGGCGCGGAACACCCGGGCACCCAGCCAGGCCGAGACCGCGGTCGCCGCGAGCGTCCCCTCCAGCCGGTCGCCCGGCGGCAGGTCGAGGGTCTCGCCGACGAAGTCCTTGCGGGACAGCGACACCAGCACCGGCCACCCGGTGCCGACCAACTCGCCGAGCCGGCGGGTGACCTCGAGCGAGTGCCTGGTGTTCTTGCCGAAGTCGTGCGCCGGGTCGACCAGGATCCCGTCCGGCCGCACCCCGGCCTCGACCGCCCGCTCGGCCAGCGTGGTCACGGTGGCGACCACGTCCGCCAGCACGTCCGCGTACGCGACCCGGTGCGGCCTGGTCCGGGGCGCCAGCCCGCCGGCGTGCGCGCACACCAGCCCGGCGCCGGTCCGTGCGGCCACGCCGGCGAGCCACGGGTCGACCCCGCCCCAGGTGTCGTTGAGCAGGTCCGCGCCCTCGCCGGCCAGCACCTCGGCCACCTCCGAGCGCCAGGTGTCCACGCTGATCACCAGGTCCGGGTGCGCGGCCCGGACCGCCCGGACCAGCTCGCCGGTCCGGCGCAGCTCCTGGGCCGGGCCGACGTCGTCGCCCGGGCCGGCCTTCACCCCGCCGATGTCCACGATCGCCGCCCCGTCGGCCACCGCCCGGTCGACCGCCGCCAGCGCGGCGCCGAGCCCGTACGTCGCGCCGCGGTCGTAGAAAGAGTCGGGCGTGCGGTTGACGATCGCCATCACGGTCAGCTCGTCGTCGGCGAACGTCCGGCGACCAAGGCGCAGCGGCACCGTCCCAGCTTTGCACGTGGCCCGGGCGGGCCGGCGACAGCCGCGCATGCCACCATCAGGGCGTGGGTACGGTGTTGGGCTACATCCTCGTGCTGCTCGTCGTCGGCGGCGTGCTGTTCCTGGCTGCGTCGTTCGCGTTCGGCCGCGGCGAGGAGATGGCGCCGGTGCTGCCCGAGGGGACGCCGGTGGAGTTGCCGGACGACCGGCTGGCCCGCGGCGACGACCTGCGCGCGCTGAAGCTGTCGGTGGCGCTGCGCGGCTACCGGATGGACGAGGTCGACTGGCTGCTCGACCGGCTGTCCGAGCAGGTCGACAGCCGGGATCGGGAGATCGCCCGGCTGCGGTCGGTGCTGCACGTCGAGCCGGTGGCCGGGGACGGCGGCCCGGAGCTGCCGGCTCACCCGTTCTCCGCGGTCCGGCAGACCGACCAGCCGGGGGACGGGGACACCGCCCGGCCGCGCCGGGTGCCGGACGGCACCGAGGTCACCGACGCCCGACCGGACCGGCCGGCTCGGGAGTTCCGCACGACCGGTCAGGGGGACGGGGAATGAGCCTTCCGCTGTCGGCGGTCCGGGACACCTCGGCCGGCCCGAGCCAGCTGCGGCTGGAGGTCGACGTGGCCGCGCCGGTCGAGCGCACCTGGGCCGCGCTGACCGACTGGGAGCGGCAGGGCGAGTGGATGCTCGCCACCACCGTCCGCGGCACGGCGGCCGGCGGGCGTGGGGTCGGCGGCGCGATCGAGGCCACCACCGGCGTCGGCCGGCTCGGCGTGGTCGACCGGATGGAGATCACCGGCTGGGACCCGCCGCACGGCGCGTACGTGCGGCACCTCGGCCGGGTCGTCCGCGGCACCGCCTCGTTCGAGGTGCGCCCGCGGCCGGGCGGTTCGACGGTCGTCTGGACCGAGGACCTCGACCTGCCGCTCGGCGCCGCCGGCCGGACCGGCTTCCGGCTGCTGCGCCCGCTGGTCGCGTACGGCCTGCGGCTGTCGCTGCGCCGGCTCGCGGCCTGGGCGCCCGAACATGTCGGTGGGGGCGGCTAGCGTCCCGGGCGTGGAGGACATCATCGTCGGCGCGGACGGGCGCCCGCGCTGCGGCTGGGCCGGCGCGACCGAGATCTACCTCACCTACCACGACGACGAGTGGGGCGTGCCGCAGCACGACGACGTGCGGCTGTTCGAGAAGCTCTGCCTGGAGGCGTTCCAGTCCGGGTTGTCCTGGCTGACGATCCTGCGCAAGCGGGAGGCGTTCCGGCTCGCGTTCGCCGGCTTCGACCCGCAGCGGGTGGCGGGGTTCGGCGACGCGGACGTGCGGCGGCTGCTGGCCGACACCGGGATCGTCCGCAACCGGGCCAAGGTCGAGGCGGCGATCGGCAACGCCCGGGCCATGCTGGAGCTCCCTGCCGGGCTGTCCGAGCTGCTCTGGTCGTTCGCGCCCGACCTGGCGACCCGGCCGCGGCCGCGGTCGTTCGCCGACGTGCCGCCGATCTCGCCGGAGTCCACCGCGATGGCCAAGGACCTGCGCCGGCGCGGGTTCCGGTTCGTCGGCCCGACCACGGCCTACGCGTTGATGCAGTCGTGCGGCCTGGTCGACGACCACCTGGCCGACTGCTGGCGGGCCGAGGTCACCGTCCCCTGAAGACCGGCTGCTCCCGGCGCAGGAACGCGACGGTCGCCTCCCGGTGGTCCAGGCTGTCGCCGAGCGCGTTCTGCAGCTCCCCCTCCTTCTCCAGGGCGGACGCGAGCGGGTGCGCGGCGGAGTAGAGCAGCTGCTCCTTGATCGCGGCGTACGCGGCGGTCGGGCCGGCGGCCAGCCGGGCGGCGAGCTCGAACGCCGAGGTCTCCAGCTCACCGCCCGGCACCACGGCGTTGACCAGGCCCATCTCCAGCGCCGCGGACGCGCCGACCGGCTCGGCCAGGATCGCCAGCGCGGTCGCCCGGGCGTGCCCGATCAGCCGCGGCAGGGTCCAGGACGCGCCGGTGTCCAGGGCCAGCCCCACGTTGGCGAACGCGAGCAGGAACTTCGCGCTGTCCGCGGCGATCCGGAAGTCGCAGGCGAAGCTCAGCGAGGCGCCGGCGCCGGCCGCGATGCCGTTGACCGCCGCGACGACCGGCTTGGGCATGGTGGCCAGCGCCAGGCAGATCGGGTTGTAGTGCCGCTCGACCGTGCTCAGCGGCGACGAGTCGCCGCTGGCCAGCGCGTCGCCGTGCTCGCGCAGGTCCTGGCCGGCGCAGAAGCCGCGGCCGGCGCCGGTGAGCACCACCGCGCGCGCGGTCGGGTCCGCCGCGACCTGCAGCAACGTCTCCAGCAGCGCGTCCTTGAGCTCGCTGGTGAGCGAGTTGAGCGCGTCGGGCCGGTTGAGCGTGACGGTGGCGACGCCCTCGCTCCTGCTGACCAGTACGGTGTCGGACACCACAGACCTCCCGGAACGGCGACGACGGTGAAGCGCTCCCAGCTGTCACCGTACGGCCCACCCGCCCCGCTCGGACCCCACCGGTGCCGACTCCGCCGGCGAAGGCCCGCGGCGCAGTCGGGGCACCAGGGGCGCTCGGGGGCGCAGGCCCCCGAGGGTCGGTTTCCTCCCGCGCATGCGATCAGGAACAATGATCGGCGCCACACTGCTCGGCCGAGCGCTACAGCGGTCACCGAGCGTCCAGGTCAGAGATCGGCGCGGGACCGGCAGGACCCGCTGGAGGAGGCACGAATGGCGGCCATGAAGCCGCGGACGGGTGACGGTCCGCTGGAGGTCACCAAGGAGGGGCGCGGGATCGTCATGCGCGTCCCGCTGGAGGGCGGCGGTCGGCTCGTCGTCGAGATGTCCGCCGAGGAGGCCACCGCGCTCGGCGACGCCCTGAAGGCCGCCGCCGGCTGAACTCCTGCTCGACCTGCTCGGCCCCGGCCCTCGTGGCCGGGGCTGCGCGCTATCTCACCCGGCCGGGCGTACGGACAGGAGGAGTGTGGTGCCGGGCGACCCGCGGGATCTGGCCCCGCAGTTCGTGCTGCCGCTGGTGGTGCGGGTGGAGCGGGCCACGCCGCCGGCCCGGACCGACGCGCTGGAGGCCGCCGCGCTGGCCGTGCTCACCCTGCTCACCGACCCGCGTGCGTACGGTGACGGCGAGTGGGCGGGCGCGGTGACGGCCTGGACCGACGCCCGGATCCGCAAGGTGGTGCGCCGGGCCCGCGGCGCGGACTGGCGCCGGGCCGGGGCGCTCGACGGGATCACGGTGAACCGTGGCAGCGCGGAGGTCAGGGTCTTCCCGCCGGTGCCGCTGGACCGCTGGCCCCGGGACCTGGCCCGGCTGCAGGTCGCCGGCACCGACCTCACCGACCCGCAGGCGCCGCCCCCGCCCGGGCCGGGCGGGCCGGTGCTGTGGCTGAACCCGCAGCTCGAGATGACCGCCGGCAAGGCGATGGCCCAGGTCGGGCACGCCGCCCAGCTCGGCCTGGCCGCGCTGGACCCGGCGACCGTGCGGGGGTGGCGGGCCGACGGCTTCCCGCTCGCCGTCCGTACGGCCGACGCGGCGTACTGGGGCGCCCTGCTGCAGCGGGACCTGCCGGTGGTCCGGGACGCCGGCTTCACCGAGGTCGCCCCGGGCACCTGCACCGCGGTGGCGGAGCTCGACGGGCTGCGCCGCCCGAGCACCCCGGGCGACGGCGGGCCGGGGACCTGACCTTCGGGTTCGGCCACCCGAGCCCCGCGACGGCAGACTGTGCGGCTGGGGGTCGGCCACCCGAGCCCCGCGACGGCACACTGTGCGGCATGACCCTCGTCCAGCTGGCCGGGCAGGACGCCGGCGTGGTGCTGCTGACCCTCACCGACCCGGACCGGCGCAACGCGATGACGGCCGAGATGGGCGCGGACCTGGCTGCCGCGCTGGCCGGGCTGGGCGAGCGCGGCGGCGTCCGCGCGGTCGTGCTCACCGGGGCCGGCTCCGCGTTCTCCGGGGGCGGCGACCTGGCGCTGCTGGCCGACAAGGCGGCCAGGGCCAAGGCCGGCGAAGACCAGGCCGCGTCGATGCGCGAGTTCTACGAGGTGTTCCTGTCGGTGGCCCGGGCGCCGTTCCCGGTGGTGGCCGCGGTGAACGGGCCCGCGATCGGGGCCGGCGCGTGCGTCGCGGTCGCCTGCGACCTGGCCGTGGTGGCGACGGACGCGAAGATCGGCTTCAACTTCGTCCGGCTCGGCATCCACCCCGGGATGGGCGGTTCGTGGACGTTGCCCCGGCTGGTCGGCCCGCAGCGCGCGGCCGAGCTGCTCTACACCGGCCGGCTGTTCACCGGCACCGAGGCGGCCGACTACGGGAT
This sequence comes from uncultured Actinomycetota bacterium, assembly GCA_963803135.1. Classification (GTDB taxonomy): domain Bacteria; phylum Actinomycetota; class Actinomycetes; order Mycobacteriales; family CADCTP01; genus CADCTP01. The sequence continues at coordinate 43,274 of CAWDLH010000018.1, read as the reverse complement.
GGCGCTGGAGGCGCTGCCGACCGAGGAGGTGCTGCCGCGCGCGCTGGAGCTGGCCGGCGCGATCGCCCGCAGCGCCCCGCAGCCGGTCCGCCAGCTCAAGCAGTCGCTGGCCGCCGCCGGGCGCCGCACGCTGGCCGAGCAGCTCGACGCCGAGGCGTCCGCGCAGGCGGCGAACTACCGCACCGAGGACGTCGACGAGGGCCTGCTGGCCGCCCGCGAGCGCCGGGCCCCCCGGTTCGGCGGCAGCTAACGCAGGGACCCGTAGACCTCGACGGTGCGGCGGGCGATCGCGTCCCAGCCGAACTCCCGGTCGGCCCGGGCCCGCCCGGCCTTGCCCATCTCCGCCGCCCGGGCCGGATCGGTGACCAACGCGTTGACCGCCTCGGCCAGCGCGGTCTCGAACCCGTCCGGGTACGCCGGCGCGTACGGCACCAGCGTCCCGGTCACCCCGTCGGCGACCACCTCGGGGATGCCGCCGACCGCCGAGGCGACGACCGCGGTCTCGCAGGCCATCGCCTCCAGGTTGACGATGCCGAGCGGCTCGTACACCGAGGGGCAGACGAACACGGTCGCGTGGGTGAGCAGCTGGACCACGTCCGGCCGGGGCAGCATCTCGGAGATCCACACGATCCCGGTGCGGGTCTCCCGCAGCGACTCGACCGCGGTCGCGGTGGCCGCGCCGATCTCCGCGGTGTCCGGCGCACCGGCGCAGAGCACGAGCTGGGCCTCGGGGACGAAGTCGCGGGCGGCGGCGAGCAGGTGCCCGACGCCCTTCTGCCGGGTGATCCGGCCGACGAAGACCACGTACGGCCGGGAGAGGTCGACGCCGTGCCGCTCCAGCACGTCGGTGTTCGCATCCGGCGCGTACAGCCTCGTGTCGATGCCGTTGTGAACCACGTGCACCTTGTCCGGGTTCATGAACGGGTACACCGCCAGGATGTCGGACTTCATGCCGTGGCTGACCGCGATCACCGCGTCGGCGTAGCGGTACGCGGTGCGCTCGGCCCAGGACGACACCCGGTAGCCGCCGCCGAGCTGCTCGACCTTCCACGGCCGCTGCGGTTCCAGCGAGTGCGCGGTGAGCACGTGCGGGACGCCGTGCAGCAGGCCGCCGAGCACGCCGGCGACGTTCGCGTACCAGGTGTGGGAGTGCAGCACGTCGCAGCCGGCGACCGCGTCGGCGATCCCGAGGTCGACGCCGAGGGTCTGCAGCGCGGCGTTGTAGCCGGCCATCGCCGCGGGCACCTGGTGCACCGTGGCGTCCTCGCGGGGCTGGCCGAAGCAGTGCACGTCGACCTCGACCAGGCGGCGCAACTCCCGGACGAGAAAATCCACGTGTACGCCGGCACCCCCGTACACGTCGGGCGGATACTCCCGCGTCAACACTCCCACTCGCACAACCCACAGGTTAGGGTCATTCCATGCGTAGTAACCCTCGTGTCCTCGGGATTGTTCTCGCGGGCGGTGAGGGGAAGCGGCTCTGGCCGCTGACCGCGGACCGGGCCAAGCCGGCCGTGCCGTTCGGCGGCTCCTACCGTCTCGTCGACTTCGTGCTGTCCAATCTGGTCAATGCGGGATACGTGCGGATTGCCGTACTCACCCAGTACAAGTCGCACTCATTGGACCGGCACATCACCACTACGTGGCGAATGTCCACGATCCTCGGCAACTACGTGACCCCGGTGCCGGCGCAGCAGCGGCTCGGCCCGCGCTGGTTCACCGGCAGCGCCGACGCGATCTTCCAGAGCTTCAACCTGATCTACGACGACCAGCCCGACCACATCGTCGTGTTCGGCGCCGACCACGTCTACCGGATGGACCCCCGGCAGATGGTCGAGCAGCACATCGAGACCAAGGCCGCGGTCACGGTGGCCGGGATCAGGGTGCCGCGCGACGAGGCCAGCAGCTTCGGCATCATCGACGCCGACGCGGACGGCAAGATCCGCGCGTTCCTGGAGAAGCCCGAGGACCCACCCGGCCTGCCGGACAGCCGCGACGAGTCGTACGCGTCGATGGGCAACTACGTCTTCACCACCGAGGCGCTCATCGAGTCGCTGCGGGCCGACGCCGGCGACGAGGCCTCGGTGCACGACATGGGCGGCAGCATCATCCCGATGCTGACCAAGGAGGGCACCGCCCGGGTGTACGACTTCGCCGACAACGACGTGCCCGGCGCGACCGACCGCGACCGGGGCTACTGGCGCGACGTCGGGACCATCGACGCGTACTACGACGCCAACATGGACCTCGTCGCCGTGCATCCGGTGTTCAACCTCTACAACCGGCAGTGGCCGATCTTCACCGACACCCCACAGCTGCCGGCGGCGAAGTTCGTCGAGGGCGGGCTGGCGCAGGAGTCGATCGTCGCCCACGGCTCGATCCTGGCCGGCTCCACCGTGCGGCACTCGGTGGTCTTCCCCGGCGTCACCGTCCTGCAGGGGGCGTACGTGGAGGGTTCGGTGCTCCTGCCGGGCACCCGGATCGAGGCCGGCGCGGTCGTCCGGCGCGCCATCCTCGACAAGAACGTGCAGGTCCCGGCCGGCGCGCACATCGGCGTCGACCCCGAGATGGACCGGCAGCGCTACCACGTCAGCGATGGCGGGGTCGTCGTGCTGGGCAAGGGTGAGCTCGCCCAGCCGTGACGACCGGACGCTCGCCGGTTCCGACACGGTGACCGGTCGCGCCCGCTGTCACGATGTGGTGACCTACGCTGCGGCGTGGTCGGACCGTGGCCTAGGGTTCCGGCAACTGCTCCCGAGGAGGCCCCTGGTGAAGCACCGTCGCGTGTACGTCGCGGCCGCGGTGGCCCTGGCTCTGGCCGCCGCCGGTTGTGCGAACAACGAGGACACGAATTCCGGCTCCGGCGGTGCGCAGCCGTCCGCGTCCGGCTCGGCCGGGTTCAACCTGGACAACGTGAAGAAGGACGACGCGTTGGCGTCGCAAGTGGACAGCAAGTTCTCCAGTGACGGCAAGCTGGTCGTGGGCACCGACCCCACGTACGAGCCGAGCGAGTTCAAGCAGAACGGCAAGATCGTCGGTTTCGACGTCGATCTCGGCGACGCGATCGCGAAGAAGCTCGGGCTGACCGCCCAGTTCCAGGAGTCGAAGTTCGACGCGATCCTGCCCGCGCTCGGCACCCGGTACGAGATCGGCATGTCCTCGTTCACCGACAACCCGGAGCGGGAGAAGGTCGTCGACTTCGTCACCTACTTCAACGCCGGCACGCAGTGGGCGTCGAAGGACGCGAGCTTCGACCCGGACAACGCCTGCGGCAAGAAGGTCGCCGTGCAGACCGGCACCGTGCAGGACACCGACGACCTGCCCGCCCGGCAGAAGAAGTGCGCCGGCAACCAGATCCAGGTCCAGCGCTACGACGCCCAGGACGAGGCGACCAACGCGGTCGTGCTCGGCAAGGCCGACGCGGTGCTGGCCGACTCCCCGGTGATGGCGGGCGCGGTCAAGAAGGTCGGCGGCGGGCTGCAGCTGGTCGGCGACGTCTACGACTCCGCGCCGTACGGCATCGCGGTCCCGAAGACCGCCGGCACGACCAAGGACGCGGTCCTCGGTGCGGTGAAGGCGCTGGTCGCGGACGGCACCTACAAGGCGATCCTGGACAAGTGGGGGGTCTCCAGCGGGGCGATCACCGACCCGGTGATCAACGGCGCGTCCGGCTGACCAGGTTCCTCCGGTGACGACCACGTCGCGGGAGCCTCGCGCCGGGACGGGCGAGGCTCCCGAAGACATCACGGCGGTACCGGTCCGCCACCCGGGCCGCTGGGTCGCGGTGGTGGCCATCGGCGTCCTGGTCGCCATGCTGGTCAACAGCGTGGTGAGCAACACCGCCTTCCACTGGGACACGGTCGGGAAATACCTGTTCGACCGGCGGCTGTCCGCGGCGGCGGTGGTGACGCTGGAGCTGACCGTCCTGGCGATGTCCTTGGGCGTGCTGATCGGCGTGATCCTCGCGATGATGCGGCTCTCGCCGAACCCGATCCTGTCCTCGACCGCCTGGGTCTACCTGTGGGTGTTCCGCGGCACCCCGGTCTACACCCAGCTCGTGTTCTGGGGCCTGATCAGCGTGATCTATCCGCGGTTCGGGCTCGGGATCCCGTTCGGGCCGGAGTTCGTCTCGTTCGAGACCCAGCAGGTCATCACGTTCTTCGTAGCCGCGGTGATCGGGCTGTCGCTGAACGAGTCGGCCTACATGGCCGAGATCGTCCGGGCCGGGATCACCTCGGTCGACACCGGCCAGTCCGAAGCGGCCGCGGCGCTGGGCATGACCCGCAACCAGATCATGCGCCGGATCGTGCTGCCGCAGGCGATGCGGGTGATCATCCCACCGACCGGCAACGAGCTGATCTCGATGCTCAAGACCACCTCGCTGGTGGTCGCGGTGCCGCTGACCTCCGAGCTCTACTCGAAGAGCCGGGAGATCGCGCTGTCGCTGTTCCAGCCGGTGCCGCTGCTGATCTGCGCGTCGATCTGGTATCTGGCGATCACGTCGGTGCTCATGGTCGGCCAGTACTACGTGGAGCGGCACTACGCCCGCGGCAGCCAGCGGCAGCTGCCGCCGACCCCGCTGCAGAAGCTGCGGATGCGGCTGTCCGGGCTGCGGCCACCGCCGAACCGGGAGCCGGGCCTGCCGCCGCCGAACGTCCAGCGCGGCGGGGGAGCCGGCGGAGGCGCTCCGTGACCGCCGCGGCGCCGCCGATGGTGCTGGCCGAAGGCGTGCACAAGCGGTACGGCCGGGTCGAGGTGCTGCGCGGGATCGACCTCACGGTCGAGCAGGGCGAGGTCATGTGCGTGATCGGGCCGTCCGGCTCGGGCAAGTCGACGTTCCTGCGCTGCATCAACCACCTCGAGCAGATCAACGCCGGCCGGCTCTGGGTCGACGGAAAGCTGGTCGGCTACCGGCAGCGCGGGGACAAGCTGTACGAGATGCGCGAGGCGGACATCGCCAAGCAGCGCGTCGATGTCGGCATGGTGTTCCAGCACTTCAACCTGTTCCCGCACATGACCGTGCTCGGCAACCTGGTCGAAGCGCCGCTGAAGGTGAAGCGGGAGGCCAAGAAGGACGCCCAAGCCCGGGCCCGCGAGCTGCTGGCCCGGGTCGGCCTCGGCGACAAGGCCGACGCGTACCCGCGGCAGCTCTCCGGTGGGCAGCAGCAGCGGGTCGCGATCGCCCGGGCGCTGTCCATGCGGCCGAAGCTCATGCTCTTCGACGAGCCGACCTCGGCGCTGGACCCGGAGCTGGTCGGCGAGGTGCTGGACGTGATGCGCTCGCTGGCCCACTCCGGCATGACGATGATCGTGGTCACCCACGAGATGGGGTTCGCCCGGGAGGTCGGCGACCAGCTCGTGTTCATGGACGACGGGGTGGTCGTCGAGGCCGGCCTGCCGCGGGACGTGCTGGCCGACCCGCAGCACGAGCGCACCCGCTCGTTCCTGTCGAAGGTGCTGTAGGCGGGTCCTAGCCGCGCTTCACCGCGGCCAGCAGGCCGTCGCCGGCGTGGAGCAGGACGGGGACGAGGGTGTCGTCGTCGCGGACGGTGCGGCCGAGCTCGCGCATGGCGACCGTGTCCGGGTCGCGCTGGGCCGGGTCGGCGACCCGGTCGTGCCAGAGCACGTTGTCGAACGCGACCACGCCGCCGGGCCGCAGCAGCCGCAGCGCCTCGGTCAGGTAGCCGCCGTACTCGGTCTTGGCCGCGTCGACGAACACCAGGTCGTACCCGCCGTCGGCGAGCCGGGGGAGCACCTCCAGCGCGTTGCCGGCGATCAGCCGGGCGCGCCCGGACGGGATCCCGGCCTCGGCGAACGCCTGCCTGGCCGCCCGCTGGTGCTCCGGGTCCTTGTCGACCGTGGTCAGCACGCCGTCCGGGCGCATCCCCCGCAGCAGCCACAGGCCCGAGACCCCGGCCCCGGTGCCGACCTCGACCACCGACCTCGCGTTGGTCGCGGCGGCCAGGAAGCGCAGCGCCGCCCCACCGCCCGGCCCGATCGGCACGCAGCCGAGCTCGTGGCCGCGGTGGCGGGCGGCCTGCAACACGGCATCCTCGGCGAGGTATCCCTCCGCGTACTCGCGGCTGGCGAGGACGGCGGGCTTGTCCGGCACGCCAGAAGCCTAGCGGGACCCACCGTACGGGCCGCGGACACGCCCAGGGAACGGGCCGGGCGGGCCGCACGTTGGACCCGGCGACGGGTGCCCAAGCTGAGCACTCGCTGAGTAAACGAGTGCCAAGGCTCGGCATGGGAGGAGTGGTCAGGCACGATGGCGGTGTTCGCATCGTCGCTCGCGTCGGATACCGGAGGTGCCGTGATCGACGCCTCGGCATCCACGTGGGTGCCTCCGACCTGGGACGAGGTCGTGCGTGAGCACTCGGCCCGGGTCTACCGCCTCGCCTACCGGCTGTCCGGCAACCAGCAGGACGCCGAGGACCTGACCCAGGAGACGTTCGTCCGGGTCTTCCGGTCGCTGGCCGACTACACCCCCGGCACCTTCGAGGGCTGGCTGCACCGGATCACCACGAACCTGTTCCTCGACCTGGTCCGTCGCCGGCAGCGCATCCGGTTCGACGCGCTGCCCGACGACACCGAGCGCCTGCCCGGCCGGGAGCGCAGCCCCGAGCAGGTGTACGCCGAGGGCGCCTTCGACGCCGACGTGCAGGCCGCGCTGGACGCGCTGCCGCCGGACTTCCGCGCCGCCGTGGTGCTCTGCGACATCGAGGGCCTGTCGTACGAGGAGATCGCGGCGACCCTCGGGATCAAGCTCGGCACCGTTCGGTCCCGGATCCACCGGGGCCGGGTGCTGCTGCGCGAGGCGCTGGCGCACCGTGCGCCGCGGTCGGCTCGCGCCGGCACGGAGGAGGCGACCCCGGCGGCCGAGGGAGGTGCGTCGTGACCCTGCCCGACCTGCACCTGTCCGAGGACGCGCTGGCCGCGTACGTCGACGGCATCCTGTCCCCGTCGGCCGACGAGCGCGCCGCCAGGCACCTGCGGTCCTGCGCCGAGTGCCGGGCCGCGGTCGACGCCGAGCGGGAGGCGAAGGCGCTGCTCGGTGCCGCGCCCGACCCGGGCCTGCCGGCCGGGCTGCTGGCCAAGCTGCTCGACGTGCCGATGACCGCCGACCTCGGCGGCAGCGACCGCGTGCTGGCGATCGACGGCGACCGGCTGGGCTGGTCGACCGGTTCCACGGGTTCCGATACGCGGGTGGTCGAGCGCCGGGCGACAGCCCCGGCGCGGCCCCGACCCCAGGCCCGGCCGGCCGGGTCACCGCGTCCGGCCGGCCGCAGCGCGCGGGCCCGGAGGACACGGCGGGGGCTGGCGGTCGGTCTGGCCGGGCTGGCGTTCGGAGTGATCGCGTCGGCCGCGTCCACCGGGCCGACCGGGGCCGCGGCGACCTCGCGGGTCGGCGACGTGCCGGGGCCGACCACCCGGCTGGTGGTCGGCACCACCGCACCGATGGACGTCAGCCGAGGCTTGCTGTTCCGGCGCCCCGGCACCGGCGGCGCGCTCACCCAGGCCACCGTCAGCACCCCCGCCCGCTGACCCGGGCGTCTGGCCGGCTCCCGGACCGCGCGAGCCGGGGGCCACTCGTCCTGCTGGCGCGCAGGCGACCCCCGCGGGCCCCACGTCCCACCCGGCTTCGGTCCGGTCGGGGTCACCGGCACGTCCACCGCGGCGGGCGGGGTTTCTGACGGGGACTTGACGGGGGGTGCGGGAGGGTTGGGGCGTGCCGGGGAGGGGTCGATGACGCAGCAGAACGGCCGGGCCGGGAGCGGCGAGTACCCGTCCCCGCTCGAGAGCGCGTTCGGCCGGCCGCCGGGCGTCGAGTCCTCGTTCGCCCCGGCCGCTCCGCCGGTGTCGCCGCCGGCCCCGCCGCCGCCCCCACCGGCCCCGGGCCTGCGCCGCCTGTTCAGCCGCCCGACCGGCGTGGCCGAGTCGTTCGACCCGCCGCCCGGCACGATCCGCGACGCCACCCCGGTGCCCGAGTCTCCCTGGTGGAAGCCGGACGCCGACCGCGACCCGTGGCGGGACGCCCGGTCACCGGCGTCGCTCGGGGGGCCGCCCGATCTGGGCGACGGCCGGCCGGACCGGCTGGCCGAGCCGGAGGCAGCCGGCGGCGGGCGCCGCTGGGGCCTGCGCAACATCACGTTCACCGCCGCGGTCATGCTCCTGGTGGCCGGCCTGCTCACCGGCATCTCCGGCGGCATCGTCGGCTACCTCGCCGCCGACCGGATCACCCCGGCGCTGCTCGACCCGGACGCGACGCTGTCACAGGTCAGCCCTCCGGTGAACCGTCCGCCCGGGTCCGTCGCCGACATCGCCAAGCGGGTGCTGCCGGTGGTCGTCTCGGTCGAGGTGAGCACCTCCGGCGGCTCCGGCACCGGCTCCGGCGTGGTCATCGACGGCCAGGGCTACGTGCTCACCAACAACCACGTGATCTCCCAGTACGCCGCCGCCGGGACCGGCTCGCTGCGGGTCCGGTTCAACGACCAGTCAGCGGTCGACGCCCGCATCGCCGGCCGCGACCCGAAGACCGACCTGGCCGTGTTGAAGATCGACAAGCCCGGGCTCGCCGTGGCCGCGCTCGGCGACTCGAGCAAGATCGCGGTCGGCGACCCGGTGATCGCGATCGGCTCCCCGCTCGGCCTGCGCAGCACGGTGACCTCGGGCATCATCAGCGCGCTCGACCGGCCGGTGCGGCTCGGCGAGGGCGGCAACTCCGGCAGCGACACCAACGCGGTGATCAACGCGATCCAGACCGACGCCTCGATCAACCCGGGCAACTCCGGCGGCGCGCTGGTCGACGGCTCAGGAGCGGTGATCGGGATCAACTCGGCGATCGCCACGCTGAGCAGCGCCGCCGGCCAGTCCGGCAGCATCGGGCTCGGCTTCGCGATCCCGATCAACGAGGCCAGGCAGATCGCCCAGCAACTGATCCGCACCGGCAAGGTGCAGCACGCGACGCTCGGCGTGACCGCGCGTTCGGTGACCGACGGGGCCAGGGACGGCGCGCTGGTCGAGTCGGTGGCGGCCGGCAGCGCGGCCGCGGGCGCCGGGATCAAGGCCGGCGACGTCATCACCCGCATCGGAGACCGGCTCGTCGGCGGGTCGGACGACCTGGTGGTCCAGGTGCGCGGGCACAAGGTCGGCGAGAAGGTGCAGCTGACGTACGTCCGGGGTGGCCGGACGGTGAAGGTCACCGCATCCCTGCAGGGCGACTGACCCCTAAAGCTGGGTGACCGGGCGGCCGGGCGCGCTTTCCGGGTTAGGCTGGTTGTTGTGTTCGGCAGTCTGGGTTGGCCCGAGATGCTCACGCTTCTCGTGGTGGCGCTGTTGATCTTCGGTCCGGACAAGCTCCCGGCCGTCGCGAAGGACGCTGCGCAGATGCTGCGTACGGTCCGGAACATGGCGAAGGACGCCCGCTCGCAGATCAAGACCGAGCTCGGCCCCGAGTTCTCCGACTTCGACCTCGAGTCGCTCAACCCGCGCAGCTTCGTGCAGAAGAACCTGTTCGGCGACGATGACGACGATGACCCCGGCCTCGACAAGCGCCCGCAGCGGCCGGCCAGCCGGGTCAATCACGAGCAGGCTCCGTACGACCCGGACACGATCTGACGACACGCGTCTGACCTGGGCTCTTATTTTCTGCACAGGTGGATGGGGCATGCTCTGACGTCGTCCGCGCGGCCTGCCCGCCCGGGATCGGACGACGCGACTAGGGGGATTTGCGGATGGCACGACGCCGGGTTCGCGGCGTGTTCGGCCTGATCGCGCTCACGGTGGCGGCGGCGCTGGTGGTGGCGGGCATCGCGCTGCCCGGCGTGCTGCTCGCGGGGGCGGCGACGACAACGGTGGCCCACTCGGTGCGGTCGCTGCCGGACGGCATCGACCCGGGCAACCCGCCGCAGCCGTCGGTGCTCTACGCGGCGGACGGCACGACCAAGATCGCCACGTTCTATTCGCAGTACCGGCATCCCGTCCAGATCAAGCAGGTCTCCAAGGCCATGCGGCAGGCGATGGTCGCCGCGGAGGACCGCCGGTTCTACGAGCACGGCGCCGTCGACGCCAAGGGCGTGCTCCGGGCCGCGGCCGCCAACCTCCGCAACGGTGCCGTCGACCAGGGCGCGTCGACGCTGACGATGCAGTACGTCCGGAACGTGCTCAAGAACGACCCGTCGGCCACCTCGGCCGAGCGCAAGGCCGCGACCCAGGACACGCTGTCGCGCAAGCTGCAGGAGGTGCGCTACGCGGCCGAGCTCGAGCACACCATGTCCAAGGACCAGATCCTGCAGAACTACCTCAACATCGCCTACTTCGGCGCCGGGGCGTACGGGATCGAGTCCGCGGCCGAGCGGTTCTTCTCCACCACCGCATCCCGGCTCACGCTGAGCCAGGCGGCGACGCTGGCCGGGTTGGTGCAGTCGCCGGACGCGTACAACCCCCTCTCCCGCAGCCAGAAGTCGGCGCTGACGCGCCGCGCGTACGTGCTCGACTCGATGCGGACGATGGGCGTGATCACCGCCGCCCAAGCCGCCCGGGCCAACGCCGCGAAGATCGGGCTCAGGCCCAAGCCGCTGCCCACCTCGGGCTGCACCGGGGTGCCGAGCGACCACAACGACTGGGGCTTCTACTGCGACTACGTCGTGCGCTGGTGGAACGAGCAGGCCGCGTTCGGCAAGACCGAGCAGCAGCGCACGAACAAGCTGCTCACCGGCGGCTACCGGATCGTCACCCCGATGCAACCGAACGTGCAGGCCACCGCGCTGGAGCAGGCGACGTCGGTGTACGGCTACGAGGACCCGAAGGCGCTGCCGATCGCGGTCGTGCAACCGGGCACCGGCCGGGTCCTGGCCATGGCGGTGAACCGGCACTACGGGCTGCCGAACTCCGGGCAGAGTGACGTCTCGACCACCGTGGCGCCGCTGATCTCCGGCGGCGGTGGGCTGACCGGGTACCAGGCCGGGTCGACGTTCAAGATGTTCACCATGCTCGCGGCGCTGGACAGCGGGTTGCCGCTGTACACCCCGTTCAACGCGCCGTCGCAGCTGCCGACGCACTGGCTGGACTCAGGGCCGAACTCCTGCGACGGGCAGTACTGCCCGAGCAACGAGAGCCCGTCGTTCATGGACGGCCCCCGGACCATGTGGGACGGCTTCGGCCGGTCGGTGAACACCTACTTCGTGCACCTCGAGGAGCAGGTCGGGGCCGACAAGGCGGTCGCGATGGCGCAGAAGCTCGGCATCAGGTTCCGGGCCCCGAGCGACCAGAACCAGGTGAAGAACGCGGTCGACTGGGGGTCGTTCACGCTCGGCGTCGCCGACACCACGCCGCTGGACCTGGCCGAGGCGTACGCGACGATGGGCGCGGACGGCATGCACTGCGGCCCGCTGCCGGTCACCCAGATCATCGGCGCCGACCGCAAGCCGGTCGCCGGCGTGGCCGACCCGAAGTGCAGCCGGGTGATCAGCCCGGAGATCGCCCGCGCGGCCACGGACGCGGCCCGCTGCCCGGTCGGCCAGCAGTCCGTCTTCGGCCGGTGCAACGGTGGCACGGCGACCGCGGTCGGCTCGATCGTCGGGCGGCCGGTGGCCGGCAAGACCGGCTCGTCGCAGGGCAACGTCACCGAGACGTTCGTCGGGTTCACCCCACAGGTGGCGGCGGCCGGGATCGCCGCCGACCCGGCCAACCCGACCAACGCGGTCGGCTCGTTCGTGTCGAAGTCGGTGAACGCGGCCGTCGCCCGCACGATCGCGGCCGCCGTGCAGGACCTGCCGGTGCAGGACTTCGCCCCGCCGAGCGCGGAGACGGCATTCGGGCCGGGCGGGGTCGTGCCGGTGCCGCAGAACCCGGCGCCGAGCGACGGGAACGGCAACGGGGGCGGGAACGGCGGTGGCGGCGGCAACAACGGCGGCGGCGGCAACAACGGCGGTGGCGGCAACGGCGGTGGCGGGAACGGCGGTGGCGGGAACGGCGGTGGCGGGAACGGCGGTGGCGGGAACGGCGGCGGCGGGAACGGCGGCGGCGGCAACAACGGCGGCGGTCAGCAGACCGGCGCCGTCCCCAGCGGCGCCCCGGCCACGCCGGGCACCACCGCCGCCGCCACCACGACCCGCAGCGGCACCAACGGCGGCACCAACGGCGGCAACACCGGCGGCGGCCCCGGCAACGGCTGACCCCCGGGCCGCGCCCGGCCCGGCCGGCGACGGACCGCCCGCGGCGGCCGCCGGGTGGGGACCGCCCTGAGCCCGGCTGGCGGTGCGCGGCCCTCAGCGGCCTCAGCGGGCGCGCGGGCCTCAGCGGGCCTCAGCGGGCCTCAGCGGTCGCGCGGGCCTCAGCGGCGCCGGGCTGCAGGCGGCCGCGCCCGGCGCGGCGCGGTGGCCCGGGGCGGCTGCGCCTGGCGCGCCTCAGGCGGCCGCGCGCGGCGCGGCGCGCGACCCTCCGGCGGCCCCGCGCCCGGCGCGGGGCCTCAGGCGGGCGCGCAGCCGCGGCGCGGGGCCCTCAGGCGGGCCCCGCGCCCGGCGCGGCGCGGGGCCCTCGGCGGGCCCCGCGCCCGGCGCGGCGCGCGACCCTCAGGCGGGCGCGCGGGCCGCGGCGCGGGGCCCTCAGCGGCCGGCGGGGGAGAGGCCGAGTTGGCGGCCGGCGAGACCGCGCTGGCGGCCGGCGAGCTTGTCGGCGATCTCGCCCATCGCCACCGCGGCCGGCGAGTCCGGCGCGGACACCACGATCGGCACCCCGGTGTCGCCGCCCTCCCGTACCCGCTGGTCGATCGGTACCTGCCCCAGCAGCGGGACGGTCGCCCCGGTCAGCGTCGACAGCGACCGCGCCAGCGCCGCCCCGCCGCCGGACCCGAACAGCTCGACCCGGGACCCGTCCGGCTGCTCCCACCAGGACATGTTCTCGACCACGCCGACGATCTGCTGGTGGGTCTGCAGGGCGATCGCCCCGGCCCGCTCGGCCACTTCCTGCGCGGCCAGCTGCGGGGTGGTCACCACCAGCAGCTCCGCGGACGGCACCAGTTGGGCCACCGAGATCGCGATGTCCCCGGTGCCCGGCGGCAGGTCGAGCAGCAGCACGTCGAGGTCGCCCCAGTAGACGTCGGCGAGGAACTGCTGCAGCGCCCGGTGCAGCATCGGCCCGCGCCACACCACCGGCGAGTTGCCCGGGGTGAACATCCCGATCGAGATCACCCGAACGCCGCTGGCCTGCGGCGGCAGGATCATCTGCTCGACCTGGGTCGGCCGGCCGGTGACCCCGAGCATCCGCGGCACGCTGTGCCCGTAGATGTCGGCGTCCACCACCCCGACCGACCGGCCGCGGGCGGCCAGCGCCACCGCGAGGTTGACGGTGAGCGACGACTTGCCCACGCCGCCCTTGCCCGAGGCCACCGCGTACACCCGGGTCAGCGAGCCGGGCTTGGCGAACGGGATCTCGTTCTCGATCCGGCCCGGGCCGCGCAGCTGTTCCTGCAGTGCCTGCCGCTGCTCGGCGCTCATCACGTCGAGGTCGACCCGCACGCCGGTCACCCCGTCGAGGGCCACCACCGCGGCGGTGACGTCCCTGGTGATGGTGTCCCGCATCGGGCAGCCGGCGACCGTGAGGAACACACCCACCGTGACCGTGCCGTCCGGGTCGATCCGGACGTCCTTGACCATGTTCAGCTCGGTGATGGGGCGGCGGATCTCCGGGTCGCGGACCGAGGCGAGCGCGGCGGTGACCTGTTCTGGCGTGACCACGGTTCCAGCGTACGCAGGGCAAGATTTTGCCCAGGGACCTACCATGATTCCGTGCGCCCTGCTCTCTCCGCCCGTGAACTGTCGGTCTGGCGGACGTTCCTGCGCGCGCATGCCAGCATCACCCGGCAGATGGAGCACGATCTCGCCGAGCGGCACATGCTGCCGCTGCCCTCGTACGACGTGCTGCTGCAGCTGGCGGAGAGCCCGCAGCGGCGGCTTCGGATGACCGACCTGGCCGACCGGGTGCTGCTGTCCCGGTCCGGGCTGACCCGGCTGGTCGACCGTCTGTCCCGGGAGGGCCTGGTCGAGCGGGAGTCCTGTCCGTCGGACGCGCGCGGGACGTTCACCGTGATCACCGAGAAGGGGCTGGCCCGCCTGCGCGAGGCCGCCCCGACCCACCTGTCCGGCATCCAGGAGCATGTGACGAGCCGGCTCTCGCCGGCCGAGCTGGACCAGTTCGGCCGGCTGCTGCGCAAGCTGCTGCCCGAGTCCGACGCGGTCCCGGTCGGCGGCTGCGCACCGGCCGACGAGTCCGACGAGTCCGCGGTCGCCGGCTAGCTCTCCCGCCTCGGGTCACCGACGACCCGAGTGCCATCAGCTACCGGTCGGCGCCTCCCTGCGGACGTGCTCCAGGTAGTGGTTCAGCTCGGAGCGGATGAAGTCGCGGGTCGCGACCTCGCCGAGGGCGATCCGGACCGCGGCCAGCTCGCGGGCGAGGTATTCGATGTCCGAGCGGCTGCGCTCGGCGTTGCTCCGGTCCTCCTCGAGGTTGACCCGGTCGCGGTCGGTCTGCCGGTTCTGCGCGAGCAGGATCAGCGGGGCCGCGTACGCCGCCTGCAGGGAGAGCGCCAGGGTCAGGAAGATGAACGGGTACTCGTCGAAGCGCCAGGACGGCGGCACGGCGACGTTCCAGGCGATCCAGCCGATCACGACGACCGTCTGCAGCACCAGGAACCGCCCGGTCCCGATGAACCGCGCGATCGTCTCGGCGAACCGGCCGAAGGCCTCGGCGTCGTAGCGCGGGCCGCTGCGGCGGACCCCGCGCGGCTGGTCGAGTCGGTCGAGCCGGGTCTCAGCCATCGACGTCACGGTCCCGCCAATCCTCCGGCAGCAGGTGGTCGAGCACATCGTCCACGGTGACGGCGCCGACCAGTCGGTCCGCCTCGTCCACCACGGCCGCCGCCACCAGGTCGTACGTGGCCAGGTAGCGGGTCAGCTCGGACAGCTCGGCCTCCGGTCGCAGCGGCTCCAGGTCGTCGTCGACGACGCCGCTGACCAGGGCGGACGGCGGCTCGCGGAGCAGCCGCTGGACGTGCGCGACGCCGAGGTAGCGGCCGGTCGGGGTCTCCGACGGCGGGCGGCAGACGTACACCTGGGTGGCCAGGGCCGGGGTCACGTCCGGGTTGCGCACCCGGGCCAGCGCCTCGGCGATCGTCGCGTCCGGGGCCAGGATGATCGGCTCGCTGGTCATCAGGCCGCCGGCGGTGTCGTCGCTGTACCGCAGCAGCCGGCGGACCGGGGCCGCTTCCTCCGGCTCCATCAGCTCGAACAGTCGCTCCCGCTCGGACGGCGGCAGCTCGGCCAGCAGGTCGGCGGCGTCGTCCGGGTCCATCTCCTCGAGGATGTCCGCGGCCCGCTCGTCGGCCAGCGAGGCCAGGATCTTCACCTGCGTGTCCTCGGGCAGCTCCTCGAGCACGTCGGCCAGCCGCTCGTCTTCGAGAGCGGCCGCGATCTCGTGCCGGCGTTTCGGGTCGAGGTCCTGCAGCATGTTCGCGATGTCCGCCGGGCGGGACATGGACAGCACGTCGAGCAGCGCGTCGGCGCCCTGCTCGGCCTCGGGCGCCGGGCCGAGCCCGTCCAGCTCCTCCCACGGCACCTGCTGGACGTGGCCGCGGCGGCGGCCCAGCCGGGAGCCAACGTCCCGGACCGCGATGCGGGTCAGCACCCAGTCCCGGCTGCGGGTCTGCTCCATCGCCGCGTCCAGCACGGTGACCCGGACGCCGGACTCCCGGATCGTCGCGGTGCGGTCGAGCAGCCCGCCGAGGACCAGCGCCTCGCCGGGACGCTGCTCGAACCGGCGCAGGTTCACCGAGCCGCTGGCCAGCACGACCGCGCTGGCCTCGATCGAGGTGACCCGGCCGATCGGGACGAAGATCCGGCGCCGGTGCTGGATCTCGACCACCAGCCCGAGCACCCGGGGTGAGAGCGGGTCCGGGCGGAACATCACGACCACGTCGCGGGCCCGCCCGACCGGGTCGCCGTTCGGGTCGAACACGGCGACACCGGCGAGCCTGGCCACGTAGATCCGGGTGTCGACCGCCACGAGGCGAGATTACCGGCCCTGGCCAGGGCGTACGGCCATCACCGGCGCCCGGCGTGCGGCGCGCCGCCCGGCTAGGGTCGGTCCGTGCCGACCCTCCCGTACCACGTCGTCGACGTGTTCACCGACCGTCCGTACGCCGGCAACCCGCTGGCCGTCGTGCTCGGGGCCGACGACCTGCCGACCGAGTCGATGCAGGCGATCGCCCGCGAGTTCAACCTGTCCGAGACGACGTTCCCGACGAGCTCCGACCGCGCCGACTACAAGGTGCGGATCTTCACCCCCGGCTCCGAGCTGCCGTTCGCCGGACACCCGAGCATCGGTACCGCCTGGCTGCTGGCCCGGCTCGGCCGGATCCCGGTCGGCGACGTGCGGCAGGACTGCGCGGCCGGCGTCCTGCCGGTCACGGTGACCGACTCCGGCGCGACGCTGACCGGCGGGGCTGCGACGGTCTCGGAGCCGCTCGACCCGGAGCCGCTGCTGCGGGCGGTCGGGCTGGACGCGGGCTCGCTGTCCGGGCTGGCGCCGGTGCGCACGGCCGGCTCCGGTCTGGACTGGACGTACCTGCCGGTGGCGGCGGAGGCGGTCGCCCGGGCGGCGCCGGACTGGGTCGGGCTGTCCCGCTCGGTCGCGTCCATGGGGGTGGCGGTCTTCTCCTGGTCGGACGGGGTCGCGCGGCTGCGGGCGCTGACCAACGAGGGCTTCGAGGACCCGGCGACCGGGTCGGCCGCGCTCGGCTTCGGGGTCTACCTGGCCGCGTCCGGCCTGGTTCCGGACGGCACCACGGAGTACCGGATCCAGCAGGGCGCGGAGATCGGCCGCCCGTCGACCCTGTACGGGGCGGTGACCACGGACGGCGGCACGATCGGCCCGGTGACCGTCCGCGGCGGGGTGGTGCCGGTGGCGACCGGGGAGATCACGCCGCCGGCGTGAGCACGAGGACGGGTTCCGAGGCGGTCGCCGTCCCGCCGCCCCGGGACGCGGCGCTGCTCGCCGTCGCCGTCGCCGCGGTCTCCACCTCCGCGCCGCTCATCGCCGCCACCGCGGCGCCGGCGCTGGCGATCGCGGCCTGGCGCAACCTCATGGCCGTCGCCGTGCTGCTGCCGCTCGCGCTGGCCCTCCGCCGGGCCGAGCTGCGCACGCTCGGCCGCCGCGGCTGGGGACTGTCGCTGCTGGCCGGGGCGCTGCTGGCCGGGCACTTCGCCAGCTGGGTGCCGAGCGTGACGCTGACCTCGGTCGCGTCCTCGACGGCGCTGGTCTCGACCCAGCCGGTGTGGGCGGCGCTGCTGGCCCGGGCGGCCGGCCGGCAGGTGAGCCGGCCGGCCTGGGTCGGCATCCTCGTGGCGGTGGCCGGCGCGGCCATGATCACCGGCGCCGACGTCACGCTCTCCGCCCGGGCCGTGGTCGGCGACCTGCTGGCCCTGCTCGGCGGCATCCTCGCCGCCGGGTACGTCACCGCGGGCGCGGCGGTGCGGGCCCGGACCAGCACCACCACGTACACGACCGTCTGCTACTCGGCCTGCGCGCTGCTGCTCGTGCTGGTCTGCCTGCTCGCCGGCCAGCCGCTGGCCGGCTACCCGGCCGGCACCTGGGTCAAGCTCGCCGCGCTCACCGTCGGCGCGCAGCTGCTCGGCCACTCGCTGGTCAACGTCGTGCTGCGCAGCACCAGCCCGACCGTGGTCAGCCTGGCCATCCTGTTCGAGGCGCCGGGGGCCGCGCTGCTGGCCGCGCTCTGGCTCGGCCAGCTGCCGCCGGTGTCCGTGCTGCCCGGGATCGTCGTGCTGCTCGCCGGGCTGGCGATCGCCGTCGGCGCCGGCGCCAGGGCCGTGCCGGTCGAGTGACCGGCAGCGGCGGCCGACCGGTTGAATGAGCCCATGAGAACGCTGCGGTCCCGCCGGTCCGTGCTGGCCGTGCCGGGCAGCTCGGCCAGGATGCTCGCGAAGGCGCAGGGCCTGCCGGTGGACGAGGCCTTCCTCGACCTGGAGGACGCGGTCGCCGGCGACGCCAAGCAGGCCGCCCGGGCCAACGTGGTCGCCGCGCTCAACGACGGCGACTGGTCCGGCAAGACCCGCGCGGTCCGGGTGAACGACCTGTCGACCTCGTGGACCTACCGGGACGTGCTCGAGGTCGTCGAGGGCGCCGGCGCCAACCTCGACTGCGTGATCCTGCCGAAGGTCACCGGACCGTCCCAGGTGGACTGGCTCGACCTCACGCTCACCCAGATCGAGAAGACGATGGGCTACGAGGTCGGCCGGATCGGCATCGAGCCGCAGATCGAGAACGCGGCCGGCATGGTCGCGGTGGACGCGATCGCGGCCGGCCCGCGGGTGGAGGCGGTCGTCTTCGGCCCGGCCGACTTCATGGCCTCGATCAGCATGCGGTCGCTGGTCGTCGGCGAGCAGCCGCCCGGCTACGAGCCGGGCGACGCGTACCACTACCCGCTGATGCGGATCCTGCTGGCCGCGCGGGCGGCCGGGGTGCAGGCGATCGACGGGCCGTACCTGCAGATCCGGGACGTCGACGGGTTCCGCCGGCAGGCCAGGCGGAGCGCCGCGCTCGGCTTCGACGGCAAGTGGGTGCTGCACCCGGGACAGGTCGAGGCGGCGAACGAGGTGTACGCGCCGGAGCAGGAGGAATACGACCACGCCGAGCTGATCCTCGACGCGTACGAGCACGCGACGACCGTGCGGCAGGTCGGCGCGGTGATGCTCGGCGACGAGATGATCGACGAGGCGTCCCGGAAGATGGCGCTCGTGCTGGCGGCGAAGGGCCGCGCGGCCGGGATGACGCGGACCACCTCCTTCACGCCGCCGGACTGACGCCGCCGGACTGACGCCGCCGGGCGGTCAGCCGAGGCCGGGCGGCAGCGGCGCGGTGGAGTGGTGCAGCTGCACCAGCAGCACGACCATCAGCACGGCCAGCACCACGTACGCGATCGTGACCAGCGTGCCGACCGCGATCGCGGCCACCGCGGTGCCCGCGCCGGCCTCCTGGTCCCGCCGGATCCGGCGCAGCGCGACGATCCCGAGGACGACGCCCACCGGAGCCACCAGCAGCGACAGCGCCAGCGCGAGCGGGGCCAGCGGCACGCTCCGCTCCGGCTCGGTCGCGTAGCGCGGTGGAATGGTCACACCCTGATCCTGACAGCTCTGCGCCGCGGTCTCCACCCCGCGCCCGGCCGCCGGCCCGCTCCGGAGCTGGCCGACCCTCCACCCGCGACTGTCCCTCGTGGACGCTCCCCGGGCGACACCGTCTCTCGTGGACAGTTCGCCGACCGTCCACGTGAGCCGGACACAGTGGACAGTTGACCCGGATGTGCTGGCGTGCCGGCCGCCGGCGTGGGATCGTTGACACGTGGCCACCAATCTGAACTCCACCGCCGCCGCGCTGCTCGGCCTCCTGCACGAGGGTCCGATGACCGGCGGCGAGCTGGTCGCCGCCGCGAAGGAGCGGATGGAGCCGTTCTGGAGCGTGACCCGCAGCCAGGTCTACCGGGAGCTGCCGGGCCTGGCCGACGCCGGCTACGTCCGCCCCGGCAAGCTCGGCCCCCGGGCCGCCCAGCCCTACACGATCACGGCCGCCGGCAAGCGTGCCTTCCGGGCCTGGCTGGCCGAGGACGCCGGCGCCGACCACTCCCGCAACCCGCTGGTGCTGCGGATCGGCTTCGGCGCCCACCACCAGGCCGGCGCGGTCGCCAAGCTGGTCGCCGAGGCCCGCGGCCGGCACCAGGAGCTGCTGGCCGCCAACCGGTCCCGGGTGACCCAGCTGAAGCGGGCCGGCGCAGACCCGTTCCAGCTGGCCACCGCCGAGTTCGGGGTCGCCTACGAGCGTGCCCTGCTGCGCTGGCTGGACTCCGTCCCGACCGGATAGTCGCCGCCAGGCACTACCCTGGTCCGTTGTGACCGACGATGTGCCGAGCGAGCTCAAGGAGCTGTCCGCAACCCTCACCAGCATCGAGAAGGTGCTCGACCTCGGCGCGCTGCGCAAGGAGCTGGCCGGGCTGGAGGAGCAGGCTGCCCAGCCGGACCTGTGGTCCGACCAGGAGCGGGCGACCCAGGTCACCAGCCGGCTGTCGCAGGCCCAGGCCGAGCTGCGCCGGGTCGAGGACCTGCGCCGCCGGTTGGATGATGCCGGCGTGCTGCACGAGCTGGCCGAGGCCGAGGACGACCTCGGCACCCACCAGGAGGTCGAGACCGAGCTGGCCGGCCTGACCAAGGCCATCGGCGAGCTCGAGGTGCGCACCCTGCTCGGCGGCGAGTACGACGGCCGGGACGCGCTGGTCACCGTGCAGGCGGAGGCCGGCGGGGTGGACGCGGCCGACTGGGCCCAGATGCTGCTGCGGATGTACCTGCGGTGGGCCGAGCGGCACGGCTACCCCACCGAGGTCTACGACACCTCCTACGCCGAGGAGGCCGGGATCAAGTCGGCCACGTTCACGGTCAGGGCGCCGTACGCGTACGGCACCCTGGCCGGCGAGCACGGTACCCACCGGCTGGTCCGGATCTCCCCGTTCGACAACCAGCACCGCCGGCAGACCAGCTTCGCCGGCGTCGACGTCGTCCCGGTGGTGCAGCCCACGGACCACATCGCCATCGACGACAAGGACATCCGCGTCGACGTCTACCGGTCCTCCGGGCCGGGCGGGCAGGGCGTGAACACCACCGACTCGGCCGTGCGGATCACCCACCTGCCCACCGGCATCGTGGTGTCCTGCCAGAACGAGCGCTCCCAGATCCAGAACCGGGCCAGCGCGATGGCGGTCCTGCAGGCCAAGCTGCTGGAGCGGCGCCGGCTGCAGGACCGGGCCGAGATGGACGCGTTGCGCGGCGAGGGCGGCAGCTCCTGGGGCAACCAGATCCGCAGCTACGTGCTGCACCCGTACCAGATGGTCAAGGACCTGCGCACCGAGGTGGAGACCGGCAACACCACGGCCGTGCTGGACGGTGACATCGACGAGTTCGTCGAGGCGGAGATCCGCTGGAAGCAGAGCCAGGAGACGACCGGCCGCGGGTGAGGCCGGCGTAAGGAGCGTGCCATTTTAGGTCCGCACCCTACGCGTGGGTAGACTGCGCGACCGTGATCCGCCTGGACCGAGTAACGAAGCTCTACCCGTCGAGCGCCAGACCTGCTCTCGACGACGTCAGCCTCAACGTGGACAAGGGTGAGTTCGTCTTCCTCATCGGCCCGTCCGGCTCCGGAAAGTCGACCTTCCTGCGGCTGCTGCTCAAGGAGGAGAACCCGACCCGCGGCCGGGTCCAGGTCGCCGGGAAGGACCTCGGCCGGCTGTCCCGGTGGAAGGTCCCGGCGCTGCGGCGCACGATCGGCTGCGTGTTCCAGGACTTCCGGCTGCTGGAGAAGAAGACGGTGGCCGACAACGTCGGCTTCGCGCTCGAGGTGATCGGCAAGCCGGCGCACACGATCCGCAAGGTCGTGCCGGAGGTGCTGGAGCTCGTCGGCCTGGACGGCAAGGCCAACCGGCTGCCGAGCGAGCTGTCCGGCGGCGAGCAGCAGCGGGTGGCGATCGCCCGCGCGTTCGTCAACCGGCCGCTGGTCCTGCTCGCCGACGAGCCGACCGGAAACCTCGACCCCGACACCAGCCAGGACATCATGCTGCTGCTCGAGCGCATCAACCGCACCGGGACCACGGTCCTGATGGCCACCCACGACAACAACATCGTCGACTCGATGCGCCGGCGGGTGATCGAGCTCGAGCAGGGTCACCTGGTCCGCGACCAGGCCCGCGGCGTGTACGGGGTGGGTCGCTGACATGCGGCTGAACTTCGTCCTGTCCGAGGTCGGGGCCGGCCTCCGGCGCAACCTGACCATGACGATCGCGATGGTGATGACCACCGCGATCTCGCTCGCCTTCTTCGGCGCCGGCCTGCTGGTGGCCAACCAGATCGGCGACATGAAGCAGCTCTACTTCGACAAGCTCGAGGTCTCCATCTATCTGAAGGACGACGCCAGCCCGACCCAGCGCGAGTCGATCACCAGCCAGCTGGACGGGTCCCCGGAGATCGCCAGCTACCAGTACCTGGACAAGAAGGCCGCGTACGAGCGGTTCAAGAAGCTGTTCAAGGGCAACCCGCAGCTGATCTCCCAGGCGACCGAGGACGACCTGCCGGCGACGTACCTGGTCCGGATGAAGGACCCGGAGCGCTACACGATCCTGGCCCAGCAGTTCCCCAACGGGCGCAACGGCGTCGACCAGGTGCAGGGCCAGTCCGAAGTGCTCGACCGGATCTTCTCGCTGTTCAACGGCGTGCGGAACGCGGCGATCGCGCTGGCGTTACTGCAGGCGCTGGCCGCGTTGCTGCTGATCTCCAACACGATCCAGGTGGCGGCGTTCAACCGACGGGTGGAGACCGGCATCATGCGGCTGGTCGGCGCCTCCCGCTGGTACACGCAGCTGCCGTTCGTGCTGGAGGCCGCGGTGGCCGGGTTGGCCGGCGCGCTGCTCGCGCTGGCCGGCCTGGTGGCGGCGAAGTTCCTGTTCGTGGACAAGACGCTGGCCGAGCCCATCCGGTCCGGCATCGTGCCGCCGATCGACCTCGGCTCGATCCTCGCGATCAGCCCGTACGTGGCCGGCGTCGGCGTGATCCTGGCCAGCGTCGCCGCGTACGTCACGCTCCGGCTGTACGTACGGTTGTAGGCGTGTCTGTCTCGTCGAACCGTGCCCCCGCCGACCGCAAGGTCATCGCGTCCAACCGCAAGGCCAGGCACGACTACATGATCGTCGACACGTACGAGGCCGGGATCGCCCTGATGGGCACCGAGGTCAAGGCGCTGCGGGAGGGCCGGGCCTCGCTGGTCGACGGCTACGCGACGATCGACGACGGCGAGGTGTGGCTGCAGGGCGTGCACATCGCCGAGTACGCGCAGGGCACCTGGACCAACCACGCGCCGCGGCGCAAGCGCAAGCTGCTGCTGCACAAGGCCGAGATCGAGCGGCTGGAGCAGCGGACGAAGGAGAGCGGGCTGACCCTGGTGCCGCTGCAGCTCTACTTCTCCGGCAGCCACGTGAAGGTCGAGCTGGCGCTCGCCCGCGGCAAGCGGTCCTACGACAAGCGGCAGGACCTCGCGAAGCGGGACGCCCAGCGGGAAATCGCCCGGGAGATGGGCCGAAGGGTGAAGGGGCGCGACTGACCGGCGGCGGTTGTGCCCGCGGCCGGGCGCCAGCGAGGATTCGCCCGTGACCACGGCCGAGCCAGGCAGCCGCGCCGGGGTCCGGGCCGGTCCGGCGGCCGCGGACCCCGGCGCCGACCAGGCGCGGCTGCAGCGGCTGGTCGAGGCCGGTCCCGCGGTGGCGTACGCGCGGGACCCGCGGCCGCCGCACCGGGTGACCTTCGTCAGCGCGAACGCGACGCGGCTGTTCGGGCTGACCGCCGAGGAGCTGCTCGCGTCGCCGAAGCCGTACGGCGGCCGGCTGCATCCGGAGGACGAGAGCACGGTCGCCGACCACTGGGACCGGTTGCTGGGCGAGGGCCGGGCGGTCTCGGAGTACCGGCTGCGCGGGCCGGGCGGGGACTGGCGCTGGATCCGCGACGACCAGTCCGTCGTCCGGGACCCGGCCGGGGAGCCGGTCGAGATCGTCGGCTCGCTGCTGGACGTGACCGAGCAGAAGCGCACCGAGGAGCGGGCCGACCGGCTGCACGAGCTCACCGCCGGCCTGGCCGCCGCGCTGACCCCGGAGCACGTGGCCGCCAGCGCGCTGCTGCCGGCGCTGTCGGTGCTCGAGGCCCACGGCGTCGCGCTGATGCTGCGGACCGACGACGACACGGCCGGCGGACCGGCGCTCGTCGTCCGCGGCACCGCCGGCTACCCGGCCGGCCTGGTCGAGAACTGGCAGCGGACCCCGCTGTCCGCCGACACCCCGGCCGGGCAGGCGGTGCTGTCCGGCGAGCCGGTGTACCTCGGCTCGACGGCCGAGGCCAGGCAACGGTTCCCGGCCATGTTCAGCGTGCCGGCGGCACCCACCCAGCGGGCCTGGGTGGCGCTGCCGCTGCGCGCCGGCCGCGGCGTCGTCGGTGCGCTCGGGATCGGCTTCGCCGACGAGCGGGACTTCCCGCCGGCCGAGCGCCGGTTCCTGGAGGCCGTCGCCGACCAGTGCGCGCTGGCGGTCGAGCGCACCCAGCTGTACGGGACGGCGGCGACCGAGCGGGAGCGGCTGGCCGCCGTGCTCTCCCGGCTGCCGGCCGGCGTGGTGATCGGGGAGGCGCCGGGCGGGCGGCTGGTGCTCGGCAACCCCGAGGTCGAGCGGATCTGGCGGCACCCGTTCCGCGCCGTCGCCGGAATCTCCCAGTACGGCGCCTACCGCGGGTTCCACCCCGCCGACGGCCGGCCGTACGAGCCGGAGGAGTGGCCGCTGGCCCGCTCGCTGACCGCCGGCGAGGAGATCACCGGCGAGGAGGTGGACATCGAGCGCGGCGACGGCACCCGCGGCACGCTGGTGGTGAACTCGGCGCCGATCCGCGACCCGGACGGCACCGTGACGGCCGCGGTGTGCACGTTCCTCGACGTCACCGAGCGGGCCGAGTCCAGGCGCCGGATCGACGCGGCGTACGCGGCCGAGCGCCGGGCCAGGGCCGCGGCCGAGGCAGCCGGCGAGCGGCTCGGCCGGCTGCAGCAGATCACCGCCGGGCTCGCCGAGGCGCTGACCGTGCAGGAGGTCGCCGCCGTCATGGTCCGCGGCGGGCTTACGGTCGCCGGCAGCCGGTCGGCCTGGATCGGGGTGCTGGACGAGACCGGCGAGGCGCTGGGCGTGCTGGCCGCGTCGTTCCCGGTCGAGCCGGGCGGGCCGGCCGCCCGCATCCCGCTGTCCGCGGCCTCGCCGCGCGCCGAGGTGACCCGGACCGGGCAGGCGGTGTGGCTGTCCTCGGCCGCCGACGCGCTGGTCCGCTACCCCGGGCTGCGGGCGATCGGGATCGCCGACGGCGCGCTCGGCGTGGTGCCGCTGGTCTCGCACGGCCGGCCGATCGGCGCGATGATGCTCAGCTTCGCCGACGAGGGCACGTTCGACGCCGAGGAGCGGGCGCTGATCACCACGCTGGCCGAGCAGTGCGCGCAGGCACTGGAGCGGGCCCGGCTGCACGAGCGGGCCCACGACGTCGCGCTGGCCCTGCAGCAGAGCATGCTGCCCAGCGATCTGCCCGAGGTGGTCGGCCTGGAGCTGACCGCCCGCTACCACCCGGCGGTGGAGTCGCTCGAGGTCGGCGGGGACTGGTACGACGTGATCGCGCTGGCGGACGGGCGGGTCGCGCTCGTGGTCGGCGACGTGGTCGGCCGCGGCCTCGGCGCCGCGACCACCATGGGACAGCTGCGCAGCGCGCTGGCCGCGCTCGCGCTCTCGGCCGAGTCGCCGGCCCTGGTCCTGGACGGGTTGGAGCGGTTCGCCCGGCAGGTGGAGGGCGCCCGGCTGGCCACGGTCGTGTACGGGGTGCTCGACCCGGTCGGCGGCACGTTCCGGTACGCCTGCGCCGGCCACCCGCCGCCGCTGGTCCTGCGCCCCGGCGGCGACACCGAGCTGCTCGAGGACGGGCGGTCGCCGCTGCTGTGCGCGCTGCCGCCGGGCACCAGCGGGCCGCGGTCGGAGGGGACGCACCGGCTCGGGCCGGGCGACCGGCTGCTGCTCTACTCCGACGGCCTGATCGAGCGGCGCCGCGAGTCGCTCTCGGTCGGGCTGCGCCGGCTGGCCGAGTACGCGGTCGCGGTCGGCGACGGGCCGGGCTGGCCGGACGCGCTGCTCCGCGGCATGGTCGTCGGGGCCGGCGACGACGACGTGGCGCTGCTCGCGGTGGCGTACGCGCCGGCGTTCCGGGCCACGCTGGCGGCGTCGCCCGAGCGGCTGGCCGGGCTGCGCCGGCAGTTGCGCGACTGGATGGCCGCGGTCGGCGTGGCCGGGGATGCGGCCGCGGACGTGCTGCTGGCCTGCGGCGAGGCGGCCGCCAACGCGGTCGAGCACGCGTTCTCGGACCGGCCCGGCCAGCTGTCGGTCGAGCTGCGGGTGGGCGCCGGGTGGGAGCTGACCATGCGGGTCGCCGACACCGGCCGGTGGCGGCTGGTGCCGGCGCCGGGCGACCGCGGCCGCGGGCTGCAGCTGATGCGCGCGGTGATGGACTCGGTGCGGGTCGAGCCAGGGGAGGGCGGGACGGTGGTCATCATGCGGCGCCGGCTGGCGGGGCCGGCATGAGCGGGCCGGGTCGGCCGGACCTCGCCCGGGTCGCGCTGGAGCGGCACGGCGGCGCGGTGCTGGCCCGGCTGTCCGGGGAGATCGACCTGTCCAACGCGGTCGCCGTGGAGGACCAGGTGACCGGCGCACTGGCCGGCTCCACCGCGGTCGCCGTCGACCTGTCCGGGCTGAGCTACCTGGACAGCGCCGGGCTGGCCCTGCTGTCCCGGCTGGCCGGGCGGCTGTCCGGGCTGGCCGGCACGCTCCGGCTGGTGGTGCCGCCGGACGCGGTGGTCGGCCGGACGCTGTCGATCTCCGGGCTTGCCTCGGCGATCCCGGTCGACGAGACGGTCGAGGCGGCCCTGGCCGCGCTCACCCGCGGGTGACCGACCGGGCGGCCGCGGACGCGGGCGTGCCGGAGTTCTGGCGGGGGCTCGGCCTGCCGGGGCTGGTCGACGTGCACGTGCACTTCCTGCCGCCGCGGGTGCTGGCCGCGGTCTGGACGTTCTTCGAGCAGGCCGACCAGCACTACGGCCGGCACTGGCCGATCGCCTACCGCGACACCACCGACGCCGAGCGGGTCGACCTGCTGCGCGGCTTCGGCGTGCGCGCGTTCCCGGCACTGGCGTACCCGCACAAGCCGGGGATGGCGAGCTTCCTCAACGACTGGACCCTCGACCTGGCCGACCGGACCCCGGACTGCGTGCCCTCGGCGACGTTCTTCCCCGAGCCCGGGGCCGGCGGGTACGTCCGGGCCGCGCTCGACCGGGGCGCCCGGGTGGCCAAGGCGCACCTGCAGGTCGGCGGGTACGACCCGAACGACCCGCTGCTCGACCCGGTCTGGGGTGCGCTGGCCGAGGCCGGCACGCCCGCGGTCGTGCACTGCGGCAACGGCCCGCGTCGCGGCCCGCACACCGGGATCGGGCCGATGGAGACGGTGCTGCGCCGGTTCCCCGGGCTGGTGCTGGTCGTCGCGCACGCCGGGATGCCGGACTACCTCGGCTTCGCGGCGCTGGCCGACCGGTGGCCGCTGGTGCACCTGGACACCACGATGGTCGGCACGGCGTTCACCGAGCAGTTGGTGCCGATGCCGGCCGGCTACCGGTCGCGGCTGGCCGACCTGGCCGACCGGGTGGTGCTCGGCACCGACTTCCCCAACATCCCGTACCCGTACCGGACCCAGCTGGACGCGCTGGCCCGGCTGGATCTCGGCGACGCCTGGCTGCGCCGCGTCTGCTGGCACAACGGCGTCCGGCTGCTCGGCCTGAGACCAGACGGCTCGCGATAGCATGCCGGACATGCGCAGGATGTCCGCCTTGATCGCCGGGGTCGCGTTGGCCACCCTGCCGGCGCTGCCCGCGGCCGCGGCGTCCGACGACCCGGGCGGCGAGCGGATCACGTCCTACGACGTGCAGCTGGCCGTGCGGACCGACGGGTCGATGCAGGTGCAGGAGACCATCGGGTACGACTTCGGCGGCAACCAGCGGCACGGCGTCGAGCGGGAGATCGTCACCGAGCAGCGCTTCGACGACACCCACGACCGGCGCTACCGGGTCTCCGACGTCGCCGCCAGCTCGCCGGACGCGCCGGCCGACGTACAGGTCATCGGGCGCGGCGCGGAGACCACGGTCCGCATCGGCGACCCGGATCGGACCGTCACCGGCCGGCACACCTACCGGATCACCTACTCGGTGGCCGCGGCCACGACCCGGCTCGCCGACCACGACGAGCTCTACTGGAACGCGTTCGGCCCCGACTGGCGGGTCCCCGTCGACTCGGTCACCGTGCGGGTCACCGGCGCCCCGGTGACCAGGGCGACCTGCTTCATGGGGCGGCCGGGCAGCACCGCCGGCTGCCCGCTGGCCGCCGCGTCCGGGTCCACCGCCAGCTACCGGGGCGGCCCGCTGGCCAGCGGCGGCGTCCTCACCGTGGTGGCCGCGTTCCCGCGCGGCAGCGTGGCCAACGCCGCGCCGATCCTGACCGACCGGCTGACCGCGGGCCGGTTCCTGGCCGGCCGGCCGGCGGCCGCGGTGCCGCTCGCGCTGTTGTTCCTCGGAGGCCCGCTGCTCCTGCTGGTGCGGGGCCGGCGGCGCGCGCGGGCCCAGGAGGCGCCGGCGCTGGCCTACCGGACCGAGCACCAGCCGGCCCCACCGCCCGGCCTGCGCCCGCTGCTGGCCAACACGCTGCTGTCCGGCTCGGTCAAGACGGTCGACCCGATCGCGGTGCTGCTCGACCTGTCCGCCCGCGGCTACCTGTCGATCACCCCGCTGTCCCGGCGGAACTGGCGGCTGGTCGCGCTGCGCGGGCCGGACGACTCGCTGCGGCCGGAGGACCTGACCGTGCTGCGGGCGGTGTTCGGCACGACGAGCGACACCACGCTGGCCACAGCCGCCCGGGCGCTGGCCCGGGCCCGCGGCGGGCTGCGCACCCTGGCCCGGCAGGAGGTCGTGCGGCAGGGGTGGTATACGAAGGCGCCGGGCGGCGGTGCCCGGGTCGGTCCGATCGTGCTCGGCGTGGTGATGATGTTCCTCTCGCTGCCGCTCACATTCGCGCTCGGCTTCGGCCTGCACGCCGGGCTGGCCGGGCCGGCGCTGTTCGCCGGCGGCATCCTCATGATCGCGTACGGGGTGACCAGGCCGGTCCCGCGCACGCCCGAGGGCGAGATCGCCCGGTCCCGGCTGCTCGCGTTCAAGCGGACGCTGGCCGGCATCGACCCGACCCGGCTGCCACCGGACCAGCGCGAGGCCACCCTGGCCGGCCTCCTGCCGTACGCGGTGGCGCTCGGGCTGGCGCCGCAGCTGGCGGCGTCGTTCTCGGCCGCGGGCGTGGTCGCGGGCGGCCACGCGTACGCGTCGAACCCGCTGTGGTGGTCGACGTTCGCCGGCGACGCGACCAGGGCCACCAGCCCGGCGTCCGCCTCCTCGTCCTCCGGCGGCAGCGGGTTCTCCGGCGGCTCGGCCGGCGGTGGCGGCGGCGGTGGAGGTGGCGGCAGCTGGTGAACGGGTGATCACCGGCGAACCGGGGTAGCTTCGCCCGAGTGACCGATGATCGACGCGTCGTCGAGGTCTCGCTGCAGGTCAACGGCGAGCCGCGGGCCCTGTCCCTTGACACCCGGACCACGTTGCTCGACGCGCTGCGCGAGCACCTCGGCCTGACCGGATCGAAGAAGGGCTGCGACCACGGGCAGTGCGGCGCCTGCACCGTGCTGGTCGACGGCCGCCGCTCGCTCAGCTGCCTCGCGCTCGCCGTCGCCGTCGACGGCGCCGAGGTCACCACCGTCGAAGGGTTGGCCGGTCCGGACCGGCTGCACCCGGTGCAGCAGGCGTTCCTGGACCGGGACGCGTACCAGTGCGGCTACTGCACGCCGGGACAGGTCTGCTCCGCGGTCGGCATGCTGGCCGAGTACGCGGCCGGCTGGCCGAGCCTGGTCACCGACGGGGAGCCGGCGCTGACCGACGCCGAGGTGGCCGAGCGGATGAGCGGCAACCTGTGCCGCTGCGGGGCGTACCCCAACATCGTCGCGGCGGTGCGGGACGCGGGATCCGGCCGGTGAAGCCGTTCGACTACGCGCGGGCCGCCGACGAGGCCGGCGCGGTGGCGCTGGCCGGTCGCCCGGACGCGAAGTACCTCGCCGGCGGCACCAACCTGGTCGACCTGATGAAGCTGGGCGTGGAGACGCCGGACCTGCTCGTCGACGTCACCCGGCTGCTGCCGACCGGCATCGAGGAGTCCGGCGGCGGCCTGCGGATCGGTGCGGGCGCCCGCAACAGCGACGTCGCGGCCGACCCGCGGGTGCGCGACCGCTACCCGGTGCTGTCCCAGGCCCTGCTGGCCGGGGCCTCCGGGCAGCTGCGCAACACCGCCACGGTCGGCGGCAACCTGCTGCAGCGCACCCGCTGCCTGTACTTCCAGGACGTCGCCAAGCCCTGCAACAAGCGGGACCCGGGCAGCGGCTGCCCGGCGCTCGCGGGCGTGCACCGCGAGCTCGGCATCCTCGGCACGTCCGAGCACTGCGTCGCCACCCACCCGTCGGACCTGGCGGTCGCGCTGGCCGCGCTCGACGCCAGGGTGCACGTGCACGACGCGGCGCCGATCCCGCTGGTCGACCTCCACCGGCTGCCCGGCGACACCCCGCACGAGGAGACCGTGCTGCCGCCCGGCGAGTTGATCACCGCGGTCTCGCTGCCGCCGCTCGGGATCCCGTCCCGCTACCGCAAGGTGCGCGACCGGGCCTCGTACGCGTTCGCCCTCGCCTCGGTCGCCGCCGCCCTCGACGTGGTCGACGGCACGGTCCGGGAGGTGCGGATCGCCTGGGGTGGGGTCGCGCCCAAGCCCTGGCGCGCGTACGGGGCCGAGCGGTCGCTGCGCGGCGGCCCGGCGACCGAGGCGGCGTTCCGGGCCGCCGCCGACGCCGAGCTGGCCGCGGCCAGGCCGCTGCCCGACAACGCCTTCAAGGTGCCGCTGGTGCGCAACCTCACCGCGGCCGTGCTCGGCGAGCTGGCGGAGGTGGCCAGGTGACCGCGATCGGCACCCGGGCGCCGCGGACCGAGGGGCCGGACAAGGTCACCGGCGCCGCGCGCTACGCGGTCGAGTACCCGGCGGCCGGCCTGGCGTACGTCTGGCCGGTGCAGTCGCCGGTCGCCCGGGGGACCGTGCGCTCGGTCGACACCGCCGCGGTGCTGGCGATGCCGGGCGTGCTGGCCGTGCTCGGGCCGGCAACGCGCCGCGGCTGGCCGACGTCCCCGACCACGAGCTGCTGGTGCTCCAGAGCGACCGGGTCGCCTACCACGGCCAGTTCGTCGCGGCCGTGGTCGCCGACAGCCTGGAGGCGGCCCGCGAGGCGGCCGACCGGCCGCCGGTCGAGATCGACGAGCAGCCGCACGACACCTGGCTGCGGGCCGACCGGGACGACCTGTTCACCCCGGAGAAGGTCAACCCCGACTACGAGCCGGACACCGAGCAGGGCGACGTCGACGCCGAGCTGGCCGCCAGCGCGGTTACCGTCGACGTCACGTACGAGACCGCGGCCACGCACAACAACCCGATGGAGCCGCACGCCAGCACCGCCCGGTGGATCGGCGGCCGGCTGCTCGTACACGACTCCAACCAGGGCGCCACCGGCGTCGCGCAGACCCTGGCCACCCTGTTCGGCCTGGCCAGGAGCAGGTCCAGGTGGTCAGCGCGCACGTGGGCGGCGGCTTCGGGGCCAAGGGCACCGCCCGGCCCAACGTCGTGCTCGCCGCGATGGCGGCCCGGGCCGTCGGCCGGCCGGTGCGGCTCGCGCTGTCCCGGCAGCACCAGTTCAGCGTGGTCGGCCACCGGACCCCGACGATCCAGCGGATCCGGCTCGGCGCCGGCGCGGACGGCGTGCTGCGCGCGATCAGCCACGAGGTGGTCGAGCAGACCTCGACCGTGCGGGAGTTCGCCGAGCAGACCGCGGTCGGCACCCGGATGATGTACGCGGCGGCGTCCCGGCGCACCGCGCACAAGCTGGCCCGCCTCGACGTGCCCACGCCCTCCTGGATGCGCGCCCCCGGCGAGGCCCCCGGCATGTACGCGCTGGAGTCCGCGCTGGACGAACTGGCCGTCGCCGCCGGACTCGACCCGATCGAGCTGCGGGTCCGCAACGAGCCGGACGCCGACCCGGAGAGCGGGCATCCGTTCTCCAGCCGCAACCTCGTCGCCTGCCTGCGCGACGGCGCGTCGCCGGTTCGGCTGGGCCGGCCGCGACCCGCGCCCGGGCGTCCGGCGGGACGGCCACCGGCTGGTCGGCACCGGGGTGGCCGCCGCGACGTACCCGGCCCGCACCCGGCCGGCCTCGGCGGCCGCGCGGATGCTGCGCGACGGCCGGTTCCAGGTCGAGATCAACGCGACCGACATCGGCACCGGCGCCCGTACGGTCCTCGGCCAGGTCGCCGCCGACGCGCTCGGCGTGCCGCCGGACCGGATCGAGATGTGCGTCGGCGACTCGACGCTGCCGCCGGCCGGCCTCGCCGGCGGCTCGATGGGCACCGCGTCCTGGTCCCTGGCCGTGGACAAGGCCGCCCGCGAGCTGCGGGCCCGGACGGCCGGCGGCGTGCCGGAGGGCGGCCTGGAGGTGCGGGTCGACACCGAGGACGACGTCGCCGCGCTGGACCGGGCATGGTCCCGGCACGCGTTCGGGGCGCACTTCGCCGAGGTGCGGGTCGACGCGGACACCGGCGAGGTCAGGGTGTCCCGGCTGCTCGGCGTGTACGCGGTCGGCCGGGTGGTCAACCCGACCACGGCGCGGTCCCAGTTCCTCGGCGGGATGACGATGGGACTCGGCATGGCGCTGACCGAGGAGTCCACAATGGACCACCGGTTCGGCAAGTACATGAACGACGACTTCGCCGCGTACCACGTGCCGGCCTGCGCGGACGTGGGCACCGCGATCGAGGCGTACTGGCTGGACGAGGACGACCGGCAGGTCAACCCGCTCGGCATCAAGGGCATCGGGGAGATCGGCATCGTCGGGGTGCCGGCCGCGATCGGCAACGCCGTCTGGCACGCCACCGGCGTGCGGGTGCGGGACCTGCCGATCCGGCTGGACAAGGTCCTGTTCCGGTGACCGCGCAGGACCGCTCCGCCCCGAGTCCGCCGGCGGGCGACGACTACGAGCCGGACCCGCGGCGCTGGCGGGCGCTCGTCGTCGTGCTCGTCGCCGGGTTCATGGTGCTGCTCGACGTGAGCATCGTGAACGTGGCGCTGCCCAGCATCGCCCGCAGCCTGGGCGCGGACGACAGTGACCTGCAGTGGGTGGTCAGCGGGTACGCGCTCGCGTTCGGGCTGGTGCTCGTCGCCGGCGGCCGGATCGGCGACGCCCGCGGCCGCCGGCCGACGCTCATGCTCGGGCTGGCCGTCTTCACCCTGGCCAGCGCCGCCTGCGGGCTCGCGCAGAGCGCGCTCATGCTCGTCATCGCCCGGCTCGTGCAGGGCCTCGGCGGCGGCCTGGTCACCCCGCAGAACTCCGGGCTCATCCAGAACCTGTTCCGGGGGGCCGAGCGCGGCCGCGCGTTCGGGTTCTTCGGCGTCGTCGTCGGCGTGAGCACCGCTATCGGCCCGCTGCTCGGCGGGCTGCTCATCCAGTTCGGCGGCGCGCAGGACGGCTGGCGGTGGATCTTCTTCGTCAACCTGCCGGTCGGCGTGGTGGCGATGATCCTGGCCGTGCGGACCGTGCCGTACCGGCGGCGGCAGAAGGGCGAGCACACCGACTACGACCCGGTCGGCGCGGTGATACTCGGCCTGGCCACGGTGCTCGTGCTGCTGCCGTTCGTGGAGAGCCGCACCTGGTCCGGTGGTCTCAAGTGGACACTGCTGGTGCCGGCCGCGCTGCTCTACGCCGGGTTCGTCCGGTGGGAGCGGCGATACCGGGCTCGCGGGCGGGAGCCGATGGTCGATCTGGCGCTGTTCGGCCGCCGGTCGTACACGTTCGGGGCGACGCTGGGGCTGGCCTACTTCGCCGGGTTCACCGGGGTGTTCTTCATCTACGCGCAGTTCCTGCAGGACGGCCGGGGCTACACCGCGCTGCAGTCCGGGCTGGCCTCGACGCCGTTCGCGCTCGGCTCGGCCGTCGCGGCCGGGCTCGGCGGACCGGTGGTGACCCGGATCGGGCGCACGCTCGTCGCCGGCGGGCTGGTGCTGGTCATCGTCGGGCTGCTCGCCGGCTGGGTCGCGATCGGGCTGGTCGACTCGACCGCGGTCGGCTTCGCGGTGGCCGCGCCGTTCCTCGTCGCCGGGATCGGCAGCGGGCTGGTCATCGCGCCGAACCAGACGCTCACGCTGTCCGAGGTGCCGCCGCAGCAGGGCGGTGCCGCCGGCGGGGTGCTGCAGACCGGCCAGCGGATCGGCTCGGCCGCCGGGATCGCCGCGGTCGGCAGCCTGTTCTACTCCCGGCTGGCCACCACCCGGGGCGACTTCGACGCCGCCGTGCGGGACGGTTTCCTGGTCATCGTCGCGTTCGTCGCGGTCGCGCTGGCCATCGCGATCGCCGACCTGGTCGTCGAGCGGCGCGAGCAGTCGTGATTCGGGTGCGCCCGGCCGTACCGTTGGGTGGGTGGAGACCGTGACGCTGCGTGCGCTCGCCCCGGCCGACGCGCCGGCCCTGACCCGGCTGCTGGCCGCGATGGAGGCGGTCGACCGGACCGGGGAGCACTTCGACGAGGACGACATCGCCGACGAGCTCGCGGACGCCGCGGTCGACCTCGACCGGGACACGCTGACCGCGGTCGGCCCGGACGGCACGCTGCTCGGCTGGACCGCCGTACGGTTCTCGCCGAACGTGACCGACGTCGACCGGATCTGGTTCGAGGGCGGCGTCCTGCCGGCCCGCCGCGGCGAGGGCATCGGCCGGCGGCTGCTGGCCTGGGCCGAGCGACGCGGCACCGAGCTGCACCTGGCCCGGCATCCCGGGCTGCCCGGCGAGCTGTCCGTCCGGGTGCCGGCCACCGTCCCGGCGCAGGAGGCGCTGGTGCGGGCCGCCGGATACCAGCCGGTCCGCTACTGGTACGACATGACCCGGGACCTGTCCGCGCCGCTGCCGCCGATCCCGGCCGCGCCGGACGACCTGCGGGTGGTGCCGTGGTCGCAGGAGCTGGACGAGTCGCTGCGCCGGGCGCACGGTGAGGCGTTCGCCGACCACTGGGGCTCGACCGCCCCGGACCAGCAGCGCTGGAACCAGTGGTACACGGGCTCGCGCGGCTTCCAGCCCGAGCTGAGCCGGGTCGTCCTCGACGGCGACCGGATCGCGGCGTACCTGCTGAGCTACTTCTACGCCGCCGACGCGGCGGCGACCGGCGTGCGCGAGGCGTACATCGGCCAGGTCGGCACGTTGCGGCCGTGGCGGCGGCGCGGGCTGGCCGGGCTGCTGCTGGCCACCGGGCTGGCCGCGGCCCGCGACGGCGGGTACGCGCGGGCCACGCTCACCGTGGACAGCGGCAACCCGACCGGCGCGCTCGGCCTGTACGAGCGGGCCGGGTTCGTCGTCCACCACGAGGCGGTGACCTGGGCCAAGCCGGTGGGATGATCCTGTTGCGGGCAGCCGTTAGACTGGGGGTCTCCGATCCAGGGGGTGAAAGGTTTCGACTTCGGACGTCGAGACAGGGGAAGCGGGCCGAGGAAGGCAACGATGATCTCGTTAACCATCCGTTGCAACTTACAAGCGCCAACATCAGTTCGCGCTCCGAGGTCGCGCTCGCCGCTTAAGGTGAGCTAGACCTCTGTCAGCCCGGGAGTGCTTCCGGCCCGGTTCCTGGCATCAGCGAGGAAGCTCACCTCGGTGACCGGTCGCGGGTCACCGAGGAACATCTCACAGCGACTGGGCCCGTCACACCGGCTTGCTCGGAGGACCGGTGGGGCCGAGTAGAGACAGCACGAGCTGCGCCCGGAGAAGCCCTGTCAAACCGCCGGAGGACGCGGGTTCGATTCCCGCCACCTCCACGCCTCGGCGCCCCCTGTCCGCGGAAAGCGCGGACAGGGGGCGTTTCGTATGTCTGCCGCGGGGCCGAGCCCCGCGGACCCGCGTTCCGGTCGGCTGCGGTTGGAGTTGGGGTGCGGAGCGTCGTCCTCTACCCGCCGCGCCGGCCCGTGTCCGTTGGCCCGTGGGCGTCCCCTTCCTCGCTGCGCCGGCGGGTGCTTCGCCTCGGTGTGCGTTCTCTTCCCGCCGCGCCGGCCCGTGTCCGTTGGCCCGTGGGCGTCCCCTTCCTCGCTGCGCCGGCGGGTGCTTCGCCTCGGTGTGCGTTCTCTTCCCGCCGCGCCGGCCCGTGTCCGTTGGCCCGTGGGCGTCCCCTTCCTCGCTGCGCCGGCGGGTGCTTCGCCTCGGTGTGCGTTCTCTTCCCGCCGCGCCGGCCCGTGTCCGTTGGCCCGTGGGCGTCCCCTTCCTCGCTGCGCCGGCGGGTGCTTCGCCTCGGTGTGCGTTCTCTTCCCGCCGCGCCGGCCCGTGTCCGTTGGCCCGTGGGCGTCCCCTTCCTCGCTGCGCCGGCGGGTGCTTCGCCTCGGTGTGCGTTCTCTTCCCGCCGCGCCGGCCGTGGCCTCGCTTGCGGCGGCGCGTCCCCTTCCTCGCTGCGCCGGCCCGTGCAGTCGCTCGGCTTCATGCGCGTCCCCGGGTGCTCCCAACCGCGCCGCGTGCCGGTCGCACGGTCTTGCCGGCCGCGCCGGCCGGCGATCGCGTCATCCGTCGCGTCGGGGTTCTGTCCCTCGGGCGGCGGGGCGGGACGCCGCACGTCGCCTCAGAACGATGCCCTTGCCGCGGGCGGCGCCCGGCGGTCGGTGGCGGGCTGACTTCGGCGGGTGGCGCTGTCACGATTGTCGCGTGGGCGTCGTCGAGGTCGTCGGCCGCGATGCGGAGCTCGGCTCCGTCGATGGCTTCCTCGACCGTGCCGCGGACGGGCCGACGGCGCTCGTGCTCGAGGGCGAGCCGGGAATCGGGAAGTCGACGCTGTGGCTCGCGGCGGTCGCGGCGGCGCGCCGCCGCGACCTGATCGTCCTCTCGTCGCGTCCGGCCGAGTCCGAGCGCGGGCTCGCGTACGTCGGGCTCGGAGATCTCTTCGACCGCGTCCTCGACGGTGTGGTGGAGGAGCTGTCCCCGCCGCGCCGGCGCGCTCTGGAGGTCGCGCTGCTGCGCGACGAGGCGGCGGACGAGGCGGCCGACCATCGGGCGGTCGCAGTGGCCGTACGCGATGTTCTCGGCCTGTTGAGCGAGCGGAAGGCGGTCGTCGTCGCGATCGACGACGTCCACTGGCTGGACGCCTCGTCGGCGAGCGCACTTGCCTTCGCCCTGCGGCGCCTCGACGGTGACGTCCGGCTGCTGTTCGCCCGGCGGCTGGAGGTGTCCGAGCTGGAGCAGGCGGTGGACGTCGAGCGGCTTCGGATCGGACCGCTCGGCGTCGGTGCTCTGCACAGGATCCTGCAGGACCGCTTCGGCCGGCTGTTCCCACGCCAGACGCTGCTGCGCGTGCAGGAGCAGTCGGGTGGGAACCCGTTCTTCGCGCTGGAGCTCGCCCGCGTGCTCGGCGAGGATGTCGACCCGCTCGAACCACTGCCGGTTCCGGCGACGCTGGAGGAGCTCGTCCGTACCCGGCTCGACGGCCTCCCGGTGGCCACGCGCGACGCGCTCGCGTTCGTGGCGGCGATGGGGGCGCCGTCGGAGTCGTTCCTGGACCACATCGGCGCGGCGGCGGGTGTGCTCGGTCCCGCGGTCGCGGCGCAGGTGGTGGAGCGCGACCGCGGCGCCATTCGGTTCACGCACCCGTTGCTCTCGTCGGTGCTCTACAACGACCTCGGGCCCGAGCGCCGGGTCGTGCACGAACGCATCGCCGGGCTCGTGCAGGATCCGGCACTGCGCGCCCGCCATCTCGCGCTCGCGACGGACGGGCCCGACCCGGCGGTCGCCGCCGCGCTGGATGATGCGGCGACGATCGCCGGCGGTCGCGGCGCCTCGGCGAGCGCGGCCGAGCTGGCCGAGGCGGCGCTGCGGCTGACGCCGGCGGACGAGGTGGACGAGCGCCGGCGGCGGGCGTTGGCGGCGGCGCGCGCGCACCGCGCCGCCGGGGAATGGACGCGCGCGCGGACGATCGCCGGCGAGCTGCTCGAGGACACCGGGCTCGGCTCGTTGCGGGCCGACGTTCTCCTTTTCCTCGCCGACCTCGAGGGCCTCGACCGCGCCGTCGCGCTGCTCGAGGAAGCCTTTCACGAGGCGACGTCGCGCCCGGCCCTGCAGTCGGCGATCCAGTGCCGGCTGGCATGGTCGGCTCGTTTCGGGAAGGGATTCCACCGCGCGCTCGAGCATGCGCGTGCGTCCCTCGAGCTGGCCGATGACGTCGACGACGACGCGCTGCGGGTCAGAGCGCTCGAGATGATGACTTCCTCGGCTCGGTGGTCGGCGATCCGGAGACGAGGGCGTACGCGAAGCAAGCCCGCGTGATCGCGGCCGCGACCGGGGACGGGCAGCTGGTCCGCAGAGCGCGGTTCGCGCTGGTGGAGACGCTGAAGACCAGCCGACCGGGTGCGGCCCGGGTGTTGCTCGAGCGCGAGTACGGCGAGTCCCGCGAGCGCGACGATCTGTCGGCGGCCAGGGCGCTGGAGGGCCTCGCCTGGGTCGAGCTGTGGGCCGGCCGATGGGAGCTCGCCGCCGAGCACGCCGAACGTGCGTACGACCTGATGACCCAGTACGGGCTCGAGGTGCCGTGGGCCCATCTGCCGATCACCGTCGTCGCCGCTCACCGTGGCCGGCTCGCCCTTGCGCGGGAACACTCGGAGCGGGCACTGCAGCTCGGCGAGAAGCAATTCGGGCGGCGCACGCCCGTGCACCTCGGAACACTCGGCTTCGTCGCCCTGCAGAGCGGCGACCTGCACACGGCGGTGCGATGGTTCGCCGAGGCCGAGGCGGTGACGACCAGGCTCGGCTGGCGCAACGCAGGCCGCCGCTGGTGGGTCTGCGACCAGGTCGAGGCGCTGCTCGCGCTCGACCGCGTCGACGACGCCGTGCGAATCCTCGACGCGTGGGAGAACGAGCGACAGGAGGGTGACGACCGGGCGCTCGCCCATATGACCCGCTGCCGAGGGCTTGCCGCCGCCGCCTGCGGCGACGTCACCGACGCCGCCGCGATCCTGGAAGACGCAGTCGCGCAGCACGAGCAGGCGACCGATTCGTTCGGGCGCGCTCGCGCACTGCTCGCGCTCGGGGTGGTCCGCCGGCGGCAGCGGCGCAAGCGCGCCGCCCGCGAGGCGATCGAGGCCGCACTGGCAGGGTTCGAGCAGCTCGGGGCGGCGACCTGGATCGAGAGGGCCCGCGCAGAGCTGGGTCGGATCGGCGGACGGGCGCGGGAGGACGGCCTGACGGCGGCCGAGCGGCGGGTGGCCGCCCTTGTCGCCGAGGGGCGCACGAACAGGGAGGTCGCCGCCGCTCTCTTCCTCGGCGAGCGGACGGTCGAAACGCACCTCTCGCACGCGTACGCGAAGCTCGGCGTGCGGTCGCGGGCCGAGCTCGCGCGAGCGTTCCGGCCGGACGAGCAAAGTTCAGTGGAACTCACGATTCCACGCTGAGTCCGGCTGCCTAGCGTCGGTCACCTTCGCAGCCTTGTCGGGCCGAGTGGCGGCCCTGGTTGCCCAGCGGGCAGGGCTCGAGCCGCTTCCCGCCATCGAGGCGATCGCGTCAGGAAGAAGGAATCGTGAGATCGAGACTCGCTCTTGTCGTCGCGCTCCTGGCGGCGGTCGCGTCGGTGGGTGCCGGGACGGCTGTGGGAGCAACGCCGCAGACGACGCAGTGCGCGCCGGCGGCGAACTACCCTGCCGCGCGGACACCGGTCGCGTTCTGGAGCACGGAGGCCCGGTGCGCGATAGTTCCGGCCGGACCGGGCGGGATCTTCGGTTCGGAGAACTTCGGCACCAAGTTCCCGGGCGAGGCCGCGGTCCTCATGGGCATCGTGCACGTCGCCATCTACGACGCGGCGGTGGCGATCGAGGGTGGCTACCGGCCGTATGCAGTCGCGCTCACCGCGCGGGCACACACCTCGCCTGAGGCGGCGATCGCGACCGCGGCGTACGACACGCTCACCGGCCTGCAGCCACAGCTCGGCGCCAGCCAGGCGACCTCGACGGCGACCACGCCGCCTACCTGGCGGCCATCCCGGACGGCACGGCGAGTTCGCGGGGGATCGCCGTCGGTGCGAAGGTCGCGCGAGCCGTGCTGGCGCTGCGCGCGAACGACGGCCGCGGGTGCAGCACCACGCTTGCGGACCTCGGCCCGCCGCTACCGGCGCCCGGCGTCTGGCAGCCCGCGCCGGCGCCGGTGCTCGGCCTCTGCCTGCCCGGGATGCGGCCCCTCGCGCTGACGAGCGCCTCGCAGTTCCGACCGGGCGGCCCCGACGTACGACGAGCGAGGGTACGCCCACGACGTCAACCAGGTCGCGGATCTGGGCCGCATCGACAGCACGGGCAGGACGCCGGCGCAGACCAGCCAGGCGCTGTTCTGGACCGACCACGACATCCGCCAGTGGAACGACGGCATGCTGCGTTTCGCCGCCGCCCGCGGTCTGGACCTCGTCCGTACGGCTCGCATGCTGGCGTTGGCGCACGTCGCCGGCGGCGACGCGATGATCGCGTGCTTCGACGCCAAGTACCACTACTGGTTCTGGCGCCCGTATCAGGCGATCCCGCTGGCGGACTCGGACGGCATCCGACACGGTGGCCGACCCCACCTGGAGGCCGCTCGGGACGACGCCGAACTTCCCCGAGTACCCGTCCGCACATGCGTGCCACAGCACCGCGGTAGCCAGGGCCCTCGCCGCGGTTTCGCACCGACAGGGTCCGGCTCGCGCTCGACAGCCGCGCGCCCGGCGTCACCCAGCGGATGCGCTCGTACCACCGCCTGCACGACGTGGTCACGGACGTCGACCGGGCCCGCGTCCTGGTCGGCTTCCACTTCCTCGGCTCCGACCTGCAGGGCTCGGCCCTCGGCCGCACGGTCGGCCGCGACGTCGCCCGGCACTACTTCCAGCCGGTGAGCTGAGGCAGGAGCCGCCGCTGGCGCGGGGACAGCCGGGCTTCACCTGACGAGCGGTCAGGAGGTGGCGGAGAGCCAGAGGACGCCGCCGTGCTGAGTGACGGCGTCGGTCTTGAGAGCGCCGTCGAGGGCTTCGACGAGACGGCGTACGTAGCGGCGGTCGCGCGGAAACGCAGACCCGGACGGGTGGATCAGCAGCACAACGTGGTGAAGCACACTTGCCGGGTGGAGGGCTTCATCTTGTACCGGTACGGATGGGAGGCCGAGTTCGGCCCGGGCGCGGTCGGTGAGCTCCTGGATGAGATCGGTCTTGGCCCGGGTGTAGGCGAGCGAATCGCTGTGCTCGGACGACAGCGACCGCTTGAGCGCGCCGTAGCGGGCGGCGTCGGCGGGGTGGTCGCGCAGGTGGTCGCGCAGGATCCGCTCGTTGCGGGTGGGCCAGCTGTCCGCCGTGACCACGTGGAGCTGGTGGGTCCGCCGCCCGGCTCGATCCCGCCGGTAGAACAACCGCCCGGGCATGCCGGTGTCGTGGCGCTCGTAGCCGAGCGTGCGCAGGGTCTCGTCCTGCGCGGTCACGCCGGACAGCGAGCCGGTCGCCGCCATCAGGTCGATGATGGGCTTCGCCGCGAGCCCGGCCACCGACGTGCTGCCGATGTGCTCGACCTCGACGAGCACGCCGGGCAGCGCGTGCAGCAGCTCCTCCCGGGCGGAGCTCCGCCATCGCCGGCCACCGGGCGTCGTAGGCGACCACCTCGATGAGTGGCATCACCGGTACGGGCTGAAGTCGGGCGGGCGGCGTTCGGTGAAGGCGCGGGCGCCTTCCTCGGCCTCGGGGGTGCGGACGAACAGGTCGAGGCCGGCGAAGGCGAGGTTGGACAGGCCGGCGATGGAGTCGCTGTCGGCGTTGAAGGAGTGCTTGAGGAACCGCAGCGCGGTCGGGGAGTACGACCCATGTGCTTTGACTGAGCGCGGTCGGCAGCAGCGCCTCGGCGGGGACGACCGCGTTGACCAGGCCCCACGACTCCGCCGTCGCGGCGTCGATCCGGTCGAGCAGGAACCACAGCTGCCGGGCGCGCTTCTCGCCGACGACCCTGGCCAGGTACGCCGAGCCGAAGCCGGCGTCGAACGAACCCACCCGCGGCCCGCTCTGCCCGAAGGTCGCGTGCTGCGCGGCCACGGTCAGGTCGCAGAGGACGTGAAGCACGTGGCCGCCGCCGATCGCCACCCCGTTCACCGCCGCGATGACCGGTTTGGGGATGTCGCGGATGACCCGGTGCAGCCGCTCGACCTCGAACGTGCCCCACTCGGTCCCGCCGTACCCGCCGGTCTCGGCCCGCTCCTTCACGTCGCCGCCGGCGCAGAACGCGCGGTCGCCGCTCCCGGTGAGGATCACCGCGGCCACCGCCGGGTCCGCCCAGGCGTGCTTGAACGCGCTGATCAGCTCGTCGACCGTACGGCGACGGAACGCGTTCATCCGTTCCGGCCGGTCGATGGTCACGACCGCGCAGCCGTCCTCGACGGCGTAGCGCACGTCGGTCAGCTCGTCCAAGCGCATCCAGACCTCCCACGATTGACCGCCAGCACGATCGTTGCCACGGTGCTCGATGCGAATGGGGTGACCCGCGTGAACCCGCCTAGCCTGCCCGCTCCCTCCGGCTTCTCGCACGCCGTCGTGGCCGACGGCTCCCGGGTGGTGTTCCTCGCCGGCCAGACCGGCATGGACCCGACCGGCGCGATCGTCGCCGGCGGCCTGGTCGGCCAGTTCGAGCAGGCGCTGGCCAACCTGCTCGCCGCGCTCGCCGCCGCCGGCGGCCGGCCCGAGGACCTGGCCAGCCTCACCGTCTACATCGTCGACATGGACGACTACCGCGCCCGGGCCAGGGACGTCGGCGCGGTCTGGCGCCGGCTGGTCGGCCGGGACTACCCGGCGATGGCCGGCATCGGGGTGTCCCGGCTGTGGGACGCCGAGGCGCTGGTCGAGCTGCAGGGCGCCGCAGTCCTGCCCTCACGGGAACCGTCGCGCACTCGGCATACTGATCCTCGGGGGCTCCGCCGCCGAGCACCCGCGCAAGGGCGAAGTGCTGCGGCATCGACCCGGGGAGGGCGCGCCATGGACGTCGCGCAGGAGCCGAGGGGCAGATCTCGGTCCGTCGGCCCACGCCGACACGTTCTGCCGGGACTCGCTGCCGCCGGCCGACCAGTGGCCGGAGCTGCTGTTCCGGCTGCCCGAGCTGGCCTACCCGGACCGCCTCAACTGCGCCGAGGCGCTGCTGGCCGGCCCTGGACGCCTACTGCCGCTGCCTGGTCGGGGTTGGCGGCACCTGGACGTACGGGCAGGTGCGCGAGCGGGTCGCCGCCATGGCGCACGTGCTCACCGGCGAGCTCGGCCTTGTGCCCGGCAACCGGGTGCTGCTGCGCGGGCCGAACACGCCGCAACTGGCCGCCTGCTGGCTCGCCGTGGTCGCCGCCGGCGGCGTCGCGGTCGCCACGATGCCGATGC
Organism: uncultured Actinomycetota bacterium; assembly: GCA_963803135.1. Taxonomy (GTDB): domain Bacteria; phylum Actinomycetota; class Actinomycetes; order Mycobacteriales; family CADCTP01; genus CADCTP01. Next base: position 32 of record CAWDLH010000018.1, on the reverse strand, counting down.
TGCGGCCCGGCGAGCTGCGCTCGATCGGCGGC
>CAWDLH010000017.1:0-38275 GCA_963803135.1 uncultured Actinomycetota bacterium | reverse complement strand
CTACGACGTGCAACTTGCCGTGCGGACCGACGGGTCGATGCAGGTGCAGGAGACCATCGGGTACGACTTCGGCGGCAACCAGCGGCACGGCGTCGAGCGGGAGATCGTCACCGAGCAGCGCTTCGACGACACCCACGACCGGCGCTACCGGGTCTCCGACGTCGCCGCCAGCTCGCCGGACGCGCCGGCCGACGTACAGGTCATCGGGCGCGGCGCGGAGACCACGGTCCGCCTCGGCGACCCGGATCGGACCGTCACCGGCCGGCACACCTACCGGATCACCTACTCGGTGGCCGCGGCCACGACCCGGCTCGCCGACCACGACGAGCTCTACTGGAACGCGTTCGGCCCCGACTGGCGGGTCCCCGTCGACTCGGTCACCGTGCGGGTCACCGGCGCCCCGGTGACCAGGGCGACCTGCTTCATGGGGCGGCCGGGCAGCACCGCCGGCTGCCCGCTGGCCGCCGCGTCCGGGTCCACCGCCAGCTACCGGGGCGGCCCGCTGGCCAGCGGCGGCGTCCTCACCGTGGTGGCCGCGTTCCCGCGCGGCAGCGTGGCCAACGCCGCGCCGATCCTGACCGACCGGCTGACCGCGGGCCGGTTCCTGGCCGGCCGGCCGGCGGCCGCGGTGCCGCTCGCGCTGTTGTTCCTCGGAGGCCCGCTGCTCCTGCTGGTGCGGGGCCGGCGGCGCGCGCGGGCCCAGGAGGCGCCGGCGCTGGCCTACCGGACCGAGCACCAGCCGGCCCCACCGCCCGGCCTGCGCCCGCTGCTGGCCAACACGCTGCTGTCCGGCTCGGTCAAGACGGTCGACCCGATCGCGGTGCTGCTCGACCTGTCCGCCCGCGGCTACCTGTCGATCACCCCGCTGTCCGGCGGAACTGGCGGCTGGTCGCGCTGCGCGGGCCGGACGACTCGCTGCGGCCGGAGGACCTGACCGTGCTGCGGGCGGTGTTCGGCACGACGAGCGACACCACGCTGGCCACAGCCGCCCGGGCGCTGGCCCGGGCCCGCGGCGGGCTGCGCACCCTGGCCCGGCAGGAGGTCGTGCGGCAGGGGTGGTATACGAAGGCGCCGGGCGGCGGTGCCCGGGTCGGTCCGATCGTGCTCGGCGTGGTGATGATGTTCCTCTCGCTGCCGCTCACATTCGCGCTCGGCTTCGGCCTGCACGCCGGGCTGGCCGGGCCGGCGCTGTTCGCCGGCGGCATCCTCATGATCGCGTACGGGGTGACCAGGCCGGTCCCGCGCACGCCCGAGGGCGAGATCGCCCGGTCCCGGCTGCTCGCGTTCAAGCGGACGCTGGCCGGCATCGACCCGACCCGGCTGCCACCGGACCAGCGCGAGGCCACCCTGGCCGGCCTCCTGCCGTACGCGGTGGCGCTCGGGCTGGCGCCGCAGCTGGCGGCGTCGTTCTCGGCCGCGGGCGTGGTCGCGGGCGGCCACGCGTACGCGTCGAACCCGCTGTGGTGGTCGACGTTCGCCGGCGACGCGACCAGGGCCACCAGCCCGGCGTCCGCCTCCTCGTCCTCCGGCGGCAGCGGGTTCTCCGGCGGCTCGGCCGGCGGTGGCGGCGGCGGTGGAGGTGGCGGCAGCTGGTGAACGGGTGATCACCGGCGAACCGGGGTAGCTTCGCCCGAGTGACCGATGATCGACGCGTCGTCGAGGTCTCGCTGCAGGTCAACGGCGAGCCGCGGGCCCTGTCCCTTGACACCCGGACCACGTTGCTCGACGCGCTGCGCGACCACCTCGGCCTGACCGGATCGAAGAAGGGCTGCGACCACGGGCAGTGCGGCGCCTGCACCGTGCTGGTCGACGGCCGCCGCTCGCTCAGCTGCCTCGCGCTCGCCGTCGCCGTCGACGGCGCCGAGGTCACCACCGTCGAAGGGTTGGCCGGTCCGGACCGGCTGCACCCGGTGCAGCAGGCGTTCCTGGACCGGGACGCGTACCAGTGCGGCTACTGCACGCCGGGACAGGTCTGCTCCGCGGTCGGCATGCTGGCCGAGTACGCGGCCGGCTGGCCGAGCCTGGTCACCGACGGGGAGCCGGCGCTGACCGACGCCGAGGTGGCCGAGCGGATGAGCGGCAACCTGTGCCGGTGCGGGGCGTACCCCAACATCGTCGCGGCGGTGCGGGACGCGGGATCCGGCCGGTGAAGCCGTTCGACTACGCGCGGGCCGCCGACGAGGCCGGCGCGGTGGCGCTGGCCGGTCGCCCGGACGCGAAGTACCTCGCCGGCGGCACCAACCTGGTCGACCTCATGAAGCTGGGCGTGGAGACGCCGGACCTGCTCGTCGACGTGACCCGGCTGCTGTCCACCGGGATCGACGAGTCCGGCGGCGGCCTGCTGATCGGTGCGGGCGCGCGCAACAGCGACGTCGCGGCCGACCGGCGGGTGCGCGAGCGCTACCCGGTGCTGTCCCAGGCCCTGCTGGCCGGGGCGTCCGGGCAGCTGCGCAACGCCGCCACGGTCGGTGGCAACCTGCTGCAGCGCACCCGCTGCCGCTACTTCCAGGACGTCGCCAAGCCCTGCAACAAGCGGGAGCCGGGCAGCGGCTGCCCGGCGGTCGCGGGCGTGCACCGCGAGCTCGGCATCCTCGGCACGTCCGAGCACTGCGTCGCGACGAACCCGTCGGACCTGGCGGTCGCGCTCGCCGCGCTCGACGCCAGGGTGCACGTGTACGACGCGGCGCCGATCCCGCTGGTGGACCTCCACACGCTGCCCGGCGACACCCCGCACGTGGAGACCGTGCTGCCGCCCGGCGCGTTGATCACCGCGGTCTCGCTGCCGCCGCTCGGGATCCCGTCCCGCTACCGCAAGGTGCGCGACCGGGCCTCGTACGCGTTCGCCGTCGCCTCGGTCGCCGCCGCCCTCGACGTGGTCGACGGCACGGTCCGGGAGGTGCGGATCGCCTGGGGTGGGGTCGCGCCCAAGCCCTGGCGCGCGTACGGGGCCGAGCGGTCGCTGCGCGGCGGCCCGGCGACGGAGGCGGCGTTCCGGGCCGCCGCCGACGCCGAGCTGGCCGCGGCCAGGCCGCTGCCGGACAACGCCTTCAAGGTGCCGCTGGTGCGCAACCTCACCGCGGCCGTGCTCGGCGAGCTGGCGGAGGTGGCCAGGTGACCGCGATCGGCACCCGGGTGCCGCGGACCGAGGGGCCGGACAAGGTCACCGGGGCCGCGCGCTACGCGGTCGAGTACCCGGCGGCCGGCCTGGCGTACGTCTGGCCGGTGCAGTCGCCGGTCGCCCGGGGGACCGTGCGCTCGGTCGACACCGCCGCGGTGCTGGCGATGCCCGGCGTGCTGGCCGTGCTCTGGGCCGGCAACGCGCCGCGGCTGGCCGACGTCCCCGACCACGAGCTGCTGGTGCTGCAGAGCGACCAGGTCGCCTACCACGGCCAGTTCGTCGCGGCCGTGGTCGCCGACAGCCTGGAGGCGGCCCGCGAGGCGGCGGACCGGACGCCGGTCGAGATCGACGAGCAGCCGCACGACACCTGGCTGCGGGCCGACCGGGACGACCTGTTCACCCCGGAGAAGGTCAACCCCAACTACGAGCCGGACACCGAGCAGGGCGACGTCGACGCCGAGCTGGCCGCCAGCGCGGTGACCGTGGACGTCACGTACGAGACCGCGGCCACGCACAACAACCCGATGGAGCCGCACGCGAGCACCGCCCGGTGGATCGGCGACCGGCTGCTCGTACACGACTCCAACCAGGGCTCCACCGGCGTCGCGCAGACCCTGGCCACCCTGTTCGGCCTGGCCGAGGAGCAGGTCCAGGTGGTCAGCGCGCACGTGGGCGGCGGCTTCGGGGCCAAGGGCACCGCCCGGCCCAACGTCGTGCTCGCCGCGATGGCGGCCCGGGCCGTCGGCCGGCCGGTGCGGCTCGCGCTGTCCCGGCAGCACCAGTTCAGCGTGGTCGGCTACCGGACCCCGACGATCCAGCGGATCCGGCTCGGCGCCGGCGCGGACGGCGTGCTGCGCGCGATCAGCCACGAGGTGGTCGAGCAGACCTCGACCGTGCGGGAGTTCGCCGAGCAGACCGCGGTCGGCACCCGGATGATGTACGCGGCGGCGTCCCGGCGCACCGCGCACAAGCTGGCCCGCCTCGACGTGCCCACGCCCTCCTGGATGCGCGCCCCCGGCGAGGCCCCCGGCATGTACGCGCTGGAGTCCGCGCTGGACGAGCTGGCGGTCGCCGCCGGACTCGACCCGATCGAGCTGCGGGTCCGCAACGAGCCGGACGCCGACCCGGAGAGCGGGCATCCGTTCTCCAGCCGCAACCTCGTCGCCTGCCTGCGCGACGGGGCGTCCCGGTTCGGCTGGGCCGGCCGCGACCCGCGCCCGGGCGTCCGGCGGGACGGCCACCGGCTGGTCGGCACCGGGGTGGCCGCCGCGACGTACCCGGCCCGCACCCGGCCGGCCTCGGCGGCCGCGCGGATGCTGCGCGACGGCCGGTTCCAGGTCGAGATCAACGCGACCGACATCGGCACCGGCGCCCGTACGGTCCTCGGCCAGGTCGCCGCCGACGCGCTCGGCGTGCCGCCGGACCGGATCGAGATGTGCGTCGGCGACTCGACGCTGCCGCCGGCCGGCCTCGCCGGTGGCTCGATGGGCACCGCGTCCTGGTCCCTGGCCGTGGACAAGGCCGCCCGCGAGCTGCGGGCCCGGACGGCCGGCGGCGTGCCGGAGGGCGGCCTGGAGGTGCGGGTCGACACCGAGGACGACGTCGCCGCGCTGGACCGGGCATGGTCCCGGCACGCGTTCGGGGCGCACTTCGCCGAGGTGCGGGTCGACGCGGACACCGGCGAGGTCAGGGTGTCCCGGCTGCTCGGCGTGTACGCGGTCGGCCGGGTGGTCAACCCGACCACGGCGCGGTCCCAGTTCCTCGGCGGGATGACGATGGGACTCGGCATGGCGCTGACCGAGGAGTCCACAATGGACCACCGGTTCGGCAAGTACATGAACGACGACTTCGCCGCGTACCACGTGCCGGCCTGCGCGGACGTGGGCACCGCGATCGAGGCGTACTGGCTGGACGAGGACGACCGGCAGGTCAACCCGCTCGGCATCAAGGGCATCGGGGAGATCGGCATCGTCGGGGTGCCGGCCGCGATCGGCAACGCCGTCTGGCACGCCACCGGCGTGCGGGTGCGGGACCTGCCGATCCGGCTGGACAAGGTCCTGTTCCGGTGACCGCGCAGGACCGCTCCGCCCCGAGTCCGCCGGCGGGCGACGACTACGAGCCGGACCCGCGGCGCTGGCGGGCGCTCGTCGTCGTGCTCGTCGCCGGGTTCATGGTGCTGCTCGACGTGAGCATCGTGAACGTGGCGCTGCCCAGCATCGCCCGCAGCCTGGGCGCGGACGACAGTGACCTGCAGTGGGTGGTCAGCGGGTACGCGCTCGCGTTCGGGCTGGTGCTCGTCGCCGGCGGCCGGATCGGCGACGCCCGCGGCCGCCGGCCGACGCTCATGCTCGGGCTGGCCGTCTTCACCCTGGCCAGCGCCGCCTGCGGGCTCGCGCAGAGCGCGCTCATGCTCGTCATCGCCCGGCTCGTGCAGGGCCTCGGCGGCGGCCTGGTCACCCCGCAGAACTCCGGGCTCATCCAGAACCTGTTCCGGGGGGCCGAGCGCGGCCGCGCGTTCGGGTTCTTCGGCGTCGTCGTCGGCGTGAGCACCGCTATCGGCCCGCTGCTCGGCGGGCTGCTCATCCAGTTCGGCGGCGCGCAGGACGGCTGGCGGTGGATCTTCTTCGTCAACCTGCCGGTCGGCGTCGTGGCGATGATCCTGGCCGTGCGGACCGTGCCGTACCGGCGGCGGGAGAAGGGCGAGCACACCGACTACGACCCGGTCGGCGCGGTGATACTCGGCCTGGCCACGGTGCTCGTGCTGCTGCCGTTCGTGGAGAGCCGCACCTGGTCCGGTGGTCTCAAGTGGACACTGCTGGTGCCGGCCGCGCTGCTCTACGCCGGGTTCGTCCGGTGGGAGCGGCGGTACCGGGCTCGCGGGCGGGAGCCGATGGTCGACCTGGCGCTGTTCGGCCGCCGGTCGTACACGTTCGGGGCGACGCTGGGGCTGGCCTACTTCGCCGGGTTCACCGGGGTGTTCTTCATCTACGCGCAGTTCCTGCAGGACGGCCTGGGCTACACCGCGCTGCAGTCCGGGCTGGCCTCGACGCCGTTCGCGCTCGGCTCGGCCGTCGCGGCCGGGCTCGGCGGACCGGTGGTCACCCGGATCGGGCGCACGCTCGTCGCCGGCGGGCTGGTGCTGGTCATCGTCGGGCTGCTCGCCGGCTGGGTCGCGATCGGGCTGGTCGACTCGGCCGCGGTCGGCTACGCGGTGGCCGCGCCGTTCCTCGTCGCCGGGATCGGCAGCGGGCTGGTCATCGCGCCCAACCAGACGCTCACGCTGTCCGAGGTGCCGCCGCAGCAGGGCGGCGCCGCCGGCGGGGTGCTGCAGACCGGCCAGCGGATCGGCTCGGCCGCCGGGATCGCCGCGGTCGGCAGCCTGTTCTACTCCCGGCTGGCCGACCACCCGGGGCGATTTCGACACCGCCGTGCGGGACGGGTTCCTGGTCATCGTCGCGTTCGTCGTGGTCGCGCTGGCCATCGCGATCGCCGACCTGGTCGTCGACCGGCGCGAGCAGCCGTAATTCGGGTGCGCCCGGCCGTACCGTTGGGTGGGTGGAGACCGTGACGCTGCGCGCGCTCGCCCCGGCCGACGCGCCCGCCCTGACCCGGCTGCTCGCCGCGATCGAGGCCGTCGACGCGACCGGAGAGCACTTCGACGAGGACGACATCGCCGACGAGCTCGCGGACGCCTCCGTCGACCTCGACCGGGACACGCTGACCGTGGTCGGCCCGGACGGCACGCTGATCGGCTGGACCGCCGTCCGGGCCTCGCCCAACGTGACCGACCTCGACCGGGTCTGGCTGGAGGGCGGCGTGCTGCCGGCGCGGCGCGGCGAGGGCCTCGGCCGCCGGCTGCTGGCGTGGGCCGAGCGGCGCGGCCCCGAGCTGCACCCCGCTCGGCATCCCGAGCTGCCCGGGGAGCTGTTCGTCCGGGTGCCGGCCACCGTGCCGTCGCAGGAGGCCCTGGTGCGCGCCGCCGGTTACCAGCCGGTCCGCTACTGGTACGGCATGAAGCGGGACCTGTCCTCGCCGCTGCCGCGGATCCCGGCGGTGCCGGACGGGCTGCGGGTGGTGCCGTGGTCCGCGGAGCTGGACGGGGCGCTCCGGCGAGCGCACGGCGAGGCGTTCGCCGACCACTGGGGCTCGACCGCGCCGGACGAGCAGCGCTGGACCCAGTGGTATACGGGCTCCCGCGGGTTCCAGCCCGAGCTGAGCCGGCTCGTGCTGGACGGCGACCGGATCGCCGCGTACCTGCTGAGCTACTTCTACGCCGCCGACGCCGAGGCCACCGGCGTGCGGGAGGCGTACATCGGCCAGGTCGGGACGCTGCGGCCGTGGCGGCGGCGCGGGCTCGGCGGCCTGCTGCTGGCCACCGGGCTGGCCGCGGCCCGCGCCGGCGGGTACGCGCAGGCCACGCTCACGGTCGACAGCGGCAACCCGACCGGCGCCCTCGGCCTGTACGAGCGGGCCGGGTTCGTCGTCGACCACAGGTCCGTGACCTGGGCGAAGCCGGTGGGATGAACCCGGCGCGCGAAGCCGGTAGACTGGGTGATCCCCGATCAAGGGGGTGAAAGGTTTCGACTCCGGACGTCGAGACAGGGGAAGCGGGCCGAGGAAGGCAACGATGATCTCGTTAATCCACCCGTTGCAAACTACAAGCGCCAACATCAGTTCGCGCTCCGAGGTCGCCCTCGCCGCTTAAGGTGAGCTAGACCTCCGTCAGCCCGGGAGTGCTTCCGGCCCGGTTCCTGGCGTCAGCGAGGAAGCTCACCTCGGTGACTGGTCGCGGGTCACCGAGGGACATCTCACAGCGACTGGGCCCGTCACACCGGCTTGCTCGGAGGACCGGTGGGGCCGAGTAGAGACAGCACGAGCTGCGCCCGGAGAAGCCCTGTCAAACCGCCGGAGGACGCGGGTTCGATTCCCGCCACCTCCACCCTCGATGCACCCTGGCCGCTGAAAGCCTGACAGGGGGCGTTTCGTATGTCTGCCGCGGGGCGGAGCCCCGCGGACCCGCTTCCGGTCGGCCGCGGTTGAGTTGGGGTCGGAGCGTCGTCCTCTACCCGCGGCGCCGGCCCGTGTCCGTTGGCCCGTGGGCTCCCCTTCCTCGCTGCGCCGGCGGTGCTTCGCCTCGGTGTGCGTTCTCTTCCCCCGCGCCGTCCCTGTCCGTTGGCCCGTGGGCGCCCCTTCCTCGCAGCGCCGACGGGTGCTTGTCTCGATGTGCGTTCTCTTCCCGCCGGCCGGCCCGTGTCCGTTGGCCCGTGGGCGTCCCCTTCCTCGCTGCGCCGGCGGGTGCTTCGCCTCGGTGTGCGTTCTCTTCCCGCCGCGCCGGCCCGTGTCCGTTGGCCCGTGGGCGTCCCCTTCTCGCTGCGCCGGCGGGTGCTTCGCCTCGGTGTGCGTTCTCTTCCCGCCGCGCCGGCCCGTGTCCGTTGGCCCGGGGCGTCCCCTTCCTCGCTGCGCCGGCGGGTGCTTCGCCTCGGTGTGCGTTCTCTTCCCGCCGCGCCGGCCGTGGCCTCGCTTGCGGCGGCGCGTCCCCTTCCTCGCTGCGCCGGCCCGTGCAGTCGCTCGGCTTCATGCGCGTCCCCGGGTGCTCCCAGCCGCGCCGCGTGCCGGTCGCACGGTCTTGCCGGCCGCGCCGGCCAGCGATCGCGTCATCCGTCGCGTCGGGGTTCTCTCCCTCGGGCGGTGGGGCGGGACGCCGCACGGCCGGTCGCCTCAGAACGATGCCCTTGCCGCGGGCGGCGCCCGGCGGTCGGTGGCGGGCTGACTTCGGCGGGTGGCGCTGTCACGATTGTCGCGTGGGCGTCGTCGAGGTCGTCGGCCGCGATGCGGAGCTCGGCTCCGTCGATGGCTTCCTCGACCGTGCCGCGGACGGGCCGACGGCGCTCGTGCTCGAGGGCGAGCCGGGAATCGGGAAGTCGACGCTGTGGCTCGCGGCGGTCGCGGCGGCGCGCCGCCGCGACCTGATCGTCCTCTCGTCGCGTCCGGCCGAGTCCGAGCGCGGGCTCGCGTACGTCGGGCTCGGAGATCTCTTCGACCGCGTCCTCGACGGTGTGGTGGAGGAGCTGTCCCCGCCGCGCCGGCGCGCTCTGGAGGTCGCGCTGCTGCGCGACGAGGCGGCGGACGAGGCGGCCGACCATCGGGCGGTCGCAGTGGCCGTACGCGATGTTCTCGGCCTGTTGAGCGAGCGGAAGGCGGTCGTCGTCGCGATCGACGACGTCCACTGGCTGGACGCCTCGTCGGCGAGCGCACTTGCCTTCGCCCTGCGGCGCCTCGACGGTGACGTCCGGCTGCTGTTCGCCCGGCGGCTGGAGGTGTCCGAGCTGGAGCAGGCGGTGGACGTCGAGCGGCTTCGGATCGGACCGCTCGGCGTCGGTGCTCTGCACAGGATCCTGCAGGACCGCTTCGGCCGGCTGTTCCCACGCCAGACGCTGCTGCGCGTGCAGGAGCAGTCGGGTGGGAACCCGTTCTTCGCGCTGGAGCTCGCCCGCGTGCTCGGCGAGGATGTCGACCCGCTCGAACCACTGCCGGTTCCGGCGACGCTGGAGGAGCTCGTCCGTACCCGGCTCGACGGCCTCCCGGTGGCCACGCGCGACGCGCTCGCGTTCGTGGCGGCGATGGGGGCGCCGTCGGAGTCGTTCCTGGACCACATCGGCGCGGCGGCGGGTGTGCTCGGTCCCGCGGTCGCGGCGCAGGTGGTGGAGCGCGACCGCGGCGCCATTCGGTTCACGCACCCGTTGCTCTCGTCGGTGCTCTACAACGACCTCGGGCCCGAGCGCCGGGTCGTGCACGAACGCATCGCCGGGCTCGTGCAGGATCCGGCACTGCGCGCCCGCCATCTCGCGCTCGCGACGGACGGGCCCGACCCGGCGGTCGCCGCCGCGCTGGATGATGCGGCGACGATCGCCGGCGGTCGCGGCGCCTCGGCGAGCGCGGCCGAGCTGGCCGAGGCGGCGCTGCGGCTGACGCCGGCGGACGAGGTGGACGAGCGCCGGCGGCGGGCGTTGGCGGCGGCGCGCGCGCACCGCGCCGCCGGGGAATGGACGCGCGCGCGGACGATCGCCGGCGAGCTGCTCGAGGACACCGGGCTCGGCTCGTTGCGGGCCGACGTTCTCCTCTTCCTCGCCGACCTCGAGGGCCTCGACCGCGCCGTCGCGCTGCTCGAGGAAGCCTTTCACGAGGCGACGTCGCGCCCGGCCCTGCAGTCGGCGATCCAGTGCCGGCTGGCATGGTCGGCTCGTTTCGGGAAGGGATTCCACCGCGCGCTCGAGCATGCGCGTGCGTCCCTCGAGCTGGCCGATGACGTCGACGACGACGCGCTGCGGGTCAGAGCGCTCGAGATGATGACATTCCTCGGCTCGGTGGTCGGCGATCCGGAGACGAGGGCGTACGCGAAGCAAGCCCGCGTGATCGCGGCCGCGACCGGGGACGGGCAGCTGGTCCGCAGAGCGCGGTTCGCGCTGGTGGAGACGCTGAAGACCAGCCGACCCGGTGCGGCCCGGGTGTTGCTCGAGCGCGAGTACGGCGAGTCCCGCGAGCGCGACGATCTGTCGGCGGCCAGGGCGCTGGAGGGCCTCGCCTGGGTCGAGCTGTGGGCCGGCCGATGGGAGCTCGCCGCCGAGCACGCCGAACGTGCGTACGACCTGATGACCCAGTACGGGCTCGAGGTGCCGTGGGCCCATCTGCCGATCACCGTCGTCGCCGCTCACCGTGGCCGGCTCGCCCTTGCGCGGGAACACTCGGAGCGGGCACTGCAGCTCGGCGAGAAGCAATTCGGGCGGCGCACGCCCGTGCACCTCGGAACACTCGGCTTCGTCGCCCTGCAGAGCGGCGACCTGCACACGGCGGTGCGATGGTTCGCCGAGGCCGAGGCGGTGACGACCAGGCTCGGCTGGCGCAACGCAGGCCGCCGCTGGTGGGTCTGCGACCAGGTCGAGGCGCTGCTCGCGCTCGACCGCGTCGACGACGCCGTGCGAATCCTCGACGCGTGGGAGAACGAGCGACAGGAGGGTGACGACCGGGCGCTCGCCCATATGACCCGCTGCCGAGGGCTTGCCGCCGCCGCCCGCGGCGACGTCACCGACGCCGCCGCGATCCTGGAAGACGCAGTCGCGCAGCACGAGCAGGCGACCGATTCGTTCGGGCGCGCTCGCGCACTGCTCGCGCTCGGGGTGGTCCGCCGGCGGCAGCGGCGCAAGCGCGCCGCCCGCGAGGCGATCGAGGCCGCACTGGCAGGGTTCGAGCAGCTCGGGGCGGCGACCTGGATCGAGAGGGCCCGCGCAGAGCTGGGTCGGATCGGCGGACGGGCGCGGGAGGACGGCCTGACGGCGGCCGAGCGGCGGGTGGCCGCCCTTGTCGCCGAGGGGCGCACGAACAGGGAGGTCGCCGCCGCTCTCTTCCTCGGCGAGCGGACGGTCGAAACGCACCTCTCGCACGCGTACGCGAAGCTCGGCGTGCGGTCGCGGGCCGAGCTCGCGCGAGCGTTCCGGCCGGACGAGCAAAGTTCAGTGGAACTCACGATTCCACGCTGAGTCCGGCTGCCTAGCGTCGGTCACCTTCGCAGCCTTGTCGGGCCGAGTGGCGGCCCTGGTTGCCCAGCGGGCAGGGCTCGAGCCGCTTCCCGCCATCGAGGCGATCGCGTCAGGAAGAAGGAATCGTGAGATCGAGACTCGCTCTTGTCGTCGCGCTCCTGGCGGCGGTCGCGTCGGTGGGTGCCGGGACGGCTGTGGGAGCAACGCCGCAGACGACGCAGTGCGCGCCGGCGGCGAACTACCCTGCCGCGCGGACACCGGTCGCGTTCTGGAGCACGGAGGCCCGGTGCGCGATAGTTCCGGCCGGACCGGGCGGGATCTTCGGTTCGGAGAACTTCGGCACCAAGTTCCCGGGCGAGGCCGCGGTCCTCATGGGCATCGTGCACGTCGCCATCTACGACGCGGCGGTGGCGATCGAGGGTGGCTACCGGCCGTATGCAGTCGCGCTCACCGCGCGGGCACACACCTCGCCTGAGGCGGCGATCGCGACCGCGGCGTACGACACGCTCACCGGCCTGCAGCCACAGCTCGGCGCCAGCCAGGCGACTCTCGACGGCGACCACGCCGCCTACCTGGCGGCCATCCCGGACGGCACGGCGAAGTCGCGGGGGATCGCCGTCGGTGCGAAGGTCGCGCGAGCCGTGCTGGCGCTGCGCGCGAACGACGGCCGCGGGTGCAGCACCACGCTTGCGGACCTCGGCCCGCCGCTACCGGCGCCCGGCGTCTGGCAGCCCGCGCCGGCGCCGGTGCTCGGCCTCTGCCTGCCCGGGATGCGGCCCCTCGCGCTGACGAGCGCCTCGCAGTTCCGACCGGGCGGCCCCGACGCACTGACGAGCGAGGCGTACGCCCACGACGTCAACCAGGTCGCGGATCTGGGCCGCATCGACAGCACGGGCAGGACGCCGGCGCAGACCAGCCAGGCGCTGTTCTGGACCGACCACGACATCCGCCAGTGGAACGACGGCATGCTGCGTCTCGCCGCCGCCCGCGGTCTGGACCTCGTCCGTACGGCTCGCATGCTGGCGTTGGCGCACGTCGCCGGCGGCGACGCGATGATCGCGTGCTTCGACGCCAAGTACCACTACTGGTTCTGGCGCCCGTATCAGGCGATCCCGCTGGCGGACTCGGACGGCAATCCCGACACGGTGGCCGACCCCACCTGGAGGCCGCTCGGGACGACGCCGAACTTCCCCGAGTACCCGTCCGCACATGCGTGCCACAGCACCGCGGTAGCCAGGGCCCTCGCCGCGTTCTTCGGCACCGACAGGGTCCGGCTCGCGCTCGACAGCCGCGCGCCCGGCGTGACCCAGCGGATGCGCTCGTACCACCGCCTGCACGACGTGGTCACGGACGTCGACCGGGCCCGCGTCCTGGTCGGCTTCCACTTCCTCGGCTCCGACCTGCAGGGCTCGGCCCTCGGCCGCACGGTCGGCCGCTACGTCGCCCGGCACTACTTCCAGCCGGTGAGCTGAGGCAGGAGCCGCCGCTGGCGCGGGGACAGCCGGGCTTCACCTGACGAGCGGTCAGGAGGTGGCGGAGAGCCAGAGGACGCCGCCGTGCTGAGTGACGGCGTCGGTCTTGAGAGCGCCGTCGAGGGCTTCGACGAGACGGCGTACGTAGCGGCGGTCGCGCGGAAACGCAGACCCGGACGGGTGGATCAGCAGCACAACGTGGTGAAGCACACTTGCCGGGTGGAGGCGTCTACTCCCAGACCGGTACGGATGGGAGGCCGAGTTCGGCCCGGGCGCGGTCGGTGAGCTCCTGGATGAGATCGGTCTTGGCCCGGGTGTAGGCGAGCGAATCGCTGTGCTCGGACGACAGCGACCGCTTGAGCGCGCCGTAGCGGGCGGCGTCGGCGGGGTGGTCGCGCAGGTGGTCGCGCAGGATCCGCTCGTTGCGGGTGGGCCAGCTGTCCGCCGTGACCACGTGGAGCTGGTGGGTCCGCCGCCCGGCTCGATCCCGCCGGTAGAACAACCGCCCGGGCATGCCGGTGTCGTGGCGCTCGTAGCCGAGCGTGCGCAGGGCCTCGTCCTGCGCGGTCACGCCGGACAGCGAGCCGGTCGCCGCCATCAGGTCGATGATGGGCTTCGCCGCGAGCCCGGGCACCGACGTGCTGCCGATGTGCTCGACCTCGACGAGCACGCCGGGCAGCGCGTGCAGCAGCTCCTCCCGGGCGGAGTCCGCCATCGCCGGCCACCGGGCGTCGTAGGCGACCACCTCGATGAGTGGCATCACCGGTACGGGCTGAAGTCGGGCGGGCGGCGTTCGGTGAAGGCGCGGGCGCCTTCCTCGGCCTCGGGGGTGCGGACGAACAGGTCGAGGCCGGCGAAGGCGAGGTTGGACAGGCCGGCGATGGAGTCGCTGTCGGCGTTGAAGGAGTGCTTGAGGAACCGCAGCGCGGTCGGGGAGTACGACCCGATGCGCCGGCCCCACTCGAGCGCGGTCGGCAGCAGCGCCTCGGCGGGGACGACCGCGTTGACCAGGCCCCACGACTCCGCCGTCGCGGCGTCGATCCGGTCGAGCAGGAACCACAGCTGCCGGGCGCGCTTCTCGCCGACGACCCTGGCCAGGTACGCCGAGCCGAAGCCGGCGTCGAACGAACCCACCCGCGGCCCGCTCTGCCCGAAGGTCGCGTGCTGCGCGGCCACGGTCAGGTCGCAGAGGACGTGAAGCACGTGGCCGCCGCCGATCGCCACCCCGTTCACCGCCGCGATGACCGGTTTGGGGATGTCGCGGATGACCCGGTGCAGCCGCTCGACCTCGAACGTGCCCCACTCGGTCTCGCCGTACCCGCCGGTCTCGGCCCGCTCCTTCACGTCGCCGCCGGCGCAGAACGCGCGGTCGCCGCTCCCGGTGAGGATCACCGCGGCCACCGCCGGGTCCGCCCAGGCGTGCTTGAACGCGCTGATCAGCTCGTCGACCGTACGGCCACGGAACGCGTTCATCCGTTCCGGCCGGTCGATGGTCACGACCGCGCAGCCGTCCTCGACGGCGTAGCGCACGTCGGTCAGCTCGTCCAAGCGCATCCAGACCTCCCACGATTGACCGCCAGCACGATCGTTGCCACTGTGCTCGATGATGGTGACCCGCGTGAACCCGCCTAGCCTGGCCGCTCCCTCCGGCTTCTCGCACGCCGTCGTGGCCGACGGCTCCCGGGTGGTGTTCCTCGCCGGCCAGACCGGCATGGACCCGACCGGCGCGATCGTCGCCGGCGGCCTGGTCGGCCAGTTCGAGCAGGCGCTGGCCAACCTGCTCGCCGCGCTCGCCGCCGCCGGCGGCCGGCCCGAGGACCTGGCCAGCCTCACCGTCTACATCGTCGACATGGACGACTACCGCGCCCGGGCCAGGGACGTCGGCGCGGTCTGGCGCCGGCTGGTCGGCCGGGACTACCCGGCGATGGCCGGCATCGGGGTGTCCCGGCTGTGGGACGCCGAGGCGTTGGTCGAGCTGCAGGGCGCCGCAGTCCTGCCCTGACGGGAACCGTCGCGCACTCGGCATACTGATCCTCGGGGGCTCCGCCGCCGAGCACCCGCGCAAGGGCGAAGTGCTGCGGCATCGACCCGGGGAGGGCGCGCCATGGACGTCGCGCAGGAGCCGAGGGCAGATCTCGGTCCGTCGGCCCACGCCGACACGTTCTGCCGGGACTCGCTGCCGCCGGCCGACCAGTGGCCGGAGCTGCTGTTCCGGCTGCCCGAGCTGGCCTACCCGGACCGCCTCAACTGCGCCGAGGCGCTGCTGGCCGGCCCGGACGCCGACCGCCGCTGCCTGGTCGGGGTTGGCGGCACCTGGACGTACGGGCAGGTGCGCGAGCGGGTCGCCGCCATGGCGCACGTGCTCACCGGCGAGCTCGGCCTTGTGCCCGGCAACCGGGTGCTGCTGCGCGGGCCGAACACGCCGCAACTGGCCGCCTGCTGGCTCGCCGTGGTCGCCGCCGGCGGCGTCGCGGTCGCCACGATGCCGATGCTGCGGCCCGGCGAGCTGCGCTCGATCGGCGGCATCACCAGGCCGGCGTTCGCGCTCTGCGACGACCGCTTCACCGACGACCTGGCCGCCGGCCTGCCGGACCTGACGATCGTCACCTACGGCGAGCTGGACTCCCGCGCCGACCGGCGCCGAGCGCCGTTCGAGCCGGTCGCCACCTCGGCCGACGACGTCGCCATGCTCGCGGTCACCTCCGGCACCACCGGCGTCCCGAAGACCACCGCGCACTTCCACCGCGACCTGCTGGCGGTCGCCGACACCTTCTCGGCGCACGTGCTCCGGCCGAGCCCGGACGACCTGTTCCTCGGCAGCCCCCCGCTCGCGTTCACCTACGGGCTCGGCGGGGAGCTGGTGTTCCCGCTGCGGGCCGGCGCCGCCTCCCTGCTCGTCGAGCGGCCGACCCCGGACGTGATCGCGGATCTCGTGGCCGAGCACGGGGTCACGGTGCTGTTCACCGCGCCCACCGCGTACCGGGCCATGCTCGCGGCCGGGACCGTGCCGGCCGGCCTGCGCCGGTGCGTGTCGGCCGGCGAGCCGCTGCCGCGCGCCGTCTCCGACGCCTTCCACGCGGCCACCGGGCTGCGGATCATCGACGGCATCGGTTCCACCGAGATGCTGCACATCTTCATCTCGGCCGCCGACGACGACGTCCGGCCGGGCTCGACCGGCCGGCCGGTGCCCGGCTACGAGGCCGCGGTGCTGGACGAGGCCGGCCGGCCGGTGCCGGACGGGCAGCCCGGCCGGCTCGCGGTCCGCGGCCCGACCGGCTGCCGCTACCTGGCCGACCCGCGCCAGCAGACGTACGTGCAGCACGGCTGGAACCTCACCGGCGACACCTACCGCCGCGACCCCGACGGCTACTTCTGGTACGTCGCCCGCAGCGACGACATGATCATCTCGGCCGGCTACAACATCGCCGGGCCCGAAGTCGAGAACGCGCTGCTCACCTCGCCGGACGTGGTCGAGTGCGGCGTGGTGGCCAAGGCGGACGCCGACCGCGGCAACGTCGTCGCCGCGTACGTGGTGCTGCGGCCGGGCGTGGTCGGCGACGCGGCCAAGGCGGCCGAGCTGCAGGAGCTGGTCAAGCGGCAGATCGCGCCGTACAAGTGCCCGCGGGTGGTCGAGTTCCTGCCCGAGCTGCCGCACACCCCGACCGGCAAGCTGCAGCGGTTCAAGCTGCGCGAGCTGGCGGCCGACTGATGCGCATCGCGGTCATCGGCGGCGGTCCGGCCGGGCTCTACTTCGCCCTGCTGGCCAAGCAGCTCGGCCCGCACCACGACATCTCGGTCTGGGAGCGCAACGCGCCGGACGACACGTTCGGCTTCGGCGTGGTGTTCTCCGACGAGACCCTCGGCGGGATCGAGCACGCCGACCTGGTGGTCTACCGGGCGATGGAGCGCGAGTTCGCCCGCTGGGACGACATCGACGTCCACTTCCGGCCCCGCGACGGCCGGCCGGACCGGCTGATCACCTCCGGCGGGCACGGCTTCGCCGCGATGAGCCGGCGCACGCTGCTCGGCGTCCTGCAGGACCGGTGCCGCGTGCTCGGGGTCACGCTGCGGTTCCGGACCGAGGCGCCCGACCCGGACGAGCTGGCCGGCACGCACGACCTCGTGGTCGCCTGCGACGGCGTCAACTCCGCGACCCGGGCCAAGTACGCCGACCGCTTCGGCCCGACCGTCGACACGCGACAGTGCCGCTACATGTGGCTCGGCACCGACAAGGTCTTCGACGCGTTCACCTTCGACGTCCGCCGCACCGAGGCCGGCGTCATGCAGGTGCACGCCTACCCGTACGACGAGACCGGGTCGACGTTCATCGTCGAGATGCACGACTCGGTGTGGCGGCGGGCCGGATTCTCGGCCGGGTCGTTCGCACCGGGGGAGAGCGACACCGACGCGATCGCGGCGGTGGGCGAGATCTTCGCCGACCTGCTCGACGGCCGGCCGCTGCGGGCCAACAACTCCCGTTGGATCAGCTTCGGCACGGTCCGCTGCGAGTCCTGGCGGGCCGGCAACGTCGTGCTGCTCGGCGACGCCGCGCACACCGCGCACTTCTCCATCGGCTCGGGCACCAAGCTGGCGATGGAGGATGCGCTGGCGCTGGCCGCCGCGCTGCACGAGCAGTCCACGGTGGACGGGGCGCTGGCCGCGTACGACGCCGAGCGGCGGCCGGTGGTGGTCTCCACCCAGCGGGCGGCGCAGGCCAGCCTGGAGTGGTTCGAGAACCTCGGCCGGTACGTGCACCAGGAGCCGGAGCAGTTCGCGTTCAACCTGCTCACCCGCAGCCGCCGGGTCACGCTGGACAACCTGCGGCTGCGCGATCCCGAGTTCGTCTCCACCGTGGAGGCGGCGTTCAGCGCGGGCAGCGGGGTGGCCGCGGGGACGCCGCCGATGTTCCACCCGTACCGGCTGCGCGGGCTGGAGCTGCGCAACCGGGTGATCGTCTCCCCGATGGACATGTACTGCGCGGTCGACGGGGTGCCGTCCGACTTCCACCTCGTGCACCTCGGCGGCAAGGCCCTCGGCGGCGCCGGGCTGGTGATGACCGAGATGGCCTGCGTGTCGGCCGCCGGCCGGATCACCCCTGGCTGCGCCGGGCTGTGGACCGACGAGCAGGAGGCGGCCTGGACCCGGACCGTCGAGTTCGTGCACGGCTCGTCCGGGGCGGCGATCGGCCTGCAGCTCGGGCACTCCGGCCGCAAGGGGTCGACCAGGCTGATGTGGGAGGGCATCGACGAGCCGCTGCCGGAGGGCAACTGGGAGGTGTGCGGCCCGTCCCCGGTGCCGTACTCGGCCGCCAACCAGGTGCCGCGCGAGCTGACCCGCGCCGACCTGGACGAGATCCGGGACCAGTTCGTGGCGGCCGCGGTGCGCGGGGCGCGGTGCGGGTTCGACCTGCTCGAGCTGCACTGCGCGCACGGCTACCTGCTGTCGTCGTTCCTCTCGCCGCTGTCGAACCGGCGCACCGACTCCTACGGCGGCTCGCTGGAGAACCGGCTGCGCTACCCGCTCGAGGTCTTCGACGCGATCCGCGCGGTCTGGCCGGCCGAGCGGCCGACGAGCGTGCGGGTCTCGGCCACGGACTGGTACGACGGCGGCGTCGACGTCGACGAGGCCGTGCAGATAGCCAGGGCGTTCGCCGCGCACGGCGTGGACGCGGTCGACGTGTCCACCGGCCAGGTCGTAAAGGAGGAGCGGCCGGCGTTCGGCCGGTCGTACCAGACCCCGTTCGCGGACCGGATCCGCAACGAGGTCGGACGGGAGCTCGGCATCGCGGTGGTCGCGGTCGGCGCGCTGTCGTCCTGGGACGACGTCAACTCGGTGATCCTGGCCGGCCGGGCCGACCTCTGCGCGCTCGGCCGGGTGCACCTCTACGATCCACAGTGGACACTGCACGCGGCGGCCGAGCAGGGGTACGCCGGGCCGGGCGCGCAGTGGCCGGCGCCGTACCGGGCCGGCAGCCGGCGCCCGCAGGCCGGCCGCACCGACGGACCGCGCCCACGGCTGGAGCTCATCCGCTCCGGCGCTCCGCGCACCCGCCACACCCGCTGGCGTCCCGGCTGACCGGCGGCGCGCGCATCGGCGTCAGGGGATCTGCTTGCCGTCCGTGTCGATGAACAGGTCCCCGATGGGGATGTCGAACGCGCCGGCCAGCCGCCACAGGCCGAGCACGTTGAGCCCGCGCTGACCGCGCTCGACCTGGCCGACGAACGTCCGGTGCATCCCGGCCGCCTCGGCGAGCTGCTCCTGGGACCAGCTGCGGCTCACCCGCAGCAGCTTGATCCGCAGACCGAAGGCCGCCAGCCGCGCGCGGTCCTCCGATCCCGCGGCGCCCTCGGCCGTCCCGACCTGCTCCGCCATGTCACCACCGTTCGGTCAGCGTCCCGCAGACAGTAGGGACAGCATCGCCTTCACTCCACCGCAATGATGCATCATTTCGAGGCATCGTTGCAGCGCGGTAGGCGGACTTCGGGCAATCCGTCCGTTATGGCGTCCGCTTCGTCCGAGGCATCACGGAGCAGCCGATCTTGCCCATGAAGGGGCAAGGCGGCATCATGAGGCCGTCAGCAGTCATCACTCCCGACGTTGCGAGGAGTCGCTTCATGGTGCCCGAGGACGGCCCACACCCGAGCCGCCGTTTCCCCCGGTCGGACGACGGCCCGCCCCCGCCGGGCCATGACAGCGGTGGCGGTGACGCGGGCGGTGGCACCGATGCGGGCGCGGTCGGCCGCCCGGGCGGTCCGGTCGGTCGGTCGCCGGATGGCCCCGCGGGCGGACCCTCGGGCCGGTCCGCGGGCCGGGCCCCGGGCGAGTCGCGGGGCCGAAGGCCCGGCCCGGCGGGCGGACTCCCGGGCCGGTCCGCGGGCCGGGCCCCGGGCGAGTCGCGGGGCCGGCGGCGGTCGCGGCCGGTCGGCGTGGTCGGCGCGGTGCTGGTCGCCGCGCTGGCCGCCGGCTGCGCGTCCGGGCCGGCGACCGGAGAGGGCGGCCAGACCGCGGGCGCGCCGGCCGGCGCACAGACCGACCTGCGCGGCGTCTGCCCCGACCCGGTGGTCGTGCAGACCTCCTGGTTCTCCCAGGTCGAGCACTTCGTCGCGTACGAGCTGCTGGGCAAGGGCTACACGGTCGACGCCGCGCACAAGCGGGTGACCGGCCCGCTGGTCGCGCACGGCGCGGACACCGGCGTGAAGATCGAGATCCGCGCCGGCGGCCCGGCGATCGGCTTCCAGCAGGTCTCGGCCCAGATGTACGCGGACCGCTCGATCACGCTGGGCATGATCCCGCTGGACGAGGCGATCCAGAACTCGGCCGGCCAGCCGGTCACCGGCGTCATGACCCCGTACGACGTGGACCCGCTGGTGATCATGTGGGACCCGGCGACCCACCCGCAGTTCAACACGATCGCCGACATCGGCCAGACCGACACCAAGGTGCTGTTCTTCAACGGCGAGCGCACGTACATGGACTACCTGCTCGGCACCGGCCAGCTGCGACAGTCCCAAGTGGACGGCTCGTACGACGGGTCGCCGGACCGGCTGGCCGCCTCCCGCGGCGCGATCGCCGTGCAGGGCTTCGCCACCTCCGAGCCGTGGAAGTGGGAGCACGAGGTGCCGGCCTGGGGCAAGCCGCTGCGCTACCAGCTGGTGGCCGACTCCGGCTATCCCAACTACCGCAACCTGCTGGCGATCCGGTCGGGGGAGCGGCAGAAGCTCGCCGGCTGCCTGCGCCGGCTGGTGCCGATGCTGCAGCAGTCCACGGTGGACTTCATGGCCGACCCGGACCCGGTCGTCCGCACGATCCTGTCGATCATCGACAAGACCAAGCAGGCGTACACCGACTCGGTGGCCCGGTCGGAGCAGGCGGTCACGGTCATGCGCGACGCCGGGCTGGTGACGAACGGCCGGACCAGGACGCTCGGCGACTTCGACCCCAACCGGGTCAACCGGCTGATCACGATCGATGTGCCGATCTTCGCCGGCCAGCACAAGCCGCTCAAGGCGGGGCTGACCGCCGACGACATCGCCACCAACGAATACCTGGACCCGGCGATCACCCTCCCGGCGCCCAAGTGAGCGCGACCCGGCCGGCGGTCGACGCCGGGGTGGACCCGCGGTCGTTCGACCACCTCACGGCCCGGTACGACCGGATCTCGACGCTGCTCGGGGTCGAGCTCCGGGCGTGGCTGCTGTTCCACCTGTCCGCCCGCGGGGACCGCGCGCTCGACCTCGGCTGCGGCACCGGCGTGCACACCGCGCAGATCGCCGACCGCTACGACGAGGTCCTCGCGGTCGACCTGTCCGGACCGATGGTCGAGTTCGCCCGGACCCGCCGGCCCGGGTCCGGCGTCCGCTACGAGCAGCGCGACCTGCGGGACGTGGCGGCCGACCGCGACGGCCGGTTCGACCTGGTGTTCTCCGCGTACACGCTGCACCACGTGGAGCTGGACAGCGCGCTGCACCGGATCCGCTCGTTGGTCCGGCCGGGCGGTCAGGTGCTGCTCGTCGACGTCGTGGACGAGCGGCCCGAGGTGCCGCGGTCGTGGTTGCGCGGGCAGGCCTGGCGGATGCTCGCCGCCGACCTGCGTCACCGTCGCCGGCCGGTCCGGGAGGCGGTCGAGCTGCTCCGGCTCCAGCTCGACCCGGACTGGCTCGACCACCAGACCAGCGACCGGCTCCGGCCGGCCGCGGACTGGGACGCACACTGCCGCGCGGTCTTCCCGGGCGCGACGATCACCTCCCTCCGCCAGGCCCGGGCGCTCGAGTGGCGCTGCTGACGCCCAGCCGAAGATGACAACGGTTTTCAACTTCGGTACTGTGGTCCCATGGGAGTCCGTGGGGTCGCGGTGGTCGCCGTGGCCGGCGCGGTCGCGCTGCTCGCCTGCGCCCCGGGCGGCGGGCAGCAGCGACCGGGCTCCGGCGCGGAGCTCGACGTCGTGGCCACCACCCCGGTCGTGGCCGACTTCGTCCGCAACGTCGGCGGCGACCGGGTGCACGTCGTGCAGATCCTCAAGCCGGGCGTCGACCCGCACGACTACGAGGCCTCCCCGGCCGACGTCCAGGCGATCGCCGACGCCGACCTGGTCGTCGAGAGCGGGGTCGGGCTGGAGGCGGCCTGGCTGGACGACACGGTCGGCGCGGCCGGCTACGCCGGTCAGGTCGTCGACGCCAGCCGAGGGGTGACGATCCGCACCGGCGCCGGGACGGGGTCGCGCGACCCGCACGTCTGGCACGACCCGACCGACGCCCGGATCATGGTCGGCGACATCGCGGCCGGACTGGCCGCCAAGGACCCGGCCGGCAAGACCGGCTACGAGCGCAACGCGGCCGCGTACGACGCCAAGCTCGCCGCGCTGGACGCCGAGAACAGGGCGGCGATCGGCACGATCCCGGCCGCACAGCGGACGCTCGTCACCAACCACGACGCGTTCGGCTACTACTGCGCCCGCTACGGGATCACGTTCGTCGGCTCGATCATCCCGAGCTTCGACACCTCGGCCGAGCTGTCCGGCAACCAGCTGTCCGACCTCGTCGCGAAGATCGAGCGGACCGGCGTGCGGGCGGTGTTCTCCGAGTCGTCGCTGCCGCCCAGGACCGCGCAGACCGTCGCCCGGGAGGCCGGCGTGCAGGTGGTCGAGGGAGCGGACTCGCTCTACGCGGACGGTCTCGGCCCGGTCGGCTCGACCGGCGGGACCTACCTCGCGGCCGAGCGGCACAACACCGAGACGATCGTGAAGGCGCTGGGCGGCCGTGTCTGAGCCGAGCCTGGTCTTCGACCACGCCAGCCTCGCCTACGGCCGGACCACGGTCGTCGAGGACGTGCACGGCGTCGTCCACAGTGGACAGTCGGTCGCCCTGATCGGCCCCAACGGCGCGGGCAAGTCGACGCTGCTGCGGTCGGTGCTCGGCCTGGTCGACGTGGTCGCCGGCCGGATCGAGGTGCTCGGCACGACGCCGGTCCGGGCCCGCCGCGAGGTCGCGTACGTGCCCCAGGTCGACACGCTGGACGCGCAGTTCCCGATCTCCGTCGGCCAGGTCGTGCTGATGGGCCGCTACCGGGACGTGGGCTGGCTGCGCCGGCCGGGTGCGCGGGACCGGGCCATCGCCGACGAGGCGCTCGACGCGGTCGGCCTGGCCGCCCGGCGCGACGACCGGTTCGGCACGCTGTCCGGCGGCCAGCGGCAGCGGGTGCTGCTGGCCCGGGCGATCGCCCAGCAGCCGCGGCTGCTGCTGCTCGACGAGCCGTTCAACGGGGTGGACGTGGTCAGCCAGCAGGCGCTGCTGGCCGCGCTGCGCCGGCTGCGCGACGACGGCGCCGCCGTGGCCGTGTCCACCCACGACCTCGCGCTGGCCCACCTGGCCTGTGACGAGGTCTGCCTGCTCAACAAGCACCAGGTCGCGTTCGGCCCGACCGAGGCGACGCTGACCCCCGGCCTGCTGCGGGCCGCGTATGGCGGGCAGGCGCTCGAGCTCGCCGGCGACAGCGTGATCGTGGCCCGGTGAGCGAGCGGGGGGAGTGCGGGTGGCCATGAGCTACCTGCTCGAGCCGTTCGGGAGCCCGTTCATGCAGCGGGCGCTGGCCGAGGCGCTGCTGCTCGGCGCGGTCGCCGCGGTGGTGAGCGTGTTCGTGGTCCTGCGCCGGCTGGCGTTCGTCTCCGACGTGCTCACCCACACGGTGTTCCCGGGCGTGGTGATCGGCTTCGTCGTCGCCGGCACCGGCGGGATCGTCTGGGGCGCGCTGGTCTTCGCGGTGCTGTCCGCGATCCTGCTCACCGTGCTCGCGGCCCGGTCCCGGGTCACCGAGGACGCGTCGATGGCGATCGTGCTCACCGGCTTCTTCGCGGTCGGCGTGGTCCTGGTGTCCCGGCAGGCCAGCTACACCAGCGACCTCACCGCGTTCCTGTTCGGCCGGATCCTCACCGTGGACCGGCAGCAGCTGGTGGTGACCGCGGTGCTCGGTGCGGCCGTGCTGCTGCTGCTCGGGCTGCTCGGCAAGGAGCTGGTGTTCCGGGCGTTCGACCCGGCCGGCGCGGAGGCCAGCGGCTACCGGGTGCTCGTCCTCGACCTCGTCCTCAACCTGGCGATCGCGCTGGTCGTGGTGGCCGCGGTCCGGGCCGTCGGGACGGTGCTGGTGATCGCGCTGCTCGTGGTGCCGGGCGCGGCCGGCCGGCTGCTGTCCGACCGGCTGGCCGGGATCGCGCTGGTCGCGGTGGGCACGGCCCTGCTCGCCGGCTGGCTCGGCCTGGCCGCGTCCTGGCAGGCGTCGGTGAACCACGGGCTGCGCCTCGCCTCCGGTGCCACGGTCGTCCTCGTTCTCGTCCTCCTGTACGGGGTCGCCGCCGCGATCGCCGCCGCCCGCAAGGTGCGGGCATGAGCACGGGCGCGGGCTGGCGGCGGGTGCCGGCGGTGACGCGGACCGGCGGTCCGGCCGAGGAGCCGGGATGAGCCTGTTCGCGGACGGGTACGCGCAGCGGGCGCTGGTCGAGGCGCTGCTGGTCGGCGCGCTGTGCGGGCTGGTCGGCGTACACGTGGTGCTGCGGAGGCTGTCGTTCTTCACGATGGCGATGACGCACGCCACGTTCCCGGGCGTGGTCCTGGCCGCGCTGGTCGGCGTCGACCTGCTGCTCGGCTCCGGCCTGTTCGGCGTGCTCGTCGTGCTCGGGGTGAGTTGGCTGTCCACCCGCCCGCGCAGCGACTCGTCCGTCGCGGTCGGCGTCGTGCTGTCGGCCGGGTTCGCGCTCGGGGTCGCGCTGCTGTCCGCGCAGGCCGGCTTCACCCGCGACCTCTCGGCGTACCTGGTCGGCTCGATCGTCACCGTCCAGCCCGGCGACCTGGTCAAGACCGCCCTCGTGCTGGTCGCGGTCGGGCTGACGCTCGCCCTGGTCGGCAAGGAGCTGGTGTTCGGCGCGTTCGACCGGGCCGGGCTGGCCGCCGCCGGCTACCCGGCCGGCCGGCTCGACCTGCTCCTGCTGCTGCTGGTCGAGCTCACCGTGGTCAGCTCGGTGCCCGCGGTCGGCACCATCCAGGCGGTCGCGCTCATCGTGGCGCCGGCGGCGGCCGCGCGGCTGTGGTCCGACCGGATCGCGGCGACGACCGTGCTGGCCGTGCTCCTCGGCATGGCCAGCGGGGTGGTCGGGCTGGCCGTCTCGCAGGCGTACGAGGTGGCCGCCGGGGCCGCGATCGTGCTCGCCGCCTGCGGCTTCTTCGTGCTATCCGTGGTGGTGGCGCCGGTGGTGCGGCGCCGACCGGTGCCGGTGGGAGTGGGCTGATGACCGAACCGAAGGGACGATCGACCCGGCAGGCCGCCGCGGTCCGCGCCGCGCTGGCCCGCCGGGACGGCTTCACCAGCGCCCAGGACCTGCATGCCGACCTGCGCGGCAGCGGCGACGGCGTCGGACTGACCACCGTCTACCGGCACCTGCAGTCGCTGGCCGACGCCGGCGCGGTGGACGTGCTGCGCAGTCCGGACGGCGAGTCGGTCTACCGGATCTGCGGCACCGGGCACCACCACCACCTCGTCTGCCGGGACTGCGGGCGGACGGTGGAGATCGAGGGTCGCGAGGTGGAGCGGTGGACCCGCCAGGTCGCCGACGCCGAGGGGTTCGTCGACGTCGACCACACGGTCGAGATCGTCGGCACCTGCGCCGGCTGCGCTAGTTCATCAGGCTCGAGCTGAGCAGGTAGACCACCGCGGCCACGGCGGCCGCCGCCGGGATCGTGAACACCCAGGCCGCGGCGATCGAGCGGGCCACGCCCCAGCGCACCGCGGACAGTCGCCTGGTCGCGCCCACGCCCATCACCGACGAGGTGATCACGTGCGTGGTCGATACCGGCACCGCGTAGACGTACGCGGTGCTCAGCATCACCGAGCTCGCGATCGTCTGCGCGGTGACCCCGTCGGCCGGCGTGAGGTGGATGATCCGCCGGCCCATCGTGCGCATGATCCGCCAGCCGCCGGCGTACGTCCCCGCGCTGATCGCCGCGGCCGAGGCCAGCACCACCCAGATCGGCACGTGGAACGAGGTCAGGTGTCCCGAGGTGACCAGCGCCAGCGTGATCACGCCCATCGTCTTCTGCGCGTCCTGGGTGCCGTGGCCGAAGGACATCAGCGCGGCCGAGCCGATCTGCGCCCGCCGGAAGTGCCGGTTCGCCCGGCCCGGCTGCGCCCGGCGGAAGCCCCACAGCAGCGCGACCATCGCCAGGTACGCGAGCCCGAAGCCGACCAGCGGCGAGAGCACCATCGGCACGACGACCTTGTCCGTCACGCCGGACCACTGCACGGTCTGCGAGGCCGCGAGCGCCGCGCCGACCAGCCCGCCGATCAGCGCGTGCGAGGACGACGAGGGCAGCCCGAAATACCAGGTGAGCAGGTTCCAGGCGATCGCGCCGAGCAGCGCCGAGAACACCACGACGAGCCCGTCGGTGCCGGTCGGAGTGTCGATGATCCCGGCGCCGACGGTGGCGGCGACCTTGGTCGAGACGAGTGCGCCGACCACGTTCATCACCGCGGCCAGGATCAGCGCCGCCCGCGGGGTCAGCGCCTTGGTCGACACGGACGTGGCGATCGCGTTCGCCGAGTCGTGGAATCCGTTGGTGTAGTCGAACGCCAGAGCCACCACGATGATCAGCAGCAGCCCCAGCGTGGCCGCATCCACGGTCTAGGACTCCTTGACGGCGATCGTCTGGACCACGTTCGCCACGTGCTCGAACGCGTCGGCCGCCTCCTCCAGGTCGTCGGCCACCTGCTTCAGCTTGAGCACGGTCAGCGCCTCGTACGTGCCACTGAACAGCCGGGACAGCAGCCCGCGGTAGACCTGGTCGGCCTCGTTCTCCAGCCGGTTGATCTCGATCCAGAACGACGCGAGGTCGGTCATCGTGGCCAGCCGGCCCATCGCGTCGACCGTGACCCGGGCGGCCCGCTGCAGCAGGTCGACCTGACGGGTCATCTCGGCCGGCAGCGTCTCCAGCTCGGACAGCACGGTGAAGTCCGCCGCCGCCTCGATCGCGTCCATGACGTCGTCCAGCTGGGTGATCAGCTGGTAGATGTCCTCCCGGTCGAACGGGGTGACGAAGGTCGAGTTCAGCTCGTGGATCACCCGGTGGGTGACGGCGTCGCCGGCGTGCTCGTGCTCGCGCAGTTGCGTGGCCAGCTTCTCCCGGTTGGAGCTGACGTGCAGGAACTCGGCCAGCATGTCGGTGGCCGAGACGAGGTTCTGGGCGGCCTCGACGAACATCGGGAAGAACCGATCGTCACGAGGCGTGAGACGTAGACGCACGGGGTCTCTCCAGTGGCCGGCGGGTGACAAAAGGTACCCGCCGGCTCCGGACATACCCGTGCCGGGCGGCGCTAGTGGGACTGCGTGGCGACCGGCTCGTCGAGGTGCTCCCAGGCCGCGCGGGCGCCGGCCTCGCCGACCCGGCCGACCATGATCAGGGTCATGAGCCCGCCGACCAGCGTCAGCACGACGCCCACCAGCATCACCGGCATCTGCCAGCCCGGTGCGTCCGGCTCGGCCAGCGCGAGCCGCTCGGTCAGGCCGGCGGGCCGCGCTGCCGCGCCGGCCGTCGACGCCGCCGCCGCGCCCCCGTCCACCGGGCCGGCGCCGACCGGGACCCTGACCCGGCTGTGGGCGTGCCCCGGGCGGCGGCGGCGGTCCACGAGGGGGTCAGGCGGTGCGGCCGCGGCGTTCGGACAGGCCGGCGACCAGGTCCTCGCGGGCGCGGGCGACCCGGGACCGGATCGTGCCGACCGGCACGCCGCACACGTCGGCCGCCTCCGGGTAGCTGAGCCCGACCAGCTGGGTGAGCACGAACGCGTCCCGCCGGTCGGGGGCCAGCGCGCCGACCTGCCGGCGCAGCGCCACCCCGTCGGACAGGTCGCCGCCCTGCGCGGTCTCCGGCACGTCCGCACCGGGGTCGACCCGCGGTCGCCGGCGCCGGTCGCGTACCGCGTCCGCGCAGGTCCGCCGGGCGATGGCGAGCAGCCACGTCTTCGCCGCGGCCCGCCCCTCGAACGAGCCGAGCGACCGGAACGCCCGCAGGTAGGTCTCCTGGGCCAGGTCCTGGGTCTCGCCGTGGTCGCCGAGGTGCGCGCACAGCCGCCACACGTCGGCCTGGGTGGCGCGGACGAACCGGGCCGCGGCAGACTGGTCGCCGTCCCGGGCGGCCAGCGCCGCCAGGGTGATCTCGTCGACCGGAACGTCCACGGGAACCGTTCGCCTCTCAGGACCGACTGGACTGTACGTGGGTTGTGACCAGTATCGCGAAGCTCTCTCGGCCGAGCTCGACGGGGAGCCGCACGGCGTGCCCGAAGACGACCTGAGCGGGCACCTTAACGGGTGTCCGGCCTGCCGGGAGTGGTTCGGGCGAGCGGCCCGCGTCACCCGGCTGGTCCGATTGGCCCCCGCGGTGGCGATGCCGGACCTCGCACCGGGGGTGCTCGCGGCGCTGCCGGCGCTCTCCCCGGGCCGCCGCCGGGCCTTCGCCGCCGCCAGGGCCGCGCTCGTCGTGGTCGCGTTCCTGCAGGCCCTGCTGGCCTGGTCCGGCGCGCTGACCGGGCAGGACGACATGGCCACCGGCCACGTCGCGCACGAGGTCGGAGCCTGGAACCTCGCCCTCGCGGTCGCGTTCCTCATGGTCGCCACCCGCCCGCGGGCGGCCGACGCGCTGGTCGCACCGGTCGGGGTGTTCGTGGCGGTGCTCGCCGTGGTGGCCGCCTCCGACGCCGCGGCCGGGGACCTCGCCCTCGGCCGGCTGCTCGGCCACCTGCTGGTCGGCGCCGGCCTCGTCCTGCTGGTCACGATCGGCCGGACCGCCACGCCGCAGCCGGGCACGCCGGACCGGTCCCGCCCGCGCGGCCTGCCGACCACGCCGGAGTTCGCGGCCGACACCGGCGGACCGTCCGACCTGGTCCCGATGGACCACTCGGCCGGACGGGTGGCCCCCAGTGTTAGGGCTGGTTCCGGGCGCTCGGTCGAGACAGGATCAGCGGCGTGACTGCCCTCCCGGTCCCGCCCCGCACCTCGAAGGCCCGCAAGCGGATCTTCGCCGTCCTCGGGCTGCTCGGCGCCTGGGCGGTGCTCGCGATCGGCGGGGCGACCCCCGCGCTGGCGCACGCGACGATCGTGGGCAGCGACCCGGCGGAGAGCTCGCGGCTGCAGGCGGCGCCGGCCAAGGTCACCATCACGTTCTCCGAGGACGTCTCGGTCGGCGCCGGTTTCCTCAAGGTCGTCGACGGCAAGAGCAACATCGTCAGCGAGGGGAACGCGAAGGCAACCGGCCGCAACGTCACCGTGCCGCTCAGGTCGGGGATCGGCGACGGCAGCTACATCGTCAGCTACCGCATCACCTCCGTCGACTCGCACCCGATCGACGGGGCGTACGCGTTCGTGGTCGGCGACGGGCCGCTGGTCGCGGCCACCGGCTCGGTCGTCGGGGGCGGCACCGACGGGGTGGTCACCAAGGTCTTCGACGTCGCCCGGTTCGTCGGGTTCCTCGGCCTCGTGCTGCTCGGCGGGCTGGTCTTCGTCGTGCTGTGCTGGCCGGCCGGCCGCACCGACCCGCGGGCCCGCAAGCTGATCTGGTACGGCTGGTGGGCGGCGACGATCGGCGCGGTCCTGGGCGTGATCCTGCAGGGGCCGTACGCGGCCGGCAGCGGGTTGCTGGACCTGCTCAACTCGAACCTGCTCAAGACCACACTCGGCACCACGTACGGGCGGATGCTGTGCGCGCGGCTGATCCTGCTCGGCGTGCTGGCCGTGCTCGCGGTACGGATCCTGCGCGAGCCGCAGCGGATCGCGGAGAAGTCGCGGGCCAGGGACGAGGACCTGGCCGCGATCTGCGGTCTCGGCGTGCTGGCCACGTACGGCGGGGTCGGGCACGCGGCGGCCGGCAGCGCGCCGACGATGGCGCTGCTGTCGGACACCAGCCACCTGGGCGCGGCCAGCGTCTGGCTCGGCGGTCTGGTCATCCTGGTCGCCTGCCTGCTGCCGCGGCGACGGACCGAGGAGCTGGCCGAGGCGCTGCCGCGCTACTCCCGGCTGGCGCTCGGCTGCGTGGCCGTGCTCGCCGTGACCGGCACCTACCAGGCCTGGCGGGAGGTCTGGCCGATCCCGGCGCTGTGGTCCACCACCTACGGCCAGCTGCTGCTGGCCAAGGTCGTCGGCTTCCTGCTCATCGTCGCCGTGGCGTACTTCAGCCGTCAGGCCGTGCAGCGCCGGTACGTCCGGCCGGTGGTGCACGCGCTGTCGGTGAAGGAGGAGGACGGCTCGGTCGCCACGATCTCCGGGCCGGAGGCCGCGGCGCTCGGCGAGGACAGGCAGCTGGTCCGCCGGCTGCGCGCGTCGGTCGGCGTCGAGCTCGCGCTCGGCGTCGCGGTGCTCGCGGTCGCCGCCGTGCTGGTCTCCCAGGCCCCGGCCCGGACCACGTACGTCAAGCCGGTCGACAAGACCGTCGCGCTGGCCTCCGGCGGCACCGCCGAGGTCGAGCTGACCCCGGCCAAGGTCGGGCAGAACACGCTGACCGTCACGGTGTTCGACCAGGGTGGCAAGCAGGTCGACGCCCGCGCCGTGACCGCGACCGAGGCGCTGCCGTCCGACCAGTACGGGCCGCTCGACGTCGCGATGCAGAAGACCGGCACCGGGCAGTACTCGTCCTCGTCGGTCGCCCTGACCAAGACCGGCAACTGGGAGCTGGTGGTCCGGGTCCAGATGTCGGAGTTCGACCGTGACGTGGTCCAGGTGGACGTGAAGGTCAGCTAGCCGTACCCGGCGCCGGTCCCACCCCTGCTGAAAGGACGACTCGTGTCCCGACCTGTACTCAGGCTGCTCACCGTGGCCGCGGCGGCCACCGCGGCGGTCGGCTTGACCGCCCTGCCGGCGCTCGCGCACGTCAGCGTCAGCTCGCCGGACGCGACACAGGGTGGCTTCGGTGTGGTCACGTTCCGGATGCCGAACGAGACCGACGGCGCCAACGCCACCGAGCTGAAGGTGCAGCTGCCGGCCGACCAGCCGCTGGCCTCGGTGGCGGTCAGGCCGCAGCCGGGCTGGACCTACACGGTGAGCCGGGCCAAGCTGGCCCAGCCGATCACCGACGACGACGGCAACCAGGTCAGCGACTACGTCTCGGTGGTCGACTGGAAGGCCACCGCGGGCGGCATCAAGCCCGGTGAGTACGAGGACTTCGACCTGTCGGTCGGGCCGCTGCCGAAGGCCGACTCGATGACGTTCAAAGCGATCCAGGTCTACGGCAACGGGCAGACGGTGTCCTGGATCGACGTGCCGGCGGCCGGCAGCAGCCAGGAGCCGGAGCACCCGGCGCCGACGCTGACGCTGGCGCCCGCCTCCGCCGCTCCGGCCGCCGCTCCGGCCGCCGCTCCGGTGTCCTCGGCGCCGTCCTCGCCGGGCGACGCGAGCAACGGCTCGGTCACCGGCGCGTACGTCGTCGGCGGCATCGGCCTGGTCGCCGGGCTGGCCGCGCTGGCACTGGCCGTGGCCGGCCGCCGGCGCCGGGCTACCGTGGACCGGACACGCCAGCACGCCTCGACGTCCACCGGAGCCTAGTGAGCGACAGCACGACCGACCGCGCCGCGGACGCTGCCCCGGCGCCGGCCGGTCCTCGGCCGCACCGCAGCCGCGGGCTGCCCGCGGGCTTCGTCGCGGCGGCGGTCGCGGTGGTCCTCGGCGCGGTCGGGCTCGTCGTCGGCGCCCGGGACAGCGCCAGCCAGAACGCTCCCGCCGCGGCCGGCGCCGCGCCGAGACCGGCCCCGGCCGCGCCGGTGAACGGCGCCACGGTGGGCGACCTGACCGTCTACGACGCGTACATCCGGCAGCCGGCCTCGCCGGACGTCGCCGCCGCGTACCTGACCGTGCGCAACGAGGGCGACACGCCGGACCGGCTGTCGTCGGCGTACTGCGGGGCGGCCGGCACGACCAGCGTGCACGCCGACTCCGCCGCGATGCGGCCGGGCGCCGCGGCGAAGTCGACCCCGCTGCCGGTGCCGGCCGGCGCGACGGTCAGCCTGACCCCGGCCAAGGGCCACATCATGCTCGACAAGCTGACCGGCCCGCTCAAGGCGGGCGACACGGTCAGCCTGCTGCTGCGCTTCGACAAGGCCGGGCAGGTCCTGCTCGACGTGCCGGTCATCTCGATCACCGCCCCGGCGCCGGGAGGAGCGACATCGTGAGGAGGCTGCTCGCAGCAGCCGCGGTCGTCGGCACGCTCGCGCTGGGCGCGTGCTCGGCGTCCTCGCCGGCCGCGTCGCCCGCCCTGTCGCCCGGCCCGTCGCCCGCGGGCTCGCCCGCCCTCTCCGCCGGGCCGACGCCGCAGGGGACGTATCGCGGGTTGGAGCTCGACCCGGCCCAGCCGCGGCCGACGTTCACCCTCACCGACACCAAGGGCAAGCCGTACGACTTCGGGGCCAGGACCCGGGGCGTCCCCACGCTGCTGTTCTTCGGCTACACGCACTGCCCGGACGTCTGCCCGACCACGATGGCGGACACCGCGGCCGCGCTGCGCGGGACGCCGGAGCCGTTGCGCGGCACCGTCCAGGTCGTGTTCGTCACCACCGACCCGGCCCGGGACACCGGCAAGGTCCTCGCGGCCTGGCTGCGCAATTTCGACCCCGACCTGCCGCGCGGGTTCGTCGGGCTGACCGGCACCGTGGCCCAGGTGGAGGCCGCGCAGGCCGCGGCGAAGGTCCCGGTCGCCACCGAGAACGGGCAGACCCACTCGGCCGAGCTGCTGCTCTACGGCACCGACGACTACGCCAGGGTCGCGTACGTCTCCGGCAGCAGCCCGGACGACCTGCGGCACGACCTGCCGCTGGTGACGAAGGGAGCCTGAGCGGTGCGGGTCTGGGTGGCCACGGCCGTCCGGCTGGTGCTCGCCGCGGTCCTGGCCTGGGTCGGGGTGGCCCGGGTCGCCGACCCGGCGGCCTCGGTCGAGGCGGTCCGGGCGTACCAGCTGCTGCCGGACCTGCTCGAGCGCGCGGTCGGGTACGGGCTGCCGTTCCTGGCGCTGGCACTGGCCGCCCTGCTGCTGGTCGGGCTGGCCGTCCGGGTGGCCGCGGCGGTGGCGGCGGCGGTGTTCCTGCTCGCGCTGGTCGGGCTGGTCGCCGCCGCGGCGCGCGGGCTGCGGATCGGGTGCGGGTGCCTCGGCTCCGGCGGCGTGCTGCCGGCCGGGCAGTCGCCCGGGTACCCGCGGGACATCGTCGTGGTCGCCGTCCTGCTCGTGCTGGCCGCGGCGCTGGCGTGCTGGCCGGCGACCCGGTTCGCGCTGGACGACGTGCTGCGCCGGTCGGCGGCGGCCGGGCTGGCTGAGGCGCGGGTCGGGCCGCGGCAGACCGCGCAGGCGCGGCGGCGGCAGGCCGAGCTGGCCTCGGCCCGGGAGGCGGCCGGGCGCCGGCGCGTCCTGCTTGCCGGCGGGCTGGCCGGCCTGCTGCTGGTGGTCGTGGCCGGTGTCGGTATCGGCGTGCAGGCCGCGCGGATCCCGCACGGACCCTCGCCGCAGGCGGTCACCGTCGCCGACGGGGTCACGCTCGGCCGGTCCGGCGCCCGGGTCACGATCGAGCTGTACGAGGACCCGGCCTGCCCGAACTGCGAGACCTTCGAGCAGTCCGCCGGCCCGCAACTGCAGCAGTGGGCGGCCGCCAGCACGGCGACCGTGAACTACCACGTAGTGTCGTACTTGGACAGTCAGTCGGCGACGAAGTACTCGACGCGGGCGGCCGCGGCGATCTACTGCGCGGCCGACGCCGGGCGCTTCCGCGAATACCACGACCTCGTCTTCGGCGACCAGCCGACGCCCGGCTCCGACGTGACCGACGACCAGCTGATCGCCGACGCGGCACGGGCCGGCATCACCGGTCCGGCGGCCGACGCGTTCGGCCGGTGCGTGAAGTCCAAGAAGTACGTGGACTTCGTGGCCCGGATCTCCGGACAGGCGTCCCGGGACGGGGTCCTGGCTACGCCGACCCTGCTGGTCGACGGCCATCCGGTGCAGCAGGTGACGCCGGCCGGGGTCACTGCGGCGGTGAACGCAGCGCTTCAGTAAGCCCGTCGCGGTGGCCGAGCATCTCGGTCGCCACCGCCCGGGTCTCCTGGTCGACCAGCGTGGCCGGGAACAGCCGCTCGACCACGCCGGCGCCCCAGCCGGCGAGGTCGAGCGCCAGCGCCAGGTCGCCGTCGGCCTCGGCCCGGCGCGAGCAGGCCAGCAGCGCCGCCGCCCACGGCGGGCCGAACGCCGGCAGCTGCTCGCTGAGCAGCGTGGATCCCAGCCGGGACGCACCGGTCAGCAGCGCATGCGCCTCCATCCCGAGCCGCGCGCCGCCCGGTCCGTCCAGCGGCAGCAGTGCGGTCGCCAGCCCAGCCAACCCTCGCCCCAGCCGGGCGGCTGCGTCCGCACCGGCACCGGCCGGGCCGGTGGTCGCGTCCGGGCCGGCGGCGCGTGGGGCGCGCGGCCGGGTGGTCGCGTCCCGGCCGGCGGCGCGTGGCCAGGTGGTCGCGTCCGGGCCGGCGCCGATCCGGTCGAGCGGTACGACCAGCGCGAGGTCGACGGCCGGCCGCACCACCGGCCGGCCGCCGACCCGGGGCGGCTCCGCCCCAGCCGCTCCCGCACCGCCTCGAGTGCGGCCGCCACGGTCACCCCCAACCCCGCTGCCCGTCCCTGGAGCACCGTCGGCACCCCGGCCGGCGCGGCCGGCGCCCGGATCCGCCGCCGCCCAGTCGGTCGGTCCGACCGGCCGGCGTGCGTCGCTTCCGGTGGCCCGATCGCAGGCCACGGGTGGGTCGCCTCCGTCCGCCGGCCGGTCGGTGGGCGCGCTGGGCCGGCGTGCGTCGCTTCCGGTGGCCCGATCGCAGGCCACGGGTGGGTCGCCTCCGTCCGCCGGCCGGTCGGTGGGCGCGCTAGACCGGCGTGGGCCGCCTCCGTCCGCCGGCCGTCCGGTGGGTCGGCTGGGCCGGCGTGGGTCGCCGTGCCCAGCAGGCCGCCGATGCGGCGGGCGACGGCACCGGCCTGCGCGGCCAGGTCGTGCCGCCCGTGGGCGGCGTGCACGGCGACCGCGACCGCGAGCGCCCGGCGCAGCTCCTCCCGGTCCCGCCCGCCGGCGGGACCGCGGGCGGCCAGGAACAGCCGCACGGCCAGGTCGGCCGACGCCACCGCCAGGTCCGGGTCCCCGTACGCGGCCAGCACGTCGGCGTTGACGGCCAACGCGCGGGCCAGGTCGCGCTGCTTCCCGCCGCGGTGGTGCAGCACCGCGGACTGCGCGTCGACGACGGCCGATGCGCCCGCCCCGGCCAGCCCGTATCCCACGGCCCGCCGGACCTGCACGTCGGCGACCCGGTCGGCGCACCGCAGCGACGGCACCAGCCCGTACGCGTCCTCGGCCTCGTCCAGCGCGGCGACCGCGTCGTCGGCGCGGCCGTCCCGCAGCAGCGTGCCGGCCAGGTCGTACAGGACCTCGCCGAGCTCGGGCCCCGATCCGGATCGTCGCCGCAGGTCCGCCGCGGCCAGGCGACCCTCGATCGCCGTCGCGAGATCGCCGGCACTCTCGGCGGCGCGGGCCCGGCGCAGCAGGTCCCCTTCCCGTCGATGACCGCCCGCCCGCACGGCCCGATCTTTCCGATCGCCCGGCATCGCAGGAATGCCCCGACCGAGGGAGCCGTCAGTGAGCCAAGGTCAGCAATCTGTGAGCGCGTTCAACGCCGCGTCCACATCGTCCGGGGTCGTGTAGAGGTGGAACGCAGCCCGCACGGATCCCACCCGGGTCGCCGCGCGGATCCCGGCCCGGGCGAACCGCTCGGGCGCGTCCGGCCACCCGTCCACCTTGACGATCGCCGAGTGGCCGGGCGGCAGGCCGAGCCCCTCCCGGAACCGGTTGGCCAGCGCGACGTCGTGCGCGTGCACCGTCGCCACCCCGATCGACTCGACCACGGCCAGCGAGGTCGTCGTGCCGATCCAGTCGAACCAGCCGGGGGAGAGGTCGAACCGCCGCGCGTCCGTGGCCAGCCGAAGCGGCGGTCCGTAGTACGAGTCGTTCGGGTCCTCACCGGCGTACCAGCCCGCGTACAGCGGGACCATGCGCTCCGCGAACTCCGGCGTCACCGCGAGCAGCGCCGTCCCACGCGGCGACATCAGCCACTTGTACGTCCCGCACACCAGCGCGTCCGCGTGCTCCGCGTGCACCGTGGGCAGCCAGCCGACGGCCTGGGTGGCGTCGGCGATGATGAGCGCGCCGTGCTGGCGCGCCTTCGCCGCCACCGTCGCCATGTCGGTGATCTCGCCGGTCGCCGACTGCACCACGCTGTACGCGACCGCGGTCGTGCGGTCGTCGATGGCGTCGACCAGCCCGCTCAGCGGCGCGGTGACCACCTCGACCCCGCGGACGGCCTGCACCGCGTACGGGAAGAGGTTCGAGGTGAACTCGACGTCCGGGATCAGCACCCGGGCCCCGTCCGGCAGCGCCGAGGCGACGAGCCCGACCAGCGCGGACACCTGCCCGCCGATCGCCACCCTGGCCGGATCGGCGCCGACGAGCCGGGCGAACGACTGCCGCCCCCGGTCGACGTACTCCTCCCACTCGGCCCGGCGCGCCCGCCCGGTACGCCACCCGCGCAGCGCCAGCTCGAGCTCGCGCACCGTCGGGTGCGGCGGCAGCCCGTACGTGGCCGTGTCGAGGTAGCCGGGCGTGGCGTCCCAGAGGTCCGGGATCCGGTGCGTCATGCCGTCTCCAGGCCCGGCAGCGGGGCCGGGCCCTCGGCCCAGTCGACCCGTCGCTTGGCCTTGCCCGACTCGACGCGCGGCACCGTGCCGGCCGGCAGCACGACCACCTCGGCGGTGATGCCCAGCCGCTGCCGCAGCGCCTCGCCCAGCGTCTCCCTGACCGCCGGCAGCTCGGGTCCGGCCGGGCCCTCGCAGGCAACCAACAGCCGGGGGGCCGGCGTACGCCGGTCGACGACGAGCAGGTAGTGCGGCGCGATGCCCGGCTGGGCCAGCAGGACCGCCTCCACCTCGCTCGGGTAGACGTTGACGCCGCGGATCACGACCATGTCGTCGACCCGGCCGGTCACCTTGCTCATCCGCACCAACGTGCGCCCGCAGACACAGGGCGCCCGATTCAGCGACGCGATATCGCCGGTGCGGTAGCGCAGCAGCGGCAGCGCCTCCTTCGTCGGCGTGGTGAACGTCAGCTCGCCCGGCACCCCATCCTCGGTCGGCTTTCCGGTTACCAGATCCAGGGTCTCGACGAGGAAATGGTCCTCGTTGACGTGCAGCCCCTTCTGCGCCTCGATGCACTCGGAGGCGACACCGGGTCCGATGATCTCGGACAGGCCGTAGATGTCGCACGCCTTGATGTCGAGCAGGTCCTCGATCTGCAGCCGCAGCGCCTCGCTCCACGGCTCCGCCCCGAGCACGCCGGCCCTGAGGCTGAGCTCGACGCCCGCCTTCCGCGCCGCCTCGCCGAGATACACCGCGTACGACGGCGTGCAGGTCAGGATGTCGGGCTTCAGGTCACGCAGCATCGTGAGCTGCCGCTCGGTCTGGCCCGCGGACATCGGTAGCACGGTGGCGCCGAGCGCAATGCCACCCTGGTGGATGCCGATACCGCCGGTGAAGAGACCGTAACCGTACGCGTTCTGGATCGTCGACTCGGCCGTGGCCCCCGCCGCGGCCAGCGCCCGGGCGCACATCCGCGACCAGAGCTCCAGGTCGGCACGGGTGTAGCCGACGAGCGTCGGGCGCCCACCGGAGCCGCTGCTGCCGTGCACGGCGACCACGTCCTCGCGCGGCACCGCCAGCAGCCCGAACGGGTACGCGTCCCAGAGGTCCCGCTTCGCCGTGGTCGGCAGCGTGGCCAGGTCATCGACGTCGGCCGCGGCCTCGATCCCCGCGTCCCGGAGCCGGCGCCCCTGCACCCCGTCCTTGGCCAGCAGCCGGTCCACCAGCCCCCGCAGCGCTCCTCGCTGCAAGGTCGCCCGCTCGTCCGTCGACATCCCCTCGGCCGCCGGCTCGAACACCCGCTCCACCTCCCGCCCCGGTGCGTCCCCGCCAGCATGTACCATCTACGCCGTACCTAAGGGGCTGTGGCGCAGCTGGTAGCGCACCACACTGGCGGTGGGGGTCAGGGGTTCGAGTCCCCTCAGCTCCACC
>CAWDLH010000016.1:0-42905 GCA_963803135.1 uncultured Actinomycetota bacterium | reverse complement strand
CAGTCGCGCGTGCAGCTGGCACTACTGTGTGTAGTCAGCGGTCAGGTAGGCGTACACGGGGGGCACGTGCGCGGAGGGAAGCTGTCCAGGGTCGGACTCGGCCTGGCGGGCGCGCTGCTGGCCGGCCTCCTGCTGCCCGCCACCGCCTCGGCCGCTCCCGGCAACGCCGGCGCCCGCGGGGTGGTGGCCGCGATCCTGCCGGACCGGGGCCCCACCGGCGGCGGCCAGACCGTGGTGATCACCGGGTCGGGATTCAGCGTCGACGTCACGACCGTGACGTTCGACGCGGTCCCGGCCACGGCGGTCGCGGTGGTCGACGGCGACACGCTGATCGCCCGTACGCCGGCCGGCGCGGCCGGATCGGCGCAGGTGGTCGTCGGCGTCAACGGCGTCGGTTCCGACCCGGTGGGCTACACCTACGTCGCCGGAGCCACCGTGCCCGGGATGCCGACCGCGGACTCGCTCGACCCGAGCATCGGTCCGACGGCCGGCGGCACCCGCGTGGCGGTGTCCGGGGCCACCCTCGTACCGGGCCGGACCGCGGCGCTCGTCTGCGGCCGCACGCTGCTGCCGGACGCCGTCGGCGTCGCCGCCACCGGGCGGTCGGCGTCGTTCACCACACCGGCCTGCGCCGCCGGCACCGCGGGCGTCGTGCTGGTCACGCCGGGCGGCGTCGCCGGCGAGGTCCCGTTCCGGTACGCCCCGGCCGCGGCCGCATCCAGCTCCGGAGTCGGCTCGACATCCGGCTCCGGAGTCACCTCGACATCCGCCTCCGGAGTCACCTCGACATCCGGCTCCGGAGTCACCTCGACGTCCGGCTCCAGCGCCAGCTCGACGTCCGGTTCCGGAGTCGGCTCGACGTCCGGTTCCGGCACCGCCTCGACGTCCGGAATGCTCCCGGCCACGGGCGCCGACCCCGGCCGGACGAGCCTCGCCGGCCTGGCCCTCCTCCTCACCGGCACCGCCCTGACCGCCCTCACCCGTCGCCGCCCCGACCGGCCCGAGCCGCCGGCCGGACCGGCACCCCTGGTCTATGTCGCGACGCGCTGCTGGCCCGTGCCCCCGGCGGGGAGGGCTCAGTTCGGCCACCCCCAGCGCCGCCCTGCAGGGGTCAGCTACAGCTCGCGCCGTTGAGCGTGACCGTCGAGGGCGGAGGCGACGAAGGCCCCAGCGCGATGAACCCGATCGCCCAGGAGGCACCGGGCGCGAGCGTGGTGCTCCAGTCCGGCGCCTGCGCGCGCATCGTCGTCCCGCTCTGGGTCACCGTGGCGTTCCAGCCGTTGCTCAGTGTCACACCGCTCGGGATGGTCCAGGTGGCGAACCAGTTCGTCAGGCTGGTGGTGCCGCGGTTGGTCACGGTGATGGCGGCCTGGTAGCCCTGCGGCCAGGAGTTGTCGATCGAGACGGCCCCGGCGCAGGCCGTCCCGGCCCCCGTCGTGGCCGGCGCGGCCGTGGTGGGCACCGTGACGGTGCCGGCGGCCGTCGTGGTCGCGGCAGTCGTGGTCGCGGCAGTCGTGGTCGCGGCCGTCGTGGTCGCGGCCGTCGTGGTTGCGGCCGTCGTCGGCGCGGCCGTGGTCGACGCCGCCCGTGAGGGCTCCACGGTGGCGGCGGCGGTGCTCGTCAGGTCCGCGCAGGCCGGCGACCGCGTCGCGGTCCGGTCGGTGGCGTCGAAGGTGTAGGTCCCTGACGTCGGCGCCGACATCAGGTATTGCCCGACCGTCAGGTCGGCCATCTCCCGCGGATAGTTCCCGGTCACCGCCTGGTACGCCTCGGCGGCCGCGTTGACCGCGGCCACGTCCGCCCGGCAGGCTGCCGCGTTCGCGTCCGAGCGGAACCGGCTCACGCCGAACAGCACGATGCCGGCGAGGACACCGAGTACCACGATCACCAGGAGCAGTTCCACCAGCGTGAACCCGGCCTCCCGCCCGCGGCGGCAGGACAGCCGGCTCGATGCGAGACGCACGCCACCTTCTCGGCACGCGCCGGCCAGAAGTTAAGACGCCGGGGTTAACTCCGGTCGGCGCCGGCCGATGTGCGGGCATGTCCCTGCCCACCGCCGCCGTCGCGGCCGGCGTGGCCGGCTTGCTGGTCGGGTCGTTCCTCACCGTGGTGGTCGCCCGGGTGCCGGCGGGCCGCTCGGTGGTCCGGCCGCGCTCGGCCTGCCCGTCCTGCGCGGCACCGATCCGACCCCGGGACAACGTGCCGGTCGTGTCCTGGCTCCTGCTCGGCGGGCGGTGCCGGGACTGCGGGACCGCCGTACCGGTCCGCTACCCGGCGGTGGAGGCGGCCACCGGACTGCTGTTCGCCACGCTGGTGGCGAGCCACTGGCCCTCGGCCGACCTGCCCGCGCTGCTCTGGACGGCCGCGGCCGGGGTCGCCCTGTTCGTCATCGACCTCGACCTGCACCGGCTGCCGGACGCGATCGTGCTGCCGTCGTACGCCGCGGTCGCCGGCCTGCTCGCCGCGGGCGCAGCGGTCACCGGGGACCTGCCCGCCGGCCGGGCGGCCCTGTCCGCGGCCAGCTGGCTCGGCGTGTACGGCGCGCTCTGGGCCGGCACGCTCGGGCGCGGAATGGGCCTCGGCGACGTCAAGCTCGCCGGTCTGCTCGGATTGGTCCTCGGCTGGCTGGGCTGGGGGCCGTCGGTGCTCGGCCTGTTCGCCGGGTTCGCGCTCGGCGCGGCCGTCGGGATCTGGCTGGTCGTCACCGGCCGGGTGACCGGCCGCACGCCGATCCCGCACGGGCCGTTCATGCTGGCCGGCGCGCTGGTCGGCGCGCTCGGCGGCGCCGCGGCCTGGGATCTCTGGCTCGGCGCGCTCGGTGTGCGGTGACGTTGCGTGACCGGATATGCACACGTACAGTGATCACTCACTACACTGAGTGAATAGAGCGTGCCCTTTGCCCACCGCGCAGGAGACCGCGCCCGGCGTCAACGGCCGGGACGCCGAGACGCTGTGGAAGCGGTACGAGGCCACCGGTGACTCCGAGGCGCTGCTGCTCCACTACCGCGGCCTGGTCGAGCAGATCGCTGCCCGGATCGGCGCCGATCTGCCGCCGTTCGTCGAACGGTGCGATCTGGCCTCGTACGGGATCCTCGGCCTGGTCGACGCGGTCGGCAAGTACGACCGGACCCGCGCGGTGAAGTTCGAGTCCTATGCGTCGACCCGGATCCGCGGGGCCATCCTCGACGGGCTGCGCAGCATCGACTGGATCCCGCGCTCGGTGCGGACCAAGCTGCGCGCGGTCGCCCGGGCCGAGGCCGCGTTGCTGACCACGCTGCACCGCCGCCCGACCGAGGCCGAGCTGGCCGGCGCCACCGACATGTCGGTCGCCGAGGTCCGCAAGCTGGCCAACGACGCGGCGCTGTGCAACGTCGTCCGGCTCGACGACGCCCGGCACGCCTCGGCCCTCGACCGGACCTCCGGGGCCGCCGCGCTGGGCCGCGACGGCCGCAGCGACCAGCCCGGCCAGGCGCTGGAGGCGGCCGAGCGACGGGAGGCACTGACCTGCGCGATCGAGCGGCTCAGCGACCGCCACCGGACGGTGATCGACCTCTACTACTACCGCGGCCTCAAGCTCACCGAGATCGGCCGGCTGCTCGGGGTCACCGAGGCCCGCGTGTCCCAGCTGCACACCGGGGCTCGCTCGGCCCTGCGCGAGTCCCTGCTGGCGATGGACCTGTGACCCCCGGGACCGGTGCGGCGCCGCCGGCCGAACCGACCACCACCGAGCACCGCACCAGGGGAGGACAGATGCGACTCGGTCGCGCCACCAAGGCCGCCGCCGCCACGGCGGCCGGCGATCCGTCCGGGTGGGACGAGCCGGTCCCGGGTCGGCGCCTGCTGGGTGAGCTGCTCGTCGAGCATGCCGGCGTCACCCCGGCCGAGGTGGCCGAGGCGATGCTGGTGCGGGCCGGCACCAACAAGCGGCTGGGCCGGGTGCTGGTCGAGCTCGGGGTCATCGACGAGCGGCAGCTGACCGAGGCGCTGAGCGTTCAGCTCGGGCTGCCGGTGGCTGACCTGCGGCAGGCGACGCCGCAACCGGAGGCGGTCGCGCTGCTGTCCGACTCGCTCGCCCGCGGCCTGGGCGCGATGCCGCTGCGGATCGCCGAGGACGGCGCGGTCGAGGTGGCGGTGTCCGACGCCGGCGGCACGACCGGTGCGGAGCTGGAACGGGCGACCGGCCGGCCGGTGCGGCTGCTGCTCGCACCGGCCACCGACATCCGCCGGGTCGTCGACGGCACCTACCGGGCGCTCGCCGGCGTCGACGACGAGGTCGCCGCGTTCACCGCCGGGCAGCGGCGCCGGTCCGGACCGGCGGCGGGCGCGGAGGCGCCGGTGATCCGGGTCGTCGACATGCTCGTCACCCAGGCCCTGCGGGACCGGGCCTCGGACGTCCACATCGAGCCGCAGGGCGACCAGGTGCGGGTCCGGTTCCGGATCGACGGGGCGCTGCACGACGTGGTGACGTTCCCCGAGTCGATGGGCTCGGCGATCGCCAGCCGGATCAAGGTGCTGGCGAACATGAACATCGTCGAGCGCCGCCGGCCGCAGGACGGGCAGATCGCGACGACGATCGACGCGCGCCCGATCGACATCCGGGTGGCGACCACCGGCACGGTCTTCGGCGAGAAGGTCGTGCTCCGGCTGCTCGACCGCAGCCGCCCGCTGTTCCGGCTGGCCGACCTCGGCCTGCCGCCGGAGACCGAGCGCCGATTCGCCGACGTGGTCCGCTCCCCGTACGGGATGGTGATCTGCGCCGGACCCACCGGCAGCGGCAAGACGACCACGCTGTACGCCTCGGTCAGCGAGATCAACGACGTCGAGCGCAACATCACCACGATCGAGGACCCGGTCGAGTACGTCTTCCCCTCGCTGAACCAGATCCAGATCAACGAGCAGGCCGGCGTGACGTTCGCGGTCGGCCTCCGGTCGATCCTGCGCCAGGACCCGGACGTGATCCTGGTCGGCGAGATCCGGGACACCGAGACCGCCCAGATCGCCGTCCAGTCGGCGCTCACCGGCCACTTCGTGCTCTCGTCGCTGCACGCCACCGACGCGGTCTCGGCGCTCTACCGCTTCCTGGACATGGGCATCGAGCCGTTCCTGGTCGCCTCGTCGGTGCTCGCGATCGTGGGACAGCGGCTGCTGCGCCGGATCTGCCCGCACTGCCGGGCGCCACACTCGCTGACCGCCGACGAGAAGGCCTTCTACCTGCAGGCCGGCGGCAGCAGGCAGTCCGACTTCTGGGCCGGCAAGGGTTGCAACCTCTG
The DNA here is from genome assembly GCA_963803135.1 of uncultured Actinomycetota bacterium. Lineage (GTDB taxonomy): Bacteria > Actinomycetota > Actinomycetes > Mycobacteriales > CADCTP01 > CADCTP01. The sequence goes on along the minus strand of CAWDLH010000016.1, from coordinate 37,635 downwards.
CTCCCAGACCGGCTACCTCGAGCGGGTCGGCGTGTACGAGTTGCTGATGCTGACCGAACAGATGCGCGCGCTGGTGGTCGCCCCCAACCCGTCGCACGACGACATGCGGGCGCTCGCCCGGGAGCAGGGGATGCGCTCGATGCGCCAGGAGGCGGTGCGGCTGGTCGACGAGGGCGCCACCACCGTGGCCGAGGTCATCCGCACGATCTACACGCTGTGAGCCCGGAGGACCGCCCATGTCGATGACCACGCCGGCCCGCCGCACCGCCGCCGGACCGCGCCCGAAGGAGCGCAGCCGGCTCAACATCGAGATCACCAAGAAGCGGGTCAAACGGACCGATCTCGCCAACCTGTCCCGGCAGCTGTCGGCGTTCCTGCGGGCCGGGATCTCGCTGCTGGACGCGATCTCGGTGCTGGCCGAGGAGTCGGACCGGCCCGCGGTACGCCGGGTGATGCGGGAGATCGGCGCGGGGCTGCGGTCCGGGTCCTCGTTCGCCGGCGCGGTGGACCGGTTCCCGAAGGACTTCCCGCCGTTCTTCCGCGGCATCCTGCGCTCGGCCGAGCTGACCGGGCGGCTGGACACCGTGCTCGACCAGCTCTACGGCTACCTGGAGCGCGACCTCGAGGCGAGGCGGAAGATCAAGGGGCGATGATCTACCCGGCGGTGATCGCGGTGATGGCGGTCGTGGCGGTGGCCATCCTGTCCGTGGTCGTGCTGCCGAAGTTCGTCGAGTTCTTCGACAGCCTGGACGTCGAGCTGCCGCTGGCGACCCGGCTGCTGTTGTCCACGTCGACGTTCGTGGCGACGTGGTGGTGGGCGATCCTCGGCGGGATCGGCCTGGCCGTGTTCGGCTACGTCCTCGGCATCCGGCTGACGCCGGTGCGCCGGTTCCGGGACGCCGTGCTGCTGCGGGCGCCGGTGCTCGGCGAGACGATCAGGTTCGCGGTGGTCGAGCGGTTCACCCGGCTGATGGGCTCGATGCTCTCGGCCGGCGTGCCGCTGCCGGAGGCGATGGCGGTGGCCACGGCCAGCCTGCGCAACCTCGTCTTCGAGCGCGCTCTCGGCCGGGCCAGGCAGCAGTTGCTGGCCGGCGCGGGCCTGGCCGGGCCGATGGCCGCGACCGGGCTGTTCCCCGGCGTGGCCGATGCAGATGGTCCGGGTCGGCGAGGAGACCGGGACGCTGGACACCCAGCTCGAGGTGACCGCGACGTACTACGAACGGGAGCTCGACTACCGGATCAAGAAGCTCACCACGCTCATCGAACCGGCCGTCATGGTCGTGATGGGACTGGTCGTGGGCTTCGTGGCGGTCGCGCTCGTCTCGGCGATGTACGGCGGGTTCAGCGGGGTGCAGACGTGACCGCCCGGCCGGCCCGGACCGACGCCGGGGAGACGCTGGTGGAGGTCCTGCTGACGCTGGTGCTCCTCGGCCTCGCCACCGCCGGGATCGTCGGCGCGCTGATGGTCAGCGACGGCGCCTCGGCCCTGCAGCGGCGGCAGGCACTGGCCCAGAACGCGCTTCGGTCCTGGGCCCAGCAGGTCGGCGCCGGCCCCTACACGGCCTGCGCGGCGGCGAGCAGCTTCCCGGATCCGACTCCGGCCCTACCGGCCGGCATGACTGCCGCGGTGACCGGCGTCCAGTACTGGACCGGCACCGCGTTCGCCGGCACCTGCGGCACCGACACCGGGATCCAGCGGGTGACGCTCCGGATCTCCACGGCCAGCGGGCTGCCGGATCCGCTCGTCAACACCGTGGCGGTCCTCGTCCGCAAGCCCTGCACGGCGTCGTGCTGAGGCGTTCCGCCCAGGCCGGCTTCACGCTCGTCGAGCTGCTGGTCGCCGTCACCTTGCTGGGCATCGTGATGTCCGCGGTGGCCGGCGTCTCGTTCGTCGCCGTCGGCACGTCGGCGACCGCGGTCACCCGGCTGGACGAGTCCGCCGACCTGCTCCGGGCGGCCACGTACGTCGGCGACGACGTGGCCGGCGCGCAGAGCGTGTCGGTCGGGACGAAACCCCGCTGCGGCACCGACGCCACCGCGGTCGTGGAGCTGGTAGGCCAGGACTTCACCGACGACAGCACGTTCACGACGACGACCACGGTGGTGACCTACGTCGTCCGCACGGTGACCGACCCGTCCGGGACCACCCGCCGGCAGCTGCACCGGCTCTCCTGCAGCGCCGCGACGACCACGCCGGCGTATCCGCTCACGCCGGTCGGCGACATCGCGGTCGTCCGCAGCCTGGCCGCGGCCCCGCCCGAGGTGAGTTGCGGCCACGCCGGGTGCGCCGCGTTCAGCCAGGTCGACCTCACCGTCCACCAGGCAAGTGGGTTCGGCTACACGCTCACCGGCCGGCGGAGGACGACGCCGTGAGGGTGGCGCTCAGGGGACCGCGATCGGACGCCGGGGCCTCGCTGCTGATGGCGCTGGCGCTGACCACCTTCCTCGGGCTGGTGTTCGGCGCCCTGCTCTCCTACGGCTCGGTCAGCATCCGGGCGGCCAAGGCCGCCGACACCCTGGAGGGACGCTCGTACGGCACCGACGGTGCCTTGGAGATCGCGGTCAACCAGGTCCGCAACAGCACGTTCAACAACGACCCCGGGTCGAGCTGTCCGGACCGGTCCGTACCGGCGGCGGACGGGCCGGCGATGCGGGTCACCTGCACGGCCCGCCCCGGCACCGGGGGCGGCAGCGAGACGGTGCCGATCAGCCCGGCGAACCGGCCCGGTCAGGCCGTGCTCACGCTCGGCGCGAACACCGGCAGGCCCGGCATCGCGCAGAGCGGATCGGGCACCCTGCGCGTGCAGGGCACGGTCTTCAGCAGCGGACCGATCGCCGCCGGCACCGGCTCCGTGGAGAGCGTCGACGCCCGGGTGACCGCGCGCGGCGCCTGCACCGGGACGGTGATCAGCCGGGACGCGCTCGGCACCCCGGTGTCGAACGCCTGCTCGGCGCCGGCCGGCGACATCCCGGCCGACCCGGACTACGCCCAGCCGACCGCCGGCCTGACGTACCGGCCGCTGCCGACCTGCGACCGCAGCAGCACGGTCGAGTTCCAGCCCGGCTACTACGACGACGCGGTCGGCCTGTCCGACATGATGGACGGCGGCGGCGCCTGCGCCGGCAAGACGTTCCTGTTCGCGCCGGCGAGCTCGGGCGTCGGCGTCTACTACTTCGACTTCCACAACGGCGAGGGCGGCGGCCTGCCGACCGGGGCTCACGTCTGGACGGTCGACGACGCCGACGCGCGGGTGGTCGGGGGCACTCCGGTCGGCTGGACGCCGGACTCGTCGGCGCCGAGCATTCCGGGCGCCTGCGTCAGCCCGCTGCGCTCGACGACCGGCGCGGGCGTCCGGTTCGTCTTCGGTGGGGACAGCCGGATGCGGGTCAGGTCGGGCCAGGTCGAGCTCTGCGGGCAGTATTCGGCGAGCTCGCCGCCGGTGACGATGCAAGGGGCGAAGACCGGCGCCGACCCCGGCGCCGGACCGTCCACACTCACCACCGACGGCACCGGGACCAATCCCACCGACGGCCCGGCGTTCGCCGACCCGAGCCGCATCACGGTCACCGACGGCGTCCCGGCCAGCGCGGTCGTCGACTCGAGGCTGGTGCTGGGCGGAGTCACCGCGAGCGTGGTGGTCCAGGACTTCGCCCCGCCGTCCCCCGTCCCCGCCGGCTCCGTCCTCACCGGCGCCACGCTGCTGGTCGTCCACCGGGACAACAACGCCGACACAGCGACAGCCGGCTGAGCCGGCTGCAGGTCACCGCGACGCCGACCCGGATCGGCGCACCCGCCCTGAGCAACCTGCCGCAGCCGACGATCCGCCAGGACGGCCCGACCGGCACCGCGTTCCACCCGGACAGCCTCGACATCCTCGACAGCCTCCAGGATGAAGTGCACACGTACGGCTTCACCGGCCTGCGGGTCCGCTATGACGCGAGCGCCACGCTGCTGAACAAGGTGACCGAGAACCTCGACTCGATCACGCTGGTGCTGTCCTGGCGGCCGCCGGCCGTCCGCGGTGAGCGGACCGCGGTGAACGGCCGCACCAACTGCGTGGGCCGGTACCCGGGCGGCTGCCCGCTGCTGCGGGCCGACTCCGGCGCGGCGCTGTTCGTCCAGGGCACCCTCTACGCCCCGTACGGGGTGGTCGATCTCCGGCTGCCCGGCGCCACGGCCGGCGGGATCCGGTCCGGGCTGGTCGCCCGCGCGCTGCTCACCCGGGTCTCGGCGACGACCGGCGGACCACTGATCGAGATCCCGAACGACTCGTCCGGGCCGATGCCGCTGGAGGTGTACTTCCGGGCGTACCGATCGTCCACTGTGGTCGGAACCGCCCAGGTCCGCTACCGCGCGGCCGACCCGACCGTGATGCCCGTCGCCGGACGCCGGGGCGTCGTCGTGCTCAGCTGGGCGATCCGCCGGATGTGATCCGGAGGTTAAGTGCCGTGGGCGAGCTGCCGATAAGTCCTCGGCGCATCGACCCGCACAACCAGAACGGAAACGGGGGACAAGGTGAATACGGACGTACGTCTGACTCAACGGCGGCCCGGTGATGCCGGCTTCACGCTGGTCGAGCTGCTCATCGTCATCGTGGTGCTCGGCATCCTGTCCGGAATCGTGCTCTTCGGCGTCGCCCGGTTCCGCTCGGACGCGAATGCCGCGGCGTGCAAGGCCGATCTCGCCACGGTCAACGTCGCCGCCGACGCCTACGACGCCCAGACCGGCAACTTCCCGGCGAACGTCGCGGCCCTCGTCACGGGCGGCTACCTGAAGTCGACCCCGTCGGGGACGTACACGTTCAACCCGACGACCAAGATCGTGACGCGCGACCCCGTCTGCTGACCGATGCGACCGCTCAGGGCCGGCGTCGAGGCTGCCGGCCCTGAGCGAACCGGGCCGTCGAGGGAATCGATCGTGACGGACACAGCGCACACCCGCGCCGCCGCGGCACGACCCGGCGAGCGCGGCTTCACGCTGGTCGAGCTGCTCGTCGTCATCGTGGTACTCGGCATCCTCGCCGGCATCACCCTCTTCGGCGTCGCCCGGTTCCGCTCCGACGCCAACGCCGCCGCCTGCAAGGCCGACCTCGCCACCATCTCGGTCGCCGCCGACGCCTACGACGCCCAGACCGGCAACTACCCCGCCACCGTCGCCGTCCTGGTCACCGGCGGCTACCTCAAGTCCACCCCCTCGGGCTCGTACGCCCTCGACACCAGGACCAAGACCGTCACCCGTACCCCCGCCTGCGCCGACGGCACCGACACCGCGGGCGGCACCGGCACCGCCGCCCCGACCGGCACCCCGACTGGCACCGGCACGCCGACCGCCACCGGCACCGGGACGCCGTCGGCAACGGCCTCGGCCGCGCGGACCGGGTCCATCACCGGGTTGGGCGGGGGCTGCCTCGACCTGGCCAACGACAGCGGCAAGGACGGCACCGCGGTCCAGCTGTCGACCTGCGCGAGCGGCAACCCCGGCCAGCGGTGGACGGTGCCGGCGTCCTATCCCGGCGCGTTCGGGGTGCTCGACGGCTGCCTGGCCGTCAAGGACGGCAAGGGGGGCAACAACACCGCGGTGGAGCTCGGCAGGTGCGACGGGACCGGCGCCCAGCTGTGGACGCTGCAGGCGAACGGCACGCTGGTCAACCCGCTGTCCGGCCGATGCCTCACGGTCGACGCCAACCACCCGACCCGCAGCCAGCTGTTCGTCTTCGACTGCGGCGCGGGCGACAACCAGATCTTCGTCCTGCCCGCGCGCTGACGTCAGGTGGCGACCAGGTCCGCCGGGTACAGCGACCGGCTCACCGCTTCCTCCCGGGCGACCACGCCGGCCCGCAGCAGCTCGTTCAGCGACGCCTCCATGGTCTGCATGCCGTCGCGGCGGCTGGTGAGGATCACGTTGCGCAGCTGGTTGGTCTTGCCCTCGCGGACCAGGTTGCGCACGGCGCCGGTGGCGAGGAGCACCTCGTAGGCCGCGATCCGCCCGCCGTCCAGGCGCGGGAGCAGCCGCTGGTGCACGATCCCGGTCAGGGCCGCGGAGAGCTGGAGCCGGATCTGCGGCTGGTGGTCGCCCGGGAACACGTCGACCAGCCGGTCGACCGCCTGTGCGGTGCTGTTCGTGTGCAGCGTGGACAGCACCAGATGACCGGTCTCGGCGAGGGTCAGGGCGAACCGGATGGAGTCCAGGTCCCGCATCTCCCCCACCAGCAGCACGTCCGGGTCCTCCCGCAACGCGCTGCGCAGGGCGCTGGGGAACGAGTCGGTGTCCTCGCCGACCTCGCGCTGGTTGACCACTGCCCGCTTGTGCCGGTGGACGTACTCGATGGGGTCCTCGATGGTGAGCACGTGCACCGCGCGGTGGACGTTCACCCAGTCCACAATGGACGCCAGCGTGGTCGACTTGCCCGATCCGGTCGGTCCGGTCACCAGCACCAGACCCTGGTCCAACGCGGCGAAGTGGCGGACCGACCCGGGCAGGCCGAGCTCGTCGAAGGACGGGATCCGGTAGGGCATCAGCCGCAGGGCCAGCGCTGAGCTGCCGCGCTGCCGGAAGGCGCTGCCGCGGATGCGGGCGGTCTCCCGCCAGGAGAAGGAGAAGTCGACGTCACCGGCGGCGTACGCGTGCCGCTGCGGCTCGGTCAGCGCGGCGGCGACCATCCGCTCGGTCTCCGGCGCCGACAGCGGCGTGGAGTCCGAGGCCGGCCGCAGCTGTCCGTCCACCCGGATCCGCGGGCTCGTCCCCGGCGTGAGCAGCAGATCGGTGCCCCCGGCGGCCCAGAGCTCGTCCAGCAGCGTGTCGACGGTGCGGGCGTCGGCCATCAGTAGGCCCCGGTGCCCCGCGTCACCGCCCCCAAAGTGGCTCTTCGTCATGAAGCGTGGTGAGCGTCTGACGACACGGTGTTCAGCCTGGGCCTGAGAACGGGCCTGGGGCCTCACGATCCGTGGTGGTTGAGGAACACGGATGAGGAGGCCCCAGGTGCACGGTGACGGTAGCGCGGCGACGGAGATGCTGGGTCTGGCCGGCTTCGTTCTGCTGGCGGTGTCGGAGCTCGACGGCGAGCTGGAGCAGGCGGTCGAGACCACCGCGGTCGAGGAGTTCTGCCGGGGCTGCGGGGTGCGGGCGGTGGCGCATGGTCGGCGGCCGGTGCGGGTGCGGGATCTGCCGGTGGCGGGTCGGCCGGTGACGCTGATCTGGGTGAAGCGGGTGTGGCGGTGCGCCGAGCCGGCGTGCGCTGCCCGGACCTGGACCGAGGCCAGCGAGCACATCGTCGCGCGGGCGTCGTTGACCGAGCGGGCCCGCGCCGAGGCGTGCCGGCGGGTCGGCGAGGATGGGCATGACGTGGCCGCGGTCGCGGTCGAGTACGGGGTCGGCTGGCACACCATCATGCGGGCGGTCCGGCATCACGGCCGGCCGCTGATCGACGATCCGGCTCGGCTGTCCGGGGTCACCGCGGTGGGTGTGGACGAGACCGCGTTCCTGGCCGCCACCGCCAGCCACGCCACCGAGTTCGTGACCGGCATCGTGGACCTGACCGGCCGTTCGGGTCGGGCCGCTCGGCTGCTCGATGTGGTCGAAGGGCGGTCAGGGAAGGCCTTGTCCGACTGGGTTTCTGACCGCGACCGGGACTGGCGCGAGCAGATCGAGGTCGCTGCCCTGGACCCGTTTCGGGGGTATGCCACGGCGCTGCGCACTCAGCTGCCGGCCGCCGTGCGGGTGCTCGACGCCTTCCACGTCACCAGGCTCGGCCTCGCCGCAGTCGATGAGGTCCGCCGCCGCGTCCAACAGGAATCCCTGCACCGGCGCGGGCACCGCGACGACCCGCTCTACCGGATCCGGCGGCTGCTGCGCCGAGCCCCGGAAACACTCTCCGCCCGTGCCTGGGCCCGGCTGGAAACCGGGCTCGTGCTCGGCGACCCGCACGGCCAGGTCACCCAAGCCTGGATGGCCGCGCACGAACTGCGCTACCTCTACCGCCGCGGCCGCGACCTGCCCGACGCCCGCCGCCGGCTGCACGACGTCCTATCCCGGTGCGTGTTCTCCGAGGTCCCCGAACTGCTGCGGCTGGCCCGCACCCTCGACGCCTGGACCGAAGAGCTGCTGGCCTACTTCACCACCGGCGGCATCTCCAACGGCCCGACCGAAGCGATCAACCTGCTCATCAAACGGATCAAGCGAGTCGGCTTCGGCTTCCGCAACTTCGACAACTACCGGCTGCGACTACTCCTCCACTGCGGCACCGCCTGGCACACTCAAACCGCCACCCCGATCAGAGGCCGCGAACCACGCTTAGTGGCGTAGAGCCCCCAAAGTGCGGCCGAGGATGGCGAGGTCGAGCGCGATCGACCAGTTCTCGACGTAGTAGAGGTCAAGCCGCACCGCGTCCGGCCAGGACAGCCGGGAGCGGCCGTTGACCTGCCAGAGACCGGTGATGCCGGGCTTGACCAGCAGCCGCCGGCGGACGTCGCCGGTGAAGTCGCTGTCCTTGACCGGCAGCGGCCGCGGCCCGACCAGGGACATGTCCCCGATCAGCACGTTGATCAGCTGCGGCAGCTCGTCGATCGACGTCCGGCGCAGGATCTTGCCGACCCGGGTGATGCGCGGGTCTCCGGCGATCTTGAACAGCAGCCCGTCGGTCTCGTTCGCCGGACGCAGCTCGGCGAGCCCGGCCTCGGCGTCGACGTGCATCGTCCGGAACTTGACGACCCTGAACTCGCGGCCGTCCCGGCCGATCCGGACCTGCCGGAACAGCGCCGGTCCGCGGCTGTCCAGCCGGATCGCCAGCGCGACCGGGAGCAGCAGCGGCGACAGCAGGAGCAGTGCCAGCGCCGCGAGCATCCGATCGAGCACGGCCTTGGCGAACCGCTTCCCGCCGGTGAACTCGGGCTCGTCGACGTGCAGCAGCGGCAGTCCGGCGACCGGCCGCACCGACACCCGCGGGCCGGCCACGTCGACCACCGAGGGCGCCACGACCAGGTCGACCCCGCTGCCCTCCAGACCCCAGGACAGCCGCCGTACGGTGTCCGGCGGCACGGCCGAGGCCACCGCGACCGTGTCGGCGTCGTGCTCACGGGCGATCGCCGGGACCTCCTCCAGCGTCCCGAGCACGGGAAGCCGGTCGGACTCCCGGAACCGGTGCCCCGGCTCGGGCAGGCAGGCGCCGACGACCTCGAAGCCGGCCGCCTTCTCCCGGCGCAGCTCGGTGGCGAGGCTCACCACTGCCCCGCGGTCACCGACCACGACGACCCGGTGCACGGACAGCCCACGGGAGCGGGCGGCGACGAGCACGCGCCGGGCCGCGACCCGTCCGAGCAGCAGCAGCGCCAGGCCGAGCGGCAGCGCGATGACGACGAAGCCGCGGGCCACCTGCATCTTGGCGGCGTAGCAGCCGATCGCCACCACCGCCCACAGCTGCAGCGTCCCGACCGCGACCCGCTTGTACTCCTCGGCTCCGGTGCCGAGGTTGCGGGTCTCGTACGCGCCGGCGGCGCCCAGCGACCCCGACCAGCCGACGGCGATCGCCGAGGCGACCAGCGCGTAGGAGATGCGGCCGATGTAGGCCTCGCTGGGGTCGACGCCGAAGCGCATGGCCACCGCGGCGACCAGCGCGGCCGAGAGCAGGACGAGGTCGGTGACGGCCAGCCCGATGGTCCAGCGGGTCCGCCACACCCTGGTGCGCAGCACCCCCGCGACCGGCGATCCGGCCGTCGCACCGGTAGACCGGTCGAGTGTGTCGGGCGCGTACGCCAGCTCTGCCACCGTGCATTCCCCCGTCCCGGACCCGACCCGCACCCGGCCGGCCCGTCCCCCGCTGACAGGATCTATAGCACACAGAGTCACCATCGGCTACTCTTTGCACTTGGTCGTCGGGGGTAACGGGGGTTCTCCGCATGGGCATGCGCGTGGTGGTGACAGGAGGTGCCGGCTTCCTGGGCTCGCATCTGTGCGAGCGGCTGGTGTTCGACGGCTGCGAGGTGGTGTGCCTCGACGACCTGTCCACCGGCTCGGCCGGCAACGTCGCGCACCTGGCCGAAGCCGGCTCCTTCCGGCTGGTTCGCGCGGACGTCACCGAGTTCGTCCACGTGCCGGGCCGGGTGGACGCGGTGCTGCACTTCGCCTCGCCCGCCTCCCCCACCGACTACCTGCGCCGTCCCATCGAGACGCTGAAGGTCGGCTCCATCGGCACCATGCACGCCCTCGGCCTGGCCAAGGAGAAGGGCGCCCGGTTCCTGCTGGCCTCGACCTCGGAGACGTACGGCGACCCGCAGGTCCACCCGCGGCCGGAGTCGTACTGGGGCCGCGTCAACCCGGTCGGCCCCCGCGGCGTCTACGACGAGGCCAAGCGCTTCGCCGAGGCGACTGACCATGGCGTACCGGCGCACGCACGGGGTGGACACCGCGATCGTGCGGATCTTCAACACGTACGGCCCCCGGATGCGGCCCGACGACGGCCGCGCCATCCCGACCTTCATCCGGCAGGCGCTGGCCGGCGAGCCGATCACCGTGGCCGGCGACGGCTCCCAGACCCGGTCCATCTGCTACGTCGACGACCTGGTCGACGGCGTCGTCCGGATGCTGCGGTCCGGCCTGCCCGGCCCGGTCAACCTCGGCAACCCGCACGAGCTGACCATGCTGGCGCTGGCCAAGTGGATCTGCGCCATCACCGGCTCCGATTCCCCCATCGCCTTCGTGCCGCGGCCCGAGGACGACCCGTGCGTCCGGCAGCCGGACATCACGCTGGCCCGGGAGCGGCTCGGCTGGGAGCCCACGGTGCCGGTCGCCGCCGGCCTGCTGCGGACCGTCGACTGGTTCCGCGGCCACCACGGCACCCGCAGCCCCGAGGCGCAGCAGGTCTCGCTGCGCACCGCGTCGTGACCGGAGCACTCGCCGGCCTGAACGTCACCGTCGTCGGGATCTACTACGCGCCGGACTCGACCGGCATCGCTCCCTACACCACGGATCTCTGCGAAACCCTGGTCGCCTACGGGGCCTCCGTGCACGCGGTAGTCGGGATCCCGCACTATCCACGGTGGACGGTCGAGGCTCCCTACCGGACCGGCCTGCGCCACCGGGAGACCCACAACGAGGTACGGGTCACCCGGTCCCGGCACTTCGTGCCCCGGCGTCAGGACGTCGTCCGGCGCGGTCTGTACGAGCTGACGTTCGGGATCGGAGCAGCCGCGGCCAGCCACGGCGACCGGCCGGACCTGGTTCTCGGCGTGACGCCGAACCTCGCCGGTGCAGCGGCCGCCGCCCGGCTGGCTCGGCGCCGACGCGTGCCGCTGGGGATCGTCGTACAGGACCTCGTCGGTCTCGGCGCGCGCCAGAGCGGCATCCGCGGCGGCGTCGGGGTGGCCGACCGCATCGCGCAGCTGGAGGCGTCGGTGCTCCGACGCGCCGACCGCGTCGCCATCATCACGGACGCCTTCAGACAGCCCCTGTTGGACAGCGGTATCGCGTCCGAGCGCGTGGACGTGTTGCCGAACTACGTTCATGTCACGTCCTCGACGGTCGACCGCGACGCCGCCCGCCGGATCCTCGGCTGGCCGCTCGACCGCGCGATCGCCGTCCACGCCGGCAACATGGGCCTCAAGCAGGGCCTCGGCAGCGTGGTCGAGGCGGCCCGGCTGGCGGACCAGCAGCAGTCGGACATGCTGTTCCTCCTGGTCGGCGACGGCAGCATGCGACGGTCGCTGGAACGGCAGGCCGCCGGGACCAGCTCGATCAGGTTCGTCGATCCACTGTCGCGTGAGGACTTCCCGGTCGCCCTGGCCGCGGCCGACTGCCTGCTCATCAACGAACGCCCGTCCGTGCAGGACATGTCGATGCCGAGCAAGCTCACCTCGTACCTGGCCGCCGGGCGCGCGGTGATCGCCGCGACCGGTCCCACCAGCGCGGCCGCCGCGGAACTGCGCCGGTCCGGCGCCGGCGTCCTGGTGCAGCCCGGCGACCCGGCCGGCTTGCTGGACGCGGTGCAGCGGGTCGCCCGAGACCCTGAACTCACCGCCATCCTCGGCTGCGCCGGCCGGCGCTACGCCGAGAAGTCCCTGTCCCGCAACGCGGCTCGCCACCGCATCGTTCAATTCGCCTTGGACACGGTCACCGACGACCGCCCCCACCCGGCCTCGACGGCCAGCGGGTCCTGGAGCGACGGGCCACAGGGCACCGGCTCTGGTACGTCCGGCTGATCGGGCGAGCTGCCAAGCGCGGTGCAGCCGGTGACGACCGCGGACGGTGCGAGTCCAACTGCTGGAGCTCGTCATCCCGGAGACCCGGACGGGACGCGCCTGCGCAGCCTCGGCGTCGGAGTTGGTGTTCTTCCGGCCGAGGAGGGCGACGAGTACCGCTGCCGCGCCGGACCCGCCGCCGAAGGCGACGAGGAGCGCGACCGTGACGTTTACGGTCCGGCCTTACTCGCGGTCTCCCTTCGTCTGGCTAGCCGATGGAACTCCACCATCAACGAGCCGATGCGGACGGTCCGGGCCAGTTACGCCAGACCAAAGCCCACGTAAGGCAGCGCTACGGCCCCAGCGGTGCCGTAGCCGAACACGACGATGAGGGCGTTGCCGTAGGCGAGGGAGGCGCAGCCGGCGGACGCAGCCCGGCGACCTTGACGGCGGCGCCGGTGAACGGGTCACCGAGCCAGCACTCGCCGAGGATACCGAGGGCGCCGCCGACGAGCAGGCACTGCGCCCAGCTGTAGCGCAGCCACGGCGGCAGCGTCTGCTTCATCGACGACGGCGCGGTCCCGTTGAGCAGTACGGAGCCGCCGGCCACGGCGGCTGCGACGAGGAGGAACGGGACGATCTCGTTGGGTGTGCCGGTGAGCCAGTCCGGGTGCATGACCCGGCGCCTCATCGGTCGCGTTCCGTCCACAGCGAGGCGAACAGCAGCAGCCCCAGAGCGGACCAGCCGCCGTATGTGATCCATCCGGTCTGCGTCGCCTTGTCGTCTTGGAGTACGGACGCGGCAAGGGTGATCGCGAAGAACGAGCACCAGATGACCACCGCGAATGTCGCCGCCTGCAGCAGCGGACGCAGCTGCCGCGGCGACCCGACGAGCATGCACAGCCCCGCCGCTACGACGACGGCTCCCCAGGTGACGTGCTGGCCGGGGACCTGCCGGGCGTTGGCGAATCCGCGCGAAGCGAACCGGTCATGTCCCCCGGCGACGAGCGCGACACCGAGGAACACCGCCACAGATGCCCCGGAACGCCCGCAGATAGATGCGGGCCAAGAGGACGATCGGTGGTCGTTCGCGATCTGTTCGGTGCCTCGCCATGCCTTGCCCCCCGCTCGGTTGCGGCCCCCACAGGCCTTACTGCCGCCCCGCCTACCCGACACGGCGGGACGTTCCGTTACCCTCCGTTACTATGGATGTCCCTTCCAGTAGCACGGCGCGTCTGGCTGCGAAGATCCGTGGGCGCGCCCGCCATGAACTGGACCGCGCCCGCCTCGCTCGGCGGCTTGCCGCGAAGACGGCAGCGGCAAGAGCCGCCGGGGTGGACTCCCCGGTGATCGCTACCGCGCCTGAGCGGCCGGTGCCGCATTCGGTGCTGGCGAAGATCGCCGCGGAGCTCGGCGCCAAGTTCACCGCCGACCCTGACGGCGCCGACGCGGTGATCTGGTGGGACCACCGAACCGTCCGGCCGCCTTGCCAGGCCCTTGCCGGAGTGGGTGACGTGGTCAACGGGCGGTGCGTGAGCGTGTCCAAGTCGGCGGTCAACGCCGCACACCCGGCCGCGTTTGGCTACCCGATCGGCGTCGACCCCCGCACCCACCACGGCCCGGCGGTGGAAAAGCCGGAGGTGAACGCCTCCCACTCCGGCAGGATCGTGCAGTGCCCCACCGTGCCCCGGTACGGGTACGTGTATCAGCAGGTCATCGACAACCGGTACGGCCACGACCAGGTGCAGGACATCCGGGTCCCGGTCATCGGCGGGACGATCCCGCTGCTGTACTTGAAGTACCGGCCGGACGGGGACCGGTTCTCCAACACGAACACTGCTGCCCGCTACGTCGAGGACCCGGCGACCGTCCTCAGCGAGACCGAATTGCAGTCGGTGCTGGGCCTGGCCGCCGCACTAGGCGCCGACTATGCCGAGCTGGACTGCCTTCGCGACGAGGCCAGCGGGCGGCTGTCCGTGGTCGACGTGAACCCCACCCCGTGGGGCCCGCCGAACGGTCTCGCCGGCCACGCCGCTGCCGCTGCAGTCCGGCAGCTGAGCGCGGCATTCGCCGACGCATTCCTCAGGTCAGCGCCAGCAGCCACGCCATCGGCCCCGGAGACAGCGACGACGGAGTGAACGAAGACGACAGCACCGTCTGCCCGGTCGACACTGGCGCGAACCGGTACGCCGCACCGGTCAGCCCGAGGCTTGGCGAGGCAGCGAACGGTGCGCCGCAGCGGAACACGGCGGAGTCGTCCCCACCGCGAGGAACCCGACCCGCACGTACGTGCCGCCGGTCACGGCCTGCGGGGTGGTGAGGGCCATCGTCTTGTTCGCCGCCGTCGCCCACGCCGTCGTCTGGTCAGCGGTCTCCGACAGCTTCACCCCTGTCGGCCGGCGAAGGTCGGGTTGATGAAACGGCGCGGTTGTTCAGCTCGACCGCGACAGAACTGGAGGCGCCACCCGACCACGTGCAGTTGTCGAACGACGCGTTGAAGCCGGTAGCGGCCACCTCAACGTACGGCAGGCCGCCCGTGTCGCCACGGTAGAAGAAGAACCGCTCAAAGGTGTTGCCGTAGGCGTTCAGCCCGAGCGGGTGGCTAGCCGCGCCGACGGTGACCACGAACGGCGCGGTCGACGCCGAGGGGGTAGAGGTCCGCTGCGGCTGGTCGGCATCGGTCTGGTGGCTATGTCTCCGGCTTGGCCGCGTAGACGTCGAGGATGTTCCGTGGAACCCAACCTCGGTCGACCAGCACGTCGACGGCGTTGGCGACCGGACCGCATACCAGGGCCGGCACCTGCATGGACGTCAAGTACGACCTGGTGTTCAGGGAGTAACCCGCCATCGGGTTCACGGCAATCGGTTCGAACCCGACCTTGGTCAGCAAGGCGACGAGGTTGTGCCGGCCGTAGAGGCGGCGATGGGCGCGGTTGATCCGCCGATCCATCACGTGCGGGACCCGACCGCCGGTCGCCCGGAGGGCGGCGATACCGATCTGGTCGATGGCGGACCAGCGCGGGGTGTGGAAGTAGAGAACGCCGCCCGGACGCAGCAACCGGAACGCATCGCCGAGCAGCGCCACGGGGTTCGGGACGTGCGCGAGCACACACCACATGGTCATCGCGTCAAAGTCACCGTCGAGATCGAGGGCGGCCATGTCGCCATGGTGGAGTTCGATGCCGTGCCGTTCCCGACAAATGTCGATGGCGGGCTCGGAGATCTCGTTGCCGGTTACGTCGAAGCCCTCCGCCTGCGCGAGAGCAAGGAAGTCACCGGCCCCCGCGCCCACGTCAAACAGACGTGGCCGCGGCCGCTCCATTGTGACCAGCTCAGTCAGTCGGCGCAGCGCGACCATGTGCCGTTCCCGCAGCTCGCTGGTGCGCTGACCGGCGAGATATCTGGCGTACTTCTCGGCCTCGACGCCCGGTTCTGAGACCTCCGCCCGCGGCTGGTCGTCTTGAACCGCTACGAGCCGACAGCCCCTGCATCGCCTGGCACCTAGACCGGTGCGCCGCGATCGATACAGCTGCCTGCTTTCCGAAGAACCGCAGATATGACACGTCCCGGCCACACGCTCCTGCTTTCGTGTTGTCTCAAAGGTCACGAACTGTGGGGAAGCTGCTTACGCTGCGCGCACACGCAGACTGTGCCGGCCGGCGTCGACACGAGGGCGCCCGCGCCACGTAGGCCCACCTGGCGGTCAGGCTCGGGGGATCCGCGCAAGCGCGAAGACGTCCGCGTAGTGAGCGGTGACCGCCAGCAGGCTCAGCCGTTCTACGACGAATTCATGGCCTGCAGCTGCCATGGAACGTCGTGCTGGAGCGTCGTCAAGCAACTCCCGCAACGCCCGCCCAGCGCCTGCTGCCTCTCTAGCCACCACTCGCGCCGCTCCCCGCCGTTGCAACTCGCCGGCGAGATACACTTCGTCACTGAGCAACAACGGGACGCCGGCGTTAAGCGCCTCGACAGCCGCGTGGCAGAAGTTCTCGTTGTCGCTGATCAGCGCGAACAGATCTGAAGCCGCCAACAGATCTTCTTTGTCCGCACCGGAGATCCACCCGGCGAACACCACTCGCTCGGGATGCCGCAGCCCGGCGGCGTGTGCCCGGATCGTCTCTTCGGACTCGGCCTCGCCCCGGCCGGCGATCACCAGGACTTCGTTCGGAAGGCTCACCGCGTCGAAGCTCGACATGAGAAGCGGCAGGCCTTTCTTGGCGTGCAGCCTGCCTAGGAACAGCACTATCCGCTGGTCCCCGTCGAGGTGGAGCCGGCGTCGCGCCAAGGTCGGGTCACCGGACCGTTGCGACGGCTGGTAGGGCAGCGGAACAATGGCCGTGGCCGCACGCCTCGCTCCGAACGTGTGCAGTCGCTCGGCCTCTCGCTCTGTGGTGCAGAGCACTGCGGCCGCACCATCGATTACCGAACGCCACAACGGACTCAGAGCCTGCTTGGCGCGGGCGTGTTTGGCAACGTCGTACTCGTCCAGGCTGCCGTGCGGCCAAAGCAAGTACGGCACTCCATGTCGGCGCGCCAGTGCAGACCCGGTTGTAGTGATGAAGTCGAAGACACTGTGGAATACGACCCAATCCACCGAGGGAACTAGCCGTCGCAGGTCCGCAGTCACTTGGCGACCGCCGTGGTAGCGCCCCGCGAGCATGCCTGCTCGCCCGACCCGAACGTCGTACCAACGCTCGAGCTCCGGGCGCTGAGAAGCCGTCTGCTCCGGACGGTCGACCGCGAACAGAAGTGGACGCCGTCCGAGACGATGCTCGACGGGCCCCATGCAGGCGAGGCTTCTGACAGGCCCGCCGTAGGCGTCGGCGATGCTCGGCACGGTGTGCAAGACACGCACTGGATCTCCGGTTGGCTCCGACGGCTGCGACAGGGAGATCTTATGACACGAAGCGTTAGTATCGACTACTGTCAGTACAACATTCGGGGAGGTTGGTATGGCCGAGCAAGGTGGCGAAACACAGCCTTCGGGCGACGACACCGGGATTGCCCAGGCACCGCTACACGTAGATTTCTCACGTCGGCAGCGGCGGAGGGTGCCGACCCGCATGCTCCTTACAGCCCGCGGCAAGGCCGCCCTGCGCACCGTGCTGAGGTCGACGGGCTATGATGTCGTTCCGCTGGCGACAAGTTTCGTTGTACTCCAACGCCGATTGCTCGCCCGCTGCGACTTACTCGTCGACGTGGGGGCGAACACCGGGCAATACGTGGGTTTAATGCGTTCCCTCGGTTACACCGGGCGAGTGCTCTCCTTCGAGCCGCAGTCGGACGCGTTTCAGGTACTGCAGCGCGCCGCGACGGCGCCAGCCTGGGAGCCGCGACAGCTGGCATTGTCACACACCCCGGGCACGGGCACTCTCCGTGTCAGTGCCAACAGTGTGAGCAGCAGCCTCCTCGATATCGGCGCCGTCCACGTAGCGGCGGCACCGCGCAGCGTGCAGATCGCCGACGAACAGGTGCCTCTGTCGACCGTGGACCGCGAGCTGGTTGGCGAACAGTTCGGTTCGGCGTGGTTGAAGCTGGACGTCCAAGGCACCGAGCTCGACGTGCTGCGCGGAAGTGCCGAGACACTGCCCCGTGTGGCCGTCTTGCAAGCCGAGCTCTCCTTCACCGACCTCTACGAGAACCAGACGGATTATCTGCAATTGTGTTCCTATCTCCGCCAGCACGATCTGCACCTGAGGCATCTTCAACCTGGCTTCCAGGACCCAACGTCGGGCCACCTGCTACAAGCGGATGGCCTGTTCAGTCGGTAACCAAGCACTCGGCGGACTGACGCCAGCTTGATCAGTAAACACGAGCCTCGCGACGCACGAAGAAGCCGCCAGCCGAAGGCAGGGGACGTCTGATCACCGCGGTCGGGCCGGTGTACAGCGCGCACTCCTCCGGCAGCACGCCCTTGACGACGGCACCTGCCCCAACGACCACCCGGCTCGGCACCACCGCGCCCGCGATGAGGATGACTCCACTGCAGACAAGAGCGCGATCCTCGATCGTTACCGGCGCGGCCATGAGTGCTCCGGCCTCAACGTCCACTCCATGGGTCAAGATCTGGGAGCGCAGTCCGGCGACGACGGACAGCTCGCCGATCGTCACCCGGTCACAGCAGTCGATGTAGTGCTGGTGTGTGATCGCGGAGCGGTCCGCCATGACCAGCGCCGAGTCACGGTCGATGCCGGCGAAGAACCCCCTGACGCTGTTGGCCGAGCTGATCCAATTCAGGTGGCCGATCGACGCGTTCGCACCTAGCTCCACACGCGCGACGTGGCGGAAGAGGTTGAGGCTGCCTATCGATGAGCCCGGTCCCATCACGAGCTTGTCCACGGTGATGATCGAGCGGCCGACCTTGGCGTCTGCCGCGATCCGGTAGCCGAGTAGGTGAACGAGGAGCTGACGGCGAAGCCCCGCTGGTGCCAAGACCGCGATGAGGGCGACTGCCAGTCGGATCCTCTGGTTCCCAATCACACTGTCTCCTTTGGACGGACGTCGACGGAACTAGGGGCAAGGGCTGGCGACCGGTGGGAACCGTCCTGCCAGCCCGGGGCACCCGCAGGCAGTGAAACAGGATGGGAAACCATCACTCCCGTCTCAGGCACCGGACGAGCACAGGAGGCGTAGATCCCGATTGCGAGCGAGAGCCAGATATAGCGATCCCACAAGTTGTTGGAGAACATCCCGTCGGCGAGAAAGGCGACCGAAAGCAGCGCCAGCCATCGCCTGCTCGGTGTGCTCGGCCGCCACAGCCCGCGCAGCATGGGCCAGCACGCCACGAGGAACCCGACGAGGCCAAGAAGGCCGGAGGCCACGACCACCTGCAGCAAGACGTTGTGTGCATCGGTGGCGTTGGCGAACCCGGAGCCGAACACTGGGTGCGCAAGGAAGCTGTCCCGGGCGACCCGGAGATGGTCGAGCCGGAAGGCGTCGCTGTCGCCGACTGTGGTGCCGGGGCTGAACAGCCGACCCAGCGCCGTCGTCTCCCCGAAGAGCTCCGACATCTTGGTCCAGACGACCGACGCCATCGCCGCCGCTCCGATGATCAGGGCGAGCAGGCGCCAGGAACGCCCGAGGACAGTCCGAACCAGCAGCACCACGAAAAATCCGATCAACGCTGCGCGGCTCCCGCTGATCACCGCACCGACAGCCGCCAGGCCCACCGAGACAAGCGCCAGCAGGCGGTCGCGACGACCTCCCATGGCGTGCAAGGCGATCCCGATAGCCAACGACAGCACACACACGAGGCCTAGCGCGTTCGGGTGCGTGGTAAGACCGGCCGGCCGCTGACCTGCTATTCGCGGATGCGTCATCAGCGCCACGGCGACGTTGACCGCGTTGCCCGCCAACCACGCCCGGAACAGCGCCCTGATCTCCCCCGTGCCCGGCGACCATCGAAAGACGAGGATCACTGACGCCACGGCGCTGAGCAGAAATCGAACGAAGTTAATCAGACCGCTGACCGGTTCCGGACTCGCTGCGCTACCTACCGCTCCGGCAACTACGAGGCCGATCATGCCGACAACGAAGGTGCGTGGAACGCGGACCGGAAGGCGGCTGTTGGACGACTGCAGGAGACCCAGCCCGACCGCCACCATGAGGGATACGTCCGCGGCGGTCAACCAGCTCGAGAGCCGCAAATTATTGAGCGGCAGCAGGAAGGCTGTGACCAGGCCCACCGTGTAAGCCAGTGCCCCTATGCCGGACCGCAACAAGAGCGAAGCCGCGACCACCGCGACGGTGAGGCCGGCACCGGCCAGAAGCGGGTACGCCGTGCCAGGGAGTGCGGTCAGAACCCTAAGCGCTACAACCGTCGCGGCAGGAGCGGCGGCGAGCAGCAAAGCTGGTAGAACCATCCTGGAGCCCGTCACAACCGGCCCGCTTGCTCTCCGAACGATGTCCGCAGCATCTCGAAGTCGTCGAGGGTGGACGTGGTCGCAAGCACGTCCCGGGCGCCGTAGCGCTCCTTCAAGTCTGCGGTCTCGACCTCCAGCGGGGTCAGCTCGATCATCGCGCTCGGAGCGAGAGCGTGCATCCGGTAGCCACTGCGCATCATGCGTAGCAGCAGGACCCGCAGCCGCGGCGTCCCGGAGAGCACCTCAACCAGAACCTGAACCCTGCGGCCGATGACATCATCCAGCACCGGCTCCAGGACGTCCGCCTCCATCCCCTCGATGTCGAGCTTGATGAGATCCGCGTCGGCGACAAGAGTTCGGACATCGACGGTGGGAACCGTGACCGTGCGCCGGGCGGGACGGTCCGAAATCCCCTCCCTGAGGTCGATCAGGAACGCTCCTGTCGGCGCGACATAGCGTTCATTGTCGGGAAGGGCGAGCTCCACCAGGGCCGGTCCAGGACGCCCGACGGCGGCCGCCTCCACCACTTGGACCGAGCCGAGCACGTTGAGAACAAGATTCCGACGTAGGATTTCAGCGGTCTCCGGGTGCGGCTCGACCGCTACGTACCGGGCTCCAGGAGCAGCGAGCGCACCCTGCACGGTGTAGTAACCGACGTTGGCGCCAAGCTCCAGCACCGATCCGGCACGCCGGCAGAGCTGCCGCCAACATTCGGTCTCCGCGCCTTCCCAGCCCCGTTCTCCGTACCAGTAGAGGGACTTGACGAGCGCGTTGTCGACGGCGAGGAGGGTGACGGCCGGATTGTCGACCAGGCAGAACTCACCCACGGTGGAGATGCTTCGGTACCTGAGGACGGCGACGGCCACCGACAGACCACGGCGCCGGAGGCCGGTCGCGGTCCCGTATCTGGCTCGTACCGACTCCTGGAGCGAGACAGGAATCAACCCGAGCGCGTGCGTCACCAGCACCCTGGCCCTTGTTCGGACGCCTGCCCACCAAACAGGGACGCTCATGTCACAACCTTCAAGTCGGGACTTCGACGGGTCTCATGACGCAAGGCGACGCCATTCGTACTTGGATTTCGCCCACGGGAACCGGGGCCGTTCGCATGGAGTGCCGGGGACGTCGATAACCCGGTCCGGCGCTGCGCCGGGCACCCCCGGGCACGTCATCCCGGCCGTAACGCCAGTACCAGGCGACCACCGCCACCACGCTGCCGAGCAGCATCGCCAGGCCAGCACCCCGTACTCCGTAGATGGCAATCAACGGAAGGGCTGATCCGACAGTCACTGACGTGCCGACGCAACGCACAAGGAACGTCCAGCGCGCCCGCTGGCGGGCCCGATGCATGAGGAATGGGCCGACGCCTACGCTCTCAACCGTCTTTTGCGCCCCGAGCAGCCACACGAGCCCACCGGACCATGCCGCCCCTGGCAACAGTTGTGCCCACAACCCTGGCGTCAGTCCTATGAGGACGGTCCAGGACGACGATGCCAGCCCGAGAACCAGTGCTGTGAGCCGAACTAGCCCACCAGTGTCGAGGCCTGCGCGCAGCCTGCGTACCGCCTCGGGGATCCCGAAGGCTCGGGCAGCGGCGACAGCGACGTGCACCGGACCGAAGACCACCTGAATGATGCGCAGCTGCCCGGCCGCGCCAGCGCCCGCCAGCAAGCCGGTCAGGTAGAGGACCATCTGAAAGGCGCCGACGTTGGTCAGCGCCTCCCCGAGATACTGCCGGGTGAGCGGTCGAGTGGCGGTGAACCAGCCCCGCGCGCCGGCCGGCACCGGCCAGATTCGTAGGGCGACCATGGCGCTGGCCGCGCCGAGCAGGGCGGGGAGCCCCCAGGCCAGTACGAGCCTGGGCACCGTCCCGGCGTGGTGGCCGAGCAAGACCGCCGTCGCGGCCAGCTGCCCGACGGTCCAGATGGAATCCGAGAGCAGGGCGACCGCGGGGCGGGCTGCCGCAAAGGCGGCGTAGCGCAACCCGTCCTGCATCAGCAACCCGGGCATGAGCAGACTGACAAGAGTCAACGCGGTGCTCGCATGGCCGAACAACGCCGCCAATCCGACGAGGGGAAGAGCGACCGAGCCGAGTAACACCGACACCGCGATCGCTCCGCGGACCATCGACGGCTCCAGCCGCCCGGACAGCACCAACAGAGGCTCCCCGACGAGCGCCTGCCCGAAGGACACGCACGTCTGGTACGCGGCGAGTGTCAGTGCGTATACCCCGAAGTCGGTCAAGGACAGGGAATGCGCCACGAGCAGAGTCAGCGCGATGTTGCCCAGGCTGGACACGAGCTGATCCGCGAAGGACAGGGCTGCGCGTCGCCCGGGTCGGGCGCTGGCGCGCGGCGAGGCCACGACCGTCACGCCGTCCCCCCGAATAACCCGTGAATACTTAGAGCAACTTACCAACACTTGCAGTATCTACTGACTCGGCAGTCGACGGCGTCGCCCCGACCGGCCGGATGGCCCAGCAGTCCAAGACGACTCGGTGCGGCCTCGTGCGATCCGCGAAGTCCGGAACCTGGGAGTAGCGGGGGGTGATCAGCCGGACGTCGACATGAGCGGCGAGCGCGTCGAGGCTCTTCGACAACTCGGGCTCCAGGTAGGAGTGGCTGACAATGGCGCAACTGGGCCGCTCGTCGGGGAGGCTCATGCTCGGCTCGGCCGAAACCCGCGGGCGACCACACCGAAGGGGTTCCGTATCCTCGGAAGGTAGCCGGCACGCTGGCCGAGATCCGATTCGTTGGACCAGCGGACGGACTCTTGGAGAAGCTGAGGGAAAGACAAGTCGCCTCCAGGGCGGTCAGGCGTCGATCCGGACGAGCCGGCCGGCGACCTCGTCATCGAGATGCTGCATGTCCGCGTCGACCATGAGCGTGGCCAGCTCTGGGGTGCGAACATCGGCCTTCCAGCCGAGGAGACCTAGCGCCTTGCCGGCATCGCCGATCAGTGCGTCCACTTCGGACGGTCGTTCGTAGCGCTCGTCGTGGCGGACGTGCTGCTGCCAGTCGAGGCCGGCGTGGCCGAAAGCCAGCTGGACGAAGTCCCGGACGGTGTAGGCGGTTCCGGTCGCCACGACGTAGTCGTCGGGCCGGTCGGCCTGGAGCATCCGCCACATCGCCTCGACGTACTCGGGGGCATAGCCCCAGTCCCGGACCGCGTCGAGGTTGCCGAGGTAGAGGTGCTCCTGCAGGCCGGCCTTGATCCGGGCCACCGCGCGGGTGATCTTGCGGGTCACGAAGGTCTCGCCTCGGCGCGGGGACTCGTGGTTGAACAGGATCCCGTTGACCGCGAACATGCCGTAGGCCTCGCGGTAGTTGCGGGTCATCCAGTACGAGTAGACCTTCGCCGCCCCGTACGGCGAGCGCGGGTGGAACGGCGTCGTCTCGCTCTGCGGCGGCGGAGCGGCCCCGAACATCTCGGAGGACGACGCCTGGTAGAAGCGCGTCTCCAGGCCGGTCGCCCGGATCGCCTCCAGCAGCCGGATCGTGCCCAGGCCGGTGACGTCGCCGGTGTAGGTCGGCTGGTCGAACGAGACCCGCACGTGGCTCTGCGCGCCGAGGTGGTAGACCTCGTCCGGCCGCACCCGCGCGAGCAGGCTCACCAGTGCCGACCCGTCGTGCAGGTCGCCGTGGTGCAGGAACAGCCGCCGGCGGGCATCGTGCGGGTCCTGGTAGATGCCGTCGAGGCGGCCGGTGTTGAAGCTGGACGAGCGCCGGACCACGCCGTGCACCTCGTAGCCCTTGCCGAGCAGCAGTTCAGCGAGGTAGGACCCGTCCTGCCCCGTGACGCCCGTGATGAGCGCGACCTTCACCGACATCCCCCCGCACGAGAGTCGAACCCACAACAGAGTGTGACTAGCGCTGCACGTAGAGTAGTACATTGAGAGCGATGCGCGCGGGGGTACACAGGTCCTCCGGCTGTGGCTGACCGAGCGACCCGAACCGGGAGACACTGTGGATCTTCGCGACTTCGTGCGGGTGCTGCGCCGGCGGTGGCGGATCGTCACCGCCCTCGTCGTGCTGGCCACCGGGACCGCGGTGGCGGTGACGGCGCTGTCGCCGAGGATCTACCAGGCCGACACCCAGCTGTTCGTCAGCCTGCAGGACGGCGGCAACAGCACCTCCACGAACGCCTACCAGGGCAACCTGTTCAGCCAGGAGCGGGTGAAGTCGTACGCGAAGATCGCCAACTCGCCGGCGGTGACCGGCCCGGTCGTCAAGCAGCTCAGCCTGGACCTGACGCCGGACCAGCTGGCGAGCCGGATCACCGCCTCCGCCCCGACCGACACCGTCCTGGTCGACCTCGTCGTCAAGGACCCCTCGCCGACCAGGGCCCGCGACATCGCCAACACCGTGTCGACCCAGTTCGCCAAGGTGGTCGCCGACCTGGAGCGGCCCGCGAGCGGGCGGGCGTCGCCGGTCGCCGTCACCGTGGTCCGGCCGGCCGACCTGCCGACCTCGCCGGTCTCGCCGCGCACGACCATCAACGTCGCGCTCGGCCTGCTCGTCGGACTCGCGCTCGGCATCGGCGTCGCGGTGCTGCGCGAGACGCTGGACACCACGATCAAGGCCAGCGAGGACCTGCAGAAGCTCACCGGCAGCTCCGCCCTCGGCGTCATCGCGTACGACAGCCAGGCAGAGAAGAACCCGCTGGTGTCCCAGCTGGACAGTCGTTCCGTCCGCGGTGAGGCCTTCCGGACGCTGCGGACCAACCTGCGGTTCGTCGACGTCGACAACCCGCCGCGCGCCGTCGTCATCACCAGCTCCGTCGCCGGCGAGGGCAAGTCGACGACCGCCTGCAACCTGGCCATCACGCTGGCCAACGCCGGCGTACGCGTCATCCTTCTGGAGGGCGACCTGCGCCGGCCGCGGATGGCCGACTACATGGGCCTCGACGGCTCGGTCGGGCTGACCGACGTGCTGATCGGTCGGGCCGCGCTCGACGTCGTCCTGCAGCCGTGGGGCCACTCGACGCTCGCCGTGCTCGCCAGCGGCCCGCTGCCGCCGAACCCCAGCGAGCTGCTCAGCTCGGCCCAGATGAACGAGCTGCTCAAGGAGATGCAAGACCGCGCCGACATCGTGCTCGTCGACGCGCCGCCGCTGCTGCCGGTGACGGATGCCGCGGTGCTCGGCCAGGAGTGCGACGGCGCGATCCTCGTCGTACGGCACGGGAAGACGACCCGGGAGCACATCGGCCGCTCCCTCGACGCGCTCAACAGCGTGGGCGCCCGGCTGCTGGGCACCGTGCTCAACATGGCGCCGGTCGGCGGAACCCACGGTTACGGCTACGGCTACGGCTACACGGGCGAGTACGCGACCCGCGGCGACCGGCCCCGCCTCACCAGCGTCGACCAGCCGGCCGCCGGCGGCGACGGGCCCCACCGGCAGTCCAGCCGGGTCGGCTGACCGGCGACTCCAGCCGGTCGGCCCGGGGACGGGACCTCGAGGATCGTCGGATCGACCCCGGGCCGGTGCCACCGGCCGGAACGGCGCCCGACCTCGGCCAGCGGTCGGCCAGCGGTCGGCCGTCGGCGACAGCGATCGACGCCATCCGGAAGTCGGCGAAGCGACGCGCGCTCGGCGAGCGAACGCGGACAACCGTGGAGACCTGGCCGTAGCGGCCAGCAGCCCCGGCACCGAACGGCCACGGATCGGCGGCAGCGGCACGCCGCCGATCCCAGGACGGCCCGAGGCGGGCGGTCGGGTCGGCTCGGTCGTGACCCGCTCTCCTGCGCCGCGGCGGGTGCGGCTCTGACGTCCATCGGTGCCGCGGCCGACCGGATCGACCCGCGGCGGACGCGACAAGAGGGGCCGGGCGATCCCCGCGACCACCCGACCCCTCAGCTCCTGTCGACGCTAGGCCGCGGGGCTGGAGCGGTTCTTGCGCCGGCGCCCGGCGGCGATCACGCCGGCACCGACGAGCACCAGCGCCACGCCGGCGATGATCGGCACCCGCAGGTCGGAGCCGGTGTTCGGGAGGCCTCCGACCCCGGTGGCAGAGCCGGTGCCGGACGCCGCACCGCCAGTGCCCGTGCCGGTGCCGCCACCCACGCCGGTGCCCCCGCCCGTGCCGGTGCCCCCGCCCGTGCCGCCGCCGCCCGTCGCCCGCCGCCGCCCCGCCCGGGCCGCCCACGCCGCCACCGGGACTGGTGACGAAGACCGTGGCGGAAAGCGTCAGCACGTTGCCTTCGGGGTTCAGACCCGAGGCGGTGATCACGTTGGTGCCGGCCTGGGTGAACGTCACCGTGGTCGTGAACGCCCCACTGCCGTCCGCGGTGACCCCCAGGGCGGCGAAGCCCTGCACGGCCGAGGCCGCCCGGGCCTCACCGACCGCCAGCAGCCGGCCCATCGACGCCGCTCCGGAGTCCGGCTGGATGCCCCGGAAGCCGTTGACGACGGTGACGCCGATGGTGACGGAGGCGCCCGGCGCGAAGCCGGTGCCGGAGACGACGACCGTGCCACCGACCCCGACGGTCGTGGCGGACACGGTCAGACCGCCCGTCGACGGGCCCGGTCCGTACGGATCTGCGGGAGCGGCAGCGGCGGCAGGCAGGGCCAGCAACGCGCCTCCCGTGAGTCCGAGCACGGCTCCAACGAGCGCGCGGCGAATACCCATTCGACTGACCCCCCGTATTCACTCTGAGTGGTTGATTGTGCACAGATTGTGACTACAGCGCAAGTAGATCACTCACACGGCGCCAGCGAAGTCCGCACCGTCTCCCCGCGGACGAGCGGCTGCACCGGCACGACCGGGGCGGAGCCGGACGCCGGTTCGACGATGTCGAAGACGGTGCTGTGGCGCTGGCCTGGCGGGATGACGACCGGGAAGCTCCACACCGGCCGGCCGTCCTCCTGCCCCGAGGCAACCGCAGCCGGCTTCCCGTCGATGGTCACGCGGGTGAAAGCGCCGCCACGCGGGCCGAACAGCGACGCTCGCAGCACGATGTAGCCGCGCGGCCTGGGCTTGCCGTGCTCGTCGGTGCCCAGCCACTGCGTGACGTAGTCCGGCAGATCGGCGGCCGGACCCGCGGCGTTGCGCATGCTGATGGTCAGCCGGGTGGTCCGCTGGCCACCGCTGCACGAACCGGCCTGGTAGTCGATCGAGCGGGTGAGGTAGTAGTCCATCTTGCCGCCGGCCGAGTCGTTGACCACGAGGTAGGCGTACGGCCCGGCGCCATCGGGCAGGGCCCCCCCGATGGCCGTCGCCGCCAGCTCCGCCTGCTCGCTCGGGTGTGCGCTGTAGACCATGAGCCGGCGCTCCCCGACCGCACGGCCGAGCTCGGTGAGCGTGCGCCGCGGGTCGCCCCTGGTGGTCAGCAGGCTGGAGACCGTCGTGCGGGCGACCAGGCGGAGGAACGCGTTCTGGTCGTCGCCCGGCGAATACCTGGCGTAGACGTCGCGCATCGTCAGGGGGACGACGTTGTCGGCCGAGACCGCCGTGCCGTCCGGCAGCCGGACCGGGCCGGTGGCCCGCATCAGGTAGCTCACCGCGGTCGGGTCGGTGGCGATCGCGCCGTCCAGGGACTCCCCGGTCTGCCGCTTCCACAGCGCCAGCCACAGCCTGGCCGCCTTCGTGAAGTCGGGGTCGACGTTGGTGTTGGCCCACAGCGGCTTGGTGTCGCCCCACAGCATCCGGTAGTCCGCTCCCAGGTCGAGCGGGAGCGGCCCCTGGTTCAGCAGGTCGGTGTTGGAGCCGAGCCGCTCGACCGCGATCCGGCCGCCGGTTCGCCGTGACCACGGCGTAGAGGCCGGGCAGGCCGCCGGTGCCGCGGGCTTCGGCGTTGTTCTGGAAGACCATGAGGTAGCGCCGCGGGCCGGTCGCGCCGAGCATCGGCGGCATCACCCGGACCGCACGGTCGACGCCGGACAGCGTGCCTGCCGTCGCGGACAGCTCGCCGCGCAGCTGGTCGAGACCCCGGGACACCGGGCCGGGCAGCCACTGGGAGTCGAACCGGTCGATCCGGCCCCGGGCGCGTTCGAGGTCGAGCATCGCCGCCTCCAGGGACGGGCGGGCGGCCGACAGCGCCGCCACGTCGACCCGGTCGCCGCTGGGTCTCAACCGGGCCGGCGTGAGCGACCCACTCGCGTCGACCAGTGCCGGGAGCGCGGTGTGGGTCAGCCCGTCCACGGTCGCGGCGGCGGTGCGGACGGCGTCCGGCGTCTGCCCCGCCCAGGGCACCGCGGCCGCGGCCCGCCAGACCGGGTCGCCGGTCAGCGACGCGGCCCGGCCGCTGTGGAGCTGGGCCTCGGCGAGCGACCGGCGGGCGGCGGGTACGTCGCCGGCGAGCAGCCTCGACCGCAGCTGACCGAGATCGCCTCGGGCAGCGGTGAGCTCGTGCTGTGCCTGCAGCCCGCGCAGGGTCAGCCAGACGCCGGCCGCGGCCAGCACCGCCAGCACGGCGGCCGACGCCAGCAGACCCCGGCGCAGCGGCCGCCGGCGCGGGGCCGGGCGGGCGGGCTCCTGCTCGCGGGGTGGCCGCGGCCGGCCGGCCAGCGCCGCGACCGGCCCCGCCAACGCCTGCGCGATGGCCCGGCCGACGGTGCGGTGCACCTCCTCCGTCCCACCGTGCGGGTCGGGAATGTCGTCGTCCGCCGGGTCCGCCGCCCGGCGCAGGCCGCGCTGGGCCGAGGCCGCGGCCACCAGCGCGCGGGCCCGCTCGACCGGATCGGGATCGACGAGCGCCTCCGGCGGGATGGCCGCGGTCAGCCGGTCGAACTCGCGCAGCGTGAAGGTGTGCCGGTGCGCCGCCGGGTGCAGCCGCAACACCGCGCCCCGGTGCTCCCGGCCCGCGGTGAGCACCAGGTCGGCCGCGGCCACCTGGGCGGCGTCGAGATCTGTGGCCCGGAAGGAGTCCGTGTCGGCGCCGAACGCCCTCGCCGCCGCGGCCGCCCGTGGGTCCATCCGAGCGCCGGCGACGGCCGTGGTGCCCGCGCTGGACACCGAGAACCTGCCGGCGTCCTCGCCGAGCTCGGCGTCCAGCCGGCGCCGGAGCAGGCACTCGGCCAGCGGCGACCGGCACACGTTGCCCGAGCAGACGAGCAGCACCCGGAAGGCCGTCCGGTCACCTTGCCGGGACGACCGTGGCGGCGTGGCGGGCGCGGCCGGGCTGACCTGGGGACCGGTGTCGGCGGCGATCGGTCGGAGCCGGTCCATCGGGTGCGCCTCGAGCTCCGGCCGTCCGACGGCGGGTCGGCGCCTGGCGCTCACCGGCGAGCGCCGGCGGGCAGGACCGCGCGGTCCCCGCCGGAAGCCCGCCACCACTCGTACGTGGTCCGGATGCCGTCCTCGAGGCCGATCGACGGGGTGAAGCCGAGCGCCCGCAGCCGGGACACGTCCAGCAGCTTGCGCGGCGTCCCGTCCGGTCTGGCCGGGTCGAAGACGATCTCCCCGCGGAAGCCGACGACCGACGCGATCAGCTCGGCCAGCTCGCGGATCGTCACGTCCTCGCCGATGCCCACGTTGATCGGCGACGGCTCGTCGTACCGGTCGAGGAGCAGCAGGCAGGCCCGGGCCAGGTCGTCGACGTGCAGGAACTCCCGCCGCGGCGTGCCGGTCCCCCACACCGTCACGGAAGGCTCGCCGGCGTCGGCGGCGCATGCGCGAACCGGCGCAGCAGGCCGGGCAGGACGTGCGAGTGCTCGGGATCGAAAGTGTCGCCCGGACCGTACAGGTTGGTCGGCATCGCACTGATCCAGCGCACGCCGTGCTGACGCCGCGCCGCCTGCACGTGCAGGATGCCGGCGATCTTCGCGATCGCGTACGCGTCGTTGGTCGGCTCAAGTGGGCCGGTCAGCAGCGCGTCCTCGCGGATCGGCTGCGGCGCGAGCTTCGGATAGATGCAGGACGAGCCGAGGAACAGCAGCCGGTCGACCCCGGTCGCGAGCGCCGCGTCGAGCACGTTGACCTGGATGCGCAGGTTGTCGGAGAGGAAGTCGACCGGCTCGGTCGCGTTGGCGAGGATCCCGCCCACCCGGGCGGCGGCCAGCACGACCGTGCGCGGCTGCTCCTGCCGGAAGAACGCGAACGTCCCGGCCCGGTCGCGCAGGTCGAGCGTCTCCCGGCCGCGACCGACCAGGTCGGTGAAGCCGGCGGCGGTGAAGTGCCGCCACAGCGCCGAGCCGACCAGCCCCCGATGCCCGGCGATGTACGTGCGGGCATGCCGGTCGGCCGGCGCCCCGCGTCCCCCGATCACAGAGGGAGATTACATGACTACGCATCGCGAGCACCGGTCGGCGGACCGGGACTTCGGCGCTCGCTGACCCGGCCCGGCCGGCTACTCGACGGTGACCGACTTGGCCAGGTTGCGGGGCTTGTCGACGTCGTAGCCGCGGGCCTGGGCGATCTCCGCCGCCAGCACCTGCAGCGGGACGGTGGTCACCAGCGGCGAGAGCAGCGTCGGCGTGCGCGGCACCTCGATCAGGTGGTGCGCGTACGGCCGGACCGCGGTGTCGCCCTCCTCGGCGATGACGATCGTGCGGGCGCCGCGGGCGCGGACCTCCTGGATGTTGGACAGCAGCTTGGCGTGCAGGACCCGGCGCCCGCCCGGCGACGGCATCACCACGACGACCGGCAGCCCGTCCTCGATGAGCGCGATCGGGCCGTGCTTGAGCTCGCCGGCCGGGAACCCCTCGGCGTGCATGTACGCCAGCTCCTTGAGCTTGAGCGCACCCTCCAGCGCCACCGGGTAGCCCACGTGCCGGCCGAGGAACAGCACGGCCTTCGACGCCGCGATGTCCCGGGCCAGCTCGCGCACCGGCTCCACCACCGACAGCACCTCGCTCGATCAGCGGCGGCATCGCCTCCAGCGCGGCGAACTCGCGGGCCACCTCGTCGCCGTACTTGGTGCCCTTGGCGCCGGCCAGCGCCAGCCCGACCAGCTGCGTCGCCGCGATCTGGGCCAGGAACGTCTTGGTCGACGCGACGCCGATCTCCGGCCCGGCCCGGGTGTAGAGCACCGCGTCGGACTCGCGTGGGATCTGCGCGCCGTTGGTGTTGCAGACCGCCAGCACCCGCGCCTTCTGCTCGCGCGCGTGCCGGACCGCCTCCAGCGTGTCGGCCGTCTCCCCACTCTGCGAGATCGCGACGACCAGCGTGTCCCGGTCCAGCACCGGGTCGCGGTAGCGGAACTCGGAGGCCATCTCGACCTCGACCGGGATCCGGGTCCAGTGCTCGATCGCGTACCTCGCGATCAGCCCGGAGTGGTACGCGGTGCCGCAGGCGACGACGAACACCTTGTCGATGTCCCGCAGCTCCTGCGCGTCCAGCCGCTGCTCGTCGAGCACGACCTGGCCGTCCACGAACCGGCCGAGCAGCGTGTCCGCGACCGCCGCCGGCTGCTCCTGGATCTCCTTGAGCATGAAGTAGTCGAAGCCGCCCTTCTCGGCGGCGGCCAGGTCCCAGTCGACCCGGAACGGCGACACCTCGACGGCGTTGCCGGCGAAGTCGGTCACCGCGTACCCGTCCGGGGTGATCTCGACGACCTGGTCCTGGCCCAGCTCCACCGCGTCCCGGGTGTGCTCGACGAACGCGGCCACGTCGCTGGCCAGGAACGTCTCCCCGGCGCCGACGCCGAGCACCAGCGGCGAGTTGCGCCGGGCGCCGACCAGCAGGCCGGGGTGGTCGCGGTGCACGACGACCAGCGTGAACGCGCCGTCCAGCCGCCGGCACACCCGCCGCAGCGCCTCGGCCAGGTCGCCGTCCGAGTCCGGCAGCTCCGCCGCGACGAGGTGGGCGACGACCTCGGTGTCGGTCTCGCTGCGCAGCTCGACGCCGGCGGCCTCCAGCTCGGCCCGCAGCGGCGCGAAGTTCTCGATGATCCCGTTGTGGATCACCGCCACCGACCCGGCCGTGTCCACGTGCGGGTGCGCGTTGCGGTCGGTCGGCGGACCGTGGGTGGCCCACCGGGTGTGCCCGATGGCCGTGGTGCCCCGGATCCCGCCGGGGTGGTCGGCGGCGATCGCCTTGTCCAGGTTCTCGATCCGGCCGGCCCGCTTCTCCACGACGAGCTGCCCGTCCAGCACGGCGACGCCGGACGAGTCGTATCCCCGGTACTCCAGCCGGCGCAGGCCGTCCAGCACCACGTCCAGCGCCTGCCTGGAGCCGGCGTACCCCACGATGCCGCACATAGGGAGCAGAATACGTGAGCCAGAGTGTGACCAAACGGTGACCGACCGTAAGATGTGCTGGTCAGGCGATGGCAACGGGGGGATCGATGACGAGCAGCAGCG
The DNA here is from genome assembly GCA_963803135.1 of uncultured Actinomycetota bacterium. Taxonomy (GTDB): domain Bacteria; phylum Actinomycetota; class Actinomycetes; order Mycobacteriales; family CADCTP01; genus CADCTP01. Next base: position 5,366 of record CAWDLH010000016.1, on the reverse strand, counting down.
CCGTGTCCGCTGGCGCGGCGGCGGCCGACCTCGCCGCCGAGTACCGCCGCCTGGTCGAGCTGAACCAGTCCCGGGACCGGTTCCTGCACACCGTCTCGCACGAGCTGCGCACACCGCTCACCTCGATCCTGAGCTGCACCGGCCTGCTCACCGACGAGCGGACCGGACCGCTCAACGACGACCAGCGCGAGTACGTCGCCATGGTCGGGCGCAACGCCGGCCGCCTGCTCCGGCTGGTCGAGGACATGCTCGAGCTGGCCGGGCTGGAGTCGGGGCGGCTGCCGCTCGACCGCGAGCTGCTCGACCTGCCGGACGTGCTCGCCGCCGCGGCCGCGCACAGCCGGCCCGCGCTGACCGCCGCCGGCCTGACCTTCACCGTCGACGTCGAGTCCGGGCCGCCGGTGCGCGTCGACGCCACCCGGATCCGGCACCTGGTCGAGGGCCTGCTGCGCAACGCCGAGCAGCACACCCCGTCCGGCGGCCGGGTCAGCCTGGTCGGGCAGCCGGTCGGCGACGCCTGGCAGGTCTCGGTCGCCGACACCGGCGAGGGGATCCCGGCCGCCGACCAGCGCACCGTCTTCGACGCGTTCACCCGGGCCCGCTCGGTCCGGGACGGGGCCCCGGGCAGCGGGCTCGGGCTGGCCATCGGCCGCACGGTCGCCGAGCTGCACGGCGGCTCGCTGACGCTGGCCAGCGCCGAGGGCGCCGGCACGACCGTCACGCTGCGGCTGCCGTACGCGTACGGGGGTGGCGCGGCGTGAGGGAGGCAGGCAAGCGGGTCCTCGTGGTCGAGGACGACCCGGACGTCCGCCGCACGCTCGAACGGGTGCTCTCGCTGGCCGGGTTCACCGTGCTGCTCGCCGCGGACGGCCGGACCGGCCTGCGCGCGGTGCACACCGAGAAGCCGGACGTGCTGGTGCTCGACATCGGCCTGCCCGGGCTGGACGGCTGGCAGGTGCTGGACCGGGTGCGCGACCTGTCCGACCTGCCGGTGCTGCTGCTGACCGCGCACGGCCTGGAGGCCGAGAAGGTCCGCGGGCTGCGGGCCGGCGCCGACGACTACCTGACCAAGCCGTACGGGAACGCCGAGCTGGTCGCCCGGGTGCAGGCGGTGCTGCGGCGCAGCGGCGGGGCCGGCCCGCCGGCGGACGTGTACGACGACGGCGTCGTGCGGCTGGACCCGAACGCGCGGACCGTGCTCGTCGACGGCGCCGACGTGCAGCTGTCGCCGACCGAGTTCCGGCTGCTGGCGGTGCTCGCCCGCAACAGCGGCCAGGTGCTCACCCCGGCGCAGCTGCTCGACCGGGTCTGGGGCGACCCGAGCGGGATCGGCCCGGAGCGGGTCAAGTTCGCGGTGCTGCGGCTGCGCCGCCGGCTCGGCTGGGCCGACCCCGCCTCGTCGCCGATCCAGTCCGTACGCGGGATCGGCTACCGCTACCGGCCGAGCGCATGACCGGACCGCACGGAGCGCTCGAGGTCCTCGTGGCCAACCTCACCCAGGGCGTGCTGGTCGAAGACCACGACCGGCGGCTGGTGCTGACGAACAAGGCGTTCGTCGAGATGATGGGCCTGTCCTCGACGCCCGTGCAGCTGGTCGGCACGGACATGGACGAGTTCCTCGGCGAGTCCGCGGCCGGCATCGTCGAGCCGGAGGAGTTCGTCCGGCTGGTCCGGCGGCGGATCGCCGACCAGGTGCCGGTGCTCGCCGACGAGGTGATCACCGTCGACGGGATGGTCGTCGAGCGCGACTTCGTGCCGCTCGGAACCGACGGGGAGGGCGCCGGCAACCTGTGGATCTTCCGGGACGTGACCAAGCGGAAGCGGGAGGAGGAGCGGCTGGCCGAGGAGTACCAGCGGCTGGTCGGCGTCACGTTGGCGAAGAACCGGTTCGTCGCCTCGGTCTCGCACGAGCTGCGCACGCCGCTCACCTCGATCGTGAGCTTCGCCGGGCTGCTGTCCGACCCGGCCTCCGGGCCGCTCACCGACGAGCAGCGCGAGTTCCTGGAGATCATCGAGCGCAACGGCAGCCGGCTCATCCGCATCGTCGGGGACCTGCTCATGCTGTCCCGGCTGGAGTCGGGCGCGGTGCCGCTGGAGATGGACGACGTCGACCCGGCCGAGATCGTCGTCGCGGCCGTCCGCGGGCAGCGGCTGGTCGCCGCCGACCGCGGGATCTACCTCACCGTCCGCACGGTCCCCGGCGACCCGGTGGTCGGCGACGCCGACCGGCTCGGCCAGGTCGTCGACAACCTGCTGTCCAACGCGATCAAGTTCACGCCGCGGGGCGGCCGGGTGTCGGTGACCGCGGTGCCGGAGGACGCCGGGTGGACCGTCGAGGTCAGCGACACCGGCATCGGCATCCCGACCGACGAGCAGGACCGGCTGTTCAGCGAGTTCTACCGGGCGTCGAACTCGCGTACCGACCGCACCCCGGGCTCCGGGCTCGGGCTGGTCATCTCCAAGCTCATCGTGGACCGGCACGGCGGCGAGCTGCGGCTGATGAGCGAGCAGGACCGCGGCACCACCGCGGTGCTGCGGCTGCCGGAGCCGGGGCGGCGGCGGTAGATGGCGACCGTGCTCGTCGTCGAGGACGACCCCGACATCGGCCGGCTCCTGATGATGCTGCTGCGGCGGGCCGGGCTGGCCGGCGAGCTGCGCACCGACGGCGCCAGCGGGCTCGTCGCGGTGGCGGAGCTGCGGCCGGACGTGCTCGTGCTCGACGTCGGGTTGCCCATCCTGGACGGCTGGGAGGTGCTGTCCCGGGTGCGGGCGGCACCCGGGCCGCGGCTTCCGGTGCTGCTGCTGTCCGCGCACGCGCAGGACTCCGACCGGTCCAGGGGCCTGCGGCTGGGCGCCGACGAGTTCGTGCTCAAGCCGTTCGACAACGACGAGCTGGTGGGCCGCCTCACCGCCCTGCTCGGCTGACCGCCGGCCGGCAACGCTCCCGGGCGACACCCGCCCTGCGCCCGGCCCCGCACCCGGCGGACCACAGGGTCGGCCGGTGGCATCTCCCTCGCTCCGGCTCGACGCCGACCTGCACGTTCCGGCCCGCGACCGGATCGCGCTCGCCGCGGCGATGGCCCGCGCGGTCGCGCTCGGCCTGACCGACCTGGGCATCGTCGCGCCGCCGCCGGCCGGCCCGGCCGCGCTCGACCGGTACGTCGAGGCGGTCCGGGCCGCGGCCGCGGTGTGCAGCACCAGGATCCACTGTGGACTCCAGCTGCACCTGCTCGCGGACGGGGCCGTCGACCTCCCGCTGACCGTCGCGAGTCGACTGTCCCATATGGACTATGTACGGCTGGTGCCGGAGTGGCCCGCACGGCTGACCGGGTCCGCGCTGGCTGCCGCTGCCGCCGCTCTGCCGGTGCCGGTGGTGCTGTCCGGGCCGCTCCCGGGCGAGACCGACCTGGCCGCGCTCGGCCTGGTCTGCGCGCGCGCCGGGATCACCGTCGAGGTGAGCGAGCGCGACCGGGTGCCCTCGGTCGCCGCGGCCGCCGCGCTGCACGCGGCCGGCGCCACCCTCGTGGCCGGCTCCGGTGCCCGCACCGCCGCGGAGGTCGGCCGCTACGCCCACGTCCGCACGGTGGCCGCGGCGCTCGCACCCGTACCGCACCGGGACTGAACCCGCCCGGGCACCCCCCGGCCAGCAGAGTCCTTCTTGTGCCGCAAGGCACCACCCCACAAGCACAGGAGAACGCAGTGACCTCGACCGAGATCATCCTGGCTCCGCCCAATACCGTCCGACCACACGACGGGACCGAGCCGGCCGTGGTGAAGGCCGCGCGTTTCGCCGGTCAGCTGACCCGGGCCACCCGCAACGCGCTGCTGGACATGCGCCACCGGCCGGCGAAGACCCGCACCGCCCGGATGCTGGTGCTCATCGCCGCGCACAACGAGGGCTCGAAGGACGGCTCGGCGCCGGCCGGCAGCACCCCGATCGAGCGCACGCTCAGCTCCCTCGAGCGGCAGACCCGCCGGCCCGACCGGGTCGTCGTCGTGGCCGACAACTGCACCGACGGCACCGAGGAGCGGGCCCGCCAGTTCAAGTGGGTGACCGTGATGCGCACGGTGGACAACGAGGACCGGAAGGTCGGCGCGCTCACCGCCGGCTGGCGCCGCTGGCAGGCCGGCTACGACTTCATCGCCGGCGTCGACGCCGACACCGTGCTCGAGCAGCATGCCCTGGAGCAGCTCGAGGCCGAGATGGTCCGCAACAAGAAGGCCGGCGGCGTGATGGCCCGCTACACGATCGCCCGGAACGAGGGCGCCGGGCCGCTGGAGCGGGCGCTGACGCTCGTGCAGATCATGGACTTCTCGTCCTGGACGACCGACCTGCTCCGCCGCGACCGCAAGACCTACGTGCTCGGCGGCCAGGCGACCCTGTTCCGCGCCGAGACGCTGCGCGCGGTCACCGAGCAGCACCACCAGCACGGGCCGTGGAACCCCGACGAGGACGTCGAGGACATGGCTCTCACCTGGCAGATCCACGACCTCGGCATGGAGACGATCGTCTCGGCCGACGCCAGGGCCTGGGTCGGCGGCATGACGACGGTGCGGGCGCTGACCGGCCAGCGGCAGAAGTGGGTCGAGGGAATGGTGGGCCTGCTGCGCCGGCACGGCTTCTCCTCGGTCACCGCGCTGCCGTGGCGCCAGCAGTTCGGCCTCGCCCTCAACGGCGTGGTCCGCATCGTCTTCCTGCTCCTGCTGGCCGCGGCGACCTCGGCCCACCAGTTCCGGTGGAGCTGGTGGTGGCTCGCCCCGACCGTGGTCGCGATGCTGCTGAACGTCAGGACGGCCTGGCGCATCCCGAACCGCCGCTTCGGCGACGTGCTGTTCGCCGCCTCGCTGATCCCGATGGAGCTGTTCCTCTGGCTGCAGATCCGGTGCACCTCGATCGCCTGGTACCACGTGCTGATCGGTCGCAAGCGGGACGGCTGGTCGGTGCAGGCCAAGGCCGAGGCCGGCCTGGGCGGCGGGATCGGCAAGATCATCGGCGTTGTGCTCGGCGCCGTCGTCGCCGCCGCCGCGATCGCGTACGGCTGGACCAAGCTCGACCCGGACTGGCAGCGGCTGATCCTGACCTACGGCTGGTCCTGCCTGGCGGTCGTGACGATCGCGCAGACCATCGGAATGGCCTGGCGGCTGGTCCGCCCGACGCACGGCTTCCGCCCCTGAGCGGGCGGCCCCGGGATGCTCGTGGGGTGCATCCCGGGGCCGCCTTCACCCCTGCACGACCTCGAACCGGACGCGAGCGTCCGCCCGCCACTTCCGTGGCCGGCGGGCGCTCGTCCGGGTGTGCGGTCAGGCCGCGGCGACCGCCGCGGCGACCCGGTGCGCGACCAGGTCCGCGTGCTCCTGGGTGAGTG
>CAWDLH010000015.1:0-8896 GCA_963803135.1 uncultured Actinomycetota bacterium | reverse complement strand
CTATAGCCGAGGCGCGACTGCGCGGCGCTGTGCTAGTCGCAGTGATGGCCGTGCAGTTGCCGGACTACGCGTGGATCGACCCGTACGGGGCGCGGCGTCCCGAGGAGGAGGAGGGCACCCTGCGGCGGGCTCGCGAGAAGTTGGATCGGGTGCTCGCCTCGATGGACACGGAGGGTCTGGTGCTGGACCCCGTCGTCACGGCCGAGCCGGCTCCACGGGCGCTGGTGGACAGATCGACCGACTGCGACCTGCTGGTGGTCGGGTCTCGTGGACATGGCGGGTTCCGCGGCCTGGTGCTGGGATCGGTGAGCATGCAGTGCGTACTGCACGCACACTGCCCTGTCACCGTGGTGCACCCAGCCCCGCTGCCGGCAGAGCCGCGTCCACGCCAGACCCTGGCGGAAGCCCGCGCCGACACCACCGCCCCGTTGTTCTGACCCCGCGGGGAGGGGACGGAGGCGCGGCGTGCCCCGTCCGGCACGGTCAGCCGCCCGGCCAGCCGCAGCCCTCCCACCGGCACCGTGATCTGCTCGTCCCGCGCCGGAGGATCGGGTGGATCGGCGGCCGCCGGATCCGCTGCGCTGGCGGAGCCGGCGGCGGCCGGCTGCCGGTCCGGCGCGCCCAGTTCCAGCAAGGCCGCTACCTCGGCGTCGCTGATCTGGCCGAAGTCCCGATACCACGCGCCGACGCTTCCGAAGGCCCGCGGCTCGCGGAGGCAGACCACCTCGTCGGCGACATCCCGCATCCGCTCGGCCGTATCACGGGGGCTGACCGGCACCGCCAGCACCACCCGGGCGGCGCCCTGCGCCCGCGCCACCTGGCATGCCGCCCGCGCCGTCGCGCCGGTGGCGATCCCGTCGTCCACCACCACGGCAATCCGCCCGTCTATCGGCAGCGGCGGCCGGCCGCTGCGGAACCGGCGCGTCCGCCGGTCCACCTCGGCCTGCTCCCGGGCGGCGGCCGCGGCGAACTCGTCCGGTCCGACCCCGGCCGCCCGGCGGACTCGCTCGTTGACCACCCGCACCCCGCCCTCACCGACCGCGCCCATCGCCAGCTCGCGCTGGAACGGCACCCCGACCTTGCGCACCACGATCACATCCAGCGGAGCACCCAACGCCTCGGCCACCTCGAAAGCAACCGGCACGCCACCCCGAGGCAGACCGAGCACCACCAGATCCAGCCCAGCCAAATCAGCCAGCCGCTCGGCCAACTCCCGCCCAGCAGCGACACGGTTCAGGAACACCACCCGCCGCCACCTCCCAGCTCAGATCGAAGCAGGCGCCACTGCGACCGCGTGCTGCGCAGCAGTGATCGTCGCCGGCAGGTTCGGCGCAGGGCGGTGAGTACCTCCGACATTGCCGCCGGCGCCCCGGCGGAGCTCACCAGCGCCACCTCCGGAAAGCCGGAGCGGTCAGGGTCGACGGTCAGCGCACATCGCCCCTCGCACCGGGCACGCTGGCGGGCGTTCACGAGTCGGCACCGGCCATGACCGGGATCGTGCCGCGGGCTACCGCGGCGACCACGTCTGTCGCGGTGACCAGGCCAAGCAGGGCCCCCGACGTGCTGACGACCGGCACGGCATCGCACCGCCCCTCCGCCAGGGTCATGACGTCGGCCACGGTCAGCCCGGACAGCAGGTCGGCGGTGCGCTGGCTCGACGCCTCTGCCCTCGCCGCCGACCGCAGGAACCACCCCAGCAGCATGAACCACAGACCACCGATGAGGTCGGCCGTGGCCAGCGCGTCCACGATGCCGGCCAGGACCAGCAGACCGCCCAGCCACACGCCGGCCGTGGTGGCGATCGCGGCCGCTTTACGGCGGTCGCCGGTCCGCAGCCAGACCAGCGCCCGCAGCACCCGGCCGCCGTCCAGCGGCGCCGCCGGCAGCAGGTTGAACCCCGGCCAGCAGCAGGTTGATCCCGGCCAGCCAGGCCAGCCCGGCCACGATCAGCCGTCGGCGCGGACAGCGATCCGGCCAGCCAGGCCAGCATCGCGAACAGCCCGCAGGCGAGCAGGCTGGTCAGTGGACCGGCGGCGGCGACCGCCAGATCGGCCCGGGGAGTGGGTGGCTCGCCCTCCAGCCGGGCCACTCCGCCGAGCATCCACCATGTGATGCCCTGCACCCGCAGCCGGGACCGGCGCGCCACCAAGGCGTGTGACAGTTCGTGCCCGAGAAGCGCTCAGTGCGCTGAGACCGGCACGCCGGCGACTCGGCCTAGCCGGACGGTCCCCTTCATATCGCCACCGTGCGCCGCCGCTTCGGTCTCCGACAGTGGCAAAGGACCCGAAACCGAGGTGGCACGACCACGCTCGCACAGGTCGTGACCATGTGCCCTGGTCGTTCCGACTTCCTGGCGCGATAAGCACAGGATGCTGGCGGTATGCGCCGGCACCGAGAACGGCCAGGAGCAGGACCGCCACCGGCGAGCCGGTCCTGCAGGAACGTCGGAGCAGGGAGGCCCACCGTGGAACTGAGACTCATGCCAGTCGAGAAGCCCGAGGGCATGAACGTGATCATCGGACAGGCGCACTTCATCAAGACCGTAGAGGACCTCCACGAGGCTCTCGTCGGCGTGAGCCCTCACCTTCGATTCGGACTGGCGTTCTGTGAAGCATCCGGGGCACGCCTGGTCCGCCGCTCCGGAAACGACAACGCACTCATCGGGCTCGCCGCCGAGAACGCGCTCGCGCTCGGCGCGGGACACTCCTTCGTCATCTTCCTGACCGAGGGCTACCCGGTGAACGTCCTCGGTGCGATCAAAGTCGTTCCCGAAGTGTGCAGCATCCTGTGCGCAACGGCGAACCCGGTCACCGTCGTCATCGCCGAAACGGAGTCCGGTCGCGGGATCGTCGGCGTTATCGACGGCGAGCCTCCGGTCGGCATCGAGACCGACGCCGATGTCGCGGACCGCCAACGACTCCTCCGGGACATCGGCTACAAGTTCTGACATCGCCACGGGCGCTTCTGCGCGGCTCTCCCGCGCCGGACCGAACTGACTTGCGCGGCCGGGAACGGGCACCCAGCCAGCCGGCTTTGCTCCCGTCCGCGGTGACCTTCGACCCTTACCCGCCCGGTCCCGACGGTCCTATACAGGACTGGTCGGATCCCGGGAGGTGAACGATGCCCGGACAGGACGTGATCACGGCGGAGCCGACTGATGCCGAACGGGCCGAGTTCTGGCGGCGGGCGCGAGGGCAGCTGGCGGGGTTGCCCGGCGGTGGGCTCAACATTGCGGTCGAGGCGGTGGACCGGCAGGTGGCCGCCGGCCTGGGTGACCGGACGGCGCTGCGCTGCCTTGACGTCCGCGGCGGCGTCCGGGATCTGAGCTATGCCGAGCTGGCCGACCGTACCGATCGGTTCGCGGCCGTGCTGCGCCGGCTGGGGGTCGAGCCGGGGCGGACCGTGTTCGGGCTGCTGGGGCGGGTGCCGGAGATGCATGTGGCGGCGCTGGGGACGATGAAGGCCGGGAGCGTCTTCGCGCCGCTGTTCGCGGCCTTCGGACCGGACCCGATCGCCGCGCGGATGCGGATCGGCGACGCGCGGGTGCTGGTCACGACGACGGCTCTCTACCGCCGGAAGGTGGCCGGGCTACGCGAGAGGTTGCCGCGGTTGCGGGACGTGCTGCTGGTCGACGCCCGGCCCGGCCAGGCTCCGCCCGGGACGCGGTCCCTGCCGGAGCTCATGGCGGGCACCGCCCCGGACGGGGTCGTCGCCGCCACCGGCGCCGAAGATATGGCCCTGCTGCACTTCACCAGCGGCACGACGGGAACGCCGAAGGCCGCCGTCCACGTACACGATGCGGTGGTGGCCCACCGCGCCACTGCGGAGCTGGTCTTCGGGCTGACCGCTGACGACGTGTATTGGTGCACGGCGGACCCCGGCTGGGTGACCGGCATGTCGTACGGGATCGTGGCCCCGCTGGCCGCCGGTGTCACGGCGCTGGTCGACGAGGGCGAGTTCGACGCGCAGCGGTGGTACCGGACGCTGGCCGAGCAGCGGGTCAGCGTGCTCTATACCGCGCCGACCGCGATCCGGATGCTCATGCGGGCCGGCGACGACCTGGCCGCCGCCGCCGACCTGTCCCGGCTGCGGCTGGTGGTGAGCGTCGGCGAGCCGCTGAACGCCGAAGCGGTCCGCTGGGGCCAGCGGGTTCTCGGCAAGTCCATCCACGACACGTGGTGGCAGACCGAGACTGGCGCGATCATGATCGGCACGCTGGCGGGCGACGAGGTGGTGCCGGGCGCCATGGGCGGGCCGTTGCCCGGGGTGCGGGCGACGCTGCTCCGGCAGGGATCGGACGGCCGGGCCCTGGTGCGCGACGGGGTCGTGGAGGAGGTCACAGCGCCGGACACGGACGGGGAGATCGCCCTACGGCCGCCATGGCCGTCGATGTTCCGGGGCTACCTGCACGACGAGGCCCGGTACGCGCAGGCGTTCGCCGGGGGCTGGTACCTGACTGGTGACGTGGCCAGGCGGGACGCGGCCGGCCGGTACGTGTTCGTCGGCCGCGCCGACGACGTCATCAAGACCGCGGGTCACCTGATCGGGCCGTTCGAGGTGGAGAGCGTGCTGACCGAGCACCCCGCGGTTGCCGAGGCCGGTGTCATCGGGGTGCCGGATCCGGTGGCCGGGGAGGTGGTCAAGGCGTTCGTGTCGCTGCGCTCCGGACATGAGCCGACCGACGCGCTGCGCCGGGAGCTGATCGGGTTCGCCCGCAAGCGGCTCGGGGCCGCGGTAGCGCCCCGAGACGTCGCATTCGCCGACACGCTGCCGCACACCAAGAGCGGAAAGATCATGCGGCGGCTGCTCAAGGCTCGGGAGCTGGACCTGCCCACCGGCGACCTGTCCACACTGGAAGGAGCGGGGGCATGACCACGCGACGGCCGCGTTCCCGGCGAGGTAAGTCCACCGGCGTCAAGGCCGCCCGGCAGGACGGGTCCGCTGCCGAGGCCGTGCCGGATCCGGGCGAGGCGTTCCATCTGTTGCAGCAGATGGTACGGATCCGCCGGTTCGAGGAGAAGTGCGCCGAGCTTTACAGCGGCGGCGCGATCCGCGGCTTCTTGCACCTGTGCATCGGTGAGGAGGCGGTCCCGGTCGGCGTGCTCGGCGCGGTGCGCGCGGACGACGCGGTGGTGACCACGTACCGGGAGCACGGGCACGCGCTCGCCCGCGGGGTGCCGATGGACGCGGTCCTGGCCGAGATGTACGGCAAGGTCACCGGGTGCAGCCGGGGCCGCGGCGGCTCGATGCACCTGTTCGACCGCAAGACCCGCTTCTACGGCGGCAACGCGATCGTCGCCGGCGGCCTCCCGCTCGCGGTCGGGCTCGCGCTGGCCGACCGGATGCGGGACCGGGACGGTGTCACGACATGCTTCTTCGGCGAGGGCGCGGTGGCCGAGGGCGAGTTCCACGAGTCGGCCAACCTCGCCGCGCTGTGGTCGCTGCCGGTGCTGTTCTGCTGCGAGAACAACCTGTACGCGATGGGGACCGCGCTGTCCCGGTCGGAGTCCGAAACCGACCTGGCGGTGAAGGCGGCGAGCTACGAGATCCCGGCCTGGACCGTGGACGGGATGGACGTGCTGGCCGTCCGGCGGGCCGCCGAGCACGCGGTGACCGCGGTGCGCAACGGTGGCGGGCCGGTCTTCCTGGAACTGAAGACTTACCGGTTCCGCGCGCACTCGATGTACGACCCGGAGCGGTACCGGGACAAGGCCGAGGTCGAGCAGTGGAAGCACCGGGACCCGATCGACGTGCTGTCGTCCGCGCTGCTCGCGACCGGCCTGGCCGAGACGGATCTGGCCGAGAGACGCGCGGCCATCGAGGCGGCGGTGGCAGCGGAGATCGACGCCGCGTCCGCGGCCGCGGCAGCGGCGCCGGTGGAGCCGGTCGAGGACCTGACCCGGTTCGTCCACACTGAACGGAGCCGGCCGTGAAGCTGACCTACCGTGAGGCGATGCGGGCAGCGCTGCGCGAGGCGCTGCGGCGCGACGAGCGGGTCTTCCTGATGGGCGAGGACGTCGGCCGGTACGGTGGCTGCTTCGCGGTCAGCCTCGGCCTGCTGGAGGAGTTCGGGCAAGACCGCGTCCGGGACACGCCGCTGTCCGAGTCCGGCTTCGTCGGCGCCGGCATCGGCGCCGCCCTCGGCGGTATGCGGCCGATCGTCGAGATCATGACCGTGAACTTCAGCCTGCTCGCGCTCGACCAGATCGTGAACACCGCGGCCACCGTGCTGCACATGTCCGGGGGCCAGTTCAACGTGCCGGTGGTGATCCGGATGACCACCGGGGCCGGCCGCCAGCTCGCCGCCCAGCACTCGCACAGCTTGGAAGGCTGGTACGCACACGTGCCCGGCATCACCGTTCTCGCACCGGCCACCGTGGAGGACGCGCGTGGGATGCTGTGGCCGGCGCTGGAGGATCCGGACCCGGTGCTGCTGTTCGAGCACGGCAGCCTCTACAACGTCGCCGCCGACCTGCCCGACGACCCGACTCCCGTCGATATCCGCCGGGCGGCGGTTCGTCGGCCAGGATCGGACGTCACGCTCGTCACCTACGGCGGGACGCTCGGCCGGACCCTGGAAGCGGCGCAGGAGCTCGCGGCCGCCGGCATCGACGCCGAGGTGGTCGACCTGCGGGTGCTGCGGCCCCTCGACTCGGCAACCGTGCTGGAGTCCGCGGCGCGCACCCACCGGGCCGTGATCATCGACGAAGGCTGGCGCAGCGGCAGCCTCTCGGCCGAGATTGCCGCCCGCATCGGCGAAGCGGTGTTCTGGGAGCTGGACTCGCCGGTGGAGCGGGTCTGCTCGGCCGAGGTGCCGATGCCCTACGCCAAGCACCTCGAAGAAGCTGCGCTGCCCCAGGTGGCCGGCATCGCCGCCGCCGTCCGGCGGGCGGTGGGCGCATGAGCGACTTCACCATGCCCTCCCTCGGTGCCGACATGGACTCCGGCACCTTGGTCGAATGGCTGGTCAAGCCCGGTGACGTCGTGCACCGCGGCGACGTGGTGGCCGTCGTCGACACCGCCAAGTCCGCGGTCGACGTCGAGGTCTTTGCCAGCGGAGTGGTCGAGGAGCTGCTGGTGCCACCCGGGCGGGAGGTGCCCGTCGGCACACCGCTGGCCCGCATCCGTGATCGGGCGACGATCCCGCCGGTGCCGCCGGAGCCACCGCTACCGGTCGAGCCCCCAACCCCGCCGGCGCCGCAACCGCCTCCGCCGCGGCCACCGGTCCCGCCCCGACCGCCGCCCGAGCCGGCGCCGCCCGAGCCGGTGCCGCCCGAGCCGGCGCCGCCCGAGCCGGCGCCGCCCGAGCCGGCCGGCCCGCCGGCCCCGACGCAGCCACCGTTCCCGCCGACCCCGCCGGCGCCGGCCGAACCGCCGGTGCCGCCTCAGCCGGCCGAACCGCCGAAACCACCGCCGGTGGTCTCGCCGGTGGTGCGGCACCTGGCCGAGCGCCTCGGTGTCGAATTGGCTGAAGTCGAGGGCACCGGACCGGGCGGCAAGGTCACTAGACACGACGTGGAGCGGGCGGCGGGCGGCGGCCGGCGCCCCGCTCGGCGGGCCAGCCCGTACGCCCGCCGGCGGGCCGCCGAACTCGGCATCGACCTCGCCACCGTCCACGGCTCGGGCCCCGGTGGTGCGGTACAAATCCGCGACGTCCTCGCCACCGCGGCCCACCCGGCGAGCACCGTCGCCGCCACGACCAGGGCCGCACCCCCCGCCGCACCCGCCGCCCGCCGTGCCGACGGGGCGGACCGGCTGGCCGCGATGCGCAAGGCTACGGCCACGCTCATGGCCCGCTCGAAGCGGGAAATTCCGCACTATTACCTCAGCACCACGATCGACGTCTCGGCGGCCCAGGACTGGCTGCGCGCCACCAACGACCGGCGTCCGGTCAGTGAACGCCTCCTGTTCGCCGTGCTGGCCCTCCGCGCAGTCGTCCTGGCCGCCCGCGAGGTGCCGGAGATGAACGGCCAGTGGGTCGATGACGAGTTTCGGCCTGCGCCGGCCGTCCACCTCGGCGTGGCCGTCTCCGTACGGGGCGGAGGCCTCATTGCCCCAGCGATCCGGGATGCGGACCGACTCTCCCTGGACGAGCTGATGACGCGGCTGCGCGACGTCGGCCGCCGGGCCCGCACCGGAGCACTGCGCTCCTCGGAACTCTCCGACCCGACGATCACCGTGACCAACCTCGGGGACCTCGGTGTGGAAAGCGTGTTCGGCGTGATCTACCCGCCGCAGGTCGCCCTTGTCGGCCTCGGCCGCGTCGTCGACCGGCCGTGGGCGGTCAACGGCCTGCTCGGCGTCCGGCCACTGCTCACCGTCACACTCGCCGCGGACCACCGGGCCAGCGACGGTCACCGCGGCGGCCTGTTCCTCACCGCCATCACTCGTCACCTCGAATCCCCGGAGGAGCTATGACCGACGACCAATGCCGCAGCCTGCTGGCCGAGATCCTCGCCGACATCGCCCCGGAAGCGGAGCTCGAACCCGTCCCCGCCGACGCGAACCTGCGCACCGAGCTCGACCTCGACTCGCTGGACTTTCTCAGCCTCATCGAGGGCGTCTGCGTGCGCACCGGGCTGACCATCCCGGAACGGGACTACGGCCAGCTCGTGTCGATCTCCGACTGGACCGGATACCTGACGTCGCGGACTGCGGTGGGCGGGGCGACGTTGAGTCTTTGACCGGCTCGCGCACGGCAGGACTTCCGGCCCTGCTACCGAGGCGGTCGGGTCGGGTCCGATGGAGTTGACTGGCCGCGCGGACACCGTCCCTCTCTGAGGGAGACCAAACATGAGCACCGAGGGGATCGGCGTCCTGGTCGGCGTGGATGAGTCGGCCTGCTCTCAGGAAGCGCTGGCGTGGGCGGAAGCGGACGCAGCGGCCAAGGGCGTGG
>CAWDLH010000014.1:0-24015 GCA_963803135.1 uncultured Actinomycetota bacterium | reverse complement strand
CTGCTGGCCGCGGTGTGCCTGTCCGGCGCGGTGACCAGCCGGACGTACCTGGCGCTGATCACACCGGACGCGGACGGCGAGCGGTGAGCCGCGCCTGGCTGGAGGACCGGTCGAGCACGCACGTCGTCGTGAGCGTGCGCCGGTACGCGGTCGTGGAGTTCGACGGCGAGAGCCGGCGGGTGCGCCGGGTGGTGTCGATGTTCGACAGCGCGATGGCGGCGGACCTGTTCGCGCTGGAGCAGGGCTGGGCGGACTACGCCGTCGGGCCGGCGTCGATCGTGACGAGCCTGCGGGAGTAGCTGGTCTCCGGGCCGGCCACGTGGGTTGCAGGGTTGACCGTGGCCGGCCCGGGTTCCACCGGTCCCACTGATCCGAGGAGGTGCGGCGGTATGACCCCGACCGATCCGATGCCCGACCGTTCCCCGGCCGCGCCGGTCCCGCTGCCGACCCGTCGTCCAGCGGCCACCGACCGGGGCCTGTTCGCCTCGCGGCTGCGGTCCGCTCCGCCGGCCGGCGCCGACCCGGACTTTCGCGCGGTGGCCGGGTCCGTACCTCGGGCGGCGGCGACGGTCCAGGAGTACCGGGAGCAAGTCGGCCGGCGGATCCGGCTCGCCCGCTCCGGCGCGGCGCTCACCCAGGACGAGGTCGCCGCGCGGGCCGGCGTGACCCGCAACTTCGTCAGCGCGGTCGAGCGTGGCACCCAGGGCCTGGACGCCTGGCGGCTCGGCCAGGTCGCCGACACCCTCGAGGTCACCCTCGCGTGGCTGCTCGGCCGCTCCGACGACCCGGCCCGCTGACCCGCCGCCCGCCGACCGGCGTCCATCCGGCGAGGCTGACGACGTTGGACCGGTCCCCCGCCGGCCCGGCGGACCGAGCGACCCGGCCGGCGCACCGCGGGCACGGCCTCGCGGTCACGCTCCGGCGGAGCCGCCGCCGGCTCCACCCGCAGTCGGCGCACGCGACCGGGACGCGGTCGCTCGGCTGCGGCCAGTCGAATGTGAGCCAGAGCTGCAAGTACCGCGCGTCCTGGTAGCTGCTCGTCGCCCTGGTGCTCATCGTCGCCTCCGCGAGTCGGGCGGAGGGCTTGCCCTGATCGGTGCCACTCCGCGGCGTCCTTGTCGCAGCTGCGGCGCCTCTGGTCGGGCGGTGTGGCGGTCAAGGCTCGGCGCAGCCGATCGCGTAGCAATGCCGCGTAGTTAGCGGGTTGGCGGGTGTGTCGAGGATCTATGGCGGTGTGTCGAGGGCGTAGGTGCCGGCGCTGGTTCGGGTGATGAAGCCGGCGCGGGTCCATTCGGCGAGTTGGGTGAGCAGATTGCGGGGTTTGACCTGGAGCCGGGTGGCGAGTTCCTGTCCGGTCCAGCCGCGGCCGGGGTCGGTGTTCATGATCTCCGTGACGCGGTGCCGGCGGGTCGGTGGTTGGGGTTGGCGGGCGGAGCCGTAGGCGCGGCGTGGTCGGGGTCGAGTGTCGATCGGTGGGGTGTGCAGGGTGATTTCGAAGGCGGTGATGGTGGTTGAGGTTGCCGGTCGGCCGTCGTCGCGGTTGAGGTAGCGGGAGGTGGCGTTCTTGACCTTGCGGGCGCTGTAGCGGGGTCGGCGGGCGGGCAGCAGGGTGGCCAGGACGGCCCGGCCGATGACGCCGATGTGGCCGATGACGCCGGGCAGGTCGGTGGGGTCGTCGGGGTGGATGCCGCGGGCGGCGGTGAGGCAGTCGCGGGCGGCCTGCAGGGCGGTGGTGAAGCTGGCCCGGTCGGGGTCGGTTCCGGGCCGGGTCTCCACCGCGTCGACCATGGCCATGCGCAGCAGCTGGTAGACGGTGAGCAGGGCCCAGATCTCCTGTTCCAGGCCGGCCCGGTCCTGCGAGCGCAGCACGTGGCCGCCCACCATGGTGTGCCGCAGGGCCAGGTAGGCCGACTCGATTTCCCACCGCTCGTGGTAGAGCTCGACGAGGTCGGCGGCCGGGAAGCGGTGGGAGTCGAGCAGGGTGGTGATCAACCGGTAGCGGTCACCGATCCGGCTGCCGTCGACGCCGGTCACCGTCAGGTCTGCATCGATGATCCGCACCGGCAGGCCGTCCAGGTTCGACAGGTAGGACCCGTCGGGTAGCTGCTCCAGCACCGCCGGGTTGCGGGTGGACTTGGCCCGGACCAGCAGCGCCGCGCCGGTGCCGGCGACATCGGCGAGGAAGGCGCTGGCGTCGAAGGCCCGGTCCAGCAGCACCAGCATGCCCGGCTCCAACAGCCGCAGCAGCCGCCGGGCCAGCGTCGGCTCATCCCGGTCGCTCGGCGAACACCCGAGCGCGGCGCCGAGTAGGCCGCGGGTGCCGGTCTCGGCCAACGTCATCAGCCGCACGGTCGGGTAGCCGGCGAAGCCCATCCGATACCGGATCCGGCCCAGCCAAGACCGGTTGCGGTCGGTGTCGGGGACCTTCAGAGAGTTGCAGCCATCGAACGCGACCGTCCGCAACCCGCGGAACCGGACCCCGGGGGTGCGCGGCTGGGCCAGCGGCCCGGCCACCACCTCGAACAGCGCCTTCAACGGCGCCGGTCCGAGCCGACGACGCAGATCCCGCAGCGCCTTCTCCGACGGACACGGCACGCTCAGGCCGACCAGCCCGGCAGTCAGCTTGTCCCACACCCGGGCGTAGCCCAGCCGCGGGAACAACCCCAGCGCGAGCACGAAGTACACCCCGACCCGGGACGGCAAGTCCCGCAGCCGGCGCTGCCCCGTCCTGGTCTGGGCCAGCACGTCATCGACGAGTTCGAACGGCAGGTACTGCGTCAGCTCGCCGAGATGACCCGGGGCGAAGACCCCTCCGGCGACGGTGACGGCGTGCGTGATCCTGGTGATGGCAGACTCAGCGGGCAACGGGACCTCTGGTGTCGGGGAAGATCGTGACGGATCGCACCCGCCTACCAGAGGTCCCGTCTCACACCATCCCCGCCGCGCCGAGCAAGATCGACTTGACCCGACCAGGCCACACCTAACTACGCGGCATTGGATCGCGTAGCGACGCCGTAGGCGGCCTTGACCGGTGCGCCGGCCGACTGGAACTCTCCGCGGCGAGAAGGGCACCGCATCACCCGCCGGTCGGCTCGCTGACGCTTCTCCTCTGGTCAGGTCCGGTCCGTTGGCCTGGTGGCCGCCGGCCGGGGCCGCGGTGCGAGCACGGCGCGAAGCGCCGCGCGCAGTGACCGCGGCCCCGGACGAGCGGACACCCCGGCCCGAAGGGCCGGCACTCGACCAAGAAGAGAAAGTCCTCACCGGCGGTGCCGGACACGGTGCCGGACAACGTGCCGGACAACGTGCCGGACAACGGTGTCCGGCACCGTCGAGCGGCGAATTGTCGTACTTCGCTTGATGCTTGACGATCGAATTGTCTCCGTGACCGGATGCGAGCTCGCGGACACGGTGAGAGGGTGGCCGAGTGTCGGGTGATGGCCACGGTTTCCGGGCTTTCGTCTCGCCCAGCCGGCTGCGCGTGCCACGGCTGTCCAGCGGATTGGTCCACCGTCCACGTCTGGTCGGCGCCGGCATCGGTCAGCGCCCGGTCTCGCTGGTGAGCGGGCCGGCCGGGTCGGGCAAGTCCATTCTGGTCGCCGATTGGGCTACGCAGCGCGTCGCCGACGGCGAGCCGGTGGCGTGGCTGTCGGTCGAGGACCGTGACGACCGGCCGTTCGAGTTCTGGTCGGCGATCATCGAGGCGCTGATCGCTGCCGGCCCGACCGCGACGGCCCGCCGGCTGGACTCGCTCAGCCCGCCGCAGCAGGGGTTCGAACCGCGTTTCATTGCCGCGCTGGCAGAGCCCATCGCGGCCGAGCCGACGTCGCGGTGGCTGGTTCTCGACGACGCGCAGCGGCTGCACAGCCCGGACGTGATCGCAGGGCTCGACATCGTGCTGGCCGACCCGCCAGGTGGCCTGCGGATCGTGCTGATCGCCCGCACCGATCCGGCTGTCGCCGTCCACCGGCTGCGGCTGCATGGCGAGCTGCAGGAGGTGCGGCCGGCCGAGCTCGCGTTCACCGAGCCGGAGGCGGCCGCCTTGCTTGCCCGACTCGGCACCCCGCTGACTGAGCCGGACCTGTCCCGCTTGGTCGCGCGGACCGAGGGATGGGCGGCCGGGCTCCGTCTAGCTGCGGTCTCGCTTGCCGCCGCGGCTGACGCCGCCGCCTTCATCTCCGCGTTCGAAGTCGATCAGGGTGCCGTCGCCGATTACCTGTTCGCCGAGATCGTGCGGCACCTACCGGCCGATCTGTACGAGTTCCTGCTCGCCACTTGCATACCCGAACAGTTACCGCTTGAGCTTGCCGCTGAACTATCCGGGCGGGCTGACGCCGGCCGGCTTCTCGACCAGGTGTGCCGCGCCAACGCGCTCGTCGTACAGTCCGGCGAGACCTCCTACCGGTACCACAGCCTGCTGCGTGGCTACCTTCATTCGGCGCTGACCCGGGCGGACATCGCGGCGCCGGGCCGGCAGCACGCCGCGACCGCCCGCTGGTTGGATCGCCATGACCAGCCCGCCGTCGCACTGGACCACGCTCTGCACGCCGGCGACGACGAACTGCTGGCCACCCTGCTCCGACGCCACGGCTTGCGGTTGATCCTGTCCGGTCAGGCGGCCCTAGTGTGCGACACGGTCGCGGCCGCCGACTCGTGGCGGGAGGATCGTTCGGTCGCGATCGTGGCCGCTCTGGCGGCCCTGGACGTGGCCGACATCGCCCGGGCCGACGGCTGGCTCGCGGTCGTCGACAAGCAGGACCGGCCGGCGGACCCGCGGCTCGGCGCCATGTGGGCATCGGCGATTGCGCAACGCGCCCTGGTCGGCGGCGACGTGGCCGCCGCGATGCGCGACACCGACCTCCTCCAGCAGCAGCTGACCGGAGACGGCGACGTCGACCTGATCGCGCTCGCCTGCCGTGCGCCCGCCCGGATGCGCAGCGGCGACTACGGTGGAGCCACCGCCGACCTGCAGCGGGCGCTGGCCCTGGCACGGGCCGGACACTACGACCAGTTCGTCCTCGGGACGCTCTCGCAGTTGTCCGGTATGGCCGGCGCGGCCTGCGACCTGGGAGCAGCCGGCGAGTGGGCGGCGCAGGCCATCGCCTTCGCCAAGCCCCGCGGCTGGGTCGACTCTCCCCGGCTGGCCTACGCTTACCTGCTGGCCGCCTGGACGGCGTTCCAGACCGGGGACCAGGGCGGTCAGGCCGGCTACGCCGAGTTGGGGATGCGGTCCCTGGAGGGGGTCACCAACGTCGAGGTCGAGCTGGGAGTGCGCAGCATGTACACCCTCGCCCGGTTCGAGTCGCGTGCCGGCGCCGAGCGCCGGGCGGCGGCCAAGAGCTTCCACGCTCTGTGGCAAAGCTCAGCCGCCGACCAGGTGTCGCCTGCCCTCAGCGGGCACGCCAGTCCACAGGAGATCCGGCTGGCCCTGGCGGTGGGCGAGCACCGGTGGGCGGCCGAGGCGGTCGAGCGGGTCGAGCGGCAGCTGCCCGACAGCGCCGAAGCGGCAACCGTACGAGCCCAGCTGATCGTAGGAATAGGAAGCGGCCGTTCCGGCGAAGCTTTGCGCCTGCTCCAGCCCGTGTTGCGAGGTGCTCTAGTCGTTCACCTGCCGACGACCGTCGTGGCCGCCGAGATCATGACAGCGGTCCTGGAACAGCGTGCCGGCAGCCCGATCCGAGCTTTCGATGCGCTCGAGCGGGCCCTGGACTGGGCCGCTCCCCGCAACTACCGCCGTCCCTTCATCGACTCGCGGACCGAGCTGCAGCCGCTGCTCATCGCCCACCAGGGCCGGTTCGGGCCAGCCGAGCAGTTCGTTGCCGAACTACTCGCCGACTGGGCCCGACGTGACGCCGATCCGCACGTGCTCCCGGCCCCATTGTCCCCGCGCGAGTTGCAGGTGTTGCGTGACCTGCCATCGCGGCTGTCGATGAGAGAGATCGCCGACCTCCGTGGGCTCAGCGTTAACACGGTCAAGACCCACCTCGCGTCCGTCTACCGCAAGCTCGGCGTCGACGGGCGCCGCGCGGCCGTGGAGGAGGCGCGGACCCGCGGATTGATCTAGAACCGCAACTGCCTGCGTGCTGGTCGACTGGTGCGGTTTATCCGATTTTGGGTGATAGTTCGGCGGCTCGCCGGTCGTCGACGGGTGCGGCTCATCCAGTCTGGGTGATGGGTCGGCGGCTTGCCGTTCGTAGCGTCGTTGGCATGACGAACTCGGCGAAGCCGCCCGCACCGGCTATCGTGCAGCAGCAGGCGGCGCTGCGCGACAGGTTGCCGTTCTCGGAAACCACGGACTTCGATGACACCGCACGTGGACTGATCGGGCGGTTGGAGCCATGCGTCGTGCACGCCGACGACGGCCGCGTCGTGTGGGACAACAGCACCTTCGACTTCCTGACCGGCGACGCTCCGGACAGCGTGAACCCCAGCCTGTGGCGGCAGTCGACGCTGGTCGCCCGTGCACGGGCTGTTCGAGGTGCACCGAGGGCATCTACCAGGTCCGCGGCTTCGACCTGTCGAACATGACGTTCGTCGAGGGCGACAGCGGCGTGATCGTCATCGACCCGCTGATCTCGCACCGAGACCGCGGCCGCGGCGCTCGCGCTCTACCGCAAGCACCGCGGCGACCGCCCGGTCGACTGGCGTGATCTACACGCACTGCACACGTCGACCACTTCGGCGGCGTCAAGGGCGTCGTCGACCCGGCGAGGACGTCGACGCCGGCGAGGTGCCGATCGCTCGCGCCCGCAGGGTTCCTCGAGCACGCGGTCTGCGGAGAACGTCTACGCCGGCACCGCGATGGCCCGCCGCGCCGGCTACATGTACGGCGCGGTGCTGGCGCGCGGGCCGCAGGGTCAGGTCGGCGCGGGCCTGGGGCAGACGACGTCGACCGGGACGGTCACCCTGATCCCGCCGACGGTCGAGATCACGACGACCGGCCAGGAAGAGATCGTCGACGGCGTGCGGATGGTCTTCCAGATGACGCCGGGCACCGAGGCGCCGTCCGAGATGAACTTCTACTTCCCGGACCGCAGGGCGCTGTGCATGGCCGAGAACGCCACCCACACCCTGCACAACCTGCTGACCCTGCGCGGCGCGGTCGTCCGCGACCCGCACGTCTGGTCGCAGCTACCTCACCGAGGCGATCGACCTGTTCGGTGGCCGGGCCGACGTCGCTCTTCGCCTCGCACCACTGGCCGACCTGGGGGGCCGAGCGGGTGGTCGCAGTTCCTGTCGATCCAGCGCGACCTGTACGGCTACCTGCACGACCAGACGCTGCGCATGCTGAACAAGGGCCTGACCGGCGAACGAGATCGCCGAGCGATGAGATGCCGCCGGCGCTGGAGAGCGCGTGGTCCACGCACGGCTACTACGGTTCGGTCAGTCACAACGTCAAGGCGGTCTACCAGCGGTACATGGGCTGGTTCGACGGCAACCCGGCGCATCTGTGGCCGCATCCGCCGGTCGAGAGGCCCGTCGCTATGTCGACTTCATGGGCGGTGCTGACGCGGTCGTGGCGAAGGCACGCAAGTCCTACGACGAGGGCGACTTGCGCTGGGTGGCGGAAGTGCTCAACCACGTGATCTTCGACTGACCCGGCCCACGCAGCCGCTCGAGCGCTGCTGGCCGACACGCTATGAGCAGCTCGGCTACGGCAGCGAGAACGGCACCTGGCGCAACTTCTACCTGGCCGGCGCCACGGAGTTGCGGGACGGCCGGTTCGGCACGCCGACGGTCACAAGCTCACCGGACATGATCGGGCAACTCAGTCCGGAGATGCTGTTCGACGCGATCGCCATTCGGGTGGACGGGCCGCGAGCATGGGATGAGACGCTCACCATCGACGTTCGTTTGACCGACACCGACCAGCGCTACCGGCTGCGGCTGGCCAACGGTGTGCTGACCTACAGCCCGGCCGCGCAGTCCGGGGCCGCCGATGTGTCGCTGGCCGCCTCCCGGGCGTCACTGCCGGCCCTCGCGCTGGGCTCGCTCGACGCCGACTCCCTGTCCGCGGCCGGGATCAAGGTCAGCGGGGACGCCGGCGTGCTGGCTCGGCTGGCCGGCGTGCTCGAGCCGGGCGATCCCTGACCTCGCCATCGTCACCCCCGAGTAGGGGCCCGCCGACCCGACGGACGGATGCAATGGTCGCTGCCGACGACATCGCCCGCATGCGCGCGCACCTGTTCTTCGAGGGCGCCGACGTCCGGGCCCGGCAGAGTCGGTTCTGGTTGCTGCTAGTGCTGTCGGCGATCATCGCGACGGCCGGTGTCGGCGGCGACTCGACCGCCACCGTCATCGGAGCGATGATCGTCGCTCCGTTGATGACGCCGATTCTCGGCGTCGTCCTGGCGATGGTGCTCAACGACCGCCGCAACCTGCTCCGGTCGATCGCGATGGTCGTCGCCGGCGCGTGCGTGGTCGTCGCCCTCGGCTATCTGATCGGGCTGGCCATCCCGGAGCCGGTGACCGCGGCGACCAACTCGCAGGTGGCGAGCCGGGTCAGCCCCAGGCTGGTCGACCTGCTGGCCGCGCTGGCCACCGGCGCGGTCGGCTCCGTCGCCCTCATCCGCTCCGACATCAGCGACACGCTCCCCGGCGTGGCCATCGCGATATCGCTGGTGCCACCGCTGTCGGTCGTGGGGCTGACCCTGGAATCGGGCGTGTACGGCGAGGCGCGGGGCGCGCTGCTGCTGTTCCTGGCCAACGTGTCGGCCATCCTCGCCACCGGTGTGCTGGTGATGGCGCTCTACGGTCTGCTCTCCGCCGTTCCGGCGGGCGCCGAGGGTGCGGCGGTGGAGCCGGCCCGGCGTGCTCGTTGTCGCCGCGCTGTTGATCGTCATCGCGGTACCGCTGACCGTCAGCTCGATACGCGTCGCGCGGACCACGTCGGAGCAGAGCTCGGTCTCCCGCGTCGTGACCCGGTGGGCGTCCGGCAACGGGTGGAGCCTCGCGTCGTTGACCCCGGGGGCGGACGACTACACCGCTCGCGTCTACGGGCCGCTCCCGGCGCCGAGCACCGACCAGCTGCGGGCCGACCTGACCGCAGCCGGCCTGGGCGACGTCGTCGTCGCCCTCGAACTGATCCCCGAGACACCGCGTGGTTCTCCGGCCCGGCGGCTAGGGACTCGTCCGCCGGTCAGCCGGCCAGGGCTGGGGCGGCCACCGCCGGACCAGGTCAGCGATGGCCACCAGCGGCCAGGCTCGGCGCACAGGCCTCGCTACCTACCGTGAGCGGAAGTCCCGGTCAGCGTATGAGCGCATAGCGGGGAACCCTTCTGAGCGTTGCCTCGGGTCGCCGGTCGTGCCCAGCGGCGCTCACCCTGGCCGGAGGAGGCGGGCTTGCCTGGTCGCCCGTCAGGATCGTGGCAGAGAGGTCCACTTCGGCTGATGGGAGTCGCGATCGTGCCTGCGGATCTGAGCGACCGACGGCGACCCGAACATTTGCCGTGATCGCCGCCCTCGCCGACCAGCCCGACCCGAACTTGGCGATCGTCACCCGTAAACCCCGCAACCGACCCGATCGCCCACCCATGTCCATCCGTAGATCGGCATGAGTCGGCGGTCGGGTCACACCGACCAGGGTCGGAGCTGGCCATGAATGAGGTCATTGGAGAGTTGCTGCCGCTGGCGGTCGGGGTGGCGATCAGCCCGATCCCGATCATCGCGACGATCCTGATGCTGCTGGCGGCCAAGGCCGGTGGGACTAGCGTGGGCTTCCTGCTCGGCTGGGTCGCCGGCATCGCGGTCGCGACGGGTGTGTTCACCGCGCTTGCCAGGGCCGGGTTCGGCGGGTCGGGCGAACCATCGACCGCGGTGTCCTGGGTCAAGATCGGGCTGGGCTTGCTGCTGCTGCTACTGGCGGCCCGGCAGTGGCGTGGGCGGCCGAAGCCGGGCGCGGATGCGGCGCTGCCCGGGTGGATGTCGGCGATGGACAGCTTCACGCTGCCCAAGGCGGCCGGGCTCGGGTTCGTGCTCTCCGCGGTCAACCCGAAGAACCTGCTGATGTGCGTCGCGGCCGGAACGGCGATCGGCTCCGGCGAGCTGTCGGGCGGCGAAGACGTGGTCGCGGTGGCCGTGTACACCGTGCTCGCCGCGAGCACCGTGGCCGTACCGGTGCTGGCCTACGCGGTCGCCCGCGACCGGCTCCGTGGGCCGCTGAATGAGCTGAAGGAGTGGCTGCAGACCCACAACGCGGCCGTGATGAGCGTGCTGCTGCTCGTCATCGGCGCCGTCCTGATCGGCAAGGGAATCGGGGGTCTCTAGGCAGGCGAGGCCGACGAGGGAGGCGGGAGGTCGCGTATGGTCCCGGTGCTGTTCGGGTCGCTGGCCGGGTACCGGTCCCGCTGGCTGCGCCGGGACGTGGTCGCGGGCCTGACGGTGTGGGCGGTGCTGGTGCCCGAGTCGCTGGCGTACGCGACGATCGCCGGCGTCTCACCGGTGGTGGGCCTCTACGCGGCGGTGCCGGCGCTGGTGCTGTACGCGGCCGTCGGTAGTTCCCGGCACCTGGTGGTCGGTCCGATGTCGGCGACCGCGGCACTCTCGGCCGGGATCGTCGGCACCTTCGTCGCCGCCGGCGACGACAAGTACGTCGCGCTGACGACCGCGCTGGCGCTGGTGACCGGGGTCGTCGGGGTGGTGGCGGGGTTGGCTCGGCTGGGGTTCCTGGCGTCGTTCATCTCCGAGCCGGTGCTGAAGGGGTTCATCGTCGGGTTGGCGCTGACGATCGTGGCCGGCCAGCTCCCCAAGCTGTTCGGTGTCGAGGGCGGCGAGGGCGACTTCTTCGCCAAGCTCTGGCACCTGCTCACGTCCCTGGACCAGACGAGCGGGGTAACGCTGGCCGTCGGCGTGCTCAGCCTGGTGGTCGTGCTGGGCCTGCGCCGGTGGCTACCGCTCGTGCCGGGGTCGCTGGTGGCGGTCCTGCTCGGCATCGCCGCCGTCGCCGTGCTGGACCTCGACCAGCGCGGCGTGGCGATCGTCGGGCCGATCCAGTCCGGCCTGCCGACCCTGGGCCTCCCCTCCGGGCTGGGGATGGACGACTACCTCGCCCTGGTGGGGCCGGCCGCCGGGGTGTTGCTGGTCGGGTTCGCCGAAGGGCTGGCGGCGGCGAAGACGTACGCCGCCCGAGCCGGCTACGACATCGACGCCAACCGCGAACTGGCCGGTCTCGGCGCTGGCCAACCTCGGCACCGGCCTGAGCTCCGGGATGGTCGTCAACGGCAGCCTGTCCAAGACCGCCGTCAACGGCGGCGCCGGCGCCCGCTCCCAGATCAGCGGGCTCACGGTCGCCGCGCTCACGGTCGCTCACGCTGCTGTTCCTGACCGGCCTGTTCGAGCAGTTGCCGGAGGCCACCCTGGCCGCCATCGTGATCGCCGCGGTCATCGAGCTGGTCGACATCCCGGCCCTGCGCCGGCTCTACCAGGTCTGGACCCAGCGGCTCGGCGGCATCTACGGCCCCGCCGCCCGCGCGGACTTCCTCGCCGCCATCGCGGCGATGCTCGGCGTGCTGGTGTTCGACACCCTGCCCGGCCTGGTCATCGGCATCGCCGTCTCGATGACGCTGCTGCTCTACCGGGCCAGCCGGCCGCACCTAACCCGGCTCGTCCGCATCCCCGACACCGACCGGCCGGGACTGTGGGTGGACGCCGACCGGCACCCCGACCTGCGGCCAGAGCAAGGCATCCTCGTGATCCGCGTCGAGTCCGGGCTGTTCTTCGCCAACGCCGACCACGTCCGCGACCACATCCGCGCGGCCGCGGCGACCGGCGCCGTCGCCGTCGTGCTGGACGGCGAGACCAGCCCGTTCATCGACGTCAGCGCGGCCGGCATGCTCGACCAACTCACCCGCGAACTCGGCGCCCACGGCGTCCGGCTCTACCTCGCCCGCGACATCGGCCAGGTCCGCGACGTCCTCCACCACACCGACAACGGATCGGCCCTCGTAGTCTACCGAGACGTCGACGCCGCCGTCGCCGCCGCCCGCACGGCCCACCCCAAGCGAGCCGACAACTGACCGCAGCAGGCGACCCCTTCCAACCGCTCAGTCGCACCGTCCATCGGAGGCGGCCGCGGACCATGACCCCAAGCGCTCGCGGAGGCGGCGTGAGCGAGCATTGACGGCGGCAACCTCAGATGCGTCGCACATTCCTAGTGTCCCTCGCCGGAAATTCGTTGTAGAAGTCTACCGAGTGAGATGAGGATCTGCTCGGCGGTCTTGGTCCAGATAAACGGTTTCGGGTTGGTGTTCCAGGCCTTGATCCAGTCGCGGATGTCGGCCTCGAGGGCCTGGACGCTGCGGTGGTCGCCGCGGCGCAGCAGGTCCTCGGTGAGGTAGGCGAACCAGCGCTCGACCTGGTTGATCCAGCTGGAGTAGGTCGGGGTGTAGTGCATGTGGAAGCGCGGGTGCGCGGCCAGCCACTTCTTGATCGCGGGGCTCTTGTGGGTGCCGTAGTTGTCGGCCACCACGTGCACCTCGAGGTAGGCCGGCACCTCGGCGTCGATCTTGGTGAGAAACTTCTTGAACTCGATGGTGCGGTGCCGTCGGTGCAGCCCGCTGATCACGGTGCCGTCGGCGACGTTGAACGCGGCGAACAGGCTGGTCGTCCCGTGTCGCACGTAGTCATGGGTCCGCTTCTCCGGCATGCCGGGCATCATCGGGAACGCCGGCTGCGACCGGGCCAGCGCCTGCACCTGGGACTTCTCGTCCACACACAACACCACCGCTGCCTCCGGCGGGTTGAGGTACAAGCCCACGATGTCGAAGACCTTGTCCACGAAAAGCGGGTCGTTGCTCAGCTTGAACCCGCCGGCGCGGTGCGGCTTGAGGTCAAACGCCCGCCAGATCCGGCCAATGCTCGACGGGGACAACCCACTGCGCTGGGCCATCTTCGCCCGCGACCAGTGCGTCGCGTTCTGCGGTGTCGACTCCAAGGTCGCGACCACCACGTCCTCAACCTGCTCGGCGCTGATCGACGGCGGCCGTCCCGGCCGCGGATCGTCACCGAGCCCATCCAGACGCAACTCCACGAACCGGGCCCGCCACTTGCCCACCGTCGCCGCCGCGACACCGCACTGCGCCGCGACCTGCTTGTTGTCCAAGCCGGACGCACAGGCCAGCACGATCTTCGACCGCAACGCAAGCGCCTGCGCCGATGTGGCCCGACGAGACCACCGTCGCAACTGCTCACACTCCTCGGCCGTCAACTCCAAGCTCGCCTTCGGACGTCCGGTTCGCGGCATACCGCACTCTACAACTTACCCGGCGTATTTCTGGCGCACGACACTAGGGGCGACGATGGGGAAGTTGGGGTCGAACTCGTCGAGCAGCGCGGCGTAGGTTTCGAGCTGGGCCCGGTCCCCGTTCAGTGTGATCTGCCCGGCTTCGGCCAAGTTGGCGGCGCTGCCCGGTTGGAGGATCGTGGCCACCAGGTTGCCTTGGGACCGGCCACGGTCAGTGCTGGGTCCTTGCTGGCGCCGCTGCGGGCGGGACCGCAACATCCTCATCTCGGCATGAGCGACAGTCCTGAGCGGATCGCAGACGGCGCTCCGGGCACCGACATCCTGACACGGACAGTCACCGGGCCCGGGAGCGACGTGTCACCCGTCAAGTGAAGCCGATCTGTCACGGATCAAGTGGAGTACGACATCGGCGCACAGGACGCGGCGCGAGGGGCGTGGGCCTCCAGCGCACCTGGCCGGAGCAATGGACATCTTCTTTGGCGAGCGCGCCGCCATCTCGGGACGACCATCCCCTACGCTGACGTACTGTCACAGAGATGACGACCGCAGTGCGGTCCGTAGCTGGGGGAGCACGCATGGCTGGCAGGTGGCCGATCGAGGAATGCGGCATAGACGACCTCGATCTGGACTTGCATAATGTGCGAATACCGAGGTCCGACCTGGATCAGACCGCAATAGCGCGGTACCTAGTAGAGGCAGCGGATCTTCTTGGCCTGGCTCGCGACATCCTCCGAGACGGATACATCGACAACGAGATACCTGTTGTGACGGCTGAACCCGAACGGTACGTGATTCTGGAAGGCAATCGGCGGGTAACGGTATTGAAAGCAATTCAAGAACCGGCATTGCTAGGAAGGCATGCACCGCGAATGGAGCGACTTCTCAGTCGCTACTCGGATACGGAGTCTCCCACCGAGATCAGAGTGATGGTGGCTCCCTCGCGTGAGGCCGCCCGGCCGTTGCTCGCACGCCTGCATACCGGCACACCAAAGCGATCATGGCTCCGGGAGCAGCAAGCGGTCTTCTATCACGCGCAACTCTCACCGACACTGACGGTCGGTGACTTGCGGAGCCTCTACCCGGCCGAGACCTCCTCCATCGAGCGATTCATTAGAATGGGGGAGATGCGCGAGCTCATCCGAAGCTTAGTCTTCGCGGACACCGAACTAGAGGAGTTCGTGAAGGACAGCAAGTTAAAGATGACCTCTTTCGAGTACGCTTACGCGAAGCCGAAGATTCAGGAGGCACTCGGACTTCGCTTCAGTAGGGATGGGCTATTAGAGTCGAAGCGGCTGACGAGAGGGCAGCAGAGAGGACTCCTCTACTTGCTGGCGCGGTTCAAAGAGAACTCTCTGACCCGAATCCACGAGTAGCGCGGTGACACGGGGTGGAGATGGCGATAGGTGCCGTCCTGAGCTGGGATGATCGTGGTTGCGAGGCCAAAGATCGTCTCAGTGGGAAGGCACCTATCTGGTGGGCAGGGTACGTGGTCGACGTCGGCGGCGGGTGGGGCGGGTGCGGGTTGGTCCGCCGGACGGGTCGCTGACTGCGGTGGCGGGGATGGCGGCGGTGACCGAGGTGGTGCAGCGACTGGGGGTGGTGGCCGCGGTGGACACGGCGGTGGGGCCGATCAAGATCCGAGACCGGGGCTGTACGGTCGGGCAGCTGCTGGTCGGGGTCGCGGCGGCGCAGCTGGCCGGGGAGGATTTCCTGGTCGGGTTGGACCGGCAGCGCGCCGATGCGGCCGGGCAGGCGCTGGCGCCGGTGCCGGGGCTGGCCACCTCGACCGCGGCCGGGTTGGCTCGGCGGATGACCGCCGGGCAGTGGGCGGCGGTGGAGACCGGGGTCGCGACGAGCACCGGGCGGATGCTCGAGTTGCTGCCGGCCGGGCGGGCGGCGGCGCTGGCCGAGCAGGTGACCCTCGACCTGGACACCACCGACGTGGAGGTCTACGGCCGGCTCAAACGCGGCGTCGCCTTCAACTACCAGGGCCGCGTCGGGCGGCCGCACGTGGCCACCTGGGCGCAGACCGGCACCGTGCTGGCCGCCGACCTGCTGGCCGGGGACCTCGACCCCCGGCCCGGGGCGCCAGATCTGCTGCGCCGGGCGCTGGCTGCGCTCCCGCCGGCCGTGCGGGCCGGGGCGGTGCGGATGCGCGCGGACGGCGGCTACTTTGCCGGCGAGTTGGCCCGCGCCGCGCACGCCGAGGGCATCGGGTTCGCCATCGGCGCCAAGCGGATCACCCCGCTGTGGCGGCTGCTGGCCGGCATCGCCGAGACCGACTGGACCGACGCGACCGACATGCCCGCCGCGCAGGTCGCGGTCGGCGACTACCGGCCAGACTGGTGGCCGGCCAACACCCGGCTGCTGATCCGCCGGGTCCGCCTCGACGCCGCGGCCGGGCAGGTCTCGCCCGACCCTCGCTCCCGCCGCCGCCGCACTCTGCACCCCGACCAGCGGGCGCTGCCGCTGGCCGAACTCGTCGACGCCGACACGGTCTACGGCTACTCGTTCATCCTGACCAACCTCGACGTGTCCACACCGGAGGACGCCGCGGCCGTCGAGCACTGGTACCGGCACCGCACCAGCATCGAGAACGTCTTCCGGGACAGCAAACACGGCGCCGCCCTGCGCCACCTGCCCTCCGGCTACCGGCAGGTCAACCTGGCCTGGATGTGGGGCGCGCTGCTGGCTGCCACCATCGCCGGCTGGCTGCACCAACTCACCGCCACCACCCGAGCTGACGGCACCCTGGCCGGCCACGGCCTCCGCGACGGCCAAGCCATGATCGCCACCCTGCGCTGGCGGCTGATCCGCATCCCCGGCCGGCTGATCCGCCACGCCCGCAGGCTCACCCTACGACTGCCTCCCGGGCAGAACCTGCTCGCCGAGATCCTCGCCCGGCTGCGCGCCCTCCCCACACCGACCTGACCACCGGCCCCCGGCCCCGACACCCACCGGAACCCGTGAACCCGGCGCGCTACATCCGGGCCAGCAGCATGACCAGACACCGGAAACGGCAGACAAAAGATCAACAACACAGGTCGAAGATCAGCTCAACCCACTACTCGCCGATTCGGGTCTGATCTCGGTGGGAGACTCCGTATCCGAGTAGCGACTGAGAAGTCGCTCCATTCGCGGTGCATGCCTTCCTAGCAATGCCGGTTCTTGAATTGCTTTCAATACCGTTACCCGCCGATTGCCTTCCAGAATCACGTACCGTTCGGGTTCAGCCGTCACAACAGGTATCTCGTTGTCGATGTATCCGTCTCGGAGGATGTCGCGAGCCAGGCCAAGAAGATCCGCTGCCTCTACTAGGTACCGCGCTATTGCGGTCTGATCCAGGTCGGACCTCGGTATTCGCACATTATGCAAGTCCAGATCGAGGTCGTCTATGCCGCATTCCTCGATCGGCCACCTGCCAGCCATGCGTGCTCCCCCAGCTACGGACCGCACTGCGGTCGTCATCTCTGTGACAGTACGTCAGCGTAGGGGATGGTCGTCCCGAGATGGCGGCGCGCTCGCCAAAGAAGATGTCCATTGCTCCGGCCAGGTGCGCTGGAGGCCCACGCCCCTCGCGCCGCGTCCTGTGCGCCGATGTCGTACTCCACTTGATCCGTGACAGATCGGCTTCACTTGACGGGTGACACGTCGCTCCCGGGCCCGGTGACTGTCCGTGTCAGGATGTCGGTGCCCGGAGCGCCGTCTGCGATCCGCTCAGGACTGTCGCTCATGCCGAGATGAGGATGTTGCGGTCCCGCCCGCAGCGGCGCCAGCAAGGACCCAGCACTGACCGTGGCCGGTCCCAAGGCAACCTGGTGGCCACGATCCTCCAACCGGGCAGCGCCGCCAACTTGGCCGAAGCCGGGCAGATCACACTGAACGGGGACCGGGCCCAGCTCGAAACCTACGCCGCGCTGCTCGACGAGTTCGACCCCAACTTCCCCATCGTCGCCCCTAGGAATGTGCGACGCATCTGAGGTTGCCGCCGTCAATGCTCGCTCACGCCGCCTCCGCGAGCGCTTGGGGTCATGGTCCGCGGCCGCCTCCGATGGACGGTGCGACTGAGCCTCGATCCACCGTTGATCTTGGATGGGCGGGTCGGCTGCTGACCTGATCTTGATTGCTTGTTGTGGCATGGCTGGGCCGCCGGTCTTTCCGGCTCTTCCACTGCTGGTCTCCGGTCGGGGCCTGGCGGGCCGGGTGGATGGGGGTCAGGCCGCTGCCGGTGGTCCGCAGGTGGCGTTGAACAGCTCGGTCCAGGCTGT
The DNA here is from genome assembly GCA_963803135.1 of uncultured Actinomycetota bacterium. Lineage (GTDB taxonomy): Bacteria > Actinomycetota > Actinomycetes > Mycobacteriales > CADCTP01 > CADCTP01. The sequence goes on along the minus strand of CAWDLH010000014.1, from coordinate 6,510 downwards.
CCGCCAGGGCCAGCGCTGGGGCAGGTGCAGGCGCAGCTGTCGTGCGGAGCGGGCGGTCCGGGCTGGGACGGCGATGAGTTGGGCGCGGATGGTGGCGGTGGTGGCTCGGGCGTGGAAGGCCGAGGCGAGGGTGCCGGCGGCGCGGGTGAGGTTGAACGCCATGGCCGCGAGCACCAGCCATGCGGAGTTCGCGGTGAACTTCCCCGAGGGCAGGTGAGTCAGCGGGCCGGCCTTGAGGTCGGCGATGACCTGCTCGATGATCGCGTGTGCGCGGTGGGTCTTCTCTGCCTCCAGCATCGGCTGCGGCGAGTCGGTGAAGACCGCGTGATAGCGCCAGGCGGTGAACAGCTCGCCTTGCCCGGCCGGCACGTGGTCGGGGTTGAGCCGCTTGACGCGGCGCACGATCAGCCGGGCCGGGATGTGCTCGGCCTTGCGGCGACCGGTGAACGCGGTGAAGGGCACTTCGGCGACCTCGGCGTCGGATATCCAGCACTGGCCTTCGTCGTCCCAGACCGCCTTCGGGTAACGGATCGCGGTCCAGGCGTGCTCGCCGATCGAGCCGACCGCGGCCTTGACCGTGGCCGTCTGCCGGGCGGTGATCGAGAAGCAGGCCCCGCCGCGGCGGGCGGCGGCGACCACGTCATGGGTGTAGTACGCGGAGTCCGCGCGCACGATCACCAGCCCGGCCCCCTCGGTGCCGCCGGCCCCGCAGCCGTGGGCGGTGCCCAGCGCCTCGGCCAGCAACCCGGCCGCGCCGCGAGCGGAGTTGACCGCGCCCTTGCGCAGCCGGGATGCGGCGATCACCGGCGCTGCCAGCGGCGTGCTGACCGTGGCCAGCAGCGCGTTGAGGCCCTTGACCTTGTTGTAGCCATAGCCGACGCCCTGCTTGGCGTAGCCGTGGGTCTGGCGGATCGTGTCGTCCAGGTCCAGGAAGGTCACCTGCTCGGCGCCGGGCAGCAGCGGCGTCGCCGCTGCCAGGGCAACCAGGAACGCCGCGGCCACGCTGTCGAGCTGGCGGACGTGACCGAAGGTGAAGCTGCGCAGGAACGTACCCAACGTCGAGGGAGCGCGGATCCCGGTGAACAGCCGGTCCATGCCGCCCTGGCGCAGCAGGTCCATGTCCTCGATCGAGTCCGCGCCGGCGACCATCCCGGCCACCAGCACCGGAACCTTCCGCTGCGCGTTGGCCCCGCCGGGGTCTTTCAAGGTCAGCTTGTCGGCGACTAGGCCACCGAGCCGGCAGGACTGCGCCAGCGCCAGCACCGGCGCCAGCCCACCGGTCGACACGAGGTTGGGATCATCGAACGCCGCCGACAACGCCGGCGAACCATGAGACAGTCGCATCCAGCGGATGCCCTTCTGTGGGAACGACGAGGTCCTAGACAAACCCCATCGTCCCTGCTCAGAAGGGCATTCGTGCGTTACGACCCGCGCCGATCAACCAATTCGACGGTGGATCGAGGCTGAGCGGTTGGAAGGGGTCGCCTGCTGCGGTCAGTTGTCGGCTCGCTTGGGGTGGGCCGTGCGGGCGGCGGCGACGGCGGCGTCGACGTCTCGGTAGACTACGAGGGCCGATCCGTTGTCGGTGTGGTGGAGGACGTCGCGGACCTGGCCGATGTCGCGGGCGAGGTAGAGCCGGACGCCGTGGGCGCCGAGTTCGCGGGTGAGTTGGTCGAGCATGCCGGCCGCGCTGACGTCGATGAACGGGCTGCTCTCGCCGTCCAGCACGACGGCGACGGCGCCGGTCGCCACGGCCGCGCGGATGTGGTCGCGGATGTGGTCGGCGTTGGCGAAGAACAGCCCGGACTCGATGCGGATCACGAGGATGCCTTGCTCTGGCCGCAGGTCGGGGTGCCGGTCGGCGTCCACCCACAGTCCCGGCCGGTCGGTGTCGGGGATGCGGACGAGCCGGGTTAGGTGCGGCCGGCTGGCCCGGTAGAGCAGCAGCGTCATCGAGACGGCGATGCCGATGACCAGGCCGGGCAGGGTGTCGAACACCAGCACGCCCAGCATCGCCGCGATGGCGGCGAGGAAGTCCGCGCGGGCGGCGGGGCCGTAGATGCCGCCGAGCCGCTGGGTCCAGACCTGGTAGAGCCGGCGCAGGGCCGGGATGTCGACCAGCTCGATGACCGCGGCGATCACGATGGCGGCCAGGGTGGCTTCCGGCAACTGTTCGAACAGGCCGGTCAGGAACAGCAGCGTGAGCACCGTGAGCGCGGCGACCGTGAGCCCGCTGATCTGGGAGCGGGCGCCGGCGCCGCCGTTGACGGCGGTCTTGGACAGGCTGCCGTTGACGACCATCCCGGAGCTCAGGCCGGTGCCGAGGTTGGCCAGGCCGAGACCGGCCAGTTCGCGGTTGGCGTCGATGTCGTAGCCGGCTCGGGCGGCGTACGTCTTCGCCGCCGCCAGCCCTTCGGCGAACCCGACCAGCAACACCCCGGCGGCCGGCCCCACCAGGGCGAGGTAGTCGTCCATCCCCAGCCCGGAGGGGAGGCCCAGGGTCGGCAGGCCGGACTGGATCGGCCCGACGATCGCCACGCCGCGCTGGTCGAGGTCCAGCACGGCGACGGCGGCGATGCCGAGCAGGACCGCCACCAGCGACCCCGGCACGAGCGGTAGCCACCGGCGCAGGCCCAGCACGACCACCAGGCTGAGCACGCCGACGGCCAGCGTTACCCCGCTCGTCTGGTCCAGGGACGTGAGCAGGTGCCAGAGCTTGGCGAAGAAGTCGCCCTCGCCGCCCTCCACACCGAACAGCTTGGGGAGCTGGCCGGCCACGATCGTCAGCGCCAACCCGACGATGAACCCCTTCAACACCGGCTCGGAGATGAACGACGCCAGAAACCCCAACCGAGCCAACCCCGCCACCACCCCGACGACCCCGGTCACCAGCGCCAGCGCGGTCGTCAGCGCGACGTACTTGTCGTCGCCGGCGGCGACGAAGGTGCCGACGATCCCGGCCGAGAGTGCCGCGGTCGCCGACATCGGACCGACCACCAGGTGCCGGGAACTACCGACGGCCGCGTACAGCACCAGCGCCGGCACCGCCGCGTAGAGGCCCACCACCGGTGAGACGCCGGCGATCGTCGCGTACGCCAGCGACTCGGGCACCATCGTCCCGACCTCGCTGCGGGACCTGCTCGGCTACCGACTCGCCTTCCGCTGCTCTACCGACTCCAGCTCCGACGTTATCCTCGGCCACGGCTGGGCCAACGAGGGCTACACCGCGACCGACATCGACCCGGCGGCCCGCGGAGTCGGCTGGCTCATCGCCGAAGGCGGCATCCCGCGGCGGATCAAGACCGCCTTCCTCGACGACGCCCAGGTCGCCGCAGCTCGCCGTTCGCGGCCGCGAAGCTGCGCGGCAGACCTGGCGCCCGACCCGCTCTTCGACGAACCGCCAGGCGCCGTGAACGCGGGCCCCGCTGCAGCTGTGGCTCGTCTTCACCTGGACGCTTCGAGCCGGCACGGCCGCCGGCCGGCCGCGGTGCTCGGCCTGCCCCTGGCACGGCCGTCGGCTCGACCCCGGCCGGCCGGCCCTGCCCGCGCTGCGGCGGCGTCGTCCGGGGCCGGCGATGACCGCGGCCGTCCAGTGATCGCCACCGCCCCGACCGAGCGGCCCGTCGACGAGATCATGCGGTCGCGGACCGGGCCGGCCGGGACGACTTCGACCGGTGGGCCGACCAGGTCGAGCGGTGCGGGTACTGCGCCCGGCCGGTGCGGCTGCGCGGCCGTCGTCCGGCGAACCGCGGCCGGCGGCGACGGTCTACTCGACCGCCGCGGAGCCCGACCGGGTCCTGCTCGTCCGCTGCGGCAACCGGCGGGCGTCGGTCTGCCCGTCCTGCTCGTACGAGTACGCGGGCGACATGTGGCAACTCCTCTACGCCGGTGCGGCCGGCGGCCGGAAGGGCGTCCCGGAGTCCGTCCGGGCGCACCCGCTGGTCTTCGCCACGCTGACCGCGCCCGGGTTCGGGGCCGTGCACGGCACCCGCAGATCCGGCGGGCGGTCCCGGCCGGTGCCGGCCGCCGCGGGGCCGGCCGACCGTCTGCCCGCACGGCCGGCCGGCCTGGTGCAGCCGCGTCCACATGCCGAGAGCGACCCGCGGCTCGGCGAACCGCTGTGCGGCGGACTGCTACGACTACGACGGGCACGCCGCGTTCAACTGGTGGGCGCCCGAGCTGTGGCGACGCTTCACGATCACGCTCCGCCGACTGCTCGCCCGCCGCGCCGGGCTTACGCCCGGCCGAGTTCGGCCGCCGCTGCCGGCTGTCCTTCGTCAAGGTTGCCGAGTTCCAACGCCGCGCCGTCGTCCACTTCCACGCGCTGATCCGGCTTGACGGCCCGGACGACTACGTCCCGCCCGCGGTCGCCAGTCGACGCGGCCGAGCTGGCCGACGCGATCCGGGACGCCGCTGCCGCGGTGCGGCTGACTGTCGAGCTTGCCCGACGCGGACCGGTGTCCGCTGCGGTTCGGCGAGCAGACCGACACCCAGCCAGTCAACGGCGACCCGGCCGGCGAGCTGACCCCGGAACGGGTCGCCGCGTACGTCGCCAAGTACGCCACCAAGTCCGCCGAGGACTTCGGGCTCGGCGACCGCCGACACACCCCGGCCGCGCTTGGCCGGCCACGGCCTCAGCGCGCACGTCGCCCGGCTCGTGCGGACCTGCTGGGACCTGGGCGAGCACGACGACTACGCCGGCATCCGGCGCTGGATCCACATGGCCGGCTTCCGCGGCCACTTCGCCTCCAAGAGCCGGCGCTACTCCACCACCCTCGGCGCCATCCGCGGCGAACGTCGCGACTTCCGCCGGCGCCAAGCCATCGACCGCGCCCGACTAGCCGGCGCGACCCGACCGGGACGACGACACCACTCTCGTCGTCTCGCCGCTGGGACTTTGCCGGCCTCGGCTACCTCACCAGCGGCGACGCGGCCCTGGCCCTGTCGGCCGCCGCTCGCGCCCGGGAGCGACGGGCCGCCGGCCGCGACGAACTGACGACGCAATCCCATTAGGAGTGTCCACACGCGACCCGGAGGAACATTGAACGTCCTGTTGCTGAACACAGACGAGGCGGCCCGACAGCTCGGCGTCGGACGCTCCACTCTGTACGACCTCATCCGCTCATGCCGGCTGCGAACGGTGAAGATTGGCCGGCGGCGCCTGGTGCCGGTCGATGCGCTCGCCGAGTGCGTCTCCGCTCTCGCCGAGGACACCCTCGTATGAGCGGCCAACGCGCGAACGGCGAGGGGACCGTGTATCCGCGGAAGGACGGGCGGTACGAGGGGGCGGCGTACGTCCTGACCACGGAGGGCACCCGCCGACGCATCCGCGTCTACGGCCGCACGAGGGAAGAGGCGTCCGGCAAGCTCACCGAACTGATGGCGCAGCATCGGCGCGGCGTGCCGGCCGTGGTGAACGCTCCGACCGTCGCGTCCTACCTCGCGTACTGGCTGTCGAACGTCGCCAAGCCACGGGTCCGGCCGCTGACGTACCGGACGTACGAGATGTTCGTGCGGGAGCACATCGTGCCGGCGCTCGGCAAGAAGCGGCTCGACCGGCTGAGCGCGCGGGACGTCCGGGCCTTCCTCGCCTCGCGCTCCACGGTGGCCAGTCGGTCGCCCGGACGCAGGTCCCGGCCGCTATCTCAGCGCACGGTGTTCCATCTGCACGCGGTCCTCCGCAACGCGCTGGCGGACGCCGTCCGGGAGGACCTGATCGTGCGGAACGTCGCCCAGCAGGTCAAGGTGTCGCCGGGCCATCAGGAGGAGACCGTGCCGCTGACCGTGGAGGAGGCGCGGACCCTGCTTCGTACCGCCCGCGGCCACCGGCTCTACGCGCTGTACGCCGTGGCGCTGAGCATCGGCCTGCGGCGCGGCGAGGCGCTCGGCCTGCGGTGGTCTGACGTCGACTTCGACGCCGGGGTCCTGCGGGTCCGGCAGACCCTGCAACGGCATTCCGGCGAGTTGCACTTCGCTCCGCCGAAAACACGGCGGTCCCGGCGGACGGTGCCGCTCCTGCCGTCCATGGCGGCGACGCTGCGGGAGCACCGGGAGCGGCAGGCAGCGGAGCGGGCACGGGCCGGCGACGGGTGGACGGACTCGGGGCTCGTGTTCACGACGTCGACCGGAACGCCGATCGAGCCCAACGACTTCTCGAAGGCGTTCGGGCGGATGTGCGAGCGGGCCGGCGTCCGCAAGGTGCGCCTGCACGACCTGCGGCACACGTGCGCATCGATGCTGCTCGCCCAAGGCGTGCCGCCGAGGGTCGTCATGGAGGTCCTCGGGCACAGCGCGCTCGAAGTGACCATGACTATCTACGGGCACGTCATGCTCGACGCACAGCGGGCGGCGCTGACCGGCATGGACGAGCTGCTCTCCGAGGATGACGAGCCGTCCGCCGATGAGGACTGACGTTGCCGTCAGAAGTAGCCGTCAAAGTGCCCCGCGACCAGCGCCGGGACAACTCCACAGCGGACAGCAGGACGGCATAATGCCTGGTCAGCGCGTTGC
>CAWDLH010000013.1:0-18353 GCA_963803135.1 uncultured Actinomycetota bacterium | reverse complement strand
ATCCTCATCCGACGAGCAGCTCCTGGGGTATGACTAGCCGCGTCAGTCACGATCGGGGGGGCCCTCAGGACCACGGCATGGCGCGGGATGGGTAGGTCTGCCGATGCGGCGGACCTTGCCACCGGACGAGGCTGATGGGAGTTCGTCCGAGGAGAGGAGCCAGGCCATGAGCACCAGCAGCGTGGCTTCGGGGGTGTACCACGCACAGATCAACGGCGTCCAGATCGCCTACCAGGCCGCGGGCAAGGGCGAGCCCCTCGTGCTCGTCCACGGGTCTTGGGGTTCGCACCACAACTGGGACCCGGTCGTCCCGGGCCTATCGGCCCATCACCGGGTGGTCAGCTACGACCGACGGGGGCACAGCGAGAGCGAACGGCCAGTGGGGCAGGGCACGTTTGCCGAGGACGTCGCCGACCTGGCTGCACTGGTCGAGACCCTAGACGTCGCGCCGGCGTGGGTGGTCGCAAATTCGGTCGGGGCTGTCATCACCCTGCAGCTCGCCGCGGCGAGGCCGGACCTGCTGCGTGGTGTCATCGTGCACGAGCCGCCACTGCGGGGACCGCTGTCGGAGGGTGGCGCGGACGAGGCCCTCCGGATCGTGCTGGAACTGATCCGCGCGGGCGACCACGCCGGCGCCGCGGAGCGGTTCGTCGATGACGTGGCGCTCGGGCCCGGCGCTTGGGCGCAGCTGCCGGAGCGGATGCGGGCGACGATGGTCGACAATGCGCCGACCTACCTCGACGAGGAGCTGGCGCCGGACTCGCGGACCGTTGACGAGGACGCCCTCGCGCGTTACGGAGGGCCGGTCCTGGTCACCTCCGGCGGTCAGAGCCCGCCGATCTTCCAGCCGGTCCTCCGGCATCTGGCACGACTGCTGCCGCAGGCTCACCGCCTCCAGTACGCGGGCGCGGGCCACATCCCGCACGCGACCCATCCAGAGGAGTTCGTGAGCACGGTCCTCGGGTTCGTGTCGGATCCCGGTCTCGGGGGCGCGTCGTGACCGGGGACGGAAGGACGGCGGCCTCGGACCGGTTCGGCGTTGGGTCGCCCGACGGCACGCAGATCGCGGTGTGGGTCGAGGGCGAGGGACCTGCGATGGTGTTGGTGCACGGTTCGCTACAGGACCACACCATCTCCGCTGCGTTGGTGGCGGAGTTGCGTGCCGGCCTCACGGTGTTCGCCCTCGACCGCCGGGGCTTCGGCGCCAGCGGCGACGGTGCCGACTACGCGATCGAGCGCGAGTTCGAGGACGTGGCCGCGGTTGTCGACGCGGTCGCCGAGCGGGTCGGTGGACCGGTCGCCGTGTGGGGCCATTCCTATGGAGCGAGCGTCGCGATGGGTGCCACCGCATTGACGGGGAACGTCAGCCACCTTGTGCTGTACGAGCCCAGTCTCGGGTTGGCCTACCCCGAGGGCTGGATCGACGCGCTCGAGAAGACGCTGAGCCAGGGTGACGACGAGGCGGCGATCGTCCTGGTGCTTCGAGACGTGCTGGAGTTCACCGACGACCAGATCGAGGCGATGCGTTCCGGAGCGGAGTGGGCGCGCCGGGTCGCCGTGGCGCCGACCGTGGCCAGGGAGGCTCGCGCGGAGGACGGGTGGGTGTACCGCCCGCGCCAGTTCAGCGGGATCACCGCCCGGACGCTGCTGCTGTCCGGGATGGAGAGCACGCCGGCGATCAAGCGGGCCACGGACGCGGCCGCGGCGGCGATCGTCGGCGCGAGGATCCACGTGCTAGAGGGTCACGCGCACATCGCTCATCGGACCGACCCGGCAACGGTCGCGACCGTGATCCGCGAGTTCCTGGCGGGCTGAGGTCGGCATCCGGGAGGGCCGTCAGGAGCGCAGCAGGTCGTGCTCCATCGCATACAGGGCCGCTGCTGCCCGCGTGGAGGTGCCGATCTTGGCGTAGACGTGCTGGACGTGGTGTTCGGCCGTGCGTCGCGAGATCACCAGAGTCTGAGCGACCTCCTGGTTCGCCAACCCTTTGGCCACCAGCCGCAGTACCTCCACCTCCCGGTCGCTGAGGCCGCTCGGCCAGTTGCCACGGACCGGTGGCGGTTGCTCCCCGGCGGCCTCGACCACGGCTCGCACACTGTCCGTGTCGAACCGTCCTGCCCGCGCCTCCTCGGCCAGGCGCTCCGCGGCCCGTTCGGGAGGGTGGGCGGCGCGATGGGGCCGGTCCTGCGTCATGGTCTGGAAGGTGTCGGCCGCCGCAAGCACCCGTGCCTCGATCGGGATCGCTGCCGCGGCGAGGCCGTGGTGGTAGCCGCTGCCGTCCAGGCGCTCGTGGTGCAGGCCGGCGATCCGGCCCAGTGGCGCGAGCACCGGCGAGCAGGCCAGGATCCGCTCGGTGTGGTACGGGTGCAACCGCACCTGCTCCAGTTCGCTGCGGGTCAGCGCACCCGGCTTGTCCCAGATCCCGCTGGACACCGCGACCCTGCCCAGGTCGTGCAGCAGCGCAGCCCGGCGGAGGTCGCCGACTGCAGGGTCATCGAGGCCAATCGCGCGTCCGGCGAGTTCCGCCAGTTCGGAAGTCCCGCTCGAATGCCCCAACGTGTAGGTCGACTTGAGATCGACCATGTCCGCGAAACACCGGGCCACCCGATCGAGCTCGCCCGAGCGGATGCGGCGCACCGGCGCCGGTTCGGCCTCCAGCACCTCCTGCCACGGGTCGACGGTGTCGTTGGCGCGAAGCAGATCCGCGCCGTGCCGCGCGAACGCCTCGACCACGGAGGGGTCGAACCAGCTGCCGGACCGATCCCGCAGCATCGACATGACGGCGTCGACACCTGCCTCTTGGTGGAACAACACTGCCTGGGTCGCGACCTCACTGAGCCGCGCCGCGAGGATGATCTCGACTCCTGCCAGCCGGCGAGGTCCACCCGTGCCGTCCCAGCGCTCGAACTGCTGGGCAATCGCGGCCGCGACCCGCTCACCCAGCCCGAGGCGCCCGGCCAGCAGCGCCCCCGCCTCGCAGACGGACGCGAAGATCTCGCGCCCATGCAGGAGGTCGCCGGCCATCGCCCGCCCGACCTCCAGTAGACGCCATAGTCCGCTGCCGCGGCCCGTGCTGAGGGCGAGCGCGAGCATCTCTCGACGGCTCCCGAAGTCGGCGGGCTCGGCCGCGCGTCGCGACGCCAACTCGTCGCCGCCGTACCACCTGGCCTCCAACGACGCCGTCGCGGTGCAGCCAAGGTGCCGCAGGAGCGAGGCGAAGTAGACGTCGCGTAGCTCCTCCTCAGTCAGGCCGAGGGCCCGCCCAAGGCCCGTGGCCAACAAGCAGGACCGGACCGCCTTCTCCGGGTGCTGTCCCATGCCCAGGTCCGTCGCGGTCGAGACCCGCCCCGGCACCGACCCCGACCGGGCCAGCTTCACCACCGGCCCTGCACGCCGCCCGCGACTGCCTCACCGCCGCCCGCGGCGTCCACCCCACCAGCCCCACCGGCCCGGCCGACCTGCCTGGCGTCATCGGTCCGGCGATCCTGGCCACCTTGCTGCCCGCCCGCCGGCTCCGCTACAGCGCCCGCAAGGTCAAGAACGCCACCTCCCGCTACCTCAACCGCGACGACGGCCGCCCCGCCGCCTCCACCCGCATCACCGCCCTAGAGATCACCCTGCACACCCCACCGATCGACACCAGGCCCCGACCACGCCGGACCTACCGTCCCGCCGGTCAACCCCACCCACCAACCCGCCGGGATCGCACCACGACGATCATGAACACCGACCCCGGCCGCGGCTGGACCGGCCAGGAACTCGCCGCCCGCCTGCAGGTCAAGCCACGCAACCTGCTCACCCAACTCGCCGAATGGACCCGAGCCGGGTTCCTCACCCGCACCAGCGCCGGCACCTACGCCCTCGCCACACCGCCGTAGATCCTCGACAACCCCGCCAACCCACTAACTACGCGGCATTGCTCCGCGATGGCGGCAAAGCAGCCACCCTTGACCCCGGCCGCCCTCGTGCCCGGCCGCTGCGAGGGCGGGTCCCTAGTCTGGGCAGATCCCAGCGCGGGCGTCAGATCGCCAGGTCGGTCATCTCGGGACGCCGTTGATCTTCCAGATCTCCCCGCCGAGCGTGACGACGTAGGCAGTGTTCTGGATGAACTCGAGCGAGGTCGGCTGGTTCAGACCGTCGGCGATGACGGTGAAGGTGCCGTGTCGGTTGACCTTCACCAGGGCGCCGGTGTTCGGCAGCGCCGGGGAACCCTCGGCCGGACCGTCCCAGACACCTTGTGCGAGGGCGTAGAGCGTGCGCCCGCGGCCGAATTCCACGTCGACGAGCAGGCGAGCGCCGGATGCCACCTCTGTTGCAGTGGTCGACCTCGCTCCGAACGACACGACCTTGCCGTCCTCGGGCAGGTGGGGGACCGGGCCGGCCTCGGCCATGTAGATGGTCGTGCCCCGCAGCGCGAGCCCGGTCGGCACGATGTTGCCGAACGCGATCAACTCGCGAACCACGCCGTCGCGGGTGACTCGCAACACCCGGTTGTGGTGCCCGTCGGCGACCAGCAAACCGCCACGATAGGTCTCCAGCGAGTACTGGACTCCGGTCGGGATGAAGAACGGAGTGTGGGGCGGGTTGTTGATGGAGAACGCGCCGATGTCCGCGACGATCGTGAAGCTGTTCGGCCCATCCACTCGGTAGATGCCGACGACGTCGCTGCCGCCGACGTCGGAGCCGACGAGAGTGACCAGCACGTACGCGGTACGGCCGATGAATGCGATGTCCATCGGCCCACCGGGTCCGATGATCGACTTCGGCAGACCGCTCGCGAACGTCGAGGTGGCCCCGGTCTCCGGGTCGACCCGGGTAATCCTGCCGGCCGCGGTCTCGGTCACGTACAGCGCCCCGCCGGGGCCGATGGTGCTGCCGGCGCCACCCTCCAGGCCCGCGACCAGCAGGCGCGCATTCGCGCCTCCGGACGGTGGCGCCGCGCTCGCCGCCGATGGCGCGAACATCGCGACCAAGGCCGCGGACAACACGAGCAGCCTTCGTGTGAAACCCATCAGAATCTCCTTCGGCATGTGGTGCGCGTGATCCGCTCGAGAGCGCCGGCTCACGGCGTGACGTTCTGGTTGAGGTGGAACAGGTTGCCGGGGTCGTAAGCGCGCTTGACCTCGACGAGGCGCTGGTAGTTGCCCTTGTAGTTGTCCCGGACCCGGCTCTGGTCGTCGTCGGACATGAAGTTGACGTAGCCGCCCGGCTCGGAGTGGGGAGCGATGGCGGCGTAGTAGTCGCGCACCCACCGGATGCGCTCCTGGTCGAGCGCCCGGTCCTGCCAGGCCGCGACGATCACCGGGGCGAATGTCGCGTCCCGATAGGCGAACGCCGTCTCGTCGGAGGCCACCCGGTGGCAGGCACCGTTGATCGAATACAGGTGCATCGTCGCGCTCACTTCGGGCACCTTGGACCCGTGGGCGAGGTGCTGCTCGATCGCGGCATCGGTCAGCTCAGTGACGAAGCTGCCCTTCCAGTAGCTCCGGATGCCCTTGGGAAAGATCGCGTCGAAGGCGGCGTTGAGCGCGGGGTACGGCATCGGCCCGACCATCTCGGCCACGACGGGGGCGAGGTCGCGGAAGGGCTTCATGGCCCGCTCGCCCTCGTCCAGCGCCCCCGACCAGTGGACCACTGCCAGCGCCAGCGTGTCGCCGTGCCGGTCCGCCGGGATGAACTCCAGCGGCGGGGCGACCTGGAATGCCGGGTAGGCGCCGTAGGCCTCCGGGGCGTCCTTGATGAACTCCCGGAAGAACCGGAGCAGGTCACCGGCGGCCTCGAGCTCGTAGAAGAAGAGGCCGACGTACACGTCCTTGACGGGGTGCAGCTGGAACTCGAAGGAGGTGACGACGCCGAAGTTGCCGCCGCCGCCGCGCAGCGCCCAGAACAGGTCCGGGTTCTCGTCCTCGCTGGCCGCCCGGACCTGCCCGTCGGCGGTGACCACCTCGGCGGAGATCAGGTTGTCGATCGACAGCCCGTAGCCGCGGGACAGGTAGCCGATGCCACCACCGAGCGTCAGCCCGCCCACTCCGGTCGTGGACACGATCCCGCCGGGAGTCGCCAGCCCGTAGGCATGGGTCGCGTAGTTGACGTCCCCCCACGTCGCGCCGCCACCGACCCGGGCCGTGCGGGCCTGCGAATCGACGTGCGCGTGCTTCAGCAGCGACAGGTCGATCACCACGCCGCCGTCGTTGGTGCCGAACCCCGGCGCACTGTGGCCACCCCCGCGAACGGACAGATCCACGCCGGCGTCGCGGGCGAAGTTCACTGCCGCGATCACGTCGGCGACCTGCTCGGCACGGACGATCACTTCGGGATGCCTATCCACCATGCCGTTGTGCACCAGCCGGGCCCGCTCGTAGTCGGGGTCGTCGGTGGTGATCACCGGGGCACGTACCTGCTCCCGGAGCTGGTCGATAGTCGGCTTGCTCATCTGGGCCTCCGTCGGTGTGTCGATGTCTGCGCGAGCCTGCGCCGAACTCCGTGCCCGGCCCGTCAATCGGCCGTCAAACCGCGCCCTGCGTTCTGTCAAAGTTGAGCCCCTATTTCTCAAGACCGGACCAGCTGGCGGCGGTACCGTCCGGTTGTGCTGAGGATTCGGCTGTACGGGGGCCTCGAGGTCGAACTCGACGGCGTCCCGGTGCAGCCGCCGACGAGCCGCCGGGCCTGGAGCCTGCTGGCCTGGCTCGCGCTGCACCCCGGTCTCTCCGCCCGTAGCCGCGTCGCTGCCTGCTTCTGGCCCGACGTGCTGGACACCAGCGCCCGGGCCAGCCTGCGCAGTGCGGTCTGGGCGGTTCGCCGTGCGCTGGGCCCTGCGGGGGACGCCTACCTGCACGCGACCCGCGACCGGTTGGGCCTCGCGGGCGGCCACCTGTGGGTGGACGTCGCCGCCTTCGACGAGTTGGTCGCGGCCGGTCGGCTCCGGGAGGCCGCCGCGCTGGCCACGGGCGAGCTGCTGGCGGGGTTCGACGAGGAATGGGTGCTGCAGGCGCGCGAGGAGCAGCACGCGAAGCTCACCCGGATCTTCGAGCGGCTCGCCGCGCAGGCCGAGGACTGGGACGATGCGGAGGCGGCGGTCGGCTGGACCCGACGCCAGGTGTCGCTCGACCCGCTCGCGGAGGAACCGCAGCGCCGGCTGATGCGCCGGCTCGCTGCCGACGGTGACCGGGCCGCGGCGCTTGCCGGATACGCGCGGTTCTGCGATCGGCTCGCCCGCGAGCTTCGACTGGCGCCGTCCTCCGCCACCCGACGGCTGGCCGACGAGCTGAGCGAGACGCACGGGGTGCGGCCACCGGCGGCTGACTACGCGCGCGCCCTTCCCCTGGTCGGCCGTGACCGGGAGCTGCAGCAGCTGCTGGCCGCGTGGCGTGGCGCGCGCCGCGGCGGCGGTGCCGTGGTGACGATCAGTGGCGAGCCGGGGACCGGAAAGACCCGCCTGGCGGTCGAGCTGCTCGAACGCGCTCGGGCCGAGGGCGCCCGCACGGCCAGCTGCGCGGCCCTCGACCTCGGGGGCGGGGCGCCGCTCGCCCTGTGGGCAGAGCTGATCGGCGACCTGACCGCGGACCTGGAGACCCTGCCGCTGGACGCCGCCTGGCCGTCGGCCCTGGGCGCACTCGTACCCGACCTGGGTCACCGCCTCGGACGCCAGCCGGGCCCGCGGGTCAGCGCGTCCCCCGACTTGGAGCGGGCCCGGCTGTCCGAGGCGACGGTCGCCCTGCTGGAGTGGGTGGGCCGCCGACCGCTCGTGCTGCTCCTGGAGGACGTCCATGCGGCCGATGCGGCCAGCCTCGAGCTGGCCGGGTATGTCGGGCGGCGGGTCGCCAGGCTGCCGGCGCTGATCGTGCTCACCCGCCGCCCGAACCCCCGCCGCACCCAGGTGGACGCCTTGGAGCATGCGCTGCGGACCCGGGGAACTCTGGTCTGCGAGCTGGCTCTCGGCCGGCTGTCGAGCGCCCAGACCGCCCGCCTCGCTCGTGAGGTGGCGCCGCTAGCGGACGGTGACCTCGAGCTGGTGGTCGCTGCGGCGGACGGCAATGCGCTGCTCGCCGTCGAGTGGGCGCGGGCGCTGGCGCGCGGAGAACGGGAGCCGCCGGCCAGCCTGCGCGGCGTGGTCCGCGCGGCACTCGCCCCGCTGCAGGCCGATGCCCGCCGGCTCGCCGATCTCACCGCTGTCGCGGGGCGCGACCTCGACCTGCGGGAGGTGGCGGCGGTCGGCATCGGCGCGCCCGCCGACGCCGCGGCCGGAGCGCTCGACAGCGGTCTGCTCGCTGCCGCCGGCGGCCGGGTCGGGTTCCGGCACGCGCTGCTGCGGGAGGCGGCCTACCACGACCTTCCGGAGCCGCGCCGCACCGTCCTGCATGCCGCGCTCGCCACGGCGCTCGCCGGAGGCGACGAGGGAGCGCCGCGTTTCGCGGCCGAAGCTGCGCGACACTTCCGGCTCGCGGGTCAGGACGACCTCTCAGTCACGCAACTCGTCCGCGCCTCCGCACACGCTCGTACGGTGGCTGCGCTGGCCGACGCGGCCGAGTTCATCATCGAGGCGGTCGAGCTGGCGCCGGCCCGGGCGGACCTACTGGTCGAGCTGGCCGAAGTGGAGGCCTGGCGGGGTCGCGACGAGGCCTCGGAGGTGGTGTTCGCCCGCGCGGTCGACGCCTTCGGGCCCGCCGCACCGGAGGAGCTGGCCGGTGCCTGGGTGCGCCGGGCGAACTGGAACCGTGGCGCCCTGTGCAATCCGCACCGGGTACGCGAGAGCGCCCGGAGCGCGATCGAGGTCCTGGACGCCGGCGCGGCGCTCGCCGCCGACATCCGGATCGAGGCGCTGGCGGCCTGGGCGTGGGCTGAGGCGGTGGCCGGTGAAGCCGACGCCGCCGACGCGCTGCTCTCCGGCGTGCAGGAGATGCTCGGCGCCAACCCTGGCGGCGACCTGGTCACCTACTGGGTGGCGCACGCGCGGGCGCTCTCGCTGGTCCGCCGCGGACGGTTCAAGGAGAGCTACGGCCCGGAGATCGCCGCCGGCGAGGCCGCCCAGCGGGCCGGCCGGCCGGATCTCGGCTACAGCTGCTGGTCCAACGCTGCCTGCGCCGCGGTTTGCGCAGGCGACATGACACGGGCGCTGGAATTCGTCGATCGCGGGATGGCGGCCCTGCGGCGCAGTGGCCTGGCAACCCTCGAGGTGCAGCTTCTCGCCGCACGCGCCCACGTGCTGATGCGGATGGGGCGCCGCGACGAGGCAAGCATCGCGTCCGAGGCAGAGCGGGTGCTCGCCGAGCGGCTCGACAACTCGGCCCTGGTCGCCACGAGCGAGCACGACCGCGGTCTGGTCGCCCTGGCGCTCGAGGAGTTCGGGTCGGCCGAGCGCCTCCTCGCGGCCGCGCTGACCCACGGCGCGCGGGTCAGCCGCCCGTTCGCGCGACTGGCACGCGCCGAGGCGCTCGTCCGGCTCGGCCGGTACGACGACGCCGAGCAGGAGCTGCGGGCGACAGTGCTCGAACCGGTCCGGCCCAGCGACATGCCCGACACGCTCGTTCCCCGACTGACCCGCCTGCAGGGCTTGATCGCCGCCGGCCGTGGTGACCTAGCCCTGGCCCAGCGCCGCCTCCGCGAGGCCGCCGACGGCTGGCGCCGCCTGCTCGGCACCGTCGGCCAGGGCGACCGCTACACGGCCGTGCTCGCCGACCTCGGCCGTCCTCCGGCCGCCGGCCTGGTCGAGCCGGCCCGCGAGCTCGACCGGGTGCTCGCCGACCTTGCGACCATCCACATGGCGACGGCATAGGAGACTCGCGATGCCCTCCTTTTCCGACAGCACGATCGTGGCCGCACCCCCGGAGGAGGTCTGGAAGATCCTCTACGACCCGGCCCGGTTCCCTGACTGGTGGACCGCCGTCGCCCGGGTCGAGTCCGGCCCGGACCGCCGACGAGCGACTACATCGCCTACACCACCGCGCAGCCGGACGTCCCGATCCCTCAGCGCCTCGAGACGGTCTATGAGGACCGCCGGGTGGTGGTCTCCTGCCTGGTCACGGACCTGCGCTTCGACTGGCAGCTCGAACCCCTCGACGGCGGCACCGCCACCAGGATCAGCGCCCACGTGGACATTCCCGAGGACAAGGCCCACCAACTCGACGCCGAACGCAAAGCCACCACCATCTCGCTGAACCGGCTCGCAACACTCGCGTTCTCCTCCACCACCAGCGACCGGATCTGATATGTCGGGTGGCTGTCATCGGCTGTGGTCCGTGTTGAACCGGGTCGTTGAACTCACTCTCGACGTCGAGTCGGGCGAGAGTGAGGGTGTGATGTCGGAACCGGTCAGAGCGAGACGGTGTCCCAAGACGAGGGCCGCCGGCTGCAGGAGATCGTGCGGCGGGGGAAGGGCGGCTCGATCCGGGTTCGCCGGGCGACGATGATTATGGCGTCGGCGGCCGGGACGCCGGTGCCGGCGATCGCCCGGCTGGTCGCCGCGGACGGAGGACACCGTCCGGGACGTGATCCACGCGTTTAATGAGCGTGGGTTGGCGGCGCTGGACCCTCGGTGGGCGGAGGCCGTCCCCGCCTGATCAGTGACGTTGACATCGCGTTCATCGTCACGACGGCCACCACCCGCCCGAAGGCGCGCTGGGATTGCGTTCCAGGCTTTGACCCAGTCGCGGATGTCACGCTCGAGTGGGGTGTACTACCGATCTTGGACAGGGCCTCTCCACTGAGAGGATGCGTCGATGTCCGAGCAGCGCCAGAGGTTCAGCCCTGTACCGTGCCAATACTTGTCGTTCGTAGGTTGACCTGGAGTTTCGCGGCGGGTCATGCCGCCCGGCGGTACTCGTTGATGACGCCGCCAAGAACTCGTCGGCGGCGGATCGGATCGTTGATTGGGATCACGACGGCCGGGTCGTGGTTGGGCGGCCGCTGCTGCAGGCTCTGATGCGGGCGATGCTCGTTGAAGTGCCCGGCGTAGGTCTCAAGCACCTTCCGGGCGTGCCGCTCGCCGTAGAGCAGCAGCCAGTCAGTGCACTCCTCGCGGACGCTGCGGACGAACCTCTCCGCATAGCAGTTCGCCCGCGGCGTTCGCGGCGGAATCTTCACCACCTCGACCGCCTCGGAGGCGAACACGGCGTCGAAGGCGGCGGTGAACTTCGCGTCCCGGTCGCGGATCAGGAACCGGAACGAGCCGATCCGCTCCCCCAACTCGGCGAGCAGGTTGCGGGCCCGCTGCACGGTCCAGGCTGCAGTCGGATGCGCGGTGACGCCCAGGATGTGCACCCGTCGGCTGGCCACCTCCATCACGAAGAACGCGTACAGCCGCCGCAACCCCATCGTCTCCAAGCAGAAGAAGTCCGTGGCCAGCAGCCCGGACGCCTGCGCCCGCAGGAACACGCCGGCCAGTTCGGATCGGCCCGTCGCGGCGCTGGGCCGAGCCGGCCCTGCGCAGGATCCGCCGGATGGTTCCGGCGCCGACCTGGTGCCCGAGCCGGGCCAGCTCGCCCTGGATGCGGCGATGTCCCCACGCCGGGTTCTCCCGGGCCAGCCTGATCACCAGGTCGCGGATCTGTTGACCGATCGGTGGTCGGCCCGGCCGGTTCGGATACGTCCACTTCCTCCTGATCAGCCGGCGGTGCCATCCCAGCAGCGTCGCTGGCCGCACGATCCGGTGCGCCCGCACCTCGGCCGGCAGCAGCCGGACCAGTCCGGCCAGCACTGCCCGGTCCGCCCAGCACAGCCGCGGCCGGGCCACCTGCCGGCGCAGCACTGCAACCTCGTGTCGTAACACCAGGATCTCGGCGTTCTTCGCCGCGTCGTCCCGCGCCAGCAACGCCAGCCAGCCGAGCACCCTCAGCAGACCGACGTAGGTGATCCGAACAGCCACGGTCGGCGATCATCCCTGATCGCGACGCCGATCAAACACGCAGGTCGCAGCCGCACACCAGGTTCTGGCACGGTACAAGCGGTGAGCATGGGCGTGTCGATACTCGCGTCGACTTCCTGTCGAGGTCCCGGTGCTCCGACCGCGCCTGTCCGACTCCCCGAACTCATCCCGTATGGGTGCTGCCGCATACCGGTGGCGGTTGATTAGCTGAGCAGGTAGCCGGCGCTGAAGCCGAGCGTGGCAGCCAGCGCGATCCGGCTGCTCACCTCCTCGAACGCGTAGGGGATGATCGAGATCGACAGCACCGCAAGGATCGCGCCGGCGGCGACCGCCTGGGCGGACCCGATCAGTACCGGGCTTGCGTCCGCGAGCACACCGCCGCCCAGGATGGTGGCGCCGCCGAGGGCAAGGCCGATCGCGCCGAGCAGGCCGGCGACGAAGCGCCTGGAGCGACCTCCAGCAAGGATCGGCTGTGCCGCCCCGTAGGCCTCCACCACGTTGCCGATCACGATGCCGGCGAGCAACGCCAGCCCCAGCTCCCCGCGGGCCACCGTCAGCCCGAGCGCGATTGACTCGGGCACGCCGTCGACGACGATGCCGGCTGCGATCGACTCGCCCCGTGCCGTCTCGGCGTGGTCGACGGCCATCATCATCGGCTGTCCGGCCGCGGCGGCGTGGCCAGAGCGCCGCATCGCTTCCATCTGCTTGTCGCGCGTGAGCCAGGCATCGGCCCCGGAGTAGACCAGTGCGCCGGCGAGCAGCCCAATGACCGTGAGCCAGGATCCCGCCCCATTGTCTGCCGCCGGCACGAGCTCGAGCGCGACCGCCGACAGCAGGATCCCGCCGCCGAACGCCGTGACGAACGCGGCCACCGGCGACGGCAGCTCGAGACCGGCGGCGGTGAGCGCGCCCGCGACCAGGCTCGCCGCGACGAGCAGGCCCAAGCCGGCCGAGGTAGCGAAGTTGCTCATCCCGCCATCCCGCTACTGGCGATGATCGCCGATTCCATGCCGTGCCTGTCATGTCCCGGTGGTCCGTGTCGGCCGGCGCCTCGTTACAGCCGTCCACTGCTGCCGCTGTATCCGCGGTTCGCAACGCGAATCTAGACCAGTGTGCTTGGTGCGACCACCTGCTATATGGCGCGCTCGTGGCAGTGGTCGAGTTCGTGGTCGAGTGGTCGCCTGCGGTCGCTTCAGCGGTCGCCTCGGTGGTCGCCGCGACCGGTCGCCTTCGCATGGTCGCCTTCCTGGCCGCTGCGACCGGTCGCCTCCCGATGGTCGCCCGCTCGGCCCCGCCGCCGGCCAAGCTGCGCAGGCGACCAACCGCGCGGGTGGCATGCCGCCACGCTTGCCGCTGCTGAAGCGACACGTCCTTGCCGTGCGGCTCTCCTCCCAACGCATGCTCAGCATCAGCGACGTTCCAGCGCTGGCGGTACTCGATGGTCTGCTCCACCGCCCGATCCCAGGCGCGGCCACCCTTGACCGTGGCCGGACGTTCCCCGAGGTCCCCCGACCATTCCGGCCGGAGCAGCTCGACCGCGCGGGCGTAGGCGCGCTTGCGCCATGCCTGCACGCGCCGCATGTGCGCCCACGGTCGGAGCCGCGACCAGGCCGGGCCGGCGTCAGGTCGTCCGAGGGTCCAAGCGGCGGCGATCAGCCGGCCGGTGTGCCGGGTCGGGTCGGTAAAGAGCCGGACGGTGGAGTCGGTGAGCCGGGTGGACAGGTGGCCGGCGGGTTCGGTGGCTTTGGTGGCGTACTTGGCCAGGTATCCGGCCACGTGCTGTTCGGTGATCTCCGCGCCGGGCAACCCGCGGGCGACGGTGAGCGGTCGGACTTGCGCGCCCCACTGGATGACCCAGCCGTCGGGTCGGTCCGGATGCCGTGGAGTGCGGATCGCGGTCGTGGCGGCGGCGCCGACCAGGAGCCGATTGAGCAGCTCGGCGGTCGCCCAACTCGGGAACGCGAGCACCGCTTCAGGGTCGTCGGGGTCGTCGCTGTCAAGCCGGAGCAGGGCGTGCAGGTGCACGGCGCCGCGGGCTTGGAATTCGGCGACCTTGGCGTAACGGAGTCGGGCCGGGATGCCGCCGTGCTAGGCGGGCCAACTCGCGTTTGACTGCGTCGATGGTGCGGGTCCAGAGCTTCGGAACGAACGCGTTCCAGGCGACCTGCGCGGCGTGGTCGTACCAGTCGAGGCAGAGCGGGGTGCCGGTGCGCAGGTCGTCGTCGCCGTGGACGACGCCGCAGGAAAGGGGCTCTTCGCAGTTGACGGTGTAGCTGGCGTTGAGGTGGTCGGCGCGTCGGTGACCGGGTAGAGGTCGAGGTCTTCCGAGGATGGGGGTTCCTGCACGCCTCATCCGGAAGACCTCGACTTGTCTGACGCTATCGTTCGGGCAGGCTTCGGCTGCCCCGACCTGACCGTATTCTGCCGGCTCGACGAGCTCGGCCTGGAAGTCATCGGGCAGCGGCTCGCCCCGGACCGGGCGGTGCTGGCGTGCCGGGTCGTGGAGCCTGACCAGTGGTGCCGTCGCTGCGGCGGCGAAGGAATATCGCGTGACACCGTGGTCCGGCAGCTGGCGCACGAGCCGCTCGGCTGGCGGCCGACGAGGCTGCTGATCAGGATCCGCCGTTACCGCTGCTCGGGGTGCGGGCATGTGTGGCGGCAGGACACCAGCCGCGCGGCCGAGCCCCGGGCGAGGCTGTCGCGTCGTGGGCTGCGGTGGGCGCTGGAAGGCATCGTGGTCGGGCACCTGACCGTCGCCAGGGTCGCCGAAGGGCTCGGGGTCGCGTGGAACACCGCCAACGACGCGGTCCTGGCCGAAGGCAGGCGTGTCCTGATCGCCGACCCTGGCCGTTTCCAGGGCGTGCGCGTGATCGGGGTCGATGAGCATGTGGTGCGCCACGAGGCGCTGTTGTTCCGGATGGGGGTGGAAGGCCCTTGATCGCTTCGCTGTCGTAGCAGCGGGGTGAAGCTGGCGGCAGCCTGGGCTCGGGGAACGCCGGGTCTGGGTGGGAGCAGCCGCGACGAAGTCAGGGCGGCCCGGTACTGCCGGACGGGTCGGGCCTGGTGAGCGAGATGGGACGGTGCACGCAAGGAACCGGTGTCGTAAAGCCTCTTGATCGTCGACCCGCTCGAACCCGGTGGATCTGGGCGGGAGAGCGGCGCGTAACCGCGTCGGGTCTCGGCCGCCAGCCGAGGACCGGGGCGGGCAACTACTGGAACGGTTTGCGTGTGTCGGGTCCGGTAGGTCGTGGCGAAGGACTACGGCGTAACCACGACGAAGCCGCAGGGGCAAAGCCGGGCGCCTCGCCCATCGACCGGACAACAGTGAACGTGGGAACCACCAGCAAGCCGCTCCCCATGACGAGATTGCGGGGATAGGCGCGTTGCCTGCCGAAGGGTGCTGGTGGGGCGGAGCCGCCGTAGTACTGCGAGCTCGGGAGAGCCGAGCACATCGGGAAGGGCGGCAGCGAAAGGAGTAGTGAGTGACTGTCAGGTCCGAAGACGCGCCGGTGAACACCGGCGCCACCGAATGGCCGAGCGTGAGCGCGGCGTCGCTGGTGGTACGGAGGATTCAGGGCAAGCTGCACTGCTGGGCGATCGCCGACGGCGATCGCCGGTTTGATGATCTGTTCAACCTGGTGTGTGACCCGGCAGTACTGACGGTGGCGTGGGAACGCGTCGCCGGCAACAAGGGCTCACGCACGCCGGGAGTCGACGGGTCCACCGTGACCTGGATCGACTCCCGGGTCGGGGTCGACGTGTTCTTGCACGACGTCCGGGCGCAGCTGAAGGCCCGGACGTTTACGCCCATGCCGGTGCGGCAGGTGATGATCCCCAAGGCCAGCGGCAAGCTGCGGGCCCTGGGCATCCCGACCGTCACGGATCGGGTCGTGCAGGCGGCGTTGAAGCTGGTTCTGGAACCGATCTTCGAGGCGGACTTCGCACCGTGCTCATACGGGTTCCGTCCGAACCGGCGCGCTCAGGACGCTATCGCCGAGATCCACCACTACACGAGCAAGTCGTATCGGTGGGTGCTGGAGGCCGACATCGAGGCGTGTTTCGACAACATCGAGCACGCCGCGCTGATGGACCGCCTCCGGCACAGGATCAGCGACAAACGCGTCCTGGCGCTGGTGAAGTCTTTCCTCAAGGCCGGGGTGATGACCACCATCGGCACCACGGAAGGAACGATCACCGGAACCCCGCAGGGCGGGATTCTCTCGCCGCTACTGGCCAATATCGCGCTGTCGGTGCTGGATGAGTACTTCATGCAGCAGTGGACGGCGACGATGGCCAGCGAACAACAGCGGCAGAAGCGTCGCCGCCACGGCCTGGCGAACTTCCGACTCGTCCGCTACGCCGACGACTTCGTCGTCGTCGTGACCGGCGAGAAGGAACACGCCGAGGCCTTACGTGAGCGCGTCGCGGACGTCTTGGCCCCGATGGGGCTGCGGTTGTCCGCGGAGAAGACCCGTGTGGTCAGCCTGGACGACGGCTTCGATTTCCTCGGCTTCAACATCCGTCGGATGCGCAAGCGGGGAAGCGCGAAGTTCTTCGTCTACACCGTGCCGTCGAGAAAGGCGATCGCCTCGATCAGGGCACGGGTGCGGGCCATGACCTACAGAGCGACCCTGCACCGCGACCCGGGCTATCTGATGGACTACCTGGGTCGAGTGCTGCGTGGCTGGGCGAACTACTTCCGCCACGGTGTCTCCAAACGCATCTTCAACGGGATCGACTCCTACGCGTGGGAGCGGATCACCGCGTGGCTGCGCAAGAAGCACCGCATCGGATGGCCAGCACTGCGACGCAGGTTCTGCCTGCCCGGCAGCTGGCGCCTGGCCCACGACGGGCAACGGTTCCGTGGCGCCGCCAGCGTCACGGTCACCCGATACCTCTACCGCGGCTATCGCATCCCGACCCCGTGGACACCATCAACCAGCCCGGCATAGCCCGGGCGGCAGCCGATCGTGGAGAGCCCGCTGCGGTGAAAGTCGCACGGCGGGTTCGGCGGGCGGCCCGGGGAAACGGAACGACAGCAATGCCGTCACCGCGCCCCGAGCCGACCCGACTGGCGTCACACCCGCCACGGCGACAAGTACGTCACCGTCATCATCGACCTCACCGCCGTGACCGACCGCACCGGCCCGGCCCGGCTGCTCGACATGGTCGAAGGCCGCTCCAAGCAGGCGTTCAAGACCTGGCTGGCCCAGCGTCCCGAGGCTTGGCGGCAGGGTCTGGAGGTGGTGGCCATGGACGGGTTCACCGGCTTCAAGACCGCTACCACCGAGGAACTCCCCGACGCGGCCGCGGTGATGGACCCCTTCCACGTCGTCCGGGTGCGCCATGAGGCGCCATGTCTTTCGAGCGGAGGTGAGAGACCGCCGCCGTCGGGCCGTCGCAGCGGCCTGGTGAAGCTGAGGGCAGCCTGACCTGGGAGGCGCCGGGGAGGGTGGGAAGCAGCCCTGACAACGACGGGACGGGCCGGTACTGCCAGACGGTCTGGGTCCGGCTAGCGAGACGGGAAGGTGCAACACCTGCGTGAACCAGTGGTGGAACCCTCGTAAGCGTGGAACCGGCTCAAATCTGGTGGATAGGGGCCGGGACGCAGCGCGCGCTGCCCTGATTGATGGGGCGGCGACTTCGACCTTCGTGACGAATGCGGTGGTCGGAGGCCGCGAGGAAGGTCTGCGGCGTACTCATGGCGAGGCTGCCGGGGAAGAGCTGGGCACCGCCCCCGTCGATCGGGACATGGTGAACATGGGAACCGCCCTGCGGTCGCCCGTCCGACCGCGCGGCCAGCGCGGCGGCGGGCAGGCCCGTCGTCGGCTGACGGCTGTGGGGTGGGGCGGAGCCGCCGTAGTAGTCCGGGGACGGGAAAGCCGTTCACATGGCGAAGGGCGGCAGCGAGTCCGCAGTGGACGGACTGGCAGGCCAGGAGGTCGCCGGTGAATACCGGCGCACCGGTCCCGGGCCTCGATGAGGCGCGGGCGCGGGTACTGGGGATCCAGACCAAGCTGCACCGATGGGCGACCGGCGACCCGAGGCGTCGGTTCGATGACCTGTTCAACCTCGTGGTGGACCCGGCGTTTCTGCTGCTGGCATGGCACCGGGTCCGGGGCAACAGAGGGCGCCCGGTCGGCCGGAGTGGACGGGCGACCGCCCGGACCATCGAGGCGGCCGCGGAGTGGAGGCGTTTCTGACCGACCTTCGCCACGAGCTGAAGGCCGGCCGGTTCACGCCACTGCCGGTGCGGGAACGGATGATCCCCAAGGCTGGTGGCAGGCTGCGCCGGCTAGGGATTCCGGCCATCCGGGACCGGGTCGTGCAAGCGTCCTTGCTGCTGGTGCTCGAACCGATCTTCGAGGCGGACTTCCACCCGTGCACCTACGGCTTTCGCCCGAACCGGCGGGCGCATAACGCGATCACCGAGATCCACGCCTTCACCAGCCGCTCGGTATGAGTGGGTGCTGGAGGCCGACATCGAGGCGTG
>CAWDLH010000012.1:0-106062 GCA_963803135.1 uncultured Actinomycetota bacterium | reverse complement strand
TCGGACGGCGCTCGATCCAACACCTGGACAGGGCGCGGCGAAACCGGACAGAACGACCACCCACCGGTCTCGCTTCGATGAAGATCCCGACTTCATCGAGGCCGAGCGACGTCCGCACCTCGAGGTCCGACGGTTCTGCTCACATGAACAGCCGATAGTCGTATGGGACCGGCGGCAACTGTTCGTGCTTCACGATCCAGGCGAGCACCTGTGCGTACCTGAGGGTCATTCAGCCGAGCCGTGGAGGACGTCGGTGTTCCAGTCCATCTTTCTCAGGGCGAGCACCTGCGCCGGGCTCGGCCAACGGCGCAGTCGCAAAATCGGCTAGGTATCAAGGAAGTCCCATTCTTCCCCGAGCACCCACCGCAACGCAGAGAGCTTCCCATTGACGACTCCCCACTCCCAATCGTCCCAAGGCCCTATGTTTTCGGCACCATAACGCTCCTCTATCCTCCGCCTAGCGACAGCCGCTTTCTCGGCTATCTCGGGACGCGGCCGCTTATCCTCTCCTGCCTCGATCCTCCGTTCCAATATTATGCTGCGAACGTACCAGACTTTGTCGAAATACTCTTGCTCAGCCTCGAGAATCTCGGCGAGCGTCCTCGGCTCGTTGGAGAAGACCGAGAGATCCGTTTCCTGGACCAATTCCTCGAACTCGCCGTTGAAACTCCGCCGAAGGGCGGCAGTCAGACCTTCGACGTCGTAGAAGTAGTGGGAACGCTCATCGAAGCAGACAGCGATATCGGGATGTGGCTCTCTACGATCTCCACCAGGAACTGAGAAGTCTTCATAGTTGCGTGTAACGAAGCCGTACTCGTCGCGGGTCAGGTCACTGCCATTGACGGCCGAACAATACAATTCGATTAGCAGCCCGTCGGCAACACTGTTCTTGTTCCGATGGAAAGGGGCTCTCTTGTCGAGTGCTCTCTGAATGACGCGCAGACGATCGGCTTCAGAAGGCTCGGTTCGCTGTCCACCGCGGAGCAACTCCTCGATTTCGCGAAAATTCTGGAGTGTCATCGCGCTAACCAGAGGAACGCGATGCGTCATTTCTTCCATCCACTGATCGCGCTCGTGGCCGCCGTACTCACGGAGATCGTTCCGCAGCAGCCGGAACCGCTCGTGAACACTTGCCGTCACCGAGGCCTCGGCTCGGGGCCGGTTCCGCGCGAACTCTTCGAGGATAAGCGACGGAACCAGCAGTTCGAGCTTTCCCTGCGACACCAGCACCCGGACGGGAACGATCAACCGCTGGCCGTCGCGAAGCTTCGCGAGGTCCAGCCACACGGACGTATCCACGAGTAGACGCAGCATGACGACAGGCTACGGAGGCACACTGACCGGCGCTCGGGCTTACGCTCCGACCTGGCCCTCCCGTCCGCTGTCCGCTGACACCTGGGAAGAGGTCGAACTGGCCACGCTGATTGAGGAAGACCTCTCATCGAACGAGCCGCCCGGCGATGACGACAACTAGCCGATCCGTGTGCGGCTGTGGATTGAACGATGGCAGCCGGCCGAATCGCACGGGTACTCCTACAGTGTCTCCATGGTTGCGAGTCTCCCCCCAGTCTGAGGGACCTGCGTACCCCGCTGGCGAATGGGTATGGGCGAGACGGCGGGATCGGCAGCTCTTCGGGGTACCAAACCCGGCGGTATCTCCGAGCCCGCCGGGTGTTGGCTCTATCCGGGCGCTGCGACGCGCGCCGCTGGGGGCGGTCGGCTATCTCCGACTCAGGATAGTATGATCATCCTCAGGAGATTTTGGAAAGGCGGCTAGACATGAGATTCACGGTCGCTCTCCTACTTATCAGCACCGTAACGAGCCTCTTGACGATTGTGACTCTGACAGTCGCAGTCTGGATGCAGTTCCGCCTTCCCCGCGTCCGTACGCACCTTGCGCCGTTTATCGATGACGTAAATCAGGAGCAGCATCTATTCCTAAATGTCGCTAACCTGGGCGGACGGCCCTTCACACTTACTCATACTTGGATAGATGATGCTGGGACAGTCATAAATATCCTCAACCCACGCCGTCCATTGCCCACGACGCTGCAGCCATCGGAGTCCTGGAAGACGTGGATTCTACTACCAGAGTTGGTAAATCCGAGCGATACTAACCGTATATCGTAGCGGTCGGGTTCTTCTGACCAGCGGCCGTATACTCAAATCCCGGCGAAGCAGGCATCTTCCACCGGCCGGATTCGTCGCTGGCGAGAAGGTGTGGGGTTCCAAAACGCTGAACGCGCCTGGTGAGCTGCGCGTTCATGCGGCTGGCTGGTATTCGTTCAGCAGCCCGCTGAGGACGGTTCGGCGGGTGATCCGTCGGGCTGGTCTGGCCGGGATTGGCTGGTCGGGTTGCGGTGGGCGTAGCTGCCGGGACCGGTGCGGGCGCTGACCGTTGTAGTGCCGAGCGTAGGCGTGCAGCACGTGCCGCAGGTGCCGTTCGCCGAAGATCAGCAGCCGGTCGGTGAGCTCGGTGCGGACGGTGAGCACGAACCGCTCGGCGTAGGCGTTCGCCCGCGGACTGCGCGGTGGGATCCTCAGCACGGTGATGCCGGCGTCGGCGAGCACGGTGTCGAAGGCGGCGGTGAACTGGCCGGCCCGGTCCCGGACCAGATACCGGAACGTCGCCGCCCGGTCGCCCAGCTCAAGCAGCAGGTTCCGCGCCTTGTTGGGTGGTCCACGGCCCGTCCGGGTTGGCGGTGACGCCCAGGATGTGCACGCAGCGAGACTCGACCTCCAGCAGGAACAGCACGTAGAGCCGACGTAGCGTCACGGTGTCGACGTGGAAGAAGTCGACCGCGAGCACCCCGGAGGCCTGGGCGCGCAGGAACTGCCGCCAGCTCGGGTCGTCGTGGCGGCGGGTCGGCGCCGGCGGTATCCCGGCGCGCTTGAGGATCCGGCGGATGGTCGACGCGCCGACCCGATGGCCGAATTTGAGCAGCTCGCCCTGCACCCGCTGGTAGCCCCACGACGTGTTCTCCCGGGCGAGCCGCTCGATCAGAGCCGCGACCTCGTCGGGTAGCGGTGGCCGGCCGCTGCGATCGGGATAGGTCCAGCTCCGCGCGACCAGGCGGCGATGCCAGCGCAGCACCGTGCCCGGGCTGACCAGCCGGTGGCTGCGCACCGGCCCGGCAGCCGCCGGATCAGCGCGGCCAGGACCGCCCGGTCAGCCCAGTCCAGTCGCGGCCGTGGGTTGGCGCGCCGCAGCACCGCCACCTCGTGGCGCAGCACCAGCAACTCCGCGTCCTTCGACGCGCCAGAGCGGGCGAGCAGCACCAGCCAACCGATCAAGCGGACGAGAACCAGGTACAGCAGCCGCAGCGACACGGCCGACGATCATCCCCGAGCGTCCTCGGCACGCTTCCCGCAGGTCATCGGCTCACGCCCAGTTTTGGAACCCGACACGGCGGCGGCGGGGTTCGGTCGTCGTCATCCGGTGGTGCAGGTGTGTTGGGGAGAGACGCCGGGCAGGTAGGTGTCCCATTCGGTGGGGGTGAGGTCGCGGGCGGCGATGGCGCAGGCGCGGTGGATCCAGGACTGCGGCCGGGCGTCCCACTGTACGATGTGTCCGCGTTCGTCCACTGCGGACAGTGCGGAGCCGTCGGCGGTGTAGGCGGCGAGAGCCCAGCTGCGCGCCGGTGCCGATCGGCAGCTGGCCGATCTCGTGCAGGGTGTCTGCGGTGAGCAGGTGGATCTGGCCGTCGTCGCCGCCGAGTGCGACCACGGCGCCGTCGGGGGTGAAGTCCGCCGACCAGATTTGCGCCGACAATCGTAGGGTGTGCCGCGCCAGCACCCGGCCGGTGGCGATGTCGAGCAGCACCACTGCGCCGCCTAATGTGCCGACGACCAGGGTGCGCCGGTTCGGCGAGAGCGCGATGGCTTCGCCCTCCGGATATCCGATGTCGGACTGCCATCGCCGGTGCCCGATCCGGGTGTCCCAGAGCTCCACGTGGTTGTCGAGGTCGGCGGTGGCGAGCAGCAGCGAGCCGTCGCGGTTGAGCCATGTCGTCAAGGCCGGGAAGGTCAGCGGGGGCAGGCGGCGGCGGATGGCCAGTGTTGTCGGATCTCGCAGGGTGATTCCGCGCGGATGCTGGTACCCGGCGGCGTCCACGCTCAGCGTGTCGACGGCCAGGACCCGTCCGTCGCCCGACACGGCCACCGCAGCATTCTGCAGTGGCGGCCGGACGGGTGAGGTACCGGTCCGCGCGTCGGTGGTCAGGTCGAAGCGCACGAGCGTGCCCTGTGCTGTGGTGCCGAACATCGCATGTCGATCGAGATCGGCCACCGGCAGGCTGGATCCATCCAGGCCGGCCGCGACGGTGGACACCGAACTGGTCGACCGACCCGTGGCGACGTCGATCAACGCTGCCGCGTTGCCGTCGCCGGCGATGACGTGCACGCGGCGACGGTCGCCGGTCCAGCTGACCAATGGGGGAGCGAGGTTGGTCAGGCCTTCCGGGGTGGTGGGGGGAGCGGGTAGGGCCGGCGTCCCGGCTGGGGCGGGACGCGAATGACGCTGTGCCGGCCACGTCCCAGGCGATGACGCTGTTGTCCCGGCTGGCGCTGTAGAGGGTCCGGCCGTCGGCGGAGAAGACCAGCCCGTGCACCGGCGCGGCGTGCCCGCGCAGCGTGTCCCGAAGCTCGCCGGTGCCGACGTCCCATACGCCGATGAGCTGGTCGTCGCCGCCGATGGCCAGCAGCGTGCCGTCGGCGGAGAACGCCGCCGCGGTCCCGGTTCGCGGTGGCGCCGGTGAAGCCCCGGATCACCCGCCCGTCCGCGATGCTGACCAGCGCGGCGCGATCCTCCGCGAAGACCAGCAGCGCGGTACCGGTCGGGTCGGCGACGACGTTGCCCGCGAACGGCAGCGGCAGGCGACGACACGATCCGCGCCGACACCGGGTCGACGAACACCGCCGTCGGACTGTCGGCGAGCGTGGTCATCAACAGTGACCCGATCGGCCAGACGTCGCCGGCGGGTGCGGGCAGCGGCAGGCGGGTCGGCGGCGCTGCGGTGGTACTGGTCGTAGAGCAGCAGTAGCGGGCCCTGTGTCGGTACGGCCAGTACTCGCCGATCGGTGGACAGGGCCGACCCGTCGGGTCGAGCCGGTGATGCCCGTGGGCAGCGGATAGGTGGCCAGGGTCCGCCGGTCGCGGGCGTCCCAGTAGATCAGTGCCTGGGAGCCGATCGTGTAGTCGATGGCCACCGAGATGTAGACGCCGGACGGGTCGGGTCCGGGAGTGATCGCCTCGGCGCGCTGGCCGAGCAGGGTCGGCTCGCCGGTCGGCGCGAGCGTTGCCGCGTTCCAGGTGAACACGCGGCCGTACCCGCCGCTGCCCTCGGTGGCGACCAAGTGTCGAGCCGTCCGGGGTGAGCGCGACGTGTTCGATCGTTCCCGTCTGGTGCTGGTGCCGCGTACCTGACGCAGCGCCTGCGGGCTGCGGCCCAGCACCGCGAGTAGGTCGCCGCGGGTCTCCCAGTCGTCGTGGGTGCGCACCGCCTGCACCGCCAGCAGTAGCGACCGGTCCAGGTCGGGGGTGACCAGCGCCAGCGCGCCCAGTCGGTGCGCCTGGGCCTGGCGGCCGGCGGCGGACGCGGCATGCTGGCGGTTCACGGCCGCCAGGTGGTGCCGGCGGCGACCAGGAGCAGGCTGACTGCGGCGGCGAGCGCGGCGAGCAGCCGGCGCCGTGCCCGAGCCTGCCGGTCGGCTCGGGCGGTCTCCTCGGCGAGTTGGCGGTCCGCGTAGTCGCGGCTGGCAGCCAGGAAGTCCCGCTCCACGTCGGTCAACTCGGCGAGCCGGTCGCCGATCCAGTCCAGCGCGCTGGCCAGCCGGGCGCCGCGGTACAGCTCGGCGTCCGGCCGGCCGGTGGCGTCCCACTCCGCCGCGGCTGGGGCGAGATGTCGGCGCAGCGCCCGGCCCTGCTCGTCCTCGGCGAGCCAGCCGGCCAGCCGCGGCCAGTGGCGTCAGCAACGCCTCGTGGGTCACCTCGACACCGGTGTCGCCGGCGGTGAGCAGCCGCCGGTTGACCAGCTCGTGCAAGGCCCGTGCGGTTGCCGGGTCGTCGCCCAGCTCACGCCGCGGCACCCGGCGGCGCACGAGGACGCCGCCCTCACCGGTCTCGGCCAGGCGCAGCAGAACGCGTCGCGCCGCCGCCTGTGCCGGTTCGTCGAGGCGGGCGAGGGCCGCCTCCGCCAGTCGGGCCAGCGCACCGGGCACCCCGCCGGCGCGGTGGTATGCCGCCGCGGTCAGCGTGGCGCCGGAACGGCCCTGCCACACCTCGACGAGCGCCGTGGACATCAGCGGCAGCGCGCCCGGCGCGTCCTGCATGTCCGACACGATCGCGTCGACCAGGGCCGGTTCGCTGCGCAGCCCCAGCCTGGCGGGCGGGCAGCTCGACCGCGCGGCGGATCTCGTCCGGGCGCATCGGCCCGACCAGCACGGTGCCGTCGCCGAGCAGCTGCGCCAGGCTGGCGTGCGCGGCGCACGCTCCCACGAAGTCGCCGCGCAGCACGACCACGATCCGGGTACCCGGCCGGGAGGCGAATGCGGTGAGGTCGTCGAGGTAGCGCTGCTGGGCGACGTCCTCGGTGATCGCGGCGAAGACCTCCTCGAACTGGTCCACCACGACGACGGCCGAGCCGTCGAGCACCGGCAGCGGTTCACCGGGGACCAGCAGATGCTGCTGGGCGTCGGCGAGCCCCGGCAGCACCCCGGCCGCCAACGCCGGCAGCAGACCGGCCCGTACCAGCGACGACTTACCTGCTCCGGAGGGGCCGACAACGGCGACGAACGTCGTGTCGACCAGCCGCGCGCACAGCCGCGCCACCAGCTCCTCCCGGCCGTGGAACAGCGCGGGCATCGCTCGGCTCGTAAGCGGGCCAGGCCCTTGTACGGGCAGGCGACCGCATCCGCGCCCGCCGCCACCACGCCGTGCCGCACCCAGACCCGGGCCAAGTCCCGCACCCCTGACGCCACCTCGTCACGGGCCGCCGCCAGTGCTCTGGCTCGCCGGACCCGCCTGCTCGGCAGCGGCGACCACTCGCCGCGCGGACCGCTCCTCGATCAGCCGGGTGGTGAGACGTTCGGCGTCACCCGGCCGGCCGTGTGCAGCGAGAACGATCTCCTCCACCAGGTCCGCGTCGACCGGGCCGGCCACCCGCGCCACGATCTGCGCGATCTCGGCGCGGCCCAGCGGCGCCAGCACCCGCTCCTCGTGCGCCGTAGCCAGCAGCGCCCGGCGCAGCCCAGCGCTCGCCGCCGCCGGGTCGTAGGTCGCCACGCACAGCAGAGGACCTTCGGGCAGGCCCGCGGCGAGCTGACCTACCGACTGGTCGTCGAGGTCATCGAGGACGGCTAGGCCCGTCTCGACCCGCGCGTAGTGCACCGGACGCCGCGGGCATGCAGCCGGGCGGCGAACTCGGCCACCAGCCTGGTGCGCCCGCTGCCGGCCGGGCCCGCGATGACCAGCAGCCGGCTCTGCCCGCCCCGAGTGACGTCGGCCCACGCCTCGTCCAGCCACGCGAGCTCCTCCGCCCGGCCGAATAACGGCCGGCCGCCGGGTCCAGCTCGGCCGGCAACGGCGCGGCACCATGCGGATGCGCCGGGGCAGCCAGCGTCGGGTCCTGACGCAGCACCCGTTGCTCCAGCGTGCGCAGCTCCACACCGGGATCCGCGCCGATCTCCTCGGCCAGCACAGCCCGCACCCGACGCAGCGCGGCCAACGCGTCGGCCTGCCGGCCACACCGATACAGGGCCGTCACCAGGTGCACCCAGAACTGCTCATGCAACGGATGCGCTGCGCACAACGCCTGCGCCTCGGCGACCACATCGGCGTCACCGCCGACCGCCAGCCCGGCCGCCAGCCGAACCTCCAAACCGGCCAGACGCGTCTCGATTAGCCGCTGCGCCTCCGCCGCGAACCAGCCGCCGTCGGCGAACTCGCCATAGGGCTCCCCCCGCCACAACGCGAACGCCTCAACCAGATACCGCTCGGCCTCTCCAGGCGCACCCTCGTCCAGCGCCCAGCGGGCCCGACGTACCAGGGTCACGAACACGTACGCGTCGACAGCGTCGCGATCGACCGTCAGCCGGTAACCCCGACCGACAGTACGGACCACATCGCCGTCAGCTTGACCCGCTGTGAGTGCCGCCCGCAGCCGGGTCACATACACCTGCAGCGTCTTCACCGCGCTACGCGGTGGAGCACCCTCCCACAAGGCATCCGCCAAGGCCTCGACCGAGACGACCTCACCAAGGTGAAGCACCAGGATCGCCAGCAGCCGGCGCTCCTTCGGTCCGCCCGGCGACCACACCCGGTCAGCACTGCTGACCTGCAACGGACCCAGCACCCCCAGTTGCATGCCCCGATTCTCCACCGCGGCGAATCGGTGGGATCCCACATCGCTACATTGCATCGGCGGCAAGCTAGAGATCATGACCTGACCCGAGCGGAGCTCGGAGGCCACGCACAGCGCCAGGCCCTTTCCGGCGACCACCTCGGCAGACCCCAATATCGACAGGTCCCAGGCTGTTGGGCCGCCCGCAGTTCGGCTGCAGCCGAAATGCAGCTTGCCTGAAACCGGGCAGTGGCTTCCTCAAGTCCGGCGGCGCGACTGCCGCCCGCCGTTCGAGGGGTGACCAGTGCAAGACATCGGATCGGCGCCTACTCGGCGCGACGGGCTCTCATGGCCACGCGCTCCAGGCTCGGCCGGCTCCGCGTCTACGACGCGGTCTCATCCGGAAGGAGAAACGAAATGAAACTCAAGTGGGTCTGGGCTCTTCCCGTCAGTTTCCTCGCTGTTGTCGTGTGCGCTGGAAGTGTCCAGGCCACCCCGGGAACGGGGTTCACCGCCACCACACTCGCGCAGGGCCAGTTCGACGAGATCAGCGCCCACGCGCACACGCTGCCGGCGGATTGGCAGGCAAAGATCAAGACCAAAGGACTCTCAGACCTCTACGTCCAGTCCAACGTCTGGGCGCCTGGTGGGACCACCGGCTGGCACACCCATCCCGGCCCCAGTCTGATCACCGTGACCGCGGGCACGGTGACCGCCTATGACGGAGACGACCCTCGCTGCACGCCACACGTCTACACGCAGGGGATGGGGTTCGTGGATCCGGGCGGCCGTCACGTGCACGTGCTGCGGAACGAGGGCAGCGTCGAGGCGCGCACGATCGCGGTGCAGCTCGTGCCCGCAGGCGCCACGCGGAGGATCGATGCACCGGATCCCGGCAACTGCCCCTTCTAGGTGTAGTGCCCATGGGCACTGTTGACGGCGTGGCGGCTTGATCATGGTGAGACCTCCGGGCTTGGTGTTGGTTGTCGAAGCCACACCGAGCTCGGAGGTCGCTACGTCTGAGACGGATGAGTCGGCGCGGGCGACTGGTCTCCGGAGGCGGGTGCGCAGGTGTCGGCGACGGGTGAATCCTGACCCCCCGGGTTCAAGGGATCGTCGCAACATCGGTTGATTCCAGTGAGAGTAGATGGTCGTTGAGGGCTTCGGCGGGTGTTTTCCAGTCGAGGGTCTTGCGGGGTCGAGTATTGAGCGCCGCAGCGACGGCGGCGAGGTCGGCATCGCTGTGTTTGCTGAGGTCGGTGCCTTTGGGAAAGTACTGGCGCAGTAGGCCGTTGGTGCCGCGCTGCCAGGGGCTGTGCGGGACGCAGAAATAGACCTCGATGCCGGTGTCGATGCGCAGTTGGGCATGCTGGGCCATCTCCGCGCCTGATCCCAGGTCAGCGACCGGCGCAGCTGTTCGGGCAGCGTTGTGATCGTCGAGGCGATTGCGTCGCGGACGGCCTCGGCGCCGTGCCCGGCCAGCGCGGGCCCGTTCTTGATCCGAGGTCCGTCGTTGTGCCCGTCCATGCGGGGTAGGTGCAGCAGCATCGTGAACCGGGTGGTGCGCTCGACCAGGGTCCCGATCGACGAACTTCCCAGCCCGAGGATGAGGTCGCCTTCCCAGTGCCCGGGCACGGCTCGGTCGGCGGCCTCGGCCGGACGCTCGCTAATCATGATCTCGGGGGTGACGAACTTCTTGCCCGGCCGCGGGTTCGTGCCCGAGGCACGCGCAGCGCCCGGCCGGTGCGCAGACACGCGACCAGGTCCCGCCGGAGCGCACCGCGGCCTTGCACGTAGAGCGCCTGGTAGATCGCCTCGTGCGAGACCCGCATCGACCCATCATCGGGGAAATCAACCCGGAGCCGGTGGGCGATCTGTTCCGGGCTCCACGCTCGTGCCCACCGGCGGTCCTGCCGGCGGCCGTGACGACGACCGATCCAGCGCACCGCCGGCCCCGGCACCGTCGCGCCGTCAGGGCGAGTGACAAGCCCCGAGAGCCGCTCTTGGACGTACTCCCGCAAGGGTTCGTGGATGGCGAGCTTGCAGCGCTTCGGGCGGCGGGCGCGCAACTCGCTGTGCCATTGCGCAACCGAGGCCCGATAGTCCAGCCGCCCGCCCCGGGTGGCGGCGTTACGACGAAGCTCACGCGAGATCGTCGAGGGCGAGCGGTGCAGCACGGCGGCGATCTGCCGCACGCCGTGGCCGCGGCGCGCAGCACCGCGATCTCTTCCCGCTCCGGAACGACAGGTACCGGCTCGACACGGGAGCCACGGCAACGGCGCCATCCCGCCAGCGTGGCGAAACCACCGCGACCCGACCGGCGCCGACACACCCACCGACTCAGCGGCCTGCTCACTCGAGCGTCCTGCCGCAATCAGCACCCAGAACTGGCGACGCTGCTCACGCGACGACACTGGCGGACGCCTGGGCGACGGCAACGGCGCCCTACCCGTCTTCTGCGTGACCCAGCCCGGCGGGCGTCCCATCCCAACACCTCCAGATCAGCTTGAATCCACCCTGTGATCACGACTCGAAAGTGCTGGCGTGTAAGACGTTCCGCTGCCGGGCGTGGGATCTCGGCACGGCGTTGGACTGGGCCGCCAGCCGGGCCGCCGCCTATGAGTGCGTGTTCTTCTCGCGAGCCACCAGATGGTCTGCTAGACCCTACGGGCCGGCTGCCGCTGAACGTGGAGACCGTCCGCCTGGGTGCCTATTCGTGTGCGGCCACGATGCAGAAGTCGTTGCCTTCGGGATCCCGCATCCAGGCATGGCGCTCGAACCGCTGGCGCACGGTGGCACCGAGCCCCGTCAACCGATCGATCTCGGCCAGCCACTCGGACGATGCGAGGTCCAGATGGACAGGCGTCTTCGATCGCCGCTCGAGGTCCACCTTCTGGAAACAGAGCTCGACATGAGGGCCATCGACGATGACACCCGGATCCGTCTCGGGCGTGTAGCCGAGCGCCGCCAGCCGGGCAACCTCATCGTCGTCGTACGGCCGGATCTCAAAGTCGTCTAACGCTGCTGCCCAGAACCGAGCAAGAGCCGACGGCGTGACACAGTCGATCACAATCTGCTTCAAGCGCCCCACCGGCCGATCCTGGCGCTGACCCATAGAGGGCAGCAACCGACTTCCACGTCGAGCCCCAGGGCAGCCGAACTACCCGCCGCACCGCGGCACGAGCAGGCCCTGAGCGGCACGACTGGACCATCCGCTCCGCCGGCACGAGCGGATGTTCAGCGCTGGGCATCTGAGTTCAGTTGTGCGTGGGCTTCGGCCAGGCCGAATGTGTTGGCCTCCGGTGGCCCGCCTCGCACGATCCCGCGGGCGATTCGGTCCGCGAAGTAGAGCGCTGTGCACATCCATCGCAGCCGAGTGAATGTCTCCAGTAACCGCAGCTGATCGGCGATGGCCGGTTCGACGTCGAGGTAGCCCTGCAGGAAGGCGGCAAGCCGGCCGGGATGCCGGCGATAGACGGCGGCGACGGTGCCCAGGTCGTACAGGGCCGGTGCGCCCATCGTCGCCGACCAGTCGATCATGCCGTCGTTCTCGACCCGAGCCTCATCGAGAATGAACGCGTCGAAGGCCGGATCACCATGCACGACCTGCACCACCAAGGCAGCCACCGCGGTGACCCGGCGGGCATCGTCGAGCGCACGGCGGACCGCATCGCTTACCTCGCCCGGCATCGGGATCCGCACCACGGCATCGTCGGCCCACGGCCACGGCCAGACCAGGCTCTGGTCGAGACACTCCACCTCCGCGGCGAGACACGTGTGGGCGCGAGCAAGCGCGCCACCTATCCGGCGGAGATCAGCCACGGAGTCGACGTCGGCCCGACCTCCTGCACGTACTCCAACAACGCCACCGCACCGCCGGGCACGGAGACGTCGAGCGACCCGTCGGGCAACGGGACCGGAGGTCCGCTCCGGAACCCACGCTCGGCCGCACGTCGAGCCACCCGCAAGCCCGAACGCACACCGGTCCGCTCCTCAGCGTCGGTGAGCTTGGCTACGTACTGCCGACCGTCGACCGCCCGCACCAACCACACGGTCGAGTTCCAGCCACCCTGGAGCGGCACCACAGAGCGAGTCCCGCACTCCCACCGGGCAAGAACTCGCAGCAGATCCGGAGCGTCCACAACTGCGGACGCTGCCAGAAGCCCAGACGACAGCGAAACGTGCGGGCGGCAGAACCGCTCCGCCCTCACGCCCTACAGCCATCCGGGCCAGCTCGCGAAGAGAACCGCGACCTCGACCCGACCTGGTCACGACCCCCACGATCCCGCCTCACACGCCCGACAACCGCCCGACCCAAGGCCGGCACGGCGGCGCGCGGAGCGCACCCCACGGCAGGGTTGCGCGATAGCGCACTTCGCGGCATGTGAGTGCGTGCGGTGGCCGCGAGGTCTGGGGCTGGCCGGTGATCTCGCCGAACCGGAGGAGCAAGGGCTTCCGTCGGGCCCAGAGGGTCATCCGGCGAGGTCGCGCTCCAACCGTAGGGCGACCTCCCGGTATCTGCTCACCGGCACGAGGTGGACGCCGTCGAAGGCGCCGCTGTCTCGCAGTCGCAGGATCTGGTCGCAGGCGGCGTCGATGCCGGCGCGTGGGTCGCGGGACACGTCGGCGATCAGCGCATCCGGGATCTGGATGTCCGGGATCGTTGCGGCCAGGCGTCGTGCCATCCCCGCGCTGGCCAGCACCATCACGCCGGCGTAGACCGGGCCGGGGACGTCGGTCGACTCCCGCCACCGCAGCAGCGCATCGTTCGAGTAGTTGACCTGGCAGAAGAAGAAGTCGGCGTCGCGCTTCCAGGCTGGCAGCGGACGTAGGCCGGCGGTCACCCCGATGCGGAACGGCGGCGTGCCACGGAACGCGGGCTCGTCGGTCATCTGCCGCGCTTCGTCGATCATCGCCCGGACCGTCAGCTCACCGGTCCGTCCGCCGACGGACGGCTTGTCGCCGTGGACGAACAGGAACTCACCGACCCCGTAGGCCGCGGCGGTCAACATGTCCCGGCGGAAGCCGAGCAGGTTGCGGTCGCGCGAGTTGAGGCAGGCGATGCTGGCGCCGCCCATTGCGCTGACCTCGTGCGCGACCGCAATGCTCGAGACGGTCGGGCGGCCCATGTGGTTGTCGGGGATCAGAAAGGACCGCGCCACCGGCGCCAAGACTCCTATCTGGTGCCGGACGTGCCGCAGGTCCGGCCGAGTGGGCGGTTCGATCTCACACACGAGGCCGAAGCCCGACGCTGACGTCACACCGCCAACATATCGGTCAACCTCCCTGCCCGAAGCCTGTCATGCGGCGGGCCGTCGCCGACGTTGCACCCGCTCAGGCCACGCGCAGCGCGGCAGATCGGTGCGTCTCGGAGGCTGCGGCGCACTAAGTTCGCTCCGTGGGCTCCAGCGATGCGGAACGCGGCATGGGCGGACGTCTGGAGCACAGCGACGGAGGAAGCCAGGCACGCCAGCGTCGACTGATCCGCGGCGCCTTGCCGGCCGGTGAGCGCGGACCGGCGTGGGAACCGTCTGGGTGGTAGGCGGAGACAACCGGCCAGACGCGGGGAATGAGATGGCGTGGAGGTCGGGGTGGCTGCATTCTTGATCACCGGGAACCCCGGGTCCGGGAAGACCACCGTGGCGCTGGAGCTGAGGAAGCGGGGGTTCACCGCCCTCGACACCGATGAGATCGCCGGCTGGGAGACGGCCGCGGGAGTCTCCGTCAGTCAGCCCGAACACGCGACGGACGAGTGGCTGCTGGAGCACCGGTGGGTCTGGAGCCGAAGCCGCCTGGAAGACGCCATCCGTGCCCGTACGACTGCCGGGCAACCCGTCTTTCTCTGCGGGATCGCCTTGAACCAACGCGAGATGCTCGATTGCTTTGAGCTGGTGTTCCTTCTCTCGCTGGACGACACGACCCAGATCGACAGGCTCGACACGGCGTCGAACGCCCACCGCAACGAAACCCAGCGGAACCAGATCATTCGGGGCCGACCGGTGCTCGAGCAGGAGATGAGGGCTGCCGGAGCGGTAGTCCTCGACGGGCGGCAGCCAACCCCTCGCGTCGTCGACCGCATCCTGCACGAGGTCCGCCGTTCCTCGAGTCGCCCGCAATGGGTCGACCGACACACCTGGCCGTCCTGGCCGGCTGACGATAAAGAGCCGCAGTAGACCCGCTCGCGCCGCGCGACCAGCGCCCAGAAGCGTGCGTCCAAGTTCGCGGGTGCTTGTTGCCGGTGCCAGAGCCGGCCCCGGCAAAAGGACGGCAGGCACGGCTGGCACCAGCCGCGCGTACGGTCTGAACCCATGGTGGAGCGGGTGCTGGCCGATGAGGGCCTGAGAGAGTTCGTGGCGCGGCCGGGGCCGGCGATGGCCGAGGTCTCGATTGCGGAGCTGCGGGAGCAGGTCGCCGAGCGGGCCCGGGGCCGTGGGCGCGGGCCGGACATGAATGCGGTCGCGGACATCGAGGTCGCTGGGCGCCCCGCGCGGCTCTACCGGCCCGCGCCGGGTCCGGTGCCGCTGGTGCTGTATCTGCATGGCGGCGGTTGGACCATCGGAAGCCCGGACACGCACGACCGGGTGTGCCGCCGGCTCGCTGCGGGGTCCGACGCTGCGCGTGCTCGCGTTGGACTACCGGCTGGCGCCGGAGCATCCGTGGCCGGCATCGGTCGATGACACCGTCGCCGCGCTGAGGAGATCGCCGGCCGCCCGGCGGCGCTGGAGCCGGCGACCGGCACGGTGGCGGTGGCCGGCGACAGCGCCGGCGGCACCCTGGCCGCGCTGGCCTGCCTACGGTTGCGCTCGGAACGACCGACGGCGCTGCCCGACCTGCAGGTCCTGCTCTACGCGAACACCGACCTGACCGGCGCGTGCCCCTCCATGCGGGAGAACGCCACCGGCTTCGGACTGACCGCCGAGGACGTACGGACCTTCAGCCGCTTCTGGATGCCGAACGAATCCCGCTGGGCCGACCCCGCCGTCAGCCCGCTGCACGCCCCGGACCTCACCGGCCTGCCGCCCGCGCTCATCGTCACCGCCGAATACGACCCGCTGCGCGACGAGGGCGAGGAGTACGCACGGCGACTGACCGGGGCCGGCGTCGAGGTCACACTGCGCCGCCAACCCGGGCTCATCCACAATTTCCTGATGCTCGACGAACTCTCCCCGGCCAGCGCCGCCGCTGCCGACCGCATCGCCGCCGACATCCACGACCGCTTACGCCGCTACGCGTCCCCCGCCGCATCGATCGAGCCACCCAGCGGTCTACCCCCGGCTCCCACAGATCCCGGCGTAAATCTCCCTTTACCGGGCTCCTGTCATCCTGATCACCAGCAGATGGCGAGAAGAACCAGCCCAGTGGCGAACAGCGCGGGTAGCGTTTACGAGCCTGTCCAATACTCGATGGCCTTCTTCTTCCCCCGCAACCGTTTGAGCTTTCGCGGAGGAAACGCATCAGGTAGGCGTTGATGCGCTACAGAGTGGTGCAGCTTGAGCGGTAGAAAGCACCATAGTACTGCATCCAACCTCGCACGATCGGATTGATCCATCGCCACGTCAACCAGCTCACAAGTACGGTGCTGCAGCTTCCACGATCGCACCGTCGTGTCATCTTCCGCAGGGCCGCCTCGCTGAGCGCGGGCATGAACCAACTGAACTGTCCCCGCCTGTAGCGTCTTCCGCTGCCGGAAGTGAAACCCAGGAACGTAAACGCTGTGTGCTCGTACCAGCCTCGCCGTCTGTCCTGCAGTAACGATTCGCGTCTTGTCCGGATGCAAACGCAGGCCCACCTGTCCAGCGTTCCCCGATCGCGTCCAGCACCTATGGCGCGGCTCGCTCACGCAGTGCACCACCGCGTCATCACGTAGCGTTCGAACTCACGCCGGGAACTCCCGAGCCATCCACGCATCGAACGCATAGTGCAGGAACAGATTCGCCAGTACGGGCGATACCGCTGACCCCTGTGGGGTTCCCCGGTCTCGCATCAGCACGTCCCGTCAGCGTTCTGCACCGGTGCTCCAGCCACCGCTTCACGTACAGACCACCCACGGCAGGTCGGTGTTCGCCTCCACCGCCGTGATGACGAGATCCCACGGGACGCTGTCGAAGAACTTCTCGATGTCGAGATCGATCACCCAGTCGCTCTTCCAGCACCGCCGCCGGCA
Source organism: uncultured Actinomycetota bacterium (assembly GCA_963803135.1). GTDB lineage: Bacteria > Actinomycetota > Actinomycetes > Mycobacteriales > CADCTP01 > CADCTP01. Next base: position 89,559 of record CAWDLH010000012.1, on the reverse strand, counting down.
GACCTCGACCGCGTCCTGCGCCGACCGCCCGGGACGGTAGCCGTACGAGTCCGGATGGAAGATCTCCTCGACCTTCACCTCCAGTCTCCGCGCTACCACCGTCTGCGCGACCCGGTCGGCCACGGTCGGCACCCCTAACATTCTGATGCCCCCCCATGCGGCTTCGGTATTTCCACCGCTCGCACCGGAGGCGGGAAGTAACTCCCCGAGGACATCCGATTCCAGATCTTGTACAACTGGTTCTTCAGATCGGCTTCGAAATCCTCGATGGAGCGCCCGTCCACCCCTGGCGCACCCTTATTCTCCTTGACCTTCTCCCACGCCTGCCATACCTCCACCTTCGAGATCTCGAACGGCTTACCCGCTGACTGCAGCTCGTCCACGCGACTCCTCCCGGGGACCGCGCCCCCGTTGATCGAACGAACACGCCACGGATGACCTCACCCCTTCGCTCCACCCCCACCGCGTCAAGCAAGAGCTTCACCGCTACTACGAGCAGTCCGCCTGCGTCCCGCCACGGTACTCAATCCCCCCGGTGTCGCCGTAAGGGACGCTCCCTCTCGCCGCCCGGATGGGCGGCAGTATCGGGCCACGCTTTCTCCCGTTCCATGCGAAAGCAGCCTGACCGAGCTCACGTGCCTCTATGCCGGACACCGCCTTGCCAATAAGCGGGCACCCGCCAGGCTCATCCCGGATTATCTGCACACCCCGGTTTCGATGTCGCCCGTATCCGGTTTCGACACTTCAAAGGCTGTGACGCACATCTTCCCGATCCCTACCTGACGCATCAAGTGGCCTTTTCCCAACTCGCTCACCACGACAGTCTTCAACTAACGCAGCAGTGGTGGCTTGGAACCGCCCCCGCAGGGAGATCCCGGAGGGCCAACCTCCATCGCCCCCACAGCCCCAGTCACGAAGCTCTCCTCATCAGTCCCTCCTCGTTCAGGACGGCAGAAGCGGATGAGCCGCTCCGCGGCATAGGTCGGACGTTCAGGCGACCGCGAGACGGACCAGGCCGGTGTCAGGACGACTTCTGCGCGACGAAGACCCATTCTCGACCGGGCCGGTCGGGAGCGTCCCGGAGGTCGAGCACGGTGTATCCGGCCGACCGGAGTGAGCCGTCGATCTCGTCCCGCGAACGGAACCGGCGGGTGGAGTCCGAGGTCAGTGTGCTGCCGTCAGCGGCGATGACGTAGGTCCGGCGGTAGGTCATCAGGGTTCCGTCGAAGTCGGTCACGTCGATCCACGACTCGACCCTTCCCAGGTCGGGAACGTCGAGCACGTCGTGGGTCGTCTCACGGTTCCACCGGGCCCACGCCCGGCCCGCCGGGTCGCGCACCTCAAAAACCAGATGACCGCTCGGCCGCAGGGCCGCGTGGATACCGCGCAGCGTCGCCGACCAGTCGTCGTCGGTAAGGAACACCTGTGCGGTGTTACCGGTCATGGTGGCCAGGTCGACCTGCAGTTCGGGAAGGGTCGTCGCATCGCCGCGCAGCCACCGCACCCGCTGCGCACCCGGCTTGGTGCGCGCCACCTCCAGCGACGCGGCGGCGGGATCGACACCGACGGTCTCAATCCCGCGTTCGGCCAGCAGGCAGGCGAACGCACCGGTGCCGCAGCCGACGTCCAGCACACTTCTGGCGTCGAACTCGGCGACCATCGCCAGGTACGGATCCAGGTCGTCCCGCTCCCCCTCCAGCAAGTCATAGATCCGGGCAAGACGCGGCTCGTTGAACAGAGCATCCGACACGGACCGATGCTGGCATGGCCGGCTTACCCACCGACGGACAGACCTGACTGGTACGGACGGGTGCAGCGGCCCGTCCGCTGTGACACGCCAGGACGAAGGCTCAATGGCCGACCAGTACGGCCCGCAGAAGGTTCGCCAGGCTTGCCCGCTCATCGGCCAGAAGCGGGCGAGCTGCTGCTCGGCATGCGAGAGAGCACTGGGCGGTGCTCGAACCGATGCAGTCCGAAGCGCCTGAGCCAGTCGAGTTCGCGCACGAAGTCCCCGACCGTTGGATCAACCGCGGTTCCGTCGTGTCTCCGCAGTCGCGGTGGGACGCGCGGCCGAGTGGAGATCGTCCGCCGTCGAGGCGCTAAGGCAGCGGTCGCCGGAAGTCGCGGCGGACCTGGCACCGCCGATCAAGCGGCGCCGCGCCAGATGCGCCAAAGCCGAGACGGGTCAGAACTGACTTGTTACGGTCGCCGCGCCGCCGCGAACATCGGTGGACGCTAGTCGACACCACGGGGGTCTGTGTGCGGCGTGTACTTCTCCTCTTCGCCGGCCTGCTAGCGCTGAGCGCTTGCTCTGGAACGGAGACCCCATCAGGGAACGCGGTCGGCGTCTCGAGCCCTACACCGAGCACCGCAGCCGCCAAGTCCGTCGTCGCAACGCCGCCAGCACCGGCCGACGATCAGACCGGCACGATGACAAGGGCCCAGACAACCGTCGCCGTGCCGAAGGTGGTCGGGCAACGCCTCGACGCGGCCACCAGCGCACTGTCGGCAGTAGGTCTGACGAAGACGGTGCCGACCGACGGGACCGGACAAGGCCGCGTCGTACTGAACCCGAACAACTGGATTGTGCAAAGCCAGAAGCCATCGGCCGGTACGCGGGTCGCCGCAGAGCAGGTCATCACGCTGGTCGTAGTAAAGCCGTCCGACTCCAGCGCTGGCGGAGGCGTCCGGACTGGCGTCATCCCCGATGTCGTCTGCAAGGACCTACAGACCGCCCAGGACACACTCCAAGCGGCGGGGTTCTACAACCTAGGATCCGAGGACGGCTTGGGGCAAGGCCGTGCCCAGCTGATCGACCGGAACTGGGTCGTCATCAAGCAGTCAGTGCCAGCCGGAAGCAGCCCCGCAGCCAGTACCCGGGTTGTCCTGACCTCGGTCAAGTTCGGAGAGTCGACCGGTAGTTCCGGCTGCCCGAGCTGACAGCACCAGGAGCCATCTGCGACTGTCCTGCACGCGCTCCGCAGCCATGTGAGTGCGTTGTTGTCTTCGGCCGTCGAACCTGACGGACCGCCGAGTGGCACTGCGGCGGGAAGTCACGGACCGGCATGGGCCGGCCGGCCGGCTGACGACGGTGTTGAGACATCAGGATGAGCGGAGCGACTCAGCCGCTGTGGTGCCTGAGGTTGCCGGGCGGCGCGGCGGCGGCACGTAGGCTCTGGTCCCCGGCCGGGTCCCAGCGGTCGGCGTACCGGCGCCGAAACTCAAGGCTCTCCCAGCCGCTGGTCTCGGCGGTGCTGAGTAGGACGGCGTGCATCCCGAACGGCCGAGCTGTCGACTCCCGATCGGTGACGTCGGTCCATCCGTCGTGTCCGAAGTGGAGGGTGAATGGCTCCAGGTCCTCGACCACCAGGTCGCAACCGGGCCGCAGATGGAGCACCGGCGCCGTGGTGCGCCAGTAGGTGGTCGTCGGCTCGGATGGGGCGGCGTAGCGGGCCGCGACGACCTCGAGCCGTTCGATCGGCCGTCCCGTCGACCGGGTGCTGATGAGTTTGATCAGCTCGCTGTGCCCCCAGACCAGCGGTGCGGCGCTGAGCGTCGGCGTGCCGGTCGGCAGGGGCCGGCTCGGTACCCCGCCGCGCGGCTGCAGCGGCGGCTGGTCCCAGACCTGCTCCGAAACCAGGCCCGTGGCCGAGCGCATGGTCAGCATGCTCGTCAGCTCCCGCAGTCCGTCCCCGCCAGCGAGGACGGAGAAGTGCCCGCGCTCGCCGGCCAGCAGCGGCCACAGCCGGCCCACGCCGACGCCGGCGTAGTTGGCCCCGTCGACCTGCTCGCCGTACCCGTCGTAGTTGTAGCGGTAGTAGGCCGTCCCCGTGCCGATGTCCCGCCCGAGCATGACGTCGACGAGCCGGGCGGAGTCGGCCATCCGCTGGTCCGCAGCGTCCCGCAGGCCCAACCGGGCCAGGTACATGAACTCCAGCCCCAGCACGCCGGAGCTGGGCGCGACGAAGTCCCGGTCGGCCTGGTTGGCGATCCGGGCGGTGCCGGTCAGCGGGTCGGGCCCGACCCGGACGTAGTGGCCGGCAGTGCCGAAGATTCGGTCCAGCCACGTGTCCGCGACGTAGCTCCATTCCTCGATCCGCTGGTTCCAGTCGTCGGCCAGCGACAGGACGTAGTCCCGGTCCGCGCCTTGCAGGAACTCGGCTCCGGCGACCAGAGCCGCCACCAGGCAGCCCAGCGTGAACGGGCTGCCGCCCGGGTCCTCCTCCCAGCGGTCCTGCTCGGTCAGCGGCCCCGTGCGGACCAGGTAGCCGATCGCGCCGCGGATCATGTCGGTCACCGCGCTCACGTCGTGCCCGAGCTCGTCCAGCTTCGCGGCCAGGAGGACGGGCAGCGCAGTCTCGTCGAGCTGGACCCCGTCCCAGTAGACGGTGCCGTCGGGGAAGAAGTTCTGGTGCCAGTACCCCTGGCCGGCCTGCCGGCCGGCGAGATAGTCCAGCAGCCGGCGGGCGTCGTCGGCGTGGCCGGTGGCCAGCAAGGCGAAGCCGGCCTCGACCGCGTCCCGCGGCCACACCAGGTGGTAGCCGCCGGGATTGTTCGACGTGTCGCCCCAGGGCACGGCCAGTCCGGCGACGATCGCGCCCGGATGGGTCCGGTCCTCGTGCACCCGCAGCACCGCCAGCGACTGGGCGACCGCCCCGGCCAGCCCGGGCGGGTCACCGGCGGCCGGGCCGGGCAGCTGGGTCGTGGTCGCCCAGGTCCGCCAGGACGTCTGGACCGCGTCCCGGGCCGCGTTCAGGCCGGTGCCGAGGCTGTCCGTGGTGACCTGCTGCGCGCCGGCCTCGGATTCGGCGAAGCCGAGCGCCAGCACCCCCTCATGACCGCACTCGCCGGCCAGCACCACGAACCCGGGTCCCGCCTCGGTGAACGTCCACGTCATCCGGCCGTTGCGGCTGAAGTCCTGCCACAGGTCGGAGGCCCCGAACGATCCCACGCTGGTGCGGCGGAACCCGCCGGCGGCGGCCAGGCACAGGTAGCGCCCGTCGCCCCAGGCGTTGAGCCGGCCGGCCGGATCGACCCACGCCGTGTTCCCGCTCCCACCCGAATAGTCCTTGTCCGGGTCCGGATGTACGCGCTGCAGGTGCGCGGAAAGGAACGGGTAGACCGACGCCGCCACACCGCTGAGCGCGAAGCGGACCAGCAGTGCGTCTCGGTCCGGGTCGGGCACGACCTCGACCTCCAGCCGGTACGGATGCTCCGGGGGTCCGGTGTGCACCGCCGTCCCCAACGGAACGGCCGGGTCGGGCACCTCGACGGTGTAGTCCTCGCGAGCCTTGACCTCGTACCACCACCCGTCACCGGCGACCAAGAACCCCAGGTCCCGGATCTGCGGCTCCCCCGCCGTGGGCCAGTAGACCTCGGTCACGATCCCCTGACCGACCGTCGCCCACAGCCTCGCGCTGCCCAGCGCCGTGGTGACCAGATCCTTTCTCGCCTGGGCGAGATAGGGCCCGATGATGCTCGTCGGTTGCGGCGCCGTCGTCACAATCCGCACCTCCCCCGGTGGGAGTCCGATGCTAGGGAGGCCAGCCGCCACGCGCCATGACTGTGACAAGGACACCACGTCGGCGGCGCGGATCCCGCGTCTCTGCGCAGTGCGGCACGAGCGGGTGTTGCCTGCAGAAGCGCTGGCCAGACCGGCGCCGTCGCCGGTGAGTGGTGCCCGCGCACGCCCCCATCGCCATTCGGAAGCCGCGCCCGCACTCAGGGGCCGGTCCGACCGCAGTCTTCGTGCGCGGGCGGTCCGGGTAGGTGCTGTACGTGGAGCCGCAGCTCGATCCTGACGACTACCCGCCGATCGATCCGCGCGAGCCGGCGCCAGACGATCCGGGCGAGCTACTACCCGACACGCCGGACACCTTGCCACCCGCGCCAGCCGAGCCTGGTCCAGGCGACCCGGATGATCCCGACGGAGTCCCCGAGCCCGCTTAGCGCCGCGCGATTCCTGCTGGGCCACCACGCCAGGGTCGCCCTCCACAAGCATCTAAGAGGGGCCCCATCACAGTGGCATGGTCGCGGGCCGCCTACCCCCGATTGATCCCACCGGACTACTTGGACAACCTCGACATCGAGCAGCGAGTTGAGCATCGGCGGCGGGCAGTCGGCCGGCCTCGAAAGCATGCCGCTCTACTGGTCGCGGTTACCGGCGATGAGGTGATCGGCTTCACCGGCTTTGGGCCGGTCCTCGAGTCGCGTTCGGAGCCGCGTACGGTTGGCCAACTGTACGGAATCGACGTCCGACCGGACCGGTGGGGCCGCGGCGTCGGCCGCGCTCTGTTGGCGGCGGTGCACACTGGGCCTGCCGACCTCGGCTACTACGGCGCGGTGCTGTGGGTCCTGCCCGGTAATCAGCGAGCCCGTAGAGTTTGCGTGCACTACGGCCGGCGGTTCGATGGCGACGGCCGCACCGCCGAGGTCTTCGGCGTCGCCCTGCCGGAAATGCGCCACCGCGTGCCGTAGCACGGGCCGGATCCCGGGAACGCGCTCTACGCCAACCCCGGCCGACATGGGCCGTCTAAAGATCAGTGGTCGTTGAGAAACGCGAGTACGGCGAGCACTCGACGGTTGTCGGCCGGCGTGTCTGGTGGACCGAGCTTGCGAAAGACGTGCCTCAGGTACCGTCGGCTCAAGCACCTTCCGCAGCGGTGTCGCCGGATAGTTCGGCGGGCGCGAATGCACGGGTAAGTCCGTGCGGAGGGGCGGCGAATGCTGCGGTCTTCTGGGGCGTCCGGTCCCCCATATCCTTCATCGGAAATGTCTACGACAACTGCGGCGCCGGCTCCTACGTACAGATCTTCGTGTCCTGGTACTGCCCCACGTACCTGATAGGCCATGTTCCGACCATGCTGGCCCGCCTCGCCGACCAGAGTCGCGAGGGACTCACAGCACGTGACGTACGGCATTCGACGAGGTCGCGAACGAGCTGCGGGGCGCGCTCGGGTGGGCGGTGGTGCGGCCGCGCTACCGCGCTACCGCGTACCGCCCGGCGATCGGGTTGGCCCGGCCTGAGTTTCCCCGCGGTACGCCGGGTGAGTCCCAACGCCGCTATGAGCAGAGCCGCCGATGCGCTGCGCAACGCCGCCGGGGCTGCAGAGTGTCGGCACTACCGAACGAGGCGCTGCAGCTGCGGCAGCGTGCGGCCACAGCCGCGATCCGCGCGGGCCGCGCAGCAACACCTGCGCCGCCGCGGACGCAGTGCCATCCCGCCGGCCGACCAGGAGCGCCGCACTCCTCATGGCTGTGTCCGTTTCAGTCAGCGGCGAGCACGTCAGGTCCGACCACGCGCACCGGAATGTGGGGCAACGGAGCCGGCGCGGGTCCGGCCAGCACGCGCCCGGTGCGTGCGTCGTAAACGGCGCCGTGGCAAGGACAGCGGAACGTGCGCTGGTCCGGGGCGATGTCGACCGTGCAGCCAGCGTGGGTGCAGGCACGCCCGAACGCGACGAACATCTGGGCGCTCGGGTGGACGAGCAGCGCGGCCGTGCCGCTGCCGGGCAGCGTCACTGCGAGTGCGCCGCCGACGGGGACGTCCGCGACCGCCGCCAGCCGTCCGGCAGTCCCCGGCACGGTCACCGCGCCCGGGGTCGCCTCCGGCGGTGGGACCGCCGCGGGGTCTGCCAGTGGGGGGCCGGGTGAAGCGTGCGGCCAGGGCTGCCGACCCGCCGAGCCCGGCCACCGCCGCGACCGCGACCGCCTGTGCCAGCAGCGTCCGCCGGTCAGGCCGGGCCTCCGCGCCGGCGGAGGCACGCCGCGCCAGGACGGCCTCTAGCGACAGCAGCCCCCCATCGCCGAAGAACGCCAGCGGCAGCCAGCACACCAGGAAGACGATGTCCGAGCCATAGTAGTAAGGCCTCGTCGCCCAGGTGACCGTCAGCAGCAGGGACAGCGAGATGAGCGCGCCGCCCGCCGCCGCCAGCCGCACCCGCACACCGAGCAGGGTGGCGACTCCGACGGCGATCTCGCCGAGGGCGATCATCCCGCCGAGGATGCTCGCGTGCTCGGCCACGGCTCTCAACAGCGGACCCAGCGGGCTGGTGTCGCGCACGGCGGCGATCTGGGCGTGGATCGAGTTCGGGGCTGCCGGGTCTAAGAAGCTCCGATCGGCGAGCTTGTCCAGCCCGGCGTAGACGAAGGTACCGCCGAGGAACACCCCTGCGGCAGCAGCAGCCACGCCGGGTCGGTGCGCCGGTCTCGCCATCGTCCCGGCTGGCCGCCCACCAACGCCGCCGCCCGCCTGTCCTCCTACACCGGCGGACGCAGCCTCGTTCCGCCCGGAACCACAGGCGTTGCAGCGGTGTAGAGATGGGCAGCGGTGCAGAGGCGACGTCGGTGGCAGGGTTGGCAACGCCCGAGGGCAGGGGGAGCAGACGGACGACGCGGAGGCGGCGGCCCGCGCGCGCGACGGCGATCTCGACGCGTTCGAGGTCCTCGTGGCGCGCCATGCCACGGTCGCGCACCGCACCGCCGCCCTGCTCGGCGGCGGGGACGAGGCGGCCGACATCGTGCAGGAGGCGTTCGTCAAGGCCTTCCGCGGGCTGGGAGGGTTCCGCCTGGACGCGCCGTTCCGTCCGTGGCTGCTGCGGATCGTCGCGAACGAGACCCGCAACGCGCAGCGTTCCGCCCGCCGCCGCGCTGGCGCCTACCTGCGGCTGGCGAACGACGCCGCGCGCTCCATGGCCGATCCCGACCCCTCACCAGAGCTGGCCGCGGTGGCCGCCGAGCGCCGGGCAGGCTTGCTCGCCGCGGTCCGCGGGCTGCCCGAACGCGACCAGCTGGTCATCACCTGCCGGTACTTCCTCGAGCTCGACGAAGCGGAGACCGCGACGGTGCTCGGCTGGCCACGGGGGTCGGTGAAGTCCCGACTCTCCCGCGCGCTGCGGCGACTGCGGGTGCAACTCGACGAGGAAGTCGGGACGGAGGTGCGCCGTGCCTGACCCGTCGTTGACATCGCCGTTGGACAGTGAGCTGCGGGAGCTTGGCCGGTGGCTCGACGTGCCTCCGGAGCTCGACGTCGCGGCAGCGGTCCGGACCCGGGTCCAGGCCCCGGAGCCGGTCGGCCAGCCCCATCGACGGCTGTGGCAGGCCGCGGCGGTGCTGATTGCGCTTGTCACCCTCACCACCGCCGTCGTCGTCGCCTCCCCCCAGGTCCGGGCCGCGCTGTTGGACGTCCTGCGCGTCGGCTCGGTCGAGGTGCACCCTGGTCCCGCTCCGACGGCGACCCCATCGCCGTCAGGGCGGACGCCGGCATCGCCGGAGCGGCCGGTGGGCCAGCACACGACCACGCTGGCCGCCGCCCGCCGGTCAGCCGATTTCCACGTGTTCGTACCCGCCGCCCCGCTCCAGCGGCCGGACGAGGTGCTCGCGGGGGATGGCCCGCAGCCGACGTACGTCGCCCTGCGGTATCACCCCGGCCCGGGCCGGCCCGCGGCCGGCCCATCCGGGGTGGCGGTGCAGGTCGACGAGATCGCCGGCGACAGCACCCGGTTCTTCCAGAAGTACCTCGACGGCGCGCCGGCGCGGCTGGTCCGGGTGGACGGTGCGCCAGGCGTCTGGATCGACGGGCCGCACGAGCTGATCGTGGCCGACCGGACCGGTGGGATCCGGTTCGAGCCGCCGCGGCTGGCCGCGAGGACGCTGGTATGGCAGCGCGACGGCGTCACGCTGCGGCTGGAGGGAGAGCTGACGCTGCGGGCGGCGCTGGCAGTCGCCACTGGCATGCGGTGACCGGGCTACTTCACACGCTGCCGGGAACCAACCCTATTCAGCTGTGCCGGGACCGACGACAGGCGAGGCACCCGACCCCGAAGCTCGACCAAACGACTCACGCTGATGTGAAGACGTAACCGCCGTTCATACTCTCGGCTCAAGCCGTCCCTCGGCCGTCTCTGGAGACAAAGTCAGTAACAGAGCGTTGACCGAAGGCCCCTCGCCGCCACGGGTCCCACCCGGGCTCCCGGCGTTGACCCGGTGCTCCGCTTCGCCCAGCTCCGGGCCGGCGACACCGAACGCCACGAGCTCGCCGAGTGAAGATCGTCTTCACCCCGCACGGCTGGGCTGACTACTGCAGCTTGACCGGCGACCGCAAGACCATCACCCGGATCAATCGGCTCACCACTGAAGCCGTCCGCGACCCCGGCGTCGGCACCGGCAAGCCCGAACGCCTCTCCGGCGACCTGACCGGCTTCTGGTCCCGCCGCGTCGACCAGGAACACCGCTTGGTCTACACCGTCAAGGACGACGACCTCATCATCGTTCAAGCCCGCTACCACTACTGACCACACGAGCGGCCGGCTGCTTCGCCGAGCAGGACGAACCGGCACGCCGCGCACACAGCGGCAGCGTCGCGCGTCCCCGCGCACCTCGGCTTCTTGTTCATTGTGGCCAGAGTCGCGCGACGGCGCGTAGCCATGAGCGTGCATGGTTCGTGCGCCGTAGGCGCAAATGCGGCGGGTCGGCAGGTCGGCCTCCCGATCAGCCCCCGCTGCCGTATGGACGGGTGATGATCTCGAGGAAGTGCCCGCTCGGGTCTTCCCAGTAGACGCCCCGGCCGCCGTCGTTGGTATTGATCTCCCCTGGCCGGCGGCGCCCCGGATCGGCCCAGTACGGCAACCTCCGCCCTTCGATGCGACCGAAGATCTCGTCGAACTCGGACTCGCTGACCAGGAACGCGTAGTGCTGGGGGTGGACCGGGCCGTGGTCGTCCGCAAAGTCGAGGGAGACCTCGTTGTCGACCTGCACCACCAGGAACGGGCCGAACGCTGCGGGCTCGTCCAGCCCCAGGATCTCGGCGAGGAACGTCGCGGACTCACGCTTGTCGCGGACCGACACGATGGTGTGGTTCAGCTGAACGGGCATCGCAACCCCTCGTCGCAGGACACGGTGCCTTACCGAATCTGCCCCTCAGCTCGTCCTCGCACAAGCACGTCACCACGACCGGGCCGCCGCGCCCAGCAACGTCGTTGAGTTCAGGACAAGTCTGGGCCCGGTCAGCCGCGCGGCGCAGCGGCGCCGCGGGCGCAAAGGCGATGCCGCTGAGCCTGCCCCAAGCGCACCCTTCGCGGCATGGGCACGCGTCCCGCGCGCAGCGTGGCATGGGCACGCGTCGCGCGCGCAGCGTGGCATGGGCACGCGTCGCGCGCGCAGCGGTATGTCCGTCGATCTGCTCTTGGGGTCAGGCGTTGCGCTGGCCGGAGGTCGTGGTGAGGTGTGATCGTGGTGCCCGCAGACGACGAGGAGCTGCGGGCTCGCCAGTCGGCACTCCAGGCTGAGGCGGAGCAGCTGCTGGCCGATCTTCGCCTGAGCGGCGTGGTCTCGAACGTCGGTCCGTTGGTTCCGGCGAGAAGCTATGTCTCAGAGCTGATGTGTTGGCCTGACCTGGACCTCGGACTGCTCGTCGGCGCTGACTTCACCCCTCGCGGCGTGCTGACGCTGCTGAGCCTCGTCGTCGACTTACCGGATGCCACCGGCTTCGACTACCGGGACGAGCGCGGCGCGCGCTCCCCGACAGGGGACGTCCGCGACGATTGTCGTGTGCTGGATGAGCGGCGGCTGCGGGATCTGGCGGAGCGTCTGGTCGGCGTGCCGGCTGTGCGGGCGGTGGCGTTGGGTGGCAGCCGGGCACGCGGCGAGCACACGGCTGAGTCGGACGTCGACGTGGGTCTGTACTACCGGGCGCCGCTGGATGTGGAGGCAGTGGCTGAGGTGGCCCGTGCGGTGGCCGGACCAGACGCCCGGGTCACCGCTGCTGGGGAGTGGGGACCGTGGGTCGACGGTGGCGGTTGGCTGCGTATCGATCAGACCGCGGTCGACTGGATCTATCGTGACCTGGACCGCGTACAGCGCAGCTGGGGCGACGCTCAGGCCGGTCGCTTCAGCTGGCATTTTCAGGTCGGGCATCCGCTCGGCGTGCCCGACTTCGCCTACGCCGCGGAGGTCGCCCTCGCCGTCGTGCTCGCGGACCCCTCAGGCGAGCTCACTCAGCTGCAGCAGGAGGCACGGCAGTACCCGCCGCGCCTGCGCGAGGCACTCATCAGCGGTGGGCTCTGGGAGGCCGGCTTCTGCCTAGACATCGCTCGGAAGGCAGTCTCCCGGCTCGACAGCGCCTACATATCCGGCTGTCTGTTCCGGGCTGTCCTGCTGTGCGCCCACGCTCTGCACGCGCACGCCGGTCGATGGCTGGCCAACGAGAAGGGTGCAGTGACCGCAGCCGGCCGGTTGCCGGACTCACCCGAGGACTTCACGACCCGCGCCCATGCCATCTGCGCCGGCATCGGGGCCACGGACGAACAGCTGCACGCCATCCTCGCCGCCGCCCGGCAACTCCTCGACGACACCGCATGGCACTGCCGTCACACCTGAGCCGCCGACCACCCCGGGGCCAGGTCGTGCACACCGGGACCGCCGGCGCCTGCGGGGTGGACGAGGTATTGGTCGATCGCGGTGCGGGCGCAGTCGGAGGTGTAGCAGGAGGTGTGCCCGTCGCCGGTGCGGGTCAGCACGGAGCTGCCGCGGATCTGCGCCGCCAGCCCGAAGGCGTTCTTGTACGAGGTGGACGGGTCATGCGTGGCGTGCACGATGAGGGTGGGCGCGCCGGTCACGTCGAGGCGCCGGGACGGGTTGGTCGGCGGGACCGGCCAGCCGACGCACAGGACCAGCTGCCAGTTCTCGGAGGCGCCCTGCAGGTGTTGCGCCAGCTGCTCACCCAGTTGGATCCGCCGCTGCATGTCGCCGTAGTCGTGGATGTCGACCGCGTAGTCGCGGGGGCGTCGATATCGTTCGGTGGCCACTCGGCCCGTATGACATCGATTCCGTACTCGTCGGCCGACGCGCCGGGCGGCGCGATTGGCGGCGTGCCGGGACGGGCCGAGTGCCCGCGGCGGACGGGAGACGGGGCAGCGGGCTCCGGAGATGATACGCCGGTCGCGCCGCTGCGCATCACGTGCAGCGCGTGTCGATGTCACATGACAGCAAGGCGTTTCTCACGGACCTTGGAGTGACCATGACTCAAACCGGTGAGCCGAAATTCGACAAGAAAGAGCAGTTCGAGCAGATCCGCAGCGGCCTGATGGAGGGAGAGCGGATCTACGCGGTCTACGACGCGACTGGTGCCGGCACGGGATTCATCGCGGCGACGGACAGACGCGTCATCTTGCAGGACAAGAGCTTCGCCGGAAAGAAGGTGGCGCTCGTGTCACTGCCATACTCGCGGATCACCAGCGTCGCCGTCACGAGCAACAAGAGCCTGATGGGTGGCTTCTTCAGCTCGAGCTCAATCGCCGTCAGTGTGGCGGGTGCAGTGCATGAGGTGGAGTTTCGAGGTGAAGAAAAGGGGCTCTTCGTCATGAAGCGTGGTGAGCGTCTGACGACACGGTGTTCAGCCTGGGCCTGAGAACGGGCCTGGGGCCTCACGATCCGTGGTGGTTGAGGAACACGGATGAGGAGGCCCCAGGTGCACGGTGACGGTAGCGCGGCGACGGAGATGCTGGGTCTGGCCGGCTTCGTTCTGCTGGCGGTGTCGGAGCTCGACGGCGAGCTGGAGCAGGCGGTCGAGACCACCGCGGTCGAGGAGTTCTGCCGGGGCTGCGGGGTGCGGGCGGTGGCGCATGGTCGGCGGCCGGTGCGGGTGCGGGATCTGCCGGTGGCGGGTCGGCCGGTGACGCTGATCTGGGTGAAGCGGGTGTGGCGGTGCGCCGAGCCGGCGTGCGCTGCCCGGACCTGGACCGAGGCCAGCGAGCACATCGTCGCGCGGGCGTCGTTGACCGAGCGGGCCCGCGCCGAGGCGTGCCGGCGGGTCGGCGAGGATGGGCATGACGTGGCCGCGGTCGCGGTCGAGTACGGGGTCGGCTGGCACACCATCATGCGGGCGGTCCGGCATCACGGCCGGCCGCTGATCGACGATCCGGCTCGGCTGTCCGGGGTCACCGCGGTGGGTGTGGACGAGACCGCGTTCCTGGCCGCCACCGCCAGCCACGCCACCGAGTTCGTGACCGGCATCGTGGACCTGACCGGCCGTTCGGGTCGGGCCGCTCGGCTGCTCGATGTGGTCGAAGGGCGGTCAGGGAAGGCCTTGTCCGACTGGGTTTCTGACCGCGACCGGGACTGGCGCGAGCAGATCGAGGTCGCTGCCCTGGACCCGTTTCGGGGGTATGCCACGGCGCTGCGCACTCAGCTGCCGGCCGCCGTGCGGGTGCTCGACGCCTTCCACGTCACCAGGCTCGGCCTCGCCGCAGTCGATGAGGTCCGCCGCCGCGTCCAACAGGAATCCCTGCACCGGCGCGGGCACCGCGACGACCCGCTCTACCGGATCCGGCGGCTGCTGCGCCGAGCCCCGGAAACACTCTCCGCCCGTGCCTGGGCCCGGCTGGAAACCGGGCTCGTGCTCGGCGACCCGCACGGCCAGGTCACCCAAGCCTGGATGGCCGCGCACGAACTGCGCTACCTCTACCGCCGCGGCCGCGACCTGCCCGACGCCCGCCGCCGGCTGCACGACGTCCTATCCCGGTGCGTGTTCTCCGAGGTCCCCGAACTGCTGCGGCTGGCCCGCACCCTCGACGCCTGGACCGAAGAGCTGCTGGCCTACTTCACCACCGGCGGCATCTCCAACGGCCCGACCGAAGCGATCAACCTGCTCATCAAACGGATCAAGCGAGTCGGCTTCGGCTTCCGCAACTTCGACAACTACCGGCTGCGACTACTCCTCCACTGCGGCACCGCCTGGCACACTCAAACCGCCACCCCGATCAGAGGCCGCGAACCACGCTTAGTGGCGTAGAGCCAGAAAAGGCTCACCATATGCACAATCTCATCCTCTGGCACATCACGAGATGAAGAGTGCGGCGCCAAGGGGCAGCGGTGCCGAGTGGCCGTGTTGACCACCCTGAGCAGACTGGGTGTCGGCCTCATCCGGCGGCTCACGAGTCCGGCCGGACCCGGCCCGGCTCGATCGGGACCACGAGCGCGAGGTGCGTTCGGAGGCCGTCAGACGATCCCTCCAGGCGACTCGACGTGGCTGCCCGGATCAGCCAGTCCATACCCCATCCGCACCTGCACGTCAGGCCCGGGGACGGTCTGCGGCTCTGGCTGGGACCCCGACATCCGTACTCGGACGATGATCCCCCAGAGGGGCACGCGGAGCGCATCCGATCAAATCTCCAGCGTTCTTGGTCACTTTCAGTGTCTCTATTGTAACTGACAGTGAAACTCGGGTAAGGTCCCTCAGCCGAGCCGGGGGGACCGTGCCGGCGCTGTCGTCATCACCATCTGGGGGCTCGCATGTCCACTCGTCGCCGCTTGGCGGTCTCGCTGGTGGCCGCAGCCGCGGTCGCCGGCGCGGTTCCGCTGTTCGTCGGCTCCGGCACCTCCGGCGCTGCGCCCGCGCCGGCCGGATGCCCGTCGAACCCGAGCAATGACTTCACCATCCCGACGCCCGTAGGGCCGCCCACCACCGCCTCGCTGTCGGGCGGCGAGGAGTTCGCCTCCGTCGCGTATGCCGCGCTGGGCGCGGACAAGAAGCTGTACTACGTCGAGGCGACCATCGAGGGCGACCCGTTGTCGGTCAGCCCGCTGGCCTGCCTGGGCGGCCAGGCCAAGGACTCGCCGGCCGTGGCCCTGGGTTCCGACGGCACCCGGGCGTTCTTCGTGACCGCGCCGAACGGCACCATCTACCAGCGCTTCGCCATCAGCGACTTCTCGTCGCTCGGCGGGTTCGCGCCGGTCAACAACGCGCTCACCACGAACGGCCCGGCGGCGGTGCAGACCGCGGACGGGCAGTACCACCTGTTCGTGCGCGGCACCAACGGCGCGCTCTACCACGGCTTCAAGCAGAGCGCGGCCTCGTCCTCGTGGCGCTTCGAGAGCCTGGGTGGCCAGATCGTGGGCCCGGTGTCCGCGATCGTCGACGGCAGCCGCGTCCTGGTCGCCGCCACCACCGCCGGCGGCAGCATCTACACGATCCGCGGCACCAACTTCGCCTGGGGTCCGTGGACCAAGATCGTCAACCACGTCGCCGGCAACGTGCCGACCCAGGTGCTGACCAGGACCCCGCCGGCCCTGGTCCGCAACCCGGAAACCGGCGCGATCACGATGTACGCCGCGCACCGGAACGTCGGCCTGTTCGCCATCTCGAAGGCGGCCAACGCCGGCTTCGCCGGCGCGCTCTGGATCCGGATCGACAGCGTGCTTCCGGCCGACGCCCGCATCGCCGCGGCGACGGACGGGTCGAACAGCATCGTCTACGCCCAGTTCCTGGACCGCCCGAGCGGCCAGATCATCACCGCGTACACCCAGTTCACGAGCGGCTCGGGGAGCTGGAGCGACTACGTCCGCGCTCCGTACACCTGCTTCAACTGCGCTCCGGTCGGGCTGGGGGACACCGCCGCCAAGTCGGCGTCGGCGAAGACCAAGCTGGCACCGGGTGGCGGCAAGCTGTCCGAGATGCCGAAGACCGGGAAGGTTCTCGGCTAGCCCGAGCAGCACCCGTACGACCGCGGGGCCGGCGTCCGACCTGGACGCCGGCCCTGCGGCTGGTCGGGGTTCGGTCCGGGCAGGTCCGGGACAGCCCGGCGGTCAACGGCGACCGGCGGAGATCGGCGCACGGGACTGTTCTTCGTGGCACGGATGCCGGCCCGGGAATCGGCCCAGCATCAGCTCGCCGAGGCGGTCCATCAACTCGGCCTCGATGACGGGTTCCACGAGCTGTTGCACACACCGCGCCGGGAGATGACCGTCGCGGTGCCGCTGCGTTGGCTGTCGCCTGCCAGCCGGTGAGCAGGCCGTTCGCCCGCGCCGGGTTCACCGCGACCGACCGGCGGCGGGACGACCGGGTGGTCTACCGGCTCGACCGGTGCGGCAGCGCTCGGCCGGGGGCGGGTGCCGCGGTGACGGGCTGCTCGCTCGGCCGGCGGACGACGCTGACCACCGGCCCGCGCACGGACGCGGCCGACCCCCGAGAGGGCCGCCCGCGTCCGTGCGTGCCGGTGGGATCAGGGATGCAAGGTGAGGTTCTGGGTCGTTGCGGCGGCCACGTTGATGATCGTCGCCGTCGCCAGCGACGTGCCGCCGTACCACTGGGCTGGGTAGAAGATGCCGCGCGGCTGGAGGTGCAGCTTGTAGCTGCCAGCCGGCAGGTTGACGGTGTAGTTGCCGCCGTTGGTGCTGGTGGCGGTGGCCACCGACGCGCCGGTGAGCGCGTTGTACGCGGTGACCTTCACCCCGGATGCGGTCTGGCCCGGCGACGGGCCCCCGCTGGTCCGGATCACTCCGGACAACGGGAAGACCGCCGATCCGGTCAGCGGGAGGTTGAGCGTGGTGGCGCCGGTCAGGGCGATCACCGTCGCCGACCCCTGGTTGGCACCCCCGTACCACTGGTCCGGATATCCCGGCTTGTTCGGCTGGATACGCAGCTTGTAGTTGCCCGGCAACAGGGACAGCGAGTAGCTGCCGTCCGCGCTGGTGGTCGAGGAGAGCACCGCCGCGCCGACCACCGGGTAGGCGGTGACGACCGCCCCGGCCACCGCCGTACCGCCGGCGGTCACCCGGCCGGACAGCACGACCGAGCCGCTGGTGAAGTTGACGGTGTTCGAGACGGACTGACCGGAGGCGTTCCAGGCGACCACGCGGTACCGGTAGGACCGGCCGGGCGTCGTGGTCGAGTCGGTGAGTGCGGTCTGGTTCGCCAGCGCCGTCCCCACCGTCGTGTACGGCCCGGCGACCCCGAGCTGGACGGTCGCGCGTTCGAGGCGGTAGCCGACCTCGTTGGCGAGGTTGCCCCACTGCGCGGTGGACGAGCCCACCGGGGTGCCGTCGGTCCAGGTGAACGACGTCCCGTTGCCCCCCGCGGTCAGCACGGGGGCGGTCGGCAGTCTCGTGTCGACGGCGACCTCGACCGGCCGCATCATGTCCATCTCCTCGTGGCTGAGCAGGTGGCAGTGCCACACGTACTCCCAGCCCATGTTCACCGGCTGGTTGCTGATGTTGAGCGCCACCCCACCCGGGCCGGTCTGGACGAAGCCGTCGGTGGAGCCGACGGGCTGCGTCGGGTCGAGCAGCCGGACGCTGTCGGGGACCCCGAACGGCAGCTTCGGGATGATCGGCCGCATCGCGATGAAGGTGTCCTCGAGCGGACTGACCCGCACGGTCTCCTTCCACCCGAGTTCGGTTGGATCAGGTGGTCTGATGATGCCGTCCCAGCCGGTTCGGTTGAGCACCTGCACGTTGTAGAGGTGCCAGTGCATGGTGTGGGTGTCGACGCCGTTGTGGGTCAACTTCCAGATCTGGGTGCCGTCCGCGGCCGACGAGATCGGCGTCACCGAGACCCCAGGTGGCAGTTCTATCCCCTTGAACGTCTCCGTCGCCGGATTGATGAACGGATAGAGATAGATGTTCTGGGCATTGGTCAGGGCGGCTGGATCCTCCAGCCCCAGCATCGCCGACATTCGCCCGTACACGGGATCGAACGCCGCGCCCTGCTCGTCGTGCATCGCCTTGAACTGGAGCGGGATGGTCATCGATGGACCGGCCGCCCCTCTGGCGAGGGTCTTGAACGACAGGGACCCGTCGTTGATCCGGACGTAGCCGTCGTTCGGCGCGGACGAGCGGAAGGAGGTCCCGTACGCGGAGTTGTAGGCGCCCTGCCCGACGACGATCGGGTCCTGCGAGGACTCGAAGACGCCGGTCTTGCCGGCGGTGTGGGCGAACGCCGTCACCAGCCGGTTGTAGTTGAACGGCACCGCGACCGGGGCCGGGGCGATCTTGATCTGCATGACGGTACGGGTGTTCGGCCCGTAGCCCGGCAACGTGGACGGGGCACCGCCACCGGCGGTGAGATCGGCGTTGTCGGTGTAGTAGTCGTACCGGGCGTCCCGGGCCGGGAAGGCCGCCGGGGCGTCGTTGTACAGGATCAGCGTCTGACCGGCGTACTTGGAGAAGTCGACGACCACGTCGGCCCGCTCGGCCGGCCCGACCAGCAGGGAGTGCTTGTCGGCGTTGCCGACGTCGAACCGGCCCGGGTCGGTCACCCACGTCTGCGGCTGGTTCGGCACGACCACCGGGGCCGGCAGGAAGCCACCCTCGTTGCCGACCTGGATCCAGCTGGGTCCGGGCGGGCTCTTCGTGGTGTCCGGGGTCGGGAAGATCGTCGGATCGTCCTTCGCCGCGGCGACCGCCACCGGATCGAGGGCGACCTCGGTGCCGCTGGAGTCCGCCTTGTAGAGCTGCAGGTTGAAGTAGCGGTCGTCGGCCGCGTTCAGCACGCGGAAGCGGTACGACTTCGGCTGCAGGGTGGTGGTCGGGTAAGCGGTCCCGTTCACCAACGGCGTGTCGTTGAATGCCTCCATGCCCATGGAGACGTTCGGGGTCGCCGGGATCAGCGCGGGTTCGCAGAATCCGTTCTGGGCGTCACAGTTGGGGTCGTAGTAGGGATTGGCCTTCGGCGGGTACTTGAGCCCGGCCGTCGGCGGCCAGAACCACGGGCCGTACTGCCACCGGCCGAAGGCGTTGCCGCCGCTGGAGTCGCCGGGGTTCTGGATCGGCATGAAGACGTGCGGCATCCACAGGCTGCCCTCGCCGCCCCACTTCGCCTTGTTCCAGGTCGGGTCCTCCTGGGCGACCTGGGCGTCGCCCGGCAGGAAGGTCTTGTCGGCGAGGATCAGCGGGATCTGCTCGGACGGAAGGGTGCCCGAGCCGACGAGCGCCTTCTCGGTGGCGTCGGAGAGCAGGTATGCCGCGGCCTCGCCCGCGTACACGTTCAGCCGGGTAATACCGTAGGAATGGTCGTGGTAGAACATCATTCGGGCGCTCTGCTGGTTGGTGTAGAAGTACGTCTGCGCGCCCGGGCCCGGGTCCGGCATGTCCGGGACGTTGCTGACGCTGACGCCCTTCGGGTACGGCGTGTTCTCGTTGGCCGGAGTGATCCATTGGTGCGGCGTACCGTCGCTGATCCAGGGCGTGGTGCCGCCGTGCATGTGAATGTCGGCCCGGTTCTCGGTGTAGCAGCCGACCGGCTTGGGCGTGTTGCCGCAGGCCGGGTTCTGCGGGTCGGGTTCATCCGTGCCGGCCATTGAGGGCCCGCGGCCCGAGCCGGTGACAGTGGTGTCCACCGGGAGGAAGAGGTCGCCGCCGACGCCGGTGGGCAGCAGGTTGCGGAAAGTCACCCGAACCGGGCGGTCCTTCGTCGCCTGGATCACCGGCCCGTACGGGTGCGGCGGGTCGACTCCGAAGGCCTGCTGGCCGCCGACGGTGATCGGGGTCGCCGGCACGGCCGGATCGAGGTTGGCGTTCGCGAGCGGGACATGCAGGCCCGGAACCACGGCCGTCGAGATCTGCACGTAGCCGCGCTGCAGCGTCGCGGGGATGTCGCGGTGCATCTTCTCCCGGTACTGCATGACCCCGATCTCGTAGTAGTCGCTGCCCGGGTACGTCGTCGTGTCCGGCTTGGCGACCGCCATGTACTGGCCGAGGTCGTTGGCCTTGTCGGCACCGAGGCCCGGGAGCGTGTCGACGAACTTCTTGATGCCGCCCGGCGTCACGTAGCCCGTACCGGGCGAGGTCACCGTCAGGTCGGTGACGGCCCCCCCGACGGTCGGGGTCGCGGTCGCCTGGGTCCCGCCGGCCGGCGGAGCGTCGATGGTGACGGCCGCCGTGGTGAATCCGGACCCGGTGTCGGTCACGTCGATGCTGTCGACCTTGTCCATCGTCACCTGGGCCCGGGCCGCCGCGCCGTTGCCGCCGTTCTCCACGATCGCGACGGACGGCTCGGTGGTGTAGCCGCTGCCGCGGCCGGTGACGGTGATCGCGGTGATCGCCCCCGCGACGACCGTCGCGGTGGCGGTGGCGGAGACCCCGCCAGGGG
The DNA here is from genome assembly GCA_963803135.1 of uncultured Actinomycetota bacterium. Lineage (GTDB taxonomy): Bacteria > Actinomycetota > Actinomycetes > Mycobacteriales > CADCTP01 > CADCTP01. Next base: position 68,696 of record CAWDLH010000012.1, on the reverse strand, counting down.
CGGTCGGCGGCTCGATCTGGATGCTCGGGTGGCTGTAGCCGCTGCCACCGACACCGACCTCGATCGAGCCGATGAACCCGGACATGACCGGCGACGCGGTCGCGCCCGTCCCGCCGCTGATGGAGATGCCCGGCGGCTGGGTGTAGCCGGCGCCGCCGTTGGTGACCCGGATCGAGGTGACGCCGCGGGCCACGGCGGCCGTCGCGGCGGCGCCCGTACCGCCCGCGACCGGACTGGTGATCACGACGTTCGGCGGCGAGGTGTATCCGGTGCCGCCGTCGGTCACCTTCAGCGACCGGATCGCCCCGGTGTCCGGGTCGACCGTGGCGACGGCCGCCGCCCCGGTCCCGCCGCCACCGGTGAAGTCGATCACGGCGTCGGACATGTGCAGCGCGCTGTTGGCATAGTTCGGGTACGGGCCGAAGTAGTGCGGGGTGGCGGGCACCGGGGCGGCCGCCGGCGCGGCCGCCGGCGCGGCGGCCGCCGATGGCGGGGTCGACAGATGACCGACGGTGAATGCGGTCAGGGCCATGACCACGAAGTAGCTCGCGACTCGTCGCATGCACGACTCCCTAATGGACGCTAGTCACGCACCGTAGTCCTCTTATTACTCAGAGTCACGAGTACGTCAAAGATTCACGTGGCGGCTGGTAGACCGGCCGGGTGGGCTGCGGTCGGAGTGGGACCGGAAGGCTGGCCGTCCCGGCGTTCGGCGCACTCGTCGCGCTGGCCTGAGGCCGTCACCGCCGCCGGATCCGGACCGTCCGCCACGCAGCCCGGAAAAGGGGACGTGACGCAGCCCGACCAGCGTGCCTAGTGTGGGGGTGCCGGTCGGTGACACAGCCTGGAACGAGTGACGAACCGGGAAGACGCCCGACGCAGTGCCCAGTCCGCTGTACGCCCGGCCGCGACCGGCGCGGACCGTGCGCACGCCGTCGGGCGTGGGGGATGGACCAGAGGCGGTTCTCCACCATGAGGGATGTACATCGGCTCAAGCCCGTGTCGGCCAACCCGGGCGGCGGCACCGTGCTCGCGGCATGGGAACGGTTCGTCCAGGGCGAGGATCAAGTCCGGGGTGTCCGGCCCGTGGTGGCGATCTCCTGGCATCGCTGCCGGGAGCGATACCGGGTCGACCCTCAGCTGACCGAGGCTCCGGTAGCCGTCGCGGAGTTCGACCATGCGCCCGAACACGATGTCGTCTTCACCGAGCTGGGTTTTCGTGCCGCCTCGGTGGCCCATGAAGTGGGCAACCTCGCGCGACGGCCACCCGGCGGCGCCGGGAGTTCAAGGAGAGCATCCCGTACTGGGGCGCGGGCGTTCAGGTGGACATCGAGGACATGGCCGGGTCCATCAGCGCGTTCGACGGCACCGGTGAGGAGAAGTGGCGCTGGCGCAACGAGCTTCCGATGTGCGCGTCGACGCTGGCCACGGGCGGCGACCTGGTGTTCGCCGGGGAGCCCTCCGGGGAGTTCAACGCACTCGACGCCCGCACCGGCGAGCAGCTGTGGCAGTTCCAGTGCGGAAGCGGCCACCACAGCAGCCCGTCGACCTACACGGTCGACGGCCGGCAGTACGTCGCCGTACCGGTCGGATGGGGCGGCTGGGCCGAGGGGTTCCTCCCCGGCATGCTCGGGGCCGGCCACGGCAGCGCGCTGATCGTCTTCGCCCTCCCGGAGTAGTCGTAGCGCCGTGACGGAGCATGCCGGCTCGGCGGAGAGGAGGTGGGTCCATGGATTCTCAGCTCCCGGTCTGGGAGACGCCCGAGTTCGACGAGGTCGGAGTCGGGGCTGAGGTGACCATGTACATCGCTCAGTTGGAGGACTAGCGGGACGCGGGCGGCGCCGGAGCTTCGGATCCGGCGCCCTCCGACGGCCCGGGACGGCCGGCCCGGCGACGGACGGAGTGTCAGGATGTGGCTGCGCGTGCTGGGATCGGCGGCGGGAGGCGGCTCCCCGCAGTGGAACTGCGGCTGCCCGGTGTGCGCCGCCGTCCGGTCCCGGGCCGGAGCCGCCCGTACCCAGTCGTCGGTCGCGGTGAGCGCCGACTACCGGCGTTGGTTTCTGATCAACGCCTCGCCCGACGTCCGCGCCCAGATCGAGACCTTCCCGCGCCTGCAGCCGCACGACGGCGACCGGACGACGCCGCTGGAGGCGGTGCTGCTCACCGACGCCGAGCTCGACCATGCGCTGGGCCTGCTGCTGCTTCGCGAAGCCCGTGCCCTTCGGCTGTACGCCACCCCGGCGGCGCACAAGACGCTGTGTGACGGCTCGGGGATCCTGCGCACGCTCGAGTGCTACTGCCCGGTCGAGTGGCGGGCGGTGGTGCCCGGCGCTGACGTGCCCCTGGCCGACGGGCTGTCCTGCCGGGCGTTCGACGTGCCCACCACCAAGCGGGCCCGGTTCGGTACCGAGGTCGGCCACGGGCGCGTCGTGGGCTACCGGCTGACCGACGAGCGCAGCGGGGGCGCGCTGGTGTACCTGCCGGCGGTGCAGGCGCTGACGTCCGCGCTGCGCGCGGAGATCGCGGGCTGCGACTGCCTGTTGATCGACGGGACCTGCTGGCGCGACGACGAGCTGGTACGGCTCGGCCTGGCCGGCAAGACATCCCGGGAGATGGGTCACCTGCCCATCGACGGCCCGGACGGCAGCCTGGCGCAGCTCCCGTCGCTGGGCGTGGGACGGACGATCTTCGTCCACATGAACAACACCAACCCGATCCTGCTGGCCGACGCGCCCGAGCGGCGCATCGTGGAGGACAGCGGCATGGAGGTAGCCATGGACGGCCTCGAGGTCGAGGTGTAGCCGTGACGACGATGACCGGGACTGCCGCCGCGACCACCGGGCCCTCGAGAACCGGCGCCGACGGCTTCACCGAGACGTTGCGGGCACACTCGCGGCGCTACCACGACCAGCACCCGTTCCACGTGCGGATGAACGCCGGCCGGCTGAGCCGCCGGCAGATCCAGGGCTGGGTGGCCAACCGCTTCTACTACCAGGAGAACATCCCTCGCAAGGACGCGGCGATCCTCTCCAACTGTCCCGACCTCGAGGTCCGCCGCCGCTGGATCCGCCGGATCGTCGACCACGACGGCACCGCCGCCGGCGAGGGCGGCATCGAGGCGTGGCTGCGCCTCGGCGAGGCCGCCGGGCTCACCCGCGAGGAGGTCCGGGACCACCGGCACCTGGTCCCCGGGGCCCGGTTCGCGGTCGACGCCTACGTGAACTTCACCCGGACCCGCCCGTGGACGGAGTCGGTGGCGTCCTCGCTCACCGAGCTGTTCGCCCCCGACCTGATGGCGCAGCGGCTGGCCGCGTTCGAGCGGTGGTACCCGTGGATCGACCCCGCGGGCCTCGCCTACTTCCGCGCCCGCCTCGAGCAGGCGCCCCGCGACTGCGGGCACGCCCTCGAGGTGGTCACCGCGTACTGCCTGTCCGCCGAGTCCCAGGCGCGCGCCGTCGACGCGCTGTCGTTCAAGTGCGACGTCCTGTGGAGCCTGATGGACGCCATCGACCGGGCCTACCCGGGGTGACCGCCATGGACCCGACCACGACCGGAACCACGACCCGATCCGGCGTCGGTCTGTCCACTTCGGACCGACCCCGGTTGGCGCGCCATGTCCGGCTGGCCTTATCGCCGACCCGGCAGCGGCACATCCTGCAACTCCCGGAGACGGTGGTGGTTCTGAACGGCAGCGGCGCGGACATCCTCGAGCTCTGCGACGGGCGGCGCACCGTGGCCGACATCGCGGCCGAGCTGGGCGCGCGGTACCGGACCGTTCCCGACGACGAGGTGCGGCAGTTCCTGACCCGGCTCGTCGCCCGGCGCTGCGTGGAGCTCGCCGATGGATAGCCCCTTCGGGTTGCTGGCCGAGCTCACCTACCGCTGCCCGCTGGCCTGCGCGTACTGCTCCAACCCGCTGAACTTGGCCGACTACCAGGACGAACTGGCGACCGACGAGTGGCGGCGGGTGCTGGTCGAGGCCCGTGACCTCGGGGTTCTGCAGTGCCACCTGTCCGGTGGGGAGCCACTGCTGCGGCGCGACCTGGTGGAGATCGTGGCGGACGCCCACGAGCTTGGCCTCTACACCAACCTGGTGACCAGCGCCCTCGGGCTCTCGCGTGCGAGGGCCGAGCAACTGCGGGCCGCCGGCCTCGACCACGTGCAGATCAGCATCCAGGCGGACGAGCCGGCCGGGTCCGACCGGATCGCCGGGACCGCGTCCTTCGCGCGCAAGATCGAGGCGATGGGCGTGGTCAAGGAGCTGGGCTGGCCGCTCACCATGAACGTGGTGCTGCACCGGCAGAACATCGACCGCGTCGCCGACCTGATCGGGCTGGCCGAGGAGGTGGGCGCCGACCGGGTGGAGCTGGCGAACACCCAGTACTACGGCTGGGCTCTGCGAAACCGGGACGCGCTGCTCCCGAGCCGGGCCCAACTCGAGGGGGCCGAGGTCGTCGTGCGGGCCGCCCGGGAGCGGTTGCGGGACCGCATGGACGTCATCTACGTCATCCCCGACTACTACAGCCGCTACCCGAAGCCCTGCATGGGCGGCTGGGCCTCCCGGCAGCTGACCGTGACGCCGAACGGCGACGTCCTGCCCTGCCCGGCCGCCCAGTCCCTGCCGCTGCCGCGGGCCAGCGTGCGCGAGGAACCGCTGGCGCGGATCTGGGCCGAGTCCGCGCTGATGACGGCGTTCCGAGGGACGGGGTGGATGCCGGATCCCTGCCGGAGCTGCGACCGCCGGGAGCTCGACTTCGGTGGGTGCCGCTGCCAGGCGTTCCAGCTCACCGGCGACGCCGCCCGCACCGACCCGGTCTGCCACCTGTCGCCCGACCACGATCTGGTCGCCCGGGCGGTCGACGCCGCCAACGCGGACCCGCGGGCCGAAGATCTTCCGCCGATCCCCCGCCCGCACCGGGTCGGCCGGCCCGCCTCCGTGGAACAGTCGCTCCCGGGGTCGACCCAGCGGGCTAGCCGCCGAACACCAACGGCAGTGCCACCGCGGCCATGATCAGGGTGACGCCGGCCAGCAGATCCGGGCGGATCCGGATGAGGCCCGCCGCGGCCCGCCCGAGCTGCAGCCCGACCAGCGACATCACCGCCGTGATGACGCCGAAGACGCCGGCCGAGAACCAGGGCGAGAGCCCGAGGATCCCCAGGCTCGCCCCGGCGAACAGGTTGTCCAGACTCAGCGTCAACGGGATGCCGAACAGCGCCCACGGGTGGTCCAGCTCGTCCGGCTCGGGATTCCGAAGGGCCGAGACGACGAGGTAGAGACCGTACGCGCCGAGGGCGGCCGCGCCGACCAGATCGGCGACGTCCCCGACGGCCTCCCCGATCTGGTTACCTATCAACAGCCCGACCAGGGGCATGATCGCGTCCCACAGCCCGAAGGTCAGCGCGACCTGCACCGCGCGCTTCATACTGAAGGGGACGGTGCCGAGGACGATCGAGACCCGGAAATTGTCGAGACTGAGTACGAAACCGAGGACCAGCACTTCCCAGATCATGGTGACGTCGCCACTCGATGACGACTGACGCCGACAGGAACGACTCGGCTAGCATCCGCCATGGTCAGATGATATCCAAGACGGCCGGCAAAAGAAACCGTACATCGAATTTCCGGGCTGTTTCCGGCACGACTCGCCGACGGTCGCCGGCAAACTCCCGGGAGCCGGACGAGCGTGTTCACATGGCGTGTCCACTGCGGCGCGGGGTAGGCGCGGGGTCCGCCCGCCACCTCGCGCTGGTCCGCCCACACTTCGACCGAAGTCCCGCCGGGACCGGGAGCGGACCCCCCGACTTGCCGGCGGCCCGGAGCAAGAATCCCGGGCGCCGCCACTATCGCGCCCTTTAATATTCTGCGGTCGACGATGAGAGCGCTATCATGAGAGTGGCGATGAACTGTTCGAGTTTCCAAGTTCGACAATTCTGTGCCCGCCGCCCGGAGGGGCGATCTGGAAACAGTGAGTCCGGCATGTAGATTGGAAGTTTCAAAGGGTACTCATATCGACCTGGCCTGTTGCCGTTCGCGGGACGAGCGAGGGTGCGGAAAGGCCGTTGGAGCCGGCACAGGACCCCGGCAGGACGCCGCGTACGCCCGGGACGAGCGAGTCGACGCGGCTGACGGGCCTCCGGAGGCGGTGCGCCCGTCCAGTCACAGCCAGCGACGCACCCGCCGGGTGTAGTCGTCGTACGGCGCCCCGAACCGCTCGTGCAGGAACCGCTCCTCGGGGCGGATCGCGCCCCAGAGGACCAGCAGCACCGCGGCCGGGAACAGCACGAGCCCCCAGAACGTGGGGGCCAGCAACGCCAGCCCGAGGTAGAGCGCGAGCAGGCCGACGTACAACGGGTTGCGGGAGAGCTGGTACGGCCCCTCCTCGATCATCGAGTGCGTCGCCTGCCCCGGCAGCAGCCCGGTCCCGTGCCGGCCGAACAGCCACAGGGACCAGGCGTTCCACCCGACGAACAGCAGCACCAGCGCCCAGCCGAGCGGAACCCGCCACCCGCCGAGGTCGACCGGGTCACCCCAGAGCAGCGTGGCCAGCCAGCCGACGAGCAAGGGCGCGCCGATCGCGACCGGCGGCCAGAGCCGGAACGCGACCGCTTCCCCGGGACCGTCCACCACGCCCCCCATTGTCGCGGGCGGGAGCGGCGCCGCCGGTCAGCCGGGCCCTCAGCCGGGGTCCTCTGCTCGATGCGGCAGAACGGCACTCGTAGCCGTCGGGACCTCAGCCTCACAGCCGGGATCTCAGCACGTCGACCTCCGGGAACTCCTCCGGCGGGCCGTAGCCGTGCTCGGCCAGCCAGCGGACGTTAGTCAGGCATCGCAACGACCACCATGCGCGGATGAGGTCGCGGTCGACGTCGGTGCCGTAGCCGGCGACGACGTCGCCAAGGTGCTCCTGGTGTCCGAGCGTGAGGGTGGCGAGGTCGAAGAGCGCGTCGCCCCGGGACGCTTCGGACCAGTCGACGATGCCGGTGACCTCATCACCGACGACGAACACGTGGGCGACCTGCAGGTCGCCGTGCGTGAACGCCGGTGTCCACGGCCGGAGCGCAACCTCGGCAACCCTGCGGTTGCGCGTGACCAGGTCGGTGGGAAGGACGCCGTTCGTGACGAGCCACTCGCATTCGCCGTCGAGGTGTGATGCCAACTCGTCGAGACTCCGACCGGGCCATGGCGGCAGCGGCGCGTCGTGCAGCATCCGTGCGGCAGCACCCGCCGCCGCCCACGCCGCCGACGACGCGATCGACGGCTCGCCGAGGCGGCCGAGTGCCGTGCCTGGGAGGGCGGCGAGCGCGAGCACGGGCGGCTTCCGCCACAGGACCTGCGGAGTCCGGATCGGCGCCATGGCCATCGCCTCGACTTCGACGTCGGTGCGCGTCTGATCGGCGTCGATCTTCAGGAACACGTCACCGACTCGCAGGGTCGCGCGCTCGTGATGGGCGACGACGACCTCGACCTCCGCCACGTCGGCCATCCTCGCCGGGATGACCACCGACGTCACCGGCTTAATCGCGGGCGACTGCGCGGCTGACCGCGTCCCGCTGCCCGGCGACCTCGGGCACGCCACCGACCGCTCACGGGTCGAGCACTGCCTCGGTCCGCCAGGCGAGGCGGCGACGGCCACATCGTGGTCTGGGACGGCGTCAGCCTCTGGCGATCGCTCATGCGGCTCGACCTGGCCGCTGGCCCCGGAGGGCAACCGGGTCGGCCGCCGTCAGCGCGACCCGGTCGGGCGGGCGGAGGTGGCTTCCAGGGCGGTCTGCCGCAGCACGGTCCAGCCGAGGACTCCGCTGACGTTCGACAGCTCGGCCCCCACTTTCATGCCCTGCGCGCCTATCTCCGCGCGGTAGATGCCGGGGTAGTGAGTGCTGTTCCGCATCTTGACCACGTTGATCGCCCGGTCGACGACGGAGTCGCGTTCGAGATAGCGAAGGTAGATGACGTTGTGGAAGAGGAACATGTGGCCGCTCAGCGGCTCGGCGCCGGGGCCGAGCGTGGTCGTCTCGGCGGTGACCAGCAGCGAAGCACCGGTCACCCGGACGAGGGCGATGAGGCTCCGCAGGTAGGCGGCGAAGCGGACCGACTCGCCCGCGGCGGAGGCCATCTCCGCCAGGCTGTCGATCACGACCCGGGAGATCTGCCGGCCGGCCATCTGGCCGCGCACAACCGAGGCGAGCAGGTCGAGGTCGAGGCTGCCCATCGGGACGTGTTCGATCGAGAGCCGGCCGGCGTCCATCGCGCCGCGGAAGTCCCAGCCGAAGGTCCCGGCCATGCCCGCCAGCTGTTCGACGGTGTCCTGGAAGGTGATGTAGAGGCAGTGCTCGCCCCGGGCCAGGCCTTCGGCGAGGTAGCCGAGGGAGAAGATCGTCTTGCCGACTCCGGACGGCCCGAGCACGAGGCTGGCGTCGCCGGTGGGCAGCCCTCCTCCCAGCAGGTCGTCGAGACCGCGTACCCCGCTGGCCTGCCGGCCGGAGACCGGCACCGGGTCGACCGGGATGAGCGTCTCTATCCGGGGGAAGACCTCGAGGCCGGCGGGGCCGATGCGGAGGGTGTGCTTGCCCGCCCGGGGACTGGCGCCGCGCATCTTCAGGACCCGCAGCCAGCGTCGGTCGACCGGCTCGCGCGGCTGGTAGGACAGCTGGACTATGGCGTCGGCCAGGGAGAACTCGGCACCGCTGTTCATCTCCTCGGGGGTGTACTCGCCGACCATGAGCAGGACGGTGTCGGTGTGCGCAATGCGACTGGTCAGGTCGTAGAGCGCCATTCGCAGCTCGACCTCGCCGACGAAATCGCGCAGCATCTTCACGCTGTCTATCACCATGATGGCGGGCCGCGTGTCGAGCGCCTCCCTGACGATTTCGCCGACCAGCGGCGTGAGGCCCTCCTCGTCGCGGCCCAGCAGGTCACCCAGGTGGACGTGGTCGACCCTGGTGCCGAGCGCGCCGGCGTCGAAGAATTGAAAGGACGCAAGGTGCTCGACGAGCTTGGAGTGCGGCTCCGACAGCGTCGTGTAGTAGATGGCCTTGCGTTCCGGTGTGCCGCCGGCGAAGCAGATCTGCTGGGCCAGGATCGTCTTTCCGGTGCCGGGAGCTCCGGCGACGATGACCGTCGATCCCTCCGCGAGCCCGCCACCGAGCACCAGGTCCAGCTCCGTCAGCCCGGTCGACCTCCACCTCACGGTGCATCACTTCCCGTTGCCACCAGCTCGTCCACCGCCTCGAGCACGTCCTGCGCCCGGAAGGGCTTGGCCACGGCCGCGTCCGCCCCGGCCGACAGCTCGACGTTCCCGCTTACGCACACGATGGGAACACCGGCTGCTACGGGGTCGGTGCGCAGCCGCCGGATGAGCTCGGCCCCGTTCATAACCGGCATCATGACGTCCGTGACCACCAGATCAGGCAGTTGCTCGGCTACCCTGTCCAGCGCGGCCACACCATTCCCGGCCTCGACGACCTCATGACCGGCGCTCTCGAGAATGTCGCGAAGGAGAAAGCGCAGATCAGGTTCGTCGTCGACCACCAAGATCCTGGCCACGCCAGCTTGCCCCTGTTTCTCGACTCAGCGCGGGAAACCTTCGACCAGCGCAGCCTAGCCCCGATAGGGGCCGCTGTCACTAGTTTGGTCCCGTTCGACAATCCGACAGAAGACAACAAGAATATCTGCCGGCACCATCGCCCCCAGTCGGCGCCGGAACGGCCGGGAGGTAATTCCGCGGGACAAACGAGTTGTCGCGGTCGGGATCGCGCCGACCCGTCGTGGGCCACAAGCGACAGAACGTGGTCCAGCAACCGCCGCTGCAACCTCGACCGTCGAATTTCATTCATCTGCGCCACGCTCGTCAGCAGTTGGTCGTGGTGTCCGAGTTACGCCACGGCGAGAGGGTAGCCACACTCGACCCTCGCGTCGGCGACTTCCGCTACCTCCACCGCCTCGGGGCTAAGCCGTGTTGGCCTACAGAGGCTCCTGACCCGACAGCTTGCCGAGGTCGCGCACGCAGAAACCGTGGTGGGCCCAGTCCTCGCCGAGGACGGTGCCGAGGCATTGCCGCACCGACCGCCCCTTGGCGTACGGGGGCCACCCGTCGTCGTCGGGCACCGGCGCAGTCTGCGCGAGCTGCTCGGGCGTGACCTCGGCCAGCCACGCCTCGATCTCCGACGCCTGCCGGTCGCGCACGCCGAGCACCTCGTCGAGGCTCGGCCGGGCCGACCGGTCGAGCCCCTGCTTCTCCTGGTCGGGTACGAACGGCGGCGCCAGACCCATGGCCGTGAACGGCTCGGTGAGCCCGAGCGCGCAGCGCCGGAACCACGAGTCGTGCACGAAGACGAGGTGACGCAAGGTCTCGACCATCGACCACTCGCCGTCGACGCGGTGATTCTCGCTGCCCGCGGGCATGGACCGGACCCGCTCGACGGTGGTGGCCCAGTCGTCCCGCAACTGCCGCCAGGCCTCCCGCAGATCGGCCGGCTGGTCGGATCGGATCAGCAGCCGCACCGGGTGCCGGCGGTCGAGCTCGGCCTCGACGTACGGCATGACCTCGACCCCGTTGACCACGAGGTTGGTGACCAGGCCGTCAATCTCGGCATCCTGCATGACCACGCCGACCAGCCGCGCCCTGCTCAGGTCGCACTCGCGAAACTCCGCCCCGGTGAGGTCCTCGTCGTCGAAGCGTCGCATGCGGACAGGCTAGTGAGCGGCCGGTGGGTCCGGTGGCGGCTTGCCAGGCTTGGCCCGGGTCGTCGCTCATACCAGGCTGCTCAGCACGATCGACCTGATCTGCGGTTCGATCTTCGCCGTCGTGTGGGCCATGACGACCACACCGAGTTGTTCGGCCGGGTCCGCCCACCACGTCGTGCCGCCGGCGCCGGGCCAGGTCACGTCGCCGATCGAGCCAGGGGTGACCGCGCCCCCGATCCGCCGGCGGACCGCCAACCCGAGCCCGAAGCCGAATCCAGGGCTCCACCCGGGTCGCTCCAGCCGGCTGGTGTCCGCTCCCGGAGCGAGCTGATCGGACAGCATGAACTCGACGGTCTTGCGGGCCAGTACGGGCCTTTCCTTCGTCGAGCAGCATCTGCACGAACCTCAGGTAGTCACCCGCCGTGCTCACCAGCCCCGCACCGCCGGAGTGGAAACGCGCGATCGACAGGTCGGGCAGCTGGTGTCCCGGAAGGGGTTGCGCGAAGCGCTCCCGGTGCTGCTCGGGACACCGAAGGTCGTATCCGCCATGTCCAGCGGCGCGAACACCTCCTCCCGGAGGAACTCCCCCAGCGACGAGCCGACCAGCGACTCGACGATCAATCCGACGAGGTCCAGACCCCAGCCGTAGTGCCACACGCTGCCCGGCGGATGCAGCGGAGGCAACCTGCTCAACCGGTCGACGAACTCCCCGCCGGTCAGCTCGGTCATCCCGTCGCCGACGGCGTCGGCATACAACCTGTGTATCGCCGTGTTCCCGAGCAGCCCTTCGGGCATGCCGGCGGCGTCGCCCACCACCTCGCCGGCATCGCGGACTGACCCAACGGAGCGGTCGCCCGTCGTCGCGTTCTTTGCTGCTTGCCGGGTACCGACGCCGGCTCAGCAGTCGAACACCGACCAGCAGATATCGTTGCGTAACCGCTGATCGTCAAGCACGAGTTCCCGGATCGCCGCTGGCAGCTGGTCACGCTGCCATTGGCACTCACGTCGCCCTGCGGCCTCGTCCTCGCCTTCCGGCGCGGCAGCCCGAGCGGCCTTGATCGCATAAGCGGCCCCGCCGAGATCGTGCGCGGCAACATGTGCGACGACCGCGGCCTGGCCCGCAGCAAATGCGGCGTGCCTTGGTGCCCCACGCAGGTCTCGGGCTGCGGCCATCGCGTGACCGCCCGCGGCACGAGCCTGCATCATCGTGACCTCCCCTCGCGCCCACGCGCGAGCATTCTCGATCGCCTGGCGTGGTCGTGGGTCCTCAGGCCGAGCCGACTCGACGACGCCGAGCACGTGCTCCGCGCATGACGCAGCCCAAAGAGCGAGGAGGTGGTGATCCGAATCGGTGAGGGTCCCGCCGCGCCGGATCGTCACGAGACGGCGATCGCGGACTTTCGGAAGGATCATGGCGGGCACTCCTTCCGCCGACTCTATGCCGGTGCCGGTGACCTCGCCTGTTCAAGGAGGTCGACCGCATCGACGCCAGGCGACCCCGCGTCCGCGCGGAGACGACGCCCTACTACGCCGTCATCCCGCCGTCCATCGCCAGGGCCGCGCCGGTGATGAAGGCGGCTTCGTCGCTGAGCAGGTAGGCGACGAGGCCTGCGATCTCGCCCGGATCGGCCACCCGGCCGGTCGGGTTGGGCGCATGGAGCTCCTGCGCGGGAGACTCGGCCGACACGCCCAGCAGCCGCCGGTACAGCGGAGTGTCGACGTTGCCGGTGACGAGTGCGTTCACCCGCACCTTCCGGTCGGCCCACTCCAACGCGGCGGACCTGGTCAGGCCGAGCACGGCGTGCTTGGCGGCGGTGTAGGCGGCCAGGCTCGGGACCGCGGACACCGCCGCGGCGGACGCGTTGTTGACCACGGCCCCGCCCCCCGCGCGGCCGATGGCGGGCAGCTGGTGCTTCACGCCGCGGAACACGGTGCTGAGGTTCAGGTCGAGCTCGGCCCGCCACCCGTCACCCGAGAGCTGGTCGACCGGTCCGGGCGCGACCACCCCGCCGGCGTTGTTGACGGCACCGTCCAACCGGCCGAACTCGGCCACCGCGGCCTCGACCGCCGACGCCACGTCCTCCTCCACCGTCGCGTCACAGCGGACGAACGACCCCTGGCCGCCGCCGTCCACGATCTCGGCCACCAGGCCCTCACCCAGCTCGGCACGGCGGCCGGCGGCGACCACCGCCGCTCCCTCCGCGGCCACCCGCAGCGCCACCGCACGCCCGATCCCGGACGTCGCCCCGACGACCATCACGACCTTCGAACTCAGCCGGGAGCCGAAGCCTCCCACCGCGTCCGGCACGGTCACACTCCTTCCGCAGCAGCCCCTCCTCAGCGACGAACCTAGAGCAGGCCCACGGCGCAGGCACGGAGTCGCCCCCATCGCACCCGGCGCCGTTCCCTTCCGCGACAGCGTGCCTCGCGGCATGATCGTCCGTCCGGGCGTCTTGGGAGGATGACCTGATGGAGCCTGCGGCGCACCGGCCTGATGGGATACCTGGCGGCGTCCACGAGCTTCGGCTCGCCGTCACCGCGGCCGACTGGGAGGCCGCCGTCGCGTTCTACCGCGACGAGTTGGGTCTCCCCCAACTCGACGACTTCTCCTCCGACCGTGGGCGGGTGGTGCTGCTCGACGCCGGCCGGGCGACGCTCGAACTCGTCGACGAGAGCCAAGCGGCGTTCATCGACCAGGTCGAGGTCGGCCGCCGCGTCGCCGGACCCATCCGAGTCGCGTTCCACGTCGACGACGTCGACGCCAGCTTCGGTCGGCTGACTCGCGCCGGCGGCGATGTCATCGCCGAACCGACCCGGACTCCGTGGAACTCGCGCAACGCCAGGTTGCACGCGCCGGCAGGACTGCAACTCACGCTCTTCGAGGAGCCCAGCGACACCGACGCGACCGACACAGCGTGACCGCATCCCGCGAAGGAACACCGGCCGTCGACAAGTGACTCACGGCGGAGTCGCGCGTCGCGCGCGGTGCTGTTGGTCGGGACTGTCCGGTCGGGTGGGGCCAGCCGGATCTGGTCGGAGCCGGTTGTCGATTCGGACCCGCCTGGATCGTCATCCGGAGACAGGCTGTCTCACTTGCACCCCGAGAGGACCGATCATGACGCGCACGTGCCCCGTGGACGGTGCCCGGTGAGGTTTCTCATCCTGCTGGCCGAGGAGGACCACTTCGACCGATGGGAGAACGCCGGCGACGCCCTGCGCGAGCGGACGTTCAGCGACTACAGGGCGTTCAGCAAGGCGGTCCGGGACCGCGGGACCCTGGTTGTCGGCGACGCACTGGAGCGGCCCCAGGCGGCCCGGAGCGTACGGCCCGGGGCCGAGCGACTAGTGACGACCGGGCCGTTCGCTGAGACCGTGGAGCAGATCGGCGGGTTCTACCTGATCGACGTTTCTGACCTCGCCACGGCGGTGGAACTGGCCTCACTGCTGCCCCGCGAGTTCACCGTCGAGGTGCGGCCCACCCTGGGGGTCGAAGTCTGAGCACCGCGCCGGACGGGTGCATGCGACAACTCGCCTCAGCTGGGGTAGCGCTCGGGACGGAGCTGCGGGGTGAGTCCGAAGTGTTCGGCGATGGACGCCGCCGAGCTGGACGCGTCGCTGCTGTCGGTGTCGATCTCCAGATCGGCGGGCGGCAGTTCGACGTCCGGCCCGTAGTTCTGGAGCCGGCGCAGCGTCTCCAGGCTCGTCAGCTTGTGGAACTCCGACCGGCTCGGCAAGCCGATGCGCCGTTCCTGTTCGCTCGGGCTGACCCGTAGCCGCACGAAGCAGACCCGGCCACCCTCGCCCTCGACCAGCTGCCTCACCCGGTCCGGGAAGCCGGGGCGGATGGTGGCCTCGGGCGCGAACGTGAAGGAGATCGAGCGGTCGAGGCGTACGGCGTCGGCGAACACCGAGGTCCAGAACTGTTCCCGCAGCCGGATGAAGGGCTCGGAGGCGAACGGGAAGACCGTGGTCAGCAGGTCGACGACGAGGTGGTTGTGGAAGACGGGGAAGCCGACCCTCGCTTCGAGGGCGCGCGCAATCGTGAGCTTGCCGGACGCCGCGGGACCATGCAGGAAGACAAGATCCACCCGCAGAGCCTACCGACCTGACCTGCTCACCCCCGATCACCGCGTCCACCAGCTCCTCCGCCGCACGTCCGCAGCGGTTCCTCTCTTCAGGAGAAGAATGTACGCAGGTCGCCGACGAGGGCGGCCGGCTGTTCCATGGCGGCGTAATGGCCGCCGGTGTCGAACCGACTCCAGTGCACCATGTTGCTGTTGTCCCGCTCCGCGAACGCTCGGATCGTCTGGAAGTCGTCGGCGAACACCGCGACCCCGGTGCGGGCCGTGCTGACAGTGGGGGTCGCCCCGGCGCGGGCCTCCTCGCAGTAGTAGCGCACCGCCGTGGCCGATGTGTTGGTGAGCCAGTACAGCGACACCTGGGTGAGGATCTGTTCGGGCGTGACCAGGCTCGTGCCGTTGCCGAAGGAGTTGAACAGCTCGTTGTAGGCGAGTTGGCCGACGGGTGAGTCGGACAGCCCGACCGCGACGGTCTGTGGCCGGGACGCGTTCATGGTGTTATAGCCGCCGACCGACTGGAACCACGTCAGGTGCTCCAGTCCCGCGTAGCCGGCGGCGTCGAGCTTCTCGAACTCCGCCGGGTCTCCCGAGGGAAGGGAGAACAGCTGCAGCACGTGCAGGCCGAGGAAGCCGGGCGGGTCGAGCAAACCGAGCTCGCGGGCAACCAGGGCGTCGTTGTCGCTGCCGTGGGTTCGTCAGCGGCCCGATCATGTCCAGGTAGTCGAGGAACCAGCCGGGATAGATGTGCGCCAACAGCAGCGGCGTCGCGCCCGGTTCGGGCGACGGTGCGTGCAGGAAGTGCACGGTCTGTCCGTCGATGTCCGTGAGGTAGTGGTCGAACGCGTTCATCCGGGCTTCCTCGGCGCGCCGGTCGAACGTGCGCCACCGCTCGACCATCTCGGCCAGGTACGAGTTGGGCGTGCCGTAGTCCCAGTCGCCGCCCGGCGCCGGCCGCGGCAAGCGGGTCCGGGTCAACCGGGCGGCGAGGTCGTCGAGGTCGTCCTGGGGGATGCCCACCACGAACCGGCGGGGCCTGGCGAGTGTTGCGCGTCGACTGGATCTCGCTGCGGACACCGGACGGCCCCCGCTTCACCCCCGGCCGCGGCCGGAGGACTACACCGACCTCGTCCTGCGAGAGGTCGCCTCGACCGGATGGAAGGTAAGGGCTCGCATCGCGGTCGCGGCGCCGGCCGACAGGGTGGTCGCCCGGATCAACCCCGCGGTCGGGGTCGTCGAGACCGTCGACGACCACAACTCCATCCTGGTGACCGGGGCGGACAGCCTCGCGACCGTGGCCGCGTACGTAGGCATGCTCGAGATGGACTTCCGCGTCACCCAGCCACGGAGCTCGTCGACCACGTGCGCCGGCTCGGCGAGCGCTACCTGCGAGCCACCGCGGACCGTCCGTGAGTTGTCCAGGCGGAGCCCGTTCCTGTGTGCCGTCTCCGGCCCGTCGGTGGCCGCCGCGGTGACCTGACCCGCGCGCTCCGCGGTCCGCACCCGAGGCAATCTTCAGCGACGGCATCCCCGCCGATGTTCGGCATTGCCCGCGCATGTTCGGTCGTGGTCCGAGTTCCGGGTCAGGATGGGCACGTGGCGGCGGCGCGCTATGACGGTCACGCGGACTGGTACGACGCGGCCTTCGGCTTCCTCGGAGCCGAGACCGGGTCGGGTGGTCTGCTCGGCCGTTTGCTGGGGTCGGCCGATCAGGATCGGCGGGTCTGCCTCGATATCGGCTGCGGCACCGGTCTGCACTTCCGGGCCGTGCAGGACCGCGGCTACACCGTCATCGGCGTAGATGTGTCCGCCGACCAGCTGCGCGTCGCCGCCGCCCGCAACCGTCGACTAGTACGAGCCGATGCCGGACGCCTGCCACTGCGGGACGCCTCGGTCGCCGCCGTCGCGATGACGTTCCTGCACACGGACGTGGAGCACTTCCCCGCCACCATCGGCGAGGCAGCCCGCGTGCTGTCCCCCGGCGGCCGCCTGGTCTACCTCGGCGTGCATCCCGCCTACCTCGGGGCCTTCGTCGACCGGACTGCCGAGATCGACACCCAGGAGGTTCGGGTGACGGGCGGCTACGGCGATGAACGGCTGCACCGGGACCCCAGCGGCCGGTTCCCGATCCGTAGCCGGGTGGGCGCCCGCAACCTCACTCTGGCCACGCTCCTCAACGCGTTCCTCGCGCAGGACACACTGCGATTGACCTCCATCGCCGAGTTCGACACCGACCTGCAACCGTGGCGACCCGGTGCCGGCGACCGCAGGATCCTCCCCTGGAACGTCGCCATCACCGCCCAGGCCGTCATCCCGGCAGCAGACTGACCGGTCCACCGCCTCGCCGGCAAACCTCCACGCGCGAGCACTCGCGGCAGCTCGGGATATTCGCTCTGCGCAGAAGCGGATGAGCCGCTCTGCGGCAGCAGTGGATGTCAAGCCCGACGAAATGCTGGATCCCGCGGCCCGAAAGAAGCGGCGTCACGGGTCGAGGTCAGCGAGGTCGGCGACGGTGAGGTCTACGAGCGGGACGAGGTCGGCGGCTTCCGCTGGGGTCCGGGCGCCGGCGATTGCGTACGTGCCGGGGCGCCGAGCAGTCCAGGCGAGCGCGACCCGGCGCGCCGGGACGCCGTGCCGGGCGCCGATGGTGGCAAGCCGCCCGAGCAGCGACGCGAGGTTCCGCTGGGCCCAGGGCAGCCGATGACGCAGGTCGTCCGGCGCGAGCCCAGCCAGGTCGAACCCGTCGGTCAGGAACCCGGATGCCAGCGGTGCCCAGGCCAAGAACGCGCTGCCGTGCTCGGCGCACCAGTCCAGCACCCCGTCGGTCTCCGGAAGGCGGTGCAGCAACGAGTACTGGTGCCGCGCGACCGCGACCGGCGCCACCGCGTGCGCCCGCTCCATCAGTTCCACCGGATGGTTGGACAGCCCACCGGCCCGCACCAGGACGGAACGTGGCTGACCTGACGCCGCTCGCTGCGCCCACCGGCATCGACGGGTGCTCCACTTCGCGGCGTGCTCGCGCGACGGTAACGGGAGCCATGTGCGGGCATCCGGTGCTGCGACCCGGATGCCGGCAGCTGCGAACGCGGTCTTCGTGCACTCCAATCCGCCCAGCGATCGCTGGCGGTCGAGGCTCAGTCGTCCGAGGTACCGCGGGCCGACTGATCCGGTGGTGACAGCTGTCGTAAGGTCCGCAGACGTGACCGTTCGCATCGGGCTCCAGATCCAGCCGCAGCACGCCGACTACGCGGCGATCCGCCGTACCGTGCGGGAAGCCGAGGATCTCGGCGCCGACATCCTGTTCACCTGGGACCACTTCTTCCCGCTCAACGGCGATCCGGACGGGCGGCACTTCGAGTGCTGGACCGTGCTCGCCGCTTGGGCCGAGCAGACGTCCCGAGTCGAGATCGGCGCGCTCGTGACCTGCAACAGCTACCGCAACCCGGAGCTGCTGGCAGACATGGCCAGGACCGTCGACCACATCAGCGAGGGGCGGCTGATCCTCGGCATCGGCTCGGGATGGAAAGAGCGGGACTACGACGAGTACGGCTACGAGTTCGGCACCCCCGGCAGCCGATTGGACGAGCTGGCGGCGGCGCTGCCGCGAATCGAGCGGCGCCTCGCCCGCCTCAACCCGGCGCCGACCCGGACCATCCCGGTGCTCATCGGAGGCGGCGGCGTACGCAAGACGCTGCGGCTGGTCGCGCGGCACGCGACCATCTGGCACCACTTCACCGACCTGGCCGAGTTCCGGCAGAAGTCGGACGTGCTCGACGCGTGGTGCGCCGAGGTCGGCCGGGACCCGCGCGAGATCGAACGCGCGACCCAGGCGCCGGCGGGGAACCCGGCAGATGTCGGGCCGGCGTTCGTCGAGGCCGGCGCCGGGATGTTCACCCTCGGCGTCGGCGGACCGGACTACAACCTGTCCGGACTACGATCGTGGGTGCGCTGGCGCGACTCGCTCTGACCCGCGCGGCGCCGGTTGTCACCGTGTCGCCACGACCGGAGAGCTGGCGTACATCGAGCTGGGCGTGTCGGACCTGGAGTTCGTCCAGGGCAGTGCTCACGGTTCTGGGATGAAGGCGAGGATCTGGTCGGCGAGGTGTTCGGGCAGGCCCGGGGAGAAGTAGGTGTGGCCCATGCCGGGGACTCGTACTGCTCGGGCACCCGGGATGCCTTCGGCCAACGCCTCGGCGTGGGGTGGGGGGAAGATCGGGTCGACTTCGGCGACGATGACCAACGTGGGGGCCCTGATGGCTGTCAAGGCCGGGGGCTCGTTGCGCTGCTCGCCGATGCGATGGTGGTTGGCGGACTTCGCCCAGTCGCGGGCTCGGGCGAAATGCCGCTGGGCCAGGTCGCGGGCGGCTGCCTCGTCGAAGGGCAGACTGCCGCCGTTCATCAGCTCGTACACCTGCACGTCGGCCTCGACGCGCTCCTCGTCCGTGCCGCGCGGGAGGTCCGTGATCTCCTCGGAGCGGGCGAGGAATGAGGCGTCCGGGGGCGGCAGGTCCCGGCGGCCCGGTGCGGTGGTCGACATCAGGGTGAGTGAGAGAACGCGGTCGGAGTGGGTTGCGGCCAGCCACTGGGCGATCACGCCGCCCATTGACGCGCCGACCACGTGTGCGGACTCGACGTCCAGGCCGTCCAGCACCGCGACGGCGTCCTCGACCAGGTCCACCATCGAGTACGGGCTCTTGTCGAAGTCCACCGAGTCGGACTCGCCGGTGTCGCGGTGGTCGTACCGGATCACCTGCAGGCCGCCTGCGACCAGCAGGTCCACCAGCACCGCAGGCCAGCCGATGCCCTGGCTCTGCGCGCCAGCGATGAGCAGCACCGCCGGATCCGCCGGATCCCCGATCCGCTCGACCCACAGCCGCAACTCTCCCGAGATCACAAAGGACATTCGCCGAGGCTAGCCGCCCGCCACGGCGGTGCCCGGCCGAGCTGACCCCTCCGCCCACACGTCACGCCCGCGAGGACGGAACGTCCCGCACAGCGGGATGAGCGTGCATCCATTGTGCGGCCGCCTGTTGGGCGACTCGCGGGTACGGAGCTGGCTCGCGAGCCGAGGCCGAGTCCGTCGATCTCGACCTGCTAGACCACGCTGCCGCGTCGCCGCGGCCGCAGCGCTGGCTCGGCTTGCCTGGCCGACCGCGGCTCGGCGGCGGTATGCAGGTCGGCCATCAGCGGCGTCGGCTCCACCAGCGCCCGTGGAACCGCTTCGTCAGCGGGCGGCGCCGGTGGTGTCTTGTGCGTAGGCGAGCGCGTCGGCTGGTCGCAGTCGCTCGCCAGCGGCCCACTCTTGCTCGAAGCTGGACTTCTCGAGCGCGGACCGGGCTGCGGCTACCCATTCGTCGAGAAGTGGTTGCAGCTCAGGCCAGGCGGTGATGCCGACGACGTTCCGCCGGTGTGCCGCCGCCGCGTGCAGCCGTACCGCCGCTTGCGGGTTGCCGTCGGCCCGGGCGACGGCGGCGAACCCGTCGAGGCAGTATGCAAGCGCCTCCTGGTCCAGGAGGTTGAAGTTCGCGGCGACGCTGGCTTGGAAGTACTCGCGGGCTCGGATCGGTTTCCCGGCGAGGAGCGCGGTGAATCCGAGCTGGTGCAGGACGAGCGTCTGCAGGTGCTCATTGTCCACCTGCTCGGCAACCCGCAGGCACTCCTCGTACACGGCGGTCGCGCGCGCGAGGTCACCGGATCTCCTGGCCAGCTGAGCGAGCGTCGCCAGGGCGTAGGCGGTGTTGGCGAGATCGCCGCTGGCGCGAAGCTGGCTGACGCTCTTCGCCAGCGTCTGGCGTGCCTCCGGTGCGTCGTCGACGCCGGCGAGATAGGCGAGGCCGGTGCTGACCCGGACCACCAGCTCCAGGTCCCCGAGGCGATCGCCGATGCGCAGGGCCTCCGCCAGCATCGGCTGCACACCATCGACCCGCCCCACCGAAAGGTTCGCGACGGCCCGAGCCCACAGCAGCCTCCCACGCGCTGCCTCGCCGAGCCGGGATGCGGACGGCAGCGCGACGAGTTCGTCGACGAACGCCACCGACTCGGGGAGGAGGCTGCGTGACCACAAGTAGTAGGCCAGTGGGATGAAGATCCGGTACGCGGTCTCGGCTTGGTCGCGGGCGATGGTGTGCCGCCACGCCACCCGCACATTACCCAGCTCATCGTCGATGCGGGCGGCCCACGGCCGGTGGGCGGTTCGCATGCCGTCCGCGGCTTCCTCGACCAGGTGACCGACGAACCCGACCAGGCGATCCGCCGCCGCCTCTCGCTCGCCGCGTTCGTCCAGCCGCTCTGCCGCGTACTCGGCGACGGCACCAAGCATCCGGAACCGGGGGCCGGCCGATCCGCCGTCCTCGACCGCGACGAGGCTCTTGTCCACCAAGGAGGACAGGGTGGTCATGACGTCCGGGTGCGACCGTCCAGGTTCGGTGCCGGCGCCGACCGCCTCGGCGGCCTGGACCGTCCAACCGCCGACGAAGACCGACAGCCAAGCGAGGAGGGCGCGCTCACCGGCATCCAGCAGCCGGTAACTCCAGTCCATAGTGGACCGGAGTGTGCGCTGCCGCTCGGGCAGGTCAGCGTAGTCGCCGCCCAGATCGAGCCGGTCGCCGAGCCGCTCCAGCAGCACCGCCGGCGGCAACACCCGGGTCCGGGCAGCCACCAGCTCGATCGCCAGCGGAACGCCGTCGAGGCGGCGGCAGATCTCGGCCACGGCCGCGGCGTTCTCAGCCGTCAGCGCGAAACCCGGTCGCGACTCGGCGGCGCGGGCGAGGAACAGCTGCACGGCCGGTGAGACCGCTGCCTCCTGCGGCCTGATGTCACCGTCCTGTTCCGGCACCGCCAGCGGCCTGAGCGGCCACTCCTGCTCGCCCCGCACGCGCAGCACCGTCCGGCTCGTGGCCAGCACCTTCAGGTCGGAGACCATCGCCAGCAGTCGGGCGACGTCACGGGCGGCGGCCGGAAGCAGGTGTTCCAGGTTGTCCAGGACCAGCAGTACCCGGCGGCCGGCGAGCCGGTCGGCCAGCACGTCGAGCTCCCGGCCGCGGCCAGGCGTCTGGACCCCCAGCTCCGCCGCGATGGCGCCCAGCACCCGAGCCGGCTCCGGCACCGGGGCGAGGTCGACGAACCACACCCCCTCGGCCGTGCCGTTCGCGAGCGCGGCGGCGACATCGAGGGCCAGCCGCGTCTTCCCGACGCCGCCCGGACCGGTCACGGTCACCAGCCGGGCGTCCCCGCGGAGCCGCGCGACCAGTGCCTCCCGGTCGCCGTCGCGCCCGATCATCGCCGTCGGCGGCACCGGCAGCCTGGCCGGACGCAACCCCGCCGGCGCCTCCGGGTGGCGCGCGGTGAAGCGCTCGGTGAGCAGGACCGCGAGGTCGTCCGAGAGCAGAGTCGTCAACTCCCCAGCGTCGGCGAACGCCTTGTAGGACGCGCGATCGTCAGCCTGGACACGGTGCAACAGCTCCGTCAGCCGCGGCTCCCGATCGGCCGCCGGCGCCTTCACGTAGATCAACTTGGGCCGGTCCCCGGACAGCAGATACTCGTCCTCCAGTCCCGACACCGACTCTCCCGGCGCCACCCACCCGTATCGCTGCCAGTAGATCCCGACGAACACTTCGCTCTGCGCCAGGTAAGCCCGGTAGAGCTCTCGCGGCGGGTGTGGACGAGCACCCAACTCGAACATCACCGGGGTCAGCCGCAACCCGCTGATCGCCGCCCGCGCCGCCCGCCGCTCCTGCGCCAGCTCTTCCAAGGTCGACGAGACGAACACCCGCACCCGCCGGTCCGGTGTCGCGATCCTGCCCCTTCCCTCCTCTGACACGCCGCCATCGCCGCCCATCCTCGGTCCGGGAGCGCTGCCCTGCCCCCCGGATTATGGTCCGGCCTACGACAGCGAGCGGCGGCCGAACGAGGCCGCTGCTGTCGGGGACTGGGACGGTGGGGGCGCGTCGGCTGGTGGGGATTACCCGCAAGACCGGAGTACCGGGCTGACGGCCATGACTCGAGCCGGCGCCAGCGTCGAATGAGACGCGTGCCCGCACATCGGCTATCTCAGACTCGACGTACGGTTCCGGTCTGGCGCGCGGCGCTGGCGGTGCGCCCTGACCTTCGCGATCGATCCGCAGCTGCGGCCGGTCGAGCCGCCCGCGGTCATGAGGCACCAGCGCTTGCTGCCGTTGCGGGTGTGGTCGTAGAAGACCCACCGGCAGTCGGGGCAGGCCTTGAGGCGGGGCCACGTACCGTCGGCGATGGCGGTGAGCACGACACCGACGATGGTGGCGCCGTCGCCTCGGCCGGTCCACGCAATCCGGCCGTCCCGAAGCTCGGGGCGCACGCGCAGTCGGTCGATCCAGGGGTTGATCGCCTCCGGCGTTGCCTGCTCGACGGCACGGCGAAGGTCGTCGCGGAGCGCGCGGATCTCGGCTGAATCGTTGAACACATCGTTCGGCTGCCGCGTGTCGTTCGGGATCGACCAGGTGTTGAGCAGTGTCCGGATGGACTCCAGCGCGCCCGGCGCCTCCTGCGTGTTAACCACTCACTCAGTTTACCGGTTGCACCACCCGTTCGCTCGAGGTTAACCTGCTAACTCGGTAGACGGTAACCACGGGAGTACGATGTGGACGAGACGCGCGAGGTGGTCTGGTCCGCCCGGCGCTGGCCGGGCCTGGAACACGTGAGCATCAGCCTGCGTCACGGGGAACTGTCTGCGGCTGGTCGCGGGATCGCCGTGCTGGACGGCGTCCCGACCCACGTTGCCTACGCGCTGCGCACGGACCGGATCGGTGCGACCCGATCTGTCGAGATCACGGTATCGGGACCGTTTCCGACGCGGACCGGCACGCTGCATGCCGACGGGCAGGGCCACTGGCGGGATGACACGGGGCCGTTGCCCGACCTGGATGGCTGCCTCGACGTCGACATCTCGTTCACGCCGTGCACGAACACCCTGCCGATTCGCCGGCTCGCCCTGGCCGTCGGCGAAGCTCGCGACATCGACGTGGCCTATCTGGCCGTCCCGCGGCTGACGGTGAGCCGCGCCCGCCAGCGCTACCGGCGACTCGACTGCGGCTACCGCTACGAGTCCGGACCCTTCGCGGCCGAGCTGACCGTCGACGACGCGGGTGTCGTCGTCGACTACGCGGACCTGTGGAGGCGGGCATGAGCCTGGTCGACGCGCTGATCGCCGAGCCCAACCCGGAGCTGGCGCTGTTCGGCCGGTTCGTCGGGGACTGGGACATGGACATCGAGTTCTACGACGAGGACGGCGGGACCCGATACCGCGGCCTCGGGCGGTGGAGCTTCGGCTGGGTGCTCGACGGCCACGCCATCCAGGACGTGTTCAGCTACCCGACCGACAGCGGCCGCGGCATCGGCACGACCCTGCGCACCTACTCCCGGGACCGCGGCGAGTGGCAGATCGTCTACCTCGGCGCGGTCAGCGGGGTCACGGCGATCCTGCACGGCGGCCGGGAAGGCGACAACATCGTCCTGCGCGGCATCGACGGGGATGGCCACAACCGCTGGACGTTCAGCGACATCTGCGCCGAGTCGTTCACCTGGACCGGCGAAGTCTCCCCCGACGGCGCCACCTACCACGTCAACCACCGAATGACCGGAACGCGCCACGCCCCTTGACCAGCGGCACGACGTTCTCGGCGGAGGAGATGTCCGGCCTCCAGCAGCAGCACCAGCCTCGCTACGTGGTCATGGCCAGCACGTGTGCGTGCCGGCCGCGCGGCGATGGGAGGCCGCTGACGTGCACGTCGCTGTCCACCTGGGTCCAGGACAGGTCGGCGGTTCCGGTCAGCAGCCTGATCCTGGTCGTCGGGGACAGCGTCAGGTCCCGGAGGACGAGGCGGTCGGGCAACCGGTCGGACAGGACGATGGCGTAGACCTCGCGGTTCGACCGGGTGTACCGAACCTGCTCACCGCTGCCGGTCCTCGAGGCCGGACGGGTCCAGGATCGGGTGCCGTAGATGGCCTCGCCGTTGGTCCGGAGCCACTCGCCGAGTTCCCGGAGAGGCAGTTGTTGGATCTCGGGGATGCGACCGGTGCCGTCGGGGCCGACGTTGATGAGCAGGTTGCCGCCCCGGGCGACGACGTCGGCGAGCAGATGGACGAGACCGGTGCCGGTGAGGGTGTCGGCCGCCGTCTCCTGGGCGTTGTAGCCGAAGGACCTGCCGAGGCCACGGGTGAGCTCCCAGGCCGACGTCGGGGCGACGTCCGGCATCCGGTACTCGTAGGTCGCGATGTCGAACCGAACCTTCGGGGGTCGCTGCGGCACCGGCCGGCCGGCGCGTGCCATCGCTTTGAGAGTCAGCGAGACGAAGCGGAGGTAGAGCTCGCGGACGAGGCGGTTGGCCGGCATCGTGGGCTGGCTCCACCGGTCGTTGACCAGACCGTCGCCGACCACGTCGTAGTAGTGGGTGAAGATGTCCCGCGGGTCGGACTCGGCGGGCCAGCCCATGTCGTTCCAGAGGATCGACGGCCGGTAGGCGTCGATGAGTTCGATCCACTGGGCAGCGGAGTACCGGGCGTACTCGGGGCCGAGCGCCTGCTGGCGCATGAGGTCGGCCATGGTCCGGATCGGCCTGTCGGTGAAGGTCCAGTCCACGCCTCCGCCGTAGTACAGCCCCATGCGCAACCCGAGGTCGCGTACCGCCCCGCTGAGGTCGCCGACGAGGTCCCGGCTCAACCGGTAGTCGGAGGGCATGCGCGGGTTCGGCACGGCGGTGGGCCACAGCGGGTATCCGTCCAGGTGCCGGGTCACCAGCACGACGTACCGGGCGCCGACGGAGGCGAAGAACCGGGCCCAGTCGACGACGTCGACCTGTGCCGCGTTGCGGTCGAACTGCTTCCGGAAGTCGAAGTAGGAGAAGTCCTCGCCGTACGTCGCCCGGTGGTACAGCGCGGTCGGCGATCCGGACACCCGGAGTCCGTTGAGATAGAATTCCGCGTAGGGACTGCGGCCCCTGGTGTCCTTGCCAGCGATGAGGTCGCCCATGAAATCTGTGAAGTCGTCGTCGGTGCGCTCGGCGTACGCCGGGATCGAGTACAGACCCCAGTGGACGAAGATGCCGAGCTTCGCGTCGGCGTACCACGGCGGCACCGGTCGCGCGTCCAGCGCCGCGGCCGGCCGGTCGGCGGTCATCGGCCGGCTCCGCGGTGGTGGCGGTGGTACGAGGAGGTCACGGCGACCAGCATCGCCCCTGTCGTCGCCGCGAACGTGGCGTGCGGCGCGACACGCCGACCGCCGAGCACCAGGATCCACCGGGGAACCCGCTCACCCCAGGGCCGGACCAGGCCGAGCGACACCAGCGCGACGGCTTCTCCGACCAGGCTCAGCGACACGACGTACACGCTCCCACCCGTGCAGGTGCACCGGCGCTGCCGTATCGACCATACCGAGGGAGAAGCGGCGGCAAGCGCCAAGGCTGGACGGTCGAGCACATCCGGCGGCGACGCTCGACGTTAGAAGGCGGGGAAATCTGGTAGACCGACCCGGACAGCGGCCCCCTGAGAAGAGAAGGCGATCGTGGAAATCATCGGTGTACTGATTGCGGGAGTGATCATCGGCTTGCTCGGCAAGTTCTTCGCGCCGGGCGACCGGGACAACATCCCACTGTGGCTGACCGTCCTGTGCGGCATCGGCGGGGTGCTTATCGGCTACTACATCGCGGCGGCGCTGGGCGTCGAGGCAACGAAGGGAATCGACTGGCTGCGCTGGATCATCAGCATCATCGTCGCGGCGGTGCTCGTGGTCATCGCGGCCTCGATCACCGGACGGCGAACCGGCCGGCGGATCTGATCCCGGGTTCGACGGCTGCGTCGTCGGGATCCGATGACGCAGCCGTCGAGCTGACCGTCGACCACGGCAGCACGGCTCAGTGCGGTACTGGACATGTATCTGGACGACGTGATCCCGGAGCCCGACCATCGGATCTGTCATGCCCGCGTCATCCGGGCGCCGATGACGGTGGTCTGGGACGAGCTGAACCGCGTGCCCATGTCGGCGCTCCCGGTCGCTCACGCGCTGGAGGCCGCACGCCTGCTCCCGGCCCGGCTCGCCGGCCGGCGGCATCCACGCCTGGCCGGGCGTACGTTTCTCGACGTCACCCCCATCCCGATCTTGTTCTCCGAGCGGCCCCACGTCGTGCTGTCGGCGGGAATCGGCCAGGCTTGGCGACTGCTGGGAGGCCCGACACCCCCCCGGCTGGACGCGGCGGCCCTGCGAGCGTGGACGGAGCCCGGGTGGATCAAGGTCGGCATGGGGTTCCGCCTCGAGTCCGGCCACGCGGGCACGGTCTTGCGCACCGAAACGCGCGTCGTCGCGACCGACCCGAGGACGCGTCGGGCCTTCGCGGCCTACTGGTTCGTCATCCGCGGGAGCAGCGGCACGATTCGTCGTGAGGTGCTCAGAGTGGTCGCGCACCGGGCGGAGACGCCGCCGCGGCCGACCTGAGCGGGCCGGTGGGCCGCACTTCGCGCGTCGATGCGGCGGCAGGCATCGTCACGTGCGGGACCTGCGCGGTGTGGTGTCGGCCGGTTGCTGGTCGCTGCCGACCATCTCCGGGTGTGCCTTCTCGTAGTGTTTGGTCAGCACGAGGCTGGCTTCGCCGGGTCGGTGCGCGACCGTCTGCCGGCACACCGCGCAGCGGACCAGCGGGAGGTGGGTCACGGTTACCGGATGGCGGGAGGTGGTGGACTTGGTCATCGGCTCCATCCTGCCAGCCCACTCCGCCGGCGCCAGTCGACGCGGGGCCGCACCCGTGAGCAGGACCCGGTCGTGGTGGGGGTGGGGCACCGTCGAGGACGCCGTCGGCGGGGCCGAGCGGGAGGCGTTGATGGCGCGGGCGGCCGCGCTGATGCCCGGGGCGGTGCCCGGCGCGCACGAGCCGCCGGACGTGGCGACGCTCGACCTGCCTCCGGTACGCCTCGTGCCACCGGCGTCGTTGGCGGCCCTCTGCTCGACGGAGCCGACCGACCGCGCGGCGCACAGCCGGGGGAAGGCTTTCCGCGACGTCGTCCGCAACCTGTGCGGCGATCTGCGCGACGTTCCCGACCTGGTCGTGCGGCCGGTCGAGGAGCGGGACGTGGCCGACGTGCTCGACTGGTGTTCGCGGGAGGCGGTCGCGGTCGTCGCGTACGGCGGTGGCAGCTCGGTCGTCGGCGGCGTCGAACCGCGCCTGGACGGGGACTACACCGGCGTCGTCAGCCTCGACCTCGGCCGGCTCGACCGGGTGCTCGAGGTCGACCGCAGCAGCCGGGCGGCGCGGGTCCAGGCCGGCGTGCTCGGCCCGCATCTGGAGGACCAGCTGCGGCCGCATGGCCTGACGCTGCGGTTCTTCCCGCAGTCGTTCGAGTTCTCCTCCCTCGGCGGCTGGCTGGCCACGCGCGCCGGCGGGCACTTCGCCACGCTGCAGACCCACATCGACGACCTGGTGGAGTCGCTGCGCATCGTCACGCCGGCCGGCACGAGCCAGTCGCGGCGGCTGCCGGGGTCGGGCGCCGGGCCGTCGCCGGACCGGCTGTTCCTCGGCTCCGAAGGAGTCCTGGGAGTCATCACCGAGGCGTGGATGCGCCTGCAGGATCGCCCACGCTGGCGGTGCGGCGCGTCGGTGCACTTCGCCGACTACGCCGCCGCCGTCGACGCGACCCGCGCGGTCGCCCAGTCCGGGCTGTACCCGGCCAACTGCCGGCTGCTGGACCCGATCGAGGCGTTCCTCAATGCCGGCGTCGCGACCGGCGGGGGCCTGCTGGTGCTCGGCTTCGAGTCCGCCGACCACCCGGTCGACGCCTCGTTGGACCGCGCGGTCAGGCTTTGCCGCGAGCACGGCGGTACGGTGCCCGAGCCACCGCGCGCGGTCGGCGGCCGGGACGACCACGACGAGGCCGGGCGTGACAGCGCCAGCGCGGCCTGGCGTTCGTCGTTCCTGCGCATGCCCTACCGGCGGGACGCGCTCGCCCAGCACGGGATGATCGTCGAGACGTTCGAGACCGCCTGCACCTGGGACCGCTTCCCCGCGCTGCATGCCGCGGTGACCGAGGCCGCGACCTCGGCCCTGCGCGAGATCTGCGGCGGAGGTGTCCTCACCTGCCGGTTCACCCACGTATATCCGGACGGTCCGGCACCCTACTTCGGCGTCTACGCCGCGGGACGGTGGGGCAGCCAGGTCCAGCAGTGGGACGAGCTGAAGGCCGCCGTGTCCGACGTGCTCACCGCCAACGGCGGGACCATCACCCACCACCACGCGGTCGGGCGTGACCATCGGCCCTGGTACGACCGGCAACGCCCCGACCTGTTCGCCGCCGCTCTGGGCGCCGCGAAACAGCAACTCGACCCGGCCGGCGTGCTCAACCCCGGAGTCCTCCTGCCGGCCCAGCCAGCACGGCTCCGCTCCAGCCCGCGTTCACGAAGCTAGCTGCCTGCCCCGACCCGTCCTCAACGCAGCGCCGCGGCCGGGGCGGCCTTCCACCCGGTCCACAGTGGACAGTAGCCCATCCGGTGCCAGAACGGGCCGGAGCGCTCCGCCGCGTCCGGCCGGTCGATGGCCGTACCGAACTCCGTCTCCGAGCGGAGGTGGGACAGCGCGAGCTCGCTGAGCGCGTCCAGGTCGCCGTCGCCGGCGCGGCGGACCGTCGCGCCGGCGGCGACGGGAACGGGCCGGGCGACCGGGCGGGCAGCGACCACGAGGTACGGCACCAGCCGATGCCGCAGCAGCGGGTGGAACGTCCCGGTGTCCCGGGAGGGCACGAACACGTACGCGGCCGAGTCCTCGTCGGCGGCGTGGGGATCGGCACGGACCTGGGTCCGCCACGCGGCGAGCAGACGCTCCAGCCCACCGGCGACGTCCGGCCCGGCGACCAGCGGCCGGAGGCTGAACCGGTGTGCGGCGAACCACATCGGCAGCGGGCTGCCCGGCTCGGGGGACAGCTGCCGCGGCGCACCGACCGCCCCCGGCACGGCCAGCTCCGGCACCCCCGCCGGCAGGTTCGGCACCGGCAGGAGCGGGTCCAGCACCCGCCAACGGTCAGCCACGCCGGCGAGCACGCCGTCCATCCGTTGCCTCCGATCCCACCGCCCCGGAGGATAGCGATCGAGCCGCCGCTGGCCGCGGGCCGCGTGGGGTCACCGCGCCGAAGACCGACGGCCCGGGGTCCCGCCGGGTCCGCGGGGGCGGGGCCGACCGAAGGAGGTCACTGGTGAGTGCAGAGGAACGAGTCGGTACGGCGGCTGATCTGTCGCCGGGCACGGTGATCGGGGTCGGCCGCTATGCCGTCGGCAATGTCGCAGGCCGGTACTTCGCGGTCACCCGCCGGTGTCGGCATCTGGGCGCCGACCTCGCCGGCGGCCGTATCGACGACGGCGGCTGCCTGGTCTGCCCGTGGCACCAGGCGGCGTACGACGTCGACAGTGGCCGGATGGTCCGCGGCCCGCAGGGCGTGTTCGCCAAGGTGCCCGGGCTCGACCGGGGGTACCGGATGCTCACGCGGGTGCTGCCGCTCGGGCGCGCGACCGTGGTCGAGCGTGACGGCGACCTGTACCTCCGCCACTGACCGGCCACTGACGGCCATCCACCGGCGCCGGCGCCTCAGCCGGACAGGGTGCTGCGCAGGGCCTCCAGCGCGGTGTAGCGGGGCAGCCAGCCGAGCTGCTCGCGCGCCTTCGCCGTGTCCATGATCGCCGGGTGGCTGAGCGCCTCCACCCACTGCGCGACCGGCGGCAGGAACGGCGCCCGGGCCGCCGCGGCGGCCGCGATCTGCGCCAGTCCGGCCGGGACCGGGATCGGCAGGAAGCCGAACTCGCGGGCGACGTCCGCTCCGGTCAGCACGCCGTCGGCGGCGATGTTGTACGCCCCGGCCGGGCCCGCGCCGACCGCACACCGCAGCAGCGCCTGGCCGACGTCGTCCTCGTGCACCAGCTGGAACGGCACCATCGGCGCGAGCACCGGCACCGGCACCGGCGCGCGCCGCAGCTGCCCCAGCCCGGCCGGCAATCCGGGGATGCGCGGCAGCAGCGACTTGCCGCCGATCGCGTGCGGGCCGACGACGATCGGCGGGCGCAGCCGGTAGAGGGCCAGGGCCGGGTGCGCCGCCGCCTCCTCGTCCAGCCGGTGCTCGAGCTCGGCCTTCTCCCGCGCGTAGAACAGCCGGGTGGACGGCCGGGTCGGCCACTGCTCGGTCATGCCGACCGGGTTGTCCCGGTGGAACCCGTACGCGGCGACCGAGGAGGCGTAGACGAACCGCCGGACGCCCGCCGCGGCCGCGGCGCGGAACGTGTTGAGCGTCCCGTCGACGTTGACCGCCCGCAGCGTCGCGGGCGGTGCCCCACCGGCCACCAGGAAGGCCAGGTGGACGACCACGTCGGCGCCCCGGAACGCCTCGGCCAGCGCGGCCGGGTCGCGCACGTCGCCCTGCCGGTATTCCATCGTCGTCCAGCCGCGCTCGGCCGGGTCGAACCGGCTGCGGGCCATCCCGAGCACCCGACCGATCCGGCGGTCGGCCTCCAGCTGCGGCACCAGCCCGGCGCCGAACGTCCCCGTCGGCCCGGTCACGGCCACGGTCAGTCGGCGTCTCGGCGGCACCTGCGCCCCCTACCCCGGCGGCCGGACAGGGAGCCCGGCCAGGTCGAGCAGGCCGCCGACGCCGGCGCAGATGCCGTCCGCGAGCACGTCGATGTCGGGGAACGCGTCGAAGTCGGCGTTGATCCCGAACGTCATCGCCCGCTGGTACGAATAGATCCCGATCGAGACCCGGGTGCCCGCCGCGATCGGCACGTACGGGTAGAGCGACCGCAGTTGCCGGCCCAGGACGTAGAGCGGCACGGGCGGTCCCGGCACGTTGGTGGTGACCGCCTGGGCCCACGGCTGGCCGGTCCGCATCCCGGCCCGGGTGCCCAGCGCGAGCAGGGTCGGCGCGACGAAGTCGCCCATCGCGATGATCGAGCGGGCGTCGACCGCGTCGAGCAACCGCTTGTGCTCGTCCATCTGCCGGCGGATCTTGGCCATCTGCAGCCGCGGGTCGGCCTCGGCCACCGGCAGGTCCACGAACACGGCGGCGACCTGGTTGTCGAGCGATTCACGCTCGTCGGTCCGGCGCACCGAGACCGGCACCATCGACCGCACGACCAGGCCGTCGGTCAGCACGCCGCGGTGGTCGAGCAGCTCCCGGAAGCCGTGCGTGATCGCGGTGAGCACGACGTCGTTGACCGTGCCGCCGAGTGCGGCGCGGACCCGCTTGACGTCGTCGAGGGTGGTCTCGGTCCAGGCCCAGCGCCGGTGCGGCCCGATCGGCCCGTTCAGCGACCGGGCGGCCGGGGTGACCGCCTGCCGGGCCAGCGCGGGCAGCCCCGATCGCAGCGCGGCTCCGGCCCGCCGGACCAGTTCCGGCGCGGCCGTGACCGTGCCCGGGTGGGCGGCGGCGGTCAGCAGCCGGAGCGGCTCGACGAGCATGTCCTGCACGCCGCTGCGAACCAGCGCCGCGGTCGACGGCGGCTGACCGGGACTCCAGTCCGCCGGCGGCCCCGGATGCTCGGCGTCCGGGTCGACGTCGAAGATCAGCTGCATGAGGTCGGTGCCCGCGACGCCGTCCACCATGCAGTGGTGCACCTTGGAGATCAGCGCCCACCGGCCCTGCTCGAGCCCCTCGACCAGCCAGACCTCCCACAGCGGCTTGGTGAGGTCGAGCCGCTGGCCGAGCACCCGGCCGGCCAGGTTGCGCAGCTGCTCCGGGCCGCCCGGCCGCGGCACCGCGGTGTGCCTGACGTGGTAGAGGATCTGGAAGTGCTCGTCGTCGACCCACAGCGGGCGGCCGAGCTGCAGCGGCACGCTGCGGACCCGCTGCCGGTAACGGGGCACCCGCGGGATCTTGCCGAGCAGCAGCCGGACCAGGTCCCCGTACGAGGGCGCCGGGCCGTCGAAGACCGCCACCGAGCCCACGTGCATCGGGGTGCTCTCGGTCTCGGCGTAGTAGAACCCGGCGTCGGTCGGGCTCATCCGGTCCACGGCCTGCTCCTTCCTCGTCGGGCGGTGCCGGCGGCGGCCGGCGGGTCGTCGGGTCGGTCCGGGACGGGGAACAGCGCCGCGGCCCCGGGCAGCGCCGGCGGTCGGAACGGGCGCCACCCGCCGGCGGGCTCGGCCAGCCGGTCGGCCAGCACCCAGAGCGCGGCCGGGTTGTGCCCGAAGCCGAGGTGGCTGCCGTGCACGGCGACGTTCTCGCTGGTCGGTCCGACCTCCTGCAGGCACGCGCGCAGGTCCACGATGCCGTCCGCACGGGAGTAGACCGACGTGCTCGGCGCCGGCAGCGCCCGCCGGCCCGCGGCCGACGGGGGCCGGATCAGCTCGGCCGCGTGCGGCGTCGGCCCGCGGTTGCCGCCGCCGCTCACCCGGGCCCCGGACCCTTGCGTCCCACGAGGTGAAAGACCCGACTGAGTTGGCGGTAGGGGTCTCGTCGGCTGGCTTCGAGCTCGACGGCGGCCGTCGCCGCTACCTGCTCTGAGTCGCCCGGGTCCAACTCGGCCCCGCTGAACTCGAGCCAGTCGACGAACAGCCATACCCCGTACCAGTGCAGTGGCCGCACGCCGCGGCTGCGCATGAGCTCGCCGAGCTCCTCCACCGTGTCGGCTCGGCCGGGCAGTCCCAGCACCCCGATCTCGGTCCTGGCGTCGAACGCCGCCAGAGCGTCGTCCCACCGCCGTTCCAAGGCCGGGCGCACCGCCATCGCCTTGGCGTTGCCCGTCATGATCGAGACCACGCCGTCGGCAGCAGCGCACCGGCACAGCTGGGTGACCAACGGGTCCGGCTGCTCCAGGTACCCGAGCACGCCGTGGCACAGCACGGCGGCGAAGCGTCGACCACTCACCGCCGCGTCGGCGTTCTCGCCGTCGGCCTGCACGAGCGTCACCCGTCGCCGGGCCTCGGCCGGCAGCCGCTGGACTCGCTGCCCAGCCTTGTCCAGCATCGCCGGCGACGGGTCGAGCAAGGTCACGTCGTAGCCGGCCTGGGCCAGCGGAAGCGACTGATGGCCCGCGCCGCCGCCGACGTCCAGCACAGCCGCCGGAGGCGGCGGCAGATGCTCCAGCAGCTGCTGGTGCAACACATAGGTGCGCACGAACCCCTTCACCGTGGAATACGCCCCATCGGCAAAGTGGTCCGCCACGCTGGCCCAGGTGTCATCGCCCACCGCACCAATACTCGCACCCCGCGACGAACCCGCCGACGCCGGCGGGCAGGCACGGGCCGTCGCCACCGCAGACCCGCCGGGCGTCCGACGAAGCAGACGCGCGCGGCGGCATGCTGGTCCGGTCAGGGACAGCTAGTCCGCGGCGGGGCCGTGAGCGGTGGACCCGTGGGACGGCCTGCGCAGCGCGGTCGTCCACAGTAGACAGATCAGGATCACGGCTACCGCGGCAGCGGCTCCGTAGCTGGTGCTCCACCCGGCCTGGGCGTTCCGCAGAGTGATGAGGCAGGCGGTG
This sequence comes from uncultured Actinomycetota bacterium, assembly GCA_963803135.1. Taxonomy (GTDB): domain Bacteria; phylum Actinomycetota; class Actinomycetes; order Mycobacteriales; family CADCTP01; genus CADCTP01. Next base: position 34,465 of record CAWDLH010000012.1, on the reverse strand, counting down.
CCGGGTAGGGCGAGCAGCGCCAGCGCGCGCCGGCCGGCGCGGGCCGTCGGCCGGCAAGCGAGCACCACGACGACCGTCAGGATCCACAGTGCGGCCGCGTAGTGGTAGCCCAGCAGTTGACTGGCGACGACAAGCCCGGAGGCGGTCACCACTGCGGCGTACCGGACACCGCCGAGCCACACCAGGCCGTGGCGGGCACCGGGAGACGCCGCGGCGGCGAGCGCCCCCAGCAGGCTGAGCAGCACCCACGGCGCCACCTCCCCGGCGGAGTAGAGGCTGCCTTCCGGACGGGCGGCCAACAACACGGTCAGCGCGCTCGCGGCCAGGAGGGCCGCGACGGCGGCGGCTCTGCGCCAGCCGAGCAGGCCCAGGATGCCGGCCACCAGCCAGCCGGCCCATGCCGGCGCATCCGGGAACGTCCGCAGGAGATGCAGGGACACTCCGTCGTACCGCAGCCACCACCCGATCTCGTGGACGCCGCGCGCCGCGCCGATCAGCAGTAGCACCGGCACGAGCAGGCTCACCACGGCCAACGCCTCGGCAGCGCTCGAGTCCGGGAACGAACGCACGGCGTAGCGGGCCCTGATCCGGATCCCGCCCAGAATCAGGTCGAGGCTGTCACCGAGACCCGGGCGGTGGCGGCCGGCGGAGTCGGCCAGCAGGACGCCCAGCATCTCCTCCTCGTGCGCCTGCCGATACGCCCACGGGTACCAGGCCAGCAGCCGCCGGTACCGACGCTGCAACACCGCGTCGTCCGCGGCCGGTGGATGGGCATCCGTCGGAGGGAGCGTCACGACGCACCACCCGCGAGCCGCAACCGGAGCACGGCGGCGTCGGCGTTGCGCCGCAACAGCTCCGCCTCGGCCGCCAGCCGACGGGCCCCGTCCGGGGTCAGCCGGTAGAAGCGGCGCAACCGGGTGTCGACGATCTCCTCCCGATCCACCTCGATCAGCCCGTCGGTCCGGAGCCGGTCGAGTGCCGCGTACAACGTCCCCGCCCGCAGCCGCACCCGCCCCGAGGAGATGGACGCCACCTCCGCCATGATCCCGTACCCGTGCAACGGCGCAGCCGCCAAGGCAGTGAGGATCAGGAACGACGGCTCCTGCAAACGCCGCTCAGTCATGCCCCCACTATATACCGATCATCGGTACGTCCGCCACTGGCATGGGTCACGCTCACCGACCCGACCTGCACCCCGGCCGCAGAAGTCGACCGGTCGGGCTGAGGCGTCCGAGCCGGGCGGGCTGGATGCCGGGGTTGGACGTCATCGCGCCGGGTGCGCATTCTGGGTACGTGCGCGACGGCGGAGCGTTCCGGAAGGTCGACGCGGTCACCGTTCCGGTGCCGGATCTCGACGTGGGTCTCGACTTCTACTGCCGGGTGCTCGGTCACCGACTGGCATGGCGCAACGACGCGGTCGGTCAAGCCGGTCTGCGGGTCGCCGACGCAGACAGCGAGCTTGTCCTCACCACCCGGCAGAGCTACGAGCCGAACTGGCTCGTCGACGACGTGGCGGACTGCGTCGAGGTCTTCCTCGGTCACGGCGGCGAGCTCGTGCAGTCGCCGCTCGATCTCCCGGTGGGACGGGCCGCGGTCGTCCGCGACCCGTTCGGCAACGCGCTGGTGCTGGTGGACCTGTCCAAGGGCCGTTACACGACCAGCCCGGACGGCGACGTCACCGGCGTACGTGCGCCGGCGCCGGACCCGGGAACCCGGTCCGACCGACAGCCGACCGGCCCGCCCCAACGGTGACCGCCGGCGGTTGTGTCGTTCGTCCCGGAAGGGCCCGGACTCAGCGGCGCAGGGTGGTCTCCCGCTCGCATGTGCGACAGCTTCTCGGGGTTGCGCACGGCGTAGAGCCCGGTGATGAGGCCGTCGTCGATGCGCACCGCCAGGACGGTGTCGATCTCGCCGTCGAGCCGGATGATCAGCGCCGGGTAGCCGTTGACCTGGGCCGGCTGCAGCGACGCGACGGCGGCGATCCGTGCCCAGCCCGGCGGCCAGCAGGCGGGCCACCTTGTCGGCCCCCACGACGGGCCGCAGGACGGCCTGCTTGACTCCGCCGCCGTCGCCCAGGAAGACGACGTCCGGCGCGAGGATGTCGAGCAGGCTCTGCAGGTCGCCCGTTTCGACCGCCCGCTGGAACGCCTCGAGCGCGTCCCGGGTCTCGGCCGCGGAAACGACCCCGCGCGGCCGGCGCGCCGCGACGTGCGCCCGCGCCCGGTGCGCGATCTGGCGGACCGCGGCCGGGCTCTTGTCGACGGCTTCGGCGATCTCGTCGTACGCCAGGTCGAACACCTCGCGCAGCACGAACACCGCCCGCTCGGTCGGCGTGAGCGTCTCCAGCACCAGCAGCATCGCCATCGAGACGCTGTCGGCCAGCTCGACGTCCTCGGCCACGTCGGGCGCGGTCAGCAGCGGCTCGGGCAGCCAGGGGCCGACGTAGGACTCCTTGCGGCGGCCGAGCGTGCGCAGCCGGGTCAGCGCCTGGCGGGTGGTGATCCGGACCAGGTACGCCCGCTGGTCCCGCACCGTGCCGAGGTCGACGCCCGCCCACCGCAGCCAGGTCTCCTGCAGGACGTCCTCCGCGTCGGCGGCCGAGCCGAGCATCTCGTAGGCGACGGTGAACAGCAGGTTGCGGTGGGCGAGGAACGCCTCGGTGGCGGGGTCCGTGCGGTCGTCGCGGCGTGCCTGCCGCGTCGTCGGCTCGGTGCGACGTGCTGCCACGGGTGGCTCCTGTTCGCTCTCGACGGTGTCACTCGCCGGACGCCGGACCCAGCCGCCGTGTGACACCCGGCGGCGCCGTTCTGTGGTGCACGTCACGGACCGCGCTGTCACAGGGATCCGGTCGGCCGGCATCTCGTGTTCGTCCAGTAGCAGCAACGCCACGAGTGAGGACGACATCATGGAACCCCGGTTCAACATGTTCGACAACGAGATCGGCGCCAAGTTCGCCAAGCGGTTCGCCAACGCCAGCCTGGTGATCCACCAGTCGCCGCTGCCGAAGTCCACCCAGGAGCTGGTGTCGCTGCGCGCCAGCCAGATCAACGGCTGCGGCTGGTGCGTCGACATCCACACCAAGGAGGCCGCGGCCGCCGGCGAGACCGCGGTCCGGCTCAACCTGGTCGCCGCCTGGCGCGAGTCCACCGTGTTCACCGAGGCCGAGCAGGCCGCGCTGGCGCTCGCCGAGGAGGGCACCCGGCTCGCCGACGCCCACCACGGCGTGTCCGACGAGACCTGGGCCCAGGTGCGCAAGCACTACGACGACGACCAGATCGCCGCGCTGGTCTCCCTGGTCGCCCTGATCAACGCGGCCAACCGGCTCGCCGTGATCGTGCACCAGCAGGGGGGTTCCTACGAGCCCGGCATGTTCGCCAGCATGGCCGAGCTGATCGGCGGCGCGACATCCCGGCCCGGCCCAGGATCATCCGATCCGGGCCGGGCCCGCGCCCGCCGTGTCGGCCCCTCGAGGCAGAGACCTCGGGCGGGCGGCGTGGGTGTGGTCGTGGGGAAGCGGTCAGGGCCCGGGTGCCAGCAGAGCCGCCCGCAGCCGCTCGGCGGTCCGGGTGAGCCGGTCCCGGAGCGCCATCAGCCAGGCGGGTTCGGGCTGCTGGGTCGGCGCGGGCTGCAGGGCGTGCCTCAGCCGGCCGTACGTCAGCGCCGCGGCCAGCCGCTGGACCAAAGGCAGCGCCTGCTCGTGGGCGCGGTCCAGACCGGCGTGTTGCCGGTAGCCGCGCAGCAACAGCCGGCCGGCGGTGGTCGACGTGACGGGCGTGTCCAGGGCGTCGATCGGCTGCGCGTCGCGGACGGCCATCGCCAGGTCAGCCACCGCCCAGGAGGTGGTCAGGTCGTCGAGGTCGAAGAAGACCGGACCGGCCGCGGTCCAGCCGGCGTTGTCAGGCTGGGCATCGCCGTGGGCGAGTACGTCCGGCGGACCGAGCACGTTCTCGCACCGTTCCAGGACCGGGTCCACCGCCTCGGCCACGGCCGCGTCACCGCATCCGGCCACCGCGGCCGACACGACCGACGGCCAGCTCGGCAGCTGCGACCGGTCGACCCGCCGACCGGTCTCGTGCAGGAGGCCGATGGCACGGCCCCACCGCCGGATGTCCGGCCCGGTCAGGTCGTCCAGGTCGCGCGCCCGACCCGGCGCCGCATCGACGAGCATCGCCGACAGGTCACCGACTCCAGTCGGGCCCCCGGCCACCACCTCGACGAGCCGACCGGCCGTGCTCGGCCGGGGCGCGACGACCGGAGCGCCCTCCCGGGCGAGCGCGGCCGTGCCGCGGGCCGCCGCCAGCACGCTCTCGAGCGGGCGGTCGGCCACCGGTCCCAGCCGCAGGTAGCCGCCGCCGACGGCGTACACGCAGGTGGCACTGGTACGCACGTACCGGGCCGAGTCGGCGGCCAGACCCCACCGACCCCCTCGACGACCCCGACGACACCGTCGCCGACACCCACCACGCCGTCGCCCACCCCGACCACGCCGTCGCCCACCCCGACGACCCCCTCGACGACCCCGACCACGCCGACGCCGACCAGCAGCAGCCCGTCGCCGACGCCGACCCCGACGACGCCGACGACCCCGACGCCGACCCCGACGACGCCGTCGCCCTCGGGCAGCTACCACTCGCCCACTCCGTGACGGCTCGCGGCTCCACCGCGGCAGCCATGCGCTGATCCGGATGGTGGCCCGCGGCGGCCCGTCAAGGCCGTCCGCGGGCCACCACGCCCGTCACCGCGATCCGGTCCGGCCGGTCAGGGCGTCACTCCGAACGACGCCAGGAAGGCCAGGTCATCGGGCTGGTCGATGCGGTACTCGTCGTCGGCGCCGGTGCAGTTCGGACTGATGCCGAACGAGGTGACCGCGACGACGACGTTCGTCGCGTCGTAGAAGGTGGGGCCGCCCGAGTCACCGAAGCAGGTGCCGCCCCGGTGCCCGGTCCCATTGTTGTTGCTGAACCGTGCCGCGGTGCCGTACGGCAGGCCGAACAGGCCGTTGAGGGTGATCATCTGAACCGCGCCGGCGAAGCGGGTGTCGCCGCCGAAGTCGGCTTTCGGCAGGACCTTGTTCAGCCCGTAACCGACGACCGTGAAGTCCTCGCCGGCGCGGGGTGCGGTCTGGAACCGGTCGAGGAAGCCCGCCTCCGGCAGCGCGCCGTACCGGCTCATCGGGGCCGGCTCCTGCAGCACCAGGACACCGGCGTCGTGCAGGTAGAACGCATCCGGGTCGAACAGCGGGTGCGGGTTGGCGGTGGCCTCGTGCCAGTCGCTCGACGCGTCGAGAGCGGTCGACCAGTCCTCGTAGCGCTGCGCGTTCTCGTCCCGGTCGTACGAGGAGCTCGGCGGGAGGATCGAGAAGTCCGGCGACTCGCTGAAGCTGATCCACACGTCCGTCCCGCCCGAGCCCGAACCACCGCCGGCCGTCGTCGACGCGCCGTCCCGGCCCACCGCGTAGGTGCAGTGCCCGGCGGTGAGCACGATGTGGTCGTCGAGCAGCGTGCCGGAGCAGGTGAACCAGGCGCCGGGTTCGTCGAAGCGCGGATCCGGCTCGTCCGGCACGTAGAACAGCAACTCACCCACGTACGGATGGACGCCGTTGTCCGGCTGTCCGTGGGTGATCGCCTGCGCCGGGACCGCCCAGGCCAGCAGCACCGCCAGCGCCGAGAACACCACCAGTGAGAGTCGGGTGCGCACGTAGCCCCCTTGCCTCCGCCGTCACGGGGTGACGGACCGTTCCCGACGCCTTCCCTCCCGGCGAGGCATCTTTCCGGCCGGCGGCATCGACGGGAAGGGGTCGCCTCCGGGACCCCGACGGGGCGATCATCGGGACAGGCGGCCCGCGGCGCCATCGGGACACGGCGGCCGCGGGCGAGCAGGACCGACGAGGGGAACGCGATGGTGCAGACCAAGATCCTGCTGGACGAGGCATCGATGCCGACGCGGTGGTACAACCTCGTGCCGGACCTGCCCGAGCCACCACCGCCGCCGCTGCACCCGGCGACGCACGAACCGGTCGGGCCCGACGACCTCGCCCCGCTCTTCCCGATGGCGCTCATCGGCCAGGAAGTGTCCGCGGAGCGGTACATCGAGATCCCGGAGCCGGTCCAGGACGTCTACCGGTTGTGGCGGCCGTCGCCGCTCTACCGCGCGCACCGGCTGGAGAAGGCGCTCGGGACGCCGGCCCGGATCTACTACAAGTACGAGGGCGTGAGCCCCGCCGGGTCGCACAAGCCCAACACGGCCGTCCCGCAGGCCTACTACAACGCCTTGGAAGGCGCGCGGCGGCTGACCACCGAGACCGGCGCCGGGCAGTGGGGCAGCGCGCTCGCGTTCGCCTGCAGCCAGTTCGGGCTGGAGTGCGAGGTCTGGATGGTCGCCGCCTCGTACCGGCAGAAGCCGTACCGGCGCTCGATGATGCAGACCTGGGGGGCGACGGTCCATCCAAGCCCGTCGCCGCTGACCGAGTCCGGCCGGGCGGTGCTGGCCGAGGACCCGGACAGCCCGGGCAGCCTCGGCATCGCGATCAGCGAGGCGCTGGAGATGGCCGCCCGGGCCGAGGACACCCACTACGCCCTGGGCAGCGTCCTCAACCACGTGCTGCTGCACCAGACCGTCATCGGCGAGGAGGCCATCGCCCAGCTGGCGATGGTGGGCGACACCCCGGACGTCATCGTCGGGTGCACCGGCGGCGGCTCGAACTTCGGTGGGCTGGCATTCCCGTTCCTGCGCGAGAAACTGGCCGGCCGGATCGACCCGGTCATCCGCTGCGTGGAGCCCGCGGCCTGCCCCAGCCTCACCAAGGGTGAGTACCGCTACGACTACGGCGACACGGCCGGGCTCGCGCCGATGGTGAAGATGCACACGCTGGGCCACGACTTCATCCCGGATCCCATCCATGCCGGCGGGCTGCGCTACCACGGCATGTCGCCGCTGCTCAGCCATGTCTACGAGCTGGGCCTGGTCGAGGCCGAGGCCATCGGCCAGAACGAGTGCTTCGAGGCCGGGGTCCGGTTCGCCCGCACCGAAGGCATCGTCCCGGCTCCGGAGCCGACCCACGCGATCGCCGCCGCCGTCCGCGAGGCCCGGCGCTGCACGGAGACCGGCGAGGCCAAGGTCATCCTCACCGCGCTGTGCGGCCACGGCCACTTCGACATGGCCGCGTACGACGCCTACCTCGGCGGCGAGCTCACCGACCTGGAGTACCCGGTCGAACGCGTCCGCGAGTCGATGGCCCGCGTTCCGGTGATCGCCGGCTAGCGTCGCCGGCGGTCGCCCGGACGGCGACACCCCGTCGGCCGGCTCATCGGGCCAGCGCGACCGGCAGCGACGCCGGCTTGCGGAAGACGAAGCCGGTGACGGGCGGCAGCGGGCCGGCGGGGCGGATGCCGGGGAAGCGCTCCAGCAGCATGCCGAGGGCGAGCGTGGTCTGCAGCGTCGTCAGGTGTACCCCGAGGCAGTAGTGCGGGCCGACGGCGAAGGCCAGGTGGTCGGCCGCGTTCGCGCGGCCGATGTCGTACCGGTCCGGGTCGGCGAACACGCCGGGATCCCGGTTGGCGGCCGACAGGGAGACGATGACCAGGTCGCCGGCCCGGATCCGGGCGCCGGCGACCTCGGCGTCGGCGGTGGCGTAGCGGTCGACCCGGGTGGCGGCCGGCTCCAACCGCAGCGACTCCTGGATCGCCCCGGGCAGCAGCGCGGGCTCGACCCGGACCTGGTCGAGCGCGTCCAGGTTGGTCAGCAGATGGTACGCGGCGATCGCGGTCATGCTCTCCGCGGTGTCCACCCCACCGAACAGCAGGATCGCCACGTCGGCGGCCAGCCGATCGGTACCGGCCGCGGTGCCGGCCGCGGTGCCGGCCGCGGCCGCGGCGGTGAGCACGGTGTCCCTCGGGGGTCCGTCCAGGGTCCGGTGGACGTGGTCGCGGATCGCGGCCATCGCCTCCAGCGCCGCCTCCGGCGGGTCGCCGCCGCGGCTGACGGTCTCCACCCCGGCGACCATGGCCCGGTACCAGTCGAGCACCTGCCCGACCCGGAGGCCGTCGAGTCCGAGCGCGGCCCCCATCGCGGCGGTCGCCAGCGGCGCGGCCAGCCCGGCCCGCAGGTCGGGCGCCGGCGCCACGGCGAGCCGGTCCAGCAGCCGCGCCACCTCGTCCCGCAACGTCCGGGTGAACCGCTCCCGCACCGCGACCGGCTTGAACACCTCGGCCCAGGGCCGTCGGTGGCCGACGTGGGCGCTGCCGTCGGTGCAGAGCATGCTGGCGCCGACGATCCGCCCGGTGGAGAACCGGGGGTCCTCGACGGTGAACGTCCGCGCGTCCCGCATGACCCGCGCGGCGGCGGCCCGGGTCAGCGTCACCCAGCCGCCGAGCTCGCCGACCCAGACCACGTCGCCGTGCCGGCGCAGCCGCGCCCAGACCGGATGCGGATCCCCGGTCAGCTCGGCGATCGAGACGGCTGCTCCGGGTCGGTGGGACACCCCGCCAGTGTCCGCGATCCGGATCGCGGTCGCCGCGCGCACCCCGGCCTCGATCTCCTCCGGCGCGACCGCCGAGCCGGACGGCGGCCTTCGGGTCTCACCCGTAGCCGAGCTGCTCGCAGATGTCGCCGTACCGTTCGTAGAAGTGCCGCAGGTTGCGGGCGGTGAACTCGTCCCGCCACCGGCCGGTCCGACCGCGGTGGAAGCTCCAGGAGTCAGGGTTGTAGACGACGTCGGCGTATGCCTCGGGATCTCCGTCGGCGCCGACGTGCTCCATCACCCGGCGCACGGCGGCCACCTGGGCCTCGCGGCTGCCGCCGGCGGCGGGGCCGGCGAGGTCCTCGTACCGGACGACGCAGACGTCCGGATGGTGCAGCAGCCAGAGCGTGCGCTCGAACTCCCGCGAGGCCACGAAGTAGCGGTCGCGCAGCGCGTAGTCGATCTTCTGCTCGAGCGTGTCCAACGTGGACAGCACGCGCTGGTAGATCCGCCGCTCGTAGAAGTTGCCGATCCCCTGGGCGGTGCGGCCGTCGATGAAGTTCACCAGCGACAGCAGCGCGTCCCGCGGGTCGCGCAGGTTGAGGATCATCCGCGGCCGGCCGGTGTCGGTCCACTCGGCGATGAACGCACCGTCCACTGTGGACGGATTCAGCTCGTGCCAGATCCAGCACATCCCTTCGGGCGTGTCGGCGAACCGGGTCCGGCCGAACGCCGGGTTGGTCGCCGTACGGTCGACCGAGTCGTGCAGGTCGAGGCCGTAGCGGTTGACGACCGGCTGGCCGAGCCGGCGCTGCCAGCCCCAGGCGAGCGCCGACCAGGCCTGGTCGGTGCGACGCCGGAACTCCTCCGGGTCGTCGAGCTTGACCAGCTCGGCGTGCTCGTCCTCGGCCAGCACGAGCCGGGCGATCTCGATCCGCTGCTCGTCGGTGAACCGCGGGGCGTTGCGGGGGGTCGACCTGATCGCGCCGAACACCCGGTAGCCCAGCGCCACCGCGAGCTCGAGCATCAGGTGGGTGCCGGTCTTCTGCGGCGAGACGACCATGATCCGGGCGGCGGTCATCCGGTCAGCAGCCCCGCGTCGAGGTAGCGGTCGCGGGCTCCCGGCGGGTCGAGCGCGCCGCACTCCTCGAACAGCCGGATCGTCCTGCGGGCGGCGAACCGGATGCCGGCCGTCACCGCCTCCCGGCTGTACGACTCCCGCACGACGTCCTCGGCCGCCGCCGGCGGGAACCCGCCCGCGCGCAGCGCGTCGTACGCCGGCGTGGTCGCCGGCTGCAGCGACCGGACGATGACGTCGGGCAGCAGCTCGGCGACCAGCCGCCGCTCGCGGTCGCCGAGCTGCGTCCAGAGCGAGCGGAACAGCATGGCGAAGTACGCGTGGTGGCGCCGCTCGTCGGCCGCGTGGTCGTCGACGAGCTCGCGCACCACCGGCAGCACCCGGCCGTCGCGCGGGATGTCGGCCAGGATGGAGGTCACCAGCGTCTCGAACACGCAGACCTGCAGCAGCCGCACCAGCCCGAGCCGCTCGGGACGGTCCTGCCCGATCGCGTCCAGCCGCTCGAGGAACCGGCCGAACTCGTACGGCAGGGCGGGGATGCCGCTGTCCCGCTCCACCCGCTCCAGGACGCGCAGGCTCTCCAGCGAGTGGAAGCCCTCGTCGACGTAGATCTGGTAGGCGGTCATCCGCGAGTCCGCCGGCAGCAGCAGGCCCGAGGTCCCGTCGGCGATCTTCTGGGTGGCCCGGTTCACCACCGCGATCTCGAAGTGCACGGTGAACCGCAGCCACTGGTAGAGGTGCTGGGCCGCGAGGTAGCGGCGCAGCTCGTCCGGCGCGGTCCGGACGGCCGGGTGGCCGAGGTGCGGCACCAGCTCGGCCGGGAAGAACTCGGCGCCGGTGCCGGCCGGCTCCGGGTCGGACCCGGTACGCACCCAGGCCTTGCGGTCCCACCCGTCGAACGCCGAGACGGGTGGCATCCGGGACAGGTCGGCGATCACGCGGCCTCCCGGGTGAACAGCGTCCCCTCGCTCCAGACCGCGCCGATCCGGCCCCACTCCATGGCCGAGTCGGCGTCCGGGAAGAACCCGCGGCCGCGGAAGTTGGCGCTGGTGTTGCAGAGCACCGGGATCCCGGACGCCTGCTTGTACGCGCCGAGGAGCCGGGTCAGCGTCGGCTCCTCCGGCCCGACCGTCTGCAGCCGGGCGGTGCCGTCCAGGTGCACCACCGCCGGGATCCGGTCCGTCCACTCAGCACGGACGCGGTGGTCGAAGAGCATGTACGGGTCGGGGCGGCCGGGGTCGAAGACCGCCGGTGCGTCGTCGACGAGGCAGATCGGCGCCACCGGCCGGTACGGCTCGCGCAGCTTGACGTCGTTGAGCAGGTCCTTCGTCGCCGGGTCGGTGGGCGCCGCGACGATGCTGCGCCCGCCCAGCGCGCGCGGCCCGACCTCGGCCCGGCCGTCGAGCAGGACCACCGGCTCGCCGGTCGCATGCAGCCGGGCACCGAGCTGCTCCGGCGTGCACGCCGCGGCGGTCCAGCCGTCCCGCAGCACGCCGCCGGCGCGCAGCTCCGGGCCCATCCGCACGGTCCAGTCCACCGCGCTCGTCCCGGTCGTCGCCATCAGGTGCGCCGCCGCGGCGCCGAACGCCGAGCCGGAGTCGTTGGGGAACGGCGGCACCCAGACGTCGGCGAACTCCGGCTGCCGGCGCAGCGCGCTGTTCCACTTGATGTTCAGCGCGCAGCCGCCGACGAAGCAGAGGTTGTGCGGCCCGGCGCCGGGCCGTTCCCGGACCGCCCGGGTCAGGCTGTCGACGAGCAGGTCCTCGACGAACTGGTGGAAGCTGGCCAGCACGTCCTCGTCGGACACGCCGGCGCCGGCGAGCCGGACGCGCAGGTCGCGGAAGAACGCGTGCAGGTAGCTCAGCGACGGCTCGGCGTTGCTGCCCCAGCCGCCGATGCGGGCCCGGTGGGCGACCGCCCGCGCCCCGACCCCGCCGAAATGCCGCCGGTAGGTCTCGCCGGTGACCTCCTGGATCTCGTCCCGCGGCCGGCCCAGCGCGATGTAGGCCATGAGCTTGCCGGCCACGGACAGGTCGTCGACGGTGAGCGCCTCGTCCTCCCGCCGGTACGGCCCGAAGTGGTGGGCCGAGGTCGCGTACGCGTGCCCGATCAGTGGGAACAGCGCGCCGAGGCTGGCGACCCGGCCAGCGGGCTGCGCCGAGTAGAGCCGCGGGAACGTGCCGCCGTCCCAGGCCAGCACCAGCGCCGGCTCGCCGGCCGCCGCGAACGGGCTGGCGCAGTAGGCGCCCGCGACGTGGCCGGCCAGGTGCGGGTAGCTCAGGTACGGCACCGGGCGGCCGGGCAGCGCCAGCTCGCCGTGCCAGCCGGGGCGGAGCAGGTCGCGGTCGCGCTCCCGGTAGCCGGCCACGGTCAGGCCGACCGGCTGGCCGCCGCTCGCGGTGCCGATGTCGGCCGAGCCGTGCCCGTCCCAGCCGTCGACCACCCACTGGTCGACGTCGCCCGGCTTGCAGTCGAAGTCGGCGAGCAGTCGCGGCACCAGCTCGAGGTCGGCGACCGGGCTGTAGCGCGGTGCGTTGTCGAGCTTCTCGACCTCGACGCTGAAGACGCAGCGCGGGCCGTCGAAGAGGGCCACCGATCCGTCGTGCGTGAGCTTGAGCCCGCACGTGAGGGACATTGCACCCGCCTTGATCAGGACGAACAACACCAAAGGACCCCACGACGCTACGTACCACCCAGGAAAGGCGCAAGAGCGCGCCGGGGGTGACACCGGACGGCGAGCGCTCGCAGTCGGCGCTGGCCAGTGGCGGATGCGAACCCGGACCGGCGCTGACGAGAGTTGGCGGGCCGCCCTCCGCCGGTGAGAGGAAACCCATGTCCGAGAGCACCATGGCCGGCTCGCCTCCCGCCGAGCCGGCCGGGGACACGACCGTCCGGCCGTTCCGCGTCACCGTCGCCGACGAGGACCTGGCCGACCTGCGCCGGCGGATCGCCGCCACCCGCTGGCCGGAGAAGGAGACCGTCGACGACGCGACGCAGGGCGTGCAGCTCGCGACGACCCAGGCGCTCGCCGACTACTGGGGCACCGGGTACGACTTCGGCCGGGTCGAGGCGAGGCTGAACGCCTTCCCGCAGTTCATGACCGAGATCGACGGCCTGGACATCCACTTCATCCACGTGCGGTCGCCGCACGAGAACGCCCTGCCGCTGATCATCACGCACGGCTGGCCGGGCTCGGTCGTCGAGATGCTCAACGTCATCGGCCCGCTCACCGACCCGGCGGCCGACGGGGGCGACCCCGGGGACGCGTTCGACGTGGTGGTCCCGTCGATACCCGGCTACGGCTACTCGCAGAAGCCGGCCACGACCGGGTGGGACCCGGTCCACATCGCTCGGGCCTGGACCGCGCTGATGCGGCGGCTCGGCTACAGCCGGTTCGTCGCGCAGGGCGGCGACTGGGGCGCGCAGATCACCGATGTCATGGGTGCCCAGGCCCCCCCGGAGTTGCTCGGCATCCACTCCAACATGCCCGGCACCGCTCCGCCGGACGTGTCGAAGGCGCTCGCGACCGGTGCGCCCGCGCCGTCCGGTCTCTCGGCCGAGGAGACCCGGGCGTACGAGCAGCTCAGCTTCCTCTACACGAAGGGCATCGGCTACGCGACCGAGATGAACCTGCGCCCGCAGACGCTGTACGGGCTGGCCGACTCGCCCGTCTTCCTGGCCGCCTGGATGCTCGACCACGACGCGCGCAGCTACGACGACATCGCGGCGGCGTTCGCCGGCCGCCCGGTCGGCAACCTCACCCGGGACGAGGTCCTCGACAACGTCACGATGACCTGGCTGACCAACACCGGGGTCTCGTCGGCCCGGCTCTACTACGAGAACACGCTCGGCTTCTTCGACGTCAAGGGCACCACCGTCCCCGCCGCCGTCACGGTCTTCCCCAACGAGCTCTACCGGGCGCCGCGGAGCTGGGCCGAGCGGGCGTACCCGAACCTCGTCTACTTCAACGAGGTCGACCGGGGCAACCACTTCGCCGCCTGGCAGGAGCCGGAACTGTTCACGACCGAGCTCCGGACCGCGTTCCGGTCGCTGCGCGACCGCGCCGGGTCGTCCTGAGCGACCCGGTCGGGACCGGTCGGGCAGCACCCGGCGAAGGCGGGCGCCATCTCGGACCCGACGCCGACCGCCGCAGGACCCGCGTGTCCGTCGCCGCGTCCGCCCGGCCGATCCGGCTCAGCGCAGGTGCTCGCGGGCGGCTGCCCGGACGGCATCGGTCAGCGTGTCGAGCGTCGCGATCCGCAGCGCCCAGCGCTGCCAGTGCAGGACCACGTCCACCACCCCGGCGGGATCGAGCTCGACCAGCGCTCCGGTGCCGAGGTGCGGCGCCGACTGCAGGTCCGGGACCATCCCCCACCCCATGCCGAGCAGGATCGCGGCGAGGAAGTCGGCGGACGACGGCACCTGGTGGGTCGGCGGATCGAGATGCGTCCCGTGCCGGCGGACGTACGCGTGCTGCAGGTCGTCGGCGTAGTCGAAGGCGACGACGGACGCGCGGGCCAGGGCGGCCGGGGTGACCCCGTCCGGGAAGAAGCGCTCGGCCACGGCGGGTGCCGCGAGCGGGCGGTATCGCATCACGCCGAGCCGGGCGACCCGGCACCCGGCGACCGGTCTGGCCTCGGTCGTCACCGCGGCGACCACGGTTCCCTCGCGCAGCAGCGCGCCGGTGCGGGTCTCGTCCTCGCGGCGTACGTGCACCGCGGCGGCGTCCGCCACCGCGGCGAGCGCCGGCAGGGCCCAGGTGCTCAGCGAGTCGCCGCCGACGGCGACCGTCAGGACCGGTCGCGCCGGGGCTCCGGCCGTCCCGGTCAGCTCCTCGGCGGTGTCGGCGAGCAGCAGCTCGACCTGCCGGGCGGTCCGGACCAGCGCCGAGCCGGCGGGCGTCGGCCGCACCGGGCGGCTGCGGACCAGCAGGACCTGACCGGTGGCGGACTCGAGGGCGCGCAGCCGCTGGCTGACCGCGGACGGGGTCACGTGCAGCACGCGGGCGGCGGCATCGAGGGTGCCCTGGTCGACGATGGCCGCCAGCGTGCGGAGCTGGTCGAGGTCGAGATCCACGTGAGCCAGGCTAATGGCGCTGAAGTTTCGGAAGCTGGGCTTCAGGAAGCCGGCTGCCTACCGTGGCGGGGTGTCCTCCTCCGCGGTCGCCGCGGCCCTGGCCGGTCTCGGCCTCGGTCTGGCGCTGATCGTCGCCATCGGCGCGCAGAACGCGTTCGTCCTGCGGCAGGGGCTGCTCGGCGAGCACGTGGCCGCGGTCGTCGCCGTTTGCGTCGGTTCCGATCTGGCGCTCATCGGCGCCGGCGTCGCGGGAGCGGGTGCCGCCCTGACCGCCGTGCCGTCCCTCATCACCGGGGTCCGCGCCGTCGGGGCGGCGTTCCTGCTCCTCTACGGGGCCCTCGCCGCGCGCCGGGCGCTGCGCCCGCGGGTGCCGGCCGTCCTCGGGCCGGCCGCCGGCGCGCCGCTGCGGCGCGGCCTCGTTCCGGTCGTCGTCACCTGCCTCGCGCTCACCTGGCTCAACCCGCACGTCTATCTGGACACGGTGGTGCTGCTCGGCTCGGTGGCCGCGGACCGCGGTGGCCAGCGCTGGTGGTTCGCCGCCGGCGCCGCCGCGGCCAGCATGGTGTGGTTCTGTGCGCTCGGTGCCGGGGCGGCCGCACTGCGCCCGTTGTTCGCCCGGCCCGCCGCCTGGCGCGGCCTCGACGCGGCCATCGCCGTCGTGATGGCGGCGATCGCCGTCGGCTTGGTCGTGGGCTGAGGGTGCGGCGACCGGCCCCGTAGACGTGGCCCGCAGCCAGGGTGATCTGGTGCCTCCTCGTCCCGGTGCGGCCGGGCGGTCCCGCCCCCAGCCAGCTCACCGCCGGCGTCGCGCCGCCCGCACGCCGGCGAGGGCCACCGCGGTCGCCGCGGCGAGGACCGTGAGCGAGGCGGCGCCGGCGATCGTCGCGAACGCGTGCTCGAACGCCGAGCGGGCCTGCCGCAGCAGCTCATCGCCGCGCGGCCCGGGCAGCGTGCCGGCGACCGCCAGCGCGTCGCCGAGCGTGCGCCGCGCGTCGGCGGCCGGGCCGGGCGGCAGTCCCCCGGTCGCGCCGTCCATCGCGCCGCGGTACACGGTGACGCCGAGCGAGCCCAGCAGCGCGATGCCGAGCGCGCCGCCGAGCTCGGCGGCGGTCTCCCCGACCGCACCCGCGGTGGCCGTCCGCTCGGGTCCGGAGCGGGTGACGATCAGGTCGGTGGACAGCGCGTACACCGGGGCCAGGCCGACGCCGAAGACCATCGTGCCGGCGACGACGGGCGCGAGACCACCTCCGGCCAGGGCGAGCAGGGCGCACCCGGCGGCGGCGACCAGCAGGCCGGCGCCGATCACCGGCACGGGCTGGAACCTGGGCACGGCGGCCGGCCCGATCGCCGTGCCGGCCAGGTACGCCAGCACGGACGGGACCGACCACAGCCCGGCGTGCAGCGGGGACAGGCCGACGACCCACTGCAGGTACTGGGCGACGGCGACCTGGGTGCCGTACAGCGCGAAGAAGGTCAGGGCGTTGCTGAGCAGCGCGAGCCGCACGGCGCGGCCGCGGAACAGGCCGGCGTCGAGCATGGGGCGGTCGGCCCGGCGCTGGCGCCACCCGAACGCCGCCCCGGCGGCCGCCCCGACCAGCATCGCGGCACCGGCGCCCGGCAGGCCGCCGCCCGCCGCCAGGCGCTTGATCCCGTACACGATGGCGAGCAGCGCGAGCAGGCTCTCCGCGGCGCCGAGCAGGTCGAACCCACCGGCGTCCGGATCGCGGAACTCGGGCAGCACCGCCGGCCCGAGCACGAGCAGCAACACCGTGACCGGCAGCGCCACCAGGAAGACCGATCCCCACCAGAACCGCTCGAGCAGGGCGCCGCCGACGGCCGGGGCGAGCAGCCCGCCCAGCGAGAAGCTCGCGGTCCAGACTCCCACCGCGGCGGTGCGCTGCCGGCGGTCGGTGAACATGCCGCGGATCAGCGCCAGCGTCGAGGGCATCAGCGACGCTCCGGCCAGCCCCATCAACACCCTGGCCGCAATGAGCGTGGCCGGCGTGTCGGCGAAGGCGGCGGCCAGCGAGCCGGCGCAGAACAGCGCCGCGCCCGCGAGCAGCAGCCGGCGCCGGCCGATCCGGTCGCCGACGGCTCCCATCGCCAGCAACGAGCCGGCCACCAGGAAGACGTAGCCGTCGACGATCCACAGCAGCTGAGCACCGCCCGGCCGGAGGTCGGCCACGATCTTCGGCACGGCGAGGTTGAGCACCGCCCCGTCCATCGACACCAGGAAGCAGGGCAGCACCAGCACGGCGAGACCCACCCAGTCGCGGCGGGTGGCGAGCCTCTCCTCCGGAACGGTACGGCGCATCGCGGCTCTCCCCGTAACGTGTTTATGGCATCCGGGACGTTACGAGACCGGGCGATCCTGTGCAACGTCATGGCTCGCCCTAAGGCGTTACGATGGCGTGGTGTCGGTCCGCGTTCAGCCCATGGCGCTTCCGGAGCTCGTCGCGCTGGTCAACGACTGGGGCACCCTGCCGAGGCGGGTCGGGAGCCGGGTCGCCCCGTCGCCGGGTCCGGGCCGCCGGTCGGCCGGTGCGATCGCCGTCGCCGACCGGGTGCACGCCGTCTTCACCGCCGCTGACCCGGCCGGGCGCACCCGCCTGGTGAACGCGATGCTCGCCGAGGTGGCGGTGCGGCCTGAGCTGACGCAGGAGGCCGGCGCGGTGGCCGCCGCGTGGTCGGTGCCCGAGCCGCAGTCCGCCCTGCTCGCGTCGGCCGCCCTCGCCCTGCGCGAGCACCTGGCCGCGCACCCGGACCGGATGGGGGTCTGCGCGGACCGGCAGTGCGCCGACGTCTACGTGGACGCCTCACCGGCCGGCCACCGCCGCTTCTGCTCGGTCACCTGCCAGAATCGCACCAGGGTCGCGGCCTTCCGCGCACGCCGGCGCGCCACCTGATCGTCCAGCGCATCCGCCCGACCGCCCGGCGCCCGGGCGGGCGGCGCCGGGACGGGCGGCAGCGACCGGCGGCGACACTTGTAGGGTCATCGGTACGGCCCGATCGTCGGCGATCGCGGATGGGAGTGCGCCAGGTGGTGGACGTCGATGCTGTGCTCGACCAGGCTGGGGTCAAGAACGAGCGGGTCCGGGCGTACGTCCGGCGGTGGGCCGCGCACACCCAGCCGGCGCGGGTGGAGGTCGTCGACGAGTCCGACGACGACCGGCTGATCGAGGAGGCGCTGGCGGCGGGCGAGATCCTGCCCGCGGGCGAGGGTCTCTACTACTCGCGCAGCTACGCGAAGGACACCGCGCGCTCCGAGGAGCGCACGATCGTCGCGACGAGCGACCCGGCCGACCGGGGCGCCTACAACAACTGGCGCCCGGCGGCCGAGATGACGCCGCTGCTCGAGGACCTGATGCGCGGCGCGTCGGCCGGCAAGACGATGTACGTGGTGCCGTACCTGATGGCGCCGCCCGGATCGCCGCTGGAGCGGTACGCGGCCGGCGTCGAGCTGACCGACAACCGGACCGTCGTCCTGCACATGATCCGCATGGCCCGGGTCGGTGCGCACCACGTCGACGACCTCGAGGACCAGGACTCCTTCGTCCGCGGCGTGCACGTCACCGGCGACCTGGAGAACCTCGGCCAGGGCACTCCGGACGACAAGCGCTACTTCGTGACCGTCGCCGACGAGCGCACCATCCTGCACTTCGGCTCGTCGTACGGCGGCAACGCGTTGCTCGGCAAGATCGCCCACGGGCTGCGGCAGGCCTCCTACGACGGTTGGAAGTCAGGCGAGTTCCTGGCCGAGCAGTTCATGCTCATCGGCATCGCCGACAAGCAGACCGGCCGCAAGTACCACATCTGCGGCGGGTTCCCGAGCGCGTCCGGCAAGACCAACCTCGCGATGATGCTGCCTCCGGACCGCCTCGGCGAGCGGTACGACGTGCAGTTCTACGGCGACGACATCGCCTGGCTGCGCGTCGACCCGCAGGACGGCCGGATCTACGCGATCAACCCGGAGTTCGGCGTCTTCGGCGTCGCCCGGGACACCAACGAGGTGACCAACCCGATCGCGCTGACCGCGGTCGGACCGGGCACCGGGACGCTGTTCACCAACGTCGCCTACAACGAGGACACGCACGTGGTCTGGTGGGAGGGCCGCACGCCGGAGCCGCCGGACGACGCGGGCTGGCGGGACTGGACCGGCGTGCCGATCAGCACCCGGTCCGCGGACGATCGGGACGAGCCGTGGGCCCATCCGAACAGCCGGTTCACCACCCAGCTCGTCAACGTCCCCAACCTGGCCGGCGACTTCGACGACCCCAGGGGCGTGCCGATCGACGCGATCATCTTCGGCGGCCGGACCAGCGACCGCGAGCCACTGATCCGCGCCATCACCGACGTCGCCGAGGGCGTGTACGACGGGTTGACGCTCGGTGCCGAGGCGACCTTCGCCGCCGAGGGCGTGGACGGCCAGCTGCGCTACGACCCGATGTCGATGCGGCCGTTCCTGTCCTATCCCGAGGGCGCGTACGCGGCGCACTGGCTGCGGATCCTCGACGCCGCGGGGGACAAGCCGATCTTCGCGCACGTCAACTGGTTCCAGCGCGACCCGGACGACCGGCACTTCCTCTGGCCCGGATACCGGGACAACCTGCGTCCGCTGCTGTGGCTGCTGCGGCTGCACAACGGCGAGGTGACCGGGCGCAGCACGCCGGTCGGCATCCTGCCGACCGCCGACGAGCTCGACCTGGACGGCGTGGAGGTGGCGCCCGGCGATCTCGACGCGCTGCTCACCATCGACGTCGACCGCTGGCGCCAGGAGATGGGCTTCCGCGAGGAGCACCTGGCCCAGTTCGCCGAGCTGCCCGAGGAGATCTGGGCCGCCCACCGCCGCGTCGCCGCCGCCCTCGACGAGGACTCCCCCACCCGGACCTGACCGGCCGGCACACCGCCGCCGGGGAGCACCGGAACCACTTCCAATTCGAAGTGTCGATGTGCCCGGCCGCCGCACCGCTGAGCCACCGGCCCGGCCCCCGGTCGCCGCGCGGTCAGGGCGACCGTGGACCCGCGGGGCCGGCACATCAGCATGCTCAGGGCCCTGCTCGCTACCTCCGTCGGACAAGGCGAACGCCGACCGACCGGGCGCACGCCCGTTCGGCCGTCGCACGGCCGGCCCGGCGGGGGGATGCTGACGCCCGATGAAGATCCTCGCCGTGCTCGCGTCGGTGCTGCTCGCGCTCGGCCTGCTCGCGGGCGCGGCGAACCGGGAGGTGCTCGACGGCGCGCGGTTCGCCGAGCACGTCGACGCCGTGCGGATGGACCCGCTGGTCGCCGAGCGGGCCGGGCAGGCGATCACCGGCCGGCTGCTGGCCGCCGACCCGGACCTCCTCGCCGTCCGCCCGCTGCTGGAGGCGGCGGCGACCTCGCTGGTCAGCAGCCCGGCGTTCGGTCAGGTGGTCCGGCTCGCCGCCCGGCAGACGCACCAGGCCATGACGAGCGACAACCCGACGCAGATCGTGCTGCGGCTGGCCGACCTCGGCGTCGTGCTGTCCGGTGTGCTGCGGTCGCTGGCGCCCGACGAGGCGGCGAGGATCCCGGCCGACCTCGACCTGACCCTGGCCCAGCTGGGCGCCCGCACGCCGGCGGCCGGGACGCTCCGGCTGGTGCGGACCGTGGGTCTGCTGTCCTGGCTGCTTCCACTGCTGGCGCTGCTCTCGTTCGCCGCCGCGGTCGGGCTCGCCGCGGACCGGCGGCGGGCGACCGTGGCCGTCGGCCGCGGCATCCTCGCAGCCGGTCTCGTCGTCGGCGTGGTGGCGGTCGCCACCCGGGTCGCCGCCACCGGGACCGACACGAGCAGCCTGCGCGGTGCCGCCGTCGCCGCGGCGTTGCGGTCCTTCGGCGGCTCGCTCTGGTGGGTCGCCGCGATCCCGGCCGCGGCGGGGGTGCTGCTGGCCGGCGCGGCGTCCGGCCGGCTGGCCCGGCTGGACACCGCGACCGCCCGCCGGGCGTGGGCCAGGCTGACCCCGCCGGCGCCGCGGCCCTGGCTGCACGTCGCCCGGGGCGCCGCCGCGCTGCTGGTCGGGCTCGGGCTGCTGCTGCGGCCGGCGCTGGTGGCCGGGATCGTCGCGGTCGTCGCCGGCGTCCTGCTCGCGGTCGCCGGGGTCGGCGAGCTGGCCGCCGCCCTCGGTCCGCCGCCCGGCGCGCCCGAGGCGCGAGTCGGGCGCGTGCGCGGGATGCTCGGACAGCGGTGGCGGCCGGCGGTGGCGACCGGGCTGGTCGGCCTGATCGGACTGGTCTCCGTCGTCGGGATCGGCGCGGTCCCCACCGACCGGCAGCTGCCGGCGGCGGACGCCGGCACCGCCTGCGACGGGCACGCCGAGCTGTGCGGCCGCAGGTACACCGACGTCGCCTTCGCGGCTACCCACAACGCGATGTCCGCGGCCGACGAGCCGGGCTGGTTCATCCCCGAGCAGCCGACCGGGCTGGTCGGCCAGCTCGACGCCGGCGTCCGGGCCCTGCTGATCGACACCTGGTACGGCCAGCGCACCAACCGGCCCGGCGTGGTCGCGACCGCCGCGCCCGACCACAGCGCCGTCGTCGCCGCGGCCGAGCGCGAGTTCGGGGCGGCCACCGTGCAGAGCCTGCTGCGGATCCGGGACGCGGTGACGCTGCGGCCGATCGGCGCGCCGGAGCCCTACCTGTGCCACGGGCTGTGCGAGATCGGCGCCACCGAGCTCCAGCCGGAGCTGGCCGCCGTCCGGGCCTGGCTGGACGCGCACCCGCGCGAGGTCGTCACCTTCATCGTGGAGGACCAGGTCACGCCGGCCGACACCGCGGCCGTCTTCGACCGGGTCGGCCTGACTCCGCTGGTGCACACGCAGCAGCCCGGGCAGCCGTGGCCGACGCTCGGGCAGATGATCGACTCGGGCCGGCGGGTGGTCGTGATGATGGAGCGGCACGGCGGCGGCACCGCGTACCCGTGGCTGCTGCCGGCGTTCGCGTACGTCCAGGACACGCCGTTCACCAACCCGACCGCGGCCGATCTGCGCTGCGACCGGGAGCGCGGCACGGCCGCGAGCCCGCTGCTGCTGCTGAACTACTGGCTGGCCAACTTCCGCTCGCTGATCACCGACGCGCGCACGATCAACGCGCTGCCGGTGCTCGGGCCGTACCTCGAGCGGTGCCGGCGGGAACGCGGCATGCTCCCGAACTTCGTCGCCGTCAACTTCTTCGACCTGGGCGACGTGTTCCGCGCCGTCGACCAGCTCAACGGCGTCGGCTAGTGCCGCCCCGGGCCCGGCCTCAGTGGCAGGTGCCGGTGCCGCTGTCGGTGCTGCCGCCGGCGTTGGTGGGGACGAAGTTCCAGCTGTAGCTCCCGTCGGACAGGGTGAACTGGGTGACACCGAAGGTGTTGGCGATCCGCGCCTCGCTGTTGGCCGCCGGCACGTCCCGGATGGCGAAGAAGCTGCGGCCGCCCGTACCGATGACGAACTGCCGGATGCCCCGGGCCGGATCCGCTGTGCCGCCCGGCGCCTGCGGGCCGAACCGCTCGTAGAAGTGTGCGTGCCCGGTCAGGACGACGTCCGCGTTCTTGGTGTAGAGCAACTGGTAGATGGAGCTCATGTCCGGCTGGTGATCCTGGCTGCTGGAGAACAGCGGGATGTGCCAGTACGCCAGCGTGCACGACTTGGTCGAGGCATTGAGGTCGGCGAGCAGCCACTGGTACTCCGGGTTGCCCGCGTTGCAGCCGCCGATCACGGCGCACTGGCTGTCCAGCGCGACGACGTGCCAGGACCCGATGTCGTAGCTGTACCAGGACTTGCACAGGCTCGTGCAGCCCGGCTGGAGGGGATGCGACCGGTCGCCGTAGTAACCGAAGTAGCCCGCACCGCCGGTCGGCTCGATGGCGCTGCCGATGTAGCCGTACTCGTGGTTGCCCGGAACCGGGTACGCGACGGGGTCCAGCCGACCCCAGGACGGGCCGTAGACCGAAGCGAAGTCGGCCGCCGACCCGAGCTCGTACTGCTCGTCGCCGAGCGGCAGCACCCGGTCCGGATGCAGGCTGAGCGCGAGGTCGGAGGTCGCGGCCTGTTGGCACGAGGTGCTCGTGGGCGCCTTGCCCGCCGGGCAGGCGATGTCCCCCGCGGCGACGATCGTCGGATCGGTGTTGGTCAGCGGGTACGACGCCGGCTGCGCGGCGCCGGCGACCGTGGCCGTGACGGAGTACGTCCCGGCCCGGCGCCCGGCCGTGACCGGCGGGCTGGTGGCCACGCCGCCCGCATCCGCGGACACCGTCACCGACGCGGCACCGCCCGGGAAGGTGGCCGAGGGTTCGGTCGCCGGGGCGCTGAAGGTCACCGGCGCACCGGCGGCGGGTGCGCCGTCCGGACCGGTCACCGCCGCGGTCAGCGCCGCCCCGAACACGCTGCCGACCATCGTGGTCTGGCCCGCTCCGCCGGTCGCCCGCACGACCGTCCCGGCCGGCGCGGTCGTCGGGGCCGGCGTGGTCGTCGGGGCCGGCGTGGGGGTCGGCGTGGGAGTCGGCGTGGGAGCCACGGTGGGGGTGGGCGTCGCGGTCGGGGTCGGCGCGCCGCTGACGGTCTGCACGAGCAGTGTCGGCGGCGTCGCCGTCGACTCCCGGCTGGCGACCTTGTTGTTGGCCGTGCGGGTCGTGGTGAGTGCGAGGCCGACGGTGCCGTTGCCGGTCACGGCCGGGGTCACGTCGATCGAGGCCCAGGTGTTGACGGAGATGTTCGGCCCTCGGCCGACGACGGCGCCGGGCGCCGGCGCGTTGGTGTAGGTGATCCCGGTCTCCGTCCAGCTCGACGGAGCTGCCGAGACGGTCAGTCCCTGGCTGGAGGTCGAGAAGCTGTAGAGCTGGAGGGTGGCCGAGCTGACCGTGCCGGTCAGCCCGCTGACCGGGAACCTCAGGTAGCTGACGATGGCCGGGGTGGTGGCCGACGCGGCCTCGGTGCCCAGGACGAAGTCGCCGCCGAAGTTGGTGTCCGGCTGGGCCGCTCGCACGGAGGCGTCGGCGGCCGCCTTGACCGTCGTGGTCGTCACGGTGCCGGTCGGCGGCGGGCTGGTCGGCGGCGGGCTGGTCGGCGGTGGCGTCGTCGGCGCCACTCCGGTGTTGGTCAGCGCGAACGCCGCCGACCCCGACACAGCGGTCGCGGTGGCCACGACCTGGTAGCTGCCCGCGGTGGCGTTCGCGGTGAGCGCGGGCGTGGTCGCTCGGCCGGCGGCGTCGGTGGCGACGGTGACCGCGGTCGCGCCGCCCGCGAAGGTCGCCGAGGCGCCACTGCCCGGGGCGGTGAACGTGACCGGCACCCCTTGCACGGCCGCGCCCGAACCGTCGGCGACGGCGGCCACGAGCGGCTCGGCGAACGCGGCGCCGGTGGCGACGCTCTGCCCGGAGCCGGCCGCGGTGGCGATCCCGCCGGGCGCCGAGGTGTTGACGACCAGTTGCGGCGGCGTCGCCGCCACCTCCCGGCTGGCGAACTTCTTGCTGAGCGTCGAGGAGGTCGTGATCGCGAAGGTGTACGTCCCGTTGGTGGTCACGATGCCGCTCACGTCCGCGGTCGCGTACGCGCCGACGGCGAGGTTGGCCATGGTGGCGACCAAGGTCGTTCCGCGGGGCGGAGCCGTGTTCCAGGTGATGCCGGTCTCGGTCCAGTCGCTCGCAGCGGTCCAGACCTGCACGCCGGTCGCGCTCTGGGCATAGCTGTAGAGCTGGAGCTGGACCCCGGCCGGCGCGGCGGTGATGCCCTGCACCACGAACTTGACGTAGCTGACGAGCTCCGGCTTGTCCGCCGAGGCCGCCCGCGCGGCCAGTTCGGTGGCGGTGCCGGCGTTCGTGTCCGGCAGGTCCGACTGGACGTACGCGTCGGCCGCCGCGCGGACGGTCGTCAACACCGTGGTGGCCGCGGAGACGACCCGTGCGCCGGCCCAGCCGGCGACGACGAGTGCCATGACCAGCATGGTGGCCCCGATCCGTGCCCTGGTCCGTCCCGTGCCCATCCGGTCGCCCGTTCCTTGCCCTGACCTCATCGCCATCCCCTGCCTCACTCCGCGCCGCGCCGGGAAGTCCCGTCAGTCGTCCTCGATGAGCCCGGCGGCGCCGCACGGCCGCAGGGCGTGGTCGGCCCAGCTCCAGCTGAGCCGGGAGTCGAGCCTGGCCCGCTGCGTTCGCGGGCTGTCGTACGTGCCTTCGATGGCCAGGTCGGCCGAACCGCGTGCCGGCACCGACCGCGCGACCGTGACGTGCGCACGCCACGGACGGCCGGCGATCAGTGGCGTGACCGCACCGACCCGGATCGGCGCGCTCGTGTCGTTGGCGACGACGCCGCGGATCGTCACCCGGTACCGGCGGGCGGCGAAGCTGGTGCCGCCGGCCAGCGTCGGGCTGAACACCGCGCCCGAGAGGACGACACCCGGCTCCGTCCCGTGTGGACACTGCCTGGTCGCGCCGCCCGGAAGCGTCACCGTCGCCGCGGGGGACGCCGGCGCGGACGACAGCGGGGCGGGGCGCTGGTGAGCCAGGGCCGTGGTGTCCCTCGCGCCGCTGCACCCGCCGGCCAGCAGCGCGGACCCGAGCAGTACGGCGGCCCAGCGGTGCGAGGACCGTGTCATGGTGACCTCCCTAGGTCCGCGAACGGCGCCGGACCGGCCGCCGCCAGGTCCGGCAGCCGCTGACACGCCGGCGGCGCCGCGGCCTGTGCCCGCCGCAGCTCGTCGTCGTATCCGGAGGCGTAGTGGCCGCTGCCGTCGGAGTCGAAGTAGACGTGGGCGTCATAGGCGATCCGGCCGGCCGGGTCGCGGATCCAGGCCCGTGGGTGCAGGTCGCCCCACCGGGCCGGGGCAGTCTGGCCGTAGCCGGAGACCACCAGCGGGACGGTCGTTCCGGCGCCCCGGATGGCGTCCACCGCCTGCTGGGAGATCCGCTCCCACAGCCGGGCCCCGGCCTCCCCTCGGTCGGACAGCGTCAAGGGCTCGTTGAGCAGGTCGAGGCCGGCGAGCGCCGGCTCGGCAGCGACCTCCGGCGCCAGTCGGCGCCAGAAGTCGGCGAGCGCGTCGCCGGGCAGCCGTCCCGAGCCGAGGACGAGCCGGTGCCGGCCGGCCGAGTCGCCGGCGAGGTAGGTACCGTAGCCGTGCAGGTCGAGCACCACTCGCAGGCCGGCCCGCCCGGCGTTGTCCAGGGCGCGGCGGACCCGGTCCACCTCGGCCCCGTCGAGGGCCTCGCCGGGCACCGGCTGCAGCCGCTCCCAGGTGAGCGCGAGCCGGACCAGCCGCACGCCGCGCTGGGCGAGGAACGCATAGCTGGCCGCGTTCTCGTAGCTGTAGTCGTAGCCGTACCGGCCGGCCCGGACGCTGCTGAACCCGGCCTGCTCCTCACCGGATCCGAACGATCCGCCGGCCACGTCGACGCCGCGCGGCCGGCGGTCGTCGCCACCGTGCCGCTCGACGACCGATGCCTGCGCTCCAGCCGAGTCCAGAGTGGACCCGCTGCGGGAGCGGTAGACCGCCATGGGATAGGTCGACGGCCACCGGGCCGCGGCCCAGGCGACCACCGGCAGCCCCACCCGGTCGGCGGCGTCGTACCACCTGTCGGCCAGCGCGTTCCAGCGAGCGCCGTCCATACCGGACGGCCAGCCGACCTCGCCGACGAAACCGGCGGCGGAGTAGCGCTGGAGCCAGCCGGCGAAGTTGGCCAGGCCGGCGACGGCCTCGGACTGCAGTGCGTCGCTCCCGCAGACCAGGCCCGAGTCGCGGTGCGCCAACCGGGGGCCGACCACCGCCGTGCTCGCGGCGACCAGCAGCGCCACGCCGACGATCACGGGGAGTCGCCGGCGGCCGGCCGGACCGGCGGTCCGGTGCGTGCCGGAGGACCCGGCCGTCGGACGACCGGCCGACTCCGGCGGTGCGGCGCGCACGGCGGTCATGACCTCGCCTTCCGGTGGCCGGGCCGGTGGGGATCGACCTGGCGGACCGTGATCCGGTCCAGCCCGAGACCGAACGTGCGCACCGGCGCGGCATGGTCGAGCGCCCGTCCCAGGGTTGGGAACAGGGCGAGCGTGTCCTTCGACGGCAGCCCGTCGTCCTGGACATGCACGGACAGGTCGTCCTGCTGGTCCAGGACGATGTAGTCGATCCCGGTCCACTGCGGCGACGCGGGCAGCCGGACGTCCTTGTCCACGTCGAGCTTCGTGAACCAGATGACGTGGTCGCGGGGGAAGCCCGAGCGCACGAGGTCGACCCAGAGGCTGTCGTCGACCACCACGTACGCGGACCGCGGCACGTTGTCCACCACCCAGGCGAGCGCCTCGGCCTTGCCGGCGTCGCGGTCCTGGGTCCGCAGGTCGTGCAGTGGCACCCGCCAGGCCTGGCCGACGACGACGACCAACCAGCCGCACACGGCCGCGACGGCGACACGGCGTCCGTACCGCAGGGCCGTCCGCCACCGGGCCGTCGACCCCGGCCCCGGGTCGGCACGGCGGCGGGGGCTCCAGACCCAGTCCGCGACGCCCGCGACGGTGAGCGCGGCGAACGGGATCATCGCGATCACGTACGGGTAGGGCAGATAACCGCCGCGCATCAGCTGGACCAGCTGCAGCGCCAGCGCGAGCGCGACCGCACGGGTGCGGCGGATCAGCAGGCCGGGGACGGCCAGCAGCAGGGACAGCCGCGGCAGCCAGGCGTCCTGGTCCAGCCAGCTGCGGATGACGGCGTGCGCGGTGCTGCCCCGGTCGAAGATGCTGCCGCTGCCCGTACGCTCGAACAGCTGCCAGCGCACGGCCCACTCGAGGCTGACGTGGCCCGGCCCGATGAGCAGCTCGTTCTTCAGCAGAGCGAACAGTGGATAGGCACTGCCGAGCAGCACGACCGTCGCCGCGAACAGGCCGAGCGTGAAGCGGCGGTTGCGCCGGTCGGTGTGCTGCCACAGCAGCAGCACCACGGCCGGCAGGTACAGCAGCGCGGTCTCCTTGGTCAGTACCGCGACGACGAGTGCGGCGGCGCTGCCCACGGCCGCGCCGATGCTGCGCCGGGGCGAGGCGGCCAGCAGGAACGAGCCCACCAGCCACGGCGTGACGATGTTGTCGAGCAGCGCGGCCCGGGTGAAGTAGACGGCCAGCGGGCTCAGCGCGAACAGCAAGACGGCGGCCACGCCCGCGGGCCGGCCGAAGCCGAGCCGCCGGGACAGCCAGTACAGTAAGGGAATCGTGACGATCTTGGCGACCAGCATGAACTCGCGGGCCGCGGCGACCGCGTAGGGAGCCCGGTCGAAGCCGTCGGTGACGCTGGTCCACAGCGCGATCTGCATCCAGCCGAGCGGCGGATGGGCGTACCAGTACGTGTAGTGGCCGAGCGTGTGCCAGTACTGCACTGCCCATGCGTACGCCGTGTACGAGCCCTCGTCGTCGAACCGGGCCGGTGTCCTGGTCATGCCGACGGCGTGTACGAGACCCCCGACCAGCATGAGGACGCAGACGAGGGCGATGTCGACCTGCTGCGGCCGCACCGCCCGGATCAGCCGGTCACCGAGCCTCTGGCGCAACGGAGGCGGTGGACCCGGTCTGCCCTCCAGGGCGATGTCGAGCGGCGGCAGCTTGGTGCCGTACAGCGTGCCGGCGCTCATCGCGCTCCCTCCGTCTGCAGCTCCAGCCGGTGCGCGTTGACGTGCTCGGTCTTCTCCCAGGCCTGTTCGCCGCGGAACTCCCGCACCGAGGCCCGGATCGCCGCGAAGGCGAGGACCAGCTGGTACGGCACGCTGCCGAGCACGAGCTTGACGTGGTCACGCAGCCGTACCCGCAGGTGGAACATCCGGTTGAACTCCGCCAGGCCCGCGATCTCCACGACCAGCGTGGCGGCGGTCGGGAACATCGGCGCGAAGGTGAGGAGCACGAAGAGGACCGGCGCCCTGACCACCACGATGGCCAGCAGCGAGACCGGGACGAGGACGCCCGCGAGCGCCTGCAGGAACGGCATCGCGAGCAGATAGCGGGCCATCGCGCGCTTGCCGCGGGTCGGCAGTCGACGCCACTCGCCCTTGCGCAGCACCTGCAGGTAGCCCTGGTTCCAGCGGGTCCGCTGCCGCACCAGCCCGCGCAGCGTCGGCGGCGTCTCCTCCCGGGTCGCGAGCTCCGGCGAGTACGCGACGGCGACCTTGGCGCCGGCGGCGGACAGCCGCACCCCGAGCTCGCAGTCCTCGGCGAGGCAGTCGACGTCCCAGCCGCCGACCAGCTTGAGCAGGTCGGTCCGGACGAACACGGTGTTGCCTCCGAGCGGGATGAACCCGTTGCGGGCGTGGAAGTGCAGCCGGCTGGAGAACCAGAAGAAGTACTCCAGCGTGTTGCGCAGCGCCCACCAGCTGGAGCGGTAGTTCATCAGCTGCACCCCGCCCTGCACGACGTGCGCCCCCGTCGCCCGGAAGCAGGCGTCGACGTGCGTGAGGAGAGCCGGCGCCACCTCGTCCTCGGCGTCGAAGACGCCGACCACCTCGCCGATGCAGTACGGCAGGGCCCGGTTGAGCGCCTTCGGCTTGTTCTTCGGCACGCTCGGATCGACGACGACCTGGACCCGGTCGCTCTCTCGGGCGAGCTGGCGAGCGACCGCCTCGGTCCCGGGATCGTCGTCCCCTACGACGATCAGCACCTCGACCCACTCGTGCTCCTGCTCAAGCAGTCGGCGGACGGTGTGGGCCAGCACGGCCTCCTCGTGCCGCGCCGGCACGATGAGCGAGAACGACAGCTGCGTGTCGTCCGGCTCGGGAAAGGGCATCTGCCCGACGGCGTGCGGCGTCCGCCACGAGTCGAGCATCCAGGCCAGCGTCGTCGCCGCCACGACGAACAGCACGGCGCTCGTGAACAGGTAAGCGGTCAGCAGGAGGTCGCCGGTCACCGCGGCACCGCCCGGCGGCGCCGCGGCGACCTGGGAGTCCCCTGTCCGAACCGCATCAGGCGAGCCCTCCCGGTGTCGCCAGTCGGGGCCCGGCCCAGCGCGGCCAGGCCTCCGCGTCGGTGGGCACCGGCCGCTCGGCCGGCTCGCCGACGGCACCGTGCAGGCCGAGCAGCCGCGGGATCTCGTCCGCCCATCCGTAGCTGTCCGAGGAGACGATCCGGGTCCGTACGTGACCGAGGAAGCCGGTGAGGATCTCGCGTTCGCGATCGCGCAGCTGGCGGTGGTTGCGGCCGCCGACGACGATCGCGGGCGCGAGATACCGGAACGGCGGGAAGCCGTAGGCGTCCTCGGTGTTGGCGAGCATCCGGTCCACCGTCGCGGTCGGGTCCAGGTCGACGACGCGGGGCGTCCCCCGCTCGATGACGAACAGCTCCCGGACCCGGGTGGAGCTGCCCATCCGGCAGGGCACCAGCCGGTCGACGGAGTACTTCGGCGGCGGCACGGCGATCTGGGTCAGCGCGTTGATGCTCATGATCGGTACGTTGAGCCGGCTGAGTGCGAGCGCGAAGGATCGGCCGCCCTTCGAGTGCAGCCGGCTCTGCAGGCTCAGGCGGCGCCACTCCGCCGGAGTCAGGTCACTCGCGCGCACCGCTCGCAGCGTGTGCGCGCTGATCGTCAGCGGCTTGGGGAAGCAGACGGCCGTCCCTCCGGCGTCGACGATGGTCATGTCGTCGGAGAGGAACCGGCCGCCGTGCTCGCGGAGCAGCCGCAGCACGGTCGCCGTCTTGCCGGTGTCGGTCAGCGCCGAGAGCATCACGCCGACACCGCCCAGGGTCAGGCACGCCGAGTGCAGCAACATCCGGTCCCGCGAGACGAGGACGAAGCGCAGCAGCGCCTCGACGATGTTGGTGTAGACGACGTGCGGCGACCGGGCGAGCAGCGGCCCGACCTCGATGCGGATCGGCTCGCCGAGCTCGATCCTGAAATTCGCGCCGAGCCGGCCGAGGTGCTCCTCGTACCGCAACGTCACCGGGTCCGCGTACTCGGTCATGGCTGCCCGCCGGCGCGGGGCGGGGCTGCCGATGTCGCCGACCCGCAGCGAGATGTCCACGTCGGAGTCGGGGATCCACTGCGCCCGGAAGAAGTCGAGCTCGGGCAGGGCTATCTGCGACCCGATGGTCACTGTGCCGGCGACGTCATACCGGTAGGCGAGGTGGTGGGAGCGCCGCCGGTGCGTCGCCGCCGCCGCCGGGCCCTTGGGGTCGACGAGCACCCGCACCGGGTCGCGACCCGGCTCGGTCGCCGCCGATCCGTAGATCACCCGGTCACTGATCAGGAAGCGCAGCAGGAACAGCAGGACGAGCGTGACGGCGTTGGCGGCGAGGACGTCGGCACCCGCGTACACCAGCAGTTGCAGCACCGGCAGCCGCGCAAGCAGCAGCAAGTTGTTCATCAGGTAGAAGCGGACGGCCCGACTGCGCCGGCTGCCGTTGCCGCGCCGCCGGTAGACCAGGCCATCCACGAGCAGGAAGTTCCACGTGGTGGACGCCTGCGTCGCGAGGGCGGCGCCGACGAGGTGGTTCATCCCGACCTGCCGGTAGAGGAACCACAGCGTCACGGTGTTGACGACGACCCCGGACAGCCCGACCGCTCCGAAGGAGAGCATCCGGCCGAACTGACGGTAGCGCTCGGCGCGGGAGACCGGCCGCTGCCGCAGCTGACCGATCAACCGGTCACGGCGGAGTCGGGCGATGTGGTGGAGAAAGGCCAGCCCCTCGCTCGGGCTCGCCTTCGAGGTTCCGGCGGCGCGGGGGCCGAACTCGTACGCGACCTCGGCCACCCTGGCCCGTGGGTTGCGGACGACCAGCTCGAGCAGGATCTTGAACCCGAGCGGACGCAGCCGGTCGAGGTCGACCGCGCCGAGGCGGAACGCGAACAGCCCGCTCAGCGGATCGGTGACCGTCGCCAGCCGGCGCGGGAAGAGCGTCTTGGCCAGCCGGGTCGCGGAGGACGAGGCGACGGCCCGTCCGGCGGACCCCAGCCCGCCACCCGAACCGGTCCCGGCGTAACGGGTTCCGATCACCACGTCGACGTCGTGCCGCAGCGCGATCCGGCCGAGCCGGGCCGCGGCCTCCGGCGGGTGCTGGAGGTCGGCGTCCATGACCAGCACCCAGTCCCCGCGCGCCTGCCGGGCGCCGGCGAGAACGGCGCCACCCAGGCCGCCGACCCGGAATCCGGCTGGGCGGTGCAGCAGGCGCACCGGTGTCCGGCACGACCCGGCATGGCGGGCGGCCGTGACCGCGGTGTCGTCGTCGCTGTCGTCGACCACGAGGATCTCGGCCGGCAGCTCCGCGAGGGCCGGGTCGAGTCGCGCCAGCAGCAGCGGGACGGTAGCCGCCTCGTCCCGGGTGGGCACCAGGACGGTCAGGCGCGGCGGCGGAGCGGAGGCCGGCGCGTTCAGCGGGACGGCCGGGAAGTCCTCGATCACGCCGCCGCCGGACGGCGGGACGGCCGAGTCGGAGGGCGGGGTCGGGTGCGCCGAGGCGGCAGCGGTCATTGGTGTGATCCCCCGGTAGACGGGCGCCGGCGCCCGTAGGACGGCCGACGACTAAGCCCGGACAGGTGCGGTCGACGCCGGCACGCCCGGCATCGCCGGGTGGCGGCGGACGGATCGGCAGGCGGACCGACACTTCTGGGCGACCGGCCTGAGGAGGCGATCGCGAGCGTGTCGGCGGAAGATCGGCAGACCGGCGCCGCCTCGCGTCCAAAGGCTGGACGGTCAAGCGAATTGCGCCGTCTGCGCCGCTCGGCTGCTCGGAGCGGGTGGAGTGGCAACCGGCCTTCTCGGGCTGCCGGAGGCGACGCTAGCACCGGCGCCCGGACAGCGAGGCGGGATTGCCGAAAGACCGTCTTCTCACCCAGAGCACCGTCTGCTCGACTTGCGGCGAATCGACCGCCCCCGGCCCCGGCGGACGGTCCGTTACCTGCAGGTCGCCTGTAGGTCAAATTTTGTTTGCTTGGCCGAAACCGGCGTCATCGCTGTCCCTCGGCACGGACACTATTGACATGGGGGTATGCCGAGGCGGTGAGCCTGAGGGTGACACCACGAGAGTCGAGACTCTCCTGGCGACGGTTCGCGAGATGAGCTCCTACCTGCTCGCTGTCAGCCGTCAGCTGGAGCGGGAGATCGGAGAGGCGCTCGACCATCAGCGCGGGCCGGGCAGCGCCATGCCGGACGTCGAGGCGCTGCGGGCAGAGAACGCGCAACTTCACGAGGCGCTCCAGGGCCGCGCCCCGATCGAGCAGGCCAAGGGAATGCTGATGGCGATCCACGGCTGCGACGAGGACACCGCCTTCCGCCTGCTGGTGGCCGTGTCCCGCCAGGAGCGGCGCAAGCTGCGCCTCGTCGCGTCCGAAGTGGTCAACCGTTGCGCCGATGGCACGCGGCCGGTCCGGCCGGCCACGGTCGAGGGACGGGCCGGCGAGGACCTCCACGCCGATCCGTCCGGGAGCGGGGCGTCCCGCCCGACCGACCGCGACGATCGGCGTCGAACCGCCCGGGGCTGACTGCCGGCCGGCAGTCGCCGCCGGCGAGCCGGGAGGGGCGACCTGTTCCGCGCCGTGGACCCGCTCGACGGGCTCGGCTGACCGGCGCCGGCGCGGTCAGGGGCACGCGGGCGGGATCAGGGTCCGACCGTGAGCAGCCGCATCACGGTGTTGCGACGGCGGCTAGGCTGGCCGCCTCACCGAGCTGGGACGGCGGGCCGTGGAGACGGTCGAGCGGACGGACGGGCGGCAGTTGGCGTACGCGGTCTGGGGCGACCCGGCCGGCTTCCCGGTGGTCGTGCTGCACGGGACGCCGGGCTGCCGGCTCAACCGCCACCCGGACGAGCGGGCGCTGGCCGCGGCCGGGATCCGGGTCATCACCTACGACCGGCCCGGCTACGGCCGGTCCGCCCGGGACCCCGGCCGGCAGGTGGCCGGCTGTGTCGCCGACGTGGCGGCGATCGCCGACGCGGTCGGGGTGGACCGGTTCGCGGTCAGTGGCGCGTCAGGCGGCGGCCCGCACGCGCTCGCCGTCGCGGCCGGCCTGCCGGACCGGGTCATCCGGGCCCGCTGCGCGGTCGGCTTCGCCCCGTACGGCGCCCCGGGCCTGGACTGGTACGCGGGGATGGACCCGGAGAACGTCAAGGAGTTCGGCTGGACCCTGGCCGGCGAGGCCGAGCTGCACCGCGAGCTGACCCGGGAGGCGGCCGACATGGTCGCCCGGGTCGCGCGGGACCCGGCCGAGGCCGCTCGGCGACGACTGGGAGCTGGCCGAGGCCGACCGGGCCGTGCTGGCCGACCCGCTGGTCCAGCAGGTGACCCGGGAGGCGGTGCCGGAGTCGGTCGCGACCGGCGTCTGGGGCTGGGTCGACGACGACCTCGCGTTCGTCCGGCCCTGGGGTTTCGAGCTCGCCGACATCACCGTGCCGGTGGAGATCCGGTACGGGCTGGCGGACGTGCTGGTGCCGGCCGGGCACGGCCGCTGGCTGGGTGAGCACGTCCCCGGCGCGAGCGTCGCGGTCGAGACCGGCGCCGGCCACCTGGCCGACCCGCCCACGGTCCTCGCCCTGCTCCGCTCCCTGGCCGAGCCGGCCTGACCGGGTCGGCGCCGCCGTCAGGCGCCGTACGCGGCGAGGAACACCCGCACGGCCGAGTCCACCCTGGCCTCGACCCGCACCGGCCGGGCCGGCGGGGGCACGAACATCGACTTCACCAGTGGCTCGGCGATCAGCAGCCAGAGGAAGTGCTCGGCGGCGACCCGCGGCTGGGGGCAGCCCAGCCGGCCGGCCGCGGTCATCGCGTGAACCGGGTGGCGAGGTCGTCCACGGTCCGGCCCGGACCCTGCCGGTGCCAGCTCGCGGCCAGGTCGGGGAACCGGTCGGCCTCGGCGACGATGATGTGCCGCAGCCGGACCACCGCCGGCGCTGAGCACCTCGCCGCAGCAGCTCCCGGCC
>CAWDLH010000011.1:0-396187 GCA_963803135.1 uncultured Actinomycetota bacterium | reverse complement strand
GTACGCGCGCAGGTCCGCCTCCAGGTCGCCGCTGCCGGCGGCGCCCTGCACCGCCTCCCGCAGCGCGACGTGCATCGGCTCGCTCGTCGCCAGCATGACGTCCTCGAACAGCCGCTTCTTGCTGGCGAAGTGCTTGTAGACGGTCTGCTTGGAGACCGCGGCGACCCGGGCGAGCTCGTCCATGCTCGCGCCGTGGTAGCCGCGGTCCAGGAACACCGTCGTCGCGGCCGCGACGATCGCGGCGTGCTTGCGCTCCGACCGCGTGCCCGCGGGTGCCGCGGGCGCGCTCACCCGGCGGGGCGGTAGCGGGCGATGACCACCCCGGTCGTGGTCGGCACGCACTCGGTCAGCCGCAGCGCCGCCCGGGCGCCGGCGTCGAACAGCCGCCGTCCCTGCCCGAGCAGTCGGGGGGCGAAGAGCAGCAGGTATTCGTCGACCAGGCCGGCGCCGGCCAGCGTCCGCACCAGCTCGCCGCTGCCGAGGACGGTGAGGTCGGTGTCCCGCTTGAGGTCGGCGACCGCGGCGGCGACGTCACCGCGCA
This sequence comes from uncultured Actinomycetota bacterium, assembly GCA_963803135.1. Lineage (GTDB taxonomy): Bacteria > Actinomycetota > Actinomycetes > Mycobacteriales > CADCTP01 > CADCTP01. The sequence continues at coordinate 395,646 of CAWDLH010000011.1, read as the reverse complement.
GCAGCACGGAGTTCTGCCAGGGCAGCGGCTCGGCCAACGTGGTCGACGCGACGTACTTCGTGGCCGCGTCGAGCGCGGCGGTGAACGGGTTGCCGTCGGTCTGCTTCGGCCAGAACGACGCGAAGTCCTCGTACGTCCGGCGGCCGAGCAGCAGCGCGCCGGTCGAGGCGGCCATGTTCCGGCCGAGGAAGCCGCCGAGGACCTCGTCGTTGTACTGCTGGAACCAGCCGCCCTGGTCGAACCCGTCGCGCTCGTCCTCGTCCGGCCGGCCCGGCGCCTGCATCACGCCGTCCAGGCTGAGGTTCTCCATCACCAGGATGCGTCCCACGCTTCGCCCTCCTCCACATCGGGAACTGGACTGTCCAGTACTGTACCCCAGATCCCGGCCACGGCGTGATTGGATGGACCGGATGAACGTTCACGACTTCTCGATCACGCTTCCGGACGGGTCGAGCCGGTCACTGTCCGACTTCGCCGGCACGCCGCTGCTGCTGGTCAACGTCGCCAGCAAGTGCGGCTTCACCCCGCAGTACGAGGGGCTGGAGCGGCTCGCCCGGGCCGGCGCGGTGCAGGTGATCGGCTTTCCGTGCAACCAGTTCGGCGGCCAGGAGCCCGGCACCGACGCGGAGGTCGCCGAGGTCTGCTCGGCGGCGTACGACGTGACGTTCCCGGTCACCACCAAGATCGAGGTGAACGGGCCGGGCGCCGACCCGCTGTGGGTGCACCTGCGCCGGGCCGCCCCGGGTGAGCTCGGCCCCGACGCCGGCGTGCTCTACGAGCACCTCAAGGCCAGCCGGCCCGAGGCGATCGGCACCGACGAGGTCACGTGGAACTTCACCAAGTTCCTCGTCGACGCCGACGGCACGGTGCTGCGCCGGTACGAGCCGAACGAGACGCCGGCGCGGATCGGCGCCGACCTCGCCGCCGCCGGCCGCTAGCCGGTCAGTCGTCGCTGCCGGACCGGCCGGCGAGGTAGCCGGCCAGGCGAGGGTCGGCCGAGGTGAGCCGGCCGACCTCCGCGCCGCCGTCGCACTGGCACAGCGCGACGGTCACCGCGTCGCCGTCGCGGGCCACGACCCGCCAGACGGCGCCGGCCGCCTCCCAGCGGGACAGCACGGCGACCGGGTCCTCGGTCACGGCGCGCCCACCTCCAGCACGACGCAGCACCGGCCCGGCTCGGGGTCGAGGGCGGCGTGCGGACAGTGCGGCCCCAGGGTGGCCGCGACGCCGCCGACCAGGGCCTCGTTCATGTGGCAGACCAGCTCGGTCTGCGCCTTCGCCAGCGTGTGGAAGGGGCAGTTGGCGAGCACCACCCGCTCCCCCTCCGGCCGTGGCTCGTACCCGTGCCCGGCCAGCACCTGCGCCGCCAGCCGCAGCGCCGCCGCCGCCGACTCCGGCGCGGCGGCCCCGGCCAGCGCGGCGCGCCCGAGCGCCTGCCCGTGCGCGGCCGCGCGCCGGTGCAGCACGTCGAGCACCGGCTCGCCGGAGGCCACCGACTCGGCCACCGCGTCCGCCAGCAGCCGGCCGGCCAGCTCGTAGTCGCGGTCGGGCAGCGAGATCGCGATCTCCCGGCCGGTCCGCCGGTAGAGCTTCGAGGTGCGCCCGGCGCCCGGCCCGCTGCGGCCACCCAGCCGGGCGAACTCGCTCTCCAGCAGCCCGTCCTCCTCCAGCCGGTCGAGGTGGAACTTCGCCTGGTGCCGGGCCACGCCGACCGCCGCGGCCGCCTCGTCCCGGCCGACCGGCTCCGGCCGCGAACACACGTAGAGATACAGCCGCCGGCGTACCGGGTCGGCGAGTGCCCCGATCCCGGCCGCGTCCCGTTCCGCCCACCGCACCGGCCCACCACCTCCTCTAAGGGAAAGACGCCTTGACGGTAGAACTGACCCTCTCTAACGTACAGGCTATCTTCTCTTACATCCGGGAGCCAGCCATGAGCACCGATCACCCCAGCGAGCTGCGGGACCCGACCTTCCAGGCGTTCGCGCTGCTGCGGACGGTCTTCACGGTCGCGCCGATCCTCTTCGGGCTCGACAAGTTCTTCGACATCCTCACCGACTGGAACCAGTATCTGGCGCCCTGGATCGACGACATCGTGCCGGGCAGCGCCACGACCGCCATGGAGACCGTCGGCGTGATCGAGATCGCCGCCGGCATCCTGGTCGCGCTCGCCCCGCGCATCGGCGCCTACGTCGTCGCGCTCTGGCTGCTCGGCATCATCGTCAACCTGCTGTCCATCCCCGGCTTCTACGACGTGGCCCTGCGCGACTTCGGGCTGATGGTGGCCGCGCTCGCGCTCGGCCGGCTGGCCAAGGCCAGGGCGACCCGGGACAGCCGCACCGCGGTCGGTGTCCGGTGACGGCGGTCGACCTGGAGGTGCCGGACCCGGAGAGCGGGCTGGCGGCGGCCACGGTGGCCGCCAAGCAGTTCCTCGAGGCGCTGGGCGTGTCCACCGACGGCCCGGGCCTGCGCGACAGCCCGGCCCGGATGGCCCGCGCGTACGCCGAGATGCTCACCGCGCGCAGCTTCGAGCCGACCACCTTCCCCAACGACGAGAAGTACGACGAGCTCGTCGTGGTCAAGGACATCCCGGTCCAGTCGCTGTGCGAGCACCACCTGCTGCCGTTCACCGGCGTCGCCCACATCGGCTACCTGCCGGGCGACCGGATCCTGGGCCTGTCGAAGTTCGCCCGGGTGGTCGAGCTGTTCGCGCGCCGGCCGCAGGTGCAGGAGCGGCTCACCCAGCAGGTCGCCGCCTGGCTCGACGACCAGCTCGGGCCGAAGGGCGTCGGCGTGGTGATCGAGGCCGAGCACAGCTGCATGTCGCTGCGTGGTGTCCGGGCGGCCGGCGCGGTGACCCGGACCTCGGCGCTGACCGGGACGCTGCGCAGCAACCCGGCGACCCGCAACGAGTTCCTCGCCGCGCTGCCCGGCCGACCCGGATGACCGTTCCCGAGCCGGCGGCCACCGCCACCGCGCGCGGCCCGGCCGGTGCCGCCGTCCACCTCACCCGGGTGACCAGGCTCTTCGACGGCCTGGCCGCGATCACCCAGGTCGACCTGGACGTCGGCACCGGCGAGGCGGTCTGGTTGCGCGGCTCCAACGGCTCGGGCAAGTCGACGCTGCTGCGGGTGGTCGCGACCGCGATCTCGCCGACGTACGGCGGCGGCACCGTGCTCGGGCACGACCTGGTCCGCGGCCGGGCGGCGATCCGGGCCGGGACCGAGCTGGTCGGCCACCACACCCGGCTCTACGAGGACCTGACCGCGACGGAGAACCTGCGGTTCGTCTGCGACCTGCACGGCCTCGGCACCGGCGGGATCGCCGCCGGGCTCGACCGGGTCGGCCTGGCCGAGGTGGCCGCGGTGCGGGCCGGCAACTTCTCCCAGGGCATGCGGCAGCGGCTGGTGCTGGCCCGGTGCCTGGTCCGGTCCCCGCGGCTGGTGCTGCTCGACGAGCCGTACGCCGGGCTCGACCCGGACGCGCGGACGGTGGTCGACGACCTGCTGGCCGAGGCCAGGCAGGCCGGCCGGACCGTGCTCGTGGCCAGCCACGAGCCGCCGCCGCAGCGGCTGGTCGACCGGACGGTCGCGATGGACGGTGGCCGGCTGTGCCGGGCGGACCCGTGACGTTCCGGGTGGCCCGCGCGGTCGCGGCCAAGGACATGCGGGTGGAGGTCCGCAGCCGGGCGGCGCTGGGCGCGGTGCTGCCGTTCGCCGCGACCGTGCTGCTCTCGCTCGGCTTCGCGCTCGGGCCGGACCGGTTGCTCCTGCAGCAGACCGCGCCGGGGCTGCTCTGGCTGGCCGCGCTGTTCGGCTCGGTCGAGCTGTGCCACCGGTCGTACCTGGCCGAGTCGGCCAACGGCGCGCTCGAGGGGCTGCTGCTCGGGCCGGCTGACAAGGGCGCGGTCTACCTGGGCAAGGCGGCCGCGGCGTTCCTGCAGCTGCTGGCGCTGTCTCGCGGTCACGACCGGGATCGTGGTCGTGCTGTTCGGGCTGCCGATCGGGCCGTCGCCGCTGCTGCTCGCGCTCACCGCGGCCCTGGGCACGGCCGGGCTGGCCGCGATGGGCGGGCTGCTCGGCCTGCTCGCGGTGCAGGGCCGGACCAGGCAGGCGGCGCTGCCGGTCATCGTGCTGCCGCTGGTGACCCCGGTGGTCATCGCGGCCACCCGGGCGACGGTCGCGCTGACCCAGGGCCAGCTGGACGGCGTCGGCGGCTGGCTCGGCCTGCTGGCCGCGTTCGACGCCGCGTTCCTGGCCACCGGCTACCTGGTCTTCGGACACCTGCTCGAAGACTGACCATCAGCCATTGACATCTCCGGCGTCGACCGGACAGGCTTTCTAACGACCGGTTTGATTAGCGTTAGACTCGATCGAGGTGACGTGGCATGGGCCGCAGGAGAAAGGTCGGCGTCGCGGTCGCGGTGGCCGCGGCCGGAGCGCTCGCGGCATCGGCGCTGGTGGCGGTGACCTCAGGGCTGCCGTCCGCGGTCGCCGCGCGGTCCGCCTTCAGCGCGGACAGCCAGGGCAGCCGGTCGGGCCAGCCGATCAACGCCCTGGTCGCCCAGGGCAAGCAGACCTTCCGCTTCGACACGTTCGGCGACCAGGCGTTCTGGGGCGACACCCTGCACCTCAACCAGGCCATCGCCGGCGCGGCGAACGGCGGCGTCGGCCCCGGGGTCAGCCCGAAGACCGCGCTGTCGGTCGGCCTCAAGGTCGACGTCGACGCGCTGCCGGGCCCGGTCCGCTCGGCCATCGCCGACGGCCAGGTCGACCTGGACGACCCGGCCGTGACGCTGACCCTGCTCAAGCTCAACTCGGTGGTCGGGGTCAAGGGCATCTTCGACCGCAACGGCCGGCTCAACTCGGTCGGCATCGAGTGCGCCCTGTGTCACTCCACAGTGGACAACTCGCTGGCGCCGGGCATCGGCCACCGGCTCGACGGCTGGGCCAACCGCGACCTCAACGTCGGGGCGATCATCGGCCTGTCCCCGAACCTGCAGCCGGTCGCCTCGCTGCTGCACACCGACGTGGCGACGGTGCACCGGGTGCTCGACGCCTGGGGTCCGGGCAAGTTCGACGCCGAGCTGTTCCTCGACGGCAAGGCGTTCCAGCCCAACGGGACGCTCGGCGGCGACGCTGATCCCGCCGGCGTTCGGGCTGGCCGGGGTCAACCTGCACACCTGGACCGGCTGGGGCTCCATCCCGTACTGGAACGCGTTCGTCGCGGTGCTGGAGATGCACGGCCAGGGCACCTTCTTCGACCCGCGGCTGGACAACGCGGCACCAGTTCCCGATCGCGGCCGAGAACCGCTTCGGGCACGTCAAGCCGCCGGTGGACCTGGTCACCCCGAAGTTGCCGGCGCTGCAGGCATACCAGCTCTCGCTGGGAGCACCGAAGCCACCGAAGGGATCGTTCGACCCGGTGGCGGCCGCCCGCGGCAAGGCGTTGTTCAACGGCAGGGCCGAGTGCTCGACCTGCCACGTGCCGCCGACGTTCACCGAGCCGGGCTGAAAACCTGCACCCGGGCAGCCAGATCGGCATCGACAGCTTCGAGGCCGACCGCTCGCCGACCCACATGTACCGGACCAGCCCGCTGGGCGGCCTGTGGAGCCACCAGAAGGGCGGCTTCTACCACGACGGCCGGTTCCCGGACCTGCTCTCGGTGGTCAAGCACTACGACAGCACGTTCCACCTCGGGCTCTCGGGCCGGCAGCAGAACGACCTCGTGCAGTACCTGCTGTCCCTGTAGCGGCTCGGTCAGCACAGGAGCCATCCATGCGGCGCTTCTACCGCGCGCTCAGCGCGCTCGGCAGCCCCCGCGCACAGTGGGCCCTCGGCGGGCGACGGGCCCGGCCTGCCGTCGACGGCCGTGGTGGCCCTGCGGTCGTCCCGCGCGGACGCCGACCAGGGCGACGTGCAGCGGCTGATGTACGTGCACGTGCCGGCCGCATGGGTGGCCTTCCTGTCCTTCGGCGTGGTCTTCCTCGCCAGCGTCGGCTACCTGAAGACCGGGCGGATCCACTGGGACCGCATCGCCGTCGCCTCGGCCGAGATCGGCGTGGTGTTCTGCGCGCTGACCATCGTGCTCGGCTCGCTGTGGGGCCGCCCGGTCTGGGGCACCTGGTGGACCTGGGACCCAAGGCTGACCACGACCGCGTGTTGCTGCTCATCTACGCCGGCTACCTCTCGCTGCGGAAGGTCGCCGACAGTCCGGCCCGGCGGGCCCGCTGGTCCGCGGTCGTCGGCGTGGTCGGCTTCATCGACGTGCCCATCGTGCACATGTCGGTGGTCTGGTGGCGTTCGCTGCACCAGCAGGCGACGGTGCTGCGGCCCGGGCACGCCCGACCATCGCCGGCAGCATGCTGGCGACCCTGCTCGCTGGCATTCGTGGTGTTCTCCCTCGCGTACGGCTATCTGATGGCCGTCCGGCATGCGGGTCGGACGGCTGGAGGACCGGGCGCCCTTCCGGTCTCGTCGCTGTCAACGCCACGGGCCCGCCGGCCGCAACCGGCCGGGCCCCGCTCCCCGCGGCCCGCTACGCCGGCCACGGTGCGGCGCCCGCAATGCATGACCTCGCCTACGTGGCGGCGGGGTATGCGGCGACCGGGCGGCGGTCGGCGGCTACCGCTGGCGCCTCGCGGTCCGGACTGCGGCGGGCCCGCCACGTGTACGCAGCCACGGCGACCGGGCGCCGGACGGCGCTGATCGTGAGCCAGGACTCTGGTGCCGCCGCCGACGTGGCCGCGGATGCCGGGCCGCCGGTGGAGCGGCGCGCGCATGACGGCTGCTGATCGTGCCTCGCCATCGTGATCCGGCGCGCTGGCCTGGATCACCGTTCGCGGGCTGACCGGCAACTTCGTGTACTACCTCACCCCGACCGACATCGTCGCCAGCACAAAGCGCAGGTCGGTGAGCGGGTCCGGCTCGGCGGCTACGTGGTGCCGGACAGCGTCCGCCGCACGTCGACCGACCGCTGACCTTCACGGTGACCGACGGCACCGACTCGATCACGGTCTCGGACGTCGGCTCGGTGCCGGAGCTGTTCAAGCCCGGCCAGGGCGTGGTGCTGGAGGGCGACGGTCGGCGCCGACGGGCGGTTCCACTCCGACACGCTGCTGGTGCAAGCACAACGGCGACTACCGGCCGCCCGCGCCCGGGCAGCGGCCCCACCGAACCGCGCCGAGCTCGAGCTCCGGGAGGCTGACCGATGGGCTTGTCTGGGCACGTACGGGCTGATGTTCGGGCTGGTGCTGGCCGGCTACGGCAGGTCGCCGCCGCGGCCGCCGTGGGCGCAGGACTGGCCGGCCGGCCCTCGTGGAAAGCGCCCGCCGGACCGCGTTCGCGCTGCTGGCGACGATGGTCGCTCGTCGACGGCGCGATGCTGGCGGCCCTGCTCAGCAACGACTTCGCGCTTCGGTACGTCGCCGACAACTCCTCCCGCGAGCGACCCCGGCGTTCTTCAAGGTGCTGTCGCTGTGGGCCGCCGACGACGGTTCGCTGCTGTTCTGGAACCTCATCCTCGCCGGCTACGTCGCCGCCGTCGCGCTCCGGTTCCGCCGCGACCGGCCACCGACCTTCCCGTACGCGCTCAGCGTGCTGTTCGCGCGTCCAGGTGTTCTACCTGATCCTGGTCAACGGTCCGGCCCGGCCGTTCGCCGGCTGGCGACACCCGCCAGCCGACGGCCGCGGTCCGGCGCCGCTGCTGCAGAACCACCCGCTGATGGCGGTCCATCCGCCGTTCCTGTACCTCGGATTCATCGGCTTCACCGTACCGTTCGCGTTCGGCATCGCATCGCTGCTGGCCGGCACATGGATCGGACTCCATGGGTCTCGACTCATCCGGCGCTGGACCCTCGCTGGTCTGGTGCTTCCTGACCGTCGGGCTGTTGCTCGGCGCGCTGTGGTCGTACTCGGTGCTCGGCTGGGGCGGCTACTGGGCCTGGGACCCGGTGGAGAACGTCGCGCTGCTGCCCTGGCTCCTCGTCCACCGCCTTCCTGCACTCGATCATGCTGCAGGAACGGCGCGGCATGGCCAGGCTGTGGAACATCGCGCTCGTCATCGGCGCGTTCGCGCTGATGACGTTCGGCACGTTCCTCACCCGGGGCAGCGTGCTGTCCTCCGTGCACGCGTTCGCGCAGTCCGCGGTCGGACCGGTGTACCTGGCCTTCCTGGCGCTGGTGCTGCTCGGCGGGTTCGGCCTGGTGGCCTGGCGGCTGCCGACGCTGCGGACCCCGGCCCGGCTGGAGTCGACGGTCTCGCGCGAGGCGGCGTTCGTCGGCAACAACATGCTGCTGCTGGCCGCGACCGCCATCATCCTGCTGGGTACGGCGTTCCCGCTCGTCGTCGAGGCCGTCACGGGCGAGCAGATCGACCGTTGGCGGCCCCTACTTCCAGCAGCGCGGTCGCGCCGGTGTTCCTGCTCGCTCCTGCTGCTCGCGGGCACCGCACCGCTGCTGCCGTGGCGGTCGACCAACCGGTAGCGGGCCGTGCGGCGGCTGCGGCTGCCGGTCCCCGCCGCCGCGCTCGTCGTGGTCGGCACCGCGGCGGCCGGGCTGCGCGACCTCGACGCGGCGGCCGGCTTCGGCCTGGCCACGCTCGTGCTGGTCGCCAACGGGCAGGAGATCGTCACCGGGTTGGCCGCCGGGCGCCGGCACGGCGGGGCGCTGCGCACGCTGGTCCGCGGCCGCCGCCGGTACGCCGGGCTGACCGTCCACATCGGACTCGCCCTGCTCGCCGCCGGGATCACCGCGTCGAGCAACCTGGCCGAGCAGACCCAGGTCACCCTGCGCACCGGCCAGAGCACGGTGTTCGCCGGGCACACCCTGCGCTACGCCGGGCTCGAGACCGACCAGCAGGCGCAACGGATCGTGCTCACCGCCCGGGTGGACGTCACCGGCGGTGGCTCGCTCACCCCGCGGATGAACCTCTACCCGGCGGCGACCGAGCCGATCGGCTCGCCGTCGATCCATCGCGGCCTCGCTGCGCGACCTGTACGCGTCGGTCGATCTCGCTGCAGGACGACGGCGACTCGGCGACCTTCCGCTTCTACCGCAACCCGGGGATCACCTGGCTGTGGATCGGCGGCGCCGTGATGGCGCTCGGCGGCGCCGCGGCCGCGTGGCCGGCACGCCGCCGCCGGGCCGAGGAGGCGACCGTCGCCGCCGAGCGGCGCCGGCAGCTGTCCGGGGCGGGGGTGGTCTGAGTGCGCCGGCGCCCTGCTCGTGCTGGGGACCGTCGTCGCGGCCGTGCTCGCGGTCGTCGCGGTGCTCGCCACCGGGCTCGGCCGGGACCCGTCGGCCAGCGCCTCGCCGCTGGTCGGCCGGACCGCGCCGGACTTCACGCTGGGCGGCATCGAGCGCCCGGCGGTGACGCTGTCGGCGCTGCGCGGGCAGGTCGTCGTGCTCAACTTCTGGGCGTCCTGGTGTGCCGAGTGCCACCAGGAGCAGGACGCGCTCGACCAGACCTGGCAGCGCTACCGCGACTCCGGGATGGTGCTGCTCGGCGTCGACTTCGAGGACACCGACGACGGAGCCCGCGACTACCTGCACCAGTCCGGGCTCGGCTACCCGGTCGTGGCGGACAAGGACTCGAAGACCGCGCTGGCGTACGGGATCCGCGGCATCCCGGAGACCTTCCTGATCGACCGGTCGGGGCGGATCGTCGACCGGATCATCGGCCGGGTCGACGCCGACCGGCTCGCCGCCGCGGTGCGGCCGCTGCTCGAGGACGGCACGTCGTGAGGACCCGGTGGTCGGCGCTGGTCGTGGTGGCGGCGGCACTCGCCGCCGCCGCGGCGCTCGGGTTCGTCGCGGTCCGCGGGCACCAGCAGCCGGAGTCCAGGGCCGAGCAGGTGCAGCGGATCGCGGCCGGTCTGCACTGCCCGATCTGCAAGGACCTCTCGGTCGCCGACTCGCCGGCGCCGCTGGCCCAGCAGATGCGCCAGCAGATCGACCAGCAGCTCGCCGGCGGGCGGTCGCCCGACGACATCCGGGCCGGCTTCGTCGCCGCGTACGGCGACTCGGTGCTCATGTCGCCGCCGCGGCACGGGCTCGGGCGGGCCGCCTACTACCTGCCGCTGGCCGTGGTGCTCGGCGGTGCGCTGGTGGCCGGCACGCTGCTGCGCCGGTGGCGCCGGCCGGCTGGACCATCCACTGTGGACGGTGTGGCCGAGGGGTCGGCGCTGTCGGCGGCGCAGCGGCGGGCCGTCCGGCAGGCGGTCGAGCGGCTGCGGGAGGAGGAGCCGTGACGGCCGACGGGTGGGACGGCGAGCTCGACCGGCGCCGGGCGCTGCTGCGGCAGCTGCGCGACCTGGACGACGACCTGGCCGCCGGCAAGCTCACCGACGCCGACCATCGCCGCCTGCGCGACCCGCTCGAGCGCGCCGCGGCCACCTTGCTGACCCGCCCGCAGGACGCCGCAGCGGCGCGGGCGGAGGAGACGACCGCGGCGCGTCCACACGTGACGGCGACGGCGCGCCGCGGTCCCCGCTCCCGGCAGGCCCGGCGGGGCCGGCGGGCCTGGCAGGCCTGGCCGGCCTGGGCGGCCTGGCCGGCCCGGCGGGCCCGGCGGGCCCGGCGGGCGTGGCCGGCCTGGCAGGCCTGGCGGGCCTGGGCGGCCCGGCGGGCCTGGCGGGCCCGGCGGATCGTCCCGGCGATCGTCGCGGTGGCCGCCGTCGCCGGGGTCACCGCCCTGCTGGCCGGCGCGGTCACCCCGCGCGGTGCCGGCCAGACGGTCAGCGGGAGCGGGCCGGCGGCGGTGGCGCCCGACCCGCCGGCCGGGCCCGCCGGCGGGTCGGCGGCCGCCCCCGCCGGACCGGCGGCGAGCTCGCCGTCACTCACCGCGGAACAGGCCGCCGCGATCGACGCCGCTGCCCTCGACGTCAAGGCCCACCCCAAGGACGTGGGCAGACACCTCACGCTCGCGCACGCCTACGCCGACGGCGGCGCCACCCAGCTCGCCGCGGTCGAGTACCTGGCCATCCTCAGGCTCGACCCCGCCAACGCGGAGGCCAACACCGCGCTGGCGCTGCTCGCCTTCGAGGTCGGCCAGGCCGGCCAGGCCAAGTCCATGCTCGACCGGGTGCTGGCGGCCGACCCCACGTACCCGGAGGCGCTGTACGTGCGCGGGCTGGTCCTGCTCAGCGGCCTGCACCAGCCGGCCGCGGCGACCAGGGACCTGCGCGCCTACCTGACCGCGGCCCCGTACGGGTCGCACCGGACCGCGGCCGAGACGCTGCTCGCCCTGGCCGGCAGCCAGCAGTGACCGGTCTCGGCTGCGTCTCGGTCGCCGGCTGCAAGGCACCGCTCGACCTGCTGGAGCGGCTGGCGTTCGGCGGCGCCGAGCTGGCCGAGCGGATCCCGCGACTGCGGGCCGCCGCCGGCGCCTGCGCGCTGGCGGTGCTGTCGACCTGCCAGCGGGTCGAGCTCTACGCGAGCTGGCCGGGCGGGCCGGACCTGCCCGCGCTGACCGCGGCGCTCGCCGCCGACCGGGGCGTGCCCGGGCCGACGGTGGCCGCGGCGGCCACCGCGTACGCGGGCGAGACCGCGGCCAGGCATCTGTTGCGGGTCGCGACCGGGCTGGAGTCGTTCGTGCTGGGCGAGACCGAGGTCGCCGGCCAGGTCAGGGCCGCGGCCGAGGCGAGCCGGGCCGCCGCCGGCGGCGGCGACGACGTCACGCTGGCCCGGCTGCTCGACGCCGCGGTCAGCGCGGCCCGGCGGGCGCACCGGGGCACTGCCGTCGCCGCCACCAGCCGGTCGGTCGCGGCCGCGGCGATCGACGCCGTGGCTGGCGAGCTGGCCGGGCGGCGGCTGCTGCTGGTCGGTGCCGGCCAGGTGGCGGCCACGGTGGTGGCCCGCGGCAGCGCGCTCGGCGCCCGGGTCACGGTCTGCAACCGCACCCGCCGGCACGCCGACCGGTTCGCCGCCGCCGGGGCGGCCGTGGTCGACCTCGACGCGCTGCCGGTCGCGCTGGCCACGGCGGACGTGGCCGTGCTCGCCACCGCGGCCCCGCACCCGCTGGTGGACGCCGACCTGCTGCGGGCGTGCCGGCCGGCCGGGAGCCCGCGGCTGACGCTGCTGGACCTGGCGCTGCCGCGCAACGTGCACCCGTCCGTACGGGAGCTGGCCTCGGTGCGGCTGATCGACCTGGCCGACCTGCGCGCGGCCGACGCGCCGGTGCTGGTCGCCGAGGTCGCCGCGGTCGAGCAGGTCATCGAGGCCGAGCTGGCCCGGCACCGGCGCTGGGCGGCCGCCCGCGGCGTCGGTCCGGCGCTGCGCCGGATGCGCGCCGACGCCGAGGAGGTCGCCCGGCAGGAGGTCGCCCGCGCCGACGTCCCGGCGCAGACGCGCCCGGCGCTGGAGCGGGCGGTGCTGCGGACCGTGCACCGGCTCACCCACGCGACGACGCGGGAGCTGCTGACCGCCACCGAGGCCGGCGACGGCGGGCTGGTCGAGCGGCTCGCCGGCCTGTACGCGCCCGCGGCGCGGTCAGCCGCCGACGATCCGCACGCAGCAGCCGGAGTCGGCGAGCCGCTCCTCGACCGGCCGCCCCTCGACCCGCAGCGCCCGCAGGTCGGCGCCGGCCAGCAGCCCGCGGACCAGCGCGGCGTTCATCCCGCAGACCAGCTCGCGGTGTGACTCGGACAGCTCCCGGAAGACGCAGTTGCGCAGGACCAGGTCGCCGGGCCCGCGGGCCTGCGGCTCGAACCCGAGCTGCTCCAGCTGGCGCAGCGCCGCCGCCCGCCGGCCCGGCCGGGTGCGGGCCTGCTTCCTGGCATCGGCACCGAGCAGCTGGCCGACCTCGCCGGCCACCTGCTCCAAAGCAGCCGGGCCGCCCTCGGCGGTGTCCCCGGACAGGGCCGTGGCCATCATCGACGCGGCCAGCGCGTACCGGGTCTGGGGCAGGGCGAGCTCGAACGAGCGCGGCGCGACCGTGTAGACCTTCGCCGGCCGGCCGGCGCCCGGGCCGACGCGGCCGGTCAGCCGCCGGTAGTCGACCTCGAGCAGCCCGGCCTCGACCATCCGGTCGAGGTGGAACGCGGCGAGCTTGACCGAGATCCCGGCGTTGCGGGCGGCCTCCTCGCGGCCGACCGGCTCATGCCGCTCCCGCACGTAGCGGTAGAGCCGCTGCCGGACCGGCTCGGCCAGCAGCGCGACCGCGGCCAGGTCGTCGGCACTGTTCACGCGTGCTCCTCCTCCGAAGCCCCACTGTACGGCGGCACCGGCACGGCCACCGTCGACCCGGCGGTCGACGGGCCGGGCCGGGAGGCGGAGACTGAGCGACGGGACCGGCCGTCCGCCGGACCGGACCCGAGGCGGAGGCGACGATGCCGGCCGACCCGCGGCAGACGGCCCGACTGCGCGAGCTGCACCAGGATTTCGCCTGGAAGGTGAACGCCGCCGTCGCCGCCGGCCGCGCGGACCTCATCGACTCCCTGTGCGAGGAGTACGCCGAGGAAGCGGTCCGCCTGCTCACCGGCACCCCGCCGCCCAGACCCACCCCACGGCCCGCCGCGACGCCGGCGGTCAGCGCGGGCGTGGGCTGGTGGGGTCGAGGGCGCGGCCGGCGTCGGCGGCGAAGGCCATGAACGCCTCCGGGTCGGGCTCGTCGCCGGTCGGCTGCAGCACCACGGTGTCGGCGCCCGCTTCGACCCAGCGCGCCAGCTGGGCGGCGACCTCGTCCACGGACCCGGCCACGGCCCGGTCCACGCTCGACGACCAGCCCCAGCGCCGTCCCTGGACCTCGATCCGGGACCGCGCGTCCGGCCCGCCGGCGGCGAGCACGTACACGGTCACCGGGTGCGGCCCGGTCCGCCCGGTCTCGGCCCGACCGGCCTCGATCAGCTCTCTGGCCCCGGCGACCTGCGCCGGCGTGCTGCCGCCGGTGAGGATCGTGCCGTCGGCGTGCCCGCCGACCAGCCGCAGCGTGCGCGGTCCCTCCGCGCCGGCCAGCACCGGCGGGGCGCTCGGTGGGGGCGCGTCCAGCCGCACCCGGTCCAGCCGGACGTACCGCCCCGCGGTGCTGACCGGCTGACCGGCCAGCAGCGCCCGCAGCGCGTCGAGGTGCTCGCGCAGCAGGGTCAGCGGCGACTCGACGCGGGCGCCGACCTGGCCCATCCAGTCCTGCACGCCGTGCCCGACCCCGACCACCGGCCGGCCCGGGAACAGCCGGTGCAGGGTGGCCAGCTCCATCGCGGTGATCGCGACGTTGCGCAACGGCACCGGGAGCAGCCCGACGCCGACCTGCAGCCGGTCGGTCCAGGCCAGCGCGGCGGCGGCCGAGGCGACCCCGCTCGGCCAGAAGCAGTCCTCCCACAGCCAGAGCTGGGCCAGACCGGCCTGGTCGGCGGCCCTGGCCACCGACCGCAGCCGCTCGGGCGGGAACTGGGGCAGGAAGACCGCGCCGACCGTCGTCACGGCGCCATCGAACCAGGCCCCGCTGACGAAACCCGTCCCGGCCGGCCAGGAGCGTCACGAGCTGCCGCCGCGCATTCGACGGTTCGACGGTCCACCCGTTGGCGGCCTCCCAGGCGGTGGCCGCGGTCCGGGCCACCGCGAGCCGGTCGGCCGGCAGATCAGTGCCGGGCAGCTCGGCCAGGTCGAGGTCGGTCGCGTCGACCCGTGCCTCATCCCAGTCCAACAGGCCGATCCCCTCCTCGGCGACCTGGATGTTCGCCGGTCCCGGGTCGCCGTGCACGACCGCCTCCGGCGTGCCGGCGAGCGCGGCCCAGGCCCGCCGGCAGGTCGCCACCGCGTCGGTCGGCATGAGCGAGAGGTCCACGTCGCCGCCGTGATCGGCGGCCAGCAGCCGGATCTCCCAGGCCAGGCTCGTCGCCGGCCGGCGGGACCGGCGTGCCACCAGCCGCCGGCCGGCCAGCTCGACCTCGACGACCTCGTTGCGGTTTCCGCCGCTGAGCGACCGGACCCGGCGTACCGGTCCCCAGGTCTCGAGCACCCGCGCCACCCGGCCATCCTCCCCCGGGCCGCCGGGCGGGTCGGGCTAGCGGGCCGGCCGGTAGGTGGCGATCACCGTGCCGCTGCTGGTCGGCTTGGCCTCGACCAGCTCGAACGAGTGCTGCGCGGAGTCGGCGGGGAACAGCCGCGCGCGGCCGCCGCCGGCGACGACCGGGCTGATCATCAGGGTCAGCTCGTCGAGCAGGTCGGCCTCGACCAGCGACCGCACCAGCGACGGGCTGCCCGCGGTGCCGATCGTGCCGCCGGGCTGCTCGCGCAGCTCCCGGACGAAGTCGGCCACCGAGCCCTTGATCAGCGTGCTGTTCGACCACCCGTCGACGGAGTCGAGCGTGCCGGACGCGACGTACTTCTGGGTGCTGTTGATCCAGCTCGCGAACGGCTCGTCGGTCGAGGTCGGCCAGTAGTTCACCCACTCGCTGAACGTGACCCGGCCGAGCAGCACAGCGTCCTGTTCCTGGAGCATGCCGGACAGCGCCGCCCCCATCTCGTCGTCGAAGGCCGTCTGCCACTGGTCCGGCGCCTCCACCACGCCGTCGATCGTGCTGAACAGCCCCGCGTACACCTTGCGCATCGAACGAACCCTCTTCCTCGGACGGACTACCGGACGGACGTGCGTGCGAACTCGCGCAGGACCGGCGCGAGCACCTCGGCGGCGACGTCGTGGTTCGCGCCCTCGACCGGCTGCAGCGACGCGGTCGGCAGCAGGTCGGCGAGCGCCTGCGCCGCGGTGATCAGCCAGGGCGCGGTGTCCCGGCCGTGCAGGACCAGGGTCGGCACGGTCATGGCCGCCCAGCGGTCGGCCGGCAGCGGCGCGCCGGACATCGTGCTCCCCATGATCCGGCCGTCATAGGCGATGGTGTGGGCGACCGCCTCGAGAGCGGGCCAGTACGGGCTGTCCCGGATGCCGACCACGTACTCGGCCGGCATCCCGACCGCGGCGGTGAGGAACAGCTCCACCGCGTCGCCGGGCCGGCCCGCGGCCACGCTCTCGTCCAGCCGCTGGACGTAGTCGGCCGGTGCCGGCGGCCGGCTGTCGTCGACCACGAACGGTGGCTCGAACAGCGCCAGCCCGCTGATCGGCAGCCCGGCCGCGCCGGCGTCCAGGGCGAGCACCGCCCCGGAGGACACGCCGCAGACCAACGCCGGCGCCCCGGCGTCCTCGATCAGGGCAGCCAGGTCCTCGACCTCCCGCCGCACCTGGTACGGCGCGGTGTCGCCGCTCTGGCCGCGCCCGCGCCGGTCGTAGCCGTACACCCGGAACTCGTCCTGCAGCAGCGCGCCCACGTCGGCCGCGAGCGGCGCCACCGCCTGGTGCGCCGTCGCGCCGTCGACCACGATGAACGGTCGGCCCTGGCCCCACGCGTCGAACCGGATGCGGGTGCCGTCCGCGGAAACGACCGTGCCCATCACCATCTCCTCGCCACTTCAGAACTGAACGGTACCGTACTAGGGACGTCCGGTACTGTACAGTACTGGGCACGAGGATCTTCTGGAGGACTCGTGGAGCTTCAGGCGAGTGCCACCGCGGACTCCGGCCGGTCCGACCGCCGCCGGCAGGCAATCATCCAGGCGGCCACCGAGGTGTTCCTCCGGCACGGCTACGTCGGCGCGACCACCGACGAGGTCGCCGCCCGGGCCTCCGTCTCCAAGCAGACCCTCTACAAGCAGTTCGCCCACAAGGAGCGGCTGTTCGCCGAGGTCATCCTGGAGGCCACGGTCCAGGTGGTGGACGGGCTGTCGACGGTGGCCGGCACGCTGCGGGACGTCCAGGACGTCCGCGCCGGGCTGCGCGAGCTCGCCGACGGCTTCCTGCGCGGCCTGTTGGACCCGGACGTGCTGCGGCTGCGCCGGCTGGTCATCGCCGAGGCCGACCGCTTCCCCGCGGTCGGCCGGGCCTGGTTCGACCGCGGCTTCGACCGCAGCCTGGGCATCCTGGGCGAGTCGCTGCAGCAGCTCGCCGACCGCGGGCTGCTGCACCGCCTGCGCGACCCGACCCTGGCCGCGTACCAGTTCGCCGGGCTGGTCATGTACCAACCGATGAACCAGGTGATGTTCGCCGGGACCGAGGCGCTGCCGTCGGCCGAGACGCTCGACCGGATCGCCGACGCGGCGGTCGAGACGTTCCTGGGCACGTACGGGTAGCGGTCAGAGCAGCCACGGGTCGACGCCGCCGCCGCGCGGGGCGTCAGCGAGGTCGGGCGGCGGCGGCCGGCGCCGACGGACGACGTCCGCGGCCCGGCCCCGCACCCGGCCCCAGAAGCCGGCCGCGCCGGCGCCGAGCCGGGTCAGCTCGGCCGCCCGCGGGCCGGTGGGGATGTCCCGGGGCAGCGACGAGACCGCCACCAGCCAGCCCGGCAGGCCGAGCAGGCGCAGCACGTCGCCGAGGCGCTCGGACTCGATGACGCTGTCCGGATCGATCTCCTCGGCCAGCAGCTCGGCCAGGTCGTCGGCGACCTCCGGGTGACCGCAGGCGGCGGCGAACGCGGCGGCGTGCCCGGCACCCAGCGGAGCGGGCAGGGTGTCGTCGTCCAGCCCGTACGACGGGTCGCTGACGTAGCGGCCGAGCTCCTCGCCGTCGGCCCAGGCCGCGAGCAGCAGCTGCCGGTCGGCGACGACCCGGATCGCGAGGACGGGGCCGGGCAGCTCGGCGGCCAGCCACTCCCCCACCCCGGCCACGCCGCGCCGGCCGGTGGCGACGGTGCCGGCGCCGGACGCGGCGACGGCGGTCACCCAGCCGGCCTCCGGCGGGACCAGCCAGCCGGAGAACCGCACCTGGCGCAGCGCTGTCAGCACCTGCCCGCGAGTGGCCCGGGCCAGGACCGCCGCATACGTGTAGCCGACCGGGCCGGCCCCGCCCGCCCCACCTCCGGCCACCGGATACACCACGCCCACATGATCCCGGAGGGCGAGATCACCGGACCCGGCCGGCCCCCGGACCGGCCTGCGGTCGGTCGGGACCCGGTGGGCCGTCCCGGGCGGCGGGCGATCTGGTCCGGCCCGGCGTGCGGCCGACACCAGGTCGGGCGTGCGCCCGCCGCCGGCCGGAGGGGTCGGCGGCGGGCGCGTCGGGGGATCAGGCGGCGGCGGGGAGGGGCTCCTCGACCGGCTCGACCGGCTCGACCGGGGCGGTGCGGGCCGGGCGGAGGACGGTCAGCGCGGTGACCAGCGCCGCGAGGATCAGCACGGTCGCGATCCAGAACGCGGCGTGGTACCCGCCGGTCAGCGCGTCGAGCAGACCGCTGCCGGACTCCCGCAGCGTCGTCGAGCGCTGGGTCGACACCGTTGTCAGGATCGACAGCCCGATCGCGCCGCCGACCTGCCCGGTGGTGTTGACCAGCCCGGACGCCAGGCCGGCGTCGCTCGGCCGCACCCCGGTCATCGCCAGCGTCATCGTCGGCGGGAAGCACAGCCCGGCGCCGATGCCGATCAGCACGGCCGCCGGCAGCACGGCCGTCAGGTACCGGGCGTGCACCGGGGCGATCGCGAAGAACACCATCCCGGCGGCGACGAACAGCAGCCCGACCACCATGACCCGCTGCGCGCCGAAGCGGGTCATCAGCCGCTCGCTGTAGCGCACCGACATGCCGCCCATCAGCACGGTCACCGGCAGGAACGCGAGCCCGATCTCGAGCGGGCCGTAGCCGAGGACCTGCTGCAGGTAGAGCGCGCCGAGGAAGAACGAGCCGAACATGCCGCTCGCACCCAGGGCCTGCACGACGTTCGCGCCGGCAACGGTGGCCGAGCGCAGGATGCGCAGCGGCATCAGCGGTGCGGCCGCGGTGCCCTGCCGGACCAGGAACGCGACGACCAGCGCGATCGAGATCCCGCCGCAGGCCAGCGTGGTGGTGGCGGTCCAGCCCTCTTCGGCCGCGGGGACGACGAGCGTGTAGACGCCGAGCATGAGCGCCGAGGTGATCAGCGCGGCACCGACCACGTCCGCGCCGGCCCGGATGCCGAGCCCGGTGCCGGCCGGCAGCAGCCGGACGGCGGCGACCATGGTCGCCAGGCCGATCGGCACGTTGACGAAGAAGATCCAGTGCCAGGTGACCCACTGGGTCAGGGCGCCGCCGGCGAGCAGCCCGACGGCGCCGCCGGCCGACGCGACGAACGCGTACACGCCGACCGCGCGGGCCTGCTCCCGCGGCTCCGGGAACAGCGTCACGATCAGGCCGAGGATCACGGCCGAGGTCAGCGCGCCGCCGGCGCCCTGGACGAACCGGGCCGCGATCAGCATGGCCGGGTTGACCGCGGCACCGCAGGCCACCGAGGCGATCGTGAAGACGCCGAGCCCGGCCAGGAAGACCCGGCGCTGGCCGGCCAGGTCGCCCAGCCGGCCGGCGAGCAGCAGCAGGCCGCCGAACGCGATCAGGTACGCGTTGACCACCCAGGCCAGCCCGGCGGCCGAGAAGCCGAGGTCCTCGCGGATCGACGGCAGCGCGACGTTCACGATCGTGGCGTCGAGCACGATCATCAACATGCCGGTGCACAGGGCGTACAGCGCCCGGCGGCGGGCGCGCAGGTCCGTGGGTGTCATTACTGAGTCTCCTTGATCTCGGTGTCACTAGTACGTCGATCTGCGCCGGCCGTAATCGACATCAGGAGTCCGGGTCGTCGAGAACCGCGAGCCGCGGCCACCCCTCGGCGCCGGCCCGCCGCCGCAGCTCCGCCACGGCGGCGGTGCTGCTTTCTGCCGCCGTGACCAGCACGTCGTCCGGCCGTGCGCCGAGCTCTGCGGCGTGCCCGCCGGCCCAGGCGAGCAGGTCGTCCAGGTCGTCGACGGTCAGCGGGTGATCGGCGGCGGCCGTGAGCACGACCCGTCCGGTGCGGGTGCACAGCGCCCACGCCCGCTCCGGGTCGGCGTCGAGTGCGACCACCAGCCGCCGGCGGCGACGCCGGTCCGGCGGCCAGAACACGCCGACCGGCAGCGGGCCGTCGCGTCCGCGCAGCCGCACGGTGGCTGCGTACGTCCTGAACTGCTCGGTCACGGGTCACTCCTCGTCGATCACTGGATCGCGACGAGACTGGCCGTCCGGACGGGGCGAACGGAAAGGCCTGTCCGGCATGACGGTCAGGCCGGCCGTGCATCACCACCCGGGTCCGTGGTGGGCCAGACTGCGGGCATGGACGAGGCGGTCGTGCTCCCGATGCAGCCGGCGCCCGAGGCGATCGAGCTGCGCCACCTGCGGGCGTTCGTCGCCGTCGCCGAGGAGCTGAACTTCAGCCGGGCGGCCGAGCGGCTCTACGTCAGCCAGCCGGCGCTGAGTCGGCAGATCAGAGCGCTGGAGCGGCTGGTCGGCTGCCCGCTGCTGCGCCGCTCGACCCACCGGGTGGAGCTGACCCTGGCCGGCGAGGCCCTGCTGACCCGCGCCGGCCGGCTGATCGAGGACCTGGACACCGCGATCGCCGCGACCCGCTCGGTCGGCGGCGAGCACGCCGAGCGGCTGACCCGGCTGTGGGCGGTGTTCGTCGACGTCAACGCGGCCGGCGGCAACACGGCCGGCGTCCGGGCCGCGGTCGAGGAGCTGCACGCGAAGTTCCCGCCGCCGGCCGAGGTCGAGGTCGCGGCGGCGAACGCCGGCGGCGTGCCGGCGCTGCGGTGCACCCCGCCGGACCCGGCCGGCGCGCCGGTGCTGTTCCTGCACGGCGGCGGCCACATCTCCGGGTCGGCGTTCGGTTACCGGCACCTGGCCGGCGCGCTGGCGATGGTGTCCCGCCGCCCGGTCCTGGTCCCGGATTACCGGCTGGCACCCGAGCACCCGTTCCCCGCGTCGCTGGACGACGCGCGGGCGACGTACCTCTCGCTGCTCGACGACGGCACCCCGGCCGACCAGGTCGCGGTCGCCGGCGACTCCTCCGGGGCGGGTCTGGTCCTGAGCCTGCTGCTCGCGCTGCGCGACGGGGGCGACCCGCGGCCGGGACGGGCGGTGCTGATGTGCCCGTGGATCGACCTCGCCGGCGGCACCCGCGAGGTGCAGGCCGACGACTCGCCGCTGATCGTCACCCCGGAGCAGACCGCCCAGTTCGCCGACCTCTACCTGTCCGGCCACCCGGTCGACGACCCGTTGGTGGTGCCGCTGAGCGCGGACCTGTCCGGACTGCCGCCGCTGCTGGTCCAGGCCGGCACCGGCGACAACCTGGTCAACGAGGCCCGGCTGCTGGCCGAGCGGGGCAGCGCCGCGGGCGTCGACGTGAGCCTGGAGCTCTACCCGGTCACCACGCACGACTTCCACTTGTTCTGGACGTTCCTGCCCGAGGCGGCGGACGCGCTGCACCGGGTCGGCGAGTTCCTCGGCGGGGCCGGCGACCTGGCCACGGCCGCCGGCGAGTAGGTGGGCGGGCGCGCCATAATCGCCCGGTCCGCCGGGCTGCCCGGACGAGTGCGCGTTCGGCCATCCGGGCCGGGCCCCGCCGTGGCTAGCGTGTCGCCAGCGGCCGGGAGGAAAGGAAGCCGATGGACCAGGACGGCGCTCGTGCGGCGCTGCAGCACTACTTCGACCGCAGCGCCGCCGGCGACGCGGACGGGGCGCACGAGGTCTACCTCGAGGACGCGGTGCTCGAGTTCCCGCAGTCGGGCGAGCGCTTCGAGGGCGTGCCCAACTTCCGGGAGTGGCGGCGGGGCTACCCGGCGGAGGTCGATCTCGAGCTGCGGCGGATTCGCGGCGGCGGCGACGTCTGGGCCGCCGAGGTCGCGGTCCGGTACGACGGCGGCCGAATGAACTACGGGGTGAGCATCCTCGAGTTCCGCGGCGACAAGATCGCCCGCGAGACGATCTACTACGCCGAGGCGTTCGATCCGCCGCAGTGGCGGGCGCGCTGGCGGGCCGCGCCGCCGCGCCCCACTGAGGCCGCTCCCTGAGCGCAGTGCCATGATCCCGGGGCGCGACGACGAGGCGGCGACCGGAGGGCACGGCATGGCTGACCGGCTGATCTTTCAGCTCGGGACCAACAACTGGCAGCGGGACGGCGAGTTCGCGCCCGGGTCCGGGATCCTGCACGAGGCGCACCACCACGCGTTCAACGCGCTACCCGGAGTCAGGGCCTACTCGATGTACCCGTCCCGCCGGCAGCGGTTCCGGGCCGAGGACGTGCGGGTCTTCGAGCTCGACCACGACATCCCGATCTGCGAGTCGGTCTCGCCGGTGAGCAGCTACCGCTGGCACGGCATGAGCGAGGCCGAGGTCGCCGCGTACCGGACGCGGCTGACCGACGAGGTCGCCGGCTGGATCGACGAGATCGAGGCGGCCAGCGGGGACGCGTTCGGGCTGGCGATCGCGCATCACGCGTTCATGAACACCGTGGTGCTGCGAGACGTGAACCGGCGCCGGGTCGCCGCCGGGCGCAGCCGGATGCCGGTGCTGTGCTTCGCCCACGGCACCGAGCTGAAGATGTACGCCAACGAGCGCCGCGGCGACCAGCCCGCGGAGTACCCGCTGCGGTTCCTGCCGTACATGCAGCGGGAGAGGATCTTCGACTTCGCCGACCCCGAGGACGGCGTCGACGTGGTCGCGGCGATCTCCGCCGAGCAGGTCGAGGCGTTCCTCGGCGTGTTCCCGCAGTTCCCACGCGAGCGGGTGCTGCTGTCCCCCAACGGCTACAACCAGGACGTCTTCCGGCGGCTGACCGAGCCGACCGACGTGTACGCCGACCGCGAGCGGGTGCTGGCCGGGTTCACCACCCAGCCGCCGGCAGGCAGCGGCCGGGCGCCGGAGCCGGTCGCGCCGGCCGACGGGTTCGACGCGGTCGTCGCGTTCTGCGGCAAGTTCGCCGACTGGAAGCGGCTGGACGCGCTGCTGCGGGCGGCCGCGACCTACGAGCGGGCCGAGCGGCGGATCGTCACGCTGGTGATCGGCTCCGGGCCGCACGAGGCCCAGGTGCAGATGCACGACCTGGCCGCCGAGCTCGGCCTGCGCCGGACCTACTTCCTCGGCCCACGCCCGCAGGACGAGCTGGCGACGCTGTTCAACTGCGCCGACGTGGGCTGCTTCCCGTCGTACCGGGAGCCGTTCGGGCTGGTGTTCGTCGAGTGCATGGCCTGCGGCACGCCGGTGATCGGCGCCGACTCCGGCGGCCCGCGCGACTTCGTCACCCCCGAGGTCGGCGTGCTGGTCCCGGAGACCGACGACCGGCAGGAGCTCGCCGCGTCGCTGGCCGCGGCGGTCGACCGCGCGCTCGGCGAGGACTGGAAGCGGGCCAAGGGCCCGGTCGCGCAGGCGTACGCGGCCGAGAACTTCAGCGTCGTGCACCAGGTCTCCGAGCTGCTCGCCGCGGTGGACCGGCTGACCTGACGGCCGCCCGGTGTGGACCGTGTAGGTCGCCGCGGCCTCGAGTACGGTCGCCGGCGCGCCGTTGTTGTCGAGCACGGTGGCGGTCACGGTTCCCGGGCCGAGCAGGATGCTGGGGAACTGGACGTCGGTCATGGGTGTGTGTGTCCTTCTCTCGATACGGCACGAGTCGACGGCGCCACCGTCGCCCGCCCCGCCTGTCCGCGGCCAAGCCAGCGCTTACCGGGACGGACCGGGTTCGGTAAGCGTTCGGTTTTGTCGGTGGGCCGGGGCAGGATGCGCGGCATGACTCAGGTAGCAGTCCTGGACATCGCGATCTTCGATGCGCCCGACATCGAGAAGGAGGGCACGTTCTACGCCGAGCTCACCGGCTGGGACGTGGTCCGCAAGGACGCCGACCGGTTCGGCCTGCGCGCGCCCAACGGTCAGGAGATCGAGTTCCAGCGCGCACCCGACCACCTCGCGCCGCAGTGGCCCGGGCAGGAGCGCCCGCAGCAGTTCCACCTCGACCTGCAGGTCACCGACCCCACGGCGGAGGCCGAGCGGGCGATCGGTCTCGGCGCCACCCACCTGCGCGACGGCGCCACCTGGATCACGCTGGCCGACCCCGCCGGCCACCCGTTCGACCTGTGCCAGAAGGACGGCGTGGGGTCGGTGATGGACCTGTTCGCGGTGACGATCGACGCGCCCGACGCCTCGGCCCTGGCCCGGTTCTACGGCGAGCTGACCGGCATGGACGTGGCCTACGACGGGCCCGAGGGCGCGATGATCGCCGCCGACGGCCGATACGTCATGTTCCAGCAGGTCGGCGCCGACTACGTCCCGCCGCGCTGGCCCGACCCGTCGTACCCGCAGCAGGCCCACCTCGACCTGCTGGTCCGCGACATGGACGCGGCTGAGGCGCAGGCCGTCGAGCTCGGGGCGTCCCGGCTCGAGGGCGGGGGGGAGCGGTTCCGCGTGCTCGCCGACCCCGCCGGCCACCCCTTCTGCTTCGTCGCCTGAGTGCCTGCGGCCGGACCCGCCCTCGGCGGCGGCGCGGTCAGCCGTCGAGGCGGCGGAGAAGGGTCTTCGGGGCGCGTAGCCGGTAGCTGCCCTCGATCAGCTCGGCCAGCTCGGCGCGGTCCGGATACTCCGCCAGCCGGACGCCCACGTCGTCTCGGTTCCACAGCGGACCGAACGAGGCCGGGCCGGCCAGCACGGCGTCCAGCTCGGCGCCGGCGCGAAAGGTGAGCACGGTGGCCGGCCCGTCGGTCCCGGCGGCCGCGGCGAACGACGGCGGGTAGCCGTCGACGATCTCGAGCAGGTGGGCGAAGGTGCGCCGGCGCACCATCCACCGCGTCCCCACCCAGGCGTCCTCCTCGTACGCCTCGGGCAGCGCCAGGCACACCCCGCGGGCCCAGTCCAGCCCGTCGGCGAACACGTCCACGCCACCACCTCCTCACCGGTCGTCGAGCTGGAAGTGCCAGATGATCGTGGACGGCTGGTCCCAGGCGGCTCGGCTCGCCTCCGGGACCAGCGGCAGCAGGGTCCACGGCCAGCCCGCCCAGTCGCCGGGCCGCAGCGGCGCCGGCGGCGGCGCGGACATCTCCCGCCGCGGCTCCTCGCAGCGGCGGACCTGCAGGCCGTGCGGGACGGCGGCCCGCAGGTAGTCGCCGGCGGTGTGCCGGTAGGTCGGCGCAAGTCCCGGCTCGCCTGCCGGCCCGGGTGCGTGCACCACCGAGCCGCGCAGCACCAGCTCGTGGTGGGCATCGGAGATCACCAGATGCCCGCCCGGCCGCAGCACCCGGGCGAACTCGGCCAGCACCGGCCCGAGCGACGGCACGTGCACCAGCGCCAGGCCGCACACGACGAGGTCGACGGCGTGGTCGGCGAGCGGCAGCCGGTGCAGGTCGGCGCGGGCGAACGCGCCGGCCGGCACCCGGGCGCTGGCCCGGTCGAGCATCTCGGCCGAGCCGTCGACGCCGAGGACGCGGTGCCCGCGCCCGGCCAGGTACGCCGCGTACCGGCCGGTGCCGCAGGCCGCGTCGAGGGCGGTCCCGGCGGGCAGCCGCTCGAGGATCCCGTGCACGACCGGCTCGTCGGAGTCGAACAGGCGGTTACGCGGCTCGTCGTACGTCGCCGACCACGCGCGGTACGCCGTCGCCAGGTCGCCGCGGCGGACCGGCACGCCGGGGTGGTCGGCGAGCGCCGGCTCGTCGAGCAGCCGGCGCACCTCGGCCAGCCGCGCCCGTACGAACGCCTCGTCGTGGTCGCCGGCCCAGGCCCGGAGCAGGGCCAACCCCTCGATCCCCAGCAGGTACGCCAGTGGATGCTGGTAGATCACGCCCCGACGCTAGCCACCGGGCCGGCCGGGCGCGATCGCGTTACCGGGAGGGGAGGTCCAGGCGGAGGCGGGGTGCGGGGCCGAAGCGGGTCTGTTCGGTCCCGTCCGGACGGAACCCGGCCGCCGCGTAGAAGGCCATCGCGTGCGGATTGGCGGTCACCCAGACGGTCTCGACGCCCTCGGCCCGGGCCGCGTCGAGCACGTCCTGGGCCAGCCGCCGGCCCACCCCGCGGCGCATCCGGTCCGGCTCGACGAACAGGTCCTCCAGATCCAGGCCGCCGTCGACGGGGACCGTGGTGGCGAACCCCACGACCGTGCCGTCCTCGACCGCGACCCGCACCCGACCGCCGGCGATCGCCTCGCCGGACCACACCAGCACGTCGGGGTTGGCCAGCAGCACCTCCCGGTCCCCCGAGTTCGACAGCGACGCCCGCCGGAACACGCCCCGCAGGGCGTCGAGGTCACCCGGCTCCCCCGCCCGCACCACCAGCCCCGGACCGACCCGCCCGCCGAGCTGCTGCACCACCTCGAGGTCGTTGCCCTCGAACCAGGTCTCGGCGACCCGGCCGCCGGCGACGCGGAAGATGATGATGCCGGTCTCCCGGACCGGCTGGCCGTATGCGGGAAGGTCGAGGTAGCCACCGCGGTATGCGGACTCCGTCGTGTACCGGACGACCACGCGGTCGCCGCCCTCGATCACGTCGTCGACGACCGTCCGCCGCTCGGCGAACGCCGTCCCGTACCAGCGCAGCCAGGCCAGGAAGCCGGCCCGGTCGGTGGTGCCGCCGGGCCCGTGACCGGCGAACGTCTCCGTCGCCAGCTCGTCCAGCCGGGCCTCGTCCCCGGTCTGGCACATCTCGAACCACGCGAGCGCGAGATCCGGCGGGGTCATCGGCGGGCTCCCTCACGGTTGCCGGCGTAGTGCGCATTGCCCTCGAACCGGTCGATGTTGACGATCGACAGCGGGACGTGGTGGCCGACGCCGGCCCGCTGCTCAGCCTGAGTCAGGTTCCTGGCCGCGGTCTCGAAGAACGCGACCGCCTCGTCCGCGTCCTGCGCCGGCGCGTCGAGCACATCGACGACGGCGCTCACGCCGGACAGCGCCCGGTCGAGGCCGGTGCCGGCGACCACGTCGACGCCGACCGCGCGGGAGATCTCCACGGGTTCGTGGCCTGCTCGCGCAGCGCCGCCACGACCACGCGGCCGACCTGTCCCGTTGCGCCTGCTACCGCGTTGGTCGCCACCGCCACGTCCTACCACGTCGCCGCGGCGGCGGTCTGGCACGGCCGGCTGCTGTCCGACCGGCGGCTCGGCCGGACGACCCGACCGCGGCGACGAAGGGCCCGAGCACGCCGGTGCGCAGGCGACGTGGAAGCCGGTCACCGAGTTGCCGTGTCCGTCCGCGCACAGGTCGCCTCGCCCCCGAGTGTCCCCGGCCGTACGGCCGGGGATCAGCCGGCGACGAGCTCGATCTCGAAACCGTCGACGTTCTCGAGGTAGGCGGCGTAGTGGTCGGGGCCGCCGGCGTGCGGGTGGCGTTCCGGGAACAGCAGGGACCAACCGTGCTCGGGGGCCGCGGCCACGAGAGCGTCGACCTGCCCCCGGTCCGCGGCGTGGAACGCCAGGTGGTTGAGGCCGGGCCGGGTGCGCTCGTGCGGGCCGTCGGCCATCGCCGGCGAGCGCTCGAAGACCAGGTAGGTCGGGCCGAGCCGGAAGCTGATCCCGTCGCTCCAGCGCTGGAAGGGCTCGTACCCGAGCTGGCCGAGCAGCCAACCCCAGCTGGCCGCCGCCCGGTCGAGATGCGGCACCCAGACCTCCACGTGGTGGAGAGAGCCGGCGAAGGAGGGCGAGGCCACGCCGGCATCCTTCCGTACCGTCCATGATCCGCGGAGTCGTGGGAGGGTGGGGCATGCGGAAGTACGTGATCATGGGGGTGCAGGGCAGCGGGAAGGGCACGCAGGCGACGATGCTGTGCGAGCGCTACGACCTGGTGCACATCAGCGTCGGCGACATCTTCCGCTGGAACGTACAGGCGCACACCAAGCTGGCCGCCCAGGTCCGGCGGACCATCGCCGCCGGCGAGCTGGTCAGCGACGACCTGGCCGAGGCGGTGGTCCGGGAGCGGCTGGACCGGCACGACTGGAACTACGGCTTCGTGGTCGACGGCTTCCCGCGCAACGCCGGCCAGGCCGAGTTCTTCCTGGAGAGCTACGACATCGACGGCGTGGTGCACCTCGAGCTGCCCGACGAGGAGGTGCGCCGCCGGGTGCTCGCCCGCCGGCTGTGCTCGCGCTGCGGGCTCGACTACAACCTGATCGCGTCCCGGCCGGCGGAGCCGGACACCTGCGATGTCTGCGGCGGCACGCTGGTGGCGCGGGAGGACGACACCCCGGAGGCGCTCGAGGTGCGGATCCGGGAGTACCACGAGCGGACCCAGCCGGTGCTCGAGCTGTTCAAGCGCAAGGAGTACGTGGTGACGATCGACGCGACCCGCCCGCGCGACCGGGTCTTCGCCGAGATCCGCGACCGGCTCGACCTGCCCGCCTGAGCGGCACCCGAGCGGAGAGCCGGACCGCCCGCGGCTACCGGCTGCCGAGGAAGCGTTCGGCGAGCGCGGGCGGCGCGCAGGCCAGGTAGCCGTCGGCGAGCGCGTCGCGGACCGAATCCGGCGCCGCCTCGCCCAGCTCGATCAGCACCGCCGCGTACCCGTCGAGGTGCGGGATCGTGAAGAACCCGGCGAGCCCGGCGGCGAGCACGGCCTCCTTCTCGCCGAGGTCCTCGACCCGGACGGCGAGGATCGGCTCCGCCGGCGGCGTCACGTCCCCGAACCTCCTGAGGTCCGCCTTGCTGAACGGCCGCTGCCAGGCGAACGCCTTGCCGGCGACGAACCAGGTCCGGTGGCCGTGCCGCTCCCCCTCGGTCACCTCGGGAAGTGCCGAGACCGCGCTGGTCACGTCGTCCAGGGTCGCCACCGGTGCTCCCGCCTGTGTCGGGGCGGCCATCCTCGCACGTCGCGCGGTTCCGAGCAGGCCCTAGGCACCCAGCCGGCACCGGGAGCGGGCGCCGGTGTCGATCAGGTCCGCCATCCCGGCCGAGGGCGGCACGCCGAGCTCGCGGCCGAGCAGGGCGGCGAAGCGGTCGTACTGGCGGATCGCCTCGACCAGGTTGCCCTCGGCGAGGTGGCAGCGGATCACCAGCCGGTGGGAGCTCTCCCGCAGCGGCTCCATCGCGACCGCGCGCAGGCCGACCTGGATGCCGTCGGCCGTCCGGCCGGAGGCGAGCAACCGCTCGCCGCGGCGCTCCAGGCCGGCCAGCCGCAGCTGGCGGATCCGCTCCCGCTCGGTGTCCAGCCAGTCGTCGTACCAGTCCGGGAGCAGGTCGGCGAGCAGCGTGGCCTCGGCCCGGGGCCCGGACAGCGGACCGTCCGGGTCGGCCAGCCCGTCGCGGACGTCGACCCAGACCCCGGCCGCCAGCCCGACGTGGGTCTTCGAGGCCGTCAGCAGCTCGGCCCGGACGTCCCGCAGCCGCCACACCGTCGAGCGCAGGTTGGCCTGGGCCCGCTCCCGGCACGCGTCCGGCCACAGCTGCCCGGCCGCGAACGCCCGCTCGACCGCGGCGTCGGCCAGCGCCAGCAGCGCCAGCAGCCGCTGCGGGGCCGGCTTGACTTGGACGACCTCGCCGCCGACCCGCAGCTCGAAGCCGCCCAGCAGCCGCAGCCACGCGACGGGGGCGACGGTGCCGGTCATGCCGGCGAGTATCGCCGGCGCCCGTCGTCCGGGCGTCGTCCGGCGGGCCGCGCCGGCGTCGCAGCGGCGTCGCGGCCGCGTCGAGGCGTCAGGGCGGCGGGTCGAGGCGTCAGGGCCGCGGGTCGAGGCGTCAGGGCCGCGGGTCGAGGCGTCAGGGCCGCGGGTCGAGGCGTCAGGGCCGCGGGTCGAGGCGTCAGGGCCGCGGGTCGAGGCGTCAGGGCCGCGGGTCGAGGCGTCAGGGCCGCGGGTCGAGGCGTCAGGGCGGCTCGACCTGGCGACCGAGCAGCCGCTCCAGCCGCTCCAGCTGGTCGCGGACGGCGGCGGTCAGCTCGTCGACGCCGCGGCCGACGACGCTGCCGCTCGGCGGCACCGACTCGACCCGGCCGCGCAGCGCGCGATCCCCCGGCTCGACCCAGACCCGCACGACGCAGCTGGCGTCGGCCGTGCTCGGCTCGTGCACGGCCGCAGCCTGCACCGTGGGCGTCGCCAGGCCGTCACTGGCGCGTCAGCGCGGGCCCACCGGCAGCGGTCAACGCCGCCCACTGCCGGCCCGATCCCCCGGTCAGGGCCGGGGCCGGTCAGGGCCGGTCAGGGCCGGTCAGGGCCGGTCAGGGCCGGTCAGGGCCGGTCAGGGCCGGTCAGCCCGGCCCGCCGGGCGCGGGGAGGCGGCGAGATGGCGGACGAGCGCGGTCAGCTCCGGGCTGGGCTGCACGCCCAGCTCGTCGGCGAGCATCCGGCGGAACCGCTCGTAGCTGGCCCGCGCGGCGGCCCGGTTGCCGGCCGCCAGGTGACCGCAGACCAGCAGCCGCTGGCTGCTCTCCCGCAGCGGCTCGGCCGCGATCGCGAGCAGCGCGCAGTCCGTGGCGTGGAACGGCCGGCCCGCGTCCAGGTGCTGGCGGGCGAGGTCCTCCAGGGCGTGCAGGCGCAGCTGGCGGTAGCGCTCCCGGTGCACGAGCAGCCAGGACTCGTCCCAGTCCGGCAGCAGGTCGTGCCGGAACGGCGCCGCCGCCGGCAGGATGTCCGCGGCGCAGTGCTGGCCGGGGCGCATGTCGGCGGCCAACCGCTCGGCCGCGTGCAGGTCGACGCTCCAGCCGGGATCGAACGCGAGCATGCCGACCCCGACGTCGAGCCGTTCGCGCAGCGACGCAGGCAGCCGCCAGACGGCGCCGCGCAGGTTGGCCTGGGCCCGCGCACCGGGATGCTCGGGCCAGAGCACGCCGGCCAGGACGGCCCGGTCCTCGACCCCGTCGCTGAGCGCCATCCGGGCCAGCAGCCGCTGCCCGGTCCGGGACACCGGCAGCGTCGACCCGTCCACCACCACGGCGAACCGACCGAGCAGGCGCAGCTCGACGAGCGTCGTCGCAGCACCGGCTGGATCCCTGACGCCGTCGTCCCCCACGCCGGACTCCCTCGGTCCCCGACCACCGTGGCGGAGGGTCTGGAGCACCCACGCGCGCGCCGTCCGGGCGGGCCGTCAGCCGGGGCCAGCCCGCGCGCCGGAGCGCTCGCCGAAGTAGTCTCTGCCCGTCTCGTTGCCCGAGGCCCCCACATCCCCGTTCGGATGGTAGCGGCTCGGCCGGCTGACCGGGACTGATTGCGCTGCGCGATCGGGCAGTCGCCAGGACGGAATCACGACATGAGTGGCCGTTCCGGTCTGCGCCAGCGGCGTCAGGCCGAGCGCGTACGGCAGGCCCGCCACCGACCGGTCCGGGTGCGACAGCGACAAATGCAGGCCGTACTCGCCCCAGGACGCGGCGAGCCGGACGCCCGCGGACGTCTCGGCCGGCCGCGGCCGGCCGGCGTCCGCGGTCCGGCTCAGCTCCCGGATCCGGGCCCACAGCTCGTCGAGCTGCTCGGGCGCGGCCAGCGGATCGCGGCGACGCCCGGCCAGCACCGCGCCGGCGACCCCGGCCAGCGCCAGCACGCCCACCTCGACCGCGCCGCGCCGCAGGTCCCAGCCCGGCGCGACCAGCTCCCCGAGCGCCAGCGCGGCGGCGAGCTGGACGGCACACATCAGCCGGGCCACCGACACGCCGCGTACCGCGGGCCGGCGGTCGCCGCGCAGCGCCTCGGCGCCGAACCGGACCGTCGCGTACGCGGCCAGCACCCACACCGTCGCCGCCCCCGCCGGCCCGCCGGCCAGCGCGAAGCCGGCCACGCCGATGGCGGCCAGCGCCACCGCCTCGACCAGCGGCGCCGGGAACAGGCGGACCCCGGCGAGCCGGTCGGGCAGCCCCGCGGCGGCCGGGTAGACGACGCCGAGCGTGGCCGGCTGGCCGTGGCAGCAGCCGACGGTGACGCAGCCGAGCCGGCCGCAGGCCAGGAACGGGCACAGGCCGACCGCCAGCACGTCGAGCCCCGGCAGCACCGGCGCACCCGCGGCCCACCGCAGCAGCGCGACCGCGCCGAGCGCGACCCAGACGTGCTCGAGCAGCACCAGCGCCTCGTGGCCGGTCAGCGCCCGCCGCAGCAGCCCCCAGCCGAAGAACGAGGCGCCCGCGACCGCCGACAGCGCCGCCGCGTCCAGCGCCGGTACGCCCGCCCGGTAGCCGGTCAGCAGCGCGGTCAGCACGGCCAGGTGGAAGCCGACGACGCCGAGCGAGCGGAACGCCGGCACCGTACGCGCGCCGACGTGCAGGGTCGTGCGGGGCAGCCGGTCCAGGACCTGGTTGGCCCGGCCCACCCATCCGGACCTGCCGTCGGAGCCCACGGCGGCAGCCTGGGCCGCCGTCCGTCACCTGACCGTCGCCGGCCGACGGTGACGGTGCCGTGACGGGTGCGCCCGACAGTCGGCCCGTGGCGAGATCGACCGCGGTCGCGGCGACGGTGTTGAGCGTCCAGGGACGGCTCAACCGGTCGTTCGCGGAGATCGAGGCCGCCGACCCGGACGCGTTCCGGGCCCGGCCGACCGCGCGGCTGATCCGGACCGACGACTTCGCCGACATCGGCGGCACGGCCAACAGCCCGATCCGCTTCCCGACCCTGTCGATGTTCTGCTACCGGGTCGACATCAACCACGTGATGCGCCCGCCGTGGTCGGCGGTCGCCGCGGCCGACGGCTCGGTGCACCTGCCGCTGGACGTCCACCTGCTGCTCACCCCGTGGGACAGCGACGCCGAGGCGGAGCTGCGCATCCTCGGCGCGACCATGCAGATCCTCGACCAGCACCCGGTGCTCAGCGGTCCGAGCCTGCACCCGCTCGGCGGCTGGTCGACCGGCGAGGCGGTGCAGGTGCTCAACGAGGACCTGCGCACCGAGGACGTGCTGCGCACGTTCGACACGCTGCCGAGCGACTTCCGGCTCAGCGTCTCGTACTGCCTGCGGATCGCCCGGATCGACGCCCCCGACGAACCCGACCATCCCGACGTGACGACCGCCGTGCGCGGGCTCACCGCCAGCTCGGTCCGGTACCCGTGACGAACCTGTTCACCGACCCCCGGTACGACGAGCGCATCGTCCGGCTCGCCGTCGGCGTCGAGCCGCTCGACGCGGTCACCGGCGCGCGGATGCCGGCGCCGCTGCGGGTGCTCGTCGACCACCCGCCGGTGCCGCTGGACCGATGGCGCCGCTGGCGGCCGGGCGAGACGCTCGACACCGTCCTCAGTGGACTGGACCGGCACCGGTCCGGCCGGTACGGCCAGGTGTACGGGCCCCGGACCCGGGTCGGGGACGTGGTGCTGCGGCTGGTGCAGCCGCGCGGGCGCCGGTTCGTCCCGCGCCGGGTGGGCGTGCACGTGCCGGACCAGGGCGACGCCGGCCAGCGCACGTTCGCCGTCGGCCTGTTCCCCGGGGCGGCCGCGCCGCTGCCGAGCCGGGTCACCGTGGTCCGCGGCCAGCTGGTCACCGGCACCACCCCGGTGCGGTGGGCCAGGGTGCGGGCCGTGGACGCGGCCGGCGACGAGGTGGGCTGGGCGC
The DNA here is from genome assembly GCA_963803135.1 of uncultured Actinomycetota bacterium. GTDB lineage: Bacteria > Actinomycetota > Actinomycetes > Mycobacteriales > CADCTP01 > CADCTP01. Next base: position 362,407 of record CAWDLH010000011.1, on the reverse strand, counting down.
ACGGCGACGACCGCGGCGAGTTCGTGCTGGCGGTCGCCCCGTCCGCGGCCGGCGTGGTGCTGCCGGACGACCCGCTGCCGGTCGAGCTGACGGTGTTCGCGACGCTGCCGCCGGCCGACCCCGACCCGGCCGACCCGCTGCGCCCGGCGGTGGACCCGCTCTGGGACCTGCCGGTCGAGCCGCTGCCGGCGGCGGCCGCCGGCACCGCCGCGCTGCCCGGCCAGAGCACGTTCGGCCCGTTCCCGCACGACCTCCCGCTCGGTCGGGAGACCTCGGTCCTGATCCAGATCCCGTAGGGAGACCGTCGCGATGCCCGAGTACCTCGCCCCCGGCGTCTACGTCGAAGAGGTCAGCTTCCGGTCGAAGTCGATCGAGGGCGTGCCGACCAGCACGACCGGCTTCGCCGGGGTGACCCGCTACGGCCCGGTGCAGTACGTCGACGGCACCCGCCCCGGCCCGAACTCGACCGAGCCGCGGCTGATCACCAGCTTCACCGAGTTCGAGCGGGTGTACGGCGGCCTCGAGCCGGTCGGCGTCGACCGGGGCGACGGCCAGCCGGCGAGCGAGTGCTACCTGGCCCACGCGGCCCGCGCGTTCTTCCTCAACGGCGGCCAGCGGCTGTACGTCAGCCGCGTCTTCGCGCCGCGGGACCCGGGCGGCGGCGGCGCGCTCGATTTCGGCATCGCCGCGGAGCAGGTCAGCTTCGGGGCCGCGGACGACGGCGACCTGGCGGGCCCGCTGGCCCGGCGCGTACGGCAACGCGCTGCTGACCGTGCGGCCGGTGCGCAAGCGCAACAGCGCCGTCCAGCGACCCCGACCTTCGGCACCCAGGCCACCGGGCTCACCCGCGGCGCGGTGGTGGAGATCCTGGAGCCGCCGGTCGCCCCGGCCTCGCTGCCCGGCGACACCGACGATCTCGACGCGGCGAACCTCGCCGTCGTCGACCTGGACGAGACCGCGCTGGACGCGAACGGCCGGCCGCAGCAGGTCTTCGTCGGCGCCGGCGGCCCGGTCGCCACCACCGCGACGTCGGTCATCAAGGAGGTCCTGCTGCGGGTGACCGTGCAGCCGGCGCCGGACCGGATCGACGTCTACGACGACCTGGGCGCCCACCCGGCGCAGCGCCGCTGGATCGGCAAGATCCTGCAGGCGAACGACCCCGAGGACGAGAACGCGGTCGCTCTTGCTGGACACCGAGGCGCCCGACGACCCGGCCGACCAGGCGACGCTGACCCGCGCGATCGAGCTGATCGCGGCGCTGCCGACCGCCACCACCGGCATCCGGCTGACCGGCGGCCACGACGGCGTGATGCCCAGCCCGGACGACCTGCTCGGCGCGGCCGCCGACCCCGACGACGCCACGGTCAAGGCGACCGGCCTCGCACGCGCTCGGCGAGATCGACGACATCGCCATCGTCGCGCTGCCCGACGGCGGCACCTACGACGACGTCGACCTCGTGCGAGGCCGCCGCCGGCAGACCTCGATCGCCCACGCCGAGGACGCTGCGCTACCGGATCGCCGTCGTCGACGCGCCGCGGGGCAGCTCGATGACCGAGATCCGCGACGTTCCGCGGCCAGTTCGACAGCACCAGGGCCGCCCTCTACCACCCCTGGATCGAGATCCTCGACCCGCTGCAGCGCCCGGCCCAGGGCGCGCCGCCGCGCGCGGCTCCTGCTGCCGCCGTCCGGCTTCGTCACCGGCATCTACGCCCGCACCGACATCGAGCGCGGGCGTGTACAAGGCGCCGGCCAACGAGGTCGTGCGGGGCCTGACCAGGTTCGAGGCGAACATCAACAAGGCCCGCCAAGACGTGCTCAACCCGGAGGGCATCAACGCGCTGCGCTTCTTCGAGGGCCGCGGCAACCGGGTCTGGGGCGCGCGCACGATGACCTCCGACCCGGAGTGGAAGTACGTCAACGTCCGGCGGCTGTTCATCTACCTCGAGCACTCGATCGACAAGGCGACGCAGTGGGCGGTGTTCGAGCCCAACAACGAGCGGCTGTGGGACGAACGATCCGGCAGCACGGTCGAGGACTTCCTGCTACGTGCAGTGGAAGTCCGGCGCGCTGCTCGGCGCGAAGCCCGAGGAGGCGTACTTCGTCCGCTGCGACCGCACCACGATGACCCAGAACGACCTCGACAACGGCCGGCTGATCTGCCTGATCGGCGTCGCGCCGACCAAGCCGGCCGAGTTCGTGATCTTCCGGATCGGCCAGTGGACGGCCGACGCGCAGCTGACCTGAGGAGGGCGACGCATGGCCGTGCAGTCGCGACAACCCCTACGGCGCGTTCAACTTCCTCGTCTCGCTCGGCGGGGACCAGGGCGCCGGCGACGAGGGCATCGATCGTCGGCGGCTTCTCCGACGTCAGCGGGCTCGGCTTCGAGGTCAGCTACTCCGAATACCGCAACGGCAACGAGAAGGTCAACACCGTCCGCAAGGTCCCGAACACGTTCAAGAACGACGACGTCACGCTCAAGCGCGGGCTGGTCGGGCTCGACCGACCTGTTCGACTGGCTCAAGGGCGTGCGCGAGGGCACGCATCGACCCGCGAACGTGACGATCACGCTGCTCGACGAGGCCCGCAACCCGGTCGCCACCTGGAAGCTGCTGTCAACGCCCAGCCGAAGAAGTGGACCGGGCCGACGCTGGCCGCCAAGGGCGGCAGCGAGGTGGCGATGGAGGAGCTGATCTCTGTCCACGAGGGCATCGAGTACGCCTGATGGTCGCGCCCGGTCTGCTCGCGCCCGGCGCGCCCGGGCGTGCGGGTCGCCGCACGCCGAGCCGGTGCGCACGGCTCACCGGCGTGCGCCGGGACGTCGCGGCGTTCGCGGGCATCGCGCCGCGCGGCCCGGCCCGGGAGCCGGCGGCGGAGCTGCGGCCGGACACCGACCGTCGCGGTCTGGCTGGCCGGCCCGCGGTCGCCGGTCGGTCGCGGTGCCGGTGACGAGCTGGGACGAGTACCGGTACGCGTTCGGCGGGTTCGAGGGGCCGGGCCGGCTGCCGTACGCGGTGGCGGCGTTCTTCGCCCAGGGCGGCCGGCGGGCCTAGGTGGTGCGGATCGTGCACGACTACGGCTCGGCCGCCGACGACGACGGCCGGGCCTCCGGGCCGCTCGGGACGCTCGCGGTGCCGGGCGCCCCGCAGCCGCACCCGGTGCGCTGCTGGCCCGCAACGAGGGCAGCTGGGGCAACCGGCTGCGGGCCGAGCTGTCCTTCTCGACCCTGCCGGTGCCGGTGCTCTCGGCCGGCGTCGGGGAGCTGGTGGTGCCACCGGACGTGGCCGCGCCGGCCGGCTCGCTGCTGCGGCTCCGGCTGCCCGGCGACGTGCTGGCGCTGCGCTACGTCGACCGGGTCGAGGACCGGCCCGACCCGATGGGGCCCGGCAGGCTGCGCCACCTCCTGCTGGACTCGCCGCTGCCGTCGGCGCCGACCGGCTTCGACCTGGTGACCGGGACGCTCGCCGTCACCGACGCCGACCCGCGGCTGCCGCGGGCGGAGACGCTGCCCCGGCTCGGGCTGCGGCCCGACCACCCGCGCTGGCTCGGCGCGGGTGCTGGCCGCGGAGTCCGACGCTGCTGTGGCCCTCGGCCGAGTGGGCCGCCGGCCCCGTCGATCTGTCCACTGTGGACCCTCGGCTGACCGCGGTCGGCGGCGCGCTGTCCGGCGGGCAGGACCGCTGGCAGGACGTCGCTGCCGGACGACTTCTTCGACCCGCTGTGGGTGCCCGGGCGACGAGCGGCCCGGGCGCCGGCGTGCACTGCCTGGCCGAGAACGACGAGGTCGCGCTGCTGGTCGCGCCCGACCTCTACGAGCCGGCCCCGCTGGCGCCGGTCGCAGGACGTGACCGACCCGCCGACGCTGGCCGGACCGGACTTCGCGGTCTGCGTCGAGGCCCCGCCGGCGCCGCCGCCGGCCGACCTGCCGCCGCCCGGGCTGACCGGGCTGGCGCTGGACCCGCTGGTGCAGGCCGACCTGGACCGGATCGCCAACGCGCAGCGGGAGCTGGTCCGGTTCGCCGACAGCCGCCGGGATCTCACCGTGCTGCTCGACGTGCCGCTCGGGCTGCCGCAGCGGCGGATCCTGCAGTGGCGCTCGGCGTTCGACTCGCCGTACGCGGCCGCGTACCACCCCTGGCTCGACGTGGCCGCGCCCGACGACGCCCGGGACGCGCTGGTCCGGGTCAACCCGGCCGCGTTCGCCGCGGGCATCGTCGCGGACCGGGAGCTCCGGCTCGGTGTCCCGTTCGGACCGTCCAACCAGCTCGCCGTCGGCCCGGTCCGGGTCGTCCTCCACCGTCACGCCCGGGCAGCACGACGAGCTGCACCCGGAGGGGGTCAACGTGTTCCTGCCCGACCGGGACGGCATCCGGCTGACCGCCGCGCGCACCCTGTCCCGGCGGTCGGAGCTGCGGCAGCTCAACGTGGCCCGGCTGATGACGGTGCTGCGGCTGTCCCTGGAGCGCGACCTCGACTGGGCCGTGTTCGAGCCGAACGGCGACCTGCTCTGGGCGCAGGTCCGCCGGATGGTGGCCGCGTTCCTGTCCCGGCTGTACGACGCCGGCGCGTTCGTCGGCGCCACCGCGCGGGAGGCGTTCTTCGTCCGCTGCGACCGCACCACGATGACCGGCGCCGACCTCGACTCCGGCCGGTTCATCTGCCTGGTCGGCGTCGCCCCGGCCGAACCGGTCGAGTACCTGGTCCTCCAGCTGACCCGCGACCCCGACGACACCGTCCGCACCGAGATCGCCGGCACGGCCTGAGGTGACCGTCCCGGGTCCGGAGCAGGAGCCGCCGGCGCGCCCGGCGCCGGCGGAGAAGAAGCCGTGCCCGGGCGGCGGCGGCGCCGACGGCACGCCGTGCTGCGCCGCGTGCGGGCCGCTGGTCGACGACGGGGCCGCGGTCGAGGCCGGCCAGTTGCCGGTCGGCGCGTTCCTGGACCGGCTGCGCGCGGAGCTGGCCACGACGATCGACACCGAGCTCGCCGACCTCGGGCTGAGCTCGCGGGACTGCCCGTACCTGGACTCCTCGATCGACCGCTACCGGTCCCGGCCGGGCGCCGAGGTCACCTCGGTCGTCCAGCGGTACGCCCAGCCGGCGTCGCTCACCCCGGACGGGATGATCGCGGCGATCCGGGCGCGGGTCGTGCAGGGCGCCCGGGCGTACCGGGACCGCACCGGAGCGGCGGTCCCCAGCGCCGCGCCGACGAAGCTCGTCGCCGGTGCCGGCACCGCCGCCGTACCGGGGCCGGCGGACACCGCCCGACTCGGGCCGGGCGCGCCGATGCCGGGCGGGCTGCGCGGCCGGATGGAGCGCTCGTACGGCACCGGGCTCGGTCACCTGCGGGTGCACGCCGGCGCCGCCGGCGCCGAGGTCGCCGACCGGTTCGGGGCCCGAGCGGTGACGCTCGGCCCGCACCTCGCGTTCGCCGCCGGTGAGCTGGACCGGCCCGGCCCGGAGCGGGACGTGCTGGTCGCCCACGAGGTGGCGCACAGCCTGCAGCAGCGGGACACCGGTGGCGGCCCGGTGGCGGGGACGGCGGCGCTGTCCTCGGCGTACGAGCGGGACGCCGACCGGTCCGCCGCGCTGGTCGCGATCCGGACCATGCTCGGTGAGGACGCCGCGGTGGCGCCGGCGCCGCGGCTGCAGGGCGGCCTCGGCCTCGGCCGGTGTGCGGTCGCCGCCGCTCCCGCCATCGGCGCCGCCGGCGGAACCGGACTCGGGATCGGCCTCGCCGACATCCTCGGCGCGATCGGCCTGGGCGCGATCATGACCCTCGAGTCCGACACCCCGAAGGTCGAGGAGGAGGAACAGGTCCGCACCTGCGAGACGGTGTACCCGGGCGTGCGGGAGTGCTGGGCGCTGCCGGACGAGTACGTCTTCCCCGGCCCGACCGCCGCGCTCGCCGCGATGAAGGCCAGCGAGGGCAACCCGTCGCTGGTGCTGCACGGTGCGGCGCCGACCACCTCCGGCCCGTGCCCCGGCCAGGGCACCCACTACAACGTGCGGGACGGCTCCACCCGGGTCGGCTCGATCACCTGCTGCCCGTGCTGCTCGGACGACCCGGGCGGCCCGGTCCTCACCGAGCGTTGCAGGATCGTGTGGTGACCGAGGAACTGTCCGCGGCCGGCGCGGACTGGGGTGCCGCCCGGGACGGGCTCGCCGCCGCGCTGGCCGGGATGCCGTGCGCGGCCGCCCGGACGGCGGCCGAGGAGCTGGTCGCCGAGCGGCTGCCGGTGCTGGAGCGGGCGCACCCCGGCGACGACTGGGCCCGCCGGGCGCTGGCGGGCGAGCCGGCCGGCGCACCCGGCGAGTACGCCGGGGCGGGCGCGAACTCCCTGGCCAACGCGGTCGAGCGAGTGGTCGGGGCCCGGTCCGCGGACGGCGACGCCTGCCGCGTGCTGGCCGCCGACGCGATCGCCGAGGCGGTCATGGGAGTGCTGGTCGCCGCCTGGGGAGCCCGCCACCCGGACGAGTGGGCGGACTGGTACGCCGCCGCGCTCCGGCCCGATCCCGGCCGGCCGGCGCCGCTGCTCGGGCTCTGGGACGACCCGGAGGTCCGCAACCTCGCCGGCCGCCAGTGGCGCGCGGTCGCCGGCAGGCTCGCCGCCCGGCCGGGGTGATCACTGCTCCTCCTCTGCGCGCGGGCGGCGGCCGCGGCCCGGCGCCGCCGGGTGACGGGCCCGGCCGCTCCGCCGCGCCGACAGCGCCTACGGCGTCCCCGACGGGGTGCCGACCGGCGGCACCGGTGTATCCGCGGCCGGGACCGGCGTATCCGCGGCCGGGGCCGGTGTATCCGCGGCCGGGGCCGGCGGCCCCACGGCCGGGAGCGCGGCCGGAGCCGCTGCGCCCGCGGCCGGGACCGGCGGCCCCACGGCCGGGACCGCGGCCGGAGCCGCTGCGCCCGCGGCCGGCACCGCTGCGCCCGCGGCCGGCACCGGTGCGCCCGCGGCCGGGACGGGTGCGCCCGCGGCACGGGCGGCGGCCCGGCCCGACGGCGGGGTGGCGGGCGAGGTGGCCGGGCGGGGGTAGACGGTGCCCTCGAAGATGACCTGCACGATGCCCGGGTGCTCCGGCGCCCAGAACTTCGCCAGCATGGCGGTGCGCACCCGGAGCCCGGGATCCTTCGCGTACCGCAGCGCGATCGTGCTGCCCGGCGGCAGGTTGGTCAGGTCGGCGGTCGCCTCCCTGGCGTGGTCGCCCGCGATCGTCGACCCCCGCGAGGACAGCTCGTAGGACTTGTCCTCGATCCACATCCGGGGGATGCGCTCGACCGGCCGCACGCCGTCCCTGCCGGCGATCAGGTCGCCCGGCCGCACCGGCGGCACCGCCTCGTCCGGGACGGTGGAGTCCGGGACCTGGGTCAGCTCGACCTTGCCGTCCTTCCAGATGGTGCGCAGGCTGGCCGGTCCGGCGCCGAGGGCGAGCGCCTGGTTGAGCTGGCCGCGGGTGGAGTTGATCCACCCCCGGTTCAGCCGGGCGCCGTAGGCGAGCTGGTTGAACTGGTCGAGCATCTGCTGCCGCTGGGCGGGGGTGTAGTCGCCGAACTCCCGGCCGCGGGCCCGCTCCACGGTCTGCAGCAGCCTGGCCATGACGTCGATCGAGGCGTCGCTCATCGGGCCGTCCGTGGCAGCGTGGCGGGCCGCGAAGTCCTTGGCCGTGTTCAGGTGGAACTGCCAGCGCGCACCCACCGTCTTGACCGCGTCGAACGCCGGGATCGCCGCCGGCCGTGGGTCGACCAGGCTGTCCAGGTACTTGTAGGTCGCGTTGCTCGGCAGTCGCGCGATCTTGTCGGCCAGCGCGACGGCGTCCCCGCCGGTGAGCGTGGTCCGCTCCAGCGTCGTCAGCACCCGGTCGATGTCCAGCCACGCCCTGCTCACCTGGAGCTCCGGCGGCACGTCCGCTCCCTGGAGGTGGATCACCCGCAGCAGCACCCGCCCGCCGTAGCGCGCGGCCAGGCTGATCGCGGGCCGGCTGCGGGCCAGTCCCTCGTAGAACTCCGCCGGCGCCCTGCCCAGCCCGGGATCGGCCAGCGCGCGCAGGAACGGCGCGACGTCGTCGGGCGCCGCCGCGGCGAGCACCCGGCCGTGCCCGGTGCGGTAGCCGAAGCCCATCAGCTTGCGCAGGCCGGCCTCCGCCGCCGGGTCGGCCAGCGCCGCGTCCAGCGCCAGTGCGTGGTTGCGCGCGGCCTCGAAGGCGACGAGAGCCTCGTCGCTGCCCGGCGCCGGCGCGGACTTGCTCCGGCGGGCCGTGGCCAGCCGGCGTGCGGCGTCCAGGACCAGGCGGACCACCCGGGTGTCGCCGGCGGCCGCCCGCGCCTCGAGCCGGGCGGCGAGGTCGGGGACGGCGCTCTGGGCGCGGATCGCGCCCAGGCCGGCCGCCGCGGTGGCGTCCTTGGCGACCATGGCGTCCAGCACCGGCGTGGCGACCGGGACGGCCGGCTCGGCCGGGGCGGTGCGCTCGACCAGGTCGATCGTGCCCCGGCCGGCGATCGTCGCCTCCACCACGCGCTGGCCCCCGACGTCGCCGGTGGCGACCGGGATCTCCTTGGCGGCGAGGGTGGCGACCACCGCGTCGGCGGTGCCGGGCGCGATCGTCCAGGTGTTCGGGTCGCCGCTGGCCCGTAGGTCGACGGTCACCTCGACGCCGAGCCCGGTGAGCAACTCCGGCACCGGGGTCGTCTCCAGCTGCGCGGTGACCTCGGTCAGACCGGTCCGCAGGGCGCTGACGTCGACGGCCGGGTCGGCGATCGAGTCCTGGACCAGCCGGCTCAGCCGCGCGTCCAGATCGGTGGCCTGGCTCTCGATGTCGGCGAGGTCGTCCTTGGTGGCTTGCGGGTTCTCCCGCATCCGCTCCCGCAGCCGGCCCTCCAGGTCGGTGCGTTCGGAGTCGAGGGCCCGGTAGCGCTCGCCGTACCGGAGCCGGAACCGGATCAGCGCCTCCGCGCCGGCGTTGCCGGCACCCGCCGCCCGGGCCCGGATGCCCTCCAGCGCGCCGGAGAACGGCTTCATCGCGATGCTCAGCCCGGCCAGCATCGCCAGGTTCTGCACCGACATCGTGCCGAACTCGGCCAGCGTCATCCCGCGCCGCTGCTCGTACATGAACCGGATCAGGCCGTACGCCTGCAGCGTCGCGTAGGTGCTGCCCATCCGCGCGCCGGTCTGCAGCGCCGTGCGGGCCGCCGGCCCGAGCGCCTTCAGCCACGCCGACCGGCCGAGCGCGCCCTCGACGACCGACCCGACGCCGTGCAGCACGCCGAACAGGGCCAGGTTCCACACCAGCTCGGTGAGGAACGACGACAGCGTGAGCTTCGGCCCCATGCCGGGAATGGCGGCGAGCAGGCCCTGGTGCACCAGCGTGAAGACCACGGCCTCGCCGCCGATCTTGGCGACGAGCCCGATCTGCAGCACGACCGTGGCCTCGGCGGCGGCCGCGGTGGCCGTCGCCCCGCCGGCCAGCGCGGCGGTCTCGGTCGCGGCCGCGGCCCCGGCGGCGACCCCGCTGATCGCCATGCCGACCCCGGCGGTGACCAGGGCCGCGACCAGCAGCACGGCGAAGCCGATGATCAGGTGGGACTCCTTGATGATGTCGGCGAGCGAGGCGTAGAACTTCTTGATCACCGGGTCGCCGCGGTGGTCGCGGACGAGCAGCCGCAGGTACGGCTCGTCCCGGGCCAGCGAGGCGTTCTTCATCTGCCCCATCCGCTCGGCGACCCGCAGCACCGCCTCCTGGCCCCACAGCGCGGTGTTCGCCTCGAGCACCTCGTACGCGGACAGCGCCGTGTCCCACTCCCCCAGCGCGTCCAGGCTCGTCGCCACCAGCTGCGCGTCCACGGCGAACTGCCGCTGCCGTTCGGTGACGTCCTCGCCGCGGTCCTGCGCCGCCCGCAGCTCCTCGGCGACGGTGGTGAGCCGGGTCAGCTCGGCACCGAGCACCGCGGCCCAGTCCTGCATCTCGCCGATGGCCGGGGCGACGTCGCTGCCCTTCGTCGCACGCTGCTGGAAGTAGCGGACCAGGAAGGCCAGCAGCCGGGCGTCCAGCCCCGCCCTGACCGTCTCGGCCCGCTGGTAGAGCCGGGCCTGGTCGGCGCCGAAGAGGTCGGCCGCGGCCCGCGCGTACGCGATCCGGACCGTGTCGACCTCGGCCTGGGCCCCGCCGAGGTCGTAGCCCTTGTCGACGAGCGCCCCGTGCAGCTGCGCCTCCCGCTCGCGCACCTCGGCCAGCTCGAGCAGCGCGTCGTAGGCCCGCCGCTGCACCTCCTCGGTCCGCGGCAGCAGGCGGGACAGCTCGGCCGGGTCGCGGGCCGGCGGCGCCGGCGTTCCCACGGCCAGCGGCGTCGGCCCGCTGGTGACGCCCAGGTCGTGGCGGATGAAGGCGATCAGCAGCTGGGGCACCAGCCGCACGCCGGACTCGTCCCGGATGTTGCCGCCGGCGACGTCCTCGGTCAGCGTCTCGATCCGGTCCCGGGCGGAGTCGAGGACCGCGAGCCGGGCCAGCAGCTGCTCCGGGGACAGCTCCGGCGCCGCCGGGTCCGGTTCGGGCAGCGGCGGCAGCCGGGCCGGCGGCGCCGCCGGCGGCTGGGCCAGCACCAGCATGCCGGTGCCGGGGTCGAGGTCGAGCCGCTCGGTCAGCGCCGCCGGCTCGGCGCCGGAGTCCTGCGGCTGCAGCTCGCCGCGCTGCTCGTACTCCGCCCGCGACGGCAGGCTGCTGATCTCCTCGTACCGCGGAGCCGCGCAGCGCTGCAGCTGCAGGCCCTGGCCGGTGCTGACCCGCGGCGCCGGCATCGAGCGGGCGAGCGCCGGATCCAGCAGCAGAACGGCGGCCATCACCGCGGCCCGGTCGGCCTCCCGCTCCAGGCCGCCCGAGCGCGCGCCGGCCGCGCCGCCGCCGTGCTGCTGGCGCACGTGGGCCAGCTCGTGGGCCAGCAGCGCGTCCCCGGCCGGGGTGCCGGGTCGGTAGGCGCCGCGGGCGAACGCGACGTCCCGGCCGACGGTGACGGCCAGCGCGCCGGCCCCGGTGGCCCGGTCGGCGGCGGCCGAGTCGGTGTGCAGCATGGTGCCGGACAGGTCGCCGCCGACGATCGACTCCATCCGGCTGCGGTCGGACCCGGCCAGCGCGGTGCCCGACCCCGCCGGCGCGGCGGACTGCGGTCCCGCCGAGGTCACCGCCGGCACCGGCCCGCGGTAGGCGTCGGTCGACAGCGCACGCCGGCACTGTCCGCCCGGCGGCGTCACCGGAGCGTCGCGGGTGTGGACGGTGACGGTCGGGTGACGTCCGGGCGGGACGGTCCGGGCGTGGCTGACGTGCTGGTCCCGGCGTTCCGGTTCGAGGTGAGCTTCACCCGGGTGGCCGGGGACGGGCCGCAGCAGCTGGGCGACGGCGGCTTCCAGGAGGTCACCGGCCTGGACGTGGAGATGGACGTCAAGGACTACGAGGAGGGCGGCCGCAACGACGGGGTGGTCCGCCGGGTCGGCCGGGCCAAGTACTCAGCCGCTGGTCTGCAAGCGCGGCATGTTCGGGCCGGCCGGCGGGGACGCGGAGCCCGAGCTGTGGCAGTGGTTCCAGGACGTCGTCGGCGGCGTCCGGCCGGTCCGCCGCTACGACGGGACGGTGGTCGTCCAGGACCAGCAGGGCCGGCCGATGGCGGCCTGGCTGTTCTCCGCCGCGCGTGCCGGCCAAGCTGGTCGGCCCGCAGCTGAACGCCCGGACCGGCGAGATCGCGATCGAGGAGCTGCACCTGGCGCACCAGGGGCTGCGGCTGGAGGGCACGGCATGACCGCGCTGGAGAAGGCCGTCCTGGAGGAGCTGGACAAGAAGGGCCAGCCGGTGAAGGGCAGCGCGGTCCCGGTCCAGTTCAACCCCACCTCGCTGCAAGCTGCAGATGACCAACAGCACCGACGGGGCCGCCTCCCGGGGCCGCCAGGCGCAGCAGTACAACGGCTCGGCCAGCACCTCGCTCACCGTCCAGCTCGAGTTCGACACCGCCGACGAGGGCAGCACCGGCACGGCCGTGGACGTGCGGACCCGCACCGCCCAGGTGGCCCGGTTCGTGCTGCCCGGGCGGCCGGGTCGAAGCAGGCGCCGCCGCGGGTCCAGTTCCGCTGGGGCACGGTGATCGTCGGCGGCGTGATGACCAGCATGTCGGAGGAGCTGACGCTCTTCTCGGCTCAGGGAGTGCCGCTGCGGTCGGCGGTCTCCGATCGACATCAAGCAGCAGGACCCCAAGTTCGAGGCGCTCGAGCGCGGGCCGGGAGCCAACCCGGACACGGCTGCCCCGCCGGCCGGGGAGCCGACCGCCGGGGCAGGTCCGGGCACCGCCGGCGACGGCACCGGCGGCCCGGACACCCGGACGGCCGAGGCGCTGGACGGCGAGTCCGCCGCCGACTTCCTGACCCGCAACGGCCTCGATCCCTCGGCCTGGCGGGCGATCGCCGGCCTGCTGGACGACCCGCTGTCGCTGTCGGCCGGCTTCGCCGTCGACTTCTCCGCCTCGCTGTCCGTGCAGGCCGGGATCGGCGTCGCCCTCGGCATCGGCGCGGAGCTCGACGTGTCGGTGGGCGCCTCGCTCGGCCTCGAGGCGGACGCGGGCGCCTCGGCCGCGGGCGGGTTCGCGCTGGCCGCGGCCGGCGGGCTGACCGCGGCGGCGCAGACGCTGGCCGGGACCGAGGCGGCGGCCGAGGCCGGCCGGACGCGGTCGGCGTTCGCGGCGCCGGTCGCCCCGGCGGCGGCGCCGGCCCCGGACGCGCACCTGCCGCTGGCCGCCGCGCCGACCGCCCGCACGCTCAGCCCGGAACCGGCCGCGCCCCGCCCGCTGCCGGCGCGGGCCGACCCGCGGGCGACCAGCTTCGGGCGCGGCGTCCCGCTGCGCGACCGGGTCGTGCCGGCCGAGGCGTCGGCCGGCACCGGCGGTTGGGTGGTGGTCGCGCCGCGGCTGCCCGCGCCGCCGCCGGGCGCCGGGACGGGTCACGCCGGCTGCGGCTGCGGGTGCTCGCGATGACCGTGCACGTGGGCGAGCTGAGCACGGAGGTCGTCGCCACCGGCGAGCCGGCCGAGCCGGACCGGGCCGAGGTCTCGGTGTGGGAGCGGGAGCACCAGCTGCGGTCCACTGTGGACCGGATCGCCTGCGATCGGGCCCGGACGGCGACGGGGCACGGCGATGACTGAGCCCGCCTCCCATCCGTACTCGTCGCACGCACCGGTCTTCACGGTCGCCGGCCGGACCGAGGGCGGGCTGAGCCGGGACCTGCTCCGGCTGGACATCGAGGAGGGCGTGCTCGGCCTGCGCACGCTGGTGGCCCACCTGCACCCGGTCGGGCCGGACAGCGACGGCTCGGCCGAGTCACTGTCCTATCTGGACGGTGCGCTGCTCGACTTCGGCACCGAGATCGCGGCCACGCTCGGGCCGGCCGGCGGCGAGCGGCAGCTGTTCAAGGGCGCGGTCTCCGGCCTGGAGGTGTGCTTCGCCGAGGGCCACTCCCCGTACGTCACGGTCTTCGCCGAGGACGCGCTGATGCGGCTGCGGCTGCACCACACCACGACCTCGTACGAGAACGTCACCGACGCCGACCTGGCCGCCGCGGTGGCCGACCGGCACGGGCTGGACTCGGACACCGCCGCGGACGGGCCGCGCTACCCGCTGGTCCAGCAGTGGGACCAGTCGGACCTGGCGTTCCTGCGGGACCGGGCCCTGCGGGTGGCGGCCGAGCTGTGGGTGGACGCCGAGGGCACCGTGCACTTCGCCACCCGGGACAAGCGGACCGGGGCCGACCTCCGGCTGGTGCAGGGCAACGAGCTGGTCGAGCTGCACGCCCGGGCGGACCTGGCCCACCAGCGGGCCGACGTCCAGGTGCTCGGCTGGGACGACCAGACCGCCGCCCAGGTCGACGAGACCGCCGGCGCCGACGTGGTCGCGGCCGAGGCCGCCGGGCGGCGCACCGGGCCGGCGGTCGCCGCGGACGTCTTCCGCTCCCCGCGGCTGGTCCGGGCCCGGCGGGACGCCCCGGTGACCGACACCGCCCGCGCGTACGCCGCGGCGGAGATGCTGCGCCGCGGCCGCCGGTTCGTCACCGTCAGCGGCACCACCGCCGGCACGCCGGACCTGGTCCCCGGCGCGCACCTCGACCTCCGCCGGGTCGGCCGCCCGTTCGAGGGCGACGGCTACCGGGTCGTGCACGCCCGGCACAGCTACGACCCGTCCGTCGGCTACCGGACCGAGTTCCGGGCCGAGCGGCCGGAGGTGCGGTCGTGATCCCCGCCGGGCACGCCGGCCGGGAGCGCGCGGACGAGCGCTGGTACGGCCTGTTCCCGGCGACGGTCTCCCGGCTCGCCGGCGACCCGGAGAAGCGGCAGCGCATCGAGGTGAGCCTGGACTGGCTGCCGCGCTCGGACGGCACCGGTGCGGTCACCGCCTGGGCCACCGTCGTCAGCCCGTACGCCGACGCCGACCAGGGACTGCAGGTCCTGCCGGAGATCGGCTCGACCGTCGTGGTCAGCTTCCAGGCCGGCTACCCCGACCGCCCGTACGTGCTGGGCGCGACCTGGAACGGCCGGGCGGCGATGCCGGACGAGCCGGCGGACGCCAACGACCTGCGGGTGCTGCAGACCCGGTCCGGCACCCGGCTGGAGTTCGACGACACCGACGGCGCGGTGGCGGTGCGGCTGTCGGTGGCCGGCACCGAGGGCCCGCGGCACCGGCTCACCCTCGACGACGGCGCCGGCTCGATCACCATCGAGTCGGCCAGCGGCGCCACCGTGACGCTCACCCCGGACGGTGGGGTGTCCATCGACGCGGCGTCCACAGTGGACATCTCGGCCGCGATGGTGACCGTGGACGCGGAGATCAGCACGTTCTCCGGGACCGTGGTCTGCGACACCCTGGTCGCGACCGGCGGCGGCGTGGCGTCCCCGGCGTACACCCCCGGCACCGGGAACGTCTGGTGAGCGCGCACCGCTGGCGGCTGGTCGCCCCCTGGTACCGGTGGGAGCGGCGGGACGGCGCCGAGCCCGAGCGGGCCGCCGGGGCCGGCCGGCCGGCGCTGCACAAGTACACCTCGACCTCGTACGTGGCCGACTACCTGGCCGACCCGCAGCGGTCGGTGCTGTTCGGCCCGCTCGACGAGTACCAGGAGATCGAGGCCATCCCGCAGGTCCCGCTGCCCGGCGACACCCGCAACCGCAAGCGGTTCCTGTCCAGCACCCGGCAGAAGCCGAGCGGGATCCGCAAGCTCTTCCCGGTCGCGCACCAGCGGCACTACGTCGTGGCGGTCGGGCTGCACTGCGACGAGCCGGGCTTCCCCAAGGTCGACCCGGCCGACGTCGAAGAGGCCGGCTTCGTCATCCGCCGCCGGCGGGCGGCGATCCCGGCCGGCCAGGAGAAGGCGGCCGCGACGCTGCTGAAGTCGGTGGCCTCGGCCCGGGCGGCGCAGACCCGGCGCGAGCTCGACGCCGCCCGGGACCGGGCCCGCGGGCTGCACCCGTTCGGCACCGCGGTGCGGGCGCGGCTGCGCGACCCGGAGGCGGCGGCGCTGGCCGCGCACCAGCGGGTGGAGACCGCCCGGCGGGCCCTGCGGGTGTGGGCCGACTCGGTCGGCGTCGACCGCCGCACCGAGGCCTGGGTACCCACCGGGGACGGGTCGTTCGGCTCCTGGCTGCCGATCGACGACGAGCCGGAGGAGCTGGTGGAGCGGCGCTACCCGCTGCGGGTGCTGACCGCGCCGGCCGCCGACCCCGACCACCCGGCCCGGGACGGCACGATCCTGTGGGGCACGGTGCCGACCGCGAGCGGCGAGGTCGGCCGGGACGGCACGGCCCGGTTCACCGAGCTGGGCACGTACGAGCTGCGCTCGTTCGCCCGGATGCCCGGCTGCGGCGGCTGTCCCGGCCCGCTGGTCTGGTCACCGCCGTCCGAGCCGTACCGGCTGGCGTCGTTCTTCGACCCGGACGGCTGCGCGCAGCGGCCGGTGGAAGTGCGGCTGCCCGACTTCGCCCAGCTGGAGGCCAGCAACGCGGTGCCGTCGGTGCGGATGAGCTCGCCGGCCGGGTCGTCGTTCCTGTTCGACGAGGACGGCCAGATCCCGACCTCCGGGTCGGTCCGGCCCGGCGAGGACATCTGCTTCTTCGCGATCCCGCTCATCACGATCATCGCGACGTTCGTGCTCAAGCTCTTCCTCCCGATCGTCACGCTGGTCTTCGGCCTGTTCTTCATGCTCAAGCTGAAGTTCTGCATCCCGCCCAGCATCGAGCTCGAGGCGGACATCTCCGCCGAGCTCGACGTGGTGCCGGGCGGGTTCGAGATCCAGGCCTCGCTGGAGGTCGACGTCGACCTCCTGGTCGGGATCGACCAGGGCGGCCTGGAGGGCGTGCTGCGGACCGGGCTGGACGCCGACCGGCCCGGCCAGGACCTCGGCACCAAGCTCACCGCCGAGTACACCAACGACCCGGTGCTGGAGCTGCTGGCCCTCCAGGGGTACGGGATCCCGGCCGGGACGGCGTTCCCGGCCTTCGGCGCGACGCCGGCGTTCAGCACGCCGGTGCGCCGGGACGAGGTGGTGCACCCGTGACCGCCGGCCAGGACCGGCTCGGGTCCGGCTGGGCGTTCCCGGTGCTGCCGCGCACCGCCGCCGGCGACCTGCCGTACGCGGCCGGGGCGGAGAAGGTGCGGGAGGCGATCCTGCTGGTGCTGCGGACCGAGCCGGGCGAGCGGGTGATGCGGCCCGGCTTCGGCTGCGGGCTGCGCCGCTACCTGGCCGAGCCGAACACGGTCGCCACCAGGGCCAGGCTCGTCCGCGCGGTGACCGCGGCGATCGAGGCCTGGGAGCCGCGGGTGCGGCTGCGCGAGGTGACCGCCACCGCCGGGGACGACCCCGCTCTGGTGCTGCTGACCGTCCGGTACGAGCACACCCGGGACGCCAGCCCAGGCCTGCTCGTCTACCCGTTCTACCTGAAGGGTTAGGTGAGCCGGGGCCGTGCCGCTGACCAGCCCGATCCTCGACGACCGCTCGTACGCGCAGCTGCGGGACGAGCTGGTCGCGCGGATCCCGGTGTACGCGCCGGAGTGGACCGACCACCACCCCAGCGATCCGGGCATCACGCTGGTCGAGCTGTTCGCGTTCCTGGCCGAGAACCTGCTGTTCCGGTTCAACCAGATCCCGGATGCGACCAAGCTCGCGGTTCCTGCGGCTGCTCGACATCCCGCTGCGCCCGGCGGTGCCGGCGGCCGGCACGGTGTCGTTCACGACCACGGCGACGGCCGGCGTGCTCGTCCCCATCGACACCGCGGTGCTGTCCGGCCCGGTGGAGTTCCGCACCGGGAGCGAGGTGCACGCCTGGCCGCTGGCGGCGCGGGCCGCCATCCGGGCCCGGCACGAGGACGAGCTCGACGAGGACACCGCCGAGTACTTCGCCCGGGCCAGCGCGGCGGTGCACACCTCCACGGCGGACGCGTCCCGCTACCGGACCGCGTTCGGCGCGGCCGCGCCGCAGCAGCCGGGCGGCGACGTGCTCGACCCGGGCGGGGCCATCGACGGCCGGCTCTACGTGCTGCTGACCGCGCCGGCGCCGCTCGACCCGCTGGCCGTCGCCGGCGGGCTGCTCACCCTCGGCCTGGTGCCGGCCCGGGCGGTGCTGTCGATGGACGACGTGACCGCCTGCGCGGCCGAGCCGACCGCGCAGGTGCAGTGGCAGATCGGCACGACCACGCCGGTGCCGGACGCCACCGACCCGGACACGGCCGACCCGGTCTGGCGCCCGCTGTCGGTCGTGGCCGACACCACCGCGGCGCTCACCCGGCCGGGCACCGTGCAGCTGCAGCTGCCGGACGACCTCACCGACGTCGGGATCTACCTGCCGGCCGACCCGGACGCGGCCGGCGCCGGCGACCAGCCGCCGCTGATCGAGGACCTCGAGCTGGCCGCGACCGCGGTGGCCTGGCTGCGGGCGTACCGGCCGACCGGGGCGCCGATGCCCGCGCTGGAGTGGGTCGGCGCCAACGCGGCGTCGGTGCTGCAGGCCGCGTCGGCGACCGCCGAGTTCCTCGGCGTGGGCACCGGCGAGCCGGACCAGCAGTACCGGCTCGTCCACCCCGGCGTGCTCGGCGGGGTCGCGCTCGACGTGGAGGAGCAGGGCGCCGGCCGCTGGGTCCCGTGGACCCAGGTGGACGACCTGCGCGCGACCGGCGTCGACGACCGGGCGTTCGCCGTCGACGCCGAGGCCGGGACGGTCCGGTTCGGCGACGGGCGGCGCGGGCGGCCGCCGCAGATCGGCGAGCGGATCCGGGTCAGCCGCTACCGGTACGGCGGGGGTGCGGCGGGCAACGTCGGTGCCGGCGCGATCACCGTGGTCCGCTCGCTCGGCGGCGTCACCGTGTCCAACCCGCTGCCCTGCCGGGGCGGCGCGGACGCCGAGCCGCTGGCCGACGCGGTCGACCGGATCCCGGAGGAGTTCCGCCGGCACGACCGGGCGGTCACCGTCTCGGACTTCCGCGAGCTGGCCGAGCAGACGCCGGGCGCGGGCGTCGTCCGGGCCGAGACGCTGGGACTGTTCAACCCGCACCAGCCGGACGAGCCGGCGCCGGGCGCGGTGTCGGTCGTGGTCTGGCCGGCCGCCGACCCGGCGCACCCGGACGCGCCGCTGCCCGACCGGGACACGCTGCGCGCGGTCTGCCGGTGGCTGGACGACCGCCGGCTGGTCACCACCGAGCTGTACGTGATCCCGCCGACGTACCGGCGGGTCGCGGTGAGCGTCGGGATCGCGGTGAAGCCCGGTTACGGGGTGGAGGGCGTGCGGCGCTGGGTCGAGCTGGTGCTGCGCCAGTACCTGTCGCCGCTGCCGCCGTACGGGCCGGAGGGCCGGGGCTGGCCGCTCGGCCGGCCGGTCTTCGGGCCGGAGCTGGAGGCGGCCGCGCTGCAGGTGGAGGGGCTGGAGTTCCTGTCCGGCCTGCGGGTGGCGGCCTGGACCGGCACCGACTGGGACGAGCGGGCCCGGGTGGAGCTGGCCGCCTGGGAGGTGCCCGAGCTGGCCGAGATCTCCGTGGTGGCCGGGGACCCGCTCCCGCCGGGACAGGCGCCGGCCCCGCCGGCCGTACCCGGGCCGCCGGTGCCGGTGCGCGCGCCGCGGGAGGTGTGCTGATGCTCGCCCGCACCGCCTCCCTCGTCGCGACCTGCGACCAGTGGGTGCGCGCCGGCCACCGGCACACCGCGGTGGACGGGTCGCCGGGCGCGCTGACGCTGTCCTGGACCGAGCCGCCGGACCCGGGCCCCGGCGGCGCCGCCGGCTGCCTGGCCCGCGGGCTGGCCGTGGACCGGCTCTGCCGGGTGTACCGGCTGCGGGAGCACTCGGTCGAGCGGGTCGCGGTCGGGCCCACCCGCGGCGGCCTGGACTACGCGCGGCTGCCGGCACCGGTGCCCGTGGTCGGCGCGGAGCCGGTGGCCGGGCCGGCGCCGGCCGAGTTCGCGCCCGAGCCGGCGCCGGCGCTGCTGGCCGGCACCGGGATCGCGGTGGACGCGGACGACCGGCTGTTGCTCGCCGACGCCGGCCGGCGCCGGATCGCCGTGCTCGACCTGTGGAGCCGGCGGACGCTGCGCTCGGTCCCGGTGTCCGGCCGGCCGATGGGGCTGGCCGCCGCCGGCCGGGTGGTCTACGCCGCGGTCCGGGAGCCGCCCGGCCTGCTCCGGCTGACCGCGACCCGCGGACCCGAGCCGGCTCCGCTGCCCGGTCTGGAGCCGCCGCTCGCGGCCCCGGCGCCCGGACCGTGGACCCGGTGCGAGCCCGCCGCGCCGGCGCCGCCGCCGGTCGGGCCGCCGGTGCCGGCGGCGGGGCTGCCGGCCGGCTCGCAGCCGTCCAGGGTCGCGGTGCTGGCCGACGGGTCGCCGGTCGTGCTGTGGCACTCGCCCGACGGCACGGGCTGGCTGGCCGCGGCCGGTCGCCCGGTCGAGCTGGTCGGCGGCGCGTCCGACATCGCCGTGGACGGCGAGGGCGCCGTCGTCGTCGCCCCCTGCCCGGCGCCGGCCGGCGGGGCACCGGCGGTGCTGCGCCGGCTGGTGCCGGCGGCGGCCGGCTGGACCCCGGCGCTGCCGCTGGACGCGGCCGGCTACGACGGCTCCGGCATCGTCGCCACCGCCGACGGGCGGATCGGCTACTGGTCGCGGGCCGGCTTCCGGCTGGCCGTCCGCGGCCGGGTCAGCTACGACCGGGACGGCGTCTGCGTGACGTACCGGCTGGACAGCGGGGTGCCGCGCAACCGCTGGGGCCGGGTGATCCTGGACGCCTGCCTGCCGCCGGGCACCGACTGTCGCATCGCGACGGTCAGCAGCGACGACGAGTACGAGACCGCGCTGGCGGCGACGCCGGCGCTGCCGGCGGCCTGCGCGCCGGCCGGCGGGACCACGCCGCCGCTGCCGCCGGCCGAGCTGGACCCGGCCGCCGGTCCGGTCGCCGAGCCGCTGCACCGGCGCCGGGACGCGCCGACCCCGTGGTGGCGGCCGGCCCCGGGGGACGCGGTGGACGTGTTCGAGGCGCCGGTGCTGGCGCCGCCGGGCCGCTACCTGTGGGTGGCGCTGCGGCTGTCCGGGGACGGCCGCAGCACCCCGGTCGTCCGCGCGCTGCGGGTCGAGCACACCGCGCACGACCTGGTCCGCCGGCTGCCCGCGGTCTATGCCGAGGATCAGCCGGAGCCGTCGTTCCTGCACCGCTACCTGGCGATGTTCGACAGCCTGCTCTACGACCTCGACCAGCGGGCGGCGCGCCGGGACATCCTGGTCGACCCGGTCGCGACGCCGGTGGAGGCGCTGGGCTGGCTGGCCTCGTTCGCCGGGCTGGTGCTGGACGACCGCTGGCCGGAGGATGCGCGGCGCCGGCTGGTGGCCGAGATCGTCCCGCTCTACCGGCGCCGCGGCACCCTCGGCGCGCTGTCCCGCTACCTGGAGCTGTTCCTCGGCGTGGCGCCGGTGATCGTCGAGCACTACCGGTTGCGCGGGCTGGGTCCGGTCTCCGGTGACGACCCGGCCCGGTCCAGCCGGGCGGTGGTCGGGGTCGGCTTCCGGGTCGGCGGCGAGGTGGGCACGCTCGACGCGCCGCCGCCGGCGGACGGCGCCGGGTCGCCGCTCGGGACCGGCGCGCACCGGTTCACCGTGCTGGTGCCGCGGCCACTGGACGCCGAGCAGGAGGCGGCGGTCCGGCACGTGCTGGACACCGAACGGCCGGCGCACACCGACTACGAGCTCTGCACGGTGGACGCCGGCATGCGGGTGGGCTCCGGGCTGCACCTCGGGCTCACCTCGACGATCGGCCCGACCGGTGCGTTCGACCCGCTGGTGACCGGCGCGTCGGTGGCCGGCCGGGGCACCGTGCTCGGCGGGGCCAGCACCGGGCTCGCGGTCGAGGCGGCCCGGCTCGACCGGACGGCGCGGGTGGGCTGACATGGTGACCCTCGACGTCGAGCGGCTGCACGCCCGGTACGCGGTGGACCGGCCGGCCACCGCGGCGCGGCTGGACGACTGCCTGCGCCGGGTGGTGGACGGCGAGCTCGACGTGGCCATGACCGGGCTGGCCCTGCCGGCGGGCCACGTCTGCGTGCCGCGGCTGACCGTGCGGGTCCGGCTCGACTCGACCGGGACGGCGGCCGCACGCTCGTGGGCGGCGGAGATCGCGGCCGCGCTGGAGCGGGCCGTCGCCGATCGGCAGGGCGGCGTCGTGGTCTACCCGCGGACCCTGGACGCGCTGGTCGACCTGCTGGTGTCGGTCGGGCGGGCGGACCTGCGCCGGGCCTGGGCCTGGCGGCAGGTGGGGCTGCTCGCAGTCCGGACCGACCCGGGGCGGCCGGACGCCGCGGCGCAGGCGCTGGCCGGCCGGCCGGAGCTGGCCTGCGCGGCGCTGGTCGCCGCGGCGGCCGTCGGCCCGCTGCCGCTGACCGCCGCCGGGTGGGTCGCGGTCGCCCGGGCCGTCGACGAGCTGGTCCCGCCGGTACGGCAGGAGCGGGCCGGGCCGCTGCCGGACGTCCTGGGCACGCCGGTGGCCCGGCGGCGGCCGGCTGGCGTCGCGGCGCTGCCGCCCGCGGACCGGCTCGCGGTCGCCGGGCTGCTGCTGCTCTGCGCGGCCCCGGCCCTGGCCCGCTCGGCCCCGGCCCGGGCGGCCGTCGCCCGGGCGCTCACCCGGACCGCCGCCGGCACGCCGGCCGGCCCGCAGCCCCCGGCCGGTGCCCCCGGGCCGGCGCCGCACCAGGCCGGTGCGCCGGCCGCCGCCGGACCGTCCACCTCGGATGGTGCGCCGGCCGCCACCGAACCGTCCACATCGGACGATGCGGCGGCCGCCACCGGTCCGTCCACTTCGGATGGTGCAGCGGCGGCCGGGCGACCGCCGGACGCCGGCACCCCGGCCCCGGCACCGCCGCCGGCATCCGGGCGACCGCCGGACCCGGACACCGCGGCGCCGGCGCCGGCACCGGCCGCGCCCGGCCCGGACCCGCGCACCGGGCCACCGGTCGGGCGGCCGCCGGCAGACCGGGTCAGCCCCGCCGGCGGCGTGCTGTTCCTCCTCCCGGTCGCCACGTCGCTCGACCTGCCGGAGGCACTCGACCGGGCGCCGTTCCCG
Source organism: uncultured Actinomycetota bacterium (assembly GCA_963803135.1). Classification (GTDB taxonomy): domain Bacteria; phylum Actinomycetota; class Actinomycetes; order Mycobacteriales; family CADCTP01; genus CADCTP01. The sequence continues at coordinate 339,824 of CAWDLH010000011.1, read as the reverse complement.
ACCGTGCTTGGCTGGCTCGCGGCGTACCTCGGCGGGGTGCGCGCGGACGATCCCGCCGTCCACGTCCTGTCCGGCCAGCCGGCGCAACCACCGGACCCGCCGGAACCGGCCGAGCGGGCCGCCGTGCCGGTGCTGGCCGAGCAGGTGCGGGACCGGCTGCGGGAAGCCCTCGCGCTGGAGCCGGACGACGACCTGCGCTGGCTCTGGCACCGGCCCGCCCGGATCGCGGCCGAGCCGGGGTGGGTGGAGGCGACGTTCGCGCTCGCCGACGTCGACACCCGGGTACGGGCCGCCGGCCTCGATCTCGATCCCGGCTTCGTCTGGTGGCTCGGCGCGGTCGTGCGGTATCGCTATGCCTGAGCTCGCGCCACTCCCCCGCCGCGCCGCCGAGCTGGTCGGCCGGCTGGCCGCGCTGGCCGGCGAGCCACTGCGGCCCGCGCTGGCCGAGCTGGCCGGCGCGCTGCGAGCCGAGCCGCTGCCCGCGGCCGACCCCGCCGCCCGGCTCGCCGCCGCGGCCCGGCTGAACCCGTTCGAGCACGACCTGCTGCTGCTGGCCGGCCTGCCCGAGGAGCACGAGGCGGTGGCCGGCCTGGCCCGGCTGCTGCAGGGCTACGGCGAGCCGTGGTTCACCGGGGCCACCGCCGCCGCCGTGCTGGAGCTGGACCCGGCCGGCCGCCGGCACCTGCGCCGGGCGCTCGACGGCGGTCCGCTGGCGCGGCTGCGCCTGGTCGCCGGGCCGGACACGGTGCCGCTGCCGGAGCGCGGGCTGCGGCTGCCGCCCGGCCTGTGGAGCGTGCTGCGCGGTGTCGACGCCTGGCCGGCCACGCTGCACCCGGTCGCGCTGCCGGCCCTGCCCGGCGACCGGCTCGACCCGCTGGCCACCGCGGTCGCGGCCGGCGACCCGCGCCTGGTCGTCCTCACCGGCGAGGGCCGGGACGACCTCGAGCTCGCCGCGCTGGCCGCCGGCAGCGTCCCGGCGCCCGTCGTCGTCCCGGCCGCCGAGCTGGACGCCGAGCGGACACCGGCGTGGAGCGCGCACCTGCTCGCCCGCGGCGCCGTCCCGGTGGTCGCCGGCCGGCCGGCCGGGCCGCCGCTGCCGGCCCACCCCGGACCGGTGGTGGTCGCCGCGGCCGTGGTCGCCGGCCTGCCGATGGACGACCGGCCGGTGGTCACCGTGGACCTGCCCCGCCCGGACCTGGCCGCCGCGATCGCGCTCTGGCGCGACCTGCTGCCCGAGCTGAACGGGGCCGCGCCCAGGCTGGCCGGGCTGCTGCGGGTCGGCCGGCTCGGCGCGGTCCGGGCCGTGCGCGACTCCCGCGCGGCCGGCGAGGTCTCGGTCGACGGGCTGGTCGCCCAGGTCCGGCGGCGCACCGAGGTCAAGCTGCCGGCGGCGGTCCGGCTCGTCCGTCCACACGCGACACTCGACCAGCTGGTGCTGCCGGCCGGCGAGCACCGGCTGCTGCGGTCGGTGGTGGACCGGGCCCGGGGGCAGGCGCAGGTCCTGCACGAGTGGGGGTTCGGCGCCGCCGCCCGACACCCCGGCGGCGTGCGGATGCTGCTGTCCGGACCACCCGGCACCGGCAAGACGCTCGCGGTCGAGGCCGTCGCCACCGAGCTCGGCCTCGACCTGCTGGTGGTCGACCTCGCGGCGCTGGTGAGCAAGTGGCTGGGCGAGACCGAGAAGAACATCGCCGAGGTCTTCGACGCGGCCGAGCGCAGCCAGGCGGTGCTGTTCTTCGACGAGGCCGACGCCGTCTTCGCCCGGCGGACCGACAGCTCGGACGCCCAGGGCCGGTGGGCGAACCTCGAGACCGCGTACCTGCTGGCCCGGATCGACCGCTGCGACGGCCTGGTCGCGCTGGCCACCAACCTGCGCCGCACCATCGACGACGCGTTCCTGCGCCGGCTGGACGTGATCGTCGAGCTCGAGGAGCCGGACCGGGCGGCGCGGGAGCTGCTCTGGCGCCGGCACCTGCCGGCCGCCGCCCCGTACGCGCCGGACGTCGACCCGCCGGCCCTCGCCGCGCTGTACGAGATCTCCGGCGGCCTGATCCGCAACGCCGCCCTGGCCGCCGGGTTCGCCGCCGCGGCGGCCGGCCGGCCCGTCGACCAGCAGGCACTGATCGCTGCCGTGCGGGACGAGTACCGCAAGGCCGGCCGGTCGTTCCCGGGCGTCCCGCGCCCGGCGGCCCGGGCACGAGGAGGAATCTGACATGGCCACCCCGGACCTGGTCCTCGGGACGGACGACTGCGGCGGGACGACCCTGCCGCTGAACCCGTTCGTGTCCAACCGCTACCACTTCGGCATGCTGCTCGGGGTCGCCGACCTCGACACCGAGCAGGGCTACCACCGCGGCAAGTCGTGGCTGCACAACGCCTGGCTGCACGGGCCGGGCGCGGTGTGGGGCCTCGGCGTCGAGGTGCGCGCCGAGGCCGGCGAGGTGGTCGTGCTGCCCGGCCTGGCCCTCGACGGCAACGGGCGGGAGCTGCAGGTCGCGGACCGGCTCTGCCTCGACCTCGGCCGCTGGTTCGTCGAGCGCCGGCCGGACGACCTGGAGGTGGCCGAGCAGGCCGACGGCAGCGTCACCTTCACGGTGCACGTGCGGCTGTGCGGGCAGCAGTGCCTCGACCGGCCGGTGCCCTCGGTCAGCGAGCCCTGCGAGGGCTCCGACCTCGGCACCGCGTACTCCCGGACGGTCGAGCAGGCGCTCCCCTCGCTGGCCGCCGGTCCGGCCCCGGCCGACCCGGTCGCGCCGTACCTGCGGCTGCGCCAGCTGGTCGGGCAGCTGCCGGCGACCGACCAGGCCGTCAGCGACGCGCTGGCCGCGGTCGGCGCCGCCGCCGACGCGGACCGGCCGGGCGTGCTGCTCGGCTGGTTGCGCCGGCTGGCCGCGCTGGACACGGTCGAGCTGCAGCCGGAGGACGGCGTCGGCACGCTGTTCCCGGTCACCGGCGACGGCTGCGTCGTGCTCGCGCAGGTCGACGCGCACCTGCGGCCGGACGGCGACCGCTGGGTCGTGGTCGACGACACCGCGGTCGACAACGCCGTACGGCCGGCGCACGTGCGCACCCGCACCATCCAGGAGCTGCTGCTGTGCGCGCCGGCCGGTGCCCTCGACGCGCGGGCGCGGTCGCTGGGCCCGGCCGCCGCGGACCCGCCGCGGGCGGCCTCGGCCGAGCTGTCCGGCAGCACGCTCACGGTGCGCTTCACCGCCCCGCTGCTGCCCCCGACGGTCACGGCGGACGCGTTCGCCGTGACCGCGCTGCGCTCGTCCGGCTGGTCCGGCGTCGACGTGACCGCGGCGACGCTGGACGACGCCGGGACCGCGGTCGACCTGCGGCTCCGGTCGGCGCCCCGGGTCCGCCCGGTCCGCGTCGTCGCCCGCGGCGCCGGTCCCGCGCCGCTGCTCGGCTCCGACGGCCAACCCCTGTCCGGCACCGACGCCGACGGCCGGACCGTACGCGCCGGCGAGGACGCCGCGCTGCAGATCGGCACCCCCGGCACCGACTCGGAGTGAGGACGACAGATGCCTTCCACCGGCACCGCGACGACACCGCTCGAGCTGCTCGGCTCCGCCACCGGGCTGAGCGTGGTCGACCCGACGACGATCCTGACCCGGCTCTGGTACTTCGACGGGAAGTTCCTGCGCGCGGCCGGCTTCCGGCTCGACCAGGACTACGTCCGGTCCCTGGCCGCCCTGTCCCACCAGGCGACCGGGAGCGGCCTCGTGCACGGCTTCGGGGTGACCCGCCCGTCGAGTGGGGACCGGCTGCTGGTCGGGCCAGGGCTGGCCCTGGCCCCGTCCGGGCGGGTGGTGTTCCTGCCCCAGCAGGCCGACCTGTCGATCGCGGACCTGGTCGCCCGGTCCGCGGGGACGTTCGACCCGACCGAGCCGGCGCCGCCCGGGGTCGCCGACTTCAGCCGTTGCCCGCCCGACCCGGCGGCCGGGCCCGACGTCACCGTCGCCCCCCGCCCGGTGTACCTGCTCACCGTGGCCGGCATCGAGGCGCTGTGTGGCGAGGAGGAGCGCTTCGGCCAGCTGTGCGTCGACGCCTGCGCCACCGAGACCGACCGGTCCACCGTGGTCGAGGGCGTCTGCTTCCGGGTCCGCGAGCTGACCCTGGCGCTGCCGACCAGCAGCGCCGTCCCGTTCGACGGCCGGCACCTGCGTTCCCGGGTGGCCTCGGCGTACTTCCAGGCGGAGCGGGCGGCGGTGCCGGCGATGATCTCCGGAGCCAGCCTCGGCGCGCCGGTCTGGTGCGCCGGCGCGGACGCGATCGGCGGCGAGGAGGTCCCGCTGGCCGTGCTGGATCGGGCCGGCGGGGTCACCACGCTGCTGGACACCTGGACGGCACGGCGCGAGCTGCAGGAGACCACGCCCCGCCGCTACTGGGCGGCCCGGATGGCGATGCGGCCCTGGGACACGTTCCTGGCCCAGGTCCTGCAGTTCCAGTGCCAACTGCTCGATCTCGGCGCGGGCGCCGGCGACCCGGGTGGGGGCGACGGCGACCCCTGCCGGGCCGAGCGCGACGCGCTGGCCGCGGCGGCGGACGTCCTCGGCGGGCTCGCCGCCGACCCGGCCGGACGGATCGACGCGCTGCGCGCCAGCATCGCCACGGCGCTGGGAACCAGCCCGGCGCCGGCCACCGCCAGCGGCTCGCTGCTCGTCGACGGCGGATTCGTGGAGCTGCCGCCGGCCGGCTACCTGCCGGTCAGCCTGTCCCGACCGGTGCAGGACCAGCTCCGGGCGCTGTTCGGGCCGGGCGTCGACCTGCAGTTCTGCGCGGTGCGGCCGGACTACGTGCCGGAGGCGCTGCAGGAAGCCCAGCACATGGACCGGATCTCGCTGACCCGCGGCCTGGACGACCCGACCCGGCTCGAAGAGGTCGACGTGCTCGTGCCGGACGGCGTGCTCGGCCAGCCGCCGGCGCCGGCCACCGGGCTGACCGGCGTGGCCCGGGTGTTCCCGGTCGTCCGGGGCGCGCAGGGCGGCGATCCGGCGTCGGCGCTGACGCTGTCCGTCGTCGCCCGGGACCGGTCCGACCGGGGCTGGTCCTTGACCGCGGCCGGGTTCGGCGAGGCGCCGCAGCGGCTGTCCGTCCCCGACCTGGCCGCGGCCGCGATGCGTACGGTCCGGCGGGCCTTCGGCACCGTGGCGGCCGAGCCGGGCGCGGCCGATGCCGGGGACGGGACCGGGAACGGGAACGGGAACGGAACACCGAGAAGATCACCGTCCGCCCGGACGCCGAGCAGGACCGGATCCGGCTCGCCGGATCGTTCACCCAGCGGCTGGTCGCCGAAGGCCGGCGCGCGCTGCTGCGCCGCGCCCAGCTGCTCGCCGCCGGTACGGCCCGGCCGCCCGCCGACCGGCCGCTGGCCGACGGCGAGACCCGGCCGGTGGCCGTCTGGCTGGACGCGGAGACCCGGGCCGGCCTGGACACGCTGCCGGTCAACGGCAGCACCGACGTACGGGCCAGGGCGACCGTCTACTCGCGGGCCAGCACCTCGCCGGTGCTCGGCGACGTGCGGGTCACCGGCGCGATCCGGGTCGTGGACGTGCTCACCCTGGGCGACCGGAAGATCATCCGGACGGTCGTCGACGGTGTGGCCGAGGTGCTCCAGGGCGACCGGGACCCGCGGCTGGTGCCGGTGAAGGCGTTCCCGCTGTCCTGGGCGCTGTCCGCGGGCCAGCGCACGCTCCTGGTCGGCGCCGGCGATCCGGTGTCGGCGACGGCCTCGCTCGCCGAGACCGGCGACCCGCGGCACGTCACCGGCGAGGCCGTGCTCCGGCCGCGCGCCAGCGGCCCCACACCGACGACGCCGGGGCCGCCCGGCAGCGGCCGGCCCGGCACCGTCGGCCTGCCCGGCACGGTCGGCCGACCCGGCACCATCGGCCGACCCGGCACCATCGGCCGGCTCGCCGCGGCCGCGGGTGACCGGCCGGCGGCCACGGTCGAGCTGGACGAGAGCGCCGGCGCGCTGGCGCCGGGATCGAGCGGCCGAGCCCTCGCCGAGTCCGTGATCTCCGTGATCGCCGCCGAGCTGGCCGCGCCCGGCCGCGACCCGGGGTTCGCCGCGTACGCGACGGACCGGCTGCTCGGCGGGCTCACCCCGAGCGGCGCGACCGAGGTCACCGCGACGACCGACTGGGTCTTCTTCGCCCGCCGCCGGACCAGGACCTGCGCCGGCGAGGCCACCCCGGTCCGTACCCGCACGTACCGGCTGTTCCACCGCCGCCAGGAGGACCGTGGCCTGGCCGCCGCCGACCGGCTGCGCGGCCTGGGCGCCGGCACCGCGGGCTCGTCCGACCTCGGCTTCGAACCGGTGGCCACCGTGCAGTTCGCCGCCGGCGACGTGTCGCTCCGCTCGGCCGCCGCGGACCTGCGGGCCGGCTGGCTGGCCGCCGACCGCGGCGCGGAGATCCTGCTGGCCGGCGTCGGCGACTTCGCCGACAGCGACGGCGAGTCGATCGCCCTCGGCCGGCTGGCGACGGTCCGCTCGGTCCTCGCCGACCTGGCTGACAGCACCGGCGCGCAGGTGCAGTACCTGCCGGAGATCCCGGACGAGTTCCACCAGCCCGGCCTCGACGGCGCCATGTTCACGATCGGGATCCCGGTGCCGACCCAGACCTGCGTGACCGTCTACCGGATGCTCGCGGACGCGCTCAAGCGGGTGCTCGCCGTCCTGCGCCAGCTCGGCGACACGGTGCCGCTCGAGGACGTCTTCCGCCGGGCCGACGCCGAGCCGGAGGCCTTCACCGTCCAGCTCGTCGACGACCAGGTCGTCGACCCGGACGGGCTGCGGGCGGCCTGGAAGGGGCTGACCGTGCGGCAGGGCGTGCTCGGCCTCCCGGCCGCCACCGCCGACGCCGACGTGGCCGACTGGCGGCAGCGGGCCGCCCGGATCGCCGGCGTCATCGGCCTCGCCACCGTCGAGGACGACCACGTGGCGGCCCGGACCGGCGACTGCGGAGCGGTCCTCCTCACCGCGGTGGACGCGGCCGTCAACTGACGGCGCCCCCCGGGCGCCGGCCGGCCCGCGGCAGCACGGAGATACCGCCGTTCGGCCAGGTGGGTGGGGCCGGTTGCCAGCACCACGGGTCTGTTAGGACAACATTGGCTTACATCTCGTTACGGCTCACTCGTGACGGACCGACGCTCACTGCGCGGTTCGTCTGATTCGCCGTGCCCGCGACCCGGGCTCTGAGGAGGGGCAGTGCGCAGAACTGGGGGTGGACGGCGCGGCGGCGCGCAGTGTCCGCCGGGACCGGAGTGGCGGTGGTCGCGCTGGTCGCGGCCATGACGAACGGGGTGGCGAGCGCGGCGCCGGCCGGGGCGGGCGGCCCGGCGGCGGCCGACCCTGGGTTCGCGGCGAACCTCGCCGGCCCGGGCGACGTCGACAACCGCAGGGGGACGATGCGACCGACCGCCGCGCAGGCGTCGGCCGCCGCGAAGGCGGCCGGCCGGGTGCGGTGGAACGCGTTCGGCACCCCGGCCGCGCTCGGCCCGGGCCCGCTCGCGTCCGGCCTGTCCAAGGACCCGGTCACCGCGGCGAAGGAGTACCTGAGCCGCAACACCGCGCTGTTCGGCCTCGATGCCGCGGCGGTCGCGGGCCTGACCACGGTCTCGGTCAGCCCCCTCGGCGCCGGCGCGACCGTGCTGCTGCAGCAGAAGTTCGGCAGCCTGCCGGCCGGCAACGACGGCCTGGTCGCCGTCGCCGTGCGCGCCGGCACGGTCGTGCGGGTCACCAGCACGCTGTCCCGGCTGACCGGCGCGCCCGCGCCGGCCACGCTGACCGCCGACCAGGCGGTCGCCCGGGCCGCGGACGACGCGAGGATCCCGGCCGGCCGGCTCGGCGGCACGTCGGTCCGCGCGGTCGCCGTGCCGACCGCGCAGGGCCCGCGGGCCGCGTACGAGGTGAACCTGGTCGCGCCCGACCCGGACCGCCCGACCGCCTACCTCACGTACGTCGACGCCATCACCGGCGCCGTGCTGGTCCGCGAGGACCAGGTCGACTTCGACTCGGACAACCCGAAGTGGGCCGTCTTCCCGGCCACCCCGCTGCCGGCGAACACGGCCGCCGGCCGGGACACCCGGGTGACCTGGTGCCTGACGCCCACGGCCGGCTGTGGGAAGGCCGTCCGCGACCCGGTGACCGACGCGGCCTGGGACACGAGCCTCGGCACCGGCCAGCCGACCTTCACCACCCAGGGCAACTCGGCCAACGACGTGCTCAACCTCGGTAGCGGCACGCCGCAGACCAACGCGACCCCGAGCCCCGACCGCAACTACCTCTACCCGTTCACCGACCAGTGGCACGTCGCCCGCTGCGACCCGGCCACGTTCACCTCGGCGCAGCGCAACGACGCGGATCATCTGGAACGCGTTCGCCGCCTCGGGCATGGGCCAGGACGCGAGCACGAACGGCGGCGCCGACTCGGCCGCCACGCCGAGCTTCGCCTCGCCGTTCGCCAACAACGCGACCGTCACGCTGCTGCCGACCGGCGAGGCCGCCAACGCGGTGGTCCGGCTGTACGTCGGCGACTACGAGGCCAGGGCGGTCCCGGTCGCGGACACCGACCCGGAGACCGCGATCCCGGACACGTTCCAGATCGTGCCGGGGCAGCCGTTCAGCTTCGTGGCGGCCGGTCCGGGCTTCGGTGCGCGCCGGTTCACCACGCTGTTCCTGCCCGGCCGCACGTCCACGCTGCCGCTGAACCTGCCGCGCAACGTCGCCTCCACGGCGGCCGGCGCGACGGTCGCCGGTGACGGGGTGAACCTCGGCGCGATCGCCGACGACACCGAGGCGACCGACTGGGCGTCGCTGGACGGCGTGGCCGGCAAGCAGGTCACGGTCGACCTGGCCGGCACCGCGCCGCAGCGGGTCACCTCGGTCAACGTGTCCGCGTTGCTGCGGCCGGCGATCGTGGACGACGCCGACCCCGGCCCGCAGAACCGCTTCAGCGCGCTGCGCTCGTTCCAGGTCCTCGCCTGCAACGCGACCGTCGCGGACTGCTCCACCGACGCCGGCTTCACCCCGGTGTTCAGCAGCCCGGCGAACGCGTTCCCGGCGCAGGCGTTCCGCCCGGTGGCCCCGGACCTCACCCTGCGGCAGTTCAGCATCCCGCCGACCCGGGCGACCGCCCTGCGGCTGCGGGTGCTGACCAGCCAGTGCACCGGCAACCCGCTGTACGCCGGCGAGCCGGACAGCGACCCGACCGCGGCCACGGACTGCGCTGCCAACAGCCCGTTCGGCACCCAGGTCCGGATCGCCGAGTTCCAGGCCTTCACCCGCTAGCTGGCTGGCAGACACGCCCCTGGTCCGGAGATCGGCGGCGGCCACCGCCCGGCCGCCGCCGGTCTCCGCTCGGGTGACCGGCGGCGGCTGGGGCGGGTCAGCCGGCGGGCTCGGGCTTCTCCGCCGCGGCCGGGCGCTCCCGGCCGGGATCGTCGAGGACGGCGAGCAGCAGGCCGCCGATCATCGCCAGATTCTTGTGGAACTGGGTCCGCTGCTGGGCGCGGGCGGCCGGGTCGTCGTGCGTCCAGTACGCGTGGCCGGCCAGCGTCGTCGGCACCATCGACGCCACCAGCGCCGCGGCGGCCAGTCGGGGCAACCGGCCCAGCGCGAGCGCGGTCCCGGCGACGACCATCGTGGCCGCGTTGACCCGGACCAGCAGCTCGTCGTCCTCGGGCAGCGGCGCGACCCGGCGCATCGACGCCAGCAGCGATCCGGCGGTGTCCACCCGGCCGCCCGGGGTCCGGAACGCGTCCGCCCCCAGCAGGGCGTAGGTCGACCCGGTCAACACCCGAGCGACGCCACGCACGCCACGAGTCGTCACACCCATGTCCACCTCCAGGCACGGTACGAGTCGTCCCCCGCGCGAGCACACGGTAGGTCCTCGCCGGATCCTCCCGGCAGCCAGGCGGTGCGGCGGACGCGGCCCGGCCAGGGCTCGGCTGGCGGTCGACGGGTGACGGTCAGTCCGGGTCGAGCGCCCAGCCGGCCAGCCGGCCGGGGCCGCGCACCGCGGCCGAGCCGACCTCGCAGTACGGGAGCCGCAACGCGAGCCACAAGCCGTCCCCGGTCCACGCCTCCACCACCCCGCGGTCGACGACCACCCGCAGCCGATCGGAGCCGGTGGGCACCCGGATCGTCCCGACCGCCAGCCCGTCGACGTCCCGGACCAGGTCGAGCGCACCGCCCAGCCGCAGCGTGGCGCCCGGCCGCAGCTCGACCTCGAGGTCGGCCACGCCGTCGAGCGCGCACCGCCTGCCGCGAAGCGGAAGCGGGGCGCCGCGCAGCGTGAGGACGTCCGGGTGGGGCGCGACCGACACCCCGCCGCCCGGGCCGGCGGACAGCAGCACCGGCAGGCTGAGCATCCCGGCCCAGCCCGGCGGGTTATCCACCGGCGAGCGCAGCCACGCCGTGCCGGCCAGCCGGCCGGCCCGGTCCCGGTAGGTCGTCAGGGCGTACGCCGACCCGCCGTGGCCGAGCGTCCGCCACGGCCCGGGCCGGAACCGACCGTCCACTTCGGACCCCCGGCTGGCGACCACCCGGTCCAGCCGGCCGCCGGCCCAGACCGAGACGATCAGGGCCGGCCCGTCCAGGTCGACGTACTGCGGGCACTCCCAGATGTCGCCGAGCCCGGCCGCCGTGGCCAGCACCCCCTCGGCCGCCCAGGAGCGCAGGTCCCGGCTCCGGTACGCCAGCACCGCACCGCCGCGGCCGCGCAGCCCGGCGCCGACGACCATCCGCCACTCCCCCGGCCGGCCCGACACGTACGGGTCCCGGAACGCGACGACGTCGGGGTCGGGCGGCGGCCGCAGCACCACGCCGTCCTTCCGCCACCGGACCAGCCCGGCGTCCAGCGGCCGGGCCAGCGCGACCCGGCCACGGTCGAGGTGGTCACCGGCGACGCTCGTGTAGACCAGCACCGGCCCGTTGCCGTCGCGCACGGCCGAGCCGGACCAGACCCCGTCGTCGCCCTCGCCCGGCACGAGCGCGGCTGGCAGGTGTCGCCAGCGGACCAGGTCGTCGCCGACCAGGTGCGCCCACCGGCAGGCCGGCTGCCACTGCGTCGCGCCCGGCACAGACTGGAAGAACAGGTGATACCGCCTGTCGTGGACCAGGCCGCCGACCGGGTCGTTGAGCCAGCCGGCCGCCGGTGTCACGTGCACCCGCGGTCTCGGCTCCACGGCGCCTAGTGTCCGCAGGATGGACACCGAGGCGTTGCGTTGGTTCCAGCAGGTCGCCGACGGGGTGACCGTGACCGAGGTCGGCGACCTGGAGATGGTCAGCCAGCCGGCGGTCTCGCGGGCGCTGGCCCGGCTGGAGAAACAGGTCGGCGCGCCGCTGCTGCACCGCACCGGCCGCACGCTGCGGATGACGCACGCCGGCTCGGTGTTCAAGCGGCATGTGGACGCACTGCTGCACGAGCTCGACGACGGGCTGGCGGCGGTCGCGCACCTGGCCGACCCGGACTCGGGCACGGTCGCGCTGGCGTTCCAGCACTCGCTCGGCACCTGGCTGGTGCCCGACCTGATCCGGTCGATGCACGTCGACCGGCCCGGCGTGCAGTTCGCGCTGACCCAGGTCACCGACCATCCTGGGGGCGAGCCGGCCGGGGCCGACCTGGTGCTCGGCTCGCGCCCGCCCGGTCCCGGATCCCGGTCCCACCCGCTGACCTCCGAACCGCTGCGGCTGGTGACCGCGACCGAGCACCGGCTGCACCGGCGGCACCGGGTCTCGCTGCGTGACGTGGCCGGCGAGCCGTTCGTCGGGCTGCGGCCGACCTCGGCGCTGCGCGCGCAGACCGACGCGCTGTGCGCGCGGGCCGGGTTCAGCCCGGACGTCGTGTTCGAGGGCGACGACCTGTCCACCGTGCGGGGACTGGTCGCGGCCGGGCTCGGCGTCGCGGTGGTGCCCGCACCCCGGTCGGGCAGTCCCGAGGCCGCCGGCGGCGCGCTGCACCACTGCGCGATCGACGACCCGGCCGCGGTCCGCGAGATCCGGCTGACCTGGCCGGCCGACCGGCGACTCACCCCGGTGACCGAGGCATTCCGGGACCACGTCGTGGCCCGCGCGGTCGCCGGCCGGATCCCGCGGGTCGGCGACGGTCTCAGCTGAGGCCGGGCGTCCCACCTATGCCGTTACGGCATGGATCGTCCGCCTCATCGGCATTGGACGCATGCATTGCTCCGGGCGCACGCTGGACCGCGTGAATGAGACCCGGCACGTCGCGCTGGTGGCCCACGACAACAAGAAGCAGGAGCTGCTGTCGTGGGTGGAATTCAACCGGCACATCCTGTCTCGGCACACGCTGTACGCGACCGGGACCACGGGCGCGCTGCTGGAGCGGGAGACCGGGCTGCCGGTGCAGCGCTTCCTCAGCGGTCCGGTCGGCGGCGACCAGCAGATCGGCGCCAAGATCGCCGAGGGCGCGGTCGACATGCTGATCTTCTTCTGGGACCCGCTGGAACCGCAGCCGCACGACCCCGACGTCAAGGCGCTGCTCCGGCTCGCCGCGGTCTGGAACGTCCCGGTCGCGACCAACCTCGCCACCGCCGACCTGCTCGTCTCCTCGCCGCTGTTCGAGAACGGCTACCGCGGGCTGCGACCGGAGATCGCGCCCCGCCTCGAGCCGGTCCCGGCCGCCGCGTAGCCCGGCCACCGCGCGCGCCGCGTAGCCCGGCCACCGCGCACGCCGCGTAGCCCGGCCGGCGCCCGCGCCGCGTAGCCCGGCCGGCGCCCGCGCCGCGTAGCCCGGCCGGCGCCCGCGCCGCGTAGCCCGGCCGGCGCCCGCGCCGCGTAGCCCGCCGCCGCGCGCGCCGCGGGCCGGGCCGGGGACCGCGCCGCGGGCCGGGCCGGGGACCGGCGGCTACGGTCGGGGCCGTGCTGCACTTGCGCGTGATCGCTCCGGCCGACTGCACCGACCGGGCCCGGTCGCTGCTCACCGACCACGTCGGAGTCACCAACGTGGTCGTGCTGCCGGGCGCGGGCGTGCAGCCGGCCGGTGACGTCGTGCTCGCCGACGTGGCCCGCGAGTCGGCCAACCACGTCCTCGACGAGCTGCGGCAGCTCGGCCTGACCGAGCGTGGCTCGATCGCGGTCGAGAACGTCGAGCTGTCGCTGTCCGCCGCCGCCAACCGGGCCGAGCACCTCGCACCGGGCGACGCCACCGACGCGGTGGTGTGGGCGGAGCTGACCGCGCGGACCGAGTCGGAGTCCACCATCTCGGCCACCTACCTGGCGTTCTTCTCGGTCGCGACCATCCTGGCCGGGATCGCGGTGCTGCTCGACTCCGCGGTCCTCGTCGTCGGCGCGATGATCGTCGGGCCGGAGTACGGGGCGCTGGCCGGGGTCTGCACCGGGCTCGTCCTGCGGCGGTGGGCGACCGTGCGCCGCTCGCTGGCCGCGCTGGCGGTGGGCTTCGCGGTCGGCATCGTGGTCACCGTCCTGGTCACCTGGCTGCTGACCGCGGTCGGCCTCATCGACTCCGGCCAGCTGTTCCAGCCGCGGCCGCAGACCGGCTTCGTCTACCAGCCGGACGCGTTGTCGTTCGTGGTCGCGTTCCTCGCCGGGATCGCCGGCATGCTCGCGCTGACCTCGGCCCGGTCCGGGGCCCTGGTCGGCGTCCTGGTCTCGGTGACGACCATCCCCGCCGCCGGCGACGCGGCTGCCGCGCTCGCGTTCGCGCTGGCCGCCGACCCGAGCCGGCCCCGCGCCGACTACCTCCACCAGGCCGCCGAGTCGACCGGCCAGCTGCTGCTCAACCTGCTCGGCCTGGTGCTGGCCGGCTCCCTCACCCTGCTGATCCAGCGCAGCATCTGGCCGCGGGTGCTCCGGAACCGTCCGGCCCGCCGGAGCTGAGTCCGCGGTCAGCCGGTCGGCCCTAGGGCACCCGGCGGACGGCCAGGGTCGTCGGGGCCGACAGCGAGACGCCGAGTTCCGTGGGGCGGCCGGTGGCCGGATCGACCGCGGTCACCATGCCGCCGGTCGCGGTGGTGAACAGCCAGCGGCTGTCCGGCGACCAGACCAGGCCGCCGTCGCCGGCCTGGTCGATCTCCAGGCCAACCGGCCGGCTCGCCCCGGACGCCAGGTCCAGCAGGTACGGGACGACGGTGCCGTCCCGGCGGACCCGCAGCAGCGCGGCGGTGCGGCCGTCGGGCGCGACGACGCCCCGCGGGACGTCGGCGGCCAGCGTGGCCGGCACCGCCCGGCGGGCCCCGGTCGCGCGGTCGACGGCGTACGGCCGGCAGCGGTGGGCGTCGTCGCACTCGAGCACCAGCCACCGGGTCGGCCCGGCAGCGAGCAGCGCCCCGGTGGTGATCCGGCGCGGCCCCGCCGGCGTGCCCGCGTACGTGCCGCCGGTGGCGCGGAAGACCAGGCCGCCGGCGCCGTCCGCGGCCGTCTCGGCCGTCGGCTCCGGCCGCGGCACCGACGCCAGCACGCGCCCGTCCGCGACCGCGTGCAGCACGACAGCCGTGCCGGAGTCCACCCACACGGTGCCCGGCCGCGGACCGGGGAACGCCGCGCCGCCGTCGCCGAGCCCGGCCGGCAGTAGCCGGACCGGCCGCCCGTCCGGCACCACGTACCCGGGCACGAGGTCGAGAGACCGCACCAGCGCCCGGTCGGCGGTGACGACCAGCGAGACCGGCGCGCCGCTGAGCAGCGCCGGCACCGCGGTCCGGGTGATCCGCCCGCGGGCCAGCTCGACCCGGACCAGCTCCTCGGCGCCCCGCGCGAACAGCTCCCACCCGCCGGTCACCCCCAGCAGCGAATGGCCGAGCGTCGTGACCGCGACCGCGGGAGCGGACCTGCTCGGGCCGGGCGGGAGCGTGCGGGCGGCGGCCGGCGCGACCGGATCCGGCCGGACCGTGCGTCCCGTACCACCCGCCTGGAGGAGCCCGACCGCCAGCAGCACGCCGGCCAGCGGCGCCAGCAGCCACCTCGACCACCGCGGGAGCGGGACCCGGCGGCGGTCCCGGTCGAGGTCGAGGAGGTCGGCAGGCGCCCGGCCCGGCTCCACCACCCCAGTGTCGCCCCGATCGGCCCGTCCGGCGCCGCCACGACATCGTCGGGCGACATCCGGCCGGGGACTCCCGCTGGCCCCGCTCGCGATGCATCATCTAGGCGACGACGTCCTGGTACGCCTGGAGGACGCGATGACCGAGGGGCTGCAGCGGCACGACGAGGCCGGGACCGGGCCGGACCGCGACCGGCGGCCCGTGGTCGTGGTCGGCGTCGACGGCAGTCCGGCCTCCCGCTGCGCGGCGCTGACCGCCGGCAGCTCCGCCCGCGCCCTCGGCGGCACGGTCGTCGCCGTGCACGTGCCCACCCTCTCCGCCGGCCAGGCGATCGCCGCGAGCCTGGGCGCGGCCCAGGCGCTGGCGGAGACCCGGGAGCTGGCCTGCCGGCAGATCGAGTCCGAGCTGGCTGCCCTGTTCGACCTGGTCGACGTGCCGTGGCGGTTCGTGGTCGAGCCGGGGGCGGTGGACGCCGCGCTGGCCCGGGTGGCGGGCCGGCTGCACGCCGCCGTGGTCGTCGTCGGCACGCCGCGCCGCACCCTGCGGGCCAGGCTCGCCCACCTCGTGGTGCCGAACGTGCCACGCTTGCTGCTGCGCTCCGGCACCGACCGCATCCTCATCGCCTGACCCGGGCGAGCTTTCCGCCGGGCGTCCGTCATATCGCGGCCGCTCGGCGGTGTACGTGAAAGGGTCCGGACCGGGTCCGGTGGCCGACGACTGGGAGGTGGCATGCCGTTCGCGGTGCGCAGCCGGCAGAACGACGGCGTCACGGTCGTCGACGTCGCCGGCGAGGTCGACATCGAGACCGCGCCGCGGATGCGGGCGGCGCTGGCGGCGGCGATCGACGCCGGGCTGCCGATCGTGGTGGACCTCGGCGCGGTGACGTTCATGGACTCGTTCGGGTTCGGTGTGCTCGCGGCCGCGCACCAGCAGGGCGCCCGGGCCGGCACGCCGGTGCTGCTGCGGGCGGTCTCGCACCGGATCCGCCACCTGCTCGGCCTGCTCGGCCTCGACGAGGTCCTCTCCATCGAGCCGGCCCCCGACCGCCGGCGCCCGCAGGGCTAGGGGTCGCCGTCCTCGGGCGGCCGGGTGCCCTCGAGGAAGCCGCGCTGCGCCATGTCGGACGCGGCCAGCACCTCGACCAGGAACGCCCCGGCCGCCTCGGCGACGTCGAGCCGCTCGGCGTCGCCGGCCGCCCGCAGCAGGTCGAGGCGTGACCGCGTTGTGCACCTGCACCAGGTCGAGCAGGCCGACCCGGCCGGCGATCGCCGCCCGCCCGATCTCGTACGCGGAGTGCAGCTGGCTCTCCGCCCGGTGCGACAGGTAGCCGACCAGCGCGGACCGGTAGTCCAGCCGCAGCCGGGCGAGCGCGGGACCGGTCACGGCAGCATCGCGGTGCCGGTGACCGACCGCAGGTAGGCCAGGCCCTCCTCGAGGTCCAGCGCGGTCGGCAGGTCGAGGTGCAGGCCGAGCCGGACCATGCTCACGGCGAGCTCCGGCGCGATCCCGACGATGACCGTCTCGGCCCCGCGCAGCCGGCTCATCCGGGCGATGTCGCGCAGCGTGCGGGACCCGAACGAGTCGAGCACGTCGAGCGCGGCGACGTCGATGATCACCCCGCGGGAGCGCTGGGCGCCGATCCGCTCGATGAGGTCGCGCTGGAACCGCAGCAGCTGCCCGTCGTCCAGCGCGGTGTGGACCGACGCGATGAGGTACGAGCCCTGCGTCAGGATCGACACCCGCAGCGGCTCCGCCGGCACGTCCCGGTCAGCCATCGCCCGGGTCAGCCATCCTCGTCGGCCGCCCTGGTCACCCGGAAGCCGAGCAGGCGCTCGGCCTCCTCGATGCCGCCCTGCAGGTCGCCGACGGTGTTCATCTTCGTCAGGTCGACGCCGATGGTGACCAGCGTCTGGGCGATCTCCGGGGACAGCCCGGTGATGATCACGCCGGCGCCCATCAGCCGGGAGGCGTCGACGGCCTGCACCAGGTGGTTGGCGACCTCGGCGGTGATCTCCGGGACGCCGGTGATGTCGATGACCACGACCCTGGCCCGGTGCCGGCGGATCCCGCCGAGCAGCTGCTCGGTGAGCTGGTCGGCCCGCTGGTCGTCGAGCACGCCGATGATCGGCAGGATCAGCAGCCGCTCCCGCACCTGCAGCACCGGCGTGGACAGCTCCCGGATCGCGTCGGCCTGCTGCCTGATGATGCGCTCCCGCTCCTGGACGAAGCTCACCGCGACCGTGTTGGCGATCCGGTTCGCCGCCGGCTCGTACGCGTCGAGCACGCGGTTGAGCAGGCCGAAGTCCGTGTGGTACTTCTCGAACAGGGACCGGGCCAGCACGTCGCGCAGCAGCAGCACGATGCCGACGACCTCGTTGGTCTCCACCCCGCGCGGGATGATCCGCTCGGACAGGTCGCGGGCGTACTCCTGCAGCGCCTCGACGCTGCCGGTCTCCAGCACCCCGACGTAGTTGTCGTACACCGAGGTGGCCTCGGAGAAGACCTCCTGCGGGGTCATCGCGGTGAGCAGGTGCGCGTCGGTGATCCGGTTGGCCCACTCCCGCCGCAGGTGCGTCCGGTGCTCGCGCAGGTGGGCGACCAGCTCGGGCAGCAGCAGGTCGTCGCCGGCGGTCGCCTCCGCCCCGGCCAGGCCGTCCGGTGTCGTGGACGTCATCGCGCTGTCCTCCCTGTTCCGTCAGCCCCGAAGCCACTTGGTCATGGTCACGGTCGTCCCCTTGCCCCGTTCGGAGACGATGTCGAACTCGTCCATCAGCCGGCGCGATCCCGGCAGGCCCAGCCCGAGACCACCCCGGTACGTGCTGTAACCGTCCCGGAGCGCCGACCTCACGTCCTCGATCCCCGGGCCGACGTCGCGCGCCACGATCATGACCCCGGACCGCCCGCCCTGCTCGACCGGACAGACCATGATCTCGCCCCGCTCGGCGAACTGGACGATGTTCCGGGCCAGCTCGGAGATCACGGTCGCCACCAGCGTGGCCTCGGTCGGCGAGAAGCCGGTGCGGGCGGCGACCTCGCGGCCGCGCTGCCGGGCGGTCACCACGTCGGCGTCGCGGACCACCCTGACCCTGATCTCGCCGTCCGACCCGGCCGGGCGACGGTCGAGCAGCGCCGGGCTCAGGGCCGAGCAGTAGTCGCACTCGAGCAGGTGGCCGGCGCAGTCCAGCTGCCGCTGGCGCCGGCGCTCGCCGGCCGACAGCGCGATGAGGACCGGCCGGCAGCGGTCCGTCGGCGGCTCGCCGGCCTGAGCGGTCAGCACCTCCACCCGCAGCTTGGCCCGGCTGCGGGACAGCTGCGCGGCGATGGCACCGGGGGTGGAGTCGCGGCCGGCGGCCAGCGTCGCCGTGTCGGTGCCGTCGACCTCGTGCGCGACCAGCAGGTCACGCTCCGGCTCCGGCAGCCGGCGCAGCGCCTCGCCGACCAGCGACCGGCGCTCCTCGACGAGCACCTCGTCCTCCGGCGTCGGAGTGCCGCCGGGGTCGGCGAGCAGGTGGGCCTTGCGCCGGTCCCGGTCCTGCCGCTCGACGTGCGAGGCGATGAGGTTGCGGGCGGTCACGATCGCGTACGGCACCAGCGAGTCGAGCTCCAGCCGGGCCCGTACCCCCATGATCCGGGCCAGCGTCTCCTGGACCACGTCGTCGACGAGGTGCGCGTCCCGCAGTCGGGCGGCGACGACCCGACGGACCACCGGCACGAGGTCGAGGATCGCCTCGTCCTCGCCGCCGGTCGGGGCGACGCCGTCCTCCCCCACGAGCGCCTCCTACCCAGCCGGCTGTGCGTGATGCCCCGGGAGAGGGAGTTCCCGGCCCGGGATTCGTGACACGGTCCGCCATCGCCGGACACGGGACCGGCGCGAGGTGGGTTCGTCCGGGTCACGGTGGGCATCTGTTCCGATGGAGCCCGGAATGCCCGGCGACGTCGGGGAGTGATCGATCGTGGAACGGGCCGAGGCACGGCTGTCCGCCGAGCTGCGCCGGTTGTACGACGCGGCCGGCCGGCCGGAGCTTGCCGACGTGGTGCGCTGGGGCGCCGCCCGGCGACCGATGGTGTGGTTCAGCGTGCCGTCGCTGGCCGACTGGCTGCGACCGCAGAAGATGGCCGTGCCGAGCGAGGCCGCGCTGCTGGCCTTCGTCGAGTTCCTGTGCCGCCGGGCCGGCCGGCCGGTGCCGCGGCAGTGCTGGACGAGGCTGCGCCGGGCGGCCTGGCTGGAGACCTACCCGGGCGTCGGCCCCGCGGCCCCGGGCGCCCTGCCGGCCTGACCCGGCCCCCCGCCCTGCCGATCCCGACGAGGTCACCCGGGACGCTCGCGGCCGGCGCGGTCACGGCCGTTGACCTGCGGCGATGTGATCGGGCGCGGACCGACCCGGACGCCAGCCCGACCGGTTCCTGCCCGTGTCCACCACGGCCGGGCGAGCCCCCGCCGGACTGGCGTCCCCGACCTCTCTCAGCGCGCACCTAGGAAAGGCCAAGGTTGCGGACAGGGTCCGCCTGCACGGTGGGACACGTGTACGCACCTGTGGCGGGCGACGCCCGCGAGCGGACGGGGTCGCCGCCGGCGACCGCGGCCGGTGCGGTCGGGCCCGGACTCGCCGGCGCTGCGGCGCGGACCGGGGCGGCGCCGGGCGCGCACCCGACCGCCCTGCTCGCCCTGATCGCGGCCGGAGCCGCGGCGACCGTCGGGCTGTGGTGGGCCGACACGCCGTCGATCAGCGGGCTCGGTGACTGGCTCACCAACGCCGGGCGGATCACCGGTCTGCTGGCCGGCTACGCCGTGGTCGTGCTGGTCGCGCTGATGGCCCGCATCCCGCCGCTGGAGCGCGGCATCGGCGCCGACCGGCTGGCCCGCTGGCACTCGATGGGCGGCCGCTACACGGTCGGCCTGGTCGCGGCGCACGGCCTGCTGATCATCTGGGGGTACGCGGTCACCGCGCACACCGACGTGGTCAGCCAGACCTCGACGCTGCTGCTGAGCTACCCGGACGTGCTCATGGCGACGGTCGCCGGGCTGCTGCTGGTCGGGGTCGGCGTCGTCTCGGCCCGGGCCGCCCGCCGCCGGATGCGCTACGAGACCTGGTACCACCTGCACTTCTACACCTACCTCGCGGTCGCGCTGGCGTTCAGCCACCAGTTCGCGACCGGCGCCGACTTCATCGACAACCGGGCCGCCCGGGTCGCCTGGTCGGCGCTCTACGCCGCGGTGGCCGCGGCGATCGTCTGGTACCGGTTCGTCGACCCCGGTCCGACAGGCGCTGCGGCACCGGCTCCGGGTCGCGCAGGTCGTGCCCGAGGCGCCCGGCGTGGTGTCGGTCGAGCTGACCGGCCGGCACCTCGACGAGCTGCGGGCCGAGTCCGGCCAGTTCTTCCGGGTACGGTTCCTGACCCGCGACCTGTGGTGGGCGTCGAACCCGTACTCGCTGTCCGCGGCCGTGCGGCCCGACCGGATGCGGATCACCGTCAAGGACCTCGGCGGGCACAGCGCCGCGCTGGCCCGGGCTGCGGCCCGGCACCCGGGTGCTCGCCGAGGGCCCGTACGGGGCCCTCACCGCGGGCCGCCGGCGCCGGCGCAAGGTGCTGCTCGTGGCCGGCGGCATCGGCATCACGCCGCTGCGGGCGCTGTTCCAGACGCTGCCGGCCGCGCCGGGCGACCTCACCCTGCTCTACCGCGCCGGCACCGAGCAGGACGTCGTGTTCCGGGACGAGCTGGCGGCGCTGGCGCAGCACCGCGGGGCCCGGCTCCACGTGCTCACCGGCCATCGCCGCGACCTCGGCTACGACCCGCTGTCGGCGGCCTCGCTGGCGGCCAACGTCCCGGACTTGCGCGAGCACGACGTCTACGTCTGCGGGCCGGACGGGATGACCGCCGCCACCGTCGCCGCGCTCCGCCGGGCGGGCGTGCCGCGCCGGCAGATCCACCACGAGTCGTTCGAGTTCTGACCGAGGCATCCACCATGCGACGAGCGCTCTTCGCCGTCGTCAGCACCGTCGTCGGGCTGGTGCTGCTGCTGTCGTTCAAGACCCACCCGGCGACCGTGACGACCCCGCCGGCCGCGCTGGGCACGCCGGACACCGGCGACGGCTCGACGCCGCCCACCGGCCCACCCCGTCCGCGGCCCCGAGCTCCGGCGCCGCCGGCGGGTCGACGAAGACCGTCACCGGCGACCGCGGCGGACACCCGGTGGGGGCCGGTGCAGGTGCAGATCACCGTCACCGGCAGGAACGTCACCGCGGTGCACGCGGTCGAGTACCCGCAGAACAACCCGCGCGACGTGCAGATCAACGCCTTCGCCATCCCGCAGCTCGACCAGGAGGCGACCGCGGCGAAGAGCGCGCAGATCGACGCGGTCTCCGGCGCCACCGTCACCAGCGACGGCTACATCCAGTCGCTGCAGAGCGCCCTCGACCAGGCGGGGCTGTGACCGCCGCGGCGGTGGCCCGCCGGCTGCACGTCGAGCACTGCATGGGCACGGTCTTCAGCATCGACGTGCGCGACCCCGGCGACTGGGACGCGGCGATCGCCGACGTGGTCGGCTGGCTGCACCACGTCGACCGGGTGTTCAGCACCTACCGGACGGACAGCGACGTGAGCCGGCTGCAGCGCCGCGAGATCCGGCTGGCCGACGCCGACCCGCTGGTGGCCGAGGTGCTCGGCCGGTGCGCGGACGCGGAGTCGGCCACCGGCGGGCACTTCTCGGCCCGGCGGGACGGCCGGATCGACCCGACCGGGCTGGTCAAGGGCTGGGCGATCGAGGCGGCGAGCCGGCGGCTGCGCGGGCACGGCTCGGTCAACCACGCGGTCAACGGCGGCGGCGACGTCCAGCTGGCCGGCGAGCCCGAACCGGGTCGCCTGTGGACGGTCGGGATCGCCGACCCGCGCGACCGCGGGCGCGTCCTCGCCACCGTCAGCGGCCGGGACTTCGCCGTCGCCACCTCGGGCACGGCCGAGCGCGGCACCCACCTCGCCGACCCGTTCACCGGCCGGCCGGTCACCCACCTGGCCAGCGCGACGGTCACCGGCCCATCGCTGTCCACAGTGGACGCGTACGCGACGGCCGCGTTCGTGCTCGGCCGGCACGCGATTGCGTGGGTCGACGGCATTCCCGGGCACGCCGCGCTGCTCGTCGACCCGGCCGGTGGCCTACGGGTCAGCGCGGCCTGGCCGCGGTCGTCAGGTGGCGGGCTGCTCGGTGAGGTGGTCGAGGACGTGCTCGGCGATGGCCAGGCAGGAGGTCGCCGCGGGTGAGGGGGCGTTGCGGACGGCGGTGACCGGGCCGAGGTGGCTGATGCGGAAGTCGTCGACCAGCGAACCGTCGGGGTCGACGGCCTGGGCCCGGACCCCGGCCGGCGCGGCGACCACGTCGGCCATCCTCAGCGCGGGGACGTACTGGCGGGCGCGGGCGATGTAGGTGCGCCGGGACAGCGACCCGGCCAGCTCGTACACCCCGGCCCGCCAGTGCCGGCGGAACAGCCGCCTGGCCCCGGGCGAGCGGAGCACCGCGGCCAGCTCCCCGGGCACGACGTCCCGGCGCCGGTAGCCCTCGCGGGCGGTGGCCAGCACCGCGTTCGGCCCGATGTCGACGGTGCCGTCCACCCGCGGGGTGAAGTGCACGCCCAGGAACGGATAGGCCGGATCGGGCACCGGATAGACCAGCCCGCGCACGAGGCCGGCCCGCTCCGGCACCAACCGGTAGTACTCACCCCGGAACGGCACGATCACCGGGTCGGCGCCGTCGCCGGCCAGCCGCGCGACGACGTCCGACTGCAGCCCGGCGCAGACGACGAGCTGGTCGAGCCGGTGCTCGAACTCCCCCGCCCGCACGGTCACCGTCGGGCCCGGCCGGATGGCGGTGACCGGCGCGCCCAGCAGCACCCGGCCGCCGAACGCCCGGACCTCGCCGGCCAGCGCCCGCGCCACCGCCGGGTAGTCCACGATCGCCGTCGTCGGCGAGTGCAGCGCCGCGACCCCGGCCACGCCCGGCTCGATCTCCCGCAGCGCCGCCCCGTCCAGCCACCGCACGCCGGGGACGCCGTTGCGCACCGCCCGGGACTCGAGCCCGCGCAGCCGCTCGCGCTCGACCTCGTCGCGGGCGACGACCACCTTGCCGATCTCCCGGTACGCCACCTCGTGCTCGGCGCAGAAGTCCTTGAGCAGGCCGACCCCGCGCCGGCACAGCGTCGCCTTGAGCGAGCCCGGCGGGTAGTAGATCCCGGCGTGCACGACGCCCGAGTTGTGCCCCGACTGGTGCCGGGCGAGGTCGGGCTCCTTGTCGAAGACCGTCACCTCGGCCCCGCGCCGGGCCAGCGCCCGCCCGACCGCGAGCCCGACCAGCCCCGCCCCCACGACCCCCACGCTCGTCACGATCCCGATGCTAGTGGGGGCCGGGGGCGGCCCCGCGGGTCAACCGAGCAGGAAGGACCGGCCCAGCGGCAGGGTCTGCGAGGACGGCCCGACCGCGAGCCGGTACGTCCCCGGCGCGACCGCCCACGCGTGCGCGGTCGTGCTCCAGTAGGACAGCGGGTGGTCGGCCGAGCGGGCGTCGACCCGGAACGTCACCGTCCTCGACTCCCCCGGCCGCAGCGCGACCTGGCCGAAACAGACCAGCCGCCGGCCCGGCTCGCCGGTGGCCGCGGGCAGGGTCAGGTACGCCTGCGCGGTCTCGGTCCCGGCCACCCGGCCGGTGTTGGTGACCCGGAACCGCGCGGTCAGCCCGGACCGGGACGCCGCCACGCTGAACGTCGTCTGGGTCGGCGAGTTCGCCGCCTGCTCGTCCAGCCAGCGCAGCTTCTGCCCGAGCGTGCTGGCCCGCAGCAGCAGGGTGGCCCGCTGGTCCGCGGACAGCCGGGTGTTCATCCACGCGCAGGCCGGGTTCGGGGCCGCGCTGACGCTCGGCCCCGCGCTGGCGGCCGGTGCGGCCAGGGTCGCCACCAGCAGGAGCGCGGCGAGCAGGGCGGTGCCCAGGGCTCGGCGCCGGCCGGAGCGTATGGGCGGGACGGAGCGAGTGGGCGGGACGGAGCGGAGAGGCATGCGGAAGACCTCCTGGACGGGGAGTCAGCGACTCCGCGGCTCGTACGGGTGCAGTCGGGTGGTGGCGCGGATCCGGGCCCGCAGCGCGGCGAGGTCGCCGGACAGCGCGCCGTGGGTGCGGGCCTGGATCAGCAGGTTGCCGAGGGCGGTCGCCTCGACGGGGCCGGCCAGCAGCGGCTTGCCGGCCGCGTCCGCGGTGAGCTGGCACAGCAGCGCGTTGCGGGCGCCGCCGCCGACCAGGTGCAGCACGTCGATCGGCTGGCCGGACAGCTGCTCGGCCTGACCGATCGCGGCGGCGAACGCCGCGGCGAGGCTGTCGAGGATGCAGCGGACGACCGCCGCGGGGCTCGGGTCGACCGGCCGGCCGGCGTTCCGGCAGGCCCGGACGATCCGGGCGGGCATGTCGCCCGGGGGCAGGAACTCCGGGTCGCCCGGGTCGATGCGCGGGCCGCCCGCCGGCAGCGCGGCCGCCGCGGCCAGCACCTCGGCGAGGTCGACGCCCGGCTCGCGCAGGTTCCACGTCCGCATCGACTCGGCCAGCAGCCACAGGCCCATCACGTTGCGCAGGTATCGGACGGTGCCGTCGACGCCGCGCTCGTTGGTGAAGTTGGCCCGGCGGCTGGCCTCGGTGAGCACCGGCGCGTCGAGCTCGACGCCGACCAGCCCCCAGGTGCCGCAGGAGACGTAGCCGAACCGCGGGGTCTGCGCCGGCACCCCGACCACCGCCGAGGCGGTGTCGTGCGAGCCGACGGTGCTGACCAGCAGCTCGTGGTCGATCGCGAGTTCGGCCCGCACCGGGTCGGTCACCCCGGCCAGCACCCGGCCGGCCGGGACGACCTCGGGCAGCAGCCCGGCCGGCAGCCCGAGGCCGTGGACCAGCTCGGCCGACCAGTCGCCGGTGCGGGCGTCGAGCAGGCCTGTGGTGGACGCGTTGGTCTGCTCGGCGACCCGCACGCCGGTCAGCCAGTAGCCGAGCAGGTCCGGCACGAGCAGCGCCTGCCAGCCGGGCTCCAGCCGGGGCTCGGCGGCCAGCTGGTAGAGCGTGTTGAAGGGCAGGAACTGCAGGCCGGTCAGCTCGTACAGCCGGGCCGGGTCGAGCTTGCGGTGCACGTCGTCGAGCACGCCGGCGGTCCGGTCGTCGCGGTAGTGCCGGGGGTTGCCGACCAGCGCGCCGCGCTCGTCGAGCAGGCCGTAGTCCACCGCCCACGAGTCAATCGCCAGGCCGTGCAGCCGGCCGGCCCGCCGCTGCGCCAGCCGGATCCCGTCGAGCAGGTCGAGCTGCAGGCCGAGCACGTCCCAGTAGAGCCCGTCGGGCAGCCGGACCGCGCCGGTGCGGAACCGGCTGATCTCGGTGACCTCGAGCGTGTCCGGCCCGACCCGGCCGAGCACGACCCGCCCGCTGGACGCCCCCAGATCCACCGCCGCCAGCGCCAGCGGCTCCCTCACCGGAGGAAGGCGGCGGCGACGCCGGAGTCGACCGGGACGTGCAGACCGGTGGTCTGGGCCAGGTCGCCGCCGGTCAGCACGAACACGGCCGCCGCGACGTGCTCGGGCAGCACCTCCCGGCCGAGCAGGGTCCGCTTGGCGTAGTAGGCGCCCAGCTCCTCCTCCTTCACCCCGTAGACCTCGGCCCGCTTGGCGCCCCAGCCGCCGGCGAAGATGCCGGAGCCGCGCACCACCCCGTCCGGGTTGACCCCGTTGACCCGGATCCCGTGCGGCCCCAGCTCCGCGGCGAGCAGCCGCACCTGGTGCGCCTGGTCTGCCTTGCTGGCTCCGTACGCGACGTTGTTCGGCCCGGCGAACACCGAGTTCTTCGAGGAGACGTAGACGATGTCGCCGCCGAGACCCTGGGCCAGCATCACCGCGGCCGCCGCCCGGGAGACCAGGAACGACCCCCGCGCCATCACGTCGTGCTGCACGTCCCAGTCCCGCACGCTGGTCTCCAGCAGCGGCTTGGAGATCGACAGGCCGGCGTTGTTGACGACCAGGTCCACCCCGCCGTACGCGAGCACCGCGGCCTCCAGCCCGCGAGCGACCGCGCCCTCGTCGGACACGTCGGCGGCGACCCCCACCGCGACGTCGGCGGACCCGATGGACGCGGCCACCTCGGCCGCCTTCGCCCCGTCGAGATCGGCGACGACCACGCAGGCGCCCTCGGCCGCGAGCCGCTCGGCGACGGCCTTGCCGATCCCCGACGCCGCGCCGGTGACGAGCGCGATCCTGGTCGCCAGCGGCTTCGGTGCCGGCATCCGGGCCAGCTTCGCCTCCTCGAGCACCCAGTACTCGATGCGGAACTTCTCCGACTCCGGGATCGGCGCGTACGCCGAGACGGCCTCGGCGCCGCGCATCACGTTGATCGCGTTGAGGTAGAACTCGCCGGCCACCCGGGCGGTCTGCTTGTCCCGGCCGAAGGAGAACATGCCGACGCCGGGCACCAGCACGATCGCCGGGTCGGCGCCGCGCATCGGCGGGCTGCCGGCGTCCGCGTGCCGCTCGTAGTAGGCCCGGTAGTCCTCCCGGTAGCGGGTGTGCAGCTCGCGCAGCCGGTCGCGGATCTCCTCCGCGGTCGCGACGCCGGGCAGGTCGACGACGAGCGGCGTCACCTTCGTCCGCAGGAAGTGGTCCGGGCAGGACGTGCCCAGCGCGGCCAGCGGGCGCAGCTTCTCCCGGGCCAGGAAGTCGAGCACCACCTCGCTGTCGGTGAAGTGGCCGAGCTGGCGGGCGTCGGTGGAGACGAGCCCGCGCAGCGTCGGGAAGATCGCGGCCGCCTTGGCCCGCCGCTCCGCCTCCGGCAGCGGCTCGTTGCCGGGCACGACCCGGCCGAACGGCTCGGCCCGGCCCCGCTCGGCCAGGAACCGCTGCGCGGTCCGGATGATCTCCACCGAGTTGGCCTCGCACTCGGCGCCGGTGGCGCCCCAGGCGGTGATGCCGTGCCCGCCGAGGATCACCCCGATCGCCTGCGGGTGCTTCGCCCGGATCGCCGCGACGTCCAGGCCGAGCTGGAATCCGGGCCGCCGCCAGGGCACCCACACCACCCGGTCGCCGAAGCACTCCGCGGTCAGCGCCTCCCCGTCCGCGGCCGTCGCCAGCGCGATCCCCGAGTCCGGGTGCAGGTGGTCGACGTGCGCGGCGTCGACCAGCCCGTGCATCGCGGTGTCGATGGACGGGGCGGCGCCGCCGCGGCCGAACAGGCAATGGTCGAACGCGGCGACCATCTCGTCCTCGCGCTCGACGCCCGGGTAGACCTCGACCAGCGAGCGCAGCCGGTCCAGCCGCAGCACCGCCAGCCCCGGCTCGGTGAGCGTGCCCAGGTCACCGCCGGACCCCTTGACCCAGAGCAGCTCGGCCGGGCCGCCGGTCACCGGGTCGGTCGCGGTGCCCTTGGCCGACGTGTTGCCGCCGGCGTAGTTGGTGTTGCGCGGGTCGGCCCCGAGCCGGTTGCTGCGCGCCAGCAGCTCGTCCACAGTGGACATAGCGGACATCAGGCGCCCCAGCCGGCCTGGGTACCGCCGATCCGCTCGGACCGGATCCGCTCGGCGTAGCCGGAGGCTGCGTACGCGGCCATCGGGTCCGGGTGCAGGCCGAGCTCCTCGCGCAGGTCCCGCAGCAGCGGCCGGACGTCGGTGTTGTACGCGTCCATCAGCACGCCGTTGGCGCCGAGCACGTCGCCGGCCCGCTGGGCGGCAGCCAGCGCCTCGGTGTCGACCAGGAAGGCCTTGGCGGTGGCCTCCTGCACGTTCATCACCGAGCGGATCTGGCCGGGGATCTTGGGCTCGATGTTGTGGCACTGGTCGAGCATGAACGACACCCCGAGGCCGCCGTGCAGCGCGGGGTCGAAACCGTTGCCGCGGCGGACCTCCCAGAGGATCCGGAACAGCTGGAACGGGTCGGCCGCGCCGACCATGAGGTCGTCGTCGGCGTAGAAGCGGGAGTTGAAGTCGAAGCCGCCGAGCTTGCCGGCCCGCAGCAGGAAGGCGACCAGGAACTCGATGTTCACCCCGGGCGCGTGGTGGCCGGTGTCGACCACGACCGTCGCCTGTGGACCGAGCTCGAGACAGTGCGCGTACGCCGTGCCCCAGTCGGGCACGTCGGTGGCGTAGAACGCCGGCTCGAACAGCTTGTACTCCAGCAGCATCCGCTGCCCCGGGCCAAGCCGGTCGTACACCTCCCGTAGCGCCGCGGCGAGCCGGTCCTGCCGGGCGACCAGGTCGTCCTGGCCCGGGTAGTTGAGGCCGTCGCTGAACCAGAGCTTGAGATCGTGCGAGCCGGTCGCGTCCATGATGTCGACGCACTCGAGCAGGTGATCGGTCGCCTTCCGGCGGACCCGCGGGTCCGGGTTGGTGACCGAGCCCAGCATGTAGTCGTCGTCCTGGAAGACGTTCGCGTTGACGGCGCCGAGGCGCAGGCCCAGATCCGCCGCGTGCGAAGCGAGCTTGCCGTAGTCGTCGACCCGATCCCACGGGATGTGCATCGAGACCTTCGGCGCGACCCCGGTGTGCAGGTGCACCTGGGCCGCGTCGGCGATCTTCTCGTACGGGTCGCGCGGCACGCCCGCCTGCGCGAACACCTTGAACCGGGTGCCGGAGTTGCCGTACGCCCAGGACGGGACCTCGACGGTCTGCGCGCGCAGTGCGCCGCGGACAGCTTCCTGGCTGGTCATCAACTCTCCTGTCGGTACGACGTGCGAGTTCGTGGCGAATGCGACCGGTGGTTCAGCCCTTCACCGCGCCCGCCGTCAACCCCGAGACGATCTTGCGGTTGAAGAAGATGAAGAGGATCAAGGGTGGGATGGTGACGAGCACGATGTCCATGAACAGCAGGTTGTACTGGGTGCTGAACTGGCTCTGGAAGTTGAAGAGCGTCAGCTGGACGGTGGCGTTCTCGTCGCCGGGCAGGAAGTACAGCGGGTTGACGAAGTCGTTGAAGATGAACACGGACTGCGTGAGTATCACGGTGATCGTGACCGGGCGCAGCAGCGGAAAGATCACTCGGAAGAACAGGGTGAAAGACGACGCCCCGTCGATGATCGCGGCCTCGTCCAACTCCCGCGGGATCGCCGCGACGAACGCCCGGAAGAGCAGCACGGAGAACGACATGCCGAAGGCGATCTCGACGAGGATGAGCCCCGGGAGGGTCTTGAAGAGCCCGAGGTTCTGCAGGACCCAGATGGTCGGCACGATCGCAGGCGGGATGATCAGCCCGGACAGGACCAGCAGGTTTGCCACGTTGGCCAGCGGTCCGGGGCGGCGCTGGATGACGAAGCCGACCATCGCGCACAGGACGACGAGGACCGCGACCGAGACGACGGTGAGGATGATGCTGTTCCGGTACGCCGTCACCAGCATGTGGTCGCGGGCGGAGAAGACGTCCTTGAGATTCTGCAGGATCGGCCAGCTGGTGGGCCAGGAGAAGGTGAGATCCAAGGACTGGTCCACGGTCTTGACCGCGGTCAGGAATATGAAGATGAACGGGACGACGAAGAGGACGAGCCCGACCACGACGGCGGCGACCTCGAGACTGAGCCGACGAACGCTTCTCACAGGTCCACCTCCTTCGAGTTGAAGTACCGGAACAGCGGGTACACGATCACGGTCACCAGGATGAAGAGGATGACGTTCCCGGCGGTGGCCAAGCCGAAGAAGCCGGCCTGGTACTCCTTGTAGATGACCGACGCGATGACGTCGCTGCTGAACCCCGGACCTCCCTTGGTCATGGTCCAGATGAGGTCGAAGGAACGAAGGCCACCGATGAACGACAGCAGGATGACCGTGAACGTCGCCGGCCTCGACAGCGGGAGGGTGACGTTCCGGAACTTCTGCCAGGCACCGCCGCCGTCGACGTCGACGGCCTCGTAGTAGTCCTGCGGGATGGTCAGGACGCCGGCGATGTAGATGACGGTGGCCAGTCCGACGCCCTTCCAGACGTCGACCAGGGCGACCGAGATGAGCGCGGTGTTGGGATTCCCGAGCCAGTCGGGCCCGGAGATCCCCACCCAGCCGAGGACGGTGTCGACCAGACCGGTGTCCGGAGCCAGCAGCACGCTGAAGGTGATGCCGACCGCGACCGTGCTGACCAGGACCGGGAAGAACACCAGGGATCGGAGCAGTCCCCGCACCCGGATGCTCGAGGTCAGCAGAACGGCGAGGAGCATGCCGAGCACGACTTTCAGGCCGCTGGTGACGACCGCGTAGACGACGGTGTGCCACAGGCCGCTGCGCAGCGCCTGCTCGGAGAAGAACTGGCGGAAGTTGTCCAGGCCGGTGAACTTTGCATCGAAGAGGGTCCACCGGGTGAAGGCGAAGTAGAACGACATCACGGTCGGGACCACGAAGATGACCGCGTAGATGATGCCGGCGGGGAGGTAGAACAGGGAACTGTAGGTGCGGCGGAGGGCCCGGCTCCCCGACCGGGTCCGCGGCGGCGTCTGGGCGGCCCGGTCGGGCTCCGCCTGGTCGCGGAGCCCGACCGCCCGAGCCTCGGTCGACCGGGACTCGGTCACCATCCCGGCAGGCCCAACTGCTTGGCCTCCTTGACGACGTCCTGGTCGTACTGGGCTGCCCCCTTCTCGGGGCTGGTCTGTCCGGTCCCGACGGCGACGCAGATCTGCTCCAGAGACGGGCCCTTCACCGGAGACAGGAACTCCAGCGCCGGAGAGAACGCCTTGCTGGTGATGTAGTTCTGCAGGTCGGCGGCGACCGGCGGCGCGCTGGCCGGCAACGTCAAGCCCTTCACCTGGTAGGGCCCGGTCGGGGGGGTGCCGATGCTGAAGGCGTCCGTGCCGGCCTTGGTGTTCATGAAGGCGATGAACTTCTTCGCCAGGTCGATGCTCTTGCTGGTCTTCGGGATGTAGGCGCCACCGGGCTCCCACACCGTCGCCCCGGCCTTTGCGGCGTCGTCACCGGGGATGCCGAAGAACCCGATCTTCTTGGCCTCGTCGGCCGTCACCAGCCCGACGGTGACCGACAGCATGGGATACATGGCGCCCTTGCCCTGCGCGAGCAGCTTCATCCCCTGCGCATTTGTGGCCGAGCCGTAGTTGTCGTTGACGTAGCCCTTGGCCTTGACCTCCTGGAGCTTCTGGAAGCCCTTGACGGCGTTCGGGTCCGTCGCGTACTTGACCTTGTTCGCTGTGTAGTCCGTGGCGAAGTTCGGGTTGGCCTTCTGCACGTTGTAGTAGTCGCCGAGGACGAACAGCTGGGAGGTCCAGGTGTCCTTGAAGGTCTCGATCACCGGGGTGATGCCGGCGGCCTTGATCTTGTCGGCGTTCGCCAGGAAGTCGTTCCACGTCTTCGGGATCTGCAGACCGAGCTTGGAGTAGACGTCCTTGTTGTAGAGGATTCCGCCGCCGAAGGCGGTGCCGAACGGTCCGCCGTAGACCTTGCCGCCTTGGGACACGACCGGGAAGAACGAGGGCTCGACATTCGCGACCGCGGGGTCGTTGGTCAGGTCGACCAGCGTCTGGGACGGGCTCAGCGCCTGGAGCAGCGAGCCCGAGTTGTACCAGAAGACGTCCTGCATCTCCCCGGTCGACAGCTTCGTCTTGACGATGTTGTCGCCGTCGCTTCCCCCCGGCCGCGTCTCCGTCTTCACCGTGACGCCCGGATTCGCCTTCTTGAACGCGTCGACCACCTCCTGGGCCGACTTGACGGTTGCCGCGTCGTTGGTGACGAGGAGCGAGAGCGTCTTGCTCTCACCGCCGGAGCCCGAGGCGGCTTCGGAACCGCCGAGCCCCGAACTGCAGGCGGTCAGCACGAGGGCGACCGCCGCCGCGGCGGTCGCGAGCCGGATAGCAGAGGTCTTCATGAGGGGGGCCTCCGGATGGGGATTGAGGTGTCCGCGAACGGCCACTTAGAACGTTTCAACACCTGATTGCAGGAGAGTTAAGCGCGTACGACAGGCGGCGTCAAGGTGCCATGGCAGTAACTTGACGTAGCAATAACGCATCGGACGCGGCTGACCTGCGGCTCTTGACACCCGCCGGTTTGTAACGGTTCAGTAAGCACGCCCGGGCCGGGACGCACCCGCCGCCCGTGACTCCCGCACGCACCGGAGAGGTGACGACGTGACCGACCTGCTGCCCACCGCGGCCGACCCCGGGACGACGGTGCGGTTGACCGTCCGCACGACGCCGGCCGGCGTGACCGGCCGCGGCCCGCTCCGGCTCGACTGGAACGTCAGGTCGGGCACCGCCGACCGCCAGGTCGGGTACGAGGTCCAGGCCGCGCCGACCCCGGACTTCGCCGTCGGCGTGCACGGCACCGGCCCCGTCGAGGGCGCCGGCCAGCTTGACGTGATCGCGCCCGGCGGCCCGCTGCGCAGCCGGGAGGTGCGGCACCTGCGGGTGCGGGTGGCCACGGACGCGGGCTGGTCGGGCTGGAGCGAGCCGGCCACGGTCGAGGCCGGTCTGCTCGCGCCGACGGACTGGCAGGCGG
Source organism: uncultured Actinomycetota bacterium (assembly GCA_963803135.1). GTDB lineage: Bacteria > Actinomycetota > Actinomycetes > Mycobacteriales > CADCTP01 > CADCTP01. The sequence goes on along the minus strand of CAWDLH010000011.1, from coordinate 307,325 downwards.
TCGCGGTCACCCTGCCCGACGACCCCGGGTCCCGGGCGCAGTCCCCGGTTCCGCTGCTGCGCACGGCGTTCGAGCTCCCGGCCGCACCCCGCCGGGCCCGGCTGCACGTCACCTCGCTCGGCGTGCACGAGGTCAGCCTCAACGGCGTCCGGGTCGGCGACCACCTGCTGGATCCGGGCTGGACCGCGTACGGGCAGCGGCTGCTGGTCACCAGCCACGACGTCACCGACCTGCTCGCCGCGGGCGCGAACGTGCTCGCCGGCCGACTCGGCGACGGCTGGTACCGCGGCCGGCTGGCCTGGGACCCGCAGGAGGACCGCTGCCGGTACGGCCGGCAGGTCGGCCTGCTCGCCCAGCTCGAGGTCGAGCTGCCGGACGGGTCCACGGTCACCGTCCGCACCGACGGGACCTGGCGCGCGTCGACCGGCGAGGTCCGCTCCGCCGACCTGTACGACGGCTGCGCGGTCGACCTCCGACGCCGCCAGCAGGGCTGGGACCGGCCCGGGTTCGACGACTCCGGCTGGGCGCCGGCCACAGTCGTCCCGCTCGACCCGGCGATCCTGGAGCCCCGGGTGGCGCCGCCGGTCCGGGTGGTGCAGACCTTCCGGCCGGAGCGGTCCGTCGGCCCGGGCGGCGCCGTCCGCCTCGATGCCGGCCAGAACGTCGCCGGCGTCGTCCGGCTGACCGTCCGCGGCCGGACCGGCGAGACCGTGACCGTGCGGCACGCCGAGGTGCTCGAGCCCGACGGCGGCCTGCACACCCACTCGCTGCGGTCGGCCAGGGCGACCGACTCGTACGTGCTGGCCGACGACGGCGAGACCCTGCTCGAGCCGGTGTTCACCTTCCACGGCTTCCGGTACGCCGAGGTGACCACCGGCGCCGAGGTCGTCGCGGCCGAGGTCGTGGCGATCAGCAGCGACATTCCGCCGCGGGGCACGTTCGGTTGCTCCGACCCGGCACTGACCCGGTTCCACGAGAACGTGCGCTGGTCCCAGCGGGACAACTTCGTCGCCGTCCCGACCGACTGCCCGCAGCGCGACGAGCGGCTCGGCTGGACCGGTGACGCGCAGGCGTTCGCGCCGACCGCCTGCACGCTGTTCGACTCGCGCGCCTTCTGGGAGAGCTGGCTGGTCGACCTGGCCCACGACCAGACCGCGGACGGCGCGGTGCCCAGCGTGGTGCCCAACGTTCTCGGCGACGGCCCGTTCGCGCTCGGCCGGGCCGGCTGGGCGGACGCGGCCACGGTCGTCCCGTGGGCGGTGCACGTCGCCTACGCCGACACCGAGCTGCTGGCCACGCAGCTGCCGAGCATGCGGGCGCTGGTGGGTTACCTGCAGGACCGCCGGCAGGACGACGGGCTGCTCGGCGGCGAGTTCCAGTTCGGCGACTGGCTCGACCCGGACGCGCCGGGCGACCGGCCGCACGAGGCCAAGACCTCCTCCGACTACCTCGCGAACGCGTTCCTCGCGCACAGCGCCCGGCTGGTCGCCCGGGCCGCCACCGTGCTCGGTGACCCCGAGCAGGCTCGCACGTACGCGGCGGTCGCCGACGACGTGGCCGCCCGCACCTGGGCCCGCTGGCGGGAGCACGCGCTGACCACCCAGACCGGCTGTGCGGTGGCGCTGGAGCTCGGCATCGCGCCGGCCGGGGCGGAGGCTGAGGTCGGCCGGGCGCTGGCCGGCCTGGTCCGGGACGCCGGCGGGCGGATCGCCACCGGCTTCCTCGGCACGCCGCTGGTGCTGCCGGCGCTGACCCGCACCGGGCATGTGGCCGAGGCGTACCTCATGCTGCTGCGGCACGAGCTGCCGTCCTGGCTCTACCAGGTCGACCGGGGCGCCACGACCGTGTGGGAGCGCTGGGACGCGATCCGGGCCGACGGGTCGATCCACGACGGCGTCACGCACATGCCGAACGGCGACAGCCAGATGCTGTCGTTCAACCACTACGCGTACGGCGCGGTGATCGACTGGGTCTACCGCACGCTCGCCGGGCTCGCCCCGGACCCGGACGCGCCCGGCTACCGGCACGTCGTGCTGGCCCCGCGGCCGGTGGCCGGGATCGACCAGGTCAGCGCCTCGGTCGCGACCGCGCTCGGACCCGTCGCCGTCGACTGGGCCACCGACGGCGGCATGTTCACGGCGACGTACCGGCTGCCGTTCGGGATGACCGGCACGCTGGTGCCACCGGCCGCCCCGGACTCGGTGCTGACCGTCGACGGCCGCGAGGTCTCCGGCTGCGTCACACTGGGACCGGGCACGCATCGCGTCGGCGTGACGAGCGCGGACATCGCCAGCCCGATGCGGCCGTCCCTCCGGTGAGATGCTGTCGCCAGGGGTGTGGGACCGACCGGGGGAGGCGAGAGCTGGGCTATGACGCCGCCGGGCATCAAGGACGTGGCGCTGCACGCGGGGGTCTCGGTGGGCACGGTGAGCAACGTGCTCAACCGGCCGGGCCTGGTCAGCGACCGCACCCGGCAGCGGGTGCTGGCCTCGATCTCGACCCTCGGCTTCGTCCGCAACGAGTCGGCCCGCCATCTGCGCAACGGCTCCAGCCGCACCCTGGCGTACGTCCTGCTCGACCCGAGCAACCCGTTCTTCGCCGACGTCGCCCGGGGCGCGGAGGAGGCGGCCCGGGAGGCGGGCATGGCGCTGTTCCTCTGCAACAGCGAGGAGGATCCCGCGCGGGAGTCGGAGTATCTGGACATCCTGCTGGAGCAACGGGTCCGTGGCGTGCTCATCACGCCGGTGGACGGGAATACCGAGCGGCTGCGTTTGATGCCCGAGCTCGGCGTGCCGGTCGTGCTGCTGGACCGGATGGCCGGCGACCCGACCGAGTGGTGCAGCGTCTCGGTCGACGACGTGGAGGGCGGCGACGTCGCGGTCACCCACCTCGTCGAGACGGGGCACTCCCGGATCGGCTTCGCCGGCGGCCCGCACTCGATCATCCAGGTCGCCGACCGGCACCAGGGTGGGCTGCGGGCGCTGGAGCGGGCCGAGCTGCCGGCGGACCGGCTGGTCGTGCTGGACACGCAGGCGCTCACCGTGGCCGAGGGCCGCCGGGTCGGGCAGCGGGTGATGGGCCTGCCGGCGCGGCGGCGGCCGTCTGCGGTCTTCTGCGCGAACGATCTGCTGGCGATCGGCTTCCTGCAGCAGATGATCCAGCAGGGTGTGGACGTACCGGGCGACATGGCGATCGTCGGCTACGACGACATCGACTTCGCGGCGGCCGCAGCGGTGCCGCTCAGCTCGGTCAGCCAGCCCCGGTACGAGCTGGGCCGGCGGGCGTGCGAGCTGCTGCTCGCCGAGGCGGACGCCCGCACCGTCCGCGCCGGCCCCGCCCACGTGCACCAGCAGGTCGAGTTCACCCCGGAGCTGGTCGTCCGCGCGTCGTCCCGCCGGCCGGTCGCCCGGGTCGGCCGGGCCGCCGCCCGCGGCTGAACCGGCCGGCCGGCCACGCAGACCGGGCCGGTCGCCGGCCAGGCCCGGCACGACGCGGCACGACGCGACGCGGCACGTCGCGGCGCGGCGGGTCAGCCGGCCACGTAGGCCACGGCGCGCCGGGTCAGCAGGCCGACCGGCTCGCCCGGCTCGTCCAGCGACTGCTGGCCGGCGACCCGCAGCGCGGTGAGGAACGTCGCCGCGACCAGCCGCGACCGCAGCACGGTGTCGGGGCCGGCGTCCATCCGCCCGGCCATCTCGGCCGCCAACTCGCGCTCGACCGCCGCGTACACGGCCAGCTGGTAGGGCAGCAGGCTCGGGTGCCGGCGCAGCTCGCGGCGCTCGGCCAGCTCCCGCGGGTCGATGTCGTCGCCGCCGGCGGTGAACTCCTCGACCGCCCGGAGCAGGGCGGTCCACGGCGGCTCGCCCACCGGCCGGCCGTGCACCAGGTCGAGCAGGCGCCGGATCCGCTCCAGGTCGCCGTGGACGAACGCCTCCTCCTTGGAGGAGAAGTAGTTGGAGAACGTCCGCCGGGACACCGTGGCCGCGTCCGCGATCGCCTCGACGGTGACGTGGTCGTAGCCGTCCCGGGCCGCCAGCCGGAGCGCCGCGTCGTGCAGCGCCTGCCGGGTCGCCGCCTTCTTCCGCTCCCGCAGCCCGGCCGTCCCCGCCTCCACGCGCCGAGCGTACGCGCGAGGGAATAAGATTCGCTCTGGGAAAAGTTGCACACTGAGCAAGTACAGTACGGGGTCTTCGTACCCCCGTTCCCGAAAGGCAGCGATGAGCGCACCTCTCGTCCCGGCCCGCGCCGCGGAGCCGATGTCCCACCGGCAGACGCTGGAGGCACTCTCCGGCCTGTTGCTGGTCCTGTTCGTCGCGTTGCTGTCGAGCACGGTCGTCTCGACCGCGCTGCCGCAGATCATCGGCGCGCTCAACGGCTCGCAGACCCAGTACACCTGGGTGGTCACCGCGACCCTGCTCACCGCGACCGCGACGACGCCGATCTGGGGCAAGCTCGCCGACCTGTTCAGCAAGAAGCTGCTCATCCAGGCCGCGATCGTCGTCTTCGTCGCCGGCTCGGCCGTCGCCGGGCTCAGCCAGAACGCGGGCCAGCTCATCGCCGCCCGGGCGTTCCAGGGCATCGGCGTCGGCGGCCTGCAGGCGCTGGTCCAGGTCGCGATCGCGGCGATGATCCCGCCGCGCGAGCGCGGCCGCTACAACGGCTACCTCGGCGGCGTCATGGCGCTGGCCACGGTCGGCGGGCCGCTGCTCGGCGGTCTCATCGTGGACACGTCCTGGCTGGGCTGGCGCTGGTGCTTCTTCGTCGGCGTGCCGGTCGCGGTCGTCGCGCTCCTGCTGCTGCAGGCGACCCTGCACGTGCCGACGGTCCGGCGCGACAACGTGAAGATCGACTACGCGGGCGCCTCGCTCATCGCCGCCGGGGTCAGCCTGCTGCTGATCTGGGTGTCCTTCGTGGACAGCTCGTTCGCCTGGCTGTCCTGGCCGTCGTACGCCATGGTCGGCGGCTCGCTGGCGCTGCTGGCGCTGGCCGTGCGGGTCGAGTCCCGGGCCGCCGAGCCGGTGGTTCCGCTGGACATCGTCCGGGAGCGGACCACGGCGCTCGCGATCGTCGCCAGCCTCGCGGTCGGCATGGCGATGTTCGGCGGCGCGGTGTTCCTGGGGCAGTACTTCCAGATCGGCCGGGGCTACTCCCCCACCAAGGCCGGCCTGCTCACCATCCCGCTCATGGCCGGCGTGCTGCTCGCCTCGATCGTGGCCGGGCGGCTGATCACCCGGACCGGTCGGGTCAAGCCGTACATCGTGGTCGGCACCGTGGTGCTGGTCGGCGGGTTCGTGCTGTTGAGCTTCCTGCGGCACGACACCCCGCTGTGGTTCGTCGGGCTCGGCATGTTCGGCGTCGGCCTCGGCGTCGGTCTGAGCATGCAGAACCTCGTGCTCGCCGTGCAGAACACGGTGCCGCTGCGGAACATCGGCGCGGCCAGCGCGTCGGTCGCGTTCTTCCGCTCGCTCGGCGGCGCGATCGGGGTCTCGGTGCTCGGCGCCGTGCTGGCCCACCGGGTCACCGACTCCATCACCCGTGACCTGGCCGCGGCCGGGGTGCCGGCCGGCGGCGGGTCCAGCGACCTGAACGTGGCCGCGCTGCCGGCGGCGATCCAGCAGATCGTGCGCTCGGCGTACGGGGACGCGACCGGGCACATCTTCCTGATCTCGGCGGCCATCGCGGTGGTCGGCGTGCTGGCGGCCGCGCTGCTTCGGCCGACGCCGCTGCGCACCAGCCTCGACCTCGCCGACCCGGCTCCGCCCGCGGCTCCGGTCGCCGGTTCGCCGGTGGCCGTGGGCGCCGCCGCCCCGGCCACGGAGCCGGCCGGCGGGGCCGGACGGGGCGGCGTCGAGGTGGCCGGCCGGCCGACCGTCGACGAGCTCGGCGCGACCCCGGTCGACGGGCGCCGCCCGGCGCACGCCGCACAGGGCTGATCGGGACCTGAGGCCTGGGGGCCGCCCGGATCCGGTCCGGGCGGCCCCACCCCCCGTCAGGGCGTCACGCCGCCGGCGTGACCCCGAACGTGGCCAGGAATGCCAGGTCGTCGGCCTGGTCGATGCGGTACGCGCCGGTCGTGCCGGAGCAGGTCGAGCTCTTCGCGTACGAGTTGACCGACGTGATGACGTTGGTCCCGGCCACGAAGATCGGACCGCCGGAGTCGCCGAAGCAGGTGCCGCCGGTCGCCGCGTTGTTCGAGAACTTGGCCGAGATCCCGTTGCCTATCCCGCCGACGCCGTTGAGGTTGACCAGCCTCAGGTCGGCCCGCCGCCGGGTGTCGCCGCCGAACGACGTCTTCGGGCCGGCGCCCTCCAGGCCGTAGCCGACGGCCGTGTAGAGCTGCTGCTTGTCCGCCGCGTAGAGCTCGTCGAGCAGACCGAGCCCGGGCAGCTCGCCGTACTCGGGCAGGGTGACCGGCTCGCTGAGCCGCACCACGCCGAGATCGTGCAGGAAGAACTGGTTGTCGTCGTACTGGGGGTGCGGGAAGGCGGTGCCGCGGATCCACTCGGTCGACGCGTTCAGCGCGGTCGACCAGGCGTCGTACCGGCCCGCGTTGTTGTCCGGCGCGAACGTGGCGCTGGGCGGCAGGATGGAGTAGTCCGGCACCTCGGCGAAGCTGATCCACACGTCGTTGCCGCCGGTGTTGCCCGGGGTCGGCGCACCGTTGGTGCCCTCCGGGAACGTGCAGTGACCGGCGGTCACCACGATCGTCGGGCTGACCAGCGTGCCGCTGCAGTTGAACCAGCCACCGGGGTCGCTGAACCGCGGGTCCGTGGCGGTCGGGTCGAAGAACAGCAGCTGACCGACGTACGGGTGGGCGCCGGCGTCCGGCACCCCGTTCTTGATCGCGTCCGCCGGAGCGGCGATCGCCAGCATGGCGAACACCGCGGCCAGCACGGTGAGAATCCTCAGCCGCATCCGCGCCTCCTCTTGTCCCGCTTTGCTCGGGCTTTAGCACTGTACGAGGGGAGACGGGATACCGGCCGGGTGATGACGCGCCGGGGCGGGTCAGCGCTCGGGGACCAGGGCGAGCTTGCCGCCGGCGTGGCCGGTCATCAGCAGCCGCAGCGCCTCCGGCGCCTCGGTCAGCGGGAAGGTCCTGGCCACCGGGACGACCAGCTCGCCCGCGGCGGCCAGCTCGACCAGCCGGGCCCGGACGCCGGCCCGGAACGCGGCGCTGTCCGGGCTGACGCCGCCGACCGACCGGATCCCGGTCTCGCCGGCCCGGCCCATCGCCGCGATCGTGACGATCCGCTGCCGGTCGGCGACCAGCTCGACCGAGACGTCGACGGCCTCGTCGGTGCCGACCGTGTCGATCGCGGCCGCGACGCCCTCGGGGGCGGCGGCGCGGACCCGGTCGGCCAGCCCCGGCCCGTACGCGACCGGGATCCCGCCGAACCGCCGCACGGTGTCGAAGCTGTGCTCGCCCGCCGTGCCGACGGCCCGGGCGCCCAGCAACCGCGCCTGCTGCAGGACGCTCACGCCGACCGCCCCGGACGCGCCGTGCACCAGGATCGTCTCGCCGGCGGCGGCGTCGACCGTCCGCAGCGTGTCCGCAGCGGTCGCGCCGGCGAGCAGCAGGTTGGCCGCGGCCGGGAAGTCGAGCGCGGCCGGCTTGGCGAACACGTCCGCGGCCGGCACGGTGACCGCCGAGGCGTACCCGCCGGTGATCCGGAACGCGAGCACCTCGTCGCCCACCGCCCCTGCGCCGGAGGCGATCCCGGTGTCCGGGCCGAGCGCGACCAGCACGCCGGCCACCTCGGAGCCCACCGGCCGGGGCAGGCTCGCCCGGTCGCCGCCGGCGAAGCCCTTGTAGTCGGACGGGTTCATGCCGGCCGCGTGCACCTCGATCGTCACCTCGCCCGGCCCGGGATCCGGCAGCTCAGCCGTCACCAGCTCGAGCACCTCCGGGCCGCCGAAATCCGTCGCCTTCCACTGCCGCGCCTGCGCCACCGCCGACCTCCTCGATTCCGGCCGCGTGCCGGCCGCCCTCCTGGCACAACGGTGCCCGGGCGCCGCCGGCTCGAACCGGCCGCGGGCATCACCCAATTTTGGTCCCTGTCGCGGGCCGGCCCGACCGTCCTACCCTGGAGTAGCGGTGGCCGGGGGCCTCCCCCCGTGGCCCTCGGCCCCGTCACCACCAAGGCCGCGCGCTCCGGCGCCGCCGGGCGGGCAAGCTCACACTTCCGCCGGGGGGTAGCCGAGCGTGACGATTGCAGTGTGCCGCCCTCGTTCCTCCCCGACCTGCCCGTGCTCGCGGCCCCACTGGCCGGCGGGCCGGGCAACCCCGAGCTGGTCGCCGCCGCCGCGAAGGCCAGCAGCATGGGGTTCCTCTCCGCCGGCTACAAGACGCCGGCGGCCGTCGCCGCCGAGATCACCGCGGTCGGCGACGTCCCGTTCGGGGTGAACCTGTTCGCTCCCGACCCGGTGCCGGTCGACCCGGCCGAGTACCGGCGGTACGCCGACCTGCTGGCCGTCGAGGCCGACCGGTACGGGATCGCGCTGCCGGCCGCGGTCGTCGAGGACGACGACGCCTGGCACGACAAGCTCGACGTGCTGCGGGCGCACCCGGTCGCGGGCGTGAGTTTCACCTTCGGCATCCCACCGGCCGCGGACCTGGCCACCCTGCGCGCCACCGGGGCCGTGCTCGTCCAGACCGTCACGTCCACGGCCGAGGCGCGGGCGGCGGTCGAGGCCGGGATGGACGCTCTGGTCGTCCAGTCCGCCGGCGCGGGCGGGCACTCCGGCACGTTCACGCCGCGCGAGCCGCTGCCCGAGGTGCCGTTGCCCGACCTGGTCGCCGCGGTCCGGGCGGCGGTGGACCTGCCGGTCGTCGCCGCCGGCGGGATCGGCACCGCCGCCGACGTGGCCGCCGCGCTGGCGGCCGGCGCGGCCGCGGTCGCCGTCGGCACCGCCCTGCTGCGCAGCGCCGAGGCCGGCACGTCCGCGACCCACCGGGCCGCGCTCGCCGACCCGGCCCGGACCGGCGGCACGGTCCGCACCCGCGCGTTCACCGGACGGCCCGCGCGCGGGCTGCGCAACGAGTTCACCGACCGCTACGACGAGGCCGCCCCGTACGGGTATCCGGCGCTGCACCACCTCACCAGCCCGATACGCAAGGCGGCCGCCGCGGCCGGCGACCCCGAGCGGGTGCACCTGTGGGCGGGCACCGGCTACCGGCACGCCTCCGACGAGCCGGCCACGGCGATCCTGACCCGGCTGGCGAGCGCTCGCTAGCCGGGCTCAGCCGGCGCCGGACTCGCGGAGCTCGGCACCGAGGTCGGCGGCGGCCCGGTGCAGGACCGGGACCAGCTGCGGGATCCGGTCCTCGGTGAGCCGCCCCGAGGGGCCGGAGACGGAGACCGCGATCGAGCCGGGGCCGCCCTCGACCGGCACGGCCAGGCAGCGCACGCCGACCTCCTGCTCGCCGTCGTCGATCGCGTAGCCCTCGGCCCGCACCCGGGCCAGCTCGGCCAGCAGCCGCTCCGGCGTGGTGATCGTGTGGTCGGTCATCGCCGGCAGCCCGGTGCGGCGGACCAGCCGGAGCACCGCCGCGTCGTCGAGCCGGGACAGCAGCACCTTGCCGACGCCCGTGCAGTGCGCCATCACCCGACGGCCGACCTCGGTGAACATCCGCATCGAGTGGGCGGACGGCGCCTGCGCGACGTAGACCGCGGCGTCGCCCTCGAGCATCGCCATGTTCGTGGTCTCGCCGACCTCGGCGACCAGCCGGCGCAGCTGCGGCTGGGCCCAGGCGCCGACCGACCGGCTGGCCGCGTCGCCGAGGCGGATCAGCCGGGCGCCGAGCGCGTACCGCCGGGACGGCTCCTGCCGGACGTACCCGCCCGCGGTCAGCGAGCGCAGCAGCCGGTGGATGGTCGGCAGCGGCAGCCCGGTCGCGGCGGCCAGCTCGGAGACCCCGAGCGTCCCCTCGGCGTCGGCCAGTCGCTCGAGCACCGCGAACGCGCGGTTGAGCGACTGGACACCGCTGGCCCCGCCCATCGGCTGCTCCGCCATGCCGTCCACCTCCCGTGCCGGTCAGTATCGGGCGCCCGGCTTGACCGCGCACACCAGCGCTGCCCATAGTTTCCGTAAATCAGAAGCAGATTTCCACCATGCGGAAGGACGGCGATGACGTCCTACCTGGTCAACTGCTCGATCCTGTTCACCGAACTGCCGGTGCCCGAGCGACCCACCGCGGCCAGGGCGGCCGGCTTCGACGCCGTCGAGTTCTGGTGGCCGTTCGACCGGTCGGTGCCGACCAACGAGGAGGTCGCCGACTTCGTCGCCGCGGTCCGGGACGCGGGCGTGCGGCTGGTCGGGCTGAACTTCCCGGCCGGGGACATGCCGGCCGGCGACCGCGGGCTGGTTTCCTGGCCGGGCCGGGCCGAGGAGTTCCGGGCCGGGGTGGACTGCGCGGTGTCGATCGGCGACCGGCTCGGCGTACGGGTGTTCAACGCCCTGTACGGCAACCGCCTCGACGGCGCCGACCCGGCCGAGCAGGATGCGCTGGCCGTCGACAACCTCGCCTTCGCCGCGGCCGCGGTCGACCGGATCGGGGCCGCCGTGCTGGTCGAGCCGGTCAGCGGCGCCCCGCGCTACCCGCTGCTGACCGCGGCGGACGCGCTCGCGGCGGCCGGCCGGGTGCCGGCGGGCAACGTCCGGCTGCTCGCCGACCTCTACCACCTCGCGGTCAACGGCGACGACGTCGATGCGGTGATCGCCCGGCACGCCGCCGAGATCGGGCACGTGCAGGTCGCCGACGCCCCAGGCCGGCACCAGCCGGGCACCGGCACGCTGCCGATCGGGCGGTGGCTGGCCGCGCTGGACCGGGCCGGGTACGCCGGAAGGGTCGGCCTCGAGTACGCCCCCGACGGCCCGTCGGCGGACAGCCTCGACTGGCTGCCCCGGGCCTACCGCGGGGGGACGGAGATCAGGGCATGACCACGGTGGCGTTCGTCGGCCTTGGCATCATGGGCGCGCCGATGGGCATCGTCACCGCCGCGGCCCGGGACGCCGGCGTGGCGATCCCGCTCGGCGGCCACGTCGCCGGCCTGGTCGCCGCGCTCAACGCCCAGGGGCATGGCCGGCTCGACCACGGTGCGCTGCTGCTGGTCGACCAGCTGTCCGGCCGGGGCGACGCTCCGGATCGAGACCGCGCCTGACCCGGCTGCGTCGGCATCCACGCGGCGGCGCGGAAGGTCTGGGCGGCACGGCGCGGCCCTGACGCCTTCGGTACGGTTCGGGGCAGCCGGATCCCGATCCGGCCGCCAGCCCGCCGACCGGCCTGCTCGGCACGGCCGCCCTCTCCCTCCGAGGCCCCCGATGACCTACCCCGACAGCGGATCGCCGGCCGACCCGCGCGAGGAGCTGGACGCGATCCACCGCCGGCTGGCCGAGCTCACCCCGGCCGGCCCGCGGGGCGCGAGCAACGGCCTGCTGGTGGCCGGCGGTCTCGCGCTCGCCGGCGCGCTCGCGGCGCTGCTGGCCGCGGTCGCGGTGGCGAGCACGCTCGACGGCGGTGGCCAGGCGGCGGTGCTCATTGTCGGTCTCTGCGTCGTCGCGGGGTTCGCGGTCCTCGGGCTGTCCGTGCTGCGGCGCTGGCGGGTTCGCGCCGCCGCGGTCCGCCGGGAGCGGCTGGAGCTGCTGGCCCGGCAGGACCAGCTGGCGCCGGGCTCGGGTCGCCGGGCCGGCCGGCGAGCCAGCCGGCGGGCCGGCCCGCACCGTGGCTGAACCGCGACGACCGGCTCCGGGTGCCGGTCGGCGCGATCCTCGCCGTGCTGCTGCTCACCGCGGTCCTGGCCGCGATCCTGGTCCGGGCCACCTGGCGCCGGAGGTACGGCTGGGCTGACGCTCCCCAAAATGGGGGGTTTCCCGGCCCAGTCTTAGGGGTCGAGGAACCGATCCTCGCGGCGGAGCGACCGGTCCTGTCGTGAGGCGCCATCGGCGGTCCCGGTCGCGTGCCTCCGCTGCCATGCAGACCGTGAGAAAGGACCGTCCGTGTCCCGCTCCGCACTTCGCCTGTTCACCGTCGGCGGCCTTGTCGCCGCCGCGGTCGGCTTGACCGCCCTGCCGGCGCTCGCGCACGTCAGCGTCAGCTCGCCCGGGGCAACCCAGGGTGGGTTCGGTGTGGTCACGTTCCGGATGCCGAACGAGACCGACGGCGCCAACGCCACCGAGCTGAAGGTGCAGCTGCCGGCCGACCAGCCGCTGGCCTCGGTGGCGGTCAGGCCGCAGCCGGGCTGGACCTACACGGTGAGCCGGGCCAAGCTGGCCCAGCCGATCACCGACGACGACGGCAACCAGGTCAGCGACTACGTCTCGGTGGTCGACTGGAAGGCCACCGCGGGCGGCATCAAGCCCGGTGAGTACGAGGACTTCGACCTGTCGGTCGGGCCGCTGCCGAAGGCCGACTCGATGACGTTCAAAGCGATCCAGGTCTACGGCAACGGGCAGACGGTGTCCTGGATCGACGTGCCGGCGGCCGGCAGCAGCCAGGAGCCGGAGCACCCGGCGCCGACGCTGACGCTGGCGCCCGCCTCCGCCGCTCCGGCCGCCGCTCCGGCCGCCGCTCCGGTGTCCTCGGCGCCGTCCTCGCCGGGCGACGCGAGCAACGGCTCGGTCACCGGCGCGTACGTCGTCGGCGGCATCGGCCTGGTCGCCGGGCTGGCCGCGCTCGGCCTGGCCGTGGCCGGCCGCCGGCGTACCGCCGCCGAGCGGGCCTCGGAGCGCGTCACCTCCGGCGTCTGAGCGCTCGTCCGGCAGCCCCGGCGCGACCCTCCCCTCCGGTCCCGCCGGGGCCCCGCCCGCGTCGAGCGGGGTCTCGGTTCGAGCGGGGTCGAAGGGCGGGCGGGGTAGCGTGCGGGCGTGCCCACCTTCGCCGACCTGCACCACCGCGACCTGCCACTGTTGCTGCCCAACGCCTGGGACGTGCCGTCGGCGCTGGCGTTCGTCGCCGCCGGCTTCGAGGCGGTCGGCACGACCAGCTTCGGCGTCGCCTCCGCCCTCGGGCGACCGGACGGGTCGAGGGCGACCCGGGACGCGAACGTCGCGCTGGCCCAGGCGCTGTCCACACTGGACTGTCACGTCAGCATGGACATCGAGGACGGCTACGCCGAGGACCCGACCGAGGTGGCCGGCTACGTCGCGGCGCTACCGGTCGCCGGGGTGAACATCGAGGACAGCACGGCCGAGCGGCTGGTTGCGCCGGAGGCGTACGCGGCCAAGGTGACCGCGGTCAAACGGCGTTGCCCCGGCGTGTTCGTCAACGCCCGCGTCGACACCTACTGGCTCGGCCAGGACGCGACGGTGGAGTCCACGGTGGACCGCGCTACGCGGTACGTGGCCGCCGGCGCGGACGGGATCTTCGTGCCCGGGGCCACCGATCCGGACGTGCTGCGCGAGCTGACCGCCGCGATCGCGGTCCCGGTCAACGTGCTGGCGATCCCCGGCCGGCCGCTGGCCGAGCTGGCCGCGCTGGGGATCCGGCGGGTCAGCACCGGCTCCCTGCCCTACCGGGCGGCGATGCAGGCGGCCACCGAGGTCGCGCTCGCCGTCCGGGACGGTCGCGCGGTCCCGGCGGCGGTGCCATACCCGGACCTGCAGGCACGGCTGGTCGCGTACGCACGGTGAAGGACCCCGCGGGCACGCGAGGACCCCGGGCCCCGGTGCCTGCCCTCGCAACTGGAGGGAACAAGGGCAGGCATCAGCCCAGGGAGTGGGAGAAGGTCTCCCCAGGGAGGTGACGCTCCTAGGGCACGATGGTCCAGCCGAACATCATGGCGTGGTCCTCGTGCGCGAGGTTGTGGCAGTGCGCGACGTACGGTCCGACGAAGTCACGGAACCCGCGGTAGATGATCGTGGACTCGCTCGGGTCGAGTGCCACGAGGTCTTCGCGGGACTTGTCGTCCGGGTGGCCCGGGTCGACGTTGACCGTGACGTCCTTGTTGTTCCGCATGACCGTGCGGTGTTCTTCCATGTGCAGGTGGAAGGGGTGCACCCAGCCGCCGCCGCCGTTGCGGATCTCCCACAGGTTGAAGGAGTTCTTCCTCGGCGTGGCCTTGAAGGCGTGCCCGGCCTTGTTGGTGAGGCAGGTGAGCTCGGTGGTGGGGTCGAACTCCTTGCCGTTTATCAGCCACTCGATCTCACCACCGGCCGACCCGCGCTGCACCTCGAAGATCAGCGGTCGTCGAGCAGGGTCTGCCAGTTCGACGGCAGCGGCGGCAGGTCCCGCAGCTTGGTGGTCGGGCCGGCAGCACGCTGTTGTCGGGGGCGTCGTCGCCGATGACGATCTTCATCATCGGGATCTTGTACTTGGGGTCGGGCAGGAACCGCGACGAGTTCGACCACATGCGGCCGTCCGGCATCTTCATGACGTTCGTCAGCCAGATGACGTCGCCCTTCTTGGTGGGCGAGCCGTCCATGTAGTTGGTGAAGTCGACGATGTGCTCGCGCCGCTTGGCCGGCCACAGCTCGAAGGTGTCCCGGGTGATCGGGAAGGGCAGCAGCCCGCCGTCGTCGGCGATCTCGGTCCAGCGCATGGCCTGCTGGCCGTCCTCGATCCGCCACTGGCCCTGCAGGTCGCCGTCCGTCGCGTAGCCCAGGTCGCGGGCGGCCTTCGGCCCCAGCGGTCGAGGTCATCAGCTTGAACTCGTAGATCCGCGCGATCGACGCGTCCAAGGAAGCGGAAGCGGTACTTGCGCCGCTTGACCTCGAGCACCGGGTAGGCGGTGCCGTTGACGGTGAAGACGTCGCCGACGAACCCGTGGTTGGGGAAGTGCTTGAAGAACGTCTTGCCCCACCACTCGGGGTGGGTACGCGGGTTGCCGGCGGCCGGGAACTCGCCCTGGCTGTCGTGGATGTCGAGGTGGTCGGTCGTGCCGTCGTCCAGGCGGCAGTCGTACAGGGCGAGCGGGATGTCGTACTCGACGTCGAACGTGCCGTCGGCGTGGTTGGTGCGGACCCCCCGGCAGGCGCAGGCCCTGGGTCTCGTCGCCGGCGTCGAGGTTGTTCTCCGGGTCGTAGATCGGGTAGAGCCCCAGGGGGTCGGCAAAGTCGTGCGGGCGGGGTGATCTGGGTGGTTTGCGACACGCCGATGTGCAGTAGATGAGGGTGCGGGCATGTCCCTCGTCGTGATCATGGCGGTTCTCACACCGAGCCGGATCGCTGCAGAGGGGCCATGCCCGCCGCGCAATCATCACCGATCGACCCTGCGATCGGCCACCTCCTTGTTCTGGGCGAGGCGTTCGCGGTCGACCGGACGGGGTTGTTGTCGGTCCTGGCGCAGGTCCCGGACCCGCGTAAGCCGCGCGGGGTCCGACACCGGTTCTCGGCCGTGCTGGCGTTGGCGGTGTGCGCGGTGATGGCGGGGGCCCGTTCGTATGTCGCGATCGCCGAGTGGGCCGCCGATGCCGACGCGGCGACCTGGGTCGAGCTCGGCGTCGGGGCGGTGGTCGCGTCCGAGTCCACGTTCCGGCGGACGTTGCAACGCCTGGACGCGGACGGGTTCGATGATGCGGTCGGTGTGTGGGCGCAGCAGCGGACCAGCGCGGTGGCCGGGACAGGCTCGGCCGGGACACCTCGACGGGTCGCAGTCGACGGGAAGACCCTGCGCGGGTCGGCCGCGGACGGCGAGCCGGGCCGGCATCTGCTCGCCGCCCTCGACCACACGCACGGCGTGGTGCTGGGTCAGGTCGACGTTGCGGCCAAGACGAACGAGATCCCCATGCTGGCAACGCTTCTGGACCGGGTCGACCTGACCGGCGCGGTCGTCACGGCGGATGCGATGCACGCCCAACGCGGCCACGCCGAGTACCTGGTGGGCTCCCGCGGCGCGCACTACGTCTTGACGGTCAAGCGCAACCAGCCCAGCCTGCACGCCCAGCTCACCGCGCTGCCCTGGACACAGGTCCCGGTCGCCGACGAGAGCCGCGGCCGCGGACACGGCCGGGTCGAACGACGAACATTGAAGGTCACCGCCGTCGCCGCCGGCCTGCTGTTCCCGCACGCCGCTCAGGCCCTGCAGGTGGTGCGCCGCCGCCGACCGCTCAACGGCGCGAAACGCTGGTCCACCGAGACCGTCTACGCGATCACCTCGCTGGACGCCACCCAGGCCAACCCCGCCGACCTGGCCGACATCATCCGCGGGCACTGGACGATCGAAGACCGGCTGCACTGGATCCGAGACGTCGTCTTCGACGAGGACCGCTCCCAGATCCGCACCGCCAACGGACCCCGCATCATGGCCAGCCTGCGCAACCTGGCCATCACCATCCTGCGACTGGCCGGCGTCGACAACATCGCCGCAGCCCTACGACACCACGCCCGAAGACCCCACCGCCCACTCCAGACGATCATGAAGTGCTAGCCATTCACGACTTTGCCGGGACCCTGGGTAGAGCCCGACCATTCCCTTGTAGACGTTCGACCCCGTCTGGTCCATCCGGTGGTCGTGGAACCAGAAGAACGACTGCTTCTCCCGGTCGTCGTTGCCGGCCGGCCAGTTCAGGTAGAGGTTGTCCACAAACGACTTGACCGGGTAGCCCTCGGCCCTGGGCCCGAACAGCTTGCTGTAGTGCGGGTTGCCGTCGGACTCCGGCGCGGTGTGACCGTTGTGCAGGTGGGTCAGGAACGAGAAGTCCTTCGTCCCGAAGTCCTGCCGGTCGAGGTTGAGCGGGTTCTCGTCCAGGTGGTTCTCGAACCGGACCAGCACCGGCCGGCCGTACTCGGCGTTGATCCGCGGGCCCGGGAACGTGCCGTTGAACCCGTAGATGGTCGACGGTGGCAGGCTGCGCACGGTCCCGGCCGGGAAGGTGTTACCGGCCGAGTCGAACGACTGACCGGCTGGCCCAGCGAGTTGATCGGCAGCACCTGCGACGTGGTGAACGAGTGGGTGCGGACCAGCAGGTCGAACTTGTAGACGATCGGGTCCGGGAACCCGATCGCGTCCGTCCAGATCTGGTGGGTCTCGTTGCGCAGCGAGTTCTGCTGACCGACACCCGGACCCGGGGGCAGCGGCAGCGCCGCCACCTCGGCCGGCGTCAGCGGCTTCGCCGCCGGCGGGATCAGCAGGGGATCGCTGAACGGGTTCAGGATCAGCGGCGAGATCGGGAAGACCTCGTCGTACAGCGAGTCGGCGAACGCGATCGAGGCACCCTCGAAGACTCCGTTCTTCGACAGCAGCCCGCGGGCCTGCAGGGACGGCTGCATGAGCACCTTCCCCGCTCCGAGCCCGACCGCAGCGACACCCACCGCGCCGGCGCGGAGAACATTGCGCCGGGAAATGCCCGACCGGTCGTCAGACGCTTCCGCGTCGGACCGCTCGTCGATTGCTGCTTCGGACATCAGACCAACCTCCAGTTGGCTTGACAGCCGAGCGCGCGATGTCGAAACACGCACGCTCGTATCGCCGATCGGCGGCCCGCGGGCTCTCATAAGCCCGTGCGCACGGCAGTGCACCGGGCGCGGGGCAGCACGAAATCGGCTGCGGCGAATGACAGACGCGCTCTCCCCCCGGACGGCTGGCAACAGCCGTCTGGCAAGGGATGTCGAGGCGTCTCGAAACCTGCTCCGCCGCTGGGTGCGGCGTCCGGTCATGCCGCACGGAGGCGTCCGGATCAGTCGCAATCGTGGGGCGACACCGCGACCGACCCGCATGCCAAGTGCAGCGCAGTCAGTTTGCTCCGGCGCCTTTCACCGCGCCTCTCCCTAATTGGGTCATCCCACCCCCCAAAAGAAGGGGTATGCGGAGCCATAACACCCACCCAGTCGCGGTCGGGTTGGTACGAGCGGAGTAGCGATTGCGCACGCACTTATTGACGATTCAATTGGTCGACGTGTAGGGGTCGCAAGGTTCAGCGCGCGGCGGTCGGATCCACCACTCCGGCCAGGCCGCGCCGACTCGCCTTGGCCGGGGCAGGGTCAGCCCTGCCCGCTCCCGCCTGTCCCGCACCCGGGTCCTGATGTCCATGCCGCAAGCGTTCCGTGGCCGCGGCGGCCGGGACAGCCCTGATCGTCGATCTGTGGACGACCGGTCAGGTTGTGGACGGTGAGTTGCGCTGCCCGGCCGCGTCGGGTTCCGACGACGATCTCGCCGGGAAGGTAACTGCGTCCGGACGCGTACCACATCAGGTGGCAATTACCACTTCCGGTGGTACGGCCGCGACCGGATGACCACCTGCCGGAGCGACGTGCGGGCCGGGAAGGGTCGGCGAGACGTTGCCGAGACGCGCGCCGTGGGTGGTGGGCGAGACTCGGCCGCCACCGCCGGCGGAGCGCTCCTCGACCTGCACGGTCGCGCGCGCAGCCCGGAGCAGCTCACCTTGATCTCGGTGCGGTGGTCGGAGGAGCGGAACCGCACCTCGGCGCGGCTGTCGTCGGCAACGATCCGGGCCGGCGCCGCGCGCTCCCGTCCGGGCAGCCCGCGGCGCCTGCCCCGGGGTCGACCGGGGCAGGCGCCGTGTCGGGCCGGAAGGAGACCGTCCCAGGGAGGTGGCCTAGGGGACGATCGTCCAGCCGAACATCATCGCGTGGTCCTCGTGCATCAGGTTGTGGCAGTGCGCGACGTACGGTCCGACGAAGTCACGGAAGCCTCGGTAGATGACCACGGACTCGGACCGGTCGAGGGCCACGAGGTCTTCCCGCGAGATGTCGTCCGGGTGCCCGGCGTCAGGCGTGACGGTGACGTCCTTGTTGTTCCGCAGGACGGTCCGGTGTTCTTCCAAGTGCAGGTGGATGGGGTGCACCCAGCCGCCGCCGCCGTTGCGGATCTCCCAGAGATTGAAGGAGTTCTTCTGCGGCGTGGCCGGGTACTGGTGACCGGCCCGGTTCTTCAGGCTGAGCAGCTCGATGGTCGGGTCGAACGGCTTGCCGTTGATCAGCCACTCCAGCTCACCGCCGGCCGAGCCGCGCTGCACCTCGAAGATCAGCCGGTCGTCCAGCAGCGTCTGCCAGTTCGCCGGCAGCGGCGGCAGGTCGCGCAGCTTGGTCGTCGGCCCGGGCAGGACGCTGTCGTCCGGAGCGTCGTCCCCGATGACGATCTTCAGGATCGGGATCTTGTACTTCGGGTCGGGCGAGAACCGGGTCGAGTTCGACCACATCCGCCCGTCCGGCATCTTCATGACGTTGGTCAGGTAGATGACGTCGCCCTTCTTGGTGGGCGAGCCGTCCTTGTACCTGCTGAAGTCGACGATGTGCTCACGCCGCTTGGCCGGCCACAGCTCGAACGTGTCCCTCGTGATCGGGAATGGCATCAGCCCGCCGTCGGTGGCGATCTGGGTGAAGTTCATGGCCTGCTGGCCGTCCTCGATCCGGTACTGGCCCTGCAGGTCCGCCTCGCTGTTGTAGCCGAGGTCCTTCGCCGCCTTCGGCCCGTTGGTCGAGGTCATCAGCTGGAACTCGTAGATCCGGGAGATCGAGCAGTCCAGGAAGCGGAACCGGTACTTGCGCCGGTCGACCTCCAGCACCGGGAACGCGGTGCCGTTGACGGTGAAGATGTCGCCGACGAACCCGTGGTTGGGGAAGTGCTTGAAGAACGACTTGCCCCACCACTCGGGGTGCGTCCGCGGGTTCCCGGCGGCCGGGAACTCGCCCTGCACGTCGTGGAAGTCCTTGTGGATCGTGACCCCGTCGTGCACCCGGACGTCGTAGATGGCCAGCGGGACGTCGTACTTGACGTCGAACGACCCGTCGGCGTGGTTGGTGCGCACGCCCGGCAGGCGCAGGCCCTGGGTCTCGTCGCCGGCGTCGAGGTTGTTCTCCGGGTCGTAGAGCGGGTAGAGCCCGACCATGCCCTTGTAGACGTTCGCCCCGGTGAAGTCCATCACGTGGTCGTGGAACAAGAAGAAGCTCTGCTTCTCCCGGCTGTCGTTGCCGGCCGGCCAGTTCAGGTACAGCTGGTCCACAGAGGAATTGATCGGGAAGCCGTGGTCCTTCGGACCGAACAGGAACGCGTAGTGCGGGTTGCCGTCTGACTCCGGTGCGGTGTGCGCGTTGTGCAGGTGGGTGAGGAACCGGAGGTCCGGGTCCCCGAAGTCCTGCCGGTCCAGGTTGAGCGGGTTCTCGGCCAGGTGGTTGCTGAACCAGACCAGGACCGGCTTGCCGTACTCGGCATTGATCATCGGGCCCGGGAACGTGCCGTTGAACCCGTAGATCGTCGAGGCCGGCAGGTTGCGCACGGTCCCGGCCGGGAAGGTGTTGCCGGCCGCGTCGAACGACTGGGTCGCCTGGCCCAGCGCGTTGATCGGCAGCACCTGCGAGGTGGTGAACGAGTGCTGCGCGACCTGCACCTTGATGTCGTAGACGATCGGGTCCGGGAACCCGACCGCGTCCACCCACAGCTGGTGGGTCTCGTTGCCGAACGAGTTCTGCTGACCCACGCCTGGGCCCGGCGGCGGCGACAGAGCCGCCACCTCCGCCGCGCTGAGCGGCTTGGCCGCCTGCAGGATGGGCAGCGGGTCGTTGAACGGGTTGAGGATCAGCGGCGAGACCGGGAACGCCTCGATGTAGAAGGACTCGGCTATCGCCTGCGACGCCGCCCGAAGACGCCATCCGGGTTCAGCAGGCCCCGCCGAGCCAGGGACGGCTGCATGATCACCTTGCCGGCCCCGAGAACGACGGCGGCGATGCCGACCGCGCCCGCCCGCAGAACGTTGCGGCGGGTGACGCCGGAGCGGCCGGTGCTGTCCGTGCTCTCGTCGGTGACGTCCGGGCGATCGGTGCTATCCGTGCTCTCGTTGATGACTTGGGTCATCCGGCCACGCTCCACTGTGGACAGAAGTGACCGGTCCGCGGCGACCGCGTTGGGGCGGGCGGCGACACAGGTTCGTGCACCGCGCACTGTCGGACGGACCGATTGCTGCACTATGCAAGCAATGGGCAGTGTGCGCCCGTGCCGCAGCGGTGCCCTACCCCCACGTGGTCCGGAGCCGCCCCCAAAATTGGGGTGCCTCCGCCAGCAGGTAAAGATGTCCTCATGTCGGATCGCGTCCGGGCCGCTGGCTCCCGTGCTGACCAGCAGGACCAGCACGAGGCACTGGTCGACGCGCTCCTGTCGGCCAGCCGCGTGATGGTCGGCCTGGCCGCCCGCTCGGTCGCCGACCTGGGCTCCGACGTCACGCTCCCGCAGTACCGGGCGCTGGTCGTGCTGGCCTCCCGCGGACCGCAGCGGGTCGTGGACATCTCGGCCGAGCTGGGCGTGAACTCCTCCACCGGCACCCGGATGTCCGAGCGGCTGGTCCGCAAGGGCCTGGTCCAGCGGGAGCGGTCGGACACCGACCGGCGCGAGGTGCGGCTCACGCTGACCGCCGACGGGGAATATCTCGTGCAGGAGGTCACGCGGCGCCGTCGCAGCGAGCTGACCCGGATCGTCGACACGGTCCCGGAGGTCTGGCACGAGCCGCTGACCGCAGCGCTGAGGTCGCTGGCCCGCTCCGCCGGGGAGCCCCCGGACAGCGAGTGGTGGCTCGGCTGGCACAACGGTGCCACCACCCCGCCGCCGGCCTGACCGGCCCGAGCTGGTTACCGGTGCGCGCCGGCGAGCCGGTCCATCGCCGCGAGCAGCTCGTCCTGCAACCTGGTCGAGGTGAGGGCGTCGGGCAGCCGGGCCGGCCGGCTGCCGGCCGGGTAGCCGCCCGGCCAGGCCGGGTCTGCCGCCGCGGTGGCGACCCTGGCCCCGCCGGAGCGGACGTCGCCGGGTGCCCCGGCCGCGGCCAGCTTGGTCTTCACCCAGCCCGGGTCGACGGCGCCGACCCGCAGGTCCGGCAGGCACTCACCCCGCTCGGCGCTGCGCGCGTGCACGAGCACCTCGTGCCCGTCCTCGAGCAGCTGCCGCGCGGCGGCCAACCCGATCCCGTCGGTCGATCCGGTGATGCAGACGAGAGCCATGCCCATCGCGCTACCCCGCCGGACGACCTGCGTACCCCTCCGGCGGGGCCGGAGGGGTACGGAGGACTTCGCGGAGGTCAGATCGTCCTGGAGCCCGCCCAGCGCGCCAGCGTGGCGTAGGCCGGCTGCCACTCGTCGCGGTAGGCCTGCCGCAGCGGCGGCGGGAGCAGGCCGAGCACTGTCGCGGTGACCTCCGCGGACGCGCCGTCGAGCATCCACGGCAGGTACCGGTGCACGTCGCCGGCGAGCCGCTTACCGCCCTCCGCGCCGACCGCCTGCCACTGCTGTTCGGTGACGGTCGCGTCGATCAGCGCCAGGCCCTCGGCCTCCTCATGGTCGAGGTGCCGGCGCAACGCCGTCGCGAGGGCGTCGGTCAACTCGCCGAGGTGTTGTGGACCCGAGTCGCGGTCGGCCAGCGCCGCATCGATCGCGACCAGCAGCGGGTCGATCGCGGCGTGCTCCGCCTCCATCGCGTCGAGCAACGCCATCCCGTCCGAGTCGTCGGCCAGAGCCGCGCGCATCGCCGGCCACAGCATGTCGTCCTCGGTGGTGTGGTGCACCTGCAGGTAGGACTTGAACATTTCCCACCCGGCGGCCGTGCGCAGGACGTGCGTCGGGTCGTCGCTCGGGCGTGCGGTGACCCGCGCGATGCTTTCCAGATCGCGGCGCAGCGCAGTATGCGTCGCGTACATCATGGTCATGTCGTTCTTGAAGGCCATCGCTCTCGTCTCCTTGTCGATCGGGGTGGCTGGGCCGGTGCGGCTACGCGGCGGCGCGGGCGGTGGCGGCCTGCGGGACGGCCGTCGCGGCCGGCGCCGCGGCCGCGGACCCGGGGGCGTGCAGCGGGCCGGAACGGAACAGCGCGCCGCAGATCACCGCGCCGGCGGCGAAGATGGCCGCCGCAACCCAGAACCCGGTGGTGTAGCCATGGATCAGCGACTGCCCGGCCGCGGACGGCGCCGGGTGGCTGGTCAGGTAGTGCGCCACCGCGCCGGCGAAGATCGTGTTGAGCAGCGAGGTGCCGATCGAGCCGCCGATCTGCTGACCGGTGTTGAGCGTGGCGGAGGCCACGCCCGCGTCCTCCGGCGCCACGCCGAACGTCCCGGTGTTCATCGACGGCGCGATCGTGAAGCCGAAGCCGAGGCCGGTCACCATCAGCGGGCCGAGCACCGCCTGCGCGTACCCGGAGTGCAGGCCGATACCGGTCAGCCAGACCAGGCTGCCCGCGGCCAACAGCATGCCGACGACGACCAACGGCCTGGGGCCGAGCCGGGGCAGCAGCACGACGTTGGACAGGTTGGCGCTCACCACCACCATCGCGATCATCGGCAGGAAGGCGACGCCGCTGATCACCGGCGAGTACCCCAGGGTCTGCTGCATGTAGTAGATGAGGAACAGGAACATGCCGGACATGCCGGCACCGGCGACGAGTACGGCCAGGTAGGCGCCGGCGCGGTTGCGCTCGAGCAGCACCCGGGGCGGCAGCAGCGGGCTGGCCGCGCGGGCCTGCCAGGACGCGAACGCGGCGAGCAGCGCTCCGCCCGCGGCCAGGAAGCCGTAGGTGGACGGCGTGCCCCAGTGGTGGCTCGCGGCGTTGGAGAACCCGTACACGAGGCAGAACATGGAGGCCGAGACGAGCGCGGCGCCGAGCAGGTCCAGCCGCGGCCTGATGCGGGCGCGCCGGTGCTCGAGCAGCAGCACCGCTCCGGCCCCGGCGGTCCCCGCGAAGATCAGGTTCACGTACAGGCACCAGCGCCAGGAGAGGTACTCGGTCAGGACCCCGCCGAGCACCAGGCCGACCGCGCCGCCGGCGCCCACGATCGCGCCGTAGACACCGAACGCCTTGCCGCGTTCCTTGGGTTCGCTGAACGTCGTGGACAGGATCGACAGCGCCGCCGGCGCGAGAAGCGCACCGAACGCGCCCTGGGCGGCGCGGGCCGAGACCAGCATCCCGAAGCTGGTCGCCGCGCCGCCGACGGCCGACGCGGCGGCGAAGCCGAGCACACCGGCCAAGAACGTGATCTTGCGGCCGAACAGGTCACCGAGCCGGCCACCCAACAGGAGCAGGCTGCCGAACGCGAGCGCGTAGGCGGTCACCACCCACTGCCGGTCCGCGGTGGTGAAGCCCAGGTCCCGCTGCGCGGACGGCAGCGCGATGTTCACGATCGTGGCGTCCAGCACGACCATGAGCTGGGCGAGGCCGACGGCCACCAGAACGAGCCACCGGCGAGGATCGGGGATCGCGCCGGCCTGCGGAAGAAAGGAACGGTTGTCGCTCATACCGGTGCGACGAACGAACGCCGGCCGGGGGGACAGCGGGGTCAGAGCTGTTCGAGCCGCCGGCTCAGGAACCGCCGCTCGGGGGTCGAGGTGGCCAGCTCGAGCGCCCGGCGGTACGCCGCCCGGGCCGCGTCGTCGCGGCCGAGTCGCCGCAGCAGCTCGCCGCGGGTGGAGTGGAAGTAGAGGTAGCCGTCCAGGTCCAGCCGGTCGACCGCGCGCAACGCCGCGACCGGGTCACCGGCCTGGGCGAGCGCCACGGCCCGGTTGAGCTCGACCACCGGCGAGCCGGTCAGTTCGACCAGCCGCCGGTACAGCTCGGCGACCTGCGGCCAGTCGATCCGCTCCCGCGTCTGCAGCGACGCGATCGCGGCCTGGATGACGTAGGCGCCACGCCCGCCCAGCGCGAGCGCCCGGTCGAGCACCGTCCTTCCGGCCGCGATCTGGTCCCTGTCCCACAGCGACCGGTCCTGATCGTCGAGCAGCACGAGATCCTCGCCGGAGAACCGGGCCCGCCGCCGGGCATGGTGGATCGTCATCAGCGCCAGCAGCCCGTGTGCCTCCGGCTCGTCCGGCATCAGCCCGGCGAGCAGCCGCCCCAGCCGGATAGCTTCGGCGCCGAGGTCGACCCGGCCGCGGTAGCCCTCGTTGAAGATCAGGTAGAGGACCGCCAACACTGCGTCGAGGCGGTCAGGCAGCAGGTGCGCGTCGGGCACCGCGAACGGGATCCCGGAGGCCTTGATCTTGGTCTTGGCGCGGGACAGCCGCCGTTTCATGGTGTCGTCCGAGACCAGGAAGGCCTGGGCGATCTCGGCGGTCTGCAGGCCACCGAGAGCCCGCAGCGTGAGCGCCACCTGCCCGTCCAGCGGCAGCGCCGGATGGCAGCAGGTGAAGATCAGCTCGAGCCGTTCGTCCTTGATCGCGGAGTCGTCGAACTCGTCCATCGTCGCCTCCGGCACCGGCAGCAAGTGGATCTTCTCGGCCAGCGTGCGCTCCCGGCGGAGCCGGTCGATCGCCCGGTTGCGGGCCGTCGTCACCAACCACGCACCGGGTTTGGTCGGGGCACCCGATACGGGCCAGCGCTCCGCGGCGATCGCGAACGCCTCCTGCGCCGCCTCCTCGGCCTTGTCGAAATCACCGAGGAACCCGACCAGCGAAGCCAGCACCCGGCCCCACTCGTCCCGGAAGATCTCCTCCAGCGCGGTCAGCGTGGCACCACCGGCCTGACCTCCACCCCGCCCCCCATCCGGGCGGCCGGGATGCGCGCCGCCAACTCGATCGCCTCGTCCAGGTTGGCCGCCTCGATCAGGCACAACCCGCCGAGCACTTCCTTGGTGTCCGCGAACGGCCCGTCGGTCAGCAACGTCCGGCCACCGGCCACCCGCACGCAGGTCGCGGTCTCGACCGGCTGCAGCCCCGCCGCCGCGACGCATCGCGTGTCACCGGCCAGCGCCCGATACTCGGCGCGCGTCGCCGCACGCTCCGCATCCGACGCCTGCTCCTGACCGGGCGGCGGGTAGATCAGCAGCGCGTACTGCATCGCAACCTCCAGGACAGTGGGCTCTCATCCACCCGACGAACGAGCAACAGCCCACGGGACACCACCAGGGCGCCCCATTTCAACCGCCATCCTGGCCGGCGCCGAGCAGGCCGCGGGCGAGGGCCGGCACGATCGTCGGGGCGGCCGGCAGGCGGGGCAGCAGCAAGGCCTGCACGACGTGGTAGGCGTCCGGCTTGCCGGGCCAGACCGTCGCCGCCGGCCGGTTCGCCGGGTCGAGCTCGTGCCACCAGGAGCCGCCGTCGGGGTCGACGAGGTAGCGGGTGGCGTAGTCCCAGGTGCGGTCGTACACCGCCGCGTACCGGTCCGCTCCGGTGACCTGGTGCAGGGTGGCCGCGGCGGCCAGCGCCTCGGCGACCACCCAGTGCATCCGCTGCCGGACCACCGGCCGGCCGGCGAAGTCGACGGTGTAGACGAACCCGTCCGCCCCGTCGACGTCCCAGCCGAGCTCGACCGCGCGGTCGAACATCGCCGCCGCGTCCGGCAGCAGCCAGTCCGGCGCGGCGGACCCGAGCGCGGCCCGCACGTCCAGTGCGAGCCGGGACCACTCCAGCAGGTGCCCGATCGTGACCCCGTACGGGCGGAACTGGTCGGCCGGCCGGTCCCGGTTGAACTCCGGCAGCGGCGCCCAGCCCGGGTCGTAGTGCTCGGGCAGCAGCCAGCCGGCCGCCCGCGCGACCCGGTGCACGATCCGCTCGGTGATCCGCAGCGCCCGCTCCCGCCAGACCGGGTCGGCCCCGGCGTCGGCGGCGGCCAGGTAGGCCTCGACCGTGTGCATGTTCGCGTTGGCCCCGCGGTACGGGTCGAGGGTGTGCCAGGTCCGGTCCCACTCCTCGACCACCATGCCGTCGTCCTCGCGCCAGAAGTGCCGCTGCTGGACGTCGAGCGCCTCGGCCAGCAACGCCGGGCCGGCGCCGACGATCGCGGCGCTGCTGGCGGCGAGCACGACGAACGCGTGCTCGTACGCCTTCTTGGCCGGGTCGGTCGGGCGGACCGCGGCGTACCACCCGCCGTGGTCGGGGTCGTGCAGCAGGTCCCGCAGCGCGGCGACGCCGTGCCCGACCAGCTCGTCGTGCCCGGGCAGCCCGAGCAGCGTGCCGATGGCGAACACGTGCGTCATCCGCGCCGTGACGTACGCCTCCACCGGCCGGTCGAGCTCCGGCCGCCCGTGCTCGTCCAGCCAGGCGAACCCGCCGTCCGGATGCCGCGCCGCTTCCGCGAACCGCAGCACCCGCCGGCACTCCGCGTCCAGCTCCGCACCCTCCACCACGGCACCAACCTATGGCTAGGCTCCCGGCATGACGCAGCGGACCTACCCGGCCGGCGTGCCGTGCTGGGTCGACACCGAGCAACCGGATCCCGCCGCCGCAACGCGGTTCTACGGTGGGCTGTTCGGCTGGCAGTTCGAGCAGGCCGTGCCGGCGGGGATGCCGGGGTCCTACCTCGTGGCCCGGCTGGACGGGCAGGACGTCGCGGCGATCGCGCCCGGCCCCGGCGCCCCGGACTGGCACACGTACGTGGCGGTCGACGACGCCGACGCGTCCGCCGCCGAGGTGGCCCGGCTCGGCGGCACGGTGCCGGGCGGCCCCGAGGACGCCGGTCCCGGCGGCCGCTACGCGATCTGCGCCGACCCGCAGGGTGCGCGCTTCCGGCTCTGGCAGCCGCGTCGCCGGCTCGGCGCCCAGCGGGTCAACGCCCCCGGCTCGTGGGTGTTCAGCAACCTCGAGACGCCCGACCCGGACGGGGCCCGGTCCTTCTACGGGCGGCTGTTCGGCTGGGAGGCCGACGAGGTCGGCGGCGGCCGAGCGCTGTGGCGGCGCCCCGGCTACGGCGACCACCTGGAAGCCACCTCCGACCCGGACATCAGGGCCCGGCAGGCCAAGGCGCCGCCGGGCTTCGCCGACGCGGTCGCCTGGGTCGGACCGGCGGCCGGACCGGCGCGCTGGCGGGTCACGTTCTCCGTCGCCGACCGCGACGCCGGGGTCGCCACCGCCGAACGGCTCGGCGGCACCCTGGTCGGCGTGCCGGCCGACGACCAGTGGACGAGGACCGCGGTGATCCGTGACCCGCAGGGCGCCGAGCTGACGCTCAGCCAGTTCGCGCCGGCCGACTGGTGAGGCTGGGCAGGCGGAGGGCTGTCGCGCGGCCGCGTCCGCACCGACCGGATCTCGACGACGTCGTGCTGCCGCTGGTCGGCCCCGGTCAGTGACGGTGGGTGGCGTCGGGCTGGCGGGGGTCGGCGGGATGCTCGAAGCCTGGGGCGAGGCGGATGCGGCGGGCCGCGGCCCGATCCAGCCAGCGGGCGAACGCCCGTTGCGTGGCCCGGGCCGCCAGCTCGGCCTCGATCTCCGGCCGGACCTGCTCGTACGGCACCGGGCCGGCGGGCAGGACCGCGTCGACCACCAGCCGGTGCCAGCCGAGTCCACTGTGGACCGGACCGTCCGGCCGGGTGCGCAGCTCGGGGACGAGCGTCGCCGGCTCGACCTCGGTCGGCGGCCCGAGCACCAGCGCGTCGGGGGTGGGCGCGAAGGCCTGGCGGACCAGCCACCGCTCGGGCCGGGCGTAGCGGTCGGGGTGGGCGGCGTAGTGCGCCCGTACCTCGGCCTCGGCCGGCCGGACCGCGAAGCTCGCGAGCACCGCGCGGGCCGCGGCGGAGGTGGCCAGGACGTCGGCGGCGGCCGCCCCCACCAGCGCCGGATCCGGCCGGCCGACCACCGCCGCGGCGGGGCCGGCGCGGGCGGCGGCCTCGTGGTCCAGCAGCCGGCCGAGGACGACCCGCTGGGTGACCCAGCGGCGGAGCTGGCGAGCGTCGGCGGTGCCCGCGGCCGGCAGCCGGTCGGCGAGCGGGCCGGCCCGCAGCCGGTCCACCTCGGCCTCGACGTCCGCGGCCGGGACCGGGTCGCCGTCCACCCAGGCCGCGGTCACCGGTCGACCGTCAGCGGGATCGTCGCGGAGTAGGCGACCTGGCCGGCGCCGGACAGCCGGGCCAGCAGCCACCACTCCCCCGGCTGGGCGCCGGGCGGGACCACCACCGGCAGCTCGACCGTGCGCCGGTCGTCGCCGTCGAGCCGGACCGGCACCGTCCACCGGGGAAGCAGCGGCCAGGTGTCGACCGGGCCGAGCAGCTCGAGCGTCGCGTCCAGCGCGCTGCGGAACGTGCTGGCCAGCTCGACCCGGACCGTGTCCCGCTCCCCCGGCCGCAGCGCCAGCACGAGCGTGTCGATGTGCACGTCGATCCCGCCGGGGTTCAGGACCGGCCCGGGCACCCGGACCTGGACGAGATCCCGCACGGTCTGCCCGCGGTGCTCGACCGAGACCGCGACCAGGTGGTCACCCGGCGTCGCGGCCGCGGCCGGGACGACCAGCACCGGCGCCTCGGCCCAGCCGCCCGGCGGCAGCGCGACCGGCCAGGCCGGCGGCTGCACCGACCAGCCCTCGGGCGCGGCCACCGTGACCGCGCCGGTCCACTCCGTGTCGGCCAGCGACGAGGACACCGCCACCCGCAGCTCGACCGGGCCGGTGGCCCGGGCCGGCGAGGCGTGCACGCTGACCGGCAGGTTCCCGGCCGGAGCCGGCCCCGCGTTCTCCAGCCAGTAACGCGCCGGCACGACCCCGGCCGGCTCCGGGACCAGCGGCTCGTCCCCGGTCGCCGCGACCGCCGGACGCAGCACGACCGTGGCCACCTCGCACGGCCCCAGCGGCACCTCGACCGCGCCGTCGGCGCCGACGGCGAGCGGGCCGGTCGGCCGGTCGAGCAGGTCGGCCCGCTCGGCCGCGACCACCCCGACGGCCAGCCGGAGCCGCGCGGTCACCGTCCGGCCGTGCGCCTCGTAGAGCCGGACGGCGAGCGCCTCGGCCGGCGGGGTCGGCTCGGTGCCCGACGCCAGCGGCGCGCCGACCGGCTTGACCGCGGTCACCACGGCCGCCCCGGGCGGGTCCACCGCGAGCAGCGAGTGCGCCGCCGGCAGCGGGCCGGGGTGCGCGGGCTCGACCACCGCGACCGGCGGCGCGGTGAAACCCTGACCGGCCGGGACGAACCCGGCCGACCGCCAGTCCCCGCGACCTGACGCGAGCGCGTAGTCGAACGTGTGGGTCCAGTGCTGCAGCTGGAACCCGGACCCGTCCGGGAGCGTGCGGCGCGGCTTGTCGATCCACACCGCGGACGGCCAGCCGCTGCAGGACCGGGCCAGCGAGAGGTGCAGCGCCCCGGTCCGGTCGACCGCGAACCCCGGCAGCCCCCGGCTCAGCATCGCGACCGAGACCTCCGGCGGACCGTCCACAGCGGACGGTCCGATCTCGACGGTGAAGTCGGCCAGGTCGTCGGCCAGCTCGGCGACGGCTGCGGTCAGCGCCGCGTCGTCCCGGCCGGCCAGGACCAGCACCGGCAGCACCCGCGCCCCGCGCAGGTCGGCACTCGGCTCCCACACCTCGGGCAGCGGCCGCTCGGCCGGCACCCAGACCCGGGCCCGCCCGGCCGTGGCCAGCTGCCGGTCCAGCTCCGCCGCGTACGACGGCGGCGCGGCGGCCAGCACTGCGGCGGTGAACGCGTTGCGGTCCGGACCGCCGACCGCGATCCGGGTGTCCGGCAGGTTGGAGTCGACCCGCAGGGCGCCGTACCGGTTGCCGGTGTCGAGTGACGTGGTCGAGGTGACCCCGGCCCGGACCAGCGCGACGACCAGGTCCCGCACGTCGGCGACCGACCGCGCGTCGGCGACCACCTCGGCCACCCCCATCGCGGTCGCGGTCCCGCCGGCCAGCACCCGCGCGGTCGATCCCACGCCGAACCAGGAGTACGCCGGGTTGTCCAGGGTCCACGGGTGCCGGGCCGAGTCGACGTCGACGATCCCGTAGCCGCGGCCCACCACCGCGGCGCCGACCTCGCTGACCGGCAGGCCGCCGGGCACGTCGGTGGCCCAGCGCAGCCGCAGCAGCCGGTCCGACCCGGCCGGCCGCAGCCGGGTCGTGCAGTCCACCCGCGACAGTCCGGTCCAGACGGTGAGCACCTGCTCGTACCGGGCGCCGTCGAGCTCGCCGGTCACGACCAGCCGCTGCCCGGCCGGCGAGGTCTCGGCCCGGACCCTCGCCCGTCCGGCGGCGGAGGAGACCCGCGGCGGCCCGGTCGGCAGCAGGTGCCACGGCCCCTCGCCGAACGTCGGGTGCTGCGGGTACTCGTCGTAGGCGAGCAGCTCGTTGCCGGCCCGCCCGGGAAGGATCAGCTCGCGGCCGAGCCGCCGGTCCAGCCAGGAGCTGACCGTGCCGCCCCGGGCCGGGTCGACGGTCACCCGGTAGGCGTCGTTCTCGATCGTGCCGCCGGCCGCGCGCGACCAGCCGGCGGTGCGGCCGGGCACCAGCCGGTAGGTCCGCCAGCCGGTCGCCGGCAGTTCGGTGGCCACGAACGCGAGCGTGCGGCCATCCAGGACGGCGGGAACGGGCTCGCCGGCGTCGTCGGCCAGCGCCCAGTCCCCGGCCGGCAGCTCGACCCGGACCAGGTCGGTGCGCGGCCACGCCAACGCGTTGAGGACGGTCACGGCCGGGCCGGGGCCGGTTGTGTCCACACGCGACACGAGGTGGCGGGCAGCGGCGTCGAGCACGGCGCCGCCGGTGGTCCAGGCGTCCCGCCAGCCGGCCAGCAGGTCGAGGTAGACCTGGTCGCCCTCGCTGCCGGTGACCGCGTCGTGGTGGGCGCCGTAGAGCAGCTGCCGCCAGGCCCGGTCCACCGCCGCGTGCGGGAACCGGGCGCCGTGCAGCGCCGCCAGCGTGGCGAACCGCTCCCCGTCGGCGACCCTGACCTCGGCCTGCCGGTTGGCCTGCTTGGTGTCGATGTACGAGACGTCCTTGCCGGTGTAGACCGGGTTCATGTCCCGGCTCACCGGCACCGGCGCGCGACCCTCGGCCTCGAGTGCCGCCCGGACCGCGGCGAGGAAGTCCCGCGGCACCGCGCAGACGAACCGCGGCCAGGTGTAGCGGGCGTTCCAGTCCCGGTGGATCTCGGTGACCCACTTGTTCGGCGGCGAGTAGTCCGTACCCACCGGGATCAGCACGTTGCGGGTCGCGGCCACCGGCTTGAGCTGCCGGAAGACGTCGTACACCGCGGCCGACGCCTCGGCCAGCGTCGGCGCCGAGTCCATCCACCAGCCGGCCGAGTAGTGCGCGGGCATGTAGGCGGTGAGCAGCCCGGCGCCGCTCGGCGCGACCCACTCGAACTCGCTGGGGAACTGCATCACCCGCGCGTCGCCGTACCCGCCGTGGGTCTGGATCGGTCCCCACTGGTGGAACGGCCCGCGGGCCCAGGACGAGGCGGTCAGCCCGGCGCCGGCGCAGAGCCCGGGGAACTGCGGGTCGTGCCCGAACGCGTCGAGCTGCCAGGCCGTCTCCGGGTCGCCGCCGAGCACGTCCCGCTGCAGCGCGATCCCGTACGCGAGGTTGCGGATCGTCGACTCCACCGCGGTCAGGTTGGTGTTCGGCTCGTTGTACGTGCCGCCGACCAGCTCGCAGCGGCCCTCGGCGAGCAGCCGGCGCAGGAACGCCCGCTCCGCCGGCACGGTGTCCCACCAGGGCTTGAGGTAGTCGGTCTCGGCCAGCACGAACCGGTAGTCCGGGTCGTGCCGGGCCGTCTCCAGGTGCGCCCGGACCAGGTCGAAGCCGGCCAGCTGGAAGGCCTGCCGCACCGAGTCCGGACCGGTCTTCTCGTCCCAGGCCTCGGTGTACGCGGCCTGCGTGGTCCACCAGACCGGGTCGTAGTGGAAGTGCGGCACCAGGTAGGCCGTCCAGCCCGGCTCGGCGACCGGGATCGCCGTCTCGGCCGTCGCCTCGCCGGCCGGACCGCGGACGGTCACCACTGCCGGCACCCGGGTGCCGACCGGGCGGCCGGCCAGCGGCACCGGCACCTCGACGGTCAGCTCGGCCCCGGACAGCTGCGCGGTCAGCTCGGATCCGGGCGACACGCCGACCGTCAGCGGGCCCGGGTCGCCGGCGACCGTGACCCGGACGAGCTGCTCCGGCGCCGCCGCCGGACCGACGAACAGCTCGGGGTGCTCGACGCGCACGATCGACACGGCCATGCGCCCATCCTCACGCGGACCCCCGGATCAGGGCGAGCTGGCGCACCGGTCCGGCGGCGCCGGGCCGGCCGCGCTGAACTCCAGCCGCAGCGAGTCGGTCCGCGGCAGCACCAGTGCCGCCCCGTCGGCGGTCGTCCAGTCGGCGGGCAGGAAGAAGTACTGCCCGCCGGACTGCAGCACCAGCTTGAGCCCGTCGTACCGGTAGCGGTACGCGTTGCCCTGGCCGGCCGCGCAGGCGGTCTCGGTGATCCCGGGCCCGCGCAGGGCGAGGTCCTGCTCGCTGTAGAGCACGGTGTCCGGCCAGGCCGGTAGCGCGGCGGCCATCTCCTCGGCCCGGCCGGTGCCGATCCCGGTCGCGTAGCTGCCGACGGCCCAGAACAGGCCGACGCTGGCCAGCACGAACGCCGCCGTCCACTCGGCCACCGCCACCTCGGCCCGCAGTGCCGCCGGCACGTCGCCGGCCCGGTGGCGGTCCAGCAGCCGCGGCACGGAGACCGTGACGGCGACCACGCCCGCGGTCAGGCTGAGCCCGCCCAGCTCCGGGGCGGTGTCCCCGACCGTGCCGCCGACCGCCAGGGCGGCCGCGGCGAGCGCGATGAGCGCCGCGCCGACCGCGGCGACGACCGGCACCCCGGTGCGCAGCACCCGCTCCCGGGTGGGCTCGTCGAGCAGCTGGAACACCACCCGGACCAGCCAGAGCACGACCAGGGCGAGCGCGGCCGCGAGCACCAGCGGCAGGAAGATCCCTTCGACGCTGCGGGTCAGGTAGTCCCGGACGCTGAGGTCGAGGGTGGTGAAGTTGACCCCGAAGTAGCGGCAGTAGCCGGCCACGTACATCTGTCCGAAGTAGAACAGCAGGCCGGTCAGCAGGGTCGTCGGCGCGACGACCGTGCCGAGCAGGCGCAGCACCCGGGGCATCATGGGTTCGCTGCCGGGCTGTCCGACGTGGACACCTGGTCGTCGTCCGGCGCGGGCGACATGGTGTCGCCGGGCGCGGGCGACGTCGTGTCGTCGGGCGGCGGCGAGGTGGTGTCGCCGGGCTGCGAGCAGGTGAAGATCGTCGCCGTGATGTGGCTGCCGCGTTGGACGACCGACACGGCGTTCTCCCCCGTGGGGGACGCCGGCGGGTCGGACTCCCAGGCGAAGTGGCAGACGTTGTCCGGGTCGGCCACGGTCCGGTACGTCACGGTCAGGCAGCCGGGGGCGCCGTCCTTGCTGCCGCAGGCGGCGGCGATGCTGTTCTGGAAGTCCGGCGGGCTGATCTCCGTGATCCGGATCGACTTGGGCAGGCCCACCTTGCGGGCGTGGTCGTCGCCAGAACCGCCGCCGGAACCGCCGCCGGCACCGGAACCGCCCTGGTCGGACCCGTCCGACCCGCCGCCGCCGGAGTCCGCACCGTCGGAGCCGCCCTGGTCCGCGCCGCCCCCGGAGCCGGGATCGCCCGCCTGCTGCGGAGAGTCGGCCGCCGGCCCGGCCGGGATCTGCTGGCCCGCGACCGGGTCGCCGCCGTTGGCTCCGCAGCCCACCACGGCCGCGCCGAGCACCGCTGCTGCCGCGAAGCTGATCCACCTGGACATGCCCACCACCCCCCGGCCGGTGCATCCCTCTGGGTATGAACCGGTGCGGGGTCCTCCTGATACAGCTCAGCGACGGGTGACCGTGCGGACCACGAGCGGCGTGCCCTGCTGGCAGTAGCTCGCGATTCCCGTGACTACCTCCCCCCGCACCCGGACCGGCACGGCGACGGGAACGTTCTCGGCGCCCTGCCCGCCGTCGGAGCGCAGTAGCAGGTAGCTCTTCGAACCGGTCCGCAGCACCAGGCAGCCGGGCTCGACGCCGTGCTCGACGACCCCGTCCACGGTGATCGGGGACCCGGACTCGGTGGGGCTGGGCGTGGGCGCCGCGGTGGTGATCGGGGTGGGCGCCGCGGTGCTGCTCGGAGCGGACGGGCCGACCGTGCCGCCCGCGCCGCCCGTGCCGCCCGGCCGCCCGCTGCCGCCCGTGCCGCCCGTGCCGCCCGCATCGCCGGACCCGGCGGTGGCGCACCCGGTGGCGACAAGGCCGAGAAGGACGAACAGGGCGGCGGCGAGACGACGCATGCACCTCGGACGCGGGGCGCCCCCGGCACGGTTCCGCCGGCGCCCCGGACGCATCCGGGACGCCGGCGGAGCGGCGGGAACGGTCAGGAGACCGTCAGGGCCGCGTCGTCCACCACGAAGCTCGTCTGCAGCGAGGTGTCCTCGGTGCCGCTGAACGAGAGCGCGACGCTGCTGCCGGCGACGCCGGACAGCGTGAACGACCGCTGCACGTACCCGGTCGCCTTGTTGAGGTTGGAGAACGTCGCGAGCGTCGTCGCGCCGGCCTTGACAGTCAGCCGGTCGAACGCGGTCGTGGTTGTGGTCTCGGCGCTGTCGACGTGCAGGAAGAAGGAGAACACGACGCTGGTGCACCCGCTCGGCACGGTCACGGTCTGGGACAGCGTGTCGGTGTGGGTGGTGCCGTACCCGTCGAGCCAGGCCTTCCAGGTGCCGGTGTGCGCGGCCTCGCCCGCGTCGTTGGTCACCACGGCCGCGGTCGCCGACCACGGGGTGGCCACGCCGGACTCGAAGCCGGGGTTCCCGAGCAGCTGGCCGGCGGTGCAGCCGGGAGGGGGCGGGGTGGTGCCGCCGCCGCTGAACGCCGCGGCCCCGTTCGGGGTGCCGAGGCCGGTCGGGCCGTCCCAGCCGGCGCCGGCGCGGCAGAGCACGGTCGGCGTGCAGGTGCCGTTGCTGCCGGAGACGACGTCGAACAGGTTGCCGGTGTGCGACCACGGGAACGACGCCGGCGAGGAGCCGGCGGCCGGGGCGCCCGCCAGCGCGTACACCGACGCGATGATCGGCGACGAGGCGCTGGTGCCGCCGAAGACGGTGAAGCCGGTGCCGCCGAAGGTCACGTTGACCGCCACGCCGGTGTTCGGGTCGGCCACCGCGGAGACGTCCGCGTTGGCCTTGCGGGCGCACTGGGTCACCGCGGTCTGCCAGGCCGGCTTGGGGTTCACGGTCGAGCAGCCGCTGCCGGCGCCGCTCCACGCCGTCTCGTTCCAGCCCCGGGCGCTGGCGTCGTGGGTCAGCGAGGTGCCGCCGACCGCGGTCACGTGCGAGTCCGAGGCCGGGTACTCGACGCCGAAGCCGCCGTCGCCGGTGCTCGCGGTGACCGCGACACCCGGGTGGTTGTACGCGGAGCTCGGCGCGCTGTCGCCGCCGCCGTAGGAGTTGGAGACGTACTTCGCGCCCAGCGCGACCGCCTCGTTCACCGCCGCGCCGAGGTTGGCCAGGCTCGCCGAGGTGGCCTCGACCAGCAGGATGTGGCAGCTGGGGCAGATCGCCGAGACCATGTCGACGTCGAGGGAGATCTCGCCCGCCCAGCCGGCGTCCGGCGCCGGGAACGTGGTGCCGCCGGTCTGGTTCACCTTCCGGAAGCAGCCGTTGGCGGTCGTGCACGGCGGCAGCCCGTACGTCGAGCGGTACGTGGCCAGGTCGGCCTCCGCGTTCGGGTCGTCCTGGGCGTCGACGATCGCGACGGTCTGGCCGGCGCCGGCGGTCGAGCTCGGCAGCTTGTACGCGCTCTGCAGGTCGGCCGGACCGTATCCGGCGGGCAGCGCGTTCGGCTGGACGGCCTTGGCGGTGGCGTCCGTACGGATCAGTGCATCGCAGTGGGCGACGCCCTTGGGGACGGCGGTCGAGCATTCGGCCGCACAACAAAGGCCCCCTCCGGTCGGAACCGGAGGGGGCCTGACGGTGCAGCGCTAGCCGGCGTGCCGCTCGACGAGGTCACCGAGGCGCGGCAGCGCCTCGATGACGTTCTGCTCGCCCTTGGGGCGCAGCTTGCCGTACACGCTGGTGACCGCGGCCCGGCTGGACCGCTCGGCCCGCCGGTCGGTCACGGCGAGCAGCGACTGCGCGACCTCGTTCGGCCGGCCGGCGAGGTAGGCGCCGAAGCCGGGCACCGGCTGGGCCTGGTACGCGGCCCAGTGCGGCTCCAGCGCGGCCACGAACTCGTCCAGCATGCTGTCGATCGCGCTCCGGATGATGCCGGGCCTGATCCTCTTGACCGCCGCGTACCCGGCCTTGACGACCCCGCCGGACAGGCCGCCCTTGCCGGCGACCTCCCGGTCGACGAAGTCCTGCAGGTCCGCGACGACCGCGCCCCGGCGGTCGGCGTCGAGGAGGCTTGCCTTGAGCGTGTCGGCCACGGTGCGTCGGTCCTTTTCCGTGCGGGTTCGGGGACACCGCACCGTACACGGGACCGTCAGGCCGGCAGCGTGAGGTTGTAGACCCGGGCGGCGTTGCCGGCCAGGACCAGGCCGGCGACCTCGTCCGTCGGGCAGAGCGCCGCGACGGCCCGGGCGTTCCGGGCGATTCCCGGCACGCCGGGCCAGTCCGTACCGAAGATCATCTTGCGGGTCAGCCGAGGCCAGCTCTGCCGGGCGTAGTAGTCGCGCAGCCGGGACGGCGGCAGCCCGGACAGCTCGATCCAGACCCGCTCGTGCGACAGGGCGAGGAACGCGGCCGCGTCGTACCACCAGCCCCGGCCGCCGTGCGCCAGCACCACGTCCAGCGACCGGAAGTCGCGCAGCACGTCGTCGAGGACGATCGGGTCCGCGTACACGTTGCTGGAGCCGGGGAACGTCGACGTGCCGCAGTGCACGACGAGCGGGATCCCGGCCTCCTGGCACAGCGCGTACGCCGGGTACAGCGACCGGTCGTTGGCCGGGAAGCCGGCGTGCACCGGGTGGACCTTGCAGGCCACCGCGCCGAGCTCGAGCTGGCGGGCCAGCTCCTGCT
This sequence comes from uncultured Actinomycetota bacterium, assembly GCA_963803135.1. Lineage (GTDB taxonomy): Bacteria > Actinomycetota > Actinomycetes > Mycobacteriales > CADCTP01 > CADCTP01. The sequence goes on along the minus strand of CAWDLH010000011.1, from coordinate 269,727 downwards.
CGACCGGGTAGTGCAGGTGCGGGTTGACGTTGGCGGCGAAGCGGACCCGGTCCGAGGCGAGCGTGGCCATGTCCTCGACCGACTGGATCCCGGTCACCCGCGGGCTGTACTCGGCCAGCACCACCGCGACGTCCACGCCCTCGGCGGCCAGCATGGCGTCGAACCGGGCCGGGTCCACCGCGGGTCCGTCGTAGAGCGCCTCCAGCGCCGTCGAGTCGAAGCCCTGCAACCAGACGTCCCAGGCCGGCTTGAGCGTGTCCCGGCGGGCCGGGTGCAGGTGCACGTCGACCAGCGGGCGCCCGTCCAGCATCAGGTGGTCGTCTCCGCCGCGGCCGCCTCGGCCGGCGGCAGCGCCTCGATCAGCACGGTCGCCGCCATCCGGCGCAGCTCGACCCGGCGGATCTTGCCGGTCGCGGTGGTCGGGTACCCGTCGACGAACACGACCCGGCGCGGCCGCTTCAACGACGGCAGCCCGGCCCGGCAGAACTGGATCAGCTCGTCCTCGGTGGCCTCGGCGCCGGCGCGCAGCACCACGTACGCCACCGGCTTCTCCAGACCGTCCGCGTCGGACGCCGCGACGACCACCGCCTGGGCGACCGCGTCGTGGGCGAGCAGCCGCTCCTCCACCTCGGCCGGGGCGACCCAGATGCCGCTGGCCTTGAGCATGTCGCCGGTGCGGCCGAGGCAGGTGTAGTAGCCGTCCTCGCCGCGCACGTACGTGTCGCCGGTGCGCAGCCACTCGCCCTGGAAGACCTGCCGGGACGCCGCGTACCGGGACCAGTAGCCGGTGGCGGTCGACTCGCCGCGGACGAACAGCGTCCCCGGCACGCCCGGGTCGACCTCGCGGCCGTCGTCGCCGAGGATCTTCAGGTCGTAGCCGGGCACGGCGACGCCGGTGGTGCCGGGACGGACCTCGCCGGGGCGGTTGGACAGGAAGATGTGCAGCATCTCGGTCATGCCGATGCCGTCGAGGATGTCGACGCCGAAGTGGCCGGTCCAGCGCCGGTAGAGCGCGGCCGGCAGCGCCTCGCCCGCGCTCACCGCGGTCCGCACCCCGGTCAGCGCGCCGGCCGGCAGCTGCGCGCGCAGCATGTTGGCGAAGAAGGTCGGGCCGGCGAAGAACAGCGTCGCGCCGTACTCCTCGGCCCGCTCGACCAGCGCGTCCGGCCGGGACGGGGCCGGTTCCAGCACGGCGGCCGCACCCACCGACAGCGGGAACAGCAGCGAATTGCCCAGCCCGTAGGCGAAGAACGCCTTGGCCGCGGACAGGCAGCGGTCGTCCGGGCGGATCCCGAGCACCTGCATGCCGTACGTCTGGCAGACCACGGCGATCGAGCCGTGCCGGTGCATGGCGCCCTTCGGGGTGCCGGTGGTGCCGGACGTGTAGAGCCAGAACGCCGGATCGTCGGCGTCGCTGTCGTACACCGAGCCGTCGCTGTCGCCGCTGCCGGTGAGCAGGTCGAGCTGATGGACCGGCAGCGGGCTCGGCACCGGTCCGGGGGCGAGGATGCCGCGCAGCTCCGGCGCGGCCGCGGCGGCGACCGCGGCCAGGTCGGCGAACTCCGCGGTGATCGCGAGCAGCCGGGCCCGCGAGTCGCGCAGCAGCTCGGCCAGCCCGTCGGCGCGCGACATGGTCGACACCGGCACCGGCACCGCGCCCATCCGCATCGCGGCCAGGTAGACCACGACGAACTCCGGCGCGTCCGACATGAACATCAGCACCCGCTGCTCGGGCTGCAGGCCGAGCCCGCGCAGGCCGGCCGCCGTGCGGATCACCCGCTCGTGCAGCTCGCCGTAGGTCACGTCGCCGGCCGGGCCGGTGAGCGCGAGCCTCGCGCCGTCGCCGGCCTCGATGCGCCGGTCCAGCAGGTACTCGCAGGCGTTGAACCGGGTCATGGCGATCCCTCTACGGGAGGTGCACGTACTCGTAGTCGAACGGCTTGCCGTTGATGCCCTGCTTCGGCGGGGCGATCCAGGCCGCGATCTTGCCGCGCTCGTACACCGGCTGCATCAGCGACCGCACGTACGTCTTGTCCACGTCGGTCGGCAGCCACCCGGCCCTGTCCCGCTCCCACTCCGCTGTGGACAGTTGCCGGCCGTCCGGGGACGCCTCGATGGCGGCGAACGCGCCGACCTTGCGGTTGAACGCCGCGTGCGGCAGCGCCAGCCGGTGCGGCAGGCCGGCCTGCTCGAGGATCCGGTTCCACCGCTTGACCCCGCCCTGGCAGTCGGCGACGTACTCGCGGCGCAGGTCGGTGTTGAGCCCGATCAGCGCGGCCACCTCGGTCGTGCCGATCCCGCCGTCGACCAGCGCGTCGACGTCGATCGCGTCGTCGGTGAGCCGGTGGTCGTCGCGCCGGCGGTCCTCCATCCAGCGGCCCTTGAGCCCGGCGGTGAAGTAGTTCGCGACGTTGGTCGAGGTCTCCCCGCCGAACAGGTCGAGGCTCGACCGAGTAGTGGAAGTTGAGGTACTTCTGGATCACGTCGAGCGGGACCACGCCGAGCGCGGCCACGTCGTCGGTGTCGTTCTCGACCATCAGCTGGGCGGTGCGCTCGACCACCCGGTCGACGCCGGTGGTGCCCACGATCATGTGGTGGGCCTCCTCCTTGAGCATGAACTCGCAGGTGCGCGATCAGCGGGTCGAAGGCCGACTCCTTCAGCGTGCCGAGCTGGTACTTGCCGTCCCGGTCGGTGAAGTAGGTGAACATGAAGAACGACAGCCAGTCCGGCGTCTCCTCGTTGAACGCGCCGAGGATGCGCGGCGCGTCCTCGCTGCCGGAGTTGCGGTGCAGCAGCTCCTCGGCCTCCTCGCGCCCCTCCCGGCCGAAGTAGGCGTGCAGCAGGTAGACCATCGCCCAGAGGTGCCGGCCCTCCTCGACGTTGACCTGGAACAGGTTGCGCAGGTCGTACAGGGACGGGGCGGTGGCGCCGAGGTTGCGCTGCTGCTCGACGCTGGCCGGCTCGGTGTCGCCCTGGATGACGATGAGCCGCTGCAGGTCGGCGCGGTACTCGCCGGGCACCTTCTGCCAGGCCGGCTCGCCCTTGTGCTCGCCGAAGCCGATCGGCCGGTCGCTTCTGCCGCTCGGCCAGGAAGATGCCCCAGCGGTAGTCCTTCATCGCCACGTGGCCGAAGTGCGCCCAGCCCTCGCGGCCGACGTTGACCGCGGTGCGCAGGTAGACGTCCTCGGTCGGCAGCGCCGGGCCCATCGACTCCCACCAGTTGAGGAAGTTCGGCTGCCAGGACTCCAGCGCCCGCTGCAGCCGGCGGTCCTCCCTGCAGCTCGACGTTGTTGGGGATCTTCTCCTCGTAGTCGGCCCTCATGTCAGACCCGCTTCCGGTCGAAGTCGGCGCGCTGCCCGGTGCCGAACCGGCGCAGCGCGCCGTCCGGACCGGACGCGTTGGGTCGGGTGAAGATCCAGTTCTGCCAGGCGGTCAGCCGGCCGAAGATCTTCGTCTCCAGCGTCTCCGGCCCGGCGAACCGGTAGTTGGCCTCCAGGCCGGTCAGCGCGTCCGGGCTGAAGCTGGCCCGCTCCTCCAGGCAGATGCGGACCTCGTCCTCCCAGTCGATGTCGTCCGGGGCGAAGGTGACCAGGCCGAGCTCCTGCGGCCTCGGCCGCCTCGAGCGGGCGGCCGGCCGCCTCCTCGGCCTCCTTCAGCCCGTCGGCGTCGCCCCAGAACCGGGTGCGCAGCCGGGTGAGGCCGTTGCCCATCGGCAGCGGGCCGAAGTTCATCGGGCCGAGCGCGATCGTCGCCGGCGTCGCGTCCGGGTCGACCTCCTCGAAGACGCCGGCCAGCTGGAAGGAGCGGTCCGCGGCCAGCGCCAGCTCCAGCAGCGCGCCCGGCGAAGCACGAGCCCGGCTCGACCAGCGCGACCAGGCTGCGGCTGGTGACGTCGAGCCGCTTGAGCGTCCGCTTGAGGTAGTGCACGATCTCGTCGGCCAGCCAGTCGCCGGGTCGGCCAGCAGGCGCTCGTCGTACGCCAGCATCCGCTGCGGGTCGCCGGCGGTGCGGAACACCCAGGTGCCGAGCTCCGGCTCGTTGGTGCGCAGGTCCAGGATCAGGTCGTCCAGCTCGCGGGTCATCGCCAGCGTCCAGAAGTCCGCGGCTGATCTCGGCCGGCGGGTCGGCCGTCCGGGCCGCGCACGGTGATCTCGACCAACCCGCGGTCACGGTCGAGCTCCGCGGTCACGTGCCGGTAGCGGATCCCGTCGCTCGCCACGCTCCTTGTCCAGCCGGGGCAGGGCGATCCCGGTCGCGTGTGGACGGTCGGAGCGGGCGGCGAGCTCGGCCGCCCGGGCGGCCACGGTCTCGTCCCACTTGGCCTTGCGGCACGGCCTCGTCGACCAGCCGCCACTGCACGGCCCGCCTCCCGCCCACGCCCTCCGACCGGGTCGAGAACCAGTCGGCGAGGTCGCGGCGGACGTGCCGCTTGTCGACGACCCGGGTGAGCCCGCCGGTGCCGGGCAGCACGCCGAGCAGCGGCAGCTCCGGCAGCGACACCGCGGAGGAGCGGTCGTCGACCAGCATGATGTGCTCGCAGGCCAGCGCCAGCTCGTACCCGCCGCCGGACGCGGTGCCGTTCACCGCGGCCAGGTAGGTCTGTCCGGAGTGGACGGTCGCGTCCTCGATCGCGTTGCGGGTCTCGTTGGTGAACTTGCAGAAGTTGACCTTCCACGGGTGCGGTGAGGCGGCCAGCATCCTGATGTTGGCGCCGGCGCAGAAGATCTTGTCCTTGGCGCTGGTGAGCACGACCGTGCGGACCTCGGGGTGCTCGAACCGCAGCCGCTGCACCGCGTCGTGCAGCTCGATGTCGACGCCCAGGTCGTACGAGTTGAGCTTGAGCTCGTAGCCGGGGACCAGGCCGCCGTCCTCGGCGACGTCCATGGCCAGCGTCGCGACCGGTCCGTCGATGCTGAGCGTCCAGTGCCGGTACGCCTCCGGGTCCGTCCGGAACTCGACCGTCGTCATGGTTCATGCTCTACATGTCCATGCCGTATCGTCAAGAGTTCGTAGAACATCGGAGGCCGCATGAGTGCACCGAGCATGTCGCGGCGACACGCGGCCGGCGCGGAGAGCGCCCGTGGGCTGCTGTTCACCGTGCTCGGCGAGTTCGTGCTGCCGGCCGGCGGGACGGCCTGGACCTCCGCGGTCATCGACGTGCTCGGCCGGCTCGGGGTCGAGGAGAAGGCGACCCGGCAGGCGCTGATGCGGACCGCCTCGGACGGCTGGCTGGCCGCCGAGCGGGTCGGCCGGCGGACCCGGTGGCGGCTCACGCCGGCCGCCGAGCGACTGCTCACCGAGGGCACGGCCCGCATCTACGGGTTCCGCGCCGCGCTGCCCGACTGGGACGGGCGCTGGCTGCTGGTGCTGGCCCGGGCGCCGGAGACCGACCGCGCCGCCCGCCATCACCTGCGCAGCCGGCTGACCTGGGCCGGGCTGGGCAGCCCCGCGCCGGGCGTGTGGATCAGCCCGCACGCCGAGCGGGTCGACGAGGTGACGGCGGTGCTGGCCGGGGCCGGGCTGCTGCACGGGGCCCAGGTGTTCGTCGCCGGGCACGCCGGCCGGGGCGACCTGGCCGCGATGGTCCGCCAGGCCTGGGACCTGGCCGGCATCGAGGCCGGCTACCAGGAGTTCCTGGCCGAGTTCGAGACCGTGTCCGGCGACCCGCTGGCCCGGCTGGTCGAGCTGGTGCACGCGTGGCGCCGGTTCCCGGCGATCGACCCGGAGCTGCCGACGGCGCTGCTGCCGCCGGGCTGGAGCGGCACCCGGGCGGCCGCGCTGTTCCGCCGGCGGCACGCCGGCTGGTCGGCGGCCGCCGCCGCCGAGTGGGCGACCGCCCTGGCCGCCTGACCCACGGCCGCAGCGCCCGCCGCCGGCCGGTGCCGCCGGGGGATGCGCCGCCCACCTACGCAGCGGTGCCGCCGGGCGCGGGGGCGTTGCGGGCGGTGGGCGGTCGGGGCGAGGCTGCGGGGGTGAAGGTGCGACTCGCGTACGGCCGCGATGGGCTGGAGACCGACTTCCCGGACGACGCGGTGGTCGTCGCCCCGGAGCACCGGGACGCCGCCGCCGACCAGCTCGCCGTGCTGCGCCGGGCGCTGCGCGAGCCGGTCGCCGGACCGCCGCTGCGGGAGATCGTCCGGCCCGGGCAGACCGTGGCGATCTCCGCCTGCGACGGCACCCGGCCGCAGCCGCGGCACCTGATGATCCCGGCCGTGCTCGACGAGCTGGACGGGATCGTCCGCCCCGAGGACGTGACCGTGCTCGTCGCCACCGGCACCCACCGCGGCAACACCCCGGCCGAGCTGGCCGAGATGTTCGGCCCCGAGACGGTCGACCGGGTCCGGATCGTCAACCACGACGCCCGCGACGACTCGACCCTGCAGTGGGTCGGCACGTACGGCGAGGGGGTGCCGGTCTGGCTCAACCGCGAGTGGTGCGCGGCCGACGTGAAGATCACCACCGGGTTCGTCGAGCCGCACTTCTTCGCCGGCTTCTCCGGCGGCCCGAAGATGGTCGCGCCCGGCCTGGCCGGCCTGGACACCGTGCTGACCCTGCACGACGCCCGCCGGATCGGTCACCCGGAGGCCCGCTGGGGGATCACCAAGGGCAACCCGGTGCACGACGACGTCCGCGCCATCGCGGCCGGCACCGGCGTGGACTTCGCTCTCGACGTCGTGCTCAACCGGGACCAGGACATCGTGCGGGCGTTCGGCGGCGAGCTGTTCGCCATGCACGAGGCGGCGATCGAGACCGCGCGGGCGGTGGCCATGCGGCCGGTCGACCGCTACTTCGACGTCGTCGTGACGACGAACTCCGGCTTCCCGCTGGACCAGAACCTCTACCAGGCGGTCAAGGGGATGAGCGCGGCCGCCGAGGTGGTCCGCCCGGGCGGCGTGATCGTCTGCGCGGCCGAGTGCCGGGACGGCTTCCCGGACCACGGCTCGTACCAGGAGGTGCTGTCCTCGGCACCGTCGCCGGAGGCCCTGCTGGCCGAGATCAGCGGCCGGCCCAAGACCGTGCCCGACCAGTGGCAGGTGCAGGTCCAGGCCAAGATCCAGGCCCGGGCGCGGGTCGTCGTCCACACCGGCTACCTGAGCCCGGACCAGCTCGCCGCCGCGCACCTGGGCTACACCGACGACGTCGCGGCCGCGGTCCGGGAGGCTCTGGGCGCGGCCGGGCCGGGCGCCCGGCTCTGCGTGCTGCCGGAGGGACCGCAGACGATCCCGTACGTCGCCGCCTGAGAGGTGACGGAACTGCACAACTCGCTCACATCCTGTCTCAGTACCTTTCTGTGATTTAGCTATCGCAGCGCGAGTGGCATGCTTGCCGAAATCGGTGACCGGACAGCGGCGGAGGCAGGAGCGTGGAGCGACCGGCGTGGGCACCGGCGGAGCTCGACCTCGACCGACCCAACGCGGCCCGGATGTACGACTACTACCTGGGCGGATCGCACAACTTCGCGGTCGACCGGGAGCTGGCCGGCCAGGTTCTCGAGGCGTGGCCGGACATGCCGCGCGCGGCGCAGGCCAACCGGGCGTTCCTCCGCCGGGCCGTGCGCTTCCTCGTCGACCAGGGCGTCCGGCAGTTCCTCGACATCGGCTCCGGCATCCCGACCGTCGGCAACGTGCACGAGGTGGCCCGGGCCGCGGCCCCGGACGCCCGGGTCGTCTACGTCGACACCGACCCGGTCGCGGTCGCACACAGCCGGGCGATCCTGGCCGGCGACAGCCGAACCACGGTGGTCGAGGCCGACGGCCGCGACCCGGCCGCCCTGCTGGCCCACCCGGGCGTGACCGGCCTGCTCGACCTGCGCCGCCCGGTCGGGCTGCTCATGGTCGCCGCTGCTGCACTTCGTGCTGGACGAGGGCGACCCGCGCGGCATCCTGGCCGGGTACGCCGCCCGGCTCGGACCGGCCAGCTGGCTGGTCGTCTCGCACGGCAGCACCGACACCGCTCCGGGCGCGGCCACGATGGAGAAGCTGTACGAGCGGACCTCGACCCCGATCCAGATGCGCAGCCGGGGCGAGCTGGAGAGCCTGCTGGCCGACGTCGACCTGGTCGAGCCCGGGGTCGAGTTCCTGCCGGCGTGGCGGCCCGACCACCCGGACGACGTGGCCGGCGACGCCAGCTGGGCCAGTGCCTACGGCGCGGTCGGTCGCCTGACGTGACCGCGGCCGCCCGGCCGGACGGCGCCGGTCCCCCTGCGCGCTCCCGCGCTGCGGGACTGCGTGCGGGAGCTGGCCACGGTGGCCCGGGAGACCAGCTACGTCGCCCTCGACCGGGACGCGCTGGACGCCTACCTGCACGGCCTGATCGGCGAGCTGGTCACGGCGTTGTCGACGGAGCCGTTCAGCACCGCCACGGCGTACCAGACCGGCGCCGACCTGATCGCGGCCCACTTCACCGGGCCGGAGATCTGCGGCCGGCTGGTCAAGGTGCTCGGCACCCGGCTGCTGGCCGACCTCGGGCTCGACCGCGAGCCGTACCGGTCCCGGCTGGCGGCGCTGCTCGGCGCGGCCTCGACCGGGTACGCCCGGGCGCTGAAGGACCGCGCCCTGGACGACCAGGAGACGATCGTCCGCGCCTCGATGATCGCCCGGGCCGAGGCCGAGCGGGCGCTGCGGGACAGCGAGGAGCGGCGCTGGCACGAGGCCAGGCACGACCCGCTGACCGGCCTGCCGAACCGGCTCGGGCTCACCGAGCGCGCTGGCCCGGACGCTCGACCGCGCCGGCCCGGCCGACACGGTCGGGCTGTGCCTGCTCGACCTGGACCGGTTCCACGCGCTCAACGACACGCTCGGCCCGGACGCGGCCGACCGGCTGCTGGCAACGGTCGCGGTGCGGCTGTCCGAGCACGCCGGCGGGCGGCTGCTGGCCCGGCTCGGCGGGGACGAGTTCGCGCTGCTCGTGCCGGGCGGCGCCGACCTGGTCGCGGCGGCGACCACGCTGCTGGACGCGCTGGCCGGCGCGCCGCTGCACGTCGGGCCGACGCCGCTGACCGTGACCGCGAGCGCCGGGCTGACCCAGCGGCGGGTCGCCGGGCTCGACGTCGACGAGCTGCTCCGGTCCGCCGACATCGCGCTGACCTGGGCCAAGGCCGACGGCCGCAACCGCTGGCGGCGGTTCGACCCGGCCCGCAACGCCGCCGACACGGCCCGTTGGAGCCTGGCCGCCGAGCTGCCGGCCGCCGTCCGCGACGGCGGGCTCGAGGTGCACTACCAGCCGATGGTCGGGCTGGCCGACGGCCGGCTGCACGCGGTCGAGGCGCTGGTGCGGTGGAACCACCCCCGGCACGGGCTGCTGCTGCCCGGGGTGTTCATCCCCGCCGCCGAGGAGACCGGGCTGGTCGTGCCGCTCGGCCGGCAGGTGCTCGCCACCGCCTGCGCGGAGGCGGCGGCCTGGGGCCGGCTGACCGCCGAGCCGCCGCGGGTCAGCGTCAACGTCGCGGCCGGGCAGCTGCGCGACCCGAGCCTGGTCCCGGACGTGCTGGCGATCCTCGACGCGACCGGGCTGCCGCCGGACCGGCTGCAGCTCGAGCTGCTGGAGACCGCGGTCATCCGGCCGGAGGACTCGGCGCTGACCGCCGTGCGGGCGCTCGCCGACGCCGGGATGCGGATCGCCGTGGACGACTTCGGCACCGGCCAGGCCAACCACGCGTACCTGCGCCGGCTGCCGCTGCACGAGCTCAAGCTGGCCGCCGAGTTCGTCACCGGGGTGGGCGGGCCGGACGGCGACACGCTCGACCAGCACCTCGCGGCCAGCCTCATCGACCTCGGTCACAAGCTCGGGCTGACCGTCACCGCCGAGGGCGTGGAGACCGCGCACCAGGCCGACTGGCTGCGGATGGCCGGCTGCGACACCGCGCAGGGCTGGCACTTCGCCCCCGCCCTGCCCGCCCCGGAGGTACGCACCCTGCTGGCGCGATGACCGGCCCGCCGCTGGAACCGTGTCGGCTCGATCCGGTCGCGTCGCTCAACCGGGCCCGGCTCGGCGGGCGGGACGCGCGCGGCCAGCTGTCCGCGCCGGCGCTGGCCGCGCTGGCCGAGGCGGCCGGGCTGCGGCCGGACGGACCGGTGCGGTCGTACCTGGACCGGTGCCTGGCGGACGGGGTGCCGGCGGCGCTGGCGGTGGCCGGGGAGTTCGGCAGCCGGCTCGGCCGGCTGCTGGCCGGGCTGCGGGCCGGCGACCGGACGCTCAAGCCGGAGTGGGACGGGACCTGGTGGGACCGGTGGACCAGGACGACGACGGTCTGGCTCGGCGGCGGGCTGTGTGCCGGCGCGTTCGGGGCGCTGGTGGCGGACCGGGCCGCGGCGCTGGCCGGCGCCGGCGGCCGGGTCGTCGTGGCGCCGGACCCGGCCGACCTGCCCCTCGTCGGGGCCGCCCACCTCGCCGCCCGGCCGGACGGGCCCGCGCTGGTCCTCGACTTCGGGCACACGCTGGTCAAGCGGGCGGTGGCCGGGTACGCGGGCGGCCGGCTGGCGACGCTGCGCCGGCTCGTACCCGCGCCGGCCCCGGCGGAGGACACCCCGGGCGGGCCGCTGGCCGAGGCGGTGGCCGCGATCGTCGCCGCCGCCTGGGACGACGCCGACCGGCCGCCGGGGGCGGTCGTCGCCTCGATGGCCGCGTACGTCAAGGACGGCCAGCCGGTCCGGGTGCCGCTGGGCACGTACACCCGGCTGGCCGACGTCAGCCCCGACGTCCCGGGCTGGCTCGCCCGCCGGCTGCGCGACCTGATCGGCGCCGAGCTGCCGGTCTCACTGGTGCACGACGGCACCGCCGCCGCCCAGGCCGTCCCGCCCGACCCGCACGCCGCCGTCATCCTCCTCGGCAGCTCGATCGCCGTCGGCTACCCCCACCCGTGCCCTCGTCTGATCTCCGCCGCTGATCGATGACCTGCGGCGGGGTGGAAAGGTGACCGCATGAGCAGGCGGGCGCGGGTCGGGGACGTGCACGAGATCGCGGCGGGGATGCCGTTCGTGACCGTGCTGGAGGTCGGGCCGGGGCGGCCGGTCTACCAGGTCGGGCGGAAGTCGTTCGTGTTCTTCCGGAACCCCCGGCCGGACGCGGTCGACCCCGACACCGGCGAGCGGTACGACGACGTGATCGTGATCTGGGTCGGCACCGAGGCGGACAAGCAGGCGCTGGTCCAGGACGAGAGCACGCCGTTCTTCAGCACCAGGCACTTCGACGGGCACCTCAGCGTGCTGCTGCGGGCCGGCCGGGTCGGCGAGCTGACCCGGGACGAGCTGGCCGAGGTGATCCAGGAGGCCTGGCTCAGCCGGGCGTCGGCGCGGCGGGCGGCCGACTGGCTGGCCGCGAACCCACCGGGATGACCGCGCTCAGCGGCGCTCGGAGCGGCGCCGGCGCAGCGCCCAGGCGCCCAGCGCGAGCAGCAGCACCGCGGCGAGCGCGATGGCCGCGCCGCGACCGAAGGCCTTCTCCACCCGCTGGTACGAGCTGCCGGCCAGGAAGCCGAGCAGCACGGTCGCGACGCCCCAGACGATCCCGCCGGCCGCGTTCGCGACCAGGAACCGCCGGTACGGCATCAGCGCGGTCCCGGCCAGCGCCGGCATCACCGCCCGGAAGAACGCCACCGACCGGCCCAGGAACACCGCCACCGACCCGCGCCGGGCCAGCAGCGCCCGGGCGTCCTCGATCCGGTCCCGGTGCCGGTCGAGCATCCTGGCCCGCAGCATCCGGGGTCCCGCGTGCCGCCCGACCTCGTAGCCGACGCTGTCGCCCACGATCGCGGCCAGCACCACGCCCACGATCATCCAGGTGAGGCTGACGTTGCCGCGGGCCGCGGCGACCCCGCCGAGCACGGCCGCGGTCTCGCCGGGCAGCACGAACCCGACGAACACCGCGTCCTCGGCGAACACGAGCGCGAGCACGACGAGGTAGACCAGCGCCGGGGGTGCGGTCAGCACGGACTCGAGCAGACCGCTCACCCCCTCCGTCGACCGGCACCCGACTCGGGCCAGCGTACGGGGGCGTGGACGCGCGGCCGGGTGCCGGGACCCGGCGCCGGCCGCGCCGTGCGCGCCTCAGAACGTGCGGATGGCGATCTCGGCCGGTGCGCTGAACAGGTCGACCAGCTCGTCGTCCAGCTTGACCAGCGTGAGCGAGGCGCCGGCCATGTCCAGGGACGTGCAGTACTCGCCGACGTAGTTGCGCCGGACGTGGATCCCGCGCGACTCGAGCTGCTGGTGCGCCCGCCCGTAGAGGATGTAGAGCTCGCTGATCGGGGTGCCGCCGAGGCCGTTGATCATCAGTGCCACGTCGTCGCCCTGCTGGTACGGCAGGTCCGACGCGACCGCGTCGAGCAGCTCGTCCACGATCTCGTTGGCCGAGGCGAGCTTCTCCCGGCGGCGGCCGGGCTCGCCGTGGATGCCGACGCCCATCTCCATCTCGTCCTCGCCGAGCTCGAACAGCGGCGAGCCCTTGGCCGGCGGCGTGCACGCGGTGAGCGCCATGCCCATCGTCCGGGTGACCGAGTTGACCTTGTTGCCGATCGTGACCAGGTCGTCCAGCTCGGCGCCCTGCTCCGCGGCCGCGCCGACCGCCTTGATCACGAAGAAGTTGCCGGCCACGCCGCGCCGCCCGACCGTGTACGTCGAGTCCTTCACCGCGACGTCGTCGTCGACGACGACCGTCTCGATCCGGACGCCCTCGGCCTCGGCCATCTCCTTGCCCATGTCGAAGGCCATCCGGTCGCCGGTGTAGTTGTTGATCAGGTGCAGCACGCCCTTGGGCGTGTTGAGCAGCTTGCTGGTCTCCAGCACGTAGTCCATCGGCGGCGCCGCGAACACGTCGCCCGGACAGGCGGCGTCGAGCATGCCCTTGCCGACGATCATCACGTGCGCCGGCTCGTGCCCGGAGCCGGAGCCCTGGACGATCGAGACCTTGTCGTCGCTGGGCGCGTCGGCCCGCATGATGAGGTTGTAGTCGGGGACGTACTTCAGCGTGTCGGGGTTGGCCAGCGCGATGCCGGCGAGCATCTCGGGCACGAAGTTGTTGGGGTCGTTGACGAACTTCTTCACGTCACACTCCTCTGTGGACTGACGTAACGGGGTCAGGCGTTCCGGTCGGCCCAGCCGGCCGCGATCTGCTCGGCCATCACGGCCACGGCGATCGCGCCGGCATCGACGGATCCGATGCTGCGCTCGCCGGTGTAGCTGGCCCGCCCGCGCCGGGCCTGCAGCTCCTTGGTCGCCTCGGCCGCCGCCCGGGCGGTGGTCGCGAACGCGGCCACCGGGTCCGTACCCGAGGCCAGGGCCTGCTCGAGCGCGTCGGTCGCCGGGACGAGGGCGTCCAGCAGCGTCTTGTCGCCGAGCTCCGCCTTGCCGCGGGCCTTGATCCCCTCCGCCGCCGCGCGCAGCACCGCGACCAGCGTGGCCCCGTCCACTTCGGACTTGTCGCCGATCGTGCTGGCGGCGCGCAGGAACATGGTCCCCCAGATCGGCCCGGAGGTGCCGCCGATCTTGCTGGTGATGGTGATCGCGACCCGCTTCAGGAACGTCGCGATGTCGGTGCGGTCGATGTCGTCCCAGCCGGAGAGCACGACCTCGAAGCCGCGGGCCATCGAGTAGCCGAAGTCGCCGTCGCCGACGACCGCGTCCAGGTCGCCGAAGTACTTCTCGTTGTCCACGGCCGTCTGCGCGATGGTACGGACGACGTACTCGACGTCGGCGAGGTCACCCGCCATTGGGGACTCCATTCGGTCCGGCCATGCAGGCCTCCAGGTCGGTCAGGTCGACGAGCTCGCCGGGGGTGGCGGAGGTGCGGTTGGCCAGCACCCGGGCCGGCTCCCCCGGGTCGCCGAGCGAGGTGACGACCAGCGCCGCCCCGGTGAAGTCCTCGCCCTCGGTGTAGCCGTTGACGGTGATGAGCGCCGCAAGCCCCGCGCCGGTCGCGGCGAGCAGCCCGTTGCGGGAGTCCTCCACCACGACCGTCCGATGTGGATCGGCCCGCAGGTCGTTCACGGCCAGCTGGTAGATGTCCGGCGCGGGCTTCTTCGCCGGCACCACGTCGCCGGCGAAGACCGCGACGTCGCTGGCCAGCTCCGGTCCGACGGCGTGCTCCAGCACGGCCCGTACGGACGGCTCGGCCGAGGTGGACGCGACCGCGAGCCGCCAGCCAGCCCCGGTCGCGGCGGCGACGATGCGCCGGACACCGGGCCGGCCGGGCAGCTTCCCGGCCGCCACCGACGCCGTGTAGATCTCCGTCTTGCGCCGGTGCCACGCGGCGACCGCCCCGTCCTGCCCCTCGGGGTCGGTGGGCAGCCCGGCCGCGGCGACGAACTCCGGGGTGAGCAGGCTGCGCATCCGCTCCTTGCCGCCGCCGATCAGCAGCTTCTGCGCGTAGTCCGCTTCGGACCAGCGCACCGGCAGCCCGAACTCCTCGAACGTCTGGTTGAACGCCGGCAGGTGCCCGTACCGCTCGGTGTCGGCGAGCACGCCGTCGCAGTCGAAGATCAGCGTCGCGGTCACGACCGCGCCCTGCCCGCGCTGCCGAAGCGCCGGATGTGCTCGGCGGCCATCTCCTTGACCGCCGCGCCGACGGCCGTGAACAGCGACGGCGGGTCCCACGTGTCCTTCGCCTCGGCCTCGCGCAGGAAGTCCAGATTCGCCTTCATGTACGCGACCTTGAGCGCCGTCGAGATGTTGACCTTCGCGCAGCCCCGGGCGATGAGGTCGGTGAACTGCTCGTCGGACATGCCGGTGCCGCCGTGCAGCGCCATCGGGATGCCACCCGCGGCGACGATGTCGGAGACCCGCTGCGCGTCCAGGGCGGGCGCGCTGCGGTAGACGCCGTGCGCGTTGCCGATCGCCGGCGCGAACACGTCCACCCCGGTGGTCTCGATGAAGCCCACCACCGCGTCGAGGTCCTGCCGGGCGGCCTCGGTGTCCGAGCCGATGCCGTCCTCGACCCCGGTGATCGACTCGATCTCGCCCTCGACCTGGGCGCCGTACCTGCCGGCCTCGGCGACGACCTCGACGGTCTGCCGCTGGTTCTCCTCGATCGGCAGCCGGGAGGCGTCGAAGAGCACCGAGTTCCACCCGGCGGCCAGGCAGCGGCTGATCACCTCGCGGTCCGGGCAGTGGTCCAGGTGCAGCGCGACCGGCACCGGGACGTTCGCGGTCATCGTCGTCCACATGCCGTAGAGCACGTCGTACCCGACGGACCGGACCGTCTTCACCGAGGTCTGCACGATCAGCGGCGCCGCCAGCTCGGTGGCGGCGGCCAGCACGGCCTCCAGCGTGAGGTCGTTGACCACGTTGATCGCGGCGACACCGTAGCGCTCGCGGTAGGCGTCGGCGAGGATCTCTCCGGTCGGTACGACAGGCATCGGCCACCCTTCCCTGGGTGGCTCCGACGCTAGGCGTGCCGCCCGCGACCCGCGTCCGGGAAGCTCCCCGTCCTGGTGGTGGGGTTTTCCCCCAGCGCGGCCAGCTCGGTGCGGTTGCGGGCGCCGGTCTTGCGCAGTACCGCGCCGACGTGTTTCTCCACCGTCTTCACCGAGATCACCAGCCGCGCCGCGATCTGCTTGTCCCGCAGCCCGCGCCGTACCAGCAGGGACACCTCGCGCTCCCGGTCGGTCAGCGGCACCGGCTCGGCCACCCCGGACAGCGCGGCGGCCGGCACCATCGAGCGGCCCTGGGCGGCGGCGAGCAGCTCCCGGGCCAGCTCCGTCCCGGTCGCGTCGTCGACCAGCCATCCGCTCGCGCCGGCCCGCAGCGCCGCCGCGGCCCGCTCCTGGTCCGGCCGCGCGCACAGCACCAGCACCACCGCGGCCGGGTCGAGCGCCTTGATCGCGGCCACGCCGGCCAGCCCGGCCGGGTCGGCCAGGTCGAGGTGCGCGACGACGACGTCGGGCGCCAGCAGCCGGTACGCGTCCAGCGCGGCGCCGACCGAGTCCACCTCACCGGCCACCTGCAGGGCCGGCTCGCCGGCGGCCAGCAACCGGACCACGCCGGCCCGGGTGATCGGGTGCGGCGCGGCCACCAGCACCCGGACCCGGGCGGCCGCGACCGTGCCGCCGAGCGGGACGCGGACCCGCACCCGGGTGCCCCACCCGGCCACCGAGTCCACGTCGAGCGTGCCGCCGATCAGCCGGGCCCGCTCGCGCATCCCGCGCAGCCCGATCGAGCCGGCGGACTCGTCCTGGGAGAAGCCCTGCCCGTCGTCCTGGACGAGCACCGCGACGGCACCGTCCTCGTGCAGCACCCCGATCCGGACGGACCCGGCACCGGCGTGCCGGACCGCGTTGGTCAGCGCCTCCTGCGCGATCCGGAACAGCTGGTGCGCCAGGCCGCCCGGCAGCGGCACCGGCGTGCCCGCGACCACCAGCCGGACGTCCAGGTTGCCGGTGCGGTTGGCCCAGCCGAGCTCGAGCTCCAGCGCCTCGGCCAGCGACCGGCCCTCCAGCGGCGAGGGCGCCAGCCCCTGCACCGTACGGCGGGTCTCGGCCAGCGCGGTCACCGCGGACTCCCGGGCCCGGTCGATCTCCGCGCCCGGGTCGGCCTCCCGGGCCGCCGCGTCCAGGTGCACGATCACCGACGCGAGGCCCTGCGCGACCGTGTCGTGCACCTCGCGGACCAGCCGGTCCCGCTCGGCCGCGGCGGCCTCGGCCCGGGCGTGCGCCTCGGCCTGCTGGTAGTGCCGGGCGTTGGCGAGCGCGACCGCGGCGTGCCGGGCGAACAGCTCCAGCCGCGCCGAGTCGGTGCGGCTGAAGACCCGCTGCGGGTCCCGGCTGAACACCACGCAGGCGCCGACGACCGCGCCACGCCAGAGGATCGGCACCCCGACCACGCCGCGCAGCGTCTCCCGGTCCTCGGCCCGCACATGTCCACCCGGGACGGTGCGGTAGTCGGCGAACTGCACCGGCCCGCGGGCCCGCACCACCGCGCCGGTCATGCCCTCGGTGAGCGGGAAGACCTGCCCGGACTGGCAGGCGACGCCGAAGTCGGCCTCCTTGCGGTAGAACCCGGCGGCCTCGTCCACGCTGCAGATCGAGCCGGCGTCGCCGCCGAGCAGCTCGACCGACCGGCGCAGGATCCGCTCCAGCAGCGGCCGCAGCTGGAACTCGCCGGCGAGGTCCTCGGCGACGTCCTCGGCCACGCCGCTGAGAGCGACGGCGTCCACGCCGTCGGCGACCAGGCCGTCCTCCACGGGTGCCTCCTCATCGAGCCACCCGCCCAACCTAACCCGCGATAACCGCTTTGCCGCAGTGCCATCCTTGCCGGGTGGACGACGGGGCGCTGCTGGCCGAGCTCAACCGGGACGTGTGGGAGCCGTTCCGGGTCGCGTACCGGGCCCACGACGCGGCGGCGTACCTGGCCCTGCAGGCGCCGGACCTGATCCGGGCCGGCGGGCCGCGCCGGCTGGTGCAGACCTACGCCGAGGTCGCGGAGGAGACCGGGCCGTGGTTCGCCGGCGCCGCCGCGCGGGGGCTGCGGCTCGGCATCGACTTCCGGTTCACCGAGCGACTCGCGGCCGGGGACGCGGCCAGCGAACGCGGCGTCTACCGGATCGAGGCCGGCGACGAGGTGTTCCACGGCTGGTTCCACACGTTCTGCCGGCGCGTCGACGGGCGGTGGCGGATCGCGGTCGACTACGACACCGCGGGCGCGTCGGTGGCCGACTTCACGGCGGCGACGCCGCTGCCCGCGCTGGCGGTGCGGACCGGCGGCTGACCGTCCCCGCGACGGGCAGCGGTCCCGAACCCCGTACGGGGGCCGGGACCGGCGACCGTCCCCGGACAGGCAGCGGTCCCGAACCCCTTACGAGGGCCGGGACCGGCGACCGTCCCCGGACAGGCAGCGGTCCCGAACCCCGGTACGAGGGCCGGGACCGGCGACCGTCCCCGGACAGGCAGCGGTCCCGAACCCCTTGCGGGGACCGGGACCGGGATGTCCGAGCGGGTGGGTCAGAGCGCCCGGACGTTCTCCGCCTGCGGGCCCTTCTGGCCCTGGGTGATGTCGAACTCCACCCGCTGGTTCTCCTCCAGGCTGCGGTAGCCGGTGGAGTTGATGGCCGAGTAGTGGACGAAGACGTCGGCGCCGCCGCCGTCCTGGGCGATGAAGCCGAAGCCCTTCTCGCCGTTGAACCACTTCACGATGCCCTGAGCCATGCACTGCTCCCTGACGACTGGATACCCGTGCCGCCGGCGGCGGAACGAAGTCGTGAGGGACGCCCATCCGGTTCGATCCGGAAAAACGACGAACGCCCGCGGTCACTCCCACGGACGTCGAGACGATCGGGGAAAACAACTGCGACTCACAACTGCCATGACGCTAGCACGCCCGGGGCGTCTGTTGGGACGTCTCGGTAGCCTCTTTCCCGGCTGGCGGTGGAAGGCGGCGGTGTCCGGACGACGGCGCCAGGCAATTGTGCGACGCACGCCGGGCCCGGGCGGCGGCTACGCTGCCCGGGTGAGTCCGCCCCACCGGCCGGTGCCGTGACGGCGCCGCGGCGCGGGCGGCCGGGGTACGACCAGCAGACCGTGCTCCGCCGGGCGGTCGAGGTCTTCAACCGACAGGGTTACGACGGGACCAGCATGGGCGACCTCGCCCGTGAGCTGGGCGTCGGCAAGTCCGCGCTCTACCACCACGTGCCGGGCAAGGAGGCGCTGCTGGCCCAGGCGCTCGACGAGGCGCTGGACGGGCTGACCGCCGTGCTCGACCGGCCGGCCGGCACGACCGCGTACGAGCGGCTGCGGGCGGCGGTGCGCGACAGCGTGCGGGTGCTGGTCGAGCACCTGCCGGCGGTGACCCTGCTGCTGCGGGTGCGCGGCAACTCAGAGGTCGAGCTGGCCGCGCTGCGCCGCCGCCGGGAGATCGACGACCGGCTGGCCGCGCTGGTCTCGGCGGCCGCGGCGGAAGGGTCGCTGCGGGCCGACCTGCCGCCGGACCTCGTCAGCCGGCTGCTGTTCGGCATGGTCAACTCGCTGGTCGAGTGGTATCGCCCGGGCGGTCCGGTGGACACGGACGCGCTCGCCGACGCGCTGGCCGCGCTCGCCTTCGAAGGGCTGCACACGCAGGCGTGACGCTCAGGCGTCGTAGTCGACGCCCACCTCGGCGCTGACCGGGTACGACTGGCAGGTCAGCACGAATCCGGCCGCGACCTCGGCCTCCTCCAGCGCGTAGTTCCGTCGCATGTCGACGGTGCCCTCCTTGACCAGCGCCCGGCAGGTCCCGCACACCCCGCCCTTGCAGGCGAACGGCAGGTCGGACCGCACCGCCTGGGCACCGTCCAGGATGGACCTGTCCCGCGGCAGCGCCGCGGTGCTGCTGCGGCCGTCGATGGTGAGCGTGACCTCGCTGGTCTCCCCCGTCGGCAGCGCCTCGGCGTGCTCGACCGGCGGCGGCGGCTCGTCGACGAAGAACAGCTCCCGGTGCACCCGCTCGGCCGGCACGCCGAGCTCGGCCAGCACGGGCCTGGCCTCCTCGACCATCGCGTACGGCCCGCAGAGCCAGACGTGGTCGACCGCCTCCAGCGGCACCAGCAGGTCGAGCAGCGTACGCAGCCGGCCGGCGTCCAGCCGGCCGGAGAGCAGGTCCACGTCCCGCGGCTCCCGGGACAGCACGTGCACCAGCTCGAACCGGTGGCCGTAGCGGTCCTTGAGGTCGGACAGCTCGTCGGCGAACATCACCGTGGCCGCCCGGCGGTTGCCGTAGATCAGCGTGACGTGCGCGGCCGGCGAGGCGGCCAGCACCGAGGCGGCGATGGAGAGCACCGGCGTGATCCCGGAGCCGGCCGCGATGCACAGGTGCCGGCCGCCGGTGCCGGGCTCGGCCGTGAACCGACCGGTCGGCGTCTGCACCTCGATCCTGGCGCCGGGGCGGACCTCGCGGACCAGCCAGGTGGAGAACAGCCCGTCCGGCACCTCGCGCACGCCGACCCGGGGCGGCGAGCCCACCGCCGCGCAGATCGAGTACGACCGGCGCTCCTCCACGCCGTCCACGACCCGGCGCAGCGCCAGCGCCTGCCCGGCCGCGAACGCGTACTCGTCCCGCAGGTCGTCGGGGACCTCGAAGGTGACCGCGGCCGCGTCGTCGCAGAGCCGCTCCACCGCCGCGACCGTGAGCGTGTGGAAGGCCATCAGATCTCCTTCACGTGCTCGAACGGCTCGGCGCAGGACCCGCAGCGGTAGAGCGCCCGGCACGCGGTCGGGCCGAACTCGGAGACCAGCTCGGCCCGGTCCGAACCGCACTGTGGACAGTGGACGGTCCGCTCCGGCGGCCCGAGCGTGAGCGGGACCGGGCCGGTGCGCCGCGGGGCCGGGCCCGGCGGCGAGATGCCGTGCTCGGCCAGCGCCCGTCGCCCGCGCGGGCTGATCCAGTCGCTCGACCAGGCCGGGGACAGCTCCACCCGGACCCGGACGTCGGCGAACCCGGCGTCGGCGAGCGCGCCGGCCAGGGCCCGGCTCATCTCGGTCATCGCCGGGCAGCCCGAGTACGTCGGGGTGATCGCGACCTCGACCGTGTCGCCGTCGACGCTGACCCCGCGCAGCACGCCGAGGTCGGCCAGCGTGAGCATGGGCAGCTCGGGGTCGGTCACCCGCTCGGCCGCGGCCCGGGCGGCGGCCTCGGCGGTCACCACGACCCCTCCGGGTGCGCGCGGGCGACCTCCTGCATCTCGGCCAGCATCTCCGCCAGCGCCGGGGTGTGCCGCCCGTCCCGGCCGCGCGGCTCCGGCTCGGCCAGGCCGGCGGGCGCCAGCGGCGTGAGCGCGTCCCCGACGCCACCGCCGCCCGCGGTGGCCCCGGCCCCGCCCGGCCGGTCCGCGCCGGCCGCCGGACCCGCCGCACGGGCGAGGGGTCCGGCGGGACGATCGACGCCGGCCGCGTCGAGGACCTGCTGCAGCACCGCCCGCATCTCGTCCTCCACTGTGGACGGATCGACGCCGGCGCCGGCGGCGGCGAGCCGGCGCTCCACCGGGTGGGCGGCGGTCAGCTCGGGCTCCAGCGGCCAGAGCCGGTCGAGCGCGGCGAGCAGTCGGCGGCGCGACTCGGCCGTGCCGCGGGCCAGCGTGACCACCCACCGGGCGGCGTGGTCCCGGTGGTACGCGACCTCCTTGACGCCCTTGGCCGCCACCGCCGCCAGCACCGCGTCCCGCGCGCCGGCAAGCCGCTCCAGCACGGCCAGCCGGTACGCGGAGAACAGCAGCAGCCGCACCACCGCGTCGGCGAAGTCCACGTCGACGCCCTCGACCAGCAGCACGTTCCGGAACTGCCCGGCCGACCGGAAGTAGGCCAGCGCGTCCTCCGGCGCCTGCGCCGAGCGGGGCACCACCGACGGGTCGACCACCGCGGCCCTGGCCAGCAGCAGCCGGGCCTGCCCGAGCAGGTCGAGCGCCACGTTGGCGAGCGCGATGTCCTCCTCGAGGTCGGGCGCCCGGCTGCACCAGTGCGACAGCCGCTGGGCGTAGACCAGCGCGTCGTCGCCGAGCATCAGGCAGTACGCCGCCAGGTCGGCACGGTCCACACCGGCCGGCACGGTCGGGTCGACGCCGGCGAGCGGGTCGGTGAACCCGGTGCCGAAGGCCCAGTGCGGGTCGGCGTCGCCGAGCAGCCCGGCGTAGGCGCTGTCGTGGACCCCGTCATGGACCCCGTCATGGACCCCGTCATGGACCCCGTCATGGACCCCGTCGTGGTCGGTCATCGCGGCGCTCACATGTGCGGGACGTCGTCGGGGATCGAGTAGAACGTCGGGTGCCGGTAGACCTTGTCCCCGGCCGGCGCGAACAGCGACTCCTTCTCGGCCGGGTCGGACGCGGCCACCTCGGCGGCCGGCGCCACCCAGATGCTGACCCCCTCGGACCGTCGCGTGTAGACCACCGCGGCGCGGCGGATCGCGTCGGCCGGGTCGGTTGCCCGGACCGAGCCCGCGTGCACGTGGTTGAGCCCGCGCTTGCCGCGGACGAACACCTCGTACAGCGGCCAGCCGGCGTCAACCACGGGTCGCCTCCGCGTACGCCGCGGCGGCCTCGCGGACCCAGGCGCCGTCGTCGTGGGCCTTGCGCCGGTGCGCCATCCGCCCGGCGTTGCACGGGCCGTCGCCGGACACGACGGCCTTGAGCTCGGACCAGTCCGGCTCGCCGAAGTCGTACGAGCCCCGCGCGGCGTTCCAGCGCAGCTGCGGGTCGGGCAGGGTCACGCCGAGCGCCTCGGCCTGCGGCACGGTCATGTCCACGAACCGCTGCCGCAGCTCGTCGTTGGTGTTGCGCTTGATCCCCCAGGCCATCGACCGGGCCGTGTTCGGCGACTCGGTGTCCGGCGGGCCGAACATCATCAGCGACGGCCACCAGAACCGGTCCACCGACTCCTGCACCATCGCCTTCTGCTCGTCGGTGCCGCGCATCATCGTCATCAGCAGCTCGTAGCCCTGCCGCTGGTGGAACGACTCCTCCTTGCAGATGCGGATCATCGCCCGCCCGTACGGCCCGTAGGAGGTGCGGCAGAGCGGGACCTGGTTGCAGATCGCGGCACCGTCGACGAGCCAGCCGATGGTGCCGACGTCCGCGTACGACGGGGTCGGGTAGTTGAAGATCGAGGAGTATTTCTGCTTGCCGGTCAGCAGCAGCTCGACCAGCTGGGCCCGGGACACCCCGAGCGTCTCGGCCGCCGAGTAGAGGTAGAGCCCGTGGCCGGCCTCGTCCTGCACCTTGGCCAGCAGGATCGCCTTGCGCCGCAGCGACGGCGCCCGCCCGATCCAGACGCCCTCCGGCTGCATGCCGATGATCTCGGAGTGCGCGTGCTGCGCGACCTGCCGGACCAGCGTCCTGCGGTAGCCGTCCGGCATCCAGTCCCGCGGCTCGATCCGGTCGTTGCGGGCGATGACGGCCTCGAACCCGGCCTCGTCCTCCACCACGGCTGTCCTCCCGCGTGCCGGAATTACTGACCGATCGTTCAGTAACAGGATTCCACGACCGGGCGGCCGGCGCAACGCCGACCCCGGGTTGAGGGCGCCACCGGCGGGAACTACGGTGTGCGGGCGCCACGCCCGGTCCTCCCCCAGCCGGCGTGGCGATGGCGCGGCCGGGGAGACGGCCGCACTGGTTCAGGCGTGCGCCGGCCGTCCCCGGCTATCGCCGTTCGGGGTGACGCAGTGGAAAGCTCCCGCGCGGCCAGGCACCACAGCGGCCTGTCCTCGCTGATCGCCGCGCTCCACGCGGCCCGGACCGCGGCCGAGATCGCCGCGACCCTGGCCCGGTGCCGGCAGGAGGCCTGCGGCGCCAGCGAGCTCGGGCTCGTGATCGCCGACCCGGAGGCCCGCCTCCTGCCCGCCGGCCCGGACGGGCCGGTGCTCGACCCGCTGCTGGTCACCGAGTTCGCCTGCGCGCCGGCGCCGCTGCTGTTCGGGTCGGCGGCGGCGCTGCGCGAGACGTACCCGGTCCTCGACACGGTCGGGCCCCCGGTGCCGGCCGGCGCCTGCGCGGCGGTGCCGCTGACCGGGCCGGGCACGCCGCAGGGGGCGCTGGTCGCGGTCTGGGACCAGCCGCGGGCGTTCAGCCCGGGCGAGCGCAGCCTGCTCGCGGCACTGGCCGAGCTGGCCTCGGCCGAGCTGGCCCGCACCGGCCCGCTGGAACGGGAGCGCGACGCGCTCGACGGCCTGCGCCGGCGGCTGCGCCCGGCCTGGCTGCCGGAGGTGAGCGGGGCCGACCTCGCGGTCCGGCACGACCCGCCGGCCGGCCCCGAACCCGGCCTGTGCTTCTACGACGTGTTCGGCACCGACGACGGGGTCTGGCGGCTGGTCGCCGGCGACGTGGCCGGAGCCGGGGTGGACGCGGCCGTGCTGGCCGGTCTGGCCCGGCAGGAGTTCCGCGGCGCCGGCGGCGAGCGAGGGCCGGCCGCCGTGCTCGGTCGGCTCGACCGGCTGGTGCGCGACTTCGGCAGCACGAGGCAGCACGGCCGGCGGATGACCGCGGTCTGCGTCGACCTGACCCGGCGCGGCCGCGGCTTCACGCTGACCGCGGCCGTCGCCGGCCACCCGCCGCCGGTGGTGCTGCGCGGCGGGACCGGCGTGGTGCTCAGCATCGACGTCCCGGGCGGCCCGCTCGGGGCCTGGCCGGACCCGGAGCCGGCCGAGCTCGGGCTGGAGCTGCACCCGGGCGACACGCTGGTGATCTGCGCCGGCGGGGACGGCCGGGCCGGGCTGTCCGGCGACCCGCGGCTGTCCGCGGTGCTGGCCGGCTGCGCCGGCAGGTCGCCGGCCGAGGTGCTCGAGCGCCTCGGCCTGGCCCTGACCGGGCCGGCTCGCCCGGCCGGCCGGTACGGGTCGCTGCTCGCGCTGCGGGTGCGCGGCGGCCGGACCCGGACTCCGTCCGCCGGCTGGCCGCCGCGCTGACCCGGACGGGAGTAGACAGTGGGCATGAGCGTACGGATGCGGGACGTGGTGGACGGTGAGCTCGGCGCGCTGCGGCGGGAGCTGCTGCCCCGCCGGCTGCGGGCCGAGCTGGGCGGCAGCACCGTTGTCGACACGACCAGGGCGATGCTGGTGTGGGAGCCGCGCCGGGTGGTGCCGACCTACGCGGTGCCGGCCGGGGACATCGCCGGCACGCTGCAGGCCGACCCGGACGGCCGGCTCGCGCCGCCGGACGGCCCCGGGATCTATCCGGGCGCGCCGTTCGCCGCGCACACCACCCCGGGCGAGCCGGTCCTGATCAGCGTGGGCGACCGCACCGCGCGGGGCTTCCGGCCGGCCGACGGCGGCCTGGACGGCTACGTCGAGGTCGACTTCGCCGGCTTCGACGCCTGGTACGAGGAAGACGAGCGGCGGATCGGCCACCCGCGCGACCCGTACAAGCGGATCGACGTGCTGCCGTCGTCACGGCGCGTCCGCATCGAGCGCGACGGCGTCGTGCTGGCCGAGTCCGACCGGCCGAAGCTGTTGTTCGAGACCGGGCTCCCGATCCGCTACTACCTGCCGGCCGGGGACGTCCGGGTGCCGCTGCGGGACAGCGCGCTGACGACGATCTGCGCGTACAAGGGCGTGGCGTCGTACAAGTCGGTGGAGATGCCGGACGACGCCGTGCTCGACGACCTGGTCTGGTACTACCCCGAGCCGCTCAACGACGCCGCGCCGGTCCGCGACCTGCTCGCGTTCTACGACGAGAAGGTCGACGTCGTGATCGACGGGGTACGGCGCGGCCGGCCGCACACCGAGTGGTCCTGACCGCTGACCCAGGGCCCGTGCTCGGCGGTCACGGACCGGGTGTACGCCTGGACAGCCGGTGGATGCGCACCCGCGGGAGCGCGTCCGGCGGCGTGCCGACGCGGCTCTGCCGGCGCCAGCCGGCCGCGTCGACCGCAGCCAGGAACTCCGGCTCGCGCGGCCGGCCCGGGTCGGCCAGCCAGACCGCGGTCCCGAGCCGGGGCAGCAGGTCGACCAGGACCGGCACGGTCGTCGGCTCGTAGAGCACGTCGGCGGCGAGCACCAGGTCCCAGGGCGCGCCGGCCAGCAGCGGCCCCGGCCGCTCGAACGCGCACCGGACCGTACGCACGGCCACCCCGTTGCGCTCGGCGTTGACCGCGGTGAACGCGATCGCCTCGGCCGACTGGTCGGCGGCCAGCACGTCCGCCCCGCCGGCCGCGGCGGCGACGCTGACCAACCCGAGGCCGCAGCCGAGCTCGAGCACCCGCCGGCCGGTCAGGTCGAGGGCGGCGACCGCGGCGGCCAGCGCGCTGCCGCTCGGCCAGAGCTCGGCCCAGAACGGCAGCCGGTCGTCGGCCGGGTCGTCCTCGGCCAGCACCTCGTCCAGCAGCGCGTCGCCGGAACGCGGGCGCAGCAGCCGGACGGTCCGGCCGGCGAGCGCCAGCGTCTCCTCGACCAGGTCGGACGCCGCCCCGCCGGGCAGGCCGGCCGGGACCTCGGACACCGGGCGGGCGGTCACGCCGAGGAGCCTACGCACCGGCCGGCGGAACGGGCGGGATGGTGGCGAGGGTCAAGGGTGGTCCGTCCCGGGCCGGCCGGCGGCGCGACTCCGAGGCGGCCGGGTGGGTCAGATGTGCAGGCCGGAGGCGGCGGCGTGCAGGAAGGCGGCCGAGACCTCGGCCGGCGTCCGCACGCTGGAGATGTACCCGTGCACCGGCCTGATCGCGTCCTGCAGCGACTCCACCTCCGGCAGGTCGCCGAACGCGACCACGGTCAGCTCGACCGGCCGGCGCGGGTCCGCCGCGGCCTTGAGCCCGCTGGTCAGGTGGGCCAGGTCGATGGAGACCGGGTCGTCCTCGTTGCGCCCGTCGGTGAACACGACCACCTGGTTGGCCTCGCCCGCCCGCCACGACGCGGTCGCCGACTTGTACGCGGCCAGGATCGTGTCGTAGAGCCCGGTGCCGGTCTTCTCGGCGGCCAGCCGGCCGACCGCGCCGGCCAGCCCGGCCCGTTGCCCGTCGGTCAGCTGCGCGGTCGGCAGCAGCACCCGGTAGTCCCGCGGCGCGTCGAGCAGCGAGCCGAACGACCACAGCCCGAGCGAGGACTGGTCCGGCAGCATCTGCCCGACCGCGAGACAGCCCTGTCGCACCAGCGCGATCAGCGGCGTCGTCGTGCCCGGCGCGGGCTGGCCCATCGACCCGGACACGTCCACGGCGAGCAGGATGCTGCTGCGCCGGTCCTGCACGTACCAGGCGGCGAAGACGTGGTCGACGTGGTGCGGCTCGAGGATGTCCAGCGGCCGGGCGGCCAGCGGCGGCGGCCGGACGGATCCCCCGGCGGGGACGACGCCGTCGGACCGGCGCAGCCGGGCCTGCGCGTACGCCCCGGCCGCGTCGCGGCTCTTCAGCGCGCCCAGCAGCCGGTCCAGCCCGGCCCTCCGGGCCGGGTCGGCGACCGCGGCGGCGGTGGGCAGCCAGCCGTACCGGAGCATGGCGGTGTGGTCGGTGCCGGGCAGCACGGCCGCGTCCTCGGCGGTGCGCTTCTCGGCCAGCAGTGCGTACTCGGGGACGAGGCCGACCTCGCCGGTCCGCTCGGGCAGGGCCGGCCCGCTGCCGGACACGGTCCGGGTCTGCCGCAGCGCGGCCGACAGCGCCGCCGACGAGGCGTCCATCCCGTCCTTGATCCACACCGCCTCGCCCAGGCTGCCGGCCGCGACCATGCCGTCGCCCGAGCCGTTCGGGTCGCGGACCGCGAGGCGCACCCCGCCCGGGGCGGCGACCAGCCGGGCCAGCGCGAGCCAGCTGCCGCCGGCGCGGGTCACCGTGGCCGCGGTGGCGGTGTCGGCGACCATGTAGATCGGGCTGGTGGCCAGCACCGTGCCGGAGTCTCCGGCGCCGTCCTCGGCCAGCAGCCCGTCGCGGGCGACCGCCGCCCAGGACAGGTCGTCGGGGATCCAGACGTCGGCCTCCCGCTCGGCCACCCGCGCGGCCGCGGTCCGGCCGTCGACCACGACCGTGTCCAGGGCGACGCAGTCCGGCCCGGTGGCCAGCGCCGGCTGCAGCGCGGTCAGGACCGAGGCGAACGAGCTGGCCGTGACCACCTTCACCGTCCGGTCGCAGGTGGACTCCGGGCTGCAGCGCCGAGGCCCCGCCGCCGGCCGCGGCGGTGCCCGACCCGCGCTTGGCCACCGCGACCGCGCCGGAGGTCAGCGCGACGGCGACCAGCACGAGCGCGACGCCCAGGAGGGCGGGCCGGCCCGGCCGCCCAGAGCGGTGTCTTCCCATGCCACCCCCCGTACTTCCGGGCCGCCCCCGCGTCCCTCGCCGATCGTTGCGGCCGGCAGCATCGCACTTCCGACCGGCGTCGGATAAGGGAACTGCGGCACATTCGACTCACCGCGAAGAAGTGACCACAGAGGGTCGTCAGTGGTGGTCGGCACCCTCGTGGTCGCGGTGTCCGGCCGGCTCCAACTGGAAGGTCGAGTGCTCGACGTCGAAGTCCTCGCGCAGGCAGTGGTGCAGCCGGTCGAGCATGCCGCCGCCGCAGCCGTCGCCGAGCAGCTCCCGCTCCACCGTCACGTGCGCGGACAGCACCGGCACGCCGCTGGTGATCGTCCAGGCGTGCAGGTCGTGCACGTCGACGACGCCCGGCTGGGCCAGCATGTGCCGGCGCACCTCGGCCAGGTCGACCCCGCGCGGGGTGCCCTCCAGCAGCACCTCACCGGCGTCCCGGAGCAGCCCGACCGCCCGGGGGATGATCAGCGCGGCGATGACCAGCGACGCGATCGGGTCGGCCCGCTCCTGGCCGGTGACCGCGATCACCGCCGCCGAGACCAGCACCGCGAGCGAGCCGAGCGCGTCGCCGAGCACCTCCAGGAACACGCCGCGGACGTTGAGCGACTCCCGCCGGCCGCCGGCCAGCAGGCCGAGCGCGACCATGTTGGCGACCAGGCCGAGGCCGCCGGCGACCAGCACCGCGCCGGACTGGACCGGCGGCGGGTCGGCCAGCCGCCGGACCGCCTCGATCACGACCGCGACGGCCACGCCGAGCAGCAGGAGCGCGTTGCCGCCGGCGGCGAGCACCTCGGCCCGCTGCCAGCCGAAGGTCCGGCGCGCGGTCGGGGCCCGGCCGGCCATCCGGACCGCCAGCAGCGCGAGGCCGATGCCGACGGCGTCGGTGCCCATGTGGCCGGCGTCGGCCAGCAGCGCCAGGCTCCCGGAGAGCAGGCCGACGACCACCTCGACGACCAGCACGCCGAGGGTGATCCCGAGCACGGCGACCAGCCGGCCGCGGTAGCCGGCCGCGGCCGTCCGCGCGCCGCCGGCGGCGGTCCCGTGACCGTGTCCCACGGGTACGACGGTACTGCGCGGGGCCCGTTCGCCCCTATGGTCGGGCTCATGGTGACCGATCCGACCGCCGCGCTGGCCGAGCTGGTGCGCCGGACCCGCGACAGCGCCCCCGGGCAGCTGGCCGCGCTGGTCGCCGACTGCGCGGCCTCGGTCGGGCTGGCCGACGCGGTCCTCTACCTCGCCGACTACGGCCAGGCCCGGCTGGTGCCGGTGCCGTACGCGGGGATGCCGGCGCGGCTGCCGCTCGGGGTCGACGGCACGCTCGGCGGGCGGGCGTACCGGACCGGCAGCCCGCACGCCGGCGAGGGCCCGGACGCGACGACCAGGCGGCTCTGGCTGCCGCTGCGAGAGGGCAGCGAGCGGCTCGGCGTGCTCGAGGCGGCGGTGGCGGCGGCCGACGCGGACGCGGTCATGCCGGGCGCGGCCGTGTTCGCCGACCTGGTCGCGATGCTGCTGGCCACGCACTGGGCGTACGGGGACGTGTTCGAGCTGGTCCGGCGCGGGCGGCCGATGCGGCTGCCGGCCGAGATCCAGTGGCGGCTGCTGCCGCCGACGACCGTACGGGCCGAGCGGGTGTCGCTGTCCGGGCTGCTGGAACCCTGGGACGAGGTGGGCGGCGACGCGTTCGACTACGCGCTCAACGACGGGCGGCTGCACGTGGCGCTGTTCGACGCGATGGGGCACGGGATCGGCGCGACGCTGATGTCCACGCTCGCGGTCGGCGCGTACCGGAACGCGCGGCGCGGCCGGGCCGACCTGGCCGGCGCGTACGAGGCGATCGACGTCGCGGTCGCCACCCAGTTCGGCCGGGAGCATTTCGTCACCGGGCTGCTGCTCGACGTCGAGGTCGCGACCGGGACCGTGCGCTGGTTGACCGCCGGCCACCTGCCGCCGCTGCTGATCCGGCGCGACCGGGCGGTCACGCTGCCGCCGGCCCGGCCGGCCACCCCGTTCGGGCTGCGGTTCAGCGACGGGCACCCGCCGCAGCACACGCTGCAGCTCGAGCCGGGCGACCGGCTGGCGCTCTACACCGACGGCGTGGTCGAGGCCCGCCGGCTCGGCCAGTTCTTCAGCGAGCAGCGGCTGGCCGACTTCGTGGTGCGCGAGTCCGCCTCCGGGCTGGACAGCGCGGAAGTGCTGCGCCGGCTCATCCGCGCCGTCCTGGAGCACCAGCACGGCGTGCTCCAGGACGACGCGACGATCATGCTGCTGGAGTGGGACGGCCCGCCGGACTGACCGGCGGCCTCAGCGCTCGTCGGCGGGCCGATCCGGCCCGGCGTCCTCGTCCACCGGCCGGACGTCCACCCGCTCGGTGCTGACCTCGCCGATCACCTCGCCGCTCTCGTCGACCACCGGCGTCGTCGACTGCTCGTCGCTGACCGTCCAGCGGCGCAACCGGCGGGGCGCCGCGCCGGTCTCGTCGGTCGCCGCGGGGTCGGTGCCGGCGGTGGTGGCGCGCTCGGCGTACCCCGGGGCGCTCTCCCTGTCCTGGCCACGGGCGAAGTCAGGGCCGAATGCCGACTGCCCCCCGGTGACCGACGCGTCCTCGCCGCGGGCGAAGTCCGGGCCGCCGCTGGAGCCGCCGCCGCTCCCGGTGACGGTCCCGTCCTCGCCGCGGGCGAAGTCCGGGCCGACCTCCTCGCCGGCCGAGTCGGTCTCGGAGAAGCCGCGGCCGCTCATCGCCTCGGACACGTCCTGGTCGCCGACCGGCGTCCCGGTCGGGTCGGCCCCGCCGTGACCGGCCTCCCGGTCGCCCAGCGGCGTGCCGGCCGCGGTGCCGGCCGCGGTGCCGGCCGCGGTGCCGGTGCTGGCCATCCCGATGGGCCCGTCGGTGGTCGCGTCGGTGGTCGCGTAGTCGGCGCCGGCGTCCGTCTCCGGGTAGCCCTCGCCACTCCGCCCGGTCTCGGTCCCCGCGTACGTGTCGGAGACCCCGGCGTCGGTCGGCGTCTGCCGGCCGAACGGCCCCTGGCTCACCCCGTAGTACGTGTAGAGCTCGGTCTCCTGCTCCTCCGACAGGTGCCCGTCCTCGTCGACCCGGGGCGCGTCGCGCACCTTGCCCTTCGGGATGTCGACGACCAGCTCGTCGCCCTCGACCCTGGCGGCGGCCAGCGGCACGAAGCTCTCCTTGGTGCCGAAAAGGCCGGTATGCACGGTAACCCACTCGGGCTGCCCGGTCGTGTCGTCCAGGTAGACCTGGCGGACCTTGCCTATCTTCTCGCCGGCGCTGTCGCGGACCGTCGAGCCCATGAGCGACGGCACCGATGCCTGGTCGATCATCGCTTTCTCCCACCTGAGTCGTGACGCGTGACCCTACGATTCCACGACCCGCGCCCGCGCAACCCTCACTCGGACGGGACCAGCACCCAGAGCACGATGTAGATCACGATCTGCGGCCCGGGAAGCAGACAGGAGAGCAGGAACAGCACCCGAACGAGCGTCGGGGACAAGCCGAAGCGCAGCGCGAGACCGGCGCAGACGCCGCCGATCATCCGGCCGCGGCGGGGGCGGTAGAGGCGAGGCGTGGGTTCCATGGCCCGACGCTACGTCCTGCGCCGGTCCGGATCATGCGGGATGACCCCGATCTCTCCCTGAACCCGCGGCAGCACACCCCGGTACGGGCGGACCGGCGGGGCGGTGACGAAGGCGTCGGCGGCGAAGACCCGCCCGGCGTCCGGCTCGGCCGCGCGCTGCTCGGGGGTCAGGTTCTCCCAGGACGTGGTGACGAACAGGCGCCGGCCGGTGACGCCGCCGATCGCCACCGAGGTCGGCTGGCTCACCGGCAGCGGCCAGACCGACAGCGTGCTGCCGTCCGGCGCGTACCGCCGGACCTCGCCGGCGCCGTGCAGCGCCACCCACAGCGCGCCCTCGTCGTCCACGGTGAGCCCGTCCGGCGTGCCGCGGTCGGGCCGGACCAGCACCCGGCCGACCATCGTCTCCGGGTCGTACGCGGTGACGACCTTGGTGCCGCTGTCGGCGTGGTAGAGCGTCCGCCCGTCCGGGCTCCAGCCCAGCCCGTTGGCGATGTCCGCGGCCGGCAGCACCACCCGCACGGTGCCGTCCGGGTCGCAGCGCAGCAGCCTCCCGCCGCCGGCCCGCTGGTCGTACGCCACCGAGCCGGCCCAGAAACGGCCCTGCGGGTCACAGGCGGCGTCGTTCATCCGGACGTCCGCCGGCTCGGTGTCGAGCAACGCGGTGACCGTCCCGTCTGGGGCCAGCCGGCGGAAGCCGCGCCCGGCCGCGCACAGCCAGCCGTCGCCGTCCGCGAGCGGGGCGACGGCGGCGAGCGGCTCGCCGATCGACAGCTCGGCGACCGTACGCAGCCCGCCGGAGATCGAGTCGTCCTCGACCGCCCGCCGCAGCACTCCGGCCATGATGTCGACCCAGAGCAGCTCGCCCCGGTCGGCGTCCCAGCGGGCGCCCTCCCCCAACTCGGCGACCTCCGCGGACACCGGTGTCAGCTCTCCGAACACGCCGCGACCGTACGCTGCCCGGCATGGACGGACCGGGGCAGGCGGGCTGGGATGCGATCGTTGCGGCGCCGGAGCGGGCGCTGATCGCGCTGGACTACGACGGCGTGCTCGCGCCGATCGTCGCCGACCCGGAGCAGGCGGTGCCGGCGCCGGGCGCGGTGGACGCGCTGCGCCGGCTGTCCGGCCGGGTCGGGCACCTCGCCGTGGTCACCGGCCGGCCGGCCGAGGTCGCGGTCCGGCTCGGCGGCCTCGACTCGGTGCCCGGCCTCGTCGTCGAAGGCCAGTACGGCGCGGAGCGGTGGGTGGGCGGGCGGCTGACCAGCCCGGACGACCCGCCCGGGGTGTTCGCGGCCAAGGCCGAGCTGCCGGCCGCGCTGGCCGAGGCCGGCGCCGACCCCGCGGTCTGGGTGGAGGACAAGCGGCTGGCGGTGGTCGTGCACACCCGCCGGACGGCCGACCCGAACGGCGAGCTTGACCGGCTGCGGCCCGCGCTGGAGCGGTTCGCCGCCCGGCACGAGCTGGAGCTGCACCCCGGCAAGATGGTCCTCGAGCTGCGGCCACCGGGCTTCGACAAGGGCGGCGTGCTGCGCCGGCTGGTGGCCGACCAGCGGCCGGGGGCGGTCCTGTTCGCCGGCGACGACGTCGGCGACCTGCCCGGGTTCGCCGCCGTCGACGAGCTGCGCCGGACCGGCACGCCCGGGCTGACGGTGGCCAGCGCCTCGGCCGAGGCGACCGAGGTGGCCGGGGCCGCGGACGTCGCCGTCGACGGCCCGCCCGGCGTCGTCGCCTTCCTCACGGAGCTCGCCGACGCCCTGGACCACCGAGCCTGACCCGCGCGGTTCCCCGTCGCCGGGCCCGACCCGCGGCGCGACCAGCGGCCGCCCGGGCCCGACCCGCGGCCGCCCGGGCCCGAGCCGCTGGGCGGGTCACGGACTGGCGGCCCGGGGCGGGTCAGGAGCCGCCGGAGGTGATGCCGGGCTGGCCGGAGTCGGACGAGCCCGAGTCCGGCAGGGTGCTCGACCCGGACAGGCTGTCGTCCGAGCTGGAGGACGAGCCCGAGTCCGACGACGAGCCCGAGTCCGACGACGAGCCGGAGCTCGTGTCCGACGTGGACTGGGTCGCCTCGTGGCCGAGCCAGCCGGCGAGCGCGCCGCCGACCAGCACCGCACCGATGCCGGTCACCGCGGTCGTGGTCCGCACTCGGGACAGCGTCCGGTCCCGCTCGTTCGTGTCGCCGTTCATCGGTCTGTTCGCCTCCAGTCGCAGGGCCAGGGCCGGGCAGGCCGCCACCGCGCGGCGGGCCGCCTTCTCGCTGCCGGGCGGCAGCGGGCCGACGATGGGGTAACCCCAGTCGTCCAGGGTGACCGCCTCGGGCAGCAGCCCGGCGCACAGGCCGTCGCCGCGGCAGGCGATCCGATCCACCTCGATCCTCATCGCGGCACCGCCACGTACCGGGGCCCGTGGTACGCCCCGCACGGCCGGCCCGCGACGTGTCCGGACAGGTCGGCGGCGAACACCCGCAGCGCCGAGGCGACCAGCCGGGCCGCCCCGTCCGGGTGCCGGCAGGCGCCCCGCCCGGGCAGCGTCGCCGTCCACCGGCGGACGGCGGCCAGCGCTGCCGCGGCCCGCGGGCCACCGGCGACCGCGACCTCCAGCGCCCCGGCGATGTCCGGCAGCCCGAACACGCACGGGCCGCACTGGCCGGCGCTCTGCCCGGCCAGATAGCGCGCGATCGCCGCGGTCTCGGCCGGCCCGCAGGCGGCCCGGGGCAGCACCGCGAGGATGCCCGGCCCGAGCACGCCGCCGGCCGACCGCATCCCGGCCTGGGTCAGCGGCACGTCCCAGGCCGTCGCGCCGGGCAGCCAGGCCCCGCCGTACCCGCCGGTGAGCACCGCGCCCACGTCGACCGCACCGGCCGCGGCCAGCGCCGCCCCGACCGGCGTGCCGGTGGGCAGCTCGAGGACCCCGGGCGCCGGCACCGCGCCGGCCACGGTGACCAGCAACGTGCCCGGCTCGACGGGGTCGCCGACCGACCGGTACGCGTCCGGTCCACTGTGGACGGCCACGGCCACGTCGGCCAGCGTCTCGGCGTTGAGCACCAGGGTCGGCGCGCCGCGGACGCCGCGCTCGGCCGGCCGCGGCGGCCGCGAGGTCGGCAGCGCCGGCCCGCCGGAGAGCAACTGCACCAGCGCCGACTCCTCGCTGGCCACGTACCGGTCCGGCGTCGGGACCAGCCGCACCGCCACCCCGGCGAGGTCGTGCCGGGCCAGCGCCGCCCGCACGGCCGGCAGCGCCGGCGAGCCGGCGGGCAGGCAGAGATGCGCCTCCCGGGCGCCGACCGCGCGCGCGGCCAGCACGATGCCCTCCAGCACCAGGTGCGGCGACCGGGTCAGCAGCGCGGCGTCCTTGGCCGACAGGGGCTCGCCCTCGGCGGCGTTGGCGACCAGCACCGGGGCGCGGCGCCGGCCCCGCACAGCGGCCAGCTTGCGGGCGGTCGGGAAGCCGCCGCCGCCGCGCCCGACCAGCCCGGCCGCGGCCACCACGGCCTCGACGTCGACCCGGGCCGGCCGCGGCCCGAGCGGCGGCCCGTCCAGCAGGCGGGCGGTCAGCGTCGCCGTGGTCATCGTGGGCTCCGCCCGGTCCTCGCCGCGGGCGGCACCGTCGCGGGCCGGCGCGCCGGCCCGGCCGCGGTCGTCATCCGGATCCCGACGGCCACGGCGACGGCGCCGAGGGCGAGCACGGCGAGCGCGACGCCCCACGGCGCGCCCGCGTCCGTGCCGGTGGTCAGGTAGTGCAGCACCGCGACCGGCCAGGCCGCGTACGTCAGCCAGTGCACCGCCCGCCAGGTCCGCACGCCGAGCCTGACCCGCAGCAGGCTGGTCGCGATCACCACGAGGACCAGGTCGAACGCCAGCGTCCCGAGCCCCACCGACAGCGGCCGGTACGCCGAGGCGAACGGGACCAGCGCCGCGTACCAGCGGACGTCGACGTAGCCGTCCAGCACCACGGCGCCGACGTGCACGAGCAGCACGCCGAGCGAGAGCAGCGCCAGGTCCCGGTGCACCGCCTGGCGGGCCCAGCGCGGCCAGGTCGCCGACCGCGTCGGCGCGGTCGACACGGTGCCGAGCACCACGGTCGCGGTGAGCAGCACCAGCGCGACGATCCCGGCGGCCCGGGAGACCAGCCAGAGCGCCCCGACGGTCACGCCGGCCACCCCCCGACGGTGCGGACCTGCCCGTCGACGGCCACCAGCCGGGCCGGCAGCCCGGTCGGTGCCAGCCAGTCCAGCCCACGCACCATCGTCGCGGTCGCCGCGATCTGCGCGTCGAGGCAGGACCCCGCCGCTACCGACACCGTCCGCCACGGTGAGTCGGCCGGCAGCCCGGTCAGCGGGTCGAGGATGTGGTGCAGTCCGACCCCGCCGCGCCGCCAGCGCCGGACCGCCGTCGAGGAGGTGGCCAGGCCGCCGTCGCGCAGCCGCACCGAGGGCAGGCCGGGGTCGGTGGCGGCCGAGTCGTCGGCCAGCCGGACGGTCCAGCCGCCGGGCGGGCAGGCGCCGGCCACCGCGACGTCGCCGCCGAGCGAGACCAGCACCCCGCAGCCGGCCGCGGCGGCCGCGTCCCGGGCGGCCCGGTCGGCCGCGTACGCCTTGGCGGTCGCGCCGAGGTCGAGCACCACGCCCGCCGGCACCCGGACCGTCCCGGCGGCCTCGTCCACCTCGACCGAGGACCAGCCCGGCACCCGCCGGACGACCAGCGGGCCGGCCGACTCGGCCGGCACCGCCGGGAAGTCCCGGTCGTACCCGAGCCCGGACAGCGCGCCGCCGACCGTCGGGTCGACCGCGCCGCCGGTGAGCCGGGCCGCCCGCAGCGCCACGAGCACCAGCGTGAGCAGCAGCGGGGAGACCCTGCTCGCCCGGCCGGTGGCCAGCGCGGCGACCTCGGAGTCGGCGCGGAACCGGGAGGCGACCGCGTCGAGCTGCTCGAGCTGGGCGGTCACCACCTCGGCCGCGTCGCCGAGCCGCTGCGCCCTGGTCACCAGCACCCGCGCGGTGGTGCCGATCGCCGGGAAGCTCGCGATCCCCCACCGGGGCGCCGGTCCCGGTGCAGGCGGAGCGGTGCCTGGCCGCTGCGCGGTCGCCGTGCCGCCCATCGTGCCTCCCCAGATCGTTTCGGTTTCAACGATCATGCGGGCGGACCCTGTGCGGACCCTGTGACCCCGATGTACTGCCGCTGCGGATCGGCCCGCGGCGAGTGCCGACCCGACCAGATCGGCTGGCGTCGGCCGGCCGTCGGACCGGGACGATCGACCCGCCGATCAGTCGTCGAGGGCGTCGAGCGCGTCGAGCTGCTGGCGGAACCACTCGGCCGGCGGCAGCGCGGTCGCCGCGGCGCGCAGCCGCTTGACCCGCACCTGCCGCTCGGCCGCCGGCATCGACAGCGCCGCGTGCAGCGCCTCCGCGGTCTCGGTCACGTCGAACGGGTTGACCAGCAGGGCGTCCTCGCCGAACTCGTCGGCGACCCCGGCCTCCCGGGACAGCACCACCGCGCAGTCCCGCTCGGAGAGCACGACGCCCTCCTTGGCGACCAGGTTCATGCCGTCCCGGACCGGGTTGACCAGCAGCACGTCGGCCAGCCGCAGCGCGGCCAGCGACCCCGGGTAGTCGTTGCTGATCTCGAGCAGCACCGGGTCCCAGTCGTCGGTGCCGAACTCCTGCTCGATCTCCCGGCCGGCCCGCTGCACCGACGCGGCGTACTCGCGGTACTCCGGGAGGTCGGTCCGGGACGGGTACGCGTACGCGACGTGCACGACCCGCCCGTGCCACTCCGGCCGCGACCGCAGCAGCTCCCGGTACGCCAGCAGCCCGCGGACGATGTTCTTGCTCAGCTCGGTGCGGTCGACCCGGGAGATCACCTTCCGGTCGCCGACCACCTCGCGCAGCTGGGCCAGCCCGGCCTCGGTGTCCTCCTCGTGCGCCCGGTCCTGGATCTCGTCGGCGGCCGTGCCCAGCGGGTGCAGCCCGGTCCGCACCGTGCGGCCCTGCCAGCGCACGGCCCCCGCGGCCAGGTCGACCTCGGCGTCGAGGAACCGGGCGCAGCAGCGCAGGAACGCCTCCGCCCAGCGCCGGCTGTGGAAGCCGACGTGGTCCGCGCCGAGCAGCCCGGTGAGGATCTCCCGCCCCACCGCGGTCGGCAGCATCACGAACTGCTCCGGCGGCGCCCACGGGGTGTGGGTGAAGTGCGCGATGCGCAGGTCGTCCCGCCGCTCCCGCAGCTGTCGCGGCACCAGATCGAGGTGGTAGTCCTGCACCATCACCTTCGCCCCCGGCGCCGCCTCCTCGGCCAGCGCCTCGGCGAACGACCGGTTGTACCGCTCGTACGCGCCCCACAACCGCCGCCAGCCGGCGTCGAAGACCGGCGTGTTCGCGCTGTCGTAGAGCAGGTGCTGCAGGAACCAGATCGTCGAGTTGGCGATCCCGTTGTACGCCCGGGCGAACGTGGACGGGTCCAGCGGCAGCATCCGCACCTCCAGCCCGCCGGTGTCGTACCCGGCCTCGGCCAGGTGCCCGTCCGGGGCCCGGCGCGCGGCCGCCCGCTCCCGGTCGTTGAGGGCCGCGCACACCCACAGGCCGCCGACCTCGGACAGTGCCGAGACCATGCCGCTGACCAGGCCGCCGCCACCGCGCTTGACCTCCTCCCGGCCCGGCCCGGTCGAGATCGACACCGGGCCGCGGTTCGCCGCGACGAGCAGGGACCGGGAACCGGAGACAGCCATGCCGACTGCGTACCCCAGAATCGGCCCGCCGGGCCACCTTCCGGGGGTTGGCTGGACCGGGAAACCGACATACAGTGCGTCGGCATGACAATGACGTCTATCGCACGCAGAATGCTCACCGCGGCCGCAGTCGCCGCCGGCCTGGCCCTCGCTCTGCCCGCGACCGCGGCGAACGCGGCCACCGAGACCTTCACCGGTTTCGCCCCCTACCGAGCGACGCGCACGCCCAGGCCGTGGCCGCGATGCAGGCGTTCAGCCCCAGCTGTGTCGAGGTGAGCACGACCTACAGCGAAGCCGGCTCCGAGCACTTCTGGAAGGCGACCCTCACCGCCGAGTGCTGATCGGCGGGCGCCGGGGGCCGCTAGCGACGCCCGCGCACGATGCGGGCCGCGGCCTGCCCGGCCTCGCCGGCCGGCACGGTGACCTGCTCGCGGGTGGTCAGGTCGCGCACCGCGACCTCGCCCCGGGCCCAGTCGTCCGGGCCGACGAGCACCGCGACCAGCGCGCCGCCCTTCGCCGCCCGGGTCAGCTCCTTGCCGAGCTTGCGCTGCTCCAGCGTCACCGTGGTGCGCAGCCCGGCCGCCCGCAGCCCGGTCGCGACCGCCCGGGCCGGCCCGAACAGCTCCTCGGCCAGCGGCAGCACGGCCGCGTCGGTCTCCGCCGCCGGCGCGGGCAGCAGCCCGTGGGTGGCCAGGAAGTCCGGCAGCGTCACGTCGCCGACCGCGAACCCGATCCCCGGGATCCGCTGGTTGGTGAACAGCCCGGCCAGGTCGCTGTAGCGGCCGCCGCCGAACAGCGCCCGCGGGTTGGCCGGGTCGGTGTCGAAGATCTCGAACACCGTGCCGGTGTAGTAGTCCAGCCCGCGCACGATCAGCGGGTCGTACGAGACCAGATCGGGCACCGTGCGGAGCACCGGCACCAGCGTGGAGCGCTCCAGCGCCTCGGCCGGCAGCTCGTCCAGCAGCGCGACGCCGGCCCCGAGCGCCTCGGTCAGCCGGGCGAACTGCTTGTCGGACAGGCCGAGCTCGGCCGCGTCGGCGGCCAGCGCGTCGGCCGGCAGCTTCTCCCACCGGTCGATCAGCCGGGACACCGCCCGCACCTCGGCCGGCGGCACCCTGACCAGCTCGACCAGCATGCTCTCCAGCAGCACCCGGTCGTTGATCCGCAGCCGCCACATCTGCGGCGTGGCCCCGAGCGCGGCGAACATCGCGTGGATCAGCTCGACCAGCTCGATCTCCGCCTGCGCCGACTCGGTGCCGAAGACGTCGACGTTGATCTGCCAGTGCTCGCGCAGCCGGCCGCGCTGCGGCCGCTCGTACCGGTGGCAGTTGACGTTGCAGTACCACCGGGCCGGGAAGGCCAGCTCGTTGGCGTGGCCGGCGATCATCCTGGCCACCGACGGGGTCATCTCCGGGCGCAGCGCGAGCCGCCGGCCGCCGCGGTCGGTGAGCGTGTAGAGCTGCTGGTCGGCGAGCTCCCGGCCGGACTTGGCCTCGTAGATCTCCGCCGACTCGAGGATCGGCCCGTCGTAGCGCTGGTAGCCGAAGCTCTCGATCACCTGGTAGAGCCGGCCGAAGACCTGCTCGCGGACGGACATCTCGGCAGGCAGGAAGTCCCTAGTCCCGCGGTACGGCGCGGTCGGCAACAGCTCACTCATGGCGCCGTCGAGCCTAGCGTGACCGGGACCGCCCCACCCGGGGCTGCCGCAGCCGGGGCGCGGCCGAGCGGGCGCCGGACAGGTGCCTGGCCGCGTTGATCAGCGCGAGATGGCTGAACGCCTGCGGCGTGTTGCCCGTCTGCCGCATCGCGGCCGGGTCGTACTCCTCGGCCATCAGGCCGACGTCGTTGGCCAGCCCGACCAGCCGCTGGAACAGCTCGGTCGCCTCGTCGTGCCGGCCGATCCCGTGCAGCGCGTCGGCCAGCCAGAACGAGCAGGCCAGGAACGCGCCCTCGTCGCCGGGCAGCCCGTCGTCGGAGGAGCCCCGGCCGGGCCGGTAGCGCAGCACGAAGCCGTCCTGGCACAGCTCCCGCTGCACCGCGTCGACCGTGCCGGCCACCCGCGGGTCGTCCCAGGGCAGGAACCGCACCTGCGGGATCAGCAGCAGCGCCGCGTCCAGCTCGCTCGACCCGTACGCCTGCGTGAACGTGTTCCGCTCCGCGTCGAAGCCCCGGGTCAGCACCTCGTCCTTGATCTGCGTGCGGATCGCCCGCCACTGGTCGACCGGGCCGGGCAGCCCGAAGCGCTCGATGCCGTCGATCATCCGGTCGAACGCGACCCAGGCCATCACCTTCGAGTGCACGAAGTGCTGCCGCTCGCCGCGCATCTCCCACAGCCCGTTGTCCGGGTCCTTCCAGTGGTCCTCCAGGAACTCCAGCAGGTTGACCTGCAGCGCCCAGGCGTCGTCGTCACCGGCCAGGCCGGCCTCGCGGGCGAACGCCAGGCCGTCGAGCGTCTCGCCCCAGACGTCGAGCTGCAGCTGCTCGGCGGCGGCGTTGCCGACCCGCACCGGCGTCGAGCCCTGGTGGCCGGACAGCCAGGGCAGCTCCTGCTCGGGAATGCGCCGCGCGCCGGTCAGGCCGTACATGATCTGCAGCTCGGCCGGGTCGCCGGCGACCGCGCGCAGCAGCCAGTCCCGCCAGCGGCCGGCCTCGGCGATGAACCCGGCGCCGGCCAGCGCCTGCAGGGTCAACGCCGCGTCGCGCAGCCAGCAGTACCGGTAGTCCCAGTTGCGCGCGCCGCCCATCTGCTCGGGCAGGCTCGTCGTCGCCGCGGCCACGATCCCGCCGGTGGGGTGGAACGTGAGCGCCTTGAGCACGATCAGCGACCGGCGCACCTCGCCCTGCCAGCCACCGTCGTAGCCGCACCGGGCCATCCACGCGGCCCACCAGGCCTCGGTCTCGTCCACGGCCGCGTACGGGTCGACCGGCTTGGGCGGGCGCTGCCAGGACGGGTGCCAGGTCAGCACGAACGGCACCCGCTCGCCCGCGGCCACGGCGAACTCCGAGTAGGTGGCGAGCTCCCGGCCGTCCAGCGGGGCCGGGGTGGCCAGCCAGGCCGAGTCCGGGCCGGCGACGGCGGCGAGCTGGC
The DNA here is from genome assembly GCA_963803135.1 of uncultured Actinomycetota bacterium. Lineage (GTDB taxonomy): Bacteria > Actinomycetota > Actinomycetes > Mycobacteriales > CADCTP01 > CADCTP01. The sequence goes on along the minus strand of CAWDLH010000011.1, from coordinate 228,666 downwards.
CGTCGACCCGGCGGACCCAGGGCACCACCCGGCCGTAGTCGAACCGCAGCCGCAGCACGCTCTGCATCGGCACCCGGCCGGAGATGCCCTCGACGATCCGCACGACGTCCGGGGCCTCCCCGCGCGGCGGCATGCAGTCGACCACCCGGGCCGTGCCGTCGGCGGTCTCCCAGAACGTCTCCAGCACCAGCGTGTCGCCCCGGTACTGCCGGTTGGTGCAGGTCCCGGCCCCGGCCGGCGCGATCCGCCAGTGCCCGTTGTCCTCGTCGCCGAGCAGCGCGGCGAAGCAGGCCGGCGAGTCGAACTGCGGCAGGCACAGCCAGTCGATCGACCCGTCCCGCCCCACCAGCGCCGCCGTCTGCAGGTCCCCCAGCAGCGCGTAGTCCTCGATCTGCCCGACCATCCACCCTCCACCCGGGTACCCGGCGCCGGCCGCGTCGGGGCTGCCGTCCATCGGCGTGCGCGTGCTAGACGGCGAGGTCGGCGAGGACGCAGGAGGCGGCGTTGTGGCCGGCGGCGCCGATGACCGAACCGGCCGGGTGGCAGCCGGCGGCGCCGGCGTAGACGCCCTCGACGCCGGTCGCGTACGGCATCCGGTCGGCGAACGAGATCGAGTTGTCGACGTGCATGATGTTGCCGCCGGTGATGCCGAAGTGATCCTCGATGCCCGGCGGCGCCAACGCGTGCAGGTCGACGAGCAGGTCCCGGGTGCCGGGCGCGTACGCCTCGACGAGCTCGAGCAACCGGTCGACGTACCCGTCCTGCTCGGCCGCCCAGGACGACCCGGCGACCTCGTGCGGCACGCCCTGCACGAACAGCGCCGACGAGTGGTTGCCGGCGGCGTCGGCCAGCGACGGGTCGAGGGTCGAGTGCAGGTACCACTCCAGCGGCGGCGCGTCCGGCAGCCGCCCGGCCGCCGCGTCGTCGAAGGCCACCCGCAGCGCGGCCAGCACCGAGCCGTCGACCGGCGGCGGCAGCAGGTGCACGGTCGTCCCGTGCTGCCCGCGCCCCGGATCGGGCAGCGCGGCGAACCGGGGCAGCCCGGCCAGCGCGAGGTTGACCTTCATCGTCTGCCCCGGCGACCGGCGCGCGTAGCCGTCGACCCGCTCGGCCAGCGCCGGCGGGGTGGCCGCGCCGAGCAGCCCGGGCAGCCGGTAGACGTCGGTGGCGACCAGCACGACGCGCGCCGGCACCGAGCCGTCCGCCGTCGTCACCCCGGTCGCCGCCCCGCCGGCGGTCTCGATCCCGGTCACCTCGCAGCCGGTGTGGATCTCGGCGCCGGCCTTGACCGCGAGCTCGGCCAGCCGGGTGGTCACCGTGCCCATGCCGCCGCGGACGACCATCCAGGTCCCACCCGCGCCGGGCAGCCGGCACATGTTGTGCACGAGCAGGTTGTGCCCCGACCCCGGTGACCACGGCGAGCCGGTCAGGCCGGGCATCCCGTCGGTCACCGCGTACATGGCCAGGACGGTCTCGGACGCGAACCCGAACCGGTCCAGGTACTCCATCGCCGACCCGCGGACCATGGCCAGGAACGTCTCCCGCAGCGCCGGGCGCACGTACCGGTCCGCGGTCTCCTCCAGCGGGAGCGGCGCGGCCAGCCAGGCCGGCGCGAGGTCCTCCCGCAGCTGTGCCAGCTCGGCCCCGAGCGCCTCGTCGGCCCGGGCGTCGGCCTCGGAGAAGAACTCGACGAACTGGCGCCGGGCCGCCTCCCGGGATCCGCCGAGCAGCAGCGACCGCCCGTCCAGGGTGGGCAGGAAGTAGTGCGGGTCGCGGCGGACCAGTGGCAGGTCGAGGTCGAGCCTCATCATCAGCTCGGGCGGCATCAGACCGAGCAGGTACGCCCCGGTCGACGCGGCCAGCCCCGGCGCCTTCCCGAACGGGTGCTCGGTCCGGCAGGCACCGCCGATCACGTCCGCCCGCTCCAGCACCTGCACCGACAGCCCGGCCCGGGCCAGCATCGTCGCCGCGACCAGCCCGTTGTGTCCGGCCCCCAGCACGACGACGTCCGGCTGTGCCCGCCCGCTCACCGGTCGGACACCCGGCGGACGAACTTCAGCCCGGACCAGGTCGCGTCGACCGCGGCCACCTTGACGTCCACCAGCCCGACCTCCAGCCCGTGCGCGCGCACGACGTTCTCGTCCAGGTCGGTCGCCACCCCGCTGCTGCGCTTGGGCCAGGCGACCCAGAGCGCGCCCGCCGTCACCAGCCGCGGCAGCTGGGCGGCGAACCGGCGGCGCAGCGCGGCCCGATCCGGGCAGAACGCCAGCACCACGTCGTACGGATCGCCGCCAGGTCGGGACCGGACCACCGCTCCGGCCGGCGCGGCCAGCTCGAACCCGGCCGGCGCACCGACCACCAGCACCCGGCTGCCGTCCCGGACGCCGAGCTTGGCCGCCAGCGGCTTGCTCGAGTAACCCACCGGAACGGTCATTGGCCGACCGTACCGCCGGAGCGGACGCATCCACCGGACGGTTGGTCCACGACTCCACCCGAAGCCGGAAGTAGTAGGTCGGACCGGTCTGCTTGGATGTCAGCACGTCGGGGTCCTGCCCCCGGTGGTCGGTGCCGGGGCGGGTGCGAACGGGAGGGAGATACCCGTGGCAGACCAGCCGGGCCGCATCGTGGTGGCCGGCCTGTCCAAGTCCTTCGGCACAGTGCGTGCCGTCGACAACCTGAGCTTCACCGTGGAGCCCGGTTCGGTGACCGGTTTCCTCGGTCCGAACGGGGCCGGCAAGACGACCACGCTGCGGATGCTGCTGGGGCTGGTCACCCCGACGAACGGCACGGCGACGATCGGAGGGGTGCCGTACGACCGCATCCCGCACCCGATGCGGACCGTCGGCGCAGTGCTCGAGGCGTCGAGCTTCCATCCCGGCCGCACCGCCCGTAACCACCTGCGGGTCTACGCGGCGGCCTCCGGCATCCCGGACCGCCGCGCCGACGAGGTGCTGGCCCAGGTCGGCCTCACCGACGCGGCCGGCCGGAAGGTGCGCGGCTTCTCCCTCGGCATGCGCCAGCGGCTCGGGCTGGCGTTCGCGCTGCTCGGCAACCCGCAGGTGCTGCTGCTGGACGAGCCGGCGAACGGCCTCGACCCGGAGGGCATCCGCTGGCTGCGCGGCTTCCAGCGCGCGCTCGCCGACGAGGGCCGCACGGTGCTGGTCTCCAGCCACCTGCTCACTGAGGTGCAGCAGTCCGCCGACCGGGTGGTCATCCTCAGCCAGGGCCGGCTGGTCCGCGAAGGCTCGGTGATCGAGCTCGAGCAGGGCGCCGGGGTGACCGTCGTGGCGCGCACGCCGACGCTGGACAAACTGGGCAACGCGGTGGCGGCGGCGGGCGGGTCGGCGACCCGCAGCGGCCCGGACGAGATGCGGGTCCAGGGCATCGACGCGCCGACCGTCGGGCACGCGGCCTTCGAGGCCGGTGTCGAGCTGCACGAGCTGCGCACCGAGCGGGCCGACCTCGAGCAGCTGTTCTTCCAGCTGACCGAGGGCGAGTTCCACGCCCAGGGGGCCGGGGTGCCACCGGGCGCGCCCCCGGGTGCCCCACCCGGGCAGCCCGGGATGCCGCCGGCCCAGCACGTCCAGACCACGCCCGGAGGTGCCCCGTGACCGTCGCCCTGCGCGCCGAGTCGCGCAAGCTGCTGACCACCCAGGTCTGGTTCTGGATGCTCGTGCTCCAGCTCGGCCTGACCCTGCTGGTGGCCTGCCTGGCCTCGGCCTTCAGCCAGACCAGCGACAGCGGGGTGCCGATCGAGGGCATCCTCAACGGCACGGTCGGCTTCGCCGTGCTGATCGCCTCGGTGCTCGGCGTCATCGGGATCACCGGTGAGTACCGGCACCTCACCGTCACCCCGACCTTCCTGTCCGTGCCCCGCCGCGGGACCGTGATCGGCGCCAAGCTGGTGACCTACCTCGTCACCGGCGTCGTGCTCGGCATCGTGGCCGTCGCCGTGTCGATCGCGGTCGCCACGCCCTGGTTGTCCGCCCGCGGCTTCGACGTCAACCTCGGCTCCGACAGCGCGCTGCGGATCATGATCGGCGGCGTCGTGGCGGCCGGGATCTGGGGCGTGATCGGCGTCGGCGTCGGCGCGCTGCTGCGCAACCAGGTGGCCGCCGTGGTCGGCATCGTGCTCTACCGGTTCCTCGTCGAGGGCATCCTGAGCGCGATCCCGAAGGTGCAGAACGCCTACCCCTACCTGCCGGGCGGGGCGACGACCTCGCTGCTGCAGGGGTCGGACAGCGACACGGGTGCGCCGTTCACTCTGCTCTCGCCCTGGGTCGGCGGCCTGCTCCTGCTGGCGTACGGGCTGGTGTTCACGATCCTCGGGTCGAGGCTGACCGTGCGGCGCGACGTGACCTGACCGGCGCGACACCCGGACCGGGACCGGGCGTGACCAGCCGCGCACACCGGCGGGAGGCGCCCGGTCCCGTTACCTCGGCCGCCCCGCCGCGCGCGCCGGACGGTAACCTGGGTGGGATCCACAAACCCAGCGCGGAAGAGGCGACCGCAGGCGTGTCCACCCAGAGTGCCCCCGGCGGATTCGGACCCAACGACTGGCTCGTTGAGGAGATGTACGAGCGGTTCCTGGAGGACCCCGGCAGCGTCGACACCGCGTGGCACGAGTTCTTCGCCGACTATTCCCGGGACAAGGGCGAATCGTCCCGGGCGCCGAGCGACCAGGTGACGGTCGTCCCGCTGGGCGGTAACGGCGCCGCGGCGAGCCCGACTCCGGCGCCGGCCGCCGACACCGCGGCCAGCGCCACCGCCGCGCCCCCCAAGGCAACCCCCACCCCCAACGGCACCGGCACCTCCGGCGGGACCGGCACCTCCGGCGGGACCGGCACCTCCGGCGGGACCGGCACCTCCGACGGCACCGGCACCTCCGACGGCACCGGCACCTCCGACGGCACCGGCACCTCCGGCACCTCCGGCACGTCCGTCGGCACCGGCACCTCCGACGGCACCGGCACCTCCGACGGCACCGGCGGGACCGGCACGACGGCCACCGCCAGCCCGACCGGCGGGACGGAAGCGGCCGACACCCGCGGCCGGACCGGCGCCCCGGCCGGGACTGCCGGCTCCACCGGCTCCACCGGGACCTCCGGCTCCACCGGCTCCACCGCGACCTCCGGCTCCACCGGCTCCACCGGCTCCACCGGGACCGCCGGCTCCGCCGGGACCGCCGAGGCGGCCGGCCGGACCTCCGGCGCGGCGGGTGGTGCCGCGGCCGCACGGGACGCGGCACGGCAGGGCGGCGGGGACGCCGACCGGCAGGCACCGGCCGGCGAGTCCGCGCAGAAGCCGGCGGAGAAGCCGGGGCCGCAGCCGCTGCGCGGCGCGGCCGCCCGGGTCGTCGCCAACATGGAGTCGAGCCTGACCGTGCCGACCGCGACCAGCGTCCGCGCGGTCCCGGCCAAGCTGCTCATCGACAACCGCATCGTGATCAACAACCACCTCCGCCGCGCCCGCGGCGGCAAGGTGAGCTTCACCCACCTCATCGGCTACGCGGTGGTCCGCGCCCTGCGCGACCACCCGGAGATGAACAACTCCTTCGCCGAGATCGACGGCCGGCCGGCGCTGGCGATCCCCGAGCACGTCAGCCTCGGCCTCGCCATCGACCTGCAGGCCAAGAACGGCTCCCGCTCGCTGGTCGTGGCCAGCGTCAAGGCCGCCGACACGATGGACTTCGCCCAGTTCCTGGCCGCGTACGAGGACATCATCCGGCGGGCCCGGCAGGGCAGGCTCAACACCGACGACTTCGCCGGCACCACGATCAGCCTGACCAACCCGGGCACGATCGGCACCGAGCACTCGGTCCCCCGGCTCATGCGGGGGCAGGGCACGATCATCGGCGTCGGCGCGATGGAGTATCCGGCGGCCTTCGCCGGGATGAGCGAGGAGGCCCTCGCGCAGAACGCGGTGAGCCGCACGGTCACGCTCACCTCGACGTACGACCACCGGATCATCCAGGGCGCGCAGTCCGGCGAGTTCCTCAAGCGGATGCACGAGCTGCTGCTCGGGGCGGACGGCTTCTACGACGGGATCTTCCGCTCCCTGCGCATTCCGTACGAGCCGGTCCGCTGGGTGCAGGACCAGACGTTCAGCCACGAGGGCCAGATCGACAAGGCCGCCCGGGTCATCGAGCTGATCAACGCGTACCGCACCAACGGCCACCTGATGGCCGACACCGACCCGCTCGAGTTCCGCATCCGCAGCCACCCCGACCTCGACGTGATCAAGCACGGCCTCACGCTCTGGGACCTCGACCGCACGTTCCCGGTCGGCGGGTTCGCCGGCGAGCGGACGATGACGCTGCGGGAGATCCTCGGCGTGCTGCGCGACGCGTACTGCCGCCGCGTCGGTGTCGAGTACATGCACATCACCGACCCGGAGGAGCGGGTCTGGCTGCAGCAGCGGATCGAGGTAAGGCACGACCTGGTCGACCGCGAGGAGCAGAAGCACGTGCTCAGCCGGCTCAACTCGGCCGAGGCGTTCGAGACCTTCCTGCAGACGAAGTACGTCGGCCAGCGCCGGTTCTCGCTGGAGGGCGCCGAGTCGGTCATCCCGCTGCTGGACGCGGTGCTCGGCGAGGCGGCCGCGCAGGAGATGGACGAGGTCGTCATCGGCATGCCGCACCGGGGCCGGCTCAACGTGCTGGCCAACATCGTCGGCAAGTCGTACGGGAAGATCTTCGCCGAGTTCGAGGGCAACATCGACCCGAAGTCCAGCCACGGCTCCGGCGACGTGAAGTACCACCTCGGTTCCGAGGGCACGTTCAAGTCCCGCACCGGCGCCACCCTGAAGGTGTCGCTGACCGCGAACCCGTCGCACCTCGAGGCCGTCGACCCGGTGGTCGAGGGCATCGTGCGGGCCAAGCAGGACCTGATCGACAAGGGCGAGGCCGGCTTCACCGTGCTGCCGGTGCTCATGCACGGCGACGCCGCGTTCGCCGGGCAGGGCGTGGTCGCGGAGACGCTCAACCTCTCCCAGCTGCGCGGCTACCGCACCGGCGGCACCGTGCACCTGGTCGTGAACAACCAGGTCGGCTTCACCACCTCGCCGGCCGCGGCCCGCTCCAGCCTCTACTCGACCGACGGGGCCCGGATGATCCAGGCTCCGATCTTCCACGTGAACGGCGACGATCCCGAGGCGTGCGTACGGGTGGCCAAGCTGGCCGTCGAGTACCGCCGGGAGTTCAAGAAGGACGTCGTCATCGACATGGTCTGCTACCGGCGGCGGGGCCACAACGAGACGGACAACCCGTCGTTCACCCAGCCGCTGATGTACGACATCATCGACAACAAGCGCTCGGTCCGGAAGCTCTACACCGAGGCGCTCGTCGGCCGCGGGGACATCACCCTCGAGGAGGCCGAGGAGGCGCTGCGCGACTTCCAGGAGCAGCTGGAGCGGGTCTTCGTCGAGACCCGGGACGCGTCCGGCCAGCCGCAGCCGGCCCCGGACATGACCCCGCCCGCACCCAGGCAGGTGGACACCGCGATCACCCGCGAGACGATGAAGCGGATCGGGGACGCGTTCGTCTCGCTGCCGGACGGCTTCGTGGTGCACCCGCGGCTGAAGCCGCAGCTGGACCGGCGGGTCGGGATGGCGACCGAAGGCAACATCGACTGGGCGTTCGGCGAGCTGCTCGCGTTCGGCGCGACGGTGCTGGACGGGGTGCCGGTCCGGCTGGCCGGCCAGGACAGCCGGCGGGGCACGTTCGTGCAGCGGCACTCGGTGCTGGTCGACCGCAACACCGGCGACGAGCACACCCCGCTGAAGTACCTGGACGAGGACCAGGCCCAGTTCTGGGTGTACGACTCGTTGCTGAGCGAGTTCGCCGCGGTCGGCTTCGAGTACGGCTACTCCGTCGCCAACCCCGACGCGCTGGTCTGCTGGGAGGCGCAGTTCGGCGACTTCGTCGACGGCGCGCAGACGATCACCGACGAGTTCATCTCCTCCGGCGAGGCCAAGTGGGGCCAGCGGTCCCGGGTCACGCTGCTGCTGCCGCACGGGTACGAGGGCCAGGGGCCGGACCACTCCTCGGCCCGGATCGAGCGGTTCCTGCAGATGTGCGCCGAGGACAACATGACGGTGGCGAACTGCACCACGCCGGCGAACTACTTCCACCTGCTGCGCCGCCAGGCGCTGGCCGGCATCCGGCCGCTGGTCGTGTTCACCCCGAAGTCGCTGCTGCGGCTGCGGGCGGCGACCTCGGCGGTGGACGACTTCACCAGCGGCGGGTTCCGGCCGGTGCTGGCCGACCCGGCCGCGCCGGCGGCGTCCGAGGTGACCAAGGTGCTGGTCTGCTCGGGGCGGGTGTTCTACGACCTGGCGTCCTACCGGAAGCAGAACGACGTCGAGGACACCGCGATCCTGCGGCTGGAGCAGCTGCACCCGTTCCCGGCCGAGTCGCTGGCCGAGGCGCTGTCGGCGTACCCGTCGGCCGAGGTCCGGTGGGTGCAGGAGGAGCCGGAGAACATGGGCGGCTGGACGTACGTGGCGTTCCGGCTGCCGGCGCTGCTCGGCGGCCGGCCGCAGCTGACCGTCCGGGCCCGGCCGGCCTCGGCGTCGCCGGCCGCGGGGTCGGGCAAGGCGCACGAGGACCAGCAGCGGGCCGTCGTCGCCGCGGCGTTCGCGGACTGACCGGGCCGAGCACATGTACGCGACCGACCGCGGCATCGAGGAGCTGGCCGACCGGCGGGGCGAGCAGGAGGTCACGCTCGCCTGGCTGGCCGACCGGCTGCAGGCCTTCGTCGACCTCAACCCCGAGTTCGAGGTCGCGGTGGAGCGGCTGGCCACCTGGCTTGCCCGCGACGACTCGGACGACGACCTCTGACCGGGCGGCTCGGGCCGGCGCCACCGTACCGACCCGCCGGTACGGTGGCCCGGTGCTGCCGCTGCGGCGGGTCTCGGTGCGACCCGACCACGACCCGGGGTCGTGGTATTGGCAGGTGCCGGCGATCGGGCAGCTGCGGGAGAAGGGGCTCGACCTCGACTCCGGGGTGACCGTCCTGGTCGGGGAGAACGGCAGCGGCAAGTCGACGCTGGTCGAGGCGCTCGCGGCGGCCTGGCGCGGCCGGCTGACCGGGGCCGAGGTCACCCACTGGGGCCCGGTCTGGACCCCGGACGACGAGGGCCGGCCCGGCTACACCGACCTGTTCCGGCAGCTGGCCCTGGACGCGGAGCGACCGCCGCCGCAGGGCGGCTGCTTCCTGCGGGCCGAGGCCATGCACGCGGTCTTCGACACCGTCGACACCGACGCGTTCGAGCTGCGCGCGTTCGACGGCGTCGGACTGCACACCCGCTCGCACGGCGAGGGCTTCCTGGCCTTCCTGGAGTCGCGGCGGACCGAGCGTGGGCTCTACCTGCTGGACGAGCCGGAGGCGGCACTCTCGTTCCGGTCCTGCCTGGCTCTGCTGATCCTGCTCGGCGACGCCGTCGCGGCCGGCTCACAGGTCATCATGGCGACGCACTCGCCGCTGCTGGCCGCGGCGCCGGGCGCCACCGTGCTGGAGCTGACGGAGGACGGGATCATGCCGACCGCGTGGGACGAGCTCGAACTGGTCCGGGACTGGCGCGACTTCCTGACCGCACCGCGGCGCTGGCTGGGACACCTCGACGGGTAGCCGCACGCCATGAGGGAGAGCTGGCGGCGGCTGCGCGGGCTCGGCCTGCGCCGCTGGCTGACCCTCGAGCGGGACACGCTGCGCCAGATCGCGAAGACCGCGCTGGCCGCGACGCTGTCCTGGGAGCTGTCGATCGTCGTGCTGCACAGCACGCTGCCGGCGCTGGCCGCGCTCGGCGCGATCCTCACCGTGCAGGTCACGGTCAAGCAGACGGTCACCTTCGGCGTCCAGCAGGTGGTCGGCGTGACCGTCGGCGTCGGCGGCGCGCTGCTGCTGGTCGAGGTCCTCGGCGTGCACCTGTGGACGGTCGCGCTGCTGATCCTGCTCGCGCTGGCGGTCGGCAACCTCCTCCGGCTGGGCCGGCAGGTCAACCAGGTCGCGATCTCGGCGGTGCTGGTCCTCGCCCTCGGCACCGGGTACGGCAGCGTGCGGATCGTCGACACGATGCTCGGCGCGACCGTCGGCGTGCTGGTGAACGCGCTGCTCGCGCCGCCGACGCACGTCCAGGCCGCGGCGGCCCAGGTCGCCCGGGTGGCCGAGGACATCGGCCTGCTGCTCACCGACATCGGCAAGGGCCTGCGCCGCGGTCTCGACCACCGGACCGCCCGGGACTGGCTGCGCCGGGCCCGGGAGCTGGACGCGGCCCGGGCCAGGGCCGGCGACGCGGTCCGGCGGGCCGACGAGAGCCTGGTCTACAACCCGCTGGCCCGCGGCGAGGCCGAGGCCGTGGCCCGGCTGACCGAGGCGCAGACCGCCCTGGAGCACGTCGCGACCCAGGTCCGGGGCGCCGCGCGGGCGCTGGCCGACCTGCAGGGCGACCCGTCCGCGACGCCGGTGCTCGAGGCGCTGGCCGACCAGCTGGAGCAGACCGGGACCGCGGTGGCGGCGCTCGGCCGGCTGCAGGTGGCCGGGCAGCGCGACCAGGCCAGGGAGGAGCTGCGCCGGGCCCACGACGCCGCGGCCGCCGGCCTGGAGAGAGTCTCGGCCGCGCTGGCCGGGCTGCCGTCCGAGCAGGACCCGCGCACGCTGGTGGCGCTCTACGTCGACGTGGGCCGCGTACTGCACGAGATCGATCCCACCGCCGGTGCGCACACGGGCGCGGTCTAGTACGCCCAGCGGTACTGCGGGGGCGCCGCCGGCGGCGGCCGCAGCCACCGGCCGAAGGCGAGCACCGTCCCCACCCCGAGCACGAACCCGACCACGTGCACCAGGTAGGCCACCGATCCGCCGCCGGCCATCCCGACCCCGTACGCGTAGACGGCCTGGAGCAGGAAGTAGAAGCCGAGCACGATCCAGGCCGGCAGCCGCAGCGGGAAGAAGAACAGGAAGCTGACCAGGCCGAGCACCTTGGCCCGCGGGAACAGCAGCAGGTACGCCCCGAGCACGCCGGAGATCGCCCCGGACGCCCCGACCAGCGGCTCGGTCGCGTTCGGCCGGGTGAACGCGTAGGCGTACGTGGCGAGCACGCCGACCAGCAGGTAGAAGACCAGGAACCCCAGCCGGCCGAACCGGTCCTCGACGTTGTTTCCGAAGACCCACAGGAACAGCATGTTGCCGAGCAGGTGGGCCCAGCCGCCGTGCACGAAGATCGAGGTGATCGAGGCGAGCCAGGGCCGCTTGTCGTAGTCCGGCCGGACCTGGAAGCACTGCCCCTCCCCGGCCGCCGGCCCGTACGTGTACGGCAGCGGGCGGTTGTGGGTCAGCTCGGTCGGCACCGCGCCCCACTCCAGGAAGTACGCCTGCTGGCGGCACAGCTGCGCGGTCGACGGCGTGCCGAAGATCGGCCCGCGGACCACCGGCGAGAGCAGGAACGCCAGCACGGTCACCGCGATCAGTCCCCAGGTCACGTACGGGCGGCGCCGGGTGGGGTTGCTGTCGTAGATCGGGATGACCACGCGCTCAGGGTAGGCAATGCCGCCGAACGGCATTCCTCACGAGAGCGTGGTGATCCCGCCCTCCGGCTCGAGCCGGCCGCGCCGGATCTGCATCGCCACCTTGATCCGCTCGACCTCGTCCTCGTCCAGGTGCCGCACCAGGTCCCGCAGCGTGACCGGGTCGGACATGGCCCGGGTGACCTCGCCGGGCGTGTCGAACGCCATCTCGTACGCGCTCTGCACGAGCAGCCGCTGGTCCGGTGGCCAGGCCGTGGACTCCTCGAGCAACGACTTCCAGTCGATCACGCGGTTGGCGAAGTCGACGAACGGCGCGGTCCGGTCCCGCACCGACGGCGCCCCGAGCAGCACGACCGCGACCGCCCAGGGCCGGTCCCGCCACAGCCAGGACGGCAGCTCCTCCCAGGAGCGCGCCCGCCGGTCCCGGCCCCGCGGCACGCCGTCCTCGGACCCGGTCTCGGTGACGGCCACGGTCCGGGCGGCGGCCCGGCGGTCGGCGTGCATCCGGGCGCGCCGCCGGCCGGCGCGCATCACGCCGTACCAGAGCACCGCCATCAGGCCGCAGTAGAGCGCCACGGCCCCCACGACCGTACAGATCGCGCGCAGCACTCCGAGCACGTCGAGCCTCCCCGTAGCGACGGTCGCGTGTCGCCCACGCACGCGCCGTGTCGACTCACTGTACGTTCACATTCGCAACGACGCTGTGATCGGTTCAGATACGGGGCCCAGGCCGAACTGGCCCGAACGGCGCACACCGGGAGGCCCACGCGGGCGGGAGCATCGATCCAGCTCACGCCCGTACGGGCAGGAGCCGGGCGGGTCCGGCGGCTGGTGCGACAGCGCTGTCGTCGGACGGTCGGGCGATCGGGTCAACCGACGCAATCCCTCACCCGCCGTAGCCGCGGGGCGCCGCTGTAGGTTTGCCCGCGTGAAGGTGCGCGAGCTCGACATCCCGGACGCCTACGAGATCAGCCCGGACGTCTTCCCCGACGACCGCGGCCTGTTCCTCAACCCGTTCCGGGCGGACGTGCTGGCCGAAGCGGTCGGCCACCCGCTGCACATCCGCCAGACCAACCACAGCGCATCCCGGCGTGGCGTGGTCCGCGGCGTGCACTTCTCGATGCTCCCTCCCGGCCAGGCCAAGTACGTCTACGTCCCCCGCGGCGCGGTGCTCGACATCGTGGTCGACATCCGGGTCGGCTCCCCGACGTACGGGCAGCACGACGTCGTCAGGCTCGACGACCGCGACTTCCGGGCGGTCTACCTGGCCGAAGGTCTCGGGCACTGCGCGGTCGCGCTGGCGGACGACACGGTGCTGTCCTACCTGTGCTCCACCGAGTACGCGCCGGACCGGGAGAAGGGCGTGAGCCCCACCGACCCCGCCCTCGCCCTGCCGGTGCCGGAGGACGCCCTGCTTTCCCCGCGGGACACCGCCGCCCCGAGCCTCGCCGAGGCGGCCGCGGCCGGCCTGCTGCCCACCTACGAGGCCTGCACGGCGTTCTACGCCTCGCTGGACTGATCTGAAAGAAACCCTTCACATTTTGGCTGGCCCGTGCTGAGATGTGAAAGGACTCTTTCAGAGGGGCGGGCTCGATGACCAGACCCGAGGACCGGCGTGCGGTCACCGACGTCCGCCGGCTGGCCGCGCTGGCCCACCCGCTGCGCGTGGCGCTGCTGTCGCACCTGCTCGCGGTCGGCCCGCGGACCGCGAGCGAGTGCGCGGCCGCGGTGGACGCCTCGCCCTCGAACTGCAGCTGGCACCTGCGGCAGCTGGAGAGCCGCGGCTTCGTGGAGCGGGCCGGCGAGGCCGCCGACGGGCGGGAGCGGCCGTGGCGCGCCGCGGCCACCGGATTCCGGATCGGCGACCTCGAGGACACCCCGGCCGTGCGCTCCGCGGTGCAGGCGCTGGCCGCCGTCCAGCTGGACGAGGAGTTCCGGCTGGCCCGGGCGTACCTGCGGCACGAGGACGAGCTGGCCGAGCCCTGGCGGCACTCGGCCGAGTTCAACACGTACGGGCTGCTGCTCGACGCGGGCGAGCTGGCCGAGCTGGCCGGGCGGCTGGACGCGCTGATCCGCCCGTACCTGGCCCCGACCCGGCCGGACGCACCCGACGGCGCCCGGCCGGTGCACCTGTTCCTCTCCGCGTTCCTGCGGCCGGACGCGCCGTGAGCCTGCTGCGGCGCCGGCCCGGGTTCCGCCGGCTCTGGACCTCGGGCGCCGTCTCGGAGACCGGCGACTGGCTGCTGCTCATCGCCCTGCCGGTGTACGTGCTGCAGCTGACCGGCTCGACGCTGACGACCTCGACGGTGTTCCTGCTGGAGCTGGCCGGCGCGCTGCTGGCCAGCCCGCTGTCCGGGGTGCTGGCCGACCGGGTGGACCGCCGCCGGCTGCTGATCGGGGCCTCGCTGGCCCAGGCCGTGCTGCTGCTGCCGCTGCTGGCCGTCGACGGGCCCGGCACGCTGTGGATCGTCTACCTGGTCACCGTGGCCCAGGCCGTGCTGTCCACCGCGAACGACCCGGTCCGCCAGGCCCTGCTGCCGGCGGCGGTCGGCCCGGACGAGCTCGCGCCGGCCGCGGCCCAGCTGAGCGTCGCGGCCAACCTGGCCCGCCTGGTCGGCGGCGCGCTCGGTGGGCTGCTGCTGCAGGCGTACGGGCTGACCGGCGTGGTGCTCGCCGACGCCGGCACGTTCGTGCTGGCCGCCCTCCTGCTGACCGGCTGGTCGCCGCCGGCGGTCGCCCGGACCGCCGGCGGTGCCGGACCGGCCGGGGCGCGGCGGGACTGGCTGGCCGGGCTCGCGGTCATCCGGGCCGACCGGCGGCTGGTCGGCGGGGTCGCGGTCGGCGCCCTGCTGTCGGTCGCGCAGGGCATGTTCGTGGTGCTGTTCGTGGTCTTCGTGCTGCGCCGGCTGGGCGGCGAGGCCGGCGAGGTCGGCCTGCTGCGCGGCGTGCAGGCGGTCGGCGGCATCGCCGGCGGCCTGGTGCTCGGCACGGTCGCGGCCCGGTTCGCGCCGCGGACCCTGGTCGCCGCCGGCTGCTTCGGCTTCGGCGCGGTCTGCCTGGCGATCTGGAACGGGCCGGCGCTCACCACGGCGGCGCCGCTCTACCTCGGGCTGTTCGCGGTGGTCGGGGTGCCGATCGCGGCCGGGCTGGCCGGGCTGACCACGGTGCTGCTGGGGAACACGCCGGACGAGTACCGCGGCCGGCTGATGAGCACGCTCCTCGTCGCCGACGCGTCCGCCCAGGCCGCCGGGACGCTGCTGGCCGGCGTGCTGGTCGGTGTGGTCGGGCTGCTGCCGCTGCTGCAGGCGCACGCCGGGCTCGGGCTGGCCGCCGGCGTGGTCGCGCTAGCCACGCTCGGCCCGGCGCAGCGGCCAGTACCGGAGCAGCACCCTGGCGACCACGGTGCCGGGGCCGTACGCGCGGCTGTCGTCGGCGACGAGCGGGTTGTCGCCCTCCAGCCACCAGCCGCGGCCGGCCGGCCGGATCGCGCGCTTGACCACGAGCAGGTCCGGGCCGCCGGGGAACCGGGCGATGACGAGGTCTCCCGGCCGGACCGGGGCGCCCGGCCGGACGAGGAGTGCGTCTCCGTGCCGCAGGGTAGGGACCATCGACGGGCCGACCACGAGCACCCGGCGGACGGGCCAGCGGAGTAGGGTCGGCACACAGCGATCATGGCAGCGATTCGGAGGTTTGCCCGATGCGGTTGTCCCGGCTGTTCGCGCCTAGAGCCGTCGCCCACGCCCACTGTGACCTGCCCTGCGGCGTCTACGACCCGGCGCAGGCCCGGATCGAGGCGGAGTCGGTCAAGGCGGTGATGGAGAAGTACCAGCAGAACGAGGACCCGGTCTTCCGGACCCGGGCGCTGATCATCAAGGAGCAGCGGGCGGAGCTGGTCAAGCACCACCTGTGGGTGCTGTGGACCGACTACTTCAAGCCCCCGCACTTCGAGAAGTACCCGCAGCTGCACGACCTGTTCAACCGCGCCACCAAGCAGGCCGGCGCGGCCGGCGGCAAGGGCTCGGTCGACCCGGCCGAGGGCCAGCAGCTGCTCGACCTCATCGCGGAGATCGACAAGATCTTCTGGGAGACCAAGCAGGCGTCCTGAGAGGCGGGGCGTCGTGAGCCTGCTCGATGCGGCCGGCACCGCTCCGGTGCCGGCCGCGCCCGCTCCGGGCGAGTTCTGCGTGGTCCGGCACGGGGAGACCGAGTGGTCCCGCAGCGGCAAGCACACCAGCGTCACCGACGTCCCGCTGACGCCGATGGGCGAGAAGCAGGCGCGGGCGCTCGCTGCGCTGCTGGCCGGCGTCTGCCCGGCCACCGTGTTCACCAGCCCCCGCTCCCGCGCGGTCCGCACCGCCGAGCTGGCCGGACTCAGCGACCTGTGCACGATCGAGCAGACCGAGGACATGGCCGAGTGGGCGTACGGCGAGTACGAGGGGATCACCACCGCCCAGATCCGCGAGACCAGACCGGACTGGACGATCTGGACCGGCGACCCGCCGGGCGGCGAGACCGCGGCCGAGGTCGGGGCGCGGGCGGACCGGATGCTGGCCCGGATCCGGGCGGCACTGGAACGCGGGCCCGTGGTCACCATCGGGCACGGCCACTTCACCCGCGTGCTGACCGCCCGCTGGCTGGACCTGCCCGTCCGCGGCGGGGCGCTGTTCGTCCTCGGCCCGGCGAGCCCCTGCGTGCTCGGCCAGGAGCACGGCCAGCCCGCGGTGCACCGGTGGAACGTGCCCAACCCCGCTGAGCACGATCCCGGCTGACCTGCGTACCCTGCGCGCGACGGGCGCGGGACGGGCGCCGGACGACAGCCGCCGGGAGGACGCCAGGTGACCGACGACGCAGGGACAGCGACCGCGGACACGACCACGCGCAGTGGCGACGTGGTCGAGCTGCGCCTGCCCGCGGACGGGGCGTACCTGTCCGTGCTGCGCACCGCGACCGCCGGCCTGGCCGCGCGGCTCGACTTCACCCTGGACGAGATCGAGGACCTGCGCATCGCGGTCGACGAGGCCTGCGCGCTGCTGCTGCCGGACGCCGAGCCCGGGTCGTTCATGACCTGCGTCTTCATGCTGACCGACCGGAGCCTCGCGGTGACCGTGACGGTGCCGAGCCGGACCGGCCGGGTGCCGCGGCGCAACACGTTCGCCTGGACCGTGCTCACCGCGCTGGCCGGCGACGTGGACACCGCCGTCGGCGACGACGGGACGGTCTCGGTGACCCTGCTCAAGCACGGCGGGCAGGGATGAGCGCGCGCAGCATCGCCACCGCCGGCGACGACTCGACCCGCAGCGACCGGGAGATCGCCCGCGAGCTGTTCGGCCGGTTCACCGATCTGGCCGAGGACGACCCGAAGCGGCAGCGGGTGCGCGACCAGCTGGTCGAGATGCACCTGCCGCTGGTCGAATACCTGGCCCGCCGGTTCGCCGGCCGCGGCGAGCCGCTCGACGACCTGGTCCAGGTCGGCACGATCGGCCTGATCAAGGCGGTGGACCGGTTCGACACCGAGCGCGGCGTCGAGTTCTCGACGTACGCGACGCCGACGGTGGTCGGCGAGATCAAGCGCCACTTCCGGGACAAGGGCTGGACGGTGCGGGTGCCGCGCCGGCTGCAGGAGCTGCGCGCCTCGCTGTCCTCGGCCACCTCCGACCTGACCCAGCACCTCGGCCGCTCCCCCACCGTCGCCGAGCTCGCCGCGCACCTGAAGATCGGTGAGGAGGAGGTCCTCGAGGGCCTGGAGTCGGCCAACGCGTACACGGCCGTGTCGATCGAGGCCAGCGACGGCGAGGGCGGCCTGTCCGTGGCCGACACGCTCGGCGCCGAGGACCTGTCGCTGGAGGGCGTCGAGTACCGGGAGTCGATCAAGCCGCTGCTGGACTCGCTGCCGGCCCGGGAGCGCCGGATCCTCATGCTCCGGTTCTTCGGCAACCTGACCCAGTCGCAGATCGCGGCCGAGCTCGGCATCTCCCAGATGCACGTGTCCCGGCTGCTGGCCCGCACCCTCGCCCAGTTGCGCGAGCGGCTGACCCAGGAGGAGTGAGCGCAGCGGCTAGAGGTCGCGGGCGAGCGCGTCCCTGGCCTCGGCCGTGCCGAACAGCAGCACCAGCACGGCGACCGCGAGCACGAGCACCGGCACGCCGATCTCCGGCCGGCCGTTGGTGCCGGCCAGCGTCCAGCCCACCGGCAACGCGACGACCTGCACGGCGACCACCGGCGAGCGGGCCGGCGGCCTGAGCCCGCGCAACCCGCGGGCGAGCAACAGCAGCGCACCGCCGAAGATCGCCAGCAGCAGCGCCGCGCCGAGCGCCACCGGCACGCTGCCGGCGTCGTCCAGCGCGGTGAGCACGACGCTGACCACGGCGAGCACGACCAGCGCGGCGCCCTCGACGGCGACCAGCGCAGCGGCGGCGAGCACGGGGCGCGGGGCGCGCGCCGGAGGACCCTGCGCCACGCCGGCCAGCGTACCGACCGCACTAGGGTGGCCGTCGTGCGCGCCCTCCTGGTGGTCAACCCCGCCGCCACCACGTCCACCCCGCGCAGCCGGGAGGTCCTCAAGCGCGCGCTGGCCAGCGAGATGAAGGTGGAGGTCGCCGAGACCAGCCACCGCGGGCACGCCGCCGCGCTCGCGGTCCGGGCGATGCGCGAGGGGCTCGACGTCGTCGTCGCGCTCGGTGGCGACGGCACCGTCAACGAGGTGGTCAACGGACTGCTCACCGACGGCCCGCGGCCCGACCTGCCGGCGCTGGCCGTGGTCCCCGGCGGGTCGACCAACGTGTTCGCCCGGGCGGTCGGGCTGCCGACCCACCCGTTCGACGCCACCGGGGCGATCCTCGAGGCGCTGCGGTCCGGCCGGAGCCGGCGGATCGGACTCGGGCTGGCCGGCGACCGCTACTTCACGGTCAACGCCGGGCTCGGCTACGACGCCGAGGTGGTGCGGCGGATCGAGAAGCGGCGCCGGGCCGGGGAGCAGACCTCGCACGCACGGTTCGTCCGGGCCGCGCTCGCGCACTACGTCACCGCGGACCGCAGGCACCCGGCGATCACGCTGGAGCGCCCGGGCGAGGAGCCGGTCGACCACGTTCACTTCGCGCTGGTCACGAACACGGCGCCGTGGGCGTACCTCGGGGAGCGACCGGTGCAACCGAGCCCGGAGGCGTCCTTCGACACCGGGCTGGACGTCTTCGCGCCGCGGAGCATGAGAGTCCTGTTCACCCTGCGCTACGTTCGCCGGGCCCTGCTCGGGCCGTCACCGCTGCGCAGCAAGCGGTTGCTGCGGCTGCACGACGTGGCAGAGTTCACCCTCCGTGCGTCGCGACCGCTGGCGTTCCAGGTGGACGGAGATTGGCTCGGTGAGCGCGAGTCGGTGCGGTTCCGGGCCGTGCCCGACGTCCTCCGGGTCATCCTCTAAAGACCCTGAGTTATTACAGACCTCGGGAGAGGGCCGAGAAATACCCCCGACTAGAGCATTGTGTGCGCGCGGTCCGGCTGGAAGGCTACTCCGGGTCACCGCAAGGGGGGTGACGATCACTCACGGGTATGACGTGGTGACTAAGGCCTAGCCTTGACACCGTCGCCACTCGTGAAATGATTCACAAGCGGGGGGGAAACGGATTCGTACGCGTCGGTACGGGTATGGGTCGAGACCAACATGCGATGCGAGGAGAGTTACGCAATGGACTGGCGCCACCGAGCGCTCTGCCGCGACGAGGACCCGGAGCTGTTCTTCCCGATCGGCAACACCGGTCCCGCGATCGTGCAGCTCGAGCAGGCCAAGGCCGTGTGCCGGCGCTGCCCCGTGACGGACGAGTGCCTGAGCTGGGCGCTCGAGTCCGGGCAGGACGCTGGGATCTGGGGTGGCATGGGCGAGGACGAGCGCCGCGCCCTCAAGCGCCGCGGCGCTCGCGCCGCGCGGGCGCGAATGGCGTAGCTGGCCCCGCTGTCTCACGACGGCCCGGCGCCCACGCGCCGGGCCGTTGCCATGCCCATCGCGGCCGGGTAGCTCCCCCGGGATGTGGTCAGTGGCGGCGGGTCAGGGGGACGTCGAGGACGGCCTCGGTGCCTCGGGAGCGGGCCCGCGGGCGGACCTCGATGGTGCCGCCCAGCTCGGCGGTGACCAGCGTGCGGACGATCTGCAGGCCGAGCCGGTCGCTGGCGGCGAGCGCGAACCCGTCCGGCAGCCCGACCCCGTCGTCGGCGGCGACGACCGACATCCGCCGGCCCAGCCGGAAGGCGGTGACCGTGACCGTGCCGGTGTCGGTGTCCTCCGGGAACCCGTGCTCCACCGCGTTCTGCACGATCTCGGTCAGCACCATGACCAGCGGTGTCGCCACCTCCGCGGGAAGCACCCCGAACGACCCGGTCCGCGTCAGCCGCACCCGCGTCCCGGCCCCGGCCACGTCGCCGAGCGAGTCGAGCAGCCGGTCCACGATCCCGTCGAACTCGACCCGCTCGTCCAGCGACACCGCGAGCGTCTCGTGCACCATCGCGATCGACGCGACCCGGCGCACCGACTCCTCCAGCGCGGTCCGCGCGGCCGGCGCCTCGACCCGCCGCGCCTGCAGCCGCAGCAAGGCCGCGACCGTCTGCAGGTTGTTCTTCACCCGGTGGTGGATCTCCCGGATCGTGGCGTCCTTGCTGAGCAGCTGCCGGTCCCGGTTGCGCAGCTCGGTCACGTCGCCGACGAGCACCAGCGCGCCCTCGGGCGTGCCCTCCGGGTGCAGCGGCAGCACCCGGAACAGCACGGTCGCGCCGCGCGCCTCGACCTCCATCAACGCCGGCGACTCCCCGGTCAGCGCGGCCTTGATCCGGCCGGCGATCTCGCTGCCCTCCAGCGCGTCCCGGGGCAGCGTCCGGGTCTCGGCCGCAAGCTCCGCGTCGACGAGGTCACCGGTCAGACCCAGCCGCCGGTACGCCGACTGCGCGTTGGGGCTCGCGTAGGCGACCCGGCCGTCGGCGTCCAGCCGGATCAGCCCGTCCCCGGCCCGCGGCCCGGTCTGCACCTCGTCCTGGCCCGGCGGCGGGAACGTGCCCTCGCAGACCATCCGGCACAGGTCGTTGGCCGCGTTGAGGTAGGCGAGCTCGAGCTTGGACGGCCCGCGGGTGGCGACCAGGTTGGTGTCCCGGCCGACCACCGCGATCGGCCGCTCGTTGCCGGGCCGGCGTACCGGGATCGCCTCCCGGCGCACCGCGAGCGGCCCGTTCCACTCCGGGTCGCCCTCGCGGAAGATCCGCCCCTCCCGGGTGGCCACCAGCTGCGGCGCCGCCGCCGGCCCGCGCTGCCGCTGCCCTACGTGGTCGTCCAGGTACGCGGTCGGCCCGGTCGTCGGCCGCACCT
Organism: uncultured Actinomycetota bacterium; assembly: GCA_963803135.1. Classification (GTDB taxonomy): domain Bacteria; phylum Actinomycetota; class Actinomycetes; order Mycobacteriales; family CADCTP01; genus CADCTP01. Next base: position 207,805 of record CAWDLH010000011.1, on the reverse strand, counting down.
GCGCCACGCAGAGGAACTCGCCCTCGCCGACCGGCACCCACAGCATCAGGTCGGCGAACGAGAGGTCGGACAGCAGCTGCCACTCCCCCACCAGCCGCTGCAGGTGGGAGACGTCGTCGAGCGGCAGGTCGGTGTGCTCGGTGAGCAGCTCGAGGAGCGTGGACATCGGTACCGAGCCTGCCACAGAACGCCGGAGGGGCGCCCGCCCGGCGCCCCACACGACGCCGGTACGAGGATGCGTCGGTCGGGCCCCCGCCGAACGCCGGCTCGGGACGGCGGTCCGGCCGCCCCACGGACGCCGGCAGGGCACGGCGGTCCGGCCCCCACGAACGCCGGCAGGGCACGGCGGGTCCGGCCGCCCCCACGAACGCCGGCAGGGCACGGCGGTCCGGCCCCCACGAACGCCGGCAGGGCACGGCGGGTCCGGCCGCCCCCACGAACGCCGGCAGGCCACGGCGGTCCGGCCGGCACGGAACGCCGGAGGGGGACGGCCGTTCGGCCGCCCCCCTCCGTACCGCCGCTACGTCAGCCGACGAAGCCGGACACGTGCAGGGTGAACGCCCGCACCGAGCCGACGTCGAGCGCCGCCTCGTCGGCCACGTGGAAGTTCCACGTGCCGTCCGCGGCGTGCCCGTTCAGCGCGGCCAGCGGCGACTCCGGCCGCCACGAGCCGGTGAACGGCGCCTCGCCCGGGTCGGCCGAGGCGATGCTGCGCGTCGCGCTGTCGTCGAACACGGCCTGGCAGATGTTGTTGCCGTCGAGGCCGCGCCGGTCGAACAGGGTCACCGAGGTGCCGTCCGGGGCGACCAGCGAGCCGACCAGGTCACCGACGAAGGTGTGGTCGAGCCCGACCAGCGGCGAGGCCACGGCGGGCGAGCACGACGTGCCGTCGATCGAGAACGTCGCCCGGGCGACGTTGCCGACCCCGCTGACCGTCAGCGGCACGTTCACGCCGTCGTCGTCGCCGTCCGGGATCGCCACCGCGGGACCCGTGTACGCGAAGTCCTGCGCCGGGCCGGGCTGGCCGACCGTGATCGACTTCGTGACGGACTGCGGGGACAGCGCGCCGGCGAAGCTGACCCGGATGTTCAGCTGGACCGTGCCGCCGAGCGGGAAGCTGGCCGGCACCTGGACGGTGAACGTGTTGGCCTTGGTCGCGTCGACCCTGATGGTGCCGTACGACCGGCTGGCCGGCCGGACCGTCACGCCCGCGGTCGGCGTGCTGACCTGGACGCTCACGCCGGTGGCGGTGCCGTCACCGCGGTTGGTGACCGGCAGCGAGACCGTCGCCGACTCGCCCGGCTCCAGGAACGTGTCGCCGTCGGTGGTCGTGGTGATCACCGGGTCGTCGGCGAGGACCAGCGGCTGCGGGGTGGCCCCGGTCAGCCGCAGCGCCCGCTTCGGCATCACGATGCCGAAGCCGGTGTCGCGGTCCCAGCCGCGGGCCTCGATGTCGATCGCGGTGGTGGTCAGGGCCGCGCGCACCTGGCTCGGGAAGATCCCCGGGTTGCCGGAGAGGATCAGCGCGGCGATCGCGGCCGCATGCGGGGCCGCGGCCGAGGTGCCGTAGAACGGGTTGAAGCCCGGCACCGAGGTGCTGACGCCGTCGGCCGCGGTGATGTCCGGCTTCTGCCGGACGACCCCGCCGGTCGAGGTGAGGTTGCCCGGGGTGACCTCGGTGCCGTCCGGGTGGTAGAAGACCCGGCGCGGCCCGTCGGAGGTGAAGGTCTCCGAGTGCTGGGCGCGGGTGAACTGGCCCGGGAACGGGCCGGACGGGTTCGGCACGCCCGGCGCGATCTCGCGCGGGAACGCTGCCGCCGCCGGCACCGCCGCGACGCTGAACGCGGCCGGCACGGCCGAGTGGCCGCGGGTGACGCCCGGCGTGTTGAACGCGGTCAGGCCGGGCCGGTCCTCGAACCGGCCGCGGAACGGGGTGAGCTGGAAGTAGCGGTTCGCGCCGCTGAACTTCACCACGGCCAGGCCGACGGTGCCGCCGGGCAGGTTGAAGCCCTCGAACGGCTGGTCGTCGCCGTCCTGCACGTCGTTGGAGAAGCCGAGCACCGAGCCGTCGGCGCCGACCGCGTACAGGTCGTAGTCGTTGCCGGACCGGCCCTGCGGGTCGTTCCACTGCAGGATCGTCGGCACGCCCGCGGAGTCGTCGGAGACCGGGTTGAGCACCTGGGTGCCCGGGCCGGGATCCCAGTCGTGGGCCTCACCGGCGAACTTGCCGATCGTCGCGCCGGCGGCGTCGTAGTCGCCCTCCCAGTTGCCGGCGGTGCGGTCGTCGACGTTCTGCTCGTTGCCGGCCGAGCTGAAGTAGAGCGCGCCGTCGTGGGTGACGTCGATGACCGCCTGCGCCGGTCCGCTGTCCTGGAACGGCGACTCGGCGAAGTAGACGACGTCGTCGACGATGATGTCGGCGCCGGCCGCGCGCAGCGCCCTGATGTTGTCCGCGAAGCTCTCCTCGCTGGTGAACGCCGTCGCGAAGATCAGGTGCGCGTTGGGGGCGAGGTCGTGGACGATCTCCATCATCGCCGTGCCCTCGTCGCCGTCGCCCGCCTGGCCCGGCAGCACCTGAGTGTCGGCCGGCAGGTCGCCGGAGGCGATCGAGGCCGCCAGCGAGTCGACGCCGTCGGACAGCACGCCGACGGTGACGCCGGTGCCCGTCACCCGGAAGCGCGCCCGGGCCGCGTCGGCGCCGTGCGCCCTGTCGCCCTGGCTGACCGTCGAGCCCTGGTTGACCGCGGCCGTGGTCGCGGCCGGCTGGGGCGCCGACTTGGCTTGGGCCAGCGCGCCGGCGACACGCTTGGTGAGCTCGGCCTTGGCCGCCGGCTCGACCCGGCCGCCCTCGTTGGCCAGCATCGCCCGGGCGGCGACGCCAACGTGCTGGACGCCGGCCTTGCCGGCCAGCGACTCCACCGCGCCCAGCGGCACGCTGGCCCGGGTCGCGTTGCCGGCGACCGAGCTGGCCAGGACGCGACCGCCGACTCCCTGCACGGCCGGCGCGACGGCCTTCGGGGTGCCGAGCACGTCGACGGCGGTCATGCCTTGCTTGTCGGTGCTGACGCCGGTCGCGACGTGACCGAGGCCGGCCGCGACGGCCAGCCCGCGGCGCTGCCTCGCCTCGGTGAGCAGCCGCGAGTCGACCTTCTTCTGGGTCGCGGTCAGCCCGAGCTTCGCCTGGGCGAGCGCGTCGATCTGGGCGACGGTCCGGGCGGACAGGCCGTCGACGGCCTGCGGGACGGACGGTGCCGCGGACGCCGGCAGCGCGAGCCCGACGCTCGTCGCCGCCACCGCCGCCAGCACGAGCGGACGTAACGGACGCATCTGGGATACCCCCCTTTGGACCACGCGGGTACGGCCGCGTGCCCGGCACCCCTCACCCGACCGGAGGCGCGACACCGAACCCTACTGGCCCCCGGGAAGTTACGGCAGACCCAAAATGGGTCATCGCCCGGCTGGTCAGCGCCCGCCCGGCGCACCACGGCCACCAGCGGGCGCGCGGTCGTCGGCCCGGCGGCCAGGCAGTAGTAACGTCCCGGCCGCACGGGGGGTGGGGTCTCTTCACACTTGCGGAGGTCGAAGTGGCCGAACCTGACCGTACGGATCGAGAACGCGAGCAGCCCGTGGGTCACGGCCGCTCGCTGCCGCGCGGCGTGATCGCCGCGGTCGCGGTGCTGGTGCTGGTGCCGATCGTGGCGCTGATGTGGGTGGGCAGCTACGCCAAGGCGGACCCGAAGCTGTGGGGCTTCCCGTTCTTCTACTGGTACCAGCTGCTCTGGGTGTTCATCGCCGCCGGCTGCACCTGGCTGGCCTTCATGCTGATCCGCAACGCGCGCCGCGGAGGTGACCGGTGACCGGCGTCAACTGGGTCGCGCTGACGATCGTGCTGATCGTGTTCGTGTTCGTGACCGGGGTCGGCTTCGCCGCCGCCCGGTGGCGGCGGGCGGCCAGCATGGCCAGCCTGGACGAGTGGGGGCTCGGCGGGCGCGGCTTCGGCACGTTCGTGACGTGGTTCCTGCTGGGCGGCGACCTCTACACCGCGTACACGTTCATCGCGGTGCCGGCAGCGATGTTCGCGACCGGCGCGGTGAGCGGCTTCTTCGCGGTGCCGTACACGATCATCGTCTATCCGATCATCTTCATCTTCATGCCGCGGCTCTGGTCGGTCTCGCACCGGCACGGGTACGTGACGCCGGCCGACTTCGTGGTGGGTCGGCATGGCTCCCGCGGGCTCGGGCTGGCGGTCGCGGTCACCGGCATCCTCGCCACGATGCCGTACATCGCGCTGCAGCTGGTCGGCATCCAGGCCGTGCTCGAGGTGATGGGCATCGGCGGCTCGAACAACGTCATCGCCCGCGACCTGCCGCTGTTCATCGCGTTCGCCGTGCTCGCCGCGTACACGTACTCGTCGGGCCTGCGGGCGCCGGCGCTGATCGCGTTCGTCAAGGACTCCCTCATCTACCTGGTGATCATCGTCGCGGTGGTCTACATCGCGACGAAGATCGGCTTCGGCACCTCGTTCGACGCGGCCCAGAAGAAGATGGCCACGGTCAACCCGGCGACCGGGAAGCCGACCGGGGTCTTCATCCCGCCGCCCGCCCAGTACCTGGCGTACGCGTCGCTCGCGCTGGGCTCGGCGATGGCGCTGTTCATGTACCCGCACTCGATCACCGCCGTCCTCTCCTCCCGCGGCCGCAACGTGATCCGCCGCAACGCGGCCATCCTGCCGGCGTACTCGCTCGTGCTCGGGCTGCTGGCGCTGATCGGGTTCGCCGCGATCGCCGCGGGCACCAAGCCGATCGGGCTGGACGGCAAGCCGAACGCGCAGCTGGTGGTGCCGCAGTTCTTCGAGGACAGCTTCCCGAGCTGGTTCGCCGGGGTCGCCTTCGCCGCGGTCGCGATCGGCGCGCTGGTGCCGGCGGCGATCATGTCGATCGCGGCGGCGAACCTGTTCACCCGCAACATCTACCGGGCGTACTTCGAGCGCGAGGTCTCGCGGGAGAAGGAAGCCTCCGTCTCGAAGATCACCTCGCTGGTGGTCAAGCTCGGCGCGCTGCTGTTCGTCCTGGCCCTGGACCGGCAGAACGCGATCAACTTCCAGTTGCTCGGCGGGATCTGGATCCTGCAGACCTTCCCGGCGATCGTGCTCGGGCTCTACACCCGCTGGCTGCACCGGTGGGCGCTGCTCATCGGCTGGGCGGTGGGGATGATCTACGGCACGGTCACCGCGTACCAGCAGAGCAGCCTGGCGACCAAGCACTTCGGCGCGTCGCTGGACCAGGTGCCGTTCGTCGGCAAGCTCGGCTACATCGCGGTGACCGCGTTCGTGCTCAACGTGATCGTGGCGGTCTTGCTCACCTTCGTCTTCCGGGCGATGAAGACTCCGGACGGCGCGGACGAGACCGAGCCGGCGGACTACTACGCCGACACGGGCGACCCGAAGGTCGAGCCGATCGAGGAGCTGACCACGGACAGCCCGAGGGCCAGCACGTAATCTCGGCCGGGTGCTGATCCGCCCGGCCCGACCCGACGAGTACGACGCGATAGGCGATCTGGCGGTCCGGGTGTACCTCGCGGAGAGTTACACCCGGGCCGACTCGCCCTACAACACGGTGCTGCGGGACGTGGCCTCGCGGGCCGAGAAGGCCGAGCTGATGGTCGCGGTCGACGAGGCCGACCGGATCCTCGGCACGGTCACCTACGCCGGGCAGGGCAGCCCGTACGCGGAGCACGTCAGCTCGGCCGAGGAGGGCAGCTTCCGGATGCTGGTGGTCGACCCGGCCGCCCGCGGGCGGGGCGTCGGCGAGGCGCTGGTGCGCTGGTGCGTCGACCGGGCCCGCGACTCGGGCGTGTCCTCGCTGCGGCTGTCCACGCTGGCCGGGATGGCCGCGGCCGGCCGGCTCTACCTGCGGCTCGGGTTCGTCCGGACGCCGGAGCGGGACTGGTCGCCGCAGCCGGACGTCGACCTGATCACGTACGCGCTGGAGGTCACTCCACCCGGGCGATGAGGTCGCCCTCCTGGACGACGTCGCCCTCGTTGACGGCGATCTCCGCGACCACGCCGGCCGACTCGGCCAGCACCGGGATCTCCATCTTCATCGACTCGAGGATGACCAGCGTGTCGCCGTCGTCGATGCTGTCGCCGGGGGCGGCGACCACCTTCCAGACGTTCGCCACCATCTCGGCGCGGATCTCGTCGGCCACGGAACCTCCTCGTCCTCGCGGAAGACTACCCGCGCATCCGGGCGACCAGCCCGGTGTCGTAGTCGCCGGAGACGAACTCCGGCCGCTCCAGCAGCTCGGCGAAGAACGGCAGGTTGCACTTCGGCCCCTCGACCACGAACCCGGCCACCGCCGCCCGGGCCCGCTCCAGCGCGGCGGCCCGGTCGGGTCCCCAGACGCAGAGCTTCGCCATCAGCGGGTCGTAGTACGGCGTGACCGTGTCGCCGGCCGCGTACCCGGCGTCGACCCGGAGGCCGTCCCCGCCCGGCTCCTCCCAGCGGGTGATCGTCCCCGGGCCGGGCAGGAACCGCTTCGGGTCCTCGGCGTAGACGCGCAGCTCGATCGCGTGCCCGCGCGGCTCGGGCAGGTCGTCCGGGTCGAGCGCGGGCGGGTCGCCGGCCGCCACCCGAAGCTGCTCCTCGACCAGGTCGACGCCGGTGACCAGCTCGGTCACCGGGTGCTCGACCTGCAGCCTGGTGTTCATCTCCAGGAAGAAGAACTCGCCCGACCCGTCGGTCGGGACGAGGCACTCGACCGTGCCGGCGCCGCGGTAGTCGACGGCGGCGGCCGCGCGCACGGCGGCGTCCAGGAGCCGGGCGCGCAGCTCCGGCGACACCCCCGGCGACGGGGTCTCCTCGGCCACCTTCTGGTGCCGGCGCTGCACCGAGCAGTCCCGCTCCCCCAACGCCAGCACCCGCCCGTCGGCGAGCCCGAGCACCTGCACCTCGACGTGCCGGGCGTGCGGGAGGTAGCGCTCGAGGTAGACCGCCGGCGAGCCGAAGAACCGCTCGGCCCTGGTCCGCGCGGTCTCGTACGCGGTCCGCAGCGCCGGCTCGCCGTCGACCGCGGCCATCCCGATCCCGCCGCCGCCCGCGGCCGCCTTGACCATCACCGGGTAGCCGATCCCGACGGCGGCCGCGGCGGCCGCGTCGGCGTCCGGCAGCGGCTCGGTGCCGGGTGCGACCGGCACTCCGGCGGCCTGCATCAGCGCCCGGGCGGCGACCTTGTCACCCATCGCCTCGATCGCCTCCGGCGACGGCCCGACCCAGGCCAGGCCGGCCTCGGCGACCCGGCGGGCGAAGCGCGCGTTCTCGGCCAGGAACCCGTAGCCGGGGTGCACGGCCTGCGCGCCGGTGACCCTGGCCGCCTCCAGCACCCGGACGACGTCGAGGTACGAGTCGGCGGCCGGGGCCGGGCCGAGCAGCACGGCCTCGTCCGCGACCCGCACGTGCAGCGCGCCGGCGTCGGCCTCCGAGTGCACCGCTATCGCCTTCACGCCCAGCCGCTGGCAGGTGCGGATCACCCGGACGGCGATCTCCCCGCGGTTGGCGACCAGCACGGACTCGAACACGCCCGGATCCCTCCTGACTGCGAAGACAGGAGCCCGACCCTACGGCGTGCGCTCGGGTGACCGGCAGGCCCGGTCAGCTCCGGTCGGCGCGGGGCTCGACCGGCTCCCGCCAGATCAGCCGGTGCACGCCGAGGTGACGCGGCAGCGAGCGCAGGCCCGGGATCCACGGCAGCAGCAGCAGGCCCAGGCTGAGCAGCGCCATCAGGCCCCACACCAGGGCGTCGGCGTTGTCGGAGGTGGAGAACGGCTTCACCTGGTACCAGAAGGTGTAGAGCCAAAGCCAGGGCTGGCCCGGATAGTTGCCGGTCTCGTTCATCATTCCCCACTGGTCACCGCCGAGGTGGCGGGCCCGGGCCTGGTCCTCGAGGTAGGTGCCGTCGGAGAGCAGCAGGAGCGGGCGCGTCGGGTCGCCCCCGTAGAACTCGGAACCGGTCGTCAGCAACCCTTCGAGAGCCCCGGTGCGGGCGAGCAGCAGCTCACCCTGCGCCAGCACGGGCACCGGTCCGTAGTCGCCGCGCGGCACCGCGGCCGGGTCGCCGTCGGGCGCCGCGGCGAGCGCGTCGGCGTACGCGCCGGCCCAGGCGGTGCGCTTCGCCTCCGGCGCGGCCTTCCAGCCGGCGACCGCCGCGACGACCGCGGGGTTCGGCGCGGCGCTCTGCAGCGGCCCGATCACGAACTCCTGGGCCGAGTCGATCGGGATCCGGACGCCGGCCCAGCGCTGCAGCGCCAGCGGGCCGATCGTCTGCCCGGAGGCCGCCGTGTTGTACGGCGCTCCGTACGCGGCGCTGGTCGTGGTTCCGGCCAGCTCGCCGGCGGCGGTGGCCACGACGTCGTTCGGCGCCGCCGTCGCCCAGTTCTGCAGGGTCACGGGAGGCTCGTCCGGCGAGGAGAAGACGACCGCGAGGCCGACCGTGAGCACGGTCATCGCCAGCAGCGCCAGGCAGAACTCCTTGACCAGGTCGTAGGGGCGAGTGGGGAACTCGTGCGCGTCGGGTGTCAGGAGCCGGCGGGACCGCCCGGCGGCCCGGGTCATGACGGATCTCCCGAGCCCGGTCCGGCCGGCGCCGGCACGGACTCGCGCGGCCGATCGGCGCGGGGATCGGGCACCGCCGAGCGCGGGTCGTCCACCGTGGCCACCCGCGGGAGCCCCGTGGCCGGCACGTCGTTCGCGATCGGCGGCACCACCCCGTGCCGCCGGACCAGCACGAGGTGCATCACCACGATCGCGCCGACGACGAGCGGCAGCAGCGCGACGTGCCACAGCAGCATCTGGCCGGAGTTCAGCACGTTGAAGAAGGCGCCGATACCGGCCGCGTTCAGCCCGTCCTTGGCCTGCGTGCCGATCCACTGGGAGTCGAAGTTGGACTGGCTCAGGTAGCCGGTGAAGGCGGTGCCGATCGAGCCGAAGAACGCGAGCACCCCGGTGGCCCAGGTCAGGCCGCGGTGGCCACGCCAGGCGGCCATGAAGAACTTTCCCCACAGGTGGATCACCATGGTGGCGAAGAACAGCTCGACGCTCCACAGGTGGGCGGAGTTGACGAAGTGCCCGAACGCGCTGGTGTGCCACCACACCGTGCCGCCGACGGCGAGCACGAGTCCGGTGCCGATGACGACGAGGAGCGAGGCGAGGCTCAGCACGCCGAAGACGTAGATCCAGGACGCGACGTAGACCGGCTGCCGTTCGGGCAGCAGCTCGCCGGGCGGGACGGTGCGGCTCAGCCGGTCCCGCAGCCGCGCGGTCCAGCTGCCGGCGCCGGCCTCGGTCGGGAGGCCGGCCGGGCCGGTCACCGCTCGCTCCGGGTACGGCGGCCCGGGAACGGGAGGAGGACGGCGAGCACGAACACCACGATCATCGCGAGAATCACGATCAGGTTCCCTAGCGAGATCTGGACGACGCCCCACTCCAGATAGTGCGGCGCGGCGAGGACCATCGGCATGTCCTGCTCCTTAGCGCGGAGCGCCGCCGTGCCCGGTGCGGACACGACTGACATGCGCAATGGTGTTGCACCGTACGCCTGACCGGTCAGGGCCGAAGGTCCCGAAGAGACGCGGCCTGACCGCGGGTCAGTCGACCCGGTATTCCACCACGGTGATGGACTCGGTCACGACGGCCTCGCGCAGCCGGCCGCGCACCTTGTCGCGCAGCGTCTCCGGCGCCCGGTCGCCGCCGCAGCAGCGCGCCACCAGCGCCCTGACCTCCTGCTCGATGCCGTACTTGCGCAGGCAGGGGGAGCATTCGTCGAGGTGGTCCCGGATGCGGCGGGTGCGCTCGCCGGTCATCTCCCCGTCGAGATAGAGGAAGACTTCGGCCAGCACTTCGCCGCAGTCGGTCTCGTGAGGGTCGCCGCAGCTCACGACGCTTCCTCCTCCGTCGCGCTCGCCCGGACCAAGCCGCGCTCCTGAGCGTAGTCCCCGAGCAGCCGCTGCAAGCCCCTTCTGCCCCGGTGCAGCCGGGACATCACGGTGCCGATCGGCGTACCCATGATCTCCGCGATCTCCTTGTACGAGAAGCCCTCGACGTCGGCCAGGTAGACGGCCAGCCGGAACTCCTCCGGCAGCCGCTGCAGCGCAGCCTTCACGTCGGAGTCGGGAAGGTGGTCGAGGGCTTCCATCTCGGCCGAGCGCAGCCCGGTCGACTGGTGCGACTCCGCCGCCGCGAGCTGCCAGTCCTCGATGTTCTCGGCGGTCGACTGCTGCGGCTGCCGCTGGCGCTTGCGGTAGGAGTTGATGAACGTGTTGGTGAGGATCCGGTAGAGCCAGGCCTTGAGGTTGGTGCCCTCCTGGAACTGGTGGAAGGCGGCGAAGGCCTTGACGAACGTCTCCTGCACGAGGTCCTCGGCGTCGGCCGGGTTGCGGGTCATCCGCATGGCCGCCGCGTAGAGCTGGTCGAGGAACGGCAGCGCGTCCCGCTCGAAGCGCGCACGCCGCTGTTCAGCGGTCTCATGCTGCTCCGCGGTCTCCTCCGCCACCGGTCCTCCCCTCGTCTCGGTGGGATCTACCCCGGTCACGGAGGATACGCGGGACGGCGCGGGCCGCCTTGCCGTGGTGCCCTCGGGCTCCCACTCGGGCCACGCCCGCGGGTCGTCCCGGCGCGCCACGCGCTCGATCGATGTCACGGCAACGAAAACACCCGCCCCCGCCTGGGCATTCCGTAGGGTGCGGGCCGTGGCAGGGCAGGGGACGCCGGCGACGGCGCTGCTGGCGCGGCGGAAGGTGGCCTTCGAGCTGCACCCGTACGAGCACGACCCGCGGTCGGCGTCGTACGGGGCGGAGGCGGCCGAGGCGCTCGGCGTGCCGCCCGGCCGGCTGTTCAAGACGCTGGTGGTGAGCGTCGACGGCCGGCTGGCCGTCGGGGTGGTCCCGGTGGCCGGGTCGCTCGACCTCAAGGCGATGGCGGCCGCGCTCGGCGGCAAGCGGGCGGCGATGGCCGAGCCGGCCGCGGCGGAGCGCGCCACCGGCTACGTGACCGGCGGGATCTCGCCGCTCGGGCACCGCTCCCGGCTGCCGGTCGTGGTCGACTCCTCGGCGCAGGACTGGCACACCGTCTACGTCAGCGCCGGCCGGCGCGGCCTGCAGGTCTCGCTCGCCGCGGCCGACCTCGTCGGCATCACCGGCGCGACTATCGCTCCCATCGCCACGGCGTGACAAGGTGACCCCGTGACGGCGACAGAGACGTTCCGCGCGGCCCGCGACTTCCTGCTCTCCCACCGCGACGACCCGGAGGCGGCGTACGCCGGCTTCCGCTGGCCCGAGCTGCACGAGTTCAACTGGGCGATCGACTGGTTCGACGGGGTGCTCGCGGTCGAGCGACCGCACCAGCCGGCGCTGTGGCTGGTCACCGCCGAGGGCGAGACCCAGATCAGCTTCGCCGAGATGTCCCGGCGGTCGTCCCGGGTGGCCGGCTGGCTGCGCGAGCAGCGGGTGCGCAAGGGCGACCGGATCCTGCTGTTCCTGGGCAACACCGTGCCCCTCTGGGAGATCATGCTGGCCGCGGCGAAGATCGGCGCGGTGGTGATCCCGGCCAGCACGCTGCTGCGGCCGGCGGACCTGGCCGACCGGATCGACCGCGGCCACGTCTCCGCGGTCGTCTCGACCAGCGCCGACACCGGGCTGTTCGCCGACATCCACGGCGGCTGGACCAAGATCGCGGTCGGTGACCCGGTCGAGGGCTGGCTGCGCTACTCGGACACCGAGACCTCGCTGGAGCACTTCGAGCCGGACGAGCCGGCCCACGGCCACGACCCGCTGCTGCTCTACTTCACCTCGGGCACGACCGCGCGGGCCAAGCTGGTCGAGCACACCTACACCAGCTACCCGGTCGGGCACCTGTCGACGATGTTCTGGCTCGGCCTGCGGCCGGGCGACGTGCACCTCAACGTCTCCTCGCCGGGCTGGGCCAAGCACGCCTGGAGCTGCGTGTTCGCGCCCTGGATCGCCGGCGCCACCGTGCTCGTGCACGACATCGGCCGGTTCAACCCGGAGGCGCTGCTGGACACGCTGGTCCGGTGCGGGGCGACCACGCTGTGCGCGCCGCCGACGGTGTGGCGGATGCTCGTCCAGCAGGACCTGACGAGGTGGCAGATCCCCATGCGGGAGTTGGTCAGCGCCGGCGAGCCGCTCAATCCCGAGGTCATCGAGCACGTCCGCCGGGTCTGGGGACGCACGGTCCGGGACGGGTACGGGCAGACCGAGACCACCGCGCAGATCGGCAACCCGCCCGGAGCCGAGGTCACCCTCGGCGCGATGGGCCGGCCGCTGCCCGGCTACGCCGTAGCGCTGGTCGACCCGGTCAGCGGCGAGACCGGCGAGGAAGGCGAGATCTGCCTGTCCCTCGACCCGCCGCCGGCGGGGCTGATGACCGGCTACCGGAACGAGCACGGCCACCTCGCCGACCTCTCCACCGACCGCTGGTACCACACCGGCGACGTGGCCCGGCGCAACCCGGACGGCACGATCACCTACGTGGGCCGGACCGACGACGTGTTCAAGGCGTCGGACTACCGGATCTCCCCGTTCGAGCTGGAGTCGGTGCTGGTCGAGCACGTGGCGGTGGCCGAGGCGGCGGTGGTTCCGGCGCCGGACCCGCTGCGGCTGGCGGTGCCGAAGGCGTACGTGTTGCTGGCGGCCGGATACGAGCCGACGGCCGAGACCGCGGAGTCGATCCTGCGGCACTGCCGGGAGAAGCTGGCGCCGTACAAGCGGGTCCGCCGGATCGAGTTCACCGAGCTGCCGAAGACGATCTCCGGAAAGATCCGCCGGGTCGAGCTGCGCGGCGCGGAGGACGAGGCGACCGACCGGCGGCCGACCGAGTTCCGCGAGGAGGACTTCCCGGCGCTGCGGGGCTAATCCTCTACTGCAGGTCCTCTACTCCAGGTCCCCTACTGCAGGGCGAGCGCGTCGACCCAGTCGCGCTGCGCGTCGGTCTCCGGCACCGGCACGCCGCGGGCATAGGCGACCCGGTGCCAGGCCGCCTCGGGGGTGCTGCCGCGGATCACCAGCAGGGCGGCGGCGACCATCGAGGACCGGCCGACCCCGCCCCAGCAGTGCACCGCGACGTGCCGGCCCGCGGTCAGCTCGTCGGACAGCTCGCGCAGCGGCCGGGCGAACTCGGCGTGGTCGGGCACGCCGAAGTCGGGCACCGGCAGCGAGTGGAACGACAGCCCGGCCCGGTACGCGGCGTTGGCCTCGTCGGTGAGGGACAGCATCGAGACCTGCTCCGGCGGCAGCAGGCTGACCAGCGTGTCGACGCCCTGCGCGTGCAGCGCCGGCAGGATGGCGTCCAGATCGCCCTGCGGCGCGGCCATCATGCTCAGCGTCCCCGGCAGCTCGCGGGCGACGGTGTAGATCATGCGAGGACCGCCTTCAGCCAGGTCGTGACGGCGACCGCGGCTGCGCGGGCCGCCGGGCCGCGGATCGTGTGGGTGGCACCGTCGAGCACGGTCACCGTACGGCCCGGGGCTTCCGGTGGGATACCGAAAGGATCACGTTCCCCTTGCACGACGAGCACGGGCACGGTCGGGGCGGCCAGCTCGGCCAGCCGGTCCTTGTCCGGGCTGCGCGGCGGCGCGGTCGGGTAGGCCAGCGCGACCACCGCGGCCGCGCCGACCCGGTCGGCGGTGCGGCAGGCGACCCTGGCCCCGTTGGACCGGCCGCCGACCACCAACGGCAGGCCGTCCACGTGCACCTGCTCGACCACCGCGAGCCAGGCCTCGTCGAGCACCGGCGCCCGCGGCGGGGAGCGCCGGCCGGCGACCCGGTAGGGCTGGGTGACCCGGGCGACCGCGTACCCGGCGGCGACCGCGGCCGCGGCGACCTCGGCCAGGTCGGCCGAGTCGACCGTGCCGCCGGCGCCGTGCCCGAGCAGCAGCAGCGCGGTCGGCGTCCCCTCCGGCAGCTCCAGCCGCACGTCCGCGTCGCCCACCGGCGTGGGCACCACCGTCACGCCCGATCCCCCGCGGATCGGCCGACCGGGCCGCGGTCGCCCGGCTCAGGCCGGGCCCGGCCGGCGGCCGGCGCGGCGCGGGGCGGCGCCGCGGTGGGGGCCGGCGCGGTGGGAGTCGGCGCGGCGCGGGTGGCGACCGCGGCGGCGAGGGCGAGGACGGCGGCGAACGCCGCGTACGCCGGGACCAGGCCGGCGGTGGAGGCGAGCGCGCCGCCGGCCGCCGAGCCGAGCAGCGCGCCGAACGCCTCGGCGGTGATCACCGCGGTGGCCAGGGCCGCCGCCGGGCCGCCGGCCGGGGTGCAGCGCAGGTAGAGCCCCGGGTACGCCAGCCCGATGCCGGCGCCGGCGACCGCCCACGCGGCCAGCCCCAGCCCGTACGACGGGGACGCGGCCACCACCGCGACCCCGGCCGCGGCCAGCCCGAGCCCGACCGCCGGCGGCACCCTGCGCGGTACCGCCAGGCTGGTCACCGCCCACGCCAGCGGCGCGGCGCTGAGCACGACAGCCGCCCGGCCCACGCTCGTACCGTAGCCGTCCGTGAACAGCACCGTGACCAGTCCGTCGGCGCCGAACCAGCCGGTCCCGAACAGCAGCATCGCGGCCAGCGCGGCCGGCGCCCCGGACCGCAGCCGCGCGGTCCCGGCCGGCAGCAGCCCGGCCACGCCGACCAGCGCGACCACGGCTCCGGCCGCGACCAGCACGGGCGAGCGGGTGACCAGCAGCACCGCCACCCCGGCCGGTACCAGCAGCGTGCGGCCGATCGGCCGGTACGCCGGCTCCCCGGGCGCGCCGGCCACGGCCCCGGCCACGAGGAACCGCCCGGCCAGCACGACCGGCACCGGGGCGAGCAGGGCCCAGCGCCAGCCGACCGCGTGCTGCAGCGCCAGGGTGGCCGGCGGCCCGACGAACGCCGGCAGGATCCACATCGCCGACGATGCCGCGACCAGCCGGGCCCGGGTCCGCTCGTCCAGCTCCCGGATCACCGCGCTGACCCCGAACACCGCGAGCAGCCCGCTGCCGAGCCCGCCGGCGAACCGCCCGGCCGCGTAGATCGGCGCCGACGCCGCGGTGGCCGACACCGCCGCGCCGCCCAGGTAGGCGACCAGGCCGGCGGCGAGCGTGCGCCGCGGGCCGAGCCGGTGCAGCACGGCCGGCGCCAGCGGCAGCGCGACGAACAGCCCCAGCGTCGGGCCGGCCAGCAGCAGCCCGAGGTGGGCGCGGGCGTCCAGCGCACCGGCGACCGTCGGCAGCAGCGTGGCCGAGACGAACGACGTGACCGCGGCGGCGAACTCCAGCGCGACCACCCCGGCGGCCAGCCGCAGCGCGGCCGGGGTCACGTGTAGAGGGTGCGGTCGTTCTCGTTGACCTGCACGTACGCCCCGTCGGGGTCGCGTACGCGCAACGACCGGCCGTAGCTCTCGTCGACGATCGGCTCGGGCTCGTAGCCGGCGTCGACCAGCCGGCCGGCGACCGCCTCCAGCGGCTCGTCGGCCTCGAACGCCAGCTCGCAGGCACCGGCGTGCTCGGACGACGTGTGCAGGGCCAGGATCCCGGCCGCGGCCGGCAGCTCGACCCAGCTGCCGGGCCGGGTGGCCGCGCCGAGCTCGAGCCCGAGCGCCCGGTAGAACCGGGTCGAGGCCTCCACGTCCGCGCAGTAGCGGATCGGCAGCACCCTCATGACCGCTCCTCCTCCCGCTCGCGCAGGTACGCCTCCAGCGCGCTCTCGACGAACTCCGACAGCGACCGGTCGGCGTCCACCGCGGCGTGCTTGACCCGGCGCACCAGCTCGGCCGGCAGGTACACGTTGAACTGCTGTTTCGCCGGCATGGCTACCATGCTAGCAAATTAGTGAGCTAGAAGAGCGTGGGGGCCGGGTCCGCCACCCGCTCGATGAGCGCCGGGCCGTCGTTGGCGACCGTGCCGACCGCCGGCCCGACCGGTCGCAGCTCCATCCCCGCGACCAGCCCGGGGTCAGGCACGAGCAGGTCGGCCACGTCCTCCCGGGCCGGGTCGAGCCAGGCCGCCCAGGCCGGGCGGGGCAGCATCAGCGGCATCCGGGAGTGCACCGCGGCGAGCTGGCCGAGCGCCGCGGTGGTGACGATCGAGCTGGTCAGCAGCCGGTCCGGGCCCCAGATCTCGTACAGGCCGGCGAACGCGAGGATCTCCCCCGAGCGCGGGGTCAGGTAGGTGGGCTGCCGGCCGGGCCCGTCCGGCCGCGGCGCCCACTCGTACCAGCCGTCGGCCGGGACCAGGCAGCGCCGCCGGCGCACCGCCGACCGGAACGCCGGCAGCTCGGTGACCGTCTCCGCCCTGGCGTTGATCAGCTTGGCCGACCGGCTGGTGTCCGGGGCCCAGGACGGCACCAGGCCCCACTTGGCCGCCCGCAGCTGGCGGACCTGCGGGCCGTCGCGGTCGCCCGGGCGGTGCCGCAGCACGACCACCGGGACCAGGTCGGTCGGCGCCACGTTGTAGTCCGGCCGCAGCGCCTGGCCGGTCGCGTCCTCGGCCTCGAACTCGGCGGCCAGGCCGGCGAGATCCCGCTTGGCGACGTACCGACCACACATGGGTGACACCGTACGCAGCGGGTGCGGCAGGATGTGCCCATGACGGCACCCTGGCCCGCCCCACGGGCCACCGCCCCGGTGGATGCCGAGGTCAGCGTGCCCGGCTCCAAGTCGGTGACCAACCGCGCGCTGGTCCTGGCGGCCCTCGCCACCGAGCCGTCCCGGCTGCGCGCGCCGCTGCGGGCACGGGACACCGCGTTGATGGCCGACGCGCTGCGCGCGCTGGGCGCGCAGGTCGCCGACGACGGCGCCGACTGGGTGGTCACGCCCGGGCCGCTGCGCGGCGGAGGCCGGGTCGACGTCGGCCTGGCCGGCACCGTGCAGCGCTTCGTCCCGCCGGTGGCCACGCTCGCGGTCGGGCCGGTGCGCTTCGACGGCGACCCGCGGGCCCGGCACCGCCCGCTCGCCCCGCTGGTCGAGGGGCTGCGCCAGCTCGGCGCCGAGATCGACGACGTCACGCTGCCGCTGACCGTGCACGGCCGGGGCGCGCTGCGGGGCGGCACCGCGGAGGTCGACGCGAGCGCGTCCAGCCAGTTCCTGTCCGGGCTGCTGCTGTCCGCACCCCGGTACGAGCAGGGCCTGGTGCTGCGGCACACCGGCCTGCGCCCGGCGCCGAGCGCGCTGCAGATCGGGATGACCGTGCAGATGCTGCTCGACGCCGGGGCAGGGGTGACCGCCGACCCCGGCGGCCGGGAGTGGACGGTCGCGCCCGGGCCGCTGCGCGGCGGCGAGGTCGCGGTGCCGCCGGACCTGTCCAGCGCGGCGCCGTTCGTGGTCGCCGCGGTGGCCACCGGCGGGCGGGTTCGGGTGCCGGCCTGGCCGCGGCGGTCGTTCCAGCCCGGCGAGCGGCTGCCGGAGCTGCTGCGGGCGATGGGCGCGCACTGCGTGCTCGACGACGACGGGCTCACCGCGACCGCCGGCGAGCGGCTGCTCGGCCTGGACGCCGACCTGTCCGACTGCACCGAGCTGGTGCCGCCGCTGGTCGCGCTGGCCGCGCTGGCCAGCACCGAGTCGACGTTCTCCGGGATTGCGCACATGCGCGGCCAGGAGACCGACCGGCTGCGGGCGCTGTCGGCCGAGCTGACCCGGCTGGGCGGCGAGTGCCACGAGACCCCGGACGGGCTGCGGGTGGTGCCGCGGCCGCTGCACGGCGGGCTCGTGCAGACCTACGCCGACCACCGGATGGCGATGTTCGGCGCGGTGCTCGGCCTGGCCGTGGACGGCGTGCTGGTCGAGAACGTGGCGACCGCGGCGAAGACCGTGCCCGACTTCGTGGAGCGGTGGACGGCGATGCTGGGGACCGCACCGGCCGGAGCGCCGCGCTGAGCCCGGCCGGCGGCGCGCCGAGCTGGGACCGGGCCTACCGGCGGCCGGGTCCCCGCTCCAGCCGCCGGCTGGACGAGGACGACGTCCGGGTCCGCCCGGGCCGTGGCTCCCGGCCGCGCACCCGGACCCGGCCCAAGCACGAGGACGCCGAGGCCGGCATCGTCATCGCCGTCGACCGCGGCCGCTACGCGGTGCTGGTCGGCGGGACCAGGGTGACCGCCGTGCAGGCGCGCGAGCTCGGCCGCGGCTCGGTCGTCGTCGGCGACCGGGTCGCGGTGGTCGGCGACCTGGCCGGCGGCCCGGACACGCTGGCCCGGATCGTCCGGGTCGAGCCGCGCCGGACCGTGCTGCGGCGCAGCGCCGACGACAGCGACCCGTACGAGCGGGTGATCGTCGCCAACGCCGACCAGCTGGTCGTGGTGACGTCGCTGGCCGACCCGCCGCCCCGGGTCGGGCTGATCGACCGCTTCCTGGTCGCCGCGTACGTCGGCGGGCTCGACCCGCTGCTCTGCCTGACCAAGGCCGACCTGGCCCCGCCGGACGAGCTGCTGGCCGCGTACGCGGATCTGGGCACGCCGGCGGTGGCGACCCGGCGCGGCGGCGACCTCGGGCCGCTGCTCGACCGGCTGCGGGACCGGACCAGCGTGCTCGTCGGGCACTCCGGAGTCGGCAAGTCGACCCTGGTCAACGCGCTGATCCCGGAGGCGCACCGGGCCACCGGCGAGGTCACCGCGGTCGGCCGGGGCCGGCACACGTCGTCCTCGGCGGTCGCGCTGCCGCTGCCGGAGGGCGGCTGGGTGGTCGACACCCCGGGGATCCGCTCGTTCGGGCTGGCCCACATCACTCCCGCCGACCTGCTGTCCGCGTTCCCGGACCTGGCCGAGGGGGCCGAGGAGTGCCCGGTCAACTGCCTGCACCGGTCGGCCGCGGACGGCTGCCACCTGGACGAGTACGTCGCCGAGGGGCACTCGACGCCGGGCCGGCTGGCCTCGTTCCGCCGGCTGCTCGACGCTAAGGGCTGAGCCGGCCGGTCCGGAGCACGCGCTCGGCCAGCGGGGTGAGCCGGGGCAGCCCGCGCTCCGGCCACCACTGGACGGCGTCGGTCGAGCCGTCGA
Source organism: uncultured Actinomycetota bacterium (assembly GCA_963803135.1). Lineage (GTDB taxonomy): Bacteria > Actinomycetota > Actinomycetes > Mycobacteriales > CADCTP01 > CADCTP01. The sequence goes on along the minus strand of CAWDLH010000011.1, from coordinate 188,782 downwards.
CCTCGACGACGCCGAGCGTGCCGCCGAGGACGGTGAGCCGGTAGAGGAACCGCACCGCGTGCACCTCGTACCGCCGGTCGGGGCGGGTGTCCCGGTAGAGCTCGGCGTCGGCGTCGAGCAGGTCGTCCACCCGGACGTCGAGGCCGGTCTCCTCGTGCAGCTCGCGCACGACGGCGTCGACCGGCCGCTCGCCGTAGTCGAGCCCGCCGCCCGGCAGCGTCCAGAGGCCCTTGTGCATGCTCCGGCCCAGCCGGGTCAGCAGCACGCGGTCGCCGTCGCGGACCAGCCCGTACGCGGCGACGCGGGAGATCCGCTCCGGAGCCGGCGGCTGCACCTGCACCGGCCCGCCGATCCGCCAGTACATCCCGTCGGCCCGGTCCAGCAGCAGCTCGTCGACCAGGTGCCGGCGCAGCGTCGCGTGGTCCGGGTACCAGGCCCGCAGGATCGCGTTGACCTCCCGCTCCGGGTAGCGCACGCCCGGCTCGAAGGACGCGGCGACGTGTTCGAGCAGCAGCCGGCGGCGGCCGCGCTGCACCGGGATCGAGGTGATCCGGCCGTCCCGGGTGAACGCCCGCAGCACGGCGTCGGTCGCCGGGTCGGCCGACAGCGGTGCGCTCGGCCCGTCCGGCGCGGCCGCCCGGGCCGCCTCCTTGAACCGCTCGGCGTGCAGGGCGAGCTGGTCCTTCTCCCGGGACACCAGCCCGGCCCGCTCCAGCCGGCGCAGCGCCCGGACGACCTCCCGCGGGTCGAGCCCGGCCGCCGCGGCGACCTCCGCGATCGTGGTCGCGCCGAGGGCGAGCGCCGAGACCACCCGCAGCCGCTCCGGCTCGGCGAGCAGCCCCACCACACCGCTGGACGTCCGGCTCACGCCGGCGACGGTAACGTGCCGGCCGTGACCGAGTCGCCGGAGATCCCGGCCCCCGATGACGACCTCTCCCTCGCCCTGGCGCTGGCCGACGCCGCCGACGCGGTGACCCTGCCCCGGTTCGGCTCGATCGACCTGCGGGTGGAGACCAAGCCGGACCACACGCCGGTCAGCGACGCGGACACCGACGCCGAGCGGGCGATCCGGGCGCTGCTGCAGCGGCGCCGGCCGCACGACGCGATCGTCGGGGAGGAGTACGGCGAGAGCGGCTCCGGGCCCCGGCGCTGGGTCCTCGACCCCATCGACGGCACCAAGAACTACGTCCGCGGCGTGCCGGTGTGGGCCACGCTGATCGCGCTCATGGAGGGCGACGAGGTGTACGTCGGCGTGGTCAGCGCGCCCGCGCTCGGCCGGCGCTGGTGGGCGATCCGCGGGAAGGGCGCGTGGCTGTCGGTGTTCGGCGGCGAGCCGCGGCACCTGCACGTGTCCAGGGTCGCCGCGCTCGCCGACGCGAGCTTCGCGTACGCGTCGCTGCACGGCTGGGACCTGGCGCCCGGCGGCCGGGAAGGGTTGCTCGCGCTGGACCGGCAGGTGTGGCGCAGTCGCGGGTACGGCGACTTCTGGCAGCACGCGATGGTCGCCGAGGGGGTGGTGGACGCCGCGGCCGAGCCGGAGGTCTCGCTGTGGGACCTGGCCGCGCTGGCCGTGCTGGTCGAGGAGGCCGGCGGCCGGTTCACCGACCTGCACGGCCGCCGCGGTCCGGCCGGCGGCTCCGCGCTGTCCAGTAACGGCACGCTGCACGACACCGTGCTGACCACCCTCACCCCGAACCCCTAGCCCGCCCCGGCACCACCCGGCGGCCGGGCGGCGGGGCGGGAGGGCTCAGGCGAGCTCGAGGTCGGTGTGGCGGGCGAGCAGGACGAAGTCCCGGTCGTGCGCGAGCACCGGCGCACCCACCCGGATCGCGACCGCCGCGACCAGGCAGTCGGTCAGCGAGTAGACGCTCTCCCCGTTGCGCTCGCAGGTCCGGTGCAGCCGGGCCGCGGTCTCCCAGTCCACCGGGTCGACCGGGACGTGGTCCATCGCCGCGAGCATCCGGCGCAGCTGCAGGTCGTCGGTCTCGGTCCGGGACCCGGCCAGCAGCTCCATGTGCACGACGTCGGTGGTGCCGAGCACCGCGTCCGCGGCGAGCAGCTCGCGCAGCCGGAAGTGCGCGCCCGACCCGGTCCCCCGCAGGTACTCCGTCCAGGCCGAGGTGTCGACGAGGATCATGACAGCTCGTCCGACTCGGCCCGGCGGGCGCGTTCCAGGTCGCCGCTCCACCCGACGCCCTGCAGGGCGAGGATCTCGTCCCGGGTCATCGGCTCGCCGAGCAGCCGGCGCAGCGCGAGGTCGACGGCGGCCCGCTTCGACGGCAGGTTGAACCGCCGCATCACCCGGGCGATCAGGTCGTCGTTGATGTCGATGTTCGTCCGGGTCATCGCGCGACCCTACACCGCGGGGTGTACGGACGTGTGCGACGGTGGGCCCGGGTGGCCAGGCACCGCGCCGGTCACGGCGTGCGGACGACCTTCGTGCGGTCCTCCCGCGATCAGGTGAGGGCGGCCCTACCCGGCCGACCGGCCTTCCTCCGGCCGGTCAGCGGCCCCCGGGCAGCGCGTGCAGGCCGCGGATGGCCAGCGGGTAGCCGGTCACGCCGAAGCCGACGACGATGCCGGCGGCGACGGCGGACACGTACGAGTGCTGCCGGAACGGCTCACGCCGGTGCACGTTGGAGATGTGCACCTCGACCACCGGCAGCCGGGCCCCCTCGATGGCGTCCGGCAGCGCGACCGAGGTGTGGCTGTACGCGGCCGGGTTGAGGACCGCGCCGATGCTGGTGCCCGCGGCCACCGCCGCGCCCGCCTCCTGCAGCCAGTCGACCAGCTCACCCTCCCGGTTGGACTGTCGGAAGTCCACGGCCAGGCCGAGCTCGGCGGCCGTGTCCCGGCACAGCCGCTCGACGTCGGCGAGGGTGGCGGTGCCGTACACCTCGGGCTCCCTGCCCCCGAGCAGGTTGAGGTTCGGGCCGTTGAGGACGAAGACAGTCGTCACGCGGCGGGAGCGTACCGGCGGCGGGCGGTACCGGTGGTTGCGGCAGACTGTCCGGCATGGATCGGGTGGGCATCGTGGGGTCCGGGATCATGGGCGCGGGCATCGCCGAGGTCGCGGCCCGCGCCGGGTGCGACGTCGTGGTCCGCGAGGTGACCGCCGAGCTGGCCGAGGCCGGCCGGGCCAGGATCGCCGGGTCGCTGGAGCGGGCGGTGAGCCGGGGCAAGCTCGCGGCCGGCGACCGGGACACGGCGCTGGCCCGGATCCGCACCACCACCTCGCTGGCCGAGCTGGCCGACCGCGACCTGGTGGTCGAGGCGGTCGTCGAGGACGAGGCGACCAAGACCGCGCTCTACCGGGAGCTGTCCGGCATCGTCCGGCCCGACTGCGTGCTCGCCAGCAACACGTCGTCCATCCCGATCTCCCGGCTGGCCGCGGCCGCGCAGGACCCGCAGCGCGTGATCGGCATGCACTTCTTCAACCCGGTGCCGGTGCTGCCGCTGGTCGAGCTCGTCCCGTCCCTGCGCACCGGGCAGGCCACGGTCGACGCCGCCCGGGCCTTCGCCGAGGACCGGCTGGGCAAGAAGACCGTGCTGTGCAAGGACCGGGCCGGGTTCGTGGTCAACGCGCTGCTGGTGCCCTACCTGCTGGCGGCGGTCCGGATGGTCGAGGCCGGGGTGGCGACGGCCGAGGACGTGGACACCGCGATGGTCGCCGGTGCCAACCACCCGATGGGCCCGCTCGCGCTCACCGACCTCATCGGCCTCGACACCACCGCGGCCGTGGCCGCATCGATGTACCAGGAGTTCAAGGAGCCGCTCTACGCCGCTCCCCCGCTGCTGCTGCGGATGGTCGAGGCGGGCCTGCTCGGCCGCAAGAGCGGGCGCGGCTTCTTCGACTACGGCCGCTGACGTGCGGGCCGCGGTGCTGGGCCGGCCGGTCGCCCACTCGCTGTCCCCGGTGCTGCACACGGCGGCGTACGCGGCTCTCGGGCTGGCCGGCTGGTCGTACACGGCGCTCGACTGCGGCGAGGACGAGCTGCCCGGGCTGCTGGCCGGGCTCGGGCCGGAGTGGGCCGGGCTGTCGCTGACCATGCCGCTCAAGCGGGCCACGCTGGCCGCCGCGGACGAGGTCGACCCGCTGGCGGCCGCGGTCGGCGCGGCGAACACGCTGGTGCTCGGCCGGCAGCGGCGCGCGTACAACACCGACGTGGCCGGCATCGCCGGGGCGCTGCGTGAGGCCGGGGTCGCGGCCCCGCGGTCGGCGGTGGTGCTCGGCGCCGGCGGGACCGCGCAGGCCGCGCTGGCCGCGCTGGCCACCCTCGGGCTGGCCGGCGCGGTCGTGCTGGTGCGTGACCGGGCCCGGGCCGGGTCGCTGCTGGCCGCGGCCGACCGGCTCGGGGTCGCGGTGGACCTGCGGGCCGGGCTGCCGGGGCCGGTGCCGGCGGCCGAGCTGGTGATCTGCACGCTGCCGGCCGGGGCGGCGGACCGGCTGCGGCCGCCGGCCGGCGCGGCCGTGCTCGACGTGGTCTACGCGCCGGGGCCGACGCCGTTCGCGGCCGCGGCGTCGGCGGCCGGCGGCACCGTGGTCAGCGGGCTGGCGATGCTGCTGCACCAGGCGGCCGGGCAGGTCGAGCTGATGACCGGCCGACCCGCGCCGCTGGCCGTGATGCGGGCGGCCCTGGACGCCGCGGTTCGAGCGCGATCGGAGAAGCCACCGGCGCCGGCCGGCGCCTAGGTTCTGGACATCGAGACCTGGGCACCGAACCGGAGGAGCGAAGAGATGATCGACAAGATCGGGCTGGTCTGCATCTGGGTGCTCGACCAGGACGAGGCGCTCGACTTCTACGTCGGCAAGCTCGGCTTCTCGCCGCACACCGACGTCGAGGCCGAGGGCGTGCGGTTCGTGCTGGTCACCGCGCCGGAGCAGCCGGACGTGCCGCTGATGCTGGCCGTGCCCGGGCCGCCGGTGATGGACGAGGCGACGACCGAGCAGACCCGCGCGCTGATGGCCAAGGGGTTCCTCGGCCCGGGCAGCCTGGTCACCAGCGACTGCCGGAAGACCACCGAGGAGCTGCGAGCCCGCGGGGTGGAGATCCTGGACGAGCCGGAGGAGCGGTTCTACGGGATCGACGCCGGGTTCCGCGACCCGTTCGGCAACCACTGGCGGCTGACCGAGCTGCTGCCGCCGACGGACTGACCGGAGATCAGCCCTGCGCGAACCCCGGTTCCGCGCCGGCCGGGGGCCGGGCCAGAGTGGCGGGATGCGGGTGGCGGTGCTGTCGGACATCCACGGCCACCTGCCGGCGCTGGACGCCGCGCTCGCCGGCGTGGCCGGTGCCGGTGTCGACCGGATCGTCGTCACCGGGGACATCGCCGCCGGGCCGATGCCGGTTGCGGTGCTGGAGCGGCTGCTCGACCTCGGCGAGCAGGTGGTCTGGGTGCGCGGCAACGGCGACCGGGAGCTGTACGAGCCGACCCCTGACCCGCCCGACCCGGTCGTCGGGTGGGCCGCGGCCCAGCTCACCCGCGCGCTGCGGGACCATCTCGCCGGCCTGCCGCTGACCGTGACCCTCGACGTGGACGGGTTGGGGCCGACGCTGTTCTGCCACGCGACCCCGCGCGACGACACCGAGGTCGCGCTGGTCGACTCCGCGCTGGCGCGGTGGGCGGAGGTGCTGGCCGGCCGGCCGGAGGAGACGGTCGTGCTCGGCCACACGCACATGCCGTTCGCCCGGCTGGCCAACCGCACGCTCGTGGTCAACCCCGGCAGCGTCGGCATGCCGTACGGCCGGACCGGCGCGCACTGGGCGGTGCTCGGCCCCGGTGTCGAGCTGCGCCGCAGCCCGTACGACGTGGAGGCGGCCTGCGCGGTGCTGCGGACCGGTGGCTACCCCGGGATCGAGGAGTGGCTCGACGCGTACGTCCGCCAGTCGTTCGGCGACGACGAGGCCCTGGCCGTCTTCGGCCCGCGCGACGGCCGCGGTCAGCCCAGCACCGACCGGGCGACCGAGTCCAGGTAGGGCGGGAACTCCGGCCGCGGCGGCTCCGGCGCCGGCGGCAGCTCGACCGCACCGGCCACCAGCGCCAGCAGGCTGTCCACTGTGGACCGTCCGTGGTACGGGTTGTCCGGGCCGGGCAGCACCGCCACCGGCAGTCGCAGCCGCGCCAGCTCGACGTCGGCGAGCCCGCGCAGGGTCTCGCCGGCCAGCATCTCCGGCGGCGTCCCGAGCTCCCGGTAGAGCGTGTCGACCCTGCTGTCCCCGGCCGTCGCCGGCCAGGCCAGCACGAGTCGCCGCACCCGGTCCGGGAGGTCGACAGCGATCCGGGCCACCACCGAGCAGCCGTTCGACCCGCCGACCAGCGTGACCGGCTCGGCCGGCAGCAGCGGGACCAGGTGGGCGACCTCCTCGGCCCACGACCGCGGGCGTACCACGCGGTCCGGCGCGAGCACCGGCTCGCCGCGGGCCTCCACCGCGGCGACGATCCCGGGCCGGACCCAGAACCGCTCGGCGTCCATGTCCTCCCAGAGCCCGCCGTGGACGAGGACGACGGTCACCCGGACACCGACTCCCGCTCCGGCTCGGCGGCGGCCCGCTCCAGGGCCAGGCCCTCCACGTCGAGCCGGGGCAGCCAGCCGAGCCAGCGCGGCAGCCACCACGCCCGCCCGCCGAGCAGCGCCAGCGCCGACGGCATGATCACCATCCGTACGACCACGGCGTCGACGAGGATGCCGAGCGCCAGGGCCGACGCGATCGGCTTGATCGTCGCGTCCCCCGGCACGACGAAGCCGGCGAAGACGGAGAACATGATCGCCGCAGCCGCGAGCACCACCGGTGCGGCCTGCCGGAACCCGGTGCGGATCGCCTCGACCGGCGGCGTCCCGTGCGCGTGCGCCTCGTGGATCCGGGAGACCAGGAACACCTGGTAGTCCATGGCCAGCCCGAACAGCACGCCGATGACGAGGATCGGCGTGAGCGAGAGCAGCGGCCCGGTCGAGTCCGCCTGCACGACGTCCTTCAGCCAACCCCACTGGAACACCGCGACGACCGCGCCGAGCGAGGCGCCGATCGTGAGCAGGAAGCCGGCGACGCCAACGACCGGCACCAGGACCGAGCGGAACACCAGGATCAGCAGCACCAGGGCGAGCCCGACGACGAGCACCAGGTAGATCGGCAGCGCGTGGTCGAGCTGCTGGGACACGTCGACGCTGACCGCGGTGTTGCCGGAGACGTAGACCCTCGGTGTCGCGTCGCCGCCGAACCGGTCGCGCAGCGCGTGCACCAGGTCGACGGTCGCCTCGCTGTCCGGCGCGGAGTCCGGGATCACCGTGACCAGCGCGGCGCCGCGGTCCTGGCTCGGCCGCGGCGGGGTCACCGCGGCCACGCCAGGCAGGCCGCGGGCCTGCTCGCGCACCGCCGCCGCCCGCTCGGCCGCACCGGGGCCGTCGATGAGCACGAGCAGCGGCCCGGTCACCCCGGGGCCGAACCGCTCGGACAGGATCTGGGCGGCCCGGGCCTGGGTCGTGCCCGGGGCGTCCGGCTGCACCAGCGTGGTCCGCATCGAGGCCACCGGGATCGCGACGACGGCCAGCGCGACCACCGCGGCGACCAGGCTGAGCCACCGCCGCCGGGTGACCGTCGCGGCCCAGCCGGCCCAGAAGCCGCGCTCCCGCCGCGGCCGCCGGCGCAGCATCCGCCGCCCGACGAAGCCGAGCACCGCCGGCACCAGGGTCAGCGCGATCAGCACCGCGACGACCACGGTGGCCGCCGCGGCCAGGCCCATCTCGGTCAGGAACGGGATCCCCGCCACCCCCAGCCCGGCCAGCGCGATGACCACGGTGACGCCGGCGGTGAGCACGGCCGAGCCCGCGGTGTGCCGACCGCGGTGGCCGCCGCGTCCCCGGCGTCCCGGCCGCGTCCCAGCTCGTACCGGAACCGGGTGAAGATGAACAGCGCGTAGTCGATGCCGACGGCGAGCCCGAGTATGAGGGCGAGGATCGGCGTGGTCGACTGCAGGTCGACGAACCCGGTCAGCGTGCTGATGCCGAGCGCGCCGATCGCGACGCCGACCATGGCGGTCAGCAGGTTCATCCCGGCTGCGACCAGCGACCCGTACGTGACCAGCAGCACGACCACCGCCGCGACGACGCCGACCAGCTCGGCCGCGCCGCCCGGCTCGGTCGGCGGCACCGACGCCTGGCCGGCGACCTCCGCGGTCAGGCCGCCGTCCCGGGCCGCCTGCACGGCCCCGATCAGCGCTGCCCGCTGCGTGTACGTGATCTCCGGCGGCTGCACACCGTACGTGACCGTGGCGTACGCGGCCCGCTTGTCCGCCGACACCGCGGGCGACGCGGGATCCAGCGGATCGGTGACGGCGACCACGCCGTTGAGCGTCCGCAGCCGGTCCACCGTCGCGGCCACCTGCGCCCCGGCCGCACCGCCGGCGACGGTGCGGCCGGGCGGCGCCTCGAGCACCACCTGCGCGGTCGCCGCCATCAGGTGTCCTCAGTACTGGATCGTGCCGCGGGAGCCGCCCCCGACCGCGATCACGTCGCCGTTGATGGCCACGCTGCGCGGGCTGGCCAGGAACGTCACCACGTCGGCCACCTCCGCCGCGGTGACCAGCCGGCCGATCGACACGCCGCGGGCGAGCGAGTGCTCCGCCGCCCCGGTGTCGCCGCCGTGCCGCTGCTCGGCCAGCCGGGCGACCATCGCCGGCGTGCGCTCGGTGACCGTCGTACCCGGATGCACGACCGTGACGTTGACCCCGTGCGGGCCGAGCTCGCTCGCTCTCCGGGAAGCCGCCCGTGTTGGGGGTGGCGGCAGCGTTGACCAGGATCTGCACGGGGCCGACCCGCTCGGCCAGCGCGACCACCGAGGCGTCCTCGCCGACGTCCGCGGTGGCGAATCGGGGGGTCCGCCCGGTCCGCTTCCCGATCGAGGCGGCCGCGGCGGCCAGGTCGTCCTCGGTGCGGGCGACGAGCACCACCTCGGCGCCCTCCTCGGACAGCTGACGGGCCACCGCGAGGCCGATGCCCTTGCTGCCGCCCGTCACCAGTGCGGTCCGCCCGGTGAGACCGAGGTCCATGCGGTCGAGCCTATCCGGGCCTGTTTCCGGCGCCCGGGACCCGTCGGCGGGGCCGCTCCAGGTTTATCCGGGCGTTGAGGTACGGCTGGGGCGGCCTTGTCCCGGCCGGCCGCACAGTGATCCTCGTCAACGTGAATACGCGCAGGAGGACAGAGACATGCGGAATATCAAGACGCTGGTCGTGGCGGCGGGTGCGGCAGTCGTGCTCGGTGGGGTCGGGATCGGTGTGGCCCAGGCGGCCACGCCGTCGCCGGCGGCGAGCACCACCTCGACCCACCAGAGCCACGAGCCCGAGGCCCGCGGCCGGGTCGCGGAAGGCGAGACCCACGCCCGGCACACCGGCACCGACGACACCACCGTGACCGGGACCCATGCCCGGCACACCGGCACCGACGACGCGACCGGCTCGGGCCGCGCGGCCGAGGGCGAGACCCACGCCCGGCACACCGGTACGGACGGCTGACCGACACCCGACCGACCACCCCCGACCGACCAGGGCGCCCACCTCCCGGGCGCCCTGGTCGCGTGCTCAGCCCCGGCCCATGCTCAGGCTCGGCCGACGCGGCGCCGGCCCGCTCTCAGCCCCCGGCCCGCTCTCAGGCTCGGCCGACGCGGCGCCGGCTCCAGGCCGGCTCCACCACGCCCAGCAGCACTATCGCGACCACGATCTGCAGGGTGTGCCGGATCCAGTCGATGCCACCGGTGTGCCTGACCCCGATGGCGCTGGCCAGCAGGTTGCCGACGATCGCGCCGCCGATGCCGATGAGGATGGTGAGCCAGATCGGGATGTCCTGCTTGCCGGGACGGATCGCGCGCGCGATCACGCCGATGATGAGGCCGGCGATGATGGCCCAGATGAACGACATGGCGCCCCCAGACTCGGTGCGATTGGCTCAAGCGTAAGTCGCCGGCCACACCGCCGGCGGTCACCCGAGCACGGTCAGGTCGAGCCCGGCCAGCCGCCGCGGGTCGTACAGGATGTCGATCGCGGCGATCCGGCCGTCGGCGACCGTGAAGCCCATCACCGCGAACACCTTCCCGTTGACGACGACCACCGCCCCGGCGGCGCCGTTGACCAGCGCCGGCCGGACGAACCGGGCCAGCCTCTCGGCCAGCGACGCGTTCTCCGCCACCGACCGGGCACCGCGCAGCACGACCGTCGGCCGGGTCCGGTCCGCGCCGCCGTCGGCCCGCAGCACGGCGTCCGGGTGCAGCACCGCGACCAGGCCGTCGAAGTCGCCCTCCCGGGCCGCGGCGAAGAACGCGTCGACCACCTCGCGCTGCCGGCCGAGGTCCGGGTCCGGCACCGGCGCCCGGCCCTGCACCCGCCGCCGGGCCCGGCTGGCCAGCTGCCGGGCCGCGACCGGGGACCGGTCGATCATCGGCGCGATCTCCTCGAACGGCACGGCGAACATGTCGTGCAGCACGAACGCGAGCCGCTCGGCCGGGGTGAGCGTGTCCAGCACCACCAGCAGGGCCAGCCCGACCGAGTCGGCCAGCACCGCCTCGTGCTCCGGGTCGATCCCGGACTCCGGGGTGACGATCGGGTCCGGCACCCGCGGGTCCAGCGGCTGCTCCCGCCGGGTCTGCCGGGAGCGCAGCATGTTCAGGCACACCCGGGCCACGACCGTGGTCAGCCACCCGCCGAGGTTCTCCACCGCGGTGGTGTCGGCCCGGCTGAGCCGCAGCCAGGTCTCCTGCACGGCGTCGTCGGCCTCGCTGAGCGAGCCGAGCATCCGGTAGGCCACCGCGCGCAGGTGCGGCCGGCTCTCCTCGAACCGCTCGGCCAGCCAGGTGCTCTCGTCCATCGGTCACGCCTCTCCGTCGTCGGGGGTCATAGCGGTAGACCCGCGCGACCGCGCGGGCGTGACCACTGGGAGGACCCTGTGACCGCACCGATTCTCGTCACCGGCGGCACCGGCAACCTCGGCCGGCTCGTCGTGGCCCGGCTGCGGACGACCGGAGCGCCGGTGCGCGTGCTGAGCCGGCAGGACCACGAGCCCACCGCGGGCATCGAGTACGCGGTGGGCCGGCTCGACACCGGCGACGGCATCGACTCCGCGCTGTCCGATGTGGACACCGTCGTGCACTGCGCCGGCAGCATGAAGGGCGACGGCGAGCGGGCCGCCACGCTCGTCCGGTCCGCCGCCCGGGCCGGCGTCCGGCACGTCGTCAACGTCTCGGTCGTCGGCGCCGACCGGATCCCGGTCGCGAGCCGGGCCGACCGCGCCCTGTTCGGCTACTTCGCGCACAAGCTCGCCGCGGAGGAGGTGTTCGCCCGCTCGCAGGTGCCGTGGACGACGCTGCGCGCGACCCAGTTCCACGACTTCGTGCTGACGGCGGTGCAGGCGGCGGCGAAGCTGCCGGTGCTGCCGGTGTTCGCGGGCTTCCGGTTCCAGCCGGTCGACGCGCGGGAGGTGGCCGATCGGCTGGTCGAGCTGGCGCTGGGCGAGCCGGTCGGCCTGGCCCCGGACATCGCGGGTCCGGCGATCGCCCCGATGACCGAGCTGGCCCGCGGCTACCTGCGCGCGGCCGGCAAGCACCGGCTGCTGCTGCCGGTGCATGTGCCCGGCGGCGCGGCCCGCGCGTACCGGGCCGGCGCCAACCTCGCGCCCGACCGCGCCGTCGGCACCCGAACCTGGGAGGCGTTCCTGGCCGAGCGCTTCCCCGCGCCGGCCGCGGTCCGGGTCGGGTAGCGTGTCGCCATGGCCTCGCTGGGGCGGCTCGGCGGTCTGCTCGCGGACGTCGCGCTGGGCCTGCCCACGGCGGCCACCCCCTACACGGTCGACCGGGACATCCCGGTCCCCATGCCCGACGGGGTGACCCTGGTCGGCGACCGCTACCACCCGGCGGAGGATCCCGGCCCGCTGCCGGTCGTGCTCATCCGCACCCCGTACGGCCGGGCCGGCTTCGGCGGCCTGGTGTTCGCCGCGCCGCTGGCCCGGCGCGGCTTCCAGGTCTTCCTGCAGGCGACCCGGGGGACGTTCGGCTCCGGCGGGCACTTCCGGCCGTTCACGACCGAGCGGGAGGACGGCCTGGCCACCGTGGCGTGGTTGCGCGAGCAGCCGTGGTGCGACGGCCGGGTCGCGATGACCGGCGCCAGCTACTTCGGGCACACCCAGTGGGCCGTCGCACCGTACGCGGACCCGCCGCTGATCTCGGTCTCGCCGCACGTCACGGCGGCGCGGGCGAGCATCGTCTTCTACGACCACGGCGCGCCCCAGATCCAGAACGCGCTGACCTGGTCGGCGCTGATCGGCAGCCAGGAGCGCGGCGGCGACCTGCTCCGCGCGCTGGGCAACCCGGTGTTCAAGGCCCGCATCCGGCGGGTGCTGGGTCGGCTGCCGCTGCAGGCCGCGGACGTCGCGGTGGCCGGCGCGCCGGTGCCGTTCTGGCGGGACTTCGTCGCGCACGCCGACCCCGGCGACCCGTTCTGGTCGACCGCCGACCACGACGCGGCCGACCTGAGCCGGTTCCCGCCGGTGAGCATGGTCACCGGCTGGTGGGACCTGTTCCTGCCCGGCCAGCTGGCCGACCACCGCGCGCTGCGGGCGGCCGGCGTGCCGGCCCGGATCGTCGTCGGGCCCTGGCTGCACGGCGAGATGGGCGAGCTGCGGGCGGGCCTGCGCAACGACGTGGCCTGGCTCGACCACCAGCTGCGCGGCGGGCCGGCGCCGCGGGGCGCGCCGGTGCGGGTCTACCTGCAGCACGCCCACCGGTGGTTGGAGTTCGACGAGTGGCCGCCGGCGCGGGCCCGCCCGGTCGCGTACCACCTGCGCCCCGGCGGCGAGCTCAGCACGGAGCCTCCGCCGCCCGACGACGGCAGACCGGCAACAGCCACCACCGAACCGGCCGGCACCGAACCGGCCACCACCGAACCGGCCACCACCGAACCGGCCGCCACCGAACCGGCCGGCACCGAACCGGCAGCCACCGGACCGGCAGCCACCGACCCGGCGGCGATCCAGGCCGGGCCGGTGACCGGTGCCGGCGGGCCGAGCCGGTTCACGTACGACCCGGCCCACCCGACGCCGACCGCCGGCGGCCCACTGCTGCAGCCGCCGGGCAAGCAGACCGACAACCGGCTGATCGAGGCGCGCCCGGACGTGCTCGTCTTCACCGGCCCGCCGCTGCCGGCCGACCTGGACGTGGTCGGCCCGGTCCGCGCCCGGGTGTACGTGCGCCCCGAGCTGGCGCACGCCGACGTGTTCGTCCGGCTCTGCGACGTCAACCCGGGCGGCGTGTCCCGCAACGTGGTGGACGGCATCCGCCGCCTCGACCCCCGCACGGTGCCGGCGCCGGACGTCACCGTCGGCGACGACGGCGTGCTCGCCGTCGACGTGGAGCTCTACCCCACCGCGTACCGGGTGAAGGCCGGGCATCGGCTGCGGGTCCAGGTCAGCGGCGGCGCCTTCCCCCGCTACGCCCGCAACTTCGGCACGGCGGAGCCGTTCGGCACCGCCACCACCGGCCGCCCTTGCGGCGTCGAGGTCTTCCACGACCCCGCCCATCCCTCGCAGCTCACGCTCCCCGTCCTGCCCTGACCGCCGGACCCGCCCGGACAGCCGGTGCGGGCGACCTGCTTGACCACGGCGAGCGGGTCAGGGTCGGACGGGACGTCGGAGGCCGGCGAGGGTGTCGGCGCCCTGGGCGAGGAGCTCGCGCGCTTGCCCCACTCCACCGTCGGGAGTGCCCCCCGCGTCGCGTCGGGGGGCATGGAAGTCGCGGATGCTCTGGCGTGCGCTGTACGGATCGTCGGTGCGGGCAAGCGGCATGATGGTCGGGTCGACCTCGACGACAGCGTCGAGGACCGGCTCGATCCGGTCCGACTCCGCAACCACAACTCGTGCGTCGAGGGTCAGCAGCCGGAGGCCGAACAGTCGAGCATGCACCACCGCGCGGATCAGCATCGGGCCCTCGCCGTGGGGGGCGCCCAGGCTGCGACTGACGCGTACCGTCCGGGGCCCGGCGCGCGGCCGACCGTCGGCTCCTACCGAGCGATGCCGGTCACGCCCGCGTCTGGGCACGCCGCCCATCCGCGGAGGAGTCGGTGCGGCGTTCGCGGGCGTAGGTCTCCAGCCGTGTGCCGATGCTCTCCAGCCGTTGCCGGGCGCCGGAACCGTCGAACTCCTCGGCAAGGCGGCCGGCGAGCAGCCGGATCTGGTCGTAGCGCTGGCGACCCGCTCGGGTGCCCAGCAGATACCCAACCCCGAAGATCGCCGCCGTCGAGAGCTTCACTTCCCGCTTCCGCGGCGGGCCGAGGACACGGCCGCGCTCAGCGCCGTGAGAGTGGCGGCGCCGCCCACGACGCCCCCCGTGATCTTCGCCGTGCGGCGGACCGAGCGAGCGGTGGCCGCGGCGGCGGCACCTTCCAGTGCCCGCTCCCAGACACTCTTGCGATGGAAGATCCTCATGTCGGTGCTCCCTGTCGTACTAGGTTCCGGCAAGCTGCGGCGGTCAACGACTGTTGGCGGTGATCGCGGCGATGAGCTCGCTCTTGGACATCGACGAACGAACCTCGATTCCGTGTCCAGTGCCGACGGCCAGCAGCTCCGCCTTCGTGAGTGCATCGAGTCCGACGCCCTCCTGCCGCAGCGCGTCGACCAGTTCTGGCTTGCTCATGCTCGAGCGGCCCTCGACGTCGGCCTCCTCGGCCAGCCCCAGCAGTTCCTGCTTGGTGAGCGTCTCGAGGACGTGGCTGCCGGATGAGGACTTTGCTGCGCTGGACGAGGAACGTCCGCGGCCGTTGCCGCTACTGGCATCGTCGGCGGTCGAGCGGGTCTGTCCCGCGGCCTGGTTGGCGCGGTCTCGTACGTCGCCGGCCTCAGCGGCGCGGCGCTTGGCCTCACGAGCCCGTGCGCGGGCCTCGCCGGCGAGTCGCTCAGCTTCCCGAGTCGCCTCCGCAGCAGCCTCCTGGGCTGCCTGAGCCGCCCGGTCGGCGAGCTCACGAGCGCGGGCGAGGGCCTCGTCGGCGGCCGCGATCGCGCGAGCTGCCTGCTGCTGGCTCTGCTCCGCGCGCTCCTGGGCCTTCAGGGCGCGATCCGCGGCCTCCGCTTCGGCCCGCTCCACGATCTTGCGTGCGGCCGCCTCCTCGGCCAGGCGTCGGCCTTCCACCCGATGCTCCGCTGCGGCGCGTGCCCGGGCTACCCGGTCCGCCTGCTCACGCTCGATCTCGGCGACCGTCGCGTCGACTTCCTGCTGGGTCTGCTCCACCCGGGCCCGCACGCGGTCCTCGGCGTCCTTGCGGGCACGTTGGACCTCCTGGTCGCCGTCATCGGCGATCCGGGCGGCTTCGTCGGCGTCGTCCTTCGCGCGCTGCGCCAGCGAGACGGCTTCGGTCTCGTTGAGCCGGGCCTGTTCGGCGGCCGCGTCGGCCTGGCGCATGAGGTCGGACACCGGGTCGCGGCCGAGCCCCGGCACCGCGTCGGCGACGGAGCGGCCGGCGTCGGCGGCACGCCGGCGGACCTTGTCCGCCGCCGATCGAGTGCTCTCGGTGCTCGACGCCGCGGCGTCTGATACGTGGTTGACCAGCTCGGAGGCTCCGCCCGCGGCCGGACGGATGGCCTTGGCGAGAAGCCATGCGGCGTTGGAGGGTAGCTCCCTCAGTCCGGTGCGGGCAGCCTCGGAGATGCGGTTGGGCGAGCTCTTCTTCGCCATCGGACGTCCTCCCCGTGAAGCGTGCTTGCGAGATCTCATACCCACGGATACCCGGTCTAGTCGGGAGCCTCCTTACGGGTCACTGCAGCCGTGGTTCGCAGCAACATGGCCATTCCGGCGGCCTCAGCCTGCCGGTGTGCCGGCGCGACCGCGGCCGGGGACGGCACGGTCGATGGTCCGGACCTACCTGACTTCCACCATGATCGTACGCCGCCCCGATGGCTTGACGCAGGCGTTCTCGCAGGTGGGGCATGGTCCCGTCGCCGATCCGCCCGGCCACCGCGAGGACGGTCGACTCGCTCCCTCCGACGCACTTACCGGCGAAGGTCGCCTCTATCCCCGTCGCCCGGCGCGAAGTCGACCATCCGGACGCGCCCGCCCGACAGTGCCCGGTCGGCGCCCCAGGATCCGGACCCGAGCAGGCGTCCACTGTGGACGTCGCCGGTCCGGCGGGTCCCGATCGGCTCCGCCCCCGGGTAGTTACGCCTTGTGGTCATCGGCGGCTGCACCGGCTCAGACCCCGATCGGGACGTCGAGCTCGCCCAGCAGGACCCGGACCCGCCGCTCGATCTGGTCCCGGATCGGCCGCACCGCGGCCAGGTCCTGGCCGGCCGGGTCCTCCAACGTCCAGTCCTCGTACCGCTTGCCCGGGAACACCGGGCAGGCGTCGCCGCAGCCCATCGTGATCACTACGTCGGCCGCCCGCACCACCTCGTCGGTCCACGGCTTCGGGAACTCCCCGGAGATGTCGATGCCGACCTCCCGCATCGCCGCCACCGCCGCCGGGTTCACCTGCCTGCCCGGCTCGGAGCCACCCGACCAGGCGACCGCCCGGTCACCGGCCAGGTGCTGGAAGAACCCCAGCGCCATCTGACTACGCCCCGCGTTGTGCACGCACAGGAACAGCACTGCCGGCTTCCCGTCCTGCACCTTGCCCTCGACCTTCGCCAGCGCCCGCAGCCGTTGCCGGGCGAACCGCTCCGCCAGCAAGGGCAGGAACGTCGGCACCGTGGCCACCGACGCGAACTGGTCGTAGCTGGAGTAAAGGAAACGCTCGATCGTCTCCGCCCCGAACACCCCGCTGAACTGGTCACCTAGGTTCCGCGCCGCCGACCTCAGCGCGTACTGCTGATCCGGGCCCAGGCGGGAATCGAAGGTCTCGGTCATGTCGTCCTCCGGACGTCGCTGTCCTGCACGGCGTCGACCAGCCGGTCGACCCGCTGCTCGATCTCCTCGTACGCTTTCTCGAACGCCGCCGGCGTATCGACGGGAACCGGGTCGGGCACCGACCAGTGCAGGCGGTCGGCCAGATCGCCCAGCTCCTCGTACGCGCTGTCGCACACCGCCACGACCAGGTCATCGGCGCGCAGCACGGCCGCGACATCGGCCGTCCGGGCGCCGTCCAGCGTCAGGCCGTGGCGACGGGCGACCGACACCGCGCGCCGGTGCACCCGCCGGGCCGGATGTGTACCGGCCGAGGCCACCGGCACCGCACTGCGCCGCGCCCACAACGCGGACGCAAGCTGCGAGCGCGCCGAGTTGTGCGTGCACACGAACACCACCCGCGGCGCGGTGACGCTCGGCATGATCCGCGCCGGAAGGGCCGAGTGCACCAGCCGCACGTACGTGCGCCGCCGGTCGGCCTCGGACCGGCCCCGCTCGATCAGGCCCGACCGCTCCAGCAACCGCAGGTGATGGGCCAGCAGGTTCGACGGCTGGCCGAGCATCTCGCCCAGCTCTCCCGGCGATCGATCCCCCAACGCCAGCGCATCCACCACCGCCAGCCGGGCCGGATCACCGAGCGCCGCATAGACCGCGGCCCGCGCACCGAGGGAACTTCGATCAGCGACCATTGAGGCAACTGTCGCTGAGCTGCTCGGGTCGAGTCAAGCCGGCTCGGCCCGGGCGCCGGCGCTGGGCCGCGGGCCCGATCGGGTCGGGAAGCCATGCCGTCTCATCCCGGTGGGGGGATGCCGGCGGCCGGGTCACCCGGTTGGCTGGACCAGCACCCGGGTCAGCAGGCCTCGGTGCACGACGGCGACCGGGGTTGCCCGGCTGCGGCTCGGAGGGTGGTGGCATGACGGTGACGGCTGATGGGCCCGCTGCGGTCTACCCGCCGGCCGGGAGGGTGCAGCGGCTCAGTCGGACCTCGACCCGACACTTCAACGAGGAGGCGCTATGGGATTCTGTCCAGTCGATGTGATCATCATCGGCTTTCCAGGCAACAAGTTCAGCGGTCGCATCGCTCCGGCGGTGATGGAACTCGTCGACAGCGGCACGATCCGGGTGATCGACCTGCTGTTCGTCAGCAAGGACGCCGATGGCGTGGTCACCACGATCGCCGCGGAGGACGTCGACGCGCAGACAGGGCCGGGCTACCTGTCGATCGACGTGGCCCAGCCCGGGGCGCTCGGGCCGGAAGACGCCGACGAACTGACCGAGGACTTGGCGCTCAACAGCTCGGCGCTGTTGATCGCATTCGAGAACATCTGGGCGCAGAAATTCGTGGACGCCTGCCGGGACGCCGATGCTGTCGTGATCGACCAGATCCGCATTCCCGCTGATGTGGTGGACGCCGTCGTCGCCGCGAGCTAGAACCCAGCCCGATCCACGAGACGGAGAGGCTCAACAATGGGATTGCTACGCATGGCCGCCCGCACGGCCGTCGTCGCGGGCACGGCAACCGCCGTTTCCGGACGCGTCGCGCGCCGGCAGGCCCGCAAGTACGACGATCAGGGCCAACAGCAGGAGCCCCAGTACGCTGAGGACGAAGCTGCGCCGGCCGCCGAAGCCGAGCCCGAGGACGACGACATGGCCAGGCTTCAGCAGCTGGCGAAACTGCACACTCAAGGCGTGTTGTCCGATGAGGAGTTCGCGGCGGCCAAGGCGAAGGTGCTCGGGATCTGACTGGGGCCGTGTCTGAGGCGCACGAGCACGAGGCTGCGCCCTACTCGCGATTGGCCGGGGTGTACGACGAGATAGTGGTGGATTCCTGCCATGACCGCTGGGCCGCCTATCTCGATGAGCTCTGGCGCGCGGACGGTGACGGCGTGCGCACGGTGCTCGATCTGTGCTGCGGAACCGGCCTCATGGCGAACGCTCTCATCAGGCTCGGCTATGGGGTGACCGGCGTCGACGGCTCACCCGCGATGCTGGCCCGCGCCCGCCGACTCCTGGGCCCGGAAACGGTCCTGATCAAGCAGGTGCTTCCGCACCTGAGGATCGGCGGCATGTTCGACGCGGTGGTGTCCACCTTCGACGGCCTCAACTACCTGACCCCCGCCGAATTGGGTCCGTCGCTGGCGGCCGCGGGCCGCCGGCTTCGGCCCGGCGGCTGGCTCGTGTTCGACTTGCATGCCGACGCGATGATGGAGTTCGCCAGGTCCCATCCGGTCGTCGAGGGCGCGGCCGACGGAAAGCGCTTCACGATCCGCAACGACGTCGATGTCAGCGCCCGGAGGTGCGTCACGCGGATCGACGTCACCGGGGCAACCGACGCCGACACGTTCAGCGAGCAACACCGCCAGTACTTCTTCACCGCCGCGGAGGTCCGGGGCGCGCTCTCCGGCGCCGGCTTCGGGCCGCCCTCGGTCACCGACGAGTACACCTATCGGCCGGTCGGTCGGTCGACGCTGCGCGCGACCTGGATCTGCCGGCGCAGCGCACCCTGACGGCGCCCATGGGCCGCCGCCGTCGAGGCGGCTGGGGAGGCACTCGCGTACCTCGCCCCGGTTCAACGCTACGACCCGGCTACGCCCGGAGGGAGGGACTGCCAGTCCCTGGAACGGCAGGCACTCCCTGATCAGGCTGCGCCGGGGTTTCCTGGATGGCGCAGACAACAGAGGAGTTCACAGATGCGAGCCGCCATCTTCCGCGGACCGGGCGTCGTCGAGGTCGGCGAGCGCCCGGATCCGGTCATCGAGGCACCGACGGACGCGATCGTGCGCGTGGTGCTGGCCTGCGTGTGCGGGTCGGACCTGTGGTACTTCCGCGGGACGAGCCCGCACGCGGTCGGGTCGATCGGGCACGAGTTCATCGGCGTGGTCGAGGAGACGGGCGCCGAGGTGACCACCGTCTCCACCGGTGACCTGGTCGTCGCGCCGTTCATCTACAGCGACATGTCCTGCCCGCACTGCCTGAACGGCTCCACGATCAGCTGCGTCCAGGGCGGGAACTTCGGCGACGGCACGATCGACGGCGGCCAGGGCGAGGCCGTACGGGTCCCGCTGGCCGGCAGCACCCTCGTCCCGGTTCCCGGGGGCGGCGGGCAGTCGGAGGAGACGCTGCGGTCGCTGCTCGCCCTGTCCGACGTCATGTCGACCGGCCACCACGCCGCCGTCAGCGCCGGCGTCGGCAAGGGCGACACGGTCGCCGTGGTCGGCGACGGTGCCGTCGGCCTGTCCGCGGTGCTCGCCGCGCACCGGCTCGGCGCCGAGCGGATCATCGCGCTCAGCCGCCACCCGCAGCGCCAGCAGCTGGCGCGCGAGTTCGGCGCGACCGACGTTGTCGAGGCCCGCGGCGAGCGAGGCCACCGAGGCCGTTCTCTCGCTGACCGGCGGCGTGGGCGTCGACGCGGCGCTCGAATGCGTCGGGACCGAGCAGTCGATCGCGACCGCGTTCGCCGTCGCCCGGCCCGGTTCCACGCTCGGGATCGTCGGCGTGCCGCACGGCGAAGTGCCGTTCGCGCAGACGTTCTTCCGCAACGTCGGCTGGCGCGGTGGCCCGGCGCCGGCCCGGATCTACATCCCCGAGCTGCTCGACGACGTGCTCGCCGGGACGATCGACCCCGGACGCGTCTTCGACTACGAGACGGACCTCGACCACGTCGCGGACGCCTACGCTGCGATGGACGAGCGGCGCGCGATCAAGTCGCTGGTCCGGGTGGGGTCGGTATGACCGCATGGACCGGCGACGAGCTACGCCTGGTCGGGGACGCGATCGAACTCGGCCTGGCCTCCCGCCGCGCTGATGGCGGGCTGCGGCCGTACACGACGATGTGGATCGTCAGCGTCGGTGACGACCTGTACGTCCGTTCGGCCGGCGGCCCGGACCGGCCCTGGTACCGGCACGCCCTCGCCAGCGGCACCGGCCGGATCCGCGCCGGCGGCATCGAGCGTGACGTCACCTTCGCCGACGCCGACCCCGGCGTCCACGACGCGATCGACCAGACGTACCACGCGAAGTACGACCGCTTCGGACCCGGCCCCGTCGGCCACGTCACCGGCCCGGACGCCCACCCGGTCACCATCCGCCTCGTCCGTCCATAGTGGACGGCGTAGCAGCCGAGAGGATCGTCATGCCCACCGCGGAGGCGCAGAAGAACCACGACGAGCTGTTTCCCGGCCACGTCTCGACCCTGGCGGTCACCGATCCGGAGCTCATCGACCACTTCGACAACTTCGCCTTCGATGAGGTCCTCCGGGACAGCCGGCTCGCCCTCCCGGACCCGGCTGATGGTCCAGCTGGCGGCCATGATCGCCGGGCAGGCCGTCGCGGAGTACCGGGTCATGCTCGGCGCCGCGCTCACCGCCGGCGTCACCCCGGTCGAGGTCAAGGAAGTCGTCTACCAAGCGGTGCCGTACGTGGGCATGGCCAGAGTGTTCGACTTCCTGCACGCCACCAACGACGTCCTCACCGAGCGCGGCGTCGAACTGCCACTGCCCGGCCAGTCGACCACCACCCCGAAGACCCGGTACGAGCGCGGCCTCGCCGTGCAGCGGGAGATCGTCGGCGTTGACCGCGTCGACGCGCTCTACGCGAACGCGCCGACCGATGAGCAGCACATCCAGCGGTTCCTGTCGGCCAACTGCTTCGGCGACCACCTCACCCGCTCCGGGATCGACCTGCCGACCCGGGAACTGCTCACCTTCGCCATGCTGGCCGCGCTCGGCGGCTGTGAGCCCCAGTTGGCCGGACACGTCGCCGCCAACCGCAACGTCGGCAACGACCGGTCCCGGCTGCTCGACGTGCTGACCCAGCTCCTGCCGTACATCGGCTACCCCCGCACCCTCAACGCCCTGCGCGTCCTCGACGAGGTCGCGCCCGCGTAGATCGGACGCCTCATGCCTTCCCGGACCTGGCTCATCACCGGAGTCAGCAGCGGCTTCGGCCGCGAACTCACCGCCCAGCTGCTCGACCGCGGCGACACCGTCGTCGGCTCTGTACGCCGCCCCGACGCCGTCGCGGAGCTGGCAGAGAAGCACCCCGACACGTTGCACGTCGAGGTTCCTGGATGTGACGGACACCGCCGCGGTCCGGGCTTTCGTCGACCGCACCTACAAGGAGCTCGGCCGCATCGATGTGGTCGTCAGCAACGCCGGCTACGGCTTGTTCGGCGCGGCCGAGGAACTGTCGGACGCCCAGGTCGAGCGCATCCTCGCCACCAACCTCGTCGGCTCCATTCAGCTCATCCGGTCCGCGCTGCCGCACCTGCGGGCCCAGGGCGGCGGCCGGATCATCCAGCTCTCCTCGTACGGCGGGCAGGTCGCCTTCGCCGGCAACTCCCTCTACCACGCCACCAAGTGGGGCATCGAAGGCTTCTGCGAGTCCGTCGCCCAGGAGGTCGCGCCCTTCGGCATCGGCGTCACCATCGTCGAGCCCGGCGGCGCCCGCACCGAGTTCCGCTCCGGCAGCGCCCAGGTCGCCGAGCTGATGCCCGAGTACGAAGGCAACCCCGCCCGCGCCTTCCAGAAGATGCTCGACCCGGCCAGCCCGCCGGCGCCGGGCGACCCCGCTCGCATGGCCGCGCGCATCATCGACAGCGTCGCCATCGAGCCGGCCCCGCTGCGCATGGTCCTTGGCTCCCAGGCGCTCGACAGCACGCTGGCCACGCTCCGCACCCGCATCGCCGACTTCGAGACCCAGACCGAGCTCGCCGCCTCTACCGATTACCCGGCCGGCGAGTGAGCCCCCCGGACAGCGATCAGGGCGTCCATCCCGGAGGATGAACGCCCTGATCAGAGTGGTAGCGGGGGCAGGATTTGAACCTGCGACCTCTGGATAAGGTCGGCCACTTGCCCGCCGTTGATCGTCAGTGCGTGTTCCTGTGCATCTTTGCTTGCAGCACTGGCGAAACAGCACTCTGACACTGCTCACTGTAGCGCGCGACTACCTATGGGTGAGCACTCGTACCTGGCCCGTATTTGTCCCAGGATCGAATCCTGCGGGGCAACCTGAGGGCTCGCCCACAGCGCACCATGACGCGCCCGGATCAGGCCCCCGTCCCGGGACCATCACCGGACGGGTGTTGCGAGACACAGCGCATCTCGGCCGTCGTCTCGCGAGCGTCATCGCCGCTCGGGGTTCCCCGTTCGGTATCCGCGTGCTCGTGCGCCCGGCGCGCGGTGTCATGCGACGACGTGGCGGCGGTACTCCAGGATGGGGACAAAGGCGCTACCGATTTCGTGCGAGCCGGCCGGCCCGCACAGGCGCCACCCGTTGCGCCGGTAGAAGGCCTGAGCGTGATCGTTTCCCTCAATCACGTACAGGCGTGCTTCGGCGACCCCCCACTGGCAGAAGGCGTCGACAACCACGTCCATCAAGGCCTGGCCCGCTCCAGTGCCCTGCTGTTGGGGAAGAACGTGAATCGCAGTGAGTTCGGCGCCCGACTCCGGGGCGAGCTGGGCGAGAGCGAACCCGACGACATCACCGTCCTGTTCGACGACGAGGCGCGCCCTCCAGACCGCGGCCTGCTGCTCGGGCGTCACCAGGGCGAGAGCGTCGGCCGGGACCCGAGCCGGCGTACGCCTCCTGCCGGCTGCGGGAGTGCACCCAACCGATCTGATCCAGGTCGGCGGACACCCAGCGGCGGACGGAATGGATTTTCGCCACAGCCCCATCATGCCGTCGGGTGCCTGCAAGCCGATCGGCACGCGGAGTGTCCCGCAGCGGGATCCCGTACTGGTCACGCTCCGCGTGACGATCGGCGCGGGGCGGTAAGACGCGATTGACATCGCTGGACGCGAGAGCCGCGACACACGTTAGGTACACGTAACGTGTACGATGCGTGTATGTCCAAAGTGCGCACCAACATTGAGATCGAGGACGACCACGTCCGGGCGATCATGGATCGTTACGGCGTGCATACCAAGACTGAGGCCGTGGAGTTGGCGTTGCGCCACCTTGCGGGCCAGCCGATGACGCGCGAGCAGGCACTGGCGATGCGTGGCGCCCGCGCGGTCGACGAGGTTCCGGGCGACTCTGCTCCGCGCGGCGCGGCGTGATCCTGGCCGACACGTCAGCGTGGGTCGAGTACGACCGAGCCACTGGCAGCGCGGCGGACGTACGCCTTGCCGCGCTGATTGCCGACGACGGCCCTCTGGTGGTGACCGAACCAGTTCTGATGGAGGTGCTGGCCGGCGCACGAAGTGATGCACGGGAGGCGGACCTGCGACGCCTGCTGCTGAGTTTCGGGTTCCTGCCCTTCGACGCGGTCACCGACTTCGAAGCCGCCGCGAGGATCTACCGCCGCTGTCGGCAGGCGGGCGTTACCCCTCGCGGGATGGTCGACTGCATGATCGCGGCGGTCGCGTACCGCCGCGGAGCCGCACTGCTCTCGTGGGACGTCGATGTGGACCGTGTCGCTCAGGTCATCGGCCTCGAGCTGGACCCGGCATCGCTGCGCGCTTGATGCCGACGAACCTCGCTTGGAGGCAGCCGCAGCGTGCCACAACGGGATCCGCTTGCGGTTACAGACCGGCCGCCCGGCGAGCTGCGATGACGACGGGATTGTTCGGCATGTCGGCCCAGACGATCTCGAAGTAGTTGCCCTCGGGGTCACACAGGTAAGCCGAGCGACCAGTGAAGAACTCCGCGTCGACGGGGTCCTTCGTCACGCGAGCGCCGGCCGCGCGCATGTGCTCGGTGAGCCGGTCCACCTCATCGGCGCTGTCGACCTGCACGCCGATGGTGAAGCGGATGCCTCCGGTGCTCGACTCGGGCTCGGTGTTCCCGTCGCGGGCGAGCTTGGCGAGAGGAAAAAGAGCGAGCACGATTCCCCGCAGTTCGAAGACCGCGAACTCGCCGTCGTCCATCACCTGCGGCCAGCCCACCTGCCGATAGAAGTCGCGAAGAGCACCAAAGTCCCGGGCGCCGAGAGTGATCAGGTTGGCCAGCGGAAGTCGGTCGGTCACGCCCCCACTATCCGTCCATGCGCCGACACCGTCTCGCTTCGCGTCGTGCGGCTGTCCCACGGCCGGATCCGCTGCCGACCCCGGCCATGCGACGAGCCGACGCAACGAGCGCGGTGGGGGCGATGAAGGCGGACAACGACGGCTGCGCCTCTGGCATGGGTCGCGTGCCCCGCCCCGGTCTATGGTGTCTCGCTGGGGTGAGAGCACAATGCTGCAACCAGTCAGGACCGCTGATGTCATCTGTTGTCGCGACAATGTCGATGACTCTTAACGGCGTCGGTGCCGGTCATCACGTCACCGAGGAGCAGCCGTTCGGCGGTCTGCCGGAGGACACGTTCTACCGGTGGATGAACGAGACCCCTGAAGAGAATCGCGAGGCGTTCGACGCCATCGTGGGCGCCGGCGCGTACGTGATGGGGCGGAACATGTTCGGTCCGATCACCGGTGAATGGTCCGGCGACTGGCGTGGCTGGTGGGGCCCTAATCCGCCGTACCACGCGCCTGTGTTCGTGCTGACCCATCACCGGCGAGAGCCGCTGGTGATGGAGGGCGGAACCACTTTTCACTTCGTCACCGAGGGCATCGAGGCCGCGCTGGAGCGGGCGAGGGATGCCGCGGGCGATGGCGCTGTTCATATTGCCGGCGGACCGAGCACTATTAACGCATACCTTGGCGCCGGGCTCGTCGATGAGCTTCTGTTGAATATCAGCCCAGTCGTCGCCGATCACGGTATCCGACTATTCGACGGGGTCGGAGCACTGCGTCTCGAGCAGATCTCGGTGCAGCCCGCCGCACTTGTCACGCACGTTCGTTACAAAGTCCTTCGCGACGGCTGAGGACCAGCGCCCTACCGACGCCGTCACGCTTCGCACCGACGGACCGACGTCTGTTCGTTCCGGGCCCATCAGCGGGATACGCCGACGCTCCCCGTGCCGTCTCTATCCGAAGGGCTGACTCCGGTCGACCCTTCATCGGTGTAGATCGCCATCGCGCCCAGTGCGCACCCGAGGGGATCGCTGAGCACCAACAGTCTGGCGGCGAAGGTTCGCTCCTGTCCGTCCGCGCACAGCACGGGTAGGTCGGCGGCGAGGTCGTTGACCTTCGGTTGTTGCGTCGCGTGGTGGAAGCCGGTCCAGTGCGCGGCGCGCAGGTGCTCGGGTACGAGAAGGTCGAGGCTGTGCCCGATGGCGCGCTCGGGTGGGTACCCGAACATCGCCTGGGCGCCGTCGTCCCACTGTCGGATCAGCCCGGCGGTGTCTGCCACGACTACGGCTCGCATGGCCACCACTCCACTCTGCCGGGGACTCGACCAACCTTCGCACTTCCAGCACGAATCGGTTCTAGCACGCTTCGGGCCGGCCGCGGATGGCCCGAAGCGTTGGTGGGTTGCGGGCCGGACAGGTCACGCGTCACGTACTCCCAGCAGCAGCCCGCCCACAAGGAGCGACCCGGCTGCCCAGGCAGCGAGCACGCCGAGTCCGGCCCAGGGGCCGATCACCTGCGAGTGGGGGTTGGTGGTGGCTTGGACGGCGAGGCCGGAGGTCATGGGGGCGATCTGTTCGAGGTGGCGACGCAGCGGGTCGCCGACGGTTTGGGCGGACCGGATGGTCGCCGCACGCTCAGCGTGCCATCCCGTGCGAAGCGGCAAGGAGCGATCGGGCCTACTGTGATTGGATGGCGGATCAAGACATGCATGGCGCTCTGCTCGCTCTGGAGCGAAAGGGATGGGACTCGCTCTGCGACAGCACAGGGGATGCGTTCTACGGACAAGTCATGACCGAGGACGCCGTCATGGTGCTGGCCAACGGTGAGGTCATGGATCGAGACACGGTGGTCGCCGCGCTTGGAGAGGCTCCTCCTTGGCGCACCTACGACATCAGAGACGATCGACTCGTCCAGACCGGACCGGGCAGTGCCGCCCTGGTGTACCGCGGCACCGCGTACCGCGAATCAGACGAGCCGGCGTTCATAGGTCTCATGTCCAGCGTGTACATCCAGCGCAACGACGAGTGGCGGCTCGCGCTCTACCAACAGACAGTCATTCCTGACAGCTCCTGACTGTGCGCTTCAGAGCCCGATAGAGGATCCCCCGCGGGACAGCTGCGTCGCTCTTCGTCGATCCGTCCAAGCGCGGCCACCCCCTCCGGGCATGATTCCCGTGCGAGGTACCGGGGCTATCGGGTGCGTTGGATGAGCTGTTCGCGGTCGAACGAGGCTGACGCGAGCCGCCAGCCGAGGTAGTCGAGAACGGCCAATACGGCTGCGGCGATCAGCGCGACGGTGAGTGTCGCCGGTAGCACTCCGAATGCGATGAGGGCGATCACCGCGACTGTTGGCAGGCTGGCCAGGATGGATATCTGGCTGGCGTTGCGTGGGTCCGCGGACCGGGTGGAAACAGCGATGCCCAGCCAGATCGACCAGGCCGCCAGGAGCGGGGTGAAGACCAGCTGTGCGACCAGCTCCGGGCCTTTGATGAATGCGGCTGCCACCCCGGGGCGGGCGAACAGCTCGACGACAGCTACGAAGAGGGCGAAGACGGCGTAGGCCACCAGGACGGAGGGGAAGAAGGCGGCGGATGCCTTGCCGAGGAGGAGCTCGTCTCGCCGGATCGGCGTGGTGAGCACGGGCTCCAAGGTCCCTTGAAGCCGTTCGCCGACAACCGCGTACGCGGCGAGTGCCGCCGGGACCAGGACCGGGATCGCGAGAAGGTACAGCAGGGTGTGCTCGTGGCGCAGACCACCCGAGGCTGAGGACGGGACCGTGAAGACGGCTACCAGTGGCTGGACGAGGAAGATCATCGGCAGGATCGCCGTCGCATAGACGATGTTGCTGTTGTGGCGGTACTCGCGCAGTTCCTTGACCAGGATGGCCCGGACCCGCCGGGTACTGAACTCGCTCACCTGGGCGCCTGCTCTCGATCGGCGACGAGCTCGAGGTAGACGTCTTCCAGCGAATGCCCGAACTCGCCAACAGAGAGAACCTCAGCGTCAGCTGCGACCAGCGCCCGCACGATGCCAGGAGCCGCGACCTCCGGGTCGGCGGCGGTGAGCAGGTAGCTGGCTGGTTCTGGCTCGCTCCAGTTCTCGACGCCGGCAGATCCGGCGAAGATCGTGCCCGGGTCGTTCAACGGCTCGCGGGTCCGCACGCGCAGGGAGCGCGTGAAGAGCCGGTCGCGAAGCTCGCGCGGCGTCCCAATCGCCTGGAGCGTCCGATTCAGGATCGCCACGCGGTCGCAGAGGCGCTCGGCCTCCTCGAGCCGGTGCGTGGTCAAGAAGATCGTCACACCGTCCCGGCTGAGCTGGTCGACGAGTTCGTGGACGTCGCGGGCAGCGACGGGATCCAGGCCCGAGGTGGGCTCGTCCAGGAACAGGATCTCAGGGTCACTGAGGAGTGCGCGCGCCAGTGCCACTCGTTGTCGCAGTCCCTTGGAGAGCGCCCCGCAGAGGTCACCGGCCCGGTCGGAGAGATGGACTGCCGCAAGCGCAGCGGCGGCGCGCCCGACAGGGTCAGGGCTCTCATAGAGGTCGGCGAAACACGCGAGGTTCTCCGCCACCGTGAGCCGATCGTAAAGCCCCGGGTTCTCCGGCATGACGGCGATCCGCTGGCGGATCGCCACACCGTTCTCCTCGACGAGGTCCAGACCGGCTAGGCGCGCCGACCCAGCGGTCGGGGCCAGCAGCGTGGCCAGAGTCCGGACAGTCGTGGTCTTCCCCGCCCCGTTCGGCCCGAGGAACCCGAAGACCTCACCATCGCCCACCTCGAAACTGAGGTCCTCGAAAGCGGCTCGGTCCCCGAAGTGCTTAGCGAGCCCGGACACCGACAACACCGGCGCACCACCGCTAGCGCCGCCTGCCCTCATCTCACCACCACCAACTCCTACCGCTGACTCTTCGCCATGCTCGCACGGCGACCTGCGCGTGGCGGCGCCCCACGCGACCCGATCCCCTGCGGGACAGGTGCGTCCTTCATCGTCGATCCGTCCAAGCGCGGCCATCCCTCCGGGACGGTTCGTCCTATGGGATGGTTCCGGCTCAGGCCAACCGAGGCCTCTGCATACCGTGGCTTGCGCACGCAGAGACGGGTCTGCTGCGAGTGGCGAAGAGGAACTCAGGCGGCGGGCGATCACTTCCAGCCCGGCGTGCGTCCGGCTTGCTTGATGTATTCGTGCAGCTCTGGTCGCCGTCCCTCTTCCAGGGAGGTGACCTTGACGTACCGTGTCCGGTCGGCGGTGCCCAGTGGAGGTGGAGGATCGAATTCAGCGCCGCCGAGGAACACGACATTCACGGAGACGTCGTAGGGGGCTATCTCGATGATCCATCCCAGCCGTGGTAGCCCGTAAAACGCCCGCTTCCACTTCAGGGCGTAGTGAACGTCGGGGAGTTCGGTTCGAATCGAGGCGTCCAACAGCTCGACGATCGGACGCAGGTATGGCATGAGGCGTCCGAACCAGTCCTCGATGTCGGAGTGCCCCGTGGACGGCTCTGGGGGTTTGCGTCCGGCGTTTCCCTTGATCGCTTTCGGCATCGCGTGTCCTCCTCTGCAAGTTCTCGGAAGCATCTTGCACCGGCCTGTGGCAAGAACGCCTTCACCTCTCACTCCCGACGGTGCCCGCCGTGGTACATGGCTCCCAGCTAACGGCGATCGCCCGCTTCTTCGGGTGCGGGCAAGAGGACGTGGTAGGCGACGCGCCGGCGACGCTCCTGGGAGGGCTGGTTCGCCAGTCGGGACAGGAGCAGCGCCTTGAGGTCATTCAGGAAGTCGGCGTATTCAGCGTCGGTCAGCCACATTGCGTTCACGCGATAGTCGGCGCCGTCTCGACCCGGCGCCGGATCGTGCGTGAGGTAACGGTCGAAGTCACCCAGCAGCCCGGCGACGTAGGCCATGAACGCCTGGGCATGGTCGCCGATCGACATGGCCTCGACCTCGTCGGGCTGCATCTGCGCGGCCAACATCCGCAGCGTGTAGGTCTTCTCCACCGTGCCCCGCACGCGCCGCTCCGCGACAACCTGCAAGACACCGGCCCTGGTGAGGGTCGCGATGTGGCGGTACAGGCTCCCGGTCGGCACGTCCCCGAGCTCGGCGGCGATCTGGGCAGTCGTCAGTGCGCGGTCGCCCAAGAACGTCTTGACGATGCGCAGCCGCACCGGATGCAGAAGGAGGTCCGCGCTGCTCACGCACTCACCTTACGCCATCGTTCTTGATTCTGATAACATTCCTGCTTATGACAGCATTATGGATCCTCGTTGCGGTTGTCCTGGTCGTTGTGCTGGTCGCTGTCGGGCTGAACGTCTGGGCGCGTCGTGCCGGGTACGCGATTCCCGGTCGCAGCCCGGTGCGGTGCAGCAAGGGACACCTGTTCCTGACCACCTGGGTCATGGGCGGTTCACTGACCAAGGTGCGCCTCGGCCCCCTGACCCGGTGGGGGCGCTGCCCGGTCGGCCACCACTGGGCCACGATGCACCCCGTCAAGGACGAGGAGCTCACCGACGAGGAGCGCACCACCCTCTACGGCGAGGCCCATCAGTGACCACCTCGGCCGAGGTGACCTGGCGGGTCGACGAGATCACCATGCACGGCACCCTCACCCGGCCCGACCGTGAGGGGCCGCACCCCGCTGTTGTCCTGGTGGCTGGTAGCGGCCCGACCGACCGCGACTGGTGCTCCCCGCTGCTGCCCGGCACCAACGGCAGCGCCCGCCTGCTCGCCCAGGCTTTCGCCGAGGCGGGCATCGCATCGCTGCGCTACGACAAGCGCGCCTCCGGCCCGTACGCCGCCGAGAACGTCCCGAGGATGATCGGCCACCTCAGCATGGCCTCGCACCTCGACGAGCTGGTCGCCGCGGTCGCCAAGCTCGCCGCACAGGAGGACATCGACGCGTCCCGCATAGTCGGTCTGGGCAACAGCGAGGGCACCCTTCACGTGCTGCACTACGCGACGAGCACGCAGACGACCCCCTTCACGGGCCTCGTGCTCGCGGCCCCACCAGGCCGGCCGATCAGGGACGTCCTCCTGGCCCAGCTGGCACTGCAGGCCGCCCAGGTGCCCGGCGGTGCTGAGCTCATGGACTCAGTACGTGCCGCTACCGAACGCTACGAGTT
Source organism: uncultured Actinomycetota bacterium (assembly GCA_963803135.1). Classification (GTDB taxonomy): domain Bacteria; phylum Actinomycetota; class Actinomycetes; order Mycobacteriales; family CADCTP01; genus CADCTP01. The sequence goes on along the minus strand of CAWDLH010000011.1, from coordinate 157,851 downwards.
GGGCCAGCCGATGGACCCCGACCCGCGGCTACCCGAAGAGGTGCGGCTGGTGCTGTCCAGCTTCGAGACCCCGGCCAACCTTCCCCTTGCCCGGGAGCTGTGGGCCGAGGACGCCCCCCGCATCCTGCCCGAAGTCACGATCCCGACGCTGGTGATGATCGGTGGCCACGACCTGCAAGTCGACCTCCATGCCGACGGCGATCCGCTGCAAGAGGCGGCCGAAGGCATGACGAACGTCACCTTCGCCTTCCCACCCACCGCGAACCATGTCCTGAAAGAGGACACCCGCACGGCAGCGGAGGTCATCGCGACCCCGGGGAACGGCTACAACGCCGATGGAACCCGCCTGGACCCTGAAGCCCTCGACACCATCCTGACCTGGCTACGCCGCATTTTCACACCCGGCGCGGGCAACGCGAACCCATGATCCAGATCGAGCGCCATTGACGTAAGCAGACAGCAAGTTGAACCCGAACATGCTCGCAGCCGTCTCGGCCGCCCTCTTGGTCGTGGCCCTCGACGCATGGGTGTACACACCGACGCTCGAGCAAGACAGGGCACCCGACGCGAGGTAACCGTGACCATGGGGTCGCCGCGGGAAGCGCAGTAGGCGGCCCACGTGCCAGCGCACGCCCGCCTGACGACTGAGCCTCGATCCACCGTTGATCTTGGATGGGCGGGTCGGCTGCTGACCTGATCTTGATTGCTTGTTGTGGCATGGCTGGGCCGCCGGTCTTTCCGGCTCTTCCACTGCTGGTCTCCGGTCGGGGCCTGGCGGGCCGGGTGGATGGGGGTCAGGCCGCTGCCGGTGGTCCGCAGGTGGCGTTGAACAGCTCGGTCCAGGCTGTCCGCCAGGGCCAGCGCTGGGGCAGGTGCAGGCGCAGCTGTCGTGCGGAGCGGGCGGTCCGGGCTGGGACGGCGATGAGTTGGGCGCGGATGGTGGCGGTGGTGGCTCGGGCGTGGAAGGCCGAGGCGAGGGTGCCGGCGGCGCGGGTGAGGTTGAACGCCATGGCCGCGAGCACCAGCCATGCGGAGTTCGCGGTGAACTTCCCCGAGGGCAGGTGAGTCAGCGGGCCGGCCTTGAGGTCGGCGATGACCTGCTCGATGATCGCGTGTGCGCGGTGGGTCTTCTCTGCCTCCAGCATCGGCTGCGGCGAGTCGGTGAAGACCGCGTGATAGCGCCAGGCGGTGAACAGCTCGCCTTGCCCGGCCGGCACGTGGTCGGGGTTGAGCCGCTTGACGCGGCGCACGATCAGCCGGGCCGGGATGTGCTCGGCCTTGCGGCGACCGGTGAACGCGGTGAAGGGCACTTCGGCGACCTCGGCGTCGGATATCCAGCACTGGCCTTCGTCGTCCCAGACCGCCTTCGGGTAACGGATCGCGGTCCAGGCGTGCTCGCCGATCGAGCCGACCGCGGCCTTGACCGTGGCCGTCTGCCGGGCGGTGATCGAGAAGCAGGCCCCGCCGCGGCGGGCGGCGGCGACCACGTCATGGGTGTAGTACGCGGAGTCCGCGCGCACGATCACCAGCCCGGCCCCCTCGGTGCCGCCGGCCCCGCAGCCGTGGGCGGTGCCCAGCGCCTCGGCCAGCAACCCGGCCGCGCCGCGAGCGGAGTTGACCGCGCCCTTGCGCAGCCGGGATGCGGCGATCACCGGCGCTGCCAGCGGCGTGCTGACCGTGGCCAGCAGCGCGTTGAGGCCCTTGACCTTGTTGTAGCCATAGCCGACGCCCTGCTTGGCGTAGCCGTGGGTCTGGCGGATCGTGTCGTCCAGGTCCAGGAAGGTCACCTGCTCGGCGCCGGGCAGCAGCGGCGTCGCCGCTGCCAGGGCAACCAGGAACGCCGCGGCCACGCTGTCGAGCTGGCGGACGTGACCGAAGGTGAAGCTGCGCAGGAACGTACCCAACGTCGAGGGAGCGCGGATCCCGGTGAACAGCCGGTCCATGCCGCCCTGGCGCAGCAGGTCCATGTCCTCGATCGAGTCCGCGCCGGCGACCATCCCGGCCACCAGCACCGGAACCTTCCGCTGCGCGTTGGCCCCGCCGGGGTCTTTCAAGGTCAGCTTGTCGGCGACTAGGCCACCGAGCCGGCAGGACTGCGCCAGCGCCAGCACCGGCGCCAGCCCACCGGTCGACACGAGGTTGGGATCATCGAACGCCGCCGACAACGCCGGCGAACCATGAGACAGTCGCATCCAGCGGATGCCCTTCTGTGGGAACGACGAGGTCCTAGACAAACCCCATCGTCCCTGCTCAGAAGGGCATTCGTGCGTTACGACCCGCGCCGATCAACCAATTCGACGGTGGATCGAGGCTGAGCTCGGGGCGCGTAGGGTCGGGGCGTGACACGCGGTGTTCTGCAACGCATCCACAACCCACGCAATCGCGAGTGCGGCTGCGACCCGGATTGCTGGTGCCGAAGGACCGCGATCGGTCGAGCGGTGAAGTGGTGGTTTCCCGCGAGGCTCGTCGGGATGCGCCACAAGAGCAGTCACTCGGCAGAGTGGAAACGGACGCGGGACTAGGTGCCTACTAGGTGCCCAGCGCACGGCCTTCGCTCGGGTCAATACCTGCGCCGCCGTCCTGCGCCCGCATCCTCACTGCGAGACTCGGACACGTTCTGACCGTCTATGCATCGCGGCGGCGTACCAGCAGGAAGGCGGCGGTGAGGAGGAGTACCGCCAAGGCGGTCAACCACCCGAACTCGATCCACTGGAAGGTCCAGTAGCGGCTCGCCGGTTGGTAGCTGGTCCACTGCGTGTAGCCGTGGTGGAGCAGGTAGGTGACCGGGTCGGCCCCGTCGCCGGGCGTGGCTGGGGTGGTCTTGCCTCCGCCACCGACATTGATCTGCTGAACCCCGGCGGATCGCAGCGCGGTGTTCAGCTGGTCGGGGCTGACGACGGTTCCGGCCTTCTCCCACCACTGCTGCATCGTCTGGGAGCCGGGGACGAAGTCGAGACTCTTGGTCTTGAGCGGCGCGAGGTAGTGGAACCGGAGCTTGGAAGTCGCGAGCGCGAGGCCGAACCCGACACCGATTCCGGTCGCGAGTGCGGGCGCTACGCGCCGCCACAGATACCCGGCGAGCACGCCGACGGAGTATGCCGCCAAGCTCCAGCCGACGATCGCGAGACCGGTCGTGGGGAACTCGTTGGCCCCGAGCCGGGAGGTGACGTCGGCTTGCCAGAGCGGGTGGTCGTGCCAGGAGATCAGGGCGCCGAATGCCCCGGTCAGGACTGCGACCGCGACTGCGCCGGGGATAATCACCGCGATCGCCCATCGGACGCGGCCGACACCCTGGGTCCAGGCGTAGCGGAAGGTGCCGGTCTCCAGCTCACGCCCGATCAGTGGGGCACCGGCGAACGCTCCGATCAAGAGCGGAGCGAAGATGAACAGCGCGCTGAGGATGCCTGGGGTCGAGTAGTCGTTCTTGAAGGTGTTCCACTGGAAGTTGCAGGCTCCCGACTGCTGGGGCGTGCAGGCCTGCACGGCGTGAAAGGCCGAACGCATCTCCAGCCCGGTCACGAGGAGGTAGATCGCGAGCAGTCCGAGAAGGGCGAGTGTGGTCAGGACGGTGGTCCGTTGGCGGCGCCAGCTCACCCACGCGAGGCGACGCCAGCGGATCGGTCGCCCCTGCTGCGGCGGGACCACGGCGACGGACGGCGCGCTCATCGGATCGCCTCCAGGTGCGTTGCCTGCTGGGCGTCGGCATCTTCGCGCAGGTAGGCCATCGTCAGCTCTTCGAGGCTGACCGGTCGCGCTTCCCAGCCCGGCGGCGTCGGGTCGGCCGCCTCGACCAGCAGGTGGGTCTGGGCGCCGGCGCTGGTCTGTTGAACGGTTCGCCAGCCCGGATCGTTGGACTGGTCACGGGGGCCGGTGAGCAGGCGATGTCTGCTCAGCAGATCTTCGACGGCGCCGTCGAGGCGGACTCTGCCGCGTGAGATGAGGATGAGGTGGTCGGCGACCCGCTCGAGCTCGGCGAGGACGTGGGAGGACAGCAGGACGGAAACGCCGTCCTCGGCCATCGCCGTCATCACGGTGGCCATGAAGTCGTGGCGCGCGAGCGGGTCCAGAGACGCCGTGGGCTCGTCGAGGACGAGCAGTCGGGGATGACGAGCCAGGGCCAGGGTCAGGGCGAGTTGTGCACGCTGTCCGCCGGAGAGTTTTCCGGCCTTGTGCCGGGGCGGAATGCGCAGGTCTTGGAGGCGCTGCAGGGCAGCGGCATCGTCGAAGTGCTGGTTGAGGTTGCGGGTTAGGTGGATCAGGTCGACGGCGGACAGGTTCCGGTACAGCGGCATGTCCTGGGCGACGAAGGCGATCCCGTCCAGCGCAACAAGGGACCCGGCCGGGACTCCGTCAAGGACGGTGACCTCGCCGCTGCTCGGGGCTGTCAGACCGACCACCATGTTGAGCAGAGTGCTCTTGCCGGCGCCATTGGGGCCGACCAGCGCCACGAGTGCGCCCTCGGGAACACTGAGGGTGCAGTCCTCCAGAGCGGTGACACGGCCGTAGTTCTTGCCGAGCTCACGGGTTTCGATGACGGTCGTCACGCCGCACCGCCTGCCGCCTGCGTGGGTCCGCTCGACCTGCCGCGAGAAGTAGCTGGTCTCGCGGCGCTCAGCGAAATCCCGCAGCGTGCTCGTGAACAAGGCGACGATGCCGTCCTGATCGAGACCCGACTCGTCTGCCTCGCTCAGCCAGGCGGCCAGCGACGTACGCAGCCCCGTGACGCCAGCGAGGTCGATCTGGTCGAGATTCGCCTCGATGAAGGTCCCCTGCCCGGGGCGGCCCACGGTCAAGCCCTTCCCCTCCAGGTCCCGGTAGGCCTTCAGCACCGTGTTCGGGTTGATCGCGAGATCAGCGACAACCTCACGGACCTTCGGAAGCTGGTCACCCAACTTCAGATACCCCAGCCGCAGGGCGTGCTCAACCTGATGAACCAGCTGGAGGTACGTCGGCACACCCGATGCCGGATCAAGGGTGAACACGATCGGAGACGACGCACCACTCCCGCCGCTAACCTGCTTATCTAACATCATAGTGAAAGGGTAGAGGACCGGTCCTCTCCGGACAAGCGACCTAGGGTGGGACCGTGACGCGCACCGACACAGCCGCACGGGTGATCGAAGCCGCGCCCGAGCGCGTCTACCAAGCCATGGTCGACCCCCGGGCCCTGAGTACGTGGCTCCCGCCTGCAGGGATGACCGCCCACTTCGAGCACTTCGACGCTCGGCCGGGTGGGTCGTACCGGCTGAGACTGACCTATTCCGATCGGTCGGCGACCTCGGGAAAGACGACGACGGACTCCGACGTCGTGAAGGCTCACTTCGTAGAACTCGTCCCGGCGTGTGCGGGTCGCACAGGCCGTGGACTTCGTCTCCGACAATCCCGCTTACGCCGGCACGATGACCATGACGTGGGAGCTCACCGCCGTGGGAGCCGCCACGCGCGTCGAACTCCGCGCAGATCATGTCCCCCTCGGCATCTCGGCCGAAGATCACGCCGCCGGTTTGAACTCCTCCTTGGCCAATCTCGCCACCTATCTGGAGGATGACTCGACATACCCCTGAGCCGCTGGCCTGGAGCGAATCCCGCACTGGCGCGATCCGCGAACCGATCGGCACCGGAGCGTGACGGTGCGGATGGGCACCTGAGCGTGTCGAGCTCTGACTACTCAGCCGCCCCAGTCGGGCGGTGTGTCGAACACGTTGCCCCACGCCGACCCCGGCTCGCTGGGCATCCCCGTGGGCGGGTGCGCCGCCGCGTAAAGGTACTCGCCGAAGTGCTTGCCGTCCCAGGTGAGGGCGAGGCCGAGCACCCAGCCCGAGACAGTCGCGCGCGAGTACGCGACGGCCTGCCCGTCCTGACTGATCTCTGTCTCAATGCCGGGATCGGCTGGGAGCCCTCGCTTGGCGAATTCCTTCGCGTCGTAGACCTCACCCACGAGGTCGTCTCGGAAGCACCCCCGTTGGCGGTGCCAGCCCATCGCGGAGGTTCCGAGGAGGCGGAGAACGTCGCGGGTCTCGGCGATCTCGCGGTCATCCACGCGGCGGCCCCGCTTGTCGGTGTCCTGGCTCCCAGCGTTCGCGGCCTGTCGTGCGGTGCGGCCCGCGACTACGAGCGCCCGCGACTGGGGCAGTGCCCATTGGACGACCGCGTCCATCACGGACCACGCCTTTGCGGAGTTGACCCGGGTGTCGTAGGCGAGTTCCCGCCCGTGGAGGATGCCGTGGCGCGACAGGCTTCCGGCCGCTTGGGTATTCTGCACGTCCTCGCCGTAGGCTCCCTGCAGCGCAGCCATGCACGCCTCGATGCCCGCTAGGTCCTCCGGGTTGACCACGTCGGCCTTTTGGCTCGCTCGCTTGGTGAAGTACTTCTTCCCCTCGGTCACGTCGATCACGATGCCCTCGATGTGCGCCAAGAGGATCGGCACCGAGGCGTCATACCTTCCCGCTAGGTGGTGCTCAGCGGCGAGATCGAGCAGCCTCGCGCGCTCGCGGAAGAGCGCGTCCAGCTCCTCGTCGGCGGTGGCCATGGACCGAACCCGCTGGCCCACGCGCTTGATGCGCCAGTCGCCCTCGCCCTCCCACTGCCCGGCAAGCAGGTCGTCGGCCTCGTCGGGGTTCCCAGCCTGCACCGCGGCAACTGCGGCGCTCATGGTGGTCGTGTCCATGTGCATCACGGCCCAGCCCCGGGGGACGAGAAGGCGCACCGCGGCCTCGATCGAGTCCATGAGCGCGGCCTGCTCCGTGCCGAGGTCGGCGAGCCGCGCCCAAGAGGCGTCCACGCTCCGGCCGAGCTGCTGCAGCCATGCAGGGGCACGGCCCGCGAGCGCAGCCGCATCGAGCAGTGCGCGCTGGGAACCGTCCGGGTCTGCGGCGTGCCACAACTGGTCGCGGATGCTTTTCCCGGTCACGTGTGCAATCGTCGCAGGAGCGACCGACAGATTGGGCTGACGCTCGCTGAGAACCGGGGCGTGGCGAGTTTGTCCACATGCGCGGCGACCTGCCCAAACGAGTTCCGCTGTCACAGCACATGCGACTAGGCAGTCGCGCACGGCGGCTCTTTGCGCCCGCTTTCCAATGGGGACACCCCTCCGCAAACCGAACCGGAGCCGGAGACGGCCTGCGTTCCGATTGAGGATTCCTCACCGGTCGGCCGGATTCAGTCGCTTGGCGTCCAGTACGTTGCGGGGCTCTGTCACTGGGTGCGCGGAGACACGGTCTCGCCGCCCCATTCGGTGGGGTCGGTGTCGCGCAGCGTCTGGGTCAGCATCCACACTTGTCCGAACGGATCGACGAAGCTGGCCTGGCGCTCCCCGTACTCCCAATCGTGCGGCCCCACGGCCTCGTTCGCGCCGGCCGCCAGCGCTGCAGCTAGCACAGCGTCGACATCCTCGACCTTGATCATCACCTCGATCTTGCCGGAGTTTTCGCGCGACTCGGCGACCACTTTCTGCCCACACGATCAAATCACCAAACCAAACAGAGCCGTGGATCCACTGGATCCACGGCCCTGACGAGTAGCGGGGGCAGGATTTGAACCTGCGACCTCTGGGTTATGAGCCCAGCGAGCTACCGAGCTGCTCCACCCCGCGTCGGCTCCATCCACTTTACGCAGCCGGCGGGACGGGTGCAAATCCCGTCCCGCCGGCCGCGCCGTCAGCCTCCGCGGGCCGCCGCGACCGCCGCGGCCGCCTTGTTCAGCGCGGTCTGCGCGTTGCCGATGGCGGTCACGTCGCCGCTGCGGTACGCCGACTGCAGCTTCTGGTACGCCGTCCCCAGCTGGCTCAGCGCCGCCTGCAGCTGCGGCGAGATCGACCCGCCTGGTGCCGGGGTCCCCGACGGCGACGGCGACGCGCTGCCCGACGGCGTCGGTGCGGCGCTGCCCGACGGCGTCGGCGACGACGAGCTGCTCCCCCCGCCGGCGTCGGGCGCCTGGCTGCCGGCGCCCGCTCCGAACAGCGAGTCGAGCGCGCCGGTCAGGGACGATCCGAACGCCACCTGGTCGCCGAAGGCGGCCAGCACGTACTGGAGGATCGGGTACGGGTTCCCGGCCGCCTCCACGTACAGCGGTTCGATGTAGAGCAGCCCGCCTCCGACGGGCAGGGTTAACAAGTTGCCGTACTTGACGCTGGAGCCTTGCGAGTTGAGCAGCGTGATCGTCTGGGCGATCTGCGCCGTCGACCCGAACCGGCCCTGCACCTGGCCTGGTCCGAGCACCGCCTGGCTGCCGGGCAACTCGAGCACCTGCATGGTGCCGTAGTCGGCCGGGTCGCTCGACACGGTGACGTACGCGGCCAGGTTGTCCCGCTGCAGCGCGTTGAGCGCGCTGGTGAGCTGGAAGACCGGCTCGTTCTGGCCGGGTGCCTTGGCGACGATGTAGTACGGCGGCTGGGCCGCGCCCTGGCTGATCGTCGGGTCGTTCGGCACCCGCCAGAAGTCCTGGCTGTTGAAGAACTGGCCCGGGTCGCTGACGTGGTAACGGGTCAGCAGCTCGCGCTGGACCTTGAACAGGTCCTCCGGGTAGCGCAGGTGCTCGCGCAGGTCGTTGCTGATCTTCTCCTCGGGCTGGATGATGCCCGGGTAGGCCTTCATCCAGGTCTGGAGCACCGGGTCCTTCTTGTCGAACTCGTACAGCGTGACCTTGCCCGTGTACGCGTTGACCGTCGCCTTGACCGAGTTGCGGATGTAGTTCACGTCCTGCCGCGGGAGCGCCCTGGTGCCCTGCCCGGTGCGCGAGTCGGCCGCGACCTCGCCGAGCGTCTGGCGCTCCGAGTACGGGTAGTTGTCGAGCGTCGTGTACCCGTCGACGATCCACTCGACCTGCCCGTTGATGACGGCCGGGTACGGGTCGCCGTCGACCTTGAGGAACGGCGCGACCTTCTCGACCCGGTCGGCCGGGTCGCGGACGAAGAGGATCTTCGACTGCCCGTTGATCGCGCTGGAGAGCAGGATGTTGCGCTCGCGGTAGTTGATCGCGAACGCGAGCCGGTGGACCAAGCTGCCCAGGCTCACGCCGCCGGAGCCGTCGTACCGGAAGGTGTCGTCCTCGCTGCCGCTGCCGTCGTACTCGCCGCGGGAGTTGGTGTCGACGATCGAGTAGTCCGAGATCAGCTCGCCGTAGTAGATCCGCGGTTGGGTGATCTTGATCGGACCGGTCGGCGGCAGCCCGCGCACGGTGAAGTTGTTCTCCGCGGTGAGGTTCTCGTTCGCCACCGCGGCGACGAAGCCGTTGCCGTGCGTGTAGAAGGTGTGCCGGTTGATCCAGTTGGTCTGGTTGCCGGTGAGGTTGTCGGAGCTCAGCTCGCGGGCCGCGACCACGTAGTCGCGCTCCTGGCCGTCGATCGTGTAGCGGTCGATGTCCAGCTTCTCCGGGAAGTCGTACACGTTGCGGATCTGCTGGAACTGCCGGAACGTCGGGCTGAGGATGTTGGGGTCGAGCAGCCGCGCGTTCGGGATCGTCGACTTGTCCGAGGTGAGCGCGGCCCGGGCGGTGTCGAGGTCGGTGTTGGCGTTGTAGGCCTGCTGGTTGACCTTCCCGCCCTCCTTGACCGGTTGGATCGCGTACGCCTGGCGGGTCGCATCGATGTTGCGGCCGATGTAGACCGCTTCCTTCTCGTTCGCGTTCGGCTTGACGCTGAACTGCTGCACGATCGCCGGGTAGATGCCGCTGGCCACGATCGAGGTGAGCAGCAGCAGCACGATCGCGATGGCCGGCAGCTGCACCCAGCGCAGGAAGATGTTGGCCAGGATCGCGACCGCACAGATCAGCGCGACGAACATGAGGATCGTCTTGGCCGGCAGCACCGCGTTGACGTCCGTGTACGACGCGCCGGTGCGGCCGTCGCGCTCGTTGAACAGCAACCCGTACCGGTCGAGGTAGTAGGCCGCCGCCTTGAGCAGCACGAAGATGCCGAGCAGGACGGACAGGTGGACCCGCGCGGCCGGGGTGACCTTCTCCCCCGGCGTCTGCAGCCGCACCCCGCCGAACAGGTAGTGCACGGCCAGCGCGGCCAGCAGCGAGAGCACCACCGCGGTGAACAGCAACCCGAGCACGAACCGCTGGAACGGGTACGTGAACGTGTAGTACGAGATGTCAATCCCGAACTGCGGGTCCTTGATCCCGAACTGCGTGCCGTTGCGCCACTCCAGCCAGGTCTGCCACTGCGCCTGCGCGGTGATGCCGGTGAAGATGCCCAGCAACACCGAGACGCCGATGACGATCAGCCGCCGCCGCGGCTCCAGCGCCGACCGGTAGCGCTCGAGGTTCTGCTGCTCGAGCGACATCGGCCGGAACGGCGGGCGGAACCGGTAGGCGAGGATCAGGTTCGCCGCGATGACCGCGGCCATCAGCACGCCGAACAGGAAGAACAGCAGGACCCGGGTGCGCAGCCCGGTGGTGAAGACCTGCCGGTAGCCGACCTCGCCGAACCAGAGCCAGTCCACGTACATGCGGACGAAGGACCCGAGCACGGACAGGACGAGCACCAGCAGCACGACGACGCCGATGATGATCTTGGCGCGCCGGGACAATGACGGCACGGGTAACGACGGCCGCATGGCCACGGTGGTGAGCTCCCCAGGAAAGCGGTTGGGACGCCAGAGGAACTCACCGGGACCCGCTGGGGTTCCCGCGCGTCGGCAAGCGGTGTCCGACCTGACAGGATGTGGTCCGTGTCCGAGCTGCTTCAGGAGACCCTGGTGGAGATCGAGCGGCACGTCGCTACCTCCGGCTGGGACCAGCGACCGCAGCTGTTCGCCCTGGCCCGCACCGCTGACCTGGTCGTACGGGAGCCGGAGTTCGCCGCCCAGCTCGGGCTCGAGCCGGGCCTGCTGCCGCCGGACGCGCTGACCCCGGTCGAGCAGGAGCCGCTGCCGGACGGGCCGGTGGACGAGTCGCTGGCCCAGGTCGGCTGGCCGCGCGAGGTCGAGGGCTGCGCGCTGGTGCAGGAGGTCGTCATGCTGCCGCCGGAGGTCGAGGAGTCGATGCCGCGGCATGTCGACGTCGTGGACTGGGCCAGCGGGCACCCGCAGCGGCGGGAGGCCAGGCTGGCGGTGGCGGTGCTGCGGGACGGCACCCGGGCCTGCACGGTGCGGATGCGCGGCGAGGACGAGGACGAGCTGCTCGTCGGGCCGGACCTGGCCCCGGACCTGGCCGACGCGCTGGCCGCGACCCTGGACTAGCCGTTCAGCACGCCGGGGTCGGCCGGCCGGCGTCGAGCGCGTCGAGCGCCTTCACCGCGCCGGCCAGCGTGTCCACCTTGATCAGCCGCAGGCCGGCCGGCGGCTTGCGGCTGGCCTCGGCGCAGTTGCCGGACGGCACCAGGAACGCGGTCGCGCCCTTGTCCTTGGCCGCGATCAGCTTGAGCGGGATCCCGCCGATCGGGCCGACCTCGCCGGTGACGTCGATCGTGCCGGTGCCGGCGATGAACCGGCCGCCGGTCAGGTCGGCCGGCCCCAGCTTGTCGAGGATGCCGAGGGCGAACATCAGCCCCGCCGACGGGCCGCCGATCCGGTCGTCCAGCGCGATCTTCACCTTGTACGGCGCGGTGCTCTCCAGGGACACGCCGACGCCGAGCACCGCCCTGGTGCCGCCGTCCTCGCCGGTGCCCCTGGTGGTGGTGATCCTTGCGCTGCCCGGCTTGCCCGCGCGCAGGTAGTCGACCGTGACCGTGCTGCCCGGCTTCGTCGCGCCGAGCACCGTGCCGAGGTCCGCGACGTCGCCGACCGCGGTGCCCTGGACGCTGGTGATCGTGTCCTTGGCGGCCAGCTTGCCGTGCGAAGGGGAGTCGGCGGCGACCTGGGTGACGACGATCTTGGTCTGGTCCAGGTACGCCAGCGCGGCGAGCTCGGCCGAGTTCTGCGAGGTGACGAAGTCCTGGGTGTTCTTGGCGTCGGTCTGCTGCTGGGTCTGGCCGGGCGGGAAGATCTCCTCCCGCGGCACCACCGCCCGCTCGGGGTCGAGCCAGCCGCGCATCGCGGCCAGCAGGTCGAGCCGGTCGCGCACCGAGACGGTGGTCAGGTTGAGGTGGCCGGCGGTCTTCGCCGGGTCCTTGCCGGTCAACTGGATGATCGGCTGCCCGGACTGGTCGACGCCGAGGGTGTCCAGGGTCGGGCCCGGGCCGAGCTCCGCGTACGGCACCGGGAGCTGGGAGCCGCCGATCAGCAACGCGAGCAGCAGCATCGCGCCGGTGACCAGCGTGAGGACCCGTCGGCTCATGCCGGCCAGCTTAGGCAGGGTTGCTGGGAGCGCGATGTGCGGCCGCTGCCACCGGGTGGCTGCCGCCCCTCAGCCGCCGGGCTCGGGCGGCTCCCGCCGGCTGCTGCGCTCCAGCGCCTCGACGAACCGGTGGTGCGCCGCGACGCTGTCCAGCGGGTCGGCCGGTCCGCGCGGGCGCGCGGCCCAGCTCGCCCACAGCACGGCGGCGACGAGCGCCACCAGCGGGATCGCGAGCCAGACCAGCGGGGACACACTTTCACGGTACGCCGCCTACCGAACATTCGCCTGGGTTCGGCCGGTCGGGCCCTCTCCGTCCATTGTGGACGGTCGGGTCAGCCGGAGCGGCGGCGGCGGGCCCGGCGGACCAGCGCCGCGGTGCCGACCAGAGCGACGGCCGCGCCGGCCGCGGCCCCGCCGACGACGGCCGGGCTGCCCCGCCGGCGCTCGGCCCGCTCCTCCGGCCCGGGCTCGGCCGCGGGTTCGGCGGCGGCCTCGGCCGACCGCAGGTGGTCGGCGACCGCCTGCGCGTTCGTGAACCGGGGCGACCAGCCGGCCGCCCCGAGCCGGGCGCAGTCGACGACCCAGGGATGGACCAGGTATGCCAGCTCGCTCGGCGGCGCCGGGGTGATGCCGAGCCGGTGCAGCCGCTCGGCCATGCCGACCGCGACCCGCTCCGGCAGCTCCAGGCTGCGCCGGCCGCTGACCTGCTCCAGCTCGTCATGGTCGAGCCAGCCCGCGCAGCCCACGTTCGCCGGGCCGTCGAGCACGCCGGCCGGCGCGAGCGCGGCCAGTTCCACCGCGCCGGCGAGATCGGCGACGTGGCAGAACTGCCAGCGGGTGTCGGCGCCGCGGATCCGCAGCAGCCGCGGCGCCGCCAGCAGCGCGGCCATCGGCTCCCGGTCGCCGGCGCCGAGCACGACCGCGGGCCGCAGCACGGTGACCGCGAGCCCGCGGTGACTGCGCCGGGACGCGGCCGCGATCCGCTCGATCTCCAGCAGGTCGCCGACCGCGCTGGCCTCCGGCACCGCCCGCAGCGGCGCGTCGTCGGGCAACGGCACCGGGTTGTCCGCGTACGCGCCGTAGGCCAGCGCGCTGCCGACGACGACCACCCGCCGCACGCCGGCCGCGAACGCCGCCGTGATCACGGTCTGTGCGGCCCGCGTGTTCCGCAGCCGCTGGCCCGCCCGGTCCGGGTTCGAGGTGAGGTCGACGGCGAGGTGCGCGACCGCGTCGACGCCGGCGAACGTGCCGGTCGACCCCGGATCGAGCACGTCGACCTGCCGCCACTCCCCGACGGCGCCGGCCGGTGGCCGGCCGGGGTCGACGCCGATGGCGCGGGCAATGCGCGGCGATCCGGCGAGGTGCGCGAGCACAGCGGTACCGGCACCGGAACCGGCCCCGGTGACCGCGACCACAGCGCCGGTTCGCCCACGGCGTACGGGCCCGGGCACGTCCGTCTCCCCTCGCTCGTCAGGACTACCGTGGGGAGCATGGCAGCGCGAGGAGGCCGCTGGTGACCGACGTCCCGTTCGGGTTCGGGTTCGGACCGCATCGGGACGAGCCCGAGGGCTCGTCCGGCTCCGGTTCGTCCGGATCCGGGGATCTACCGTTGGGGCCGGGCTTCGGCTTCCCCGGCGGCGGCATCCCCGACGACCTGGCCGGCAAGGCGCCGCTGTTCGCCGCGCTGCAGCAGATGCTGTCCCAGCAGAGCGGCCCGGTGAACTGGGATCTGGCCAAGCAGATGGCCGTCTCCGCGCTCGCCGCGGCGCACCACGCACCGACGCCGGTCGAGCGCTCGCAGATCGCCGACGCGGTCCGGCTGGCCGACCACTGGCTCGACCCGGTGACGCCGCTGCCTTCGGGCGTGACGGGCATCGAGTCGTGGTCGCGGGTGGAGTGGGTCGAGCGCACGCTGCCGGCCTGGTCCCAGCTGTGCGACCCGGTCGCGTCCCGGGTAGTCGCCGCGATGGGGCAGATCGTGCCGGAGGAGGCCGCCGCCGAGGCCGGCCCGCTGCTCGGCATGGTCGGTCAGGTCGGCGGGCTGATGTTCGGCGCGCAGGTCGGCCAGGCGCTGGCCAAGCTCGCCGGTGAGGTGCTGACCAGCACGGACGTGGGGCTGCCGCTCGGTCCGGCCGGGGTCGCGGCGCTGCTGCCGGACAACGTGGCCGCGTTCGGGCAGGGCCTGGAGCGGCCCGCGGACGAGGTGCGGCTGTTCCTGGCGCTGCGCGAGGCCGCTCACCACCGGCTGTTCAAGCACGTGCCCTGGTTGCGGCAGCGGCTGTTCGACGCCGTCGACGCGTACGCCCGGGGCATCCAGGTGGATCGCGAGGCGATCGAGCGGGCCATGTCCGAGGTCGACCCGCAGGATCCGGAGAGCATGCAGCGGGCGCTGCAGGGCGGCATGTTCGAGCCGTCGGTGACGCCGGACCAGCAGGTCGCGCTGGCCCGGCTGGAGACGCTGCTGGCGCTGGTCGAGGGCTGGGTCGACGACGTGGTCGCGGCGGCCGCGGCCGACCGGCTGCCCGGGGCCGACGCGCTACGGGAGACGCTGCGCCGGCGGCGGGCCACCGGCGGGCCGGCCGAGCAGACCTTCGCCACCCTGGTCGGCCTCGAGCTGCGGCCGCGGCGGCTGCGGGAAGCCGCGACCCTGTGGCGGACGCTGCGCGAGCAGCGCGGTCCGGACGGTCGGGACGAGCTGTGGCGGCACCCCGACCTGCTCCCGTCCGCCGACGACCTCGACGACCCCGAGGGTTTCGTCCGCCGCAGCGGCGAGACCGGCGAGCTCGATCCCGGCTCGGCCGGCTAGGAGACACGCCCGAGCAACGCCCGGGTCGCCTCCCAGCCTTCGAGCTCAGGGTCGAGCCGGGCCAGGTCCTCGCGCCGGCGCAGCCGGCGCCAGGACGGCGTGAGCACCAGGTCGCCTCTGGTCGGCGCGGCTGCCTTGAGCCGCTCCACCGCGTACGGCTCGTCGAGGTCGACGTCGACCGGCAGCCACGCCGGCACCGGCAGCCGGCACGCGAGCGCGACCAGCCCGCCGCCGTCCGCGGGCGCGGCCGCGACCGGCGCGGTCGACAGCGCCGAGAACGGCTTGGCCACCAGCAGGCCGGGCAGGTCCGGGGCGTCGGCGACGAACACGGCGGCCTCGTCGTACCCGCGCGCGGCCAGCGCGGCGAGCACGTCGGCCGGCCGGCCGCGCGTCTCCAGCACCGGCGTGCCGGGCCAGACCACGTCCTCGGCGTCCGCGACCCGGTCCGGCGCGGCCGCGACCACCGGGTCGAGACCGGGCAGGTCGGCGAGCAGGTCGGCGACGTCCTCGGCCAACGCCCGGGCGAAGGCGGCCGGCGCGATCCCCGGCGGGCAGGCCCGCGCGGCCGGCGCCCCGGCCAGCAGGAGCACGGCGGCGCGGCGGGTCACCCGTCCGTCCCGGGGTCGACCTCGGCCGGCGGCGGCCCGTCCGGCCGGTCGAGGTGCGCCGCGGCGGCGACCCCCTCGAGGTAGCCGCGGGCCCGCTCGCTGCGGGGATAGCGCCCGACCAGCTCCCAGAAGTCGGTCCCGTGGCCGGGCACCAGCAGGTGCACCAGCTCGTGCACGAGCACGTAGTCGAGCACCCAGCCGGGCATGTCCCGCAGTCGCTCGGACACCCGGATCGTCCCGTCGGACGGCGTGCAGGAGCCCCACCGGGAGGCCATGTTGCTGACCCACCGCACGCTGGTCGGCCGGGCCCGGCCCGCCAGCACGGTGGACGACAGCTGCTTGGCCCGGACCAGCAGGGCCTCGTCGCTGCGCCGCGGGCCGCGCTGCCGGCGCGCCTCCCTGGCCTGCAGCCGGGCGATCATCTCGGCGACCCAGCGCCGCTCCTCGGCCTTGCTGAACCGCGCGGGGATGAGCACCACGGTCACGTCGCCGTCCCGGTACGCCGAGACCGTGCGGCGCCGGCGCGCGCTGCGCCGCACCTCGACCGCAGGCACGGTCGGGTCGACGGCGAGCCTGCGGGCCATGGTTCAAACGGTAGCGGGCCGCGGGCTCAACTTCGCTCGGTGATTTTTTCGCTCCACAGGTCGGGATCCTGTCTGCGCAGGTCAGCCGGTTGGCTCAGCCGGGTGTACGGGCAGTGTCCACACGGTGTCCCCCGCCGGTCCACAACGACACCCCGAGCCGTCCCCAGGATGTCCACATCGTCGTCCACAGGATGCACCTGGCCTGCGTTGACCGGCGTGCCAGCGGGTTCTAGCGTCGTGCGGCAACGGAGCCCCCGGCCTCCGGACGGACCGCCCGTTAGGGGAAGGCGAGCGGTCCGGCCCGAGAGACCGGGGGCTGCGTACGTCGTTCGTCGCTCAGCCCGGCCGGCCGATCACTCACCGTGAACCGGACGCTCTGGCCGGAACGGGTCCGGACTCCCCCGACCGAGGTTCGACGATCGGCCCGCGAGCGAGATGGCCAAGCTCAGGCGGGTACGGTGGCGCCGCTCCCCGCGAACCGCCAGGGGCATTGAAGACGAGGAGGACGACGTGGCCGACACCTACAACGGCTACTGCGTGAAGTGCAGGGAGAAGCGTGACTTCGAGGGTGAGGTCTCGGTCAGCGACTCGGGCCGCCGCATGGCGAAGGGCAAGTGCCCCGTCTGCGGGACGACGATGAACCGGATCCTCGGCAAGGCGTAGCCCCGTACGCTGCGCGGAAAGGGGGCGGCCCCCAGCGGGCCGCCCCCTTCCGCACGTCAACCCCCGGCCGCCGTTCTGTGGACGACGGGCGGGGCTGTGGACGGCGGCGAGCGCGGTGGGGCGGTCGGTGGCAGGCTCGACGCCGTCCGTTTCCCGACCCAGCGCCGAGACGAGGTGCCTCGTGACGACCCTGCCGCTCCGCCCGCGCCGACCGCGGGTGCCGCAGCCGCCGGAGCGCGCCGCCGGGTCGGCCGACGGCCGGGCCCGCACGCCCGGGCGTGGCGCCGGCCGTCCGTTGCTGCCGGCGGCGCTGCGGCCGGTCTGGCGCTCGGACCAGGCGCTGCAGATCGGCCTCGACCCGGACCGGGCGGTGGTCGTCGACGGCATCGACGAGCCGATCGCCAAGGCCCTGCTGGGCCTCGACGGCACCCGCACCGAGGCCGAGGTGCTGGCCGGTGCGGCCGAGGCCGGCCTCGACCCCGACCTGGTCGGCGATCTGCTCGCCGACCTCCGCGCCGCCGGGGTCCTCGCGGAGATTCCGGCGCCGCACCTTGCCGCCCCCACCCCACCCGACCGCGACCGCCGCCGGCCGGTCGCCGCCGATCGCGGGTCCCATCACCCCGACTCCGCTGCCGACCTCGGGGACCGACCCGAGCCCGGGAGCGCCCGCGAGGGCCGACCAGAGCCCGGCGCCGACCCCGGAATCCGGCCCGGCTCCGGTCCCGGCCGCGGAAGCCGGCCGGAGCCCGGTCCCGACCTCGAGCACCGGCCGGAGCCCGGCGCCGGCGGCCGAGCGGGCAGGGCGTCCGGGCGCGGCGTCGGGTGGCGCGGCGGCGCGGTGGACGACGGGCCGGTGGTGATGGCGAGCTGGCCGCAGATGAGCCCGTACGGCGCGGTCGGCGCCGCCGGGCGCCTGGGCCCGGATCTCGCCTCGCTCTCGCTGGTGCCGGCGACCCGCACCCCACTCGAGGTGGTCCGCGGCCGCCGGGCCGCGAGCGTCGTCGTGCACGGCGCCGGCCGGGTCGGCGTCAGCGTGGCGACCCTGCTCGCCGCGGCCGGCGTCGGCCAGGTGCACGTGGCCGACCGCGGCCCGGTCCGGCCGGGCGACGTGGCCCCGGCCGGCGTGGCGGCCGCGGACGTCGACCGGTCCCGTGGCGCCGCGGCGGCCGAGGCGCTGCGCCGGGCCGCGCCGGAGGTCCGGTCCGTCCCGCCGCCACCTGGCCGCCGGCCCGACCTGGTCGTGCTGGCCTCGACCGAGCCGGTCGACACGGTGCTGCGCACCGCGCTGGCCGGCGGCCGGGTGCCGCATCTGGTCGCCGGCGTGCGGGAGACCACCGCCGTCGTCGGCCCGCTCGTGCTCCCCGGCGGCACCGGCTGCCTGCGCTGCGCCGACCTGCACCGCGCGGACCGGGACCCGGCCTGGCCGGTCGTCGCCGCCCAGCTGGTCGGCATCCGGCGCCGGCGGGAGGAGCCGTGCGACGTGGCGTTGGCGACGCTGGCCGCAAGCCTCGCCGCGCTGCAGTGCCTCGCGCACCTCGACGGCCACCCGGCCGCCGCGACCGGAGCCAGCCTGGAGCTGAGCCTCACCGACTGGCGGCTGCGCCGCCGCACCTGGCCGGCTCACCCCCGCTGCGACTGCGGCGCCGCAGCATGACCGCACCACATCGGCCGGCCGGGGACGGCGCGCCGGAGCCCGGAAAGGTGGCGAGCCGGAAAGGCGGGGAGAATGGGAGCGTGACGGACATCCCCCGGCGTGCGGTGACGCGGACCGCTCGGCTCGCGTCCTTGCCGGTCGGCGTGGCCGGCCGGGCCGCACTCGGACTCGGCAAGCGGCTCGGCGGCCGGCCGGCGGTGGAGGTCACCGAGGAGCTCCAGCGGCGCACGGCCGAGCAGCTGTTCGCGGTGCTGGGCCAGCTCAAGGGCGGCGCCATGAAGTTCGGTCAGGCGCTGTCGGTGTTCGAGGCGGCGTTCCCGGAGGAGATGGCCGCGCCGTACCGGGAGGCGCTGACCAAGCTGCAGGAAGGTGCCCCGCCGATGCCGGCGGAGACCGTCCGCCGGGTCCTGTCCGAGCAGCTCGGGCGCGGCTGGCGGCAGCGGTTCGGCGAGTTCGACGAGGTCCCGGCCGCAGCCGCCAGCATCGGCCAGGTGCACCGCGCGACCTGGGCGGACGGGCGTCCGGTCGCGGTGAAGGTGCAGTACCCGGGGGCCGGGCCGGCGCTGCTGGCCGACCTTACCCAGCTGTCCCGGTTCGCCCGGATGTTCGCGGTGCTCTCCCCGGGCTCGACGTCAAACCGCTGCTCGCCGAGCTGCGGGACCGGGTCACCGAGGAGCTGGACTACGCGCTGGAGGCGGACGCGCAGCGCCGGTTCGCCGCGGCGTACGCGGACGATCCGGAGATCGTCGTGCCCCGGGTCATCGCGAGCGCGCCGAAGGTGCTGGTCACCGAGTGGCTGGACGGCATTCCGCTGTCCAAGATCATCGCCGGCGGCGACCGGGTCCAGCGGGACCGCTGCGGCTACCTCCTGGCCTTGCTGCACTTCTCGGCGCCGGCCCGGGCCGGGCTGCTGCACGCCGACCCGCATCCGGGCAACTTCCGGCTGCTCGAGGACGGCCGACTCGGGGTGATCGACTTCGGCGCGGTGGCGCGGTTGCCGGGCGGACTGCCCGAGCCGATCGGGCGGCTGACCCGGCTGGCGATCGACGGTGACGCCGAGGCGGTGTTGGCCGGCCTGCGGCAGGAAGGGTTCGTACGGCCGGACCTGGACATCGACGCCGACCGGATCCTCGACTACCTGCGGCCGATGCTCGAGCCGCTGGCGCACGAGCACTTCCGGTTCACCCGGGACTGGATGCGAGCGCAGGCCGCCCGCATCGCCGACCTGCGCAACGAGGCGGCTCAGGTCGGCCGGCAGCTCAACCTGCCGCCGTCCTACCTGCTGATCCATCGGGTGACGCTCGGCTCGATCGGCGTGCTGTGCCAGCTCGACGCCGACGCGCCCTACCGCGGCATCGTCGAGCGTTGGCAACCCGGCTTCGCCCACCTCTGACGCGGCGGGCAGAGCAAGGGCCCGGCCGCGGATGCGGCCGGGCCCTGAGGTCGACGGATGGGTTGGCTGGCGGAGCCACCCGCCCCCGGTAGCGAGGGGACGGGCGGCTCCGGGGCCGCCGGATCCGGAGCGGCACCCGGCCGATCGGCGGCCGGGTGCCCGCTTCCTAGAGGATCTGGGCGGCGGCGAGGCGGGCGCGCTGGGCGGCGCGCTCGGCCCGGCGCTGCCACTTGTGGGCAGCGTGGACCCGGGCACTGAGGCGCGCCTGCGCGGCCACGGCCTCGTACTCACGCATTCGTGCGCGCGCGAGCTCTTCGTTGAGCAGCAACATCGCAGAACTCCTGACGGTGGGCGCGAGTGGGCGACGGCCTACTCGCATGATCACGGGCTGGGGGAACGGCGCCGGGACGCCGTGGACGGTGGTGCCGGATCGGCGGCGGGTCATGCAGCGACCTCCTTGCGTGGGCGGCCACGCGGCCGCTTGCGCGGGATCACCACACCGCGCTCGAAGATCTCGCCACCCCAGACGCCCCACGGCTCGTGCCGCTCGAGCGCGCCGGTGAGGCACGCCCGGCGGACCGGGCAGTCGAGGCAGTGGGTCTTGGCGAGTTCCAGGTCCGCCGGGGCCTCGGCGAACCAGAGCTCCGGATCCTGCACTCGGCATGGCAGTTCGACTCCCGCGCGCTCGGCCTCGAACGGGTCGAGGTCCAGCAGCGCGACCGGGCTCGGCGCCGCGACGAGCACCCCTTCGCTGGGGGTACGCACCGGGCTCACCTCCTGGGCTTTGTCGATCGGACAGTGGATGGAGGGCGGAAAACACTGAGGCCGCGGATCCCAGGTAGTGGGATTCCGCGGCCTCGAAGGTGAGCCGGCTCGGTGCGTCAACACCGAGATGGCATCCTTCGAGGCGGATCCCCCTGGACGGCGGCGACCGCGCCGCGGACCGCGATCCCCTGAACCGGGTCCGTCCCCATGGCGCCGGCACCGAGCGCGTACGCACCCATGCCGGTGAGGAGCAGACCGGTCCCCTCGATCTCCGGGAAGGACGGCCCGGCAGCGGGCACACCCGTCCCCTTGATCTTGGCGAGAGGGGAGACACAACGCGGCCCAACGAGGACCTCGTCAGTCCAGAAGCCCAGAGCCGAGGAGGTCACCGCGTCGATCGTGATGAGATCGTTCACTGCGGGGATCACCTCCTCCTGTGCGGCGGCAGCCTCCGGTGAGGACGGCCGCGAGTCGAGAA
The DNA here is from genome assembly GCA_963803135.1 of uncultured Actinomycetota bacterium. Classification (GTDB taxonomy): domain Bacteria; phylum Actinomycetota; class Actinomycetes; order Mycobacteriales; family CADCTP01; genus CADCTP01. Next base: position 136,684 of record CAWDLH010000011.1, on the reverse strand, counting down.
AGAGGCTAGGCCCGGGCCCGAACCCCGCGCAACGCATTAACGCCTCATGGCCGAAACTCGCCGGAAATTGCACCTCGGGGCAACCGGGGAGACCCGTTCGGCCCAGCCGGTCAGCCACCCGCCCCGGAGGGCGCCGGCTCTCCGCGGACGATCGCGAGCACGTCCTCACCGTACCGGTCCAATTTGGACTGTCCTATGCCCGGCACCGCGACCAGCTCCGGCACGTCGGTCGGCCGCCGCACCGCGAGCTCGGCCAGCGTCGCGTCGGTGAAGACCACGTACGCGGGGACCTTCTGGGTCTCGGCCCGGGCCGCCCGCCAGGCCCGCAGCCGGCCGAACAGTTCCGAGTCGGCGCCGTCGGGCAGCGCGACCGTGCCGCGGCGGCGGGCCGGCGCGATCCGACCCGCGGCCGGCTCCGGCGCGATGCCGTGCAGGAACCGCGTCCGCCGCCGCGACCGCCGCCCGCCCGGGGAGCGCGACAGCGCCCAGGACAGCGCCAGCGTCTCCCGGGCCCTGGTCACGCCGACGTAGAGCAGCCGGCGTTCCTCGTCGACCTGCTCGTCGGTCGCCGCGTGCTGGATCGGCAGCGTGCCGTCGACGAGCCCGACGAGGAAGACCACGTCCCATTCCAGCCCCTTCGCCGCATGCAGCGAGGCAAGGGTGACGCCTTGTACGGTCGGCGCGTGCTGGGCCGCGGCCCGCTGCTCCAGCTCCGCGACGAAGTCGCCGAGGCCGGTGTCCGGCTGCACCGCGACGAGCTCCTCCGCGACGCCGACCAGCGCGGCGAGCGACTCCCAGCGCTCCCGTGCCGAGCCGCCCGCGGGCGGCGTGCCCGGCGACCACCCGAGCGCGGAGAGCACGTCCCGGACCAGGTCGACGAGCTTCTCGCCCGACTCGGCCGACCGGACCGCGCCGCGCAGCAGCAGCATCGCCTCCCGGATCTCGGTCCGGTCGAAGAACCGCTCCCCGCCGCGCAGGACGTACGGCACACCGGCGTCGGCCAGCGCCCGCTCGTACACCTCGGACTGCGCGTTGACCCGGTAGAGCACCGCGATCTCGCTCGCCGGCGTGCCGGCGCCGAGCGCGGCCCGGCAGGCCGCCGCGACCGCCGCGGCCTCGGCCGGCTCGTCGTCGTGCTCGGCGAAGGTGGGCTCGGGGCCGGCCGCCCGCTGCCCGACGAGCCGCAACGCCGACCGCCGGCCGAGCACCCGGTTGGCGATCTGCACCACCTGCGGCGTGGAGCGGTAGTCGCGCACCAGCCGCACGACCGCGGCGCCCGGGAACCGGCGCGGGAAGGACAGGAGATAGGACGGGGTCGCGCCGGTGAACGAGTAGATCGTCTGGTTGGGGTCGCCGACCACGCAGAGGTCGTCGCGGCCGCCGAGCCAGGCGTCCAGCAGCCGCTGCTGCAGCGGGCTGACGTCCTGGTACTCGTCGACGACGAAGTGGCGGTAGCGGGAGCGCACCTCCTCGGCGACGTCCCGGTGCTCCTCGATCGCCGCCGCGGTGACCAGCAGCAGGTCCTCGAAGTCCAGCACGCCGGCGCGCGCCTTCACCTCCTCGTACGCGGCCATGACCGCCACGACCGTGCCCGCCGGCACCGGTGGCTCGCGGCCGGCCTCGGCCGAGCGGGCCGGGTAGAGCGACGGCGGGCAGAGCGTCACCTTCGCCCATTCGATCTCCGCGGCGAGGTCGCGCAGCGCCGTGCGGTCGGTCTCCCGTACGCCGGCCCGGGCGGCCGCGGTGGCGACGAGGCGGATCTTGTTGTCCACCAGCTCGGGCACCGAGCCGCCCAGCACCCGCGGCCCGAAGTAGCGCAGTTGGCGCAGCGCGGCGGCGTGGAAGGTGAGCGCCTGCACGCCGGGACCACCGGCGCCGCGGCCGACGCCGAGCGCCCGAAGCCGCGTGCGCATCTCCCCTGCGGCCCGGGCGGTGAAGGTCACGGCGAGCAACTGGCCGGTCGGCACCGCGCCGGTCCGTACCGCGTACGCGATGCGGTGGGTGATGGTGCGGGTCTTGCCGGTTCCGGCGCCGGCCAGGATGCAGACCGGTCCGCGCACCGCCCGGGCGGCCTGCGCCTGCTCCGGGTCGAGGGCCGCCAGGACGACCTCGGCCTCGGCCTCGGAAGGATCAGCCAGCCCCACGGGTGGGCATCCTCCCAGGAGCCGGCGCCGGGAAGAGCGACCGGGGCCGGCGCGTTTCTGACAGCACTGGACCCCGCACGGAGGATTGATGCTGACCGTCTACTCGACGACGTGGTGTGGCTACTGTGTCCGCCTGAAGAAGATGCTCGACCGCGAGGGCATTCGGTACGCCGAGGTGAACATCGAGCAGGACGAGGCGGCGGCCCAACTGGTCGAGGGCGTCAACGACGGCAACCGTACCGTCCCAACGGTGGTATTCCCCGATGGCACAGCGCTGACCAATCCGTCCATCGATCAGGTGAAGAGCGCGCTGGCCGCCTAAACAACCCGCCTGGCATCTGCCCGGGCGGGCCACCCTCCGATAGTGTGTCCGGACGGCGACGTAGCGTGGCCAAGCCGGGGGCACTGAGTGACGACGCCGCAGTGGTCACCGTTGGGGTGGAGGTGCAGGAGTGGTGGACCGCGGGGTCGCCGCATCGGGGCGACACGCCGCCGGACTCCCCGAACCTTTCCGGGGGGAGGTTGTGATCAGGAGGACCTCGACCGGTTGGAGGGTCGAGGGGGCGTTCCCGACGCTGCCCACGGACACCGTGGACGATCTCGGGCACGCACTGGTTCTCGCCGACCTCCTCGCGGAAGGCACGGTTCCCGGCCCTCGGCCGCCGCGGCCGCCGGGTGACGTGGACGAAGTCACCCAGCTTCGGGCGTCGGTGCGGCAGCTCGAACACGCGCTCGCGTCCCGGGTCGTGGTCGAGCAGGCGATCGGGGTGCTCAGCGAGCGCTGGAGGGTGGCCCCTCGGGACGCCTTCGAGCAGCTGCGCCGGGTGACCCGGTCGCACGGGCTGCGCATCCACGACCTGGCCAAGCAGGTCATCGAGTCGAGCGCCGACCCGAAGGTCGCGCTGCCGGTCGAGCTGGTTCCGCAGCAGCGCGGGCCCGAGGGCGAACGCGGGGCCGAGCGTGGGCCCGAGCGTGGGCCTGAGCGTGGGCCTGAGCGTGAACGGGGTCCCGAGCGGGAACGCGGAGCCGAGCGGGAGCGCGGGCCCGAGCGCGGGCCCGAACGCGGACCCGAACGCGGGCCCGAGCGCCGACCCGAACGCGGAGCCGAACGCGGAGCCGAACGCGGAGCCGAACGCGGGCCCGAACGCGGAGCCGAACGCGGAGCCGAGCGCGGGCCCGAACGCGGAGCCGAGCGCCGGCGCGTTCGCGGCGGCGAGCACGGCGGCCCGGAGCGGCCGCCCGAGCCGCGGCAGAGCCCGGACGTGCGCAGCCGAAGCGAGGTGCGAACCGGCGGGAACCGCTCAGGCGACCCCGTGCCCGCCCAGGCCAACGGCCAGCGCGCCTAGGAGTCGCGGATGCAGGCGGCCGCGCCGCGCACCGTCACCCACTCCCCCTACTGACCCCCGCGCCGGCACCTCAGCCGGACGGGCGGGTGGGATGGGGCTGGTGGGCGGGCGGGATGCCTAGGCTGCCGGCGTGATGTCTGCGCCGCGGCCGGTCGAGGCAGACCGGCTCGCTGACGAGGTGGCGGACGTTGTGGAGCAGGCGGCGGCAGCGTGCTCGCACGTGTTGCGGGTCGCCGTCGACGGACACCCGGCCGCCTCGCCCGGCTCCTTGGCGGACGCGCTCGTCGACCCGCTGCGGCTGCGCGGGCGGCCGGTGGTGCGGGTGAGCAGCGAGTGGTTCTTCCGGCCGGCATCGCTGCGATTCGAGCACGGGCGCACGGATCCGGACGCGTTTTACGACGACCGGTTGGACCTCGCCGCGCTCCGCCGCGAGCTGCTCGACCCGCTCGGACCGCGCGGATCCCGACGGTATCTGCCCACGCTGTGGGATCCGTCCACCGACCGCGCGACCCGCGCGCAATACGAGTCGGCTCCGGACAACGCCGTGCTCATCCTCGACGGGACGCTGCTCCTCGGGCGCGGGCTGCCTCTGGACCTCAAGGTGCATCTCCGGCTGTCAGCCGGCGCGCGAGAGCGGCGTACGGACGAGGCTGAGAGGTGGACCTTGCCTGCCTATGACCGGTACGAGCGGGACGCGGACCCCGAGCGGATCGCCGACATGCTCATCCGATTCGACGATCCGCGCCACCCGGCGCTCTCATTCCCAACACGTTGATCGAACTTTCCACAGATCGAACTTTGGGCATGGAAGGTGGACAAACAGCACGGTAGGTTGATCACGTGGGTGTCAGGGTTGGCGTAGCCGCGGTCGCCGTCGTTCTCGCTGTCGCCGGGTGTTCGGGCAAAGATTCGTCGCCGCCCGAGTTGCCGGCCGGGTCCTCCCCACCACAGTCGTCGGCACCGCCGTCGAACCCCCCATCGACGGCGGTGCCGACTCCCCCGCCGGCCGCCGCCCCCACCCTCCCCGCCTCCGCCCGCCAAGACACCCCCACCGCCGCCGAATCCTTCGCCCGCTACTGGTTAGCCGTCCTGGACTACGCCACGACTAGCGGCGACACGGGACTCCTCCGACGGGTATCCGACTGTCCCGGATGTAACGCCCTGGCCGACGGCATCGACAAGCTGCGGCGCGAAGGCGGTCACACCACGGGCGGCCAGATCACCATTGGCAAAGCGACCATCGCGAACTACAAGGCAGGTAAGGCGGCTCTGGTCGACCTGACCTACGACCGAGCACCACGAACTGTGGTAGGCGCGTCGGGCACCCGTGAAGATGTTCGGGCAGAAAACAACGCTCGGGTTCTGATTACTCTTCGTAGGACCGACTCGTGGCTCGTCACCAATGCACAACCGGCAACCTGAGGTGAAGCGACTACGAGAAGGAGCGGCCAAGATGGCCTTGGGAAGTCGACTCGGCGCGCTGAGCGGGATCGTTCTTGCATTGCTTATCCCTCCAACGGCAGCGGCGGATGCCGGCGGCAGCTGTTCAGCCACCGGCTCGATAGCAGGATGCCTAGGCGAGAAGAATGGAACCATCGACGTCAGTGGTGAGACGAGCCGGAGAGGTGAGCACGAGTCGGAGGATTTGTCGAATAGTGTTAAGCCGGCGGACGCCGAGGCTGCAGCGACAGCCGCGTACTGCGCCGACGCAGCAGCCAACACCACGGCGGCGTCTGCCGTCGCAGCCTTTACCGAGATCGTTCCCCTTTGCGGATTCGCAGGTTCACCTGGAGCGGCGCCGCCGACTCCGGGGGAGGTGTTGGGGGCGTTTCGGGAGTTGGGGTTGTTTCGGGGGGAGGTGCGGTCGGATCCGGGGCGCGTGTCGTTCGTGAATTTGGAGACCTACTTCTGGTGTGGGGATGCGGCTCGGACCTGTGCTGCGATCGGGGAGGGGGAGCGGACGGTCACGCTGCTGGGGCAGGCGGTGAAGATTCGGCCGCGGATCGTGGCATACGAGTGGCGGTTCGGGGACGGGGGCGGCGTTCGGACGAGCGCGGCCCGGGTCGCGCACACCTACGACCGCGCGGGGGCGATGGCCGCGTCGGTGACCTTGACCTGGACCGCGGACTACGCGGTCGGCGGCGGCGGGTTCCGGCCGGTCCAGGGCACGACCACGACGACCAGTCCGGTGCGGGTGCTGCCCGTGCAGGAGGCGCAGGCGGTGGCGAGGTGAATTGTGACGCCCGCACAGCGCATTCATTATCGATTTGTGTGGCGCTCACCACAATAGTAGACCGGCTGGGTGAATGCGGTGGAGCATCCGGCGGACGTCGGCTTATCGTCCGGGAACCCCCTGTTTCCGGAAAGGATCCGGCGTGCGGAAACACAATTTCGTCCTGGCTGTCCTCATCCTCGCGCTCGCGCAATTGTTCGCCCTGCCGGGGCGCGCGCGCTCGCCGCGGACAACCCATTCCAGCGCGGGCCCGACCCCAGGGGGTCGGCAAAGTCGTGCGGGCGGGGTGATCTGGGTGGTTTGCGACACGCCGATGTGCAGTAGATGAGGGTGCGGGCATGTCCCTCGTCGTGATCATGGCGGTTCTCACACCGAGCCGGATCGCTGCAGAGGGGCCATGCCCGCCGCGCAATCATCACCGATCGACCCTGCGATCGGCCACCTCCTTGTTCTGGGCGAGGCGTTCGCGGTCGACCGGACGGGGTTGTTGTCGGTCCTGGCGCAGGTCCCGGACCCGCGTAAGCCGCGCGGGGTCCGACACCGGTTCTCGGCCGTGCTGGCGTTGGCGGTGTGCGCGGTGATGGCGGGGGCCCGTTCGTATGTCGCGATCGCCGAGTGGGCCGCCGATGCCGACGCGGCGACCTGGGTCGAGCTCGGCGTCGGGGCGGTGGTCGCGTCCGAGTCCACGTTCCGGCGGACGTTGCAACGCCTGGACGCGGACGGGTTCGATGATGCGGTCGGTGTGTGGGCGCAGCAGCGGACCAGCGCGGTGGCCGGGACAGGCTCGGCCGGGACACCTCGACGGGTCGCAGTCGACGGGAAGACCCTGCGCGGGTCGGCCGCGGACGGCGAGCCGGGCCGGCATCTGCTCGCCGCCCTCGACCACACGCACGGCGTGGTGCTGGGTCAGGTCGACGTTGCGGCCAAGACGAACGAGATCCCCATGCTGGCAACGCTTCTGGACCGGGTCGACCTGACCGGCGCGGTCGTCACGGCGGATGCGATGCACGCCCAACGCGGCCACGCCGAGTACCTGGTGGGCTCCCGCGGCGCGCACTACGTCTTGACGGTCAAGCGCAACCAGCCCAGCCTGCACGCCCAGCTCACCGCGCTGCCCTGGACACAGGTCCCGGTCGCCGACGAGAGCCGCGGCCGCGGACACGGCCGGGTCGAACGACGAACATTGAAGGTCACCGCCGTCGCCGCCGGCCTGCTGTTCCCGCACGCCGCTCAGGCCCTGCAGGTGGTGCGCCGCCGCCGACCGCTCAACGGCGCGAAACGCTGGTCCACCGAGACCGTCTACGCGATCACCTCGCTGGACGCCACCCAGGCCAACCCCGCCGACCTGGCCGACATCATCCGCGGGCACTGGACGATCGAAGACCGGCTGCACTGGATCCGAGACGTCGTCTTCGACGAGGACCGCTCCCAGATCCGCACCGCCAACGGACCCCGCATCATGGCCAGCCTGCGCAACCTGGCCATCACCATCCTGCGACTGGCCGGCGTCGACAACATCGCCGCAGCCCTACGACACCACGCCCGAAGACCCCACCGCCCACTCCAGACGATCATGAAGTGCTAGCCATTCACGACTTTGCCGGGACCCTGGGCCCGACCCGACCAGCGCCAGCGTCGACGCCACGCTCGGGCCGTTCGCGACCTCGCAGACGACGGTCTCCCGGCTGGCGGTGACCGGCTTCGGCGGCGGCACGATCTATTTCCCGACTTCCACCGCCGAGGGCACGTTCGGCGCGGTCGCGGTCGCCCCCGGGTTCACCGCCACCCAGTCGAGCCTGGCCTGGCTCGGACCGCGGGTCGCCTCCCAGGGCTTCGTCGTGTTCATCATCGACACGATCAGCACCCTGGACCAGCCCGGCGCCTGCGGCACCGAGCTGCTCGCCGCACTCGACTACCTGACCACGCGCAGCTCCGTACGCACCCGAATCGACGCCACCCGCCTCGCGGTCATGGGCCACTCGATGGGCGGCGGCGGCACACTCGAGGCCTCGGCCGACCGGCCGGCGCTGCAGGCCGCGGTCTCCCTGACCCCGTGGGATCTGACCAAGAACTGGTCCGGCAACCGGGTGCCGTCGCTCATCGTCGGCACCGAGGCCGACACCGTCGCGCCGGTCGCGAGCCACTCGATCCCGTTCTACAACTCGCTGCCGGCCGCGTCCGAGAAGACATACGTCGAGCTGGCCGGCGCCACCCACTTCGCGCCGAACAGCCCCAACACGACGATCGCCCGGTACGCGATCTCCTGGCTCAAGGAGTTCGTCGACAACGACGACCGGTACGAGCAGTTCCTCTGCGGTGCCGGCGCCGAAGCCACCGTGGACGACTACCGCACGACCTGCCCGCTGACGAACTGAGGACAGCGCAGGGGTGGCACCGGCGTCACCCCTGCGCGACCCAGTCCGTGATGATCCGGTGCGCGATCGACACCGGTGGCGGCAGCCGCACCGCCCGGGCGCGGATCTCGTCGCGGGTGAACCACCGCGCCTCGGCCAGCTCGCCGTCGCGCAGGTGGAGCGACGAGCCGAGAGCCCGGGCGGTGTAGCCGAGCATCAGCGACGACGGGAACGGCCACGGCTGCGAGCCACCGTACGTGATGTCCGTGACCGCCAGACCGACCTCCTCGTCCACCTCCCGGGCGACCGCCGCCTCGGACGACTCCCCCGGCTCCACGAACCCGGCCAGGATCGAGAACCGCCCCTCCGGCCAGGTCGCCTGCCGCCCCAGCACGCACCGGTCCCCGCCGTCGTGCACGAGCATGATCACCGCGGGGTCGGTACGCGGGAAGTGCTCGGAGCCGTCGGCCGGGCACCGCCGCACCCATCCGCCGTTCACGAGGTCGGTGGGGGTGCCGTCGATCGGGCATCGCGGGTGCCGGTCGTGCCAGCGGGCCAGCGCGGTCGCCGTGGTGAGCAGCCCGGCGTCCCGGTCGTCCAGCGCCGCACCGATCTCGCGCAGGTCCACCCAGCGGTCGCCGGCCAGGTCCCGCGGCAACCGGACCGCGTACACCGGGTCGTCCGCCGCCAGCCCGAGGAAGTAGCGCTCGGACCCGGCCGGCACCGACGCGCACGGTCGCAGCGCCAGCGCCGCCCCGGCCGCCCGCTCCACCACCGCCGTCGTGTACTCCGGCGTCACCACCAGGGCCAGCCCCCGCTCCCACGCGGCCGCCAGCCACGCGTCGTCGGTGCGCCGCTCGGTCGCGCGGTCGTGCCCCACCCGGGCCAGCACCGGGATCTGGGTGAGCACCACCTCAGGCCGTCTCGACCGGACCGAGGGCGGCCAGCGGATCGCTGATCTGCGCCGCCTCGCCGAGGACCACGGCGAGCATCCCGGCCGGGGCCAGGTAGCTGCGCGCCGCCTCGAACGTCTCCTCCAGCGTCACCGCGGCGAGCCGGCGCGGGTGCTCGCGCAGCCAGTCGAGCCCCAGCCCGACACCGATCAGCGCGGACAGCGTGGACGCCAGCCCGGCCTGGGTGGAGATCGACAACGCCAGCGAGCCCACCGCGTACTGCCGGACGTTCTCCAGCTCCTCCGCTGTGATCGGCAGCGTCGCCATCCGGCCGAGCTCGTACCAGATCTCCAGCAGCGCCGGAGCCGTCACCGCGGTGGCGACGTCGGCGTCGACGATCAGCCGGGACCCGGCCACGCTGTGGCTGATCCGGCTGTGCGGGCCGTACGTGTAGCCCTTGTCCTCACGGATGTTCTCCACCAGCCGGGAGGAGAAGTAGCCGCCGTAGGCCAGGTTCGCCAGCTGCAGCGCCGGGTAGTCTGGCGCCTCCCGGCGCACCGCCGGGCCACCGAGCCGGATCGAGGCCTGCACCGAGCTGGGCCGGTCGACCAGCAGCAGCGGCTGCGGCCGCACCGGCGGCAGCGGCGGCAGCGGGCGGCCGGCCGACTCGCCGGTCCACGAACCCAGCACCGACTCGACCGTGTCGAGCGCCCGGGCCGGGGACAGGTCGCCCACGAGCACGAGCGTGCTGCCGTCGGGACGGACCCGGTCGGCGTGCAGCTTGCGCAGCTGCGCCGCTGTCACCGACTGCACCGCGTCCGGCGTGGCCAGCTCCCGCCCGTACGGGTGGGAGCCGTACAGCCGATGGTTGAGCGCCTCACCGACCAGCACGGACGGTTGCGAGCGCAGGATCGCCAGCCGCTCGGCCAGCCGCGACCGCTCCCCCGCGACCTCGCGGGACGGGTACGACGCGGACTCGAGTACCTCGGCGACCAGTCCGAGCAGAGCGCCGAGCCCGGTCCGCAGGACCGCCCCGCCGACGATCAACCGGTCGCTGTCCGAGGACACCGAAAGGTCGGCGCCGAGCGCCTGCAGCTCCGCGGCCAGCTCGACCTGGCTGTGCGCGGCCGTGCCGGCCAGCATCGTGTTGGCCAGCACGCTGGCCCGGGCCGGGTGGCTCGGCGCGGTCGCGCCGAACGGCACCCGCAACCGAAGCTCGACCAGCGGCACGCCGGGCCGGCGCACCGTGACCACCCGCAGGCCCGACGGCAGCACCCGCTCGGCGGCGGTGGGCTGCCTCACCCGCGGCACCGGACCGAGCGGCGGCACCAGCTTGCGCGGCGGCACGGCCTCGGCCAGCGACGGCGTCTCCACCGCGGCGGTCACCGGGCACCTCCCGGAGCCGGCGCCGGCACCGCGGCCGGCACCGCGGCCGGCACCGCGGCCGGCACCGCGGCGGTCACCGGGCACCTCCCGGAGCCGGCGCGGCCGGCGTGCCTCCGGGCGCGACCTCGAGCACCGCCCGCCGGTCCGGCCGCAACGACGCGGCCGCGGCCCGCACCTGGTCCGCGCTCACCTCGGCCAGCCGGCCGGGCAGCTCGGAGAGCAGCTCGGCCCGGCCGTGCACCAGCTCCGCCGCCGACAGTGCCTGGGTGCGGCCGAGCACCGGGTCGAGGTCACGGAAGACCTGCGCCAGCAGCCGGGCCCGCACCCGCTCCAGCTCGCCGGCGACCAGCCCGTCGGTGGCCAGCCGGTCGAACTCCTCGGTCACCGCGTCGAGCACCTGGTCCGCGGTCGCGCCGGGCGCCTGGTGCGCCTGGAACACGAACGCGGTGGGGTCGCGGACGTCGAACGGGTCGCCCATCAGCCCCAGGTACGCCGCGAGCTGGGTGACCGTGCGGTCCCCCTGCACCAGCCGCTGCTCCAGCCGGGACGCGTCGCCGTCGGAGAGCACCTCGCCGAGCACCACGTACGACAGGTAGTCGCCGAAGCTGCCGACCGGGTCGGGCACCCGCCAGCCCGCCGCCACCGCCGGCACCGGCGCGAGCGGATCGGGCAGCGACTTGCGCCGCTCGGCGTCCAGCGGCGGCTCGGCGAAGTCGGGCCGGTCCGGCCGCGACCGGCCGGGGATGTCGGCGAAGTGCCCCTCGACCAGCGCCAGCGCCTCGTCGGGGTCGAAGTCGCCGACCACGGTGAGCACCGCATTGGCCGGCGCGTAGTAGCGCTGGAAGAAGTCGGCGGCGTCGGCCACCGTCGCGCTCTCCAGGTCGACGAAGTCGCCGTAGCCGTTGTGCGCGTTGGGGAACGTGTCGAACAGCACCGGCGGCAGCAGCAGCCACGGGAACCCGCCGTACGGCCGGTTCATGACGTTGACCCGGATCTCCTCCTTGACCACGGCGATCTGGTTCTGCAGGTTTTCCTCGGTGATGCGCGGGCTGCGCATCCGGTCGGCCTCCAGGAACAGCGCGCGGGAGAGCGCGTTGCTCGGCAGCATCTCGAAGTAGTTGGTGTAGTCGAGGTGCGTGCTGCCGTTGAACGTGCCGCCGGAGGACTGCACGTACCGGAAGTGGGCGAGCTTCTCGAGGTTGGCCGAGCCCTGGAACATCAGGTGCTCGAACAGGTGCGCGAACCCGGTGCGCCCCTCGGGCTCGGACCGGATGCCGACGTCGTAGTAGACGGCGACCGCGACCACCGGCGAGCTGCGGTCCGGCGCGAGCAGGACCCGGAGGCCGTTGTCCAGCACGGTGCGGACCAGCGGATACGACGGCGCGGGGAGGGTCGCTCTCGGCACCCCTCGACACTAGCTGCCTTCGCCGGGAAGGGTCTCGCCCGGGCCGGAACCGGCACCCGGACCGGACCCGCCGCCCGGACCGGACCCGGCACCCGGACCGGACCCGCCGCCCGGACCGGACCCGCCGCCCGGACCGGACCCGCCGCCCGGACCGGACCCGGCACCCCGACCGGACCTGTCAGCCCGACCGGACCCGCCTCCCGGGCCGGAACCGGCACCCGGACCGGACCCGCCTCCCGGGCCGGACCCGGCACCCGGACCGGACCCGGCACCCGGAGCGGACCCGGCACCCGGAGCGGACCCGGCGTCCATCCGGCGGTCGACGTCGGCGATGCAGACGACCCGGTCGCCGTGGTCGAGCCGCTGCACCGACGGGTCGGCGAAGTTGCGCAGCTCGCCGGCACGGACCACGGCGGCGACCGGCTGGCCGAGCTCGCCCGGCGCCCGGCCCACCTCGTCCGGCCGCACCGCCCGTACGGTCAGCGCGATCCCGGTGGACGCGGTGAGCAGGTCCTCGACGACGGTGACGAGCTGCGGCGCGGACGTGGACAGGCCGAGCAGCCGGCCCGCGGTGGCCGAGGAGACCACGACCTGGTCGGCGCCGCTCTGCCGGACCAGCGGGATGTTCTCGGTCTCCCGCACGGCGGCGACGATCCAGGCCCGCGGCGCGAGGTCGCGGGCGGTGAGCACGGTGAGCACGGTGGCGTCGTCGGTGTCGGTCGCGACGACCACGGCCCTGGCCGTGCCGATCTCGGCCCGCCGCAGCACCTCCGAGCGGGAGCTGGAGCCGGGCACGACGGCGAGGCCGCGGGCGGTCGCCTCCTTCGCCGCGTCGCCGGCGCGCTCGACGACGACGATCCGCTCCAGCGGCGTGCCATCCTCCAGCAGGGCGGCGACAGCGCTGCGGCCCTTGGTGCCATACCCGCAGACGACGACGTGCTCGCGCACCCGAGACCTCCAGCGGCGGATCCGGAACTGCTCGCGGGACCGTTCGGTGAGCACCTCGAGCGTGGTGCCCACCAGGATGATGAGGAACAGCACCCGGGCCGGCGTGACGACCAGGACGTTGACCAGCCGGGCGGCCGAGCTGACCGGGGTCACGTCGCCGTACCCGGTGGTGGAGAGGGTGACGGTCGCGTAGTAGAAGGCGTCGATCACGCCGATCCGGTCCCCGGTGACATCCCGGTAGCCGTCCCGGTCCACCAGCACGACCGCGACCACCACGAGCAGGATGAGCAGCGCGCCCGCCAGCCGGCGGGTGATCGCGACGACCGGCGCGACCGGGCGCGCGGGCAGCCGGATCGACTCCGCGTCGGCGCGCGTCCCCGGCCTGACCGCCATCCGGGGACCTTAACCGGATGCCTGCGCCGCGGTCGGAGCCGTACGGTCGGCGCGTGCTGGTGTTCCTCGCCGCGTCCGTGGCACTCGTCGCGATCCCGGGGCCGAACGTGCTGTTCGTGCTCGCCCGCGGGCTTGCCGGCGGCCGCCGGGCCGCGGTCGTCTCGGTGCTCGGGGTCGAGGCGGCGACCGCGTGCTTCGTCGCCGCGGCCGCGTTCGGGCTCACCGCGCTGCTGGTGTCGTCGGCGGTCGCGTTCGCGGTCGTGCGGTACGCCGGCGCGGCCTACCTGCTCGTGCTGGCCGCGCGGGCGTTGCGGTCGGGGGCGCCCGCGCCGCCCGCGCCGGCCGGGCGGACGTTCCGGCAGGCGTTCCTGGTCGGGATCTCCAATCCGAAGGTCGCGGTGTTCTTCCTGGCGTTCCTGCCGCAGTTCGGCTCGTCGTCGCGCGAGTTCCTGCTGCTTGGGCTGGTCTTCCTCGGGGTCGCGGTCACGGTCGACCTCGGCTGGGCGCTGCTGTCCGGACAGCTCGGCCGGTGGCTGCGCCGGCACCCCGGCGTGCTGCGCCGGCAGCGGTTCGTCACCGCGCCGATCTACGCGGCGCTGGCCGGGTACGCGGCGACGTCGTAGCTTAGCGACCGTGTGCCGCTGGGTACGCGGCCACGTCGTAGCGGACCACGACGACCCGGACCAGGGCTGCCCGGGTCGGGTGCGGGACCACGACCACGTCGCTGGCCCAGCAGGCGGCGGCGAGCACCGGCGCGGCGCCGGCGAGGTCGGGCGCGGACAGGCCCGGGCGCAGCAGCAGCCAGACCTGCTCGCCCTCCCGGACCGGCCGGGTCCAGAGCACCATCGGCAGCCGGCCGGCGCGGGAGAACACCCACGCGTCCTTGAGGCCGGTCCGCAGCCGGTGCTGCGTCACGATGCACCAGAACCGCCAGCGCAGTGGCCGCAGGACGGCGAACGCGGCGGCGACCGCGAGCGCGCCAGCAACCGTCCACAGTGGACCGATTCGCGCCGCGAGCGCGACCAGGGTGCCGGCGGTGCACAGCTCGTACCGCCAGCGCCAGGCGATGACGAGCGGGTTGGGCCGCGGGACGCGGACGAACGCCCGGCCGAACTCGGCCGCGCCGCTCACCGCCGGCTCCGGACCCGCCCGGACCCGGCCGGGCCTCCACCCGGGTCGGGACCGGCCGGGTCGCGGGCAGCCCGACCGACGCCGGTCGCGGCGCGGCCCGGGCCGGTCCGGGTGATGCGGCCGGTGCCGGAGCAGCGGGAGCCGCCGGTCGCGTCCCCCGCGGCGCGGTCAGGGCCGGTCCGGGTGATGCGGCCGGTGCCGGAGCAGCGGGGGCAGCCGTGGCCGGCGCAGCTCGGGCAGGCGGCCAGGCGGTCGTACCGGGGATCGTGGTAGACGCGGGAGGCGTTCCACCGGCCGGTGCTGCGCACCTCCCAGCCGGTTGCCCTGGCCCGCGCGTCGGACCGGGCGAACAGGACCGTTGCGGCGCGCTCGATCGCGCGGCCGAGCCTGGTCAGTGGCGATGATCGCGGCGTAGGCTTATGCATGACATGCCTCTGTGCCTCGTGACGGGGGTGCGGGCGTGTCGGATCGGCCCGGGCGATGGCAGTCGCCCGGGTCGAGGCTGAGGCGCCGCTACGGCGGCGCCTTCGTCATCTGCGCCTCAGGGGGCGGGACGGCGGATCCACATCCGACCTCCTCCCGCGAGGGCCCCGGGCGAGGCCCGGCGGCACCGTCGTTACGGGCAGATCACCGAACGGCGATCCACTTGCGAACGACTCTGGTCGTAGGTCTACGATGCCCCATCGCACATACCAATGGCAAGTGCCAAAAGCACACGCCATGCGACATTGCCGATCGGGCGATGCCAGCCGAGGCCCGATCGCCCGCGAGGAGACACGCGTGACCAGCCCGAGCCCGACCGTACGTCGGCGTGAGCTCGGCGCGCGGCTGCGGGCGCTCCGGGCGCAGGCCGGTCTCACCGTCGAGGAGGTCGCCGGCCGGATGGAGGTCTCCCCGGCCAAGATCAGCCGCATCGAGACCGCCGCCCGCGGCGTCAGCATCGCCGACGTCCGTTTCCTCTGCGATCTCTACGAGGTCTCCCCGGAGGATCGCGAACGCCTACTAGCTCTCACCAGAGACAGCAAGCGGCAGTCGTGGTGGCAGCAGTACGGCCTCCCGGAGGCGGTTGCGACCTACACCGGTCTCGAGGATGCAGCGAGGTCGATCCACCAGTACGAAACAAGCCTGGTCCCGGGACTTCTGCAGGTGGAGAGCTACGCCCGCGCGCTCACCAGCGGGATCCTTCCGGATCTCGACGACGACTCGCTCGACCAGCTCGTCCAGGCGCGCCTCACCCGGCAAGCCTTGTTACGGCGGGAGGACCCTCCCGAGTACTGGACGGTTATGGACGAGACAGCGCTGCACCGCGTCGTGGGCGGCCCACAGATAATGCGCGAGCAGCTCGAGGCACTGGTTGAGCGCACGCGTCCCCGCAATGTGGTGGTGCAGGTCATCGCGCTCGAGGCCGGTGCGCATCCAGGCATGGATAGCGCCTTCGAACTACTTCAGCTCGAGGGCGTCTCCGATGTCGTCCACATCGAAGGGTTGGTCGGCAGCTTCTTCCTGCAGAACCCGACGGACCTGGCCCGCTATCGGCGAGCCTTCGACCAGTTGAGGGCGATCGCCATGAGCCCGAGGGACACCCGCGATCGAATAACCGCGATCGCATCGCAGCTACCTGGCTAGACACCGACAGACACGAGAAGGAAGCATGTCCGAGCTGGAGTTCTCCCAAACGGAATCACTCGCGTGGCGCAAGGCCAGCGCGAGCGGCACCAACGGGTGTGTCGAAGTCGCACCCCTCACCAACGGCGGCGTCGCGGTCCGCGACTCGAAAGACCCATCCGGCCCGACCCTATCCTTCACCCGGCGGGAGTGGTCCCTGTTCCGTGAAGGAATGAAAAGCGGGGAGTTTGATCTAATCTGACTTGGCGAGCACGTCGACGATCCAGTGGCGTTCGCGAGCACCGCTTCGCGGCCTTGGGGCAATGACGACCTGAGGATTTGAGGTGCCTCTGGATCGTGTTGCGGACGACTGCGTCCTGACAGTCGTCCGACTCTTCCGAGCCCCGATGATCGGAGACCCGTGACTGCAAGCCAGCAGCCTCCGCCGCACTCTCCGAGCCAGCGTCGCCCGCCTTGGGCTACCGGCGCAATTGCGACTGCGGTGGGCGCCGTCACGACGTTTACGGTTGCGACCCCATTCCTCTCTGACCGAGCGGCCACGTCGGCAGGATTAGCCGTAGCAGTTGCCGGAGTTCTTGTTACCGCGTTCGGCCTTCCGACATGGTCTACCCTGCGACGCATTTTCGGCCTTCGTAAAATGCTTGCGGTGGCGGGCCTCATCCTTATCGGCGGGGTGGGCCACGCCTTCTTGTTCGGTGAGCATGCACCGGCCGACCCGAAGCCGCCGGCGCTCGCCCCCAGCGCCTGCGACGACGCCCATCCGGTCGACGATGCCTCTATCTCGCTGAAGGCTGCAGACGTGGCCATGCTCGAGGTGCTGTACTCCCGCCAGTGTCACCTCTATTGGGCCCAGATCAGACCAGTGAAGCTCCGCGGTTCGCTCGAGGTGACAATCGGTGTGACAGACAGGAACGGCTCGACCTCCGGAAAGGTCAAGGGCCGACTCACGAAGCAGGCTCTGTGGAGCATCCCGGTCACGGACGATGGACTGTGCCACGGAGCTGCGGTGGATCTACGGACAAGTGACGGAAAGACAACAAGCATATCGACCGGCTGCAACTAGCAGCGAGCATCTCCCTACTGACGGTGTCAGTGGGTGAGGGCGGTGGCGGCGCCGGCGCCGATCAGGGCGACGGCCCAGACCTTGTCGACGTTGACCCAGGCCCGGCGCAGCACGCCGAGGCCGAGGACCTCCAGCACCGCGATCGCGACCAGGCCGGCGGCCAGGAGCATGGCCGCAGCGTGCAGCAGGGACGCCACCGCGGCCAGGCCCAGCGACGCCGGCACCGGCCCGCCGGAGTGGTGCGCGAGCACCGGCACGAGCATCAGGCCGGCGCCGTGCACCGACGACATGAGGAACGACCAGACGCCGAGCTCCCATGTGGACAGTCGCATGCCGACCCAGCGGAAGTGCCGCTGGGACAGCAGGCGCCACAAGCCCATCCCCGCCAGCAGCGCACCGGCGGCGATCGTCACCGCGCGGGAGGTGACGGCGGAGGCGGTGACGGCGAAGACGGCCGCGACCGCCGCGACCGAGACCAGGTGACCGGCGGCGATCGGCGGCAGGGCCCGCAGCGCGGCGATCCGGCGGCCGCGCGGGTCGGCGGTCGCCTGCAACGCCAGCGCGACCGCGAACAGCCAGCCCATCGCCGGGTTGAGCCCGTGGAACACGCCCAGCCCGAGCACCGCGGCGACCGCACCCCCGCTCACGCCGACCACCCGCCGCGCGGGCCGATCGGGCCCCGCGGCCGTCGCGGGCGCGGGGTCACGGGTAGCAGTAGGAGTCGGAGGAGGCGTCGCCGCCCTGGAGGCGGACCTGGTGCGGACGTCGCCCCCGCCAGGCCGCATCGCCGTGCGGGAAGAACCGCTCGTCGAACGTGAAGCCGTCCGGAGTGGAGTCGAGCTTCGCCATCCAGGCGCCGACGCCGCCGGTGTAGAACTGGTCGTCCCAGGCGCCGTACAGCGAGTTGGTCACGTAGACCCGCGAGCCGTCCCGGGACACCTCGACCATCTGCGGTCCGCCGAACAGCGGCGTGCCCGGGTCGGCCGGGTGCGCGGCCTTTCCGACGATGCCGCCGATCCGCACCGAGCCCGCCTCCTGCGGGTGGAACGGGTCGGACACGTCGTACCGCTTCAGCTCGCCGGTGCCCCAGCACGAGACGTAGAGCCACTGGTCGTCGACGGACAGGTCGATGTCGGTGACCAGCGGCGGCACCGCGCCGAACGGCGCGATCACCGGCGGCAGCTGCGACGCGTCGGCCGGCTCGGCCGGGATCGTGATCACCTTGGTGACCTCCCAGCGATCCCCGGAACGGTGCCAGAGCCACACCGACGCGGACAGGTCCTCGACCGAGACGACCACGCCGACGAACCCGTACGCCTTGGTCGGGTCGTGCGCCGGGCGCAGCTCCAGCACCATCTGGTGCTCGTCGCCGAGGTCGACCTCCTGCACGTGCCGGCGCCGGCGCAGGTCCCAGAAGTGCAGCTTGTGCCCGTACTTGCGGCCGAGCAGCAGCTCGCCGACGACGCCGTCCTCGATCATCGACGGCGTGCCCCACTCGCTGGTGACCGCGACGTCCTGGGCGATGTGCCACCACAGGTCGTACGCCAGGTACTGCGGTCCGCGGTCGATCTCCCAGCGGCCGAGCACCTCGAACGACTGGTGGTCGAGCAGCGCGACACCGCCGGGGCCATCCGCCCCGTCGCCGCCGCCGAGGCAGCTCAGGTAGATGCCTTCCGGTCCACAGTGGACGGTGTGCGGCCGGGAGTAGCCGGCCCGCTTGGCCAGCTCCTGGGCCTCCAGCACCTTCACCACCGGCGGCTGGGCCGGGTTCTCCTTGGTGTCCAGGATCATGACCCGGGACGAGCGCAGCCCCGGCACGACGAGATAACGCCGCTCGGTGTGCGGGTGCGGCGCGTACGGGCAGAGCGCGGACGAGCACATGTTCCAGCCGAAGTGGTGCAGCTCGTCGCCGGTGTACGGCATGTCGGTCCAGCCGACCACCTGTCCGTACGACGAGGAGTCGGGATCGACGTCGAGCGCGGCGATCGCGTCCGGCTGCCGCGCGGCCCGGTCGAAGGCGGCGACGTAGGCCAGCGTCTCCTTCGGGCCGGCGGCCGCGTCCCGGGGCGAGGGGTAGAAGGTCGGGTCGGGGGTCCAGAGCGTCACGGTGGGCTCCTTCCAGGTCGTCGGTGCGGGGTCAGCGACCCGGACAGGACGCGCTGGTGACCCGGAGCAGGTCGACGTGCCGGCGAGAGGTGAGCATCGGCCGCCGGGACATGCCGGTCATCGTGACATCAGGCACGCCGGTTGGCGAGATCCGATCCGGCGGCGAAGATCGAGCCGTACGGTCCGGACAGGAGGCAACTCATGGTCGAGCAGCGCACCGTGGCGATCGGGTCCGACAGCGGGCTGCACGCCCGGCCGGCCGCCGTGTTCGTCAAGGCCGCCGCGGCCGCGCCGGTCCAGGTGACGATCCGGGTCGGCGACGGCAAGCCGGTGCCGGCCCGCAGCATGCTGTCGGTGCTGGCACTCGGCGCCCGCAAGGGCACCGAGGTGACGCTGGAGGCCGAGGGCGAGGACGCGGCCCGCGCGGTCGACGAGCTGGCGGCGCTGCTCGCCCGCAACCTCGATGTCGAGGGCTGACCCGGCCACGGGCGGGACCACACCGGCGCCCGGCCGATCCGGCCCGGCCTCCGGTCCGGACGGTCCCGGCGCCGCGAGGGCGGAGGCCCAGGACGGCGGCGCGGCGGGCGGGGTGATGGCGGGGCTCGGGGTGAGCCCGGGCGGGGTGATGGCGGGGCTCGGGGTGAGCCCGGGCGTCGCGGTCGGCCCGGTCGCCCGGATGGCCGGGCGGCCCGAGCTGCCGCCGCCGGCGCCGGTGTCCGATGTGGACGCCGAGGTGACCCGGGCCGCGGCGGCGCTGGACGCGGTGGCCGAGGACCTCACCGGCCGGGCGGCCGGCGCGGCGGCGGACGCTTCCGCGATCCTCGAGGCGCAGTCGCTGATGGCGGCCGACCCGGCGCTGGCCGACTCGGTCGCCGAGCTGGTCCGCGGCGGCAGCGACGCCGCGCACGCGCTGGCCCAGGCCTTCGGGACGTACCGGGAGATGCTGGCCGGGGCCGGCGGGTACCTGGCCGAGCGGGTCGCGGACCTCGACGACGTGCGGGACCGGGCGGTCGCCGCGGTGCTCGGCCGGCCGATGCCGGGCGTTCCCGCCCCCGGCTTCCCGTACGTGCTGGTCGCCGACGACCTCGCCCCGGCCGACACGGTCGGGCTCGAACCCGCGACCGTGCTCGCGCTGGTGACCGAGCGGGGCAGCCCGACCAGCCACACCGCGATCCTGGCCCGCTCGCTCGGGCTTCCGGCGGTGGTCGGGCTGCCGGGCGCGGCCGGGCTGGCCGACGGGACCGTGGTCCGGGTGGACGGCGCGGCCGGGACGGTCGAGGCCGGCGTCGACCCCGGGCTGGTGGGGCCGGCGGCGGACGAGCTGCCGGACTACGCCGGCCCCGGGCGGACGGCGGACGGGCGCGCGGTGCAGGTGCTGCTCAACATCGGATCCGCCGCCGACCTGGTGACCGGGGGCGGCGGTGCTGCGGCGGCGCTGCGGGACGCCGGGATCGCCGCCGCCGAGGGCGTCGGGCTGTTCCGGACCGAGTTCCTGTTCCTCGACCGGCACGACATGCCGACGGCGGCCGAGCAGCAGGCCGCCTACGAGGCGGCGTTCCGGGCCGCGGGCGGGCGCAAGGTCGTGCTGCGGACGCTGGACGCGGGCGCGGACAAGCCGCTGCCGTTCCTCGGCCTGCGCCCGGAGCCCAACCCGGCCCTGGGCGTGCGCGGGCTGCGAGTGGCCCGGGTGCGGCCGGAGGTGCTGACCGCGCAGCTCGACGCGGTGGCCGCGGCCGCGCGGGCGACCGGGGCCGAGGTGTGGGTGATGGCGCCGATGGTGTCGACCGCGGCCGAGGCGGCGTCGTTCGCGGCGGCGGTGCGGGCGGCCGGGCTGCCCACCGCGGGGGCGATGGTCGAGGTGCCGGCGGCGGCGCTGCACGCGGACCGGCTGCTGGCCGCGGTCGACTTCCTCAGCATCGGCACGAACGACCTGGGGCAGTACACGATGGCGGCGGACCGGCAGTCCGGGGACCTGGCCGAGCTGCTCGACCCGTGGCAGCCCGCGCTGCTCTCGCTGGTCGCGGCGTGCGGCGAGGCGGGCCGGCTGGCCGGGAAGCCGGTCGGGGTGTGCGGCGAGGCGGCGGCGGACCCGCTGCTGGCGCCGGTGCTCGTCGGGCTCGGCGTCACCAGCCTGTCGATGTCGGCCCGGGCGGTCCCGCTCGTCGGCGCGGCGCTGGGCCGGGTCACCGAGGCCGACTGCGTCGAGCTGGCCCGCCTCGCCGTCGGCGCCGCCGACCCCGCCGCCGCGCGCGCCGCGGTCCGCGCCGGTCTCGCCCGCTGAACCGCGGCCGGTCCGGCCCTGGGCCGCCGCGGCCGAGCCGGTCAGCGCGGGCGGCCGAGCCGGTCAGCGCGGGCGGCCGAGCCGGTCAGCGCGGGCGGCCGAGCCGGTCAGCGCGGGCGGCCGAGCCGGATCAGCGCGGGCGGCCGAGCCGGTCAGCGCGGGCGGCCGAGCCGGTCAGCGCGGGCGGCCGAGCCGGATCAGCGCGGTCGGCCGAGCCGGAGCCGGCACGGCCGAGCCGGCGCCGGTTCGGTCAGCGGATGATGCGGACGCCGGCGACCAGGCCGTCGATGGACGGCCAGAGCTGGCGGACCGTGTCCGGCAGCGAGACGTACAGCGCCGAGGGCAGCGCCTGTCCGGTGTCCACGACCAGCACGACCACCTGCTCGGACTTGGCCGAGTAGCCCTGCGCGGCGACCGGATCGAAGACCGCCTTGTAACGCACCAGCGCGGCCGGCGACCCGTCCACGGTCAGCGTCCGCCGGACCAGCTCGGTCCGGGTGTGCTGGGGGTAGTACTCCTCGCCGAGCTTGCCGATCAGCCGGTCCGCGGTCTTGGCCAGGTCGCCCGCGGTCGCGGTGTCCACCGCGACCGGCCCAGAGTTCACGTTCGCCCAGTACGTCTGGTCGCGCGGGGCGTTCTCCTGGGTGACCCGGTAGTACCCGAGGGTGGACTGCAGGCCCTCGAACGAGTCCCGGTCCCACTCCCGCCAGGCGCCCGGCAGCACGTCGTACGACAGCCGCGCGACCCGGTCCTCGAACCGCCCGCTGACCGGGCGGGCCGTGGTCGGCGCCGGGTCGGTCGGCACGAGCGTCGCCGGCCCGGGCCCGGGCCCGCGCTCGGCCAGCCCGCCGTCGGTCCGCCGTCCCGGCAACCCGGCGACCACGATGACGAGCAGCACCGCCGCCGCGATCCCGGCGATCACCCAGCCGCGCCGGGGCGGCGGGCGCCGCGGCTCGGCCTCGAGCACGTCCACCGCCGACCGCTCCGGCGGCAGCTGCTCGAACACCGACCGCGACCGGGTCACCGGCGTCCAGGACCGGCCGTCCCACCAGCGCAGCAGGGCACGGTCGCCCCCGGGCTCGTCGTACCAGCCGGGTGGGCGTGCCTCGGTCACGAGCCCCAGGCTACGACCGGGCGGGGTGAGGCCCGGGTGAAGCGAGCTCGGTCCAGAGGTACGCGGCCGCCTCGGCACCGCGCTCCAGCATCGGCAGCACCACCCGCTCGTTGGGCGAGTGGATCGCGTCGTCGGGCAGCCCGACGCCGAGGAACACCACCGGCGCGCCGAGGATCTCGGCCAGGTCGGCCTCGGGCCCGCTGCCGCCCTCGCGGGCGAACCCGACCGGCCGACCGAAGGACTTCTCCATCGCCCGGACCAGCGCGGCGAGCGCGGCCGAGTCGAGCGGCGTGACCAGTGGGGCGACGCCGTCGCCCTCCCAGTGCACGGTCGCGGTGATGCCCGGCGGGGTGTGCTGCTCGACCCACGCCAGCACCAGCGGCTTGAGGTCGGCACCGCGCTGGTCCGGGACCAGCCGGAACGACAGCTTCGCGGACGCGTCGCTCGGCACGATCGTCTTGTGCCCGGGGCCGGTGTAGCCACCCCACATGCCGTTGACCTCGGCCGTCGGCCGGGCACCGATCCGCTCCAGGGTGCTGTAGCCGGCCTCGCCGGCCGCCGCGCGCGACCGGGCCGGGCCGGCGAGCCAGGCTTGCTCGTCGAAGGGCAGCTCGGCGAACCGGGCCCGCTCCTCGTCGCCGAGCGGGACGACCTTGTCGTAGAAGCCGGGGATGGCGACCCGGCCGTCCTCGTCGTGCAGCGCGGCGAGCAGCCCGGCCAGCGCGGTCAGCGGGTTGACCACCGCGCCGCCGAACGAGCCCGAGTGCAGGTCGACGTCCGGGCCGTGGAAGTCGACCTGGCACCCGGTCAGCCCGCGCATGCCGGTCGTCGTGGTCGGGAAGTCGCGGGCGAACACTCCGGTGTCGGTGACCACGGTGACGTCCGAGGCGACGCGCTGCCGGCGCTCCCGCAGCAGGTCGGCGAAGTGCGGCGAGCCGGACTCCTCCTCGCCCTCGATGAGGAAGCGCAGCGTGACCGCCGGGGTGTCCCGGCCGGTCGCGGCCAGGTGCGCGCGCAGGCCGAGCAGGTGGAACAGCAGCTGGCCCTTGTCGTCGGCGGCGCCGCGGGCGAACAGCTCCTCGCCGCGGATCGTCGGCTCGAAGGGCGGGGTGACCCACTTCTCCAGCGGGTCGACCGGCTGCACGTCGTGGTGCCCGTAGACCAGCACGGTGGGCGCACCAGCCTCGGCGGCCGGCCACTCGGCGAACACGGCCGGCGCGCCCGCGGTGTCCCAGATCTCCACGGTCGGGAAGCCGTCCCGGCGGAACGCCGCCGCGAGCCACTCCGCGCTGGCCCGTACGTCCGGTGCGTGCGCTGGATCGGCGCTGATCGACGGGATCCGCAGCCATGCGTCCAGGTCGGCGTGCAGGGCGCCCCGGTTGGCCTCGACGTACTCGCGTTCGGCAGTCACGCCGGCAGCGTAATGGGGGCTTCCGTACGGTTCGCACCGGCTAACGTGCCCGGCGTGGCAGACCTGCGTCGCACCGCGCTCCTCATCGGCGCGGCCACCGGGCTGACCGGCGACGGGATCTTCCTCACCGCCCTGGCCTGGAGCGTGCTGCAGGTGACCGGCTCGGCGCCGCAGCTGTCGCTGGTGCTCGCCGTCGCGTCCGTGGTGCCGCTGGCCGCGGCGCCGCTGGCCGGCCAGCTGGTCGACCGGCCGCGCGGGCCGGACTGGCTGGCCGGGTCCGAGCTCGTCGCCGCGGGCGTCCTCGTCGGGGCCGCCGGCTGGCTGAGCGTTGCCGACCCGGGCCTGCCGTTCTTCCTCCTGCTGGCGGCGGTGGCGCCGCTGTTCGCCTCGCTGTCCGGGCCCGGGCTGGCGGTGATGCTGGCGCGGTTGTCCGCGTCCGGCGCGGTGTCCGGGTCGATGGCGCGTTACCAGGTGGTCTCCCGGTGCGGCCGGATCGCCGGCCCGCTGCTCGGCGGGATCCTCGTGGCGGTCGGCGGCCTGCGGCTGTGCTGCCTGGTCGATGCGCTGTCCTACCTGGCCTCCGGGGCGGCCTGGCTGGTGGTACGGCACCGGCTGCGGGCGGTCGCGCCGGCCGCGTACGAGGAGGGCCATCGGGGCTTCACCGCCGGCGCCCGGTACGTGCTGGCCGACCCCGGGCTGCGCGGGCTGGTGACCGGCGCGCTGCTCGCCAACGCCTCGATCAGCGTCGTGAACGTCACGCTGCCACTGCTGGCCCGCGGACCACTGCACGCCGGGTCGGCGGCGTACGGGGCGATCCAGTCGGCGTTCCAGGTGGGCATGCTGGTGGCTGCGACGGCGCTGTCGGTGCGGCCGCTGCCGGATCGGGTGCTCGGCGACCGGCGCGCGCTCGGGCTGTCACTGGTCGGCATGGGCGGGACGTTCGGGCTGCTGGCGGCCAGCCGGACCGTGCCGCTGGCGGTCGCGGCCACGCTGCTGGCCGGCGTCGCGCTCAGCGTCACCTCGCTGATCTCGGACACCCGGCTGGTCACCGAGGTTCCGGCCGCGCTGCAGGGGCGGGTGATGGGCCTGGTCGCCGGGCTGGCGACGGGACTGCGCCCGGCCGGCACGCTGACCGGCGGGGTGATCGCGGGTGCCGTCGGGGCGGCCGCCGCGACCGGCCTGGGCGCCGCCGGGCTGCTGGGGCTCGGCGGCTGGTACGCGGTGCGGGGGTCGGGTGGCGTCGCCGGGCGGCCAGGCGGCCCGTAGGGTTTCCGGAGTGCGGCTGGCCAGCTTCAACATCCTCAACGGCAGGTCCCTGTCCGACGGTGAGGTCGACGCCGGCCGGCTGCGGGACGCGGTGAAGCTGCTGGACGCCGACGTGCTCGGGCTACAGGAGGTCGACCGCGACCAGCCCCGCTCGCACCGGCTGGACCTGACCGCCGAGGTCGCCGAGGCGATGGGCGGCGAGGGCCGGTTCGCGGCGGCGATCCTCGGCACCCCCGGCGAGAAGTGGCGCCCGGCCGCCGACGACGACCCCGCCAGCGGCCCCGCGTACGGGATCGGGCTGGTCAGCCGGCTTCCGGTGACCCGGTGGCTGGTCACCCGGCTGCCGTCGGCGCCGGTGCGCTCGCCGATCGTCATCCCCGGCCCGCGGCGCAAGGTGGTCTGGCTGCGGGACGAGCCGCGGGTCCTCATCGCCGCGGTGCTGGCGACGCCGGCCGGGCCGATGACCGTGGCCAACACGCACCTGTCGTTCGTGCCGGGGTGGAACGGCGCGCAGCTGCGCCGGGCGGCCCGGGCGGTGCGCTCGCTGCCGGCGCCGCGGGTGCTGCTCGGCGACCTCAACCTCCCCGGCGCGCTGCCGCGCTGGCTGACCGGCTGGACCCCGCTGGCGGCGGCGCTGACCTTCCCGACCCAGGACCCGCGGGTGCAGCTCGACCACGTGCTCGGGCACGGGCCGGCGCTGCCGCCGGTGGCCGGCTGCGGCGCCCGGGAGATGCCGCTGTCCGACCACCGCGCGCTGATCGTCGACCTAGGCGAGCGGAAGGCCGACGGGATGACCGACGAGCGGTAGCGCCGGCTCGGGACCGGCAATGCCGCGCGGTGCCCGGCGCCCGGGCCGCGGGCTCAGACCGGCGCGGTAGGGACCGTCTCGACCAGCGCGTGCAGCCCGGCCGCGTCGAGCAGGTCGACCGGCGCCACCGTACGGTCCTGGCGGACGTAGTGGAACGCGGCCCGGACCAGCCCGACCGGGGTGCCGGACAGCTCGGCCCAGGCCAGCCGGTAGGCGGCGAGCTGCACGGCGGCCGCCGTCCCGTCCCGCGGCGGGTCGCCGGTCTTCCAGTCCACCACCGTCCAGCCGCCGTCCGGGTCGGCGAAGACCGCGTCGATCCGGCCGCGCACGACCACCCCGCCGACCACGGTCTCGAACGCGACCTCGACCTCGTCCGGCGACCGCTCGGCCCAGGCGCTGGCCAGGAACCGTTCCTGCAGCAGCACCAGCTCGTCGTCCGGTGCGGCCCCCTCGTCGGCGGCGCCGGGCAGCTCGTCCAGGTCGAGCAGCCGCTCCGCGCCGTAGCGCTCCTCCAGCCAGGCGTGGAACGCGGTGCCGCGGCGGGCCAGCGGCGCCGGCCGGGTCGGCACCGGCCGGCGGACCCGGCGGGCCAGCGCGAGCGGGTCGCGGGCCAGCACGACCAGGTCGGTGACCGCGAGGTGGCCGGGCAGCGGCACGTCGGCGCCGCGCGGCGCGTGCTGCCGGGCCCGCTCGGCCAGCAGGATCTCCGCCTCCCGCTGCCAGCCGAGCGCGAGCAGGTCCTCCGCCGCGAACAGGGTGCCCTCGTCCGCGGCCGGCTCGCCGGCCTGGGCGGCGCGGACCAGCGCGGCGCCCTGCTCGACCAGCGGCCGGCGGGCGCCGAGCGGATCCGCCGGCCACGGCACCGGCGCCGGCGGCGGCATCGGGTTGGCCGCGCCGTCCGGCGGCGGGTCGGCCCACTGGTCGACCTGCACGCCCCGTACGCCGGCCAGCTCGGTGAGGAACGTCGACGGGCCGCGCGGCCGGACCGCGGTGTCCCACCAGTAGCCGGACGCGAGCAGCAGGTGCCGGGTCCGGGTCGCGGCCACGTACGCCAGCCGCCGCTCCTCGCGGACCGCCCGTTCCTTGCACGCCGCCACGAAGTCCTTCCGGGCGTCGTCGATGCCCTTCTGGTCCCGCGGCGTCACCACGTCGAACACCGGCAGGTCGGACCCGTCGCCGCGGAGCGGGTACGGCAGGGTCGCCGCGCTGGTGGCCCAGCCGGAGCCGCGGGTGGACAGCTGGTCCGGGAACACGTCGGCGGTGAGCCCGGGCACCGCGACCACGTCCCACTCCAGGCCCTTGGCCGCGTGCACGGTCAGCACCTGGACCCGGTCGGCGTCCACGTCGACCACGCCGGCCTCCAGGCCGCGCTCGGCGTCCTCGGCCGCGGCCAGGTAGGCCAGGAACGCGCCGAGCGTCGGCACCTCGGCGTCCACCGAGAAGTCGGCCGCGACCTCCGCGAACCGGTCCAGGTGGGCCCGCCCGGCGGCCCGGTCCCGGTCCGGCGCCGCGGCCACCTCGACGTCGAGCAGGAGGGTCCGCTCGACGTCGGCGACCAGGTCGGGCAGCGGCTGCGCGGTGCGCTGCCGGAGCGCGGCGAGCTCCGCCGCCAGCACGGACATCCGCCGGTAGCCGTCGGCCGAGTAGGGCTCCGGCGGCCCGAGGTCGTCCAGCGCCTCGACCAGGCTCGCGTCCGAGACCGTGTCCCGGGTGCCCTGCGCGGCCTCTTCCCGGCGGGCGGCCAGCGCCCGGGCCCGGCGGCCGAGCGCGGCCACGTCCCGGCCGCCGACCCGCCAGCGGGCGCCGGTGAGCAGCCGGGCCAGCGCCGCGCCCGCGGTCGGGTCGCTGACCACCTGCAGCGTGCTGACCAGGTCGCGGACCTCGGGGGTGGCGAGCAGCCCGCCGAGGCCGACCAGCTCGACCGGCACGCCCCGGGCCCGCAGCGCGCTCGCGACGAGGTCGAACTGGGCCCGCCGCCGGCACAGAACAGCGACGCTGCGGCCGCCGGCACCGGCCCGCCGGCCGGCCGCGTCCGCCCGCCAGACCGCGGCGATCTCGCCGGCCAGCCAGTCGGCCTCGCCGGCCACGGTCTCCAGCAGCGCGGCCCGGACCACACCCGGCTCGCCGCGCGGGCCCGCGGTCAGCGCCGGCACGTTCTCCCGGATCTCCACCGACAGCGCGTTGGCCACGTCGAGCACCAGCTCGTCGTTGCGGAACGAGGTCGACAGCGGCAGCACCGGGGCCGGCTCGCCGTCCCGGGTACGGAAGTGGGTGGCGAAGCGGATCAGGTTGTCGGCGCTCGCGCCGCGCCAGCCGTAGATCGCCTGCGCCGGGTCGCCGACCGCGGTCACCGGGTGGCCGGCGTACAGGCCGCGCAGCATGGTGAGCTGCGCGTGGCCGGTGTCCTGGTACTCGTCCAGCAGCACCACCGCGTACCGGGCCCGCTCGGCCCGGCCGACCTCGGCGAACCGGTCGGCGACCCGGGCGGCGATCGACATCTGGTCGCCGAAGTCGATCGCCCGGGCGTCCTGCTTGGCCCGGGTGTAGCGGTCGACCAGCGGCAGCAGGGCGACCCGGGCGGCGGCCCGCTCGAGCAGCTTGCGGACGTCCGCATACGGCTCGCCGGCCACGCCGCGGCCGGACGCGGACCGGCGCGGCTTCGCCAGCACGGCGGTGCGCAGCTCGTCGGTCCAGCGGCGCAGCTCGTCCGGCTCGACCAGGTGCTCGGCCAGCTCGCCGGCCAGGTCGAGCACCCAGTTGGTCACCGTCGACTCGGCGTTGTCCAGCTCCGGGACGTCCAGGTCGTACGTGCGGACGACCTTCTGGGCCAGCTGCCAGGTCATCGCCTCGGTGAGCAGCCGGACGCTGGGCTCGATGCCGAGCCGGAGCGCGTGCTCGGCGACCAGCCGGCCGGCGTACGCGTGGTACGTGGCGACGGTCGGCTCGCCGGCCAGCGCCGGGTCGCCGGCCGGGCCGCCGGCGCCGAGGAACGCGCGCAGCTGGGCGAGCCGGACCCGGATCCGGGCGGCCAGCTCGCCGGCGGCCTTGGTGGTGAACGTGAGGCCGAGGATCTGGTCCGGGCGGACCAGCTCGTTGGCGACGAGCCAGAGCACCCGGGCCGACATCGTCTCGGTCTTGCCGGAGCCGGCCCCGGCGACGACGACCGCCGGCCCGAGCGGCGCGCCGATCACCGCGGCCTGCTCCGCCGTCGGCGCCGGCAGCCGGAGCGCCACCGCCAACTCCGCCGGCGACCACCGTGGCGGGTTCACTCGGTGACCTGGCGGCCCTGGTCGGTGGCGGGGCAGGACGAGCGGGTGGCGCAGATGCGGCAGGCCGCGCCGGGCAGCGCGCGGAAGACCGCGCCGCCCATCCCGGTCGCCGCCCCCCGCACCCTGGTCCCGGCCCAGTCCGGGTCGGCGTCGTCGGCCAGCGCCAGCTGCTCCTGGGTCCGGTTGCGCTCGACCGCCGCGCCGAGGTTGACCAGCAGCCCGCCGCCCGGCTCGCCGGCGCCGAAGGCGCCCGCCGCCACCGCCAGCTGGTACGCGCCCAGCTGCGGGTGCCGGGCCAGCTCGCCCTCGGCCGGCTTGCTCCGCCCGGTCTTCAGGTCGACGACGACCAGCCGGCCGGCCGCGTCCCGCTCCAGCCGGTCGACCCGGCCGGTGAGCACGGCCGGGTGCCCGGCCGGCGCCTCCGGCGGCACCGTGACCGAGAACGGGACCTCGACGTCGACCAGCACGTACCGGGACCGCGACGACCGCTCCCAGCGCAGGAACGTGGCCAGCATGTCCCGCGCCCTGGCTCGCTCCCGCCGGGTCGTCCAGGCGCCGCCGAGGTCGAGCCGGTCCAGCGCCGACTCCAGCCGCTCGCCGAGCTCGCCGGCGTCGGTGACCTCCTCGGTGCCGGCGGCCGCGGCCACGTCGTGCAGCGCGATGCCCACCGACTGCGCGGCCTGCTCGGACCCGCGCGCGCCGACCGCCTCCAGCAGCCAGCGCAGCTCACAGCCGAGGAAGCGGTCCAGCGCCGACGGCGAGACCCGCACCGGCTCGCCCGGGTCGGCCAGCGGCCGCTCGTCGGACAGCCCGGCCAGCCCCCACCAGTCGTCCGGGTCGGCCCCGCGCACCCCGGCGGTGGCCAGCCGGGCCAGCTCGGTGGCCGCGGCCCGGCGCCGGGTGTCGACCTGCTTGGGGTCGCTGACCACCGACCGCAGCTCGGCCACCAGGGCCGGCAGCGACAGTGCCCGCGGCACGGTGGTCACCGGCCGGGAGCCGCCGGGCGGCGGCGGGTCGAGCTCGTCGAGGAACCGGGACGGCTGGTCGTCGTCGCCGGCCACCCCGGAGACGATCAGCAGCCGCCGGGCCCGGGTGACCGCCACGTAGAACAGCCGCCGCTCCTCGTCCAGCAGCGGGGCGACCGGGGACAGCTGCTCCGGCTCCCGGCCGGCGGCCACGTCGACCAGGTCTTCGACGCCGAGCAGCGTGCCGCGCCGGCGCAGGTCCGGCCAGCTGCCCTCCTGCACCCCGGCCACCGCGACGACCGTCCACTCCAGACCCTTGGCCGCGTGCGCGGTGAGCAGCCGGACGGTGTCCCCGGTCGGTGCCTTCGGGGCCAGCGTGTCACCCGGGATCTGCTGGGCGACCAGGTGGTCGACCAGCACCCGCGGACCGGATCGCGGCAGCCGGTCGACGAAGTTGGCGGCCGCGTCGAACAGCGCGACGACCGCGTCGAGGTCCCGGTCCGCGGCGGCGCCGGCCGGCCCGCCGGCCCGGGACTGCCGCTGCCACTGCTCGCCGAGCCCGGACGCCTGCCAGACCGCCCAGAGCACGTCCTCGGCGCTTCCGCCGGCCCGCGCGGTCGCCCGGGCGGTGGCCAGCAGCCAGCCGACCCGGCGGGCCGGCGGGCCGTGCCGCTCGCCCGCCGCGGCCCGCACCATCCGGTCCACGGCGGCGACCGCGGCCGCCACCCCGGGCTCGCGGCCGTCCCGGTCGGGTTCGGCGGCGCGGGCCTCGCGGCCGTCCCGGTCGGCGTCGGCGGCGCGGGCGCCGCGAGCAGCCCGGTCGGGGTCGGCGGCGCGGGCGCCGCGAGCAGCCCGGTCGGGGTCGGCGGCGCGGGCGCCGCGAGGAGCCCGGTCGGGGTCGGCGGCGGCGCGGGCGTCCTTGAGCAGGCCGACGAGCAGGTCGGCCGAGCCGCCCGCGCCGCCGGCGACGAGGTCGAGCCGGCGCAGCTCCTGCCGCAGCCGGCGCAGGGCGAGCGCGTCGGCGCCGCCGAGCGGCGAGGTGAGCAGCGTGAGCGCCGCGTCCTCGTCCAGCGGGTCCGGCCCGGTCTCGGCCCGCACCCGCCCGTACTCCGACGGGGAGCGCAACCCCCACAGCGCGCACTCCAGCAGCCGCAGGAACGGCGCGACCGCGGGCTGGGCGACCAGCGGCACCTCGTCGCCGGCCACCGACGACGGCACCCCGGCGACCGCGAGCGCGCGGCGCAGTGCCGGCAGGTGCCGCTCGGTGGACCGGACGATCACCGCCATCTCCCGCCACGGCACCCCGTCGAGCAGGTGCGCGGCCCGCAGCCGGTGGGCAACGTACGCGGCCTCCTCGCCGGCGGTGCGCAGCGTGTGCACCTCGACCCGGCCGGGCGGGGTGCCGCGGACCGGGCGCAGGTCCCGGTGCGCGGCCGGACCGGGCAGCCGGGTCGCGACCCGCCGGCTGTAGTCCAGCATCGTCGCCCCGGACCGCCGGGACGCGCCCAGCGCCACCACCGGCACCGGATGCCCCGAGGCCGGTGCGAACACGTCCGGGAAACGCCGGATCGCCTGCGGGTCCGACCCGCGGAACGCGTAGATCGACTGGTCGGGGTCGCCGACCGCGACCAGCTCGTCGGCGCCGGCCGCGAGCATCCGCAGCAGCTCCTCCTGCGCCGGGTCGACGTCCTGGTACTCGTCGACGAACACGTGCCGGCGCCGGGACCGCTCGCGGGCCAGCAGCTGCGGGTCGGTGGCCAGCGCGTCCAGCGCGGCCCGGATCAGCTCGGCCGGGTCGTACGCCTCCGGTCCCTCGCCGGTCGACAGGGCGGTGACGTCAAGGTATTCGTCGAAGAAGTGGGCGGCCGCGACCCAGTCGTCCCGCCCGCGGGCCTGGCCCCAGGTCCCCAGCCGGGACGGGCCGACGCCGCGCTCCACCGCGCGCAGCAGCAGGTCCCGCAGCTCCTGGGCGAAGCCGCGGGTGAGCAGGGCCGGCTGCAGCACCGCCGGCCACCGGCCGGTGCCGAGCTCGATCTCGCCGCCGAGCAGCTCGCGGACCACCAGGTCCTGCTCGGGCCCGGACAGCAGCCGCGGGCCGCGCTCGCCGCGGGCCACCGCCTGCGCCCGCAGCAACCCGAACGCGTACGAGTGGAACGTGCGGGCCAGCGGTTCGCGGGTGGTGCGGGCGAGCCTGGTGGTGATCCGCTCCCGCAGCTCGGTCGCGGCCCGCCGGCTGAACGTGAGCAGCAGCAGCGACTCCGGGTCGACCCCGGCGGCGACCCGGGCCGCCGCCGCCTCGACCAGCGTGGTGGTCTTGCCGCTGCCCGGCCCGGCGAGCACGAGCAGCGGGCCCCCGGCGTGGTCGACGACGGCCCGCTGCCCGGGGTCGAGGTCGGGCGCCTCCGGACCGCGCGCCCGCGGCCGGACCAGCCGGTACGCGCTCGACCCGCGCGCCTCCCCCGGAGCGGACACGCCGAGGATCGAACCACGCCGTCACGGCCTGCGTGCGCTCCCGCGCCGGTACGGTGCTCGGTTCACCCTTGTGCGCGACCACGGGCCGGACCGCGCTCACCGACCGCGATCGCGCGGAAACCCTCCCGCCAGGTCGGGTACGCGGGGGTCCAGCCGAGATCGCGCTTCGCCTTCGCGTTGGACATGCCGCGGGCACTGGTCATCATGACCATGCCCATCCGGCCGACCAGCGGGCGGGCCAGCCAGCCGGGCACGTGCCGCGGCGGCGGCGCACCGAGCGCGGCGGCCAGCTCCGGCAGCCACACCCGTACCGGCGCCGGCTCGTCGTCGCAGACGTTGTAGAGGCCCGGCGCGCCCCGCTCGACCGCCGCGACCGTGGCCGAGGCCGCGTCGTCGATGTGGCAGAACGACCAGACGCCGCCACCGTCGCCGACGATGGGGAACTTGCGCTGGCGCACCATCTCGGTGTGCACGGCCCCGGGCGCGAGTGAGGTGCCCGGACCGTAGAAGCCGCCGTACCGCAGCGCGAGGCCTTCGCCGTAGCCGGTCACCGCGTCCTCCAGGTGTCGGATCGCGGCCAGCCCTTCCACGGCGTCCGGCACCGGCGTGGGGTCGAGCGGGTCCTGCTCGGTCTTCACCGGCCCACCGGTCCGCGCGTACGGCCAGCCGCCGAAGCTCTGCGCCACGACCCTGCGCACCCCGGCCGCCCGGCCGGCGGCGAGCAGGATGTCGGTGCCCTCGCTCCGCAGCCGGTTGGTCTCCGCGAACCCGGTCGCGAACTTCCGGAAGTCGCCCATGTTCGACAGCGCGGTGAGCTGGTGCACCAGCACGTCCGGGGCCGCGGCCGCGACCGCGGCGGTGACCGCGGCCGGGTCGAGCGGGTCGAGCACGGCCGGCTCGGCACCGAGGAACCGCAGCCGGTCGGCCTTGCCGGGATTCCGGGTGGTGCCGACCACGGTGTGCCCGGCCGCGACCAGCTGCGGGACCAGCCGGCTGCCGATGGCGCCGGTCGCACCGGCGAGGAAGATGCGCATGACTGCTCCGTTTCGTCGGGTGTCGACACCGGAGACGGGATGGCCGGAGCGGGCGTGACAGGCGCGGTGGTTGGATGCGGGTGATGGTCGACACATGGGCGCCGGAGAAGCTGCGCGGGTACGCGTTCGCGATCGCGTACCGGATGCTCGGCAGCGTCGGTGAGGCCGAGGACGTCGTGCAGGAGGCGATGATCCGGCTGCACGCGACCGACCCTGCCGAGGTCCGCTCACCCACCGCGTACGCGGCCACCGTGACCAGCCGGCTGGCGCTGGACGAGCTGCGCTCGGCCCGGGCCCGGCGGGAGCGCTACGTCGGCACCTGGCTGCCCGAGCCGGTGCTCGGCGAGCCCGACCCGGCCGAGCGGGCCGAGCTGCGCGAGTCGCTGACGGCGGCGTTCCTCGTCGTGCTGGAGACGCTCGGGCCGGTCGAGCGGGCCGTGTACGTGCTGCACGATCTGTTCGACCTGCCGTACTCGGAGGTCGCCGAGGTGGTCGACCGGTCGGAGCCGACCTGCCGGCAGATCGCGGCGAGGGCCCGCCGGCACGTGGCCGACCGGCGGCCCCGGTTCGACCCGCCGGCCAAGCGCCGGGACGAGCTGGTGCGCGGGTTCTTCGCCGCGCTGGAGGCCGGCGACGTGGCCGGGCTGGAGCGGATGCTGGCCGAGGACGTGGTCTTCCTCGGCGACGGCGGTGGCCGCGGCCCGGCGGTCAAGGCGCCGATCACCGGCACGGTGCGGGTGGCCCGGTTCCTGGTCGGGCTGGTCCGCCAGGCCCGGCGGCACGGGCTGCGGCTCGACCCGGTCGTGGTGAACGGCAGCCCGGGCGCGCGGGTCCTCGACCCGGCCGGCCGGCTGCTCACCCTGCTCGCCGTCGACGTGCGCGACGGCGAGGTCGTGCAGGTGCGCTCGATCGTCAACCCGGACAAGCTGCGGCACCTCGGGCCCGTGGCCGACGCGGCCGAGCTGCTCGGCGACGGGTCTCAGCCGGGCGGGAACGCCAGGTAGACCGCGGACATGTCCTCCTCGCCGTGGCCGGCCTCGACGGCCTTGCCGTAGACGGCCACGAGCCCGGTCAGCAGGTCGTCGGCGACCGAGGCAGCGCGGGCGGCGGCCCGGATCAGCTCGACGTCCTTGAGCGCGCCGTCGAGGGTGAACGACGGCGGGAAGTCGCCCTTGGCGATGAGCTCGGCCTTCAGGTGCAGGTACGGCGCGTCCATGGCGCCGCCACGGACCGCCTCCTGGAACAGCGCCGGGTCCAGCCCCAGCCCCTCGGCCAGGGCGACCGACTGGCCGATGGCCGCGTTCATCGTCGCCACCCAGGCGTTCGCGACCAGCTTGAGGGCGCTGGCCGCGCCGAGCCGCTCGCCCGCGTACACCGAGCGGGCCGCGTAGCCGTCCACCGCCGGCCGGGCCACCTCCAGGTCGGCCGGGGCCCCGGACAGCAGCGCGACCAGCTTGCCCTGCTCGGCCGGTCCCTTGGTGCCCAGCACCGGCGCGTCGAGCAGCCTGAGGTCCGGGTGCGCGGCCGCGACCCGGGCCATGCCGTCCGGGCCGAGGGTGGAGGCCTGCAGCCAGACCGCGCCGGGCGCCGACCCGGCGGCCGCGCCGAGCACGTCGAGCACGGCCGCGGTGTCCCAGAGCATGACCAGCACCACCTCGGCGCCGTCGACGGCGGCGGCCGCGGTGTCGGCGACGGTCGCGCCGGCGGCGGCCAGCGGCTCGGCCCGGGCGGCGGTGCGGTTCCAGACCCGGACGTCATGCCCGGCCCGCAGCAGCGAGCCGGCCATCCCGGCCCCCATGATCCCGGTACCGAGCACGGCGACCTGCATGGCTTCTCCTTACGGCGTGCGGCCGGTGAACGCGATCAGTCTGGTCTGCTCGTCGGAGTCGGGCGGCACCGGGACCGGCTGGTCGAACAGCCCGCTCGCGGCGAGGTCGGTCTCCGGCTCGATCGACGCGTACACCGCCTCGACCAGGCCGGGGTCGAGCGCGTCGTCGGACGAGATGCCGCGGGCCAGGTCCCAGCTGTGCACGACCAGGTCGAAGATCATCTCCCGGGCGTACTCCTCGCCGGGACGGTCCGCGTACGACAGGTGCACGACCCGCTCAAGCGCGCCGGGCTCGGCGAACGCCGCCTCGGCCGCGGCCGCCGCGGCGTCCCAGGCCGCGACCGGGTCGCGGCCGAGCACGTCGCCGGTGGCGAACCCGTCGCCGAGGTCGGGCACCCGCTTGCCGGACAGCAGCGGGGGGACCCACAGCTGCTCGGACACCAGGTGGTTGACCAGGCTCCTGACCTCCCAGTCCCTGCAGGGCGTCGGGCACCCCCACTGGTCGGCGCGCACCGCGTGCACCCGCCGGCCGAACTCCTCCAGCGCCCTGCGGTGCAGGGTGAGAACGTCGTCGCTCATGTCTGTCTCCCGTCCCATCGGGCCAGTCGCATGTCCACCTTGTCGCCCTTGTCGCCGCGCATCGGCGTACGGTCCCCGCGCAGCCGCCGCAGCGCCTCCGCCGGAGACGCCGGGTTGGGCGCGCCGGTGGACTGCACGACCCGGTGCCAAGGCACCTCGTGCCCGTGCCGGCTCATCACCGAGCCGACCGTGCGGCCGGAGCCGGAGCCGACGTACTCGGCCACGTCGCCGTACGACATGACCTTGCCGCGCGGGATCCGGTCGACGATCTCGAGGACCGCGAGCGCGTACGGCGTCGGCCGGCCGCCCTGAACCGGCCGGGTCGCCAGCCCTGCCGACACGCTCGCCGCCGCCCGCTGTCCCACGGCGGTCACCGTGGCCCTAGTAGGTCGGCAGGGAGGAGTCGACCTGGGTCGCCCAGGCCGTCACGCCGCCCTGCACGTGGACGGCGTCGCGGAAGCCGGCGGCCTTGACCGCGGCCAGCGCCTCGGCCGACCGGATGCCGGTCTTGCAGTAGAGCACCAGCGGCTTGTCCTGCGGAAGCTCGGCCAGGGCCTCACCGGACAGGATGCGGTCCTTGGGGACCAGCACGCCGCCGGGGATCTTCACGATCTCGTACTCGACCGGCTCGCGGACGTCGACCAGGTAGGGGTCCTTGCCCGCGTCCAGCATCTCCTTGAGGTCGGTCGCGGTGATCGTCGACCCGGCGGCCGCCCGCTGGGCCTCGTCCGAGACGACCCCGCAGAACTCCTCGTAGTCGATCAGCTGCGTGATCGGCTCCCCCTTGGGGTCCTTGCGGATCTTGATCGTCCGGTACGACATCTCCAGGGCGTCGTAGACCATCAGCCGGCCGAGCAGCGACTCGCCGATGCCGGTGATCAGCTTGATCGCCTCGGTGACCATGACCGAGCCGATCGACGCGCAGAGCACGCCGAGCACGCCGCCCTCGGCGCAGGAGGGCACCATGCCGGGCGGCGGCGGCACCGGGTAGAGGTCGCGGTAGTTGGGGCCGTGCTCGTCCCAGAAGACGCTGACCTGGCCCTCGAACCGGTAGATCGAGCCCCACACGTACGGCTTGCCGAGCAGCACGCAGGCGTCGTTGACCAGGTAGCGGGTGGCGAAGTTGTCGGTCCCGTCGAGGATCAGGTCGTACGGCCGGAAGATGTCCAGCGCGTTGTCGGAGTCCAGCCGCTCCTCGTGCAGGACCACGTCGACGTGCGGGTTGATCTCGGCGATCGACTCCTTCGCCGACAGCGCCTTCGACTTGCCGAGGTCGGAGACGCCGTGGATCACCTGGCGCTGCAGGTTGGACTCGTCGACCACGTCGAAGTCGAGGACGCCGAGGGTGCCGACGCCGGCGGCGGCCAGGTAGAGCAGGGCGGGCGAGCCCAGCCCGCCGGCACCGACGACCAGCACCTTCGCGTTCTTGAGCCGCTTCTGCCCGGGCACCCCGACGTCCGGGATGATCAGGTGGCGGCTGTAGCGGGCGATCTCCTCGACCGACAGCTCCTCGGCCGGCTCGACCAGGGGCGGCAACGACACAGGTCTCTCCTTCGTCCTCGTCCCCGGTCAAACTCGCCGGCCGCCGCCGCTGTTCCCGCGCCCGACCCGTCCGGCTGGCGGACCCCGCCGGCTACGGGAACGGGTACGGGTTGGGCTTGCAGGTGCCGACGCCGGCGGTGGCGACGCCGAGGGTCTGCTGCATCATCACCGGGGCGAGCGCGCCGTTGCGCGGGCACTGCACGTGGGCGTTGCCGAGCGCGTGGCCGACCTCGTGGTTGATCACGTACAGCCGGTAGAGACCCAGGTTGCCCTGGTACGCGACCGCGCCGCGCTCCCAGCGGGCGTCGTTGATCACCACCCGGGCCAGGTCGCCGTTGTAACAGGACGTCTCGTACGGCAGGTCGTAGCCGCACAGCTTCCGCACGGTCAGCGACGAGGTCAGGCTGACCCGGAAGTCCGGCGCGCCCGAGGCGATCCGCTGGAACGAGGCCCGCCCGCCGTGCCCCCAGCTGTGCGGGTCGGACAGCGTGCGCTCCACCGCGGCGGCGAACGCGGCACCGTCGGTGGTGACCCCGGCCTCCAGCTCGACCGTGAACCGGTGCAGCGGCCCGCTGCCGTAGACCTTCGACGTGCCCGGCACCACGTCGTACCGCTCGCCGCCGCGCTGGGTGTACGGGCCGCCCGGCGGCAGCGCGGTCGGTGGCAGCGGCCGCGCGGTGCCGGTGCCGCCGTCGTCGACGTAGATGCCGGTCGGCGTCGGCGCGGGCGCCGGCCCGGACGGCGGGGCGGCGTCGGCGGCAGTGGCATCGGCGGCGCCGGCGGCCTGCGGCGCCGGCGTGCCTGCGCCGGTGCCGACCAGCGGCAGCCCGCCGGTCGAGCCGTTGGCCACGTCGACCCCGCAGAGCACGGTGAGCGCGGTCAGCACCGGCAGCGCGTACGCCCGCCAGCCCCAGGTGCGCACGAACCGGCGCACCGGTCCCGGCGGCGGGCGGGAGGACCGGCTCGCGAACACCATCGGCCGGCCGGCCGCGCGCTCGCCGCGGCCGGGCGGCTCGCGCGGGTCGAGCCTGGCCTCCAGCGGGCCATCCGGACTACGCAGCGTGAC
This sequence comes from uncultured Actinomycetota bacterium, assembly GCA_963803135.1. Taxonomy (GTDB): domain Bacteria; phylum Actinomycetota; class Actinomycetes; order Mycobacteriales; family CADCTP01; genus CADCTP01. The sequence continues at coordinate 98,021 of CAWDLH010000011.1, read as the reverse complement.
GATCCGGTAGGGCGGGGCGAATCGGTCGACCGGGTCCGGCCCGCGTGCGCCGCGCCGCCCGCCGGCGCCGCGCGGCCGCGCCGGCCGCGCCGGCCGGGCCACCCGGGCCGCCGGCGCGGCCTGCACCCCCGGCCGACCTGCGCGGGCAGCGCCGCCGGTGCCGGGGCGGGTTCCGCGCGCCGTGGGTCCCGGACGAGTCACGCCGGGAAGGATCGCACAGCTGCGGGCTCCGGCCCGCATCGTCGGCGCGTCGTCGCCGGCCCAGCCGGCGACGCACCGTCACCGCTCAGCGCGCCGCGTCCTCGATCAGCGCGAGCGTCGCCCGGGCCGTGGTCTCCGGCACCTCGAGCTGGGCCACGTGCCCGACGTGCGGCAGCACGAGCAGCCGGGAGTCCGGCAGCGCCGCCGCCGTCCGGCCGGCCAGCTCGACCGGGACGAGCAGGTCCTCGGTACCCCAGACGACCAGCGTGGGCGCCCGCACCAGGGCGGCCTGCCGCCACAGCGACCTCGGGCCGAGCACGAGGTACGACCGGGCCAGCGCGCGCAGCGACGAGGTCAACGCGTCGGTCGACCAGGGCAGCTCCTGGCGCCGGGCCATCTCGACGATCGCCTCGTCGATCCGGTTGCGCGGCACCGCAGCCGGGTCGGCGAAGCAGATCCGGATCAACCCGGCCACGCGCCGCTCCGGCGGCAGCGCGTCGAGCCGGCGCTGGGCGTAGCGGCCGATGCCGGGCATCAGCAGCAGCGAAATCACGGCGTCCGACCCGCGCCGCGGCCGCAGCCAGGGCATCGCCGGCGAGACCAGGGTGAGCGTGCGGACCAGGTCGGGCCTGGTCGCGGCGACCAGCAGCGCGGCCACCCCGCCCATCGAGTTGCCGACCAGGTGCACCGGGCCGGCGCCGCGGTGCTCCAGGTAGGCGACCACGGTGCGGGCCTGCGCCTCGACCGTGTATCCGCCGCGGACCGGCGCCGGCCCCGACTCGCCGAAGCCGGGCAGGTCGAGCGCCTCGCCGTCGAGCCGGGTGGCCAGCAGCGCGGCATAGTCGGTCCAGTTCGTCGACGCGCCGCCGAGCCCGTGCACGTACAGGGCGGGCTCGCCGCCGGGCGGCCCGGGCGTGCGCCGGACGAACAGGTCGATGCCGCCGATCCTGACCTTCTCCCCGGGCCAGGGCGGGATGGAGGGGTCCACCGGCGGCAGCGGCGCATCGGAGAGCCGGGCCACCGGCACGAGACGGGTCGCGATGGCGGTCACAGCGCTCCTCGGGTCGGGCTCACTTCCCCCGGCGGGGATCGGGCGGCGACGCCGCGGCCGGGGTGTACTCCGACCGTAGCTCGGCCAGCCCCTGGGCCCGGGTGACATGCCCCTCGTAGCCCAGCTCGAGCCGGGCCCGGTCGTCCCGCAGCGTGCACTCCTCACCGATGACCCGCACCGTGGCGAGGTCGACCGGCGGCCCGCCGGGCAGCCGCAGCGTCCGCCAGACCGCGCCGGTGCCGCCGGCGGCCGCCCGGGCCACCCGGCCGGAGACGCAGCCGGCGTCCGGCACGACCTCGCGGGTGGCGAGCAGGTCGGTGGCGAACTGCCGGAACGGCACCGGCGCCCCGTCGGTGACGAAGTAAGCCTGACCGCCGCGGCCGCGCTCGGCCGCCGCCAGCACGCCCTCGACCGCGTTGCGCACGTGCGTGGTGGAGGTCAGGTGGGCACCGCCGTCGACCCAGCGCAGCCGGCCGGACCGGACCGCGGCCACGAGCCCGGGCAGCAGGCCGGTGTCGCCGCGCCCCCACACCAGCCGCGGCCGCACCGCGACGGTGGCCAGCTCGGGGGTGCTCGCGGCCAGCACCAGCTGCTCGGCGTCGGCCTTGGTCGACGCGTACGGCCCCACGTACCGGTCCGGGTACGGGGCGGACTCGTCGGCGTTGACCAGCGGACGGTCGCCGAGCACCACCTGCTCGGTGGAGATCAGCACCAGCCGGGGGACACCGGCCGACCGGGCCGCCTGCAGGACCGTGCGGCTGCCGTCCACGTTGACCCGGCGCAGCGCGTCCAGCGCGGACCAGCCGCCGCGGATCCGGGCCGCGGCGTGCACGACCAGCTCGGCCCCGCGCATCCCGGCGGCCAGCGCGTCCAGGTCGGTGACCTCGCCGTGCACGGGGACGGCGCCGCGGGCGGCGACCACCGCGGCCGCGGCCTCGGACCGGGCCAGCGCGCGGACGGTCTCGCCGCGCTCGGAGAGCGCGTCCAAGAGGGCGCCGCCGAGGAAGCCCGAGCCGCCTGTGACGAAGACCGCGCGCATCACACCTCCTCCCGCTCGCGGCGCCGGTGTGGGTGGCCGGGATCGCCGGTGCGGACAGTCGGTCCCGGATCGGGGTAATTCCGGAACCCGTCTCGTCTCACCTTACGGGCGGGAGAAGCTTCTACAACGATTCCGTCTCCGGAACACTCCGACCGGGCGGGCCAATACTGGGCCGTCCGCCCGGCCGGCTACCGCACATGGGCTACTGGGAAGTAACCGGCGCGGGCAGCTTCGGCCGGCGCGCGGCCAGCAGCGGCTCGAACAGGTCGCCGTCCTCGACCCGGGCCAGCACGTCGGCCTGGGTGAACGACAGCGGCGCTCCCCCGGCCGCGTCCGCCACCTCGTCCCAGGTGACCGGCGTGGAGACGGTCGCGGTCGGCCGGGCCCGGAGCGAGTAGACGCTCACCGTGGTCTTCGCGCCGTTGTTCTGGCTCCAGTCGACCAGCACCTTGCCCGGCCGCAGCGACTTGGTCATCCGTGACACGACCAGGTCGGGATGCTCGTGCTCGACCTGCTTGGCCAGCTCGTGCGCCCACGCGTTCACCGTGTCCGACGGCGTCGGTGCGATCGCCGCGTACACCTGCAGGCCCTTGCTGCCGCTGGTCTTCGCGACCGGGTCGAGCCCGATCCCGACCAGCGCATCCCGCAGCAGCAGCGCGACCTGGCAGCACTCGCCGATCGCGGCCGGCGCGCCGGGGTCGAGGTCGAGCACGAGCTGGTCGGCGCCGTGCACGCCGCCGCGGGGGCCGACCTTCCACTGTGGAGTGTGCAGCTCGAGCGCGGCCAGGTTGGCCAGCCAGACCAGGGTCGCCAGCTCCTCGACGACGACGTAGTCGATCTCGTCGCGGTTCTTCGTGCTGCCCGGAGCCGGCAGCCGCGCGGTCCGCACCCAGTCCGGGGTGCCGCGCGGCGCGTTCTTCTCGAAGAAGAACGGGCCGTCCACCCCGTTCGGGTAGCGCTTGACGGTCAGCGGCCGGCCGGCGAGGTGCGGCAGCAGCACCGGCGCCACGGTCGTGTAGTACGTGACGATCTCACCCTTGGTGAGCCCGACCTCCGGATACAGCACCTTGTCCAAATTGGACAGACGCAGGGTCCGGCCGTCGACGTCGACGGCAACGGTGTTACCGCTCACGGACGACCTCCTCCGGTCGCTTGTCGGTACGGACGCCCTGGAAGCTGGCGAACCGGAGCCGGCCGTCGACCGTCCACTCCGCGAACTCCACCTCCACGACCACCTCGGGGCGTACCCAGGTGATCGGCCGGCCGCGCACGTCCGGCGGCATCGAGACGAACGGCGACGAGCCCACCACGTACGGTCGCAGGCGTTTGTCCATGCTGCGCAGCGCCGCCGCGGAGAAGCCGGTGCCGACCTGGCCGGCGTACACCAGCCGGTCGCCCTCGTACACGCCGAGCAGCAGCGCGCCGATCCCGCCGGACCGGCCGCCCTCGCCGTGCTCCCAGCCGCCGACGACGAACTCCTGCCGGTGCGAGAAGCGCACCTTGATCCAGTCGGTCGTGCGGTAGCCGGGCCGGTAGACCGAGGACAGCCGCTTGGCCAGCACGCCCTCGAGCCCGTTCTCGGTCGCGGCCTGCGCAGTGGCCGGGCCGTCGTCGAACAGCGGCGAGACCGTCCAGTGCGGGCCGGCCACCTCGAGCCGCTCCAGCGTGGCCCGCCGCTCCGCGAACGTCCGGGCGGTCAGGTCCACGCCGTAGAGCCGGAGCACGTCGAAGGCCAGGTAGGTCACCGGGGCCGCGGCGGCCAGCCGGCGCGCCTCCACCGCCCGGCGGACGTGCATCCGGCTCTGCAGCGTGGAGAACGAGGGCCGACCGTCCACGAGCGACACCACCTCTCCGTCGAGCAGCACGTCGTCGGCGACCTCGGCCAGCCCGGCCAGCTCCGGGTAGGCGATCGTGACATCGTTGCCGAGCCGACTGGTCAGGGTGAGCCCGGACCTGCTGGAGTCGACCAGCGTGCGCACGCCGTCCCACTTGAACTCGTACGCCCAGCCCGCCCCCGTGGGCAGGGTCCCGGCGGTGGCGAGCATCGGCTGCACGCGGCTCATCCTGCCCTTTCTCGGGCGTGTTCGGCGGGCGGCACTGGCACTGGCGCGCCGCAACCGGCAGGCTGATCGGTGGCAGTGCCGTCGGACAGGGGAGGCAGTCAGTGCGCGCGATCTGGAAGGGCGCCGTCTCCTTCGGGCTCGTCAGCATCCCGGTCAAGCTCTACACCGCGACCGAGGAGAAGGACGTCTCGTTCCACCAGGTGCACCGGGAGGACGGCGGCCGGATCCGGTACAAGCGGGTGTGCCAGATCGACGGCGAGGAGGTGGCCTACTCGGACATCGCCAAGGGCTACGAGCTGCCCTCGGGCGAGACGGTGGTGCTCACCGACGAGGACTTCGCCGACCTGCCGCTGACCTCGTCCCGGGTGGTCGACGTGCTCTCGTTCGTGCCGCTGGAGCAGGTCGACCCGATCTACTTCGCGAAGAGCTACTACCTGGAGCCGGACAAGACCGCGACCAAGCCGTACGTGCTGCTGCGGGACGCGCTGGAGCAGGCCGACTCGGTCGCGCTGGTGAAGGTCGCGATCCGGACCAGGGAGGCGCTGGCCACGCTGCGGGTACGCGACGGCGTGCTGGTGCTGGAGACGATGGTCTGGCCGGACGAGGTACGCGCACCGGACTTCGGCTTCCTCGACGAGGACGTGACGGTCCGCCCGCAGGAGCTGGCCATGGCCCAGTCGCTGATCGAGAGCATGAGCGCGGACTTCGACCCGGACCAGTACCACGACGAGTACCGGGAGGCGCTCGAGGAGGTCATCGAGGCCAAGATCGAGGGCCGCGAGGTCGTCGAGCAGCCGGTCCAGGAGGAGGACACCGGCTCGGTGGTCGACCTCATGGCCGCGCTGCGGGCCTCGGTCGCGGCCGCCAAGAAGGGTCGCGGCGAGTCCGACGAGCAGGAGGCGCCGGCGAAGAAGGCCCCGGCCAAGAAGGCCCCGGCCAAGAAGGCCGCCGCCAAGGCGCCGGCGAAGAAGGCCGCCGCCAAGAAGACCCCGGCCAAGAAGGCCGCGGCGAAGAAGTCGGCGTAGGACGCCGGCGGCAGGGCAGGATGGCTGCGGCCCAGTCCCCGACCAGTCCCGATCCGGGAGGAACCGATGAGCGAGATGCCGCCGGAGAGCCCGTCCGAGGACGTGGTCGAGCAGCGCACCGAGATCTACCCCGACCGGCCGACCCGCACCGCGCTGCGGGACGGACAGCCGCTGGAGGCAGACCCGGCCGACGCCGCCGACCAGGCGGACGAGGTGCCGCTCGACGAGGACGACTACCAGTAGTCGCGTGGTCGCCACCCCGGGACACGCGGGCCGATCCGGACCGTCGCTGCGAGTAGTCTCCGTCTGACGGCAAGGATCGCGGGACGCTCCCGGGGGGCGGCGGCTCCGCACGGCACACGGACGGAGGCGAGCGTGGCGAGTGCGGCCACCGGTCGCGCCGGCAACGGCGGTCCCCCCGGCCAGGCCGGCCCGGATCCGGCGATGGCCGAGAGTGCGCCCGTGCGGACCGGGAACGGGTCACCGGCCCGGGGCGGCCGGCTGCCGCGGCCGGCCCGGCGCAAGCAGCTGATGGCGGCAGCACAGGAGGTATTCGTCGCCAACGGCTACCACGCCGCGGCGATGGACGACATCGCCGACCGGGCCGGGGTGTCCAAGCCGGTGCTGTACCAGCACTTCCCGGGCAAGCTCGAGCTCTACCTGGCGCTGCTGGACATGCACACGACCGAGCTGGTCGGCACGGTCCGCTCGGCCATGGCGGCCACGACCGACAACGCCCAGCGGGTGCACAACGCGGTCAGCACGTACTTCGACTTCGTCGACGGGGAGAGCGCCGAGGTGCAGGGCGCGTTCCGGCTGGTGTTCGAGACCGACCTGCGCAACGAGCCGGCCGTGCGGGAGCGGCTCGCCGGGGTGTCCCGGCTGTGCATGCAGGCCGTCGCCGACACGATCGCCGCCGACACCGGCCTGCCCCAGCCGGAGGTGGAGCTGCTCGCCGCCACCGTGACCGGCACGTCCGAGGTGGCCGCGCGCTGGTGGCTGGAGAGCGCGCGGGCGCTGCCCAAGGCCGATGCCGTCCGGCTGGTGGAGGGTCTGGTCTGGCGCGGCATCTCCATCTTCCCGCTCGTCGGCGACGAGGACCGCTGACGGTTTCGCTCAGGGCGCACGGCGCCGGCCGGGGTGGCATCACTACCCTCGGACTCCGAGCACCGACGACAGGAGGATCCACCCGTGGAGGTCAAGATCGGCGTGCAGCGGACGCCGCGCGAGATCGTGCTGGAGAGCACGCAGAGCCCCGACCAGGTCGAGGCCGCCGTCCGCGAAGCGCTGAAGGACCCGGGTGGCGTGCTTGCCCTGGTCGACGAGAAGGGCCGCCGCGTGGTCGTCCCGAGCAGCCTGATCGCGTACGTGGAGATCGCCGACGCCGACCACCGGCGGGTGGGCTTCGCCGTCGGGAGTTAGGGGATCGGCAGCGGGCGGATCTCCTAGCCCGAGAGCCCGATCGTCTGCATCCGGGTGGTGTGCGCGTTGGTGATGCGCTTGAGCATGGCGGCGAGCGCGGTCAGGTCGCCGGTGCCGCCGACGAGCAGCATCGCCAGCGCGTCCCGCTCGGCCGCCACCCGCTGGGCCTGCGAGAGCGCCTCGCCGACCAGCCGGCGAGCCCACAGTGACAGCCGCCCGGACAGGGCCGGGTCCGCCGCCACCGCCGCCCGCACCTCGCGGACCGCGAAGTCGGCGTGCCCGGTGTCGGCCAGCACCTCGAGCACCAGCTCCCGCGTCGGCGCGTCGAGGAACTGCGACACCTCGCGATAGAAGTCCGCCGCGATGCCGTCCCCGACGTACGCCTTGACCAGGCCCTCCAGCCACGTCTGCGGCCGGGTCCGGGCGTGGAACGTGTCGAACACCGGCGCGAACGGCGCCATCGCGACCTCGGCGTCCGCGCCGAGCTCGGTCAGCCGGCCGCGCACCCGCTGGTAGTGGCCGATCTCGGCCGCGGCCATGCCGGCCAGCGCCGCCCGGCCGGTCAGCGTCGGGGCCAGCCGCGCGTCCTCGGCGAGCCGGTCGAACGCGGTGAGCTCCCCGTACGCGAGCACGCCGAGCAGGTCGACGACGGCCTGCGGGTCCGCGACCGGGGTGGGGGTGTCGGCGGTGCTCAGCGCGGCCTCCTGGGGGTGTCACGGGCGGGGACGACCCTAGTCCCGTACACTGTGTATCGCGTGACGTCTGTCGACGTCACGGATGATGTGCGCGGACTCCGCCTCGGTGCGGTCCCGCCCCTGCTCCGCCGGGTTCCCCGGCCGGGATGCGGATGGTGTGGTCGATCGCCCGGAGGGCCGGCTGTCGGCGCCGGCGAGAGAGGCACTGCCCTGACCACGACCGACGAACACGACAACACTGCTACGGAGAGTGACACCGAGGAGTTCGAGCCGCTGGCTGCCCGCGCCGACGTGCGCGAGGACAGCCCGCTGTTCGCCGACCTCGGCGTCGACGACCGGATCGTCCACGCCCTGAGCGACGTCGGGATCACCCGCACGTTCGCCATCCAGGAGATGACGCTGCCGATCGCGCTCTCCGGCAGCGACCTGATCGGCCAGGCCCGCACCGGCACGGGCAAGACGCTCGGCTTCGGCGTGCCGCTGCTGCAGCGCATCGAGCTCGGGGACCGGACCACCAGCGCGCCGCGGGCGCTGGTCGTCGTGCCGACCCGGGAGCTGTGCGTGCAGGTCGCCCGCGACCTGCAGGCCGCCGGCACGCGCCTCGGCGTCCGGGTGACCGCGATCTACGGCGGCCGGGCGTACGAGCCGCAGGTCAACTCGCTGCGCCGGGGCGTCGACGTGGTCGTCGGCACCCCCGGCCGGCTGCTCGACCTGGCCAACCAGGGCCACCTGCAGCTCGGCGCGGTGACCGCCCTGGTGCTGGACGAGGCCGACGAGATGCTCGACCTCGGCTTCCTGCCCGACATCGAGCGGATCCTGGCCCGGGTGCCGGACCAGCGGCAGACCATGCTGTTCAGCGCGACCATGCCGGGGCCGATCGTGGCGCTGGCCCGGCGGTTCATGCGCCAGCCGGTGCACGTGCGGGCCGAGGGCAACGAGGAGTCGCGGCTGGTCCCGCAGACCCAGCAGTTCGTCTACCGGGCGCACGCCCTGGACAAGGCCGAGATGCTGGCCCGGATCCTGCAGGCCCGTGGCCGCGGGCTGACGATGATCTTCTGCCGGACCAAGCGGACCGCGCAGAAGGTCGCCGACGACCTGGTCGAGCGCGGCTTCGCCGCGGCGGCCGTGCACGGGGACCTCGGCCAGGGCGCGCGCGAGCAGGCGCTGCGGGCGTTCCGGTCGGGCAAGGTCGACGTGCTGGTCGCGACCGACGTCGCCGCCCGCGGGCTGGACGTCGAGGGTGTCACCCATGTGATCAACTACCAGTGCCCCGAGGACGAGAAGGTCTACCTGCACCGGATCGGGCGTACGGGACGGGCCGGGGCGTCCGGGGTCGCGGTCACCTTCGTCGACTGGGACGAGCTGGCCCGGTGGAAGATGATCTGCGACGCGCTGTCGCTGCCCCTGCACGAGCCCCCGGAGACGTACTCGACCTCCGAGCACCTGCTGGTGGACCTGGACATCCCGGCCGAGGCCACCGGGCGGCTGCCGCGGGCCCAGCGGACCAGGGCCGGCCTGGAGGCGGAGGAGGTCGAGGACCTCGGCGAGACCGGGTCGCACGCCGGCGCGCGCCGGCGCCCGCGGTCCGGCGCGGCCGAGTCCGGCCCGTCCGCGGAGACCGCACAGACCGCACAGACCGCACAGACCGCACAGACCGCACAGACCGCGGAGAGCCGGCCGCGGCGGAGCCGGACCCGGCGGCGTACCCGCGGCGGGCAGCCGGTCGACGGGGCCGCGGTCGAGGTCGTCTCGGCCGCCGCCGGTGAGCCGGTCGGCGCGGCCGAGCTGGCCGGCGCGGTCGCGACCGTGGCGGCCGACGTGTCGGGCGGTGCGGGCTCCGGCTCGGGTTCCGGCGAGGGCCAGCGGCGCCGTCGCCGCCGGCGCGGTGGCCGCGGCCGCGGCGCCACCACCGACGGCACCCCGGCCGCCGACGACTCCGTCGCCGAGTCGGCGTAGTCCGGGCGCGGTACGGCTCGGTGCGGCTCGTCGTCCTGGCCGACACGCACGTGCCGGGGCGGGCGAAGGACCTGCCGCCCGAGGTGTGGGCGGCGGTCGAGCGGGCCGACGCGGTCCTGCACGCCGGTGACTGGGTCGACGTCGCCCTGCTCGACGAGCTGGAGCGGCGCAGCGCCCGCCTGATCGGCGTGTACGGCAACAACGACGGCCCGGCGCTGCGGGCACGGCTTCCCGAGGTCGCCCGGGTCACGCTCGGCGGGATCCGGTTCGCGGTGGTGCACGAGACCGGCGGCCGGCAGGGCCGCGAGCAGCGCGCCGCCGCCGCGTACCCGGACGTCGACGTGCTGGTGTTCGGCCACTCGCACATCCCCTGGGACACCACCGCGGGTACCGGGCTGCGGCTGCTCAACCCGGGCTCGCCGACCGACCGCCGGCGCGAGCCGGACCGCACGTACCTGAGCGTTGTCGCAGAAGGCGGCGCCCTGCGGGAGGTCACCCTGCACCGGCTGGGAGCATAGGGCGGTGCGTACCCGGAGCGTGCTCGGCGGCGTCGCGGCCCTGGTCGTCGCCGCCGCGGTGGTCGCGGTCGCGGTCCCGGTGGTGCGCCACTCCGACGCGTTCACCACGACGGACCGCACGGCGCCCGACACCCCGACCGCGCCGGAGCTCGCTCCCCTGCCGGCCAGCGTGCGGCAGCTGTGGACCGCGCCGACCGGCGCCGCGACCGCCCCGGTGGAGGGCCCGAGCGTGATCACGACCGGCCCCGACCGGGTCGCCGGGCTCGACCCCGCCACCGGGCGGGAACGCTGGTCCTACCGGCGGGGCAACGCGTCCCTGTGCGGCACGACCCGGCAGGACGGCGTGGTGGTCGCGCTGTTCGCCAAGTCGCACGGCTGCCGCGACCTGGTCGCGCTCGACGCGGCCACCGGCCGGCGGCGCTGGTACCGGACCGTGGAGATCACCACGGCCGCCACGCTGACCAGCGGGCCCAGCACGGCGGTGGTGACCGGTGGCGGCCAGATGATCGCGGTGGACACCGTCGGCGGGCTGAACCGGTGGACCTACTCGACCAGCGGCTGCACGCTCGACCCGGCCGTGGTCGGCCCGTCCGCGGTGACGACGGTGTCCCGGTGCGCCGGCGGGCTGCGACGGCTGGTCGTGCACCCGCCGTCGGCGGACAAGGCGCCCTGGGTGGCGTCGCTGCCGCCCGGCTCCGACCCGCACGTGCTGCCCGCCGGCGACCGCGTCGCGGTCCTGACCGGAAACGAGCTGGCGGTCTACTCGGTCGTCGATGACCAGGACGGGAAGATCAAGGCCGCGCCGGCCGGCGAGGTCAAGGACGACCGGCTGGCCGGCACCGGCACGCCGGCCGCGGTGGCCGACTCCGACTTCCTCGTGGCCTGGATCGGGGCGAGCGCGGTCGGCGTCGACCTGCGCAACCGGACGGTGCGGTGGAAAGCGCCCGCGACGGGGCCGCCGACGCTTGTCAAGGAGGGGCAGGTGCTGCTGGCCGGTCCGGGCGGGTTCACGCTCCGGCCGGCGGCCACCGGCCGGCCGATCACGGTGACCGCGGCCGGCTCGGTCCCGCCCCGCGCCGGGCTGTCCCGGATCGGCCGCCTCGTCGTCGCGGCCGGCGACGGCAAGCTGGTCGCGTACGGCTGACTCCGGCCGGGCCCGGCGCCCTGCCGTCCGGCAGGATGGAGGCGTGATGCGGACGTTGGCGACGCCGGACGGGCCGGTCGCCGTGCTGGACGCCGGCGACGGTCCCGCGGTGCTGTTCGTGCCCGGCTACACGGGCACCAAGGAGGACTTCGCGCTGCTGCTGCCGCTGCTGGCCGAGGCCGGCGTGCGGGCGGTGGCGATGGACCTGCCGGGCCAGTACGAGACGCCCGGGCCGGACGACCCCGCGGCGTACACCCCGGAGACGCTGTCCCGCGCGGTGCTGGCGGTCGCGGCCCAGCTCGACCGCCCACACCTGGTCGGCCACTCGTTCGGGGGGCTGGTGTCCCGGGCCGCGGTGATCGCCGACCGGGTCGCGGTCCGGTCGCTCGTCCTGATGGGTTCCGGGCCGAGCGCGATCGGCGGCGACCGCCGGGAGCGGATGGCCGCGCTGGAGCCGGTGCTGGCCGCCGGCGGCATGCCGGCCGTGTACGAGGCGCTGGAGTCGATCGCGGCGGCCGACCCGACCTGGGCGGCGATGCCGGTCGAGCAGCGGGCGTTCCTGCGCCGGCGGTTCCTGGCCGGGTCGGCCGCGGGCCTGCAGGGCATGGGCGACGCGCTGCGGGCGGAGCGGGACCGGGTGGCCGAGCTCGAGGCGGCCGGCCTGCCGATGCTGGTGCTGTACGGCGAGCACGACGACGCCTGGCCGCCCGCGGTGCAGGCGGCGATGGCCGAGCGGCTCGGCGCGCCGACCGTGGTGATCGCGGACGCCATCCACTCCCCCGCCGCCCAGCAGCCCGCGGCGACCGCCCGCGCCCTGCTCGACTTCTGGGCCGAGGTCCCCTCCTGACGTGCGGGTCCGCGCGCGCGGGCGGACACTGGGAGGGCGATGGACGACCTCGGCTACTTCGGACCGCACAGCGTGACCTGGCGGCTGCACGCCGACCCGATGCAGTGGGTCGGCGGCGTGCGGGCGCTGTTCCTCATGGCCCTGCACCCGCTGGCGATGGCCGGCGTCGACCAGCACTCGACGTTCCGGGACGACCCGTTCGGGCGGTTGCAGCGGACCGGCGAGTACCTCGGCGCGGTGACGTTCGGCACCCGCGACGAGGCCGACCGGGCGGCGGCCCGGGTGCGCCGCGTGCACCGGCGGGTCCGTGGGGTGGAGCCGGAATCCAGCACGCCCTACTGGGCGCCCGACCCGGAGCTGCTGCTCTGGGTGCACTGCGGCGAGGTCGACTCGTTCCTCACGATCGGCCGCCGGGCCGGCGTACGGGTGTCCGCCGCCGACGCCGACCGGTACGTGGCCGAGCAGGTCACCGCGGCCGAGCTGGTCGGCGTCCCGGGCGAGCTGGTGCCGGCGTCGGTGGCCGAGCTGGCCGACTACTTCGAGCGCGCCCGGCCGGCGCTGCGGCTGACCCCGGCGGCCCGGGAGACGGCGCGGTTCCTGTTCGTGCCGCCGATGCCGGCGCTGGTGCAGCTGGCCACGCCGGCCCGGGTGGTGTGGGCCTCCGCGGCCGGCCTGGCGGTCGCGTCGCTGCCGCGCTGGGCCCGCCGGCTCTACGGCCTGCCCGGCCTGCCCACCACCGACCTCGGCGCCTCGGTCACGCTGCGCTGGCTGCGGACGGCGTCATCGGTGCTTCCGGCCACCGTCCGGGAGCCGCCCGCGTACCGGGCCGCGAAGAAGCGGATGGCCCGGACGCCGGTGCGCCGGCTGGCGGTGGCTAGCCCTGCACGGTCGGGCCGACCCGTTCCGGGGTGATCGCGATGAGGACGCGCCGGTCGCGCTCCATCGCGGCCCGGTAGTCGTCCCAGTCCGGGTGCTCGCCGGAGATCGACCGGTAGTACTCGACCAGCGGCTCCATCGCGTCGGGCAGCGGGATGACCCGCGCCGGCCCCTCGACCTGCACCCACGGCGCGCCGACGAACTGCCCGGTGAACCCGCAGTACGCCGCGTACGGCCGGGCGCGCAGGCTGCGCACCTTGTACGCGGTCTCCCGGCTGCTGACGACCACCAGGCCGTCGCCGTCGACCGTGCCGCTGACCGGCGACATCTGCGTCCTCCCGTCCGACCGCGTCACCGCCAGCACGCCGCGGTGGTGGTGCCGGACGAACTCGAGCGCCTCCGAGATCTGCACGGGCGGATCCTCTCAGTCCTCGCCGAGTCCGGCGTCGGGTGGGGCGGTGACGGGAGCGGCGAGACCGGCCCACGGTGCCTGCTCGGGCGCGGCGGCCTGGCCGGCCGGGCACTGGCGGCGGAAGTCGCACCAGGCGCACTGCCGGCCGGTCACCGGCGGGTACGCGGCGTCCACGGCGGCGCCGGCCGTCACCGCGGCCGCCGCGCGCTCGATGTCGTCGGCGGTGTCGGTGGCCCGGCGGACGTGCCGGGCCAGCGACTGCTCGGTGTGCTCCCAGCCGGCGATCCGGCCGGTCGGCAGGTGGTGCAGCTCGACCCGGTGGCAGGGCCGGCGCAGCGTGCGCCCGGCGGCCAGCGCGTACACCGCCAGCGCGAGAGAGCCGCGGGCGTCGTCGGTGTCCGGCACGTGCCGGCCGGTCTTGTAGTCGACGATGACCAGCTCGCCGCCCCGCGCGTCGATCCGGTCTACCCGGCCGGACAGCGCCAGCCGCTCGGTCCGCACGGCCACCCCGCGCTCGACGCCGACCGGCTCGTCGGCCGGGTCGAGCTCGGCCGCGTACGCCTCGACCCAGTCGCGGGCGCGCAGCCGCCAGGTCGCCGACTGCTCGGCGTCGGCGAAGCCCTCGGAGATCCACGCCGCGTCGAGCAGCCGCCCGGCCGCGGCCGGCGTGCGCCGCGCCGGCGCGAGCAGCCACCAGTCCCGCAGCGCGTTGTGCACGGCCGCGCCGAGCGAATTGTGTGCCCACGGTGGACCCTTGGGCGGAGTCGGCCGCACGAGGTAGGTGAACCGGTAGCGGCGGGGGCACGCGGTGAACGTGCCCAGGCGGGACGGCGTCGCGGCGAACAGCCGGCGCGGCATCCCCTCGAAGCCGAGCTGCTCAGGCTCGGGGACGGCGGGCACCGCTACCAGCTGCCTCCGCCGGAGTCACCGCCGCCACCGCCCCAGTCGCCGCCACCGCCCCAGCCGCCGCCACCGCCGCCGCCCCAGTCGCCACCGCCGCCGGACCAGCCACCGCCCCAGTCGCCGCCACCGGACCCGGCGCCGGAGTCCTGCCCGTCGTCCCGGCCGGCCTCGTAGCCGCGGTCGTAGCCGGAGTCGTAGCCGCCACCGCCCCAGCCGCCGCCGAAGCCGCCGGACAGCACCGAGCCGAGCAGCACGGTCTCCCAGAAGGGGAACGAGTACCACCCGCCGGGGTAGCCGCCCCCGCCGCCGTAGTAGTACGGAGCGCCCGGCGTGTACTCCGGGTAGCCCTGGTAGGACTTGCCGGCCACCTCCACCTGCTGCGGCGTGGCCAGCTGCTCGCCGTAGGCCGGCGCGATCGGCGGCAGGTCCGGACCCGGGTCGAGGCCGAGCTTCTTGCGGGCCGTACGCGCCGCCTGCAGGCCCTCCAGCGCCGTGCGCCGGGCCACGTCGTATTCCCCGTGCGTGTCGGCGTGGGACAGCTGCGAGCCGGTCGCGGTGTAGCGCTCGGCGGCGTCGACGAGCGCCTGCCGGGCCACCGGGTCGTCGCCGGGGTCGAGGTTCTGCACGTCGGCACCGAGCCGGTCGTACAGCGAGAGGACCTCGGCCCGACGGCCCTCCAGCTCCCGCTGCCGGCGCCGGCGCCGGCTGAGCACCCAGGCGCCCACGCCGCCGGCCCCGACCACGCCGATCCCACCGAGCACCCACGGCACCGCGCCGCTGCCGCCGGAGTCCTCGGTGGCGTCGGACGCACCCGCGGCCGAGCTGCCCTGGCAGGCCGAGCTGCCGGAGATCGGCCGGGACTGCAGGCCGGTCACGAACGACTGGAGCATCCGGGTCACGTCGCCGGTCTGCTGGAGCTCGGGGCGGTTGGCCTCGACGGCGTCCTGGGCCACGGCGCTGGCCGAGCCCGCGCAGTATCGCGAGGACGACGCGTTGAAGTTGTTGCCCGCGACGACACCGACGGTCAGCGGCGAGTCGGGGGCCAGGCTCCGGCCGATCTCCTTGGAGGCGGCGAACGCCTTGGACCGGCTGCCGTAGTCGTCGGCCGGGAGCACGGCGATCTTGACCGGCTGGCTGCCGATGGCCCGGGTGACCTCGTCGACGTCGATCTTCGGCTCGGTGACGCCGGGCGCCACGTACACCGAGGCGGTCCGCAGCCCGCTCACCGCATCATCGACCGCGTCGGCGTGCGCGGCAGGCGCCGCGACCAGCAGGGCCAGGCAGGCGCCGGCCGTCCCGGCGGCGACGGTGAGGAAGCGGTTCACGACGCCAACGGTAGACCTCGTTCCGGACCGGACGAACCCGACATCCACCGGCGACCGGGCTGTCCACAGATCCGCAACCGGCTGTTGCGGATCCAGCGGCGTCAGCCGGTCAGCGGGGGCGCACCGGTCGCCAGCGACAGCAGCTTCTCGTACTGGTCCGGCGCCGTGTTGCCGCCACCGCCGACCCGCACCCGCTTGTTCGTGCCGTGGTAGTCGCTCGAGCCGGTGACCAGCAGCCCGAGCTCGGCCGCGACCGAGCGCAGGTGCTCCCGGTCGGCCTCGGTGTGGTCGGGGTGGTCGACCTCGAGCCCGGCCAGCCCGACCTCGGCCATCGCCCGGATCGCGTCGTCGCCGACCACCCGCCCGCGCATCCGGGCCAGCGGGTGCGCGAACACCGGCACGCCGCCGGCCGCGACCACCAGCCGCGCGCCGACCAGCGCGTCCAGGTCCTCCTTCGGCTCGTGGTACGGCGAGCGCGAGCTGAGCAGCGTCGCGAACGCCTCGTCCACCGAGTCCACGATGCCCGCCTCGACCAGCGCCCTGGCGATGTGCGGCCGACCCGCCGAGGCGCCCGCGGCCAGCTCCGAGACCCGTTCCCAGCGCACCGGCACCCCGGCCGCGGCCATCCGCTCGGTCATCCGCCTGGCCCGGTCCAGCCGGCTGGTGCGCAGCCGGGCGAGCGTCGCGGCCAGCTCGGGGTGCGCCGGGTCGACCAGGTAGCCGAGCAGGTGCAGCTCGGTCGACCGGCTGCCGTCCGGCGGGTTCCACCGGCAGGACAGCTCCAGCCCGCGCACCAGCGTCAGCCCTTCCGGCAGCGCCGCGGCGGCCGGCGCCCAGCCGACCGTGGTGTCGTGGTCGGTCAGCGCGACCACGTCGAGGCCGGCCGCGCGGGCGGCGACGACCAGCTCGGCCGGCGTGTCGGTGCCGTCCGAGGCGGTCGAGTGCGTGTGCAGGTCGATGAGCATTCCGCCGGAGACGGTACGGCCCGTTCCGGCGGGCGGCCCGACCAGGTTGTTCAGTCGTCGGCGGGGTCGGTGCCCGGCGGCGGCGTGTCCCGGGGCCGGCGCGGCGGCGGCAGCGGCGCCTCCGGCCGCACCACCTCGCCGCGGCCGGAGCTGTCCCCGCGGCGGGGCTGGTGGATCTGCGGCAGCCGGGCGGTCGGGTCGGACGGACGCCGGTACGGCTCGTCGCCGCGCTCCCCGTACGAGGGCCGATCGTAGGACGGCTGGTCGTAGGAGCCCGGCTGGTCATAGGACGGCTGCTGGTCGTAGGACGGCGGCTGGTCGTACGGCCGGGACCCGGACGAGGGGCCGCCCGACGGGCCGGGCCGCCCGGGCGGCCGCTCCCAGCCGTGGCTGGCCGGCGCGTCCGGGTCGTCCCGGTCGGCCAGCAGGGTGTCCCGGTCGGTCAGGATCGCGTCCAGCTGGGACGGGGTCGACCCGCCACCGGGCCGCTCGTCCGGCACGTCGCTCGGCCGCCGGCGGGTGAACCGCCGCCCGAACCGGCGCCTGGCCTTCTGCTCGTTCTCCTCCTCGGCCTGCCGTTGGGCCTCGGTCACCAGCGCCCCGGGCGCGCCCTTGTCGCCGCCGAAGAGCAGATCGGAGATCTGCCGGTAGAGCCTGTCCGGCTGCGGGACGAAGTCGATCGTGGACAGCGCCTGGTCCTGGCCCGCGCTCTCCACGACGAACTTCCCGTAGCCGAAGGCCATCCCGTTCGCCGACCGGTGATAGGTCAGGTCGGTGACCTTGACCAGCGGCATGATCGCGACGTTGCGGTAGAAGATGCCGGTCAGCAGCAGCAGCCGCTTGTCGGTGACGACGAGCGTCTCGTTGTACCAGTCGAAGATCTTCCAGGCCCATCGGGCGACCACGAACACGCAGAACCAGATCAGCACGGTCTCGGCGAAGTCGACCGAGCTGAGGACGCGGGCGATGAGCACCCCGATGGCCAGCAGGAGGATGCTCCCCAGCGTGTCGGCGGCGAGCACCGCCCAGTGCCGGCGGATCTTGATCGCCACATGCTCGGTGGGCAGCAAGTATTTCGCCGGGTCGGCCATCGTCAGCTTCCTGTCGCGGTGCCCCGGCGGGAGCCGGCGGTCATCCGCTCAGCACCGACGGGTTGTAGAAGATGAAGCCCAGCGCGGTGAACAGGACCGCCATGATGGCGAATCCGCGGCCGACCCGGAGGCCCGGCACGAGAGCGATCGTGATGAGGAAGAGGACCGCCGCTGCCCCGACCGCGGCCCACGCGTTGCCGGCGATGGGAGTGCCGCCCAGCCGGGCGGCCTGGTCGCGGATGAAGGTCACGACCGTGGCAGCCGCCTGCCAGATCCCGTCCCAGAACTGCCGGCCGGTCGGGGTCTGGAACCCGATGATCACGGCGATGGCCAGCCCGAGGAGGAGGAGCGTACCGCCGATTCGATTGAGGACACCCACGTCAGCCAACCTCCGCACTGTGCCTGCGGCGCATGTCTCGCTCAGTGACTACCAGCCTACGGTACGTACCCAAGCTGGGCCAGCCAGCCGAACCCTACAGCCGCCCGGCCTACCACGGTCTCCCGGCGCGGCCGTGAACGTCAAGGTCGACTTCACCCTGAGGCGCGGGTCGCGCCGGGCCGGCGGCGCGACGGGCCCGCCGCCGGCCGGTCGCTCACCGGAACAGCCGCAGCGGGACCGCGCCGGCCAGCGCGGCCGCCCCGGCGTCGTTGGGGTGCAGATGGTCGCCACTGTCGAAGGCGGGTCGGATCCGCTCCGGCTGCGCCGGGTCGCGCAGCGCGGCGTCGAAGTCGATCACGCCGTCGTACTCGCCGCTGGTCCGGATCCAGCGGTTGACCACGTGCCGGGCGGCCCGGTTCGCCGGCGTGTCGAAGCCGAACGTGTCGTTCGCGAACGGCGTGATCGTCCCGCCGAAGACGAGCATCCCCCGCTCGTGCCCGCGGGCGATGACCTGCTGGTAGCCGGCGATCAGGTCGGCCGGCGTGACCCGCTCCGACTCCGGCGCGATCGTGCCGGGGTGGCCGAGGTCGTTCACGCCGAGCAGGACGATGACGTAGCGGGCGCCCGGTTGCGCGCCCACGTCCCGGTCGAACCGGCGCAGCGCGCTCTCGCCGAACAGGGCGGCGAACGCGTCCGCGCCCGAGCCGGGCAGCGGGTTGGGGTCGTGCAGCAGCCGGTTGCCGCTGATCCCCTCGTTGAGCACGCCGAGCCCGCGCAGGTCCGCAGTCGCCCGCAGGCGCCGGGCCAGCACGTCCGGCCAGCGGGCGTTCCGGTTCGGCGTGGTGTTGGCGCCGTCGGTGATCGAGTCGCCGAGCGCGACGACGGCGGCGTCCCGGGCCGGCGCGGCCACGCTCACGCCGGACAGGAACCACCACTGCGGGAAGGTCGCGGTCGGGGTGACCGTACGGCGGCCGGTCACGTTGCCGGCCGCGACCACGTTGTCCTGGAAGGCGAACGCGTGCGTGGTCGTCGCCCTGGTCCGGCGCGGCAGGTAGAGGCTGACCACGAGGTCGGAGCCGGCCGGCACGGCGAGCCGGACCGGATCGCTGACCAGCGGTGCGCCGGCCGGAGCGGTCCCCGAGATCCGGCCGCCGAAGGTCAGCCGGCGGTCGGTGCCGGGCGCGACCTGCCGGCTCGGCAACGTCCCGGCCGGCCGGCCGACGTGCGCCTCCCCGACGACCAGCGGCGCGGTCCCGAACTCGTTGCGCGGCGGAGGCGGCCGGGGCGGCCGCGGCGAGGCCGAGGGCGGCGAGGCCGGCGGCCAGCAGGGCGGCGCCGCGGCGCAGCGAGCGGGTCGGGCGTCCGGTCATGGGTCCTCCCCGGAGATCTGCGGAGGGGCCCGGGCGGCGGCGGCCGCCCGGGCCCTGCTACGGGCGGTCAGCCCCGCGGCCGCCCGGACGGAGCGAGCGCGAGGTCGAGGCGCACCTGGTCGTACGCCGGCTTGGGCTGGAAGTTCTCGTCCCACAGCGCGGCCGAGCCCTCGCCGGCGAAGACGCTTGGCACCCACTGGTACTTGTCGGTGAAGCCCCAGACCGTGAACGACAGGCAGCGCCGGACGAGCAGGCAGCCCTGCAGCATCGCGCTGTAGCCGGCCGACTGGGCCGCGCTCTCGGTGGCGTCGACCGGCAGCACGCTGCGCACGTCGGCCTCGGTGATCGCGCTGTCCAGGCCCGCGTCGGCGAACCGGCGCAGGTTCTGCACGATGCCGGTCGGGATCGGGAACTGCGTGTCGAGGTGGCCCTGCGCGCCGACCGCCTGGACCGGCACGCCCTGCGCCCGCAGCTGGGTCAGCAGCGCGAAGACCGCGTCGCTCTTGGCGTTGACGCCCTCGATGTTGTAGTCGTTGTAGAACAGGATCGCCTTGGGGTCGGCCTGGTGCGCCCAGCGGAACGCGTCGGCGATGTAGCCCGGTCCGAGGACCCGCAGCCAGAGCGTGTCGCGCAGGGTGCCGTCCTCGTTGAAGGCCTCGTTGACCACGTCCCAGGCCCAGATCCGGCCGCGGAAGTGCCCGGCCTCGGTGCGGATGTGCTGCCGCAGCACCGGCCGCAGCTCGGCCGCGGTCCAGTCCCGGGAGGTCAGCCAGGCCGGCAGCTGGTTGTGCCAGACGAGCGTGTGGCCGCGGACCTTCTGCCCGTGCGCGCGGGCGAACGCGACGAGCGTGTCGGCCTGGGTGAAGTCGAAGCGGCCCTGCTCGGGCTCGACCACCTCCCACTTCATCACGTTCTCCGGGGTCACCGTGTCGAACTCGGCGCCCACCGCGGCCCGGTAGGTCGGGTCGTTCGCGAGCGCCGCGGTGTCCACGGCGGTGCCGACGCGCATGCCGGTGTGCGCGGCCAGCTGGCGGAGGGTCGAGGTGGTCGGGTCGGGCACGCGCGGCGCGGCGGTCGCCGGGGCGGTCAGCGGCCCGGCCACGAGGGTGGCGCCGAGGAGTCCGGCGAGCAGCGCGCCGAGTGCGGAGGGTCGTCGCATGGAGGCCTCCCGATGCCGATCGAGATCTCGAAAGTTTCGAGCTTGTTAATCGGTCATCCGGCACCGTAGGAGCCTCTTCTCGTGCATGTCAACGCCCGGACGATCGTCGATCATGCGACCGACCTCGACATGTTTTCCGAAATCCGCCTCGGGACGGCCGGTACGCTGGCCGCGTGCAGCCGGCCGGATCGCGTACGACGCTCAGCTCGGTGGCCGCCGCGGCGGGCGTCTCGCTGGCCACCGTGTCCAAGGTCGTCAACGACCGGCACGACGTCGCCCCGGCGACCCGGGAGCGGGTCCGCCAGCTGCTCGAGCAGCACAACTACCGCCGGCCGGGACGCCGGCGCGGCCGGTCCCGGACCGTCGAGCTGGTGATGCGAGCGCTGGACAGCGAGTGGGCCGTGGAGATCATCCGCGGGGTCACCGGTTCCGGCCTCGACGTCGTGGTCTCGACGATGCCCACCGGCCCCGCCGCCGCGACCTGGGCGGGAGACGTCGCCGCGGCCGGGCGCGCGGGGGTCCTCGTGGTCACGTCGCAGTTCACGTCGGCGCAGAAGCGGGTGTTCCAGCGGGCCGGGATCCCGTGCGTCGTGATCGACCCGGTCGACCTCCCCGACCCGGACGTGCCCAGCGTCGGCGCGACCAACTGGGGCGGCGGGCTGGCCGCGACCAGGCACCTCGCGCAGCTCGGCCACCGGCGGATCGCGGTCATCGGCGGGCCGGCCGGCGTGCTGTGCGGGCGGGCCCGGATCGACGGCTACCGGGCCGCGCTCGACGCGGCCGGGCTGCCGTTCGACCCGGAGCTGGTCCGGGCGGGCACCTTCCGGCACGCCGGCGGGTACGAGGCCGCGAGCGCGCTGCTCGCCCTGCCCGACCGTCCCACGGCCGTGTTCGCCGGCAGCGACGAGCAGGCGTTCGGGGTGATCGAGGCGGCCAGGGTGGCCGGGCTGATGGTGCCGCGCGACCTCAGCGTGGTCGGTTTCGACGACCTGCCGATCGCCCGGTGGGCGGCGCCGCCGTTGACCACCGTCCGCCAGCCGCTCGCCGAGATGGGCCGGGTCGCCATGCAGCTGCTGGAGGCGCTGGTCGCCGGCCGGGAGCCCGACGCGTACCACGTCGAGCTCGCGACCGCGCTCGTCGTCCGCTCCTCCACCGCTGCCCCGCGGTCGCGCCGGTGACCGCCCGGGTTCCCTGCGCCGGGGCGATCGTGCGGGACGAGGACGGGCGGCTGCTGGTGATCCGGCGTGGCCACGAGCCGGGCCGCGGGCTGTGGTCGCTGCCCGGCGGCCGGTGCGAGCCGGGCGAGGACGCCGCCGCGGCCGCGGTCCGCGAGACGTACGAGGAGACGGGGCTGGTGGTGACCGCCGGCCGGCTGGTGGGGCGGGTCGAGCGCCCCGGGCCGGCCGGGGTCACGTACGTGATCGACGACGTCGCCTGCACGGTCACCGGCGGGACGCTGCGGCCCGGTGACGACGCCGACGAGGCGCGCTGGGTCGGCCCGGCCGAGCTGACCGCGCTGCGGGTGACCGACGGCCTGCTCGACGCGCTCACCAGCTGGGGCGTACTTCCTGCCCGCTGACCGTTCATCTGCCGTATCGGGGACAGATTTAGTTGCGGCGGGTACATTCGGACGTCGGCCCACCCGTGGCTCGCCCAGGCCCGGACCCGAGGAGGTGACGCGGTGCGCAACGACCGCCCTTGCAGTACCAGCCGCGTCCCGCATCCGGTCCCCGCCGGGCCGCGCGGCTGACTCCGGCCGCTCCCCAGCCCGACCGGCGATCCTGCCGCGGGGCGCGCATCCCGTCGATCTTCCCGCGCGCTTCAGGAGTCCCGCCGTGTCCATGCTTCCCCACCTGCGCACCCCGCACCTGCGCCCGGCCCGCCGGCTCGCCCGGGCGACCGCCGCGTCGCCGGTCGCCCCCGTCCGGGACCGCTCGGACACGCTCATCGACTGCGGCGTCTACGTCGACGGCGTCCGCCGCTCCGGCGCCTGCCCGCCGGGCGTCATCGACGACGTCCGGCGTACCGGCGACGGGTTCGTCTGGCTCGGCCTGCACGACCCGGACGAGGCCGAGTTGGCCGACCTGGCCGAGCGGTTCGGGCTGCACCCGCTGGCGGTCGAGGATGCCGTCTACGCCGAGCACCAGCGGCCCAAGCTCGACCGGTACGAGGACACGCTGTTCGCGGTGCTCAAGACCGTGCGATACGTACACCCGGAGACGCCGACCGCGGACGTCGAGGTGGTCGAGACCGGCGAGATCTCCGTCTTCGTCGGGCGGGACTTCGTGATCACGGTCCGCCGGGGCGAGCCGCGCGGGCTGCGGGGGCTGCGCCGGGCGCTGGAGCAGGATCCCGAGCGGCTCGCGCTGGGGCCGTCGGCGGTGCTGCACGCGATCATGGACCGGATCGTCGACGACTACCTCGGCGTGGCCAACAGCATGCAGCTGGACGTGGACGCGGTGGAGACCGCGGTGTTCGGCGGGCCGGGGCGGTCCCGCCGGGACGCCGAGCGGATCTACGTGCTCAAGCGCGAGGTGCTGGAGCTGCGGCGGTCGGTCGCGCCGCTGCAGGCGCCGCTGCGGACGCTGTCCGAGCGGCCGGTGCGGCTGGTGCACCCGGAGATCAGGGAGTACTTCCGGGACGTCGAGGACCACCTCGCCCGGGTCACCGAGCAGATCGGGTCGTTCGACGAGCTGCTCACCACGATCATCCAGGCCAACCTGGCCCAGGTCACCGTCGAGCAGAACGAGGACATGCGCCGGATCTCCGCATGGGTGGCGATCCTGGCGATCCCGACCGCGGTGGCGGGGGTCTACGGCATGAACTTCACGCACATGCCGGAGTTGACGTGGCGGTACGGGTATCCCGCGACGCTCGCGCTGATCGCGCTGGTCTGCCTCGTGCTCTATCGCGGGTTCCGCCGCAACGGTTGGTTGTAGTCCCCGTACCTCCCTCGGGGGCTCCGCCCCTCTCGGCCCCGGCCGGGATCCGGTCCCCCCTTTGGTCGGGGTCTCTCGTTTGGTCTTGGGCTTTCCGGGGGCTCCGCCCCTCTCGACCCCGGCAGGGGCTCCGCCCCCACACCCCCGGCAGGGGGCGAAGCCCCCTACAACCCCCCAAGGGCATCCGCCCCGAGCCAACTACCAGCCACGGCACCCCCCGACTGCCCGGCTCGGGAAGCTACCCCTACCCACCCGACCGCAGATTCCCCGGACTGAACCAGCCGGCACCTGTTCTTCGGGGCCGCCGGTGGGATCCCACACCCCGGTTCAGGCACCACTACGCGAACCAACCCCCTTGCCGTCCGGCGCACCGAGAACAACGCCGAGTGGCCGGCAACCCGGGTCACGGCGAAGCCGCTTGGGGGGTTGTAGGGGGCTCCGCCCCATGCCGGGGGTTGTAGGTGGCGGAGCCCCATGCCGGGGTCGAGAGGGGCGGAGCCCCCGGAAACCCCCACCCAACAAGAGACAAGGCCGCCAACGGAGAACCAGACGACCCAGGGGGTGGGGGGCCGAGAACCCCTGCCCGGCCGAGCCGAGACGGGGGTCGAGAGGGGCGGCGCCCCCGAAAAAAGACCCGTACCCGACAGGGAAAGGGCCGACCCGCGAGACGTGACCGCGGGCCGACCCTGGTGAGCGAGGAACGGCGGGCTCACCCGCCGGAGAAAGCCGACCGAACCTCGTCCTCGCGCTGCGCGTAGTTCTTCGCGGCCTGGTCGGTCGACTGCGAGAAGAACGTGGTGCTCTCCTTCACGTCGCGCCCGGCCCGATTGAGCTTCTCGTGCAGCGCGGCGGCCGACTGCGCCGCCGTACCGACCCAGCCCGAGTTGACGACGCTGGAGACCGCGTTCTGCAGGAACGCGAGGTGGCCCTCGATGTTGCCGGCGCCGGTGGCGATGCGGGTGGCGTCGGCCTGCAGGGTCTCCGCCGTGACGTTGAAGCCGCTAGGCATTGTCGTGTCCTCCGAGAGAAGTGAAGTGGCGAAGACTCAGAACATGCTTCTGATCTTGGACTCGGCCTCGCTGTAGGCCTGGTTGGCCCGGCCGACCAGGTCGCCGAACTGGCCGATGGCCTCCTGGACGTTCTTCTGGGCGGTCTCCAGCTGCGCGTAGCGCACACCGAACTGGTCGCGCGCAGAACCCTCCCAGTACGCCTGGGTGCCGTTCACGGTCCGCTTGATGTCCTCGATCTCGGTGAGGATCTTCTGCGCGGCCGAGCTGACCTGGCTCTGAAGCTCCGCGAGGGAGCTGAAGTCGACCTTGATCTGGCCGGACATAAGGTGTGACCTCCATGATCATCGCCCTCCCCACCGGGAGCGCGTACCGGATGGCGCACAGAGGATAAGCCCAGCTGTGGCCCGATTGGAAGGGTTGGCGAAGAAAATCTTCTACGCGGCTTTTGTCCGGATAGTACCCGGCTCAGAGTGCCGAGCGAAGATCCCACAACTCGGGGTAGAAGCGCAGCCCGATCCGCCCGTGCAGGTACGGCGCGCCGGTCGAGCCGCCGGTGCCGGACTTCCGGCCGATCTGCCGCTCGACCATCAGCACGTGCCGCGATCGCCAGCGCGCCCACATCGAGTCGTGCTCGACCAGCGCCTCGGCCACGTCCCACAGCGGCCCGTACGCCGACCGGTCCCGGCTGACCGCGATCAGCGCCTCCCGCCGGGACTCCTCGGTGGCCACGTCGAAGCCGGCCTTGGCCAGCAGCGCCAGCAGCCCGTCCCAGAGCGTCGGCTCGGCCAGCCGCCGGCGCAGCCGCTCGACCTCGTCCGGGGTCGCGTCGTGCAGCCGGGCCACGTATGCCGGGTCCTTGGCCCCGGACAGGAACTCGATCTCCCGGAACTGCACCGACTGGAAGCCGCTGGCCGGCGCCAGCGACGCGCGGAAGGCCAGGAAGTCCTGTGGGGTCATCGTCTCGAGCACGTCGACCTGCTCGACCAGCACCCGCTCGACCGCATGGGCGCGATGCAGCCGCAGCCGGGGAAGATAGTCATCGCCGGCCAGCATGTGGTCCCTGGCGTCGCCGAGCTCGTGCAGCAGCAGCTTGAACCACAGCTCGTAGACCTGGTGGATCGTGATGAACAGCAGCTCGTCGTGCGCCGGCGGCACCGCCACGGGGACCTGCTGGTCGAGCAGCTCGGGCACCTTCAGGTAGCTGCCGTACGACAGCCGGCCGCCCTCCTCGCCGAACCGCCGGTCCCCGTCCACGGGGAGGAACCCTATCCCTGGTGCGGGTAGCGCACCTCGGTCGGTGGGTTGAGGTTCTCCTTGATCGTGCGCGGCGAGACCCAGCGCTGCAGGTTGAGGATCGAACCGGCCTTGTCGTTGGTGCCGCTGGCCCGGGCCCCGCCGAACGGCTGCTGCCCGACCACGGCCCCGGTCGGCTTGTCGTTCACGTAGAAGTTGCCGGCGGAGAACCGCAGGACCCGGTCGGCCTCGGCGATCGCGGCCCGGTCGGTGGCGAACACCGACCCGGTCAGCGCGTACGGCGCGACGTCGGCGGCCTGGGCGAGCATCGAGGACCAGTCGGCGTCGTCGTAGACGAGCACGCCCAGGATCGGCCCGAAGTATTCGGTGGTGAAGACCTCGTGCGTCGGGTCCGTGCTGGTCACGACCGTGGGCTGGACGAAGAAGCCCTCGCTGTCGTCGGCTCGCCCGCCGGTGAGGACCTCGGTCGACGGGTCCGACCGCAGCCGGCCGAGCACGCCGGCCAGCCGGTCGTACGAGCGGCGGTCGATGACCGCGCCGCCGAACACGGACAGGTCGGTGACGTCGCCGTACTCGATCGTCTCGGTGGTCTGCACGAGCCGGTCGCGCAGCCCGCCCTCCCACAGCGAGCGCGGCACGTACGCCCGGGAGGCGGCCGAGCACTTCTGCCCCTGGTATTCGAACGCGCCCCGGACCAGGCCGGTGACCACCGCGGCCGGGTCGGCGCTCGGGTGCGCGACGACGAAGTCCTTGCCGCCGGTCTCGCCGACCAGCCGCGGGTAGCCCGCGTACTTCTCCAGGTTGCCGCCGACCGTGTACCAGATCTTCCGGAACGTCGCGGTCGAGCCGGTGAAGTGCACGCCGGCGAGGTGCCGGTGGCTGAGCGCGACCTCGGAGACCGCCCGGCCGTTGCCGGTGACCAGGTTGACCACCCCGGGTGGCAGCCCCGCCGCCTCCAGCAGCCGCATCGTGTGGTGCGCGGACAGCTGCTGGGTCGGCGAGGGCTTCCAGACCACGGTGTTGCCCATCAGCGCCGGCGCCAGCGGCAGGTTGCCGGCGATCGCGGTGAAGTTGAACGGCGTGATCGCCAGGACGAAGCCCTCCAGCGGCCGGTGGTCCATCCGGTTCCACACGCCGGCGCTCGACCGCGGCTGCTCGGCCAGGATCTGCCGGCCGAAGTGCACGTTGTAGCGGAGGAAGTCGATGAACTCGGCCGCCGCGTCGATCTCGGCCTGGTACGAGGACTTCGACTGGCCGAGGACCGTCGCCGCGTTGAGCGTGTCCCGCCACGGCCCGGCCAGCAGCTCGGCGGCCCGCAGCAGCACCGCCGCCCGCTCGTCGAACGGCAGCTCGCGCCAGGCCGGCCCGGCCGCGAGCGCCGCCTCCACCGCGTCGGCCACGTCCGCGCCGGTGGCCTCGGCCGAGCTGCCGAGCACCGCGGCGTGCCGGTGTGGCTGGACCACGTCGTACCGGTCGCCGCCGGCCATCCGCTCGACCCCGCCGATCGTCGAGGTCAGCTCGACCTTCTCGCCGGCCAGGTCCTCGACCCTGGCCGCCAGCGCGGCCCGCTCGGGGCTGCCGGGGGCGAAGTTGCGGGTCGGCTCGTTGGCCGGCGCCGGCGGGGTGGTGACGGCATCCATGGGTCTGGCCTCCCGGACTAGACGGATCGCGCCCGTGCGGTCTGCGTACCCATTGTTCACCGCGGTGGCAGCCCCGAGAGGATCTGGGCCTTCTGGACCCCGACCTGGTCGGTGTGGCAGACCTCGAGCGGGAAGACGATCGGGATGTACCAGGGCAGCCGCCAGACCACGACCAGCCAGTTCTTGCAGCCCTGGATCGAGTACGTCCCCGAGTCGCGGTAGGTCCAGCTGCAGTCCGAGGCCGAACGCGGGTCGTCCTGGCCGGGGTGGTATTCCCGGCCCCGGCCGGGGCAGAACGTCGTGCCCTCGGTCTTCCACGTAGTGCCGAGCCGGACCGCGAACCCGCACACCCCGCCGTAGATCGGCAGGCAGATGCCGCGGACGTCGGCGGTGTTGCGGTCCCACACCCAGGTCAGGTCGGCAGCTGCGCGATCAGCGCGTCCCGGTACGTCGGGCTCGTGGTCAGGTCCGGGGTGAAGCCCAGCCAGTGGTCGAACGCGCCGAGCCGGGCCGGCGGGTCCTGCGCGGGCCGCGGCGGGGTCCTGTCGACCGGCGACCAGACGACCACGACCACGCAGGCGCGCCACAATAGGAACCAGCGGCCGTCCGGTAAACGACTTGGCGGGCGGATCACCCGCTCGGCGGCGTTCTGCCGCTAATCGTTCACGTAGTGCTCACCGTGCCGGGTCTCGCGCCGAACCGTCCCGAAGGTCCCGGCGTGACCGGACGCCCGTCTTGCGCAGCACGGCCGAGACGTGGTGCTCGACGGTCCGGGTGGACAGGTGCAGCCGGGCCGCGATCTCGGCGTCGGTGTCGCCGGCCCGCAGCAGCCCGAGCACCTCCTGCTCGCGGGCGGTCAGGCCGTCCGGGCCGGTGCTGGCCCGCGGCCCGCGCGGGATCGACCGGACACCGAGCTCGCGCAGCCGCCGGGCCGCTCGCTGCCGGCCCGGCCGTGCCCCCAGCTCGGTGAAGGTCGCCAGCGCGGCCCGGACCGCGTCCTCGTCGGTCGTGTCGGCGCCGGCGTCCGCGGCCTCGTACGGGCAGCCGATCCGGGTCCAGGCGGCCGCGGCGCCGGCCGGGTCGCCACCGGCGTGCAGCCGGAACGGCTCGGCCGCGAAGTCCGGCAGCGCGTCCAGCCGCCCGTGCCGCCACAGCCAGAAGCCGAGTTCCCCGGCCATCCAGGCGTTCCGCTTCTGCGCCGCCAGCGCGTACGCGGCGGACAGGTCGTCGTCCGGACCCTCGCCGGCCAGCCAGCGGGCCTCGGCCCGGGCGGCCGCGACCGGGGCGATCCGCTGCAGGGAGCCGGTCCGCTCGGCCAGCTCCCAGGCCCGGTCCAGCGGCGGCCACACCCCCGGGTCGCCGCGCCGGGCTCGGACCCGGCCCCGCACGCAGTCCGCGGCCAGCGCGGCGATGGCCCGGCTGCGCGGCACCGCCTCGGCGAGCTGCTCGGCCTCGGCCCAGCGGCCCTGCTCGAAGCGGCAGCGCGCCAGCCAGGCCCGCAGGTACGCGGCCGCGCCGTCGAGGTCGCGGGCGACGAAGTAGTCCAGCGCCTCCGCGCCGGCCGCCGCGGCGAGCTCGTACTGCCGGACCTCGCCGGCCAGCGAGACCAGGTTGGCGTAGGCCCGGCCGAGCTCGTCGTACAGGCCGGCGGACCAGGCCTGGTCGACCGCCCGGCGCATGTGCGCGGCGTCCGGCTCCCGGCCGGCCAGCGTCCGGGCCGCACCGAGCGCCTGCAGCGCCACGATCTCCGTCCCGGCCACGCTCTGCTCGGCCGGGTCGCCCCCGACAACCGGCTCCGCCGCGGTCGCACCGGCGCGGGTCAGCGCGGCGACCAGGTCGAGAGCGCGGCGGGCCGCCTGCTCGGCCGCGTCGAGGTCCCGGGCCACCATCCGGATCATCGCCAGCCGCGCGACCGCGGCGGCCAACTCGGGCGACGGGCCCAGCGGCTCCAGCAGCTCGACGGCCTCTGCGGCGAGGCGCAGCTGCCGCGACTCCGGCGCGCTGACCCGGCACAGCCAGCCGACCGCGGCCGCCCGCCGGCGCGGGTCGTCGCCGCTCAGCGAGACCGCGTGCCGGGCCGCGTCGAGGGCGGCCTCGTCCTGCCCGAGCAGGTACTCCTCCCGGGACAGGGCCAGCCACAGCCCGGCGCCGGCCGGGTCGCGGACCACGGCCGGTGCCGACACCACCCGTCGGTAGTGCGCGGCCGCCTCGCGGTGCGCGCCGAGCCCGGCCGCCTTGCCGGCCGCGGCCAGCTCCCAGGGAACGGCGAGGTCCGGCCGGTCCGCCCGCCAGGCGTGGTACGCGAGCGCGGCCGGCTCCGCCGCCGGGTCGTCCCGCTCCAGCCGGTCGAGCACGGCGGCGTGCAGGTCCCGGCTGCGACCCGGGCCGAGCTCCTGCTCGACGGCCAGCCGGACCAGCTCGTGCCGGAACTCCACCACCGCGCCGTCCACCCGCACCAGCCCGGCCAGCGTGGCCTCGTCCAGCGCCGGTCGCTGCGAACCGAGCAGGGTCACCGGCACCCGCCCGGGCACCACCGACAGCAGCTCGACCGCCGCCCGCGCCGCCGGGCCGAGCCTGGCCATCCGGGCCCCGACCGAGTCCCGCACCGACGCGGCCACCCGGTCGCCGGCCAGCTGGCTGACGAGGAACGCGTTCCCGCCGGTCAGCCGGTACGCCTCGGCCGGGTCGACGCCGGTCACCAGCGCGGCCACCGCCGCGGGCGAGAGCGGCGGCACCTCCAGCCTGGTCACCGCCGCGCCGAGGTCGCCGAGCACCCGGCGCAGCGGGTGGTCCGCGGCGAGCTCGTCCCGCGCGGTGACCACGACCACCCCGTCGTTGGCCGCGACCCGCCGGCCGAGGAACCGCAGGACGTCCGCGCTGGCCTCGTCCACCCAGTGCGCGTCCTCGACGACCAGCGGGGTCCGGCTGTCCAGCAGCCGCTCGCGCAGCTCCGGCACGCCGAGCTCGGGCTCGCCCGGCCACAGCGCCCGGGCGATGTCCCGGAACGGGCCGAGCGGCCGAGGCGTGGACAGCGGCTCGCACCAGCCCCAGGCGGCGTCCGCCAGCGCGGCCTGCACCAGCGCGGTCTTGCCCGCCCCGGCCTCCCCCAGCACCACGACGAACCGCCCCCGTGCGCCCCGCAGCCGGCCGACCAGGCCGTCCCGCTCGACGAGCACGCCGCCCAGGGTAGGGGCGGCCGGACCCCCGCGTGTTCGGCTCCGCGAGAACGGGCACGATGTTCGGGTGCTGGGGCTTCCCGATGGCGTGGCCGCGTGCCTGTTCGACCTGGACGGCGTGCTCACCGACACTGCCGCCGTGCACAACCGGGCCTGGACGGAGATGTTCGACGCGTACCTGGCGGACCGGGACGGCGACGACTACGTGCCGTTCGACCCGGACGCGGACTACCCGCGCTACGTCGACGGGCGGCCGCGGGCCGACGGCGTGCGGGCGTTCCTGGCCAGCCGGGGCATCGAGCTGCCCGACGGGGGCCCGGACGACCCGCCGGAGGCGAACACCGTGAACGGCCTGGGCAACCGGAAGAACGAGCTGCTGCTGCGGGCGATAGACCGGGACGGGGTGCGGGTGTTCGAGGGCTCGCGCGACTACCTGGCCGCGGCCCGCGACGCCGGGCTGCGCCGGGCGGTGGTCTCCTCCAGCGCCAACACCAGGCAGGTCCTCGACGTCACCGGCCTGGACGCGTACGTCGAGGTGGTGGTCGACGGCACGACCATCCGGGCCGAGCACCTGCGCGGCAAGCCGGCGCCGGACACGTTCCTGGCCGCGGCCGAGCGGCTCGGCGTCGGGCCGGACCAGGCCGCGGTGTTCGAGGACGCGACCTCGGGGGTGGCGGCCGGCCGGGCCGGCGGCTTCTGCTGCGTGGTCGGCGTGGACCGGATCGGCCACGCGGCCGACCTCCGCGAGCACGGCGCCGACGTCGTCGTCACCGACCTGGCCGAGCTGCTGGACGGGACGGGTCGCTGATGGACGGCAGGCAGTTCCCGGTCGAGCCGTGGACGGTCCGCGAGACGTTCCTCGACCTGGACCGGCTGGCCCAGGCCGAGTCGGTGTTCGCGCTGTCCAACGGCCATCTCGGGCTGCGCGGCAACCTGGACGAGGGCGAGCCGCACGGGATCCCCGGCACCTACCTCGGCTCGTTCTACGAGCTGCGCCCGCTGCCGTACGCCGAGACCGGGTACGGCTACCCCGAGTCCGGCCAGACCGTCGTCGACGTCACCAACGGCAAGCTGATCCGGCTGCTGGTCGACGACGAGCCGTTCGACGTCCGTTACGGCCAGCTGCACGACCACGAGCGGGTGCTGGACATGCGCGCGGGCACGCTGACCCGCACGGTGGACTGGACGTCGCCGGCCGGCCGCCGGGTCAGGGTCCGGTCCACCCGGCTGGTCTCGCTGTCCCAGCGCGCGGTGGCCGCGGTCGAGTACGTGGTGGAGCCGGTGGACGGCCCGCTGCGGGCGATCGTGCAGTCCGAGCTGGTCGCCAACGAGACCCAGCCGAGCGAGCTGCGGGACGCCGACCCCAGGGTCGCCGCCGTGCTGGAACGGCCGTTGGAGCCGCTGGAGCACCATGTCCGCGGCAACGGCGCGGTCCTGGTGCACCGCACCCGGCGCAGCG
Source organism: uncultured Actinomycetota bacterium (assembly GCA_963803135.1). Lineage (GTDB taxonomy): Bacteria > Actinomycetota > Actinomycetes > Mycobacteriales > CADCTP01 > CADCTP01. Next base: position 66,102 of record CAWDLH010000011.1, on the reverse strand, counting down.
ACCTGCAGATGGCGGCCGCGATGCACCACGAGATCGAGGGGCCCGGCCGGGTCGACGTCGACACCACGGCCGTCGAGGACCGGGCCAGCACCACGGTCGTGTGCCGGCTGGAGCCGGGCCAGCGGCTGCGCCTGGTCAAGCTGCTGACGTACGGCTGGTCGAGCGTGCGGTCCCGGCCGGCGCTGCTCGACCAGGTCCTCGGCGCGCTGACCGGCGCCCGCTACTCGGGGTTCGAGGGTGTGCTGGACGAGCAGCGGGCGTACCTGGACCGGTTCTGGGACGCCGGCGACGTCGAGGTCGACGGCGACGCGGAGCTGCAGCAGGCGGTCCGGTTCGGGATGTTCCACGTGCTGCAGTCCGGCGCCCGCACCGAGCGCCGGGCGATCCCGGCCAAGGGCCTGACCGGGCCCGGGTACGACGGGCACACGCTCTGGGACACCGAGGCGTACGTGCTGCCGGTGCTCGACCACACCGTGCCGGAGGCCTCGGCGGATGCCCTGCGCTGGCGCTGGTCGACCCTCGACCAGGCCCGGGACCGGGCCAGGACCCTCGGGCTGGCCGGTGCGGCGTTCCCGTGGCGGACGATCGGCGGTGCGGAGTGCTCCGGCTACTGGCCGGCCGGCACCGCCGCGTTCCACGTCAACGCGGACATCGCCGCGGCCGTCGAGCGGCACCGCACGGTCACCGGGGACGAGTCGCTGCAGGTCGAGTGCGGCGTCGAGGTGCTGGTCGAGACCGCCCGGCTGTGGATGTCGCTCGGGCACCACGGCCGGGACGGCGAGTGGCACGTCGTCGGCGTGACCGGGCCGGACGAGTACACCGCGATCGTGGCCGACAACGTCTACACGAACCTGGCCGCGGCGGCGAACCTGGCCGCGGCCGCGGACGCGGTGGCCAGGCACCCGCAGATCGCCGAGCGGCTCGAGGTCGGCGAGCGGGAGGCGGCGGCCTGGCGGGAGGCGGCCGCGACCGTGCACGTCCCGTACGACGGGCAGCTGGGGGTGCACCAGCAGTCGGCGCACTTCACCGAGCTGCCGGAGTGGGACTTCGACCGCAACGCCCGATACCCGCTGCTGCTGCACGCGCCGTACTTCGACCTCTACCGCAGGCAGGTGATCAAGCAGGCCGACCTGGTGCTGGCGATGCTGTGGTACAGCGACCGGTTCAGCGCCGAGGACAAGGCCCGCAACGTCGACTACTACGAGCGGCGCACGGTACGGGACTCGTCGCTGTCGGCCTGCATCCAGGCCGTGCTGGCGGCCGAGGTCGGGCACCTCGAGCTGGCCCACGACTACACCTACGAGGCCGCCCTGATCGACCTGCACGACCTGCACGAGAACACCGGCGACGGGTTGCACATCGCCTCGCTGGCCGGGGCCTGGATCGCGCTGGTGTCCGGGTTCGGCGGGCTGCGGGTGTGCGGCGGCGACCTGAGCCTGGATCCGGCGCTGCCGGCGGGGATCAGCCGGCTGCGGTTCGGCCTGCGCTGGCAGGGGATGCGGCTCACCGTCGAGGTGCGCCCGGACCGGGTGACCTACTGGCTGCGCGACGGGGCGGACGCCGTGCTGACCCTGCGGCACGCCGGCGAGGAGCTGACGATCTCCGTCGGCGAGCCGGTCACCCGGGAGCTGACCCCGCGCCGGCCGCTGCTGCCGGCTCCGCAGCAGCCGCCCGGCCGGGTCCCGGTGCACCGTGCTGCAGCAGCCGATAGGACGCCCGGAACGTGACCGGCTGCGGGCGGTCGCCGCGGAAGAACGGCGCGAGCTCGGCCGCGAACCAGTCCCGGATCCGTGCCGGCGCCTGGTCCGCGACGTTGCTCTGGGTCGCCAGATAGGCGACGAACTCCGCCCTGGTCATCGGCACCACGTCCGGCCACCGGTCGGCCGCGGCCAGCGTGAACGGGCCGCCTCCGGGGAACTCGGCCGCGAGCGCACCGCGCGGCGGCGACGGGAACCGGGCCAGGTAGGTCCGGCGCATCCAGTCGGCGAACGCCGGGTCCGGCAGCGTGGCCCCGGCGTGCTCGTAGAGCAGCAGCGCGCCGCCGGGCCGCAGCACCCTGGCCGCCTCGGCGGCGAACCGCTGCTGGTCGAACCAGTGCACGCCCGAGCCGACCGTGACCAGGTCGACCGCACCGGCGACCAGCGGCAGCGCCTCGGCCGCGGCGACCGCGTACGGCAGGCCGGTGTCGGCCCGGGCCCTGGCCACCATCGCCGGGGCGACGTCCACGCCGACCGGGGAGATGCCGAGCTCGGCCAGCCCGCGGGTGGACAGGCCGGTGCCGCAGGCGACGTCGAGTGCGATCCGAGGCGCGCGTCCGGCCAGCGCGCGGCGCAGGGTCCGGGCGTGGTGGTACGGCCGGCCCCGCGCGTACCGGTCCGCGGTCGCGATGAACGGGTTCGGGTAGCTCACGGCACCGAAGTCTGCGCCCCGGAATGCCGTAGTCCTACGGTGTCAGCGGCCACACCGGCGTCCGTACGGTCCGGACATCCGGAGCCCGCCGCGGGCTCCACCGGGCCTCAGGAGGCCGGCGATGGCGCTGGACCAGGACAAGCTCATGGACTTCGTACACCGGTTCGTCGGCGACCTCGGCGCGACGATGACCGCCGGCAACGTGGTGGTCGGCCACCAGACCGGGCTCTACCGGGGGCTGGCCACCGGCGGCCCGGCGACCGGGGACGAGCTCGCCGCCCGCACCGGCACCGACTCCCGCTACGTCACCGAGTGGCTGCGCGGCCAGGCCGCCGCCGGCTACGTCGGCTACGACGACGGCAGCCACCGTTACTCGCTCACCCCGGAGCAGGCGTACGTGCTGGCCGACCCGGACGGTGCGATCAACGCGCCGGGCGCGTTCACCTTCGCGCTCGGCACGCTGCGCTCCCAGCCGCAGGTGGCCGAGGCGTTCCGGACCGGCGCGGGGGTGGGCTGGCACGAGCACGACGCGGACGTCTTCCTCGGCTGCGAGCAGTTCTTCCGCCCGGGCTACGCCGCGCACCTGGTGCCGGAGTGGCTGCCGGCGCTCGACGGCGTCGTCGAGAAGCTGGCCGCCGGCGCGAAGGTCGCCGACGCCGGCTGCGGGCTGGGCGCGTCGACGGTGCTGATGGCGCAGGCGTACCCGCGGTCCCGGTTCGTCGGCTCCGACTACCACGACGGCTCGATCGAGACCGCGCGCAAGCGGGCCGCTGATGGCGGGGTCGGCGACCGGGTCAGCTTCGAGGTCGCCCCGGCCGCCGCCTTCGGCGGCTCCGGCTACGACCTGGTCACCATGTTCGACTGCCTGCACGACATGGGCGACCCGGCCGGCGCCGCCGCGCACGTGCGCGAGGCGCTCGCGCCCGGCGGCACCTGGATGATCGTCGAGCCGGCCGCGGGCGACGCGGTGCCGGACAACCTCAACCCGGTGGGGCGGGTCTACTACAACTTCTCCACCTTCCTGTGCCTGCCCAACGCGCGCTCCCAGCAGGGCGGGTACGCGCTGGGCGCGCAGGCCGGCGAGGCCGCGATCGGCGCGCTGGTGAAGGAGGCCGGGTTCGGCTCGTTCCGGCGGGCCGCGGAGACCCCGTTCAACCTGGTGTTCGAGGCCCGGGTGTGACCGTGATGGGGGACGCTGTGGGCATGGCCGCCCGCGGCACCGCGCTGGTCGGCCGGGGGACGGAGCAGGCGGCGCTGCGGGCGCACCTGGCCGCTCCCCCGGCCGACCGGCCGCCGGTCGTGCTGGTCTCGGGCGAGGCCGGCGTCGGCAAGACCGCGCTCGCCGAGTCCGTGCTGGCCGGGCTGCTGGTCCGGCGCGGCCGGGCCGGCGAGTGGCGCGCCGCCGCGTACGACGTGCTCGCGCAGGTGCTCCGGCCGGGACCGCCGGCGGCGGCGCTGGCGCCGGTGCTGCCGGAGCTGGGGCCGCCGGCCGGCCCGGTGAACCGCTCGCTGCTGGCCGCGGCGATCCGGACCGCGCTCGGGGGCGGTCCGCGCGCCGTGCTGCTGGACGACCTGCAGTGGGCCGACGACGACACGCTCGACCTGCTGCCGGCGCTGGCCGACGCGCTGCGCGGCGGCCCGGTGCTGCTGGTCGGCTGCTACCGCAGCGACGAGCTGCCGCGCGGCCACCGGCTGCGGGCGATGCGGGCCGAGCTGCGCCGGCGCGGGCTGCTGGCCGAGCTGCCGCTCGCCCCGCTCGATCGGGCCGACGTGCTCGCCATGCTGGGCTCGTTCCCGGCCGCGGTGGCCGAGGCGATCGCCGACCGGGCCGAGGGGCTGCCGTTCGCGGTGGAGGAGCTGGCCGCGGCGACGGCCGCGCGCGGCCCCGGGCCGGATGCCGGGGTGCCGACCGGGATCCGGGAGGCGGTGCTGCTGCGGACCTCGCGGCTGCCGGCCGTCCCGTGCGCCGTGCTCGCCGCCGCGGCCGTGCTGGGCACGGAGTTCGCGGTCGACGCCGCGGTGCGGCTGGCCGGCGCGGGGGCCTGGCCGGACGAGCTGGCCGGGTCGGGGCTGGTGACCGCGGTGGCCGGCGGGCGGGCGGCGTTCCGGCACGCGCTCACCCGCGACGCCGTGTACGCCGACATCCCGTGGTCGCGGCGCCGCGCCCTGCACCGGGTCGCCGCCGACCTGCTCGCCGCGAGTCCCGCCCGGCCCGGGACGGCGGCGGTCGTAGCGGCGCACCTGCTGGCCGCGCGGGAGCTGGCGGGAGCGCGGGCGGCGCTGCTGGACGCGGCCGACGGCTACCGGCGCGTGCACGCGTACCGGGACGCGGCCGGCGCCTTGCGCACCGCGCTCGACCTCTGGCCGGACGCCACGGCCGGCCGGGACGGCGGCGGCCGGCTGGCCGTGGTCGACGCGCTGGCCGAGTGCGCGGAGATGTGCGCCGACCACGCCGAGGCCGTCGCGCTGCTCACCGAGCTGGTCGATGGCAGCGTCGAGCCGCTGGCCCGGGCCAGCGCCGGGCGCCGGCTCGCGCTCGCGCACGAGCTGCTCGGCCAGTGGGACCGCGCGCTGGCCGCCCGCGAGGCCGCCGCGGCCGGGTACGTGGCGGCCGGCCGGCCGGCCGAGGCCGCGACCGAGCGGATCGCCGCCGCCGCCCACCTGCGCTCCGCGGCCAGCTTCCGGGCCGCGCTGGAGATCCTCGACCTGGCCCGGGCGGACGCCGTCGCCGCCGACCGGACCGACCTGGTGCTGCGCGTCGACGGGCACCGCGGCAACGCGCTGGCCCGGCTCGGCCGCGGCGCCGAGGGGGTGCGCACCGTGCGGGCCGCCCTCGACGGCGCGCTCGCGGCCGGGCTGACCGGGGCCGCGGCGGAGATCTACCAGCGGCTGGCCGACGCGCTGGAGCACTCCGGCGACTACCGCGGCGCCACCTCCACGTACGCCTCCGCGTACGAGTTCTGCGACGTGCACGGGCAGGACACGACCGGGCAGCTGTGCCGGGCCTGCGTGACCGCGGTGCTGTTCGTCTCCGGCCAGTGGGACCGGGCGCTGGAGATCTGCCGCGTGGTGCTGGACGGCACCGGGCCGGCGCACCCGCGGGCCGTCGCCGCCGGCATCCTCGGCCTGGTGCACGCGATGCGCGGCCAGCCCGGCCGGGCCCGCCCGCTGCTGCTGGAGGCGCGCTCGATCGCGACCCGGATCGAGCTAGTGGCGATGGAGCTGCTCTCCGCCTGGGGGCTGGCCGTGCTCGACGACGCCGCCGGCAACGCGGTAGCCGCAGACCAGCAGGCTCGGGCGATCCTGGCGCGCTGGCAGCAGACGGAGGAGAGCCACTACGCGGTGCCGGTGCTGCAGTGGGCGTCGACGTTCTTCGCCGCGGCCGGCGCCGGCGAGCAGTCCCGGGCCTGCGCCGCCGCGCTGTCCGCGATCGCCGGGCGCACCGCGCAGCCGGAGGCCCGGGCCGCGCTCGCACACGCCCTCGGCGAGGCCGCGCTCCTGGACGGCTCACCGGCGACCGCCGCCGCCGAGCTGACCGGGGCGGTGGCCGGGTTCACCGCGCTGGAGCTGCCGGTCGCGGCCGTGCAGGCGCAGCACCGGGCCGGGGTGGCGCTGGCCCGCGCCGGCGACCGGGCCGCGGCGGTGCCGGTGCTGTGGGCCGCCCTGGCGACCGCGCAGGGGCTGCGCGCGGACTACCTCGGCGGTCCGATCACCGCGGCACTGACCGAGCTCGGCCAGCGGGTGGGCCGGCGCCGGTCCGGCACCACGCCGGGCGGCTTGTCCGGGCGCGAGGTCGAGGTGATGCGGCTGGTCGCGATGGGCCGCACCAGCCGGCAGATCGCGCACCGAGCTGTTCCTCAGCCCGCGTACGGTCGAGATGCACGTCCAGAACAGCATGGTCAAGCTCGGCTGCCGGACCCGCGCCGAGGCGGTCCGTCACCTCGCCGAGCTCGGCCTCACCGGCGGCCGGGCGGCCGCCGGGTCACCGGCCGGGACGCAGCGGGGTCAGTAGCCGAAGCCACCACCGTCGCCGCCACCCCCGCCGCCGCCGCCGAACAGCGCGATCAGCAGGAACACCAGGGCGACCACCACCACGACGGCGACGATGGTGATCACCATCGGCCGGCGGCTCTTCACCGGTTGGCTCATCGTGCCTCCTTCAGTCGCCCTCACCACGCTGTGACACCGTGGCCGGTTCACCCACGCCCGATCGGCGCTTCTGTGTCAACTTATAGCTGACACATGACTGATCTTCCCCAATTTTTGGGGTACTTCTTTGCCGAATTGGGGGGTGGGATACAGGAGAACGCGCGGCTCATACTCTCGTTGCCCGAACAAGCGCAAAGGCAGGGTTCGGCGGTGCGAGGGCTCGGCCGAGCCTTCCCGCCGCGGGCCCGCCTCCGCGGCCCGGATGCGCAATGACGGCACGCTGAGCCGCCGCCGCCAGCGGCGTGTCCTTCCTACGACGCCATTGCCCCGCCCGCCCGGCACCGCCGCGGCCGGACGGAGTGCGTCTTCCTTCACTTCCCCGTCGATCGCCGCTGCCCGGACCCGGGAGAGCCCCGGCCAGCGAACGCCAACGGTCGGCGCGGGAACGCGCGCAACTGGAGGTTGTCCGTCATGACCCAAGTTGGGGAAAACCTGAAATCCGGACGCGCCGGCGTCACTCGCCGGAACGTGCTGCGGGTCGGCGCGGTGGGTGTCGCCGCCGTGGGCCTCGGGGCGGGGAAGGTGCTCATGCAGCCGTCCCTGCAGGCCCGCGGGCTGCTGTCGAAGGACGGAGTCTTCGAGGGTGCCTCGATCGCGTTCGCCGACTCGCTGTACGACGAGGTCTTCCCGATCTCGCCGCTGATCCTGAACCCGTTCAACGACCAACTGCCGATCCCGCCGGCGGCGAAGCCGCTGACGCCGGCCGAGGTGGCGGCGCTGCCGCTGCCGCCGGGCCCGGGTGTCGGTCAGCAGAACTCGCTGCGCAACGAGACCCACCAGCTCTGGCCCAGACGCCATCGGGTTCCCGGATCCGATCGTCTACAAGTTCGACCTGCTCGTCCGCGCCCACTCGTTCACCACGTCGCAGGTGCTGCCGATCAACGCGCTGGGCCAGCCGGTCCAGTCGTTCGACTCGGCCGGTAACACCTTCCCGGCCGGGACCGTGCGCAGCCTGCCACCGTCGACCATCTACGGGTTCAACGGGACGTTCCCCGGTCCCCGGATCAACGCCGAGTACGGCCGGCGGGTCGGCACCGGTCGGGTCGGCACCGGTCGGGTCGGCACCGGTGGCGCAGGCCCCGGTCGCGCCGGTCCCGGTGGCGCGGGCCCCGGTCGCGTCCGTCTCGGTCATGCCGGCCCCCGGGAGTGCGGATACCGGCAGCCTGGAGCTCCGCCCTCACCCCGGAAACCGCGAATTGAGCCGCGCGGCCTGGCGGGCCAGGTGCCGCCGCTCGGGCAGGTTGGTGGTGCGGGCGGCCGCGGCCGCGTAGTGCTCGGCCGCCGCCTCGGTGTCGCCGGCCATCTCGAGCAGGTGCGCCCGGACCGCGTCGAGCCGGTGCTGTCCGGACAGCTGGTCCTCGACCTCGGCCAGCAGGGCCAGCCCGGCGTCGGGCCCGTGCACCATCGCGGCCGCGACGGCCCGGTTGAGCGTGACCACCGGGTTGCCGGCCATCCGGTCGAGCAGCTCGTACAGGGCGAGGATCTGCGGCCAGTCGGTGTCCTCGGCCCGGGCGGCCCGGTCGTGCACAGCGGCGATGCTCGCCTGCAGCTGGTACTCGCCCACCGCGCCCCGGCCGATCGCGCCGCCCAGCAGCGCGGTGCCTTCGGCGACGAGCGCCCGGTCCCAGCGGGTGCGGTCCTGCTCGGGCAGCGGCACCGGCTCGCCGCGGGGACCGGTACGGGCCGGGCGACGGGCGTCGAGCAGCAGCATGAGGGCGAGCAGGCCGGCGACCTCGGGGTCGTCCGGGAGCATCCGGTGCACCATGCGGGTCAGCCGGATCGCCTCGTCGGAGAGGTCGGCGCGCTGCAGGTCCTGGCCGGCGGTGCTTGCGTACCCCTCGTTGAAGACGAGATAGAGCACGTGCAGCACCGTACGGAGGCGCTCGGTCCGCTCCTCCGGCGTCGGCAGCCGGAACGGGACGCCGGAGGTCTTGATCCGCTGCTTGGCCCGGCTGATCCGCTGGGCCATCGTCGCCTCGGGCACCAGGAACGCCCGCGCGATCTCCGCGGTGCTCAGCCCGCCGACCGCCCGCAGGGTCAGCGCGATCGCCGACGCGGGGGTCAGCGACGGGTGGCAGCAGAGGAAGAGCACGACGAGCGTGTCGTCCCGGTCCGGTACGTCCGCGGGCGGCGGCTCGGCCAGCGCGGCGCGGTCCTCGCGGACGAGCCGGGACCGCTCGTTGCGGCGCTGGTCGATCAGCCGCCGGGTCGCGGTCTGGATCAGCCAGCCGCGCGGCTGCTCCGGGATCCCGTGCCGGGACCAGTGCACGGCGGCGGCGAGCAGCGCCTCCTGCACGGCGTCCTCGGCGGCGTCGAAGTCGCCGCACCTGCGGGTGAGCACGCCGAGGACCTGCGGCGCGAGCTCGCGCAGCAGGTCCTCGACCCCGACCGGCACCTTCAGCGGTCAGCACTCCCGACGGTCTGGGCGAGGAAGCCCTGCATCTCCTCGGCGTCGGACGGACCGTCGTCCATCAGCTGCCGGACCTGGATCGGCTGCTGCAGCGGGACGCCGCCCGGGCCGGGCACCGCCGACACCTTCGCCGCGATCTCGATCGCCCGGGTCTCGGACTCCACGTCGACGACCTGGAAGCCGGCGATCCACTCCTTGAACTCCGTGAACGGCCCGTCGGTCACGACCGGTGCGGTGCGGCCGTCCGAGGTGACGATCTTGGCCAGGTCCGGCCCGGTCAGCACCGTGGAGTCGACCAGCTCACCGCTCGCGACCAGCTCGCGATGCAGGGCCCCGTAGTAGTCGAGATGGGCGGTGATCTCTTCGGGCTTCCACTCCGTCATCGGGGTGTCGACGACCCCGGGCTGGAAGTCCACCGCCAGCAGATAGCGCGTCACGTCACATCCTCCTTCGCCGGTGCCCACCCTGGCACCTCCACCCGGAGAACGAAGCCCATCCCCGCCTCTCGACATCCCCTGACCGCGGTCCGGCCCTGCCGCCTCCGTCAGTGGAGGCGGCAGGGCCGGGCGCGCGGTGGGTCAGGTCAGGTGGCGAGCAGGCGTTCGAAGAACGAGCGGTAGCGCTGGAACGCGGTACGCAGGTCGTCGGTCGGGACGTCGTCACCGCGGTCCCACTGGCTCTCCAGCTGGTTGCGCTCGTCGGCGAACGTCTTCGCCAGGTGCTGCATCAGCTCGGCGACCAGGCTGTCGGCCTGCTCGACCGCGCGACGCGGGGCGTCCACGAAGCCGGTCTGCACGTCCGTCCAACGGGCGCGGTACCCCTCGCTCTCCGGCGCGGGAAGCAGGGGTCCGGCCCCGGAGTCCGCGCCGGCCCCGGTGGTCACCCCGCCGGCCCCGGTGGTCACGCCGGCCGGCTCCGGCGTCATCTCGCCGACCGCCTCACCCCCGGCACGCTCACCGGGCGCCACGCCGGCGCCCTCGACGTCCGGTCCGGCCGCGTCACCCACGACCGCGCCACCGCCGCCGGGCGCGTCGGCGTAGGCGGCGGCATCGCGCCCAGCCGTGGCGTCCGCGAACCGGCCGCGGTCACCCGGGGCACCCCCGGTGTAGTCGTCCCGGTCGACGGCGGCATCGCGCCCAGCCGTGGCGTCCGCGAACCGGCCGCGGTCATCCGCGGCACCCCCGGTGTAGTCGTCCCGGTCGACGGCGGCATCGCGGTCGGTCGGGTCGGCGAACCCACCGGTACCGCCGGCCGTGCCGCCGGCGTAGTCCGCGCGGTCGCCGACGCCGCCCCCGGTCGTCGCGGCCCCGAGACCGGCGGCCGGGCGATCACCCGGGACGTCGGAGGTCGCGTCCCCGAAGTCGGGCCGGGGGCGGTCGCCCGGGACGTCGGCGTCGTCGGACCGGGCCGAGGTGTCGGCCAGGTCGCCGCCGGCTCCCGGGGTCGGGTCCGCGACCTCGGCGCGGTCGGCGGGGTGATCCGCCGACGGGACGGTACGCCCGTCGGCCGTCTGCTCGCCGTCCCCGCGCAACGCGCGCTCCCCGGCGACGGTTGCCCCGCCTCCGGATCCGGCGCTCTGGCCGGCAAGGTCGGCCGTGCTCAGCTCGTCACCGCGGTCATTCACTGGTGGGCCTCCTCGCGATCGTCCCCGTCGACGTCCAAGAGTTCGGAAAACAGCGACCGGTAATGCACGAACGCCTGCCGCAGGTCGTCCGTGCTGGCCAGTCCCTGCTCGTTGGCGCGGAACAGCGCGTGCGCCGCGCGGTAGTTCTCGGCGACCTGCGGGTGGTCGACCGACACGTCCTCGGCCTGCCGCTCGAAGTCGTCGTCCACCGGGTACCCACGCTCCCGCATGACCCGGCTGACCAGCACGTCGGCGTCCCGGGTCGCACCGGCCGGGTCGTCCACGAACCTGGCCTGCGTCGTCCGCCAGTCCTGCTGGTAGCGGGCCTGCACCGCAGGGTCCAGCGGGACGATCGTGAGCTCCCGCCGCCGGTGCTCGCGGGCGACCAGGTCCGACTCGGCGGCGCGCCGGTCACCGGCCCGCGCCATCGTCCGCTCGTACTCCGGACCGAACCGCTCGCGCAGCCCCTCGGTCCGCCGCCGCCGCGACATCAGCACCGCGAACAACGCGAGCGCCACCACCACGACGACTATGAGAATCACCAGGCCAGCGTTCATCACCGCTCCAGTCGAGAAGGAATAGCCGCTCTATTTCGCAGATACCCCGCACCCGAATGCGGAAAACATCACGGCCCGTAGCCGGAATGCATTAGTAAGAAAGCACCGACCTGCTGTATAGACGCGCCCGGACCCGATCGATGACGCCGGCTGGCCGACACGATCGAGCCCGGCCGGCCGCACCGGGCCCTCCGGCAACCGCTCACCGATGCTGGCAGACCGCCCGACGACAACCAGCCGCGGTTGCCGCTACAACAACGATCCCGGCAGTACGTTCCGCGATGTCGTGTGTCACACCCCTCGATCGGTACGGGGCACCCTCCCGCCCCGCATCGGTGAGACAGGGGACCAGCCCCCTTGGAGGCAACGATGACCGGACCAGCTACGACGGCACCGGACCCGCTGGTCGGCGTACAGCGACGGCGAGCGGTCATGGCCGCCACGGTCGGCACCACGATCGAGTGGTACGACTTCTTCCTCTACGGCACGATGGCCGCGCTGGTCTTTCCCGAGGTCTTCTTCCCGGGCGGCTCGGCGTACTCGGGCATCCTCGCCTCGTTCGCAGTCCAGTTCGTCGGCTTCGGGGCCCGGCCGATCGGCGCTGCGATCTTCGGTCACTACGGTGACCGGATCGGACGCAAGTCGACCCTCATCACGACGCTGATGCTGATGGGCATCGCCACGTTCCTCATGGGCCTGCTGCCCGGCCGGGCCACCTGGGGGATCGCCGCGCCGATCCTGCTGGTGGTCCTGCGGATCCTGCAGGGCATCGGCGTGGGCGGCGAGTGGGGCGGCTCGGTGCTGCTGTCGATGGAGTGGGGGTCGCAGCGCCGCCGCGGGTTCTTCGCCAGCTGGCCGCAGCTCGGCGTGCCGCTCGGCCTGCTGCTGTCCACCGGCATCGTCAAGCTGATACAGGGCAACACCTCCGACGCCCAATTCGACAGCTGGGGTTGGCGGATCCCGTTCCTGCTCAGCATCGTGCTCGTCGGCATCGGCCTGTACGTGCGGCTGCGGGTGCTGGAGAGCCCGGCGTTCGCCGAGGTCAAGAAGCGGGAGACCGTCTACCGGCAGCCGGTCTGGGAGGTCATCAAGACCCAGCCGCGGGAGATCCTCACCTCGGCATTCGTCCGGATGTCCGAGCAGGCCCCGTTCTACCTGTTCATCACCTTCGTGCTGACGTACGGGACCAAGCAGCTGGGCCTGGCCCGCGGCGACCTGCTCAACTACACGCTGGTCGCGGCCGCGGTCGGGTTGATCACCGTGCCGCTGTTCGGGCACATCTCCGACGTCATCGGCCGGCGGAAGACGTACGCGATCGGCATCGCCGGCACGGCGATCTTCGCCTTCCCGTACTTCGGCCTGCTCAACACGAAGACCGCGGGCCTGGTGCTGATCGCCATCGTGGTGTCGCTGATCGTGCACGACGTCCAGTACGGGCCGCAGGCGGCGCTGATCGCCGAGAGCTTCGGCACCAACCTCCGTTACAGCGGCGCGGGCATCGGCTACCAGCTCGCGTCGGTCATCGCCGGCGGCCCGGCGCCGCTGATCGCGGCCGCGATCCTCAGCCACACGGGGTCGAGCACCTGGATCAGCATGTACATCATCGGCTGCTGCCTGATCTCGGCCGTGGCGCTGTGGCTGATGCCGCGCCGCCGCGAGTCGGCACCGATGACCGAGCACGACGCGGCGGTCGAGGAGGGCGCCGTCGCCGCCCGGGAGAGCTGACCACCCATCCCACGACGCCCTGACCCGCGCCCGCCCACCCCGGCCGCAGGTCAGGGCGTCGTCATGACCTGGGCCGGGACCGGCGGCGCGCGGGTCGCCGTCGCGGGGTCACGGCGTCGTCGTCGCCGGAGCCGGTGCGCTCGAGGTGCCGGTCGCGGTCGGGACCGTCGAGCTGGTCGGGGCCGGGGCCGGCGTGGAGGTGGCACCGGCGGAGCCGGTCGGGCCGGTGGAGCCGGTCGCGCTCGGCCCGGTGCTGCCGGGCGCGGATCCGGTCGGCGAGGCCGGCGCCGGCGAGCCCGACGGTCCGGGCGACGAGGCCGGCGCCGCCTTGCCCTGCGCCGGCCCGACCAGCCGCGGCGGCTGCACCGGCACCGAGCTCGGCGTCGACAGCAGCGCGGCGACGACCCCGATCCCGACGAGCGTGCCGGCGGCGGTGATCCCGACCGCGGCCCCGCGCACCCGCCGGTCGCGCAGCCACTCGGTGCGCCGCCGCTCGCCGAGGTCGGGCGGCAGCGTCGCCCGCTGCGCGGCGAGGCTGTTGACCGGCGCGGCGGCCAGCCCGAGCGTCGGGAAGACCAGCAACCCGGCCAGCAGCGGGCCGGCGTAGCCGTCCACACGCGACAGTCCGACGACGATGCCGGCGGCGCCGAGCACGGCCAGCACGGTCTCGGCCCAGTTGGCCCGGATCGCGGTCCACCAGGACGTGCGGTCGGTGGTCTTCGGCGTGCGCAGGAACTCGGCCCGCTTGGCGAACAGCCCCTGCACCGACGCCCTGGCCACGACGAGCGCGGTCGACTGCCAGATCACGAATGCGCCGACCGCGTCCCGCCAGGAGGCGCCGGTGCCGCGGCGCAGCAGCGCGATCGCGCGGACCAGGCCGAGCGCCACCAGCACCGGCACGGTCGCCACCACGAACGCGGTCAGCTTGCGGAACAGCTCGCCCCCGCCGCTGGCCAGGTTTACCGCGCCGACCAGCAGCAGCAGGAAGAACGCCAGGCCGAGCAGGTCGCCGTACCACTGCACGGCGCCGGCGAGGTACGCCCACCGCTGCGCCGGCCGCAGCTGGTTCGCCGTCGTCCGCCGGCCGGGCAGCATCGACCGCCAGTGCATGCGCAGGATCTGGATGCCGCCGAAGCACCACCGGTAGCGCTGGCTCTTCAGCGCCTCGAAGGTCAGCGGCATCACGCCGCGGCCGAACGAGTCGTCGACGTGCAGCCCGGACCAGCCGGCCCGCAGCAGCCGCAGCGAGAGCTCGGCGTCCTCGGTGATGCACCACTCGTCCCAGCCGCCGACGGACTCGAGGGCGCCGCGGCGGATGAGCCCCATCGTGCCGGCGAAGATCGCGCCGTCGTGCTCGTTGCGCGACGGCTGCGAGATGGCGAAGAAGTACTTGTACGAGTAGTAGAGCCGACGGAAGTACGGCGCCTGCGCCCAGTCCCGGTAGTCCTGCGGCGCCTGGATGAAGCCGACCCGCTCGTCGCCGAACAGCGGGGCGCAGCGGCGCAGGAAGTCGGGGTCGAGCTGGTAGTCGGAGTCGACCACACCGACGAGCTCGGCCCGCGGGTCGGTGTACTCGCGCAGCGCGACGTTCAGCGCCCCCGACTTGTAGCCGGGCCAGTCGGCCAGGTGGAAGAACGTCACCTGGTGCGCGGTGCACCAGTCGGCGACCGGCCGCCACAGCTGCTCGTCGTCGGTGTTGTCGTCGATGACGACGACCTCGTAGTGCGGATAGTCCAGCCGCAGCAGCGAGGTGAGCGTCTCGATCACCATGTCCGGCGGCTCGTTGTGGGCCGGAACGTGCAGGCTGACGAACGGCAGGCCGCCCGGCGGCACCTCGCGCGGCGTCTCCCGGGTGATCCGCCGCCGCCACTGCTCGGTGCCGAGCGCGTCGCAGAGCTCCCACAGGTACGCGCAGGCCAGCACCGCGGCGAACAGCTCGAGCACCCACAGCACCACGCCGCCGGCCGTGCCGAATGCGCCGAGGCCGCTGGTCAGCGTCCACTGCAAGGTGAAGGCAAGGTACGAGACGAACAGGAACACGCTGGCGGCCCAGCAGAGATGCGCCCGGGCGTTCCAGCGCCGCGTCGCCGGCAGCCAGAGCAGGCTCATCACCACCACACCGGCGACCGCGGCGACGAGGTTGGTCCGGGTCGCGTGCAGCGCGGTGAGGACCGCGGCGACGACCGCGGCCAGCAGCACGGTGCCGAGCAGGGCCAGCAGCAGCCGCCGGGTCGCCGGCCACGGACCGGCCACCCGGCGCCGCGACGACGCCGGCACGAACAGGGCCGCCGAGCTCACCGGCGCGGCGACCAGACCGGCCAGCAGGAGCGCTGCGAGCATGCCCATCCTCCCGTCGTTGGGCCGGCCGGGCCGGGACCTCGGCTCAGACGGTGGGGCCGACCGCAGACACCGTGTGTCTCCCTCCCCACCGGGGCCCGGGAAACCTCTGTCACCCGGTCGAGTCGCCGGGCCCGCGGCCATGACGCCCGGTCCGCCCCTGCCCGTCGTCGGCGCCGCCGGACGGCGTGCGGGCACGGCCTAAGCTCGCCGGGTGGACCGAGCGAGCGCCCGGGAGTTCCTGGCGCTGACGGTGGATCCCGGCTCGTTCGTCTCCTGGGACACGCCGCCCGCGCACGCCGCCGTCGAGCCGGCGTACGCGGCCGAGCTGCGGGCGGCGGCCGACTCCAGCGGGGTCGACGAGGCCGTGCTGACCGGCGAGGCCCGCATCGGCGGCCACCGGGTCGTGCTGCTGGTCTCCGAGTTCGGCTTCCTGGCCGGGTCGATCGGCGTCGCGACCGCCCGCCGGCTGATCGCCGCGATCGAGCGGGCGACCGCGCTGCGGCTGCCGCTGCTGGCCGCGCCGGCCTCCGGCGGCACCCGGATGCAGGAGGGCACGGTCGCGTTCGTGCAGATGATCGCCGTATCGGCGGCGGTCACCGCGCACAAGGCGGCCGGCCTGCCGTACCTGGTCTACCTGCGGCACCCGACGACCGGTGGGGTGTTCGCGTCCTGGGGCTCGCTCGGGCAGCTGACCCTGGCCGAGCCCGGCGCGCTGATCGCCTTCCTCGGCCCGCGCGTCTACACCGCCCTGTACGGCGGGCAGTTCCCGGCCGGCGTGCAGACCGCGGAGAACCTCGCCGCGCACGGGCTGCTCGACGGCGTCGTCACGCCGGGCGAGCTGGCCACGCTGGTCACCCGGGTGCTCGACGTGCTCGCCGCGTCGCGGAGCCCGGCCGCCGTCGCCGCGCCCGAGCAGACGCCACCACCGCCGGGCGCGGACGCCTGGGACTCGATCGCCCGGTCCCGCCGGCCGGACCGGCCCGGGGTCCGCCGGCTGCTCGACGAGGCGGCCCGGGACGTGGTCACGCTCAGCGGCACCGGCCAGGGTGAGCTAGACCCCGCGCTGGTGCTCGGCCTGGCCCGGTTCGGCCCGGTGCCGTGCGTGGTGCTCGGCCAGGACTGGCGCGGGCAGACGCTGGAGCGCCCGCTCGGCCCCGGCGCGCTGCGGGTCGCCCGGCGCGGCATGCGGCTGGCCGTCGAGCTGCGGCTGCCGCTGCTCACCGTCATCGACACGGCGGGAGCGGCGCTGTCGGTGGAGGCCGAGGAGCGCGGTCTGGCCGGAGAGATCGCCCGCTGCCTGGAGGATCTGGTCACGCTCGACGCGCCGGTGGTGAGCGTGCTGCTCGGGCAGGGCACCGGCGGGGCGGCGCTCGCGCTGCTGCCGGCCGACCGGGTGGTCGCGGCCCAGCACGCCTGGCTGGCCCCGCTGCCGCCCGAGGGCGCCAGCGCGATCCGGCACCGGGACGTCGGGCACGCGGCTGAGATGGCGCGGGCGCAGGGCGTCGGCGTCGCCGACCTGTACGCGGCGGGCATCGTCGACCGGGTGGTCGAGGAGCGGCCGGACGCGGCCGACGAGCCGGCGGAGTTCTGCCGGCGGCTCGGCGCGGTGCTGGCCGGCGAGCTGGCCGCGCTCGGCGGCGCCCCGCCGCCCGACCGGCTCGCCCGCCGCACCCGCCCGTTCGCCCGCTGAGCGGCACCGAGCCAGCACCCAGCAGCACCGAGCAGCACCGAGCAGCACGGTCGGCCGGTCGGCCGGTCGGCCGGTCGGCCGGGCGGTCAGGCGGTCAGGCGGTCAGGCGGCCGGGCGGCCGGGCGGTCAGGCGGTCAGGCGGCGGCGGCCGGGCGGTCAGGCGGCCCGGGCGGTCGGCGGTCAGGCGGCCGGGCGGCCGGGCGGTCAGGCGGCCGGGCGGTCAGGGGCGGCGGCCGGCGGCCCGGCGTACCTCGGCCGGCGTCGTGTCGCCGTGCCGGCGCATCAGGGTGCGCAGCGTCGACACGTTCCGGTAGCCGACCGCGGCCGTGATCGACTGCAGGCTCCGATCGGTCGTACGCAGCAGTTGCACCGCGTGCTCGATCCGGATGTGGTGCACCAGCTGGATCGGCGACATGCCGATGTGCGCCGCCGTGGTCCGCTGCAGGCTACGCTCGCTCACCCCGATGGCCCGCGCCGCCCGCGCGACCTGGACCGGCTCGGCCAGGTGCGCCCGGACCCAGGTCTCGTACGCGGTGAGGACGGGGTCGGTCCGGGTCAGCACCGCCGGCAGGACGAACGCCGACTGCAGCGACCGCGGGCTGGCGACCAGGTAGCGGGCGACGTGCTCGGCCAGCGCCGGGCTGCTGTCGGCGACGATCGATAGGGCCAGGTCGATGTGCGCGAACGCGGCCGCCGCCGTGGTGAGGTGGCCGGCGCGGGCCAGGATCTGGCTCTCGTCCAGCCGCACGGCCGGATAGCGCCGCCGGAACGCCGAGCCGAGCCACCAGCTGGTCGTCGCGGCTCGCCCGTCGAGGATGCCGGCCTCGCCGAACAGGAACGTCGCCGTGCAGGCCGCGGCCAGCGGCACCTCGGCCGCGGCCAGCTCGGCCAGCCAGGGCAGCGCCGGGTGCCCGCGCACGGCGTCGACCAGCGCGGCCGGGTCCTTCTCCCCCAGCGCCGGCACGGCGACCAGCTCCGGCCGCTCGGGCAGCGCGCCGATCGGCGTCGTGCCCAGCCGCATCCCGTACGCGGTGCGCGCCTCGGTGCCGGTGCCCACCGCGGTGATCTCGAACGCGGCCGCGTTGGGCAGTGACCGGCCGAGCTCGTTCGCGGTGCCCAGCACGTCGAGCACGATGCTGAGCCCCGAGTCGAACACGCCGTCGGCGGCGAACACGGCCACCCTCATGTCGGGAACGGTACCGAAGATGGCGTATCCGCAGCCGCCGCACCCGGTCGGGCCGATCTACGGTCGGCAGGCTGCGATCACGTCGAGCCCGGAGGAACCCCGATGAGCGTGCGGTACGGCATTCTGGCCACCCTCGAAGCGAAGCCCGGACGCGGCGACGACCTGGCCGCGTTCCTCACCCAGGGCCGCGAGCTGGCCGCGGCCGAGACCGGCACCGTGACCTGGTACGCGTTCAAGCTCAGCGACACCACGTACGGGATCTTCGACACGTTCGAGGACGAGGCCGGCCGGCAGGCCCACCTGAACGGCGAGATCCCGGCCGCGCTCGGCACGGTCGCCGACGACCTGCTCGCCGCGGCGCCGGACATCAGGACGATCGACATCGTCGCGGTGAAGTAGCGCCACTGTCCCGCGCCACGACCGCCGAGGCGCGGGCAGCCCGCGCGTGGCTAGCCGATCAGCCCGCGCTTGTACGCGGCACTCACCGCGGCGGCCCGGTCCCGGACGCCGAGCTTGGTGTAGATGTGCAGCAGGTGGGTCTTGATCGTGGTCTCGCTGACCAGCAACCGGCGGGCCACCGACTGGTTGGTGCCACCCTCGGCGACCAGCCGGAGCACGTCCAGCTCCCGCGGGGTGAGCGCGTCCGCCGGCGGCGCGCCGACCCGGCCCATCAGCGTGCTCGCCACCGACGGCGCCAGCACCGACCGCCCGGCGTGCGCGGCCCGGACCGCGCGGATCAGCTCGTCCCGCGGCGCGTCCTTGAGCAGGTAGCCGGTCGCGCCGGCCTCGATCGCGGGCAGCACGTCCCGGTCCGTGTCGTACGTGGTGAGGATGAGCACCCGGGCCGGGTGCCGCAGCTGCCGCAGCCGGGTGATCGCCTCCACCCCGCCCATCGTCGGCATCCGCAGGTCCATGAGGATCACGTCGACCTCGACCCGCTGCGCCACCGCGACCGCCTCGGCGCCGTCGCCGGCCTCGCCGACGACCTCGAACTCCTCGTCCCCGCTGAACACGCCGCGCAGCCCGTCCCGCATGATCGGGTGGTCGTCGACGAGCAGCAACCGGATCGGGCTCACCGGCCCACCCCCGGCAGCGGTACGGCCGCGTTGAGCGTGGTCCCGTACCCGGGCGCGGACTCGACGGTGAGCGTCCCGCCGACGCCGGCGAGCCGGTGCCGCATGCCGACCAGGCCGTAGCCACCGCTGTCGCCGCTGTCGCCGGCCGGGTCGAAGCCGGTCCCGTCGTCGGCGACGTCCAGCAGCAGCGTGTCGTCCAGGTACGTCAGCGTGAGCCGCACCTTCGCCGCCTCGGCGTGCCGGGCGACGTTGGTCAGCGCCTCCTGGGCGACCCGGAACAGCGCGGCCTCGGTGTCGGCCGGCGCGCGGGTCGGCGGGCCGGCCGTCTCCAGCTCGGCGACGACCCCGGACTGCTGCGACCAGCCGCGGGCCAGCTCGCCGACCGCCTCGGCCAGGGTCGCGTTCTCCAGCTGCTCCGGCCGCAGCGCCCGGACCGAGCGGCGGGCCTCGGTCAGGCTGGACCGGGCCAGCGACCGGGCCTGGGTCAGGTGCCGGGACCACTCCTCGGGCCGGTGCCTGGCCTGCTCGGCCGCCTCGAGCTGGGCCACGATCGCGGTCAGGCCCTGGGCCAGGGTGTCGTGGATCTCACCGGCCAGCCGCTGCCGCTCCTCGACCACGCCGGCCGCCCTGGCCTGGCCGACCAGCCGGGCGTGCAGCGCGGCGTTCTCGGCCATCGACTCCTCCAGCCGGCGGTTCGCCTCGGCCAGCTCGCCGATCATCCGGCCGCGGTCGACGTTCTGCTCCAGCGCGCGGTAGGTGATGGTCGCCGAGTTGATCACCAGCGCCAGCATGACACCCGAGACCAGCAGGTAGCTCAGCAGGCCGTCGCCGACCCCGGTCGGGTAGCCGCCGACCATCGACGCCGACACCACCAGCGCGGTGGACGCGAAGGCGGGGATCCGCCAGCGCCGGCCGAGCCCGTGCGCGAACAGGAAGCCGGAGTAGGCGAACACGCCGAACCAGGTGTCGGTGCCGACCAGCAGCCCGGCCAGCGCGGTGTGCACGGCGAACGCGACCACCCGCCACCAGTCCGGCGAGTTGTCCGGCCGAAGCCGCGCGGTGACCGCGCCGGACCAGACCGCCGCGGCCACCACCAGCGCGGTGTCGGACGCCGTCCAGTCACCGCCGGCGCCCGGCGCGAGCAGGGCGCCGGCGGTCGACACGACCAGCAGGGGCACCGGCAGCAGCCGGCGCATCCGGTCCATCCGGGCCTGCCACGGGTCGACGAGGACGGCGGTGCTCATCTGTTCGATGGTCTCACTCGCCCGCCGCCGGCGCCGCGAACAGCGTCCGCAGCCGCGGCCGGTTGGCCACCACGGCGACCCCGGCCATGATCAGCCCGCAGAGGCCCTGCTCGACCTTCAGCCAGACCGGGAACGTGCCCGGTGCGGCGATGATCACCGCGATCGCCACCACCGTCACGATCGAGATGATCCGCAGCCGCCGGTACGCACCCCGCGAGCCGTCCGCCGCCTTGGCCGCGAACAGCAGCATCAGCGCCGCGGTGGCCACCACGATGATCGCGCGGGTCCAGACCGCCGGGTTCACCTCGGCCGCGTCGTCGCGCATCAGCACGATCGCGACCAGCGCGGCCAGGCTCACCGCCAGGTACGCCAGCAAGAGCCGCCGGATCGTTCGGAATGCCTCCGCCGTACGCGGATGGGTCAGGTCCAGCACGTTCGCTCTCCTCCCGTCGTCACTACCGACGGGATCGAGTCTTCGGCCGGGACGGGGTGTGCGGCATCGACCGGAGCGGCGCGGTCGGCCGCCGGATGGGGCGGGGCTGGTCTCCTCCGATCGGTGGAGGGCCTCGCGGTCAGGATGGGCGCAGCCGGAGCGCGGCGGCGGTGGCCTGGACGGTGGCCAGCGTGGCGACCAGGGCCAGCGCCGGCGTCCACGACCCGGTGCTGTCCCGCAGCCAGCCGACCACCACCGGCCCGCTCGCCGCGAGCAGGTAGCCGACGGACTGGGCCATGCCGGACAGCCGGGTCGCGTGGGCCGAGGTGCGGGCGGCCAGGCTGATCCGGGTCAGCGCGTACACCAGCGCGCTGCCGGAGCTGATCCCGGCCAGCAGCACCCAGGCCGGCAGCGCGGCCGGCAGCGCGATGATGCCCAGGCAGGCGACCACCATCGGCGCGCTGACCAGGATGCCGGCCCGCGGCGTGCCGGCCCGGTGCAGGACGGCCGGCAGCCCGAGGCCGGCGAGGATGCCGACCGCCTGGTACCCGAACAGGTACCAGCCGCCGACCGCACCGGACGCGCCGTGGCTGGCCGCGATCGAGGGCAGCCAGGCCACCATGATGTAGAAGGTCGTCGACTGCAGGCCCATGACCGCGGTCAGCCGCCAGGCGGCGGCCGAGCGCCAGACCGGGGTCGGGTCCTCGAGGTCGGGCTCCGGCTCGGGAGCGGCCCGGGACCGGCGCGGCAGCCAGACCACGGCGGCGAGCGCGGCCGGGACGGCCCAGATGCCGAGCGACAGGCGCCAGCCGCCGGGCAGCTGGGACAGCGGCTGGGACACGCCGGAGGCCAGCGCGGCGGCGGTGCCCATGCTGGCGGAGTAGACCGCGGTCATCAGCGGCACACGGGCCGGGTGGTCGCGGCGGATGACCACCGGGACGAGCACGTTGCCGACCGCGATGCCGGCGCCGACGACAGCGGTGCCGACCCACAGCTCGGGCCGGCCGGGCACCGCCCGCAACGCGCTGCCGGCGGCGAGCGCGACCAGGGCGAAGGCGACGGTCCGCTCGATGCCGATCCGGCGTACCGGCCCGTGCACGACCGGCGAGACCGCGGCGAAGGCCAGCAGCGGCAGAGCGCTGAGCAGGCCGAGCATCGTGTTCGACAGGCCGGTGTCGGCGCCGATGAGGCCGAGCACCGGGCCGACCGCGGTGAGCGGCGGCCGCATGCAGACCGCTGCGACCAGGACCGCGGCCATCCCGCCGAGGATCCAGCGGGAGCCGGGCACCGGGCGCTCCGCCCGCTGCACCTCCTCCGCCGTCACCCCTGCATCCTCCCCGCTCCGGTCCCCCGCGACCCGTCCCTTGCGCCGGGTCCTGGCGACGCTCGGACCGGCAGGGCGCCGCCGCGCCTGATGGCCACCGCGACCCGTACGTCGTGGTCGGGCAGGCCGGCCCGCATTACCGTCGCCGGAATGGCGACTGCGATGCGAGACCGGACGTTGACCGGCGCCGCCGGGATCCGATCCTGCCGGCCCGGCTGCGCGACCGGGCGCTGGCCGCGCAGCTGGTGATCGACGAGACCACCGCGATGGCCAGGGCCCAGGACGACCCGGCCGCGGCCCGGCGGGCGTTCCTCGCCACCGGGGTCAGCGTCTGGCTGTGCTGGAACGCCGGCACGCTCGTGGGTGCGCTGCTCGGCGGCGGGCTCGGCGACCCGCGCACGCCCGGGCTGGACGCGATGTTCCCGGCCGCGTTCCTGGCCCTGCTGGCCCCGCAGCTGCGCCGGGCCGGGGCGCCGGTCGCCGCCGTGGCCGGGGCCGTGGTCGCCGTCGGGCTGCTTCCGTTCGCGCCGGCCGGGGTGCCGGTGATCGCCGCGCTGGCCGGCGTCGTCCCCGGCCTGCTGCTCGCCCGGGCGTGCGGCCGTGACCTGGGTCGTGCTGCTCGCGCTGGCCGCGGTCTCGTACGGGCTGAAGGCGGTCGGCCCGGTCCTGGCCGGCGGCCGGCAGCTCGGCCCGGGGGTCCGGCGCGCGCTCGACCTGGCCGCGGTGCCGCTGCTGGCCGCGCTGATCCTGACCCAGACGGTCGGCGACGGTCACCGGCTGGTGCTCGACGCGCGGCTGCCGGCGCTGGCCGTCGCGGCGGTGCTGGTCTGGCGGCGGGCCCCGTTCCTCGTCGTCGTGCTGGCCGCGGCCGGCACCGCCGCCCTGCTCCGCGCGCTCGGTCCGGGTAGCTCCGCCGCGGTAGGTTCGCCGGCCATGACCGAGGGCTACCCGGAGCCGCCCGCCGTCGGGACCGAGGCGGCCACGCTGCTGGGCTCGCTGGAGCGCCAGCGGGCGACCCTGGCCTGGAAGTGCGCCGACCTCGACGATGCCGGCCTGCGCGCGACGGTCGGCGTCTCGGCGGTGACCCTGGGCGGGTTGCTCAAGCACCTCGCGTTCATGGAGGACGTCAACTTCACCCGGGACCTGGCCGGCCGCTGCCGCCGCCGTGGAACGAGGTCGACCGGAGCGCCGACCCGGGCTGGGTGTGGCGCTCGGCGGCCGCCGACCCGCCCGAACGGCTGTACGCGCTGTGGCGGGACGCGGTCGCCCGGTCCCGGGCCGCGGTGGCGGACGCGCTGGCCCGCGGCGGCGTGGACGGGCAGTACCCGACGCCGGCCGGCACCACCGTGGCGCTGCGCCGGCTGCTCGCCGACATGATCGAGGAGTACGGCCGGCACACCGGTCACGCCGACCTGATCCGCGAGTCGGTCGACGGCCGGGTGGGCGAGGACCCACCCGGCCGGCCGTACCCGTACGAGCTGCCGTAGCCGCAGTCGGTGCGTTCACAGCGGCGGGTGGAGCGCGGCCCTCATGCCGGGCACCGTCCCGACTCGGTCAGCCGCCGTCCGCCGGGCTCGGCCCGCCGGTGCGGACACCGGTGACCGCGAACCGCTCGACCGCGGCGACGTGACCACCGGTCGCGGCCGCGACCGTGATCGTGGCGCCGGACCCGCTGCTGAACCGCACCCGGACCGACCACGGCGATCGGCTACCCCCGGCCGCCACGGCCGCCGGCGTTGCCCGCAGGTCCCCGCTCTGCGCATGCAGGGTGACCACCACCCGCTCGTCGACGCCGGTGATCCGGCCGCCGACGGTCAGCGGCGAGGCGACGGTCGACCCGTAGCCGGGCCGGTCGAGGGTGAGCGTGGTGTCCCGGGTCCCGACCGCCTCCCACGGCGCGTCCACCCCCGTGCCGATCTTGACCAGGTGCACGTCCGCGGCGGTGTGCAGGGTGCCGTCGGGCAGCGCGAAGCCGATCGCGACGTAGGCGGCCTGACCGTCCACTGTGGACCGCACCACCCGGTCGACGCCGCCGTAGCCGAGGTAGCCGGCGAACCCGAGCGCGGTCGTCGCGGCGTCGAGGTGCCACGGCTGCTGGCCGCCCTGCCGGTACGCCCGCTGCCAGCGGGCGACGTCGCTCGGGCCGGCGAAGGGCCAGAGCCACTGGGCCGTCGCGGCCGCGGGCCGGTCCGGAAGCCTGCCGCCGGCGGCGGTTCCGGCCGGGGCGGACCCGACCGGGCCGGCGCTCCCGGCCGGCCCCGGCGCCGGGGCGGACCCGACCGGGCCGGCGCTCGGGGCCGGCCCGGTCGCGGTCGGGTCGCCCCAGGTGGCGGGCGCCGACCGGTCGGTGCCGACGGCCATCAGCACGCCGCCGGTGGTCACGGCGACGGCGACCGCCGCGGCGACGGCGACCCACCGGCCGCTCGGGCGGCGCCGGATCGGCGGCGGCGGTCCAGGTAGCTGTGTCCCGGTATGCATGGCCTGTCCCCCAGGTTCTTCCCTCGACGCCGCACGGCGTCGTCAAGGAAATGACGCGGGAGACGGCCCGCTGGTTGTCTGCGTCTTCGGGCAGATCCGGGCCCGGCCGCGCGGTCAGCGCAGCGGTCCGAAGAACGCCCGCAGGTCGGCGGCCAGCTGGGCCGGGGCTTCCATGGCCGGGAAGTGCTGGCCCCGGTCGAACTCGGTCCAGTGCGCGCCGGCTGGTGCCGGGACCAGCTTGCGCACGGTGTCGTCGGCGCCGAAGACCGCGAATCCCTGCGGTACCGCCGGTGGCGTTCCCCAGTCGGACGAGTGCGCCTGCTCGTACAGGGTGTGCGCGGCGCTCGCACCCGACCCGGTGAACCAGTAGAGGCTGACCGTGGTGAGCAGCTGGTCCCGGTCGATCGGCAGGTCCGTCCAGGCCTCGAACTTCTCCGCGATCCAGGCCAGCTGCAGCAGCGGCGAGTCGACCAGGCCGTAGCCGATGGTCTGCGGCCGGCTGTTCTGGATCGCCAGGTAGCCCGACCCGTCCGCGCTGAACTCGCCCATCCGGGTCAGGATCAGCTTGTCGACGGGGTTGTTCTCGTCGAGCCGGTCGGCCAGGCCGGGCATGAACGTGGCCACGTTGGCGGCGGTCATCGGGTCGGTCACCACGTGGACGCCGGTGACGTGCTCCCCGTCGAGGCCGGCGACCAGGCCGGACACGCCGCCGCCGATGTCGCCGCCGTGCACGCCGTACCGCTGGTAGCCGAGTCGGCGCATCAGCTCGACCCAGGCGCGGGCGGTGCGGGCCATCGTCCAGCCGGTCGCGCTCAGCGGGGTGGAGAAGGCGTAGCCGGGCAGGGACGGCGCGACGACGTGGAACGCCGGCCCGTCGGCCGGGTCGACCAGCGGCTCGATGAGGTGCAGGAACTCGGCGACCGAGCTCGGGAAGCCGTGCGTGACCAGCAGCGGCATCGCGTCCGGCCGGTCGGACCGGACGTGCAGGAAGTGGATCCGCTGGCCGTCGATCTCGGTGGTGAACTGGGCGTACTGGTTGAGCCTCGCCTCCTGGCCGCGCCAGTCGTAGCCCGCGCGCCAGTGCTCGGCGAGCTCGGTGAGGTAGTCGAGCGGCACGCCCCGGCTCCAGCCGACCCCCGGCAACTGTCCGGGCCAGCGGGCGGTGGCCAGCCGGTCGTGCAGGTGGTCGAGGTCGGCCGCCGGGATCTCGATGCGGAACGGGTGGATCTCCTCGCTCATCGCGCGTCTCCTCTGGTGAGCTTCGTGCTCGCAGGACGAACGCTATGGAGCAATAGCGGAAAGATTCGTTCCTGAATGTGGGCCAGAATCGAGGAATGCTGGAGACCTCGGCACGGCTGCTGCGCCTGCTGTCCCTGCTGCAGAGCCGCCGCGACTGGACCGGCGGCGAGCTCGCGACCCGGCTGGGCGTGACCACCCGCACCGTCCGCAACGACGTGGACCGGTTGCGCGGCCTGGGCTACCCGGTCGACGCGCGACCGGGCGTGGCCGGCGGGTACCGGCTCGGCGCCGGCGGCAGCCTGCCGCCGCTGCTGCTCGACGACGAGGAGGCGGTGGCCGTCGCGATCGGCCTGCGCACCGCCGCCAGCGGCTCGGTCGCCGGCATCGAGGAGACCTCGGTACGGGCGCTGGCGAAGCTGCAGCAGGTGCTTCCGGCGCGGCTGCGGCACCGGGTCGGCGCCTTCGCCTCGCACGCCCGGCCGATGCCGGCGCCCGGCCCGCGGGTCGACATGGACGTGCTGACGCTGATCGCCGGCGCGTGTCGCGACCAGGAGCGACTCCGGTTCGACTACCGGTCGCACTCGGGGGCCGAGAGCCGGCGCGCGGTGGAGCCGTACCGCCTGCTCAACGACCGGCGTCGCTGGTACCTGCTGGCCTGGGACGTCGATCGGGAGTCCTGGCGCACGTTCCGGGTCGACCGGATGCAGCCGCGGACGCCGACCGGGCCGCGGTTCACCCCGCGGGCGCTGCCGTCCGAGGACGAGGTCGCGGCGCGGGTGGCCCGCGGGATCGGCGAGGCGACCTGGCGCTACCGGGCCCGGGTGGTCGTGCACGCGCCCGCGGCGCACGTACGGGCCCGGCTGCCGATCCCGCTCGAGGTCCGGTCGCTGGGCCGGGACCGGTGCACGTTCGAGCCCGGCTCGGACCATCCCGAGATGCTCGCGCTCTACCTCGGCATGCTCGGCGCGGACTTCGAGATCGTGGACTCACCGGAGCTCGTGGACGCCCTGCGCGAGCTCGCCGAGCGCTATCGGCGCGCGGTCGAGGCCAGCCACTGACCCGCGGTCAGACGGCCCGTGGGCGGTGGGCGAGCACCGGGCGGCGGCCTGCCGGCGCTCGCTCCGCCGCCGCGGAACAGGGTCAGGTCGGGGGTGGGGGGTCCGGGCGGGCCGGCAGGGAGGGGTCGGCGGAGGCGGGTGGCTCGGTGGGGACGGGTGGTGCCGGCGGCGTGGAGCGTTCGAGGAAGCGGAGCAACTCGACGGGGAAGGGCAGGACGAGGGTGGAGTTCTTCTCGGCCGCGACCTCGACCACGGTCTCCAGCAGCCGCAGCTGCAACGCGGCCGGGTTGTTGCTCATGATCGCCGCCGCCTGGGACAGCTTCTGCGACGCCTGGAACTCCCCGTCCGCGGTGATGACCCGCGCCCGCCGCTCCCGCTCCGCCTCGGCCTGCCGCGACATCGACCGCTTCATCGTCTCCGGCAGCGCGACGTCCTTGATCTCCACCCGCTCGATGTGGATCCCCCAGTCCAGCGCCGGGTTGTCGATGAGCAGTTCGAGTCCCTTGTTGAGGCTCTCCCGGTTGGACAGCAGGTCGTCGAGGTCGCTCTTGCCGATGATCGAACGCAGCGACGTCTGGGCGACCTGCCCGACGGCGAACAGGTAGTCTTGCACGGCGACGATCGCGGTGACCGGCTGGTCCACCCGGAAGTACACGACCGCGTCGACCCGTACGGTGACGTTGTCGCGGGTGATCCCGTCCTGCGCCGGTACCGGCATCGTGACGATCTGCATGTTCACCTTGCGGAGCCGGTCGACGATCGGCGTGATCCGGGTCAGTCCTGGTCCCCGCACGGCCGACTGCACCTGACCGAACCGGAACACCACCGCCCGCTCGTACTGCCGGACGACCCGCAACCCGGACGCCACCCAGACGACCCCGAGTGCGAGCACACCGAGCACGATGTCAACGACGACCATGGCTGTCTCCTAGCCGAGCGGGCCGGGTCCGGGGCCGGTCCAGCCCATCCGCACGGTGCCGCAGCGGCGGCACTCGTCGAACAGCGCGCCGGCGCCGCTGACCCCGGGATTGCGCCGCCGCGCCCAGAGGTGGCGGCCGACGTGGCAGAGCAGCCAGGACCGGGCGCGGTACGCGCGCCGGACGAGTTGATCGTCGATCACCGTGTGCTCCTGCCGACCTCTCCGAGGCTGCGCCGCCGATCGGCGCCGGTCAAGCCGTCGCATCCTTGCCGTCCTGCGGGCTGGGCAGGCTCGGCTGGTCGGTCGGGTAGAGGCCGGCGACGAAGCCGTAGACGGTGTCCCCGTCCCGGGGAATCTGCGCGAAGTCGTTGACCAGCTCGAAGACCCGGTCCCAGAACTCGGCCGCCCGTTCTCGCGGGATCCGGGCGTAGCGGAGGATCGCCCGCAGCCGGTCCGCCTGGTACGCGGCGGCCGACTCGGACGCCGCCGTGGACAGGTAGTTGGGCACCACCGTGACCTGGTCCGGAGCGATCTTGCCGACGTAGAAGATCCGCGCGGTCCGGCCGTAGAAGCGCTCGTCGATCGCGCGGACCCGGCGGGTGCGCACGACCTTGACCAGTCCGGCGGCCAGCAGCACGCCGACGTGGTGGGCCACCGTGCTCTTGGGCCGGCCGACCGCCGCGGCCAGCTCCGCCACGGTGGCGGCCCGCTCCAGCACCAGGTCGAGGACCGTGCTGCGCAGCGGGTCGGCCATCGCCCGCAGCTCCTGCGGGGACGTCACGATGCGCAGGTCCTCGAGCTCGTAGTCCGGGATCGCATTGCTCGACATATATGGATCGTTCCGCTAGGTTGCATCGATCGAAGAGAGCGGATCATAACCGAGGACGGTACGACGTGGACATCATCCTGGTTCCTGGACTCTGGCTGGACGGCTCCTCGTGGGAGCGGGTCGGGCCGCCGCTGGAGCGGGCGGGGCACCGCGTGCACCCGGTCACCCTGCCCGGACTGGAGTCGAAGGACGCCGACCGGTCCGGCGTCTCGCTGCGCGACCAGGTCGACGCGGTGGTCCGGGAGATCGACGCGGCGGACGGGCCGGTGTTGCTGGTCGGGCATTCGGCCGGCGCCGGCCTCGCGTCGGCGGCGCTCGACGCCCGGCCGGACAAGGTCGCCCGCGCCGTCTACATCGGCGGCTTCCCGGCGCCGGACGGCGAGCCGCTGATGGCCGGGTTCGCAACCGACGGCGCCGACCTGCCGATGCCGGACTGGTCCGACTTCGACGACGCCGACCTGGCCGACCTCGACGACGCCGCCCGGGCGCGGTTCCGGGAGCGGGCGATCCCGTCGCCGGCCAGCCTGACCACCGACCCGGTCCGGCTGTCCGACGAGCGGCGATACCTGGTGCCGGTCACCGTGGTCTGCCCCGAGTTCACCGCGGACACGCTCCGCACCTGGATCGGGCAGGGTCTCGACCCGGTCCGCGAGTTCCCCAAGATCAAGGACCTCGAGTACGTCGACCTGCCGACCGGCCACTGGCCGCAGTTCACCCGCCCGGACGAGCTCGCCCGGATCCTGCTGGACCGGGCGGGGTGACCGCGGGCGGTCCGCCGGCCATCATGCCCGGGCCCGGCGGCGGCCGGTTCACGGTGGCCCTACAGCGGCCGTCCTCAACCTGACCTCATGGCATCCGGGCCGGCCGCCGCGTCCGGGCTGCGCGGTGGCCGGGGCGCGCTGGCGGCCGGTGCTGTCCTGCTGGTCGTCCTGGTCGTCGCGGTCGCGGTGCTCGCGTCCGGTGCCGGCCGGGGCGACGGTTCGCGCGCCGTCGCGACCCCCGCGGCGACGCCGAGCCCGAGCCCGACGGTCAGCGTGCCGGACATCTACCGGCGGGTCGGGCCCTCGGTCGCGGTCGTCCGCACCGCGCGCGGTGCCCTCGGCACCGGCGTGATCGTCACGGACGCCGGCACCGTCCTCACCGCCAACCACGTCGTCGCCGACCGCAGCGCGATCAGCCTCGTCTTCGCCGACGGCACCAGGTCGGCGGCCACGGTGGCCTCGGCCGACCCGGCGCACGACGTCGCGACGCTGGCCCCGGCGACCCTGCCGCAGCCGGTCGTCCCGGCGACGCTCGGCGGCACGGTCGAGGTGGGCGGCGAGGTCGTCGCGATCGGCAACCCGCTCGGGCTGACGCGGCCGGGACGGTGGTCGTCGCCATGGACGTGTCGAACAGCATGGCCGCCACGGACGTGGCCCCGACCCGGCTGGCCGCGGCCAAGCAGGCCGCGGGCGCGTTCATCGACGCCCAGCCCGACAGCGTCGACATCGGCGTCGTCGCCTGCCAGAACGGCGGGCTGGTCACCGACCGGCCCAGCGCCGACCACGAGGCGGCCAGGACCGCGGTCGACCGGCTGACCGTCACCGGCGGCACCTCGCTGGCCAACGCCCTGCTCACGTCGCTGTCGGCGATCACCGGCAAGAAGGTGGTGATCGGCAGGGACGGCACCGTGCCCGACCTCGGCTACTGGGGCTCGGGGACGATCGTGCTGTTCTCCGACGGCGAGGACCGGGGCAGCGACGACGCGACCGCCGCGGCGGCCGCCGCCGCGCAGAAGGCCGGCGTGCACGTGGAGACCGTCGGCGTCGGCACTCCCGCCGGGGCGACGGTCGCCGTGGACGACTACCGGATCCACACGGCGCTGGACCAGGACACGCTGACCGCCATCGCAAAGACCAGCGGCGGCTCGTACCACCCCGCCTCGGACGCTCCCGAGCTCGACGGCATCGCCTCGGGCATCGACCTGCGGCTGACCACGCACAACGAGGACCTGCCGCTGGCCGGCGCGTTCTCCGCCGCCCCCAGGCCACCGTCGCCGTGCCGGCCAGCTCGACGACGATCGTGCTGGCCCTCGACGTCTCCGGGTCGATGTGCTCCACCGACGTCGAGCCGAACCGGCTGACGGCGGCCGAGAAGGCCGCCGCCGAGTTCGTCCGGGCCCAGCCGGGCGGGGCGCGCATCGGGCTGGTCGCCTTCGCCGGGATCGCCGGCGTACTCGTCCCGCCGACCGACGACACCGACGCCCTGCTGGCCGCGCTGCCGAACCTGACGACGTCCCGCGGCACCGCCATCGGGCAGGCGATCCTGACCTCGGTCGACGCGATCGCCGACCTCGACCCGTCGGTGCCGCCGGCCGGAGCGGACGTGACCGGCCGCGCCGCCGGCACCGCGTACGCGGCCGACGTCATCGTCGTGCTCACCGACGGCGCCAACACGCAGGGGGTCGACCCGCAGACCGCCGCGAAGCAGGCCGCCGCGCGGGGCGTGCGGGTCTACCCGATCGGCTTCGGGACCACCAGGCCCGCGCCGATGGTCTGCGAGAGCTCCCAGCTCGGCGACGCGGCCGGCGGCTTCGGCGGCGGCCCCTTCGGCGGTGGCGGCGGCCGCGGCGGCCGCAACCCCCTGGTCGCCGACGACGCCGCCCTCAAGCAGGTCGCCGCCACCACCGGCGGCCAGTTCTACAGCGCGAAGGACGCCGGCCAGCTGCAGAGCGTCCTCGCCGACCTCCCCCGCGCCATCACGGTCACCCACGACCACCTGGACCTGGCCGCCTGGTTCGCGGCCCTCGGCGCCCTCCTCACCGCAACCGCCCTCGCTCTGTCCCTCTGGTGGAACCGCGTACGCCACGTCCCCACCCCACCCTGACGCACTGCGGCCGGGGCGATCGCGTCACCGCGCGGGAGCCCGGATCCCCGTAGTTCTACGGTATCGGCGGCGAGGGGCCGCCCCTACCGTCCGACCATGACGGAACCACTGCAGCCCCAGGACGTCATCGTGCGGCTGGAGACCCTCGACTGGGTCCCGGGCCGGCCCGAGGAGCGGGACGGCATCGACTTCGAGCCCGCTCTCTGGTCGGTCTTCGTCAAGATCGACGGCAGCACCGTGCGGGTCTCCGCCGACGACGGACACGCGGTGGGCACCGCGACGGTACGCGGCACGACCGGCAGCGGTCTCGGCGTCGGCGAGCTCGTGGCGGGCAGGTCGCTGCCCATCCCGGCGGCGATCGGCCGCTGGACGGACCGGATCGTGCCGATTCCCTTCGGCGACGTCCTGCTGCTTCCGGGCTTCTTCGGCGTCGCGCTGATCGTCGTGGCGCCCGGTGTCATCGGCTCGGACGCCCTGGAGGTCGGTCACGCGCGGCTCGTCCCGGAGTTGCAGAAGCGGCTCGACGAGCTGATCGCCAAGACGGACCTGCACAACCTGCCGTCCGAGCAGGACATCCAGGACCTGGTCGATGCCGTGACATCCGTCGTCCACGACGCGGTGGTCGACGCGATGGCCCTGTGGCGCGAGATCGTCAGCGTCGCCGCCGACCGGCCCTGGTTCGGCGCCGCCTTCGCTCTGGAGAGGCAGGACGCGCTGCCGGCCGACCCGCTCGCGCAGGTGGACATCGAGATGGGCTTCCGGACCGTCGACCCGGTTCCGGGCTCGCCGGCCGGCGCCCAGCACTTCTTCGGGGTGACCGGGTCCGCGTGCCGGCAGGAGCGGGCAGCCGGCACCGGGGTGATCGGGCGGTTCGGGTCGGGGATCCGCGCGGTGGCCGGTTTCGCGGACGAGACGTTCCAGCACGTCGCCGTCGCGACGGGGGACGGTGCCGTGAGCGAGATCTGGTGGCAGGGCGGCGCAGCGGTGAACCAGGACAACCTCGCCCACTTCGGCTCCGGCGTGGTTGCGCTCGCCGGCTACTGCACCCCCGACGGCATCAAGCACGTCATCGTCGCGACCGAGGACCGCGCGCTGACCGAGCTGTGGTGGGAGGCCGGCCAGCCCAACCAGGGCAGCCTCGGCAGCACGTCGGGACCGGTCGTCGCGCTGGCGGGGTACGCCGCCGGCGACAGCAGCCAGCACGTCATCGCCGCGACGGCCGACGGCACGGTGACCGAGTTCTGGTGGCTGGGCGGCGCGGTCAGCCAGAACCTGCTGACCCGGATCGACGGCCGGATCGTCGACGTGGCCGGCTACTGGTCCGCCGACGGCGTCCAGCACGTGATCGTCGCCAGCGGCGACCTCGATCTCACCGAGCTGTGGTGGCGGGGCAGCGGATCGGTGTCGTCCGGCCCGCTGACCGGCACCAACCCGGATGGCGATCGGGTGCCGGTGCTCGGCCCGGGCGGATGGAAGCACGTACTGGGCATCGGCGCGTACTTCGCGCCGCGCCAGAACCGCGCGGCCGGCATCCAGACCGAGAGCGAGCAGCACGTCGTCGTCGCGCTGTCGAACGGGACGCTGCGGGAGATCCGCTGGACCGTGGGCGAGCAGGACGTCCCGGTGCACGACGACCTTCTCGCGATCCCCGGCCTGCAGCCGTCCAACCTCGACGCCCGGATCGGCCCGCTCGCCGACGCGTACGTCGATGCGACCGGGATCCAGCACGCGATCGTGGCCACCCGCGACGGGAGCGTCCAGGAGGTGTGGTGGACCCCGGTGCCGCCGATCTTCGTGGGCGGCGTGCTCGCCGGCGGCTGAGCCGGTGCAGGTCACCGTTCCCTCCGGCGGTGGTGGTACATGTTGCCGGCCGACTGACGGCCCGCCTGACCGGCGGCGAGCGGAGGAGGGCGGATGGCGCGTGCAGCGAACCGGTGGTGGGGCGTGGCCGAGCGCGGCAACACCGGCCGGTTGGAGGCGTTCAGCGACGGCGTGTTCGCCATCGCGATCACCCTGCTGATCCTGGAGGTCCGGGTCGAGCAGTCGCCGGAGGAGAGCCTCGCCGAAGCCCTGCACCATGCGCTGCCGGAGATCGGCGCCTTCGCGGCCAGCTTCCTGCAGATCGGGATCATGTGGGCAAACCACCACGCCCTGTTCCGGCTCATCGACCGGGCCGATCAACTCCTGCTTCTGTTCAACCTCTCGTTGCTCGGCTGCGTCTCGTTCCTGCCGTTGCCCACCCGGCTGGTCGCCGAACACACCGACGGCGGCGATGCCCGGACCGCCGTGCTCCTCTACGGGGGGACGCTGACCGCCACCGCGCTCGCGTTCAACCTGGTCTGGCAGCGGGCCGTGCACGCGGACCTGCTGGTCGCCGGCGTCTCCGCGGCGTTCGTCCGCGACGTCGACATCCGCTACGCGCTCGGCCTCGTCGCGTACGCGGTCGCGACGCTGATCGCCTTCGTGTCCCCGCTGGCCGCCCTGCTGGTCACCGTGGTACTGGCGCTCGTCTTCCTCCTCGGTCCGTCACCGCGGTCGGGCCTGGAGCGAACCGCGCCCTGACCGTCCACTGTGGAGGCGATGGCCGTCGGCGGGGCGTGCTCAGGAGGCTCCGGTGCGGTGGTGGTCCGCCGGCGGGCCCACGCCGTGGTGGACGACGTGGTGGATCACGTGCACCTCGTGGACGAGGTAGCCGCCGACGGCCACCGAGGCGGTCCGCCCGGCCGGAGCGGGCGGCGTCTCCCGCAGCGCCCGGCGCAGGCCGGCGGTCGCCACGGCGCTGCCGACGGTCGCCGCCGCCGAGAGGGCGACCATGGCGGCCGGATTCTGTCGCAGCCTCGTCAACTGCGTCCGCGCCCGGACGACCAGGTCGGGCCACCGTCGGGCCGGGATCACCGCCGTACGGCGTCCCCGCACGACCAGATCGGTCGACGGCCCGGCTTCGGCCGGTCCCGGCGGGGGTGTCGCGTCCGGGTCGGTCATCGGCTGCTCGGGCATGGCTGCACCTCCCCCACCAGCGTCCGCCATGTCGCCGTTCGGGTCCAGCCACCACCTCCTCGAACGGCACGGGGACCGGACGGTCGGACCCGCGGGGAGCGGGAGCTGGCTAGTCTCCGAGTGATCGACGCCACGGCGTCGTCCTGCGTGCTACGGGAGGCACCGCATCGGAATGATCACCACGACCGATGGCACGGAGATCTTCTACAAGGACTGGGGCAGCGCTGGTGCAGAACGGCACGCTCAAGACCTACTCGGGCTTCCCGCACGGCATGCCGACGACCCAGGCCGAGACGATCAACGCCGACCTGCTGGCCTTCCTGCAGTCCTGACGACCGTGAGCGAGCGCCGCGGGCCGCGCCGGTCCGGGCCGACGTACCAGGCGCTCACGCCGACGCGCGGATCCAGCTGCGATAGGCGTCCGGGTCGACGTTGCCGCCGCAGACGATGGTGACCAGGTGGCGGCCGGCGAAGCGGTCGGGGTCCTCCAGCACGGCGGCGACGCCGAGCGCCGCGGAGGGTTCGACGACCAGCCCGGCGTGCTCGAAGAGGACCCGCATGCCCGCGACGATCGAGGTGTCGCGGACGAGGACGGCGTCGTCGGCCACCTCCAGGAGGTCGTCCAGCACCGCGGGGAAGGGATACCGGCCGGCGACGCCGTCGGCGATGGTGTCGATCGAGTCGGTGGTGACGATCCGGCGTTCGTGCCAGGAGCGGGTCATGGCGGGTGCACCCCGCGGCTGTACGCAGATCACCTCGGTGCCGGGCCGCAGGGCCTTCAGGACGTAGCCCACGCCGGTGGCCATCGCGCCCCCGCCGAGCGCGATCAGCACCGCGTCGAACGAGCACCGCCCGGTGGTCAACTCCATACCGATGGTCGCCGCACCCTCGCAGGTCTCGACGTCGAGGCTGTCCTCGACCAGCCGGATACCGCGCTGCCGCGCGATCCGCGCCGCCCGGGCGCGGGCGGCCTCGATGTCGCCGTCCACCAGGTCGAGCTCGGCCCCGAGAGCGCGGATCCGGTCGAGCTTCGCGGCAGCGGCGGAGCGGGCGGCCACGACCGTCACCGCCACGCCCCGGCGACGACCCGACCAGGCGAGCGCCTGGCCGAGGTTGCCGGCGCTGGCGCAGACCGCGGCCCGTTCGCCGCCGTCGACGAGCATGCTTGCCACCACCTCGGTGGCCCGGCCCTTGAAGCTGCGGACCGGGTTGGCCGTCTCCAGCTTGATGCTCACCGCGCAGCCGAGTGCGCGTTCGAGCGCGTCGCAGCGGTACAGCGGGGTGTCGAGGAACACCGGGTCGATCATCCGCCGGCCCGAACGGATCCGGTCGAGGTCGAGGCGTGTCGGCATGTCACGATCAAACCGGGTACGCCGTCAGCATGGTATGGACAAGGTCGTGATCACCGGATCCACGGGCGTCATCGGGCGGCGCGCCGTCCGCGAGCTGCTCACCGCCGGCTACCGCGTGACGGGCGTGACGCGCTCCGAGCGCGGCCGGGAGAAGCTCGAACGCCTCGGGGCGGCCGCCGTCGAGGCGGACGTGTTCGACGACGCGTCGCTGCGGCGCGTGTTCGAGGGGGCCGACGCCGTCGTCAACGTGCTGACACACGTCCCGAGCGCCGATCGCATGGCCGATCCGTCCGCCTGGCAGGAGAACGACCGCGTACGCACCGACGCGTCGGGGGCGATCGCGCGCGCCGCCCACGCCGCCGGCGTGCAGCGGCTCGTGCAGGAGTCGATCGCGTTCGTGTACGCCGACGGCGGCGACGCGTGGCTCGACGAGGACGCCCCGGTGGCCGGCGGCGGCGTGACGACGGCCGCACTGACGGCCGAGCGCAACGCGCGCGAGCTGTTCGACGCCGACACCGTCGTGCTGCGCTTCGGGCTGTTCATGGGACCCGACAGCGGGTCCACGCTGGCCGCGCTGGAGGCCGCCCGCGGTGGCGTCTCGATCGCGCCCGGGCCGCCCGGCGCGTACCGGCCGACGCTCTGGCTCGATGACGCGGCGACGGCCATCGCCGCGGCGCTGCGCGTCCCGGCCGGGACGTACAACGTCGCCGACACCGACCCGGTGACGAACGCCGAGATCGATGCCGCGCTGGCCGCCGCCGTCGGGGTCGGCGCCCTGCGTCCGCGGGCGCCGCAGGACGGGCCGCTGGCGCGCTCGCAGCGGGTGTCGAACCGCAGGCTGCGCGAGGCCGGCGGCTGGGCGCCGAGCGTGCGCGCGGGCACGCAGACCTGGGGCCGGATCGCCGGATGACCGCGGCGGAGAGGTTCGCGCGGGCCGGCCCGCGGCTGCTGCGGCTCGCGTACAGCGAGCTCGGCGACGTCGGCGAGGCCGAGGACGTCGTGCAGGAGGCGTGGCTGCGGCTGGAGCGCGCGGACGCGGCGGCGATCGAGAACCTCGACGGCTGGCTGACGACGGTCGTCGCCCGGCTCGCGCTGGATCGCCTGCGGTCCGCTCGCGCGCGCCGGGAGATCTATGTCGGTCCGTGGCTCCCGGAGCCGCTCGTCTCGGCCGACCCGGCGGACCGCGTCACGCTCGACGAGTCGGTCAGCTACGCGCTGCTGACCGTGCTCGAGCAGCTCTCCCCCGCGGAGCGCACGGCGTTCGTGCTGCACGACGTGTTCGACGTGCCATTCGACGACGTCGCCGAGGTGGTCGGCCGCACGCCCGAGGCGGTGCGGCAGCTCGCCTCGCGCGCCCGCCGCCACGTCAGGCACGAGCGCCCGCGCTTCGCGGCCTCGCGCGACGAGCACGACCGCGCCGTGCGAGCGTTCGCGCGGGCGGTCGCCGAGGGCAACCTCGAGGGCCTCGTCGCGGTGCTCGACCCCGATGTCGTGTGGACGTCCGACGGGGGCGGGCGCGCCGTCGCCGCGCGCACGCCACAGCACGGCGGGGCGCGGGTCGCCCGCGCATGGGCGGCGCTCAGCCACAAGTCCGTGCACGAACCGACCGAGATCGAACTCAACGGCCGGCTCGGGCTGGTGCTCTCGAGCACCGACGGCCACCGCGCCGCGCTCTCGTTCGTGGTCAGCGACGGCCGCATCACCCGCATCGACGCGATCCGCAACCCGGCCAAGCTGCGCCGCTTCTAGTGTCCCGCCCCGCGGCGGGGGTCCCGGCCCGAGCGTGCCCGAAAGGGAACCGACGCCTTCCCAGCGGTTACCCAGGAGTTGCCAAGCCCGGCGGTGGAGCGTTCCGAGACGTCCGCCCGGCGGGCCAGCCGCTGGCCGCCGGCACCACCACGACGGGGGAACCCGATGAGAAAGGCATACCTGGCCGCCGCCGACCTGCTCGACGGCGGGCCCGGCCGGGACACGATGGTCGCCGATGCGACGCCGGACGGCCGCGACGTCTTCGTCGGCAACTCCTCGGGGGCCGTCGGCGACTTCGACCTCGCCACGTACGCCGCCCGGACCACGCCGGTCACGGTCGGCCCGGACGGGGTCGGCAACGACGGCGCGGCCGGCGAGGGCGACAACGTCGGCGCCGACGTGCAGGCGGTCCAGGGCGGCTCGGCCGCCGATGTGATCAGCTCGGTCGCGTCCTCGCCGCAGACGGTGCTCAGCGGCGGCGGCGGCGACGACACCCTCCGCGGGAACTTCAACCTCTCCGGCGACGCCGGCAACGACACCGTCACCTTCACCGGGACCGGCAGCGGGTTCCTCTTCGGCGGCGACGGCGCCGACACGCTCACCGGCGGCCCGGTCCGGGACGACCTGAGCGGCGGCAACGGCAACGACCGGATCCTGGCCGGCGGCGGCGACGACGAGCTCTTCGGCGGCCCGGGTGACGACGTCCTCAACGGCGGCTCCGGCCCCGACGTCATCCGCGGTGCCGACGGGATCTCCGGCAACGACGTCGTCGACGGCGGGTTCGGCCTCGACACCTGCACCGCAGACCCGGGCGACGCCAAGTCCTGCGAGGCCTGACGGGCGCACCGGCCGGCAACGATGCCGGCCCGCGGCGGGCGGGACCCGGTCCCGCCCGCCGCGGAGCGCGCGGCCGCGCGTCCATGAAGCCGTCCGGGCCGGCGCCTCCCCGAGCGATTCGTGGGACGACCGGCGCCGATTCCGTTTGTTCGCATGCCCCGGCCCGCGGCTGGCCCGGGCGCTATGCTCCGATCGAGGGACCACATGCGTGTGCAGCTGCTCGGGGGATTCGCCGTCGAGGTCGGCGGCCGTACGGTCGACGCATCCCGGTGGCGGCTGACCAAGGCACGGACGCTGGTCAAGCTGCTCGCGCTGGAACCGGCCCAGCGGCTGCACCGCGAATACCTGCTCGACCTGCTCTGGCCGGACCTCTCGCCGTCGGCGGGCGCCAACAACCTGCACCAGGCCTTGCACGCGGGCCGGCGCGCGCTCGCCGGCGAGGGAGCCGACGGCCTGCTGGAGCTCCGGGACCAGGTCGTCGTCCTGCGGGCGAGCGGGCTCGTCGACGTCGACGCGACGCAGTTCCGTACGCAGGCGGAGGCGGCGCTGGACGCCGGCGACCTCGCCGGGTTGAGGGCGGCGCACGCCGCGTACCGCGGCGAGCTGCTTCCCGACGATCGCTACGAGAGCTGGGTACGAGGTCCTCGGGACGAGCTGCGCGCGCTGCATCGGCAGGTCCTCGTCCGGCTCGGCGACCAGGCCCGATCCGCAGGGAGCCTCGCGGAGGCCGAGGCCGCCCTCGAGCTCGCGCTGCTGGCGGACCCGTTGCACGAACCGGCGCTGCGCTCGCTGATGCGGGTGCTGGCGGCGCAGGGACGCCGGTCCGCCGCACTGCAGCGGTACGAGCGGGCGCGGGACGACCTGCGGTCGGCGTACGGCAGCGACCCCGATCCGGAGTCCCGGCAGCTGTACCGGGAGCTCCTGGTGGGCAGCGCGGACACCGGGCCGACGGAGTCGGGCGACGGCCCTCCGGCGCGAGCAGGCAACCTGCTGCCCGCGGTGACCAGCTTCGTCGGGCGGGACCGGGAGGTCGCCCAGGTGCGCCGGCTGCTGCACCGCACCCGGCTGCTCACGCTGACCGGCCCGGGTGGTGCCGGCAAGACCCGGCTGGCCCAGGAGGCCGCTCGCCTCGACGCGGCCGCGATGCCGGACGGCGCGTGGTTCGTGGACCTGGTCCCGGTCCGCCACCGGCACCTCGTCTCCGACACGGTCGCGGTCGCGATGGGGCTCCCGCCGTCCGCCGGCCGGGATCCGCTGCGTGCGCTGACCCGCCAGCTCGCCCATCGGCGGCTGCTGCTGATCCTGGACAACTGCGAGCACCTCCTGCCGGAGTGCGCCCGGGTCGCCACCACCCTGCGAGCGCACTGTCCCGGTGTGTCCGTGCTGGCCACCAGCCGCGAGCCGCTGCACGTCGACGGCGAGGTCGTGCTGCGGGTGCCCTCGCTCGGGCTGCCCGAGGCGGGGGCGGAGCTTGACCCGGACACGCCGGCCGGGCCGGCGTCGGTGCGGCTGTTCGTCGAGCGCGTACGCGACCTCAGCCCGGACTTCGTCCTGGACCCGTCCAACGCCGCCGCCGTCGTCGAGATCTGCCGTCGCCTCGACGGGATGCCGTTGGCGCTCGAACTCGCCGCCGCCCGCACCGCGTACCTGGAACCGGCGGAGATCGCCGAGCGGCTCGGCGACGCGCTGTCCGTCCTCGGCCGACCGGGTACCGCGACCCGGCACGCGACCCTGCGCGCGGCGCTGGAGTGGAGCCACGACCTGCTCACGGCCGACGAGCAGTGCCTGCTCCGCCGTCTCGCGGTGTTCGAGGGCGGCTGCACCGTGGCGGCGGCGGAACAGGTCTGCGCCGGTGGCGACCTGCCGGCCGGCGACGTGCTCGACGTGCTCGGACGGCTGGTGGACAAGTCGCTGGTCCAGGTGGATCGCGGCACCGGCCGATCCCGCTACCGGCTGCTGGACACGGTGCAGCAACTGGCCGCGGGGCGCCTGCGGCTGGCCGGCGAGACCGGTGCCCTGCGGGACGCGCACAGCGCCTTCTTCCGCGGTCTCGCGGCGGAGCACGACCTGGACGGGTCGGCGGCGACCCGGGCCGAGCGCCCGCTGCTGCTCGACCTGGAGCGCGGCAACCTGCGGGCCGCGCTGGCCCACTCCCTCGACGCCGCCCCGGACGATGCGCTGGCACTGGCGGTCAGTCTCTGGCGGTTCTGGATGGCCCGCGGAGACTACGTCGAGGGAGTCGACTGGATGAACCGCGCGCTCGACGCGGCGTCGGACAGCGGTCAGCTCAGGGCCGCCGCGCTGCGGGGCCTGGCGGTGCTGGAGCTCCGGCTCGGCCACCTCGACCGGGCCACCGCCCTGGGCCACCGGGCCGCCGCCCTGCCCGAGCTGCTCGCGGCACCGGAGCAGGAGCTGGTGTTCACCCGCTTGTTCGTCGGCTTCCTGTCCTGGCTGGCGGGTGACCTCGACGGCGCCGCGGCGGTGGCGCGGGCGGCGGCGGCGGCCGGGACGCGACTGCGACGCGGTGAGCTCGAGGCCGCCGCACACTGGCTGGCCGGCCTGACCGCGCTGGGCCGGGAGGACGTCGTCGGCGCGGAGGACGAGCTGACCCGCTGCCTGGACCGGCTGGCCGGCGTGGATCCGCTCGTCCCGCCGTTCTTCCCCGGCGCGTCGGTCTGCATCTCCCCGATGGCCGCCGGAGCCGGCTGGGTGCCCGCGTTCGAGGAGACCGCGCTGCTGGGCCTCCGGGTCGGCGCGCGCCAAGGGATCGGGTACGTGCAGAGCGCCCTCGGCTCCGTCCACCGGCTGGCACTGCGGCCGGCGGCGGCGCTGGGCCCGGTACGGGCTGCGGTGGCGACCTTCGACTCGCTCGGCGACCCGGCCGGACTCGCGCTCGCGCTGAACCACCTGGCCTGCGTCGAGCGCGACCTCGGCAGCCCGGACGCGGTCGGACACCTCGCCGAGGCGCTGCGGCTGCGCGAGGAGATCGGTGACCGGCGCGGTGTCACGCTGAGCCTCGCCAACCGGGGGCTGGCCGAGGCCGCGGCCGGGGACAGCGACCGTGGACGGGAGTCGGTCCGAGCGGCCCTGGCCCGGGTGGAGGCCATCGACGACCGGCCGGCCGAGGCGGGCATCCTCCTCGATCTCGCCGTCGTCGAGCTCGTCGCGGGTGAGACCCGGGCCGCCCGGGCGCTGGCCGAGGGCGCGGTCGACCTGTTCCGCCCGCAGGGGTACCGGCGCATGGACGCCCTGCTGCTCACGTTCGCCGCCCAGCTGGCCGCCGAGCAGGGCGACCCGGAGGCGGCCCGGCGGCACGCGCAGGACGCGCAGCGGCTGTTCGCCGGGATGGGCCACCAACCCGGCCAGCAGCGTGCGGCCGCCGTGCTCGCGGACCTCGCTAAGGACTGCTAAGGCCCTGTTGAGCCGGCACTCCTAGCGTCCAACACGACAACCAAGGCCGTATGCCGACGTGAGGGAGACATGTCATGACCGCGACCGAGACGGGCACCGAGGCCGTCGGGGAAGCCACTCTGGCCGAGCTGGCCGAGGGCCTGCACGGAGAGCTGGTGACCCCGGCGAGCGAGCAGTACGACGAGGCCCGCTCCATCTGGAACGCCGCACACGACCGGCGGCCGGCGCTCGTCATCCGCTGCGCCGGCGTCTCCGACGTGATCCGCGGGGTCGACTTCGCCCGCAGTGAGGGACTCCCGCTGGCCTTGCGCGGCGGCGGGCACAGCATCCCCGGGTTCTCCACCACCGACGGCGGAGTGGTCCTCGACCTGTCCCCGATGAAGGGCATCCGGGTCGATCCGGTGGCGCGCCGGGTCGTCGCGCAGGCGGGTTGCCTGTGGAGCGACCTCGACCAGGAGACGCAGGAGTTCGGGCTCGCGCTGACCGGCGGGCTCGTCTCGACGACCGGGATCGCCGGGTTCACCCTCGGCGGCGGGGTCGGCTGGCTCCTCCGGCGCTCCGGCCTGACCTGCGACAGCCTGGTCGGTGCCGACGTCGTCACGGCGGACGGCCAGCTCGTGCACGCCAGTGCCGACGAGCACCCCGACCTGTTCTGGGCACTGCGCGGCGGCGGCGGCAACTTCGGCGTGGTCACCGCGTTCGAGTACGCGCTGCACGAGGTCGGGCCGACCGTGTTCGCCGGCGCGGTCTTCTACCCGGGCGACGCGGCCGACGCCGTGCTCCGCGGATATCGCGACGCGTGCGCGGCGGCCGGCGACGGCCTCACCACGGTGCTCAACCTCACCACCGCCCCGCCGGCGCCGTTCCTGCCGGAAGCCGTGCACGGCAAGCCGGTCGTCGCGGTGCTCGGCATGTGGTCCGGTGCACTCGACGACGGGGACGCCGCCACCAGCCCGTTCCGCCGGCTGGCGGAACCGATCGTCGACCTCTTCGGACCGATGCCCTACCGGGCGATGCAGTCGCTCATCGACCCGCTCTATCCGCGGGGCGTGCACAACTACTTCAACTCGGCGTTCGTCCCCGCGCTCGACGACCACGTGCGGCAGGCGCTGCTCGCGGCGTACCGGGAGGTGCCCAGCGCGATGTCCGAGGTGCACGTGCACCACCTCGGCGGCGCGATGGCCCGGGTGCCGGCGGACGCGACCGCATTCGCGGTCCGCGACCAGGACTTCGTCGTCAACGTCGTCGCCCGCACACCGACCGCGGAAGACTTCGACACCGTACGAAGCTGGGCCCGCGCCGTCCCCGGCACGCTCGGCTCCGGTCAGGCGTACGTGAACTTCACCGGCGAGGCCGGCACGGACCGGGTGCGGGCCTCGTACCCGCCCGCGACCTACCAGCGGCTGGTCTCGGTCAAGGACCGGTACGACCCGGACAACCTGTTCCGCCTCAACCAGAACATCCAACCGTCCAACGCGTAGCAGCGGGTGGCCGCGGAGTGGCCGTCGGGCCAGGTCGCCACTCCGCGGCGACCCGACGCTGGCCGCTGACCCGGTGGTCTGCAAGGGTCCTGCCATGGCGGACTCCGG
This sequence comes from uncultured Actinomycetota bacterium, assembly GCA_963803135.1. Lineage (GTDB taxonomy): Bacteria > Actinomycetota > Actinomycetes > Mycobacteriales > CADCTP01 > CADCTP01. Next base: position 22,552 of record CAWDLH010000011.1, on the reverse strand, counting down.
AGCAGCGCTGCTCACCGGTGGCCTGTTCAGCCTCGCGGTCGCCGGGGTCAGTGGCCTGGTCGCGTACTTCACCGCCCGGGCCAACTCCCGGGCCGGCCTCGCCGCCTCCCGGGCGAACCTGGAAGGCGAGATCCGCAAGATCTCCGAGCAGATCGAGGCGCAGGAGGCCGCCCGGCAGCGGGGCGAGATCGCCGTCCTGCGGCAGCGCTACCTGACTCCGCTGCGGTATTACGCGCTCGCGCTGAGCCGCCGGCTGGCCGAGCTCGAGGCGAAGTACGGCTCCGACGAGGACCGGACGGTACGGGGGTGGTTCAAGACCATCAAGGACCAGGTGGCCCGGGACCAGCGCCGGGCCGACTTCCTGACCTGGTGCTACTACGAGGGTCTCTTCTCGGTCACCACCCTCTACTACACCTGCTCGTACTTCGAGGGCGCGAACGAGGTCCGGTCCGGCCGGCCGTTCGACGCGAGCCGGCCGCAGTACAGCGAGCAGCTGACGGCCCGGCTGGCCCGGGTCACCGAGGCTTTCGTCTGGGCGGACGGTCAGGCCGGCATCTGGGGCCCGTCGCAGGAGGTGGTCGGGGAGCTCTTCCGGCGGGACGGCGCCAAGATGACGTACGCGCAGATGTGCGCCGAGCTGGACGCGGACGAACCTGGCCGCCGGGCGCCGTACCTGCGGCCGCTGGACTTCTACTGGAGTGGCCTGCAGACCGCGGACGCGGCCCGGATCCGACTCGCGCTGGACGAGCTGGTCGCGTTCCTCGACGAGCACGACCCGCAGCAAGGCTAGGTCGCAACGACCGTCGTCCACCGCTGCATCACCCGGGAGTGTGGGGACACCTACTTATCCGCACGCCTCAGGGAGCCGCGCTGGAGCGCGCCGCCGGACGCGACCAAGCCCGCCGCCGCGCCCGGTGACGACCGCACCCGCTACGCCCGGTTGACTACGAGCGCGAGTGGGCCGACCGCTTCCGTGAGGACCAGCTCAACCGCACCGGCCGCCGAGGCCTCGGACTCGCCTAGGACCCAGCTCTCCCGCGCGACGAACCGGCGGCCGCGGCGTCACCCGCCGGACCACGCCGTCGGTGCTGTTCAACGCTGATCCGCGCAGCCGCCGGCCTGACTTACGGCTGACGGTCGGGCGGCACCGGTCGCGCGGCGGCGGCGTCGCCGGTCCGCTCGAGGCCGTCGAGGATCAGGTCGAGTCCGAACTCGAACTCGCGGTCGTGGTCGTAGTCGGGTCGGAGGACGTGCTGGGTCGTCAGCTCGGCCAGGTGCGGGTACGTGTCGGCGGGGACGGTCGCCAGCATGTCCGGCGCCAGTTCGGCGGTCTCCGCCGGGGTGGGGAAGGGCAGACTGCGCTCCTGCAGCGCGAAGCCGTAGATGTAGCTGTCGAGGAGCAAGAAGGCGTGCGCGGCCAGTTCGACGGAGAGGCCGGCAGCCCGGAGGGACCCGATCACGGCGTCGTGATGGCGCAGCGCCGCCGGGCCGGGTGAGCTCCGCGACTCCATGAAGCCGATCGCCCAGCCGTGGCGGGACAAGACCCGGCGCTCCGAGATCGCCCGCTGACGCATCGCTGTCTTCCAGTCCACCCGGTCGGAGGGTAGGTCGATCTCGGCGAAGACCATGTCGATCATGCCGTCGAGGAGGTCTTCCTTGTTGGCGACGTGGTTGTACAGCGACATCGCCTCGACCCCGACCGCCTCGCCGAGTTTGCGCATGCTCAGCGTCTCGGACCCGCTCTCGTCGGCGAGCGCGACCGCGGCGCGCAGCACCCGCTCCCGGCTGAGCGGAATGCGGGGCGTTCGACCCCCGGCGGTCGAGGTGCTCATCTACGTCATCCTTTCCGCCGACTCTTGACAAACTTACGGCGTAAGCAGAGACTTGCGCCAACCTTACAGTGTAAGTCGCAGAACTTATTGGAGGTCATGATGACGTCGGCGGACGACAGGCTGAGGGCACCGCCCCGGCCGACCGTCGGTCCGACGACCATGACGGCGATCGTGCAGGACCGCTACGGCACCGCGCCCGAGGGACTCTTTCGGCTCGCGGAGATCGACCTGCCGGTCGGCGGAGACGGCGAGGTCCTGGTGCGGGTGCGGGCGGCCAGTGTGGACCGGGGCACCTGGCACATCATGTCCGGCTTGCCGTATCCCATCCGGCTGGCCGGTTTCGGTCTGCGCCGGCCGAAGTACGCCAACCCCGGCCGGAATCTGGCCGGGACGGTCGAGGTGGTCGGTGCCGGCGTGACCGGCGTCGCGCCGGGCGACGACGTGTTCGGGATGTCCACCAGCACCTTCGCGGAGTATGCGACTGCCCGGGCCGGCAAGCTCGCCCCGAAGCCGGCGAACCTCTCCTTCGACCAGGCGGCCGCCGTCCCGGTCTCCGGGTGCACGGCCCTGCAGGCCGTCCGCGACCATGGGCACGTACAGGCCGGCGAGAAGGTGCTGATCATCGGTGCGTCCGGGGGCGTGGGCAGCTTCGCGGTGCAGATCGCGAAGGCGTTCGGCGCCGAGGTCACCGGTGTGTGCGGCACGGCGAAGCTCGACATGGTGCGGGCCCTCGGCGCCGATGCCGTCCTCGACTACACCCGGGAGGACTTCGCCGACGGCGGCTCCCGCTACGACGTGATTCTCGACATCGGTGGCAACGCCCGGCTCTCCCGGCTCCGGCGTGCCCTCACCCCGCGGGGACGACTGATCATCGTCGGCGGCGAGACCGACGGACGGTTGCTCGGCGGCACCAGCCGTCAGATCCGGGCCCGGCTGCTGTCCCCATTCGTCGGCCAGAAGCTGGGCACCTTCGTCGCCTCGGAGAAGGCCGCCGACCTGAGCGCCCTCCGCGATCTCATCGAGGGCGGCAAGCTCCGCCCTGCGGTCGACCGGATCTACCCGCTCGCCGAGGCCCCGGCGGCCATCCGCCGCCTGTTGGACGGGCAGGCCCGCGGAAAGCTCGTCATCTCCGTCCCACCCCGCACCGCGCAGAACCCAGAATCGGGGAGCACGCCGTGACCGAGAACCGAACCCCCTACCCAGTCCGCGTCGACGCGGCGCTGGACCCGTCGACCTCCCGTGCGCTGTGGCTGGTCAAGTGGCTGCTGCTGATCCCGCACTTCGTCGTGCTGGCCTTCCTCTGGCTGGCGTTCTTCGTGATCAGCGTCGTGGCGTTCTTCGCGATCCTGTTCACCACGCGCTATCCGCGGGCGCTGTTCGACTTCAACGTCGGCGTGCTGCGCTGGACCTGGCGGGTGAGCTACTACGGCTACTCGGCGCTAGGCACCGACCGGTACCCGCCGTTCACCCTGGCCGAGGTGCCGGACTACCCGGCGCACCTCGACGTGCCCTATCCCGAACGGCTCTCCCGGGGCCTGGTGCTGGTGAAGTGGTGGCTGCTGGCCATACCGCAGTACATCGTCCTGTCGATCTTCGTCGGCGGCGGGCTGTGGGCGAGCTCCCGCGGCGCGACCGACGGCGGCTGGAACGTCGGATGGGAAGGCGGCGGCCTGGTCGGCCTGCTCGTCCTCATCGCCGCGATCGTGCTGCTGTTCACCGGCCGCTACCCGCCCGCCCTCTACCGCTTCATCCTCGGCATGGACCGGTGGGCGCTGCGGGTGGTCGCCTACGCCGGGCTGATGACCGACGCCTATCCGCCCTTCCGGCTCGACCAGGGCGGCACCGACCCCGGCTCGCAGCCCGCCCAGCCGACCCCGCCGCCGCCGACGGGGATGCCGACGGCAACCCCACCGGCCCCGGCCACCCCGGTGGGATGAGCCCCTGGCCGCCTCGGGCCCCCCGTCCCGAGGCGGCCAGGCATACCCGTTCCGCCGGCGACGTGGGCCCCGCCGATCGGCAAGGCGGTGTCATCCGCGCTGCGGACGCTGCCGACCTGGCTCGCCGTCTTCCCGGCTACCACGGTGTTCCATCTTCGTGGGGCCCCGTACATCGCCGCCCTCCTCCCCGGCCTCCGACGAAGGACGACCCGATGACCGACGACGATCTGTTCTCGACGGAGACCGCCGGGCTGGCCCAGGCCTCCGGCCCGCAGCTGGTCCGGCTGTCCGACGGCGACCGCTACGGCCTCTCGATCGGCCCGGTCCGCAAGCAGCTGGGCGCCGACCTGCGGATGCTCGCCTACAACGGCTCGATCCCCGGTCCGACGCTCCGCGTCCCGCAGGGATCCCGGATCACCGTGGACGTACGCAACGACGGCGACGTGGAGACGACCGTGCACTGGCACGGTCTCCGCCTGGAGAACCGCTACGACGGCGTCCCGCACGAGACCCAGCAACCCATCCCGATCGGCGGCGGCTACCGCTGCGAGGTGCAGTTCCCCGACGCCGGCTTCTACTGGTACCACCCGCACATGCGCGAGGACTTCGCGCAGGAGATGGGCCTGTACGGCCCGATCGTCGTCGAGCCGACCGACCCGGCCTACTGGCCGGCCGTCGACCGAGACGTGACGATCACCCTCGACGACCTGCTCGTCGAGGACGGGCACATCGCCGCGTTCCGCCGCTCCGGGCCGAACTTCACCGCGATGGGCCGATTCGGCAACGTGCTGCTGATCAACGGCGAGACGACCTATGCGGGAACGGCGACGCTCGGCGAGGTGGTGCGGCTGTACCTGGTCAACACGGCCAACACCCGGCTGTTCAACTTCGCCGTGCGCGGCGCCCGGATGAAGCTGGTCGGCGGGGACAGCGGCCGGTACGAGCGGGAGACGTTCGTCGAGGACGTCCTGCTGGCTCCGTCGGAACGGGCCGTCGTCGACGTCCGGTTCGACGCGCCGGGAGAGGTGCGCCTCGAGCACCGTACGCCGGACCAGGTGTACGACCTGGGCGCGTTCTCCGTCGTGCCGACCCGGAACGGGAGCGGCGACGCGGCCCGGTCCTTCGCGACGTTGCGCACCGACCCGGAGCTCACCGAGGAGCGCCGCCGGATGGAGCACGAGCTCGACCGACCGCCGGACAAGGTCCTGGCGTTCGTCTCGCAGATGCCGCTGCTGTACGGCGAGGACGCCGCGCCGGCATCGTCCTACGTCTGCCCCATGCACCCCGACGTCACCGCGACCGAGCCGGCGACCTGCCCGACCTGCGGCATGCGACTCATCGCCGCAGCGGTGTCCTACGTCTGCCCGATGCACCCCGATGTCACCGCATCCGAGCCGGCGACCTGCCCGCAGTGCGGGATGAAGCTGGTGCCCTCGGATGCCGCCCCGGTCTCGCCGCACGACGCCCCGCAGTCCCACGACCACGGCGACGGCCTGGAGTGGGAGGACCTGATGCCGGAGATCAACCGGGCGTCGGATACGAGCAACATGGTCTGGCAGCTCGTCGACCGGGAGACCGGCGCGGAGAACGCGGCGATCGACTGGGCGTTCACCGTCGGGGACCGGGTGAAGATCCGGCTGGTGAACGAGATGGACTCCGACCACCCGATGCACCATCCGTTCCACATCCACGGCGCGGGCCGGTTCCTCGTGCTCTGCCGGGACGAGGTGCCGGAACCGAACCTGGTGTGGAAGGACACCGTGCTGCTGCGGGCGGGCGAGACGGTGGACATCCTGCTCGACGTCAGCAACCCCGGGCTGTGGATGGCGCACTGCCACATCGCCGAGCACACCGAGAGCGGCATGATGTTCAGCTTCACCGTCGCCCGGCGCACGGAGCCGGTCCGATGAGCCGCGAGCCGGCGCTGGACGTGCTGGTCATCGGGGGCGGACAGGCCGGCCTGGCGATGGGCTACCAGCTGGGGCGGCGCGGCCTGCGGTTCCTGATCGTCGACTCCGGCCCCGAGATCGGTTCTGCCTGGCGTTCGCGCTGGGACTCCCTGCAGCTGTTCACCTCCGGCCGGTACGACAACCTGCCCGGCCTGCCGTTCCCCGCTGCCGCGGACACCTACCCCGGCAAGGACGCCGTCGCTGACTACCTGCAGGCGTACGCGGCCGAATTCGGCCTGCCGGTCCGCCTCGACACGAGGGTGGAATCGCTGACCCGTGCCGGCGGGGGCAGCTACCTGGCCAAGGCGGGAGCGGACACGCTGGAGGCGCGCCAGGTGGTCATCGCCAGCGGCCCGTTCCAGGTGCCGTTCACCCCGGTCGTCGCGGCGGAACTCCCGCCGGACGTGCATCAACTCCACAGCGCCGACTACCGGCACCCGGCGAAGCTTCCGCCGGGACGGGTGCTCGTCGTCGGCGCCGCGAACTCCGGCTGCCAGATCGCCCTCGAGCTGTCCGCGTCCCGACGGGTGGAGCTCTCGGTCGGCAAGCGGATCCCCACCGTGCCTCAACGGCCGCTGGGACGGGACGTCTGGTGGTGGGCCTCGGCTCTGCGGCTGGACCGCGTGACCGCGCACTCGCGGCTGGGACAGCGGCTGGCCGGCCGCGACCAGATCGTGGGAGCCGGCCCCCGCCGGCTCGCCCGCCGCCACGACATCAGACTGCGCCCCCGGGTCGACGCGGTGGCCGGGCGCGACGTCGTCTTCGCCGACGGCGCCCGCGGCGAGTTCGACGTCGTCGTCTGGGCGACCGGGTTCACCACGGACGACTCGTGGATCGACGTCCCGGACGCCACCGACGCGCACGGACGCCTGCGGCAGTCGCGCGGAGTCACGCCCTCGGCCGGGCTCTACACGCTCGGCCGGAGCTGGCAGCACACCCGGGGCTCGGCGCTGCTCGGCTGGGTGGGCAACGACGCCGCCTTCCTCGCGGGAAAGATCGCATCGCGAGCAGGATGAGCGGCTGACGGCCATGATCGCTCCCGAGCAGGCGCCGGACGACGGAGGCACCGCGGCTTCCGCCGGCCTCCGGGCGCCCCTGGCCTGGGGTGTGATCTGGGGGTGCCTGCAGGCGGCGTCGCCCCTGGCCTTCTTCTGGCTCGACGACGCCACCGTCTACGCCCTGGGGCTGGCCGTGATCGCCGCGGTCTACATCGGGTTCGGCGTCGCCGACGGGCGGCCGAGGGTCCTCGTCGTCGAGACCGGGGTCGCCACCGTCTTCGTCGTCGTCGCCGCGGCGGCGGTGACCGGCTCGGCCTGGCTGATCGTGGCCGGCCTGGCCGGCCACGGACTGAAGGACCTCTGGCAGCAGCACAGCCGGTTCGTGGCCAACACCAGGTGGTGGCCCCCGTTCTGCGCCACCGTCGACTTCGTCGCGGCCACGGTCGTCGCTGTCGCGATCATGGCGGACTTCCACTTCGGATGGTGAGCAGACCGGTGGCCACCGACGTGGCGGTCAACACGCGACCGGGCACCGTCCTCTCATGCTGGCGGTCGCGCTGCTTCGGCTCACGAGGATGCTGATCCAGTGATAGCTGACCGTGACCGGGACCTGGAAGTCGGAGAAACTGACCGGCCGCACGCTGAAGAAGCACTGGAGTGAGCCGGCCTGGCAGCCGGAGCTGCCGGGCAGAACGGCGAAGTCTCCGTCTCCGGACGGGAGGTCCCACCGCGTCGGCGCGCGGCAGCACGTCCACCCCGACCGGCTCGGCCACCCCGATCCACGCCGGGTTGCGCGAGGTGATCAGCACGTGGCCGCGGCCGGCCGGCAACCAGGGCCGCAGCTGGTCCGGATCCTCCGCGTTGTCGAAGACCAGCAGCCATCGGTCGCGGCGGCGCAGTTCGGCCGACACCGCCGCGAGCGTCGCGGGACCGCTGCCCGGCAGACCCGTCGCGGCGGCAAGGGCCGCGTACCAGGTGCCGAGCAGGGTGTCCTGGTCCGCGGGCAATCACCAGACGAGGTCGTAGTCGGCGGCGAACCGGTGCGCGAACTCGGCCGCCAGCTGGGTCTTGCCCACCCCACCGATACCGTGCAGTGCGAGCACCGGCGCCCGCGGTGCGCTGCCGAGCCGCAGCCGAACCGCGTCCAGCAGCGAGTCCCGGCCGACGAAGGCCGGATTGCGCGGGTCCAGGTTCCACACCGGCGGCATTCCAGGCGGCCGGCGCCGACCGCAGCTGGCCGCGTCCGCGTCCGTCCAGCGTGCGTGCCAGTCGACGAGCCGGGCACCGTCCAGGGTCCGGTCCGGCTCCCGCCGTTCGACGTAGCTGCGGCAGGCGGGCACGAAGAACCGCACGAACTCCCAGCTGACCCGGTCCCGCCGGCCGCGGCCGCCCGGTCTGCTCGCGCCCGACGGCCGGGAGGTTCCGATGACCGGGATGTCATGTCGGGTCCGTTCGGAGGGCAAGAGCCGCAGGATTGCCGTGTTCGGATGCTACGCGGACGACCGACGCCGCGGCCGCTGTCTGCTTCGTCCGGCGCCGTCGCGGCTTGTTCCGGGATAGGCCAAGCGCTCGCCTAGGCTCGGGTCGTGGCGATCCGGGTGGTGCCGTACGACCCGGAGTGGGCGGTGCGGTTCAAGCAGGAGCGTGCGGTGCTGGAGCGGCTGCTGGCGCCGTGGCTGAGCGCCGGTGTACACCACATCGGGTCGACGTCCGTGCCTGGGCTGGCCGCGAAGCCGGTGATCGACATGATCGCCGGGGTTCAGGACCTGACCGCGGCCGAGGCAGCCGTCCCCGTCCTGGAGCAACGGTCCTGGGTGCACGCGTTCCACCGGCCTCGCGCGCTGTGGTTCCGGAAGGGGCCGGCCGAGCAGCAGACGCATGCGCTGCACCTGACCGAGCCGGGTAGCGACCTGTGGCGGGAGCGGTTCGCCTTCCGGGACGCGCTGCGGGCCGACCCGGAGTTGCGGACGGAGTACGAGCGGCTCAAGCAGGAGCTCGCCGCCGCCCACCCCGACGACCGAGTCGCGTACACCGCCGGAAAGCGCGCGCTCGTCGGCCGGGTGCTGGCCGCGGCCGGGATCGAGCTGGAGCCACCGCGGCGCTGACCGCCGCCGGCCGCCCGCCCGCGCGGCGATACGGTCCTCGCTGCCGTTGAGCACCCGCTCGGCCGCATCACCTCGGCGGACCGGTGTCCTGCTGCACGGCGACCTCGTCCCCGAGCACCCGCTGATCCTGGTGACGGTGGTCGCAAGCCGCGCCGCCACCTCTTCCGCCCGCGGAGCCGACGGAGGATCCCGCACCGTCACCCGGACCGCCGGCCCGATGTTCCTCCTCCGCGGCCGTACCACAGGCTGTGGCAATTACCCCACCCTGTAGTTCGGCCCGACCGAGGGATACCGCCCGGAGAGGGGACGGTGGGCGACCCTGCATCCCGACCGAGGGATACCGCCCGGAGTTGGGACGGTGGGCGACCCTGCATCCCGACCGAGGGATACCGCCCGGAGTTGGGACGGTGGGCGACCCTCCATCCCGACCGAGGGCTACCGCCCGGAGTTGGGACGGTGGGCGACCCTCCATCCCGACCTATCCGCAATCTCACGGCAACCGGGTCTGGTCAGCCCGCGCACGGCCACCACGACGGAGCCTCGGTCCCCTTGCTCGACGTGGCAACTCTGCCCGGCAGTCGATCACCGGAACGGGGCGGGAGTTCATCGCCTGCGCGAGTGGGCCGGCATCCGCCACCGTCTACATGGGACAGTGAGACGATCCACGCCCTAGCCGAGATCGGCCGGCTGACAACTTCGGCGTCGCCGCAGGGAAACGTCGATTGCGGTTCGCTTCTGTCAGGGCGTGGCCCGCCCGGGACCGGTCTGCTGGGCGGGCTGGAACAGTTCGATCAGGTTGCCGGCGGTGTCGGAGAGCAGTATCTGGCGTCCACCGGGACCGGAGATTGCCTCGCTGCGGAACGACACCCCGGCGCTGCGGAGCCGACCGATCTCGGCGTCCAGACTCTCGACGATGAGGTGGATACGGTTGCGACCGGGTGCGGTCGCGTCGGTGGGGGTCGCGCGGGCGCCCGAGCTGGCGGGTCCGGACAGCAGCAGCCGCAGCGGACCGCGGACTACATCGGCGAAGGCGGGGGCGGCGCTGGTGTTGAGCGTGAAGCCGAGGTGGGCGGTGTAGAAGTCGACCGCTGCCTGGACGTCGTCGACGAGATAGCGGACGCTGGCGTACTGGTCGGGCGTGGTCACGGCTGAACCTCCGTACGGTTGCTGGTGGTCAGGACCGGCAGCAGGTACCGGATGCGGGTGTCGATGTCGGCCGCGGACGAAGGCCGGGTATGCGGCCCGATCGGTGGTGCCGGCTGCCGCGGGATCGGGCACGCTCCGGCCGGACAGGGCGCCGGTGGTGCTGGGGTCAGGTGCAGCGCCGGGTGCAGGGCGGTACCGGTGCTGGCCAGCGCATCGGCGCAGCGGTCCAGGTTCAGGTGGTAGTAGCTGTCCCGGCCGTCGAAGCTGCTGCGCGTGGCGGTGACCAGGCCCCCGTCACGCAGCAGCCGCAGGTGGTAGGAGACCAGATTCTGCGGCTGGCCGGTCAGCGCGACCAGTTCGCGTAGCCGAACCTGCCGAGATCATCCGAGGCAGCGGCGTGACGCGGACACCCGCGGCGTGTTGACGGGTTCCTGATCCTGGGGCGGTTCGGCGGCTCCCGTCGGGGTACATCCCGTGTCGCCTTTCGGCAGCCGGATGGAGGGATGCATCCGATGTTCCGATCCCGGCCGGACGTCCCCGTCCACCTGCCGCCGCGGCGCGGCCCTCGCCTGCTCGTACGCTGGTTCGCCGGCCTGCTGGCCGTGCCGACCGCGGTCGGGCTGGCGATCGTGCCGACGGTGGCGAGCGCGCCGGTCACGGCGCCCGCGGCGGCCGCAGCCCCGGACAGCCCCTGCCCGCAGTCCGAGGGGTCGCCGGCCTGGGAGCTGTCGACGTCGACCTTCGACCCGGCGTTCTACCGCCATGCCACGGTCGGGAACGGCTACCTCGGGCTGCGGGTGCCGCCGGCCGGGATGGGCTATGTCGCGACCGGGGAGGCGACCGGCTGGCCGCTGTTCACCCCCCGCTACGACGGCGCGATCGTCGCCGGCCTCTACGCGCAGGACCCGGACCTCGCCGGCGGCCGGCAGGCGATCGCGGCGATCCCGAACTGGTCGACGCTGACCGTCGGCGCAGGCGGCGAGACCTTCACGCCGACGACTGCGACCAGCCGCATCAGCAACTACCGGCAGACCCTCTACCTGCGCTGCGGTCTGCTTCGCACATCGCTGACCTGGACCACGAGCACCGGCAACCGGGCGACGGACCTCGTCTACGACGTGCTGGCCGATCAGACCAAGGAGCACGTGGGCGCGGTCCGGTTGACCATGACGCCGCACTGGAACGGCGACGCGACCGTCTCCGACGTCATCGACGGCGCCGGTGCGCGGCGGGTCGTACAGACCGGCGGCGGTCCGCAGGACGGCGCGCTCACCCAGGACGTCACGTTCGACGCGGAGACGGTCGGCACCGCCGGCGCGGTCGCCTCCACGCTGACCGCCGGTCCGGGCGTGACGGTCTCCGCCACGACGCGGACACCGGCGGCGAGTCTCACGGCCCGCCAGGCGCTGACCTTCCGGGCCCGCAAGGATCAGCCGTACGAGTTCGTCAAGTACGTCGGTGTCGACACGGAACTGTCCGCCGGCAACCCGGAGAAGTCCGCGGTGTCCGCGTCCCAACAGGCGGCGGACGACGGCTGGCCGGCCCTGTCGAGCGCCCACGTCGCGGCCTGGGACGCCCTCTGGCGCAGCGACATCGTGCTACCCGACCAACCGGACCTGCAGCGGTGGGTGCGGGCCGGGCTCTACGGCCTGCTGTCCAACGTCCGGCCGGGCGAGGACGACAGCATCAGCCCGGTCGGCCTCACCAGCGACAACTACGCCGGGTTGATCTTCTGGGACGCCGAGACCTGGATGTACCCGGCCCTGCTGCTGACCCACCCCGAGATCGCCAAGTCGATCGTCGAGTACCGGTACCGGACGATGCCGGGCGCGCGGGCCAACGCGAAGCGGGTGGGCTACCAGGGCCTGTTCTACCCGTGGAACAGCGCGAGCAAGGGTGACCTGGCGACGGAGTGCCACAGCGTCGACCCACCGCACTGCATCACCCAGATCCACCTGCAGGGCGACATCGCCATGGCGGTGTGGCAGTACTACCTGGCCACCGGCGACACGGCCTGGCTGCGTGGGCACGGCTGGCCGATGCTCAGCGGCATCGCCGAGTTCTGGGCCAGCCGGGTCACCGCGAACGCGGACGGCAGCTACTCGATCAACAACGTCGCCGGCCCGGACGAGTACAGCAACGGCGTCAACGACGGCGTCTACACCAACGCCGTCGCCGCCACCGCACTACGGGCCGCGACCAAGGCCGCCACGGTGCTCGGCAGGTCGGCACCGGCGGTTTGGACCACCATCGCCGACCACCTGCGGATGCCCTTCGACCAGACGCAGCAGGTCTTCCTGCAGTACGACGGCTACACCGGCTCGCTGATCAAGCAGGCCGACACGGTGCTGCTGATCTACCCGGTGGAGTGGCCGATGACCAGCCAGGTCGCGGCGAACACGCTGGACTACTACGCGCAGCGGACCGACCCGGACGGGCCGGCCATGACCGACTCGGTGCACGCCATCGACGCGGCCGCGATCGGCCAGCCCGGATGCGCGACGCACACCTACCTGATGCGCTCGATCGTCCCGTTCGTCCGCGACCCCTTCGCCCAGTTCGCCGAGGCGCGCGGGTCCAAGCCCGGCTCCCAGGACCCGCTCGCCGGTTCGCCCGCCTTCAACTTCCTCACCGGGGAAGGCGGCTTCCCGCAGGTCTTCACCAACGGCCTGACCGGTCTGCGGTGGCGCTCGGACCGGGTGCACCTCGACCCGATGCTGCCGCCGCAACTCGGCAGCGGCGTCACCCTGAGCGGGCCTGCACTGGCAGGGCCGCACGTTCGACATCGCCGTCGGCCCGACCGACACCACGTCTCACCCAGACCGGCGGGCAGCCGTTGCCGGTCGAGTCGCCGCAGGGCATCCAGACGTCGTGCACCGGCGCCCCGGCTCAGGTCAAGACCCGCCGCCCCGACCTGACGCCCACCGCCAACGCCGCCCGCTGCAAGCCGGCGCAGGCCAGCACGCAGGAGCCGGGGATGTACGCCGAGGCGGCGGTCGACGGCAGCGCCGCCACGATCTGGGCGCCCGACCCGCCCACCACGACGGCCAGCCTGCGCGTCGATCTCGGCGCGGCCACCTCCGTCACCCGGGTCACCCCGCGATGGACCGACGTGCTGCCGACCAGCTCGCAGATCCAGGTCTCGCTCGACGGCACGAACTGGACCGCTGCCCCGGCGGCCGGCGCCGACGGCGACCTGAGCCAGCCGGTCAGCGCCAGCTACGTCCGCGTCGGGTTCACCCACGACCCCTCCGCCGGCCGCACCGGCCTCCGCGAACTGGAAGTGATCCGGTCCGCCTAGGACACTGGAGCTGAGGGGACTCGAACCCCTGACCCCACACTGACGCTGGCGTACGTTGGCGAGTGAGCGCGCACTGCCCACCGAAGCAGCACCGCCGCCGTCCACTAAGGACGGTTGTCCGTACGAGCTCGTGCCGGCAACAGTGTGAGAAAATCCGTCGATGGCGGAGACACCGACAGATCCGTTCGCAGGCAGCAGAGCGGGGGACCGAGTTCGCTCAGCGGCGCTGCCAGCGGGCGCGGGAGCACCGGTCGGATGCATGAAGTTGCGGTACTGGCGATCCGTAGGGCCACCGCACACTGCCAGGCCGGATCCCCACCATCCGCACGCTGCCGGTAGCCCTAGTCGCCCCATCGGACTAACCTGTTAGCTAAGGAGGTGCGGTATGGCTGCCGATGCTGCTGGAGCCCAGTACAACATCCATGACGCGAAGACCAACCTGTCACGCATCATCGACCGCGTCGAGCATGGCGAAGAGATCATCATCAGTCGTGCCGGCACCCCCGTGGCCAAGGTGATCCCTCTGGCCCCCAGGGCGATGCGCACCCGACGAGGCTCTCTGGCCGGTCGACTCGTCCTCAGCGATGACTGGGATGCGCCGGAGGTCAATGAGGCCATCGCACGGGACTTCGGCCTCCCGGCGCAGTGAGCCTTCTCCTGGACACCCACGTCATTCTCTGGTGGCTGACCGACGATCTGGCACTGTCCGATGAAGTGAAGACGCGGCTCGACGATGAGCCCGACGTGTACGTCAGCCCGGCGTCACTCTGGGAAGTCGCCATCAAGCAGTCGATCGGAAAGCTATCCGAGCCGATCGACGTTGCGGAAGAGATCAGGGGCAGCGGCTTCCGCGAATTACCCATCACATTTCACCATGCGATCGCCGCGGGCCGACTGCCGCTGATCCACCGCGACCCGTTCGATCGCATGCTCGTTGCCCAGGCACAGTGCGAAGGATTGACTCTCGCCAGTCACGACCCGCACATCCAGAGATACGACGTCGCTCTCCTACCGGTGTGACCCCGCCCGGGATGGCGGGCGCCGGCACCTGCGCCAGAGCGCTTCCGGCTGACGGGCCGGCGGGCTGCCACAGCTCGACCCGATTGCCCTCAGGATCGGTGACCCAGCCGAATCGACCGACACCCTCCATGTCCTGTGTCTCTTTGGCCACGTCCGCGCCCGTGGCGCGCAATTGCGCGAGCATCGCATCGAGGTCACGGACCCGGAAGTTGAGCATGGTCTGCTGGGCGCGGGACCCGAAGTAGTCGGTCTCCCTCGCCGCACAACCGGAGCTGCCTCCCTCCTCGAGGTGCGGGCCCAGATGCTCAAGCCAGGAGCCGCTGAGATCAGCGCGCCCCCGAACCGGCCGCCACAAGAATCGGCGCCGATGACGTCGGCCATGGCCCGACGCTACCGACGGACACCGACACGATTGGCCGCACCGGCAGACGCCGCCCAGCCCACACCGGCCACGCGTAGACCCGTGAGCACCAGCCTCGAGGCGATCGGCCGCAGCAAGACCGATGGCGCATCACACGCACGGTGTGGGGGCCACCTGCGAGCCTGCGCGCAAGACCCATCGGCCCAGGTCGTCAAGGGTGGACCTGAGGGGACGTCTGTCGAACCCCGGCGTCGAACGATTTGTCCGGGATGCTGGTATTGCACTCGATGGGCGGCGACCTCCGGCGGATGTGACAGCATCGGTCCATCGTTCGCGCTCAGCGCTGGCGCCAGTGAGGGTGCGGCTGGGGGACGAGGCGGTGGGCGAGCTGGTTTCCGCGTTCGTGGACGGCGCTACTCGGGACGAGCTGGCCGATCAGTACGGGGTGAGCCTGTCGAGCGTCAAGCGATTGCTCCGTGGCTCGGGTGCCCGACGACATCCCCGCGGCAAATGACTAAGTGGCGCGATCAGGGTTTTGCGTACGTTGCGGAGAGTATGACCTGCTTCAGCAGTTGTACTTGCTGTACGTTTAATGCTTGCCTCTTGCCACTTACTGAGCGATAGCCTTGGAGCCACATGTTGCGCCTCCCGTCCTTGCTCTTGAAAAGAGAGTAGTACCCGCAGGTACCCGTATCTCCAACTTTGAGTGGAACAGAGGTCTCCAATGTTCCATCAGTTAGGGCGACCCTCTCGGTGTCGTCTTCGAGTCCAAGCTCAATCGCCTGAGCGGGGCTGACAGCGGGTACTTTAGTGACAGCATGGATGTAGAGATGGGGAGCGGTATCCGGATGGCAAGCACCGCCTAGGCCATCGACAGCAGACGACCAGGCAATAGTCAGACCGCTTGCGTCGCTAAGCGTTACTCCATCCCCAGCCGGGTCCACAGCGCCAGAGCTAACGATAGCCATGTCAGATGGGTATTTGAAGCTTAAACTCTCCTGCTTTGATGTGTACGTTTTCCATCCGGCGTAAGGATCTTCAGCCGGAGTAGATTTCGCCGTTGTCGATGGTGAGGTAAATGCCTCCCGAGAGTTGCGAGCATTGGTAACGTTATAAATGGCGAGTCCGCCGGCCACAGCTAAGAGAGCAACAAGGATGACTACTAGCACAGCCATTGCCCCTCGTTGATCGGTTGTGTACTTCATTTGGTCTCGATAGTTATTGACCTCAGTATGAAGCCTGAGAAGCATAAGCGTCAAACCCAATGGGACTCGAACCCGCCTTGCCGATTGCACGGCCTTTAACGCCAACAAAGGCGCCAAACACGGAAATGTGCTGGGCGCCTTGTTTGGCTTCGAAAGGTTCAATCTGCCTCCGGCAGAGCGGGACGCAACCCAGGTGGGCCAGCTACAATTTGACCGTAACTGACTTGTTAGTCCAAAAGCTAGGCTTGAACACAAGCTTAAGGTTTGCGTCACCCTTGGGCACTTCGTAACCTAGCCTGCCAGTCACTTTTCCTCCCGGAGCGAGGTTGCCGGACGAGAGCTGATTCTCCAGTCCCGTTATGAAAGCCTCGCTCTTGAGCACGCCGTTGGTGTCCTGAATCTGGAAGTCGAATGTGTTGAAGCTTACCTGGTCGGTTCCATCATTCTGTATCTGCACCGTCACGACAACGTATTCATTCCCGGTACTTGGCTTGACGTATTGGTTGCCACTACTGTAGCTGCGCTCGACTTTGGTTACAGTAAGGGTCTGGTCGTCAATAGTGGCTGGCTCGTTCACGGCGTATAGGTCCTTAGCTTGTGGCTTGGGTGTTGCCGCGACGGGCGTTGCAGTCGAACCAGTCGAAGTGGTCTTGGCGGGCTCTTTGGCACTAGAACCCAAGATTATTGTCAGTACGATGAATGCAAGGACACCGGTCCAGACCTTGTGCCTTGCGAACCAGTTCTTCTCTTTGGGGGTAGGTGTTTGATCAGACACTAAAGGAGCTCCGAGTTACTATGGCGCAACTATAGGCCAATCCTGAGAGATTATCCACACTAGAGGCGAACGCGGCTGCGACATCGAGTGGGGACATTTGTGGGCCTACGTGTCGAGGAAGTCCCACTCGTCACCAAGCACCCAACGGAGTGTCGAGAGCTTGCCGTTCATCATTCCCCACTCGAAGTCATCGTACGGACCGAGATCTTCCTTGCCGTACTTCTCCTCGATCGCTTTGCGGCTGGCTAGCATCCCGGCGATTATGTCTTCCGGCGTCCCTGCCTTGCGCATCTCATCGGGAATATGCCTCATTGAGCGTCCGTACCACACCCGGTCGAAGAACTCCTGCTCGGCGGCTATGACCTCAGCTTCCGTGCGCCGGTCTGCTTGAAGGTATCGGCTTACGAACTCGTCTCGGCCTTCGAGCATCCTCGCAAGAGCCGGCCGCTCCCAATAGCGGATGCGAAACGGGGACGGGTTGCTCGACTCGGTAAAGTCTTCAGGAAGTCCTTACATGGGTTGGATAGGAAATTGCTGGCAATGATCGAGCGCCACGTCCGCGCGCTCCGCGGCGGCCCATGCGAGCAGGCCCGGACCTTGTCGGGCGGCACGCCGCGCTGTAGTGCTTGCAGTCGACAAACCAGGTCTCGAAGTACTGCCTACCGTCCAACTCCTCGCGTGGGAGCTGGCCCACGATGTCCCGGCCCGAGTCGCTAGGGCTAGCGTTGAGGCCGGTCCCCTTGCGCCAGTCGAGGTTGACGAATCCAAGCTCACGAAGGAGCTCGAAGCAAAACTCCTGAACTCCGTCTCGCTCATGTGCGTCAATCGGTAAGTCGTCATACACGCCATCATCATAGTGCCTTGCCGACACCGAGCTAGCCGGCTGGATTCAGGTACCATCTACTGAGCCGTGGTACGCCACGGCGCTTGCGGGTCGCCAAGAGTGTCGAGCATCAATTCGCACCACAACGTGCGGCGCCAACAGCGAGATGAGCGTGGCGTGCGCTCAATCCGACGCGCGGCCCACTTGGTCCATGACCGGTGCCGTAGCGCGCGGTTACGCAACTCCGCAACGCCGGTCGCGCACCGTAGTCACACCTCCGAGGATGCGCTTGACGGCGTCGCTCCCAGTCCGGACCCGCGCTGAGGCCGCAGTCGGGTGGACGACGCAATGCGAGCTGAGCTTCAAGAGCGAGCTTTGGGACGTCCCAGGCATCGTCAACCGTCTTGCCGACCTCACGAAGGACGACCTTAGCCTGACGGTTTCGTGATCTTGTCGATGGAGATCATCTCGTTGTTCTGTGGTCTTCGGTTGGTCCTGTGTCGTGGTGTGGGTGTGGCGGGGGCCCGGCTGTCGCGTCGGGTGGGCGGGGATTCCACGGGTCCCGGGTGGGTCGGCTGGTCGGGGCGGTGGCTGGTGGTTATGGGGCGGGTAGCGCGGCCAGGCGGGCGAGGGCGGCGGCGAGTTGGTCGGCCCAGGGCCAGGTCCGGGGCAGTCGGAGCAGGGTGCGGCGGGCGGTGCGGGTGAGCCGGCCGGGGGTGCCGAACAGCTGGTAGCGCAGGGTTTTCGGTTCGGCGGTGCGGTGGGCGCCGGTCAGGGCCAGGCGTTGGGTGTGGGCGAGCAGGTCCTGGGCGAGGGCGACCAGTTCCAGCCAGACGGCGTTCTGGGCCGCGTCGTGGTAGGGGAGGTTGCGCAGCCCGGTGTCCTTGCCGGTGCGGATGCGGTCTTCGACTCGGGCGTGGCGGCGGTGGCGTAGTTCGAGGTCGGCCAGCTGCCCGCCGGCGGTGTTGGTCAGGAAGGCGGTGAACCGGTGTCCGTCGGCGTCGGTGAACCGCAGTTGGGCGCCGGGGTGCGGGCGTTCCCGGCGGACGATCAGCCGGGCGCCGTCCGGCCAGCCGGACAGGTCGAGCAGGCCGGTCAGGTCGGCGACCCAGGCGCCGTCACGCTGCTCGCCGTCGGCGTTGTAGGCCGGCGTCCACGCCTGGGCCGGCACCGCCAGCAGCGGGTCGTGGTACTCCACGCCGAGGGTGAACCCCAGCGAGTACTGGACGCCGGCGTCGTGCAGGTGCTGGGCGAAGCGGTGGGTCGCCCCGGCGCCGTCGGTGCGGACCAGCACCGGCCGCCGGCCGTGTTCGTCGGGACCGGCCGATTCGACCGTAGTTGGGCCAACGCCTGCTCGAAGACCGCGACATGATCGGCCGCGGTGTTCGACCCGGCCCGGCCCGGGCGTAGCAGCCAGGCCACCGGCTCCCCGGTGCCACCTTCGCCGTGGTCCACCCAGCCGCCGAGGGGATGGTGACCGTAGGTCTTCTTCCAGGTCCGGGTGGCCTGCTCCTTGTCCGAGTGGGAGATCACGATGGTGGCGTCGAAGTCCATCACCACCTGCCGGTCGCCGTCCGGCTGCTGAGCCCACTGCCGGCCGGTGGCGGCCGGGCGGCGCTGGGTAGGGGCGCCGGCCAGCTTCCACGCCCACGCCCGGGCCTTGCCCCGCGCCGCCCGCACCGCGGCCAGCGCCGGCTGCCCCGCGGCGGCCAGGGTGTCCACCAGCCGGGACACCGTCGGGTCCGAGGCCACCGGCCCGAACACCCCCGGCCCGGCCCGCAGCGCCGCCAGATCCGCCGGGCAGTCCCCGCCGGCGGCCAGCATGATCCCCAGATCCAGCACCACCTTCCCCGGTCGTGCAGGGCATGGGCCTTGCGCCATCGCGCCAACCTGGTCGACAGCTCCCGGTCCAGCCCGACGACTGCGGCGGGTCTCGGCCAGCAGCACCGCCCCGGACAAACCGACCAGCCCTTCGGCGTCGACAGTCACCGCGTATCCGGCGGCGGCGAGAACTACCACGACGGCCGGCGGTACGCTTCACCCGTGCAGTGCCTTCCTGTTCGGCGATCCTGGACCTTCGACAAACCCAAGTTTCCCTTACAGGACAGGCACTTCCGCGCATTCACACCCCGTGTCACTGCACCCGGCGCGAAAGGCCGAGGTTACGGTGCTCTCGATTAGTTCCTTAGCCGAGCCGATGGCTTGCGCGGGATCATCGACTGGATGGCTCGGCTGATGCGGCCCAGATGCTCTCGTATCGCGCCTGGATCGCTGAGGTTGGCGAGAGCACCTTCTCGAAGCACTACCGTCGCAGCGCCTACGATGCGGCCGGCCTCCGTCACCTTGAACCCGTCGCGCTCGATCAGGTCGTATGCAGCCTGGCGGTACTGCCGCTCAAGACCCTTTGCGGTCTGCTCGAAGACCCGGACCGCTCGAGCGACCTGGCTGGGATCCGTCCAGTCCACTGCATCCAGGTAGCCCTGGTACAGACATTGGCGCTCACCTGAGGTTGCCTCCGACGCTTCGGCCGGGCCGAAGCCTTCGTCCTGCCACATGTCGTCGATCTCCCGCAGAACGGTGCCGGTGACAAGCTCGCGGAAGGCTCGGCGGGTGGCGCGGCTCACGAGCTTGGGGCGGGCTTGTCGCTGACGGGGAGTTGTCACCTCAGGCCATGCTCCGTCCGCCTAGCCGTTCCTTCCGTGATCGCCAGCTTCTCAGTCATTCGAGCCTCGACAGTCGATTCAATCTGCGGATCACTCCCGTCGTCATCTTCGATAAGACTGATCCGCTGAAACCAATGGAGGGCGAGGAATTGACCTCGTTCGCTGTTAGGATTTCCATGAGTGGCCGCCCTGACAAGCAGGGCGTGGCTATCGCTGTCGGCCTCTTCATAGTAAGTGAACTGACAGCCCTGTCTCGTCGAGCCAACTAGGACGGCCCATGTCAAATGAGAGGGTTGCCGCCTGCTGGATAAAAGTGGATGGCAGGGTCAGCTTCGCTGACTCACCGATGGAGCAGTCGTAGATGCTTGCCTTCGAAATATATTCCTCGGTTGTTGCCACCACTTGCCACGACTTATCGGCGACCGAGATCGGCCGCAGGGCGTCCTCCCGATGCCCACAGGCCAGGCCTACGCGGCTTATCTCCCCAACGTAACAGCAGTCCGCATGGCCGTGTGTGTCAATTAGGTCCCGGACCTCGTGGCGCGGTTCCTTCTGCAGGGCAGCCATGAAGGCCTTGGCCCGACCTTCTCAACCAAGAATGTGTCTAGCGCGCTGCGCTGTTGGAGGCCTGACCCTTCCGGCCGCCGGGTCGACCTGCCTGAACAGCCCTGGAGTACCACCGACGACTCGCCGTCACTGTCATGCAAGATGAGCGACTTGCTGGCAGTTGGCTCAGAGTCGGTATCGGACAGGAGTCGGTGAATGTCGCCCTTGTACTTGTTGAAGTCCAAGCGCGCCGGCGGCCACTCTCGCATTTTCACCAGCGGCGGCCGCCAGGCACTCGCGCCCCTCCCCTCCCTTTCGCTAAAGGCTCGATAGTCGATTGGGGGGAGGCTGGGATCGATTTCGCGTTCTCCGATGATTTGGTGCAGTCCGAAGTATGGCTCGTCACCCCGATAGCTCCGCGAAGGCTGGCAGTCGTCGTCTACGCGCGCCAGTAGTTCGTGACAGGCCATCGACGGGTACTTCGGGCCCCACCGCTCAGCTTTGTGACCCTCGACCCCGATCGATGGCCTAGACTGCGATCCTCGCGGCCAAATAGCGCCGGGGTCCATCCCAAGCTGATAGTGCGTCTGAATACCCAGCGGCGAGCGTCAGGAGCTGGATAGTCGTCGTTTATCAGCTTCGGATAGACCAAGGCGGCTTCGAGCAGTGTCCATTGCTCGTCAGTGAGCGGTCTTCCTCGTCGCTAACCAAGAAGTCTAGTCGACTTAGGCCTCCGCGCTCAGGGTCCGCAATCGATCGGCTAGAACCCGGATTGATCCTCGCTGAGTGACGCGACAAAAGTTCGCCAGCGACTCTTGATAAGGCGTGGCTTCCTGTCCTATTCTCTGGGTATTCGTGCCCTACCCGATACCGGGAGAAGTGGCGTAGACCGGATTCCACAACGTAGCGGCCGAAATCTCCCATGTTGAGCAGGGAGAATCTGATCGAGGAATAGCTTTCTTCGTCCGGTTGGTCCTTGTGCCACCGTACTTTGTATCAATCGACTCCTTGGACGGCGGCGGGCCGGGCGGCTTGAGCCCGTATGGACGCTGCGACTCCGCGAGGGCCGATGCGGGCAGCAACCGACGCGCAACTGCCCAACGGACGACACCACGCGCGGCATCCAGCATGAGTTCGTCGGGCCGGATGGTTGAGCGAATACGAGACGGCGCACCAGTCCAGCCAGCGCCTTGGCCTCATCCGCCTGTGCAGGCGTGCTGCGGAAAGACGATCCGTAAGCGATGGCGATGACACGTTGGACGACATAGGGTCCCCGATGAACCAGAACCGATCCACCAAGGTGCGCATGACTCCAAGATGTCCGTGAAGCAGTTGCACGAGTGCTTTTGTCACCCAGTCCCGCATGAACCGGTTTGGAGATGACAGCAGCCAGCATAACGGGATGCAGGCGAGTTCGACCACCTCGGGGTCATATGCATGTATGGTTCGCTGGCAGCCCAGCGAGCCAAGCGAGCCGTCGGGCCGTAAGTCCTGAATATTTCGTGGTAGGTGGCTAAACCGAAATCCCTGTCACGGCGGGGCATACGCTGCCGCAGAAGATATCGGTGGAGTCCCTCGCCGTTCAGTCGGTTACCGGGCTGCGGCGCCAGCGTGAACAGCACGGTGTAGAACTCACTTCGAGACAGGTAGCGCTGTGTTTCATTAAGCAGATCGATAGTGCGCTGCGAGATGGCCTGGGAGTCACGGTACGGCAGGGTCTGGACCAGCGAACGATAAAGCTGCCGCGTCTGGTGATGACTGTTCCACGCTTCCCGGTCTGCGTCGCGCTCCGGCTCATCCTTCAGCGTAAGACCAAGTAGGTCGGGCAGCTCCACGCCGTGGACCTCGGGGAGCAACACTGCTGCTGCCTCAACGGATTCCCCAGCTACAG
>CAWDLH010000010.1:0-1313558 GCA_963803135.1 uncultured Actinomycetota bacterium | reverse complement strand
TAGTCAGTCAGCCACTGGAAGCCACTAGTTGTCACCGACCTGGACGGACGGCATGTACCCGAGTGAGGACGGGCGGGGCCGTAGGATCCGCACGGATCCGAAGGGGGCTGGATGTTTGACGTACGCAGGGTGCTCGTGACCGGCGGAGCCGGGTTCATCGGCTCGCACCTTTGCGACCGGCTGCTCGCCGCCGGGCACGAAGTGCTCTGCGTCGACAACTTCTACTCCTCGACCAGCGCGAACGTCGCGCACCTGCTCGGGCATCCGCGGTTCGAGCTGATCCGGCACGACGTGACGTTCCCGCTGTACGTCGAGGTCGACGAGATCTACCACCTCGCCTGCCCGGCGTCGCCCGGTGCACTACCAGCGCGACCCGGTGCAGACCACCAAGACGGCCGTGCACGGGTCGATCAACATGCTCGGCCTGGCCAAGCGGACCAAGGCGCGGATCCTGCTCACCTCGACCTCGGAGGTGTACGGCGATCCTGAGGTCCACCCGCAGCGCGAGGACTACTGGGGACACGTCAACCCGATCGGCCCGCGGGCCTGCTACGACGAGGGCAAGCGCGCGGCGGAGACGCTGTTCTTCGACTACTGGCGGCAGCACGGCCTGCAGATCAAGGTCACCCGGCTGTTCAACACGTACGGGCCGCGGATGCACCCGAACGACGGCCGGGTGGTGTCGAACTTCGTTGTCCGGCGCTGCGCGGCGAGCCGCTCACGCTCTACGGCGACGGCTCGCAGACCCGGTCGTTCTGCTACGTCGACGACCTCGTCGACGGGCTGCTGCGGATGATGGACACGCCGGCCGCGGTCACCGGGCCGGTCAACCTCGGCAACCCGGGCGAGTTCACCATCCGCGAGCTGGCCGAGCTGGTTACCGAGCTGACCGGCAGCGCCTCGGAGATCACGTACCTGCCGCTGCCGACCGACGACCCAGTGCGCCGCCGGCCGGACATCACCCGCGCCAACGAAGTGCTCGGCTGGCACCCCGACCGTGCCGCTGCGAGAGGGCCTCGCAGCGCACGATCGCCTACTTCCGGGACCGGCAGCCGCACGTCGCCGTGCCGTCCCAGGCCGGCTGAGCCGCCAGCCCGCCGCTCGCTAGTCGTTGTAGCGGTTCTGTGCGGACTCGAGGCCGTCGCGCACCAGCGCCTCGGCCGCGTCGGCGGCACGGTCGAGGTGGAAGTCGAGGTCCTTGCGCTCGGCCGCGGAGAAGTCGCGCAGCACGAAGTCGGCCGGATCCATCCGGCCGGGCGGGCGGCCGATGCCGAACCGGACCCGCAGGTACTCCCGGCTGCCGAGGGAGCGGGTGATCGAGCGGAGCCCGTTGTGGCCGTTGTCGCCCCCGCCGCGCTTGAGCCGCAGCGACCCGTACGGGAGATCGAGCTCGTCGTGCACGACGACGAGCCGCTCGACCGGGATCTTGTAGAAGCCGCACAGCCCGGCGACCGGGCCGCCGGACTCGTTCATGTACGAGCGGGGCACGGCGAGCACGACCCGCGGCGCCGGCGGCGGCCCGAGCCGGCCCTCGACCACGTCCGCCCGGGCCTTGTGCTTGGAGAACCGGCCGCCGAGGCGCCCGGCCAGCAGGTCCGCGACCATGGCGCCGACGTTGTGCCGGTTGCCCCGGTACGCCGGGCCCGGGTTCCCGAGCCCGACGACCAGAAACGGGTCCACGTCGGGGCGTCCCTCCCGGCCGCCCTGCTACTCGGCGGCGGGCGCCGGCTCCTCGGTCGCGGCCGGGGCCTCCTCGGCCTGCTCGGTCGGCTCCTCGCGCTCGATGCCCGCCTCGGCCTCGGCGCCGGCCAGCTCGGCGTCGAGCTGCTCGGCGGTCGGGGCGGCCAGGATCGCGACGACGGCCTGGTCGGGGTCACCGATGAGGGTGGTGCCCTCGGGGAGCGCGACCGCACCGGCGTGGACGTTGTCGCCGACCCCGAAGCCCTCGATGGAGACCTCGACGTGGTCCGGGATGTTGGTCGCCTCGGCCTCGACGGTGAGCGTGACCAGCTGCTGGTCGACCAGCCCGTCCCGGGTGGCCTCGCCGGTCAGCGTGATCGGGACCTCGACCGTGACCTTCTCGCCGCGGCGGACGAGCAGCAGGTCGACGTGCTCGTAGTGGCCGCGGATCGGGTGCCGCTGGATCGCCTTGGGCAGGGCGAGCTCGCTGCTGCCGTCGAGCTGCAGGGTGAGCAGGGTGTTGGCGCCGCCCTTGATCGCCTGGGTGAACTCGCGGGCCGGCAGCGCGATGTGCCGCGGGTCGGTGCCGTGCCCGTAGAGCACCGCCGGGATCTTGCCGGCCCGGCGGGTGCGGCGGGCACCGCCCTTGCCGAACTCGGTGCGGGGCTCGGCCTGGATGCGGACCTCGTCGGCCACGGTGAGACTCTCCTCGTACGCGCACGGAAGCGAGGACGCGCACGAAACGCGCCGCGTCGATGACGGCGCCCACAGACGCCCTCGCCGGGGCAACCCCACAAGTCTAGCCCACCGGCCCTTGGTCCCCGCTGCGGCCGGCGCCGGGCCACCTGACCTGGGCGTTCTTCCCCCAGGACACGGGGCCGGCGATCCCGGCCGGTCGTGAGCCCACGGACCCGGCGTGGCCGGCCAGGGACCCCGGTCGCCCGCGACTGCGGCCTCGGAGGCTAGCTGGCTCCGTCGAAGAGGCTGGTGACCGAGCCGTCCTGGAAGACCTCGCGGATCGCGCGGGCGATGAGCGGGGCGATGGACAGCACGGTCATCCCGTCGATCTGGCGCTCGGGCGGGATCGGCAGCGTGTTGGTCAGCACGACCTCGTTGATCGGCGCGTTCTTCAGCCGGTCGATCGCCGGCCCGGACAGGATCCCGTGCGTCGCGACGATGATCACGTCGGCCGCACCGGCGTCCTTGAGCTGCCGGGCCGCGCTGACGACCGTCGACCCGGTGTCGATCATGTCGTCGACGAGGATGCAGCTGCGCCCGGCCACGTCGCCGACCACCCGGTGGGCGACGACCTCGTTGGGCTTGAGCGGGTCGCGGGTCTTGTGGATGAACGCCAGCGGGCAGCCGCCGAGCCGGTCGGTCCACCGCTCCGCGACCCGCAGCCGGCCGGAGTCGGGCGAGACCACGGTGAACTTCGCCCCGGCGTACTTCTCCTCGACGTAGTCGGCCAGCAGCGGCAGCGCGAACAGGTGGTCCACCGGCCCGTCGAAGAAGCCCTGGATCTGCGCGGTGTGCAGGTCGACCGACATGATCCGGTCGGCCCCGGCCCGCTCGAACAGGTCGGAGATCAGCCGGGCCGAGATCGGCTCCCGGCCGCGGTGCTTCTTGTCCTGCCGCGAGTACGGGTAGAACGGCGTGACCACCGTGATCCGCTTCGCCGACGCGCGCTTGAGCGCGTCGATCATGATCAGCGTCTCCATCACCCAGGTGTTGATCGGCGAGGTGTGGCTCTGGATGACGAACGCGTCGCTGCCGCGCACCGAGTCCTCGTACCGCACGTAGATCTCGCCGTTGGCGAAGTCGTACGCCGAGGTGGCGGTGAGCCCCACGCCCAGCTCGGCGGCGATCTGCTCGGCCAGCTCCGGGTAGCCCCGCCCGGAGAGCAGGATCAGGCTCTTGCGGCTCTGTGCTTGGAGCGCGTTGTTCCCGGTCACGGCTCGCCACCTTCCCGGGCCCGCTCGGCTGCCTCGGCTGAGGGCGTACCCGCCCGGCGCTTCGCCACCCACCCGGGCTTGTTGGTCTGCCGGGCCCGGCCGATGCCGAGAGCGCCGGGTGGCACGTCCTCGGTGATGACCGAACCGGACGCGGTGTAGGCCCCGTCCCCGACGGTGACCGGCGCGACCAGGACCGTGTCGCTGCCCGTGCGCACGTGCTCGCCGATCACGGTGCGATGCTTGGCGACTCCGTCATAGTTCGCCACGATATTCCCGGCGCCCAGGTTTGTGCCGGCTCCGACAGTGGCGTCCCCCACATACGACAGGTGCGGCACCTTGGCGCCCGGGCCGATGTCGCTGGCCTTCACCTCGACGTACGTGCCGACCTTGCTGCCGGCGCCGAGCATGGCGCCCGGCCGCAGGTAGGCGAACGGGCCGACCTCGGCGTCGGCGCCGACCACCGCGCCGGCGCAGTGTGCCCGGACCACCCGCGCCCGCTGGCCGACGACCGTGTCGAGCAGCGTGCAGTCCGGGCCGACCTCGGCGCCGCGCTCGACCCGGGTCCGGCCGTGCAGCTGCACGCCCGGGCGCAGGACCACGTCCGGGGCCAGCTCGACCTCGGCGTCGACCCACGTCGTGGCCGGGTCGACGACGGTCACGCCTGCGCGCATCCACCCGGTCAGCAGCCGGTCGTTGTACGCCCGGTGCGCGGCGGCCAGCTGCACCCGGTCGTTCACCCCGGCCGTCTCGGCCGGGTCCGCGACCAGCGCGCCGACGGTCAGTCCGGCCGCGACGAACAGGCCGACCACGTCGGTGAGGTATTCCTCGCCCTGCGCGTTGGCGGTGGACAGCCGGGACAGCGCGTCGCGCAGCGGGCCGGACTCGAACGCGTACACGCTCGTGTTGATCTCGTGGACCGCACGCTGCTCGTCGGTGGCGTCGCGGTGCTCGACGACCGCGCCGACCGAGCCGTCGTCCCGGCGCAGCACCCGCCCGTACCCGGTCGGGTCGGGGACGACCGCGGTGAGCACGGTGGCGACCGCGCCGCCGCTCTGGTGTTCCTCGACCAGCCGGCGCAGCGTCTCGGTGCGCAGCAGCGGCGTGTCGCCGGGCAGCAGCAGCAGGGTGCCGTCGACCCCCGCGGCCGCCTCCAGCGCGACCCGGGTGGCGTGCCCGGTGCCGCGCTGCTCGGCCTGCACGACCGGGACCGCGTCCGGCGCGACCCGGCCGAGGTGGGCGGCCACCGCCTCCCGGCCCGCGCCGACGACGACCAGCGTGGTGTCCGCGCCCAGCGGGGCGACCGCGGTAAGCATGTGACCCACCAGCGTGCGCCCGGCCATCTCGTGCAGCACCTTGGGAAGGGCCGAGCGCATGCGGGTGCCCTCGCCCGCCGCGAGCACGACGACCGCGGTCGGGTGGGCCTTCGGCACAGCTGGCTCCTCGCGTCCGACGGCACCGTTTTCCCGTCAAGCCTAGGCCATGCCGCCCGGCCGTCCGGGGGCGCCGGACCACGCCAGGACACCACCGGACGAGGTCGCTCCGGCCGATCCGGCGGGCCGGGAGGCGGGCAGGGGCTGGGGGACTCGGACTCGAACCGAGACTGCACGGCTCCAAAGGCCGGCGGGCTGCCGATTACCCCATCCCCCACGGGAAGGACGTGGCCCGAGCCTAGTCCAGCGGGACGGAGCCGGTCCCGAGCCCGGCTCGTGTCCGGATCCACCGGCATGGGCGGTCGCAAGTTACGGATCCGTAGGTTACGTTGGCGTAGCCAGGGAACAACCTAATCGTCCGGCGACAGCCGAACACCCCCCGCCGACCTACATCCCGACCGGGAGGTCCCATGTCGACTGCCGTCGCCGCGCCACCGCGCGGCCCGAAGCCGATGACCGACGAGCGCAAGGGAGCCATCGAGCAGACCCTGCTCTACGTCATCGTGATCCTGCCCTTCCTGGCCCTGCTCGGCGCGATCGCCGTCGCCTGGGGCTGGGGCATCAGCTGGGTGGACGTCGGCCTCGCGGTCGCGTTCTACCTGATCTCCGGCCTCGGCGTGACGGTCGGCTTCCACCGCTACTTCACCCACGGCGGGTTCAAGGCCAAGCGCTGGCTGCGGCTCACGCTCGCGGTCGCCGGCTCGCTGTCGGTCGAGGGCGGCGTGATCCGCTGGGTCGCCGACCACCGCCGGCACCACGCGTTCAGCGACAAGGAAGGCGACCCGCACTCGCCCTGGCGGTACGGCGAGACCGTGCCGGCGCTGCTCAAGGGCCTGTGGTTCGCCCACGTCGGCTGGCTGTTCGACGTCGAGCACACCAACCAGCAGCGGTTCACCCCGGACCTGCTGGCGGACAAGGCGATCGTGAAGATCGAGAAGGTCTTCCCGCTGCTGGTGCTGGTCAGCTTCTTCCTGCCGGCGGTGCTCGGCGGCCTGATCACGATGTCCTGGGCCGGCGCGCTGTCCGCGTTCTTCTGGGCCAGCCTGGTGCGGGTCGCGCTGCTGCACCACGTGACCTGGTCGATCAACTCGATCTGCCACGCGATCGGCGAGCGCCCGTTCGTCGCCCGGGACA
This sequence comes from uncultured Actinomycetota bacterium, assembly GCA_963803135.1. Lineage (GTDB taxonomy): Bacteria > Actinomycetota > Actinomycetes > Mycobacteriales > CADCTP01 > CADCTP01. The sequence goes on along the minus strand of CAWDLH010000010.1, from coordinate 1,307,362 downwards.
AGTCGGCGAACTTCTGGCCGCTGGCGATCCTCAGCTTCGGCGAGTCCTGGCACAACTCGCACCACGCCGACCCGTCGATGGCCCGGCACGGCGTGCTGCGCGGCCAGATCGACATCTCCGCCCGGGTCATCTGGGCCTTCGAGAAGCTGGGCTGGGTCTGGGACGTCAAGTGGCCGACCCCGGAACGGATCGCCGCCCGGCGCGTCGACGCGGTCACCCGCGCGCCCGAGAACGTCCCGGCCTGAACCGTGCCGACCGCCGGCCGCCGCGCCCGGGGCGGCCGGCGGACGTAGCACCACGGTCGCAACCCCTAGGGTGGGTCGGGTGAGCGACCCGGACCGCGGCCGGCCGAGGGTGCGGATGAGCGGCAAGGAGCGGCGGGAGCAACTGCTGGACGTCGGCCGCGAGCTGTTCGCCGAGAAGGGCTTCGACAGCACGTCGACCGAGGAGATCGCGGCCAGGGCCGGCGTGAGCAAGCCGATCGTGTACGAGCACTTCGGCGGCAAGGAAGGGCTCTACGCGGTCGTCATCGACCGCGAGATGCAGCGTCTGCTCGACGTGTTCACCGGCGCCCTCACCGCGGGCAGCCCGCGGGAGCTGCTCGAGCAGGCGGCGCTGGCGATGCTGACGTACATCGAGGAGGAGACCGACGGGTTCCGCATCCTGGTGCGGGACTCGCCGGTCGCCAGCACCGGCGGCACGTTCTCCAGCCTGCTCAACGACATCGCCAGCCAGGTGGAATACCTGCTGGCGGCCGAGTTCAAGGACCGCGGCTTCGATCCCAAGCTGGCCGGGCTCTATTCCCAGGCGCTGGTCGGGATGGTCGCGCTGACCGGGCAGTGGTGGCTCGAGGTGCGCCGGCCGAAGCGCGACGAGGTGGCCGCCCACCTGGTCAACCTGGCCTGGTACGGGCTGTCCGAGCTGAAGCAGAAGCCGCAGCTGGTGACCCGCGAGAGCTAGTGCGCCGGGACGCTGCCGACCCGTCCGTAGAAGCCGGCGGCCAGCGCCACCATCCCGGCCACGAACAGGATGATCACGTTCGCCATCGTGACGTCGAGGAAGTTGGCGTCCGCGATGTGCATGGTCAGCATGCCGAACAGGCCGAGCAGGATCAGCACCGCCCCGGTGTACGCGTTGACCTCGGCCGCCGCGTTCCGCCCCAGCAGCGCCGCCAGGATCAGCACGATGCCGGCGACCAGGCAGATCGCGCTGAACTCGGCGCTCGTGGGCACCCTGAGGAAGTCCCCGGCGACGAGAAAGCCGACGATGCCGAGGGCGACCAGCAGGACCCCGGCTGCGGCGCCGAGGATCCGGTAGACGGGGTGCAGGCGGTGGTTCACCGGCAGGGTCTTCAGACCGAGCATCGACATCAGCGGACCTCCTATCCGGGACGGGAGGAACGTACTTCACTCGCGCGTCTCGGCCAGCTCCAGCCAGGCCGACTCGGCGCCGTCTTTTTCGGCGGCGACCTCGCGCAGCCGCGTGTCCAGCTCCAGCACCCGCTCGTGGTCGGTGGCGTGCGCGGCCAACTGCTCGTGCAATTCCACCTCCTCCCGCTCCAGCGTGGCGATCCGCCGCTCCAGCCGGATCAGCTCGCGGCGGGCGGCCCTGGCGTCGGCGCGGGAGTCCCCCTGCGCCCGGCGGGCCGCACCGGCCGGGCCGGCCTCGGCCTCGCGGACCGCCCGGCGGCGGGCCAGGTAGTCCTCGATCCCGCCGGGCAGCGCGGCCAGCGTGCCGTCGCCGAGCAGCGCGACCACCGAGTCGCAGGCCCGCTCGACCAGGTAGCGGTCGTGGCTGACCACGACGAGCGTGCCCGGCCAGGTGTCCAGCAGGTCCTCCAGCGCGGCGAGCGTGTCGGTGTCCAGGTCGTTGGTCGGCTCGTCCAGCAGCAGCACGTTGGGCTCGGCCATGAGCAGCCGGAGCAGCTGCAGCCGGCGCCGCTCGCCGCCGGACAGGTCGCCGACCGGGGTCCACTGCCGGCTGGCGCCGAAGCCGAACCGCTCGGCCAGCTGGGAGGCCGACAGGTCGACCCCGCCGAGGTTGGCGGTCCGGGCGATCTGCTCGACCGCCTCCAGCAGCCGCAGGCCGGCCGGCAGCTCGGCGACGTCCTGGGACAGGTAGCCGGCCCGGACGGTCTGGCCCACCCTGACCCGGCCGCGGTCGGGCTGCTGCTGGCCGAGCAGCAGCCGCAGCAGCGTGGTCTTGCCCGAGCCGTTGACGCCGACCAGCGCGACCCGGTCGCCCGGGCCCAGCCGCCAGGTCACGTCGTCGAGCAGGATCCGGTCGCCGACCTTGAGCGTGACCTCCTCCACGTCGTACACGCTCTTGCCGAGCCGGCGGGCGGCGAACGCCTGCAGCCGGGTCGAGTCCCGCGGTGGCGGCTCGTCGGCGATCAGCGCCTGCGCGGCGTCGATCCGGAACCGCGGCTTGCTGGTCCGGGCCGGCGGGCCGCGGCGCAGCCAGGCCAGCTCCTTGCGCAGCAGGTTCTGCCGGCGCGCCTCGGACGCCGCCGCCTGCCGGGCCCGCTCGGCCCGGGCCAGGACGTAGGCGGAGTAGCCACCGTCGTAGCGGCGGACCGTGCCGGCACCGACCTCCCAGGTCTGCTCGCTCACCTCGTCGAGGAACCAGCGGTCGTGGGTCACCACGACCAGCGCCTCCCGGCGGGCGGTGAGGTGCGCGGCCAGCCAGGCCACGCCCTCGACGTCGAGGTGGTTGGTCGGCTCGTCCAGCACGAGCAGGTCGGAGCGGACGACCAGGGCGGCGGCCAGCGTGACCCGGCGCCGCTCGCCGCCGGACAGCTGTTCGACCGGGGCGTCCAGGCCGATCCGGGGCAGCCCGAGTCCGCCGAGCACCTCGCGCACCGCGGCGTCCCCGGCCCACTCGTGCACCTCGCCGTACCCGGCCAGCACCGCCTCCCGGATCGTGCCGCCGGGCGGGTCGGTGCGCTGGTCGACGGACCCGACCCGGAGACCGCCGACCCGCGCGACCCGGCCGGCGTCGGGCTGCTCGTCGCCGGTGAGCAGGCGCAACAGGGTCGTCTTGCCGCCGCCGTTGCGGCCGACCACGCCGATCCGCTCGCCCGCGCCGACCCCGAGTGAGACGCCGTCCAGCACCACGGTGGTCGCGTACGCCTTGGCCACGCCCTCCAGCGAGACGAGCGGGGCGGTCACGTCCCCTCCTCGTCGGCGACCACCCGGGCGCCGGGCACCGGGCCGTACGCGACCCGGACCGTGCGGCAGACCCCGGCGCCGGCCAGCGCGGCCGCCAGCCGGACCGCGGCCTCCCGGGACCGGGACAGGAACACGCAGGTCGGCCCGGACCCGGACACCACCGAGCCGAGCGCGCCGAGGTCGACCCCGACCCGCAGCGTGCGGCGAAGCTCGGGCCGCAGCGCCAGCGCCGGCGCCTGCAGGTCGTTGGCCAGCAGCGGGCCGAGTGCGGCCGGGTCGTGCACCCGCAGCGCGTTGATCAGCCGGTCCGGCGCGCCGGCCGCGTCCTGCTCGGTGGTCGCCCGCAGCCGGTCGAGCTCGCCGTACACCTGCAGGGTGGACAGGCCCTCGCCGGCGACCGCGAGCACCCAGTGCCAGCGGCCGGCGGCGAGCACCGGGGTGAGCCGCTCGCCCCGGCCGGTGCCGAGCGCGGTGCCGCCGGTCAGCGCGAACGCGACGTCGCTGCCCAGCTCGGCGGCCAGCTCGAGCAGCTCGGCCCGGTCCAGCCCGGTGCCCCACAGCGCGTCGCAGGCGACCAGCGTGGCGGCCGCGTCGGCGCTGCCGCCGGCCAGCCCGCCGGCCACCGGGATGCCCTTGACCAGGTCGAGCCGGACGGCCGGTGGCACGCCGGCGCGGTCGGCCAGCAGCACCGCGGCCTTCCAGACCAGGTTGTCCTGGGCCCGGGACAGCTGGTCGGCGCCCTCGCCGCTGATCCCGACGGACAGGTCCCGGGCCGGCGTCGCGGTCACCTCGTCGTACAGCGAGATCGCGTGGAAGACCGTGACCAGCTCGTGGTAGCCGTCCCGCCGGGTCGGCCCGACGGACAGGTGCAGGTTGACCTTGGCCGGGACCCGCACGGTGACCGGCTCAGGTACGCCGAGCAGTCGGGTCTGGGCCACGCCAGCAGGGTAGTGCTCGCCCCCGCCCCGCTCCGGCCCGGCGGCCAGCCCGGTCAGGCCGCCGGTCGGGCCGCGGGTCCGGTGCCGCGGGTCCGGTGCCGCGGATCCGGTGCCGCGGATCCGGTGCCGCGGATCCGGTGCCGCGGGTCCGGTGCCGCGGGTCCGGTGCCGCGGGTCCGGTGCCGCGGGTCCGGTGCCGCGGGTCCGGTGCCGCGGCGCGCGAGTCCGGTGCCGCCGCGGGTCCGGTGCCGCCGCGGGTCCGGTGCCGCCGGTCCGGTCAGGCGGCCGGCGGTGGGCCGACGGCCGCGATGCGGGCGTAGCCGGCGACGTCGATGGCCTCGCCGCGCAGGCCGGGGTCGACGCCGGCCGCGCGCAGCCGCCGCTCCGCCTCGCCGGCCGAGCCGGCCCAGGCCGCGAGCGCGGCCCGCAGGGTCTTGCGCCGCTGCGCGAACGCAGCGTCGACGACGGCGAAGGTGGCCGCCCGGTCGGCGCCGGCCGGCGGGTCCCGGCGGGTGAACGCGACCAATCCAGAGTCGACGTTGGGCACCGGCCAGAACACCGCGCGGGGAATCGAGCCGGCCCGCCGCACGTCCGCGTACCAGGCCGCCTTGACCGACGGGATGCCGTACACGCGGGAACCTGGCCGGGCCGCCAACCGCTCCGCTACCTCCGCTTGCACCATGACCAGCCCGGTGCGCAGTGTCGGCAGCACCTCCAGCAGGTGCAGCACCACCGGCACCGCCACGTTGTACGGCAGGTTCGCGACCAGTGCGGTCGGCGCCGGCGTCACCGAGTCGACCCGCAGCGCGTCCGCCGCGACAACCGTGAGGCGGCCGGCCAGATCGGGCCGCCGCTGCGCGACCGTGCCGGGCAACGCCGCCGCCAGCACCGGGTCGACCTCGACCGCGACCACCTGCCCGGCCGCGCCGAGCAGGCCGAGGGTCAGCGAGCCGAGCCCCGGGCCGACCTCGAGCACCGTGTCGTCCGGGTCGAGCGCGGCGGTCCTGACGATGCGGCGGATCGTGTTCGGGTCGTGCAGGAAGTTCTGCCCGAGCGCCTTGGTCGGCGCAATGTCGAGGCCGGCCGCGAGCGCGCGGATCTCCGCCGGCCCCAGCAGCCCGTCCCCGCTCACGCGGGAACGGTAGCCGCCGCGGTCAGAGGTTCTTGCCGCAGACCGGCCAGGGCGCTCGGCCCCGGGCCTGGTAGAGGTTGTAGGCCACCCGGGTCTGCTCGGCGATCGACTTGCCCGCCGGCGTCCCCGTGCCCCCGTTGGCCTGCCAGGTCCCGGCGTCGAACTGGTAGAGCCCGTAGTAGGGCCCGGCCGGGTTGTACGCGTTGGGGTTCAGGCCCGACTCGCATTGGGCCAGCCCGCACCAGTTCAGGCCGCCGGTGGTCGGGAAGTCGGCGCATCCGGCCGGCTGCGACGGCGGCGGCGTGGTCTGCTCGGGCTCCGGGCCGACCACGACGACCTCGTCCACCGGCTTCTTGACCACGACCCGCTTGGTCACCTTGGAGCTGGTCAGCTTGCCGTTCACGTACGTCTGCACGGTGGTGACCTGCTGCAGCCCGGTCACGCCCTTGGTCTGCACGGTGCGCGAACCGGGGTCGGCGTCCGGGTCGGTCTTCTCCACGGTCCTGAACTCGACGACGGCCTGGGTGGTCGTGGTCTTCGCCGTCACCCGGGTCACGGTGATCGTCATCCCGGCCCGCACCGGTGCGGTCGAGAGCTGGGAGACCTTGTCGTCGGCGTCGATCTCCAGGCCGGCGTGGTCGAGCGCCTCGCCGACGGTGGCCGCGGTCGTGCTGATCGTGTGCTTCTTGCCGTCGGCGACGACCGTGATGGTCTTCGCCGTGCGCAGGGTCAGCTGGTAGCCGTCCAGCGGCAGCCGGGTCGACCGGTCCGCCGACATCCAGAGCCGGTCCTGCCGGTAGCCGATCTGCTCCAGCGCCTCCCGCACGGTCAGCGCCGTGGTCCACACCTTGCGGGTGGTGCCGTCGACGGTCAGCGTGACCAGCCGGCCGCGGCGCAGGACGATCTCGGCGCCGTCGGAGACCCGGGCGTCCCGGCCGGGGGCGAGCGTGTCGTGCTGGCCGACGGTGATCTTCTCGTCGTCGAGCACGCCGCCGACGGTCGACGCGTACGTCTTCACCGCCCGGGCGTCGCCGTCCACCGTGAGCGTGACGGACTTGTCCATCGACAGCCAGGCCACGCTGCCGGCGACCAGCCCGAACAGCACCAGCGCGAACAGCGCGATGCGCACCGGGTGCCGGACGGAATGCCGGTGCTCCGGCGCCTGCTCGTCCGGCCGGTCCAGCTCGTCCGGCCGGTCCAGCTCCGGCGGCCGGTCCAGCTCAGGCGGCCGCTCCAGCAGTGCGACCGCCATGCCGCCCGGCTCGGTGCCCCAGCCCGACTCGGGCGAGCCCGGGCCGGCGTCGGGTCCGGCGGTCCAGCCCCGGCCGCCGTCCCAGCCCGGTCCACCGCCCCAGCCGCCGCCCGAAGTCCCGGCACCCAGGCCGCGCCCCGCGTCCCAGCGGTCCTCACGACCGCCGCCGGCGTTCCGGCCGTCCTCGGCCTCACGACCGCCGCCGGCGTTCCGGCCGGTCCCGGCGCCCAGGCCGCCGCCGGCGTTCCAACCGGTCCCGGCGTCGCCGCCGCGGCCGGCGTCCCAGCCAGTGCCGGCCTCGCGGCCGCTGCCGACGTTCGAGCCGGCGCCGGCCCCAGGTCCGCCGGCGCCGTTCCAGCCAGCGCCGGCCTCGCGGCCGCTGCCGAAGTTCGAGCCGGCGCCGGCCCCAGGTCCGCCGGCGCCGTTCCAGCTGGTCTCGGCGGCACGGCCGTGGCCGGCGTTCCAGCCGGTCGCGGGAGCGTCGGCGTGGCCGGTCGGCGCGTCGCCGGACCGGAGCCTGTCGGCCGGAGCCCGGCCTTCCACGTTCCACTGCGCGGCCGGGTCCCGCCAGGCGCCGTCGAGGCCCCAGGCGGTGTCGGTCAGGTCGGAGACCGGCCGCCACTGGGCGCCGTGGTCGGCGCGCCGCCACGGGTCACCGGCAGGACCGCCGTCGGCCGGCGACCGCTTCTCGAACCAGGACCGCGGCTCTCCCGGCGGCGCCGACCCCGGCCCGTCCGTCCACTCCGGACGGTCGGACGACACGTCGCTCCACTGTGGACTCCCCACAGTGGACGGATGGTCGGTCCGCGCGCGACGCCGGTGACGGCCGCGCTCGGTACTGTTGCCGTCCATATGAGGACGGGACAGTAACGGGCGTCGGCATTTGGGCCAAGTCGGGTGACCCCGCGTGGCGTGTCGGTTACCAGTTACCGAATACCCGTTGCGCCGTTCGGGTGACTTCCTCGCACAACTGTTCGATGTGGACACTCTTCACGCTCGCGAGCGCGCGCACCGTGTACGGCATCAGGTACGGCGCGTTCGGCCGCCCCCGGTGCGGCATCGGTGTGAGGAACGGCGCGTCGGTCTCCACCAGCAGCTGCTCCAGCGGCACGACCGCGGCCGCCTCGCGCAGTGCCGGCGCGTTCCTGAACGTCACCGTGCCGGCGAACGACAGCACGTACCCGGCCCGTACGCACTCGCGGGCCATCTCGACGTCGCCGGAGAAGCAGTGGAACACCGTGTGCTCCGGCGCGCCTTCCTCGGCCAGCACCCGCAGCACGTCGGCGTGTGCGTCCCGGTCGTGGATGACCAGGGCCTTGCCGTGCTCCTTGGCCAGCGCGACGTGCCGGCGGAACGCCTCCTGCTGTGCCGGCGCCGGCACCCGGTCCCAGTAGTAGTCGAGCCCGGTCTCGCCGACGGCCCGCACCTCGGACCGCCCGGCCAGCTCGGCCAGACCGTCCCATGTGGACTCGTCCATGCCGCCGACCTCGTTGGGGTGCACGGCCACCGCGGCGACCACCTGCGGGTGTTTCGCCGCGGTGTCCGCGCACCACCGCGAGGACTCCAGCGTGTCCCCCACCGTCACCACCCGGGTCACCCCGACCGCGGCAGCGTCCACAAGCGACTGTCCGACGTCGACACCCATGGCGTCGAGATGGCAGTGACTGTCGACCACCTCGGCCGGCAACGGCTCCGGCAGCGGCGGCGACTGCGTCCGCTTCTCGGGCAAGCCGGCCGACCCGGGCGCCGGCCGGCCGGCCCGCGTCGCTCCCCGCCCGCCGTCGGGCTCGCTCGACCGGCTCACGAGGACAGTCGCGCCAGCTCGTCGTCCACAATGGACTCGTCGAGCTTCTTGAACAGCGGGGACGGCGGGGCCAGCGGACGGCCGGCCGGCAGCGGCACCGACTCCCACCGGGCGCCGCCGGTGTAGTCGCCGGTGATCACCGGATACGACGGCGAGCCGACCGCGGTCGGCTCGTCGACCTCGACCACCTCCGGCATCGGCGCCCAGTCCCCGGGCCGGCCGTCCGCGCCGAGCAGCCGGTGCACCGCGTCCGACGAGGTCGGCAGGAACGGCGTGAGCAGGGTCTTGGCGTCGTCGACCACCTGCAGCGCGACGTGCAGGATCGTGCCCATCCGCTCCCGGTCCGCGGCCTCGCCGCTCTTGGCCAGCTTCCACGGGGCCTGGTCGGACAGGTAGCGGTTGGCGTCGCCGACCACCCGCATCGCCTCCGCGATCGCCGCCTTCTGCCGGGACCGCTCGATCAGGCCGCCGACCGTGCCGAACGCATCCCGGGCGGTGGCCAGCAGCGCCGCATCCGCATCGGTGATCGGGCCCCGCTCCGGGATCGCGCCGAAGTTGCGCGCGGTCAGCGAGATCGACCGGTTGACCAGGTTGCCCCAGCTGTCGGCCAGCTCGTCGTTGTTGCGGCGGCGGAACTCGGTCCAGGTGAAGTCGGTGTCCTGGGTCTCCGGCCCGGCCACGGACAGGTAGTAGCGCAGCGCGTCGGTGTCGTACCGGGACAGGACGTCGCGCAGGCCGATGACCACGCCGCGGGACGAGGAGAACTGCTTGCCCTCCATGGTGAGGAACTCGCTGGAGACCACGTCGTACGGCCGGTCGAGCGGGCCGAGCGAGCCGGGCTCGCCGCCGCGGGCACCGATCCCGGAGTAGCCGAACAGCATCGCCGGCCAGATCTCGGCGTGGAAGACGATGTTGTCCTTGCCCATGAAGTAGTAGCCGCGAGCGTCGGGCGTCTGCCAGAACGGCCGCCACGCGTCCGGGTCCCCGGTCCGCCTGGCCCACTCGATCGACGCCGACAGGTAGCCGATCACCGCGTCGAACCAGACGTAGAGCTTCTTGTCCGGGCGGTCCCGCCAGCCGTCCAGCGGCACCGGCACGCCCCAGTCCAGGTCGCGGGTGATCGCCCGCGGCCTCAGGTCGTCGAGCAGGTTGAGCGAGAACTTCAGCACGTTCGGCCGCCAGTTGTCCCGCGACCGCAGGTAGTCGCCGAGGACCTCGGCGAACGCGGGCAGGTCGAGGAAGTAGTGCTCGGTCTCCACGAACTGCGGCGTCTCGCCGTTGATCCGCGACCGCGGGTTGATCAGGTCGGTGGCGTCGAGCTGGTTGCCGCAGTTGTCGCACTGGTCCCCGCGGGCCGAGTCGTAGCCGCAGATCGGGCAGGTGCCCTCGATGTAGCGGTCCGGCAGCGTCCGCCCGGTCGACGGCGAGATCGCGCCGAGCGTGGTCTGCGGGAACACGTACCCGTTGGCGAGCAGGCCGGTGAAGATCTCCTGGACCACGGCGTAGTGGTTCGTGGTCGTGGTCCGGGTGAACAGGTCGTACGAGAGGCCGAGCGACTGCAGGTCCTCGACGATCAGCCGGTTGTAGCGGTCGGCCGTCTCCCGGGTCGGGGTGCCCTCCTGGTCCGCCGCGACCAGGATCGGCGTGCCGTGCTCGTCGGTGCCCGAGACCATGAGGACCTTGTTGCCCGCCATCCGGTGGTAGCGGCTGAAGACGTCCGAGGGCACGTACGCGGCCGCGTGGCCGACGTGCCGGGGACCACTGGCGTACGGCCAGGCCACCGAGGTCAGGATGTGTCGATCGGGCATACCACCCAGCGTAGTGACACCGGGCGAGCCCTTATCGCGCCGCCACCACCGCCGCGTAGACGACCCGCTTCGGCACCCCCGCCTCCATCGCGACCTCGGCGATCGCGGCCTTGCGGTCGGTGCCGGCGCGCTCCCGGCCGGCCACCGCCGCGGCCAGCGCGGCCGGGTCCGTCTCCGCGGGCCGCCGCGGTGCCCCGCCGATCACCAGCGTGATCTCGCCGCGCACCCCGTCCGCGGCCCAGGCGGCCAGCTCGGCCAGCGTGCCCCGGCGGACCTCCTCGTAGGTCTTGGTCATCTCGCGGCAGGCCGCCGCGGGCCGGTCCGGGCCGAGAACCTCGGCGGCGTCGGCGAGCGTCGCGGCCAGCCGGTGCGGCGCCTCGAACAGCACGACCGTCCGCCGCTCGTCCCGCAACGCCTCCAGCGCCCGACGCCGCTCCCCCGCCCGGCGCGGCAGGAAGCCCTCGAAGCAGAACCGGTCGGACGGCAGCCCCGACAGGGCCAGCGCGGTCGTCACCGCGGACGGACCGGGCACCGCGGTGACCGGGACACCGGCCGCGACCGCCGCCGACACCAGCCGGTAGCCGGGGTCGGACACGCTCGGCATCCCGCCGTCGGTGACCAGCAGGACCGTGCGACCGGCGAGCAGCTGGTCGACCAGTCCGGGCGTGCGAGCGTCCTCGGTGGCGTCGTCGTGCCGGACGACCCGGCCGGGGACGGTGACCTCGAGGTCGGCGGCGAGCCGGCGCAGCCGGCGAGTGTCCTCGGCCGCGACCACGTCCGCGGTGCGCAGGGCCTCCCGCAGTCGCGGGCTGGCGTCGCCCGGCTCCCCCAGCGGCGCCCCGGCCAGCACCAGCCTCCCGACCACCACCCGCCGAGCGTACGGCGGTGGTCCCGGCCGGTGCCGGCGGACGTCTTCAGGACGTGCACCTACCATCGCCGCATGGCCGCGACGCTCGAGGCAGCTCCCCCGGACGCCGCCCCGGGCGGCGGCGAGCGCGCCGGCACGCACCGCGGACGGGTGCGGCCGGTCGAGCACCGGCCGATGCCGGCGGACGCCGCGCTGTCCTGGGTGATCACGGCCCTGGTCACGCTCGTCGCCGGGACCGTCCGGCTGTGGGGGATCGGCTTCCCGGACGCCAAGCAGTTCGACGAGGTCTACTACGCGACCGAGGGCGCCGAGATCCTCCGCAACGGCGGCTACGAGAACAATCCCGGCTACATGTTCATCGTCCACCCACCGCTCGGAAAGTGGCTGGTCGCGGCCGGGATCGCGGTGTTCGGGGACAACTCGGTCGGCTGGCGGGTGCCGGCCGCGGTCGCCGGCACGCTGTGCGTCGCGATCCTGGTCCGGGTCACCCGGCGGATGACCCGCTCGACCCTGCTCGGCGCGGTCGCCGGAATCCTGCTCGCCGCGGACGGTCTGTCGGTCGTGCAGAGCCGGTTCGCGCTGCTGGACATCTTCCTGGCCCTGTTCGTGCTGGCCGGGTTCGCCTGCCTGGTGGTGGACCGGGACGTGGTCCGGGACCGGCTGGCGGTGATCGGCCCGTACGGCGGGCGGGTCGGGTTCCGCGGCTGGCGGCTGACCGGCGGCGTGCTGCTCGGGCTGTCCTGCGCGGTGAAGTGGAGCGGGATCTGGTTCCTGCTCGGCTTCGGGCTGCTGTCGGTGCTGTGGGACCTCGGCGCCCGGCGGGCGGCCGGCATGTCGCGACCCTGGGCCGGGGCCGCGCTGCGCGACCTGCCCGGCGCGGTCGGCTCCTTCGCCGTCGCCCCGGTCGCCGCCTACCTGCTGAGCTGGTCGGGCTGGTTCCTGGGCGAGAGCTCCTTCGACCGGCACTGGTCGGAGACGCACACCGGCTACTGGTCCTGGCTGCCGGGGCCGATCCGCTCGCTGCTGAACTACCACGCCCAGATGTGGGACTTCCACAGCACGCTGCGGACCCCGCACACCTACCAGTCCTCCCCGTGGGGCTGGCTGGTCGACGGGCGGCCGGTGCTCTTCTACTACCCGAGCAAGCCGTCGCCGACCGGCTGCGGGGCCGCGCAGTGCGTACGGACCGTGCTCGACGTGGGGACGCCGGCGCTGTGGTGGGCATTCGTGCCGGCCGTGCTCTGGGCGCTGTGGATCGGCATGGTCCGGCGGGACTGGCGCGGCTGGGCCGTGCTGGTGGCGTTCGCGGCCGGCTGGATGACCTGGTTCTCGGTGCCCGGTCGGACGATGTTCCTGTTCTACATGACCCCGCTGGTGCCGTTCCTGGTGATCGGGGTGGCGCTGATCCTGGGCGCGGTGCTCGGCCCGGCGCGGGCGTCGGAGCGGCGGCGGATGATCGGCCTGGTGACGGTCTGCGGATACGTCGCGCTGGTCGTGGTCAACTCCGCCTGGCTGTGGCCGATCCTGTCCGGCCAGCTGATCACGTACGAGGAGTGGCGCTCCCGGATCTGGTTCCCGAGCTGGATCTAGGCCGGGCGCGTGTCCCGCCCCGCGGACATCGGCGGTGCCGTCCCGGGTACACCGACACATGCGGGCTCGCCCGCAGGGCCGGCGGTTGAAAAGTCAGCCGTCGGTCTGTCTCGGCGCGGTCCTGTGCCTCTCGCCGATCCGGCTGGCCCACGGCGAGGCCCTCGCGGTCGGCGGGGGTCGTGCCTAGGCTTCGCGGATGCCCGACCGCCGGTTCGACCTCGTCCTGCACGGCGCGACCGGCTACGTCGGCCGGCTGACCGCGCGGCACCTGGCCGGCCGGGCCGGCGGCGCCCGGGTCGGGCTGTCCGGCCGGTCCGAGCAGCGGCTGCGGGCCGTCCGCGACGAGCTCGGCGTGGACTGGCCGCTGGTCGTCACCGACTCGACCGACCCGGCCTCGGTCGCCCGGCTGGCCGCCGGGACCGCGGTGGTCGCGACGACCGTCGGCCCGTACCACGAGTACGGCCTGCCGCTCGTCGAGGCCTGCGCCGAGCACGGCACCTCGTACTGCGACCTGACCGGGGAGACGCTGTTCGTCCGGGCCAGCGCGGCCGCCGCGCACGATCGGGCGGCCGCGACCGGGGCCCGGATCGTGCACTCGGCCGGGTTCGACTCCGTGCCGTCCGACCTGGGCGTGTGGCTGCTGTACGAGAAGGCGCGCGCCGACGGCGAGGGCACGCTGGGCGAGACGGTGTTCGTGCTCGTCTCGGTCCGCGGCGGGATCAGCGGCGGCACGATCGACTCGATGCGGGCCGAGCTGCGGGAGATGGCCGACCCGGCCCAGCGCCGCGTCCTGTCCGACGCGTACGCGCTGAGCCCGGACCGGTCCGCCGACCCGTCCGGGGCCGGGGAGGGCGATCCGCTGTTGCCGGCGCGGGACCCGGTGCTGGGCCAGTGGGTCGCCGCGTACCCGTTCGGGCCGCACGACAGCCGGATCGTCCGGCGGACCAACGCGCTGCTGGGCCACGCGTACGGGCCGGGGTTCCGGTACCGGGAGCGACTCGCCGTCGGCGGCGGCCCCGCCGCCCCGGTGGTCGCCGGGCTGCTGACCGCCGGCATGGGCACGTTCGTGGCCGGCATGCGGCTACCGCTGACCCGGCAGCTGCTGGACCGCGTCCTGCCCGTACCCGGACGCGGCCCGTCCGCGCGGACCCGGTCCGGCGGCCACTTCCGGGTCGAGGTGCACACGGTGACCAGCACCGGCGCCCGGTACGTGGCGACCGTGGCCGCGAGCGCGGACCCGGGGTACGGCGCCACCGCGGTGATCTTCGGCGAAGCCGCTCTGGCGCTCGCGCAGGACGAGCTCACCGGCCCCGGCGGCGTCCTGACCCCGGCCGCCGCGCTCGGCGGCCACCTGGTCACCCGCCTGCGCGACCGCGGCCTGACCCTGTCCGTCCGCCGGCGCTAGCAGCAGCCGGCTGCTGGGCGGTCGCCGCCGGAGGTCACCGGTCGTGGATCACTCCTTCCGGGTGAGGCTGGCCGCCGGGCGTCCGGCGCAGGCTGAGCCCGGAGGTGGTCGGGATGTCGTCCGAGTCAGGCGCCGGCGTGGTCTTGGTGAACGTGGACAACTTCGTGCGCGCCGAGTCCGACCGGTATTTCGACAGCTTGCTGGCGAACGTCGACGTCAACACCTGGGAGCACCAGCGCGAGCCGGCGTCCGTCGACGACCAGCGCGTGGTGCGGCTGAACCGGGACACCCTGTACAGCACCGCGGTCGTCGACATCGGCGAGGGCGCGACGCTGACCCTCCCGCCGACCGGCGGTCGCTACCAGACCGCGATGATCGTCAACCAGGATCACTACATCAACCGCGTCGCCGACCGTCCCGGCACCTACGAGCTGACGGTCGATGAGTTCGACACCGCACACGTCCTGGTCGCCGCCCGGACCCTGATCGACCCGGCCGACCCCGACGACGCGGCCGCCGCCCACGCCCTGCAGGACGGTCTCCGGCTGCGGGCGAGGTCGGCGAGGCCCTTCACCCACCCCGGCCACGACCGCGAGAGCATGGACCGCACCCGTGGCCTCCTGCTCCAGCTCGCCGCGGACCTGCACGGTTTCGACGGCGCGTTCGGCTCCCGGCAGGAGACCGATCCCGTGCGGCACCTGATCGGCACGGCGGCCGGGTGGGGTGGCCTGCCCACCCGGCAGGCGGCCTACGTCGGCGTCGAGCCACGCAGGCCCGTGGGCCACTACACGCTGACCGTGGGCGAGGTCCCGGCCCGGGCGTTCTGGTCGGTCAGCGTCTACAACCGCGACGGCTACTTCGAGAAGAACGCCCTCGGTCGGTACAGCGTCAACAGCGTCACGGCCCTGCGCGATCCGGACGGCCGGGTGACGATCCACTTCGGTGGGGACGCATCCCTGCCCAACCAGATCCCGATCATGGACGGCTGGAACTACACCGTGCGGATCTACCAGCCGGAGCCACCGGTCCTGGACGGCTCCTGGTCCTTCCCCGCAGCCCGCGCGGCGGACTGACCACCCACCTCCGGCCGGCGCCGGCAGCGGACACGGCCCGCTCGGCCACGACGAGATCCGCGACCTCGAGCGGCCCTCACTCCGCACGGCCCTCGTGCTTGCGGCCGTGGCCGGCTGAGGTCAGCCACCGCACTCGCGGGCCTCGTCCGGCGGCCCCCGGCCGTCCCGAGCCGTCCGCGCCTCCGGCGCGTCCTCATCCACTGGACCCTCGCCCGGCCCGTCCGCGAGCGGTCGGTCGGCTGCGAACCCGCCGGGTGGGTCGGGACCGGACGCCTGGCGTTCGTCGACCGTCCACCGAGGAGTGACCAAGGGCAGGAGGGTGAGCCACGCGGCCGCCAGCAGCCAGCTGCCGACGATGTCGGTGACCCAATGCACCCCGAGGTAGAGCCTGGTCACCGCGACCGACAGTGCCCACAGGCCGAGGATGACGTCCAGTGCCAGCCGGACCGGCCGTCGTACGCCGGTCTGGGCGATCAGCCAGATCAGCGCGCCGGCCAGCAGTGCGCTCGAGGCGGCGTGCCCGGACGGAAAGCTGAACCCGCCGACCGGCACCAGCCGGACCGCAGCCGGCGGGCGGCCGTCCCGGACGACGGTCGACAGCAGCAGCCGGGAGAGCACACCGAGCACCAGCACGACCGGCGCGGCCACCGCCACCCGCCAGCGCCCGGTCCGCAGCCCGACGACCAGAGCGACCACCACGGCCAGCGGGTACGCGAACGGGCTCGCTCCGCTGTCGGTCACGACCTTCGCCGCTCCGGTCCACCACGGGCTCCGATGGGCGACCATCGCGTCGAGCACACGGCTGTCCACGGTGCGGGCAAGATCAGAAGCCTCGATGACGACCAGCCCGGTCAGCGCGATCAGCACCGCCACGAGAGCGGTGCGGGCACGGGCCTGATCCGCGGTCATGTCCGGGGTCGCAGCAGCCATCGCCGCGCCGTCGGGGCCGGTCGGTCGTCCCTGGCGACCCGGTCGTTCGGCGCCAGCGGCAGCGGCTGGGGCGCGCCCAGCAGCCAGGTGAGCGTGACCGCGGCGAGCGCCTCGGCGGCGAGCAGGCCGACGAGCACGACCAACTGGAAGCGGGCGGCGAACGCGGGCGAGGCCCCGCCGAACAGCGCGCCGACGAACGCGCCGGGCAGCGTGACCAGCCCGACCGTACGGGTCTGGTCGACGGCCGGCAGCAGCGCCTCGCCGGCCGCGGTCCGGGCGATGTCGCGGACGGCCTGGCGCGGGGTGGCGCCGAGCGCGAGCCAGCCCTCGACCTCGTCCCGCCGGGAGCGGATGCCGGACAGCAGCTGCCGGCCGGCAAGCGTGCAGGCGGTCATCGTTCCGCCCAGGGTGATCCCGCCGAGCGCCACGACGTACCGGACCTGGAAGGCCACGGCTCCGGTCGCGAAGGCGACGACCAGCGTGCACAGCGCGCCGGCCAGGCTGGACAGCAGCACCGCGCGGGTCGCGCCGTCCAGCTCGCGCAGCCGCCGGGCCGCGGTCCGGGTCGCGGTGGCGAGCATGATCAGCAGCACGGCTGCGGCCGCGCCCGGGAAGCGGAAGACCAGGCCGAGCACGGCGCCGACGATCGCCAGCTGGACCGCCGCCCGCACCGCCGCCACCACGACCTGGCGGCGGATCCGGACGCCGGCCGCGGTCAGCGCGCCGGTCGCCGCGGCCAGCAGCAGGACCAGCGCGACTCCCAGTCGAATGTCCGCGCTGATCCGACCCTCCTCGCGACGCCGTCGGTCCAGGTTAGGCGTGCTCAGTTAGCGGACGGCAAACCGGCGGGTCGCGGATCGACCGAGCCGGGGCCGGAGGGGACCGCGGTCGATCCGGTCTCGGCCGGCAGCAGCAGGGTGAAGACCGGGCCGGGGCCAGCTCGCGACAGCAGCAGTCGGCCGCCTTCGGCCTCGGCCAGCGCCCGGGCGAGGGCGAGACCGATCCCGTGGCCGGCTCCGTGCGAGGTCCGGCGCCGGAACAGCTGCTCGGGTTCGGCGACGCCCGGTCCCTGGTCGGCGACATCGACCGCGATGGCGGTGTCGGCCGCCCGGACGACGACGCTGACCGTGCCGGCGCCGTGGCCCCGGGCATTCGCCAGGAGCACGTCGAGGATGTGCCGGACGGCGGCGGCCGACGCCCGGGTGCCGGGCAGGTCCGGCTCGAGCGTGATGTCCAGCGACCGTCCCGCGGCGGTCAACGGCCCGGTCCAGCTGGACTCGAGCTCGGCCAGCACGGCGGGCAGGTCGGCGGGGGTCCGGGCGTGCGGGGCGTCGCGGGCCAGCGCGAGCAGTTCGTCGATCGTGCGCTCCAGGCGGTCTGCCGTGGTCAGCGCGCCCTCGACGGCACCGCGCAGGTCCGCGTCCCCGTCCAGCGCGGTCTCCAGCCGCAGCCGCAGTCCGGTCAGGGGTGTCCGCAGCTGGTGCGAGGCGTCGGCGGAGAACGCGCGTTCCCGGCCGACCAGATCACCCAGTCGCTCGGCGGTCTTGGTCAGCGCGCCTCCGGCCGCGTCGATCTCCGGTATCCCGGCCGGAGCCAGCCGGACGGTGAAGTCGCCGTCGCCCAGGGTCTGCGCGGCCGCGGCGAGACGTTCCAGGGGATCGGCGAGCCGCCGGGACTGCCTGCGGGCGAGCAGCGCCGCCGCGGCGACCGCGGCCGCCGCGAGACCGGCCATGGCCAGCCAGGTGAGCCCCGCCTGCAGCCAGACCCGGGACTGCGGGGAGGCCGCCCGGACGACTCCGACCACGCGGTTGTCCGCGGTCACCGGGGTCGCGACGACGAAGTCGCCGGCGTCGCTGCCGCCGGCGGTCGCTCCGCCGACGGCCTGCTGCACGGGACCGTCCGCGGCGTCCGGCCCGGCGCCGAGGAGCCGACGGCCGGGCAGCCCGTACACAGCGACCCGCATGTCCTTCTGCACCGGCGGCAACCGCGTCGGCACCCGGCCGGCGGCGAGGTCCGGAGCCACCCGGACGGCGGTGGTGTCAGCGACCCGGTCCAGCTCGCCCCGTTCGTCGGCGCGGAACAGCACCACGACGGCGACAGCCAGCGGGACGCCGAACAGCCCGATCGCCAGCGCCGCCGCCAGCACGCCGACCCACTGGATCCGTGCACGCATTCAGCCAGCCTTCCGCTCGGTGGGCGAGGCGTCGTCGGGGGCATCGGTGCGGGCGGGTCGGCCGCGAGTCGTACCGGGCCCGCGCCGTACCGCCGCCGGGATCAGGTGTCCTGCTCGAGTCGGTAGCCGTGGCCGCGGACGGTGGTGATCCGGACCGGCGCGACGTCGCCCTCGGTCGCGGCCTCGTCCAGACGGCGCCGGAGCGCCGCGACGTGGACGTCGAGTGTCTTCGTCGAACCCGACCAGTGCTGGTCCCAGACGTCGGACATGAGCGTCTCCCGGCTCAGCGCGACGCCGGGGTCGGCGGACAGCCGGGCCAGCAGATCGAACTCCTTGGCCCGCAGTGAGATCTCCGCCCCGCCGACCCGGCAGCGCCGGGCCGCCGTGTCCACGACGAGCGGGCCGACCGAGCGCACGGCGGCGTCCCGCTCGGCCCTGGTGGGCCCGCGGCGGAGGTGCGCCCCGACCCGCGCCCGCAGCTCCGCGAGCCGGAACGGCTTGGTCAGATAGTCGTCGGCGCCGGCTTCCAGTCCGACGACGACGTCCATCTCGTCCTTGCGCGCGGTCAGCATCACCAGCACACAGCCGGGCTGGCGATCCCGAAGTTGGCGGCACACCTCGACACCGTCGAGGTCGGGAAGGCCGAGATCGAGAAGCACCAGATCGAACTCGGCCAGTATCGCCTCCCGCAGCGCCGAGCGGCCGCCACGCACCCACGTCACGGCGTGCCCGTGCGACTCGAGCCCGACCTGCAGCAGAGACCCGATCGTCTCGTCGTCCTCCACGACCAGAAGGCGACCCATGGCGTCAGCGTAGGCATGGCCAGGTGCGGGACACCGTCGCTTTGCCAGCCGCTTACCTGTCCGTCCCTAGCGTCAGTGCCAGACGGGGGCATCCGGCCCGGCCGGGCGGAGAGGTGTGAGGTGGCGCGTGGGGCTGACGTACCCGGAAGCGATCGTCGTCGGGCTCGTTCAGGGGGTGACCGAGCTGTTCCCGGTGTCCAGCCTGGGGCACAGCGTGCTCGTACCGGCGGTGATCGGCGGCCGGTGGGCACGTGACCTCACCGTGTCGGCTCCGGAGTCGCCCTATCTGGCCTTCATCGTGGGCCTGCACGTGGCCACCGCGGTCGCCCTGCTGATCTTCTTCCGGGCCGACTGGGTCAGGATCATCCGCGGTCTGGTGACCTCGGTGCGGCACCGGCGGATCTCGACTCCGGACGAGCGACTGGGCTGGCTCATCGTGCTGGCGACCATCCCGGTCGGTGTGGCCGGCCTCCTGCTGGAGCACACGTTCCGCACCGTCCTTGGTCGTCCGGCGCCGGCCGCGTCGTTCCTCATGCTCAACGGAGTCGTACTCCTGTTCGCGGAGCGAGTACGCCGCACGGCGCTGAAGGACGTCCCGGTCCCAGCCGGCCAGGTCCCGGTACCCCAGCGTGCCGAGGTGCACGCCGACCGGCGACTGGCCACCCTCGGCGTCCCGTCGGCGCTGCTCATCGGATCGGCCCAGATCCTGGCTCTGCTCCCCGGCATCAGCCGCTCCGGGGTGACGATGGCGGGCGGACTGGTGCGCGGGCTCGACCACGAGGACGCCGCTCGGTTCTCCTTCCTGCTCGCCACCCCGGTGATCCTGGCCGCAGGTGTGCTCAAGCTTCCGGACCTCGCCGGTCCGCTCGGCGCCGGCATCCACGGCCAGGTGCTGGCCGGCAGCATCGTCTCCGGTCTCGGCGCGTACGCGTCGGTACGGTGGCTGACGCGCTGGTTCGCCACCCGGACGCTGACCCCGTTCGCGATCTACAGCCTGCTGGCCGGCGCCGCGAGCCTCGCCGTGCTGGCGGTCCGATAAGCCTCGCGCTCCGGCCAGGTGGAGGGGCGATCACCAGCCCGTCATGCGGCCCCATCCCCGTCCGCAGCGCCAGCCGACGGCGAACGCGGTCGAGACCACCACGACCGCCAAGACCGGCATCCATGGCCGCTCGGCCCGTTCCGGTACGGCCCGTGTCTCGCGGGTCTCGGGCTCAGTCATGGAAACCTCCGATTCCTTCAGCGCGACGGACGGGGCGCAGATCCGGTCGAGGACCGCCGTGCGGCGCAGGAACCGGGACCGAGGGATCGGCCTCCGGCAGCAAACTGGTCGAGCTCGGCGACCGCCGGCGACTCCCGGCCGGAAACCTCGCTCATGACAGACAGGGTCTCGCCGGCGACGCTGGTCCGCTTCACTCCCAGCGGATGAGAACGGGCACAGCGGGCTGCAGTCGTGGACGTGCCGGCGAAACCACCCGCGACTCGCCCTGCCCCACCAGCAGCCCGACCGGATTTCGAGCAGACGGCCGAGGAGACGATCCCCATCGGGGGCGCCGGTCTCATCGTCGCCTACCCGCACAAGGCCGCCGGGAAGGTTGAGCCCGCCGTGACACGGGCGATCAAGCACGAGGTCGGCGAGGCAGAGGGTCACCACGTCAAGGCCCTCAAGGGCGCTCTGGCCGAGGCTCAGCAGAAGATGGCCGCAGAGGGCGGCTAGGCCCGGGGCTGGCCCACAGTCCACTCATCCGGCGGGGAGGACGCGGTTTGCCGCCGCCCGGTCGATGCTGGGTCCGGTGGCGGTGGTCGACCATCCGCGTCGCCGCCGTCGAATGAGGGGTCTGACCCGAGAGGAAGCGAGAGTCAGATGGCCGACACAGGTCGTACGCAGGCAAGCACGGGGGAAGGGGCAGCGCACCGTCAGGATCGGCCGGCAGCGACCGGCTGGGTGGGGTGGATCTTCTTCGCCGGGATCATGATGGTCATGCTCGGCACGTTCCAGGCGATCGAGGGACTGGTCGCCCTGTTCAAGGACAGCTACTTCGTGGTTCCGCGCAGCAACCTGGTCGTGTCCGTGGACTACACCACCTGGGGATGGGTGCATCTGCTGCTCGGGATCCTGGTGGCAGTGGCCGGCCTCGGGCTGATGGCCGGGCAGATGTGGGCCCGCGTGGTCGGCGTCCTCCTCGCGTTCCTCAGCGCAGTGGTGAACATCGCGTTCATCGCCGCCAACCCGGTGTGGTCGACGATCCTCATCACCGTCGACGTCCTGGTGATCTACGCGCTCATCGTGCACGGCAAGGAGACCAAGGCCGAGTACGACTACGCGTAGCCGACCGGCTGTGGCCTGTCCGACGCCCGGCGCCGGCTGATCGCCGGCGTCGGCGGCGGCGCCGTCGCGTCGGTCCTGGACGAATCGCCCGCACTGAATCAAAGGACAGCTCGCGGACGACGACGGCTCCCCGCCTGGTGGCTCTCGACCGACTGCGAATAGCCTCGAATGGCCGGGGTCGATGAACATCGTCATTGCCGTTCTCATCGTGGTGGCGGTAACCGCGGTGGCGGTCACGGCGATGCTGCTGGTGCGTCGTACTGCGCCGGACGGCAGCTATTTCCATGACGGCGATCGCGCCGCCGGCGTGTTCGGGGTCCTGGCGACCGGGTTCGCGGTGCTGCTGGGTTTTGTCGTGTTCCTCGCGTTCTCCAGCTATGACACGGCGAGGGCGGGCGCGGAGAACGAAGCCCTGATCGTGGCGCAGCAGGTCGAGACGGCGCAGTTCTTCCCACGCTCAGTGGCCGGAGAGCTCAGCGGTGAGCTGACCTGCTACGCGCCTTCGGTGGCCGGGGTGCAGTGGGAGCAGATGGAGGCCGGCACCCTCGGCGAGCAGCTCAACCCCTGGGGTACCGAGCTGTTCCAGACCCTGCGAACCGTCAAGCCGCCCCGACCACCCAACGCGCCATCGCACGGTTGGAGCGGGCGGTACGCGCGGAGGCGGCTCGGACTGAGCTGAGGACGCCAGCGAGCACCGAGTTGCTGGTCGCCCTCGACACCCTGACCAGCGCCCGTCGCGCGCGCGTCGCGGCGGCCGGGCGGGACATCCCCGCGCTCTACGCCGTCACCCTGGTGGCCAGCGGACTAGCGTTGATCGCAAACGCCGGGCACTGGCCTTCCGCGCCAGCCTGCGGACCTCGCTACTCGTCCTTGGCCTCGCGATCGTGGTCGGCCTCAGCCTGGCGCTGCTCTTCTCCCTCAGCGCGCCATGGCGCGGGCCGCTCACGGTCAGCGGGCATCCGATCGACGCGATCGTCCACGACCTGCAAACCGGCTTCTTCGACGGCTAGTCGCGAAGGACGGGATGCGGCCAGCTCGGCTCGACTGAGGCGGGGTAGGCGTCGACAAGGGACTGGCACTGCCCTGGTCGATTCGCCGGGAGAGGTCAGGCCGGGAGGCCCCGCGAGCCCTGCGTCGGCTGTCCGAGAGCCTGGACAGCTGATCACTGCTGTTGCTGTACTTCGCTGCCGTACGGGAACCGAAGAGGCGGTGCCGGGAATCCGGACACCGCCTGTGAGCTGGGTGGAGCTGAGGGGATTCGAACCCCTGACCCCCTCGATGCGAACGAGGTGCGCTACCGGACTGCGCTACAGCCCCAGACGGAGGTAGAGGGTAGCAGGACCGGCCTCACTCGTTGACTGCGCGAGGACGCTGGTACGAGTGGTGGGCGGCGGTCTCGAACTCGCGCGCGTCGAGGTCGGCGAAGGTCGGGTCGTCGTCGTCCAGGTCGACCATGGTGGCGGCGCGGCGGCGGGCGACCGGCGCGGTGACGTAGGTCGGGGTCGGGACCGGGATCGGACGCCAGGACCGGTCGGCGATCTTGGCGGCCTCCTCGGCCGCGATGGCGGACGCGACCCGGCTGGGCCGGCGGCGGACGGCATGTGGGGCCGGCGCCCCGGCCGCCTCGCCGAACAGCGCGGCCCGGCGGGTGCGCCGCTCGTGCTCGCGGCGGACCTGGGCGCGCAGCCAGGCGACGTACCCGGCCAGCATCAGCGTGGCCGGCACCTGGGTCAGCCAGAGCCAGGACGACAGGGCCAGCGCGGCCGGCGCGGCGAGGACGGCGATGCCGGCCAGCATGATCAGGGTGCGGCGGCGCCGGCGCAGCATCCGCTCACGGGCGGCGGTGCGGATCGGCGACGTGCCGTCGGCGTACGGTGCGGGCGGCGCGGTCGCGTACCGCCGCCGGCCGGCCACGCCGCTCGTCGGGGCGCGGCGGGACAGCACGCGCATCGCGGTGGCGAACCGGTCCATCGACCGGATCTCGGCCCGGTCCTCCCCGCGGCGGACGAACATGGGCACGAGAACCACCAGCCACATGATCACGAGCACGATGGCCATGAGAATCGTTGAGCTCACCGTGCCCCTCCCGTCACACGATTCACAAACGTGATCACGCTAGCCAGACCAGGACCTCGGGTCCGGGAGGCGCGCGGGAGTGTCGACGTCTGGTTGACCGTTCGGGTTGGTGGTGCGAGCGTCAGGCGTACCGCTCGCGCAGCCGGCGCATCAGCCCCTGAGGCACGTCCTCGACGGTCAACGCGTACGACATGTGGTCCCGCCAGCCGCCGTCGATGTCCAGGTAGCGCACGTAGAGGCCCTCTTCGCGGAAGCCGAGCTTCTCGGCGACCCGCCGGCTGCGCGCGTTCTCCGGGCGTATGTCGACCTCGACCCGGTGCAGTCCGACCGGCCCGAAGCAGTGGTCCGTGGCCATCGCGACGGCGGTCGTGGTGATCCCGCGGTTGGCGTGCCCCTCGTCCACCCAGTAGCCGATCTGCGCCGACCGCAGTGCCCCGCGGACGACGTTGTTGACGGTGAGCTGGCCGACCAGGTCCTCGTCGTACGTGATCATGAAAGGCATCAGGACACCGGCCCGAGCCAGCCGGCGTAGCGAGCTGAGCGCCGACGGCCAGCTGGCTATCGAGTGACGCACCGCCCACGGCTCGCTGGAGGTCGGCTCCCACGGGGCGAGCCAGGCCTCGTTGCGCAGCCGGAGCGAGCTCCACGTCGCCGCGTCGCGCAGCCGCGGCGGCCGCAGTCCGACCCGGCCCTCCTGCAGGCGGGCCGGCCAGCCTGGATGCCGGCTCATCGGACCGGACCCCTGCTCGTGCCCACCGGCGCCGTCAAGCGCTGGCGAGCAGCAGCGGGATCACGGTCACCCGGTCGCCCTCCGACACCTCGGTGACCTCCTCGTCGATCACGATCAGGCAGTTGGCCTGGGCGAGGCCGGCGAGCAGATGCGAGCCGGACCCGCCCACCGGCTCGACGGAATATCCCCCGTCCGCGTCCCGGTGCAGCAGGCCGCGACGGTACTGCCTGCGGGCCGCCGGTGACGAGAGCGGCCGCAGCGCGGTCGCCGTCACGGCGCGGCGAACCAGGTGCCGCTTGCCGAGCATGAGCCTGATGGCCGGCCGGACGAAGACCTCGAAGCTGACCAGCGAGCTGACCGGGTTGCCTGGCAGGCAGAAGATCGGGGTGCCGTCGTCGCCGAGCGTGCCGAACCCCTGCGGCTGCCCCGGCTGCATCGCCACCGAGATGAACTCCACCGTGCCCAGCTCGCTCAGCGCCTCCTTGACCACGTCGTACGCGCCCTGGCTGACGCCGCCGGAGGTGACGATGAGGTCGGCGCGAACCAGCTGACCCTCCAGCACGGCGAGCAGCCGGGCGTGGTCGTCCGGGACGATGCCGGCCCGGTAGACCTCGGCCCCCGCGTCCCGGGCGGCGGCGGCCAGCGCGTAGCTGTTGGAATCGAGGATCTCCCCGGGCCCCGGCCGGCGACCGACGTCGACCAGCTCGCTCCCGGTGGACAGCACGACGACCCGCGGCCGCGGGCGGACAAGCACCCGCTCCCGGCCGACCGCTGCGAGCAGGCCGACCTGGGCCGGCCCGATCGGGGTGCCGGCCCGGACCGCCAGCTCGCCGGTGCGGATGTCCTCGCCGGTGCGGCGCACGTAGAGGCCGGGCTTGGCCGGGCGCTCGATGCGTACCCTCGCCACGCCGCGGTCGGTCCACTCCACCGGCACCACCGCGTCGGCGCCGGCCGGCATCGGCGCACCGGTCATGATCCGCAGGCACAGGCCACGGGTGACCCCGCGCGACGCCCGCGAGCCGGCCGGGATGTCGCCGACCACCGGCAGCTCGACCGGCTCCTGCGCGGTGGCGCCGGCCGTGTCGGCGGCGCGCACCGCGTAGCCGTCCATCTGCGAGTTGTCGAAGCCCGGCAGCGGCGCATCGGCGAGCACGTCCTCGGCGCAGAGCAGACCCTGCGCGTCGAGCAGGGCGAGCTCGATCGGCTCGGGCACCCGCAGGTCGGCGAGCACCCGGCGCAGGTGATCGTCGACCGACCGTACCTCGCTCACCGAGCCTCCGCGGGGCCCCGGCCGGTCACGCCCGTCCCGCCACGAAGTCCTCGAGCCAGCGCCGGAACTCCGGGCCGAGGTCGGGGCGCTCGCAGGCCAGCCGGACGACGGCCTTGAGGTAGTCCGCCCGGTCGCCGGTGTCGTACCGCCGGCCGCGGAAGACCACGCCGTGCATCGGCTCTCCGGCGCGGACCTGCCGCTGCAGCGCGTCGGTGATCTGGATCTCGCCGCCGCGGCCGGCCGGGGTCTCCCGGAGCGTGTCGAAGATGCTCGGCACCAGCACGTATCGCCCGATGATCGCGAGGTTGCTCGGGGCGTCCTCCGGCGAGGGCTTCTCGACCAGGTCGGTGACCCGGACCACGTCGTCCCGGTCGGTCGGCTCGGCGGCGACGCAGCCGTAGAGCGAGACCGAGTGCCTCGGCACCTCCATGAGCGCGACCACGCAGCCGCCGTGCTCGGCCTGTACGTCGAGCATCGGGCGGAGCAGCTCGTCCCGCTCGTCGACCAGGTCGTCGCCGAGCAGCACACCGAACGGCTCGTCGCCGACGAACGCGTCCGCACACAGGATGGCGTGGCCGAGCCCGCGGGGGGTGCTCTGCCGGACGAAATGCATCGTGGCCAGCCCGGACGAGCGGCGGACCGCGGCCAGCCGGTCGGCGTCACCCTTCTTCTCCAGCGCCGCCTCCAGCTCGGGCGCGCGGTCGAAGTGGTCGGCGATGGCCTCCTTGCCGCGGGCGGTGATGACCAAGACCTCGATGAGACCGACGCCCGCGGCCTCGGCGACGACGTACTCCAGCGCGGGGACGTCGACCACCGGGAGCAGCTCCTTCGGCACCGCCTTGGTGGCCGGGAGGAAGCGGGTGCCGAGGCCGGCCGCCGGGATGACGGCCTTCGTCGGGCGGCGCTGGTCAGACATGCCGCGAGACTAGTCGGCGTGAGCGCTGAAGGCGGGAAGAGGGAGTGGCGGGCGCGTCTGCTGGCGGCGCGGGCGGCGCTGCCCGCGGAACGCCTGGCCGCGGCCGCCGAGGCGCTGGCCGGCCACCTCATGACGCGGCTGGGCGGCCTGCAGCGGATCGCCGCGTACGTCCCCGTGGGTCGGGAGCCGGGGTCGCTGCGACTGCTGGATCTGCTGCGGGACGGCGGCACGGAGGTCCTCCTTCCGGTGGTGGTGGCTGGCGGCCTGGACTGGACCCGGTACTCGGGGGCCGACGAGCTGGTCACAGGCGTGCTGGGCACGCGGGCGCCGGCCGGCCCGCGGTTGGGGCCGGCCGCTCTGGGCAGCGCCGAGGTCGTGCTGCTGCCGGCGCTCGCGGTGGATCGCCGCGGCGTCCGGCTGGGCCGCGGCGGCGGCTACTACGACCGCGCGCTGGCGGGCACGCCCGCCGGGGTGCCGCTGGTCGCGCTGCTGCACGACGGCGAACTGGTCGAGCGGCTGCCCGCCGACCGCTGGGACAGGACTGTGACCTCGGCGGTCGAACCGGCGATCGGGTGGACGGAACTACCCGTCGTGGAGCACCATGTCCGTTAGCAGTCCACCCATGAGAGTGCCAATACAGGAGGTCGGCGTGCCGACGTACCAGTACGCCTGCAAGGAAACGGCGTGCGGTCACCGATTCGAGGCGGTGCAGTCGTTCTCCGATGACCCGATAGCCATCTGCCCGGTCTGCGAGGGCCAGGTGCGGAAGGTGTTCTCCGCGGTCGGGGTCGTGTTCAAGGGCTCCGGCTTCTACCGCACCGACAGCCGGGAGAACGCGAAGGCATCCAGCGGCTCGTCGCCGAACGGGTCGTCGTCGAACGGATCGGGCGAGAAGAAGAGCGAGGCGGCGTCATCGTCGTCCTCCGGGGAGTCGTCGGGGTCGGGTTCGTCCGGGTCCGCCGCGAAGGGCTCCACGTCGTCCGGCTCGTCCTCAGGGTCTACCAGCAAGGCCGCCGCATCCTGAAACGGTCGTCCACAGGCCGGTCCGTCATCCACAGATCGCGAATAGGCTCTTCCGTCCGGTTTCCCGCGCTCTAGCGTCGGGAGCGTGAACGGCAGATCTGACGCATCGCGCACGAGTGGACCAGTCCTCGACGACCCCCCGCCGGGCATCGCCTGGTTGCGCGGGCCGGATCCCAGGGTGCCCACCGCAACCGAGGCGGTGCCGGCATCCGGGCCGGCGGGGTGGCCCGCGGTCCAGCCGGGCCAGGTCGTCACCTGGCTGCCGGACGGTCGCTGGGTGACCGACTCCGACCCCGCCACCGAGGAGCAGAGCCCGGAGACCGGCCTGAAGCGACGCGGCCGCGACCGGGATGAGACGAGAGCACGGTGGGGACGGCGGCGGGTCGCCCTGGCGCGCGTGGGCGCTCGGCTCGGCGGGTGGCCGAGGAGGGTGGTGATCGGGGTCCTGCTGATCGCGGCCGCGGTGCTCGCCGTGCGGCCGCAGCGGGTCGAGCCGCCGGCGGCCTCGGCCGGGCCGAGCGCGCACGTCGTCGTGGCCGCGCGGGACCTGGCCGCCGGGACCGAGCTGGCCGTGGCCGACCTGCGGGTCGTGTCGATGCCGGCCGGGATCGTGCCGGCGGGGTCGTCCGGTCGCGCGGCCGGGCTGATCGGGCGGGTCGCTGCCGGGGCGATCCGCCGTGGCGAGGTGCTGACCGACGCCCGCCTCGCCGGGCCCGGACTGGCCGCCGGGCTGGATCCCGACGAGACGGCGGTGCCGGTGCGGGTCGCCGACCCGGACGCGGCGGCGCTGGTGCGGGCCGGCGACCGGGTCGACGTGCTCGGCACACCGGTCGCGCCCGACGGCACCCAGGCCACGGCCGGGCAGACCGTGATGGTCGCCTCCGCGGTCCGGGTCCTCGCCGTGCTCCGCAGCCGGGATCCCGCGGACGGCGTCGTGCTCGTCGTGGCGACCGGTCAGGCCGCCGCTCGCACGCTCGCCGGCGCCGCCGTGCGACACCGCCTGACCGTCAACGTGCGGCCGCCGTGAGCTGGACTAGTCTCCGCGGTCACCTGGCCGGTCAGCACCTGGAGGCGCAGCAGTGCTCAAGGGGTTCCGCGACTTCATCATGCGCGGCAACGTCATCGAGCTGGCGGTGGCGGTGGCCATCGGCACCGCGTTCACCGCGGTCGTCAGTCAGTTCAGCAACTCGTTCATCAAGCCGCTGGTCGCGGTCTTCGCCGGCGGTGGGGTGAACGGCGGCACGTTCACCGTCCGCGGGCAGCGGTTCGACTACGGCGCCTTCATCGACGCGATCATCTTCTTCCTGATCACGGCGGCGGTGATCTACTTCTTCGTCGTCGCACCCTTCAACGCGTTCGAGGAGCGCCGCAAGCGGGGCCAGGGGCCGGTCGACCCGCCGGCGCCGCCGGACGACGTCGTGCTGCTCTCTGAGATCCGAGACCTGCTCCGCAACCAGCAGGACCGCGGCGTCTGACCGGCCTCGCCGGGTCTCAGCTGCCGTGGTGCGGTGGCACCTCCCGCAACAGGCGCTCGTCGTCGTCCGGCTCAGGCGTCTCGCCCCAGCCGACGTCCCGCTCGTCCTCGGTGACGGTGGGCAGGACCGGACCCGTGCTCGGCCGCCGGCGGGCGATCCGGGGACGGGTCGCCGGCGCCGGCTCGGGACGGTCGGCCGGTGGCGGCGGCGGGCTGTCGGGCTCGGGGCCGGGCACGTGGTCACCGTCCTCTGTCAGGATTGACCGCAGGGTAGCGCCGCCGAGAAGGTGCGGCGCTCCGGAGGAGGACGGGGCGATGGGGTTCCTGGACAAGGCGAAGAAGATGGCGGAGAAGGCCGGGCCGTTGATCGACAAGGCCACCCCGCATGCGCGCACCGTGGTGGACAAGGCCGGGCAACAGATCGACCGGCGCACCGGCGGGAAGTACCACGACAAGATCGAGCAGGTCGGGCAGACGGTCGGCGAGTACGCGGACAAACGGATGGCGACCGACGGGACCGCGCCGGCCGCCGCCGACGACGGATTCCCGCCCGTCCCACCACCGGCCGACGCCGACGACGGGTTCCCGCCCACCCCACCACCAGCCGACGGGTTCCCGCCCACCCCACCACCGGCCGACGGGTTCCCGCCCCCACCGCCGGCCACCACACCGCCGGCGGGCACGGGGGAGACGTTCCCGGCGGCAGGCGGCAACACCGGGACCGCTGATCCAGCGGAGACGATGACGCCGCCAGCGAGTCCCGACACGGCGACCGACCGTCCCACCCCCTGAGCCACCGCGGCGAGATCCGGCCAGGACCGCGGGCGGCCGGCCACCTCGCGGCCGGCCGACCCGTCCCGCGGGGACCGATCACCGGCAAGGTCGTCGGGCCGACCTGAAGCGCCGGTGACCGTGCTGGGGCCGACCACCGCACGATCGCCCGCCCAGCCGAGACGGCGCAACGATCGTCCAGCGGGGCCGCCGGCACGATCACTCGGCCGACCGGAGACGCTGGAAGGACCGTCTTGCGGGCCGCCCGGCACGCTCGCCCGGCCCACCGGAGAGGCCGGAACGACCGTCCTGCGGGGCCGCCCGGCACGCTCGCCCGGCCCACCGGAGAGGCCGGAACGACCGTCCTCCGGTACGAACGGCAAGGTCGGCGGCCGCATAGGAGCGCCGGGACGACCGTGCGGCGGGCTGGCGACGGCGCCGGTGGGGTGGGCGGGGCATGATGGTCGGGTGGTGACGGTGCGGTATTGGGCGGGCGCGCGGGCGGCGGCCGGCCGCGAGGAGGAAGCGGTCGAGGCGCACACGATCGGCGAGCTTCTCGGCGCGATCGGCGGGCGCCCGCCGCTCGACCGAGTGCTCGGCGCATCCAGCCTGCTCGTGGACGGCACGGCGGTACGCCGCGAGGACGCCACCCACCCGCTGCCCGCCGGCGCCGTCGTCGACGTCCTCCCCCCGTTCGCCGGCGGGTAGGGCCGGTCAGCGGCGCGGCGGCGTCCGGGACGGTCGACCCGCTCGTCGGGTACGGCGGTCAGCGGCGCAGCGGGGTCAGGGGCAGTTGACCCACTCGTCGGTGCCGTCGGGGAAGAGCTGGCGCTTCCAGATCGGAAGGCGGTGCTTGACCAGGTCGACCAGGCGCTCGCAGGCGGCGAACGCCTCCGCCCGGTGCGCCGCGGAGACAGCCGCCACCAGCGCGGCATCCCCGACGCGCAGCTCGCCGACCCGGTGGCTGACTGCCACAGCGTGCACCAGCGGTTCGGCGAGGATCTCCTCCCGGCACGCCAAGATCACCTCGGCCGCGCTCGGGTGGCCGACGTATTCCAGCGCCACCACCGAGCGCCCGTGATCGTGGTCGCGGACCACCCCGCTGAACACGACCACCGCGCCGGACGCCGCACCCGCCACGGCGGACTGGTGCGCGTCCACCGACAGCGGCTCGGTGCTGATCTCGCACAGCACCGGCTTGACGGCGGTCACTCCGGACCACCGCCCGGCTTGTGGTCACCGCCGCGCAACTGGCTCAGCACGTGACCCAGTATGGGCGCCAGCACGGCGACGCCGTCCTTCACCCCGCCCGGCGACCCGGGCAGGTTGACCACGAGCGACGCGCCGACGGTCCCGGCCAGCCCGCGGGACAAGATCGAGGTGGGGACCTTGTCTCGGGTTTCCAGCCGGATCGCTTCCGCGATGCCCGGCACCTCCCGCTCCAGCACCGGCCGAGTCGCCTCCGGGGTCACGTCGGTCGGGGTCACCCCGGTGCCGCCGGTGGTGATCACGAGATCGGCGCCGCCGGCCAGCGCCGCCCGCAGCGCGGCCTGGATCGCCGGCACGTCGTCGGGCACCACGGTCACCGACTCGACCGCGCAGCCCAGATCGCGCAGCCGATCGGCCAGCTGGTGGCCCGAGGTGTCCTCGCGCTCCCCGCGGGCGCTGCGGTTGGAGGCGGTGATCACCGCCGCCCGGGTGCCGGCCGGAACGGTCACGAGGACCTCCGCCAGGTGCCCGACCGACCACCGCTCTTCGACTCGAGCTGGATGTCGGTGATCGACGCCGTACGGTCGACGGCCTTGACCATGTCGATGAGGGCAAGGCCCGCCGCGGCCACGGCGGTGAGCGCCTCCATCTCGACGCCGGTCCGGTCGGCGGTGCGGGTGGTCGCGGTGATCAGCACGCCGTCGTCGAGCACCTCCAGGTCGACCGTGACGGCGTGCAGCGCTACCGGGTGGCACAGCGGCACCAGGTCCGGGGTGCGCTTCGCCCCGGCGATGCCGGCCACCCTCGCCACCGCGAGCGCGTCGCCCTTGGGCAGGCCGTCGTCTCGTAACAGGGCCACGACCTGCGCGGATGTGCGTACTCTGCCGGTGGCGGTCGCCTCCCGGACGGTGACGCTCTTCGCCGAGACGTCGACCATGCGGGCGGCGCCGCGGGAGTCGACATGGGTGAGTTGCTGGGCCACCTCGCCAGCGTAGGCACCGCGCCGGCTCGCGTGGCACTGCCGCCCTGACGGGGTAGGAGAAACGGACGATGACGACGTCGCAACGGCTGACGGCCGGCATGCTGCTCGGGGGACGCTACCGACTCCTCGAGCCGCTGCCGGGCGCCGGGCGCAGCTGGCACGCACGCGACGAGGTCGACCAGCGGGACCTGGTGGCCCGCGTGGTGGTCCTGCCTGCGGCGATGCCGGCCGCGGACCGGGACCGCGCGCGGCAGCGGGCGCTGCAGGACGCGGCGGCGGTCTCGCGGGTGCACCATCCCGGCATCCCGCCGGTGGTGGACGCGGTGGTCGAGGACGGCACGCCCTGGGTGATCAGCGTGTGGCCGGGCGGCCGCAGCCTCGGCGACGTCGTGCGAGACGGCGGGCCGCTGCCGGCGGAGGCGGCGGCGCTGATCGGGCTGCAGGTGCTGGACGCCCTGGTGGCGGCGGGGGTGCCGCACGGGGACCTGACGCCGGAAGACGTACTCATCGGTGCGGACGGTCGCGTCACGGTGACCGGGTTCGCGACGACGCGGGTGGACGGGACCGAGACGCCCGGATTCAGGTCGCCCGAGGGTGGGCCGAGCGCCGCGGCGGATCTGTGGGCGCTCGGCGTGACGCTGTACGCGGCGGTGGAGGGGCGGTTGCCGGACGGTCCCGGCGGCGGGGCGTTACGGCCGGTGCTCGACCGGCTGCTCGCGATCGACCCGGCGCAGCGGTCCGAGACGGCGGAGGTACGGAGGTTGCTCGCGGCCGTCGGCGGGACGCCGCCACCCGCCGAGCGACCCGCGATCAGCGACCCCGACGTCGCGGCGGCGCTCGCCGCGTTCGACGCCGCGCTCCCACATCCGCGCTCGGTCTCCGGACCCCCGCCTGCCGTCCGCTCCCAAGAAACCCTCGCACCGCCGTTCCCGCCGACCACAACAACCCCGGCGCGCGCCGCCGCCCCTGATTCGGAGTCATCCACCTCGCCGGCCCTCCCCGACCCAGCGACCCCGGCCGACCCGGCTGCCCCGGCTGAGCAGCTCAGTCCTGAGAACGCGGATCCCATCGACTCGCGAGATTTCACCGACCCGCCCGACCCAGCGAACCGGACAGATCCAGCCGACCCAGCCGACCCGACGGACCCGACGGACCCGGTCGAGCCGATGGACCCGACGGACCCGGTCGAGCCGATGGACCCGATCGACCTGGCGGGCTCCGCCGACCCAGCGGAGCCGGTCGACCCAGCCGACCCAGCGGACCCGGTCGACCCAGCGGACCCGGCCGACCCAACCGACCTTGCCCCAGCTCAGTCGACCCACCGAGTGGACCCGGCTGACCCGGTCGACCTGGCCGGCACGGCCGACCCAACCGACCTTGCCCCAGCTCAGTCGACCCACCGAGTGGACCCGGCTGACCCGGTCGACCTGGCCGGCACGGCCGACCCAACCGACCTTGCCCCAGCTCAGTCGACCCACCCAGTGGACCGAGTCGCCTCAGCGGAACCGGCCGACCCCACGGACCGAATCGAACCGGTGGACGCCGTCGAACCAGCCGACTCGGTCGAACCAGCGAACGCACCGGAACCTGCTCACGTACTGCAACCACCCGACGTAGTCGATCCCTCGACGGGGCGCACCGACCCGCCGAGGCGGCTGGACCCGGCGGACCAGGTCGAGCCGACCGATGCCATCGATGCCACGGAATCCCGACATCGGCCGGAGTCGGCGGAGTCGGTCCTGCCGGGCGGGCCCACGGGCCGGGCGGGCGGGGCCGCCGGTCCGAGCGCCGGCGTCGATCCGGCGGATCGGATCGACCCGGCCGCGATGGTCGGCCCTGCCCAGACAGCCGACCCCGCCCACACGGCCGGCCGCGCCCACACAGCCGGCCCCGCCCACACAGCCGGCCCCGCCCACACAGCCGGCCCCGCCCACACAGCCGGCCCCGCCCACACAGCCGGCCCCGCCCACACGGCCGGCCGGCCCGGCATGGTCGGCCCGACGGGGGTGGGTGAGCGGGCCGGGGACCGACGGACAGTCGCGGGCCCGGCGGCCGGGCGGCGGTCGCGGTGGTCGTGGTCGGCGGTGATCGCGGTGGGGTTGCTCGCGCTGGCGGTCCTGGTGCCGGTGTTGCGGCACCGGGACAGCAGTGCGGTGGTCGCTCCCCCACCCGAGCCGACACTGACCCAGACCCCGACCCAGACCCCGACCCCGACCCCGACGTCCCCCGCCCGGCCCCCGGCCGGGTACGCGCTCTACCGCGATCCGGCGGGATGGTCGATCGCGGTGCCGAAGGCCTGGCGCGCCACGCGGACCGGCACCGCCGTCACCTTCCGCGACGGCGACCGCGTCCTGAAGGTCACCCACCACCGCAACCCGCCGCAGGACCCGTACGCGGCCCAGCTCGAGCTCGAGCCGACGGTCAAGACCATGACCAACGGCTACGACCTCATGCGGATCGCCCGGGTCAGCTACCGGGACTGGCCGACCGCGGACTGGGAGTACCGCGCCGGCACCGGGCCGGTCATGCACACCCTGATCCGCAGCACGATCCCGACCGGCAACGCGGTCTACGACATCGCCTGGACCACGCAGGACCGCCGCTGGGCCGCGGACCGGGTCTACTTCGACGACGCCACCAGCACGTTCGATCCGGGGGCATGAATCCGCCCGGACCGGGGTTGCCGCCAGCGTGACGGACACCTTGCCGCTGGCCGTGCTCGACTTCGTCGGGATCGAGTACGGGGAGAGCGCCCACGACGCGCTGCAGGGCGCGATCGGCATCGCGCAGGCCGTCGAGCGGGCCGGATACCGCCGCTACTGGGTCTCCGAGCACCACAACATGCGCAGCCTGGCCTGCTCGGCGCCGGAGGTCCTCACCGCCGCGGTGGCCGCGAGGACCGAGTCGATCAGGGTCGGCGCGGCCGGGATCATGCTGCCCAACCACTCCGCGTTCAAGGTCGCCGAGGTCTTCCGCACGCTGATGGCGCTGCACCCCGGCCGGATCGACCTCGGTCTCGGCCGCGCGCCCGGCACGGATCCGCTGACCGCGCACGTGCTGCGCCGCGGGATCGACGTGGACCCGGCGGCCGAGTTCCCGGAGCAGGTCGCCGAGCTGCTGGCGTACCTCGGCGACGGCGTCGGCTTTGCCGACGACCACCCGTACGGGCGGCTGGTCGCGGCGCCGGTCGTCGACGAGGTGCCGCAGCTGTTCGTGCTCGGCTCCAGCGGCTACGGCACCCAGTTCGCCGCGGTGAACGGGATGAGCGCCGTCTTCGCCCATCACATGAGCCCTGATCTCGCCGTCCCCGCGCTGAGGCAGTATCGGGAGCAGTTCCGGCCGCGGCAGGACGGTGCCCGGCCGTACTCGGCGATCTCGGTGCTGTCGTTCGCCAGCGCCGACCCGGACGCGGTGGCCGAGTTCGAGGCGGGGTGGACGCTGACGATCGCCAACCTGCGCCGCAACATCCGCGAGCCGCTGCGCCCCGAGCAGGTCAGGGAGTACGCGCGGTCGCCGGAGTTCCGGCGCGGCAGCCGGGACGGGCGGATGGTCACCGGCGAGGCGAAGGCCGTCGTCGACCGGCTGCTCGAGCTCAGGCAGGAGGCCGAGGTGGACGAGATCGTCGTGGTCACGCCCAATCTCGACCGTGCCCGCCGTACGGCCAGCTTCCGCGCGATCGCCGACGCCTGGCGCGCCGCCGCGGACTAGCAGCCCGCTGGACAACTGCCGTCAGGACGCCGCGGGCCCAGTAAACCCGCAGGTCAGCGGCCCGCGTTTCCGCGGCGGACCGGCTCGTTCAGCGGCCTGCTAGGCCGCGACCGCGGCCAGGGCGGCGTCGTGCCGGTCGGCGTGCCGGTCGGCCGGCCGCCAGGTCAGGCCGAGCCCGACCGCGGCCACCCGCCCGGTCGCGACGACCTGCCGCAGCGCCCGGAGCACCGTCGCCAGCGGCGGCCCGCCCGGCACGGGGTAGAGCAGGTCCGGCGCCTCGACCGGGTCGCAGACGTCCAGGTCGACGTGCAGGTAGAGGGGGCCGTCCGGGAGCGGGCCGAGGTCGTCCACCGGCCGCCGCCGCACGGTCGACGCCGCCAGCAGCACCTCCTCCGGCGGGTCGACGTCCCGCACCCCGACCAGCGTCGCCGCCGGCACCGGCCGCAGGCCGAGCAGCCGCGGCAGGGTCGGCTCGCCGACGCCGACCGCCAGGGCGAGCGGCATCCCGCCGAGGTAGCCGGAGGTCGTCGTCGCCTCGGTGTGGAAGTCCGCGTGCGCGTCCAGCCACACCACCGCCGGGTCATGGCCGGCCCGCTGCAGGCCGGCGAGCACGCCCAGGCTGGTCGTGCAGTCGCCGCTGAGCACGGTCACCGGCCGTCCCGCGCCGGCGACCACGCCGGCCACCTGCCCGTATAGGACGGCCATCCGGGACCATGGGTCGCCGGCCGGCAGCTCGGCCGCGACGGTGACGTCGACCGGCCCGGGCGCGAAGCCGCCGAGCGGCTCGTCCAGGTGGTACGGGACCGAGACCGTGAGCACCCGGCCAACCTAGCGGCACCATGGAACCGTGGGCGCCGGCGAGCTTCGCAACCGGATGGTGGACCGCCTGCTGTCCGTCGGTGTGGTGCGGCCCGGGCCGGTCGCGGACGCGCTGCGCACCGTGCCGCGGCACGTCTTCCTGCCCGGCGTCGACCCCGCCGCCGCGTACGAGGACGAGGCGATCCCGACCAGGTGGGCCGAGGACGGTCGGCCGACCAGCTCCTGTTCGCAGCCGGCGATCGTGGCCGCGATGCTCGCGCAGCTGCGGGTGCGGCCCGGGCACCGGGTCCTGGAGATCGGCACCGGCACCGGCTGGAACGCCGCGCTGCTCGACCACCTGGTCGGCCCGACCGGCGCGGTGACCACGGTGGACATCGACGCGACGGTGACCGGGCAGGCCGCCGGCAACCTGGCCGCGGCCGGCGCCGGCGCGGTCCGGGTGATCCGGGCCGACGGAGCCGGCGGCTGGCCGGCCGGCGCGCCGTACGACCGGATCATCCTCACCGCGGCCGCCCGGGACCTGGCCCCGGCCTGGTGGGCGCAGCTGGCCCCGGGCGGCCGGCTGGTACTGCCGCTGGTGCTGCGCGGCAGCCAGCGGTCGGTGGCGTTCGAGCGGGCCGGCGAGGACGTGCTCGAGAGCGTGTCGATCGTGGACTGCGGCTTCATGCTGCTGCGGGGCGAGCTGGCCGGGGACGACCCGATCCGGCCGCTCGGCCGGCCCGGGCTGTTCCTGCTGCTGGAGGATCCGCCGGCCGACCTGGCCGCGCTGCTGGCCGCGCTGGAGGAGGGGCCGCTGCTGTCGACCCCGGTGGACGTGAGCCGGCGCGAGGCGATGACCGGGCTGCGGACCTGGCTCGCGCTGCACGAGCCGGCGGCCGGGGACCTGCTCACGCCGCGGGACGGCGGGCGGCGGCCGATGCCGGTGCTGGTCGGCTCGACCGGGCTGGCCGCGCTCGCCCCGTCCGGCGGGTCCACCGAGGCCCGCGGGTACGGGGCGTGCTCGGACATCCTCGTCTCCCGACTGCTCGGCCACGTCCGGGACTGGTACGAGGCCGGGCGACCGGCGTCGACCCGGGTGCGCATCCGCGCGTACCCGGCCGGCACCGAGCTGACCGGCCCCACCATCGACCGGCCGCACACCCGCTTCACCGTGGAGTGGCGGTAGGCCGGGTCAGACCCACCAGCCTTCGCGGGAGTGCCGCATGGTGACCGACATGCGGGCGCCGGCGCCGCGCGGCTCCTTCGGGACGGTGTGCTGCCACTCGTGCTGGCAGGCGCCGCCCATGACCAGCAGGTCGCCGCCGCCGGGCCGGAACGACCGGGTCGGCGAGCCGGACGTACCCGGTCGGAGCAGGAACCGCCGCCGCTCCCCGAGCGACACCGTGACGACCAGCGGGTCGGTGAGCGTCTTGCGGTTGGTGTCGCCGTGCCAGGCGACCCCGTCCCGGCCGTTCCGGTAGAGGTTGACATGCACCGAGTCGAACTCGACCCGGTAGCGGTCGGACACCGCCCGG
Organism: uncultured Actinomycetota bacterium; assembly: GCA_963803135.1. Taxonomy (GTDB): domain Bacteria; phylum Actinomycetota; class Actinomycetes; order Mycobacteriales; family CADCTP01; genus CADCTP01. The sequence goes on along the minus strand of CAWDLH010000010.1, from coordinate 1,269,598 downwards.
CGCATCTGCTCCAGCGAGGCCGGCAGGTCGCCGAGCGCCGCCGGCGGCCAGCCGGCGACCATCCGCGGCTCCAGCACCTTGCGCTCGTACATCCACCGCTCGCGCTGCTGCCACGGCGCCACCCGCAGCAGCTCGTCGAAGACCGCGGCGTGGTCCGGCGCCCAGCCGGCGACCTCGTCGAGCCAGGACCGCTCGTCCAGCTGGTGCCGCACCAGCCGGCCGAAGTCCAGCGCCGGGCCGCCCTCGGAGTCGAACAGCGAGCCCTGCCACGACAGCGTCACGTCTCCATGGTGCCCCCGCCGGCTGGGTACGGTCGGCGCAGTCCGCGCGAGGAGAGGAGACGGCATGCTGGTCGCGTTCTCGGTCAGCCCGGTCGGTACGGGCGAGGCGGTCGGCGCCGCGGTCGCCGAGGCGGTCCGGGTGGTCCGCGAGTCCGGGCTGCCGAACCGGACCGATGCGATGTTCACCACGGTCGAGGGCGAGTGGGACGAGGTGATGGCGGTGGTCAAGGCGGCCACCGACGTCGTCGCCGCGGTCGCGCCGCGGGTGAGCCTCGTGCTCAAGGCCGACATCCGCCCCGGCTTCACCGACATGCTCACCGCGAAGATCGCCTCCGTGGAACGGCACCTGGAGGCGTGAGCTACCGCTGGGTGTCGTTCACCACGGACTACGGCACCGCCGACGGGTTCGTCGCCGCGGTGAAGGGGGTGATCGCCGGGATCGCGCCGGACGCGCGGGTTCTCGACGTGACCCACCAGGTGCCGCGGCAGGACGTGCGGCGGGGGGCGGCGGTGCTGGCCCAGACCGCGCCCTGGCTGCCGGCGTCGGTGCACCTCGCGGTCGTCGACCCCGGCGTCGGTACGCAGCGGCGCGGGGTCGCGGTCGTCGCCGCCGGCGGCGTGCTGGTCGGCCCGGACAACGGGCTGCTGCTGCCGGCGGCGGACGCGCTCGGCGGCGTGACCGGTGCGTACGAGCTGGCCGACCCGGCCTACCGGCTGCCGGCGGTGTCGGCGACCTTCCACGGCCGGGACGTGTTCGCGCCGGCCGCCGCGCACCTGTGCCTCGGGCTCGACCCGACCCGGCTCGGCCCGCCCGTGCCCGACCTGGTCCGGCTGCCGGCGCCGACCGTCCACATCGGACCGGACGAGGTGCGGGCCGAGGTGCTGTCGGTGGACGGGTTCGGCAACGTGCAGCTGGCTGCGACGGACCTGGGCGGGCTGGCCGGACCGGTCCGGGTGCAGGGCCAGCCGGCCACCGTCGGGCGGACGTTCGCCGACGTGCCGACCGGGGCGCTCGTGGTCCTGACCGACTCGGCCGGGTACGTCGCGGTCGCCGTCAACCGCGGCGACGCCGCGACCCGGCTCGGCCTCCGACCCGGCGCCACCGTCGACATCCGCGCCGAATCCACTGGTCCGCCCGCCGGCCCGGCCGGCTAGCTGGCGGCGGGACCGCCGGAGGGCCGTGGCGTCAGCGGCGCGCCTCGGCGATGAGGGCGACGGCCTGGTCCGGCTGCACCTCGGCGCCGTACACGGGCGCGCCCGGCTCCTGCCGCCAGCTGTCGGCCAGCGGGCCGGTGTCGACCGCGGAGAAGCCGATCTGGTCGATGAGCCCGGTGAGCACGGCCTTGGCCGCGGCGTCGTCACCGGCGACCGGGATCGCGTACCGGTCGGCGGCGGCCGCGTCCGGCTGGCCGCGGTCGCGCAGGTGCGCGAAGTTGATCGTGTTGAACGCCTTGAGCACCCTGGCCCCGGGCAGGTGCCGGGCCAGCAGCCCGGTCGAGGTCGCCGCCTTCGTGTCGAGCTCGGAGATGTGCCCGTCCCGCTGCGGGTAGTAGTTGTTCGCGTCCACGACGATCTTGCCGGCGAACGGCTCCGGCGGGAGCGCCGAGTAAGCCTTCAGCGGAACCGCGACCACCACGAGCTCGCCGAATGCAGCCGCGTCGGCGGCCGTCGCCGCGTGCGCGGCCGGCCCGAGCGCGGCGACCGCGTCGGCCAGCGTCTCCGGACCGCGCGAGTTGGCCAGAGCCACCTCGTGACCGGCGCGGGTGAACAGGGTCGCGAGCGTGCCGCCGACGAGCCCGGCGCCGACGATTCCGATCTTCATGGCGGCATCAACCGGGTGACACGTCTCGCTGTTCCCCCCGTGCGCGGCGACGAAGTCGGTCAGCGTGCCGATCGTGGCCAGCGCGTCGAGGTCGAGGTCGAGGTCGGCCACGTCCACCCCGGTCGCGGACCGGATCTCGGCCAGCAGCCGGACCACGGTCACCGAGTCGAGGCCGAGCCCGCCGGACAGCAGCGGGGTGTCCCGCGGCAGCCCGGCCACTGCCGGGTCGCCGACGACCGCGGCCAGGATGCCCGGCACGCGCTCGCTCACAGCCGCTCCGCCACGGCGATCCAGTCCGGGTACGCCGGCGCCCCGGCCAGCTCACGGGCGTAGACCGCCGTGTCGCCGGTCCGGCCGGCCGCGGTGAACCCGGCCTGCTTGAGCCCGAGCCGGACCGGAACGTTCCGCTCGGTCAGCCGGCACGGGACGAGCAGCCGCCGGGCCCGGCCGGACCGCGCCAGCCGGGCCACCCCGGTCAGCAGGACCGGCACGGCACCGCGGCCGCCGGCCCGGCAGGACACGGCGACCAGGTCGACCGTCCACTCCGGCCCGTCCGGTGTGGACACCGCGGCCACGCCGACCAGCCCGTCGTCGCCGAACCGGTCGGCCAGCGTGAGCACCACCGCCTCGCCACCGCCGGGGAGCTCGACCCCGGTGGAGTTGTACTGCGTGGTCCGCCGGGCGAGCTCGGCCAGCCGCTCGGTGTCGGCCGTCCCGGCCCGCCGCAGCGTGGCCCGCAGGTCGCACCAGCGCAGGAAGTCCTCTTCGGACCCGTCGAAGGCGGAGCGGGCCGCCCGCCGGCGCTCGCGCTGCCGGTAGCTGTCCAGCCGGGACCGGGCTGCCGCGGTGACCGGGCCGGGGTCGAACTCCGGCCAGCTCAGTGCGTCCGCCACCTCGTCCGGGGCCAGCACGGTGACCGCCGGCAGGGTCCGCTCGACGTCGGCCCGCTCCGCCGGGTCGTCGTCGACGAACGCCAGCGCGTCGAGCCGCACGTCCAGCTCGGCCGCGATCCGGCGCACCGCGTCCACCTTGCGGCCCCAGCCGTACTGGGCGGCGACGAACCGGCCGGCCAGCGCGGACCGCTCGACGAGGTCGCCGATCTCGGCCGGGTTGCGGCTGGCCACGCTGGCCAGGATCCCCCGCGCGGCCAGCGTGTCCAGCGCCCGTACGGCCTCCGGGTACGGCTCGGGCAGCGCGTCGGACTCGAGCGCGACACCGGGCCACAGCGTCCCGTCCAGGTCCCAGACCACGACCTTGACTAGCCGGGCGGGTGCGAGCCCGGCGGTCACAGCGCCTTCCGCATCGACAGGTGCTCGGCGGCGAAGCCGAGCTTCGCGTACACCGCGCGCATGGCGACGTTGCGCATGTGGACCTTTCCCACCACTTCGGACACTCCCCGCTCGCCGGCGGCCGACAGTGCCGCGTCGAGCAGCAGCTCGGCGACCGCTCCGCGGCCGGGGACGTCGCTGGTGGCCAGCGAGCGCAGGTTGCCGTAGCGGTCGCCGGTCAGCGAGTTGGTCCGGCCGGACAGCCAGACCCATCCGACCACGGCTCCGTCCCGTTCGGCGACGAGCGTGACCTCGTCCGGCTTGCCGAGCGAGCCGGTGATCCGCTTGCGGTGCAGGGCCGGGTCGGTGACCGCCTCGGCGCCGAACGAGATCCGGGCGATCTCGATCTCGTACCCGACCAGCGCGTCGAGGTCGGCCGCCGCCGCCGGCCGGACCGTGTCAGCGGCCACCGCGACTCCTCGGCCGGAACACGAGGCCGCCGCAGCGCGGGCAGCCGGCCTGCTTGAGCTCGCCGACCGTGCGCCAGCGCCGGCCCTCGCCGACCGTCTGCGCCGTCCCGCAGGACGCGCAGGCGTATCGGCGGCGGTTGCGACCCGTTCCCGTGTAGACGGTCCCCGAATGCTCCGGCGGCGGCCCGGCGCCGACGAGGTGCCAGAGCGCGCTGGTGCCGCCGAGCACGCCGGCCCCGACGTAGTCGTTGAAGCCCGGCACCATCGCCCGGACGGCGAGCCCGAGCCGGCTCAGCACCTCCTGCAGCGCCACGGTCTCCGCGGGCCGGCGCACGCCGAGCGAGAGGAACACCTCGGCCCCGGCGCCCGGCCGCAGCGCGCTCGCCGCCCGCTCGAGGAACAGCGTGGCCCCGGCCACCGTGTACGGCGGGTCGGTCTGCACGGTGTCCATTGTGGACAGCAGCCGGTCGGGCAGCGGGTCGGCCAGGTCGTGCTCGACGACCTCGACCGGGAACGGCGCGCCGGCCAGCCGGGACCGGAGGAACCCGACCAGCGCCGGGTCGAGCTCGACCACGGTCAGCGCGGCCGGGCCCGACCCGTGCCGGCGGGCGAACTCGGCCAGCGCCAGCGAGACCAGGTCGTCGTCGCCGAGCACGAGCACCCGGCGGCCGGCCAGCGCGCCGGCGTCGTGCATGGCCAGCACCCGGCGGGCCTTGGTCTCCGGGGTGCAGTGCGTCTGGTCGAGCTCGAGCCGCACCGGCGGCGCGGCCGCGGCCGGCTCGGCCAGCGCGGCGGCCAGGTCGGCCGGGGCCAGCACCCCGCGGCCGGCGCAGGTCGGGCAGCGGCCGGTGACCGCGGCGCCGGGGTCGAATGCGGCCCGCCCGGCGACCGTGAGCCGGGCCGGGCGGTCGGGGGTGAGCACGCCGCGGGTGCGCAGCTCGCCGCAGATCGCCGCCACCACCGGCAGCGGCAGCGCGGTGGCCCGGCCGACCGCGCGGGTCGACCCGGCGCCGCGGGCGATCTCCCGCAGCACCGCCCGCACGCCGGCCGGACCCTCGGCCAGACCGACGGCGCCGGCGACGTCGGCCGCGACCGCCTCGGGATCGAGCGTGGGCGCGCTCACCGCGCCGCGGCCAGGCCCCGGTCGATGCGCTGCACGCTGACCTGCTCCAGCCCGAGCCGGCGGACCAGCTCGTCGACCACCGCGGCCCCGTCGATCGCGCCGCAGCTGAACAGGTCGACCGCGACCAGCCCTTCCTCCGGCCAGGTGTGCACCGACAGGTGCGACTCGGCCAGCACGAGCACCAGCGTGACCGCGCCGTTGGGGAACACCACCGCGCTCTCGTCCAGCACGTGCCCGCCGCCGGCGGCGACCGCGACCCGGGCCGCCGCGGCGATGCCCTCCGGGTCGGTGGTGACCGACGAGTCGCCGACCGCGCCGTCCACCGCGTACAGCACCTTGGGGGTGAACGCCTCCAGCGGCCGCAGGTCGCTCAGCGGCCGCTGCGCGCGCTGCACCCGCAGCGGCGTCCGGGAATCCACCCGACGAGGGTACCCGCCGGTTTCGTCGTACCCGTCCGCTAGGAACGTGGCATGGACCTGCCTGTGATGGAGCTGCGGCGGTACGTGCTGGTGCCCGGCCGGCGCGACGAGATGATCTCGATATTCGAGCGCGAGCTGATGGAGGAGCAGGAGGCGACCGGGATGTCGATGCTCGGCACGTTCCGCGACCTCGACCGGCCCGACCAGTTCGTCTGGTTGCGCGGTTTCCCGGACATGGTCCGCCGGCAGGCCTCGCTCACCGAGTTCTACTCCGGGCCGGTGTGGAAGGAGCACGGCCCGTCGGTGCGGCCGACCATGGTGGAGACCGACGACGTGCTGCTGCTCCGCCCGGCCGCCCCCGGCAGCGGGCTCGGTCCGATGCCGTTGCCGCCCGGGGACGCCGCCGAGCCGGGCGGCCTCGTCGTCGTCCGGGTCTACCCGCTGGAGCTCGCCGGCCGGGCACCGCGCGGCGAGCTGGCCAGCTTCGTCACCGAGCCGGCGGAGAACACGTTCCCGGCGCTGCCGGTCCGGGCCGACGCGTCGGTGTACGTGACCCTGGACCGGACCGCCGACCCGCGCCCGTACGACGAGAAGGCCGAGATCGCCCGGCTGGCCCCGACGGCCCGCTCGCCCCTGCGCGGCTGAGCAGGCCGTAGGGTCTGGCGCATGGCGGACGGGCTGATCGCGGTGACCGGAGCGACCGGGGTGGTCGGCGGCGCGGTGGCCGGGCTGCTGGCCGAGCGCGGGATCGCGCAGCGGCTCGTGGTGCGCGATCCGGCCCGGGCGCCGCGGCTGCCGGACACCGAGGTGCGGCAGATCGCCGACTACGGCCACGCCGACGACGTGCGGCGCGCGCTCGACGGTGTCGACACGCTGTTCCTCGTCCCGGCCCAGGAGGCGGCCGACCGGCTGGCGCGGCACTTCGCGGCCGTGGACGCGGCGGCGGCCGCGGGCGTTCGGAAGATCAGCTATCTGTCGTTCGTCGCCGCGAGCGAGACCTCGACGTTCACGCTCGGCCGCGACCACTGGGCTACCGAGCAGCGGGTCAGGGCCACCGGCCTGGCCTGGACGTTCCCGCGGATGAACCTCTACCTCGACTTCCTGCCGCTGATGGTGACCGACGCCGGCGCGATCGAGGGGCCGGCCGGCGACGGGCGGACCGCGTTCGTCACCCGCGACGACGTCGCCGGAGTGTGTGCGGCGCTGCTCGCCGAGGGCGGCCACGACGGCGAGACGCACGACATCACCGGCCCGGAGGCGATCACGCTGGCCGAGGTGGCGGCCCGGATGTCGGCTGCCACCGGCCGGCGGATCGAGTTCCACGACCAGACCCTCGACGAGGCGTACGCGTCGCGCGCGGTCTACGGCGCGCCCGACTGGCAGGTCGAGGCCTGGGTCAGCACGTACGTGGCGATGGCGAACGGCGACGTGGCCGAGGTGACCGACAGCGTGCCCCGGTTCACCGGTCGACCCGCGACCGACCTCGACGCCTTCCTGGCCGCGCACCCGGACGCGCTCGCGCACGTCAGGGGTTGACCTGGATCCTGCGGCCGATGCCGTTCTTGAACTGCTCGATCGCCTTCGGGTAGTCGGCCAGCGGGAACCGGTCGCTGATCATCACCTCCGGCCTGGGCGCGCCGCCGACGAGCTGACCGAGCTGGCGCCGACGCCGGTGGTCCAGCTGACCGGGACGCTGTCGCGGGCAGCCCGAGGTGGCCCGCACGTTCGCGCAGTCCCGCGACGTCACGCCCAGCTGCGGGCGATGGGCGAGGTCGTCGCGGTGCCGTACGGGATGGCGAAGGCGCCGGCGGTACGCGCGGCGCTGCGGTCCCGGCTGGTCGACAGCCTGGTCACGCACACCTCGCTGGCCCGCGCGCTGCTGGACGCGGAGGCCGGCACGGACCTCGAGCCCGCCGCCGGCGTCGGCTGAGCGTGTCCGCGCACCGCGAGATCCTCCGGCTCAGCGGCGCAGCTGCAGCCGTAGCGAGACGAGCACGACCGAGGTCCAGCCGACCACGCCGATGACGAGCAGCACGAGGGCGGTCACGTCGCCGGGCAGGGCGAGCATGATCAGCCCGCCCAGGGTCAGCGCGAGCGCGGCGCCGCCGGTCGCGGACAGGTAGTAGAAGACCGCCCGCGACCGCGGCATCGCCCCGATCTGCAGCGAGGGCATCGCCTCGGCCGCGTCCATCGTCACCGGCGGCCGGGTCGGCGCCGGCACCCGGGCGCGCCCCATCGCCAGCGCGAACGCGAACGCGATGAACACGGTGGCGACCGGCAGCAGGCCCCAGCCCAGACCGGTCCACTCCAGGTCGACGCCGATCCCGAAGCCGAACACCGCGAGCCCGAACAGCACCAGCGCCAGCTCCCCGGTGCTCAACCGCCACCCGGCCGGCGACTGCTTGTCCACTCCTGCGACGGTACCGAAGCCCGCCTTCGGCGGGTGAGCCAATGCTGGCACCCGACTCCCGCGGGCAGGGCGTCCGCCGTGGTCCCGCCGTGTCGGGGGCGTGATCCGGGCGCGGCGGGGCAGAATCGGACAATGACCTCCGCACCCGTCTTCCGCCCGCTGCTCCTCGGGATCGTCACCGGCCTGCGCAGCCAACTCGGGCTGGCCGTGCTGGCCTGGTCGGAGCCGGCGTCCGGGGACACGAGGGCGCTGCGGCTGCTGCGGTCCACCCCCGGCCGCCAGCTGGCCGCCGCCGGTGCGGCCGCGGAGCTGGTGGTGGACAAGCTGCCGAGCACACCCAGCCGGCTGCGGCCGCCGGCACTGGCCGCCCGGGTGCTCGCCGGGGCCGGAGTCGGCGCGCTCGCCGCCAACTCCACCGACCGGCGCACGGTCGGGACCGCGAGCCTGCTCGGGGCCGCCGGCGCCGTCGCCGGGTCGTACGCCGGGGCGTACTACCGGAAGCTGGCGCCGGCCCGCACGCACACCCCCGACCTGCCCTGGGCGCTCGGCGAGGACGCGGTCGCCGCCGGGCTCGCCGCCACCGTGGTCAAGGTCTGGCCGGAGCCGCGGCCGTGGTGGCAGCGGGCGCCGCGGGCGGTCGCCCGCGCCCCCAAGGCCGTCGCCCGCGCCCCCAAGGCGATCGCGCGGGCCCCGAAGGCCGTCGTCCGGGTGCCGCGGGCCGTCGCCGGGACGGCGACGTTCTGGCGGTGACCGGAACCGCAGCCGAACCCGGTTGACGCCTGCCGGCGGTGGCTGCGACCGTTGACGCCGTGAGCGGCCGACTGGTGTCCCGGGTCTTCCTCGACCTGCGCCGGCATGCCTCCGCGGTATGTCCCGTCTGCTGACGACGCGACCCGACCGCCACCCCGACCGCCGGAGCGAGAGCCGGCGGACAGATCCTGGAGAAAACGTGAGCCCCACTGCCCAGCTGCGCCCGGTGCTGACCACGCAGGGTGATCGATACGCCGTCGCCGCCATCGTCGTGCAGGAGGTCGCCGACGGTGCCGGCGCGGCCGAGCTGACCGAGCTGGCCAGCCGGCTGGCCGACGAGGCCCGCCGGCTGCTGCTGGCCGACCGGCCCGGCCGCAACGTGACCGCCGCGGTCGCGATCAGCGACTCCCCGGCCCCGCTTCCCGCGGTTCCGGCCGGGCTCGACATCGACCGGCACGCGCGCCGGGTCAGCGTCGACGGCCGGCCGGTCGAGCTCAGCTACCGCGAGTTCGAGCTGCTGGCGTTCCTGGCCGAACACCCCGGCCGCGTGTTCAGCCGGCGCCAGCTGGTCAGCTCGGTCTGGAACGGCGCCGACGTCGGCGGCCGCACGGTCGACGTGCACGTCCGCCGGTTGCGGATGAAGCTCGGCCGGTACGCGGGCGGCATCATCACCGTCCGCAACGTCGGCTACCGGTACGAGCCGGCCCGAGCCAGCCTCGAGCCCGTCGCCTGACAGCGAACACCCGTTCCCTCCCGGCCGCCGGCCTGGTGGGCTGGGCCGGTGCTGATCCTCTTCGTGCACGGGGCGCTGGTCCGGGACGCCGACTGGTGGTGGCACCGGATGCCCGGCCCGCTGGCCGCGCTCGGCCTGCGTACCGCCGCGGTCGAGCTGCCCAGCTGCGTCGGCCGCGGCGACCTGGCCGCGGACGCCGCGGCCGTGCGGGCCGCGACGGCCGCTGCGGTCGCCGCGGGCGAGCCGGTCGCGCTGGTCGGCCACTCGTACGGCGGGACCGTGGTCACCGAGGCCGGCGGCGACGCGGCTCACCTCGTCTACGTGACCTCGTACTCGCCGAGGCCGGCCGCTCGCACGCCGACTCCGGCTCGAGCGGCGGCCCGGCGCCCTGGGTGAGCGCCCGGCCGGACGGCACGCTCGAGCTGGTCGGCGACCGGCTCCGCGAGCTGTTCTTCGCCGACTGCGACGAGGCCACGTACGAGGCGGCGCTGACCCGCAGGGCCAGGCAGGACGCGACCGCGCTGACCGGCCCGGTCACCGAGCCGGCCTGGTTGGGCGTGCCCTCGACGTACGTGGTCTGCACCGAGGACCGGGCGATCCCGGCCGATGCGCAGCGGGCGGCGGCGGCCAGGGCCGGGCGGGCGGTCGAGATCCCGACCGGGCACCACCCGTTCCTGTCCCGGCCGGAGCTGTTCGCGGACGTGCTGTCCCGGAGCCTGTCCGCCCGATAGCGGTACGATCCGGACATCGGCGACTCTACCGGCGACCGCGCCGGAGACCGCGCCGGAGACCAGGGACCGGTGGGCCATGGACAGTGACGTGCTCGTGGTCGGTGCCGGCATCGCCGGTGCCGCCGCCGGATACTTCCTCGCCGCGGCCGGGGCGCGGGTCACCGTGCTGGAGACCGAGGACGCGCCGGGGCGGCACGCGACCGGCCGGTCCGCGGCGCTCTACTCGCCCTACTTCGGGCCGCCGGCGGTGCGGGCGCTCACCGTGGCCAGCCGGGAGTTCCTCGCCGACCCGCCGCCCGGGTTCGCCGGCGCACCGCTGCTGAGCCCGCGCGGCGTGGTCACCGTCGCCCGGCCCGGCGCCGAGGTCGAGTTCGAGGCGGCGCTGGCCGACGCCCGCGCCGCGCCGGCCGGGGCGCGCGAGATCTCCCTGGCCGAGGCCAGGGCGATGGTGCCCGTGCTGCGGGCGGACCGGTTCGCCCGGGCCATGCACAAGCCCGGCGCGATGGACATCGACGTGGCCGCGCTGCACGCGGGTTACCTGCGCGGCGTCCGGGCCGAGGGCCGGGTGGTCACCCGGGCCCGGGTGGACGGGCTGCGCCGGGACGGCCGCGGCTGGCTGGCCGGCACCCCGGGCGGCGAGCACTCCGCCCCGGTGCTCGTCGACGCCGCCGGTGCCTGGGCCGACGAGGTCGCCGCCGTGGCCGGCGCCCGGCGGATCGGGCTGGTGCCGCACCGGCGCACCGCCTGCCTGGTCGATCCCGGCCGGGAGGCGGCGAGCTGGCCGCTGCTCAACGACGCGCCGGAGACTTTCTACTGCAAGCCGGAGTCCGGCGCGCTGCTGGTCTGCCCGGCCGACACCGAGCCGGACGAGCCGGGGGACGCCCGGGCGCGCGACCTCGACGTGGCGGTCGGGATCGACCGGCTGGAGCAGGCGACCACCCTCTCGGTGCGCCGGGTCGCGCACTCCTGGGCCGGCCTGCGCACGTCGGCCCCGGACGACCTGCCGGTCGTCGGTCGCGACCCGGCGGTGCCCGGGTTCTACTGGCTGGCCGGCCTCGGCGGTTACGGAGTGCAACTCTCGCCGGCCGTCGGGCGGTTGCTCGCCGCCGCCGTACTGGATCGCGACGGGCCTGCGGACTTGCCCGCGGAGGCGACAAAGATGGTATCACCCGGACGGTTCGGCCGCGACCGGGATCTCACTGCTCGAACATGATGATCACGTGCTCGATTGGTCCGATCGCGTGAAATCCGGGCTGATCAGTCTAAGCGTGCATAGCCTTGGGGATGGGTATGACCGTGGCGTAGCGCCCCAGGGAGAGCCGACCGGTGACAGCGCAGTGGCTGGAATTGTCCGATGTACCGCACCCGACCGGCGAATACCACCGCAGAACTCCACCGGCGATCGACCGCTCTGCGCTAGCCCGAATGGCCACGCTGGCCGTGGCCGAAGCCCTGGCCCGACTCGGCCGCGAGCTGCCCGTCCGGGTGATCGCCGGTGAGCGGTCGGCCGACCTTCCCGGTGTCCCGGCCGAGGTACGCGCGCTGCCCGCGGCCGGCGCGGCGGCCAGGCTGCCCGGCCTGACCACACCCGCGATCGGCGCCGCCCCGGTCGGCGGGCTCACCCTCACCGTGGGTGGCCGGCGCCGTCCGGAGTCCGCCGCGGTGCAGGTGAGCTGCGTCGTCGACGACCAGATCCGGGTCCGCGTCGGGTGCGCCGCCGACGACCCGTGGCGGCGGTCGGCGACCGCGGTCGCCGAGATCGTCGCCGAGGTGCTGGCCGAGCTGCTCGCCGACCCGACCCGGAGCCCGGCCGACGCCGGCGGCCTCGGCGCGGCCTCCCGGCGGCGGGTGCTCAGCGACCTCGCCGGGCCGACCGCGCGGCACGGCCGGTTCGCCGCGCTGGCCGAGCTGGTCGAGACGCAGGCGGACCGGGACCCGGAGCGGCCGGCGGTGCTGCACGCAGGCGCCACGCTCACGTACGGCCGGCTCGACCGGCTGGCCAACGGACTGGCCCGGGAGCTGGCCGGGCTCGGCGTGCGCAAAGGCGACGTGGTCCCGCTGCTGCTCGGCAACTCGCTGGAGCTGCCGGTGAGCATGCTCGCGCTGGTCAAGCTCGGCGCCGCCTTCGTGCCGCTGGACGAGAGGTGGCCGGACCAGCGGCTGGCCACCGCGCTCGACGTGCTCGACCCGCCGCTGACGATCACCACCGGCGCGCCGGTGCCGGCGGGCAAGGAGCTGACCGTCCGGGTCGGCTCGCTGGTCGAGACCGGCGAGCGGCCGGGCGTGGCGGTCGGCCCGGCCGACCTGGCGTACGGGGTCTTCACCTCCGGCACGACCGGCACCCCGCGCTGCGCGCTCAACCACCACGGCGGCCTGGTCAACCGGCTGCGCTTCATGACCAGCTGGTTCGGGCCGGCGCCGGGCGGAGTCGAGGTGGTGCTGCAGAACAGCAAGCACACCTTCGACTCGGCCGTGTGGCAGCTGTTCTGGCCGCTGACCACCGGCGGCCGGACGGTGGTGCCGGCGCCGGGCGACTTCCTCGACCTGCAGCACACCGTGGAGACGATCGCCAGCCACGGCGTGACCGTGACCGACTTCGTGCCCACCACGTTCAACCTGCTGGTCGCCCGGCTGGAGCGGGACCCGGAGGCGCTGCGCCGGGTCGGCGCGCTGCGGCACCTCGTCGTCGGCGGAGAGGAGATCAGCCCCCGGCAGGTGCACCGGCTGCGCGAGCTGCTGCCCGGCCTGCGGGTCTCCAACGCGTACGGGCCGAGCGAGACCGCGATCGGCATGGTCTTCCACGACGTGCGCGCGGCCGACGGCGACGACGTGCCGCTCGGCCGGCCGATCGACAACTGCGCGGCGGTCGTGGTGGACGAGCGGCTGCGGCCGCTGCCGCCCGGTGCGGTCGGCGAGATCGCCATCGGCGGCGCATGCGTCGGCGCCGGCTACCTCGGCGCGCCGGAGGCGACCGAAGCCCGGTTCGTGCCCAACCCGTTCCCGCAGATCCGCGGTGAGCGTCTCTACCGCAGCGGCGACCTCGGCTGGTACGACCCGTACGGCCGGCTGCACTTCGGCGGCCGGCGCGACTTCCAGGCCAAGGTCGGCGGGGTCCGGATCGAGCTCGGCGAGGTCGAGCTGGCCGCGGAGAGCTGCCCCCGGGTGCGGCAGGCGACCGTGCTGGTGGCCGGCACCGACGCGGCCCGTGGGCTGGCCGTGTTCGCCGCCGGCGACGGGTCGGTGACCGAGCGGGTCCTGCGCGACCACCTGCGCCGGCTGCTGCCGCGGACCTCGCTGCCGCGGCACGTGCTGGTGCTGCCGGAGCTGCCGCTGGCCGACTCGGCCAAGGTGGACCGCGCGGTGCTGGTCGACCTGCTCGAGGTGCGGCTGGCCCGGGCGGCGATGTCCGAGGCCGGCGAGGAGGGGCTGGCGCCGGCCGAGCGGGTGCTCGGCGCGTTCCGGGTCGCGCTGGCCGAGCCCGAGCTGCCGGTGGACGCCGACTTCCTCGCCGCCGGCGGCGACTCGCTGCGCGCGGTCTCGCTGGTCGCGGCGCTGCGCACCAGTCTCGGCGTGGACGTCGGCGTGCAGGACCTGCTCGAGCACCCGACGGCGGCGGCGATGGCCGGGTTCGTGGCCCGGCAGCAGGCCGCGCCGGGCGTGCCGGCGGACGAGCGGGCCGCGATGGACACCGACGCGCTGGCGCCGCTGCCGGGGCCGCTGGCCCCGGCCGGCCCCGAGCCGGTGCGGACCGTGCTGCTCACCGGGGCGACCGGGTTCGTCGGCGCGCAGCTGGCGTACCAGCTGCTGGCCCGGACCGACGCGACCGTGGTCTGCCTGGCCCGGGCGGCCGGGGACGCGCAGGCCAGGCACCGGGTGGTACGGGCGCTGCGCGAGCGCGGGCTGTGGCGGCCGGGCTGGGGACACCGGCTGGTCGGCCTGGCCGGCGCGCTGGGCCGCCCCCGGCTCGGCCTCCGTCCGTCCACATGGGACGAGCTCGCGGTCGAGGCCGACGCCGTGCTGCACGCCGGCGCGCTGGTGAACTTCCTCTACGACTACCGCGCGCACCGCGGCGCGAACGTGCTCGGCACCGCCGAGCTGCTCCGCCTCGCCCAGCAGCGCCGGCCGGTCCCGCTGCACCACGTGTCCACCCTCGGCGTGCTCGACCGCGAGGCCGCCCTGCACGACGCGCCGATGGCCGAGGACGTCGACCCCGAGCGGGTACGGCCGCCGGAGACCGGCTACAGCCGGTCGAAGTGGGTGGCCGAGCGGCTGCTGGCCCGGGCCCGGGCGGCCGGCGGCACGGTGACCGTGCTGCGGCTGGGCGAGGTCATGCCGGCGGCGACCGGTCCGGCCAACCCGCGGGCGCTGACCCACCTGCTGCTCACCGCGTTCGCGCACCTACGGGCCTGCCCGGACGTGCCGCTGCGGTCGGACTACACGCCGGTCGACTGGGCGGCCAAGGTGAGCGTGGCGGCGCTGCTGGACCGCACCGCGGCCGGCCGCGACCTGCACGTGCTGCACCCGGAGTCGGTGTGCCTGACCCGGGTACTGCCGCGGGCGGGGGTGGCGCTGGACCGGGTCGAGCCGGAGGAGTTCCGCCGGCTGGTCGCCGCGGCGGCCGGGGACGGGCCGGCCGAGCTGGCCACCCTGGACGGGATCCTGCGCCGGCTGCCCGGGGCGCTGGACCGGCTGGTGGTCGACAACCCGGCGCTGTTCCGGGCCGACGCGGGCGCGCGGGTGGCCGCGCGGGCCGGGATCGGCGTGCCGGACCTCGGGCGGGCGATCCGGGGCTACGCGGACCGGCTGCTGGCCGGAGCGGAGGAGGACGCGTGCGCGAGCGGGTGATGGGACGGCTCGGCTGGCGGGTCGGTGAGGTCGGCTACGGCATGTGGGGCATCGGCGGCGGCAGCGGCGGCTTCGTCGACGCCGATCTGGCCTCGGCTCCGGACTGCCTCGACCTCGCCGTCTCGCTCGGCTGCACGTTCTTCGACACCGCCGCCTCGTACGGGCGCGGGGTCAGCGAGCTGCTGCTCGGCCGGACCGTCCGGGCCGCGGCCCGGTCCACACCGGACCGTCGCTTGTGGACGGCCACGAAGGTGCCGCCGCGCAACCGGGAGTGGCCGCCGCGGCCGGGCGACGAGCTGGTCGACGTGTTCCCGCCCGAGCACGTGCTCGAGTGGACCCGGCGCAGCCTCGACAACATCGGCGTCGACCGGATCGACCTGCTGCAGTTCCACGTCTGGGCGGACCGCTGGGCCGCCGACCCGTCCTGGCAGCGGGTGGTCGGGCGGCTCAAGGAGGACGGCCTGATCGGCGGCTTCGGCCTGTCGGTCAACCGGTGGGAGCCGGCCAACTGCCTGGCCGCGCTGGACACCGGCCTGGTCGACGCGGTCCAGGTCATCTACAACGTCTTCGACCAGGCGCCGGAGGACGAGCTGTTCGGCCGCTGCCAGGCCGACGGCATCGCGGTGGTCGTCCGGGTCCCGTACGACGAGGGCTCGCTGACCGGGACGCTGAGCCGGGACAGCCGCTGGCCCGAGGGCGACTTCCGGAACACCTACTTCGGGCCGGAGAACCTGGGCCCGACCGTCGACCGGGTGGAGGCGCTGCAGAAGGTCGTGCCGGACGGGATGACGCTGCCGGAGCTGGCGCTGCGGTTCGTGCTGCACCACCCGGCGGTGAGCGTGGTGATCCCGGGCATGCGGACGCCGTCGCACGTGCGGGCCAACCTGGCCGCCTCCGACGCGCCGCCGCTCGATCCCGGCCTGGTCGAGGAACTGCGCGCGCACCGCTGGGACCGGACGCCGACGGCCTGGTCGGGATGAGCCCGACCTGGCTGTGGGCCCATCCGCGATCCCGCTCGACCGCGCTGGAGCGGATGATGATCGAGCGCGGCGACGTCACGGTCCTGCACGAGCCGCTGGTCACCCTGCTCGACGAGGGCGCGGTGTCCGTTCCGGACGGTCCGGTGCTGCGCTCGGTCGCGGCCGTCGTGAGGTACGCGAAGTCGCTGCCGGGGCGGGTGTTCGTCAAGGACACCACCGAGCACCGCTACACCGACCACCTGACCCGCGAGCTGGCCGCCGGCATCACCCACACGTTCGTGGTCCGCGAGCCGTCCGCGGCGATCGCCTCGCACGTGGCGGTCAAGCCGGACGCGTCCTGCTCGGACATCGGCTACGAGAACCAGTGGCTGCTGTTCGAGCTGGCCCGGTCGCTGACCGGGCGGGCGCCGGTCGTGCTCGACTCCGACCTGCTGGTGCTGCGGCCCGAGGACGCGGTCCGGGCCTACTGCGCGGCGATCGGCCTGCCGTACCGGCCGGAGGCGATGCGGTGGCGGCCCGGCGACCGGCCGGAGTGGGAGCGCACGGCCCGGTGGCACGTGACCGCCGGTCGGAGCACCGGGTTCGTCACCGGGCCGCCGCGGCCGGTGTCGCTGGCCGGGCACCTGCGCGACTACTACGACCACCACCGGCCCTTCTACGACAGCATGCTGGAGCACGCCCTCTCCCCCACGGAGGCACTACGGTGACCGACTCCCCAGGTCAGGCGTTCTACAAGGCGTACGTGGACGATCCGGCCGGCGCCAGGGTCAGCTTCGACTACACGATCACCGAGGCGTTCATGCCGACCAAGGAGCGGCCTCGGGTGACCGTCCGCAACCTGCTCACGGTGCGGCCGGTCGGCGCCGAGGTCACCCGGTTCTGGCAGGAGAACCGGCCGCCGCGGACCGAGACGGCCGGCGTCGCCGAGGCGCAGCTGCGGCAGGAGGCGACGTTCGTGGCCGGGATGGCCTCGGCCGGGCTGCACCCGGTCCGGGCCTGGGTACGGATCCCGGACGGGCTTGCCGACGACCCCGACGCGTTCGCCGAGTTCATCGACTACCGGCTGCTGGTGCGGCTGGCGACCGCGGAGAACCAGGCGCTGACCCTGGGCGAGCACGGCATCCTCCACCACCCCGCGCTGACCCGGCTGCCGTACCGGGGCGACTTCGTGGCCGGTGTGCTCGCCGCCTGCAACGAGATCGAGCAGAACGGGGCGACGGCGCATGCCATGATCGTCAACCCGTACGACTGGTGGTACTCGATGCTCGGCAAGGGGATCCTCGCCGAGCTGGCCGCCAACGGGACGCTGATCAGCCGGACCCGGATGATCCCGCCCGGCCACGCGCTGGTCGGCGACTTCGCGGTCGGGGCCCGGCTGCTCGACGGCGGCCGGTCCGAGATCCGGGTCGAACAGGCGCCGCCGGGCACGTTCGCGACGCCGGGCCCGGCCGTGCTGGCCGAGGTCTGGGAGGGGCTCGCGATCCACCTGCCGACGCACTTCTTCCTCGTGGTCCCGGTGGTCGACGAGGGCCGGACGCCCCGGTGAGCACGGCCGGCACGAGCACGACGCAGGAGTCCGGCCTGGCGTTCTTCCGGCCGTTCCTGCCGCTGTTCGGGACGATCTTCTTCTGCCTGCTGTCGGTCGGCGCCTCGCTGGCCACGCTGCCGTTCTGGGTGACCGACCGGCTCGGCGGCGGCAACCTCGCCGTCGGGTTCGTCGTCGCGACGATCGCGGTGGCGGCCATCGTGGCCCGGCCGATCGCCGGCCGGCTGGCCGACCGCCGCGGCTACAAGCCGGTCCTGCTGGCCGGCGCGCTCGCCTGCGCCGCGGCCGGCGCGCTCTACTTCGCCGCACTGCACGTCGCGGTGGTCATCCCGGTCCGGCTGCTGCACGGGATCGGCGAGGCCGCGGTCTACACCGCCGGCGCGGCCTGGCTGGTCGCGATCACCCCGCCGGCCCGGCGCGGTCGCGTGGTCGGCCTGTACGGGACGGCGATGTGGCTGGGGATCACGCTCGGCGCGCTGTGCGGCGAGCTGCTCCGCGACGCGGTCGGCTTCTCGGCGGTGTGGGGGTTCTGCGTGCTGATGCCGCTGGTCGGGCTGGCGCTGGCCGCCTCGACGCCGGCGCCGGCGCAGGCCGGCGGCGCGGCCAGGCCGGTGCTGATACCGCGCGGCGCGGTGGTGCCGGGGATCGCGCTGTCGCTGGCCTCGCTCGGGTACGGCGCGCTGGCCGCGTTCGTCGCGCTGCACCTGCAGCACAAGGGGATCGCCGGCGGGATCGCCGTGTTCAACGCCTACGGGATCACGTACGTCGTGGTGCGGCTGTTCCTCGGCAACTGGCCGGACCGGTTCGGGCCGCGCCGGGTGGCGTTCTGGTCCGGGTTGGTCGAGGCGGTCGGGCTGCTGCTGGTGGCGGCGGCGCCGTCGCTGTGGGTCGCCGTCGCCGGCGGGCTGGTCATGGGCTCCGGGCTGTCGCTGCTGTTCCCGGCGCTGGCGCTGATCGTGATCAACCAGACCCCGCCGTCCCAGCAGGGCGGCGCGATCGGCACGTTCACCTCGTTCTGGGACCTCGGCGTGGCGCTCGGCGGCCCGATCGGCGGCGTGATCGTCGGTCTGTCCGACTACCCGAAGATCTTCTACGTCATGGTCGCCGCGGCGATCGCCTCCGCCGTCCTCGGCGCCCTGCCGATCCGTACCCCGACCGCCGACCCGATCCCCTCGACCGCCGCCCCCGGCGCAGTCGAAACCGCCGAGGAAGCCTCGACCTAGAGCACGACGCACCGACTGGTAACACCGCATTCCTACCCGGTGAGATCCGGCTCGTCGATCTCGACCAGGCCCGCGACAACGAGGCGGACACGCTGCGCCCGGCGGTCGTCGTCAGCAACGACCGGGCCAACGCCGCGGCGCAGCGATCCGGTCGGGGCGTGGTCACCGTCGTTCCGGTGACCGGCAACGTCAGCCACGTCTACCCCGTTCCAGGTGCTGCCCGAGGGTGTGGCCGGGCTGCGGGCCGACTCGAAGGCGCAGGCCGAGCAGGTCCGGTCGGTCGCGGTCGGCCGGCTGGGCCCGGCGCTCGGCCGGGTGCCGGCCGACCTGATGGCGCGGGTCGACGCGGCGCTGCGGCTGCACCCGGCGCTGTAGCCGGCCGGACGACCCGGCGAGGCCCGCGGGACCGGACCTACCTGACCGTGGCCAGCGCCGCCCGGTCGATCTCGACCCGGACCGGCTCGGCCGCGCCGACCTCGATCACCTCGCCGTCGACCTGCATCGGAGTCGGCGTCACGGTGGTGAACCGGAACTCCCGCACGGACGGCTGCGGGCCGAGCCCGCGGGTGGCCGCCCGCAGCGCGGTCAGCAGCACGCGCCATTTCGCGGCGTGCCGGATCGTGATCACCTCGAAGGCCCCGTCGTCCGGCCGGCCGTCCTCGCTCAGCGTGGCGTACTTCGCCATCCGGTCGATGTTCGCGAACACCAGGCTGTCCAGCCGGTCCCGGGTCCCGTCGGCCAGCTCGATCGCGAACGGCCGGAACCGGGCGAAGGTCCGGACCACCGAGACGATCTCCCGCACCGAGCCCTTGCCGCCCTCCTCCAGGTCGAGGGCGACGATCGGGGTCAGCCCGAGACCGACGTACGAGTGCGCCCAGGTGACCCGGCCGCCGTCCCCGCCGCCGTCCCCGCCGCCGTCCCCGCCGCCGTCCCCGCCGCCGATGGTGAGCCGCAGCAGGTCGATGCGGCTGAGCTCGCCGGCCCGGACACCGGCCACGATCGCGTCGGCGAGCGGCTGCTGCCGGGTGGCCCGCCGGTGGTCGTTGGCGTTGCCGGCCGGCAGCACGGCGGCGGCCGCCCGGTCGCTGCCCGACCGCATGATGCCGTCGACGACGTCGCTGTAGCCACCGTCCCCGCTGACCGAGACGACCAGCGGGGAGCCGGTGGCGGCGGCCCGCTCGGCCAGCTCCCGCCCGTGTCCGGGTCGCTCGGTGGGGACCAGCTCGACCGGCAGGTCGGGGGCGCGCTCGGCCAGCTCGGCCCGCAGTCGCCGGGCCTGCTCCTGCGCGTCGCCGGTGCTCTGCGGGTTGAAGATCAGCACGACCCGGTCCACCGTCACGGTAGGAAGTATGGCCGCCGTCCTCGCCGGTGCCGGGACCGGGGAACCGATCGAGGGCCAAGGCCCCTGGCTGGGGCATGCGACCGGGGACCAGCATTGCGGCATGGGCGCGCCGATGCCGCCCGTCACCCCGCGGCCGGCTGCGGTGGCTGCGCCCAGGGGGTGGTGCACGTGTCCGCGACCCGCGCCCGTGCGGCCCTGGTGCTCGGGTCGGTGCCCGTGCTGCTGGCCGCCTTCCTCGGCCCGGCCCGGGCCGCGCCGTCCCCGACCCCGCCGCCGCCACCGCCGGTGTCCCTGCCGGAGGGCCAGTGGCCGGCGGGCGACGTGCTCGCCGCCGACCCCGGCGCCGTCACCGTGGCCGCGGCGGCGCCCGCGGCCACCCCCTGCCCGGCCGCGTCCCCAGGGGTGCACCACTACGCGCCCGGGCCCGCCAAGACGGTGGCCCTGACCTTCGACGACGGCCCGGGCACCACCACCCAGGCGATCCTGTCGATCCTGCAGCGTTACGGCGTGACCGCCACGTTCTTCAACCTCGGGACCAACGCCGCCGTCCGCCCGAACCAGGTGCGCTCCGAGGTGCTCGCCGGATACCTGGTGGGCAACCACACCTGGAGCCACCCGCGGCTGCCGACACTGAGCGCCACGGGCGAGGCCACCGAGATGGATCGGGCCAGCACCGAGCAGAAGGCCCTGGTGGCGGTGGGTTCCTGCGTGTTCCGGCCGCCGTACGGCGAGTACGACTCGACCACCCTGAGCCTCGCCCAGCAACGGCGGATGACCGTGTGGAACTGGTCGGTGGACACCGAGGACTGGAAGGCCGGCACCTCGACCGCCTCCTCCTGGGTCGAGCGGATCGTCTCCCGCGCGGTCGCCGGCGGCAGCCAGTCCAACCCGGTCGTGCTCATGCACAACCCACCGGCCGGCATCCCGGCCACCGTGTCGGCGCTGCCGCGCGTCATCGACTACTACCGGTCGCACGGCTACCGGTTCGTCGACCTGCTCGGCCGGACCGGGTGGGTGTCCACCCCGGCCGCCGCCACCACCTCCAGCGGCCTGCACCTGCTGGTGCGCAACTCCGCCGGCAACGTCGTCGAGCGGACCCTGGTGGGGTCGACCTGGAGCGGCTGGACCAACCTCGGTGCCCAGGTCATGGGTGGCCCGGCGGCCACCGCGCTCAGCGCGAGCGCCGTCCTGGCCGCGGCCGTCGGCACGAACAACGCCGTCTACCGGCAGACGGTGCCGGACTCCGGAGCGCCCGGGCCCTGGATGGCCCTCGGCGGGATCAGCACGTCGCGGACCGGGGTCACGGTCGCCCCGAACGGGGTGGTCAGCCTGGTCGTCCGCGGCGGCAACGGGACTGCGTACCTGCGGGAACAGGTGCACGGCCAGTGGGGCGGCTGGCAGTCCCTCGGCGGCCTGCTCGACCCGGTCGCGCCGTCGGTCGCCGGCACCGCCGCCGGCGTCCTCGCCGTCGGCTGCATCGGCGCCGACCACGCGTTCTACGTCAGGACCCGGTCGCCGGCGGGGGCCTGGTCCGGCTGGAACCGCATCGGCGGCCTGATCAACTCCGACGTGGCGCTCTCCTCGACGGCGGACGGGAGCCGGCTCGTCGCCGCGGTCCGCGGCGGGACCGCCGCGTACGTCGCGGTGAGCGGCACCGACGCCTACTCCTGGGGCGGCTGGGCGAGCCTCGGGGGCGGTCTCGCCTCCGGCCCGGCGATCACGGTCCACGGCCCGTCGCTCGAGGTCTTCGTGGTCGGCACCGACCACCGGGTCTACCGCCGGACCGCCACCGACGGGACCGGGGTCACCGGCTGGACGGGCTGGCAGGCCCTTCCCTGACCGGGTCCGGGGCGGGCCGGGCCGCCCCGGACCCCTGATCAGCGGGCCGCGGAGCCGTGGGTGGCGCCGGCGGCCCCGGACCCGTCACCGGTCGACGGGGACGATCTCGGGGGCGCCGCAGCCGGAGCTCGTCGGCGGTCTCGTCGTCGGGGACCTGCTGGGACCGGCGCTCGGCCTCGACCCTGGCCCGGTACGCGTCGACCTCCTTGGTGCTCTGTGCCTCGTCCCAGCCGAGCACGCCGGCCATGAGCGGCGCCGCGGACGACGCCGCCCGCACGCCCCGGTCCCAGGTCTCGATGGAGATGCGGGTCCGGCGGGCCAGCACGTCGTCGAGGTGCCGTGCGCCCTCGTGCGTGCACGCGTAGACCACCTCGACCCGCAGGTAGTCCTCGGCCCCTTCCAGCGGCTCGCCCAGCGACGGGTCCTCGGCGATCATCGCCAGCAGCTCGTCGACGAGCGTCCCGTACCGGCCGAGCAGGTGCTCGATCCTGGCCACGTGCAGTCCGGACGACGCCGCGACGACCGAGCGCCGGTTCCACGCCGCCGCGAACCCCTCCGCGCCGACCAGCGGCACCCGGTCGGTGACGCACTCGGGCACCTTCTCGTCCAGCCCGTGGGCGACCGCGTCGACCGCGTCCTTGGCCATCACCCGGTACGTCGTGTACTTCCCGCCGGCCACGACGACCAGCCCGGGCGCCGCGTGCGCGACCACGTGCTCCCGGGACAGCTTCGAGGTCGACTCCGACTCGCCGGACAGCAGCGGCCGCAGCCCGGCGTAGACGCCCTCGACGTCCTCGGTGGTCAGGGGCGTGGTGAGCACCGCGTTGACGTGGTCGAGGATGTAGTCGATGTCCGACGCGGTCGCCGCCGGGTGCGCCTTGTCCAGCTTCCAGTCGGTGTCGGTGGTGCCGATGATCCAGTGCCGGCCCCACGGGATGACGAACAGCACGCTCTTCTCGGTGCGCAGGATGAGCGCCGCGTCCGCGTGGATCCGGTCCTTCGGCACGACGAGGTGCACGCCCTTGGACGCCCGTACGTGGAACTGACCGCGGGCCGCGACCAGTGCCTGCGTCTCGTCGGTCCAGACCCCGGTGGCGTTGATCACCTGCCGGGCCCTGACCTCGACCGTGCGATCGGTCTCCAGGTCCCGGACGACCGCGCCGGTGACCCGCTCGCCCTCGCGCAGGAAGCCCTCGACCCTGGTCCGGGTGGCGACGAGCGCGCCGAAGTGCGCCGCCGTACGGGCGATGTTCATCGTGTGCCGGGCGTCGTCGACCTGGCCGTCGTAGTAGCGGACCGCGCCGATGAGGGCGTCCTTGCGCAGCGACGGCGCGATCCGCAGCGCGCCGCGCCGGCTGAGATGGCGGTGGCGGGGCAGCCGGCCGCGCACCCCGGCCGGCGACGCCATCGCCATGAGGTCGTACAACAGCACCCCGGAGCCGACGTACGGCCGCTCCCAGACCCGGTGCTGCAGCGGATAGAGGAACGGCAGCGCCCGGGCGAGGTGGGGCGCGAGCTCACCGATGATGAGCCCGCGCTCCCGCAACGCCTCGTGCACCAGCCCGAAGTCGAGCATCTCCAGGTAGCGCAGGCCGCCGTGCAGCAGCTTGCTGGACCGGCTCGACGTCCCGCTGGCCAGGTCCCGTCCGTCGACCAGCCCGACGCTCAGGCCGCGGGTCACGGCGTCCAGCGCCGATCCGGCGCCGACCACCCCGCCCCCGATCACCAGGACGTCGAGCTCGGTCTCGGCCATGCGGTCCAGGGCGTCGGCCCTTGACTGCGGTGACAGTGCGACGGCGGTTCCCACAGCGTTCCTCCCGAGCCGGAAGTCAGTCGACCTCCACCCAGTCCAGTGTGCGCTGTACAGCCTTCTGCCACCCTGCATACCCGGCCCGGCGCTGGTCATCACTCCAGTTCGGAGACCACCGCTTGTCCTCGTTCCAGTTCTCCCGCAGCTCGTCGGTGTTGTTCCAGAAGCCCACCGCGAGCCCGGCGGCGTACGCCGCGCCGAGCGCCGTGGTCTCGGCCACGACCGGCTTGCTCACCGGCACCCCGAGCACGTCGGCCTGGATCTGCATGCACAGCTCGTTGGCGGTGATGCCGCCGTCGACCTTGAGCACGTCCAGGTCCACCCCCGAGTCCTTGGCCATCGCGTCCACGACGTCCTTGGACTGGTAGCAGATGGCCTCCAGCGTGGCCCGGGCGATGTGCGCGCTGGTGTTGAACCGGGACAGCCCGACGATCGCGCCGCGGGCGTCGGAGCGCCAGTACGGAGCGAACAGGCCGGAGAACGCCGGCACGAAGTAGACCCCGCCGTTGTCCTCCACCGAGCGGGCGAGCGTCTCGGACTCCTCGGCCCCGCGGATGATGCCGAGCTGGTCGCGCAGCCACTGCACGGCCGAGCCGGTCACCGCGATGGAGCCCTCCAGCGCGTACACCGCCGGCTGGTCGCCGAACTTGTAGCAGACCGTGGTGAGCAGGCCGCTGTTGGACCGGACCAGCTCGGTGCCGGTGTTGAGCAGCATGAAGTTACCGGTGCCGTAGGTGTTCTTGGCCTCGCCTGGAGCGAAGCAGACCTGACCCACGGTGGCGGCCTGCTGGTCGCCGAGGTCGCCGGTGAGCTTGATCTCCCCGCCGAGCGGGCCGGCGCCGTGGGTGACGCCGTACCCGTCCGGGTCGGACGACGGGCGGATCTCGGGCAGCATCGAGCGGGGGATGTTGAAGAAGCCGAGCAGCTCGTCATCCCAGTCGAGCGTCTCCAGGTTCATCAGCATCGTCCGGCTGGCGTTCGTCACGTCGGTGATGTGCGCGCCGCCGTTGACGCCGCCGGTCATGTTCCAGATGACCCAGCTGTCGGTGTTGCCGAAGACCGCGTCGCCACGCTCGGCGGCCGCCCGGGCCCCGTCGACGTTCTCCAGGATCCACTGGATCTTGCCGCCGGAGAAGTACGTCGCCGGCGGCAGCCCGGCCTTGCGCCGGATCACGTCGCCCTTGCCCTCCCGCTCCAGCGCGGAGGCGATCCGGTCGGTGCGGGTGTCCTGCCAGACGATCGCGTTGTAGAGCGGCCGGCCGGTGGTCTTGTCCCACACGACCGCGGTCTCCCGCTGGTTGGTGATGCCCACCGCGGCCAGGTCCGACGCGCTCAGGTTGGTCTTGGTGAGCGCGCTGCGGATCACCGTCTCGGTGCGCTCCCAGATCTCGGTCGGGTTGTGCTCGACCCAGCCGGCCTGCGGCAAGATCTGCTCGTGCTCCAGCTGGTGGATCCCCTTCACGTTGCCCGAGTGGTCGAAGATCATGAATCGGCTGCTGGTGGTGCCCTGGTCGACGGCGCCGACGAAGTCAGGCATGGACAGTCCTCCCGTCGCGGATCAGATGAACGCGTTGGCGAGCAGCCCGGCGAGTACACCTCCGATGATCGGGCCGACCACCGGCACCCATGAGTACGCCCAGTCGCTGTTGCCCTTGCCCTTGATCGGCAGCAGCGCGTGGGCGATTCGCGGGCCGAGGTCACGCGCCGGGTTGATGGCGTAGCCGGTGGGGCCACCGAGGGAGGCACCGATGCCGACGACCAGCAACGCGACCGCCAGCGGGCCGAGGCCGGACGGCGTGCTGCCGAACAGCAGGATCACGAACACCAGCACGAACGTCGCGATGATCTCGGTGATGAGGTTCCACGCGTAGTTACGGATGGCCGGGCCGGTGGAGAACACCGCCAGCTGCAGGGCGGGGTCGTCGGTCGTGTCGAAGTGGTCGCGGTAGGACAGCCAGGCCAGCACCGCGCCCAGGAATGCCCCGACCATCTCCCCGGCGAGGTAGGTCAGAGTCGACGCGAACGTGACGTCGACGCCTGGCGCGTACTGGTCCGCTCCGTTGGCCAGCAGGCCGAACGTCACGGCCGGGTTGATGTGGGCGCCCGACCGGAAGGCCACGTAGACGCCCGCGAAGACGCCGAGGCCCCACCCGAAGTTGATCAGGAGCCAGCCTCCGCCGAAACCCTTCGTTCCGGCGAGGATGACGTTCGCGACCACGCCACAACCCAGCAGCAGGAGTGCTGCGGTGCCGGCGACCTCGGAGACGAATACCGTCCACAACGTTGTGTCCATCGCGGTCCTCACTGTGCGGCGGGAAGAATCGACGCACACCGTCACAGGAACCCGGTGTCGTGAAATCAGACCGTAAACAGCAGCGGCCCCCGCCGCAATGATCTCCACGGATAATTATCGGGGTGGCGCCTCCGGCAACTGTCCGGTGTGGACGACCTCGTCCGCGATCTCCCGTAGCTTGCGGTTGGTCCGCTGGCTCACCCTGCGCAGGAGATCGAACGCCTCGTCCTGTCCGATCCGGCGGATCGCCATGAGGATGCCGATCGCCATCCCGATCGACCGGTTGCTGGCTACCGCTTGCTCCGGCCCGGAGATCTGCTCCCGTTCCCGGGCCCGGGCGAAGGCCAGCGCCGCGTGCGCGACCAGGATCGTGCCGATCGCCTCGGCCTCGACGGCAGCGGACACCTCGTCGGTGGCGGCCGGCGTCTCCGGCCGGCCGCGGCGCAGCACGGTCACGCCGGCGTGGTGACAGCCCGGCACGATCACGCGGGCGGTCTCGACCACCTGTCGCAGCGTGGCGGCCACGGTCTGCTCCGAGGCCAGCGCGCGGGCGACGGCGGCGAACTGGCCGGCCAGCCCCGGCTCGCCGACCGCGTGCGGGGCGGTGTCCTGGGGGTTGGCGACGTCGAGGCTGCGGGCGGCGATCCCGTCCAGGCTGCGCCCGTCGGTGCCGGTCAACTGGACCCGCGTCAGGCGCAGGCCGTCCGCACCGGGCCGCAGGCCGTCCGCGGCGGGGCCGCCGGCGGGGCGCAGGCCGTCGACGGCGCTGCCGTCGGTGGGGCGCCGGGGCGGCGCGATCTCGGCGCCGGTCGGCTCGTCCACCGGTGGCGGGGAGGTCAGGTCGGAGGACATGGGCGGAATCCGTTCGGGCCCGTCGCCGCCTCGGCTCGTGCCTGTGAACCTGGCGGGATCCAGCCGGTCGAACATAGCGAGGTGTCACACCGTCAGCGCACGGGACTCCGGCTCACCGGGCGCGACCGCGGCGGGGCTGCGCTGCGCGGACCCCGCCTCGGCGCCGGACCGCAACCCGTCCGGATCGACGGTCACGCGGGGACCAGCTCGGCGGCCGCCGCAGCGGTGCGCAGCGCCCGCTCCAGCAGCAGCCGGTCGCCGAGCCGGCGGCGCAGCAGCCGCTCCAGGCCGCCGATCGGGTAGAGGTTCTGCGGCGCGCGCGGGTCCTTGTGCTCCACCGAGGCGTACCGCGGCAGCACGGCCTGGGACAGCTCGGCGAGCTCGACCGCGTCGCCGAGGTCGACGTCCGGGCACTCCACCCGGACCACGCCCGACCAGGGGGCGCCCGGCCGGCACGGCAGCCGCAGGTACCAGGAGTAGCGCGGCCAGTCCGAGCCGAGCCGGAAGACCGGCGTGCGCTCGCCCGGCCCGAGCTCGGCGACGAGCGCGTGCAGCTCCGGCGGCAGGTAGCGGGACCGGTGCGTCTTGACCATCCCGAGCACCCGGGCGAGCTGGCCGCGCTTGCCCAGCGGGCCGTCGAGCACGAGCAGGTCGTCTGGCCCGGTCCGGGCGGTCAGCGCGCACTCGGCCTCGGCGTCGGCCATCGCGCCCTGCAGCGCGTTGGACAGCCGCAGGTCGTCGGCGCCGTCCGCCTTCTCGGCCCGGTACGTGACCTGGGCCAGGGTGAGGTCGGGCACGCCGGGTGCCGGGGTGAACAGCCCACGCCGCACGTCGAGCCGGTCCGCGCAGGCGTGACCGGGCCGGCAGGTGACCACGCCGGCCGCGTACGAGGCGGCGAGACCGGCGACCGCGCCGTCGACCGCGCCGTCGCCGCGCGCCTCGATCCACAGGTGCGCGTCGACCCGGCGGACGCCGTCGACGAAGTGCACGGCCGGCGGCAGCGGCGGCACCGGCACCGGCACCGGCCGCCACCGGTCGACCGGCCGTTCGACCCCGGGGTCGGTCTCCGCCGGCGAGGCCCCGAGCGGGTCCTGGTCGGGGCTCGTCCCGTACGCCGGGTCCCACGCGTCCACCCAGAACTTCATGCGTCGTGTCTCTCCACTGTGGACCCGGCCGCGGTCCGGCTGACCGCGAACCGGACCGGCACCCGCTCGGCCAGCGCGCCGACGTGCGTCACCACGCCGACCATCCGGTCACCGCCGGCGGCCAGACTCTCCAAAGTGGACGCGACCACGTCGAGCGTGGCCTCGTCCAGCGTGCCGAACCCCTCGTCCAGCACGATCGCGTCCAGCCGGGCCGGGCCGCCCGCGGCCAGCCCGGACAGCTGGGTCGACAGCGCGAGCGCCAGCGCCAGGCTGGCCTGGAACGTCTCCCCGCCGGACAGCGTGCGCACGGGCCGGACGCTGTCGGCGTCGGCGTGGTCGACGACGGCGAAGTCCCTGCCGTCGTGGGTCAGCTCGAACTGCCCGCCGGACAGCTCGAGCAGCGTCGCGCTGGCGTCGGTGACCAGCACGTCCAGCGCCGACCCGAGCAGCCAGCGCTCGAACCCGTCCGCCCGCAGCAGCTGGCCGAGCAGCTTGGCCACCCCGGCCGCCTGCTCGGCCTCGGCCAGCGCGACCTGTTCCCGCTCCGCCTCCGCCCGCCGCTCGGCGATCCGACCGGCCGCGGCCCTGGCCTGCTCGGCCGCCCTGGCGACGGCCGGCTCGGCGGCCTCGGCCAGCGGGCGGCCGGCCGCGATCTCGATGCCGGCGGCCGCCAGCACGGACCGCAGCGCGTCCTCGTCCCGCCGCAACGCCGTCCGCGCCTCGTCGGCCGCCCGCTCCGCCTTGTCCAGCGCGGCGCCGCGCTGGTCGGCCGCGGCCAGCGCCCACTCGGCCAGCGCGAGCCAGTCGGCGGCCAGGTCGCCCCGAGCGGGCGGCGGCGCACCCAGCGGCACCAGCGGGTCCCGGGCCCGGTCGAGCTCGGCCCGGGCGCCGGCCACCCGTTCGTCGACCTCGGCCAGCGCGCGAGCCGCCGCGTCCCGGCCGCGACGGGCCGACCGCAGCGCGGCGTCGGCGTCCCGGGCCGCCTGCTCGACGCGGGCCAGCCCGGCCAGTCCGGCGGTGACCGCGGCGGCATCCGGGCCACCGGCCACCCGCGACAGCACCGCCGCCACCCGGCCCGTCAGCGCCTCCACCCGGCCGGCCGCCTGCTGGGCGGCCCGGTTCGCGGCCTGCCACTCCCGCGTCAGCCGCGCCACCTGCTCCTCCGCCGCGGCCAGCCGCTCGTCGGCCGCCGCCTGCGCACCGGTGCCGGCCTCGAGCTCCAGCCCGGGGATCACGCCCTCGGGCTCCGCGGCCGCGGCGACCGGCTGGCGGCAGACCGGGCACGGCTGCCCGGCGACCAGGTGCGGCCGCAGGGCCGCGGCCAGGTCGGCCCGCAGCACCTCCTCCCGCTCGGCCCGCGCCCCGGTCACCGCCGCGCGGGCCGCGCTCCCCGCGGTCTCGACCGCGCGCACCGTCGCCTCGGCCGCGGCCTGCGCGTCCACCGCGCCCGGTAGCTGGGTCTCCAGCTCGGCGAGCTCGGCCCAGCCGTCCCGGGCCCGCTCCAGCCGCCCGCGCTCGGGCGCGGCGGCGAGCACCTCCCGGGCCGCGGTGTCGGCTTGCTCGGCCGTCGCCAGCGCGGTGTCCGCAGTGGACAGTGCCGCCGCCGCGGCGCGCCGGGTGCCGGTCAGGTCGTCGAGGCCGGGCGGCATCCGGAGCGCGGCCAGCCGGGACCGCTCGGCGGTCAGCCGGCGCACCTCGTCGGCGGTCACGGCCACCGCCCCGGTCGCCTCGACCAGCTCCGGCACCCGGCGGCTCACCTCGGCGCCGACCGCCGCGACGGTCTCGATCCGCGCGGCCGCGGCGGCCGCCGCCGCCGCGGTCGCGTCCGCGTACGCCTCCAGCAGGTGCGCCGCGTACTGGGCGCGCTGCCGCTGCGCCGCCTCCTCCTCCCGGGCCCGGGTGGCGATCTCCCGGTAGACCCGGATGCCGAGCAGGTCGACCAGCGTGTCCTGCCGCTCCTTCGGACTGGAGTGCAGGAACCGGGCGAAGTCCCCCTGCGGCAGGATCACGCACCGGACGAAGTGGTCGTACGAGAGGCCGAGCACCTTCTCCACCGCGCCGCTCACCGCGCCGTCGGCGGCCACCGGCACGGTCGACCCGTCGGCGGCGACCCGCTCCAGCCTGGCGTTGCGCACGGTGACCTTGCCCTGCGCGGACCGGCGCAGCTCCCGGGCCGCGATGTACCGGTCCGGGCCGGCGTCGAAGGTGAGCGTGACCACGCCGCGGCTCGCCGTCGGCGCCAGCGCCCAGCCGACCGCCCGCCGGTCTTCCCAGCGCGGCACCGACCCGTAGAGCGCGAACACGATCGCGTCGACCACCGTGGACTTGCCGGCCCCGGTCGGCCCGACCAGCGCGAAGAAGTCGGCGTCGGTGAAGTCCACTGTGGACGGCTGCCGGAACGAGCCGAAGCCGTCGAGCTCGAGCCTGACCGGGCGCATCAGCGCTCGCCCGCCAGGACCTCGTCGTGCAGCCGGGCGAACAGCGCCTCGACCCGCGGGTCGGCGACGTCCCGGCCGGCCAGGAAGTCGTGCAGCAGGTCGCCCGGCGCCCGGTCGGTGCGGGCCCGGTCCGCGGGCCGGTGCTGCTCCGGCGCGGACCGCTCGACCTGCACCTCGATCGCGTTCGGCAGCAGCTCCCGGACGTCCTCCCGCAGCCCGGCCCTGGCCGGCTCGGTGAGCACGACCTTGACCAGGTCCTCCGGCCCGACGTCCACGGTCGACAGCTCGGCCAGCGTGCCGCGCAGCGTCCGCAGCCGCCGGGCCGACGTGACCGGCACGTCGGTGACCCGGGCCGGCGTGCCCGGGGCGGCCTCGACGACCAGCACCACCGGCGAGCTGTCCACCTCGCCGAAGTCCACCCGCAGCGGCGCGCCGGAGTAGTGCACCGGGCAGGCCGCGGGCACCGACTGCCGGCGGTGCAGGTGGCCCAGCGCGACGTAGTGGGCCTCGGCCGGGAACGCCGCGGCCGGCACGTGGTACTCGAAGATCGACTGGGCCTGCCGCTCGCCGCCGCCGAACGCGGCTCCGGTGACCGTGAGGTGGGTGAGTACGACGTTCACCGCGTCCGGCGAGAACCCACGGGCCAGCGCGGCGACGATGCCGCGCACCCAGGCGTCGTAGCCGGCGGAGCTCTCCGCCGGCGTCCGGGCCAGCAGCTCGGCCGCGCGCACGGCGTACCGCTGGGACAGGAACGGCAGCGCCGCCACCCGCACCGGCGACCCGTCCGAGGCCGCATCGAACGCCACCACGCCGCCGTCGGCCGGCCGGCGTACCCGGCCGACCAGCGTGATCCCGGCCGCGCCGGCCAGTGGCCGGTAGGCGTCCAGGGTCGGCGCGTGGTCGTGGTTGCCGGCGATCGCGATCACCTGCGCGCCGGTGTCCCGCAGCGCGAGCAGGGTGCCGACCACGAGCTGCTGCGCCTCGGCGCCCGGTGTCGCGGTCTCGTAGAGGTCGCCGGCCACGAGCACGGCGTCGACCTGCCGGTCCCGGGCGATCCCGACGATCTCGGCCAACACCTCGCGCTGCTCGGGCAGCCGGTCGTGCCCCTTGAGCGTCTTGCCGACGTGCCAGTCCGAGGTGTGCAGGAAACGCAAGGAGACTCCGATCAGAACGGCGGCGGGTCGTCGTCGGGCAGGAGGTCGAACGGGTCGTCCACAGTGGACGGGAGGGCGGGTGGCGGGCCACCGCGCTCGCTCGGCCGGGTCGCCCAGGCCGGGAACGGGAACTCCACGGCGAGCGGGACCGGGATCCCCGGCTGGGACACGAACATCGCCCCGGGCGTCGCCAGCGTGGCCCTGATCCGCTGTGACGCCGGCAGGAAGCCGTACTCCGGACGCCCGGCCTCGGCCGGGTCGAGCCGGCCCACCACCTTGACCGCACTGTTGGCGATGACCCGACGCTCCACTTCGGACGCGGTCTGCTGGGCGCCGATGAGGATGATGCCGAGCGACCGGCCCCGCTCGGCGATGTCGAGCACGAGCTCCTTGATCGGCGAGGACCCCTCCCGCGGCGCGTACTTGTTCAGCTCGTCGATCATCGTGAACAGCAGCCCGCCCGGCCCGGCCGCCTCCTTGCGCTCGGTCTCGGCGCGTAGCACCACGCCGACCACGAACCGCTGCCCACGGTCCGGCAGCGCGTGCAGGTCGACGACCGTGACCTGCTGGCCCTCGGTGGAGACGCCGTGCTGTGCGGTGCGCGGCAGGTCGGCCCGGACCAGCGGCCGGATCGCCTTCAGCGACGAGCGCAGCCTCCGGACGAACGCGTTG
Source organism: uncultured Actinomycetota bacterium (assembly GCA_963803135.1). Taxonomy (GTDB): domain Bacteria; phylum Actinomycetota; class Actinomycetes; order Mycobacteriales; family CADCTP01; genus CADCTP01. The sequence goes on along the minus strand of CAWDLH010000010.1, from coordinate 1,237,452 downwards.
ACCGTGCCGGTGCCGACCGCCGGACCGGCCCAATCCCACCGGCTGTCCTCGTTGCTGACCTTCGCCACCACGAAGTCGACCAGTTCGTCGTACGTCCGCAGCAACGTGCCGTCCACGGTCCAGGCACCGTCGGTACCGGCCGGCTGGCCGGACGTGCGCAACCGGGTGGCGACCTGGTGGACGACCATCGTGTACTGGTTGCGCTCGTCCTCGACGTCGGCGAACACGTACGGCAGCAGCTCCTGCCGGCAGAACTCGGCGATCGTCCACCAGAACGCGCCGACCCCGTCGGTCCGCGCGGTCACGTTGGGCCGGGCGGTCAGGTCGCCGGGCCGCGGCGGGGCGAGGAACGCGACCGACTTGAACGGCTCGGCCGGCAGCTCCAGCCGCTCGTACTGCTTGCGCGCGTCGCCGTCGTCGAGCCGGTTGTTCGGCGCGTCCAGGAACAGCAGGTCCTCGCCCTTGACCGAGAACACCAGCGCCTTGGCGTTGGTGGCCCGGCGGCCGAGCACGCCGGACCGGAACAGCGCGTGCAGCAGGAACAGCGCGAAGCTGGTCTTCGTCGCCACGCCCGAGATGCCGCTGATCGAGACGTGCGCGCCGCGGGAGCCGTCGAGGAAGTCGAGGTCGAGGTAGACCGGCAGGCCGTCGCGGCCGAGCCCGACCGGCACCTTGTGCTCCATCCGGTCGAAGCACAGCGCCCGGTCGCGCTGCTCGTCCACGGCCCGGTAGACCGCCGACCCGGGCCGCGGCGGCACCCACACCTCGGGCTCGGCCCGGGTGGTCGCGACCTCGGCGACCTCCTGCACCTGTGCCGGCAGCACGCCGTCGGAGATGAGGAACACGTCCGAGGCGAACTGGGCGCCCTCGTGCCGGGCGGTGACCTCGGTGACCACGCCGGCCACGGTCACCGACCCGGCGCCGGGCACCTCGCGGGAGGTGACCACCACGTCGTCGAGCTGCAGGTATGCCTCCGGCCGCACGGCCACCCGGAACACCAGCGGGGTGGCGTCCTCGGTGCCGGCGATGCGGCCCACCGCGTCGTCGATCTCCGCCGCGTCCACCCCCTCGTACTGCCGGGACCGGCATACGGTACGGGGTTCGCCGCGCTCCGGGTGGGACGCTCGCCGGGCCCGGCGAACCCGATGACGTCCGTCACTCTGAGTAGTAGACTGAATACGCCTGGTGCCGACCGGGGGACGGCCGCAGGTGGTGCTGGCGCACCCCTCGGGAAGGGGGACGCCGGTGTGACCGTCAGCATCCGGCCGGTCGTGGTCGTTCTGGCCGCCCTGTCGATCGCCGGGCCGGTGGCGGCCTGCGGCGCCGAGGCACCGCGGGCCGCCTCCACGGTGGCTCCGCCGGTCGTCCTCCGGGAGGCCACCCTGCGACCCGGCCAGGCGCTGCCGAGCGCGACCGGACCGGTGCTGGTCACCCTCACCGGCGCGGTGACGCGGGTCAACCGGGACGACTCGGTGGCGCTGGACCGCGCGATCCTGGCCCGGCTCAGCCAGGTTCAGGTGCGCACGTACGAGCCGTGGGTGAAGCACGAGCTGACCTTCCGCGGGGTCTGGCTCGCCGACCTGCTGGCGCTGGCCGGCGCGCCGCACCCGGCCGGTGTGCGGATCCACGCGCTGGACGACTACACGGTCCGGCTCAGCGCGGCCGACCTGCGCGGCGGCGGCATCCTGCTGGCCACCGCGGACGGCGCCGGCAAGCAGATCCCGATCGAGTCGGGCGGGCCGACCCGGATCGTGTTCGCGCCCGGGATCGCCGCCGGCGCGAACGCCGACCAGTGGATCTGGAGCCTGCGCACGATCGACGTCGGATGACCGGGTCCCGGGGCTGGCGCCGCGCGGTCAACGCGGTGCTCGTGGCCACCGTGGCCACCGCGACCGTCGGCATCCTGTTGGTCGCCGTCCGCAACGGCGCGCTGCTCGGCCGGATGACCACCGACGTCTCGATCGCCCAGGAGCGCGCGACCACGCTGGCGAACCTGCAGCGCAGCGCCCTGGAGCTGCAGCTGGCGGTCACCGCGCTCACGCCGGGCGGCAACACGCGGGAGGTGGACGTCCAGCATGGCCTGCTCAGCCGGCAGCTCGACGTGGCCGGCAACCGGTTCGACGCCGGCTCGCCGCAGGCGCACGAGCTCAGCGAGCTGCGGGCCGCGGTGGACGGCTTCCCCTGGTCCAGGCTGGGCGAGACCGACCAGGCCGAGGCGCTCCGGACGTCGGCCGTGGCCCTCAGCCGCTACACCGACATCAGGGTCAAGGGCCTCTACACCGAGCAGGAGTCGTACTTCTACCAGGCCACGCTGGACTCGCTGCGGGCCAAGAAGCAGAACCAGTACGCGCTGGCCGGGCTGGTGCTGCTGGTCGTGCCGCTGGCCTGCTGCTGGGTCGTGCTCTTCACCCGCCGCAGCCGTACGGACCTGGCCAGGGCCAACGAGCGGCTGCGGCACCAGGCGCTGTACGACGAGCTCACCGGTCTGCCCAACCGGACGCTGGCGATGACCGAGCTGACCGGCGCGGTCGCCAGGGCCAGGCAGGGCGGCCGGTCGGCGGCGACCGTGCTGGTCGACCTGGACGGGTTCAAGGCGGTCAACGACAGCCTCGGCCACCCGGGCGGCGACGAGGTGCTGGTCGCGGTGGCCGAGCGACTGCGCGGATGCGTGCTGGAGACGGCCACCGTCGCCCGCCTCGGCGGTGACGAGTTCGCGATCGTGCTGCCCGCCGGCACGGCTGCGACCGGGCTGGCCGCGGCGCGCCGGCTGCTCACGGCGCTGCGCCGGCCGATCCCGGTGGCCGGCCAGGAGACCCGCGTCGGCGCCAGCATCGGGGTGGCCGAGCTGGTCGGGCGCGGCAGCGCCGAGGAGCTGCTCGCCGACGCCGACATCGCCATGTACGAGGCGAAGCGGGCCGGCAAGGGCCGGGCCGTGCTGTTCGAGCCGGCGATGCGGGAGCGGGCGCTGCAGCGCAGCCGGCTGGAGCAGCTGCTGGCCGGCGCGGTCGGCCGCGGCGAGATCCAGGTGTACTTCCAGCCGATCGTCGAGCTGGCCAGCCGGCGGGTGGTGGGCATGGAGGCGCTGGCCCGGTGGCGGATCAGCGACACGGAGCTGATCGAGCCGGCGGTGTTCGTCCCGATCGCCGAGGAGTCCGGGCTGATCCGCGAGATCGGCGCCGACGTGCTGCGCCGGGCCTGCCGGACGGTGCGGGACTGGCGGGCGCAGGTGCCCGGCGCGGCCGACCTCACGGTGGCGGTCAACGTCTCCGGCTGGCAGCTGTCCGCCACCGACTATTCGCTCGTCGTCGCCGACGTGCTGGCCGAGACCGGGCTGCCGCCGGACGCGCTGACGCTGGAGATCACCGAGAGCATGCTGCTGGAGAACTCCGACGCGCTGGCCGCCCAGCTGGCCCGGCTGCGGGCGCTGCGGGTCAAGCTGGCCATGGACGACTTCGGCGCCGGCTACTCCTCGGTCTCCTCGCTGCTGCGGTTCCCGGTCGACACGCTGAAGATCGACCGGGTGCTGCTCGACCCGGGCGCCGGCTCGCTGGTCACCGCGGTCGTCCAGCTCGGCCGCTCGCTCGGGCTCACCGTGATCGCCGAGGGCGTCGAGACGCCGGGGCAGCTGGACCTGGTCCGCTCGGCCGGCGCCGACGCGGTGCAGGGCTACCTCGTCTCCCGGCCGCTGGGCGAGGCGGACGCCCGGCTGTTCCTGGAATGGGCGACGAGCTCCGACCAGATCGCGTCGCTCATGGCGGCGCCCGGCTGAGCCGGCTAGCCCTCCGGGTGCACGAGGCCGGCCCGGGTCGCCACCGTGTACGGACCAGTCGGGTGGAACACGTCGAGCAGGAAGTCGGCCTCCTCGACCCTGGACACCCGCGGCCACCGCTGCGACATCAGCTCGTGCACCTCGTCGCCGCTCAGCGGGTAGTCCTCGACCGGGTGACGCCAGTGGCAGGCCACCACGAACCCGTCCGGGGCGAGGTCGGCCGAGGTGTAGTCGAGCAGCGCGGACAGGTCGTGGGTGTCCAGGTAGTAGCCGACCTCGGAGATCACCACCAGGTCGTACGTGCCGGCCGGCCAGTCGTCCGGGACCCGGCCCTGGCGGAAGTCGACGCCGGGCACCTGCCGGCGGGCCTCGGTCAGCGCCGCGGCCGACGGCTCGAGCGCGACCAGCCGGCCACAGCGCTCGGCCAGGCCGGCGGTGAGCACGCCGATCGAGCTGCCGACCTCCAGCGCCGGGCCGAACCGCGGCTGCGGCAGCACGGCCAGCGTCAGCGCCCGCTTGCGCTGCTCGTACCAGCGGGTCCGGAAGCCCCACGGGTCGTCGGTCTCGGCGTACAGGCGGTCGAAGTAGTCCGGCGGCAGGCTCACGCCGGTCACCTACCCGGCGCGCGTGCACCGCAACTCGCGTCGCGCGGTCGCCGTGCTGGTCGGATCCACCGGCGACGGTCCCGGTGTCAGCGTCGCGGTCGGCCACCGGCGCCACGCCGGTGCGGGACCTGCCTGGCATGATCACCACGGGCGGCCGGCCGGTGGCCGCGTTCCGCTCGGTCGGCTGGACTGGGGCGGCGACCGGAGCTCGCCGACCGATCTCACGCACTTCTCGTCGACCGGCCATTGAAGTCCCGCAACCGCGGCAGTTGGCACTGCGAAGGTCCGTGAATGCGGTGCTAGTGTCGGTCCCGTGCCGAACTATCGGATCAGTGAGGTCGCCTCACTGCTCGGCGTCAGCGACGACACGGTGCGTCGCTGGGCCGACTCCGGTCGGCTCCCCACGGTCCGCGAGCCTGGCGCGCGGATGGCCGTCGACGGCGCCGTGCTGGCCGACTTCCTGGTCCGCACCGCGGCCGAGTCAGGCTTGGATGCGGTCGCCGAGGTCGCGGTGGTGGCCGAGTCCGCGCGCAACCGGTTCCGCGGCATCGTCACCCGGGTCACCCGCGACGGGGTGATGGCGCAGGTCGAGCTGCAGGCCGGCGCGTTCCGCGTGGTGTCCCTGATGAGCCGCGAGGCCGCCGACGACCTGGGTCTCGAGCCCGGTGTGGTCGCGATCGCGGCCGTGAAGTCCACCAATGTCGTCGTGGAGGTCCCGCAACGATGAAGCGTCTACTCGGGACGGTCGTGGCCGTCGCCACCGTCGCCCTCGCCGCCGGGTGCGGCGGCTCCGGCGACGACAGGGCGTCCGGGTCCGGGTCCGGGTCGAGCCCCTCGGCCTCCTCGGGCGCGGTCTCCGGCACGGTCACGGTGTTCGCCGCCGCCTCGCTGACCGAGACGTTCAGCACGCTCGGCAAGCAGTTCGAGGCGGCCCACCCCGGCACCACCGTGAAGTTCAACTTCGGCGCCAGCTCGTCGCTGGCCGAGAACATAAACCAGGGTGCGCCCGCGGACGTGTTCGCCTCGGCCAGTCCGAAGAACATGCAGCAGGTCGTGGACGGCGGCGGCGCCACCGACTCGAAGACGTTCGCCAACAACGTCATGCAGATCGCCGTTCCGCCGGACAATCCCGGCAACGTCACCCAGCTGTCCGACCTGGCCAAGCCCGGCCTCAAGGTCGCCCTCTGCCAACCGCAGGTCCCCTGCGGCACGGTCGCCGCGCAGGTGTTCGAGAACGCGAACATCACCGTGAAACCCGTGACCGAGGGCGCTGACGTCAAGGCGGTGCTCACCACCGTGCGGCTCGGCGAAGTGGACGCCGGCGTGGTCTACAAGACCGACGTGCAGGCCGCCGGCACCAAGGTCAAGGGCATCGAGATCCCGGCCGACCAGAACGCCTCGACGTCCTACCCGATCACCGCGCTGACCAAGGCGCCGAACGCGGCCGGCGCGGCGGCGTTCGTGGACTACGTGCTGTCCGGCGACGGCGAGAAGGTGCTCGCCCAGGCAGGCTTCGCCGCACCGTGATCCCCGGACGGCCAGGCGAGCGGCTGCGGTCGCGCGCGGGGGGCATGCCCTGGCCGCTCGGGGTACCGGCGGTAGTGGGGATGCTGTTCCTGGTGCTGCCGCTGGTCGGACTGCTGGTGCGGGCGCCCTGGACGACGCTGCCCAGCCTGCTGTCCGACCCCACGGTCGGCCAGGCGCTGCGCCTGTCGCTGGTCACGGCCACCCTGGCGACCGCGGTGTCGCTGGTCCTCGGGGTGCCGCTGGCCTGGGTGCTGGCGAGGGTCCGGTTCCCCGGCCGCTCGCTGCTGCGGGCGCTGGTGACGCTGCCGCTGGTGCTGCCACCGGTGGTCGGCGGCGTCGCGCTGTTCCTCGCGCTCGGCCGGCGCGGGCTGGTCGGGCAGTATCTCGACCGCTGGTTCGGGCTCACCATCCCGTTCAGCCCGCTGGCCGTGGTGCTGGCCGAGACGTTCGTCGCGATGCCGTTCCTCATCATCACCGTGGAGGGAGCGCTGCGGACGGCGGACATCCGGTACGAGGAGGCTTCGGCGACGCTCGGTGCCTCGCGGTGGACGACGTTCCGCCGGGTCACGCTGCCGATGATCGGCCCCTCGGTGCTGGCCGGGTCGGTGCTGTGCTGGGCCAGGGCGCTCGGCGAGTTCGGCGCGACGATCACGTTCGCCGGCAACTTCCCCGGCCGCACCCAGACCATGCCGATCGCCGTCTACATCGCGCTGGAGAACGACCCGGATGCGGCGATCGCGCTGTCGCTGGTACTGCTCGCGGTCTCGGTCGTCATCCTGGTCTCGCTGCGGGACCGGGTGCTGCGGGCGGGGACCGGCTCGTGAGCCTCGAGGCGCACCTGGTCGTCCAGCGTGGACGGTTCACTGTGGACGTCGAGCTGTCCGTGCCGGACGGCGCGGTGCTCGGGGTGCTCGGTCCCAACGGGGCCGGCAAGACCACCGCGCTGCGCGCGCTGGCCGGGCTGGAACCGCTCGCCCGCGGGCACGTCACCCTCGACGGCGCCGACGTCACCGCGGCGCCGCCGGAGGAGCGCGACGTCGGCGTCGTGTTCCAGGACTACCTGCTCTTCCCGCACCTGTCCGCGCTGGACAACGTCGCCTACGGGCTGCGTGCTCGCGGGGTGCGCAAGGCCGCCGCCCGGGCCGACGCGACCGGCTGGCTGGACCAGGTCGGGCTGGCCGACCACGCCGGCCACCGGCCGCGGCAGCTGTCCGGCGGCCAGGCGCAGCGGGTCGCGCTGGCCCGGGCGCTCGCGGCCCGGCCGCGGCTGCTGCTGCTGGACGAGCCGCTGGCCGCGCTGGACGCCGGCAGCCGGCTGGTGCTGCGCACCGACCTGCGCCGCCACCTCGTCTCGTACGGCGGCCCGACGGTCGTGGTCACCCACGACGCGATCGAGGCGATGGTGCTCACCGACTCGCTGGTGGTGCTCGAGGGCGGCCGGATCGTCCAGAGTGGACGCCCGGCGGACGTGGCCAGGCATCCGCGGACCGACTACGTGGCCAAGCTGCTGGGGCTCAACCTCTACCGCGGCCGGGCCGACGGCGACCGGGTCGGCCTGACCGGCGGCGGCGAGCTGGTGCTGGCCGAGGCCGCCCGCGGGGACGTCTACGTCGCGCTGCGGCCGTCCGCGGTCGCGTTGCACCGCGACCGGCCGGAGCACTCCAGCCCGCGCAACGTCTGGGCCGGGCGGGTCGCCGGGGTCGAGGCGGTCGGCGACCGGGTCCGGGTGGCGGTGACCGGTCCGCCCGACCTGCTCGCCGACGTGACCACCGACGCGGTCGCCGACCTCGACCTGGCCGCCGGAGCGCCGGTCTGGATCTCGGTGAAGGCGACCGAGGTCGCGGTCTATCCGATGTAGACGCCTCGTTCGCCTTCCGCTCAGCCGGCGTTGGCGCTGCGGTGGGCCGCGTCGCCTCTGATGGACCCGATGAGCCAGCTGGTGATCGGCCACCGCGGCGCGGCCGGATACCGACCGGAGCACACGCTCGCGTCGTACGCGCTGGCGATCCGGCTCGGTGCCGACGTGATCGAGCCGGACCTGGTCGCGACGCGGGACGGGGTGCTGGTGGCCCGGCACGAGCCGGAGATCTCCGGCACCACCGACGTGGGCCGGCACCCGCAGTTCGCCGACCGGCGGACGACCCGGACGGTCAACGGGGTGGAGACGACCGGGCTGGTTCACCGACGACTTCACCCTCCGCGAGCTGCGCACGCTGCGTGCGGTCGAGCGGATCCCGCGGCTGCGGCCGCGCAGCGCCGGCCACGACCGCCGGCACCGGATCCCGACCTTCCAGGAGATCGTCGACCTGGCCCGGCGAGCGTCCCGGGAGCAGGGCCGGTGGATCGGGATCGCGCCCGAGACCAAGCACCCGACGTACTTCCGCGAACGCGGGCGGCCGCTGGAGCCGGCGCTGGTCCGCAGCCTCAACCGCAACCGGCTCAACCGGCCCGGCGCCGCCGTGTACGTGCAGTCGTTCGAGGTGGCCACCCTGGTCGCGCTGCGACCCCGGCTGCGGGTCGACCTGGTGCAACTGACCGCGGCGGCCGGGGCGCCGTGGGACCTCGCCGCCGGTGGCGACCTGCGGACGTACGCGGACCTGGTCACGCCGGCCGGCCTCCGCCAGGTCGCCCGCTACGCCGACGCGCTCGGACCGGACAAGACGCAGATCGTTCCGCGGGGCGCCGCCGGCGCCTCGCTGCCGCCGACGGCGCTGGTCCGGGACGCGCACCGGGCCGGGCTCGCGGTGCTGCCGTACACGTTCCGGAACGAGAACGCGTTCCTCCCGGCCGAGCTGCGCCGCGGCACCGACCCGGCCGCCTACGGCGACGCCGTCGCCGAGTACGACCACTTCCTCGGACTCGGCGTGGACGGCCTGTTCACCGACAACGCCGACACCGCCCGCGCCGCCCTCACCCGCACCCGCCGCCGGCTGACCCCGACCGGCTGACCGGCCGGGCCGGCCCGGCCGGCTGATCCCCGTCAGAACAACGCCTGCACGACGCCGGGAACCTGAGCGACGTCGGCGAGCATCCCCAGCGGCACGGCGACCGCCGCCATCCCCTGCGGGATCGTCTGCGCGCGTGAGCCGGCCGGCTGGCGGTCGCGCGGCTGGCCGACGATGGCGCTGGCCCGCCGTCGTCCTGGCCAGGCGGCGGCCGGAGTGCCGGCGCCGCCCGGGCTGGAAGGTAAAGTCTTCTTTGTCATGGGGATGCGAGCGGGCCGCGGGCGGCGGTGGGCGTGGGTCTCGGTGCTGGCCGTCCTCGTCGCGCTCGGGGTCGGCTGGGGTACGCCGCGGCCGGCCGCCGGGCCGGTGCAGGGTGCGGGGCCGGCGGCGGTGGATCCGGCCCTGCCGGCGGGTGTCGCACCGCTCGCGCTGACGCCGCGGGTGGACCCGCGCGGCCCCGCCCCGCTGGCGGCGCCGGCACCCGCCCCGCGTGCCTGCGTCCCGGCCGCCGCGCCGCCCGCGCCCGCGGCCTGCTCGGCCGGCCACGCCGCCGCCGCGGTGCCGACCTCCGGCGGTCGCTCCCCTCCACTCTCCCTCGCCTAGGACGCGCCCGCCGTACGGCCTCGCGCGTCCCGACGCCGGCGCGCGCGCTCCTACCGCGCGCCGGCCCTCGGCGCCGTACCCGCGCGCGCCGCAGCCGATCCTGGGAGAAGCAGACACATGGCAACGCTGTTGGTTCTCGTACTCGCCGTCGCCGTGGCGGCGGTCGGGCTGCTGCTGGAGATGCAGCGCCGCGACGAGCCCGTGCTCGGGCTCGGCGCGCTCGGCCTGCTCACCGCCGACGGTCTGCTCGGCGCCGCCTACGGCGCCCTCGCGGCCGGCTGACGCCGGACGTTCGACGAGGCGCTGGTCGGCTTCGGCGTCGGGCCGAGCGCGAAACCGGCTCAGGCCGGGTCGGCGACCGCGGCCCGCAACGGGCGGGCCGCGGCCGCGGCGAGGAAGCCGACCACCGCGGCCCCGCAGGCGACGAGGATCGCGTGTCGCACGGTCACGTGGTCGGCGAGCAGCCCGACCAGCGGCGGCCCGCCGAGGAACGCGGTGTATCCGACCGAGCCGACCACCGAGACTCTGGCGGCCGAGCGATCGGCCTCGTCGCCGGCCGCGCTCATCCCGAGCGGGAAGCCGAGCGAGGCACCGAGGCCCCACAGGACCGCCCCGGCCAGCGCGCCCGGGACGCCGGGCGAGAACACCACCACGAGCACGCCGGCCACCACGAGCAGCGCGGTGACCCGCAGCGTGGCGACCCGGCCGTACCGCTCCACGAAGGAGCCGCCGAACAGCCGGCCCAGGGTCATCGCGATGACGAACGTGCCGAAGCCGACCGCGCCGACCGCCTGCGCGGCGTGGTAGCCGTCCACAAGCGACAGCGCCAGCCAGTCGTTGGCCACGCCCTCGCACAGCGCGAACGCCAGCACCAGCACGCCGATCAGCAGCGTCCGCGGCTCCCGCCAGGCCCGCAGCACCGACGACCGGTTGGCCGCGGCCGACTCGGCCACCGCCGGCGGCAGGAACGGCCAGATGCCGGCGAGCCCGACCAGCAGGATCGCGGCGACGGTGACCGCGAGCTGCCATTCCAGCCGGACGCCGGCCTTGGCGCAGCCCGCGCCGACGAGCGCGCCGAGCACGGTGCCGAGGCTGAAGCCGGCGTGGAAGCGCGGCATCACCGTCCGGCCCAGCCGGCGTTCGACGTCGGCGCCCTCGACGTTCATCGCGACGTCCCAGGTGCTCGTCCCGACGCCGTAGCCGAACATGCCCAGCGCGACGGCCGGCACGGCCGTCCCGGCCAGCCCGACCGCCATCACCAGCAGCCCGACCGACGCGACCAGCACGCCGGCGGCGACCGTCCGGCCCGGCCCGAGCCGGCCGACGACCAGGCCGGACAGCGGCAGCGCCGCCATCGTGCCGGCGGAGACGGCGAGCAGCAGCAGGCCGATCCGGCCCGGGGTCAGCCCGAGCGTGTCCCGGATGGCCGGCACCCGGGCCGCCCACGAGGCGAATGCCAGGCCGTTGACCACGAAGATCACGCTGACCGCGACTTTCGCCCGCTGCACCGCCTCGGCCATCCCGCACCCTCTCCATCGAAACGATTCGACGTTCTACTCCACCTCGCCGGGGCTACCATGTCAAATCGATTCGATCGGATTCGACCCGGAGGGGCGGATGGCGGAGCGGGCGACGCTGAGCACGGTGGCGGCGCGCGCCGGCGTGTCGCCGTCCACCGCGTCGCTGGCCTTCGCCGGCTCGCCCAGGGTCGCCCCGGCCACGGTCGCGCGGGTGCTGCGCGCCGCCGACGAGCTCGGGTACGCCGGGCCCAACCCGGTCGCCGCCTCGTTGCGCACCGGCCGCAGCGGCGTGGTCGGCGCGGTGGTCGGCGAGCGGCTGCTCTACGCGTTCCGCGACCCGGTAGCGGTGCAGCTGCTGGACGGGCTGACCGAGCAGCTGGGCACGCTCGGCGTCGGCCTGCTGCTGCTGGCCGGCGACTCGATGCGGTCCGGGCCCACCCCGGCCCAGCTCGGCCGGCTGCCGCTGGACGCGGCGGTGTTCGCCACCTGCGGGCTGGAGGACGACCCGGCGTTCCGGCTGCTGCAGGCCAGGCGGGTGCCGCTGGTCGCGGTCGAGGGGCCGATCGTGCCCGGGGTGCCGCTGGTCGGCATCGAGGACCGGGCCGGCACGCGCAGGCTGGCCCGACACCTGGCCCGGCAGGGCCACCGCGACGTGGCGATGGTGACGATGCCGCTGCGGCTGGACGGCCGGCGCGGGCCGGTCGACCGGGCGCGGCTGGCGGCCGGGGTATACCGGGACACCCGCGAGCGCCTGCTCGGGCTGGGCTCGGTGTTCCCCGCCGCGCCGGCGGTGGAGACCGCGGCGAACTCGATCGAGGAGGGCGAGCGGGCCGGCCTGGCCCTGCTCGACCGGGACCCCCGGCCCACCGCGGTGGTCGCGCAGAGCGACCTGCTCGCGGCCGGCGTGCTCCGGGCCGCCGCAGCCCTCGGGCTCGACGTGCCCGGCGACGTGTCGGTGGCCGGGTTCGACGGTGCCGACCTGCCCTGGCTCGAGCCGGTCCGGCTCACCACCGTGGTCCAGCCGACGACCGAGAAGGGCCAGGCCGCCGGGCGGGCCGTCGCCGCCCTGCTGGCCGGACAGCTGCCGGACGACGTGGTGCTCCCGGTCCGGTTGCGGATCGGCACGACGACCGGCCCGGCGGCCCGGCCGACCGCATGAAGCCCGACGGCCCGGCCGACCATGTGGAGCCACGCGGCCCGGCCGGCGCGGCCACTCAGTCGACCACGTAGAGCGCTTCGAGCTCGGCCAGCTCCTGGTCGCGGGCGGACATCCGCACGGCGACCGCGGAACCGGTCTCCTGCAGGCTGAACCGGGTGGCCGGGTGGCGCGTCTCCAGCTCGCCGACCAGCTCGGTGAGCTCGCCGGACACGTCGGCCCGCAGCCAGACCAGCAGCACGCCGGACTCCCGGTCGACGAAGTGCCGCCGTCCCAACACCGTTCGGAGCCGCTTCTCGACCTCGTTCGGGCCTTCGCTCACACCACAACAGTGGACGGCCGTACGGCAGTCCGTCGAGCCCCACCGCAAGAGATCGCACCGGCACCGGGAGAGAAGGGGTGCTGGCGCGCCGTGGCGATCCGGCGGGCGCCGAAGGCGGCGGACATCGACGCCGAGACCCGCGAGGGCGAGGCGGTCGAGATCCCGCTCCGGCCGGGTCCCGGCCGGGCCCGGTCCCGCCCAACGACGGGGTCCGCGCCGCCGAGCGGGCCAGCGCCCGACAGCCGCTCTGATGCGTCCCGCCCGGCCGGGCAGCCGAGGAAGGAGGCGTCCGGCCGGGCGCCGCGGTACTTCACCAGGACCGCACCGCCGGCGCCAGCGCGACACGCCGTGATCGTCCGCTGTGGACGGTCGGGGGTGTGCATGCCCGACGGCCGGAGCGGGAAAGGGCCCCGGATGGACGTCGACCGGCTGCGGGCCGATACCCCGGGCACGGAGCACCGCATCCACCTCAACAACGCTGGTGCCGCACTGATGTCGCGCCGCACGCTGGCCGCGATGACCGGGCAGCTCGAGCTCGAGGCCAGCATCGGCGGGTACGAGGCGCTCGACCGGGTCGGCGACCGGATCGAGGCCACGTACGCCGGGATGGCGAGGCTGCTCGGCGCCCACCGCGAGGAGATCGCGCTGTTCGACAACTCCACCCACGCGTGGAACTCCGCCTTCTACGCGATCCCGTTCCGGCCCGGCGATCGCATCCTCACCAGCCGGGCCGAGTACGGCAGTGGCGTGCTGGCGTACCTGCAGATGGCCCGGCGGACGGGGGCCGAGCTGGTGGTGGTGCCCAACGACCAGCACGGCTCGATCGACCTGGCCGCGCTGGCCGAGCTGGTCGACGAGAGGACGAGGCTGATCGGGCTGACCTGGGTGCCGACGTTCGGCGGGCTGGTCAACCCGGCCGCCGAGGTGGGCCGGATCGCTCGCGCCGCCGACGCGCTCTACCTGCTCGACGCCACCCAGGCGGTCGGCCAGTTCCCGGTCGACGTGACCGAAGTCGGCTGCGACCTGCTCACCGGCACCGCGCGCAAGTTCCTGCGCGGCCCGCGCGGCACCGGCTTCCTCTACGTCCGTACCGAAATACTCGACCGGCTGGAGCCGGCCGTGGTCGAAATCGCCGCAGCCACCTGGGACGGCGGCCGCGGGTTCCGTTGGGCCGAGGGCGCGCAGCGGTTCGAGACCTGGGAGCGGAGCGGGGTCACCCTGGCCGGCTTCGGGGCGGCGATCGACCAGGCCCTCGAGCTCGGGCTGGACGCCATCGGCGCCCGGGCGGTCGGGCTCGGCGCCCGGCTGCGCGACCAGCTCGCCGCGCTGCCGAGGGTGACCACGCACGACCAGGGCACCGACCGGTGCGCGATCGTCACCGCCACCGTCGACGGGCTGCCGGCCGAGGACGTGCAGGCCGCGCTGGCCGCCGCCGAGATCAACGCGACGGTGACCGTGCCGACGGACGACCCGCTGGACACCGAGGAACGCGGACTGCCGGCGTTGCTGCGGCTGTCGCCGCACTACTACAACACCGAGGCCGAGCTCGATCGTGCGGTCGAGGTGATCGCGGCGCTCTAGGACGGCCAGCCGGCGCCCGGCGCCGGCGCGGGCACCGCGTACACCCGGCCGCCGCGGGTGTTGTCCACCCCGGCCCACTCGTTCGCCACGACGTAGAGCGTCGAGCCGCCGAGCATGCAGGCGAACGCGCCGCGGTCGAGGGAGACGGTGTCCAGCACGGCGCCGCCGTCGGCGACCCGGACGCAGCAACGGTTGGGCACGTCCGCGTACCAGACCGCGCCGGTGGCGTCGACGCAGATGCCGTCCGGGACGCCGGTGCCGAGCTCGGCCCAGGACCGGCGCCCGGACAGCGTGCCGTCGGCGGCGACGTCCCACGCCGACAGGCGGTTTCCGTACGACTCGGCCAGCACGAGCGTGCCGTTGTCCGCGGTCACCGCGACCCCGTTGGGGAAGTGCACGTCGTCGGCCACCCGCAGCACCTCGCCGGACGGCCGGACCAGCGCGAGCGTCCCGGCCGCCGGCGGCGCCCCGCTGCCGAAGTCGAACCCGAGTGCGCCCACGTACGCGTTGCCGCGGCCGTCGACCACGATGTCGTTGAAGAACGACCCCGCCGGCGACAGATCCGCGTACGGCGCCAGCGGGCCGAACGGCTCCCCCACCATCAGCCGATCCCCCGCCACGACCAGCCAGCGCCCGTCCGGCCGGAAGTCGAAGCAGGACGCCCCGGTGATCGAGGCGGCTACCGCCGTCGTGCCGTCCGCGTCGACGGCGACGATCGTGCCCGCGCCCCAGTCCGAGACGTACAGCCGGCCGTCGTGCCAGCGCGGCGACTCGCCCATGACTATCGCGTCGGTCAGCAGGTCCATGACCCCTCCTCGGTATCGACTGCCGGACGGTCGCGGCCGGCTCCGCTTCTCGACCCGCCTCAGCGGGACGCGACGAACCGGTGCACGGCCGGGTTGTCCGAGGTGATCCCGGCGACCCCGAGGTCGGCCAGCTCCTCGGCCCGGTAGACCTTGTCCACGGTCCAGGCCATCACTCTCGGCTGGTGCTGGCGCAGCCGGCCGACCGTGGCCCGGTCCAGGTACGTGTGCCGGACGGTGAGCGCGTCCAGCCCGGTCGGCAGCAGCCCGTTGAGCGCGCCGACGAACTCCGGCCGGGTCGAGACCGACAACCAGGTGCGGTAGCCGGCCGCGGCGACGACGGCCAGCGCACCGGCGTCCTTGCCGCTGACGTACCAGCCCTCGGGCGGGCGGCCGGACGCCTGCAGCAGCTCGACGAGCGTCTTCGCGTGCAGCACGTCGTCGGTCTTGAGATCGACGAGCACCGCGCAGCCGGCCGGCACCCGCTCGACCACCGCGGCCATGTCCTCCTCGGCCCGCGTCCGGGCCCGCACCGTGAACCGCCAGCGATCGTGCCGCAGGAGCGGCAGCCACCGCCACGGCGGCAGGAAGTGCGAGACGACCGGCACGCCGGCCAGGAACTGCAGGTCGATCTCGAACACGGCCGCGCCGGCGTCGGCCAGGCGCTGGCACTCGGCGGCGGTACGGGGTGTCCGGTGGGCGATGGCGAGCACGCGGTCCAGTGTGGATGGCACGATTCTGCCCGTGCCCCCCGGACTGCAGCAGATCCTGGACCTCGAGCGGATCGACGACCTCGTGTTCCGCGGCCGGTCCCGGCCGGTGGCGGAGACGAGGGTGTTCGGCGGCGAGGTCGCCGGCCAGGCGCTCATCGCCGCGGCCAGGACCGTGAGCCCGGAGCGGACCGTGCACTCGCTGCACGCCTACTTCCTGCGGCCCGGCGACCCCGGCCACCCGATCGTCTACCAGGTGGACCCCATCCGGGACGGGCGGTCGTTCACGACCAGGCGGGTCGTCGGCGTGCAGCACGGCGAGCCGATCTTCACGCTGTCCGCGTCGTTCCAGGTGACCGAGCCGGGCGTGCACCACCAGGTCCCGGAGCTGGCCGAGCCCGACCCGGACGAGCTGCCGACCACGGCCGAGCTGATGGAGCGGGCCGGCGAAGAGTCTGTCGCCTGGCTCGGCCACGTCAGCCGGCGGTTCCCGCTGGAGCTGCGGTTCCCGCAGGAGCCGCCCACGGTGGGCACGGCCCGCGGCGAGGCCAGGCCGCCCCGGCAGGTGGTCTGGGTGCGGTCGACCGAGAAGCTGCCCGACGACCCGGCGCTGCACGCCTGCGCGGCCACGTACGTCTCCGATCTCATGCTGCTCTCGGCCGCGCTGCTGCCGCACCGGCTGATGTTCGGCGACCCGCGGCTGCAGATGGCCAGCCTTGACCACGCGGTCTGGTTCCACGCGCCGTTCCGGGCCGACGACTGGCTGTGCTACCAGCAGGAGTCGCCGTGGGCGGGCAACGCGCGGGCACTGTGCCGGGGCCGGCTGTTCGACCGCGGCGGCACGCTGGTGGCCACGGTCATGCAGGAAGGGCTGATCCGGTTGCGGGAGTCCTCGTGAGGCCGCAGCGCCGGCGCCGGCGGATCGCCATGACCCCGGCCGAGGTGGACGCGTTCCTCGCCGCCGGGCACACCTGCCGGGTCGCGACGACCGGTGCCGACGGCCACCCGCACGTCGCCCCGCTCTGGTTCGTCTGGGACGGCGGCGCGCTGTGGCTCCACTCGACCGTGCACAGCCAGCGGTGGACCGACCTGGGCCGGGATCCGCGGATCGCGGTCGTGGTCGACGCCGGCGAGCGGTACGACCAGCTGCGCGGCGTCGAGCTGGCCGGCACCGCGACGCCCGTCGGCCCGGTGCCCCGGGAGGACACCGGCCCGGTCGCCGAGCTGGCCGGGCCGGAGCTGCTGTTCGCCCGGAAGTACGCGGGGACCGACACGTTCACCCCCGACGGCCGGCACGCCTGGCTGCGCGTGGTCCCGGACAAGATCATGAGCTGGGACTTCCGCAAGATCCCCTGATGCGGGCGGAAGCGGTTAGTTTGGGGCCATGAGCACGGTGCTGCCGTCCCAGTCCGAGCACGCCCGCGAGCTGTACGACCGGATGCTCGAGTTCATGCGGGAGCGGGTGCTCCCGGCCGAGGCCGACTACAGCGCCTACCGGGCGAAGGCCGGCCCCGAGGACCACTCGGTGCCGCCGGTGGTCGAGGAGCTCAAGGCCGAGGCCCGCCGGCGCGAGCTGTGGAACCTGTTCCTGCCCGACGTCTCCGGCCTGACCCAGCTGGAGTACGCGCCGATCGCCGAGCTGTCCGGCTGGAGCCTCGAGCTCGCGCCGGAGGCGACCAACTGCGCCGCCCCGGACACCGGCAACATGGAGCTGCTGCACCTGCTCGGCACGCCGGAGCAGAAGCAGCAGTGGCTGGAGCCGCTGCTGGCCGGCGACGATCCGGTCCGGCTTCGCGATGACCGAGCCGGACGTCGCCTCCTCGGACGCGACCAACATCACCACCCGGATCGAGCGCGACGGCGACGAGTACGTCATCACCGGCCGCAAGTGGTGGACCTGCGGCGCCGCTCGACCCGCGCTGCCGGCTGCTGATCGTGATGGGCAAGACCGACCCGGACGCCGCGCCGTACCGGCAGCAGTCGATGGTGCTGGTGCCGGTCGACACGCCCGGGCGTGACGATCGTGCGGGACCTGCCGGTGATGGGCCGGCACGACCAGCACGGCCACGCCGAGGTGCGGTTCGACGACGTCCGGGTGCCCGCTGGCCAACGTGCTCGGCGAGGAGGGCGGCGGGTTCGCCGCGGCCCAGGCCCGGCTCGGCCCCGGCCGGATCCACCACTGCATGCGGGCGCTGGGCGCGGCCGAGCGGGCGCTGGCGATGATGGTCGCCCGGGCCAACTCGCGGGTCGCGTTCGGCCGGCCGCTGGCCGACCAGGGCATGCTGCAGCAGCAGGTGGCCGAGTCCCGGCTGGAGATCGACCAGGCCCGGCTGCTGTGCCACAAGGCCTGCGCGGTGATCGACGCGCAGGGCAACAAGGCGGCCCGCAACCTCGTCGCGATGGCCAAGGTGGCCTGCCCGCGGGCGGCGACGCAGGTCATCGACCGGGCCATCCAGGTGCACGGCGGCGCCGGCGTCTCCGACGACACCCCGCTCGCGGCGATGTACGCCTGGCACCGCGCGATGCGCCTGTTCGACGGCCCGGACGAGGTCCACCTGCGCTCGATCGCGCGGGCCGAGCTTCGCGGCCGAGCCGCTGCTGCCGGCGTGGGAGCACTGATGGCCGGTCGACCGGCTGCTGCCCACCGAGGAGGCGGCGGACCTGCTGGAGCTGGTCCGCGAGATCGGCGACGCCGAGCTGCTCCCGCGGGTGGCCGCGGACGAGAAGGCGGGCCGCTTCCCCCGGGACGTGTTCGCCACGCTCGGCAAGTCCGGCCTGCTCGGCCTGCCGTTCCCGGAGCAGTACGGCGGGGGCGGCCAGCCGTACGAGGTCTACCTGCAGGTGCTGGAGGAGATCGGGGCGCGCTGGGCCTCGGTCGGCGTCGGGGTGTCGGTCCATGCGCTGACCTGCTTCCCGCTGCTGAACTACGGCACCGACCAGCAGCGTGAGCGCTGGCTGCCGGACCTGATCGGCGGCGACCTGCTGGGGGCGTACTGCCTCTCCGAGCCGGACGCGGGCAGCGACCCCGGCGCGATGCTGACCCGGGCGACCCGGACCGGGCCCGGCTGGCGGATCGACGGGACCAAGGCCTGGGTCACCCACGGCGGCCAGGCCGACTTCTACACCGTGCTGGCTCGCACCGGCGAGGGATCGCGCGGGATCAGCTGCTTCCTCGTCCCGGCCGGCACACCCGGGCTGACCGCGGCCGAGCCCGACCAGAAGATGGGGCTGACCGGGTCCACCACGACGGCGATGCACTTCGACGGCGTCGACATCGAGGCCGACCGGCTGATCGGGGCCGAGGGGCAGGGGCTGTCGATCGCGCTGGCCGCGCTGGACGCCGGCCGCCTCGGCATCGCGGCGGTGGCGACCGGGCTGGCCCAGGGCGCGCTCGACCACGCGGTGGCCTACGCGAAACAGCGCCGCACGTTCGGCCAGGCGATCATCGACCACCAGGGCCTCGGCTTCCTGCTCGCCGACATGCAGGCCGGGGTGCAGGCGGCCCGGGCCACCTACCTGGACGCGGCCCGGCGCAAGGATCTCGGCCGGCCGTACGGGACCGAGGCGAGCGTGGCCAAGCTGGTGGCCACCGACATGGCGATGCGGGTGACCACCGACGCCGTCCAGGTCCTCGGCGGGTACGGCTACACCCGGGCCTTCCCGGTCGAGCGCTTCATGCGCGAGGCCAAGGTGATGCAGATCTTCGAGGGCACCAACCAGATCCAGCGGCTGGTGATCAGCCGGGGGCTCGCCCGCTGAGCCCGAGCCCGGGGGCTAGCGCTCGGTAGCCGGCCAGCCGGTCGTCGCCGAGCACCTGCACCGGGACGTGGTCCGCGCCGGCCCGCAGGTGCTCGCCGAGCCGGGCGACCACCTGGGTGCGACGGTGCCGCGCGCGATCACCGCGTCGACCAGCCGGTCGCTGCCGCGGCCGGCGAGGTCCTCGTCGGTGAATCCGAGCCGGCGCAGGTTGGCCGGGTAGTTGACCAGGCCGAGGTATCGCTCGACGGTCTCCCGGCCGAGCGCCCGACCCCGCTGCGGGTCCGCGTCGAGCACCACCTTCTGCTCGGGCGCGAGCAGCGGCCCCGGACCGATCTCGGCGCGGGCCAGCCGGGTGTGCTCCGGCGGCACCAGGTAGGGGTGGACGCCGGCGGTCCGCTCCGCGCCGAGCCGCAGCACCTTCGGCCCGAGCGCGGCGAGCACGATCCGGCCGGCCGGCACGCCGGCACCGAGCAGCGTGTCGACGAACCCGGCCAGCGTCTCGTACGGCCGCTGGTACTGCTGGGACGACTCCCGATGGCCGGTGCCGACGCCGAGCACGAACCGGTCGCCGTGCTTCGCCGCCACCCGGTGGTACGCGTGGCCGCGGTCACACGGGTCGCCCGGCCGGCCGGACTATCCTGGTGAGCCAACTGTTCGCGCTGCGCTGGAGGCCCCTATGCCCGCTCGCGACGCCGTGATCGTCGATGCCGTCCGCACCCCGGTGGGGAAGAAGAACGGCTCCCTCTCCGGTTGGCACGCCGCCGACCTGTCCGCACACGTGCTGCGGGCACTGGCCGACCGCACCGGGCTCGACCCGGCCGCGGTCGACGACGTGGTCTGGGGCTGCGTCCAGCAGGTCGGCCAGCAGAGCTACAACGTGGGCCGGATGGCCGTGCTCGCGGCCGGCTGGCCCGAGTCGGTGCCGGCGGTGACGCTCGACCGGCAGTGCGGCTCGTCCCAGCAGTCCGTGCACTTCGCCGCCGCCGGCCTGGTCTCCGGCCAGTACGAGGTGGCGGTCGCCGGCGGCGTCGAGATCATGAGCGGGGTGCCGCTCGGCGCCTCGTACGCGTCGGGCGAGTTCGGCCTGCCCGGCGGCCCGCTCGTCGCCCAGCGGTACGACGGCGTCCAGTTCAGCCAGGGCGCCGGCGCGGAGATCATGGTCGAGAAGTGGGGCCTCTCCCGGCAGCAGCTGGACGAGTTCGCCGCCGGCTCGCACGCCCGGCTCGCCGCGGCGATCGACTCCGGCCGGCTGTCCGGACAGATCACGCCGGTGGGCGAGTTCGCGGTGGACGAGGGGCTGCGCCGCGGCACCTCGGTCGAGACGCTGGCCGCGCTGAAGCCTTCGTTCAAGCCGGACGGCACCATCCACGCCGGCAACGCCTCGCAGATCAGCGACGGCGCCGCCGCGGTGCTGATGACGACCTCGGCGAAGGCGGCCGAGCTCGGGCTGACCCCGATCGCCCGGGTGCACACGGCCGTGCTGGCCGGCGACGACCCGGTGATGATGCTCGGCGCGCCGATCCCGGCTACGGCCAAGGCACTGTCCCGGAGTGGACTGTCCATTCAGGACATCGGTGCGTACGAGGTGAACGAGGCGTTCGCGCCGGTGCCGCTGGCCTGGCTGGCCGAGACCGGCGCCGACCCGGCCCGGCTCAACGTGCACGGCGGCGCGATCGCGATCGGCCACCCGCTCGGCGCGTCCGGCGCCCGGCTCGCCACCACGCTGGTACACCACCTGCGCGACGCCGGCGTCCGGTACGGGCTGCAGACCATGTGCGAGGGCGGCGGCCTGGCCAACGCGACGGTCTACGAGCGGCTCTGAGCCCGGTCGGTAGGGTGGGGCCGCCCTACCGAGGAGGTCAGCGTGGACATCGACGGCAGCGTCGCGGTGGTGACCGGAGGCGCGAGCGGGCTCGGGCTCGCGACCGCCCGGCGGCTGGTCAAGGCCGGCGCCAAGGTCGTCCTGCTCGACCTGCCGTCCTCGAGCGGCGAGGAGGCCGCGCGCAGCCTCGACGGGGCCGCGGTGTTCGCCGCCGCGGACGTGACCGACGAGGCCGCGGTGCGCTCGGCGCTCGACGCGGCCGGCGAGCTCGGCACGCTGCGGGTGGTGGTCAACTGCGCCGGCATCGGCACCCCCGGCCGGCTGCTCGGCCGCGACGGCACGGCGTACCCGCTCGACCCGTTCGTCAAGGTCGTCCACGTCAACCTCATCGGCACGTTCAATGTGATCCGGCTGGCGGCCGAGCGGATCGCCGCGGCCGAGCCGGTCGGCGAGGAGCGCGGGGTCATCGTCAACACCGCGTCGGTCGCCGCGTACGAGGGCCAGATCGGCCAGGCGGCGTACTCGGCGTCCAAGGGCGGGATCGTCGGGATGACCCTGCCGATCGCCCGGGACCTGGCCCAGCGGCAGATCCGGGTGGTGACCATCGCGCCGGGGCTGTTCGACACCCCGCTGCTGGCCGGGCTGCCCGAGGAGGCGAGGACGTCGCTGGGCCAGCAGGTGCCGCACCCGAGCCGGCTCGGCAGCCCGGACGAGTACGGCG
This sequence comes from uncultured Actinomycetota bacterium, assembly GCA_963803135.1. Lineage (GTDB taxonomy): Bacteria > Actinomycetota > Actinomycetes > Mycobacteriales > CADCTP01 > CADCTP01. Next base: position 1,215,609 of record CAWDLH010000010.1, on the reverse strand, counting down.
CGCTGGTCGAGCACATCGTCGCCAACCCGATGCTCAACGGCGAGGTCATCCGCCTCGACGGCGCGATCCGGATGGCGCCGCGCTGAGGCGTCGTGGTCAGCCCGGCGGGCAGGTCTCCAGCGGGACCTGGGTCGGCTGGACGAAGTCGAGGCGCTGCAGCTGCGGTCCGAGCACCGCGTGCTCGGCCCACTCGACCACCGTGCGGACCCGGTTGCCCGGCATCACGCTGAGGTGGTAGCCGCGGGTCACGACCTTGGCCGGGAACCCGCCGAGCGGCACCCCGAGCGGGTCGGCGGCCCCGTCGAAACCGCCGAGGTCCACGACGAACCCCAGGTTGCGGTGTTTGTACGGGCGGGGCCGGCCGTGCCCGAGCGCGGCCGCGATGTTCCGCCCCGCGGTCGCACCCTGCCGCTGCGCGTGCTGCGCGGTCATCGCGGTGATCTGTCCCGGCTGGGCCAGGTCGGGCACCGCGGCGGCGTCGCCGCAGGCCCACAGGCCGGGCTGGCCGAGCACCGACAGGTCGGGCTCGACGACCAGCCGGCCCCGGTCGGTGGGCAGGCCGAGCGTCTCCACCAGCGGGTCGGGCCGCACCCCGACGCACCAGATCAGCGACCGCGTCGGCACCGTGCTGCCGTCGCTGAGCAGGACGCCTTCTCCGGTCGCCTCCTTCACCGACGTCCCGGTCAGGATCTCGACGCCCCGTTCGGCCAGCGTGCGGGTCGCGGTCACGGACAGCCGCTCGCGCAGCCCGGGCAGCACCCGGTCGGCGGTGTCGAGCAGCAGCCAGCGGGCGGTGCGGCCGCGCAGTCGCGGATGCCGGCGCAGGTTCGCCCGGGTGGCGAGCACGCCCTGCGCGGCCACCTCGGTGCCGGTGTAGCCGGCGCCGACCACGACGAACGTGAGCCGGGCGGTGCGCTCGTCCTCGTCGTCGGTGCTGTCGGCCAGCTCGACCTGCCGGACCAGGTGGTCGCGCAGGTAGACGGCCTCGGCCAGGTTGCGGAAGCCGTGCGCGTGCATGGCCACGCCGGGGATCGGCAGCAGCTTGTTCACGCTGCCGCAGGTGATCAGCAGGTGGTCGTACTCGAGCCGCCGGTCCCGCCCGTCCGGGTCGCGGTAGGTCACGGCCCGGCCGGGGTGGTCGATGCCGTGCACGGTGCCGACCGCGAGCCGCACCTCGGGCAGCGCCGAGGCGAGCGGCACCGCGACCCGCCGCGGGTCGAGGATCCCGGCGGCGACCTCCGGCAGCAGCGGCACGTAGAGGAAGTAGTCGGTCGGGTTGACCACCACGACCTCGGCCGACGCCTGCAGCCGCCGGTGCAGCGCCCGCGCTGCATTGAACCCGGCGAAACCCGCCCCGACCACCACGACGCGCGTCATGCCGACACGCTAGCGCTCCGATCATCGGCGGCGCGCCGGGCGGCGAGGACCGCGACGAGGAGGACACCGAGCGCACCGGCGGCGGCCACGACGTACGCGGGGTTCCAGTGGCCGGCGGCGGCGCCCGCCGCGAAGATGCCGAGACCCTGGCCGGCGGTGAGGCCGGTGACGGCCAGCCCGAAGGCCTGGCCGCGGGCGGCGTTCGGCACCGTCTGCATGAACTCGAGGTTCGCGACGAGCTGGTAGCTGCACCCCACGCCGGAGGCGGCCAGGGCGGCGAGCACGACCGCCAGCGGCGGGTCGAGGCCGCAGACCAGCATGGCCAGGCCGGCGAGCGCGGCGAGCGGGACCATCAGCCGCCGGCGCAGCGGCGGCGCGAACCGGACCAGGACCAGGCCGGCGGCGGCGGTGCCGGCGGGCTGCGCGGCCAGGATGAGGCCGATGGTCGTGGTGCCGCCGCCGAGCTGCCGGGCGTACGGCGCAGCGAGGCCCTCCGGGACGACCCAGCAGGTGGCCAGCCAGGCCAGCGCGACGAGGGTCCGCAGCCTCGGGTTCCCGGCGATCAACCGGGCGCCGTCGAGCATCTGCCGCAGCCAGCCGGCCGCGTCCGGCCCGTTGCGCGGGCTGGCCGCCGGCCGGCGCGGCGAGCAGGCCGCGATGAGCACGGCCGCGGCGAGGAAGGTCAGCCCGTCCAGCAGCAGCGCCGGGCGCGAGCCGATCGCGGCGACCACGACTCCTCCGCCGGCGAAGCCGAGCACCTGCCCGGCCTGCTGGCTGACGTTGGTGGCGGTGGACGCGAGCAGGTAGCGGTCGTCGGGCAGGACCTCGGCCAGCAGCGCGGCCCGGGCCGACAGGAAGGGCGGCTCCAGCAGCACGGCGAGGAACAGCAGGACGACCAGGGCCGGCAACGGCAGCCCCGGCACCGCGATGGCGGCGACCAGGACGCCGCTGACCACCAGGCAGGTCAGCATCACCGTACGGCGCGGGCGCCGGTCGGCCAGCCCCGACAGCAGCGGCCCGCCGAGGAGCCAGGGCAGCATCGTGACCGCGTACACCAGCCCGGTCAGCAGCGCCGAGTCGGTCCGGTCGAAGACCAGCACGGTCAGCGCCACCCGGGCGAGCTGATCGCCGAGCAGGGACAGGATCTGAGCCGCCCAGAGCCCGCGGAACTCGCCCACCGCGAACAGCGACCGCCAGGTCGCCGCAGTCTCCGGCACCGCCGTCCGGTCCACCGTCACCGCCCCAGTCTGCACCAACTTTGCGCACCCGGTCAGCCCACCCATCCTTACGACACCCGGCCCACCCCGACTCCCACCCGGCCGGGCGAACCCGCAACGAGCGGGGCCCGGTGCGGCCCGGGGCGGCGGGCCGGCTGTCCACCGGCGCGAACGGGGTCCGCGCGGGCCGGGCGTTCACCCTGCGGCCGGTCTTCGATCCTCAGGTGTACGCGTCCAGGGCGAGCTTGGCGGCGACGGCGAGCCCGCACAGGCCGATGAAGATCCGCAGCGGGCCGCCCGGCAGCCGGCGGACCAAGCCCGGCCCGAGCCACCCGCCGGTGAGGAAGCCGAGCGCCAGCGGCGCCACCGCCGCCCAGTCGACCGGTCCGAACAACGCGAACGCGAGCGCCGCGACCGCGTTCGCCGCCGCGGAGGTCACGTTCTTGATGGCGATCGTGCGGGCCAGCGGCAGGCTCAGCAGCGCGGTCAGCACCGCGAGCGCGAGCACGCCGCCGGCCGCGCCGAAATAGCCGGTGTAGACGGCGACCGCGAGCACGCCGACCCGCAGCGGCCGGCTGTCCTCCCGGTCGCCGGGATCCCCGGCCGGCAGCCGCGGGCCGAGCAGCAGCACCACCGAGGCACCGGCGACCAGCCAGGGCACCACGGCCTCGAACGCGGAGGCCGGGGTGAGCAGCAGCAGCGCCGCGCCGGCCGCACCGCCGGCCGCGTTGAGCAGCCCGAGCCGCCACAGCCGCGACCCCTGGCCGGCCAGCTCCGGACGCGACCCCGCCGCCGAGCCGAAGCCCACGAAGACCAGCGCGGCGGTGTTGGTGACGTTGGCCGCCAGCGGGGAGAGCCCGATCGCGAGCAGCGCCGGGTACGAGACGAGCGTCGCGAGGCTGGCGACGACGCTGACGACGCCGGCGAGCACGCCCGTCCCGTACAGCCAGGCGGCCTCGGACACGCCGACCAGTCTCTCCGCTGCTGTCCGACCGGCCGTTCCCGGGGCGGTACTGACGTCTACGTACTGTCCCTGTGCGGATGACCCCTTCCTGCTTACGCTGTTCGGAGGTATCCCCTTCACCCGACCGACGGAGTCGGTCATGTCGAAGGTACGTGCCCTCCTCGCCCTGCTGGCCGCGGTGCTCGGCAGTGCCGTGCTCCTCGCACCGCCGGCCCAGGCGGCGACGGTGTCGACCACGCTGCGGGCCGGCATCTCCGGGCTCCCGGTCGCGACCGAGGTCCGCACCGGCTACAGCCGGGACAAGTTCCACCTCTGGATCGACGCCGACGGCGACGGCTGCAACACCCGCAACGAGGTGCTGATCGCCGAGGCGACGACGAAGCCCACGGTCGGCGCCGGCTGCGCGCTCAGCGGCGGCCGCTGGCTGTCCTACTACGACAACGCGACCTGGACGCTGACCTCCGACCTCGACATCGACCACCTCGTCCCGCTGGCCGAGGCCTGGGACTCCGGCGCGCGCAACTGGACCGCCGCCCAGCGGGAGGCGTACGCGAACGACCTCGGCGACGCGCGCGACCTGGTCGCGGTCACCGACAACGTCAACCAGTCCAAGGGCGACCAGGACCCGGCCGAGTGGATGCCGCCGGCGACGAGCGCCACCTGCCGGTACGTCGCCGAGTGGACCGCGGTGAAGATCCGCTGGCGGCTGACCGTGGACACCGCCGAGAAGAGCGCGCTGACGAGCATCGCCGCGGGCTGCACCAACGTCACGATCACCGTCACCCAGGCGATCTGACCGGCCGGCCGGTCAGCGGTAGCCGGCCGGTCAGCGGTAGCCGGCAGGTCAGCGGTAGCCGGCCGGTCAGCGGTAGCCGGTCAGCGGTAGCCGGTCAGCGGTAGCCGGTCAGCGGTAGCCGGTCAGCGGTAGCCGGCCGGGTCGGTCGCGCCGTCCAGCTCGTAGCGCCAGACGTCGGGGCGGGACCCGTCGACGTCGGTGAACCCGTACGCCCGGGCCAGGTCGGCGGAGCTGACCGAGCGCTGGTTCCACCGCGCCCGGTCCGGGTCGGCGGCGAGCGCGGCCACGGCGCGGCCGACATACCGCGGCGTCTCGGAGACCGCGAACCCGGGTGGCGCCGTGGCCGACCGCCAGTCCTCCTCGCTCGTCCCGTACACCTCGAGCATCATCTCCGAGCGCAACCAGCCGGGGGTGAGCGCCACCGCGGTCCCGCCGCGCGGCGCCAGCTCGTGGCCGAGGGAGAACGCGAGCCGGTTCAGCCCGGCCTTGACGAGGTCGTAGAACGCCGAGACCCGGTAGCGGGTGGCGTTGTAGTCGGCGGTGCCGTCGGTGACCTCGACCAGCAGCCCGCCACCGGGCCGGTCCAGCAGCAGCGGCAGCAGGTGGTGCGCGGTGATCAGGTGCGTCTCCAGGCCGAGCCGGACCATCCGCAGCCCGTCGGTCAGGTCGAGGTCCCAGACCGGGGTGTTCCAGTTGTCCGGGCCGTGCAGGCCCTCGCCGCCCCAGATGTCGTCGACCAGCACGTCGAGGTGTCCGTGCTCGGCCCGGACGCGGTCGGCCAGCGCCGCCACCTGCGCCGGGTCGAGGTGGTCGCACGGCACCGGGACACCGGCGCCGCCGAGGGAGTCGACCAGCTCCGCGGTCTCCTCGATCGTCTCGGTCCGGCCGTAGTCGGAGTGGGTCGTGCCCGTCCGCGAGGTCCGGCCGGTGCAGACCACGGTCGCGCCCGCCTCGCCGAGCGCGGCGGCGATCCCCCGGCCGGCGCCCCGGGTCGCCCCGGTCACCAGCGCCACCCGGCCGCTCAGCACCCGCGGATCAGGGTTCCAGGTCATGGCAAAGAGAATGCCAAACGGGGAGCCGGGCAGGCGCCAGGGGGACTCGGGCGCGCCGGTAACCCGCGAGTCGGTCGACCCGTCCCGGGAGTCGCCCGGGGCGGGCCGCGTGGGTGGCCCGGCGCGACCGGCACGACGGCCGCGGTGGCACCGCGCCGGCGCCGGTCGTCACGTCCGGCACTCGCGCCGACGGCGGTCGGGTCACCGGCCGCGGCTGGCCGGCAACATCCGGACGGCGGACGGGGAGACCGGCTGATCCGACCGGGCGGCGCCGGCGCATGCTGGCCGGTACCGGACAGGACGGCCGGTCCGGCGACAAACGGGTAGCGCGAGTCCCCGACGCGACGAGTGCGTTGTTTACTCTTGGTTTGCCGAAGATGGGGACCGGACCGCGTTCCGGTGAGCCGAGGTCCAGCGGTCGGAGATCCCTAATGGTGGGGAGTGGCCGGAGTAGCCCGCGCTGATCCGTTCGGCCATTCGGGTGCTCACTCGTGACCAGAAACGGCGTCTTCAGGCGACAGATCCGTATCAGGATGTAAGGCTGTGAACGGCGGCGAGAAGGGCCGCCAGGCTTGTCTGGGGGAGAGTGTGGAGCCGGTCACGAAGGTCGTCATCGTCGATGACCACCAGACGCTCGTCGATCTTCTTCGGCTTGCCCTCACCGCGGAGTCCGACATCGACGTCGTCGGCACCGCCCGGCACGGCCGGCGAAGGACTGCGCCTGGTCGACCAGACCAGACCGGACCTGGTGCTGATGGACTTCGGCCTGCCGGACAACGACGGCGTGACGACCGCGGCCGAGGTGCTGCGCCGCCAGTCGGCGACCCGCGTGGTGATGCTGACGGCCACCCATGACGGCTCGCTGATCAGCCGGGCCGCGGCCGCCGGCGTCTGCGGGTTCGTGGCGAAGACCGGCGCGTTCGGCGAGGTGCTGTCCGCGATCCGGACCGCGCGCTCCGGCTCGATGGTCATCGATCCGACCGTGCTGGCCAGACTGGTGCCGTCGCCGCGCAGGGGCGCCGAGGAGGACGACCGGATGGTCGCACCAGTGTTGACCCCGCGAGAGCAGGAGGTGCTCAGCCTGCTGGGCGCCGGGATGGACGCGCGGGCGATCGCCCGGACCCTCTCCATCAGCCTGCACACCTGCCGCGGCTACGTGAAGAGCGTGCTGGCCAAGCTGGACTGCCACTCCCAGCTCGAGGCCGTCGTCGCAGCCGGCCGGCTCGGACTGCTGTCACCCCCCGTGGAGCGGCTTTGATCCTCTGGTCGCGCGGGGACCGCCGGCGGCTGTCGGTCGTCGCCAGGGCGCTCGCCCAGCACGCCGTGGTCAGCGTGATGGCGCTGGTCGTGGTCGGCGCCACCGCGGCGATCATCTGCGTCCGCGTGGTCCAGGCCCAGGCGCTGCGGCAGGCCGAGGCCGGCGGCGAGGTGGTCGCCACCCGGATCGTGGCCCCGCTGGTCACCCAGGGCGTGTACGACAACGTGACCGCCGACATGCAGGCGCTCAACGACCGCGTCCTGATCCGCAAGGCGGGTAGCACGATCCAGCGGGTCAAGGTGTGGTCCGAGGACGGCGTCATCCTCTACAGCGACGACCCCAGGCTGATCGGCCAGCGCTACCCGCTCGACCCGGACGACCGCAGGGTCCTCGAGCACGGCGGGGTGGACTCGGACATCTCCGACCTGAGCAAGTCGGAGAACGTGCTCGACCGCGGCTTCGGCGGGAGCCTCGAGGTGTACGTCGGGACGACCGACACCGAGGGGCGCCCGATCCTGGTGGAGACCTACTTCACCGTCGACCGGCTGCACGCCGACGAGGCCGGGCTGATCCGCCGGATCGTGCCGGTGGTGCTCGCCGCGCTGCTGGTGCTCGGGCTGCTGCTGGTCCCGCTGGCGTACTCGCTGGCCCGCCGGGTCGCCCGGTATGAGCGGGAGCGGCAGGCGATGATCCGGCTCGCGGTCGAGGCGTCCTCGGCCGAGCGACGCCGGGTCGCCGGCGAGCTGCACGACGGGGTGATCCAGGACCTCGCCGGGGTGGGGTATGCCCTGACCGCGCTGGACGCGCAGATCGCCAGCCTGGACAACGGCGGCGCGGCCCCGCCGGTCGGCGCGCTGCGGGCCACCCTGCGCACCGCGCAGCGGCTGGTGCACGACGACGTCCTCGCGCTGCGCGAGCTGACCGGCATGCAGTACGCGGCCGACTCCGGCGCGGCCGACCCCGAGGCGGCGCTGCGGGTGATCGTCGACGGCCTGCGGGACGAGGGCACACCGGTCGAGATGGTGGTCGAGGACCTGCCGCCGCTGCCGGCCGCGCACCGGGCGGCGCTGATCCGGGTCGGCCGGGAGGCGCTGCGCAACGCGGCCAAGCACGCACCGGGCGCGAACGTCACGCTGACCCTCGCGGTCGAGGACGACATCGCGTTCGTCCAGGGTCGCCGACGACGGCCCCGGCTTCGACCCGGCGTCGGCGCTCGGCCCGGTCGACGGGCACATCGGGCTGGCGCTGCTCGCGGACGCCGCCGAGGGCGTCGGCGGCCGGCTGGACCTGCGGTCCCGGCCGGGCCGGGGCACCACGGTCAGGCTCAACGTCCCGATGCCGGTTCCTCAGCCGGCGACCGGGGCCACGGCGGCCGGCCGCGGCCCGGCCGAGGCCGAGGCCGAGGCCACCGAGATTGCCACCGACGAGGCCGCGGAGCGGGCGAGCACCGGCTGAGCCGGCCCGGTCCGACGCTTCGACCGGGGCCGAACCGTGCCCGGCGTAGCGTCGGCGCATGGCTTCCGCGACGGCGACCACTGGCGGCGGGGACGTCGACCTCGCGGCGGTCGGGGCCCTGGTGGCCGACCGCCGGCGCTGCCAGATCCTGCTCGCGCTGACCGACGGGCGCGCGCTTCCGGCCAGCCGGCTCGCCCACGAGGCGGGCGTCAGCGCGGCCACCGCGAGCAGCCACCTGGGCAAGCTCACCGAGGCCGGCCTGCTCGCCGTCGAGGCCCGCGGCCGGCACCGCTACTACCGGATCGCCGGGCCCGAGGTCGCCGACCTGCTGGAGGCGCTGCAGCGGCTGGCGCCGGTGGCGCCGGTCCGCTCGCTGCGCCAGGGCACCCGGGCCGCGGCCCTGCGCGAGGCCAGGACCTGCTACGACCACGTGGCCGGCAAGCTCGGCGTCGGCATCATGGCCGCCCTGCTGGACAAGGGCTACCTGGTCGGTGGCGACGGCAGCTACGACCCCGAGGCCAACGAGAGCGACCCGCGAGCCGGCTTCGGCCACGACGTCGACTACGCGATCACCCGGGAGGGTGACGAGTTCCTGGCCGAGTTCGGCGTGCTGGCGGCGCCGCGGCGCCGGCTGATCCGCTACTGCGTGGACTGGAGCGAGCAGCGCCACCACCTGTCCGGGGCGCTCGGGCGCGGCCTGCTCGACCGGCTGCTGGAGCTGGACTGGATCCGCCGGCGGGAATCGAGCCGGGCGGTGCGGATCACCGATGCCGGACACGAGGGGTTGAGGACTAACTTCGGCATCGACTTGAGCTGACTTGAGCCGGAGGAGTCCGTCGTGACCGAGTCCAGGCCGCCGTTTCCGCCGTTCGACGCCCGGACCGCAGCGCAGAAGGTGCAGGCGGCCGAGGACGCGTGGAACACCCGCGACCCGCACCGGGTCAGCCTGGCCTACACCGAGGACTCGGTCTGGCGGAACCGGGACCGGTTCCTCAGCGGGCGCGAGGAGATCGTCGCGTTCCTCACCGACAAGTGGGAGCGGGAACTGGACTACGCGCTGCGCAAGGCGCTCTGGTCGTTCACCGACGACCGCATCGCGGTGCGGTTCCAGTACGAGAGCCGCGACGGCGACGGCCAGTGGTGGCGGTCGTACGGCAACGAGCTGTGGGAGTTCGACGCCGCCGGGCTGATGCGCCGGCGCGAGGCCAGCATCAACGACGTCCGGATCACCGAGTCGCAGCGGCGGATCCTCGGCCCGCGCCCCGAATCGGAGCGCGGCCAGGACTTTCCGCTCCACTAGACCTCACGTCCGGGCGGGTCGGTGCGTCTACCTGGTGACGAGTACACGAGGCGAAGGAGCACCGATGTCCACCCGGCACACGATCCTGTCGACGCCCATCGGCGACCTCACGGTCGTGCGCGACGACGCCGGCGTCAGCGGCGTCTACTTCCCGCACCACTGGACCCGCCCGGACCGGGCCGCGTTCGGCCCCCGGGTCGAGACCGGCTTCGAGGACGTCGCCGGCCAGCTCGCCGAGTACTTCGCCGGCGACCGGCGCGAGTTCGACCTGCCCCTGCGCGCCGCCGGCGACCCGCTGCAGGAGCGGGTCTGGCGGCTGATCGCCGCGATCCCGTACGGCCGGACGGCCACGTACGGGGAGCTGGCCCGCGCGCTCGGCGACGGGACCACCGCGCAGGAGGTCGGCGCGGCGGTCGGGGCCAACCCGCTGTCGATCCTGGTCGGCTGCCACCGCGTGGTGGGCAGCGACGGCAAGCTCACCGGGTACGCCGGCGGGCTGGAGCGCAAGCGGCGGTTGCTCGACCTGGAGTCCGGGCAGCGGCAGCTGGAGGCGTCCTGACCGGGAACCCGCCGTTCGAGCGCGTGGTGGCCGAGCACGGCCCGACCGTCCTGCGGGTGGTCCGGGCCGTGCTCGGACCCGCCGACGCCGACGACGCCTGGTCGGAGACGTTCCTGGCCGCGCTGCGGGCGTACCCGGACCTGCCGGCGGGCGCGAACGTCGAGGCCTGGCTGGTGACGATCGCGCACCGCAAGGCGATCGACGTCACCAGGGCCACCGCCCGCCGCGCGGTGCCGGTCGCCGACCCGCCCGAACCCGAGACCGGGACCGACCTGCCCGACCTCGACCTCGCCGCCGCGATCGTCGCGCTGCCTCCGAAGCAGCGCCGGGCCGTGGCCTACCACTACCTCACCGGACTGCCGTACGCCGAGATCGCCGAGATCATCGGCGGCAGCCCCGACGCCGCCCGGCGGGCCGCCGCCGACGGCATCGCGGCGCTGCGCCGGACCATAGGAGCGAACCGATGAACGACCTGCTGGACGCGTTCCCCGTCGAGGAGTCCGATGTGGACCGGCTGCGGGCCCGGCTGGCCGCCGCGGCCGAGGCCGAGGGCCTGCTCGACGTCGCCTACCGGACCGTGGACACCCCGGTCGGTCCGCTGCTGCTCGCCGCCACCGGGCAGGGACTGGTCCGGGTCGCGTACCCGAACCAGGGGCACGACGCGGTGCTGCAGGCGCTGGCCGACCGGGTCAGTCCGCGGGTGCTGCACGCGCCGGGCCGGCTCGACCCGGTGGTCCGGCAGCTGGACGACTACTTCGCCGGCCGCCGGCGGCGCTTCGACCTGCCGCTGGACTGGCGGCTGTCGACGGGCTTCCGGTCCACCGTGCTGCACCACCTGGCGACCGACGTCGACTACGGGCATACCGCCTCGTACGCGGCGCTGGCCGCGCTGGCCGGCAACCCCAAGGCCGTCCGGGCGGTCGGCACGGCCTGCGCGACCAACCCGCTGCCGGTCGTGGTGCCCTGCCACCGGGTGGTGCGCTCGGACGGCGCGATCGGCCACTACGCCGGTGGGGTCGACGCCAAGCTGACCCTGCTGGAGCTGGAGGCGGCATGAGCTACCCGGAGCGGGTGGCCGCGGCCGACTGGGGTTCGGCCGCGGCCGAGCTGGACGAGCTCGGCTGCGGGCTGATCGGGCCGCTGCTGGAGCCGGCCGAGACCAAACAGATCGCCGCCCTGTACGGTGCGGACGATCGGTTCCGGTCCACTGTGGACATGTCCAGGCACCGCTTCGGCCGGGGTGAGTACCGCTACTTCGCCGAGCCGTTCCCACCGGCCGTGGTCGAGCTGAAGCGCGCGCTCTACCCGCGGCTGCTGCCGATCGCCCGGGACTGGTGGACCCGGCTCGGGCGCGAGGCGCCGTGGCCGGACGACCTGGACGAGTGGCTGGCCAGGTGCCACGCCGCCGGCCAGACGAAGTCGACCCCGATCCTGCTGCGCTACCGCGAGGGCGACTGGAACGCGCTGCACCGCGACCTCTACGGCGAGCTGGTCTTCCCGCTGCAGGTCGTGATCAACCTCAACGATCCCGGCGTAGACCACACCGGCGGTGAGTTCCTGCTCTACGAGCAGCGGCCGCGGGCGCAGTCCCGGGGCACCGCGACGCTGATCCCGCACGGGCACGGGCTGGTCTTCACCACCAGGGACCGGCCGGTCCGCTCCGCCCGCGGCTGGTCGGCGGCTCCGGTCCGGCACGGCGTGTCGGTGATCCGGTCCGGCGAGCGGTTCACCCTCGGGCTCGTGTTCCACGACGCGGCGTGAGCTACCGCTTGCTGGGTAGGGACGGCCCGTACGAGAGCGACGTGCCGGGGACGCTCGGCGGCCACCGGCGGGCGAAGGTGTACGGCCGGCTGGACTGCCCGTCGGCGCGGCGCTGGATCGCCCGGGGCCACTACGTCCGGCACCGGGTGTTCTTCGCCGACGAGCCGACCGCGGTCGCCACCGGCTACCGTCCGTGCGCGCGCTGCCGTCCCGACGCGTACGCGCGGTGGAGGGCCGAGAATGGGGCCCATGCGGACTGAGGTGGCGATCGTGGGGGCCGGGCCGGCCGGGCTGCTGCTGGCGCACCTGCTCGCCCAGGACGGCATCGAGTCGGTGGTCGTCGAGACCCGGTCCCGCGAGTACGTCGAGTCGCGGATCCGGGCCGGCATCCTGGAGAGCTCCAGCGTCGAGCTGCTCGACTCGGTCGGGCTCGGCAAGCGGCTGCGCGACGAGGGCGACCAGCACCGCGGGATCCACCTGCAGTGGCCGGGCGAGCGGCACCACCTCGACTTCGTCGACCTGGTCGGCCGCGGCGTCTGGGTCTACGGGCAGACCGAGGTGCAGAAGGACCTCGGCCGGGCCCGGGACGCCGGCGGCCAGCGCATCGTCTACGAGGTCGCCGACACCGCCGTGCACGACGTGACCGACCGTCCACACGTGACGTTCACTGTGGACGGTCGGCCGGAGCGGCTGGACGCGGAGGTCGTGGTCGGCTGCGACGGCTCGTTCGGGCCCAGCCGCGACGCCGTCCCGGAGGCGGTCACCAGCACCTGGACGCGGACCTACCCGTACTCCTGGCTGGGGATCCTGGCCGACGTCGCGCCGTCCACCGACGAGCTGATCTACGCCTGGCACCCGAACGGGTTCGCGCTGCACTCGATGCGCTCGGCCACGGTCAGCCGGCTCTACCTGCAGGTGCCCAACGACACCGACCTCGACGACTGGCCCGACGACCGGATCTGGGCCGAGCTCGCGCTCCGGATCGGGCCGGAGCGCGGGCCGGGGCCGATCACCGAGAAGAGCGTGCTGCCGATGCGCAGCTACGTGATGGCGCCGATGCGGCACGGCCGGCTGTTCCTGGCCGGCGACGCCGCCCACATCGTGCCGCCGACCGGGGCCAAGGGACTCAACCTGGCCATCTCGGACGTCGCCCTGCTGGCGCCGGCGCTCACCGCGCTGCTGCGGGAGGACGATCCCCGGCTGGCCGACGCGTACTCGGACACCGCCCTGCGCCGGGTCTGGCGCTGCACCCACTTCTCCTGGTGGATGACGACGATGCTGCACCGCGGCGGGGACGAGTTCGACGCGCAGCTGCAGCTGTCCCAGCTGCGCTGGGTGGTCAGCAGCGCGGCCGGCGCCACCGGTCTGGCCGAGAACTACGCCGGCCTGCCGATCGGCTACTGAGCCCGTCACCGCGGTGGCCACCCGGCCGCTGGCCAGCGAGCGGCGCTGCCGGATCGTCATCGGCAGCCGCCGGGCGATCGTCAGCGTGTCCTCGTCGCCGGTGACCGTGAACCCGTGCCGGGTCAGCAGCGCTGCCATCGCCGGCGCGGTCCAGGCCGACCGGCGCGGCTCGTCCCGCCACGGCGCCGGGCTGCGGGCCAGCGCGAGCATCCCGCGGGCGACGATCCGGCCGGCGCCCGCGGCGACCGACGGCGCCTGGTAGTTGACCACCAGGCCGCTGCCGGGGGCCGAGCGAGCGGCGACCGCGGCCACCGTCGCCTCGACCTCGGTGCGGCCCAGGTAGGGCACCACGCCCTCCCAGACCCAGGTCGTCGGCGCGTCCGCCCGGTGGCCGGCGGCGTCGAGGGCGTCGCCGAGCCGGTCCCGGCTGAAGTCCACCGGCACCCAGCGCAGCGCGCCGGCCAGCGGGCTGAGGCCGGCGACCCGCTCGCGCTTGTCCTGCTGGGAGGCCGGGTGGTCGACCTCGTAGACCTCGACGGCGGCCAGCTCGGGCATCCGCCAGGCTCGGCCGTCGAGGCCGGCGCCGAGGATCACCACCTGCGCGGTCGGCCTGGTCCGGACCGCGGCGTCGATCGCGACGGTCCGCGGGACGACGGCCTCGGCGCTGGCCCGGACCGTCTCGTAGCCGACCCGGCCGGCGGTGCCGTCCGGCGGGGCGCCGGCGCGGACCTGCTCGACCGGGATCCGCTCGTCCGGCTTCAGCATCGGCAGCGCGACCGGGTCGGTGAACACCTCCGGCGCGATCCGCCCGTGCGCGGCGGCCCGCCCCTGGCAGACGAGCACCGCGGTCCGGCTTCCCTGCGCAGCCCGCACCCGCTCACCCTAGGCGGACTCGTAGCCGGCCCGACCGGCTGGGCCAGGGCCGCCGAGCCGGTCGGGCCGGGGTCAGGCGGCGGCGTTGACCGCGGCGGTCACCTGGTCGAGGGTCGGCTGGGCGACGGCCTTGCCGTTGACTCGCACGGTGGGGGTGCCGGTGACGCCGTCCTTGGAGGACTGGTCGGTCGCCTTGGTCACGTAGTCCGCGTAGGTGCCGGCGCGGATCTGGTCGGCGGCCGCGCCGGCGCCGGCCTGCTGCGCGAGCTGCACCAGCGTGTCCTCGGTCAGCCCGGCCGACCCCTCGGCCGGCTGCTGCTGGTTGAGCAGCTGGTGGTACTTGACGAAGGAGTCCGGGCTGACCGCGGCCGCCGCGTAGAGCGCGTTCGCGGCCCGGCTGGAGTACTTCGTGGTCGAGGCCGAGTCGAGGAACGAGATCACGTGGTAGTGCACGGCGACCTTGCCGCTCGCGATCCAGCCGGCGATGGTGGGACCGACCTGGGCCTCGAACTGGGCGCAGACCGGGCACTGCGGGTCCTCGTACAGGTCGAGGGTGACCGGGGCGGTCGCCTTGCCGACAGGCACGCCGCCGGTCAGCGAGACCCCGGGCGGGGTCGGCCCGGTCGGGGTCGGGATCCGCGACGCCTGGACGCCGATGCCGGCGGCGACCAGTGCGACCAGCACCAGTGCGGTCGCGGCCGAGGCGCGCCGGACCCGCCGCTCGCCCTGTCGCTGCCGCTGCTCCAGCAGGGCGGCCAGCCGCCGGCGCGCCTCGGCCGTCTTCCGCGGACCGCGCACGGTCGGCTCCGGCCCGTACGAGCGGATCAGGTTGTCCACGGCGAACCGGGTCCGGTACGCCCAGACCAGGAACGCCGAGACGGCCAGCAGCCCCGCGTCGCGCAGGATCTCCGCGGTGTACGCGGTGGACTGGCCGGCGCCGAGCTGCCCGCCGCCGCCGAAGCAGCCGCACTGGATCTGCAGCCCGCGGGCCGCGGCCGACACCATGCCGGCCAGGAAGACCACCAGCAGCGCCGAGGAGAGCACCGCGGCGAGCCGGGTGGCCAGCCCCGCGACCAGCAGCACGGCCAGCCCGATCTCCAGGAACGGCTGCCCGTAGCCGACGCCCTTGGCCAGCCACTCCGGCAACAGCTCGTACGCCCGGACGGCGCGGACGGACGCGGCCGGGTCACCCAGCTTCGTCACCGCGGCCCAGGCCCAGACGACGCCGAGCAGCAACCGGGCAGCGGTGCCCGACCACGGCAGCCACGGCCGAGAAGGGGCCTCGGTGGACGGTTGCGGTGCGGCGGTCGCGGTGGGTGTGGGCACGGCGGAACTCCCCGGCAGCGTTGGTTACCTGGTACAACGTCCGCCGGCCCTGGCCTGTGCCCGATCCGGTCTGTGCAGTCACTGTGAACCGGGCTTGCCAATCTCTACTGAATTAGTAGGGTAACTGTCGTGCTCAGCGCCGTGCTGTGGCGGGACCGCGCTCTCGACCTGCTCCGGGTCGTGGCGTGCGCGTGTCCGCGGGCCTGATCCCGCACCCGATCACCCACGCGCATCCTGGAGCGACGTCCATGACCGCACCCACCCTGTTCGTCCACCCTGCCCTGCTCCCGGTCGCTTCCGCCGTCACCGGCCGGGGTGACTGGCCGGTCGTCGACCTGGCCCGGCTGACCCGGCTGCTGGCCGCCGACGTGGCGCCCGGGCTGCGGGCCGAGGCCGTGCACGACCCGGTCGAGCGCTGGTACCTCCGCCTGGCCCTCACCGAGCAGCTCGAGGTCTGGCTGCTGACCTGGACGCCCGGCCAGGCCACCCGGCCGCACGACCACGGCGGCGCGTCCGGGTCGTACACGGTCCTCGACGGCGTGCTCACCGAGACCTGGCGGGACGGTCCCGGCCCGGCCCACCGCGCCGTCCGTCCACACGGGACCAGCTCGGCGTTCGGGCGCGCTCGTGGTCGAGCGCAACGTGCTGGAGTGGCGGTTCGCCCCGGACAGCCCGTGGCGGCTGCCGCAGGCCGGGCCGGGCGCGGTGGTCGTCGTCGTCTGCAACGAGGGCTACGCCTCCAGCCTGGCCGCCGCCGCGCTGCGCCGGCTCGGCGTGCCGGCCGCGACCGACCTGGCCGGCGGCTTCCGGGCCTGGGTCGCCGCGGGACTGCCGACCGTACCCGGCGGCTCCCCGGCGCTGCCCTGACCGTGGCGGCCGGGCGGTGCGGGGGTCCGCCTGGCCGCCACTCCCGCACGGCCCGGGACTGCACTAGCGTCCTTCCCACCACGGCGGAAGGGGTGCACATGGCGGTGCTCGGCGAGCTGGCGGCGGCGCTCCGGAGCGGGTCGGTCGAGGTGATCGACCTCACCGCACCGCTGGTCGAGACGACACCGATCCTGCTGCTGCCGGAGCCGTTCGCGAACACCAGCCGGTTCCGGCTCGAGGAGCTGAGCCGGTACGACGAGCGCGGCCCGGGCTGGTACTGGAACGACATCCACACCGGCGAGCACACCGGCACCCACCTCGACGCGCCGGTGCACTGGATCACCGGCCGGGACAAGGGCGACGTCGCCCAGATCGCGCCGGGCCGGCTGGTCGCGCCGGCGGCGGTGCTGGACAAGGCCGGGGCCGACCCCGACTACCTGCTCGAGATCGACGACGTGAAGGCATGGGAAGCCGAGCACGGCCCGCTGCCGGACGGCGGCTGGCTGCTCTACCGCACCGGCTGGGACACCCGCGCCGGCGACCAGGACAGCTTCCTCAACGCCGACGAGACCGGCCCGCACACGCCGGGCGTCTCGGTCGAGTGCGCGCGCTGGCTGGCCGAGCAGACCCCGATCGTCGGGCTCGGGGTCGAGACGGTCGGCACCGACGCCGGCACGGCCCACTCGTTCGACCCGCCGTTCCCGTGCCACTCGTTCCTGCTCGGCGCCGGCAAGTACGGGCTGACCCAGCTGCGCAACCTGCAGCTGCTGCCGCCGACCGGGACGCTGCTGGTCACCGCGCCGCTGCCGATCGTCGGCGGCTCCGGCAGCCCGACCCGGGTGCTCGCCCTGGTCGAGCGCTGACGGGAGCCGGGACCGTGCTCGTCGCCGAGGCCGTCGGCCGGGCGCTCGTCGCGCTCGGCGCCGACACCGTCTTCGGGGTCGTCGGCAGCGGCAACTTCCACGCCACCAACGCGATGGTCGCGGCCGGCGCCCGCTACGTCGCGGCCCGGCACGAGGCCGGCGCGGCGATGATGGCCGACGGGTACGCCCGGGTCAGCGGCCGGCTCGGCGTGCTGACCGTGCACCAGGGCCCCGGGCTGACCAACGCGACCACCGGCATCACCGAGGCGGCGAAGAGCCGCACCCCGCTGGTCGTGCTCGCCGCCGACACCGGCGCGGCCGCGGTCCGCTCCAACTTCCGGATCGACCAGGGCGGGCTGGCCACCGCGGTCGGGGCGGTGGCCGAGCGGGTGCACTCGGCCGGCTCGGCGGTGGCCGACACGGTGCGGGCGGTCCGGACCGCGGTCGAGCAGCGCCGGACCGTCGTGCTCAACCTGCCGCTGGACGTGCAGGCGCAGCCGGTGCCGGAGCTGCCCGCGCTGGCCCCGGTGGTCCCGCTGCCGGCACCGCGCGCGGCCGCGGCGGCGGTCGCCGAGCTGGCCGCGATCCTCGACCGGGCCGAGCGGCCGGTGTTCCTGGCCGGCCGCGGCGCGCGGCCGGCCGGCCCTGTGGTTGCCGCGCTGGCCGAGCGGTGCGGCGCGCTGCTGGCCACCTCGGCCGTGGCCAAGGGGCTGTTCGCGGGCGACCCGTGGTCGCTGGACGTGTCCGGCGGGTTCGCCTCGCCGCTCGCGGCCGAGCTGATCGCCGCCGCCGACGTCGTCGTCGCCTGGGGCTGCTCGCTGTCGATGTGGACGACCCGGCACGGGACGCTGATCGGTCCACAGGCGACGGTCGTGCAGGTCGACCTCGACCCGGACGCGATCGGCGCCAACCGGCCGGTGGACGTCGGCGTGCTCGGTGACGTCGCCGCCACCGCCGCGGACGTGGCCGACGCGGTGAAGCCGAAGTCCGGCTACCGCGGTGACGAGCTGCGCGACCGGATCGCCCGGGAGGTGCGCTGGCGGGACGTGTCCTATGTGGACAGCGGTGCGGCCGGGACGACGGTGGACCCGCGCATGTTGTCGATCGCACTGGACGACCTGCTGCCGGCCGAGCGGGTGGTCGCGGTCGACTCGGGCAACTTCATGGGCTACCCGAGCATGTACCTGTCGGTCCCGGACGAGCAGGGCTTCTGTTTCACCCAGGCGTTCCAGTCGATCGGGCTCGGGCTCGGCACCGCGATCGGGGCCGCCCTGGCCCGGCCGGACCGGCTGCCGGTGGCCGCGCTCGGCGACGGCGGCGCGCTGATGGGGATCAGCGAACTGGAGACCGCGGTGCGGCTGGGGCTGCCGCTGGTCGTGGTGGTCTACGACGACCTCGGCTACGGCGCCGAGGTGCACCACTTCGGCCCGGACGGCTTCGAGCTCGGGACCGTACGGTTCCCGGACGCCGACATCGCCGCGATCGGCCGCGGCTTCGGCTGCACCGGGGTGACCGTGCGCCGGCCCGAGGACCTCGCGCCGGTGGCCGACTGGCTGGCCGGTCCGCGGGACGCACCGATCGTGATCGACGCGAAGGTCGCCGCGGAGACCGGCGCGTGGTGGCTGGAGGAGGCGTTCCGGGGCCACTGAGCGGGCGGGTTCAGCGCCGCTGCCCGGCTCCCGGCGCCTCGACCAGCGCACGCACGTGCGCCGGCAGCTCTCCGGTGAGCACGTCGGCCACGGGTGGTCTCGTCCAGCACCTCGCGCAGGCTGGACCGGACCGCGATCCACACGTCCCGCAGGTGCACCCGCGTGCGCGGCCAGGCACAGCACCGCGCGGACCGCGTAGTCCGCCTTCGCGGAGATCTGAATCGGGACCGGCCGTCAGCCGGCCGCGACGGCCACCGGCACCGGCTGCTCGGCCGGCGCGGCGAGGGTGGACGCTCCGGCGGCCGCCCGCAGCCACACGGTCGCGCCGGTGTCGATGGCCAGCCTCTCGGCCTCGCCGCGGGTGAGCTGCACCCACGGGCGGCTGCCGCCGGCCTCCAGCTCGGCCCGCACCTCGAAGCCGATCCGCTGCAGCCGCGCCACCGTGCCGCGCACCGCGCCCTCGGCCGGCTCGAGGAAGATGTCGATGTCGTGCGGCCGCACCAGCCGGCCGTCCAGCCGGGTCACCGGGCCGAGGAAGCTCATCACGAAGTCGTTGGCCGGCTTGTCGTACAGCTCGGTGGGCGAGCCGACCTGCTCGATCCGGCCGGCGTTGATGACCACCAGCCGGTCGGCGACCTCGAGCGCCTCCTCCTGGTCGTGCGTGACGAACAGGGTGGTCACGTGCATCTCGTCGTGCAGCCGGCGCAGCCAGTTCCGCAGCTCCTTGCGGACCTGCGCGTCCAGCGCGCCGAAGGGCTCGTCCAGCAGCAGCACCCGCGGCTCGGTGGCCAGCGCCCGGGCCAGCGCCATCCGCTGCCGCTGCCCGCCGGACAGCTGCGAGGGCAGCCGGTCGGCGAACTTCTCCAGGTGCACCAGGTCGAGCAGCTCCCCCACCCGCCGGCGGATCTCGTCCTTGGGCCGGCGGCGGATCTCCAGCCCGAACGCGACGTTCCGGTACACGCTCAGGTGCTTGAACGCGGCGTAGTGCTGGAACACGAAGCCCACGTTCCGCCGCTGGGCCGGCACCTCGGTGGCGTCCACCCCGTCGATCTCGATGGAGCCGGCGTCCAGGTCCTCGAGCCCGCCGATGATCCGCAGCAGCGTCGACTTGCCGCCGCCGCTCGGTCCGAGCAGCGCGG
This sequence comes from uncultured Actinomycetota bacterium, assembly GCA_963803135.1. Taxonomy (GTDB): domain Bacteria; phylum Actinomycetota; class Actinomycetes; order Mycobacteriales; family CADCTP01; genus CADCTP01. The sequence continues at coordinate 1,195,749 of CAWDLH010000010.1, read as the reverse complement.
TCAACTCGCCCGACGGCACCGAGAGGTCCACATCGGACAGTGCGGGGAAGTCGCCGAATCGCTTGGTGACGGCAGTCGCCTCGATACCCATCAGTTCTTCTTCTCCTTGGGGCGCAGCAGCGAGATGCCGACGATGCACAGGATGGCGAACAGCACGAGCACGAGCGAGATCTGGTACGCCCCGGGCTCGCCCTGCTCGGCCAGGTCGCCGACCCGCAGCGTGGCCGTCTGGGTCTGTCCGATCACGTCGCCGGAGACGACCCGGACCGCGCCGTACTCGCCGATGGCACGGGCCAGGCTGAGCACCACGCCGTACGCGAGGGCCCAGCGGATCGTCGGCAGCGTGATCCGGACGAACCGCTGCCGGGAGCTGGCGCCGAGCGAGCGGGCCGCGACCTCCTGGTCGAGCCCCTCCTCCTGCAGCACCGGGACGATCTCGCGCACCACCAGCGGCAGCGACACGAAGCAGGTGGCCAGGATCATGCCGGGCAGGGCGAAGATGACCTGCACCCCGGCGTCCGACAGCGTCGGCCCGAACCAGCCCTGGGTCGGGCCGTACACCAGCACGAGGGCGAGGCCGACCACGATCGGCGAGACCGAGACCGGGATGTCCAGCAGCACGTTGAGGAACCGCCGACCGAAGAACCGGTAGCGGGCCAGCAGCAGCGCCATCCCCACGCCGAAGACCGTGTTGATCGCGACCGCGATGACCGCGATCTCAGCGGTGATCTTGAAGGCGTGCACGGCGTCGGGCGTGCTGATCGCGTCCCAGAACACGTCGGCGCCGTCGGCGATCGTCCGCTGGAACACCAGCGCCAGCGGCACCGCGACGAGGATGCCGATGTAGAGCACCGCGACCGTACGCAGCCCCCACCGGCCGGCCCGGCCGCGGCGGCGGGCCCGGGCGACGGGTGGCGGGGCGGCGGCCGGCCGCTCGGCGAGCAGCTCAGCGACGGCGAGCCACCCAGCGCTGCAGCAGGTCGAGCCCGCCGATGACGAGCAGAGCCACCACCAGCAGCACGGTCGCCGTCGCGGCGGCGTCGGCGAAGTTGCCGTCCTGGACCTGGTTGTACGCGAAGATCGACGACGTCTGGGTCCGGTTGAGCTGGCCGCCGATGAGCACCACCGAGCCGTACTCGCCCATCGCCCGGGCGAACGCGAGCGCGGTCCCGGCGGCCACCGCGGGCAGGATCGTCGGCAGTACGATCCGCCGGAACACGGTCAGCGGTCCGGCGCCGAGCGACGCCGCGGCCTCCTCGACGTCGCGCTCCATCGCCATCAGCACCGGCTGCACGGTCCGCACCACGAACGGCAGCGTGACGAACAGCAGCGCGACGACGACGCCGGCCCGCTTGCCGTAGAGAACCACGCCGATCGGTGAGTCCGTGCCGTACAGGGTGTTCATGACCAGGCCGGCGACGATCGTGGGCAACGCGAACGGCACGTCGATGATGAGCTCGAGCAGCCGCTTGCCCGGGAAGTCGTCCCGTACCAGCACGAACGCCACCAGCGTGCCCATCACGGCGTTGACCGCGCAGACGAGCAGCGAGCTGCCGATCGTGAACCGCAGCGCGGCAGCCGCCTGCGGCCCGGTGATCGAGTCCCAGAACCCGCTCCAGCCGCTGTCCGCGGACGTGACCACCACCGCGGCCAGCGGAAGCATCACCAGCAGGCTCATCCAGAGCACCGCGGTGCCGAGGCCGACGCCGGCCAGCGGGCCGAACCGGAACGTCGCGCCGGAGTCGACGGCTCGCCGCCGCCCGCCGCGCCCGGCGGGCGCGACGGACGGGGCGGTCAGTCCGGCCGTGCTCACCCGGCGTTGCCCGCGATCTCGGTCACGATGCCGGTGTTCTTGTCGAAGTACTTCTTGTTGACCTCTTTCCAGCCACCGAGCTCGGAGATCGTGGTCAGCTTGGCCACGGTCGGGTACGGGTTCGACGGGTCGTTGGCGCCCTCGACGCTGCCCGGGTCGACGCCCTCCAGCGCCGGCCGGAAGCCCTTGCTGGCGAAGATCTTCTGGCCGGCGTCGCTCTCCGCGTAGGCCAGGAAGTCCTTCGCCGACTGGGACGCGCTCGTCGTCACCGCGGCCGGGGTCTCGATGAGCATCGACTCGGCCGGCACCACGTAGTCGAACTTGTCGCCCTTCTGCCGGCCGCCGATCGCCTCCGACTCGTACGAGATCAGCGCGTCACCGGTGCCGTTCAGGAACGTGGCCGTGGCCTGCGCGCCGCTGGACGGCTTGGCCACGATGTTCTTGTAGTAGGCGGTGAGGTAGGCCTTGGCCTGCTCCTCGGTCCCGCCGTTCTTGAGCACGTGCGTGTACGCGGCGAGGATGTTCCACTTGGCCGAGCCCGAGGAGGCCGGATCCGGGGTGACGATCTGGACGCCCGGCTTGATCAGGTCGTCCCAGCCCTCGATGCCCTTCGCCTCGTACGGGCCCAGCGGCACCCAGGCGACCGCGGTGACCAACGGCCAGAAGGCCGACGTCGTCAACTTCTCGGTCGGCTCGGACATGTCGAAGCTGGTGCCGTCGAAGGTCGCCGAGGGCTGGGACAGCGGTGCGACCAAGGGGATCATCTCCGACTCGGTCGTGGTCGGCCCCGCGGCGGGCGTCCACCGGTTCCACCAAGAAGGTGACGACTATCTTGCGAGCGATGGCGGACACGCGCGGCACCGGACCCGCCCCGACGTACACGCGGCGGGACGTCGTCGCGCCGCTGCGGGTGTTCCTGCGGACCGAGTCGGGCAGCGCCGGCGTCCTGGTGCTCGCGATCGTCGCCGCGCTGGTCTGGGCCAACGTCGACGCCGGTTCGTACGAGACGGTGTGGCGCACGACACTGTCACTGCGGCTCGGCGACCACGGCGTGACCCGGGACCTGCGGACCTGGGTGAACAGCGGCCTGATGACGTTCTTCTTCCTGGTCGTCGGGCTGGAGGCGCGACGCGAGATCGACCTCGGCGACCTGCGCGACCGGCGCCGGCTGGTGCTGCCGTTCGTGGCCGGCGCGCTCGGGATGCTCCTGCCCGCGCTCATCTACCTCGCGGTGAACGCGGCCGACGGGGCCTCCCGCGGCTGGGGCGTGGCGATGTCGACCGACACCGCGCTCGCCCTCGGCGGGCTGGCCCTGCTCGGCCGGCGGGTGCCGGACCGGACCCGGATCTTCCTGCTCACCATGTTCGTGGTCGACGACCTGGCCTCGCTGATCGTCATCGCGGTCGCGTACAGCGGGCCGGTGGAGCTGCTGCCGATCCTGCTCGCCGCGCTCGTGCTGGCCGGCATGGTCGGAATGCTCGCGCTCGGGGTGAACTGGGCGCCGGCGTACCTGCTGGCCGGTGTGGTGATGTGGTCGGCGCTGCTGACCAGCGGTGTCGACCCGGTGGTGGCCGGGCTGGCGATCGGGCTGACCGCGCCGGCGTACACGCCCGGGCGGCAGAGCCTGGAGGAGGCGAGCGGGCTGTTCCGGAGGTTCCGCGAGCAGCCGACCGCGGACCTGGCCCGCACCGCGGTCACCCGGCTGAACGCCACGCTGTCGCCGAACGAGCGGCTGCAGCGGGTCTACCACCCGTGGACCAGCTACGTCATCGTCCCGCTGTTCGGGCTGGCCAACGCCGGCATCGCGCTGAGCGGGAGCTTCCTCGCCCACGCGGTCCGGTCGCCGGTCACCCTCGGCGTGATCGCCGGGTACGTGCTCGGCAAGCCGGTCGCGATCGTCGGCTCGGCCTGGCTGCTGACCAGGCTCAGCCGGGGCCGGCTGCGGCCGACGGTCGGCTGGGCCGCGGTGATCGGCAGCGGCACGATCGGCGGCGTCGGCTTCACCGTCTCGTTCCTCATCGCCAACCTCGCGCTGGACGGGACCGAGCTGGACCAGGCGAAGCTGGGCGTGCTCGTCGCCGCGGTGCTGGCGACCGGGCTGACCTGGGTGGTGTTCCGGCTGACGGCGACGCTGCCGGAGCAGCGCCGGCAGCGGGCCCTGCTCGGCGACGCGGTGCAGCTGCTCGACCTGGTCGACCCGGTGGACCCGGAGCACGACCACGTCCGCGGGCCGGAGGACGCGACCGTCACCGTGGTCGAGTACGGCGACTTCCAGTGCCCGTACTGCGGGCAGGCCGAGCGGGCCATCCTGGCCGAGCAGGAGGTCGACCCGGATGTCCGGTACGTGTGGCGGCACCTGCCGCTGACCGACGTGCACCCGCAGGCCCAGCTCGCGGCCGAAGCGGCGGAGGCGGCCGCCGCGCAGGGCGCGTTCTGGCCGATGCACGACGAGCTGCTGGCCAACCAGGACAAGCTCACCGGCCCGGACCTGCTGCGCTACGCCCGCCGGCTCGGGCTGGACGAGCAGCGCTTCCGCGAGGACCTGCGCCGGCACATGCACGCCGGCCGGGTGGCCCGGGACGTGGAGAGCGCCGATGCCAGCGGGGTGTCCGGTACGCCGACGTTCTTCGTCAACGGCCAGCGCTACACCGGCCGGTTCAGCGTGGCCGGGCTGGCCGACGCGGTGCGGGCGGCCCGGACCAGGGCCGAGCTCGGCGCCGGTACCCAGGACCAGGCCGATGTCCGGGTCCGCACCCGCCCGCGCCGCGGGTTCCTCTGAGCCGGCTCAGCGCACCGGCCGGCGGGCCAGCTGCCGCCGGGCCCAGAGGTACGAGCCCAGCGCGATGGCCGCGCACCAGGCGACCGCGACGATCCCGTCGGTGCCGATCGGCGTGCCGGACAGCAGCCCGCGCAGCGTCTCGGTGATCGGGGTGAACGGCTGGTGCTCGGCGAACCAGCGCAGCCCCGCCGGCATCGAGTCGGCCGGGACGAACCCGCTGCCCAGGAACGGCAGCAGCAGCAGGAACATCGGGATGTTGCTGGCCGTCTCCACGCTCTTGCTGACCAGCCCGAGGGCGACGCACAGCCAGGTCAGCGCGAACGCGACCAGCACGACCAGCCCGGCGGTGGCGAGCCACCCGACCGCCGAGGCGTTCGGGCGGAAGCCGAACGCCAGCTCGACCCCGAGCACCACCGCGACCGCGAGCAGGGCCTGGACCAGGCTGCCGAGCACGTGCCCGGTGAGCACCGAGGCGCGGGCGATCGGCATCGTCCGGAACCACGCGATGATCCCCTCGGTCATGTCCATGGCCACCGAGATCGCGGTGCCCTGCGCGGTCGCCGCCATCGTCAGCAGCAGGATCCCCGGCGTCACGTAGTCGAGGTAGGCCGCGCGGCCGGAGCCGGCGACCGAGACCGGCAGCCCGGCGCCGAGCGTGCCGCCGAAGACGTACACGAACAGCAGCAGGATGACCACCGGCGTGCCGACCAGCAACACGGTCATCGACGGGTAGCGCAGCATGTGCCGCAGCTGGCGGCGCAGCATGGTCGCCGAGTCGGTGACGGCGAGACCGAGCGGGTGCGGTGTCCGCCGTCCGGGCAGACCCGCCGGCGCGGGCACCGGCCGGTCGACTGTCGTTGCTGCCCGCTGGGCGCTCTCGCGCGTGCTCATTCGTGGCCGCCCTTCCTGGTTCCGGTGACGGCGAGGAAGACGTCGTCGAGGTCTGGGGTGTGGATGGCGAGGTCCTCGACCTCGACCTGGGCCCGGTCCAGCTGGTCGAGCAGCGCGCGCAGCGAGGCGAGGCTGCCGTCGGCGGGCACGGTGAGGCTGAGCGAGTCCTCGTCCCGGTGGCCGCGGACGGCCGCGCTGGCCGCGTCGAGCGCCGGCAGGCCGGCGAACCGGAGCCGGACGTGCCCGCCCGGCACCCGCCGCTTGAGCTGTTCGGGCGTGCCCGCGGCGACGATCCGGCCGGCGTCGAGCACCGCGACCCGGTCCGCGAGCTCGTCGGCCTCCTCCAGGTACTGCGTGGTGAGCACGACCGTGGTCCCGCCCGCGACCAGCTCGCGGACCACCTGCCACATGGTCCGGCGGCTGCGCGGGTCGAGCCCGGCGGTCGGCTCGTCGAGGAAGATCACCCGCGGGCTCCCGACCAGCGTCATGGCGAGGTCGAGCCGTCGCTTCATGCCGCCCGAGTACGTCGAGGCCACCCGGCCGGCCGCCGCGGTCAGCTCGAACCGCTCCAGCAGCTCGGCCGCCGTGCGCCGGCCGGCGTCCCGGCCGAGGTGCAGCAGGTCGGCCATCAGCAGCAGGTTCTCCCGGCCGGTGAGGAAGCCGTCGACCGCGGAGAACTGGCCGGTCACGCCGATCGCGGAGCGGACCGAGTCCGGCTCGGTGGCCACGTCGTGGCCGACCACCCGGACGGTGCCGGCGTCGGCCGGGATCAGCGTGCTGAGGATCTCGACCGTGGTCGTCTTGCCGGCGCCGTTCGGCCCCAGCAGCGCGAACACCGAGCCGTCCGGAACGGCCAGGTCGACGCCGTCCAGCACCAGCGTCGAGCCGTACGACTTGCGCAGGCCGGTGACCTCGACGGCGCACTGTGCCCGCTCGCGCTGCGAGCTCTCGCGCGCGCTCACGCGAGGCTCCCGGTGGCCCGGCGGATCACGATGTCGCCGTAGCCGCTGCGGGCGCGCAGGTCCAGCGACTCGTCCGTCTCCTGTGGACCGTCGGCGGACTCGAGCTGGTTGCGGACCCGGCCGAAGGAGGTGGACGCGTCGAGCCTGGCCGCGGTGCCGGCCGGGATGCCGACCTCGATCTCGCCGAATCCGGTCTTCAGCGAGGCGGTGCCGCGGGCGGCCGCGCCGACTCTGATGTCGCCGTTGGCCGTGCTGGCGATCACACCGCCGCCGGCCCGGTCGACCGCGATGTCGCCGTTGGCGGCGTTGATCCGCACGTCGCCGGTGACCAGCCCGAGCCAGCTGTCGCCGTTGGAGTTCTTCAGCACGGCCGGGCCGTCGATCTCGCGGACCCGGAGCCGGCCGGAGCCGGTGCTGATGTCGGCGCGGCCGGCGACGGTGTCCACGTCGACGCGGCCGGCGCCGGTGTCGAGCGCGAGCGGGCCGACCCGGTCGAGCTGCACGTCGCCGGCGCCGCTCTTGACCCGGCACTCGGCGAGCGGGCCGGCGGTCCGGACGCCGCCGACGCCGGTCTCGGCCTGGACCTGGGAGCCGGCCGGCAGGTCGAGCGTCACGTCGACCGAGCCGGGCTTGCCGAACAGGCCGAGGGCGCGCTGCTTGGGCGTCTTCACCAGCAGCCGGCCGTCCCTGTACTCGACCCGGGTCTGGTCGGCGGCGCGGACGTCCGCGTCCGAGCCGGGGTCGCTGGGGCGGACGTCGACGACCGTGTCGGTCCGATCGGCGGCGACGATCCGCAGGTCGCCGACGACCAGCTCGACGGTCGCGGTGATGGGTCGGGGGGTGTCGTAGGAAGGCATGACGGTCTCTCCTCGGGAAGCGGGGGTCAGCGGACCCAGCCGGAGTAGCGCTGCCGGCCGCGGGCGGCACCGACCCGGTCGGTGCTCTCGGTCAGCGGGCTGGACTCGAGCGCGGCCGCGGTGGCCCGCACCAGCCAGGCGTTGACCGAGAGGCCGGCCCGGGCCGCCGCGTCCTCGATCCGGGACTTGAGCGAGTCGGGCAGCCGGAAGTTGATCCGCGCGGTCGCGGCGTCCTCGCCGTCGGCCGGCGGCGGTGGCGCGTCCACCGGGGACGGCGCCGGGGGCGGCTCGTCGGCCGGCGGCGGGGTGACGACGAACAGCGGCTCGCGGTTGCGCAGCAGCACGTCCACCGAGCCGGGGGCGAGATCGCGGGTGATCTCGGCGGCCGCCGCCGAGAGCGCGTCGAGCAGGGTGAGCCGCACTCCGGACTCGAGCGACGCGGTGAGTCGCTCGGCCAGGGCGCGGGCGTCCTCCCCGCCGGTGGCCGCCGCGGTCGCGAGCTCCTGGCGAAGCGTGTCGATGTACGGTCCGAGTTCCATGGCACCATTATGGCGCCATGATGGCGCCATTGCAAGTCACTACGCGCCATCTGGTGCCAGCGGTAAGTTCGAGACTCGTGGCACTCCTACACAAGGCGACGGTCACCCCGACGAAGCTCGAGGCGCTGACCGCCTGGCTACCCGGCCGGTCCTGGCTCGACGGAGCCGACGTGAACCCGCTGACCCAGATCGGGACGTACCGGTTCGACGACCCGGCCGGCGAGGTCGGGATCGAGACCTTGCTGGTCCGCACCGCCGACGGGAGGCTGCTGCAGGTGCCGCTGAGCTACCGCCCGGCGCCGCTCGCCGGGGCCGAGGACGCGCTGGTCACGACCATGGAGCACTCGGTGCTCGGGCCGCGCTGGGTGTACGACGGGTGCGCCGACCCGGTCGCGATGCGGGCGCTGGCGGTGGCGATCCTCACCGGCGGCCACGAAGCCGAGCTGGAGGTCGACACCGGCACCGGGCTGGAGCGGCGCGAGCCGACCGTGCGGGTGCTCGGCAGCGGCACCCCGCCGGCCGCGGTGCCGGAGCTCGCCGCCGTGGCGGCCGCGGACGGCCCCGACGGGACGGTCGTCTCCGCCGGCGCGCTCGTGCTCTCCATCCGGCGCTGGCTGGACCGGCCCGAGCCGGCGACCGCGGGCGCGCAGACGCTGCACGGCACCTGGGACTGGGCCGAGGCCCCCGTGCTGCTCGCCACCGCCCGCCCGGCCTGAGGGTGAGCGTGGTGATCCGGCCTGGCGGGGTCCGGCCCGATCAGCCGATCGCGGTGCCGAACAGGTACCCGATCGCCCAGGTCAGCGCGAGCCCGGCCGCGCCGCCGATGACGACCCTGACCACTGCCCTGGTCACGCTGCTGCCGCCGATCCGGGCGCTGATCGCCCCGGCGATCGACAAGGCGAGCAGCGCCGCCGCGACCGTGACCCAGACCCGGAACGACACCGGCGGGAGCAGGATCGCGATCAACGGCAGCACCGCGCCGGCCACGAACGCCACCGCCGAGGCCAACGCGGCCCGGCTCGGGCTGGCCAGGTCGTCCGGGTGCACGCCCAATTCGGCCTCGGCGTGCGCGGTGAGCACGTCGTGCTCGGTCAGCTCGATCGCGACCTGCCGGGCCGTCTCCGGACGCAGCCCCTTGCGCTCGTAGATCTCGGTCAGCTCGGCCAGCTCGGACTCGGGCATGTCCCGCAGCTCGGCCCGCTCCTTGGCCAGCAGGGCCTGCTCGCTGTCCCGCTGGCTGCTCACCGAGACGTACTCGCCGAGCGCCATCGAGACCGCGCCGGCGACCAGGCCGGCCAGGCCGGCGGTGAACACCGGACCCCGGGACGAGGTCGCGCCGGCCACGCCGACCACGATGCCGGCCACCGATACGATCCCGTCGTTGGCGCCGAGAACGCCCGCGCGCAGCCAGTTGAGCCGACCGGCCAGGCCGGCGGCGTGCGGCTCGTGCCCGTGCTCCGCCGGCGCCGTCGCCTCGGGCTCCACTCGCTCGGTCACACCTCACTCTGCCCGACGCGGCCGGGTTCCCGCCAGCAAGGCGAGCCTTGCCTGCCCGGGGTGGAAACTCTCCGGCCGGATGTCGAGAACGTGCCCGCGGCGACGACGAGTGACAGCACCGGCGATCGGCGCCGGGGCCGGAGAGGAGCGGACGATGCCAGCATCGGCGAAGGTGACGTGTGACATCGCAATGTCGGTCGACGGATACGTCGCGGGCACCCACCAGCGGCTGGACGAACCGTTCGGCGACGGCCCACGCGGCCGGCTGCATCGCTGGATGTTCGACCGGCCGGAGCAGAACGCGGCCGAGATCGAGGCGATCACCGCCGCCCGCGCGTACGTGATGGGCCGGAACATGTTCGGCCCCGGCCGCGGCGAGTGGGACCTGGACTGGACCGGCTGGTGGGGCGAGGAGCCGCCCTACCACGCGCCGGTGTTCGTGCTCACGCACCACCCCCGCGCGCCGCTGACGATGAAGGGTGGGACGACGGTCACGTTCGTCACCGACGGGATCGGGGCCGCACTGGACCGGGCCCGGGCCGCCGCCGGGGACGCCGACGTCGCGATCGCCGGCGGCGCCGCGACGGTCAACCAGTACCTGGCCGCCGGGCTGATCGACGAGCTGCGGCTGCACGTCGCGCCGCTGGTCCTGGGCGCCGGCGAGCGGCTGTTCGAGGGCGTGGCCGACCTGGACCTGGAGCCGGTGACAGCGCGGCAGGACGAGCTGGTCACGCACCTGACCTACCGGGTGCCGCGGTAGCGCGGGCCTCCCGACGGGTCGCCCGGACACCGAAGGCGAGCACGACGGCCAGGCCGACCAGCTGCGGCACCGGCAGCGCCGGGCCCGCCACCGTGTACATGCCGCCCGCGGCGGCCGCGCCGAGCACCAGCGCGCCGATGATCTTCCAGTGCCGCTCCGAGCCGCGGGTGGTGCGGTGCGCGACCAGGTGGATCACGGCGCTGGTGAGCGTGCCGGTGAGGTACGTGGTCGACAGGCCGGAGACGCCGAACCGCTGCACCGTGCTGCTCTGCACGCCCAGCGCGATGGCCGCGGCCAGCAGTAGCGCGAACTGCACAGCCGTGTCCGGTTCGCCGACCGTGACGAACCAGCCCACCGCGGCGGCGGTGAGGATCAGCAGCTCCAGGGCGAGCGCCCGGTTCACCGGGCGGGGCCACACCGGGTTCTGCTTGGCCGCGACGCCGGCGACGTGCGTGCCGAGCGCGGCGCCGGCGATGAACGCGAGGATCGCGCCGAGGGCCCGGCCGACGCCCTCCCCGTCGCCCTGGCCGGCGGACAGGCCCAGCAGCACCATGTTGCCGGTCATCACGCTGGTGAACGCGCCGCCGAGGGCGAGGAAGCCGACGCCGTCGGTGTAGCCGCTGACGAACGCCAGCACGACGACGAGCAGGTCACGCCGCCGCGCCGTCATGTCGCGAAGGTAACCGGCAGCCGGCCCGCCGGGCACGCCGGCCCGCCGGCCGGCGGGCCAGCTGACCCGCCGGCCGGCGCAGGTCAGCCAGCGCGGCCGGACAGCCAGCGCGGCCGGACAGCCAGCGCGGCCGGACAGCCAGCGCGGCCGGACAGCCAGCGCGGCCGGACAGCCAGCGCGGCCGGACAGCCAGCGCGGCCGGACAGCCAGCGCGGCCGGACAGCCAGCGCGGCCGGACAGCCAGCGCGGCCGGACAGCCAGCGCGGCCGGACAGCCAGCGCGGCCGGACAGCCCAGCGCGGCCGGACAGCCAGCGCGGCCGAAAGAAGAAAGAAAGAAAGAAGAGCGACAGCCAGCGCGGCCGGTCAGCCGGGCGGCGCGGCGTCCGCCCCGCCTCCGCCCGGGGCCGGCGGGTCCGCCTCACCGGCCGCCGCCAGCGCGCGCCGGCCGAGCCGGACCGCCGCCGCCCGTACCTCGGCCGGACGCACGATCCGGTACGGGCCGGGCAGCGCGGTGAGCTGCTCGGCGTACCAGACCGGGTTGCTGGTGCTGCCGACCAGTCGGCAGCTGCCGGCGTCGACCGGCTCCAGCCGGCCCAGCATGCGCGACAACCACGGGGCGACCCGTTCGACCGGCGCGTCGACGACCACCTCGACGTCGTACTCCCAGCCGGCCGCGAGGTGCTCCTCGAGCTCGGCCACCGCGTCGAGGTCGGCCGGCGGGCTGACGCAGGCCGCCAGCACCTCGACTGCGGTGACCCGGTCGACCCGGTAGGCCCGGCGGGCGCGGGCCGAGTGCGACCAGCACAGCAGATACCACCGCCCGTGCCGGACGACGACCGCCCACGGGTCGACCTCCATCGTCCATTCCGAGCCGGCCTCCGAGCGGTAGCCGACGCGGATCCGGCGGCGGTCCGCGCAGGCCTGCACGAGCGTGGTGGCGGTCTGCGGGTCGGGCCGGGCGGCCGCGCGGTCGGGGGCCGGCGCGGTCGTCGCCCGGACCGCCTCGGCCTGCCGGGCCACCGGCTCGGGCAGCGCCCGCAGCAGCTTGCCCAGCGCGCTGCCGACCGGGTCCGCGGCGTCGGCGGCCGCGTGGTGGCCGTCGAGCACGGCCATGACCAGCCCGAGGGCCTCGGCCGCGGAGAACGTCAGCGGGGGCAGCCGGACGCCGCGGCCGAGCCGGTAGCCGCCGTACGGGCCGCGGACGGACTCGACCGGGATGCCGGCCTCGCGCAGGATGCCGACGTAGCGGCGGGCGGCGCGCCCGGAGACGCCGAGCTTGTCGGCGAGCCGGTCCGCGGTGATGCCAGGGCTGCCCTGGAGCAGCTCGAGGGTCAGCAGCGCCCGCGCGGTCGGGCTCGTCTCGTCCTGCACCGCCGCCCTCCGATCCGGAAGCCGAACGTCCGAAAACTGAGGCTACCGTCCGCCGGAGGGCTCGGGGCGGCCGACACCAGGGAGATCCGGCTGCTCGACGCGGGTCAGCGGGATGTTCGCGTAGGACGGGGTCGGGCCGGTGAGGTCCAGGACCTCGCCGGTGCTGGACAGGAAGCGACCGGGGTCGACCGGCGCCAGCCGGATCGCCGGCCCGCTGCCCTGCCGCAGGACCGGGAACGCGCCGTGCTGCTCCAGGCGGTAGCGGGCGACCGGCAGCCCCCAGGCGGAGACCACGTACTCGCCCCGGTCCGAGGGGTCCATTGTGGACGGTACGGAGACCTCGTTGCGGTAGTAGGTCTGGCCGTCGCGCAGGTCGTGCAGGTAGCCGATCATGCCGGTCCGGCCGGTGGTCGCCCGCAGCCGGGTGCGCCGCGCGTCCTGCACCTCGACCGTGCGCGGGCCGAGCGCCCGGACCGGGTCGACGGCGCCGCCGCGGGCCGCGACCAACCCGGCGCCGTCCGGGCGCAGCACCAGCACGTCCAGCCGGCCGACGTACTCGCCGGCCAGCTCGGCCAGGTCCGTGACGCCCGGCTGGCCCGGCACCGCAGCCGGCTGCGCGCCGGGCGCCAGCTGGGCGGCGAACTCCCGGGCCAGCTCGTTGTGCAGGTCGTGGTCGAGGGAGTTGGTGAGCACGACCAGCCCGGCCCCCGCCTCCGGCAGCCAGCACAGCTGGGCCTGGAAGCCGAACCCCGACCCTCCGTGGTGCAGCACGCGGACCCCGGGCGGCCACTCGTCGACGTACACGCCGAGGCCGTAGCCGAGCGGCTGGCCCGGGTCGGCGAACGGGACCGCGTACTGCTCGGCGACCGACTCCGGCCCGCGCAGGTGCAGCTGGACGAACCGGAGCAGGTCCTCGACGGTCGCGTAGAGCCCGCCGGCCGCGACCATCGGCACGGCGACCGGCAGCTCGCGCCCGGCCCGGTCGTAGGGCCGCCAGTGGCCGACCGCACGGTCCGGATCGCGCGCGGCGACGTCCGCGTCGAACGTGGACCGGGTCATCCCCAGCGGGCCGAGCAGCAGCCGGTCGGCGAGCGCGGCGAACGGCCGGCCGGTCACCCGCTCCAGGACGAACCCGGCCAGGTCGATGCCGAGGTTGGAGTACTCGGCGTGGTGACCGACGGGGAACCGCAGCCAGGTCCGGGCGATGCTGCGGCAGTGGTCGTCGAAGCTGCCCGTGCCCAGGTCGTAGTTGGACCCGGCCGGCGCCTCGTGGATGAAGCCGGCGGTGTGGCTGAGCAGGTGCCGCAGCGTGACCAGCTCCTGCGGCCGCTCGTCGAAGACACTGTGGACGGTGAATTCGGGCAGGTAGCGGCTGATCGGCGCGTCCAGGTCGACCAGGCCCTGGCGGGCGGCCAGCAGCACGAGCGTCCCGGTGATCAGCTTCGAGGTCGACTGGACGCTGAACCGGGTCGCCGGCGTGACCGGGCGGTCGCCGGCGCGCCGGGTGGTCCCCTAGCCGGCCGCCCAGACCACCCGGTCGGCGGTGCAGAGGCCCACCGCGAGGCCGGGCACGTCGAGCCGGCGCAGCGATTCCGGGATCGCCGCCGTCCAGGACCGGACCAGCTCGGACACGGGCTCAGCGGATCCGGCGGCCGGTCTCGAGGCAGGAGTAGCCGCCGAGCGCCTCGACCGCGGAGCGGAAGCCCGGCTGCTCCAACAGTGTCCACAGTGGAGCGAGCAGCGGGTCGGCCAGGTCGTCGGCCCGCAACACCAGGTCGTACGGCTCCTGCGCGACCGGGACGAAGTCGAGACCGAACGCCCGGGCCGCGGCGAGGATGCCGAGGCCGGTGTCGGCGCTGCCGGCGGCCACCGCGGCGGCGACGGCCAGGTGCGTGTGCTCCTGCCGGCCGTACCCGGTCAGGCCGGCCGGGTCGATGCCGCGGGCGGCCAGCTCCTGGTCCAGCAGCACCCGGGTGCCGGCGCCGCGCTGCCGGTTGACGTACCGCAGCTCGGGCCGCTTGAGGTCGTCGATGCCGGTGATCCCGAGCGGGTTGCCCGGCGCGACGAGCAGTCCCTGCTCCCGGTGCACCAGCCGGACCACGGCCAGGACCGCGTCCGGGCCGAAGATCCGGTTCAGGTACGGCAGGGTGTACTCGCCCGTCGCCGGATCGAGCAGGTGCGAGCCGGCGAGGTGGCAGAGCCCGTCGCGCAGGGCGACCAGGCCGCCGAGCGAGCCGACGTTCGACGAGGCCAGCGTGAGCAGTGGGTCGGCCGCGCGCAGCCGGGAGGCGGCGAGGTCGAGCACGAGGTCGTGCGAGCCGATCGCGACGATCGTCCGGTCGATCTCGGCCGGGCCGCGCAGCAGCTCGACGCTGACCCGCTCGCCGGCGTGGTGCCCCTCGGTGCCGGCCGGCACCATGAGCAGCCCGTCGGCGCGGACCAGCGAGGTGAGCATGCCGGCGCCGCGCGGCAGCGGCGTGGCCACCACCTCGCCCTGCACCCGGCCGAGCCTGACCCGGACCCAGTCGTCCAGGCCGAGGGTCGAGGGCAGCTTGCGGGCCAGCCGGGCGGTGGTCAGCGGCCGCTGTCGCGGTGCGGCGCCCTCCAGCTCGGCCAGCAGCGGCGCAGCGAAGATGTCGAACGTGAGCGCGGCCGAGACCGGGAAGCCGGGCGCGCCGAGCACCGGCGTGGTGCCGACCGTCCCGAGCACGACCGGGTGGCCGGGCCGGACCGCGACGCCGTGCACCGCCAGTGTCCCGGCCGCCGCCACGACCCGGGCGGTGTAGTCGTCCCGGCCCGCGCTCGACCCGGCGACGAGGATCACCAGCTCGGCCCGCCCGGCCGCGTCCCGCAGCGCGGCGGTGATCGCCGCCGGGTCGTCGGCGACGATGCCCGTCACGGACGCGTCGCAGCCGAGCTCGCGGGCCTGCGCGGCGAGCATGAGCGAGTTCGTGTCCGGGATCTCGCCCGGCTTCAGCTCGGCGTCGATCGGGCGGATCTCGTCGCCGGTCGGCACGACCACGACCCGCGGCGGGCGACGCACCTCGAGCTCGGCCACGCCGGCGGCGGCGCACGCGGCCGCGTCGACCGGCCGCAGCCGGTGTCCCTCGGGCAGCAGCAGCTCGGCCGCGCTGACGTCCTCGCCGATCGAGCGGACGTGCTGGTACGGCGGGACGGCCGCGCGCAGCTCGGCGCCGGCGCCGGTGTGGTGCACGTTCTCGCGCATGATCACCGCGTCGTACCCCGGCGGCAGCGGGTCGCCGGTGTCGACGACCTCGAACTCGCCGGCCGGCAGCACGACCGGGCTGGTGTCGCTCGCCCCGACCGTGTCCGCGGCCCGGACCGCGATGCCGTCCATCGCGGCCGAGTCGAACGCCGGCGAGGAGCGGGCGGCCCAGACCGGCGCCGCGGTCACCCGCCCCACCGCGCCGGCCACCGGCACCCGGACCGGCTCGACCCGGGACGGGCAGCCGGCGGCCGCCCGGGCCTCCCGCCAGGCGGCGAGGGCCGCGGCGGCCGGCACGTCGGAGACGAACGGGCTCCCGGCGTTCATCGGTAGAGGACCACCTCGACCTCGCTGCCGCCGTCCAGCCCGGTGGCCGGCTCCGGGACGAGCACGTACCCGTCGGCGCGGGTGAGCACCGACAGCAGCGCGGACGGGCCGAACAGCGGCTCGGCAGCGGTGCCCGCCGGGCCACCGGCGAGCCGGACCTGGACCACGTCGAGCCGCCCCGCCGCCGAGGCCAGATCGCGAGACAGCCGGGCCCGGGTGGACGGCTCCGCCGGCGGCTGCGGGCAGCCGGCCAACAGCCACACCAGCGGCACGCCGACCAGCCGGAACACGACCAGCGCCGAGAGCGGGTTGCCGGGCAGGCCGAGCACCGGGACGCCGCGGCACTCGGCCAGCAGTGTCGGCTTGCCCGGCTTGATCGCCAGCCCGTGGCACCAGACGTCGCCGAGCGCGGCGACCGCCGCGGTGGTCTCGTCCCGGGCACCGACCGACGAGCCGGCCGACACGACGAGGAGGTCGGGCCGACCGTCCAGCACGCCGGACAGGGCCTCCTTCAGCGCGCCCGGCTCGTCCGAGACGATGCCGGCCGGGACCGGGATCCCGCCGGCGTCGGCGACCAGGCCGGCCAGGGCGGAGGCGGTCGCGTCCCGGACCTCGCCCGGTCGCAGCGTCGCGGTGTCCGGCGGGACGACCTCGTCCCCGGTGGACACGACGGCCACCCGCGGTCGCATGTGGACGGTCACCCCGGTGACGCCGGCGGCGGCGAGCAGGCCGAGCTCGGCCGGGCGCAGCGGGCGGCCGCCGGGGACGAGCGGGGAGCCGGCAGCCACGTCCTCGTCGGCCCGGACGAGGTTGGCCCCGGCGGCCACCGGGCGGGTCACCTCGATCGTGCCGGGCAGGGTCTGCGCGGTGTACTCCACCATCACCACCGCGTCGGCTCCCGGGGGCAGCACCGCCCCGGTCGGCACGGCCACGCAGCCCCCCGGCCGGGCCGCGACCTCCGGGGCCGCGCCCATCCGTACGGCGCCGAGCAGGTCGAGGTAGGACGGCAGCCCGTCGGACGCGCCGAAGGTGTCCGCGGCCCGGACCGCGAAGCCGTCCACTGTGGACCGGTCGTACCCGGGCAGCGCGGCCGGAGCCGGGACCGGTCCGGGCGGCACCCGGTGCAGCGCCTCGGCCAGCGGCACGGTCTCGACCGCGGTGCGGTGCGCGGGCCGGAACCCCGACCGCGCCTCGGCGACGGTACGGGCGGTGAAGAACTCCCGCCCGCTCACCGGTCCGGCTGCTCCGCCGCACCGTCGGGACGCGGCTGGTCCCGGGCCGCGGCCCCGCCCTTGTCCAAGCCCAGCACCGACGCCACCGGCCCGAGCGCGACCTGGCCGAGCCCGCAGATCGAGGTCTTCCGCACCGTCTCCTCCAACCGGAGGATGGTCTCCCGCCGGTCCGGGTCGAGCGGACGGCCGGCGTCCAGCGTCTCCCGCAGCAGCGCGTGCGCCTTGGTCGAGCCCGCCCGGCAGGGCACGCACTTGCCGCAGGACTCGTCCCGGAAGAACCGCAGCACGTTGGTGGACGCGGCGAGCAGGTCGGTGCCCTCGGCGATGACGACCATCGCGCCGGAGCCGAGCATCGTGCCTGCCTCGGCGAGCGGGCCGAAGTCGAGCTGGAGGTCGAGCTGGTCGGGACCGATGAAGTTCGACGACGCGCCGCCCGGCTGCACCGCGGCCAGCGCAGCGCCCCCGCGCACCCCGCCGGCCAGCTCGATCAGCGCCCCGACCGTCGTGCCCATCGGCACGCAGTAGACCCCGGGCCGCTCGATGTGCCCGGAGACCGCGAAGAACTTCCAGCCGGTCGAGTCGCCCTCGCCCTGCGCCTTCCACCAGTCCGCGCCGCGCTGCAGGACGACCGGCACGTCGGCGAACGTCTCGACCGAGTTGAGCAGCGTCGGCTGCCCGTGCAGGCCGTAGTTGCCGGGGAACGGCGGCTTGTTGCGCGGCTCGCCGCGGTGACCCTCCATGCACTCCAGCAGCGCGGTCTCCTCGCCGAGGATGTATCCGCCGGGCGAGACGAAAACCTCGACGTCGAGCCGCCGGCCGCTGCCGCAGGCGTCCGGGCCGGTCACGCCGGCCTCCCGCAGCGCCTCGATCTCCGCGCGGAGGACCGCCTCCTCGGGGCCGTACTCGTGCCGGATGAAGACCCAGCCCTGCTCGGCGCCGACGACGGCCATGCCGAGCAGCAGGCCCTCCAGCACGAGATGCGGCTGGTCGGCGAGGATCTGCCGGTCCTTGAACGTGCCGGGCTCGGACTCGTCGGCGTTGCAGATCGCGTACGTGACGCCGCCGGCCGCGCGGACCAGCCCCCACTTCTGCCCGGTCGGGAACCCGGCGCCGCCCATCCCGCGCAGCCCGGAGTCCTTGAGCGTGGCGATCGCCTCGTCCGGGTCCAGCGACCCGGCCAGCAGCGCCCGCAGCGACGCGTACCGCTCGGCGACCCCGGAGCCGGCCGGGTACGGGTCGTTCGGCCACGGCTCGGCCCGGGACGCGGCCGTCCCGTGGCCCACTGTGGACGACCGGGCGGCCTCGACCAGAACGTCCACATCGGACACCGCGACGGCGCGCTCGTTCACCGCGGCGGCCGGGGCGATGTCGCAGCGGCCGAGGCAGGACACCTCGACCAGCTCCACCTCGGTGTCCGGACCGTACCGGGCCCGCAGCTCGGCCAGCCGGTCCTCCCCGTCGCGCAGCCAGCAGGACAGGTCGTGGCAGACGTGCAGGGCCACCTTCGCCGGCGGTGTGGTGCGGAAGTGCGGGTAGAACGAGATCAGCCCCTCGATCTCGTACCGGGGCCGGCGGACGTCGCGGGCGAGCTCCTCCAGCTCCTCGCGCGGCAGCCAGCCGAGCCGGGCCTGAATCGCGTTGAGCGCCGGGATCAGCGACGGGCCGGGGAACTTCCCGGCCCTGGCCTCGACGCCGGGGACGCGACGGTGCCAGGCGCCGGACGCCCGCTGCGAACCGACCGTCATGCGCGCACTCCCGCTGGTTCGACCTGCACGGCACAGAACTTGAACTCGGGGATCTTCCCGAACGGGTCGATCTCATCGATCGTCAGCAGGTTCGCCGCCGCCTCCCGGAAGTGGAACGGGATGAAGCAGTTGCCCAGCTGTTCCCGGTGCGAGACGCGCACCTGCAGCTCGATCGTCCCGCGCCGGGAGCGGACCCTGGCCAGCTGCCCGTGCACCAGCCCCCGCTCGGCCGCATCCTTCGGGTGCAGGTACACCTCGGCGACCGGCGCGATCGTGTCCAGCGCGAACGACCGGCGGGTCATCGAGCCGGTGTGCCAGTGCTCGAGCAGGCGGCCGGTGTTGAGGACCAGCGGGTACTCGCCGTCCGGCAGTTCCTTGGCCGGCAGCCACTGCGCCGGCACCAGGTGCGCGAGCCCGTCGTCGGTGTTGAACCGCTCGTCGAACATGACGATCGTGCCGTCGAGGTGCTCGGGATCCTCGTTGGGATAGAGCTTCCCGGACAGCCCGAGGTTGTCGTGCCGCAGGTTCCGGTACGACGGCATGAGCGCGACCATCTCGTCGAACACCTCGCTCGGCGAGGAGTAGTCCCAGTCGAGACCGAGACGGTTGGCGAGGTCCTGGACGACCTCCCAGTCGACCCTGGCCTGCCCCGGCGGGTCCATCACCTTGCGGCCGAGCTGCACCCGGCGGTCGGTGTTGGTGTAGGTGCCGTCCTTCTCCAGGTACGACGAGGCCGGCAGGATCACGTCGGCGAACTCGGCCGTCTCGGTGAGGAAGATGTCCTGCACGACGAGGAAGTCGAGCGCGGCGAGGGCCTTGCGGACCTTGTTGATGTTCGGGTCGGACAGGAACGGGTTCTCGCCGAGCATGTACATCCCGCGTACGCCGTCCGGCGCCAGCACCGACTTGATGATCTCGGTGACGGTCAGCCCGCGCTTCGGGTCCAGCGGCCGCCCCCAGGCCTGCTCGAACCGCAGCCGGGTCTTGTCGGTGTCCACACCCTGGTAGTCCGGGTAGAACATCGGGATGAGGCCGGCGTCCGAGGCGCCCTGCACGTTGTTCTGCCCGCGCAGGGGGTGCAGGCCGGCTCCGGGCTTTCCGACGTTGCCGGTGATCGAGCACAGCGCGATGAGGCAGCGGGCGTTGTCGGTGCCGGTGGTGTGCTGGGAGATGCCCATCCCCCAGTAGATGACGCCGGCCTTCGCCTCGCCCCAGACCCGGGCGACCTCCCGGATCGTGTCCGCGTCCACGCCGGTGATCTGCGCGGCCCGCTCCGGCGGGTAGTCCGCGACCGTACGGGCCAGCTCGTCGTAGTTGGACACCCGGTTGGCGATGAACTCGCGGTCGATCAGCCCGAGCCGGATCACCTCGTGCATGATCGCGTTGTAGAACGCCACGTCGGTGCCCGGCTTGACCTGGCAGTGGTAGTCGGCGTGCTCGGCGACCGTGCTGGCCCGCGGGTCGACGTAGATGATCTTCGTGCCGCGGCGGCGGGCCTGCTTGAAGAACGAGCTGGCGACCGGGTGGTTCGCGGTCGGGTTGGACCCGGTGATGATGACGACCTCGGCGTTGGCCACGTCCCCGTACGTGGTGGACACCGCGCCGGAGCCGACGCCCTCGAACAGCGCGGCCACCGAGGAGGCGTGGCAGAGCCGGGTGCAGTGGTCGACGTTGTTGGTGCCGAAGCCGACCCGGATGAGCTTCTGGAAGAGGTACGCCTCCTCGTTGGAGCACTTCGCCGAACCGAAGCCGGCGATCGCGCCCGGGCCGCCGGCCGCGTGCACCTCCAGCAGCCGGCGCGCCACCAGGTCGAGCGCCTCCTCCCAGGTGGCCTCCCGGAAGTGCGGCAGCACCTCGTCGTAGTCGACCAGGCCGCCGGGCTTGCGCCGGCCGTCGCGACCCTTCTTCGCCGACCGGCCGCCGCCGCTGCGGTTGCCGCCGCCGCCGGCCCGGCCGCGGTCGTCGTCGGCGTCACCGCGCACGTCCGCCGACAGCGGCCCCTTCGGGTACGCCGAGTCCCGGCGGATCAGCGGCACGGTCAGCCGCTGCGGCGAGGCCGCGTAGTCCCAGCCGTACCGGCCCTTGACGCACAGGCGGCTCTGCGATCCCGGCTGCGGCCGTCCCTCGGCGAACGAGATCGCGTTGCGCTCGCGGTCGACGTAGTAGGTCAGCGCGCACCCCACCCCGCAGTACGGGCAGACACTGTCGACGGCGTCGAGCTGCCCGCGCGGCTGGATCGGGATGAGGTTGATCGGCTTGTTGGTCAGCGCCCCGGTCGGGCAGGCCTGCACGCACTCGCCGCAGGTGACGCAGGAGCTCTGGCCCATCGGGTCGTTCAGGTCGAACGCGATCCGGGTCGAGTAGCCCTTGCCGGACCGGCCGATCACGTCGTTGCCCTGGATGTCGTCGCAGGCCCGCACGCACCGGTCACACAGGATGCAGGCGTCGTGGTCGACGTCGATGACCGGGTTGGACGAGTCGGCGCCGCGCCCCGAACCGCGGGGCAGCTCGGTGGTCTCGCGGGCGACGTCGAACCGGTCGGCCAGCTCCAGCAGCAGGTTGTCACCGGTCGTGGTCTGCTTGCGGTCCTCGGCCCGCGGCGGCTGGTCGGAGACCAGCAGCTCGGTGAGCGTGGCCCGGCTGCGGTCGAGCTCCGGGGTGTCGGTCTTCACCGTCATCCCGTCCTCGCACGGCCGCACGCACGCCGCCGCGAACGCCCGCCCGCCGGTGTCGACGACGCACATCCGGCAGACACCGACCGGGTCGTACCGCTCGTTGTGGCAGAGCACCGGGATGTCGACGCCGACCTGCCTGGCCGCGTCGTAGATGCTCGTGCCCTCGGGCACGGTCACCTGCCGACCGTCGATCTCGGCGGTGACCGTCCGGGTGGACGTCACCGGCTGCTCCACCGTGGTCATGGTGCGACCTCCGTCGGTTGCCAGGTCCCTATGCTTTCAGACGTCAGCCGTCGAGCAGCAGTTCAGCCCGGTCCTCGGCGCGGATCCGCCCGGCCGCGTCCAGCCCGCGGGCGGCGTAGTAGCCGGCGATCATGCTCTGCAGCCGCTGCGCGGTCAGCGTCGCGGTGCGGCCGGAACCCAGCTCCAGCGGGGTGGTCAGCATCCGCGCCGGGAGCCGGTCGTCGGCCGCGGTGGCGCCCTCGCGCAGGTTGAACGCCCGCTTGGCCCGGACGATCCGGCGCGCGGTGGCCCGCAGCTCGCCCGCGTCGAGCTCCCAGCCGGTGACCGTGCGCAGCAACCTCGCCCACTCCGGGAACGGCTCCTCGAACACCCCGCGGAGGAACTTGCAGAGGATCATCGAGTCCATCACCGCGGCCCGGTCCTCGGTACCCACCGCGGCGGCGACGTGCGCGGCACCGCCCTCCAGCCGGTCGACCTGACCGGACAGGTCCGCCTCGTACGCGCCGGACCGGTTGTGGTCGGCGCCGCGGGAGTTCACGGCCAGGCCGAGCGCCATCGACTGCAGCGTGCGCGGCTCGTATCCGGGCAGTTCGAGGCCCTTGACCTGCGGGGCGAAGTCGATCGAGCCCTGCCCGACGATCTCGGCCGCGCGCCGGGAGCCCTCGGCGAGCAACGCCCCGAGGCCCTGCCTGGTCCCGATCTCCTCCAGCGCCCGCAGCAGGGCCGGGCCGTCGCCGAACCGCAGCCACGGCGCGTCGATCAGGCCACGTTCGGCGCACTCCATCGCCCAGGCGATCGTGCCGCCGGCCGAGATCGTGTCCAGGCCGAGCTCGTCGCAGCGGGCGCTGGCGGCGAACACCTCGTCGGGGTCGGAGACGCCGCACAGCGGGCCGAGCGCGAAGACGTTCTCGTACTCCATGCGTTGCGTGCCGCCGCCCTTGCGGGAGTAGATGTGCTCGCAGCCGATCGAGCAGGACGCGCAGCTGTTGCGGGCCACGCCGCGCAGCTCGTGCAGCTGCTCGGCCGCGAGCTTCGGCGCCTCGGCGAACGTGGCCGCGGTGAAGTTGCGGGTCGGCAGCGTGCTCACCGCGTTGAAGGCGAGCAGGTTGGCCAGCGTGCCGAGCTCGCGGTACTTCGCGGTGGCCGGGCCGAAGCTGCGGGCGCGCAGGTCACGGGCGGCGGCGAGGACGGCCTGCGGATCGTGCACGGCGACCTTGGTGCCGGCCTTGACCAGCACGGCCTTGAGGTTCTTGGCCCCGAGCACCGCGCCGAGGCCGCCACGGCCGGCGTGCCGGCCGTCGTGCGAGATCGTCGCGTACCGGACGCCGCGCTCGCCGGCCGGACCGATCGCCGCGGTGCGCCAGCCGCGGCCGAAGCGCTGCTTCGCCGCCGCCTCGGTCTCGGCCGCGGACAGGCCGGCGAGCTCCGGGGCCGGCACCAGCCTGGTCGAGGTCGCGTCGACCAGCAGCACCGACAGCTCCTGCGCCCGGCCGCGGACGACGATCGCGTCGTTGCCGGTGAGCTTGCCGGCGATCGCGAACTGGCTGGACGCCAGCGCGTCCGTGAGCAGTCCGGTCAGCGGGGACTTCGCGACCACGGCGAACTTCGCGCTGGTGGTCAGCGGCGTGCCGACCAGCGGCGAGAACACGAAGGCCAGCGCCGCGTCCGGGCCGAGCGGATCGACGCCGGTCGGGGTGAGCCGGTGCAGCAGCCAGGTGCCGAGCCCGACGCCGCCGAGGTAGGAGCGCAGCACCCGCTCGTCGAGGTCGACGCCGCGGCCGGTCGCCGCGGTGCCCTCGACGTCGACGACCAGCGCGCGCCCGAAGTAGCCGCCCGGTGCCATCTCCCGACTGTATGCCGGCACCGCCCGGCCGCTCAGCCCCCGGCGTCGGCGGACAGGAACGCGACGGTGTCGCCGGCGACCAGCGGCAGCCGCGGGTCGCGGACGATGTGGTCGCCGTTGATCGCCGCGACCACGTGCCGGTCGAGCTCGAGGCCCACCGCCGCCGCGGCCTCACCGAGGCCGGCCGCGGCCACGGTCCGGGGCCCGCGCCGGTCGGCTCGGGCCAGCGCGCCGAAGCACTCGACCCGGACGTCCGGGCCCGGCCGGGCCCGCGCCCGCGCGTACTCCTGCGGGGTGTTGACGTTCTGCACCGAGTCCAGCGCCGGGTCGGCCGCGGCCACCGCGGGGTCGGCGAGCAGCGCGGCGTCGTCGGGCCGCACCGCGGTGCAGTGCTCGAGCAGCATCCCCGGCCGGAGGTTGCCCGCGGCGATCTGCGCCTCGATCAGCCCGGTCAGCCCGGTCCGGTACGCGGCCGCGAGCGGCTGCCGGAAGCCCCGCACGGTCGGCAGCACGAGGTCGACCGCCGGGTCGTCGAGCCGGCGCAGCACGCCTCGGACGTACGCGGGATGCAGGAACGGCAGGTCGGTCGAGCAGACGAAGGCGGCCTCGGCCCGGTCCGCGAGGTGGCCGAGGCCGGCGGCCACCCCCTGCATGGGCCCGAGCCCCTCGACCGGGTCCTCGACCGTCTCGACGCCCGCGGGCAGCTCGGGCAGCTCCTGCCCCGGCGCCCGGACCACGACGACCGGGCCGGCCACCGAGCGGGCGACCACCGCCACCGTGCGGAACAGCAGCGTCGCGCCGTGCCACTCCAGGCCGGACTTCGGCCGGCCCATCCGGGCGGACCGGCCCCCGGCGAGCACCACGCCCGCCGCCGCGACACCCACCTTGGCGATGCTAGCCCCGCCGCGGGAGGGGGATCGTCGCCTTGACGGTGGTGCCGTGGCCGGGGCGGGACCGCACGTCCAGCCGCCCGCCGGCGCCCTCGGCCGCGTCGACGAGCAGGGCCAGGCCGATGTGGCCCTCGACCGGACCGACGGCGGTGGTCTGGTCGAAGCCCGGCCCGTCGTCGGTGACGGCGAGCACGACGTTCGGGCCGACCACGCCGAGCTGGAGCAGCACGTGCGACCCGGGAGCGTGCTTGGCCGCGTTGCGCAGCGCCTCCCGGCCGACCCGGATCAGCGCCGCCCGGTGCGCGGCCGGCAGCGGCGGCAGCTCCCCGACCACCATCTCGACCGGCATGCCCTCGCCGCGGACCTGGTCGGCGACGACCCGCAGCGCGGCCGCCGGGTCCACCACCGGGCTGTCCGCCGCGTACTGCAGGCCGGTCAGCTCGCGCAGCGCCAGCAGGTCGTCCTGCACGAGCCGCTGAGCGGTGTGCAGCGCGCTCAGGATGCCCTCGACCCGCGACGGCTGCCCGGGACGGCCACCGCCGGCCCGGCCGAGGGTGACGATCTGCGTGTCGAGCGACGCCAGCGCGTACCCCACCCCGGCGAGGTCCTGGATCACCCCGTCGTGCAGCTCGCCGGCGACCCGGCGTCGCTCGGCCGAGGACGCCTCGACCGCGAGCCGGATCATCGCCTGCCGCTCCCGCTCGTACCGGGCGACCCGGCGGGCCAGCGAGTACGCCAGCGGGACCAGCAGCAGCCCGAGCACCAGCAGCGCGGCGAGCACCACCGGCATGATCCGGCGGGTCAGCGCGGCCTCGTCGGCGTGCAGCCGGTTGGCGGTGAAGCAGGTCTCGACCAGGATCCGGTGGCCGCTGGTGTCCCGTGTCCCCGCATACACCTCGAGGCTCTCGCCGAAGCCGCGGTCGAGCACGTTCTCCGACTTGTCGAGGTCGGAGATGTCGGAGAACACCCCGCCGCGGTTGAGAGCGTCGAGGTCGTCCTCGTCGAGCGGGAAGCGCAGGCCGATCTGCCGCGGGTCGTCGCAGTAGAGGATCAGGCCGTCGGCGGACCAGACCTTGATCCGCTGGATCGGGTCGCTGGCCATGCGGAATCGGACCCGCTGATGGAGGGTGAGCAGCGCCTCGGTCCCGCCCTGCTCCACGCCCTGGTCGACCAGCGGCGCCACCAGGCCGACCGCGATGGCCTCGCCGTTCACCTCGGCCCGCCGCAGGGCCTGGTCCTGCACCACCTGGTCGCAGATGATCACGGCCAGCGCGCCGACGGCGACGAGCGCCACCAGACTGATCGCCGCGTGCTGCACGAGAGCCCGGGCAACCACCGACAGGCGCCCGAGTCTGCGCATCCCTGGTCCATCTCCGAACTCGTCCGGGTACGTGCCGTCGCCAGGGTCGAGGGCACAGACGTACCGGGTGCAGACCTCAATCGTCAGCGACAGTACGCCTACGAACCAGCGCATGGGTCCGGAGAGGGCACCGGCGTCGACTCACCGCGCGGGGCCGGGGCGTGACAACGGTCGCCGGGGCGAGTATGGATCTCTTGACACGCACCGCCGACGCGAGGAGATCCGTCATGGCCGGAACGGTCGCCCGGGTAACCGAGATCAGCGCGACGTCGGACACCAGCTTCGAGGACGCCATCGCGATCGGCCTCCAGCGCGCCACCGCGACGCTGCGCGGGGTGAAGTCCGCGTGGGTGAAGGAGCAGGAGGTCCAGGTCGCCGAGGACGGCAGCATCAGCGGCTACAAGGTCAACCTGCTCGTGACGTTCGTCCTGGACTAGACCCCCGGCGGGTCCGATGTGGACGGTTCCCGCCGCGGTGCGCGGCCGGCGCGGCGAGGCCGTCGGTCGCCGCTCTATGCTGACCCCGTCCAGCCGGGCTCGAGCGGCATCACGGTGCCGGACAGGGGTAACCGATGGCAGCGGACGCCCGCGACGCCGAGGCCCGCGAGTTCGCGGCCGCGTACCTGCGGTTCTTCGAGTGGGTGCAGTCGGTCGGCGCCCGCGCCGGCGACCGCAACGAGGTCGTCGCCCTCGTCCAGGACGTCCTCGGCCCGGCCGGGGCCGCCGAGTCGGTGGTCGCCCGCGAGCTGGCCGCCTTCGAGCACGTCAACCTCCAGACCGCGCTGAACGCCTGGTCGGCCGCGCCCGGCCGCCGGGTCGACGTCCGCGGCATCGCCGTGCCGCCGCACTACGGCGGGGTGTGGCTGCAGCAGCTGATCTCGGGCGAGGCGCTGCCGCCGCTGCGGCTCAGCGCGCCCGGGCTGGTCGACCTGCCGAACGGGCCGGGCACGACCCTGGCCTGCCTGCGGCTGGCGCTGCTCGTGGTCGAGGACGGGCACGGCCGCTACGTGCTGCTGGTGCAGGGGCCGGGCGAGCACCAGTCCGGCCTCACGGTCGAGGTCGCCGGGCTGCCGGTGCCGGCGGCGCAGCGGCTGCTCACCGAGCTGGACGAGCTGCGGGCCGAGCTGAACGTCTACCGCGGGCAGCTGCTGGACGTCACGCTGACGCCGATGGGCGGCCTGCGCCTCGACTTCGTGGCGGGATCCGGGGTCGGCCGCGACGACGTCGTGCTGCCGGAGGAGGTGCTGCGGCGGGTCGAGCGGCACGCGCTGTCCGTCGCCGACCACCGGGCCGCGCTGCTGGCCGCCGGTCAGCACCTCAAGCGCGGCCTGCTGCTCTACGGACCGCCCGGCACCGGCAAGACCCACACCACCCGCTACCTGCTCGCCCGGATGACCGGCTACACCCGGCTGGTCCTCACCGGCCAAGCGCTCGGCGTCGTCGGCACGGCCGCGGCGCTCGCCCGCGACCTCCATCCCGCCGTCGTCGTCCTCGAAGACGTCGACCTCGTCGCCGAGGACCGCTCGTTCGGGCCCGCGCCGAGCCCGGTCCTGTTCGACCTGCTCGATGCGATGGACGGCGGCGCGCCCGACGCGGACCTGCTGTTCCTGCTGACCACCAACCGGGCCGACCTGCTCGAGCGGGCGCTCGCCGCCCGCCCCGGCCGGGTCGACGTCGCGGTGGAGATCGCGCTGCCGGATGCCGCCGCCCGGCAGCGCCTGCTCGCCCTGTACGGGCGGCAGGTCCCGCTCGCGCTCACCGACGCGGACGTGGCCACGGCCGTCGAACGCACCGAGGGCGTGACCGCGTCGTTCCTCAAGGAGCTCATCCGGCGGGGCGTCCTGGAGGCGCTGGCCGAGCGGGGACCCGACGGCGACGGGCCGCCCACGGTCGACGGCGGCCACCTGTCCCGCGCGCTCGACGACCTGCTCGACGCGGCCCAGGGGGTCACCCGCGCCCTGCTCGGTGTCGGCGGCGAGCCGGCCGCCGCGGTCGGGGGCGCCCCGGACCCGCAGCCCGGGCTCGCGCCCGGCGGGTGGATGGCGTACCGCGGCCGGGCCATGCCGCACCGCTACCGGGGCTGATCGCTCAGCCGGACGGGGACGTGGACGCCGGTGGGGCGGCGGCCGACTCGGCGACGCGGCGCGCGGCCGGTGCCACGGCGGGGCTGTTCACGATGAGCTCGCGCGCCTGCCGGGGCGAGAAGAAGTACGAGACCTCACCGCCGCACTTCCCGTCCGACTCCCCCGGACGCTTGCTCCAGAGCAACGCGTCCACCCCCGGCACGCCCGTACGGGCGGTCGGGGCCACGCCGAGGGCCTGGTGCGCGGGGTTGCACCACTGCGCCGCCCCGCCCGGCCCGTCCGGCGGCGGGCCGATCCCGTTGCGGGACACGTCGACCACGAACGGCCGCTTGCCGACGAGGTCGGACAGCACGATCCCGGCCCCGGTGGTGCGGAACCGGTGGTCCACCATGCGCAGCAGGTCCGGATGGAAGACGTCCTCGGCGTCGGCGATCCCCACCCACTCGTACGGGATCTCCAGGTCGTGCAGCATCCGGACCGCCCGACAGCGGGACGTCGCGGCGGATCCCATGAATACGTGACATGCCTTGCAGCGCTCTTCTCCTCCGGTGTCCAGCTGACTCCGGGCCGCGCTGCCCCGACGCACCACGCTCACCCAGTCTGGGCCCCGTATGGGCCGGTTGATACCTACCCGGGGGGATGAGTGCCTAATCATCCGGTTGCCTCAGGCAACGGTCGGGCACCCCACTACACCCTGAGAGCGGGCCGGCCGGCCCACATGACGATCCCGGTGCGTGAACTCCACGTTGCCGAGGCGATCCGGTCCGGCCGCCGGCGTCATGCCGGCGCGGCAGCGCGCTGACAGGGGGGAGGCCGGACGCGACGCCGCCGGCGCAGATCCAGGAGGTGACGTGGCACACGACGCCGAGCCGAGCCCGGTCTTCCCGTCGGCGATCCGGCACGCGTACGACCTGCTGCTGGCGGGCGTGAGCCCGGACAGCATCGCCGGCACCTGGAACGCCGCCGGGCTTCCGGCCGGACCGGACACCGTCCCGGCGCCGGCCGGCCTGCGCGGGCTCTGGACCGCGGACCGCGTCCGCGCGGCGCTGTCCGATCGGGTCCACGCCGAATGGGCCGTGGATGAGCACGCCTGGCGCCGCGCGGCGGACCTCCTCTCGGCGCCGCCCCGGCGCGAGCCGGTGGAGCCGGACCGGGCGTTGCTCACCGCGATCGCGACCTGCGGCCTGTGCGGGCGGCCGGTGCGGTCAGCGCTCGTACCGCCCGGTCGGACCGTCTACCAGTGCCACTGCGGCGGCGACCGGGTCCACCTCGCCCGGAGCACCGGCCCGGTCGACGCCAGGGTCCGGCTCGAGGTGCTCGACCGGCTCGACCGGCCCGGCGCCCCGGAGCTGCTCACCAACCGCGACACGCCCGACCTGCACGCGCTGGGCGCGCACTCGGCCGGCCTGCGCACCCGCCTGGAGCGGATCGAGGACGGCATGGTCGGCGGGGCGGCCGCCGCGCAGCGGCTCGACGCGGAGCTGGCGACCGTCGAGGACCAGATGACCGACCACGCCGTCAGGGACGTGCCGGCCTCGGTGACCGGCGCCGACCCGCTGCCCGATGCCTGGGACCGGCTGGCCGTGTCCCGCCAGCGCGGAATCCTTCTCGCCCTCGCCGAGGGCATCGAGTTGCACCCTGGCTCCCCCGGCCGCCGCGCCGGCGACGCCGACGTCCTCGGCCGGACCGTCCTGATCACCTGGAGGGCGCCGTGACCTCACCGGCGCCGCCGGGAGGCCCACCGTCCGGGGGCGTCGGTCAGCGCGCCTGGTCCGGGACGGCCGCGATGGCGTCGATCGAGACGAGCAGCCCGCGCGGCAGCCGGACGTTCGCCGGCGCGGAGCGCGCCGGCGGTGGCTCGGGCATGTGCCGGGCATAGACCTCGTTGAGCCGCGCGAAGTCGTCCACGTCCGAGTAGAAGATCGTGGTCTTGACCAGGTCGGCCATCGACGCCCCGGCGGCCTCGAGGACGGCGGCGAGGTTTCGCAGCGCCTGGTCGGTCTGGGCCTCGATGCCCTCGGGCGCGGTTCCGGTCGCCGGGTCGATTCCCGCCGTGCCGGAGCAGAACACGAAGCCACCGGCGACGATCGCCTGGCTGTAGGGACCCAACGCGGCCGGAGCTCGGTCGCTGGACACTGCCTGCCTGGTCATGGCCAACCTCTCGGGACGGTCCGGCGGTCGCCCTCGCCGGCCCGGCCGGTGGCCTGGCGAGGTCGAGGGTGTCGAGGGCGACGCTGCGATGCGCGAATGGTGCCACCCGCCGCTCACCGCGACCGGCGAGGACGGGCTGCATCCGTACGGCCGGTGGCGGTCGTAGGGGCTCGTGACAGCTCACCTCAGTCGCAGGAGGACGGATGAAGCGCATTGCCGCCGCCGCGGTGCTCGCCGCCGCGGCCGGACTCGCGGTACTCGGCACGGGCGGCCCCGCCGCCGCCGCCGATGACGCGTCGGTCAGCGTGGTCCACGGCATCCCGGGCACGCCGGTCAACGTGTTCGTCAACGGCAAGCTCACGCTGCGGGACTTCCAACCGGGGAAGGTGGCCGGCCCGCTGTCGCTGCCGGCGGGCTCCTACCAGGTGCGGGTCTTCCCGGCCGCCGACACGGCCGGCACCGGCAACCCGGTGATCAGCGCCACCGCGCAGGTGCCGGCCGGCGCGAACGTCAGCCTCGTCGCCCACCTGACCGCGTCGGGCACGCCGACGCTGACGCCGTTCGTCAACGACGTCACCCGACTCGCGGCCGGTCAGGCCCGGCTGGTCGTCCGGCACACCGCGGCGGCCCCGGCCGTCGACGTGCGCGCCGGCGGGACCCCGGTCATCCGCGGACTGACCAACCCGCAGCAGCGCGAGCTGACCCTGCCGGCCGGATCGGTCCGCGCCGACGTCGTGCTCGCCGGGACGAGCACGGTCGCCATCGGCCCGGCGACGCTCGACCTGGCCGAGGGCTCGGCGACGATCGTGTACGCGACCGGCTCGGCCGACCAGAAGACCCTGGGTCTGGTCGTGCAGACCATCAGCGGCCTGCACTCCGCACCGGGCGGTGTCCCGGCCGGGTCCGGCGGCCTGGCCACCGAGCGCGGCGTGCCCGGCTGGCTGCCGCTGACCGTCGGCCTCGGCCTGCTGGCCGCCGCGGCCGGCGCCGCTCGAGTGGCGGCCGCGCGGCACTGACCCCAGGGTGGAGGGCCAGGCGACCGAGACCGGGAGGGATCGCGACGATGACCAGCCGGGGCTGGATCGTGGTCACGATCCTCGGTGCGCTCGTCGCGGTCGGGGTGCCGGTCGGCTGGGCCCTCACCCGGCCGGCGGAGAGCGTCGGCGCCCCGGCCGCCGAGGCGTTGGCCGCTCCGACCGGCTCCGCGGCGGCCGGCGGGTCGGGATCCGGGTCGGCCGTGCCGGTCCGGGACGGCCGCCTCGGCGTGGGCCGGAGCGGTTCCGCCCCGGTGCCGGACCGGCTGGAGCTGCCCACGCTCGACGTCCGCGCCCGGGTCCGGCCGGTCGGCGTCGACGGCGCCGGGCAGCTGGAGATTCCCGCCGACGTCGCGGCGGTGGGCTGGTACCGGTTCGGCCCGCGGCCGGGCGACCCGGCCGGCTCGACCGTGCTGTCCGGACACGTCGACTCGGCCGAGCAGGGCCGGGGAGCCTTCTTCCGGCTGCGGGAGCTGCGGCCGGGCGACCCGGTCCTCGTGCGCGACGGCGCCGGCCGGACCCGGCGCTACCGCGTGGTGGCCCGGGAGGAGTGGCCGAAGAGCGAGGTGCCGCTGGAGCGGATCTTCTCCCGCGGCGGCGCGCCGAGGCTGACGCTGGTCACCTGCGGCGGCGGGTTCCGCGAGGACGTCCGGTCCTACCGGGACAACGTCGCGGTCACCGCGGTCCCGGACGGCGCGCCATGATCTTCGACGGCGAGCGGACCGAGGAGCGGCTGGAGGCCGGCAGCCAGCTCGCCGACCGCCTCCTCGGCGAACGGTTCCGCGCCGGCGACGAGACCGCCCTGCCGGAGATGTACGGGCGGTACGGCGGCCTCGTGCACCGCGTCGGCCTGGCCTGTCTGCCCGGTCGACACGACGCCGAGGACCTGACCCAGGCCACGTTCGTCGCGGCCTGGCGCGGCCGGCAGACGTACGACCCGGACCGCGGCACGCTGGCCGGCTGGCTGCTCGGCATCGCCCGCCGGCAGGCGGTGGACCGGCTGCGGGTGCTGCGCCGGGAGCGGACCGTGACTGATGCGGTGATCCGGCATTCCCCGCCCGCATACTCGCAGGAGCCCGCCCCGGACCAGGTCATCGACCGGATCGTGGTGCTGGACGAGCTGAGCCGGCTCGGCGACGAGCAGCGGCGGGTGCTGGAGCTCGCGTTCTTCGACGATCTCACGCACGTGCAGATCGCCTCGCTCACCGGCCTGCCGCTGGGCACGGTCAAGAGCCACCTCAGACGGGGACTGGCCCGGCTGCGGAGACGATGGGAGGTGGACGGTGCAGCACGTGGACCCGGAGCTCCTGACGCTCCTCGCCCTCGGTGAGCCGCTGGACGCCGACCCCGCCGTCGCCGACCACCTCGGCCGGTGCCCGACCTGCCAGGCCGAGGTCGCCGGGCTGCGCCGCACTGCCGCGCTGGCCCGTGAGGGCGTGGAGCACCGGGACGCCCCGGCGCCGCCGGCCGAACTGTGGGACCGCATCGCGGCCGAGGCCGGGGTCGGGCCGGTGCCGCACGGCCGGCACGCGGCGCCGCGGGAGCCCGCGCCCTCGCCCCGGACCCGGCGCCGCTGGGTACGCCCGCTCGCCGCGCTCGTCGCCGCCGCCGCGGTCGGCGTCGCCGGCACCGTGGCCGTGCTGCGACCGTGGGAACCGGGACCCGGGACCGTCACGGCCTCCGCGGCGACGCTGACCCCGGTCGGCGGCGGACCGCGTGCGGTGAGCGGGCGGGCGGTCGTCGTCCAGGGACCGGACGGCCCGCAGCTCGACGTCACCGCCCGCGGACTGCCCCTGCAGCTCGGCTACTACGAGGTCTGGGTCTTCGACGGCGGGCGGAACATGGTCTCGGTGGGCGTCCTGGACGCGGACTCGGCCGCGGCCCTGCCGCTGCCACCGACGCTCGACCTCCGTACGTATCACATCGTCGACATCTCGGCCGAGCCGTACGACGGGGACCAGACCCACTCGAAGAGCAGCGTCCTGCGCGGCACGCTGACCAACTGAGGTTCACCAGCCGACCCTGGGCGCCGTGGCGGCCGCGCGCCAGCCGCCCACGATCCGTCGCGGCGCGAGACCGGCCGCGGTCACCGGCCGGCTCCGGCGTGGATGCCGTGGTGGGCGACCGAGTCGTGCGCGGCGTGACCGTCCACATCGGACGGGCTGACGTGCACGGTGGCGTCGGCGAGCCTGGGCACGTCGTGCAGCAGCCGGTGCTGGGCCTGGTGCGCGATCCGGTGAGCCTCGGCGAGGGTCAGCCCCGGATCGACCGCCAGCCCGGTCTCGGCCCGGATCCGGTGCCCGATCCAGCGCAGCCGCAGCTCCTCCACGCCGCGCACACCGGGCACCGCGCGGAGGCTCGCCTCGGCCGCGTCGACGAGCTCGGGGTCGACGGCGTCCATGATGCGCCGGTAGATGTCGCGGGCCGCGCCGCGCAGCACGACCAGGATCGCCACCGTGATCAGCAGCCCCACGACGGGGTCGGCCAGCGGGAAGCCCGCCAGCACCCCGACGGCGCCGACGACGACCGCCAGCGACGTGAACCCGTCGGCCCGCGCGTGCAGGCCGTCGGCGACCAGCGCGGCCGAGCCGATCCTGCGCCCGACCCGGAGGCGGTAGCCGGCCACGGTCTCGTTCCCGGCGAACCCGATGATCCCGGCCACGACGACGACCCCGACGTTCCCGATCGGCTGCGGGTCGAGCAGCCGGCGTACGGACTCGTAGCCGGCGACCACGGCCGACAAGGCGATCACCACCACGATGACCAGGCCGGCGAGATCCTCGGCCCGGCCGTAGCCGTACGTGTAGCGCCGGCTGGCCGCCCGCCGGCCGAGGGCGAAGGCGACCCAGAGCGGGACCGCCGTCAGCGCGTCGGAGAAGTTGTGGATCGTGTCGGCCAGCAACGCCACCGACCCCGTGGCGAGCACGACGACCAGCTGGGCGACCGCGGTCGCCGTCAGCACGGCCAGGCTGACCTTCAGCGCCCGGATGCCCTCGGCACTGGACTCCAGCGCGGCGTCGACCGAGTCGGCCGCGTCGTGGCTGTGCGGCCGGACGACCGAGCGCAGCCAGCCCGGCACTCCACCGGCGTGCTCGTGATCGTGGCCGTGCTCGTGGCTGTGTCCGCTCATGCGTACCCGGTCCCGGTGGGCAGGTCCCCGCCCGACAGCGGGGTGACGGCCGGGTCGCTGCGGTGGTGGGCGGGCACCCCGTGGCCGGCGTGCTCGGCGTGGAAGAGGGCGTCCTGGACGAGCTGCCGGACGTGCGCGTTCTCGATGCGGTAGAAGACCTGCGTGCCCTGCCGGCGGGTCCGCACGAGCCGGGCCATGCGCAGCTTGGCAAGGTGCTGGGAGACCCCGGCCGGCGGCTTGCCGACGACCGCTGCCAGCTCGTTGACCGGCAGCTCGTCATCCAGCAGCGCCCACAGCAGCTCGACCCGGGTCCCGTCGGCGAGCATCCGGAACACCTCGACGGTCAGGTCGATCTGGTCGCGGTCCGGCCGGCGTGGCATTTGCTGGCTACCTGCATCCATACGCAGATAGTGACACAGTCGGGGTCGGCCGTCGGCACAGTGCCGGAAGACACTGTCCGGTCCGGATTCCCCGGCGCATCCTCGTGCGCGTGCGAGGACGCTTCCCGCGGACGCCGGGTGACAACGCGCCCGCGGAGCCGTGGTTCCGGCGGTGGCCCGGCCTGACGATCGCCGTCGCGTCAACGCTGTACGCGGTGGTGTCGGCCGTACGGTGGCTGGTCGCCGACTCGGAGCCGATCACGCTGCTGTTCTGCTTCCCGATCGCACTGCTCGCGATCGCTTTCGGGTTGCGCGCGGGCCTGCTGGCCGGCGGTGCCGGCGTTCTGCTGTTCGCGATCTGGGTCGAGACGGACGGAGCGGATGTCTCCGTCTTGGGCTGGATCAGCCGGGTGGCCCCGATGCTGCTGTTCGGCGCTCTGCTCGGTGACGCGGCCGACCGGCTGCGGGCGTCGGACGCGGAGCGGGACAGGCTGCGGGCCACCGCGCAGCGGCACCACGACGCGGTGGAGTTCCAGGACGGCGTGGTGCAGGAACTGGCGGCCGCGAAGTGGGCGTTCGAAGTGAACCAGCCGCAACGGGGCCTCGAGATCCTGACGCACACCTTGATCGCCGCGCAGGACATCGTGTCGCAGATGCTGCGGGACGCGGACTCGGACTCGGACGCGGAGGCGGGCAGCCGGCCGGGCCGGAGGCCGGGTCACCGGAGTACGACGAGCGGGCGCTCCTGACCCGAGCCGGGACCGGGCTGCTCCGGCATCCGGGCCTGCGCGGTCGGGGACCAACGACCCTGCCCGGGCCGGGGCGGGCGGCATAGCGTCAGATGGGAGCGTCCGTCGGTGTGCATGACCGTCCATATGTGACGGTCTCGACGTGGCGGTCCGTCCGGTGACGGGAGGTCGCGATGCGGTACGACGGAGCGGTCATTGTCGGGATCGGCGACACGCTCGACCGCGCGTTGATCGGCTGGGCGGCCGACGAAGCCGCCGCCCGGCACGCGCCACTGTTGGTGTGCCACGTCTGGGAGCCCGGAGAGCTGCACCAGGCCGGCCCCGGCGCGCCGGAGCCGGCCCGATCGGCCGAGCAGCTGGTGCGGGAGGCCGCGGGCATGGCCCACACCTGGTTCCCCGACCTCGCCGTGTCGACGGCGGTCGGCCAGGGCCGGGCCGTCCCGGCCCTGCTGCGTGCGTCACTGGACGCGCGCATGGTCGTCCTCGGCGCCCGCGGCGACGGCGGGTTCGCCGGCCGGCAGCTCGGCTCCGTGGCCGAGCAGGTCGCGACGCGGGCTCACTGCCCGGTCGCGGTCGTCCGACCGCTGACCACGCCGGAGGCCACGGACGTGGTGGTCGGGGTGGACGGCGCGGCGCACTCTGAGGTGACGCTGCGGGCCGCTGCCGGCCAGGCGCACAGGTTGGACGGCCGGCTGATCGTCGTGCACGGCTACCGGCTGCCGCCGCCGGCCGAGTACGGCCCGAACGCGGGCGTCGACGAGCCGCACCACCGTGCGGATGCGGAGGACCTGCTGGAGAGGTTGATCGAGCAGCTCGGTCCCGACCGGGACGAGCTGAAGATCGAGTCGAGGGCGGTTCACGGCAACCCGGCGGAGGCGCTGCTCGACGCCGCGGCCGAGGCTGCGGTGCTCGTGGTGGGCGCCCGCGGTCCGGGCGGGTTCACCGGCCTCATCACGGGCTCGGTGGGCCAGCACGTGCTGCGGCACGCGCGCTGCCCGGTCCTCGTCGTCCACTGAGCGCCGGTCCACTGTAGACGCTCGGCGGAACCGGACGACCGGGAGGACGGCGCCGGCCCGGCCGCCACCAGCTAGGCTGCGGCATGCACCGATCCACCCGGTGGCGTCGGCTGCTCCCGGGGGTCGATCGGCTCTCCAGCTACGAGAAGAGCTGGCTGCGGGGGGACGTCGTCGCCGGGGTCACCGTCGCCGCGTACCTGGTCCCGCAGGTGATGGCGTACGCGGAGGTCGCCGGGCTGCCGCCGGTGGTCGGGCTGTGGGCCGTGCTGGTGTCGCTGCTCGTGTACGCCGTCCTCGGCTCGTCCCGGCAGCTGTCCGTCGGTCCCGAGTCGACGACCGCGCTGCTCACGGCGACCGTCGTCGCGCCGATCGCCGCCGGCGACCCAGCCCGGTACGCAGCGCTGGCCGCCGCCCTCGCCCTCATCGTGGGTGCCCTGTGCCTGCTCGCCTGGGCGCTCCGGCTCGGGTTCGTCGCCGACCTCCTGTCCAAGCCGGTGCTGGTCGGCTACCTGGCCGGCGTCGGTGTGCTGATGATCGTCGGGCAGCTGGGCAAGGCGACCGGCGTCCGGGTCGAGGGCGACACGGTCGTGTCCGAGCTGGAGTCGTTCCTGCGTGGGCTGGACACGATGCACGGGCCGACCGTGCTGCTGTCCTCGGCCGTGCTCGTCCTGCTGTTCCTCGGCGCGCACCGCTTCCCCCGCGCACCGGTGCCGCTCGTAGTCATGCTGCTCGCCGTGCTGCTCACGGCCGTGCTCGGCCTGCGGCAGGAGGGCATCCAGGTGGTGGGCGAGGTCGCGACCGGGCTGCCGCAGCCAGGGCTGCCCGCCGTGTCGGGGGCTGACCTCGCCGCCCTGCTGCTGCCGGCCGTCGGCGTCATGGTCGTGGCGTACACCGACAACGTCCTGACCGGCCGTGCCTTCGCCGCCCGCAATGGCTACCGCATCGACGCCAACCAGGAGCTGCTGGCCCTCGGCGCGGCCAACCTGGCCGCGGGCTTCGTGCGCACGTTCCCGGTCAGCAGCAGTGGCAGCCGGACGGTGGTCGGCGAGGCACTGGGCAGCCGCAGCCAACTGCACTCGCTGGTGGCCGTGCTCGCCGTCACCGCGACGCTGCTCCTCGGCGGGCCGCTGCTCGCGGCCTTTCCGACCGCCGCCCTCGGCGCCATCGTCATCTGGGCCGCGACCCGGCTCATCGACGTCCGGGGGTTCCGGCGGATCGCTCGATTCCGGCGCAGCGAGCTCGCCCTCGCCCTCGCCACGACGGCGGCCGTGCTCGCCGTCGACATCCTGTACGGGGTACTCATCGCGGTCGGGCTGTCGATCCTCGACCTGCTGCGGCGGGTGGCCCGGCCACACGACGGCATCCTCGGCTACGCCCCCGGTGTCGCCGGCATGCACGACATCGACGACTACCCGGACGCCCGGACCGTGCCCGGACTCGTGGTCTACCGCTACGACGCCCCGCTGTGCTTCGCCAACTCCGAGGACTTCTCCCGCCGCGCGCTGGCCTCCGTCGACCTCGCGGGCGCGGACACCGAGTGGTTCGTCCTCAACGCCGAGGCGAACGTCGAGCTAGACCTGACGTCGGCGGACGCCCTGGCCGGGCTGCGAGAGGAGCTCGCCCGGCGCGGCATCGTCTTCGGGATGGCGCGGGTCAAGCAGGACCTCCGCGACGAGCTCGTCGCGGCCGGCCTGGTCGAGCAGATCGGCGAGGAGCGGATCTTCCCGACGCTGCCCACCGCGGTGGCCGGCTACGTCGCCGCCTACACCGCGCGGCACGGCTCGCCGCCGGAGGGCTGGCAGTCCCTCCGGCGCGAACCCTGAGCGGTGCCCCTACCGCCGGACCACCCCGGTGCGCCCGTCAGATCTGGGCGCGCAGGCGCACATCGGTGTTGGTGCTGTACGCCACGACCGCCTTGCCGGCCTGGCTGCCGAGGCCGTACGCGCCGACGACCGGGTTGGCCGTCAGGAAGATGCCCTCCCAGCCGGTCACCGCGTCGCTCGACGCCGTCTCGGCGAAGAAGACCCGGCTGGAATTGGCGGTCCAGGTGGTGAAGACGTGATCGACCGGCCCCGCCGTCGCCGATGCCGCCACCTTGGGGGAGAAGCCCTGGGTGAGGAACGTGTGGCTGAGGAAGGACCCGGTGCGGTTTCCGGCCACCACGATCGAGCCGTCGCGTCCCCACGTGACGAACGTGAGTCCGCCCGCCGTCGCGATGTCGGGGGTGTAGTTGTGGGTGCCGACGGTGGCGAAGACGCGGGACTGCCAGCCGCCGTTGAGGAACTTGGCCACCCACAGGTCGGACGGTCCTGGCACCGCCGGGGCCTGCAGCCGGCTCCACACCAGCACCGGGATCGTCCCGCTGTACGCCAGGGCGGGATCGAGGTCGTCCACGTCGGGGCGGTTGGTGATTCGGCGCAACGGTTGCACCGAGCCGGCCTGGAACAGCTCGACGTCGGCGAACTCGCCGCCCGGTCCGACCTGCTTGTTCCACACCCCGAACCACTGGCCGTTGCGGGCGATCACGTCGCCGGTCGGCGCGACGGCCCCGGTCCAGGTGTCGACGGCGCGGGAGCTGAAGGCGCCGGCGTTCGTCCGCTTGCCGATCGAGATCGTCGTGGGGGTGCGGAACAGCACGTAGGTCGCGGTCGCGTCGGCGGTGACGCCGAGGACGTTGCCGCGGAAGCCGCTGTCCTGGCTCGGGTTCTGCACGCCGGCGGCCGTACGGCTGAAGAACCGGATCCGGCCATTGGTCGAGCCGCACTCGGCGAAGCCGCGGAAGGATCCGTCGGGAGCGGTGGCCGCATCTCCGAGACCGAGGCCGCAGGCTCCCGCGGCGATCACCTCCGGGCCGAACGGCCTGACGGCGGCGCTGGCAGCCGACATCGTCATGGCCCCGATCGCCACCACCGCGATACTGAGGATGATCGTTCGTCGCGCCATCTGGACCTCCCTCGATCCGCCTGTCCGGGCGTGACGTCGCCACGGTGCGACAGCCGGAAAGCCAGACTGAGGGAGTTCGACCGCCGGCGGAAGAGACTTTCGGCCCTACGGACCCCGTCCGGGGCACGGAACCCGGCGGGACGGCGAATCCTGGTCGGCGACGCTCCCCCGGCCGGGGACGTGCGTCTGCCGCCGACCGGAGTCCGGTCGGCGGCGTGGGGAGTGACGCTCAGATCAGCCAGCGGTGCTGCTGGACGATCGGCTGTGCCTGCCACCACCGGCCGAAGCCGAAGGTGTCACCGGCGTGCAGCAGCGCCAGCCCGATCAGGGCCAGGGCGCCGATGATGTGGTCGTCCACCACCGGGTTGGTCTCCGGCGGCAGCACGACCGACCACATCATCAGGTACAGGACCGTGCCGGACACGGCTGCGACCCGCATCCCGATGCCGAGCAGCAGCGCCGCACCGAGTGCGGCCAGGCCGAGCATGAACGCCCAGTCCGCCCAGCCGGCGCCCGCGATGTCCTTGTAGAACCCGGCGAACGGGCCGTCGGCCGAGTTGGCCAGGAACCCCTTGGTCGGCGATCCGCCGTTGATCCACGACCGCGCCGACGGCGTCGCGTACCCCAGGCCGAACAGCTTGTCCAGGAAGGCCCAGAAGAACGTGAAGCCCAGCACGATCCGCAGCGCCGCGAAGACCCCGCGGGCCAAGTGCCGCTCCCGCGGCGACAGCCGGGTCTCTTCGACCAGCTCACTGGGCGACCTGCCCGCGTAGCTCGTGGTCATTGTCCGCCTCCTCGAATGAACCCCGTTACGATCAGAGCGTCCCGCCGGGCCGGCGGGTGACACCGGAGTCCAAAGTCCCGTTATCATGGGACTTCCGGCCATTCGGGTGGCGATCGGTCGGCCTGCGGGTGCCGGGACCGGCCGGTCGGGCCGGCGCGGCGGAGACGGGTGCCGCGGACCCGGTCGGCACGGTCGAGGCGCCTTCCAGGCTCCCCGTCGATCGGCACCCCCGCGCAGTGCCGAAGGTCCTGGCCGTCCGCCGCGCGGGCCGGACCGTCGATGGGTCTGTCCATAGTGGACCGTCCCGGGTGCGATCCTTCGATCACTCCGGGTCGTCGGGTGCGATCTGCTTCTCGGCGGCCTCCAGCGCCCGGCGGGCGTCGGTCAGCGCCCGCAGGGCGGCGCGTTGCGCCGCGCGGGCGGCGGCGAGGTCCTGCTCGGCGGCGGCCTTGTCCCGGCGCAGCTGCATGCGTTGCTGCTCGAGCAGCTCCTGCCGGTCCTTGACCGCCTGCATGGCCGCCTCGGCCTCGGCGAGGTCGTGTTCGCGTTGCCAGTGGTCCGACGCGGCCTCGGCGAGGTCGGCCTCGGCCCGGCGAAGGCTCTGCGCCGGATCCGCCGGCGGCCGGTCGTACTGCGCGACGACGACTGCCGGCGGCGTGTCCCAGCGGTCCGGGCGATCGGCGGCCCCGGTCCTCTCCCGCCGCCGGCCGAGCTCGTCGACCGGCCACACCCGCCACTCGGCCAGCTCGTCGCCGGCGGCCCCGGAGCTCGGGACCGCGACGTCCGGACCGGCCTGGGGCGGCCGGCCGCCGGCCGGACCGACCCGGGGCGGCCGGCCGCCGGCCGGCTCGACCTGGGGTGGCGGGCCGCCGGCCGACCCGACTTCGGGTGGCGCGCCGCCGGCCGGCTCGACCTGGGGCAGCGGGCCGAACCCGGCGTGGGACATGGGTCGGACCAGGTGCCCGGACATCACGGCGGCGGCCGCGCCCAGGTCGACCAGACCGGCCTGCAGGGTCGCCTCCACCTCGGCCAGCGCCGCCTCGGTCGGCCGCACGCCGGCCTCCGCCGCGTACCCGCGGGCCCAGTCGAGCAGCTCGGCGATCAGGTCCTCCCGCTGCGCCGGCAGCCGCCGCAACCGGTCGCCCTCGAGCCGCGTCTGCGCCTGGCGCAGGTCCCGGCCCAGCGCGAACAGCTGCCGCATGCGCTCGTGCTGATGCCGGACGAGCGCGTTGACCAGCCACGCGCTCAGCGTCGGCCGGCGCAGCGCGCTGACCTCCCGCGCCAGGTCACGGTGCCCGGCGGCGCGAGCCTGGCGCACCACCTTGTCCCGGGCGGCGACGAACCGGGCCGGCGGCACGAGGTACAGCTCGACGGCGATCTCGTCGGTCTCGGACAAACGCATCCGGACCATGATGCCGCGTCGTGGGAGGGAGGCAACCAGCTCCCGGCCCCGGCCGAGCGGGTCGCAGCCGGCCGACGTGGTGACGCCGGCCCGATGCGGGGGCAGACTGAAGAAAGATCGCGCAGGTCACCCGGGCCGCACCGACCCTCAACCGGCCCGCGGACGCCGTCGACTTCCCCGGAGGCGACATGCAGACCGTCTGGAAGGGCGTCATCTCCTTCGGACTCGTCTCGATCCCGGTCCAGCTGTTCGCCGCCACCGAGGAGCACGGCGTGTCCTTCCGCCAGATCCACGTCTCCGACGGGGGACAGATCCGCTACCGGCGGGTCTGCACCCTCGACGGCGAGGAGGTTCCGTACGGCGACATCGCCAGGGGGTACGAGCTGCCGGACGGACAGGTCGTGGTGCTGACGGACGAGGACTTCGCGGAGCTGCCGCTGGCCTCCAGCCGGGCGATCGAGGTGCTCGGCTTCGCCGACGCCGACACCATCGACCCGGTCCGGCTGTCCCGCAGCTACTACTGCGACCCGACCGGCTCCGGCGCCAAGGCCTACGTGCTGCTGCGGGAGGCCCTCCAGCGCACCGGCAAGGTCGCGCTGGTCAAGGTCGCGCTGCGCGGGCGGGAGTCCCCGGCGGTACTGCACCCCCGCGACGGGGTGCTCGTCCTGCACGTCCTGCTGTGGCCGGACGAGGTCCGAAAACCACGCTTCCGGTTCCTGCACGACGACATCGCGCCCCGCCCCCGCGAGCTGGAGGCGGCGGAGGCCTACATCCACACGCTGACCGGCACGCTCGACCCGCAGGACATGGTCGACCGGTACCAGGCGGCGCTCCTGGAGCTGGTCGAGGCCAAGGTCGCCGGCCGGCAACTCGAGCAACCGCCCGGCCCGCCGGCGCAGACCGACGGCGCCGACAGCCTCATGGAGGCACTGCGGCGCAGCGTCGAGCAGGCCAAGCACGACCGCGGGGACGCGACGCCCGCCGCCCGGGCGGCACGCAAGCGTGCGCCGAAGTCAGCCACGACGAAGAAAGCAGCGGCCAAGTCCGTCCGAGCGGCACAACCGGCGAATAAGATCACGGCCGCCAAGAAGACCCCGGCCAAGAAGAGCGCCAAGAACCGTTAGCCGAGGTCCCACCACAACCGGTGCGTCCGGTGAGAGGGGTCACTCATGTCCGACGGAACATATCCCGTTTCCAACGGA
The DNA here is from genome assembly GCA_963803135.1 of uncultured Actinomycetota bacterium. Lineage (GTDB taxonomy): Bacteria > Actinomycetota > Actinomycetes > Mycobacteriales > CADCTP01 > CADCTP01. The sequence goes on along the minus strand of CAWDLH010000010.1, from coordinate 1,153,194 downwards.
ACCTATCCCGTCCAGTTCTCGGTCGACTATCCGGACCGGCCGCTGAACCGGGTCACCACGCTCCTGCGAATCTTCATGATCGTGCCGATCGCGGTCGTGCTGGGCAGCGTCAGCGCAGCCACCTGGCGCTGGTCGACGCCCGACCAGGGCGACGTGGTCGTCGCCGGCGCCGGCGGTCTGCTGTTCTTCGGGCCGCTGCTGCTGATCCTCTTCCGGCAGAAGTACCCGCGGTGGTGGTTCGACTGGAACCGGGAGCTGCAGCGCTTCAGCAACCGGGTAGGGGTCTACCTCGCCCTGATGGAGGACCGCTATCCGTCCACCGACGAGCACCAGTCGGTCCACCTCGACTACCCGTACCCGGATGCGGCCCGCGACCTGAACCGGTGGCTCCCGCTGGTCAAATGGCTGCTCGCGATCCCGCACTACATCGTGCTGTTCTTCCTCGACATCGCGGCCGTGGTGGTGATCATCGTGGCCTGGTTCGCCATCCTCTTCACGGGCCGGTATCCGAGCGGCATGTTCCAGTTCGTCGAGGGCGTGATCCGCTGGCACAACCGCGTCGTCGCGTACGCGCTGATCCTCGTCACCGACCAGTACCCGCCGTTCCGGCTGGCCCCCTGAGAGACGGTCGGGGCAGCGCTACATGTCGAGAACGACGTCGGTGTCCGGGCGCGAGCAGCAGACGAGCACCGTCCCGGCCGCGGGGGCTTCCAACGGCTGCGGCGAGTAGGTGACGCCGCCGGACAGCAGCGGCGTGACGCAGGTGTGGCAGACGCCGGTGCGGCAGGAGTATCTGGTGGGTACGTCGCACGCGTCTGCCAACTCCAGCAGGGAACCGCGCTGCCGGGACCATCGCACGGTCAGGCCGCTGCGGGCGAAGGTGATCTGCGGTCCGGTTCCGGCCGGTCCGGGTGGCTGATGCGGTGTCGCATGCCGTGCGTCGGTGATCCCCGGGTTGATCGGGGGCAGCGCGCCGAACAGCTCGGTGTGCACGCGGTCCGGTGCGATGCCGAGGCGGGTCAGGATGTCGCCCATGTCGGCCATGAACGAGGCCGGGCCGCAGAGGTAGGCGGTCGCGTCGACCGGCAGGCCGAGGCCGGCGAGCGCCGCGAGCGTCGGCCGTCCGCGGACAACCGGGCCGGTCTCGGCCGGGCCGGACTCGGCCGGGCCGGACTCGGCCGGGCCGGACTCGGCCGGGCCGGACTCGGCCGGGCCGGACTCGGCCGAGGTGTAGAAGACGCGTTCGTGGGCCCGGGACAGCGCCTGCAGCAACTGGTGCGCCTCGTCGGCGAAGGCGTGCTCGCGCGCGTCCCGGGCGGTATGGATCCACCACACGTCCCGGGTGCTCTCCGCGGCGACGAGCTGGTGGAGCATGGCCAGCACCGGTGTGACCCCGATGCCGGCCGAGATCAGCAGTACGGGGGTGGCCTCGTCGGTGAGCACGAACTCGCCGCGCGGGGCGGCGACGTCGACGACCGACCGGGCTCGCAGGTGCGCGTACAGGTAGGAGCTGACGACGCCTCCGGGTTCGCGTTTGACGCTGATCCGGTAGGTGTCGGCGCCCGGGGGCGACGACAGCGAATAGCTCCGCACCGGCGGCGGGTCGCCGGCTCCGACCGCCCGCAGCGTGACGTACTGCCCGGCCATGGGTCTGGGCAGCGCCTCGCCGTCCTCGGCGGCCAGGTAGACCGAGGTCACGGTCGAGCTCTCGGCGACGAGCCTGGTGACGCGCAGGCGGCGGAAGCCGGGCCAGCCCGGTTCGACGCCGACGGGCGGCGCACCGGCCGGCGTACCGGTCCGGGCGGCGTCGAGCAGCTCGTGGAACGACTGCTGCCAGCCCGGGCTCAGCGCCGGGATGTCGACGGCCGCGCGCAACCGGTCGACGTCCCGACCCGGCAGGTAGAGCAGGGCGTCGATGTCGGCGACGCTCAACGCGTGCCGGCCGACCAGCGTCCGCACGATGGGGTCGCCGGCCTCGACCTGCCCTTCGGTGATCACGCGCAGGTAGAAGCCGGGCCGGTGGTGCGCGACGAGCAGGGCGGGCAGCTCGGGCGCGCCGAGTCGCATGCCGACCCGGAAGCAGGTGACGCGCGGCTGGGTGACCTCGAACTCCGCCTCACCGATGCGGTACCGGTCGCCGATGCAGACCTCGTCGTCGCCGAGACCGTCCACGGTGAAGTTCTCGCCGAACTGGCCGAACTCGAAGTCGTCACGGCCGAAGTGCTCCTGCCAGTGGCGGTAGGACTCGATCTGGTAGACGAACACGGCGCGTTGCTCACCGCCGTGTCCGTCGAGGTCGCCCTGGCCGTCGCCGTCGACGTTGAGTCGGCGGACCATGCGCGGCCCGTCGACGGAGCGCTTCCAGATCCCGGTGTGCACCGAACGCCCTTGCCAGGCGACATCCTTCGGCCGGCCGACGTTGACCGACAACAGGGTCGCCATCGCGGTCGCCCTCCCTCCGATGGCCCGGTGTCGCGCTGGAGCCCCGCGGTCCGACGCTCAGGCTGGCAGGAGTTGATCCGGACGACCACCATCCCGCGCTTGCTCGACGGTACCGGCCGACCACGCAATTCTCCTGACCTACCGCCCGCTTCGGTCCCGACGGGTCGGCCGTCGGAGGCATCATGACGTCGTGCGCCGGTCACGGCGGGGAGTGACACGACCGGCGAACGGCTCCCACCGGAGCCGTTCCCGACGGCGGCGGCGGGCCGCAGCTCCCGCGAGGAGGAAGTCATGCAACTCGGCATGGTCGGGTTGGGCCGCATGGGCGCCAACCTCGTACGACGGCTGATGCAGGACGGCCACGAGTGCGTCGCCTACGACGTCCGGCCCGACGCCGTCCGCGGCCTGGCCGGGGAGGGCGCCACCGGCGCCGACTCGCTGGCCGACCTGGTGGCGAAGCTCGCCCCGCCGCGCGCGGTGTGGATCATGGTTCCGGCCGGCGAGATCACCCAGGCCGCGGTCGACGACCTCGCCCGCCTGCTCGAGCCGGACGACGTGATCATCGACGGCGGCAACTCCTCGTACCGGGACGACATCGCCCGCGCGGCCGCGGTCGCGGACCGCGGGATCCACTACGTGGACGTCGGCACGAGCGGCGGGGTCTGGGGGTTGCAACGCGGGTTCTGCCTGATGATCGGCGGCGAGGACGAGGCCGTCGCCCGGCTGCGCCCGATCTTCGCCTCGATCGCCCCGGGAGTGGCGGCGGCGGACCGCACGCCCGGCCGCACCGGGGCGCCCGCGGATGCCGAGGAGGGCTTCCTGCACTGCGGCCCGACCGGGGCCGGACACTTCGTGAAGATGATCCACAACGGCATCGAGTACGGGATCATGGCCTCGTACGCCGAGGGCCTGAACATCCTGAAGAACGCCGACGCCGGCCTGCGGCAGCGCGACGCCGACGCGGAGACGGCGCCGCTGGAGCACCCGGAGTTCTACCGGTACCGGCTCGACGTCGAGGCCGTGGCGGAGGTGTGGCGGCGCGGCAGCGTGATCCAGTCCTGGCTGCTCGATCTGGCCGCCACCGCCCTGTTCCAGTCGCCGGGCCTGACGGAGTTCTCCGGGCGGGTGTCCGACTCCGGTGAGGGCCGGTGGACCGCGATCGCCGCCGTGGAGGAAGGCGTGCCCGCCCCGACCCTCACCACCGCCTTGTACGCCCGGTTCGGCTCCCGCGGCCTGGACCACTTCGCCGACCAGCTGCTCTCGGCCATGCGGCAGGGATTCGGCGGCCACCACGAGAAGCGGGACGCCCCTGACGACGCCGGAGCCGTCCGGCCGTGACCGCCACGCCGGTCACGGCCGCCGGCCGGCCGGTCGTCCGCTCGGTCCGGCGCTGCCGCGGCTGACCGTTCGGGTCACGGCGTGCGCCGGACCGCCCGGACGAACGACTGGAGCAGCGCGGCGGCGCCGGCGCGGCTGTCGATTCGTGGGTGCGTCGTTCGTGGTGAGGGGGAAAGGCCGGCCGGCCGGCCGGTCCAGAACCTCCCGGAGGAGAACTCACATGGAAGCCAAGAACCTCGCCGAGCGCTACGAACTGCCGCTGGTCGACTGGCAGCGGGTGGAAGCCCGTCTGGCCGCGGGGCCCGAGCCGCAGGCCGGCACCGGCGGTCACGACAACCGCAGCTGGCTGGCCACCACGAACACCGACGGCAGCCCCCACCTGACCGGCCTGGGTCCGCTGTACGTGGCCGGCCTGTTCTACTTCACCACCGGCGAAGCGACCCGCAAGGGACGGAACCTGGCCAGAGACCCCCGGTGCACACTCGGCGTCTCGACTGACGAGTTCGACCTCGCGGTGGACGGACAGGCCGCCCTCGTCGACGATCCCGATGTGGTCGCCGAGATGGCCGGGCGGTGGGCCGCCGGAGGATGGCCGGCCGGCGTCGACGCCACCGGCATCGCGCTGACCGCGGACTACAGCGCGCCGTCCGCCGGGCCGCCGCCATGGCGCGTCTACCGGCTCACTCCCCGGCAGGCAACGGTCGTGCTCGCCGCCGCACCCGGCGGCGCCACCCAGTGGCGGTTCTGACCGGTGGCGACGGCCCGCCACCGAGTCGCTGACCGAGGCGGCACGGCAGATCACTGTGCCGACCGAGTTCGTGCTCCAGTGGGATGACGAGCACATCGATCGCCGATCCGGTCTCGCACTGTTCGACGCCTTCGCCTCGACGGAGAAGTCCCTGCACGCCAACGCGGGCAAGCACAAGGAGGTGCCGAGGTTCGAGGCCGACAGCGCGGTCCGGTTCTTCGCCCGGCATCTCGGTCGGGCCGGCACATCGCCGGCCTGACCCGACGGCAGCGGCGGCGGCCACCGGGCGGTCAGAACACGGCCGTCCAGCCCTCCCGGCGTACCTGGTCCGAGGTGTAGGAGACGCCGTGCACCTTGACCCCCGCCGGGTCGAGCAGCGTGATCGCACCGCCGTCGTTGCCGAGTTGCAGCCCTTCGCTCGTCGCGACGGTGAGGGTGGCGCCGGCGGCGACCGGGCCGGGGGGCACCGGGCACGAGCGCTTCGACCGATCGACGAGGCGCCAGCCGGTCAGGTCCACCGACGCCGCGGAGGCGTTGATGACCGTGACGGTCTCCGGCTCCGGCGCCGGGCCGATCGGGTTGACCAGGGCCGCCACGATCCGCACCGCGGTCGCGTCGTCAGGCTGCGGGCGCGGGTCGGTGCCCTCGAGCGCGTGCCCGGCGACGTCGTCGGTGTGCCACGCCTGGCTCTGGAAGGCCAGGAAGATCGCGACCCACTGCGACGTGCCGGGGAAATGGAAGAGCAGACCCCCGTCCTGCCACACCCCGTCGTCGCGGCGGAATGCCGCGCTGTTGCCCTGATTCATGTGCACGTCGTGGACACCGTTGCCCGGCGCGAACCCGAAGATCTTGTCGCTGCTGGTCTCCGGTCCCCACCGCTGGCCGAACACGTGCAGGAGCGCCTGCGGATCACCCATCGCCCGCTCGACGTAGTGGTCGAGAAGGTCCGCGAGGTCGTTGTCGGGGCCGGCGGCGTCCGCGGGCAGCGACCGCATCGCCGCCGGGTCGAGGACGTTGCCCCGGATGTAGTCGAGGTTGGACCCGCCGGGCCCCGGCGGCAGCGGCGTCCACCCGCTTGGCGCTGCGGGCAGCAGGTCGACGACCGGATGCCGGAAGTCCTCGACGACGAGGTACAGCAGCTCGGACGGCGATTCCTGGGACTTCACGTTGACGGCGGCGCGATACCGGATGCCGCGGTCGTCGGCCAGCTCGATCTGGAAGTGCGGACTGTCCTCGTGGTCCTCGCGGCGCCGGTCGACCACCCGGGCGGTCAACACCCCGTACGAACTCAACGGCATGGAAGCTCATCTCCCCGTCTCGGCGCCACCAAGGGCGGCCACACTGCCGTCCGTCATGCAGAGAACGCGGCCCGGACGTGAGATACACACCGCCGCCGCTTTCGGGCTGGCTCGCCGATAGCCCGAGCAGAACGCAACGGGAGCCGTATGCGGTTGTCCGCCGTCCGCGACGGTGCCGATAGCGCCGGGCTCTGGCCTGGTGACGCCCTATGGAGCTACGGTCCTGCACCGTGCCGTTCGATGCCGATCCGAGAGTCGATGCCTACATCGACGCCCTGCCGGGATGGCAGCAGGCAGTCTGCCGGCAGGTGCGAGACCTGGTCCACGGCGCCGATCCCGAAGTCGTCGAGACGATCAAGCGAACCGACCGGCCGTACTTCGTCCTCGACGGCAACATCTGCGCCCTGCTCGCGACCAAGGACCACGTCAACGTCTTTCTCTACGACGGCGCGATCGTTCCGGACCCCGAGGGCATCATCACCGGCGGCCACGACAACAAGACCGCCCGCACCGTCGCGGTCTACGCGGGCGACACCATCAACGCAACCGCGCTGTCGGCCATGTTCCGGCAGATCATCGCCAACAACCGGGCCGGCGGCTGGCGCAAGCTGAAGAACACGAACTAGCCGCCCTACCACGTCGACCGGGGCCGGACACCGACTACTCCATCCGGACGGCAGATAGGCGGCAACCGCCAGTCGCAGCGCCTTCGGGTTCCGGATATCGGTCGAATAGACCTCGGGAGTCGCCATTCGGACAACGATGCAGTGGGATTAAGCATCGACCGCAGATCGATCTCTGCTCGGAAGTCGATGCTCGACCGCCGCGCCGGGACTGCGGCTACTATGCGAGGGTACGTCTGATGTTTCGACCGACCCTCGGTCAGTATTGCTACTCCCCTCGCTTGGAAGGCACCGGCTATGGCGCAGCGAACGATTGTTCAGTTGACCGACGACCTCGACGGCAAACCCATTCCCGACGGCAAGGGCGAGACGATCCGGTTCAGCATCGACCAGACCGACTACGAGATCGACCTCACCAACAAGAACGCCAAAGCTCTCCGAGACACCGTGGAGAAGTATGTGGCGGTCGCCCGCCGCACCGGCAGCGCAGCCCGCCGTACCAGCGGTCGCAGCGCGGGGAACGGACGCGGACGCAACGGTCAGGGCCGGGGCGGGACGTCCCGCGACTATGACCCCAAAGCCGTGCGGGCCTGGGCCCAGAGCCAGGGCATCGAGGTCAGCCAGCGCGGCCGGGTCCCGGCCGCCCTCATCAGCCAGTTCCAGGAAGCCAAGTCCTGACGTCTCGACAGGCTCCCTCTCGGGGTGTGCGGGCCGCGGCTAGCCTCGCCCCGATGAGCCGCGACGACAACGGACACGACCGACCGTCGCCGACGTCGGTGTTCGACGGACACAACGACCTGCCCTGGGCGCTGCGCACGCATTTCGAGATCGACCTGGGCCGGGCCGACCTGGCCGCCGGCGTTCCGGAGTTGCAGACCGACCTGCCGAGGCTGCGCGCCGGTGATGTCGGCGCCCAGTTCTGGTCGGTGTACGTGCCGCACTCGCTGGCCGGCCCGGCGGCCGTCGCCACCGTGCTCGAGCAGGTCGACCTGGTGCACCGGCTCGCGGGGCGGTACCCGGAGGACCTGGAGATCGCGCTGGACGCCCCGGACGTGCGGCGGATCATGGCCTCGGGCCGGATCGCGTCGCTGATGGGCGCCGAGGGCGGGCACGCGATCGATTCCTCGCTCGGGGTACTGCGGATGCTGCAGGCGGTCGGCGTGCGCTACCTGACCCTCACCCACAACGCGAACGTCGGCTGGGCCGACTCGGGGACGGACCGGCCGGACGCGGGCGGGCTCAGCGACTTCGGTCGGGACGTCGTTCGGGAGATGCAGCGCATCGGCATGCTCGTCGACCTGTCGCACACGTCGGCCGACACCATGCGAGACGCGCTCGCCGTCGCGACGGAGCCGGTGATCTTCTCCCACTCCTGCGCGTACGCGGTGTGCCGGCATCCGCGCAACGTCCCCGACGACGTGCTGCACGCGCTGGCCGGCAACGGCGGGGTCTGCATGGTGACGTTCGTCCCCGCGTTCGTCTCCCAGGAGTGCGCGGACTGGCGGCAGGGACTCGTGGCCGAGGCCGGCCGGCGCGGGCTGGACGAACGGAACATCGCCGCCATCGACGCGATCACGGCGGAATGGGAAGCGGCGCACCCGCCGCCGCGGGCCCGGCTCAGCCAGGTCGCCGACCACGTCGAGCATGTACGGGAGGTGGCCGGAATAGAGCACGTCGGCCTCGGCGGCGACTACGACGGCACCCGCGACCTGCCCGACGGCCTGACCGACGTGTCCTGCTACCCGGCGCTGTTCGCGGAGCTCCGCGACAGAGGCTGGAGCGACGACGACTGCACGGCACTCGCCCACGGCAACATCCTCCGCGTCCTCGCCGACGCAGAGATCGGCCACATCCGCGGCATCGCCCCTGACTCCCCACGCCCCTGACACCCGGCGAGCGCACCGCTGCCACGGACGTACGGCCTCCTTGGCTGGCTCGTGCGGGGGGCGAGCTGCTGGTTTCACCCGAGCCCGGATGCGACCGGGGACCCTCATCGACGCAGTGGTCGTCACTGTTTGGTGTAGACCTGCAGCACGACGCCGGATCGGAATGACGTGCGTTCGGTCAATGTCAGTCCCTGAAGCGTCAAGCCGCCAGGCATGAGGTTGCGACCGCGGCTGCTGAGCACCGGGTAGACGAACAGCCGGTACGCGTCGACGAGGTCGGCGCGCATGAGGGCGTGAACCACGCTGATGCTGCCGGTCAAACCCAGCTCACCACCATCGCCGTCGGCTTTGAGGGCTGCGACCTCGTCCTCGAGCCGACCTGGGAGCAGAGTGCTGTTCGACCAGGCCGGATCGGTCATCGTCGAGGACACGACGTACTTGGGCACCCGGTTCAGGTGTGCCGCGCTGCCTGACGGGTCGTCGGTCTGCAGCGGCCAGTATCCGCGGAAGTCTTCGAAGGTCTTCCGCCCCAACAGCAGGGCTTCCTCCCTCGCCATCTGATCGTGCATCACGGCGAAGAGATCTTCCGCGTCGTCCTGATCGGCGGGGTCGAACCAGTCGTCGACGAACTCGATGACCCCGTTGGCAGTGATGTTCTCGGTCACGACGAGCCGGCGGTTGTCAGGCATGGCAGAGCACTCCTCAGCTGATGGTCGGTACCTGGTCCAGACCTTGCGCGCCCGCCGAACTCATCGCCGGCAGGTGGCTGCCGGCGCGGGTCTCGACCTATCGGGAAGCAGCACTCCGTTACACCGCCACGCCATCCGGCCATCATCCCGCCTCCGTCTGCACCATGGCGGGGCCGGTGTCCGCTCCGAGCCGGCCGGTGTGCACGCTGTAGCGATGGATGCGGATCTGGGCCGTTGGGAGCCCGCGTCGGTCGACGAGCTCGTCGGGTTGATGGCGGGCTTTCCGGTGCCGTGGTGGATCGCCGGCGGGTGGGCGATCGACCTCCACCTCGGCCGACGGACCAGACCGCACGCCGACATCGACATCCTCGTGCTCCGCGCGGATCTTCCAGCCCTGCGCGACCGCCTGCGGGACTGGGACCTGCATGCGGCCGATCCGCCGGGCCGGCTACGGCAGTGGGAAGCACACGACCCGCTGCCCCCACCCGTCCACGACGTCCGGTGCCGGCGCACCCCCACCGACCCGTGGCAGCTGCAGCTGATGGTCGACGACACCCTCGACGGCGACTGGATCTACCGCCGCGATCCGCACGTCCGACGCGCCGTACCGAGCCTCCGCGGACCGGCCTCCACCGCCCAGCGGCCCGTACTGACACCCGACGTGCAGCTGCTGTACAAGAGCGCCAGACCGCGTCCGAAAGACATCGCCGACTTTCGCGCCACGCTGCCCGAACTCACCACCCAGCAACGCTCCTGGCTGCACGACGCCCTGAACCGCACCAACCCCGCACATCCATGGCTTGACAGCTTTCCGCCCGAGTGACCCCAGCGACGCGCACCCCGTCCCGCAACCTGCGGGAGAGTGCTGGATCCTCAGGTAGCCGGCAGCCGCAGCCGGAACGCGACGCCGCGGTCCGGAGCGCTCGTCACGGTGAGGGTGCCGTCGTGCGCCACCGCGATGCCGTGGGCGATGGCGAGGCCGAGCCCGGTGCTGCCGTGCGCCCGGGCCCTGGACGCGTCGCCCCGGGTGAATCGGTCGAACAGGTCCTCCAGCAGCTCCGCCGGGATTCCTGGTCCGTCGTCCTGCACCGTCACCTCGACCGCCGCCGGGCCGGGCGTGAGGGTCGTCGTCACGGTGGTCCCGGGCGGGGTGTGGGTCCTGGCGTTGGTCAGCAGGTTGGCCAGCACCTGGTGGAGCCGTTCGGCGTCGCCGGGGACGGTGACGACGTCCTCGGGCAGGTTGAGCCGCCAGCGATGACCGGGACCGGCGGCCCTGGCGTCGGACACGGCGTCCAGGACGAGCCTGGTGAGGTCGACCGGCTCGCGGGCGAGCGGCCGGCCGGCATCGAGCCGGGCGAGCAGCAGCAGGTCGCTGACCAGGGTGCCCATCCGGTCGGTGGCCACGGCGATCCGGCCGAGCGCCTCGGACACCGGCGCGGACGGCGGTCCGTCGGCGATGCCCGCGTACTCGGCGTGCGCCCGGATGGTCGCCAGCGGCGTGCGCAGCTCGTGGCTGGCGTCGGCGACGAACTGGCGCAGCCGGGCCTCGGTCGCGTCGCGGGCGGCGAGCGCCGACCGGACGTGCTCGAGCATGTGGTCGAAGGCGACGCTGACCTGGTCCACCTCGCTGGTGGGGTGGGCCGGCGCGATGCTGGTCGGCAACGCCGTGTCGGCATCGTTGAGGGGCAGTTGGGAGACGTGCAGCGCCGTGGCGGACACCCGCTCCAGCGGCCGCAGCGTCCGCCGTACGACGACGGCCGTGGTCACCCCGCCGGCCACCACGAGTCCGCCGAAGACGACGGCCTCGATCACCGCGAGCCGAGCCAGGGTCTGGTTCACCGGGTGCAGCGGCAGCCCGGTGATCTGGACGTCACCCTCCTCACCGGCCACCGCTTCGAGCCGATAGTCGCCGACGGCGTCGAGATCCGCGCTGATCGGCCCGCCGCCCGGAACCAGGGCCGCGAGCGCCGCCGTGTCCGCGGCCGGGAACGCGAGCGACCGGTTGGTGCCGTCGTCGGCGACCATCGCGGCCTGGGTGACCCGGCCGTCGACCAGCCGGACGCCGATGGTCCCCACCGACTGGCCCGGTACGGCGTTGTCGGCGTCGCCGTCCCCGCCGCCCGGCGCGACCTTGCCCTGCTCCAGGCTGGCCGAGAACCGGCCCCCGGCGGCGGCGAGCTGCCCGTCGAGCTGGCGCAGCAGGAACGAGCGGAGGAACACGGCGGTGGCCGCGCCGAGCAGCGCGCAGGCCAGCAGCAGGATGCCGACCAGCCCGACGGTGAGCCGGCCGCGCAGGGTCCGGTTCGGGCGCCAGCGGGTCCGGGCGCGGAGCGACGTCACGACGGCGGCCGGAGGATGTAGCCGGCGCCGCGGACCGTGTGGATCATCGGCTCTCGTCCGGCGTCGATCTTCTTGCGCAGGTAGCTGACGTACAGCTCGACGACGTGGGCCTCGCCGCCGAAGTCGTAGCTCCACACCTGGTCCAGGATCTGCGCCTTGCTCAGGACCCGGCGCGGGTTGCGCATGAAGAACCGCAGCAGCTCGTACTCGGTCGCGGTGAGCTCGATGCGGTCGCCGCCCCGGTGGACCTCGTGCGCGTCCTCGTCCAGGGTCAGCTCGCCGACGACCAGCCCCGGCCTGGCCGCATCCCGGCCGATGCCGGACCGGCGCAGCAGCCCGCGCAGCCGGGCGAGCACCTCCTCCAGGCTGAACGGCTTGGCCACGTAGTCGTCGCCGCCGGCCGTGATGCCGGCGATGCGGTCTTCCACCGCGTCGCGGGCGGTCAGGAACAGCACGCACACGTCCGGGTCGGCGGCGCGGACCCGGCGCAGCACCTCCAGCCCGTCGAGGTCGGGCAGCATCATGTCGAGGACGACCGCGTCGGGGACGAACTCGCGCGCGACCCGGACGGCGTCGAGGCCGGTGTACGCGGTTCGCGCCGTCCAGCCCTCCCGCCGCAGCACGCTGCCGAGCACCTCGGCGAGGCTCTGCTCGTCGTCGACGACGAGCACCCGGGGCGGCTCGCCGTCGGCGCGCACGAGCTGGGGATTCTGCGACCCGTCCGGGCCTGGCTGCACCGTGGACACGGACCAAGCATGCCGCGCCGGCGGCGGGCGGTCCTCAGCGTTCGCTCTGAACCTCCCCGGGGAGGTCAGGAACCGCTGGACTGAACCTGCGGCAGGCCGTTGCCCGGAGCGAGGCCGGGGTCCGGCAACTGCTGGTCCGGAGCGCCGGGCGACGGGTCGGCCGGGACGCCGCGCGCTGGTGGGACGGACGACGCCGGCGGCGCCGCCGGCCCGACGGTGGACCGTGGGGCCGGGTCGCCGGGAGCTACGGAGTCGGCCGCGGCAGCGCGGTGACCTGCGGCAAGGGCGGCCGCGACCACCAGCGAGCCGACGCCGCCGGCCATGGCGAGGCCGGCGGTCACGGCGACGGCCCGGTTCCGGCCGACCTGCCGCACGTCCTCGCGCCCGCTGTGTGAAGTCCGCATCGGTGAGAGTCTCCGGCCCGTTCCTGGGCGCGCGGGCTGCCGCAGTTCTGAATGAGCTCTCAACCCCGCCGCGGGGCGGCGTTCAGAGCCGGCGCAGAGGATCGCGAGAGGCCCGTCCCAGTCCGGGGCCGGATCCTGGATCGGGACAGCGATCCCCGGGACAGGAGCGTCGACGATGCCCGCCAGCGAATCATGACGGCAGTCGTGGCGACCCGGTCCGGCATCGCCGAGTGGCCGGTGTGGACGACCACCGCCCGGCTCGTGGTCACCGACCGGTCCGTGCTGGTCGAGGCGGTGGCGCTGGTCTTCGAGCAACTGGCCAGGGTCGACGCGGCCGCCAGCCGGTTCCGGCCCGGCTCGGAGGTCTGCCGGTTGGCCCGCGGCAGTGGCGACCGGCAACCGGTGAGCCCGCTGCTGGCCGAGCTGCTCGGTGTCGCCCTGGCTGCTGCCGCTGCCACCGAGGGTTCCGTCGACCCGACCCTCGGTGGCCCGCTCCGGGATCTCGGCTACGCCGACCGTGCCGACGGGCCTCCCGGCGGTGCCTCGCGCGAGCCCGCACTCCCCGATCCGCCTCGGCCGGCCGTCCGGCGCCGGACCAGCTGGGCCGACGTACGCCTGGACGGCCGGCTGCTCACCATGCCGGCCGGGACGCTGCTCGACCTCGGCGCGACCGCGAAGGCGTACGCCGCGGACGTGTGCGCCACGATGGTCGCCGACCAGTTCGGCTGCGGTGCGCTGGTGAGCCTCGGCGGTGATCTCCGGGCCGCCGGATCGCCGCCGGACGGCGGCTGGCAGGTGCTCGTGCAGGACGGCCCGGACGAGCCGGCCAGTCACGTCCGGCTGGCCGGCGCGGCGGCGATCGCGACGTCGTCCACCCTGCACCGGACGTGGCGGCAGGGCGGCCGGGTCCTGCAGCACGTGCTCGACCCCGCCACCTGCCGGCCGGCGGCGCCGGTCTGGCGAACCGCCTCGGTCGCCGCCGACAGCTGCGTGCGGGCCAACACCTGGTCGACGGCCGCGCTGGTCCGCGGCCATGCCGCCGAGCGGGATCTGCGGCGCATCGGGCTGCCCGCCCGGCTGGTGGCGGCGGACGGTGCAGTGCTGCGGCTCGGTGGATGGCCGGGATGACCGAGGCGCTGTGGTACCTCGGCCGCGGCACCGGAGTCACCGCGCTCGTGCTGCTCAGCCTGGTCGTGGTGCTGGGCATCGTGACCCGGTCCGGCCGGCCGCTGCCCGGTCTGCCCCGGTTCGCGGTCGCCGCCGTGCACCGCACCACCAGCCTGACCGCGCTGGCCTTCCTCGCCGTGCATGTGCTCACCCTGCTGCTCGACCCGTACGCGCAGCTGCGGCTGGCGGACGCGGTGCTGCCGTTTCGCGCGGCGTACCGGCCGGCGTGGCAGGGCCTCGGGACGGTCGCGGTCGACCTGGTGGTGCTGCTGGTGGCCTCCAGCCTGCTCCGGCACCGGATCGGCCTGCGCACCTGGCGATGGCTGCACTGGGCGGCATACCTGTGCTGGCCCGCGGCCGTGGCGCACGCGGTCGGCACCGGGACCGACGGCACCAGCGGGTGGCTGCTGGTGGTCGTCGCGGCGTGCGGCGGCGCGGTCGGCCTGGCCGGGATCTGGCGGCTGGCCGGCCGCCGGTTCGAGCCGGACGCCCCGGTCGCCCGCGTGCCGCCACCGGCGGACCTGGCCGGCCGGTGGTGACCGAGGTCCGGGCGCCGGTGCAGCGCGTGCTCGCCGCGGCGGCGTCCTCGTACGGTCAGCATCTGGGCCTGTTGGGCCCGCTGCCCGAGCCTCCCGCCGAGCAGATCCGGCAGTTGGTGCAGGACTGCGGGCTGACCGGCCGGGGCGGTGCGGGCTTCCCGACCGGGCGCAAGCTCGCCGCGGTGGCCGGGCGCCGCCGCGCGGTCGTCGTCGCCAACGGCGCCGAGGGCGAGCCGGCCAGCAGCAAGGACCGGATGCTGCTGCTGCGGGCCCCGCACCTGGTGTTCGACGGTGTCGCGGTCGCGGTCCGGGCCACCGGCGCGACCGAGGCCCACCTGTACGCACCGGACCACCTGGTCGACTGGCTACAGGGAATCGCGCGAGAGCGGCGCGATCCGGTCGCGGTGTCGCTGATCCGCGCGCCAGACACGTTCATCGCCGGCCAGGAGACCGCGGCCATCGCCGCGATCGAGGGACGGCCGGCGCTCCCGCGGACCACGCCCCCGATGCCCTTCGCCGGCGGAGTGCGCGGCCGACCGACCCTGGTGCAGAACGTCGAGACGCTCGCCCAGCTCGCGCTGATCGTCCGGTACGGACCGGCCTGGTTCCGGGCGATCGGCACTGCGGAGGAACCGGGCACCCGGCTGCTCACGGTCTCCGGCGCGGTGTTCCGTCCCGGCGTGTACGAAGCGCCCGCCGGAGGCACGCTCGGGGCGGCGCTGCATCTCGCGGGTGGCACCGCCGGGCTGGTGCAGGCCGTGCTGGTCGGCGGCTACCACGGCGGCTGGGTCCCCTGGCTGCCGGACACCGCGGGCCTGCCGCTGACCCGGACCGCACTGAGCCGGTACGACGCCGCACCGGGAGCCGGTGTCCTCGTCGCGCTCCCCCGGCGGCGCTGCGGACTGGCGGCCTCGGCCGAGATCGTCGCCTACCTGGCCGGCCAGAACGCCGGCCAGTGCGGTCCCTGCCGCAACGGGCTGCCGGCGCTGGCCGATCATCTGGGCGAGCTGGCGGCGGGGTGGCCGACGCGGGCGTTGGTGCGCGAGATCCGGCGGCTGGCCGGGTTGGTGGACGGCCGCGGAGCCTGCGCCCACCCGACCGGCACGGTCCGGCTGGTGCGCAGCACCCTGCGGGTCTTCGACCCGGACGTCGAGCTGCACCTCGCCGGCCGATGCGCGGCCCGGAAGGGCACGCGGTGACCGACCGGCTGCACGTCGACTGGACCCGCTGCGGAGCCCGCGGCCTCTGCCTTGAACTGGTGCCCGAGCTGTTCGCCGCCGACGACTGGGGCTACCCGCTGTCCCGCACCGGCGACGCCGCGCCGGCCGTACCGCCGCGGCTCGCCGCGCACGCCGGGCGCGCGGTGGCCGAATGCCCGCGACTCGCCCTGCGGATCCGGCCGGATCCCCACGGGCCGGATCGAGGCCGGCCCTGACCGCCCCCGCGGCCGCGGCCCGACCTTGCCGTCCCCGTTCGTTCCGACGCGTGATGCCGACGACCAGGAGTTGCCCGTGGGCCTGCAAGAACTGACCGCCGACGTGCTCGTCGAGGCGACCGGCCGCCGGCATCGCTCCGACGCCGCCGTTCCCGGCGGTGGAGGACCGGCCGGCAACGCGCGGCTCACGGCGGCGACCGGCCTCGTGCTGCTCGTCCTCTTCCTCGCCGAGCTGGTCACGCTGCTCGACGTGTCCGGCCTGATCGGCTGGCACGTCGCGATCGGCGTACTGCTCGTGCCGCCGGCGCTGCTGAAGACCGCCAGCACCGGCTGGCGGATCGTCCGCTACTACAGCGGCAGCCGCGACTACCGGGAATCCGGTCCGCCGCCGATGCTGCTGCGCGCGCTGGGTCCCCTGGTCGTGCTGTCCACCCTCGGCCTGCTCGGCTCCGGCCTGGCCCTGATCGCGTTGGGCCCGGAAGCCAGCCGGTCCTCGCTCGTCCAGGCATTCGGCCAGCGGGTCGATGCGGTCACCGTGCACCAGGGTTTCTTCGCCTGCTGGGCCGTGGCGACCGGCTTGCACGTGCTCACCCGCCTCGGTCCGGCCGTGGTGCTCGCCGGCCAGCGCTCCGCCGTCCCCGGAGGTCGCCGCCGCCTCACCGCCGTCACCGTCACCCGTCATCCTCGCCGCGATCGCCGCGGCGCTGCTGCTCGGCACCGCCGGCGCCTGGGCGCATTCCGGTCGTCCGGACAAGCTGGGCCCGGCGGCCCAGGTCGAGGAGGCGGCCGCGGCCATCGATTCCACCGTCCTCGGTCCGGGACGTCACGGCAACGCCTTCAGCCCCTCCCCGGAGAGCAGGTAGGCGGCGGCGATCGACGCCGCCTCCGCCCGGACGAGATCCACCACGGCGGCGCCGGCCAGCTCGGGAGTGAGCGGCTCGCCGAGCTGACCGACGTAGTCCACTTCGGACAGTCCGCTGCGCGCCGCGTACGCCTGCACAGCCGGGCGACCGAGGTCGGTCAGCGGGGTGAGGCGCGGGAGCACGGTGGTGACGGTGATGCCCAGGCCGGCGCGGTCGGCCTCGTCCTGCGCGTAGCCGGCGAGGAAACGCTGGCTAGCCTTGGCCCCGGCGTACCCGCCGCTGAGCGGTGAGCCGGCCAGCGCGGCACCGCTGCTGACCACGACGACCCGGCTGCCGGGTCGCAGCGGTCGCCGCAGGATCTCGCCCAGCCAGGTGAACGCGATCCTGACGTCGGCGTGCCAGTTGACCGAGAACGTCTCCCAGGTCTGGTCCTGCAGCGGGCGCAGGACCGGGGTCGCCCCGGCGACGAGGACGACGGCGGACGGATCGTGCCGGTCGAGCAGGCTGCGGGCCGCGGCGGCGTCGGTGGCGTCCGCCGCCTCGGTGGCGGCCGCGGCCGCGAGTTCCGGCGCGGTCCGGGCGACCGCGACCACGGGCGCGCCCGCCTCGGCCAGCGCGGCGGCGATCCCCCGCCCCAGCCCGCGGCTGGCGCCGACGACGAGGGTGGTCGTACCGGACAGGTCGTCGGTCATCGCCCGGTCCGCCCGGTCACGATCCGGTTCCGCAGGCTGGTGTCGACGTAGTAGCGCCACGCGTTCGAGCACGCGTCGAAGCACTCGTACTCCGGCGTCAGGCCCACGTGGGTGAAGCGGACGCCGGTCGTGCCGTCCGTCGCCGCGATGTCGAAGGTGATCTCGGTGCCGGTCCACTCGGTCTTGTCCGCGGCGAACTGGAGGTAGGCATCCACGACCCGCCAGGCGACCCGCTTGCCCGGGACGAGCTCGGTGACCCGCTGGGTGCTGCGGTGCTCGTCCCCGTGCCGGTAGGTGAACTCGCCGCCGAGCTCGTCGACGGCGCCCTCGATGTCGCCGGTCCACCAGCTCCGGACGTCGTTGATCGCGGCGAACACCTCCTCGGGACTGCGGTCCACGGTGAAGGCGGTGGTGAAGCTCATGTCTGTCTCCTCCTCGGGATGACGGTTCGAGGGGTCAGACACGGCCGGGAGCCGAAACTGGTCGCCGCGGGAGCGACCAGTTCCGCCGCCCGCCGGTGTCGGTACGGGAGACGATCTGGACAGGAGGTGGCCGGTGTCAGGAGAGCTGCTCGCCCGGGCGCGCGCCGGGGACCGGGACGCGTTCGCCGGCCTGGTCGAGCCGCACCGACGCGAGCTGCAGGTGCACTGCTACCGCATGCTCGGCTCGCTGCAGGATTCCGAGGACGCCGTGCAGGAGACGCTGTTGGCGGCGTGGCTCGGCCTGGACGGCTTCGAGGGACGCTCGTCCGTACGCACCTGGCTCTACCGCATCGCCACCAACCGGTGCCTCAACCTGCTGCGCTCGTCCTCCCGCCGCCCGGCCGCCGCGGCCCCGCTGCCGGTGCCCGCGCCGGACCCGACCGGGCTCGGCGAGGTCCCGTGGCTGCAGCCGTACCCGGACGACCTCCTCGACGGCCTGCCCGACCGCGCCCCCGGCCCGGACGCCCGGTACGAGTCCAGGGAGGCGATCTCGCTCGCCTTCGTCACCGCCGTCCAGCTGTTGCCGCCGAACCAGCGCGCCGTGCTGCTGCTGCGCGATGTGCTCGGTTACCGCGCGAGCGAGACCGCCACGATCCTCGGGCTCACCGAAGACGCCGTCACCAACGCGCTCAAGCGCGCCCGCGCGACGATGGATGCGGCCCGCCCGCCGCGTCCACCGGCGCCCGGCGGGCCGGAGGAGCGGGCGTTGCTCGACCGCTTCGTCGCGGCCTTCACCGACTCGAACGTCGACGCACTCGTGTCGCTGATGACCGACGACGCCTGGGTACGGATGCCGCCGCTGCCGTTCGAGTACCGCGGGACCGAGGCGGTGCGCCGGTTCTTCACCGCGATCGAGGCGCACCGTCGCCGGATCGGCCGGATGGTGCCGGTCCGGGCGAACGGCCAGCCCGGCTGGGGCGAGTACGTCCGCGACCCGGTCGCCGGCGGCCTGCACCTCGCCGGCATCCTCACGATCGCCCTGGCCGGCGACCGGATCTGCGAGATCACCCACTTCGAGACGACCGTCGCCCCCTACTTCGCCCTCCCCCGGACCCTCGACCCGCCCTAGCAACCGGACTCAGCCGAGCTCGCCGGCGAGCTCCTCGTAGGCGGGGGTCAGGGCGGTCCAGCGGGTGCGCCAGTCGCCGGGTTCGCGGCCGGCGAGGTGGGTGGCCAGGTCCTCCACGTGGGCCTGCCAGCCCGCCCCGTGGCCGGCGAGCTCGGCGACCGGGATTCCGCGCTCCTCGACGACGAGGCGGGTCCGGTCCTGCTCGGCGACGAGGACGGCGTCGATGACGGTCTCGTCGCTCGCGCCGGGCGACAGGGTGACGGCCAGGTGGTGCGGCGCCTCGCACGCGTCGATCCGGCCCGGCCCCGCCCACGAGCTGGTGAACCGGGCCTCGATCCGTCCGCCGAGGCGCAGGTCGCCGTCCACGTCGGCTATCCAGCGGGCCAGCCGCCGCGGGTCGGTCAGCGCGGACCACAGGTCGTCGATGTCCGTGTCGTAGAGGTCTTCCATCCGGACGACACCCTTGCCGTCCTCGGCCCGGAGGCTTCCGACGATGCGCGTGCTGGTCATGTCCTGCTCCTTCGTTGGCGCTTTCCGCGGGTGACTTCGGTGTGGAGGGCGTCCAGCCGCTGCTGCCACAGGGCGCGGTATCGGCCCAGCCAGGCGTCGAGCTCGGCGAGCGGCTCCGGTCGCAGGCTGTAGACCCGCCACTGCGCGTCCTGCTGCACGTCCACCAGCCCGGCCTCGCGGAGGACCCGCAGGTGCCGGGAGACACCGGGTCGCGCGATCGGCAGCCGGTCGGACAGCTCGCCGACCGTCGCCGGGTGGTCCCTCAGCACCTCGAGGATCGTCCGCCGGCTCTCGTCCGACAGCGCATGCAACACGGCGTCCACAGGAGACAGCGTACCCGTCCGGGTACGTAACTGACAAGGTACCTACGGCCCGCGGTAGACCACGGCGAGGGCGGTACCGCCGGTCCCGAACCAGGGGTTCGCCGAAGTCGACCCTGGGTTCCGGACGCTGATCGTCCGGGATCGGAACTACGGTGCGTCGGTGGACATGCTGACGGGCGAGCGCGTCGCCGAAGCCGCCCTGACCGACCGGCGCAGACCGGGTCACGGACGAGATGCGCGCATGCTCCCTCCACCCGTTTTCGACTGCGGTGCACTCTTCGACGCGCTCGACGCACAACGTCGTAGCCATGGGCTGGGCTGGTATGAGCTCGCTGACGAATTGTGGCGGCAGTCGTCAGATCTCAACGCACAGCGAACTGATCATCCGCTCTGCGGAGGAGCGGTCGCGCGGCTCCAACAGCGCGGCGCAACCTCCTGCCAGTATGCGCTGTTCATGTTGCGCTGGCTCCGCCGGGCGCCGGAGGATTTCCTGACCGGCCCCGTTGTCGATGTGGGCGATGTCCGGCTGCCGGAAGCGGGGCCTGACAGTCGGCTGCGATGGGACCTGACCCAGTTGCACTCGGCGCTGAACGAACAACGCCGGGAGCGCGGGCTCACCTGGGCGGAGCTCGCACAGGAACTCGACTGTACGTCGAACCGGTTGACCAATTTGCGGACCGCGCGCTTCGCGGACATGGGTCTGGCGATGCGCGTCACCCAGTGGCTCGGGCAGCCGGCCGCCGCTTTCATCCACCCAGCTCGCTGGTGACCGCCGCGGCCCGGGGCGAACTGTCGGATGGCTCTGCCAGGCTTGATCCATGCGTCCCATCGTCATGGCGGTGTCGCAGGTGGTCGCCGGCATCGCCGCCGGGGACGAGCATGAGGCGGAGGACATCCGGTCGACCTTGGCGTGGATGACTCGCACCGACGACGTCTTCCGCCGGGTCAAGCCGGCCACTCCCGACCCGCACCTGGTCTCGTACGTGGTCCCGGTCGACCCGGACAGCGGCCACCTGCTGCTCGGTGCGCACCTCAACGCCGGGCTCTGGCTACCGCCCGGTGGCCACGTCGAGGTGGACGAGCACCCGGCGGACACGGCCCACCGCGAGGCCGCCGAAGAACTCGGCATCGACACGTCCGGCCGGCTCGGTGACGCTCCGGTGTTCCTGTCGGTGACCGAGACCGTAGGCATCGACTCCGGGCACACCGACGTCGGCCTGTGGTTCGTCCTTCCGCTCCGCTGTGACGCGCCCGTGTTCTTCGACCGAGCCGAGTTCCGGGCGATGCGCTGGTGGTCCCCGGACGAACTCCACTCCGGCGACGCTGCCCATTTCGATCCCGCGCTCGACCGCTTCCTCACGAAGATCGCTCCATGACCGAGGGCATGGACTGGCTCGAGTGGCACGCCGACTACCGGGACGAGTCCTCGCCGCTGTCCCGGCGGCTGCGCGTCGTGCAAGGTCACATCGCGGGCTGGCTCGACGAACGGGGGGACAACCCGGTCACCGTCGTGAGCGCTTGCGCCGGGCAGGGACACGACCTGATCGGAGTGCTCGCTCAGCGCGCCGACGCGGACCGGGTGCACGCCACCCTGATCGAATCCGACCCGCGCAACGTGCAGGCCGCGCGAGCGGCCGCCACGGCGGCCCGACTGGCGAACGTGCAGGTGCGCCGAGCCGACGCCGGGGACCTCAGCTCCTACCGTGGCGCCGCTCCCGCGGACCTGGTGCTCATGGCCGGGGTGTTCGGCAACATCAGCGACCCGCACGTCCAGCGCACCGTCTCAGCACTCCCCCACCTGTGCCGACCAGGGGCCACGGGTGATCTGGACCCGCAGCCGCCGGATTCCCGACCTGACCGGGACGATACGAGCCTGGTTCACCCACGCCGGCTTCACCGAGCACGCCTTCGACGCACCCGACGACGTCCTGTTCTCCGTCGGCGTGCACCGCCTCAGCCAGACACCGCGAACCCCGGCGCCCGCCGGCCGCATCTTCGACTTCATCGTCTAGCCAGACACGCGGCCGTTGTCACCGGCTGGTACGAGGCTGTGTGCCGTCGGGCTTGCGAGCCTCGACGAGCACCCGCGTGGAGTGTGCGACGAACACGCCGTCGGCTTCGATGCGCCGGTGCAGTTCGAGCAACCGCTCGCGGTGGCGCTCGACCGTGAAGCCGGGGACCATCCAGATGACTTTGCGCAGGAAGTACACGACCGCGCCGATGTCGAAGAACTCCATGCGCAGCCGCTCCAGCGCAGTTGCTCGACGATCCGCAGCCCGGCAGCTTCGGCTGCCGCCGCGTTCGCACGCCGGTTCGCGGCCGCTCCGGGCCCGGGCTGCGGGCCGAGGAAGTACTCGACACCTCGAACACGCTGGCCGGCCCGACGTGCTGAGCGAAGTACGTTCCGCCGGGCGCAGCACGCGGGCGATCTCGTCCCACCACGTGGTGCACCGGGTGGCGGCTGGTCACCAGGTCGAACGCGGCGTCGGCGAACGGCAGCGGCGGCTCGTCCGGATCGGCGACCACGACCGCGCCGCGCGGGTGCAGCAGCGCGGTGGCCTTGGCGATGTTGGGCGGCCACGACTCGGTGGCGACCATCAGCCGGCGGGAACGTCGGCGCCGCGGCGAGGACCTCACCGCCTCCGGTCTGGATGTCGAGCGCGGCCGTGCGCGGCCGCCAGCCGTTCGCCCATCAGCCGCTGGTAGCCCCAGGACGGCCGCTGCTCGGTGGCCCGCCCGTCCAGCCAGGAGAAGTCCCAGCCGGACACATCCGCCGCGTCCGCCTCGACGAGAAGCTGCTCGAACCGGTCGGTCATCGCACCCACTCTGGCAGCCACCAGCCGAAAGGACCCGGCATTTTCCCACCCACCGACGCCGGGGTGGCTCGGACCGCTGACCATCGCCGCGGTGAGTGAGCGTCCGGCTGCGCCTCAGGGGCGGCGGCGGGCGCGGAAGGCGCGGCTCTTCGCCCGGCCGCCGCATTCGGCCATCGAGCACCAGTGCCGGGACCGGTTCTTCGAGCGGTCGTAGAACGCCCACCGGCAGTCGTCGGCCGGGCAGATCTTCAGCCGGTCCCAGCGGCCGTCCCCGGCCAGCGCCACCGCGGCCGCGGCGATGACGCCGAGCGCGTCGGCGGCGACCAGGGCCGGCCGGCCGGACGCGTCGAGGCCGACCCGGACCGGCACCCCCAGCGGCTGGGGACCGGAGTCGGGGTCGCCGGCGGCGGAGCGCAGGCTGGTGCGAAGCCGGCGGGCCGCGACCAGGTCGGCGGCCGCCGGGTCGCCGGCAGGAAGACCGCGCTCACGCAGCCAGGCCGCGTACGCCGCCGGGTCGCGCAGGTCGTCGGTCCCCGTCTCGACGTCCATCGAGTTGAGGAAGGCGAGCACCAGCGCGACCTCGGCGTCGGTGCTCTGATCCACGCATCCAGTGTAAGCCGTACGGGGGTTGCGCACGGCCCGTACAACCGGCATTCTGGCTTTGGTGGTAACGGAAGGAGGCGTCATGCGCGCCGACGAGCGGTACGCGGAGGCCGAGCGGATCGCGTTACGGATGGGATTTCACCGGGCCTTCGCCCAGGCCGAAGCGCTGCACGGGGAGGCGACACGGCTCGCCCGCGCACGCGCGGTCCGGCCCGCGCCGACCCGCCGCGGGCGGCCGTGGTCGGCCTGGCTGGCGCTCCGGATCAGGTCCGGGAAGCTCTGGCACCGGCCCTGACCGGCCGGCCCCGGATGGTCGAGGCGCAGATCGGCACGTCGTCAACGCGACCCACGAGCCGAACGGACGCCGGATAGGGACCTCCTCCTCTGCCGGAGATCCTGGTGCCGAGCATGATCAGAAGGGTGGAGTAACCAAGCACCAGGTGGGCGCCAGGAGGTGTGCGGCATGAACCGGGCTCCCCATCCAGGCCGGGCGGCACTGTTGGTCCTCGCCCTGCTACTCGCCGCCCACGGCGCCGCCCATTTCGTCGCCGTGGCGCGGGTCGTGCGGTCCATCGGTCTCGGCCGGCCGCTCGATCTGTTTGGCGGTCTGGTGGTCACCTCGAACTGGGCGGTCGCCGTGCTGCTTGCCATTGCGTTGACGGTGGCCGGCACCGGTTTCCTCATCGCGGCCCGATTGCTGGTCGGCTGGGAGCCGACGGTCGGTCCGTTGCTCATGGTGGTCGCCGCCCTGTCGCTGGTCATGACCGTCGTCGGTCTGTGGGCGACGGTCGGTGGCGTGCTGGTGAACCTGGCCGTGCTGACCGTCGTGCCGGCCATGTCACCGCTGGCGAACGACCAGCAGTCGCCGCGGTCGGTGTTCTTCTGAGGTCCACGTTCAGGCGTCGAGCGGTTCCCCGGTCGCTGTCGCGCCGGTACGGACGCTGCAGCGGGGTCTGTCCACCGCCGGGTGAGCGGGAACCCGGGGGAAACCCCCAGGGTCATTGCGTAGTCGTGTCGGTGCTGGTCACGAGTGCGATGGCTTGATCGTGGTGGCGGGCGTGGTGGCGTAGGGCGCGGGCGATGTTGGTGTGACCGGTGAAGCGGAGCAGGCTGATCGTCAGGTTCCGCAGGATGGCCATTACGTGGGGGCCACTTCCGGTGCGGGCTTGGTGTAGGTCCTCACCGAAGGTGACGTCGCGGACCCAGTGCAGCCGGTTCTCGATCGACCAGTGCCCGCGGATCCACCTGGCCAGTTCGGCTGGTTGGGCCTGTTCGGCGGGCAGGGTGCAGATCGCGTAGGCGGTCTCGGTGCGCCAGCGGTCACGGCGCTTGATCGGGCGGGTTCGCCGCACAACCTGGATGGCCTGGGCGGCGTGCGGGAAGCCGAGCCCGGCCGGCACGGTGACCGCTTTCACCACGCGTTTCTCGATCCGTCCGTGCGCCCGCCCGGTCGCGGTGTGTCCGACCGGGACGTTCTTCCAGGGCAGCGCCTTCAGCTGGGCGTGGAGGGTGGGTTGATTGCCTTTGACTGTGACGAGCAGGTGCGCGCCGCGGGAGTGCAGGTACTCGGCGTGCGCGGTCTGCGCGTGCATCGCATCCGCGGTGACCACGACACCGGTCAGGTCGTCGATCTGGTCCAGAAGCGTTGAGAACAAAGGGATCTCGTTCGTCTTCGCGTCCACGTCGACCTGCGCCAGGACCACGCCCCGAGCATGGTCCAGAACGCCAAGCAGGTGGACCGGATCGGTGCCGTGACGGGTGGCACGCAGCGCCTTACCGTCGACCGCTAGCACCCGCCACACCCGGCCCGGGCGCGACCCGGCAGGCTCGCCGGCGGCAGCGACATCCGCCAGCCGAGCCCGGATCCAGGCACCGACCGCGGCTTCCAGCGCGCCCCGATCCACCCCGATCAGGATCCGCCAGATCGTCACCGGGCCAGGGACCCGGCCGACCAGACCCAGACTCGCCCGGGCCTCGGCCGGCAGGTCGGCGACCCACTCGCCGATCGCCGCGAACGAACGCGCTCCCGCCACCGTCGCGCACGTCGCCACCACCAGGATGGCGACGAACGGATACCGCACCCCACGACGAGCCCGCGGATCCGGCACCGACGCCAACGCCCCCGCAAGCGCCCGCCGTTCACGATCGGTGACCGTCGCCGGCACGCCGCCTGGACGCAGAGCCTGCCCGGCGACGTCGTCGAACACGGCGGCGATAGGAGAAGATGACACGGCAGGCACGGCCTTCCACGGCGTTCATGAAGTCTCAGCAACTCCATGATCGACACCGTCGGCCGTGCCTGCCTCGACATCCACCCCGGCGTGTCGCACCCAACCGCCCAGGTCAGCCAGTCAACCCACGACTACGCAATGGCCGTGGGGAAACCCCCCGGACGAAGTCGGGTGGTATCCGCATTCCGCGCGGCCAGCAGAACTCATAGTGTTCTGTCTGAAAGTGCCGCCGAGAAAGGCGGCAGGTGCGATCCGCAGCGGGAGATCCGATGATAGAAGTACACGACCTGACCAAACGCTATGGCCCGGTTCTGGCGGTCGATGCGCTGAGCTTCGATGTGCGGCCCGGGGTGGTGACCGGCTTCCTCGGTCCGAACGGATCCGGCAAGTCCACCACCATGCGAATGATGATGGGACTGGACGAGCCCGGCCGTGGCACCGTGCGAATCGGTGGGCGCCGGTACCGGGAATTGGGCTGGCCGCTACGCGAGGTCGGTGCGCTGTTGGAGGCCAAGGCGTTCCACCCCGGCCGGTCAGCCCGCGCCCACCTGAGGGCGCTGGCCGCCGGCAACGCCATTCCGGCCTCCCGGGTCGACGAGGTGCTCGACCTCGTCGGACTGGAAAGCGCGGCGCACCGGCGCGCCGGCAAATTCTCTCTCGGCATGGCGCAGCGGCTGGGCATCGCCGCCGCACTGCTCGGCGACCCCGGCGTGCTGCTGCTCGACGAGCCGGTCAACGGCCTGGACCCCGAAGGCATCCGCTGGATCCGGACCCTGATGAAGTCGTTGGCCGCCGAGGGTCGGATCGTGTTCGTCTCCAGCCACTTGATCAGCGAGATGGCCCTCACCGCCGACCGGTTGATAGTCATCGGTGCCGGCCGTCTGCTGGCAGACACCACGGTCGCCGAGCTGTCGGCCGGGGCGTCCTTGGAAGACGCGTTTCTGGAATTGACCGCCGACAGCCTTGAATACCGCGCGGCACCCGGTCCGGACGGGGCGTCCGCCCACCACCTTTCCAGCTACCCGACCGGAAGGTCGTCATGACCGCCACCATCGCAGGGCGCGTTCCGCACGGGCATTACCAGTTCAGGCACGCGGCGCGGATGGAATGGATCAAACTGCGTAGCCTTCGATCCACCTGGTGGACTCTGGCGATCACCGCCGTCGCCGCGATCGGCCTCGGCGTCGCCGTGGGCCTCAACACGAGGAATGCCTCCGGCGACCTGACCAACAACGTGTTGGCGGGCATTGCCCCTGGCCTGCTGTTCGCCGGAATCCTGGGAGTGCTCGTGATGACCGCCGAGTATTCGTCCGGGATGATCCGGGCGACGCTCGCAGTGATACCGAATCGGCGGATGATGCTCGCGGCCAAGGCCGCGGTGTTCGGCACCATGACGCTGGTCGTCGGGGAGGTCACGGCGTTCCTGGCCTTCCTGGCCGGCGGGGCGGCGCTCCGGCACGGCATATCGGCTCCCACACTCGGCCAACCCGGGGTTCTGCAGGCGGTGTTGTTGTCCGGCACGGGCTTCTGCCTGATCGGGCTTCTCGGTCTGGGCCTGGGTGCCATCATCAGGCACACTCCGGCCGCAATCGCCGTGCTCGTCGGCGGCGTGTACGTCGTCGCACAGTTCATCGGCGGAATCGCTCAGCCGGTCGGGGCGTACGTCCCGATATCGATCGTGGCGAACTCCTTGGCCACCACCAAGGACGCCATGCTGGCGCCGTGGACAGGGCTCGGCATGCTCGGTCTCTACGCTGCGGTGGTGCTGGGTATCGGCGGATGGCTGCTGGCCCGTCGCGACGCCTGAAGGCGGTGGGAGCCTTGGACGCACCGGGCCGGGTGGCCCCGCTGGCCGCGGAGCCACCCACCGGCGGCAGGCCGCGCGGGGCTGCCGCGATCGCCGCCGTGCGTGCCCCGTTCACCCGTCGGGCCATGGCCGAGCTGCTGTACTGCGTCGTCGCCGCCGCACTGGGCATCGGTGTCCCGCTCGCCGCGCTCGGCTTCGTCGCCGCGATAGGACTGCTGGCGCCCGGGCCCGGGAAGCCGGACAACGCCTCGATCGGCGGACTGGCCGCCGCGCTGCTGCTCCTGCTCGTCCTCGCGACCCGCCTCGGCCGAGCGTTGGGTGCGATCCGCCGCTCCCTCGCGGCGGGACTGCTCGGCGAACGGGTCGCACCCCCGGCACCGTTCCAGCCCGGGCGAGGCATCCCCGGTCGGCTGAACGCCGTGCTCAGCGACGGCGCCGGCTGGCGGGCGGTGGCGTACCTCCTGGTGACGCTGCCGGTCGCGGTCGTGCAGGCCTACGCTGTCGCCTTCTGGGTGACCGGACTGGTCGATGTGACCTTTCCGCTGTGGTGGGGGCTGTTCCGCAACTCCCCGCCGGGCGTCCAATTGCATCCGGTCCCGGTCTTCACCCCGTTCGGCAGCCTCTTCGAGGTCGGCACGCACCCCGGCACCCTCGGTGCCGTCGCGGTGGGCGCGGCGCTGCTGCTCGCCGCTCCCTGGGTGGCCAGGGCGGGCACCGCGGCGGACCGCGGGCTGATCCGGGCCCTGCTCGGTCCGGGCCGGCTGGAGCAACGAGTCCACGAGCTGACGCAGACCCGGGCACTGGCCGTCGACGACTCCGCCGCGCTGCTGCGCCGGCTCGAGCGCGACCTGCACGACGGCGCCCAGATCCGGCTGGCCGCGCTCGCGCTGCACCTCGGTATGGCGAAGGAAGAACTGGCCGCCGGCGGCGAGCTGGACATCGCGAAGGTTCGCGAGCTGGTGGACGCCGCCCACGAGGGCGCCAAGGACGCACTGGTGGAGCTCCGCAACCTGGCCAGAGGCATCCACCCACCGGTGCTCGACAACGGCCTGGCCGACGCGCTCGCCGCCCTCACCACCGGCAGCGCCATCCCGGTCGAGCTGACCACCGACATCCCGGACCGGCCCACACCGGCAATCGAGACGATCGCCTACTTCTGCGCGGCCGAGCTGCTGGCGAACGCCGCCAAGCACAGTGACGCCGCCTCCATCCGGGTCCAGGCGACCGAGCGGGGCGGGATGCTGCTGCTGACCGTCACCGACGACGGTATCGGCGGTGTCGACCCGACCCGGGGCAGCGGCCTGGCCGGCCTCCTACACCGGGTGAGCACAGTGGACGGTCGGCTCGAGGTCGCCAGCCCACCCGGCGGACCGACGCGGATCACCGTCGCGCTGCCGCTGCGCGCATGAGGCCCGTACGCGATGGCAGCATTGCGAACATGCGGGTCGTGATCGCCGAGGACGCGGCGGTGATGCGGGAGGGACTCACCCGGCTGCTGACCGACCGCGGCCACGACGTGTGCGCCGCCGTAGCGGACGGCGACGCCCTGCTCGCCGCCGTGGCCGAACACCGTCCGGACGTCGCCGTCGTCGACATCCGGATGCCGCCGACCCACACCGACGAGGGACTGCGCGCCGCCCTGCGACTGCGTCACGACCACCCGTCGACCGGCGTGCTGGTGTTCTCCCAGTACATCGAGACCAGGTACACGGCTCGTCTGTTGACCGGCAGCGCCGGCGGTGCCGGCGTGGGCTACCTGCTCAAGGACCGGGTCGCCGACGTCTCCGACTTCATCGACGCGCTGACCCGGGTCGCCGCCGGCGGCACCGCCCTCGACCCCGAGGTCGTCAGCCAGCTGCTCGATGCCAGCAGCCACCATCGCCTGGTCGCGCTCACCCCGCGCGAACGCGACGTGCTCGGGCTGATGGCCGAGGGCCGGTCCAACGCCGGGATCTCCGCCGCACTGGCCATCTCCGACGGGGCAGTCGAGAAGCACGTCGCCAGCATCTTCGGCAAGCTCGGACTACCCCCGGCCGAAGGCGACAACCGACGGGTCCTCGCAGTCCTGCGCCACCTGAGGTCCTAGCCCGCGCTGCCGCGCGGACCACCGCGCCCGCCCCCTACCGCGACCCACGACGGCGTCGCCAGCATGCGTGGCGACGAGGTCCTGGGGACCGCGTACGAGGCCCCCTCGGTCCGGCTGTGGGGGCACGCTCGCATCGTGTCGGGCGGGCAGGGACACTCCTGCCATGAGTGCCGCCGTTCCGGGGCCGGATCCGGTCGAGCTGGCCGATGGCCTGGTGGAAGTGCTGTTCGAGGCCGACCCGCTGCGGGCGTCGCTGTTCGGTTTCCACGACCGGGACGCCGAGCTGCCGGATCTCAGCGATGCCGCGGAACGGGCGCTCGCCGGACGCCTGCGGGAGGTGGCCGCCGCCGCCGGCCGGGTGAACCGGGACCGGCTTGATGCCGGCGACCGGTTGACCGCGGACGTGGTGGAGGTGGTCGCCACCGACGGCGCCGACGTCGCGGACACCCGCCGGCCGGAGTGGCAGGTCACCGACTTGTGGGAGGGCCCGGCGGCGGCCGTGCTGCTGTACCTGCCGATGGTGTCGCTGTCCGAGCCGGCGCACGCCGACGCCTACGTACAACGGCTGCGGAGCCTCGACACCTATCTCGGCACGGCCGCCGAGCGGCATCTCGACGGCGTCGAGGCGGGCCGCCGGCCGGTCGCGCGTCTGGTCCACGCGGCCGTCGAGCAGGTCGACAACTACCTCGCCGCGCCCGACCTCGATCCGCTGCGTGGCGTCGAGCGGCCCGCGGATTGGGACGGCGCCGACCGGTTCGGCCGGCAGCTCGACCAGGTCCTCGCCGAGGTCGTCCGCCCGGCCTTCGGGCGCTACCGCGCCCGGCTCGCGGACGCGGTCCAGCCAGTGAGCCGCAGCGACGAGCACGTCGGGCTGTGCTGGCTGCCGGGCGGCGACGAGCTGTACCGGACGCTGGCCCGCACGCACACGACGACGTCCCGGACACCGGAAGACCTCCACGCCGCCGGCCTCGACCTGGTCGCCAGGCTCGCCGAGGAGTACGCCGAACTGGGCGGCCGGATGTTCGGCCGGTCCGACCCAGCTGAGGTGATGCGACGGCTCCGGGACGATCCGGCGCTGCGATGCTCCAGCGCGGAGCAGATGCTCGAGGAGGCCCGGCGCGCAGTGGCCAGAGCCGAAGCGGCGGCACCGCGCTGGTTCGCCCGCCCGCCCGGGCAGCCGTGCGCCGTGCGAGCGGTGCCCGCGGTCGAGGCGCCCCGCGCGCCGCTGGCCTACTACATGCCCGCGTCCCTGGACGGCTCCCGTCCCGGCACCTACTGGCAGAACACCCGGAACCCGACCGGTCAGCCCTGGC
Organism: uncultured Actinomycetota bacterium; assembly: GCA_963803135.1. Lineage (GTDB taxonomy): Bacteria > Actinomycetota > Actinomycetes > Mycobacteriales > CADCTP01 > CADCTP01. The sequence goes on along the minus strand of CAWDLH010000010.1, from coordinate 1,122,744 downwards.
ACACGCTCCAGTTCACCGCCTACCACGAGGCGGTGCCCGGCCATCACTTCCAGAACGCGCTCGCCCAGGGCATGCCGGAGGCGCCGCTGCTGCGCCGGATCGTCGAGTTCGACGCCTTCGACGAGGGCTGGGCGCTCTACAGCGAGCGCCTCGCCGACGAGATGGGCCTCTACACCGACGACCTCGCCCGGTTCGGCATGCTCTCCGGCGACTCGATGCGCGCGAGCCGGCTCGTCGTCGACACCGGAATGCACGCGCTGGGCTGGTCCCGCGCCGAGGCGGTGGACTTCCTCCGGACGAACACCCCGCTCGCGCCCGCCGACATCGAGGTCGAGATCGACCGGTACATCGCGGTGCCGGGCCAGGCACTGGCCTACATGGTCGGCCGGCTGGAGATCCAGCGGATGCGGGCGGGCGCCGAGAGGCGGCTGGGCGGGAGCTTCGACATCCGCACGTTCCACGACACCGTACTCGGCGCGGGGTCCCTCCCCCTCTCCGTCCTCGCCGACCGGGTCGACACCTGGCTCGGCCGCGAGCAGAGCGGCTCGCCGCGCTGACCGCAGATCCTCACAGAATGGGATCGGCGGACCGCGCTCGCGCTGCGCGGTAGCGCCGGACCCAGTCGGCGTTGACCTCGTCGGCTTGCCTGTGCTGCCGCGGCACCGGCCGCCAGTCGGCGGGCAGCTCGATGCCGAGATGGTCGAGAATCCCCTGGACCCGACGACGTCGTCCCGCTGCAGGTGCACCGGAAGCAGCTGCCCGAGCGCATCGACGAGCGCATCAAGATCACGGGTACGCGGAACCGTGCCGAGCCCGTCGACGATGCGGGGCATGGTGCCCCACATGACGCGCGCCGCGAAGACGCCGTTCGGCGTGCTGCCCGCGGCCCTGACGGCTCGGATGAACAGGCGGTAGTCGAAGGACCCGGCATCGGCCACCGGGACCCCGAGCCGACGCGCCCAGGAGTGCTCATCCGGTTCGCGGAAGTACGACTCCGGACGCCCGGCCACGCCGGTCGACGTGAGCAGGCCGCACAGGAGCGTGCTTCCGGTACGAGGCGTACCGCACAACAGGTACGACCACGGGGACGCCACGACAGGCAACGTACGACTCGGCCGCTCGGTCCCGCACCGCGTTCCTGCCCCGCCGGACCTTGCTGTCGTTCGTGGCAGCGGCGCAAGCGGCGGACGGGGGGAGCCGCCCGCCGGTACTCCCACCGAGCACTCAGACCGGAGGCTCAGGGTCGTACTGAATACCGCGGCGCACCTGGCCGGCCCGCTCGGCGCCAGCCAGCCGGACGACCAGATGCAGGGCCATGTCGATGCCGGCCGACACGCCGGCAGAGGTGATGACGTCCCCGTCGTCGACATAGCGGTCCTCGGGCCGGATCTCGATGCTGGGGTCAGCGGCGGTCAACTCGTCGAAGGCCGACCAGTACGTGCTGGCGGGTCGGCCGGCGAGCAGGCCGGCGGCTGCGTACACAAGCGATCCGGTGCAGACGCTGGTCATCAGCGGCACCCGCTGCCGCTGCTGCCGGATCCAGTCCAGGTGCTCCGGGTCCCGCATCAGCCGGCGGGTCCCGACCCCGCCCGGATGCAGAAGCACCTCGACGGCGCCGACCTGGTCGAAGGACAGGTGGGCGCCGATCACCATCCCGTTCGCCGCGGTGACGGCGCCGCCGTCGGCGGAGGTCAGGACCACCTCCCAACCATCATCCGGATGACTGCGCGTCCAGTAGGACAGCACCTCCCACGGGCCGACAGCATCCAACTCCTCCACACCGTCGAAGAGCATGATCGCGATTCGACGTAGGGATGCGCTCGAGTTCGTCACACCGTCAGCGTTCCACGGCCGCCAGCACGCTCACTCCGATCACGGGTGCCGACCGCGAGGCGGAACCCGGCGTTGCGGCAGGGTCGACGTCGACGCCGCCGCCAGCGCGCTCGGCGGCAGAGTCCGCGGGCGGCGTGGCCGCCGGGGGATCTGCGACGCTGAGCCGATGGCGATCACCGTCCAGCCGGTCACCGAAGCACTCTTCGACGACGTCCAGACGATCCTCGGGACCAGAGGCCAGGCCGCTCGCTGCCAGTGCCAGGGCTATCGGATGGGCTGGTACGCACGGCACTCCGACGATGTCCAGGGCCGCCGCGAGCTGCTCCGCGACCAGGTGCTCGAGGGCCACGGGCTCGTGGCGCACCTCGACGGTGAGCCGGTGGGCTGGTGCTCGCTCGCACCCCGCAGCGACTACCCCTACCTGCGCCAGACGACGTGGAAGGGCCGCAGCGAGAACAAGGACGATGCCGGCATTTGGGCGGTCACCTGTTTCGTGACCCGAGCCGGCTTCCGCCACCAGGGCGTGAGCCGCGCGCTGGCCGCCGGCACCATCGACCTGCCCCGCGACCATGGCGCCCGGGCCGTCGAGGCCTATCCGATGAAGCCGGCCCCCGGCAAGGACGTGACCTGGGGCGAGATGCACGTCGGGGCGCTCAGCGCGTTCCTCGCTGCCGGGTTCCGGGTCGTGCACGTGACATCATTGCGGCGCGCAATCGTGCGCTATGACTACTAGACCGTCCGAGCGGCGCGCAGTGGCGCCGGCGGCCCCAGCGCCTTGACAAGTTGCGGTGGCAGTTCGCGCTTTCCCGACGCGTCCGTCCCCACCACCACGTAGACGGTCCGGGCGCTGCACGTGACCTCGCCGGCTGGACGGCGGGTCTCGAAGTCCAGAGCGAAGCTGCTACGGCCCAGCCGGGCGGTGGACACGGCGACGAGGACCTCGTCCTGCCAGCGGAGGCCGGCCTTCCAATCGATCTCGGAACGGACCAGTTGGACGTCGATGCCGGCGTCGAGCAGCGCCGCGTACGGCAGACCGCGGGAACTGAGGAAGGCCGACATCGCCTCGTCGAAGTAGGTCAGATACCAGGCGTTGAAGACGACGCCCTGAGCGTCGACCTCCACGTACCTGACCCGCAGGGAATGCTCGAACACCTCAGCCATGGTCACCGCCCTCGTCACAGCGTCACCGACCGAGCCCGGATCGTCGAGTCCGGCGAAGGGTGGGCGCTCTGCCGTGCCGCTACGGTCGCACCTCGGACCGGGTCAGCCGGCGCCAGATCCAGCTCGACGGCACGTGCCGGCCGGAGACGACGTACTCGGCGACCGTCTCCACCAGGAGGGTGGTGTCGAGCGACCGGCGGGCGGTGGGCCTCCCGGCGAGCAGGATCTCGTCGTCGGCGGCGAGCACGAACTCCCCGGCCGGCGCGAGCGCGGCCTCCTCGCCACGCAGCACGAGCAGCGGCACCACCGGCAGCTGCTCGTCGCGGTTGGCCGGGTCCCGGGTGAGGTCGCCGAGCCGTGCCCGGCCCGTCCCGAGCCAGGCCTGGACCGCCGGCGCCTGCGCGGCAGTGAGCCGGACCGTCCACAGCATCTGCAGGTGGCGGCCGCACAGCGCGGTCAACCGGTCGACCACGCCGGCCGCCCACTCGTCGCCCCGAGCCGGCATCTCGCGCAGGAAGCGCCGCAGGAGCGGAGTGCTGAGCTGCGTGTACACCTCGCGGGCCACGACTTCGGTCGGCACCAGCAGGGCGTCGACCGCCAGCGAGGCGAACAGTGGCGTGCTGGTGGGGCGGTTCTGCCGGGCGGCGACGAACAGGTCCGGGTTCGCCTGCCTGGCCGCGGCCACCAGCGAGAGGTTGGTCGTGTCACTGTCCGTGCCGGCGACGAACCCGGCGGCCCGCCCCAGATCGGCCTGGGTCGGATCCGCCCCGTCTCCGGTCGGGTCCGCCGGGTTGCCGGTCGGGTCCGCCGGGTCGCCGGTCGGGTCCGCCGGGTCGCCGGTCCGATCCGAACCCTCGTCGTCCGGGCGCGGATCGTCCTCGTCGGCTGTCCCGGTCACCGCCGTGGGCTTGACGACCGCGACGTCCAGACCCTCGGCGCCCAGGTCCAGGGCGAGCTCCCGGACGAAGCGGCCGCCGCCGCAGATGACCAGGCGGCCGGCCCTCGGCGGCTCGCCGCGGGCCGGCAGCTCTCCGCCCGGCCCGCTCTGCAGCCAACCCAGCAGCTGGTACGTCGCCGGCGCGCGCAACGCGAGCCGCAAGTGATCGCCGAACGCGTCGAACGGGTTGACCACCGCCGGTGCGCCGAAGACGCGCATCCGCCGGGCGATCGCCGGTGAGGTCGTCCGAGCCGCTACTGGCAGGTCGGGACGCAGCAGGGCCGCCGTCATGGTGACCACGAGGTTCGCCTCGTCGTCATCGGTGAGCGCGAGGACGGCTTCGCAGGACGGGTGACCGAGGCCGGCGATCCCGAGATGCCCGGGATCGCGCACGTCGCCGACCAGGCCGGGCACGTCGGCCCGGTACGAGTCCAGCTCCAGGTCGTCGATCCGGTCGTCCGACCGGTCGATGACGACGATGCGACGCCCGAGCGCGTCGAACGCGTGGCCGACCAGTTCCCCGGTACGCCCGTACCCGGCGATCAGCAGGAACGGCTCGCGCAGCCGGGACACCTTGCGCCGGAACTGCTGCAGGGCCACCGCCTGCCGGAAGGCGCGGTCCTGCAGGAGCGCGAGCAGCGACCCGATCGCGTACGCCCAGCCGATGACCGTGAGGTAGATGGCGATCGTCACCCACATCCGCTGTGCGTAGGTGAACGGGTACGGGATCTCGCCGAATCCGATGGTCGACGCCGTGTAGCTCATGACGTAGAACGCGTCGAAGAAGCCCATCCGCCAGGGACGGCCCAGCGCGTCCTGACCGGGGATCAGCTTCAGGCCCACGACGCTGACCGCGAAGATCACGATCAGCACGATCAGCGGGGTGCGCATCCGGCGCAGTACCAGGAAGATCGTCTCGGATGCCTGGGTGGCCGACGCGTGCGGCATCCGCCGGAGGTGGGAACGTGCCGGCCGGCCGTCGTCCCGTACCAGGCGGCGCCAGAAGACAAGCAGCGGGTTGGCCACGGCGCACCGGCTAGCGTCGCTGGAAGGAGACGGTCTCGACCACGAGCAGGACCACCGAGACGAGGTTGGCAAGCAGCGCGCCGCCGGACAGCGACACCACGCTAGCCATGGACCCCGGGGTCAGGCCCTGCGAGGAGACGTACTGGGCGTACCCCCACACCAGCGCGGCCGCGAGCAGCTGGAGGTCGGCGACGAGGCTCGTCGCCAGGTGCACCGCGCCGAGCTGGGTACGGTCGCCGAACTTGAGCACCGTGGCGATCAGGCTGATGACTATCGCCCCGAACAGCTCGTAGACGTTGTGCAGGGCCGGATCGTCGATGTCGCCGATGAAGAACCCGAAGTTCAAAGTAGCGGCGAGCAGCACGAAGAAGCCGAACACCACCTTCTCGAGGTTCATCCGGACCTCCGGTCGCTCAGGCCGCGGCCGGCCGCCGCTCCGACGCCGGCTGCCGAGCGGGGCCGCGACGCCGTGGACGCACCTGCCATGCTCCTCGGTCTGTGACACCGCGCTCCCCTGGAGGAACCCATGATCGTCTCAACGATGAACGACCTGCCCGGGTTCGAGGTGACAGAGGTGATCGGCGAGGTGTTCGGCCTGACCGTGCGCTCTCGCAACATGGGCTCCCAGGTCGGCGCCGGACTCAAGTCGCTGGTCGGCGGGGAACTGCGCGGGCAGACCAAGATGCTGATCGAGAGCCGGCTGCAGGCCCAGCAGCGACTGGAGGAGGAAGCCGCCGGCCGAGGAGCCGACGCCATCCTCGCCATGCGCTTCGACGCGACCGAGATCGGCGGCGGCTGGCAGGAGATCTGCGCCTACGGCACCGCCGTGAAAGCACGCCGGCTGGCTTGATCGCCACCCTCCCATCCGTCAGCGGTCCGGCAGGCCGGCCGCCGGCCCGCCGCTACGCTTCACGACGGAGCTTCTGCGGCAGCGGGACGAGTGGTCCCGGCCCGGACGAAGGTCGGGAAGGGACTTCAATGCCGGATCCGGTCGTTCACTTCGAAATCATCGGCAGAGACCCGAACCGGTTGCGCAGCTACCTCGGCGAGTTGTTCGGCTGGCAATTCGATACGCCCTCGCCGGTCGCACCGGAGGTCTCCGATCCGGCCAGCTACGGGTTCCTCGACCTCGTCGCCACCGCCGACGGCACGGGAATCCGTGGCGGCGTCGGCGGCGGAGCCGGCCACGAGCCGCACGCCCTGTTCTATGTGGGCGTGCCGGACGTCGAAGCAGCCCTGCGGCGGGCCGAGACTCTCGGAGGCAGCCGCGTGATGGGTCCTGTCACCTCACCGACCGGACTCGTCGTCGGCCACTTCACCGACCCTGAAGGCAACCTCATCGGCGTCGCCGGCACCGGCTGATCCGAGCGCCTGGCTCACCTGTCCCCATGGCCGGCCGACCTGCGCATGGCACTGCCGAGCGAAGGATTCCCTCCTCGACCACCTGCCCGACGCTCCGGGGCAGATGCGGACGTCAGAGCGCGGCCCGCATGGTCACGGTCATCGGGACGAAGCCGAGCCGTCCGTACAGGCGTTGGGCGCCCCGATTCGCTGCGAACGCGCTGACGGAGGCCTGTCGCGCCTCGTGCTGGCGGGCCCAGGCGAGGAAGTGGTCGACCAACATGCCCCCGACCCCGGTCCCGCGCCGGTCGGGGTCGACGCGAATGCTCTCCAACACGGCGAAGCGCTGCAGGCGCAACGAATTCGCTTCCTGCAGTTTCCCGACCAGGTGTCCGACGACCTGCGAGCCGGCTCGCGCCACCGCGAGCAGGCAGGTCTCGTCCTCGACCAGGCCGCTGTAGTAGTCCAGGCCCGCACGCTCCGGCCAGGTGACGTCCATGGCGGGATCGTGCGCTCCGCCGTCCTCGCGGAACAGGCCCGTCACCGAAGCGACGAAAGCTGGCATGTCGTTGCTGCCGGCAACCGACACGGTCACAGAAGTCATGACCCCGACGTTAGCGACTCCCATTTCGGTTGAAAACCGATCTCTGTCAACGCCGAAACGATTAGTGGCGCCATTAATAAATGGACCAGTGGCCGCCGGGTGATCAGATCCCGTAGCCCGTGACGTGCTCGGGAGTCAGCCGCCCGATCAGCCGATGCGAGCCGGGCGGGTCAGGCGGCGGGTCCTGGCCGAGATAGCGCCGCGTCAGCTCAACCGACAGGCGGCCGTCAGGATCATCGACCAGTTCGACGGTGCCGCGGATGTCCACGGTCCGGTACGGGTCGTCCGCCGCGAACACAGTGACCGACGCTCGCGGGTCGCGGCGCAGATTCCGCGCCTTGCGGCGCTGGTCGTGGGTCGAAAAGACCAGCACGTCGCCGTCCCGGGCCGCCCAGATCACCGAGGTCTGCGGCGTCCCATCCGGGTTCAACGTTGCGAGCACCGCAAACGCTCGCCCGTCGAGAAGGCTCTTCACCCGGTCATCGAGGACCATGCCGCGCTCCCTCCGCCACCCGGCCGACGTGAGATCGGCTCGTCGGACACGCCGCCATCGTGCACCCGGTCCGGCGGCGTCGCGGCCTGCCTGTCCCGCGAGACACTGTGCGGGTGAGCGGTCCGGAGTTCGTTCCGTCCTGGCAGGCGGCCGAGGCGCGGGGGGCCGTGGTCGTCGTCGACGTGCTCCGCGCGTTCACCACCGCCGCCTACGCTTTCGCCGCCGGCGCCCGGCGGATCTGGCTGGCCCTGACCACGAGTCGCACGGGCTCGTCGGGCAGATCCGACGCGCCGACATCAGCTGAACGACGCACGTCGTGCCGCAGCACGACGTGAGGGGCAGGCCGGAGCCGGCGATCGGACCGTACGGTCGCTCAGGCACCGGCCTGCAACCCGCGGCTGTCCGGGCCGGGCCAGCCGCGGACGGCGGCGCGAATGCCGGAGCGGCCGCGGCGGTCCCGGTACGCTCCGCGCTGCACCGGGTCCGACAGGCCGAGCCGTCCCGGAAGAACCTGCGGGCGATCGGCGCACCGCTCAGCCGACCGCACAGACAGGAAGCTCTCATGGCACTCGTGATCTGCGACATGTCGGCCTCGCTCGACGGGTACGTCACCGGTCCACATGACAGCCGCGAGAACCCGTTCGGCGACGGTGCCGGGACGCTGCACGACTGGATATTCGACGCGGCAACCGACGAGGACCGGGCCATCCTGCAGGAGATGCTCGACGGCGCCGGCGCCATCGTGATGGGACGCAGGTCATTTGACAAGAACGAGGGCGACGGTGGTTGGGGCGAGGGCGGCCCCGTCGGCGACATCCCATGCTTCGTCGTCACCCACACCAAGCCGACCGCGTCATATCCACCCGTGTACACCTTCGTCACCGACGGCGTCGCCGCCGCGATCGAGCAGGCCAAGAGCGTGGCCGGCGACAAGGTGGTCGGCCTGCACGGCGCGACCGTCATGCAGCAGGCACTGCCGCTCGGCCTGGTCGATGAGATCCGCGTGCACGTGATCCCGATCCTGGTCGGCGGCGGCACGCCCCTGTTCGGCAGCCTCGATTCGGCGATCACCCTCGAGCGCACCCGCGTCGTGGTCACCCCGGCCGCGACGCACCTGGCATTTCAGGTGGTGCGGTGATCCGCAGCCAGGCGTGGTCATCGGAAACCGGCCTGATCCCGAACCCGGCGCACGGTGTCCCTGCGACGGTGCTCTCCCACCGCCGCCTGCGGCTGAGTACCTCGTTCACATGACGCCTGAAGGTCCGGAGATCCAATGGCGCGTCGTCAGCTAGCGGCGTTCGTCAGGTGACGTGCTGGAGACTGAGCCATACCGTGACGCTCTGCCGACGGCGCACACTGCCGCAGCACGGCAAGACGAGCGGCCGAGCCAGCGTCTCGTCCCGAGCTGCGGGTAGACCCGGATGTTGTGCTTTGCCGGAGGGCCGGGAGCAGAGGACCGTCTGAAGACGGGGTGGCGGCCTGCGGCGACTTGTCGGGGAGGGCGCCGCATCGGCTCGGTCGCTGCGGGCGACGGGGATGATTGCTGGATGCGCGGCGAGCGTGACGGGATCGTGCGGGCGCTTGCGCTGCTCAAGGCGTCTGTGGCCGAGCGACTGTCGGGGCACGGGTGGGTCGGCCGGGATCTGTCCGACGGCGGCGTCGCCGCGGCGATGCGGACGGTTGCCACGGTGACGCGCACCGGCGACAACGGTGTCGTGCTGGCAGTCGAGATCATCCGGACGTCGTTCAGCTGGCCGCCGAGATGGCCTGTCGAGGTCGCCGCCCGGATCGGCGTCGGGTACGAGCCGGCATTGAACCTGATGCCGCTGCTGACGTTGCCGCCTCGAGCGATCCTGGTCCACGACCAAGTCGCCGGAAGCGCGGCCGGCCTCCGCATCTCGCTGGCCGGACCCGGCGACGCCAGTGCGGCGGCGGTGCAGATCGTCGACTGGGTCCAACGGCACGCGCCGGGGGTGATCTCGCGGTTCACCGACGCGGCGGCGATCGACGTGGAACTCGAGCGGCGGATCTCGGCGGAATCGGCGAGAGCCGAGCCGGCACGATCGGACGGCGGTCCGAAGCGGCGGCAGGTGGGAATCCCGGACCGGCTGACGCTCCTCGCGGCGATGGGACGACACGAGCAGACACGGATGCTCCTGGCCGCTTACGAGGCCGAGGCCGGTGACCGGTCTACGGAGGGCCGCGCCGGCCACGCTCACCGCCGCTTCATCCGGCAGTTGACCCGCTGGCTCGACCGGGGCGCCCCGCAGGCGCCGCCTGTCGAGCAGACGCTGGCCGTCCTCGCGCCACCGGCCCGGGAGCCGTGGCCGCCCCGCGGGCAGATCGTGGCGACGGCCAGAGCCAGGGCAGCGGTCACGAACGAGGCTCGGCGGGCAACGCGGGCGCAGGCGAACGGCAAGAATCTCGAGCAGTTGGAGGCGCTGGTAGCAAACGAATACGGCGCTCGCGGCATCGAGCTCTCCCCCATCGAAGCCGCCTGGCACGCCGAGATGCTCCAGCTCGAGCAGCGCCCCTTCGGTCGCGTCCGGTCGACGCTGAAAGGGCTCAGGATGAGCGCCGCGCTACGCCACGCGCGTCGTGCCCGAGCGCGGCACCGACGGGGTGCAGCCGCCGATCCCCGACATCGAGCTCGAGATCGGGCTGGTCATGCGCTCGGCGGTCATCGTGCCCGACGAGCAGGACGACGGTGCCCTGCACCTGGCTCCCGCCGCCCTCGGCGGCCGGCCGGGAACGCGGGCGCCGCACGTCGTGCTCCCTGATGGCCGCTCGACGCTCGACCTGTTCGGGTCGGAGTTCGTGGTGCTGCGACCCGCGGGCGACGGCGTCGACGACTGGGCGCCGCCCGGGGTCGCGTCGCACGTCGCCGATGCCGAGTCGGTCGCGGAGAACTACGGGCTGTCGGCCGGCGGGGCGACGCTGGTGCGCCCCGACGGCGTGATCGCCTGGCGCTCGCGCGGGCCGGCCAGCCGCGATGAGGTCGAGCGTGCGCTCGCCACGGCGCTCGCGCGAGCTCCCGTTCAGGCCTGACGCGCCGCCAAGGCCATGCACACCGCAGTCACGGTCCCGAACGTCCACGAGACGCCGGCGGAGAGCACCGCGATCGAAGCGGTCGGCCGTCTTCGTCATGTCGATCGTGTTCGCTGATCCCGACGGCGCTGCCGGCCGTGCCGGGCGGGTCGGCCGCAGCCCCGAGCCTGGGTCCACTGTGGACAGAGATCAGAAATCAGCCAGGCGGGCCGTAGGCGTTGCTCTGGCGGCGCATGAGCTCACGCATGGACGTGCCGCGCGGCACCCCGTACATCGTGCCGGGGAAGTCCAGGCCCTCCTGCACGGCCCACAGCTGCTCGTGCTGGTCCGGGGAGAACAGCTGCGCCGGGCGGCCGGCGGCGATCCAGCCGATGGGCACGACCGTGCCCGGGGCCAGGTCGCTGTTGACATGCAGCACGCTGCCCACCCGCAGCTCCGAACGGCCTCCGGCCACCGCGCCGGCGAAGACGGACACGCCGGTGGCCACGAAGACCTCGTCGTCGATGCGGGCACCGCTCAGGTGGGTATGCGGGCCGATCAGGACGGCATCGCCGACGACGAGCGGGTGCTCGGGCCGGCCGCGCAGGACGGCGTTCTCCATGACCACGACGTCATCGCCGATCACCACGGGCCCGCGGTCGCCGTTGAGGACCGCGCCGTGCAGAACCCGAGCTCCGGGGCCGAGCGAGACGTCGCCGGTAAGCACGGCGGTGGGGGCTACCCAGGCGGTCGCGTCGATGCTTCCCACGCCGGCACGGTACCCGCGGCGCGTCGTCGATCCAGGGGTAGTTGGAGCAGCACACTTCGTTTTGGTCCGCTACGCCGGAAATTTCTCGTTCCATGGCGCGGAGGTAGAATCGGCCGGAGCACTCCGAGCGACGATGCAGAGGAAGCCAATGGGCGAAGGGGCCGCTTCCGCAGCCGGCGAGGCACTTGACGCGCTGTGTGGCGGTGGTCAACCGTCGCATGCGGCGTTCGTCGTTCCCGATGACGGGCAGGTGCTGAGCTACGCCGAGATGGCCGAGCGGATCGAGACCCTGGCCGGCCGGCTGGCGGCGGCCGGGGTCCGGCGCGGTGACCGGGTGGCGCTGGCGCTCCCCAACAGCCCCGACTTCGTCCACCTGCTGCTCGCGGTCACCCTCCTCGGCGCGGCGGCGGCGCCGCTCAACCCGGCGTACACCGAGTCCGAGTACAGGTTCTACTTGGCGGATGTGGCCCCTCGGCTGCTGCTGATGCCGGCCGGGCTGCCCGCGGCCGCCGCGGCCGCCGCCGTCGCCACCGGCACAGCGGTGCTGGGCGTCGCCGACGTCGCCGATGGCCCGCCGGACCTGCTGCGCGACGGGGAGCCGGTGGCCGCCAAACCCGGCTTCGAGCGCGGCGGACCGGACGACGTCGCGATCGTCCTGCACACCAGCGGCACCACGAGCCGGCCGAAGCAGGTGCCGCTGCTGCACCGCAACCTCATGGCCTCCACCAGGAGCGTCGCCGACCACTTCCGGCTCGGCCCGGACGACGTGTCCTTCTGCGTGATGCCGCTGTTCCACGTGCACGGCCTGGTCGCGTCGACGTTCGCCGCCCTGGCCGCCGGCGGGACCGTGGTGTCCCCGCGCCGGCTCGCACCGCAGCGGTTCTGGCGGCAGGCGCGCGAGCACGGGACGACCTGGCTGTCGGCCGGACCGACGCTGCACCAGATGCTGCTCGACAAGATCGACGACGAGGGCGCCCCCGGCACGCTGCGGTTCGTACGCTCGTGCAGTTCCGCGCTGTCGCCGGAGTTGCTGCACCGGGCGGAGAACGGCTACAGGGTGCCGATGCTGGAGGCGTACGGGATGACCGAGGCCAGCCATCAGATGGCCGCCAACCCGCTGCCGCCGGCCGAGCGGGTCCCCGGCTCGGTCGGCGTACTCGGCCGGCGCCGAGCTCGGCATCGTCGATGGCAGCGGCGGCTTCCTGCCCGCGGGCGAGGCCGGCGAGGTCGTCATCCGCGGGCCTGGCGTGATGTCCGGATACGTGAACAACCCCGCGGCGACGGCCGAGGCGTTCTTCGGCGACTGGTTCCGCACCGGCGACCGCGGCGCCCTCCGGGACGGCTACCTCTACCTGGAGGGCCGGATCAAGGAGATGATCATCCGCGGCGGGGAGAACATCTCGCCGGCCGAGATCGAGCAGGCGCTGCTCGCCCACCCGGCGGTGACCGACGCGGTCTGCTTCGGCGTGCCGGACGACAAGTACGGCGAGCTGCCCGCCGCGGCGGTCACCCTCACCGGCGACGTCGAGTCCCGCGAGCTGATCAGCTTCTGCCGGGAGCGGCTCGCCGCGTTCAAGGTGCCCGCCGTGATCCACGTGCTGCCGGAGATCCCCCGTACGGCGACGGGCAAGGTGCAGCGCCGCCGGGTCGGCGAGTTCGTGGCCAGCGGTCAGGCGGCCGAATGAAGTTCGCGGTCCTCGGAGCCGGCGCGATCGGCGCCTACGTGGGGGCGGCGCTGGCCCGCGGCGGCACGGACGTGACGCTGATCGCCCGGGGCCCGCATCTGCGCGGCGATGCGTGAGCGCGGCGTGCAGGTCCGCTCGCCGCGCGGCGACTTCACCGCGCATCCGTCGGCGACCGACGATTTCGCCGCGCTGGCCGACGCCGACGTGGTCTTCGTCGCGCTCAAGGCGTACAGCCTGCCGGAGATCGCGGGCGAGCTCGGCAAGCTGCTCGCGCCGCACGCGGCGGCGGTCTGGGCGCAGAACGGCATCCCCTGGTGGTATTTCCAGTCGCTGCCGCGCACCGCCCGGGCGGTCCGGTGCTGCAGAGCGTGGACCCGGCGGCGGCGATCAGCGCCGCGATCCGACCCGAGCACAACGTCGGCTGCGTCGTCTACTGCTCCACCGAGATCATCGAGCCCGGCGTCATCCGGCACATCGAGGGAACGCGGTTCACCCTCGGCGAGCCGGACGGATCAGCCAGCGAGCGCTGCAAGGAGATCTCCGCCGCGTTCGTGGCGGGCGGCCTGCGCGCACCGGTCGAGGCGCGGCTGCGCGACCAGATCTGGCTCAAGCTCGTCGGCAACGTGGCGTTCAACCCGATCACCGCGCTCACCGGAGCGACCCTCGGCCAGCTCGGCGACCTGCCGGAGATGCGCGAACTGCTGCACGCGGTCTTCGCCGAGTGCGCGGCGGTGGCCGACCGGCTGGAGATACGGTTCCCGGTCTCGCTCGATCGGCGGCTCGAGGCCGGGCTGGCGGTCGGCGACCACAACACATCCATGCTGCAGGACCTGAGGGCGGGCAAGCGGCTCGAGCTGGACTGCATGACCGGCGCGGTGGCCGAGCTCGCCGCCAGGCTCGGCGTCGACGTACCGCACGTACAGGCGGTGCACGCGTGCGCGAGGTTGCTGGACCGGCTGAACCGGGCCGCCTGAGCAGCCGTCCGCGGAACCCGAGGGAAGCCGGCGATCCCGGCGCCGCGGACGCTGCGTCTGATAGGGGCGGCGATCAGGCCGTAGCGGTGTTCCTGCCCGGCATCGGCTCCGCGAGTGCTGTCCGCCATGCCGGCGCAGAAAAGGTGTCGGCGAAGTACTGCGTTTCGTGCACCACCTGTCCGTCAGCGAATTCCCTGATGCTGACCGAGTGGGTGGGCACGCCGTCGTAGCTGATGACGCACTCGCTGACCCACAGATCGCCGCCGCCGACGATCCGGATGACGGTGAAGTGCCGATCGGCAGGATGCCCGCCCCGTTGCGCCGAGATGGTCGCGCGACTCCGGAATCGTTCGCCCGACTGGGGGTAGTCGAGGATCGCGTCCGCGGCGTAGATCGCGTGCTCGGCTTCGACATCCCCGCTTTCCGATGCCCGCCAGTGTTCTTCGAGTGCGCCCCTGACCCGGTCATCAGGATCCATCGCATTGTCCCTTCGGTAAGGCGTCGGCCGACACGCACCAGCCTTGCCGGCCGCGCGGTCCGCTGCTGTTCGACGGGGAGAGCCGCGCCCGGGTCGCCGTCGCGGCGTCGGGCCCATCGGCGCCGTCCGGGCGCTAGGCCGCCCGGACGAACGCGAGGACGTGCCGGGCCAGCTGCTCTCCGGCGTCCTCCTGCAAGAAATGACCCGCGCCGGCGATCACCGGGTGATCCAGGCCCTGCGCGCCGGCGAACGCCGTGCGCAGCACCGGGGCCATCCCGCCGGTGATCGGGTCTCCGTCGCTGAACGCGATCAGCAACGGAGTGGCCGCGGCGGTCAGCGCGGCCCAGGCCGCCCGATTGGCCGCGGAGGCCGGATCGTCCGGTGCGGTCGGCACCAACCGCGGCATGGCTCGCGGCCCGGCCTGGTAGCGCCCATCCGGGAACGGGGCGTCGTAGCCGGCGCGCACGGCCGGGGCGAGGTTGGTGCGGCACCCGGCCTGGACGAGCCGGGCGATGTCCAGGGCATCGGCCTGCTCGACCACGCGGCGGAACTGCCACCAGACCTCGGGCATCGGGTGGTCCCCGGTCGGCAGGCCGGTGTTCGCGGCAACCAGCCGGGCGAACCGGCCGGGGTTCTCCGCGGCCAGCCGGAACCCGATCAGGCCGCCCCAGTCCTGCCCGACCAGCGTCACCTCCCGCAGGTCCAGCCGGTCGAAGGCCAGGCAGCGCACCCACTCCACCTGCCGGGCGTAGCTGTGGTCCTCGATCCGGGCCGGCTTGTCCGACCGGCCGAACCCGACCAGGTCCGGCGCGACCACCCGCAGGCCGCCGGCGGCCAGCACCGGGATCATCTTCCGGTACAGGAACGACCAGCTCGGCTCGCCGTGCAGGCACAGCACCACCGGGCCGTCCGCCGGGCCGGCCGCGACGTAACCCATCCGCAGCGATCCGCCCTCGCCGTCGGGCACCATGGCGTACCGCGGTGCGAAGTCGAAGTCCGGCAGGCCGGCGAACCGGGCGTCCGGCGTACGCAGGATCTCCACCCCGCGAGCCTGCCACGAGGACCGCGGGGCAGTACACCGGCCGTGGAGCCGATGCTCGAGCGACTTCGAGGCCGGTGGGCGGTCAGCGGCCGAAACAGATCGTGCGGCCGGTCCGTACCATCTCCGCCTTGTAGGTGACCTTGTCGACGGTCGCGCCGTCGTCGTCGACGAGCACGACGGTGTCGCCCTTGTTGCCCAGCTGCAGGCCGGAGCCGAGGCCGACCTGCTTGACGGTCCCGCCGTCGAGCGTGCCGCTCAGGCCCTGGGTGCCGCCGGCCGCGTCGACCAGTTTCCAGCCGGTCAGGTCGACCGCGGCCGCGGTCGTGTTGAGCAGGGTGAGCAGTTCGTGCCCGCGGTCGGTACCGACGCGGGTCGGGGAGTGCGGCGACGACGAGCACGTCTCCGGCGGTGGCCGGGGCCGGCTTGGTCGGGGTTCCGGGCAGCGCCGGATCCGGGCTGATCACGAAGTCCTCGGGCCAGGTGGTCAGCTGGATCTGGTGGCCCGAGGCGCGGACGACGTCGTGCAGGTTGCCGCGCTCGAGCTTGTCCGGGTCGAGCAGGAACAGCTCGTCGTCCCGGTTCACCGGGTCGACCCGCAGCCAGGCGTCGAAACCGTCGAAGTCGGTGGCGCCGGTGGCCAGGAAGGGCACCAGCCGGCGGAACAGCTTCGGCCAGATCACCAGCTCCTCGGCGGCGGCGAGGTCGATGACCGTGGCGGCGCCGTCCGGGTCGGCCGTCGACCGCGGCCAGATGCCCGTCCCGGCGGCCCGGCCGGCGCGGGAGACCTCGCCCAGGTGGGACCGCAACGAGGCCGGCAGCGTCGCGTAGAAGGCCGGATACGCCAGGCCCGCTTCCAGCAGGATCGCGTTCACCGACCGGTCGAGCTGAGGGTTGTCCAGGAACACTGCGGAGCCGTCGGGAGCGGCGGCTTCGTCCGGGTAGACGAAGCCGATCAGCCGCCCGTTCGCGTCGATCCCGTTGGACAGCACGTGCCCGCGGAGCTCGTCCTGGTCAGCCGAGCGCACCTTGTTGGGCAGGTCGTCGAAGAACGTCACGTTGGTGAACCCGAGCCGGCGCAGCAGCTCGTCGCGGGCCGCGTTCGCACCGGTCAGCTCCTGGTGCGTCTCGGAGAAGTGGGTCTCCAGCGCGTCGATGGCCTCCAGCCGTACCGAGATCCCCCGCGCATTCAGGTCCGGCGGCCGCCCTGACGGGCGAGCCAGCCCTTCGACGAGGCTGGGCGTGTCCGGGCGGAACTTGACCGTGTCGCCGTCCGGCTCCGGGCCCTGCCGCGGCAGGTCGGCGTACCGGATGACGAAGGATCCGCGCAGCAGCGTGTAGCTCACCGCTTCAGGGTCTACCGTGCCGTCCGGCCATACGTCGATGTGCCGCCGCAGAGCACGTCCGGGCAATTTCCGTGCCCGGACGGGCATCGCCTAGAGGACATCGTCGGCTAAAGCCGGCTCCCGACCCGCCGACCGCTCAATGGTCGGGGAAGGCGGTCGCCTGCCGCGGCCACCATTGCCGCGGTTCCGGCTCCGAGAATGGACCCGATCACCACGTCGCCGGGATAGTGCACGCCCGTGTGGACTCGCGAGTAGGCGACCCCACCGGCCAGCAGCCGGATCGGTACGGCCAGGCTCGGCAGTTGCCGGCCGACCGCGTGAGCGAACGCGAACGCCGACGCTGCGTGCCCGGACGGGAACGAGGTCGACTTCGGCATCGGTACGTGCCGAGCCGTTGCCGGGTCGGGATCGACGCGATCGGGACGTCGCCGGTCGGCCAGGGGCTTCACGGCGAGGTTGACCGTGGCTGAGGTCACGCCGATCGCGACCACGCCTTCCACTGCCGCCCGCCGCCCGCGGGGCCCGCCGAGCAGGGCGATCGCGGCGGCGATGCCGAACCACAGGCGTGACTGGTTGGCCGCCTTGGACAGGCGGCGGACGGGCCCGTCCAGCCCCGGGGTGGGGGTGTCGGCCACCGCCGCGTAGACGGCTCGGTCGACCGCACCCAGCTCCCGCAGCGCCTGGGCCCAGCGCGCCGCCGGCCCGCTGCGCGCCTCGACCCGCCGGGCCAGCGAATCCCCGATCGTCTGTTGCTGTCCGCCGGCTTCCTCCGCCATCCCGGCATCGTAATAACCACACAGCTCGATTGGTCATTGTGGCCGTCCGGGAAGCGGTGCATGATCACGTCGCGATCCAGGAATTCGGTGCTCGTGAGGTCGAGGTGAGGATCATGTTCGACGACGGACGGGTGCTCGTGCGGGAAGGCAGCCGCTACTGGTGGGTCCTGCTGCTGATCGGGATCGCCTGGCTGGTGGTCGCCTGGGTGGTGCTCCGGGCGAACGTCACGTCGCTGGCCACGGTGGGCCTCCTGCTCGGCATCCTGTTCATCGCGGCCGGCGTGAACGAGGTGCTCTTCGCCAGCGCGGTCACCGGCGGATGGAAGTTCGTGCACTACGCGATGGCAGTGATCTTCCTGCTGGGTGGTCTCTGGGCGTTCATCCGCCCGGTCAACACGTTCTTCGCGCTGGCGTCCGTGCTCGGCCTGATCCTCATCTTCTACGGGGCCTTCGAAATCGTCCGCGCGATCGCCTCCCGGGAAGAGAACCGGTACTGGTGGCTCAGCCTGATCACCGGCATCCTGCTGATCCTGCTGGCCTTCTGGGTGTCCAGCTCCGACCGGGTGTTCAACCTGGCCAGCCGGGCGTACCTGATCCTGTTCTGGGTCGGCTTCATGGCGCTGATCCGCGGGTTCAGCCAGATCATGCTGGCGTTCTCGGTCCGCCGGGCGGGTCGGGAGCTGGACGCCGAGGCCCGGTCCGCCGCGGTGACCTGACGGGACGTCGCCGTCAGCGCCCCGGCCGCGTACGCCGGTGAGCGTGATCCCGGCCGGCCACAGCCCTGCTAAGGGACATCGACGGTGGTGCGGCGCGGCGGCGGGATACGGGCGACGCCGTCCTCGCGTGCGGTGGCCGCCACCGCCGCCGCGACCGCCGGAGCCACCCGGCTGTCGAACGGGCTGGGCACGATCAAGTCCGATCGCAGCTCGTCGGCGACCACCCCGGCCAGCGCCCCGGCCGCCGCCAACTTCATGCCCTCGGTGATCGCCGTGGCCCGGGCGTCGAAGGCGCCGGCGAACACGCCAGGGAACGCGAGCACGTTGTTGATCTGATTCGGGTAGTCGCTGCGGCCGGTGGCGACCACCGCCGCGTACCGCGCGGCCAGCTCCGGGTCCACCTCGGGGTCGGGGTTGGCGAGCGCGAAGACGATCGCGTCCGGCGCCATGGAGGCGACCGCGGCTTCGGGGACCGAGCCGGCTGACAGTCCGAGGAAGACGTCCGCACCGGCCAGCGCCTCGACCATCGACCCGGTGTAGCCGGCCTTGTTCGTGATCCCGGCCAGCTCCTGCTTGATCGACGTGAGGCCGGTACGTCCACGGTGGACGATGCCGCGGGAATCGGCGACGGCGATGTCGCCGACCCCGGCGGCCAGCAGGATCTTCGTGCAGGCGACACCGGCGGCGCCGGCGCCGGAGACGACCACCCGGAGGTCACCGAGCCCACGTCCGGTGACTCGGGCGGCGTTGCGGAGCGCGGCGAGCACCACGATGGCGGTGCCGTGCTGGTCGTCGTGGAAGACCGGGATGTCCAGCCGTTCCCGCAGCCGGTCCTCGATCTCGAAGCAGCGCGGGGCGCTGATGTCCTCGAGGTTGATCCCGCCGAAGGACGGCGCCAACCGCACGACGGTGTCGACGATCTCGTCGACATCGGTGGTGGCCAGCGCGATCGGCACCGCGTCGAGCCCGCCGAACTGCTTGAACAGGCAGGCCTTGCCTTCCATCACCGGCAGGGACGCGGCCGGGCCGATGTCGCCGAGACCGAGCACCGCGGTCCCGTCGGTGACGACGGCGACGAGCCGGCTGGTCCAGGTGTAGCGCGCAGCCAGGCTCGGGTCCTCCGCGATCGCCAGACACACCCGGGCCACCCCGGGCGTGTAAGCCAACGACAGGTCGGCCGCGTCCCGCAGCGGAGCGGTGCCGTGCACCTCGAGCTTGCCGCCTTCGTGCAGCGTGAAGACGGGATCGGCGAAGGGGACAAGGGGGCTCATGGCATCACTTCCGGCTCGTCCAGGCGAGGGGTGGCTAATGGCGCGCGACGGGGATCGCCCGAAGCCTGAGCCGCGTGCAGAAGGTGGTTGGAGTGTCGCACGACGGCCGCAGGCGCCGCTGTTACGTTGCGCACAGGTCCGGCCACCCCAAGAGCCGAGAGCCGCGGCGGCTACCGCACCATGCGGATGCCGCCGATCAGGATGCACGCGGCAGACGCCAGCGCTGCTGCCTGCTCGGAAGCGCTGGCATCTGCCATGATCAGCTCCGGGTGCCGCGGGTCGACTTCGCGCGCGGAGCCGCCGCCGCCGGCTTGGCGGCCGTGGAGTCCGACCACTTCAGCTCGATCTCCAGCTCCGTCTCGTCGCCGTCGACCTCCAGCTCGAACTCCCACTCCAGCCGGTCGGCGACCTTGAAGCGGATCGAGTCCCCGTCGAAGTCCACATGCGACTCCGGTCCCCCGGTCAGCGCCGTGCCCAGGGCGATCAGGCGCTGCCCCGCCTCCTCCCTCGACAGCCGGACCTTCCTCTTGATCTCCACATCGGGCATCGGGCGGTTCCTCTCCGTCGCAGAATCGCGGGCACGTAGGGCTACCGGCCCGGTTTCCAGATTGGCGCTTCCCTACGGTGGGCCGCGGACGCCGGGCCGGCATCACCCGCCCGGCATGAGGCGGCCCGGCGGGTCAGTGGGCAGCGGTCCGGTCGCCGCGACCGCGGACGCCGGCCAGCCGGCGCAGCTCGGCCCAGTCGAGCACCGGTCGGGCCGGGCGTACCCCGGGACGGGTCCTCGGCACCCGCACCCGCAGCGCCTTCGGCAGCGTGGAGCAGCGCACCGGTGTCGCGAGCATGACCGCCTCGCCGTCGATGCCGACCGCGATCTCGCCCTGGTCGGCCTCGACGACCGCTTCGGTGGCGGTGAGGAGGGCCAGGCCGCGCCGATGGCGCCGACGCAACAAGCCGATCGCCTGCCCGGCGGTGGCTACCGAGACCGCTCCGATGCCGAGCACGCCGTCGTCGAGCCGGGCCCGGCGGCCGAGGCCGGCGATGTCGCCGGTGTCGTACGGCCCGTTGCTCACCAGCACCGCCTGCGGGCCGTCGATCGTGACGCCCGCCGCGCGGACCGTCAGCCGCGGGCCGCCGTGCCCGGCGAGCAGGTCGGGGAGCATCTCCAGCGTGGTGCCGGCCTTGTCGTCCCGGTACGCGTCGCTCTGCACGATCTGCGCGTAAGCCCCGAACGAGGCGTTGTTGACGAACGTGCGACCCCCGATCACCCCCAGGTCGACGCGGAGCTCGAGCCCGTCAGTCAGGCCGTCCAGGCAGCTGGCCGGGTCCTCGCGATCCAGTCCGAGGTCCAGCGCGAAGTGGTTGCGGGTCCCCGCGCTCACGACGAGGAACGGGAGGTCGTGCTCGGCCGCGATGCCGGCGACCAGCGCCTGGGTGCCGTCGCCGCCGGCCACGCCGAGCAGGTCGGCGCCGCGCGCTACCGCATCCCGGGCGAGGGCGTCGACGTCGACGATGCCCGGGCCCTCCAGCATCGCCACCTCCGCGCCGAGTGCCTCCGCCTTTTCCTTCAGCCCGAACCTCGCCACCTTCCCGCCGCCCGACCGCGGATTCATCAGCAGGAACGGATGCTCGGCCGGCTGGGCCGGGTAGGTGGGCATGCTCCGGTCGCCGTGGCCGACAGTGAGCGCCGCGTGGGCCGCGATCCGGGCGATCACGGCGAGGAACAGCGAGACGAGGGCGACCCACAGCAGCCCGGCCCGGACGAAGAGCACGACCACGGTGATCGGCGCCACGACAGCCACCGCTGCGGCGGCCCACCGGAGCACCCCCCGCCTCGCCAGGAACCAGTACACCGCGGCCACGAAGACCGCGACCCCGCAGGCGCCGACGAGCACCATCGCCAGGCTTCGCAGCCCGGCGAACCCCACCAGGACCGCGGCCGCCAGGAAGGCCGCGCCGAACGCGGACCGGGCCAGCCACGCCTGCGACCGGGTGGGCCGCCCGGCCGGCGCCCGACCGTCGCTCGACGGCACCGGCGGCATCCGTCCCGCAGCCGTCCGATGCGGAAAGTCCTCAGCGCTCGTGCCGCCCACCAAGGGATCGTGACTGGAGCCGGGACCGGCGGAGTCACTCGCTACGGATGATTCGGGCCACTCGGACGCCGACGACCGTGGCGGTAGGGAGGTGGCGATGGCAGACGACCAAGCGCGTCGCTCGACCGGATCTGTCCTGTCGACCCGAAGGCGAATGCGAGCACGCGGATCGGATGAGACGACGTCGGTGCGGCTGCTCCTCCGGCATGCCGACGCCGGCGTGCGCGTCCACGCCGGAGCGGCGGACGAATGGCGCGGGCTCAGTGCGCAGGGACATCTCGAGGCCGAGGACGTCGTCGGGCGACTCCGCGGCCTTCCCCTGCTCCACGTGCTCTCGAGCCCCTCCCTGCGCTGCCGGCAGACCGTCGTTCCGCTCGCCCGGGCGCTGGACGTGGACGTGGAGCCCCGCCACGAGCTCGCCGTCGACGCCGGACCGGGCCGGCTCCTGCGGTTTCTCGGTGATCCCGAGACGGACGCGGCGGTGCTCTGCACGCACCGGGAGGCCCTCGAGCTGCTCTTCTCGGAGCTCGCCCTGCGCGGCACGACGGTTCCGGCGATGGGTCAGCCGATGGAGAAAGCCGCGGCGTGGCTGGTGACGGGACTCGTCGGAGGCCGCAGCGGCCTGCGCCTGCATTACCTGCCGGCCCGGCGGCCGCGGCCGGTCGGCGCGGACAGCATCGTCGGCCTCGGGCCCGGCGCGCACCAGCGTGCCGACCCTGAGCAGTTCGTCCGGGCGCAGCCGGGCGTTCCCCAGGGCGACGCCGCCGTCGCGGTCGCGCCCCGCGCAGCCGGAGCATCCGGCCGTGCTCGATCACCAGTGCCGCCGACGCATGTGGGCTCGCCATCGTGCCGATGAGGAGGGCCGGCGCTCACCGCCTCATCCGCAACGTGGGAGGTGGAACCTCGGGTCGCCGCGGCACACTCCTCGGTCGGAATAGGAGCGATGCATGCTGAAGAGGATGCGTGACATGCCGCCTGGCACCCTCGGCTTCGAGGCGGTCGGCGAGGTGGACGACGACGATGTCGAGGATGTTCTCGTCCCTGCGCTGCGCCAGTGGACGGCCGAGCGAGGGAAGATCCGACTGCTCTACCTTCTCGGCTCCCGGCTCGAGGAGTACGACGCGATGTCCGAGAATGCCAAGTTCGTCGCCCGGCATCCGACCGCGTTCGAGCGGGTCGCCGTGGTCAGCGACGAAGAATGGCTCCGGCCGGCGATCAAGGCGCTCTCGGTTCTTCTGCCCGGGGAGGCGAAGGCATTCCCGATCCGGGAGTTGACCGCCGCCAAGAGATGGTTGGCGGAGGGCCTCGACCCGGGCGGCTCACCCGGCCCCGCCTGATCGCCCGGCTCCTGGGCGGAATCATCCCGTTCTTGGACTTCGCCGCGGGGCGAGGCCAGCCAGCGTCTCGCCGGGAACGGAGCGGTTCGGCAGCGTTTGACGCCACTCCGGCCCCACCATTCGGCGAGCCTCGGGTCCGAAGACCAGGGTCGGGCACTCGGATCGGCACCTGTCCGGGAACACCGCGCGACGCGGTACATCGTTGCCGCGAAGGGAAGGCAACCGTGAGCATCACGAGCGTCGACGGAGCCGCGAGAAGCGTGGCCCCTCGGAAGACCAGCACCCGCCTGACCCGGAAGGGCGTCGGGCCGGAGGCAGCCTCACCCGCTGCGCCGGCCAAGGCTTCCCGCCTGGCCCACCTGAGCCCTGAGGAACGTATCGCCAGAGGCAGAGCCGCACGCAATGAGACGCCGCGGGCGAGCCATGGGGATTGGGAGCCGGCCGCGGGCCGGCCGGATCCGATCGCGCTGCTCGAGGAGCAGGCGAAGACTCGCGTTCCGGAGCTGGTCCCGATCCGCTACGGGCGGATGCTGGTCTCGCCGTTCACGTTCTACCGGGGCGCTGCTTTGATCATGGCCGCCGACCTGGCGGCGACCCCCCGCTCCGGGATGACTGCGCAACTGTGCGGTGACGCCCACCTGTCGAACTTCGGCGTGTTCGCCTCGCCGGAGCGGCAGTTGATGTTCGACATCAACGACTTCGACGAGACGCTCCCCGGTCCGTGGGAATGGGACGTCAAGCGCATGGCGGCGAGCTTCGAGATCGCCGGTCGCGACCGCGGATTCGGGCAGCCGGACCGGAGAGCGATCGTCGCCGCCAGCGTACGGGAGTACCGCGAGCGGGTCCGTCAGGCCGCGGACATGCGCAATCTCGACGTCTGGTACGCGCATATCGAGGTCGGCAGCGCGATCGAGCAGTTGCGGAGCCAGGTGGATCGCAAGCAGGCCAGGACGACGGAGAAGAACATCGCGAAGGCTCGGACCCGCGACAGCATGCAGGCGTTCTCGAAGCTGACCGGTGAGGTCGACGGCGAACGCCGGATCGTCGGCGATCCACCGCTGATCGTGCCGATCGAGGACCTGCTGCCTCCCGGGACGGCCCGGGAGCAGACCGAGGAATCCATCCGGGACCTTCTGCGCGCCTACCGACGCACCCTGGAGACCGACCGGAAGCACCTGCTCGAGGAGTTCCGGTACGCCCACATGGCCCGGAAAGTGGTCGGCGTCGGCAGCGTGGGCACCCGGGCCTGGGTCCTGCTCATGCTCGGTCGCGACAGCCAGGATCCGCTGTTCCTCCAGGCGAAGGAGGCCGAGTCCTCCGTCCTTGAGCGCTTCGTCGGCAGGAGCGCGTTCCGGAACCACGGCCAGCGCGTCGTCGCAGGACAGCGCCTGATGCAAGCCGCATCCGACATCTTCCTCGGCTGGCAACGAGTGACCGGGCTCGACGGTCAGGACCGCGACTTCTACATCCGGCAGCTTCGCGACTGGAAGGGATCGGCCGATGTCGACAACATGCGCGTGTCGGCGATGACCGCCTACGCGCGGCTCTGCGGGGCGACTCTCGCCCGCGCTCACGCCCGTTCCGGCGACCGCATCGCAATCGCGTCCTACCTCGGTAAGGCCGACGCCTTCGACCGCGCGATCGTCGACTTCTCGTCCGCCTACGCGGACCAGAACGAGCGGGACTACCAGGCGGTGGTCGAGGCCGTGAACTCGGGACGGCTCACCGCACAGACCGGCCTGTAGCAACCTGTTCTTCCCGCACACCCCGGTCCACCCGGCGGCCGTGCTCCCCAGCGATTGCCCAGGGGTTGCCCAGAGCGACGCGGGACGGTCCGGTGGCCGGCGTCCCCACGCCGGCCATCGGCTCGTACGAGGGGGACGCGTGAACCGCAGGAAATTCAGGGTGACGGGGGTGCTCGTGCTGGTCGCTGCGGGGACCGCGGTCGCCACGACGCCCGCGTCGGCGGCTCCGAAACCGGTCACACCCGCCGCCGCGACGCCGGGCGGCGCGCTGCCCGCCGGCTTCACCATCGCCGTCACCGTCGCCGCCGGGCTGGCGCCGGCCGCGCAGGCGGGACTGCGGTCGGCCGCCGCGGTGCCGCTGACCGTCGCCGTCGGACAGCGGGCGACGGCGACGTTCAGCCGGCAGGGCGACATCGCGCCGTACTGGGGCGGCGCCCGTTACGTCAACAGCAGCGGCAACGTCTGCACCACCGGGATCCCGATGCTGATCGGCGACGCCCTGGCGATGCAGAGCGCCGGGCACTGCGCCGACCAGTTCAGCGCCGTCACGGTCCCGGGCGTGCCGGGCACCGCCGGGACCGTTCTCGGGAAGCAGACCTGCAAGGACACGCTGCTGATCAACTTCACCGGCGGCGTCTCGCAGGGCCTCTACACCGGGGACCAGAACTCCGGCACCAGCGCGAACATCAGGGGCGCCGCGTTCGACTTCGTCGGCAATCTGACCGCGGCCGGCGGCGCGTCCAGCGGCGAGCACCTCAACATCCCGGTGCAGGCCGTCGACCTCTTCACGTCCGACACCGGCGGAATCCCCTGCGGATCCGTCGGCCCGCTGACCAAGGCCGGCTACTCCTCGGCGACCTGTGCCGTCGCACTGGGCGACAGCGGCGGGCCTGCGTACTCCCGCACCGGCGACGGGCAGGGCGTGCTGGTCCGCGGCACGATCAGCATGGCGGTCGGGAGGGCGACCTGCCCGGGAAGCCAGCCCGACGGCTTCAACACCGTCTACTGGGCGCCGGCCGTGCGGCCGTCGGGCAGCCTCACCCCGGGCACGCTGGACTTCTACCGCGCCTCGGTGCCGTACGTGACGACGTACTTCCTGACCGGCACCTGGACCGACGGGCCGGGACGCGGCCCGGGACCGAAGATCAACGTCTTCGGGGACACCATCGAGGTGGACATGTCGGCGTTCCATCGGCCGGCCGCGCGCGGATTCGTGCTCAATCCGGACGTCATCACCGTGCGGTTCCCGGACGAGCGGCCGCACGTGGCCACCCTGATCTCACCCACCCAGATCCGGTGGGACAACGGCTCCATCTGGACGAAGCTCTGAGCCGGTGGGCAGCAGTGCCTCGGCGTCCCCGGCCTCGGGTGCGCCGAGCGCGCTGAACAGGGTGAGGGCGTCCCGCCAGGACTCGACCGCCGCGGCCGGGTTTCCGGCGGCATGCTGGGCCCGACCGAGCAGCAGGGCCGTTCGGGCCTCGCCGTACCGGTGGCCGGTGGCGCGGTGCAGCTCCCGCGCGCCGGCGCCGTCCGCCAGCGCCGCGGCCAGGTCGCCGACGGTCAGCCGGGTGTCCAGCAGGACGGTGCGGGCCTGCGCTGCGACCACCCGGAAGCCGCCCGCCTCGGCGCCGCCGGCGGCGTGCTCGGCGAGCGCGGCGGCGCGGTCCGGCCGGCCGAGCCGCAGCTGCGCCGTGGCCAGCCCGACGAGGGCGACCAGCTCGGCGTACCGGGTCTCGCTCTCCCGGGCGAGCCGCAGCGCCCGCTCGTGGGCCTCGAGGGCGGCGGCGGGCCGGCCCATCCGGACGTGGACGGCGCCGAGGGTGTTCAGCGCGTTGGTCTCCACCGGGCGGTGCCCGGTCGCCGCGGCGAGCGCGACCGCGTCGCTGGCCAGCTCCAGCGCGCGGGCGTGCTCGCCCCGGTCCAGCCGGACGGCCGCGAGCACCCGCAGCGTCTCCGCCTCGGCGCCCCGGTCGCCGACCTCCCGATGCAGGACCAGCGCCCGGGCCAGGTGGTCCTCCGCCTCGTCGAGGCGGCCGAGCAGGTGGCACGCCTCGCCGAGGTTGGCCAGGTTGACCGCCTCGTTCTGGCGCGACCCGAGCTCGCGGTGCAGCGCCAGGGCACGGGCCTGGTTGTCGGCGGCGCGTTCCAGCTCGCCCTGCAGCCAGTAGACGAGGCCGAGGTTGCCGAACGCGATCGCCGCGCCGCGGGAGCCGCCGGTCCTCGTCGCCAGCTCGACCCGCCGATGCCAGCTGGCGGCGGCGTCCGGCAGCCGGCCCAGCCACAGGTACGCGGTGCCGAGGTTGGTCAGCACGATCCCCTCGCCGTCCGTCCAGCCGCAGCTGCGGGCGAGCGCGGCGGCCCGGGTGTAGTGCTCGATCGCCATCTCGTACCGGCCCTGCTGGCGGTGCAGGTCGGCGAGGCAGAGCTCGGCGCCGGCCCGGCCGGCCGGGTCGGGCGCGGAGCGGGCCGCGGCCAGGCCGGCCTCGGCCACGGCGAGCCACTCCACCGCGCACATCCGCAGCCAGAAGTAGCCGCGCAGCGAGTCCGCGAGCAGCCAGGCGACGGGCCGCGTCGCCGGCTGCCCGGCGGCCAGCTCCGCGGCGGCGACCAGGCCGGCTCGCTCCTGGTCGAGCCAGGCCAGCGCGTCGGCGTCAGCGTCGAACTCCGGCCACGGCGGCACCGCGATCGGCAGCCGCGGCCGGGTCGGGTAGAGCGTGCGGGCGCCCGCGTCGACGCAGGCGAGGTACCAGTCGAGCAGCCGGCCGGTGGCCGA
This sequence comes from uncultured Actinomycetota bacterium, assembly GCA_963803135.1. GTDB lineage: Bacteria > Actinomycetota > Actinomycetes > Mycobacteriales > CADCTP01 > CADCTP01. The sequence continues at coordinate 1,095,320 of CAWDLH010000010.1, read as the reverse complement.
GTCCCGCTCGGCCGCGGTCTCCACCGCCGCGACCCGCTCGGCGGCGTACAGCCGGACCAGGTCGTGGAACGCGTACCGGCCGGCGCCGGTGCGGGTCAGCAGGCTCGCGTCGGCGAGCAGCGCCAGCGTCGCCGCGGCGGCCCCGGCGGCGGTGCCGGCCAGCGCGCCGGCGAGCCCGGCGCCGAAGTCCGGGCCAGGGACGAGGGCGAGCAGCCGGAACAGCCGCGCGACGTCCTCCGGCAGCGCCGCGTACGACAGGTCGAGCGCCACCCGTACGGCCAGCTCGTCGTCGCCGTCGACGGTCAACCGGTCCAGCCGGTCGTCCGCGCCCAGCTCGGCGACGTGCTCGGCGACGGTCTGGTCCGGGTGCAACGTCAGGTTGGCGGCGGCGATCCGCAGCGCCAGCGGCAGGAAGCCGCACAGCCGGGCCAGCTCGGCGGTCGCGGCCGGCTCGGCGTCGACCCGGGCGGCGCCCAGCATCCCGCGCAGCAGCGCGGCCGCCTCCGCCGGCGCGAGCACGTCGAGCCCGAGGTGCGCGGCGCCGTCCCGGGCGACGAGGCCGCCCAACCCGTACCGGCTGGTGACGATCACGACGCTGCCGGGGCTGCCCGGCAGCAGCGGCCGGACCTGCTCGGCGCTGCGCGCGTCGTCGAGCAGCACCAGCATCCGCCGGTCGGTGAGCACGGATCGGAACAGGCTCGCCGCCCGGTCAGGATCGACCGGCACCTGGCTGGCCGGCACGCCCAGCCCCGGAAGAAACCCGGCGAGCGCCTCCGCCGGCCGCACCGGCGCCGTCGGGGCGTTGCCGCGCAGGTTCACGTAGAGCTGCCCGTCCGCGAAGCGGTCCCGTACCCGGTGCGCCCAGTGCACGGCCAGCGCGGTCTTGCCGACGCCCGCCGGACCGGCGACCACGGCGACGGCCCGATCGTCGGCGAGCAGCGCGTCGAGCCGGCCGACGTCGCCGGCCCGGCCGGTGAAGCCGGGGACCGCCGCCGGCAACTGCGCCGGCACCGGCGCGGATGCCCCTGCCGCCGGCGCGGCGACGGCCGCTCCGGTGTGCCGCCAGTAGGCAGCCAACGCGTCCCCGCCGGCCAGCATCGACTGCTCGACCTGCCGGGGCAGCGCGCTCGGCTCGATCCCCAGCTGCTCGACCAGCCCGGCCCGCAGCGCGCGGAAGGCGGCCAGCGCGTCAGCCTGCCGGCCCATGCCGTAGAGCGCGAGCATCAGCTGGGCCCACAGCCGCTCCCGCAGCGGGTGCTCCCGGACCAGCACGGTCAGCTCGGCGGCGAGGTCGGCGAACCGGCCGCGCCGCAGGTCGAGGTCGATCCGCCGCTCGAGCACGGCCAGCCGGCGCTCGTCCAGCCGGGTCGCGGCGGTCCGGCAGGAGTCCAGCGGCAGATCGTACAGCGCCGGCCCGCGCCACAGCTCCAGCGCCTCACCGAGCGCGCCGGTCTCGACCAGCTCCTCGAACCGGTCGGCGTCGAGCTCGCCCTGGGCCACCTGAAGCAGGTAGCCCGGCGCCCGGGTCACCAGCCGCGGCCCGTCCGGCCCGTCCGGCAGCACCCGGCGCAGCCCGGCGACGCACCCGTGCAGCAGGCCGCGCGCCGTAGCCGGCGGGTCCTCGCCCCACAAGTCGGTGACCAGCCGGTCCCGCGAGACCACCCGATTGGCATCGAGCAGGAGCAAGGCGAGCAGCCCGCGCTGCTGCGGCCCGCCGAGCGCGACCGGACGCCCGTCCGCCAGCACTTCCAGCGGTCCCAGGATCCCGAACCGGGTCGTTGTCTGGACGGCGGGCAACACGGGCACGATGAACCTCCGGGATCGGCATCCCCCGCGACAGGAGCGCGCCCCGCGCCCGCCTGATACACCGGCTCGACACGATCAGGTATCGGTCGCGGCTGCCCCGCGGCGGCGGGATACGGTGCCTGGGAGTAGAGGCGTGAATCTTCGCAGCCGACCTACCTCAGGCCAGCTTCACCATGGTGCCACTACCGGGCGGCGCCCTGTCCACTATCAGGCTCCGTCGACGGGAGCCGTGACGAGGCGCGGCCCTCGTCTTCGCCACCGGCTCAGTTCGAGCGGATGCTGCCGGTCCTGCTCGACACCGTGGACCAGCAGTCCCACGTCGCGCTCCTCCTCTACGCCGACGGCCGGCCGATCGGGCTCGGCCGGCTCCACCGGTTCCCGTCCGATGCCAAGTCCAGTGCTTGATCGGCGTGCGATCGGGAAGACCCATGTCGCCGACGAGCGGAGGCGGATGTGCTGGACACGCCGTGACGCTGCGCCCTGCGGCCCGTCAGGAGCCACGGTCGGGCGGCACGCGATCACGGCCGCCCTGACCGAGACCCTTCACTCGGTGGGATCTGAGGACCGGAGGTCCGATCAAGAGCTCGTCTATGACGCCGGCGTCGTGGTGACCGAGCTACTGTCCAACGCGGCCAAGGCCTGCCGGTCACGGATCGCCCTGCGGCTGGATGTCCACCACGGCAGCATCCGCATCGAGGTCTACGACGACGGTCCCGGTGTCCCGGTCCAGCGCCAGGTGCGCGCAGACGACACCGGCGGTCGGGGGTTGCGGATCGTCGACTCGCTCTCGACGTCGTGGGGCACGGTCCCGCGGCCGGTGGGCAAGTGCGTCTGGTCCGAGATGCCGGTCGTCAGCACGTCCACCGCCCACCTGGAGTGCACCGACCGCGGTCGCTGACAGCGCCGATGGTCGATGCCGATGGACCACGACCGGCGCCACGTGGCGGCTGGGCGAATCACGCGCGTCACGCTCGATGTCTGAGCCGGTCAGGGGTTGACCAGGTCGGCTAGCGCGCGGGACACCCGGGGGCGGTCGACGCCGCCGAGGCAGACCGACATGATCCCGTTCGGCAGGTGCTGTGCGGACCGGAAGCCCAGGTAATGCCCAGCCTCGTGGGCGACCGTGAGCAGGTCCGCGCAGTCGTCGTCGTCCAGGAAGACGTTGGTCGGGAATGCCGGGTCGTCCGGGACCGCGGTGGTGCCGTCCACGTCGATGATCGGGAAGCCGGGGATCTGGTCGAACGGGATCGGCTCGAACTCCCAGACGAAGAAGATGTTGAGCTCCCCCGGTACGCCGAAGTCGGCGAAGTGGGGCAGGTCGCGGGCGTCGACCACGTCGCCGAGGTCGACCGGTATCACGATCTCGGTCGCCTGTCCGAGCGTGAAGTGCACGTTGGCCTGCGGCCGCCACACCCGGTTGAGCCGGGAGGTCAGCGCCCCGGCCTGGGACACCACCCGGTTGGACGCGTGCGCCGGGTTCGCCGAGTCCATCACGAAGAAGAAGTTCACGGTCTCGGCGCGCTCGTCCTTCACCACCACGTCGAGCTGGGCCATGTCCTGGCCGAGCGACCGGGCGCGGACCAGCGTCGTGCCGGCCGTCTCGCCGGTCACGACGATCCCGTCCGCGGTGAGCGCCACCGACGCCACGGCCGGGTCGTCCACCACGTACTCGACGTCGGCGTCGACCGGGTCGAGCGGCACCCGGACCTGCCGCCGGCTGAGGGTGCCGACCACGAGTGAGGGCGGGTCGGTGGTGGCGTCGAAGCCGGCGAAGAGCTCGTCCGGCGACTCACCGAAGAAGACCGACGCGGCCTGCACGCCGGTCTGCACGGCGGTGAAGCTGCCGACGGTGGGCCCCGGGTCGAACATGTCGAACAGGCCCATGGTGTCCCGGCCGACCTTGCCGTCGATGAGCTCGGTGCGGTCGGGCCGGTCCGGCCGGCGCTCCACCCCGGCGTCGATCTGGAACATCGACACGGCCACCTCGGTCTCCAGGCCGAAGTCGCTGTCCGCGCCGAACTCCGGCAGCGGGAAACCCATCGCCAGCAACGACTCCTGAATCGCCCGCACATGCGGACCATTCGCGCGCGGAAGCACGCCGCCGCCATCGAAGACCACGTGGCTGTCGGTCGTGTCGTCCAGCGCCGCCTCCAGCGCGGCGATCCCGGCGAACCGCTGTGCGGCAAGGTCCCTGCTCATGGCGTGACTCCCCCGGGCCGGCGACGTGATGCGCCCGCATCATGGCGCCGGGCCGGTCCGGGCCGCCCGCGTTTCGCGGGAAGTCTGCCCCAGAGGGCACGATGCCGCGGTCTTCGGCGCCGATGAGACCGCCGTGCCGTCCGAGGTGCAGGCGGCGCTGTCCGCTTCCCGTTCCCGGTAGTCGTGATCCAGCGGGTCTCCCAGGCCATCGCGATGCCGGACACCGGCCCGCACCGGGCGCCTCGGCCGGGGGCGCCCGGCAGCAGGGAACCTGGCGGCTCATCCGGCTGGGAGGACGCGGTTTGCCGCCGCCCGGTCGATGCTGGGTCCGGTGGCGGTGGTCGACCATCCGCGTCGCCGCCGTCGAATGAGGGGTCTGACCCGAGAGGAAGCGAGAGTCAGATGGCCGACACAGGTCGTACGCAGGCAAGCACGGGGGAAGGGGCAGCGCACCGTCAGGATCGGCCGGCAGCGACCGGCTGGGTGGGGTGGATCTTCTTCGCCGGGATCATGATGGTCATGCTCGGCACGTTCCAGGCGATCGAGGGACTGGTCGCCCTGTTCAAGGACAGCTACTTCGTGGTTCCGCGCAGCAACCTGGTCGTGTCCGTGGACTACACCACCTGGGGATGGGTGCATCTGCTGCTCGGGATCCTGGTGGCAGTGGCCGGCCTCGGGCTGATGGCCGGGCAGATGTGGGCCCGCGTGGTCGGCGTCCTCCTCGCGTTCCTCAGCGCAGTGGTGAACATCGCGTTCATCGCCGCCAACCCGGTGTGGTCGACGATCCTCATCACCGTCGACGTCCTGGTGATCTACGCGCTCACCGTGCACGGCAAGGAGACCAAGGCCGAGTACGACTACGCGTAGCCGACCGGCTGTGGCCTGTCCGACGCCCGGCGCCGGCTGATCGCCGGCGCCGGCGAATCGCCCGCCTGGCGGCGCCACCTCGCCTCGACTGCGGGTGCTGCCAACCCCGCAGCGAGGACGAGAGGACAGCGTCGGCGCTGACTGATCCACCAGTCCGGCCGGAGCCGGATGGACGCGCCGGCCACGTCGGCTCAGGAACCGCCGAACGTCTCCACGAGGACCTTCCGCTCCGCGTCGGTGAGGCTCGCGTCCACGAGCTTCCAGTGCATTCCGTGGAAGCGTTCACCGAGGCGGTCCAGATCGCCGGCGTCCGTGACGACGAACAGGGCCGAGGTCCCCTCCGTCACTTCGTGGCGGATCGTCTCCAGCTGTTCCTTGGTGATGCCCGTGCCCTCCGTCGCCTTGGCGATCGCCCCGATCGCGGCTCCAGCGACTCCGCCCAGGATCGGAACGAAGAAGAGCGCGCCGATCACCATGCCCCAGAGAGCGCCCCACCCGGTCCCGCGCCGCCGCTCCTCGTGCCCGACATCGGTCGTCGGTCGGGGGTCCCCCATCGGCCAAGCCACGACGGCGTGGTCGATGATCTTGACGATCCCGTCCTTCTCAGCGCCCTCGAGGATCGACTCGGCCTGGCGGGCACCACCCGGGTCGTCGAACTTCCACACCGTGAACGTGGTCATGGCTGCGCTCCTTCAGTTGCGCCGGGGGATCCCGTCGTCGCGACCACACGGGTCCGATCGCAGACGACGCCTCACAGGCTCTCGCCGGGCGCCGGCCCGGACATCACCCCGAAGGAATGGTCTTCAACCCTGCTCGGCTCCTGCCCTTCATGACGGGTTCGGCAGGTCCGCCGGCGTACTGGGCGGGCCAGCGGCCGCCGGCGCCAGCCGGCTCGGGAGGAAGATCGCGGCGCCGAGCCCGATCAGGCCGATGACGCCCAGCGCCACCATCGCCGCGCCGTACGCGCGCGTGGTGAGGCCGGCGACGAGGATGGTGCCGGCGATCGCGGTGCCGAGCGAGGAGCCGAGGTTCGACACGCTGCGGGACAGGCCGGAGATCTCGCCTTGCCGCTCTTCCGCGAAGCTGGACTGCACGAGGTTGACCGACGGGGTCAGCATGCCGCCGACGCCGAAGCCGATGAGGAACAGCCCGGGCGCGAAGGCCCACGCGGTCGGAGTGCCGGCGACCAGGGCGAGCAGGACGCCGATGCCGACGATCGTGACGACGAAGCCGGCCAGGATCAGGGTCCGCTGCGCGCGCCGCTTCGCGAACCGCTCCGCGCCCAGCGAGGACAGCAGCAGCCCGACCGTGGCGGCGGTGAAGATCACGCCGGTCTGGATCGCGTCGTAGCCGCGGACGACCTGCAGGTACGCGGAGACGGTGAACGAGACTCCGAGCAGCATCAGCCACTGCACGTTCTGCGTCACCAGGCCGAGGTTGGACGTGCGGTTACGGAACAGCGACGTGGACAGCAACGGCTCCTGCCCCGTCCGCTCCTCGTGGCGCACCCACGCGAAGAACCCGGCGAGCACGAGGGCGCCCGCGACGAGCAGCCCGAGCATGAGCCAGCCGTTGTTGTCCGCGGCCAGGATGCCCAGCACGAGCAGGATCAGGCCGAGCGCGGACAGGACGGCGCCGACGGTGTCGAACGACCGGGTGGGGTCGGCCGGGAGCGGGTCGATGAGCCGCCGGCTCAACAGCAGGATCAGCGCGATCACCACGGCCTGGAAGACGAAGGCCGCCCGCCAGCTGATGGCGGAGGTGATCAGCCCACCGATCAGCGGGCCGGCCGCGGCGCCCACGCCGCCCATCGCGCTGATCGCACCGAACGCCTTGGCCCGGGAGGTGACCTGGGTGAACAGCAGCGTGGTGAGGATGTAGACGGGCGGGATCAGCAGCGCCGTGCCGATGCCCTCCAGGATCGAGTTGCCGAGGATGAGCACGCCGAGGCCGGGCGCGGCCGCGCTGAGCAGCGCACCGACCCCGTACACGACCAGGCCGACGGTGAAGCAGCGCTTGCGGCCGTACCGGTCGGTCAGCTTGCCGCCCGGGATCATCAGCGCGGCCATCACCAGCAGGAACAAGGTGATCGCGACCTGTACGCCCTGGACCGTGGTGTCCAGGTCCGAGCTGATGTCGTTGATCATCACGTTCATGTTCGAGCCGGCGAAGCTGCAGATGAACTGGGCCAGGGCGAGCGGGAGGAGCAGCCGCCGCGACTCGCTCCACGGTCGGGTGTCCACCATGCCGTCAGCCATCACACAGTCCCTTCCGCGCGGTCGAGCGCGACGACGTGCCAGCCCCACGGCGGGAGCGCGATGAAAAGCCCCGGGTCGGTCATCTCGTCTCCGCCTCGCTCGAACGACTCTCCCACCAACACCGGCGACAGGCGCCAGGACCGGCCCCGCAGATCCGGCCACGATAGCCGCACCCGGGCCTGCGCCGGCCGGTCGGACAGGTTCACCACGACCAGGTGCCGCCGGTCGCCGTCCCGCCAGCACCACGCGACGATCCCGCGGTACGACGGGTTGTCCGGCCAGCCGGTGCACTCCAGCGCCTGCCACTCACCGGCCCGCAGCCCGGCGGACCCCACCGCCGCGATCAGGTCCGTGTGGAATCGGCGCAGGTCCACGTCGAGCGGCTCGGCCGGACGCCGGCCGAGGAAGACCGGCAGCTGCACCCGGCGACCGTCGAACTGGCCCTCGTGCCAGAGGGTCGCGCCGGGCAGGGTGGCGATCGTGACCGCGGCCGCCCGCTCCCGCTCGACCGGCCACAGCGTCGCCGCCGCCCGCGGCTCGTCGTGGTTCTCCAGGAACCGCAGCAGCCGCCGCTGGTAGCCGACGTCGGCCCGGAGGTGCCCGCGCACCGAGTCGGCGTCCTCGCCGACGAGCCGGTCGTAGAGGCGCTTGTCGTAGCAGTGGTCGAACCCCTGCTGCTGCAGCGTCCACTCGAGATCCCAGTACGCCTCGGCGACGAACAGCATCTGCGGGTGCCGCTCCCGGACCCGCCCGAGCACCTCGGGCCAGAACTCGGCGGGCGGCGTCGGCCCGACCCGGTCACCCCAGGTCTTCGCGAACACGTCGGTGAGCATCAACATGGCCATGTCGCAGCGGACGCCGTCGCACTGGTCGCCGATCGACCGGAGCGTCTCCACCGAGGCGTCCCGCATCCGCGGGTTGAAGGCGTCGAGCTGCACGACGTCCGGCCACGGCGGAAAGTACGGGTCCCGGCCGCGGGCCAGCACCTGCCCGTCCACCTCGACGAAGGCGGCCGGATCCCGGGCCAGGTCGTCCGGTCCGCCCCGGACGAAGACCTCGGGCCGCTCGCGCACCCACGGGTGGTCGGGAGCGACGTGGTTGGGGACGTAGTCGAGCAGCAGCCGGACGCCGCGCCGGGCGAGCTCGGCCCGGGCGGCCGCAAGCCCGGCCGGCCCGCCCAGCCGCGGGTCGACGACGTACCGGCGGATGCAGTACGGCGAGCCCACGACGTCCGCGCGGGCCACGTCGGGCAGCGCCGCCCGGAAGGACGCGAGCAGCCGCTCGTCGTGCAGGGCGATCTCCAGCCCGGCGGGGCTGCGCTCCCAGACGCCCATCAGCCAGACCGCGTCCACCCCCGGGAGGGCGAGCCGGTCCCAGGCGTACGCGGGGACGTCACCGAGGCCGCGGCCCGGTCCGAGGTCGGCCAGCCACACCCAGGTGTCGACCTCGTGGATGACCGGCTGCGCCGGCCATCCGGTCACGGCGGCGCCGCCCCGTCGCGGCTCGGCCGGAAGGCCGCCTCGAGGCCACCGGCCAGCAGCTCCTGGGCGTCGATGTCGTGGAAGAGGGTCGCGCTGACTGCGGCCAGGCCGGTCCAGCCGGTCTGGTGGCTGGCGCCGATGCCGGCCCCGTTGTCGCCGTGGAAGTACTCGTGGAACAGCAGCAGGTCGCGCCAGTGCGGGTCGCGCTGGAACTTCTCCTGCCCGCCGTGCACCGGGCGGCGGCCGTCGGCGTCCGGGCAGGAAGATCCGGGTCAGCCGGTCCGAGATCTCCTCCGCGACCTGGTAGAGCGTCATCTGCCGGCCCGACCCGGTCGGGCACTCCACGGTGAACCCGTCGCCGTAGAAGGCGTACAGGTTCAGCAGGGCACGGATCAGCAGGGCGTTGACCGGGAACCAGACCGGGCCGCGCCAGTTCGAGTTGCCGCCGAACATGCCGGTGTCGGACTCCGCCGGCAGGTAGGACACCCGGTAGTTGTGGCCGTCCACGCCGAACGTGTACGGGTGGTCGGCGTGGTAGCGGGACAGCGACCGGATCCCGTAGCGGGCTGAGGAACTCGTCCTCGTCGAGCATCCGGGCCAGAACCCGCCGCAGCCGGTCCTCGCCGAACAGCGCGAACAGCCGGCGGCCCGGCCGGCCGCCGACCAGGTGGGCGCCGGACACGGCGGCGAACGCGCCGGGATGCCGGGCGATGAACTCCCGCGCGCCGGCCACCAGGCTCGGGGAACCGCGCGTCGACGTCGCTCGGGATCACGGTGGCGGCGGCCAGCGGCAGCAGCCCGACCATCGAGCGCACCTTGAGCGGGACGCCCTTGCCGTCCGGCAACCGCAGCACGTCGTAGAAGAACCCGTCCTCCTCGTCCCACATCGACGTCCGCCCGGGACCGACCCGGTTCATCGCGACCGCGATCCAGGCGAAGTGCTCGAAGAAGGTCTCGGCCTGCTCGAGGTACAGGGGGTCGCGTGTGGACAGTTCGAGGGCGATGGCCAGCATGACCTGCGCGTACAGCGCCATCCACGCGGTCCCGTCGGCCTGGTCCAGGTGGCCGCCGGTGGGCAGCGGCGCGCTCCGGTCGAACACGCCGATGTTGTCCAGGCCGAGGAAGCCGCCCTGGAACACGTTGCGTCCCTCGGGGTCCTTGCGGTTCACCCACCAGGTGAAGTTCTTCACCAGCTTCTGGAACGCGGCCTCCAGCCAGCTCAGGTCGCCGGCGCCGGTGCGCCCCTTCTCCAGCTGGTAGACGAAGTAGGTCGCCCAGGCGTGCACCGGCGGGTTGACGTCGGTGAAGTTCCACTCGTACGCCGGCATCTGCCCGTTCGGGTGCAGGTAGAGCCGGCGGAGCAGGACGTCGAGCTGTTGCTTGGCGAAGCCGATGTCGACCATGGCGAGCGGGATCGCGTGGAAGGCCAGGTCCCACGCGGCGAACCAGGGGTACTCCCACTTGTCCGGCATGGACAGCACGTCGTCGGCGACCAGGTGGAACCAGTCGCGCGTTGCGGACGCCCGAGTCCGGGTCCATCGGGTCGCGGCCGTGCTCGACCAGCCACGCGCTCCACGTCGTAGGAGTAGTACTGCTTGGTCCACAGCATGCCCGGCGAGCGCCTGCCGGACCACCTGGCGCTCCTCGCTCGGTCATGCCCGGCGGCGTGACGCTCGCGTAGAACTCGTCGGCCTCGGCCCGGCGCCGGTCGCACCACCTCGTCGAAGCCCGGCCACGGACCGCGTCGGCAGCCAGGTCGGCGTCGGTGAGCCGCAGCCGCACCGTCGCACTACCGCCCGCCGGGACGTCCAGCACGTAGTGGGCCGCCGCCTTGGTGCCGACCCGGTCCGGGTTCACCGCGCCGGTCTCGCCGCCGACCACGCAGCGACCGATCCCGTCCTTCACCCACGGGGAGGCGTTCGCGCGTGCCGAACAGCCGCTCGGCGTTGGTCTCGTTCTCGGTGAACAGCAGCGGGACGTCCCGGTCGCAGTAGAGCCGGCGCGCGCCCAGGCCGGCGTGGTCGGCGGCGATGCCGGTGACGCCGCTCGGGTCGGTGATCGCGCTCAGCCGCGGCCGGGTGTCGTCGACGCCCCACGACCAGGTGTTGCGGAACAGCAGCGTCGGCAGCAGGTGGAGCGTCGCCGCGTCCGGGCCCGCGATTGTGGACCGTCACCCGGGCCAGCAGGTCCTCCGGCGACGCCTTGGCGTACTCGACGGCCACGTCGAAGTACCGGTCGTCGTCGAAGACACCGGTGTTGAGCAGTTCGTACTCGTACTGGTCCCGGCCGCGGGCGGCGTTCGTCGCGACGAGGTCGGCGTACGGGTACTCCGCCTGCGGGTACTTGTAGAGGTAGTTCAGGTAGGAGTGGGTGGGCGTGCTGTCGAGGTAGAAGTAGTACTCCTTGACGTCCTCGCCGTGGTTGCCCTCCGAGTTGGTGAGGCCGAACATCCGCTCCTTCAGGATCGGGTCGCGGCCGTTCCACAGCGCCAGCGACAGGCACAGTCGCTGCTTGTCGTCGCTGATCCCGGCGATGCCGTCCTCGCCCCACCGGTACGCCCGGGACCGGGCGTGGTCGTGCGGGAAGAACGACCACGCGTCGCCGCCGGCGCTGTAGTCCTCCCGGACGGTGCCCCACTGCCGCTCGCTCAGGTACGGCCCCCACCGTCGCCACGGCACGCCGCGGCGATCCGCCTCCTCGAGCCGCCCCGCCTCGGCGCTGTCGAGCCTGTCCACTGCGCCTACCCCTCCCGCGGGCCACGCCACCACACCGAACGTGCGGTCGCGCCGCCTTGTCGCGGCTCGCGCCGCAATCAGACATCGCCGCCGAGCATGGCCGCGGCCGGACGTGGTCGCCTCACCCCGGGAGAGTGAGCAGATCCGGACGCAGCAACTACCCGCGGGACCGTTGCCCGTCCACGGCATCTCGGCGCCCCGCGTCCGCAGGCGGTCGAGCGGGCCGCCTTACCTCCCGTCCAGGTGCCGGTGAAGGAGTACCTGCTGGGTGGCGGTCCAGGCGTTGTTGGCCAGCCAGTACAGGAGAATCACGACCGGGAACGCGAACAGGATGCCGCCGATCAGCGCTCCGGCCGGCAGCACGTACAGGGTCAACCGGCCGACGACGGTGGCCTGGGGATCGGCCGGAGGGCTGCGGCGCAGGGCGGTCCGACTGGTCAGGTACGTCGCGAGCGCGGCGAGCGCGGCCAGCGGGATCGCGACGGCCGCCACCTGCCAGCGGTCGACCGGTCCGAGCGCGGCCAGTTGGATCGCCGGCATCCGGACGTAGGCGGCCAGCGGCGCGGAGAACAGCCGGGCGTGCAGGAACGAGGCCACGTCGGCCCTGCCGAAGACATAGTCAGCCCCACCCGCGGTGAAGCCGTGCAGCACGTGCAGCAGGCCAAGGAACACCGGCACCTGGGCCAGCGACGGCAGGCAACCGCCGAGCGGGCTGATGCCGTGCTCGCGCTGCAGGCGCTGCATCTCGGCGGCCATCCTGCGCCGGTCGTGAGCGTGCTTCTCGCGTAGCGCCCGGATCTCGGGCTGGACGCCCTGGAGGGCTCGGGTCGAGCGCAGCTGGGCCAGCGCGAGCCGGACCAGCAGCACCCGGAGCGTGAGGACCAGGAAGACCACGGCGAGCGCCCAGGAGGCGCCGCCTGCGGGGTCGAGGAATGCACCGAACAGCTGGTGCCAGCACCAGAGGATGCCGGAGACGGGATAGCAGATGACGGCGTACAGGGCAGCGAGCATGGCGGAGCTCCGTCCGGGACGAGCGGGAGAGGGACGGCGCTGACGGCCTGGTCTCAGGCGGTCAGCAGGTCCCGGGACGGTGCTCGCGGGCGCGGCCGGCCGGCCGCGTCCGGGTCACGCTGAGGATGTGTGGCCGTGCTCGCGGACAAGGCCCGCAGGGTCGGGCCGGGCAGGGTGTCCACCACGCTCGCAGGCGCGGCACCGACGAGCCGTGACACCAGCGCGCTGGCCACCACGGCCGCCACGCCGAGCAGAACCAGGCCCGGATCGGCATTCAGCGTGAGGATGGCGAGCAGACACGCCAACCCGCCGAAGCGGAGCAGAGCGGCGAGCCGGCCCATGACATCGACACTACGCCCCGCCCCCTACCCGGTGATGCTCCGTCGCGTCCGGGAGCAGCCCCCGCCATGACAGCTTCCCGGCAGGAACGCGCAGCGCCCGCAGCCGGATCGCACGAACCGCGGCTGGATTCCTCTCGCCCGCCACGCCGGCCGGGGTGTCAGCGGGTATCGGCCAGGGTGGATCGCAGCCGGCCCCAGAGGTCCTCGTAGGCGGCGGCCGCCGGGCTGCGCGGCGCGAACGCCGGCACCGGTGCGCGGTGCCGGGCCATCTGCTCGATCACCGACAGGTTCGGGATCACCTCCGGCACCACGAACTTCCGCTCGTACGGGAGCCGCTCGACCAGCTCCCGGTGCGCCTTCTTCCGCCGGTCGACCATCGACAGGAACGCCATCACCGTCGGCGTACGACCCGGGAGCCCGGCGACGAAGTCGGTGAGCTGGTCGAAGGTGCGCAGCGACAACACTGCCGGGATCAGCGGGACGAGCAGCACGTGGCTGGCCCGGACCACGTTCTCCGAGACCAGCGACACGCTCGGCGGGCAGTCGAGGATGACCAGCTCGTACTCGTCGTCGAGGGGCGCGACCAGCCGGCGGAGCCGGTCCGTCGGTCGCTTCGTGGCGTCCAGGTCGAGGTCGAGGTTGCGGTAGCTGAAGTCGGCCGGCATCAGGTCGAGCCGGTCGAAGTCGGTCGCCTTGATCGCCTCGTCCAGCGTGCGCCGGCCGGCGACGAGTGCCTTGCCGCCGCCCTTGACCTTCGGCTTGACCCGGAACAGGTACGTGGCCGAGCCCTGCGGGTCGAGGTCCCAGATCAGCGTTCGCAGGCCGTCGCGGGCGGCCAGGTAGCCGAGGTTGACCGCCGCCGACGTCTTCCCGACGCCGCCCTTGATGTTGTACGCGGCCACCACCTTCATCACGCGGCTCCCGCGGGGGCCGCCCCGGCCGGAGCCGGAGCCAGCCGGGCCATCCGGCGCGGCACGGACAGCCGCCCGAACGACGCGAACGCGGCGGCGAACTCTGTGCGCGACGACTGCATCGATTCCTGCAGCCGGGCGGCGATCTCCCCCATGCCCAGCATGGTGCGGGAGTCGGCGTCCCCGCGCATCATCATGTCGGCGGCCAGCGCGTAGATCGCGTCCCGCTGCGCCTCGCTGTCCTGGAACGTTCCCAGCACGTCCTGCAGGGTCTTGAGCTCTTTGACCGCGCCCCGGGCGCCGCCCGGGTCGAGCACGGGAGCGAAGGTCTCCAGCAGGTAGCGCAGCTCCTTGCCCCGCTTGCGTAGATCATGCAGGTCCTCCGCGGGTGACTCGGGAGTGATCCGGGAGCCGCGGCGGAGCACCCGGCGATAGGCCCTGGCGAGCCGCTTCGCGCTGATCTCCTGGACGCTGGGTCCGTCGCCGTCCCGGTCCGCCAGCTCCGTCAGCGCGGTACGCCAGTGGACCCGCCACCGCCCGTACCGGGACGACCGCAGGCCGCGGACCAACCGGCGCCGCTCGCTCGCGCGCAGCCGCCGCAGGTGAACCGCCATCGGCGCCAGGTCCTCCGGCCGGCCACTGGCCAGGCCGGCGGCCATCGACGGGAGCTCCTGCAGGTGGACGTCGAGGTCACGGGAGCGCGCGGTGAGGTCGCCGAGCCATCTCAGCTCCGGCGTCACCCACGCGACGAGGTCGGCCGGCAGGAGGTCGCCGAGCAGCCTGACCACCGAGCGGCTGCGCCGTACCGCGACGCGGAAGTCGTGCAGGAACTCGATGTCGAGGTCGGCCACGGTGCCGTCGTGGACGGCGTCCATCTCGTCGAGGAACGACAGCAACACCCTGGCCACCGCGACGTCACCGGGAAGCTCGGGCCGGATCAGCGGCAGCGCGGTGGCGTCCGGATCGACGCCGGCGGCGGCCAGCGCCGCCGCGTAGCCCGAGCGGTCGTCGCGGACCAGCCCGGCGCCCTGCACGATCCGGCTCGCGCGTACGGCTGCCGTGGCGTAGCCGCGCAGCGGGACCAGCCGCAGCCCGCCGGGCAGCCGCGCCCGGGTCCCGACGATCGTCGCCGGACGCTCGTGCACCAGCCGCAGCACGGCCTTACCCTCCGCGTCGAGCAGCCGACCGGCGACCGTGCTCCCGCGGACCTCCACCATCGGCAGCAACGCCCGCACACCGAGCACCGGCTCGAGCCGTGGCCGCAGCTCGTCCGGGAGACCGTCCAGCAGCCGCGGCCAGCCGGCCGTGTCCGGTCCGGGGGTCACGGTCGCGCCGTCCGCGCCGCTGAGCTCCAAGGTCTGCGCCTCGCCGTCCACGCCGGCCGTCGCGGTCAATGCCATGCCGGCGCGGTAGAGCCGCCGGTCGACGCTGTCCAGCCAAATACGCCGCGCGGTCGCCGGCCGGCCCATCGCCACCGTGTAGGTACCCGCAAGCGCGCGCAATGCAGCGGAGATCGCCGACGGCTGCGGGCTGCTCCACAGCACGCCGCCCGGTCCACCCATCAGCGTTCCTTCCCACACCTACCTCAGCACAAGTGTGGCGCCCAGGACCGTCCTGGGGACCCGGTAACTCGTCCTGACACGCCGGGCGGGCCGGACCGGGCAGCCGCCTCTCTCCCTGCCGGCTGTCGGTCCGGCAGCTGTCCGGGCACCGCCACAGTGATCGCCGTCGCCGTCACCTGGACGCCACCGTTCCCCCGCAACTCGTCGGCCAGCCGCTCAGCGAATTCACATTGGCGACTCATCTATTTCATGGCCAGCGCCCATCCGGCGCATAGCTGCACGAAAGTATCGTGCAATCCAGCGGCCCGCCTTTGGTGTCCCCCGTCCCCGAAGGCGGGTCGCGTTCAATCGGCCCAAGAAATCTCGCCCCCAGCTCTTTCGGAATCAACAGGAAATGAGCGTTTGCCGCGGGACGGACTGAGCCTCGATCCACCGTTGATCTTGGATGGGCGGGTCGGCTGCTGACCTGATCTTGATTGCTTGTTGTGGCATGGCTGGGCCGCCGGTCTTTCCGGCTCTTCCACTGCTGGTCTCCGGTCGGGGCCTGGCGGGCCGGGTGGATGGGGGTCAGGCCGCTGCCGGTGGTCCGCAGGTGGCGTTGAACAGCTCGGTCCAGGCTGTCCGCCAGGGCCAGCGCTGGGGCAGGTGCAGGCGCAGCTGTCGTGCGGAGCGGGCGGTCCGGGCTGGGACGGCGATGAGTTGGGCGCGGATGGTGGCGGTGGTGGCTCGGGCGTGGAAGGCCGAGGCGAGGGTGCCGGCGGCGCGGGTGAGGTTGAACGCCATGGCCGCGAGCACCAGCCATGCGGAGTTCGCGGTGAACTTCCCCGAGGGCAGGTGAGTCAGCGGGCCGGCCTTGAGGTCGGCGATGACCTGCTCGATGATCGCGTGTGCGCGGTGGGTCTTCTCTGCCTCCAGCATCGGCTGCGGCGAGTCGGTGAAGACCGCGTGATAGCGCCAGGCGGTGAACAGCTCGCCTTGCCCGGCCGGCACGTGGTCGGGGTTGAGCCGCTTGACGCGGCGCACGATCAGCCGGGCCGGGATGTGCTCGGCCTTGCGGCGACCGGTGAACGCGGTGAAGGGCACTTCGGCGACCTCGGCGTCGGATATCCAGCACTGGCCTTCGTCGTCCCAGACCGCCTTCGGGTAACGGATCGCGGTCCAGGCGTGCTCGCCGATCGAGCCGACCGCGGCCTTGACCGTGGCCGTCTGCCGGGCGGTGATCGAGAAGCAGGCCCCGCCGCGGCGGGCGGCGGCGACCACGTCATGGGTGTAGTACGCGGAGTCCGCGCGCACGATCACCAGCCCGGCCCCCTCGGTGCCGCCGGCCCCGCAGCCGTGGGCGGTGCCCAGCGCCTCGGCCAGCAACCCGGCCGCGCCGCGAGCGGAGTTGACCGCGCCCTTGCGCAGCCGGGATGCGGCGATCACCGGCGCTGCCAGCGGCGTGCTGACCGTGGCCAGCAGCGCGTTGAGGCCCTTGACCTTGTTGTAGCCATAGCCGACGCCCTGCTTGGCGTAGCCGTGGGTCTGGCGGATCGTGTCGTCCAGGTCCAGGAAGGTCACCTGCTCGGCGCCGGGCAGCAGCGGCGTCGCCGCTGCCAGGGCAACCAGGAACGCCGCGGCCACGCTGTCGAGCTGGCGGACGTGACCGAAGGTGAAGCTGCGCAGGAACGTACCCAACGTCGAGGGAGCGCGGATCCCGGTGAACAGCCGGTCCATGCCGCCCTGGCGCAGCAGGTCCATGTCCTCGATCGAGTCCGCGCCGGCGACCATCCCGGCCACCAGCACCGGAACCTTCCGCTGCGCGTTGGCCCCGCCGGGGTCTTTCAAGGTCAGCTTGTCGGCGACTAGGCCACCGAGCCGGCAGGACTGCGCCAGCGCCAGCACCGGCGCCAGCCCACCGGTCGACACGAGGTTGGGATCATCGAACGCCGCCGACAACGCCGGCGAACCATGAGACAGTCGCATCCAGCGGATGCCCTTCTGTGGGAACGACGAGGTCCTAGACAAACCCCATCGTCCCTGCTCAGAAGGGCATTCGTGCGTTACGACCCGCGCCGATCAACCAATTCGACGGTGGATCGAGGCTGAGCCGGCGGGCGGCGGCCTCGCCGCGATCGGGCGCAAGATCGCGCGCCCGGCCGGGCTCGCTGCCGAAGGGTTCGGCCAACCGGCCAGCGGCTGGTGAGGGGTGCTCGGTCGGCGGTGCAGGAGAATGCCGGCCGCGAGTTCGGGCGGGACATGCGCGACACATTGAGCCGGTACGGCCGGGACTGCGATGTCCGGTGCGCCGGCAACGGCGGCTGCCCCGAGGACCGGCTCGCCACCCCGCCCTACGGCGAACCGGGCCCGCTCCCGGCGCGGGCGCAGCTACCCGTGTCGGCGCGGCAGCGGCCGCAGGTGGGAGAGTTGCCACCGAACCGGGCCGGACCGGTGAAGCACATGGCCCGGATCACGGAGTGAATCCCCGGCGTACCGCTGCAGATCCGGCCACGGCCACCAGGAGGTTCTCGTCATGGGCACCACAACCGAGCCGGCCGTGCCGCCGCCGGTCACCCAAGAACGCGACTTCTGGGTCCTCATGGGTCACGCCGTCGCCCTCGGGGTGTTCGGGGCGTTCGCCGGCCTGATCTTCATCGGAGTGATCAAGTTCGGGGGCAAGTGGTACACCGACTCGGATCCTGGCTGGTTCGGCGGGCACTGGTGGTGGATAGCGGTCGCTGCGGCGGCCGGTGTCGCAGTCGGGCTGCTCCGCCGCCTGACGCATCTGCCCGAGAAGGTTCCCGGCCTGTTCGACGACCTGCAAACCGAGCACGTCCACCCAGGACTGGTGCCTGGGCTGGTGGCCGTCTCGACGGTGTCGCTGATCGGAGGCTCCAGCCTCGGCCCGGAGAAGGCGCTGGGCTCCATGGGTGGCGGGGCCGGCAGCTGGATCGCCCAGCGAAGGGGGCTGGACGAGGATAGCTCCAAGGTGAACACCCTGTCCGGCTTTGCCGGCGCGTACGGCGGGCTGTTCTCCAGCACGGTGATCGTGGTGATGCTGATCCTGGAGATCGCCCGGCCGGGCGGCCGGCGGCTCGCGAAGGCCCTCGCCGGGAGCATCGTCGCCTCGAGCATCTCGTTCGGCATCTACTTCGCCATCGCCGGAGCTGTGTTCCTGGACGACTACAAGGTGCCGTCGTACAAGTTCGAGGACTGGCAGCTGCTCGCCGGGGTCCTCCTTGGCCTGTTCGCGGCCCTGCTGGTAACGGTCTTGGTCGGGTTCATGATGGTGGCGGCGCGGCTGTTCGACCGGCTGAAGGTCCCGGCCGTCGCAAAGTCGACGCTGGGCGGCATCGTGTTCGGGATCGTCGGCGTGGCCCTGCCGCTGACGATGTTCTCGGGCAGCGATCAGCTCAACACCGTGGTCGAGGACGCGGGGACCCTCGGCCTGGGCCTGCTCATCTGCGTCCTGATCGCCAAGATGCTCACCTTCGCCGTCAGCCAGGGCAGCGGCTTCGTCGGCGGGCCCATCTTCCCGTCGCTGTTCATCGGCGGAACGGCCGGAGTCCTCGTCCACCAGGTGATCCCCGGCGTGCCGCTGGGACTGGCGTTCACCTGCCTGCTCGCCGCCATCCCGGGATCGCTGGCGGCCGCGCCATTCGCGATGGTGCTGATGGCCGCCTTCCTGACCCAGGTAGGAGCGCTGCAGACCGCACCCATCCTGATCGCCGTCGTCACCGCATTCCTCACCATGGAGGGCATCAAGTACCTCCTGGCCAGCCGCAAGCAGGCGCGTGCCGCGGCGTCGAACCAAGCAGTACCGCCGGGTGGGCACAGCGCCGAAGGCTGACCCACAGCACCGCCAGTGACGTGGACGCCGGCGGCGTTGACGGGCTTGTGGTTCCTGCGGACTTGCCACGTCGTGACGACCTCGGCCGGGGTGCGTAGCCGAGGCGGAGCGCGGACGGTGGCGGCGGGGCGAGCCGCCGGTTGGCCGAATCGGGCCGCGCGGCGGACCACGCGCCGCTATCGTGGATTGTCGGCGTGCTGCGGCAGAGTAGGTGCGCGATGGCCTACACCATCGGTTTCGTCCCCTTCGACCTCGCCCGGTTGTACTCGGCAACGCTGCCGATACTCACCGGCATTCTGGACGTCCCGGCCTCCGGGCCGATGGTCGTCGCGACCGGAACTACCTCGCCGTTCGCGATCACGTTCGGTGCGGCCACGAACCCGCCGAGCCTGGCGGGAACGCTGCTGCTCACCGATCCGAGCGGTCCCGGCGATTTCTTCCGGTCGGGGACTCTGGCGACGTGGCCGGCGCAGCCGGCGTCGGTGCAGTTCGGGACCATGGTTCTGCCGATGACCTACGCGGCGCTGACCTCGGGGATCCCCACGCCGGTCAGCATCGCGATCCCGGGTGGCGTGACGGCGGCGGTCGGGGCCGCGACCGGCCTTCAGTTCCTCCCGTTCAACATCACGATCACCTCACTGAGCCTCGGCCCGTCACCGACGCCGGGCGCGATCCGAGCCCGGTTCCGCGGCACCATCGGGTTCTTCACCTTCTTCGTCCCACGGCGGACCGACGTCTCGGGCACCGTCGACCTGACGCTGACCCCGTCAGGAGACGCAGCCACCGCCGGCACCCTTCTCAGCGTGAGCGCGAGCAACCTGTCGCTCTCACCGGGGTTCATCACCCCGCTCTCGACGCCGGCGCTCGCGCTGCTGGCGCCGGTGTTCTCGGGCGCGCTGTCCGGTCCGCTGACCACCCGGGTGAACTCCGCGCTCGCGCCGCTCGTGGCGACGGCGCGAGCCATGCTGCCGCTGACGTCCGCCGGGACGCCGATCTTCTCCGCGGCCGCGACGGTGAGCGTCCGCCGGATCGTGGTTTCCGTGGGCGGCGTGGGCTTCCAAGTGATCATGGGTGAGCTGATCTCGCTGGCCACGACGACGCCGGCGGGTGGCTCTCCAGGTGGTCCTGGCTCGGGCGGACCGCCCGGGTCCGAGACGCACCTGGTCGCCACCATCGAGCCGGCGCCGGAGCTGGATGTCGCGCGGACCTACACCGTCCGGGTCCGCCGCGAGAGCGACCTGGCGCCGGTCGAGGACGCGACCGTGACCATCGGGTCATTCATGCCGGTGACCGGGGCGAGCGTGTCCGTGAGCGCCCAGACCGACGACCACGGTGTAGCCGCGCTCGATGCCACATTGCGCGCGCGGTACCGGCCGGGAATCGACCCGACGCACACCGGTGAGCTGCGGGTCACCCTGCCGACGCTCACCGTCAGCAAGCAGGGCTACCAGACCGAGACGCAGGAGCTCACCGGCTGACCGGGCCGGCCGGCCGGGACGGCGCCGCTGAAGCCGGCTCAGACGCGTTCCGACGCCGGGCGCTCGGTTAGTCTGCGCGCGTGGCCGACCTGGGACCCGTCGCGTGGCCGCCCACCCCGATCAGGACCGAGCGTCTCGTGCTGCGCGAGTCCGAGGCCTGGGGATGCGGGTACGCCGGCGAGGCGTGCGCGGCGGCACTCGACTGGTTCGCCGGCGCGCTTCCCGGCGAGCCGGTGGTGCTCTGCACCCAGACCGCCAACGGCCGCGCGATGCGCCTTGCGGCGAAGCTGGGGTTCACCGAGGTGGAGCGGTTCGAGGACTACGGCGCCGAGCAGTGGTTCGGCGTGTGGTCCTCGGTCACGCCGTCCGGTTGAGCTCGTCCTCGACGGCACGGCGGATCGTCCAGCCTCACCGCGCCGGACGCTTGGGGGATCCTTGAGGTGGGGTAGGCCGAACCTATGCCCGTCATCGGATTCCACGCCCAGCACGAGCAGGCCCACCCCCGCGACCTGCGCGACTCCGCAGTACACGCCGAGCAGGCCGGCTTCGACGCAGTGATGTGCTCGGACCACCTGGCGCCGTGGAGCCGCAGTCAGGGCCACTCCGCCCTGACCTGGGCCTGGCTCGGCGCCGCGCTGCAGGCCACCGAGCGGGTGCCGATGGGCTGCTTCCACGCACCCGGCCAGCGCTACCACCCGGTGATCTCGGCCCAGGCGTTCGCCACGCTGGCCGCGATGTTCCCGGGCCGCTTGCCCTGGGTCGCGCTCGGCAGCGGCGAGGCGCTCAACGAGCACGTCACCGGCGACCCGTGGCCGACCAAGGACGTGCGGATGGCGCGGCTGCGCGAGTGCGTCGACGTGATGCGGGCGCTCTGGCGGGGCGAGGAGGTCACCCACCGAGGGCTCGTCACCGTCGACCGGGCCAGGGTGTGGTCGCTGCCGGACGAGCCACCGAAGCTGGTGGCCGGCGCGATCAGCGCACAGACCGCGGCCTGGGCGGCGGAGTGGGCCGACGGGCTGATCACGGTCAACCAGCCGCCCGAGCTGCTGCGAAAGGTGATCGACGCCTACCGGGACGCCGGCGGTCGCGGCGATCTGCACCTGCAGGTGCACCTGTCCTGGGCCCGGGACGACGACACGGCGCTGGCGGCCGCGTGCGAGACCTGGCGGAGCAACTGCCTGCCGACCACCCTGGCCTGGGAGCTGGAGACGCCGGAGCAGTTCGAGGCGGCGACCCGGCATGTCCCGCCGGAGGAGGTCGCCCGCAACGTGCTGGTGTCCTCGGACCCCGGCCTGCTCGCCGAGCGCCTGCACGACTACCAGGAGCTCGGATTCGAGAGCCTGTACCTGCACCCGGTCGGCGAGGACGACGAGTTCATCGAGGTGTTCGGCGCCGAGGTGCTGTCGAAGCTCGGCTCGCCGGCCTAGCCGGTCAGCGGGAGCAACCGGCGGGCGATGACCATGCGGTTGAGGTCCGCGCCACCGGCCGATCGGGTCCCGTGCCCTCCGGTGAAGCGCCAGGGACCTCTGCTCTGCGCGACCGCGGTTCCGGCGGAGGAGTCTGAAGTAGACGGACCGGGCCCGAAGTCGGGCCGTTGGCCCCTAACGGTCGACCGAGTGGCAGCACAGGATGAGGAGGTGGAGCGGGGAGGTGAGGACGGTGACGTACGCGATGGCCGAACGGCGGACTGTCACGGTGGGTCAGCTGCGGGAACTGCTGGCGATACTTCCGCCCGAGACGCCGCTGCTGGTGGCGATCCGGGACCGGCACCACTTCAACACCCTGCTCGGAGATCTGGCCGTGACCGGTGCGGCGATCATGCCGTCCGGCAGTGATCGAGCGCTGACCTTCGACGTCGAGAAGCTGACGTGATGTGCCCGTCCAGCGACGTCGAGACCGATCGCACAGTGGCGGTCGAGGTGCTGGCCACGCTCGAGGTACCCGCCGCGGCGACCGCGCGGGCGGTCGAGCTCGTCCGGGAGCTCGCGACCGCCAGCGGGCGAACCGTCCGCTACGCGTCGGTCGCGCTCAGCGTGGACGACCAATGGCCCGGGCGCCGGCGCAACCAGGTCGAGGCGACCATCGACACCGTCGGCCTCTACTTCCGCGGCTTCGCCGCCGCCGCGACCTTCGCCGAGGCCCTCACCGAGCTGGACGAGACGCTCCAACACCGGCTCGAACACGCCCGGGACCGGCTCCGGTTGGCCCGCCAGCGGCCCGGGCAATGACCGCCGGCCGATCCCGGCGGCTCGGGCCCGGCGGGAGAGCCCAGCATCGCAGGCAGTTCGACCTGCCCGCCGCCACGGCGACCCGCCAGCGTGAGGACCCCGCGCCCAACCCGTGACAGTGTGCCGTCCGACCCCGGCCGGCCGGGTCGTTGGACCCTTCCCGCTGACTGCGGCGATCGAGATGCTCGGTGCAGGTCCGACTGCAGGTCCGCGCAAAGTCCGTGCGCAGGTGAGGATGAGTGTGATGGTGGCGACGACGCTCGGTGGCATCGGCGACCCGCGGCTCCCCGCCGCCGACCCGGGCACGGCGGAGGAGTTCTTCGCCGACTCCCCGGAGGGGATGGAGATCTACTCCGCGGTGCACGCGCTGCTGACCGCGCTGGGACCGGTCGAGGTCAGCGTGTCCGGCAGTCACGTCGGGTTCCGCCAGAACCTCGGCTTCGCGTACCTCTGGCGGCCGGGGCGGTGGCTGCGCCGTCCCGTCGCGGAAGTCGTGCTGTCCTTCACACTGGACCACGCGCTGACCGCACCCCGGATCAAGGAGGTCGTCCACCCCTGCCGCAGCCTGTGGATCCACCACGTCGAGCTGCACAGCGCTGCCGACGTCGACGAGGACGTCGCCGGCTGGCTCGCCGAGGCGCGCTGGCAGGCGACAGCCCGACCGGGCCGCCGTCGCCGTCCGTGGAGCGGCCGGCGGTCACGGTGACCAGCTGGGTCGTGCGGTACGAGGGCTATGACGCCGAGAATGAGCCGCTGCGCGAGGCGCTGTGCACGCTGGGGAACGGCCGATTCGCCACCCGTGGGGCGGCTCCGGAGAAGCGCGCTGACAAGGTGCACTACCCGGGTACCTACGCTGCCGGCGTTTTCAACCGGCTCGCGGGCGACGTCGACGGTCATCACGTCGAGAACGAGAGCAACGTCAACCTGCCCGACTGGCAGTGGCTGACGGTCCGGGTCGACGGCGGGGACTGGTACGACGTCGACACGATGGCGGTCTCTGACTACCTGCAAGAGCTCGATCTCCGCCGGGGTGTCCTCACTCGGCACTTCCGGATCACCGACCGGCAGGGTCGCCGGACGGCGGTCGCGCAGCGTCGGATCGTGTCCATGGCGGACCCGTACCTCGCTGGGCTCGACGCGACCTTCGCCGCCGAGAATTGGTCCGGCCGCCTGGAGGTGCGCTCCGGCGTCGACGGGCGGGTACGGAACGCCGGGGTCAGCCGATACCACGGTCTCGGCGACGAGCATCTGCGGGTGGTGGCGGCGACGGCGGTGGGTCGCGAGACGGTGGCGCTCGACGTGGAAACCACCCAGTCCCACGTGCGGGTGTCGCTCGCAGCCCGGCACCGGGTGCTGATCAACGGTGCGGACACCGCGATCGTCGCGGAACCGATCGTCGACGACGACCGGATCGGCCTGCAGCTTCAGGTGGACCTGGTCGAGCACGACAGCTGCACCATCGAGAAGGTCGTGGCGCTGTTCACCTCCCGGGATCGGGGCATCACCGAACCGGCCGAGGAGGCCCGGGAGAAGGCTGAGTGCGCCCCGGACTTCGACGCGCTGCTCGCCCGGCACGTGCTCGCCTGGGATCACCTCTGGGAGCGCTGCGACCTTCAGCTCACCGGACACGAGCACGTCGCCCTCGCCCTGCGACTGCACCTGTTCCACCTGCTGCAGACCGTGTCCGAGTACTCCGCCGACCTCGACGTCGGGATTCCGGCCAGGGGCCTGTCCGGGGAGGCCTACCGTGGGCACGTCTTCTGGGACGAGATGTTCGTGTTCCCCTTCCTCACCTTGCGAATGCCGGACCTGTCCCGGGCCCTGCTGCTCTACCGGTGGCGCCGGTTGCCGCAGGCGCGCAAGGCTGCCCACCTGGCCGGCTACCGAGGCGCGATGTTTCCCTGGCAGAGCGGCGCGAGCGGCCGGGAAGAGACCCCGACGCAGCACCTGAACCCGCGGTCCGGCCGCTGGCTGCCGGACAACTCGCGACTGCAGCGCCACATCGGGCTGGCCGTCGCGTACAACACCTGGCAGTACTACGAGGCCACCGGAGACATGGACTTCCTCGCCAGTCACGGCGCCGAACTGATCTTCGAGATCGCCAAGTTCTGGGTGAGCGCCGCCAGCTACGACCGAACCGACGACCGGTTCGACCTGCGCGGCGTGATGGGACCGGACGAGTACCACGACGGTTATCCCGGGCGCGCCCAACCCGGCCTGGACAACAACGCGTACACCAACGTCATGGTCGCCTGGACCTTCACCAAGGCACTCAGCGCGGTGCGGCTGCTGCCGCAGCGACGCTGCCGGGAGCTGCTCGATCTGCTCGACGTGACCCGCGGCGAGCTCGAGCGATGGGAGCACGTCAGCCGGAAGCTGCGGCTCTGCTGGCACGACGACGGGATCCTCAGCCAGTTCGAGGGGTACGAACGGCTTGAAGAGTTCGACTGGGTCGACTACGTGGAGCGCTACGGCGACATCGCCCGCCTCGACCGCATCCTCGAAGTGGAGGGCGACACGACCAACCGCTACAAGCTGTCCAAGCAGGCCGACGTCCTCATGCTGTTCTACCTGCTGTCCGCCGACGAGCTGTACGAACTGCTCGACC
The DNA here is from genome assembly GCA_963803135.1 of uncultured Actinomycetota bacterium. GTDB lineage: Bacteria > Actinomycetota > Actinomycetes > Mycobacteriales > CADCTP01 > CADCTP01. The sequence continues at coordinate 1,070,006 of CAWDLH010000010.1, read as the reverse complement.
GGCTCGGCTATGCCCACGACCCGACGCTGATCCCCCGCAACATCGACTACTACCAGAGCCGTACCTCCCACGGTTCGACGCTGTCCAAGATCGTGCACGCCTGGGTGCTCGCCCGGTCCGACCGCAAGCGGGCCTGGGGATACCTGATGGAAGCCCTGGATGCCGATCTTCTCGACGTACAGAACGGCACGACGAAAGAGGGCATCCATCTGGGAGCGATAGCGGGAACCGTCGACCTGGTGCAGCGCGGCTTCACCGGACTGGAGATCCGCGGCGGCACGCTCGGGCTCGACCCTTGTCTGCCGGACGACCTCACCGAGCTCCGGTTCCGGCTGCGTTACCGCGGTCACTACGGTCTCTACGTCACCGTCTCGCAGGATCGGCTGCTGGTCAGCGGTCAGCCGACGGCGCCGAGCCGGCTGCGACTCCGGGTCAAGGACCGCGAGATCGATATCGACCCGGGCGGTGCGTACGAGGTCGACCTCACGCCGCCACGCCTGCCGTGACTTCCGCCCGGGGGAGCCACGGGGCCCGGTGATCGCCGGCCACGTCGGGCCCGGCCACCCGAGCACGGGCTGGTCGCGTCCGCGGAGACAATCAGCCGGCCGGCGCCGGTCTGCGCAGCGCGGCCCGGCGGAGCTCGGCGGCGACGTCAGCCGGCGTCAGCACGCCGAGGAGGCGGCCCTCCGCCAGCACGAGAACAGGGCGATCGCTGCCGCTGCGGGCCAGCAAGGCGGGCATCGGCTCGTCCGGACCGGCGGTCGCCACCTGCGCCACCGGGGTGAAGATGTCGCCGACCCGGGTTGACCGGCGCAGCGCCGGAGGCACTGCGGCGATCTCGTCGTCGGCGACCACGCCGAGCGGCGTACCGTCGACGGCCACCACCGGGTAGGCGTCCTTCCTCCTGTCCACGACCAGGGCGGCGGCCCGGTCGAGGCTGACGTAGACCGGCAGCGCTGGTACGTCACGGGTCATGACGTCGGCCACGGTGAGTCCGGACAGCAGCTGCGCGGTCCGCTCGCTCGACGCCTCCGCCCGGGCGGCAGTCCACAGGAACCAGCCCAGCAGCATGAACCACAGACCACCGATGAGGTCCGCCGTGGCCAGCGCTTGCACGATACCGGCCGCCGCGAGCAGACCGCCCAGCCACGTGCCGGCTGTGGTGGCGACGGAGGCCGCCTTCCGGCGGTCATCGGTCCGCAGCCACACCAGCGAGCGCAGCACCCGCCTCCGGGACATCGGCTACAAGTTGTGACAGCGCTGCGGGCCACCGCGCCCCCACCCGCAGCGCCCGGAGGCCATGCTTCGCCGGCCGGCCCTCGTACTCGCCGGCGACGACGACCCGATCGTTCCGCTCGTCAAGACGGCCGGACACTCGCCCGCCGCATCCCCGGGGCCGGCCGCAGGTCGTCCGCGGCGGCGGCCATCTGTTCATCCTGGAACGCCCAGCCGAGATGGCCGACCCGGTCGCCCAGGCTTCCGCATCGTCCCTCCTCAGGGTGTGAGATTCGTGGCCGACTGCGGGATATTGTCCGCGGGCCGGCCGGTGTCCGGCCTCCGGGTCACCAGGAGGGATGGGGAATGCGCCGGCTTGTCGGAAACACGGACGCGTCGCGGTCATCGCGGCGCTTGCCCTCGTCCTCGTGCTCAACCTGAGGAGGGCGGCGTGACCGAACACAGCATCCTCTGGGACCTGTCCGCCGGACCCCGACCCGCCCTCGCCGATGCGGCTCCCCCGTTCTTCACCGACCTCAATCTCGACCAGGTCGTCGAGGCGATTTGCCTCGGGCGCTCGGAGTACGAGCTGGAGCCGTATTTCTGGACCCCACTGTCGAGCCTCGAACAGATCAGGTACCGGCACGAGGTTCTCCGCGACCTCGAGCAACCCTGGCTTCACCACGCCGTTCGTTCCTTCGCCACGGGAATGCGTACGATGCGCAAGCAGCTGAGCATGGCCGGCCGGCTGCACCGCTACCAGCGAGAGCGGTGGTTCCTCGACGCCGTGCTGACCTACTGCGAGATGGTCGGGACCCTGGCCAGTGAGCTGAAGCGAGGAGGGCCGGCCTCCCGTGGCTTCCGCGGGTTGCGCGACCGGCTGGTGGCCCACGCGGCAGCTGACGGCCTGGGCGCACTGGTCGCCGAGGCGGAGCAGGTCCGGGACGGACTGGCCGCGATCGTCTACACCATGCAGATCTTCGCGGACCGGATCAAGGTTGGCCGGTACGAGGACCAGCCCGACTACACCGCCGAGGTCACGGCGACGTTCGAGAAGTTCCGCCAGGGCGCGGGAAAGGACTACCTGGATTCGCTGACCTCGTCTGCCGATATGAACCTTGTCGAGGCGGGCGTGCTGGACCTGGTCGCTCGCCTCAACCCGGAGCCCTTCGCCGCGCTGGAGGCCTTTGCTGCAGGGCACCGAGACTACCTCGACCCGACCGTCGCCGCCTTCGACCGCGAGATCCAGTTCTACCTGGCGTACTGGGACTTCCTCGCCCCGCTCGAGGAGGCCGGGCTGAGCTTCTGCCGTCCCCAGGTCAGCGACACCTCCAAGGAAGTGGTCCTCCGGGGTACCGTCGACCTCGCCCTCGCCGCGAAGCTCGTCCCGGACCACCCCGTGGTCGCCAACGACGTCACCCTCACCGGGCCGGAGCGGATCCTCGTCGTCACCGGGCCCAACCAGGGCGGCAAGACGACCTTCGCCCGCACCATCGGCCAGCTGCACCACCTGGCCCGGCTCGGCTGCCCGGTGCCCGGGACGGAAGCCAGGCTCATGCTCGCAGACGAGATCTTCACCAACTTCGAGCGCGGGGAGAACCTGGGCGACCTGCGTGGCAGGCTGGAGGACGAGCTGGTCCGGGTGCACGAGATCCTGCGCCGGGCCACCGGGGACAGCGTGGTGATCCTCAACGAGATCTTCTCGTCCACGACCCTGCAGGACGGGGTGTTCCTCGGCGCCCGGATCCTGCGCAAGCTCATCGAACGGGACTGCATCGGCGTCTGCGTCACGTTCCTCGACGAACTGTCCACTCTGGACGCGGCCGTCGTGAGCATGGTCAGCATGGCGAAGCCGGACGACCCGTCCGTCCGCACCTTCAAGGTGGTCCGCCTGCCCGCCGACGGGCTCGCCCACGCCAACGCGATAGCCGAGAAGTACGGACTGAGCTACCAGCGGGTGAGGGCGAGGCTGGCCGGATGAAGCCGCACCTGCTGCACGCTGACCGCGACGTCGACCCGGCCGCCCCGCTGCCCTACAACGCCGACGACCTCCGGCGCGACCTCGGGCTGGGCACGCTGCTCGAGGCGATGGCCGGCGGGGACCCATTCCTCGTCGACGTCGCGACAAGGGTGCTGCTCAGCAGCCTCGACGACGCTGACGACATCCGCTACCGCCAGCAGGTCGTCCGCGACTGTCTCGACGGCCCCGATCTGGTCGATGAGATCTACCAGATCGCTGTGGCGGCCGTGACCGCGGAGAAAAGGACCGCGTCCCGGATACTGCTTCGCGGCTACCCCGAGGGCACCCTCAGGCACGCCGTCCAACTGCTCGAGCTGCTGCTACCGGAGCTCCGGCGGCTGCGGGCGATCGCCGACCAGCACGGCGACCGATTCCACTCCCACGGATTCTCAGCCTTTTTCGCCATGGTGCAGCGCGAACTCACCGACGACTACCTCGCCGAAATCGAGGACCACCTGCGGCAGCTGACCAGCCGGGACTGGATGCTGGTCAGCGCCCGGCTCGGCTGGGGACTCAAAGGCATCGGTTACGTGCTGCGGCGGCCCTGGACACGCCGGCGAGGGTGGCCAGACTGGCTCCAGCTGGGTGAGCACGACACGTTCACCCTCCGGATCAGCCCCGAAGACGACGCCGGCACACGGGCGATCTCGGAACTGCGCGACCGTGGTGTGAACCTGGTGGCCGACGCGCTGGCCCGCTCGACCGACCACATCGTCGACTTCTTCGCCCTGCTCCGCTGGGAGCTCGCCTTCTACCTCGGCTGCCGCCGGCTGCACCAGCGCCTGACCGACCGGAGCGAGCCGGTCTGCTGCCCCGATCCGCTATCGGGCAGCCAGCCGCGCATTGCCACCCGCGGCCTGCGCGATGTGGTGCTCTGCCTCCGGCTGGACCGGCCGGTCGTGGGCAACGACGCCGAGGCGGTCGGCCGGCCGCTGCTCGTGATCACCGGCGCAAACCAGGGCGGCAAGTCCACCTTCCTGCGCGGCCTCGGCCAGGCGCAGCTCATGATGCAGTGCGGGATGCCGGTCGCGGCCGAGTCCTATCGGGCGGCGGTCTGCAGCGGCCTGTTCACCCACTACCAGCGGGAGGAGGACGCGTCGATGACCAGCGGCAAGCTCGACGAGGAACTGGCCAGGGCGAGCCGGATCATCGACGCCGTGCGCCCCGGCGGCCTCGTCCTGTTCAACGAGTCCTTCGCCGCCACCAACGAGCGAGAAGGCTCGCAGATCGCCCGCCAGGTCGTCGGCGCGCTGCTTGATGGCGGCATCCGAGTCGCCATCGTCACCCACCTGTACGACCTCGCCTCGACCCTGCACAGCGAGCGGGGCGACGAGGCGCTGTTCCTGAGGGCCGAACGTCTGCCCGACGGGGGTCGTACCTTCCGGCTCGTGCCCGGCACACCCGAGCGCACCAGCTACGGCGAAGACCTCTACGCCCGCATCTTCGGCTCGGACGAGAGGACGGCCTGACATGACCGGCCAACGACCCTGTAGGTGCCCACAACCAGGCCGTGCCGCGGGCCGGAAGGAGGGGCTCACGACCGGCGAGCGGCGTGACGCTGTTTGATCGAGGCGAGCGCGGAGGGCAGGACGATCCGCTTGCGAGACGCCGGCGCTCAGGTCGGCCCGGCCCAGTCGACGGCGAACCACAGGTCGTCGAAGTCTGCGGACTCCAGGTACACGGTGAACTCGCCCACCGGCGTGGCAGGCGGCTTCACGTTGGTCAGCCGGCCGGTGACCAGGTTTCCCAGCCCGGGATCGCGGACGAGCACGTCCTGCTTCGCGCCGGCGGCGTCCGCTCGGTCGAACACGGTGAGCGTCGGCTGGCGCTGCTGGGCGTACAACCGCACGCCGGTGATCCGGCTCAGCCGGCCCCTGCTCCAGAACGGGTAGTGCTCGGCCCGCAGGGCCAGCGTCAGCGTGCGGCGGCCGCCGGCCGGCGGGGTCTGCGCGCGCAGCCGGGCCCACTCGGTCGGGAAGTCGCCGCGTACCGAGAACAGCCGGGTGGTGGCCGCACTCGCCGCGCCGATCGCGTCAGTCAGGCTGGTCGTCGCGGCCCGCCGCAGCCGCTCGCCGCCCTCACGGGCGGTGTAGCGCAGGTGAAGCACCGCGTCGCTGATGGTGTCGAAGTCGAATTGCCTGGGCTCGCCCTTGCTCGGGTCGGCCGGCAGCTCCAGCTGCCAGTCGCTGATCGCGCCTGCGTACTCGAACGGCACGTACCGGTCGTCGCGGCCGCCGGCAGAGTCGAACAGCCCGGCGTCGTTGTTTCCGGTGCTGGTCACGATCGACTGGACCGCGCCGTAAGCGTCGCTGAACCGGCTGTCGTCGGCGCCCTGCCGGGCGTACTCGCCCTCACGCAGCTCGTCCGTGGTGCGGATGCTGCTACGCAGCAGGGTGAGTCGGCAGTTGACGCTGGTGTACGGGCCGGTGACGCATGGCAGGCTGAGCGCGACCGACCGGATGCGCCGGAAGTAGTGACCCGGCCCGTCCAGGTCGAACAGCGCCTCCGGCAGCGCGACCGTGCACCGACCGGTCTTACGCAGCCGCAACAGCGCGGTCGGGTCGACGGCCATCAGGCTGATGTGTCTGGTCAACTCGTACTCGCGGGCGTTGCGCTCGTGGTAGGCCAGCTCCATCCGCTTGATGTCCAGCGCCAGCCGCTCGCCGGCGAGCAGACCCTCCTTACCCTCCAGGTAGCTGAACTGCAGGTAGCTCTGCGAGGTGTCGCCCAGTTCCTGTTGCAGCGCCCGTTCCGCCTTGCGGGCCAGGTCGAACGCGAGCTGGAAGGCCTGCGAGTGCAGCCCGCGCACCTCGCGCTGCAGCCAGGTGTAGAGGTCGCGGCCGGCGCGCTTGCGCTCGGTCGGCGACACCTTCTGTGTCCACTCGGGATTCTTCTCGCCGGTGAGGAAGTACTCGATCTCCTGGGCGTTCTTGATCTGGGTGCGCTGGTTGGCGGCCGACCGCTCGTCGCCGCGGTGCCGTTCGTGCGCGGCGTCGAGGTCGACGCCGTCGGCGTTCTCGGCCGCGTGGTCGTAGACGGCCACCTCGCCCCGGTCGTCGCGTACCTGGCAGACCAGCCAGCTGAACACCCGCCGGGCGTCGGCCGGGTCGGCGATGCGCGAACGTTCGTCCGCGCCGTACACGGTGAGCACGTTGTCGCGGGAGATCGACCGCCAGTGCACCTCGCCGGTGACGTCCGCCCGCCACTGCTCGATCCGGGCGAACGTGCCCTCCACCCTGGGGCGGTAGCGCCGGACCGTGTGGCCGTCCACCGGCCTGCTGACCGGCCGGCCGTCGGCGTCGATCTCCGGCACCAGGTCATCAGCGCCGGCGAGCTGGTAGACGTCCCAGTCGGCCGGGTCCGCCGAGTCGTCGAAGTAGCGGGGCAGGCCCTGGTCGGTCTTGCGGGTGATCGCCGGCAGGCCGATCGACCAGCCCAGCCCGAACACGCCGTTGCCTGCGCCGGAGTCGTAGCCGACCGCGGGTAGCGGGCCGAAACCGGCGCGGCCGGGCGATGCGGCGACCGGGACGGACATCGACGCGGTGCCGGTGGCCGGGTTTACCCGGAAATTCTCCCCCATGCCTCGGATCGCGCCGCCGCCCTTCGGCAGCGCGAGCCCGGGCGCGGCGACCGCGAAGGGCTGTTCGGCACCCGCCCCGCTCTCCGTGGCACCGGGTGGTCCGCCGATCACCGCCGCCCCCCGGACTTGTCGTCGTCGAACGAACACATCGTGACCCACTGGGCCGGTCGCCGTAGTTGTTTTGACCGGAGCGCACAACGGGTTCGCGTGCAGGTCAAAGTCCGTTGGGGTGGTGTGTGACGGCTGGCGCGTGATCTTCAGGTCTGGTCAGGCGCTGAGCGCCGGGATGCGAACCCCAGCCCCCGACAGCTGGGGCCACGCAGTCACTTCTCGGCGCGCAGAAGAGACAGAGGTCGTCATCAAGCAAGCGTGGAGCTTCGGGTCGGCGACAATGGGGTGAGTGGCCGGGGCGTTCCACCGCGCCGATGTGTACGGACAGGAGACTGCGACATGGCTGACGGCCTCCATCTGTGGCTGCGTCAGGAGGCTTCGGCGGTCGAGGAGCGCGCCCCGGTCGTGCCCGGCGACGCGGCCGCGCTGGTCGGCAGTGGCATCGCGGTCACCGTGGAGGAGGCCCCGCAGCGCGCCTTGCCGGCGGAGGAGTACGCGGCGGCCGGCTGCCGGATCGTCCCGGCCGGCAGCTGGCCCGACGCGCCGCCGGACGCAGTCGTGCTCGGACTGAAGGAGCCGTCGGCACAGACCTGGCCGCTGCGGCACACGCACGTCTTCTTCGGTCACGCGTACAAGGGGCAAGCGGGCGGCCGGGAGGTGCTGCGGCGGTTCGTGGCCGGCGGCGGAACGCTGCTGGACCTCGAGGCGATGGTGGACGGCAACGGCCGCCGGGTCGTCGCCTTCGGCTACTGGGCCGGGTACGCCGGTGCCGCGCTGGCGGTCCTGCAGCACCGCGGCGAGCTCGACCGGCCGTTGCGCTCGACCACCCGACCGGAGCTCGACGCCCGGCTGCGCGAGATGTGCAGATCCGCCCGCGCGCTGGTCATCGGCGCCCTCGGCCGGTCCGGGCGCGGCGCCCTGGACGCCTTCGCGGTGGCCGGCATACCCGCCACCGCCTGGGACGTCGAGGAGACCCGCGAGCTCGACCGCGACGCGCTGCTGGGCCACGACATCCTGGTCAACACGATCGTCGCCGACCGCGCCGGACCCCCGTTCCTGACCACCGCGGAGCTGGACCGGGCCGACCGCACGCTGCGGACCGTCTCCGACGTCACCAACGACGTCACCTCGGACGCCAACCGGCTCCCGGTCAACGACAAGATCACCACCTGGGCCGAGCCCGTACGCCGGCTGCACGCCGAGCCGCCCGTGCTCGACGTGCTGGCGATCGACAACCTGCCCTCGCTGCTCCCGCGCGAGTCCAGCACCGCGTTCTCCGCGGACCTGACCCCCTATCTGCGCGGACTGCCAGATGACCCGGTGTGGGTCCGGTGCCACGCGCGCTTCGATGAGGCCGTCGCGGGGCTGGACGGCGACGATGACTGACTCCGCCGACCTGGTGCCGCCGACCGGACGCGTGCACTGGATCGGGACCGGGATGTCCACCGGCAGCGGCCTCGGGCTGGTCTGCGCCGGGGCCGACACGGTGCTGTGGGGGCGTACCGAGCAGAAGGCCCGCCACCGCCTGGCCACGCTCGGGCTCGGCGGCCGCGCGGCGACCCGGGCGTTCACCGCCGAGGCGCTCGGGACGGAGCTGGCCGAAGGCGACCTCGTGGTGTCCATGCTCCCGCCGCCCGAGCACCCCGGCCTGCTGCGGCTGGCGATCGGACGCGGCGCGCACTTCGCCTGCTCCAGCTACCTCAGCCCCGGCATCGCCGAGCAGGCCGGCGCGGCCGCGGCCCGCGGCCTCGTCGTGCTCACCGAGATCGGCCTGGATCCCGGCATCGACCACCTGCTGGCCCACCGACTCATCCGGGCGGCCTGTCAGGTGGCCGGTGCCGGCCCCGCCACGGTGCGATTCACCTCGTACTGCGGCGCCATCCCGGCCGAGCCGAACGCCTTCCGCTACCGATTCAGCTGGGCCCCGCGCGGCGTACTCGCCGCGCTGCTCACGCCGGCCCGGGGCATCCAGGGCGGGCGGGTCGTGGTCGTGGACCGCCCGTGGGAGGCGGTCCAGCCGGTCACCGTCGCCGGAGAGACGTTCGAGGTCTACCCCAACCGCGACAGCCTCCCGTACGTCTCGGCGTACGGGATCCCGGACACCTGGACGCTCGAAACCTTCAGCCGCGGCACGATGCGCCTGGACGGCTGGAGCACGGCCTGGCAGGACCTGTTCGGCGAGTTGGCCGGCGCCGACGACCAGCGCCTCAGCGACCTGGCCGCCGGGCTCGCCGAGCACTATCCGACCTCGCCGTCCGACCACGACCGGGTGGTCATGTCGGTGAAGTTGGAGATCCGCTGGAGTGATGAACGCAGCTGGACCGGCGAGTACGTGCTCGACGCCGAAGGCACCGACATCGAGGACGCCACGCCCCGGCTGGTCTCCGTCCCGCTGGCGTGCGGGATCCTCGAGCTCCTCGCCGGACGGGTGCCGCCGGGCCTACACCGGGCCGCAACGGAGCCGGAGGCCGACGAGCGGTGGCTGGCCCGACTAGCCGAACAGGACATCGTCGCCGAGTACCACGGGGATCCGATCGCCTAGCGCTCCCGGACGATTGCGGCTCAGTTCACGCCGAGAGAGTCCACGGAGTCGCCGACCCGCCGATCTGCCCGACCAGCGGCATGTCCGGATGCGGTTTCAGGAGGGTCGCCGGCGGACCAGCTTTCCGTCCCGCCGCTGACCGGGCGACAGGACGCTGCTTCCTGGTGATGGAATGGGTGCCATGCCGACCTCACCGCTGCCCGACGAGCTGCGCGACTTCCTCGCGAGGCCGAACCCGTCCGTGATCGCCACGCTCCGCCCGGACGGGCAGCCGGTCACGGTCGCCACGTGGTACGTCCTGGACGGCGACCGGATCCTGGTCAACATGGACGCCGGCCGCAAGCGCGTCGAGCACCTGCGGCAGGACCCGCGCGTCTCGCTGACCGTGATGGACACCGACAGCTGGTATCGGCACGTCAGCATCATCGGCCGGGTCGCCGAGATGGCCGACGACTCGGACCTGTCCGGGATCGACCGGCTCTCGACGCACTACGTCGGCAACCCCTACGGCCAACGCGACCGGCCGCGGGTGAACGCCTGGATCGAGATCGAGCGCTGGCACACCTGGGAGGCCGGCGGCCCGATGGGCGTGGAGTCGGAGTCGAGCTGACAGCTCCCGCTGTAGCGGCCCGGCCGGCGATGAGACCCGCGGTCGGCGTCAGCATGGTCCTGCCCGGCCGTGACCGGGTTGGGCACGGCGTGGGTGAACAACCCCCGGCGGCGATCCGCGAGGAGGGCAGGTTCGGTCGCCGTCCGCGAGTCCTCACGGACGAACGCGGATGATCGTCTTCCCCTTGAGCCGCTCGGTCGAGTTGAAGGCGGCGACGGCGTCGTCGAGGGTCGCGACGTTGCCGATGTTGGTCCGCAGCCGTCCCTCCCGCACCCGCTGGACGATCTCACTCAGTTGGCCACGATCGGACTCGACAACGAAGTCGATCGCCAAGCCGTCGTCGGGCCGCGCTTCGGTCGGCCCGACGACGGTCACCAATGTTCCTCCGGCTCGAATCAGGCCTGCGGACCGCCTCTGGATGTCGCCGCCGATGACATCGAAAACCAGATCGACTCCGCCGACGTCTTCCAGCGCGTCGTTCTCAAGGTCGACGAACTCCAATGCGCCGAAGTCGAGCGCCTTCTGACGGTCGGCAGGGCGACCGGTACCGATGACATACGCGCCAGCCTCGCGCGCCAGTTGCGTCACCATCGTCCCGACTGCGCCGGCCGCCCCGTGCGCGAGGACGCTCTGCCCCGCCTGAAGGCGGCCGTGCTCGAACAGTCCTTGCCACGCGGTCAGGCCCGAGATCGGCAGGCTCGCGCCCACCGTGAAGTCGACGTCGCCCGGCAGTGGCGCGAGGTTGCGCGCCTCGACGGCCACATGCTCCGCCAGGGTGCCGTCGCGATGCCAGTCCGCGAGGCCGAACACCCGCTGTCCCACCGACAGCCCCGTCGTGCCATAGCCGAGGGCGGTGACCACTCCGGCCAGCTCGTGCCCAGGGATCGACGGTGTTCGGTCACGGTCGACGCGGTCGGTCCAGGTCGAAGGCCACGCCAACTCAGTCGGGACGAATCCCGACGCATGAACCTGAACGATGACGTCGTTTATCGCTGCCGGCGGCTCGGGCCGCTCCACCAGCGTCATCCCGGCCGTTCCCGCCGCCTGATCCGTCACCACAATCGCCTTCATCCCGGAACCTCCGTGTATCCAGTCCTCCCTGCACGGCGTTTCGGTTCACCAGTGTCAGCGGCGCCAGACCTCGCCGCTGCCACGGATGGGATTGAGAGCAAGCGTCGCGGTGGTCACTGCCCGAACCCACGGAACCTCGTGCCGAGCAAGCCCGAGACCTCACGGGCCTCGTCGGCGCCATCCTGGCCGACATGCACGACGAGTGACAGTCAGGCGGGGCATGATCGGTATCAGGAAGGAGATCGTCCGGGATGGGCTCTACAGTGCCGGGCATGACAGAGATCGGAACGGATTGGCGGGTGGTCGATGGCGTTGCGACGGCATGGTTCGACGCGCCTTCGCTGATCGAAGGGGCTGCGCTGGCCGGGCGCATCGTGGAGCTGTCGGCCGAGATCGTGGTCGACCTGCGCGTGACAGGCACGCGGGTGCGCCTCGACTCAGACGAGCACGCCGAGGCGGTGTCGGCGGCCGCGCGGGATCTCGGGCTGGCCGCGAACCCTGCCGTGCTGCAGCACCTGAGCGTCGTGTTCGAATCCGCGAACCCGTCTGTGGTGAGGCGGTTCTGGCAGCGCGTGCTCGACTACGCGCCTGGGGAGGACGGCGGTTTGGCGGATCCGTTGCGGCGCGACCCCGCGATACGGATCCGGCAGTCGACCGAGCCACGGCCGTTGCGGAACCGCATCCACCTCGACGTGGTGCGGCCGGCCGCGGCGGCCGAGCAGGCGAGTCTTGGTGAGGCATCGGGACCGTTCGGCGTCTGTCACACCGACCCCGACGGCAACGAGGTCGACCTGGTGCCGGGCGCGGCGCTCGGCGAGAAGATCGGGACAGCCGACTGGCAGGCGGTGTTCAGCGCGATGGCGTGCTACCGCGTCACCTCGCCGACGCAGCAGCGTGACCTGGCCGCCGCGGCAGCGGCGCTGGCCGACGACACCGGCTTCCCGCTGCTGGTCGACCTGCGCCCCGGGCTCGTGATCATCGACAGCGGTAAGGACCAGTGGGAGGACGACGCCCACGGCCTCGGGCTCGACTTCACCGACCTCGCCGGAAACCTCCAGACCGCTGCCCGCGAACTCGGGGCCACTGCCGATCCGGGGCTGCCGCGCTTCGCTCAGCTCTTCCTCGACGCCGCCGACGTCGCCGCGGTCCGCGCGTTCTGGGTCGCCGCACTCGGATACACCCACGACCGGCGAGCCGGGGTCAGCGACATCCACGATCCGCGGCGGCTGAACCCGGTGCTGGTGTTCCAAGAGCTCGACGCTTCGGAGACGGAGCGGCGCCGGCAGCGCAACCGCATCCACTTCGAGCTCGCTGTGCCGTCGGACCTCGCGCAGACGCGCCTCGCCACGACCGTCGCAGCCGGTGGCCGGCTCCTTGACGAGTCGGAGGATCGCTGGCGGGTCGCCGACCCCGAAGGCAACGAAATGGTGATCGTCAGTGGGGCATGAGCTCGCGTTGGGCTCATTTCGCCGCGACGGGAACCGGTGATCATGGAGAGCCGGAGGAAGAGGCCCCACTCCGGCTCAGCCCACGCGGCGTTCAGCGGGGCCGCCGCCTCAGGAGACCGGACGACCAAGTGCTCATGTCCGAGACCAGGCGTCACATGTTGAGCTAGTGCGGTCAGAAGCGGCACCGGACGGGTTGGCTGGCACCAGTTCGTTCCAACCGCCGTTCCCACGACGACGCCTCGACAGTTGTACTTACCTGCGCTGGCTACCTACCGCCGACTCTCCCGGTTGGCTACAATCGTAGCCATGACGACCCTACCGCTTGGAGACGCCCGAGACCGGTTCTCCAGTCTCGTGGCCTCGGTCGAGAAGACCCACGACCGCGTCACCGTCACTCGCAACGGCGTGCCGGCCGCCGTGCTCATCTCCTCCGCCGACCTCGACGAGCTCGAAGAGACGATCTCAGTTCTGTCCTCCCCCGGCCTGCTGCGTCAGCTCGGCGACTCCGCGGCCGATCTCGACCGCGGGGACGTGCTCGACGCTGACGACGACCGGGACGCGCTGCTCGAAGCCATCCGCTCCCGCAACGACCGGTGAGCGACGACCGCTACCGCGTCCGCTACACCCGCACCGCCCGCCGGACCCTCGCCGACGAGCTGCCCCTGTACATCGTCGACGCAGTGCTTGCCCTCCTCGACGACGACCTCGCCGTCGAACCCCACCGCGTCGGCAAACCCCTTCACGAACCCCTGGACGGAATCTGGTCCGCACGACGCGGCACCTACCGCATCCTCTACGAGATCGACGACAACACCCGCACTGTGCTGGTCACGGGCATCGAGGCTCGCGCCGACGCCTACCGACCCGACCGGTCCCACCGCCGCCCCCGCTGAGCCGGAGCTGCCGTGCCGGTCTGCTCGCGAGCGAGGCTGTGATGAGCTGCTCGCATTTGCGACGTCAGCATTACGAGGCGCGCGCAATGGCGTGCGGGTTCTTGATCGCGTACGCAACGAAATGGGCGTCGACCTCGAGCTGCTGACCGGTCCCGACGAAGCCAGACTCGCCTCCTTGGCTTCGGTGTAGGCGTCCCACTTGTCCAGCGAGGCCATGTCGGTGGGCGAGAGCTTCCACTGCCGGACCGGGTCGATCTGCCGCATCAGGAACCGGGTCCGCTGCTCGGCTCGGGTGACGGAGAACCACAGCTTGGTCAGCCGGATGCCGGACCGGACGAGCATCCGCTCCAGCGCCACGACGGTGGCGCCGCGCGGGTTGAGGTGCTCGGTGAACCGCTTGGGTCGCCCTGCCGCCAGGTGTCGACGATCGAGCCGTCCTCGCGCAGCAGGATCGGCTCGCCGTCGTCGTCGAGATCCACCCGCAGGTGGGCGAGTTCTTCGGCCAGGTCGGGCGGGTTGCCCCGACCGCCGGACGCGACGTCCGCCGCCCGAGGCCGTGTGTCGGTCATGCTCCGATGCTGCCCGCCGACCGGTAGCTGGACACCCCGCGAGGTCGTCGAGGCTCGTCAGAGTCGGGCTTCGGTGCGTTCGGCCGCAGCGTAGATGTACGGGTCCCGTCGTGGCGCCGCAAGCGAGTTCGGTGCGTCCGGCCCGTGCCGGCGGACCGCCTCGGCGAGCCGATCGGCGACGGCCAGCCGCTCCCCACGCGGACCCACCGTCTGGTCGGCGTACGTCAGCGCATCGGTCAGCGCATCCTCGGCGAACGGGAACCGGGCCAGCTCCGCGACCATCCCGCGCACCTCGGCCACGAATCGGGCTCCGGAGTGATGGGCCACCAGCGCGGCCTCCCGCTGATGCCCGGCCTCGGCCAGGAAGCGGGCGCCGTCCAGCGGATGGAACCCGGTGTCGCGCAACGTGGGCGAGTAGCCGATGTCGTGCAGCCAGGCGGCGGCCACAAGCAACGATCCGTCCGTTGCGGGCACCGCCGGGCGCAGCTCGTCGGCCCGGACGGCGACCGCCTGCACGTGCCGCCACCGATCCGGGTCCCCGTGCAGGAACCCGAACGCCAGCTCTTGCGCACGCGCCGTGTCCACCGGTGACAGCGTCTCGCTACCCGCCCCGACCCGAATGAACGACACCCAACCTCAAGGTAAACGGTCGGCGAAACGAACTACGGCTAGGACGCGGTGGTGCGAGGCGATCGTGACCCCTAGCGTTTCGGCGATGGGACCAGGAGGTGCTGATGGTCACCGAGCCGGGAGACGGCACCGCCGACCACGGGGCCGGCAGGCCTGGTCCCGGATCGCGGCGAGGAACGCGGCGAGGGCGGGTGCGGCCGGGCTGTCGCGGGTGATGACCATGAGGCGGCGGCGGACGGCCGCCTCGGCGATGTCGCGGACGGCCAGGGCCGGGTCGGCCGCGGGCAGCGCAAGCGGGGGCATCAGGGCGACGGCCCCGGTGGTGCGGACGAGCTCGAGCTGCACGTCGGCGTCGTTGGAGCGGTGGCGCAGGTCGGGTTCGTAGCCGCCGAGCGCGCGGCAGATTCCGACGACGACGGCATGGTGGCCGGTGCCGGCGGCTGAGGCGACCCAGACGTCGTCGCGCAGCGCGGCCACCGCGACGGGTCCTGTCCGCCGGGCGCAGGGGTGCGCGGTCGGCAGTACGAGCTGCAGCGGCTCCTCATGCAGCGGCTGGAAGGTGAGGCCGGCCGGGCGGGGCCCGCGGGTGCCCGTCGTACTCGTCGCTGACCACGAGGTCGAGGCTGCCGAGCCGGAGCTCGGGCAGCGCCTGCTCCAGCTCGAGCTCGGAGACCTCGACGCGGACGTGCGGGTGCTCGGTCCGCAGCCGGGCCACGGCCGGGATGAGCACCCGCCGGGTGCCGGACTGCAGCCCGCCGGCGCGGACGGTGCCGCGGACGTCGCCGGCCAGGGCGGCCAGGTCGGCCCGAGCGGCGTCAGCGGCGGCGAGCAGGACGCCAGCGTGCTCGGACAGCAGCCGGCCGGCGTCGGTGAGCCGGACGCCGCGACCGGCCTTATCCAGCAACCGCACGCCGACCTCCTTCTCCAGCACGGTCAGCTGCTGGGAGATCGCGGACGGGGTGTAGCCGAGCGCGGTCGCGACGGCGGCGAGGGTGCCCCGCTCGGCCAGCTCGTGGAGCAGGCGCAGCCGGCGCAAGTCCATGTAGGAACTCTAACGAGTCGGCCCCAGCAGTAGTCACTGGACGTGACGAGATTCGCCGTCGAGGCTGGCGGGGTGGGTCCTGGACTATGCCTGTTCTCGGCGGCGTGCTTCGGTGCGATGGCGATCTTCGGCAAGCTGGCGTACACGGCCGGGGTGTCGCCGGATGCCCTGCTGCTGCTGCGGTTCGGCCTGGCGGCGGGGCTGCTCGGGCTGCTATTGCTGCTGCGTCCTTCTCTTCGGTCGGTCCCGGGGCGGCCGGCGGTCTCCGGAGGCCGCGTGCTGGCGACCGCGCTCGGCCTGGGCGCGATCGGGTACGCGATCCAGGCGACGTTCTACTTCTCCGCCCTGCAGCGGATCGACGCGTCGCTGGTCGCGCTCGTGCTCTACACGTTTCCGGCGCTGGTCACCGTGGTCGCCGCGCTGCTCGGCCGCGAGCGGCTGACCCCGGCCCGGGCCGTCGCGCTGATCGTGGCCTCCTGCGGGACGCTGCTCGTCCTGCTCGGCGCAGGCGGGGTCAGCGTCAACGCGGTTGGAGTCGGCCTGGCCTTCGGGGCCGCCGTCACCTACACCGCCTACATCCTCGTCGCCGACACCGTCGTGCACCGGCTGTCCCCGGTGACGCTGGCGGCCTTCGTCATGACCGGCGCCACGGCTTCGCTCGCCGTACGCGCCGTCGTCACCGGCGGCGTAGACCTCGGGTTCGGACCGTCCGGATGGTTGTGGATCGCCTGCATCGCCGTCGTGTCGACCGTCGTGGCGATGCTGGCCTTCCTGGCCGGCCTCCGGCGCACGGGCGCGTCGACCGCGTCGATCCTGTCCACGTTCGAACCCGTCGTCACGACCGCGCTGGCCGCGGTCACGCTCCACGAGTTGCTGACGCCGGTGCAACTTCTCGGCGGGACCGTCGTGCTCTCCTCGGTCGCCATCCTGCAACTGCGCCCACGCCGCCGTCTCTCGACCGGGATCAGGCCGCTTCAGGCACAGTGAGGCGGTAGGAGGTGCCAGTGCTGGACTGCACCCAGCACTTGAGCTGCTCGGCCCGCCCCGCGGACCGTGGCCGCCTCGTCAGCCTGCTCAACGACCTCGCTCCCGGCGGTGGGCTCGCGCTGGTGGTGGTGTCCGCCCGCATCGTCGCCACCATGGTCGGCTTGGCCTGACCCGGCGGCGCCGCTTCGTCACCGGCCCGGCCCGGTCCTCGGCCGATCGAGCGCGACCAGCACCAGGCCGGCCGCGGTGAGCAAGCCGCCCACCAGCGCCGTGCCCCGGGCGCCGCCGCCGCTGAGCAGGGCGCTGCCGATCAGGGCACCGAGGGTGATGCCGACGTTCACCGCGGTCGAGATGCCGGAGAAGGCGAGGTCGATCCGGCCGGGCGCGACCTGCATGATCCGGGCGGCCAGCGGCGTGGTGAACGCCGCGAACGCGTACCCGGTCAGCGCCACCAGCACGACCGCGACCAGCGGGCTGCCGACCGACCAGAACAGCAGCAGCAGTGTGCCGGCCTGCAAGGCCACCGGCAGGGCGATCGCCAGCCGCGGCCGGGCGTCGACGAGCGGCCCGGCCACCGCGACCCCGGCGAGCCCGGCGACCCCGCGCAGCAGCAGCACCACGCTCAGCAGCCCGGCCGAGAGCTGGACCCCGTCGGTGAGGAACGGCGACAGGTAGGTGAAGAACGTGAACGCGCCGGTGGTGGCCAGCACGGTCATCGCCAGCAGGGCCCAGAAGCGCCGGCCGTCGGGGTCGGAGCTCCGCTCGGGCGCGGCGACCTGCGCATCCGCGCCGGGCAGCCACGCCGCGATCGCGCCGAGCGCCACCAGCCCGAGCGCCGCCGCCGCGACGAAGGCCCAGCGCCAGCCGAAGTGCTGCCCGATCCACGTGCCGAGCGGCACCCCAGCGACCGCGGCAAGCGAACCACCGCCCATGACGACCGCGAGGGCCCGGCCACGGACGTTCTCCGGGACGAGCATCGCCGCCACCGGCACGACGACGGACCAGAACAGCGCCTGGCTGGTCGCCGTGACGATCCGCGCCACCAGCATGCCGGTGTAGCTGTCCACCACGGCCGAGCCGAGCGCGGAGACCACGTACACGCCGAGCAGCACGCACAGCAGCAGTCGCCGGGGCACCCGCAGGGTCAGCTTCGTCAGCGGCAGCGACGCCACCACGACCACCAGCCCGTACCAGGTCACCAGCAGCCCGACGCTGGCGTCCGACACACCGAGGTCCCGGGCGATCGGCTGGAGCAGCCCCACCGGCAGGGTCTCGATCGTGACGTAGAGGAATGTGCCCAGGGTCAGGGCTCCGAGGGCCGCGCCGGCCGGCCAGCCGCCGCGCCGGGACAGCTGCTGGATCGCGGCCGGCTCCGCCAGCGCCGTCATCGCGACGCCCCAGCCTGCCGGTCCTGCCGCCGCCGCTCGGTGAGCCGCCGCGCCTTGACATGGTTGCCGCAGTCGGCCATCCGGCACCACGTCCGGGAGCCGTTCCGGGTGCGGTCCAGGAACACCCAGCCGCAGCCGCCCTGCTCGATCGGGCACCGCCGGACCCGCTCGACGTCCGCGCCGGTGAGCAGCTCTACCGCCGCGTCCGCCAGCCGGTCGCCGATCAGGTGCCCGGCCTCGGTCCCGACCTCGCACACCAGGGACCCGGTTCCGTCCGCCCGCAACCGCGACCGCCCGGCCGCCTCAGCCCGCCGCCGGCCGAGCAGGTCGAGCGCTGCCACGACCTCGGCGTCGTCCCAGCCGTCCCGCCCGAGCCGCGCCAGCACCACGGAGTGCACCGCCTCCCGCAACTCCCGGACCCGCCGCAGCTCCGACCGCCCGGCCGCCCGCACCGCGGCGGCCTCGGCCCCGGACACGGCCTCCGTGCGCTCGGCCCACAGCACGAGATCGTCGTCGGTCCCGAGGAAGTCCCGCGGCTCCGCCCCCGGCGCGGGCACCCCGCGCTCGACCGTGTTGACCAGATCGAGCACCGGATGCCCGCCCACCAGCGTCAGAGTCGCGATGTCCACGACCTCATGCTACCACCAAAAGCTATGTAGCCGGTAGCAGTCAAGTCAGGCGACGGTGCACGACGATGAGGAGCTGGGTCAGGCTGGCCGCGCCCGCCTCGCCGGTGACCGCCCACCCGTGGGACACGATGACCTGCTGTAAGAGCCCATTGGACGCTTGGCCGTTCTGCGTCCGCGCCCCACCGAGCCGGACCGTACTGCCCGAGCCGAATACGACCGCTCCGCGAGTGCGCCGCGAATGCCCTCAGCCCTGCTAGTGCCTCGTCAGGAAAGGTTGACGTCGTAACCGCTCGGGTTGATCCACTGGCGCTGTGACCGGGAGGCTGTCGCCGGAGGTGGGTGATGGCGCGACAGCCGGAGGTGTTCGTCCGGGAGTTGAGCCCGGAAGAGGCACAGCGTCTGGTGAAGGTCACTAGGACGGCGCGGGATCGGGTCCGGCTGCGGCGGGCGGGGATCGTGCTGGCTTCGGTGCAGGGCCGCAGCGCGGCCGAGGCGGCGGCGATGTTCGCCGCGACGGCGCAGTACGCGCGGGAGGTGATCGGCGCGTTCAACCAGCAGGGGTTCGCGGCGCTGGACCCAAAATGGAGCGGGGGCCGACCCCGTAGGTTCGGCCCCCACCCCCGTGAGCTGATCCGCCGGGTCGCCCGCACCCCACCGCAGCAGGCTGGCCGGCCGTTCACCACCTGGAGCCTGACCAAGCTGGTCGAGTACCTGCGTGAGCGGCACCGGGTCGTGGCCAGCACCGAAACCGTCCGCCAGGTCCTGCGTGAGGCCGGTGTCCGCTGGCAGGCGACCAAGACGTGGAAGGCCAGCCGGGACCCGGAGTTCACCGCCAAAATGACCCGGATCCTCGCCCTCTACGACCAGGCCGCCGCCGGGCGGGTCCCGGCGGCGGGCGGGTGATCTGCGTGGACGAGTTCGGGCCGCTGAACCTGCTACCACGACCCGGACGGGGCTGGTTCCCGTCCGGGCGTCCGGCCCGGCAGCGAGCGACTTACCACCGCACCGGCGGGGTGCGGCACCTGCTCGCCGCGCTGGACCTGGCCTCGGGGCAGCTGTTCCACCGGTTGGGTGACCGCAAACGCTGGCAGGAGTTCGGGGCGTTCCTGCGCCAGATCCGGGCCCGGTTCCCGACCGGGACGCTGCACATCGTCTGCGACAACTTCTCCCCACACCGCAAGGCCGAGGTCGCTGACTGGTGCGCCGCCCACAACGTCGAGTTGGTGTTCACCCCGACCAACGCCTCCTGGCTGAACTGGATCGAATGCGAGTTCACCGCCCTGCGCTACTTCACCCTCGACGGCAGCGACTACCCCTCCCACACCGCGCAGGAGGCCGCGATCGCCGGCTACATCCGCTGGTCCAACAGCCACCCCACCCCGAAACGGCGCTTCGCACCCGAGTCCAAGATCCGCAGACCGGATTACCTACCGAACGTTGCCTGACGAGGCACTAGCCACCCTGTTCCTCCACCGATCCTTCACTCGCGCAGCACCCCCACGCTAACTGGCGGCGTGCACCGCTCCGCGGCATCTGCGTGCATCGGTTGTCTACCGCGCGGAGCGGGCGGACGGACCTACGGGTCGGCAACCACTATCGATCGGCTGAGGCTACTCGCGCAGCCTAATCCCGACGATCACCTAGTTAGGGCGCGCCGGCGGGCACGTCGGTACCAGCGCGGCACGCTCCCGATCACCGCGATTGCGGCCACCCTCCGACCTGCCCGAGAAGTCCAAGATCATCACGGCAGGCCCAAATGCTCGACGATCAAGCCATCCGCCACCCGCCAGATGTGGATGAAATCCCACGCGATGGCACTTCCCGTTGGAGGTAGCCCCGCGAGCAGCGGCATTGTCGAAGCGACATGTCGCCCGTGCATCGTAAGCTGCACGACGACGAGATCATCCTGAGCCACCACGCGATGGATCGTTGCCGTCGGACGGTCGAGGTCGTACTCGAGCGTCGCGAGGGTCTGTCGAAAACCTGCGCGGCCTTGTGGCCCCGCCGCGTGCTGGATGAAGTCCTCGGCGATGTGACCGAAGGCCGAGTCGTCGCGAAGCTCCATTGTCTTCTGAAAGGCCAAGACAGTCTCTGCGGGCGTCATGGCGTCATTACATACGAGGCTCGCTGCACGTGTGGTGCGGTGGGCGAGCGAGCCTGGTCGAGTGCCACGGCTGTTCGTCGTGCTGTCCGGCTTGTCCGCGAGCGGGAGACGACGCTAGGGCGGCGACTCGCGCCGGGCTCGGACTGACGGTGCTCGACGCCGCCAGCCGGGCACCTCATCGTCGTCGTACGGCCGGACCTCAAAGTCGTCCAACGCCGCTGCCCAGAACCGAGCAAGAGCCGATGGCGTGACACAATCGATCACAATCTGCTTCAAGCGCTCCACCGGCCGATCCTGGCGCTGATCCACAGAGGGCAGCAACCGACTTCCATGTCGAGCCCCAGGGCAGCCGAACTACCCGCCGCACCGCGGCACGAGCAGGCGCTGAGCGGCACGACCCCGGTCGTCGATCGCCAACTCGCCCGCGGCAACCATCACGATCGGGCCGATCAAGTACGCAGCGCATCACGTGGGGCTGGCTCGCAGCGGTCAGTATCCCAGGGAAGCCCAGACGGCGCTCGCCCAGAGTGACTGTCCGGCGGTGCTGGGGTGCCAGTAGTCATTGGTGGAGATGTGCTTCTTATTGATGCCGGCCCTAAAGACGGCGCCGCCATCGGTCTTGCACTGCGGATACTTCGCGCATACATCGGCCAGGACCGTGTTGAAGTCGATCACACGTTCGCGGACGGTGGCTCGCCGGTCGGAGTCTGCCGGTGCGCTCGAGGTCGGGTGGGCGAGCAGGGTGCCGCAGAAGCCCGACGAGGTCCACGCCGTAACGGCGTTCGGGTCGGAGTGGAAGAGCTGCCATATCTGATAGATGTCGGGGATCGAGACCACTCGGATACTCGCCTCCGGCAGGCCCGAAGTCAGCGTGTCCATGGCCTTGGTGAAGTCGGCCTCGAACGCCGAGACCGGGGTCATCGCTCCAGTTCGGCCGCCGCAGGCGTCATTGGCGCCCATCGCGATCGTGACCAGCTGCACCCTCCGCCCAACGGCACTGTGAGCCTGCGCCTCGAGGTCCGCCATGGTGGAGCCGCTCACGGCGTCGTTGAAGTTCTTGTTCATCAGACGCGGGTTGAGCGAGAGCAGTCGCAGATAGATGGAGTTGATCGCGGCGTTTCTGCCCGTGGACCATGAATTGTCCGGGCAGTCGATCCAAGGGGTAGGGCAGTCGTTGTAGCCACGCGTGGTCGAAGCGCCCAGGGCATCCATCGATGACGGGAACGCGGCGATGCTGGCTGGTGCGTTTCGGGCGGCCCCGCCGCCACAACCGGCCAGGGCGGCGACCAGCCCGACCGCGGCGAGAACACTCCGCACTCCGGCGCACAGGCGCTGTCCAGTGGCGATAGACATTCTGATCCCCTTGCCTTCCGGTCCACGCCTGATCGGTCGGCCTCGCCACACCACGTGTCGCGTGCAGGCGGCGGATGGTTCCCCAACTGGTACTTGCGCGTCTCGCTCACGAAACCCTCCGGGGCGCCGGAGCGACCAAGATCCCAAGCCCTCGGGCCCGGAGACCGTCAACACACCACCGGGGTTCGCGTCACGATCTATGCCTGGCGGCTGGAAAGGAAACCCGCAGCCGCGATGAGGAGGCGAGATCGCGCAGGCATGGGTTTCCTTCTCGTCATTCCAGGACCGCGCTGGCGATCCCGCCGAACATGGTCGCGACGATGATCAGAATCGCGATCACCATCCCGAAGATGCCGAAACCCCGGGCGATGCCGGTCTGGGGGTGGCTTCCCTTCGCCAGGCCGCCGAGCCAGGCGGCCGCAGCGCCGAGCGTCGCCGGTGCACCCGACCAGAACACGACCAGAGACACCACCGTGAGCGAACCGAGCACGACCGCGCCGATCCGCGCCCGGCGGCCGTCACCAGCCAGGGGGATGGCGATGGCCAGGGCGAGGACGAGTGCGGCCCCGCCCACGACGGAGACGCTCGCGATGCTGGCGATCGCGCCCTCGGGGGCGTGCGGGTCGTGGTCGGTGAAGAGGATCTCGCCGACGTGCATGGTGATGTTGAGCAGAGTGGAGAGGGCGAAGGCGCCACCCACGAGGAGTGCCGGAGACAGGCGCCGCTCCGTACGCCCGACGGTGTCCGTTGTCATGGTGACCTCCGTGATCGCTCGCCCCGGCCGGTCCGGGGCACCCCAATCACGTTGGCTCGGGCGGTGTCCCGCTCACGAGACCCACGATGTCCCGGGGTGTCCCGCGACCGTCCTGATTCCGCCCGCAAGGCTCCCGAGGGACCGGGCCAAGGCCCATGATGGCCCTGTGAGCAGCGTGGTGCCCAGTGCGCGGGGGGTCTCCCCGGCGGTGCTGGCGGCTGGGTTCACGGTCGCCGTGGGGGCTTTTCCGACGCTGCTGGGGTTCAACGAGTCGAGCGTCCCGACGGGGGCGTTGTACGGCGCGGGGTGGCCGGCCTTCGGCGTAGCGGCGGCGCTGCTGCTCGATCGTGGCCGGGAAACGCGGCTGGGTGTCGTACTGGCGGTGTTGGCGCTCGCACCGGCGATGGTGATGGCGGTCGCACTGCCAACAGGTGACCTGCCGGTCTGGGGACGGGTCGAACGGGTCTGGCAAAGCCAGGGACTGGTGCTGATCCTGGCGGCGTCGGTGGCAATAGTGTCCGCGGCGGGGTTTACGCCGGGCCGGCTGTCCCGGCGCCGGCTCAGCTGGCTGCTCGTGTGGTCGGCGCTCCTGCTTGCGGCTGTATCGGTGGCGCGCGTGGACGTCGACCCGCGCTCCGTTGCCGTGGTGATGACGCTGGGCCTGTGGGGGCTGGCCGGCCTGGTCGTCCGGCTGGCGACGGCCACCGACCTTCGACCTCTCGACGAACCGCTGGTCGACGTGGCCGCTGCTGTCCTCACCCTGGTGATCGGCGCCGGTGTGGGCGTGCTGGTGGGCGTCGCCGCCACTCGAGCCGGCATCCCCGCCCCCGGTCTCTCCGCGGCGTTCGCCGCGGTGACCTCGGCAGCCCTTGCCTGGCCGGCGGCGAGATTGGTGCGACGGTCGTGGCTCGAGCGCCGGTACGGCGCCGGGGCGCTGACACCCGCGGATGTGGAGGCAATCACCGCGGACCTCCACCACCTCAGTGACCCGCGGGAGCTGCTCCGTAAGGCGGCCGACATGGTCGGGGCCTGCAGCGGGCATCGTGAGGTGACCCTGGTGCTGGGCGATGACGGCCCCGACGTTCCGCCCGGCTGGGTGGAGCATCCCCTTCTGGTCGGCGGCGACCGCGTGGGCACGCTGCTCCTCGACCCAGCCGACCCCGAGGGCCCGGAATCGCGTCAGGCACGCATCGTGGAACAGCTGGTGCCCACCGTTGCTCTGGTCAGCCGGGCGGTCGGGCTCACCGTCGAGGCCGAGCACGCCCGCCAGGACGTGACCCGTGAGAGGGACGCCGAGCGTGCCCGCATCCTGGGTGACCTGCACGACGGACTCGGCCCCGTGCTGGCCGGCATGAGCATGCGAGTCCAGGCCGAGCTCCGAACCCGCCCCACTCCGCTGCTTCAGTCGCTCGCGACCGAGCTGGCGGAGTCCCGCGGAGACCTACGCCGGATCGTGGCCGGTCTCACCCCCTCGGCCCTGGACGACGCTGACCTGGCCGGAGCGTTGGCGCGGCTCGTGGACACCTTCAATGGTGACGGCCGGCAGGTCGCCGTGGAGGTCATCGGCGACCTCAAGCTGTCTACTGCCGTGGCGGTGGCGGTCTACCGGTCCGTCGCCGAGGGCATCACCAACGCGTTCCGGCACGGCCGGGCCAGCCACGTCGCGGTGCGGGTGAGCACGGCGGAGGCCGGACAGGTCTGCGTCGACGTGCATGACGACGGCGGGGGCGGCCCGATCGCGCCCGGCGTCGGGCTCACGTCCCTGCGCCGGCGCGCCGAACAACTCGGCGGGTCCCTCCTCGTGGAGGCATGCCCCGCGACCGGTGTCCTTCTGCACGTGGAGCTCCCCACGCAGGGAGCGGCATGACCAGGGTGATGGTCGTTGACGACCACCCGATCGTCCTGTCCGGGCTATCGGCGCTGGTGGAGTCCGACGACGGACTTGTGCTCGTCGCGACCGCCAAGACCCGCGCCGAGGCACTCATGTGCACCGACCAGCCGGATGTGGCCATGGTCGACCTGGAGCTACCCGACGGGGACGGCATCGAGCTTGGCGCCGCCTTGAAACGCACCTGGCCGGGGTTGCGCGTCGTCGTCCTCACCATGCACGGCGACGACCAGGCCGTGATTCGCAGCCTCGGGGCGGGACTGGACGGCTACCTGCTCAAGGACTCCGATCCCGAGGACCTCCTGGCCGCCATCCACTCCGCCGCGGGTGGCGCCCTCGTCCTGGGCCAGGGCGCCTCCGCCGCGGTCGTCGCGGCGGCGGCCTACGCCCCTCGGACCGACGCCCTCGGGTCACTCGACGCCCGTGACCTGGAGATCCTGGAGCTACTCGTACAGGGCCTGCCCACGTCGCAGGTCGCCGCGAGACTGTTCCTGGCGCCGAAGACGATTCGCAACCGAATCTCGGAGATGCTCGGAAAGCTCGGGGTCACGACCCGGGAGGAGGCCATCGCGCTCGGACAGGCGGGCGGGCTCGGCCGGAGGAGGGCCGACCGACGCTGAAGGGTGCGCTGCACGTCAAGGGCGCCTGCCCGCTGTCCGCTCATCGGCAAGGTCGAGTGATGAGCGGGAGTGCGGCGACGGCGGAGTCGATCGCTCAGGTGCCGGAGGCCATGTAGGCGGCGAGGATGTTGTTGGGGTGGCGGTCGAGGTGGTTGCGGGCTCGGTCGTAGCGCATGGCGGTGCGGGGTCGGCGTGGTGGGCGGCGATTTGGACGTCGCGGAGGTCGACGCCGGCGTCGAGCATGGTGGTGACGTAGGTGTGGCGGAGCATGTGCGGGTGGATCGGCGGCATCCTCATGCCGGTCGCCTGGGACAGGACACGAAGCCGGCGGGTGGCGGCGTGCCGGTCCATCCGGACGCCGCGAGTGTTGAGCAGGATCGGGCCGCCGGTTCGGTCACCGGTCGCCTGGTCGAGGGCTCGGCGGACCGCGGGTGGCGACGGGACGAGGACGGTCTTGCCGCCCTTGCCGAGAACGCGGATCGACATCCGCCGCGAGGTGGTGGATGGCTTGAGCCGGCGGATCTCCTGCATCCAGCGCACGTACAACAACTCGATCTGAGGCCGTGACGCCAGTGGATCGACCCGGCGCTCGGCGTACCAGGTGAGGAAGGCCCGCAGATCGGACTCGGCATGCATCCGGGAGAGCGCCTTGAACCGGCCAGGTAGGTAGCCGTGGCGATACGAAGTGCGGGACCGTCGAACGCCGGATCGAGGACCGTATTGCCCACTGGGGCGGGAACCGTCATTCCTCCACGGTGCGGCGGCCGATCCCGCGTCAACTTGATCTGTCCGGCGAGGACCGAGGCAGTAGTCCGCGGTCCCAACTCGAGATGCGAGGGTGTGGCGTGAGCATCGAGTTGTTCCTCGGACTCGACCTGGCCTGGCGAGAGAGCCGACCCGGGCTGCCGGCGAACGAGACCGGGATCGCCGTGCTCGACCCGGACGGTCAGGTCGTCGATGCGGGCTGGACCCGCGGCCTGGACGAAACGGCAGAGCGGATCGCGGCCGCCGGCGACCGGCCCGCGCTGCTGTTCGTCGACGCCCCGCTGATCGTCGACAACCCGACCGGCCAGCGAGCATGCGAAACCCAGGTCGGTCAGCGCTACTGGCGGTGGAAGGTCAGCGCCAACACCACCAACCTGCGCTCACCACGGCAAGCTGGCGTCGCCCTCCGGCATCGCCTGCACGAGCGAGGCTGGGGCTACTCCGACGGCCACGGCGGACCTCCCCCGGACGGCCGCTGGTGCAGCGAGTGCTACCCCTACACCACCCTCGTCGGCGCACCCGAACTCGGCTACGACACCGAACGACCCCGATACAAGCGCCCACCCCGCCGCACGCCGGCCGCGCTGTGGCGGCCAATCCGCCAAGCCGCCTGCGACGACCTGATCCAGCGCCAACCCGGCTCGCGGACGCCGACCCACCGCTCCGGCTCGACTCCCACCCAATCACCCGGCAACTCATGGCCGAACCCTCACCGCTCAACGACACCGCCTTCAAGCACCGCGAAGACCTCGTCGACGCCCTGCTCTGCGCCTGGACCGCCGCCCTCTGGTCCCGGCACGGCACAGACCGCTGCCAAGTCCTCGGGCCGACCGGCTCCGGCACCGCCGAACCTGTACCCACCATCATCGCCCCCGCCAGACCGGAACAACACCGCTAGCAGGACACGACGAGCACGCAGCGGCAGATGAGTGAGTCCGGGTCGCGAGCTGGACCGGATGCTGATGCAAGGTCACTGGCGCGTGTGCATTGATCTGGACCATCGGTCCACGGACTGGGCCAGGAGGACTTGCTCGGGTGATTCCAGACAGGCTGCTCACAACAGTCAGGGTTCGAGGTCGGCCACTCCTCGGCCGCTGAGCACGTCGAACGGCACCGAAGCCTGGTCGTGCACGATCTGCCAGGCGCCGTCGAGCTTCCGGAAGCAGAACGTGACCCGGACCCAGATGCCCTTGGTCGCCGTCCCGTTCATCAGCGTGCCATGGAGCCGGCCGAAGCAGTGTCCGAACGCCACATCATCGCCCACTGCGATGTCCAGGCCGCGCACCTCGTAGTCCGCGTCCCGGAAGACCGCAAAGACGTTCGCCCAGTTCTTCAGCTTCGCTTCGACCCCGACATGCTGCAGCGGCGGCTCGACGTCGAAGGACACGACGTCTGTTGCGTATATCGGCCGCAGGCCCTCGAGATCCTTGGCCCGGATTCCCTCGGCGATCCTGGCCACCTGCTGCTTGATCTGGGCCTCGTCCGCCTCGCGTGGGGCATACACCGTTGACGTCCCTTCCTGTCCGCCCGGAGCAATGCTTGAGACCTGTGGATCAAGAGGAGGGGCCGTACCCTCCCGGTGATCTTGAGGCCATCAAGCAAGATCGGCGCGCCAACGCCGGTCGGGAAGGTACGACCCGTGCTTACCGTAGTTGCTGGAGCCGTCGAGGCTGATGCCACCGGCGGGCCGGAGGACCCGGCTCTGTTGATCGATGAGATCGTGCGTGAGGGTGCGCGGCGGATGCTGGCCGCGGCGTTGGAGGCTGAGGTCGCCGCGTACCTGGCCGAGTTCGCTGGCGAGCGGGACGGGACCGGCCGGCGGCTGGTGGTGCGCAACGGTCACGCCCTGCCGCGGCGGGTCACCACCGCGGCAGGTGCGGTCGAGGTGAGGGCGCCGCGGGTGAACGACCGCCGGGTCGATTCGGTGACCGGTGAGCGGCGCCGGTTCGCCTCGGCGATCCTGCCGCCGTGGTGCCGGAGGACCCCGAAGATCGCCGAGGTGTTGCCGCTGCTGTACCTGCACGGCCTGTCGAGCGGAGATTTCGTGCCGGCGCTGGAGCAGTTCCTCGGCACGTCCGCGGGGCTGTCCGCGGCGACGGTCACCCGGCTGACCGCTCAGTGGCAGGACGACTACAAGGCCTTCAGCCGCCGGGATCTGTCCGGTGTGGACTACGTCTATCTGTGGGCGGACGGCATCCACGTCAACGTCCGGCTGGAGGAGGTGAAGCTGTGCCTGCTCGTGCTGGTCGGGGTCCGCGCCGACGGCCGCAAGGAACTCGTCGCCCTCGCCGACGGATACCGGGAATCGGAAGGGTCCTGGGCGGACCTACTGCGCGACTGCAAGCGGCGCGGCATGCGCGCACCCGTTCTTGCGGTCGGGGACGGCGCACTGGGGTTCTGGGCCGCGCTGCGTGAAGTCTTCCCGACCACCGCCGAGCAGCGCTGCTGGTTCCACAAGACCGGCAACGTGCTCTCCGCGCTGCCAAAGTCCGCCCACCCCGGCGCGAAGAAGGCCCTCGCCGAGATCTGGGGAGCCGAGGACAAGACCCACGCTCAGGCCGCCGCGGACCGGTTCGCCGGCACCTACGGCGCCAAGTTCGGCAAGGCGGTCGCGAAGGTCACCGACGACCTCGACCAGCTGCTGGCCTTCTACGACTACCCCGCCGAGCACTGGATCCACCTGCGCACGACGAACCCGATCGAGTCAACCTTCGCCACCGTCCGGCACCGCACCCGAGTCACCAAGGGACCGGGCTCCAGCGCCGCCGGCCTGGCAATGGCGTTCAAGCTCATGAACGCTGCTCAAGACCGCTGGCGCGCGGTCAACGCACCCCACCTCGTCGCCCTCGTCCGCAACGGCGCCACGTTCCTCAACGGACATCTCATCGAACGACCCGACGAGAACAACACCACCCAGGCGGCCGCCTAACGATCACGATCCACAGGTCTTGACAATTCCTCGTCCGCCCGCCGTCTCAGCTTCTCACCAGTACCACCAGGCGGCGCACGACAGGGCGGGCCGTCAGCACCGGGGCGTGGTGCATCTCGACCTTGTTCAGGGCCGCGAGGTCTTTGACCGCGTTGCCGCGGATCTCGGCCGGACCCCAGTTCTCGGTGCCGTAGACGCCGAAGGTGCTCGCGTCTATCCGCCCCTCCCGGTGAGCAACCCACGCCTCACCGCCGGAGAGGAACTGCCCAGGCCGCAGCTCCTGCGGACTGTCCACAACGGACCCGCCGAGCAGCTCCGGATCGAGCCGCACCCACCGCCCGTCCCGGCCGTACTCGACGATCCAGTGGCCGAGCCCATGCCCCGGCTGGAAATACGTCGCAAAGCCGCACCGCACCCGCGCCCCGACTCCCCGCTCCCGCAGGAACGCACACGCCAGCACCGCGAAATGCCGGCAGGTGCCCACCACCCGCCGCTCCGGCGGGCGAGGCACGTCCACCGGGGCCGGATCCAGGCCGGTCAGGATCTCCAGCAGGCGCGCGGCCGGTCGGATCTGATTCTCCGCGAACCGCTCCTCGGCCAAGCCCCGCCGGCGGGCCTGGTCGGGCTGGATCACCAGATCGTGCACCTGTCCAGCACACCGCCACCGGATCATCCGGAACGACCGTCCATGCCACCGGGCCAAGACCGGTCAGCGGACCCGCCACCGCGTAGTCGACCCTCACCGTCCCGTCCGACATCACCTCCGCATCCTGCCCCGGCACCATCGACCGGCCACACCCACCCGGATCGAAACCACCACCCCGCTGGCCGGCCCCCGCGTCGGCCAAGGCGAACGACGTGCTGCGTGCGCGGCTCTGTACCGCGCGACGCGCGGCTACTTGTTGCCTACCAAGGTGACTCGGGTCGGTGCAGGCTCGGGTGTGGTGTCCGGCGGGACGCTCTCTTTGCGGCTGCCCGCTCCTGGTGAGCGTGGCTCTTCCATGGCATGCGGTCTCGCCGGGCACCGTGGCGAGGCGTGGCTCAAGAGGGGTCTGCTCGGCTCGTAGTAGCGCTGCCCGCCCTCGCTGTCGGCGACACGACGTGAGGAAGGCGACGAGTGTGAGCGGCGTGATCATCGGAATGGATCCGCACAAGGCCTCGGCCACGATGGAGGTCCGCGATCAGCGGGAGGTGTTGCTCGCGACCGGCCGGTTCGACACCGACACCGGCGGCTACCGGGCGATGCTGCGGTACTGCCGGCAATGGCCGGCCAGGACGTGGGCGGTGGAGGGCGCCAACGGCACCGGCCGGCCGCTGTCTGCGCGGCTGCTCGCCGATGGTGAGCGGGTCGTGGACGTGCCGGCCAAGCTGGCCGCCCGCGTCCGGGTGTTCGACACCGGCCACGCCCGTAAGAGCGACGCGCACGACGCGCACGCCATCGTCATGGTCGCGTTACGGACCCGCGGGCTGCGGCAGCTGCAGGTCGACGAGGACCTGGCGGTGCTGCGGCTGCTGGCTGACCGCCGGGACGAGTTGTCCCGCAGCCGAGCGCAGACCCTCAACCGGCTGCACCGGCTACTGGCCGAGCTGATCGGCGGCGGCGCGAAACGGCACCTGTCCTCGTTCAAGGCTCGGGCGCTGCTGGCCACGGTGCGTCCACGGGACCTGCCCGGACGCACCCGCCGCCCCGGCCCAGATGCCACCGCTCCACCCCCACATCAAGGTGTTGCGACGACCACTTGAGTCCGCCGAGTACACCTCGGGCCTGTCCGCCGGCGCCTGCCGCTCGCTCGGGGCGGTCCAGTCGATGGGCCGGGTCGGCTCGGCGCTGGATGACGGCGTCGCGGAGTCGTTCTTCTCCACCCTCGAACACAAACTGCTTTCCCGCCGCCAGTTCGCCACCCGCGACGAAGCCCGCCGAGTCGTCTTCGGTTGGATTGGCTCGGCGACGTCGACGCGCTCCAGCGGCTTCGCTCCCGCTGCCCCCACCTCGGCCACCGCGCCGGCCTGCGCGTTTGCCGGGGTGGAGCTCGGCGCTGGAACCCCTGGATAGGCCGCTCCGATCGGGGCCACGCCTCGACGCACACGACCGGCTCGCCGGCGTCGGCCCCTGGCTTTCCTGCAGCCGCCGGCCGGATGCGCGACCGTGCAGCTGCCGCTAGTGGCGTGATGAGGCGAGCGGGGTCGGGTCTCTACGGCGGGAGCAGAGCAGCCCAGAGGAGGGACTCATGGCCAGATCGGGCTCACAGACCGGGTGGGATCTGTGGACTCACCGCAGCGATGTCGGGCTGCCGGGAACCGGAACCTGGGCAGACCTGGTGGGATACGAGGTGGAGGCAAGCGACGGGCACATCGGCAAGATCGCCGAGGCCACGTACGAGGTGGGATCAAGCTACGTGGTCGTCGATACCGAGCCCTGGATCTTTGGTAGCAAGGTGATGCTGCCAGCGGGCACGATCAGCCGGATCGACCGCAGCAGCCGGAGAGC
This sequence comes from uncultured Actinomycetota bacterium, assembly GCA_963803135.1. GTDB lineage: Bacteria > Actinomycetota > Actinomycetes > Mycobacteriales > CADCTP01 > CADCTP01. The sequence goes on along the minus strand of CAWDLH010000010.1, from coordinate 1,038,370 downwards.
CTACGTCGCCTGCAGCAAGGACGAGATCAAGAGCGCACCGAAGTTCGACAAGGATGCTTGCCGGGACGCGGGGTACCGGGACCGCGTGGGCGAGTACTACGGCAAGTCGACAAGCCAGAGCGCGAACTGACCTGAGTCCCGTCTGTGGCTTTGGGCCGGCCGACCCCGCTCCGCTGGCGATATCAGACGACTGAGCCGGGATGACCGAGGAAGTGCCGACGCTCTTGCCTTCATGCTGGGCGTCAACCGGACGAGGCCGGCGGCCGGCTGGCAGTAGGGCGAGGGAGGCGACGATACCGCTGATTGACACGACCATGGGGCCGGTCTGGTCGAGGGTTCACACAGGTCGCAGCGACGGGCCGCGTTCCAAGCGGGCGCCGGCACCCAGGGAACGCCCACTGGGACGCGCAGACGCCGGCGCCCCGTTGGAGCGGATCCCGGGTGACGTCGTGAGCGTCTGGAACTCAGTACTGCTGCGGCTGGGGCGGAGGTGTCTCGCTGTAGCCGTCGCCGAGGCCCTTGGGATTCGGCCCGTGCTGGTTGGACGGCTTGCTGTCCTGCACGAAGAAGATGAGGAGAATGATCCAGCCGACCAGCGGAATGAGGCCGATGAGCAGCCACCAGCCCGAGCGGCCAGTGTCGTGCAGACGTCTCGCGCCTACGGCGAGACCCGGAATGAGCAGGGCCAGCTGGAGGATGCCTTGTATAGGCCCCGTGCCGCCGTACATTCCACTGCGCGTACCGAAGATCGCGTCGAGGATGCCGCCGACGACGCCGACGATCGCGGTGAACAGGAAGAAGAACCAGTACTCCGAACGGCGCGCACGGCCATGGAAGTCCGCGTACTTCCGCTGGAGGCAGGTCCTGACGGCGTCCTGGAACGACATGAGGGAACCCTCCTGTGGATGTCGACGTTGTTGATCATTGTCGATCTTAGGCTGATGCGGGGGTGACGTGACCCAAATACGGGCTCCGGCCGTGGTGGCTGAGCAGCACGGCTCGTACCTGCGGCCGAGACGTCGTAACACTCGTCGACGACACCCCAGCCCATAGCCGCCGGTGATCGGCACGTCAGGGGTTTGCGCTAACCTGGGGATTGATCTGGCGTGAGGCGTAGGCTCGCGGGTCCAAACCGGCGAACCATAGCGGAGGCGCTCGCGCACGCATCCGGGCGCCACGGCTGCTCCAGGGCCCCGGAGCGGAATCCCGGGTGACCGGTCTGCGAAGAGGCTCGAGTGCGGCGCACTGTCCGTGAGACGGTTGCGGTCGACGATGCTGGGGATCCGCGGGCGGAGGGAGTCAGCTTAGTGAAGGCGGCGGTGCTGGGGGCGGGCGGTGGAGGTCTAGCGGTCGCCTACGAGTGGGCGAGCCAGGGACACCGGGTCTCGCTGTACGCACAACGCGCCCACGACCACCATCTGGCGCCGGTCCGCGAACGCGGCGGCATCCAGGCCGAGGGCCTGCTCGAGGGGTTCGCCCCCCTGGAGACGGTCACCACCGACATCGGCGAGGCACTGGATGGCGTGGAGGTCGTCTTCGTCGTCGGCCCTGCCTACGCCACTGAGCCGTTCGGCGCTGACACCCGCGGTCACCTGCGCCCCGGGATGACCGTCGTGGTCTGCCCCAGCTCGTGCGTCGGCAGTCTCGCTTTCAAGCACGCCGCGGGGTTGGAGCTGCATGACGAGAGCATCGTCGTGGGTGAGACCAGCACGCTGCCGTACGCCTCGCGCGCATCGCTGCACGGCAGCGTGCGGATCTTTCACCGGTTCGACACCGGCTTCTCGGCCGCCGCCGCCCCGCGCAGCAACACGCCTCGGCTCCTGGAGATCCTCCGCCAGGTGTACCGCAACACTGAGGAAGCCTCGGGAATCTTCCAGACCACGCTACAAAACGGCAACCCGGTCATCCACCCGGCCGTCACTCTGCTTAACGCCGCGCTGATCGAGCGCACGGGCGGCGACTTCATGTTCTACGAGGAAGGGGTCACCGAGGCAGTCGGCCGCTTCATGAAGGCGGTCGACGACGAGCGGCTCTCCATCGCGCACGCCCTCGGAGTCGCAATCCTCGCCGAGCCGGATCTCGGGGTGCGGCAGGGCTACATGACCGAGCCCAACTACTCCACCGGCTACTCCACCGCACCGGGCTTCCGCGGCATCAAGGCGCAGAACGAGCTCCACCACCGCTACCTGACTGAGGACGTGGGCTACTCGATGGTGTTCCTCACCGACCTGGCTCAGCACCTGTCGGTGCCGACCCCCACCATGGACGCCGTGATCCGCATCGCGTCGATCGTCGCCGGCGAAGACTTCGCCGCCGAGCGCGCCCGCACCATGGACAACATGGGCGTGTCCGGGCTGACGCGTGAACAGCTAGCCGCGTTCTGACCTGGCCGCCCAGCGTGTCCGGGCGGCATCAGCCAGTTCGAGGGAGTCTGTTGCACTCGCCCGGGCCCCGGCGGTGGCAGTCGAGTCGGGCCGAGGAAGCTAGTACCGCGTCAGGCAACCTTGGCCCGTTTGATGGTCTGGGCCCGGCGGATGACCTTGCGGAGGATGGGGTCGGTGATGTGGCGGTTCCGCCAGGCGATGTAGCGGCGGATCATGTTGGCTTGCTCGGTGTGGCTGGGGTGGTCGGTGCCGTCGAGGGCGAAGTAGCGCAGGGCGGTGAACTGGGCCTCGATCCGGTTGAGCCAGGAGCCGTAGAAGGGCACGTAGGCCAGTTCGACGTTGTTCGCCGCGGCCCACTCGCCGACCCGGGCGTCGGTCCTGGTGGACAGGTGCGGGCTGAAGTTGTCCAGCACGATCGCGATCCGGATCTGCGGCGGGTGCAGGGATCGCAGGTAGCGGGCGAACGCGAGGAACTCGGTTCGGCTCTTGCGGGTCTTGACGTGCCCGTAGAGCCGGTCGGTGGACAGGTCGTAGCCGGCGAGCAGGTGCCGGACCCCGTGCGGGCGTTTGTAGGTCGCCCGCCGGCGCCGCCGCCGGGGTCGGCTCTGCTCACCGGTGCCGGTGGCGGCCGGTGCCCACTGCCGGCCGGGGTGGGGTTGCAGGTTCAGCGGCCCGAACTCGTCCATGCAGATCACTACCGTCGGGTCGGTCGGGTCGGGCTCGGCCTGCCCGTCGGCGATCGCGTAGAGCGCGAGGACGCGGTTCTTCTTCGCCTCGTAGTCAGGGTCGGTGCTGGTCTTCCACGTCTTGACGGCTTGGAAAGGAGACACCCTGCTCGCGCAGCAGCACGCGCAGCCCCTCGTGGGAGATGTCCTCGACCACCCCCTGCGCGACCAGGTAGTCGGCCAGCTTGGACAGGCTCCAGGTCGAGAACGGCAGTCCGTGATCGGCCGGGCGGGCCAGCGCGATCTGCGTGATCTGCGCGCGCTGCTGCGCACCGAACTTCGGTGGCCGCCCGCCGGCGTAGCGCGGCCGCAGCGAGTCGAACCCGTCGGCGTTGAAGTTGTGCAGCACGTCCCGGACCCGGTCCGGGCTGGTGAACGTCACCGTCGCGATCATCGCCACGTCCATGCCCTGCGCGGACAGCAGCACCATCTGCGCCCGCCGCCACGTCACCACCGAGCCGCTGGACCGGCGCACGATCCGCAGCAGCCGGTTGCCCTCCTCGCTGCTGATCTCACGCACCCGCACACGCGCCACCATCTCGCTTCTCCCCGGGGAAGTCAGGACAAGACGAGACACACGATCAAGCCCAGACCGGCCAGACCGGCCCACCTACCCGGGCGTGTCGCCGAGAAGGGCAAAGGTTGGCAGCCGCGGTACTAGCCGGATGCGTCGACCTCGAGCCGCTCGCCCGAACGCCGGCCGGTCGGCGTTCGCCGGGTTCCGGTTCCCGCCCGAGGTGATCACGATCGCGGTCCGCTGGTACCTGCGGTACGGCCTCTCGTACCGCGACATCGAGGAGCTGCTGGGCGAACGGGGCATCCAGGTTGACCACGTCACGATCTATCGATGGGTGCAGCGGTTCACTCCGTTGTTGGCCGAGGCGGCCCGTCCTCTCCGGCACGCGACAGGCGACCGCTGGTTCGTCGACGAACCTACGTCAAGGTCGCCGGCCGGTGGCGGTACCTGTACCGGGCTGTCGACCAATACGGCCAGGTCATCGACGTCATGCTGTCCGAGCAGCGGGACACCCCGGCGGCCCGCCGGTTCTTCGCCCGCGCTGCGCCACGGGCCGGCGCCGGTCGAGGTGACCACCGACAAGGCCGGCCCGTACCTGCGCGTTCTGGACGAACTGGTGCCCGCCGCCGCCCACATTACGGAGCAGTACGCCAACAACTCGACTGAAAGCGATCATGCTCGGTTGAAGGCTCGGCTGCGGCCGATGCGCGGACTCAAACGCCTGCTGTCGGCGGCCCGGATCGCCGCCAGCCGTGCCTTCGTGCAGAGCCTCCGCCGCGGCCACTACGAACTCGCCATCAACGCCGCACCGCCGCTCCGCCTGGCCGCCGCATTCACCGAACTCGCCCAGGCCATATGACCGGCGCTTCCTCCCCGCCCGACCTGTGCCCCGTCAGCCTGGACGCAACAGACCCTCCCTGGGTACGGCGCTTGCGTGTCGCCATGATGTGACAATACTCGGTCTCGTTCCCACAGTCGTTCCCGCGATCGCAGGCGATCTTGACCTTGTGTGAAGGAACTGCTGGTCACAGGTGGTGCCCCCGGCAGGATTCGAACCTGCGACACCCGCTTTAGGAGAGCGGTGCTCTATCCCCTGAGCTACGAGGGCGGCGGGGATCAGATCAGTCTCTCACGGGCGGGGAGGGGAAGCAGGGGGTGAGGTGCGGTGTCTGTGGGGCGGCGAAGCCCAGGGAGCGGTAGAGGGCTCGCCGTCGGGAGTGGCGGGCAGGTCGACGGTGGTGATGCCGGTCGAGCGCAGCCAGGCGAGCAGCGCGGCCAGGGTGGCTCGGTCGTAGCCGCGGTCCTTCTCGGCCAGCCGGCGGCGGAAGAAGTGGGCGACGTTGCGGCGCCGCCAGTCGTCGTCGAGCCGGCGGGGATCGCGGCCCACGTCGGTGAACATCACGACGCGCAGCCGGGTCAGCTCCGTGGGGTCGTCCAGGTCGGCGGCGTACCTCGGGCGTGCCGGCACCGTAGCCACGCCCACCGACCGATTCGTGCTACGAGCGGGACCCGACCGGGCCGAAGATCGGGGCGAGGGCGGCCTGGGCGGCGGCGACGCCGGATCGCCCGGCGCCGATCGTCTCGACGGCAGCGGCGACGGACGTGCGGGCGTCGGCGATCCGGGCCGCCACGGTGGTGTCGGCGTCGGAGACGTCCAGCCGGTCCTGATGCTTCTCCAGCCAGGCGGTGAGCTGGTCGAGCACCTGCGGGATCAGCTCCAGCGAGTAGCCCACCGCGCCGAAGACGGTGTAGACGTCCGCGGCCGTGCTCACGCCGTCCCAGCTGGCGTGCGCGGCCTGGCGCAGCGCCTCCTCGGCAGCCCGGGCGGCGCCGGGGGCGGTCATCGCCTCGGTTATCGGCGGCAGGTCGAGGTCCTCCGGCTCGGTCATGCCGGTCGGCCTACCCGTTCCGAGGCGCTCCCGAACACCCGGTCCGGGCATGCCGCGAGGGCCCGGCGCACCGCGGCCGGGCCCTCGCTGGAGCCGACCGTCCACAGAGGACGGTCATTCTTGGTGCTAGGGACGAACCGCCCCGACGACCGGCATCATGTCGACGCTTGCGTACCGCACCACGTCACCGGTCTGCGGCGCGTGGATGACCTGCCCACCGCCGACGTACAGGGCAACATGGTGGATCGGGCTCCCATAGAAGACCAGGTCGCCCGGCTGCAGCGAGGACGCCGACACCTTGGCGCCGGAGCTGTACTGCATCGACGAGGAGTGCGGCAGTGACACACCTGCCTGGCTCCACGCCCACATCGTCAGACCGGAACAGTCGAATGTGGACGGTCCCGAGGCGGCCCACACGTACGCGCTGCCCAGCTTCGACTTCGCCGCCGCAACCGCGGTGGCCGCGCCTCCACTGGCCGGGACGTTGACGGTGGGAGCGCCCGCCGAGGGGTCGGAGCGGGTCTCGTCCCGGGACGCCCGAACAGTCGATGCCGCCTGCGAGTTGAGGAACGACTGCCGCTCCGATGCGGACAGCCGATCGAACATCGCCTTGCTCTGCGCGGCCTGCTTGGCCAGCTGCGTGCGCTTGGCCGACAGGTCGTGGGTGAGCTTCGCGGCCGCGGCCTGCGCCGCCTTGGCGTCGTTCGCCGCCTTCGTGGCCGTCGCACTGGCCTTGCTGGCCGCGGCCAGCACCGCAGCACGGCGGTTGGAGACGACGTCGATGATGCTCGCCTGGGACACGAAGTCGCCGGGAGAGGCACTGGACAGCATCGCCCCGAACGTGCCGAACGGATCCGAGCGGCTCTCCGACGTGACCAGCTGCTTGATCCGGCCCTTGTACTGCGAGACCGCTCTGGCGGCGGCCGTCGCCTTCGCCGATGCGGTCTTCGCCTGGGCCGTGCGTTTGCCGAGCAGGATCCGAGCGTCGTTGTACTGCTCCGTGACCTTCTCGAACTGCTCGTTGAACGCCTTCAGCTGTGTCATCGCCTGCGCGGAGGTCGTCGGTGCCGAGGGGGAGGGGGCACCTGGGACCGCCTGGCCGCTGGTGGCGGAGAGCCCCACGATGAGGGCGGCCGCACCAGCTACGGACAACGATCGGAACAGGGGGGAAGTGGGTCTCGGTATTGCCACCGAGGCGGCACTCCTTGTCTTCCAGTTCCGCCGACCGGGTTAGCTGACGGGTTCGGGCGTGGAAGTCGCCCTACGGCGGGCCGTCCGTGGCACGGGCGGCGATGCCGATTCACCCCAGGGAAGAAGTGGTTCCCCGGCTCACGACACCGTTACCGGAGCCGCAATTAGGCGGTGACTTCCGGTGTCACCCCCTAGTGGGTGACAGACGGCCGGTAAGCCGCGTGAAGACTACGGCCTGTACGGACGGAGTCAAGCCGACCTGACCGTCAGTCATGAGTGCTCTGCGAGAGATCACCCGTTCGGAGCAGCATTCTCGACGATGATCATGGCTCGCACCTCCGTACGGTGACCGCCGGTGCCGTCGGGTTCACGCGGTGCAACCGGCGTTGTCCACTGAGGAGGGTGGGGGCCGACACTCCTCGACGACGACGGTCGGGGCGGTCTCCGTCCACAACGGACCATCCTGGCTGTGGACAACGGTCGGCGACACGGCTCGCAACACGGTCGCTCCGGTTGATCAGCTGGTGGGACGGTCACCGTTCGCTGTCAGCTCGGCCAGCGCCTCCCGTACGTGACCGCCGGTGCTGTCCAGGGCACGGCGCGCAACCGGAGCCGACAGTCCACTGAGGAGGGTGAGCAGCGCCACTCTGCCGTCGCCGTCGGCGTTCTCGACCGCGAGCGTGCAGGTGTCCGGGTCCTCGCCGGTCGCGGCGACCAGCGCCGCGGCAATCCGGCCACGGAGCTTGGAGTTCGTCGCGACGGCGCTGACCATGAGGTTGGACCACGTCCGTCCACAACGGACCATCGTGGCCGTGGACAACGCGTTGAGAACGAGCTTCTGTGCCGTGCCAGCCTTGAGCCGGGTCGACCCGGTGACCGCCTCGGGCCCGGTGCGCACGGCGATGTGGACGTCCACGTCGGACCCCGCGGCGGCGCCGGGCCGGCAGGACAGCAACGCGGTTGCGGCGCCGTTCTCCTTCGCGGTGTGTAGCGCGGCGATCGCGTACGGAGTGCGGCCGCTCGCGCTGACTGCGACCAGCACGTCGCCGGCGCCGGCCAGCGCGCCCACCGCCGCGCCGGCGACCGTGTCGTCCTCGCCGTCCACGATGCCGTCGTACGCGGCCACGTGCGCGGTCCAGCGGCCCGGCTCCAGCCCGTACGTGGGGCCGAGCTCGTCGGCATCGAGTGCCGCCAGCCGGCCGGAGGTGCCGGCGCCGAGGACGTGCACGCGGCCGCCCGTCCGGAGCGCGGTGACCAGCAGGTCGACCGCCGCGGTGAGCTCCGGCAGCGTCGCGGCCACCGCGTCCGGTACGGTCGCGTCCTCGGCGATCAGCAGCCGCAGCACCGCTGCCGTGGGCAGCCGGTCGATCCCGGTGGTCGCCGGGTTGCGGCCCTCGGTGGGCGAGTCCACGTGCACCGAAGCGGTCATGCCGGCTCCTCGTCCGTCTGGGTCACCTTCGACAGGCCGGCGGGGTCGTCCGGGTCGAGCCCGAGCCGGCGGGCCAGCGCCTCGGCCGCGAGCTGGCCCGGCACGACCAGGGCGAGCGGCGCGAGCGGCTCGGGCAGGTCCGGGCCGGGCAGCGCGACGTCGGCGGCCGCGGCAAGCGCCGGGCCGCCGCCGATCGAGTGCACCGGCACGCCGGCCGCCCGCAGCCGGTCGGCGACCGCGAGCACGCCGGCGAGCACCGGGCCGTCGTCGGCCGCGACCAGCAGCACCGGCGTGCGGGCGCCGGCCACGGCGATCGGACCGTGCAGGAGGTCCGCATAGGACAGTCCACTTGCGTCGATCGAGCAGGTCTCGCGGACCTTGAGGGACAGCTCCCACGCGGTGGACGCAGCGAATCCGCGGCCGGAGACGATCAGGCCGTCCACATCGGACAGTGCGGCGGTGAGCGGGTCCACATCGGACTGGAGCGCGGCCGCCACCGCGTCAGGGACTCCGGCCAGCCGGCCGCGCAGCGCCGGGTCGGCGCCGAGGCCGAGTGCGAGCACGACCAGCGCCGCGAGCTGGGTCGTGTACGACTTGGTCGCGGGCACCGCCCGTTCGGGGCCGGCCTGGGTGACCAGCGCGAGCCCGGCCGCGGCCGCGAGCGGGCTGCCGCCGTCGTTGGTGATCGCGACCGTCGTCGCGCCGCAGTCGCCGGCCCAGGCGAGCGTCTCGACGATCTCCTCGGTGCGGCCGGACTGGGACAGCGCGACCGCGAGCACGCCGTCCAGGTCGAGCCGGCGCCGGTAGCGGGTGGCGACCGAGGGCGAGGCCGGCGTGGCCAGCCGGCCGGCGCCGACCTCGCAGAGATACCGGCCGTAGAGCGCGGCGGCGTCGGACGAGCCGCGGGCGATGAACAGCACCTGCCTGGTGCGGGCGGCCAACTCGGCGATTGCCGGCTCCAGCGGGAGCAGGGCGTCGAGCGTGCGGCGCAGCGCGGCGGGCTGCTCCCGGATCTCCGCCGCCATCCGGGTCACCGGTGCGGCGGCGGTCGGGGTCACGGCAGGACCCGGTCGCCGGCGGGACCACCCGCCGCCGGCCCGGGCACGGTCGCGGCCCGGCGTGCTGCCGCGCCGTCCACCGCGACCCCGACACCGTCGACCCCGACACCGTCGACCCCGACACCGTCGACCCCGGCACCACCCACCGCGGTGCCGGCCGCGGTGCCGGCCGCGGTGCCGGCCGCGGAGCCGGCCGCGGTGCCGGCCGCGGAGCCGACCGCGGAGCCGACCGCGGGCCGGCCGCGGAGCCGGCCGCGGTGCCGGCCGCGGTGCCGGCCGTCGGGGCGCCGACCGCTCCGGTCAGGGTGCCGTACGCGAGCCGACCGGCCAGCCACGTCGCCCTGGCCGTGAGGTCGTCGCCGAGCCAGACGAGGTCCGCGGTCGCGCCGGCCGCGATCCGGCCGAGGTCGGGTCGGCCGAGGATGTCGGCCGGCAACCGGCTGGCCGCGTCGACCGCGGAGCGCAGGTCGACGCCGGCGGCGACCACGTTGGCGATCGCCGCGTCCAGCCGGAGCCCGGAGCCAGCGATCGTGCCGTCCGGCCGCCGGGGCAGGCCGAGCGGGTCGACCGACACCTGCTGGCCGCCAAGGTCGTACGTCCCCGGCGGCATCCCGGCGGCCGCTACCGCGTCGGTGACCAGCACGATCCGCCCCGGCGCCGCGGCGAACGCGAGCCGGCAGACCGGCGCGGCCACGTGGCGCAGGTCGGCGATCAGCCCGCAGGTCAGCCGCGGGTCGGTGAGGCCCTGCCCGATGACACCCGGCTCCCGGTGGTGCAGCGGGCGCATCGCGTTGAACAGGTGGGTGACCAGCCGGGCGCCGGCGTCGGCGGCCGCCTCGGTCTGCGCCGCGGTCGCGTCGCTGTGCCCGACGCTGACCAGCACGCCACCCCCGACCAGCCGGCGGATCGCGTCCAGGCCGCCGGGCCGTTCGGGAGCGAGCGTGTGCAGCCGGAGCAGGCCGGGCGCGGCCTCGATCAGCGCGTCGATCGCCTGCGGAGTGGGATCCCGCAGCAGGGCCGGGTCGTGCGCGCCGTGCCGGCTCGACGCCAGGAACGGGCCCTCGACGTGCACGCCGAGGGCCCGGGCACCACCGAGATCCGCAGGCAGCGCGGCGGTCCGGCGCAGCGCGGCGACGAGCTCCGGCACCGGCGCGGTGATGAACGTCGGCACGAACGAGGTCACGCCGGTCTCCGGCAGCCGGCGGGACACCTCGGCCCAGCCGGCCGGGTCGGCGGCGACGAAGTCGACCCCGAAGCAGCCGTTGATCTGCATGTCGACCAGGCCGGGGACCAGGACGCCGGACCGGAGGTCGACGTCAGGGCGGACGCCGCCATACGTGTCCCCCGCGGCGACGCCGACGATCACACCGTCCGACACGGCGACACAGGCCGGTCCGAGCGGCACGCCGTCAGCGACGACACGCGGTGCGCGTATCACGTGCACGGGGACCTCCACCGGGCAAGAACGATTGACACTGTGCACAACGGTCTGGTCCACTTCCGGACTAGACCGGTCCATACCAGTGCGGCGACTGTAACCGCGGGAAGGAAGAAGGCGCAATGGCCGCCGGAGAGACCGCGGGGAAGGTCACGATCGACCATCACAGCCCGGTGCCGAAGTACTTCCAGCTCCGGGAGATCCTGCTCGACCTGGTCGAGACCGAGCTGGACGAGGACCAGTCGATCCCGTCGGAGCGGGAGCTGTCCGCCCGGTTCGGGCTGTCCCGGATGACCGTCCGCCAGGCGGTGGACCACCTGGTCTCCGAGGGCCGGCTCTACCGGGTGCAGGGCAAGGGCACGTTCGTGGCCAGGCCCAAGATCGAGATGCCGCTGCGGCTGGCCTCGTTCACCGAGGACATGCGCGCCCGCGGGCTCGAGCCGGGCTCCCGCGACCTCGACCGGCGCACCGACAGGGCCAGCGCCCACCTGGCCCGGATGCTGCAGATCTCGCCCGGTGACGACGTGCACGTCATCGAGCGGCTGCGGACCGCCGACGGGATCCCGATGGCGGTGGAGCGCTCGCACGTGCCGGACGCGGTGGCACCCGGCCTGTCGGACGAGTCGCTGGCCGGCAAGTCGCTGTACGACCTGCTCGCCTCGACGTACGGCGTGCTGCTCGACCGTGGTGAGCAGACCATCGAGGCCGGCATCGCCGACCCCACCGACGCGGCGCTGCTCGACCTGCCGCCCGGCGCGGCCGCGGTCCTGCTGCTGCAGCGCCGGTCGTTCGTCGGCGACCGGCCGGTCGAGTTCGCCGTCTCGACCTACCGGGCCGACCGCTACCAGTTGCACGTCGCCCTCGAGGTGCCCCGCCGCGGGCGGTGACCCTTACGGCTCGTCGGTGAGGTGCACCGCGGCCTCCTCGGCCGAGGCACCGGCGCCCGAGATGCCGGCGTCGTAGGCGATCATGTCCTTCTCGGTGTCCGACTCGAGGCCCTCGTCCGGCTCGACCAGCCGGCCGGCGCGCGCCTGCTGCTCCTCGAACTCCGGCGCCGGCACGTCGGTGTCGCCGCCCTCCTCGGCCAGCGCGGCCCGGACCCGTGGGTCGTCGTCGGCCTCGGTGGCCAGCCGCGCGTCCGGGTCCTCCTCGAAGTTGGGGTCGTCCTCGGTGTCGGCGCGCTGCCCCAGGACCTGGTCGACCGGGTCGCCCAGCTCCTGCTCCAGCACGTCCGGCTCGTCCTCGGACAGCCGCTGGTCGAGCGACTCGCCCTCGCGCATCTCGGTCAGGGTGTCGCCGTAGTCGGTGCGATGGCTCGGCCGGTCGTCCGGCACCCAGCTCGTGTCGTACACGGACGAGCCGGGGTCGTTGTCCCCGTCGCCCTCGTCGATGGGGTCGAGGAGCTCGTTGTCGTCGAGCGTCGACTCCTCGTCGAAATCCATGACCGGGTCCTGCGGGTCGCTGCCCGACTCCAGCCCGCCCGGGTCCACGCTCATGTGTCGCTCTCTCCTCTATGTCTGCACGCGGGTGCCGCCGTTGCTCAGCGACGCTTCACGGTAGTCACTCGCAGTGGCGTCCCCTGCTGGCAGGTGCTCAAAACCCCGGGCTGGAGCGTCCCCTCCACCCGGACCGGCACCCCGAGCGGGACGTCGCCGCCACCGAGGATGAGGAATTTCGTGTTCCCCGCCGTCAGCACCTTGCAGCCGGGCTCGACGCCGGCCTCGATCACTCCGTCGATCGTGACCGCCTTGGGCGAACCGACCGGTATGCCCGTCGGACCGGGCTTGAAGGTGCCGCCTTCACTCGGCTCGCTGGTCGGGACGCTGCTGGGCGCCGCGGAAGTGGGCTGTTCCGTCGACCCGGAGCCGGACTGCTCGGTGGCGTTGCCGCAGGCGGCGAGCGTCACCGCGGCACCCGCGGCGACCAGGGCGGACAGGACACGGAACCGGACCGTCACCATGTGTCGTCGGACGTACCGGACCGGCGCCGGGTTCCCTCGACGGGCGATCCGGCCGCTGCGGCCGTACCGTCGCCGCCGTGACCAGCGTCTTGTGGTTCCGTCGCGACCTGCGGTTGGCGGACAACCCGGCGCTGCTGGCCGCCCGGGACTCCGCCGCCGACGGGGTGCTGCCACTGTTCGTGCTCGACGACGCGCTGCGCCGGCCGAGCGGGGCGCCGCGGCTGGCCTTCCTCTACCGGAGCCTGCGCGCGCTCGACGAGGCGCTCGGCGGGCGGCTGGTGGTGCTGCGCGGCAAGCCGGAGAACGTGGTCGCCCGCGTCGTCCGGGAGGTGGCGGCGTCGTCGGTGCACGTCGCCGCCGACTTCGCACCGTACGGGCGCGGGCGCGACGAGCGGGTCGCCCGGGCGCTGCCGGACGGGGTGTCGCTGGTCCGGACCGGCTCGCCGTACGCGGTCGCGCCCGGGCGGGTGCGCAAGGACGACGGCACGCCGTTCCGCGTGTACACGCCGTTCTACCGGGCCTGGCGGCGGCACGGCTGGCGGGCGCCGGCCGACTCGGCGGGCGCGACGGTGCGCTGGCTGACCGGGGTGGGCTCGACCGGCGTACCGAAGGACCCGGACCTGCCTTCCGGCCTCGCGCTGCCCGACGCCGGCGAGACCGCCGCGCTGGACCGGTGGGCGGAGTTCCGCGACTCGGCGCTGGGCGGGTACGCCGACCGGCGGGACCGGCCGGACCTGTCGGGCACCAGCCGGCTCTCCGCGCACCTCAAGTACGGCACGGTGCACCCGCGGACCCTGCTCGCCGACCTGTCCGGCCAGACCGGGCAAGGAGCCGAGACGTACCGCAGGGAACTGGCGTGGCGTGAGTTCTACGCGGACGTCCTATGGCAGGAGCCACGCTCGGCGCGAGAATGCCTCAACACGACGTTCGCGACGCTGACGCTCGACTCCGACCCCGACCGGTTCGCGGCCTGGGCCGAGGGGCGGACCGGCTACCCGATCGTGGACGCCGGGATGCGGCAGCTACGGTCCGAGGCCTGGGTGCACAACCGGGTCCGCATGATCGTGGCGTCCTTCCTGGTCAAGGACCTGCACCTGGACTGGACGCTGGGCGCGCGGGAGTTCCTGCACCGGCTCGTCGACGGCGACCTCGCCTCGAACAACCACGGCTGGCAGTGGGTGGCCGGCTGCGGCACCGACGCGGCGCCGTTCCACCGCGTGTTCAACCCGGTGACGCAGGGCCGGAAGTTCGATCCGTCCGGCGACTACGTGCGGCGGTACGTGCCGCGAGCTGCGGTCGGTCGACGGGCCGGCCGTGCACGAGCCGTGGGAGCTGCCCGAGGGACTGCCCGACGGCTACCCCGAGCGGATCGTCGACCACGCCGCGGCCCGGCAGGAGGCGCTGGCCCGGTACGAGAGGGTTCGCCGATAATCCGGGGATGTTGCGGTCGGCCGACTCGGTGCGACGCGTGCTCGACGTCGTGGTCCCGGTCGGCGTGGCGCTCGCGCAGGCGGCGTTGGTGCTCGGGCCGGACGAGTCGGACGGCGACTGGCTGACGCTGGTCGGCCTGGCCGCCGCCATCGGGTCCGGGGTGGCGCTGATCTGGCGGCGCAGCCACCCGGTGCTCACGACGGCGGTCGCGGTCGCCGGCGGCGCGGCCGTGGAGCTGACCGCCCCTGCGGGGATCTTCCCGCTGGCCGCGCTGGTCGCCATGTGGACGCTCGCGCTGACCCGCCCGCTGCGCTGGTCGCTGCCCGGACTGGCCGCCGTGCTCGGGGTCACCGCGCTGGCGCTGCCGGGCAACCTGGCCGAGGACGTGTGGTTCGCGATGGCGGTGGCGGTGGCCGTCTGGGCGCTGGCGGAGGCGGTCGGCAGCCGGCGGCAGGCGATCGCGGAGGCGTCCCGGCGCGCGGCCGGGGAGGAGCAGGCTCGCATCGCCCGCGAGCTGCACGACGTCATCGCCCACAGCGTGTCCGTCATCGTCGTACAGGCCGCGGCCGCCGACGACGTGTTCGAGACCCGGCCGGATCAAGCGCGGACCGCGCTGCGCTCGATCGAGGCGGCCGGGCGGGAGGCGTTGGGCGAGCTGCGGCGACTGCTGGGCGCCGAGTCCGGGCTCGGGTCCGCGCCGCGACCAGGGCTCGGACGGCTGGCGGAGCTCACGGCACCGCTGCGGGATGCCGGGCTCGAGGTCGCCGTGCACCGTGAGGATACGGACCTGCTGGCGCTGCCGACGACGGTGGACCTGTCCGCGTACCGGATCGTGCAGGAGGCGTTGACCAACACGCTGCGGCACGCGCGGGCGACCAAGGCGTCGGTGACGATCCGTACCGCCGGTGGCGCGCTGGAGCTGGACGTGTCCGACGACGGCATCGGCTCTGGATCGACCCGGCCCGGCGACTCCCCCTGTCATGGTGCGGCTGCCGGGGCTGACGGATCCGGGCTCGGCGGGCCGGACGGGTCGGGCGGGTCGGGCGCAGCCGGCGGGTCCGGCGGGTCCGGCGGGCTGGTCGGGTCCGATGGGTGCGCCGGCGAGCCATCGGTCGGCCCCGGGCGCGGGCTGGCCGGGATGCGGGAGCGAGCGGCCATGCTCGGCGGGACCGTGGACGCCGGTCCGCTGCCCGACGGCGGGTTCCGGGTCCGCGCGCGGCTGCCGCTGGAGCCCGCGCGGTGACCGTACGGGTCCTCCTCGCGGACGATCAGGCGCTGGTCCGGGGCGGCTTCCGGATGATCCTCGACGCCCGGCCGGACATCGAGGTGGTCGGCGAGGCCGCGGACGGCGTGGCGGCGCTGCGGCTGACCGCCGAGCTGGAGCCGGATGTCGTGCTGATGGACATCCGGATGCCGGAGATGGACGGGCTGGAGGCCACCCGGCGGATCGTCTCGTCCGCGAGCAGGAGCCGGATCGTCGTGCTGACGACGTATGACGCGGACGACTCGGTGTTCGCGGCGCTGCGCGCCGGCGCGAGCGGCTTCCTGCTCAAGGACGCCCGCCCCGCCGACCTGGTCGAGGCGGTGCGGGTGGTCGCCGGCGGGGACGCGCTGCTGGCGCCGTCGGTGACCCGCCGGCTGCTGGACCGGATGGCGGCCCAGCCGGCCGGGCCGCCGGCCGAGCTGCGCGAGCTGACCGACCGGGAGCAGGAGGTATTGCGGCTGGTGGCCGGCGCGCTGTCCAACGCGGAGATCGCCGAGCGGCTGTCGCTGTCCGAGACCACGGTGAAGTCACACGTCTCGGCGGTGCTTCGCAAGCTGGGGCTGCGGGACCGGGTGCAGGCCGCAGTGCTGGCGTATGAGGTCGGCCTGGTCCGGCCGCGGTCGGTCTGACCGCTCGTCGCTCCTCCTCGAGGAGGAGGCTCAGGACCGTTCTCGCGTCGGATGTAGCGGCGATCGCGGGCTTCTAGCGTCGTCGCCGTGATCGAAGTGCATGCGCTGACAAAGCGATACGGGGAGACGCTCGCCGTGGACCGGCTGACGTTCGACGTCCGGCCCGGCGTGGTGACCGGCTTCCTCGGCCCCAACGGGTCGGGAAAGTCGACCACCATGCGCCTCATCCTCGGGCTCGACCATCCGACCAGCGGCACGGCCACCATCCACGGCCGGCCTTATCGGGAGCTCACCGCGCCGCTGCGCGAGGTCGGTGCGCTGCTCGACGCGAAGGCGGTGCACGGCAACCGGACCGCCCGCCGCCACCTGACCTGGCTGGCCCGCGCCGGCGGCATCCCGCTGCGGCGGGTCGACGAGGTGCTCGACCTGGTCGGTCTCACCGCCGCCGCCGGGCGGAAGGTGCGCGGCTTCTCGCTCGGCATGTTCCAGCGGTTGGGCCTCGCTGCCGCGCTGCTCGGCGACCCGGGGACGCTACTGCTCGACGAGCCGGTCAACGGGCTCGACCCGGAGGGCATCAGGCAGGTGCGGCTGCTGCTGCGCCGGTTCGCCGCCGAGGGCCGCACCGTCCTGCTCTCCAGCCACATGATGGCCGAGATGGAGGAGACGACCGACGACGTGCTGGTCATCGGCGACGGGCGGCTGGTCGCCAACACGACGCTGGCCGAGCTGACTCGACGGCACGGCGGCGGACGGGTCCGGGTGATGACCCCGCGGCCGGAGCAGATGACCGGTGTGCTCACCGCGATCGGTGGCCAGGTCCTGCCCGAGACCGACGGCACGCTCCAGGTCAGCGGGCTCACCGCGGCCCGGATCGGCGATGCGGCGGCCGCCGCAGGGCTCGCCCTGCATGAGCTGACCCCGCTCCGCAGCAGCCTCGAAGCCGCGTTCCTGGACCTGGTCGACGCGGAGGCGATGGCATGAGCACGCAACTGCAGGACCCCGGCTTCCGGGCGGCGCTAGCCTCCGAGTGGACGAAGTTCGCCTCCCAGCGCTCGGTCCGGGTGACGCTCGTGCTGGGCACCGTGCTCGGGATCGGCTCGACCGCTCTGGTGGCCTGGGCCGTGCTGGCCACGTGGCACGAGTGGCCAGCCGAGGAACGGGCCGCGTTCAACCCGATAGAGACCTCACTGGTCGGGGCGATCCTGACCGGGACGCTGTTCGCCGTGCTCGGAGTCACCGCGGTGTCCGCGGAGTATTCGTCGCGGATGGCCACACTCACCTTCACCGCGACGCCGCGGCGGGAGCGGGTGCTGCTGGCCAAGGTCGTCGTGGTCGCGGCGGTCACGTTCGTGGCCACGCTGGTCGCGGTGGCTGGGATGGTGCTGGTTGGCCGGCTGATGTTCGCCGGACACGACCTGCCGACCGCCGACGCGGGACGCATCGCGCGCGTCGTGCTGGGCGTCGCCGCCGGCGCGCCGCTGTTCCCGGTGATCGGAGTGGCGCTGACCTTCGTGCTGCGCAGCGCCGCGGGCTCGGTCGCGGCGCTGCTGGGGCTGCTGTTCGGCCCGCTGGTGCTGTCCCCGTTCCTGCCGCAGTGGTGGGTGGACCACTGGGAGCGTTACCTGGCTGGCAACGCGGCCGACGCACTCACGCTCCCCCGGTTCGCGGACAGCCCGGAGCAGCTCGGGAACGGCGCCGCCGCACTGGTCGTGGCGGCCTGGCTGGCCGCCTTCCTCGGCCTGGCGCTGCTGGTGCTCGACCGGAGGGATGTGTGAGCCGTGCGATCAGACCCCGGCCGCGGCGCGTCCGTCCTCCCGTCCCGCCGCCAGCGCGTCCTTGATCTTCACCCGCGGGCCGCTGCGCAGCACCGCGCCCGCGTAGATGCGGCCGGCCACCCGGATCAGCGCCACCACGACGGCGATCATGACCAGCATCGAGACGCCGACCTCCCACAGCGGCACGTCGCCGGCGGCCCACCGGATCGGCATGACCATGGTGGAGAACGGCGGCAGGATCGAGGTCACCTTGGCCAGCCCGCCATCCGGGTTGTTCAGCGCGCTGATGGCCAGGAAGAAGCTGCCGACCAGCAGGATCGACAGCGGTGCCGTGACGTTCTGCACCTCCTCCTGCCGGGACACCAGCGAGGCCAGGGCCGCGTAGAGACATGCGTAGAAGGCGAAGCCGAGCAGGAACCAGACGATCACCTGGCCGGCCACCCCCGCGATCCCGGAGGGCAGATCGACCGCGCGGGTGCCGAGCGCGGCGGCGATGCCGACCAGGCCGGTGAGCACGAGCTGGCCGAGCCCGAGCAGGCCGATTCCGATCACCTTGCCGGTGAGCAGCTGCCACGGCCGCAGCGTCGCCAGCAGCAGCTCGACGACCCGGCTGGACTTCTCCTCGACCACGCCGAGGGCGACCCAGACGCCGTAGCCGATCAGCTGGAAGTAGAGCAGCAGCACGCCGAAGAACGCGGCGCCGCGGCGGGCATCGGAGTCCGGGTCCGGCGGGTCGAGCGCGGTGATCCCGAGCGCGGGCACGTCGAGCGCCCGGCCGACCGCGCCGGCGTCGATCCCGGCTGCCGTCAGCCGGGCCGCTCCCTCCGCCTGGCGGTAGGCGGTCTGCACGACCTGCTCGGTCTTCCCGGACAGCTCGTGGTCGACGAGGACTCGGTCGGTGCCGACGAAGACGGCGTCGGCATCCCCCGACGACACCGCGGCCCGAGCGGCGCTCTCGTCGGCGTAGCGCTTGAGCGTGAGCGTCGCGGCCTGCACCTTTGCGGCCTCCTGCAACGCGGTCTGAACGGTCGAGGCGTCGCCGACCACGCCCACCGTGACGTCGTCGTCGTCGGAGTTGAAGAGGCTGGGCACGATCACGACCGCGGCGACGATCATGAGCGTGACAGCCGTCGAGATGAGGAAGCTGCGCTCCCGCACCCGGGTGGTGATCTCCCGGCGCAAGATCAGCGGCACCATGCCTCGCGGGGCGCCCCGGTCGCTCACACCCTCACCCCCTGCCGCTCGTGGCCTCCGTCCGCCGGTGCCTCGTCCGGCTCGGACACCGCCTCGCGGAAGAGCTCGGTCAGCGTCGGTTGCCGCCAGCTGAAGTGCTCCACCCGGCCGGCCCGGGTGGCCGCGGCGAGCACGTCCTGGTCGTCCGTGCCGTCGGCGAGTTCGAGCACCACCTCCCCGCGGCGCTCGGAGATCACGGTCACGCCCGGGATGGCGCCGGCCCAGCCGGCCGGCGCATCCCGCACGACCACCAGCAACTGCCGCCTGCCTTCCTGGGCTCGCAGGTCGTCGACGGTGCCGGCGGCGACCATCCGGCCGGCGTTGATGATCCCGACCGAGTCGCAGAGCCGCTCGACGAGGTCGAGCTGATGCGACGAGAACACGACGGGCACTCCCCGGCGGGCCCGCTCCAGCAGGACGCCGGCCAGCGCGTCCACCCCGACCGGATCCAGCCCGGAGAACGGCTCGTCCAGCACGAGCACCTCCGGATCGTGCACCAGCGCGGCAGCGAGTTGCACGCGCTGCTGGTTGCCGAGCGACAGCTTCTCGATCGCGTCGTTGCGGCGCTCGGCGACGCCGAGCCGCTCGGTCAGCTCGTCGGCCGACCGGGTCGCGGTCGCCCGGTCCAGGCCGTGCAGCCGCGCCAGGTAGACGAGGTGCTCGGTGACCCGCATCTTCGGGTAGAGACCGCGCTCCTCCGGCATGTAGCCGAAGCGCCGCCGCGTGTCGAACGTCACCGGCCTGGCCCTGCCAGCGCACCTCCCCGGAGTCCGCGGTCAGCACGCCGAGCATGATCCGCATAGCGGTCGTCTTGCCGGCGCCGTTGGCCCCGACGAATCCGTACACCTCCCCGGGGCGGACCGAGAAGGACAGGTCGCTCAGCGCGAGCGTGGGGCCGTAGCGCTTGGTCAGACCGTCGACTTCCAGCATGTGTCCCTCTCCGGACGAGCGGCTGTGCTGGAATCCTGCCCCGAACCAGCTAACTCCCGCACGCCGGGAAAGCATCGAGTAATTCGGATGCTTTGGACATACGGCAGATGTCGGGCGTATGCTCCGGGCCGTCCGGGCACCGGTTGGAGGGACGGCACGCATGGGGCACGGGTTCGTCTCGGATCCGGGTCAGCTCACGTCGCTGGCCACGACGGTCTACCGGCTCAAGCAGAAGTACGACGCGATCACCGTCAGCTCGCAGACGGAGGGTGAGCCGCTCGGGAGCCGGGACGTGGAGAGCGGCGCCACCACCATCCAGACCAAGTGGTCCCGGAAGAAGCCCGAGATCGGGCAGTTGCTCGACCAGATGGCGAGCGGCCTGTTCGCCGCCGCGCGGGAGTACGGCTGGACCGAGGAGCAGGCCCGCAAGGATGCCTCCGACAACCCGGACGGCTCCACGCCCGGTGGGTCACAGCCCGGGTCCGGTGATGGCGGGTCGAGCTCGCCCGGCGGCAGCATGTCCGGGTCGTCGTCCGGAGGCGGCGGCGGCGGAGGCGGCGAGGCGGTGGCGGCGGCGGCGGCGGTTCGAACAGCCCGGGTGGGTCGGTGCATCCGGGCGGCGGAACCGGCGACCCGCAGCATCCCGGGGACGGCTCCGGCCAGTCGCAGCAACCAGCCGGCGACCAGCAGCACCCGGGCGACGGGTCGAGCGCCTGGCAGCCCGGCGGCGGAAACGGGTCTGGCGGTCAGCAGCACCCGGGCAACGGGACCGGCGCCGGTGGTGGCACGGAGTCGGCGATCCGACCAGCCCGGGCGACCCGGTGGACACCGACGGAGACGGGACGCCGGACTACCAGGACACCGACTCGGACAACGACGGGATCCCCGACTCCCAGGAGCGCGGCACGACGTCACCCGGAGACCCGACCAGTCCGGGCAATCCGGCAGGGTCGGGCGGCGGTGCCGGGGTCGGCGACCCGGCGGGTCCTGGGGACCCCACCGGTCCCGGCAACCCGGCGGGTCCTGGGGACCCCATCAGTCCCGGCGACCCGGCGGGGACCGGGGATCCGGCGAGTCCGGGGGATCCGACCTCGCCGGTGGACACCGACGGGGACGGGACGCCGGACTACCAGGACACCGACTCGGACGACGACGGGATCCCCGACTCGGTCGAGAAGGGCGGCAACCCGGACGCGTCGATGGCTCCTGGCGGCACGATCCACCCCGGCTCGACCGCCGGCTCAGCGCTGCCGGGCGGCGCGAGCGCGGGTTCACCGGCGTCGCCCGGCGGGACCGTGCACCCGGGCGATCCGTCGGCGTACACCGGGGACAGCGGTCGTACGGCGGGGCGTCCAGCCCGGGCGGCGGCATCGGGCCCTCCGGCCTGGACGGCGGGAGCACGGACTACAGCTCGACCGGGCCGACGCTGGCGCCGACCGACGTCGCGCCGAGCACGCCGAGCGGCGTCATCGGTGCCGACAGCACGGGCTCCGGCCTGGGCGGGACCCACTACGCCGGCCCCGACCTGACCGGCGCCGGCTCGACGGACCCGGGGTCCGGCGTGGACGCCGGCGCCCCCATCGGGGGCGGGAGCGGGTCCGCCGGCGGAGGCGGCTCCGTCGGCGGTCCCGTCCCGGACACCGCGCCGAGCACGCCGGTCGACCCGTCGGCGCTCAACGGCGGTGGTTCGGTCGGGTCCGCGCCGGGCTCCGGTTCGGGCACGGTCGGCCTCGGCGGGCAGGCGACCGGCGGCGGCACCGCTGCCGCCGGCGGTCCGGCCGACGGGCTACCGGTGGCGGCCGCGGTCGCGCCGGCCGGTGTTCTCGGGGCAGCCGGCGCGGCGGCCTGGGCGGTGCACCGCAAGCGGGCCCAGGAGCGGGCGGACGGGGTCGAGGACGAGGACGAGGAGCTGTGAGTGGTCAGCGAGGCGGGAGGATGACGCGGTGAGCGGGCGGGACCAGTGCTACGCGCTCCCGGAGCTGCAGCAGTGGGAGACGGCGAAGGCCGAGAACTACGTCTGGGGTGACCCCGCGGCGGTCCAGGCCTACGGCAAGGGGTTGGACACCGCCGCGACGGACCTGGGCGGCATCGCCGACAGCCTCAACGGGATCGACGTCAGCGGGTTCTGGACCGGGGACGCCGCCACCGCGTTCACCGCCCTCAAGCAGCGGGTGACGCCGGCCGTACGGGGGCTTTCCGACATGCAGAAGGACTCCGCGACGGCGCTGAACACCTGGCAGCAGCACCTCGGCGTCTACAAGGAGGACTGCGCAGCCGCGATCACCACCGGCCGCAACGGCTGGCACCTCTACCAGACCACCTCCTGCGACAACCAGGACGCACAGACCCAGATGCGCAACGGCAAGACCGGCATCACCAACGCCGAGGCCGGGCGGGACAACGCGGGCCGGACCTGCAAGTCCGGGCTGGAGGCCGCCGCGGCCAAGGCCGACGTGCCCACCGCCCCGCCGCAACAGCAGGGCGTGCCGGACCAGATCTCCACCACTCCGGGCCAGGTCGGCACCGCGCCGTCCGGCCGGGAGCCGGTGCCGTTCACCGGCCCCATCCCGCCGGGCCAGCCCCGGCCGTACGTCGACCCGGCGAACGGCAAGATCGTCGTGCCCCGGCCCGGACCGTGGGCGATCGGCAAGCAGCCGTGGGACTACGCCGACGGGTCGCCGACGCCGGCCGTCTCGACCCAGCCGGTCGGCCAGAACCCGTACGTGCCGACCACGCCGCCGGCCGACACGTCGACGCTCGGGATCACCCCGTCGGGACGGGCGCCGGCCCCGTTCGTCGGGCCGACCGTGGACGGCAAGCCACGCTACGTCGACCCCGCCAACGGCCGGATCGTCATCCCGGCAATGGGGCCGTACGCGACCGGCAAGCGGCCCTGGGTGTACCAGAACTGAGCTGGTCGCATCGGCCACTCCGGGGTGGGGAAGGATCCCGGTCATGGCGACCAAGGAGTTCTCCGTCGCGCAGCCACCCGCCGGGGTCGGGCTCGACGGGGTGCGGGAGGCAGCCGAGCACTGCCGGGCGTGC
The DNA here is from genome assembly GCA_963803135.1 of uncultured Actinomycetota bacterium. GTDB lineage: Bacteria > Actinomycetota > Actinomycetes > Mycobacteriales > CADCTP01 > CADCTP01. Next base: position 1,015,472 of record CAWDLH010000010.1, on the reverse strand, counting down.
CCGCTGTGGGAGCCGGCCACCCAGACGGTCTTCGGCAAGGGGCCGGCGGACGCGCGGGTGATGTTCGTCGGAGAGCAGCCCGGCGACGTCGAGGACCGCAAAGGTGAGCCGTTCGTCGGGCCGGCCGGGAAGCTGCTCGACCGGGCACTGGTCGAGGCCGGCATCGACCGTGACGCAGACGTACGTGACCAACGCGGTCAAGCACTTCCGGTTCACCCAGAGCGGCAAGCGGCGGCTGCACCAGACGCCCGGACCGGAGCACGTCACCGCCTGCCGGCCGTGGTTGGACGCCGAGATCGCGCTGGTCAACCCGGAGCTGGTGATCTGCCTGGGCGCGACCGCGGCCAAGGCGATGTTCGGGCCGTCGTTCCGGATCACCAAGCAGCGCGGTCAGCTCGCGCCGCTCGACCAGCACGTCGCGCTCGGCGGCGAGGGGTCGCTGTTCGACGAGCCGGAGGACGCGGCGGTGAAGTCCGCGTGGATCATGGCTACGGCACACCCGTCCGCGGTGCTGCGCGGTCCCGACGAAGGGCGGCAGGCCGCCTACGACGCGCTCGTCGCCGACCTCCGCACCGGAGCCTCCGCCCTCGCCTAGGCACCACGACCTGATCTAGACACGGCGGTCGGAGACCGCGACATCCCGCAGCGCCTCGTCGTCCGCGGTCACCGGCGGCATCGACGGCTCGGCCGGCTCGGCCGGCCCGGCCGGCCCGTCCAGTTCGGGGCGCACGGCGGGCGCCGCCGGCAGCGACGCGTCGTACCGCCGGAACGCCGGCACCAGCGCCACCGCGACCAGGACGATCGCGATCGAGGCCACACCGCCCGCGACCCAGGAGAACGTCGCCCCGGCCACCGCGGCGGTCGCGCCGGCCCGCAGGTCGCCCAGCCGCGGGCCGCCGGCGACCACGACGACGAACACGCCCTGCAGCCGCCCGCGCATCTCGTCCGGCGCGTACACCTGCAGGATCGTCTGCCGGAGCACGGCCGAGACGAGGTCGGCGGCGCCGGCCACGGCGAGCAGGGCGACCGTGAGCCACAGCGTGCGGCCGAGCCCGGCCAGCGCCACCGCGGCGCCCCAGCCGACGATCGCCACGGTCAGCGCCACGCCCTGCCGGTGCACCCGGCCGATCCAGCCGGAGGACAGCCCGCCGACCACGGCGCCGATCGAGATCGCGGCGAACAGCCAGCCGACCGCGGCGCCGCCGCCGAACCGGTCCTCCGCGACCTCCGGGAACAGCGCCCGCGGCATCGCGAACACCATCGCGATGATGTCCACCGCGAACGACATGAACAGCACCGGCCGGCGTCCCGATGAACCGCAGCCCGTCGATCACCGAGCGCAGGCCGGGCCGAGGCAGGTCGGCGCCGCGGGCCAACGGGGGCAGCGGCGGCAGCCGGGCAGCCGCGTACAGGGCGACGGTGAACAGCAGCGCGTCGGTGGCGTACGCGACCGGGAAGCCGCCCCACTTCGCGATGATCACACCGGCCAGCAGCGGGCCGGCGACGGTGCCCACGTTCGTGACGGTGAAGTTCAGCGTGTTGGCCGCTGGCACCTCGGAGCGGTCCAGCAGCCGGGGCAGGATCGCGTTGCGGGTCGGCGAGGTCACCGCGAACGCGGCCGACTGGATCCCGACCAGCACCATGATCAGCACCAGGCTGTCCAGCCCGAGCAGCGCCTGGGCCAGCAGCCCGAGGGTGACCACCCAGGTCGCCGTGGCCGAGATCAGCAGCAGCTTGCGCCGGTCGACGGCGTCGGCGACCGCGCCGCCCCACAGCCCGAACACGATCAGCGGCACCAGCCCGACCAGGCCGAGCACGCCGACCCAGAACGACGACCGGGTGAGGTCGTACACCTGGACCGGTACGGCGACGGCGGTGACCTGGAACCCGACGAACGAGACGCCCTGCCCGACGAACAGCCGCCGGTAGTCGTGATGCCGCAGCGGCGTGGTGTCGATCGCGAGCCCGCGCAGCCGACCGGTCACGGGGCCAGCCGCTCGACGACCCAGGACCCTCCCGCGCGCCGGTAGCGCAGCCGGTCGTGCAGCCGCGCCGGCCGGCCCTGCCAGAACTCCACCGAGTCCGGGGCGACCCGGAAGCCGCCCCAGGCGTCCGGCAGTGGCGCGCCGTCCGGATACCGCGCGGCGAGCGCGTCGGCCGCGGCCTCCAGCTCGGACCGGGAGCCGATCACGGTCGACTGCGGGCTGGCCGCCGAGGCCAGCCGGGAGGCCGCCGGCCGGGACTCCCAGTAGGCCACCGACTCGGCCAGCGGCACCCGCACCGCCGTCCCGGTGGCGACGACCTGCCGCTCGGCCGGCACCCAGGAGAAGATCAGCGCGACCGACGGGTTCGCGGCGATCTCCCGGCCCTTGCGCGAGCCGTAGTTGGTGAAGAACACGAACCCCTCGGCGGACACCCCGCGCAGCAGCACCGTGCGCGCCGACGGCCGGCCGTCCGGGGTCGCCGTGGCCACGACCATCGCGTTCGGCTCCACGACCAGCTCGGAGGCCACCACCTCGTCGTACCAGCGGGTGAACTGCCCGACCCAGTCGGGAGCCAGGTCCGCCTCCGAGAGGGCCCCCCGGGCGTACGTCCGGCGCAGGCCGGTCACAGAGCTGAGGTCAGGCACCCGTCGATTTTCCTCCTCATGGGCGCCCCTCGCCGTCCGGTGTCGTCAACGTGACAGCTGGTGGGCAAGATGACAGCCATCAGGGACCCGAGTCGGGGAGGGCGGCGCATGCCCGAGGACTTCAAGCCTGGCCTGGAGGGCGTCGTCGCCTTCGAGACCGAGATCGCCGAGCCGGACAAGGAAGGCAGCGCGCTGCGCTACCGCGGTGTCGACATCGAGGATCTCGTGGGCCGGGTGGCGTTCGGCAACGTGTGGGGGCTGCTCGTCGACGGCGAGTTCAACCCCGGGCTGCCGCCGGCCGAGCCGTTCCCCATCCCGGTGCACTCCGGGGACATCAGGGTCGACGTGCAGAGCGCGATCGCGATGATGGCGCCGCACTGGGGCCTGGAGCAGCTCATCGACATCGACGAGGAGCAGGCCCGGGACGACCTGGCCCGCATCTCGGTCACCGCGATGTCGTTCGTGGCGCAGTCGGCCCGCGGCCTCGGGCTGCCGGCCGTGCCGCAGAGCGAGATCGACAAGGCCAGGACGATCGTCGAGCGGTTCATGATCCGCTGGCGCGGCGAGCCCGACCCGGCCCACGTCAAGGCCGTCGACGCGTACTTCGTGTCGGCCGCCGAGCACGGCATGAACGCGTCCACGTTCACGGCCAGGGTGGTCGCCTCCACCGGCGCGGACGTGGCCGCGGCGATCTCCTCGGCGATCGGCGCGCTGTCCGGACCGCTGCACGGCGGCGCCCCGTCCCGGGTGCTCAAGATGCTCGACGAGGTCGAGCAGTCCGGCGACCCGGTCGGCTACGTGAAGGGCCTGCTCGACCGCAAGGAGCGGCTGATGGGCTTCGGGCACCGGGTCTACCGGGCCGAGGACCCGCGCGCCCGCACGCTCCGGCGTACGGCCAAGGAGCTCGGCTCGCGCCGGGTCGAGGTCGCCGAGGCGCTGGAGAAGGCGGCGATCGAGGAGCTCACCAACCGCTTCCCCGACCGTCCACTCCGGACGAACGTGGAGTTCTGGTCCGCGGTGGTGCTCGACTTCGCAGAGGTCCCGTCGCACATGTTCACGTCGATGTTCACCTGTGCGCGCACGGCCGGGTGGAGCGCGCACATCATGGAGCAGAAGCGGCTGAACAAGCTGATCCGGCCGTCCGCGCGGTACGTCGGCCCGGGGCCGCGCAAGCCCGAGGACGTCGAGGGCTGGGACGAGATGCCCCCCGAGTACAAGACGCGGACGGCGTAGCCGCACCATGGGCGGGTGACCCCAGCTCAGATCGTCCTGCCCGACGAGATCAAGCCCCGCGACGGCCGGTTCGGCTGCGGACCGTCCAAGGTGCGCCCGGAGGCGCTGGCCTCGCTGGCCTCCGCCGGGGCCGCGGTGATAGGCACGTCCCACCGCCAGGCGCCGGTGAAGGACCTCGTGCACCGGGTCCGGTCCGGCCTGTCCGCGCTGTTCTCGCTGCCCGACGGGTACGAGGTGGTGCTCGGCAACGGCGGCGCGACCGCGTTCTGGGACGCGGCGGCGTACGGGCTGGTCCGGGAGCGGTCCGAGCACCTCGCCTTCGGCGAGTTCGGGACGAAGTTCGCCGACGTGACCGCGGGCGCGCCGTTCCTGGCCGACCCGGTGGTCGTCAAGGCCGAGCCGGGCAGCGCGCCGGCGGTCCGGCCGGAGCCGGGCGTCGACGCGTACGCCTGGCCGCACAACGAGACCTCGACCGGCGTCATGACGCCCGTGGTCCGCCCGGCCGGGACGGACCGGGGGGCGCTCGTGCTGGTCGACGCGACCTCGGGCGCCGGCGGACTGCCGGTCGACGTGACCCAGGCCGACGTGTACTACTTCGCCCCGCAGAAGAACTTCGGCTCCGACGGCGGGCTGTGGATCGGGCTGTTCTCGCCGGCCGCGCTCGACCGGGTGGCCGCGCTGGCCGCGTCGGACCGGTGGATCCCGCCGTCGCTGGACCTGGCCACCGCGGTGGACAACTCGACCAAGGACCAGACGTACAACACGCCGGCGGTGGCGACGCTGTGGCTGCTGGTCGAGCAGGTCGAGTGGATCAACGCCAACGGCGGGCTGGACTGGGCGGTGTCCCGCACCAGCGACTCGTCGTCGCGGCTCTACACCTGGGCCGAGAAGTCGCCGTACGCGACGCCGTTCGTGGCCGACCCGGCGCTGCGCTCGCTGGTGGTCGGCACGATCGACTTCGCCGACCAGGTCGACGCGGCAGCGGTGGCGAAGGTGCTGCGGGCGAACGGGATCGTGGACACCGAGCCGTACCGGAAGCTGGGTCGCAACCAGCTGCGGATCGGCATGTTCCCCGCGGTCGACCCCGACGACGTCGAGGCGCTGACCGCCTGCATCGACACCGTGGTGGAGAAGCTCGCATAGTTTCCGCATGCTCGCCGCGTCTGTCCGGTTGTGATGGACGCGGACGCGGAACGCGAGTTCCGGGAGTTCGTGGCGGCCCGGTCGGGCGCGCTGTTCCGGTCGGCGTACCTGCTGACCGGGCAGCGCGAGGCCGCCGAAGACCTGCTGCAGACGGTGCTCGCCAAGGTCGCCCGACGCTGGAGCCGGATCCACGGCGAGCCGGACGGGTACGTGCGGGCAGCGCTCTACCGGGAGCAGGTCAGCCGGTGGCGGCGGCGTGGTCGGGAGGTGCCCGGGGTCCCGGACACCGCCGGTCCGGGTGACCACGCCGCCACCACCGACCTCCGGGTGTCGCTGGCGGCCGCGCTGCGCCGGCTCACCCCGCGGCAGCGCGCGGTCGTGGTGCTCCGGTACGTCGAGGACCTGTCCGAGGCCCAGGTCGCGGCCGTGCTCGACGTGTCGATCGGCACGGTGCGCAGCACCGGGTCGCGGGCGCTGGCGCGGCTGCGCGCGGAGTGTCCATCGCTCTGGAGCGAGGAGGCGAACCGATGAGCGACGACCGCCTGCGTAGCGTCCTGCTCGAGCTGGGCGACGTGCCCGCGCCGCCCGACCTGGCCGGCGCGGCGCTGACCCGGGGCCGCCGCGACCGCCGCCGGGCGATCGCCGGCTTGGTCGGCCTCGTCGCGATCCTGGCCGCGGCCGCCGTCACAGTCCCGGCGGTCGTCATGGGTCGGCCCACGACGTCCCACCCGGCGACCGGACCGATCACCGGCCTCATGGTTGCCGGATACGGCAGCGTGGTCGACTCCTACAACGGCACCATCCCCGACGTGGTCACGGAGGGCGGGTGGTACTTCCCGCCGGGAGGTGAGCCGACGGTCTACAACCCGTCACGAGACGGCTTCTCGAAACCCCCGTGGCGGATCGCGGTGCCGTCGCCGGACGGACGGATGTTCGCCGTGTCGGACGCCGGTACGACGCACACTCCGCACGGCGACCTCCAGAAGGCCGGACGGATCGGAATCGTGCCTGCGGACCGGATCGACGACCCGGCCGCCGTGCGGTGGGTCCCGGGCAGCGACACCTACGGCGACCTCAGCTGGGAGGCCGACAGCCGTCGCCTCGCCTTCCAGCCCAAGGACACTCCCTCCGAAGGGCCGGGCCTGCCTGTCTCGCTCATCGACGTGAGCACCCTCCACCGGACCACGCTGTTACTCGCCACCACCCGGCCCACCGGGCTCGTCGGCCACCTGCCCAACGTCCCGCCGGATGGTCGCGGCTTCGTGACGACCGTGCGGCTGCCCCTCCCGGGAGGCGGCGGCGTCACGCAGTGGATCCTGCGGTACTACGACGAGCGCGGCGCGCGGATCCGGGAGGTCCGGATCGCCGGAACGGCGGACCTGCCGACCCAGGTGGCCCAGCCGTTCTCGGCGGACGGGCGCCTCGTGGCCATGGCCGGGGGAGACAGCACCGACATCGTCGATACGGCGTCCGGGCGCGTCGTGCTGCCGCACGTCAACGGCGTCTTCGCCGGCTGGTACGACCAGCAGCGCTTCGTCGTCTGGCTCGGCAGGACCGTCCGGGTGGTGGACCGGCGCACCGGCCGCGTACTCGCCCAGAAGGTGCTCGCGCCCGCTGGGCGGAAGCTGACCAACGTGTGGCTGGCACCGGTCCACGGCGACGCTCCGCCCGGGGCAATCGTGCTGTGACCGGCACCGGCTGGCTGACTTCCGGTCGCGGGCCGGTGCCGACCGGGGCGATCGTGCTCTGAGTCGGGCCGCGTGTCGTGACCCTGGGTTGTCGCCACGTCCCCTTAGCCTGGGGCAACGGCGAATCTCGACGGGGCGGAGGCGGTGCGGATGCGACAGCTTCGGCTCGTCGGTCTCGCCGAGGACGGGGGCAGCCTGCTGCTGGAGAGCCCGACCGGGGAGTCGTACCGGCTGGCGCTCGACGAGCGGGTACGGGCCGCGTGCCGAGGTGATCTCACCCGGCTCGGCCAGATCGAGATCGAGACGGACAACCCGCTGCGACCGCGGGAGATCCAGGCCCGGGTGCGGGCCGGCGAGTCGGCCGAGCAGGTCGCGACGTCGTCCGGGATGCCGCTGGACCGGGTGCTGCGCTTCGCGTACCCGGTGCTGCAGGAGCGGTCCCGCGTGGTCGCCCAGGCCCGGTCCACGCCGGTGCGGCCGGCGGCGGACCAACTCGGCGGGCTGGTGGAGGAGCGGCTGGTCGGCCGGGGTACGGACGCGGCGACGCTGGAGTGGGACGCCTGGCGGCGGGACGACGGGCGGTGGGCGGTCCGGCTGAGCTGGCGGCAGGGGGAGCGCGCGCACGCCGCGAACTGGAGCCTCGACCTCGGCCGGCGGGCGCTGCAGGCCGAGGATCCCGCGGCCGAGCAGCTGAGCGCGAAGGAGTTCCACGCCCGCACGATCACCGCCGTCACCCCGCTGGCGGTGGCGGCTCGGACCGCGCCCGAGGCCCCGGCCCCGGCCCCGCCTCGCCGCACCCGACCCGCCACCGGCGCCTCGCGCGGCTCCGCGGCGGCCGAGACCGCAGCCTCACCCGCCGAACGTCCACGGCCCGGCAACGGCGGCTCGACCCGGGCGGGTTCTGAGCGGGCGGGTTCTGAGCGGGCCGGTTCTGAGCGGGCCGGTTCTGAGCGGGCCGGTTCTGAGCGGGCCGGTTCTGAGCGGGCCGGTTCTGAGCGGGCCGGTTCTGAGCGGGCCGGTTCTGAGCGGGCCGGTTCTGAGCGGGCCGGTTCTGAGCGGGCCGGTTCTGAGCGGGCCGGTTCTGAGCGGGCCGGTTCTGAGCGGGCCGGTTCCGAGCGGGCCGGTTCCGAGCGGGCCGGTTCCGAGCGGGCCGGTTCCGAGCGGGCCGGTTCCGAGCGGGCCGGTTCCGAGCGGGCCGGTTCCGAGCGGGCCGGTTCCGAGCGGGCCGGTTCCGAGCGGGCCGGTTCCGAGCGGGCCGGTTCCGAGCGGGCCGGTTCTGAGCGCACGGCCCGGACCGGCCCTGGCGGCGGGATCGGGCGCCCGGTCGCCGAACGTCCGGCGAACGGAACGGCCGCCGGGCGTGGTGCGGCCGGCCGGCGCGCGTCCGCGGAGCGTCGGGCGCGGGAGGCCGCGTCCGACGGTGACCCCGACGAAGACGGCGAGCCGGCCGAGGAGGCGCGGATCGCCTCGGGCGGCGGGACGATCCCGCTGATCGACGCCGACGGCGAGGACGACCGGTCCCGGCGCGCGACCGTGCCGTCCTGGGACGACATCCTGCTCGGCGTCCGCCGCCGCCACTGACCATCCTCACGGCCGCCGGCTGGGCCTGGCCGGGGGAAACTCGGGTGTCATCGGTGGCGGGTTCGGTTAGCGTCGGTCATCGTGTCCCAGCGCCGGTCTTCGTACTCCTCGCTCCGGCGTACGGCCCAGTACGCGCGGCCCTACCGCGCCGGATTCCTCGCGATGACCGCGGCCGCGCTCGCCTCCGAGCTGGCCCCCGCGGCGATTCCGCTCATCGCCGGGCGGGTCGTCGACGACGCCCTCCGCACCGGCGACCGCGGCGCGCTGTTCCCACTCGCCGGGCTCGCCCTGCTGCTCGGCGCGCTGGAGGCGCTGGCCGTGCTGGTCCGCCGCTGGGTGATGAGCCGGGCCGCGCTGGGCGTGGAGACCGACATCCGCCGCGACCTGTACAAGACACCTCCAGGCGCTGCCGGTCTCGTTCCACGACCGCTGGCAGTCCGGCCAGCTGCTGTCCCGGGCGACCGAGGACCTGGCCACGATCCGCCGGTTCCTCGGCTTCGGCCTGGTCTTCCTGGTCGTGAACTCCACGGTCTGCGTGGTCGTCGGGATCCTGCTGTTCTTCTCGTACTGGCCGCTGGCGCTGGTGGTGCTCGCGTTCGCGGCGCCGTTCGTGGTGGTGATCAAGCGCTTCGAGCTGCGCTACTCGGCCGTCTCCCGGCGCTCGCAGGACCTCAACGGCGAGCTGACCTCCACGGTCGAGGAGTCGGCCGCCGGCATCACGACGATCCGCTCGTTCGGCCGGCGGTCGCTGGCGCTCGGCCGGTTCCTGGACCGGGCCCGGGAGCTGCGCGGCGCGCAGCTGGAGAAGGTCACCGTGCTGGCCTACTTCTGGGTCGTCCTGGAGATCTTCCCCCAGCTCGTGCTCGCGCTGGTGACCCTCGGCGGCGGCATCGCGGTCGCGCACGACTCGCTCACGCTGGGCGGGATGGTCGCGTTCGTCTCGCTGTTCCTCATGCTGCAGTGGCCGATCGACTCGCTCGGCTGGCTGGCCGCGCAGGCGCAGGAGGCCGAGACCGCAGCCGAGCGGGTGTACGAGGTGCTCGACACCCCATCCGCGGTGCTCGACCGCGTGGGCGTGCGGACGCTGCCGTCGGTGGCCGGCCGGCTGCGGCTGGAGGGCGTCGGCTTCCGCTACCCGGGCGCCGACCGCGACATCCTGCACGACGTCACGCTCGAGCTGGCGCCGGGCGAGACGGTCGCGCTGGTCGGGGCGACCGGCTCGGGCAAGACCACGCTCACCGCGCTGGTCCCGCGGCTGTACGACGTGACCGCCGGCCGGGTGCTGCTCGACGGCACCGACGTGCGCGACATCCCGCTGGAGCAGCTGCGACGGGTGGTCGCCATCGCGTTCGAGGACCCCACGCTGTTCTCGGTCAGCGCCCGGGAGAACCTGACCTTCGGCCGGCCGGACGCCACCGAGGAGGAGATCCGCGAGGCGCTGCACGTCGCCCAGGCCGAGTTCGTCCTCGAGCTGCCCTGGGGCCTGGACACCAGGCTCGGCGAGCAGGGCCTGACCCTGTCCGGCGGCCAGCGGCAGCGGCTCGCGCTGGCCCGCGCGGTGCTCGGCCGGCCCCGGGTGCTGGTGCTCGACGACCCGCTGTCCGCGCTGGACGTGCACACCGAGGCGATGGTCGAGCAGGCGCTGCGGCGGGTGCTGCGCGGCACCACCGCGCTGGTGGTGGCGCACCGGGCGTCCACCGTGCTGCTCGCCGACCGGGTGGCGCTGCTGGCCGGCGGCACGCTGGTCGCGGTCGGCCCGCACTCGGAGCTGCTCGCGACGGTCCCCGCGTACCGGGACCTGCTGGCCCAGGAGTCGGATCTGGAGGAGGTGGCGTCATGACCGCGATGCAGGAGCAGGACTGGCGGGGCGTCGCCGCCGAGGACGTCGACGAGCTGCCGGAGCGGATGAGCATCGTGCTGCGGGCGCGCAGCCGCCGGCTGCTGGCCAGCCTGCTGCGCCCGCACCGGCGGGCGCTGCGGTTCCTCGTCGTCGTCGTGCTGATCCAGAACAGCGCGGCCATGGTCGGCCCGTGGCTGGTCGGCGTCGGCATCGACCGGGGCATCCCGGCGCTGGTCGACGGCGACTGGGTGCCGCTGCTGGTGGTGGGCGGCAGCCTGCTGGCCGCCGCCGGCGTGGACGCCTGGCTGCGGGCGGTGTTCCTGCTGCGGGCCGGCCGGATGGGCCAGGCGGTGCTGCTCGACCTGCGCCGCCGGCTGTTCGACCACGTCCAGCGGCTGTCGCCGGCGTTCCACGAGCGCTACACGTCCGGCCGGGTCATCGCCCGGCTCACCTCGGACGTGGACGCGCTCGACGAGCTGCTCGACGAGGGCCTGGACGGCCTGGTCACCGCGCTGCTGTCGGTGGTCTCGATCGGCGTGATCCTGCTCGTGCTCGACGTGCCGCTGGCGCTGGTCACGCTGGGCACGTTCCTGCCGCTGTACGCGCTGTCCCGGTGGTTCCGCACCCGCTCGTTCGCCGCGTACCGGCGGACCAGGGTGGCGAACTCCGCGCTGATCGTGCAGTTCGTGGAGTCGCTCGCCGGCATCCGCGCGGTGCAGGCGTTCCGCCGGGAGCCGCGCAACGGGCAGATCTTCGAGCAGCTCAACCAGGACGTCCGGGTGGCCAATGCGCGCTCGTTCCGGCTGATGGCGCTGTTCGTGCCCGGGGTCGCGATCCTCGGCACGGTCGCGACCGTGGCCGCGCTCCTCTACGGCGGCATCCGGGTGCTCGACGGCGAGCTGCAGATCGGCGTGCTCACCTCGTTCCTGCTCTACCTGCGCCGGTTCTTCGACCCGATGCAGGACATCGCGGTGTTCTTCAACTCGTTCCAGTCGGCCAGCGCCGCGCTGGAGAAGCTGTCCGGCGTGCTCGAGGAGCGCCCGACCGTGGCCGAGCCGGAGCACCCGACGCCGCTGCCGGACGCCCGCGGCGACGTCGCGTTCCGGGCCGTGCGGTTCGGCTACCGGGACGCGGTGGTGCTGCCGCACCTCGACCTGACGATCCCGGCCGGCCAGACCGTGGCGCTGGTCGGTGCCACCGGCGCCGGCAAGACCACGGTGGCCCGGCTGCTGGCCCGCTTCTACGACCCGAGCGCCGGCGCGGTGTCGCTCGACGGCGTCGACCTCAGGCAACTGTCCGAAGTGGACCTGCGCCGGTCGGTCGTGCTGGTGACCCAGGAAAACTTCCTGTTCTCCGGGTCGGTCGCGGACAACATCGCGTTCGGCCGGCCGGGGGCGGGCCGGGAACAGATCGTCGCGGCGGCGCAGGCGATCGGCGCGCACGAGTTCATCGAGGCGCTGCCCGAGGGGTACGACACGGACGTCCGCAAGCGCGGCGGCCGGCTGTCGGCCGGCCAGCGGCAGCTGGTCGCGTTCGCCCGGGCGTTCCTGGCCGACCCGGCCGTGCTCATCCTGGACGAGGCGACCTCCTCGTTGGACGTGCCGAGCGAGCGGGCGGTGCAGCGGGCGCTGCGGACGATCCTGGCCGAGCGGACCTCGCTGATCATCGCGCACCGGCTGTCCACCGTGGAGATCGCCGACCGGGTGCTCGTGCTGGAGGCCGGCCGGGTGGTCGAGGACGGGGCGCCGGTCGAGCTGGCCGGCGGGGACGGGCGGTTCGCCGGGCTGCACCGGGCCTGGCGCGACTCACTGGTCTAGGCGCAGGTGATACAGCGCGATCGCGGCGGCGGTCGCGACGTTGAGCGAGTCGACGCCGGCCGCCATCGGGATGCGCACCCGCCGGTCCGCCGCCGCGAGCGCCTCCGCGGACAGGCCGGGACCCTCGGCGCCGAGCAGCAGCGCCATCCTCGGCCCGGACGGGTCCACAGTAGACAGTGGTACGGACGGTGGGTGCGGGGCGAGCGCGAGGACGGTGAAGCCGGCCAGCGCGGCCCGGAGCTCCGCCCAGCCCGGCAGGTGCACGAATGGGACCCGCAGCACGTGCCCCATCGAGACCCGCACCGACCGGCGGTAGAGCGGGTCGGCGCAGCGCGGCCCGAGCAGCACCGCGTCCACCCCGAGCCCGGCGGCGTTGCGGAACAGCGCGCCGAGGTTCTCGTGGTCGTTCACGCCCTCGAGGACCAGGACGCGGCGGGCGGCGGCCAGCAGCGGACCGGGTGCCGGCTCGGGGGCGCGGTCGGCCGCGGCCAGCACGCCCCGGTTGAGGTGGAAGCCGACGGTGCGGGTCAGCACGTCGGTGCTCGTCGCGTACACCGGGAACGGCACGCCGGCGAGGTCGGCGGCCAGGTCGGCCAGCCGGGCCGGGACGCCGAGCACCGCCCGCGGCGGGTACGGCGAGGCCAGCAGCCGCTGCACCACCGGCACGCCCTCGGCGATGACCAGCCCCTTGCCACCGGGCCGGTCCGGGCGCCGGTCGGCGTCGGTCAGGTCCCGGAAGTCGGCGATCCGCGGGTCGGCCGGGTCGGTGACCTCCTGCACCCGGGCAGGCTACCGAGCGCACGCGAACGGCCGCCGCTGCTCACGATCCGGTCACGAACCCACCGGTCCGACCAGGATCACCCCCTAACGTGGCGAACGTGCGCACGACGCTGGAGACGAGGGTGACCCGCCCGGACCACCGCGCCCCGGTCGGGACGGTCGGCGACCCGCCGACCCCGACGTCGGCGCCGCCACGCACCGGCGCACCCCGGCGCCGCTCGGGCGGCGGGGTGATCCTCCTCCCGCCGTGGACCAGGGCGCCGTTCCTGCCGTTCAAGCAACCGGCGGTGATCCTCGCCGTACTGGGCGCGGCGCTGATCCTGGCCTGCGCCAGCTCGTCCGGCGTGCTGTTCCTCTCGTCCGCGTCCTCGGAGTCGCTGCGTCGGCTGCTGGCCGTGCAGTGCCCCGACGCCGGCTACCCGACCGTCCGGGCGGCTACGGTGGTCGGCCCCAACACGCGGGCCGACGGCTCCCGCCAGGTCGAGGACGGCACGGTCCGGTCCGCCATGACCGGCGCCGGCCTGGCCGATCCCGCGCGGGTGCGGCTGGGTGAGCAGACCACCCAGGTGATCAACGGCGTCCAGGCCACCGCCGGCCGGCTGTTCTACCGGGACGGCGCGACCAGCCAGATCACCCCGGTCGGGCGCAGCGCGCCCGGACCGGGGATCTGGCTGCAGGCCGGGATGGCGACCCGGCTGGGCGCGAGCGTCGGCTCCCGGTTGTCGTTCTCGATGTCCGGCGAGGCGCAGGCCACCGACTTCCGGGTCGTCGGGATCTACCGCAACCAGGACGAGGAGGCCGTCCGGCCGTACTGGTGCTCGTACACGAACCTGTTCCAGAACCCGAGCTACGGCAACGACTCGGCGCCGCCGCCGCTGGTGATCGCGACCGACGCGGGCACGTTCGGAGCGGTCCGGGACAGCTACGGCGGCTCCAGCACGGACAGCTGGGTGTCCCCGGCGAAGACCACCGACATCACGCTGACCGAGGGTCAGCAGGTCGCCGACGCGCAGGCCGCGGCGTACGCGACGGCCGGCCTGCCGGTCTCGCAGCGGCTGGTCGACCGCAACTCCGGCACCGGGCGGATGCCCGAGTTCGTCGAGCGGACGACGCTGACCCGGGACGGGCTGCGCGGGCCGGTGCTGCCGATCGCGCTGGGCGGGTCGATCCTGGCCCTGCTGCTGGTCGGCGCGGCCGGGTCGTACTGGGCCGACCGCCGCTCCCGCGAGGTGCGGCTGCTGTCCTCGCGGGGCGTCGGCCCGGGCGCGCTCGCGCTGAAGGCGGTGCTGGAGCTGGCGCTGCCGGCGATCGTCGGCACCGTCGCCGGGTGGCTGCTGGCCCGCTGGCTGGTCGCCCTGCTCGGCCCCAGCCCGCGCGTGGACGCCTCCGCGCCGTGGCAGGCCGGGATGACCGCGCTGGTGGCGCTGGCCGCCGGGCTCGGCCTGCTGGCCCTGGTCGCCGGGCTGCGCTCGCGGGCGGCGACCGAGCGGCCGGTCGGCGCGCGCCGCGGCTGGGTCGCGCTGGTGCCGTGGGAGCTGCTGATCCTCGCCGCCGCGGGCGGCTGCTGGCTGCGGCTGCGGGGCAGCGACGCGGTCACCCTGCACGCCGGTATCGCCCAGATCAACCTGCTCGTCGTCGCGTTCCCGCTGCTGTTCCTGGCCGGCGCCGCGGTGCTGATCGTGCGGCTGCTGGCGCTGCTGCTGCCCCGGCTCGGCCGGTCCGCCGGCCGGCTGTCCCCGGCCTGGTATCTGGCCGCCCGCCGGGTCACCGCCTCGCGCGTGGTCAGCGTGATCCTGCTCGCCGCCGCCTCGCTGCCCATCGCGATGGTGGTCTACGCGGCCACGCTCACCCAGACCTCGCAGTACACGCTCCACGCCAAGGCCGGCCTCATCAACGGCAGCACCACGACCGTGCAGTCGGTCGACCCGGTCCGCCGCAGCCCGGCCACCGACGCGGTCGGCACGCTGGTCGTGCGCTACCTGTACGGCAAGGTCGCCGGCCAGCCCGACGACGTCACGGTGCTCGCGATCGACCCGGACACGTTCCCGAGGACGGCGTTCTGGGACCGCCGGTTCGCCTCCGACTCGCTCGACGCGCTGATGGCGAGGCTGCGGGCACCCGGACAGCAGGTGCCGGCGGTCGCGGTGGTCGAGGACGGCCCTGACTTCCCGGGCACGTTCGAGCTCGGCCTCGGCACGACCCGGATCCAGACCCGGGTCGTCGCCCACGCCGAGCACTTCTCCGGCCGCCGCATCCCCGGGGCGATGCTGATCGTCGACCGCTCCCGGCTCGGCACCGTCGACCGGTACGCCGGGTCGCTGTCGGAGTTGTGGTCCCTCGACTCCTCGCCGGACCGGGCCAGGGACGCGGTCACCGCGCAGCACGCCCGGATCTACCTGGTCACCTCCCAGGACACCGTGTTCGAGGTGGCCAACTTCCTCGGCGTGTCCTGGACGTTCGGCTACCTGTCCGCGCTGGCCGCCCTGGTCGGCCTGGTCGCCATCGGCGGCCTGCTGCTCTACCTGGAGACCCGCCAGCGCAGCCGCACCGCCTCGTACGCGCTGGGCAAGCGGATGGGCCTGACCAGGGCCACCCACCTGCGCTCGCTGCTGGCCGAGCTCGGCGTGCTGCTGGGGCTGGCCTGGGTGATCGGCACCGGGCTGGCCTGGGCCGCCATCCTGCTCGTCTACCACCGCCTCGACATCGACCCGACCCGGCCACCGACCCCGCTGCTCACCGTGCCGGTGCTGGCCTTCGCCGGCTCGGCCGTCGTGGTCGCCGTCGTCGTCGGGCTCGCCGCCCTCTACGCCCAGCGGTCCGCCGACCGCGCCGACGTCTCGGAGGTGCTCCGCCTTGGCTCGTGACTCGTACGGAACCGACTCGTTCGGCGCCGAGGGTTGGGGCACCGACTGGGGCGACCCGGACTGGACCGGCCCGGTCGCGACCACGGCCGAGCCCGCGGCGGCGGTCCGGGACGTGCGCAAGACGTACGTCATCTCGGACGAGCGGGTCGAGGCGCTCAAGGGCATCGACAAGGACTTCCCGGCCGGCCGGGTGAGCACGATCGTCGGCCCGTCCGGGTCCGGCAAGTCCTCGCTGTTGCGGATCCTGGCCTGCGTGGACCGCCCGACCACCGGCTCGGTGCGGGTCGGCGGCCAGGAGATCGGCGACCTGTCGGTGCGCAGGCGGCGGGCGCTGCGCCGTACCGCGGTCGGCTACGTGTTCCAGAACCCGGTCGACAACCTGGTCGAGTACCTGCGGGCGGCCGAGCAGGTCGGGCTCGCGGCCAAGCTGCGCGGGATCAAGCCGGACGAGGCCGAGGTCGACCGGCTGCTCGGCGTGCTCGGGCTGACCGGGCGGGCCGACCACCTGCCGGTGCAGCTGTCCGGCGGCGAGCAGCAGCGGCTGTCGTTCGCCTGCGCGGTGATCGGCCGGCCGGCGATCGTGGTCGCCGACGAGCCGACGGCGGAGCTCGACTCGGCCTCCGCCGACCGGGTGCTGGAGTCTGTGCACGACCTGCGCGACGAGGGCGTCGCGTTCCTGCTCTCCTCGCACGACCCGAGGGTGGTGGCCTCGACCGACCACCTGCTGCGGCTGGAGCACGGAGAGGTGGTCGAGTCCTGGTGAGCCGACGGGCGGGCGAGCACCGAAGGACCACCCCCGGACCACCGCCCGAGGAGCGGAGCGAATCCGGAGGCGAACGGTGGGCATGGTGAGCACCGTGGTGACCGGCCACGAGCTGGAGAAGTCGTACACGCGGGGCGACGAGCGGGTGCACGCGCTGCGCGGGGTCTCGCTGGCGCTGCACCCGGGCGAGCTGGTCGCGCTGGTCGGCCCGTCCGGGTCGGGCAAGTCGACGCTGCTCAACGTGCTGTGCGGGTGGGAGCGGCCGGACGACGGCGGCCTGGCCTGGGCGCCGGAGCTGGCCGGCACGTCGCCGGACCGGCTGCCGTGGGAGCGGCTGGCGATCGTGCCCCAGGCGCTCGGCCTGCTCGACGACCTCACCGTGGCCGAGAACATCCTGCTGCCGGCCCGGCTCACCGGCCGGCTGGCCGAGCTGCGGCCGCGGGCGGAGGAGCTGATGACCTCGCTCGGCATCGCGCACCTGGCCGGCCGCTACCCCAAGCAGACCTCGCTCGGCGAGCAGCAGCGGTGCGCGGCGTCCCGGGCGCTGCTGCTGTCGCCGACCCTGCTGCTGGCCGACGAGCCGACCGCGCACCAGGACTCCGGCTGGACCGACGCGATCTTCGCCCGGTTCCGCGAGCTGCTCCGGCACGGCGGGGCCTGCCTCATCGCCACCCACAACCCGGAGACCTGGGGCTACGCCGACCGCGTGCTGGCCATGCACGACGGCCACCTCACCGAGGGCGCGCCGGATCCGGTCCACTAGCCGCAGGCGTCCGCGCCCGGCCGGCCTGAGGGCCCGGCCCGCCCCGGGTCCGGTCGACCGAGCAGTCTTCGGCCCCGCCGACGGTGGGCAGGCTGTTCTCATGGAGTACACCCACCTCGGCCGGTCCGGCCTGCGCGTGTCCCGGCTGGTGCTCGGCACGATGAACTTCGGCCCGGAGACCGACGAGCCGACCGCGCACACGATCATGGACAAGGCCCTCGACCACGGCATCAACTTCTTCGACACGGCCAACGTGTACGGCTGGGGCGAGAACCGGGGCCGCACCGAGACGATCCTCGGCACCTGGTTCGCCCGGGGCGGCGAGCGCCGGGACAAGACCGTGCTGGCCACCAAGCTCAACGGCCTCATGGGCGACCGCTGGCCCAACCGGGACAGGCTGTCGGCGCTGAACATCCGGCGCGCCTGCGACGCCTCCCTACAGCGGCTGCAGACCGACTACATCGACCTTTACCAGATGCACCACGTGGACCGGGACGCCCCGTGGGACGAGATCTGGCAGGCGATGGACGTCCTCGTGCAGCAGGGCAAGATCCTCTACGTCGGCTCGTCCAACTTCGCCGGCTGGCACCTCGCCCAGGCCAACGAGGCCGCCGCCCGCCGCCACTCGTTCGGGCTGGTGTCCGAGCAGTCGATCTACAACCTGCTCACCCGCGAGGTCGAGCTGGAGGTGCTGCCGGCGGCCCAGGCGTACGGGCTCGGCGTCATCCCATGGAGCCCGCTGCAGGGCGGCCTGCTCGGCGGTGTGCTGCGCAAGGAGCGCGACGGCAGCCGGCGGGTCGCGCCCCGGCAGCAGTCGGTGGTCGACGAGCACCGCGAGCAGCTCGGCGCGTACGAGGACCTGTGCGAGGAGCTCGGCGAGGAGCCGGCCACCGTGGCGCTGGCCTGGCTGCTCACCCGCCCGGCGGTGACCGGGCCGATCATCGGCCCGCGCACGACCGAACAGCTCGACGGCGCGCAGCGGGCGCTGGAGCTGCGGCTGGAGGAGAAGGTGCTCGACCGGCTGGACGAGATCTTCCCGGGCTACCAGCCCGCGCCCGAGCACTACGCGTGGTGAGCCCGGCCGTGCCCGCGCGACCGCCTGCGCCGCGCCGGCACGCCTGGTAGACAGGAAGCTCAGCGGGGCGTCGGGTGGCGCGTCCCCACCGTGCCGCCCGACGCCTCGCGCCACGCCGCGATCGTCTCGTACCGCGGCGCCGAGCCGTGGTGGCTGCGCATGAGCACCACCTCCCCGGCGGTGAAGTGCGGGCCGACGTAGTTGGCCAGCCTGGCGGCGATCCGCCGGTCCCCGTGGGCGGAGTGCGGCCAGCGACCCACGGTCACGTGCGGCTGGTACGCCCGGCGCTCGACCGGCACGCCCACCGACCGGCCGGCGCCGGCGGACGCCTCGGCCAGCCCGGCCAGCTCCTCGACGTCGCCGTCGACGCCGACCCAGAGCACCCGCGGGTCGCCCCGGGCCGGGAACGTGCCGGCGCCGGACAGCCGCAGGTGCAGGCCGACCACGGCGAGGGCCGCGCCGACCGCGGCGGTCAGCGCGGGCACCGTGCCCTCCGGCACCTCGCCGAAGAACGCGAGCGTCACGTGCTGCAGCTCCCGGCCGACCCAGCGCGGCCCGTCCGGCCGGTCCCGCAGCCGGCCCAGCGCACCGTCGAGGTGGTCCAGCGCCGGCTCCGGCGGCACGACGGCCGCGAACAGGCGGTGCTTCAGGGCGTGTCCTGCCGCTTGCGCGGGCCGAACCGCAGCCCGGCGTCGCGCAGCTCGCTCTCCACCCGGATCCGCTCCAGGTCGCGGTCCAGGCCGAGCGGCAACTCGGCCAGCGCCTGTGGCACGTCGAGTGCCAACGCAGCGTTGCCAAGCACGTCGTCGTACGCGAGGAGCAGGCCGTGCTTGCGGGCCCGGGAGGCCTCCGGTGGAACGTCCCGCAGCGCGGTGGACAGCCGGCACAGGTCGGCGGTGATCTTCTCCAGCGGGATCCGGGCGGGCGGCGGGTCAGGCCTGGGCTTGGGGACCAACCGGCACCAGCGCAATGTCCTCAGCACGGCGCGGCAGACCTTGCCGAAGTGCACCACCAGGTAGAGCAGGACGACCGGGATGAGCGCGGCAGCGCCCAGCTTGATCACGCCGGCAGTGACTGAGGTGGCTGACGCCCCCATCGTTGCACGGTAATCCGCTTCGCAGCGCCGTGCCACCGCTGTTTTCAGCTGGCCCGGCGCCGGTCGGCGAGCAGGTCCGTCTCGGCCGCCAGCTCGGCGCCCACCCGCTCGGCGCCCACCCGCTCGGCGCCCACCCGCTCGGCGGCCGGCAGGACCGCCGCCGGGGCGGACCGGTGCAGCCGCAGCGACGGGTGCGGCAGCGCGTCGCCGACCTCCGTCCGCAGCGCCACCCCGCGCCGCCGGCTGACCACGACGGCGGCGCCGACCGCGGCCAGCGCCGAGATCCCGCCGCTCCAGACCACGCCGGCCCTGGCGCCGAGCGCGTCGGAGATCGCGCCGACCAGCGGCGCCCCGATCGGCGTGCCGCCGGTGAAGCACATCATGTAGAGCGCCATCACCCGGCCGCGGAACGCCGGGTCGCTGCCCATCTGGACGGTCGAGTTCGCGGCGACCGTGAACGTCAGCGCGGCTGCGCCCATCGGCAGCAGCAGCACGACGGTCGACCAGTACGTCGGCATGACGCCGACCACGACCTCGGTCAGGCCGAACGCGAAGCAGGCCAGCAGCAGCAGCCGGGTCCGCGGAGCCGCGGTCCACCGCGTCGACATCAGCGCGCCGCCGAGCGAGCCGACCGCGATCGCGGTGGTGAACAGCCCGTACCCGGCGGCGCCGCGGCCGAACACCTCCTTGGCCAGCAGGGCCATCGTCACCGGGTAGTTCAGCCCGAACGTGCCGATCACGAACACCAGCACCATCGGCAGGACCAGCGCCGGCCGGCCCCTGACGTACCGGATGCCGTCGCGCAGCTGTCCCGGCGTACGGCCGGTCGGCCTCGACCGGAACAACTCGGACGTCCGCATCAGCGCGAGCCCGACGATCACCGCGATCGTGAAGACCGCGTTGCCGAGGAAGACCCAACCGGTGCCGACCGCGGCGATGAGCACGCCGGCGAGCGCCGGGCCGACGATCCGGGCCAGGTTGAAGGTGACCGAGTTCAGGCTGACCGCATTGGGAAGGTCGGTGCCGCCGACGATCTCGACCACGAACGACTGCCGCACCGGCACGTCGATCGCGCTGGTGATCCCGAGCACGGCGGCGAGCAGGTAGACGTGCCAGAGCTGGACGGAGCCGGAGACGTCGAGCAGGCCGAGGGTCGCGGCCTGGGCGATCATGATCGACTGGGTGGCGAACAGGATGCGGCGCTTGTCGTACCGGTCCGCGAGCAGGCCGCCGAGCATGGAGAACAGCAGTGTCGGGCCGAACTGCAGGGCGAGCACGAGGCCGATCGCGGTGCCGGAGTTGCCGGACAGCTCGAGGACCAGCCAGTCCTGGGCGACCCGCTGCATCCACGTGCCGGTGAGGGAGATCACCTGGCCGCCGGCGTAGAACCGGTAATTGCGCACCCGGAGGCTCCGGAACATCTGCGCCGCGGACAAGTACACCCTCTGCTTCCCCCGCGTCCCCGCGGCGTCCCGGCCCCTACTCGGAGGCCACCAGCTTGTCGATCACTGCGCTGGCCGCGCGCAGCACCTCGCGGTCCGGTTCGGACAGCTCGGCCAGCCGGCGGGCCAGCCAGGCCTCCCTGGCCCTGACCTCGCCGTGCAGCAGCTCCCGCCCCGCGTCGGTCAGCTCGACCAGCACCTGCCGGCCGTCGGTCGGGTGCGGCCGCCGGGAGACGAGCCCGTGCTCCTCCAGGACCGCAAGCACGCGCGTCATCGACGGCGGCGTCACCTTCTCGTGCGCCGCCAACTCGCCCGGGGTGAGCGCCCCGTGACCCTTCAGCGTCGACAGCGCCGCCAGCTGGGTGAGGGTCACCGACGTGTCGGCGCGCTGGCCGCGGAGCCGGCGGTTGAGCCGGACCACGGACAACCTCAGGGAGCTGGCCAGCGCGGTGTCGATCGTCGCCGACCTCACCATATAGTTAGCCTACCAAACGATCGCGCAGGAGCTGACGAGCGGCTCCTCGATCGGGTCCGATGCGAGGGTGGTGGCGGCCGAGGCCGCCGGCGGTGCCGGCAACCGTGTCCGTCGTCGTCGCCGCCGCGGCGGCTAGCCTGGCGTACGTGTCCGATCAGGCCTATCCGGAGCGTCTCGAAGTTTCGCCGGATCTCCCGGCCGGAACGGTCGGGCGGCGACCGGACGGGGTCGAGCCGGCGGACGGGCCGAGCCGCACGGACAAGCCGAGCCGCCACGGACAAGCCGAGCCGCCACGGACAAGCCGAGCCCCACGGACAAGCCGAGCCCCACGGACAAGCCGAGCCCCACGGACAAGCCGAGCCCCACGGACAAGCCGAGCCCCACGGACAAGCCGAGCCCCACGGACAAGCCGGAGCCGGCGGACCGGACGGGGCCGGCGGACCGGACGGGGCCGGCGGGCGACCCGGGCGGTCCGGACGACCCGGGCGGTCCGGGCGACCCGGGCGACCCGGGCGACCCGGGCGAATTGCCGCGCGTGCGGGCCGGGCTGCGGCCGGCCCCGCCGCCGCTGGAGGTCGACACGTTCACGTTCGTGCTGGTCGGGATCGCGCTCTGGGCGGTGGCGTTCCTGGCCCTGCTGCCGGTCCGGCACGAGCACCGGCTGTGGTTGGAGATCTGCGCGACCGGGTTCGGGCTCGGGCTGATCGGGCTGTTCCTCACCCGCAACCGGCGGTACCGGCGCTGAGCCGGCTCCGGCCGCGGCCGGAGCCGGTCAGGCCAGCGCGTCCTCGGCCCGCAGGGCGGGGTCGTCGGGGTCGGTGAGGGCCTCGACCGCGGCGGCCCGGGCCGGCCAGGCGCCCAGCCGCCAGGCCAGCGCCCGGCCCAGCGCGTACGGGCTGCCGTCGGTGTGGTCGGTCTCGGCATCCGGCCACCAGCGGACCGGCGTGCCCCCGACGGTGAGGCGGTCGTGCACCGCGACGGTCGAGTCCGGCACCGGACCGCCGCACCGGGCCGCGGCCAGCTCGGCCCCGGGCACCTCGGCCCAGCGCACCGTCCGGGCCGGGCCGGGGTCCGGGGCCGGCGGGCCGAGCAGCTCGCCGGCGAGCGGGAGGTCGAGCAGGTCGGCGACCGGCCCGGGCACCTCGTCGGCCGGCACCGGCGCGCGCCCGTCGCCGAGCAGCGGCAGCAGGTAGGGCAGGTCGAGCACCACCGCCTCCTCCCGCGGCACGGTCCTGGCCGGGCCGACCCGCACCCGGTCCGGCGGGTCGACGGCGTCCTCGAGGACCAGCGCCAGCCGCGGGTAGACCGTGCCGAGCGTGGCCGCCGGGACCGTGCGGTCGGGGTCGCCGAGCCGGTCGAGCAGGTCGAGCGCCCGGTCGGGGTCGGCGAGCACCTCGTCCAGGCTGTGCGCGACGCCGACCAGGCCGAGGGTGTCCGGGTCGGCGTCGGCCACGTCGTAGAGGCCGTCGAGGTCGGTGGCGCCCGGCGCCCGCAACCGGTCCGGGCGCCGGCCGCGGAACGTGCGATGTGTACTCAGCCACCAGGTGGTGTACGAGGGCACCTGCACGTGCGTACCGTCGCCGAGCTGGACGTCCGTGGTCGGCTCGACGCCGGCCAGCAGCGGCAGCGCCCCGTCCCAGTCGACGACCAGGTCCAGGTCGCGCACGGCCACGAAGGTGCCCAGCCGGGGCGGCACCCGTTGGGCGGGCAGCCGGTCCAGCACCGCCTCCATCCACTCGGCCTCGTGGTCGAGGTCGTGGTCGGCCGCGTCCGGGTCGAGCTCGACCTCGCCGGCCCGCAGCAGCGCGAACGTCCGCAGCACGCCGACCGCGGCGAGCACGTCCGGGTCGTGCCGCGCGACCAGGTCGGCGGCGACCGTGCCGAACGGCGCGTCCGGGGAGACCACCGAGGCCAGCGGGGAGCCGGGCAGCAGCAGCTCGCCGGCCGGGTACCAGTCGGCGTCCTCGGCCGGCAGCGCCAGGTCGGCCAGCTCGGGCAGCTCACCGGGCCGCAGGCCGGCCGCGGCGACCAGCCGGAGCACGGCCTCCGCGATCGGCTCCGGGTCCTCGGCGTCGTACGACTCGGCGACCGCGGCCAGGACCCGGTCGTCGGCGAGCACGCCGCGGGCGGTGGCCGGGGTGGCGCCGAGCCGCTCGAGCAGCGGGTGGGTCGCGTCGGGGTGGGCGATGCGCAGGCCGAGCGCTGCGGCCGCGTCGGCCGGCAGGTCCTCGTCCGGCAGCAGCACGCCGCGGGCGCCGGTGACCGTGCGGCCGTCGGCCAGCGGGACCGGCAGCGCGGCCAGCGCCTCCCGGTCCGGGCGGTCGGCGAGCGCGGCGTAGAGGGCACGCCACCAGGCCGGCGGGCGGTCGGCGCCGGAGACCAGCTCGACCACGTCGGCGGTGCCGAGCCGGCGCAGGCCGAGCGCGCCCAGCGCCGGCGCGTGCGCCCGCCCCGACCAGCTCGCCGGCAGCAGGCCCGGCACCAGGTCGGCCAGCGCCGCCACCAGCTGCTCGGACGCGGCGTCCACCACCACCGCGTCGGCCGCGGCCACCGGGTCGCCGTCCCCCTGCGGGAGGAAGCGGGTGTCGCGGAGGGCGGCGAGGACGGCGGTGGTGGCGGCGGCGTCGAGCTCCGCGGCGGCGAGGCTGGGCCGCGGGACCAGGGTGAGGACGGTCGGGTCCGGCGGCAGCGCGGCCACCAGGTCCGCGTACGCGCGGGCGGCGGCGGCCACGAGCAGGTCGGTGACCGGACCGGGAGTGACGTGCCGGCGGTCGGACGCGAGCGGGAACGCGCCCAGCAGCACGGCCGGCAGCGACAGCGGCTCGTCGGTCGGGGTCGGCGCGTGCACCACCGGGCGGGCCGACGGCGGCACCGGCCGGCCGGCCGCGTCGACCGGCACCGCCCAGCTGACCGTCCACTCCGGACGGTCGCGCTCCTCGGCCGGCCGGGTCGCGAGCAGGTCGGCCGGCAGGACGCCGGTCGCCGAGCGGACGATCCACCGTGTCTCCCGCTCCCCGTCGCGGAGGACGGTCCACGCCCCGCCGGCGGCCGCACCGCCGCCGCCCGGGAGCGCGGCGACGACGGGCTCGTCCAGCCGGGACAGCACGCGGCCGCCGGCGTCGATCGAGCGCAGCGCCGGCAGGGCGAGCAGCAGCACCGGGTCGAGACCGGCCAGCGCCGCGCCGACCGCGTCGACCACGTCCGGCCGCAGCGGCAGCAGGACCTCGGTGTCCCACTCCCCCGCCGGCAGCGGGTCGGCCGGCCAGGGCAGCCGCAGCACCGGCACCTGCCCGCCGCGCCGGTCGAGCTCGGCCGCCAGCGCCGGGACCCCGGCCACCGCCGCCCGGGTCTCGACGGCCGAGAACCGCACCCCGCCACTGGTCGAGCGCACCGCCGGCTCGTCGCTCACGGTCAGCACGGCGGCGAACCCGACGCCGAACCGCCCGACGCTGCCGCCGTCCCGCTTGGCCGAGGCCCGCAGCGTCGCCAGCGCCTCGACGCCGGCCGCATCCAGCGCGGCGCCGGTGTTCGCCGCCCGCAGCTGTCCGTCCACGAGCGACAGTCGCATCCGACCGTCCACACCGGACCGTGCCGCGGCGTCGGCCGCGTTCTGGGCCAGCTCGACCAGCAGCCGGTCCCGGTACGCCCCGTGGGTCAGGTCCTGCTCGGCGTTGGCGTCCTCGCGGAACCGGGCCGGCGAGGCGGACCAGGCCGCCAGCACCCGCTCCCGGATCGCGGCAGTCCCGAACGGGTCGTCAGCCACGCTCGAGGTCGGCACCGTCGTCGTACGTCGGCGGCGGCGGGCTCGCCACCGGGTCGGCGACGGCCTCGGAATGGGCGCCGCAGCCGGCGTCGGCGGAGACCACCGCACCGTCCCGGGGCGAGAACACGTTGCCGCACACCCCGAACACCGCCCGCAGCGACCCCTCGATCGGCAGGTAGAACCCGCACGTCCCGCACCGGCCGGGCGCGTGCGCGGCCAGCGCGGACTGCGGGCCGCCGTCCCCGGCGTACCACCGCTCGGCGGCCTCGTCCCGGCCGGGTGCCGACATCACCCGGACCCGGCCGAGCCCGAGCTCGAACGCCACCGACTCGACCGCGGGATCGCCGGAGCGCAGGTATGCCGGGACCAGCCGCTCGTCGTCCGCGTGCGTCGGCAGCAGGTCGCCGACCCCGAGGTCACCCGGCCGCAGCCGCTCCGACCACGGCACCCAGTCCGGCGCCAGCAGCGCGCCGTCGCCGGGCAGCAGCACGACGTCGTCCACCGTGACGGTCCGGGACCGCGACGCCCGGGCCAGCGTGACCGCCCAGCGCCAGCCCGCGTATCCAGGCAGGGTCGCGGCGAAGAAGTGGGTGAGCACCCGGTCGCCCTCGGCCCTGGCGCCGAGGTGCTCGCCGACCCGGTCGCCGGCCTCCGCGCGGGCCGCGGCCTCGGCGACGTCGACCGCGGCGGCGAGGGTCGCGTCGGGCCGGGCGGCAGCGGTGGTCGGCACGGTGTCATCGTGCCAAAGCCCACGCCCGATCCCCAATCGGGTCGGACCGGTGCGGCAGGATGAGGGGGTGACCACCGAGCCGCCGCCGCCCTCAGGGGAGGAGTCCGGTGACCGGCCGCCGCCGTACGCGCCGAAGAAGCTGACCGTCACCAGGGTCGCCGCGGCGCGCTCCCGCTACCTGCTCGGGGCCGGCGCCCGCCGGATCGGCGAGGCGTCCCGGGCCGGCGGCGCCGCCGAGTCGGGGCTGACCAAGCTGATCTGGACACACGCCGCGCACTACACCGCGGACGCGATGATCGCGGTCTGCCTGGCCGGCACGATCTTCTTCTCCGCCGCCCGCAGCGAGCAGCGCACCCAGGTCGCGCTCTACCTGCTGGTCACGATGGCCCCGTTCGCGGTCGTCGCGCCGTTCATCGGGCCGGCGCTGGACCGGCTGCAGCGCGGCCGGCGGATGGCGCTGGCCGCCACCGCGCTCGGCCGCGGAATCCTGGTCTTGGTGATGGCGGCCGAGTTCCACAACGGGCTCGCGCTCTACCCGGCCGCGTTCGGCGCGCTCGTGCTGTCCAAGTCGTACGCGGTGCTCAAGGGCGCCTGCCTGCCCAGGGTGCTCCCGTCCGGGCTGACCCTGGTCTCGGCGAACGCGCGGATGTCGATGTTCGGCCTGGCCGCGGCGGCCATCGGCGGCAGCCTGCTGGCCGGGGTCATCCACGTCACCGGCAGCTACCCGCTGGCGCTGCGGATCACCGCGGTGTTCTGCGCCGGCGCCGCGGTGCTGTCGCTGCGGCTGCCGGCGGCGGTGGACTCGGCCGAGGGCGAGCAGCCGGTGTCGCCGGCCGCACTGACCAGGACCGGACCGATCGGTCGCCGGCCCGCCAGCCGGTCGCTCGGGCCGCACGTGGTGACCGCATTGCGCGCGGCCGCCGCCCTGCGCGGGCTGTCCGGGTTCCTCACGCTGTTCCTGGCGTTCTGGATCCAGGCGACCGAGACCGGCACGGCGGCCGCGCTGGCGCTGGGCGGGCTGGTCGCCGGCGCCTCGATCGGCGCGGTGGTCGGCACCGCGATCGGGGCCAGGCTGCCGATGAAGCACCCCGACCCGGTCCTGCTCGGCTCGATCGGCGTGGTCGCCGGCATCTCGGTGCTGGGCGCGTTGTCGTTCGGGCTCGGCACCGCGCTGCTGGTCGTCGCCGCGGCCGGCGTCGCCAACGCGCTGGGCAAGCTCTGCCTGGACGCGATCATCCAGCGCGAGGTGCCGGACGCGATGCGCGCCTCGGCGTTCGCCCGGTCGGAGACGCTGCTGCAGCTGGCCTGGGTGGCTGGCGGCGGGCTCGGCGTCGCGCTGCCGTCGAACGGCACGCTCGGCTTCGCGGTGTCGGCGGCGCTGCTGGTGGGGGCGTTCGCGGTCACCCTGCTCGGCCGGCGGCGCCCGCTGACCCGCCGGGGCCGGGGCACCGCACCCGCACCGGCCCCGTCCCCCCGCCCCGGTCCCACCCCCTGACGCACCCGCCCGCCGCGGGAGCATGATCAACCATTAAGCCGAGGCGCTCGGTAGTACTGAGCCCGAACGGCGCAGCGGGTCTGATCACGACGAGGCAGAGCGGGCATTTGACCGGAGCGACGTGGGTCACGTCTTTGCCGCAGCGTCATCACTCGACCCCGCTCCGTTCAAGTCCGACGCTGATTCGGTTCAGAGCCGGACCGGCACACGGAGCAGCAAAGCTGCGCTTCGTGGCAGCGTCGAAGCGACCGCAGCGACATCTAGCGTGGCGTCCGGCTCGACAAACTGGGCTTTGGGTACCGCCGAGCGCCGACGAGGGACACGTGGTGCTGACCTATGACAGGCAGCCTCATCCGCTGCACCGGGAACCACACGGGGAACTGCTCCGGCAGGCGTACCTGCTCACGGGGGACCCGGAGCGCGCCCGCAGGCTCGCCGACGGCGCCTCCGCCGCGGCCGCGTCGTTCGCGCGCCAGGCCGGTCCGGCCGAGGCGCTCGAATACGCCAAGGCCGAGCTGATCCGCTCGTACGTGGCCGACCCGGGCCGGCCGGCCGCCGGCCCGGCGCCGGGACCGACGCCGCATCCGGACGTCGCGGTATGGCGTGCGGTGTGCCGGCTCGCGCCGCGACGGCGCGCCGCCATCGTGCTGCGGTACGACGAAGGGCTGTCCGAGGAGGAGGCCGCGGCCCGGCTCGACACGCCGGCGCAGACCCTGCGCGCCGACGTCGACGCGGCGATGCTGACCCTGCGCACGGCGCTGCCGGGCGTACCCGACCCGTGGACGCGGGTCGCGGACGCGCTCAGCGCCGCCGGCCGCGGCTGGTCGGACTACACCCGGCCGGCCGGCGCCCGGGTGGCCGAGGTGCTCGCCGCGCCGGCGCCGGCGCCGGCTGCGCGGCCGACCCAGAGCGGGGCCCACAGCGCCGCGCCGCGGTCCCGGTCCGCCCGCCCGGCTGCGCTGGCCGCCGGCGTGGTCGCCGCGCTGCTGCTGGCCGCGGCCGTGGTGGTGCCGCGGCTCGGCGGCGACGACGCCTCGCCGGTGGCGGGTCCGGCCTCGGTCGCCCCGCTGCCGGGCCAGGCCACGGTGCGTGGCGGCCCGCGCCCGGCGGTGCCGAGCATCGACGTGCCCACCGGCCTGCTGAACTGGCCGGCCCGGGGGCGGCTGGCCGACGACGCCGACCTGCTCGCCGCGGCGACGAAGGCGTGGAAGGCCAAGGTGCCGGCGGCCGAGGCGCCGGCCACCGCGGTGGGCGTGCTGTGGGCCGGACCGCTGGACGGCCATACCGGCGCCATCCTGCAGGCGCTGGACCGGACCGGCCGGCCGCACGTGGCCCAGGTCGTCGGCAGCGACTCGAGCGAGCTGCGGCTGCAGCACGCCGAGGTCCTGCACGGCGGCACCCAGGTGCTGTCGGTGCTGCCGCCGGGCGGTCCGTCCGGACCGGTCCGGGTGCTGGTCTCGCCGGAGGCCCAGGTCGCGGACGGGTTGCTGGCCAGCAACCCGATGAACGGGATGCCGCTGCAGCCGACCCCGGTCGGCGCCGACGGGGTCAGCGACGTGCTGCCCTCACCGCCCGGCGTGCCCACCTGCAGCCGCGTCGTGCTGCTCGGGCTGGACCCGACCTACCCGACCGCGAGCGGCGCCAAGGTCCTCTACAGCGGGGTCATGACCGCCGACATGCTCGGCGGGATGCCGATGGAGGTCGAGGTCGGCACCGCCTCGCTGGCCCCGGCCCGGGACGCGATGCCGGAGACCGCGTGGTTCACCGACGGCGCGAAGCTGGCGCCGAAGGTGCCGGGCAAGGGCACGCTCACCGTCGCCTCGCTCGGCCCCGAGCTGACCGCCGGTCCGCTGGACAAGGACGACCAGCGGACCGTCTCGTCCCGTGCGTACGAGCTGCGCCGCGGCCCGAGCCGCTGGGTCGGCTCTATCGTCGACGTCGACGGGAAGACCGTCTGCCGGTCGGTCCTGCCTGCCGGCACGCCGTCCGCGGTCACCGCCTGGGCGCTGCGCTGCCCGATCCCGGGCGAGATGATGGCCGGCATCGTGCACGTCGTCGGCGTACCCGGCACGCAGAGCGTCGAGGTGTCCCTCACCCCGACGAAGTCGCCGGCCGGCCAGCAGCCGTTCACGGCGACCGCGGCCCGAGCCGACAACCAGCCGCCCGACCAGGCGTTCGCGGCGCTGCAAGTGGCCCCGATGGGCTTCCCCTGCGGCGTCGGCACGCTGCGGGTGCACAGCGGCCGGTCCGTCGGCACGGTGTCCCTACCGGTCTACACACCCTGACCGGACCCCCCGATCGGTCCGGGCATCGGTGGCCCGGACCCGTTACTGGAGAGTGATGAAGCACAAGCTGGCGATAGCGCCTGCCCTGGTGGCGGCGCTGACCGTGACCGTCCTGACCGTCCACACGACCGGCTCCCCCGCCGGCGCCGCCACCACCACCTGGGACCTCGAGGCGTACGGCCCGAAGCCGACCGACGACGTCGTGCTCAAGTGGAACGAGCAGCTGCTCGCGACGATCCGGTCCAACCCGCCGCTCACCGGGCCGACGGTCACCTCACGGGCCCTGGGCGTCCTGCAGACGGCGGAGTTCGACGCCTGGGCCGCGTACGACCCGGTGGCGAAGGGCACCCGGCTCGGCTCGCAGCTGCGCCGGCCGGCCGCCGAGCGGACGCTGGCCAACAAGAGCAAGGCGATCAGCTACGCCGCCTACCGGACGCTGGTCGACCTCTTCGGCGATCCGAAGTTCAAGCGGGGCACGGACTTCCCGACCGCCAAGGACGCGTACGACGCGCAGATGGCCGCGCTGGGCTACCCCGTCGACACGACCACGATGGACAACACCCCGCAGGGCATCGGCAACCGGGCCGCGAAGGCGGTCATCGACTTCCGGCACGCCGACGGCTCGAATCAGCTCAACGGATACGCCGACGCGACCGGCTACCAGCCCAAGAACGCCCCCGCCCCGGCCCCGATCACTGCGCCGATGAACTGGCAGCCGCTGTGCGTGCTGACCGACCAGGGCGTGGCCCACAACCGCCAGCCGGCACCGTCGAGCGGCACGTGCGACACCGCGTCCGGCGACTACGTGATCCAGAAGGCGACGACGCCGCAGTGGGCCACGATGGCACCCTTCGCTCAGCCGGGGTCGTACTACCGGGTCGCCGGTCCGCCGAAGGACCCGGACGGCGTCTACTCGCGCGCGGAGGTCAAGCAGGAGGTCGCCGACGCGGCCAACCTGGACGACCGGAAGAAGGCGCAGGCCGAGTACTGGGCGGACGGGCCGAAGTCGGAGTTCCCGCCCGGCCACAGCTTCGTCTTCGCCCAGGCGATCTCCCGCCGGAGCGGCTACTCGCTGGACCAGGAGGTGAAGCTGTTCTTCGAGATGGGCAACGCCGAGCTGGACGCGGGCATCGCGGCCTGGTCCCAGAAGTTCAAGTTCGACTCGATCCGGCCGATCTCGGCGATCCGCTCCGAGCTCGCCGGCACCCAGGTGAACTCCTGGCTCGGCCCGAACAAGGGCTACGGCATGGTCGACGGCTCACAGTGGCTGCCGTACCAGCACGTCACGGTGGAGACGCCGCCGTTCCCCGAGTACATCTCGGGGCACTCCACGTTCAGCCAGGCCGGGCTCCAGATCCTGCAGTCGTTCACCAGCAGCGACACGTTCGGCGCGTACGTGACCATCGAGAAGGGCTCCTCGAAGTTCGAGGCGAATACGCCGAGCACGGATATCGTCTTCACCTGGCCGACGTTCAGCAACGTGGGCGACGATTCCGGCTATTCGCGCCGCATCGGCGGGATCCACTTCCTCAGCGGCGACGCGGCCGGCCGCTCGATCGGCGGCCAGGTCGCCAGGCAGGTGATCCTCAAGGCGACGGGGTACATCAACGGCGCCGTTCCGGGCTGACCGGCGGACACATCGAACGGGCGTCCGCCGGTCTCGGCGGGCGCCCGTTCGCATCCGGTCAGTGCGCCGTGATCGTGATCGGCGCGGTGACGGTCGTGGTCTTGAGCGTGTTCGGGTTCACCAGCGTCACGGTGGCCTTGGCCTTGCCGTCGTCGAAGCCGGCGCCGTCCACGGTCAGGCCGACCGCGTGCGTCTTGCCGTCGCAGACGACCACCGAGAATCCGCTGGACAGGGTGACCGGGGACGGAGTCTCCGGCGGCGACTGGGTCACGCTGCCGTTGACCGTGCCGGTCTGCATCAGGGTGCCGCCGGAGCACTTGACCAGCAGGTCAAGATCGAGGCTCAGGCCGCTGAGGTTGTAGTCGGCGAACGGCGCGATGGTGACCGAGTCGCCGCCGGTGCTGCCGGTCGCGCCGGCCGCCTGCGGGACCAGGACCGCCGCCGTGGCCGCTGCCGCCGTCGCCGCCAGGCCGAGAATGACGCGCTTCACTGAAGCCTCCAGTAATAAGAGCGAGCGGGATTTGGGCGACGGCGCCATCTCGGCCTGAATTTCCCCGACCGATCTGTTCCCGTCGCCCTGCCGGGCTTTCGATACCCCACGCCCTTTGCGGCTTAACCCTTCCGCCGGTATGCCGTTCGGCGTAATCACGGTCTGATCACGGGCTCTCACGGCCTGTTCAAGTCATTTCGGGAAGTGCTACGGGCTTTTCTATTCAGAGGTACTGAGCCAAGCCGTCCGGACCCCTACCGAAACTCCGTACTCACGGTAGGTAGTGCTTCGGGTCCGGTGAGTGCTACCTCCGGTCGGCGTCGTTTCGCTCCTCGGGACTCGGGTAGGTCGCCGGCCGTATCCGGCGACAGGACCAACCCAGGAGGTGCGAGATGAGGACGTACGAGCGGCCCACGCTGACCCGGGCGGGCAACTTCACGAAGATCACCGGCCTCGGTGGCAGCGGACCGCAGGACACGCTCGGCCGGCACCAGTCCCTCTGACCGCCGGTTCCACCGCGGTCGCGTCCGAGCACGGTCCCGCCCGGGACCGTGCTCGGCGGCACGTACGGGGTGCCGCCACGACCCCGTTCCCGTACGACCCGATCCACCAGCCCGGAAGGAGCGTGCCGGTGACCACTCCGGGCCCTTCCGGCGCCGACGACCCCTGGTTCGTCGTCCTCCCGGACACGGCCGGGTCCGAGTCGGTGCGGACAGCGGTGTGCGCCCGACGGCGGCCGCGGCAGACCATCGACCATCCCTCCGGCCGGCCCTGGATCCTCGGGTCCTGGCCCGACGGCGCGCTCATCACCGGCAGCGCCGGGAGCACCGCGCTGGCCGTACTGGGCCAGCACGACGGCCGGCAGCTCGCCGCGCCGGCCGCCCGCATCGGCACCGTCGCCGAGATCGACACGCTGGCCGGGTCGCTGGCCGGCAGCGTTCACCTGCTCGCGTCGGTGGCGGGCCGGGTGCGCGTGCAGGGCACGGTCACCGGCATCCGGCGCGTCTTCTCGGCCGACGTCGGCGGCGTGCCGGTCGCGGCGGACCGCGCCGACGTGCTCGCCGAGCTCACCGGCGCCGCCCTGGACGAGCGACGACTGGCGCTGCACCTGCTGCACCCGCACGTCCTCTACCCGGTCGCCGGCCTGCCGGTCTGGCGCGGGATCGACCTGCTGCCCGGCGACTCGTATCTCGTCCTGGAGCCCGGCGGCCGGCGGACCGTGCGGTGGTGGAGTCCGCCGGACCCGGTGGTGCCGATGGCGGACGGAGCGCCGGCGCTGCGGGCGGCGCTCGCGTCCGCGGTCGCGGTCCGGGTGGCCGGCCGGGACCTGGTCAGCTGCGACCTGGGCGGGCTGGACTCGACCGCCGTCTGCTGCCTGGCCGCCGGGCGCGGGGCGACCGTGGCCGCCTTCACCGCGGCCAACCGCGACCCGCTGGCCGACGACGTCACCTGGGCCGAGCGGACCGTGGCCGAGCTGTCCGGTGTCGAGCACGAGGTGATCCCGGCCGAGCAGATACCGCTGGTGTTCGGCGGCCTCACCGACTTCGTGGACCGGTTCGACGAGCCCTGTTCGGCCACCGTCGACGGCGCCCGCTGGCTCACGATCGCGCACCGGGCCGCGGAGCGGGGCTCGCCGGTGCACCTGACCGGTTTCGGCGGCGACGAGCTGCTGTACGGCTCGGTCGCCCACCTGCACGACCTGCTGCGGTCCGACCCCCGGGAGGCACTGCGGACCCTGCGCGGGTTCGCCGCGAAGTACCGCTGGCCGCGGCGCGCGGTGCTCCGCCAGCTCGCCGACACCCGGCCGTACGGCCGGTGGCTGTCCGGGGTGGCCGAGACGGTCACGGACCCCCCGCCCGGCCCGGCCGAGCCGCTGCTCGACTGGGGCTTCGCCGCCCGGATGCCGCCGTGGGCCACGCCGGACGCGGTCGAGGCGGTCCGGGCCCAGATCCGGGCCGCCGCCCGCGAGGTCGAGCCGCTGTCCGGCCGGCGCGGCCAGCAGCGCGAGCTGGAGACCATGCGCTACCTGTCCCGGATGAGCCGCCAGCTCGACCAGGCGGCCGGCCGGCGCGGGATCGCGCTGGCCGCGCCGTACTACGACGATCGCGTGATCGAGGCCGGCCTGGCCGTACGAGCCCAGGACCGGGTGACTCCGTGGCGGTACAAGCCGTTGATCGTCGAGGCCATGCGCGGCGTGGTGCCGGCGGCCAGCCTCACCCGGCAGACCAAGGCCAACGGCTCGGGGGACCTGGAGCCGGGGCTGCGCCGCCACCGGGCCGAGCTGCTGGCCCTGTGGGAGGACTCCCGGCTCGGCGCGCTCGGTCTGGTCGACGCGACCGCCGTCCGCGCAGCCTGCACCCGGCCGCTTCCGCCCGAACTGCAATTCGGCGTGCTGGACCAGCTCGTCGCCTGCGAGGTCTGGCTCCGCTCCCTCGACTCCGTGACCGTGCCCGGCTGAGGACCGACGATGACGATGACGCTGCGCCGCGGGGTGTCCACCGCGGACACCGACTACGGAACGACCCTGCTGGACGAGGACAGCGGGGAGTACTTCACGCTGAACCCCAGCGCCGCGCTGGTCCTGCGGACCCTGCTCGGCGGCGGCACCGCGGCCGAGGCGGCACGGGCGCTCACCGCGGAGTACGCGGTCGACGCCGGGACGGCCGATCGGGACGTCGCCGACCTCGTCGCCGAGCTGCGGTCGGCCGGGCTGGTGACGGAGCGATGACCACCCCGGAGACGGTCAGCCACCGGCCCGGCGCAGTGCCGCTGCCCCACCGGCTGCTGGCGTACGCGGTGATCGGGATCGCCCGGGTACTCGCCACCCGCTCCCCGCGCCGGATCCGGACGGTCCTCGGCGTCCTGCGCCGGGGCGCCCGGCCGGCCACGTACGCCCAGGCCAAGGCGGCCAGGGACACGGTCGTCGCGGTCAGCCTGACCTGCGCGGCCCGGGAGGGCTGCCTGCCCCGCTCGCTGGCGACCGCGCTGCTGTGCCGGCTGCACGGGAGCTGGCCGGCCTGGTGCGTCGGCGCCCGGCGGCTGCCGCCCTTCGCGGCGCACGCGTGGGTGGAGGCCGACGGCGTCATGGTCGACGAGGACTACCCGCCGGACTACTTCCGCCCGTTGCTCCGGGTGCCGTGACCGGCCGATGACCGCAGTGGGGTGCCGGACGCGCCGGCGCGTCCCGGGCCACCCGGCGGCACGCTCGGCGATCGGCCTGGCGCGGGCTGCTCGGCTACCTCCGGCCGCACTGGCCGATCCTGCTCGCCGGCGGGCTGCTCGGCTTCCTGGCCAGCCTGGCCGCGCTGGCCCAGCCGATGCTGGCCAAGCTGGTCGTGGACACCCTGGGCTCCCACCGGTCGCTGGCCCGGCCGGTCGCGCTGCTGGCCCTCGTCCTGGTGGCCGCGGCCCTGCTCCAGGCCGGCGGCAGCTACCTGCTCGGCCGGGCCGCCGAGAGCGTCGTGCTCGGCGCCCGGCAGCGCCTGGTGTCCAGGCTGCTCCGGCTCCCGGTCGCGGCGGTGGACCGGCTCAGCCCCGGTGAGCTGCTCTCCCGGGTGATCTCGGACACCACGTTGCTGCGCAGCGTCAGCGGCTTCGGCCTGGTCCAGATCGTCAACGCGGTCCTCGCGATCGGCGGGGCGGTGGTGCTGATGGGGCTGCTCGACCCGGTGCTGCTCGCCGTCACGGCGGCGGTGCTGGCCCTCAACGGCGTCGCCGTGCTCGTCGTGGTGCCCCGGATCCGGCGGGCGACCGAGCGGTCGCAAGCGGCCGTGGCCGGGATGGGGGCGTCGCTGGAGCGGTCGCTGGGCGCGTTCCGCACGGTCAAGGCCAGCGGCGCGGAGCAGCAGGAGATCGGCACCGCCCGGCGGGCGGCCGGCCGGGCCTGGCGGCGCGGCGTCGAGGTGGCCGGCTGGACCGCGGTGATGGAGGCCTCGGCCGGACTGGCGGTGCAGGCGTCGTTCCTGGCCGTACTGGGGGTGGGCGGCGCACGGGTGGCCGGCGGCGACCTGCCGGTGTCCTCGCTGATCGCGTTCCTGCTCTACCTGCTGCTGCTGTCCGAGCCGCTGACCGCACTGGTCACCGGGTTCGGCCAGGTGCAGGCGGGGCTGGCCGCCGTGAGCCGGATCAGCGAGCTGCACGGGCTGCCGCCGGAACCGGATGTCGCCGGGGTGCCGCCGCGCCGCCCACCGGCCGCGCCGGCCGCGGTGTCGTTCTCCGGAGTCTGGTTCCGCTACCCGGGCCGGTCCGGCGGTCGCTGGGTGCACCGGGATCTGACGTTCGCGGTCCCGGCCGGCGGACTGACCGCGATCGTCGGGCCGTCCGGCACCGGCAAGACCACGATCTTCACCTTGCTGGAGCGCTTCCACGAGCCGCAGCGCGGCAGGATCGCGGTCGACGGCGTCGACGTACGGCGCTGGCCGCTGACCGACCTGCGTGCCGCCCTCGGCTACGTCGAGCAGGACGCGCCGATCCTGGCCGGCACGCTGGCCGACAACCTCAGGCTGGGCGCGCCCGACGCCACCGACGAGGCGATCGCGGCGGTGATCCGGCTGACCCGCCTCGACGAGCTGGTGGGGCGGCTGCCGGAGGGTCGGGACACGGCGGTCGGCCACCGCGGCGGCACGCTGTCCGGGGGTGAACGGCAACGGCTCGCGATCGCCCGGGCGCTGCTGCGCCGGCCGCGGATCCTGCTGCTGGACGAGGCGACCTCCCAGCTGGACGCGGCGAACGAGGTGGCCCTGCGTGACGTCGTCGCCGAGATCGGGCGGACGACCACCGTGCTGCTCGTCGCGCACCGGCTGTCCAGCGTCGTGTCGGCGGACCGGATCCTCGTGCTGGACGACGGCCGGGTGCGGGCCGCCGGCACCCACGCCGAGCTGCTCGCCGGCGACGAGCTCTACCGCCGGCTGGCCGCCGGTCAGCTCGTCGACACCGCTGACGTGCAGTAGCGGCTCGCGTGACCCGGGTAATTCAGTAGCGCCGGCTGTTGCCGTTCGGCCGCGACCGTGGCCCACTGGTGCGTCGAGCCGCCTGGCGGAGCCCGTGCCGCGGCCTGTGTCCTTACGCGTCATGCACGCCGGACCGTCCTGTCTGGAACACCGGAGCAGATTCCGCGCGCATCGTCCGTGCACACCCGAGGAACCGGAGCACATGAGACTCTCCCTGACCAAGACCACACTCGTGGTCGCCGCGCTGGTCGGCGCGACCGCCGTCGCGATCTCCACCGACTCCCCCCACGCCGCCGCCGCGGGCGGCCCCGCCTGGCCGATCGACGCCTACGGAACTCCCCGGAGCGCGGACAACGTCGTGCTCAAGTGGGACGAGCAGCTGCTCAGCACGATCCGCGCCTACCCGCCGCAGACCGGCCCGACGGTCGCCGCGCGGGCGCTGGCCGAGGTGCACACGGCCATGTACGACGCCTGGGCCGCGTACGACCAGACCGCGGTCGGCGCCACCCCGGGCGCGCCGGTGCTGCCGGCCAACGGCACCGCCGCCGACCGTGACCAGGCGATGAGCTACGCCGCGTACCGGACCCTGGCCGACCTCTTCCCCTGGGACTCGACCGCGACCCCAGGCCGGCCGACCTACTTCCCCAGCAAGGGCGCGTACAGCACCCCGGACAACCTCCTGCGCAGCCAGACGTACGACCCGGCCAACACCGGCACCGACCTGGCGAGCCCGGCCGGGGTCGGCAACGCCGCCGCGGCGGCCGTGATCGCGTACCGGCAGGCCGACGGCTCCAACCAGCTCGGCGGCTACGCCGACACGACCTCGTACGTGTCGAAGAACAAGTGGAACGTGGTCAACGACAAGTGGTCGTGGCAGCCGATGTGCGTGATGAGTGCGGCCGCTGCCGCTCGGGCCACCCCGCCGGACCCGTTCCCCAGCGACTGCTCCGGTGACTTCGCCGAGCAGAAGCCGCTGACCCCGCAGTGGGAGACGATCAAGACCTTCGGTCCTGAGGCGTCGACCGGGTACCCGCCGCAGTTCGCGCTGCCCGGCCCGAACGCCGACGGCACGCACACCCAGGCCACCGCGGACATCGACAAGGAGCTGGCCGACAGCTCGAACCTGTCCGAGCCGCAGAAGGCAATGGCGGAGTACTGGGCCGACGGGCCGAACAGCGAGTTCCCGCCGGGGCACATGGCGCTGTTCGCGGCGGCCTTCTCCCGGATGAAGGGCGACACCGCCGACCAGGACGTCAAGCTCTTCTTCGCGCTCGGCAACGCGCTGCTGGACGCCAGCGTCTTCGCCTGGACGGCCAAGTTCCAGTACGACTCCGAGCGCCCGACCACCGGGATCCGGGAGCGCTACAAGGGCCAGATGATCACGTCCTGGCTCGGCCCGAACAAGGGCTACGGGAAGGTCCCCGGCGAGCGCTGGCTGCCCTACCAGGCGCTCAACGTCGTCACCCCGGCGTTCCCCGAGTACGTCTCCGGGCACAGCACGTTCAGCGCCGCCGGACGCGCGGTGATCAACCGGTTCTTCGGGACGGACAACTTCAACGCCAAGGTCACCATCCCGGCCGGCAGCTCGAAGTTCGAGAAGGGCCTGCCGACCAAGCCCGTGGTGCTCACCTGGAAGACCCTCGACGCGATGGCCGACCAGGCGGGCATGTCCCGGCGGTACGGCGGGATCCACTTCGAGAGCGGCGACCAGCAGGGCCGCGCGCTCGGGGCGCTCACCGGCGTCAACGTCTGGAGCAGGGCGCAGTCCTACTTCACCGGCACGGCCTGATCCGCACGTCGAACCGCCCGGGTCCCACCGAAGGACCCGGGCGGTCGCGTTTCCGGAAGGGCGGCCCGGTCGTCCGATTCCGCACAGGACGCGCAGGTAGCGCGTCTTCAGGCCTCGAGGTCGTCCACGACCGCGCAGGACGGCGCGGTGGCGGTGTCCGGGGTCAGGCCTCGAGGTCGTCGGCGACGGCGCGGAGCACGGTGGCGACCTTGCGGGCGGCGGCCCGGTCGGGGTGGCGGCCGCGGTGCAGGGCGTCGGAGACGCCGTCCAGCAGCTTGATCAGGTCCTCGACGATGCTCGCCAGCTCGTCCGGCGCCTTGCGCTGGGTCTTGGCCAGCGACGGGATCGGGTCGAGCACCCGCACGGAGAGGGCCTGCTCACCGCGCCGGCCCTGGGCCACGCCGAACTCGACCCGCGAGCCGGGCTTGAGCTCGGTCATCCCGGCCGGCAACGCGTCACGGTGCACGAACACGTCGTCACCGTCGTCGCGGGAGAGGAAGCCGAAGCCCTTCTCCGAGCTGAACCACTTCACCTTGCCGGTCGGCACGAGCTCTCAGTCCTCCGTCGCTGCGCCGTCATCGGCGCTGAGGTATCCAGGCTAGCCGCCCCGGCCGGGCGTTCCCCAGCCGGTTTAGCGGCGAGTGACCGTCCGGTGACCGGTCAGCGGTATCGCTCGGGCAGGACCGCGTTGAGCGAGCCGGACCGGAAGCCGAGCGGGTCGAGCGTGACCGGCCCGAACCCGTCGACCACCGCGAGCAGGTCCGGCCGCTCGGCCAGCGCCGGCACCAGCTCCCGGTCGAGCTCGACCCGCGCGCCGGCCGCGCCGAGATCGCGCACCCGCAGGTGGCGCACCGGCAGCCCGGCCCCGGCCAGGGTCGCCCGCAGCGCCGCCTCGGCCCGCTCGACCCGGGCCAGCCGGGCCGGGGTGACCTCGATCCCGTACGCGATCCGGCTGGACAGGCAGGCGGCCGCCGGCTTGTCCCAGGTCGACAGGCCCATCTGGCGCGAGGCGGCGCGGACGTCGGCCTTGGTCAGCCCGGCGTCGGCGAGCGGGGTGACCGCGCCGCGCTCGGCCGCCGCCCGGATGCCGGGCCGGAAGCCGGCGACCACGTCGTCGGCGTTGGTCCCGGTCGCGACGTGCGCGAGCCCGAGCCGGCCGGCCAGCGGGGCCAGCACGTCGAGCAGCTCGGCCTTGCAGAAGAAGCAGCGGTCGCCGGCGTTGGCCCGGTAGCCGTCGCGGGACATCTCGTCGGTGCGCGGACTGTGCCAGCCCACACCCAGCCCGCGGGCGAACTCGCCGGCCGCGGCCAGCTCGGCCGCCGGCAGCGAGGCGGACACCGCCGTGGCGCCCACCACGGCGTCCGGCCCGAGCACGGCCGCCGCCCGGGCCAGCACGAACGCCGAGTCGGCCCCGCCGGAGAACGCCACCAGCACCGACCCGTACGAGCCGAGGACCCGGTCGAGGTCGGTCAGCCGCTGCGCGAGATCCACCCCAGCAGGTTAGGCATGTTTCCGGGCGGCGATCTCGTCCAGGTCGAGCTGCTTGACGGACTCGGCCCGCATCTCGACCTTGCGGACCTTGCCGGTGACGGTCATGGGGAACTCGTCGACCACCCGGACGTACCGGGGGATCTTGTAGTGCGCCAGCCGGCCGCTGCAGAACGACCGCAGCGCGTCGGCGGTCAGGTCCGGCACGCCCGGCTTCAGCCGCACCCAGGCGACCAGCTCCTCGCCGTACTTCTCGTCCGGCACGCCCACCACCTGCGCGTCGAGGATGTCCGGGTGGGTGTAGAGGAACTCCTCGACCTCGCGCGGGTACACGTTCTCGCCGCCGCGGATGATCATGTCCTTGATCCGCCCGACGATGTTGACGTACCCGGCCTCGTCCATCTCGGCCAGGTCGCCGGTGTGCATCCAGCCGGCGGCGTCGAGCACCTCGGCGGTCTTCTGCGGCTCGTCCCAGTAGCCGAGCATCACCGAGTACCCCCGGGTGCACAGCTCGCCTGCGGTCCCGGGCGGGACGACCAGCCCGGTCACCGCGTCGACGATCTTGATCTCCACGTGCGGGTGGACCTGGCCGACCGTGGACACCCGCCGTTCCAGGTCGTCGCCGGCCCGGGTCTGGGTGGACACCGGCGAGGTCTCGGTCATCCCGTAGCAGATCGTCACCTCGGTCATGCCCATGTCGGCGACGACCCGTTTCATCACCTCGACCGGGCAGGGCGAGCCGGCCATGATCCCGGTCCGCAGCGAGGACAGGTCGTGCTCGCCGAAGCTCGGGTCGCCGAGCTCGGCGATGAACATCGTCGGCACGCCGTACAGGGAGGTGCACCGCTCGGCCGCGACCGCCTCCAGCGTCGCCCGCGGGTCGAATCCCTCGGCCGGGATCACCATGCAGGCCCCGTGCGAGGTGGCGCCGAGGTTGCCCATCACCATGCCGAAGCAGTGGTAGAAGGGCACCGGGATGCAGACCCGGTCCTCCTCGGTGTACGAGCACAGCTCGCCGACGAAGAAGCCGTTGTTGAGGATGTTGTGGTGGGAGAGCGTCGCGCCCTTCGGGAACCCGGTGGTCCCGGACGTGTACTGGATGTTGATCGGGTCGTCGAAGCTCAGCCCGGCCCGGATCTCCGGCAGCACCGACCGGTCGCCGGTGGACAGCGACTCCCACTCCGGGTCGCCGAGGAAGACGACCGAGCGCAGCTGCGGACAGCGGTCGCGCACCTCGGCGACCATCGCCCGGTAGTCGCTCGTCTTGAACGCCGGCGCGGCCACCAGCAGCGCGACCCCGGCCTGGTTGAGCACGTACTCCAGCTCGTGGGTCCGGTACGCCGGGTTGATGTTGACCAGGATCGCGCCGATGTCGGCGGTCGCGTACTGCAGGATCACCCACTCCCACCGGTTCGGCGCCCAGATGCCGACCCGGTCGCCCTTGCGCACACCGGCCGCGACCAGCCCGGCCGCGAGCGCCTCGACCGCGTCGAGCAGCTCGGGGTAGCTGAACCGGCGGCCGGAGCCGCGGTCGACCAGCGCCTCACGGTCGCCGAAGCGGGCCACGGTGTGCCGCAGGTTGTCGCCGATCGTCTCGCCGAGCAGCGGGACGGTCGAGGTGCCGCTCGCGTACGACCCGGGCACGGTCAGTCCCAGCTGTACGGGTCGCTGGCCAGCTTCGGCCGGTCCTCGGCCGACGGGTGCACGTAGGACACCTTGTCCGGCGGCAGCGGGAACTCCACGTCCTCGCCGAACGGCGACAGCGGACCCGGCCGCTCCGCCGCGAACTCGCTGACCGGCAGATGGCCCTCGGGCACGGTGGTCCGGTCACGGCGCTCGGGCTCCACCATCGCCGACCTCCTCCAACTCGCAATCACTCCGACGCGCGCAGTGTCCCCCGAGCCGGGTCGTCCTGTCATGGCGTCGTTCGTTCTGCCACCATGACCAGGTCAGCCGTGGAGCACGCTGTGGACCGGGAGGCCGGATGAGCGCGCCGCACGAGGCGGGTGGGTCGCGCGACTCGCTGATCCGCGCGCAGTTCGCGCCGGACTTCCGGCGCAGCGACCCGGGCGACCCGGCCCGGCTCACGCTCGTGCTCGACAACCACGACACGGTCACCCGGCTGGTCCGGGTCGAGCTGGCCGGGCCGCTGGCCCGCTACACCAGGCCGCGCCGGCATCCCCGGCTGGAGCTGCTGTCCCGCCGGCAGCAGGAGATCCCGCTCGAGGTGCGGCCGGAGGACACCAGGCCCGAGGGCGGCCACGCGTACGACCTGCATGCCGTGGTGATCGACGAGAAGACCGAGCAGGTGCTCTTCACCTGCACCGCTCGGATCGGGGTCGAGCCGGCGCCGGCGCTGACGACCAGGGCGGCCGGGGCGACGCCGCCGGTGGCGCAGGGCGACGTCCCGGTGCAGCTGCGGGTGCACGTCCGCAACAACGGCAACATCCCGCTG
Organism: uncultured Actinomycetota bacterium; assembly: GCA_963803135.1. Classification (GTDB taxonomy): domain Bacteria; phylum Actinomycetota; class Actinomycetes; order Mycobacteriales; family CADCTP01; genus CADCTP01. The sequence goes on along the minus strand of CAWDLH010000010.1, from coordinate 973,212 downwards.
CGGGTGGACGCCCAGCGCGTGACCACGCAGTACTGGGCGCGCGACGACGACCGCCGCCGCGACGAGGTCATGGCCGCCGCCCGCCGGGCGATCCGCAGCGAGCAGAGCGAGCCGCGCACGCCGGAGCGGCTGCGGCCGCGGCAGACCCACGACTTCGACGTGATCGTCACCCCTCCGCGCTACCTGGTCGGCACCCGGCCGCGGCGCTGGTGGGTGCCGATCGGCGTGCGGGCCGAGGAGACCGACGCCGAGTGCGAGTTCGTCGACTTCGTCCAGCGCCCGCAGTGGGAGCTGGAGGAGCGGATGGTCTGGCTCGGCGTCGCCGTGGTCGCCGCGCTGCTCGTGCTGATCGTCTTCATGGCCGTGCTCGCCACCTGAGGCCCGTCCCGGCGCGACTACTCTGGAGCGGATGACCGAGAGCCGGGCCCGCAGTCTCGCCGAGTGGCTGCGCGCACAGCCGGACGGGATGCTCGCCGGCCTGCTCCGGGCCCGCCCGGACCTCGCCGTCCCCGCCGCCGGCGACCTCGGCGCGCTCGCCAACCGGGCCAACGTGCGGTTCTCGGTGCTGCGGGCGCTGGAGGGCCTGGACGCCTGGACGCTGCAGGTGCTCGACGCGGTCGTGCTCGCCACCGAGACGGCGCCGGCCCGCAACGGCGCGGTCGGGTACGCGGCGACCCTGCTGTCCGGCACGGCCAGGTCGTACGGGTCGGTCCGCGAGCTGCTGCCCGCCGCCCCGGAGCCGGACGTGCGGGCCGCGGTCGACCGGCTGCGCGGGCTCGCCCTGGTCTGGGGTGACGACGGCGCGCTGCACGTGCCCGGCACCGTCCGTGAGGTGGTCGGGGTGCACGCCGGCGGCCTCGGCCGGCCGTACGGGACGCTGCTGGCGACCGCGACCGGCGGGCAGCTCGGCCCGGTGCTGGCCGCGCTCGGGCTGCCCGGCGCCCGGCAGCCGGCGGCCGGCTCGATCCTGGTCGAGGCCCTGTCCGACCCGGCGCGGCTGCGCGGGCTGCTGGCAGCCGCCGGCGAGCGGGAGCGGGAGGTGCTCGGCCAGCTCGCCACCGGCCCGCCGCTCGGCTCGGTCCGGGAGGCGACCCGGCCGGTCGCGGCCGAGGACGTGGACACCCCGGTGCGCTGGCTGCTCGCGCACGGCCTGCTGGTCGCGATCGACTCGGACACGGTCGAGCTGCCCCGCGAGGTCGGCCTGCTGGTCCGCGGCGACGAGCCGCTCGGCCCGCCGCGGCTGCGGCCGCCGGAGGGGGCGGCGCGGGAGGTCGGCCCGGACGCGGCCGACCACGCCGGCGCCGGTCAGGTGCTCACCGCGCTGCGGCTGGTCGAGACCCTGCTGGAGGCGTACGCGCTGGAGCCGCCGGCGGAGCTGCGCTCCGGTGGGCTCGGTGTCCGGGACCTGCGCCGCACGGCGAAGGCGGTCGACGCCGACGAGCCGACCGCGGCCGCGCTGCTGGAGACCGCCCGGGCGGCCGGGTTGCTCGACGTCGGCGGCATCCCGGAGCCGGTCTGGCTGCCGACCGAGCGCTACGACGGCTGGCTCGGCGTCGACGCGGCGCTGCGCTGGGTGCGGCTGGCGGCGGCGTGGCTGGCGATGACCCGGCTGCCGGGGCTGGTCGGGCAGCGCGACGACCGCGGTCGCGCGCTCGCGCCGCTGTCGATGGAGGTGGAGCGGACCAGCGCGCCGGGCACCCGCCGCCGGGTGCTGACCGTGCTTGCCGACCTGCCGCCGGGCTGCGCGCTGGCCGCGACCGCGATCGCCGAGCAGCTGGCCTGGCGGTCGCCGCGGCGCAGCGGCCAGCGGGCCGACCTGGTCGAGGACGTCCTGCGCGAGACCGAGCTGCTCGGGCTGACCGGCCGCGGCGCGCTCACCTCGTACGGGCGGCTGCTGCTGGCCGGCAGCTCGGAGCCGGCGGTGGCGACCGCGCTGGCCGACCGGCTGCCGCCGCCGGTGGACCACGTGCTCGTGCAGGCCGACCTCACCGTCGTCGCGCCCGGCCCGCTCGAGGTCGAGCTGGCCCGGGAGATGGCGCTGCTCGCGGACGTCGAGTCGGCCGGCGCGGCGACGGTCTACCGGGTCACCGAGGCGACCGTGCGCCGCGCGCTGGACGCCGGCCGGTCCGCGGCCGACCTGCACGAGCTGTTCCGGGCGCGGTCCCGCACGCCGGTGCCGCAGGCGCTGACGTACCTGGTCGACGACGTGGCGAGGCGGCACGGCGCGCTGCGGGCCGGCACGGCCGGGGCGTACCTGCGCTGCGACGACGAGGCCCTGCTGGCCGCCGTGGTCGCCGACCGGAAGGTGGACGGGCTGCGGCTGCGCCGGATCGCACCGACCGTGGTGGTCGCCAGGGCCGGCGTGGAGCGGATGCTGGCCGGGCTGCGCGAGGCCGGGTACGCGCCGGTGGCCGAGTCGGCGGACGGCGCCGTCGTGATCACCCGGCCGGACGCGCGCCGGGCCGCTGGCCGGCCGGCGCTGCCCCGCCCGGCCGAGCCACCCGCGGTCGGCGAGGCGCAGCTGGCCGAGCTGGTCCGGGCGGTGCGGGCGGGCGACCGCGCCCTGCAGTCGGCCCAGCGGTCGACGCCGGCGGTGTCGGCCGCGGTCGACGTGCCCGGGGTGACCACCGCGGCCACGCTGGGGCTGCTCCGGGACGCGGCCGCGGCCAACCAGGCCGTGCTGCTCGGATACGTCAACGCGCAGGGCGCCGCGTCGCAGCGGATCGTCGAGCCGGCCTCGGTGAACGGCGGCTACCTGCACGGCTACGACCACCAGCGGGACGAGATGCGGACTTTCGCCCTGCACCGCATCACCTCGGTCTCCGTCCTCCCCGACGACGCATTCCCGGAGGACTGACCGCCTCGCTGTTTGTATTGCTACATTGAGACGATGCCGGAGACAGAAGCCCGGATCGTCTGGGCGGCGACGCTCCTCGCGGTGTTGCTGGCCAGCGGCTGGTGGCTCGGCGCCTTCGGTGGCCGGCGGACCCGGCGCAGGGCGGTCGTGTTCGCCGCCCGCGCCGGGCTGCCCGGGGCCGCGGACCGGCCGGCGTTCGTCCGGCGCGTCGCCCGGCGCCAGCGGATCGTGCTGGCCGGTGTCGCGCTCGGCCTGCTGGCCTCGGCCCTCACCGACGGCTCGGTGGCGCTGATCTGGGTGGGGCTGGCCGTCGGGGCGCTGGCCGACCAGCTCGCCACCCCGCCGGCGCCGGCGGACGCGCCGCGGGTCGCGCATCCCGCGGACACCCGGCTGACCGACTACGTGCCGGGCTGGCTGCTCGCCGTGGTGGTGGCCGCCGCCGGCTGCGCCCCGCTGCTCGCGCTGCTCTGGGCCGTGGCGCCGCGGCACGCCGCCCCGTTGTACCGCCCGCAGACCTCTGGCGGGCAGGTCGCCGGCCTCGTCGCGATCGCCGCGGCCGGCCTGGTCGCCTCGGCACTGCTGGCCCGGTTCCTGGTCCGCCGGCGGCAGCGGGCGGCGTCCGCGGCGGACCTCGCGACCGACGACGCGTTCCGGGCCCAGGCCGTGCGGGACGCGCTCCAGCTGACCGCGGCGACGTCGCTGGCCGTGACGTTCGGGCTGGGGACGGCGCTGCAGGATCCCGACGTCGCCGGCGCGGCCCGGCATGTCGGCGGCTGGGCGCCGCTCGTCCTGCTGCTCGCGGCCGGAGCGGTCGGCGCCGCGCACGAGGCCACCGGCGGGCCGCGGCACTGGCGGCGGCTGCACCCGGTCGCGGCATGATCAGCTACGACCCGCGCTCGCCGATCCCCCCGTACGAGCAGGTGCGCGGCCAGCTGGCCCGGCAGATCCAGGCCGGCGCGCTGGCCCCGGGCACCCGGCTGCCGACCGTGCGCCGGCTGGCCGGCGACCTCGGGCTGGCCGTAAACACGGTGGCCAGGGCGTACCGGGAGCTGGAGCAAGCCGGGCTGGTCGCCACCCGCGGCCGCAACGGCACCGTCGTCACCGGCGCGGAGGAGGGTGCCGCGCTGGCCGCGGCCGCCGACTACGCCGCCCGCATCCGCAGCCTCGGGGTGCCGGCGGAGCGGGCGGTGGAGCTGGTCAGGGCGGTGCTGGAGGCGGGTCCGGCTTAGGCGGTCGTGGCAGGCTGTCGGCGTGTGGTCAGCGATCAGGTACCGGCGCCTGCAGGCGCTGGTGCTGCTCGTCCTCGCGGCCGGGATCACGGCGTGCGCGGTGCTGGCGCCGCTGTACGACCGGGCCATGCAGCAGGCGCTGACCCGGCTGACCGTGGACTCCTCGCCGGCCAGCGCCACGGCGATCCAGGTCCGGTCGCTGTCGCGGTCCACGTTCGGGGTGAACTCCCCCGGCTACGCGGTCGCCTCGCCGGACCGGCTGGCGAGCCTGCTGCCGGAGTCGGCGCGGCCCTGGTTCGGCCCTCGCATCGACGGCGCCTCCCTGCTCGTCACCCGCGCCGACCAGACCCCGCGGTCCCCGGTCGGCGTGCTGCAGTGGCGCGACCACTCCTGCGCGCACGTGAGCTGGCTGGCCGGCGGCTGCCCGCACGGCCGTGGCGACATCGCGGTCACCGCCGCCGACCGGGACAACTTCGGGCTGGCCGTCGGGTCGACGGTCGAGGTCGCCGAGCAGCCGACGGTGCAGCCGGACGGCCGGCTGCCGACGGTGCCGCTGCGGGTGACCGGCATCTACCGCCAGCTGCCCGGCGACTACTGGGACGACCAGGTCCTGGCCGGCGTGTCCGGCTCCGTGGACACCCAGCCGCCGTACCGGCCGATGCACGACACCTGGCTGACCGTCGAGGCCACGTTCGCCGGGCAGCCGTGGCTCGACCTGGTCAACAGCGTCACGTACAACCTGGACCGGCAGGCGGTCGGGGTGGACCAGGTCGTCCGGGCCGGGTCGGTGGTGTCGGCGATGGCGGCCGGCAGCGCGCTCGAGGTCGACGACCTCGGGCAGTCCATCAACGGCGCCGACGCGGTGCTGGCCGAGGTGCAGTCCGGGTTGCCCGACATCGGCGCCACGATCGACCGCGGCCGCCGGCAGGCGCTGGTCACCGTGCCACTGCTGATGATCCAGCTCGGGCTGCTGGCGCTGTTCGTGCTCGGCCTGACGCTGGGCGCCGCGACCGAGCAGCGGCGGCCGGAGGTGGCGGTCGCCCGGCTGCGCGGCGCCGGCCGGACCGGTGGCCGCCGGCTGGTGCTGGCCGAACTGCTGCCGGTTGTCCTCGCCGGCGTGCCGGTCGGGGTCGTGGCCGGCCTCGGCCTCGCCGCCGTCGCCCGGCACACCGTGCTGGCCGGCGCGGCGCCGTTCGAGCTCGGCCCCGGCTTCTGGCTGGCGGTCGCCGGCGCCACGCTGCTGCTGGCCGCGCTCACCTGGGCCGCCGTCGCGTCCGGCACCGGGGACGGGATCGCCGCGCTGCTGCGCAGCGTGCCGACCCGGCAGCGCGGCTGGGGCCTCGGCCTGGTCGACGCGGTGGTGATCGCCGCGGCCGGCACCGCGGTGCTCGCGTTCGCGACCGGCAGCCTCACCGGCCCGCTGGCCGCGGCCGCGCCCGGGTTGCTGGCACTCATCGCCGGCCTGCTGCTGGCCCACCTGACCGTGCCGGCCGCGACCTGGCTCGGCCGGCGGATGACCGCCCGCGGGGCGTACGCGGCCGCGCTGGCCCTGCTGGCCGTGGCCAGGCGGCCGGTCACCCGCCGGGTCGTCACGGTCGTGACGGTGGCGTCGGCGCTGCTCGTCTTCTCCACGTACGCGGTCAGCGTGGGCGGGCGGAACCGGCAGCTCGCGGCCCAGCGCGACAGCGGGGCGCCGATGGTCGCCGACCTCACCGGCACGGACGTGGCCCGGGTGGAGAGCGCGCTGGCCGCGGTCGCCGACGGGCATGCGACCCCGGTGGTCCGGATCGCCGGCGACAAGGTGTTCCGGACCACGCTGGCCGTCGACCCGGGCGCCTTCGGCCGCGTCGCGCTGTTCCCGGGTGCCGATCCCGGCGCGGTGCCGTGGTCGCGGCTGCAGGTCCCGACCGGACGGCGGCTGGCGTTGACCGGCGCAGCCATCTCGCTGCTGGTGACGCCCGACGGCTTCCGGGTCGCCGACGGGAAGGCGGCCACGCTGCAGCTCCAGCTGCTCGACGCCGCCGGCGACCAGAAGAACGTCGACCTCGGCCGGATCCCGACCGACCGCCCGCAGACCCTGCGCGCGGCCGTGCCCTGCCAGGCCGGCTGCACGGTCGTCCAGCTCGGCGTGACCACCCTCTACGGGACCGGCTACGGCGGCCGCCTCACGATCGGCGACGTCCGGGTCGCGGGCGGCGGCACCGACCTGCCCGGGACGGCCGCCGACTGGCGACCGGGCCGGCTGGAGGCGAACTCGGTCGAGGCGGCCGCGGCGACGCCGGGCACGCTCGGGCTGCGGCTGTCCAACGACGGCAAGACCGCGCTCGGGGTGACCTCCGGGTGGTTCCCGGCCGCGCTGCCGGCGGTGGTGGTCGGGCCGGGCACGCCGTCGGCGGGCGCGGTGCTCGGCACCGGGCTCAACGGCGCGGACCGCCCGCTGGCCCGCATCGCCTCGCTGCCGAGCGCGCCGGCCGTGGCCGGCGCGGCCGCCCTGGTCGACCTCGACCTGCTCCGGCACTGGGGCAGCCGGGCCGGCCGGTCGGCGCGGTTGCAGGTGTGGTTCGACACCGAGGACCCGGCCGCGCTGGAGCGGGTACGCGCCGCGCTGCGGCGGCACGGCGTCGAGATCTCCGGCGTACGCCGGGTCAGCGACGTGCGGGGCTCCTACGACGCCTCGGTGCCGGCCTGGAGCCTGCAGCTCGGCGTGCTGGCCGCGGTGGCCGGGCTGCTGCTCGCCGCGCTGGTGCTGGTGCTGCTGGTGGCCAGCACCTGGCGGCGCCGGTCGCGCGACCTCGCCTGCCTGGGAATGACCGGCGTGCCGCGCCGCGGTCTCGGCCGGGTCGCGGTCGGCGAGCAGCTGCCGATCGTCGTGCTCGCCGTGCTCGTCGGCGCCGGGTGCGGGCTGCTCGGGGCGGTCCTGGCGCTGCCGCGGGTGCCGCTGTTCGCGCGTCCCCGGCCGGCGTCGACGCTGGACCTGTCGGCGCCGTGGGGCAGCGTGCTCGTCGTGCTGGCGGCGACGCTGGCCGTGCTCGGGCTGGTCGCCTGGCTGTGCGGGCGGACCGTCGTCGCCCGGGCCAGGCTGTCGCGGGTGCGGGAGGTGCTGTGACCGGGTTGCCGGTGCGCACGGAGCGGCTCGTGCACATCTACCACGCCGAGGGCCACGACGTGGCCGCGCTCTCCGGCGTCGACCTCGACGTGCGGCAGCGGGGAGCTGGTCGGCCTGCTCGGCCCGTCCGGCGCCGGCAAGTCGACGCTGCTGAGCCTGCTCGGCGGGCTGTTCCGGCCCAGCGCCGGCAAGATCTTCCTCGGCGACGCGCGAGCTGTCCGGCCAGCCGAGCGCGACCTCGACGGCCTGCACGCCACCGAGGTCTCGGTGATGCTGCAGGGTGCGGGCCGCAACCTCTCCCGTACCGCGACCCGCGAGCAGAACGTCGCCTTCGCCCAGCGCTGGGCGCGGCGGCCGGCGCACCGACCTGCCGGCCCCGCGGGAGATCCTGGCCGCCGTCGGGCTGGCCGACGACGCGCGCCAGCCGCTCGGCGCGCTGCCGCCCGGCCAGCTGCAGCTCGCCGCGGTGGCCGTGGCGCTGGCGCCGGGTCCGGGGCTGCTGCTGGCCGACGAGCCGACCAGCCAGCTCGACCACGCGGCCCGCGACCGCGTGCTGCAGGCGCTGGCCAGGGCCAACCGCGAGCTCGGCACCACCGTCCTGCTGGTCACCCACGATCCCGCGAGTCGCGCGGCGGCTGCCGCGCACGGTCACGATCCGCGACGGCCGGATCGGCGGCGAGGGCCGGCTCGGGCGAGGAGTACGCCGTGGTCACCGCCGACGGGTTCCTGCCGCTGCCGGCGCACGCGCTGCCCAGCCTGCCGCCCGGCACGCTGGTGCGGGTCCGCGAGGTGCCGGAGGGCTTCCTGCTCGAGGCGGAGGGGGGCGGGTCGCCGTGAGGGCACCTGGACCGCTGCGGGCCGAGGGCGTCGAGGTCCGGTACGGCCAGCTCGTCGCGGTACACCCGGCCACGTTCGCGGTGCCGCCCGGCGGGATGCTCGCGGTCACCGGCCCGTCCGGCGCGGGCAAGTCCTCGCTGCTGTGGGCGCTGGCCGGCGCCACCGCCCACGCGGGCACCGTCGAGGTCGACGGGACACCGGTGCTGGACCGGACCGAGGCGGCCGGCCGTGGCATCGCGCTGACACCGCAGGGCAACGGGCTGCCGTCATTCCTGACGGCCGAGGAGAACATCCTGGTGCCGCTGCTGGCCGCGGGCGTGCCGGCCACCCAGGCCCGCGACCGCACCCGCGCCGCGCTCGCGCTGCTCGGGCTGGAGGACTCCGGCAACCACCTCGTCGACGAGCTGTCCGGCGGCCAGCAGCAGCGGGTCGCGCTGGCCCGCGCGCTCGCCGCCGCGCCGGCCGTCGTGCTCGCCGACGAGCCGACCAGCGACCTCGACGCGACGAACCGGCAGCGGGTGGTCGACGCGCTGCGCGCCGAGGCGCGGGCCGGTGCGGTGGTCGTCCTGGCCACCCACGACCCCGAGGCCGCGGCCGGCCTCGATGCCGAGCTGCGGCTCGACGACGGCCGGCTGAGCTGGCCCCGCCCGCCGGCGACCGGCTGGCCGTGACCCGGGTGGTGACGCCTCAGGCGTGCGCGGCGCGGGCGGCCGCCGGCACGCACAGCGCGCGGGCAGCCGTGGCGTCGACGTCGAAGTCGTCGACCGGCACCGGCGTGCCGAGCAGGAAGCCCTGCACCGAGTCGCAGCCGAGCTCGGCCAGCGCGGTCAGCTGGTCCGGCCGCTCGACCCCCTCGGCGGTGACCGTGAGGCCGAGCGCGTGCGCGGTCTCCACCACCAGCCGGACCATCGCCGCGTCGGCGCCGTTGACGTCGAGCCCCTGCACGAACGACCGGTCCACCTTGACGTCGTCGACGGCCAGCTCGCGCAGCAGCCGCAGCGAGGAGTAGCCGGTGCCGAAGTCGTCCAGCGACAGCCCGACGCCGAGCTCACGCAGCTCGGCCAGCCGCTGCCGGGTGACCGGGAAGTCGGTGACCGCGGCCGTCTCGGTCAGCTCCAGCCGCAGCATCGACGGCGCCACGCCGTGCCGGCCGAGCGCCGCACGTACCTCGGCCACCACGTCTGAGCCGACGATCTGTTGCGGCGACAGGTTGACGCTCACCGGCAGCGACAGCCCGCGGGCTCGCCAGCGGGCGGCCTGCCAGGCGGCCGCGTCCAGCACCATCGCGCCGATCGGCACGATCAGCCCGACCGTCTCCGCGTACGGGATGAACTCGTCCGGCGGGACGTACCCGCCGTCCTCGTCCTGCCAGCGGACCAGCGCCTCGGCCCCGACCAGGGCGCCGTCCCGGAGCCGGTGGATGGGCTGCCAGTGCAGCGAGAACGCGTCCGCGGCCAGCGCCTCGCGCAGCCGCAGGGTGAGCGAGAGCCGGTCGACCGGCCGGTCGGCGGCCGGGTCGTAGAGCTCCGCCCGACCGCGACCGGACATCTTCGCCCTGGTCATCGCGCTGTCCGCGCGGCGGAGCACGTGCTCGGCGCTGATCCCGCCGCCGTCCACCACGCAGACGCCGACGCTGGCCTGCATCTGCAGCTCGTGCTCGCCCAGCCGCACGCCCTCGGCGAGCAGGTCGAGCACCCGGCGGGCGCAGTCGACCGCGCCGCCGATCGGGTCGTCGGCCGGCAGCCCGCTGAGCACGACCGCGAACTCGTCGCCGACCAGCCGGCCGACCGCGTCCTCGGGCCCGACCGCGGCAGCCAGCCGGCGCGCGGCCTCCTTGATCAGCGCGTCGCCCAGCTCGTAGCCGAGGCTGTCGTTGATGTCCTTGAGCTGGCCCAGCTCGACCTGCAGGACGCCGACCGGGCTGGCCGGGGACGCGCCGGCCAGCCGCCGGTCCACCTCGTCGAGCACCCAGCGCCGGGTGGGCAGCCCGGTCAGCGGGTCGAACAGGGTGGAGTGGGCCAGCGCGGCAGCGAGGGTGGCGAACACGTCGCGGGCCGAGTACGTGACGGCGGCGCCGTCCGGACCGACGACGGACAGCGCGGCGGCGCTCGCGTGCGGACCGGACAGCAGCGTGCCGACCGCGTCGGCCAGGGCGAGGTCGGCGTCGAGCGCGGGCGGCTGCCGGCCGGGCTCGGCCGGGGTCGCCGGGGCGAGCGAGCCGACCAGGTCGCCGAGGCTGCGCAGGGTCCGGCCGGAGGCATCGTGGAGCACGGCGGCGCGCAATGCGACCGCCAACATGCGTTCGTGCACGCGCTGCCCTCCTCTCCTCGCCCTGAGGCAGCATCCGCGTAGTTGCTGCATCGGGCAACCTGTCCTGTCAAAATTCACTCGGATCGAGAGGAAGGGACGCCCGCCGTCCGGTTGACTCCGGTCCCCGTCCCGGTTACCTCCGGGATTCGCGGGCGGCCCGGGCGCGTTGCACACTGTGTCGTTGCTCCGCCGACCGCCGCTTGGAGAACCGTGACCGACGGCCCCCTCATCGTCCAGTCCGACAAGACGCTGCTGCTCGAGGTCGACCACCCGCTGGCCCGGGACGCCCGGGCGGCCATCGCGCCGTTCGCCGAGCTGGAGCGCTCGCCCGAGCACGTGCACACCTACCGGCTCACCCCGCTCGGGCTGTGGAACGCCCGCGCCGCCGGCCACGACGCCGAGCAGGTCGTCGACGCGCTGGTGCGCTACTCGCGCTACGCGGTGCCGCACGCGCTGCTCGTCGACGTCGCCGACACCATGGACCGGTACGGCCGGCTCCAGCTGGTCAAGCATCCGGCGCACGGGCTGGCCCTGGTCAGCCTCGACCGGGCCGTGCTCGAAGAGGTGATCCGGCAGAAGAAGATCGCCCCGATGCTCGGCGCCCGCATCGACGACGACACCGTCGCGGTGCACCCGAGCGAGCGCGGCCGGCTCAAGCAGGCGCTGCTCAAGGTCGGCTGGCCGGCCGAGGACCTGGCCGGCTACGTCGACGGCGAGGCCCACTCGATCGCGCTGCGCGAGGACGGCTGGTCGCTGCGGGCGTACCAGCAGGAGGCGGTGGACGGCTTCTGGGCCGGCGGCTCCGGGGTCGTCGTGCTGCCCTGCGGCGCCGGAAAGACGCTGGTCGGGGCGGCGGCGATGGCCCAGGCGGGCGCGACCACGCTGATCCTGGTCACCAACACGGTCGCCGGCCGGCAGTGGAAGCGCGAGCTGATCGCCCGCACGTCGCTGACCGAGGAGGAGATCGGCGAGTACTGCGGTGAGCGCAAGGAGATCCGCCCGGTCACGATCGCCACGTACCAGGTGATGACGACCCGGCGGAAGGGCGAGTACCGCCACCTCGAGCTGTTCGACAGCCGGGACTGGGGCCTGATCGTCTACGACGAGGTGCACCTGCTGCCGGCGCCGATCTTCCGGATCACCGCCGACCTGCAGTCCCGCCGCCGGCTCGGGCTGACCGCGACGCTGGTCCGCGAGGACGGCCGGGAGGGCGACGTGTTCTCCCTCATCGGCCCGAAGCGGTACGACGCGCCGTGGAAGGACATCGAGTCGCAGGGCTGGATCGCCCCGGCCGACTGCACCGAGGTGCGGGTGACGCTCACCGACGCCGAGCGGATGGACTACGCGGTCGCCGAGCCGGAGGACCGGTACAAGGTCGGCGCGACCGCCCGGACCAAGCTGCCGGTCGTCCGCGCGCTGGTCGACCGGCACGCCGGCGACCAGGTCCTGGTCATCGGCGCGTACCTGGACCAGCTCGACACGCTGGGCGAGGAGCTGGACGCGCCGATCATCCAGGGCTCGACCACCACCCGGGAGCGGGAGCGGCTGTTCGACGCGTTCCGCACCGGCGAGATCAGCACGCTCGTGGTGTCCAAGGTGGCCAACTTCTCGATCGACCTGCCCGAGGCGTCGGTCGCCATCCAGGTCTCCGGCACGTTCGGGTCGCGGCAGGAGGAGGCGCAGCGGCTCGGCCGGGTGCTGCGGCCCAAGGCCGACGGCGGCACGGCGCACTTCTACACGGTCGTCGCCCGCGACACCCTCGACCAGGAGTACGCGGCGCACCGGCAGCGGTTCCTGGCCGAGCAGGGGTACGCGTACACGATCGTCGACGCGGACGACCTGCTCGCGGCCGGCTGAGTCGGCCCAACCCGGTCGCGGGCCGGGGTCCGGGCGTGGTGAGGTTGCGACGTGACCATGCGGCTGGACCCGCTGCGGGTGGCCGACGCGGCGGAGATGGTCGGCGTCCTCGCCGCGCCGGAGCTCTACACGTTCATCGGCGGCCGGCCGCCGACGCTCGGCGAGCTGACCGAGCAGTACCGCCGGCAGGTCGTCGGGCGGTCCGTCGACGGCCGCGAGGAGTGGCTCAACTGGATCGTCCGGGTCGACGGCACCGCGGTCGGGTACGTCCAGGCGACCGTGCACGAGCGCGCCCGGGCGGTGGTCGCGTGGGTGATCGGGCTGCGCTGGCAGGGCCGCGGGTACGCGAGCGGGGCGGCGACGGAGCTGGCCGCGCTGCTGCGGGCGCGCGGCGTGCGCCGGATCGAGGCGTACATCGTCCCCGGCCACGTCGGCTCCGAGCGGGTCGCGGCCCGGATCGGCCTCGCCCCGACCGGCCACCTCTCCGAAGGCGAGCAGCTCTGGTGCACGGACTGACCCTGGTCGACGACGTGCTGGCCGCATCCGGGGCTGCGCTGGGCGTGCGCCTGACCGACGCCGAGGAGCTCAGTCGCGGGCGCAGCCTGGTGCTGCGGGCCAGGGCGGGCGACCAGACCGTGATCCTCAAGGCGCCGCTGGAGTCCGGTCCGGGGCCAGCGCGGGAGCTGGCCGCGCTGCGGACGGTGCGCGGCCTGCCCGGGGTGCTGCCGCTGCTGGCCGAGGCGGCGGACCCACCGGTGCTCGTGCTCGCCGACCTCGGGTCCGGGCCGTCGGTCGCCGACGCCCTGCTCGGCGCCGACCCCGCGGCGGCGGAGGAGGCGCTGGCCGGGTGGGCGACCGCGCTCGGCACGCTGCATGCCGCGGCGGCCGGCCGGGGCGCGGCGTTCGCGGCGGAGCTGGCGGCGTTGTCCCCGCTGGAGCCGCTCGAGCCGGACACGTCGGCGCGCGTACTCGCCTCGACCGCCGCCGCGCTGGACCAGCTCCTGCCGCGACTGGGGGTGCGGCCGTCGGCGGACGCCCTGGACGAGCTGCGCGCGCTGCCGGTCGGCGGCCCGGCGGCGCTGACCCCGGGCGATGCCTGTCCGGACAACAACGTGCTCGGGCCGGAGGGGTGCGTGCTGATCGACTTCGAGTGGGCCGAGTTCCGGTCGGTGGCCTGGGACGCGGCCTACCTGCGGGTGCCGTGGCCGACCTGCTGGTGCTCCTGGGCGCTGCCGGCACCGGTCGCCGCGCGGGCGCTCGACCGCTGGCGCGCGGCGGTCGGCCCGCTGCCGCCGGAGTTCGACGCCGACCTGGACCGGGCCACGCTGGGCTGGGCGATGATCTCGGCCGGTTTCTTCCTGCCGCGCATCCTCGACGGCACCGACTCGGTCCAGAACGCGGCCGGCCCGACCCGCCGCGCCTTCGTCCAGCACCGACTCGACACCGTCCCCGGCACCGGCCCACTCGCCGACCTGGCCGCCGAGACCGCCGCCGCCCTCCGCCGCGAGCACCGCGACCGCCCGCTCGCCCTCGCTCCCGCCTTCCGCTGACGCGGCACGGTCCACGCTGTCAGCGTCAGGGCGGCACGATCCCTTCCGCGATGTCAGCTACGTGCTGCCGCCGGCGGTCACTGCGGATCATCTGCGACCCGGGACGCGTCCACGGCGACGTTCACGGACCCCAGGCTGACCGGCTGATCAGGTCACCGCTTCGGCCGTGAGGAGGAGGGCCTGCTCGGGGTGCAGCACCGGCATGGGGAGTCCGACGGCGGCCAGTATCCGACCGGGCAGCTCGACCTTTCCCGCGGCCGACCACGGTGGCGGGACGCGGTCGCCGCTGTCCGGCTCGCCGGCCGGATACGCCGGGCGCACGGCGTAACGGCGGTCCGGGTCCAGCCCCGGCAGCCGGGCCGGCTCCGGGACCGCCAGGGCGGACGTCGTCAGCTGGACGAACGCGAACAGCCCCCGGCTGCCGTCGGCGGCGACGACGCCGTGCACCCACGCCGCCGGGTCGGCCCGGTCGGCCCGCGTGGTGACCCCGCCATGCAGCACCGGCCGCCACTGCCGGGCGAAGTCGAGCCAGGACCGGACCGCGGCCAGCTCCGCCGCGGACGCCCGGCGCAGGTCCCACTCCAGCCCGTGGTGCCCGAACAGCGCGGTGACCGCGCGGAAGTCGAGCGAGTGGGTCCGCCCGGTGGTGTGCGAGCGCGGCGCCGCGACGTGGGCGCCGACCAGCTCCGGCGGCAGGAGTACGCCGGTCCAGCGCTGGATGGACTGCCGCTCCAGCGCGTCGTTGCAGTCGCTGGCCCAGACCCGGTCGGTGCGCTGCAGGATCTCCAGGTCGACCCGGGCTCCGCCGGACGCGCAGCTCTCGATCTCCACCCCCGGGTGCCGCCGGCGCAGCTCGTCGAGCAGCCGGTAGACGGCGAGCGTCTGCGCGTGCACGCCGGCCGGTCCGCGCCGGTGCGCCCCGGACCGGCCGGCGTCGACCAGGTCCCGATTGTGGTCCCACTTCAGGTACCCGACGTCGTGGCGGGCGAGCAGTGAGTCGAGCCGGCCGAGCAGGTAGTCGAACGCCTCCGGCCGGGCCAGGTCGAGCACCAGCTGGTCGCGAGCCAGCAGCGGCAACCGGCCGTCCGCGGCGAGCACCCAGTCCGGGTGCGCCCGGTAGAGCTCGGAGTCCGGGTTGACCATCTCCGGCTCGACCCACAGGCCGAACTCCATGCCCAGCCCGCGTACGTGCGTGATCAGCGGGGACAGCCCGTCCGGCCAGACCGCCCGATCGACCTCCCAGTCGCCGAGGCCGGCGGTGTCGTCCCGGCGGCCCGGCGAACCAGCCGTCGTCGAGCACGAACCGCTCCACTCCGACGGCCGCCGCCGTGTCGGCGAGCGCGGTCAGCGTGGCCAGGTCGTGCGTCGAAGTAGACCGCCTCCCAGACGTTGAGCGTGACCGGCCGGGGACGGGCGGGATGGGCCGGCCGGGATCGCAGCCAGGCGTGGAAGGCGGCCGAGATGCCGTCGAGGCCGCGGTCGCTGTACGCCGCGTACAGCCAGCGGAGCCGCATACTCCCCGCCCGGCGGCACGGCGATCTCGCCCGGCTGCGGCAGCTCGCCGCCGCCGAGCCGGCCGACCCCGCGCGGGGCGCGCTCCGCGTACGTCTCGTGGTCGCCGCTCCAGGCGACGTGCACGCCCAGACCTCGCCGGCCGGAAGCCGAAGCCGGGCGTGCCGGCGCACAGCACGATCGTCGCGTCGTGACCGGTGCGGCCGGCCGGCCCTCCCGGACCCAGCTGCCCATCGGCCAGTGGGTGCCGCTGCGGGCTGCGCGTTCCCGGCACCAGTGGCCGGTGAGGTCGAGCAGCTCGGCCGCCCGGGCCGGCACCGGCAGCGCCACCCGCAGGCGGTCGACCTCGTACGGCTCCGGGCCGGTGTTGGTCAGCACGTGCCGCATGCGCAGCAGGCCGGCCGGCGCCAGCTCGATCTCGGTGCGCAGCGCCAGCCCGGCGACCGGGTCCGCGGCGGTGAGCACGACCTGCCCCGGCCCGCGGCGTCCACCACCGGCGCGGCGAACAGCGGGGAGAAGTCCCGGCCGGTGCGGGACCCGAGCAGCCCGGGCCGCCCGGTCCGCCGGTGCCGTACGCGGGCAGCAGGCCGACCGGCACCGGCACGTCCTGGCTGCGCGGCGCACCGGCGGCACCGTGCGGCGGCGAGCTCGGCCAGCGTGGCCTGGCTCAGGTCCGGGCCGAGGTCGGCACCCCAGTGCAGGACGGTCACCGGCCCCGCGCCGCGCGCGTCGAGCACCAGGCTGCTGCCCGCGGCCGCAGGTGCAGCATGCCGCCCTCCTCCCCCGCCGTCATCCCTTGTTCGCGCCCAGCGTCAGACCGCCGACGAACTGCTTCTGGAGCACGAAGTAGACCACCAGGGTCGGGATG
This sequence comes from uncultured Actinomycetota bacterium, assembly GCA_963803135.1. GTDB lineage: Bacteria > Actinomycetota > Actinomycetes > Mycobacteriales > CADCTP01 > CADCTP01. The sequence continues at coordinate 957,086 of CAWDLH010000010.1, read as the reverse complement.
CGCGATGATCACCGCACCGGCGGCGAGCCAGGTTGTTGTCGGTGAAGAACTGGCCGCGCAGGTTGTTCAGCGCCGCAGGTGATCGGCAGCTTGTCGCCGGTGTGCATCAGCACCAGGGCCCAGAAGAAGTCGTTGTAGATCCAGGTCAACTCCAGCGTCGCCAGCGCGGCCAGCGCCGGCCGGCACAGCGGCATCGTGATCTGCCAGTACTGCCGCCAGACCCCGGCCCCGTCCACCATCGCGGCCTCGGTCAGCTCGTGCGGCAGCGTCTTCATGTAGTTGCTGAGCACGAACGCGCAGAACCCGAACTGGAACGCGACGTGGATCAGGATCACGCCCCAGTAGGTGTCGTAGAGCAGGCCGGTCGGTCGAACACCCAGGGCAGGTCGTCCCAGAGCCGGTAGAGCCGGTACAGCGGGGTGACCAGGACCTGCTGCGGCAGCAGGTTGCCGGCGGTGAACAGGACCAGCAGCACGACGTTGAGCCGCGCAGCCTGAACCGGGCCAGCCCGAACGCGACGAACGAGGACAGCAGCAGGATCAGCACCAGCGACGGCAGCACGATGATCAGCGTGTTGACCAGGAAGTGCTTGCGCACCCGCGACTGCTCCCATGCGTTCGTGTAGTTGTCGAAGGTCAGCCCGCGCGGCAGCGAGAAGTAGCCGTACCGGGCGGTCTCCGCGTACGGCCGGAAGGACGTGTAGACCGCCCACAGCAGCGGGAAGAGGAAGACCAGCGAGGTGCCGACCAGGAAGACGTGCAGCAGCACCCGGCCGGCGGTCAGCGGGCGGCGCCGGCGGGGCGCCGGGCCGCCGCCGGTCGCGGACCCCGTCGGGGCGGCGGTGGTCGGGACGGCCGTCATCGGCGCTCCTCCCGGAAGACGTTGACCAGTTAGAGGACGATGAAGACAGGCGAGATCAGCAGCATGATGGTCGCGATCGCCGAGCCGTAGCCGATCCGGCTCGCCTCGCCGATGATGTTCTGGGTCACCAGGACCGAGAGCAGCTCCAGGCCGTTGCGGCCGCCGTTGATGACGAAGACCAGGTCGAACGCGCGCAGCGACTCGATCACCGTGACCACCAGGACGACGATGTTGATCGGCCGCAGTCGCCGGGAACACGACGTGCCGGAACGCCTGCCAGCCGCTGGCGCCGTCGATCGCCGCGGCCTCCTTGCAGCGTCGGGTCGACGCCCTTCAGCCCGGCCAGGTAGAGGACCATCACGTAACCGACGTGCCGCCAGCTCGGCGCGACCAGCACCGCCCACAGGTTGATGCTGCGGGTTGCCGAGCCAGTCGACCGGATCCACGCCGAACTTGGCGATCACCGCGTTGATCAGGCCCTGGTCGGTCGAGTACATGAGCTGCCAGATGAAGCCGACGATCGCCAGCGAGAGCACCACCGGCAGGAAGATCGCGCTCTGGTAGATCCGGGTGAAGCGGAGCTCCTTGTCCAGCAGCGTGGCCAGCAGCAGCCCGATCGGTGTCGGGATCAACAGGAAGAAGGCCAGCCAGATCACGTTGTGCCACAGCGCCGGGAAGAACGGCGGGTAGATCGTGAAGATCTCCCGGTAGTTGCGCAGCCCGACCCAGCTGATCGAGTCGAGCCCGATCCCGTCCCAGCGGGTGAACGACAGCCCCACCGAGGCGAACGCAGGAAGCCAGACGAACAGCACGCTGATCGCCGTCGGGATCCCGATCATCAGCCCGAGCACGGTCTTGTCGCGCCGGGTCCAGCGGTGGGACGGCGCCGCGCCGGCGCCGCACCGGCGGGTCGACCGCCGGCGGCTCCGTCGTCGAGCGGGTCGTGGTGACCGCCACGGCCGCCCCCTAGCTCTGGTAGATGGACTTCTTCTGCTGCTCCATCGACTTCGCGATCGAGGCGGCGTCGCCCGGGTTCTTGATGAAGCTCTGGAACGCCGGGATCGCCACCGTGGAGGCGAAGGTCGGGTCGGCGTCCCGGTCCAGGAACTGGGAGATCGACTTCGCGCTGCCGATCAGCTCCGAGGCCTTCTTCTGCAGGGCGTTGTACTTCGACGTGTCCGCGTCCTTGTGCACGGCCACGTCGTTGGAGTCGGTGGCGAGGTAGGTGTCCTCACCGGCGGCGGAGCCGAGGTACTCCAGCAGCTTCTTGGCGCCGTCGGCGTTCTTCGGCCGCTTGGCCATCATGAACCCGTCGATGGGCGCTTCGACCGCGTCCGTGCCGACCGCCGGGTCGACCTCCGGGAACCCGAAGAAGTCGAGGTCGTCCTTGTCGGCGCCGGTGAACTGCTGGCCGACGAAGGTGCCCAGCAGATACATCCCGGCCTTCTTCTGGGCGACGGTCTGCGCCGCCTCCTGCCAGGTGCGGCCGAGGGAGTTGGCCTGGCTGATCTCCAGCAGCCGCTTCCACGTGTCGAACACGGTGGCGACCTTGGGGGAGTCCCAGGCCTCCTTGCCGGCCATCAGGTTGATGTGGAAGTCGTACCCGTTGATCCGCATGTTGAGGTAGTCGAAGGTGCCCATCGCCGGCCAGCCGTCCTTGTCGGCGAAGGCGAGCGGCGCCAGGCCGTCCTTCTTCATCTGGGTGCCGAGGGCGACCATCTCGTCCAGCGTCTTGGGGATCTGGTAGCCCTTGGCCGCGAAGACGCTCTTCCGGTAGTGCACCGCCCACGGGTAGTTGTAGAGCGGGACGAAGTACTGCTTGCCGTCGTCGCCGGTGGACGCCTTCTTGATCGCGTCCGAGAAGCCGCCGCCGATCTTCTCCCAGACGCCGGAGACGTCGCCGACCAGGTCCTTCTTGGCGAAGAACCGCATCCGGTAGCCGGCGAACCAGGTGAACACGTCGTCCGGGCGGCCCTGCAGGTAGTTGTTGATCTGCTCCTGGAACGTGTTGTGGTCGACCGTGTTGACCTTGACGGTGCCGCCGCCGGCGGAGCTCTTGTAGGCCGCGAAGGTCGCCGCGAATGCCTTCTTCGGCACCTCGTCGGAGGCGTTGGACCCGAACGTCACCTCGCCGGTCGCGTTGCCGCCGCTGCTGCTGCTGCTGCCACCGGAGGACGACGACCCGCCGCACGCGGCCAGCCCCACAGCGCCGAGGGCGGCCACGCCGGCGCCGAGGAACAGCCGCCGGTTGAACACCGCGCCGGGCAGCACGGGCTCGGTCGACCCGTCGGGCACACGCTTCACCATGACGCCTCCTCCAAGAACCGACATATTCGAACGCGGACTCCCACGATCGAGCGCCAGTAGAGTGACCCAGGCCACAACTGTCAATACGTACGTCACCGTGGGCCGCCCGGATCGGGGCGATTCAAAGAGCACCGTTACGGATTTGTTGCCGGATCACGCACCTGGGGGCCCGGAAAGTCCGGCCATGTTGAGATCTGTTGACTAACTGTGGCCGGCTGAGCAATCTTGGCCCATGAGCATGCCCGGCCCGGCGGCCCGCCCCGGCACGCCGTGGTTCGGCGGCGACTACAACCCGGAGCAGTGGCCGGAGCACGTCTGGCCCGACGACGTGACGCTCATGCAGGCGGCCGGGGTGACGCTGGCGACCGTCGGCGTCTTCGCCTGGGCCCGGCTGGAGCCCCGGCCGGACGAGTACGACTTCGGCTGGCTCGACCGGGTCGTCGAGCTGCTGCACGGCGGCGGGATCGCGGTCGACCTGGCCACCGCGACCGCGTCGCCGCCGCCCTGGCTGGCCCGGGTCGACCCCGCCTCGCTGCCGGCGCGCGCCGACGGCAGCCGCCTGTGGCCGGGCAGCCGGCAGGCCTTCTGCCCGTCCTCGACCGGCTACCGGGAGCGGGCGCTCGCCCTCGTCGAGCGGCTCGCCGCCCGCTACGGCGACCACCCGGCCGTGGTCCTCTGGCACGCCGGCAACGAGTCGGGCAACCACGTCGGGGAGTGCTTCTGCGACCGCAGCGCCGAGCGGTTCCGGGCGTGGTTGCGGGACCGGTACGGCGACCTCGACACGCTCAACGCCGCCTGGGGCACCTCGTTCTGGTCGCAGCGGTACGCGGAGTGGGCCGAGGTGATCCCGCCCCGGGCCACCCCGACCTTCCCCAACCCGGGCCACCGGCTGGACTGGCACCGGTTCTGCTCGGACGAGCTGCTCGGGCACTACCTGGCCGAGCGGGAGGTGCTGCGCCGGCACTCCGACCGGCCGGTGACGACGAACTTCGTCGGCTTCCGGCCGGCCGTGGACTGCTGGTCGTGGGCGCCGCACCTGGACGTGGTCGCCCAGGACACGTACCAGGACCCGGCCGACCCGCGCACCGCGGTGGACGCCGCGATGGTGGCCGACCTCATGCGCGGGCTCGGCGGCGGCCGGCCGTGGCTGCTGATGGAGCAGACCACCGCCCGGGTCAACTGGCGGGACCGCAACGTGGCCAAGCGGCCGGGGCAGTACCGCAGCTGGTCGCTGCAGGCGGTGGCCCGCGGCGCCGACGCGGTGCTGCACTTCCAGTGGCGGCAGTCGGTGGCCGGCGCCGAGAAGTGGCACTCGGCGATGGTCGGCCACGACGGGAAGGTCCGGCCCGAGGTGGCCGCGCTCGGCGCGGAGCTGGCCCGGCTGACCGGCCTGGCCGGCCAGCCGGTCGCGGCCGGCACGGCGCTGGTCTTCTCCTGGCCGTCCTGGTGGGCGCAGTCCCAGCCGGCGCAGCCGGCGGCGGACCTCGATCACCTCGGCGAGGCCCGCCGGTGGTACGCGGCCGCCTGGGACGAGAACGTCACCGTGGACTTCGCCCGCCCCGGCGCCGACCTGTCCGGCTACCGGCTGGTGCTGCTGCCGACGGTCTACCTGCTCGCCGACGACGAGGTGGCCGCGCTCGAGGCGTACGTGGCCGGCGGCGGGGCGCTGCTGGTCGGCTGCTGGTCCGGGCTGGTCGACGAGCGCGACCAGGTGTCGACGGGCCCCTACCCGGCCCGGCTGCGGGATCTGCTCGGGGTCACGGTGGCCGAGCACCTGCCGCTCGCCGCCCCGGCCGCGGTCCGGCTCGACGGGGTCGACCACGAGGTCGAGGTCTGGTCCGAGCGGCTGGTCCCCGACCCCGGCACCGAGGTGATCGGCCGGTACACGGGCGGCGACCTGGACGGCGCGGCGGCGGTCACCCGGCACGGCCGGGTCTTCTACGCGTCGGCGCCGCTGCCGCCGGCCGCGGCGCGGGCGCTGCTGGCCCGGGCGGCGGCGGTGGCCGGCGTCGAGCCGGTGCTGCCCGGCCTGCCGGCCGGTGTCGAGGCGGTCCGGCGCGCCGGCGTGCTCACCGTCATCAACCACACCGACGACCCGGTCGAGGTCCCGATGCCGGGCGGGCCGATCCGGGTAGCTGCTCGGGACGCCGTCATGCTTCCCGGGGGAGGAGGCTGATGCTCGCCCGGCAGCGGCAGTCCCGCATCGTCGACGAGGTGCGCCGGCGCGGCGGCGTGCGGGTCAGCGACCTGACCACCCTCTTCGACGTCTCCGACATGACCGTCCGGCGCGACCTCGAGGAGCTCGACCGGCGCGGGCTGCTGCACAAGGTGCACGGCGGCGCGGTGGTGGCCAGCAACAGCGCCGAGGAGCCCGGCTTCGAGGCCAAGTCGCTGCGGGAGCGGCGGGAGAAGGACGCGCTGGCCGCGGCGGCCGCCACGCTGGTCGTCCCCGGCCAGGCGCTCGCGGTCAGCGCCGGCACCACCACCCGGGCGCTGGCCACGGCGCTGGCCGGGATCCCGGACATCACCGTGGTCACCAACTCGGTGCGGGTGGCCGAGGCCTTCGCGGCGAGCGCCGGGCCGTCCCGGCAGACCGTGGTGCTCACCGGCGGTGTCCGCACCCCCTCGGACGCGCTGGTCGGCCCGGTCGCCGACGCCGCCATCCGGTCCCTGCACGTCGACGTGCTGTTCCTCGGCGTGCACGGGATGGACACGGTCGCGGGCCTGACCACCCCCAACCTGGCCGAGGCGGAGACCAATCGGGCCTTCCTGGCCCACGCCCAGAAGGTGATCGTGGTCGCGGACCACACCAAGTGGCGGACGGTCGGGCTGTGCACGTTCGGCCCGCTGTCCGCGGTGGACGTGCTGGTCACCGACGACGGGATCGACCAGGAGGCCAGAGCGGTGCTCGGCGACACGGTGGGTGAGCTCATGCTGGCGCCGGTGGGCGCCCAGAACGGCAGCGACGGGAGGGACCTCCGATGACGGCGTACCGCAGCGAGACGCAGCTGGCCGACGGCCGGGTGCTCTACTACTTCGACGCCGAGCCGGGCATCGTCCGGGACGCGAAGGACACCCGCGACCTGCCGCGCACCCAGACCGCGTCGGAGATCCGCTGGGATCCGCTGCTCGACCAGTGGGTGGTGATCGCCTCACACCGGCAGGGCCGCACCTTCCTGCCGCCGGCGGACGAGTGCCCCCTCGACCCGTCCCGGGACGGCCGGCACACCGAGATCCCGGCCGACGACTACGAGGTCGTCGTCTTCGAGAACCGGTTCCCCTCGCTGGCGACCAGCGCGCTGCTCGGACCCGACCCGGACGACCTGGCCGACGACGACCCGCTGTTCACCCGCCGCGCCGGCGTCGGCCGCTGCGAGGTCGTCTGCTTCACCAGCGACCACTCGGCCGCGTTCGACTCGCTGTCGCCGGAGCGGGTCGACACGGTCTTCGACGCCTGGGTCGACCGCACCCGCGACCTCAACGCGATGCCCGAGGTCGAGCAGGTCTTCGTGTTCGAGAACCGGGGCGAGGAGATCGGGGTCACGCTCTCCCACCCGCACGGGCAGATCTACGCCTATCCATTCGTGCCGCCGCGGATGCGCCGGCAGCTCGAGTCCGCCCGCCGGTACCGGGAGGACACCGGCGAGTGCCTGCACTGCGTGCTGCTGGCCGCGGAGCGCCGCGCCGGCACCCGGATCGTGGCGGAGGACGACCTGGTCACGGTCCTCGTCCCGCACGCCGCCCGGTGGCCGTACGAGGCGCACGTCTACCCGCGCCGGCATGTCCCCGACCTGCCGGCGCTCACCGAAGCCGAGCGTGCCGCGGTGGCCAGGGCGTACCTGGACCTGCTGCAGCGGTTCGACCGGCTCTTCCCGACGCCGACGCCGTACATCGCGGGCTGGATGCAGGCGCCGGCCCGCGCCGACCGGGACGTCGCGCACCTGCACGCCGAGGTGTTCTCGATCCGCCGGGCGGCCGGCAAGCTCAAGTACCTCGCCGGCAGCGAGTCCGGGGCGGAGGTCTGGATCAACGACATCAGCCCCGAAGGTGCCGCCGCCGCCCTCCGCGGCGAGTCCTAGACGCTGACCAGACGCTCGAAGGCGGTGCGGGGGAACGGGACCGCGCGACGGTGGGTGGCGATCCGGGCCGGCGTCTCGGTCGGCCGCTTCTTGGTCACGAACGCCGACCGGGCCGCCGCGTACCCGAGCCGGTCGTCGAACAGGTCCCGGCTCATCTCGCCCAGCTCCTCGGCCAGGTACGCGTCCAGCGGCCGGCGCCGCCCGTCGGCCTCCAGCTGCAGCCGCTTGGCCGCGAGCAGCTGCGGGAAGTCGTACCGACCGGCCAGGTCGGCGGCCAGCTCGGCCACCTCGCCGTCGTACTCCTCCGGGTCGCCGGACAGCACCCGGTCGGCGAACCCGAGCGAGACCGCCTCCGTCCCGTCGATCGGCAGGCACTCCCGGGTCAGCCGATCGGCCTCCGCGGGCCCGACCCGCCGCGGCAGCCTGTACGTCCAGTACTCCGAGCCGTGCAGCCCCATCGTCAGGTAGTGCGGGTTGAGCACCGCCCCGCCGCGGACCAGCACCTGGTCGGCGCCGAGCGCGAGCATCGCCCCGCCGGCGCCGGCGCTACCGGACACCGCGGCCACGACCAGCTGGGAGGTGCAGGCGACGAGCAGCCGGCAGACCTCGTCGATGGCCCGGACGGCCCGCCAGGACTCGGCGGCCGGGTCGGCGGCGGCCTCGATCACGTTGAGCGCGATGCCCTTGCCGAAGACCTCGCCGCCGCGGAACACCAGCACCCTGGTGTCCTGGGCCAGGGCGTGCCGGAGGGCGGCCGCCACCCGGGCGCCCTGGGTGGCCGACATCGCGCCGTTGTAAAGGTCCACGCTCAGCGTGCCGACCGCGCCGGCCCGCCGGTAGGCGATCTCCGGATAGGTGGGCCGGCCGTCGTCGGCCAGCTCGAACGGCACCCCGGTCAGCGCGCGCTCGCCGAGCACGGTCGCGGCGGGCAGCTTGATGGCCGGGCCGAGCTCGTCGCTCTCGGCCCGCAGGTGGCCGACCCAGACCCCGTCGCCGTCCCCCGTGCGCACCAGCACGGCGCCGTGCCGGCGGGCCGCCACCGTGCCCGGCCGGCCCGGCTGGGACGGCACCCCGAGGTGCGCGTCGTACGCCCGGACGGGTCGCCCGCACAGCTCGGTGCGCACCCCGGGACGGCCGTCGGCGGCGCGGATGGCCCGCAGTACCCGCTCCGCGTCCAGCTCCCAGTCGAAGCTCCGGTCCGCCGACCGCACCGGCGGGCTGGTCCGGCCGGGCGGCGCCCACCGCTCCGGGTCCTGCGGCCAGGGGCGCAGATCGAGGTCGGCGATCCGGGCGACGGTCTCCCGGACCACCTCGACGGCCGCGTCCGCGACCGGCCCGTTGTACAGCGCGCTCTTGCGCGGGATCCCCGCCGGCAGCCGGAACGTCCGGGTCGACCAGACGCCGCCGGAGTTCATCTCCTCCTCGGCCGACAGCGCGGTGACGGCCCACTCGCGGTGGCCCTCGGCGATCGCCCGGTCGAGTGGGGACGGCCCGCGGTCGTCCTCCGGTCCCGGGTGCACGACGATCGTCGGCCAGTGCCGCCAGACCGCGGCCGGGACCCGCTCGCACAGGAACGGACAGATGATCACGTCCGGGTCGACCAGCACGGCCGCCTCGCGCATCGCGGCCGGGCTGAGCGCGAGCTCAACGCTCACCTCGTGACCGGAGCGCCGGAGGTCGAGCCAGACCCGCTGGGTCAGGCCGTTGAACGCGGACGCGAGAAGGAGGACGTTCACCCCGAGTTTCCTTCGGTCGCCGACACTTGTGGCCAGGTGTGTACCCGACCTCGGGTGCGCCGTCAGCATCGCGACAGCCGAACCACTCTAATGGCGCAGCGTGGCCACGGGGTTACGAGAGGTGAGACGACAGGGGCGGCCCGCCGAAGCGGACCGCCCCTGTCGAGGTGGTGCCAGGACTCAGAAGTCCATGTCGCCGGCGCCCGGCAGGTTGCCGGCCGCGGGCGAGGCCTTCTCCGGCTTGTCCGCCACCACGGCCTCCGTGGTGAGGAACAGCCCGGCGATCGAGGCCGCGTTCTGCAGGGCGGCCCGGACGACCTTGGTCGGGTCCGGGATGCCCGCCTCGAGCATGTTCACGTACTCGCCGGTCGCGGCGTTGAGGCCCCAACCGGTCTCGAGGTTGCGCACCTTCTCCGCGACGACGCCGCCCTCGAGGCCGGCGTTGATCGCGATCTGCTTCAGCGGCGCCTCGAGCGCGATGCGGACGATGTTCGCACCGGTCGCCTCGTCGCCGTCGACGTCGAGCTTCTCGAACGCGGTCTTGGCCGCCTGGGCGAGCGCGACGCCGCCACCGGCGACGATGCCCTCCTCGACAGCCGCCTTCGCGTTGCGCACGGCGTCCTCGATGCGGTGCTTGCGCTCCTTCAGCTCGACCTCGGTGGCCGCGCCGACCTTGATCACCGCAACGCCGCCGGCCAGCTTGGCCAGCCGCTCCTGCAGCTTCTCGCGGTCGTAGTCGGAGTCGCTCTTCTCGATCTCCTGGCGGATCTGGTTGACCCGACCGGCGATCTGCTCCGGGTCGCCGGCGCCCTCGACGATCGTCGTCTCGTCCTTGGTGGTCGTGACCTTGCGGGCACGGCCGAGCAGGTCGAGCGTCGCGTTCTCCAGCTTGAGGCCGACCTCCTCGGAGATCACCTCGCCACCGGTGAGGATCGCGATGTCGGCGAGCATCGCCTTGCGGCGGTCACCGAAGCCCGGGGCCTTGACGGCGACCGAGCGGAAGGTGCCCCGGATCTTGTTGACGACCAGGGTGGCCAGCGCCTCGCCCTCGACGTCCTCGGCGATCAGGACCAGCGGCTTGCCCGACTGCATGACCTTCTCCAGCACCGGGAGCAGGTCCTTGACCGCGGAGATCTTCGAGTTGACGACCAGCAGGTACGGGTCGTCGAGCACGGTCTCCATGCGCTCGTTGTCGGTCACGAAGTAAGCCGAGATGTGGCCCTTGTCGAAGCGCATGCCCTCGGTGAGCTCGAGCTCGAGCCCGAAGGTGTTGCTCTCCTCGACGGTGATGACGCCTTCCTTGCCGACCTTGTCCATCGCCTCGGAGATGATCTCCCCGACGGTGGCGTCGGCGGCGCTGATCGACGCGGTCGCGGCGATCTGCTCCTTGGTCTCGACCTCCGTGGCGGCGTTGGTCAGCGCCTCGGAGACCTGCTCGACGGCCTTCTCGATGCCCCGCTTCAGGGCCATCGGGTTGGCGCCGGCGGCGACGTTGCGCAGACCCTCGCGCACCAGCGCCTGGGCCAACACGGTGGCGGTGGTGGTGCCGTCACCCGCGACGTCGTCGGTCTTCTTGGCGACCTCCTTGACCAGCTCGGCGCCGATCTTCTCCCAGGGGTCCTCGAGCTCGATCTCCTTGGCGATGCTCACACCGTCGTTGGTGATCGTGGGAGCGCCCCACTTCTTGTCCAGCACGACGTTGCGGCCCTTGGGGCCGAGCGTCACCTTCACGGTGTCGGCGAGCTGGTTCATGCCACGCTCGAGTCCGCGGCGAGCCTCCTCGTCGAACGCGATCATCTTGGCCATGCGGTGATGTCCTCCATATACCTGGACATTGGCATCGGCCGAGAGGTGCCCGCGACGGACGGCTCCCCGGTGTCAGGTGGGGGACCTCACCGTCCCGGCCTGGCACTCATCGTACGAGAGTGCCAACCGCGAGTCTGGCACTCTCGGCGGTCGAGTGCAAGCCACCCGCGGGGCGCAGCGCAGCGCCCACCGCGCGGACACGGCAGCCCGGCTCCCCCGCCGGGGAACCGGGCTGCCGGCGGCGTTCCGGAGGTCTAGCTCAGGAACCGGACCGCGTCGGCCTGCGGACCCTTCTGCCCCTGGGCGACGTCGAACTCGACGCGCTGGCCCTCCTCGAGGGACTTGTAGCCGTCCATCTGGATGGCCGAGTAGTGGACGAAAACGTCCTGGCCGCCGTCCACGGCGATGAAGCCGTAGCCCTTCTCCGCGTTGAACCACTTCACGGTGCCCTGTGCCACGTGCACTCCTACCTCGGGGCGATCGGACCCCGCACCGCACGGAGCCCGGGTCTTCGTCGCCGGTCCCGCACTTGCCGTGTGCACGCCTTGCGAAGGACGTGGTGCTCGCGTCCGAAACCTGAACTTCGACCGAGCGGGACGGTACACGATGGCGGTCCGGTCAGACACCGCCTCAGCTGTCCAGTTCGGCGGCCAGTTGGGCCGCGCCCGCGCCGTCCGCCGCCCGCCGCAGCCCCGCGTACGTGACCGCGGCGAAGGCCGCCGCCAGCACCGAGAACGGGATCGGGACGACCGCCGCGACGACCTGTGCCGGCCCGGCCGGCAGCGCCGCGACCGACGCGCCGGCCAGCGCGCCGTAGAGCGCGGCACCGAACAGGCCGGCGGCGCAGCGCAGCGCGGTGCCGGCGAGGCGGCGGTTGACCAGGGCCGCGGCCCGGCGCAGCCCGGCCTGCTCGACCACCACCGCGCCGGGCAGGGCCGCGGCGGCGACCATCGCCGCGTACAGGCCGGGCAGCACGGCCAGGGCCAGGCCGGCCAGGGTGAGCACGGCGAGCAGGGCCGACCAGCCGAGCAGGGCGGGGGTGCGACGGGCGCCGGCGGCGAGCGCGGCCGAGGCCGCGGTCGGCCGGCCCGCCGCCTCCCGGATCGCGAGCTCGAGCGACGCCGCCTGGGCCAGCGCGAGCGCGGCCGCGGCCAGCAGGCCGGCGAGCGTGCCGCCGACCCAGCCGAGCCGGGCCAGGCCGGCGGCGGCCGCACCGGCCGGCACCAGCACCGCGACCTGCAGCACCAGCAGCGGGCGACCGCTGCGCCGCAGCACCCAGGCGATCCGCCGCGCCCACCCGGACAGGTCGTCGGCGCCCAGCGGGTCCCCGGTCACCCACGGATCATCCCGTGGTCCCCGCTCAGCCCAGCAGGCCGGCCTCGCGGGCGGAACGGAGGCTGGGCTTGACCGTGACGGTCGGCGCCTGGCGGCCGGCGATCGCGTCCAGGGTCTTGAGCCCGTCGCCGGTGTTGTAGAGGACGGTCTCCTCGGCCGGGTCGAGCGCACCGGCGGCGATGAGCCTGCGCAGCGTCGCCACGACCACCCCGCCGGCGGTCTCGGCGAAGATGCCGGTCGTCCGGGCCAGCAGCTCGATCCCGTCCCGGACCTCGTCGTCGCCGACGTCCGCGACCGCGCCGCCGGTCCGCCGCACCGCGTCCAGCGCGTACGGCCCGTCGGCCGGGTTGCCGATCGCCAGCGACTTCGCGATGCCGGTCGGCCGGACCGGCTCGACCACGTCCCGGCCGCGGGCGAACGCGGTCGAGATCGGCGCGCACCCGGACGACTGCGCCCCGAACACCCGCCAGTCGGCGGGCTCGACGAACCCCAGCGACACCAGCTCGCCGAACGCCTTGTCGATCTTGGTGAGCATCGACCCGGACGCCATCGGGATCACGACCTGCCGGGGCAGCCGCCAGCCGAGCTGCTCGGCGACCTCGTAGCCGAGCGTCTTCGACCCCTCCGCGTAGTACGGCCTGACGTTGACGTTGACGAACGCGGTCTTCTCGAACGCGTCGGTCTCGGCCAGCTCCGAGCACAGCCGGTTCACGTCGTCGTACGAGCCGTCGACGGCGACCAGCGTGCCGCCGTACACGGCGGTCTGCACGACCTTGGCCTGCTCGAGGTCGGCCGGGATGAGCACGACGGACTCGAGCCCGGCCCGGGCGGCGTGCGCGGCGACCGAGTTGGCCAGGTTGCCGGTCGAGGCGCAGGCGACCCGGGTGAAGCCGAGCTGCCTGGCCGCGGTCAGCGCCACCGAGACCACCCGGTCCTTGAACGAGTGGGTCGGGTTGGCGCTGTCGTCCTTGACCCAGAGCTGCCGCATGCCGAGCTCCTCGGCCAGCCGGTCGGCCCGGACCAGCGGGGTCATTCCGGGGTTCAGCGTCACCCGGCCGGCCGGGTCCTGTCCCACCGGCAGCAGCCCCGCGTACCGCCAGATCGACTGCGGGCCGGCCTCGACGCTCGAACGGGTAAGTTGCGCCAGCGCATCATGGTCGTAGCCGATCTCGAGCGGCCCGAAGCACTCGAAGCACGCGTGCTGGGGCCCGAGGGGGAAGCGGGCTCCGCAGTTGCGGCACCGAAGCGAGTCAGCGGCAGAGGAGGTCGGCGCGTCGGCAGTCAGGGTCACTCTGTGATTCCTCTCATCTTTCCCGGGCAGACCACCGGGACGGACTTGGCACCTACCGCGTTAAGACGGTGGTTGCCGGGGCTTCATCGGGCCGTGTCCCTCTGCCCCTCTGGATGAGGCGTGCGTTCGGTTGTACTGGCCATTCAAACACGGCGGACCAAGCCTGGGGGGCCCACGGAAGGGGATGGTGCATGCAGGAAGACGTTCGGCGCTGGTTCGACCGGCGGACCTCGCGGGCCTCGGACTGGCGGCCGGCCGCGCTCGTGGACGTCAAGGGTGACACCACGGTCAGCGTGGTGCTCCCGGCCCTGAACGAGCAGGAGACGGTCGGCGCGATCGTCGCCGCGATCCGGACCAGCCTGGTCGAGCGGCACGGGCTGGTCGACGAGCTGGTGGTGATGGACTCCGGCTCCACCGACGGCACGTACGACGCGGCCGTCGAGGCGGGAGCCAAGGTGGTCCGCCGCGAGGAGGTGCTCGGCGAGTTCGAGCCGCTGCCCGGCAAGGGCGAGGTCCTCTGGCGGTCGCTGGCCGCGACCACCGGCGACATCCTCGTCTTCGTCGACTCCGACCTGCACGACTTCACCCCGACGTTCGTCACCGGGCTGCTCGGCCCGCTGCTGACCGATCCGTCGGTGCAGCTGGTCAAGGCCACCTACGACCGGGCGCTGACGCACGGCGAGACCGTGGCGCCGGCCGGCGGCGGCCGGGTCACCGAGCTCGTCGCCCGCCCGATGATCAACATGCACTGGCCCGAGCTGGCCGGCTTCGTCCAGCCGCTGTCCGGTGAGTACGCGGCCCGCCGGGAGCTGCTGGAGCAGCTGCCCTTCCCCACCGGGTACGGCGTCGAGATCGGCATGCTCGTCGACGCGCTGCGCCTGGTCGGGCTGCCCGCGCTGGCCCAGGTCGACCTGTCCCGGCGCAAGCACCGCAACCAGGAGATCGGCAAGCTGGGCCGGATGTCGAGCGAGATCCTGCAGGTCGCGTACGAGCGGCTGCGCCGGGAGGGCCGGCTGGAGATGGCGGCGCCGGCGACCGCGCTGACCCAGTTCGAGCGGTCCGAGGACGACTACGTGCTGCTCACGCTGGACATGGCGCCGGCCGAGCGGCCGCCGTTGCGGACGGTCCCGGAATACATGACCCGCTACGCCGAGGCCAGTTGAAGGTCCTCTACACCGACCTCGACGGGACGATGGTCGGGCCGTACGGCAACTTCTTCGCCGCGGACGACCGCACCCCGACGCTGGCGCCGGCCCGCGCGCTGCTGGAGCTGCACCGGGCCGGCGTCGCGCTCGTGCTCGTCTCCGGGCGGACCAGGCCGCAGCTGCAGGAGGCGGCGCTGATCTTCGGCGCGGACGGGTTCGTGGCCGAGCTGGGCGCGCTGGTCGGCTGGGACCGCGGGCGGTCGGTGCGGGTGCTGGCGGGCGCGATGCCGGCGACGTACGGCGACCGGCCGCCGATCGAGGTGATGGAGTCGCTCGGGCTGCCCGGTCGGCTGTTCGAGCGCTGGCCGGGGCGACTGGAGTGGCACGCGCCCTGGCACGCCGGGCACGAGGCCGACGCGATGCTGCGCGGTCGCGTCGACGTGGCCGAGGTCGAGGCCTGGCTGGCCGAGCAGGGCCTCGGCTGGCTGCGGCTGCGGGACAACGGGGTGCTGCCCGAGCCCGCCGGGCGGCACATCTACCACCTCATGCCGGACGGGCTGTCCAAGGGCGCGGCGGTCGGCTGGGACCTGGCCCGGCGCGGGCTGTCCGCGGCCGACGCGGTGGCCGTCGGGGACAGCGCCAGCGACCTCGGCATGGCCCCGTACGTCGGCCGGATGTGGGTGACCGCGAACGGTGCGGCCAACCCGCACATGCCGGCACTGCTGGACGCGACCCGTGCCGGCGGCGCCGACGTCCGGGTCACCGTGGAGCCGGTCGGCGTCGGCTGGGCCGAGGCGGTCCTCGCCTCGCTCTGAGCGCGATCAGACGCGATCCCAGTTGTTGTGAGGCTCGCGCGTGTCCACGCCCCAGCGCAGTGCCGCGGCCGCGAGGGCCAGGAAGACCAGCAGCAGGACGAGGAGGGCCATGACTCCACGGTCCTCCGGTCCGGACCGGCGTGCGAGTGGCAGAGATGCCGATCTGCGTTAAGATCCTGCCATGCTTGCTCCGCTTCCCGGGCGGTGCGTCGCGGTGCTCGGCACGGCCGACATGCCGGCGTTCGAGCTGGGCGTCGCCGCCGAGGTGTTCGGCACCGACCGGTCCGAGCGCGGCATCCCGCGGTGGGACTTCGCGCTCTGCCTCGACGCGCCCGGCCCGCTGCCGACCCGGTCCGGCTTCACCGTCGACAGCCCGTACGGGCTGGACCGGCTGGCCGGCGCCGACCTGGTCATCCTGCCGGGCTGGCCCCACCTCGAGACCCCGCCGGCACCCGCCGTCGTGGCCGCGCTGCACGCCGCCGCCGACCGCGGCGCCTGGCTGCTGGGCTTCTGCTCCGGCACGTTCGCGCTGGCGTACGCGGGGTTGCTGGCCGGCCGCCGGGCCACCACGCACTGGTTCTACGCCGACCGGTTCCGGGCCCTGTTCCCCGACGTCGAGCTCGACCCGGCCGTGCTGTACGTGGCCGATGACCAGGTCATGACCAGCGCCGGCACGTCCGCGGCGGTCGACCTGTCGCTGCAGGTGCTGCGCGAGGTCGACGGCCCGGAGATCGCCAACGCGGTGGCCAGGCGGATGGTGGTGCCGCCGCACCGGGACGGTGGCCAGGCGCAGTACGTCGAGCGCCCGCTGCCGGCCGAGGGCGACCACGACCTGGCCGACCTGCTGGCCTGGATGGCCGCGCACCTGGAGGAGGAGCTGACCGTGACCGGGCTGGCCCGGCGGGCACGCATGTCCGAGCGGACGTTCGCCCGCCGGTTCCGGGCCGAGACCGGGACGACCCCGCACCACTGGCTGACCTGGCAGCGGGTGCTGCTCGCGCAGCGACTGCTGGAGACCACCGAGCTGGACGTCGACCGGATCGCCCGGCGGTGCGGCTTCGGCGGCGCGGCGACGCTGCGGCACCACTTCGTCGGCCGGGTCGGCACGTCCCCGCAGCGGTACCGTCGGACGTTCCGCCGGGCGGCGTGAACACCACCGGCCACCGGGGTAGGGAGCAGCCATGATCCGTCTCGACACCCTCTCCGAGCTGCTCGCCAGCCCGGGGCCGCACGCCACGGCCTACCTGGACGCGACGCTGTCCAAGGAGCTCGGCCCGCAGGAGGTCGCGGCCCGCTGGCGCGCGCTGCGCGGGACGCTCGCCGAGCAGGGTGCCGACGAGGCCACGCTCGACGCGCTGGCGGCCGCCGCCGGCCGGCACACCGAGGTGCCCGGCCCGCACGGGCAGGTGCTCGCCGGCTCCGGCGGCGTGCTGCGGCTCGACGCCGTGCTGCCGGCCCCGCCGCGGCGGGAGATCGCCCGGTGGGCGCCGCTGCCGCACCTGATGCCGATGGTGGCCCAGCTCGGCCCGGTCGTGCCGTACGTGCTGGCCGTCGTCGACCGGACCGGCGCCGAGGTGACCGTGCACGGCCCGCGCGGTACGCAGTCGCAGACCGTGCAGGGCGACGACTCGGACGTGCACAAGGTGACGGTCGGCGGCTGGGCCCAGGACCACTACCAGAACCGGTCGGTGAACCTCTGGGAGGCCAACGCGCGGCAGGTGGCCGACGTGGTCGAGTCGGGGGTCAAGCGGGTCGCGGCCCAGGTCGTCGTCGTGACCGGCGACGGGCGGGCCCGGACCGCGCTGGTCGACTCGCTCGGCGAGCACGCCCGCGCCCTGGTCGTGCAGCTCGAGCACGGCACCCGGCACGAGGGCGGCGACGAGGAGAAGCTGCGCGCCGCGGTCGACGAGGTCGTCGCCCGGGTCGCGGCCGACCAGGACCAGGCCGTGATCGACCGGTTCGCCGAGGCGCGGGGACGGGCCGCGTCCGGGGTCGGCGACGTGCTCGCGGTGGCCGGGCTGTCCGACACCGTGGGCGCGCTGCGGGCGGCCGCGGTCGAGACGCTGCTGATCGTCGACGACCCGTCCTCGGATGCGCTGGCCTGGGTCGGGCCCGAGCCGGTCCACCTCGCGCTGACCGCGCCGGAGCTGACCGAGCTCGGGGTCCGCGAGCCGGTGCGGGACCGGCTGGACGCCGCGCTGGTCCGAGCCGCCGCCGGCACCGACGCCGCGTTCGTCACGCTGGCGCCGGGCCAGCTGGAGCTGACCCACGGCCTCGGCGCGACCCTGCGGTATCCGATCACCGGGTGACGCTGCTCGACGAGGCCAGGCGGATCGCCGACGAGGTGCTGTTCCCGGCCGCCGCCGAGGTGGACCGGGCCGCGTCGGTGCCGGCCGAGCAGCTGGAGCTGCTCGCGTCCGCCGGGCTGTACGGGGCGGCCGCGCCGGCGTCGGCCGGCGGGGCGGACCTGGCGCTGCCGGAGTTCGGCCTGCTGGTGGAGGCGCTGGCCGGCGGCTCGCTGGCCACCGCGTTCGTCTGGGCCCAGCACCACGGGCTGGTCCGGACACTCGCCGGGCTGCCGGCCGGCACGCCGGTGCGGGAGGCGTGGCTGTCGACGCTCGCCGCGGGCGCCCGCACGGCCGGGGCGGCGTACGGCGGCCTGCTGCCGGGGACGCCGCGACTGCGGGCCACGCCGAACCCGGCCGGAGGCTGGCTGCTGTCCGGCGAGTCGCCGTGGGTCAGCGGCTGGGGCCTGGTCGACGTGCTGCACGTCGCCGCCCGCACGCCGGACGACGACGTCGTCTGGCAGATCGTGGACGCGCTCGAGCGGCCGGGGCTGCGGGCCACCCGGTTGCGGACGGTGGCCGCGAACGCCGCGTCGACGGTGCGGCTGGAGTTCGCCGGCCTGCCGGTGCCGGCGGGGCGGCAGACGCTGGTCGAGCCGTACTCGGCGCCCGGCGTGACCGGCCCGCCGCTGCGGACCAACGGCTCGCTCGCGCTCGGGGTGGCCGGGCGGTGCCTGGCGCTGATCGGACCCGGGCGGCCGGCCGACGAGCTGCGGGCCGAGCTGGCCTCGGACCGGGCCGCGCTCGACGCGGCGATCCCGTCGGACGACCCGACCGCGATGCCCTCGGCCCGGGCGGCCGCGGCCGAGCTCGCGGTCCGGGCCGCGGCGGCGCTCGCCGTCCACACCGGGTCGGCGGCCGCCGAGGCCGGATCGGACGCCGGGCGGCTGACCCGGGAGGCGCTGTTCCTGCTCGTGTTCGGCTCCCGGCCGGCGATCAGGACCGCGCTGCTCGACCGGCTGGCCGGCCTCGGCTGAAATTCCTGGTGATCCGCCCGGCCCGGGGCCGTACCGTCCCGGCATGGACGCGCTCCCGGATCGGCCGTCGCTGGACGGCCTGGAGGACAAGTGGGCCGCGCGCTGGGAGGCCGCCGGCACCTACCGCTTCGACCGCTCCCGCCCCCGGGCCGACGTATTCTCGGTCGACTCGCCGCCGCTGACCGTCAGCGGCTCGCTGCACGTCGGGCACGTCCTGTCCTACACGCACACCGACCTGGTGGCCCGCTACCAGCGCATGCGCGGGCGGTCGGTCTTCTACCCGGTCGCCTGGGACGACAACGGCCTGCCGACCGAGCGCCGGGTGCAGAACGTCTTCGGCGTGCGGGTCGAGCCGGCCCGGCCGTACGACCCCGACTTCCGGCCACCGTCCACACCGGACTCCCGCCGCCCGGTGCCGGTGAGCCGACGCGGGTTCATCGAGCTGTGCCAGCGGCTGTCGGCCGAGGACGAGGACGTGTTCGCGGCGGCGTGGCGGCGGCTCGGGCTTTCCGTGGACTGGTCGCTGGCGTACGCGACGGTCGACGAGCGGTCCCGGCGCACCGCGCAGCAGGCCTTCCTGGCCGACCTCGACCGGGCCGACGCCTACCGGGCCGACGGGCCGACGCTCTGGGACGCCGACTTCGGCACCGCGGTCGCCCAGGCCGAGCTGGAGAACCGCGACATAGACGGCGCCTGGTACTCGCTCGCGTTCGGACAGTTCACCGTGGACACCACGCGGCCCGAGCTGCTGCCGGCCTGCGTGGCCCTGGTCGCGCACCCGGCCGACCCGCGGTACTCCGGGCTCGTCGGCTCCTCGCTGCGCACCCCGTACTTCGGCGTCGAGGTGCCGGTGCTCGCGCACCGGCTGGTCGATCGGGACAAGGGCACCGGGCTTGTCATGGTGTGCACGTTCGGCGACCTCACCGACGTGACCTGGTGGCGCGAGCTCGACCTGCCGACCAGGGCGGTGCTGGGCCGGGACGGCCGGTTCCGGTCCGAGCCACCGGCCGGCGTCGACCCGGCCGCGTACGCGCCGCTGGCCGGGCTGACCGTCTTCTCCGCCCGGCAGCGGATCGCGCAGCTGCTGGCCGAGTCCGGCGCGCTGCGCGGCGAGCCGCGGCCGACCCGGCACAGCGTCGCGTTCTACGAGAACGGCCGGCGTCCACTGGAGATAGTCGTGAGTGGACAGTGGTACGTCCGCAACGGCGGCCGCGACCCGGAGCTGCGCGAGCAGTTGCTGGCCCGCGGTCGCGAGCTGCGCTGGCATCCCGGGCACATGCGGGCCCGCTACGAGGACTGGGTGCGCGGGCTGGCCGGCGACTGGCTGGTCAGCCGGCAGCGGTTCTACGGCGTGCCGATCCCGGTCTGGTACGGCATCGCGGCCACCGGCGCGGTCGAGCACGACCGGGTGCTGCGGTCGGACTCGCTGCCGGTGGACCCGGCCGTCGACGTGCCGCCCGGCTACACGGAGGACCAGCGGGACCGGCCGGGCGGGTTCACCGCGGACCGGGACGTGCTCGACACCTGGGCCACCTCGTCGCTGACCCCGTGGATCGCCGGCGACCGGTGGGGCGACCCCGACCTGTTCGCCCGGGTCTTCCCGTACGACCTGCACCCGCAGGCACACGAGATCATCCGCACCTGGCTGTTCAGCGAGATCGTCCGCTCGCACCTCGCGCTGGACCGGCTGCCCTGGTCGGACGCCGCGATCTCGGGCTGGGTGCTGGACCCGGACCGGAAGAAGATGTCCAAGTCGCGCGGCACCGTGACCACGCCGGCCGAGCCGCTGGACCGGTTCGGGCCGGACGCGGTGCGCTACTGGGCGGCGTCGGCCCGGCTCGGCGTGGACACCGCGTACGACCCCGGGCAGCTGCGGGTCGGGCGCCGGCTGGCGGTGAAGCTGCTCAACGTGGCCCGGTTCGTGCTCGGGCTGCCGGTGCCGGACGGGGCCGAGCCGACCGCGGCGGTGGACCGGGCCGCGCTGGCCCGGCTGGCCGACACGGTGGAGGCGGCGACCGCGGCCTTCGACCGGTACGACCACGCCGGTGCGCTGGCCGCGGCCGAGACGTACGCGTGGTGGTTCTGCGACGACCACGTCGAGCTGGTGAAGTCGCGGGCGTACGGAGCGACCGACCCGGCCGGGGCCGCCTCGGCGGTGGCCGGCCTGCGCGCCGCGCTCGACGTGCTGCTCCGGCTGCTCGCCCCGGTGCTGGCGTTCGCGACCGAAGAGGTGTGGTCGTGGTGGCGGCCGGGGTCGGTGCACACCGCGCCGTGGCCGGCGGCGGCGCCGCTGCGGGCGGCGGCCGGCGCGGTCGACCCGCGGCTGGTGGAGCTGGCGTCCTGGGTGCTCGGGGAGGTCCGACGGGCCAAGAGCGGCGCGCACGTGTCGGTGCGGGCACCGGTGTCCCGCCTGTCGGTGGCCGTGGACGAGGGTCAGGCGATCGCGCTGCGCCCGGCCGCCGTCGACCTCGCGCTCGCCGCCGGCGCCACCCACGTCGAGCTCGACCCCACCGCCACCGTCCCCGAGGTCGAGGTCACGCTGGCCTGAGGGCGTCGAGGACCCCGTCGGCGAGCGCGCGGGCGTGCGCCTGGCCCGGGCAGCGCCGGGGCCCCGCCCCGAACGGGATCCCGTCCAGCGGCACGGTGACCGTCTCGCCGTCCCGCCACCGGGAGGTGGCCGGGACCGGCGGGGCGGTCGCGAGCACCTCGTCGAGTGAGATCCCGCGGTCGAGCGCGACCCGTACCCACGCCGTCACCGGCAGGCAGGACTGCACGAGCACCGCGGCCCGGGCCGCGCCGAGCCGGGCCAGCAGCTCGTCCGCCGCCGCGTCCGCCGTCCCACCGCCGGCACCCGCACCCGCCGCCGCAGCACCGGCACCCGCGCCCGCCGCCACGGTCCCGGCACCCGCACCCGCACCCGCCGCCGCGGCCCCGGCACCCGCACCCGCCGCCGCACCGCCAGCACCCGCACCCGCCGCCGCGGCCCCGGCACCCGCACCCGCCGCCGCACCGCCAGCACCCGCACCCGCCGCCGCGGCCCCGGCACCCGCACCCGCCGCCGCCGCACCGCCGGCACCCGCGCCCGCCGCCGCACCGCCGGCACCCGCGCCGGCCGCCGCGGCCCCGGCACCCGCGCCCGCGGCCGCAGCGCCGGCACCCGCACCGGGGATGTAGGCGGCGGCGACCGGCGGGACGAGCGCGGCCACGGCGGCCGGGTCGTCGACGCCCAGCGCCTGGGCCAGCGCGGTCAGCGGTACCCGCGGGACCACCGGTGGGGTCGGGTCGGCTCGGGCCAGCTGCCGCGAGGCCGCCCGCAGCGCGTCCGGGTCGATCTGCGCCAGCAGGTCCTCGATCGCCGCCCGGCGGTGCGCATGCTCTTCGCCGGTGCTGAACCGCGACACCGACCGGCGCAACCGGTCCATCCCGCCGCCGTCCCCGTCCGCCAGCGGCGGCACCCGCCATCCCGCGTCAGTCAGCACGCCCACCGGACGACCGTACGGCCGGAACGCTTCGATTCCGGCCGAACCGTGGGCCGGCCGCACCGTGGGCCGGCCGCCGTACCGGGCCGGCCGGCTCAGCTGGTGAGGGTGGCGGTCGTGGCGGTGCTCTTGGCGCGGGCGCGGAACGCGGCGACGTTGGTCCGGTTGGCGCAGCTCTCCGAGCAGAACCGGCGCTGCGCGTTGCGGGAGACGTCCACGTACACGCAGTCGCAGTCGGCCGCGCGGCAGACGCCCAGCCTGGCCATGCCGTAGTCACAGAGCACGATCGCGAGGCCCATCGCCGTGCTGGCCTGCACCCGGTGCAGCGGGTCGGCCTCGCCCGGCGCGTAGTGCAGGTGCAGGCGGCCACCGTGATCGGTCAGGTACGGATGGGTGACCACGACGTCGAGCAGCTGGTTGAGCAGGTGGGCGGCCTCGCTCGCACTGTCGGCGGCGAACACGTTGTGGAGGTGACCGGCCCAGCCGCGCAGGCCCGCCTTCTCGCGCGCGGTCAGTGAGCGGCTCATCACCCCGTACTCATGCAGGGCCGTCTCCAGCAGCTCGCCGTCGTCGCCCTCGACATCGATGCCGTACACGGCGTTGACGATCGCGACGGCCATGCCGACGCCGTCACTGCGGTACCCGCTGCTGTCCATCAGCTCCTGCTTCCTGCACCCCGCCGACTTCTCGGCCCCATTGCCGATCCGCGCGCCACGACGGTAACCCGAACGCGCCAGCCCGAGAACGAGTTCCACCCAGGAGACGTGATCCGTGCCCGTTCGGTTGCCTCGCCGTGATGTGGGCTCAAGTCTAGTGCCCGTATCAGGGGTTTCGTGGCCGGCAACGGGAGGGCCCTGGCACCGGCCCTAAACTCCCCCGGTGACGACTCCTGGGTCCGACGGGCACGCGCTGACGTTGACCGCCCGGCTCACCACCGCCCGCCTCGACGCCCGGCGCGGTGTCGTCCGGCTGCACCGCGAGGTGCTCGCCGCGCTCGGCCTGTCACCCTGGGACGCCGTCCGGCTCACCGGCGCCCGCACGACCGGTGCCGTCGCCGCGGTGTCCGACGGCGCCCGCGGCGAGCTGCTCTGCGACGACCTGCTGCTGGGCAACCTGGGCGTCCGCGACGGCGACCAGGTCACGGTCGCGCCGGCGCCGCTGCGGGAAGCCCGCCGGGTCGTGGTGGCCGGGACCGCCGAAGCGATGACCGCGGTGCCGCCGACCATGCTGCGCGACGCGCTGCTGGGCAAGGTCGTCACGGCCGGTGACAACGTCTCGCTGCTGCCGCAGGACGCGCCGCCGGGGGCGCTGCGGGAGTCCGCGTCGGCCCGGCGCAGCCTGTCCGTCGCGATGGGGATGGCCTGGACCACGACCTTGCTCACGGTGACCGGCACCGAGCCGGCCGGGCCGGCGCTGGTGACGATGGGCACCGTGGTCGGCTGGCGGGACGGCGCCGCCACCACCGGCAGCGCGACCCCGATGGTCGCCGCCCCGGCGCTGGCCACCGGCGGCGCCACCGGTGCGCAGGACGAGCCGGCGCCCGCGGTGGAGGACCTGCCCGGGCTCCAGTCGCAGGCCGCGCAGCTACGCGAGTGGCTCGACCTCGGCTTCCACCACACCGACGTGCTGGCCAGGCTGGGCACGACGCCGCAGCTCGGGATCCTCCTGACCGGGCCGGCCGGGTCGGGCAAGACCACGCTGGTCCGGTCGGTCGCGGCCGCGGTCGGCGCCGCCGTCGTGCGGCGCTGGGCGCCGGGCATCGCCGCGCTGGCGGCGGCGGCGGCCGCGGCGGCGCTGCGGGACGGGCTGGCCGAGGCGACCCGGTCGGCGCCGGCCGTGCTGCTGGTCGAGGACGTCGAGGCGCTGGCGCCGCGGGACGACGCCACGCCGGTGGCGACCGTGCTGCTCGACGTCGTCGGGCGGGCGGTCGCGACGCCCGGCGTCGCGGTGGTGTGCACGTCGGCCCGGCCGGAGACGGTCTCGCCGGAGCTGCGCCGGCCCGGGCGGCTCGACCACGAGCTGTCCGTGCCGCTGCCGGACCGGGCCGGCCGGCGGGCCCTGCTCGACGTGCTGCTGCGGTCCTCGCCGCTGGCCTCGGACGTGCACCTGGACGAGATCGCCGAGCGGACGCCCGGGTTCGTGGCCGCCGACCTGCTCGCGCTGCGCCGGGAGGCGGCGGTGCGGGCGGCGGCCCGGCAGCGGGACGTGGCCAACCCGATGATCTTCGCCGCCGACCTGCTCGGCGCGCTCGAGGTGGTCCGGCCGACCGCGCTGGCCGAGTCCGCACTGGACATCCCGGACCTGAGGCTGGACGACGTCG
Organism: uncultured Actinomycetota bacterium; assembly: GCA_963803135.1. Taxonomy (GTDB): domain Bacteria; phylum Actinomycetota; class Actinomycetes; order Mycobacteriales; family CADCTP01; genus CADCTP01. The sequence goes on along the minus strand of CAWDLH010000010.1, from coordinate 932,590 downwards.
GCGACATGGCCGAGGTGAAGCAGGCGCTGACCGAGACCGTCCTGTGGCCGCTGTCCTACCCGGACACGTTCGCCCGGCTGGGCGTGCAGCCGGCCCGCGGGCTGCTGCTGTACGGGCCGCCCGGGTGCGGGAAGACCTACCTGGTCCGGGCGATCGCCGGCACCGGGCAGGCGAACGTGCTGTCGGTGAAGGGCGCCGAGCTGCTGTCGAAGTGGGTCGGCGAGAGCGAGCGGGCGGTGCGCGAGCTGTTCCGGCGGGCCCGGGAGGCCGCGCCGGCGCTGATCTTCCTGGACGAGGTCGACGCGCTGGCGCCGCTGCGCGGGCAGTCGACCGACAGCGGGGTGGCCGACCGGGTGGTGGCGGCGCTGCTCACCGAGCTGGACGGGATCGAGGGGCTGCGCAACGTCGTCGTGGTCGGCGCGACGAACCGGCCGGACCTGGTCGACCCGGCGCTGCTGCGGCCGGGGCGGATGGGCCGGCTGGTGTTCGTGCCGCCGCCGGACGCGGCGGCCCGGGCCGAGATCCTGCGGGCCGCGGCGAAGCGGACGCCGCTCGGGGCCGGTGTCGACCTCGACGCGGTCGCGGCCGACACCGACGGTTACAGCGGGGCCGACCTGACCGCGCTGGTCCGGGAGGCGGCGCTGGCGGCGATGCGCCGCGACCTGGACGCCCCCGAGGTCACCGCCGACGACGTCCTCGCCGCCCGCCGCGCGGTCCGCCCCTCGCTCGACCCGGCCCAGGTGGCCGCCCTGGCCGCCTTCGCCACCCGGCACCAGCCCGGCTGACCGGCGGACGGTCAGGCGGCGACGAGCTCCACCCGGGTGCCGACGGCGTTGGGGACGAACGCCGCCGGCAGCCGGTTCGCCAGCTCGTGCATCGCGCGCCAGCCGGTGCAGTGCGCCGGGACGACCACGTCCGGCGCGAGCGCGCCCAGCGCGTCGACGGTGGGTCCGATCACCGGCTCGAACAGCGCGCCGGTGAGATGGAACCCGCCGAGCACCGCGTGCACGCGCTCCACCCCGGTCAGCGCCCGCGCGTACCGGACGACGTTGACCACGCCGGCGTGCCCGCACCCGGTGACGACAACCAGCCCGCGCCCGGCGACGTGCACGACCAGCGCCTGGTCGTCCAGGATCAGCGGGTCGGGCTCCCAGCGTCCGTTCCGCAGCGCCTGGTGGATCGCGAAGCCCTCCTCGAAGTCGGTCGTGCGCGGCACCTCGCCGGTGACCAGCACGCTCCCGGCGAACAGGAACGACGGCTCCGGCCGTTCGACGATCTCGAAGCCGATGCCCTCCAGCCCGCCGCGGCTGGTGGCCGGCAGCTCCCACGGCTCCCAGCCGGGCAGCAGGACGCGCCGCCGGGACCAGAACTCCGGATGCAGCAGCACCGGCAGTTTCGCGCTCCCGCCGAGCGCCCGGCTGAGCCCGTCCAGGCCGGTGGTGTGGTCGAAGTGACCGTGCGAGCAGACCACCGCCTCGACCGTGTCCGGGGCCAGCTCCACCCGGCGCATGTTCTCGACCATCCCGTCCGGGCTGACCCCGGTGTCGAACAGCAGTCGATGCACCGCACCGTCGGCCAGCTCCACCTCGACCAGGGCGGAGAAGCCGTGCTCGCCGACCGGGCCGTCGACGCCGAGGCCGTCCTGGTGCCGGGGCGCGGGCGGCCGGGGCCAGACCGGCAGCGGCCGACGCCGAGCCGGGCCGGCGTCGGCCGCGAACACGTCCAGGGCGTTGTCGACGAGTGTGGTGATGTGCAGGCGACGCACCGGCCGCAGTGGGATCCGCTCGCCGGCGAAGGCCTCGGCCTCCGCCGGGACGATCGTCGGGGCGACCAGGATGTGGCCGGTGTCACACATCGGGCCAGGCTAGTGGGTTCTACCAGTCCCTGGTCACCACGAGGACTATGCCGGCGGGGGTGGGCGGGAGGCCGGCGTAGCGCGGCAGGACCTGGTCGATCTGGGGGAACTCGCGGGCCAGCTCCCCGGCCGCGGCCTGGCCGGCGGTGTCGCCGGGGGTGAAGTAGACCGTGGTCACCGCCAGCCGGCCGGCGAAGTTGCCGACCTGGGCGACCCGCCAGCCGCGGTTCTGCACCTCGGCCGCGGCCCGGTCGGCCAGCCCGCGGACGGTCGAGTTGTTCAGCACGGTCAGCGGCGCCCGGGCGGCGGCCGTGGTCCGCGGCGGCGTCGGGGACGGCCGGGGCGGGACGACGGTGACGGTGCGCGTCGGACTCGGCGCGGACTTCGTGACCGACGGTGACGCGGCCGACGGTGACACGGGCGGCGGGGAGGTCCCGACGGACGGCGACGGCGCCGGGGCGGCCCCGGACGACCCGGCGTCCCCACCTCCGAGCGCGACCACGCCGACGACGAGCAACACCACGCCGAGCAGCGCGACCAGCGCCCCGATCAACCGGGCGCCGCCGGGCGCGGCCAGCGTGGACCGCAGCCGGTCCACGGGTGGTCTCCCTCCAGGCGGGTGTGACGTCGTCCCCGTCGATGCGGCCAGGTGCTCCTCGTCCGGCGGGTCCCCCGAGCCGCCGGTGAGGTCGTCGAAGGTGTAGCGGGCGACCGGAACCTCTAGGGGCTGTCGATGCCCAGGCGCCGGGCGGACCGCGCGCGCTGCCGGCTGGCGCGCAGCCTGCGCAGCCTCTTGACCAGCATCGGATCGGCCGCGAGGGACTCGGGACGGTCGATCAGCGCGTTGAGCACCTGGTAATACCGGGTGGCGGACATGTCGAACAGGTCCTTGATCGCCTGCTCCTTGGCGCCCGCGTACTTCCACCACTGCCGCTCGAAGGCCAGGATCTCGCGCTCACGACGGGTCAGCCCGTCTGCCGGCTCGCAGTCGGTCGGGTCGACCGGCGGGTTGAGGGCCTCGGCGGCGTCCACTGTCTCGCTTCCTCCGACGCGGTGCGACGATGAGCTGGAGGCCATTCAAGCACGCGTCGCCGACGCCGAGGGCCAGGCGCGCCGATGGTCAAGCTCAACTGAACCCCGAGGGCTCAGGGGTAGAGACCCCGGGTCCGGTGCGCCTCGGCGACCCGGCCGACACCGATCATCTGCGCCGCGGTGCGCATCGACACCTTCCGCTCCGCCGCCAGCGTCGAGACCTGCCCGTACGCCCGCTCCATGAGCTTCTTGAGCCGGTTGTTGACCTCGTCCTCGGTCCAGAAGTAGGCCTGCAGGTCCTGCACCCACTCGAAGTACGACACGGCGACACCACCGGAGTTGGCCAGCACGTCCGGCACGACCAGGACGCCGTTGTCGGCCAGGATCTGGTCCGCGTCCGGGGTGGTGGGCCCGTTCGCGCCCTCGACCACGAACCGGGCCCTGACCCGGTCGGCGTTGCCCTCGTGCAGCACGCCCTCGAGCGCGGCCGGGACCAGCACGTCCACGCCGAGCTCGATCAGCTCCTCGTTGGTGATCGTGTCCGTGCCCGGGTAGCCGATCACGCTCGGCGCCCCGCTCCGGACGTGCCGCAGCAGCCCCGCGGTGTCGAGCCCGCTCGAGTCGTACACGCCGCCACCGACGTCGGAGACCGCGACCACCGTGCAGCCGGCGTCGTGCAGGAACTGCGCGGCCAGTCCGCCGACCTTGCCGAAGCCCTGCACGGCGACGGTCACCTCGCGCGGGTCGACGCCGGCCTCGCGCAGCGCGCTGAACGCCGCGAACATCACCCCGCGGCTGGTCGCGCCGCCGCGGCCCTCCGACCCGCCGACCGGCACCGGCTTGCCGGTGACCACGCCGGTGACCGTGTAGCCCGAGTGGATGGAGTAGGTGTCCATCATCCAGGCCATGGTCTGCTCGTCGGTGCCGACGTCCGGCGCCGGCACGTCCCGCTCGGGGCCGATGATGGGGATGATCTCCGAGACGTACCGGCGGGTGACCCGTTCGAGCTCGTTGCGGGACAGCGCCTTCGGGTCGACCGCGACGCCGCCCTTGGCCCCGCCGTACGGCACCCCGATCAGCGCGCACTTCCAGGTCATCCACATCGCCAGCGCGCGGACCTCGTCCAGGTCGGTGGCCGGGTGGAAGCGGACCCCGCCCTTGGCCGGGCCGCGGGTGAGGTTGTGCTGCACCCGGTAGCCGCGCAGCACCTCGACGTGCCCGTCGTCGTGCCGCAGCGGCACTGCCACGGACATCTCCCGGCGCGGTGTGCGCAGGATCTCATGGAACCCGTCGTCCAGGCCGAGTTGGCGGACCGCCTCGGCGAGCTGGTGTTGGGCCGACTCCCAGGCCGACATCCGAGCCACGAAGAACACTCCCGCAGTGCGATCCCCGCCGGTCGCCGTTGACCGCCGGTCTGGTTGCGACTGTACCCAAGTCCGACCCGGACAAGCCGGAGGGCCGGCGTCCACTTCGGACACCGGCCTCCGGGGCCACCCGGTGGTGCTAGCCGAGCACCTTCTTGGTGTGCGGCATCGGGACCAGCCTGACCCGGTTCGGCGCCACCGTCCGCGTGCCCGTGGACGTGTCGGCGCTGGTTGCCAGCGGGCCGAACAAGGTCGCGTCGAACGGCGCGCAGTTGGCGCAGGTGTACGGAGCCAGCACGTAGTCCGTCCACTGGCCTGCCGGGGTCCCGGCGAAGTGCTGGGTGTACGCGGTGAGGGTCTGACCGCTCGGCCGGTCCAGGAACCGGGCGTAGACGATCGTGTTGTCGGTGTCATCGGCGAGCGCGTTCTCGGTGCCGACGACGGCGGCCGAGATCCGCGCGGCCGCCGGTAGCAGGCTGTCGACCCGCTGCCACTGCTGGGACACGAAGTTGGCCTCGGCCGGCTTGGTGATCATGAACAGGCCGACGGACCGGCTCACGACGAACAGCGAGACGCTGCCGTCCGTATGCACCGCCAGGCTCGGCGACGTGTTGGTCGTGACCTGCGTGGGGCTGTTGCCGGCCACCTGGTTCGGCAGCCGGGTGAACGGACCCCAGGCGAAGGTCGTGCCGCGGATCGTGTAGACCGAGCCGTTGGTGCCGGTGGCGGCGACCAGGACCCTGTTCCCGTCGACGACCGCCGTCGGTGGGCCGACGATGGCGCCGCCCAGCTTCTCGAACCGCCACGAGCTCGCGCTGCCGGTCTGCCGGAAGCCGTGGTAGAGCGCACCGTTGGTGCCGCGCACGAACAGGTGGTAGGTCCCGCCGAAGAACAGCGCGGCCGGGCCGTTCGTGGTGACCGCCGAGTTCACCGGGGTGAACGCGCCGAGCGACGACACGTCGCCGGTGATGTAGCGCTGGTAGAGGACGCCGTTGGGCGCGCGGACGAACAAGGCCAGCGTGCTGTCCTCGTCGTCGACGACGAGGCCCGGGTTGTCCGTGGCCTGGCCGCCGAAGCAGAACAGCGGGCTCACCGCGGTGTTGTCGGTCGTGGTCGCGTCCTGCTCGTAGAAGTACAGCTTGCGGTCCGCGCCGAGCGCCGAGTAGCCGACCAGGTCGGTCTCGCCCGGGAAGGTGAGCGCGGTGGGCGGCCCGGCCGCGGTCGGGATCGTGTTGAAGAAGCTCGGAAGCGTCGGGCAGCCCGCGGGAGCAGGCGCCGCGCCCGACGTACCGGAGCCGACGAACAGCGGCACCGTCGCGGCGACCACGGCTGCGGTCACCATCGACACCGCCAAACGACGTGTGGACATTCGAGAACCCCCCAAAGTGCATGATGACGGACATGCCAGCGCCGTCCCCTCGGCGCGCTGGGGGACCATACCCAAGATCTCACTGTGCGTCACAGTTAATGAACTCAGCGTTACTAATTGCGCTCCAGAATTGATCGGATGCGCTCCGCATAACCCTCAGGTGGGTCGTCGTCGGTATAGGGGTGCCGGGGGCCGAGCCAGAACCGCAGGCCGTCCTTCGGCCGCCGCGGGATGACGTGCAGGTGCAGATGGGGCACGGACTGGCTCACCACGTTGTTGACCAGCACCATCGACCCGGGTACGCCGAGCCCGGTCTCGACCGCGACCTCCAGCCGCTGCGCGGTCAGCGCGAAGTCGGGCACCAGCTCGGCCGGCAGCTCCTTGTACGTGCTCACGTGGACCTTCGGGACCAGCAGCACGTGCCCGCGGAAGACCGGCTTGGCGTCCAGGAAGGCCAGCAGGCCCGGGGTGTCGAGCACCACGGTCGCGGACAGCTCGCCCTTGACGATCCGGCAGAACGTACAAGCGCCCGCGCGTGCCACCCTGGGATCATGCACCGCCGCAGCTCCGTCCGGGACGGCGGGCGCCGGCCCTCCCTCGCCCTCCCCCCGGCCCCGCCGTACGACCTGCAGGCCTCCCATTCCGTGGTGAGCATCGAGGGCGACCCGAGTCGGCCGTCCGGGCGGATGGTATTCCTGGACGGGCACGAGAGCTCGTACGTGGACCTGGCCGACCCGACCCACCTCGAGTTCTCCTACATGCGGCGGATCGGCGACGTGATCGACCTGGTCCGGCCGCCGCGACAGCCGCTCGACGTGCTGCACGTGGGCGGCGGCGGCTTCACGCTGCCGCGGTACGTGGCGGCGACGCGCCCGCGATCCCGGCAGGTGGTCTTCGAGTACGACGCGGAGCTGGTCCGGATCGCCCGCGAGCACCTCGGCCTGGCCGCCTCGCCCGGGCTGCGGGTGCGGGTCGGGGACGCGCGGGCCCGGCTGGCCGAGCGCCCGGACGCCTCGGCGGACGTGGTGATCGGCGACGCGTTCAGCGGGGTCGTCGTGCCGGCGCACCTGGCCTCGCTGGAGTTCGCCCGGGAGGTGCAGCGGGTGCTGCGCCCGGACGGGGTGTACCTGCTCAACGTCATCGACTGCCCGCCGCTGCGGGTGTCCCGGGCCGAGGCCGCGACGCTGCTGGCCGCGTTCGCCGAGGTCGGGCTCGTCGCCGACCGGGACGTGCTGCGCGAGCGGGACGCCGGAAACGTGGTCTTCCTCGCCGCCGGCGGGCCGCTGCCGCTGGACGGGGTGCGCCGGGCGGCGTCGCGCGGGCCGTATCCGGACGACGTGCTGGACCGGGCCGCCGTGGCCCGGTTCGCCGGCTCGGCCGCGGTGGCCACCGACGCGACGGCCGACCGGTGGGCCCGGATCGCCCCGCCACCGGACCTGCCGGTTCCGCTGCACGGGGACTGAGCCTTCTGGGTAGGGGCCCGGCGTGGACCTCTCCCGACGGGCCGCCGACGCCGGCGTCGCCACCTCGTACCTGGACTGGGCCCGGCGGCGGGTGGACGTCTCCCCCGAGGCCGTCGCCGCGACGCTGGAGCTGGTCGGCCCACCGCCGCGGCGGGCGCTGGTCACGGCCGGGCCGTCGCCGGTCGCCGGCCGGCTGACCCTGGAGCCCGGCGGCACCGCGACCGTGCAGGTCGGCGACCCGTTGCCGGCCGGGGTGCACCTGCTCGCCGACGGGACCCCGGTCGTGGTCGGGCCGCCGGCGCTGCCGCCGCTCGACCGCCGCGTCTGGGGCTGGCAGCTGCAGCTCTACCAGCTGCGCTCGGCCCGGTCCTGGGGCATCGGCGACTACGCCGACCTGCGCACGCTGGCCCGCGAGCTCGGCGCCCGCGGGGCCGATGTGCTGCTGGTCAACCCCATGCACGCGGTCACGCCGGTGCTGCCGATCCAGCCCTCGCCGTACTTCCCCTCCTCGCGGCGGTTCGCCGACCAGGTCGGGGTGGCCGTGGACGCGCTGCCGGAGTACGTGGCGGCGGCCGGCCCGGCGCGGGCGCGGGTCGACGCGCTGCGGCCGCCGTCCGGGCGGCTCATCGACCGGGACGCGGTCTGGGCGGCCAAGCGGGCCGCGTTCGGGCTGCTGCTGCCGCCGGACTACCCGGTGCCGGGTCCGGACCCCGACTGGGCCGGGCCGGACGGGTTCGCGGTGTTCTGCGCGCTGGCCGAGCAGCACGGCGCGGACTGGCGGTCCTGGCCGGCGCCGCTACGGGAGCCAGGACCGGCTGCGGTCCCGGCGGCCGATCCGGAGCGGGTCCGGCTGCACCGCTGGATCCAGCAGCGCGCGGTCGAGCAGCTCGACGCGGCCCAGCAGGAGGCACGGGACTCCGGGATGGCGGTCGGGATCGTGCACGACCTGGCCGTGGGCGTGTCCCCGATCGGGGCGGACGCCTGGCTGCTGCCCGGCGACCTCGCGACCGGAGCGACGGTCGGGGCGCCGCCCGACCCGTTCAGCCAGCTCGGGCAGGACTGGGGGTTCCCGCCGTTCCGGCCCGGTGGGCTGGCCGAGGCCGCGTACCGGCCGTTCCGCCAGGTGGTGCGGGCGGCGCTGGAGCACGGCGGCGGCCTGCGGGTCGACCACGTGATGGGACTGTTCCGGCTCTGGTGGGTGCCGGCCGGCCGCGGCGCGGTCAACGGCACGTACGTGTCGTACGACGCCGAGGCGATGCTGCGGGTGCTCGTACTGGAGGCGACCCGGGCCGGGGCGATGGTCGTCGGCGAGGACCTGGGCACGGTCGAGCCGGAGGTGCACGAGGCGCTCGACCGGGCCGGGGTGCTCGGCTCGGCGGTGCTCTGGTTCACCCGGGAGGAGGACGAGGTCACGCCGCTGCCGCCGGCACGCTGGCGGGAGCGGGCGGTGGCGAGCGTGTCCACCCACGACCTGCCCACCGCGTACGGGTTCCTGGCCGACGAGCAGGTCCGGGTGCGAGCCGAGCTCGATCAGCTCGACCGGCCGGTGGAGGAGGAGCGGGCCAGGGTCCGGGAGGAGCGGGAACGGCTGCTGGCGATGCTGCGGGCCGAAGGGCTGGCCCGGCCGGGGGCGCCGGACTCCGAGGTGGTGCTGGACCTGTACCAGCTGTTGGCCCGGACGCCGAGCCGGGTGGTGCTGGCCATGCCGGCCGACGCGGTCGGCGACCGGCGCCAGCCCAACCTGCCCGGCACCCAGGACGAGTACCCCAACTGGCGCCTCCCGCTCGCCGATGCCACCGGCGCCGAGGTCTCCCTCGAGACCTTCCTCACCGCCGCCGGCACCGCCGCCATCACCGACGTCCTCAAGGCCGCCATGCACACCGACCGGTGAGAGACGTGTACGGCAGGTGGTCAAGCGACCCTGATCGCGGGTCAGAGTCAGCGCGGGGGTGTGCCGCCGGCTCCGCCGAAGCGGGTGCCGGCGCCGCCGGCTCCGCCGAAGCGGGTGGTGGTGGAGCTGGCCGGCACCGCCTCGGACAGGTCGGCGAGCACGACCACGGCGCCGGCCTCGATGCCCGAGGTGAGCTGGGTGTAGTCCGGCCCGACGGCGCCGATCCCGACCCGCGTACGGGTGGTGCGGCCGTCGGCGAGGACGGTGACGAACGCACCCGCCGGGGTCCGCGTCACCTGCGGACGTAGGCACGGCCAGCGCCGACGCCGCCCGCGCCGTGGTGATCGTCACGGCGGCACTGATCCCGGTGCGCAGGTCCGGCGGCGTCCCGGTGAAGGCCAGCGTGACCGGGTACGTCGATCCTCCGCTGCTCGTCGGCGCCACGCCGACCGCGATGACCTTCGCCGCCAGCGCCGCCGTGCAACCGTCCGGCTGCACACTCGCGGTCTGGCCGACCTCGACCGAGCCGATCTTCGTGACGTCGACCCCGGCGGTCACCTGGTGCGCCCGGGTGCCGACGATCTCGATGGTGGCGGTGGTGGAGCTCGCGCCGAGGCGGTCGCCGGTCCTCAGGTTCACCGCTGCGACCGTGCCGGCGATGGGGCTGCGCAGCGTTGCCTGGTCCAGGTTCTGCTGCGCGACCTTGAGCTCCGCCGCCGCGGCGCCGACCGCCGCCTCGTCGGCGGTGATCTGCTCCGGGGTGATCGTCCGGCCGCCGCCGGAGGAACCCGCGGGAGCACTGCCCGAGCCGGCGCCGCCGGACCGGGAGCCACCGGCCGTCGACCCGCCCGACGGGAGTCCCCCACCCGCGGTCGACGCGCCGGACCCGGTTCCGCCGGACCGTGACGAACCGGCCGAGGGCCCGCCGGAGGCAGTCCCCCCGGACGGGGACGCCGCGGACGGCCCGGAGGTGGAGCCTCCGGAACCGGACCCACCGGACGAGGGGCGGCCGGAGCCGCCCGGGGACGAGCTGCCGGAGCCGCCGGACGCCGAACCGCCGCCGGGCTCGGATCCGCCGGACGCCGACGCGGCCAGCGCCTTGGCCAGCGCCGCCTGCGCCGCCGACACCGCACGCTGCGCGGCCCGTGCCGGTGTCGGTGGGATCGTCGGTGTCGGCGGCCGAGCTGGCCGAGGAGGACTGGCTGCCGGTACCGCTGCCGCCGCCCGAGGTCGCGCCCGAGCCGGTCCCGCCACCCGAACCGGACCGGACGGGAACTACCGGACCGCGGTGGCCGGTACCCGCTCGGTGAGCGCGACGCTGCGGGCGACCGGGACGGTGCAGCCGGCCTCAGCTCCAAGGGCGCGAACGGGTGCACCGGCGGCTTCGGCGGCCGGTTCCCGGGGGGTGGCTTCGGTGGCTAGCCGGCGGGCGATCGTCCCGGTCGCGGCCGCGGCCGTGCTTGTCGTCGCGGCCGGCGGCGTCGGGGCGTATGCGGCTGCCCCAGTCGCCTCAACCCGCACCCCTGTCGCCCGGCCGCGTGCGGCTGCCGCGGGCACCGGTCGGAACCGTGGTGGCCGGTGCTGTGCGGATGCTGCGCCAGCGTCAAGAACCGATTAGGAAGCGGATGTCCGGCGCGGCCACGCAGCGTAGGCATTTGGCGGAGCTTTGTTCAGTCGTTAGGAGGACGAGCACCGGCCGGTCTGAGCCTTAGCGTCCCTCATCCGCACACCGAGGATGGAGGGGATCCGCGTGCGCAGATCCACGATCGCCGCCGCTGCCGTCGGCGCCGTCGTACTGTCCCTCGCTGTCATGCCCGGCCCGGCATCGGCGGCGCCGGGCCCGGCCGCGTCACCAGCCGCGTCCACGCCGGACGCCGTCGCCGCCAAGGTGCCGTCCCTGGTCCGCCAGCTGGCGGCCAGGCTGAGCGCGGCGGCCCGCAGCTCGGGCCCCAGCGCGAAGGCGAGCCGGTCGGCGGACGCGGACCTGGTCGGCGTCGACGCGAGCGGCGGCCTCGACCTCCAGCTGCACGCCACCGGGGCCGTCGCGGCGGCTCAGCTGGCCCAGCTGCGCGCGCTCGGGGTGACGGTCCGCTCCTCCTCGGCGCAGTTCGCCGCCGTGCCGGGAGCGTCGCTGCCGCAGGCCGGCCTCGTGCACGCGGCCGTGCCGGCGGACAAGCTCGACGCGGTCGCCGGGCTGCCCTGGGTGGCCGCGGTCCGGCCGGCGACCAGGCCCCAGGTCGACGCCGGCCCGGTCACCAGCGAGGGCGTCGCGCTGCACCGGGCCGACATCGCCCAGCGGATCGGCCTGACCGGGCGCGGCCAGCGGGTCGGCGCGATGTCCGACGGCGTGACCAGCCTGGCCGAGTCGGTGGCCAAGGGTGAGCTGCCCGCCGACGTCCAGGTGCTCGACCCCGGCGACGGCGACGAGGGCACCGGCATGCTGGAGATCGTCCACGACCAGGCGCCGGGCGCGAAGCTGCTGTTCACCGGCACCGGCGAGACGCTCGAGGACCACGTCGGCGGGCTGCGTGCGCTCGCGGCCGCCGGCGCGAACCTCATCACCGAGGACCTGGCGTTCGACGACGAGCCGGCGTTCCAGCAGGGCCTGGCCGCCTCGACCGCCGAGTCGCTCGCCCGCCACGGCGTCTTCTTCAGCTCCTCGGCCGGCAACCTCGGCGCCCGGCACACCCCGCGGGTGCGCGCGGTCGGCACCGGCCGCACGCCGGACGACATCCCGGCCGCGGCCTTCGGCACGGCCTGCGGACCCGTCCCGCACAACGCGGTGGCGGTCGCCGGCGGAACCGACAACACGTTCAACCTGCTGCTCGGCCAGGACGGCCTGATCCTGGCCACGCTGCAGTGGAGCGAGCCGCGGGCGATCTTCCCGACGCCGGGGCGCGGCGGCTTCACCGACGTCAACCTCTACCTGCTCGACAAGGCGAGCGGCCGCTGCCTCGCGGTCAGCAACGCCACGCAGGCCAACGGGGTCGGCGACTCGATCGAGCAGATCCTGTACGACAGCGCCGAGCTCGGCACGGGCACCCACGAGCTCCAGCTCGTGGCCGACGTGGCCGGCACGTCGTCCGCGGTGGCCCCGCCGCTGATCGACCTGCGCTGGCGTACCGCGGTGGCCGGCTCGTTGGCGGTCGACGCGGCCAGCCGGGCCGGCTCGCTCAACCCGGACTCCAACTACCTCGGCCTGGCCACCAGCGCCGGCGCCGCCAACGCGAGCGCGTCCACCGATCCGAAGACCGTCCCGCTGGAGACGTTCAGCGCCGGCGGTCCGGTGCAGGTCGGCCTCACGACGCAGTGCCCGTACGGCGCCACGGGCCCGTGCACCGGCGTGGCCGGGCCGCGGTTCCGCACCAAGATCGCGCCGACCTGGACGGCCGCGGACGGCGTCTCGATCAGCGGGTCGGGCGGCTTCCCGGACCCGGACGTCTGCCCGGCGACGACCAACGGGCAGTGCCAGTTCTTCGGCACGTCGGCGGCGGCGCCGTCGGCGGTCGGCGTCGCGGCGGTGGTCCGGCAGGAGCTCGGCGGCCGGCTGTCCCCGGCGCTGCTCGACCTGGCCCTGGCCAAGCTGGCGGTCGACCGCGGTGACCCCGGTCGGGACAACCTCTGGGGCGCCGGCGTGCTGCGGGTGCTCCCGGTGTGAGCTGACCGGCGTGCGTCCCGCTCGCCGCAGCGGGACGCACGCCGGCGTCAGCCGGCCCGGGCCGGATCCCGGTCCCGGGTGGACAGCAGGCTGGTCACGGTGACCACCGCGAGGATGCCGACGATGAGCGCGAGCGAGAGCAGCGTCGGGATGGTCGGCACCGACGGCCAGACCGTGTGCGCCCAGTGCAGCACCAGCTTCACGCCGATCAGGCCGAGGATCGCGGCCAGCCCGTAACCCAGGTGTACCAGCCGGGACAGCGCCCCGGCGAGCAGGAAGTAGAGCGCGCGCAGGCCGAGCAGGGCGAAGGCGTTGGTCGCGAAGACCAGGTACGGGTCGTCGGTGATGCCGTACACGGCCGGGACCGAGTCGACGGCGAAGACCACGTCGGTGGCGAAGATCGCGACCACGACCACGGCGAGCGGGGTCAGCGCCCGGCGGCCGGCCTCGGTCACGGTCAGCCGCGGCCCGGCGTAGTCTCGGGTGACCGGGAAGAACCGGCGCAGCAGCCGGACCGAGCGCATCTGCCCGACGTCGACCTCCTGGCCGTGGCCGGAGCGGGCGTCCCGGAACACCTTGACCGCGGTCGCAGCCAGGATCAGCCCGAAGACCAGGAACGTCGCTGTGAACGCGTCCAGCGCGGCCGCGCCGACGGCGATGAACACGCCACGCAGTACGAGCGCGCCGACGATCCCGTAGAGCAGCACCCGCTGCTGCAGCGCCGCCGGCACCGCGAACGCGGCCAGCAGCAGCATGAAGACGAACAGGTTGTCGACCGACAGCGACTTCTCGACCAGGTAGCCGGCGAGGAACTCGGTGCCGCGCTCCCCGCCGTACCGCCACCCGACCCAGCCGGCGAAGCCGAGCGGCAGGGCGACGTAGAACGCCGACCACAGCCCGGCCTCCCGCAGCGAGACCTCGTGCGGCCGGCGGGTCAGCAGGAAGTCGACGGCGATCAGCGCGACCACGGCGGCCAGCGTGATCGCCCACAAGCTCGGCGTTCCCACGGTCATGTACGGCGTTCCTCCTCGGTCAGGGCCTTGGTCCTGGCCGAGGTCTTCTCCACCCCCAAGCGGGGCCACCGCCCGGGGACCGCGAGGTCCGTACTGACCGGGTCGGCGCGTAGGAGTACTCCCCTCGCCGGACAAGAGTCTAAAGGAGACCCCAAGGGATAGTCAACGTGGTGGTCGCCACGGGGGTCCGCGCCGGTCCCGTAGCAGACTGGCAGTCGTGTCCCGGCTCCCGCGCGCGCTGCATCCGGGGGCATGGTGGCTCTGGGCCCTCGGGCTGGCCGCGGCCGCGAGCCGGACCACCAACCCGCTGCTGCTCGCGCTCGTCATCGCCGTGGCCGGCCTCGTCGTGGCCAGCCGGCGCGGGGACGCGCCGTGGGCGTTCGCGTTCAAGTTCTACCTGTGGGCCGGGCTGGTCGTCGCCCTGTCCCGGGTGCTGTTCCGCGTGCTGTTCGGCGGCGGCGAGACCGGGCACGTGCTCGTCCGGCTGCCGGAGATCCCGCTGCCGGGCGGCTTCGCCGGCATCCACCTGCTCGGCCCGGTGTCGGCCGAGCACCTCCTCGGCGGCCTGTACGACGGGATGCGGCTGGCCGCCATGCTGATCTGCGTCGGCGCCGCCAACGCGCTGGCCGACCCGAAGCGGATGCTCAAGGCCGTCCCCGGCGCGCTGTACGAGGTGGGCACCGCGGTCGTCGTCGCGCTGTCGGTGGCGCCACAGCTGGTGGAGAGCGTGCTGCGGGTGCGCCGGGCCACGGCGCTGCGCGGTGGTGGCCAGCGCGGGCTGCGGGCGCTGCGCGGGATCGCGATGCCGGTGCTCGTCGACGCGCTCGACCGGTCCCTGGCGCTGGCCGCCGCGATGGACTCGCGGGGGTACGGGCGCGGCGGCGGGCTGCCCCGGCCGGTCCGGGCGGCCACCGGAACCCTGCTCGTGGCCGGGCTGCTCGGCGTCTGCGTCGGCGGGTACGGGCTGCTCGACGGGACCAGCCCCGGCTGGCTAGGCCTGCCGATGCTGCTGCTCGGCCTGGCGGTGGCCGGTGTCGGGCTGCCGCTGGCCGGGCGGCGGGTGCGCCGCAGCGTCTACCGGCCCGACCCGTGGCGGCTGCCGGAGACGCTGGTCGCGGCCAGCGGGCTGCTGCCGGCGGCGGTGCTGGTGCTCACGGCCAGGGTCGACCCGGCCAACCTCTACCCGTCGCTCGACCCGCTCGGCTGGCCTGGGCTGCCGCTGGGCGGCACCCTCGCCGTGCTCGTCGCGCTGCTGCCGGCCTGGCTGGCGCCGCCGCCGGTGTCCGTGCTGAACCCGGCCCGGGCGGTGCCGGCGTGATCGGCTTCGAGGCGGTCACCGTCACCTACGAGGGCGCCGTCGCACCGGTGCTGCGCGACTTCTCGCTGACCGTCGACGAGGGCGAGCTGTGCCTGGTCGCCGGCCGCACCGGGGTGGGCAAGTCCACCGTGCTCGGCGCGGTCAACGGGCTGGTGCCGCACTTCACCGGTGGCCGGCTCGCCGGCCGGGTCACGGTCGCCGGGCTGGACACCAGGACCGCGCCGCCGCGCGAGCTGGCGCACGTGGTCGGCGTGGTCGGCCAGGACCCGCTGGCCGGCTTCGTCACCGACACGGTCGAGGACGAGCTCGCGTACACGATGGAGCAGCTGGCGGTGCCGCCGGCCGCGATGCGCAAGCGGGTCGAGGAAACCCTCGACCTGCTCGGCATCGCCGAGCTGCGCCGCCGTCCACTTCGGACACTGTCCGGCGGGCAGCAGCAGCGGGTGGCGATCGGCGCGGCGCTGACCGCGCACCCGGCCGTGCTCGTGCTGGACGAGCCGACGTCGGCGCTCGACCCGACGGCCGCGGAGGACGTGCTGGCCGCGATCACCCGGCTCGTGCACGACCTCGGCACCACGGTGGTGGTCGCGGAGCACCGGCTGGAGCGGGTCGCCCAGTACGCGGACCGGCTGGTGCTGCTCACCGGCTCCGGCGCCGCGGTCTCCGGCCCGCCGGCGGCGGTGCTGGCGGACTCGCCGGTGGCGCCGCCGGTGGTGGAGCTCGGCCGGCTGGCCGGCTGGACGCCGCTGCCGCTGTCGGTCCGCGACGCCCGCCGCCGGGCCGGCCCGCTGCGGTCCACTCTGGAGGCAGCGGTGCCACCGGTGCCGGCTCGCCCGGCCGGGCGGCCGGTGCTGACCGCCCGCGGTGTGGTCGTCCGGTACGGCGCGGTGCTCGCGGTCCGCCAGGTCGACCTCGAGCTGGCCGGCGGCGAGGTGGTCGCGCTCATGGGCCGGAACGGGTCGGGGAAGTCCTCGCTGCTGTGGGCGCTGCAGGGAGCCGGCGCCCGCCAGTCGGGATCGGTGGCGGTCGGCGGCGTCGACCCGGGCCAGCTCCCGCCACACCAGGCCCGCCGGCACGTCGGCCTGGTCCCGCAGACCCCGGCCGACCTGCTCTACCTCGACACCGTCGAGGCCGAGTGCGCGCAGGCCGACGCCGAGTCCGGGGCGCCCCCCGGCCGGTGCCGGGCGTTGCTCGACCAGCTGGTGCCGGGCATCCCCAGCGACCGCCACCCGCGCGACCTGTCCGAGGGGCAGCGGCTCGCGCTGGTGCTGGCGATCCAGCTCGCGGCGGCGCCGACCGTGGTGCTGCTCGACGAGCCGACGCGCGGGCTCGACTACCCGGGCAAGGCTCGGCTGCGCGAGCTGGTGCGCACGCTCGCCGCCGACGGGCGGGCGGTCGTGCTGGCGACGCACGACGTCGAGTTCGCCGCGGCCGCGGCCGACCGGGTGGTGGTGATGGCCGAGGGTGAGGTGATCGCCGACGGCCGCACCGCGGACGTGGTCGTCGCCTCCCCGGCGTTCGCCCCGCAGGTGGCGAAGGTGCTGGCGCCGCAGTCGTGGCTGACCGTCGACCAGGTGGCGCGGGCGCTGGCCGGGGTGCGGGCGTGATCCCCGCGCTGCCGGTCCGGCTGCGGTCCCGGCTGGTGCTCGTGCTGGCGTCGGCAGCCGGGCTGGCGGCGTTCGGCTGGCCGCTGGTGATCTCACCCGGCGCCGGCATCGCCGGGCAGAGCGCCGACGCCCCGCTGGTGTTCCTGTTCACGCTGCCCGTGCTGGTGCTGATCGTGCTGACCGAGCTCGGCTCCGGCGGCATCGACGCCAAGGCGCTGGCGCTGCTCGGGGTGCTGTCCGCGGTCAACGCTGCGTTGCGGCCGCTCGGCGCCGGCACCGCCGGGATCGAGACCGTGTTCTTCCTGCTGGTGCTGGCCGGCCGGGTGTTCGGGCCCGGATTCGGCTTCGTGCTCGGGGCCACGTCGATGTTCGCCTCGGCGCTGCTGACCGCGGGGGTCGGCCCGTGGCTGCCGTTCCAGATGCTCGCCGCGTCCTGGGTCGGTCTCGGCGCCGGGCTGCTCCCCGGCCGGGTCCGCGGCCGGTGGGAGATCGGGATGCTGGCCGCGTACGGCGTCGTGGCCGCCTACGCGTACGGGCTGCTGTTGAACATGTCCTACTGGCCGTACGCCACCGGGTCGGGGACCGATCTGTCCTATGTGGCCGGTGGGCCGGTGCTGGAGAACCTGCGGCGGTTCCTGGTCTTCACCGTGGTGACCTCGACCATCGGCTGGGACACCGGCCGGGCCCTGACCAACCTCGTCGCGATCGTCGTGCTCGGCCCGGCGGTGCTGGTCGCGCTGCGCCGGGCCGCCCGCCGGGCCGCCTTCGACGCGCCGGTCGAGTTCGACCCCGCGCGCTAGATTCCCCCGATGGGTGAGTTCGAGACGGCGTACGGGGCCGTGCTGCGGAAGTGGCCTTCCGTCGAGGTCGCCGACCTGCCGGGGCCGTACGGGACCACCCGGGTGCTGTCGTCGGGTCCGCCGGACGGGCCGCCGCTGGTGCTGCTGCCGGGCGGTGGCGCGACGGCCACCGCCTGGTTCGCGAACGCGCCGGCCCTGTCCGAGCTCCTGCGCGTGCACGCGGTGGACCTGCCCGGCACGGCCGGCGGCAGCGCGGTCTCGGTCCGGGACGCGGCCGGGCTGTGCGGCTGGCTGGACTCGGTGCTGGACGCGATCGCCGCCGGCCCGGTCGATCTGGCCGGCCACTCGTACGGCGGGTGGGTGGCGCTGACCTACGCGCTGCACGCGCCCGCCCGGGTCCGCCGGCTCGCGCTGGTCGACCCGACCCAGTGCTTCACCGGCTTCCGCCCCGGGTACCTGCTGCACGCGCTGCCGGTGCTGGTCCGGCCGAGCCGGCGTACCGCTGCCGCGCTGCGCCGCTGGGAGACCGGCGGCCGCGTGCTGGACCCGGCCTGGACCGCGGTCGCCGACGCGGCGGCCGAGGCACCGAAGACCGGGAAGCTGGTGACCCGGCCGAAGCCGAGCCCGCAGCAGCTGCGCGGGCTCGGCCTGCCGACGCTCGTGCTGCTGGCCGGCAATGGGAAGGCTCAGGACGCGGCCAAGGCGGCCGCCGGTGCCCGCGCGTCCCTCCCGGACGTGCGGGTCGACGTGCTGCCGACCGCGACGCACCACACGCTGCCGCTGGATCCGGCCGCCGAGCTGAACCGCGCGCTGCTCGCGTTCTTCGGCGGGGAGCGGGGTTAGATCGGCGGGTTGACGCGCCGGCGACGGGCGATCAGGAAGCCGGCCAGGCCGAGCGCGGCGATCAGCGCGACCGCGAGCGAGAACGTGCCGACCGTCCGGGCCGAGGAGCTGGCCGGCTCGGTCGCCACCGCGCCCGGCGGCGCGGAGTCCGACGTGGACGGCGCGGCACCAGCGCCGGTCGAGGACGCGGCGGCGGCGTCCGTCGCGGTCGGACCGGCCGATGTGGACGGTGCCGCCGCGGTCCGGCCGGGACTCGCGCCCGCCGCGCCGGGTGCGCTGCCCTGGCCCGGTCCGCGCGGTCCGCCGCGACCGGCGGACGAGCCGGGCGCTCGCGGCGCGCCGGCGACCGGAGCCGAGGTGCGCGGCGGCGCGGCCGGTGGTCGGGTGGTCGGCTCGGTCGTCGGTTTCGGCGCCGGCCGCGGTGGCGCCGGGGCGGCGGGTGGGGCGGTCCCCGGCTGGCGCCCGGCACCGAACGCCCAGCCCTCGACCGTGCCCGGCGCCGGGTCGTACCCCCCGGCACCGAGCGTGCTGTAGCTCCACGACCCGCCGCGAGAGGCGTGCCAGTACGACCAGTAGGCCGTGCCGGGTGCGCCGTTGCAGGGGTTCGGCCGCGCGTCGAGCTGGCAGACCAGGCCCGGCTGCCGCGGCACGAACGTGTAGCCGTGCCCGGCGCCGGACAGCGCCGCCAGCCCGCTGCCGGGGTTGCCGCCGGCGCAGCCGATCTGCACGCCGCCGCCGAGCGAGCCGAAGTCGACGACCACCGTGACCCCGGTCGAGCCGGAGCAGGCCGCGGCCTCGGCTGCCGGCGCCGGCCCGCCGACCGCCAGCCCGGCCGCCAGCAGGAGCAGCGCCCCCGCGCCCACGACCGACCGGCGCCCGCTGCGCGCCGTCGCGGGCCGGCCGGGCCGCCGGGCTCGCGCCGGCGCGGCCGGTCGGGACCGTGCCGCGGTCACGGCTTGACCGGCCGCCGCCGGCGACCGAGGAACGCCAGCGCGCAACCGCTTGCGAGCAGGCCGAGACCGATCCAGGCCACCGGGCGTGGGCTGGCGCCGGTGTTGGGGAGCGTGCCGCCGGAGGCGGCCGGCGAGGTGCCGGGCGCCGGAGCGGCGGCGCGACTGGTCGGCGCCGCGGTCGCCGACCGCGTCGGCGACGGCGTGGCCGGAGCCGAACTGGGCGGCGGGGCGGCGCAGGCGAGCTCCGGCGCGGCCGGCTCGGCGGCCGTCCCGTCGAGCGTCAGCAGACCCGGCCCGGACAGCCCGAGCAGCGCCTGCGCGGTGGCCCGCGGCGCGTTCGCCGCGACGAACCCGCTGCCGTCGAAGGCGATCGCGCCCCGCCGCGCCGGAGCGGCCAGGCAGCCCGACTGCAGCGTCCGCAGGTACGCTGCCGCCCGCCCGGCCGCCGCCGTCGCCCCGGCCGCCCGCAGCGCCTGCCCGGCCAGCCCGGTGCTGTTCGCGTTCGGCCCCTCGCTGCTGGTGCCGCCACCGAACGAGCCGTCCGCGCGCTGGTCGCCGACCAGCCAGCGGATCCCGGCCGCCGCGGCCGCGTCATCGCCGGCTGCCGCGAGCGCCTGCACCGCCACCGCCGTCGTGTCCGGATCCGGTATGCAGGTCGGCTTGCCGAAGTCCTGGGGGAGGCCGCCGCCCGGGCAGGCGGACCCGGCCAGGAACGACACCGCGGCCGGCGGCACCGCGCCGGCGCGCTCCAGCGTCAGCACCGCGTACGACTGCGAGAAGCCGTTGCTGAAGTCCTGGTACGGCACGAACGACGACTTGTCGGAGAACCGGCCGGACGGGGTGAGCAGCGCCCGCAACCGGGCCAGCAGGTCCACCCGCCCGGACCCGAACGCGGTCGGGTCCAGACCCTCGGCCTGCGCGGTGAGCGCGAGCTTGGCCAGCGCCCCCGGGTAGGAGTCGGTGGCGCCGTTGCCCACGTACGTCTCGAGGTTCGCGGGCTGGCCGACCCAGGACATGGCGGCCTGCGCGGCGTCGCCGGCGACGCCCGCGGCGGCGAAGCCGAGCACGGCGTCGAGGGTGACCCCGGCGTCGGGGAAGCTCTGGCCGCCGGCGGCGGTCTCCAGGTGGTCGCCGTGCACGAACTGGCCAGCCAGCCAGCCGGCGGCGGCCGCGGTCGGGTCGTCGGTGGTCGGCGGGGCGGCCTGGGCGGGCGGCGCGGTCACGGCGAGCACTGCGAGGAGCACGAGCAGCGCGGCCGCCGCGGCGGCGAGGACACGCCGCGTCGGGGCGGGGACGGACAGGGCCACCAGGGGCCGCCTTTCGGCACCGGGTCCGCGCGAGGAGCCGAGGGGAACCGGGACCGGGAGCGGGACGCAGCCAGCTCGACGACCGCCGGCGTCCCGGGCGCCGTCCCGCAGACCTCGACGGGATGGGGGGATGACGGCTCGGCCGTGGGTGGTCGGGCTCGCCGACCGTGCGGTCGGCCTACCGTTGCGGGTCAGCGCCGGACTTGGACCGGACTTCCCCCACGGACGGGCTGTTCGGTTGTGGGTGAGGTCAGCTTCCTGGTCGGCGCGGAGGCTGTCAAACGTCGAAGCTCAGGCGCGCAGCCGGGCCAGCGGCGACGTACCGAGCCGGTCCAGCAACGCAGCCGGGTCGTCGTACACGGCGACCGCGCCGGACAGCTCGGCCCCGCCGATCCCGCCGCAGCGCAGCGCCACGCAGGGCAGCCGGGCCGACCTGGCGGCATCGACGTCCCAGACGGTGTCGCCGACCGCGACCGCCCGGGCCGGGTCGAGCCGGTGGTCGCGCAGGGCGACCTCGAGCAGGTCGGGGTGCGGCTTGGCCGCGTCGACGTCCGCGGCGGTGGTGACGCCGGCGACGACCCCGTCCGGCGCGCCGATCGCGGGCAGCATCCAGTCCAGGTCCGCCTTGGTGCCGCTGGTCGCCAGCACGACCGTGAGGCCGAGCTCGGTGCAGCCGGTGAGCAGCTCGGCCGCCTTCGGGAACGGCGTGACCTGGTCGCGCAGCGCCGCGTACCGCTCGGAGTGGGCCTGCACGGTGTCGTCGTCCGGCCGGCCGAGCAACCGCTGCACCAGCTCCTCGCTGCCGATGCCGATCGCCCGGTGGAGCCGCCACATGGCGACCTCGTGACCGGTGTCCCGGAACGCCTGCCACCAGGCGAGCACGTGCAGGTAGTTGGTGTCCAGCAGGGTGCCGTCGACGTCGAACAGGACGCCGGCGCGGTTCGTTGCCACGGCCCAGACCTGCCCGGGTAACGGTATCGGCACACCCACCCGATCGAGGCGATCGGCCGGATACGGTGACCCGGTGGCGGCTGCAGCTCGGCGCGGGCAGACCCGGCGTCCGGCGACGCTGGCCTCACTCGCCGCCGAGCTCGGCATCTCCCGCACGACGGTGTCCAACGCGTACAACCGGCCGGACCAGCTGTCCCCGCAGCTGCGGCAGCGGGTCCTCGAGGCCGCCCGGCGGCTGGGCTACCCCGGGCCGGACCCGGTGGCGCGCAGCCTGCGCACCCGCAGGGCCGGCGCGATTGGTCTGATCTTCACGGAGGGTCTGTCCTATGCGTTCCGGGACCCGGCGGCGGTCGCGTTCCTGGAGGGGCTCGGGCTCGCCTGCGAGGCGTGGGGCACCGGGTTGCTGATGGTGCCGGCGGCGCCGGGCGACTCGACCGGGGCGCTGGTGTACGGCGCGGCGGTGGACGGCTTCGTCGTCTACTCGATGCCGACCGGCGACCCGCACGTGGCCGCGGTGCTGGAGCGGCCGGTGCCGAGCGTCGTGGTGGACCAGCCGGTCGGACTGTCCGGTGTGGACTTCGTCGGGCTCGACGACCGGGCCGCCGCGGCCGAGCTGGGCCGGCACCTCGGCGCGCTCGGGCACCGCCGGGTCGGCGTGGTCGCCAACCGGCTCGGGACCGACCGCAACGACGGGCCGGCCGACCTCGACCGCCAGCAACGCTGCCCGTACGCGGTGGTCAAGGCGCGGCTGGCCGGCCTGTCCGACGGGCTCGGCGAGCACGGCGTCGACTGGGCGGCGGTGGCGGTGGAGGAGCGGTTCGACAACTCCTCCGCGGCCGGCGAGGCAGCCGCGATCGCACTGCTGGACCGGCACCCTGAGCTCACCGCGGTCGCCTGCACGACCGACGTGTTCGCGCTGGCGACACTCGCCGCCGCCGGCCGGCGCGGGCTGCGGGTGCCGCGGGATCTGTCGGTGACCGGCTTCGACGACGTGCCCGAGGCGGCCGCGGCGTCGCTGACCACGGTGCACCAGCCGATGCTGGAGAAGGGCCGGGTCGCCGGTCAGCTGCTGCTCGACGAGGATGAGCGGCCCGCCGCCCGGCACGTGCTGCTGGCCACGACGCTGGTGCCACGGAACAGCACCGGCAAGCCCCGTGAGTGACTACTAGCCCACTTTACGTGCTCGTCTCACCCGTACGGCCCTGAAGTCGATCAGCCGTTTGCCTCTGCGGTCCGGTCAAGCGGACCAATGTGCACCCTCAAGGGGAGGTAGCGGATGAACGGGCGGAGATGGGGCGCCGCGCTGGTCGGCGGAGCCGTGGCGGCGGCGGTCGCGTTGACCGGGGCACCGGCCGCGAGCGCGGCGCCGGTCACCGGGCCGAGCCCGTCGGTGGTCGGCGGCACCAACGCGGCGCAGGGCGAGTTCCCGTGGATGGCGCGGCTGTCGATGGGCTGCGGCGGCGCGGTCGTCGCCGCCCGGGTGGTGCTCACCGCGGCGCACTGCGTGACCCGCACCGGCGTCAACACCAGCATCACCGCGACGATCGGCCGGGCCGACCTGCGCAACACCGCGGTGGGGCAGGTGATCCGGTCGACCTACGTGTTCCGCAGCCCGCAGTACGCGACGACGGGCACGTTCGACTGGGCGCTGATCGAGCTGGCCTCGGCCCCGTCGACGCCGCTGCTCACGCTCGCCGGCCAGGGCGACACGTCGCTCAACACCGGCAACTTCACCGTGATGGGCTGGGGCGCCACCCGGGAGGGCGGCGCCCAGTCGCCTACGCTGCGAAGGCGACGGTGCCGTTCGTCAGCGACGCCACGTGCGGGCAGGCCTACCCGGAGCTGGCCCCGGCGACGGAGATCTGCGCCGGCTTCCAGCAGGGCGGCGTGGACACCTGCCAGGGCGACTCCGGCGGCCCGATGATCAAGACGCTGTCGACCGGTGCGGTGCGCGAGGTCGGCATCGTCTCCTACGGCAACGGCTGCGCGCGGCCCGGATTCCCCGGGGTGTACGGCGAGGTGCAGGCGTTCTCGAACTCGATCAGGTCGAGGATCAGCGCGTCGGGCACGATCATCAGGTGAGCTGAAGCGGGCCGGGCGTCCATTGTGGACGCCCGGCCTAGCACCGTCCCAGCAGCGTGGTCAGGCTGGCCTTGTCCGGCCGGGTGACCGCGAGCTTGTAGCGTGTGGACACTCCGACCCACTGCACGGCGTACGCGCAGCGGAACGCGGCGCGCGGCAGCCATTCCGCCGGCCCGCGGTCGCCCTTGCTCTCGTTGGCCGCCGCGGACGTCGCGAGCAGGTTGACCGGGTCGTTGGCGAACCGCTCCCGCTCGGACTGCGGCCAGTCCCGCGCGCCGCGGGCCCAGGCGGCGCCGAGCGGCACGACGTGGTCGATCTGGACCTCGGCCGCGTGCGCCTTGGCGAAGGTCACGGCGCGGCCGGTGTACGGGTCGGCGAGCACGCCGGCCACCACCGTGCACCGGCCACGCAGCTGGACCTTCTCCAGATCGCGGCGCAGGACGTCGTCGCGGGTGCCGCAGCCGTTGCGGTCGACGTCGACCGACCAGGCCGCCCCGAAGTCGCGGGTCCGCTGGTAGCCGCCCTCCCGCGGGTCCGCCACGGTGAGCTTGGCGAGCTGCGCCTCGGCTCTGGCCACGGACGCGGCCGGCACCGCCGCCGCCGGCGCGCTCCCGGTGGCCACCGGCCCACCCGGCACCGACGCCGCCCCGTCCGCCGGCAGATCGAGCTCGGCACACCCCGCAACCGCGACCAGCGCGATCGCCGCGATCCCGGCCATCCGACGCACGTACGCCCTCCACCACCAGCCCCGTGCACGGTGTTACTACCCGCCCGCGGCCGCCCGCCAAGCCCCGATCGCCCAACCGCGTGAACCCGCCGTACCATCGGCCCGTCCGCCGCCTTAGCTCAGTCGGCAGAGCGGCCGCCTTGTAAGCGGCAGGTCGTCGGTTCGATCCCGACAGGCGGCTCCACGGGTCAGTCAGGGCCAACCTGTCAACCGGATCAGCTCTTCGGCGATCGAGGCGACTGTCCTGGCGTGGGTGTCAACTCGAACGACCCACTCCGGCGCTTCCTTCTCCAGCCGCGGTGCGGCCCAGCGGCTCCGATCGATATGTTCGTCGAGAGCGCTCCCTATTTCTCGCTGGACTAGTCTCTCCCGAATCGTGTCATCGGTGGCGGTCAGCAGGACGGCGACCACGCGGGGTCGTCCGCCGATCGCCGCTACCAGTTCCTCGACCGAGCAGACACTGTTCGTATTCGTGTAGATGAGTCGTCGATAGCCGAGGTCGAGATAGTTGCGCCATATCAACGCCAGGTTCTTCTCCGCTAGGCCGTGCTCCCATGGCGGCGGATAGGCCATGTCGAGGTTGTCCCCCTCGATGACCGCATGCTCGACGCGCGCGGCCGCCAGCTGTGTGGAGATTTCGAAGGCGACGGAACTCTTGCCGACGCCGGATCGACCGCCGATGAACAGGACTTCGCTCTGGCCGGTCATCTCCTCAGGGCAGAAGTGTGAGCGCGGTGATATGACGGGGCCTGATCACGGTGAAGTGACGACGATCCAACGTGGCCACTTCGGTGACGCCGAGTCGTTCGGCCGCGGCCACGACCGTAGCGTCGGTGGTCCCGAGCGGGAGGTCGCCGTAGCGCCGCACCAACTCTGCCGCCCGAGCGAAGTCCGCGGCCGTCAGGTCGACCAGCGTGAAGTCTCCGGCGGCGACGGAATCCAGGAAAAGCGACTCGACCTTCGGTCCGGCCTCCCGACCGAGTAGGTAGCCGACCTCGGCGACGACGGTCACCGGTACCAGCAGCGGGCGACGTGCCAGGTGCAGGCCGGTGAACAACTCGACGCACGCATGGTGGTGGTCGTCGTTCGCGAGGGCAGCTGCGACGAGTGGGCCGGTGTCGCAGACGATCATGCCGACCGGCCGAAGCCGTCCTTCAACAGCTCCTCGCTGCGAACCGCGGTGTCGGATCGGCTGCCCGTCGCCGCGCCGAACCACGGCGGAGGCCACGGTCGATCAGCCGGCGGAGCGACACGGAGTCGGAGTTCGGCCACCGCGGCCGGCACCTCCGCGTCCGGCAGCTCCTCGACAAGCCTCCGCAGCTCGTCCCGTTCGGCGCTCACGCCGACCATCGTAGTGGGGCGAGGCCGGACCGGGACCCAGCAGAGTACGGTGTGGCGAGAAGACCGACCGCTTATGGACGGTTCGCGCGGTCAAGTCCTGCTGCGATGCAGGTCAGTACAGCGCTCGGGCGCTGTGACCTTGTAAGCGGCAGGTCGTCGGTTCGATCCCGACAGGCGGCTCCGCCCTGACCAGCGCCACCGCCCGTCGTCGTGGTCACATGACCTATCGGGGTCGGATGGTGCCGTGTCTCGGCTCTGGGTCAGGGCAGGAGACGGCTGGCATGGCGGGCGTAGATCTTCCGCATGCGGTCCGGGTCCGGTGGACCGTCGGCGGTCAGGGCGGCGCCGACGTCGCGCATGAAGGCGAGGGCCGGTGCCGCCGGCGACCAGATGCCGAGGAGTAAGGCAGGTTCGTCCGAGGGATTGCTGAACCCGTGCCGGTGCCCGCGAGGCGCGACGAACATCGATCCGGCCACCGCCTGCCGTGGGCCCTGTTCGCCGAGCACGGTCAGGCGGCCGCTGAGCACGTAGATCGCCTCATCGAACTCGTCGTGCGCGTGGGGGATGGGGCCGGCGAAGTGCGGCGGTATGGCGAGCTCGGCCGCTGCGAAGCCCACTGGCCTGTCGCCGTGGCCGGCCAGAACATGCATCGGTCGGCCTGCGTAGGGGAAGCTGGGTCCATCACCCCGGCCGATCAACAGCGTCATGCCAGCTGTTGTACTCCGCAGCGGCCCTCCAACCCACCGCCGACGGCATCGTCCATCGCCCCGAGGCCACACGCTCATGCCGGCGCCTCAGGCAATTCTTCGACCAGGCGGCGCAGCTCGTCTCGTTCGGCGCTCACGCCGACCACCGTAGAGCCGCGGCGGCACGAGGAGCGGCGTGTCGTACGGTGTGGATAGGCTCGGGATGGATCGTGGCGAGCTTCTCGGCCCGCCGAGACATCGGACCTCGGTCCGCGCAGATACGGGGAGACACGATGGCGCTGCCACCACCACCGGATGGATGGACCCGCCTGCTCGTGAAGAGCAAGTTCGGTGCCGGGCGCGACTTCGCCGTCCTCGACCCGACGACCGAGGAGCAGCGGTACTTCATCGACGGCAAGATGGGCGCCCGCCCCAAGGCGGAAGTCAGGGCCGGCTCCGATGAGGTCGTCTACGAGGTTCGGGGCGCGCTGCTGGGGATCCCCAAGCACATGACGATCACCGATGCCAGCGGAACGGTGGTCGCGTCGCTGAAGGCGAAGATGTTCTCTCCGGTCAAGAGCCGGATGACCCTCGAGGTCCCGTCCGGGGAGCCGTGGGAGCTCGAAGGTTCGTTCATCGAGAAGAACTACTCCGTCAGCGTCGCCGGCCGGCCGGTCGTGAAGATAACCCAGAAGTGGGTCACCGTCCGGGACGCGTACACGCTGGACGTGGCGGACGGAACCGATCCCGGCTTGGCACTGGCTGTCCTGTGGGCGGTCGACCGGTGGGTCGAGCGCGACTGATCGAAGGGCCCCCGGGTTCACCGGCGTGAGGTCGCCGTACCCAAGGCGATGAGCGTCTGTCCGACCCGTCGGATCAAGCCCGCAGACCCGCGAGCCCGTCGTAGGCGGCCATGATGACCTCCAGTCCCCGATTGTCGTCCGTGGGTTCGCGCATCTGGTTCGTCACGTACGCCACCGCCATGCGGGCCTCGGGTTCGACCACGACGATCGAGCCGCCCCAGCCGCCCCATCCCTAGGCGCTGCCGAACAACCCGTAGCCCAGGCCCCATCGGACGGACATGCCCAGGCTGCGGTCCACGCCGTGGAACTGCTCCTCCCGCGCGCGGTCACAGCCCGCCCGCGACAGCAAGCGCAGTCCACGCACCGCTCCTGCGCAGGCCATCACCGACTGCACGAGGGCGACCGAGCCGGCGTTGCCGAATCCGCTCGCCGCCGGGATCTGCGCACGGCGCCAGGCGACGCTGTTCCCGTCACGGACCCGGATAGCGGTGCCGGCGGCGGGGGGCGCGCTGCTGCCGGGCGCGCTGGCGGCATAGTCCTCGTCCCGGGATGGCGGCGGGACGGTGAGTGCCACCCGGTGGTCGTGTTCGGCGGCCAGCCCGATGTGGAAGTCGGCACCCAGCGGTCCGGCCACCTCCGCTGCGAAGAAGTCGCCCAGGCTCCGGCCGGTGATCCGGCGTACGACCTCGCCCACGAGAAACCCCTGGGTGAGCGAGTGGTATCCGGCCGCGCTTCCCGGTTCCCACTGCGGAGCCTGTGCGGCCAGCCGTGCGGTGGCGGACGGCCAGTCGTAGAGCTCCTCGACCGGCCCGTCCCAGTCGGGCAGGCCCGCAGTGTGGCCAGAGCAGGTGCCGCACCAGCACCTTGTCCTTGCCCGCCACGGCGAACTCCGGCCAGTACCGGCCGACCGGCGCAGTCCAGGTCGAGCTCGCCCCGGTCGGCCAGGACCAGCGCGCACAGCGCCGTCATCGTCTTGGTGACCGACCAGACATTCGTGATCGTGTCCCGCTGCCACGGGTTCGTGCGGTCCGCGTCGGCGAACCCGCCCCAGACGTCGACCACGGGCTCGCCGTCCACGAAGACCGCGACCGAGCCGCCGACGTCCCCGTCGTCCAACAGTCCGGCCAGCGCACCGGGCACCGCAGTGAACAGTTCATCGTATGAGCCCTGGATGTCAGCCATCGATGGTATTCAGCGCGCACTGCTCCGCCAGAGACAAGCGAGTTTCCCGGCCCGGTGCTCCTCGTGTCGTGGCGACGGCGAGCGGTCGGTGCTCACAGGTCCACCTCGGCCGGCAGGACGGCATCGGCGGTGGTCTCGGCGCGGAGCCGTTCGCGTACCACCGCGT
Organism: uncultured Actinomycetota bacterium; assembly: GCA_963803135.1. Taxonomy (GTDB): domain Bacteria; phylum Actinomycetota; class Actinomycetes; order Mycobacteriales; family CADCTP01; genus CADCTP01. The sequence goes on along the minus strand of CAWDLH010000010.1, from coordinate 904,179 downwards.
CGAAGTAGGCGTACGTCACGGTCACCGACACGAGCGGAAGCAGAACGGCGTAGACGAGTCCCGCGACCAGGTTCCCCACCGTGAACGGGGCATTGGTGGCCAGGATGACCGCGGTCCCGAGTATCGGTCCGATCGCGTAGGCGAGGGCGAAGCTCACGGCGATGAGCAGGCTGACGGTGCGCGGTCACCGTCGCCATGGCGCGGTCCGGAAACGGCGAGAGGCTCCGGGCCCCGTGGGAGTCGGGGGCGGAGCCTCTTCGCGGATCGGGCAGGGTCAGCGCTTGATCTCGAGCCGGCCGGACTTGTAGATGACCTCGACCTTCGCGCGGTCCACGGTCCGGGTGAAGATGACGTCGGTGGTGGGAGAGCCGAAGACGTCCTTCGCGACCGCGCGCCAGCCGGCCGTCAGGTCCAGCTCGCGGAACGCCGTGGTGCCGGAGAAGACGCACACGGTCCCGGCCAGCAGCGGCGTGTTGTCGACGCCCATGGCGTACGGCACCGGGATGGTGTCGCTGCCGGTGGGGCACACGAAGCCGGGGTTGGCGGACGCGGCCGGGGCCTGCAGCAGCGTGGCACCCAGCGCACCGGCGGTGAGAAGGGAGCTCAGGCCCAGCTTGACGGTCTTGTTCATCGGAGACTCCTCGTGCGGGGTGGGGGTGGGTCGGTAATCGGATCTGGAGGCTCCATCACCCGCGCAGTTGAAGTTTCTGCTGGTCGGCGGGCGGTTCTGAAGTGGACGTTGGTCCTACTACAGACCTCCTGGACCGAGGTCCTAGCACCGCGCCGCAGTCGCACCCGGCCGCGCCGGCGCCCATCCCAGGCGACAGGCCGGGCGAGTCGCCGGGCCGGACGAGCGGCCCGGCAGGACCCAGCCCGGAAGCCGGGCGACACCGCGCGCCGGACCGCCAGACGACATCCCGCCCCGGACCGCCGGGCGACGCGCAGCCGACCGCCGGGCGACACCCGCCCCGGACCGCCGGGCGACGCGCGGCCTGGACGTGCGACGAGGCGCGCCGGCCGCGGACAACGGCGGCGTGGCCTCAGGTGGGGCCGGAGGCTAGGGGCGGGCGAGCCAGTCGAGGGCCGCGCCGGCCGAGTGCAGCACCGAGATGTGCCCTCCCGCGGGATCGATCCGCAGCGACGCGGTCGGGCAGTGGTCGGCGAGCCAGGCGGCGTGCCCGACCGGGGCGAGGCGGTCCTCGCCGCCGTGCAGCAGGAACATCGGCACCCGGATCGCGGCGACGTCGAATCCCCAGGGGCTCACCAGGGCGAGGTCGTCGTCGATCAGCGGACCCGGCCCGGACGCGATCGCGGGGCGGACCACGTCGAGGAACCACGACCACTCGCCGGCCAGCGCGGCGATGTCGGCATCGGTGAAGCCAGGGTCGTCGGCCTCGGCTTCCGCCTCGTACCTCTCCTTGGCCGCCCGCCCGGCGAGCGCGGCGTGCAGCGCCGCGGAGCCGACCTCGGACATGCCGGCGAACCAGTCCAGGCCCTCGGACCCGTACGGGGCGTACCCGGAGATGCCGACCGCGGCCCGGACCCGGTCCGGCAGGAGCGCGGCGCAGGCGAGCGCGTGCGGCGCGCCGCCGGAGTGCCCGACGACGGCGAACGAGTCGAGGCCGAGCGCGTCGGCGACGGCGGCGACGTCACCGGCCGCCGAGGCGATGTCCCGGCCGGGCCGCGCGGTCGACCCGCCGTAGTCCGGCCGGTCGTAACCGAGCCAGCGGATGCCGAGCGGCTCGGAAAGGGCGAACAGCGGCACCGGTGGGGCCCCGATGTTGGGCGTGCCGTGCAGCCAGAAGACCGGCAGCGAACCGCCGCCGGTGTCGTACGCGTGCAGGGTGCGGCCGCCGGGCCGCGGGACGTCGGTCTCCATCCCGGCGGACGGTAGTCGACCGCGCCCCGGCGGTCGGAACCGGGGCGCGGTCGACGGCGGAATGGCCGATGGACCGCCCGCGCCGGCCGTGGGGACCGGCGCCCCGCATGACCGTGCGGTGTTCTTCCATGTGCAGGTGGAAGGGGTGCACCCAGCCGCCGCCGCCGTTGCGGATCTCCCACAGGTTGAAGGAGTTCTTCCTCGGCGTCGCCTTGTAGGCGTGCCCGGCCTTGTTGACGAGGCTGGTCGCCTCGATCGCGGGGTCGAACTCCTTGCCGTTGATCAGCCACTCGATCTCACCACCGGCCGACCCGCGCTGCACCTCGAAGATCAGCCGGTCGTCGAGCAGGGTCTGCCAGTTCGACGGCAGCGGCGGCAGGTCCCGCAGCTTGGTGGTCGGGCCGGGCAGCACGCTGTTGTCGGGGGCGTCGTCGCCGATGACGATCTTCATCATCGGGATCTTGTACTTGGGGTCGGGCAGGAACCGCGACGAGTTCGACCACATGCGGCCGTCCGGCATCTTCATGACGTTCGTCAGCCAGATGACGTCGCCCTTCTTGGTGGGCGAGCCGTCCATGTAGTTGGTGAAGTCGACGATGTGCTCGCGCCGCTTGGCCGGCCACAGCTCGAAGGTGTCCCGGGTGATCGGGAAGGGCAGCAGCCCGCCGTCGTCCGCGATCTCGGTCCAGCGCATGGCCTGCTGGCCGTCCTCGATCCGCCACTGGCCGTGCAGGTTGGCGTCGCCGGTGTAGCCGAGGTCCTTCGCCGACTTCGGCCCCAGGGTCGAGGTCATGAGCTTGAACTCGTAGATCCGCGCGATCGACGCGTCCAAGGAAGCGGAAGCGGTACTTGCGCCGCTTGACCTCCAGCACCGGGAACGCCGTGCCGTTGACGGTGAAGACGTCGCCGACGAACCCGTGGTTGGGGAAGTGCTTGAAGAACGTCTTGCCCCACCACTCGGGGTGGGTACGCGGGTTGCCGGCGGCCGGGAACTCGCCCTGGCTGTCGTGGATGTCGAGGTGGTCGGTCGTGCCGTCGTCCAGGCGGCAGTCGTACAGGGCGAGCGGGATGTCGTACTCGACGTCGAACGTGCCGTCGGCGTGGTTGGTGCGGACCCCCGGCAGGCGCAGGCCCTGGGTCTCGTCGCCGGCGTCGAGGTTGTTCTCCGGGTCGTAGATCGGGTAGAGCCCGACCATTCCCTTGTAGACGTTCGACCCGGTCTGGTCCATCCGGTGGTCGTGGAACCAGAAGAACGACTGCTTCTCCCGGTCGTCGTTGCCGGCCGGCCAGTTCAGGTACAGGTTGTCCACAAACGACTTGACCGGGTAGCCCTCGGCCCTGGGCCCGAACAGCTTGCTGTAGTGCGGGTTGCCGTCGGACTCCGGCGCGGTGTGACCGTTGTGCAGGTGGGTCAGGAAGGTGAAGTCCTTCGTCCCGAAGTCCTGCCGGTCGAGGTTGAGCGGGTTCTCGTCCAGGTGGTTCTCGAACCGGACCAGCACCGGCCGGCCGTACTCGGCGTTGATCCGCGGACCCGGGAACGTCCCGTTGAACCCGTAGATCGTCGACGGCGGCAGGCTGCGCACGGTCCCGGCCGGGAAGGTGTTACCGGCCGAGTCGAACGACTGGACCGGCTGGCCCAGCGCGTTGATCGGCAGCACCTGCGACGTGGTGAACGAGTGGGTGCGGACCAGCAGGTCGAACTTGTAGACGATCGGATCCGGGAACCCGATCGCGTCCGTCCAGATCTGGTGGGTCTCGTTGCGCAGCGAGTTCTGCTGACCGACCCCCGGGCCCGGCGGCAGCGGCAGCGCCGCCACCTCGGCCGGCGTCAGCGGCTTCGCCGCCGGCGGGATCAGCAGGGGATCGCTGAACGGGTTCAGGATCAGCCGGCTCGTCGGGAACGCCTCGATGTAGAGAGCGTCCGCGAGGGCGATCGAGGCGGCCCCGAACAGACCGTCCGGCGTCGCGAGGCCACGCATCTGCATGGTGGGCGCCATCAGCACCTTGCCGGCGCCCAGACCGACGGCGGCAGCGCCCACCGCTCCAGCCCGGAGGACGTTGCGCCGGGAAACACCGCTGCTGCTCGCGGCCTCCGGGCTCGCGTCCACGAGTTCCGTCATCAGACCAACCTCCAGTTGGGTCGAGCAATGCACGCCAGGCGCCGTGTCGGGCGCGTTTATTTGCTGGACCGCCGCAGTCATTCCGGGTTCTCCCAAAGCCCTCGTGCGGTGGCGCCAGCAGGGTGAGATAAGGACGAGCCTCAATGTGCGGCGGAGCGGTGGAATAGAGTGTCCGCACGCCCGGCGAGGCGGGGTTCGGTGTAAACGCCGCTGGTCGCGGCGGTGCTACATGCGCCTCGGGCGGGCGACCGGCTGGTGGTTCCGGCTCCCGGCGGGGGCCCGGAACCACCGGTTGCATCCGGTCATTCCACTCGTTGCGGCGAGAAGAAGTTTGCGCCGCACGGAAACCCGCGACTACCCCCGATCGGTCCATGAAAGGCCGCCCAGAATTGGGGGGCTGCGGCTGTACGCCGGCTGTACGTACCACGGAGCGCGTCCGTTCGGACGATGCCGCACCCCCAATGTTGGGGGTTCCGTCACCCGCTGGCGCACGCTGGCGCAGCTGCTCCGAAAGGGAGCGCGGCGGGGTGCCCGTTCAGTTCTTCACACGCTCGCCTGACGGTAGCAAAGAGAATATGGAATTCCATACCCGCCCGTCGGCGGTCTGGTCGGCCGGGGCGGCCGGACGGTTCCCGCGGCCGGGGAGGAGACTGTCGGCGACCGGAAGGAGGAGCCTGTGTTCGACGAGGCGTACTGGCAGGAGCGGTACCGGTCGGCGGCCGCGGTCTGGAGCGGAGAGCCCAACCACCAGCTGGTCGCCGAGGCCGCGGACCTGCCGCCGGGGACCGCGCTGGACGCCGGCAGCGGCGAGGGCAGCGACGCGGTCTGGCTGGCCCGGCGCGGCTGGCGGGTGACCGCGGTCGACTTCGCGGCGGCCGCGCTGGAGCGGGGCGCGCGGGCCGCCGCGGACGCCGGGATCGGCGACCGGATCGAGTGGGTCAAGGCCGACCTGCGGTCCTGGACGCCGCCGGAGCGGTACGACCTGGTGTCGGCGCAGTTCTTCCAGCTGGCGCCGCCGGAGCGGGACGTGGTGTTCGCGACGCTGGCCGCCGCGGTGGCGCCGGGCGGGCGGCTGCTGCTGGTCGGGCACGACGTGAGCGACCTCGAGACCGGGGCGCACCGGCCGCACGCCCCGGAACGGTTCTTCGCCGCCGCCGAGGTCGCCGCGAGCCTCGACCCGCCCGAGTGGGAGGTCGTCACGGCGGCCACCCGCCGGCGGCCGGCGCTCGACCACGAGGCCGAGCACGGGGTCACCGTGGCGGACACCGTCCTCGTCGCCCGCCGCACGCGCTGACCACCGACCCGCCCGGGGGGATGGTGCCCTGCGGTGGGCTGGTCGCGGGATGCGGCTGGGGAGTAGGAACGGGCGATGGACGCAGTCGACGCGGTGGGCGTGGTGCGCGGGCTCTGGGAGAGTTCGGCCGAGCGGCTGGTCAAGCGGATGGAAGGGCTCGACGACGACGAGTTCTTCTGGGAGCCGGCGCAGCCGGCCTGGTCCGTGCGGCCCGACCCGGCGGCGCCGAGCGGCTGGCAGATCGACTACCCGTTCCCGCCGCCCGTTCCGGCGCCGGTCACGACGATCGCGTGGCGGCTGGTGCACCTGGCGAACGGGAACTGGATCCGCTGGGAGCACGCGTTCGGCCAGGGCGAGCGGATGTTCCCCGACCTGCCGGTGCCGGGCAGCGCGATCGAAGCGGTGCGCTACTGGGCCGCCAGCCGGCGACCGATCGAGGAGTGGCTGCGGGCGGCCGGGCCGCTCGACCTGGATGAGGTCCGGCCGAACCCGGTCGGCGACCCGCTGCCGGCCGGGCAGACGCTCGGCATCCTGCTCGAGGAGCAGATCCACCACGGAGCCGAGATCGCCCTCCTCCGCGACCTCTACCGCACCCACTGACCCAGATCCGGCACCGCGGAGCCGGAGGTGGACGCGCCGGGGCGCGGCACCCCGCGGGGGGCCGGGCCTCGGAGGTCGGGCCTGCCGAGGGCCGGCGCCCAGGTTCGGGTGCCGGCCCTCGGGATGGTCGGTGGCTCAGTCGCCGAGGCGCTCCCCGGTCTCCGGGTGGAAGGCGTGCTCGTTGCCTTCGGCGACGGCCAGCGGGAGGGTCTGGCCCATCTGCGGGACGTGCTTGCCGTCGACGCGGACGACGAACTGCTCGTCGCCGGAGTCGAGCGCCGCGGTGCCGTAGACGTAGGCGTCGGCGCCGAGCTCCTCGGCGATGTCGACGCGCAGGTCGAGCCCCGGCTGACCGTCGGTGGCAACGGTGAACGCCTCGGGCCGGATCCCCAGCGTCACCGACGACAGCCCGGCCGCGGACGCAGCGGCGGCCACGTCCCGGCGCAGCGGCACGACCAGCCCGCCGAGCTTGGCCCCGCCCTCGACCAGCGGCACCGTCTTGAGGTTCATCGCCGGCGAGCCGATGAACCCGGCGACGAACGCGTTGCCCGGCCGGTCGTACAGCGTCCGCGGGGTGTCGACCTGCTGCAGGATCCCGTCCTTGAGCACGGCGACCCGGTGCCCCATCGTCATGGCCTCGACCTGGTCGTGGGTCACGTAGATCGTGGTCGTGCCCAGCCGGGCCTGCAGGGCGGCGATGTTCGCCCGCGTCTCCACCCGCAGCTTCGCGTCCAGGTTGGACAGCGGCTCGTCCATGAGGAACACCGCGGGGCTGCGGACGATCGCCCGGCCCATCGCCACCCGCTGCCGCTGCCCACCGGACAGGGCCTTGGGCTTGCGGTCCAGGAACGGCTCCAGGTCGAGCAGCTTCGCGGCCTCCAGCACCTTCGCGTCCCGCTCGGTCTTGTGCACGCCCTTGAGCTTGAGCGCGAAGCCCATGTTGTCGGCCACGGTCATGTGCGGGTAGAGCGCGTAGTTCTGGAACACCATCGCGATGTCCCGGTCCTTCGGCGGCTTGTTCGACACGTCCTTGCCGGAGATGCGGATCTCGCCCTGGTCGACGTCCTCGAGACCGGCGAGCATCCGGAGGGCGGTGGACTTGCCGGACCCGGACGGGCCGACCAGCACCATGAACTCGCCGTCGGCGACCTCGAGATCCAGGGAATTGACCGCCGGCACCGGGTTGCCCGGATAGATCCGGGACGCCCCTACATATTGAACTTCGGCCATGACGCTGCCCTTTCCATCCGGTGGTGCCCTGCCCGACGCGCGCCGCGGCGGTCGGAAGCCTCGCGTCAACCCTAAGGGGTTGACCAACCCGTGACCAGGATCACGGACTGTACGTTCCCGGCGTACCGGCCCGGAGTGGACCGGCGACTCTTGCAAGACCTTGCCGCCGTTGTGCAAAGTGTGTCGGACGCGCAGGTCAGGAGGGCACGGGTGCCGGGACTGGCGGAGATCGCCGAGGCGGCCGGGGTCAGCATCTCGACGGTCAGCCGGGTGCTCAACCGCCGGGCCGGGGTCAACGAGGAGACCCGCCGCAGGGTCTTGCGGGTGCTCGCGGAGCAGCCGTACAGCCCGCGCGGGCTCGGCGCGCTCCAGCGCACCGGCGTGCTCGGCCTGCTCATCCCGGAGCTGTCGAACCCGGTCTTCCCGGCGTACGCGGAGGCGCTGGAGACGCGAGCCGCCGGCCGCGGCTATTCGACCGTGCTCTGCAACACGCGGTCGGCCTCCATCCGGGAGGAGGAGTACGTCCGGATGCTGCTCGCCCGCGGGATCGAGGGAATGGTGTTCGTCTCGCCCGAGGCGACCGACGTGCGCGCGTCGCACGACCACTACCGCCAGCTGAAGGCGGAGGGCGTGCACATGGTGTTCGTCAACGGGATGATGCCGTCGCTGGAGGTGCCGGACGTCGGCGTCGACGAGCAGGCCGCCGGCTACCTCGCCACCCGGCACCTGGCCGAGCTCGGGCACCGGAGGATCGGCTTCGTCTCCGGCCCGAGCCGGTCGATGCCGGCCCGGCTCAAGGCGACCGGCTGGGCGGTCGCGCTGGAGGAGGCCGGGCTGCCGCACGACGTCGAGCTCATCGAGCACGCTCCGTACGGGCCGGCGGGTGGGGCGAGCGCGATGGGCCGGCTGCTGGACGGCCCGCGGCCGACCGCGGTGATCTGCTCGTCGGACCTGATGGCGCTGGGCGCGATCAGCGAGGCCAGGCGGCGCGGGCTGACCGTGCCGCGCGACCTGTCGGTGGTCGGGTTCGACGACATCCCGATGGCCGCGTACTGCACGCCCGCGCTGACCACGCTGGCCCAGCCGATCGCCGAGATCGCCCGGGCCGCGGTGGACGGGCTGCTGGCCGACATGGAGAACGACCCGACCGCGCCGGTCAGCCACGGTCGCGTCTTCCGCCCCCGCCTGGTGGCACGGGACTCGACCGCGCCGCCCGCCTGAGCTAGCCGGCCACCCGCCGGCGCCGGGCCACCTCGGCGAGGGTGACGGCGGCGGCGACGCCGGCGTTGAGGGACTCGGTGTCCGCGGTCATCGGGATCGACACCCGCAGGTCGCAGGTCTCGCCGACAAGTCGGGACAGCCCGCGGCCCTCCGACCCGACCACGAGCAGCAGCGGGTCGACCGCCGCCTCCAGGTCGTCCAGCGCGACCTCGCCGTCGGCGTCGAGACCGACCACGAACAGCCCGGCCTGCTTCGCCGACCGCAGCGCCCGGACCAGGTTGGTCACCCTGGCCACCGGCAGCCGGGCGGCGGCGCCGGCGCTGGTGCGCCAGGCGGTCGCGGTCATCGGGGTGGACCGCCGCTCCGGCACGATCACGCCCTGCGCGCCGAACCCCGCGGCCGACCGGACGACCGCGCCGAGGTTGCGCGGGTCGGTCACCCCGTCGAGCGCGACGAGCAGCGGCGCCCCCGGCGCCTCGACCGCCCGGGCCAGCACGTCGTCCAGCTCCGCGTACCGGTACGGCGGGACCTGCAGGCCGATCCCCTGGTGCAGCACCCCGCCGGTCATCCGGTCGAGCTCGGACCGGCCGACCTCGAGCACCGGCACGCCGCGGTCGGCGGCCCGCTGCACGGCCTCGGCCACCCGCTCGTCCGGCTCGAGCCCGGTCGCCACGTAGAGGGCGGTGGTCGGGATCTGCGCCCGCAGCGCCTCGACCACCGGGTTGCGGCCGACCAGCAGCTCGGGCGACTCGCCGCGGGCCCGGGCAGGCTTGCGGGCCGCGTTCTTCGCCGCGGCCCGGCGCGCGGCCGGATGGCCCTTGCGCATCTCGGCCGGCGGGGTCGGCCCGCGGCCCTCCAGCCCGCGCCGGCGCTGGCCGCCGGAGCCGACGACGGCGCCCTTCTTGGTGCCGGCGGCGCGCCGGGCGCCGCGCCGCTGCGAGTTGCCGGCCATCAGGACTCCAGCGCCCAGCGCGGGCCGGACGGGGTGTCCTCGACCGCGATCCCGGCGGCGGCGAGGCGGTCGCGGATCGCGTCCGCGGCCGCGTAGTCCTTGCGGGCTCGGGCCTGCTGCCGCTGGTCGAGCGCGACCCCGACGAGCGAGTCGACGACCCCGGTCAGGTCGGCGCGGCGCTCGTCCCGCCACGGCACGGCCAGCGGGTCGAGGCCGAGCGCGCCGAGCATCGCCCGCACCTCGCCGTACCTGTCGGCCACCGCGGCCTTGTCCCCCGCCGCCAGCGCGGCGTTGCCCTCCCGGACCGAACCGTGCACGACCGCGAGCGCCTGCGGCACCGACAGGTCGTCGTCCATCGCCGCCGCGAACGAGCCCGGCACCGCGGTCGCCGGGCCCTCGCCGGTCAGCTCCGCGGCGCGGGTGAGGAAGCCCTCCACCCGCCGGTACGCCGAGGCCGCCTCGGTGACGGCCTCCTCCGAGTAGTCCATCGCGGACCGGTAGTGCGCGGAGGTCAGGTAGTAGCGCAGCTCCACCGGCCGCCAGCGCTGCAGCGACTCGACCACGAGCAGCGAGTTGCCCAGCGACTTCGACATCTTCTCGCCGCCCAGCGTGAGCAGTCCGTTGTGGAACCACCACCGGGCGAAGCCGTCGCCGACGGCGGTCGACTGGGCGAGCTCGTTCTCGTGGTGCGGGAAGAGGAGGTCGAGCCCGCCGCCGTGGATGTCGAAGGTCGGCCCGAGGTACTTCGTGGACATCGCCGAGCACTCCAGGTGCCAGCCCGGCCGGCCCGGACCCCACGGCGTCTCCCAGGCCGGCTCCCCCGGCTTGGCGCCCTTCCACATCGCGAAGTCCACCGGGTCGCGCTTGGCCCCGGTCGGCTCGCCCTGCTGCATCGCCTCGACCTGCTGACCGGACAGGCTGCCGTACGACGGCCAGGTCCGGACGGCGAAGTAGACGTCGCCGCCCGCCGCGTACGCGTGGCCGGCCTCGATCAGCCGTCGCATGAGGACGATCATCTCCGGGATGTGCCCGGTCGCCCGCGGCTCGATCGTCGGCGGGAGCACGCCGAGCGCGTCGTACGCCGCGGAGAACGCCCGCTCGCTGCGGTAGGAGATCTCCCACCAGGGCACGCCCTGGGCGGCGCCGGCGGCGATGATCTTGTCGTCGATGTCGGTGACGTTGCGGACCATCGTCACCGTCGAGCCGGAGTGCTCCAGCCACCGGCGCAGCACGTCCACCGCGAGGCCGGAGCGCAGGTGGCCGAGGTGCGGCGCTGCCTGCACGGTGGCGCCGCAGTAGTAGACCGACGCCCGGCCGTCCTCGAGCGGGACGAAGTCCCGCACCGACCGGGTGCCCGTGTCGTACAGCGCCAAGCTCACCCGTACGAGGATACGGGGGGTGCATGCTGGAAGCGGAACGGAGGAGCCCATGCCCGGCACGCACCACTACGCGACCGAGTTGACCTGGACCGGCAACACCGGCTCGGGCACCGCGACCTACCGGTCGTACCGGCGGACCTGCGAGGTCAGGGCCGGGGGCAAGCCGGCGCTGGCCGGCTCGTCGGACCCGCACTTCCGCGGCGACGCCGACCGGTGGAACCCGGAGGAGCTGCTGGTCGCCGCGCTGTCCCAGTGCCACCTGCTGTCCTTCCTGCACGCGGCCGCGGATAGCGGCGTGGTCGTGGTCGACTACTCCGACGCCGCCACCGGCACGCTGCGGACGGACGGCACCGGCGGCCGGATGACCGGGGTCGTGCTGCGGCCCGTGGTCACGGTGGCCGAGCCGGAGATGGCCGGGAAGTGCGCCGCGCTGCACGACCGGTCCCACGCCGACTGCTTCATCTGCGCCTCGGTGAACTTCCCGGTCACCCACGAGCCGACCGTCCGGGTCGCGGACCGGACGCCGTGAGCGCCACCCGGCTGCTCGTGCTGGGCGCGGTCCGGATCTTCCAGCCCGCGCACGGGTACCTGGTCCGCCGCGAGCTGCTGAGCTGGGACGTCGAGAACTGGGCCGCGATCAACCCGGGCTCCATCTACAACATGCTGCGCACGCTGACCCGGGACGGGCTGCTCGAGGAGGTCGACACGGCGGATGCCGGCAAGGGCCCGGCCCGGGTGGCCTACCGGCTCACCCCGGACGGCGAGACCGCGTTCCTTGGCCTGCTCACCTCGGCGCTGTGGGACATCGTCGAGCGCGACCCGTACCTGCTGCCGGCCGGGATGTGCTTCGTGACCATGCTGACCCGCAAGCAGGCGACCGAGGCGCTGGAGGGCCGGGAGGCGGCGATCGCGCTGCGGGTCCGGTCGCTGGAGGCGCGCAGCGGGATGCTGCTCGAGCAGCGCCGGGTGCCGCCGCACACCGTCGAGCTGATCGACCTCGGCATCGCCCACCTGACCGGCGAGCTCCGCTGGGTGCGGGACGCCAGGGAGCGGATCGAGGCGGGACACTACCGGTTCTCCGGCGAGCCGGGGGCGACGTCCGGACCGGTCGACGGACACTGGTACGGCCCGCTGGAGAAACCCGGTTGACGAACCACTATTCAACCTTGAATAGTGGTCCTCGTGATCCACGCCCGAGGACTGGTACGGACGTTCCGCGGCCGGGGCCGCGGCGCCAAGGAAGTGCATGCCGTGCGCGGCGTCGACATCGACGTCGCGGCCGGCGAGGTGGTCGGCTTCCTCGGCCCCAACGGGGCCGGCAAGACGACCACGCTGCGGATGCTCACCACGCTGCTCGAGCCGACCGCCGGCGAGGCCACCGTCGCCGGCCACGACCTGCGGGCCGACCCGGTCGGCGTCCGCCGCAACATCGGCTACGTGCCGCAGGGCGGCTCGTCGCTGCCGATCGCGCGGGTCGGCGAGGAGCTGACCGACCACGCCGCGCTGTACGGGATTCCCACCGCGGTGGCCCGCGCCCGCGGTGAGGAGCTGTTCGCTCGCCTCGACCTCGACGGCGTCTGGACCCGGAAGGTGGAGAGCCTGTCCGGCGGCCAGCGGCGCCGGCTCGACATCGCCAAGGGCCTGGTCCACCAGCCGCCGCTGGTGTTCCTGGACGAGCCGACCACCGGTCTCGACCCGCAGTCCCGGGCCAACCTGTGGACCCACGTCGCCGACCTGCGCGACAAGGGCGGCGTGACGGTCTTCCTCACCACGCACTACCTGGAGGAGGCCGACGTGCTCTGCGACCGCATCCTGGTCATCGACCACGGGAAGCTCGTCGCGGTGGGCACGCCGGACGAGCTGAAGCGGCGGGTCTCCGGCGACGCGGTGCTGCTGCGGCTGACCGACGCCACGCACGTGCCCGACGCGACCCGGCTGGCCGCCGCGCTGCCGGACGCCGACGAGCCCGGCGTGGACGGCGACGTGGTGCACGTGCGGGTGCCGAACGGGGCGGCGGCGCTGCCGGGCCTGCTGCGGGAGCTCGACCGGGCCGGCGTGCCGCTGGCCGCGGTGGAGGTGCGCCGGCCGACGCTGGACGACGTGTTCCTGTCGCTGACCGGGCGCTCCCTGCGGGACGCGGAGACCCCGGCCGGGACCGAGCTGGTGGGTGCGCGATGAACGAGACCCTCGTCGTCTTCCGCCGGGCCATGCGGCTGTCGCTGCGCAACCCGACCTGGGTGATCATCGGGCTGAGCCAGCCGATCCTCTACCTGGTCCTCTTCGGACCGTTGCTCAAGCCGCTGGCCTCGCAGCTCGGCACCGGCAACGCGTACCGGCTGTTCGTGCCGGGGATCCTCGTGCAGCTCGGCATCTTCGGCGCACTGTTCGTCGGCTTCGGCCTGATCGCGGAGTACCGGGCCGGTGTCATCGAGACCCAGCGGGTCACCCCGGCGCCGCGCACGGCGCTGCTGATGGGGCGGGTGCTGCGGGACGTTCTGGTGCTGCTGACCCAGGCGATCGTGCTGACGGCGGTGGCGGTGCCGTTCGGGCTGCGGGCGCCGGCCGGCGGGGTGCTGCTCGGGATCGCGGTCGTCGGCCTGCTCGGCGCGGCGTTCTCCGCGGTGTCGTACGCGGTGGCCCTGACGCTCAAGAGCGAGGACGCGCTCGCCCCGCTGCTCAACGCGGTCGCGATGCCGGTGCTGCTGCTGTCCGGGATCCTGCTGCCGATGACGCTGGCGCCCGGCTGGCTGGAGAGGCTGTCGGACGTCAACCCGCTCAAGCACGTCGTGGACGGGGTGCGGGCGTTCTTCCGCGGCGACTTCTCCGGCGGCACGGCCTGGTGGGGGCTCGGGGTGACCGCGGCCCTGGTGCTGCTCGGGTTCTGGTTCGGGACCCGGACGTTCCGCCGGGAGTCAGCCTAGGAGCCGACGCACGGTCGCCAGCGTGACGATGCCCGAGGAGACGGCGAACTCGACCAGCTGCTCCTTGCGGCCGCCGCGGCGCGGGGCACCGGAGCGCTCCCGGGCCACCGCCTGCTGCTGCTCTCCGGTGCTGGCGTTGCGGGCCCGCATCGCCGACCAGGGGCGCTCGCCCACCGGCAGCTTCTCCCGCACGTCGTCGAGCCGGCGGTCGACCCAGTCGGCGGTACGGCGCTCCGGGACCAGGCCACGCTCGTACAGCCGGTCGGCGACTTGCTGGCTGGTCGGGATCCACGGGCTGTCCGGGTGCCGCAAGGTCGGCTCGCAGAGCGCGACCAGGCAGGCGAAGTACGCGGTGCCCTCGAGCAGGGACCACGCCGGCCGGGTCCGCTCCGCGGTCGCCTCGTCGGCGCCGGGCACGTCGCCGGGCTTGACCGCGCCGGCGACCTCGAGCTCGAGCCCGTCGTCGGTGCCGGCGAAGCCGATCCGGACCCGGCCGTCGGTGACCAGGTGGGCCTGGCCCGGGCGGACCGTGTGCCGGACCGCGGCCTCGTCGACGAACAGCGGGTTGGAGCCGGTGTTGGTGAGCAGCACGCCGAACGGGGTGACGTCGAAGGTGCCGGCCCGGCGGCTCACCCGCGGGCTGTCGCTGACCGTGAGGTCCGCGGCCGGCCGGGGCGCTGACCGTCCGAACGAGACCGACTCGCCCGGGCTTAGCGGCACCTGGCGCCGGCCCGGGCACAGCAACCGGGCCCGCACCAGGCCGGGCGGGGGTGCGGTCATGATCCCGCGCCGTGCACCTGGTCGAGGATGACCACGACCCGGTTCATCACCTTGTCCGGCGTGGTGTCGAACAGCGCGGAGATGCCGACCAGGGCGAGCACCGCGAGGATGCCGAGCACGGTGACCAGCATGATGAGCCGCCGCAGCATCCGGGCCAGCCGGCGGGCCGCCCGGCTGCCGGCGGCCGCGACCGCACCCGGCTTCGGGTCCGAAGTGGACGGTGTCGCCGGTGTCGCCGGTGTCGAGGGCGTCGACGGCGTCGAGGGTGTCCATGGTCTGTCCGAAGTGGATGGTCGAGGCTGGGGCGGGGCGGCGGGGGTCGACTCGTAGACCTTGGTCGGCTCGCGCCGGACCGGCGCCATGGTGAGGGTCGGCTCGCGCCGGGCCGGGGCGAGGACCGCGGTCCGCTCGCGCTCGGCCACCGGCGGCCGGCGCAGGCCGGCCTCGCGCTCCAGCCGGTCCAGGCGGCGGGCGAGCTCACCGTGCTCGCGACGCAGGCGGTCCCGTTCGGCGGCGACCTCGTCGCGCTGGGCGGCGAGTCGGTCGCGTTGGGCGGAGATCGCGGCGGACTGCTGCCGGGTCTGCTCCAGCTCGGCCATCGTCACGATCTGGGTGGCCGCGGGATCCGCGGTGCCGGCACCGATGCCGACGCCCCGACCGGTGCCGGTGGCGGTGCCGGTGCCGGTGCCGGTGCCGGTGCCGGTGCCGGTGCCGCCCAGTGGTCCCACGCCCGCGGGCAGCCGGTGCCCCGGAACGGCGTGCGGAAAGGCGCCGTGTCTCTGGCCGCGGCTCGCGACCGCGCCGTTCGCGACCGCGCCGTTCGCGGGCAGGCCGTTCGCGGGCAGGCCGTTCGCGGGCAGGCCGTTCGCGGGCCGGCCGTTCGCGGGGCAGGCCGGTGGCGGGGACGGCAGGGGCAACGGGTGCCGGGCGGGCGGCGAGGGCGGGCAGCACGTCCTCGGTGAGGTGGAGGAGGGCGGCCGGGAGGACGCCGTCCGCCGGGACGAGCGCGCCGGAGACCCGGCCGCCGGGCCGGTCCACGGACAGCGCCAGCAGCGGGCCGCCCGCGGCCGGGTCGAGGTCGACCAGCGCGGCCAGCCGCGGCGAGCCGGCCGGCCACGGCACCCCCGCGTACGCGGGCGGCACCGCGAGCTCCGCCACCCGGCGCCGGAACTGGGCCGGCGTCGTCACCCGGCGCTGCCGCGGGTCCTGGACCAGGCAGTCCGCCAGCAGCCGGCGCCAGCCGGGACCGAGCCGGCCGTCGATCGCGTACCGCCCCAGGCAGACCAGCTCGTACTGCTGCTCCGGCGTGGTGCCGGCGGTGATGTGCCGGCCGGTGAGCATCCGGTGTGCGCTGACCGCGAGCGCCCAGACGTCGCCGAGCTGGCTGGCCCGCCAGCCCTCGACCGGCGGCCGGCGGATCCCGTCCGCCTGCAGCACGCCCTGGGTGGCCGACTCCGGCGGCCAGAACGCGATCGTGCGGGCCAACCCGATCCCGGCCGAGCGGGTCGACTCCAGCGGCGCCGACACCCCGAAGTCAGCCACGGCGAATCGGGCACCGATCCGCAGCACGTTGGTCGGCTTGATGTCACCGTGCACGACGCGGCGCGCGTGGATGTGCTCCAGGCCGGCAGCGACCTGCTCGAACACGGCGGCCCAGCCCCGCTCGTCCAGCCGCACCCGGGCCCCGAGCGTGGGCAGGTCCTCGTCGGCGAGCTCGAGCACCAGCCCGACGTGGTGGTGCGGAGCGGTGGGGCGCTCGAACCGGAAGCTGGTCACCAGGGTGAGCACGTTGGGGTGGCCGTCGACGAGCTGGGTCTTGGCCGCCTCGTCGTTCATCGCGGTCAACTCGGCCGGAGTGCCCCAGACGCACTTCAGCGCGCGCGGCGCCGCGCCGTGCCGGTCCAGCGTCTCGGGCGTCGCCGGGCGCACCTCGTACACCGAGGAGAAGCCGCCGTCGGCGACGTGCCGTACCACCCGCCAGCGCGACTCCGGCGCCTCGCCGACGGTCTCGCCCTGATCCAGCGGCACCGTCCGCGCCGGCAGGGCCGGGTCCCGGACCGTGCCGCTCATCGTGCCCCCTCCGCCACGTACCGAGTGTTCAGGTCTGGTCGGGTGGTGTCCATGTCGCCGGGTGCGCCGCCCGGCACGGCCGCCAGCAGCGCGGTCGCGTCGTCCCTCCCGCCGGCCGCGGCCGCGGCGTCGACCAGGTCGGTCGCGGTGGTCCCCGGCCGGCCCAGCAGGGTGGCCAGGGCCGGCACGGGCAACGCCCTGGTGACCCCGTCGGTCGCGACGAGCAGGCGGTCACCCGCCCGCAACCGTACGGTCGCGAGCTGGGGGCAGGCCGAGCCGGGCATGCCGGCGAACCGGGTGAGCATGCCGTCGAGCCGGCGCTGAGCGACCGAGCCGGGCTGAACGGCGCCGGCGGCGACGAGCTGCGCGGCGTGGGTGTGCTCCTCGGTCAGCCGGCGCAGCCGGCCGCGGCGCAGCAGCCAGCAGGAGGAGTCGCCGAGGTGGGCCAGCCGCAGCCGGCGGCCGGTGACCAGCGCGGCGGTCAGCGTGGTGCCGGGGCGGAGCGGGACCGGCATCCCGTCGGTGGCGAGCCGGCGGACCCGGTCGTGCGCGGCGGCGACCGCGGCGGCGAGGTCGGGACCGCGGTCCGGGATGACGATCGACATCGGCGTCGTCCGCCCCTCGGCCGCCGCGCCCGCCCGGGCGCGGCCGGGCGGCGGGAGCGCCGGCGTGACGGTGGCGAGGGACTCGACCAGGCCGGCGAGGGCGGCGTCCGCGGCCGGGCCACCGGCGACCGTGCCGCCCATCCCGTCGGCCACCGCGAGCAGCAGCCCGGACGCCCTGGTCACCGCGACCCAGCGGTCCTCGCTGGCCGGACGGCTGCGCCCGGTCCGGCTGGCCATGGTGACGTCCACGCCGGCCACCCTCTCCCGCGTACGCGAGGGCGCGCAGGGGGGTAACCCCCCTTCTGGCCCCGATTCCCCGGCGGCACTGTCGGTCTCGTCAGACATTGCCCAGCCCGGGAGAGTTGCGATGACCGCCATGGCGCAGGCCGGCCCCGACAGCTGGGGCGCAGTGCTCGGCACGTACCGGGGTGACCTGGTCCGCACGGCCCGGTCCCGGCTGGGCGCGGGCGGTGCCGACGCCGAGGACGTCGTGCACGACGTGGTCGTCCGGGTGCTGCGGGGCGGCAAGGACGTGGACGAGATGGCGACGCCGGGTGCGTACCTGCGGCGGGCGGTTGGGAACGAGTGTGTGAGCCGCTGGCGGCGTACGGCCCGGGAGGTCGTGGTGGCCGAGCTGCCCGACCTGCCGCGGCCGGCGCCGGAGGACGCGGTGCTCGACCGGCTCGCGCTCGGCGACGCGATGCGGACGCTGACCCCGCGGCAGCGGCGGGTGATCGCGCTGACCGTGCTGGACGACCGGCCCGACGGCGAGGTGGCGGGCCAGCTCGGGGTCAGCGAGGTGACCGTGCGGACGACCAGGAGCCGGGCGCTGGCCCGGCTGCGGGAGCGACTGACCGCGATGGAGACCGACGACCAGCGGCCGAGCACGCGCTCCGAGGTCACCCGGATCACCACGCGGACGGCGCCCTCGGGCTCGTCCCGGTACGGGTCGCCGGTGTACCTGACCGACGGCTCGTCGACCAGGTCCCGGCCGCCCGGCTCGGACCCGGCCGCCTCGCCGCGGATCTCCGCGTAGCGGTGGCGGGCGGTTCCGGCCCGGCGCATCCTTCGCGGCCCGACTAGGGCGGGATGCCCCTGTCCCCGCTGCGCGCGAGGAGTACGGACGCCGCGGTGGCGGAGGTCACGGCGGCGACGGCGGCGAGACGGGCCAGCGTGAGCGCGCCGACCATCGCGGCCGGGATGATCACGAGCGCGGTCGCCACCGCGGTGACGGCGGCGTACGTGGGGATGCGGTCGGGCTCGGGCGGGCGCCGGGTGGGGGCGGACTGCCAGCGGAGCCGGCCGTACGCGCCGGCGACGACCAGGGCGCCGGCGAGCAGCCCGGCCGTGTACGGGGCGGTGCGGGGGTAGGCGAGACCGACGAAGCACACGACGCCGAGCAGCCACTCGACCCGGACGACCGCGACCAGCGGGCGGCGCCAGGCCTGCGGGTCGGCGACCCGGCTCGCCCCGACCGGGACGTCCGGGGCGCCGGGCGTCGCGCTCGGCCCGAGCCACCCCGGCAGCCCGACCGTGGGAGCACGCCGCGGGTGTCCGGGCCGCTCCCGCCCCACCCACGCGGTCCCCTCCGCCGCCGCACCACCCCACCCCGACCCCGCCGCCGCACCCGCCCAAGACGACCCGGCCGCGGACCCGGGCGCCGGCGCACCGGCCCACCCCGACCCGGCCGACGCCGCGTCCGTCGGCACACCGCCCCGCGGCGAGCCGGCCGCGGGCTCCGGGGCGGCGGTGTCCGGCGCCCGCCGGCGGCCGCCCGGCGTCGGCCACGCCGGCGCCCGGGGGTCGGACGTGGGGGCACCGCTCGGCTGCTCGGCGACGCCGTGGCGACCGCGGGGCGACGGGTCGCGGTGGTCGGGAGCGGCGTGCCGGGATCCGTTCGCCCGCGGCTGCGGCACCGCGCCGGCCACCGCCCAGGACGGAGGCTCTCCGGCCGGCCACTCGCCGTCGCCCGGCTCGGCCGCTCGGCGACGCCCGCCGGTCCCGCCCGGCCGCGGCGCCACCCCACCGCCGACGGCATCCTCGGCGGCGTGCCGGCGTCCACCCGTCGACCCGGGACGGCTGACGGCGTCGGCCGGGTCCGCGGCGCGGCGCCGGCCACCGGTCCGGTCGGTGCCGTCCGGCTGTCCGGACAGCGCCGACCACGAGTCGTCCACCGGGTCCGGCGCACGCCGCCGACCGCCGGTCGACCCGGACCCGCTGAGGCCCTCGGGCGGACCGCTGGTCGACCCGGACCCGCTGAGGCCCTCGGCCGGCTCCGGAGCGCGGCGGCGGCCCGTACCGGGGCTGGGGATCGGAAGGCCGGGGGCGGGGGTCGGAAGGCCGGGGGTGGGGATCCGGACGTCGGGGGCGGGGGTCGGAAGGCCGGGGGTGAGGATCCGGACGTCGGGGGCGGGGGTCGGAAGGCCGGGGGTGGGGATCCGGACGTCGGGGGCAGGGGTCGGAAGGCCGGGGGTGGGGATCCGGACGTCGGAGGTGTGGGTCGGAAGGCCGGGGGTGGGGATCCGGACGTCGGAGGTGTGGGTCGGAAGGCCGGGGGTGGGGATCCGGACGTCGGAGGTGTGGGTCGGAAGGCCGGGGGTGGGGACGTCGCGGGCGGGGACATGGGGGGCGGCCCGGGCGAGGCGGGCGACGGCGGTGCGGCTGGCGTGGTCGGTGGGGTCGAGCCGGAGCGCGTGGCGGTAGGCGGCCTCGGCCTGGGCCGGGTCGCCGAGGGCGGCGGCGACCGTGCCGATCGCACGGTGCGACGCCGCCGACCGCGGCGCCAGCTCGACCGCGCGGACGGCCGCGTCCCACCCCTCCGGCGCCCGCCCGGCCGCGACCAGGGCGGTCGCCAGCTCGCTCCAGAGATCGCCGCGACCGGGGTCGGCGCCCAGCGCCGCGGACAGCGCGGCCACCGCCGCGGCCGGCCCGGTCCCCGTCATGGCGGACCAGACTAAGGGCAGATCAGGCGGGAATCACGAGCGCGGTCGCGATCGCGGCCCGCCCCTCGCCCCGCCCGGTCAGCCCGAGCCCGTCCGTGGTGGTCGCGGCGACCGACACCGGCGCGCCGACCGCCTCGGTCAGCGCCGCCTCGGCCTCCGCCCGCCGCGGCCCGATCCGCGGCGTCTCGCCCACCACCTGCACGGCCACGTTCCCCGGCCGCAGCCCGGCCGCGCCGACCAGCCGCGCGGTCTCGGCCAGCAGCGCGATCCCGGACGCCCCGGCCCACCGCGGGTCCGACGTACCGAAGACCGAGCCGAGATCGCCGAGGCCGGCCGCCGACAGCAGCGCGTCGCAGGCCGCGTGCGCGGCGACGTCCCCGTCGGAGTGGCCCTCGCAGCCGTCCGCGCCCGGCCAGAGCAGCCCAGCCAGCCAGCACGGCCGCCCGGCCGCCAACGGGTGGACGTCCACCCCGATCCCCACGCGCACGGGTGGCACCGTATCGGGCGCAGAATGCAGGGATGCCGACCGCCGCCGCCGTCGTGCTCGCCGGCGGGTCCGGCACCCGGCTCGGGGCCGAGGGCAACAAGGTCTACCTGCCGCTGGCCGGCCGGCCGCTGCTGGCCTGGTCGCTCGGGGCGTTCGCGGCGGCGCTCGGTGTGGGCCGGCTGGTCCTGGTCACCCGGCCCGCCGACCGGGCCCTGGCGGCCGAGGCGGTCGCGGCGGCGGCCGCGGCCGTCGAGGTCGTCGACGGGGGCGCCACCCGGCACGACTCCGAGTGGGCGGCCCTGCGCCTGCTGGCCCCGGCGATCCGCGCCGGCGAGCTGGACGTGGTCGCCATCCACGACGGCGCCCGCCCCGTGGTCACCCAGCGGCTGGTCGCCGACGTGGTCGCGGCCGCTCGCGAGCACGGCGCCGCGGTGCCCGGCCTGCCGCTGGCCGGGTTGGCCGAGCACGACCTCACCCCGGTCCCCGGCACCCTGGTCAGGGTGCAGACGCCGCAGGCGTTCCGGGCCGACCTGCTGCTGACCGCGTACGAGCGGGCGGACGCCGACTGCTTCACCGGCACGGACACCGCCGCGTGCGTCGAGCGCTACGCCGGCGTCCCGGTGCACTGCATCCCGGGGGACCCGCGCAACGTCAAGGTCACCTACCGGCCGGACCTGGCCCTGGCCGAGCGGCTCGTCCGGTCCTAGCCGCGAGGACCGCCGCGGCGAGCGCCAGGTCGAGCGCGTCGCGGACCGCGAAGGCATCGGCCGCGCCGGGCACCGTCACCGTCCGGGCCTCCGGCGCGACCGACCCGTCCGGTCGCAGCGCCGAGCACCGCACCGCCCGCGGGTACTGCAGCTGCACCAGCTCGTCGCGCGGCACCGTACGGACGATCCGGCCGGCGGCGTCGACCTCCTTGACCGTCTCGGTCACCTCCACCACCGGCACGACGACGTCCGCCCCGGCCCGGGCCGCGGCCACCACCGCGACGACCAGGGACACCGGTGCCAGCGGCCGGTGCGGGTCGTGCAGCACGACCACCTCGGCACCGTCCACAGCGGACGGTGCCAGCGGCCCGCGTACCACCGAAACGACATCGACCACGCCGCTCCCGCGCAGAGCGGAAGCGGCGTGGTCGATCAACGTCATGCCATCGAGCCGCGCCGACTCGATCTCGTCGCCGGAGGCGAGGACGACACCGGCGACGGTCAGGAGGCGAGGACCTCGTCGAGCAGGACCTCGGCCTTGTCCTCGTTGGTCCCCTCAGCGAGAGCGAGCTCGCTGACGAGGATCTGCCGGGCCTTGGAGAGCATGCGCTTCTCCCCCGCGGACAGGCCGCGCTCCCGGTCACGCCGCCACAGATCCCGGACGACCTCGGCCACCTTGTTCACGTCGCCGGAGGCGAGCTTCTCGAGGTTGGCCTTGTAGCGCCGGGACCAGTTGGTCGGCTCCTCGGTGTGTGGTGCGCGCAGCACCTCGAACACCCGGTCGAGGCCTTCCTGGCCCACCACGTCACGGACGCCGACGATCTCGGCGTTCGCAGAGGGGACCTCGATGGTCAGATCACCCTGGGCGACCTTGAGCACGAGGTAGATCTTTTCCTCGCCCTTGATGACGCGGGTCTTGATGGCCTCGATGACAGCTGCCCCGTGGTGCGGGTAGACGACGGTCTCGCCGACCTTGAAAACCATGTGAGTGTGACCCCTTTCGCTCCCTCTAGAATACCACGGCCGGTAGCCGGGCTCACCCTCCGTTTGGACCGTTTCCGCAGGTCAGGACCGCACACTGGGGCCGACGGGGGGTTGACAAGCCGAGATCTACGTGCTGGCACTGCCGGTGCGTGAGGTCGCGGAACCGAACGTCACCCGAGAACGGGCGAGCCGGTACGTTGCGCCCACCGCGGCGCGGGCGGAAAGTGGACTGGTGCGCCGCGACGACGAGGACGACCGCCCCGGCGACGCGGGCGGGGCCTCCTGGGTCGACCGGATCGTCATCCCGGACGACCTCAGCGAGCTGGACGCGGAGGTCCGAGCGCTGCGCCGGGAGCGCCGGGCGCAGCGCCGCCGGGCCAGGCTGCGCCGGCTGACCGGCTCGGGCCGGACGGGCGCGCCGCTGCTGCTGGTCGCCCTGCTGCTGATCGCCGGAGTGGCCGGGCTGCTGGTGATGTTCCAGCCGCGCCGTACCGCCGGCAACGTGACCCCGCTGGGCGCCACGCAGGCCGCCGACGACCGGCTGCCCGACGCGTCGGTCCGGCTGGTCGACGGCACCACCCGGCGGATCCGCGACTTCCACCCGGCCGTGCTGGCGCTCGCGCCGATCGGCTGCCGCTGCGACGCGAAGCTGACCGCGGCCGGCATCGCCGCGCACCGGCACAACCTCGCCTTCTACCTCGTCGACCGGGTGCTGCCGCCGATGCCGCGCGGGCTGGACGGCACCAGCACGGTCCGGCTGGTCGAGCCGACCGGCGTGGTCGCCGAGCGGTACGACGCCGAGCGGGCCGGCAAGCGGGTCGACGGCGGCCCGGTGCTGGTGCTCGTCGGTCGCGGCGGGCAGGTCGTGCAGAGGCTGCCCCGACCCAGCCCGCGCACCCTCGAGGACGGCCTGTCGATGCTCGTGCCGGAGGCGGCGCCGGCCAGCTGAGCGCGCGGGTCTCTACGGTGGGCGCCGTGGGGACCGTCCGCGCGCTGGTCCGGGCCTGCCATCCCGAGCCGACCGTGGCCGTGACCGCGGTGGCGGCGGCGCTGGCCGCGGCCGTCGGCCGGGGCGTCCCCGGCACGGTCGCGGTCGCCGCGGCCGTGCTCGCCGGCCAGCTGTCGGTCGGCTGGATGAACGACTACCTGGACCGCGACCGCGACGTGCTGGTGCGCCGGGCGGACAAGCCGGTGGTCGTCGGAGGGCTGGCACCGGCCACCCTGCGGGCCGCGACCGCGGTGGCCGCCGTGGCCGTGGTGCCGCTGTCGCTGCTGTCCGGCTGGCTGGCCGGCAGCCTCCACCTGGTCGCGGTCGGTTCGGCCTGGGCGTACAACCTGCGGCTCAAGTCCACCGCGCTGTCCGTGCTGCCGTACGCGGTGTCGTTCGGGCTGCTGCCCGCCTTCGTCACCGCCGGCCTGCCCGGGCAGCCGGTGTACGGCTGGCTGGTCGGCGCGGGTGCGCTGCTCGGCGCCGGCGCGCACTTCGCCAACGTGCTGCCGGACATCGACGACGACCTGGCCACCGGCGTACGCGGGCTGCCGCACCGGATCGGCCCTACCGGCTCCCGGATCGCCGCCGGGACGCTGCTCGCGGCCGCCTCGGTGCTGCTCGCGGTCGGGCCGCCGGGACCGCCGGGAGGGTTCGGGATCGCCGCGGTCGCGGTCGCGGTGGGGTGCGCCGTCGGGGCCGGCGTACTCGGCCGGCGACCGGGTTCGCGGGCGGCCTTCCTCGGCGTCCTGGTGGTCGCCGCGGTCGACGTGGCGCTGCTGGTCGCCTCCGGCAGCGCCCTGCGCTGACCTGGACGGGAAGGCTCGGACGGGGGGCACTAGTCTGACGACCCGACGTTCGGCGTACGACAGGAGGCCGGTGGCCGTGAACCGCTCAACGTCCCGGTCCGTCCTGGCCGGGCTGGTCGTGGTGGGTGGCCTCGCCCTCGTCGGGTGCGGGGCCGGCCAGGTCACCCAGACCTCGGTGCAGAAGCCGACCGTCGACGGCCAGATGGCGCAGATCGGCCCGATCGCGATCCGCGACGCCGCGCTGGACTATCCGGTCGGCGGCAAGTACGAGCGCGGCTCCGACGCCCGGCTGCGCATGGTAGTGGTCA
Organism: uncultured Actinomycetota bacterium; assembly: GCA_963803135.1. Taxonomy (GTDB): domain Bacteria; phylum Actinomycetota; class Actinomycetes; order Mycobacteriales; family CADCTP01; genus CADCTP01. Next base: position 879,903 of record CAWDLH010000010.1, on the reverse strand, counting down.
ACACCGGCCCCGCCCCCGACACGCTGGTCTCGGCCTCCAGCTCGGTGGCGACGGACGTGACGATCAGCGAGGGCGGGGCGACCGGGGCCCTGGAGCCGAGCGCGTCCGCGTCGGAGACGGCCAGCCCGGGCGCGACCCCGTCCGACACCGCGTCGGGTACGGCCGCGCCGTCCGCCGGCGGCACGCCGTCGGCGACCGGGTCCGCATCGCCCGCCACGTCCCCGGAGCCCTCCCCGACCGCCTCCCCGACGCCGGAGAACGCGCAGATCCAGATCCCGCCGAACAACTTCGTCTCGTTCCGCGGGGATGGGCCGCGGGTGCTGCTGACCGGGCTGACCAAGCAGCTCCGCCCGGGGGAGAACCTCAGGGTGACGCTGACCTTCCAGAACGCGGGCTCGGTGACGATGACGATCGCGGTCGGCACGCCCGAGATCCAGCTGCCGCCGGCGCCGACCGTCTCGGTCGAGCCGGACAGCGAGAGCGAGGGCTGACCCGTTCTGTCGTAGCCCCCGACTACGGTTCGGCGAGTGGCGAAGATCAGGGACCGGCCGGCGTACCGGTGCGCGGAGTGCGGACACACCCCGCCGCGCTGGGTCGGCCGCTGCCCGGAGTGCCAGGCCTGGGGTTCGGTGGCCGAGGTCGGCGCCACCCCGGTCGGGCTGCGCCCGCTGACCGCCGCCGTCACCGCGGGGGCGGTCACCACGCCGGCGCGGCCGATCGCCGAGATCGACGTCGAGGCGGCCAGGGCCCGGCCGACCGGCGTGGGCGAGCTCGACCGGGTGCTCGGCGGCGGCCTGGTGCCCGGCGCGGTCCTGCTGCTGGCCGGCGAGCCCGGGGTCGGCAAGTCCACGCTGCTGCTCGAGGTCGCCCGGCACTACGCGGGCGGCGGCACCGCGCTGGTCGTCACCGGCGAGGAGTCGGCCGCGCAGGTGCGGCTGCGGGCCGAGCGCACCGGCGCGCTGCACCCCCGGCTCTACCTGGCCGCCGAGACCGACCTGGCCGCGCTGCTCGGCCACGTCGAGACCGTCGACCCCGGGCTGCTCGTGGTCGACTCGGTGCAGACGATCGCCTCGCCCGCCGCCGAGGGCAGCGCGGGCGGGGTCACCCAGGTCCGCGCGGTCGCCGCCGCGCTGATCGCCGCGGCCAAGTCCCGCACCATGGCCACCGTCCTCGTCGGCCACGTGACCAAGGACGGCGCGATCGCCGGGCCGCGGGTGCTGGAGCACCTGGTCGACGTGGTGCTGCAGTTCGAGGGCGACCGGCACTCGACGCTGCGGCTGGTCCGGGCCACGAAGAACCGGTTCGGCCCGGCCGACGAGGTCGGCTGCTTCGAGCTGACCGACGGCGGCATCGAGGGGCTGCCTGACCCGTCCGGGCTGTTCCTGACCCGGCGGGCCGAGCCGGTGCCGGGCACCTGCGTGACGGTCACCGTGGAGGGCCGCCGGCCGCTGCTGGCCGAGGTGCAGGCGCTGGTCGCCCGCTCGACGCTGGCGACTCCCCGGCGGGCGGTGAGCGGGCTCGACTCGGCCCGGGTGGCGATGGTGCTCGCCGTGCTGGAGCGACGCGGCCGGGTCCGGCTCGGCGCCGACGACGTCTTCTCGGCGACGGTCGGCGGCGTGCGGGTGACCGAGCCGGCCGCGGACCTGGCGCTGGCGCTCGCGGTCGCCTCGGCCGCCCGCGACGCGCCGATCCCGCCGGCCACCGTGGTGCTCGGCGAGGTCGGCCTGTCCGGCGAGGTGCGCCGGGTCGGCGCGGTCGGCCGGCGGCTGGCCGAGGCGGCCCGGCTCGGCTTCACCGCGGCGCTGGTGCCGCCCGACCCCGGGCCGGTGCCGCCCGGTCTGCGGGTCACCGAGGTGGCCGACCTGGGCGCCGCGCTCCGGGCCCTCCCTCGCTGACGGGCCGGTACGGTGGCGTACCAGATCATCACGTGCGGTGTCCGTTCGATCCGGCGCCGTAGACTGTAGGGCGTTCCAGGACCCGGGGAGAGCAGGTGGCGGTGCCGGACCGCGAGGACAAGCTGCGCACGACTCTCGCCATGATCGCGCCCGGGACGGCCCTGCGGGACGGCCTCGAGCGGATCCTGCGCGGCAACACCGGCGCGTTGATCGTGCTCGGCCACGACAAGCTGGTCGAGTCGCTGTGCACCGGCGGCTTCCCGCTGGACGTGGAGTTCTCCGCGACCGGCATGCGCGAGCTGGCCAAGATGGACGGCGCGGTCGTGCTGGCCACCGACGGGTCCCGGATCGTCCGGGCGGCCACCCAGCTGATGCCCGACCCCAGCATCCCCACCGAGGAGTCCGGCACCCGGCACCGCACGGCGCAGCGGGTCTCCTCGCAGACCGGCTACCCGGTGATCTCGGTCAGCCAGTCGATGCGGGTGATCGGTCTCTACGTCGACGGCCGGCGGTACGTCATGGACAACTCGGCGGCGATCCTGTCCCGGGCCAACCAGGCGCTGGCCACGCTGGAGCGCTACAAGCTGCGGCTGGACGAGGTCGCCGGCACGCTCTCCGCGCTGGAGATCGAGGATCTGGTCACCCTGCGGGACGCGACCAGCGTGGCCCAGCGGCTGGAGATGGTCCGCCGGATCGCCGACGAGATCGAGGGGTACGTCGTCGAGCTCGGCACCGACGGCCGCCTGCTCGCCCTGCAGCTGGAGGAGCTGCTGGCCGGCGTGGACGCCGAGCGCACCCTGGTCGCCCGGGACTACCTGCCCGGCGGCGGCCGCCGCGGCCGGACCACCGACGAGGTGCTGACCGAGCTCGCCGCGCTGTCCGCGACCGAGCTGCTCGACCTGAGCGCGGTGGCCAGGGCGCTCGGCTACGCGGCGACCCCGGAGGCGCTGGAGACCGCGGTGAGCCCGCGCGGCTACCGGCTGCTGGCCAAGGTGCCGCGGCTGCCGACCACGATCGTGGACCGGCTGGTCGACCACTTCGGCGGGCTGCAGAAGCTGCTCGCGGCGACCGTGGACGACCTGCAGGCGGTCGAGGGCGTCGGCGAGTCCCGGGCCCGCTCGGTCCGCGAGAGCCTGTCCCGACTGGCCGAGTCCTCGATCCTGGAGCGGTATGTCTAGGCGGCGCGCAGGGTCAGCGGCGCGGGCGGGCTGACGAGCGTCCCCAGCCGGCCGACCAGCGCGTACGAGCCGGCGCCGACCGGGGTCCGGGTGCCGGCGCACTTCGGCCGCGAGACGAGCCCGGACCAGGTCACCGAGAACGCGTGCACGACGCCGGGGCGCATCAGCTCGGTGTCGCGCTCGCCCTCGGGGTAGCAGTCGTTGCTCGACCACAGTCGCTGCGTGCCCCGGTAGAGCAGCACCTCCTGCAGCGCCGCGCCGAGGTCCCGGATGCAGGGGGCGGTCGCGACGTTGCGCACCTGCAGGCGGAGCACCGGCGCCTGCCCGACCACGTACGCCTGCTGGGCCGCGGAGATGGTCAGCCGCAGGGCGGAGTCGGGGCAGGGCTTCGGGGCCGGCGTCGGCGTCGGCCGCGCGGTCGTCGCGACCGGGGTGGTCGCGGTCGGGGTGGTCGCGGTCGGGGCCGGCCCGTCCGCGGCCCGGCCCGGGTCGTCGGTCGCCGGCGACGCGGTCAGCCCGCCGGAGTCGCTGGGGGCGGCCGCCGGCTCGGTCGGGCTGGGCGAGCCGACCGCCGCGGCCGAGTCGCGCGGGGTGTCGTCACCGCCGGGCAGGACCGCCCAGACCAGCAGCAGCACCCCGACCAATCCGGCGAATGCGACCGCACGGCGCCGCCAGTAGACCGACGCCGGCAGTGGTCCCACCGGGTGCAGCACACGAGCCACCGTAGCGGCGATGATCCGTATCGCCCGGGAGCCGCGCCGGGGCCGCCCGGGCTACCCTCCCGGGCGTGCGAGGCTTCGCCGACACGGTCCTGGACTGGTACGACTCGGCCGCCCGGGACCTGCCGTGGCGGCGCCCCGGCGTGTCGGCCTGGGCCGTGCTGGTCAGCGAGATGATGTTGCAGCAGACGCCGGTGGCCAGGGTGCTGCCCGTGTACGAGGCCTGGCTGGCGCGCTGGCCGGCGCCGGCCGACTGCGCCGCCGCGCCGTCCGGCGAGGCCGTGCGGATGTGGGGCAAGCTCGGCTACCCGCGGCGGGCGCTGCGGCTGCACGAGGCGGCCGGCGCGGTCGTGGACCGGCACGGCGGCGTGGTGCCGGCCGAGCTGGCGGAGCTGCTCGCGCTGCCCGGCGTCGGCGCGTACACGGCCCGCGCGGTGGCCGTGTTCGCCTACGGCCGGCGCCATCCGGTGGTCGACACCAACGTGCGCCGGGTGGTCGCCCGCGCGGTGCTGGGACTGGGCGACGCCGGCCCGCCGTCGACCGCGCGGGACCTGGCCGCGGTGGAGGCGCTGCTGCCGGCCGAGCCGGCGCGGGCGGCCCGGTTCGGGGTCGCCTCGATGGAGCTGGGCGCGCTGGTCTGCACGGCCCGCACGCCCCGGTGCGCGGACTGCCCGGTGGTCGCGTCGTGCGCGTGGCGGGCCGCCGGCTGCCCGCCGTACGAGGGCCCGACCCGGCGGCCGCAGCGGTTCGCGGGCACCGACCGGCAGGTGCGCGGGCTGCTGCTGGACGTGCTGCGGGCCGCGGACGGGCCGGTGCCGGCGGCCGCGCTGGACGCGGTCTGGTCACTCGACGCCCAGCGCGCCCGGGCCCTGGATGGGCTGGTCGCCGACGGGCTGGTCGACCCGCTCCCGGACGGCAGCTTCGCCCTGCCCGGCGCCCGAGCGCCGGGCGGTCAGAGCTCGACCGGGGATCCGATCTCCAGCCGGCGGTAGTCGGTCCCGCCCCGCTGCTGCACCCAGGTGTCGGAGAACTGCTGTCCCGGACCGGTCAGCACCGCGTCGTGGGTCGGGAACGCCCGCTGCGGGGCCAGCGCCCGGACGAAGTCGATCGCCTCGCCCAGCTTGACCCACGGGCCGCCGATCGGCAGCAGCAGCGTCTCGACCGGCACGTCCGGCCGGGACCAGGAGTCACCGGAGTAGTAGACCCGCCCGCCGACGAGGTAGGCGTTGTTCGGCAGGTCCGGCACGTCCTCGTGCACGTACGCGTGCCGGTCGCCGAACACCCTGACCTCGAAGCCGGCCGCCTCGACCGTGTCGCCCGGCCGCACCGGCTGCCCGGGGACGCCGTCCAGCGCCGCCAGCACGTCCGGGTGCGCGTACACCGGGACGCCCGCGGCCCGCACGGCCGCCGCGTCGAGGTGGTCGGGATGCTCGTGGGTGACGAGCACCGCGTCGGCGCCGCGCAGCGCCTCGGCGGCCGCGGAGAACACGCCGGGGTCGACGACGAGGCTCGCGCCGTCCTGCTCGATCCGGACACATGCGTGCGGGAGTTTGGTCAGTCTCACGCCGAAACCCTAGACCGGTGCAGCACATCGATCCCATCCAGGACCCGCTGCAGCCCGAAGTCGAACTCGTCCTCCCCGAGGTCGTCCTGGCCGTCCTCGAAGGTCCCGGCCGCGACCACCGCCGCCACCTCGGGGTAGCGGGAGGGGTCGGCGAGCCGGGTGACCACGGTGGCCCAGTCCGCCGGCGGCGTGTCGGCGGTGCGGGCCGCCGCGGCGGTCCGGGTGAGGTCGAGCACGAGCTGCGTCTGCGCCCGGACGTACGTGGACAGCAGCAGGACCGAGCTGGCCTTCTCCCCGGGGGCCAGCCGGAGCCCGGCCAGCGCCCGCAGCCCCCGGTCGAACCAGACGAGCTGGTTGGGGCCGGCCGGCAGGCCGCTGATCGGCAGCTCCAGCGCCCAGGAGTGCGCCCGGTACAGGTCCCGCAGCGCCAGCGCCCAGGCGGCACACTGCTCCCGCCACTCGCCGTCCGGCATCTGCGGCGGCAGCCCCAGCGTGGCGTCCAGGACCAGCACGAGCAGGTCGTCCTTGCTCGCCACGTACCGGTAGAGCGACATCGTGGTGAACCCGAGCTTCTCGGCCAGCCGGGCCATCGAGAGCGCGGCCAGGCCGCCGGCGTCGGCAAGCTCGACCGCGGCGGCGACGATCCGCTCCAGGCTCAGCGCCGGCTTGGGGCCGCCACGCCGGGCCGGCCCGCGCAGCCCCCAGAGCTGCTCGATCACCGGCGGAAGCCCGGATTCGGTGTCGCTCATCGCTTGACATCCTAAGACTGTGTATGTCGTACTCTAACATGTGTACGACATACACAGACTTGACGGAAGAGGCGGCGGATGAACCAGGCCGCGGTGGAGACGATCGGCCTGCGCAAGGCGTACGGGTCGACGACGGTGCTGGCCGGGGTCGACCTGGCCGTCGCCCGGGGCTCGGTGTTCGCCCTGCTCGGGCCCAACGGGGCCGGCAAGACGACGACCGTGCGGATCCTGGCCACGCTGCAGCCGCCGGACGGCGGGATCGCCCGGGTCGCCGGGCACGACGTGGCCGGCGAGCCGGGCGCGGTGCGCGAGTCGATCAGCCTGACCGGGCAGTTCGCCGCCGTCGACGAGCAGCTGACCGCCGAGGAGAACCTGCTGCTGATGGGCCGGCTGCGGCGGCTCGGCCGGGCCGAGCGCCGGCGGCGCACCGCCGAGCTGCTCGACCTGCTGGAGCTGACGACGGACGCCCGGCGCCGGGTCAGGACGTTCTCCGGCGGCATGCGCCGCAAGGTCGACCTGGCGATGAGCCTGGTCGGCCGGCCCGAGGTGCTGTTCCTGGACGAGCCGACCACCGGGCTCGACCCGCGCAGCCGGCAGGCGGTCTGGGACCTGGTCGGCGAGCTGGTCGGGACCGGGGTGACGATCTTCCTCACCACGCAGTACCTGGAGGAGGCCGACCAGCTGGCCGACCGGATCGCGGTGCTCGACGGCGGCCGGGTCGTCGCGACCGGCAGCGCCGACGAGCTCAAGCGCCGGATCGGCACCGAGCAGGTCGAGCTGGCCCTCACCGACCCGGCCGGGGTGGAGCGCGCCCGCGGGCTGCTGCTCGGGGCGGAGGTGGTCGTGGCCGCGGCGGACCGAGCCGGCGCCGCGCCGGTCGTGCGGGTGCCCACCGACGGCTCCGCCGACCACCTGCGGCACGTGCTCGACACCCTCGCCACCGGCGGCGTCGCGGTGAGCACCGCGACCGTGCGCCGACCCACCCTCGACGACGTCTTCCTCACCCTGACCGGAACCCGCGAGCTGGAAGGTGCCTCCCGATGACCGCGCTGGCGTACGCCGCCTCCGACTCGGCCGCGATGGTCGGCCGCTCGGTCAAGCACACCGTGCGCAACCTCGAGTCGCTGCTGGTCTCGGTGATCCTGCCGGTGGTGCTGATGCTGATGTTCGTCTACGTCTTCGGCGGGGCCATCGACCCGAGCGGCCACTACGCGAACTACGTGGTGCCCGGGATCATCCTGCTCTGCACCGGCTACGGCGCGGCGTCGACCGCGGTGGACGTCGCCCAGGACCTGGCCGACGGCGTGGTCGACCGGTTCCGGTCGATGCCGATCCTCAGCTCGGCGGTGCTCACCGGGCACGTGGTCGCCTCGGTCGCCCGCAACGCGCTGGCCACGCTGCTGGTGATCGGGGTGGCGTTCCTGACCGGGTTCCGGCCAGACGCGGGCGCGGTCGAGTGGGCGGCCGTGGTCGGCGTGCTGCTGCTGTGGGTGCTGGCGCTGTCCTGGGTCGCGGTGTGCTTCGGCCTGCTGGCCCGCACCGTCGAGGGCGCGAACGCGTTCACGTTCCTGGTGCTGTTCCTGCCGTACCTGTCCAGCGCGTTCGTGCCGGTGGAGACGATGAAGGCCGGGCTGCGGGCGGTCGCGGCGCACCAGCCGGTCACGCCGGTCACCGAGACCCTGCGTGGGCTGCTGCTCGGCACCCCGATCGGCTCGTACGGCTGGCAGGCCCTGGCCTGGTGCGCCGGCCTGCTCGCCGCCGCCTACACCGCCGCCACCATCCTCTTCCGCCGCCGCACCACCACCTGATCCCACCCGCCGGGGCGGACCGAAAGGCCGCCCGGGCAGCCGACCGGAGTCGGGGACGGCGAAGGGGCGGGACCCGGTCGGGTCCCGCCCCTTCGGGGTCGGACGGTGCCTACTCCTCGGTGCCGGCAGCGATGTCGGCGACGAGCGGGGTGTCGGGGACGGGGGACGGCTTCGGCTCACCGCGGAAGGTGAACTCGGCCGAGTCGCCCTCGCCGGTGGTGTCCACCACGACGATCTGACCGGCGGTCAGCTCGCCGAAGAGGATCTTCTCCGACAGCGCGTCCTCGACGTCGCGCTGGATGGTCCGGCGCAGCGGGCGCGCCCCCAGCACCGGGTCCCAGCCCTTCTTCGCCAGCAGCGCCTTCGCGCTCTGGGTGAGCTCCAGGCCCATGTCCTTGTTCTTCAGCTGGGCGTCGACCCGGGTGAGCATGATGTCGACGATCTCGACGATCTCCTCCTCCGTCAGCTGGTGGAAGACGATGATGTCGTCGATCCGGTTGAGGAACTCGGGCCGGAAGTGCTGCTTGAGCTCGTCGGTGACCCGGTTCTTCATCCGCTCGTAGTTGCTGGCGGTGTCGTTGCCGGCCTGGAAGCCGAGCGAGACGGCCTTGGCGATGTCCCGGGTGCCGAGGTTGGTGGTGAGGATCAGGACCGTGTTCTTGAAGTCCACGATCCGGCCCTGGCCGTCGGTCAGCCGGCCGTCCTCCAGCACCTGCAGCAGCGTGTTGAAGACGTCCGGGTGAGCCTTCTCCACCTCGTCGAACAGCACCACCGAGAACGGCTTGCGGCGCACCTTCTCGGTCAGCTGGCCGCCCTCGTCGTACCCGACGTAGCCGGGGGGCGCACCGACGAGCCGGGACACCGTGTACCGGTCGTGGAACTCGGACATGTCGAGCTGGATCAGCGCATCGTCGTCACCGAACAGGAACTCCGCCAGCGCCTTGGACAGCTCGGTCTTACCGACCCCGGACGGGCCGGCGAAGATGAACGAGCCACCGGGCCGCTTCGGGTCCTTGAGCCCGGCCCGGGTGCGCCGGATGGCCTGCGAGACCGCCTTGATGGCCTGCTCCTGGCCGACGACCCGGTGGTGCAGCTCGTCCTCCATGTGCAGCAGCCGGGCGGTCTCCTCCTCGGTCAGCTTGAACACCGGGATGCCGGTCCAGGTCGCCAGCACCTCGGCGATCTGCTCGTCGTCGACCTCGGCGACGACGTCCATGTCACCGGCCTTCCACTCCTTCTCCCGGGTGGCCTTGGCGGCCAGCAACTGCTTCTCCCGGTCGCGCAGCGAGGCGGCCTTCTCGAAGTCCTGCGCGTCGATCGCGGACTCCTTCTCCCGGCGCACGCCGGCGATCCGCTCGTCGAACTCGCGCAGGTCCGGCGGCGCGGTCATGCGGCGGATCCGCATCCGCGAGCCGGCCTCGTCGATCAGGTCGATCGCCTTGTCCGGGAGGAACCGGTCGGAGATGTAGCGGTCGGCCAGGCCGGCCGCGGCGACCAGCGCGGCGTCGGTGATCGAGACGCGGTGGTGCGCCTCGTACCGGTCGCGCAGGCCCTTGAGGATCTCGATCGTGTGGGCCACGGTCGGCTCGCCCACCTGGATCGGCTGGAACCGCCGCTCCAGGGCGGCGTCCTTCTCCAGGTGCTTGCGGTATTCGTCGAGCGTGGTGGCACCGATCGTCTGCAGCTCGCCGCGGGCCAGCATCGGCTTGAGGATGCTCGCCGCGTCGATCGCGCCCTCGGCGGCGCCCGCCCCGACCAGCGTGTGCAGCTCGTCGATGAACAGGATGATGTCGCCGCGGGTGCGGATCTCCTTGAGGACCTTCTTCAGCCGCTCCTCGAAGTCACCGCGGTAGCGCGAGCCGGCGACCAGGGCGCCGAGGTCCAGCGTGTAGAGCTGCTTGTCCTTGAGCGTCTCCGGGACCTCGCCCTTGACGATCGCCTGGGCCAGGCCCTCGACGACCGCGGTCTTGCCGACACCGGGCTCGCCGATCAGGACCGGGTTGTTCTTCGTACGGCGGGACAGCACCTGCATGACCCGCTCGATCTCCTTCTCCCGGCCGATCACGGGGTCGAGCTTCGACTCCCGCGCGGCGGCCGTGAGGTTGCGACCGAACTGGTCGAGCACCAGGCTCGTCGACGGCGTGCCCTCGGACGCGGTGCCGGCCGGCTCCTTGCCCTGGTAGCCGGACAGCAGCTGGATGACCTGCTGACGCACCCGGTTGAGGTCGGCACCCAGCTTGACCAGGACCTGCGCGGCGACACCCTCGCCCTCGCGGATCAGGCCCAACAGGATGTGCTCGGTGCCGATGTAGTTGTGGCCGAGCTGCAGCGCCTCGCGCAGGGACAGCTCCAGCACCTTCTTGGCACGCGGGGTGAACGGGATGTGCCCGGACGGCGCCTGCTGGCCCTGGCCGATGATCTCCTCGACCTGGGAACGAACGCCCTCCAGGGAGATGCCAAGGGACTCCAAAGCCTTGGCGGCGACACCCTCGCCCTCGTGGATCAGGCCCAACAGGATGTGCTCGGTGCCGATGTAGTTGTGGTTGAGCATGCGGGCCTCTTCCTGCGCCAGCACGACAACCCTGCGAGCCCGGTCAGTGAACCGTTCGAACATGTCATCTCCTCACGTGCCCTCCCCCGGAGGGTTCCCTCCTCGTCGAGGGAGGACACCGTCCGGGACTGGTTCCCGGGCCTCGGCGCCCCGTTCCGCTTCCCACTTTAGTCGCGAGCCGTGACGCCGTCCTTCCCCCATGGGCGGGGGCGGGGGCAGCGGCCGCGGTCCGCACGCCGTCGTCACGCCCGGTCCGCATCCGTCACCAGGGCAACTCTGTAGTATCCCGACCCGTTCCGCGCGCACCTACGCCGAGGGCGAACAGATACCCAACCGCACGTATCTGCCCGGCGGGTCGGGCCGGACACCCGCGGGGCCCCGGGGACGTCGTCCAGGGCGGGTCGGGCCCGACACGCGCGTGGCGCCGGCGACGTCCTCCCCGGCTGGACGGACGGACACACGGAGCGCCGGGGACGTCCTCCCGGGCGGGTGGGGGCGGGCACACGCGGAGCGCCGGCGACGTCCTCCCCGGCTGGACGGACGGACACACGGAGCGCCGGGGACGTCCTCCCGGGCGGGTGGGGCGGGCACACGCGGAGCGCCGGCGACGTCCTCCCCGGCTGGACGGACGGACACACGGAGCGCCGGGGACGTCCTCCCGGGCGGGTGGGGCGGGCACACGCGGAGCGCCAGCGACGTCGCCCCGGCGGTTCAGGCCCGACACACGGAGCGCCGGCGACGTCCTCCCGGACGGGTCGGACCGGACACGGCGGAGCGCCGGGGAGGTCGTCCCCGGCGGTGAGCCGGAACGCGCGGCGAGGCGGAACGCGCGGAGCGGCGGAACGCGCAGAGCGCCGGGGACGTCGTCGTCCCTGGCGCTCCGTGGCCGCTCGGCCCACCCCGTCCGTCCCGCCGACCGGCGGGCCGGGATCAGGCGGACTGGTTGTACTGCTCGATGATCGTGGCCGGGATCCGGCCGCGGTCGCTCACCTTGAGGCCCTGCTTCTTCGCCCAGGAACGGATCGCCGCGGCCTGGTCCCGGTCCATCGAGGTGCTTCCCCCGCCACTGCGCCGGCTCGACGAGCGGCCGCCGGACGAGCTGGTCGCACGCCCGGTCTTCCGCGCCGATCCGACGAACTTCGCGAACGAGTCGCGCAGCTCGGTCGCGTTCTTACCGGACAGGTCGATCTCGTAGTTGTTGCCGTCCAGCGCGAAGCTGACCGTTTCGGAGGCCTCGCCGCCATCGAGGTCGTCGACGAGCAGCACCTGGACTTTCTGTGCCATGTCTTCCTCTTTCCGCCTTGGGGTGAGAACAGCATATTCAGACCCAACCGGAATTGCCAAGCAGCGCGCTTGTCAGGAGGGGCGAACCAAGGGGAAGAGGATCGTCTCGCGAAGGCCGCGGGCTCCGGTGAGCAACTGCAGAAGCCGGTCGATACCGAATCCGATACCACCGGTCGGCGGCATCCCGTACTCCAGTGCCCGGAGGAAGTCCTCGTCGAGTTGCATCGCGTCCGGATCGCCGGCGGCCGCCTGTCTCGCCTGCTCCACCAGCCTTGCCCGCTGCACGACCGGGTCGGCCAACTCGGAATATCCGGTGCCGCGCTCGACGCCGGCGGCGTAGAGGTCCCACTTCTCGGCCACGCCTGGATCGCTGCGGTGTGCACGCACGAGCGGAGACGTGTCCAGCGGGAAATCGCGCACGAACGTCGGCGCGACAAGAGTGTGTTGCACCAACGCCTCGAAGAGTTCCTCGACGATCTTGCCGGGCACCCAGGCGGGATTCACCTCCAGCCCGCGCCGGTCCGCGATCTCATGCAGACGCCGCAAAGATGTGGCCGGCGTGATCTCTTCATCCACGGCGTTCGATACGGCGTCGTACAGACGGATCGACGCCCATTCGCCACCGAGATCGTATTCGGTGCCGTCGAAGTGTGTCACAACAGTATCGCCGGACACCGCGATCGCGCAGGCCTGGATGAACTCGCGGGAGAGCGTCGCCATCGAGTTGTAGTCCGCGTACGCCTCGTACGCCTCGAGCATCGCGAACTCCGGCGCGTGGGTCGCGTCCGACCCCTCGTTGCGGAAGTTGCGATTCACTTCGAAGACCTTCTCGATCCCGCCGACCACGGCGCGCTTGAGGAACAGCTCCGGCGCGATGCGCAGATAGAGGTCGATGTCGAACGCATTGCTGTGGGTCACGAACGGTCGGGCGGCCGCACCGCCGGGCTGCACCTGCAGCATCGGCGTCTCCACCTCGACATAGCCGCGCCGGTGGAACTCGGCCCGGATCGTGCGGACGACCGTGGCCCTGGCCTCGACCATCCGGCGCGCCTCGGGCCGGACGATGAGGTCGACGTACCGCTGCCGGACCCTGGCCTCCTCGCTCATCGGCTTGTGCGCGACCGGGAGCGGGCGCAGCGCCTTGGCGGTCAGCCGCCAGTCCTCGACCAGCACGGACAGCTCGCCACGCCGGGAGGTGACGACCTCGCCGAAGACGAAGACGTGGTCGCCGAGGTCGACGTCGGCCTTCCAGGCCGCCAGCGACTCGGCGCCGACCTTGGCCAGCGACACCATGGCCTGCAGCTCGGTGCCGGACGCGCCGCCCTCGCGGAGCGTGGCGAAGCAGAGCTTGCCGGTGTTGCGCAGGAAGATGACCCGGCCGGTGACGCCGACCCGCTCGCCGGTCGCGGAGTCCGGCGGCAGGTCGGGGTGGCCGGCGACCACCTCGGCCAGCGTGGCCGTCCGCGGCACGGACACCGGGTAGGGATCCGCGCCGGCCTCCTTGAGCCGGTCGGCCTTCTCCCGGCGGACGCGCTCCTGCTCGGAGTAGTCCTGCTCGTCGTCCGTCACGGCCGGGATCGTTCCCTCGGCGGGCGCCTGCGTCACGGCCGCCGAGCCTATCGGCCGGACCTGGCCGCCCGTGGGTAGCCTCAGCGGACGTGGACATCGACCGGTCGGGCGGGACGGCCTGGACCGACGCCGAGATCGCGGTGCTGTACGACCGCGCCCGCCCCGGCTACCCGGCCGAGGCGGTCGCCTTCGCGCTGGAGCCGCTGCGCGGCCGGCCCGACCTGCGCGCGGTCGACGTCGGTGCCGGCACCGGCAAGCTGACCCGGCAGCTGTGCGCGGCCGGCGTCGCCACGCTGGCGGTCGAGCCGGCGCCGGGGATGCGCAAGGTGCTCAAGCACGCCGTGTCCCGGGCCCAGGTGCTGGCCGGCAGCGCCGAGCAGCTGCCGCTGCCGGACGGCGCGGTCGACCTGGTCGCGGTCGGCCAGGCGTTCCACTGGTTCGACCGGGACCGGGCGCTGCCGGAGCTGGCCCGGGTGCTGCGCCCGGGCGGCCGGCTGGCGCTGTTCTACAACTCCCGGGACTTCTCGGTGGCCTGGGTGCGGGCGCTGACCGGGGTGATCGGTGACCACGCCGACCACGCCGGAGCCCACCGCGAGCGGGATCCGGCGGCGCTCGGGCCGTTCGAGCCGGAGGCGTACGGGGAGTTCCGGCACCAGCACGAGCTGGACGCGGACGGGCTGGCCGACCTGGTCGGCTCGCGCAGCTACGCGATCCGGCTTCCGCCGGCCGAGCGGGCGGCGCTGCTCGACCGGGTGCGCGCGCTGGCCACGACCCACCCGCAGCTGGTCGGCCGGCAACACTTCTTCATGCCGTACGTCGCCGGCGTGCAGCGCTACCGGCTGCGCGGCTGAGCCCCGCCGCCGCCACCCGGGGCCGGTCAGGTGTTGCGCTCGTAGACCAGCCGCAGGCCGACCAGCGTGAGGTCGGGCTCGTGGTACTGGAGCGTCTCGCTCTCCGCGATGACCACCTTGGCCAGCCCACCGGTCGCGATCACCGTGGCCGGCGCCCCGAGCTCCGCCTGGATCCGCCGCACCAGGCCGTCGATCTGGCCGGCGAAGCCGTACAGGATGCCGGACTGGAGCGCCTCGACCGTGCTCTTGCCGATCACCGCCCGCGGCCGGGTCAGCTCGACCTTGAGCAGCCGGGCGGCCCGGGACGCCAGCGCGTCGATGCTGATCTCGATGCCCGGCGCGAGCACGCCGCCGACGAACTCGCCCTTCGCGCTGACGACGTCGAAGTTCGTCGAGGTGCCGAAGTCGACGACGATCGACGGACCGCCGTAGAGGTGGAACGCGGCCAGCGTGTTGACGATCCGGTCGGAGCCGAGCTCCTTGGGGTTGTCGTAGAGCAGCGGGACGCCGGTGCGCACGCCCGGCTCGACCACCACGGCGGGCAGGTGGGCGTAGTAGCGGTCCAGCATGATCCGCAGCTGGGCCAGCACGGCCGGCACCGTCGAGCACGCGGCCACCCCGTCGACCTTGGTCGAGCCGAGCAGCCCGCGGTAGGTCAGGGCGAGCTCGTCGGCGGTGTCCCGGGCGTCGGTCTTGACCCGCCAGGACTCGACCAGCTCCGGTCCGTCGAACACGCCGAGCACGGTGTTGGTGTTGCCGATGTCGACCGCGAGCAGCACGGCCCTACCTTTCCAGAGCGGCGGCCGACGGGTGGCTCATCCGCCGTCCCGGAGATCGAGGGCGATGTCGAGGACCTTCGCCGAGTGGGTGAGCGCGCCGACCGAGATGTAGTCGACGCCGGTCGCGGCGACCGCGGCGGCCTGGTCCAGCGTCAGCCCGCCGGACGCCTCGGTCCGTACCCCGGCCGGGCGGGTCTCGGCGACCGCCTCGGTCATCTCCGCCGGGCTCATGTTGTCCAGCAGGACCAGGTCGGCGCCGGCCGCGACCGCCTCCCGCACGTCGTCGAGCGAGTCGCACTCGACCTCGACCGGCAGGTCCGGGTACGCGGCCCGGACCAGCGCGAACGCCGGGCCGACCCCGCCCGCCGCGATCACGTGGTTGTCCTTGACCAGCGCCGCGTCGGACAGGCTCATCCGGTGGTTCCGGCCGCCGCCGCAGCGCACCGCGTACTTCTCCAGCGCCCGCAGGCCGGGGGTGGTCTTGCGGGTGTCCCGGATCACCGCGCCGGTGCCGGCGACCGCCTGCACCCAGCGCGCGGTCGCGGTGGCCACGCCGGAGAGGTGGCAGAGCAGGTTGAGCGCGGTGCGCTCGGCGGTCAGCAGCGACCGGGTCGGGCCGGTGACGGTGGCGAGCACGTCGCCCCGGCCGACCCGGGCGCCGTCGTGCGCCCGGACCTCGACCTCGACGGTGCGGTCGACCGCGGCGAACACGGCCGCGGCGACCGGGAGCCCGGCGACCACCCCGGGCGCCCGGGCGACCAGGTCGCCGACCGCGGTCTGACCGGCCGGCACGGTGGCCGCCGAGGTCACGTCGACCCCACCGGCCAGGTCCTCGGCCAGCGCCCGCCGCACCAGGTCCTCGACGTACGCCGGATCGGGCTCGCTCATCCCACCGCCTGGTACGCCTCGGTGAGCACGCCGTCGACTCCGAGGGCGGCCAGCAGGTGGCCGTGCCAGCGCTGGTCGTCCCGGTCCGGGAAGTCCTCCCGCCAGTGGCAGCCGCGGGTCTCCTCGCGCCGGATCGCGGCCGCGGCCAGCGCGGTAGAGACCGCGTGCAGGTTGGTCGCGTCCCAGGCCTCCGGCCGCGGCTCGACCCGGTCGGTACGGACCGCGGCCAGCGCCCGCGCGGCCGCGTGCAGGCTCGCGTCGGTGCGGATCACGCCCGCCCCGGCCGACATCTGCCCGGCCAGCTCCGCCCGGCCGGCCGGGTCGACCAGGCCGGTCTCCACGTCGGCCGGGACCGGGTCGGCCTGCGCCGGCAGGCCGCGAGCGAGCTCGGCGCCGATCCGGCCGGCGAACACCAGCCCTTCGAGCAGGCTGTTGGAGGCCAGCCGGTTGGCACCGTGCACGCCGGTGCAGGCGACCTCGCCGCAGGCGTACAGGCCGGGGACGCTGGTGCGGCCACGCAGGTCCGTGCGGACGCCGCCGGAGGCGTAGTGCGCGGCCGGCACCACCGGGATCGGCTCGGTGACCGGATCGACGCCGGCCTGCCGGCAGCGGGCCACGATCGACGGGAACCGGCGCTCGAGCAGGTCCCGGCCGAGCGGGCGCGCGTCCAGCCAGACGTGGTCGAGGCCCTCGGCCCGCATCACCCGCATGATCGCCTTCGCCACCACGTCCCGCGGGGCCAGGTCGGCCAGCTCGTGAACGCCCTGCATGACCGGCTTGCCGGCGGCGTCGACCAGGACCGCACCCTCGCCCCGGACCGCCTCGCTGACCAGCGGCTGCTGCCCGCGGGCGGCGGCGCCGAGCCAGAGCGCGGTCGGGTGGAACTGGACGAACTCGAGGTCGGTGACGACCGCGCCGGCCCGCAGCGCCAGCGCGACCCCGTCGCCGGTGGACACGGCCGGGTTCGTGGTCGCGGAGAACACCTGTCCCATCCCGCCGGTGGCCAGCACGACCGCGCGGGCCAGCACCGCGCCGACACCGTCCGGGGTGCCCTCGCCGAGCACGTGCAGGCTCACCCCGGCGGACCGGCCGTCGGCGCCGCGGAGCAGGTCGAGCACCAGCGCGTGCTCGACCAGCGTGATGCCGGGGTCGCGGGCGACCGCCTGCTCCAGCGCCCGCTGCACCTCGGCGCCGGTCGCGTCGCCGCCGGCATGCACGATCCGGCTGCGATGGTGGCCGCCCTCCCGGGTCAGCGCCAGGCTGCCGTCGGGGTCGGTGTCGAACACCGCGCCGCGTTCGATCAGCTCGCGCAGCCGGCCCGGGCCCTCCTCGACCAGCACCCGGACGGCCGCCTCGTCGCAGAGCCCGACCCCGGCGGCGAGCGTGTCGGCCAGGTGCTCGGCCGGCGAGTCGGCCGGGTCGAGCGCGGCCGCGATCCCGCCCTGCGCCCAGCGGGTCGAGCCGTCGGCCACGTTCACCTTGGTGACCACGGTGACCGCGTGCCCGGCCGCACGGGCGTGCAGCGCGGCGGACAGGCCGGCGATGCCGGAGCCGGCCACGACGACGTCGGTGCTGTGCGTCCAGCCCGGGTCCGGAGCGGCCAGATGCCGGGGCAGCCGCGGGTCGGTCACGCCGGCCCCAGGGTCAGCGGCACGTTGTCGATCAGCCGGGTGGTCCCGACCCGGGCGGCGACGAGCAGCCGGGCCTCGCCCTCGGCCGGCGCCGGGCCGAGGTCGACGCCGCGCAGGGCCAGGTAGTCGACGTGGACGCCGCGCAGCTCCTCGGTGGCGGACTTGAGCACCGCGCCGGCGCCGCTCGGGCCCTCCTCGGCGCCGGCCCGCAGCGCCCGGGGCAGGGCCAGCGCCTGCCGGCGCTGCTCGGGGGTGAGGTAGCGGTTGCGGCTGGACAGCGCCAGCCCGTCCGGGTCCCGTACGGTCGGGACGCCGGCGATCTCGACGCCGAGCTCGAGGTCGGCCACGGTGCGCCGGATCAGCGCGAGCTGCTGGTAGTCCTTCTCGCCGAACACGGCGACGTCCGGGCGGACCAGGTTGAGCAGCTTGGTCACCACGGTGAGCACGCCGGTGAAGTGGCCGGGCCGGCTGGCGCCCTCCAGCAGGTTCCCGAGCGGGCCGGGCTCGACGGTGACCGCCGGCCGGCCGGCCGGGTACATCTCGGCGGCGCTCGGTGCGAAGACGAGGGCGACGCCGAGCTCGGCCAGCAGCGCCAGATCCCGCTCGGGCGTGCGCGGGTAGCGGTCGAGGTCCTCGTCCGGGCCGAACTGCAGCGGGTTGACGAAGATCGACACCGCGACCGTGCCGGCCAGCGCGGCCGCCCGCCGGATCAGCTCGGCGTGCCCCTCGTGCAGCGCACCCATGGTCGGCACCAGCGCCAGCCGGCGCGGCACCGCGGCCCGCCGCGCCAGCTCGGCCCGGGTGCGCGCCACGACGAGCTCGGTCATGCCGGCCTCCGCCGCTTGCGCACCCGCGCGGTGACCACGTCCGCGGCCGGGGTGGCCGCCGCGTGCACCCGCGGCGCCGGCGCCGGCGGCTCCGCCTCGGCGAGCACGTCGACCAGCGGGGCGGCCTGGCTGGGCGTGATCCGGCCGGCGGCGAGCGCGCGGCCGGCGGTCAGCCGGGCCATCGCCGCGTAGCCGGCCACCGCATCCGGGGCGCGCTCGCCCAACACCCGCAGGTGGCCGGCGACCGTGCCGGCGTCGCCGCGGGAGACCGGGCCGGTCAGCGCGGCATCCCCGAACCGCAGTGCGTTGTCCAGCGCGGCGTGCAGCAGCGGCCCGAGCACCCGGCCGGGCTCGGCCACCCCGGCCCGGGCCAGCAGGTCGGCCGCCTCGTTGACGAGCGTGACCAGGTGGTTGGCCCCGACCACGAGGGCCGCGTGGTAGAGCCGGCGGTCCGCCTCGGCCACCTCGACCAGCTCCCCGCCGAGGTCGGCGACCAGCGCGCGGGCGGCGGCCGGGTGCCCGGTGGTCACCCCGAACGTGGTGCCGGCCAGCCGGTCGAGGTCGCCGGCCGCGCCGGAGAACGTCATCGCCGGGTGCATGGCCACCGTGCGCGCGCCGGCCCGGGCCGCGGGCGCCAGCACGGCCGCCCCGTGCGCGCCCGAGGTGTGCACGACCAGCTGGCCGCGGCGCCAGGCGCCCAGCTCGGCCAGCCCGGCGACCAGCTGCGCGAGCACGTCGTCGGGGACGGCGACCAGCACCAGCTCGGCCCGGGCGGCGACCTCGTCGGCCGGCCGCAGCGGCACGCCGGGCAGCAGCCGGGCGGCGCGGTCGAGGGAGTCGGATGAGCCGCCGGTGGCGGCGACGATGCGGTGTCCGGCGGCGGCGAGGGCCGCGGCCAGGACGCTGCCGACCCGGCCGGTCCCGACCAGGCCGACGGTCAGTGGGCGCTGCGGTGCGCTCATGGGCGATCCAGTCCTCGGGTGGGGTACCGGTCGCGGTAAGCGTAAGTCCGTCACCTGGGTAGCGCCCTGTGATCTACGCCGCCCCGGCCGCCTACGCTGCGCGGATGGCGGTGCGCTGGCGGGACGCGTGGACCGCCGCCGCGTACGGACCGGGCGGCTTCTACACCCGCGGCGAGGCCCCGGCCGCCCACTTCCGCACCTCGGTGCACGCCTCGGGCCTGTTCGCGGCGGCGATCGCGACCCTCCTGCACCGGATCGACGCCGCGCTCGGCTTTCCCGACCCGCTCGACCTGGTCGACGTGGGCGCCGGCCGGGGGGAGCTGCTGGCCGGGGTGGCGGCCGCCGGCGGCCTCGGCCCGCGGCTGCGGACGACCGCGGTGGAGCTGACCCCGGTCCCGGGCGTGCCGACGGTGCCGGACGTGGCCGAGCTGCCACCGGTGACCGGGCTGCTGGTCGCGAACGAGTGGCTGGACGACGTCCCGCTCGACGTGGTCGTCCGTACCCTGGCCGGCCCGCGGCTCGTGCTCGTCGATGCCGGCGGCACCGAGACGGTCGGGCCTCCGCCGGACCCGGACGCCGCGGCCTGGCTGGAGCGCTGGTGGCCGGGCGCGGACCGGGCCGAGGTCGGCCTGACCCGGGACGCGGCCTGGACGGCGGCGGTCGGGCGGATCAGCCGCGGCGTCGCGCTCGCGATCGACTACGGGCACGAGGCCCCGGCCCGGCCGCCCGCCGGGACGCTGGCCGGCTACCGCGGCGGCCGCCGGGTGCCACCGGTCCCGGACGGCGCCGGCAACCTCACCGCGCACGTGGCCCTCGACTCGGTCGCCGTCGCGGGCCGGCGGGCCGGGGCCGGCGACACCAGGCTCGACGACCAGCGCACCGCGCTGCTCAGCCTCGGCGTCGACCCGCGCCGGCCACCCGCGGACCGGGCCAGGACCGACCCGGACGGGTACGTACGGGCGCTGGCCCGGGCCGGGGAGGCGGCCGAGCTGACCGACCGGTCCGGGCTCGGCGCGTTCCGCTGGCTGGTGCAGGGGGTCGGGATCAGGGTCCCGTTCCCGCCGGCCGCGACCCGGGCCAGGGTCCGCCGCGCGCCCGCTCCGCCGCCGGCGGACGGCTGACGGGGCCGGCCTGGTCAGGAGAACGTGCGCCCGCCCGGCCGGACGAAGGGTGCGGACCGGGCCCTACCCGGTGAGCCCGAGCCGGTCGGACCCGCCGCGCCGGCCGCCGGGCTGCTAGTTTCTCCTGCCGTGCGTGAGCTGCAGCAGTACGTGGCGGAGACGGGAGACAGGCTCGGGTTGCACGCGACGCCGGCGACCCTGCTGCTCGACCTGCAGGCGAGGGTCGGCGCGCTGGCCGACGAGGTGGTCCGGGGGACCGAGCACGGGCGCCGCCCGTTCCGGCCCACCCGGGACTGGGAGGTGCTGCTCGGCGACGTCGCGTTCGCGCTGATCACGCTGGCCGACCAGACCGGCGTGGACACCGGTCGGGCGGTCCAGGTCGCGGCCGACCGGATGTACCGCTCGGCAACGCCCCAGCAGCACCAGCAGCCTGCCGCGGAGCCGTGGCCGTTCTCCGGGTGACCGGGGTGACTCCCGCTGCGTGAGCTGACCGTCGGGACCGGGGCCGGCGCCGCGCAGCTCGGCACCGACGTCGTGCTCCCGCTCGGCCCGCACCACCCGTCCGCGCACGGCGTCCTGCAGGTGCGGCTGACGGTCGACGGCGACACCGTGGTGTCGGCCGAGCCGCGGATCGGCTTCCTGCACCGCGGCGCCGAGAAGCTGTTCGAGGTGCGCGACTACCGGCAGATCACCGTGCTGGCCAACCGGCACGACTGGCTGTCGGCGTTCGGCAGCGAGCTCGGCGTGGTGCTCGCGGTGGAGCGGATGCTCGGCATGGCGGTGCCGGAGCGAGCGGTGTGGCTGCGCACCCTGCTGGCCGAGCTCAACCGGGTGGTCAACCACCTCGCGTTCCTGCCCGGCACCTTCCCCGCCCGGGAGCCGCTGCAGGCGGTGCTCGAGGAGGCCAGCGGCGGGCGGATCCACTACATGGCCAACCGGGTCGGCGGGCTGAAGGAGGACGTGCCGGCCGGCTGGACCGACCGGGTCCGGCGGGCCGTCGACGCGATCCGCCCGCAGCTGCCGGTCTCGCTCGACGTGCCGACCGGCACCGGCGTGCTGACCCGCGCCGCGGCCTGCCAGTACGGGGTGAGCGGGCCGGTGGCCCGGGCCTCCGGTCTCGATGTCGACCTGCGCCGGGACGAGCCGTACCTGGCCTACGCCGAGCTGCCGGTCCGGGTGGTGACCCGGACGGCCGGCGACGCCCTGGCCCGGTACGAGTGCCTGCTCGAGCAGGTGCACGCGTCGCTGGAGCTGGCCGACGCGGTGCTGGACCGGCTGCCGGCGCTGACCGGCCCGGTCAACGTGCGGCTGCCGAAGACCGTGAAGGCGCCCGAGGGCGCCGTCTACTCGTGGACCGAGAACCCGCTCGGCATCAACGGCTACTACCTCGTCTCGCGCGGCGAGCGGACACCGTGGCGACTCAAGCTGCGCTCCGCCTCGTTCAACAACGTCCAAGCGCTCAAGGCCGCGCTGCCCGGGACCAGGATCGAGCACCTGGTCCCCGTGCTCACCTCGTTCTTCTTCGTCGTCGGCGACATCGACCGCTGAGGCCGCCGAGGCCGCGGCGGCGGCGGGTCAGCGGCGGGCGGTCAGCTCCTCCTGGGTGCGCCGCATCGCATGCTCGACCAGCGTGATCAGCGTCTGTTTGGTCGACTCCCGGCTGCGGGCGTCGGTCTGGATGACCGGCGTGGCCGCCGCCGACCGCGAGCGCCTCCCGGACGTCCTCGATCGAGTGGGTGAGGATCCCGTCGAACCGGTTCACCGCGACGATGAACGGCAGCCGCCGGGCCTCGAAGAAGTCGATCGCCGCGAAGCAGTCGGCCAGCCGCCGGGTGTCGACCAGCACGACCGCGCCGATCGCGCCGCGGACCAGGTCGTCCCACATGAACCAGAAGCGGTGCTGACCCGGCGTGCCGAACAGGTAGAGGATCAGGTCGCTGTCCAGCGACACCCGGCCGAAGTCCATCGCGACCGTGGTGGTGACCTTGTTCGGCGTGTGCGACAGGTCGTCGACCCCCGCGCTCGCCTCGGTCATGACCGCCTCGGTGGTGAGCGGCTCGATCTCGGAGACCGCGCCGACCAGCGTCGTCTTGCCGACGCCGAACCCGCCGGCGACGACGATCTTCGCGGAAGTCGTCGCCGCGCTGGAGTCCACGTAGGCGGTCTGCCTAGAGGTTTCGAAGTCCATTCAGCACCCTCTGCATCAACGCAAGATCAGGTCGGTCGGTCGGAGCCTGCGCCTGGTGTACGCGCACCAGGCCCTCTTGGGCCATGTCACCCACCAGCACGCGCGCCACTCCGAGCGGCATCCGCAGGTACGCGGCGATCTCCGCGACCGACCGGGCCCGCCGGCACAGGTCGCAGATCTGCTGCCGCTCGGGCGCGGTCGACTCCGCGCTCCGGTCGCCAAGCCGGTGGTGGACACCAGCGCCTCGATGGCCAGCTCGTAGTCCGGCCGGGTCCGTCCCCCGGTCACCGCGTACGGCCGGACCAGCGGTCCCTGCTCCGGCTGGAAGGTGCTCACGCCGCGACTGCTCTCTGGGAGGCTTGTCGATGTCGCCGACGTCATCGAGGAAGGACGGCCTGCAGCTCGTTGCGCACCGCCGGCGTGAGCACGTCGCCGGTCCGCTCGACGAGCAGGGCCATCTCGTAGCCGACCAGGCCGACGTCGCAGCTGGTGGCCGCGAGCACGGCGAGGCACGACCCGTCGCTGATCGACATGAGGAACAGGAAGCCCCGCTCCATCTCGATCACTGTCTGCACGACGTTGCCCGCCTCGAAGCAGCGGGCCGCGCCCTGGGTGAGGCTGGTCAGGCCGGACGCGACCGCGGCGAGCTGGTCGGCGCGGTCGCGGGGCAGGCCCTCGGACGCGACGAGGAGCAGCCCGTCGGAAGACACCACGACCGCGTGCGCCACCCCTGGCACTCGGTCCACGAAGTTGGTGACCAGCCAGTTGAGGTTCTGGGCGGCGGGGCTCAACGTAGTCACGACTTCTCCTGGGATTGCTGGACGAGTTCGGACGGGCTCGAGCGGTTGTCGCCGTCTTCCGCCCGGTCGGCGTGCCGGCCGCGGCGGACTCCCTGGTGGTAGCTGGCCAGCCGGCTGCGGACCGCCTCGGGGGACCGGTACGCCGGACGGATCGGCTCGGGCGGCGCGGCCGAGGGTGCGTCGGCGCCGCCGGGCATGAGGTGGGCCTGCGGCACCCGCATCGGCAGGCCGGCGCGGGTGGTGCCGCCGCTGGTCGGCTGCAGCAGCCGCTCGGCCGCCCGCCAGCCCTCGTCGGCCGGCGACGCCCAGGCGTCCTCGTTCGCCGGCGCCGGGGCCGGCTGCGGGGCGGCACCCGGCCCGGCGGGTGCGCCCGGCCCGGCCGGTGCGCCCGGCCCCGCCGGCGCGCCCGTCCCGGCTGGTGCGCCCGGCCCGGCCGGTGTGGCCGCCCCGGAGGCGGCCGCCGGCCGCGAGCCGGCCGGCCGCTGCCGGAACCACTCCGACTGCAGCTGCTCGAAGATCGGCGTGCGCTCCTCCGCGCCGGCCGGCTGCGGGTACGGCTGGTCGAGCAGGCCCGGGGTCGCCGGGCGGCCGGGCACGACGCCGAGCGGCGGGATCGGCCGCGGGCCGGATCCGCCGTCGGGGACACCGCGCGGCGGCAGCGTCGATCGGCCGGGCTGCTCGCCGGGCTGAATCGGGCCGGGCCGGGCTGGGCCGCCCTGGGCCGGCGGCAGCACCGGCCGGCCGGTCGGGACGCCGTTGGCCGGCATGCCGCCGTTGACCGGCAGCCCGTCGGCACGCTGGTCGGGGCGCACCCCGCTGACGCCGCCCGCGCTGGCGCCGTCGCTGCCGGCGGCCTGGGCCGGCGTGCGCCGCGGCAGCGGTGCGGCGCCGGGGGGGACCGGCTGGTCGGGCGGTCCGGCCGGGCGGCCGAGCGACCGGCGGGGCAGGTCGGCGGACGGGCCGGGGCCGAGTGGCCACGGTCCCTGCCCCTGCTGCGGGCCGGGACCGGCCGGCGGCATCGCCAGCGTCGGCGGCCGGACGGCGCGGCTGTCCGGTCCGGCGACCATCGGCGCCGGGGCGCCGGAGCCGTCCTCGGCCCGCGGGTCGAACCGGTTGGCCAGCACGTCGATCGGGATCCGGACGAACGCGCTGACCCCGCCGGTCTCGGCCTGGCGCAGTCGCACGGTGATGCCGTGCCGGGTGGCCAGCCGGCCGACCACGTACAGGCCCATCCTCCGGGAGACCGAGACGTCGAACTCCGGCGGGTGCGCGAGCCGCTCGTTGGCGTCGGAGATCTCGCGCGCGCTCATGCCGATGCCGCGGTCCTCGATCTCGACCATGGCGCCGCCGTCGGACAGCCGCTGGCTGTGCACCAGGACCTTGGACTCCGGCGAGGAGAACACGGTCGCGTTCTCCAGCAGCTCGGCGACGAGGTGGACGAGGTCGTTGACCGCGTGGCCCATCACCTCGACGTCCGGCACGCCGGTCAGCTCGATGCGGTCGTACTGCTCCACCTCGGACGTGGCCGCCCGCAGCACGTCGACCAGCGGGATCGGCCGGCCCCACCGGCGGCCCGCGTCCTCACCGGCGAGAACCAGCAGGTTCTCCGAGTTGCGGCGCATGCGGGTCGCGAGGTGGTCGAGCTTGAACAGGTTGGCCAGCTGGTCCGGGTCCTGCTCGCCGGTCTCCAGCTCGTCGATCAGCTTGAGCTGGCGCTCGACCAGGCCCTGCGACCGGCGGGAGAGGTTGACGAACATGTCGTTGACGTTGCGGCGCAGGCCGGCCTGCTCGGACGCCAGCTCGACCGCCCGCTGGTGCAGCTCGTCGAAGGTCGTGGCGACCTGGCCGATCTCGTCCCTGGAGTCGATCCCGATGGGTTCGACCCGGTCCGGCACCGCCGGTGCGTCCGGTCGCTGCAACCGGGCGATCGCCTCCGGCAGCCTCACCTGGGCGACGTTGCGCGCGCCGGCCTGCAGCCGGCGCAGCGGGCCGATCATCGATCGGGCGATGAGCAGCGAGGTGAGGAACGCGATGACGAGGATCGCCGCGATGACGACACCGGTCGTGATGGCCTGCCGCTGCGCGTCCGACCGCAGGTTGCCGGTGGTGCTGACGACCTGGTCCAGCAGGCCGCTCTCGACCACGCGCATGGCCTGCAGGTAGGTGGTGGCCGCCGAATACCACTGCTGGGCGTCGAGGGTCAGCGTCGGCGCGTTCTGCTCGGCGGTGACGCTGTCCTCCAGCCGCTTGACCGCGAGCACGGCCTGGCCGTTGACCAGCGCGTCGTACGAGGTGACCTGGCCGGTGGTCGCGTCGGAGCGGAACCGCTGCAGCGCGGCCAGCCGCTCGGCGATGACCGAGGAGAAGTCCTGCTGCTGGCCGAACTGGAACCGGCCGCCGTTGCGCGTCTCGACGCCGTTGACGGTGGAGACCCCGCCGTTGGAGGCGACGCCGTAGAGCAGCGCTCGCTCCTGGGACAGCGTCTCCTTGAGGTCGCCCAGCGCGGTGAGACCGGCCACCTCGTTGTTCAGCTCGGTGTTGCCGGTGCGCTGGCCGATCTCCCGGTTGATGTCCAGCAGCGACGAGATCATCGCGGTGTACTTGCCGGTGATCGCGCCCTGGGTGAGCAGCTGGCGGTCGAGCGCGGTCCGCACGCTGGGCAGGTCGTTGAGCTGACCGCGGGCGGCGTCGACCCGGCTCTGCGCCTGCGACCCGACGTCGCCGAGCGCGCCGTCCGCCGCCCGGTAGGCCGACAGCGCCTCGTCCACGTTGCGCTGCTGCGCCGCCAGCGCGATCTTGTCGCTGGCGATCGGCATCGGCTTCGGGTTGTCCTTGTTCTTCGGGTCCGCGTTGAACTTGGTGACGTCGTCGATCTGCTTCTGGTTGTCCGGCCGCCGGCCCTCCGCCACCCAGCCGGCGGCGATGTCGCGCTCGGCCTGCAGCTCGTGCACCAGCGCGCTGGCGTGCCGGCCGAACTCGGCCACGTTGGCGCCGCGGCCGAAGTCGCGCGCGCTGCCGATCTGACCGGCCATGTTGATGCTGGCCAGCACGAGGAACGCGATCGCCGGCACCAGCAGCACCGCGGCCAGCTTGGTGCGCACCTTCCAGTGCCGCGGCGACAGGATGCCGCGCGGCCTGGTGTCCCTGGTCGGCTCCGGCGCCACGGTGGCACCGGTCGGCACGTCGTCCGGCGGCGGCTCCGGGCGCCGCTGCAGCGTCATCGTGCCGACGCCGCCGGGGTGACCCTCCGACTCGCCGCTCCCCCGCCCGAGGGCGGGACCGCCCTGGGGCGGACTCGAGGCGGCCGGGTGCTCCGCGGGTAGTCTTTCCACCAGCTCTCGCGACCTTCCCACGTGCCGACGCGGTTTCCAGTACTTCTCGGGCACTATAGGGCCACCGGCGACCCCGCCGTGAACGCCGTTGTAGGCATCAGCGCTATGCTGCCGGCCGGTCACTGTACGTCTATGTCGGCTCGGTGTCACTCCTGACGATGTAGCCTTCCCGGGTCTCGTCTCCGCACTGGCGGTGCCGCGAGGCCCTTCCCGCCCCCGTGCCTGAGGACCTGCTTGATGACATCCCGGCGACCCACCCGGTTGCAGCGTCTCGCCTTCCTCGTCGTCCCCGCGCTAGCGCTGACCGCCGCCTGCACCGGCGGCGGCGACTCCGCGACGCCGGCGGCCAGCGGCCAGACCCTGAAGATCGGCCTGCTTGCCCAGCTCAGCGGCCCGAGCAAGTCGGCCGGCACGGAGGCCCAGAACGGCGCCAAGCTCGCGGTCGACGTGATCAACGGGCTCAACCCGTCGATCCCGCTGCCGCTGGCCTCGGAGTCCGGGCTGCCCAATCTCGGCGGCGCCAAGGTCAGCCTCGTGGTCCAGGACGCGACGCCGACCCACGAGGACGGCGCCGTCCAGGTGACCGCCGGCAACGCGGTCACCCAGCTGGTGTCCGACGACGGTGTGAACGCGCTGATCGGCGCCTACGACCCGGAGGTCACCGAGGCCGCCAGCCAGCGGTCCGAGCGGTACGAGGTGCCGTTCGTGAACGCCGACAGCCCGGCCACCTTCCTCACCGACGCCGGCCGGGACTGGTTCTTCCGGATCGGGCCGACCTGGCGGTCGGCCGGCGAGGCGTTCTTCTCGCTGCTGCGCGAGCAGCAGAGCGTCGGCCTCCCCCGCAAGCTGGCCGTGCTGTACGCGACCGACAAGGCCGGCCAGGACGTGCTGACCACGACCAGGGAGCTCGCCGCCGAGGGCGGCCTGCCCACGCCGGAGGAGTTCGGCTTCAAGCCGGACGGCAGCGACGCCGCCGCCCAGCTGGTCCGACTGCGCCAGGCCAACCCGGACACGCTGCTGCTCTACTCGACGCCCGCGAGCGTGGAGCCGCTGCTGCGGGCGTTCGCCGGCGGCGGCTGGAAGCCCAAGGCGGCGATGTCGTTCTCGCTCGGGTACGTCACCGCGCAGACCTTCGACGCGACCAGCGCGTCCGTGGACGGGCTGATGCGTTCGACCTCCTGGTCGTACGAGGCGGCCCAGCGCAACCGGGCCGCCCAGGCGGTGACCGAGCTCTACCTGCGCCGCTTCAACAGCCCGATGAGCGAGGCGGCCGCCTCCGCGTTCACCGCGGTGATGACCGTGGCCCAGGCGGTCGACAACGCCGGCACGCTCGACAACCAGCAGGTCCGCAGCGCGCTGCTGAGCCTGAACGTGCCGGGCGAGCAGACGATCATGCCGTGGGGCGGCATCCAGTTCGACGAGACCCACCAGAACACGCTGGCCGAGGCGCTCATCGAGCAGTACCACAACAGGGCGTTCTCGATCGTCTACCCGAGCGACGCCACCAAGCCCGGCACCAAGGCGATCATCCCCGCCTCGGGCTGACGCCCGCCACTGACGACTCCCGGCCCGGCCGGACCCTGCGAGGGGTCGGCCGGGCCG
The DNA here is from genome assembly GCA_963803135.1 of uncultured Actinomycetota bacterium. Classification (GTDB taxonomy): domain Bacteria; phylum Actinomycetota; class Actinomycetes; order Mycobacteriales; family CADCTP01; genus CADCTP01. The sequence continues at coordinate 851,605 of CAWDLH010000010.1, read as the reverse complement.
ATGTCGTCCCTGGTCCCGGCGCCTGCGCCGTTCGGCGTAATCACGGCCGGACCGGTGCCCGATCCCGGTCCCCCACTTGCTCCTACACATGACCCGTTGGGTACCGTCACCACCGAAGTGGTCCGATCTCGCCTATCTCGGGCAGCCGGGGTGCCGACGCGTGGTGACGGCCACGAGCAGTGACATAGGGAAGGGTCGAGGCCGGACCATGGACGGAGCCGCCGAAGTGCGGCCTTCGGCGACTCTGCCGACAGCACTCCGCTTCTCCGGGGTGGCGAAGCGGTTCGCGACCGGCACGCTCGCCATGACCCACGTCGACCTGCGGCTGCGCACCGGCGAGTTCGTCGCCATCGTCGGGCCGTCCGGCTGCGGCAAGAGCACGCTGCTGCGGCTGGCCGCCGGGCTGAGCAAGCCGACGGCCGGCACCGTCGAGGTCGCGGCCGGCCGCCCGGGGTACGTCTTCCAGGACCCGACGCTGCTCGCCTGGCGGTCGGTGGTCCGCAACATCGAGCTGCCGGCCGAGCTGCGCGGGATGCCCAAGCCGGAGCGTCGGCGGCGGGTGGCTGCCGCGGTCGACCTGGTCGGGCTGCGCGGGTTCGAGCGGCACCTGCCGCGGATGCTGTCCGGCGGCATGCGGATGCGGGTCTCGCTGGCCCGGGCGCTGCTGCTGGACCCGGACCTGTGCCTGTTCGACGAGCCGTTCGGCGCGCTGGACGAGCTGACCCGGGAGCGGCTCAACGACGAGCTGCTCCGGCTCTACGCGGCCCGGCGGTTCACCGGGCTGTTCGTGACCCACTCGGTCGCCGAGGCGGTGTTCCTGTCCAGCCGGGTGGTGCTCATGTCGCCGCGGCCGGGCCGGATCGTCGCCGACGTCCCGGTGCCCTTCGGCTACCCGCGCCACCGCGGGCTGCGCTTCACCCCCGAGTTCACCGAGCTCACCGGGCGGGTCTCGGCCCGGCTGCGCGACCCGGAGCTCGGTCCAGAGCCTCAGCAGAGCGGTTCCCACCTCTGAACAGGAGAGCCATGCACGCACGCAGGTCCCGACGGTTGGCCGCGACCGCGCTCGCCGCGGTCGTCGCGCTGATCGCCGCCGGCTGCAGCGACTCCAGCACGAGCACCGGCGGCCAGGCGGCGGGCAGCTCTGCCGCCGGCGGCAGCCCGAGCTACCTCAAGGGTGTCTGCCCGGACACCGTCGTCTTCCAGACCAACTGGTGGCCGCAGCAGGAGTACGGCGGGCTCTACCGGCTGATCGGCAAGAACCCGACGATCGACGGCAACAAGAACAAGGTGACCGGCACGCTGGTCGACAACGGCACCGACACCGGCGTGAAGATCGAGGTCCGCGCCGGCGGGCCGGCGAACAACTTCACCCCGTCGACCTCGCTGCTCTACACCGACAACTCGATCATGTTCGGCGGCGCCGACCTCGACCAGGTGGCCCAGGTCAGCGGCAGCGGCAAGCCGGTGCTGTCGGTCTTCGCCCCGCTCGACCTGAGCCCGGTCGTCCTGCTGTGGGACCCCAAGCAGCATCCGGAGTTCACCACGATCGCCGACATCGGCCAGACCGACACCAAGGTCATCTACTTCCAGGGCGCGGTCTACATGGCCTACCTGCTCGGCGCCGGCCTGCTGCGCCCGAGCCAGGTCTCCGCCTCGTACGCGGGCACTCCGGACCAGTGGAAGGCCTCGAAGGGCTCGATCGTGCAGCAGGGCTTCGTCACCAACGAGGTGCTGCGCTACGAGGCCGACCCATCGGTGTGGGGCAAGAAGGTCGGCTACCAGCTGGTCGCCGATTCCGGCTACCCGCTCTACCCGGAGACGCTGATGGTCCGGCCGGACCGCAAGGCCGAGCTCGCGCCCTGCCTGAAGAAGCTGGTTCCGATCATGCAGCGCTCCGACGCGGCCTTCGCCAAGGACCCCGGCCCGACCGGCGACTTCATCAGCGACCTGGTCAGCAAGTACCCGAAGGCGTTCCCGTACAGCAAGGAGACGGCGAAGGCGGCGGCGCAGGCCATGCTGGCGAACCAGATCCTCGGCAACGGCCGCAACAAGGCGATCGGTGACTTCGACATGGACCGGGTGAAGCGGATCCTCACGATCGTCACGCCGATCTTCGCGGCCCAGAAGACCCCGGTGAAGGCCGGGATCACCGCCGACCAGCTGGTCACCAACGAGTTCATCGACCCGACCATCGGCATGGACACCGGCACCAAGTGACCGCCGGCAAGGCCCTGTTCGACCCGCTCGCCGGGCTCTACGACCGGTACGCGGAGATCAACGACGAGGTCTACCGGCCGTGGCTCACCCGCGCGGTGGACTCGGTCGGCCCGGCCGGCCCGCGGGCGAGGGCGGTCGACCTCGGCTGCGGGACCGGTCGGTTCGAGGGCCTGCTGGCCGACCGGTACGGCTCGGTGCTCGCGGTCGACGTCTCCGGCCGCGAGCTCGAGCTGGCCCGGGCCCGGCACGGCCGGGACAACGTCACCTACGAGCAGCGCAGCCTGCTCGACCTGACGCCGGCGACCGACGGGCGGTTCGACCTCGTGCTGTCCGTGAACACGATCTTCCACCTGCGTGACCACGACCGGGTCCTGCCGCACGTGCGGGACCTGGTCGCGCCGGGCGGCTGGGCGGTGCTGGTGGACATCGTCTCGCCGCCCGGCGGCCGGGCCCGCACCCCGCTCATGCACCGCTGGTACGGGCTGGCCGACGCGGTCCGGACGCTGCACCGGCGGCGATCCCTGGCGGACGGCTGGACGGTGCTGCGGCTGCGCCAGCACCGGACCTGGATGGAGCACGCGGCGACCAACCTGCCGCTGACCCGGGACGCGTTCCACGCCGGGTACGCGGCGGCGTTCCCCGGGGCCGAGATCACCGACTCGATCGACCCGTTCGTCTGCGCGATCCGCTGGCAGAAGCCGGCGGACCGACCGACTGAGCCGGCCGACTGAGCCGGCCGACTGTGCCGACGGACCCGGGCGGACTGAGCCGGCGGACCCGGGCGGACTGAGCCGGCGGGACCGGGCGGACCTGGGCGCGGCGGCCGGCCGCGCCCCCGGTCACTCGGCCAGCGACTCGCCCGCGGCGCTCTGGTGCCAGGAGCCGACCACCAGCCGGGCCAGCCAGCCGAAGAACCAGAACACCACCAGCCCGAGCAGCGAGGACAGGATCACCGCGCCGAACAGCTGCTCCGAGCGAAGGTTCTGCCGGTACACCTCCATCAGCGCGCCGATGCCGAGCTGGCCCTCCTTGAAGAAGAAGTCGCCGACGATCGCGCCGATCACCGACAGGCCGGCCGAGATCCGCAGGCCGGCGAAGATCGCCGGCAGTGCGGCCGGCCACTCCAGCTTCCGCAGCCGGGCGCCGCGGGTCGCCCCGTACAGGGTGAACAGGTCGTGGTCGCCGCGGTCGACCCCGCGCAACCCGAACAGCGTGGTGCTGATGATCGGGAAGATCGCGATCAGCACGCACACCAGCACCCGGCTGAACAGGCCGAAGTTGAACCAGAAGCCGATCAGCGGGACCAGCGCGAGGATCGGGATGGTCTGCAGCACGACCGCCCACGGGTAGACCGCGCGCTCGATCCAGCGGGCCTGGCTCATCAGCACGCCGAGGCCGATACCCAGCACCGCGGCGACCGCCAGGCCGGCCATCGCCACCCCGGCGGTGAGGCCGAGGGCCCGCAGCAGCACCTCCAGGTTGCCCCGGTCGAGGAACGCGACCTGGACGACCCGGTGCGGCGGCGGCAGCAGGAACCGCCGCTCCTCGTCGAGCACCTTGTAGCTGACCAGATACCAGATCCCGATCACGACCGCGAACAGCAGGAACGGCGGGACGGCCCGCCGGAGCAGGGCCAGCAGGCCGCGCCGCCGCTGGGGCGGCAGGTCGCCCTCGGTCTCGGCGGCGACCAGGTCCGCGCTCCCGGCGGCGGCCGGGACCGACGGAGCGGCGACCCCGCCGGCACTGCTTTCGGACAAGGCCTCAGTGCTCCGGCTCGGCGTACATCATCCCGATCCGCTCGGCGAAGTAGTCGCCGAACTCGACCGGCCGTCCCTGCTCGGTGCCCGGTGCCGGTGGCAGTGCCGGGCCGACCACCGTCTGCGGCGCCGGCTGCACGAACACCGGGACGGAGATCCGCTCCTCCTTCTCGGCGCAGACCACCCGGTGCAGCGCCGAGCGGTAGCGGCCGCCGGAGACCAGCACCAGCAGGTCGCCGGCGTTGACGACCAGGCCGCCCGGCACGGTCGGCACCGGGATCCAGGCCGTCGGGCTCTCCCGGTCCACCACCTGCAGGCCGCGCTGCCCGGAGTGCAGCAGACCGGTCATCACCCCGAGGTCGGTGTGCGGGCCGAGGCAGCTCTGGTCGGGCAGCGGGTCCGTGCGCTGCGGCGGATAGTGGTTGACGACCAGGTTGGTCATCGCGCCGGCGCACAGCCGGGTGAAGTGGTCCGGGGCCAGCCCGAGGTCGAGCGCGTGCAGCGTCAGCAGCGAGAAGATCTGGCTCTCCATCGCGGCGAAGTAGGCGAGCGCGGACTCGCGGAAGCCCGGGGTGTCCGGGATCCGGTTGGGGTGCACGAACGCGGCCCGGTAGCGCGGCGGCAGCGCCTCCAGGTCCCGCCAGCCCAGGCCTTCGTCGTACGGGTTGAGCGCCCAGGCCTCGGCCGCGTCCTCGTCGGTGTTGACGCCGATGCCGCTGGCCGCCCGGTAGCGCGAGGTGAAGCCGCGGCGGGTGGCGTCCTGCTGCGACGGGCCCCAGCGCGCCTTCTCCTGCTCGGGCCGGTGGAAGAACTCCAGGGCCGCCTCGTTGAGCCGGCGGAAGACCGCGTCCGGCACGAAGTGGTCGACCGCGACGTAGAACCCGCTGCGGCGCAGCGCGTCGCCGAGCTGCCCGGCGACCTCGGCGCGGCGTTTCGGGTCGTCCAGGCCGGCGAGGCTGATGACCGGTACGTAACCGTTCTCGTCGACCGCATCGGCGTCCGGAAGGGTGATCGTCATCGTTCCTCCTGCCGGGGTAGGACAGGCACTCCCCGTACGCTACCTGCCCGGATCAGCCCGAAGCGCCCCGGGCGAGCTCCGAGTCCAGGCCGGCGTCGACGGCCAGCTTCACCGCGAGCTCGCGGGCCCGCGGCAGCAGCCCGGCCAGGTCGACCCCGAGCACCCGGCCCTGGCTGACCACCGGCCTGCCGGCCACCCAGACCGTGTGCACGTCCCGCGGCGAGGCGCAGTAGACCAGCTCCTGGTACGGGTCGTGCACGTTCGACAGCGACGGGCTGCCCTCGGCGAACAGCACCAGGTCGGCCTGCTTGCCCGGCTCCAGCGAGCCGATCTCGGCGGCCATCCCGAGCGCCCTGGCCCCGCCGATCGTGGCCAGCTCCAGCACCTGCGGCGCGGTCATCGCGGTGGCCTGCAGGTGGTGCACCTTCTGCAGCAGCGCCGCGATCTTCATCGTCTGCAGCATGTCCTGGCTGTCGTTGCTGGCCGGCCCGTCCAGGCCGAGGCCGACCGGGACGCCCTCGCGCAGCAGCCGCGGCACCGGCGCCACCCCGGAGGCCAGGATCATGTTGGAGACCGGGTTGTGCGCGACCGCGACCCGGTGCTCGCGCAGCAGCGCGATGTCGGCGTCGTCGAGCCAGACGCAGTGCGCGGCGAGCACCTCGGCGTCCAGCAGCCCGGCCCGGGCGGCGTACTCGACCGAGCTGGCGCCGCGGGTGGTCCGCGAGTGGGTGACCTCCTCGCGGACCTCGTGCAGGTGGACGTGCAGCCGCGGGGTGTCCCGCAGCAGCTCCACGGTCGCGCCGATCAGCTCGTCCGAGGCGGCCGGCACGGTGGCCAGCCCGACCCGGAACCGGCACCGGTCGGTGGCCGCGGCCGCCTCCCGCAGCGCCTCGTGCTCGGCCAGCACCAGCTTGAGCGGGCGCGGGTTGCTGTCGTCCTGGGCCCCGTACGAGAGGTCGCCGCGCAGGCCCAGCTCGGTCAGCGCCTGGACGACGCCGGGCGTGGACGGCTCCGGCCCGGGCGAGTGGCAGAACATGTCGGCCACCGTGGTCACCCCGGACAGCGCCGCTTCGGCGCCCTTGAGCAGCGTGCCGACGTACCCGACCTCGCGGTTCAGGTGCGGCTCGATCGGACCGGTGACCTGGACGAACCACTCCCAGAGCGTGTGCGTCTCGCCGATCCCGGTGACCAGGCCCTCGGAGAAGTGCCCGTGCGTGCTGACCAGGCCGGGGCTGAGGATGCCGGTGCCGTCGCCGACCACCTCGGCGTCCGGGAACTCCGCGCGCAGTCGCGGGTACGGCCCGACCGCCGCGATCAGCTCGCCGCGGACCGCGACCGCGCCGTCCCGGACATGCCCGTCCGGCCCGGACGTGAGCACGTGCCGGGCCCGGACGAGAAGGGGGCGCGCGGCGGTCCGCGCGCCCCCCTGCTCGGCGTTCACTACTTCGCGGACGTACCCAGCCCGATGGCCGGGTTGACGAACTCGTTGGTGTAGAGGTCGGACGGCTTCAGGCCGGCCTTGATCTCCTTGTGCTGCGCCGCGTAGATCGGCGTGAGGATGTCGATCATCCGCTGGATCCGGTTGTCCTGGATGTTGCCCAGCGTCTTGTCCGGGCCGTTGCCGACCAGGCCGAGGCTCTTCAGCGTGGTCACCGCGTACTTCGCCATGCCCGGCGAGTACGTCCAGAAGTCGTGGATCGTGTCGACCGCCTTGATCACCAGATTGTTGGTGGCATCCGGATTGGTGATGAAGTCGACCGAGGACTGCTGGATGATCGGCACCAGCTTCTTCAGGCAGGGTGTCAGCTTGTCCTTGTCCTCGGCCCGGACCGACAGCGCCTCGCTGTACATCGGGTAGCCGGTGTCGTTGATCAGCTGCAGGCGGGTGTCGTACCCGGCCTGCCCCTTGGGGAGCTCGTTCTTGAAGATGTACGGCTCCGAGGTGGCGAAGCCGGCATTCCCGATCGTGCCCCCCGAGGTGACGAACCGCGTCGGCGTGCCGTCGTACGAGCCGTCCAACTGGCTGGACCGGACCAGGCCGGCACCGAGCAGGTACTGCATGTACGCGTCGGTCTGGTAGTAGACGATCTTGGTATCCGTCTGCCCGATGTCGGCGATCGTGTTGAAGCCCGGGTGTGCCTTCGTGCCCCAGAGGATCATCAGCGGGCTGATCTCCAGCGGGGCGACGACCGCGACGGTCGGCTGCGACTTGGAGTTCTGGATCGCCTCGTCGCTGTTGACCTGGCCGAGGGTGATCGACTTGTCCGCGTACATCTGCGCGCTGACCGTCTGGTAGCCGATCGCCGGGCCACCGGTGCGGATCTCCACCTTGACGCCGGTGTCCTGGCCGGACGCGACCAGCGGGCCGGAGAGCACCTTCTTCTTCTTGTCGACCTTGTAACCCGGGCCGAGCAGCTGGTAGAGGTGCCCGTACTCGCTCTCCGGGAACCAGTCCGTCTGGATGACCACCGTATCGGGGCAGACCCCCTTGAGGTTCAGGGCCGCCCCGGACGCTTTCGGCGCCGGCGCGCTGTTGTCGGTGGTGCTGTCGCTACTTGAGCAAGCGGCAGCGGCCAGCAGGAGGGTGAGTCCGGCTGCCACCGGAACGAGCTTGCGTGGACGCATGGTTCTCCTCGTTTGTGCGGGGTTGTGCGGTCCGGCCCGAGGCCGGCGCGGGTGGGGAGAGGTTGGTCAGGCCGGCCTGTCGTACGCGGTGGAGCCGTACCAGGGGCCGGTGACGACCCGGTTGAGCAGGCCGAACAGCCAGAACGCCAGCACGCCGAGGAAAGACGCGGCGAGCGCGGCGCCGAAGAGCTGCTCGGACTGCAGCCGGGCCCGGTAGAGGTCGATGAGCACGCCGATGCCGGCGTCGCCCTGCTTGAAGAAGAAGTCGCCGACCACGGAGCCGACGACCGCGAGCGTGGCCGCGACCTGGAAGCCGGTCAGGATGGCCGGCATCGCCGCCGGCAGCTGGAGCTTCCAGAGCCGGACCAGCCGGTTGGAGTGGTGCAGGGTGAACAGCTCGTGCTGGCCACGCTCGGCCGACTGCAGCCCGAACAGCGTGCTCGAGATGACCGGGAAGATCGCGATCAGCACGGTCACGATCAGCCGGCTGGTCAGGCCGAAGTCGAACCAGAAGCCGATCACCGGCACCAGCGCGAGCGTCGGCACGCACTGCAGGATGACCGCGTACGGGTAGATGGACCGCTCGACCCAGCGGGCCTGCGCCATCGCGATGCCGATCGCCATTCCGAGCACGATCGCGATGAACAGCCCGAGCGCGGCGATCCAGGTGGACAGCCACAGCGCGGTGAGGATCTCGGTGCGGTTCCGGGCGTCGACGAACGCGACGTCGATGACCTGGTGTGGTGCCGGCAGCAGGAACCGCCGATCGGGGTCGAGCGCGACGTACGAGACGTAGTACCAGACCCCGAGGAACACCGCGAGCGTCACCAGCGGCGGCACCAGGGTCGCGAGCAGGCTACGGCGGCGCCGGGGAGGTGGTCGACCGACGGCGGCGCCGACGACGCCTCCTGCACCCGTTTCCGGCAAACGGGTGTCCACGCTCAATTCGAACGCCTCCCGGACTCGACCCTGGCGGCGGCGATCACCACTGACGCTGCGTCAGACGCTTAGTGTCGCCGATCTGCCTCTCCGTGACCCCCCGCGTCGATACACCGTATAGCACCCACCAGTGAGTACGCACGGAGACCACCAAGTCGTGACACAGAGTCACATTCAGGGTTGCGTCGGGTAGTTCGGCGGACCGGCGCTCGGCTGATCAGCGCGGGCGCCGCCCGGCCACCCGACGCACCCGCGGGCCGGATCGGTCGCGGGCCGCGGCGCCCACGCCGGCCGCGTCAGTGCGCCCGGCGCCGCGGCACGTCCCGGAGCAGATCGGAGACCTCGCCGGCGACCTTGCCGAACTCCTCCGAATACCGCACGTCCGGCTGGCGCGGATAGCCGAACGGGATCGGCACCTCGCCCAGGACCTGGCCCGGCCGCGGCGACATCACCACCACCCGGGTGGACAGGTAGACCGCCTCGGCCACCGAGTGGGTGATGAACAGAGCCGCGAAACCGCGGTCGGCGAACAGCCCGAGCAGCTCGTCGTTGAGCCGTTCGCGGCTCATCTCGTCCAGCGCCCCGAACGGCTCGTCGAACAGGAACACGTCCGGCTGCAGCACCAGCGAGCGGGCCAGCGACGTGCGCATGCGCATGCCGCCGGACAGCGCGCGCGGGCGGTGCCGCTCGAAGCCCTGCAGGCCGACCAGCCCGATCGCCTCGTCCACCCGGGCCCGGCGCTGCGCCTTGGGCAGGTGCTCGAGCTCGACCAGCAGCTCGACGTTCTTGCGGACGGTGCGCCAGGGCAGCAGCGTCGGGTCCTGGAAGACGTAACCGACCTGCGCGGACGCGACGTCGACGCGCCCGCTGGTCGCATGGTCGAGGCCGGACGCGAGCCGCAGCAGCGTGCTCTTGCCACAGCCGGACGGGCCGACCACCGAGACGAACTCGCCGCTGTCCACGGCGAGATCGACGTCGCGCAGCGCCTCCGTGCCGTCGGGAAAGGTCCGGCCGACACCGGTGAACGCCAGCATCGGGGAAGTCACCCCTCGGATGGTAGTCGGCGCGATCCGGCCCACTCGGTGGCCAGGGGAGAGCCCGGTCACCGGCCCAGGAGCCGGGACATCACCTCGTTATCTTCGTTGTCCTCGCGGTAGCGCCGGCGGCGCGGCGGGACGGATTCGCCCGCGGCGGGGGATCTCGGTGCGGGCGGAGCCGGCGGCCCGGACATCGGCGGCGGCGGCATCGGCGGCATCGGCGGCATCGGCGGCGGGGTCGGCTCGGGCTCCGCGTACGACGGGTACGGCGTGTACGGGGAGCCGGCGCGCGGCGGGTCGTACCCCCGCGGCGGATAGCTCCCCGGCGCGTCCGGCGCTCCGAAGTCCCCCTGGCCGGCGAAGCCCGCCGGACCGGGATCCGGCCGGCCGCGGTAGCTCGCTGAGCCGTCCGGCGCTCCGAAGTCCCCCTGGCCGGCGAAGCCCGCCGGACTCCGGCCGGCCGCGGTAGCTCGCTGAGCCGTCCGGCGCTCCGAAGTCCCCCTGGCCGGCGAAGCCCGCCGGACCGGGATCCGGCCGGCCGCGGTAGCTCGCTGAGCCGAGCGGCGCAGCGAAATCCGGCTGGCCGGTCGGCGGGCCGTAGTCCGCCACGCCGCTGGCGGACCCGCGGCCGAGGGGGTCGCCCGCGAAGTCGGCCTCGACGGCGGCGGACAGCTCGGGCGGCACCGGCATGCCGATGCCGAGCCGGCGCGCCTCGTCCTGCAGCGCCCGCAGGCTGCCGCCGATCAGCCGCGTGGTCTCGATCCGCTCCATCCGCAGCTCGCCGTCGAGCCGGTCGATCATCTCGCCGCGCATCCGGCCGACCTCGTCCCGCAGCGCGGCCACGTCCTCGGCCAGTCCCCGCTCCAGCTCCCGGCGCAGGTAGACCTCGAGCTGCAGCTCGTACTCGCGGCGGGCGGCGACCTCCTTCTCCAGCTCGATCTCGTACGTCCGGCGCAACTCCAGTGCGCCGCCCGGGTCGCCCGTCGCCGGCTCCGACTCCCGCCGTCGCGGCGCCGCGAACGCGGCCAGCACGAACGCCCAGAGCGCGCCGACGACGGCCAGCCGCAGGGTCTCCGGATCGTCGCTGAGCACCACCGCCGCGGTCGAGGCGAGCGCGATCGCCACCGCGGCGGCCAGCGCGACAGTGCGCAGGCCGCCCCGACCACCTGAGCTGGAGCGGGCGCGCGCCACGGGCCAACCATAGGGGACCCACCTGGACGAGTAGCCAGATGAGCCGCCCGGCGTGGCTCAGATCAGCCGGGCGTCCTGCAGGAACCGCTTGGCCAGCCCGTCCGGGTCCTGCCCGTCGAGGTCCTGGCGCTTGTTCAGCTCCTGCAGCTTCTCGGTGGTCAGCGCGCGGTTCACGCTGTCGACCACGGCCCGGGCCGGGGCCGGAAGCTGGCTGCGGTAGAGCGCGACGATGTTGCCGGCCGGCTCCAGCAGCTCGTCGTCGCGCAGCACGACCAGGCTCTCGGCGGCGATCTCGCCGTCCGAGGACTGCACCGAGCCGACGTCCGCGCTGCCCTTGCGCAGCGCGTCGAAGATCGGCTTGCCGGAGACCTCGCCGAGCTCGTCGACCCGCTTGAACCGCAGCCCGTACCGCTCCCGCAGGCCGAGCAGGCAGGACGGGTCGGTGCTGCAGCCGTCCGGGCCACCGAGCACGAGCCTGCCGTTGAGCCGGCGCAGGTCGGAGACGTCGGCGAGGTCCTCGTCGTCGGCGAGCGTCTTGGACACCGCCAGCGCGGTCTGGTCGGTCGCCAGCGACGGGCGGGTCACCCCGAGCGGGCGGCCGGCGAGCAGGTCGTCGAGCAGGTGCGCGGTGTGTTCCACGTCGCCGGTCGCCGCGGGCGGGCGGTGCGCGACCGGCACGCCGGCCCGCAGGTACTCGGTGACCGGAGCCAGGTAGTCCGGCACCACGTCGAGGTCACCGCGCTGCAGGGCCGGGACGTACGCGGTGCGGGTGCCGCCGTCGAGCCGCGTGGTCACGTCGAAGCCGGCCTTGCGCAGGGCCTGCGCATACATCCGGGCGATGATCTGCTGCTCGGCGGACAGGCCGGCGCCGACGGTGAGCTTGGGCTCCGGCTTCGCCGGCGGCTGGTCGTCGCCGGTGCAGCCGGCGAGCAGCAGCACGACCAGGATCCCCAGCAGCGCGGACCTCACCGGCGCTCGCCCACCCTCTCCGCGGCGTGCCCGGATCCCGTCCCGACCACGGGTCCGGCCGGCGACCGCTGTTGTCGACAGATCAAGCCAACCACGCGCGCCGCACGGCGCGACGCCAGCGTAGGACATCCCGCCGGGTATGCCTTGCCCCGTTTTCGGCTACTTGACCGCCCGCAGCGGCGGAGCGGCCTGGCGCGGGACGTACGCCTCCGCGTTGCGGGTCGCCTGCTTGACCTTGTACATGTTCGCGTCCGCGGCGCCGAGCAGCCGGGCGGCCGGGAAGTCGGGGTCGTCGGTGGACGCCTGGCCGATGCTGGCCCGGACGTTGACGATCCCGCCCTCGAACGCGACCGGTGCGGCCACCGCCTGGGCCAGCCGGTGCGCGATCTCCTCGGCCGGCACCTCGTGCGGCAGGCTCTTGAGGATCACCACGAACTCGTCGCCACCGAGCCGGCCGATCGTGTCGGTCGGCCGCAGCGCGCCGCGCATCCGCTCGGCCGCCGCGCGCAGCACCCGGTCCCCGACCGCGTGCCCGTGCATGTCGTTGACCTGCTTGAACCCGTCGAGATCGGCGAACAGCACGTGCACCTGGCCCGGCTCGGCGCGCAGCGAGCGCAGCGCCGCACCGAGCTTGTGCAGCACCAGCCCGCGGTTCGGCAGCCCGGTCAGCGGGTCGTGGGTGGCCTTGCGGTGCAGGTCGTACTCGGTGTTCTTCTGCTGGGTCACGTCGACCAGGTGCACGATGTACGACTTCTGGCCGACCAGCGCGGACACCGAGGCGTGCACCCAGCCGTCGCCGCCGGCCCCGGTCCGGTAGCGGAAGGTGCCGGAGACGTCGTCCTCGGTCCCGTCGACGACCCGGGCGAAGTCGCCCCGGACCCGCTCGGAGTCGTCCGGATGCAGGTGGTGCCAGATGAGGTCGCCGTGCAGGGTGGCCACCCGGCGGCCGAACAGCCGGGCGAGCGCGGCGTTGACGTCGAGGAACATGCCGGCCTTGTCGACGATCGCCATCCCGGTCGGCGCGTTCTGGAACGCGGCGCGGAACTTCTCCTCGGCCGCCCTGACCTTGGCCTCGGAGCTGCGCCGGCCGCTGACGTCGCGGGCGACGACCAGCGCGCCGTGCCGGCCGCCGAACGAGATCTGCCGGCCGGCCGCCTCGATGTGCACGGCCTGGCCGTCGAGCCGGACCAGCGTCTCCTCGACGTATTCGAGGTTGCGGCCGTCGACCATGCCGGTCAGCCGCTGCTCGGCCTCGGTCCGGATCGACTCGTCCATGAAGTCGAGGGCCGGGCGGGTCTGCAGGTCGGAGATCTTGCTGGCGCCGAGCATCTCCAGGCCGCGCCAGTTGGCGAAGACGTGGTAACCGTCGACGATGACGAACACCGCGTCCGGGGAGAGCTCGACGAGCGCGCGGAAGTGCTCGTCGGAGGGGTTGACGACAAGGCCGCCGGGCGCCGGCTGACCGCCGGACTCCGGCTCGCCCTCCTGACTGTGCCTGCCCATCCCACCCCTAACAGGACCGGTTCGACCCCTCTGGTGATCCTGTGAAACTAACAGTCCGATCGCGTGTCGTCCCGGGTTCGTGTGGACGCTTCGGTGCTACGACAACTAGTTAGGATTCCATTGATCCGTCCGGCCTAGCTTGCCGGTCGCCGTCCGGCGGAGCCGGGGTCCGGCAGCAATACTCCAGCCACAAGGCGGCCGCGGTCAGAGCGACCGCGGCGACCACACCGACCACGCCGGTGGCCGTGTCGTTGGGGGCGGCGGCGAGCTGGCCGAGCCGCGGCACCACGTACCCGAGCAGGCCGGCCCAGATGCCGGTGGCGAAGGCGCCGACGATCGCGCTCGCCTTCGCCAGCGCCAGCATCCGGGCGGCCGCGAGCGGCTGCACCGGCAACGCGCCCGGACGGCGCCGGATCCGGTCGCGCAGCTGGTTGGCCGCGAGCACCTCGGCGATCGCGAGCAGCAGCAGGGACAGCGGGACGAACCAGCGCAGCCGCGGGAGATCTCCGTACCACTGGCGCATCGCGAGCCAGGTGACCAGGGTCATGGCGGCGGCGTACGCGACCAGGTCGCGGATCCGGGTTGGGCCGATCACCGCAGCTCCAAGTCCGTCCGCCGGACGCCGGTGCGGTCCCCGGCGAGCTCCGCGACCCGGCCGTGACCGGCCAGGACGGCGTCCGGGTCCACGTCCGCCCACGGCACCAGCACGAACGCGCGCTCGTGGGCGCGCGGGTGCGGCAGCGTCAGCTCGGGGTCGGCGCTGGTGGTGCCGTCGACGTCGACGACGTCCACGTCGAGGGTGCGCGGACCCCAGCGGACGTCCCGGACCCGGCCGGCCGCCCGCTCCAGCTCGCGCGCCCGCGCCAGCCAGCCGTACGCGTCGGTGTCCGGGTCGTCGACGACGACGATCGCGTTGAGGTAGTCGTCCTGCTCGACCCCACCCCACGGTGCCGTCTCGTACACCGGGCTGACCGCCACCGGTCGCAGCGTGGCCACGACGGACCGCAGGTGGGCCAGCCGGTCACCGAGGTTGGAGCCGACGGACAGGACGGCCCGGCTCATCGGCGGGACCGCCGGGCGGTCACCGCGACGTCGGCGAACTCGCGGGCGATCGGTGCCTGCGGCTTGTGCACGGTGACCTCGGCGGCGATCACCCGCTCGTCGACCATGCACAGCGCGCAGAGACGGGCCGCCAGCGTCTCGATGAGGTTCACCGGCTCGCCCGCGACGACCGTGGCGAGCCGGTCGGCCAGCGCGCCGTAGTCGACGGTGTCGGCGACGTCGTCGCTGGCCGCGGCCGGGCGGCTGTCCAGCCAGAGGGTCGCGTCGACGACGAAGTCCTGCCCGTCCCGCCGCTCGTGCTCGTACACGCCGTGGAAGCCGCGGACCCGCAGACCGGTCAGCGCGATCCGGTCAGCCACGGCGCACCGGTCCCCGGGGGCGCGGCACCGGAGGCCCGGCCGGGTCCTCGTCCACGGCCGGCTGCTCGGCCGCCCTCGACCAGGCCCGGACGACCTTGAGCGCGTCCAGGGTCGGCGTCACCTCGTGCACCCGCACGCCCCAGGCGCCCATCACCGCGGCCAGCACGCTGGTCGCGACCGTCGCGTGCTCCCGGGCGTCGACCGGGACCGGCGGGCCGTCCGGGCCGGCCAGCAGCCGGCCGAGGAACGCCTTGCGGGACGCGCCGACCAGCACCGGGAAGCCCAGCGCGGTCAGCTCGTCCAGCCGGGCCAGCAGGGTCCAGTTGTGCTCGGCCGTCTTGGCGAAGCCGAGGCCGGGGTCGATCGCGATCCGCTGCGGGTCGACGCCCGCCGCGAGAGCAGCGTCGACCTGGCGGGTGAGCTCGGCGGCGACGTCCCGGACCACGTCGCCGTACCGGGCCAGCGCCTGCATGTCCCGGCTGTGCCCGCGCCAGTGCATGAGCACCCACGGCACGCCGGCGGCCGCCACGACCTTGGCCATCGCCGGGTCGGCCAGCCCGCCGCTGACGTCGTTGACGATCGTCGCGCCGGCGTCGAGCGCGGCTTCGGCGACCGCGGCCCTGCTGGTGTCGACGCTCACCGTGACGCCGTCGGCGGCCAGCGCGCGGATCGCCGGCACGACCCGGCCGGTCTCCTCCGCGGCCTCGACCCGGTCCGCGCCCGGGCGGGTGGACTCGCCACCGACGTCGACGATGTCGGCGCCGGCCGCCCACAGCGCGCGGCCGTGCGCGACCGCGGCGTCGAGGTCGGCGTACCGGCCGCCGTCGCTGAACGAGTCCGGGGTCACGTTGAGAACGCCCATGACGGCGCACCGGTCCGGGCGCGGCAGTCCGGTCATCGGCCCAGGATGAGGCTCATCGCCTCGGCGCGGGTGGACGGCTGGGTCTGGAACAGGCCGCGCACCGCGGAGGTCACGGTGCGGGCGCCGGGCTTGCGGATCCCGCGCATCGACATGCACAGGTGCTCGGCCTCGATCACGACGATCGCGCCGCGCGGCTCGAGCCGCCGGACCAGCGCGTCGGCTATCTCGGAGGTGAGCCGCTCCTGCACCTGCGGCCGCTTCGCGAACAGATCCACCAGCCGCGCCAGCTTGCTCAACCCGGTGATCCGGCCGTCGACGTTCGGGATGTACCCCACGTGCGCCGCCCCGTGGAACGGAACCAGATGATGCTCGCAGTTGTGGGTCAGGTGACCGGCGACGAGGAAGGTCGGATGCGGCTCGCAGGTGAAGCTGTGGACCGGGTACGGCGTGGCCCCGCCGGCGGCGACCGGCCGGACCGACTCGACCCTCACCCACTCGGACTCGACGAGATCCGTCCGGTAGGACTCCTGGGGGAAGCCGTGCCGGCGCAGCCAACTGTCCGCGCTCCTCGACCGGCGGCCGGCGCCGTCGACGTAGCCGTCCAGGAAGCCGGCGACCGTGGCCTCGTCCTGGAGCACCACCCGCGGGAACCGCCCGGCGAATGCCCGGCGGACCGACTCCGCGGACTTCGTGGCGTACCCGACGTCGTTGACGACCGGCGAGACGCGGCGGGAGCCGACCGTCGCGCCGGCACCGACCGTCCCGACCGCGTGGTCGAGGTCTGCCCCGGGATCGGCCGCCAGCGGCCGCGGGACAGGCCTCGCGCCGGGGTCCACTCCAGGGAGGAGCCGGCGACCTCCCTGGCCTCCCGCCACCCGCCCGGCGTGGCGAGCGGGTGGTCGGGCGTCACCTGGAAGCGGCCGCGCTCGGTCGTCACCTCGACCAGCGCCCGGGTACTGCGTGCGCTGACCCCGCAGACCGTGGTCTGCTCGACCCGACCGTCGACGAGCGTCCAGAGCCGGTCTCCGAGCGCGACGTCGCGAGCCCGCGTGCGGCCACCGACCGCGTCGACCGTCTGGTTCGACGGGACGCAGGTGGAGTACATCTCGATGTCCTTGACGAGGACCATCTCCTCGTGGCCCTCGTCGAAGGTGGTTTCGAGGACGGCGGAGGGGTCGACGTAGAGGCCGGCGAACTGCTCGGCGTAGGCGGCGGCGACGCGCTCGGGAGTGCGGCGCAGGCCCTCGCGGCCCGGGTCTTCACCGAGAGCGACCAGCAGGTCGCGCACCGCCCGCTCCACCCCGGGCGCGTCGAACGTGCCGGTCAACGCGATCCCGACTGGCCATCCCCCGGCGCCCAGTCCTGGTCGCCGCGCCCGTAGCCGTCGGCCTGCCCGCCCTCGCCGGTCCCGCGCGGCGCCGGTGCCCCTTGATGCGGCGGCTCCCCGGTGCCGTACGGAGGCTGGTCACCGGGGTACGGCTGGCCGGCGTACGGGGGCTGGCCGGCGTGCGGAGGCTGGCCACCGGAGTTCGGGGGGTGGCCGGCGTAGGGCGGCTGGCCGGCGTACGGCGGCTGGCCGGTGCCGTACGGGGGCTGGCCACCGGAGTACGGCGGCTGGCCCCCGTACGAGGGCTGGTCGGCGCCGTTCGGCGGCTGGCTCCCGTACGGCGGCTGGCTCCCGTACGGGGGCTGGTCGGCGCCGTACGGCGGCTGGCCGTAGCCGGCGCCCGGCTGGCCGGGGTGCCCGTCGGGAGTCGTCGCGTGCCGGCCCGAACCGTTCGACCCGTACTGCGCGGGCGCGGGCGCGGGCGCCGGCCCATCGCGGCCCGGGCGACGGCATCCCCGGTGCGGCCCCGTTCGCCGGGCCGCGCCCGGCCCCGACCGCCTGCAGCTCGGAAGGCGTCATCACCGGCGGCTTCTCCGAGGGCGCCCGCCGGCCGAAGCCCGCGTACGTGTTGTGCGGCGGCCGCTTGGCCACCGGGGCGAAGATCCGGGCCAGGTCGTCCTTGCCCAGCGTCTCCTTCTCCATCAGCTCGAGCACGAGGTCGTCTAGCACGTCCCGGTATTCGTTGAGGATTTCCCAGGCCTCGTCGTGGGCCATCTCGATGAGCTGGCGCACCTCGCCGTCGATGTCGGTGGCGACGGTCTCCGAGTAGTCCCGCTGGTGGCCGTAGTCCCGGCCGAGGAACGGCTCGGAGTCCTTCTGGCCGTACTTGACCGCACCGAGCTTCGAGCTCATGCCGTACTCGGTGATCATCGAGCGGGCCAGCGCGCTGGCCTTCTGGATGTCGTCGCTCGCGCCGGTGGTCGGCTCGTGGAAGACCAGCTCCTCGGCGGCGCGACCGCCCAGCGCGTATACCAGCTGGTCGATCATCTCGGACCGGATCTGGGTGTAGCGGTCCTCGGTCGGCAGCACGAGCGTGTGCCCGAGCGACCGGCCCCGGGGCAGGATCGTCACCTTGTGCACCGGATCGAGGTTCGGCAGCGCCCAGGCGGCCAGCGCGTGGCCGCCCTCGTGGTACGCGGTGAGCTTCTTCTCCTTCTCGCTCATCGCCCTGGTCTTGCGCTCCGGCCCGGCGATGACCCGGTCGATCGCCTCCTCCAGCGACGTCATCTGGATGAGGTTGCCGCTCTGCCGGGCGGTCAGCAGCGCGGCCTCGTTGATCACGTTGGCCAGGTCGGCGCCGGTGAACCCGGGGGTGCGCCGGGCGATCACCGACAGGTCGATGTCGGGCGCGAGCGGCTTGCCCTTGGCGTGCACGGCCAGCACCGCGCGGCGGCCCTCGAGGTCGGGCCGGTCGACCGCGATCTGCCGGTCGAAGCGGCCCGGGCGCAGCAGCGCGGGGTCGAGGATGTCCGGCCGGTTGGTGGCCGCGATGAGGATGACCCCGCCCTTGACGTCGAAGCCGTCCATCTCGACCAGCAGCTGGTTGAGGGTCTGCTCGCGCTCGTCGTGGCCGCCGCCAAGGCCGGCGCCGCGGTGCCGGCCGACCGCGTCGATCTCGTCCACGAAGATGATCGCCGGCGCGTTGGCCTTGGCCTGCTCGAACAGGTCGCGCACCCGGGAGGCGCCGACGCCGACGAACATCTCGACGAAGTCGGAGCCGGAGATCGAGTAGAACGGCACCCCGGCCTCGCCGGCCACCGCGCGGGCCAGCAGGGTCTTACCGGTGCCGGGCGGCCCGTAGAGCAGGACGCCCTTGGGGATCTTCGCGCCGATGGCCTGGAACTTGGCCGGGTTCTCCAGGAACTCCTTGATCTCCTGGAGCTCCTCGATGGCCTCGTCCGCGCCGGCCACGTCGGCGAAGGTCGTCTTCGGCGTGTCCTTGCTGACCAGCTTGGCCTTGGACTTCCCGAAGTTCATGACCCGGGAGCCGCCGCCCTGCACCGAGTTCATGATGAAGAACAGCAGGAAGACGACGAGCAGGATCGGCAGCAGGCTGATCAGCAGGCTGACGAACACGTTCTGTGAGCTGATCTTGGTCTTGAACTCCTGCTTGCCCTGGTCGAGCACCTGCCCGATCCGGTCGTCCAGCCCGGTCGGGTACGCCGAGGTGATCTTGTCGTGCCCGTCGACCTCGTCCTTCAGCGTGATGTCGAGGGTCTGCTCGCGGTCGTTGATCGTGACCGTCTTGTAGTTGCCGCTCTCCAGCTGCGTGAGCGCGACCGACGTCGGAACCTGGGAGAATCCGCCGTTCCCGCGGAACAGGGTGGGCACGGCCAGCACGACCAGCAGGCCGAGGACGATCCAGAACCACGGCGACTTGAGGATTCGACGACGATCCATATCTCAGCGGAGACGCCGTGCCCGGCAGCTCCGGTCCTCCCGCTCCAGCTGGTGGGCGCGCCCGGCGCGCACGGCGATCAGTCCCTGACAGGAAAGGTACACCGGGCACAACGACGACGCAGGCCACCGGGGTCGATGGCCTCGACCGGGGAAACGGCCGAGCGGCCTGGAGCGTTCCTTTACCGGGTGTAGACCTCGGGCTTGAGCCGGGCGATGTACGGCAGGTCCCGGTAGCGCTCCGCGTAGTCGAGACCGAAGCCGACGACGAACTCGTTCGGGATGTCGAAGCCGAGGTAGCGGACCGGCACGTCGATCTTGACCGCGTCCGGCTTGCGCAGCAGCGCCATGACCTCGAGCGAGGCCGGCTGCCGGGCCTCCAGGTTGCGCAGCAGCCAGGACAGCGTCAGCCCCGAGTCGACGATGTCCTCGACCACGAGCACGTGCCGGCCGGAGATGTCCCGGTCGAGGTCCTTGAGGATGCGCACGATCCCGGACGAGCTCGTCGACGAGCCGTACGAGGACACCGCCATGTATTCCATGGTCACCGGCCGGCTCAGCGCCCGGGCGAAGTCGGCCATCAGGGTCGCGGCGCCCTTGAGTACGCCGACGAGGACGGGTTCGCGATCCGCGTAGTCGACCGAGACCTCGTCGGCCACTTCCTGGATGCGTTTCGCGATCTGCTGCTCGGTCAGCAGGATCTCGTCGATGTCGCCGTCGTAGTTGTGCACCGCTCCCCGTCCTGGGTCTGCCTCAGCGATCCGGTCCGGCGAGATGCAGCATGCCAGACGCACGCCGGACCGTCCGGCCGGAGGGCAGGGCCACCGGGCCCTGCCCGTGCCAGTCGGCGACCAGGGCGTCGAGCGCGCGCAGCTGGGCGGCGGTGAGCGGCCCGCCGACCCAGTTCCGCAGCACCCGGGTGCGGATCGCGCGCGGGTGCCGGGCCAGCTCGCCGGCCGGCAGCGGGCCCTCGCGGGCCAGCGCGTCGGCCAGCGCGTCGAGCGCGTCGAGGTCGTCGCGCAGCAGCTCGCCCGTGCGGGCCAGCGCCTCGGCGACGCCGCCGCGCAGCACGTCCTCCATCAGCGGGAGCACCTCCGCGCGCAGGCGTACCCGGGTGAAGCGGGGGTCGTCGTTGTGCGGATCCTGCCGGTACGGGAGCCGCTCGGCCGCGCAGGCGGCGCGCGTGGTCTCCCGCCGGGTCCCGAGCAGCGGCCGCAGCCAGCGCCCGTCGACCCGGCGCATCCCGGCGATCGACCGCGGTCCCGAGCCCCGGCCGAGCCCGAGCAGCACGGTCTCGGCCTGGTCGTCCAGCGTGTGCGCCAGTAGGACCGCGCGGTCGTCGGCCGCCTCGGCCAGGGCGTCGTAGCGGGCGGTCCGGGCGGCGGCTTCGGGGCCACCGGCCGTGCCGACGTCGACCCGGCGGACCAGGACCGGGTCGAGGCCGAGGGCGCGGCCCAGCTCGGCGGTCTCGGCCGCCCAGGTCGCCGAGCCCTCCTGCAGCCCGTGGTCGACGGTCACCAGCCCGGCCGGGAGGCCGAGCCGGGGCGCCTCGACCGCGGTCGCCGCAGCCAGCGCGACCGAGTCGGCACCGCCGCTGCAGGCGACGAGCACGCCGGCCGGCCGCACGTCGACCAGCAACCGCCGCACGGCCACCCGCACGGCCGCCACCGCCGGCGCCGGCCCCTCCTGCACGCCCCGAACGCTAGCCGGGCCGGCCGGCGGTCAGGCCGAGGCGGCCGGGCGGAAACCGTGCACGCGCTCGACCCAGGCGTGCGGGTCGTTGAGCTCCGACTTGCGCGGCAGCGTCTCGGCCGAGGTCCAGACCCGGTTGAACCCGTCGATCCCGACCGCCTCCACGACCGCGCCGACGAACCGGCTGCCGTCCGCGTACTGCCGGATCTTCACGTCGAGGCCGAGCAGCCGGCGCAGCACCCGGTCGAGCGGGCCGGTGCCCTTGCGGCGCTGGCCGAACCGCTCCCGGATCACCCCGATCGAGGGGACCACGTCCGGGCCGACCGCGTTCATCACGTACTCGGCGTGCCCCTCGACCAGCGACATGAACGCGGTCAGCCGGTCGATGATCTCCCGCTGCGCCGGGCTCTGGATCAGGCCGAGGATGCCCTGGGACTCCTCGCCGCCGCGCAGCGCCGAGCCGAGCTGGCCGACGAACGCCGCCAGCCGCTCACGCATCGCGTCCGGGTCGAGGTCGGTCGCGTCGACCAGCGCGTCGATCTCGTTGGTCAGGTGGCCGCGCAGCCACGGCACCGCGGTGAACTGCAGCCGGTGGGTCACCTCGTGCAGCGCCACCCAGAGCCGGAAGTCGGCCGGCGAGACGCCG
Organism: uncultured Actinomycetota bacterium; assembly: GCA_963803135.1. Taxonomy (GTDB): domain Bacteria; phylum Actinomycetota; class Actinomycetes; order Mycobacteriales; family CADCTP01; genus CADCTP01. The sequence continues at coordinate 829,944 of CAWDLH010000010.1, read as the reverse complement.
AGCGACCGCTCGGCCTCGACCACGTTGGGGGCGACGAGCAGCAACTGCCCACCCTGCTCGGAGAAGAACTCGAACTGCCCGAGCACCTTGCTGGACAGGAAGGCCAGCACCCCGCCGGCCTGCAGACCGGTCGCCTTGGGCCCGACGGTCTGCTCGAACCGCCCGGCCGGCCGGGGCCGGCGCTCCTCGAGCGTCTGCACCAGCGGGGTGAGCAGCCGGGCCATGCCGTCGGCGTTGACCCGCACCCAGCCGGGCCGGTCGACCACCCGGGTCACCGGGACCGGACCCTCGGCGTGCAGGCCGGTGATCCGCTCCACGTGCGCGGCCGCGACCTCGACCTGCTCGCGCAACGACCGCACGGCCGCGTCGGCCTCGCTGCGGGACACCTCCGGTCCGGGCGAGGTCAACCGGGTCGCGGTGGAGACGGCGAGGTCCCAATCGACCATTCCGGGCTGGCTGCTCATGCGGCCACGGTACGCCCGGCGCCCGACCCCGGCCGGGTCACACGGTCACGCCGGCGGGCTGCACGGTGAGCCGGCCGAGCAGCCGGCCGAGCAGCCCGGCCCGCACCGGATCGACCCGCACGTCCGCTCCGGGAACGGCGACGGCCGCCGTGACCTGCGCGGTTCGCAGCGCCCGGCGCACGTCGTAGATCCAGATCCGGCCGCCCGGCGCGCGCACCCGGGCCAGCTCTGCGAGCGCCGCCGCCCGGTCCGGCCAGTGGTGCTGGCTGAGCGTCGAGACGACGAGGTCGACGCTGCCGTCCTTGTACGGCAGCCTGGCCACGTCGCCGACCTCGGCGATCACCTGCAGGCCGGGCTCGATCGCCGCCTTGGCGGCCTCGATCATCCGGGGCGAGACGTCCAGCCCGGTGACCCACACCTGCGGGCTGCGCCGGGCGATCTCGACCGGCAGGCGGCCGGGACCGGTGCCGACGTCCAGAACATGGGCACCGGCCGGCAGCCGCAGCGCGGCCACGTCGGCGGCGATCCGGGCCCGCAGCGGGCGCTCGAGCCGGGTCACGAACCGCTCGTAGTGCTCCGGATCGCCGAACCAGCCGGTCATGCTGCCGTCGCCGTGCATGAACAGCCGAGGGACGTGGCGGTGGCCGTGGGGCATCTCGTCCTCCTAGAGTTGTGCCGTGCAACTACGGTAGGGCAGGAGAGTTGTATGGCACAACCGTTTCCGGATGAGGAGCTGCGCCGGCTGCTGCGCTGGCTCGTCCGGGTCGGCGGGCTGCTCGAGCCGCACGACCACGACGGCGTACGGGCCTCGGCGTCGGAGGTCTTCGCGCTCGCCGAGCTGACCGAGGCCGGCCCGCTGTCCCAGCAGCAGCTCGGCGAGCGGCTGGGGCTGGAGAAGTCGACCACCAGCCGGCTGGCGGCCGGGCTGGAGCGGCGGGGCTGGCTGGAGCGGGTGCGGGACCCGGCCAACCGGCGCTTCTACCGGCTGGCGCTCACCCCGGCCGGGCAGACCGCGGCCGAGCGCATCGCGGCCCACTTCAGGGCCCAGCACCGGCACCTGTTCGGCGAGCTGACCGGCGAGGAGCTGGACGCGCTGCTGCGCGGGATGTCAGGGCTGGCCCGGGTGATGGAGCAGCACCACCACCACGCCAATCCCTAACGGCAGCCGCAGGTGGTGAGGGCGGCGGCGACCTCGTCCAGGGCGGCCTCGGCCGGCAGCGTGCCGCCGACCCGGACCCGGTCGGCGACCACGGCGAACACCAGCAGCCGCCCGTCCCGGCCGCGGACCAGCCCGGCCAGCGAGCTGACCCCGTCCAGGGTGCCGGTCTTGGCCCTGACCTGGCCGGCCGCGACCGCCGCCGGGCCGGTGCGGTAGCGCTCGTCGAGCGTGCCGAGGTAGCCCGACACCGGCAGCCCGGGCACCAGCGCGTGCAGCCGGGGTTCGTCGGCGTCGGCCGCGGCCCGCAGCAGCCCGGCCAGCAGCGCCGGGGTGACCCGGTCCTGCCCGGACAGCCCGCTGCCGTCGAGCAGCCGGTCGCCGGCCGGCATCCCCAGCCGGGCCAGGACCTGCCGGGTGGCGGCGGCGGCGCCGGCGAAGCTGGCCGGCTGGCCCTCGGCGATCGCCACCTGCCGGGCCAGCACCTCGGCCAGCACGTTGTCCGAGGCGAGCAGCATCTGCTCGATCAGCCGCGGGACCGGCAGCGAGTCGACCTCGGCCAGCGTGGTTGCCCCGGCCGGAGCCCGGCCGCGGATCACCGGGACCTTGGGCGCGCCGAGCGCGGCCGCGAGCGCCCGGCCCGCCTCGAGGTCGGGCGCGCCCGAGCGGGCCCGCAGCCCGTCCTGCCGGCCGGCGTCGACCATCGTCGCGGTGATCGGCGCGATGTAGCCGCCGCCGACGTCGGCCGGGTTCCAGCTCGGCGCCAGCGCCGGCCCGGCGAACAGGCTGGAGTCGACGACCACCCGGCGGACCGGGCCGGCGCCGGCCCGCTTGGCCAGCGCGGCCAGGGTGGTCATCCGGGCCGCGCCCTCGTACACCGTGGGCCTGCCGGCGGGGGCCGCGGACAGGGTCGCGTCACCGCCGCCGACCAGCACCAGGTCGCCGGGCCGGGCGCCGGCGACCACCCGGGTGGTCAGCCGCTGGTCCGGGTCGGCCACCGACAGCAGCGCGACCGAGGTGGCCAGCTTGGCCGTCGAGGCCGGGGTGACCGAGGTGGCGGCGCCGCGGTCGAGCAGCACCTGGCCGGTCCCGGCGTCGAGCACGGTGGCCGAGACCCGGGCGCCGAGCCGGTCGTCGGCGAGCGGCCCGGCGAGCGTGCGGGCCACGCCGGCCGCGGTCGGCGGCACACCGGCCGGCGGCACCGCCAACACCGGGCTCGGGGTGACCAGCGGGCTCGGCGTCGGGCTCGCGCTGACCGCCGGCGCGGCCCGGTCGACCCCGTCCCCGCGACCGGCCAGGACCACCCCGCCGACCACCCCGGCCACCCCGATGGCCAGCGCGCTCCCGCCGGCGATCGCGACCCGAGCCCCCGTCCACCGCACGATCCGAAGCCTAGGCGGCCGGCCGCACCCGTACCGACGGGTCCCCGCGGCCTAGACTCCGGATCGACCAGTCTCTGGGGAGGAGCGGCCGGTGGACTTCGACGTCACGATCGAGATCCCCAAGGGCGAGCGGAACAAGTACGAGTTCGACCACCGCAGCGGGCGGATCCGGTTGGACCGGACCCTGTTCACGGCCACCCAGTACCCGGCCGACTACGGCTTCATCGAGGGCACGCTCGGCGACGACGGAGACCCGCTGGACGCGATGGTGCTGCTGCAGGTGCCGACCTTCCCCGGCTGCCTGATCCGGTGCCGGGCGATCGGGATGTACCGGATGCGGGACGAGGCCGGCGGCGACGACAAGGTGCTGTGCGTGCCGGCGGCGGACCCGCGGATGGAGCACCTGCGGGACATCCACCACCTGCCGGAGTTCGAGCGGCTGGAGATCCAGCACTTCTTCAACGTCTACAAGGAGCTGGAGCCCGGCAAGTCGGTCGAGGGCGCGACCTGGGCCGGCCGGCACGACGCCGAGCAGGAGATCAATGTGTCCCGCCGCCGCCTGGCCGCGTCCGACGGGCAGCTCGCCTCAGGCTCCCCCGACCACTGACCCGCCACTGACCGGCCGCCCGCCACTGACCGGCCGCCCGCCACTGACCGGCCGCCCGCCACTGACCGGCCGCCCGCCACTGACCGGCCGCCCGACCCCGGCCCCGACCCCGGCCTGGCCGCGGGCCGCGGTCGGGTCGGGCCCACGGCTGGTCAGAAGTTGATGTCCGGGCCCGGGTTGGGCATGGGGCCGGGGCTGGGTGCCGGCGGTGCCGGGTCCGGGGCCGGCGGGCTCGGGTCCGGCCCTGGAGTCGGCGGAATCGGGTCGGGCGCCGGTCCCGGCGGGGTCGGGTCCGGTGCCGGAGCAGGCGGTTCCGGGTCGATCGGCGGCATGACCATGATCGGGGTGTTACCCCGAAATGGCTCGCCCCACCGGCCTACCGTCGAGGCATGCTTCCGCCCGAAGTCGTCGCGTACTACGAGTGCGGGGACGAGCAGGACCGGCTGGCCGGGGCCGGCCGGCTGGAGTGGGCCAGGACCTGGCATCTGCTCCAGCGGCACCTGCCCGCCCCGCCGGCCACGATCCTCGACGTCGGCGGCGGCCCGGGCGCGTACGCGGTGCCGCTCGCGCTGGCCGGCCACGCCGTCCACCTGGTCGACGCGATGCCGCTGCACGTGGAGCAGGCCCGGCAGTCGGCCGCGGCCGCCGAGACCAGCCTCGCCTCGACCGAGGTGGGCGACGCCCGCGCGCTGGCCTTCCCTGACCGCAGCGCCGACGCCGTGCTGCTGCTCGGCCCGCTCTACCACCTGATCGAGCCGGCCGACCGGGTCGCCGCGCTGGCCGAGGCGCGCCGGGTGCTGCGGCCGGGCGGCGTGCTGGCCGCCGTCGCGATCAGCCGGTTCGCCAGCCTGATCGAGGGCCTGCGGCACGGCTGGGCCTGCGACCACCCCGCGATCGTCGAGTCCGGCCTGCACACCGGCACCCACCGCAACCCGGACGCGGTGCCGCACCGCTTCACCACCGCCCACTTCGCCCGGCCCGACGAGCTCGCCGCGGAGGTGACCGCGGCCGGCTTCGACGCGGTCGACCTTCGGGCCGTCGAGGGACCCGGCTCGCTGGTCGACGACCCGGACCGGTGGCTGGACGACCCGGACCGGCGCGGCTGGCTGCTGCGCCAGCTGGAGCGGATCGAGACCGAGCCCTCCCTGCTCGGGGCCAGCCCCCACGTCCTCGCCTTCGCCCACGCCTGACTCGACCGGGATGTGCTCGGGGCCGCGCGCGGTTCCCTCCGGCAGTAGGTCGAGCCCGGAGGATCGATGAGCACCGAGCAGGTCACCTCGCCGGCGCGACCGGCGACGCGCGCCGCCGCCGGCCGTAGCCTCGCGCTGCTGCTGGTCGGCGCGTTCATGGCCCTGCTGGACACGACGATCGTCAACGTCGCGCTGCCGAGCGTGCAGACCGGCCTCGGCGCCGGGTCGAGCGTGCTGGAGTGGGTGGTCTCCGGCTACATGCTCACGCTCGGGCTGACGCTGATCCCGGCCGGCCGGATCGGCGACCGGATCGGCCATCAACGCATGTACGTCGCCGGCCTGACCCTGTTCACCCTGGCCAGCCTGGCCTGCGGGCTGGCGCGGAGCCCCGGTCAGCTCATCGCCGCCCGGGTCGTGCAGGGCCTCGGCGCCGGCGTCTTCTTCCCCGCGATCGCCGCACTCATCCAGCTCCTGTACGCCGGGCCGTCCCGAGGCCGCGCGTTCGGCATGCTCGGCGCGGTCATCGGGCTGTCCACCGCGCTCGGCCCGCTGGCCGGCGGCCTGCTCATCCAGGGCGCCGGCGTCGAGCACGGCTGGCGCTGGGTCTTCCTGGTGAACGTGCCGATCGGGCTCGTCGCGGTGCCGCTCGCGGCCGCGCTGCTGCCGCGCGACGCCGGCCACCGGGACCGGCAACGGGTCGACACCGTCGGTGTCGCGCTGCTGTCCGCGGCGCTGCTCGCGCTGCTGGTCCCGCTCATCGAGGGGCAGCGCCGAGGCTGGCCGGCCTGGACGTACGGGTGTCTGGCGCTGTCGGTGCTGCTGCTGGCCGCGCTGGCTCGGTGGCTGGTCCGGCTGGACCGGCGCGGTGGCGACCCGCTGATCTCGCCGCGGCTGGCCCGCGATCGCGCCTTCGCCGCCGGCACCGTGCTCGCCCTCGTCTACTTCGCCGGCTTCACCAGCGTGTTCTTCACGCTCTCGATCCTCTGGCAGGTCGGGCTCGGGCACAGCGCACTGTCGGCCGGGCTGGTCACGCTGCCGTTCCCGGCCGGGTCGCTGGTCACCGCGGCGCTCTCGGACCGGTTCTCGGCCCGGCTCGGCCGCACCGTGCTGGTGGTCGGCTGCGCGATGGTCGCGGCCGGGCTGCTTGCCCTGCTGCTGGTGCTGGCGGCGACCGGACCGGACCCGGCCGGCTGGCAGATCGCGCTGCCGCTGGCCGTCGCCGGACTCGGCAACGGGTTGTTCATCGCGCCCAACATCGACTTCGTGCTGTCGGCGGTGCCACCGCGGGAGGCCGGCTCGGCCAGCGGCGTGCTCAACACCGGCCAGCGGGTGGGCGCGGCGATCGGGATCGCGGTGATCGGCACCATCCTGTTCGGCACGCTGCACGTCTCCGGAGCTCGCCCGGAGGACGTCGCGCGCGGCTTCCTGCACAGCGCCGAGCTGGCCACCGCGGCCAGCGCGGGGATGGTGCTGGCCGCCCTGGCGCTGGTGTTCGGGCTGCCGCGGCGGCTCCGGCGTGAGTGGGCCTGACCCGCGCGTGGTAGTCAGCACGGCGTGAGCGACATCCGGACCGGCATCTCCGGCTGGCGGTACCCGCCCTGGCGCGGCGTGTTCTACCCGCCCGGCCTGCCGCAGCGGCTGGAGCTGCGGTACGCCTCGCGGCGGATGCGGACGATCGAGATCAACGGCTCGTTCTACTCGCTGCAGCGCCCGGAGTCGTACGCGCGGTGGGCCGCGGAGACGCCGGAGGACTTCCTGTTCGCGGTGAAGGGGCCGCGGTTCGTCACGCACATGAAGAAGCTGGCCGGGGTCGAGGCGCCGCTGGCCAACTTCTTCGCCTCCGGGGTGCTCGCGCTCGGCGGCAAGCTCGGCCCGGTGCTCTGGCAGCTGCCGCCGACGCTCGGCCTCGACCCGGAGCGGCTGGCCCGGTTCTTCGCGCAGCTGCCGCGCACCACCGGCGCCGCCGCCGAGCTGGCCGCCCGGCACGACGAGCGGATGGAAGGCCGGGCGCTGCTGAGCACGCCGGTCGACCGGCCGCTGCGGCACGCGCTGGAGGTGCGGCACGCCTCGTTCGGGACGGCCGGGTTCGTCGAGCTGCTGCGCGAGCACGACATCGCGCTCGTCGTCGCCGACACCGCCGGGAAGTGGCCGGCGTTGCTCGACGTCACCTCCGACCACGTGTACGTCCGGCTGCACGGCGCCGAGGAGCTCTACGTGAGCGGCTACGACCCGCCGGCGCTGGAGGTCTGGGGCGCCCGGATCCGCACCTGGGCCGCGGGCGGCACGCCGGCGGACGGGACCGTGCTCGCCCCGCCGGCGCCGCGCCAGCCGCGGGACGTCGTCGTCTACTTCGACAACGACGTCAAGGTGCGGGCGCCGTTCGACGCGATCGCGCTCGCCGACCGGCTCGGGGTCTCGCCGCCGGAGGATCCGTCGCTGCCGACCGGCCGGCTCCGGCCGGTCGCCGAGGAGGCCCGCACCGAGTGGCCGGGCGTCGCCCGCACCGGCCGGCGGGAGCCCTGACCGGTCAGCTCCGGCTCCGGCCGGCGGGAGCCCTGACCGGTCAGGTCCGGGCCCGGCGGCGGTAGCCGGCGCGCTCGTGCCAGGACTCGATCACCATGTTGGGCAGCTCGATCGTCACCAGCACCACGTCCTCCACGTCGACCCGGAACAGGTCGGAGGCGTCCGGGCCGCCGGGCGGCTCCGGTCCCCCGTACGCCGCCCAGAAGGCCGAAAGCTCCGCCGGGTCGGTGACCAGCACGGCCCGGCCGGAGAACTTCGCGTCGCCCGGCCAGGACTCGGGGTCGCTCTCGTCCGCGTCCTCCGATTGCGAGTGGAACGCCACCCGCGGGTCGCGGCGCAGGTCCGCTCCCTTCACTGCGCCCGACATCGAGCCGGTGAACACGTCGCCGCCGGCGAACTGGATCTCCGCTCCGCTGATCCGCGGCGCCCCGGTCCGCCGCAGCGTCGCCATCGTCTTGTGCTTGTGCCGGTCGAGCACGGCCCGCACCCTGGCCGCGAACTCCGGCGCGTCCTTCTCGAACTCCGACCACCGCGCCATGCCCGCATGCTCCCGCGCGGCACCGACAAAACCGCCCGACCCTGAGTCGAGGAATCCGGGTCGGGGTCGGGGCGGTCCCCGATGTGGCGAGGGTCGGTCCCGGCGCAGAGTGGGTCCCGTCAACGACAGAAGGAAGGGAAGACCCGTGAACGAGATCCACGCCCGTTTCGCCGACCAAGGTCTGGTGCGACCGCGGGACGGTCGTGTGCTGGGCGGCGTCGTCGCCGGCCTCGGCCGCCGGTTCGGCATCGACCCCTGGCCGGCCCGGCTGCTGTTCGTCCTGATCCTGCTCATCGTCCCCGGCAGCCAGATCCTGATCTACCCGCTGCTGTGGATCCTGATGCCGTCGGAGGGCACGGCGCCGCAGACCCCGCCGGTGCCGCCGGTGCCGCCGGTGCCGCCGGTGCCGCCGGTGCCGCCGGCCCCGACGACAGCCTGAGCCACGCCTCCCACGGACGGCCCGGACCGGCACGGTCCGGGCCGTCCGGTCCATCGGGCGACCATTGGTTACCGATACAGCAGCTGCTATCACTTTCGGTGCGCTAAAGGTCGTGCCAGGATCCCCCCAAGATCGGGCCAACGACGGCCCGGTCGAGGAGGGGGTTCCATGCGACTACCAACCGCCCGCTCGCGCACGGCCACCGTGCTCGCGCTCGCCGTCGCCGGCTCGGTGGTGCTCACCGCCGCACCCGCGACCGCGGCTGCGGACACCGAGCGGCTCGGCACCAAGCTGGCCCGCGAGGTGACGGTCGGCGGCGTCAACCGGCACCTGATCGCGCTCCAGCGGATCGCCGACCAGAACGGCGGCACCCGCGCGTCCGGCACCCCGGGCTTCGACGCGTCCGCAACGTACGTGCACGACAAGCTGGCCGCGGCCGGCTGGAACGTGACCGACCAGGAGTTCGAGTTCCCGTTCTTCCAGGAGCTCGCGCCGCCGGAGCTGGATCGGATCTCCCCGGACCCCAGGGTGTTCGTTCCTGGCGAGGAGGTCGTGACCTACCAGTTCTCCGCCGCCGGTGAGGTCACCGCCCTGGTGCAGCCCGTCGACCTGACCATCCCGGCGACACCTGAACCGTCCTCGACGAGCGGCTGCGAGGCGGCCGACTTCGACGGCTTCACCGCCGGCAACATCGCGCTCGTCCAACGCGGCACCTGCCTGTTCGCGGACAAGGTCGCCAACGCGACGGCCGCCGGCGCGACCGCCGTCATCATCTTCAACGAGGGCCAGCCGGGCCGCACCGAGCCCTTCGCCGGTGGTCTCGGTGGCCCTGTCACCGTGCCGGTGGTCGGCATCTCGTATGCGGAAGGCGTGCACTTCGCCGAGCTCGCCGCGGCCGGTCCGGTGACCGCTCGGGTCGAGACGCAGACGCTCTCCGAGACTCGGACGACACGCAACGTCATCGCCGAGACGCCGGGCGGCCGCGCCGACAACGTGGTCTTCGCCGGGGCGCATCTCGACAGCGTGCTCGAGGGCCCCGGCATCAACGACAACGGCTCCGGCTCGGCCGCGCTGCTCGAGCTCGGTCTCAAGCTCGGCGACGAGCGGGTGAAGAACAAGGTGCGGCTGGCCTTCTGGGGCGGCGAGGAGGGCAACCTCCTCGGCTCGACCTACTACGTCGAGCAGCTGAGCTTCGAGCAGCAGCTCGACATCGCGCTCTACCTGAACTTCGACATGATCGGCTCGCCGAACTGGGGTGAGTTCGTCTACGACGGCGACGACTCCGACGGCGAGGGTGCCGGGCCGGGGCCGTTCGGCTCGGCCCAGATCGAGGCGCTGATCAGCGGGTACGTCCAGACGCGCAAGGGCGTGCCGACCGAGGGCACCGACTTCGACGGGCGGTCGGACTACGGGCCGTTCATCGCGGTCGGCATCCCGTCCGGCGGCATCTTCACCGGCGCCGAGGAGCCGAAGACGCCGGCGCAGGCGGCGAAGTGGGGCGGCACGGCGGGGATCCCGTTCGACCCCTGCTACCACGAGGCCTGCGACAACCTCGGCAACGTCAACCGGTCGATCCTGGACAAGAACGCGGACGCGGTGGCATTCGCGGTCGGCCGGTACGCGCTGGACACCAGCGACATCAACGGCGTCGGCGCGAAGGGCGTGGCGGCGTCGGCCGCCGCCGCCAGGGCGAAGGCGGCCCGCACCGCCGCCGCCCGGATCGCGGCGGCCAGCACCCCCCGGGCCGCTCAGGCAGCCTGATCCGCAGCCGCCCGGCCGCGGGAGATCACCGTTCCCGCGGCCGGGCCACCGGGCGCTTCCGGGTTGGCAAAGGGTGTGTCATGATGGCAAAGACCAGCCCAAGTCGGGAGCGGTTGCGCTGGTCCCCACGGTCGGCGCATGACCGGGACGTTCCCGGCCGCGCGGGGTGGAGCAAGGGGGCGGCCCGGATCCCCACGATCCGGGCCGCCCCGGGAGCCCACCGCGCCAACCGCGCCGGTGGACGTCGTGATCATCGCAGGCGCCGGCGGGCGGCCAGCACGATCGCCCCGAGGACGACGATCCCGGCCAGCACTCCACCGAACAGCCAGCCGGCGCCGGAACCATTGTCCGCCGCGTCCGCGGCCGGCGCAGCCCCCGAAGAGCGGGGGGTCGCCGACGCCGACGGCGTGGTCGGCGCCGTGGACGGGGTCGGCGCCGCCGAGGAGCCCGGCGTGGCCCGCGGCAGCGCGGTCGCTCCCGGCGCCGCGGGCTGCAACCGCACGACCGGCGCCGGCTGGTCCGGCTCCGGCACCGATGCCGATGGCAGCTCGATCCACGCGTCCTGCCTGCCGTCCGAGTACGACTGGACCGTCTTGAGCACCAGCTGGCCGCCCGGCGGCAGCTGCCGCACCCGCAGGCCGAGCTCCAGCGACCGGCCCACCGGCAGCGCCGGCCCGGCCACCGTGACCACCCTGCCCGACCCGGACAGCCGCCAGCCCGCCGGGCCGGACGCGAGCCGCAGGTCGGCGGGCACCAGCCCGGCCGGCAGCTGGATCCGCAGCCCGCTGATCCCGGCCGTGCCCGACTCGGCCTCGGCGGTCAGCGAGAGCAGCGCGTTGGTGGCCAGCGCGCGGGCGGGCGTGGCCTCGGCCTCGACGTGCGCGAGGGCGGGGCCGGCGGCGAGGACGACGGCGGTACCGGCGACCGCGGACACCACGGCCAGCCGGCGGGCAGGAGTTGTCACAACCCCAAGGTCGGCCCGGGGCCGGATCTGGTTCCCATTAGAGATGCATCAGCTCGTGCACCTCGCGCATCGTCCTGCGCGCGGTCTGCCGGGCGATCTCGTTGCCCCGCTCGAGCACGTCCTTGACCACCGTCGGGTCGGCCGCGAGCTCGGCCCGGCGAGCCCGGATCGGCCGGAAGTACTCGTTGACCGCCTCGGTCACGTACGCCTTGAGCTTCGCCGAGCCGCCCGGCCCGATCTCGGCCGCCACCGCCTCCGGCGTCGTCCCGGCGGCCAGCGCGCCGAGCAGCAGCAGGTTGGCGACGGTCGGCCGGTTCACCGGGTCGTACGCGATGTGCGGGTCGGAGTCGGTGACCGCCTTCTTCAGCACCGCCGCCGTGGTCGCCTCGTCGTCGCGGATGAAGACGGCGTTGCGGGCGCTCTTGCCCATCTTCTTGCCGTCGGAGCCGAGCAGCATCGGCGCCTCGCCGAACAGCAGCACCGGCTCCTGGAAGTAGCGCCGGCGCGGGCTGTAGGTCTTGTTGAAGACCCGGGCGATCCGGCGGGTGATCTCCACGTGCGGCAGCTGGTCGCGCCCGCCCGGCACCAGGTTGCCGTGGCAGAACAGGATGTCGGCGGCCTGGTGCACCGGGTAGTTGAACATCAGCCCGGACACGTTCCCGCTGCCGAGCGTCTCGATCTCGCTCTTCACCGTCGGGTTGCGCTCGATCTCGCTCACCGAGACCAGCGACAGGAACGGCAGCATCAGCTGGTTGAGCTCGGGCACCTGGCTGTGCCGGAACGCCAGCCCGCGCTCGCTCTGCACGTCGAGCCCGACGGCGATGTAGTCGAGCACGATGTCGGCCATCGACGCCTGCAGATCGACCGAGCCCGGCCGGTCGGTCAGCGCCTGGTAGTCGGCCAGCAGCAGCCAGGTCTCCACCCCGTACGACTGGACCTCGACCCGCCGTTGCAGGCTGCCGAAGTAGTGCCCGAGGTGCAGCGGGCCGGTCGGCCGCTCGCCGGTGAGGACCCGGAACTTCTCCGGGTGCTCCTTCAGCCGCGCCCACGCGTCATCCGACAGCCGCTCGGCCGCCTGCAGGCTCTTCTCCGCCGCGGACTCGTGGAACAGGCGCTCGGTGACGGCCGACTCACTCACGGCCCAACCGTACCGGGGCGGGTCGGGACGAGGCCGGAGGAGTCGCCACCGCCGACCGGCCCGCGCCGAAAAAATGGGACGCCGATCCTGTCACTTCCCAGCAGTCCATCAGTCTTACCGATGACGTCAAGAGTGCGCCAGCTGCTCGGCATCACCAGACCCCCGCTGCGAGGTGATCCGGTTGACTTCCCGGTCGATCACCGACCTCGGGCGGCCGCTGCGCGCCGTCGACGCGCCGGACGAGCTGCTGCACGACCTCGGCCAGCCGCTGGCCGCCATCCGCGCGCTCGCCTGGACGCCGCTGCCGCAGGAGGACGGGCCCGGCATGGTCGAGGCGGCCGACCGGCTGCGCCGCATCTGGGAGCTGGCCGAGCTGATGACCGCGCTCGTCGGCTCGGTCGGCGCTGACCCGGAGCGCGCGGACGGGGCTCCGGCCGACGTGACCGCCGTCGTGCTCGACGTCGTCGTCGCCGTCGCCCCCGGCTTCCCCGGCCGGCTGCGCTGCTGGGCCGGCGATCCCGCCCCCGTGCCGGTCGACCCGCTGCACCTGCGCCGGGCGGTCGGGAATCTGGTCGACAACGCGACCCGGGCGGCCGGCCCGGACGGCCGGGTGGACGTCGGCGTGCTGCGCGACGGCGACCGGGTGCGGATCGAGGTCGGCGACGACGGCCCCGGATTCGGCGGGCTGCCACCGCAGACCGGCCTGGGGCTGGCCGTCGTGCTCGACGTCGCCGCCAGCTGCGGCGGCGCGCTGGAGATCGAGGACGGCCCGGAGGGCGGTGCGCTGGTCCGGCTGGATCTCCCGCTCGCGGCCTCGGACGCGTGCGCCTGAGCTGATGCGGATCGTGCTCTGCGACGACCACAGGCTGCTGGTCGAGGCGTTCCGTACGGCCCTGCAGTCGGCCGGGCACGAGGTGGTGGCGCTCGCTGCGACGCCCGAAGCCGGCCACCTGGCCGTGTTGGAGCACACCCCGGACGGCTGCCTGCTCGACGTGGTGTTCCCGACCGGGAGCGGGCTGGACGCGGCGGCCCGGATCGCCGCGGACCGGCCGTCCTGCCGGGTGCTCATGCTCTCGGCCCGGGCCGACCCGCTGCTGGTCCGGGCCGCGCTCGCCGCCGGCGCCGCCGGCTTCGTGCTCAAGGACGAGAGCATCGCCGGCATCCTGCGGGCCCTGGCCCGGGCGGCGGCCGGCGACGTTGCGATCGATCCCGGGCTGCTGCGGGCGGCGCTGCGGGCCCGGCCGGCCTCCGGGCGTCCGCCCGGGCGGCGACTGAGCGTCCTGTCCGTCCGGGAACGGGAGGTGCTGCGGGGCATCGTGGCCGGCCGCAGCACGAAGGAGATCGCCCGCGCGATGGGCGTGTCCACGAGCACGGCGGGCACCCACGTCCAGAACCTGCTCACCAAGCTCGGCGTCCACTCGCGGCTGCAGGCGGTGGCGCTGGTGGTCCGGGACGGCCTCGCCGACGAGCTGCGCGGGCCCGATGCCTAGCGCGCCGTCCGCCGGGGCCGGGCGGGTCGGCGACGCTGCCGGGGTGATCGAGGTGGCGGTCCTCGACGCCAGCCGCGCGTACGCGGAGGCGCTCGGAGGGGCGATCGCGGCCGAGCCGGACCTCTCGGTCCGGTGCGCGGTGACCTCCGCCGCCGAGCTGCGCCGGTGTGAGGCGCTGACCCCGTCCGACGTGGTGGTCTGCGACGTGGGGCTGTTCGAGCCGGTCGCCCGGCCGGCCGGCGGCCGCGGCGGGGGATGGCCGCCGCCCGGCTCGCACCACACCGACCGGGTCGTCGTGCTGGTGGCCGACCGCACCGAGTCCGGCCTGCTGGCCCCGGCGCTGCGGGCCGGCGCCCGCGGCTGGGTGCCGCGGGAGGGATCGACGGCCGAGCTGCTCGGCGCCGTACGGGAGGCGCACGCGGGCGGCACCTGCGTCCCGCCCCGGCTGCTCACCGCCGCGCTCGCCGAGCTGACCCGGGGCGGGCCGTCCGGGTGAACGCGGCGCAGATCCGGCTCGACCGGCTCACCCCGCGGGAGCGGGAGGTGCTGGCCTGCCCGGTGGAGGGCCTGGGCCGGACGGACATCGCGGCCCGGCTGCACGTGTCCACCAACACCGTCCGCACCCACGTGCAGAGCATCCTGGCCAAGCTCGGGGTCAGCTCGTCGGTGGCGGCGGTGTCGCTCGCCACCGGAGCGGACGGCTGAGCCGGGACGGCGTTCTGGCTAGCGAGTTTGGCGTAGGTCGACTCACCCCGATGCGCGAGCCGGGCGGCGCGGCCACCCGGCATCGTTCGGGAGCAGGTCGCCGTCGGCCTGCGGCGACACCGCCACCGAGCGTGCGGGGGGACATGGCTCGATGCCCGACTTCATCGTGCGTCCGAGTAGGGCCCCGGCCGCCGGCCGGGGCTGAGGGCCGGTAGTGCACTACACCGCAGGCGCCGGCACGGCGCTCTCACTCGCCGGTGCCGGGCTCGTGCCGGGCGACGGGCTGCTGTGCACGGTCGCGCGGTTGCTGCTGGACGGGGCCGGCGCACTGTTCGGGCTCTACCTGGTGCTCGCGCTCGCGCTGTCGGCGTACGGGTGGATGCTGCGCCGGCGGGCACCCGGTCCGCGCGCGGCCGGTCTCGACCGCCCGAGGCCCACCCGCCTCCCCGGCCCGGCCGCGACGTGGGCGGGCCGGTGCCGCGGGCGGCCGAGCCGGCGGGCACGGACGCGGTCGCGGGGCGGCGGGCATGAGCGGGCCGCGGTTGTGGACCCACACGGTGCTGACGCTTGTGGGGACGGCGCTGCTGGTGCCGCTGGCCGGCGGCGCCGCCGGTGCCGACCCGGCGGATCCGCTCACGGTCTCGCGCGTCGACGTGTCCCGGCTCCCCGGGCCTCGGCTACACGTTCGCGCCGGGGGCCTCGCTGCGCTGACGGGCCGGGTGGCCGGCCGCTCCCCTCCCCCCGGGCCGGCCACCCTTCCGGCACCCGGCCGCCGCCTCAGGGCGTGCGGCTGGCCCGGGAGGCGTACTCGGTGACCTCGTCGGCGCGGATCAGCCCGTCCTGGATGGCCCGGGCCAGCAGCTGGGTGCGGGTGGCGGCCGGCCGGCCGGCGTTGGCGTACTTGATCCGGGCCCGCTGGATGTACTGCCGGACGGTGGTCTCGGCGATCCCCATCCGGGTCGCCACCGCCGCCTTCGACATCGACTGGAACCACAGCAGCAGCGCGGTCCGCTCCCGGTCGGACAGCGCCGGCCGGTCCGGCCGCTCGTCGGCGGCCATCGTCCCGGCGGCCAGCGGGGCCACGTACGGCCGGTCCGTGGCCGCGGCGAGGATCGTCGCCACGCAGTGGTCGCGGGCCTCCTGCTTGGCCAGGAACGCGTACGCGCCGCGCTCCATGACCGCGAGCACGGTCGCGTCGTCGGCGTACTCGGAGTAGACGACCACCCGGCGGCCGGCCTCGGCGAACCGGCTCACCTCCGGCACCGCCATCGTGCCGTGCAGGCTGAGGTCGAGCAGCACGACGTCGGCGGTCCGTCCGGGGCCGGTCCAGGCGACCTCGACGTCGTCCCCGGCCGCGACCAGCTCGACCCGGTGCCCAGGGTCCTGGTCCAGCCACGCCCGCACGCCGTCGTGGACCACCGGGTGGTCGTCCACCAGGACGACCGTCACCTCCGCCATCGCGCCTCCACCCACCGCCGGTCCTCCTGGTCGAGGACGCTCACCGTCACCTCCGGGTCCGCCACCGGCCCCGGCTCGGCCGGCGCCGGCCCGCGCCCGTCGACGAGCACGCTGACCGCAACCTCGTCGGTACGGCCGAGCACGGTCACCCGGGCCCGCCGCTCGGCCCCGGCCAGCGCCAGCAGCGGCGCCTCGGTCAGCGCCCGCCGTACCTCCCGGTCGAGCGCCGGCAGCCGGCCGGTCAGCTGCAGGTCCACCTCGACCCCGCGCTGGTCGGCGATGTAGCTGCAGGCGCGCAGCTCGTGCAGCAGCGGGTCGGCGACGTCGTCGGTCTCCGCGAACAGCCGGCGCAGCCGGCCGGCCTCGACCGCGCAGCGGTGCCGCACCTCCGGGTCGGCCGGGTCGCGGGTGCCGTCGGCGAGCCCGGCGAGCAGCGGGGCCACGGCGCCG
Source organism: uncultured Actinomycetota bacterium (assembly GCA_963803135.1). Classification (GTDB taxonomy): domain Bacteria; phylum Actinomycetota; class Actinomycetes; order Mycobacteriales; family CADCTP01; genus CADCTP01. The sequence goes on along the minus strand of CAWDLH010000010.1, from coordinate 813,679 downwards.
CGGACCGCGCGGTAGCGCTGCCGGCGGTCGGCGTGCAGCCGCTCGGCCACCTGGCGCCGGCGGCGGACCGCGGCCTCGGCCCCGGCCACCGCGGCGGCTCGGCGGGCGGTCGCCGCCAGCGCCCCACCGGCCAGCAGCAAGGTCAGCTGCAGCGCCGCCGTCCCGTAGACGACGGTCGCCGCCCGGGCGACGCCGATCCGGTCCAGCGCTCCCGCACCGGCCAGCACCGCGACCGCGACCGCCGCGGTGGCCGCGAGGAACGCGCCGAGCTCGCGCGGCGGCCGGCGTAGCAGGACCAGAACGCCGAACCAGCCGACCGCACCCCAGGCCCAGTTGGTCCCGCCGAGCAACAGGTCGCCGGGAACGGCGGCGATGCCGAGCGCGGCGGCGGCGAGGGCGGCGCCGGCCAGCAGCCACGTCGCCACCCGCCCGGCCGACCCGCGCCAGAGCCGGACCCCGGCGGCGGCGCCGACCGCGGCCAGCGCCAGCCAGGACAGCAGCTCCGCGACCGGCGAGCGGTACGCGTCCCACCCGGACAGCAGGGCGAGCAGGTCGTTGCCGACGTGCCAGACGCCGACCAGCAGGATCACCACGAGGTCGAAGCCGCGCCGGTAGCGGGTCGCGATGACCTCGCCCAGGACGGCCGGCTCCCCCGGCTCACCGCCGCCGCCCGGACCGGCCGGCTCCCCCGGCTCGCCGGTGCCGTCCGAGCCCGCCGGCCACCGCAGCAGGACCTCGGTGCCGCCGCCGGGCCGGGACGACACGGTCGCATCGCCCCGCACGGCCCGCATCCGGCCGACCATCGACTCCCGCACGCCGCGCCGGGACTCCGGCACCGCCGCCGGGTCGAAGCCGGGCCCGTCGTCGGCCACCCGCACGGTCACCGCGCCGTCCGGCCCGGCCGCCGCGGCCAGCCGCACCCGGGCGGGGGCGGCGTGCCGGGCCGCGTTGGTGAGCGCCTCGGTGGTGGCGCCGGCCAGCGCGGCCCCGACCGCCGCCGGCACCGGCACCGGCGGGATCGGCGCCTCCACCCGGACCGCCCGCCCGGCCACCGCGGGCCCGAGCCAGCCGCGCAGGTCGGGGCCGGCCGCCGGGTCCGGCGCGTTGAGGCGCTCGATCACGGCCAGGTCGCGCCGGGCCTGCGCCGGAAGGCTGGGCGAGCCGGCGTCGATCCCGCCGGCCGCGACCACGGTCAGCGTGGCCGACACGCTGTCGTGCAGCATCCGGTAGTGCTCGCGCTCGTCGGACCGCCGGGCGGCCAGCACCGCGGCCTGCCGCTCGGTCGCCTCGTGCTGGAGGACAGCCGTGTCGGCGGCGGTCGCGGCCCGGCGCAGCACGGTCATCAGCGCGGTCACCAGCAGGCCCTGCACGAGCAGCAGCACCGCGCCGCCCGGCGGCCGGGCGGCCGGCGCCAGCCCGAGCCCGACCGCGTACGCGGCCGGCACCGCGAGGCTCACCGCCACGCCGGCCGCGGCCCGGGTGACCAGCGGGCTGATGATCACCGTCGTGCTCGCGTACAGGAACACCCAGCCGGTCGCGTCCGGCAGCACCGCGGCCGGGACCAGCCGGCCGATGCCGAGGCTGAGCGCGGCGGCCACCGCGGCGTCGACGGCCACCGGCCAGGTGCCGGCCCGGCCGGTGCGCAGCAGCACCGCGTACGCCGCCGACCACAGCGTGGCGACCGCGACCGCCGGCGCCACCGCAGCCGCGGACCCCGGCGGGTCCAGCCCGGCGAACGCGGCGATCCCGGCCGCCACCGCGCTGCCGAGCCGCAGCCCGATGGCGCACCGCACCATCAGCCGGGCGAAGGCGGTGCGGGCGACGCGGCTGCCAGTGGCCGGCATGTCGGGGCGGACTCCTGGGGGGAAGACGGGCTGCCGGCACAACCTACTGCGTTCCGCGACAGGACTGGTACGTCAGCGCAGTACCAACTGTCGTGACGGCCAATCGGTCATCATGACCCGGGTCACATCTGCTTCTACGGTCCACAGGGTGGCGGCCCGCACCGCCGCCCCGCAGCGGGATGCGTCTGGAGACGGGGACCAGGCGGGGTCCGCGGGGCCCCGGCGTGCGGGCCGCCTGTCCACGCCCGGCGATGCTCAGCGCACCCGCACCGGCTCCTGCAGCTCGACCGCCCAGGGGCCGGGGCCGTCGCCGTAGGAGACGTACAGCTCGCGGTTGTAGCCGGCGGACGTGTAGCCGTTCGCCTCGATCCACCGGGCCAGCGTCTGGATCGTCGGCATCACGTCGTCCATCGGGCCACGGTGCACGATCGTGGCCGCGTGCTCTACCGCGGGCAGGTCGGTCACCGTGAACCCTTCGTACGTCCCCGGCTCGGCCTCCACCGGCATCCCGGCGTGCACCAGCACGCCGCCGTCCGGCCCGTCGTCGTACCAGGCCAGGGCCGGGCCGACCATCGGCACGCCGGCCTTGTCCAGGTCGGCGCAGAGCCGGTCGTACAGGGGCTGGATGACCGGGCCGATCGAGGCCGGCTCGAAGCCGGCGGCGACCCCGTCGGCGTGCGCGACCCGGACCGCGGGAAGGGACTTGACCTGGATGTCGTCGCTGGGCATGGCGCCCTCCGTCTCGATGATCCGGAGCCTCGCCTCGACCTGGCGCAGCCGGGCCTCGTCCGCGTCGATCCGCGAGCGCAGCTCGGTCCGCCGCAGCCGCAGCATCCCGCGCAGCTCCGCCGGGCCCACCTCGTCGTCGACGATCGAGCGCACCTCGGTGAGCGTGAAGCCGAGGTCCTTGAGCGCGACGACCCGGTTGAGCCGGGCGAGCTGCACGGCCTGGTACGAGCGGTAGCCGGTCGCCGGGTCCACGTACGCGGGCCGGAGCAGGCCGATCGCGTCGTAGTGCCGCAGCATCCGGATCGACACGCGGCCATGGCTGGCGAAGTCTCCGATGCTGAACATGACGCTCCTGGTCTATGCCCTGACACGATGTCAGGGTCAAACGCCGGCCTTCCGCCGGTGCAGCAGCCAGCGCACCCCCTCGATGATCCCGGCCGTGGCCGTGGCGAGGACGAACGCGAGCAGCAGCCCCTTCCAGGTCTGGTTCTCGAAGGTCTGCCCGCCGATCGCGCCGAGCCCGGTGCAGTACGCGCTCCACAGCGTCACCCCGACCAGGTCGGCCAGCGCCCAGGTCCGCCACGGGAACTCGGTGGTGCCGGCGACCAGCGACACGGCCGTCCGCCCGCCGGGCACGAACCGGGCCACCGCGATGAGCAGCCGGCCGCGCCGGTCGAGGGTGCGCTCGGCCCAGTCCAGCGAGCGCTTCCCCCGCTCGCCGCGCAGGAAGCGCTCGGCGGCGCGGGTGCCGAGCTTGCGGCCGATCCAGTAGCAGACCGAGTCGCCCAGGAACGCCCCGGCCGCACCGGCCGCGAACACCAGCGGCAGGCTGAGGTCGCCGCTGGTGGCGAGCACGCCGCCGGTGATGACCATCGTCTCCCCGGGCAGCAGCGGGAGCACGGCGTCCCCGGCCACCACGGCGAAGATCAGCGCGTACGCCCAGCTCGACCCGGACAGCGCATCGGCGAGCTGGTCGAACACGGTCACCGGCTCACCTTAGAGACCGCTCGCGTACCGCTCTCGGCCGTGTCAGCAGCTCGTGCTGGTGCCTGACCAGACGAAGGGCGCCCCTCCCGAACCGGATCGGGAGGGGCGGCCTGTCGTGCGGCTAGCTGATCGTGTACGCGTACGGCAGTGCGGCGACCTCGTCCGTGCTTCCGGTGAGCGGGTCGATCACGTCCAGGAACAGCGTGCCCCGCACCACGGTGCCCGCCGCCCCGGTCGGGGTGATGGTCACCTGGATCGAGCCGGCGGCACCGGAGCCCACCGACACCGGCGTCGCCGCCGGCGCGCTGGCCGACACGTACGCCTGCAGCGGGTCACCGGTGGCCGAGGTGACCGCCGGGTCGAACGGCCGGGTGTGCGCGGTGGCGGTGAAGTGCATGTTCACCGTGCCCGCACCGGCGTCCGTGAACGGCCCGTTGCCGATCGTCGGCAGCGCCAGCCAGGTCTGCGGCGCCACGATCGGGTCGGAGACGGTCACCGACGGGCTGGTGCCCACCGGGCCGGCCTCGCGGTCCGGGTCACCCTCGAACGACAGGTCCTCCGTGTGGTCGGCCGGGAACGGCGAGACCTCGAAGTTGAACGGCCCGTCGCCCGTCGCCGCCATGTGGAACGAGTCGGACTCGGTCGGCACCCGCGCCGCCGGGAACGGCCCGAGCGGGGCGTTCACGATCTGGAAGTCGGCGTTGCTGACGACCAGGTCGGTGTTCGTCCGCCCGATCAGCCGGCCGTCCAGGAAGTACGCCTGGTCGGTCGCGCCCTTGTTGGTGAACTTCACCGTGGTCGTCACCGGGGTGCCGGCCTTCAGGTGCGCGGACGGCGAGTTGGGTACGCCGGCCCCGGACACCTTCGCCGGGTCGAGCGAGATCCGCCCGGTGAACGGCGTCTCCAGGGCGGTGCCGGCCATCGGGCCGAACACGGCGACGGCGACGCGCCACCGGCCCGGCTGCGGGTGGATCGTGCTCATCTGCAGGCTGCCGACCAGGGTGCCGTCGGCGCGCGCGTTGGTCTTCTCCGACACCGGCTCACCGTTCGGGTCGATGAGGAACCCGTACAGCTGCTGGTTGATGTTGCCGTTGACGGTGAACCCGACCGACAACGCGGGGGTGCCCCGCTTGACGTCGAAGTCGTACCAGGCCCCCGGGTTGGGGATGCCGCCGCGGCCGTTGCCACCGGTGAAGCTGCCGGTGAACCTGCCGCCGTGCTGGTCGAGCGGGACCAGCGTGCGCAGCGTGACCGGGACGACCGTGCTCGGGCCGGAGCCGGTGAGCACCAGCGCGTCGCTGGTGTCGCTGGCCTTGCGCGGCGCCGGCACCCGGACGGTGACCGTGCGGGTCGCGCCGGCCGGGATCACCTGCTGCCGCGGCACGCCCGCGCCGTTGGCCACGTTCCGGAATGTGGTGGTGCCGAACTGGACGGTCCCGGTGAAGCCCACCGCGCCCGGCGAGCTGTAGATGATCGCCGTCCAGGTGCCGGCCTTCGGCTGCGGGACGTCGACGACGGCGAAGCCGCTGCCGGCACCCTGCGGCAGGCTGTACGCGGTGTAGACGCCGTCCGGGTCGAGCAGCGCGAGCCGGACGGTGAACCTCGCGTTGCCCGGCCACGCGATCGACGCGCTCAGGTGGTCGCCGCCGCGCGGTACCGAGAACGTCGTCTCGGTGAACACCCTCGTGATGCCGAACGCGTCCACGAACGTGGGCAGGCTGTCCCGGTCGAACGGCACCGTCTTCGCCGCGGTCGCCAGCACCTTGGTGGTCGAGCGGACCGAGGCCTGCACCACCTGCGGCCGGCTGCCCACGTTGGTGACCCGCACGTTCGCGGTCGCCGAGCCGCCGGCGCGGGCGGTCAGGTTGAGCTGGTTGACGCTCGCGACCAGCTCGCCGTCGGCCGACCTGCTGCCGCCGCGGATCGACCTGGCCGCCTTCACCGCGGCCAGCGAGTCGAGCAGGCCGGCGCCCTGCAGCTGGGTCGGCAGGCCGAGGTCCTCGGACGTGCTGGTGAGCAGCCGGCGGACCAGGTCGGGCGTCGGGCTGGCGCCGTGGTGGCTGTCCCGGTACGCCTGGATCACCAGCGCCGCGGCCCCGGCGGTCAGCGGCGCCGACTGGCTGGTGCCGCCGAACTGCTGGATCGGCGACGGCTCGTCCTTGTTGTCGAAGCAGTTCTGGTAGATGTCGACGTCGGTCGAGCACAGCGCCCAGCCGAGGTCACCGGGGGCGACCAGGTCGATGGTCCGGCCCGGCTGGGTGAACCCGCCCGAGCTCAGCGACGAGATGGCGTTGCTGCGGTACTTGCCGCTGCTGAGCTGGAAGCCGTTGCCCGTGGTCTGCGCGTAGCTGCGGAACATCGTCGTGCCGCCGACCGAGATGATCCCCGGCGAGCTGGCCGGCGAGCCGATCGTGTTGTTGTCGCCGGCGTCGCCGCTGCTCGCGGTGATCACGATGCCGGCCCGGACGAGCTCCTCGTTGAAGACCGCGGTCGGGTCGTCGTTGGTGTCCGGGAACTGGTTGCTGCCGAACGACTCGTTGATCACGTCGACGTGGTCGTGGGTGACCGCGTAGTCCAGCGCCTCGAGGATCGAGGAGTTGAACGCGAACCCACCGGCCGGGAAGACCTTGATGCCCACCAGCGCCGCGTCCGGCGACATGCCCAGCACGCGGATCGTGCAGCCGGGCGGCAGCGGGTGCACCGGGTTCACGTAGTTGGCCAGGTCGTACGTCTGCCGGCCCTGGGCCGCGATCGCGCTGGCATCGCCGAAGGCCTCGCCGCCGCCGGTCGGGGCGTTCGGGCCCTCACCGGAGAAGTCCTGGTAGTCGACGAAGACGTGGGACCCGTCCGCCCGGATGAAGTCGGCGTTGTTCGGGTCGACGCCGTCGGCGAAGAACGCGACCCGCACGCCCTTGCCGGTCGAGATCCGCTGCGCCTCGGTGGTGTGGGTGAGCTGGAGCGCCTCGGGCTCGGTCAGCGGCTTGCTCGGGTCGGTCGGGCAGGTCTGGCCGGACACCGGGCCGGGCGCGGCCTTCGACGGCTTGTCCCGCTCCAGCGCCGGCGCCTTGATCAGCTTGTCCGGTACGACGGCGGCGACGGACGGGTCCGCGGCGAGCGCCGCGGCCTCGGACGCCGGCACCGACGTGGCGAACGCGTTGGCGACGTGCAGCTGGCGGAAGTCCTTGCCGCCGCGACTCCTGGCCCGCGCGACCAGGGGTGCCTGGTCGCTGTTCGTCACCTGTGCGCGGCGGCCGGCGGTGGCGGCGGTCGCGGGCAGCTCGGAGTGCTGGTTCTTCAGCAGCACGATCACGTGCTGGGTGGGACCGGACGCGGACGGCGCGGGAGCGGCCCCCGCCACCCCAGCCAGTCCGAGAACGCTGACGGATACGGCTGTCGCGCACACCAGTGCACGGCGGAGACCAGCTCGGGACACTCATCCCCCCAGGCAGAACGGCGGTGGTCGGCCAGCAGAGGCCGTTGCGCACGCTAACGGCCGGGAATCTCACCGGATACACAGAAAAGGCAAAGGATCCCTATGGGAACCCTTTACCGGGGCGTCAGGATCGATTCATCCGGATGTCGGGTCGACTGCGCGCCGGCCGCGCGGCCGCGACCCCGGCGCTGCGCCGGTTCCGCTCCGGCGTATCGCGGGCCGGTTCCGCTGCTCTCTTCTGCAAGGAGTCGGAGGTGATCCGTGCCCACCCTGCCGCGCGTCCCGCACCGCGCCGCGCCGGTCCGCCGCTCGGCCGGGCCGGTCGGCGCCGAGTCGCCGCCGTCCGGGCGGCGGGCCCGCCCGCTCCGGCGCCGGTCGCCCGAGCGGCCCGCGGCGGCGACCGCGGAGCGGGTGCTGCGGCTGCTGGGCGCGTATCCGGGTCCGTCGGCCGGGATCGGCTCGGTGGCCGCGCTGGCCGGGGTCTCCCAGCCGGCCGCCCGGGCCGCGGTGACCCGGCTCGCCGCCGCCGGGCTGGTCGACACGGTCGGGAGCCGGGTCGTCGTCCCGGACCGGCTGCGCGGCCCGGCATCCGGCCAGCCGGACGCGGCCGCCGCCCGCGACCGGCTGCTGCGTCACCTGCTGACCCGGGCGATCGCCGCGGCCGCGGTCGCCGCGCCGGACGGTCCGGCCGTCGCGCTGCCGCCGTTCCGCTCGGCCGCGGCCGCCCGGTCGTGGCTGGCCGCCGAGCTGCCGACCCTGCTCGGCATCCCGGACCCCGACTTCGCCCTGCGGCTGGCGCCGGCGCTCGGCGAGCAGCTGGCCGCCGCCGACGCCGTGGTGCTCTACCGGCGGGCGGTGGCCGCCGGTGGCGGCGCCGCGCTGCGGCTGCGGCTCGGCCTGAGCCTGGGCCGGCTCGGCCGGCCCGCGGAAGCGGTCGATCACCTGCGGGCCGCGCTGCCCGCGCTGGACGCGCCGGCCGACCGGGCCGCCGCCCTGCTGCACCTGGCCGGCTGCCGCGAGCGGCAGGGCCGCCACGTCGAGGCCCTGGCCTGGTATGCGGAGGCGTACGAGGCCTGCCTGCGCGCCGACGACCGGACCGGCCGGGCCGTGGCGCTGCGCCGGCTGCGCGGCCCGGCCGTGGCGTAATTCCCTCGCGCCGGTGTGGGACGTTGGATGCATGGCTGACCTGTCCGCGCGTCTGGGTGAGCTCGACCTGTCCGGAATCGCGGTGATCACCGGTCCCGGCGGCGTCGAGTTCGAGGAGTGCTTCGGGCTGGCCGACCGCGCGGCCGGGATCCCGGTCACGCCGGCGACCCGGTTCGGGATCGCGTCGGTGACCAAGATGTTCACCGCGGTCACGATCGCCACCCTCGGCGTCGACTTCACCGCGCCGGTCGTCTCGCTGCTGCCGCTGCAGCGGCGACCGTCGACGCTGCGCCCGGACGTGACCGTGCACCACCTGCTCTGCCACACCTCCCACATCGCCGACTACGCCGAGGAGGAAGGCCCGGACCCGGTCGAGTACGAGACGCTGTGGACGGACCGGCCCTGCTACCGGTTCGAGCACCCGGCCGACTTCCTGCCGCTGTTCGGCGACCGCCCGCCGTACGGGCCGCCCGGCGGCGAGTTCCACTATTCCAACGCCGGCTACGTGCTGCTCGGCCTGATCGCCGAGGAGGTCTCCGGACTGTCCTTTGTGGACGCCGTCCGCCGGCAGGTCTTCGAGCCGGCCGGGATGGCCGCGAGCGGCTTCTTCCGGCTGGACGAACCGGTGCCTGACCTCGCGGTGGCCTACCTGCCGTCCGGCCGGTCCGCGGTGTACTCGGTCCCGGTGATCGGCGGGGCCGACGGCGGCGCCCAGTGCACCGCCGCTGACCTCGACCGCTTCCTCCGCGCGTACGACGACGGGTCGCTGCTGGCGGACCGGCGCGACGCGATGCTCACCCCGCACGTGCCGGCCGACCCCGGGATCGACTACGGCTACGGTTGCTTCCTCTACGGCGACGGCCGCTTCGGCCACGGCGGCGGCGATCCCGGCGTGCACGCGCTGATCCAGCGGATCCCGTCCGCCGACGCCACCGTCGTCGTGCTGCTCAACCACGAGGGCCCCGTCGGCGACGCCCGCGACCTCCTGGTGGACGCGGTGCTCGCCCGCTGAGGCCGCGCTCGGGGCGGCCGGGTTCAGTCGAGTGGGACGGCCCAGCACTCGGACGCCGGCACCAGTCCCGCCGCGGTCAGCGACGCCCGCTTCGGGCCGTCCAGGCGCGCCGTGACGACCACGAGCTGGGCAGCGCCGCGTTCCCGGGCCGCGTCCCGGAGCGCCGCGAGCAGCTCGACGCCGACCCGGGACCACAGCGCCGGGTCCTCGACCGCGAAATCGGTGACGAGGCACACCGGCCCGCCGGGGTCGTACACCGGCGCGGCCGGGACCAGCCGGCCGACCGCATAGCCGAAGGAGGGCTCCGACACCAGCGCGATCACCGCCCCGTCCTCGATCAGCCCGCGCAGGTACGGCTCCTGCCGGGCGACCGCGTCCGCGGCCGGCCGCCAGATCCCCCGCTGGTATGCGGCGTACTCGTCCCGGCGGGTCGCCGCGAGCCCGAGGATCCGGTCCAGGTCGCCCGGTTCTGCCGTCCTGATCGACACACCGGCATTATCGGGGCGTGCGGGTGATGACCCGGACCGTGCGGTGCCGACGCACCGCGCGGATCGGACCCGAGTTCATCCGACAGGGGCGAGGCGCCCGGCGGTCCGCGCTCCTAACGTCACCGGGGTGACGATGAGCCGCGTCTACCGCCGCCTCCGACCTTCGCCGACCTCCCCGGACACCGGGGTCAGCGCCGGTCTCCTGATCACCTCCGCGCTCGCTCCCGGTACGTTCGCCCGCTCCCTGTCCGCCCGGACGGCGCTGGACCAGGGGATCGTGACCGGCCTGGCGAGCGGGCTGCAGTACCTGCTGACCGTCGGCACCCAGGACGCCCTGCAGGCCGCCGCGGCGGAGCTCGCCGGCGCCCGCGGGGACGACCGGTGGGCCCGGCAGCGCGCGCTGACGCTGGTCGCCGACCTCGCCGTCGTCCCGCTCGGGTTGGCGGTGCAGCGGGCGCTGCCCTCGCGTCCGGGCCAGCCGCTGAGCCGGGGGCTGCTCCGGCAGACCGGGTGGCGGCTGATGGTGACCGGCATCGGTGGCGCCCTGCTGGTGGCGACCCAGGCCGGCGCCCGCGCGCTGGACGCCCGGCTGCGCGCCGGCGGTCGGGTGGAGGCCTTCCCGGTCGCCGTGCCGGTCGGCCTCGCCCTCGCCTACGTCCTGGAGCGCCGGCGGGTGGCGGCACCCGCCCAGGAGGAGGGGTCCGGCCCCGACCGCCCGCCCGCCGCGCAGTCGCTGGCCATCGCCGGCGGCGTCGTGGGCGGCCTCGCCGCGGCGGGCTACGGCGAGCACCTGCTGGCCTCCCTCGCCGGCCGGGAGCTGGCGTCGGTGCTGCCCGGCGGCTCGCAGCTGTGGAAGCTGACCGGGCACGGCGCCTCGCTGGCGCTGCTCGCGTTCGCCGCGTCGACCGTGTACGGCCGGGCCATCCGGAAGATCGAGGCCGGCACGACGGCGGAGGTGCCGGTGGTCGAGGCGGACGAGACGAGCCGCTGGCTCGGGCCGAACGTGAGCGGCGGCCCGGGCAGCCACGTGCCGTGGGAGACGCTCGGCCGGGAGGGCCGCCGGCACGCGATCGCCTCCGTACGGCCGCAGACGCTGGTGGACCGTCCGGCCGGCATGCCGGACCTGTCCATCGAGACCGTGCTGGGGGAGCCCGCCCGGGCCACCCCCGTGCAGGTCTACGTCGGCCTCGACAGCGCGCAGACCACGGGCGAGCGGGTGGATCTCGCGCTGGCCGAGATGGACCGCACCGGCGCCTTCGACCGCTCGCTGATCATGCTCGTGTCGCCCACCGGGACCGGCTACGTCAACTACGTCGCCGTCGCGGCGGCGCAGTATCTGGCCCGGGGCGACGTGGCGACGGTGACGATGCAGTACTCGAAGCGTCCGTCGCCGCTGTCGCTGGGCAAGGTCAAGGACGCGCGGGAGCAGAACCGGCTGCTGTGGCTGCGCATCCTGGAGCGGCTGCGGGACCGGCCGGGCCCGCGGCCGCGGGTGGTGCTGTTCGGGGAGAGCCTCGGCGCGCACACCAGCCAGGACGTCTTCCTGCACTGGGGGACGCTCGGACCCGAGGCGCTGGGCATCGACCGGGCGCTGTGGATCGGCACGCCGTACGGGAGCGGCTGGATGCACCAGGTGACGACGCCGGACCGGCTCGACGTGGACGCCGACCGGGTCGCCGTGGTCAACGACTACGCCCAGTTCCAGGAGCTGGGCCAGGACCGCCGGGCCCGGGTCCGGTACGTGCTGGTCAGCCACGACAACGACGGCGTGACCAAGTTCGGCACCGACCTGCTGGTGACCGCCCCGGCCTGGCTCGGCGACGGCCGGCCGGTGCCGGAGACGATCCCGGACGGCAGCCCGCGCGGCATCCCACCGTCGATGCGGTGGCGACCGATCACGACGTTCTTCCAGAGCCTCATCGACATGAAGAACGCCCAGATCCCCGGCGCGTACCGGTCCTGGGCCCACGACTACCGGCCGGACCTGGTCCGCTTCGTCAGCGAGGTCTTCGACCTGCCGGCCACCCCCGCGCAGCTCGCGGCGATCGAGGCGGCCGTGCGGGAGCGGGAGACGGTGCGCGACGAGCTGTTCGCACCGAAGCCGGTCAGCGCCGGCTGACCGCCCAGGCCCGGGCCGAGGCGAGGACCCCGAGGCCGTTCGTCGCCCAGTGCAGCCCGGCCGGCGCCAGCAGGCTGCCGCTGGCCCGGCGCAGCTCGCCGAGGACCACGCCGGCGGCGGCGGTGAAGGCGACCGTGCCGGCCACGGTGAGCAGCAGCCGGCTCCGGCCGCCGCCCCGCAGCGCGGCGTTGGTGCGGGCCAGGTCCAGCGCCGGCAGCACGTGCCACAGTCCGAACAGGACGGACGTGGCCGCGGTCGCCCAGCCCGCGCCGTGGTCGTGCTGCACCAGCCCCCAGAGCACCCCCCGGAACGCGACCTCCTCGAACACCACGGTGCTCAGCGGCACCGTGACGAGGGCGATGCGCACCGCCGCGACGGTGCCGATCTGGTAGCGGGTGTCGCGCAACGCTGCCCGGGTCGCCGGCACGGCCAGCCCGATGCCGTACCCGACGGCCACCACCCCGGCGGCCACGGCCGCGTACCGGATGCCCGAGGCCAGCGCGGCCGGGCCGAGGCCGAGCTCGGCCCAGGACAACCCGGCCCACCGCGCCACCAGCAGGAGCGCGGCCGCCGCCAGCGGTCCGGTCCACAGGTGGGTCCGGCGCGGGCCGAGGTGCACCCAGACGTTCGTGGCGACCATGACGAGCAGCGTGACCGCGAGCGCGACCGTCGTGGTCATGCCGTCGTCGCCGCGGAGGCTGGCCTCGCCGTACCGGTCTCCCGCTGCGCCGCGGCGGGCGCGAGGGTCCGGTCCAGGTCGCCGGGTGCTGCCGGCCTGATCGACACCCGGGCATTATCGGCGAGTGCGGGTGATGACCTGGAACGTGTGGTGGCGATTCGGCCCGCGGTGGCAGGCCCGGCAGCCGGGAATCGTGCGCACGCTGCGCGCGGCGGACGCGGACGTGGTCGCCCTGCAGGAGGTCTGGGGCACCGAGCGGGCGACCCAGGCGGACGAGCTGGCCGGCCAGCTCGGCCTGCACGCCGGCTTCGCCGCGCCGTCGTACCCGCCGGAGACCGACATCGCCCGCGCCGACGACGCCGCGCTCGGGCTCGGGATCCTCAGCCGGTGGCCGGTCGACGCGCTGCGGCCGGTGCCGACGCCGGCCCGGCACCGGCCCGGATTCGACCCGGTCGCGCTCGTCGCCACGCTGGGCCACCCGGCCGGGCCGCTGCACGTCGTCGTCGCGTGCCTGGAGTACGAGCCGGCGTACAGCGACGACCGGATCGCGCAGGCCCGTGCCGTCGCCGAGCTCGCCACCGACCCGGCGCTGGACGGCCCGGCGCCGGTGCTCGTGGCCGGCGACCTCAACGCGGCGATCGACAGTCCCGTGCTGCGACCGCTGACCGACGTGCTCGCCGACGCGTACGCGGCCGGCGGCGGCGACCCGGCGACCACGACCGCGCCCCCGGACGCCGGCCCCGAGCTGCGCGACCGCCGCATCGACCACGTCCTCTACCGGCCGGGCCGGTCCGGCCAGCAGGTCACCGTCAGCCGCGCCACCCGCGCCGACGGCCCCTCCGACCACCGCGCGATCGTCTGCGACCTCGACTGGAGCGGCTGAGCCGGCTCCGCGCCGGCATCCTCGAACGTGGCCGCCCGGCTGTCCGCCGACCACGTGCCGGCCCGCTGTGGCCGGCGCTGCCGCTGCTCCCGTCCGGGAAGCCGGACCAGCGGACGCTGCGTCAGGCCAGCGTCGCGGTGGCCCACAGCGGCGCGTGATCCGAGTGCGGCGCCGAGCTGACCCTGGCTGAGACGCCGGTGACGTCGCCGCGGGCGAGGAACACGTAGTCGATCTTGCGGGTCGGGTGCGCGTACCCCGGGCCGGTGCCGCAGCGGGCCCGCGAACACCCGCCGGTGAACGCGTCGTCGCCCGCGTCGGCCTCGACGAACCGGCCGGCCATCGCGGCCATCGCCGGGTCGCCCGGCCGGGCGTTGAAGTCCCCGCCGACGACGACCGCGTCCCCGAACCGGCCGACGTACGCCGCGACGGCCGCGACCTGGCTGGCCGTGTTGGCCGGGTCGGTGTCCAGGTGGGTCGCGCAGGCGACCAGCGCCCGCTCCGCCGCCGGCCCAGCCGGCCCAGCCGACCCCGCCGGCCCAGCCCGCACCGCCGGCCCAGCCCGGACCGCCGGCCCAGCCCGGACCGCCGTCCGTACGCAGGTCACGGCCCGCGGCTCACCCCCGGCCGGGGCGGGCAGCGGCGTGCTGCCCGCGTCCGTGACGTCGCTGCTGTGCACCAGCACCGCGATCCCGTAGTCGCTGCCGTCCCAGCACCAGTCCGGCACGGTCGGCCGGAAGTGCCCGCGGTACGGCAGGTCCGCGACCAGCCGGTCGTACTGGCCGCGGCAGACCTCGTCCAGCGTGACCACGAACGGCTGCCGGCCGCGCCCGGTGATCTCCCGCTCCAGGTCCCCGACGACGGTGAGCCGGGTCCCGCAGGCGCTGCCGCACATGTTGAACTGCAGGATCGCCAGCGCGCCTGGCGGGGTGCCGGCATCGGCCGGCACCCGCAGCAGCGCGTACACGAGCAGCACGAGCCCGGCCAGCCGGGCGAGCCGCAGCGCCGAGGACACCGCACCAGTCTCCCGGAAAGATGGGTACCGGCGCCGCCGGTATGGGTAGCCGCTCCCGATCTGCCGACCCGGCCCTCGTTCGTACGTTCGGCTGGCAACGTTCCCACGAACCGAGGAGCACCAACCATGCCGCTGTACATGGACGTCCACACGGTCGAGGGCGGGGTGAGCGCCGCCGACGTCGAGAAGGCCCACCTGGCCGACCTGGCCGAGCAGGGCAAGCACGAGGTGCGCTACCTGCGCTACTGGGTGAACGAGCCGAACGGGAAGGTCTTCTGCCTGGTCGAGGCGCCGTCCGCGGACGCCGCCGAGACCGTGCACAAGGAGGCCCACGGCCTGGTGGCCGACGACATCTTCCAGGTGCAGGAGGGGGTGTGAGAGCCATCAGGACGGCCCGGCTGCTGGCCGGGCTCGCGGGGGTCGCCGCGCTCGGACTCGTGCCCACGCTCACCGGGTCGCCGGCGGCAGCGTCGCCGCCGGCCCCGGCCACCGTGCACCAGCACGCGGCGCCGGCCGGTCATCCGTCCGCGGTCCAGGTCGCCCGGATGCGGGTGGCCACCGCGGCCTTCCACAACATCGCCGACGCCCAGGACGCGGGCTACGGCCTGCTGCACGACGTCGCCGGGCTCACCTGCATCGCCATGCCGGGCGAGGGCGGCATGGGCGTGCACTTCGTCAACGGTGACCGGGTGGCCGACCCCGCCCTCGACATCCGGCGACCCGAGGCGCTCGTCTACGCCCCCGACCGGGACGGCACGCTCCGGCTGGCCGCGCTCGAGTTCATCGTGGACAAGGCCGCCTGGGACGCGCACCACAACGCCCGCCCGAGGCTGTTCGACGGCACGTCGTTCGACCTGACCCCGGCGCCGAACCGGTTCGGCCTGGCGCCGTTCTACTCGCAGCACGCCTGGATCTGGAAGCACAACCCGGCCGGCGCGCTCGCCATGTGGAACCCGCAGGTGCACTGTCCGAAGTAGACACACCCCGGTCGAGAGCGCCCCTGGCGGCACCCGCCGCAGGGGCGCTCTCTCCCACCGGCACGGCCAGGTGATCCGTGAACAGCCCGGACCGCTCGACGAACGCCGGCGAGCCGGCGACGCCCTCACAGGTCCGTCAGCACCACGCCGGCCGCGACGACGACCGCGGCCACGACCCGCCGCCGGCCGAACGACTCCTTGAGCACGACCGCGCCGATGATCGCGCCCATCAGGCTGCTGGTCTCGCGCAGCGCGGCGACCGGGGCCAGCGGCGCGCGGGTCTGCGCCCACAGCACCAGCCCGTACGCGGCCAGCGACAGGGCGCCGCCGGCGAGCCCGGCCAGCAGGTGCGGCCGCGCCTGCCGGGCCAGGTCCCGGCCGCGGCGGGCGTAGGCGAGGACCGGTAGCGCCACGCCCTGCAGCAGGAACAGCCAGCCGGTGTAGCCGAGCACGCTGCCGGAGGTCCGCACACCGACGCCGTCGACGGTGGTGTAACCGGCGATCATGACGCCGGTGCCGAGCGCGGCCACGACCGCCGGCAGCTCGGCCCCGCCGGTCCGGCCGGATGGCGCGACGAGCGCGGTGAGGCCGAGGCAGACCAGGACCACGCCGGCCAGCCGTACCGCCGGCATGGCCTCGCCGACCGCGACCGTGGCGAGCACCGCGACCACGGCCACCGCCGTGCCCCGGGCCAGCGGGTACACCTGCCCGAAGTCGCCCAGCATGAACGACCGCATCAGCAGCAGGTTGTAGAGCACGTGCAGCAGCACGGACGCGACCAGGTAGACCCAGGCGCCGGCGGCCGGCGGTGGAACCGCCGCGGCCATCGCCCCGCCGGCGACCAGGTACACGGTGGCGATCAGGGTGAAGCCGACCAGCCGGTCCGGCACGGCGTGGGCGAGCGCGTTCCAGGTGGCGTGCAGCAGCGCGGCCAGCAGCACGACGGCCACCACGCCGCCTGGCATCCCGGACACGACCGTCTGATCCTACGGTCGGGCGATCCGGTCCCCGTACGGTGTCAGGATGCCGCCCGCCACCCGCCTCGGCCCGGCCCCCGGCCGGAAACCTGCTTCGTGAGCCGGCCGGGACCCACTGACCCCGAGCCGGCCGGGCGGCCGCCGTACCGGCGCTCGGCCGGATCCGCGCGCGGCGAGGCCCGCCGGCGGGAGCTGCTCGACCGCGTCGCCGACGACCTCGCCGCCCACGGCCTGGTCGACTTCTCCCTGCGCCGGGCCGCCCGGGCCGCCGGCACCACCCACAAGGTGCTGCTCTACTACTTCGAGGGCGCCGACGACCTGCTCACCCAGGCGATCCTCAAGCTGCGCGACCGCCGCATCGACCGCGGCCTGGCCGCCGCAGCCCGCGACCCCGGCCGCCCGCTGTCGGCCCGGGTCCGTGACCTCTGGCCGGCGCTCGTCGCCGACGAGGGTCACGTCCTCGACCAGGCCATCGGCCTGTCCATGTACGACCCGGCCCGGTACGCCGGCCTCGGCCACGGCGCCTCCCAGCAGTACCTGCCCGGGCTGCTGTCGTTGCTGCCCGAGACCTGGTCGCAGCGCCGCCGGCTCGAGACCGCCGAACTGATCCTCGGCGCCCTGCGCGGCTTCCTCATCGACCGGCTGACCAGCGGGAACACCGACGGCGTCGAGGCCGGCCTGGACGCGCTGGGCCGGGCGCTCGACCGGGAGGAGGCCGTGGACAGAATGTGAACCGCGTGGTTCACTTCGGTCATGCAGACCGACCTCTCCGCGGGCACCATCGACTACCTCGACACCGGCGGCGACGGACCGACCGTCGTCCTGCTGCACGGCCTGCTGATGGACGGCTCGCTGTGGGACGGCGTGATCGCCGAGCTGGCTGCCGACCACCGGTGCGTCGCGCCGACCCTGCCCCTCGGCGCGCACCGGCACCCGGTGTCCGGCGACCTCTCGCTTCCGGCGCTCGCCCGGCTGGTCGAGGAGTTCCTGCAGCGGCTCGACCTGCACGACGTCACGCTGGTCGGCAACGACACCGGCGGGGCGCTCGTCCAGCTCGTGCTGGCCGGCAAGGCCGAGCGGGTGAGCCGGGCGGTGCTGGTGTCCTGCGAGGCGTTCGACAACGTCCCGCCCGGGCTGACCGGGAAGGCGCTCGTGCTGTCCGGCCGGCTGTCGCCCCGGCTGTTCGGCGCGTTCATGCAGCAGTTGCGGCTGCGGCCGGTGCGCCGGCTGCCGATCGCGTTCGGCTGGCTGACCAGGCGCGGCGACGCGGCCACCGCCCGCTGGATCCGGCCGGTCCTCGCCAGCCCGGAGATCCGCCGCGACACCGTCCGCATGCTGCGGGCCGTGGACGGCCGCGCGGTGGCCGAGGCCACCGCCGCGCTGCCGTCCTTCCACCGGCCGGCGCTGGTGGCCTGGGCCGCCGAGGACCGGGTGATGCCGCCCGAGCACGGCCGCCGGCTTGCCGGCCTGCTGCCCGACTCCCGGCTGGTCGAGATCGCCGACAGCTACACCCTCGTCCCGCTCGACCAGCCGGCCGCGCTCGCCGGCGCGATCCGCGACTTTGTCATGACGACTGTCATATGACGGTCGTCATAGCTATGCTGCGGGCGTGACAGTCGGGTTCCTCGGGCTCGGGCTCATGGGAGAGCCGATGGCGACCAACCTGCTCGCGGCGGGCACGAGGCTGGTGGTCTGGAACCGGACGGCCGCGAAGACCGAGCCGTTGCGGGCCGCGGGCGCGGACGTTGCCGGCTCGGTGGCCGAGGTGTTCGAGCGGGCGCCGGTGGTGCTGGCGATGCTGGCCAACGGCGCCGCGATCGACGCCACGCTCGGCCGGCGCACGCCCGGGTTCGCCGCGACGGTCGCCGGCCGGACGCTGGTGCACATGGGCACGACCGCCCCGGCGTACTCGCGCGAGCTGGAGGCGGACGTCCGCGCCGCCGGCGGCCGGTACGTCGAGGCGCCGGTCTCCGGCTCGCGCGGCCCGGCCCGGGCGGGCGAGCTGGTCGCGATGCTGGCCGGCGAGCCGGGCGCGGTCGCGGCGGTCCGGCCGCTGCTCGAGCCGATGTGCCGGCAGGCCGTCGAGTGCGGGCCGGTGCCGAGCGCCCTGACCATGAAGCTGGCGGTCAACCTCTACCTGATCACGACCGTGACCGGGCTGGCCGAGGCGGCCCACTTCGCCGCCGTGCACGGGCTGGACATGGACACCTTCCGGGCGGTGCTGGACGCCGGGCCGATGGCGAGCACGGTCTCCCGCGGCAAGCTGGCCAAGCTGCTGGCCGGCGACCTGTCCCCGCAGGCGGCCGCCGCCGACGTGCTGACGAACAACGAGCTGGTCGCGGCGGCGGCCCGGGCCGCCGGGATGGCCTCGCCCGCGCTCGACGTCAGCCACGCGCTGTTCGCCGAGGCGGTCGCGCAGGGGCACGGCGGCAAGGACATGATCGCCGTCATCCGCGCCCTCGAGACGCGCACCGCGACCGGGCGACCGGGGCTCAGCCCGGATGAGCGTGGTCGAGGAGCGGGCCGAGCTCGGCGGCGACGGTGCTGAGCGGCCGGACGTCCCGCTGCACCCGGGCCAGCAGGATCGCGCCCTCCAGCGCGGAGAGCATGAGCGTGGCCAGCCGGCGGCCGCGCCGGGGCGGGATCCCCATCCGGGTGAGCGCGGCGACGATCGCGTCCTGCCAGCGCGCCAGCGCGGCCCGCAGCGGCTCGTTGACCGGCGAGTCACCGCCGGCGAGGTCGGCGGCCGCGGCGTTGACCGGGCAGCCGCGCTCGAACCCCCGCGTGCTGAACTCACGCTTCCACTGGGCCACCATGTGGGAGAACAGCCCGGACGGGGTCGGCCGCCGGGCACCGTCCACATAGGAGGTGACCCAGTGCGCGGCGAAGTCGCCCGACCACAGCAGCGCCTCGGACACCAGCTGGTCCTTGCCGCCGGGGAAGTAGTGCTGGAACGATCCGCGCGGTGCCGCGGCCCGGTCGACCACGTCCCGGACGCCGGTCGCGGTGACGCCGCGCTCGCGCACCAGCTGCGCGGCGCTGTAGACCATCCGGTCCCGGGGCGCCGGTGCCGCGTCCGCCATCTGTCCCCCACTTCATGACATCCGTCATAGCAGCGTACATGCGAGGAGGTTGCCGGTGACCGTGTCGCGCGAGCTCTGGCTCCGGTACGAGCCGATCCACGACCTGATCTACTTCAGCCCGCGGCGGACCGAGCAGGCGGACGCGCTCGGCCTGCGCGGCTTCTGGATGGGCTACTTCGCATTCCGGTCGGCGCCGCTCGGGGCGGTCCCGCCGGAGGTGGTCGGCGCGACGTTCTTCGGCTTCCACCGCAGCCGGGTGCGGCGGGCACTGCCGGACGCCTGGTCGTACACGACCGTGGCCGAGGCGCTCGCGGCCCGGGACGCGGCGGCCGACGCGGCGGTGGCCGACCTCGGCCCGCTGGACGGCCTCGCCGAGGCGACCGAGCTGGCCTGGCAGGCGGCGTCGGCCGCGGACGTCGCCGGCCGGCCGCTGGCCGCCGCACACCAGGCGCAGCCGCGATCGGACAACCCGCGGATCACGCTCTGGCAGGCGACCTCGATCCTGCGCGAGCACCGCGGCGACGGCCACATCGCCGTACTGGTCGGCCGCGGCATCCGCCCCGCCGAGGCGCACCTGCTCAAGTCCGGCTCCGGCGAGTCCGACGAGCAGACGCTCAAGACGCACCGCGGCTTCCCGGACGACGAGTGGGCCGCGGCCAGGTCCGGTCTGGTCGGGCGCGGCTGGCTCGACGGGGCCGGCCGCCTGACCGCACGCGGCGCGGCCGAGCACGAGGCGGTCGAGGCGGCGACGGACGCGGCGGCCGAGCAGCCGTGGCAGGCCATCGGGCCGGCCGCGACCGCCCGGCTGCGCGACCTGCTCGACCCCATCGCCGCCGCCGTCCGCACGAGCGGCGTGATCCCCTACCCCAACCCGGTCGGCATGCCCTCGACCGCCTGACCCGCTCCGCGTCCCGACGGCCGCCCGAGACCTGACCCGGGCGGCTCGACAGGTGGGACGCCGGCATCCGCATCCGGTCCCGGCGCGCGGCACACTGACCGGGTGCCCGAGGCGCTGAACCTGCCGTCCCCGTGCGTCGTCCTGCTCGTCGGACCCGGCGCGTCCGGGAAGTCCACCTGGGCGGCGGCCCACTTCCCGCCGGACGCCGTCGTGTCCAGCGACCGGCTGCGCGCCCTGGTGGGTACGGGCGAGAACGACGTGGCCGCCAGCACGGATGCGTTCGCGCTGCTCGACGAGGTCGTACGGCGACGGCTGGCGCGACGCCTCACCACGGTGATCGACACGTTGGGCCTGGACGCGAAACGCCGGCTGGCTTGGCTCGCACTCGCCCGGCAGCACGACCTGCCGTGCGTGGCGGTGTCGTTCGACACGCCGGCCGCCGAGTGCCGCGAACGCAACCGGCACCGGTCCAAGCGGATCCCCACCGACGTGCTCGCCGGCCAGCTCCGGGCCTGGAGGGCGATCCGGGACCTGCTGCCGGCGGAGGGGTACGACGCCGTGCTCACGCCGCGGCCGGTCCGCGTCGTACCGGAGGCGTTCGTGGACGCCGCTCCGGCCGTACGCCGCCAGGAGGACCGGCCGACCGGGTTGCGGTTCGGCCTGCACCTGGGCACCTTCGGGTTCGCCGGCGGCCCGGCGGCGACCCGCGACCGGCTCGCCGAGATCGCGACCGCGGCGGAGGCGGCCGGCTTCGACGCGATCTACGTGATGGACCACTTCCGCCAGATCCCGCAGGTCGGCCGCGCCTGGGACGACTTCCTGGAGAGCTACACGACGCTTGGCTACCTGGCCGCGTGCACGCAACGGGTGCGCATCGGGGCGCTGGTCACCGGGGTGACGTACCGGAACGTCGGCCACCTGGGCAAGATCCTGGCGACCCTCGACGTGCTCAGCGGCGGCCGCGCGGTCTGCGGCCTCGGCCTGGCCTGGTTCAGGCAGGAGCACACGGCGTACGGCTGGCCGTTCCCGCCGACCGCCGAGCGCTACGCCCTGCTCGAGGACACCTTGCAGGCTCTGCCGGTGTTGTGGGGTCCCGGCAACCCCGCGTACCAGGGTCGGGCCATCACCCTGCCGGACACGACCTGCTATCCGCGCCCGCTGCACCGGATCCCGATCGTCGTCGGCGGCGGAGGCGAGCGCCACACCCTCCGCCTGGCCGCCCGCTATGCCGACGCGGCCAACGTGATGGGCGAGCTCGCCACGGTCCGCCGCAAGCGCGACGTGCTCCGCGACCACTGCACCGCCGCCGGCCGCGACCCCGCCGAGGTCGAGCTCACGCACCTGTCGACGACCCTGATCGCCGCCGACGACCAGCAGCTGACCGAGCTGGTCGACCGCCTGCGCCCGCGCCAGCAGGACCCGGCCCGGTTCGCCGCCGCCGTCAACGCCGGCACCGTCGACGACCACATCGGCCGCTTCCGCCACCTGGCCGAGTCCGGCGTCCAGGAGGCCATGATCCGCCTCCCCGACCTGACCGACCCCACCCCGCTCGACCGGGCGGCGAAGGTGATCTCCGCCTTCCGCTGACCCGGTCGGTCAGCGGCGTCCAGGGTGCGGGTGAGGTACGCCAGGTCCGTCCGGTCGGCGCGGCGCCCGCCGGCCGGCGCACGTCGGCACAACTGCCCAGCTGAGCCCGACCGCTGCCTAGACCAGCCCGCGGCGGGCGGCCTCGGACACCGCCCGGCCGCGGCTGTCGACGCCGAGCTTGCGGAGGACCGCACCGACGTGGTGGTGGACCGTGCGCTCGGACACGAACAGCCGCGCGGCGATGTCCGCGTTCGACGCGCCGGACCCCAACAGGTCCAGGACCTGGGACTCCCGGGCGGTGAGCCCCGCCGGGTTGGCGCGGGTGCCGGGCAGCGGTCCGCGCGGCAGGCCGCGGACACCGCGCCCGCGCAGCCGGCGGGCGACGATCGCGGCCGCCGGGCGGGCGCCGAGCCGCTGGAACGTGGCCAGGGCGGAGCGCAGGTCGTCCTCGTCGGTGGAGCCGGCCAGGGCGAGCGCCGCGTCGTACGGGCAGCCGAGCGCGGTCCACCGCGCGGCCGCCGCGCGGACGTCCCCGGCCAGCTGGACCGAGTACGGCCCGAGTGCGCCGTCCGCGGCCGCCGGCAGCCCGGCCAGCCGGCGCAGCCAGGCCAGTTCCCCCGCCACCCAGCCGGCGTCCCGCTCGACCGCCAGCTCCAGCGGCTCGTAGGTCGCCTCGTCGACGTCGGCCGGGCGACCGGCCAGCCACGCGGCCTCGGCCCGGGCGGCGGCGACCGGCGCGACGTACTGCGGCTCGTGCTGCCCCGCCAGCAGCGCCGCCGCGTCGTCCAGCAGCGCTCCGGCCGCCGGCTCGCCGCGACGGGCCTGCACCAACCCGAGCACGCAGAGCGAGAGGATGCCGAGCAGCGGCACCGACCGGGCCGACCGCAGGACGAGCCCGGCGCCGTCGGCGGCCGCATCCCACCGGCCGAGGTCGAGGTCGGCCCGGGCCCGGTGGGCGAGCAGGTAGAGCCGCCAGCTGTCCAGCCCGAGCTCCTCGCACCGCCCGATGCCACGCTCCAGCAGCGGCAGCAGCTCGTACGCGCGGGTGCGATTCGCCGCCCAGCCGACGTGGATGTACGCCCGGCCGATGTGCTCCTCCAGCCCCGCCTCCTCGGCCAGCTCCAGGCTGCGCTCCAGGGCGCGCAGACCCTCGGCCCGGCCGGCGAGCAGCTCGATGGTGCCCAGGTTGTTGAGGCTGTGCACGACGACCGCGGTGTCGTCGAGCTGCTCGGCGAGGTCGAGCGCGCGCTTGCCCCAGTCGACGGTCTCGTCGTGCCGCTCGTCGTTGAGCGCCACCGAGCTGATGTTGCTGTACGCGAGCGCCAGCTCCGGCCCCGGTGGAAGGCTCTCCAGCAGCCGGACCGCGTCGTCGTCGACCCGCGCCGCCTCCGCGGGCCGGGCCGCGCACCACAGCCGCCGGGACAGCTGCACGAGCGTCACCGCGGTGCGGCGCGGGTCGCCGGCCGGGCGGCGCAGCTCGACCGCCTGCTCCAGCAACTCGATCGCCGTGTCCATCTGGTCGGTCAGGTAGCACTCGTGCGAGCGGGCCTCGAGCAGCCCGGCGCGGTCGTCGGCGGGCAGGTCGCCGGCGTAGCGCAGGGCGCGGGCGTACTGCTCGGCCGCCTCCCGGTGCGCTCCGGTGGACGCGGCCTGAGCCGCCGCCGCGGGCGCGTACCGCAGCACGGCGGCGGGATCGCCGGCGGCCTCGGCATGGTGCGCCAGCCGGGCCAGGTCCGTCCCCGCACTGAGCGCGGCCAGCGCCCGCCGGTGCAGGTCACGGCGGCGGTGCGGCCCCAGCGACTCCTCCACCGCCCGCCGGGCCAGCTCGTGCCGGAACGCGATCCCGCCCGGGACGACCTGCAGGATCCCCGCGGCCAGGCAGTCGTCGAGCCCGCCGGCCGGCGCCATCGCGTCGAGCAGCTCCAGCTCGGCGTACGGGACCGCGACGGACACCGCGTCGAGGACCTCCGCGCCGGCGTCCCCCAGCCGCGCGATCCGGGCCAGCACGGCCTCCCGGACCGTCGCCGGGATCGTGTCGTTCCCGGCGGCGACGATCTCGCTGACGAAGAACGCGTTGCCGCCGGTGACCCGGTGCAGCTCGGCCGCGTCCAGCCCGTCCGGCCCGGCCAGCGTCGCGACCGCGGCCGGCGACAACCGCTCCGTCCGTAACCGCCGGATCGGCCGCAGCTCACCCAGCAAGGTCCGAAGTGGATGGTGCCGGGCCAGCTCGTCGTCCCGGTACGTCACCACGAGCAGCAGCGGGACCGACTCGACCCGGCGACCCAGCAAGCTCAGCACGTCCAGCGTCGCCTCGTCCGCCCAGTGCAGGTCCTCGCACACCACGACGCTGCCGCGCCGCGCCCGCGCCTCGTCCATCACCGCCGCCGCGACCTCGTGCGGCATGCCGCCCCGGTTCAGCAGCGCCGCGAGCTCGCCGCCGGCCTGCTCGGCGACGTCGGCGAACGGCCCCAGCGGCCGCGGCGTGAACAGCGGGTCGCACCCACCCCAGAGGACGCGGCCGGACTCGTCCCGGAAGCGGCGCAGCAGTGCGGTCTTGCCGCTGCCCGCCTCGCCGGTGAGCACCACGAGCGCCCCGCCGCCGCCGTCGAACACCGCCCGCCGGGCCTCGTGCAGCGCAGTCAGCTGCGGCCCCCGTTCGAGCAGCGCGGGCTCGTCCCGCGCGCCGCCGCCACCCCCATCCATCCCGCCAGCGTGACAGCGCGATCCCACCCGGTCCAGGGACCGGCGTCCGGCGTCGAGAACGCCCCGCCCCCGAGCAGGCCCGCTGTCGCGGTGTTGGAGACGGCCCTACAGGTATTGGCCGGTGGTGGAGCTGTCCTTCCTCGACACTCGCACCGACACCATGTTGGTCAGGTTGACCACCATGCTGCTCTCGGCTTCCTCGCGGTCGTACCTCGCCCGGCGCAACACCAGGCTGCGCCGCTCGTCCATCAAGTGGGCGATGCTCTCCAGCGCCTCCTGCTCCCCCTCGAAGTCCTTGCTCAGCACGGAGACGTCCTCACCGCCCACCGGATGAAACCGCATGATCAATTCGGCGTTGTCAGGCACGGCAAGCTCCTCCCGACCGAGAATCCAGCCTTCGCCTGACCGCCGGCTCCCGAGATCCGTTGGGCAAGCATCGGACGCTCCGCAGTCTCCTCCATCTCAGGACAGCACTTCGAGGTCGTCGAGCGGCGCCGCCGCCCTCCCCGAGTGTGGGCCTCGACCAGCCCGGGGGGCGTAGCCGGCAGCGGTACGACTCCGCGCTTACCCAGCTCACCCAGCGACCGTGCCGCTTCCCGTTCCGGGAATCCACGACGAACGCCCGGCGCATGACTCACAGGTAGGCATGCGGGTGGTCTTCGGACCGACCCTGGAACGAGAGGATCTTGGGGTTCTGCACAACGCCGTCGCGGATCTCGATGGCCTTCTGGATGGTCTGGTCCTGGTCCCAGGCCGACGGGCCGCCGATCACCGTACGAATGTAGGGAATCAGGGCCTCGCTGATGCCCCAGGTCGCGCTGTTCCACAGGTAGGTCGGGCTGTGGTCGACGCCGTAGTACGCGACTCCGTCCCCGACCATGAACATCGGCTCCTGGAAGCTGGTCGGCCGCGCGAAGTCGAATCCCATGCCGGCGTCGCAGGACACGTCGACGATCAGGCTGCCCGAACGGAAGGCCGCGATGTCCGCGCCGGCAACGAACATCAGCGGCGAATCGGTGTCCTGCAGCACGCAGTTGACCACGATGTCGTAGCGGGCCAGGAACGCGGCGGCCGGCACCGGTGCACCGCTACCCCGCACCACGGTGCGGCCAGGATCGTCCTCGGAGCGCTCGAGGTGCGCGAGGACCATGGACGGGATCGGCGAGGCGACGGCCGTGACGTCGCGCATGGTGAGCACCGTGACTTCGTGGACTCCGAGACCCTGCAGCGCGGTGATCGCGCCCCGGGCGGTGTTCCCGAAGCCGATGACGGCGGCCGTGAGATGCCGACCGTAGTGACCGGTGGAGCCGATCAGCGTCATGGCGTGCAGCACCGAGCAGTATCCGGCGAGCTCGTTGTTGAGGTGGAAGACGTGGACGACGAAGCGGCCCGAGGGCGTCCAGTGGTTCATCGCCTCCCACGCGATCAGAGTCAGCCGCTTGTCGACGGCGAGCTGGGTCAGATCGGAGTCCTGGACCGCGTGCGGCCAGCCCCAGAGCACCTGCCCGTCCCGGAGCTCGGCGAGGTCCTGCAGGGTGGGCTTGGGCAGCAGCACCACGTCGCTGGTCTCGATGATCTCCGCCCGCGACCGGATGCCGGCGACCTTGGTGGCGAGCTGCCGGTCCGAGACGCCGTAGCGGTTGCCGTAGCCGTGCTCGAGGACGATCCGCGCGCGCAGGTCGGCGTCGATCCGGTCGAAGTGGTGCGGATGGATGGGCCGCCGGAACTCGTCCGCCTTGCCGGAGGTGCCCAGCACTCCGAGGCTCAGCTGATCCGTCTGCACATCCATGGGCCCGACGATGCCACACACCATCGACCGGAGCCGCTGCGACAGCCCGGTGCGCGCGGCGTACCGGCGGCCGGGCGGGATCGAGAAGGTCGACGTCAGGTTCCCGTACGCCGATCGTCCGGAATCCGGCTTACGGTCCGTCCCATGGACATGCTGACGGGCAAGCAGATCGCCGAGGCCGACCTGACCGACTGGCGCAAGCTGGGCCAAGGACTGCATGCCCGCTACGTGGTCGACGACTTCGGCGCCGGCGCACGGTTCGTCGCCGCGGTGGGCGAGGCCGGCGACGCGGTCGGCCACCACCCGCGCGTGACGATGGGCGCCGGGTACGTCGATCTCAAGCTGCTCAGCGACGACGCCGTCTACCGGGACGACGAGGGTGGTGAGCACGTGGTCGAGTGGGTCACCCAGCAGGATGTCGACCTCGCCCGACGGATCACCGAGATCGCGGCCGACCAGGCAGTCGCGGCGGACCCGGCCTCGATCACCGCGATCGAGCTCGCCCTCGACACGGCGCACGCCGCCGCGATCGCCCCGGTGTGGGCGGCCCTGCTGACCGGGAGCACCAGGGCCAGCGGCCGCGGGACCATCGGCGACGACGTCCGGGACGCCACCGGACGGGTACCGATCTTGTGGTTCCAGGACACCGACGAGCACGAGACCCCGCGTCAGCGGTTCCACGTCGACGTCTGGGTGCCGCCCGAGGTGGCCGAGCAGCGGATCGCCGCCGCCGTCGCCGCGGGTGGCATCGTCGTCGACGACAGCCAGGCGCCGTCGTACTCCGTGATCGCCGACCAGGACGGCAACAAGGCGTGCGTGTGCACTGCCCTGCCTCCGGCGCAGGAACGGTGACCTGTCAGGTCAGGCTCGTCCGCACGACCGTGCCGGGGCCGGTGCTCGGGGAGTCGGTCGGAGCAGAGCTGTCGCCGGCCGAGTCGAGGCAAGGCGTACGGTGAATCTACCGAGGTCATCTCGCGCGCTGACAGTCAAGTCTTCGTCGCCCCGGCGAGCGTCAACACCAGCTCGGTTCGGGCTGGGACAGGTGGACGAGATGACATCGACGAGTGGCACCGTGGAGCCGGCCGGTACCCCGTCGGCCGGGGTCGCCGGCGGCGCCTCGAACCGGGCAGCTGCGCAGCTGCCGGACGACGACGACGAGCCGGCCGGACGCGCGGGGGCGAGGAGACCGTCGATGTCCGCTGAACGGAACGTCCGGCAGGTCAAGGTCGCGGAGCAGGGCGAGGTCGTCGCCGTCGCCGACGTCGAACCGACGGACGACCAGGGCGTCGTACGCGCGTCGTTGCACGCCGAGGCCGGTCACCTCCCACCCGGCACCCGATCCCTGCTGGTCGACGGGCTGCTGGACCTTCCGCAGACCAAGGAGAGCAACCGGCTGGAGGCGACGCTCCCGCTCGGGGACGCGGAGTCACTCGGCCGGCTTCGGGAACGCTGTGACGAGGTCAAAACCCGTCCCGCCGGCGCGAGCTGCCTCGTCGACGCCGCGCTCCCCACCGACGTCGTCGCCCCTGGCCACGGCGCCTGAGCCGACCGACCGGACAGAGCTGACCCGGGCTCGCCGAGCGACCGGCGAGGGACGGTCAGGACATGCCGGTGGCGGCGCACGCGTCGGCCAGCGTCGGCCAGCCGGTCCCGATCAGCAGCCAGCCGTCGTGCCCGGCAAGGCGGTTGGTCGGATCGTGGGTCTTGACCTGCCAGCTGCCGGGGGTGGTCTCACGGGCGTAGGCGGTTCGGCCGCGACAGGTCCCGCGGTGGCTGCCGAGCGCCGTCGGGCGCGTCGGCGAGGTGACGACCTGGTTTTCGGTGGACATGGGTGGCTCCCGCAGGGAGGTCACCGAGATACCCGGCGGCGAGCGGTGGCGCTCAGGGGGCGCGGCAGGAAA
The DNA here is from genome assembly GCA_963803135.1 of uncultured Actinomycetota bacterium. GTDB lineage: Bacteria > Actinomycetota > Actinomycetes > Mycobacteriales > CADCTP01 > CADCTP01. Next base: position 785,432 of record CAWDLH010000010.1, on the reverse strand, counting down.
GCGGCGTCCCGGATCCGGGTCGGCTGGTGCTCAGCAATCGTCAGCGTACGCGCCCGAAGCGGCACCGGCCGGCCGCGGGCGCACGCTCGCCACCGGGGCTGCGGCTCCGGCCGCCCTTCGTCGGGAGGTCTACCGTTTCGGACGTGGCGGTGAGGTGAGCCACCCGGCGGATCGGAGGTCCATGGACGACGACCTCGAAGCAAGCCTGGCCGGGTTGTCGGGCCTGCTGACCGGACACCGGCCGTTGCCGGAGACGCTGGTCCACATCGCGGAGTTCGCGGTCCGGGCGATCCCGGGCGCGGAAGGCGCCGGTCTGACGATGCTGGAGGACGACCGGCCGCAGACGGTGGTCGCCAGTGCGGAGTTCGTACACGCGGTGGACGACGTGCAATACCGGCTGGGCGAGGGTCCGTGCCTGCTGGCGGTCGAGTCCCGCGCCACGCAGACCTCGGGGTCGCTCGGTGGTGAGGCCCGCTGGCCCCGGTTCGGTCCGCGGGTCGGGCGGATGGGTGTGCACAGCGTGCTGTCGCTGCCGTTGCTGCTGCCCGGACGGGTGGTGGGGGCGATGAACGTCTACGCCCACGCCAAGGACGCGTTCGGCCCGGAGGCGGTGCGGATCGGCGAGCTGTTCGCGCGGCCGGCCGCGGTCTCGGTGCACAACGCGCAGATCCTGGCCCAGTCCCAGCGGCTTGCGGCCCAGCTCGCGCAGGCGTTGACCAATCGAGCGGTCATCGACCAGGCCCTCGGCGTCATCATGAGCCGGACCGGCGCAACCCCCGAGGAGGCGTTCGACCGGCTGCGGACGATGAGCCAGTCCCAGCACGTCAAAGTGGCCGAGGTCGCCCGAGCGCTGATGGACGAGGCCGTCCGCGGGGCCCGGGCGAGGAAGCCCGGGTCCGAGCCCGACGCATCGGCATCCTGAGCGAGTTGCCTGGCGCCCGGGGCTAAGGTTGAGAAGGCGGATCGGCAGCCATCCGCAGCTTGCGTGACGTACCGGGACCGGACAGCGTCCCGTCCCGTACGCCGCCGAGCAGCCCCGAAACCTGGATCGGTCTCCGCGGCAGCACGCGCCGCCGGAGGATCGTCGAGCCGCCCGGGCCCAGCGCATTCTGCGCCCGTCAGGAGAACGACGTGAGGATCACCGCCGCGGTGGCCGAACAATTGCTCCTGCTCCAGGGAGACCCTGATCACGCCGGCGAGCTCGCGGCCGCGCTGGACCGGCTCGGTCGGGACGTCGTCCGCGCGGTGCCGTCCTGCCTCGCGGTGACGATCACGCACGCCGGGCTCGGCGGCGAGATCAGCGTCAGCACGACCGCCGGGCGGGCCGCGGTGCTCGCCTCACTGGCCGTACCGCTGTCCGCCGTCCCGACCGGCGACCTCGTGGTCCTCCGGGCAGCAGAGGCCGGGGCGTTCCTGCTCCTCGCCGACGACCTCGACGGCCTGCTCGGGCCGGACCACCACCCGCCGGTCCAGCTGGACGAGCACCTCAGCTGGCCCACCACCACGGCGAGCGGCGAGTCGTTGGGTGCCTCGCTCGCTGACCTGAGCGTCGTCGATCAGGCGATCGGTGTCCTCGTCGACCGCGGCCTGCAACCCGAGGCAGCTCGGCGTGAGCTGTGGCGGAGAGCTGGCGAGGCGAACACGTCCGTCGCCGCCGTCAGCCGGGCGGTGCTGGCGTCCCCACGGTCCGATCCGGGCCGCGGTTGACAGGGGTGGTGGCGACGCGCAGGCTCGACGGTGCTGGGCCATCAGCCAGTTCGGGACCGGGCCGCCGCACACGCCGCCCCCCGGGAGCGGGATCGCTCGCCGCCGGACACCACGGTGATCTCCCTGTGGGGACACGACATGCTCATCCTGGTCATCGTCATCTGTGTGCTCGTGCTCGCGCTGATCGCCCTGGCGTTGTCATTGCGCGTCGTCAAGCAGTACGAGCAGGGCGTCCTCTTCCGGTTCGGACGCGTCATCGGAGTGCGCCAGGCCGGCCTGACCTTCATCATTCCGCTTGTCGACGACCTGCGCCGGGTGAGCCTTCGCATCGTCACGATGCCCATCCAGTCGCAGGGCATCATCACCCGCGACAACGTCAGCGTCGACGTGTCCGCCGTCGCCTACTACCGGGTCGTCGACGCGGTGAAGTCCGTGGTCGCGATCGAGAACGTCACCGCGGCCATCGACCAGATCGCGCAGACCACCCTGCGCAAGGTCGTCGGCCAGCACACCCTGGACCAGACCCTGTCCGAGACCGACCGCATCAACATCAGCATCCGCGAGATCCTCGACGTGCAGACCGCCGACTGGGGCGTCGTCGTCACCCTGGTCGAGCTCAAGGACATCCAGCTGCCCGAGAGCATGAAGCGAGCCATGGCCCGGCAGGCCGAAGCCGAGCGGGAGAAGCGCGCGAAGATCATCGCAGCCGAGGGAGAATCCCTGGCCGCCGACGCCCTCGGGGCCGCCTCCGACATCATGATGGCCCACCCTCTTGCGCTGCAGCTGCGCAACCTGCAGAGCCTCGTCGAGCTGGGCGTCGACAAGAACACCACCGTCGTCTTCCCCGCGCCGCTGATGAGCACCATCGGCGAACTCGGATCCTTCCTCGCCCGCGAGACCGCCGCCGTCGCCGCGCACACCCCGCCGACCGACCCAGCCGCGACCGGCGCCGAACCGCCGGTCGCCCAGATGCCGATCCCGACCGCGCCGTCCAACGGCGGCGGAGCCGTCACCCCGCGGCCGTAGCCGTCCGGGCGGTCACCCCGCGGCCGGAGCCGTCCGGGCCGTCACCCAGCGGCCGGAGCCGTCCGGGCCGTCACCCCGCGGCCGTAGCCGACGCGGCAACCCGAGACCACGGAGACCGACCCGACCGCGAGCACGGAAGTCCCAGAGCTGTGGGCTGACGCCGGCGACAGTTCGCGGCCACCGTCCGGGTTCGCTCGTCCCGATTCAGGACAGCCGGACGGCGGGAGGTCCTCGGACCTCCCGCCGCCGCGATCGGTGGTTCACCGACCGATGGGGACAGGGCTCAGGTCGCGCAGATGGCGAAGACGCGGAAGACGCGGAAGACGAAGACCACGTCGTCGGTCCTGACCGCGAGGGCCTGGGTCCCCTGCAGTCCCGTCGGTTGAACGAAGACGGACTCCAGCCCGACCCCACCCGGCGCGGCCGGGTCGATCGAGCCCCCGGCTCCGTGCGGCGCGGTGCCCGCCGGGCACATCGCGGTCTGGGTCTTCCGGTCCAGATCCAGCCGGCCACCGACAGGCTGGACCACGATCTGGTAGTTCGCCGGCCTCGGCGCGCACACCGCGTACGCGACGACCGACCAGGGGTTCGCGTACCCGTCGAAGTCCTCGCCACCCTGCGCGGTGAACCGGTCACCGGTCAGGCTTGGGGCCAGCGTCCGCAGGTCGGCCTGGAAGTCCGGGTTGCGGACCAGGCCGCCGCCGCCGAGCACCGCTTCGCCCGGACCGCAGCGGGCATCGGTCGACTGCACCGTGTCCGACCGGAGCAGGCCGCTACCGGCGGCCAGGTACAGGCCCGGTATCCGGTCCGCGCACACCGCGTCGACCTGCAGCACCCAGTCGCCGGTATAGGCCGCGTGGTCCTCCTGGGCCTTGGCGAAGTAACCATCGGGCGGGTTGTTCGAGTGCACCGGCCGCATCTCGATCAGCCGCACCTCGTTGCGGTTCGGGCTCGCGACAATGACGGCGTTGCCGCTGATCGCCCCCTTGCCAGCCGGGCAGTCGGCGCGGGCCGACTTGACCGACTGCGAATCGAACGCGCTGGACGCGTGGGTCTGGACGAGACCGCTGGCCGCCGAGGCCGGTGCGGCGCCGGCCAACTGCTCAGCGGCCCACCGCGGACTTCGAGGCACGCCGACCGACGGACGCGACCGACGGAACGCGGACCGAGACCAGAACCGAGACCGAGGAGACGACTTGAGGACGGTCGCGGCATCCGCACCGAGCAGCAGCGCAGGAACGGACTCGAGCACTCAGTGCGCGGCCTCGCCGAATGCGCCGTCAGTCAGGCGAACCGGGGCCGGTCCCGCTCCGGCGGACGGGAGCCGGACCACGCGCGACGATGTGCTCCTCCACCGCCTCCTCGCCGGGGAGCTCCTCGACCGGAACGTCCTCGGCGCCGGCGACGCCCGCCGGGACATGCTCGAGTCCGTGCGCGCGCCGGGCCTCCCGCACACCCTGCGAGATGCTGTGCCAGAAGTGGTCCTCACCGAGTTCGGCCATCAGCCCCGACCGCCGCAGTACCTGGCGGACCAGCCTCATGACGCGGACCAGGTAGAGGTCGACACCGCGTTCTCGCAGCTCGCGCAGCAGGTCGGCGAGCGCGTCGGCGCTCGTCGTGTCCATCTGGTCCGTCGCCTCCATGTCCAGCACGACCGCCCGGGTGCCGGGCGCGGCCTCGATGCTGGAGAGGACGAGGTCATGGATCGGCGCCGCGGTGACCCAGAAGATCGGCGCGCCGACGCGGAGCACCATGATCCCGGGGTACGTCGGTCGCTCCTCGTGGTCTCGGGTGCTGCCCCACGCGGCCTTCTCGTGCGGCACTCTCCCCATCACCTCGACGTCGACCCGGCTGGACCGGTAGACCAGGCCCAGCACCGACCCGGCGACCGCGAGCAGCAGGCCGTACAACGGCCCGAACGCCAGCACGCCGACGGCAGCGACCCCTGCGGCGACGATGTCGTTGCGCCGCACCCGGGCGTAGCGGCGGATCGCCCCGAAGTCCAGGAGCTTCCAGACCGCGTTGACCACGATGGCGCTGAGGACTGCCTTGGGCAGCCCCGAGAGCACCGGCGCGATGACGAGGATGACGAGCAGAGACAAGACGGCCGCGGTGATCCCCGCCATCTGCGTACGACCGCGGGCGTCGCTGACGGCTGCCGTCTTGGACAGGCTGCCGGCCACGCCGATGCCCCCGAACAAGCCGGAGCCGAGGTTGGCCACGCCGGAGGCGAGCAGCTCCTGGTCGGCATCGACCCGGTAGCCGCCGCGGGCGGCGAACAACCGGGCAGCGCTGAGCCCCTCCGCGAGACCCACCAGCGCCAGGGTCGCGCCGCCGCCGAGCAGCGCCGGCAGATCGCCGGCGGCCACCGACGGCAGCCCCGGCGTCGGCAGCCCTCGCGGTACCGGTCCGACGACCTCGACGCCCCGTGCCTGCAGATCCAAAGCGCTGGAGGCGACGAGACCACCGATGAGCAGCACGAGCCCCCATGGCACCCACCGGACCAGCAGCGCGCCGCCGAAGAGGACGAGCAGCGAGACCACCGAGACGACCACCGTCGGAAGGTCGGCCTCGCCCCGGGTGAGGCTCCCGCCCAGGGCGCTGACCCGCTCGACCACCTGCCCCTTCGGTGTCGGCACACCCAGCAGGTGCGGCACCTCACCGAGGATGACCAGGACGGTCAGTCCGAGGACGAAGCCGGTGACGATCGGCTTGGAGAGGAACTCCGCCACCCACCCGATTCCGAGGAAGCCCGCGGTGACCAGGACCAGCCCGGAGCCCAGTGCCAGCGCGGCCGTGTACGACGCGGCCTGCGCCGTGCCCGCGACCCCGAAGCTGGCGAGCAACGAGCCCGACAGCACCGACACCGTCGACACCGGACCCACGACGAGCTGCCGCGACGAGCCGAAGATCGCGTACGCCACCAGCGCCACCGGCACCGCGTAGAGGCCCACCTCGACCGGGGCACCGGCGATCGAGGCGTAGCCGAGCGCCTGGGGGACGGCGAGCGCCGCCACCACGGCACCCGCGACGACATCGCCGCGCAGCCAGCCCCGCTCGTATCGAGGCAGCCAACCGACCGCCGGGACCCGCCGCCAGCGGCCCGCCGATGCTGCCTCGGTGCGATCGCTCATACGCGGCCCCCGGCGTCTACCGTCCGGACACGAAGGCTACCGAGAGCTACGCGGCGCCGGGTCACCCGTACCAGACGATGCCGGGGGTCCGAATCGATGCTGGCTTCGCCGAACCTCGTCGAGGCCGGCCAAGCGCCGGCGACCTTGGCCGAGGTCGTGCGGTCGGCGAGGTCGTAGGTGAAGGTGTGTGCACCAATAGAGCCACACGCCTCCCGGCGTCGGCGCACACTGTCGCCGTGCGGGAGCGTTACGACGTGGCGGGCGGGCTGGCCGGGTCGTACCTGTTCGAGGCCCTGACCACCGAGGAGCTCGAACCGCTGGCTGCGGTCGTCACGACGCGGCAGCTCGTGCGCGGTGAAGTCCTGTTCCGGCCCGGCGACCCGGCCGACGAGATATACGTGGTTCTCAGCGGCGAGGTGAAGGACTCCGTTGTTGACGTGGCGGGCGATGAGGTCGTGCACTTCCTGCACGGTCCGGGGATGACTCTCGGGGAACCGGGATTCTTCGCGGTCGACCGTCGACCGACAGGCTCGTGCTGCGGCTGCTGGAGCTCGTGGACTCCGGGCCGGAACGCGGGCCGGGGTTGTCGACGACGCCGAAGATCTCGCAGTCGACGCTGGCGGCGATGGTCGGGGTCAGCCGGGAGAACGTGAACCGTGCGCTCTCGGCGCTGGCGGCGGAGGGTTCGATCCGTCGGGAGAACGGTCGGTACGTTCTGGTGGACGAGGAACGGCTGCGCCGCGAGGTCGCCAGGGACTGGCCGCTCGCGGCTCGCCGCGAGCGCCGCCACGATGCGGCACCGGCGGACGACGGTGTGTCGTGACGGCACATCGGGGCTGTGACGCCACGGCATAGCGCGTCCCTGGCGCGGCGACCACCATTCCCCTGACCGAATCTCCTGGGGGATGCCGTGACCAAGACTCGGCTCGCGGCGTCGTTCGACGCCGGATTCGGTGGTCTCACCACGACGCCCGCCGACCCCGGCTGGCACGGCTCAAGCGCCAGTACGACCCGGCGAACCTGTTCAGCCGCAACCAGAACGTGAAGCCCGCGCCATGAGCCGCGTTCTGATCCTGTCCTGGGACGGCGGTGGCAACACGCCGTCGGCACTCAACCTGGGCGCGCGGCTTGTCCGGCGCGGAGATCGGGTCCGGATGATGGGCTGGGACTCGATGGAGGGCGTGCTGCCGACTCAGGCCTGGAGTTCACCACCTATCCCTCGGTCGCCCCGTGGCCGACCTACCTGCGCCACGAGGACGGCTGGGATCGGGTCGCGGCGGCGCTGTTCGGAGCCGGGACCGAGTCCGACGTCGCTGCCGAAGCAGGGTCCTTCCGCCCGGACGTGGTGGTGATCGACTGCATGCTGACGGCCGGTCACGTCGCCGCGCGGCGGCTGGGCCTCCCGATCGCCTCGCTGGTGCACGTCCGCTACGGGCCGTTCGTACACGGGAGGGGCAGCGTGGTCCTCGGCACCGACGTCGGCGCCCTGCTCGATGCCAGGCAGTGCGTGCTCGCGTTGCAGCCGCCCGGCTTCGATCCGCCCGAACTGCTGAGGGACGGCGCGACGTGCGTCGGCGCGGTGCTTCGGCCCGGTGGCGCGGAAACTCTCGATCCGGCCACCGCAGCGCTGCTCACCGAGCCCGGCAACCCGTGGGTGCTGCTCAGCCTGAGCACGACCCTGCAGGGTCAGGCAGAGGCGCTGCCTGGCCTGCTCGGCGCGCTCGGTTTCCTGCCGATCCGTGTCCTGCTGACGCTTGGCGGTGTGCTGGCGCCCGATACCGTGCCGGCGCCGGCCAACGTGACGATGCGCGGGTTTCTCTCACACGAGGCGGTAATGCCGCACATGGCCGCGGTCATCACGCACGCCGGAATGAGCACGGTTGCCACCTCGCTCGCGGCCGGCATGCCGATGGTGTGCGTGCCGCAGGGGGCGCGACCAGTTCCTGAACGCGGCGAGGGTCGAGGAACTCGGAGCAGGACTGACGGTGCCACCCGACGCGCCACCGGAGGAGCTGACCGCAGCAGTGCGAACTGTCCTCGCCGAAAGCAGGTTCCGGACCGCCGCGCAGCGGCTCGCGGCCAGCGCGGCGGCCGTCGGGAACGGCGAACTCGCAACGGATCTGGTCCAGGCCCTGGCCGACGCCGTCACGGCCTCGCGGTGATCATCGCGACCAGCGGCCGGTCGTCAGCCAGCCGCTCACGCAACCCTGTCTTCTCGTTGCGCGCTGGTCAGCGATCCTGTCCCGTTCGGCGGCGAGGTCCTCGCGCCCGCAGCAACTTCGCCTCGGCCCGCCGTGCGCCGGCTTGCTCGCGGTGTCGCAGGGGGCAGGTGCGGCGGGTCCGCAGGTCGGCTTTTCCGGTCAGCCTCCGCTGCCGTACGGACGGGTGATGATCTCGAGGAAGTGCCCGCTCGGGTCTTCCCAATAGACGCCCCGGCCGCCGTCGTTGGTATTGATCTCACCGCTGGGGTGGACCGGGCCGTGGTCGTCGGCGAAGTCGAGGGAGACCTCGTTGTCGACCTGCACCCACCCGTGGGCACCGTGAGAGCCTGACGAGCCCGTCCGGGCGTACGGAGGCGCGGGGTGGCGCCCCCCGGTGCGGGCCGGGCGCACCGCGCGCTCAGCGGACGACCCGGCGGCGGACGTCTTCGGTCTGCGACGGGCCGGGCTGCCAGGACGCGACCCACGGGCGGTCGTCGGTGTCGAGGAGGATGCCTTCCTCCAGGAACGCGTACCGGCCGTCGACCACCCGGCGCGCGGCGGCGCCGTCGGCGTCGTCGGTGTTGTCCCACAGCGCCGTGAACAGGGCGTCGACCCGGACCCGAGCCTGCTGGCAGAAGAGGTCGGCCAGCTCCCGGCCCTCGTCGCGACCCTCGGCCCGGGCGCGCACGCAGGCGGCCGACATCGCGAACAACTCGGCGCCGATGTCCACCACCCGGCCGAGGAACGCCTGCTTGCGCTCCATCTTTCCCTGCCAGCGGGCCATCCCGTAGAACGTCTCCCTGGCCAGCCGGCGCGAGCTGCGCTCGACGTAGCGCAGGTGCCGGGCGAGCGGCCCGAAGTCGCCGTACCCGCCCGGGAGGTGGCCCTTGCCGGTGACCAGCGTCGGCAGCCAGCGGGCGTAGAAGCCGCCCGCCTTCGCGCCGGCCCTGGCCTTGCGACCGAAGGTCGCCTCGGGGTCGATGATGTCGCCGGCCACGGCCAGGTGCGTGTCGACGGCCTCCCGGGCGATGAACAGGTGCATGATCTCGGTGGAGCCCTCGAAGATACGATTGATCCGCAGGTCGCGCAGCACCTGCTCCGCCGCACTCGACCGCTCCCCGCGCGCCCCGAGGGACTCGGCGGTCTCGTAGCCGCGGCCGCCCCGGATCTGGACCATCTCGTCCGCCATCCGCCAGGCCATCTCGGAGGCGTAGAGCTTGACCAGCGCCGCCTCGATCCGGATGTCGTTGTTGTCGTCGTCGGAGAGCAGGCAGGACAGGTCGAGCATGGCCTCCAGGCCGTACGTGGTCGCCGCGATGAAGGCGATCTTCGTCGCGATGGCCTCGTGCCGGGCGACCGGCAGGCCCCACTGCACCCGCTCGGCGGCCCATTCCCGGGACACCCGTAGGCAGTGCTTGCCGGCGCCGACGCACATCGCCGGCAGCGACAGCCGGCCGGTGTTGAGCGTGGTCAGGGCGATCTTCAGGCCCATGCCCTCGCGGCCGATGAGGTTCTCGGCCGGGACGAAGACGTCGTGGAAGCGGGTGAGGCTGTTCTCCAGGCCGCGCAGCCCGAGGAAGGAGTTTCGTCGCTCGACTGTGATGCCGGGCGAGTCGGCCTCGACCACGAAGGCGGTGATGCCGCCGCGGTGGCCCTCGCTCCGGGGCACCTTGGCCATGACGACGAGCTGGTCCGCGACGGTGCCGTTCGTGGCCCACAGCTTCAGGCCGCTGAGCCTGTAGCCGCCCTCGACCGGCTCGGCGGTGGTGGACAGCCGTGCCGGGTCGGAGCCGACGTCAGGCTCGGTGAGCAGGAAGGCGGAGATCTCGCCGGCGGCGAGCCGGGGCAGGAACCGCTGCTTCTGCTCCTCGGTGCCGAAGAGCTTGAGCGGCTGCGGCACCCCGATCGACTGGTGCGCCGACAGCAGCGCGGCGACCGACCCGTTCGCCGAGCCGATCGCCACCAGGGCGTGGCAGTACGCGTACGTGGACAGCCCGAGGCCGCCGTACTTCTCGTCGATCTTCATGCCGAACGCGCCGAGGTCGGCCAGGCCGCGCAGCACCTCGTCGGGGATGGAGGCGTCCCGCTCGATCTTGGCGTTGTCGATGTGCGCCGCGGCGAAGTCGACCACCTTGGCCAGGAAGGGCTCCGCCTTGGCCACGCTCTCCGGCGAGGGGGCTGGCCACGGGTCGATGAGGTCCAGTCGCAGCTTGCCGAGGAACAGTTCCTTTCCGAAGCTGGGCCGGCGCCACTCGGTCTCCCGCGCTGCCTCGGCGACCTGGCGGGCCTCGCGCTCAGGGACGGCGCTGGCAGTCCCGGTGGCGTCGGTCGCGGCGGCGGTGAGCTCCGCCGGACGAACCTGATCGGTGTCAGTGGCTTGTGGCTTGCTCTCCGTGCCGGTCATACCAACCTCCGGGCAGGGGCGCGCTCGTCCGTCTTCGTAGGTTACTCGCCAGTGTTACTTGCCGGTAGGGTCATTCGGACGCGGCCGCCAGATCGGCAGGACACCCGCCGGGTCTGTTGCGTGCGGCGTGGCCTGGCTGCGGCGCCGATCGCGCCGAGGACGGCTGCGGCCTGCCGGACCTACGTCGGCATTGACGGGTGGAAACCGGCGCTTCTACGGTTCGGTGCGTACACGTCCGGCCGCGCGCGGCGGACACGCCCCGGACAGAGATGCCGGCGTCCTCGAGAGGCGCCGGCAGCAGCTGACGGATCGCCTCGGGACACCCGGCAATAGCCGCGTTCTCGGGGCCGGAAACGAGGGGCGGATGGTGCAGTGGTGCCCACAAGGTTCTCCTGGAAGGGTCCCGGTGGTCTCGTACGGCGGCAGCGTGGTCATCTCAGGATGCTTGTCGCTTCGGTGGCGGCTGCAGCCTGCGTGATCGGGCTGGCCGCCGCCTCGGGCTCAGTCAATGCGGCTCCGCCTGCCCCGGCGGGACCGCGCTACCTGGACGCGGCGGCGCCGGTCGCGGCTCGGGTCGACGACCTGCTCGGCCGGATGACGCTGGCCGAGAAGGTCGGTCAGATGGACCAGATCGTGACCGGCAGGTTGCGGGACAAGACCGACCCGGCCAACGGTGACTGCACCAACGCGGGTGGTAACACGGACCCGCTGCAGCCGAGTTGCCTGGACCAGGTGCTGATCAAGAACTTCACCGGATCGATCCTGGCCGGCGGCACCGACAACCCGGCGGACAACACCGGCAAGGGCTGGGCGGACTGGGCGAACACCATCCAGCACTACGCCATCGAGCACTCGCGCCTGCACATCCCGGTGATCCTCGGGGTGGACGCGGTGCACGGATTCGGCCACCCGTACCAGGCGCCGCTGTTCCCGCACTCCATGGGGATCGGCGCGACCTGGGATCCCGCGCAGGCCGAGGCCGGTGGCGCGGTCACCGCGAACGCGATCCGCGCCGCTGGATGGAGTTGGGACTTCGCTCCGGTCCAGGACATCTACCGCGACCAGCGGTGGGGCCGCAACTACGAGACCTGGGCCGAGCAGCCGGCCCTGAGCTCGGCCCTGGGCGCCGCCTTCGTCCGCGGCCTGCAGGGCGGGCACGGCGGACGCCTGAATGCCGCCGCGACCGTCAAGCACTTCGCCGGCTACTCCCAGTCGGTCAACGGGCACGACCGGGTCGAGGCTCAGCTGCCGATCCGGTACCTGCAGGACGTCTTCCTGCCGTCGTACGCGGGCGCGATCGACGCCGGCGCGGCGACCGTCATGGTGGACTCCGGCTCGATCAACGGCATCCCCGCGACCGCGTCGCACTTCCTGCTGACGGACGAGCTGCGCGGGCGTCTCGGCTTCGACGGCGTGGTGATCAGCGACTACGGCGATGTCCCGGCGCTGGCCAACAACTACCACATCGCCGCCGACTTCCCTGGCGCCATCGCCAAGGCCGTCAATGCCGGTGTCGACGTGTCCATGACGCCTTCGGACTACGTCGGCTGGCAGACCGGACTGATCCAGGACGTGCGGCAGGGCCTGGTGTCCGAGCGGAGGATCGACCAGTCGGTGCGGCGGATCCTGCGACTGAAGTTCCAGCTTGGCCTGTTCGACAACCCGTACGTCGACCCGGCGAAGGCGAACGCGGCGGCGACCGCCGGCCGGAACGCCACGCTCACGGCGGCCAGGGAGTCGATCACCCTGCTGCGCAATGAGGGCAACACGCTGCCGCTGGCGCCGAACGCCAAGATCGTGGTGACCGGGCCGAGCGCGGACTCGATGACCAACCAGCTCGGCGGCTGGAGCGTCAGCTGGCAGGGCGTCTTCGGCGCCGGCCACGTCTGCTGCATGGGACCGCCGGACCAGATCCCGCCGGGCACCACCGTGCTCACGGGTCTGCAGGCCGCGGATTCGAACGTCGTCTCCGCGCCGGATCAGGCCTCCGCCGTCGCAGCCGCCGCGTCAGCCGATGCCGTCGTCGTCGCGGTCGGGGAGAAGGCGTACGCCGAGGGCTTGGGCGACAACCCGGCGCCGGCCCTGCCACCGGACCAGAAAGCGCTGGTCAGCGCGCTGCAGGCGACGGGCAAGCCGGTGATCGTCGTCGTCATCGCAGGGCGCCCGGTCGGGCTCGGGCCGGCGGAGACGACCGCCGGGCTGCTGATGGCCTACCAGGGCAGCACCGAGGCAGGCACCGCGGTCGCGGACGTGATCTTCGGCAAGGTCAACCCCAGCGGCAAGCTCTCGGTGAGCTGGCCGTCGGATGCGGACGCGCCGGGCGGCGACTTCTGCGGTGACTGCCCGTCGCCGCTCGGCGACCAGCCGAAGGTCTTCGACCAGCTGCCGGACACCGGCTCGGGCCAGGGCCACAGCTACAACCCGCTGTTCCGGTTCGGGTTCGGGTTGTCGTACACGACCTTCCAGACCAGCGGCCTGTCCGCCACCCCGACGGCCGGGCGGAACGGCACCGTCACCGCGACCTTCACGGTGACGAACACCGGAACCCGAGCCGGCACGGAGGTAGTGCCGGTCTATGTGCACCAGCCGGTCAGTGCGGTGGTCGTGCCGCCGCAGCGGCTGGTCGGATTCGCGCGTACCACCCTGCAAGCCGGACAGTCGAAGGTGGTCCGGGTCTCGTTCCGGGTCTCCGAACTGGCCGTCACGCCAGGCGACATCGACGGCACCGCCCGACCGAGGGTCGAGGCCGGCTCCTACCAGGTCCAGGTCGGCACGATGACGGCGGACTTCACGGCCCGCTGACCCCGATATCCACGAACGTTCACCGCCGGTGCTCGGCACTGCCTGAAGAGGCTCGCTGAGATCCACAGCTGCCGCGTCCGCTGGCCGAGCACGGTGGTGAACGTCATGCGCGCCCCGGAGAGCCTCCTTCCGGCGGCCCACTTACCCCAGCAAGTCGAACTGTCCGACTCCGTCTGATCCGTGACAGGTGCCCGGCGGCTTGCCGGGGAACGGCTACGCGCGGTCACATCAGCACGGCGGCCCGGCCCGAGTCTCGCGACCAGCGGCAGATCAGTACGCCCCCGCCGCGCATGAACGACCATTGCCACCTGTCTACGCTGCGGGCGAGGTACCAGGCGCGTCCGTAGATGGTGGGCGATTGCTGCCAGGCCGATGGTGGCGGCCGACAGAGGCCAGTGCGCATCGGGTTGTTCAACCGGGACGTCAGCTGCGGCCAGTCGACGCTCCGCAACTCGCCCCTCGACCCCGGGAGTAGGCAGGACAGCAGGCGGTTCCGGTCGCCGGTCGTCCGGAATGCCCGATACGATCTCCGCATGGGCACCCTGACCGTGAACGGCTACCGGATCCAACCCCTGACCATGCAGACGTGGGACGCGTTCGCGGATCTCGCCGAGCGGCACAACGGCGTGTGGGGCGGTTGCTGGTGCACGTACTTCCACCTCCACCCGGATCCCAAGGAGGAGCGCAGGGCGCTCGGCCATCGCGAGTTCAAGCGGCGTCTCGTCGAGGCCGGCCGTGCGCGCGCCGCCCTGGTATTCGACGATGACGTCGCGGTCGCCTGGGCCCAGTTCGGGACGGTTCCAGAGCTACCGAACATCCACCACCGCAAGGAGTGGGAGCAGGGCATCGCCCGGATGCCGGACTACCGGATCACGTGCCTGTTCGTCGACCGCGGATACCGGCGCGCGGGAATGGCCGCGGTCGCCGTGCGGGGTGCGCTGGCGCTGATCGCCGCAGCGGGAGGCGGCCTCGTCGAGGCGTACCCGCACGACCTGCCCGAGGGCAAGAAAACCTCGGCATCGTTCCTCTACAACGCCACCCGGACCATGTACGAGCGGCTCGGGTTCAGCTACGAGCGCTCCAAGGGCAAGGGCAACTGCGTGATGAGCACAGTCGTCCCGGCCGCCACGGCGTGACAGGCCGCACGTCCCTTCTGCGGGGAGGCCACGGTGATCGCCCTCTGGCGGCGTGACCTGCTACGACCCGCCGGCACGACTCCTCGTACCTCGATGGCCGCTCACCGACGGGTCTTTCCCCGGCGGTGACCCGGGCGCGTCTCGCGCCGCTGACGCCGCACGACCTGCGCGACACGGCGGCCAGCCTGGCGGTCTCGGCCGGCGCCAGCGTCAAGGCGGTACAGCGGATACTGGGGCACGCGAGCGCGGCGACGACGCTGGCCGTGTACGCCGGGCTCTTCGACGACGAGCTCGACGACGTGGCGGACCGGATGGGCGCGGCGGCCGAGTCGGCGCGGACGACTGCGGACCAGGCGCGGACCGAATCGGCACCGGACGGGAGGCGGCCGACGGTGCGGGGTGCGCCCGGCGCCTTCCCGTATGTGAGGTTGTCACGGGGTCGGGGGTGATGCTGCCTCGCCGGGCGCAGGCCGGTCATCGCGGGACGATGGATGAGGCCCGCTCGCTGCCTTGGATTCCGTCTCCGGGTGCTATGGGCGACACCGGGGTGTCCCCGGGCGGTGACTTTGACGCCCGGCGAGGCAAGTCATGGGGACGGCTCAGCCTCCCGCGGCCGCCGTGCGTGCGCGCCGGTCGTGGTCGACGCGGGCGTACGCGGTGGCGAGCACCGGGCCGATCTGCTGGCCGTGCACGTGGGCCTCGGCCGCGATCAGTTCGTGTGCTCGATGGCGGCCGCGCGGTGCTGCTCAGAGCCGACCACGTCACCGCTGACCGGGGCGTCATGCTCGGCGGCTGCGGCGCAGTCGTACGCGGCGCTGAGGTCGTTCCACTCGCGCTCGGCGGCCTCGGTGGCGGCCGCGACCTCGGCGTGCCGCTCCCGGACGCTCTGCGCGCTCACCGGCGGCCGCCGAAGCTGATCGAGGACGAGACGGCGCCGATGCGGTAGAGCCAGGACTCCTCCTCGCTCATCGTGTGCAACGGCTTGTCCGGCTCGAGCCCGAACGTGACCGACTGCTGCGGCTCGGCGGCCGGCGGCTCGTCCTCGGCGCCGAAGTGGCCGAACGCGGCCTCGGCGACCCGGGCCGCGTGGGCGTCCCGATCGGCCTGGGCGAGCTCGTGCAGCGGCTTGGTCGGCGGCGTGATGCCGGCCGGCGCTGGCGTCGGCGCCGACTCGACCACGCGGCTACGGGCGACGGCCTCGGCGAGGGATCGGCGTGCCGTCGCGCGCGCCTGGGTCGCGGTCATGCCCCGCCGCTGGGCCGCCTCCTTGAGGGCGGTGAAGCTGCCGGGGACCTGGCGCTGCCAGGCCCGCAGCTGTTCGCGGCGTTCGGCTGCCGTCATCTGCTGGATCTCCGTTCTCGATGCTGCCCGTAGGCGATCACGTCGGACCGCAGAGCCCGCCACGCTCCTCGTGCATCCCGGTGAGCCGACGGGAGACGGCCGCCGGCGAACAGCTGGCGGGCCCACTCGTCCGAGATGCCGAGCAGCGCGGCGGCCTCCGCGGTTCCCACCGCGTCACCACGCGCCGAGGATGGCTCGACTTGGGCAGACCCCAACAACCCCCCCAAGTGGGGGAGACGCGGTGGCCGCAACGACCCCCCAACTGGGGGAGGTCAGCGGTGACACCGCGCAGGGCTGCGGTCAGCGCCTCAGTCTCGGGCGAAGGCGTACCCGTTGCCGCGCAGCGAGCGAGCGCCGGCGGCAACGAGCGCGGCCAACTGGCCGGCTGCGGCCGCCGAGATCCACAGCGCACCGTCGGGTAGCGCCACGATGACCGGCGACCTATTCATTGCGTCTGTACCGATAGGCTTCCCACCTGCGCGGTCGCCGGGTGGAGTCACCATGCCGGCACGCTTGGGCCACCTGCGATCTCGGCGACCAGGCCGCGTGCGCGGACCCTCGGGGAGCGGTTCGGTCGGCACGCGACTTGTGGACGGCGGCGCCGTGACGCTTCGCGCTGACCGTCGCCGCCCGCTCGGACCCTTCCGCGGCTCGTTGGCAGCTCCGTACGGTCTGGTGGGGTAGCTCGCGACAGAGGGCGGTGCGCGGTGCGGGGTCTGTACGGGAAGGTCGCAGGCGAGGAGTTGGAGCTGCTGCGATACGCGAACACGTGGCTGGCGGTGCGCACGCGGACGGGCCGGCTGGAGTACGTGGCCCCGGACACGGTCGAGCTGACGGGCGCGGATCTGGAGCTATTCGCCGACCGGCGGCGGGGCACGTTCCACACCACCGGCAAGCTCCCCGGCGCCCGCGGCCAACGCCGGGCCCGTTCTTCATGGTCGGGTCCCGGCGCCGAATCAGCCATCGGTCGGGACCCAGGGCCAGCCCCGTCGGGATAAACCACCCGCCTGGGTCGGGCGGACCGGCCCGCCGACCGCAGCCAGCAGCGCGGCGCGGGCCCGCTCGGGTTCGAGCCCGAACACGTCCCGATACACCAGCGGCACCAAGATTGGCGGCGGATCGACCCGGGTGACCCGGATGGGGATTAGTTAGTCGTCGCCCGCCGCCGCTGTCAGCCCGACCACCGACGGATAGCGGGCCATGACCCGGTAGTGGCCCCGGCTCGATGTTGCACTGCTGCGGCAGTGATCCACAGCTCAGTCAGGACAGGACCTTCGGCCCTGTGACGCCCACACGCATCGGCCGACGCTTCAATCATGGCTGGTGCAATGACGGTTGAAATGACACGCACTCGCGGCAGCGAGCTGACCGGCGCCGAGCTGTTGGCGGTGGCGGCGGACCCGATCCGGTGGTCGGTGCTGCAGCGACTGGCCGGCGGCGGATCCTGCGTGTGCAACCTGCAGGAACACATTCCGATCGCCGCGAACCTGCTCAGCTACCACCTGAGGGTGTTACGTGAAGCCGGGCTGGTGATCACCAGCCGCCGCGGACGATGGATCGATTACACCCTGGCCGAGAATGCCCTGGACCGCCTGCACGCGGCCCTCCCCGCGGCCGCAGGGGAGGTCAGGCCGTGAGCATGGTGGAGCACCTTCCGACCTCCAGGCGCGGGCGATCGCTGAGCCTGGCCGCGGCCGCAGCCGCGTGGGTGGTCGTGTACTGGGTCAACGGGCGGCTCTGGGACCGGGTCCTCTACGGCGCGCTGGGAATGACGCCCACCGGGCGGCTGACCGGGACGCTGCACTTCTTCCTCTACGACACCGTCAAGATCGCCCTGCTTCTGGTGGCGATCATCTTCGTCGTCACGGTGCTGCGCTCCTACATGAGCATCGAACGCACCCGCGCCCTGCTCGGCGGCAAGCACGAGGGTGCCGGCAACGTGATGGCCGCCGGCCTCGGAGTGATCACGCCGTTCTGCTCGTGCAGCGCCGTCCCGGCGTTCATCGGGTTCGTCGCCGCCGGAGTGCCGATCGGGGTGACCCTGAGCTTCCTGATCGCCAGCCCGCTGGTCAACGAGATCGCCATCGGCATGCTGTTCAGCCTGTTCGGCTGGGAGATCACCGCCGTCTACATCGCCGCCGGGCTGACCATCGCGATCGTCGCCGGCTGGGTGCTCGGCCGGATGGGCGTGCAGAAGTGGGTGGAGCCGTTCGTGTTCGAGACCAAGCTCGGCGGGCAGGTCATCGACTCCACCACCGGACTCACCTTCGACCAGCGCATCCAGATGGGCATCGAGGAGGTCGCCACCATCCTGCGCAAGATCTGGCCGTACCTTCTGGTCGGCATCGGTGTGGGCGCGGTCATCCACGGCTGGGCGCCGGCGGACTTCTTCACCACCTACGCCGGGCCCGGCAACGTCTTCGGGGTCCTGGTCGCCGTCGGGATCGGCGTCCCGCTGTACTCCAACGCGGCGGGGATCATGCCGCTGGTGCAGGCCCTGCACGAGAAGGGCCTGCCGATGGGCACGCTCCTCGCGTTCATGATGAGCGTCGTCGCGCTATCGCTGCCGGAGATGATCCTGCTGCGCCGGGTGCTCAAGCCGCAACTGCTCGCGGCGTTCGTCGGCGTCGTCGCCACCGGCATCGTCACGGTCGGCTACCTGTTCAACATCCTCCTCGCCTGACCAAACCGGCCGAAGGGAACAACGATGATCATCAAGGTGCTCGGCCCCGGCTGCAACAACTGCAAGAACCTCGAACGCGTCACCCGCCAAGCCGTCGACGCGCTCGGCCTCGACGCCACCATCGAGAAGGTCACCGACTACCCCACCATCGTCGGCTACGGCGTCATGTCCACCCCGGCCCTCGTCGTCGACGAGAAACTCGTCCTCTCCGGCCGGGTCCCGACCACCGCCCAAGTCCGCGAAATCCTCACCCCGCTCGCCGATTAGGACCTACCCGGCGCAATCTGATCAGGGACGTGACATCCCGGCCGTCATTCTGCAAGCGAACTGGTTCATGTCCAACCTGCTGGCCGCAGCGGAGTCTATTCGGCGAGCCGGCCGGCTGTTCGCCCCGCCGGTGGCGGCAAGGTGTCGATGGTCGGGCCGCAGGACGTCGCCGCCGCCGCCGCGGCCGCGCTGATCGGCGACGGCCACGACCGCCGCACCTACCAGCTCACCGGCGGCGACGCGATCACGTACCACGACGTGGCCGCTGAGCTGACCGCCGTCGTGGGCAGACGGGTCGACTACGTCGACATCCCCGAGGACGCCGCCCGGCAGGCGATGACGGCCGATGGCCTCCCGAACTGGCTGGTGGCCCACCTGGTCGGCGCCTACCGGCTGATCCGACGCGGCGGACTGGGACCCACCACCGAGGACGTGTGCACCCTGACCGGTCGCAAGCCGAGAGCCTTCGCCGAGTTCGCCCGCGAGCACGCCGGCGAGTTCAGCTAGCACTGCCGAGTCCAGGAGCGTCGGTGTCGCCGGTGCCGTCGGCCGTGGGCTCCGGGATCGCGCCTTGGTGGCCAGGCAGCTGTTGCCGAGCATCAGCAGCGCCTCCCTGGTGCCCTCGCCCGAGCGATCGATGCCGGTGTCGGTGAGTAGCTACCCACATTCGGCCAGCGCGCACAGGCAGCAGCAATTCGCGGCCGTCATGGGTTTTCTCGCCGCAGCCGCTTGTCCACGGCCACGATCAGGCTGGTGGCCACGGCGATGGCGAGGATGCGCAGCCATGCGCCCCAGCCGATGG
Source organism: uncultured Actinomycetota bacterium (assembly GCA_963803135.1). Lineage (GTDB taxonomy): Bacteria > Actinomycetota > Actinomycetes > Mycobacteriales > CADCTP01 > CADCTP01. The sequence goes on along the minus strand of CAWDLH010000010.1, from coordinate 765,929 downwards.
GGGCGGTGCCGAACAGGGTGTTCATGGCGGGCAGGTAGGTGATGGCGAGTTGGCCGATCGCCTGCACGGTAACGCCGACGATGATCCACCGGTTGGAGAAGACCCCGATCCGCCACGCGGAGTGGGTCAGGGAGCGGCAGCTGAACAGGTAGAACGCCTCGACCACGACGAACAGGTTCAGCGCCGCGGTCCGGGCCTCGGCCAGGCTCGCCCCGTTCGCGAGTTCCCACTCGAACAGCCACCACGATGAGGCGACCAGCAGTGTGGACACCAGCAGGATGCGCAGCATCAGGGCGCGGGTGAGCAGCGGCTGGTCCGGATCGCGCGGTGGCCGGGTCATGATGCCGGTCTCCTTGGGCTCGAACGCGAGCATCAGCCCGAGCGCGACAGCGGTGGTCATGTTGATCCACAGGATCTGGGTGGGCAGGATCGGCAGGGCGGCGCCGAACATGATCGCGGCGAGGATGACCATGCCCTCACCGATGTTCGTGGGCAGGGTCCAGGTGATGAACTTGGTGAGGTTGTCGAACACGCCGCGGCCTTCTTCGACGGCGGCTTCGATGGTGGCGAAGTCGTCGTCGGTGAGGATCATGTCGGCTGCATCCTTGGCCACCTCGGTGCCGCTCTCGCCCATCGCCACGCCGATGCCGGCTTGCCGTAGCGCAGGCGCGTCGTTGACCCCGTCGCCGGTCATCGCGACCACGTGCCCGCGCGCCTGCAGTGCCTCGACCAGCCGCAGCTTCTGCTCCGGGGACACCCTGGCGAACACACTCGCCCGGTCCACTGCCTCCGGGAGTTCCTCGGCGGGCAGTGCGGCCAGGTCGGTGCCGGTCAGCACCAGGCCCTGGCCGCGCTCGTGCTCGTCGAGCAGGCCGATCTGGCCGGCGATCGCGGTGGCGGTCGCGGCGTGGTCACCGGTGATCATCTTCACCGCGATGCCCGCCGTGTGGCAGGCGGCGACGGCCGCCGCCGCGGCAGCGCGGGGCGGATCGAGCATGGCTTGCAACCCGGTCAGCACCAGGCTGCCCGGCAGCGTGTCCTCGCCGAACTCGTCCGGGTCGAACTCGCCCGGGCTGGTGGCCGGTCGCATGGCGGTGGCCAGGACCCGCAGTCCCCGGCCGGCCAGGTCGTCGGCCGCCTGCAGCACCGCGGTGCGGTCCAAGCGCCCGACGGTGCCGTCGGGGACCAGCTGCCCGCCACACAGGTCGAACATCCGCTCGACAGCACCCTTGATCAGCACGACCTGCCCCTGCGGGTGTCCGGCGGTGCTGTCGCGGTGCAGGGTGGCCATGTACTGGCGTTCCGAGCTGAACGGGATCGTGGCCAGCCGGGGAAGCAGTTCGGCAACCCAGTCGGTGCCCAGTCCCGCCTTGGCCGCGACCACCAGCATCGCGCCCTCGGTGGGGTCACCGACGATGTCCCACCGCCCGTCGTGCTCGGTGAGGGCGGCGTCGTTGCAGGCGGCACCGGCCAACAGGGACCAGCGCAGTGCCTGGTCGGTGTCCGCGGATACCGACGTGCCCGCGGTGTCCTGCAGGGTCCCCTGCGGGATGTAGCCCGAGCCGGTGACCTCGTACCGGCCGCCGGGGGTCCACACGGTCCGCACGGTCATCTGGTTCTCGGTGAGGGTGCCGGTCTTGTCCGAGCAGATAACCGTGGTGCTGCCCAGCGTCTCCACCGCGGGCAGCCGGCGGATCACCCCACCCCGGCGCGCCATCCTCGCCACCCCGATGGCCAGCGTGATCGTGACCGCCGCCGGGAGTCCCTCAGGGATCGCGCCGACCGCGAGCGCGATCGCGGCGGTGAACGTCTCCACCGCGTCCTGCCCCCGCAGCAAGCCCACGCCGAACGTCACGGCGGCCAGGGCGAGGATGCCGACGGTCAGAATCTTGCTGAACCAGGCGAGCTTCTGCGTGAGTGGTGTCGCCAGGGTCTCCGCGGCGCCGACCAGCCGGTGGATCTCCCCGAGCTCAGTCTCCGCGCCGGTGGCGACCACGATCCCGGCGCCGCGGCCGGAGGTGACCAAGGTGCCCGAGTAGGCCATGTTGCGCCGGTCAGCCACCGGGATCGCCTCAGGCAGCACGACCTCGTCCTTCGTGACCGACACCGATTCACCGGTCAGCGCCGACTCGTTCACCCGCAACTCGGCCAGCCGGGTCAGCCGCAGGTCGGCAGGCACCTTGTCACCCGCGTCCAGCAGCACGAGATCACCGGGGACGAGTTCGTCGGACGGCACGGTCCGCTCGTCGCCGTCACGCACCACCTTGGCATGGGTGCGCACCATCGACCGCAAACCTTCGAGCGCGGCCTCGGCCTTGGACTCCTGAATGAAGCCGACGATCGCGTTGATCAGCACCACACCGAAGATCACCGCCGACTCGACGTATTCCCCCAGCCCGGCGGTGATCGCCCCGGCGGCGAGCAGCACGTAGATCAGCGGGTGGTGGAACTCGCGCAGGATCCGCATCAGCGGTCCGGCACCCTTCGCGGCCGGCAGGGTGTTCGGCCCGAAACGCGTCAGCCGCTGGGCGGCTTCCTGGCCGGTCAGGCCGCGGTGCGGGTCGGTCTCCAGCAGCAGAACCACCTCGTGGGCGGCCAGCCGGTGGTGCGCCGTCGCCGACGGAGATACCGACCGGGACATCGACGTGGTCATCGCGTCACCTCGCCGTGCACGACAGCCTGAGGCTGCCGGTCGGACCGCTGTTCGCCGGCGGCGTGGGTGATCACGACCCGACACCCCTCCCGATCTACGCCAATGGCTGCCGACCACGTCCGTGCCCGGCAGGCTGGTGTGTCTCCAGACTCCGGCCGGCGGGGCGGCGCCGGTAGGGCCCGATGTCACCGCGTCCCAGGACTTGCGCGGTCACGTCTCCGGCGTGGTGGAAGTCGTTTAGCCGGCGCTCCGTGAGCCCCCGCTCGGCGAGCCGGAGACGGCATTCCTGCTGGCGCTGGGCAGATCGCCATCGCCTACCTTCCCCGATGACCAGCAGGTTCCGAGCTGCGCCGATCGCCGCCGGCGCCTAGCTGCGGATCGCCGGCATCACTCTGCCCCACGTCAGCCGCGGACCACCGCGACCGGGCAGTGCGCGTGCCGCAGCACGTGGCCGCTGACCGAGCCGGTGAGTCCGCCGAGCAGGCCGCTGCGGCCGCGAGAGCCGACAACGAGCAGGGCGCAGCCCTCGCTGGCTTCGATGAGGGCCCGGGCGGCCGCGGCCAGGACCGCACGGTACTCCATCGGCACGGCGGGATGCCGCTCGGTGCAGGACCGGAGGGCGATCTCCTGCATCTGGCGCAGCGCGGTCCCGACGCCGCCTCCGGTCACCGGCAGGGGCCGGTCCGGCGACCCACCCCACGCGGGCGGCGCCGCGGTCAGCGCGATGACGGCCACCCGGCGCCCCTCGGCCGTGGCGAAGGCGAACTCGGCGGCCGCGGCGCTGTCCGCCGCTCCGTCCACGCCGAGCAGCACGGGCCGGTCCGCCGCGGTGGAGTCGCCCCGCACCACGACGACGGGGCAGGCGGCGCGCCGGGTCACCCGGTCACTGACCGAGCCGATCAGCATGCCGGAGAACGCACCGAGCCCCCGACTGCCCAGCACGAGGAGATCCGCCGCCGAGCTCGCCTTCTCCAGCTCCTCCACGGCCGCGCCGACGAGCACGTGGGAGTGCACCTCCAGTGCGGGTGCGGCTCGACGGGCCCGCTCCCGGGCTCGCTCGGCCACGCCGCCCGCGTGTTCGCGGATCAGCTGCGGCGTCGTCCAGAACGCCGGCTCGGCCAGCACGTCGTCGTTGACGACGCAGAGCACGGTCAGTGGCTCTCCGCGTACCGTCGCCTCGGCCGCGGCCCAGTCCAGGGCGAGCAGGCTAGGCTCGCTCCCGTCCACACCGACCTGCACTCCACCGGCCATGCCGCTACCTCCGAAGTCAGCCAACCCGGAGAGGCGCGGCCGCACCAGAGACCTTCGTCGCGCGTCCCCCGCCGCTGGCGATGATCCGCGCGCTCGGCATGCCGGCGGCGTCCAGCAGCTGGCGGGCGCCGACTGCGAGCTCGGCCAGGTCCGCGGAGTCCAGCCGCATGCCGGGCAGCTTCAGGCCGAGTCGCCGCGCCACCTCGATCCCGGTCCGCACGCCCCGGAGGGTGGTGTCGTGGGTGTCCACCAGCAGAACGGCCACGGCGGGGAAGTCCTCGGCGAACGCGCGGAACGCCGACCGCTCCTCGGCCGTAGGGTCGTTGGTACTTTCCAGGCGGGCCGCTGCGCCCGTGACGTCACGCGCCCGATGGGTTGCGGCGACGACGCACGGGAGGATCGCACAGCTCTCGATTGGCCCTTTTCGAAAGGGCGAAAGCGCGGCCGGCGGAGCGCCGCCCGGCGGCCTTTCAGGTCCTGCTCGAGTCACGCGAGGGACAGGAAGAGCTTCTCCATCCGCCCCAGGTTCGCCGCCTGGTCCGCACCCTCATCGGCGGCGGTCAGGCACTGCTGCAAACCACTGGCGATGACCTTGAAACCGGCTCGGTCGAGAGCACGGGAGACGGCGGCCAGCTGGGTGACCACGTCGGCGCAGTCCCGACCGTCCTCGAGCATCGCGATGACCCCACGGATCTGCCCCTCGGCACGGCGCAACCGCTTGATCACGTCACCGGTCGCGTCCTCGTCCACCTGCATGCCGGTCTCCCCGCCGTCGCTCGGTGCTGGAGAGAGCTTACCCCCTGGGGTACTAGCGTCACCTTCAGGGTGGGCGTCCGCTCGCGAACCGGGTTCGTCTCCACACCGTCTCCACACCGGTTCCATCCCGGTCCCACGCTCCCGCGCGACGGTGGGGTCATACAAAGGGAATCCGATGAGGGAGGCTTTCATGAAGACAACGACGCGTCGGGCGACGGTTCTGGTCGCGGTGGGCGTGCTCGGGCTCGGCGGTCTGGCCGTGGCGGCCCCGGCCATCGCCGGTGTGGGTGCATCCGGCCAGCCGACGGCGGCCGCATCCGAACCCGTTCCGGGATGGCACGGCGGCAGCGGCATGGGGCCCGGTTCCGGCATGGGATCCGGCTACGGCATGGGCTGCCAGCGGGACGGGGATGGGCGCCGCCGACCGCGACGGCAGCTGCGGCGTGAGCGCGCCTCAGGGCACCTGACCGCACAGCAGAAGACGACGCTCGCGGCGATGGCGCAGGAGGAGAAGCTTGCCCACGACCTGTACGCGGCGTTCGCCGCCAAGTACCCGGCGGCGGTGTTCGACCGGACCGCGGCGTCCGAGACCCGACACCTGACCGCGGTGCGCGCGTTGCTCGACCGGTACGGACTGGCAGACCCGACCGCCGGCAAGCCGGCCGGTCAGTTCAGCGACCCGGCCGTGCAGGCCGGCTACGACAGGCTGCTCGCGCAGGGCCAGGCGGACCAGGCCGCCGCGCTGCGGGTCGGCCAGACGGTCGAAAGGACTGACATCGCCGACCTGGAGGCCGCGTTGACCGGGCTGACCGCTGCCGATGTGCAGCAGCTCGATACCCACCTGCTCACCGCCTCGCAGCATCACCTGTTCGCCTTCCAGAACTGGTCCGCACGGTGACCGAACCGGTCCGCATCGGAGCGGCGGGACCAACGGCCCGCCGCTCCACGTATACCCCGTGGGGTATATTGAACATGAGGTGAGCGCGATGACGTCAGTGCGCAGTGCCGATCCGCTCCGGCTGATCACCGGGGTGCTGGCTGTGGTCGCCCACCCGGACGACGAATCGTTCGGCCTCGGCGCTGTGCTCTCCGAGCTCGTCATCGGCGACGTCCGGGCCAGCGTGATCTGCTTCACGCACGGCGAGGCGTCCGCGCTGCGCGGCGCACCGGGCGACCTGTCGACGGTCCGATCCGAGGAACTGCAGGCGGCCGCGGCTGAACTGGGGCTGTCCCGGGTCGAGCTGCACCGCTACCTCGACGGCCACCTCGACGAGATACCCCTCGACGAGGTGGCCGGCCACGTGCTGCGGGTCATCGCCGAGGAGCACCCCAGCCACCTGCTGGTCTTCGACGCCGACGGGGTCACCGGGCACGCCGACCACCGGCATGCCACCCAGGCAGCCCTCGCCGCCGCGCGGGCCACCGGCCTGCCGGTACTTGCCTGGGGGCTGCCCCGATCCGTCGCACAGCGCCTCAACGCCGAGCTGGGCACCGCCTTCACCGGCCGCGACCCGGCCGAGCTGGACATCACGCTCACCGTGTCGCGGCAGCGGCAATGGCGAGCGATCGCCCGTCACCGCAGCCAGTCAGCTGACAACCCGGTCCTGCACCGGCGACTGGAGTTGCTGGGCGAACACGAATACCTCCGACTGATCCGTCCACCGACGCAGAGAGGCAACCCCATCATGTCCTACGGCATCACCGTGCGCCTGCCCGCCCCGTTCGCGTCCACTGTGGACCGCGTGCGCGTCGCGCTGAAGGAGCAGGGCTTCGGCGTGCTCACCGAGATCGACGTGCAGGCAACGCTGCGCGAGAAACTCGGCGCCGAGATGGAGGACTACCTGATCCTGGGAGCCTGTAACCCACCGCTGGCCCACCGGGCGCTGGACGCCGACCGTGACATCGGCCTGCTGCTGCCCTGCAACGTAGTCGTCCGCGCCGACGGTCCGGACGCGACTCTGGTGCAGGCGCTGGATCCGCAGGTGATGGTCCAGGTCGCCGGCAAGCCGGAACTGAAGGACGTTGCCGACGAGGCCACCACTCGGCTACGCGCGGCCCTCGACGCCCTGGCCGGCTGACAGGCTCACCCCGACCGTCGCGACAGACCTGGCTGACCGGGGACGGCCCGTGGCAGGCGGATCGTGACGGCGGTGCCGCCGCCGGGCGGTGACGTCGCGCTGACGGTACCGCCGTGGGCGGTGACCAGCTCCCGGACCACCGCGAGGCCGATGCCGGACCCGGCGACCGAGCGGGCCTGGTGGCCACGCCACAGCCGGTCGAAGACGTGCGGCAGTTCGTCGGCCGGGATGCCGGGCCCGGTGTCGGCGACCTCGAGCAGGGCCGATCCATCCTCGGCGTGTGCGCACCCGGTCACCCGGTCACCCGGTCGGCAGTAGCGGACGGCGTTCGCGAGCAGGTTGGCGACGGCCTGTGGATGCGGTCGGGATCGGCCCGGACGGCACGGGGCCGGCCAGGTCGACGTCGAGGTGCAGGCCCGCCGCGTCCAACTGCGGGCGTTGGGCGGCCAGAGCAGCACGGGCGACCTCGGCGAGGTCGGTGTCCACCGGGTGAAGGGACAGCGCGGCGGACTCCGCGGCGGACAGGTCGGCCAGGTCCTGCACGACCCGGACGAGCCGCAGCGACTGGTCATGCAGGGCGGCCAGCCGCTGCGTGTCCGGCTCGCCGAGACCGTCCCGCAGCTCCTCCAGGCCGGCCTGGAGCGCGGCGAGCGGAGTCCGCAGCTCGTGCGCGACGTCGGCGGCCAGCCGGCGGCGGACCGTCTCCGCGCCGACCACCTCGTCGGCCATCGCGTCGAAGGCGTGCGCCACCTCGCCGAGCTCACCGGGCGCCTCGACGCGTGCGCGGGCGGTCCGGTCGCCGGCGGCGAACCGGCCGGCCGCGCCGGCCAGCGCCACCAGCGGCCGGGCCAGGCGGCGGGAGACGTACCCGCTGACGGCCAGCGCCGCGGCCAGGGCGACCACCGCGGCGCCGATCACCCAGGACCAGGCGACGGTGCGGCCGCCGGTCGAGGCCGTCGGGAATCCCAGCCGGACGGTGCCGACCGCCTGCCCGGCCACGACGACCGGGACCTCCACGGTCCCGCCCGGGGCGTCGGTGTGCATGCTCCCCATGCCCGGGCCCATGCCCCGCCCGGACCAGACCGTGGTGCCGCCGTCGTCGCGGATCACGAGCCGGGCTCCCGCGGCGTCGGCGATCGCGGACGCAGTGCTCAAGTCGGCGCTCGGCCAGCCCTGCACCCGTGCGTACGCATCGCCGGCCGCGGTGGCGACCCGGCTGGCCGTCTGCTGGCGTTCGGTGCGTTGCGCGCTGGCCAGGCCGCGATCGGTGCCGACCAGCGCGGCCACCGTGAGCACCGCCACCGACGACAAGGCGACCAGGGCGAACGCGGCGAACAGCCGCCGGCCCAGCGGGCCGGCCAATGGGCCCCGCTCACCGGTCATGCGACCAACCCAGCCGGTAGCCGACACCGAGCACGGTCTCGACGATGACGGCACCCTCGGCGCCGAGCTTGTGGCGCAGGTTCTTCACGTGTGAGTCGATGGTCCGCTCGTAGCCGGCGAACTCATACCCGCGCACACGGTTGACGAGTTCGTACCGGGAGAACACCCGCCCCGGCGCGGCGGCCAGCGCGGTCAGCACCCCCCACTCGGTCGGCGTGAGGTCGAGCGGCTGGCCGTCGAGCGACGCCCGATGCCGCTGCTCGTCCAGGCGCAGCCGCCCGCCGCCGTACGTCGCCGCGGCTCCCAGCGCCGCACCCGCGCAGGTGCGGTGCAGCACCGCCTGCACGCGCAGGACCAGCTCGGTCGGGCTGAACGGCTTGGACACGTAGTCATCGGCACCGCGGCGCAGGCCGTCGATGCGGTCCTCCAGCCCGCTGCGGGCGGTCAGCACCACCACCGGCGTCTCCTGACCCTGCTGGCCCTGGTGCGCGGCGGCCAGCACCTCCACGCCGTCCACGTCGGGCAGCCCGAGATCCAGCACCACCAGGTCCACCCCACCGGAGGCGAGCAGGTCGATCGCCTCGGCGCCGGAGCCAGTGGTGTGCACCGCGTGGCCGGCCCGCTCCAGGTAGCGGCGGACCAGCTCACGCAGCTCCCGGTCGTCCTCGACGACCAGCACGGCACCGCGCATGTCGCAAGCCTCCTCCCGGTGCCGGAACCACCCGTATGGCAGGACGGCCCGAGGTCGCCGGGACGAACGGCCCGGGCCGTGCGGTGCGGCGGCTACGCGCGCTGGGCGGCGAGCGTGCTGCGGGCGTCGTCCATGTCCAGCTCGCGCACCGCGGAGATCACCTGCTCCAGCGCGGCCGGGGGCAGCGCGCCGGGCTGGGCGAACACGACGATGCCGTCGCGGATGGCCATCAGGGTCGGGATGGACGAGATCCCGGCCGCCGCCGAGAGCTCCAGCTCGGCCTCGGTGTCGACCTTGCCGAACACGATGTCCGGGTGCTTCTGGCTGGCCTGCTCGTACACCGGCGCGAACCGGCGGCACGGGCCGCACCAGCCGGCCCAGAAGTCGACCAGCACGATGCCACCACCGGCCACCGTCTGCTCGAAGGTCTGCTTGGTCAACGCCACCGTGGCCATGTCCGTCTCCTCGTGTCGGCTCCTGAGGGCACTACCCGTCGCAACATACCCATGGGGGTATCCATTCCGGCCTGAGGTCAGAGCCCGCGTACCGGAGCGCGGGTTGACGGCACCGACCGGCGTCGCGCTATCGTGGGTCAGTCAACATACCCTGGGGGGTATAGAACTGGAGGTCTGGATGCGTGAAGTCGACCTGGCCGCGTTCCGCGCCGCGCACCGCGACGGCGCCGTGGTGATCGACGTCCGTCAACTGTTCGAGTACGTCATGGGGCACGTGCCCGGCGCCGTACTTGTCCCGATGAACAAGCTGCCGTCGCGCACGGCCGAGCTGCCCCGGGATGAGCCGGTCTACGTGATCTGCGCCAGCGGCAACCGCAGCCTGGCCGCCGCCAACGCCCTGGCCGAGACCGGCATCGATGCCTGGTCGGTCGCGGGCGGCACCGGGGCCTGGTCCCGCGCCGGCCACCCGATCGTCCGGGGCCGGCGCGCCGCCGCGTGACTCGTACCCACTGGATCCACCCGGGAAGGGCCTTCCTGTGCCATCCATACTGTCCATCGACACGCCAACGCTGGGCGACCGCAGCTACCTGGTCCACGACGGCCGGGTCGCGTTCGTGGTCGATCCGCAACGCGACATCGACCGCGTCCTCGAGCTCGCCGAGGGCGAGGGCGTGACCATCACGCACGTCTTCGAGACGCACATCCACAACGACTACGTCACCGGCGGCCACGCTCTCGCCGGCGCCACCGGCGCCGCATACCACGTCAACGTTGACGACCCGGTTGTCTTCGACCGGGTCGGCGTCCGGGACGGGGACGTCATCGCTGTGGGCGAGTCGATGCGGGTCCGCGTCCGGGCCACTCCCGGGCACACGTTCACCCACCTGTCCTTCCTGTTGGAGGACGGGGGGCGGCAGCTGGCGGCGTTCACCGGTGGGTCGCTGCTGTACGGGTCGGTCGGCCGTCCCGACCTGCTCGGCCCGGCCCACACCGAAGCCCTGGTGCACCACCAGTACGCCTCGGCCCACCGGCTGGCCACGGAGTTGGCCGAGAGCAGCGCCGTCTACCCCACTCACGGCTTCGGCAGCTTCTGTTCGGCCACGCAATCCGAGGCCAGCGCCTCCACAATCGGGCAGGAGAAGCTGGCCAACCCCGCCCTGACGAAGCCAGAGCGGGAGTTCGTCGCGGACCTGCTCGCCGGCCTGGACGCCTGGCCGGCCTACTACGCCCACATGGCCCCGACCAACGCCGCCGGTCCGGCCGCCCCGGACCTATCCCCGCCGGAGTGGGCGGACGCCGACCAGATCCGCAAGCGTCTCGCCTCCGGCGAGTGGGTGGTCGACCTGCGCAACCGGGTCGCCTTCGCCGCCGGGCACGCGGCTGGCACCCTGAACTTCGGCCTCGACGGCAGCTTCGCCACCTACCTGGGCTGGCTTATCCCCTGGGGGACGCCGGTCACCCTGCTCGGCGCAACTCTGGAGCAGGTGACCGAAGCCCAGCGCGAACTCGTCCGGATCGGCATCGATCGCCCGGCCGCCCACGCCACCGGCGGCCCCACCGACTGGGCCGGCGCCGAGGAGCTCGCGACCTTCCTCCGCGCGACCTTCGCCGACCTGGCCCAGGTCCGGCACCACCGGCCGGTCGTGATCCTCGACAACCGCCGCAACCTGGAATGGGCCGAGACCCACATCGACGGCGCCACCCACATCCCGCTGCACGGCCTGCTCGGCCGCCTGCACGAAGTACCCGACGGCGAGGTGTGGGTGCACTGCGGCGCCGGCTATCGGGCCTCCATCGCCGCGTCCATCCTGGCCGCCGCCGGCCGGCGCGTCGTCGCAGTCGACGACGATTTCGACAACGCCGCTCCGGCGGGGCTGCCGGTCGTCACCGGCGCCTGACCGTCCACCGAGCCGCCGCCCGGAGCGCGCACATGATTCCCCTGACGCTGACCGTCGCGCTCGCCGGGCTCATCGGACTCAGCCTGGGTCTGCTCGGCGGCGGCGGCTCCATCCTCGCAGTACCCCTTCTGGTCTACGTGGCGGGCCTGCCCGCGAACGAAGCCATCGCGACCTCGCTACTGGTCGTCGGCATCACCAGCGCCATTGCCGTCGTCCCGCACGCCCGTGCGCGTCGAGTCCGCTGGCGTACCGGCCTGATCTTCGGTCTGGCCGGCATGACCGGCGCATACGCCGGTGGCCGGCTCGCCGCATACATCCCGGCCTGGATGCTGCTGGCCGCGTTCGCGCTGATGATGCTCGCCACCGCCGCGGCCATGATCCGAGGCCGTCGCACCAGGACGGCTACGCCAGTTCCGCACGAGCTTCCGGTCCTGCGAGTCGTCGCCGACGGGATCGCCGTCGGACTGGTCACCGGACTGGTCGGCGCCGGCGGCGGCTTTCTCGTCGTACCCGCCCTCGTCCTGCTCGGCGGCCTGCCCATGCCAGTGGCGGTCGGCACGTCGCTCGTCGTGATCGCGATGAACTCTGTCGCCGGCTTCCTCGGCCACCTGCAGACCGTCCACATCGACTGGTCCCTCGCCGCCGCGGTCACCGCGTCCGCCGTCCTCGGCAGCCTCGCGGGCGGCAGGCTCTCCGGCCGCATCCGGGAAGCCGTCCTGCGCCGATCCTTCGGCTGGTTCGTCCTCGCCATGGGCATCTTCATCCTCGCCCAACAGCTACCGGCGGATCTGCGGACCGACCCTCGAATCCTCGCTGCGGCCGGGGTTGCTGTCGGCGCGGCGTTCGCTGCGGTCGCCCTGCACCGACGGCGTGAGCGTTCCGGGCCGCCGGTCGACGGCGAACCGGGTCAGTCGGTCGTGGCGGATGGCCGGCGGCGGTCCACGCGGTGATCCGCCGGGCACGTTGGCCACCGTGGTCTTGCCGGTCTGCCCAGCGCAGCAGCCGTCGGGGGTGCGGACTTCGCCGCCGACGCCCACCGAGCGCATGTGACCATGTCCTCGAACGGACGTGACCGCGTCGAATGGCGAGGCGAGCCCATGCTGGAGATCACCGCGGATCATCGATGCGCGCAACCTGCCGTGTCCCGCGGCACGGAGGAGATGCGCCACCACCACGGTTGCCGGGAGCGGCGTCGTCTTCTCGGTCCCGGCATGGCCCCGGATGAGCGCGGCTGAGACCGGCCGCGGCCAACGCGGATCTGGCAGCTCCGGGCAGGGCGACGGCCGGGGAAAGGACGACGAGACCGAACCCGACGCCCGGTTCACCTACGCCAACGAACGCACCTTCCTGGCCTGGAATCGAACCGCGCTCGCACTCGTCGTAGCGGGCCTGGCGATCATCCAGCTACTGCCGCCCTTCCCCGGTGTGCCCGGCGGCCGGCACATGCTCGCCCTGCCGCTCCTCGCCCTTGGCGCCATCCTGCCCGTGGCCAGCTACCTCGAGTGGTCCCGCAACCAGCGCGCCATGCGCCGCGGCGAGCCGCTGCCCCGTTCACCCATCCCCCGGATCCTGACCGGCGTCATCGCCATCGTCGCTGTCACCGCGGCCGTCCTCGTCGTCGTCGCACCGGGCTCCGGCCGCTGACGATGGACGAGCATCCGGGCTCCGCCGCACCGCCCGACGACATCGAGGACCGCGATCCGGGCCTCGCCCACGAACGCACGCAGCTCGCCTGGACCCGTACGGCCATCTCGTTCGCCGCCGTCGCCGCGACGATCCTCAAGTCCGAGCCGGCCGCCGGTGCCCTGCTGCTCGTGCTCGCCGCGGCAGTCTTCGCGCTCGGCCGGCTGGCCGCCCGCGAGGACGATCGGTCCCGGCGTCCGCTGGGCCTAACCCCGCGGCGCATCCTGCAGTTGATGGCGGCGATAAGCACCGCGGTCGCGGTGACCGCTATGGCCGTCGCACTGCTGTTCCCCGGACACGCGATCCAGTAGCACACTCGGAAGTCAGGGCCTCCCGCCGCCCGCACCAGCTTCGGCGTGGCGCCATCAGCGACCCGAATCAGCCCTTCCCACCCGCCAGGTGCGGGGGCGCTCCGGCGCGCCCATCTAAAGCTGCCGGGGCGGGTGATCTTCTGCTTGCTGTCCAGGATGCCTTCTCTGATTGAGCGAGCCAGTCGGTCGTGCGGCCGATCTCGCCGCGGTCGACAGCCAGCACCGAGCGGGCTGATCCATGGCGGCCGAGAGACTGAGTCGGTCAGGTTCGCCACGGTCGCCGGACGGCGGAATGCGCCTGCTGGCGCTGCGCGTTCCTATTGATACCCCAGGGGGTATGTTTCTGGACTTGGGGAGCCGGCGACGAATCGACCGTCCTTTTCGCGACGCCGCACCGCGAGGTACTCCTGGCCGCACTCGCGGCAGAACGCTGCTGGGATCAACACCCGCTCAGACGGCCGGCCGGTCTGGTCCGGCACGACGGTCTGATAGCGACTGGTGATGTGGCGGCGGTTCTCGGGCTCGATGCTGAGGTGCACGTTGTCGCCCTTGGACAGGAACTGGTGCAGCCGGAAGGCGAAGACGGGCCGGCGCGTGCGGGGGTCGAGCAGTGCGGCGCCACGCTGTAGCACCGACCGGATGGCCGCCTCGCAGTCGGGGACCAGGCGCCCGGTCAGCTCCGCGAGTCGCTCGGCCGCACCGGATACGGTGCTGGGCCGCACCGGCCGGCCGAGGCGCTCGGTGCCGGGCACGGTCACCGCACCGAACCGCGCCTCCACCCAGGCCGCCAGAGGGTCTGCGGTGAACTCGGTGTCCGATTGATCTTGGACGCCCTGATCGATCCGCTCGGAGATGCCGGCGACGTCGCCGGGGTTGCCGGTCGTCGCCCTCCGCAAGGTCTCCCCGATCACATTCGCGGGCGACACCGGCGCACCGAAGAGCCGGCCTGCGAGCTCGGCGACCGCCGCGCGCCGGTCCGCCTCGCTGCCCCGGGACGTCATCGTCGCGGAAGTGCCGACGCATTGGAGGTGGTCGGCGACGCACGCCTCCCGGAGCCGCCGGACGAGCATCGCGACGTCAGCGCCCTGACGGCCGCGGTAGGTGTGCAGCTCGTCCAGCACCAGGAACCGCAGCCCGCGAGCAGCCGTGATAAGCCGCTCCCGCTCCTCCGGCCGGGTCAGCACCAGCTCGAGCATTACGTAGTTCGTCAAGAGGATGTCCGGCGGGTCCTTGAGGATCTCGGCCCGCTCGGCCTCCCGGTCCTGTCCGGTGTAGCGCCGGAACGTGACCGGCTCGCCGCCGGCCGGATAGCCGTACCCGAGGAACTTCGTCAGCTCGTTGCGCTGGCTGTTGGCTAGGGCATTCATCGGATAGACGATGATCGCCTTGACACCAGCTTGGTACGTCCCGGACTCCCGGTCGCGGAGCACCCGGTCGACGATCGGCACGATGTAGCTGAGGCTCTTGCCGGAACCGGTGCCGGTGGTCAGGACGTAGCTGACGCCGCCACGGGCGATCTCGACCGCTTCGCGCTGGTGCTGATGCAGGTCGATGACCTGCCCATCCGCAGAGACGGGGCTCTTGCCGACCTGGAAGATCCGCTCGCACTCCGGGTGAAGCAAGCCATCTTGGACGAGGTCGGATATGGATCCGCCGCTGGCAAAACTCGGGTTGAGCGACACAAACGGATCCGGCCACTGGTCGCCGGCCGCCATCCTTGCCTCGACATGGGCCTGGATCCGATCGTCGCGGACCGACATGAACCCGGACGTGAAGGCCGAGTAGTCAGCGACCAGTCGACCGTGCACGTCGAACGGATCCATCCAGCGCCCCCTTACCTGCGGTCTCAGCGACCGGTCTCCCTGTGAACACGAGCGAGGGACCGGCCTCCCTGTGAACACGAGCGAGGGACCGGCGCATGACACAGAGATACTGCCAAACCTGCGCCATACGCATGCGTCTCTCGCGCGATCGAGCAACTGGGTCATCGGCCCGCCGTCCACGTCGACGTCCGATGCGGGTCCGCCGAAGGCGAGACGGCGGCGTGCCGGAGAGCGGCCGCGCTGCCGCATATGCACGTCAGTGGAGCGGACGACGAACAACGCCGCTCGCGCACGAGCCGGCAGGAACGGTTCTCGTAGACCCGAGGGGCGACTGAGACCAGAACTGAGACCAAGACGACGAAGCGGACCCGTCCCAGAGGGCGAACCCGCAGGTCATCCCTGAAGGAGTGGGGCCGGTCAAGAGGTAGGGTGATCTTTCTTTGGCCGGCTTCGCTTGCTGTGTGGGTGCGCCGGGGTGGGCGCCGGGGTCAAGGCTCGAGCGGAGCTCGACCGCGTCGCGGCCGGAGGGCCTTGAGGCCGGAGCCGTTCGGCGCATGATTTGGGCCGGCGGAGAGGCTGCGGATGTGCTCCTGGTGGTCGTCGGGGTGGGGGTGTCGCGCTCGTCAGGGCCGGGTGTCCCGGCTGGTGGGCAGGCCCCGGGGGGCTGCCGGTCATCCCTTCGCCGCGGCGGGGGCGGCATGATGGGGTTCGCGGTGCTGTGGTCGGCGGGGTCAATCAGAGGGGGCGACCGCGCCGTTGGGGGGTCATGACCTGCACGACCTCGCGCCGACCAGTTCGGGTCGAGGGCGGCTCATGCTGCCCTCGGGTCATGCTGCCCTCGGGTCATGCTGCCCTCGGGTGGTGCCGGTCCAGCGCGCGGACGTGGTGGTCGCGTATTGCGTAGTAGACGTACTCGATCTGGCGGCGGGCTGCGGCGACGACACCGATGTTGCGGCCGCGGCGGGCGGCGACCCGGTCCCGCAGCTGTCCGACGGTGGTGGTGGCGGGCAGGATCTGCACGGACTCCACCGCGGCCCAGCGCACCAGCCTGTCGCCTTGTTTGGTGATCCGGCCGCGGTGGACGTGGGTGTCGGACTCCCGGTGAGTCGGGGTCAGACCGGCCCAGCAGGCCAGCTGCGCGGCGGCGGTGAAGCGGGTGACATCACCGATCTCGGCGAGGAACACCGCCCCCAGGACAGGGCCGACGCCGGGGATGGTCTGCACCGCCAGGTAGCCCGGGTCGCCGGCGAGCCGGCCGCGGACCAGCCCGGCGAACAGGTCGATCTCGAAGTCCAGACTGTCCAGCAGCCGCCGCAGCGAGGCGATCCGCGCCGCATACGGCGCGGGCAGGTTCACCCCGTCCAGCAGCCGGGTCCCGCCGAGGCCGAACAAGTCGCTCACCGGCACCTGGACGCCGCACTTGGCCAGCACCGCGTGCACCTCGGCCTTGCAGTGCGACCGCAACCCGACCAGCTTGGCCCGGTGCCGGACCAGCTCCCGCAGCTCCCGGGTGGCCGGCGGAGCGATCCACGCCTGCGGCAGCCGGCCCATCCGCAGCAGATCCGCCAGATCCGCGGCGTCCCGCACGTCGTTCTTCACCCGCCGGTAGGCGAACCCCTTCACCCCCAACGGATGCGCCAGGTGCACCCGGGCACCCGCGGCCTGCAGGGCATCCACAGCCCAGTACCAGCCGTAGGTCGCCTCCAGCACCACCTCCGGGGCCTCACCCGCCCGGGCGATCACACCCGCGAGGCGCTCGGCGTCGTTGACAATCCGAACGCTGTCCAACACCTCACCTGCCGCCGTCGTCCGCACGATCACACTGCGCCGGCGATGCAGATCAATGCCCACGAACTGCTTTCCTGCGTACCCTTCCACCAGGGGCCTCCTTCGTCGTAGACGTGAGCACCCCCAGCATCCCGCTGGGAAGTCACGAGGAGCGGAGGCCCCGCTCCTTCATCGCATCAGACGTGGAGCCGCCTGTCGGAATCGAACCGACGACCTATTCATTACGAGCCAGCAGAACTCGTGTCCGCCGACGTCCTCCGACGTACGAAACGGCCGGTCAGCGGTCCACTCCGGACGCCGGCGTACCTCGGCTGACGACCGGCAACTGAGACCAGAACTGAGACCATCCAGACGATCTTGGACGACGTCGCCGTGACCCTACATGCCAACCAGTGTCCGTCACCGTGGACTCTGCGGCGTTGCGGACACACGGGCCTGCAAGCGACGCCTCTGCAAGACCGCGCCCGCGCCCAGTAGCGTCGCAGCTCCTGTGAACGGTTCCCACCGCCAAGGTGGCGCTGCGAGGCAGTGGACTACGATCGGACCTGTGACTTCCAGGACAAGGTAGGACAGCAAGAACAGACTGCCTACCATCAGGATCACGTTAGCCGTCACGCGCCACGACCAGTGCGCGCTGCTGATCAGCATAGCCAGGCGATGAAGCAGGTCCTTCCAGTCCGCGGGTGGATCATCCGCCCGCACGAGAGCAAGGCATCTCGGCGCCTTGCACATGGGACACGCGCCAACGTCTTTGTTGTCGCCTGGAATCCCGTGCATTGTGTTCAAGCTCGTGTCGCTGCGAGCCGTGGTTGAGCCACGGCTCACCCTCCTTCGCCTCACCTGACGCCCGCCGGGCCCCTTGGCCGCCCCGGACGAGGCTGAGTTCGGGCGGGCGCCATCGGACATATCCGCACCCCTAAGGATCGCTGACTTCGCTTGTGAAGTCGTGCGAATCCTTTATACAGAGCGTCCTTCCGGCCGACATCAGCGCGGCCGCGCTGAACGCACCCGCGCGGCCGCGCAAGCGCGCTGGGCGCAACCGCGCCCAGGCGCAGCTGCGCTGGTCTGTCTCAGAGCTGCTAGCGACTAGCGTGACAGTCATGGACGAAGAGCAGCGCAACCTGCCGTTCCCCTTCAACCAGGATCTGTCGAAGGTCCTTCGGCACGTGA
The DNA here is from genome assembly GCA_963803135.1 of uncultured Actinomycetota bacterium. Lineage (GTDB taxonomy): Bacteria > Actinomycetota > Actinomycetes > Mycobacteriales > CADCTP01 > CADCTP01. The sequence goes on along the minus strand of CAWDLH010000010.1, from coordinate 747,989 downwards.
AAGCAGAAACGAACTTAGGTCGCAAGAGGGTAGCAAATAGCGTTATGACAAAATCTCTGATCAATGCCGCCATGCGACGCATCTACCAGGTGCTTGGACCCGGGGCCATGCCGCCACCGACCGAGACTGATCAGGGTTCAAAACCAGGTACGCCGATCCTGCTGGATTGGCTGTCCCAGCGCAAGGTGGCGGCGGAGATGGCCAACAACCCGCCTCCCTTCGTCAAGGACGGCACCGACCGGACATTGCGTAACAAATGGAAGTCTCAGGCTGAGTTCATCGCGGACTTGCTCGCGTTCGGGCTCCACTCGAGTCATTACTTGGGCGAGTACGCAGACGAGATCGACGCAAGCGCTGAGCTCCTGGCCGCCAGTAGCGACCTGTCCGAAGCCGTCCATTCCGTCTGCTATTGGGACTTATGTGCCATAACCGAAATGGCAACCTTCAGGCTGCAACTCCTGGCAAGTATTGTGTCCGAGCAAGACGATGGCATCGCTCAGGCCCTCAAAGATAATTACAGGGACATCCTTGCAGCGTGGCAAGACGTCCATCTGACCCGAATCGGCGAGTAGTGGGTTGAGCTGATCTTCGACCTGTGTTGTTGATCTTTTGTCTGCCGTTTCCGGTGTCTGGTCATGCTGCTGGCCCGGATGTAGCGCGCCGGGTTCACGGGTTCCGGTGGGTGTCGGGGCCGGGGGCCGGTGGTCAGGTCGGTGTGGGGAGGGCGCGCAGCCGGGCGAGGATCTCGGCGAGCAGGTTCTGCCCGGGAGGCAGTCGTAGGGTGAGCCTGCGGGCGTGGCGGATCAGCCGGCCGGGGATGCGGATCAGCCGCCAGCGCAGGGTGGCGATCATGGCTTGGCCGTCGCGGAGGCCGTGGCCGGCCAGGGTGCCGTCAGCTCGGGTGGTGGCGGTGAGTTGGTGCAGCCAGCCGGCGATGGTGGCAGCCAGCAGCGCGCCCCACATCCAGGCCAGGTTGACCTGCCGGTAGCCGGAGGGCAGGTGGCGCAGGGCGGCGCCGTGTTTGCTGTCCCGGAAGACGTTCTCGATGCTGGTGCGGTGCCGGTACCAGTGCTCGACGGCCGCGGCGTCCTCCGGTGTGGACACGTCGAGGTTGGTCAGGATGAACGAGTAGCCGTAGACCGTGTCGGCGTCGACGAGTTCGGCCAGCGGCAGCGCCCGCTGGTCGGGGTGCAGAGTGCGGCGGCGGCGGGAGCGAGGGTCGGGCGAGACCTGCCCGGCCGCGGCGTCGAGGCGGACCCGGCGGATCAGCAGCCGGGTGTTGGCCGGCCACCAGTCTGGCCGGTAGTCGCCGACCGCGACCTGCGCGGCGGGCATGTCGGTCGCGTCGGTCCAGTCGGTCTCGGCGATGCCGGCCAGCAGCCGCCACAGCGGGGTGATCCGCTTGGCGCCGATGGCGAACCCGATGCCCTCGGCGTGCGCGGCGCGGGCCAACTCGCCGGCAAAGTAGCCGCCGTCCGCGCGCATCCGCACCGCCCCGGCCCGCGCGGCCGGCGGGAGCGCAGCCAGCGCCCGGCGCAGCAGATCTGGCGCCCCGGGCCGGGGGTCGAGGTCCCCGGCCAGCAGGTCGGCGGCCAGCACGGTGCCGGTCTGCGCCCAGGTGGCCACGTGCGGCCGCCCGACCCGCTGGCCCTGGTAGTTGAAGGCGACGCCGCGTTTGAGCCGGCCGTAGACCTCCACGTCGGTGGTGTCCAGGTCGAGGGTCACCTGCTCGGCCAGCGCCGCCGCCCGCCCGGCCGGCAGCAACTCGAGCATCCGCCCGGTGCTCGTCGCGACCCCGGTCTCCACCGCCGCCCACTGCCCGGCGGTCATCCGCCGAGCCAACCCGGCCGCGGTCGAGGTGGCCAGCCCCGGCACCGGCGCCAGCGCCTGCCCGGCCGCATCGGCGCGCTGCCGGTCCAACCCGACCAGGAAATCCTCCCCGGCCAGCTGCGCCGCCGCGACCCCGACCAGCAGCTGCCCGGCCGTACAGCCCCGGTCTCGGATCTTGATCGGCCCCACCGCCGTGTCCACCGCGGCCACCACCCCCAGCCGCTGCACCACCCCGGTCACCGCCGCCATCCCCGCCACCGCAGTCAGCGACCCGTCCGGCGGACCAACCCGCACCCGCCCCACCCGCCGCCGACGTCGACCACGTACCCTGCCCACCAGATAGGTGCCTTCCCACTGAGACGATCTTTGGCCTCGCAACCACGATCATCCCAGCTCAGGACGGCACCTATCGCCATCTCCACCCCGTGTCACCGCGCTACTCGTGGATTCGGGTCTGACCAGCGCAGATAGACAGTCGAACAGCAGTCCCGCACGCACGCTCCGACAGGCAGCTGTTCCGGATCCCGCGCACTCAGGGCATGATGGCGGGCCCACCGAGAGGAGCGCCCCCCGCGCGGAAATCCGCACTCGCCCCATGCGTTTCGCACCGGATGACCTGTCCACCCTGCTGCCTGCCTGTCTCGACACTTTCGCGCGCTGAACCGCGCGCCCTTCACCATCGGCACCAGACGGACCAGACAGAGAGATCCTGGAGACAACAGATGAAATTGAAGTCCCCCCGCCCGCAACTCCACGCCATCGGCGCCGTGGGCGCCGTGGTGGCGGGCTCGGCGCTGGTCGCCGCCACCGTCGTCGGAGTGGCCGCCTATAACCCCCCGGCAGCCGCGGCCCACGGAGGCGGACATCACCATCGGCCCACGCACGCGCCCTCGGCGAGTACACCCCCCCTGCCGACGTCTGGCACAGCCCCAGTGCCTTCGCCGACGCACACTCCGACGTCCGCGCCGACCACCGCGGTGCCGACATCGTCATCGACCAGCGCGCCGTCCAGTTCGACACCAGGGCCACAGGTCGTGTTCGCTGACCATGTGGCCCAGTGGAACGTCTTGTGTAGTGCCGACCACTTTGCAATGGACGACCCCATCGTCTTCCCGGGCCAACCGGGCATGTCCCACATGCATACCTTCTACGGAAACACCTCAACGGATGCCTACAGCACCGTTTCCAGCCTTTCGGCGGCGAGCCCGTCGAGCTGCGGGCGCGGCATGGGGACGAGCGATCTTTCGGCTTACTGGGTGCCGTCGCTGATGAAGAAGAACGCGGATGGCACGTCCTCGGTGGTCAAGACCGAGCAGGTGACGACCGTCTACTACCGTCGAGCCGGCGGCGGAATGGGCCCCGGAGTCCAGCCATTTCCGAGTGGGCTGCGCATGATTGCCGGTAACGCCAAGGCGACCTCAGATCAGTCTCTGTCCATCGTGCAGTGGGACTGTGGCGGTGGTGGTTTGGAGAGTCCCCACATGTACGCCTGCCCAGGTGGACCCTCCTCACCGATCCACGCCTCCCTCGTATTTCCAAGCTGCTGGGACGGCGTGCACCTCGACAGTGCAGATCACAAGTCACACATGGCTTATGCCGCTCCAAACGGCACCTGCCTTGCGGACCATCCCGTGTCGCTGCCCGAGGTGACCTTCGAGATCGATTTCCCCGGCATCGCCGGTGGTCCTGACTATTACCTGGCCAGTGGTGGCATCTATTCGCTCCACGGCGACTTCATAGCCAACTGGAACAACCAGGTACAGAACGCTCTCGTCGCCTCTTGCCTCAACATCCCGCATGAGTGCGGCGACATGAACCGCGACGGCAACTGGTTGTTCAGGCCGAGCTATGACCCAGAGCCGATTCAGATCAACCTGAACGACTTCCCGAATACCTCACCGTATGACGGCCAAGACCTGCAGGGTCCGGCGACGTCCACACCATCAACGCCGATGTCGATGCCTTAGTCCACCCTGCGCCGGCCTGATCCGTCCGGACGTCCTGGATCGGCGTGGTCCGCCGTAAACCGGCTCTACGCCACTAAGCGTGGTTCGCGGCCTCTGATCGGGGTGGCGGTTTGAGTGTGCCAGGCGGTGCCGCAGTGGAGGAGTAGTCGCAGCCGGTAGTTGTCGAAGTTGCGGAAGCCGAAGCCGACTCGCTTGATCCGTTTGATGAGCAGGTTGATCGCTTCGGTCGGGCCGTTGGAGATGCCGCCGGTGGTGAAGTAGGCCAGCAGCTCTTCGGTCCAGGCGTCGAGGGTGCGGGCCAGCCGCAGCAGTTCGGGGACCTCGGAGAACACGCACCGGGATAGGACGTCGTGCAGCCGGCGGCGGGCGTCGGGCAGGTCGCGGCCGCGGCGGTAGAGGTAGCGCAGTTCGTGCGCGGCCATCCAGGCTTGGGTGACCTGGCCGTGCGGGTCGCCGAGCACGAGCCCGGTTTCCAGCCGGGCCCAGGCACGGGCGGACAGTGTTTCCGGGGCTCGGCGCAGCAGCCGCCGGACCCGGTAGAGCGGGTCGTCGCGGTGCCCGCGCCGGTGCAGGGATTCCTGTTGGACGCGGCGGCGGACCTCATCGACTGCGGCGAGGCCGAGCCTGGTGACGTGGAAGGCGTCGAGCACCCGCACGGCGGCCGGCAGCTGAGTGCGCAGCGCCGTGGCATACCCCCGAAACGGGTCCAGGGCAGCGACCTCGATCTGCTCGCGCCAGTCCCGGTCGCGGTCAGAAACCCAGTCGGACAAGGCCTTCCCTGACCGCCCTTCGACCACATCGAGCAGCCGAGCGGCCCGACCCGAACGGCCGGTCAGGTCCACGATGCCGGTCACGAACTCGGTGGCGTGGCTGGCGGTGGCGGCCAGGAACGCGGTCTCGTCCACACCCACCGCGGTGACCCCGGACAGCCGAGCCGGATCGTCGATCAGCGGCCGGCCGTGATGCCGGACCGCCCGCATGATGGTGTGCCAGCCGACCCCGTACTCGACCGCGACCGCGGCCACGTCATGCCCATCCTCGCCGACCCGCCGGCACGCCTCGGCGCGGGCCCGCTCGGTCAACGACGCCCGCGCGACGATGTGCTCGCTGGCCTCGGTCCAGGTCCGGGCAGCGCACGCCGGCTCGGCGCACCGCCACACCCGCTTCACCCAGATCAGCGTCACCGGCCGACCCGCCACCGGCAGATCCCGCACCCGCACCGGCCGCCGACCATGCGCCACCGCCCGCACCCCGCAGCCCCGGCAGAACTCCTCGACCGCGGTGGTCTCGACCGCCTGCTCCAGCTCGCCGTCGAGCTCCGACACCGCCAGCAGAACGAAGCCGGCCAGACCCAGCATCTCCGTCGCCGCGCTACCGTCACCGTGCACCTGGGGCCTCCTCATCCGTGTTCCTCAACCACCACGGATCGTGAGGCCCCAGGCCCGTTCTCAGGCCCAGGCTGAACACCGTGTCGTCAGACGCTCACCACGCTTCATGACGAAGAGCCCGTAAACCGCAGGCCAGGGATCGTCTCCTACTGTCTGCGCAACCCATGACGTACGGGTTCCGTCAAGCCCGTGACCTACCCGACTGCGCAAACTGCTGGCCGAAGGGTTCTGCGTGCGGTCGGGTCTGAGCACCCTCGTCAACCTTTCGGCTCGGATGCACGCTGGCGGGCGCCCCTGCCAGCCAGCCGCGGTGCGCCGCCACTCCATGAGCGGGCCGGGCGTCGGCCGTGTCGGTCAGTGATCCAGCACGGCTTGATCGCGGGGGGTTGAGCCTCGCCAGTCGGCGGCGGCGTGCCGTGGATCCGTTCGTGGAGCGAGGGGCGGTGGACTCGACGGCGGCTCATCCCTCCGGCCATGCGCCCAGGATATCGAACGTGTGTTCGGACCGTGATTCGGCCGGATCGCGGCAGATCAGCGTGCCGGAGCCGCCGTAGGCTTTCGTCATGCCGAGCCGTTACTTTCGCCGTCGTTGGGATGACTCGCGAGGCGACGAGTTCGACGGTTGGGGACACTCCGTCTGGTACTTCGAGGTCGATGACGGCGGCTGGCCTGTCCGCCAAGTGGAGGCGTACGACTCTGGCCCTGTACTCCGCTACGGGCCCGACCATCAGGAAGACTAGTATGGAGGTCTGGGTCAGGTCAGCCTTGATGACCCGGAGGAGGACTGGAGCGCGTACATGGTCGGCCGAGACGAGTTCGAACGCGCCTGGCACTCGGCCGGCGAGTAGGAGTCGGCGATCCCCCCGCAGGAGCGTGTGCCGCGGCATCTGGGGTCACCGACTGTGGCAACGCGCCGACGACCGGCGCGCCCGCAGGGCGGCAGGTGAGTGCATCACCCGAAGCGACTGCGCCAGTGGCCGAGGCGGCAGGACCTTTATCACTCGATGCGACGGACGCACAAAAGAATGGCCCACGGACGGGGCCATTCGACCATACCCCGTTGAGCAAGCGAAGGGACAATGCCGCCGCACGAGTCGTGGAGCCGCCGACCCGCTCGGTGTCGGATTCAGCCTTAGCTGCCCACCACCTGCGCATGATCTCCTGATGGACACGCTAATCGAGCGCCTCGTCGACCCGATGATTCCGGCGAGCCCATGCGTTGCGTCGGCCCGCTCGACGAATGCGCCCGGCGCTAGATCGAGCTTGAGACCGAAGCGGACACCGGGGTCGTCGCCGTTGCAAAGGACGGGCGCGGATGAGGCTCTCGCACGGCAGCCATAGGGAGACAGCAGGCCATAGCGCCGTCGATGCCCGTCCGCCGAACGTCGGACTAGAGGTTGCCCGAGCCCTCACCGGCGGACTGAGGCGCTGGCGGACCGTCCGCCGGGTGGGATCCCAAGGCGCCGGAATCAGGAGCAGAGCGCCCTCGGTCGGCGCACCACCAGGAGTTCCTCACCCGACTCGGGCAGCACGACCCAGTCGCGCCCCCGGGCCCGGACCAGGGATCCGACCGAGAACCCGCTCACCGCCGCTCCCGTCGACTCGGGCCGAACACGCTGGCGAACTTCGCCACGATCTCGCCGTAGTCGTCGCCGTGCCGGACCCGGACGACACCCCAGCCGGCGTCGCGGAGGTCCTCCTCGGCGGTCTCGTCCCGGCCGGGACGATCGCCGTCGTCCGGCCCGTCCACGAACACGGCGACATCGCCGTCCGGACGGCGGTAGACCAGCTCCGGCCGGGTCCCGGCCACCGTCGCGTACGTCTCGTCCGGGGTTCGATGCTCGTGCTCGGCCAGCCAGCCCACGAACGACGCGCGCGGCGCGTCACCCTCGGCGGCCAGCCGGAACGGCGCCCAGGCGTCGGTCGGGTTGTCGACCGGGCCACCCGTCCGGGCAGTGGTCGAGCGGGCGCAGGCCAGCAGGAGGTCGTGCGCCCGATGCCGGTCGATGAGCAGATGGCTGCCTTGGTTGCCGTAGGAGAGCAGGCAGTCGTAACAGGCTCGGGCGCACCGTTCGTCGCTGCCTTCGACCAAGCCGCCGTCATCCTCGCCGGTCACCGGGTCGAAGTGGGCAATCCGCAAGGCCCGCGCCGCCGCCCGGGCCAACGCGTCCGGCTCCTCGACCAGGCGGCGCAGTACGCCGGCCCCGCCCTCCGCGCTCTCCACGAACAGCGCCCGTCCCCGGTCACGGTCATCGGGCAGCAGTTCACTGGACAACTCGGAGTCCTCCAGCTGGAACTCGGCCTCGATACCTCGCTCCAGCGCGTACATCACGCTCAGCGCCGTTGCGGTGTCGGCGCCTGCTCCGGCCAGCCGGGTTACCAGGATGTTGCGACGGTCCTCGACGTACGGGATGACCCGCTGGGCACCTTGCACACCGCCGGCGCTGTCCAGTTCGTCCTCGGCGTTCGCCTCGGCCGCCTTCGACTCCGACAGCCACCGACCGGACCGTACCTCGATGTAGTAGCCATCCGGCGTGCCCTGCCGGCGCCGGCGCAGGCCCAGGTTCGTCACCCGGACGGTAGCCGTGTCGCCGTAGGTGAGGTCCAGCACGGGCGCTCCGCCACTCGACGCCGTCGCCTCGACGCTGCCCGGGCGGGCTCCATACTCGGCGAACCGGTAGGAGGTGACGAGCTCGAAGCCGGCCCGGCGCCGCTCCTCCTCATCGGAGGAGATGCGGTCCCGGCGGGCCGCCTTCACGGTCTGCAACCGCAGCAGCCGGTGCATGGTCTGACCGAGCCGGCCGCCGCACGACTCGCAGACGTCCAGACCCACCGACTGCTCGTGCTGGTAGCCGCACGCGGCGCAGCGGCGGGCGGCGCCGGTGCCGACCGCCGCCTCGCCCGGGGGCAGCTGAACCTCGTTGACGAGGTAACGCAGGCCCTCGTGGTAGATCAACGCTCCGGGTCCGAACTCGGAGATGGCAATGAAGCGCGGCCTGTTGATGAACTCGGCGTTCCGACCGGTGCCCGGGCGGCCGGGGACGTACGCGCGAAGCGGGAGCCGCGGGAAGGAGTAGCCGGGCAGGAAGCCCTCGGTGGCCAGATACCGGTAGGAGTAGAAGTCGGTCTGCCAATCATCCTCGTCCTGGTTGCGCAGCAACCGGAGCTGGTTCTCCGCCTCCCTCCGGCGGAGGGTGGCCGTCTCCTGGGCCCGCGGGCTGCTGGAGTGGTCCCGGATGATGGCGTTCTGCCGGCTCTGCTCCTGGTCGGCGGCCAGGTAGAGCTCCCGCCACCGGGCCATCGCGCCGTTCAATGCGGCCGGCGCGTCCTCGACGACCCGCTGCTCCCACTCGTCGTGCCACCAGGACGTGTCCCGCAAGGTCGGGGCCAGCTCGGCCAGTACCAGCCGGGCCCGATGCGCGGCCCGGTCCCGGGCGTCCGGGTCCTGGATCTGCCGCTGGATGCCGGCGGCCAGCGGGTATCCAGGACGGGACAGGTCCAGGACGTTGGCCAGTGACTTGTCCAGGGCCAGACCCGTCTCGGCCAACCAGATCGCGTTGACGTGCGACCGCAGCAGGTCCTCATTGGCGAGGTCGAGACGCTGCGGCGTCGCCGCGCCGGCCACCATCTGCTCGCGATGGCGGAAGTAGTACTGATCGTGGGCGTTACCGGTCGAGCAGTAGGTGACCACGAGCGCCGGCTGGCCGGAGCGACCGGCACGGCCGGACCGCTGGGCATAGTTCGCCGGAGTCGGCGGCACGTTGCGCAGCGCGACGGCGTTCAGATCGGCGATGTCGATGCCCAGCTCCATCGTCGGGGAGCAGTAGAGGACTGGGAGGGTGCCGTCCCGGAAGGCGTCCTCCCGCACGATCCTGTCCTCGTTGGACACCTGGGCGGTGTGCTCGCGGGCGCGCAACCCGGCGAGGCTAGTCGCGACCTCGGAGTACATCTGCTGGAAGAAGGGGTTGACCCGCGGCCCACGCTCGGACGCGACCTGGCGACGCAACGGGTCCTCGGCGCCGGCCCGACCGTCGCCCGGTCGCCACACGATCGAGGACGCCTTGAGCTGGTATCCGGGCGGCCCGTCGTCGCGCGGCGCCCGCACCGACGTGAGGGCGTCCGCGCGGTCTAGGACGTCGAGCAGATCGACGATGATCTCCTGTGCGTCGTCGCGGCTGAGCTTCCGCCCGAGCAGCGGGAATTGCCCGTCCCGGCGCAGGTATCGCCCGAATGCGCCGAACCCGGACAGGTAGAGGTGCCCGCGCGGGCTGCTCTTCCCGCCCGACCGAGGGAAGGCGATTCCGGTCTGCGGGCGTTGCTCTCGCTCCGACAGCGCCCAGGGGTCGGAGAGGTACTGTCGGCTGAGCTTCTGCAACTGCTCGAACCCGAGATCGGAGAACGGCTCCGCGTCGATCGCCAGGACTCGCCGGAACTCGTCTAGTAACAGCTGCATCAGCTCCTCGCGATGCTCCGGCGCGTCATCCCGCAGCGCCTCGTGCCGGTCGGCCCACCTCGCCTGCTCCGTGGCCACCTCGGGCATGTCGAGGTAGTCGACCCGCAGCAGGCCGGTCTGCTCGAGGTTCGGCATGGTGATCCGCCAGCCGCGCTCCAGATCGAGATGCAGCCGGTAGCCGACCACGGCGCGCAACGCCTGCGCTGCTCGCCGGGCCGCACCGGGCGCCGCGTCCGGGCTCTGCGCGTAATCCTTCGGTTCCAACCCCAGGGCGTCGGTCACCCGCTGCTCGATGACCTCGTGGTACAGCCCGTCGGGCTCGTCCCGTACGGCCCGGTGCAGCGCGCCCCGCAGCTGGGTCACCTGTACGAAGTCGTTGAAGTGCCCGGCCTGCAGGCTCGCGTCCTGCCGGTTGTCGGCGAAGGCCAGAGCTTGCGGGCGGCAGCAGGGAGGTCGGATTGGGCCCGCAGCGCCCGGATGACGCTGGCGCTGACCACCGACGTCGCCGAGCTGCGCCCCTCGGTCGCGAGCGAGGACACCCGGGCGAAGTCCGTGCCGCGCGCCTGCTCGTACGACACCCGGCACCGCAGGCAGAACGCGAACGGGCTGAGCAGGAAGGCCGCGCGCACACCGGCGTCCGCGTCGACCTCGCGCCCGTCGAGGTCGACGTGGACGATCTGGGGAAGCCGAGCGCGCCGGCTCGGCACCAGCGCAGGGGATCCGTCCGGCGTTGCCATCAGCCACGATGCCGGCAATCGCTGCTCGGCGATCGCCGCCTCGATCGTCACGGGCCAGGGCTGATCTGAGCTGATGAACAGGTAACCGGCCGTGCCGTCGTCCGTGCCGGTCTCGCGGTCGAGCCGGGCGATGAATCGACCATCCTTCTCCCGACGCCGCACCGCGAGGTACTCCTGGCCGCACTCGCGGCAGAACGCTGCTGGGATCAACACCCGCTCAGACGGCCGGCCGGTCTGGTCCGGCACGACGGTCTGATAGCGACTGGTGATGTGGCGGCGGTTCTCGGGCTCGATGCTGAGGTGCACGTTGTCGCCCTTGGACAGGAACTGGTGCAGCCGGAAGGCGAAGACGGGCCGGCGCGTGCGGGGGTCGAGCAGTGCGGCGCCACGCTGTAGCACCGACCGGATGGCCGCCTCGCAGTCGGGGACCAGGCGCCCGGTCAGCTCCGCGAGTCGCTCGGCCGCACCGGATACGGTGCTGGGCCGCACCGGCCGGCCGAGGCGCTCGGTGCCGGGCACGGTCACCGCACCGAACCGCGCCTCCACCCAGGCCGCCAGAGGGTCTGCGGTGAACTCGGTGTCCGATTGATCTTGGACGCCCTGATCGATCCGCTCGGAGATGCCGGCGACGTCGCCGGGGTTGCCGGTCGTCGCCCTCCGCAAGGTCTCCCCGATCACATTCGCGGGCGACACCGGCGCACCGAAGAGCCGGCCTGCGAGCTCGGCGACCGCCGCGCGCCGGTCCGCCTCGCTGCCCCGGGACGTCATCGTCGCGGAAGTGCCGACGCATTGGAGGTGGTCGGCGACGCACGCCTCCCGGAGCCGCCGGACGAGCATCGCGACGTCAGCGCCCTGACGGCCGCGGTAGGTGTGCAGCTCGTCCAGCACCAGGAACCGCAGCCCGCGAGCAGCCGTGATAAGCCGCTCCCGCTCCTCCGGCCGGGTCAGCACCAGCTCGAGCATTACGTAGTTCGTCAAGAGGATGTCCGGCGGGTCCTTGAGGATCTCGGCCCGCTCGGCCTCCCGGTCCTGTCCGGTGTAGCGCCGGAACGTGACCGGCTCGCCGCCGGCCGGATAGCCGTACCCGAGGAACTTCGTCAGCTCGTTGCGCTGGCTGTTGGCTAGGGCATTCATCGGATAGACGATGATCGCCTTGACACCAGCTTGGTACGTCCCGGACTCCCGGTCGCGGAGCACCCGGTCGACGATCGGCACGATGTAGCTGAGGCTCTTGCCGGAACCGGTGCCGGTGGTCAGGACGTAGCTGACGCCGCCACGGGCGATCTCGACCGCTTCGCGCTGGTGCTGATGCAGGTCGATGACCTGCCCATCCGCAGAGACGGGGCTCTTGCCGACCTGGAAGATCCGCTCGCACTCCGGGTGAAGCAAGCCATCTTGGACGAGGTCGGATATGGATCCGCCGCTGGCAAAACTCGGGTTGAGCGACACAAACGGATCCGGCCACTGGTCGCCGGCCGCCATCCTTGCCTCGACATGGGCCTGGATCCGATCGTCGCGGACCGACATGAACCCGGACGTGAAGGCCGAGTAGTCAGCGACCAGTCGACCGTGCACGTCGAACGGATCCATCCAGCGCCCCCTTACCTGCGGTCTCAGCGACCGGTCTCCCTGTGAACACGAGCGAGGGACCGGCCTCCCTGTGAACACGAGCGAGGGACCGGCGCATGACACAGAGATACTGCCAAACCTGCGCCATCCGCATGCGTCTCTCGCATGGGTCAAGCAACGCTGACACCGGCACCACCGGGTGGAGTATTCGGCCGAGCGGTCACATATCAGTCCAAGATGCCTAGCAAGAACTCGAGGTAAGCCGTCAGTACGTCTACCAACTGATCGCCAACGGCGCTTGCCATGTCGACGGATCGTGGCCAGTCATAACGGGCACGTGCTTCCCGAGGACGCCGTCAGTCAGTAGAGGATCAAGCGGTCGGGCTCCGGCGATGCGCTGACGGCCGGGCCAGCCGCACCGACCCTGGACACCAAGGAATCAATAGAAGTGCTCGCACGCGAGCGGGGTCGGTGGCGGACCGAGGCGCTTCGGCTCCGAGAAAGCGTCTCATGGCGCTCGCTATGGATGCCCTTCAGGACGTCGCGCACCGGCGGGGCGACGCTGAAGCGCGACACCGCGAGGCCACAGCCGAGCTCGACTCGGCGTTGGCAAGCATGCGAGATGCTGTCAGTTACCAGAATGAGGCGCTCCGCCAGTTCTACCTTGCGGGCGACGTGACCGAGAACTGACTTACGGAGAACGGCCGCGCCGCCGCGTCAGCGGAGCGGACGACGACCAACGCCGCTGGCCGCACGAGCCGGCAGGAACGGTCTTCGTAGATCCGAGGGCCCGAGGGCCCGAGGGCCCGAGGGCAACTGAGACCGGAACTGAGACCAAGACGATGAAGCGGGTCCGTCCCAGAGGGCGAACCCGCAGGTCAAGGGAGAGCCGCCTATCGGAATCGAACCGATGACCTATTCATTACGAGTGAATCGCTCTGCCGACTGAGCTAAGGCGGCGCGTGCACGCGGGGGCGTGCTGGCCCGGACAGTGTAGCGGGCTCAGGCGGGTGGGTCGGACAGCGGGACGCCGGCGGCGCAGCGGGGGCAGGTGGCGGCGGGCCACAGCCGGGACGGGACGGTGGCCAGGGATCGCACCGGCACGCCGGCGATCTCGGCCGGCGCCGCGCCGAGGGTGAGCAGGGCGGCCACGGCGACGACCTGACCACCGGCCGCGAGTACGGCATCGCCGGCGGCCGAGACCGCGGAGCCGGCGTTGATCGCGTCGTCGACGATCGCGATCCGGCGGGCGGTCACCGACCCGATGAGGGTCCTGCCCTCGGTCCAGGCGAACTCGGTGTCCAAGGCGTCGGCCACTGCCTGGGCCAGGTACGCGCCGCCGGTCAGCGGGCCGCAGACGATGTCGCAGGCGGGAAGCACGTCCCCGAGTGCGGCTACGTACGGACGCAAGCGGCGCGGGTGGGCGAACAGGGCGTCCAGGTCGAGCCACAGGTCACCGTGGTCGCCCGAGGTGTAAGCGAAGTGGCCGCGGCGGGTGGGGACGAGCTCTAGGAGCCCTCCTCCCACCGCCGATCCTCCTCGTCCATCCGCTTGTTGCGCTCGTGCAGCTCGGCGAGGCCGCGCTCCGCCTCCTCGGGGGTGTCATACGGACCGATCCGGGTCTCGCGGAACCCGCGCTTGGCGGGGCCCCGCTCGGCCTTGCCGGTCTCGACGTTGAAGTACCAGCGGTCGTCCAGGTCCTTGGCCACGGTGGCAGTCTTCCCTCCCGGTCACGCGTTGTACCGCTCGTCGTGGGCCTGGCGCGGCGAGCACACCGAGGCGAATGAACACGAGCAGGTACGGCCGCCGTCGCGGAGCCGCACCTTGACCGTCTCGCTCGGCACGTTGACCTCGACCACACGGCCCGGACCATCGGGCGTCTCGACCTCGGAGCCGCGCGGTGGGACCGTCTCGTGCGCCTTGACGTACAGCGGGTGCTCGTATTTCAGGCAGCACAACAGGCGGCCGCACGCGCCGGAGATGCGCAGCGGGTTGAGCGGCAGGTCCTGGTCCTTCGCCATCCGGATCGACACCGGCTCGAAGTCCTTGAGGAACGTCGCGCAGCACAGGTCGCGGCCGCACGATCCGATCCCGCCCTGTACGCGCGCCTCGTCCCGGGGCGAGAGCTGGCGCAGCTCGACGCGGCAGGAGAGCGTCGCACCGAGATCGCGCACGAGAGCGCGGAAGTCGACGCGGTGCGGCGCCGAGAAGTAGATCGTCGTCCGGTTGGTATCCGGGGCGTGGTCGACGCCGACCACCTTCATCGGCAGCTTGTGCTCCCGCACCAGGCGCTTCGCCGCCACCCGGGCCGCCGCCTTGCGCTTGCGGATCAGGGCGTCCCGGTCGAGATCCGGCTGGGACGCCATCCCGGCGAGCACCGGCATCCCCATCGTGTCCTCGCTGACCCACTGCGGCGCCCACACGCACTCGGCGACCTCGGGCCCGTCGTCGGTCGGGACGAGAACCTTGTCCCCGATAGCGGGCGAAAACGGACCGGGGTCGAAGTAGTAGAGCCGGCCGTATCGCTCGAAGCTCACCGCGCAGACCATGCCCATGCGGCGACTGTACGTGCCCGAATAGGCGGCGTGTCACGTGATGCGCAGCGCCACCGTCATCGCCTCCACCGCGATGCGCGGCTTGACGTTGAGCTCGATCGCCTCCCGGCAGCCGAGCACCGCATCCAGCCGGACCAGCGCGGCCTCGGGGGTGAGGCGGCCGGCCAGCGCGCGCACGTCGGCGGCCGCCTCCGGGTGCGCGGCGCGGACGTCGGCGCCGCACTGGGCCAGCAGCACGTCCCGGTAGAACGCGGCCAGGTCGACCAGCGCGCGGTCCAGCGCGTCCCGCTGCGCCCGAGTCGCCCGCGACCGCTGCCGGCGCTCCAGCTCCTTGAGCGCGCCGGCGCTGCCGCGGGTCGCAGCCGCTGCGCCCTTACCGGTGCCGCCGGCGCCGAACGCCTGCTTGAGCGCCTCGGTCTCCGGCCCGTCGAGCTCGGCCGACAGCGCCGCCGCCTCCTGCTCGGCCGCGGTGACCAACTGGTCCGCGGCGTCGAAGCAGGCGCCGAGGCTGGTCAGCGAGGTCGGCACCGATAGCACCGACTTCCGCCGTGCCCTGGCCTCGGCGTCACGGGCCAGCCGCCGGGCCCGGCCGACGTGACCCTGCGACGCCTGCGCCGCCCAGTGCGCGCCCGCCGGGTCGATGCCGTCCCGCCGGACCAGCACGTCGGCGACCGCCTCCGGGGCCGGGGTGCCGAGCGGGACGACCCGGCAGCGGGACCGGATCGTGATCGCGACGTCGTCCGGATGGGTGGACGGCGCGCAGAGCAGGAACACCGTCCGCTGGGGCGGCTCCTCCACGGCCTTGAGCAGCGCGTTCGACGCGGCCTCGGTGAGCCGGTCGGCGTCCTCGACGAGCACCACCTGCCAGCGGCCGAGCGACGGCAGGCGCCCCGCGGTGAGCACGATCGAGCGCATCTCCTGCACCGCGATCGACAGGCCCTCGGGGACGACGATGTGGACGTCGGCATGGGTACGCGAGTGGACGGTGTGGCAGCCGGCGCACTCGCCGCAGCCGACGCCGTCGCGCTCGCACTGCAACGCGGCGGCGAACGCGCGGGCCGCCACCGACCGGCCGGAGCCCGGCGGTCCGGTGAACAGCCAGGCGTGCGTCATGGAGCTGATCGCGGCCGGCTCGCCGGCGACCACCCGGTGCGCGGCGGCGGCCGCGTCCTTGAGCGTCGCGACCACCCGGGGCTGCCCGACGACCTCGTCCCAGACGGTCATCGCGCCTTCTCCGACACGTCGTCCGCGGCAGTCCCGTCCACCTCGGCGCCGGCCGCGCCCACGGGAGGCAGCGGGGCGGCCGCCGGCGGGACGGGCGCCACCGTCGCGCCGCCGCGGGCCGAGCGGGTACGGCGACTGCGCCAGTGCAGCGGCCTGCCGTCCCGGCCGGCGGCGGACGGCAGCGGGCGCTGGGCGGCCAGCCTCGCGGTGAGCCGCTTGGCGGTCGCGATCCGGATCAGCGTGGCCACGGTCTCCGGGTGCCCGGCGGCGTCGACCACGAGGTAGTGGTCCGGCGTCGCGTCGGCCAGCGCCCTGAACCCCTCCCGTACCCGCCGGTGGAACTCGAGCGACTCGCGCTCTAGCCGATCCTGCGCGTGCCCGGTTGCCCGGGCCCGCTCCAGGCCGACCTCGGGGTCGATGTCGAGCAGCACGGTCAGGTCGGGACGCAACCCGCCGGTCGCCCACCGGGACAGCCGGCGCACGTCCTCCATCGCCAGCGCCCGCCCGGCGCCCTGGTAGGCCAGTGAGGAGTCCACGTACCGGTCGGTGATGACGACGTCACCGCGGTCCAGTGCGGGCCGGATCACGGTCTCCACGTGCTGCGCCCGGTCGGCCGCGAACAGCAGGGCCTCGGCGCGCGGGGTCAGCGACCCGTCCGGCGAGTCGAGCAGGATCTGGCGGATCCGGACGCCGAGGTCGGTCGCCCCCGGCTCGTGGGTGGTGGTGACGGCGACGCCGCGCTCGGTGAGCCACTCGGCCAGCCGGGCGGCCTGGGTCGACTTGCCCGAGCCCTCGCCGCCCTCGAACGCGATGAGCATCCCGCCCTTGGACAGCTGGCGCCGGGTTGTGGTGTCCCCGCGCAGCGCGCTGAGCAGGTCCGACACCACCGGGACGCCGGCCCGGTCGTCCATCTGCCGGTACGACACGATGCCCCCGCCGACCGCGAGCAGCCCGGCCAGCACGAGCAGGATCCGGGTCCCGTCCACGGTGAAGTCGACGAACCCGGCGTCCACCGTCCGCTGCCGCAGCAGCCCGACCAGGAACGGCGCCGCGGCCAGCGTGAGGATGAGGTCGACGCGGACCAGCGACTGGACGAACGCGAACGTCCGCCCGCGCACCTCGTCGGCCACCTCGCGGCCGAGCAGCGTGGTGCCGGACAGGTAGGCGGTACCCGCGCCGAAGCCGACGCCGATCACGAAGATCAGGCTCAGCAGCAGGTGCGGCATCAGCGCGACCAGGATCAGGCAGCCGCCGGCGAACACGATCGACAGCCCGAACAGCCGCCGTCGGGACAGGTCCCTGGCCACCCGCGGCCCGAGCCCCATGCCGAGACCGAGGCCGATGAACACCGCGCCGAACAGGATCCCGTACGTCGCGTCGCCGCCGCCGAGACTCGCCGCGTACGTCTTGCCGGTGCCGATGACCGCGCCGCCGGCGGCGAACGCGCCGAGGATGCCGATGACCAGGCCGCGCACCAGTCGGGTCTGGCCGATGAACTCCCAGCCCCGGAGCACCAGCCGCAGCATGCTCTCGGTCGGCGGCCCGGCCGTACCGACCGGGCGGCCGCTGATCCGCCGGATCCGCAGCACGGTGAGCGCGGACACCAGGAACGTGGCCGCGTTGATGTAGAGCGCGAGGTCGACCCGGTTGGCGTCGAAGAACTCGACCCGGTCGGCGAGCGCCTGGGTCAGCAGCGCGAGCAGGGAGAACACGAGCGCGGCGGCGACCGGGGTGATCCCGTACGTCGTGACGAGGCTGACCTGGTTCGCCGACTCGAGTTGGTCCTTGCGGACCAGGTTGGGAACCGAGGCTTCCTTCGCCGGGATCCAGAACAGGCTCATGCACTCGACCAGGAACGTCGCGACGAACAGCCACCACAGCGCGCCGACCAGCGGAATCGACAGGAAGAACACGAACCGGCCGACGTCGGCGGCGACCATGAGCTTGCGCCGGTCGAACCGGTCGGCGAACGCCCCGGCCAGCGGCCCGAACACGACCGCCGGCAGCAGCCGGATGACGAGCACGCCGCCGAGGGCGAAGTTGGCGGCCGCATAGCCGTCGGCGAGCTCGGCCGCGAGCGCCGTGGTGGCCAGCAGGCCGAGCCAGTCGCCGAAGCTCGAGAACGACATCACCAGCCACAGGCGGCGGAAGTCGCGCACGCGCAGCACGGCCCGGATCCGGTGGCTGGCGGACAGCAGGGCCTGGTCGTCGGCGACCGCTCGAGCCTGCGGGTCAGCCGTGCCGTCGGCGTCGATGGCGGCCTCCTCCCGCTCGCTCGTCCTCTGTCTCCGTTGCCACCGACTGTATCGGCCGGGGCCGACAAGAATCGGGGCCCGCGTCAGCCGTCGACCGCGCGCTCGTCGAAGGTCACCAGCACGGCTCGCAGCAGCCGCGCGAGCGTCTCCCGGTCCGGCCCGGACAGCGCGCCGAGCAGCCGGCGCTCCCGGTCGAGCAGGCCGGCGACGGCGGCATCGACGCGGTCCCGACCACGGTCGGTGAGCCTGACCCGGCGGACCCGGCCGTCCTCCTCGTCGGGGCGGCGGTCGATCAGGCCGCGGGACTCCAGCCGATCCAGCCGGTTGGTCGTCGTGCCCGAGCCGACCAGGGTCTGCCGGACCAGTTGTCCGGGGGTCAGCTCGTACGGCGGGCTGGCCCGGCGCAGGGCGCTGAGCACGTCGAACTCGTACGTCTCGAGGCCGTGCTCGGCGAACGCGGCCCGCCGTTCCCGGTCGAGGTGCCGGGCCAGCCGGGTGACCCGGGAGAGCACAGCCAGCGGTGCGACGTCGAGGTCGGGCCGCTCGCGGCTCCACGCCTCGAGCAGCCCGTCGGTCTCGTCCCGCACACTGGCATGGTATCTCGGTATCGAGATAAACTCTCTCGATGTCGAGAGGAGTCGGTGTGTGGGAACCGGAGCTGTACGGGCGATTCGCGGACCAACGGAGCCGGCCGTTCCACGACCTGGTCGCCCGGATCGGCGCCGGCGCGCCGGCTGCCGTGGTCGATCTCGGCTGCGGTGACGGCGTGCTGACCGCGACGCTCGCCGCACGGTGGCCGTCGGCGTCCGTACTCGGCGTCGACTCGTCGGAGGAGATGCTGGCCGCGGCCGCAGCCCGGAAGTCCGACCGGCTCTCGTTCGTGCTGGAGCCGATCCAGGAGTGGCGTCCATCCGCGCCGGTCGATGTGATCGTCTCCAACGCGGCGCTGCAATGGGTGCCCGGACACCTGTCCCTGCTGCCGCGGTTCGTGTCGGCGCTGGCGCCGGGCGGCTGGCTGGCGATCCAGGTCCCGGGGAACTTCGAGGCGCCGTCGCACGCGCTGCTGCGGGCCCTGTGCAACTCGCTGCGCTGGTCGGACCGGCTCGGCACAGCCGGACGGTGGATGTCGACGCCGTCGCCGAGCGACTACGTCCGAACGCTTGCCGAGCTGAGCTGCGCCGTGGACGCCTGGGAAACGACGTACGCGCAGGTCCTGCAGGGTGTCGACCCGGTGCTCACGTGGATGCGCGGGACCGCGCTGCGCCCGGTGTACGCGCGGCTGTCGGCCGAGGAGGCCGCGGAGTTCGAGGATGAGCTGGGCGCGATGCTGCGGGAGGCCTACCCGCCGCGGCCGTACGGGACGGTGCTCCCGTTCCGGCGGATCTTCGCGGTCGCTCAGGTGCTGACGTGATCACGGGCCTCCACCACGTGCAGGTCGCGGTCCCGGCGGGGACCGAGCCGGCACTGCGGGAGTTCTACGGCGGCGTGTTGGGGATGACCGAGGTCGCGAAGCCGGCCACGCTCGTCGTGCGCGGCGGAGCGTGGTTCCGGTCCGGTACGGCGGAGTTGCATCTCGGCGTCGAGGCGGAGTTCCGCGCGGCCCGGAAGGCACATCCCGGGCTGCTCGTCGACGACCTGGACGCGGTCGTGGCGCGGCTGGCGGAGGCCGGCCGCAGGGCCCGGCCGGACGACTTGCTGCCCGGCTACCGCCGCTGCTACGTCGACGACCGGTGCGGCAACCGGCTGGAGCTGCTGTCTCCGGTCAGCTGACCGGTGTCTCCTCGTCGAGCGCCTGGACCTGGGTGGCCTTCTTCGCCGGAGCCTTCTTCGCCGGAGCCTTCTTCGCCGGAGCCTTCTTCGCGACGGTCTTCTTGGCCGTCGTCTTCTTCGCCGGGCTTGCCTTCCTCCCGGTCGCCTTCTTGGCCGGGGCCTTCTTCGCCGGGGCCTTCTTCGCCGTCTTCTTCAGCGGGGCACGCTCCCGCCGGTCGGCCAGCAGCTCGGAGGCCCGATCGATGGTGATCTGGTCAACCGCGTCGCCCTTGCGGAGGCTGGCGTTGGTCTCCCCGTCCGTGACGTACGGCCCGAACCGGCCCTCACGGACGACGACCGGCTTGCCGGTGGCCAGGTCGTGGCCGAGCTCGCGCAGCGGGGCGGCCGGAGTCGCCGACCGGCGGCCGCGGGTCTTCGGCTGGGCCAGCAGCGCGAGCGCCTGATCGAGCGTCACCGTGAACAGCTGGTCCTCGCTCTCCAGCGAGCGGGACTCCTTGCCTTGCTTGATGTACGGCCCGTAGCGCCCGTTCTGCGCGACGACCTCCTCGCCGTCCGCGCCGGCTCCCAGCACGCGGGGCAAGGTGAGTAGCCGCAGCGCCTCGTCCAGGGTCAGCGCGTCGATCGACATCGAGGCGAACAGGCTGGACGTCCGCTCGCCCGAGGACACGTATGGCCCGTACCGTCCGGCCCTGACCGTGACGTCCTCGCCGGTCGCGGGGTCGGTGCCGAGCATCCGCTCCCCGGACGGGGCGTCGAACAGCTCGGCGACCTTCTCGCCGGTCAGCTCGTCCGGCGGCAGGTCCTCCGGCACGCTGGCCCGGCCGCCGTCGGACCGCTCGAGATACGGCCCGTACCGGCCGACCCGGACGACCACCCCGTCGGTGCCGGTCAGCGGGATCGAGTTGATGCCGCGGGCGTCGATGTCGCCGAGCCGCTCGGACACGATCCGCTTGAGCCCGCCCGCGCGGGCGATGCCGCCCTCCTCGCCGTTCTCGGAGCCGAAGTAGAACCGGGTCAGCCAGTCGACCGATTGCATGCCTCCGCCGGCGATGCTGTCGAGGTCCTCTTCGACCGCGGCTGTGAAGTCGTAGTCGACGAGCCGGGTGAAGTGCTGCTCGAGCAGGTTGACCACGGCGAACGCGATCCACGACGGGACCAGCGCGCTGCCCTTCTTCCACACGTACCCGCGGTCCTGGATGGTCTGCAGGATCGACGCGTACGTCGACGGGCGGCCGATGCCGAGCTCCTCCATGGCCTTGACCAGGCTCGGCTCGGTGTAGCGGGCCGGTGGCGTGGTCGTGTGCCCCTGCGGGGTCAGCTCGCGCGGGTCAAGCGGCTGCTCCCGGCGCAACCGCGGCAGCCGCCGCTCGCTGTCGTCCCGGTCGCCCTCGTCCACGCTCTCCACGTACGCGCGGAGGAAGCCGGGGAACGTGATCGTCTTGCCCGACGCGGCGAACTCGGCCCGCTCGCCGGTCGTGCTGGTGCCCGCCACCCGGACCGAGACGCTGGTGCCGACCGCGTCGGCCATCTGGGAGGCGAGCGTGCGCTGCCAGACCAGCTCGTACAGCCGGAACTCGTCCGCGGACAGCTCGTCGGCCACCGCACCCGGGGTGCGGAAGACGTCGCCGGCCGGTCGGATCGCCTCGTGCGCCTCCTGCGCGTTCTTGACCTTGCGGACGTACCGGCGGGGCTCCGGCGGCACATACTCGTCGCCGTAGAGCTCGCGCGCCTGCTGCCGGGCCGCGGCGAGCGCGGTCTCGGACAGGTTGGTGGAGTCGGTCCGCATGTAGGTGATGTAGCCGTTCTCGTACAGCCGCTGGGCCGTGCGCATGGTCCGCTCGACCGAGAACCGCAGCTTGCGGCCGGCCTCCTGCTGCAGCGTGCTGGTCATGAACGGCGCGTACGGCCGGCGACGGTAGGGCCTCTCCTCGACCCGGGTGACCTCGAAGGCCGCGCTCCGCAGCCGGGCGACCAGGCCGCGCGCGCCCGGCTCGTCCAGGTGCAGCACGTCGCTGCGGGTGCGGCCGGTGTCGGGATCGAAATCGCGGCCGGTGGCCACCCGGCTGTCGTCGACGGCGACCAGGGTCGCGGTGAAGGTCGACGGGTCGCCGACGGCGGGCTGCTCCTTGAGCGCGAACAGGCCCTCGACGTCCCAGTACTCCGCGGACCGGAACCGCATCCGGGACCGCTCGCGCTCGACCACGAGCCGGGTTGCCACGGACTGCACCCGCCCGGCCGAGAGCTTCGGCATGACCTTCTTCCACAGCACCGGGCTGACCTCGTAGCCGTACAGCCGGTCGAGGATGCGCCGGGTCTCCTGAGCGTCGACCAGGTCGCCATCGATGTCGCGCGGGTTCTCGACCGCGCGCCGGATCGCCTCCGGGGTGATCTCGTGGAACACCATCCGCCGGATCGGCACCTGCGGCTTGAGCGTCTGGACCAGATGCCAGGCAATCGCCTCGCCTTCGCGGTCCTCGTCCGTGGCGAGATAGAGCTCGGTGGCGTTCTTCAGCAGGTCCCGGAGCTTGGTGACCTGCTGCCTGTGGTCGGGGCTGATCACGTAGAGCGGCTCGAACCCGTTGTCCACGTCGACGCCGAGCCGGGCCCACGACTCGCCCTTGTACTTGGCCGGCACGTCGGCGGCGTTGCGGGGCAGGTCCCGGATGTGACCGATGCTCGACTCGACCACGTACCCGTCGCCCAGGTAGCCCGAGATCATCCTCGCCTTGCGCGGGGACTCCACGATCACCAGCCGGAGGCCGTTCGTGGCGGCGCGGGAACGGCCGCGACGGGCTGGCGTCGCGGGGGCTTCGGTGTCGATCGTGCTCACGGTGCTCCAGGTGTGCGTCATGCTGCGGGTGGGTCTCGCCCGGCGGACCCGAGCGCAGTGTGCGGGGTTCGGACTGCACTCTGTCAAACCGACGGAACGGTCAGTTGGGCCGGGCCGTTCCCGGCGCTTCGTCGTCGCTAGGTCACATCGGGTCGCTCCAGTCGGGCCAGCGCCTCCAGCAGAAGGGCGGCGGAGACCTCGCTGCCGAGGCCAGCCTCGCCCGCCGCCGGATGCTGCCAGTCGATCCCCACCGGCTCGGCAGCCGCAGCTGCTACCGCGGTGCCATTGCCGGTCAGGACCGCGCGTACGGATTGCGCGCCGTCCGGATCTGCTGTCACCAGATCGCCCAGATACCGCGCGAGTATTCCCTTGAACACCGACCCGTCGCCGGCGCCCTCGACGGGAAACCCGCGCTCGCCGTACCGGTGGACCACGGCAGCGCCGGTCCGCAGGGCCCGGTCGAGGTGGGTCCGGTCGCCGGTCGCGAGCCACAGCTGCACCTCGGCGCCGACGACGGTGCCCTGGTTGTACGTCCACAGGGTCCGGTCCGGGGCGGGGTCCTCGTCCGGGTGAACGCCGTCCCAGACGAGGCCGGAATCCGGGTCGACGAGCGTCTTCTGCAGCCAGTCCGCGATCCGCCGGGCCCAGTCCAGGTCGGCGGGGTCGCCGTAGCGGCGGTGCAGCCGGGCGGCCAGGATCGCCGCCGGCCCATTCGCCGGGGCGTTGGTGTAGGGCCGGGGGTCGTCGCGGCGCCAGACGATGCCGCCGCGCCGGTCCCAACCAGCGCGGATGTCGGCCCAGAGCTCCCGCACCAGCGGGCCGGTGCCTGCCCCCGCGACCTCGTCGGCCCGCAGCAGCGCGATCGCCATCCAGGCCATGTCGTCGTAATAGCGGTTGACGATCCGGCCGCCGTTGCGCCGCAGGATGCCGCCGACGTGCGCCCGGATACGGTCCGGCAGCGCGGTGGAGCCGGTCCGGGCTGCAGCGTCAACGGTGACGTCGAGGGCGTGGGCCTGGATCCAGTAGTCCCATTCCAGCCGGAACACGAGCCGGCGGCGGGCGGGGGTCCGCTGGTAGATGCCGAACCTCGGGTGCCAGAACCGGTCGGCGAGCACGCGCTGCGCCGCGTCCGCGGCCTCCGCCCAGGTCATGGCCTCGCCCCCGGCCGGGTGACGTCGGAGCCGCGACCGACGACGACCCGGGCGATGTTGCGCAGCGACTCGGAGCGCGGGTCGAAGTAGTGCGAGTGGGCGGTGATGACCTGCTCCGGCCACGGCGCCCCCGGGGCCGCGTCGACCCGGATCCTCGTGGCGCCGAACGGGCGGTCGCCCGGGTCCCTGCCGAAGGCGCCGAGGTCGGCGACGGGGTCGAGGGCGGCCTCCCCCACGTACACACGGTGGCCGTTGAGGCCGAGCCGGTCGACCCGGTCGGCGAGCACCCCGGGGCTGCCGAGCAGTACCAGGTCGTCGGCCCGCGGCGGGCCGGCCTCCATGGCCGCGCCGACCACGGTGCTGCCGTAGCTGTGGCCGACGAGCGTCACGTGCGCCGGCGCGCCGGTCCGGGCGGCGGCCAGCGTGGCCAGGTCGGCGGTGAGCATCCGGCCGCCGGCGCGGGCACGGGTCGGAAACGGAACCTCCCGCCAGCCCGGTGCCGCGTACCCGACCCAGGCCACTACGGCGGTCGATTCGACCGACTGCCGGCGAGCCTCGCCGAGCAGGGCTGCGGCCCGGCTGACCGTGCCGGGAACGCCGTGACCGGCGTCCTGGCCCATCCCCGGCACGACCACGGCGACGTTCTGGGCGCGGTCGACGTCGCCGAGCGCGATGGCCACCCGGCCGGCTCCGGCCAGATCCAGGGTCAGCAGCCGGGCCAGTGGCTGGCGACAGGCGAGCGTGGCCAGCGTCCGCTCGACGCTCTCAGCGATCCTGAGCATGGACGTGATCAGCGCAGCGCGGGCCAGCTGGAGCGGGATGGTCGGCAGCGCGCCGGCCAGCCGATCACGCTCGGACCGCAGGCGGGCCAGCAGGCTGGCCAACTGTCGCCGGTTGGCCTGGTCGCGGACGTCCGTGGGCAGGCCGTCGAGACGACCGAGCGTCGCCGCCTGCCGGTCGATCAGCCGCCGACGCAGGTGCGGCGGCAGCGCGATCCACCAGTGGGCGACCTCAGCCGCGGTCGCGCCTGCGGCCGGCAGCGTCGCGGCAGGTGGTGCGGTCGCCGTGGCGAGCGCGGCGGCGATCCGGCCGTCGACGTACGCGGCCAGCGCGGCCGCGTCGGCCGCCTCCCCAGGCGACTGGGGCGCCTGGGCGGCCAGCCTGGCCGCGTCGGTCACCCCCTGCAGGCCGGCCCGGACCGCGTCGGCGGCTCTCCGGACGATGCCGGCGAGCCCGCTCACCCGTATGGTCGCGGCCTGCATCCGGGCCAGCGCCCGCTCGGCCGCTGGACCGCGCCAGTCGGTCAGCCGGGCGGTGGTCGCGGCCAGCCGCCGGTAGGTGCGGTCGAGGTCGTCCGCCAGCCCGAACACTCGGCTGACGCCGTTGCCGCAGGACCAGGCGTCCCACCGCTCGACCAGGCGCCCATCGGCGGTCATACCGGCGCCCGCCCGTCGCGCTCGATCCCAGTGGCGGTCGCCCTCTCGACGACCCGGTAGTCGCGTGCTGCCGCGGTGGCTGCCCGGGCGAGTTGATCCACCTCGGCCGCGGCCGTCCGGATGGCCGACGTCAGGGCGGCTGCGGTCCGATCGGCGACCTCTGCCGTCCGGGAGCCGGGCAGGGCGGCCGCGATCATGCCGAGGGCCGGCGACAGGGCGTCGGCGACGTCGGCCAGCACCGATCGGTCGGCGGCGAGGGAGCGGCCGGCCTCCGCCAGCACCTGCGGCTCCACGTACAGCTCGGACATGGCGCTGACACTAGGGCGGCGTCATCCCTGTGGCGAACGGCTCTCCACAGGCGGGAGCGCCGTCCACAGGTCATGGATTCGGGCTTGTCCGGCGGGCCGGGATCGGCTCAGGCTGGCCAGTCGCCGGCGGCCGCGGCACCCGGTCGCTCGCCGACGTACTCGCCCAGCCGCACGAGCCGCCGCCGGCCGGTGACCCGGTATGCCGGACCGCCCGCGCGCGGCCCGACGAACGCGCCGGCGACGCCCACCCGGGCCAGGGCAGCGCCGGCCCCGTCCCAGACCGGCGGGTCGTGCGGACTCAGCCGCAGCAGATAGCCGTGCTCGTCGCGACGTCCGGCCCCGATCGCCCACAGCCGCAGCCGGGCGCCGTCGAGGGTCATGCCAACCGGCACCGATTTCACCGCACCGTGCACCCAGCGCTCGGCGATGGGGAGCACGCTGCGACTGAACGGTGTCCGGACCGAGATCAGCCCGTCCTCTTCATGGACCTCGCCGCGCAGCCCGCGCTCGGTGTATGCGGCCAGCACCTCGTCCATCCGCCAGCGGTCCTCGACCAGCACCGACACTCGCGCGGTACCGCCGAGGCGGACCACCTGGGCGACGCCGAACAGCAGGCCCTCGAGGTCGTCGACCGCCGGCGGCCGTACCCCGGCGGTGAGGAAGGACAGCTGCCCCGGCACAGCCGGAGCGTAGGGGGTCAGGTGCCGGACAGGCGTTGACAGGCCGGCTCGTCGCCGAACGCGCGGTTCAGGTCCGCCGAGGTGTACGTCCGGCCGAGCCGGTCGAGCGCCATCCCGACCTGGGTGAAGACGCCACCGAGCGAGTCGCGGATCTTCCGGGCACCGGCCGCGTAGCCGGCCAGGTCACCGGCGGGCAGCGCGGCGAAGCTCTTCTGCGCGGTGGCGAGGCCGGAGCGGGCGCGCTGCAGTGCCGCGGTCAGATCGCGGGAGTAGCCGCGGCCGTGGTCGACCTCCGGCGCCCCGGCGCTGTCCACGGCGTGGATGAGTTGGTCGGTGCGGCGGACGGTGGTGACGAAGAACCGGCTGTACCGGGACCGCACCGTGGCGACGTCCGCCGCGCTCCCGAGGCTGCGGCTGAGAACGGCGCTGTCCGCGGCGACGCCGTCCCGCCAGCTGGCGAGGCCGGCGCAGACCGACCGCGCGTAGTGCGCCGGCTCGGTGTGGCCGGCGTCCTCCGGCCCGCATGCGGTGAGCAGGACAACGGCGACGACACCGACAGTGATGGCGCGGAACACGGCGGACACCCTACGGACCGGCGGCCACGGGCGGGCCGCCGGTCCGTATGGGCCTCAGACCTCCGTCGTGGCCGGCTCCGAGCCGACGGCGACGGCCCGCCGCTTCGAGATGGTGATCGCGACGACGATGATCAGCACGGCGAGGAGGGCCAAGCCGATCCGCAGCGGGTTGTTCTTGTCGTCGCCGATGCTGAGTTGCACGACCGCGGGCGCGATCAGCAGCGAGACCAGATTCATCACCTTGATCAGCGGGTTGATCGAGGGGCCCGCGGTGTCCTTGAACGGGTCGCCGACGGTGTCGCCGATGATCGTCGCCTCGTGCGCCTCGCTGCCCTTGCCGCCGAACTGGCCGTCCTCCACCAGTTTCTTCGCGTTGTCCCAGGCACCGCCGGAGTTCGACAGCAGCACCGCCATGAGGACACCGGTCGCGATGGCACCGGCCAGATACGAGCCCAGCGCGCCGGCACCGAGCCCGAAGCCGACCGCTAGCGGGGCCATAACCGCGAGCAGGCCCGGTGTGACGAGTTGGCGCAGCGAGTCCTGTGTGCAGATGTCCACCACGCGGCTGTAGTCCGGCCGCTCACTGAAGTCCATGATCCCGGGCTTGGTGCGGAACTGTTCGCGCACCTCGAAGACCACCCGCCCGGCCGCGCGGGACACGGCGGTGATGGCCAGTCCGGAGAACAGGAACACCACAGACGCGCCGATGATCAACCCGACCAGGTTGGGCGGGTCGGCGACGTTGAGCACACCGGCGTACTGCAGCAGGCCGAGGTCGCCGAGGTTCTGCACCGCCCCGATGCCGGTCTTCTCGACTGCGCTGCCGACCGAATCGGTGAACGAGCCGAATAGTGCCGTCGCCGCCAGCACAGCGGTCGCGATCGCGATGCCCTTGGTGATCGCCTTCGTGGTGTTGCCGACGGCGTCGAGGTCGGTGAGCACCTGGGCGCCCTTCTCGTCGATGTCGTGTGACATCTCCGCGATGCCCTGCGCGTTGTCGCTCACCGGGCCGAACGTGTCCATCGAGACGATGACGCCGACCGTGGTCAGCAAGCCGGTGCCGGCGAGCGCGACGGCGAACAGCGAGAGGACGATCGAGCTGCCGCCGAGCAGTGCCGCGCAGTAGACCGCCGCGCCGATCAGGAGCGCCGAGTACACGGCGGACTCGAGGCCGATCGAGAACCCGGCCAGGATCACGGTCGCGGGACCGGTCAGCGAGGACCGGCCGATGTCCCGCACCGGGCGCCGGCTGGTCTCGGTGAAGTAGCCGGTGAGCACCTGGATCGCGGCTGCCAGCACGAGGCCGATCAGCACCGCTACGATCGCGATCACCCGGGGGTCCTTGCCGCCGGCCTCGGCCAGCACTCCTTCGCTGACGCCGTCCAGATCGGAGATGCGCCCAGGCAGGAAGATGAAGGCGGCCAGCACCACCAGGACGCCCGAGATGATCGCCGAGGAGAAGAACCCGCGGTTGATCGTCTGCAGGCCGCTGCGGTCCGACGCCCGCGGCTCGGTGAGGAAGATCCCGGCGACGGCCGTGAGAACGCCGATGGCCGGCACGACGAGCGGGAAGATCAGCCCCTCCGAGCCGAAGGCGGCCTTACCCAGGATCAGCGCCGCTACCAGCGTCACCGCGTACGACTCGAACAGGTCCGCGGCCATGCCGGCGCAGTCGCCGACGTTGTCGCCGACGTTGTCGGCGATCGTGGCGGCGTTGCGGGGGTCGTCCTCGGGGATCCCGGCCTCCACCTTGCCGACCAGGTCGGCACCAACATCCGCGGCCTTGGTGAAGATGCCGCCGCCGACCCGCATGAACATCGCCAACAGTGCGGCGCCGAAGCCGAAGCCCTCCAGGACGGTCGGGGCGTCGCTGTTGTAGATGAGCAGCACCGACGCGGCGCCGAGCAGCCCGAGGCCGACGGTCAACATGCCGCAGAAGCCGCCGGTGCGGAACGCGATCCGCATGGCGTCCCGGCGGCCGCTGGCCCGAGCGGCGGCGGCGACCCGCACGTTTCCGCGGGTGGCAAGTGTCATGCCGAAGTAGCCGACCAGGGCCGAGAACACGGCGCCGATGACGAAGAAGATCGACCGGCCGATGCGGACGCTGGCGCCGCCGTCGTTGACCGGCAGGATCAGCAGCAGCACGAAGACGATCAGGACGAATGCGCTCAGCGTCTTGAACTGCCGGTTCAGGTACGCCGCAGCGCCTTCCTGCACGGCCCGGGCGATGTCCTGCATCCGGGGCGTGCCCTGGTCGGCACGCATGACCTGGTTGAAGAGGAAGTAGGCGAACACGAGCGCACCGGCAGCGATCGCGGCGATGACTACCAGAACGAAGTAGTCCGCGCCAGCAATCTCCGGGGCCTCCGCCAAGGACAACGGGAGCAATGCGTCCTCCTGTTAGACGACGATGGCGAACAGCCACAGGACGCCGGACGGCGGGTGGAGCTGGTCGTTAGAGGCTGCGCGGACCGGATACCCGGGGTCCTGCGCAGATCGCGCGGAGTTTACGTGAGCGTGTCCAGCACCCCAAGAAGCGCCTTGGTCCTGCGAGCCGGATCACACGGTTTGGATAGGATATGTCGGACATTTGCCTATCCAGCAGCGTTTATTCAAGCGACCGGCCAGGACATGGTGACCCGTGTCCCGCCTTCACCGTTCTCGTCCACGTCGAGGTCTTGGACGACCGCCCCGAGCAGAGCGAGCCCAAGCGAGTCGCCGCTGGGATCGGCCCAGGGCGCAGCCGGGCTGTCACCGCCGGCGATGGCGGTGATCTCGTCGCCGGAGCCGGTCTTGGCACCGTCGAGCACCGAGACGCTGAACCGACCGGACTCGCCGAACTCGAGCGTGACCGGTGCGGCCACGCCCTGCCGCTCCTGCATCCGAACCGCCCGGGCGCACGCCTCACCGACGGCGAGGCGAACCTCGTCGAGGACGTCCTCGCCGACGCCGCTGCGGCGCGCCATGGCCGCCGCGATCAGCCGCGCCGTCCGGACGTGCGCCGCGTTGGGCGGCAGCCGGAGCGTCACGGTCACGTCGTCACCGGGGACCGTCCCGGTCATGGAATCACCCTGCCGACGGGCTGCCGAGGGCCTCGCTCACCGTGGAGTGCACGGTGAACACCTCGTCGAGCCCGGTGATCCGGAACAGCTTCAGCACTCGCTCCTGTGGGCAGACCAGCGACAAGCTGCCGCCCACCTCACGGGCGCGGTTGAGACCGGCCACGAGCACGCCGAGCCCGGTCGAGTCGAGGAACTCGACCCCGCCCAGGTCGATGACCAGTTGGTGCTGGCCCGAGTCGAGCAGGTCGGCAATGCGGTCCCGAAGGGCGGGCGCCGTGTATACGTCGACCTCCCCGGAGACAGCGAGAACCGTGTGCCCGGCCTCGTCACGGGTGTTCAACGTGAGGTCCAAGGCGCACCTCCGCGTAGGTTGGCGACGTGAGACAGGCGCCGGTCCGCCGACCGGGCCCCACTGCTTGCCCCCGATCTAACCAAAGTCAACCGTGCAAGAGTGAGTGACGTGGTCCGTACCCGCGCGCCGGAAGTCGCCGCTCTCCGCGGGCAAGATCTCCTCGACCGAGTTCTGGCCGGTAGCAGGAACCACCCAGTGACCCACGTCGAGCAGGTCCCGCCCCGCTTGGGTCGACCCACGGACTGGCCGGACTGGGCCCCCGAGCTGCTGGTCGACCGATTCCGGGCGCGGGGGATCACGCGTCCTTGGGAGCACCAGGCCGCGGCGGCTTCGCTCGCCCACGCTGGCCGGTCCGTCGTGATCGCGACCGGCACCGCCTCGGGCAAGTCGCTCGCCTACCAGTTGCCAGTGCTGTCGGCGCTGCTCGGGGACGCCAAGGCGACCGCGCTCTATCTGTCGCCGACCAAGGCCCTCGCCGCCGATCAGCTGCGGTCCCTGCGGTCGCTGGTCCTGCCCGACGTGCGAGCGGCCGCATTCGACGGCGACACCGAGCCATCGGAACGGGATTGGGTCCGAGCGCACTCCCGGCTGGTGTTGACCAACCCCGACATGCTGCACCGCGGCATCCTGCCTTCGCACGGGCGGTGGGCGACGTTCCTGCGCAGGCTGAGGTACGTCGTGGTCGACGAGTGCCACACCTACCGCGGCGTCTTCGGCTCCCACGTCGCGCATGTGCTGCGTCGGCTGCGCCGGGTCTGCGCCTCGTACGGAGCCTCCCCGACCTTCGTGCTCGCGTCGGCGACGGTCGCCAGCCCGGCGATCTCCGGCAGCCGGTTGACCGGGCTGGAGGTCGAGGAGGTCACCGCCGACGCCTCCCCGCGAGGATCCACCGCGTTCGCGCTCTGGGAGCCGCCGTTGACCGCAGCCCACGGTGAGCACGGTGCGCCGGTTCGGCGTGCGGCCGGTGCGGAGGCCGCCCGGCTGCTCGCCGACCTGGTGGTCGAGGATGCCCGAGCGCTGGCCTTCGTCCGGTCCCGGCGTGGCGCCGAGGTGCTCGCGCTTGCCGCTCGGCGACACCTGGCGAGCGTCGCGCCGGAGCTGGCCAACCGGGTCGCCGCGTACCGGGCGGGCTACCTGCCGGAAGAGCGCCGGGCCCTGGAGACCGCATTGACGGACGGGACCTTGCTTGGCGTCGCGGCGACCAACGCGCTCGAGCTCGGGATCGACATCGCCGGGCTGGACGCCGTCGTGCTGGCTGGGTTTCCGGGCACGCTGGCCTCGCTGTGGCAGCAGGCCGGCCGGGCCGGTCGCGAGGGCCTCGGCGCCTTGGTTGTCTTCGTGGCGCGCGACGACCCGCTGGACACCTACCTGGTCCACCACCCGGAGGCGGTCTTCGGGCGACCGGTCGAGGCGACGGTCCTGGACCCGGAGAACCCGTACGTGCTGGGACCGCAGCTGTGCTGCGCCGCGGCGGAGCTGGCGCTGACCGAGGCCGACCTGCCGCTGTTCGGCGGAGCGGCGGCCGAGGCAGTGCTGCCCGACCTGGTGCGGCGCGGGTTGCTCCGGCATCGGGCGACCGGCTGGTACTGGACTGCCCGAGGTCGGCCTGACCTGGACATTCGCGGCACGGGTGGCGAGCCGGTTCGCGTGGTCGAGACGTCCACCGGCAGGGTGCTCGGCACTGTCGACGCGTGGGCGTCGCACTCCACCGTCCATCAGGGCGCGGTCTACCTCCACCAGGGCGTCTCGTACGTCGTCGACGAGCTCGACTTGCCCGACTCGGTCGCGCTGGTGCACCGCGACGACCCTGACTGGTCGACCGCCGCCCGGGACACGACCGACATCAGGATCGTGTCCACGCTGCGGGAACGCGACCTGGGTGAGCTGACGGTGCATCACGGCACGGTTGATGTCACCAATCAGGTCGTGTCGTACCTCCGGCGGCGGTATCTGACCGGTCAGGTGCTGGACGAGACACCGCTGGACCTCCCGGCGCGCCAGCTGCGTACCCGGGCAGTCTGGTACACGCTCTCGGACGCCGCGATCGCGAGGGCCGGGCTCGCTCCGACCGACGTGCCGGGCGCTGCGCACGCCGCCGAGCACGCCGCGATCGGGCTCCTGCCGTTGTTCGCGACCTGCGACCGCTGGGACATCGGCGGGGTGTCGACGGCGCTGCACCCGGACACCGACCGGATGACGGTCTTCGTCTACGACGGGCAGCCCGGCGGCGCAGGCTTCGCCGCCCGCGGCTATGACACGGCGATGCAGTGGCTGCGTGCGACCCGGGAGGCGGTGGCCGCCTGCGAGTGCGATGCCGGCTGCCCGTCGTGCGTCCAGTCGCCGAAGTGCGGCAATGGCAACGAGCCGCTCGACAAGACCGGCGCGGTCAGGTTGCTCGATGCGGTGCTGGCCAGACTTGGGGCCTGACGCCCACTCTGATCCGGTTAGTCCGGGTTTGGCGTCCGAGACGCTTGCGCGTCGTCCACTCCGGGTAAACCAGTAGCAAGACGGACGAGGTAAGAACCCGTCCACTCCCGGAAAGGAGCTGATCACCGTGGCGGTTCTGGGCCTCATCCTGCTCGCCGCAGCCGGCGTGCTCACCGCCGCCGTTGTCACCAGCAATACCGACTCACTGTCGGTCTCGTTGTGGAGCGTCGACGTCTCGAACGTGACGCTCGGTGTTGTCTTCGTCGCCGGCATGATCACCACCGTCCTCGCGGTCGTGGGTCTTGGTCTGCTGATGGGTGGGATGCGCCGCAGCCGCCGGCTCCGCAAGGAGCGGCGGACCCTGCAGCGGGAGAACGAGCAACTCGCGCAGCGGGTGGACTCCACCCCACCGCCGATGGGGTCGACGGCTCCGATGGCGACGACCCGGCACGACGAGCGCGTCGCGGAGGGCCGGCCGGAGTGGACGGACGACAACGACAGGACACGCGTCCAGCAGTCGGTGCCCGTCGGCTCTGGCTATGACGACGGCACGGTCGACGAGTCGGCCACGACTCGACGTCGCCGGCCGTTCCTTCCGCGCCGCGAGGAGGGGACCACGACAACCGAGACGGTCTCCCCTGACGCCTGATCATCTTCGGAGAGAGGGCCGGGCGCGTACCTGCCGGCCCTCTCTCCGTCTCAGGGCATCTCGGCGGGACCGGCCCGTGCCCGAGCCACGGCGGTGAAGGCACCAAGGCCAGCCAAGCCGACCCGGGTCGACACCACCACCTCAACGTCGGCTCCCACGATTCGACAGTCGCGTACGCCTCCGCCGTTACGAACCGCGATCCGGCCGCCGAGCGCGCATGCTCTCGCGGCACCGTCGGGCACATGCACGGCGACAGCCAGCGCCGCGAGATCTGCCGCCGCTTCGGCACGATGCCGCCCGGTGACCGCCGCGCCGTAGACAGCGACTGCCGATGCGCCGAGCCAGACCAGTCCCGCCAGCGCCGCAGCCCAGATCGTCACGCTGCCGCGATCACGGCACACCGGTCGGCTCCGGCTCGCGCAGAGCGACCGCGCTCGCGGACACATGGAACGTCGGCAGGAGACCACCAACCCGTCCGGCGTCAGCGGACACCGTAACCCGTACCTCCTCGCCGGCGCCGGCGACCTCTACGCTCGCGCGGGCCGGCGCAGCCCGTACGGCAGCAGCGCGGACCACGTCGGCCGGCTCGCCTCGTGCCGCCGCCCGAGCTGACTCCCGAGCCGCGTCCACGCAACGCATCTGCGCGAGCACGACCGAGACCATGGTGAGTCCGGCCGCGATGACGAGGACGAGCGTCGGAAGCACGACGGCGAGCTCGGCGGTCGCCATCCCGTCGTCGCGCCGCCTGCTCATGCCTGCGCGAGAGCGCGCTTGACGATCGTCGTCAACGCGGTGAGTACCGTCCCGCTGGTGACGACCTTGTAGAGAATC
Source organism: uncultured Actinomycetota bacterium (assembly GCA_963803135.1). Taxonomy (GTDB): domain Bacteria; phylum Actinomycetota; class Actinomycetes; order Mycobacteriales; family CADCTP01; genus CADCTP01. The sequence continues at coordinate 713,940 of CAWDLH010000010.1, read as the reverse complement.
CCGGCGAAGGCAACGGCGGCGATCAGCCCCACCGCGTACTCCGCCGTGGTCATCCCGTCGTCGCGACGGTACATCGCCCGCAGCTTTCTCAGCATGTCCGCTCCTTCACTCGACGCCGCCCGGTGCGGCGTACGGGAAAGAGAATCCGCCGGGGTCGAGCCATGGGCCCAGCGGGAGTCCGAGAACTGTGGATGGATCTCTCCACTGTGGATGGTGGGACGGTTTCGTCAGGGTCATATGGTAGGCGCCGCCGACCTTTTCCACAGACGACATCGTCGTCCACAGTTACGAATCTCGGACTGTCGAACCCTTGGGCGAACCGCTTCGCTGTCCTCCGGACCCGCCCGGAGGAGGAGCAATGACCCGACAGCACAGACCGCTCGTGTTGACCGCGGATCCCGAGCTGTTGGACGACCTGCTCGGGATGGCTGCCGCCGTCGGCGTGGCCGTCGACGTAGCCGTCGAGCCGACCATGTGCCGTCCACAGTGGACTGAAGCCCCGCTCGTGCTGCTGGGCGCAGACGTGGCGGCGGCGACTGTTGCCGCCCGCCTGGAGCCCCGCGCGGGTGTCCTGCTTGTCTCGCACGGCGGGCGGCTGCCGGAGCTTCCGCCGGCCGCGGCAGGCGTCGGCGTTGAGGACATGGTTCGCCTGCCGAGCCGTGAAGCTGAGGTGCTGGAGCGGCTCGCCGACACCGCGGAGCACCCGGCACCCGCTCGAGTGATCGGCGTGCTGGGTGGTCGTGGCGGCGCGGGTGCGAGCGTGTTCGCCGCCGGACTGGCGTTGACGGCCGTGGGGCGGGGGCCGTCCTGGCTCGTCGACCTCGACCCGATCGGTGGTGGCGCTGACGCGGGCCTCGGCGCCGAGCTCGCCGCCGGCGCACGGTGGACCGATCTCGGCGTGGTCACCGGCCGGTTGTCGCCACACGCGCTGCGCTCCGCGCTACCGGAGGTCGAGGGTGTCGCCGTCGTCGCGGCCGGCGCGGCCGGCGCGGCCGGTTCGGCCGGTTCGGCCGGCGAAGCGGGGACCGGTGACCTTCCGGCGGAGGCGGTTCGGGCGGTGATCGCCGCCGCACGCCGCGGTGGAGGGACGATCGTGCTCGACCTCGGGCGGAGCCCGACCGCCGCCCGGGACGTGGCGGCCGCGGCAATCGAGGACCTCGTCCTCCTGGTGCCGGCCGAGTTGCGAGCCGTGCTCGCGGCTCGCCGCGTCGTGAAGTCTCTCGGGTCGACAGCGCCGACACCGCGAGTTGTCGTACGAGTCGTTCCGGGTGGTCTTCCCGGCCCGGAGGTTGTGCGTGGCCTCGACTTGCCGCTCGCCGGCGAGTTGCCCGACGAGGTGGTCGTCCGTGCCGCGATTCAGGCAGGTGACCCAGCGGCTCTGCTCCGCAACACCCGACTCGCCGCGCTCTGCGAGGCGATCCTCGTCGTCCGGGCGCCTCTCGAGGTGGCGGCATGAACCCCGACGTCCTCGATCGGGTGCGGCGCCACCTGGTCGATGCCGGCTCCCCACCCCGTCGTGCAGCGCTCGCCGCGTTGGTCCGGCGGGACGCGGGTCTGGCCGGTCATAGCCAGGTCCTCGGCCTCGTCCGGGAGGCAGAGTCGGAACTCGCCGGGGCCGGCCCGCTGCAGCCGCTTCTCGACCAGACCGGCGTGACCGACGTGCTGGTCAACGGGCCCGACGGTGTCTGGGTCGACCGGGGCGGTGGGCTGGTCCGGGCGGACGTGCGCTTCGCCGACGAGGCGGCTGTCCGCGGTCTGGCCCAGCGACTCGCCGCCCAGGCGGGGCGACGCTTGGACGACGCCAGTCCCTTCGTGGACGCCGTCCTGCCGGATGGGACGCGGTTGCATGCCGTGCTGCCACCGGTTGCGTCAGCTGGCACATGTCTGTCACTGCGGACTTTCACCGCCCGCGCCTTCACTATCGACGACCTGGAAGCCGCCGCAACGTTGCGGAGCGGGGCGGCTCTGCTGTTGCGGGCGGTCGTCGGAGCCCGGGCTGCGTTCCTGGTCAGCGGCGGCACTGGCAGCGGCAAGACCACGCTGCTCGCAAGCATGCTTGGGTTGGTGGATCCGGGTGAGCGGCTGATCCTCGTCGAGGACGCCGCCGAGCTGCGGCCAGCACACCCGCACGTGGTCCGGCTGACCGCCCGACCGCCGAACGTCGAGGGCGCCGGCGAGGTTTCACTCCGCGACCTGGTCCGACAGGCGCTGCGAATGCGGCCGGACCGGCTGATCGTCGGCGAAGTCCGCGGCGCGGAGGTCGTCGAACTGCTGACGGCGCTCAATACCGGCCATGCCGGCAGCGGAGGCACCCTCCACGCCAATAGCGCCGCCCAGGTGCCCGCCCGGCTCGAGGCGCTTGGCGGGCTCGGCGGCCTGAACCGACACGCTGTCCGCAGCCAGGTGGCCGCAGCACTGCAGGTCGCGATCCACCTCGGCCGGCGACCGGACGGCACCCGCGTGCTGGCGGAGATCGGGGTGTTTCGACGGTACGGGGACGAAATGCAGGTGGTTCCGGCGTGGCGTTACGACTCGGGGCCGGTTGGCGGCTGGGACCTGCTCACCGAGGTCCTCGGTGAGCACCTGGTCGGGAGCCGGTCATGACCGGCGTAGCCGTCGCCGCTGTCGCGATCGCTGTGGGGTTGGTCCGCCGCCCCTCGCCGGGCACCGCGCGACTGAGGACCCTGCAGAAGCGGGTTCCACTTCTTGTGTTCCATCCTTCACGGCTGCCGAGCACCCGAGCGGGAGCAGTCGTGGCCGCGACTTGCGGCGGGTCAGCGCTCGGCGGGTGGGTCTGGCTCGGCTTCGGCGTGACGGTGCCGCTGCTGCCGGCGGTGGCCGGAGCGGTCGCGGGAGCCACGTTGGCGACCGTGCTCGCTCGGGCGACAGCCAATCTGGCGCGGCGCCGGACGGACGCCAACCTCGCGGAGGCCATCGGGTGCCTGGCTGCAGATCTGCGGGCGGGAAGTCAGCCAGCCGAGGCGCTCGCGGTGCTCACCGGCCCGGCGGCGCACCACCGCGCGGTGGTTGCGGTGTGGTCGGTGTCCGAACGCAGCGGCGCCCCCGCGGCCGCCGTACTGGATCGGGTCGAGCAGGATCTCCGAGCACGGCAGGGGCAACGACGGGAGGTGGCGGCCGCGCTGGCCGGAGCCCGCTCCACCGGGACCCTGCTGGCAGTGCTCCCATTGCTGGGCATCGGTCTCGGCGCCGGGATGGGTGCCCATCCGGTCACGGTCCTGCTGGCGCAGCCACGGGGCCAGTTGGCGCTCGTCGCTGGCGTTCTCCTGGAGGCGCTGGGGGTTCTGTGGACGTCCCGGATCATCGCAGCGGCGGAGGACTCCCGATGACCGCGGCTCTGATGCTGGCCACGATCGCAGTGATGCTCGCCGGCTGGCGGCGACCGCGCGGGGCACAGCTGCCCCGAATCGGTAGCCAGCTGGCCACGCGGGCTGCTGCGGCCGGTCTGGGTATCGCGGTCGCCCTGGTGGTGGGCGGCGCGCTCGGCGTCGTCACGGGACTGGGAGTTGCGGCGGCGGCCGATCGCCTGGTCTCCCGGCTGGAGCCGGCGGGCCTGGTACGGCACAAGCGGAACCGCTCGGCGGACCTGCCGTTGACGCTCGACCTGCTGAGCGTCTGCCTGCGCGCCGGCATGCCGCTGGTCGCGGCGCTGGAGACCGTCGCCGACGCGCTGCCGGGGCCGTTCAGCGCCGACCTGCACGTCGTCGCCGGGCTGCAGCGGTTGGGGGCGGCCCCGGCCGCCGCCTGGGCCGATCTCGCGCTCGACACCGACTTGGCGCCGGTCGCGCGCGCAGTGGCCCGGTCCGCGGAGAGTGGCAGCCGGCTCGCCGCCGCCTTCGAGCGACTGGCGACCGATCGGCGAGCAGCGCTGGCTTCCACCGGACTGGCTCGGGCGCGGACGGCCGGCGTGGTCGCGATGGCGCCGTTGGGGCTTTGCTTCCTCCCGGCGTTCGTCTGCCTCGGGATCACGCCGATCGTGCTATCGCTGTTCGGGGAGGTAGTGCCGTCATGACCGCCCAGATGAGACGGCCCCCGCCTGGGGGGAAAGCGGGGGCCGCCGAGGCCCGGCTCCGGGGGGTTGAGCCGGACGTAGATCGTGAAGCGGCGCGACGCACACTTCACTCACTCATTGTCTACCCTCTCCGGCCATCCGCCACACAGAGTCGCTGGGCTCATTATCGGATCGTTAAGGGCGGCTGCTCCTATGCTCTGGGTTGTGCACCGCTCCGCGGCTTTCTTCGACCTGGACAAGACGATCATCGCCAGGTCGAGCGCGCTGGCCTTCGGCCGACCGTTCCGAGCCGGCGGGCTGATCAACCGGCGGGCAGCGCTCAAAGCGGCGTACGCCCAACTGGTCTACCTCGTCGCCGGAGCCGACGAGGACCAGATGAACCGGATGCGGGACTATGTCACGGAGATGTGCACCGGCTGGGACGTGCAGCAGGTCAAGGAGATCGTGGCGGAGACCCTGTTCGAGATCGTGGACCCGCTGATCTACGCCGAGGCGGCCGACCTCATCGAGGAGCACAAGGCGGCCGGCCGCGAGGTGGTGATCGTCTCGAGCAGCGGCGAGGAGGTCGTGGCGCCGATCGGAGAGTTGGTCGGTGCCGACCGGGTGATCGCCACCCGGATGGTGGTCGAGGACGGGCGCTACACCGGCGAGGTGGCCTTCTACGCGTACGGGCCGGCGAAGGCACAGGCGATGCGGGAACTCGCGGAAGCCGCCGGCTACGACTTGGCGGACTGCTATGCCTACAGCGACTCCTCCACCGACCTGCCGATGCTGGAGGCCGTCGGTCACCCGACCGCGGTGAACCCCGATCGGGCCTTGCGCCGCGCCGCCCGCGAGCGAGACTGGCCGGTCCTGGTCTTCAGCCGGCCGGTGTCGCTGCGGGCGAGGCTGTCCAGCCTCCGGGCGCCACGTCGGCCGGTGGTGGGAACCGCCGTGGGCGTCGGTGCCGCAGTCGTCGGACTGGCCTGGTATGCCGCCCGCCGGAGGTCGGCCGGGCCGCCGCCGGAGCAGACCGGACGTCGGAAGGCGAGCGAGACATTGCTGGTCCGGCGGTCTTCCGCCGCTCGCTGATCGGGCGTACAAAGGACGACACGGAAACCGGTTCGTCGGCGGGGACTCCCCCGGTGAGCTGGACTTCCGGGCACGGACGCCGGGCACCCACGCGCGACCAGCCGCGGGAGGCACGACGGGTCCGACCTTGGTCGGTGGCCGTCGAGATGGTGTGCACGCCTGGTAACTCGGGTCCGTCCGTGCGCGGCGGCGCCTCGTGGACGGGGCGCCGTTCGCGTTTCAGCTACACCGCCATCTCAGCCGCGCAGAACCGCCTCACAGATCGCCAATCCTTCCTGCGCACCGATCGCCACCGCGGCGGCGCAGTGGCGCAGCCAGGTGGCTACGCCCGCTGGCTCGCCTGTGGCGTAGGCGGCAAGCGCCGCCCCGTAGTCCCCGGCGCGCTCGAGGTGGCCGATCTCGGGCACGCTCACCGACTTCGGGTCGACGCCGCGGGTGATCAACGTCAGCCGGGCGGCGGCGCGGGCGACGACGCCGTCGAGGCGGCCGAAGGGCGCCACTGTCGCCAGCTCCCCATGCACGACCGCAGACAACAGGATCCCTGGCGTCGCACGGCTCTCCACCAGGAGGCGGGCCAGGCCGGTCAGCCGGTCGACGTCTGCAGCGACCGCAGGACGACCCAGCCGGTCCTCCGGGACCGTGCCGGCGGCGGCGAGGACGTGCAGCCGGGCAACCGCCTGCAGCGGCGCACGTTCCCAGGTGGGGACGAGACCACCGAGGCCGGCGCTCGCCCGCAGCGCACCCTGCGCGATCGCATCGTCGACATTGCCGGCGCGCAGGTCGGCGAGCGGGAGGTCGGCACCTTCGAGGGCGGCCGAGGCACGGGCGCCGCGCAGCGCGGACTCGCTGCTGACAGCTGCGCTCTGCCGACGCAGGACTCGGTGGTTGAGCAGGCGGTCGACCGCTTCCCGCGCGGCGCCGAGGGCATCGGCGACGTCGGGAAGATCGAGCAGCGGCGCGAGCGGGTCGGTCGCCCCCGGCACCGGACGGGTAAGTGGTGGCGGCACCAGCCCAGGCTAGCGGCGGTCACGGGTCGGCAACGGCGGGCACAGCGCGGTCCTGTGCCATCTGGCGGCCCGGTGAGGCCGCGCCGCGGTACGGGCATCAGATCCCGGCCCGCGGCGGACGTGGAGGCAGGATCGACGCCGACGTCTCTCCCCGCATGCGCACCCCGCAGTGCACGCGAACGCCGACGCCGATCCTGCGTTCTGGGGCCGGACCGCCGTCCCCGACGGACGCCACCCGAAAGGGGTAGGGCCCCCGCGGGCGTTCGGCGGTACGACGGTCCGGCCAGCTCACGGAGCTGCGAGGCGGCCGCCTCTGCAGCTGATCCAGCGGTTCATTGCCCTCCGGGCAGCTCCTGCTGGCTTCGGATGTATCGATCACTCAGACGAGGACGGAGGCCCGGACGGCCCTGGCCCGGCACGCGCCGAGTCGAAGGATCTGCTCCCCGCGCCAGGTCCGGACCGCGACCGGACGGCTCCGAACGCGGACCGGTTGCGCCGGCACGACGGGTCGTGTCACCGACCTGGGCCGGCCAGATCGGGCGGGCAGCGGCGCCCGGGCGGACGGCGTCGGCCGCCCGGGCGCTCCCGCCAGGCCCGCTCTCGCGCAGCCCTGGTTCCGGTCCGCGGGCCGGCGTGACCTCGGCTTCCCGGCCCGAGATCGCCTCGCTCAGCCGCGACACACCCGGTGTGCGCAGCTGCGGGCCCTCCGGCCCGCGGACCGACACGGCTTCGCCCCCCCGGCTCGAAACCGCCTCCGGTCGCCGCGACCCGCTATCCAGGCGTCGCGGCAGCTCCTCCGGCCGCCTTGCCGAGCCATACCCGTACGACGGCCGTACGGCCATCTCCCGGCAGGCCTGCACGATCGGCCCCAGCACGTCCTCCATCCGCGGCAGCGAACTCCGGCCGGTCGCCGGTGGCACCAGCCACCGCGTCACTCCCGGCGGTTCTGGACCCAGCAGCGGAGCGACCAGCAGGCCGCTGCGGCGGACCACGACGTCCGGCGCGTCCAACGCGCCGCCGCCCACCCAGATCGAGGTCTCCGGCCGGCAGCCCGCGGCGGACGCCAGCCAGGTTGACGACGCCGGCCACGGCTCCAGCTCGGTCACCGCGGTGCCTGCCGCGGCGGCTTCCCGAGCGGCTGCCGCGTCCCGCGCGGCCTCCTCGTCGTACGCCGACCCGGTCCCGGCGGGCCGCGGGGGCACGGCGGCGCGCCGCGTCGGAGCGGACAGGCCGCCGGAGCCGCCTTCCGCCACAGCGCCGGCGTTCCGGTCCAGCGCCGCGACCAGGAACAGCAGCCGACCAGTTGCGGTCGCGATCACCGGCGGCAGCGGGCTACCTTGCGCGTTGAGCCGGCCGACGGCCTCGCGGCCGCCGCGTTCGGGCACTTCCAGCAGGTCGAAGCACCATCCGACCGGAAGCACGATCGTCGCCTCCGGGTGCGCCCGCCATCGATCGCGGACGCGATCCGCATCGCTGGTCGCCGCCAGCCAGGAGGCGTCCGAGAGAGCGTGCCGACCCGGCTGGTCGCAATCGGCGTCGCCGCAGGAGCACATTCCGCTCTCGACGAACGCGCCCGGCACGACTGGCCAGCCCCACTCATCGACCAGGAGACGCAGCGTCCGCGCGACCCGCACCGGGCTCGCAGGAAGCCGCCCGCGTCCCCGGGCCCCCGTTGTGACGGCGGCGGGCATGGCGTCCCGTCGCGTCGCCTCCCAGGGCCGCGGCCCCCCTGCGGCTGTGTCCTGTCGATACCGCTGGCCGTACTGGTCCTGCCGATACCTCCCGGCTCTCGATGGATCCCCAGCGGCCCCGTCCGCACACCGCGGCTGCGCCACAGTTGCGCCCTCCTCGACCCGAGCGGGTTTCGTCCCCCCGCCTTGTGGTGACTCACCGTGTCAGAGCGTCTACAGGGGCGCACGTCCCGCAACGGTTGCCTTCTCCACGCCCTGAGCGCGTAGCTGACCAGCGAAGATGACGCCAGAGCGAAGGGAATCCACCATCGGATGCCCCGTCTCAGCACTCCTGCCGTCAAATGAAGCATCAGAATTCAACTCAGCACGCTGAACACGACCTGGAGGAGCACGGTGGCTCGACCCGGCAAACGGGGGTCCAAGACGGAGCGCGACGCGCTCCGTCAGGAGATGCTGGTCGGCGGCTGCTCGCTGGAGATGATCGCTACCGAGATGGAGCGGCGGTGGGGGTTCCGACCGCGGGAGGCCTACCGGCACGCGCACGGGTGGAGCCAGGACGAGGTCGCCGCCCGATTCACCGAGGTCGCCGACCGGATCAGCGGCGCCAGGCCAGGACAGGACGGCTGGACCACGCCAGCTCAGCCTCGATCCACCGTCGAATTGGTTGATCGGCGCGGGTCGTAACGCACGAATGCCCTTCTGAGCAGGGACGATGGGGTTTGTCTAGGACCTCGTCGTTCCCACAGAAGGGCATCCGCTGGATGCGACTGTCTCATGGTTCGCCGGCGTTGTCGGCGGCGTTCGATGATCCCAACCTCGTGTCGACCGGTGGGCTGGCGCCGGTGCTGGCGCTGGCGCAGTCCTGCCGGCTCGGTGGCCTAGTCGCCGACAAGCTGACCTTGAAAGACCCCGGCGGGGCCAACGCGCAGCGGAAGGTTCCGGTGCTGGTGGCCGGGATGGTCGCCGGCGCGGACTCGATCGAGGACATGGACCTGCTGCGCCAGGGCGGCATGGACCGGCTGTTCACCGGGATCCGCGCTCCCTCGACGTTGGGTACGTTCCTGCGCAGCTTCACCTTCGGTCACGTCCGCCAGCTCGACAGCGTGGCCGCGGCGTTCCTGGTTGCCCTGGCAGCGGCGACGCCGCTGCTGCCCGGCGCCGAGCAGGTGACCTTCCTGGACCTGGACGACACGATCCGCCAGACCCACGGCTACGCCAAGCAGGGCGTCGGCTATGGCTACAACAAGGTCAAGGGCCTCAACGCGCTGCTGGCCACGGTCAGCACGCCGCTGGCAGCGCCGGTGATCGCCGCATCCCGGCTGCGCAAGGGCGCGGTCAACTCCGCTCGCGGCGCGGCCGGGTTGCTGGCCGAGGCGCTGGGCACCGCCCACGGCTGCGGGGCCGGCGGCACCGAGGGGGCCGGGCTGGTGATCGTGCGCGCGGACTCCGCGTACTACACCCATGACGTGGTCGCCGCCGCCCGCCGCGGCGGGGCCTGCTTCTCGATCACCGCCCGGCAGACGGCCACGGTCAAGGCCGCGGTCGGCTCGATCGGCGAGCACGCCTGGACCGCGATCCGTTACCCGAAGGCGGTCTGGGACGACGAAGGCCAGTGCTGGATATCCGACGCCGAGGTCGCCGAAGTGCCCTTCACCGCGTTCACCGGTCGCCGCAAGGCCGAGCACATCCCGGCCCGGCTGATCGTGCGCCGCGTCAAGCGGCTCAACCCCGACCACGTGCCGGCCGGGCAAGGCGAGCTGTTCACCGCCTGGCGCTATCACGCGGTCTTCACCGACTCGCCGCAGCCGATGCTGGAGGCAGAGAAGACCCACCGCGCACACGCGATCATCGAGCAGGTCATCGCCGACCTCAAGGCCGGCCCGCTGACTCACCTGCCCTCGGGGAAGTTCACCGCGAACTCCGCATGGCTGGTGCTCGCGGCCATGGCGTTCAACCTCACCCGCGCCGCCGGCACCCTCGCCTCGGCCTTCCACGCCCGAGCCACCACCGCCACCATCCGCGCCCAACTCATCGCCGTCCCAGCCCGGACCGCCCGCTCCGCACGACAGCTGCGCCTGCACCTGCCCCAGCGCTGGCCCTGGCGGACAGCCTGGACCGAGCTGTTCAACGCCACCTGCGGACCACCGGCAGCGGCCTGACCCCCATCCACCCGGCCCGCCAGGCCCCGACCGGAGACCAGCAGTGGAAGAGCCGGAAAGACCGGCGGCCCAGCCATGCCACAACAAGCAATCAAGATCAGGTCAGCAGCCGACCCGCCCATCCAAGATCAACGGTGGATCGAGGCTCAGGCGCCGATGATCGGCACGCGGATCGGCGAGTATGAGCGGTGGCCGAACGGTGGCCGGCGCCCCTCGCCCTACGTGCTGACGGTGCTCGCGACCGTGCTCGGGACGACGGTCGAGCGGCTGCTGGACTATGAGGACCACCGGAAGATGCCGGACCAGGAGCGTACGGTCCTGGCCGCGGTGCTCGCTGCCACGAGTGAGCCGGTTGCGCTGCCGCCGGAGCCGGAGCCGTCCGAGCAGGGTCGACGGGTACCGCGAGGACAGCTGACCCAGCTGCACGGGAGGACGACAGAACCCGGAGCGGTGCCCGCCGAGTCGGAGGATGACCGCCGCGCGGGGGTTCGATGCCGCCGACCCGGAGAGCGGGTATGGCGACGAGATGGCTGTCCGGCGGTTGTCGCCGGTGGACCGGCGCACTCGTCGCGAGGTCGACGTGGGTCCGGATGGATCTGAGGACGGCGAGGAGCGGGACGCGACGATCCTTCCCTTCCCTCCGGAGGAGCTCGCCGGCGGACAGTCATACGACGAGGACGGTGACGATCAGGACCCCGCCGGACCAAGGGTTGGCGATGCTCGGTCGGACGGATCGCGGGGTGAGGGACCAGGCGGGCGGCGAGGGCTGGACTGGTCCGATGAGCCGGACGGACCGGTGGGGACCGACCCGGTCCGGTCCGACTCGGTTCCCGAAACGGCGACTGATGCTGGCCGCGTAGCCGACGACGGACCGCAGAACGCCTCGATCGCGGCGACCGAGATCGCTGCCGGCACCGAGGAGAGGGAGCCGGCCGCCCGCACCGTCGAAGATGCCGGCCTCCTGAGCGGAGGCGCCGCCGACCGACCGGATGCTTCGGCCGAGGGACGCATCGCGCCCGCCGAGGAGCCGACACGACCGCCGGACCGAGTCACTCCCGCGCCAGAGCTGCCCACCCCCGCACCGGATACGCCCCCGCAGGAGTCCGGAACGGCACAGAAGCTGGCGACACCGGCCGAGGACGGCAGCCGCCCGGCATGGAAACGGAGCGACGCGGCTCAGGGCCGGACCACGCCCGCCCACCGGGCCACATCGGCACGGGAACGAGGTGCAACGGCCAAGGGCGGGAACGCTCCCGCGGAGGACCGGACTGAGACAGCCGAGGACCGGACCACCTCGGCCGGGGGCCGTACCACGCCCGGCGACCGCACCACGTCGGCACGGGAGCGGAGTGGCTCCGCCGAGGACCGGACCACGGCGGCGAGTCGGACCGCCCGAGCACCGGAGCGGGGTCGGTCCGACAAGGGAGCGGCGGCCGACCTCACCACCGGAAAACGCATCACTCGGGGCCGGGAGTCGACTTTGGGCGGCGGATCAGCGGCCGAGGAACAGCTGCCGCACGTCGCCGGCCAGCGAGACCGGTTCTCGGATCAACGCACGGGAGCTGGTGAGGGGACGGCGGGCCGGGTGGAGGCGTACGGGCAGCGGCGGCTGCCGCAGCGGGTGCCGCAGCCGGTACCGCCACGCCGGACCGACCCGCCATACCTCGCGGTCACGATCGACGCGACCAGCCCGGACGCGGCCACCGCGGCGCGCCGGCACCGCAGGGACCGATTGTTCGCCATCGGCGTGGGCGGAAAGAGCGCTCCCACCGACGAGGAGGTCATCATGGACGCAGCGGGCCAGTCCGCCGAGTTCGGGGAATGGGCGGAGGGCACCAACGTCGGCGAGACGACGCTTGAACAGCTCGCCGACGACGTCCGCCGGATCTCCCGCGACTACCTCAACAATCCCCCGCTCCCGCTCATGCTTGAGGCGATCCGGGTCCGCAACAGGGTGTTCACGTTGCTGGAAGGCCGTCAGCATCCGGAGCAGAGCCGGCAGCTCTACCTCACCGCCGGCCGGCTCTGCGGGCTGCTCGCCTGGATGGCCAGCGACGTCGGCCGGCACGCGGAAGCCGACACGCAGGCCCGAACGGCCTGGTTGTGCGCCGAGCTCGCCGGGGCCGACGGGCTGCACGCCTGGGTGCGGGCCATCCAGAGCAAGGTGGCCTACTGGGACGGCCGGCTACGGGAGTCGGCCCAGCTGGCCGGCGACGGGCTGCGGTTCGCGGCACCGGACGCCGCACGGGTGATGCTGGCCAGCCTCGGCGCCCGGGCGTGGGCCAGGCTCGGTGCCGCAGATGAGGCGCACGCCGCGCTGCATACCGCCGAGGAGGAGCGGGAGCGGGCCGGCTCGGACGAGGTCGGCGGCCTGCTCGGGTTCTCGGAGGCTCAGCAGAGCTACATGGCCGGCAGCGCCCACCTCTGGCTCAAGGAGCCGCAGGAGGCGCTGGCCGCGGCCGATCGCGCCATCTGGTTGTTCGATGCCGGCGGTCAGTCGGTCCGGTTCTACGGCGCAGAGATGCTCGCGCTCGTCGACGCCGCTGCCGCACTGACCCAGAGCGGCGAGCTGGACGGCGCGGCGGAGCGGCTGCGGCCGGTGCTCGAGCTGCCGCCCGAGCAGCAGCTGGACACGTTCACCTCCCGGCTCGCCGAGCTGCGGGACGGGCTGCGGCGCAGCCGGTACGCGATGAGCAAGCCGGCGGTGGATATGCAGCGGCAGATCGAGGAGTTCCGGTCCGGCGCGCTCGGTCAGATCCTCAGCCGCTGAGCCGAGCCGACCACCACCGGGCCGCCCAGCACCTGCACGACCACCGACTGACCGGCCGCCCGCCGCCCCGGCGACGCCCAGGCGACCACCACCCGGGCGACCGCCGGTCTGCACGGCCGCGACTGGTCCCGGCTACGGACCCGACCACCACCGAATCCCGACGGCCACCGCCGACACGGCCACCCGCCCGACCGGCCACCACCGCCGACCCGGTCACCACCGCCGACCCGGCCACCGAGAGGGCTCCGACTCCGGCGAGCCGCCAGCCGGACCCCACCACCGGCAAACCGCCAGCCGAACCCCACCACCGGCAGGCCGCCAGCCGGGCTACCCGGGCGCCCCGGGGGCCGGGGGGGCCGGGGGGCCGGGGGGCCGGGGGGGCCGGGGGGTGGCCGCTGGTCGACGGGTGGGGGCCGGCGGTCGACGCGTGGGTGACCGTCGCGGGGGCCGGGCATAGGGTTTGGGACACGATGGGGCCCAGTGCCGGGCCGGCCCACCAGGAGGAGCGCGGTGACCGAGACGAGCGACGCGACACTCTCCAACCTGCTCAAGGAGAACCGCCGGTTCGAGCCCCCGCAGGAGCTCGCGGAGGCCGCCAACGTCAAGGCGGATGCGTACGAGCGGGCGAACGCGGATCGGCTGGCGTTCTGGTCCGATCAGGCCGAGCGGCTGACCTGGGCCACGAAGTGGGACACGGTCCTGGACTGGCAGCCGCCGTTCGCGAAGTGGTTCGTCGGCGGGCAGCTCAACGCGGCGTACAACTGCGTGGACCGGCACGTGGAGGCCGGCAACGGCGAGAAGGTGGCCTTCCACTGGGAGGGCGAGCCGGGTGACACCCGCACGATCACGTACGCCGACCTGCTCCGCGACGTCTGCAAGGCCGCCAACGCGCTGACCGAGCTCGGCGTCGGCAAGGGGGACCGGGTCGCGATCTACATGGCGATGATCCCGGAGACCGTCGTCACCATGCTCGCCTGCGCCCGGCTCGGTGCCGTCCACACGGTGGTCTTCGGCGGCTTCTCGGCCGATGCGCTGCGCAGCCGGATCCAGGACTGCGACGCGACGCTCGTCGTCACCCAGGACGGCGGCTACCGGCGCGGCACCCCGAGCGCGCTCAAGCCGGCGGTCGACGAGGCGCTGAAGGACGCGCCGGGCGTCCGGAAGGTCCTCGTCGTCCGGCGTACCGAGCAGGACGTCGACTGGACCGACGGCCGCGACGTGTGGTGGCACGACGTGGTGGACAAGCAGTCCGACCAGCACACGGCCGAGCCGCACGACGCCGAGCACCCGCTCTACGTCATGTACACCTCGGGCACCACGGCGAAGCCGAAGGGCATCCTGCACACCACCGGCGGCTACCTGACCGGCGTGTCGTACACCCACCACGCGGTCTTCGACCTCAAGCCGGACACCGACGTCTACTGGACCGCGGCCGACATCGGCTGGGTCACCGGCCACTCGTACATCGTGTACGGGCCGCTGGCCAACGGCGCCACCAGCGTCATGTACGAGGGGACGCCGGACACCCCGCACCGCGGCCGGTGGTGGGAGATCGTGCAGAAGTACAAGGTGACCGTCCTCTACTGCGCGCCCACGGCGATCCGCACGTTCATGAAGTGGGGCGAGCAGGAACCGGCCAAGTTCGACCTGTCGAGCCTGCGGCTGCTGGGCAGCGTCGGCGAGCCGATCAACCCCGAGGCCTGGATCTGGTACCGGAAGAACATCGGCGGCGACCGCGCTCCGGTCGTCGACACCTGGTGGCAGACCGAGACCGGCTCGATCATGATCAGCCCGCTGCCGGGAGTCGCCGCGACCAAGCCCGGCGCCGCGATGAGGCCGATCCCCGGTGTGGGCGCCGAGGTGGTCGACGACGCCGGCAAGCCGGTGCCCAACGGCGGTGGCGGCTATCTGGTGCTCACCGAGCCGTGGCCGTCGATGCTGCGCACGATCTGGGGCGACGACGAGCGCTACAAGGACACGTACTGGTCCCGCTTCGACGGGGTCTACTTCGCCGGCGACGGCGCGAAGAAGGACGAGGACGGCGACATCTGGCTGCTCGGCCGGGTCGACGACGTCATGAACGTCTCCGGCCACCGGATCTCCACCACCGAGGTCGAGTCCGCGCTGGTCTCCAACCCCAAGGTGGCCGAGGCCGCGGTCGTCGGCGCCAACGACCCGACGACCGGTCAGGGCATCGTCGCCTTCGTCATCGTCCGCGGTTCGGTGGCCGAGGACGAGGCGGCCGGCGAGGCGCTGGTCAAGGAGCTGCGCGAGCACGTCGCCAAGGAGATCGGCAAGATCGCCCGGCCGCGCCAGATCATGATCGTGCCGGAGCTGCCGAAGACCCGGTCCGGCAAGATCATGCGCCGGCTGCTGCGCGACATCGCCGACAACCGCGAGCTCGGCGACGTGACGACGCTGACCGACTCGTCGGTGATGGACCTGATCTCGGCCAAGCTGCCGAGCGCCGCCAGCGAGGACTGATCCATCCGGGGCTTCCCGGTACCCTGGACGACAGGTGTGCCGGGAAGCCTGGTCGGCGGTCTCTGATCCGCCTGCCTCCGGAGGTTCCATGGCGTCCACCGCGCCGGCCCGTCCCGGTCCCTCGACCCGGCTGCCGCGGCCCGCGGTCACCGTCGCGCTGCGGCGGTTCCTGGCCACCGAGGTCGGGTCGGGCCTCCTTCTCGTCGGCGCGACGGTGCTGGCGCTGGTCTGGGTCAACTCGCCGTGGGGCGACGCGTACGACCGGTTGTGGGCGACCGAGATCGGTGTCAACGTCGGCACCGCCGAGCTGTCCATGGATCTCAAGCACTGGGTCGACGACGGCCTGATGGCGTTGTTCTTCCTCGTCGTCGGTCTCGAGGTGACCCGCGAGGTGGCGGTCGGCGAGCTGCGGGACCGCCGCACGATCGGCGTCCCGGTCGTCGCGGCCCTCGGCGGGATGGCGCTGCCGGCGCTGATCTTCCTCGGCGTCAACGCCGGCGGTCCGGGCGTGAACGGATGGGGCGTCGCGATGGCCACCGACATCGCGTTCGTGCTCGGCGCGCTGGCGCTGGTCGGCCCGCGCTGCCCGGACCAGCTTCGCCTGTTCCTGCTGACCGTCGCGATCGTCGACGACATCGGGGCGATCCTGGTGATCGCGGTCTTCTACTCCGACGACCTGCGACCGGTGCCGCTGCTCGGCGCCGCGGTGCTGGTCGGGGCGCTGATCGCGCTGCGCTGGATCCGGGTCTGGCGCAGCCCCGCGTACGTCGTCGTCGGGCTGGCGCTGTGGCTGGCCGTCTACGAGTCCGGCGTGCACGCGACCATCGCCGGGGTGCTGATCGGGCTGCTGGTCGCCACCCGGGCGCCGGCGGGCTCCGCGGAGGTCGACCCGTACGCGCGGGCGCTCACCGAGGACACCACCGCCGAGCACGCCCGCCTCGCCGGGCTCGCGGTGAAGTCCACCGTCTCCCCGAACGAGCGGGTGCAGCACGCGCTGCACCCGTGGACGTCGTACCTCATCGTGCCGGTGTTCGCGCTCGCCAACGCCGGCATCCGGCTGGACGGCGAGACGCTGCGAGCGGCGGTGCGCAGCCCGGTCACGGTGGGCATCGTCGTCGCGCTGGTGGTTGGCAAGAGCCTCGGCATCAGCGCGAGCACCCTGCTCGCGCTGCGGCTGCGACTCGGCGTGCTGCCCGGCGACATCCGGCGCGGTCAGCTCGTCGGAGGGGCCACGCTGGCCGGGATCGGCTTCACGGTGGCCCTGTTCATCGCCGACCTCGCGTTCACCGACCCGGCCCGGCACGACCAGGCGGTGGTCGGCATCCTTGCCGGGTCGGTGCTCGCCGCCGCCCTCGGCACGATGATCTTCCGCTGCCTCGGTGACCGGGGTGGCGTCTGCGCGCCGCCGGGCGCGGTGGAGCAGTTGCCCGGGCTGCCGCCGCGGCCGTGGCGGGAACCCGTCGGATAGGGCCGCGGGTGCCGGGAGGTCCGGCCGCCGGTCCTCCGTCGCCGCACGTCCCCGGAGGCTCCCGTGCTCCCGCCCGGGCTGCCCGGGACGACGGGCGTCCTCGCCATGGCGAGCCCTCGACTCCGGCCTGGGCGGGACCGCGACGGCCGTCGAGGGCCAGCGCCGCCGTGCTCGGCCTCGCCGCCCGGCCGGCGGCACCCGATCTCGTTCTGGCGCCCCACCCGGGACGGGGCGATTGCGGCGGCGGTGACGATCTCGCTGGCGGCGCTGTACGGGTGGCTGCGCCACTTCGTGCTCGCGTGGTGATCGTGAGCGGCAGGCGGCCCTGGCACGCTGTGCGGATGCGGACGGGGTACGGATGAGCGACTCCGCGATCTTCGGGCTGATCCTGCTCGTGGTCGGCCTGGCCGCGACCGCCGCGGTGCTCTCGAACCGGCTCTCGGGCGTGCTGCGGATCCCGGCGCCGGCGCTGTTCCTCGTCGGCGCGGCACTCGTGTCGGACTTCTTCCCCGGGCTGAGCACGCTGTCGATCACGACCGTGGAGCGGGTCGTCACCGTCGCGCTGGCCGTGATCCTGTTCGACGGCGGCATGCACATCGGCCGGCGCCGGTTCACCGCGGTGGCCGGGCCGGTGGTCTGGCTCGGCGTCGCCGGCACGCTGGTCACCGCGGTGACGGTCGCCGTGCTCGCGCACCTGCTGTTCGACTTCGCCTGGCTGCCCGCGCTGCTGGTCGGCACGGCCCTGGCGCCGACCGACCCGGCGGTCGTGTTCTCCGTGCTGGGCCGGCGGGAGGTCTCCGGCCGGGCCGGCACCCTGCTGGAAGGCGAGTCCGGTGCCAACGACCCCGTCGGCATCGCGCTGATGGCCGCGCTGCTGTCGGCCTCCGAGTCGGGCAGCGGCGGCCTGGGCGCGTTCGGGTCGGGGCTGCTCGTCTTCGGCCTGCAGATGGTGGTCGGCGCCGCGGTCGGGCTGGTCGGCGGGGCCCTGCTGCTGCGGGCGATGCGGCTGCCGCTGCCCAGCGAGGGGCTCTACCCGCTGCGGATGCTGGCCCTGGCGCTGGTCATCTACGGCGTCGCCGCCGTCGCGCACGGCTCCGGGTTCCTCGCGGTGTTCGTGGCCGGCATCGTGATCGGCGACGAGGAAGCGCCGTACAAGCGGGAGATCACCCGTTTCGTCGGCGCCCTGTCGAGCCTCGCGGAGATCATCGCGTTCACCGTCCTCGGGCTCACGGTCAACCTCGGCACGCTGCCGGACGGCAACGCCTGGCTGATCGGACTCGGGCTGGCGGCGGCGCTGGCCTTCGTCGTCCGGCCGGTGCTGGTCGGGCTGGTCCTGCTGCCGGTCCGGCTCACCCGCGGGGAACGCGGGTTCGTGCTGTGGTCCGGGCTGAAAGGGGCGGTCCCGATCCTGCTGGGCACGTTCATCCTGGGAGCGAACGGGGTCGGGGACAAGGTCGAGCTGTACGACGTGATCTTCGTCGTCGTGCTGTTCTCCGTCGTCGTGCAGGGCGGCCTGGTGCCGTGGGTGGCGCGCGTGTGCAAGGTCCCGATGCGCGAGGTCCAGCTCGAGCCGTGGGCGCTCGGCGTCCGGCTGCGGGACGAGCCCGAGGGCGCCCGGCAGTACGTCGTGGCGCCCGGATCCCAGGCCGACGGCAGCGCCGTGGACGACCTGGCCCCGGACCGCGAGCTGTGGATCGCGATGGCGGTCCGGGACGGCTCGCTGCTGCAGATCCGCGGTGACACCACGCTGCGGGCAGGTGACGAGGTGATCGTCCTCGCCACCGACCCGGACTGGGATCCGGGCACCCTCTTCGTGGCGCCGCTGGACCGCCGGCGCGGCGAGCCGGGATGATTCCCGCCACGACCTGCGAGGAGGCCCCACGGTGAGCACACTCGAGTCCCCGGATCCGGATCCGGAACCGTCCGTCGGCGAGCTCGTCCGACGGGCGTCCGAGAACGTCTCGACCCTGGTCCGGGCCGAGATCGAGCTCGCCAAGGCCGAGCTGTCCACGACGGTGAAACGGGCCGGGGTCGGCGGCGGGATGATCGCGGCGGCCGGGGCGATCCTGCTGTTCTCGGTCCCGTTCCTGTTCGTGGTGATCGCCGAGGTGCTGGTCGCCCTCGGGCTGCCGCGCTGGCTGTCGTACCTCATCGTCTGGGTACTGTTCCTGCTCGTCGCCGCGGTCCTCGCGCTGATCGGGCGGTCGCAACTACGGAAGATCCAGCCGCCGGAGCGGACCATCAAGACGGCCAGGGACACCGCGACCTGGGCGCGCCATCCGACCTCCCCGACCCCGTGACCCCGGCCCCGCCGGACGCCTCCGCGGTCCTCGTCGACGGCCCGTGGACGCACCGGGTGGTGAGCGCGAACGGCATCGGGCTGCACGTCGCCGAGGCCGGCACCGGCCCGCTCGTGCTGCTCCTGCACGGGTTCCCGGAGTTCTGGTGGACCTGGCGGCACCAGCTCGTCGGGCTGGCCGACGCCGGGTTCCGGGTGGTCGCCCCCGACCTGCGCGGGTACGGGGCGAGCGACAAGCCGCCGCGCGGGTACGACGCGGTCACGCTGGCGGCGGACGTCGCCGGGCTGGTCCGGGCGCTCGGCGAGCGGGACGCGACGATCGTCGGGCACGACTGGGGCGGGCTGCTGGCCTGGACCGTCGGCACGCTCCACCCCCGGGTGGTACGTCGGCTCGCGGTGCTCGGTGCCGCGCATCCGGTCCGGCTGCGCGCGGCCACCGTCACCGACCCGCGCGGTCAACTGCGCGCCAGCGGGTACGCGTTCGCGTTCCAGACGCCGCGCTGGGCCGAGTCGCTGCTCACCCGGAACGACGGCTCGTACGTCGGCCAGCTGCTGGAGCGGTGGTCCGGACCGAGCTGGCGGCGCACCGGCGACCACTACGAGGCGGTCCGGCGTTACCGCGAGGCGGTGCGGATCCCGAAGACCGCGCACTGCGCGCTGGAGTACCACCGCTGGATGGTCCGCTCGCAGCTGCGTCCGGACGGTTTCCGGTACGCGCGCTCGCTGTCCGAGCCGGTGTCCGCTCCCACCCTCCAGCTGCACGGCGCCCTCGACTCGTGCACGCTGCCGCGCACCGCTCTGGGTTCCGGCCGGTACGTCGCCGCCGAGTACGAATGGCGGCTGATCGACGGGGTCGGTCACTTCCCGCACGAGGAGGCGCCCGACCTCGTCACCGGCGAGCTGCTGCGGTGGGCCAAGGGATAAGCCCATCATCGATTGACAATCGATAGAAGGATAGCGATAGTCGATCCGTGCTGACGACGCGTCGAGTGGTCGCCGCGCTCCGCGCCTTCCTCGTGGTGCTGTTCGGGGTCCTGGTCGTGCTCCAGACCCTGTCGCTGCCCGGCCAGTTCGCGTACATGGCCGAGCAGTCCCCGGACCTCGCGTACCTCAGGTGGCCGCTGACCGGGGTCACGGTGTTCTGGGTGCTGTGCGTCCAGGTGGTGGTCGTGGCCACCTGGAAGCTGCTGACCCTCGTCGACGACGACCGCATCTTCAGCGATGCCGCGCTGGCGTGGGTGGATGCGATCGTGTGGGCGATCGCGGCCGCCTGGGTCGTGCTGCTCGGCGTCTTCCTCTACGTCGGACTCCGCTCGGACGACCCCGGGCTGCCGCTGCTGCTGTTCCTCGTGGTCGTCGGGCTCACCGTGCTCGGCCTCGTGATGGTCGTGATGCGGGCGTTGCTGCGGCAGGCCACCGCGCTGCGGACCGACCTGGAAGCGGTGATCTGATGCCGATCGTCGTCCGCCTCGACGTCGAGCTGGCCAGGCGCAAGATGAGCGTCGGGGAGTTCGCCGAGCGGGTCGGGCTCACCCCGGCGAACGTGGCGGTGCTGAAGAACGGCCGGGCCAAGGCCGTACGGTTCAGCACGCTCGACGCCATCTGCCGGGTGCTCGACTGCCAGCCCGGCGACCTGCTCGAGTGGGTCGACGAGCGCGTCCCGGCCCCGCCGGCCGGAGCCGGGAGCTAGGCGCAGTCGCCGGTCGGGACCTCCGCCGTCGCGGCCGCGGCGGTACGGGCGTCGTCGGCCACCTCGGCCGCGGTCAGCGCGAACCCGGTGTACTGCTGGTCCACGGCGGCCGCGAAGATCACCCCGAGCACGCTGCCGTTCGGCGCGATCAACGGGCCGCCGGAGTTGCCGGAACGCACGTCGCCGTAGATGGAGTAGACCTCGCGGGTCACCGTGCGGTCGTTGTAGATGTCCGGCCCGCGGATCTCCATCCGGTCCCGGATCCGGGCGGCGCCGGCGAAGAACGGCCCGTCCTCCGGGTAGCCGAGCACGATCGCGTCCGCCCCGGTGTCCACCGGCCGCGGCGCGAACGACAGCGGCTGCAACCCGAGGTCAGGCACGTGGAGTACCGCGACGTCGCGGTCGGGGTCGTAGAGCACGACGGTCGCCTCCCGGCGCTCACCGGCGACCTGGACGGACGGCTGGTCGATGCCGGCGACCACGTGCGCGTTGGTCATGATCCGGTCCCGGGCGTACACGAAGCCGGACCCCTCGACCCGGCGGGCGCAGGACGCGGCGAGCCCGGTGATCTTCACGACCGACGGCCGTACGGTGGTGACCGCGCGGGTGCGCAGCAGCGCCGGGTCCGGCGCCGGCACCTGGCGCACCCGGGTCGGCACCAGCGGCCCGAAGACCTCGGGGAAGTCGTACGAGCGGACCGCGTCGCGCAGCGAGGAGTAGAGCGAGCGGACGCGCTGCGGCACCACGTCGTCGACGCCGCGGATCACCTGGCTGTCCCGCACCGCCGACGCCACCCGCGGGAACGGGGCCGAGGCCAGCGGGGTGGCGACCATCCAGAACACCAGCAGCACCGCGACCGCGGAGACCACCGCGCCGAGGATGGAGTCGACGGTCTGCGCCGGCCGCCAGGTCAGCCGCTGGCGCAACTGGTTGCCGAGCGAGACCGCGAGCACCTGGCCGAGCAGCGCCAGCGCGAGCACCACCGCGACCGCGACCGCGATCCGCCAGGACGAGTCCTGGGCCAGCCGCCCGGCGACCGGATCGGCGAGCTGCGCGCCGAGCACCGCACCACCGAAGAAGCCGCAGAACGACAGCGCCGCGGTGACGAAGCCCTGGCGGAAACCGCCGATCGCGAACATCACCGTGGCCACGATCAGGGCGATGTCGAGCAGGTTCACCGTGCGGCTCCCGCTCCCACGGCGCAGACGGTACAGCCCGGACCTGTCCGCGCCCGCCCGGGCGGCCCGCCTGCCCGGGTCGACCCCGGTCCCGCCCGGGCGGCCCGCCTGCCCAGGTCGACCCCGGTCCCGCCCGGGCGGCCCGACCACCAGAGTCAGCCGGACCGGTCCGATCCCGCCCGGCCCGAGTGCCCGGGGTCAGCCCGGGCCGCCGTGCTCGTCGGCGGGCATGACCTCCTCGGCGGCCGGCCCGTCGTCCTCCTCGGTGCCGGCCGGCCCCTGGAACTCGGCCAGCTCCGGGCCGCCCCGCGGCACGGTCGCGTACCCCGGCGGCACCCCTCGTACGGCCAGGTCGAGCTCGCGCTGCGGCAGATCCCGCACGTCGTGCACGTCCCACGGCCGGGCCCAGCCGCCGAGCTCGAGGATCCGGTCGAGCACGGCCGCGGTGAACCCCCACACGAGCATGCCGCGCACGGTGAACGCCGGCCCCGCGTACCCGGACGCGGGGCCGCGTACCCGGCACCGGTTCGCCGGGTCGACCAGCTCGGCCACCGGCACCCGCTCCACCCTGGCCACCTCGCCCGGATCGACCACGCCGACCGGAGCCGGCGTGTGCCACCAGGCCAGCACCGGCGTCACCAGGTATCCGGTCGGCGGCAGGAACAGCTCCGGCAGCAGGGTGACCACTTCGACGCCGGCCGGGTCGAGACCGACCTCCTCGGCCGACTCCCGTAGCGCGGTGGCCACCGGGCCGTCGTCGCCGGGGTCGACCGCGCCGCCGGGGAACGCGGGCTGCCCGGCGTGCTTGCGCAGCCGGTCGGACCGCTCGATGAGCAGCAGGTCCGGCCCCGGCCCGAACAGGATCAGCACGGCCGAGCGGCGACCGCCGGTGGGCGGCGGCTGCGGCGCGCCGATCCGGAGGAAGTCCGTGGCGGTCGCCGACCGTACGGCCTCGACCAGGGGCCGCAGCCACGCCGGCTCAGACATGGACGCCGAGCTTGTCCCGGACCAGCTCGCGCAGGGTCACGTCGGTGAGGGGGGCACCCTGGTAGACGTAGGCGATCGTGCCCTCGGTGCGCACCAGCACGGTGACCGGCAGCCCGTTGCGGCGCAGCCCGCGCTCGAGGTCACCGTCCCGGTCCTGCAGGGACGGGAACGGCAGCCGGTTGTCGGCGGCGAACGAGGCCGAGTTGGCCGGCACGTCCAGGCTGGCCACCCCGACCACCCGCAGCCGCCCACCGGCGGTTCGGGACAGCCGGGCCAGCGCCGGCAGCTCAGCCCGGCACGGCCCGCACCAGCTCGCCCACAGGTTGACCACCATCGGGCGGCCGGTGAGCCGGCGCAGCGGCACGGTCGCCGCGTCGCCGGCCCCGCCGAGGCAGGGCAGCGACAGGTCGGGCAGCGCGTACCCGGCAGTGGCCCGGGCGCCCGGAGCGGGGCAGGCGGCCAGCACCGACCCACCGCCGGACGGCGACGCGTCCGGGGCCGCGGTCGACATGCAGCCGGCCAGCAGCGCCATCGCGACGGCCGCCCAGACCAGCCGGATCACCGCGACACCGCCACCTGCGCACCGGTCTTGACCAGCTTGGCCGCCTCCTCCGGGTCGACCGGACCCAGCCCGTACGACGGGCAGTCCGGGGCGAGCGCGCAGGCGCCGCAGGCCGGCCTCCGGGCGTGGCAGATCCGCCGGCCGTGCCAGATCGTGCGCTGGGAGAGGTCGGTCCAGTCCTTCTTCGGGATGATCGCGGCGACCGCGCGCTCGACCTTGACCGGGTCGGTCTCCGCGGTCCACTGCCAGCGCCGGACCAGCCGGCCGAAATGGGTGTCGACGGTGATCCCGGGCAGCCGGAACGCCTCGCCGAGGATCACGTTGGCGGTCTTGCGGCCGATGCCGGGCAGGGTGACCAGCTCGTCCAGGGTGCGCGGCACCTCTCCGTCGAACCGCTCGACCAACGCCTGGCCGAGCCCGATCAGCGCGCTCGCCTTGTTCCGGAAGAAGCCGGTGGCGTGGATCATCTGCTCGAGCTCGGGCCGGTCGGCGGACGCGTAGTCGGCCGCGGTCGGATACTTCGCGAACAGCGCGGGGGTGACCAGGTTGACCATCCGGTCGGTGGACTGCGCGGACAGGATCGTCGCCACGGACAACTCGAGCGGAGTGGTGAAGTCGAGCTCGGTGACCGCGTCGGGCCAGATCTCGGCCAGCTTCCGGGTCATCCGGCGGGCCCGGCGGGTGCGCCCGATCGGCGTCTCGGAGGCGAAGCGGCGGGCGCGGGCGGCCGGGGTGGTCACGGCGGCCAGCGTACGACCCGGCTCCGACACCTCCCGGGAGTGTCCGCGCTGTGACGGATGAGGCAACACCCGGCGCCTATGCGCGCCAACAGGCGGCCACTGACGGTGATAGGGCAGGATGGCGGCACTATGACCGGTCTGCTCGTGGTGTTCTTCCCCTTCATCTTGCTCGGGTTCATGATCCTCATGGAGCGGGTGGAGGGTCCACTGCGGACCGTCGCGGTGGAGGACCGGGTCGAGGAGTTCCTGGACGAGGCCCGGCCGGAGGAGATGGACACCTTCGTCCGGGACGGGCTGCCGGCGGCTCTGATCGAGCGTGAGCAGCGGCGCACGCTGTCCCGGCTGCTGCCCCGGCGCCCGATCCGCCGCGGTCGCCACGCCGCCCACCGCCCCTGACCCACCCCGCCCGGCCACCCCGCCCGGCCACCCCTGCCCGGCCCCTCACCCGCGCCGCCGCGCGGGCGCCGCAGCGAAGCGTGACCGGCCCGGTCAAGCCCTAGACTGCGAACGCGGGACCCGTGGCGATCACCGCCGCGGGGCTCTTGCGCAGGTCGGAGGGAATGCCGCATGGACGAGGTGTTGGCGAAGGCCGGACTGTTCCAGGGGGTGCCGGCGGAGGACGCCGAGGTGATCGCCGGGCAGTTCGACATCCTCGACGTCCCGCGCGGCACGGTCGTCTTCCACGAGGGCGAGCCCGGTGACAGCCTCTACATCGTCCTGGCCGGCAAGATCAAGCTCGGCCGGCGCACCGCCGACGGCCGGGAGAACCTGGTCGCCGTCATGGGACCGTCCGACCAGTTCGGCGAGCTGTCCCTGTTCGACCCCGGCCCGCGTACGTCCACGGCGGTCGCGGTGACCGACGCCCGGCTGGCCCGGATGTCCAAGCAGGCGCTGCGGACCTGGATCACCCAGCGGCCACAGATCGCCGAGCAGCTGCTGCGGGTGGTGGCCCGCCGGCTGCGCCGGACCAACGCGATGCTCGGCGACCTCATCTTCACCGACGTGCCCGGCCGGGTGGCCAAGCAGCTGCTCCAGCTCTCCCAGCGGTTCGGCACGATGGAGAACGGCCAGCTGCGGGTCACCCACGACCTGACCCAGGAGGAGCTGGCCCAGCTGGTCGGCGCCTCCCGGGAGACCGTCAACAAGGCGCTGGCCGACTTCGCGCACCGCGGCTGGGTCCGGCTGGAGGGCAAGACGGTCGTCATCCTCGACCGCGAGCGGCTGGCCCGGCGCGCGCGCTGAGCCGATGCGGCTGAGGGGGTACGACTTCACCGTCCGGGTCGAGGGCGACGGCGACCCGGTCGTCCTGCTGCACGGATTCCCGCAGCACGCCGGGTCCTGGGACGGCGTCCGGCCGGCGCTGGTCGAGGCGGGTTACCGGACGGTGGCCCTGGACCAGCGCGGCTACTCGCCCGGGGCCCGTCCGGCCGGCCGGCGCGCGTACGTGCTCGCCGAGGCGGCGGCCGACGTGCTCGCGCTGCTGGACGAGCTCGGCGTCGACCGGGCCCACGTGGTCGGGCACGACTGGGGCGGTGCGGTCGGCTGGCGGCTGGCCGCGACGGCGCCCGACCGGCTGCGCAGCCTGACCTCGGTGTCCACCCCGCACCCGCGGGCGCTGGTCCGCAGCCTGCTCACCAGCGACCAGGCGCTGCGCAGCTGGTACATGGCGGTCTTCCAGCTGCCGGTGCTGCCGGAGCGGCTGCTGCTCGCCGCGGACGGCCGGCTGCTGCGCGGCATGCTGCGCGGGACCGGGCGAGCGAAGCACGACTACGTCGAGCGGATGCGCCCGGACGGCGCGCTCACCGCGGCGCTCAACTGGTACCGGGCGATCCCGTTCGACCCCGGCGCCGACGGCCCGGTCTCCGTCCCGACCCTGTACGTCTGGGGCGCCCAGGATCCCGCCCTCGGCCCCGCCGCCGCGGCCGCCACCGCCCGGTACGTCACCGGCCCGTACACGTTCGTGCAGCTGCCGGGCGGTGGGCACTGGATCCCGGAGCGGGAGCCGGCGGCCCTGCTCGAACCGCTGCTGGCTCACCTGCGCAGATACTCCAGCTGAGCCCGGACTGACATCTCGGCCGCGGGCCAGAGGAGCTGGTCGACGTCGGCGTACACGACCCGGACGACGTCCATCGCCGCGGCGTCCGGACCGAGCTGGTCGAGCGCGGCCCGGACCTGCTCCAGCCGCTCCTCCCGATGGGCCAGGTAGGCGCCGGTGATCGCGGCCAGGTCGGGCAGCTCCGGCCCGTGTCCGGGCAACACCGACCGGGCGCCGAGGTCGTGCAGCCGGCGCAGCGAGTCCAGGTAGTCGCCCAGCCGGCCGTCCGGGTGCGCGACCACCGTGGTCCCACGGCCGAGCACGGTGTCGCCGGTCAGCACGGCGTCGCCGACCGCGAAGCACAACGAGTCGGCGGTGTGCCCCGGCGTGGCCAGCACGCGCACCTCGACGCCGGCCGCCGCGACCACGTCGCCCTCGGACAGCCCGGCACCGCCGAGCCGCTGGGCCGGGTCCAGCGCCCGCACCGGCGCCCTGGTCAGCGCGCGCAGCGCGGCCGCGCCCGCGGAGTGGTCGAGGTGCCCGTGGGTGAGCAGGATCCCGGTCACCTCGCCGGCGGCCGCGGCGACCGCCCGGAGGTGCTCGGGGTCGTCCGGCCCCGGGTCGACGACCAGGCAGGACCCCGCGCCGGGCTCCCGCAGCAGCCAGGTGTTGGTCCCGTCCAGGGTCATCGGCGACGGGTTGCGGGCCAGCAGCACCGACGCGCACGGCGTGACCGCGCGCAGCTGACCGTACAGCGGGTGGCTCACGGCTGGGCCAGCCGCAGGACCCGGCCGTCCGGCAGCGTCACCGCCGGGCGACCGTCCACATTGGACACCGTCGGCTGGATCCGGCTCGGGCTGCGGTCGGCGGCCAGCACGTGGGCGACCGAGCCGTAGCCGGCGATCTCCTCCAGCGTCACGATCGTCGGCGGCATCATCGGCCGGGCGCCGCGGTGCAGCTCGTCCAGCGCGTCCGCGGGCCGCACCCACTCGACGACGTCCGCCTCCGAGGTGACCTCGCGGGTGTGCTGGCCGGCCGGCAGCGCGGCCACGAAGAAGCGGGTGTCGTACCGGCGGCGGACGCTCTCCTGCGGCGGGGTGATCCAGTGCGCCCAGGGCCGGAGCAGGTCGGCGCGCAGCAGCAGGCCGCGCCGGGCCAGCAGCTCGGCCAGCGAGAAGTCGCGCCGCTCCAGCGCGGCCCGGTCGGCCTCCCAGTCGGGACCGTTGGTGGCGGTCACCTCGCCCGCCGACGGGCCGGCGAGCAGCACGCCGGACTCCTCGAACATCTCCCGTACGGCCGCGCAGAGCAACGCGCGGGCCAGTGCCTCGTCGGCGTCGAACACCGCGGTCCACTCGACGACCGGCGGCCCGACCCAGCCGAGCGCGGCGTCGGCGTCGCGCGGGTCGACCGCGCCGCCGGGAAACACGGTCATCCCGGCCGCGAACGCCATCCCCCGCACCCGCCGCAGCAGGAACGCCTCCGGCCCGCGATCGGAGTCCCGCAGCAGCACGACCGTCGCCGCGTCCCGGACCGGAACCGGCCCGGCCTCCCGCTCCCCCGACCGGCCGCCCGGCGCGCGCTCCGGGCGGCTCGTCGCTGCCCGCTCGCCCGGCGGTCGCTCGGCCTCGCTCATCGGACCTCGACGATCATCTCCACCTCGACCGGTACGCCCAGGGGCAGCTCGGCGACGCCGACCGCGGACCGGGCGTGCGCCCCGGCCTCCCCGAAGACCTCGCCCAGCAGCTCGCTGGCGCCGTTGATCACGCCGGGCTGGTCGGTGAACCCGGGCGCGCTGGCCACGAACCCGAGCACCTTGACCACCCGCACCACCGAGTCGAGCCCGACCAGCGCGTCGACCGCGGCCAGCGCGTTGAGGGCGCAGGACCGGGCGGCGTCCTTGGCGTCTTCCGCCGAGACCTCCGCGCCGACCTTCCCGGACAGCTCGCGGGCCACCTGCCCGGAGGTGTAGACGAGGTTGCCGGTCCGCACCGCCGGCACGTAGGCGCCCGCCGGCGGCGCCACGTCCGGCAGCGCGATGCCGAGCTCGGCCAGTCGTGCGCGCGCGCTCACGACTGCGGCCGCTTGAGGTAGGCGACCAGCTGCTCCGGGTTGGGTCCCGGGATCACCGTGACCAGCTCCCACCCGTCCTGGCCCCAGTTGTCGAGGATCTGCTTGGTCGCGTGCACCAGCAACGGCACGGTCGCGTACTCCCACTTCTGCATGGGGGGAACCTACCGGGCGTGGCGGGGGCCGGCCGGCGGACCTGCTCCCGCGCACCTATCGTGGCTGGGTGAGTACGCGTCCCTGGCTGGAGGCCAGACTGCACGTGGTGACCGGCAAGGGCGGCACCGGGAAGACGACCGTGGCCGCGGCGCTCGCCCTCGCGCTGGCCGCCGGCGGGCGCCGCACGCTGGTCGTCGAGGTCGAGGGTCGGCAGGGGATGGCCCAGCTGTTCGACACCCCGCCGCTGCCGTACGAGGAGCGCCGGATCGCCTCGGCCGCCGGCGGGGGCGAGGTCCGCGCGCTGGCCGTGGACGTCGAGGAGGCCCTGCTCGAGTACCTCGCGATGTTCTACAACCTGCGCTCCGCCGGCCGGGTGCTGCGCCGGATGGGCGCGGTGGACTTCGCCACCACGATCGCCCCGGGGATGCGCGACGTGCTGCTCACCGGCAAGGTGAAGGAGGCGGTGACCCGGACCCGCGACGGCCACCGGGTGTACGACGCGGTGGTCCTGGACGCGCCGCCGACCGGGCGGATCACCCGCTTCCTCAACGTCACCGCGGAGGTTTCCGGGCTGGCCAGGGTCGGCCCGATCAAGTCGCAGAGCGACGGCGTGATGGCGGTGCTGCGCTCGCCGCAGACGGCGGTGCACGTGGTCACGCTGCTGGAGGAGATGCCGGTGCAGGAGACCGTGGACGCGGTGACCGAGCTGCGGGCGGCCAACCTGCCGGTGGGCTCGGTCATCGTGAACATGACCCGGGCCCCGCTGCTGCCCGAATCGGTGCTCAGCACCGGCCGGGTCGCCGCCGCGGAGCTGCGCGCCGGGCTGGCCGCCGCCGGCCTGGACGCCAAGCTGGCCCCGGCGCTGGCCGCGGAGGCGGTCGAGCACGCCGAGCGCTGGCAGGTCGAGGACCACAACCGGGCCACGCTGGCCGAGCTCGGCCTGCCGACGACCGAGCTGCCGTTCCTGCCCGGCCCGGTGGACCTCGGCGGCCTGTACGAGCTGGCCGAGCTGCTGCGGCCGGCTGAGGCGGCGGCGTGACCAGGGCGCCGCGCAACAGGTCGACGGCGCCCGTCCTCGACCTGGACGCGGTCGCGCTCGACCCGGCAATCCGGATCGTCGTCTGCTGCGGCAGCGGCGGGGTCGGCAAGACGACCGCCGCGGCGGCGATCGGGCTGCGCGCGGCCGAGAGCGGCCGCACGGTCGTCGTGCTCACGATCGACCCGGCCCGCCGGCTGGCCCAGTCGATGGGCCTCACGCAGCTGGACAACACCCCGCGCGCGGTGGCCGGCGTGGAGCCGGACAAGGGCGGCGCGCTGGACGCGATGATGCTGGACATGAAGCGGACCTTCGACGAGATCGTGTCCGCGCACTCGACGCCCGAGCGGGCCGAGCAGATCTTCGCCAACCCGTTCTACCAGTCGCTGTCGAGCTCCTTCGCCGGCACGCAGGAGTACATGGCGATGGAGAAACTGTCCCAGCTGCGGGCGCTGGACGAGTGGGACCTCATCGTCGTCGACACCCCGCCGTCCCGGTCGGCGCTCGACTTCCTGGACGCGCCGCAGCGGCTGGGCCGGTTCCTGGACGGGCGGATGCTGCGGCTGCTGCTCGCGCCGGCCCGGACCGGCGGGCGGGCCTACCTCAAGGTCGTCAGCGCGTCGTTCGGGCTGTTCACCCGGGTGCTCACCCGGATCATCGGCACCGACGTGCTGCGCGACCTCTCCGCGTTCGTCGGCGCGCTGGAGACCATGTTCGGCGGCTTCCGGGAGCGCGCGCAGAAGACGTACGAGCTGCTCAAGACGCCGGGAACGGCGTTCGTCGTGGTCGCGTCGCCGGAGCCGGACGCGCTGCGCGAGGCGTCGTACTTCGTGGACCGGCTGTCGGCCGAGTCGATGCCGCTGGCGGGCATGGTGCTCAACCGGATGCGCTCCAGCGGGGCGCCGAAGCTGTCGGCTGAGCGCGCCGAGGTGGCCGCCGACGCCCTGGACGAGGCCGGCGGCCACGAGATGACCGCCGCGGTGCTGCGGGTGCATGCCGCCCGGGCCCGGCTGGCGGCCCGGGACCGCCGGATGCGGGACCGGTTCGCCAGCGCCCATCCGGACGTGCCGGTCGCCGAGGTGCCGGCGATGTCCACGGACGTACACGACCTGGACGGGTTGCGCCGGGTCGGTGCCGCGCTGGCCGGCTGACGGCGTACGAGCGCAGGCAACACCGCGGCTGGCCTCCACCCCCTGTGCAGGCCAGCCGCGGCGCGCTATCCGGTCAGCCGACCTCCTGCAGCTGCAGGTGCTCCCGACGGGCCGACTCGAGCAGCGTGCGCCAGGACGTCACATCCGGCCGGCGCTTGAGCAGGGCCCGCCGCTCACGCTCGGTCATGCCACCCCAGACCCCGAACTCGACCCGGTTGTCGAGCGCGTCGGCAAGGCACTCGGTCCGGACCGGGCAACCCATGCACATCGTCTTCGCGCGATTCTGTGCCGCACCCTGGACGAACAACTCGTCCGGGTTTGCGTTGCGGCACCGTGCGTCCTTCGGCCAGTCCATCAGCAACTCAGCGTTCATCCGCCTGTCCCCTTGCGTACCTGCGCCCCCCACCAGAACGCTTTGCACACAGTAGGAAACCGGACAGTGGTCTAGACAGACCCCGATCGGATCATTGCCGGTGACCCGGGCTGACTAAGCCCGGCGCCGGTGCGGCGACAGATTAGGGTTACTCCGTTCTAGTCCGTTCGGCCCAGTGAGTTGCTACGCCGGGAACGGGCGGAGGTCAGATGTCTGCCTGAACACGTAGTCTGCACCGCATGGCTGGTCCGGTTGTACGGAAACTGGTCGGTGTCGTGCAGCTCACAGGCGCGGTCGGCGTGACCGGCGTGCTCGTGGCCGCCGTGCTGCTGCCGGTCACCGGCGGCCTCGGGCTCGCCGCGCGCGACAGCGTGCAGGCCTTCAACGACCAGCCGTGCGACGTCGAGGCCGGGGTGCCGGAGCAGTCCTCGGTGATGCTGGCCCGGGACGGATCGACGATCGCCACCTTCTACTCGCAAAACCGCCAGGTCGTGCGAGCCAGCCAGATCCCCAAGGTGATGCGGCAGGCGATCGTCGCGATCGAGGACCGCCGGTTCTACGAGCACCACGGCGTCGACCCCGAGGCCCTCGTCCGCGCGGTGGTGAAAAACCAGCAGGCCGGCGAGACCGTGCAGGGCGGCTCGACGCTGACCATGCAGTACATCAAGAACGTGCGGCTCTACCAGGCCAGCACGCCCGAGGAGCAACGGGAGGCGATCGAGCAGAGCCCGGGCCGCAAGCTGATCGAGGCCCGCTGCGCGCTCGAGCTGGAGAACAAGCTCACCAAGGACCAGATCCTCACCAACTACCTGAACATCACCTACTTCGGCGCCGGGGCGTACGGGGTGGAGAAGGCGGCGCGGACCTACTTCGGCAAGGCGGCGGCCAAGCTCACCGTGCCCGAGGCCGCGATGCTCGCCGGCCTGGTGCAGAGCCCCATCCGGTACGACCCGTACAAGTCGAAGAGGGCCGCGAAGGCCCGCCGGGACACCGTGATCGGCGACATGCAGAGCCTCGGCTACATCAGCGCGAAGCAGGCCGCGGCGGCCAAGGCGTCGCTGGTGAAGGTCAGGCCGAAGGCGCGGTCCAGCCTCAAGGACTGCTACAACGCGACGAGCGCGATCATCAACGCCGGCTTCTTCTGTGACTACGCGAAGCTCGCGCTGCGGGCGGCCGGCTTCCCGCAGGACCGGCTCGAGACCGGCGGCCTGCGGATCTACACCACACTCTCCCCCAAGATCCAGAATTCGGTGCAGGGCGCGCTGCCGTTCGACGTGTGGGCCAACCGCAAGGCGGTCGCGGTCACCGACATCGTGCAGCCGAAGACCGGCCAGGTGCTCGCCTTCGGCGTCAGCCGGAAGTACGGGGTGAACCAGAAGAACCGCAACGTCACCTCCAACCCGCTGAACACCGCGCTCACCGCCGGCGCCGGGTCGACGTACAAGGTCTTCACGCTCGTCTCGGCGCTGCAGGCGAAGGTGCCGCTGGAGGCGTTCCAGATCAGCGTCGGCAACACCTACACGTCGACGATCTGCAAGAACGGCACCGATCCCTACGTCGTGCAGAACGCGGGCAACTACAAGGAGGGGCCGTACAACCTCGACGTGGCGACGTACGAGTCGGTGAACACGTTCTTCGTCGCATTGCTCGACCAGCGGTTCAACTGCGACCTCACCGGCGCGGTGCGGGCGGCGCAGTCGATGGGCCTGGTGCAGACGCTCGGCGCGAAGCACCCCGGCAGCAACCTCAGCGAGGGACAGAACTACATCGCGTCCAGGAGCGCCTCGTTCACCCTCGGTCCGAACGGGACCAGCCCGCTGGAGCTGTCCTCCGCGTACGCGACGCTCGCCAACGACGGGAAATACTGCTCGCCGACCCCGCTGCTCAAGGTCGTCGGCCCGGACGGCAAGCAGATCGGGCTGCCGGAGCGGTCCTGCCAGCAGCGGCTGAGCGCCGGGCTCGCGCACACGGTCACCTCGGTGCTGGTGAAGGACACCAGCCTCGCCGGCGGCACGGCGGTGTCGGCGTTCTCCGGCCTGGCCGGCGGCGCCCGGCCGATCGGCGGCAAGACCGGCACGGCGTCCGGGTTCCGGCCCGGTGACACCAAGCGCGCGTCGGGCAACTCCTCGGCCTGGTTCGTCGGCTACACGCCCGACTATGCCGGCGCGACCGCGGTGTTCGACCCGACCAACACGTCCCAGGCGCTGACCGACGTGCCCGGCAAGGAGGGGCAGAACGTCTTCGGCGCGTATTCGGCCGCGATCTGGCGCAACGCCATGCAGCCGTTCCTGGTCGACAAGACCTGGTCGTTCCCGCCGGCCGACCCGACGGTGATCAACGGCAACAGCGTGCCGGTGCAGTCGGTGGTCGGCCTCGACGTGAACGCCGCCACCGGCATCCTGCGCGGCCAGGGTTTCCAGGTCCGGGTCGCGCCGGAGCGCAAGGACGCCCCGATGCCGGCCGGCAACGTGGCCGAGCAGTCGCCGAGCGGCCGGGCCGCGCCGGGCATGACGATCACCCTCTACCTGTCCAGCGGCAAGGGCGCGGCGAAGCCGCCCAGGATCCCGCTGCCGCCGGGCGTTCCGATCCCCACCCCGCCCAACCCGCCCGGCCGCGGCGGCGGAGGCGGCGGCGGCGGCGGCGGCGGCGGCAACCGCTGATCCTGGCCCGCCGCTACTCAGGGGCGGTCGGGCCAGCCGCACCCCGTCGCCGGCGGACACCCATGCCCGTGGCGGCAGCGAGCGACTGGCGGGAGGGTCAGCCGAGTTGCCGGCGTACCTCGGTGGACAGGCGCTTGTCAGCCGA
This sequence comes from uncultured Actinomycetota bacterium, assembly GCA_963803135.1. Taxonomy (GTDB): domain Bacteria; phylum Actinomycetota; class Actinomycetes; order Mycobacteriales; family CADCTP01; genus CADCTP01. Next base: position 680,181 of record CAWDLH010000010.1, on the reverse strand, counting down.
GTTGCCGGCGCACCTCGGCGGACGGGCGCTTGTCAGCCGAGTTGCCGGCGTACCTCGGCGGACACGCGCTTGTCAGCCGAGTTGCCGGCGTACCTCGGTGGACACGCGCTTGTCAGCCGAGTTGCCGGCGTACCTCGGAGGACAGGCGCTTGCCGTCGGCCCGCCCGGCGGCCTTCTGCTGGGCGACGCGCATGACCGCGCCCATCTGCTGCATCCCGCTCGCCCCGGTCTCCGCGACCGCCGCCGCGACCAGGTCGCTCACCTCGGCGTCCGACAGCTGCGCCGGCAGGTAGCGCGCGAGCACCGTCCCCTCGGCCCGCTCCCGCTCGGCCAGCTCCGCCCGCCCCGCCGACCCGAACGCGTCCGCCGCCTCCCGCCGCTTCTTCGACTCCCGTGCGAGCACCTTGACCACCTCGTCGTCGGACAGCTCACGCGCGTTGGTCCCGGCGACCTCCTCGGTGGTGATCGCGGCCAGCGCCATCCGCAGCGTCGCGGTCGTCACCTCGTCGCGCCCGCGGATCGCGGTGGTCAGGTCGGACTGCAGCCGGTCCTTCAGCTCGCTCACGCCCCGGAACGTACCCCGCGTACGGATAGTGTGGACCGGTGAGAACCCGCTCGATCGCCCCGCCGGCCGCCGGCCTGGCGGGCGCCGCCCTGGCCACGCTCGCGTACGCCGGGCTGATCGAGCGCAACGCCTTCCGGCTGCGCGAGTTCGAGGTGCCGGTGCTGGCGCCGGGCGCGGACCCGCTGCGGATCCTGCACCTGTCCGACCTGCACCTGACCTCGGCGCAGCGCCGCAAGCGGGACTGGATCCGCCGGCTCGACCGGCTCGACCCGGACCTGGTCGTGGTGACCGGCGACTTCCTGGCCGGGATGGACGCGATCGGCCCGGTGCTGGCCGCGCTGGAGCCGCTGCTGGAGCGGCCCGGCGCGTTCGTCCCCGGCAACAACGACTACTACGCGCCGCGGTTCAAGAACCCGCTGCGCTACTTCGTGCCGGAGCGCAACCGCATCTTCGGCGCCAAGCTGCCCTGGTCGCAGTTCGCCGCCGTGCTGGTCGACGCCGGCTGGGTCGACCTCACCAACCGCCGCGGCACCCTCAAGGCCGGCGACCGGGTCATCGCGCTGGCCGGCACGGACGACCCGCACCTCGGCCGCGACCGGTACGCCCGGGTAGCGGGTCCCGCGGACCCGACCGCCGACCTCCGCCTGGGCGTGACCCACTCCCCCGAGCCCCGGGTCCTCGACGCGTTCGCCGCCGACGGCTACGAGCTGGTGCTCGCCGGCCACACCCACGGCGGCCAGCTCCGCATCCCCGGCTTCGGCGCGGTCGTCACCAACTGCGGCATCGACCGCAGCCGGGTGCGCTGGCTGTCCCGCTGGGGCGACTCCTGGCTGCACGTCTCGGCCGGCCTCGGCACCTCGCCGTACGCCCCGGTCCGCTTCTGCTGCCCGCCGGAGGCGACCCTGCTCAAACTGGTTCCCCGCCTCCGCTAGACTCGACTGCGCACCATCGGGGTGTGGCGCAGCTTGGTAGCGCGCTTCGTTCGGGACGAAGAGGCCGCAGGTTCAAATCCTGTCACCCCGACCAGGTCAGAGACCGTGTCCGAGTCATCGGGCCGGTCCTTTTCTCGTCAGTACAGCAGCGAAGTACAGCAACGGTGCTCACGTCAGGCTCTCGCCGAGCTTCTTCAGCGCGTCCCGGGTCTGCTGGGATGTCACAACCGTGTAGATCTCCATCGTCACCGCGAAGTCCGCGTGCCGAAGGATCGCCATCGCCACCGCGGGTGCACATCCAGGTCCGCCAGCAGTGACGCGCAGGTCCGCCGGGCGTCGTGGACGGTGATGCGCCGTACGCCGGCCTTAGCCATCCGGGCGGTGAACAGACGATTGACCGTCCTCGGGTCTAGCGCGGTGCCGTGCCGCCCGGTGAAGACGAGGTTGTCACGGTTCTGCCACGCCTCCCCGCCTTCTCCTTGTCGGCAGCCTGCCGGGTGTTCCTTGACCGCAGCGCCGCCACGCAGAGCGCCGGCAACGGCAAGGTGGCGTCGGAGGCCTCGCTCTTGGTCTCCCGGCGCAGCAGCTCCCGGCGGACCCGCTGGACCTGCCATTCCACCGCCAGCTCCTCGGCGTCGAGGTCGACCTCGTCCCACGACAAGCCCAGCACTTCGCCCTTGCGCAGCGCGAGCACCAGGACCAGGACATACAGCGCGTAGTACGGGTCCCCGTCGGCGGCTGCAGACTCCAGGAACGTCCGCGCCTCGTCACTGGTCCAGGCCTGCTTCCTACGAGTCCGGCGGGTCCGACGGGACTTCAGCGTGACCAAGCCCGCGGCGTTCTTCGTGACCAGCTCCTCGCGTCCGGCGCTTGATAGAGCCGAACGCAGGACGGTCCGCAGGTCGCGGATGGTGCGGGACGACGGGACCTGATGGCAGCACTTGCCGATCGTGCAGCACCGCTGCCGGCCCTGCCGCCGCCGGGCGTCCTTCTCTTGGGCGCAGCACTGGCATTGAGTCGCCACCCGGTTGAGCCACGACTGCACGTCGCGGACGGACAACCGATCCAGTCGCTTGGAACCCAGCCCCGGTATCAGGTAGAGCCGAACCAGAGTCTCGTACGTCGAGGCGGTCAGCGGCGCCCGGTTGGGCTCGATCACCTCGCGCAGCCAGTACGCGAGGTAGGCGCCAACGGTCTGACTCTTGGTGACCACGCTCCCCTTGCGCGCCGCTACCTGTAGATCAGTCCACTTCCGGTGGACCGTTTCCGCGCAGCAGCACGAACCCGACACTGCCGATCACGCCCAAAGATCATGCCACGTCCGCATCGGCGCTGCTCAACGGCGTGACTGGCTACTTGCACCCTTCAGGGACACCGCGCCGCTGCACTGACGCCGCCAGCCGGCGCCAGATCCGCGAGACCTCCTCTGTGGAGTCGATCACCGGCCGGTCCCGCAGCCACCCGTCCAGGACACCGCGGCGCCGCTCACCCCCCAACAACCGCAGCTCCGACCACTTCTCCAACTCGCCCACGGTCACGAACGACACGACCGGGACCGTGCCGAGCAGCCGGACGGTTAGCTATGTGGGTACGTCGACCTTCAGCGCGAGGGAGGCAACTGATTGCTCCTCCACACACGTACCGCCAGCCATGAGTTGATCGCTGACGCTTGCCGTTGGCAGGAGCTTTCCCAGCGGCTACCCTTTTCGGCTTCCGTGCGCCGGTTCGCTCTGACGCTCCTATTTTCGTCAAGCCGGAGAAGGCGATCAGCGAGCGCCGCGCTCCGGCCCAACGCCTAGCTGTAGGAGCTTCGCGGCCAGCCAAGCATCCGGCCTTCGTGCAGGGTCTGTGCGGCTTACCAGAACCGGAAGAGCGAACAGCAGGGAACCCGCAGTTATCCGAGGCGCCGTAGCGCTGTCTCGATAGCGACCTCGACCCGGGAAGTCATGCCGGGCACATCGACGGGGCGGCGCCTAGCGACCTGACTACGGATCCACTTCGGCCCGCTATCGTCATAGTGCAGCAGGGCATACAGGTCCCACCACGGATCGAGAGTCACCCCGGCGATCGACTCATAGAGCGACCGAAGCTGCTCCGACCACTCGGGCGAGTAGAGCGCCGCCAAGTATCGCCGACAGTGCCCGACGTCAATCGCGCGCGCCCCCCGATGGATGGAGTTCCAGTCGGTCAGTCCAGTTATCCTCCCGCGCGACCACAGCATGTTGACAGGCAGGAGATCGCAGTGCAGAAAGACGGCAGTGTCCTTTGGCGGCGGCGCCGCCATGACACCAAACGCCGCCTTCCACACAGCCGGCTTCTGTGCGTCGACCGGCACCTGAAACCCGTCTAGAGGAGCGATCCAAGAATCCGTCCAAGGTCTGAACATCTTCGCGGGGAGATCGAGGGAATGCAGTAATACAGCAATCTCCGCGATCCTCGTCAGCCACGACCGAGGTTCCGCCGGATTGAGATGAACATGCCCCGGCAACCGTGTCATCAGCAACGATGGCGCGCCCCCTGTCGAAGCACCAGCAACATCAGTAGCCAGGATGCTCGGAACCGGGAGCCCGCTTCCCGCCACCACACCAAGGTTGGCGATCTCGTTTTCCAAGCTCCCCTGCAGGCCAAGCCCGCCCGGGTACTGCCGCACTACGACGAACGTTCGCGTTCCACCCCGCTCGACAGTCAGCCGATTCACGGCGGAGCAGACGCCACCGGTCAATCGGCGATAGCCAACGACGCGACTGCCCCGACCCATCGACGCCGCAACCCAGGCGAGAGTCTCCACGGAGGGCCGACGCTGCGTGAACCCGCCATCCCTCCAGTCGCCGTCGGTCATGAGCGCGAGCCTACTCGTCAAGGGCCTCGAACGTCCGGGCCGGTAGCGGTGTAGGGACAGGTGTAGTTGCCAATACGAGCCCGGCGCCGGTCGAGGTCACCACCGACAAGGCCGAGCCATACCTGCGGGTCCTCGATGGACTGGTCCCCGCCGCGGCACATGTGACCGAGCAATATGACAACAACCCGGTCGAAAGCGATCATGCTCGATTGAAGGCTCGGCTGCGGCCGATGCGTGGGTTGAAACAGATCCGCTCGGCCGCGCGGATCGCCGCCGGCCATGCCTTCGTGCAGAACCTCTGCCGCGGCCACTACGACCTCGCCACCGACGCCGCACCGCCGCTCCGCCTGGCCACCGCATTCACCGAACTCGCACAGGCCGTGTGACCGGCGCTTCCTCACACCCGACACCCTGCGCCGTGAGGCTGAACGCAACAGACCCGGATCCGGTCGGTCAGTTCGGTACGGACGGTCAGCACGAACCTCTCCGCATGGGCGTTCCCGCGGGGACAACCGGGTGGGATCTTGAGGATGTGATGCTGGCGTCGGCGAGGACCGCATCGAAAGCGGAGCCCGGCCTCGGACAAGATCGCCGGGTGTACGTCATGGGAGATCTCCCGCAGGTCGTCGAGCACGCCCCTGACCTCCGCGGCCACGTCCGCGATCGTGGCACGGATCTGGTCGGGTTCGGACTATGCCTCTGCTGTCGAAGGCAGCTCGGCCACGCCTGTGGTCGCGTCTTACATTGTGTGTCACACTGTGGATGTGGCTGACACGATCACATTCCGGCCGGACGAGGACGCTGCTCAGGCCCTCGCCGTACTGACCCGCGACGGCACCTCGGTGTCCACGGCCGTACGTTCGGCGCTGATCGACGCCGCCCGCAACCGGGCGAAGAGGACGCTGCGCGCCGAGGCCGAGGCGCTGGCCGCGGACGAGCAGGACCGGGCCGAGTCCGCGCAGGTGCTGCGGGACATGGAGACGCTGCGTGCGTGGTGAGGTCTACCGACTGAACGCCCCCCGCGATTCCCGCGGCCACGAACAGGCCGGCGCCCGCTACGCGGTCGTCATTCAATCCGACGATCTGCCGCTGTCGACCTGGCTGGTCGCACCGACATCCACCTCGGCGCGGCCGGCGACCTTCCGGCCCGAGGTGGAGATCGCCGGCCATCCAACGCTGGTCCTCGCCGAGCAGACGGCCGCTGTCGACCCCACCCGCCTGGGCAAGAGCGCCGGCCACCTCACCTTTGACGAACTCCGGCGAGTCGACGCCGCCCTACGGCTCGTCCTCGATCTTTAGATCGACGGGGCCTAACGCACCGACGATGTCTGGGTCGCTCAGCGGGCCCACGAGCTGCTGATGAACATGGGCGCGCAGGCCGACCGGTTCCAGGTGCTGATCCGTGACCGCGACGCGAAGTTCACCGCCGCTTTCGACTATGTCTTCACCGCCGACGGGATCCGGGTGGTCCGCACGCCGGTGCGGGCGCCGAAGGCGAACGCCTACGCTGAACGCCGGGTCCGCACCGTCCGGACCGAATGTCTGGACTGGATCCCGATCCGCAACCGCCGCCACCTGGAACGGGTACTGGCCGTTGTTCGCCTCGCCCTGCTCATGCGTCCCGCTGCTGGCCGGCTGACGGCAGGCGACCGAGTATCCAGCCGCTCATCGCTAGACTTCCACCCTTCAAGGTCGCGAGCACGTAGTCGAGCTCACACTCGGTGTCGGCAGCCCACCCATCCGATCTCGAGCGAGCGGAACAAGCTGCTGGTCTGCGGGCGGCGGGAGCCGACCTTCGTCGTTGTCCTGGCGCGCTCAGTGGTCGTTGCGCACTCGAAGCAGCCCGTAGCCGAGCAGCGTGTAGAGGAGCATCCAGCCAGCGATGCCGAGTCGTCCGGCGGTGAAGGAACGCCGCCCGGGTGCCGGAACGAGCCTGAGAGCGACCCTGTCGGACCCGACCCTGGTCCAGCACGACGACGCGCTCGCAGAGGGCGGCGACGTCCTCGGTTCACCCGACGGCGCGGCCGGTGCGCACGGCGGCGCCGTGCGCGGTAGCGGCCGTGCCGTTCCTCTGCGGCTGGCTGACCCTGTTCGCCTTCGTTCGCGTGTTCCCGATCGGTTCCCCGGTGTACGGGGCCTTCAGCGAGCCGACCCAAGTCGCGGTCCTCCTCGGGCAGATCGTCGTCCCGTCGCTCGGCGGCCCGCTGCTCGGGGTCGCGCTCGGCCGGTGGATCAACTTCCCGGGCGCGGCGCTCGTCGCGTTCCTGCTCATCTTCGGCTGGGTGGTGCTGGTGACGGTCGCGTCGCTGACCCATCCGGACTCGGCGCCCATCGCCGCGCTGCGGTTGTTCTCGCCGTTCGCGTTCTTCAGCCTCGCCGACAACGGCCCCGGCGTCACCGTGTGGCGCGGCTCCCCGTGGTTCTTCCTCGGCTGGCAGCCCGCGCTGTGCGCGATCGCGGCGCTGGTCGCCCTGCTGCGCGGGGCGGAGGGCCGGGTCCGGTCCCGGATCGAGCACGCCCTGCTGATCGCCCTGGCGGCGGCCGCGGTCATGTTCGTGCTGACCAACGCCGTCGGGGCCGTCCCCGGCGCAGGATGATTCCGGGGATGCTGCGGGCCGGGACGTGGCCGGCCGTGGCGGCGATCAGCGGCGTGGCGCTCGTGGTGGGCGGCTGCGGCGTCGCGTTTCCCGCGGCCGGCACCGTCCTGCTTCCGATCGCCTTCACGCTGCTGGCGGCGGCGGCCGCGTTCACCCTCGACGAGCCGGCCAGCCAGGTCGTCGACGTGACGCCGACCGGACCCCTCCGGCGCACCGGCGTCCGGGCCCTGGCCCTGCTGGCCCCGGTCGCCGCCGGCACGGTGCTGATCCTGGCCGGCGCGCAGCGCGGGCTCGCGCTGTCCTGGGGGGCGACCGCGCTCGCGCTCGGCGGGAACGTCGTGCTGGGATTCACCGCGGCATGCCTGGCCCGCACCCGTACCGGCGAGCCCGGTGCGGCGGCCGCCACCGCTGTCGTCCTGATCCTGATGGCGCCCAGTCTGGTGCCCTTCCTCGCCAGCCGGGTGAGTACCTTCCCGACCTCCGGTGGTGGCGGGCTGTCGTCGAACACCGTCTGGTGGGCCGTCCTGGCGGTGTGCACGGCGGCCGTCGCCGTGTGGGTCCACGGCCAGCCCCTGCCTCGCCGGGCGGTCCACAGCCGGGGGTAGGGACGACATATGGCCACCGCTGCACGAGGACCGCCGGTGCCACAGGAGGAGCAGTCATGAGAGAACCCACGCCCCGCATCGACGTCGCGAACCTCCCGGCGCCCACCGAAGGCTTGCATACTGGCTGACTGGTTGGCTCGACTGCGAGTGCCACGTGGGCTCGGCGGAACGTGCCCAGGCGGATGCCTTCGAGGCCGAAGTGCGCGCGCTCCCCCCTCTGCGCATGGATCCCGGTCTCGCCGCTGCGCTGAGCCTGGGTCACCACCGACGCCCTCGGTAGATCGCCGACCGAACCTCTGCGGGATGATGGCGCGCGGCGCGGTACGGGCGCGCGTCCCGCGCGCACTGCGGCATGATCGGATGCCCGACGTTCGCGTCCGGGTTGCCGGTCTCGACGGTGGCCCGCTGACGAGTGGTTCGATGCTGTGTCGTCGGGTCGCCCGCGCCGGGCTAGGCCGGGCTAGGCCGCCTTTGGAGCGGGGGTGCTGGTGCCGTAGGTGTGGCGTAGCGGCGGAGAAGCGGCGGTGGGTGCCGGCGAGAGGAGGTAAGAATGCCGTCTGTGGAGGTCGGTGGTGCCCGCCTCGCCTACGACGAGGTTGGGTCGGGACCAGTGGTGGTGCTGTGCCACGCCGGCATCGCTGACCGGCGGATGTGGGCCGGCCCGTTCGCGGAGCTCGGTACAGGCTGTCGGGTGGTCCGGTTCGACTGGCGTGGATACGGCGAGTCCGATCCGACCAGCGCGGAGTACACACTAGACGGGGATCTGCTTAGATTCCTGGATGCCTTGGGCATCGGTCGAGCCGTGCTGGCCGGCTGCTCGGTCGGCGGCGCCGCCGCGCTCGATGCCGCCCTGGCCGCTCCGGACCGGGTCGCCGGTCTGGTGCTGATCGGCTCCGGACTGTCCGGCCACACCTGGCCCGAGGACATGGTGAGGCCGCTGGAGGAACGGATCGTCGCGGCCATCCCGGCCGAGCGGCGGCGCGCCTACCGGGACGGCACCAACGACCGGGTCCTCGACGAGGACGTCGAGGCAATCGCCGACGCCCACGCTCGCTTCATGGTCGCCGGCCCCGGCCGCAACCCCGGAGCCGTGGACGCGGCCGTCTGGGACATGTCGATGAGCATGCTGCGGCAGGTGTTCCGGCGCGAGTGGACCGAACACTCCGTACAGCCCGGGTCCCCCGCAGCCCCGGCGAGCACCCGCCTCGGCCAGGTCAGCGTCCCGACCGTGATCGTCAACGGCTTGGCCGACGTACCCGCTCTGCAACAGGTCGCCGACCTGCTCACCGCCGGCATCCCCGACGCCCGCCGGATCGACCTCCCCGACACCGGCCATCTCGCACCGCTGGAACGATCCGCGCAGGTCTCCGCGGCCATCACCAGCCTCCTCGAGCACCTCGCCACCCTATGAACGGCTGGACAGACGACGCGCTTCCCGACGACCGACTCGCGATATGGTCGGGCGATCGTCGTCGCTCTCGAAGCGGCATGTGACTGTGGCCCCGCCCATGGCGCTGACCTCGTGCGCGACCGCAATGCTCGAGACGGTCGGGCGGCCCACGTGGTTGTCGGGGATCAGAAAGGACCGCGCCACCGGCGCCAAGACTCCTATCTGGTGCCGGACGTGCCGCAGGTCCGGCCGAGTGGGCGGTTCAATCTCACACACGAGGCCGAACCCCGACGCTGACGTCACACCGCCAAGGTATCGGCCAGCTCCACTATCCGACCTCCGTCCTTACAGCTGTCGCAGGCGGCCGCCGTCGATGCTGCACCCGCTTGGGCCGCCCGACTCGCGGCTACGTGAGTGCACATCGAGGTCGTCAATCGGCGGCACGCGGTTCCGCTCGGCCCGAAGGGACTGGTGGCCAGGACCGACTCAGGTCGACAATCGCCGGTGATGAGGCCGCCGCGCAGGTCGTCCCCGGTCGTGTTGGTGGCCGGCAGCTGGCTGGTGTCGCTGATTCTCTGCGCGCCGCTGTCCTTTCTCGCCGGCATCGTGTTAGACGATCTACTCACACCTGACACCAGTCGAGCCTCGGGGGATCCGACGTGGTTTCTGCTGATGCTACTGGTCTTCGCGGTCTTGGTTGTTTTCGCGACAGTTGGATGGTCCTGGGTGTTGCGCCGAGCCACTACTGGCTCCGCCATTAGGGCGACCACGAACGAGTAAGGATCGATCCGTCGGCCCGACTGAGCCGCCTGAGCCGCCTGAGCCGCGGCCTTACTAGTGGTTCCACCTGCGGCGATGCGCCGGATGCGGGCACGCGGATCAACCTCGGCCGGCGACAACACCGTCGGCAGCGTGCGCGCCGTGCGCACCAGCGGAACCCCTGCCGCGGACGGCTACGCTCCCGACGCTCAGCCAGCGATGCGGGGACCTGGCGGTCGTGCCGCAGAGGAGATCAGGACGACAGGTAGGGACTACCGACCGTGACCGGCGATCCTGCTGCCGGTGGGAGGGAATTGGGAGGATCGAGCGTCGATCAACTGCGCGGACCCGCGCTCAACGTTCCTCAATGGGAGCCGCCGACCTGCACAAATAGTAAGTCTGCAGATCAGCGGGCAGCCCGACCATAGTTCGGGACGAAGAGGCCGCAGGTTCAAATCCTGTCACCCCGACCACGTCTTCCCGCAGCTCACGGCCCCTCCCCAGAGGGGTCTTCTTCATCACCAGGCCCGTCCTCCGGCTCGATCCACAACGGATCCACAACAAGCATGTCCTCGACCCGCTGCACGAAGTCCGCCGGAACGTCCGTGTAGATGCCGAGGGTTGTGGTCACGTCCTCGTGTCCCATGATCCGTTGCACGACGTTCGGCGGCAGCCCGTCCGAGACGAGCCAGGTCGCATACGAGTGCCGCAGGTCGTGGAATCGCAGCCCCTCCGGCAGTCCCGCCCGACGCAGCTGTTGTCGATATGAATGACGGGCGGGGCCGGATCGTGCAGGCTCGAAAGCGCTTCGACGTTCTCGTCGCAGAACGAAGCAAAGTGGATCTTCGTAGTCGTTTCGTCTTGGATCGGCCTGTGGCTGATGGCCCGCACAGCGGGCCAGGCCACACGATCACCCGATCAGTCCCATTCTCTGCTAGGTCGTCGTGTCCCCCGGCGGCGTGGTGGGCTGCCCTACCGGCTGCGCGGCTGCCGCTGCTGGTGGTGTGGCTGGGCGCGGTGCGATCCGGGCGGCGGTCACGTGGGCGACCACCACTGCCACGATCACCAGTGGCATGACGGCCAGGCCGTCCGAGGCCAGCAGCAGGGTGGCGAGCAGGACCGAGGTCAGCGGCAGGGTGAGCATCACCACGCTCATCGCGCCGATGCCCATGGCGACGCCGGCTATCAGCGGCAGCCCGGGCAGGTGCGACAGGGCGATGCCCCCGGCCGCGCCGATGAACATGGCCGGGAAGGTGGGCCCGCCGCGGAAGCTGCTCAGCGATACGCCGTAGGCGAGGCCCTTGCACACGATCAGCAGCAGCAGCGCGCCCACGGAGTAGTTGGCGGCGTGCGTGATGAGCGGGTCGAGCTGATCTTGTCCCGAGAAGAGCACGTCAGATGTTGGCTTGCCGGTCGCCTCCGCGTAGATGATCGCGAGGGCAGCGACTGCCACGCCGGCCAGCGGGACCACGAGCATGGTCCGCCTGTCGGCGTAGGTCTGCAGGAAGCGTCCCAGCCACTGGATGCCGGGGCCGACCAGGGCGGCGGCGACTCCGATCACTATCGCCCAGCCGAACTCGCCCACGGTCGGCTGGCTGAAACCGGGAAGGCCGGGAAGGGCCAGCGAGAACGTGCCCAGCCCCGTCAGGTTGTCCAGGCCGATGAAGATGAGCGAGCCGATTCCCGCCGCCAGCAGGCCCGGCAGCAGCACCACCCCCAGTATCGGGCCGCCCAGCCCGGCTGCCTCCATCAGCAGGAACGCGCCGGTGATGGGCGATCCCAGCAGCAAGGCGACGGCCGCGAAGCTCCCGGCGCCAGCCAGCACCGCGACCCCCTGGGCGGGCACCCTCCGCCGCCGGGCGGCGCGGGTGGCCAGCACAGCCAGGCCGCCGCCCAGGGCGATCAGTGGCATCTCGGGGCCGAGCACGGCGCCGAAGACCAAGGTCGCCAGCGCCGCGAAGATGACCCCGGGAAGCTGAACCGGGGTCGGCGCGCCATGCACGGCGAAACCGCCTGCCGGCGAGGGCCCGCCTCTCCCCGGCAGGTACTGGATGGCCAGGCCGGTCAGCACGCCACCCACAGCCAACACTGGCAGCGGCCACCACACCGGTTCGGTGGCGAAACCGAGCCCGTGCGGAAGGTGGGTGAAGATCTCCTCCTGCAGATAGCTGACGAGCGCCAGGAAGCCGTAGGCCGCGGCGGAGATCGGCACGCCCAGGATCGCCGCCAAGACCAGCAGCCCGAGGTAGCTCCGGCTGCGCAGCAGGGCCATGGGGTCCGGCGGGCCGGGCGGACCCGGCGCGCCCGGCTGGGCCGGCGTGCCCGGCTCTGGGTGGTCTGCGGGCATTGCCATCGGCCCATCATCGCGCCCGCCGGGATGGCGGCGGCTCACCTGCACCGAGTGACGTCCGCCCCGCCCGACCGCGGCCCACCAGCTGGCGCTGGACGCCGAACGGGCCGCCCGCGCCGTCACCCCCGGGCGCTCACCGCCCTGGCCACCGCCCTCGCCGACACCGACCCCGACCGCGCCCGCGTCGTACTTGCGCATGCGCTGACGGTGGAGGGTGTCTTCGGGTCGCTCGCCGTTGTCGCGAGGCTCGCCGCTGGGTCAATGGAGTCGGCTTCGGTTCAGGTCGAACTCTGTCTTGTATCCAACCCTGTATCAGGCGTGGGTGAGAACTTTCCTACTCAGTCAGGGCCGGCGGCTGCGCCGCCGGGCGAAGCCCCAGCAATACCGAGAAGAAGCTCCACAGCATGACCGGGGCGGCGGACCGGCTCGACCGTCAGTTGGTTAGCAACGTCAGGCGCTCGTGCTCGACCAGGTCGGCGTAGTCCTTGACGTTCAGCGTCGCCAGCGGTAGCTCGCGGGCCAGGCAGCACGACGCGATCCACGAGTCGTTGACAGGCAGCGTCAGGCCCCGTCGTTCCGCTGCAGCAGCCATCTGGCCCCACCGCTGGGCGACCGCCTCGCCGTAGGGCAGCACAACGACGCTGTGCAGGAAGCCGATCAATTCGGCCCGGGCGCGCATGTCCCATTGCGAAGCTCAGCCCGCTTCCACAGCTCTCCGATGGTCACGAACGTCACGCACAGGTCCATGCCAGGTAGCCGGCCAGCGAGACGGGCGGTGAGCCGGCGACGGAGGATCCGGGACGCGACGTCGGTGTCCAGGACGACCGCAGCCACCGGCTACGTCATATCCCGGCGACGAGCCGCGTACGTGTAGGCGATGAACTCTTCAACTTCCTCGTCCGAGCCGAACGCGTCCCGCGCCAGCTCGTCCAAGGACCGCACAGGTCGCACGCCCTGCAGGCGGGCCAGCTCCGCGACCGACAGGGAGTCGTAGGTCAGCGGTTCGACCGGCCTCCCGTCGCTGCTCGTACTCACCACCGTCACCTCCCTCGCCTGCTCACCCATGGTCTCACCTTTCGCTCCGGTACTGCGGCACCGATGTCCTGTCACCTCCGGGACGGCCTTCTCCGCCGCCGATCCTCTCGACGGGGCGCCGGCCCGGGTCAAGACCGCCTGCGGCGTCCCTGCGGGATCGCCTGCGGCCAGCCTTGACCCGAACCGGTCACCCTGAGAACCGGCAGCTACGAAGGCAGCCCCTCCACGCGATCAGCCAGTAGTGAAGAACCCACGTCCACCAGCTCTAGTAGTGATACATCCAGGGCTGCAGCCAACCGGATCAGCCGGACCACGTCCACCCCGTGACAGCCCCCGACCCGTTTCACTTTCTTGATCAGTCCGCTGACGGCTTCGGTCGGCCCATTGGAGACGCCGCCGGTGTCGAAGTAGGCGAGCAGCTTGTCCCGCCAGGCGTCCAGGGTGCCCGACGCGGTCGCGGCGGCCCTGGTCCGTCCGACGGAGGAGACCAGCGTCCGGCTCGCCGCCCGGGGAGTCACGCGCCGCGCGCGCAGCCGATCACGTGAACGGATTGTGGAAGGCGACGCTGTTCTTGCCGGTGCTGCAACCGGTGCGGTTGCACGCCACCACGTGCAGCTGGACGAACGAGATGCGGCCGGCGCCTCCGCTGCTGCCGGACAGAGAAGCCCAGTGCACGGAGGATCCGCAGCCGTTGGAATCCACGTGAACCGTCAGCGCCCCGAAGTCGTCCTGGGCCCCAGAACTGGGCGGCGCGGCCATCGCAATTGACGTCGTGCAGAGTAGCGTTGGTGAGTTTGAAGCTCGTCCGGCTGGTGAAACTCACGTCTCCGACGACGCGGGAACTGCCGTCGGAGACGTCGACGTGCCCGCCACCGGCGGCGCTGGCGGGGAACGCGACGGCCACGCCTGCTCCGATCAGCGGAACCGTGCCGGCCACGGTCACAAGAGCGCGGCGTGCTCTCGATAGTGTGATCACGACGGTTCTCCCTACGTCGAGGATGCGACAAGCGCATCTAGAAGCGCCACACCCCCCTCGGCGATCGACCTGTCCACTCCCCGCTGCGGTAGACCTCCGCGCCGTTAGGACTTACTCGACTAGGGCGTGTCTCCATGTTGGGCATGCGTCGGCGTTGATGCTTTGGTGTATGTCGCGTGGTCGCTTCTGTCCGATGAGATGTGGGCACGGATCGAGCCGGTGTTGCCGCCGTTGAAGGGGGCGATGGGGCGGCCGATGCGGGATCAGCGGCCGCTGGTGGAGGCGGCGATCTACCGGTATCCGGACCGGGATTGCCGTGGCGTGATCTGCCGGCGGAGTTCGGGCCGTGGCAGACGGTCGTGGAAGCGGCATCACCGGTTCAGCACCGATGGCACCTGGGATCGGGTGCTGACCGCGTTGCAGGCGCAGGCCGACGCCGCCGGTGAGATCGACTGGCGGGTGTCGGTGGACTCCACCGATCGCCCGGGTGCACCAGCACGCGGCCACCGCTGGAAAGGTCGCAGCTGACGCCGTTCTCGCACACAGGGGGCTCGGCCGAATGACAAGGATCCGCCCGAAGCCGCGGGACGAACCGGACGATCACGCGATCGGCCGATCCCGCGGCGGGCTGACCACCAAGACCCACGCTCTGGTCGACGGGCGCGGGCCTGCCGCTGGTGCTGGCCGTCACGCCCGGTCAGGCCGGCGACAGCTCCGGCCCTGACCAGTCCTGCTCGGCCGAGCTACGCGTGCCACGCCTGGCGGCCGGGTCGTCCCCGCACCACGACCGCAGGCGGTGCGCGGTGACAAGGCCTACTCCTCCCGAGCCAACCGCGGCCTACCTGCGTTCGCCGCGGCATCCAAGGCCGTCATCCCCGAACCGGCCGACCAGATCGCCCACCGCCAGACGCCGAGGCGCGCGCCGGTGGGCGACCCGCCGGCGTTCGACGCTGAGGACTACAAGCAGCGCAACGTCATCGAGCGCGCCTTCAACTCAGCTCAAGCACTGGCGCGGACTGGCCACCCGCTACGACAAACTCGCCCTCGTCTACCGCGGCGGGCTCGTCCTGGCGAGCCGATCACCCTCTGGCTCTCGCATGACTTCAGAGACACGCCCTAGGGCGTGTCTCCGATGTTGGGCATGCGTCGGCGTTGATGATTTGGTGATGTCGCGTGGGTCGCTTCTGTCGGATGAGATGTGGGCACGGGTGGAGCCGGTGTTGCCGCCGTTGAAGGGGGCGATGGGGCGGCCGATGAGGGATCACCGGCTGCTGGTGGAGGCGGCGATCTACCGGTATCGGACGGGGATTGCGTGGCGTGATCTGCCGGCGGAGTTCGGGCCGTGGCAGACGGTGTGGAAGCGGCATCACCGGTTCACCACCGATGGCACGTGGGATCGGGTGTTGACGCGTGTTGCAGGTGCAGGCCGACGCCGCCGGTGAGATCAACTGGCGGGTGTCGGTGGACTCCACCGATCGCGCGGGTGCATCAGCACGCGGCCACGCTGGCAAGGTCGCGCGGGCAAGCCGTCCCCACACAGGGGGCTCGGTCGAATGACAAGAATCCCCGAAGCCGCAGGGACGAACCGGACGATCATGCGATCGGCCGGTCCCGTGGCGGGTTGACGACTAAGGCGCACGCTCTGGTTGACGGCCGCGGCCTGCCGCTGGTCCTCGCCGTCACGCCCGGCCAGGCCGCGACGCCCCGGCCCTGCCGTCACTGCTCGCCGAGCTACGGTGCCGCGCCTGGGCCGGGTCGTCCCCGACCACACCGCAGGCGTCCGCGGGACAAGGCCTACTCCTCCCGAGGCACCGCGCCTACCTGCGCTCCCGCGGCATCCAAGCCGTCATCCCCGAACCGCCGACCAGAACGCCCACCGCCGCCGCCGCGGCTCGCCCGGCGGCGACCCCGCGCTTCGACGCCGAGACTACAAGCAGCGCAACGTCATCGAGCGCTCGTTCAACCACCAAGCAGTGGCGCGGACTGGCCACCCGCTACGACAAACTCGCCCTCGTCTACCGCGGCGGGCTCGTCCTGCGGCGATCACCCTCTGGCTCTCATGACTTCAAACACCCCTTGACTCTCGGGGGGTCCGTTGCATTCGTCGGGCCGGTCGGCGGCCGTCGGGACTGGCCGAGAAAGCTGAGCGGATGCGCCGACCTCGAGCCGCACATCACGATCCCTCCTCGTAGGGGCCACGAAGTCCGCCGGCACGTCGGTGTAGATGCCGAGCGTCGTGGTCACGCCCTCGTGCCGTGGTGCCATGCGGCCGGACTACCGGGGGCCGGTACCGTCCGACCGGGCCGATGGCGGTCGGTGAAAGGGGCGGACGATGGCAACCAACGGGAGCGCCGCCGGAGCCTGGGACGTCGATCGGAGCGTCGTGCGGTTGCCGGATCCCGCGCTCGAGGTGCTCGACGACCGGTTCCGCGCGGTCACCGTCATGCAGGGGGTCGTCGAGCGGCTGTGGACGGGCGGCCGTTGGCTGGAGGGCCCGGTCTGGTTCGGCGACGGCCGCCACCTGCTGTTCTCCGACATCCCCAACGATCGGATGCTGTGCTGGAGCGAGCTCACCGGCGAGGTCGCCGTGTACCGGGCGCCGTCGGACAACAGCAACGGCAACACCCGGGACCGGCAGGGCCGGTTGGTCACCTGCGAGCACCGCACCCGCCGGGTGACCCGGACCGAGCACGACGGCTCGATCACCGTCGTCATGGACGGCTTCGACGGCAAGCCGCTGAACGCGCCCAACGACCTGACCGTCCACTCCGACGGCTCGATCTGGTTCACCGATCCCGGCTGGGGGATCGAGACCAACTTCGAGGGCGACCGCGCGGTCAAGCAGCTGCCCCGCGACGTCTACCGCGTGCAGAACGGCCACGGGACACCCGTGATCACCGGGATGGACCGGCCCAACGGGATCTGCTTCGCACCCGACGGGACCCGGCTGTACGTGGTCGACGTCGGGGAGATCCGCGTCTTCGACATGGACGGGACCACGCCGGTCGACGGCCGCCCGTTCGTGGAGTTCCCGGGGCCGGGCGGGTCCGACGGGATCCGCACCGACCGGGACGGCAACCTGTGGGCGGCCACTCATGCCGGCGGCGCCGGGTTCGACGGCGTGCACTGCTACAGCCCCGACGGGACGCTGCTCGGCCAGATCCACCTGCCCGAGGGCTGTGCCAACCTCTGCTTCGGCGGCCGGAAGAAGAACCGTCTCTTCATGACGGCCACCTCATCGCTCTACAGCGTGTACGTGGAAGCCCAGGGAGCCCAGCAGCCCTGAGCAGTAGCCACGCCGACGGCGTGCGTCGGCTGAAGCGTCCAAAGAGGACGGATCACTCGATGAGTGCTGACCCCGGTCACTCGGTGGCCGCGGCGCCGCGGCAGGGCCGCGCCGCGGCGCTTTCGGAGGCCGTCGGACGGGACCCTCAGGCCCGGTACTTGCGGGCCTGCTCGATCTCCTGTTCGGTCAGGTTAGCGGAGTTGATGTTGCCAGCCATCCGCCATTTCCTGTCTACCGGGCAGCGGAGGAACCGCTTCGGCCCCAGGTGCACGGACATGAACAGCCGGGCATCCTCGCCGGATACGAACAGGTGGCCGTCGGAGCAGCGCAGGATCCGGTCGCCGACAATCCCTTCCATTGCCCCTCCTCGATGTCGATTAGGGTAAGTTACGGTGCCTGTGTCGGTCAGTGCCGGCTCGCGGCGAAGGTGAATACAGGTGCGTACTTTACGGCCTCCGGCCGCAGCGACCGTACTGTGTGTGGGTCTGGCCTTCTGCGGCTGCCTGGCAGCCTGCGGCTCCCCCGGACCGGCTCCGGTTTCCCCCGGTCAGGTCGCGGCCAGCACCACGGAGGTGTCGTTCGACGTCGACGGCACCACCACGTACGGGACATTGCAGGTGCCTGCCCACCGCACCGGCCAGCACCTGGCTTCGGCGCTGCTGCTGGCCGGCAGCGGCCCGACGGACCGCAACGGCAACCAGCTGCCCGACCACACCCCGAACACGCTCAAGCAGATCGCCGAGGCGCTGGCCCAACAGGGCATCATCAGCCTGCGCTTCGACAAGTACTTCGCCGGGAAAACCGGCGCCGGCCGGTTCGCCTCCGACCCGGGATCGAGCGATCTGAACGCCTTCCTCCAGCAGGCCGACGACGCGTACAAACTGCTGTACCAGCAGCCGGCGACCGACCGGCAACGGCTGCTGGTGGTCGGGCACAGCGAGGGCGGCATGTACGCGATCCTGGTGGCCGAGACGGTGTCACCGCACCCGGCCGGGCTCGCCCTGGTGGAGCCCCAGGACGAGCGGCTCCTCGACCTGCTGACTCTGCAGATCAACGAGTCCCTGGACACCCGGGTGACCCAAGGCGCCATCACCGCCGACACCGCGCGGCGCAACGCGCAACTCGTCCGCCAGGCGGTCGCCGCGTTCCGGACCGGGCAGCCGGTCGACCTGGCCGGCCTGCTGCCGGACATCAGCAGCCTGCTGAACTCGGTGATCGTGTCGCCGGCCAACGCCCGGTACAGCCGCGCCGCCGACATGATCGACGTGCCCGCGTACGCCGCCAAACTGCCCACCGGCACGCGGGTCCTGGTCACCGTGGGCACCGCCGACACGAACGTCCCGCCCTCCACGATCCGGCCGCTGGTCGACGCCCTGACCGGCGCGGGCACCACCGGACCCGGGCTGCAGACCCTCACCGGCCTCGACCACGACCTCAACACCGCCGGCACCCCAGCGAACGGCGCGCCTGTCGACCCCGCGTTCCTGACCGCCCTCCGGGACTGGGCCAAGCCCTACGCCACCACACCCTGACCAGCCTCGGAAACCTTGGGGAGGGCGCGTCGGGCAGCGGTGCCCGCCGCGAGCGGTGCCTGTCCCCGCCGGGCCGCTGCCGGACCGACGACGCCGGTCAGTTCATGACGCCGTCCGCGCGGGAGCCGGTGACGCGGGGACGAACTGCCGTCGACCGGCTCTGTTCGGGTGGAGCGCGGAGACGAGGGAACTCGTCGCACTGCGAGTTCCCTCGACCCGGCTGGAGCCGCCGCGCTCAGGCGTCCCAGACCTGGACCGCGGTCTGGTGCTGGATCTTGCCGGCCCGGACGGTGGCGACCGTCGCGCAGATGACGGCGGTGCCGTCGGGGTAACGGCAGTGCTGGGTGTAGGCGAGACCGTCCACAGTGGAGACGACGTCGCGGACCTCGTGCTCGAGGTTGCGGCCGCAGATGTCGCGGCAGTAGCGGTCGATGGCGTCGAGGCCCGCGTGAACGAGCGGCGCCGACGGCGGATGGTCGCGGTCGACGAGGGTGAGCCTCGGGGTGCAGATCAGCGCGGACGCCGCGTAGAACACCCGGCCGAGGACGTGCAGGTTGTCCTCGACCCGGTCGTCGGCGAGCGGTTCGACCACCATCAGCGTGCCGTCCGGGGCGAGCGCACGGCGGGCGGCGCGGGCGGCGCCGACTGGGTCGCCCATGTCGTGCAGGCAGTCGAACATGGTGACGAGGTCGAGGTCGACGGCGTCCAGCTCGTCGGCGTCGGCGGTCCGGAACCCGACCCGGTCGGCGACCCCGGCCGCCTCGGCGTGCCGGCGGGCGACCAGGATCGACGCCTCGTGGTAGTCGACGCCGAGGAAGGTCGAGGCCGGGAAGGCCTGTGCCATCAGGATCGTCGACGCGCCGTGCCCGCATCCGACATCGGCGACACTCGCGCCGGCGGTCAGCTTGGCCACGACGCCGGCCAGGGCGGGCAGCCAGTCCGAGACGAGGCTCGCCGCGTACGCGGGGCGGAAGAACCGCTCGGTGCCCTCGAACAGGTCAGCGTCGTGTTCGTGCCAGCCGAACCCGGCGCCGGTACGGAACCGCTCCTCGATCGCCGGCGCGTCCCGCAGCGTCCCGAGGGCGAGCTGCATGCTGCCCGGCAGCATCGGGCCGTCGGCGGCGGCCAGCGCGAAGGCCTGCTCCGGGGTCATCGACCAGGTGGCCTGGCCCGGGTCGTACCCGATGTAGCCGCCGGCGGCCTGGTTGGCCAGCCACGGCCGTACGTGCGCGGCCGCGGTGCCGGTTCGCTCCGCGAGCTGCTCGGCGGTCAGTGGGCCGCCATCGGCCAGCGCGCGGTAGAGACCGAGCCGGTCGCCGATCACGACGAGGGCGGCGCTGACGGTCGCGCCGAGGTCGCCGACCACGCGGCCCACGAACTCGTCCAGCACGGCCCGGTCGACCGCCGGCCGGGTGTCGGTGGTTGTCATGTCTCAGGTCCCTTCGGTGGGTGTGCGGCCGACGCTCCGCACCGACCGTTGGGCGCTCGTCAAGCACCGTCAACGCAGCGGCCTGCGGGCCTACGCTGAGGCCGTGCTCCGGGCTGTGGCTGCAGGGCCCGCTCGCCGGTGAGTTGGACGGCCGCCCGGTCGCGATGCCCACCAGCGACCGCGCGCGGGCCCTGATCGGCTGGCTGGCACTGCACCGCGGCGACCATTCGCGGGCCGACGTCGCCGCCCGGCTCTGGCCCGACGTGACCGACGCGAGCGCACGGGCAAGCCTCCGTACGGCGGTGTGGTCGGTCCGGCAAGCCTGGGGACCGGCGGCCGGGACGCTGGAGTGCTCGCGGCTCACGATCGGGCTGCCGGCGTCCGTCTGGGTGGACGCCCTCGACGACCCGCCCGACGGCGTGACATCCGAACGGGGCGAGCTGCTGCCGGGCCTCGACGACGGCTGGGCCCGGGACGCCCGAACCGACCACCTCGCCCGGCGGCGGCGGGCGCTCGAGACGGCGGCCGACGACGCGGATGGGGAGGGCCGGACCGCGGACGCGGTAACGCTGTCCCAGCGGGTCTGCCGGCTCGCGGCGAGGCGGGGATCGGCAAGACGAGCCTGCTCGGCGAGCTGGTCGCGCGGGTCGAGGCGGCCGGCGGCCGGGCGGCCGTCGGCGCCGGGCTGGACATCGGCGGCGAGACACCGTTCGCGGTCTGGCTGGAGCTGGCCACCCTCCTGGTCGCCGACGCGGCCCCGGTGCCGGACACGGCGGGCTGGCCGACCGAGCTCAACCGGCTGTCCCCGGAGCTCGGCGCCCGCTTGGGCCGGCCCGGGCCGGCCGCCGCGGCCACCGCGCCGGAGCTGGAACGGCTGCGGGTGTTCGAGTCGGTCCTCCGGCTGGTCGAGTGGTCCTGTACCGACCGGCCCGTGTTGATCGCCGTCGACGACGCGCACCGCGCCGACCGGGCCAGCCTGAGGCTGACCGCGCACGTCGGCCGCAGGCTCGTGCGGCTGCCGTTGCTGCTCGTGCTGACCCGCCGGGACCGGCCGTCCCGGCCCGAGCTGGACGCCGTGCTCGCCGACCTCGTCAGCCGGTCGGTGCCGGTGACCGAGATCCCGCTCTCCCCGATCGGCAGCGCGGAGGTCGCCGCGCTCGCCTCGTCCATCGTGCCGATGGACGACGCGCTGCTGCACCGGGTCGTCGCCGCGGCCGAGGGCAACCCGCTGCTCGCCGTGGAGAGCGCCCGGGTGCTCGCCGCGGGCGGCAGCGGGCCGCCACCGAACCTGCGCACCGCCGTGCGGGCGACAGCCGGGTCCCTGCCTGCCGCGGCGCGGACCCTGGTTGGTCTGGTCGCGGTGGCCGGGCGGTTGCCCACCGCCCGGCTCCACTGTCCCGACGTGGCCTCGCCACGCCGGTGCCCGTTCGGGGCCGGCTCGCTCGCAACCTTCGGGGGTTCCTGAATGAACGCACTCAGACTGCGGCGGTCCGCGGGCCGGCTCGCCGCGCTGGCGGCCTCGCTCGCCCTGGCGACCGGCGCGCTGGTCGGCATGCAGCTGGCCGGGGCGGCGCCGGCCGGCGCCGTGACCGGCATCCACAAGGTGCCCGGTATGGTGTCGCCGAACGACTCGAAGCCCGCCAAGACCGCCCCACCGGCGCTCTGCCCGGTCGGCGAGCGGGTGATCGGCGGGGGCGGCTGGGTCTTTCCCACCGCGGCCGACGCCGACCGGGTCGCGCTGACCGAGCTGCAGCCGGTGCACCCGGCCAGCGGCCAGGACTCGTACGTGGTGTCCGCGGCAGAGGTCACGCCGAACATCAGCTCGAACTGGTCCGTCCAGGCGTACGCGATCTGCGCCAGTCCGGTGAGCGGGTTGAACATCGTCAGCAGCGTCTCGAACCCGTTCAGCGAGACGGACGCCTTCTGCCCGGTCGGGCAGAGCGTGCTCGGCAGCGGTGCCCGGGTGAACAACGCGGGCAACCACACCAAGCTGGTCTCGGCGACCCCGTTCCTGGCCGGCGACCGGGTGCGAGCGGCGGCCGCGGACGACGGGTCCGCGGCGGTCGGTCAGTGGACGGTGACCGCGTACGCGGTCTGCGCGCCGACGCCGGCCGGCTACCAGGTGGTCTTCACGCCATCGGCGACGAACCAGTCCGAGCCGGAGAAGGTCGCCGTCGTCAGCTGCCCGGCCGGGACGCGGGTCCACGGGGCCGCCGCAATCATCGTCCCGTCGGGACCAGGGCTCGCCCTCCAGGTGGCGTACCCGTTCAACGCCCTCGACAAGGTCGAAGCGTTCGCGGTGGAGACCCAGCCGAACAGCGGCAACTGGGACGTCCGCGCCGTGGCCATCTGCGCGGCCTGACCACCGGAGCGACCATCGCCGGCCGGCGCCAGCACGGCGCCGGCCGGCACCCGGCCGTGCGGCGGTCGGGCGCCGGTCTCGAACGCGGCGACGGCGGCCAGGGCGTGCCGCTTTCCTCGGCGTTCCAGATCTCGGCGAGGCCTTCTTCGCCCGGGGATGCGCGGAGCGCGGTAGCGCGCCCCGGACGTCGGCGATCTTGTGGAACCAGCAGCGTTTGTTCCCGGGCGGCCGGGAAGGGTCTGTTGCATCGACCGAGCCCGCGTCCTGGCTGTCGGTCCCGGCTGAGGCGGCGCGCCCGACCTCAGCCGTCTGACCTCGCGACTGACCACCATCGACCTGTACAGGTGTCACACGGCTAAGGGAGGCCGGCGCGGTCGAGTTCCTCGCGGAGCGCGCGCTTGGGCCGGTGCGTGGCGCGCAACGCC
Source organism: uncultured Actinomycetota bacterium (assembly GCA_963803135.1). Taxonomy (GTDB): domain Bacteria; phylum Actinomycetota; class Actinomycetes; order Mycobacteriales; family CADCTP01; genus CADCTP01. Next base: position 657,099 of record CAWDLH010000010.1, on the reverse strand, counting down.
GCGAGGTGGTCGAGGAAGTGCTGGTCCTGATCGGAGTGGGTGAACAGCGGCCTGGCCTCGCGCAGCAGTCCGGCGGCGGTCCGGTAGGAGTCGCGGTTCTTCCCGTCGATCGCCCGGTCGGCGGCCCGGAGGAGGACCGGGATGGCATCGGCCGGGTGGGTGGCGGCCCGGGCGCGGGCCAGCCGCAGCCACAGCTCCTGCGAGCAGCCGGCATCGACAGCCGCGCGCCAGGCGGCGTCGATGCTGTCTTCCAACAGCAGGATCTCCACCAGCAGCGAACGTCCCGGCTGCCACGGATCCTTCAGCGGCGGCGTGCTCCGCAGCAGCGTGAGAGCCCGCTCGCGCCACCCGGGGAAGTCGTCGCCAGTGCCTTCGCGCAGCGCTTGATAGCCGCCGAGGCCGGGGCATTCGGCGAAGTTCGACCAGAGCAGCTCGCCGGCCCGGCCCACCCGGCCTGCACGCAGGTGACACTCGGCGGCCAGGGTCCGCAACCGTGAGTCCGGCTCGAACTCCGTCATGCCGCGTTCCAACCAGGCCAGCGCCTCCTCGTCGCGGCCGTCCACGCACAACCGCTCCGCGATGCGCAGCGCGTCGTACCCGCTGGTCATGTCCCTGGCCAGCACGGCGATCAGCGCGTCGGCGCCGCCCGAGGTCTCGGCGAGGTTCTCCATCAGGTGGTTCACGGTGAAACGGCGGTTGCTGTAGTCGTCGGCCTTCATCGGCGGCAGCGCCGTCCAGGCCTGCTCGACCAGCTCGCGGTATCGGGCCAACCCCGCCGGCCCCAGCATCAGCTCGTAGTCGGGCAGCACGTCGAGAAACACCTCGTACTCACTGGCCACTGCCCGTTCGACGAGGCGCTCCGCCAACGCGACCGGGTCGGGCCCGCCGGCTTCGCAGGCGGCCAGGTGAATCTCCTCCGCGCGGACGATGGCCTCGCGCAGCCCGCCGTCGGAGTCGTCCACCTGGCCGGCGGCGCCCTCCAGCAGGTCCAGCGCGTATTCGGTCAGGGTGACCGCGGCGTCCGGAAAGCCGCCGTGCACCAGCTCCGCCACCGCGTTCAGCGCTCCCCCGATCTGCTCGAAGTACGAGTACGCCCCGCCGTAGTCGACGTAGTCCCCGATCTCGATGGCTCGGGCGAGGCGTTCCCGCAGGTCGGCGAGGTCGTAGGCGGCAGCCGCGTCGGCACCTGCGGCGACGTCGAGACGCGCCCGCAGCAACGGGTTGGTCCTGGCGGCGAACACGAGCTGCTCCACCAGCCACGCCGGGTCCTGACCGAGCAGGAACTCTCCCAGCCGCCGGTCGGACACCAGCGCAGGCCGCGGTTCGCCGATCTCGGCACCCTCCGCCAGCCAGGCCAGCGCCACCGCGACGCAGTGCTTGCAGAAGACACCCTCCGACCCGTACGGACAGGTGCACCGTCCGCGCAGACCGGACCCGATGACCTCCAGACGCACCCGGTAGACGTTGGTGCCGTCGACCGTCGCGGACACCGTCGTCCCGTCGACCTCCACCCGGCGCACCCGACCCGCCGCAACGTACGCCTGACCCCGTTCGAACGAGCGGCCGTCAGCCAGCATGCGCACCGACCGCTCACTCACCCCGACCGCCACCACGACAGCCATCCTGCCAGCGCCGCCGGCCACGTCACGAACGGTCGACTCACGCGACCCCTTGCGTCAGTCTCGGGGGCCGGGCGGTGGCGGTCAGGTCTGGCCGAGGAAGCTGGGCATCCCGCCCCGTCGCGGGTGCCGAACGTCGCTGCGGCGGACGATTCACTCGCCCGGGATGAGGACAGTTCCGACGAACCGCGGCACGGTGGAGCCTCGATCGCCGTTGCGGCGGTGCCGTCGCCCAACATCGGGCCGGACCGCCACGGGAACGTTGTGGGGAGCGGTCCATGGACGTCCTGCTGATCACGGTGATCGCAGTAGTCGCGTTGGCGGTGCTTTTCGATTTCACCAACGGTTTCCACGACGCCGCGAACTCGGTGGCCACGGTGGTCGCCACCCGTGCCCTGCCGGCGCGGTGGGCACCCTGGTTCTCCGCCTTCTTCAACTTCAGCGCGTACTTCGTCGTGGGTACGGCTGTCGCCAGCACCGTCGCCAAAGTGGTCAACGCCCGCAACGAGAGCGTTGCCCTGGTCTTCTCGGCGCTTATCGCCGCGATCGCGTGGAACTACGCGACCTGGTACATCGGTATGCCGTCATCGTCGAGCCACGCCATCATCGGTGGCCTGGTCGGCGCGGGGCTGGCCGCCGCCGGCCTGGCCGCCATCAACTGGAAGGCCGTATCGGAGGCCGCGGTCGCGATCGTCGCGTCCCCGCTGGTGGCGTTCGCGGTCGCCTACCTTGCGATGTTCCTGGTGGCGGGGTGGCAGCGGCTGTCCAGGTGGCAGGACAACGCCAAGCCGTTCAAGGTGCTGCAGCTTTTCTCGGCCGCGGCGGTCTCCTTCGGGCACGGCGCGAACGACGCGCAGAAGACGATGGGGCTCATCGCGGCGCTCCTCGTCGGGTCCGGCCACGCGCATGCCGGTCCCGGCGGCGCGATCCCGATCGCCCCCTGGATCCCGATCGTCGCGTACGGGTCGATCGCGCTCGGCACCGTCTGGGGCGGTTGGAAGATCATCGAGACGATGGGCCTGAAGATCACGAAGCTGCACGCCAGCTCCGGCCTGGCCGCGAACATCGGGGCGATCGCCGCCGTCTTCGGCGCGACCGGGCTCGGCATCCCGGTCTCGACCACGCATGCGGCCGCCTCGTCCGTGACCGGGTCGGGCATCCGATCAGGAGGCGGCGTCAACCTGAAGGTCGTCGGGGAGATGGTCACCGCCTGGCTCGTGACGGTTCCGGCCACGGTCGCGATCTCCTGGGTCATGTACCGGTTGACCCAGTTGCCCGGCGCCGCCGCCTGGGCCGCAGTGGGCTCCGTGCTGCTCGTGCTTGGCGGTGCGATCGCGTACGCGATGACGCACACGATCAGTGCCGAGGACGTCGAGGCCGAGATCCCGCCGGAGCTGGAACTCGCCAAGCCGCTCAAGGCCGAGCCGTCCCCCGACGGCGAGGACCGAGCGGCCGCATGAGCGGAGCCGCGGCGGCCAATGCGACAGTGGCGCTGCGCGTCATCAAGGCAGCGCACGGACCGCCGGGACGATCTCGGCCGCCGCCACCTCGAGCTCGCCGGGATCGGCCAGCTGCAGGTTGAACGCGGTGAAGCCCTGGTGGACGAGATCGGTGAGCTGGTCGGCGATCGCGCCCGGCGTGCCGGTGACGTCGGCGTCCGCGGCCAGGTCGGTCGCGATCCGCAGGTTCAGCGCGCAGGTGATCTCCGCGGGCCGGCGGCCGGCGTCCGTCGCGGCCGCGAGCACCCGTGCCCGCATCGCGGCGAGCTGGTCGCGCGGCGCCGACCCGAGCGACGGGATCCAGCCGTCGGCCAGCCGGCCGGTCACGGCCAGGGCACGTGGGCCGAAGGTGCCCAGCCAGACCGGAATGCGGTGGGCCGGCTTGGGTTCGACGTCCGCGTGGTCAGTCCGGTACACCCGCCCGGGATGGGAGACGGCACGGTCGGTCCACATCCGGCGGGCGATCCGCACCGCGTCCTCCAGGCCGTCGACCTTCTCCCGGGCGGCCGGCACGGGCAGCCCGAACGCCTGGAACTCCGCGTCGGCGTAGCCACCGCCCAGGCCGAGGATCAGCCGCCCGCCAGAGAGCCGGTCCAGGGACTCGGCCATCTTCGCCACCAGCGCCGGATTCCGCATCGGCACCGCGAGCACCCGCGTGGCCACGGCGATCCTGCTGGTCGAGGCCGCGATCCAGGTCAGCATCGTCCAGGTCTCGTACGTCGGCGCGGTCCCGCACGGGTGGTCCGGCGCGGAGACGAAGTCGAAGCCGAGCCGTTCCGCGGCCCGCGCCCGCTGGACCGGGTCGGCCCCCGGCGCCGCGGACGCGGTCAGGTCAAGTCCGAACAGCACAGGACTCACACCGTTCTCCTTCCAGGGCAGCGGTCACTGTGAGCCGGGGCAGCGCCCACTGCACCAGCGGTCCGATCGCCAACGCGTACGCCACCGTCCCGACCCCGACCGACCCGCCGAGCACGAACCCGATCGCCAGCACGGCCAGCTCCAACCCCGTGCGCACCGCCCGGACGGACAGGCCGCGCCTGGCCAGCCCGGTCATCAGACCGTCCCTCGGCCCCGGTCCGAGGCCGGCGCCGATGTAGAGGGCGGTGGCCACGGCGTTCCCGGCGATCCCGACGGCCAGGAAGGTCGCCCGGACCGCGAGCGACCCGGGCGCCGGCAGGACCGCGAGCGCGCCGTCGACCACCAGGCCGACGACGACGGCGTTGCTCACCGTCCCGATCCCGGGACGCTCCCGCAGCGGGATCCAGGCGAGCAGGACGACCGCGCCGACCCCGATCACCACCCAGCCGATCGGCACGTGCAGCCGGCCGGCGAGCCCCTGGTGCAGCACGTCCCAGGGGCCGAGCCCCAGCCGGGCCCGGACCATCAGCGCCAGGCTGACGCCGAAACCCACCAGGCCCACGTACAACCGGAGGATCCTGGCCGGCCATCCACTCACTGACACATCAGCAAAACTAGACGGATGTTTGCTGACACGTCAAGTACGCCGCTAGACTGGCGTCCGTGGTCGGGGTGCGGTGGTTGTCCGGGCCGGAGGACCGGGCCTGGCGCGGCTACCGGCGGATGCGGACGCTGCTCGATCTCCGGCTCGCCCGCGACCTCGCGGACGGCTCCGGGCTCTCCGAGCCGGACTACGACGTGCTCTCCACGCTGACCGAGCGGCCCGGGTCCTCCCAGTGGCGCGCCAGCGAGCTGGCCACCCACCTGCTGTGGTCCAGCAGCCGGCTGGCCCACCACGTCGGCCGTATGGAGCGGCGCGGTCTCGTCCGACGGAGGCCGTGCCCGGACGACGGCCGGGGCGCCGTGATCACGCTGACCGAGCAGGGCCGGGCGGTGCTGGAGCGGGCCGCACCCGGGCACGTCGAGTCGGTCCGCCGCAACTTCATCGACCTGCTCACCCCCGCCGAGGTCGACACCCTGGCCGGCATCGCCGAGAAGGTGACCGCCCGGCTGACCGGTGGCGCCGGCTGAGCCGAGGTGTGCGTCGCCGCCTCGTCAGGCTGACGCCACGAGGATGCCGGTGTGGGTGCGGATCCGGTACGGGCCGGCAGGTAGGGCGGCCGGCGGCGCGGTCGGGAGGCTGCGGGCGTAGGCCGCGAGCCTCGTGGCGTCCGGCAGGTCGGCGGCGGCCACGGTCAGAACTGGGCGTCGTACTGGGACGGGTCGATGCGGGCCTCGATGACCAGCGGGCGGGTCAGGGAGTCGAGGGGCTGGAGGACCTTCTCGAGCTCGGCGGGATCGGCGGCGCGGACGCCGTCGCAGTCCATCGACTCGGCCAGCTTCACCAGGTCGATGTCCTCGATCCGGGTCGCCGTGCTCGGCACCCCGCGGGCCCGTTGGGTGAGCTCGATCCGGTTGAGGCTGCCGTCGACGAACACCACGAACACCACCGGCAGTCCCAGCGCCGCCGCCAGCCTGACCTCGGTCGCGGTCATCGCGAACCCGCCGTCGCCGACCATCGCGACGACCGGGCGGGTCGGGTCGGCGACCTTCGCCGCGATCGCGGCCGGCACGCCGAACCCCATCGAAGACAGGCCGTTGGTCATCAGCACGCTGCGCGGCTCGTACGCCCGCCAGCCCTGGCCGACGAGCAGCTTGTGCGAGCCGACGTCGGTGGTGACCAGCGTGTGGCGCGGCGCGGCCCGGCGGACCGCGTCGACCACGTCGGTCGGATTGAGCCGGCCCGGCACCGCACCGGCGTGGTACGCGTCGTGCAGCCGGCGGCGGTGCCGCGCGACCTCGCTCCCAGCCCACCGGGGCTGGCCGCGCCACCCGTCGGCGAGCCAGCCGAGGATCGCGCCGATGTCGCCGACGCACTCGCAGTCGCTGGCGTAGATCTGGTCGACGTTGGGGATCGCGTCGACGTGCAGGACCGGAGTACGCAGCGGCCATGGGTTGATCAGCTCGACCGCGTCGAAGCCGGCGGCGACGATCAGGTCCGCGGTGGCCAGGAAGTCCCACACCACCTGGGGGCAGGCCATGTCGAGCACGCCGGCGAACAGCGGGTGGTCCTCCGGCACGACGCCCTTGGCCATCGGGGCGACGACCAGCGGCGCCGACACGGTCTCGGCGAGCCGGACCAGCGCCGGGGTCGCGCCCGCTCGCACCGCTCCGATCCCGGCCAGGATGACCGGCCTCCGGGCGGCGGCAAGGACCGCGGACGGGTCCGGTCCGCCGGTGTAGACGGTCGTGGCGACCGCGGCCGGTGTCATCGGCGGCGCGGCAGCGTCGCCGTCGGTGCCCGGGCGGCTGCTCACGTCGGCCGGCAGCGTGAGGTGAACCGCGCCGGGCCGCTCGGCCGTGGCCAGCCGCAGCGCCCGGCGCATGGTGGTCGCCACCGCCGACGGCTCGATCCGGCCGGCCCACTTGGTGATCGGCGCGAAGAGCCGGTCGTGGTCGACGACCTGATGGGTGGCGTACTGTTCCCGCCCGCGGTCGACCTGTCCGGACAGGGCGATCATCGGGACCCGGTCGAGGGTCGCCGACGCGACGCCGTTGGCGAGCGCCGTGGAGCCCGGCCCGAGCGTCGACAGGCACGCACCGACGCCGCCCGTCGCCATCGCCAGCCCCTCGGCCATGAAGGCCGCGGTCGCCTCGCGGCGGGCGAGCACCACGTCGATCTCCTGGACCCGGCAGCGCTCGAGCAGGTCGACGATCGTCTCGCCCGGGTAGGCGAACACCTGCCGCACGCCGGCCAGCGCCAGCGACCGGGCGATGACGTCGGCCGTGCTCGGGCGGTCGCTCATGAGGACATCATGCCCCAGCTATGATCAAATCGGGCGCGACGCGGACGGTCGCACGTGGCGGAGGCGGGCGCTGATCGGCGTTCACAGCGAAAGCCTGGTCACCGCACAGCGGGCGGCTCGGGTTGTGGGAGTTCGGTGGGTGCAGACACCGAGACACCTCCCGATGAGTAGGCGTGACATGAACGAGCACCAGGGCCAGACCCCGTACGGCACGACTCCGGAACCACCCGCCGAGCCCGCCCCGCCGGCCCAGGCGGACCCGGCCGCCCACGCGGACCCGGCGGCCTCAGGGTTCGACGCGGCCGCGGCCGCGGCCGGGCCGGCGGCGCCGGGGGTCTCAGGGTTTGGTCCGGCCGCGGCCGGGCCGGCGGCGCCGGGGGTCTCAGGGTTCGGTCCGGCCCCGGGCGGGACGACGGCGCCGGTGCAGCGGCGGCGTGGGGTGACGATCGCGGTGGCCGGGACGCTGGCGCTGGCCGTCGGGCTCGGCGGGATCGCGATCGGGCGGTCGATCGGCGACCGGACCGTGGCCGGCAGCGGCACGCCGGCGGCCGGGTCGACGTCCACCGGCCAGTTCGACTGGGGCGACCGGTTCGGGAACGGGACCGACGGCTCCGGCTCCGGCACCGGGGACGGCACCGGAACCGGCACCGGGGACGGGACGGCGACCGGGACGGGGACCACGCGCGAGGCCACCGACGCCGAGTCGGTCGGCGTCGTCGACATCACCACCGTGATCAACTACGGCAGTGCCGAGGCCGCCGGCACCGGCATCGTGCTCACCTCGAACGGGGAGATCCTCACCAACAACCACGTCGTCAACGGCGCCACGAAGATCACGGTGACCGTCGTCAGCACCGGTACGTCCTACTCGGCCACCGTGGTCGGGACCGACGCCACGGACGACGTCGCGGTGCTGCAGCTGTCCGGCGCGTCCGGGCTGAACACGGCCACGCTCGACAACGACACCGTTGCGGTCGGCGACGCGGTCACCGCGGTCGGCAACGCCGGCGGCACCGGCGGCACCCCGACCGCCGCGACCGGCACGGTGACCGCGCTGAACCAGAGCATCACCGCCAGCGACGAGACCGGTTCCGACGGCGAACAGCTCACCGGCATGATCCAGGTGGACGCGGACATCGAGGCCGGCGACTCCGGTGGCCCGCTGTACGACAGCCAGGGCGAGGTGACCGGCATCGACACCGCCGCGTCGTCGGGGCAGTCGGCGACCACGGTCGGCTTCGCGATCCCGATCGCCAAGGCCGTCGCGATCGCGGACCGGATCGAGTCCGGTGAGGCCAGTGCGACCGTCCAGCAGGGCACGCCCGCCTTCCTCGGCGTCCAGTTCGCCCAGGACGCCGCCGGCAGCGCGACGATCTCCGGCGTGGTCGACGGGTCGCCGGCCGCCGACGCCGGCCTGGCGGCGGGCGACACGATCACCGCGGTCGACGGGTCCACCGTGACCGGCACGGACGCGCTGTCGACCGCGCTGGCGAAGCGCGACGCCGGCGACCAGGTGCGGATCACCTGGGTCGACACCGCCGGCACCACCCACACCGCCACGGTCACCCTGGTCGCCGGCCCGGCCGCCTGATCCCACCTCCCCCGCGGCGCCGGCCCCCACGGCCGGCGCCGCGGTCTGTCTCTGGGCTGGGCGGGTATCTAGGATGCCGCTTTCGGATGGTGGGGAGGCGGTCGTGTTCGCCTGCTACGGCGGGGACCGGTTCTGGCCGCTGACCGCCGACGTGGCCGTGTTCGCGGCGCCCCTGGACCGGACCGTCCGGATGCTCGGGCCGAGGCCGCGGCGGCGGTGGTCCCGACCGGCCCCGGCACCGCGGTACGGATCGCTCGACGCGGCCGTGGCCGGCCACGAGGGCCACGCCCTGCTGCTCGTCGCCACGGACGACGGCCGGACGGCCGTGCTCTCCACGTACGGGCTCGACCACGACTGGCTGCGGGCCCGCGCCGAGCTCGACCTAGGCTGCGACCTGGTGTGGACGACGTTCCGCCCGGTCGGGACGGCGGTCGAGCCGGAGGCCCGGTTCGGCGACTTCCGGGCCGCGCCGCCGGACCAACCGATCCCGCCGCACCTGCGGCAGACCAACGAGCTGACCGTCGACGTGCTGCGCGACGGCAACGCCTGGTCGTTCGACCGCCTCGGCCCACCCCGCCGGTACGAGGAGGAGCGGTTCTACCGGGAGCGGACCAAGGCCGACCGGCTGCCGTTCCACCTGCTGGCCCGGTACGCGGCGGGCGCCGGGGTGCCGATCGGCGACCTCGACTTCCTCGCCGGCCCGGTCGCGACAGTCCCGGGTCCGCCCCCGGCGACCGGGCCGGGTTGGTCCACGATCGCCGAGCTGCGGGCCGTGTCGGGCTACCCGGCCACCGGGGTGGTCACCTCCCTGTCCGGGCGACCGGGGACGTGACCGGCGCCCTGCGCCTGGTGCCGGCGAGCCGGCCGACGTGCTGGCCGCACTGCACCGGTCCGGCCCGGCCGACGTGCTGGCCGCGCTGCGCCGGTCCGGCCCGGCCGGCGCCATGACGGCCTGGTGGGACCGACCCGCCCGCGGGTAGGTATCCGGCATGGCCATCGCGACGATCAACCCCGCCACCGGCGAGACCGTGCGGACCTTCGACCCGCTCTCCCCGGCCGAGCTCGACGACAGGCTCGCCCGGGCCGCCGGCGCGGCCGCGACGTACCGGCTGACAAGCGTCGAGGACCGGGCCGGCTGGCTGCGGGCGGCCGCGGACGTGCTCGACCGCGAGACCGACGAGGTCGCCCGGCTCATGACGCTGGAGATGGGCAAGACGCTCACGGCGGCCAAGGCCGAGGCGACCAAGTGCGCCCGGGCACTGCGCTTCTACGCCGACCACGGGCCGGAGTTCCTGCGGCCGCGGCCGGCCGACGCGGCGGCGGTCGGGGCCACCGAGGCGTACGTGACCTACCAGCCGCTCGGCGTCGTGCTCGCGATCATGCCGTGGAACTTCCCGCTCTGGCAGGCGATGCGGTTCGCCGCGCCGGCGCTGCTGGCCGGCAACGTCGGGCTGCTCAAGCACGCGAGCAACGTGCCGCAGACCGCGCTCTACCTCGAGCGGCTGTTCCGGGAGGCCGGCTTCCCGGCCGACGTGTTCCAGACCTTGCTGATCTCCTCCGGCGACGTCGAGACCGTGCTGCGGGACCGGCGGGTCGCCGCCGCGACGCTGACCGGCAGCGGTCCGGCCGGGCAGTCGGTCGCCTCGATCGCCGGGGACGCGCTGAAGAAGACCGTGCTGGAGCTCGGCGGCAGCGACCCGTTCCTGGTGATGCCGTCGGCCGACCTGGACCGAGCGGCCGAGGTCGCGGTGACCTCGCGCTGCCAGAACAACGGCCAGAGCTGCATCTCGGCCAAGCGCTTCATCGTGCACGAGTCGGTCGCCGACCGGTTCGAGGAGCTGTTCGCGGCGAAGCTGGCCGCGCTGGTGGTCGGCGACCCGATGGACGAGAAGACCGACGTCGGCCCGCTGTCCACATCGGACGGTCGCGACGACGTCGAGGAGCTGGTGGCCGACGCGGTCGGCAAGGGCGCCGGCGTGGTCGTCGGCGGGTCGCGTGTGGACGGTCCGGGCTGGTTCTACCCGCCGACGCTGATCAAGGGGATCACCCCGGAGATGCGGATGCACCGCGAGGAGGTCTTCGGTCCGGTCGCCGCGCTCTACCGGGTGGCCGATCTCGACGCCGGCATCACGCTGGCGAACGACGTCGACTTCGGCCTCGGGGCCAACATCTGGACGAACGACGAGGCCGAGCGGGAGCGGTTCGTCCGCGACGCCCAGGCCGGCATGGTGTTCGTCAACGGCATGGTCACCTCGTACCCGGAGCTGCCGTTCGGCGGCGTGAAGGACAGCGGGTACGGCCGGGAGCTCACCGATCTGGGCATGCACGAGTTCATGAACGCCAAGACCGTGTGGGTCGGCTGAGGCGTCGGAGCTCCACGACGCCCGGGCGGCGGGGGCCGGTTCTACGCGGCCTGGAAGGACCGCTTGGCCAGGCCCATCGCGTAGCCGTCGATGGCCGTGGTGACCGGCGCCTCGGCGTCGGTCGCCGCGCCGAGGGTGACGAACAGCGGCGTGAAGTGCTCGACGGTCGGGTGCGCGTACGGCATGCCGGGCGCCCTGGCCCTGAAGTCGGCCAGCTCCTCCACGTCGCCGCGGGCGAGCGCCTCGGCCGCCCAGTCGTCGAACTGCCGCGACCAGCCGGGCACCCGGTCCGGCCGGCTCCAGTCGAGGAACGGCAGCCCGTGGGTCATGAAGCCGGAGCCGACGACGAGGACGCCCTCCTCCCGCAGTGGCCGCAGCCGGCGGCCGAGCGCGAGCAGCGCGGTCGCGTCGTGGGTGGGGATGCTCAGCTGCAGGACCGGCACGTCCGCCTCGGGGTACATGATCTTCAGTGGTACCCAGGCGCCGTGGTCGAGTCCGCGGCTGCGGTGCTCGTGCACGCCGGCCGGCAGCACCGAGAGGACCTGCCTGGCGAGCCCGGAGTTGTCCGGGGTGTCGTACCGCATCCGGTAGTACATCGGAGCGAAGCCGCCGAAGTCGTACACCAGCTCGGTGCCGGGCTCGGTGCTGGTGATCGACAGCGGGGCCGACTCCCAGTGCGCCGAGACGATGAGGATCGCCTTCGGCTTGGGCAGCACGCGGGCCCAGTCGTGCAGCTCGCGCATCCACACCGGGTCCTCGAAGGTCGGCGGCGCGCCGTGGCTGATGTAGAGGCTCGGCAGCGCGCCGTCCTGCGGGGTCCAGACCCGCTGCGCGGGCAGCGCGGCCACCCGCTCGAGGTGCTCGGCGAACGGGTGCGCGGTCACGCCGCGGCCCAGGCGACGACGAGCTCGTTGCGCTGCCCGAACCGCTCGAGGTGGCCGCCGAGCACCCGCTGCACCAGCGCGAGCGAGTCGGCGTCCGGTGCCTCCGCGAGAAGCGTGAGCGTCCCGTCGCCGACCACCACGGTGCCGGTGCCGGTGCCGAACCGGGCGGTCGAGGCCGGCCCGTCGACGGCGAACTCGACCCGCCGGCCGAGGTGCGAGACCAGCTGCTTGGCGTAGCGGCCGGGGGCGTCGGTGGCGACGTCGGCCCGCGCGGTGAAGCTCATGACCTCCACCGTACCCGCTTTTGTTGAGAGTTCAAGTATCACCACGACCTACGTGATCCGGATTCGGACGGCCCGGAACAGGTCGGGCGTCGCCTGCAGGACCTTGAGCCTCGGGTCGGGTACGTCGATGCGGGCAGCGACGGCCAGCGGCCGCAGCGGGGCGAGCCGCGCGTCGGTCAGCACCTCGTCGACCGCCCGCCGGTCGCCGCCGAGCACGACCGCGTCCAGTGTGGACACCGCGGGCAGCAGCACGGCCGCCGCGGTGTCGGCCGCCGCGGCCAGCGCCTGCCGGGCCTGGCCCTCCCGGCGGCGGGCGAACCGCTGCTGGGACTGGCCGCCGGCCGCGCTGCGCCCGTGCACCGGCCGGGAGCCGACCTTGGACGCCACCAGCCGGCCGCCCTCGAACACACCGGCCGCGTAACCACCCAGCCGGACCAGCAGCACCCCGACCCGGCGCTCGGCCAGCGCGTGCGCGACCAGGTCACCGGGGAGAGAGCCGCGCAGCGGCGGGAACGGCACGGCCAGCTCGGCCACGGTCCCGTCCGCGGCGGTCAGCGTCACCGCCTCGGCGTCCACAGTGGACTGCGCGAGGCCGCCGTGGCCGGCACCGAAGCGCTCGATCCAGCCGGCCAACCGCTCGGGCCCGACCGCGACCCAGCGACTCATGGCCAGGACGTTACCGGGGCGGGCGCGCCCGCTCGTACTGCGGCGCCCAGTAGAGGGCGTCCGGGGCCTCGCTCTCGTCGTGGTTCAGCGCGTACGCGGCGTGCTGCGGCCAGCTCGGGTCCCGCAGCACCGCCCGGGCCAGCATCACCGCGTCGGCCGATCCGTCCACCAGCACCTGCTCGGCCTGCTCTGGCGCGGTGATCAGGCCGACCGCGGCGGTCGGCACCCCCGCCTGCTCGCGGACCGCGCGGGCGAACGGCACCTGGTAGCCCGGCCCGACGACCATCCGCTGGTCGGCGACCAGGCCGCCGCTGGACACGTCGAACAGGTCGACGCCGTGCCCGTCCAGCCCCTTGGTGACCGCGGCCGCGTCGTCCGCGGTCAGCCCGCCCGGATACCAGTCGCTGCCGGTGAGCCGGACGAACAGCGGCTTGCGCTCGGGCCAGACCTCACGCACCGCGTCGACCACCTCGGTGAGCAGCCGGGCCCGGTTCTGGCCGTACTCGTCGGTGCGCGTGTTGGTCAGCGGGGAGAGGAACTCGTGCAGCAGGTAGCCGTGGGCCGAGTGGATCTCGATCACCTCGAAGCCGGCCGCGTCGGCCCGGACCGCGGCCGCCCGCCAGTCCGCGACCAGCGCCCGGACCTGCTCGGTGGTCAGCTCGGCCGGCACGGCCAGCCCTGGGTACGCCGCGGCGGTCGGCCCGACCGGGACCCAGCCGCCGTCCGCGGGCGGCACGATCCCGCGACCCTCCCACGGCCGCCGCGAGGACCCCTTGCGGCCGGCGTGCGCGAGCTGGATGCCCGGCACCGCGCCCTGCGAGCGGACGAAGTCGGTGATCCGCCGGTAGTCCTCGGCCTGGGCGTCGGTCCAGATGCCGGCGTCCCAGGGACTGATCCGGCCCAGCGCGGTCACCGCGGTCGCCTCCTGGACGACCAGCCCGGCCCCGCCGCGGGCGAACGAGCCGAGGTGCACCAGGTGCCAGTCGGTCGGATGCCCGTCCACGGACGAGTACTGACACATCGGGGAGATCCAGGCGCGGTTGCGGAACGTGGTGCCGCGCAACGTCAGCGGAGAGAAGAGACGGCTCACGTCCTGAGGAAGCTTCCCTGGCGGTGTCAGGATTCCGGCACAGCAGATCGGCAGCGCGCGGCGTCTGTTACGGATGTGGGCCGGATGGAGTTCGACGAGTTCGCCCGGCGGGAGCTCCCCCGCCTGCTGCGGTACGCGGTGATGCTGACCGGCGACCGCGAGCTGGCCCAGGACCTCGTGCAGGACGTCATGGTCAAGGCGCACGCCCAGTGGCGCCGCGTCTCCTCCGCCGATCACCCCGACCGGTATGTCCACACGATGCTGACCAGGGCGTTTCTATCCTGGCGGCGGCGTTGGGCGGTGCGGAGGATCGGGCTGGCCGTCGACGGCGACGTGCCCGGCGAGCCGGCCCGCGACCACGCCGCCGGGATCGTCGACCGGGACGACGTGTGGCGCCGGCTTGCCACCCTGCCGCGCCAGCAGCGGGCCGTGCTCGTGCTGCGCTACTACGAGCGACTCACCGACGCCGAGATCGGCGACACGCTGGGCTGCTCACCCGGCACCGTTCGCGGCTACGCGTCCCGCGCCCTGGCGACGTTGCGCCTCGACCTCGCCACCGAACTCGACCTCGAGAGGGGGCCGTGATGAACATCGAGGAGATCTTGGTCCGCACCTTCGCCGAGCACGAGGGGCAGGCCCCCGACCCCGAGTCCGTGCTCGCGGACGTGCACGCCCGGCTGGCCCGGCGCCGCCGGACGGTCCCCGTGCTCGCGGCCGCGGTCGCCGCGGCTGCCGTGGTCGCGATCGCCGTCGGCGCATCCGTGCTAGTCGGCCGGCCGGACGCCGCACCCGCGCCCGCGGCGACCGACCCGACGCCGAGCGCGACCCCGACCGGGGTCAACCAGACGACTCCGCCCGACCCGACGGCTGGCCCGGATCCGCTGGTCAAGGTTCCGTTGGCCCAGGTCGCGCTGAGCACGGTAGCGGTGGACACCACCTGGCTGCCGCCCGGCGTGGCGAAGAAGACCGAGGCCGGACTCTTCTACGGCCGCCAGTCTCGTGCCTACAACGTCACCGACTCCGCGGGAAGGATCACCCGCATCGACTTCGAAGTCCGGTCGGGCTCGACGCTGAGACCGGACGACGGAATCGACAGAGGCCCGGCCCGCGACCTGACCCTCGATGGCCGGGCGGCCCGGGAATGGCGGCCGGAGGACGTCTACATAGTGGCGATGCGGCTGCCTGGAAACCGGGTCGCACAGGTGGACGTCATGCCGCTGTCCGGCCAGACGCTCGACACGGCCACGATCGGACGGCGGGTCGCCACGTCGCTGCGCTTCGATCGGCCCGAGCCGATCAACCCGGGATTCCGGCCCACGTACGTGCCCCGGGGCTTGGCCGTGCGGGCCATCGGCCGGTTCGACCCGACCGAAGACGGCGTGTCCTGGGCGCTGGCGAGTCCGGACGCGCCGCCGGAGGGACCGTCCGTGGGCATCGACGTGGACTCGCGGCCGGGCACCAGCCCAACCTTGCCCCAACCGGTGGTCAGCGGGCGCCCGGTTCATGGCCACCCGACCCACGTGGTCACCGAGGGCAGCGGCCAGGTCGCCCTGTACGTGGACCGGTTCGTGTCCGGGAAGTCGCTCACGATCACCGTCACGAACAACCTCGTCCCCCTGACGGAGGTGTACAAGATCGCGGACGGGATCCGGCTGACCGGGTGAGCACTCAGTCGAGGCGGTCCACCGCCAGGACGTGGACCGCGGCGCGGCCGAGCTCGTCGGACTCGGCGAGGTCCACCTCGGCGGTGATCGCCCAGTCGTGGTTTCCTGCCGGGTCGTCGAGGATCTGCCGGACGCCCCAGCGGCCCGGTCGCTCGTCCACCACGAGCAGCGCCGGGCCGCGGGCGTCCGCGCCGGTCAGCAGCGCGTCGTGCTCGGCGAAGTAGTCCGCCATCGCGTCCGCCCACGCCGGCGCGTGCCAGCCGTCCTCGGCGTCCAGCTCGCCGAGGGCGTCCCACTGCCGCCGCGCGGCCAGCTCGACCCGCCGGAACAGGGCGTTGCGGACCAGCACCCGGAACGCCCGCGGGTTGGACGTCACCGCGGCCGGCGCAGCCTCGATCTCCCCGTCCGCCGGCACCGGCTGCGCCGGGTTGGCCAGCTGCTCCCACTCGTCCAGCAGGCTCGAGTCGACCTGCCGGACCAGCTCGCCGAGCCAGGCGATGACGTCCTGCAGCTGTTCGGTCTTCGCCTCGTCCGGCACCGTCTGCGCCAGCGCCTTGTACGCCCCGGCCAGGTAGCGCAGCACGATTCCCTCCGACCGGGCCAGCTGGTAGTGCTGGACGAAGTCGGCGAACGTCATCGCCTGCTCGTACAGGTCGCGGACGACGGACTTGGGGGTCAGCTCGTAGTCGGCCACCCACGGGTGGCCGCGCCGGTAGCTGCCGTACGCGGCGGCGAGCAGCTCCTCCAGCGGCTTGGGGTAGCTGACCTCGGCCAGCAGCTCCATCCGCTCGTCGTACTCGATGCCCTCGGCCTTCATCGCCGCGACCGCCTCGCCGCGGGCCTTGTGCTCCTGCGCCGACAGCACCTGCCGTGGGTTGGTCCAAAGTGGACTCGATCACGCTGACCACGTCGAGCGGGTACGTCTCGCGCGTCCCGGTCCAGCAGCTCGAGCGCGGCCAGCGCGAACGTGGACAGCGGCTGGTTGAGCGCGAAGTTGTCCTGCAGGTCGACGGTGAGCCGGACCGTACGGCCCTCGCTGTCCGGTGTGGACAGTCGCTCGACCACGCCGGCCGCGAGCAGCGACCGGTAGATCGCGATCGCCTCCCGGATCAGCCGGCGCTGGGCCGGCCGGTCCGAGTCGTTGTCCTCGAGCAGGTGCCGCATCGCCGCGAACGCGTCGCCGGGGCGGGCGATGACGTTGAGCACCATCGCGTGCGACACCCGGAACTGCGAGGTGAGCGGCTCCGGCTCGGCCTCGACCAGCCGGGTGAACGTCGGCTCGCCCCAGCCGATCGAGCCCTCCGGCGGCCGCCTGCGGACGACCTTGCGCCGCTTCTTCGGGTCGTCGCCGGCCTTCGCCAGCGCCTTCTCGTTCTCGACGACGTGCTCGGGGGCCTGCACGACGACCGTGCCGGCGGTGTCGAAGCCGGCCCGCCCGGCCCGGCCGGCGATCTGGTGGAACTCCCGGGCCGACAGCAGCCGGACTCTCGACCCGTCGTACTTGGACAGCGCGGTGAACAGCACCGTCCGGATCGGGACGTTGACTCCGACGCCGAGCGTGTCGGTGCCACAGACGACCTTGAGCAGGCCGGCCTGGGCCAGCCGCTCCACCAGCCGGCGGTACTTGGGCAGCATCCCGGCGTGGTGCACGCCGATCCCGTGCCGGACGAAGCGGGACAGGTTCTTGCCGAAGCCGGTGGTGAACCGGAAGTTGCCGATCTCCGCGGCGATCGCGTCCTTCTCGGCCCGGGTGGACACGTTGACGCTCATCAGCGCGGACGCCCGCTCGACCGCGGCGGCCTGGGTGAAGTGCACGACGTAGACCGGCGCCTGCTTGGTGTAGAGCAGGTCCTCGATCGTCTCGTGCAGCGGCGTCAGCCGGTACGAGTAGAACAGCGGCACCGGGCGGACCGCGTTGCGGACCGTGGCCGTCTCCCGGCCGGTGCGCCGGGTCAGGTCCCGCTCGAATCGGGTGACGTCGCCGAGCGTCGCGGACATGAGCAGGAACTGCGCCTCGGGCAGCTCGATCAGCGGCACCTGCCAGGCCCAGCCGCGGTCGGGGTCGGCGTAGAAGTGGAACTCGTCCATGACGACCTGCCGCACGTCCGAGGCGGTCCCGTCCCGCAGCGCGATGTTGGCCAGTACCTCGGCCGTGCAGCAGACGATCGGCGCGGTCGGGTTGACCGCGGCGTCCCCGGTCATCATGCCGACGTTCGCGGTGCCGAAGACCGCGCAGAGATCGAAGAACTTCTCGCTCACCAGCGCCTTGATCGGCGCGGTGTAGAAGGTGCGCTGCCCGGCGGCCAGCGCGGCGAAGTGCGCCCCGGTGGCGACCAGGCTCTTCCCCGAGCCGGTCGGGGTCGAGAGGATCACGTTGGCCCCGGAGACGATCTCGATCAGCGCCTCCTCCTGGGCCGGGTAGAGCGTCAACCCGCGGTCCTTGGCCCACCGCGCGAACGTCTCGAACACGGCGTCCGGGTCGGGCTCCGACGGCATCAGCTCCAGCAGGTCCACCCCTCCATCCTGCCTGTTCATCCGGATGTCGGATTGCTCCCATGGCGTTTGTCGTAGTCCACCGATAGACAGGGTCCGACCTGTCCACGTCGAAGGAGACGTCGATGACTGGAATGCGCGCCCGGCTGGGCGCCCTCACCGGAGCGGCGCTGGTCGCGGCGCTGCTGGCCACCGCACCACCGGCGGCCGCGGAGCCCGGCGGCGCCACGCTGGTCCGGCGGGCCGTGCTGCCCGCGGCGACGTTCGCCGGCGGGCCGTCGAGCGGGCACTACATCGGGACCGGCCCGATCGGCGGGCAGTCGGTGCCGTTCGCGCACCAGCCGGTGCAGGGCTTCTCGGGGTTGCTGCCGGTGCGCGGCGCGGCCGGCGACTACTGGGCGCTGCCCGACAACGGCTACGGCGCGGAGGAGAACAGCGCCGACTTCCAGCTCCGCATCTACCGGATCCGGCCTGACCTGCGGGGGTCGAGGACCAACGGCGTGGCGGTGCTCGGCCACGTCGACCTGGCCGACCCCGACCACCGGGTGCCGTGGACGATCGTCAACTTCTTCACCAGGCAGCGGCTGCTCACCGGCGCCGACTTCGACCCGGAGTCGCTGCAACAGGCGCCGGACGGGACGTTCTGGGTCGGGGACGAGTTCGGTCCGTTCATCCTGCACGTGGCCCGGACCGGCCGGCTGCTGGAGACGCCGATCCCGCAGCCGGGGCTGCGCTCGCCGCAGAGCCCCGACCTCGAGGAGGCCCAGGGCGTGCGGGTGATGGACGCGCTGCGGCAGCACGCGCAGCAGTCCGGCAGCGCCACTCCGGTCGTCTCGCCCGACCTCAACCTGCTCGTCGACCACAACCCCGCGACGAACGTCGCCAGCCGGGCCAACCCGCCGGCCGGCAGCGGCGTCCCGGCCGCGAGCAGCGAGATCCTCAACGTGGCCACCCTGCACACCGCCGGCTTCAAGGTCGTGCCGTACACGGCGGACGACCCGGCGATCATGGACGCGCTGCTCAAGCTCGGTGTCGACGGGCTGATCAGCGACGACTCGGACGTGCTCCACCAGCGGGTGGCCGCGTTCGACGCGAACGGGGACGGCACGCCCGGCGACTACCTGTTGCCGGACGGCCGGATCGACCCGGCGAAGTTCTCCGCCCAGGGCCACCGGGGCAGCCGCGACCTGCGCCCCGAGAACACGCTGCCGGCGTTCGAGGCCGGGCTCGACAACCTGATGAACACCATGGAGACCGACACCGGGATCACCCGGGACGGCGTGCCGGTGCTCAGCCACGACCCGTTCCTCGACCCGACCAAGTGCCGCAACGCCGACGGCACGCCACTGGCGCAGGACATCCTCATCCGCGACCTCACCGCCCGGCAGATCCACCGCGACTACGTCTGCGACCTGCTGCTGACCGGCCGGCCCCGGCAGACCAACGACCTGGCGCTGTCCCCGGTGGCGGTGGCGTACGCGCGGGCGCACCACCTCGCGCCGTACGCGAAGCCGAGGCTGCAGGACCTGTTCGACTTCGCCGGCTTCTACGCGCAGTGGTTCGCCACCGGGCCGGGGCACGACGAGCCGGGTGCGGCGGTCAAGGCCCGCAACGCGCGTGCGGTCCACTTCAACGTCGAGACGAAGATCAACCCGGTGCCGCAGTTCGCCTCGCGGACCGTGTCGGCCGAGGCGTTCGAGCGGATCGACGACGGGCTCGTCGCCCGCAACCACCTGGAGAGCCGGGTCACGCTGCAGTCGTTCGACTGGCGGACGCTGCTGCTCGCCCACCGCAACCACCCGCGCATCGCGACGGTCGCGCTCTGGGGCGACTCGCCGATCTTCGCCGACCCGGCGATCGCCGGCAGCGGTGACGGCGGCAACCTGCAGCCGGTCGGCGGCAACACGCCGTGGCTCGGCGGCCTGGTCTGGCCGTGGCGGCAGACGCTGCAGACCCTGTCGGCCCGGGTGCAGGCCAGCGGCGGGTACGAGGGGATGGCGATCTCGCCGGACGGCCGGAGGCTCTACCCGGCGTTGGAGAAGCCGCTGGCCGGCTCCACCGACAACGCCGCCCGGATCGCCGAGTTCGACCTGCGCAGCCGGTCGTTCACCGGCACCACCTGGGCGTACCCGTTCTCACCCGGCGGGATCAGCCTGCCTGACCTGCAGCTGTACGCACCCGGTCGCGGCGTCGCGCTCGAGCGGGACAACTCGACCGGCACGCTCGACGGCCTCAAGGCGGTGTACGCGGTGACGCTGCCGGCCGGCGGCGGCACGGTGGGCAAGACGCAGGTGGCCGACCTGCTGCACCTCGCCGACCCGGCCGGCGTCGCCCGGCGGGACCCGTTCGCGCAGCCGGGCGACCTGGTCGGGGCGCCGGGCGAGTTCGCCATGCCGTACGTGACGATCGAGTCGGTGGTGGTGCGGGACCGGCGGACGCTGGTGATCGCCAACGACAACAACTACCCGTTCTCGATCGGCCGGCATGTGGGCACCGGTCGGACCGACGACGACGACCTCGTCGTGATCCGGCTGGGCCAGCCGCTGCCCGGCTGAGCACGCCCGGGGGTCCGGGCCGGCCCGGCCCGGACCCCCGCACCGCCGGGGGCGCCTCCCGCATCGCCCCGTCCGACCGGCGTCGGCGCCTCCGCTCGTCCCGGTCACCGCCGATGCCGGTCGCCCAGTCCGGGCCGGCCGTCCCGCACCACCTCGACCGCCACCAGCAGCCCCGCGACCAGCCCCATGAGCAGCACGGCGAGACCGAGCGGCCCGACCAGCGCGGCGGCGAGCACCGCCACCGCGGTCGCCGCGAACCGCCCGAGCAGCGGGCCGCCACCGGCCAGCCGCGCCTGCAGCAGCCCGATCAGCATCAGCGTGACCGCCACCGGCACGGCCACGGCGAACGCGGCCGTCCGGGCGCTGGCATGCGCCTCGTGCAGCACCGAGTCGGTCGCCACCTCCAGCCCCGCGCCGAGCGCGCCGACCGCCGCGAAGACCACGTAGTGCCCGTATCCCCAGAGGAACGCCATCCGCGGCGTCTCCCGCAGCCCATCGCCGGCGGGCCGGAGGAAGTACATCCACCACAGCCCGAAGACCAGCAGCAGCCCGCCCGCCGCGACGCCGAGCAGGGCCGCGGACACCCCCTCGGTGGACAGCGCCCCCTGGATCGCTGTCGTCGCGGCGAGGATCACTTCGCCGAGCACGATCAGCGTGAACAGGCCGTACCGCTCGGCGATGTGCTCGGGATGCCAGCGGGTCATCGGACCGGCCCGCTCCGCCCAGATCGGCACCGCCAGGTCGGCCAGCACGAGCACGAAGAACGCGACCAGGCCGGCGGTCGCCGGAAGCGCCAGCCGCAGCACCCAGAGAGCCTGCACGGCGGTGACGCCGGTGACGTACCGGAGGGCGACGGCTCGGCGGGACGGATCGTCGCGGGCGGCCCGCAACCACTGCAGGACCAGCGGCACCCGCATCACCACGTAGCCGATCGTGACGAGCGTGAAGTCCTCGTGCTCGAACGCGTCGGGTACGCCGGCCGCGAGCACCAGCACGCCGGCGATCTGCACGAGCGTGAGCAGCCGGTAGACCACGTCGTCGGTGTCGTACGCGGAGGCGAACCAGCTGAAGTTCATCCAGGCCCACCAGATGGCGAAGAACACCATCAGGTAGTGGCCGACCGAGGCGGCCACGTCGCCCTCGGCGACCCCGTGGTGCAGCTCCGCCGCGGCGGACGCGACGCCGACCACGAAGCTGAGGTCGAACAGCAGCTCCAGCGGGGTGGAGGCGCGATGGGGCTCGTCGGGATCGCGGCCGGCCAGCGGGCGCCGCCAGGGCACGCGTACGGCTCCGGTCATCCGCGAAGTCTGGCGGTTGCCCGAGCCGCTCTCAACGTACGTGCAGAGGTCAGCCGCCGCAGCCGCAGGCGCCGCCGCAGCAGCCTCCGCCGGCCGGCGGCGCAGCGCCCACCGCCGCCGGCGCCCCGGTCAGCGCGACCGTGGACAGCAGCTTGACGGTGTCCACGTGCCCCTGCGGGCAGGGCGCCGGCAGGCTCGACTCGGCCATCGGTCGGGACAGCTCGAAGGTGCTCGCGCAGTCGCGGCACCGGTACTCGTAGCGCGGCACGGGCCAAGCGTACGGGCGGTTGGCCGGATCGGGCCGAGGGTAAAAGTTCTCTCAAGCCCCCGGCGACAGGGCGGTCGGATTCGCCCGCGGCCGGGTCGGGTACCAGTCAGGTCGTCCGGTCCAGGCGGCGGATCGGACGTGCCGTCGGGGATGCTGCCGGATCGTCCGTGCGGTGCGACCAGAGGAGTGAATGTCCGGTGACCGCGACAGGGAACCAGGCGGTACGAAGGGCGGCCGCGAACCCGTGGTCGGAGCGGTTCGCGCGGCTGGGTCTCGCCGCCCGGGGCGTGCTCTACATCGTGATCGGCATCCTCGCGTTCCGCGTCGCGTTCGGTCACTACGAGGACCAGGCCAGCCAGAACGGCGCCCTGCAGGAGATCTCCTCCCAGCCCGGCGGCAAGGTGCTGGTGTGGATCATCGCGATCGGCCTGATCGGGTACGCGCTGTGGCGGCTGCTGTCGGCGGCGCTGGGGCCGGTCGCCGATCCGATCGCCACCGACGCGAAGCAGCGGATCAAGGCGCTGGCCGAGGGCGTCGGCTACGGCGCGATCGCGATCCTCGCCGTCAAGGTCGCCACCGGATCCAGCTCGAGCTCGTCCGGCGGCGGGCAGAAGCAGACCGCGACCGTGCTGTCCTGGCCGGGCGGGCAGTTCCTGGTCGGCCTGGCCGCGCTGGTGATCATCGGGGTCGGCGTGTTCTTCGTCTACGACGGCTGGACGGCCGACTTCACCAAGGAACTGAAGCTCGGCGGTCTGTCGCCGGGCGCCCGCAAGGCCGTCATCGCGCTCGGCCGGTTCGGCCGGATCGCCCAAGGCGTCGTGTTCGGCATCATCGGCGTGCTGGTCATGATCGCCGCCGTGCAGTACGACCCGGCCAAGGCGAAGGGCCTGGACGGGGCGCTCAAGACGCTCGCCGGCCAGCCGTACGGGCCGTGGCTGCTCGGGATCGTCGCGATCGGGCTGCTCGCGTACGGGCTGTACGGGCTGGCCGAGGCGAAGCTGCGGCGGGTCTGACGGTTGCGGCCGGGAACCGGCCACGACGTCCGTTCCGCCTGGCCGCGGTGCTGATCCGCGCCGCCGCCGGCCGGCTCGCGGCCTGACCCGACCCGAGGTCGGGTCAGGCCGCGACGCTAGTCGGCGCGCCGGCCGCGGGTCCGCGCGGACACGACCAGCAGGACGCCGATCCCGATCAGCCCGGCCGCCACCACCAGCGGCCCCAGCGGCTGGCCGGTCTGGGCCAGGCTGCCCGGTCCGATGCTGGTGTTGCTGGCGACCGGCGGCTCGGTCGGACTGCCCGGAACGGACGGCGCCGGCGATCCGGTCGGGCTCGGAGTCGGGCCGGTCGGGCTCGGCGTGGGGCCGGTCGGGCTCGGCGTGGGGCCGGTCGGGCTCGGCGTGGGGCCGGTCGGGCTCGGCGTGGGGCCGGTCGGGCTCGGCGTGGGGCCGGTCGGGCTCGGCGTGGGGCCGGTCGGGCTCGGCGTGGGGCCGGTCGGGCTCGGCGTGGGGCCGGTGGGCGTCGGGCTCGGCGACGGCAGCGCGTATGTGTCGGGCACCGTGACCTCATAGCCGGCCTCGATCCGGTCGACCGCGAACGCGCCGTCCGCGCCGAGCCCGTCGCTCGGCTGCCCGTTCACGGTCAGCACGAACCGGGTGCTGACCTGCGCGCCGGGCGCGACCCCGGTGTCGGTCTCCTGCACCGTGCAGGTCGTCGCCTCGACGAACCCGAGCGGCTCGGCCAGCTCGAACCGGCCGCTCTCGCCGGCCGGCACGGTCACCGTGCCGGTGCTTCCGTCGGCGCAGTCGATGCTGACGACCGCCGCACCGGTCCGGGCCGACTCCGGCCCGGCCACCACCTTGACCAGCTGCACGGTGGTCGGCGGGTCCAGGTCGTAGACCACCGTGCAGTCGGCCGTCGGGTCGGCCACGCTGAGCGGGACCTGGATGGTCCCGTCCGGCAGCGCACCGACCGGCTGGCTGCCGGCGCAGCTGAAGCTGACGAACCGCCAGCTGCCCGCCCCGGTGGTGTCGGGCGGCGTGCTGACCACCGCGTACGTGCCGAACGCCAGGTGGTCCAGCGGGTCACCGGTGGCCGGAGCCGGCAGGTCCGGCGCGATGGTGGTCGCGGTCTGCGCCCGGTCGAAGTCCGGGTCGTCGACGGTGGTGACCGAGAACGAGCCGGTGCCGACCGCGGCCGGTGCCGGACCGCGGGTGACCAGGTTCAGCGTCAGCGTGCCGAGCGGGGTGAAGCGGTTGACGAACGTGCAGTCGGCCGAGCCGTTGACCGGCAGCAGTTCGGTGATCGTGGTGCCGCGCTCCGTCGTGGGCGGCCCGCCGTCGCACGACGCCTGGTCCACCGACCAGGTGCCGGCCGGCGAGGCCGGCAGCTGCTCGGTCATCTGGTAGGTCCCGGCCGGCACGGTGTCCGGCAACCCGGTCGCGGTCACCGGAGTGTCGGGCTCGGTGGTGGTCGCCGTCAGGTCGAAGGTCGGCGTGCTGGTCGGCGTGCCGGCCGCGTCGGCGATCCGGGTGACCGTGATCGGGAAGGTGCCAACCCCGCCGACCGTGGTCTTGCGCACCGTCAGCCCCGGATCCCGCGGCGGATCGTCCACGTACGTGCAGGTGACCGCGTCGTCCGCGCCGAGGTCGATGCTCACGGTCGCGGTCTCCAGGTCGATCGTGAAGTCCTGGCTGCCGGTGCAGGTCAGGCTGGTCAGCCGCCAGCCCTGCGGACCGAGGTCGGACAGGTCTTCCTGGAACGTGTACGGCCCGCCGAACGCCGAGCTCACCGCCCGGATGAACGTGGTCTGCGCCGGCAACCCGTCGGTCACCCGCAGGTCGAACGTGCCGGACGGGTTGAACGTCGCGTTCGAGGCGTACGTGAACGCCTGGCTCGCGGTCGAGCCGGGGGTGAGCTCCTTGCGGATCGTGATCGAGCCCTGGGCCGGCGGAACGTCGATGTAGTACGCGTAGCAGAACACGTGCGTCGCGGACGGGTTGCCGGCCGGGAACCTCACCGTCTCCACGTTGTCGCCGTTGAGGTTGTCGATCGCGCACCGCAGCGCGCCGAAGCCGTAGCTGCCGCCGCCCGGCCGGGGCGGCAGCGGCGAGGCCTGCGTACCGCCCTGCGCCCACAGCGAGCCGCGCTGCGCGAGGTTGAGCTGCGCCTGGGTGAGGGTCGCGGTGAACGCGCCGTCGATCGTCTGCCCGGTCGGGTTGCCCTGGTTGTCGAGCAGCGGCTGGTTGGCCGCGGTCGGCCCGACGGTCGCGTTGGTGGTTGGGTCGGTGGTGACGGTCGAATACTGACCGATCTTCCGGATGCCCGGGCCGAAGGTGAACGTGATCCCGTTCAGCGGGGAGCAGTTGGGGTCGTTCGGCTCCTCGATCGCCGCCGAGATCGGCTGGCCGGCGGTGTAGACGCTGTTCTTGCCCAGGTCCTGCAGGCTCTCCTGGATGTCGTGCGGGCCCGGTTGGCCATGATGTCGGAATAGTTCGGACAGCCCCTGGCCACGAACGTGACCGAGTACTGCGGGGCGACCGCCGCGTCGACCACCGGGGCCACCGGGGCCACCGGGGCGGCCACGGCCGCCGCGGCCGCCGCGGCCGCCGCGGCCGCCGGGGCCGCCGGAGCCACCGGGCCGCCGGGGCCGCCGCGGCCGGCGGCGCCGCGTGGATCACCGCCCCGGCCAGCGCGGTCGCGGCCAGCACGAGCGTGGCCAGCCCGACGGCCGTGGCCCGGCTTCGTGGCCACGGTGTCTGCACGGTCATCCGGCGCCCCCGCTCTCCGGACTCCACGAGCGCGGGCAGCGTAGCGGACTTTCGTCACTGGGTGTATATGGGCATTTACCCAGCGCGCCGGGGGTGTGGGGTCGATCGGTGGCGCCGGATCAGCCGACCAGCTCGGCGCCGACCAGCTCGGCGATCTCGGCGGTGTTGAGGGCGGCACCCTTGCGCAGGTTGTCGCCGACGACGAACAGGTCGAGGGTGTTCGGGAAGTCCAGTGCCTGGCGCAGCCGGCCGACGTAGGTCGGGTCGGTGCCGACCGCGTCGGCCGGCGTCGGCAGCACTCCGGCCGGGGCGTCGTCGAGCACCACGACCGAAGACTGGGCGGACAGCTCGGCCCGCGCCTCGGCGACCGTGACCGGCTCGGCGAACGTCGCGTGCACGGCGACCGAGTGCGTGGTCAGCACCGGCACCCGCACGCAGGTCGCCGACACGGCCAGATCCGGGATGCCGAGGATCTTGCGGGACTCGCTGCGGACCTTGAGCTCCTCGGACGACCACCCGTCGCCCTTGTCCGACCCGGCCCACGGCACCACGTTGAGCACCAGCGGGGCCGGGAACGGGGACTCGGACGGCAGCCCGGCCAGCGCCTTGCGGACGTCCCCGGCCACCGAGCCGAGGGACGGGTCGCCGGCGGTCGCGGCGATCTCGGCCAGCAGCCGGTCGATGCCGGGCTGCCCGGCGCCGGACGCGGCCTGGTAGGAGGCGGCGACGATGGCCCGCAGCCGCCACCGCCGGTGCAGCGCGCCGAGCGCCGCCATCATCGTCATGGTCGTGCAGTTGGGGTTGGCGATGATCCCCTTCGGCCGGACCGCGGCCTGCTCGGCGTTGACCTCGGGGACCACCAGCGGCACGTCCGGGTCCATCCGGAACGCGCCGGAGTTGTCCACCACCACCGCGCCGCGGGCGGCCGCGACCGGCGCCCACTGCGCGGACACCTCGTCCGGCACGTCGAACATGGCCACGTCGACGCCGTCGAAGACCTCGGGTGCCAGCGCCTGCACGGTCAGGTCCTCGCCGCGGACCCGCAGCCGCCGCCCGGCCGACCGCGGCGACGCGACCAGCCGGATCTCGCCCCAGGGGAACGAGCGCTCGGACAGGATGCCGAGCATCACGGTGCCCACCGCCCCGGTCGCGCCGACCAGGGCGAGGGTCGGCCTGGCGCTCACCGGCCGGTCCCCGCGTACACGGTGGCGTCCTCGGAGCCGCCCAGCCCGAACGCGTCGTGCACGGCCAGCACGGCCTGGTCCAGATCGGTGTCGCGGACCAGCACCGAGATCCGGATCTCGGACGTGGAGATCAGCTCGACGTTGACGCCGGCGTCCGCCAGGGCGCCGAAGAACCGCGCCGAGACGCCGGGGTGCGAGCGCATCCCGGCCCCGATCAACGAGACCTTGCCGACGTGGTCGTCGTACACGAGGGAGTCGAAGCCGACCTCCGCCTGCACCTTCTGCAGCGCGGCCATGCCGGCCGGGCCGTCCGCCTTGGGCAGCGTGAAAGAGATGTCCGTGCGCGCGGTCGCCGCCACCGACACGTTCTGCACGATCATGTCGATGTTGATCTCGGCCTCGGCCACGGCCCGGAACAGCCGCGCGGCCTGGCCCGGCTTGTCCGGCACGGCGACCACGGTGATCTTCGCCTCGCTCCGGTCGTGCGCGACACCGGTGATGATCGCCTGTTCCATCGGCAAGTCCTCCATCGTCCCGGCGACCAGCGTCCCGGGCAGCTGCGAGAACGACGACCGGACCCGGACCGGGATGTCGTAGCGCCTCGCGTACTCGACCGACCGCAGGTGCAGCACCTTCGCGCCGCAGGCGGCCATCTCCATCATCTCTTCGTACGTGATCCGCTCCAGCCGGTTGGCCCGCGGCACGATCCGCGGGTCGGCGGAGAAGATGCCGTCGACGTCGGTGTAGATCTCGCACACGTCCGCGCCGAGCGCGGCGGCCAGCGCGACCGCGGTGGTGTCGGTGCCGCCGCGGCCGAGTGTGGTGATGTCCTTGGTGTTCTGCGAGACGCCCTGGAAGCCGGCGACGATCGCGACCGCGTCCTCGTCGAGCGCCTCGCGGATGCGGCCGGGCGTGACGTCGATGATCCGGGCCTTGCCGTGCGTGCTGTCGGTGATCACGCCGGCCTGGGAGCCGGTGAACGAGCGCGCGTCGACGCCGAGCGCGTGGATCGCCATCGCCAGCAGCGCCATGCTGATCCGCTCACCGGCGGTGAGCAGCATGTCCAGCTCCCGGCCGGGGGGCAGCGGCGTGACCTGCTGGGCCAGGTCGAGCAGCTCGTCGGTGGAGTCGCCCATCGCGGACACCGCGACGACGACGTCGTGGCCGTCGCGGCGGGTCGCGACGATCCGCTCGGCGACACGCTTGATCCGCTCGGCGTCGGCGACCGAAGAGCCGCCGTACTTCTGCACGACGAGCCCCACGAACTTTTCCTCCCGATGCGACGATCCGGACGTTTCGCACGTCCACACTACCGGCAGCGTCCGACCCACCTCGAAAGATGAGACGACGATGACTCCTCCCGACCCGGGCGGCGGGATCCGGGCCCGCGGCGTCCGCCGCTCGTTCGGCCCGGTGCAGGCCGTCCAGGGCATCGACCTGGACGCGCCGCCGGGCCAGGTGACCGCGCTGGTCGGGCCGAACGGCGCCGGCAAGACCACCGCGTTGCTGGTGCTGGCCACGCTGCTCACCCCGGACGCCGGCGAGGTGCGGGTGGCCGGCTTCGACCCGGTCACCCAGGCCGACGAGGTGCGGGCCAGGATGGGCTGGTCCCCGGACGTCTTCGGACTGTACGACACGCTGACCTGCCGGGAGTATCTGGAGGTGATGGCGGCGGCGTACCGGCTGCCGGCGGCCGTGCGGACGGCCCGGGCCGAGCAGCTGCTCGCGCTGGCCCGGCTGCCGTACCCGGACGCACCGGTGCACACGCTCTCGCGCGGGCAGAAGCAGCGGCTCGGGCTGGCCCGCGCGCTGGTGCACGACCCGGCCGTGCTGCTGCTCGACGAGCCGGCGTCCGGGCTCGATCCGCGCAGCCGGGTCGAGCTGCGCGACCTGCTGCGCCGGCTGGCCGCCGAGGGCCGGGCCGTGCTGGTCTCCAGCCACATCCTGGCCGACCTGGAGGAGGTCGCCGACCGGGTGGTCTTCGTCGACCACGGCCGTACGGTCGGCCAGCACGAGGTCGGCGAGCTGCCGGCGGCCCGGTCGGCCCGCACGTACCGGCTGCGCTCGCTCGACCCGGCCGGGCTGCAGCAGGCGCTGGAACGGGCCGGCGTCGGCTGGGCCGGCGCCGGGCACGCGGGCATCGACGTGCAGGTGCTCGGCGGCGAGGCGGCCGCGGCCCGGCTGCTCGGCGAGCTGGTCGCGGCCGGCGTCGCGGTGACCGCGTTCGCCCCGGTCGGCGGCTCGCTGGAGGCCGCCTACCTCGACCTCGTGGAAGGGCAGAGATGAGCGAGCACGGGCGGGCCCGGTGAGCGGGGTCCTCACGGTGGCCCGGCTGGAGTTCAAGCTGCGGATCCGGGCCGGTCGGTGGCGGTGGCTGGTCGGCGCCTGGTTCGTCGTGCTGACGCTGGTGACCTGGCTGGTCCGCACCGCGGCGAGCCAGCCGAACATCGTCGGGGAGTCGGTGGAGCGGGAACGCACGCTCGGCGCGGTCATGTTCGGCGTCGTCGTGCTGGTCGTGCTCGCGCTGGCGCTGCTGGTCGCGCCGGCGCTGGCGGCCCAGTCGGTCAACGGCGACCGCGAGCGCGGCACGCTGGCCACGCTGCAGGTGACCAGGCTGCGGGCCGGCGAGATCGCGCTGGGCAAGCTGGTCGCGTCCTGGGGCACCGCGCTGGTGTTCCTCGCCGTGACGCTGCCGCTGGCGCTCTGGTGCTACGCGGAGGGCGGCCTCTCGATCGGCCGGGTCGCCGGCGTCTACCTGGTCACCGCGCTGCTGCTCGGCGTGGTCTGCGCGGTCTCGCTCGGGCTCTCGGCGATGCTGGCCCGCTCGACGACCTCCGGCGTGCTCGCCTACCTGACCGTGTTCGCGCTGGCCGCAGGCACGGCGATCGCCTTCGGCCTGGTCACCGCCAGCACCCAGCAGACCGTCACCGGCAGCTCGCGCAGCTGCGACAGCACCGGCGCCAACTGCTCCGACACCTCGTACGAGACCACGATCCCGCGGCCGGACCGGACCTGGTGGCTGCTGGCGCCGAACCCGTTCGCGGTGCTGGCCGACTCCGCGCCGGCCGGCCCGGTCCATCGGGAGCGGCTGCCGGACGGGCAGGTGGTCGAGGTGCCGTCCGACGTCGACGTCCTCGGCTCGCTGTCCCGGTCGCTGCACCAGATCCGGGCGACGCCGCAGCGGGTCGAGCACGACTACGGGACCTCGTTCGAGGTGCCGGACGGCGCCACCGGCGGACCGGTCTGGCCACTCGGCCTCGGCGTCGACCTCGCGCTTGCGGCCGGTGCGGTCTGGCTCACCGTGCTCCGGCTGCGCACGCCGACCCGCCGCCTCGCCCCCGGCCAGCGGGTCGCCTGACCCGCCTCAGGCCAGCTCGACCGGCAGCCCGAAGGCCGGGAAGTGCTCGGCCCCGACGAAGGAGGTGACCGCGGCGATCCGGTCGCCGCGCAGGGTCAGCACGTCGAGGGACCAGGCCGCGTACGAGCCGGTGCCGTCGTCGCGGTAGGCGGCGACCGCGGACTGGCCGTTCGCCGTGGTGAACCGGTGCCGCCATGTCCCGCAGGCAGCCATCGGGACCTGCGCGGCGAACTCGGTGACCGCGGCCAGGCCCCGATACCACGCCGGCAGCGGCGGCATCGACCAGGTGACGTCCTCGGTGAGCAGCGCGACCAGCGCGTCGACGTCGCCGCGCTCGAGCGCGTCGGCGTAGCCGCCGGCGAGCTCCCGCAGCCGCTGGTCGCCGAGCATGCGCAGGGTCTGCTGCTGGCTCTCCGGCGGGACCCTGGCCGCCACGATCCGGCGGGCCCGCTGGAGGGCGCTGTTCACCGAGGCGACCGAGGTGTCCATCATCGCGGCGATCTCGGCCGGAGCGAAGCCGAGCACCTCGACCAGCAGCAGCGCCGCCCGCTGGTTGCCGGGAAGATGCTGCAGGGCGGCGACGAACGCGAGCTCCACCGCCTCGCGCTGCTCGTACCGGCCGCCCGGGCCGGCGCCGGCCAGCTGCGCGCTCGGGTACGGCCCGAGCCACGCCACCTCCCGGGCCGCGCCGACGGTGACCGAGTCGGCCGGCGGGCCGAGGTCCATCGGGAGCGCCCGCCGACCGCGCCCGGCCACCGCGTCCAGGCAGGTCCGGGTCGTCACGGTGTAGAGCCAGGAGCGGACCGAGCCGCGCCGCTCGAACCCGGCCAGCCCACGCCAGGCCCGCAGCAGCGCCTCCTGCAGCGCGTCGTCGGCGTCGTGGGTCGAGCCGAGCATGCGGTAGCAGTGCGCGTGCAGCTCCCGCCGCAGCGGTGCGACCAACCGGTCGAACGCGGCCCGGTCGCCGTACCGGGCCAGGTCGAGATCGGCGGAAACCTCCGTCACGACCGATGATTCTGCCCGACCGCCGCGGTCCCACCAGGTGACCGAAACCCGAACCCAGGAGGCACCCGTGGGAAACCCGCGCACCGTGCAGGCCCCGGCCGGCCAGCCGACCATTTCCTTCACCCGCGAGTTCGACGCGACCGCCGCACGCGTGTTCGCCGCGCACACCGATCCCGACCTCGTCGGCCGCTGGATCGGCCCGCGCGGCACGACGTGCGCCATCCGCGAGTTCGACGCCCGCACCGGCGGGCACTGGAGCTACGTCGTCTCCGCCGCCGACGGCCGGTCGTGGGGCTTCCACGGCTCGTTCCACGAGGTGACCGCGCCCGGCCGGCTGGTGTGGACGTTCGAGTTCGAGGACGAGCCCGGGCACCCCAACCTCGAGGTGCTCACGTTCGCCGACCTCGGCGGCGGGCGCAGCCGGCTGGACGGGCTGGCCGTGTTCCTCACCGTGGCGGACCGGGACGGGATGATGGCGGACATGGAGCAGGCGCGGGACGAGGACTTCGAGCGCCTGGACGAGCTGCTCGCCGCCGGCTGACCGGGGTCAGGAGCCCGGGCCGTCGTTGGGCACCTGGACCTCGCCGACCTTGAAGTTCTGCACGCGGGTGGTCCAGAAGACCAGCGGCGGCAGGCCGGCCACCCTGACCTGCCAGCGCAGCGCGAGGCCGACCGGGTAGACGTCGCCCGGGTCGGCCGTGTTGGCCTTGGTGAACCGGAACCAGCAGTCGGTGTCCGCCCTCGGGTCGCCGGTGTCGGGCACGCCGCCGGTGCGGCAGCCGCCGGCACGCAGGTCGTGCGCGACCAGCGGCACGCCCGGCGCGACCACCCGGACGCCGGTCGGCACGACCTCGGCCCGCTGCCCGGCGAGGACGAGCTCGTACCGGCGGGCGTCGGACCACATCCAGGTCTTGAGGTTGACGACCGACCGGTCGACCGGGCTGGTGTCGACCGTCGCGGTGACCCTTGCCCGGGCCGCCCGCACGATCCGGGCGACCGACGTGAGCTGGGCGGCGTCCACGCCCTCGGCGTAGACCCAGTGCGGGGTCAGGTAGTAGTCCGCCTCGACCGCGGACAGCCTGCTCCCGGGCAGCGGCCCGGTGATGCTCGACGGCGTCGCCGCCCCGCAGAGGTAGTGGAACCAGCCGCCCGGCGCCTCGGCGAACTTCCGCGACCCGATCCGCATCGGCACGTGGTCGTACTTGTAGACCGGGCGGCCGCCGCGGGCGTAGTCGGCCAGCCGGGCCGGCATCTGCCGGGCGGCGACCGGGCCGTGCCAGCGGCACTCCGGACCAGCCGGGAGGATGCCCTCGACCGTCCGCCGCTGGGCCCCGGCGCCGGCCCTGGTGTCGGTCCAGCCGTACTCGGTCATCGTGTACGACAGCCCGCCGCTGCCGCTCCACACCGACGCGACCAGCTCCGCGTTCGACGGTCGGAACGCGATCGGCTGCTCCCAGTAGTCCGGCAGCCCGCCGTCCTCGCCGAGGTCGAACTGGTAGCCGAGGTAGATCCCGTTCTGCCGGTCGAACGGGTCGTTCTCGTCGTCCGCGCCCGGGTCGACGTCCGGCGGGGCGGGGATCCCGACCCCGTCCCAGCCGTCGTCGGCCTCGTCGTTGGGCGAGCAGCCGACCCCGAACGAGCCCGAGCCCGGCAGCAGCTGCCGGTGCCCGTCCGCGCCGTCGAGGTCCTCGGCGATCGAGCCGGTGACGGTGATCCCGTCGCCGGTCGGGCACGACGTGTCGGGTGGGGCCGGCGCGGTCGGAGTGGGAGTGGGCGGTGCCGGCGCCGCGGCGGCGGTGGTCCCGGCGGCGGTGCCGAGGGTGGC
Organism: uncultured Actinomycetota bacterium; assembly: GCA_963803135.1. GTDB lineage: Bacteria > Actinomycetota > Actinomycetes > Mycobacteriales > CADCTP01 > CADCTP01. Next base: position 623,925 of record CAWDLH010000010.1, on the reverse strand, counting down.
GGCCAGCGCGGCGACCAGGACGCCGGCGCCGAGCAGCCGGACCGGGCGGAGGACCTTCACGAGCACCGTCCCAAGGTCGTCCGGCGGTCTTCGGTGACCAGCCAGGAGTCGCCGCTGCGGGCGAGCGTGGCGGTGGACCGGACCGGGCCGTCCCGCCCGGCCAGCCGGCCCGCGCTGTCCCGGGTGGCCAGCCCGGACAGGTCGAGGCAGGCCGACACCCGCGCGGCCGACCCGGTCACCGTGAGGCTCATCCCGGACAGCGACGCCGTCCCGTACTCGGCCCAGCCGCGCAGCACCAGCTGCCGCACCCGGGTGCGCACGTCCCGCACGATGGCCGGCGCCGCGTACCGGGCCAGGCCGCCGTCGTCGACGCCGGGCCGGGCGAACGCCGTGAGCGACGCCCGCACCCAGCCCACGTACGCCTGCCCGGCCGCACCGCCGGGTGCGGCGCCGCGGACGGCGAACGCCACCGTGCCCTGGGCCGGCGAGGACGTGCGGGACGCGTCCGGGTCGGGCAGCGCGGCCGCGCGGTCGTTCGGGGACGGCGTCTCCACCGGCGGTGACGCGGCCGCGGCCGTGGTGGTCAGCGCCGGCCCGGCAGGCAGCGCGGAGTCGCCGCCGTCGGTGGTGCAGCCGGCCAGAACGAGCACAAGCAGCACGCACCCCGACGAAACGCGCTGCACCCCCACGTGCATGGCGGGAAGGGTGCCGGAATGTCGCAATTAGTGCAAGTCGTCTGCCCTGCTCTACTGGCTCGACCACACCGGGTAAGGTGACCGCGTGGCGCGCGAGAGGAGCCTGCTCCTTCTCTGCCGCGGCGGGGCCCTGTAGCGGCCGGCTCCCTCGCCGCGGGGTTCTCGGCTGGTCGGCCACCACCCGCCCGCTTCCGAGGAGCGAGAGAACCCGTGTCCTTCGACTACCAACCGCCCGTACAGGTGCCGTCCGGCATGCCGTACCGGCGCTACCAGCCGTTCGCCCCGATCCACCTGCCCGACCGGACGTGGCCGGCGACGCGGATCGAGCAGGCCCCGCTGTGGTGCTCGGTCGATCTCCGCGACGGCAACCAGGCGCTGATCGACCCGATGACGCCGGCCCGCAAGCGGCGCATGTTCGACCTGCTGGTCCGCATGGGCTACAAGGAGATCGAGGTCGGCTTCCCGTCGGCGTCGCAGACCGACTTCGACTTCGTCCGGGAGATCATCGAGCAGGACCTGATCCCGGACGACGTGACGATCCAGGTGCTGACGCAGGCCCGGGAGCCGCTGATCGAGCGGACGTACGAGTCGATCGCCGGGGCGCCGCGGGCGATCGTGCACCTCTACAACTCGACTTCGACGCTGCAGCGGCGGGTGGTCTTCGGCCTGGACAAGGCCGGCATCACCGCGATCGCCACCGACGCGGCCCGGCTCTGCCTGAAGCTGGCCGAGACGATGGGCGACACCCAGGTCCGGTTCGAGTACTCCCCCGAGTCGTACACCGGGACCGAGCTGGACTACGCCCTGGAGGTCTGTTCCGCCGTGCTCGAGGTCTGGCAGCCGACGCCGGACTGGCCGGCGATCGTCAACCTGCCGGCGACGGTCGAGATGGCCACCCCGAACGTGTACGCCGACTCCATCGAGTGGATGTCGCGGAACCTGCCGCGCCGGGACGCGGTCGTGCTGTCCCTGCACCCGCACAACGACCGGGGCACCGCGGTCGCCGCGGCCGAGCTGGGCGTGATGGCCGGGGCCGACCGGGTCGAGGGCACGCTGTTCGGCAACGGTGAGCGGACCGGCAACGTCGACCTGGTCACCCTGGGCATGAACCTGTTCTCCCAGGGCGTCGACCCGATGGTCGACTTCTCCGACATCGACGAGATCCGCCGGACCGTCGAGTACTGCAACCAGCTGCCGGTGCACGAGCGCCACCCGTACGGCGGGGACCTCGTCTACACCGCGTTCTCCGGCTCGCACCAGGACGCGATCAAGAAGGGCCTCGACGCGCTGGACCGGGACGCGGCCGCGGCCGGGGTCCCGGTGACCGAGTTCAGCTGGGGCGTGCCGTACCTGCCGATCGACCCCAAGGACGTCGGCCGGTCGTACGAGGCGGTCATCCGGGTCAACTCGCAGTCCGGCAAGGGCGGCGTGGCGTACCTGATGAAGACCGAGCACGCGCTCGACCTGCCGCGCCGGCTGCAGATCGAGTTCTCCCAGGTGGTGCAGAAGCACACCGACTCCGAGGGCGGCGAGGTCGCGGCGGACCAGCTCTGGTCGATCTTCTCCACCGAGTACCTCACCCCGGGGCCGGTCCGGCTGCTCCGGCACGAGTCGTCCACTGTGGACGGCACGGTCCGGGTCACCGCGGACGTGACCGTGGACGGCCGGGCCCGGGTGGTGACCGGGCGGGGCAACGGGCCGATCGCCGCGTTCACCGCCGGGCTGGCGCCGCTGGGCTGGGACGTGCGGGTGCTCGACTACGCCGAGCACGCGCTGTCCGCCGGCGGGGACGCCCGGGCGGCGGCGTACCTCGAGGTGCAGATCGGCGAGCGGGTGCTCTGGGGCGTCGCGGTGGACGAGAACATCGTCACCGCCTCGCTGCACGCGGTCCTCAACGCGGTCGCCCGGGTCGCCCGCGGCTGAGGGCCGCCACGTTGGGCATGGTCGGGGCGGCGCGCGGCTGAGACCATGGGGAGGTGACCGGGCGGGACGTGCTCGAGTCCGGGTCCGCCCGATCGCCGACCCGGGTCGGCCTGCGCGGCCGGGGCTGGCTCGTCGCGGTCGTCGTGCTGGTCGGGCTCGCGGTCGTGCTGGCCGCCCGGTCGTCCGGCCGGCCCGCCGCCACCCCGGTCCGCCCGCCGGCCGCGCCGTTCCAGGCCCCGGTCGTCCGGCCGCCCGCCTACTACGTCTACGACACCGCGGTCGCCGGCCACCGGGTGTACGCGCTGGCCGGCTTCTGCGTCGGGCGGTGCGGCTACCGGCTGCTCAGCTGGGACGGCACCCGCTGGGCCAGCACCAGGATCACCGTCCCGGCCAGCTCGGCCTCCCCCGGCCGGCTGCTGGTCGCCGGCCGCTACCTGGCCGTGCTCGACGGCACCCGACCCGGCGCGTACGTCAGCCGGGACGGCGGCCGGACGTTCCGGGCCGAACCCGGCCGGACCGGCGCGCCGGCGGCCGCGGTGCCGGGCGGCCTGGTCGCCGACCTCGGCGACCGGGGCGTCGGCGTGTTCGACCCGGTCGCCGGCGTGCGGCACCCGCTGCGCAACCAACCCATGCCGGACGTCCGCTCGGTCGCCACGGCCGGCCGCACCCTCTACGCGGTGGCCCGGCAGGGCGCCGGGCTGGTCGTCGCCGCCAGCACCGACGCCGGCCGCAGCTGGCAGCGGACCACCGTGGTCCGCGTCTCCTACCGGACACCCGAGCTGGCGCTCGTCCCCGGCGCCGACGGCAGCGTGTACCTGGTCGTGACCAGGACCCTGCCGGCCGGTCAGCCGGGTGTGGTGCAGGTCTGGCGGAACGCCGGACGGTCCTGGAGCCGGCTGGTCGACTACTCCGGCTCGATCAGCGCCACGCCCAAGTTCACCACCGCCGTCGGCGACCCCAACGGCGGGATCCTGCTGGCCGACGGGTCGGCCGGCGGCCAGCTGGTGTACGACACCGGCCGGTCGGTGGTCTTCCAGCTGCCGGCCGTCGCGGCCGGCGACCCGCCGCTGGTCCCGGCCGTGCTGCGCCGGGGCGCGGACACCGTCACCGCGATCACCGCCGACGGCGGCCACCTGCTGCTCCGGCACGACCACGACGCGGGCTGGACCGTGCTCCAGTTGCCGGCCTGACCGTGGCCGGGCCGGACGTGCTCGACAGCGGCCCGGACGGCCCGCCGCCGTCCCGGCGCTGGCTGGTCGCCGGCATCGTGCTCGCCCTCGTCCTCGGCGTGCCGGCACTCGTCCACACCGCCCGGGGCCGGGAGCCGGCGCCGGTCGTGCCGAGACCGGACGCCACCCAGACGACCCAGTCCATCGTCGTGTCGGTCGCCGCCGGCAGCCGCTGGGCGTACGGGCTGGTGGCCGAGTGCGGCACCCGGATCCTGCACGACTGCGACTACCGGGTGTACCGGCGGGACCTGATCGACCCGGGCTGGGCGCCGACGCCCGTGCATCTGACCGGCCGCACGACCACCGGGCTGGACGTGACCATGCGGGTCACGCCGGACGACCACGTGCTGCTCACGGCCGGCACCAGCCTGCAGGTCTCCGACGACGGCGGCGACACCGTGCAGAGCCTCCACCTGCATACCGGTCCGCCGGTGGACGCGCTGCCACCGGACGCGGTGCTCGCCTCGGAGCTGTGCCCGACCTGCGCCGACGCGGTGACCGCGGTGGACCTCACGACCGGCGAGCTGCGGACGCTGCGGTCACAGCCGGCGTTCACCGGCTTCGGCCTGCGGCTGGCCCGGGTCGACGGCGACGTGCTCTGGGTCGCCCAGGTGGGGCCGGGCGGCGGGCTGACCGCGGTGAGCGCGGACCGCGGCCGGACCTGGCGGACGATCCCGCTCGCGGCCGGGATGGTGCTGACCGACCCCGTGGTGCTCGCTTCCATCCCCGGCGGCGGCGCGTACCTGGTCGGGCGCCGGCCGAACGACCTGCCGGACGTGCGCCGGGTCGACGGGCCGGACGGCAACTGGCGCCGGATCACCCCGCCGGACGGGCCGAACTCGGCGTACTCGGCCGTGGTCGACGCCCGCGGCCTGGTGGTCGGCGACGGAAACGGCAAGGCCTGGCGGCTGGGACCGGGCGACCTGTTCACCGCGCTGCCCGGCACGCCCGGATACCTCAGCGGCAGCCGGGTGCTGCTCGGGCTGCCGTCGACGCCGGGAACCGTGGAGCTGTCCTACGACGGCGGCCAGACCTGGCAGTCGGAGCAGCCGGGCTGACGGACCGCGGTGCCCGTGCTCGGGGGTCGACCAGGGGCACCGCGGCCGGCTCGCCCGCCGGAAGTCGTGGGCGCGGCGGACCGCCAACCGGCGGGGGGGTCGCCGGCGTCGTCGGGGGATCGCAGCAACGCCGGCACGGCGGTGGTCAGTCGCCGGTCGGTGAACCCGGTGCACTGCGACCCCCGCCCTGCACCACGGGTGGGGGCCGGTCGCCGGTTCAGCCGTCCCGGGGCGGGTTCAGACGTCCAGCAGGCGACGGCCGGAGAACGCGCGGCCCAGCGTGACCTCGTCCGCGTACTCGAGGTCGCCGCCGACCGGCAGGCCGCTGGCCAGCCGGGTCACCCGCAGCTCCATCGGCTTGACCAGCCGGGCCAGGTAGGTCGCGGTGGCCTCGCCCTCGAGGTTGGGGTCGGTGGCCAGGATCAGCTCGGTCACCGTGCCGTCCTGCAGGCGCAGGAGCAGCTCCCGTACCCGCAGGTCGTCCGGCCCGATGCCCTCGATCGGGCTGATCGCGCCGCCGAGCACGTGGTAGCGGCCGCGGAACTCGCGGGTCCGCTCGATCGCGACCACGTCCTTGGGCTCCTCGACCACGCAGAGGACCGTCTCGTCGCGGCGCGCGTCGAGGCAGATCCGGCACTGCTCGGCCTCGGCCACGTTGCCGCAGGTCTTGCAGAACCTGACCTCGTCCTTCACCCGCTGCAGCGTGGCGGCGAGCCGGCTCACGTCGGCCGGCTCGGCGGCGAGCAGGTGGAAGGCGATGCGCTGCGCGCTCTTCGGACCGATGCCGGGCAGCCGGCCGAGCTCGTCGATCAGGTCCTGGACCGCGCCCTCGTACACGCTTTCCCTACATCCCGGGCAGGCCCAGGCCGCCCATGCCCTGGGTGAGCGGGCCCATCCGCTGGCCGGCGAGGTCCTGCGCGGCCCGGCTGGCGTCCCGGATCGCGGCGACGACCAGGTCCTGCAGGGTCTCCACGTCCTCCGGGTCGACCACGCTCGGGTCGATCACGATCGACTTCAGCTCGCTCGAACCGGTCACCGTCGCGGTCACCAGGCCACCGCCGGCCGAGCCGGTCACCTCCGTGTCCGCCAGCTCCTGCTGGGCGGCGAGCAGCTCCTGCTGCATCTTCTGCGCCTGCTTCATCAGCTGCTGCATGTTGGGCTGGCCACCGGGTCGCACGTGGGTCTCCTGGGCTCGTCTGCTGTTCCGTTGCGAGCCTAACCGGCGGGTACGACGTTGCGGGAACTGGCAGGCTGGGCGGGTGCGTGCCGTACCCGCCCTGCGTCGCCTGCTGCCGGCGGCCGGGTTGGTGCTGCTCACGGCCGGGTGCGGGACGGCGGCGCCCGCGCCGGCCGCCGCGCCGTCCGCGCCGGTCGCCGCGCCGGCGCCCGGCTCGACCACCCCGGTCGCGGCCACGCCGGAGGCGGCGAGCGGGCCGCCGACCAGCCCGCGGCCGGCGCCGACCACCTCGCCGGCCCCCGCCCGGACCGCGCCGGGCCAGTCGTCCGCGCCGGCCGCGCCGGCCGCGCCGATCGCGCCGGCCGCGCCGGCCCGCCGCCCGGTCGTCGTGGTCGACCCCGGGCACAACGGCGGCAACATCGACCACCTCGACCAGGTGACCCGGCTGGTCGACGCCGGGCACGGCGCCCGCAAGCCGTGCAACGAGATCGGCGCCCAGACCGTGGCCGGGTACGCCGAACACGCCTTCACCTGGGACGTCGCCACCCGGCTGCGGTCCCTGCTGGCCGCCCGCGGCGTGGACGTGCGGCTGACCCGGCCGAACGACCGGGGGGTCGGGCCGTGCGTGGACGTCCGCGGCCGGTTCGGCGACGCGGTCAAGGCGGACGCGGTCGTCTCCGTACACGCCGACGGCGGACCGGCCGGCGGCACCGGCTTCCACGTCATCGAGGCGGCCCGGCCGGCCGCCGACCAGGCGGCGAGCAGCGCGCTCGGCCTGGCCGTGCGGAAGGCGATGCTCGCCGGCAGCGGGCTGCGGTACGCGACGTACATCGCCGGCGGCGACGGCCTCGACGTCCGCGACGACCTGGCCGGGCTGACGCTGTCCGGCCGGCCGTCGGTGATGGTCGAGGCCGGCAACATGGCCAACCGCGCCGATGCGGCCCTGCAGACCTCGCCGGCCGGCCGGCAGCGGGTCGCGGCCGCGCTGGCCACCGGCATCCTTGCCTTCCTGGCGATCCGCTAGCACGATCGGCGTACCTGCGAGGAGCACGAGCGATGGGCCCGACCCTCTCCGCCGTCCTCGACGACGCCCGCCGCCGAGGCTTCGTCGGGCGCGCACCAGAGCTGCGGTCGTTCGACGCGGCGCTGGCCGGCACCGACCCCGCCCGCGTGCTGTTCGTGCACGGTCCCGGTGGCATCGGCAAGTCCACGCTGCTCGACGAGCTGCGCCGCCGCGCGGTGCGGGCGGGGCGGCCGGCGCTGCTGCTGCACGCCCGGGATCTCGGCGGCTCGATCGAGCGGGTCGCCGGCGCGGTCGCCGCGCTCCCGGACGCCCCGGGGCCGGTGCTGCTGGTCGACGGCTACGAGCTGCTCAGCCGGCTGGACCGGTGGTTCCGCGAGCACCTGGTGCCGTCGCTGCCGGCCGACTCGGTGGTCGTGCTGGCCGGGCGCGAGCCGCCGGACGCCGGCTGGTCGGCCGACCCGGGCTGGCGCCAGCTGCTGCGCCGGCTCGACCTGGCCGCGCTGCCGCCGGCGGAGAGCGTCGAGCTGCTCGGCCGGCTCGGCGCGCCCGAGGACCAGCGCGGCCGGCTCGCGGTGCTCGGTCGCGGCCACCCGCTCACCCTCACGCTGCTGGCCGAGACCTGTGCCGGCGGCACGGTGCCGAGCCGGCTCGACCAGCTGCCGCAGCTCGTCGCCGAGCTGTGCCGGGTGCTGGTCCGCGAGGTGCCGGACGCCGACCACCGCACCGGCCTGGCGACCTGCGCGCACGCGTACCGGACCACCGAGGACCTGCTCGCCGCCACGGTCGGGCCGCGGGCGCCGGAGGTGTGGGCCTGGCTGGCGGCGCGGCCGTTCGTCGACCGCTCCGGCGACGGGCTGCACCTGCACGACCTGGTCCGCGACGTCTTCGACGCCGAGTTCGCCCAGCGCAACCCCGACGCGTACGTCGCGCTGCACCGCACGATCCGGCAGCAGGCGGTGGGCCGGCTGCTGGACCCTGCGTCGCTGTCCCGGCACCGGGACGCGATCGAGCTGATGCTGCTGCACAAGCGCAGCCCGCTCGAGCCGCAGGCCCGGCAGCTGCGCGACTCCGGCGTGCTGGCCGTGGTCCCGGCCGCGCCGGCCGACCGGGCCGGCGTGCTCGAGCTCGCCGCCGCCGTCGAGGGGCCGGAGGCCGCCCGGTTGTACGGCCGGTGGATCGACGCGCAGCCCGCCGGTCTGTACGTGGCCCGCTCCGAGAGCGGCGTGGAGGCCTTCGGCCTGCACGTCTACGTGTCGCCGCAGGACAACCCGATCCCGGACGACCCGGTCGTCCAGGGCGTGCTGGACGCGATCGCGCGGCGGTCGCCGCTGCGGCCGGGCGAACGCGTCGGCATCTGCCGCGCCATGGGCAACCACGGCACGTACCAGCGGGACGCGCTCGCCGTGCTCGCCGGTTCGGTGTCCTCGCTCGTCGAGTGGCTGTCCCGGCCGGTCGCCTGGACCGTCGTCACTGCGCCGCACGAGGACTTCTGGCGACCGTTCTTCGAGTACCTCGGCTTCGGCGTGCTGGCCCGGGTGCCGTTCGGCACCGACGAGATGACCGCGTACGGGTGGGACCGACGGCGGCTGCCGTTGGAGGAGTTCCTGGAGCTGACCGGGCGGCGCGAGCTCACCGGCGAGACCGGGCCGCCGCCGGCCGAGCTGCTCCGGCCGGCCCCGCTCGGCCGGGACGCCTTCGAGGAGGCGGTCCGGGCTGCGCTGCGCGACGTCAACCGCCCGGACCGGCTGTCCGCCAGCCCGCTGACCGGCACGGCGCTCGGTCCGGACCTGCGGACCTCGCTGCTGACCGGGATCGGCCGCCTCGGCGACGAGCCGAAGGGCGAGCCGCTGCGCCGGGCGCTGGACCGTACGTACCTGTGCGGGACGCCGAGCCAGGAGGCGGCGGCCGAGGTGCTGGGCCTGCCGTTCAGCACGTACCGGCGCTATCTCGCCCGGGCCACCGCCCGGCTGGTCGACGTGCTGTGGGCGGTCGAAGTGGGCACCGACTGAGCAGGTTCTGGCCTGGTAGGTGAGCAGCGGATCGGGCGATCGTCCGCGGCATGGCAGAGATCCTCGTCCTCGGGGCCGGCCTGACCGGCCTGACCACCGCGATGCTGCTCGCCCGCGACGGCCACGACGTGACCGTGCTCGAGCGCGACGCCGCCGACCCGCCGCCCGGCGCGGAGGCGTCCTGGACCGGCTGGGACCGCGCCGGTGTCGCCCAGTTCCACCAGCTGCACCTGATGCAGCCGCGCTGGCGGGAGGTGATGGAGACCGAGCTGCCCGGCGTCCTGGACGCGCTGCGGGCGGCCGGCGGCCTGGACCACAACGTGCTGCACCACCGGCCGGTCGCGCAGACCGGCGGCTGGCAGCCCGGCGACGAGCGCTTCGCCCTGGTCACCGCCCGCCGGCCGGTGCTCGAGGCGGCGGTCGCGGCGGCCGCCGCGAGCTGCCTGGGGCTGCGGATCCGCCGCGGGGTGGCGGTGACCGGGCTGCTGACCTCGGACGCCGGCGCGCTGCCGCGGATCGTCGGCGTCCGCACCGGCACCGGCGACCTGCGGGCCGAGCTGGTCGTGGACGCCGGCGGCCGCCGCTCGGCCGTGCCCCGCTGGATCGTCGAGGCCGGTGGCCGGCCGCCGGTCGACGAGCGGGCCGACTGCGGCTTCGTCTACTACGGGCGGCACTACCGCGGTCCGCTGCCCGCGGGGGTCGACTCGATGCTGACGCACAACGAGTCGGTCTCGCTGCTCACGTTGCCGGCGGACAACGGGACCTGGGGGGTCGGGATCACCACCAGCGCGCGGGACCGCGCGCTGCGGGCCCTGCGGCACGTGCCGTGTTGGGAGGCGGCGATGCGCAGCTACCCGGCCACGGCGGGGTGGATCGACGCCGAGCCGATCACCGACGTCTCGGTGATGGCGGGGATCGAGGACCGGCAGCGGCAGTTGGTCGTGGACTCCGTGCCGGTGGTGACCGGACTGGTGGCCGTCGGCGACGCCTGGGCCAGCACCAACCCGTCACTCGGCCGCGGCGCCGCGATCGGAGCCATGCACGCCTGCCTGCTGCGCGACGTCGTGGCCAAGGAGGGCACCGGCGACCCGGACGCGCTGGTGCTGCGGTTCGCCGCGGAGACCGCGGCGACGGTCGCGCCGTACGTGCACTCGACCCTGTCGTTCGACCGGCACCGGCTGGCCGAGATCGAGGCGGACGTCGCCGGCGTGCCGTACCAGCCGGCCGATCCGGCCTGGGCGATGACCCGCGCGCTGGCGGCCGGCGGCCGGGAGGACCCGGTGGCCGCTCGGGCGCTGGCCGCGATCGCGTCGGTCCAGGCGCTGCCCTCGGAACTGCTGGGCGATCCCGCGGTACGCGGGCACGTTGCCGGATTCCTGGGTAGGCCCCACTACGCGCCGGGGGCCGACCGGACCGAGCTGCTCGCCGCCGTGCGCGGCGCGGAGAGGAGCCGATGATGCGGGTCGAGGTCGACGGCGTCGGGCTGGAGGTGTCCTCGGTCGGGACGGGGCCGGCGGTGCTGCTGCTGCACGGCTTCCCCGACACGCACGAGCTGTGGCGACACCAGGTGCCCGCGCTGCACGCGGCCGGCTTCCGGACCATCGCCCCCGACCTGCGCGGCTTCGGCGCGTCGGACAAGCCCGGCGCATACGGGGTGGGCGCGCACGTCGGGGACCTGGTCGGCCTGCTCGACCGGCTGGACGTGCCGGTCGCGCACGTCGTCGGGCACGACTGGGGAGCGGCGATCGGCTGGGCGCTGGCGGCCCTGGCCCCGGACCGGGTCCGCAGCCTCGCGGCGCTGTCCGTGGGGCATCCCGCCGCGTTCGCCCAGGGCGGCCTGGCCCAGCGCGAGAAGTCCTGGTACATGCTGCTGTTCCAGTTCGAGGGCGTGGCCGAGCAGTGGCTGTCGGCCGACGACTTCGCGAACCTCCGGGAGTGGTCCCGCCACCCGGACGCCGACGCGGTGGTGGCCCGGCTGGCCGAGCCGGGCGCGCTGACCGCGGCGCTCGGGATCTACCGGGCCTCGCTGCCGCCGTCCTCGCTCGTTGCGCGGCCGCCGTCACTGCCGCCGGTCACCGCGCCGACCCTCGGGGTCTGGTCGAGCGGCGACCGGTTCCTGATCGAGGGCCCGATGGTCGCGTCCGGGCAGTACGTGGCCGGGCCGTGGACGTACGCCCGGGTGGAGGACGCCGGGCACTGGCTGCAGCTCGACCGCCCGGCCGCGGTGAACCAGCTGCTGCTGGACTTCCTGACCAGGGTCGGGAGCCCGGCCCCGGTCTGAGCCGCCGGCCGGCCCGACTCAGCCGTCCATCCGCTTGGCGCCGAGGGTCGACTGCAGCAGCGAGATCGCCGCCTCCTCGGGGTCGACCCTGGTGGCGCCACCGCCGTGCGCGGTCGGCGGGCTCGGCTCGTCGTCGCGGGGGTCCTCGTCGGGCAGCGTGGGCGCGCCGGAGTCGCCGGCGAGGCCGGCGCCGTCGACGACCACGTTGATCCGCCAGTCGACGCCGAGCACGTCCTTGACCGCGCTGCGGACCACGTCGGTGTTCGCGTCCTGAGCCAGCAGGCGGGACAGCGGGACCGACGAGATCGTCAGCGTGAGCACGCCGTGGTCGACCGAATGCACGGACACGTTCATCAGCAGCGCGTGGGCCGTACGGCGGCGGCGCTTGACGTTGTCGAGCACCTCGGGCCAGATCCGGCGCACCGCCGCCGCGTCCAGCTCGCCCACCGGCGTGTGCGGCCGAGGCTCGGCCGGCGGCGCTGCCTCGGCCGGCAGGGCCTGGCCGGCTCGGGTGTCAGCGGCCCGGGACTCAGCGGCCCGGGTGTCGGCCCGGGTGGTGTCGGCCCGGGAATCCGCGCCCCGGGAGTCCGCGCCCGAGGAGTCGGCCCGGGTATCGGCTCCCTGGGTGTCGGCCCGGGTGTCGGCCCGGGGGTCGCCACGCTCGGCGGGTGGTGCGCCGTCCTGGGGCGCCGAGGGGCGGGAGCGGGCCTGGCGCTGCGGCTCCCTCCGCGGTCCGGCCTCGCCGCGCGTCGCGGGCTCCGGACGCCGGGCCTGATCCGACGCCTCGTCGACCTCCCGCACCCGACCCGCCGCATCCCGGCCCGGCGCCGCATCCCGACCCGACGCCGCATCCCGACCCGACGCCGCGCGGGCGGGGGCCGGCTCGGTGGCGTCGCCCGTCACCGAGAGCCGCCGTTCCATCCGCTCCAACCGCTGCAGGAGCGCGGTCCCGTCGGTCGACGCCGACGGAAGCAGCATCCGCGCCGACACCAGCTCCAGCAGCAACCGCGGCGACGTCGTGCCGCGCATCTCGATCAGCCCCGTGTGCACGATGTCGGCGAGCCGGGAAAGGGTGGCCGTGCCGAGCCGGGCGCCCTGGTCGGTCATCCGCTCGATCTGGTCGGGCGGGCAGTCGAGCAGGCCCTTGGCGTTCGCGTCCGGCACCGCGTCGAGCACGACCAGGTCGCGCAGCCGCTCCAGCAGGTCGGTCGCGAACCGGCGCGGGTCGTGCCCGGCCTCGACCACGCGGTCGACCGTCTCGTACACCGCGGCCGAGTCGCCGGCGGCCAGCGCGTCCACCATCTCGTCCAGCAGCGCTCCGTCGGTGACGCCGAGCAGCCCGACCGCGTGCGCGTACGTCACGCCGCCCGGACCGGACCCGGCGATCAGCTGGTCGAGCACGGACAGCGCGTCCCGGGCCGAGCCCCCACCGGCCCGGACGACGAGCGGAAGGACGGTCGGCTCGACGGTGATGCCCTCGGCTGTGCAGATCGAGGACAGCAGCCCGCGCATCACGCCCGGCGGGATCAGTCGGAAGGGGTAGTGGTGCGTCCGCGACCGGATCGTGGTCAGCACCTTGTCCGGCTCGGTCGTCGCGAACACGAAGACCAGGAACTCCGGCGGCTCCTCGACGAGCTTGAGCAGCGCGTTGAAGCCCTGCGTGCTCACCATGTGCGCCTCGTCGACGATGTAGACCTTGTAGCGCGAGGTCACCGGCGCGAAGAAGGCTCGCTCACGCAGGTCGCGCGCGTCGTCGACGCCGCCGTGCGAGGCCGCGTCGATCTCGATCACGTCGAGGCTTCCCGGACCGTCCGGCGCGAGCGCCACGCACGAGTCGCACGTGCCGCACGGGTCGGGGGTCGGACCGCGGGTCTGGCAGTTGAGCGAGCGGGCCAGGATGCGCGCGCTGGAGGTCTTGCCGCAGCCGCGCGGACCGGAGAACAGGTAGGCGTGGTTGACCCGACCGCTGGCCAGCGCCTGCATCAGCGGCTCGGTCACGTGCTCCTGACCGACCACCTCGGAGAAGGTGGCCGGACGGTATTTCCGGTAGAGCGCGAGAGCCACGCCGCGACTCTAGTGCTCCGGTACGACAGGGGCCGAACACCGTTCTAGCGGTGGGGATCATGGTTCTGCCACCCTGGGGCCGTGGTCGTCGATGCGCTCGTCGGGATGGGCGCGTTGCTGCTCGCGGCGGCGGTGTTGAGCGCGGGGAGCGTCGTCCGGCTGCACGGTGCGTACCGGGAGGCACTGCAGGAGCTGCGCGACGGGGACCGGCGGCTGGAGCCGGGCACCGGCCCCGGGCGGCGGCTCGAGGACGAGCTGCGCTGGTACGCGGACGTGACGGCCGCCGGCCGCGACTCGGGCTGGCGGTACGCGGCGGCGGTCGTGATCGGGGCCTGCGCCGGCGCGGTCGTGCTGGCGGTCTGGGCGGTCGCGGTGCGGCCGGAGGCGCTGGCGGTGGCGAGCGCGATGGTTCTGCTCGCCCTGGTGTTGGCGGTCGGCGCGCTCTGCCTGCTGGAGGGGCACCGGTTCGAGCGCCAGCTGGCGGCGGCCAGCCGGCGGTCGGCGCTGGGCGGCGTGCGCCGGCTCGAAGACGCGCTGGTCCGGGTGCAGCGCACGACGGCCGACCTGCGGGCCGCGCGCCGGACCTGGCTGCGCACCCGCTCGGCCACATACCCGCTGGCCCCGCAGCTGGCCGCCTGGCGGCACCGGGCCGTCGACCGCGCCGCCGCGCGCCGGTCCCGCGCGCTCGCCGCCCTGGCCCGCGCCGTCCCCGTCGACCTCACCGGCCTCTCGGTCCGCGCCCCGGACGGGTACGCCGACGGCGTCCGCGCCCTGACCCCGCTCGCGGTCGCCGCGCCGGTGGACGACGACACGTGGGCGGCGGCAGTGGCGGACCTGAGCCGGGCGGCGGAGCGGGACGGCCCGCGGCGCACCCGGTGGCTGTCGGCGTTGGCCGCCTGCGCCGAGCTGCGCGACGACCCGCCGGCCCGGGAGTCCGCCGCCCGCTGGGCGCTGGAGGCGGCCGCGCTGCCGCCCCGCACCCCCGGGGACCCGCGCGCCGACCCGCTGCCCGACACGGTCGCGATCGAGCCGACCCGCCCGGAGACCTGGGCGGGCGCCCTCCGCCGCGCCCGTGCCGTCGGCTCCGGGCCGGTGTTGCTCGCCGAGGCGACCCTGCGCTGGGCGTACGCGCTGGTCGCCGGCGGGTACGACCTCGACCCCGCGGTCGCCGCCGCGGCCGAGGTGATGACCGAGACCACCGACCCGGACGAGTACCTCGGTCGCGTCCGCCCCGGCCTGGAGTCGCTCGGCGCGACCAGCTCCCAGCTGTCCCGCCTGGTCCCCCAGTGGCACACCCCGACCCCGGCGCCCACGGCCTGACCGGGACAAGCGTTCACCGAACAAGTCGCCAGTACGCGCGCGGGTCCCTGGTGGATTTCCCCTCCCAGGCCAACACGCCAGCACCCCGCAGCTCGTTCAGCTTGCGGATCGCCGCCGGCCGGGATAGGCCCATCACGCGGGCCAAGTCGCCTGTGCTCAGCCGGCCGCCTTCGCGCAACGCCGCCACCACGACCCTGGTCTGCTCGGGCAGGCGAGCGTCCAGCGCCCGGTTCACCGGCTCCCCGGAGAGGGTCAGCCGGACACTGGCGGCGGTCTGCCTGTACATCGGGTCGTCGAGGCCCGCGAGCCGCATTTCCTCGAACATCCGGCGGATCCCTTCGCCGAGGTCCTCGCCCAGCTTGAGATCCGCACACACCCGAGCGATCCGCGGGTTGCGCGCAAAGCGGGTCATCTCCAACGGATTGGTGAGGTCCACAATGCCCGGGAACCGTCCTGGACTCTCGATCTCGATGCGGTCGTCGAACACGTCGACGTGGATGTGATCCCCCGCAAGGCTGTACGAACGATGCACTACTGCGTTGACGACACCTTCGAGCCAGGCGTCCTCTGGCACGAGCGGGACGTCCTCGAAGACGCCGCCACGACCGAGCGCCCGGCGCAGGGGCTGCACGGTTGCGATCTCCTCGCGAGCAGAGAGGAGAAGACGAGGAAGAGGTCCTTCGATCCGGGTGTCGCTCACCAGGCGTTGCCGGGCGCCGTGCCCGCGCTCGTGGCCGGCGAACCGGGACACCCGTACGTGCGCGTTGGGGAAGAGGTCCTGCGGCGTCTTCGCGAAGAGGAGATAGCCGCCGACCGTGAGCTTGTCCTGACGCACCAGACCACGGGCGGCCAGAAGCCGCTGGGGATGGGTATGGCCGACCCGGCCGGCATAGTTGTCCAGCAGGACCTCGTCCACGTCTTCCGGGCCCGCGCCGGACAGAACCTCGGCCTCGTATCCAGCCTGGCCCTTGTCGAAGCCGAGCTCGCGCCGCTCGACGAAGCTCAGCTTGCGGGTGTGATCCCCGAGCCGCAGATAGACCTCGTCCCGAACTGTCGCATGCACCACGCTGCTCGGGTCGACGTCCAGCACCAGGAGGTGGTCAGGTCTTCCGTCCGTCGTCAGGCAGGGCACGAGAGTGGTCACCGTACGTGACGCCGACCTGATCGTGCGGTAGGGCTAGTGTGTCAGCAATGTCCCCGTAGCTCATGGACGTACTCTAACAACTTTAGAGTAGGTGACAGTCGTCGGCCACGCTGGAGACGCGAGGACCCCCCGCGCACCCGTCAGAGCTCGCTTATCCTTGCTGCCTTCCGGCCCTGGGGAGGTTCACGAGGTGGACGCCGCACGAGGGGTCGGCAGCCACCCTACCCGCCCCGCCGCCCACCCCGGTGCCCGGTAGACTCCCGCCCGGAGGATTCGCCTAGTGGCCTAGGGCGCACGCTTGGAAAGCGTGTTGGGGGAGACCCCTCAAGGGTTCGAATCCCTTATCCTCCGCTCCCCCGACCAGCACCTCCGCCCCGGCCGCCCCGGCCGCCCCGGCGGCCCCCGCCGGCCAAACCCGCCCCGCGGGCTGGACCACCGGCGAGACCCGCACCTCACTCCTCATGCTCATCAGCGGCAATGGTGCCAAGCCATGACCGTCGGCACCTTCACCCTCGAACGCCCCGGCGACTACATCGTCTGGGGCCCCGGCATCGAACACACCTGGCACGCCGAAGAAGACAGCACCATGCTCACCATCCGCTGGCCATCGGGTCCCGAGTAAGAACCCAAGGCTGCAGCAGTACACCGAGAGTACGTTTGACGGTGACGACGGCCTCAGGGGCGACGGCGGTGTGGGATCGTGCACTCGTTCCGGCGGGATGAGGGCAACCTGCTCAACGTCACCGTCCGCGTCGTACGACGGGACGACCGCAGTGCGCTGGCCTACGCCCGACAGGACGTGTTCGGCCTGGTCATGCCCTTCGTGCAGGAACGGACGCGGGCGGGGGAGGCCCAGATGCAGGCCATGACACGAAGCCTGATCGACGCGGCGATCGCCTCTGCTGGCACGTTCTACCTGCCCTACCGGCCGCACGCCAGCATCGAGCAACTTCGCCGCGGCTAGCCGGCCTGGGATGCCGCGATGCGGGCGAAGGACCACTATGACCCCGACGGTGTCTTTCGCGACACGTTCTGTGACAAATACCGCCTCAGCTGATCGCGCGAAAGGGGCACGGGAAACGCTGCCCCGGCCAGCGTCCTCGGCTGCGGGCCGTAGCCGCGGTCTGCAACGCCGTACCGACTCCTGACCACCTCATCCCGGCCCTGTACCTGGCGGCCTCGCCGGAGCCACGCAGACACACCGACGTCCTGGTCGACGGCTACGCGTACGAGGTCGCTGTCCATGACCGCCCACACGCTCGGCCTGCAGTGCCCGGACTCCCACGGCGAGGGTGGATCCCCGCCGCCACCCCCTGAGGCCTCGCCGGGCGACTCCGACATCCAGGACTCCCGGCAACCCGGTCGGCCAGACGAGGCGGGGCGGAACGTACGCGCCGACTCCTACCATCGGGATATGGCGCTCCTCGAAAGGGATTCGCAGCTGCGCGCGGCGGCCGGATGGCTGGCCGAGGCCGCGGCCGGCAACGGGCGCCTGGTCTTCGTCGCGGGGGAGGCCGGCGTCGGCAAGTCGGCGTTCGTGCAACAGGTCGCGGCCGGCGCCGACGCGTCGGCGCGGGTCGCCGTCGGTGCGTGTGACGGCGTATCCACCCCGGCGCCGCTCGGGCCGCTGGTCGAGATGCTCCCCGAGCTGCCGCCCGGGCTCTGGCCGCCGGGTGCCATCCGCCACGACGTCTTCGCGCACCTCGTGGCGGCGCTGCGCCGGCCGGCGCCGGCCCAGCCCTACCTGCTCATCGTCGAGGACGCCCACTGGGGTGACGAGTCCACCCTCGACCTCCTGCTGCACCTGTCCCGCCGGATCCACACCTGTCGGGCGTTGGTCCTGGTCACCTACCGGCCGGAGGACGTCGGCACCGACCACCTGCTGCGCCGCGTGCTGGGCGACGCGGCGACGGCTGCCGGCACCCGGCGGCTCGACCTGGGCCCGCTGTCGCCCGCGGCGGTCAGCGAGCTGACGGGCGACCGGGCCGGCGTCGACGCGGACGACCTGTACCGCCGGACCAGGGGCAACCCGTTCTTCGTCACCGAGGTGCTCGCCGCCGGCTCGGGGACGGTCCCGCCGACGGTGCGCGACGCCGTCCTCGCCCGTACGGCCCGGCTGTCGGAGCCCGCACGGCACGCCTTGAACGTCGTGGCGCTGGCCGGGCCCGGACCGAGGTCACCCTGCTCGGCGCCGTCCTCGGTGACGGTCTGCACGCCGTCGACGAGCCGATCGAGCGCGGGATCCTGCTGCTGGCCGGTGGCGAGCTGCCGTTCCGGCCCGACCTGGCCCGAGTCGCCGTCGCCGAGCAGGTGCCGGTATTCCGGCGGATCGCGGTCCACCGGGCGATCCTCGCGGCTCTGACGGCGCAAGCGGAGGCCCGGCCCGACATCGCCCTGCTGGCCCACCACGCCGACGCGGCGGCGGACACCGAGGCTGCCGTCCGGTTCGGCGCCGAGGCCGCCAGCCGCGCCGCGGAGCTGTGCGCCCACCGGGAGGCGGTGCAGCAGTACCGGCGCGTGCTGCGCAACGCGGACCGGCTGCCCGAGCCCCTGCCCGACCGGCGGCGGGGGGAACTGGGAACTGCTCGGCCTGTTCGCGTACGAGTGCTACCTCACCAACGTCGTCGACGACGCCCTGGCGGCGCGGCACGAGGCGTTGGCTATCTGGACGGCGGTCTCGGACGCCGCGCGCGTCGGCGACACGCACCGGTGGCTGTCCCGGCTCAACTATTTCGCCGGCAACCCCGACCTGGCCGAGCACCATGCCCGGTGCGCCGTGGACGCGCTGGCGGGGATCGACTCGATCGAGCTCGCGATGGCGTACAGCAACATGGCTCAGCTACGCATGCTCGGCTCCGACGTCGTCGGTACCCGCCGGTGGGGCCGCCGGGCGCTGGAGGTTCTCGGGCGGCTGCCTGCGAGCCCGGAGCGGGGAACAGGCCGAGGTGCACGCCCTCAACAACCTCGGCACCTCGGAGCCGGTCACGGGTGACGCCGTCGCCGGGCGGCGCATGCTGGTCGAGAGCCTGGAACGTGCGCGGGACGCCGGCTTCGAGGAGCACGCCGCCCGCGCGTACAGCAACCTCGCCTCCATCGCGGTCAGGCAGTACCGGTGCGACGACGCGACGGCTGCCCTCGACGCCGGGCTCGAGTACTGCGGCGACCGGGACCTCGACGCCTGGACGCTGTACCTGCGCGGGTTCCAGGCCCAGCTGCTTCTCAACCGCGGCGACCCCGTAGCGGCGCATGCGGCGGCTCCGGCCACCCTGCGCCATCCCGACCTCGCGCCGGTCAGCCGGGTCGTGCCGCTCGCGGTGCTCGCCCGGATCCGCGCGCGGCAGGGCCGGGACGACTGGGCCGAGCCGCTCGAGGAGGCCCTCGCGATCGCCGACCGTACGGGGAGCTGCAGCGGATCGGTCCGGTCACGTCGGCGCGTTGCGAGGTCGCGTGGCTCGCCGGAGATCCCGCCGGCGCCGCCGCCGCGGCCGGGCGGACCTGGGCGTCGGCCCGGGCGGACGACGACCCGTGGGATCTCGGCCCCGTCGCGACCTGGCTGGACGGCGATCCCGCGACCGCCGCGGCACCTTCCCCGTCAGCCGTCGCCGCGCCGTTCGCGCTCGAGGTCGCCGGGCGATGGGCGGAGGCCGCACAGGCCTGGCACGCCCTGGGCTGTCCGTACGAGGAGGCGCTCGCCCTGGCCCGCAGTGGGCAGGAGCAGGCGCTGCGCCGCGCCGTCGACGGGTTCGAAGCGGTCGGCGCGCCCGCCGCGGCCGCCCGGGCCAGGTCCCTGCTGCGCGCCCGCGGGTGGACGGCGCCGCGCCCGATGCGGGCCACCACCCGGGCCCACCCGGCGGGGCTGACCGCCCGCGAGGCCGAGGTCCTGGCGCTGGTGGCCGAAGGCCTGCCGGACGCCGCCATCGCGGTACGGCTCGTCCTGTCGCGGCGGACCGTCGAGCATCACGTGGCCGCCGTTCTCACCAAGCTCGGCGTCGGCTCGCGGCATCTCGCCGCGGCGGCCGCGGCGGAGGCGGTCCGGGCCGGTCGCCCCGGGAGCCGTACCCGACCTGGGAAGCGGGGCCGTACGAGTGGGTAGCGGCTACGGAAGACCCGCCCCTGTCCGCTCCCGTAGACCTGAGCTGTCCGAGCGAGAGTGCCGCGCGCCGCGCGGCCCGCACGAGGAGGACAGCTGATGCCACTGTTCATGGACGTCCACCACGTCGAGTCCGGCGTGGCGCTGGACGACGTCGCGAAAGCACACCAGGCCGACCTGGCCACGCAGGGGGCCCACGACGTCGACTACCAGAAGTACTGGGTCGACGAGGGCCAGGGCAGGATCTTCTGCCTCGTCGAGGCGCCCGACGCGGAGGCGGCCGCCACGGTGCACCGCGAGGCGCACGGGCTGGTGGCAGACGAGATCTCAGGTCCAGGAAGGCAGCTAGCGGGGTGGGCGGCCATCGGCCGGCCCTCCGTGTCTGTCCACTGCGGACCCAGACAGGGAGCACACGATGAGAAGGACCACAATGCCCGGGCGACTCGTGATCGCGATGGTGCTCGCCGGCGTCGGTCTGGTGGCCGCGGCCACCAGCGCGAGTGCGGCATCCCCTCCTGGAGGGACCCCGGTGACCGCGGCGTTGGCGTTCGATGTCAACGGTCACTGGACGGACAACGGGACCGCCAAGCCGGTCATCACGAGCGTGGGCAACGCGGTCGTGATCGACATGTCCTACGCCCACCGCCCGAGCGCCACCGGGGCGGTGATCGACACCACCTCCATCCTGGTCACCTTCCCCGATGCGGGGACCTTCATCGGTACGTTCGAAGGGCCGACCGTTCTCCGGTGGTCGAACGGTTCGGTCTGGCAGAAGGTCTACACCGGGCCGATGGTGATCGACCTCAACGACAACTGGACCCAGGGTCCGACGGACCAGCACATCTCCGAGGTGGGCGGCTACATCAAGATCGAAATGTCCGCTCTCCACCGCCCGAACGCCCCCGGGTTCGCGGTCAGCCCATACCTCTTCATGATCAATTTTCCCGACGACCGCAACACTACTTTCGGAACGCTGGTACCAGGGAATCCCGATCGCATCACCTGGTCGAACGGCTCCCAGTGGTGGCGTGAACCCCCGCCCCAGCCGCCGGGCAATCCCGAGTGTCTGCGGCCCGGAATCCTCTGCTGAGAGCCGTACTTCCTCGAGCGCGTGTCTGGTTCAGACCGCGCACAGGGGTCGACCTCCCGGGTCGGCCCCTGTGCGGCTTGGAGAGGCGAACCTCAGCGAACGATGGCCGCGCGTCTCAGTTGTCGTCTCGTTCGGCCCGGTTCACCGTCGGCCGACCTGGACCGCCGAACGACAATCACGGCGTGATCCGCCTCCCGCGAACGACGCCGGATGAGGCTCGGCAGAGTGGGAAAGCGTGTTGGAGGCAACCCCTCAAGGGTTCGAATCCCTTGTCCTCCGCTCCC
Source organism: uncultured Actinomycetota bacterium (assembly GCA_963803135.1). GTDB lineage: Bacteria > Actinomycetota > Actinomycetes > Mycobacteriales > CADCTP01 > CADCTP01. The sequence continues at coordinate 602,537 of CAWDLH010000010.1, read as the reverse complement.
CCGACCAGCGCAGACGCCAGTCGTTCGACGGCCGGAACCGGCAGGCCCGGCTCAGTTCGTCTCAGCTGACGACGGCGACACGACGGTGACGCGGGACCGCTGGGCGCCCTCGATGAAGCCCGCGGAGGAACTGGCTCGGGGCGGCATCCCGATTGGGAGACTGCGGCATGCGCTTCGCCAGCCTGACCGCCCTCGTGAACCGGGTCTTCGGCTGGGCGGACGGCGTGCAGCGCCGGCACGGGGTACTGGGATTTCCCTATGCGGTGGTCAAGAAGTACGGGGATGACGATGGCGGCCGCGAGGCCGCGCTCATCACCTACTACGGCTTCCTCAGCATCTTCCCGCTGCTGCTGCTCGGGGTGGCGATCCTCTCGCGGGTGCTGACGGCGAACCCCGAGCTGCAGCAACGCCTCTTCGACGAGATCGTGCCGCCGGTGCTGCGCTCCACGGTCGACCAGGCGCTGTCCAGCCTGCCGACGTCGACCGTTCCGTTCATCGCCGGCCTGATCGGCTTGCTGTTCGCGGGGACCGGCGTCGTGTTCTCCGCCTACCAAACGCTGAACAACGTCGCCGCCATCCCGCGACGGATTCGTGCCGGGTTCTTCCCGCGCTACATCCGGGTGTTCGTGATGCTGACGACGCTGCTGCTCGGCGCGCTGGCGGTCGGCACGCTCACGGTGGCGGTCACGGCGCTGCCCGGCCTCCCGGGAGGGGGACGCGCCCTCGCGGCGCTCGGATCGGCCCTGATCATCTTCGCCGTCCTGCTGCTCGGCGCAAGACTGCTGTTGTCGCGACCCGCGCCGTTGCGTGCGCTCTGGCCGAGCGCCGCGCTGGGCGCCGCTGCGGTGACCCTCGTACTCAGCGTCGGGCCACCGTTGCTGGCGAGGCTGGTCAGCAGGGCCGGGCCCGTCTACGGCAGCTTTGCCACGGTGGCGGGCATATTTGCCCTGCTCTACCTGGTCAGCCAGGCGCTGGTCTACTCGGCCGAGGTCGCCGCAGTCCGCTATGCCGGCCTGTGGCCGCGGGCCCTGGACCAGAACCGGCCCACCGTCGCCGACGTCCGCGCCGTCACCCTCCTCGCCCGCGAGCAAGAACGCATCCCGGCCGCCCGGGTCGACCTCCGCCTTGTCGGCCAGGATCCACCCCCCGCCGACGGCGACCCGCCGGAACCGCACCGCCCGTAGCGGCCCGCCAACCCCGACGTCCCGCACGCCCGCCGGAGCCAGGAACGACAAGGGTCCGAATCCCGCATCCCCTGAGCAGTCCGGACGCCGGTCCTGGCCGCCGTGCGGCCGGGGCGTGGCACGATCGGACCGTGACCAGCAGACCGGCCGCGGCGCAGCACTTGACCGACCTTGCCCGGCTGCGCCGGGTCCGTGACCGGATCGACCGGGAGTACGCGCAGCCGCTGGACGTCGAGGCGCTCGCCCGCGACGCGCACATGTCCGCCGGGCACCTCAGCCGCGAGTTCCGGACCGCGTACGGCGAGTCGCCGTACGCGTATCTGATGACTCGGCGCATCGAGCGGGCGATGGCCCTGCTGCGTCGTGGCGACATGAGCGTCACCGACGTCTGTTTTGCCGTCGGCTGCTCCTCGCTCGGCACGTTCAGCACCCGTTTCACCGAGCTGGTCGGCGTGCCGCCCAGCACCTACCGGCGCCAGTCGGCGGGGGCGACCGCGGGGATGCCGCCGTGCGTGGCGAAGCAGGTCACGAGACCGGTCAGGAATCGAGAAGCACGGGTCCCGGAGCCGCACCTAGCGTGAGCGCCATGGACATCACCATTCACTCGACCTTCCTCCCGCAGGACGACCCGGACGCCGCGCTGGCGTTCTACCGCGACACCCTCGGCTTCGAGGTCCGCAACGACGTCGAGTACGGCGGCCTGCACTGGATCACCGTCGGCCCGCCCGACCAGCCCGGCACGTCCATCGTGCTGTACCCGCCGGCCGCCAGCCCCGGCCTCACCGAGGACGAGCGCCGCGCCGTCGCCGAGATGATGGCCAAGGGCACGTACGCGAGCCTCAACCTGGCCACCAAGGATCTCGACGGCACGTTCGACCGGCTGCAGGGCCGCGACGCCGAGGTCGTCCAGGAGCCGACCGAGCAGCCGTACGGCGTCCGCGACTGCGCGGTCCGCGACCCCGCGGGCAACCTGCTGCGCATCCAGCAGCTGCGCTGAACCCGCCCACGACCGCAGGCATGATGGAGACGCCATGACGCACCGCCACGAAGACGGACACGAACAGGGACGCGCGGGTCGCCGACAGCCACGACCTGATCCGCGTGCACGGCGCCCGCGAGAACAACCTCAAGGACCTCGACGTCGAGATCCCCAAGCGCCGCCTGACCGTGTTCACCGGCGTCTCCGGCTCGGGCAAGAGCTCGCTGGTGTTCGGGACGATCGCGGCCGAGTCGCAGCGGCTGATCAACGAGACCTACAGCGCGTTCGTGCAGGGCTTCATGCCGACGCTGGCCCGGCCCGAGGTCGACGTGCTGGACGGGCTGACGACCGCGATCATCGTCGACCAGGAGCGGATGGGCGCCAACCCCCGCTCCACGGTCGGCACCGCCACCGACGCCAACGCGATGCTGCGCATCCTGTTCAGCCGGCTCGGGCGGCCGCACATCGGCTCGCCCAACGCGTACTCGTTCAACGTCCCGTCGGTGCGGGCCAGCGGAGCGATCACGGTCGAGCGGGGCGGGAAGACGAAGGCGGAGAAGGCGACCTTCTCCCGCCTCGGCGGCATGTGCCCGCGCTGCGAAGGCATGGGCTCGGTGACCGACTTCGACCTGACCGCGCTGTACGACGAGACCAAGTCGCTCGGCCAGGGTGCGCTCACGATCCCCGGCTACAGCATGGACGGCTGGTACGGCCGCATCTTCAGCGGCGCCGGCTTCGACATGGACAAGCCGATCGCGAAGTTCGGCAAGCGCGACCTCCACAAGCTGCTCTACGGGGAGCCGACCAAGATCAAGGTGGAGGGCGTCAACCTCACCTACGAGGGCGTGATCCCCAAGATCCAGAAGTCGATGCTGTCCAAGGACGTCGACTCGCTGCAGCCGCACGTCCGCGCCTTCGTGGAGCGGGCCGTGACGTTCACGACCTGTCCGGACTGCGGCGGCACCCGGCTCAGCCCGGAGGCCCGCTCGTCGAAGATCAACGGCAAGAACATCGCCGAGGTCTGCTCGATGCAGATCAGCGACCTGGCCGACTGGGTCCGGGAGCTCGACGAGCCGTCGGTGGCGCCGCTGCTCAGCGGGCTGCAGCACCTCCTCGACTCCTTCGCCGAGATCGGGCTGGGCTACCTCTCGCTCGACCGGCCGTCGGGCACCCTGTCGGGCGGGGAGGCGCAGCGCACCAAGATGATCCGCCACCTCGGCTCGTCGCTCACCGACGTCACCTACGTCTTCGACGAGCCGACGATCGGGTTGCACCCGCACGACATCGAGCGGATGAACGAGCTGCTGCGCCAACTGCGGGACAAGGGCAACACCGTGCTCGTCGTGGAGCACAAGCCGGAGGCGATCGCGATCGCCGACCACGTCGTCGACCTCGGTCCCGGCGCCGGCACCGAGGGCGGCAGCGTCTGCTTCGAGGGCACCGTCGAGGGCCTGCGGGCCAGCGACACCGTCACCGGCCGACACCTCGACGACCGGGCGGCCCTGAAGAAGTCGGTGCGGACGCCCTCCGGCGCGTTGGAGGTCCGGGGCGCGTCGACCCACAACCTCCGCGACGTGGACGTCGACATCCCGCTCGGGGTGCTGTGCGTGCTCACCGGCGTCGCCGGCTCCGGCAAGAGCTCGCTGATCAACGGCTCGGTCGCCGGACGCGACCGCGTGGTGGTCGTCGACCAGGGCGCGATCCGCGGCTCGCGCCGGAGCAACCCGGCGACGTACACCGGCCTGCTGGAGCCCATCCGCAAGGCGTTCGCGAAGGCCAACGGCGTGAAGCCGGCGCTGTTCAGCGCCAACTCCGAGGGTGCCTGCCCGACCTGCAACGGCGCCGGGGTCATCTACACCGAGCTGGGTGTGATGGCCACCGTCGAGTCCACCTGCGAGGAGTGCGAGGGGAAGCGGTTCCAGGCGGCGGTGCTGGAGTACACGTTCGGCGGCAAGGACATCAGCGAGGTGCTCGCGATGCCCGTCGCGGAGGCCACGGGGTTCTTCGCCGGCGGTGAGGCGGCCACGCCGGCCGCGCACAAGATCCTCGGCCGGCTCTCCGACGTCGGGCTCGGCTACCTCAGCCTCGGCCAGCCGCTGACCACGCTGTCCGGTGGCGAGCGCCAGCGGCTCAAGCTGGCCACCCAGCTGGGCTACGACAAAGGCGACGTCTACGTCCTCGACGAGCCGACCACCGGCCTGCACCTGGCCGACGTCGAGCAGCTGCTCGGCCTGCTCGACCGGCTCGTCGACGGCGGCAAGTCGGTCATCGTCATCGAGCACCACCAGGCGGTCATGGCCCACGCCGACTGGATCATCGACCTCGGCCCCGGCCCCGGCCACGACGGCGGCCGGATCGTCTTCGAGGGCTCACCCGCCGACCTCGTGGCCGGGCGCTCCACCCTCACCGGCGAGCATCTCGCCGCGTACGTCGGCAGCTGAGGCCTCGGCGGGCCGGCCGGCCGACCGGTCAGTGGCTGCGGGCCGGCCGGCCGACCGGTCAGTGGCTGCGGGCCGGCCGGCCGACCGGTCAGTGGCTGCGGCCGGCCAGCCACTGGCGGCCGAAGGCGTGCTCCGCCACCAGGTCGCCGGAGGCCGACTGGCCGACGAACGAGGCGAGCCGGCCGCCGACGAACGGCAGCGGCGACCGAACCTCACCGTCGATGTCCTCGACGCCGTGCTTGCGGTCGCCGGCCAGGGTCATGGTGCCGGTCATGGTGACCGGTACGCCGGACGCCTCGACCTGCCACGTGCCGGTCCGGGCGCCGTCGCCGTCCGGGTCGGACCACACGTCGGTCTGGGTCACCGCGTTGGTCGGCCGGAGGAAGCGCCGGGCGAACCCCGGCACGTCCAGGGCGACCGTCCGGTGGGTGACGATCCGGAACCCGTCCGGCGCCGGCCCGCACTCCCGCACCTCGATCGCGGTGTCGCCGCGGTCCGCCAGCTTCGCGCGGAGGAACTCCTCGTCGCTGAGCATGGCGAAGACCTCGTCCGGGCTGGCGTCGTAGTCGTGTCGCGCCTGCAGTCGCATCCCGATCTCCTTCGGTCGTCGCGACCGGTGGGCCGGCCGGTCAGCCGGTCAGCCGGTCACCCGGCATAGGACTCCCGCAGCAGCTCGGTGATCTCCGAGACGAGGGGCATCCGTGGGTTGGTGCGGATCGTCATGTCCTCGAACGCGGCCATCGCCAGCTCCGGCAGCCGCGCGGTGAACTCGGCCTCGTCGACGCCGGCCTCCTTCAGCGACCGCGGCATGCCGAGGGTGTCGAGCAGCTCGTCGACCGCCTCGAACAGCCGGGTCCGGCTCTGCCCGTCCAGGTGCCCGCCGAGCACCACCCGGCCGAGCAGGCCGTACTTCTCCGGCGCGACGTACGAGGTGTAGCCGGGTGCCGGCATGAACTTGGACGGCAGCGCGGCGTTGTAGCGCAGCACGCGGGGAAGGAAGATCCCGTTCGCCCGCCCGTGCGGGATGTCGAAGGCACCCCCGACCGCGTGGGCGAGCGCGTGGTTCAGGCCGACGAACGCGTTGGAGAAGGCCAGCCCGGCCAGCGTGGCCGCGTTCAGCATCGCCGTACGGGCTTCGAGGTCGTGCCCGTCCGCGACCGCGGCCGGCAGCGCGTCGAGGATGAGCCGGACCGCCTGCACGCAGAATGCGTCGGTGTACGGCGAGGCGAAGATCGACACCGCTGCCTCGAGCGCGTGCGTGAGCGCGTCGATGCCGGTGTCCGCGGTGACCGAGGGCGGCATGCTCAGGGTCAGCATCGGGTCGACGATGGCCACGTCCGGCGTGAGCGTGTAGTCGACCAGCGTGATCTTGCGCCGGCCGACCGTCACGACCGCCGCCGGCGACACCTCCGACCCGGTGCCGGCGGTCGTCGGCACGGCGACCAGCCGTACCCGGTGCGGGTCCTGCGGGAAGTCCGCCACCCGCTTGCGGGCGTCCAGGAACGGCAGCGACAGCGCGGCGAGGTCGGCGTCCGGGTGCTCGAACAGCAGCCGCATCACCTTCGCGGCGTCCAGCACGGACCCGCCGCCGGCGGCGACCACGAGGTCGGGCTGGGCGCGGGTGAGCACCTCGACCCCCTTGCGGATGATCGCCTCGTCCGGCTCCGGCGTCACCTCGGCGAACACCCGCACGTCGGTGCCGACGAGGTGCCGGCGGATCTCGTCGACCAGCCCCCGCCGCTCGCCGTCCGCGTCGGTCACCACGACCGCCCTCGTCGTGTCGATGGCGGCGAGGTTGGCCAGCGCTCCGGCGTTGAAGAAGATGCCACCGGGTGCGCCGCGGAACCACTGCGGCGGCGTACGGCGCCGCGAGACGGTCTTGATGTTGAGCAGGTTGCGGTAGTTGACGTTGTCCGTCGTGGTCGACCCGCCCCAGGTCCCGCAGCCGAGCGAGAAGGTCGGGGTGAGCGAGTTGTAGACCCCGCCCAGCGCGCCGACCGCGGTCGGCGCGTTCACCAGGATCCGGCCGGTCCGGACGGCCTGCGCGTACGCGCGGACCACCGCGTCGTCCTTGGCGTAGATCGCGGCGGTGTGCCCGAGCCCGCCGTGTTCGGTGACGAGCACCGCCACGGCGATGCCGTGCCGCACGTCGGGCGAGCGCACCAGGCCGAGCACGGGCATGAGCTTCTCCCGCAGCAGCGGATGCTCGGCGAGCTCGCCGAGGTCGGAGGGCAGCTCGGCCAGCAGGACCTTGGCGCCGGCCGGCACCTCGAACCCGGCCGCGGCGGCGAGGTCCGGTGCGGCCCGGCCGATCGCGGCCAGGTTGACCTTGTCCGGGTCGCCGTCCACGCCGAAGGCGAACCGCGCCAGCGCGGCCGACTGCTGCTCGGTGAGCAGGACGGCGCCCATCCGGCTGAACTCGGCCACCACCGCGTCGTAGATCGGCTCGTCGACGATGCAGGTCTGCTCGGCCGGGCAGATCACCGAGGCGTCGAACGTCTTGGAGATCAGCGTGTCGACGACCATGCCGGTGACGTCGGCGGACCGGTGGACGTACACCGGGGCGTTGCCGGGACCCACGCTGATGCAGGGCTTGCCCGCCGCGTTGGTCAGCGCGACGATCTTCGGCCCGCCGGTGGTCCAGACGAAGTCCACCTCGGGGTGCCGGAAGAGGTGGTGGGTGACCTCGTGGGCGGCGTCCGGGACGACCTGCAGCGCACCCGGCGGGAGCCCGGCCGCCTCCCCGGCGGCCGCCAGCACCTCGACCACCCGCTGGGCCGAGCGCACCGCGTACGGGGACGGCCGGAACAGCACGGCGTTGCGGGTCTTCGCGGCCACGATGGCCTTGAACAGGACCGTCGAGGTCGGGTTGGTGATCGGAGTGATGGCCAGCACGACGCCGACCGGCTCGGCCACGGACACGACGTCCGCCGCCGGGTCCTCGTCGATGACCCCGACGCTGCGCTTGTCCTTGAGGTAGTCCCAGAGGAACTCGGTGGCCACGTAGTTCTTGATCACCTTGTCCTCGAAGACCCCGAACCCGGTCTCCTCCAGGGCCAGCCGGGCGAGGTCTCCGGCGGCCCGCAGCCCGGCCTGCACCATCGCGAGCACGATGGCGTCGACGGCCGCCTGGTCGAGCGAGCGGAACTGCTCGGCCGCCGAGCGGGCGGTGGCGACCATGGCGTCGACCTGCTCCAGCCGGTGCCGGTCCGGCGTGCTGTCGGTCCGGTCGGGTGCCGGTGCGGACATCCGCCTCTCCTCCTCGGGTGCTGGTGCGGACATCCGTCTCTCCTCCTCGGGTGCACGTGCGCGGTGGGCCGGGAATCGTGCTGGCTCAGGCGGCCCGGGCGATGCGGATCAGCTGGTCCATCTCGGCGTCGAAGGCGTGCACGATCTTCGCCAGATCCGGCACGACGCCGGCGTCCGCCTTGAACCCGATCCGGACCGTGTGGTGGTAGCTGAAGATGGCGACGTTGAGCGTCTGGGAGCCGGACCCGGGAACCCAGGACAGGACGCCCGCGACCGGCGAGCCGGCCAGGTAGCGGCGGCGCGGCGGACCGATGACGTTGGTCGTCACCCCGATCGCCTTGGCGCTGAAGAAGTCGATCACCCGGCGCTCGACCTCGGGGTGGGTACGGCCGATGGCGCCGAGCAGCGCGAAGGTCAGCACCGCTTCCGGGGTGTGCTTGATCTCGTCCATCCGGCGCTTGGTCAGCTCCAACCGCAGCAGCGGGCTGTGCACGCTGGTCGGGAGCGGCAGCAGCACGAGGGCGAACCGGTTGCCGAGCTCGCGGGGCAGCGGCTGGCCCACGGGGCGCAGGTTGACCGGCACCATCGTGGCCAGGTCCACGGGCGGGGCGCCGCGGTCGAGCAGGTAGCCGTGGATCGCCCCGGAGACCGCGGCGACCAGGACGTCGTTGATGGTCGCGTCGGCGAGCCGGGCGATCCGGGAGACGTCCGCCAGCCGGCGCGGCGCGGACCAGGCGGCCAGCTTCCGGGGCCCGGGCGTGCCGCGCAGCGGGCTCGGGGGATTGCGGTGCAGCAGGACCTTCCCACCCGAGCGCACGGCTCCGTCCGCGGTGACCACCGCGTCCCGGATCCCGCCCGGCGTGGCCAGGCCGGTGGCCAGCGACAGCGCCCGGCGGCTCCCGCCGACCAGGGCGCCGGCCGTGCCGGCGAGCAGGCCGGGTCCGCTGACCAGGATCTCGTCGACCGCCTCGCCGTCGTGCCGGTCGCCGTCGCGCCTCGCGTCCGTGAGCGACAGCAGCACCTCGCTCAGTGCCATCCCGTCGGCGAGCGCGTGGTGCAGCCGGATCACCAGCGCCGAACCCGACTCGAAGCCGTCGACGAAGTGCACCTCCCACAGCGGGCGGTCCCGCCGGAACGGGCGGTGCATCTGCGCCTCGACGTACCGCTCCAGCGCGGCCTCGTCACCGGGTGCGGCCAGCCGGGCCCGGATGACGTGCCGGTCCAGCTCGAAGTCGGGGTCGTCCTCCCAGTACGACGGGAGGAGCGGGTTGCGCGACTCGACCGGGCGCTGGCGGAACACGGGGTAGCGCGCGATCATCCGCCGGCGGAGCACGCCCGCCAGCCGCTCCCAGTCCACCGGGGTGTCGAACCACACTACGGATTCGATCACCATCAGGTTGTCCGGCCGGTCCATCCGCAGCCAGGTGGCATCCATTGCTGCGATCGGTCGCCTGCTCGACACCGCGCTCACCTACGTCCGTGTTCGGCACCAACCCCGACTCTGCGCTGCGCCGAGCGCGCTGAAGAGGGTCGTAGGTCACCGATCCGGGATTCTTTCCGCTTCTTCCCGGCACGCCCTTCCGGCCCAGCGGCCGACCTCCGCCGGGCGCGTCCACCTGCGCGCGTCAGGGGCTGGTGAGGATGACGAGTTGCTGGGTCGCGCGGGTCATCGCGACATAGCGGTCGACCGCTCCCTCGACGCCCGGGCCGAACGCCTCCGGGTCGACGAGGACGACCAGGTCGAATTCGAGCCCCTTCGCCAGCTCCGGGGTCAGCGAGCGCACCCGGGACGTCGCCCGGAACGTGGGATCGCCGATGACGCAGGCGATCCCGTCGGCCTGTGCGCCCAGCCAGGCGTCGAGCACCGAGCCCAGGTCCGAGGCAGCCGCGTGTACGACGGGGACTCCGCCGCTGCGGATGGAGGTCGGCACGTTGGCGTCCGGGAGCGCGGCCCGGATGACCGGCTCGGCTTCGGCCATGATCTCTTCCGGCGTCCGGTAGTTGATGGTCAGGGACGCCAGGGTGATCCGGTCGAGCCCGATCCGTTCGAGCCGTTCCCGCCACGACTCCGGGAACCCGTGCCGGGCCTGGGCCCGGTCCCCGACGACCGTGAAGCTCCGGGACGGGCAGCGCAGCAGCAGCATCTGCCACTCGGCGTCGGTCAGCTCCTGGGCCTCGTCGACGACGACGTGCGCGAACGGGCCGGCGAGCACGTCCGGGTCGACGGTGGGCAGTGGGTCGACCAGGGCGTCCTGGAGGTCCTGACCGCGCAGCATCGACATCACGAGGAGTTCGGAGTCGTCGGCCGCGATCAGGTCGTCGATGACGGTGGTGCGCTGCTCGCGTTCGGCGGCGACGGAGGCCGAATGCCGGCGCCGGCGCCGGGCCGTCTCGGGGTCGCCGAGCCGCTGCCGGGCCGCGTCCAGGAACGGCAGGTCGGACACCGTCCAGGCCTGGGCGTCCTCGCGCTGCAGCGTCCGGACGTCGTCGGGGCTGAGCCAGGGAGCGCACTTGCGCAGGTACGCGGGCACCGACCACAGGTCCCCGACCAGGTCGGCCGCGTCGAGCAGCGGCCACGCGCGGTTGAAGGCCGTCCGCAGCTCCCGGTTCTGCAGCAGCGACCTCCGGAGCAGGTCGGCCGGGACGTCGCCGTCGTACTTGTCCGCCAGGATCGTGAGCAACTCCTCCCAGACCTGGTCGCGCGCCTGGTTGTGCGGAGTGCCGGGGTCCGGCGCGTCGAACGCCTCGGCCCAGTCGCCGGCAGTCAGCCGGATGACGGACATGTCGACCATGACCGTCATCCCGCTGGCCGGCGGCTCCTCGTAGAACCTGACGGCGGCCTCGATCGCCTTGACCAGCTTCGCGGACGACTTCAGGGCGGCCACCCGCGGATCGGTCTCGATCGCCGCCGCGGCTCCCTCGGCGACGAGGTCCCGCAGGGTGCAGGTCTGCACACCCTCCTCACCGAGGCCGGGCAGCACGTCGGCGACGTACGCCAGGTACGGCTTGTGCGGGCCGACGAACAGCACGCCGCCCCGGTGGTGACCGAGGCGGGGGTCGGCGTAGAGGAGGTAGGCGGAACGGTGCAGGGCGACGACGGTCTTGCCCGTACCCGGACCGCCGTCGACGACCAGGGCGCCGCGGGATCCCGCGCGGATGATGGCGTCCTGGTCGGCCTGGATGGTGCCGAGCACGTCCCGCATCCGGCCCGACCGGTTGCCGCCCAGGCTGGCGATGAAGGCGGACTGGTCGTCGAGCGCGGCGGCGTGCCCGACGAACCCGTCCGCGGTGAACACCTCGTCCCAGTAGTCGGTGACCCGGCCGCGGGTCCAGCGATACCTGCGGCGGCTGGCCAGACCCATCGGGTTGGCGTGGGTCGCGCCGAAGAACGGCTCGGCCGCGGGGGACCGCCAGTCGATCAGCAGCCGACGGCCGGCGCGGTCGGTGAGACCGAGTCGCCCGACGTACACGGGCTCGGGATCCTCCGCGCCGACGATGTGCCCGAGGCACAGGTCCAACCCGAAGCGGCGCAGGGTGCGCAGGCGGGCGCTCAGCCGGTGGATCTCCATGTCCCGGTCCATCGCCGCCTGGCCGGCCCGGACGGGCGCCTTGCGCTCGGCGTCGAGACGCTCGGACAGGTCGGCGATCGACTGCTCGAGACTCTCCGCGATGGCCGCGAAGTGCTGCTCGTCGCCGGCGATCAGCGCCCGGTCGGCCTTGGGCGCGAGGTGGTCGGGAAGGTCGAACGCGCTGGTGGTCAGGGGATTCACGTCACTCCGATTTCCGCAGGTCCTGGCCTCGGCCCAGCGATTCTGCGACCTGACCCCGGCCTTGCCGCAAGCCCCCCGGTGCGCTATACGTTGAAGATGGAAGGGAGCGGTGTTCTCCCTTCGTCGTCCGGTGTCCGGACGACCTCCCTCGCGAAGCCGGCCCGGACCGGACGCGACGTGCTGCCGGTGGGCCGCCGGCGCGCGGTGGCCTAGGCTCGGGGCGTGCACGAGCTGTCGCGGCAGGATGCGCGGCGGGTCGCGGTGCGCGCGCAGGCGCTGGACCGCACGCGACCGGATGACCTGCGCGAGGTGGTGCGGCGGCTGACGCTGCTGCAGATCGACCCGGTCGCCGCCGTCGCGCCCAACGTCGACCTGGTGGCCTGGAGCCGGCTCGGCTCGGCGTACTCGCCGGCCGAGCTGACCGCGGCGCTGGACAAGGGCACCCTGCTGGAACTGCGGGCGATGATCAGGCCGGCCGAGGACATCGCGTTCTACCGGGCCGACATGGCCCGCTGGGACCAGGCCGAGCCGGGTGAGCTGCCCGGCTGGCGGGCGTCCGTGCGCGACTGGGTACGCGCCAACGACCTGTGCCGCCGCGACATCCTCTACCGGCTCGAGGGCGAGGGACCGCTGCCGTCCCGGGCGCTGCCGGACACCTGCGCGGTGCCGTGGAGGTCCAGCGGCTGGACCAACGACCGCAACGTCGCCCAGCTGCTGGAGATGATGGTGCTGCGGGGCGAGGTCGCCGTCGCCGGCCGGTCCGGCGGCGACCGGCTGTGGGACCTGGCCGAGCGCGTCTATCCCGACGATGCCGGCGTACCCGCGGACGAGGCGCGCCGGATCCGCGACGAGCGCCGGCTGAGCTCGCTCGGGCTCGCCCGGGCCCGCGGGCCGGAGTGCCCGGTCGAGCCGCTGGACGTCGGCGAGGCCGGCGAGCCGGCGACCGTCGAAGGCGTGCGCGGCACCTGGCGGGTGGACCCGGCCCAGCTCGGCCAGCCGTTCGAGGGACGTACCGCGCTGCTGTCGCCGTTCGACCGGCTCGTGCACGACCGCAAGCGCATGGCCGAGCTGTTCGAGTTCGACTACGCGCTGGAGATGTACAAGCCCGCGGCCAGGCGGCGCTGGGGCTACTTCGCGCTGCCGATCCTGCACGGCGACCGGCTGGTCGGGAAGGTCGACGCCACCGCCGACCGCAAGGCCGGAGTGCTGCGCGTCGACGCGATCCACGAGGACGTCCCGTTCCCGAAGCGGGTCACCGCCGAGGTCCGCGCCGAGATCGAGGACCTGGCCCGCTGGCTGGAGCTCGACCTCGCCCGGCCGCGCTAGTCAGGGCGCCGACGTTTCCCTTCCGGGGCAGAGTCCGGTTCGGTCGACAGCCGCCGCACCCGTCGGTGGGACGGTGCTGCGAATGGTTCACCCTCGGCCTGGTCAGCGCCTGGGGCCGCCGGCCGTGACGACCCCGGGCGCCGGCCTCCGGATCAGAACCCGGCCGTCTCGACCACCGAGGATCGGGCGAACGTGCGCTCGGCCGGCTCGCCGTCGGCGCGGCGGTAGCGGGCGAGCACCTGGCCGGCGTCCACCATGTCGACCACGACCGCGGGCTGCCAGGTGCCCAGCACGAAGACCCACACCGCGTCCCCCGGCTGGTACCCGGCCCGCCGCTCTTCGACGTGGTCACCTTGAGTCATCGAATTCCTTGAACGCTGGCACGAGAACGGAAACATATCCGCCCTCGGTGGCAGATAGGATGTGCACAGAGAGTAAATAGAGATATCGGAAAGAGTCAAGCCCCCAAAGTTGGTCCGTTCCGTACGCCCAGGATTGGTCCCCGTCACCGCTCCTCACTATGCCGCTGAGCAGGCCAGACGCTGCCGTCGTCAGGTCGGCGGCAGTCCGGGCCGGCGACCGCGCCGGCCGGGTGGGAGATGACCACGGTATGAAGTCATGACGCGCTCAGCCGCCTGGCCGAGCCGCAATAACGCTCCGTATTGGATCAGCGGACGAGCCGGGCCTCGACCGCGTCGGCGACCGGTCCGACGTCCGCCGGAGTGACGACCGCGTCGGTACGGAACGGGATGGCGGCCAGCTTCGGCACGCCCAGTGCCCAGATCGTGCGGTCCTCCGGGGCCGGCGTGTGCAGGGCGGTGCGCTCGCCGCAGTGCGGGCAGAGGACGTACGCCATGTTCTCCACGCCGCCGAGCAGCGGCACCTCGGCCTGCCGGAGCACGGCGACCGCGCGGCTCGTGTCCAGATGCGACACCTCGGCCGGGGTCACCACGAGCAGCGCGCTCACGTCTTCGGAGAGGGCGACCAGACCCTGCTGCACCTCGCCGGTGCCCGGCGGCAGGTCCGCGACGAGCACGTCGAGCTCGCCCCAGATGGTCTGCTTGACCAGCCGGCCCAACATCAGCTCCGCGAACTGCCCGGCCATCGTCAGTCCCTGCGTCCCGCCGAGCAGGAACCCGACCGAGGCGACCTTGAGCCCGTCCACCTCGACCGCCTCGAGCTCGGCATTGCGCTGGCCCTTGACCGCGGTCAGCGTCACGCTGCGGGCGGTGCGGTCCCGGCGGATGCCGAGCATCCGCGGCACGTCCGGACCGTGCAGGTCGGCGTCCAGCAGTCCGGTCCGGTGACCCCGCCGGACCAGCTCCCGGGCCAGCGCCACGGCGACGCTGGTCTTCCCGACGCCGCCCTTCCCGCTCGCGACCGCGACGACAGGAGCCACCGGGCCAGCCTAGGCGCCGCGGGTGCGGCCGCGGACGGCCCATGCGGCGGCGCGGATCTCGAACGGTGCGTCCGGAAGGCGTTCGCGGCAGCGGGCTTTCACCGCCTCCCGATCCGCCGGCTCGAGCTTCGCGACGTAGTCACCGGCCGGCCCGACGCCCAGCGTGTACGGGTGCCACCAGTCGTCGAAGGACGCGAACGCGACGGTGACGGTGAGCCTCCCCGGCTCGACCGCGTCGAGCCCCGCCGCCCCGAACAGCTCGACCAGGTGCCCCTCGCGGGTGCCCGCCCGGCCGGCCTCACCCTCGGCGCCGGGGTCGAGGTCGCGCACCGCGGCCCAGAACGTGCTCAGCGGCCCGGCCCCGCCGCCGAAGTCCCAGACGCACGCCGCGACCACCCCGCCCGGCCGGGTCACCCGCGCCATCTCGGCCAGCCCGACCGCCGGGTCGGTCATGAAGTGCACGACCAGCTGCGCCAGCGCCGCGTCGACACTGGCGTCCGGAAGCGGAAGCCGCTCGGCCGTCGCCTCGTGCACCACCACGCCCGGACACCGACGCCGCGCCGCCGCCACGAACGACGCGGACGGATCCACGGCGACCACGTGCGCCGCCCCCAGCCGCTCGACCAGCCGCGCGGTCAGCGCCCCCGGCCCGCACCCGACATCGACCGCCCGCCGCCCCGGCCCCACGTCGGCCCACTGCACGAACAGATCCGCCAGCGGCTCGGAGTACCGCCCCATGAACGCGGAGTACGCCTCCGCCCCGACCTCGAAGGCCACCCGCGCACTATAGGCGCGCCCCTCGGCCCGGTGAGGGAGGCGGGATCAGTAGGTGGCGACGGCGCCGGGACCGTCCAGCAGCCCGACGGCGAGAAGCTGTCCGTCCCGGCTCCAGGTCCGGACCGCCGCGGCCGTCGCCTCCGCTCACCAGGCGTGCGTTGCCGTCGGGGTTACCTGAGATCAGGTAGTGGCCGGTCTCGCCTTGGCGGCGGACCGCTGCTGGATCAGGTTCGCGAGGAGCAGGACGCCGACACCGATCCCGACGCCGATGAACGTGAAGAGCACCCGGTAGCCCTCGTCGGAGAGGTTTGACGGATGGGGGAAGTCCATACCGATGAGGACGGCTGGCAAGAGGAAGCACCGGACGCGGGCGGACAGGCGTCATCCCGCGGCCGGGCCGGCGGCATCGCCCGTGTCCGTTCTTCGTTCGCGACCGCGGCGCACCGCCCCCAGAAGCACCCGCACGCCGGCGCCGAGAAGCGCGAGGTCGGCGAGCATCTGGACGATGAGTACCACCCGCGCGGTCTCGGATTTGGGCGTGATGTCACCGAAACCGACTGTTGCGAACACGGTCACGGTGAAGTACAAGGCGTCCGTGCGGGTCAGCGGCTGAGTGAAGCTCGCAGCGGATGCTCGTTCCATCAGGACGTACGTGGAGGCGAACAGGACCAGAAAGAACGGAATGATCAAAGCCAACGCCTCAGCGCCTCGCATACTCGGGTAACGCGAGCCAGCGATGATCCTGACGCCCCACGCTATGACGGCGGCGAAGACCAGCAGGCCGATCAGCAGGCGCACCACCGTGTCGGCATCCCACCGACGGTCGAACGGAAGCACGTAGTAGAGAACCACCAGCACCGTCGCGATCGCGATGCTGCGCAGCACCGCCCAGAGGATCAGGCGCCTCCGCTTCGCGGGCGCCAGATCCTGGTCCTGCTCGTCGGTCACGGCCGCCCCCTCGAATCCACGGAAGCGGTCGAGGTCAGCGACGACAGGTTGCGCCCCGTCGCAGCCATCCTTGCCGGTAGCTCTGGCGTCCGCCGTCCAGGTCTCGCGGCATGCTAGCGGTCATCACCAGAGTCGCGTGTCTTGCACCCGGCCGAGGCAGCCCGCTGAGACCGGGCGCGACCGACACGACGGACACCGGATCGCCGTTCGTGCTGGTGAGGGTGGCGGTGGAGGTGGGATTTGAACCCACGGAAGCTTTCACTTCACACGCTTTCGAGGCGTGCGCCCTCGGCCACTAGGCGACTCCACCGGGGGGAAGTGTACGCGACCGCGTCAGCGGGCTCGGTGGGTGGTGAAGAAGCTGCGGAGCAGGGCGGCGGACTCGTCGGCGAGGACGCCGCGGACGACCTCGGGGCGGGAGTTGAGGCGACGGTCGCGGACGACGTCCCAGAGCGAGCCGACCGCGCCGGCCTTGGGGTCGTCGGCGCCGTACACGAGCCGCGCGACGCGGGCCAGGACCAGGGCGCCGGCGCACATCGTGCACGGTTCCAGGGTGACGACGAGGGTGCAGCCGGTCAGTCGCCAGCTGCCGAGCGCGCGGGCCGCCGTCCGAAGCGCGAGCACCTCGGCGTGCGCGGTGGGGTCCCCGTCCCGCTCGCGGGCGTTCGCCGCCTCGGCGAGGACGTCCCCCGACGGGGCGACGACGACCGCGCCGACCGGCACGTCGCCGGTCTCGACCGCCGCCGCGGCCACGTCCAGGGCTCGGCGCATCGCCGGCTCGTACGGGCCAGCCGCGGCGAGTGGGGTCACGCGCCGCGGAGAGTTTCTAGCTCGTCGAGGCAGCCGGCACGTTCGCAGACCTCGCTGATCACGTCCGACGGCAACGTGCGCTCGTGCGTGACCAGGGCGATCAGGTCGCGCCGGGAGGTGCCCAGGTCGGCCAGCAGGTCGGCGTCGCCGACCGGCTCGGAGTCCGGCGCCTCCTCGTCCTCGTCGTCCGCGGACGACGAGGACGGCGGCTCGTCCTCGACCGCGCCGGCGAAGATCCCGGCCACCGGGTAGGTCTCGGCCGCGAGCGGGTCGGAGACGAAGACCCGCAGGTCGTCGGCGCCGGCGTCCACCCGCAGGATCGCGACGTACTCGTCGTCCTCCTCGACGAACAGCAACGCGGTCTCCGCCTCGCCGTCGACGTCGCGGACGCGGTCGGCGACCTCGTCCACGTCCGACACCCCGTCGAGATCGAGCTCCTCGGCGGTCCAGCCGGCCGGCGTGCGAGCCAGGGCGGCAGCGAAGTACGACACCTACTCCTCCGGGAACGGTCTCAGTCGGCCGGCTGCAGCGTCTCCAGGACCTGGGCGAACTCGGCGCCAACCCCGATCCGGTCCGCGACCGCGGACAGCATCTCGTCCGCCCACAGGTCCACGTCGTCCAGGATCAGGGCGAGCTCCCGCTCGTCCAGTCCCAGGTCGCGGAAGATTCCCAGGTCTCCTGCGGGCCACACCTCTTCTGCGTCGGAGGGGCCCTCGTCCGGGTCGCCGCCGGCGAGATCCAGCGCCTGCTGGGCGATCGGGAACTCCTCGGCCGCGGTGATGTCGGACAGCAGCACACGCACGCCGCCGGACGGGCCGAGCCGGAGGGCGACGAAGAACTCGTCGGCCACGTCGACCAGCGCGACCGGGCCGCCCTCGGACGGCTGCTGGCGGAGCACGGCGACACAAATGTCCAGGTCATCCAGCACAGCGGGCGGCAGCAGGGCGCAGTCCCACCGCCCACCCTCGCGGTACACCGCCACCGCGAAGCCGTCCTCCGCCACCCCGGCCTCCTCGCCGCGTGCCGCCGTGCGGCGATAGTCGCAGACGCCGCGCCGACGAGGAAGCCCGGCGGGCGACCGGGCCACCTTCGCCCGGACCGGCACGTACGGCGAGGCGCCGGCCGACCTCGGCGGGCCGAGCGGGCGCCGGCTGCGTCGTGGCGGGAGTGCTCGTCGCCGCCCCCGCCCGGGCGGCACCCGTCGAGGCGGGCGCGGTCACCCTGACCGGCCCGGCCGGGGCACATGCGACTTCTCGCCCGGCCGAGCTCATCGAGTGGTCCTCTGTCCTCTGTGGACGGGTACGACGGCGGCGACGCCGACAGGCTGATCGCTCAGCCGGCACTGTTTACACGCACAGGGGCCCGGCGCATAGTTTCCGCATGGGAGAGGTCCGTCCGATCCCCACGCTCGGCGGCGTCGTCCGGGACGCTCGCGGGCACGGTCGAGCGCTGCGGGTGAGCTGGCACCGTGAGGACGGGATCGTCGTGCTCTCGCTGTGGGACGGGCCCCGCTGCACCGGGACCGTACGGGTCGCCGCCCGCGACGTCCCCACGCTGGTCGAGGCGCTGCAGGTCGGGCTGCCGCCGCCGCTCGTCGAGCCGCCGGCGGAGCCGATCGCCCCGCCGCCGGTCGGGGCCGCGCCAGCGCCGGTCGCGGCCGCGCCGCCGTACCGGCCGCCGCCGGTCGAGGCCGCGCCGCCGTACCGGCCGCCGCCGGTCGAGGCCGCGCCGCCGTACGGGCCAGCGCCGGTCGAGGCCGCGCTGCCGTACGAGCCGCCGCCGGGGGCCGTACCGCCGGCTGCGCCGCGGCCCGGGGCCGTACCGCCGGCTGCGCCGCGGCCTCGGCGGAGCGGTGAGCACGGGCAGCACCCGCATCCCGGCCGGGACATCCACGGCGACGGCCCGGAGGACGGCGTGGCCGGCTGAGCGGCGTACGGCACCATGGGCGCCGTGCGGGTGGCGGTGCTGGGGCTGGGGCTGATCGGTGGGTCGATCGCGCGCCGGCTGGCGCCCGACCACGACGTCAGCGGGTGGGACACCGACCCGGCCACCCGGCAGGCGGCCGAGCGCGCGGGGCTGCGGGTCACCGAGGACCGCACCGGCGTCGACGTCGTGGTCGTCGCGACCCCGCTGGACGCGATGCCGCGCGTCCTGTCCGGACTGTCCACGGCCGCCGGTCCGCTGGTGACCGACGTGGGCTCGGTCAAGGCGCCGGTGCTGTCCGCGGCCCGCGCCGCCGGCCTCGCCGGCCGGTACGTCGGCGGCCATCCGATGGCCGGCGTCGAGCGGTCCGGCTTCGCCGCCGCCGATCCGGAGCTGCTGGCCGGCGCGGTCTGGGTGCTGACCCTCCAGGAGGACACCGACCTGGCGGCCTGGCTCACCGTGGCCGCGCTGGTGACCGGGGCCGGCGCGCGGGTGCTGCCGACGACCGCGGCCGCGCACGACGAGGCGCAGGCCCGGATCAGCGGGTTGCCGCACCTGCTCGCGACCGCGCTGGCGGTGGCGGGGGGCGCGGGCGGACCGCTGGCCGCGGCCCTGGCCGCCGGCTCGTTCCGCGACGGCACCCGGGTCGCCGGCACCCGGCCCGAGCTGGTCGCCGCGCTCTGCGACGGCAACCGCGCGGCGCTGACCCGGGTCCTGGACGAGACGGTCGCCGAGCTCGGGACCGCCCGGGACGCGCTGTCCGGCGGCGGCACCGTGCTGCCGCTCGCCACCGCCGGGCACGCCGCCCGCCGGGCCTGGGCCGACCCGGCGCCCGCGGTCGCGGTCACGCTGGACCGGGCCGCACGGACCCTGCGTGACGACCTGCTGGCTCTCGGCGCCGCCGGCGGCACCCTGGACACGGTGACCGCGGACAAGCTGCACGCTCGGCGACCGGACGTGTCGGGTGCGTCCAGCCCGGGAAGGTTCCGGCCGTGACGTTCAACGACGACGCCAGCCTCGACACCTCACAGGTCGGCGACCGCCGCGGCATCGGCGGCGGCGGCCTGGCTCTCGGCGGCGGTGGCCTCGGCATCGTCGGCGTGCTCATCTACCTGCTGGTCCAGGTGCTCGGCGGGGGCGACCCGTCGAGCTCGAGCGAGAACGGGATCCAGAGCCCGTTCCAGCCCGGGCAGACCGGAGCGGTCTCGCAGCAGGACCTGGCCCAGGTCTGCCGGACCGGTGCGGACGCGAACGCCCGGGACGACTGCCGGATCGTCGCGTACACCAACAGCGTGCAGCAGTACTGGTCGCGGGCGATGGGTTCGCGTTACCAGCCGGCGCAGACGATCATCTTCTCCGGCGGGACGCAGACCGGCTGCGGCAACGCGACCAGCGACGTCGGCCCGTTCTACTGCCCGGCCGACGGCAAGGCGTACTTCGACCTCGGCTTCTTCGACGAGCTGCGGACGCGGTTCGGCGCGCAGGGCGGCTCGTTCGCGCAGGGGTACGTGGTCGCGCACGAGTACGGCCACCACATCCAGAACCTGCTCGGCACCTCGGACCGGGTCGGCAGCGGCACCGGACCGGAGAGCGGGTCGGTGCGGCTGGAGCTGCAGGCCGACTGCTACGCCGGGGCGTGGGCGAAGAACGCCACCCAGACGACCGGCGCGAACGGCCGGCCGCTGTTCGAGTCGGTGACGCAGACCGACATCAACAACGCGCTCGACGCCGCGGCCGCGGTCGGCGACGACCGGATCCAGCAGAAGGCGCAGGGCCGGGTCACGCCGGAGAGCTTCACCCACGGCACGTCGGCACAACGGCAGAAGTGGTTCACCGCGGGCTACCGGACCGGCAACCCCAACTCCTGCGACACGTTCAGCGGCAGCATCTAGGGCGAGGCCGGGGCCCGCGGCGGCTAAGGCCGGCCGGCCTCGGCCCGGCGGTCGGCGACCCAGGCGTCCAGCCGGCTCCACCAGTCGAACAGCCAGTCGACCTGGGCGTCGACCGGCTCGTCCCGGGGGAGCTCGTCGGCCGGCACGTTCCACCACTTCACCTCGACCACGTCGTCCATCGGCAGCCCGCGCCACAGGTCGGCGACCGAGGACAGGTCCTCCAGACCCTCATGCGCGACCAGCAGCACGTCGGCGCCCGGGGCGGCGGCCATCGCGGCGAGCGTGCCGCCCGGCCGCGGCGCCATGAGGTTGCGCATCCGCTCGGCCTTGACCGCCTCGTCGGCGTGCCCGAGCCGGTGCAGCCGGGCGATCGCCCGCGACCGGCGCTGCTTGGTGAAGTTGCCGCCCTCCGGAAAGATCACCACCGCGTCGCCCGGGCCGGCGTCGGAGGCGAGCGACCCGACGGCCGCGGTGACGTCGTCGGCGACCGAGGGATTCGGGGTGATGAAGCGGTTCGGCAGCCGGTTGAGCAGCACGTCGACGGTCGGGTCGATCTGCAGCGCGTCCTTGAGCACGATCCGGGGCCGCAGCTGGCCGAGGATGACCAGCTCCCGCACCAGCAGCAGCGAGTCGCCCGGCCCGGCGTGCCGGCAGAGCACCAGCTGCGGCCGGTCCCGGCGGAACGGCCGGCCGTCGCCGGAGCCGACCACCCGGAGCCGGAACGTCCACCGCGCGGTCCGGTAGACCCGGTCGAGTATCCAGCCCAGCAGCCGGTAGTGGGCCTCCTGCCAGCGGTCCTCGCCCAGATGGCGGCCGAAGCCGGCGCGCAGCCACATCCACCCGAGCGCCCCCAGCGCGACCCACTCGCAGGCGAACCAGGCGATGCCGAACCACAGCAGCCGCAGCCCGCGCCACCGCCCGGGCAGGAACAGCGACGAGAGCGCGCCGGTGAGCACCCACAGCGGCAGGGTCGCGACGAGCAGCGGCAGCGCGGCCAGCGCGACCGGCACGCTCACGACGCGCCGGACAGCCGGCGGCGGGAGGGGTCTGCTCACCGCGCCGGCTGTCCGGTCGTTCTCATCGGTCGATCATCGCGCGAGTTGGTGGCGATGGGGCGGCGCCGCCGTCCGCGCGTGACCGGGTGGGTCAGGTCAGCTCCAGCAGCGGAACGCCCGGTGCCGGCGCGGCGGGCAGAGGAAGTTCTGCCGCCGGGTCGAGGTCAGGAAGCGCTCCAGGCCGTTGTCGAGCGGGTTGACCGCGAACTGGGTCTGCAGGTTCTGCGCCGCCTGGTTGCGCCGCATCGTGTCGAAGAAGTCCGCGGTCGGCACGAACGCGGTGAAGTACAGCTTCGGCACGTTCCCGCTCCGGCCGGGCCGCACGATGGTGTCCGGGACGTCCAACGTGTCGAAGCCCGGCCCGTCCATCCGGATGTGCAGCGGCGTGCCGTCCGGCGCCCGGGACGACTGCTGCAGCGCCGCCAGGTGCCCGATGCGGTGCTGGAACTGCGGGGTGTTGACGCCCTGCGCGCCCAGGGCGGCGTCACCGGTGCCGTTGAACGTGCTGGGCAGGAACGCCGGGCCGCCGCCGTTGAGGAACGGGTCACCGCCGCCGCCGAACGACGGCGGCGGGTTGGATCGGAACATGTACTGCACCCGTTCCAGGTACGTCTCGTCCTCGGCCGCCCCGGCCTCACCGGTCCGCGCGTAGAACGCCTCCAGGTCGAGGATCACGTGGGAGAAGTTCTGGATCGCGCCGTTGTCGAAGTAGTCCGAGGCCGCCGCGGTGGTCAGCCGCGAGGACGGGTTGCCGGCGAACGTGCATGCTGCCGCCGGACCCGAGCCCGACGTCTGCTGGTCGGCGAAGCCCATCCACATCGGCGACTGGTCGTTGATGCGGTCGGCGTAGTAGAGCTCGTCCTGCGCGGCCATCTGCCGGGGCAGGCCGCGCTGGGAGAACATGTGCCGCACCAAACCCCAGCTGACCGGCAGGTTCGGTGGAGTGATCGTCTGCCCGTTCAGCGTGCTGCTGGCGCCGCGCAGCCAGGTCGCCACCTCCGAGGTGATCTTGAGGTCGTCGCTGCGGATGGTGAACAGCAGGTCGAAGCCGCCCATCTGCGGCGGGATGTCGAACTTCCGCTTGACGATCCCGGCCTGGCCGGCGTCGGTCGGGGCGGCTTTCGCCTCCTCGAGCGCGAACCGGTTGGTGTCGGACCAGGCGGGGCATGTGCAGCCCCGCGAGCGAGCCGCCGGTGAGGCCGCCGGGCAGCCGGCTGAAGTAGCCGAGGCCGTAGCTGACGAACACCATCACCCCGGCCGGGCTGAACTCGTACACGCTCTCGATGGTGTCGAGCGCGCTGGTCAGGGCGGTCTGCTCGGCCTTGGTCGGCAGCCGCTTGAGGTTGCCGGTCATGAACTTCGTGTGCACTGGTCCGAACTGGACCTGCACGCCGTCGACCGAGGTCGCCGCCACGGCCGGGACGGTATCCAGGCGAGGCCGTCCAACATCGCCGCCAGGGCGGCGGCGGAGCCCATCTTGAGGGCGGTCCGCCGGCTGAAGTCGAATGTTCGTTGGGATGGTTCCACGGAGTGGCTCCCGGGTTCGTCGGACTGGGATTTGGGCGCGCCAAAGAGACCGCCCCACTCCCGGAAGCGAAGCGGTCATTGCGGTTTCAAATGTCCCAGGGGGAACGGAAGTACCCCATATGCAGGCTACGAGTGAGCCCCGGTCGACTCTCCCCCTAAATTGAGTGGAATCGATTGATTGTGGTGGCAATCAGCCGGCGAGATAGGTCCTCGTCGCCTCGTACGCGCCCTCGATGCGGCCGGCGATCCCGGACCGGTCCCGGTAGCGGAGCGGGCTGCGCAGGTCAGGCGCCCGCTCCGGCGCCCCGGTCGGCAGCACGTGCGCGGTCACCCCGACCGGCAGCGCGGCCATGTCGGCGGCGAACCGGTGCCGCCGGACGACCTCGAACGCGACCAGCCCGACCTCCCACGGCCGCTGCGGCGGCGTCAGCGGCCGCTCGATCCGGCCGACGTGCAGCACGTAGAGGGTGGTCGCGCCGAGCGCCACCGCCCGGCCGACCGGGATGCTGTGCACCAGCCCGCCGTCCAGGTAGGTCTGCCCATCCACCCGTACCGGCGGGAGCAGGCCGGGCACCGCGCAGGACGCGAGCACGGCCTCGACGAGCGGGCCGCGGGAGAACCAGTGCTCGGCCGCCCGCTCCACGCTCGCGGCCACGCACTGGAACGGGACCTGCAGCTCCTCGAACGTGCGGGCGGTCAGGTGGGTGATCAGCGCGTCGCGCAGCGGCTGCTCGGTGTGCAGTGACGTGCGGGTCCGGGCCAGCGTGGACAGCCGGCCGAACACCGACCCGCCGAACAGGTCGCTGGAGTCGAGGTCCAGCCAGAGGTCGGCCAGCCGCTGGACCGCGCCGGTGCTCGGGTCCTCGGCCACTACGACGCCGTTGATCGCCCCGACCGAGGTGCCGACCACGAGGTCGGGCACGATCCCGGCCTCCAGCAGGGCGCGCAGCATCCCGACCTCGTGCGCGCCCAGCAGCCCGCCGCCGCCGAGCACGAACGCCACCGGACCGGCCACCGCGCGAACCTAGCCGAGTGACGTGCCCGGGCCCTCTTCGGTCTCCTCGCGGGCGCGCTCGACCGACAGCGGGTCGGCGATGCGCAGGAATCCGGCGCCCTCGCGCAGCGCGGACTCCAGTCGCTCCGCGTCCTCCTCCGGCGGCGGCTCGGCCGCCTCCTCGGAGCCGCGCGCGGCCGGGTCGACGTAGCCGGGCGGCTCGGGGCGGTCCACCCCGCCGTCGCTGCCCGCCGGCAAGGTGATCTCCGCCGCCTCCCGCTCGAGCTCGTGGGGGTCGTTGAGGTTGCTCATGGCAGCGCCCTACCCGTTCGCGGCCCTAAGGTCACCAGTGCAGTGCCGTTGCCGGGCGTCGAGGAGGCAGGCGTGACCACTGAGGTGCGGGGCGTGGTGTCCCGGGGCAGGGGCGAGCCGGTGACGGTGGAGACCGTGCTGGTGCCTGACCCCGGCCCGGGCGAGGCCGTGGTCGACGTGCAGGCCTGCGGGGTCTGCCACACCGACCTGCACTACCGGGAGGGCGGGATCTCCGACGACTACCCGTTCCTGCTCGGGCACGAGGCGGCCGGCACGGTCACCGCGGTCGGCGACGGGGCCACCGGCGTCCAGCCCGGCGACTACGTGATCCTCAACTGGCGGGCGGTCTGCGGGGCCTGCCGGGCCTGCGCCCGCGGCCGCCCGTGGTACTGCTTCAACACCCGCAACGCCGACCAGAAGATGACCCTGGCCGACGGCACCGAGCTGAGTCCGGCGCTCGGCATCGGTGCGCTGGCCGAGAAGACGCTCGTCGCCGCCGGGCAGTGCACGAAGGTCGATCCGGAGGCGCCGGCCACCGCGGCCGGCCTGCTCGGCTGCGGCGTGATGGCCGGGCTCGGCGCGGCGCTCAACACCGGCGGGGTCACCCGCGGCGACACCGTGGCCGTGTACGGCTGCGGCGGGGTCGGTGCGGCCGCGATCGCCGGCGCCCGGCTGGCCGGCGCCCGCACGATCGTCGCTGTCGACCTGGACCGGCGGAAGCTCGGGGCCGCCCGCAGTCTCGGCGCGACCCACGCGGTGAACGCGGCCGAGGAGGACCCGGTCGAGGCGATCAAGCGGGTCACCGACGGGTTCGGCGCCGACGTCGTGATCGAGGCGGTCGGCCGGCCGGAGACGTACGAACAGGCTTTCCACTCGCGGGACCTGGCCGGCACGCTGGTGCTGGTCGGCGTGCCCACGCCGGAGATGCGGCTGGAGATGCCGCTGCTCGACTTCTTCAGCCACGGCGGCGCGCTCAAGTCGTCCTGGTACGGCGACTGCCTGCCCTCGCGCGACTTTCCGATGCTGATCGACCTCTATCGCCAGGGTCGGCTGGACCTGGACCGGTTCGTGTCCGCCACGATCACGATCGACGAGGTGGAGGACGCATTCGCGGCGATGCACGGCGGTGACGTTCTGCGCTCGGTTGTCGTCTTCTGACGTCACGTATTGTAATCGAGCGACCCCATGGCGCAATTTCCCGGGCAAACCTGGGATAGCGCCGCTGCGCGGCCCGCAGGAGTCCTATCCTGCCCACAAGCCCCGTGTCGAGGGGCGGGTGCGCAAGACCGGGGACCTTGGGGGGTTTGCCATGCGGGCATCGCTGCTGCGCGGGATCACGGCCGGGGCGATCGCGGCGAGCATGGTGGTGCTCGCGGCAGGCACGGCCGGCGCGTCTCCGGCCATCGGGCGGGTGGTGTCGACCAACCCGGTCAACTACACGCCCAACATCACCAACGGCGCGGCGTACAAGTCGGCCGAGGCGAACGGCATGCTGTACGTGGGCGGTTCGTTCACGTCGGTGACCGCGGCCGCGGGCACGTCGCCGGCCGGCACGTTCACCCGCAACCACATCCTGTCGTTCAACGCCGCGACGGGCTCGATCTCCACCGGGTTCGCGCCGAACGTCGACGGCGCGGTGTGGGCAATCGTCCCGAGCGGCACGTCGCTCTACATCGGCGGCACGTTCGGCTCGGTCAACGGCGTCGCCCGGCGCGGGCTGGCCAAGATCGACGCGACCACCGGCGCCGTGGACCCGACCTTCAACGCCGGGTTGACCAGCGGCAGCGTGACCGAGGCGGCGATGGTCAACGGCCGGCTGATCATCTCCGGCACGTTCCCGAAGAAGATCCTCGCGGTCAGCCCGAGCACGGGTGCCAACACCGGCTACATCAACGTCGCGGTGACCGGCACCGTCGCCTCCAACGCCGGCCCCACCGAGGTCTACCGGTTCGCGGTCAACCCGGCCGGCACCCGGCTGGTCGGCGTCGGCAACTTCACCACCGTCGGCGGTGCGACGCACTACCGCGCGTTCATGCTCAACCTGGATGCGGGCGCGGCCACCGTGAGCGCCTGGCGGTACACGCCGCTGCAGCAAGCCTGCGCCGCGAGCTCACTGAAGGACTACATGCGCGACGTGGACTTCTCCCCCGACGGGTCGTACTTCGTGTTCGTCTCCACCGGCTTCGTGCCGCTGTCCGGGCAGATCGGCACCGCGCTGTGCGACGCCGCCGCCCGCTTCGAGACCGCGAACCTGGCGCCGACGCGGCCGACCTGGATCAACTACACCGGCGGCGACACGCTGCACTCGGTCGCGGTCACCGACCAGGCCGTGTACGTGCAGGGCCACCAGCGCTGGCTGGACAACCCGCAGGGCCGGGACAACGCCGGCCCGGGCGCGGTCAGCCGGCCGGGCATCGGGGCGATCGACCCGGTCGGCGGCAAGGCGCTGGCCTGGAACCCGACCAAGGACCGGGGCGTGGGCGGCAAGGACCTGCTGGTCACCGCGCGCGGGCTCTGGGTGGCCAGCGACACCGCGCACATCGGGCACGAGACGCGGATGCGGATCGCACTGCTGCCCTGAGGTTGGGCGGCGCCAGACGGGGAATAGCCTCGGCGGACGGGGGTCAACACTTCGACGTCGAGAGGGCTGCACCGTGCGTCTACCCGTCAAGCTGGCCGACCTCGCACCACGTGCCGCCACCGGGGCGTTCATCATCAACTCCGGCCTGAGCAAGCGGAACGTCGACCCCGACCACGCGGCCGGACTGCACGGCATGGCCAGCGGCGCGTACCCGTTCCTGGGCAAGATGGAGCCGCAGCAGTTCGCCAAGCTGCTGTCGGCCGGGGAGATCACGCTGGGCGCCGCGCTGCTCGCGCCGGTGGTGCCGACCGCGCTGGCCGGCGCCGCGCTGGCCGCGTTCGCCGGCGGCCTGCTCGGGATGTACCTGAGGACGCCGGGCATGCACGAACCGGGCAGCCTCCGGCCGACCCAGCAGGGCACCGCCGTGGCCAAGGACGTGTGGATGCTCGGCATCGGCGTCGGCTTCGTCCTCGACGCGCTCGCCAACCGGAAGAAGTGAGCCCGCGGCGGGCCGGTCTCCGGACCGGCCCGCCGACCCCTCAGCCGACCGGCCAGGTGTGCACCGGCTCGTTGCTGTGCATGTGCTCGATGTACTCGTTGGTCATCCGGCGCAGCACGTCGCGCCGGTCCAGGTTGGTCGAGTCGTAGAGCCGGTGGAACGTCGCCGCCTGCCAGGCGGCGCCGTTGCGGCCGGTCAGGCAGCGCTGCTCGATGATGCCGAGCAGCCGGTCCCGCACGGCCGGCGCGACCTCCCACCGGTCGAGCCCCTGGGACGCGAGCGGCAGCAGCCGGCGCAGCACCAGCTCGGCCGCCGGCACCTGCCCGGCGCCGGGCCAGTAGACCTGCGCGTCCAGGCCGTGCCGGGCGCAGGCGTGGAAGTTTTCCTCGGCCGCGGCGAACGACATCCGGCTCCACAGTGGACGGTCGTCCTCGGCGAGCGCGCGGACGATCCCGTAGTAGAAGGCGCCGTTGGCCATGACGTCGGCGACCGTCGGGCCGGCCGGCAGCACCCGGTTCTCGACCCGCAGGTGCGGCTTGCCGCGCACCACCGCGTACACCGGGCGGTTCCAACGGTAGATCGTGCCGTTGTGCAGGGTCAGCTCGGACAGCTGCGGGACGTCACCGCGCTCGAACACCGCGACCGGGTCCTCCAGCTCGCACAGCGGCAGCAGCGCCGGGAAGTAGCGGACGTTCTCC
Organism: uncultured Actinomycetota bacterium; assembly: GCA_963803135.1. GTDB lineage: Bacteria > Actinomycetota > Actinomycetes > Mycobacteriales > CADCTP01 > CADCTP01. Next base: position 574,173 of record CAWDLH010000010.1, on the reverse strand, counting down.
TCGAACAGGTCGAAGATCGAGTTGATCCAGCGCTCCCCGAACCAGACCCGGGGCCGTACGCCCTGGGCCTCGAGCTCGGCGCTGCGGGTGTCGGTGGCCTGTTCGAACAGCGGGATCCGGGTCTCCCGCCACAGCTCCTTGCCGAGGAAGAACGGCGAGTTGGCGCCGAGGGCGACCTGAATTCCGGCGATCGCCTGCGCCGCGTTCCAGTAGCGGGGGAACGCGGTCGGGCTGACCTGCAGGTGGAACTGCACGCTGGTGCAGGCGGCCTCGGGCGCGATCGTGTCCGCGGTGGTGGACAGCCGCTGCACGCCGTCGATGGAGATCTGCAGGTCCTCCCCGCGGGCGGCGAAGATCTGCTCGTTGAGCAACGCGTACCGCGGGTTGGCGGACAAGCTGTCGCCGCGCAGCTCCGTCTCGGTGAGCGTGGGCAGGATGCCGATCATCACCATGTGGCTGCCGGTGGTGTTGGCCTTGGCCTCCGCGTGGTTGAGCGTGTCCCGGATGCTGCGCTCCAGCTCGACGGCCGAGTCGCCGGCCAGCAGCCGCGGCTGCACGTTGATCTCGACGTTGAACTGGCCGAGCTCGGTCTGGAAGTCGGCGTGGCTGACCGCGTCGAGCACGGCGGCGTTGCGCAGCGCCGGGTCGCCGGTCTCGTCGACGAGGTTGAGCTCGATCTCCACCCCGGTCAGCGGCCGCTCGAAGTCGAAGTGCGACTGGGCCAGCATGCGCTCGAAGACGTCGAGGCTGCTGCGGACCTTCTGCCGGTAGCGGGTCCGGTCCTCCCGGCTGAACTGCGTCGCGGCGACGTCCTTGCCCATCAGGCCTCCTCGGTCACCGGCCTCCTGCAGCCTCCCATACCCAGCCTGGCTCCGGCCCTACTCGACGCCCTCGAGGACCGGTTCGGCCAGCCGTGCGGGTCGGCGCACCGCCACCAGCTCGGCCGGGTCAGCCGGCCACGAGGCGGGTGAGCTCGCGGCGAAGAGCGACGCCGAGGCGGTCGGCCTTGACGTGCAGCTCGGTGCGCATGTCCAGCGGCAGCCCGGGGATCGTCACGACCGCCTGCAGGGCCAGGTCCTCGGCCAGCACGGCCTCCTCGAACGCCACCTCGCGGGCGACCGTCGCCGGCCCCGGCCGCAGCTCGCCGCCGATGTTGTGCAGCAGCATCTTCGTGAAGATGCGGGTGCTCGTGTCGGTCTCCGGCAGCGCGAAGAACAGGATCGTCTTCACCGACTCCGCGTCGATCTCCTCCAGCCGCAGCAGCAGCTGGAACGGCGCGCGGTAGACGTAGGTGGCCCGGCGCCGCTGGCGCATCGGCCGGACGCCGGCCGCCACCCCGGGGTCCTGCGGGTTGTCGAACCACTGGTCCTGCACGCTGCGGAACCCGCCCGGCTCGGGCTGCACCTCGGCCGGCTCGACGACCCGGTCCGCGTCGGCGCCGAACGTTCCCGTGTGGACGAACGGGAAGTGCGCCACGTCGAGGAAGTTGTCGGCGACGAAGCCGGCGTTCACCTCGGTGCGGGACGGCGGCAACCAGGCCCCGACGTACGCGGCGTCCTCGGCGTCCGGGTCCTCGAACAGCCCGGTCCGCGGCGGCTCGGGAGCGAGCCAGACCATGCCCCAGCGCTCGGTCAGCCCGGCCGGCTCCGGTTGCGCGGTCAGGCCGGTCGCCGTACGGCGCAGCGCGTAGGGCAGCCCGACCACCATCGCGTCGTACGGCTCGGCGCCGACCTCGTCGGACAGCGCGACCGGGTGCCAGGCCGCGCGCAGCCGCGGGTCGGTGTTGCGCAGCCCGTCGGCCTCGGTGCCGGCCGGTGGCAGGTCGCTCACGCAGGCCCAGAGCCGGCCGTCCTCCTCCTTGGCCCGCGGCGCCGCGGCCAGGTGCGCCCGGGGCGGGATGTTCGCCTGGTCACCGAGCGACGGCAGCGCCACGCACACCCCGGCGTCGTCGAACTCCCAGCCGTGGTAGGCGCAGCGCAGCCGCCCGCCGGTCACGGTCGCGGCCGACAGCGGGACCAGCCGGTGCGGGCAGAGCCCGGCCACCAGGCTGGCCGGCGCGTCCTCGGTCAGCCGGACCGCGACGTACGCCCGGCCACCCACCTCGACCGGCCGCGGAACCGTCGTGACATCGGCGGACTCGGCGACCGGGACCCACTGCTCGCTCACGGCACCAAGGGTAGGCGGCGTCAGGAGTGCAGCTTCGGCACGAGGCCGACCGGCTGCGGCGGCACCTCGATGCCGCGGGTACGCAGCCCGGCCTCGATCGAGTCGATCACGGTCTCGACGACCTTGACCCTGGCCCAGCGCTTGCTCTCCCCCTCGACCAGCGACCAGGGCGCGTACGGCGTGTCGGTGTGCTCGAGCATCTCCTCCACCGCCGCCTCGTACGCGTCCCGCTTGTCCCGGTTGCGCCAGTCCTCGTCGGTGAGCTTCCAGTGCTTCAGCGGGTCGTGCCGCCGCCGCTCGAACCGCGCGAGCTGCTCATGTTCGGACAGGTGCAGCCAGAACTTGACCAGGATCATCCCCTCGTCGATCAGGGTCCGCTCGAACTCGCGGATCTCCTGGTACGCCCGGCGCCACTGGTTCTTCGTCGCGAAGCCCTCCACCCGCTCCACCAGGACCCGCCCGTACCAGGACCGGTCGAGCACGGCCATGCCGCCCCAGCCGGGCAGCGTCGGCCAGAACCGCCAGAGGAAGTGGTGCCGCTTCTCGTCGTACGTCGGCGCGGCGAAGGAGGCGACCCGCACGTGCCGCGGGTCGAGCGGGGCGACCAGCCGGCGGATGCAGCCGCCCTTGCCGGAGGCGTCCCAGCCCTCGAAGACCACGCACAGTGGCGGGCCGAGCCGCGGCGCCGGGCCGACCTGGCCGCCGAGGGACAGCCGCAGCCAGGTCAGCCGGGTCTGCGCGGCGGCCAGCCGCTCCTCCTCCTGCGACCGGCTCAGCCGCCGGCCCAGGTTCAGCTCGTCCAGGCGTCCACCCACCCCGTCAGCTTGTCACGTCCCCTTGACCTCCGCGGCCAGCTCCCGGACCGTGGCGCCGAGCGGCGCGCGGGTGCCGGCGGCCGGGTCGAGCAGCGCGGCGGGCTGCGCCGGCCTGGACTCCAGCAGCGTGCGGGCCTGGCCGGCCTCGGCGCTGGACCGGCGCAGCAGCCCCGGCGGTCCGCTGACTCCGTCCGAGCTGGCCGCGGCGGACCGGCTGCAGCCGCAGTCGGTGAGCCGGGTCCTGGCCGAGCTAGCGGCGCCGGGCGATCAGCTCCGCCCGGTTGGTCACCCCCAGCTTGGCCAGGATGTTGCGGACATGGCTCTCCACGGTCCGTTCGGAGAGCACCAGCTCCTCGGCGATCTCCCGATTGCTCCTGGCCCGTACGACCATGTCGGCCACCTGCCGCTCCCGGGCGGTCAGCGGGTCGGCACCGCGACGGTCCGCCAGCAGGGCGGCGGCCAGCCGGTCGGACCGGGCCAGCGGTCCGGGCATGCCCAGCCGGCGGAACTCCGCGGCGGCCAGCCGGACCAGCTCGGTCGCCTCGTCCAGCCCGCCGAGCGTGCGCAGGACCCTCGCCAGCTCCAGCCGGGACAGGGCCACCTGCGGCCGGGCCCGGACGGCCCGGTTCGCGGCGATCGCGTCCCGCAGCGCGGCCGCCGCCTGCTCGGGCCGCCCGGCGACGGCCGCCAGCCGGCCGATGTCGTACACGGGCGAGCCGGAGAAGTACGCCGTGGCGATCCCGACTGTGCCCGGGCAGTCCCGCCACTGCGCCAGCCGCGCCAGCACCAGCTCCGCGGTCGGCGGGTCCGCGTACGCCACCGCCAGCTCGGCCATCTCGAACAGGAACCCGCCCCAGGTGAAGTCTTCGACCATGGTCGGGAAATCGGCCCGCAGCTCCTCCCAGAGCGGGTACGCCTCGTCCCGGCGGCCGGCGAGCAGCAGCACGTTCGCGTTGTTGGCCCGGATCAGCGGCAGCGGCGGCGTCCCCGCCAGCAGCTCCCACACGTCCGGTGGCAGCGCGCCCGGATCGCCGCGGACCCGGGCCGCGTGGCAGGCATGGGCGTACGCCATGCCGACCATCACCGGGTCGCCGAACTCGGCGGCCAGCTCCTGCGCCTGCGCGCTCGCCGCGGCGGCGCGGCCGAACTCGCCCTCCAGCACGAACCGGCTGGCCCTGGCCCGGGCCAGGTGCCAGCGGGCGAGCGGCTGCCGGGAGCGCTCGGCCACCCGTTCCATCACGCCGAAGCTCTCCTCGACGAGGTCCATCCGGGCCAGCTGGTAGGCGGATCGCAGCTGCCAGCCGGCGCCGAGGACGACGACCAGCGGGTCGTCGTCGCGAGCCATCGCCAGCCGGGCGAGCCGGAGCCGCTCCCCGGCCGCGTCGGCCGTGAGCAAGGTGAGCTGCCGGGCCCGCAGCGCGTCGAGCACGGTGGTCGGGTCACCGTCCGCCTCGGCCAGCTCCATGGCCTCGGTCGACAGCTCGGCAGCCTCGCGGGGCCGGGCGTCGCCGGCGGCCGCGGTGGCGAGCTGGGCCAGCAGCCGGGCCCGGGTGCCGTCGTCCACGCCGGCCTCGATCGCCTGCCGGCCGAGCCGCTCCACCAGCGCGCCGACGTCGGGATTGGTCACGCCCCGGATGACCAGCGCGGCCGCGGCGACGAGGTCGGGCCGGCCGGCGCGGGTGGCCTCGGCCGCCGCCTGCTCGCAGCCGGCGAGGCTGTCCAGCAGCCGGCCGGCCGGCAGCTCGGCGGCGGCCAGCGCGATCAGCGCCTCGGCCAGCTCGGCCGGCCCGGCGCCGGCGGCGCGCAGGTCGGCCACGGCGTCCCGGCGATGCCGGGCGGCGGTGTCCAGCGCGAGGGCCCGCGCGGCCTCGGTGGCGGCCCCGGCAGCGGCAGCCGCGGCCTCGCGGTGCCGGCCGGCGGCACGCCAGTGGGCAGCGGCGCGGCCCGGCTGCGGGCCGGCCAGCGCCCCGGCCGCGCGCTCGTGCATCGGGACCGCGGTGGCCGGCGCAATCGCGGCCCGGACGCCGTCCTGCAGCAGCGCGTGGGCGAACGGGGTGCCGTCCTCGGTCGGCGGCCCGAGCAGCCCGGCGCGGCGGCCGGCGGCCAGCGCGGCGGCCGGGTCGGTGCCGGCGACCTCGGCGAGCACCCCGGGGCCGGCGCCGTCGCCGAGCACGGCCAACGTCTCCACCACCGCCCGGTCCGCCGGGGCCAGCCGGGCCAGCATCCCGGCGACGACCACGTGCAGGTCCCCGCCGGCGGCGAGCAGCAGCGGCAGCCCGCCGGTACGCCGGTGCGCCTCGGCGCCGGGTGTCCCCAGGTACTGCCCGACCTCCGCCTCGGTCAGCGGCGGCAGCGTCACGGCGTCGCAGCCCGGGTCGCGGCGGATGTCGGCGATCGTGGCGGCGGCCCGGTCCGGGATCGCGTCCCGGTGCGTCGCCAGCACGAGCAGCGCCGTGGTCGCGGCCTCGGCGCCGACCCGGCGGAGCAGGTCGAGCGACTCGGCGTCGGCCCAGTGCAGGTCCTCGAGCACGAGCACGAGCGGGCGGTCCGCGGCCGCTCGCAGCAGCGCGTCGGTGACCGCGGTAAGCCCGCGGAACCGCTCGGCCGCCGCCGCGGCCGGATCCGCCGGCACCGCCCGCTCCCCCGGCAGGGCCGCGGCCAGCGCGGTGTCACCGGCCCGGTCGACCGTCCGGAGCGCGCGCGACCACGGCCAGAACGGCGGCGCGCCGGGGTCGTCGGTGCACTGACCGCGGCCGACCGGCGCGGTCGGCCCGTACCGGGACAGCGCCTCCTCGACCAGCCGGGTCTTGCCGATGCCGGCCGGTCCGGAGACGAGCAGCACGCCGCCGCGGCCGGCACCGGCGGACTCGAGCCGGTCCAGCACCAGCTCCAGCTCCAGGCCACGGCCGACGAACGGGCGGCTGCCGTGCACGCAGTTGAGTATCGGGGTTCAGTGCCAGCACTGAGGTCCGAATGGCGCGGCGGACCGATCGTCGGAGCTGCCAGTTCCACAGCCCGACGGAGGAGCCCGCCATGCAGGCCACCCTGTACGACCTCGACGGAGTCCCCGGACCGCAGGACAACACCTGGGTCGACGCGGTGATCGCCGCGCTCGCGCCGCCGGCCGGGGCGATCGTCGGCCGCCCGCTCGGGCTCGGCCCGGGCCTCGCCGTCGCCTTCGGCCCCACCGCGCCGGACGGCTTCGGCACCGGTCCGGTCACCGCCCGGCCGGGCACCGCCTACCAGGTCGCCGTCCACCGCACCGGCCGGTCGGCCGGCCCGGCCCGCTACCTCCAGCTGACCACGTTCACCGGCCGCGACGCCGAGTGGTGCGCCGCGTTCGACCGGTCCGGCGAGGAGCGGGTCTGGCCGGCGGTCCGGGACCTGCCCGGGCTGGTCGCCGTCCTGGGTCTGGCCACCTCCGGCGGTGACCGGGCGGTGCTCACGCTGGCCGAGTCGGTCGAGGTGCTGGAGTCCGGCGCGGCCCGGATCCTGTCCACCGAGCTGCTGCCGTGGGAGAAGCCCGAGCACCTGACCGGCCCCGACGGGATGGCCGTCCTGCGGCTGCTGCACGCTGACGTGCCGGCCGCCACGCCGAGCACCTGACCCTGCGACTTCCGGCCCACTCACCAGCCGGAAGGACGACCCCGGTTCAGCACAACCGGCGATCCGCCGCGGCCCCGACCCGGCGCATCGTCGGAACACCGACGAGACGAGGAGAAACGTCATGACCACCACGACCGCGACCGCACTGCGGGACGGCACCTGGACCGTGCCGGCTCAGACCCGGGCGACCTTCGCGGCCCGCAGCTTCGGCATCCTCACGGTCCGCGGCACGCTGGCGCTGGAGCGGGGCACGGTCACCGTGACCGGGGGCCGGCCGGTCGCGGCCGAGGGCACGCTGGCCGCCGGCTCGGTCGCCACCGGGACCGCCAAGCGCGACGAGCACCTGCGCACCGGCCAGTTCCTGGACGCCGAGCGGCACCCGCAGGTCGTCCTGCGGGCGCTGCGGTTCGAGCCGGCCGAGGACGGCTGGACCGTGCCGGCGGTGCTCACCGTCGGCGGCGCCGAGACGCCGGTCGTCCTGCACGCGCGCCGGCTGCCCGACCCCGCACCGGGCGAGGTGGCGGTGCGGATCACCGGCGACTTCGACCGTTCGACGACGCGGATGCGGGCACCGCGGTTGATGGTCGGTCACCGCATCGCGCTGGAAGCCGAGCTGACCTTCATCCGGCGCTGAGCACCACGTCCGGGCCGGCGGCACCGGGGGCGAGTAGGCCGAGGAGGGCGACCCCCTCCTCGGCCACCGCCGCCTGCTCGGCCTTCGACAGCCCCGGCGCGCGGACGTGCAGCACACCGACCTTGCGATCGAGCCGCCAGGACGCCCGCAGCATCCCGTCCACCAGCACCGGCGCCCAGTGGTAGTCGGCGCCGAACAGCGCCGCCGCCCCGGCCGGCACGATCCGGCCGCGGTCGGCGTGCCCGAGCAGCACGTTGTCGAACTGCGGCAGGAACCGCACCGGCGCCGGCCGGTCCTCCTCCTCCCGCGGCGCGTCCGGCCGGTCGAGCAGCTCCCGGCCGTCCTCGGCCCGGTCCGTACGCAGCGACGGCCGGAGCCGGTCGACCACCTCGGCCAGCCGGGTCAGGCCGGACCAGTTCTGCACGTCGGCGACCGTGGCCGGACCGAACGCGGCCAGGTAGCGAAGCACCAGCCGGTCCGGAGCCGCGTCGGCGGCGAACGGTCGGTCGATCCGGTCGGCGGCCAGCCCGTGCAGCGCCCGGCCGCTGCGGCCCCAGACCCCGCGCGGCGGCAGCTGCACCATCGGCACCAGCGCCCGCGCGGTCTGGGCCAGCGCGTTCTCCGGCCGCTGCGGCCAGCGCTCGGACAGCAGCCGGCCCAGCTCGCCGAAGGTCAGCGGCTGCTCGGCGACCAGCAGGCTGGCCACCTCGGCCAGCTCGACCTGGTCGACGCCGGCCAGCCTCGTCCCGAAGCTCGCTCTCGCCATCCGCTCCAGCACGGGCTGCAGCACCGGCCGAAGCGCCGCGCAGTCGGCCGAGCTGACCAGGTGGATGGTCGAGCGCTGCAGCGCGATCCGGACCGCGTCCCCGGTGGCCACTGCCGCGGCCAGCTCGGCCGGGTCGAAACCGGCGATCCGGTCCCAGAGCGCGACGTACGGATCGGCCGGCTCCTGCGCCTGCAGCCCGACCAGGTGCTCGACCACGTCCAGCGCGGGGCGGTCGACCCGGTCGAGGAGGAACTGTCGGCGCAGCAGGGTACGGTTCAGGCCACGGTCCGAGATCATGATCTGACCCTAGGCACCGAAGCGGTCGGATCCTGACCTCAAGGCACCGCGACGCAGCGCGGGAGTGCGACGAAGCGCCACCGGGTAAACGTCAGCGGGCCTTGGTAGACATGAGCCAGCCGTGCCCCCGCCTGTCGCACACCAGAGGCCGTGATAGCAGTGATCAAGTTCGACTCGGTGGTGAAGCGATACCCGGACGGCACGACGGCGGTCGACGGACTGGACCTGGTCGCACCGTCCGGGCAGATCACCGTCCTGGTCGGGCCCTCGGGCTGCGGCAAGACGACCTCGCTGCGGATGGTCAACCGGATGGTCGAGCCGACCTCGGGCACGGTGTGGCTCGACGACCGGGACACCGCGGCGGTGCCGGCGGCCGAGCTGCGCCGCGGCATCGGATACGTGATCCAGCAGGCCGGGCTGTTCCCGCACCGGACGATCGTCGACAACATCGCGACCGTGCCCCTGCTGCTCGGCTGGGACAAGCGCAAGGCCCGGCAGCGGGCGATGGAGCTGATGGAGCGGGTCGGGCTGCCGGCCGAGTTCGCCCGGCGCTACCCGGCCCAGCTGTCCGGCGGCCAGCAGCAGCGGGTCGGCGTCGCCCGCGCGCTGGCCGCCGACCCGCCGGTGATGCTGATGGACGAGCCGTTCAGCGCGGTCGACCCGGTGGTCCGGGCCGAGCTGCAGAACGAGTTCCTCCGGCTGCAGTCCGAGCTCGACAAGACCATCCTGTTCGTCACCCACGACATCGACGAGGCGGTCAAGCTCGGCGACGAGGTCGGCGTGATGCGGGTCGGCGGCGAGCTGGCCCAGCTGGCCACCCCGGCCGAGCTGCTCGCGGCCCCCGTGGACGACTTCGTGGCCGGCTTCGTCGGGCGCGACCGCGGCTACCGGTCGCTCGGGTTCCGCGCCGCCGGCGACCTGCCGCTGGCCAAGGAGGCCACCGTCCCGCTCGGCGCCGGCCAGGCCGAGGCCGCCCGGGAGGCCAGGGACGGCTGGGTGCTCGCGGTCGACGAGGAGGGGCGCCCGCAGGGGTGGGTCGACGTGCGGCAGCTGCGGCCGGGCGCGGCCGTCGAGCCGGCGCTGCTGCATCGCGGCGGGACGGTGGCCAAGGAGGCCGACTCGCTGCGGGCCGCTCTCGACGCGGCGCTGTCGGCGCCGTCCGGCCGCGGCGTCATCGCCGACGGCGAGGGCAGGCTGCTCGGCACGATCACCGCCCGCGAGGTGGTGGAGCGGATCGAGGCCCAGCGCGGCGCGGACGAGGCTCGGGAGCCGGAGCCCGCCGCCGGGGGCCGCGAATGATCACCTACCTGCAGGACCACTTCCAGCAGACCGTCGACCGGTTCTTCACCCATGCCTGGCTCGCCGTGCTGCCGCTGGTGATCGGGCTGGTGCTGGCGATCCCGCTGGGCTGGCTGGCCAGCCGCTACCGGCGGGTCTACCCCGGCGTGATCAACCTGGCCGGCCTGCTCTACACGCTGCCGTCGGTGGCGCTGTTCGTGATCATGCCCTCGATCATCCACACCAAGATCCTCTCGCCGATCAACGTCGTCGTGGCGCTGACGATCTACACGGTCGCGCTGCTGGTCCGGGTGATCGCCGACGCGCTGATCGCGGTGCCGGCCGACGTCCGCTCGGCCGCGGTGGCGATGGGCTTCACCGGCCCCGGCCGGTTCCTCCGGGTCGACCTGCCGATCGCGGTTCCGGTCATCATCGCCGGACTGCGGGTGGCCGCGGCCTCCAACGTCGGGCTCGTCTCGGTCGGCGCACTGATCGGGGTCAACCAGCTCGGCTCGCTGTTCACCGAGGGGTTCACCCTCGACGTCGGCAGCATCGTGCTGCTCGGCATCCTGCTCTGCATCCTGCTCGCGCTGATCCTGGACACCGTGATCGTGCTGACCGGCCGGCGGCTGACGACCTGGCAGCGGGCGGTGGCCTGACGTGGGCGTGATCTGGGACTACCTCGGCGACGGGTCGCACTGGTCGGGCTCGGACGGTGTGCCGGCACGGGTGCTCGAGCACCTGCAGTACACGTTCCTCGCGCTGGCGTTCGTCTGCCTCCTCGCGCTGCCCCTCGGCCTGTTCGTGGGACACACCGGCCGCGGCTCGGTCGTGATCGCCGGCAGCGCCAACGCGCTGCGGGCGCTGCCCGACTTCGGCCTTCTGGTCTACGTCGTGCTGCTGATCTCCGGCAAGCTGCCGGCCGGCCTGGCCTACCTGCTGCCGTCGGTGCTGGTCCTGGTCATCCTCGGGATCCCGGCTGTCCTCTCGGCGACGTACGCGGGGATCCAGAACGTCGACCCGGCCGCCCGGGACGCGGCCAAGGGCATGGGCATGACCGGCACGCAGGTGCTCTGGCGGGTCGAGGTGCCCAACGCGCTGCCGCTGATCCTGTCCGGGATCCGCAGCTCGATGCTGCAGATCGTGGCGACCGCGACGATCGCCGCGTACGTCTCGCTCGGCGGGCTCGGCCGGTTCATCCTCGACGGCCAGTCCCAGCGGGACTACTCGCAGATGGCCGCCGGGGCGGTGCTCGTCGGCGTGCTCGCGATCGTGCTCGACCTGCTCGTCGCCGGCATCCAGCGGCTGGTCGTCTCACCCGGCGTCACCGGCCGCTTCCGCACCGCCGGGTCGCGCCGGCGGCCCGCCCTGTTCTCCTCGGCCCAGGAAGGGTCCGTGGTGACGACCGCTTAGTGAGTGCACGTCCCCGGCCCGCAGTGGCCGTACCCATCAACAGGAGACAGCCGACATGACACGGACCAGAGTCATCCTGGCCAGCCTCGCCACGGTCGCGGCGCTGGCCCTCACCGCCTGCGGTGGTGGTGGGAACGACAACCCACTCAGCAGCGGCGACTCCTCGGCCGCGCCGTCCGACACGATCGTCGTCGGCTCGGCAAACTTCCCGGAGAGCGCGCTGCTGGCTCAGATCTACGCCGGGGCGCTGACCGCCAAGGGCGTCAAGGTCAGCACCAAGCTCAACATCGGCAGCCGGGAGACCTACATCCCCGGCCTGCAGGACGGCTCGATCGACCTGATCCCGGAGTACAGCGGCGTGCTCCTGCAGTACTTCGACAAGAACGCCACCCAGGTCAGCTCCGACGACGTGTACGCGGCGCTGAAGACCAAGGTGCCGGCGAAGCTGACCGTGCTCGACCAGTCGACGGCCGAGGACAAGGACTCGGTCACGGTGACCAAGGAGACCGCGGACAAGTACAACCTCAAGTCGATCGCCGACCTCCAGCCGGTGGCCGGCCAGCTCACGCTGGGCGGCCCGCCGGAGTGGAAGACCCGGCAGACCGGCGCCCCCGGTCTCAAGGCCAAGTACGACGTGGTGTTCAAGGACTTCAAGTCGCTCGACGCCGGCGGCCCGCTGACGATCAACGCGTTGAAGAACGGCAGCATCCAGGCCGGTGACGTGTTCACCACCGACCCCAACATCGTCGCCAACGGGTGGGTCCCGCTGGAGGACCCGAAGTTCCTGTTCGCCGCGCAGAACGTGTTGCCGCTGATCAACAAGGCGAAGGCCAGCCAGCAGGTCAGCGACGCGCTGAACGCGGTGTCGGCCAAGCTGACCACCGATGTGCTGCTCGACCTCGACAAGCAGGTGATCACCGACAAGAAGGACCCGGCCACGGTGGCGAAGTCCTTCCTGTCCAGCAACGGGCTCGGCTAGCCCGTCCGGCCCTGTGGGGCCCGGAGCCGTTGTCCGGCTCCGGGCCCCGCTACTACGTTGTGTCGCGGCTCACAACTCGATGGTGAGGAGACCACGGCATGACTGACTTCGACCCGCGCGCCGACACAGGGATCCCCACCGAGCCGGTCGGGTCACTGCCGCGGCCGGCCAGGCTGCAGGCGGCGTACGCGGACTACGACGCCGGGAAGATCGGCAAGGAGCAGCTCGAAGCCGAGCAGGACGCCGCCGTGCAGGATTCGATCGAGCGGTTCGAGGCGACCGGCTCACCGATCATCTCCGACGGCGAGCAGCGCTGGTCGAGCTTCGCGACGTACCCGGTGACCGACACGCTCGGCGGCACCGGCCTGGCCGACCACCTGGAGCCGACCGGCGGCCAGTTCTTCGCGATCTTCTCCGACGGGCACAACCGGCAGCTGCCGAAGCTGGTCGGCGGCCCGTTCCGGTATCGCAACTTCGCCGCCGACGCGCTGACCCGCTCGATCGGCTACGCGCACCGGCCGATGAAGCAGGCGGTGATCGCGCCGTCGATGCTGCTGTTGCTCTACCCGCTGGACGAGGACGTGCCGGGCTACTCGCGACAGCAGTTCGAGGACGACCTCGTCGACCAGTGCGAGCAGGACATCCGCCGGGCCTTCGAGGCCGGCGCCGCCCGGGTGTCGATGGACTTCACCGAGGGCCGGCTGGCCACCCGCAACGACCCGCGCAACCCGTGGACCGGTCGCGGCATGCTCTCCCACTTCATCGAGCTGGACAACCGGGTCCTCGACCGGTTCTCGGCCGAGCAGCGGCGCGACATCGGCGTGCACACCTGCCCCGGCGGCGACCGCGACTCGGTGCACAGCGCGGACGTGCCGTACAGCGACCTGCTGCCGTCGATGTTCCAGCTGAACGCCGGCTACTTCCTCATGCAGCTGGCCAGCGAGCGGGACCGCGACCCGGTCTACCAGCTGGTCGGCCAGCACAGCCGGGACGACGCGAACGGTGTCCCGCAGATGTGCTACATCGGCGTGACCTCGCCGGTGATGCCACGGCCGGAGCGCCCGGACGAGGTCCGCGACCAGCTGGTCCGGGCGGCCAACTTCATCCCGAAGGAGCGGCTCGGCTCCACCGACGACTGCGGGTTCTCGCCGTTCTCCATCGACGAGAAGCCCTCGCACGGGTCGCCGGACTATGCCCGCGACATCGCGTTCCAGAAGATCACCAGCCGGGTCGAGGGCAGTCGCGCGGCGGCGGAGAAGCTGGGGGTCTAGGGAAGCGCCAGGCGGCCCGTGGCGTCGCGGGCCAGCGGCTCGGTCCCGGTGACCGCGGTGACCGGGATCGGGCCGTACACGTGCGGGAAGCCGCCCTCGACCCGGATCTCGGCCGGCACCCGGGCCGGGTCGATCCGTAGCAGCACCAGGTCGTCGGCGTCGGCGTAGATGGCGGCGGCCACCCCGGCCGCCTGGTCCGGGTACGAGCAGTGCACGAAGCCGACCTCGGCCAGGCTCAGCCCGCGGGTGGACCGCTCGTACGAGCCGGCCGCTCGGGCCGCCGCCCATTCGGCCGGCTCGGCGATGTGCCAGATCTCGGTCACCTGAGCGCGCCGCCGGGCCCGACTCCCTCATCCACCCTTGGAATGATCCACCGTCAGCCGGCTGCCCGCACGGCGAAGCGGCGGTGCCACAGCGGCGCCCGACCGTCGAGCCCGGTGGCCGCGAGCGCCCCGATCTCACGCCTGACCGTCGATCCGGACCGGCGCGCTCGGCCCGGACGAGTTGCTCAGGTCCGGTGCGTGGAGTCGAGGCCGGGACGGTGGCGGCGTCGAGCGACGCCCTGTCCGCGCTCGCCGAGGTCTACCGGACGTCGGTGGCCGAGCTGCTGGCGCGGTCGGGATGGATCGCCGCCCGCCTCCTGCCGGCGCCGTGGCGACGGTGACTGACGGTGACGGTGACGGTGGAGAGTGGAGACATGCAACGGGTCGCGTTGGTCACCGGGGGCGGACGGGGGATCGGGCGGGCGATCAGCCGGCGGCTGGCGGCCGGCGGGTTCGCGGTGGCGGTGAACTACCGGCGGGACCGGGATGCGGCCGAGGCGACCGCGGCCGAGGTCGGCGGGCGGGCGTACCAGGCCTCGGTGGCCGACCGGGACGGGTGCACCGCGCTGGCCGAGGCCGTGCTCGCCGACTTCGGCCGGGTCGACGTGCTGGTCGGCAACGCCGGCATCGCGAGCCGCGGCAACACCGTGGTCGACACGGACCCGGACGAGCTGGACCGGGTGGTGCGGACGCTGGCGTACGGGCCGTTCTGGCTGTGCCAGGCGCTGGTTCCACAGATGCGCCGGCTCGACCGCGGCGACGTGGTGCTGATCTCCAGCGTGAACGCGGCCCGGGTCATGCCCGGCGGCGCGCCGTACATGATGGGCAAGGTGGCGCTGGAGGCGCTCGGCCGGACCCTGGCCGTGGAGGAGCTGCCGCACGGCATCCGGACCAACATCGTCGCGCCGGGGCTGGTCGTGACCGACATGGGCGACCGGCTCGCCCGCGCGGTGGCCGGCGTCAGCGCGGCGGCCGACCTCGACGCCCGCTCCCCGTACGGGCGGGTGTGCCGGCCGGAGGACGTCGCGGCCGTGGTCGGCTGGCTGGTCTCGGACGCGGCCTCGTACGTCAACGGCCAGCGGATCGGCGTCGACGGCGGCGCGCCGGCCGCGCTCTAACGATCCCGCTCGGCCATCCGGGCCAACCACCGGTTGTACGCCTCGAGCGCGGCATCGTCCTCGTCGACGTCGGCCCGCTCCGGCTCGCCGGTGCGCTCGGCCAGCGTCGCCGCCCTGGCCCGCTCGGTCCAGCCGGGCCGCGCCGGCGCCGGGCCCCGGCCGTGCAGCCAGATCAGCCCGACCACCAGCATGACCAGGCCCATGATCCCGGTGCCGGCGATCCACATGGTGGTGCCGGCCGCGACGGTGTCCGAGGCCGCGGACAGCGCCCAGTCGGGCCGGGGGTGCGCGTGGTCGCCGGCGCCGATGCCGGCGGCGACCGTGCCGGTCTGCAGCAGGACCACGCCGACCACCGTGTCGACCGGCGTCATCACCGCGAGCAGCACCATCCGGCCGCCCCCGGACAGCTGCCAAGGCCCGGGCCGCCGGCCGAGCACGAGCTGGAACAGCAGCACACCGGCCAGCAGGTACGCCAGCTCCTCGGCGACGTGTACGCCGTCGTCCGCCATCGCCCGGTCCATCAGGCCGGTGAGGTGCACGCCGATCACGCAGACCGTGTAGAACGCCGCCGCGAACGGCGGCGAGGTGAGCCAGCCGACCGCCGGCCGGTCGAGGAAGGCCAGCCAGCCCGCGGCCGCCCGCGGCGGCAGCGCCTCGGCGACGAGCTGCAGCGGCGAGCCGATGGCGAGCAGGATCGGCGCCACCATGATCAGGAGCAGGTGCTCGATCATGTGCATCCACTCGAGCACGTGCCCGTACGCCTCGATGCCGCTGCAGGTGGCCGCGACCACCACGACCAACCCGGCGAGGAATGCGGCGGTGCGGCCGAGCGGCCAGCCGGGCACCCGGCCGGCACCGACCAGGTAGCCGGCCGCGACCAGGACCACCGCGGCGAGCACGCCGGGCCGGGCCTGCGCCTGGCCGGCCAGCTGCCCCAGATCCAGCGGCGGGAGGTTCACACCTCCACGGTCGCACGCCGCCGCCCCACGGTTCCCACCGGCCGCTGACGTCCACCGGCGCCAACCAGCGGCCATGACTACCGACCCGGCTCGCGGGTACCGCGCAGGCACGAGAGAGCGGGAGATGAGCCATCCACTGACGGGTGGACCGGCCGGGCACCCGGTCGTACCGGCCGGCCGTCGTCAACCGGCCCGGCGCACCTCGGCCGGTCCGGTCGCGATCTCGAACGCGCGCGTCATCCCGGCCACCTCCAACAGGCGCACCACCACCGGGCTCGGGTCGCGCAGCAGCAGCCGAACGTGCCGGCCGGCCAGCCGGCTGCGAACCGCGGCGAGCGTGCTCAGCGCGTGCGCGTCCAGGAACGTCGTCCCGGACAGGTCCACCTCGACCCGGCCGGGACGCCGGGCGACCACCGTGTCGAGCACGGCCCGCAGCAGCGGCGCGGTGGCGAGGTCAACCTCGCCGCGCACCTCCACGATCTCGGCGGTCCCGTTCCGGTGGGTGTCGACGACGAACTGCGGCGCGGACGCGGCGGCGGGACTCACCGGTGTCAGCCTCCTCGGGATGCGGCCACTGACCTGACCACAATCCCTCGCCGCGGCCGGTCCGGCGGACCGACCGCCTGACGGTTGCCTGACAACTGCGGGCCCCTTTCCGGCCATACCCGGGCTGAGCTGCGCGGATGCATTGCCGGCGGCGCTGCCGGGGCCGCCGCCCCCGCACTTCCCACGCGCCGTCGCCGTGGCGACGCCGGCTGAGATCAGCGGCCCATCAGAGCAATGACGCTGCCACCGTCACCAAGGAACCGCCTGGTCATCCACCGCCGTCGAGACCGCCGTCGATAGCGCTGCCCGTCAAGGTTCTCGATAATGATCGGTACGGATGCCACGGAATTGCCGCTGGTCACCTCGGTACTGTCACCGGGCGTCAGCTCGACGTACCCCGAGCACTTCTCCGTCGAGTAGCTCGTGCCCGGCGCAACCACCTCGAACGTCAGTGCCGGAGGAAACATGTGGTCGTGGGTCTCCTGGACCACGCCGATATCGGGCCGGCCGGGACAGTACGTCTGCACTGACGAGGAAACAGCCGCTATCGGCTTGAACATGCCCACTCCCTGGGTCGGGTCGCCCGGCGTCGACGTGGCGGGGTCTTCGAAGCTATCAACAGGTTAGGCACTCAAATAGAGGCGAAGGTCCTCTGAGCATGGCCGCCGCTCGGGCTTACCGCCATTCATCTGACCGCTGACGTCTTTCATGAGCTACGACCGGGCATTCAGTAGTGTGAATTGGACGACGGAGGACGGCGGGCTCGGCTACGCACGGTGGCTGACTCGCCGACGTGCCCGCCACGTGGCCCTGGGCCGCGCTCGGCCGGCGCTCGCTCGCTCGGTGACCCGCTGACGACTCCGGTCCCGGTCACCGAACGCGATCGAGCCGCCGAGCTGCACTAAGAGCGAGCACGGCCGGTATCTGACGGTTGCCTGACAACCCCCGATTCAGGGGGTGCGGCTCGGCGCCGGAGCCGACGATGGGGACACCGTCGGGCGTTCGGTCGCGGTCGGTGTCGCCGTCGGCGGCGCGGGTGGCGACCGGAGGATCTCCGGCCGGTCCTGTGCCTTGACCCCGCACCCGGCCAGCGCCCCGGCGACGACCAGCGCGAGCAGCCAGCCGCCCACGCGCCGGCTCACCGCGCGCCGCCGAGCTCGACGACGAAGCGGGCGCCGCCGCCGGGCCGGTCGGCCACCCAGACCCGGCCCGAGTGCAGCCGCACGTGCTGGGCGACCAGCGCCAGCCCCAACCCGGTGCCGGTGTCGTCGACGTGCCGGTCCCGGTCGGACACCCGGGCGAACCGTTCGAAGATCCGCTCCCGGTCGGCTGCCGGCACCCCCGGGCCGGCGTCGTCCACCTCGAGCCGGACCACCCGGTCGGTCTGGCAGACCGCGACCCGGACCAGCCCGCGCCCGTGCCGCTCGGCGTTCTCGACCAGGTTGGACACCACCTGTTCCAGCCGGCGCCGGTCGCCGAGCACCGGCACCGGCCCGGGCGCTTCCACCGGCACCGGCGTCCCCCGCCCGGACGCCGACCGGGCCAGCACGTTGCGGGCCAGCTCGGCCAGGTCGAGCCGCTCCGCCGACAGCCGGAACGCGCCCTGGTCGACCCGGGAGATCTCGAGCAGGTCGCCGACCAGCCGCCGGAACCGGCGCAGGTCGGTGTCGAGCAGGTCGATCGCGTGCCGGGCGGCCGCCGGGACCTCCGCCCGGCGACGCACCAGCACCTCCATGGCCGCGGCCATCGTGGTCACCGGCGAACGCAGCTCGTGGCTCACGTCGGAGGCGAACCGGGCGTCCCTGGTCACCCGCGCCTGCAGGTCGCCGGCGGTCTCGTTGAATGCGACGGCGATCGGGCCGAGGTCCTTGTCGTCCCGCTCGGGCAGCCGGGTGGACAGGTCGCCGTGCGCGATCCGGGCCGCGGCCGCGGTCAGCTCGGTCAGCGGCCGCAGCACCCTGCGGCTGGCCCACCAGCCGACGGAGGCGCCGAGCACCCCGCTGGCCAGCACGCCGCCGAGGAGCATGAGGCTGACGAACCGGAAGATCCGGTCGACGTCCCGCAGCGGGAACACCTCGACGTACGAGGCCCGGGAGTCGCCCAGCCGCATCGCCACCGCGACCAGCGGAGCACCGGCGACCCGCAGCCGCTGCCGGGCGATGTCCCCCCGGTCGGCGGCGGCGATCAGCGCCGGCGGCATGTCGGCGACGTCGATGTTGTCGGTCGCCGTGCCGCCGGAGATCCAGCCGTCCTGCTGCCGGAGGAAGATGGCCGCCTCGGGTGAGGACGCCAGGCCGGTGAGCAGCGCGCCGAGGTCGGAGGAGCCGCGCGACAGCGCGGCGTCGACCAGCCGGGCGTTGACCACCGCCTGCCGGCTCACGCTCTGCTCGCGCTGCTGCAGCATGTAGCCGGTCGTCAGGTTCCAGGTCACCACGGCGACGACCGCCGACACCGCGACCGAGCCGAGCGCGAACGCGGCGATCACCCGGTGCCGGACGGGCACCCGTCCGAACGGCTTCACCCGTCCTGCCCGGCCACGCCGGTAGCCGACGCCGCGCACGGTGAGCACCAGCCGGGGCGTGCTCGGGTCGTCCTCGACCTTGCGCCGCAGCCGCCGTACGTGCACGTCGAGCAGTCGGGTGTCGCCGAAGTAGTCGTAGCCCCAGACCCGCTCCAGCAGCTGCTCCCGGGTGACCACCCGGCCGCCGGCCGCGGCCAGCTCCGACAGCAGCCGCAGCTCGGTCAGCGTCAGATGCAGGTCCTCACCGCCGCGGGTGGCGACCCCACGGTCGGGATGGATCCGCACCTCGCCGGCGGCCAGCACGGCCGGCACCGGCGGCCGGGCCCGCCGCAGCAGCGCCCGCACCCGCGCGGCCAGCTCGCTGGCCACCACCGGCTTGGTCACGTAGTCGTCGGCGCCGGCCTCGAGCCCGCGGATCACGTCCTCCGAACCGGACCGCGCGGTGATCACGATGATCGGCAGGTCGCCCTGCGACCGCACGGTCCGGCAGACCGCGAAGCCGTCCATCCCCGGCAGCATCAGGTCGAGCAGCACGACGTCGAACCCGTCCTGCTTGATCAGCTTGAGCGCGGTCTCCCCCGAACCGGCCTCCACCACCTCGTACCCCTCGTCCGCCAGGCCGAGCACCAGGGCGGTACGGATGCGCGGGTCGTCCTCGACGAGCAGCAGGCGGTCGGCCACCCGCCCATCCTGCTACCGCCCGCTGTGTCCCGACAGCCGGACGGTGAGGGTGCCGACGTCGTTGCCGAGCTCGAGGACGGTCAGCTCGCCGCCCGCGTCCCGGTAGCGCCCGGTGCCGCCGACGACCGCCATGTGCTTGTCCGGCGCGTCGGTGACCAGGCCCTGGAACGCGATCTGGCCCGCGCCCAGGCTGACCGTGCCGACGCAGTGGGTCTGGAAGTGGCCGCCGTCGAGCAGCGCGGTGATCGTGCAGACCCCGCCCTCGACGCCGACCTGGCGGCCGTGGTCGAGGATCCGGTCCTGGAACACGAGCATGTCGCCGATGCCGGGCCCCGGGGTGCCGACGTCGACGAAGTTCTCCTCGAACGGGCGGAAGGCGATGTCGTACCGCAGCACGGTGCTCTTCGCCGCGGTCGCCGGCGCGGCGGTGGGGGCCGCCGAGGCGGAGACCGCGCCGCCGACGACGACAGCGATGACACCCAGCCCGACCACCCAGGTTGACCTGCGCATGAGACCCTCCCCGCGAGATTTGATTAGACTGACAGTATGAGTGATTGCTGCGGCCGTCAATGAGCCCGCGGCCGTACAGCCTGGGTGCCCGGACCGCCGCGGTGGCCGAGACGCGGGAGAAGGTCGTCGCCGCCGCCCGGCCGCTGTTCGCCGAGGCCGGCTTCCACCGGGTCTCGCTGGACGAGATCGCCCGGCAGGCGGACGTGGCCCGGGCGACCGTCTACCACCAGTTCGGCTCGAAGCTCGGGGTGCTGGGGGCGGTGGTCGAGGACTATGAGCGGCGGGCCGGGCTCGCGGCGCTGGCCGAGCTGGTCGAGACCGGCCCGGTCGCGACGCTGGCCCGGGACGTGGTGACCGCCGGCTGCCGGTACTGGTCGACCGACCCGGCGCTGGCCCGCAGCATCATCGCCTTCGCGGTGACCGACCCACAGGCGGCCGACCTGCTGGCCGGACACGACGCAGGCCGGCTGCGGCTGCTGACCCGGATGGTCCAGCGGCTCGATCCGCCCGACCCGGAGCGGGCACTGGACGCGCTCTGGTTGCTGACCGGCTTCGCCGCGTACGACGACCTGACCCGCGGTCGCGGGCTGAGCACGACGCGGGTCGCCGAGCTGCTGGCCAGCCTGGCGGAAGTGGCGCTGCGCCTACCGGCAGACTGAACGGATGGAGATCGGCCTGGTCGTCCACCCGAGCAATCCCGTCGGCGAGTCCATCCGGGTGCTCACCGAGTTCGCCGGCCGGCAGCGGCGGACCCTGGTCGCCCGGGAGAGCGATGCCGAGCGGGTCGGGCCCGGCGTCGAGTTGGTGCCGGACGACCTGTTCGCCGACCGGGTCGACGCGCTCGTCGCGCTCGGTGGCGACGGGACCATGCTCGGCGCGATGCGGCTCGTCGTCGGGCGGCCGGTGCCGGTGCTCGGCGTGAACTACGGCAACGTCGGCTTCCTCGTCGAGGTCGACCCGGCGGAGCTCGCCGACGCGCTGGACCGGCTGATGGACGGCCGGTTCACGCTGGAGCCGCACAGCGCGCTCGACGCGGTCTGCCCGGAGGGCGGGGTGGCGACGGTCGCGTTCAACGACGTCGTGCTGAGCGCCGCCGAGCCGTGGACGTCGCTGACCGTGGACCTCACCGTGAACGGGGCGCGGCATGGCTACTACCACGGCGACGCGGTGATCGCGTGCACGCCGACGGGGTCCACCGCCTACAACTACGCGGCCGGCGGGCCGATCGTGTCGCCCTCGGCGCCCTCGATCACGCTCACCCCGGTCGCGCCGACGTCCGGGATCGGCCGGCCGGTCGTGCTCGGTGGCGGCGACGTGATCGGGCTGGGCGGCGCCGACGTCCCGGTCCGGTACGTCGTGGACGGCGCGGTCGTCGGCACGCTGGCACCGGGAGCGACGCTGACCGTCCGGCTGCGGCCGGACGCGGCGAGCGTGGTGCGGCTCGACGCGGACACCCACCTCGCTCGCAGCCGCGTCAAGCTCAGCCTGCTCGACCTGCCGGTGAAGCCGGACCAGCTGCTCGAGCTGATCCCCGGCCGGATGCGGGAGGAGCTGCGCTCGGCGCGTGAGGCGGCCGGCGACTGACCGTCAGCGGAACGCGTCGGCGGCGGACTGGATCGTGCCGACGTAGTCGGTCCACCAGCCGGCGTCGCCGACCTGGTCGTGGTCGCGACCGCCGCGGCCGTCGATCGTCTCGCGGACGATGTCGGCGTGCCCGGCGTGCTGGGCGGTCTCCGCCAGCACCCGGGCCAGCAGGTGGCCGAACGTCGTGTGCTGCCGCTCCGCCGACCACCACTCGACGAACGCCGGCGCGTCCAGCGGCAGCTCGGCGATCGACGCGTCGGTGTTGCGCCAGACCTCCCGGTAGATCCCCACGATGTGGTCCCGGGACTCCTCCGGCTTGGCCCACATGTCGCCGCTCTCCCAGGCCGAGCCGTCCTCGTTCCACGGGACCGGGACCGGCCGGCCGACGCAGTCGCCGAGATAGCCGGCCTCGACCCCGGCCACATGCTTGACCAGGCCGAGCAGGTTGGTGCCGGTCGGCATGACCGGGCGGCGGGCGTCGTAGTCGCTGACCCCGTCGAGCGAGCGCAGCAGCGCCTCGCGCGACTGCTGCAGGTAGTGGCGCAGATCGCCGGTAATCATGAGCCCGACCGTAGCGATGCCCTCCGACAGAACCGCCCATCCGCGACACGCGGTGGTAGTTCTGGGTCGCCATGCCTGTTCAGCGTGTTAGCTTGCCGAACGGCTGAGGAACTCCGGAGGGAGGACGGGTGCCCCGACCCGTCGATTCCAAGGCGAGTTATCTGCCTGGCCTGGACGGTGTGCGTGCGGTCGCGGTGATCGCGGTTCTCGGCTATCACTTCGGCGTCCCGCACCTGGACGGCGGGCTGCTCGGCGTGAGCATCTTCTTCACGCTGAGCGGCTTCCTCATCACCGGAATCCTCATCGCGGCCTGGCGGCGGAACAACCGGATCCCGTTCGCCGAGTTCTACCGCAACCGGGCCAGGCGGTTGCTGCCGGCGCTCGCGGTCGTGCTGGCCACCGTGCTCGCGGTCACCGCCCTGGTCGACCGGGAGCAGCTGGCCGAGCGGTGGCGGGAAACGGCCGCCGCCGCCGCATACGTCAGCAACTGGTTCACGATCCGGTCCGGCTCGTCGTACTTCGACCTGTTCGCCGGGCCGAGTCCGCTGGAGCACCTGTGGTCGCTCGCGGTGGAGGAGCAGTTCTACCTGATCTGGCCGGTGCTGCTGCTCGTGCTGCTCCGGCTGGCCGGCGGCCGCACGCACAGGGTCGCGCTCTACGCGATCGGTCTCGCCGCGGTGTCGTTCCTGCTGCTGGCCGTCCTCGCGCAGGGCGGCATCGACAACACCCGACCGTACGAGGGGACCGATACGAGGGCCGGCGAGCTGCTCGTCGGCGCCGCGCTGGCGCTGGTCTACCGGCCGGCCAGGATCAGGGTCACCCCGCCGCGGGCCGTCCGGGCCGGCGTCGACGTGGCCGGCCTGGCCGCGCTGGCCGGCATCTGCTGGCTGGTCGCGAGCACGTCGACGTTCTCGCTGTCGCTCTATCGCGGCGGGCTGCCGCTGCTCGCCCTGCTGTCGGCGCTGCTGCTGGTCGCGGTCACGTACCCGGGCAGCCTGTCCGGTCGCGTGCTCGGCTCGACGGTCCCGCGCTGGGTCGGCGAGCGGTCGTACGGGATCTATCTCTGGCACATGCCGGTCGTCGCGTTCACCCCGCACCACGAGCCGGGCACGGCCGGCGACTGGTTCTGGCCGGCGACGCTCGATCTCGCCCTGACGCTGCTGCTCGCCTCGCTGTCCTGGACGCTGATCGAGGACCCGGTGCGGCGGCACGGGCTGCGCAGCCTGGTCCGCCGGCCGGTCGTGCCGTACCGGCGGGGCAAGCGGCCGCCGCGCCCGGTCATGGTCGGGGCGCTGGCCGTGATCGCGATCGCCGTCACCGCCTTCTCCCCGGTCAGCCTCATGACGGCCAGCTCGACGCGGGACCAGGTGACCGGAGACGGGCCGCCCGTGCCGGCGGACCGGCAGCCGCTCTCGTCCAGCACCCACCACCCGAGTCCGACACCGACCCGCAGCCCGACCCGCAGCCCGACCGGCGGCCGGAGCGGCAGCCCGACCACCCGGCCCAGCACCACCACGCCGACCACGCCGACCACGCCGACCACGCCGACCACGCCGACCACGCCGACCGGCCGTACGCCGAGGACGACCGCCTGCACCAGCGTCGTGCACGTCGGCGACTCCACCTCGATCGGGCTGATGGACCCGAACTACCTGCCCGACCCGCGCGACCGGATCGACCGCCAGTACCGCCAGGTCGGGGCGACGACCGTGCAGACCGACATCCTCGGCGCCCGCTCGATCGTCGAACACTACGAGGGCCAGCCCAACGCCCAGGAGGCGGCCGCCGCACGGATCGACGCCGGGTACGACGGCTGCTGGGTCTTCGCCATGGGCACCAACGAGGCCGCGAACGTCGCCGTCGGCGGCAACGTCGGGCTCGACCAGCGGATCGACCTGCTCATGCGGGAGATCAAGGGCCAGCCGGCGATGTGGCTCACGGTGAAGACCCTGCGCACGTCCGGCCCGTGGGCCGAGGCCCAGATGCAGAAGTGGAACGCCGCACTGCAGCGGGCCTGCGGCCGCTACCCGAACATGCGCGTGTACGACTGGGCCGCGCAGGTGAAGGGCCCCTGGTTCATCCCGGACGGGATCCACTTCACCACGCCCGGATACCGCGAGCGGGCCCGGCGTACGGCGCTGGCGCTGGCGACCGCCTTCCCGGCGGACGGCAGGTCGCCGGCCGGCTGCCTGGTCACACCCTGAGTTGCTTTGCCGTTCCTTTCCCACACATCTGGCGGATAGGCGACCGACCGGCCGCCATAGAGGCTGACACCACTCCTGCGTCGGAGAGGGGATCCTCCATGAGCTTTCGCCCGCACCGCGCCGGCGCGCTCGCCGCCGGCCTGCTGACCGCAGTTGCGCTGATCGCGCTCGGTCAACCGGCCAACGCGTCGACCGGCCGCGCCGGCGGGCCGGCGTCGGTCGACGCCGCCCAGCCGAGGGTCGCGAAGGACGCCGACGAAGCCAGGCACCGGGTGCCCAACCCGCTGCTGAAGGAGGTCCTCTCCGAGGAGGGCGAGGGCGAGAGCACGGACGACCCCGCCCTCTCGGCGCTGTGCCAGGATTTCGTCACCAAGCCCAACCCGTACCGGAACCCGGCGCCGAACGTCGACCAGATCGTCGGCGACACGATCGTGACGGTCGGCAGCCAGGCCGGCTGCAGCAGCGCGCAGAACGAGACCTCGATCGCGGTCAACCCGTTGAACCCGCGCAACATCGTGGCCGGGGCCAATGACTACCGCGTGTTCGTCGAGAGGGAGCAGCGCAACGACAGCACCGGCTGGGCGTACACCAGCTTCGACGGCGGCAAGACCTGGAAGAACCAGGTGCTGCCGGGGCTGACCGTCGCCACCGGCGCGACCGGCGCGCTCACCGCGATGGACTCGGCCGGCGACCCGGTACTCGCCTTCGGCCCGCGCAACACCGTCTACTACGGCAACATCGTCTTCAGCCGGGCGGCGCCGGCCGACGGCGGCACCGAGGCGCCCAGCGGCATCGTCGTCAGCGTCTCCCACGACGGCGGCAACACCTGGGCCCGGCCGACGATCATCCAGCTCGACGGCGCCGACGCGCAGGGCAACTTCACCCCGACGACGTTCTTCAACGACAAGATCTGGCTGGCCGCCGACAAGACCTCCGGCCGGGTGTACGTGAGCTGGACCCGGTTCGCCGACACCCCCGACGGCGGCTACCTCGAGTCCCCGATCGTGGTCACCGCCTCGACCGACTTCGGCCGCACGTTCTCGCACTTCACCCGCGTCGACACCACCCTGGCCGGGTTCACCGGCGGTCTCACCCCGTTCTCGCAGGGCTCCAACCCGCAGGTCGGCCGGGACGGCACGCTCTACATCGCGTACGAGGGGACCGAGTGCGCGACGCTGGACTGCGACGGCATCGACGACCGGGACGTCACGGTGGTCGCCCGATCGACCGACCACGGCCGGACGTTCAGCCACGCGATCGTCGACACCAACTTCGACTTCCCGGTCAACGAGGCGGTCGGCACGCTGACGCTGACCGGGGAGAACTTCCGGATCAACAGCTACCCGCAGCTCGCGTACGACCCGGTCACCGACCGGTTGGCGCTGACCTGGAACGACGACCGCAACGGGCAGTACACGGCCGACGGCGAGTCGATCCGCACCAACGGCGACAACATCGTGGCCTCGTCCCGGGGCGGCCGGGACTGGTCGCTGCGGGTGATCGGCACGCGGCAGGACGAGGTCTTCGGCGCGGTCGCGACGATCGCCGGCCTGGTCGCGGTCAGTTCGTACACCCGGCACTACGACCCGGCCGGCGTCGGCCTGGACTACGCGTACTGGAAGGGGCTCGGCATCTCCACGCTGCGCTCCTCGGCGATCCGGCGGATCACCACGCAGACGTCCGACCCGCGCATCCAGTTCGCCGCGGCGAGCCTGGAGAACCCGGACGAGACCCTGCAGGGCGTGTTCATCGGCGACTACTCCGCGATCGCGGTCGGCGCAGACCTGCGGCTGCACCCGTGCTGGACCGACTTCCGCGGCCGGCCCGGGACGACCAAGCCCAACCAGGACGCGTACACGCAGAGCGTCTCGTTCCTCGGCTAGCCTTCGACGCAGGACCACCGAATTTGCTGTCCGTTTGCCCGGCGCTGGCTACCGTCAGCAGCGCCGGGCATGCACCATGCTGTCGAGCCGAGCACCGCAGGGGGTCCACAGTGGTTCACGCGGTGCCGTCGCGGGGGCGGGAGGCAGCGTGGTGACGGCGGTCGACGAGGCGGTCGACGAGGCGGTCGAGGACGCCGTCGCGCCGGGCGACCGAGTTGGCCGCCGCCGGTCCGACCTGGTCCGCACCGGGCTCGCCGTCGCCGTCGCCGCGACCCTGATCGTGCTGCTGGTCCGGCAGCGGACGATGCTCGACGCCGGCTCCGACAGCGTGGCCCGGGCCGACCTGGCCTGGTTCGCGCTGGCCGCCGCGGGCACCGTGCTGCTCTGGACGGCCGGCACGGTCAGCCAGCTCGGCTCGGTGGCGCCCCGGCTGCCGGTGTTCCGGCTGTTCGCCGTGCAGGTCGCCGCGACCTTCGCCAACCACGTGCTGCCCGGCGGCTCCGGCGGCCTCGCGGTCAACGTCCGCTTCCTGCGCCGGCACGGGCTCAGCCGGGCCGATGCGGTCGGTGCGGTGGCGCTGAACATGCTCGCCGGCATGGTCACCCACACCGCGCTGCTCGCCATGGCTCTGGTGGCGGCGCCGGACGCGCTGCGAGCTGCGCTCGGGCACGGCGGCTCGCACCGGTTCGCCGGCCACCACGACTCGTGGATGATCGTCGCGCTGCTGCTGGTGCCGCTCGCCGGCCTGCTCGCGTGGGCCGCCCGCCGATCGGCCGGCCGGCTCGTGCGGCACGTCCGGGACCAGCTCACGGTCCTGTTCGCGGTCGTCCGCAACCCGCGGCGGGCGGCGCAGCTGTGGACCGGCTCGTTCGCCGTGCCGCTGCTGCACTGCCTCACCCTGTACGCGGTGCTGCTCTCGCTCGGTGGCGGCGTGCCGCTGGTGCCGGTGGCGCTGGCCTACCTGGTGGCCTCGTCGGTCGCCGCCGTGGTGCCGTCCCCGGGCGGTTTCGGCGCGCTGGACGTCGCCCTGGTGGCCGGGCTCGTCGCGGTCGGCACGCCGTCCACCACGGCCCTCGCCACCGTGCTGGCGTACCGGCTGCTGACGGTCTGGGTGCCGCTGCTGCCGGGCGCCTGTGTCCTGGCCATCCTGGTCCGGCGCAGGGTGATCTGAGCGCGCGAGGCGAGCAGGGCCAGCACCGCGACCAGCACGCCGGCCAGCACGTCGAGCACGTAGTGGTTGCCGGTGACCACCACCGCGATCGCGGTCACCGCCGGGTAGAGCAGGCAGAGCACCCTGGCCCGGTACTGGGCGAGCAGCAGCATCGCCACCGACGCGGTCCACACCGCCCAAGCCAGGTGCAGCGACGGCATCGCCGCGTACTGGTCGGCGGGCACCGGGCCGGTGTGCGAGGAGCCGAACCCGGCCGCGGCGACCGTGTCGACGTACCCGCCGCCCGGCAGCAGGCGCGGCGGCATCACCGGCAGCACGAGGAACACCGCCAGCCCGGCCACGTTGGTCAGCACCAGCGCGTTGCGCGCGCTGCGGTACGCGTCCGGCCGGCGCAGGTAGCACCAGCCCAGCACCGCGAGCGTCACGGTGAGGTGGGCCAGCTGGTACCACCAGCTCATCACCAGCGAGAGCGTGTGCTGGCCGACCAACCAGTGGTTGGCCGCCAGCTCGACGTCGATGTGCAGCCACCGCTCGACCGCGAGCACCCCGTGCGCGTTGTGCAGCGCCGGGCGGGCGCGGGCCGCCTCCAGCGCCCGGATCTGGTCGTACACCTTGACCAGGATCAGGACCACGACCAGCTCGCCGAGCAGCGCCGGCCGGCGGACCCGCGCCGGCCGCCGCGCCGCCGCGAGATCAGCCGGCCGCACTGAGCATGGCGGGATGACCGGGCCGGACGAGCTGGTCGGCCGCGGCGTACGCGACCTCGGTGCGGCGCAGCACCGACCGCCACCCCAGGTCGGTCGGTACCTGCCGGCTGTGCATGGCCATCCGCTCCCGTTCCGCAGGGTCGCCGGCGAGCCGGACAAGGGCACGGACCATGTCCCCGTCACTGGCGGCCAGCAGGCCGTCCTGCCCGTCGACGACGAACGCCCCCACTCCTGAGCCCGCGCGGGCCAGGACTGGCAGTCCGCTGCACCGGGCCTCGAGCGCCGCGATGCCGAACGACTCCAGGGTAGCGGGCGCCACGAACAGGTCCGCCTGCTCGAACACGGTCCGTATCTCGCCGCGGGACAGCCGGCCGGGCAACTCCACCCAGTCCGCCATCCGGTGCCGACGCAAATAACGCTCCATCGCCGCGCGCTGCCGCCCGTCCCCCACGATCACCGCGCGCAGCCGAACCTCGGCCGGCAGCCGGCGACGGGCCCGGTGCAGCATCCGGAGCAACGGCAGCGGCCGCTTCCGCAGCGCCAGCCGCATCACGGCCACCACCAGCACCTCGTCCGGCCGGTGCGGGACATGCCTGACCCGCCACTCGGCCGGGTCGATCCCGTTCGGCAGCACCAGCACCTCCCGGTCCGGGCCGACCAGCCGGCGCAGCGGGGCCGCCGCCACGTCGCTGACCGCGGTGAGCTGCACCGGCCGCGCCGTCCAGCGCAGCAGCGCGTCCGCCGCCTTGAAGCCCGGCTCGTACGAGGTGAGCAGCGAGTGCAGGGTGACCACGGCGGGCGTACCGGTCCGGCCGGCGGCGGCGACCGCGGCCCAGGCCAGCGGCGACCAGATGCCGGAGTGGGCGTGCACCACGTCGTACTTGCCGGACCGCAGCAGCTCGCCGACCAGCCGGGGGGCGGCCGGGTGCAGCGCCCGCGGGTGCCGCAGCGTTTCGGTCACCCGGTGCACCACGACGCCCGGACCGGCCGGGTCGGGCGTGTTGTCGCGCGGCCCCGCCGGCGTGGAGGTGAGCACCTCCACGGTGTGCCCGGCCGCCTGCTGCCGGGTCGCGAGGTCGTGCACGTGCATCTCCACCCCGCCGAGCCGGGGCAGGTAGAAGTCGCTGACGTGGGCGATCCTCATCGGGCCGCCCGCCGGCCGGCCGGCAGACTGGGCGCGTGCCGCACACGCTGGTGGTCTTCCACGCCCATCCCGACGACGAGGCGCTGCTGACCGGCGGCACGATGGCCAGGGCGGCCGCGGCCGGGCACCGGGTGGTCGCCGTGTTCGCCACCGACGGCGGGGCCGGCCTGGCGTCGACCGGGTACGGCCCGCTGGGTCCGGTGCGCCGCGCCGAGGCACGGGCCGCCGCCGCCGTCCTGGGCGCACACCGGGTCGAGTTCCTCGGCTACGCCGACTCCGGGATGGCCGGCGAGCCGTCCGGACTGGCCCACCCGTTCGCCGCCGCCGACCCGGGTGAGGCGGCCGAGCGGCTGGCCGCCGTGCTGCGCGAGGAGCGGGCCGACGTCGTGACCTCCTACGACCCGGCGGGCGGGTACGGCCATCCCGACCACGTGCAGGTGCACCGGGTCGGCGCCCGGGCCGCGGCGCTCGCCGGCACCCCGCTGCTGCTCGAGGCGACCGTCGACCGCACCGCGCTGCGCCGGGCGCTGCGGCTGGTGACCTGGCTGCCCGGGCTGCCGGCCGGCTTCGACCCGCGGCTGGTCGAGCGCGCGTACACGCCGCGGACCGAGCTGACCCACCGGGTCGACGTGCGCGCGTTCACCGGACCGAAGCGGGCGGCGATGGCCGCGCACGCCAGCCAGGCCACCGCCGACCAGGGCACCCGCACGCTGCGGGTGCTGCTCCGGCTGCCGGCGCCGGTCTTCGGCCTGGTCGTCGGCCGGGAGTGGTTCCACCAGCCCGGCCGGGTGCGGTCGCGGCGGCTGCTCGACGACGTCTTCGCCGGCCTGTACGGCTGAGCCGACCGGCGCCACCTGCGCACCCTGCATCTCCGCGGCCCTCCCGTCGGCGTGCCGACGCTGGTCGCCGTCGGTCCCGCAGACCGTACGGGCCCAGTCCTTTCCGCGGGGGTCGAAACGCCGCCATTCGTTCGCCCCCCGGCCACGTTGGCGCGGGTGGTAGGTGCGCTGGAATCGTTGCGAGCATGAACCGCACGCTCGCGAGCGGGGAGCGACGAGGGCTGAGCCGGCCGAGGCACGAGGCCGGGTCCGGCCGAGGAGTGGGAGATGAGCGAGCGGCGGATCCGGGTGCTGGTCGTCGACGACCAGGCGCTGCTCCGGGAGGCGCTGGTCGCGCTGCTGGCGGTGCAGCTCGGGATCGAGGTCGCCGGCGAGGCGGCGAACGGGCGCGACGCGGTCGAGGCGGCCGGCCGGCTGCGGCCGGACGTGGTGCTCATGGACCTGCGGATGCCGGTGCTCGACGGGGTCGGAGCGACCCGGCAGCTGCGGGTCGACCATCCGGCCGTACGGGTGCTGGCGCTGACCGCGTTCGACGGGGACGCCGAGGTCTTCCGGGCGCTGCGGGCCGGGGCGGTCGGCTACCTGCTCAAGGACGCGACGACCGAGCGGCTGGTCGAGGCGGTGGTCGGGGCCGACCGCGGCGAGTCGGTGCTGGCCCCCTCGGTGGCGGCCAAGCTCGTCGCCCGGCTCGCCGCGCTGCCCGAACCGGCGGCCGCGCCGGGGCGCCAGCCGCTGGTCGACCCGCTCACCGACCGGGAGCTCGAGGTCCTGCGGCACCTCGCCGCCGGCAAGAGCAACCGGGAGATCGCCCAGGCGGTGTTCCTGACCGAGGGCACGGTCAAGAACCACGTGACGAACATCCTGGCCAAGCTCGGGGCCCGGGACCGCACCCAGGCCGCGCTGCGGGCGTCCGCACTGGGCCTGCTCTGAGGCCAGGTCACGCGAGGGGATGACCCGGGCCATGACCTTCGGCGGATCCGCCGACCCCTCGCCTGCCTCGATGCTGCCTCCATCGTCGATCGGAGGACGCCATGCAGGACACCGCTCTTGTCACCACCCGGGCCCGCGCCGGCCGCCGCTGGCTCGGCTTCGCCGGCCACTACCTGGAGATGCTCGTCGCCATGGCTGTCGGCATGGTCGCGCTGGCGCCGGTCTGGGACGGGCTCTGGCCGGGTCACGCCGACCGCCCGGACACCGCGGCGCTGGCGATGGCCACTGACATGACCGTGGCGATGGCCGGGTGGATGGCGGTGCGGAGGCACAGCGGCCGCGGCATCGCACTGATGAGCGCCGCGATGGTGGTGCCGTTCGCGGTCCTCGCCGTCCCCTACTGGGCCGGGATCATGCCGGGATCCTGGCTGCTCCCGCTCGGCCACGTGCTCATGCTGCCGCTCATGGCAGTGGCCATGCTGCTCCCCTCCGGCCATCGCCACTGACGCCGAACCACCCGGCTCGACCGAGCCGGGTGGTCGCGCGTGGGCCTCAGGCCGGC
Source organism: uncultured Actinomycetota bacterium (assembly GCA_963803135.1). Taxonomy (GTDB): domain Bacteria; phylum Actinomycetota; class Actinomycetes; order Mycobacteriales; family CADCTP01; genus CADCTP01. The sequence continues at coordinate 542,705 of CAWDLH010000010.1, read as the reverse complement.
TCGGCGAGGTCGTCCAGCCCGAGGCCCTCGCCGCCCGGCCGCCATTCGTCCGGACTGCCAGGTATGGCGAGCATCGGCAGCAACCGGTCCATCACCGCGGCAGCGTGGTCGGAGGCGAGCTGGTGCCAGCCGTGGCCCTTGTCCCGGTCGGCCAGGTCGGAGATCCCCCGGATCGTCAGCCAGCCGGCCGCCGGGTGGGACCCGACCTCCTCGTAGAAGGCCTGGCCGACCCCGCCGGCCTCGGTCTCCACCGCGAGCGTCTTCTCGTTGAACCGGCGGAGGAACCGCACGATGTCGGACGCCGGATCGGTGACGACCGCGCTGCCCGAGCCGATCGGGCCGCGGAACACCCGCACCGAGCCGGCCGGCCGCAGCGCGATCGTCGACCCGTACCGCAGGAAGAACTCGTTGACCCGGTGCCGCAGCGCCGGCGTGGTCGGATGGCTGCGCCCCCGCCGCCGGGCCGCGGTCACCGTCTCGCGGCGTGCGTCGTAGTAGATCACCTCGTCGCCGATCACCACGTCGCCCACGGCGAGGTCGGCCCGGATCCCGCCGGCCACCCCGACCAGCAGCACGACCGGCGTCCGGACCGCGTCCCGCAGCCGGCGGTAGGCCGCCGCGGCCGACTGCGGGCCCGGCTCCAGCGCCTGGGTGGCCACCACCCGAAGGTTCGCGCCCTCCGCCGCCACCTCCGCCTCGTACAGCCGGGACCCGCCCGGCAGCGGCGCAGAGCGGTAGTGCCGGTGCCGCCGCAGCACCTCCACCACGGCCCGGAGCTCCTCGGTGAGCACCGTCAGCACGGCCACGTCCGCCCGGTGTCCCGGCCCCGACCGGTCCGGCTCCCACGCCATCTCCTGCCGGCCGACCGCCGCCCCCGCGTGGACGACGCCGCCACCGGCGACGACCGCACCGATGTTCACCGAGCCCACCCGCCAGGTCCGAGGGTCCATCACTGCCTCCCGTACGTCCCGGCAGCACTGCCGAGCACGGTGACCGTGCCATCGCCCAGCGCGATCACGCCCGCATTGACGACCAACTCCCACGGCCCGGCCGCCCGCCGCCGCCACACCCATCCGTCGTAGATCCCGGCGGCCACCACCGCGACGAGCGCGGCCACCGCCAGCCACCGGCCCTCCGGCCCTTCCACCAGCCGTCGCATCCCCCGTGCCTCCTTTCGGAGGTGTCCGTGCGACTAATGCTGAACAAGCACACGCTGTTGCGCATCAGTGCGAAGCGTTATCTTTGGATCAGTAGAGATACGTAGGGCAGCAAGCGTCGGAAAACGCGTACGTGGAACTACGCAGCCGTGAAAGCCACGACTGCGTTGTGGGGAGGCGAACGCACCGTTCTCGGCCACCGATACGGGGAGGGGCCATGGACACGGGCGGCACCATCGACCAGCTGACGGAACGCGAACGACAGGTCTTCTTGATGGTCGTCGACGGCCTCACCAATTCGGCCATCGCCGACCGCCTGCAGATCTCCCGGCGCACCGTCGAGACCCACATTCGCACGGTGCTCCGCAAGATGGGGGTCACCCGCCGCTCCGAACTCATCTCCACATACCTTCGCGAGCAGTCCTCGCGCGGGAAGATGTGGCTCAAGGAGACGCCGCGCAAGCACCCGTGGTCCATCCAGCTGCAGCGGCTGGTCGACCGCGGCGACAACGACGCCGCGTTCCAGCTGATCACCCGCCTGGTCGGGGTGGAACACAGCTGGGAGCTGGTGCTCGACATCCTCCGGGTCGGCGAGATGCTCAGCCGTCCGAGCGAGGCGTTGCGGTATGCCGAGGTGGCCGAGGACGCCCTCGACGGCGAACCGATGAGCCTCGGCGTGGAGCGGGCGATCTGGTTCTACCGCGGGCGGAATCTCTACCACCTCGGCCTCTACCGCTATGCGATGGACTTCTACCGGCACAACATTCCTGACGGGGAGCACGGTCTCGGCGACCACTATCAGCGCTCCAGCCGGCAGGCGCTGGCGCACCTGCTGTTCCGGGTCGAGGACTTCCACCGCGCCGAGGCCGAGTTGGTCAGGCTGTACGACGAGCTGTCCGCCGTGCTGCACCCCGACCTGCGCTTCGTGGCCGACGTCCTGCAGTACCGCGCCACCCTGGGCGTCATCCGCCTCGTCCACGATCTCCCGTACTCGCAGGCCGGCGAGATCCCGCTGGACGTCAACGCGACCGAGCACTTCGGGGCCGAGGCACTGAGCATCTCCGAGGCCGCGGGCGACCGTGAAGGCATCTCCTGGGCGCACACCGTGATGGCTTTCACGGCCGAGGCCAGGCGGGAGGACGGCCGCGCCGAGCGCGAGTACACCTTCGCCCGGCAGTGCCTACCGGATCCCAGGATCCGCAACTCGTCCAAGGTTCAGATGCTCATCTACCAAGCCGGGTTCGAACGGCGCCGGGAGAACTACGCCGCCGCCGAGGGCGCGCTCGCCGAAGCCATGACCTGGGTCCCGTCGGACCCGTCGGTGCTCCTGCGCGCTCGCGTCCTCGAACAACTCGCCGAGCTGGAACGAATCCGAAAGCACGACGAGGGAGCCGGCCGCGCCTACCTCGACGCGGCGATGCGCCTCTATGCCCACGAGCGAGGCCTCATCCTCTTCAGCGACTGGCCAATCGTGTTGCGTCTGCGGCGTACCTGCCGCCGCAGCGGGCTCGACTTCGGCTCCTACTTCGAGCTTCCAGGAAATCATGAGTAGCCCGCAGTGCCCGCCATCCCATATTCCGACGTGGTCCGCCCCGGCTGTGCCCGTCTCGGCTACAGTTTCGCGATCGGAAGATCGACTGTCACCTAGCGTCATGGTGTGTGTACCATCCGCTAGTTTGGCGAGCCGGCGTCGGAGGTTGGATGTCCTACATTGCTCCTTCGGAGCAGGCTCCGGCCCGATGGTCCTTTCGCGCCAGACACAGACAGAGATGGGTCGGCTTCGAAGGCATAGTCGCGAGCGGCAAGACCACTCAGGCCCGGCTCCTGGCGAAAGGTCTCCGGTCTGCGGCGCAGGTCGTGCCGGAATTCGGCGACCACGAGCTCGGCCGGTATCTCAGCTTGTACGGCGCCCCCGGCATGCGGCTCACTCCCGAGGGGTGCGATGCCACCCACGTGCGCCACCTGCTGGCGCTCTCCTCGCACGTGCAGAAGCTGCGCGAGGCGCGGAACACGAAGAGCGTCGTCCTCCTCGACGTCGCCACGCTGACGGACACCGCCTACGCGTTGGCGGACCTACCCCAGGAGGTCGCCGCCGGCCTGCGGACCTGGATGCGATCTGCCGTCAACGCATTGATCGAACCCGTTCAGCCCGCTCCCGGCCAGGGGGTTCTGATCTATCTGGACTGTGCGCCGGAAGTCGCCGCCGATCGGCTCGCGCGGCGCAACGGCACCGACGTCAACGCCGACGACATCGAGTTCCTGGGCCGCATGCACGACGCGTACGAGTTCCTGCTGAGCGAGCGGCACGACTTCGTTCGTGTCGACGCCAACGAGGAAGTCGACGAGGTCGCCGCGAGAGTTCGCGCGCATGTGCGGATGTGACTCGCGGGCGCTCGTCGTTCTCGTGCCGGCGCACCATGACGCCGGCAGGTGCGGATGGTCACGCCTCGACCGCCGGCAGCCGCTGATCGAGTGCGTGCGCAGCCTGGTGGCGGCCCGGCAGCGGTGGCGTACGGGCGGAGCGAGGCGTGCGTTCGACGACGTGACCCTCGTGCTCGTGGACGACGGGTCGCCGCGGGAGCTGGCGACGCTGCTGCCGCGCGATGTCGTCGAGGCCGTCGACGTGGTGCGGCTCGAGGTGCGGCAGGGACAGGGAGCGGCGCTCAACGTGGCGCTGCGGAAGTACCGGGCGGCCGCGTACGCGTTCACCGACTCGGACTGCGTCGTCTCGGCGGACTGGATCGCCACGATCGACCGGCTGGCCGCGGACGGCGCCGACGGCACCTCGGGGCCACCCTGGCGGCACGGCGAACCCGGAAGCACGAAGGCCCGCTGGCTGACCGCGCAGGAGACCAGGCTCGTCCGGCAGTGCACGACTCGCGCGCTACGGGACGGGGTCGGCGCCCGGCTCGACTGCCGCAACGCCTGGCTCAGCGCGAGGGTCGCCGGCAAGATGGGACGGGACGACTTCTTCCCCGAGGACGCCGGCGCCGCGTTGAGCGGCGTGACGAGCCGCCTGCTGGGGGCCGCCGGTGTGCGCCTCGGCTTCGACCAGGGCCTGGTCGTCCGGCACGAGCCGCTGACGTCGGTCCGCGCCCAGGTCGTCACGTACTTCCGCCGCGGCGCGACCAGCGAGCTCGCCGAGCACTACGCCGCCGGCCACCGCTCGCTCGGGCACGCCTTCGTGGCCACGTACGCCCGGCGGCACTTCGTCGAGCCGGTCCGGGCCGGCGTCAGCCCGGCGTACGTCCTGCTGGCCCACGGCGCGTACTGGTGCGGCCTCGCGGCGCGCGCGCTCAGGTAGCGACCCGGAACAGGGCCCGAACACGCCAGAAACCCGTCCCTGCGCGGCCGGCCCGGACCTGGCACGGTGAGGATGCGCCCGCAAGCCCACCGAGGAGCCATCGATGGTGCCGGAGCCCGCCCCGCCCGCGCCGGCGGCGGCCCACCGCCTGCGCGCCCGGCTGGCGGCGATCGCGGCGCTGATCCTGCTCGTGCTCGCCGCGGTGCCGCTGCTGGTGGTGGCGGTCAACGTGCTCGACGGCGTGATCGTGCTCGGCAGCCTGTTCGTCGCGACGTACTGCATCTGGCTGTCGATCACCCGCCGCGGCCTGCTGTTGCTGCTCACGATCCCGGGGGTGCTGCTGGCGCTGACCGTCCTCGTGCTCACCGCGTACGACCACCGGGTGGAGCTGGTCGCGGGGATCGGCTTCCTGGCGTTGTTCGGGGTGGCGGCGCGGGCGGCCGTCCGGGCCGAGCACGCGGACACCGGCGCCCGGCCGGTTCCGCCGGCCCGGGACGGCGTCCTGCTCATCAACCCCCGCTCCGGGGACGGCAAGGCGGGCCGGGTCGGGCTGGCCGACGAGGCGGGCCGGCGCGGTGTGCGGACCGTCGAGCTGAAGCCGGGCGACGACCTGCGCGAGCTGGTGGAGAAGGCGATCGCGGCCGGCGCCGACGTGGTCGGCATGGCCGGCGGCGACGGCTCGCAGGCGGTGGTGGCCGCGGTCGCGAGCGCCCGCGGCGTGGCCCACGTCTGCATCCCGTCCGGCACCCGCAACCACTTCGCCCTGGACCTCGGGCTCGATCGGGACGACCCGGTCGGCGCGCTCGACGCGTTCACCGACGGGATGGAGCGGCGGGTGGACCTGGCCGCGGTCAACGATCGGGTGTTCGTCAACAACGCCTCCCTCGGCCTGTACGCCAGCGTGGTGCAGTCGGCCACCTACCGGCAGGCCAAGCTGCGTACCTGGCGGCGGCTGCTGCCCGACCTGGTCGGCGGCCGGGCGCCGGACGGCGAGCTGCACTTCGACCGGCCGGACATCGGGCCGCAGACCGGCGCGACGCTGGTCCTCGTCTCCAACAACCCGTACGACCTGCACCGGCCGCGGGTCGCCGGCAGCCGGCCGCGGCTGGACGGCGGCATGCTCGGGATCCTCTCGGCCCGGCTGGGCAGCGCCGAGGAGGTCGCGCGGTTCGTCACCCTCGCCACGATCGGGCAGGAGCGGCGGATGGCCGACGTCCGCCAGTGGACGGCGACGGCATTCGAGATCGACTCGACCGGGCCGGTGGCGGTGGGCATCGACGGCGAGGCGGTACGGATGGCGCCGCCGCTGCGGTTCGAGTCTCGGCCGGCGGCGCTGCGGGTCCGGCTGCCGGCGTCGGCCAGCGGGCTGTCCCCGTCGGCGGTGGCGGTCGGGGTGTCCCGCCGGGACCTGCGGCGGCTGCTGCGGATCGCGGCCGGCCGATGGGGCCGTACGTGTCGCCGGCTTCGGCCTCGGTCACCTGCCCGGCGGCGGGCTGACCTTCCTGGTCGGCATTCACCGGACCCGGGCCGACGCGTAGACCTGGGCCACGGCCGCGGCGACCCGCGACCAGGGGAACCTCCGCTGGACGAACGCCCTGGCCGCGCGGCCGCGGGCGAGCCGGCCGCGCGGATCGGTCAGCGCCTCGATGAGCGCGGCGACCACCGCGTCCTCGTCGTCCGGCGGCACCAGCCAGCCGACCGGCGCGTCCGGGTCGACGTTGACCAGCGTCGCCGGGCCTCCGGTGCGGGTCGCGAGGACCGGGAGCCCGGCGGCCATGGCCTCCAGGTAGACGGTGCCGAAGGCCTCGCCGACGGAGGGTGCCGCCAGCAGATCCGCGCAGGCGAAGCCGAGCGGCAACTCGTCGTGACCGCGCCAGCCGACGAAGAAGACACCGTCCTGCGCGGCCCGGCCGGCCAGCCGGTGCGGATGCGGCCCCTCCCACTCGCCCGGGTGCCCACCCCACACCAGCAGCGGCGCCACCGCGCCGAGTCGCGCCCGGACCCGCGCGTACGCCCGCAGCAGCAACGGCAGACGCTTGACCGCGGTGAACCGCCCGACGAACAGCAGCACGGGCCGCGCCCGGTCACCGTCGAAGAACGCCGACAGGTCCGCCACCGTGTAGCGAACGCTGCCCGGGCGGCCGCTGGAGTCCCATCCCTGCGGGTCGTCGACCAGCCACCGGCGCAGCAGCGCCAGCCGCTGCGCGGTGCTGAGGCGGATAGGCCGGAACCGGCCGGTGTCGACCCCGTTCGGTATGACGCTCAGCCGGTCTTCGCGCACCCCGAGGACCGCACGGGCACGGTCGGCGTGGTCGGCGGACACGGTGACGATGTGGTCGCTGCGGCCGGCGGTCCTCCGCAGCCGGCACAGCCAGTGGTCCGCGTACGACCACGAGCTCGGCACGTCCCCGGTGATGATCCGCTCGAGCATCAACAGCTCGGTGCCGTGCAGGTGCGTGACCACCGGCGTGCCGGGGAACCGCCGGGTGGCGGCGTCGTGCAACGGGGTGAGGTGGTGCAGGTGCAGCACCGCGGGCACCCGCCGGACCCGCGCCAGCACCTGGCACCAGCTGCTCGCCTGGTGGTCGGCGAGCGCGGGCGAGAGGCTGGCGAACACCCGGTCCGGCACGCCGGGCCGGTCCTCGTACGACGGATGCATGGGCACCGGCTCGGTCATCGGGTCGTGTCCCCGTCGCCACGCGTCCACCGCGGGCCCGAAGTCGGCGGCCACGACGGGCAGCCCGGTGAAGAACGTCGCCGCGTGGCAGAGGTCGCCCGGCTGTCCGAGCGATCCCGTGACGATCCACGGTCGCCAGCCCAGTTCCTGCTGCGCGGCGGCGAGATAGCGCACTACCTGCGCAGAGCCGCCGCGCGGAAAGAAGGACAGGCCGTGGATGATCTCACCAGCTGCCATCCTGTGAGCATCGCAGCAACGTAGTGGGCCCGATGCGAGGAGCGAGCGCATGCCCGAACCTGCCACCGAAGGCGGTCCAGCCGTCCTGGTGACCGGAGCCTCCGGCGACATCGGGCGGCGTACGGTGGCCGTCGCGGCGGCCCGCGGTGGCCGGGTCGTGACCATGGACCGGACGCCGCTTCCGGGCGACATGGCCGCGCTGGTGTGCCGCGAGATCACCGTCGACCTGACCGACGACGCGGCCGTCGCCCGGCACCTCGAGGCGGGCGACCTGCCCGCGCTGCGGCACGTCATCGCGGTCGCCGGCGGAGGAGACGTCGACGAGCTCTCGCAGCCGGATCCGGCGACCGAGTGTCTCGACGTCTTCAGCCGGGTCGTCGCGAACAACCTGCACCTGGCCTTCGTGACCGTACGCAACACCGTGCCGTTGTTGCGCCGCCAGCCCGGTGACCGGTCGATCACCCTCGTCGGCTCGATCAACGCGTACGGCGGCTACGGCGCTCCCGGCTACTCGGCCGCGAAGGCCGGCCTGAGCGGTCTGGTGGCCGCCCTCGCCACGCCGCTGGGCGCCGAGGGAATCCGGATCAACTGTCTGGCTCTGGGCACGGTCGACACCGCGAACCTCCGACACCTCGCCGAGGTCCGCGGACGGCGGCACGACCTGCACGCCGTCGCCGGGAAGGCGCCGCTGCGCCGCGTCCTCACGCCGGACGACGTCGCGCGCTCGCTCACCGCGATGGCCCTCGACATGCCGGGCCTGACCGGCACCACGGTCGTCCTCGACAACGGTCAGACGTTGATCCGATGAGCGCGCGAGGTCGCATCCGACTGCGCAAGGCCGTGCAGCAGGGCGTCGTCGTGGTCCGCGGCTCGTCGACGAACCTGCTGCTCGGGCTCATCCTCGTCGCGTTGCTCGTGCTGATCACGATCGGCGTGCTGGCACCGGGCGCGAGCACGCAGACGACGGGACTGCTGCCGCTGCTGCAGGCCCAAGCAATCAGCGCGATCTCCGTGGCGGTGCTGGCGTTGGCCGCCTGGATCGGCTTCCGGCTGCGCTTCGGCGCGGCCAAGGGCCGCTATCTCGCGCGTTACCGGTCGGCCTCGGCGGAGCCGGAGCCGGCCACGCCGACGCACCGGTTCGTGCAGAGCGTGGTGGCCCAGCTCATGGCGGCCACGCCGCCGCGCCCGCTGCTCATCGTCACCGACACCGGCGTGCTCTCCCCCGCGCTGGAGCGGATGCTGCCGCTGTGGATGGTCCGCGCCGGCCTGATGCCGGTGGTGATCGACGTGTCCGACTGCGACTCGAGCAGCACGGTCCCGGCGCTGAGCCGGGCGGCGTTCGTCTCCCGGCTGGCCGGCGCGAGCGGAGACGAAGCCAGGGCGGAGCGGCTCTTCCTGCGCGAGGCCGACCGCGCCAAGGTCGTGGTGTTCGTCCTGGGGCTGGACAAGGTCGTCGAGGGCAAGCCCCGGGCGGCCCGGCGCAACATGGTGCACGCTCTGCTCCGCTCCAGCCTCGACGAGCGGCTGCCGTTCGTCAGCGCGGTCTCCGAGGAGCTGGCGCCCGCGTTCAGCGAGGTCGCGGTCATCCGGGTCGGCGGGCAGTGGGAGCAGGACGTGAGCGCGCATCTGGAGCGGGCGCTGGCGCGGCGAGGAGCCGTCGCCCGCCGGGAGACGACCGAGTTCGCCGCGGCCGTGATCGGCGACAGCGGGCACCTCGGCGACCCGTGGTACGTCGACGTCGCGGCGGACGTCGTCGCCGACCGCGTACGCGCCGGCGCAGAGTCCGACCACGCCGTGCGGGAGGTGTTCGGAACCAGGTGCGTGGCCGACCACCAGCTCGCCTGGTTGTACGAGAAGGCCATCGGCTGCGATCCGGGCCAGGCCCGGGCCGACTCCACCGTCGCGCGCACGCTCGGTCTGGTCGGCGCGCAGGCGCACTACCGGCAGGACCTCACGACGCTGTGGCGCGACGTGACCCGGGAGCTCAGCACCGCCGAGGAGCTGAAGTTCGCGAGCGGCGTGTCGCAGCTGAGCCGCCGCGGGGTCCTCGACGTCACCGGCGACGCGGTCGATCCGTGGCTGCAGTTCACCCACCCGCGCTGGCTCGCGCTCGCCGGGGCGGTCGGGTTCGGGCTCGACAGCGACCGGTGGGCCGACCTGCTGACGCCGGGCGTCCCGCAACCGACCGTCGAGGCGCTCACCGCCGCGCTGCTGCTGGCCGCGGCGGGCGGCGACCGTCCCCATCCCTCGTTCCTCACCGTCCTGCGGCAGCTGAAGAAGGGCAGTGTCGGCGATCTCTCGCTCGACATGATCTCGGCGGTGCTCCGGGCCCTGCAGACCGACGGCGGCCCCCTCGTCGTCGGCGACGAGGAGCTGGCGGCCCTGCGCCGCACCTGGCGGCCGGCGACGGATGAGGCCCGGCTGCTGTTCGTCGGCACGGTCGACGCGCAGCCGGGCATCGCGCGGTTCCTCTGGGACCAGGTCGTGCCGCCGCGCTTCGAGCTGCACTCCTACCGGCTGCGTCGAGCGATCGCGGCCAAGCTGGCCGCGATGGGCGAGGTCGCCTGGGCGGAGCTGGCGGCGTCGTGGAAGGACCTGGTGACGGCGGCCGAGCACACCGACCTGAGTGCCCGGGCGCGCCTGACCAAGACCGGCTGGACGGACTGCGGCCTGCCGGTGGCGTCCCTGTCCTGGGTGCTGCCGTCGCTGGTCGATCAGCTGACCGGTTCGGCCCGGGCCGAGGCGCTGCGACTGCTGCAGGAGGTCGGCCGGATCCTGACCGAACCCGGCGATCGCAGCCCCGAAACGCTGCCCGACCCCGGGCTGGAGATCTCGCTCGCCGAGGGCTACAAGCTGGCCAGCGTGGTGGGTCTCGGCCGGGCACCCGGCGACGACCAGCCGTGGCTGGCCGGGGCCGTGCAGACGCTGGGACGGGCGCGGTCCTGGGTCAGCGAGCAGGCCCTGCGGCAGGCCATCGCCCTGGCCACGCCGGCCGGCTCGGCACCGGCTGGTCCGCCGGCCCGGCACCCCTTCGTCCGCGAGGCGGTCGCGCTGGCCCGCCGGGCCGCCGACGCGGGCGCCCGGGCCGGCGACGCCACCGCCCGGGAACGGCGCTCCGTCGCCGCGCGGAACATCTGGTTCAACGACGTGCAGGCGCTCGTGGACGGTGGCTTCTCGCTCTCGGCCGAGGCGCACCGCCTGCTGGGCCTGTCCACGCTCTTGATCAACCTGGCCGAAGGGGAGCACGCCGGAGCGGAGCAGGAACACCGGGAGAACCCGGACGCACCGCTGACCGAGGAGGACGCACGGCGCGTGGACGCCCGCGTCCTGGCGCTGACGTCCGACACGCTGCCGCGCTGCTTCGTCTCACCGGCGTACACCGTGACGATGCTGGACGTCGACTGCGACTGCGCGTTCCGGTTGTGCGGGCCGAAGGGCCAGCGGACGATCGGTCATCGGCAGATCTCCCGCGCGTTCGCCCAGCACGCCGAGCACACCGCATCCGTGCGGCCGGTGGCCCGCGACGGCGTGGCGTTCACCCGCCGCCAGTTCGCCGAGGTGTGGCGGCGACCCGAGATCTCCCACCCGGCCGACTGAGGCCCCCTCGTCGCCGTTCGTCGGACCGGCTACGCCTGCCCGTCGGCCCGGTAGACCCCGATGGACCCGTACCGCCGCCAGCACCGCAGGCCGGACAGCTGCTCGAGCACGGTCTCGTGGTCCCACACCTGCAGGTGCGCCTCGTGCTCGTTCCCGAAGTGCGACCCCTGCGGGTACTCCACGATGGGGATCGACAGGATGATGTGCCTGGCGTGCGCCCGCACCGCCGCCCAGACCGCGAGCGCGTCCCGCAGCACCATGTGCTCGAGCACGTCGCCGAGGATGACGAGCTCGAAGTTGCCGGGCCAGGCGAAGCGTCTGATGTCGGCGACGTACACCTCGTCGTACTTGCTCTGCAGGTCGAACATCTGCACGTACGGCGCGAAGATCTCGACACAGCTCCACGACGCTCCCGGCGTGCAGCCGCGCAGCAGATCGGAGTAGGTGCCCTGGCCGGGACCGATGTCGAGCACGGTCGCCGGCCGCAGCCGCGGCACGATGTGCGAGATCCACGCCTTGCCCTCGACAAGGCTCCTCGGCACGCGGCCAACATACCGCGACCACCGGCAAGCCCCTGACCTCGGACGATCCCGGCCATGGCGCTGAGCGCCCGGCCCGCGGCAGGTCCCGCCGACCGCGATCACCAGGGCACGCCGCGTGACACCACATGTACAGTTGTCGAAGGCCTCGGACGAGGTGATCACGAGCCGGCCGATCCGTCCCCGCCGCCCTGCGCGAGCAGGATCTGCGCTCCGCCCCAGTCGTTCTGCACCAGGCGGGCAGCTCGGGAGCGTCCGACGGTCGGGACCCGGCAACAACCCTGGGCGCTGCCGGCCGCGGATCGCATCGGCGAGACCGCCGGTGTCCGGCTTATCGTGATGATCGTGCTGCACGGACGGGACCGCGAGTGCGACGCGATCGACCGAGTACTCGCCGGGGCACGCTGCGGTGCGGGAGGCGCGCTCGTGCTGCGCGGCGATCCGGGGGTCGGCAAGACGACCCTGCTGGAGTACGCGGCCGGCCGGGCCACCGGGATGCGGGTCCTGCGCACGCGCGGTGTCCAGGCCGAGACCCGGCTGTCCTTCGCCGGCCTGCACGCGGCCCTGCGGCCGCTGCTCCACGACCTGGCCGCGCTGCCGGCACCGCAGGCGGCCGCGCTGGCCGGCGCGCTCGGACTGGCCGAGGCGCACGAGGAGAACCGGTTCCTCGTCGCCGCGGGGGTGCTCGGCCTGCTCGGGGAGCAGGCCGAGCGGCAGCCGGTGCTGTGCCTGGTGGACGACGCGCAGTGGCTCGACGGCCCGTCCCTGGCCGGGCTGCTGTTCGCGGCCCGCCGGATCGAGGCCGACCGCATCGCGATGATCTTCACGGTACGGCCGGGCGAGGCGGAGCTGGCGGGACTGCGGGAGCTGACGCTCGGCCCGGTCGATCCGGGGGCTGCTCGGGCGCTGCTGCTGGAGCGGGCCGGCGCCGCGCTCGACGAGGCCGCGCGCGGGCGGGTGCTCGCCGTCGCCGCCGGCAACCCGCTCGCGCTGGTGGAGCTGTCCGCCGAACTCACGGCGTCGGCGGGCGACCCGGCCGCCGATCCGGCCCGGCTGCCGCTCAGCGCCCGGCTGGAGGGTGCGTTCCTGCGCCGCGTCCGGGAGCAGTCCCGCGACGTGCAGCGGATACTGCTGCTGGCGGCCGCCGACGACTCGGGCGACCCGGCGGTGCTGCTCGCGGCCGCGGAAACGCTGGGCGTCGACCGGGCCGCGCTGGCCGCGGCCGAGCGGGCCGGGCTGCTCCGGGTCGACCCGACCGCGGTCGACTTCGCCCACCCGCTGGTGCGGTCCGCCGTCTACCAGACCGCCCCGTTCACGGATCGGCAGGACGTGCACCGCGCGCTGGCCGACGTCCTCGCCGGCGAGCAGGACTCCGGCCGCCGGGCCTGGCACCGAGCGGCCGCGGCGGTGTTCCCGGCCGAGGACCTCGTGGCCGAGCTGGAGCGAGCGGCGGACCAGGCGCGGAAGCGAGCCGGCCACCAGGTGGCGGCGGCCGCGCTGGAACGGGCCGCCGCCCTGACCGCCGACCCGGGCAGGAGGGCCGGGCTGCTGCTCGACGCCGCGGAGGCTGCGTGGGAAGGCGGCGCGCCCGACGTCGCGTCGGCACTGGTCGACCAGGCCGGGCGGCTCGCGTCGGGACCGCTGCTGCGCGGCCGGGTCGACCAGCTGCGCGGGCGCATCGAAGCCCGCCGCGGCGTCGTGCTGGACGGCTACGAGATCCTCATGGACGGTGCCGCGCGGATCGCCGACCTCGACCCCGCCCGGGCGGCCGCGATGCTGGTCGACGCATTGCAGGCGGCCTCGTACGGCGGCGACATGGCCCGGGTGGTCGCGGCCGGCCGGCGCGCGCACCTGCTGCCCGGCGGACCGGACGGATCGCCCGCGGTCGCCTTCGTCGCCGGCATCGGTGCCGCCCTCGGCGGCGACGCCGCCCACGCCGTCCCACTCCTGCGGTCCGTGATCGCCCGGTCGGAGGGGTGCGACGACCCGCTCCTGCTCTCCTGGGCCGGGACCGCCTGTGGCTACCTCGGCGACGTCGAGACCGCCCGCCGGTACGCCATCCGCGCGGTGACCCGGGCCCGGGCGACCGGCGCGCTCAGCACCCTGGCGTACGCGCTCGAGCTGCTCGGGGTCACCGAGCTCCCGCGCCGCCCGGCCGCCACCGAGGCGGACGCGACCGAGGGTCTGCGGGTCGCCCGGACGACCGACCAGCCGGCGTCGGCCGCAGTCCACCTCGGGCTGCTGGCCGCCGTCGCCGCGCTGCGCGGAGACGAGCAGGCGACCGTGACGTACACCGACGAGGTGGCCGAGCTGGCCACCAAGCACGGGCTCGGTTTCCCGCAGGCCCGGGCGACCTGGGCGCTGGCGGCGCTCGACCTCGGCCTCGGCCGGCCGGATCATGCGCTGGCCCGACTCGAGGCGCTCGCGGTGAGTGGGCACCCGAACGTCGTGCTGGCCAGCACCCCGGACCTCCTCGAGGCCGCCGTGCGGGTGGGCCGCCGCGACCGGGCCCTGGCGGCGCTCGCGGCGTTCGAGGCCTGGGCCACGTCGGCCGGCACACCGTGGACCTCGGCGATGCTGGCGCGGTGCCGGGCCCTGCTGGCGACCGGCGAGGCCGCGGTCGCCTACTTCCAGGAGTCCCTGGCCCGGGAGCTCGCGGACGGCCCGTCCCTGAACAGCGCGCGTACGCAGCTCCTGCTGGGCGAGTTCCTCCGGCGGGAGCGGCGCCGGATCGACGCCCGCCCGTACCTGCGCGAGGCGCTGGAGAGACCTTCGAGCGGCTGGGCGCCGTGCCCTGGGCGCAGCGGGCCAGGGCGGAGCTGCGGGCGAGCGGCGAGACCGTGCGCCACCGTGCCCCGGACTCCGCCCGCGCTCTGACCCCGCAGGAACGTCAGGTCGCGCGCTTCGTCGCCGCGGGCGCGACGAACAAGGAGATCGCGGCGCAACTGTTCCTCAGTCCGCGAACGGTCGACCACCACCTGCGCAACGTCTTCGCCAAGTTGGGGATCACCGGGCGAGGACAGCTCCGGGAAGTGGACCTCGTCGGCTGACGGACGGTCGCGGCGAGTACGGCGAGTCCGCCGATGCGAGGACCACTGCCGCCCGCAATGCTGGGGAGATCCGGCCGACCGCAGGCTGGCGGCCCTACCTAAGGAGGGATGTCCCATGGCGGCTCCTGGCGTCGTCGTCAACACCGAGGACAAGCTCGCGCTCTTCACCCGGCACTGGTCGCCGAAGGTGGTCGCCGAGGCCAACGGCTGGGAGGTGAAGCTGGTCAAGGTCGCCGGAGAGTTCGTCGAGCACGACCACGATGTGGACGAGCTCTTCCTCGTGCTCGCCGGCGAGCTGGAGATCCGGCTGGAGGGTCGTCCGGACGTCTCCCTCCGGGCGGGCGACCTGTTCGTCGTCCCCCGCGGGGTGGTGCACCAGCCGGTCGCGCGGGCCGAGTGCCACCTGATGCTGCTAGAGCCGGGGAACGTGGTGAACACCGGCAGCGGCGGCGGCGCGCTGACCGCACGCGACGAGTGGATCTGAGCGGTCAGCGCCGCGACTCCGCCCGCCGGTAGGCCCGCCACAGCGCCGGCAGGAGCAGCCGCCCGAGCGGGCGGTAGGCCCACATGGGCAGGCTCGTACCGCGCTCCTCGCGGTCGACCCGCGCCCGGGGGTGCTCCAGCCACCCCGCGGAGCCGGCCCGGTAGCCGTGCCGGAACTCGAGGACGGCCAGGTGCTTGACGCCCTTGTAGCCGTACTGCGCGGGCGCGACGAGGCGCAGTGGCGCGCCGTTTTCGGCCGTCAGCGGCGCACCACCGAGCCGGTCGGCGAGCAGCACCCGATGCTCAAGCAGATCGTCGAGGGACAGGCAGGAGCGGTAGCCGTCCAGGCCGCGGCAGTCGACCCAGCGGGCGTCCGGGTCCGGGCGGACCCGCTCGATCAGCAGGTCGTGGAACGCCTCGAACGGGAAGCCGCTCCAGAGCAGGCCCGGGGTGCTCCAGGTCGCCACACAGTGCAGGTCGGACCGCTGCTCGCGGCGCGGCAGGAGCGCGGCCAGGTCGGCGAGGTCGATCAGCGCCGGGACCTCCACCGCCCCACGGATGGCAAGTACTGCCGGCAGCAGCTCCGGCGGCCGCCAGCCGGCGAACCGCAGGAGGCCGAAGCGCCTCAGCGGAACGGCCCGCTGGCCGGGCGGCAAGGCCCGGTCCGGGTCGGCGTCCGGCGCCGCACGAAGGACCGGCCGAGGCCGGTCACCGGTCCGGTCCGGGCGTTCCTGACCCGGGCGGTGCGGCCGCGGGTGCCCGGGCCCCGCGCCGGGCGGCCGACCGCCGGTCGAGCCGGCTGGCTGGGGTGCACCGCGAGTAGCGTCCATGTCCGCACGCTAGGCGCCGCCTCGGACCGCTCGCATCGGCGAACTCACCGGGAGCGCGCGGCGCCGGCCGCCTACCCGCGTACCTCGATCCCCCACTGGCCGGGTCCGACGAAGAGTCAGGCCGTGCCCGGGCGGAGTCGGCTCGGTCGCCGGCTCAGCGGTCGGCCGCGCTGACCCTGCCCTCCGTCACGGCCGCGGCGAGGAGGGCGTGGTCGTGCTCGTTGGCGTCGGCGTACGAGGCCGAGAACGCGGCGATCGCCTGGTCGAAGGTGTCGCCGTCGTCCAGGTAGGCCGCGATCGCGACCCGGTCTCCGGAGCGGGCGTGCGCGCGGGCGAGTGTCCACCCGCAGGCCTCGCCGTAGGCGCCCAGGCCTCGAGCGGTGAGGTTGGCGATCTCGATGGACGCCTTGCCGTCCCACAACTGCCGCACGTAGAAGTCGTGATGCCGCCCGTCGAACCCGATCACGCCGTACCAGCCGAGCATCGGGTCGCTCGCCGCCTGGATGAGCCGCTGACCCTCGACGACGCGGCGCCCCTGGCACTCGTACGGGGTGTCCCCGGCGTACGGCGCCAGCACGGACGGCTGAGCCTCCTTCAACTGGAGCAGGAGCGGGTCGCTGCTGTCGCGACCCATGAAGAGGACCACCCAGGCCCGGGTCCCGATGCTGCCGACGCCGACGACCTTCCGGGCCATGCCGACGTAGCGGTAGGACTCCAGCAGCAGGCGCCGCTCCGGCGGCAGGCTCGTTCGGTACTGCTGCAGGAAGGACCGCACGACCTCGACGTACCGCTCGCGCTCCGCCCCCTCCAGCAGGTCCTCGACCGGGACGATCAACGGCGGGTCGGACACGAACCGTGGCTGGCCGTCGGTCACCGCGAAGTACCGCTCGAAGGCGTGCAGGTGATCGCGCCGCATGGCCTTACGCATCCGCTTCCTGGCCTCCGAGCCCGTCGTGCGGTCGGCCTGCGCGAGCAGCCGCCGGCACAGGTCCTTCCCGGACAGCCGGGCGTACCAGACCTCGAGGTTGCGCATTCCGGCGAACGACCTCATGCCGGTGCGGTACGCCCGCACGGTCGCGAGTACCGCCCTCTCGCGCTCGGCCGGGGTGTACCGGAGCTCACGTGCGGCCACCTCGACGCTCGTCGCGAGCCTCATGACGTCCCACTCGACCGGTCCGCGCAGTGTCTCGTCGAAGTCGTTGATACCGAACAGGAGCGCGCGCTGCGGGGTGTCGAAGATGCCGAAATTGGACAGGTGCGCGTCGCCGCAGAGCTGTGCCTGAAGGCCGCTCGTCGGCATGGTCGACAGGTCGGCGGCCATGATCGCCGGCGGGCCACGTGGTCGGGCACCAGCCGTGGCCAGGTACCGGTGGCGTCGCGGCCCCCGGCGACAGCGCCTGGTCAGCGAAGGTGTACGGCGGCGCCGGACGCGCTCACCATCGACCTGGTGTTCCCACTGCCTCCCCCGTTTCCCTCTCGACAGTGCAGGCTGTAGCTGCCGAGGTACTCAGGGTGGTCCGTCCCGCGGGTTCTCCACATCATCCACTGAAGATAAGATCCCGCCGCCGGGTGCCTGCGCGCGTTCCGGCGGCAGCTCGGCCCTGGCGCAACGGCCCGATCGCCGGGGCGGCGGCGAGGCCTGGTCGGCACTGCTGGTCACGCTGGCATGACCCGACGCCGCGGCCGGCGTGAGAGAGGGTTGTCAGGAGTTGAGGACGCGGTGCAGCCGGACAGCCGCGGCCAGCTCACCGCTGCGGGCGAGGACGCTGCGGCCGAGCAGGTCCTCGATGCCGTGGATCCGATACGCGATGGTGCGGTCGCTGACGTTGAGCACAGCCGCCGTGGCGGCCGCGTTGAGACCGGAGTGAAGGTAGCTCCCGAGCGTGTCGCGCAGCACCCGGGTCCGCGGGTCCTGTGAGTTCAACGGACCGAGTTCGCGCTCGACGAAGCGGCGCGCGGCCCGGACGTCGCACAGCAGCGCAGCCTCCAGCGCGACGTCGTCGTAGCGGGTCAACGGCTGCCGCAGGTGCGCGGCCACTCGGTGGGCGGCGAGCACCTGCTCGTGGCTGTCGCGGATTTCCAGGGCTCGGCGACGGCAGCGGGCCTGGCCGCGGCGTACCCGCCGGCGACGTATGCCCGCCTGGCCGCGGTCAAGCGCGCCTACGACCCCGGCAACCGGTTCGCGCTCAATCACAACGTCGAACCGGCCCGGTCGGCCGGCCCGAGGCCCAGCGGCGTGGCGCCCGCCGCCCGTACGGCTCATCAGTGACCTTCGGTCTCCTGACCGGACCGAGGAGGAGACGTCAGTAGCCGTGTCCCGGCCGACGGTAGCGCCGTAGTGCGGACGAAGCGCCTCCGCGCCGGCGCTTGGTCGCCGTGGCCGCTCGAACTCCGGCGAGCCGCTTGACTGCGAACTGGTCGGTCCCGCTGGGGTCCCAGCAGACGGCGGCTTCCCAGGCGGCCCGCGCTTGCGCGGCGATGTCGTACGCGTCGTCGTCGAGACCGGCGGCGTTGTGCGGCAGCGCCAGGTCGAGGTCGGGGATGTCGACGTGCGACTCGTCCCAGTCGATCATCGCGACGCGATCCGCGGTCATCCGGATGTTGCCCGGGTTGGGGTCGCCGTGGACGACGCACGTCGTGCGACCGGCCAGTCGCGCCCACGCTGCTCGGCATCGAACGACACCCTCGGGCGGCATCGCGCCGAGGTCGACCTTCGTCCCGGTCTCGGCGTGCAGAAGGTCGGTCGACGATCGCCAGCCCGGGCGTTGGGGCCAGCCGTGCGTGCACCGATGCAGCTGGCGGAGTGCGTCGGCGACGCGACGCCAGTCGGCTTCGGTCTCGGGCGGTCCGCCGTCCACGTAGGTCATCACCACCAGACCGTCGGCGAAGCGCCGGCCGTCCATTGTCGGGATCGGCACCGGCACCGGCATCCCTTCACGGTGGAGGTGTCGCAACAGGCCGGTCTCCCACGCGAGATCAGCGGCGCTGCGTCGGCCGAGACGACCGACCGCGAGGTGCCCGTCGACACGCACGCTCCACACCTCGTTGACGCCAACTCCGCCAGTGAGCGGTTCGATGCGGACGACGTCGTCCCCCCACTGCTCGAGTGCCTCCCATCCCACCGGCGACATCTTCGCGGAGGGTCATGAAGCGCTCGACGAAATTACGAACCCGTGACCCGTCCCAACGCCATCGAAGCTCCTCGCGACCAGGTCGAGGCGCCCTCGCAAGCACGTCTCCACGCGGGCCTCCCGCCGGTCGACGCGTTGATCCTCGGCGGCGACGACGAGGACGACCCGGACGACGGCCTGGCCGGCGCGCTGGTCCGTCGCTAGGCGATGGGTACACAGATGCGTACATCGCCGCCGGACGGAGGTGAGAACTTGATCGTCGTCGACCCGGCTCCGGACAGCACACAGGGGCCTGACCTGGAAGGTCGGCCCCTGTGTTCTGTCTCAACCAGACGCGCGCTCGGCAGGACTCGAACCTGCAACCTCTTGATCCGTAGTCAAGTGCTCTATCCGTTGAGCTACGAGCGCACGGAGCGGTTGCCCGCTCCGACCGAGCCAGGATACCCGCACGGCGGGGCGCGGGCGAACCTGGGCCGGTGGAGCGGGTCCAGTCCGTCATGGCGGGGTGCGGGCCGGCGGGAGCCCGCCACCCCGGCGGCGGCCGACCCGGCCGGGACGCCACGGCCGGCGCCCAGCAGGGGCGACGAGCCGGGCCCGGACGCCGACGCGCCCCAACCGGCGGAGCAGAGCGCGTCGGCAGCTGGCCGGCTCAGGCGCCGCCCGCGTTGAGCTGCACGGTCTCCGGCTTGAACGCGGCGCCGGTGACGTCCACCCCCTCCGCGGTCAGCTTGTCCAGCGCCTTCTGGACGTAGTCGTTGGTGTACGCCGTGCCCTCCGGTGCCTTGGTCAGCACCGTCTTGCCCTCCTGGTTCTTCGTCTTCTGGGCGATCTCGACGGTCTTGTTCCAGGCGGTCTGGTCGACGAGCCCGATCTTCGAGGCGGACGGCCAGATCAGCTTGTTGATCTCGTTCATCTGCCAGAGCTGGTGGCTCTTGCCGAGCTTGGAGCCGCGGGCCACCACGATGTCCCGGCACTTCTCCGGGTTGTCCCGGCAGAACGCCCAGCCCTTGAGCGCCGCGGTGAGGAACTTGACCGTCGTGTCCTGGTACGCCGTGTCGCTCTCCAGCTTGGACGAGTCGGCCCAGACCGCGTCCTGCAGCATCGCGCTGCCGACCGTGTTCCAGTTGATCGTGGTGAAGTCGTCGGGCTGGTAGAGCTTGCCGGTGGCGGGGTTCTTGGCTTCCAGCACCTGGGCGTACTCGTTGTAGGTCATCGCCTGGGCCGCGTCGATGTCGCCCTTGAGCAGCGCCTGCATGTCGAACTGCTGCTGCACCAGGGTGACGTCCTTGGCCGGGTCGAGGCCGGCGTCGGTCATGCCGGCGAACAGCTCGTACTCGTTGCCGAAGCCCCAGTTGCCGACCTTCTTGGCCTTGAGGTCGGCCGGCCCGCTGATGGCCTTGTCCTTGAAGGACACTTGGAGCGTGCCGGACCGGGCGAACACCTGGGCGACGTCGGTGATCTGGGCGCCCTGCTCCCGTGAGGCCAGCGCCTTCGGCACCCAGGCGATCGCATAGTCCGCCTGTCCCTGGGCGAGGACGGTCTGCGGCACGATGTCGACGCCGCCCTCGAGGATGTCCACGTCGAGGCCCTCGTCCTTGTAGTAGCCCTGGTCCGCCGCCGCGAAGTAGCCGGCGAACTGGGCCTGGGTGACCCACTGGAGCTGCAGGCGCACCTTGGTCGGCCCGCTCGCCTGGCTCCCGCTGCCGCCGGAGTTCGAATCCCCTCCGCCGCAGGCGGTGGCGAGCAGGACGAGCGCGGCTCCGGCCGAGACGGCCCGGACTGTCTTCCGCATCGTGGTACGTCGCATGGGGGCTCCTCGGCGTGAGAGGGTCAGGAAAGCCGGGTCAACCGCTGGTGCGCCAGGGCATCGCGATCCGCTCCAGCGCGGTCGCGGCGAGGTAGAAGAGCAGGCCGAGGGCGCACGCGGCGGTCACGTAGGCCCACGCCCGTGGGTAGGCGGTATTGGATGCGGCAGACGTGATGCGGGTGCCGAGCCCGTTCTGCAGGCCGCCGAAGTACTCGGCGACGACGGCGGCGATGACGGCGAGCGAGGCGGCCAGCCGCAGTCCGGTGAACACGAACGGCAACGCGCCGGGGATCCGGACCGTCCGGGCGAAGGTCCAGCCGCCGGCCGCGTAGCTGTCCATCAGCTCGCGGTGGATGGGCTCCACCTGGCGCAGCCCGCGCAGCGCGTTGATGAACAGCGGGAAGAACACGACCAGCGCCACCACCAGCCGGCGCGGCACCGAGCTGGTGGTGGAGAACATGGTGTTGAAGATCGGCGCCAGGGCGATGATCGGCATCGCGTTGACCGCCGCCGCCAGCGGCACCATCAGCGAGTCCACCACCCGGAACCGGGACGCGACGAGCGCGGCCAGGATCCCGAGCAGCGCACCGGCGACGAGCCCGACCAGCGCGTTGGTGCCGGTGACCCGGGCGGTGTCGAGGATGTCGTCGCGGTTGTCCACGAGCTGGTCCCAGATCGCCGACGGCTTCGGCAGCAGGTACGGCTTGATGTCGTTGCCGACCACGAGCGCCTGCCAGCCGAGCAGGAGCAGCACGCCGGCCAGGATCGGGACCCCGACGCGGGCGGCCCGGCTGTTCACCGCTCCTCCGCCGCCGGCACCGCCATCCGACCGGTACGGCCGCGCAGCGCCTCCCGCACCTCGGTCACCTTGGCGAAGAACTCCGGCGCCTCCCTGGTGTCGTCGGTCCGCTCCCCCAGCGCGACGGCGACGGTCGCGGCGACCCGGCCGGGGCGGGCGGACAGCACCACCACCCGGTCGGACAGGTAGACCGCCTCGGGGATCGAGTGGGTGACGAAGACGACGGTCGCGGCGGACTCGCGGGCGATCCGGGTGAGCTCGGCCTGCAGCCGCTCCCGGGTCATCTCGTCCAGCGCGCCGAACGGCTCGTCCATCAGCAGCAGCTTCGGGTCGGTCGCCAGCGCCCGGGCGATCGCGACCCGCTGCTGCATGCCGCCGGACAGCTCCGCCGGCCAGGCGTCGGCGAATTCGGGCAGGCCGACCAGCTCCAGCAGCTCGCGGGCGTGGGCCCGGCGCCGGCGGCGGTCCCAGCCCCGCAGCTCCAGCGGCAGCTCGACGTTGCGGGCGACCGTACGCCACTCCATCAGGCCGGACTGCTGGAAGGCGATGCTGTAGTCCTGGTCGATCCGGGCCCGGCGGGCGGTCTTGCCGTTCACGGTGACGGTGCCCGCGGTCGGCTCGGTGAGGTCCCCGATCAGCCGCAGCAGCGTGGACTTCCCGCAGCCGGACGGCCCGATGAAGGTGACGAACTCGCCGGCCCCGATCGTGAGGTCGACGTCGGCGAGCGCGGTCACCTCGGCCCGGCCGTGGAAGGTCTTCCCGACCCCGGCCAGCTCCACCGCCGCGGTCACCGGACCGCTCCGGACGGGCGGTAGCGCGACAGCGCCACGTCGAGCAGCCCGACCAGCCCGGCCACGACGAGCCCGAGTAGGGCCGCACCGAGGAACGCCGTCCAGACCTTGGCCGGATCCGAGGTGGCCTCGCGCGAGTACTCGATGATCAGCCGGCCGATCCCGCCGCGGATGCCGGTCGAGATCTCGGCCACGATCGCGCCGACCACCGCTGCCGCCGCCGCCAGCCGCACCGCCGGGACGAGATACGGCACGCTCGACGGCAGCCGCAGCCACCGGAACGACTGCCACCAGGACGCCGAGAAGCTGCGCATCAGCTCGACCGAGTGAGCCGCCGGCGACCGCAGCCCGCGCACCGCCCCGACCGCGACCGGGAAGAAGGCCAGGTACGCCGCGATGACCGCGACGGACATCCACGGCCGCCAGGTCAGCTCGCCGACGTGCAGCCGGCCGCCCCAGCCCACCACCAGCGGCGCCAGGGCGACCAGCGGCACGGTCTGGGACAGCACCACGTACGGCAGCAGCCCGCGTTCGGCGACCCGGAACCGGTCCATCAGCATGCCGAGCCCGAACCCGACGAGGCCGCCCACCAGCAGCCCGACCATCGCCACCCGGAAGGTGAACCACGAGGCCTCGAGCACGGCGACGCCGACGGAGCGGCTATCGGTGGCCGCGGACTCCGGCCGGCCGAAGCGCTGCAGCACCTGCCACACGTGCGGCATCGACGCGTCGTCGGCCCGGGGCAGCAGCCTGACCCCGAACAGCGAACCGCCGTCCGGGCTGCCGACCGCCTTGTAGGCCTCCCACAGCGCGCACGCGACCACCACCGACGCGGCGAACCAGGCCGCGCGGGCCAGCGCCGACCGGGCGGTCGGGCCGCGCCGGGGAACCGGTGCGGTCCCCTCGACGACGGCGGCCGCCGCCGGCTCCGCCCCGACGCCGGTCAAGACCGGGCCGGCAGGAGCTCGGTGACCGCCGGTATGACCTGGTCCCCGTACGCGGCGAGGGTGGCGTCGTTGCCGTCGTGCTGCAGGTAGACCGCGAACTGGTCGACTCCGAGCGCGGCCAGCTCGGACAGCCGCCGCACGTGCTCCTCGACCGGGCCGAGGATGCAGAACCGGTCGACGATCTCGTCCGGCACGAACGTGGTGTGCGTGTTGCCGGCCCGGCCGTGCTCGTTGTAGTCGTACCCCTGCCGCCCGGCGATGTAGTCGGTCAGCGCGCGGGGCACGTCCGACGAGGTGCCGTAGCGGGTGACGATGTCCGCGACGTGGTTGCCCACCATCCCGCCGAACCAGCGGCACTGCTCGCGCTGGTGGGCCAGGTCGTCGCCGACGTACGCGGGCGCGGCCACGCAGATCTTCACCGCCGCCGGATCCCGGCCGGCCGCCGCCGCGGCCTCCCGCACCGACTTGATCGTCCAGGCCGCGATGTCCGGGTCGGCCAGCTGCAGGATGAACCCGTCGCCGATCTCGCCGGTCAGCTGCAGCGCTTTCGGCCCGTACGCGGCGATCCACACCTCCAGCTCGGAGCGCCCGGCCCAGGGCAGCCGGACCACCGCGTCGTTGTACGAGACCGGGCGACCGTTCGCGAGCTCGCGGACCACGTGCACGCACTCGCGCAGCGTGGCCAGCGTGGTCGGCCGGCCGTTGGTCACCCGCACCGCCGAGTCGCCCCGGCCGATCCCGCAGACCGTGCGGTTGCCGAACATCTCGTTGAGCGTCGCGAACGTCGACGCGGTCACCGTCCAGTCCCGGGTGGCCGGGTTGGTGACCATCGGGCCGACCGTCACCGTCCGGGTCGCGGCCAGGATCTGGCTGTGGATGACGTACGGCTCCTGCCAGAGCAGGTGGGAGTCGAACGTCCACACCGCCCGGAAGCCACGCAGCTCGGCCTGCCGGGCCAGCTCGACCACCCGGGCGGCCGGCGGCGTCGCCTGCAGCACCACACCGAAGTCCACTGTGGACCCCCTTCTACCGCAGCAGGTCCGGCAGTCCGCGCCGGACGAAGCGACCGTGGCCGGGACGGCCGCGGAACGCCCCGCCGGACACCACGACCGACCCCCGGGAGAGCACCGTGTCGACGGCTCCGTCGATCTCGAAGCCCTCCCAGGCCGAGTAGTCCATGTTCATGTGCTGGGCGGCGAACCCGAGCGACGAGTGGCCGTTCGGGTCGTACACGACGATGTCGGCGTCGGCGCCGGGCGCGATGACGCCCTTGTGCGGGTACATGCCGAACAGCCGGGCCGGCGTCGTCGAGCACGTCTCCACCCAGCGGGCCAGCGACAGCTTGCCGTCGACGACACCCTGGTAGATCAGATTCATCCGGTGCTCCACGCCGCCGATGCCGTTCGGGATCTTGGTGAAGTCCCCGAGGCCCAGCTCCTTCTGGTCCTTCATGCAGAACGGGCAGTGATCGGTCGAGACCACGGCCAGGTCGTCGGTGCGCAGACCCTTCCACAGGTCGGGGAGATGGTGCTCGTGCTTGCTGCGCAGCGGCGGCGACGCGACCCACTTGGCGCCCTCGAAGCCGGGCGCGCCGAGTTGGTCCTCCAGCGTCAGGTAGAGGTACTGGGGACAGGTCTCGGCGTAGACGTTGCGGCCGGCGTCGCGGGCCTCTGCGACCTTGGCCAGCGCCTCGGACGCGGACAGGTGCACCACGTAGAGCGGCGCCCCGGCGACTCCGGCGAGCACGATCGCCCGGTTGGTCGCCTCCCCTTCGAGCACGGACGGCCGGGTGATGCCGTGGTGGACGGGGTCGGTCTCGCCGCGGGAGAGCGCCTGCGCGGCGAGCACGTCGATCGCGATGCCGTTCTCGGCGTGCATCATGATCATGGCGCCATTGTTGGACGCCTTCTGCATGGCCCGCAGGACCTGGCCGTCGTCGGAGTAGAAGACGCCGGGGTATGCCATGAACAGCTTGAAGCTGGTGATGCCCTCGTGGTCGACCAGTTGGTCCATCGCCTTGAGCGCGTCCTCGTCCACGCCGCCGAGGATCATGTGGAAGCCGTAGTCCACCGCGCACTTGCCGTCGGCCTTGCCGTGCCAGGCGGCCAGCGACTCCTGCACGACCTCTCCGGTGCGCTGGACGGCGAAGTCCACGATCGTGGTGACCCCACCCCAGGCGGCGGCGATGCTGCCGGTCTCGAACGTGTCCGACGCGGCCGTGCCGCCGAACGGCAGCTCCATGTGCGTATGCACGTCGATCCCGCCCGGGATCACGTACTTGCCGGTCGCATCGATCGTCTCGTCCGCGGTCACGCCCTCGAAGCCGGGTGCGTACAGCGCGGCGATCGCCTCGCCCTCGACGAGGACGTCCATTGTGGACGGTCCGGTCGCGTTGACGACCGTGCCGCCCTTGATCAGCGTCCTCACGGCCGCACCAGGTCGCCGTACGCGTCGGGCCGGCGGTCGCGGTAGAACTGCCACCGGTTGCGGACCTCGCGCAGCAGGTCCATGTCGAGGTCGCGGACCACCAGCTCGGCCGCCGAGTCGGAGCCGTACCCGTCGACCGGCTTGCCCTCGGGGTCGGCGAAGTAGGACGTGCCGTAGAAGTCGTCGTCGCCGAGGTCCTCGATGCCGACCCGGTTGATGGTGCCGACGAAGTACTCGTTGGCGACCGCGGCGGCCGACTGCTCCAGCTTCCAGAGGTAGTTGGACAGGCCGCGGCTGGTCGCCGACGGGTTGAAGACGATCTCGGCGCCGTTGAGCCCGAGCGCCCGCCAGCCCTCCGGGAAGTGCCGGTCGTAGCAGATGTAGACACCGACCCGGCCGACCGCGGTGTCGAAGACCGGGTAGCCGAGGTTGCCCGGCCGGAAGTAGAACTTCTCCCAGAAGCCGTTCACGTGCGGGATGTGGGTCTTGCGGTACTTGCCGAGATACGTCCCGTCCGCGTCGATCACCGCGGCGGTGTTGTACAGCACCCCCGGCTGCTCCTGCTCGTACACCGGCAGGACCGTCACCAGGCCGAGCTCGCGGGCCAGCGCGGCGAACCGCTCGACCGTCGGGCCGGGCACCGACTCCGCGTAGTCGTAGAACTTCGCGTCCTGCACCTGGCAGAAGTACGGCCCGTAGAACAGCTCCTGGAAGCAGACGACCGCGGCGCCGGCCGCGGCAGCTTCGCGCGCGTACTCCTCGTGCGCCTTGATCATGCTCTCCTTGTCACCGGTCCAGGTCGTCTGGACCAGCGCGGCGCGCACCGTCGTGGGCATCGGGCCTCCCCTTCCCGGTCCACCCCGGTCGGGGGGAACCGACCCCTGCGACCGTAGGTGGCCGATGGGGAGGCAGACAAGGGATGTCTCAGCGGCGGGGCCGGGGCAGCGGCTGGTCGTCCAGCAGCAGCCAGCCGAGATCGCAGTTCAGCGCGAGCGCGAGGTGCCGCAGCCGCCAGGCGTCCAGCCGCTGGGTGCCGCGCTCCACCGCGCTGACGAAGTTGCGGCTCACCCCGGCGCGCGCGGCCAGCTCCTCCTGCCGGAAGTTGCGCAGCGACCGCTGGGCGCGGATGCGGCGCCCGACGTCGCGCCGGAAGTGTCTCTCGCCGTACGGCTCATGATCGATGCGGACGCGCTCCGTGAGCGTTGAGGCCATGTCCCTGTGTCCCTTTCCCCGGTGGCCGCGACCGATCGGATGCGAACCCCCCGCCTCGCCAACAACCCGCATCCGACCCGCCGCAACATTTCGATCCTGCCGGGTGGGACGGCACACGCACAGCACGAAATAGTGGACTTCTGGCCAGCCACTGGACACCATCCTGTCCTGTGACAGGGATGATCCGGCCGTCCGAACCGCTGACCGCGGAGATCAAGGCCGTCCGCCGCGGGGCCGGCCTGCACCACCGGACGGTGGCCGACCGGGTCGGCCCGGAGCTGCGCCGGGTCTGCGGGATCGCCGAGGGCGACACCCTCTCGGTCGTCCGGACGAAGCTGATCGACCGGCTGGGCCGGGCTTCCGCCGAGCTGCCGGACGAGCTGTCCGTATCGGTCCGGGCCGCGCTGGGCATCCACCCGGCCACCGAGAAGATGCTTCAGCTGCAGGACCGGGTCGACTGGATCGCCCGCGAGCTGCGCCGGGACGTGCGGACCGCGCGGCGGCGGGTGGACGAGGGGTGCGACCGGCTGGCCGAGGTGCTCGCCGCCGGGGCTCCCGCGCGGTCGGGGCGCGGCCGCGGCCCGGGCTGGTACGTCGCCGACTTCCACGCCGTCGCGCTGCTGGACCGGGCCGACCCGGTGACGATCGAGCGGCGGGAGATCGTGTCCGCTGTGGACGGTCTGGAGGAGATCACGCTCGGCTTCAGCCTGCGGGACACCGGCTCGCCGACCGAGCTCGGCCTGCGGGTGCTCTACGGCGGGCAGCTCGACCTGCCGCAGGCGGCGTCCGGCAGCCGGATGCGGGTGGTCCTCCGGCTGCCCCGGCCGCTGCGGCCGGCCGAGCGGCACGAGTACTCGGTGATGGTCACGCTGCCGCCGACGCTGGCCATGCAGCAGCACTACGCGTACACGCCGTCGACTCGCTGCGACCGCTTCCACCTGCGGGTCCGGTTCGACCCGCAGCGCGCGCCGGAGCGGATCTGGCGGGTCGCCGACGCGTTCCACCGGGACCTCGACGAGCGGGTGACTTCGGGCGAGCCGCTGCACCCGGACGCGTGCGGCGACCTGCAGACCGCCTTCGAGGACCTGCTGCCCGGCCACGGCTACGGCATCCAGTGGGCCTGACGGCCGCGGTCAGCGGCCGGCGCGCAACAGCGGCGGGTGCAGGGTGGTGGCCGGGCCGCGGCGGTAGAGCGCGGCCGGGCGGCCGCCGTCGCGGTTGCGCTCGCCGGTCGGGAGGAGGAACCCGTCGACGCCGGTCACCTTGCGGCTGAAGTTGCCCGGGTCGAGCCGCTGGCCCCAGACGATCTCGTAGATCCGGCGCAGGTCGCTGATCGCGAACCGGTCCGCGCAGAAGGCCGCGCCGACCGTCGAGTACTCCAGCATGCTGCGGGCCCGCTCCACGGCGTCGCCGATGATCGTCCGGTGGTCGAACGCGATCGGAGCCGGGCCGCCGAGCACGTCGTCCACCGCCGTCCACCGGGCCGCGCGGGCGTCGCCGCCGGCCGTCGGCAACGGTAGGTCGGGCATCAGCGCGAGGTAGCAGACCGAGACGATCCGCATCCGCGGGTCGCGGTCGGGCCCGCCGTACGCGTGCAGCTGCTCGAGGTGCAGCCGGGCCGGAGTCAGGCCGGTCTCCTCGCGCAGCTCCCGGCCCGCGGCGGCGTCCAGGCTCTCGCCCGGCTCGACGAAGCCGCCCGGCAGCGCGAGCTGCCCGAGGAACGGCTCGGTCCCCCGCTCGATCGTGAGGATCTTCAGCGCGTCGTCCCGCACGGTCAGCACGGCGAGGTCGACCGCGACCGCGGCGTCGGGTCCTCTGTCGGCCACTCGTCCCCCTCGGTTTGAGCTTGTCGCATTGACAATAACGCACGCCGGGCCTTACGGTCCTCCCGTCTGGTTCTTGTCGTGATGACAATAACTGGGCCGCGTACGGGAGGAGGTGAGTTCTCAGTGGAGACCCACACGATCCTGACCTACCTGGTCAGCGTCCTCACGTTCTGGCTGGGGTGACGACAGGAGCAGTCAGGTTGGCGCCGAAAGGCTCCTGCCGCCCCCAGCACCGGGAGATCCCGGAGTGCCCTCGAGGATAGCGCCGGGACGACCGGGGAACGCGGGACGCCGGCCGGTCCACAGTGGACCGGCCGGCGTCCCGGCGCGCGTTCGTTCAGCCGGTCAGGTCGTAGACCGTCACCCCGCCGACCGTGCTGGCGGTGAAGTTCTGCGCGACCCAGGCGGCGATCTCCTGCGCCGCGGCGCTGCCGCGGGTCTGGGCGCCGCCGCCGGTCGCCACCGGCGATGAAGTAGTGGATCTTCCCCGCGGCGACGTACTGCCTCGAACTGCGCCAGCGTCGGCGACGGGTCGGTGCCGTTGAAGCCGCCGATCGCCATCACCGGCTCGCCGGTGGCCAGCTGGTAGCCGGAGGCGTTGTTGGCGCCGACCGTCGCGGCCACCCAGGTGTAGTCGCCGGCGTCCGCCTCCAGCACCGCGACCATGTCCGAGCTGGCCGTGGATCCGCTGAGCAGTCCCCCGCCGGGCCCCCCGCCGAAGCCGCCCGCGCCACCGGCCGCCGTACCCGTGCCGCCCGCCGGCGCCGGTCGCACCTCCGAACCCGCCGCCGCCCGGACCGCCCCGCGCGCCGGTCACGGCCGGTCCCGCGGTCGGGATCGAGCCGGTGTGCGCGGTCGCCGCCGTCTCCACCGCGTACGCCGCCGGTCCGGCCAGCGCGACGACGAGCCCCGCCCCGGCCAGCACGGCCGCCACTCGCCGCGGCGCCGTCCGCGCCAGCAGCAGCCCGATCGCGACCGCGAGCCCGGCGGCGAGCACCGCCGGCGCGAGCCAGGGCAGGAAGTCCGAGCTCCGCTTCGAGCAGCACGTACGACCAGGCCGCGGTCACCGCCAGCGTGATCGCCAGGACCGCGCGACCCGTCCCGGCGCCGCCACAGCACGGCCGCGCCGATGCCGACCAGCGCGCCGATCGCCGGGGCCAGCGCGACGGTGTAGTAGGCGTGGAAGATGCCGGCCATGAAGCTGAACGTCAGCCCGGTGACGAGCAGCCAGCCGCCCCACAGCAGCAGCGCCGCCCTGGTCGCGGTCGGTCCGCACCGCCGCCGGGTCAGACCAGCCCGGCCGCGAGCAGGATCAGCGCCGCCGGCAGCAGCCAGGCGACCTGGCCGCCGATCTCGGCGTCGAACAGCCGGCCCCAGCCGGTCTCGCCCCACATGCCGGTCCCGCCACCACCGCCGCCACCGCCGACGCTGCCGGTCTCGTTGCCGGTGAGCCGGCCGAACCCGTTGTAGCCGAGGATCAGCTCGAGGATCGAGTTGTCCTGCGACCCGCCGATGTACGGCCGGGCCGACGCCGGCACCAGCGCGACGATCGCGACCCACCAGCCGGCCGCGACCAGCAGCGCGAGGCCGGCCGCCAGCAGGTGTCCGATCCGGCGCCGCACGGTCGTCGGCGCGGCGACCAGGTAGACCAGCCCGAACGCGGGCACGACCAGCAGCGCCTGCAGCATCTTGGTGAGGAAGCCGAAGCCGACCAGCGCGCCGGCCAGCACCAGCCAGCGCGCCGACGCCCTCTCCGTTGCCCGCACGGTCGCGTACGCGGCGGCGACCAGCAGCAGCACGAGCAGCGCGTCCGGGTTGTTGAACCGGAACATCAGCACGGCGACCGGCGTCAGGGCCAGCACCGCGCCGGCGACCAGGCCGGCGGCCGGCCCGGACCACCGCCTCACCGTCGCGTACAGCAGGCCGACCGCACCCACGCCCATCAGGGCCTGCGGCACGAGGATGCTCCAGCTCGACAGCCCGAAGACCCGTACGGACAGGGCCATCACCCACAGCGAGGCCGGCGTCTTGTCCACGGTGATCGAGTTCGCCGCGTCCGACGAGCCGAAGAACAACGCCTTCCAGCTGACTGCGATCCGGCCTGCGCGGCGGCCGAGTAGAACGAGTTCGCCCAGCCGGACCCGCCCAGTCCCCAGAGGTAGAGGACGGCGGTGACGGCGAGCAGGGCAAGCAGCGCCGGGCGCTCCCAGCCGCTCGGCCGCCTCGCCGCCGCCGTGGGCACCGTGGGCCCGGTCGCAGCCGGTCGCTCCAGCGTGGTGGTCATGCCAGGTCTCCGTTCCTAGGGTGTCGACCGCCACCCTCCGGGCCGACCTTGGCCGGAGTCTTTGGCCGGGCTGAGCGCCCGCTGTGAGCAACCGCTAGGGGATGCGCGCCGCCCGGTGCAGCGTCCGGATCAGGGCGGCGGCGTCGACCGGGAAGTCGCGCCGGGCGA
The DNA here is from genome assembly GCA_963803135.1 of uncultured Actinomycetota bacterium. GTDB lineage: Bacteria > Actinomycetota > Actinomycetes > Mycobacteriales > CADCTP01 > CADCTP01. Next base: position 511,439 of record CAWDLH010000010.1, on the reverse strand, counting down.
ACCAACGGGCCACTGTGGACGCGTCGCGGTCCAGAAAGGACGGTCCCTGCGGGTTGGCGACGACGTCGACCAGCTGCGGCAGGTCGATCACGACCAGCTGCTCGCCGTGCACCAGCAGGTTGAACTCGGACAGGTCGCCGTGCGCGTAGCCGGCCGCGGCCAGGCCGGCCATCAGCTCGACCGCCTGGTCCCAGAGGTCGGCCAGCCGGGTGCCGCGGGTGGAGATCTCGGCCAGTCGCGGCGCCGGTGCCCCGTCGGCGTCGCCGATGAACTCCATCAGCAGCTCGGTCCCGACGATCTGGGCCGGGTACGGCACGGCCGCACCGAGCTGGAAGAGCAGCCGCAGCGCGTCGAACTCGGCCCTGGCCCAGTGGCCGGCGACCAGCTGCCGGCCGAACGTGCTGCGGTTGCGGATGGCCCGGGCGTCCCGGGTCTTCCTGGCCCGCCGGCCCTCCTGGTAGACCGCGCTGCGGTGGAACTGCCGGTGCCCCTCGTCGCGGTAGCGCTTGGCCGCCAGCAGGCAGGACCGGCCGGTGTCGGGCACCTCCCGGCGGATCAGGTGGACGTCGGCCTCCTTGCCGGTCTTGAGCACGCCGAGCTCGTAGTCGACGGCGCCGAGCTCGGTGACCAGCCAGTCCGGGCGCGGTGCCGGGCCGCGCTCGGAGGCCGTCGAGTCGTCCCAGGTGGTCCACCGGTCGGCCCCGGCCGGGACCTCGTCGGCGGAGTAGTCGTACGTGACGGGCAGGCCGGCGATCCGGGTCCAGCCCGGCTCGTCGACCCGCTGGTGGAAGGTGTTCTCGGCCTCGCGATCGTCGTCGTCGAGGCGGCCGTACCTGCGTGACACGGTGGGCTCCAGGGAGGTAGGGCCCACCGAGCGGTGACTCAGGCGGCGGGCCGGTGGCGGGCAGCGGGCAGCGCCCGGACGTCGACGCGCATCGGGCCTCCCTCCGCACCGCCGGCCTCGGCCGGCACCGGTCGGGGACAGCGTGTCCCGCCGGGTCGGGCCGCGGCAACCGAAATACCGCCGTCACCCGGCTGGACCATTGACCGGCACTTTTCCCGTTGGGTTAAATCGAGACTTGAAGTAAGGGCCTGCCTCCGGCGCCGGTCCGCCGCCGGCGCCGGAGGGGTCTGCCTCCGGCGTTCTCGGATCGCCGCGACCGTCCGGGTCAGCGCTTCGCCCTGGCCGGGTCGGCGAGCGGCACGATCCGCCGCTCGCCGAGCTTCGTCAGCAGCGCCAGCGGAGCGGTCGCGGCCCCGATGAGCCGGCCCGCGAGCGGGCGCTGCTGCCGGCGCAGCAGCGGGCCGGCGATCCCGGTCATCACCGCGGTGAGCCCGGGCAGCGGCCGGCCGAACAGGGTCATCTCCCGGATCAACCCGTTCGGGTCGAAGCGCAGCAGCTGCGCCTCCTCGACCTCCTCGCCACCGGCCTCGGCGTAGAAGAACAGGACCCTGGTGTCGCCGTCGCCGACCTCGGTGTGCCAGCGCAGGTTGGTGAGCACGCCGTCCCAGGCCGCCTCCAGCACCTCGCACAGCTCGTCCGGCCCCTCGAACCGGAAGGCGCCGGTGAGCGGTGAGATCATCACGACGTCCGGGGAGACGCTCCGCCGTACCAGCGCGAGGTCCCGGATCTCGGCGGCGCGCTTCCAGGTCGCGACGGTCTCGTCCACGCTCGGCATGGGCCGACGCTACGCCGCCGCCACCACGTCAAGCGCGGGCTTTTCCGCTGGCCGGCAGCTCAGGCGCGGGCCTTCTCCCGGGCGGCGATGCGGGCGCGGACCTCGGGCCGGCGCAGGGGCGGCACCGTGGTCGGCGGCTGCCGGCGCGGCGGCAGCGCGTCGAGCAGCGTGTGCACCTGCGCGGTCACGTTCGCGATCGCCCGTTCGTACGCCTCGGCCGCCTCGGCCGACCCGGTCGGCGGCTTCTGCAGCCCGGAGACCTTCCGGACGAACTGCCGTGCCGCGGCCTCGACCTCGTCCTCGCTGGCCGGCGGCTGCAGCCCCCGCAGCTCAGTGATGTTCCGACACATCTCGCCATCGTAGTCGCCCACGGCGTCGCAATTCCGGCGCAATTGTTGACGCACTGTTCCATGTAAAATACGCGCCGTGATCATTGCCGGGTGGCCGAACGGGCGGATTAAGGGGTTCCTTAGGTACATGTTGACAACGCAACGATGCGGAGGCCGAATACGGTGGGAAGGTCCGACTAGGGGGTTGGCATGCAGGTTCCGGCACCATTCGAGTACGAACGGGCCACTAGTGTCGACCACGCGATCGGCCTGCTGGACCGCCTGGGAGACACCGCCCGTCTGGTTGCCGGAGGTCACAGCCTGCTGCCGATGATGAAACTCAGGCTCGCCAACTTCGAGTACCTCATCGACATCAACGATCTGCATTCTGAGCTCGGTTACGTCCTTTCTGATTCGAATCAGATACGTATCGGGGCGCTCACCCGGCACCGCGAGCTGTACGAATCCGACGAGCTCGCCGCCGCGTTCCCCATCTTCCGGGACGCCGAGCGGGTCATCGCCGATCCGGTCGTGCGCAACCGGGGCACCCTCGGCGGGTCGCTGTGCCAGGCCGACCCGAGCGAGGACCTGTCCGCGGTCTGCACGGCGCTCAACGCCAGCTGCGTGATCCGCGGCAGCGGCGGCGAGCGGGTGGTGCCGATGGAGGAGTTCCACCGCGGGCCGTACGAGACCGCGGTCGGCGACGCGGAGATGCTGATCGAGGTCCGGTTCCCGGTCCACGCCAACGGCTCCAGCGCGTACGAGAAGGTGGAGCGGCGGGCCGGCGACTGGGCAGTGGTGTCCGCCGGCGCCGCGGTCTGGCTGGACGGCGCCGTGATCGCCGACGCGCGGGTCGGGCTCGCCGCGGTCGGCCCCAACACGACGAGCCTGCCGGCGATCTCCGAGGCACTGCGCGGTCAGGCCCCGTCCGAGGACCTCTACGCCCGGGCCGGCGCGCTGGCCGCGGCGAACTGCGAGCCGGCCACCGACACCCGCGGGACCGCGGACTACAAGCGGCACCTGGCCGACGAACTGACCCGCCGGGCGCTGCGCCGCGCCGTGGCACGCATCGACGGAAGGGCCTGACATGCGGGTGACGATGACCGTGAACGGCGAGGAGGTGACCCGGGAGATCGAGGGTCGCCTCCTGCTGGTGCACTTCCTGCGCGACGACCTCGGCCTGACCGGCACGCACTGGGGCTGCGACACCAGCAACTGCGGCACCTGCGTGGTGTGGCTGGACGACGAGCCGGTGAAGGCCTGCACGGTGCTGGCCGCCATGGCCAGCGGGCACGAGGTCCGCACGGTCGAAGGACTGGAGCGCGACGGCCAGCTCGACCCGATCCAGCGCGGGTTCATGGAGTGCCACGGCCTGCAGTGCGGCTTCTGCACGCCGGGGATGATGATGACGACCCGGGCCCTGCTGGACCGCAACCCGCAGCCCACGCAACAGGAGATCCGCGAGGCGATCTCCGGGCAGATCTGCCGCTGCACCGGCTACGCGACGATCGTCCGGTCCGTTCAGTGGGCCGCCGCCGAGCAGGCCGGAACCCGGACCGTCGCCGAGCCGGCGGAGGCGAGCTCATGACCACTGTGGACGAACGACCCACCGCCTTCGAGGACAACGACAAGAAGCCGGTCGGGCACGGGCGGATGCTGCGCAAGGAGGACCCTCGCTTCGTCCGCGGCAAGGGCCGGTACGTCGACGACCTGCGGCTGCCGGGCATGCTGCACCTGGCCATCCTGCGCGCGCCGATGGCGCACGCGCGCATCGTCAGCGTCGACACCACGGTCGCGCAGGCGCACCCGAAGGTGAAGCTGGTCGTGACCGGCGCGATGCTGGCCGAGAAGGGCCTGGCCTGGATGCCGACCCTGTCCAACGACGTGCAGGCGGTGCTGGCCACCGACAAGGTCCGGTTCCAGGGCCAGGAGGTCGCGTTCGTCGTCGCCGAGGACCGCTACTCGGCCCGGGACGCGCTCGAGCTCATCGACATCGAGTACGAGATCCTCGACCCCGTCATCGACGTACGGAAGGCGCTGGAGCCGGACGCGCCGGTGATCCGCACCGACCTCGAGGGCAAGGCCGACAACCACTGCTTCGACTGGGAGACCGGCGACGCCGACGCCACCCAGGCCGTGTTCGACCGGGCCGACGTCGTCGTCACCGAGGACATCGTCTACCCACGGGTGCACCCGGCGCCGATGGAGACCTGCGGCAGTGTCGCGGACTTCGACGCGGTCGACGGCAAGCTCACGCTCTGGACGACCTCGCAGGCGCCGCACGCCCACCGCACGCTCTACGCGATCGTCGCCGGCCTGCCCGAGCACAAGATCCGGGTCATCGCTCCGGACATCGGCGGCGGCTTCGGCAACAAGGTCCCCATCTATCCCGGGTACGTCTGCTCGATCGTCGGCTCGCTGCTCACCGGCAAGCCGGTGAAGTGGATGGAGGACCGCTCGGAAAACCTGACCAGCACGGGCTTCGCGCGCGACTACATCATGCGCGGCGAGATCGCGGCGACGAAGGACGGCAAGATCCTCGCGATCCGCACCAACGTGCTCGCCGACCACGGCGCCTTCAACGGCACCGCGGCGCCGGTGAAGTACCCGGCCGGCTTCTTCGGCGTCTTCACCGGCTCGTACGACCTGGAGGCCGCGTACTGCAAGATGACCGCGGTCTACACGAACAAGGCCCCGGGCGGCGTCGCCTACGCCTGCTCGTTCCGCATCACCGAGGCCGTCTACCTGGTCGAGCGGATCGTCGACTGCCTCGCGTACCAACTGGAGATGGACCCGGTCGAGCTGCGGCTGCGCAACCTGATCAAGCCGGAGCAGTTCCCGTACACGACCAAGACCGGCTGGGTCTACGACTCCGGCAACTACGAGCCGACGCTGCGCGAGGCGATGCGGATCGCCGGCTACGACGAGCTGCGCCGGGAACAGGCCGACAAGCGCGAGCGCGGCGAGCTGATGGGCATCGGCGTCGCGTTCTTCACCGAGGCGGTCGGCGCCGGCCCGCGCAAGGACATGGACATCCTCGGCCTCGGCATGGCCGACGGCTGCGAGCTGCGGGTGCACCCGACCGGCAAGGCGGTCGTCCGCGTCTCCTGCATGAGCCAGGGGCAGGGCCACGAGACGACGTTCGCGCAGATCGTGGCCGAGGAGATCGGCATCCCGCCGGCCGACATCCAGGTCGTGAACGGCGACACCGACCAGACCCCGTTCGGGCTCGGTACGTACGGCAGCCGCTCGACGCCGGTGTCCGGTGCAGCCGCGGCGATGGTGGCCCGGAAGGTGCGGGACAAGGCCAGGATCATCGCCTCCGGCATGCTCGAGGTCTCGGTCGCGGACCTGGACTGGGAGAAGGGCTCGTTCCACGTCAGCGGCGACCCGTCGAAGTCGGTGACCATCCAGGACATCGCGATGCGCGCGCACGGCGCGGGCGACCTGCCCGAAGGCATCGAGGGCGGGCTGGACGCGTCGGTCTGCTACAACCCGTCGAACCTCACCTACCCGCACGGGGCGTACATCTGCGTGGTCGACGTGGATCCCGGTACTGCCGTCGTGAAGGTGCGGCGGTTCATCGCGGTCGACGACTGCGGCACCCGGATCAACCCGATGATCATCGAGGGCCAGGTCCACGGTGGACTGACCGACGGCGTCGGGATGGCGCTGATGGAGATGATCGCGTTCGACGAGGACGGCAACTGCCTCGGCGGGTCGCTGATGGACTACCTGATCCCGACGTCGCTCGAGGTGCCGGACTGGGAGACGGGGTTCACGGTGACGCCGTCGCCGCACCACCCGATCGGCGCCAAGGGCATCGGCGAGTCGGCCACGGTCGGGTCGCCGCCGGCGATCGTCAACGCGGTCGTCGACGCGCTCAAGCCGTACGGGATCCGGCACGCCGACATGCCGCTCACGCCGTCCCGGGTGTGGGAGGCGATGCGGGGCAACCCCCAGCCGCCGATCTGAGTCCATAGTGGAGTGGTGAGGAGAAGTCGATGAGCCGCGGGATGGCGGCGCGGGTACGGGAGCTGTCCGCCGAGCGGGTGCCGTTCGTGCACGCGACGGTGGTCCGGGCCCAGGTCCCGTCCTCGGCCAAGGCCGGCGACGACGCGGTCGTGCTGCCCGACGGCACGATCGAGGGGTTCGTCGGCGGGCAGTGCGCCGAGACGTCGGTGCGGACGGCCGCACTCGGCGCGCTGCAGGACGGCGAGACCGTGCTGCTGCGGGTGCTGCCCGACGACAGCGCGCCGTTCCCGGACTCGCCGGGTGCACAGGTGGTCGTCAACACCTGCCTGTCCGGCGGGGCGCTGGAGATCTTCCTGCGGCCGATGCTGCCGGCGCCGCTCATCGAGATCGTCGGTGTCACCCCGGTCGCCGATGCGCTGGCCCGGATCGCCGAGGTGCTCGACTACGCGACCGCCAGGTCGCTGCCCGGCACGGCCCCGGACAACGCCGCGGCCGTCGTGATCGCCAGCCACGGGCGGGACGAGCACGAGGCGATCCGGCTGGCGCTGGAGGCGGGCGTCCCGTACATCGCCCTGGTGGCCAGCCGGCGGCGGGGCGCGGCGGTGCTCGACGAGCTCGACCTCACGCCGCAGCAGCGGGCCCGGATCTCCACCCCGGCCGGGCTCGACATCGGCGCCCGCACCGCCGGCGAGGTCGCGCTGTCCATCCTCGCGGAGGTCGTGGAGCGGGTGCGCTCCCGCGAGCGGGCGGAGGCACCGACCCCGGCGCCCGTGCCGGCGATGCCCCGGCCCCGGACCGAGATCGACCCGGTGTGCGGGATGACCGTGGTGGTCATGCCCGACACCCCGCACCTGACCGTCGAGGGCGTCGACCACTGGTTCTGCGGGCCCGGCTGCCGGGACCACTACGCGGCCGGCGTGCTGGGGAGCTGATGGAGCTCCCCGATGTCGCGGCCGTCCGCCGCCGGCTGGACGAGGTCGACTACCTCGTCGACGAGGGGACCGCCACCGCGATGTTCCTCGCGGTCTCCCTCGGCCGCCCGCTGCTGCTGGAAGGCGAGCCGGGCGTCGGCAAGACCGCGGCGGCCAAGGCGCTGGCGACCGCGCTCGGCACCCGGCTGATCCGGCTGCAGTGCTACGAGGGCCTCACGGTCGCCGAGGCCCTCTACGAGTGGAACTACCAGCGCCAGCTGCTCGCGATCCGGCTGGCCGAGGCGCGGCACGAGGCGCTGCGCGACGCCGACCTGTTCACCGCCGAGTTCCTGCAGGAACGGCCGATCCTGCAGGCGATCCGGCACGCGGGGCCGCAGCCGCCGGTGCTGCTCATCGACGAGATCGACCGGGCCGACGACGAGTTCGAGGCACTGCTGTTCGAGTTCCTCGGCGAGTCCGCGATCACGATCCCGGAGATCGGTACGTTCGCGGCGACCCGGCCCCCGATCGTCGTGCTCACCTCCAACCGCAGCCGCGAGCTGCACGACGCGCTGCGGCGGCGCTGCCTCTACCACTGGATCGACTTCCCCGCCCCGCCGCGGGCGGCCGAGATCCTGCGCCGGACCGTACCCGCGGCGAACGAGCCGCTGATCGCGTCGACCACGCAGTTCCTCGGCCGGGTCCGCGACCTGGAGCTGGACAAGCCACCCGGGATGGCCGAGGCGATCGACTGGCTGTCGGCGCTGGCCCTGCTCGGCGCCGGCGAGCTGGTCCGCGACGACGTCGTGCGCACGCTCAGCACGATCGCGAAGACACCGGACGACCAGGACACGATCACCGGCGCGCTCGACGACCTCGGGTACGCGGCCCGGGCATGACCGCGCTGCTGCCCGGGATCGACCGGGCCGCGTTCGCGACCGCGCTGGCGACCCGGCTGCGGGCGCGGGGCGTGCAGGTCGGCTTCCCGGAGGACTTCGCCCGCGCGCTCGGGCTCGCGCCGCCGGCCGACCGCACCGCTCTCTACTGGACCGCCCGGACCACGCTCGTGCGCCGGCAGGCCGACCTGGCCGCGTTCGACGCGGTGTTCGCGGCGGTCTTCGCCACCGGCGGGCTCGGGCTGGACCCACACGGCCGGCGGAGCTCCTCGGACGCACCGTCCACAGGCGACACCCACGTGCCGGTGCCGGACCGGGGACCGGTCGCGGAGTCCACCGGCGGGCTGCCCTGGGCGACGCTGCCGCCGGCGGTCGACGCGGCCGAGGACGGGGACAGCCCGATCGGCTTCCCGCAGCGGCTGCCGAGTGACCTGGCCGCGCTGGCCGAGGTGCCGTTCGAGCGGTTGACGCCGGAGCAGCTGGCCGAGCTGGGCCGGTGGCTGGAGGCCGCCGTGGCGACGTGGCCGACCCGCCGCTCGCGGCGGATCCGGATCGATCCGGCCGGGTCGCGGATCGCGGTGCGGCCGACGATCGCGCGGGCCCGGCGTACCGGCTGGGAGCCGATCCGGCTGGTCCGGGTCCGCCAGGCCGACCGGCCGCGGCGGATCGTGCTGCTGTGCGACGTCAGCCAGTCGATGCAGGCGCAGGCCACCGCGTACCTGCACCTGATGCGCGCGTTCACGCTGCGGTCCGACGCCGAGGTGTTCGCGTTCGGCACCCGGCTGACCCGGCTCACCCCGGTGCTCGCGCACCGTTCGGCCGAGGCGGCGATCGACCAGGCGACCGCGCTGGTGACCGACCGCTTCGGCGGCACCCGGATCGCGACGAACGTCCAGGCGCTGCTGACCTCCCGGCACCGAAACGCGGTCCGCGGCGCGGTCGTCGTGGTCGGCTCGGACGGCTGGGACAGCGACCCGCCGGAGGCGATCGCGGCCGCGATGGCGCGGCTGCGGCGGCGGGCGTACCGGGTGCTCTGGATGAACCCGCGGGCGGCCGCGCCGGGCTTCCGGCCGACCGTGTCGACGATGGCGGCGGCCCTGCCGTACTGCGACGAACTGCTTCCGGCGGACACGTTCGGCTCGCTGGCCGCGGTGGTCCGGGCGGTGACCAGCGTCAGTACGGGTCGGCGCTCGGCTCGGCCGCCGGCCCCGGCGCGGCGCTCGGGCACGGGCCCGGCCGGGACCGGGCCGAGGTGGTGACCGCGCCGCCGGACCCGTACGCCGTGCGGACGTCTGTCCTCACCCGGCCGGCGTCCCGGGCGGTCAGCTCCACAGCGTGACGTGGATGGACGGCCTGAACCGTCCGGCGGTGACGCCCGCCCCGCGCAGCATCGCCTGCGTCGCCCGCGGCGTCGTGACGAACCGGGCCAGCTCGGCCGCGACCGGCGGCGCGGACCGGTCGGCCAACGTCAGCACGTGCCAGGTGCCCTTCGTCGACCCGACCGGGACGGTGACGCGCTTGAGGTGGCCCTTAGCGAGCTCGGGCGAGACCACGAACGCGACGGCCAGCGCGACGCCGCGGTTGCGCTTGGCCTCCTCCAGCGCGGCGGCGTCGCTCTGGAATATCCGCTGGTTGCTCTCCGGGACGTTGATCCGCCGCAGGATCTGCGGGATCACACCGACGTCGGTGGCCGCCGACGGTCCGAGCAGCCAGGTCTGCGCGCGCAGCTCGCTGCTGCCGGGGTTCGGCCCGAGCGGGTGGTCGGCGCCGGCCACCAGGAGCAGCTCGTAGTTGAGGAACGGGGTGCAGGTGACGGTGTCGTCCGGCTCGTGCGGGCGCGGACCGATGGCGACGTCGACGGTCCGGGTGTGCAGCAGCCGGTGGAAATGCCGCGCCCCGTGCACGCTCAGCTCCACGTCGAGGTCGTCGGCCCGGCTGGCGAACAGGTCGAGCAGACCCGGCGCGGCGTGCTCGGCGAACAGGTTCGACGCGGCCAGCCGCAGCAGCCGCCGCCCGGCCCCGGCCTGGCTCACCTCGAGGATCGTCCGGTCCTGCAGGCCGAGCATCTCCGCGGCCCGGCTGGCCAGCCGCAGCCCGCCCGGCGTGAACGCGAGCCCCGACGCAGTACGGACGAACAGCCGGTCGCCGAGCTCCTTGCGCAGCTGGCCGACGTTCAGCGACACCGCGGCCTCGGACACCGCCAGGTCGACCGCGGCCTTCTTCACCGAGCCGAGCCGCACAACCGCGGCAAATGCGCGCAGCTGGGTCGGTGTCACCGATGCGTCCTCATCCCGCTCATCCACCCCCGCGCTCCCCCAAACTACCTCGCGGCCCGAGGTGCGGGTCGTGGCCGCCGCCGGCGGGAGGTCGAACCGGCCGGCGCGGCGGTCGTGGACCCCGGCACCACCTCGGGACGGGCTCTTCGGGGCGCATCACCGCCGGCCGCCGGTAATGCGAGTGTGGCTGGGGCGTCGGCGGCTGTGGCAGCCTGACACGTGCAGGGGGTGCGGGGATGGCGATGGATACGGATGCGGCACGTGGCCCCGGGGCGGTCAGCGAGCCGGCCCGGGTGGCGGCGGCCGACGAGGCGATCTCGGCCGACGAGTTGCAGCTCGCCGCCCGCAATCATGGTCTCCCGCTGGAGGCGCTGCGGTTCGCAGTCACGCCGACCGGATTGCACTACCTGCTGACCCACTACGACATCCCGGCGATCGATCCCGGGGAGTTCCGGCTGACGGTCGACGGCCTGGTCGACACGCCGCTGTCGCTGGACCTGGAGACGATCCGCCGCCGGCCGCGGCGCTCGCTGGTGGTGACCCTGGAGTGTGCGGGCAACGGGCGGGCCGGCCTGCTGCCGCGTCCGGTCAGCCAGCCCTGGCTGGTGGAGGCGGTGGGCACCGCCCGGTGGACCGGCACTCCGCTGCTGCCCCTGCTGCGGGAGGCGGGTTTGCGCGACGGCGCGGTCGAGGTCGTGTTCACCGGCGCGGACCACGGGATCGAGCGTGGGGTGGAACAGGACTATCAGCGCAGCCTCCCGGTCGCCGAATGCCTGCAGGACGACGTGCTGCTGTGCTACGAGATGAACGACCAGCCGTTGCCACCCCAGCACGGCTCTCCGCTTCGTCTCGTCGTACCCGGCTGGTACGGCATGGCCCACGTCAAGTGGCTCACCGGGATCAGCGTGGTCGCCGCACAGTTCGATGGGTTCCAGATGCGCGCGTACCGGTTGCGGCAGCAGCCGGGCGAGGAGGGCACACCGTTGACCCGGATCGAACCGCGGGCGCTGCTGGTGCCGCCCGGGTTCCCGGACTTCATGTCGCGCCGGCGGGTGCTGCGACCGGGACGGACCGTGATCGAAGGCCGCGCCTGGTCGGGATGGGCGCCGGTGACCGCGGTGGAGGTGCGCGTGGACGGCGGCAGCTGGGCTCCCGCCGAGCTGGAGCCGGCTCCGGACCGGTGGAGTTGGGTCCGGTGGACCTGGCCGTGGGAGGCGACCGCCGGGCGGCATCAGCTCTCCGCCCGGGCGCACGACGCCAGCGGCCGCAGCCAGCCCGTGGAGCAGCCGTGGAACCGGGGCGGGTTCGCCAACAACACCGTCCAGCAGGTCACCGTCGTCGTTCCCGACTGATCTGGCCATCCGTACGCCGGCGTACCGCTGCTGGCATCACCGAACTGCAACCACGACTGCAACTGTCTCGGCCCAGGGCGGAGACCTCATATTCGCTGCGGTCGACCCAGGCAGTTGACACCACCGAACCCTCATGCGTATCAGGAACTCCTCACCACCCGAACGAGCGTGCCGGGCCCGCTCCGGCGCCAGCTGCCGCGTCGAGGTCGGCGAGTGAGGTTGGGTCGAGACCGAGGTACGCGGCTGCCAGGTTCTCCTCGAGATGTGCGCGAGAGGACGTTCCCGGGATCGGCAGAACCACGGCGGAGCGATGCAACGCCCATGCGAGGGCGATCTGTGCCGGCGTGGCCCGGAGCTTGTCGGCAACAGCCTCGATCGTGCTGGACGTCGACCTGACGGTGGAGGCGATCGGAAGGTAGGGGATGAACGCGATCGCGTGTTGGTCGCAGTATTCGAGAACCGGCTCCGACGCGCGGTCCGCGAGGTTGTAGCGGTTCTGCACGCTGGCGATCGGCGCGATCTGCTCGGCCTCGACCAGCTGCTCGAGCGTCACTTCGGACAGCCCGATGTGACGGACTTTTCCTTCGTCCTGAAGCTGTCTGAGCGCCCCGATCTGGTCCGGAAGCGGCACCGTCGGGTCGACGCGGTGCAGCTGGAAGAGGCCGATCTGCTCCAGCTTGAGTCGGCGCAGGCTGAGTTCCGCCTGCTGGCGGAGGTATTCCGGTCGTCCGAGCGGGATCCAGTCTCGGCCGACGTTGACGTGCCCCGCCTTGGTGGCGATGACAAGGTCCTCCGGGTAGGGGTGGAGCGCTTCCGCGAGGAGGCTCTCGTTGTCGCCGAAGTCGTACGAGTCGGCGGTGTCGATGAGGTTGACCCCCAGCTCGACGGCGCGCTGCGCGACGGCTGCCGCTGCCCGGCGGTCGAGAAGCGCGGGCAGACCGGTCAAACGCATCGCCCCGAACCCCAGACGGCGAACTGGGAGATCACCGCCGATCGCGAAGGTGGTCATCCCTAGGTGTGTCCGCATCGCTCCTCCTGAGCAGGTGAAGACGGCCATGACCGCAGCCTGCCGCGCGCGTCATGTCACCAAAAGTGAAACTTAGTACCACTCATCCTTTAGAGGAACTCAACGATTGACGGTCGCTCTCGCCATCGGTCGCCTGCTCGGCGGCGTTCGTCAGCGCCTCGAGCGCGGCGTCGATCGCGCGCCGCTTCGCGGCCGTCGCTCGCCACACCGCATACACATGGCGGCTCAACGCCGGCCGCACCGCCACCATCTCCACGCCGTCCGGGATCCGGCCGCGCCCGAGGCGGGGGATGACGGCTGCGCCCAAGCCAGCCGCGACGAGAGCGAGCTGCGTCTGGTGCTCCCCGGCCGTGTGTACGATCTTGGGCTCGATGCCGCGCTCGCGCAGCGTGAGCAACAACCAGTCGTGACACACCGCCCCTGGCGTCCAGCTGATCCACGGTTGGCCGGCGAGCTCATCCAGCTCGAGGACGCGGCCGCGGCGAGCGAGCGGATGTTCCTTCGGCAGCGCGACGTCGACGACGTCGTCGAGGAGAGGGCGCCGCATCAACCCGTCGGAGAGAGCGAGCGGGGCGTTGAACCAGTCCTGGACCACCGCCAGATCGAGATCACCCCTGCCTACCAGCGGGATCGCGGCATCGGGCTCGAGCTCCGAGAGCTTGACGAGCAGTCTCGGACAGCGGTCGAGCAGCCGGCGGACGGCTGCGGGTGCCAAGCCACGCGCTGCAGTCGCGAACGCCGCGAACGAGAGCCGACCGACGACCGCGTCGCGGTGCGAGTCCAGCTCACTCTCGGCCTCCTCGACAAGCGAAAGGATCCGGCTGGCGTGCGCCACCAGAAGCTCGGCCGCATCGGTGAGGCGTACCCGGCGACCGTTCGGCTCCAGCAGGCGCTCCCCGGTCTCGCGCTCCAGCTTGGCGATCTGCTGCGAGACCGCTGACGTCGTCACGTGCAACATCGCCGCGGCGCCGCTGACCGAGCCCTGGTCTGCGACCGCGTGGAGAACGCGCAGCCGGTCAACGCTCAACACTTAAGGAACTCTACACACCCGGCATCAGACGCCGTAGCGACGCTTTCACGCCGTCCGGCGACGCCTCAACCTGGGGTCAGCCGCGGAGGGTGCAGCGAGGCCCGCTACTCGTGCATCTCACAAGGGCAACCGCAACCGGCAACCCGTAGAGCAAGAGCGGTGCTGCACCGGCCCCATGGAGGACACCACCTTGGATCTGCGCTATCGACCCCGGTTCGTCCGACGGAGTTGCAGGCTGCGAGGATGACGGCGTGAGTCCGGTCAGCCGCGGACGCAAGAAGGCTTCCAGCCGAGTGGCACGTCGCCGCCATCCGGCGACCGAGGAGGACCGCCTCGCCGCAGAACTGGTCCTGGCTTTCCGAGGCGCGGCATCGGAGCCGGACCCCCTCGTGGTCGAGCAGATGACCTCAGACGTTCTGGGCATGGTGTGGCAGCAGACTCTGCCGGAGGGCGATCCGGACGGTCCCGTTGTCGCATTGGCCGCCGCGGTGGGACGCCGGAGGGATTCCAGCGTCTCTGGCGCTGTTGCGCGCGCTCGCCGCGCTCGGCCCGAGCGGGCCGGTGCGGGCGAGGGCCGCCGCGGCAGCGGAGGCGCTGGCCGCGCAGGGCGTCGCGGAGCCCCCGTGGTCGGAGAAGATCGGCAGACCCGCGGTCCGGGAGTGCTGGCGGATGGCCGATGTCTTCGGCGACATGGTCTCCTTGCTCTGCGTATTCGCATACGGGCGCCGGCGGCATGCGGTCACCGTGCTGGTCGATCTCGGCGACGGGAATCCGTGGGCCAAGGACGTGCTGGTCCTCGACCAGGCCGCCGTCGCGCTCCGGCACATGCGGACGACGGCGGCCGAGGACGCGCCGCTGACGATCCTCAAGCGCATCGACCCGGCGGAAGCGCGTCAACTGCTCGAGACGGCGCTGGCGGTCACCGACCAGACTTGGCTACCGGAGATTCCGGAGACGTACATCCAGAACCGGGCCCTCGCCCTGGCCCGGTGTCGTGTGTTGCCCCAACCCCAGGCCGGCACGGTGAGAGCCGAGCCGGTAGCAGTCCTCGACGCCGAGCGGGAAGCGGTCGTCGCCGACTTCCTGGCGTCTCCGGAGGCGGCGACGCTTCCCACGGGGGCCGCGACCCGCCGCTGCGCCCGGCTCGTCGTCGACTTCGGCGCCGACGCTGACTCCGGCCGGCCGGTGAGGGTCAGTCCCGGAAAGCTGGAGCGGTTCCTACACGACTGGCTTCCTGCCGAGGTCGTGATGGAAGACGATGACGACCTCGCCGCGATGCCCGCCGTCGTCTCCGCCTGGGCGCGCTGGGCCGGCGGCCGGTCCGGCCTGCCGCCGGAGGCGGTCGCCGAGGTGGCAGCGGTGGCGGACGAATGCGGAAGCCATTTCCGCAGCGAGTACGAAGAGCCGGTCAGCGTAGGCCAGTCCTATCTGGCCGGGTTGGAGTTGACCGGCGATCTGAAGCGGGCTCAGGACGCCCTCGACCGCAGGATCTTCGCCATGCCGTACGTCGGCACGAGGATCGGCGGTGAAGACTACCCGCGGCTGGACCCGGCGGATCCCGACGACCGGCGGCTGCTGATCGAAGGCGAGCATCCCGAATACCACCAGGTCCTCACCGACCCGTCGGCCGGCGACGAGATCGGGGGAGTCAACCCGAGGCTCCACCTCTCGATTCACGAGGTCGTGGCCAACCAGCTGTGGGAGGACGATCCGCCGGAGGTGTGGCAGGCCACCAGGCGGTTGCAGGACCGCGGAGTTGACCGGCACGAGATCCTGCACCGGCTCATGGCGGTTGCTGTCGACCAGCTGCACGGCGCTCTGACCTCGGGAACGGCCGCCGATACGGCGGCGTACGCGCGGGCCTTGGAGCGCATCGCGCCGGAGCGGAGGCAGGCCCCCAGTCGGGCTCGGGTCGTCCGGGACGCGGCCGGTGACGAGATCTTCGTACTGAAGGTGTCTGTGCGCGGGGCGAAACCGCCGATCTGGCGGCGGCTCCAGGTGCCGGCTCGCGCCACCCTGGATGCCGTGCACGAGGTGCTGCAGGTCTCATTCGGCTGGACGGACAGCCACCTGCACGTGTTCGAGTCGGCGGGTCGGCGGTACTCGGCCCGATCGTTCGAGACGACATGGGGCGAGCCGGACTGCGACGAGAGCCAGATTCGACTCGCCGACCTGCTCGGAGCGCCCGGCGATCGGCTGCGGTACGAGTACGACTTCGGCGACTCGTGGGAGCACGACATCGTCGTTGAGCAGGTGGTCCCCGGCAGCGGCACCAGCGTGGCCGTGTGCGTGGGAGGGCGCCGCGCGGGGCCGGTGGAGGACTGCGGGGGCGTCTGGGGCTACGCCGAACTCTGCGCCATCCTCGCCGATCCCCGGCATCCCGAGCACGACGAGCGGATGGCCTGGATCGGCGGCCGCTTCGACCCGGCACACTTCGACCCGCAGGAAGTCAACAGCGTGCTGCAGCGGCTGCCCATACAGCCTGCCTAAGCCGGCCCAGCGAGGTCCGTGGACACGAACTGTCACGGGGCTGGCGCACTTGCCGCGGTCGGGTTTCGGTGTTGCTCCACGACCGCTGGGCGTCAGACGACCGCGACCGGGAGGTCACGAGCGACGTCCGTTGATCGTCCCCGTGAACAACCCGTCGCTCCGCCGGATCCCGGCTGGTGGCCTGCATGGCGCGGGTGATCCGAGACTTCTACTTCCCGCTCTTCGCCGTCGTCGCGCGATCTTGTTCGTCCCGGTCGTCGTCACATAAGCGTGCCAACGCCCCCGTAGATCGACCGGTCCGCGGACATGCCCAGTCGCGACCGCCTCGGAGCGCGCCGCCGGCCCTACTTGCGCGTCGCGCCCCCTTGTGTTCGTCGGGCGTTAGTGCGATTGGCGCGCGCGGCGGCCGAGAATTCAAGCTTCTCGAGTCCACGCTGCCGTCGCACCGGGCGCCGGCTGCGACCGCTATCCGTCCGACTGCAACCGACAGATATAGGTGGGAAGGTCGGGCGACCGTCCAGGCCCCATCCACTGTAGACAGTGAATCCCCGGAAAAGTGCAGTTCAACGGCCCGGCGGAGGCTCCGGGATTCGAACCTGGGAGGGGGTTTGAGCCCCCAACCGCATTAGCAGTGCCAGTAGCCGGTGTTCGCCACTGTCCCTCGGCGCCCGTCGCCGCGCCTTCCGTGCGTCACCGTACGCCAGCATACGACCGCGAACCGCAACCACAAGTGCAACCAACGGGCCCAGCGGGCGGTGCCAGGATGTGTCGGTGACGAGTGGACGGGCGCGACTGGGCGTTGACGTCGGGGGAACGTTCACCGATCTGGTGGCTCTTCGGGACGGCCGGCTGGTGACGGCCAAGGTGCCGTCCACTCCGCGGGACCAGTCGGTCGGGGCGCTCGCGGTCTTCGATGCGTCCGAGTTGGACTCCGGCGAAGTCGCCGTGTTCGCGCACGGCATGACCGTCGCGACCAACGCGCTGCTGGAACGTCGGGGCGGCCGTACCGCGCTGGTCACGACCGAGGGGTTCCGGGATGTCGTGGAGATCGGCCGGCAGAACCGCCCGGCGCTCTACGACCTCGCCCGGGACCGGCCGCCGCCGCTCGTGCCGCGCGAGCTGCGGTTCACCGTCCGGGAGCGGATGGGGCCTGCGGGTGTGGTGGTTGCGCTGGACGAGGGCGAGCTGGCCCGGGTCGTGGCCGCGTTGCGGGCCGCCGAGGTCGAGGCGGTTGCCGTGTGCCTGCTGTTCGGGTTCCTGTACCCGGAGCACGAGCGGCGGGTCGGCCGCGCGATCCGGACGGCACTGCCCGACCTGGCGGTGTCGCTGTCGAGTGAGCTGCTGCCGGAGTTCCGTGAGTACGAGCGGGTGGCGACCGTGACCGCCGACGCGTACCTCGCGCCCCGGGTCACCGCGTACCTGCGCCGGCTCGCCGAGCGGACCCGGGAGCGTGGCCTGCCCGCTCCCCTGGTCATGCAGTCCACCGGCGGCGTCGCGGAGATCGATCTGGCCGCGACCCAGCCGGCCCGGCTCGTCCTGTCCGGGCCCGCCGGCGGGGTCGTCGGGGGGACCTACGTCGCCGGCCTGTCCGGCTTCGGCGACCTGCTGACCTTCGACATGGGCGGGACGAGCACCGACGTGGCGGCCGTGGTCGGCGGCGCGGTGCAGACGACCACCGAGTCGATGGTGGCCGGGGTTCCGGTGAAGCTCCCCGCGGTCGACGTCCACTCGGTCAGCGCGGGCGGGGGCTCGGTGGCCTGGGCGGACGAGGGTGGCGCCCTGCGGGTGGGGCCTCGATCCGCCGGCGCCGATCCGGGGCCGGCGGCCTACGGGCTCGGTGGTGACGAACCGACCGTCACCGACGCGGACCTGCTGCTCGGCTTCCTGGCGGATGGCGCGACCCTGGGCGGGCGGGTCGTCCTGTCGGCCGGCCTCGCCCGGCAGGTCCTGCAGCGACTCGGCGACGGGCTGGGCCTGACCGCAGTGCAGGCGGCAGCCGGCGTGGTCCGGGTCGCGGAGGCCGAGATGGGCCGGGCGTTGCGGATGATCAGCGTCGAGCGGGGCCTGGACCCGCGCGAGTTCGCGCTCGTCGCCTTCGGGGGCGCGGGCGGCATGCACGCGTGCGGGCTGGCGGAGGAGCTGGGGATGCGAACTGTGCTCGTGCCGCGGGCGGCCGGCGTGCTGTCGGCCCTGGGGCTGGCGATCGCCGACATCCGCCGCGACTACGTCGGTCCGCTGCTCTCCGAGGTCGCCGGCCTCGACCCGGGCCGCCTGGCCGCCGCCTGGGACCTGCTCGCCGAGCGCGCCCGCAAGGACCTGCAGGGGTTCGGGGCCGAGCCGCGCCTCGACCGGCTGGCGGACCTCCGGTACCGGGGCCAGTCCTACGAGCTCACGGTCGACGGCGAGACCCCGACGGCGCTCGCCGAGGCCTTCCATGCGGCCCACCAGCGCCGGTACGGCCACCGGGAGGACGGCGAGCCGGTGGAGGTCGTCAGCGTCCGGTTGGTGGCGACCGTCGCCGGCGAGCGGCCGGACATGATCGAGCCCGAATCGTCGGAGGCGGACCCGCGCACCGGCCACCGGGACGTCCTCCTGGACGGCGCCTGGGTCCGGGCGGAGGTCCTCGACCGCGGGCTGATGGGCCGCGGCAGCGTGGCGCGGGCGCCGGCAGTGGTGGAGTTCGCGGAGGCGACCTGTCTGGTGCGGCCCGGGTGGACCGGCACCGTCGACTCCGCCGGCACGCTGGTCCTGACCCGGGAGCAGTCATGATCCTCGACCCGGTCACGCTGTCGGTGATGCGCAGCGCGCTGGAAGGAGTCGCGGCCGAGATGGGCTCGGTGCTCGTTCGCAGCGCCTACTCGTCGAACATCAAGGAGCGCCGGGACTGCTCGGCAGCGCTGTTCGACGACCGCGGCCGGATGGTCGCCCAGGCCGAGCACATCCCGGTCCACCTCGGCGCGATGCCCGAGGCGGTGGCCGCGGTGATGGCCCGCGGCGCGCAGCCGGGAGACGTGTTCGCGCTCAACGACCCGTACACCGGCGGCACTCACCTCCCCGACATCACGCTGGTCTCCCCGATCGCGGTCGACGACCGCCCGGTGGGCTACGCGGTCACGCGCGCCCACCACTCGGACATCGGCGGCATGGTGCCGGGATCCATGCCCAGCGGCAGCCAGGACCTGTGGCAGGAGGGCCTGGTCATCCCGCCGGTCCGGCTGGTCGGCGCAGGCCGGCTGGACGAGGATCTGTTCGCGCTGATCCTGGCCAACTCGCGCACTCCCCGGCTGCGCCGGGGCGACCTCCGGGCCCAGATCGCCGCGAACCAGATCGCCGGGCAACGGCTGGCCGACCTCGTCGCCCGCCGCGGACTGGACACCCTGGTCGCCGCCTACGACGAGATTCTCGCGTACGCCGAGCGCCGCACCCGCGAGGCGTTGCGGGCGTTGCCCGACGGCACCTACCGGGACCGCGGCGAGCTCGAAGGCGACGGGGTCAGCGATGCCGACATCCCGATCGAGGTCGCCCTCACCGTGCACGGCGATCGGATGCGTATCGACTTCACCGGTACGGCGGACGCAGTGGACGGGAACGTGAACTGTCCTCTCGCGGTGACCCGGTCGGCGTGCTACTTCGCGCTGCGGGTGGTGCTGCCGGACGACGTGCCGGCGAATGCCGGGACGTACGCGCCGCTGGAGATCGTCGCCCCGGCCGGCTCGCTGGTGAACGCCGCTCCACCGCACGCCGTGGTGGCCGGGAACGTGGAGACGAGCCAGCGGATCGCGGACACGGTGCTCGCGGCGCTGGCGGAGGTGGCCGACATCCCCGCCGCGGGCCAGGGCACCATGAACAACCTCGTGATCGGCGGGCGTGGCTGGACGTACTACGAAACCGTTGCCGGCGGGCAAGGCGGTTCCAGCCGCGGGCCGGGACCGAGCGGCGTCCACGTCGGGATGACCAACACGCTGAACACCCCGATCGAGGCGCTCGAGCTGGAGTACCCCATGCGGGTCGAGCAGTACGAGCTGGTGGAAGGCAGCGGCGGCGGCGGCCGACATCGGGGCGGCGACGGAGTGGTTCGGTCGATCCGCGTGCTCGAGCCGGCCACCGTGTCGCTGCTGACCGACCGCCGGCGGCACCGTCCGCGCGGGGCCCGTGGCGGCAGGCCAGGCGCCTCTGGTCACAATCTGCTCGGGGAGGGAGCCGAGCAGACGGAGCTCCCTCCCAAGACGACCCTGCACCTCGACGCGGGCGAGGTGATCACCGTGGTGACGCCGGGCGGTGGCGGCTGGGGGCCTGCCGGACAAGCCCTTCCCTCATCTCCACCCCGGACGCCACCGAGATCATGAAGAGCCGGGCCGCGCGCATGGCCCGCCCGCGCTCTCTCGTCCGGCGGAGGACGAAAGACTCGGGGGAGGGACCCGGGACCGGCCGCAGGGTGGTCAGATGACGACGTGAAGCGGAGGCGATCTCCGATGCCGAGCAGGACGGATATGGAGCCGGAGCGTCCGCGTGGCCACGCTGGCTCCCTCGGCCCCGAACAGGCCGCTCGGCCCGACTCCGCGGAATCTTCATGAGCGGCTGGCCGTGTCGATCCTGCAGCCCGTGCCTCAGCATCGGCCCGTCGGTCTCGGTGGGCAGGTCAGCCCGGATTTCGACAATCAGGTCCGGTGCGGCGGCTCGAAGGAATACGAGAATTGGGTCTTGCCGCTGCTCGGCCTCACCGAAGGCGGATGCCGCGGAGGCGGTCGGCCACAGACCGGCTCACAACGTCAACGCGTCCCGCTCGATAGCTGCCCGGACGTCGGGCTTGAGTCCGTCGTCGGGAAGGAGGTCGACTGGGCCGCCGAGAACCTGCTCCAGCTCGCGCTGGAGGCGTGCGAGCCCTATGAGCCCAACCGTGGGCTCAAGGTGCACGAGAAGGTCGATATCGCTGTCCGGCCCGTCCTCGCCCCGAGCCGTGCGGCCGAATAGGCGAACGTTGCTGGCGCTGTACTTCCTGGCAATCTCGCGAACACGCTGCCGGCTCTCCTGGATCGTCCGCCCACGCGGTGTCTGCGGCAGACTGGCCTCTCCGCCGAGCCGAGTGTCAAAGCTGAGGCGTGCTCCAGTCGCCTCGACCAGGCGAACCAGCGTCGACAGCGCCGGCTCCCGCCGCCCGGACCCGTAGGCGCTGATCACACTCTGGGTCACTCCCGCTCTGCGAGCCAATTGGGCCTGGCTCAGGCGCGCAGCGAGCCGCGCCTCCCGGAGGAGCGCGCCGGCATCCTTCACATCCCGACTATAGCGGATCGTCACTAACAACCTCGGAGTCTGCCTCAGAAGATGGGGACGCACCCGCAGCAGATCCGGCCGGCGGTCACGGCCCGCCCAGCCGCTACCACCTCGGAGCGCGACCCAGCCCCCTGTGTTCGTCGGGTCGTTAGTGCGGCTGGCGGCGGCGGTTTCCGAGACGCTCGGGACATCAGGCTGTTGCCGGTCACGCCGCCGTCGCACGGGGCGCCGGGGCGCGACCGCTACCCGCCGACTGCAACCAGCGATACGGTCGGATGCCGCACCGTCCCACATCTCGTCCACTGTAGACAGTGTCTTCCCGGGGAAGGCACAGCTCAGCGGCCTGGCGGAGGCTCCGGGATTCGAACCCGGGATGGGCGGTTAACCCAAACCGCATTAGCAGTGCGGCGCCATAGACCGGACTAGGCGAAGCCTCCTGGCGACCGCGGACGGTGCCGATGGGGCAGTGTACCGGCTGCGGTGCACGCCTCGGTACGTCCGCGGCCGGCTGGGCGAGGGTCGGGCGTGGTGTTCGTTCCCTACCCACCGTGGGCGAAGGAGCGACAGGCGGCGCAACCCGGTTCGACTCTGACAAGGGCGTACACCTAGGGTGTCCCTGTGACTGCGGGACGGGGGTCCGTGCCTGCCTATCAGGTGCTATCCGACGCGCTGCGTGCGCGAATCATCACGGGCGAGCTGAAGCCGGGCGAGAAGCTGCCGATCGAGCCGGAGCTGTCGACGCAGTACGGGGTGAGCCGGTCGACCGTGCGCGAGGCGTTGCGGGTGCTCGCCAGCCAGAACCTCATCACCACCACCCGCGGCGTGGCCGGCGGGTCGTTCGTCGCGTACCCGAACCCGGATCAGGTCTCCGGCTACCTCCAGGCAAGCCTGCGGCTGCTGGCCCAGGCCCACAGCCTGACGATCGGGCAGCTCGCCGAGGCGCGGGACCTGCTCGAGGTGCCGGCGGCGGGGCTGGCGGCGCAGCGGCGGTCGGAGGAGCAGCTGCAGGACCTCAAGGCGACGCTGTTCGACCGGCGGCAGACGAGCATGTCCGACGCGATCGCGTCGAGCAAGATGTTCCACGCGGTGTTGGTGCGGGCGAGCGGCAGCCCGATCGTCGAGATGCTCAGCCGGCCGGTGTTCGAGCTCGTGTACGACCACGTGCAGGAATGGGAGGCGCCGGCCGGGTTCTGGGCCCGGATCGCCGGGGACCACGAGGCGATCTTCGAGGCGGTCGAGGCGCGGGATCCGGGCTCGGCGCGCGAGGCGATCCGGGACCACCTCCGCAAGCTCCGCCCCGCCTGCGCCTGAACCTCCAGCACCGCCGCGGCTCCAGCACCGCCGCGACTCCAGCACCGCCGCGGCTCCAGCACCGCCGCGGCTCCAGCCCGCCGCGGCTCCAGCACCGCCGCGGCTCCAGCACCGCCGCGGCTCCAGCACCGCCGCGGCTCCAGCACCGCCGCGGCTCCGCCCGCCGCGGCTCCGAGCGGACGGCAGCGAGCGGCACGCGTCAGCGGGCGGCACGGGCCGGTCAGCGCGGCCGATCAGCGCGGCCGGTCAGCGCGGCCGGTCAGCGCGGCCGGTCAGCCCGGCGTCAGCGGGGGTGGGAGAGGCCGGTGACCAGATCGGCGGCCACCTCGAGGTAGGCCTGGCGGGTGGCCGCGGACAGCTTGCGGAGCAGGATGCGACCGCCGGGCTGCAGCGCCGCGTCGAACGGGATCTCGTGCACGGAGCGCGCCCGCCGGGCCAGGTCGGACTTCAGGTCGCGAACGTAGCCCGACCGCCGCCGCCGCGTCGGGTAGAGGTTGTTGACCACGACGATGCTGTGCTGGACCAGCGGCCCGAACCCGCGGGCGGCCAGCCAGTCCAGCGCTGCCCCGGCGCTCTGCGCGGCGTCCCAGGTCGCGGCGCTGGCGACCACCAACTGGTCGCACCCGGCCAGCGCGGACGGCAGGAACGGCTGCTGCAGCCCGGCACCGACGTCGGTCACGATGAGGTTGCCGACGTACTCCAGCAGCCGCAGCGTCTGGGCGTACTCCTCCTCGGTCAGCGCACCGGAGACGACCGTCTGTGGGTCGCTGCCGACGACCAGCAGCCCGGACGGCGACGCCGCCAGCTGGGCGAGGACGCCATGTTCGGACACCGCATGCCGGCCGTTCGCGGCCAGCTCGCGGACGCTCTGCCGGGGCACGACGGACAGCCGGGTGGCCAGCGTGCCCCAGTCGGACGAGGCGTCGAGTGCGACGACCTTGTCCCGGCGCAGGCCGGCGAGCATCGACCCGGTCACCGCGACCGTCGTCGTCTTGCCGACGCCGCCCTTGATGCTCAGCACGACCACCCGGCGAATGCCCGGCAGCGGCGCCCCGACCTGGCGCACCAGCTCGCGCTCCCGGGAACCCCGGCCGAGACCGAGGCTCAGCGCACCGGTTCCCGGCGGCGGTCCCTCCACGAGAGCCGGCCGGGCGGGCGCCGACATCCGGGCCCCGTCCCACCACGGTGTGGGCGCGCCGGTCTCGGTCACGAGTGAAGAGCCTCCTGGATCGCGAATGCGACCCATGGTCGCACGACGGCCCTCCACCCCCGCGCGCGATGCACGGACGGGTGAGGGGCCGTACGCGCTCAGCAGCCGGTCCGGCTCCGGCCGCGCCTAGGCTGCCCCGGGCCGCTCGCCGCCGTCGGCCGGGCCGGCGGCCGGCTCCGGGTCGGCCAGCAGCTCGCCGAGGCTCATGTCCATGGCTCGGGCGAGCCGGCGCAGCCGGACCGCGTCGAGCCCCTGCGCGCCACGCTCGATCGCGCTGACGAAGTTTCTGGTCACCCCGGCCTCGGCGGCCAGCTCGTCCTGGGACCGCTCGTGCAGCACCCGCCACACCCGGATCCGCTTGCCGACCGCCCGCCGGTACGCCGCGTCCACACCCCTGCTCTGCACGGGTGTCACCTTAGTGCCAAATGATGCTCTCCCACATCACAAGATCGCCACGTCCGATCGCCGCCAGCACGGACGGACCGTGCCGGCGAGCGTGGACGCATGAGATTCCTGGTGACCGCAATCCCCACCGCCGAGCTCGACCGCATCCGCGCCGGCGGCGTGGACGACCTCGGCAACGAGCTGCGGCCGCAGCGGGCCGACGGCGGCGAGCCGCTGCGCTGCTGCCTGCGGGACGCGACCGCGGGCGAGGACCTCCTGCTGATCGGCTACCGGCCCAGCCCGCTCGGCGGCCCGTACGCCGAGACCGGTCCGGTCTTCGTGCACGCCGACCGATGCGCCGGCTACCGCGAGCCGGCCGCGTACCCGGCCGGCTTCCGCCATCGCACGCTGGTCTTCCGCTCGTACGGACCGGACGGCCGGATCGTCGACGGCGAGGTCGTCACCGGCCCGGACACCGAGCCGGCGATCGAGCGGCTGCTGGGCCGACCCGAGGTGGCCCGGATCGACATCCGCAGCATCCCCTACGGCTGCTACCTGTTCCGGATCGAGTCCGCGGCCTGAGCCGCTCCGCTCACCCGGGCGGTGGCAGAGATCGAGTCCGAAGAGGACACTGCGGACCGGCAACCGGATCCATCCGCCGACTCTCCTCATAGGACGGTCGGTGGAAGGCTCAGCGACCGCGGGTCAGCGGCAGCACGGCGCGGGTCACCTGGCGGCAGACGCCGGCGCCGTAGTCGAGGCCGTTGGTGGCCGGGTATCGGGTGGTCACCGCGAGCACCCAGCGGTTGCCGTGCCCCCAGATGCCGAGGCAGTTGACGTTCCACACGGTGCCGTCGGAGGAGCCGTGCTCGGTCCAGCCGTTCTTGACCGCGATCTTGACGCCGCGACCGGCCGGGTTGACCTGCTGGATGCCGAACGCGTTGGAGGGGTCGACGCTGCGCATCAGCGCGAGCAGGGGCGCACCCGCGGCCGGGGACAGGAACTTGCCCTTGCCCGGGACGATGCAGGCGCCCAGCCGGGCCAGGTCCCGGGAGGAGATCTCGGTCTTCGACCACCAGGCCGGGTACACCTTGGTGTCGGTCAGGTGACAGATCTCGATCATGTCTTCGATCGCGTCGTCCGCGCCCAGCCAGCGCCAGATCACCTCGGCGGCGTTGTCGTCGGACTCCCGGATCATCGAGGTCATCCGCGCCGTCTCGTACGGGGTGAGCGCCGCGCCGGCGCGGGCCCGGCTCGCCAGCAGGTCCGCGGCCAGCCACGCCTTGATCGTCGACTCGGTGAACGTGAGCTGGGCCGAGCGGGCGTCGCCGATGCGCTTGCCCCTGGCCCGGTCGATCAGGGTGAACGAGGCGAAGCCGTCGGCTCCCGCGGTGACCCGCTGCGCCGCTGCCTGGACGGTCCGGTACGGGTCGGGCGGGCGCGGCCGCGGGCTCGGGGTGGTGGCGGCGGGCGAGGCGGGGGCGGCCAGCGGGTCGGTCGCGGCCGGGGCGGCCGAGGCGGCCGGGGTCGGTCCCGGCTCGGCGGCCGGCGCGGCCTCGGGCACGGCGGCGGGGTCCTCACTGGCCCCGCCCGGCGTCCCGGCCACGGCCATGCCGACCAGGACGAAGGAGGCGGCGAGCAGCGTGACCGTCCGTATCGCCCGGGCGGCTCGGGCCGAGCGGCGACCCGAGCGCGCGGGCGGTGGCATGTCGCCTCCAAGGCGGGGAGAGGCCGGACTGTTCCGCATTATGTCCCCGGTCCGGTGAAGCAACGGTGAGAACCCGGACAGCTGTCGGTAATGGGACGAGCCGGACCGACCGGGAGGACGCCTGTCCGGACCGGACCGGTCGGCTCTACCGTCACGGCATGAGCACGCCTGCCGAAACCCCGCTGTTGCGCCGGATCCGCGAGTCGGTCATCGGCGACGACCAGGTCGATGCCGGGCCCGTACGGTCCGCGGCGGGTGACGTACGCCGACTACACCGCGTCCGGGCGCGCGCTCAGCTTCATCGAGGACTTCATCCGCGACGAGGTCCTGCCCCGCTACGCGAACACGCACACCGAGTCCAGCGGCACCGGCCTGCAGACCACCCGGCTGCGCGAGGACGCCCGCCGGATCATCCGCGACGCGGTCGGCGGCGACGACGACACCGCTGGTCATCTTCTGCGGCTCCGGCTCGCACCGGCGCGATCGACAAGCTGATCGGCATCCTCGGCCTGCGCATCCCGCCGGACTCGAGACGCTACCGCCTGGCCGAGCGGCATCCCGCCGCGAGCGGCGGCCGGTCGTGTTCATCGGCCCGTACGAGCACCACTCCAACGAGCTGCCCTGGCGCGAGTCGATCGCCGACGTGGTGGTGATCCCCGAGGACGCCGACGGCCACATCGACCTCGCCGGCTGGAGCCGAGCTGGCCGCGCACGCCGACCGGCCGCTGAAGATCGGCTCGTTCTCGGCGGCGACCAACGTGACCGGCATCGTCAGCAACACCACCGCGATCTCCGCGCTGCTGCACCGGCACGGCGCGCTGTCTTCTGGGACTTCGCCGCCGCCGCGCCGTACGTCGAATCGAGATGACGACATGCGCCGCGGCTACAAGGACGCGATCTTCCTGAGCCCGCACAAGTTCATCGGCGGCCCGGGCACCCCGGGCGTGCTGGTGGTGCGGCGGGAGCTGTTGACCAACCGGGTGCCGGACGTGCCCGGCGGCGGCACGGTCGCGTACGTCAACCCGACCGAGCACCGCTACCTCGACGACCCGGAGCAGCGCGAGGAGGGCGGCACGCCGGCGATCGTCGAGTCGATCCGCGCCGGGCTGGTCTTCCAGCTCAAGGAGGCGGTCGGCGTGGAGACGATCCGCGCCCACGAGGAGCACTACCTGCGCCGCGCGGTCGAGGCCTGGCGGCAGGAGCCGGCGATCGAGATCCTCGGCAACCTCGACGGCCGAGCGGCTGTCGATCGTCTCGTTCGTGGTCCGCGCGCCGAGCGGGCGCTACCTGCACCACAACTTCGTCGTCGCGGTGCTCAACGACCTGTTCGGCATCCAGGCGCGCGGCGGCTGCTCGTGCGCCGGCCCGTACGGGCACCGGCTGCTGGGCATCGACCTGGAGCGCTCGCACGAGTTCGAGCGGGAGATCGCCGGCGGCTGCGAGGGCATCAAGCCGGGCTGGGTGCGGGTCAACTTCAACTACTTCATCTCCGAGACCGTGTTCGACTACGTCGTCGAGGCCGTCGCGCTGGTCGCCAGGGACGGCTGGCGGCTGCTGCCGGACTACCGGTTCGAGCCGGCGACCGGGCTGTGGCGGCACCGCGCGGGCGGCGGCCGAG
The DNA here is from genome assembly GCA_963803135.1 of uncultured Actinomycetota bacterium. Classification (GTDB taxonomy): domain Bacteria; phylum Actinomycetota; class Actinomycetes; order Mycobacteriales; family CADCTP01; genus CADCTP01. Next base: position 483,972 of record CAWDLH010000010.1, on the reverse strand, counting down.
CCCCCGCTGCGGCTGTCCCAGGTCACGTACGGGCCGGACGGGCAGATGCGCTACCCCCGGCACGACCACCGGGCTCCCGACTCGGCCCTGCCCGGCTACCTGGCCGAGGCCGGCGCGCTGCTGGCCGCACCGTCCACACCGGACCTGCCCGGCCCGGGCGACCTGGTCTCGGCCGACTTCGAGCACCTGCGCTGGTTCGAGCTGCCGGCCGGTTGCCTCAGCCCGGTGGGGGCATGAGCACCATGGGATAGGGTCCGCGCGGCCGCTGACCGGCCCAGGACGGAGGCGCCCGAGTGAGCGAGGACGTGCGGGAGAAGACCACCGGCCGGCGCGGCCCGGCGCTCGGCAACCGATCCCGCCTGGTGCTGGCCAGCTTCCTCATGTTGTTCGTCGAGCTCGCGCTGATCCGCTGGACCGCGGCCAACGACATCTTCCTGGCCCACCTCACCAACTTCGTGCTGCTGGCGAGCTTCCTCGGCATCGGGATCGGCTTCCTGCTGGCCGGGTCCGAGCGCGACCTCTTCCCGCTGGGCGCGCCCACGCTGGCGGTGCTGGTCGGCTTCCTCCTGGCGTTCCCGGTGCAGACCGTGGACGGTCCCCACGGGTGGATGCCCGGCGGGGCCCTGGGGATGCCGGCGCTGCCTCGCTGGGTCAGCATGGCGGCCGTCTTCCTGCTCACCGTCGCGGTGCTCGCCTGTCTGGGCCAGGAGGTCGCCCGCACGTTCAGCCGGTTCGCGCCGCTCGAGGCCTACCGGCTCGACGTGCTGGGCAGCCTCGCCGGCATCGTGCTGTTCGCCGGGGTGTCGTTCCTCCGGCTGCCGCCGCTGGGCTGGGCGGTGGTGATCGCGGCCGCGTTCGTACCGCTGCTCGGCCGGCGGCTGCTCCCGGTGGCCGGCGTCGGGGTGGCGCTGGTCGTCGTGCTGCTCGGCGCGCAGTCGCTGCTCGGCGGCTACTTCTGGTCGCCGTACTACAAGATCCGGGCGGTGACGTCCGCGAACGGCAGCGTCAAGGTCGACGTGAACAACACGCCGCACCAGACCGCCCACCGGATCAGCCAGCTCGACGAGTCCGACCCGTTCTACCGCTACCCCTACACGTACGCCGGCGCCCGTGACGACATCCTGATCATCGGCGCCGGCACCGGCAACGACGTCGCGATCGCGCTGACCGAGGGCGCCAAGCGGGTGGACGCGGTCGAGATCGACCCCGAGTTGCAGCGGATCGGCAAGCAGCGCCACCCCGACCGGCCGTACGCGGATCCCAGGGTCGTCGCGCACGTCGACGACGGGCGGGCGTTCCTGGAGCGGACGAACCGCCGCTACGACCTCATCCTGCTGGCGCTGCCCGACTCGGCCACGATCGTGACCGGGCAGGCGGCGCTGCGGCTGGAAAACTACCTGTTCACCACGCAGGCACTGACCCGGGCGCGGTCGCTGCTCAAGCCGGGCGGCACGTTCGCGATGTACAACTACTACGAGAACTGGCTGGTCGACCGCTACGCGAACACGATCCAGTCCGTGTACGGCGCGCCGCCGTGCGTCCATGTCGGCCGGTCGATCGGCCCCCGCCAGGAGGCGGTGCTGAGCCTGCGGGCGGACGGCACCGCCGGCGGCTGCACCACGACCTGGCGGCCGTCGACGACCCGGTCGTTGCAGCCGACCACCGACGACCGGCCCTTCCCGTACCTGGCCGACCGCACGATCCCGCGCTTCTACCTGGAGATGCTGGGACTGATCCTGCTCGCCTCGATCCTGCTGGTGCGGGTCACGGCCGGCCCGCTCGGGCAGATGCGGCCGTACGTCGACCTGTTCTTCATGGGCGCCGCGTTCCTGCTGCTGGAGACGAAGAACGTGGTGCAGTTCGCGCTGCTGTTCGGCACCACCTGGGTGGTGAACGCGGCGGTGTTCGCCGGCGTGCTGCTCTCGGTGCTGGCCGCGATCGAGACCGCGCGGCGGGTCAGGCTGCCCCGGCCGGTGCTGCTCTACGCCGGGCTGCTGGGTGCGCTGGTCCTGGCCTGGCTGATCCCGCAGTCGGCGCTGCTGTCGTTGCCGGTCGTGCCGCGGTTCCTGGCCGGGGTGGCGCTGGCGTTCGCGCCGATCTTCCTGGCCAACCTGGTCTTCGCCCAGCGGTTCGCGAAGACCGGCGCGTCCACGGTCGCGTTCGCGGCGAACCTGCTCGGCGCGATGGTCGGCGGCGCGCTGGAATACCTGGCGCTGATCAGCGGCTACCGGTCGCTGCTCATCGTGGTGGCGATCCTGTACGGGCTGGCGTTCCTCACCGGCCGGAAGCACCTCGCCGCCGCTACCGTCGGCTAGCCCGCCCGCCCGACCCGGCCCAGGGTGGTCCACTGTGGAGCGTCGCCGGCCCCGTAGGCGAACACGTCCACCTCGGTCGGCACGTAGCTGTCGCTGTAGTGCGGGTCCAGCCCCTCCGGCGCCATCCGCCGCCGCTGCCGCGGCTGGATCTGGCCGTCCCGGCGCAGCACGGCCTGCTCGACCTCGGTCACCCGGACCAGCACCGCGGACACCTGCGCCCGGACCCGCCGGGCCGAGGTGGGCACCTCGCTGTAGAAGTTCGCCTCCGGCTCCGCCCGCATCCGGCGCAGCATCAGGGTGAGCGCGAGCACCGCGCCGCTGGTGCCGAGGCTGCGGGTGCCGGCGACGAAGACCACCCAGCGGGACCGCCCGGCCGCGGCCGCGTACGGGTTGCGGCAGGCCAGGATCATCGCGTGCGTCGGGTAGAGCCGCTCGTCCAGCTGCACCTGCTCGGCGCGGCTGTGCGGGAACACCGCGCCGGACCCGGACAGCTGCGCGGTGAGCATCCGCGACCCGTAGGTCGGCAGCTCGCCCGGCTCGCGCATGTCGATGGCCAGCGGCACCGAGCTCTCCGGCGTGCCGAACTCGCGGGCCACCGGCTCGAACAGCGCCCCGTGCCAGAAGTTGGTGTCCGGTCCGCCGACCACGACCACGTCCCGCTCGGCCAGCAGCATCGGGTCGACGCAGTGCTCCGGCCACATCACCGGTGGCTCGGTCGGGCCCAGCGCGGCGGCCAACTCGGGCAGGTACATGAGGTCCTTCACGGCGAGCGTGTGGTCGGTGTCCTGGACGCCCTCGGGCAGTTCCCGGGCGAACGTGTACGGCGGGATCGCCAGCCCGAGCGGGTGCAGGTCGACCTCGACCCGGGACCGCCGCTCCCGGTCGGCGAACAGCGGCAGCAGCAGCTCGTGCTCCCTGGCCACGTCCCGGTGGTTGCTCGGGATGACCAGCAGCGGCCGGGCGCCGGGATCCAGCAGCACCCGCAGGCCCGCGCCGTACACCGGGTCGTCGCAGCGGGTCGCCGCGACCTGCCGGACGGGGGCGCCGCGCCCGGTGGCGACGAGCTCGAGCTGGGCCGGCCGGCCCGGCGCGGTCCGGGCCCGGCGGGCACCCGGGACGAGCAGCAGCAGCCGAAGCCGCGCGCCGGCCAGCCCGACCAGGATCAGGGCCGCGACCCCTACGGCCAGCGCGACGTACTTGAGCAGGGACCACTGGTGCTGGGTGGCGTCGAGGAAGCCGGCGACGATCGCGCTGAAGCTGACCCCACCCAGGATCGCCCGCGTCCCGTTGGCCCGGACATGCCGGCGCAGCCGCTCCGAGGTCGTCAGCACGTACGACCGGGGCGGTGCCTCAGACTGCACGCGAACCCGACGAGCGGCGGGATACGGACACATCCGTAGGGTAGTGTGCGAACGCCAGGAGCCGGGTCGAGGGTGCGCGGATGAAGGGCAACCAGGGGACTGTCGACGTCGCGGGCCTGTTCGGCAGCCCGGACGGCTCGCGCGCCGAGCTCGACGACGTGCTCACCGAGTTCGTCGAGTTCGACGCCGACCCCGGCTTCGGCGGTCTGGCCACCCGGGCCGACGACTCCAAGGTACGGGTGATCGCCGGCAAGCTCGGCGCCGGCAAGACCGTCTACATGCGACGGTTGCAGGACCACCAGGCGCACGAGGAGTCGGTCTACGCGCACCTGCCCGAGTACGACCCGCCGACCACCGAGGTGGTGGTGACCGCCGGGCAGTGGTTCGGCGGCCAGGTGCTCGCGGAGAAGTGGGCCCAGGTCTGGGACCGGGCGATCCTGCGGGCACTGACCACCCACCTGCTGCTGCACCGTGAGCTGCGGCACCACGTCAGCGAGGAGCACCGGGACGAGATCCTGGACGGCTACGGCCGGCTGCTCGGCGAGGTGCGCCGGCCCCGGGACGTCTACTCGGAGCTGGCCAACGTGGTCAACGAGCAGGACACCGCCCGGCAGCTGTCCGCGTACCTCAACGACCCGCTCTGGGACGACCTGAAGGACCTGCTGGCCGAGGTGCTCGGCGCGACCAAGCCGGTCTACTTCTACCTCGACGCGGTGGACGAGGAGTTCGGGCACGCGCCGATGCACTGGCTGCGCTGCCAGGAGGGCCTGTTCTACCAGGTGATGCGGCTGCTGCGGGACCCGCGGCTGGGCGGCCGGCTGCACGTGGTGGTGTCCATCCGGGACATCGTGATGTCCGCGGTCTACCGGTCCGAGCACGCGCCCCGCTACCTCAACGAGCCACACGTCCGGCTGCTGTCCTGGGACCGGGACGCGCTGCTGCACCTGCTCCGGGAGAAGCTCGAGCGGCTGCCGCGCGGCGCGCTCATGCGCCAGCCGCCCCACACGGTGTCGGTACGGGACTGGCTCGGGGTCGCGACGGTCGCCGACGACTGGGGCGGCACCGAGCCGGTCGAGGACTACCTGCTCCGGCACACCCGGATGATCCCGCGGGACGTGGTCTCGCTCGGCAACGCGCTGTCCCAGGAGGTGCTCAGGCACCGCAAGGCCGGCCGGGACGAGCTGCCCGAGCCGGTGCTCAAGGACACCGTCGCCCGGTGCGCCAAGCAGTTCGGCGACTCGCAGCTGGCCCAGTGCGCGAACCAGATCGCGGCCGACCTGATGCCGGCGAACGCCGGCCGGTACGACTTCTCCGGCGCGTTCACCGGGGACCAGGCGTACCTGGCCACGATCGTCGAGGACATGCGCTCGTTCCTGCGGCTGGTCAGGGCCGACGTGATCCCGCGGGCCGACCTGGACAGCCTCAAGGAGATCGCCAACCCGCACTTCGAGAGCGCCACCGAGATCAGCTCGGTGCTCTGGCAGAACGGCCTGCTCGGCTACCTCGACGAGCGCGGCGGCCGGCGCTTCTACGCGCTCGGTGACGTGGAGGAGTTCACCTTGCCGCCCGAGGTCGACAACTACGTCGTGCACCCGGTGCTCGCCCGCAGCGTCGGGCTGACCTCGATCCGGCCCGCGTCGTGACCGGCGGGCAAGCGTCGGCCGTCCGGGTGCTGAAGTTCGGCGAGTGGACCGAGTTCACCCGGGACGCGTTCGTCGAGCTGTTCGGCGACGGCATCTTCCGGCACGGGCGCTACCTGTTCCGCGGCGCCGCCGATGCCGACTACGACCTCCGGTCCACTTTCGACCGTCGCTTCGCGACGGTCCCGGTGCAGCGGCGGATGCTGCTCTGGGACCGGCTGGTGCGGGAGTGGCGGCGCGGCTGCGAGGAGGCCGGGGTGGACCCGGCGCTGCTGGCCGAGGACCGCACGCTCTGGGCGCTCGGCCAGCACTACGGCGTGCCGACCCGGCTGCTGGACTGGTCGACCAGCCCGTACGTGGCCGCGTTCTTCGCGTTCGCCGACCACCTCACCCGTACGCCCGAGCGGTTCGCGCACGTCGCGATCTGGGCGCTGCACCTGGACAACCCGGTGTGGTCGCGGCCGGGCGGCGTCGAGGTGGTGACCGTGCCGGCGATCCGCAACGACCGGCTGCGGGCGCAGGGCGGCCGGTTCACGCTGTGCCGGGCCTCGATCACCAGCCTGGAGGAGTACGTCGAGCAGTACGCCCACGGGGTGGCGCTGACCAAGTGCGTGCTGCCGGCGGCGGCCGCGGCCCGGGCCCTGCCCGACCTGGACGCGATGGGGGTCACCAGCGCCGAGCTGTTCGCCGACCTCGGCGGTACGGCGCGGCTCGCGACCATGCGCGCCGTCCTGCAGTCCGACCTGCTCTGACCGTCCGAACGCGACCGCACCGACGCCGACCGGGCACACTGGGCGCCGATGGCAGCACAGACGCGTACCCCGCCGTGGCACTGGACGGTCGCTCTCCCGGTTGTCGCGTTCCTCGCTCTTCTCGCGACCTGGGGGCGGCACCTGCCCGACGCGGTCGTGATCGTCGTCGCGGCGCTGCTGGCCGGGGCGGTGCTCGCCGCCGTGCACCACGCGGAGGTGGTGGCGCTGCGGGTGGGTGAGCCGTTCGGCTCGCTGGTGCTCGCGGTCGCGGTCACCGTCATCGAGGTCGCGCTGATCGTCACGCTGATGATCACCGGCGACGACGCGAAGACCCAGTCGCTGGCCCGGGACACGGTGTTCGCCGCGGTGATGATCACCTGCAACGGGATCGTCGGACTCTGCCTGCTGGTCGCGACCGTGCGCCGGCACGTGGCCGTGTTCAACGCGGAGGGCGCCGGCGGGGCACTGGCCACCGTGGCGACCCTGGCCACCCTGAGCCTGGTGCTGCCGTCGGTCACCACGAGCCGGTCCGGGCCGGAGTTCTCCACCGGCCAGCTCGTCTTCGCGGCGCTCGCGTCGCTGGCGCTCTACGGCCTGTTCGTCACCGTGCAGACCGGCCGGCACCGGGACTACTTCCTGCCCATCACCAGCGGCGGCCGGGTGGTCGAGGAGGAGCACGCCGACCCGCCGACCAACCGGGCCGCGCTGATCAGCCTCGGCCTGCTGGTGCTCGCGCTGGTGGCGGTCGTCGGCGACGCCAAGGCGGTCTCGCCCTCGATCGAGTCGCCCGTCGAGCGGGCCGGCTTCCCGTCGTCGTTCGTGGGCGTGGTGATCGCGCTGCTGGTGCTGCTGCCGGAGACGCTGGCGGCGGTCCGGGCCGCCCGCCGGGACCGGGTGCAGACCAGCCTCAACCTGGCGCTCGGATCGGCGATTGCGAGCATCGGGCTGACCATCCCGGCGATCGCGGTGTCGATGATCTGGCTGGACGGACCGCTGGTGCTCGGCCTCGGCACCAGCCAGATCGTGCTGCTCGGGCTGACCGTTGTGGTCGGCGTGCTGACCGTGGTGCCGGGCCGGGCCACCGTGCTGCAGAGCGGCGTGCACCTGGTGGTGTTCGCCGCGTTCATCGCCCTGGCCATCAACCCCTAGCCGAGCTCACGGATCGCCTGCGCGACGAGCAGCGCGCCGAAGACCACGAACGAGGCGGCCGCCGCGTACCGGATGGCCTTCTCGGGTACCCGCTTGGCCAGCTGCTGGCCGACCAGGATGGCCAGCGCGTCGGCGGCGACCATGCCGACGGTCGAGCCGACCCAGGTGCCGACCAGGCCCTCGGTGGTGGCCAGCGTGATCGTGGCCAGCATCGTCTTGTCGCCGAGCTCGGCCAGGAAGAACGCCGCCGACGCGGCGATCACCGCGGACCGGACCGACCGGTTGGCCCGGCCGGCCTCGTCGCTGGACAGCTGGTCGCCGCGCAGCGTCCACGCGGCGAATCCGAAGAACGCGATGCCCGCCGCGAGCGTGATCCAGGTGGTCGGCAGCGTGGCGCCGAGGCCGGCGCCGACCAGCACGCTGATCAGGTGCACCACCGCGGTGGCGATGGTGATGCCGACCAGGACCGGCAGGGCGCGATATCGGGTGGCGAACGCCAGTGCCATCAGCTGGCTCTTGTCACCCAGCTCGGCGACGAAAATGACGCCGAAGCTCAGGAGCACGGCTCCGATCACGGATCTCTCTTCCGCTGGCGCCGGCCCGGGAGGAAGGGCACCCGGGGTGCCTTCGACCCGGCCCGGAACGGGCTGACAGGTCGAAGGTCTCGCCCGCCTGGCGGCTTCTCGGACCGGGCGCCGCGGCGCCAGCATGTCGATCCGGGAATTAGGGCTACTCCCCTTCGCCGATCATGCTAGCAGCCGCGCGCCGGGGCCCGGTATGTGACCTACAGCGCCGCGCCGACGTGCGCGCGGACCTCCTGCAGGGCCCACTCGTTGCCGTCGGGGTCCGCGAAGAACGAGAACGCGCCGCCGTCCAGGCCCGGGGTGATCACCTGGACGTCGGAGGTCGGCACGCCCCGCTCGGCCAGCTCGGCCCGGGCGGCCGGCAGGTCCTTGACGACCAGCTGGTAGCGGGACCGGGTCGCCGGCGGGTTCGCCTGGTCGTACGTGACCGGGCCGACGACGACCGAGCAGTTCGAGCCGGGCGGGGTCATGTGCACGACCCGGAAGCCGGTCGGCGGCTCGGTGTCGGCGTCGAGCGTGAAGCCGAGCTTCTCGGTGTAGAAGGCCTTGGCCCGGTCGATGTCGGTGACGGGAACGACGACGACCTCGAGCTTGTAGTCCATGACTTGGTCCTCTCCGGGCGTGCTGGGCTGTTGTCACCAGTGGGTCGGAGCCGGCGGCGGGCCCTCGACACGGACCCGGGAAATTCTCTCGCCGGTCAGTCGGCCGCCCGCAGGTTGCCCCGCGCCCAGTCCATCAGGTCGCGCAGCACCGGGGCGAGCGCCACCCCCGCGGGGCCAGCCGGTAGCGGACGCCGACCGGAGGGCCGGGGTCGACCTCGCGGATGAGGAGGTCGGCCGTGGTGAGCTCGGACAGCCGCTCGGACAGCACCGAGTCGCTGATCCCGCCGAGCGCCCGGCGCAGCTCCGTCATGTCACTGTTACGCCTGGACGCCAGCATCCGCGTCGACGGCTCCGCCAGCCGCGAGATCGCGGACATCGTCGAGGAGGAGTGGGTCGCCACCCACCACCCCGGCGACACGGTCGCCCGCCGGCACCTCGGCGTCGACCCGCTCCCCGTCGCCGGTGCGGGCGCCGCGGCTGCGCTCGCCGGCCTGGTGTTCGTCGCCGTGTCCATCAACGTCGAACGGATCCTGCGACACGAAGGACTGCCGGAGCGGGCCCTGCAGACGGTGGTCCTGCTGCTCGGCGCGGTCGTCGCCTGCCTGTTCGGGCTGATACCGCAGAGCGTCACCGCGCTCGGTGTGGAGCTGCTGGTCGGCGGTCTGCTCATGGTCGGCTTCTTCGCCGCCACCGCCAGGCGCTCCCTCCGGGACACCCGTGGGCACACCGGCTGGCTGCTGTCCCGGCTGCTGACAATTGTCCCGGGCTTCCTGTGCTACCCGATCGCCGGGGTCAGCCTGCTGGCCGGCGCCGGCGGTGGCCTGCGCTGGCTGGCCGCCGGCATCGTCGGCGCAATCGTCGGCGCCGTGATCAACGCCTGGGTCCTGCTCGTCGAGATCCTCCGCTGACGGGTGCGCACGCGAACGTTGCACCGGCTCGACGCCGGCCGCTGGTCCCGGATGACCCTGCCCGGACCGCGGAACCGGCGTCGACGGGCTGATACGGTGACGGTGATCACACCGAGTGATGGGGGAAGCCGGTGCCGAGGAGCCTCGTTGCCCTGACCGTGGCTGCGGTCGCCGCCCTGGTCGGCGCGTTGGTCGTCGGCCCGTCGAGCCCGGCGGGCGCGGTCGCGACCACCGCCGGACAGGTGGTCACCGTGTCCGCGCCGACCGCCACGAGCACGTACGCGACCGTGGAGGCGTGGGCGCGCCAGCCCGACGGGCGGTACAAGCGGGTCGCCTACTTCCCGTCCGCGCGGATCGGCAGCCGGGGAATGGGCGCGACGTCGGAGGGGCTGTCGCGGACGCCGACCGGCCGCTACCGGCTGACCCAGCCGTTCGGGATCAAGCCCAACCCGCACGTCACCACGTCGTACTTCCGGGTCGACCGCAACGACGTCTGGACCGGCTCCACCGGCACGGTGATCAACCAGCACCGCCGCTGCGCGCCCGGCACGTGCCCGGCCAGCTACGGCGCCTTCGAGCGGCTGAGCAACTCCCCCGGCTCGTACGACTACGGCGTCTTCATCGGCTACAACGCGCCGGCCCCGTACGGGACCGGCGCCGTCCGCGGCAAGGGCTCGGCGTTCTTCCTGCACGTGAAGAACTCGTCCGCCACCGCCGGCTGCGTCGCCGTGTCGGCGGCCCAGATGGTCTGGCTGCTGCGCTGGTTCCGCTCGGCCGCCGGCCCCATCATCGCGATCGGCGTCGGCGCCAACGCCTACAACCCCATCCCCCGCCGCTACACCTGACCGGGCCCGAGCCGGGCTGGCTCACCGCGACCCGGGCCGAGCCGCTCGCGCCGCAGTGGGTCCTGGCCCGCCGGCCCGGTCGACCGCCGAGCTCAGGCTCTGGTCGGGGCCTTGGCGAGGATGCGGCCGGCCTCGCGGGGCCGGAAAGACGTTGCTGCTCGAAGCCCTGGCCGGGGTGCGCCGACCATCCGGGGGCTCCGTCCGCTACGACGGTGCCGATTCGGGGTGGGCCCGGGTGGCGGTCGGCTACGTCCCACAGGACGACATCGTCCATCGCGAACTGCCGCTGGCCACCATGCTGCGCTTCGCCGCTCGGTTGCGCCTTCCGGCCTCGACGAGCAGGGCCGAGCTCCGGTTGCGGGTGACGACGTCCTGACCACTCTCGGCCTCGGCGCGCGGGCCGGCGTTCCGGTCCGGACCCTGAGCGGCGGTGAGCGCAAGCGGGCCAGCATCGGTGTCGAACTGCTGGCCCGGCCCCAGGCGTTCTTCCTGGACGAGCCGACATCCGGCCTCGATCCGTTGACCGCCTCCGGTCTCGTCGCGCAGCTGCGGCAGCTCGCCAGCACCGGGGTCGCCGTCGTGCTGACGACCCACAACGCCGCCGACGTGGCGGCCTGCGATCAGGTCCTCGTGCTCGGCAACGACGGGAGGGCGGCCTTCAGCGGTACGCCGGACGCGGCCTGCGCACACTTCGGGGTGAGGCGGATCGAGGACATCTACGTGGCCCTCGCGCGGAGTCCCGGCGATCGGTCGGGAGACCCGCCGCGGGCGGCCGTCGACGCTCCGGCTCGCCCGCCCGCGACCGACGGCGCGGCGGCGCCGGTCGATGCCGACCGGGGCCTCGGCCCGGTCCCTCAGTGCGCGGTGCTCGCCGCCCGTACGGCCGCCATCGTCGCCCGAAACCCGCTGACGCTCGGCATCCTGATCGGATCCCCGCTGATCGTGCTGGCGATGTTCCTGATGCTCTTCCGCGCGGGAGCCTTCGATCCGGCGACCGTCAGTCCCAGCACCAGCGTGATGATCGTGTTCTGGATCGCCTTCGGCGGCTTCTTCTTCGGCCTGACGTACGGGCTGCTCCAGATCTGCACCGAGCTGGCGATCTTCCGCCGCGAGCGGCTGACCGGCGTCCGGCTGGTTCCCTATGTCATGTCCAAGATCGTCGTACTGCTGCCCATGCTGGCCGCCGTCGACCTTCTTCTCCTCGGCCTGCTGCGCGTGCTCGACCGCTTGCCCGCCGTCGGCGTCCGTGACTTCTCGGCGCTCTACGTGACCCTGGTGCTGGCCACGGCCGCCGCGCTCGGGCTCGGACTTCTCTGCTCGGCCGCCGTATCGGATGTCTCCCAGGCGACGCTGGCGCTGCCGATGCTGTGCTTCCCGCAGGTGCTGTTCGTCGGGGCCATCCTCCCGGTCCCGCTGATGGCCGCCGGCGGCCGGTGGCTGAGCTACGCCATGTCGAACCGCTGGTCGTTCGAGGCGCTGGGGCACACCACTCGGCTACCCGACCTTCTCGTCCACGGCGCTTCCCCGCTGGGACCGCCACTGCTGGCCAGCTACGGCAACAGTTTCGGCCGGCCGCTCTGGCAGAGCTGGTGCATCATCGGCGGTTTCGCCGTCCTCTTCGTGACCGGCGCCTGCGTCGTGCTGGCGCAACGGACGAACCGCGTACCCATCCGTGAGTGACCAGTGGCTGACCGGATCGGCGTCAAGGAGCAGCCGTGACGAGACGGGATCGGCTCGACGAGCTGAGGACCACCGAGTACGGGTATCTCGACCGGGACGGCCACGTGTACCTCGACTACACCGGCTCGGGCCTGGCCGCTGAGTCCCAGCTGCGCGCCCACGGGACGCGGCTCGGCGAGGGCCTTTTCGGCAACCCGCACTCGGAGAACCCCACGTCGGCGGCATCGACCGCGCGGGTCGAGTCCACGCGCCGGGCGGTGCTCGGGTATCTGAACCCCCCGGCCCAGGAGTACGCCGTCATCTTCACGCCGAACGCGACCGGCGCCTGCCGGCTGGTCGGCGAGGCGTACCCGTTCCACCGGCGCTCCCGGCTGGTCATGACGACCGACAACCACAACTCGGTCAACGGCCTGCGGGAGTTCGCCCGGCTGCGGGGCGCCCGGACGATCCCGGTGCCGCTGCGTGCGCCGGCGCTGCGGGTCGAGGACACCGCTGTGCGCCAGGCGTTGACGACCACCCGGAGCCGCCGCCGGCAGCGGGCTCGCGGGCTGCTCGCGTATCCGGCGCAGAGCAACTTCACCGGCGTGCAGCATCCGCTGGGCTGGATCGAGCTCGCCCACGAGCATGGGTACGACGTGCTGCTCGACGCGGCCGCGTTCCTGCCGACGAACCCGCTCGACCTGACCGCCGTCAACCCGGACTTCGTCGTGGTGAGCTGGTACAAGGTCTTCGGCTACCCCACCGGCGTCGGCTGCCTGGTCGCCCGGCGCACGGCGCTGGCCCGGCTGCGGCGGCCGTGGTTCTCCGGCGGCACGATCGTGGCGGTGAGCGTGCAGGGCGACTGGCACTGGCTGACCGACGACGAGAGCGCCTTCGAGGACGGCACGCTCAACTTCCTCAGCATCCCCGACGTCGAGGTGGGCCTGGCCTGGATCGAGTCCATCGGCATCGACGCGATCCACGAACGGTTCCGGCGTCTGACCGGGCAGCTGCTCTCGGGGCTCACCGAGCTGCGGCACGGCAACGGTGCGCCGATGGTCCGGATCTACGGCCCGACGGACGTCCGCGACCGCGGCGGCACGGTGGCCTGAACCTGCTCGACCCCCAAGGCGTCCTGGCCGACGAGCGGCTGGTCGCCATCGAGTCCGCGGCGCGGGGGATCTCCCTGCGCACCGGGTGCTTCTGCAATCCCGGCGCCGGTGAGGGCGCGTTCGACCTCACCCGCGGTCAGCTCAGGGGCTCGCGCGGGAGGGATGCGCACACCATCGACGAGTACCTGGTCAGCTTGGACCTGCCCACCGGCGGTGCCGTGCGGGTGTCACTCGGAATCGCGTCGAACCTCGCCGACGTGGAACGCTTTCTCGCCTTCCTGCGCGCCACCTACCGCGATCGGCCCGCCGCCACCGACGGCCTGGAGCCTCGCCTGCGCTGCTGACCGGGCACCCGCGGCTCCACGACCGTGTCCCCATGAGCCGCTGCGCGGCCATCGTCGAGTTGTTCATCCACCTGACCGCGTACGCAGGCGCCGCCCGGGCGTTCGACAGCGACCGGACCCCCCTGACCCGCCGCCCTGCCGGGCCATGCCTGCGGGGGCAGCGGCGGTCGGTCGTGTGCCGCCAAGCCCGCCGTGGGTGCGGGTCAACGGGGGCGGAGGGCGTGGGATTCGAACCCACGAGGAGCAAGCTCCTAGCGGTTTTCAAGACCGCCGCCATCGGCCACTAGGCGAGCCCTCCCACCTGCGGTTTTACGCTCTACCGTCGCTCGTCGCCTCGCTCTGGTCCGCGTGTGGTCCCGCCGGCCGGCTCTGATCCGTGCTGCTGGACCGGAGCCGGCGCCAGTCTCCCACGACTCGCACCAGGCGAAAGCGCGAGTGCGATCCGCTCGTTGACCACGTCCCGAGCCGGCGGGCGACTCGGTCGGCCGGACCCGGCGTTCAGCCACAGCGACGCGGCACCGTGGCGCAGGTCGAACGAACGGCGCCCGGGCGGGGACGCAGCCTGCGCCGGTCAGCGCCAGCCCAACTGCCCCGCTGCCGGTCTCGAGATCCTAGGCAAGACGCCCGACATCCGAGCCGAGGGAACTCGACCTGCTCATCGCGGACCTCGAGCCCATCTCCGCAGCGCTCGACGCTGCCGGCTCCCGCTAGGTCCCGCGCTCACTGATCCACATCAGGAGGCGGTTCCTCGTGGGACGAGTACGGCCGAACTTGACAGCGTGAATGTCAGGCGGCGGTCCCGGGCGCCGGCGCCGGACCTGCGTTCCGGACGGGTTCGATGTGATGTCGCCGGATGAGCAGAATGATCACCATGATGACGTCGGCCAGCACGAACAGGCCTGCACCCACGTAGGTCTTGTTCGCGACCACGGCGGAGGAGATCGCCCCGAAGTCCCACAGGCCGTGCGCCAGGGCGGGGACCACCAGTCCACGGGAGACCCGGCGGGTCAGGTAGAAGAAGTACCCGGCCGCGGCCGTGACCAGTACCTGAATGAACGCCTTTGACCCTTCGCTGAACAGGTTCGTCGCATGCGCCAGCCCGAACAGCACGCAGGTCCACAGCGCCACCCTGGCCTCGGCGAACCCGTTGGCCCGGAAGGCGACCACGCCCAGGCCGCGGAACATGCCTTCCTCGGCGAACCCGACCCCCAGGGTGGACAACGCCAGCAGAACGACGAATCCGGCGGTGTGCTTGCCCAGTCCCGCATAGTTCGTCCCGATCAGGGCGGTGACGGCGATGATGACCGGGATGACCCACACCCAGCGACGGACCGGCCGGTCGTCGGTGAACACCGGCCGCTACCATCCGAGGACGCCGACCACCGCGTAGACGAACACCAGCGACACGAACACGGGCACGGTGATTGAGCGCCACAGCTCGTTGACGCTGGTCGGGGCGGCGTAGGTGATGGGCAGTCCCGCCGTCAGCAGCTTGCTGAGCCCCTGCACGATCCCCAGATAGACGACGGCGATCACGATGAACGCCCACACTGGAAGCTTGCGGATTCCCGTCGTCAGATCGGTGCCTGTCGGGCCGGTCCCCTTGGCTGCCGCAGCGTCGTTCGAGCCGACGCGCTCTTCCTCGTCCTCACGTGACATTGGTGTCTCCCCCGGGCGCGACAAAGCGGACCACCAATTGGCCGTCGCTCAAATGGTCGGAAAGTATGGATCTGTCCGCAGGTTCCAGTAGAGGCGTTGGTCCCGTCTGACCAGTGCGGTCGGCGGTCCCGGTCCGCGCTGAACCGGCGCGTGCTCCTGACCCTACGGTCCGGACCGGGCGAAATCTGGTGGACGCCACCAGGACGCTATGGACATCGTCAGGGCCATGGGGCAGGAGGAGATCTGGGACGTCGAGGCGGCGCGGCGGTACGACACTCCCGAGGCCGGCATGTTCGCACCCGAGGTGCTCGGGCCGACCGTCGACCGGTTGGCTGAGCTGGCCGGTGACGGGCGGGCGCTGGAGTTCGCGATCGGGACCGGTCGGGTGGCGGTCCCGCTGGCCGGGCGGGGGGTGCCCGTCACCGGGATCGAGCTGTCCCGGCCGATGATCGAGCAGCTGCGGACCAAGGCCGACGAGGCGGCGATCCCGGTGGTCGCCGGCGACATGGCCACCGCCCGCGCCCCGGGCGAATACTCGCTCGTCTACCTCGTCTACAACACGATCTCCAACCTGCTGACCCAGGCAGAACAGGTGGCCTGCTTCGGCAACGCCGCCCGGCATCTCGTTGCCGGCGGTCGATTCGTGATTGAGCTGTGGGTCCCGCAGCTGCGAACGCTCCCGCCGGGCCAGCTCGCCACCGTCCACAGCGTCGAACCCGGCTATATCGGCCTGGACACGTACGACGTCCTCAACCAGCGGGTCGTCTCGCACCACTTCCGGTTCGGATCCGGCAAGGACGCCGCGCTGTTCCGCAGCCCGCACCGGTACATCTGGCCGGCCGAACTCGACCTGATGGCACAGCTCGCCGGGTTCGAGCTGGAGACGCGGCACGCGGACTGGACAGGGACCGAGTTCACCGCCGAGTCCTTGTTCCACGTCTCGGTCTACCGCATCCCGACCGGCTCGTCCCCGGGCTAACAGCCTGCGTTTGCCCGTGAGCAGCACGGGGAGAGTGACGATGGCACCCTAACGGGAGGAGATCATGATGGGTGGCTTCATGGACAAGGCGAAGGACCTCGCCGACCAGCACGACGAGCAGGTCGACCAGGGCCTGGACAAGGCCGGGGACTTCGCCGACCAGAAGACCGGCGGAAAGTACGACGAGCAGATCGACCGCGGGGTCGACGCGGCTCAGGAGCGTACGGGCGACGGGGACTCCCAGCCCTAGCGTTGACACCTCGCAGGCCCCGGGAGCGTAGCCGTTCCCGGGGTTTCTCATGCCCGCTGACCTGCGCGGATCGGCTCGTCTAAGGGCCTTAGACGACCTCAGGGGCCGGCGGGCCGGGGAACTGCGTGACCTTCCGATGTGGGGGGTGCGGCCTCAGGACGACTCTCGATCACGTCACCGAGAGAGAGCCCATCCGAGGAGCGCACACGATGTCTGGTTACTACTACGGTCCCGCGCTCGACACCGAGCTGGACTACCGCCGGGCGAGCCTGCGGCGCCAGGCCGCGGACTTCCGGCTGGCCCGGACCGCGCGCCGCGCCACCCGCACCGGCCGGCACTTCGGCCGGCGGGCGACCCACCCGGCGCACTGAGCGCCGCGCCTGAGACCTCCACAGCTGACGACCCGGCGAGGGGTGCTCGCCGGGTCGTCGGCCGTCCGCGGCGGGCCGGGAGAAGCCGCCGCGGGCCGGCGAGGTCGATCGTCGCCGGGCGCGAGCATGGCCGACGGGATGTGGTTAGGTCCACTGTGGACAGTTGGAGGGTTCGGGAATGGGCGACGCGGGGGACAGCGGGGTTCAGCTCGCAGGAAACTGCTCGGGTTCTGTCGTACCCCGGTGGGACGATGGTCTCGTGTCCAGGATGGGGTCGGAGAAGCCGCTGGTCGGCCGAGGTGCGGAGCTCGCCCGGCTCACCGCCGCGGTGGAGAGCGCCCGGGCCGGCTCGCCGGCCGCGGTGCTGCTCTCCGGGGACGCCGGCGTGGGCAAGACCCGGCTGCTGGCCGAGCTCTGCCGGCGGGCCCGGTCGAGCGGCGCGACCGTTCTCGTCGGCCACTGCGTCGACCTCGGCGCGGTCGGCCTGCCCTACCTGCCGTTCGCCGAGGCGCTGCGCCAGCTGGCCGAGCTGGCCGGTGAGGACGGGCCGCTGGCCGAGGCGCTGCGCGGCCGGCCGGCGCTCGACCGGCTGATCACCCGGCCCGGCGGACCGGCCGCGGTGCCGGCCGCCGACGACGACGCCGCCCGGCTGCAGCTGTTCGACGCGGTGGCCGGGGCGCTCGGCGACGCGGCCGAGATCGCCCCGCCGCTGCTGCTGGTCATCGAGGACCTGCACTGGGCCGACCAGTCCACCCGCGACCTGCTCGCCTTCCTGCTGGCCCGGCTGCGCTCGGAGCGCGCCGCCGTCGTCGCCTCCTATCGGGCCGACGACCTGCACCGGCGCCACCCGCTGCGGCCGCTGCTCGGAGAGCTGCTCCGGCTGCCGACCGTCGAGCGGGTGGAGCTGGCGCCGTTCACCCCGGCCGAGCTCGGTGACTACCTGCGGACCCTGAGCGGCGGGCCGGTGCCGGATCGGCTGGTCCGCGACGTGCTGGCCCGGTCCGAGGGCAACGCCTACTTCGCCGAGGAGCTGCTCGCCGCGGGAGTCGCCGCCAACAGCGCACTGCCGACCGCGCTGGCCGACGTGCTGCTGGCCCGGCTGGAGCGGCTGTCCCCGGCGGTGCAGCGGGTGGCGAGGGTGGCCGCGGTCGCCGGCCGGCGGGTCAGCCACTCCCTGCTGCAGGCGGCCACCGGGATGCCGGATGCCGAGCTGGAGGAGGCGCTGCGCGAGGCGGTCACCCACCACGTGCTGGTCGCCGAGGGCGGGTCCTACGCGTTCCGCCACGCGCTGCTGCAGGAGGCGGTCTACGGCGACCTGCTGCCGGGCGAGAGGGTCCGGCTGCACGGGGCGTACGCGAAGCTGTTCGCCGACGGGCTGGAGAGCAGCGCGGCCGAGCTGGCCTACCACTCGCTGGAGAGTCACGACCTGCCCCGGGCGCTGTCCGCGTCGGTGCAGGCATCGACCGAGGCGATGGCCCTGCACGCGCCGGTCGAGGCGCTGCGCCAGCTGGAGCGGGTGCTGCAGCTGTGGGACGCGGTGCCCGACGCCGAGCAGCGGGCCGGCAGCGACCTGGTCTCCCTGCAGCTCAGCGCCGCGCAGGTGGCGGCCAGCGCCGGCGAGCTGAGCCGGGCGGTGGCCCTCGCGGCGGAGGCCACCGCGCTGGCCGACCGGGCGCAGCCGGGCGGCGAGCGGGCCGCCGCGGCGCGGGAGGTGCTGGCGCTGCAGCTGCTCGGCGCCGACCGGCCCCAGGAGGCCTACACGGTGACCGGCGAGGCGCTGGACATGGTGCCGGCCGACCCGCCGTCCTGGGCTCGGGTGTGGGCCGCCGCGACCCGCGGGCGCTCGGCGGTCAACCTGGACCGGGACCAGGAGGCGAAGGGCTGGGCCGAGGAGGCGCTGGCCGGCGCCCGGGCGCTCGGGATGCCGGAGGCCGAGGCGGACGCGCTGACCAGCCTGGCGCTGATCGCCGAGATCGAGGGCGACTCGGCCGAGTCGCAGACCCGGCTGGCCGAGGCCCGCGACCGCGCCCGCGACGCCGGTGACCTGTCGGTCGAGCTGCGGGCCGGACTACAACCTCGCCGCCAGCCACTACTACGCCGGCGACGTCACGGCCGCGCTGGCCAACATCGACGCCGGGGTGGCCCGGGCGACCGAGACCGGTCTCACCTTCAGCTCGTACGGGTTGGAGACCCGGGTGCTGCAGGTCATCGCCCGGTACGTGACCGGCGACTGGGACGGCAGCCTCGAGGCGGCCGAGCTGGCCGGCGACGCCGCGCCCGACACCGCGCTGGCCCGGCTGGCCGCGGCCGCGCTCTACGTCGAGGTCGGCCGTGGGCTGCCGGGCGCGATCGAGCGGGTCGCCCAGCTGCGCGGCTCGTGGAGCCAGGACGTCAGCCTCGCCCTGGTCGCCGGCGGCTGCGAGATCGACCTGCTGCGCTGGCGCGGCGACCTGGACGCGGCGGCGGACGCCGCCGACCGGGCGATCGAGTACGTGACGCGCCGCTGGGACAAGTGGTATCTCGGCGGCATCTGGCTGTCCGCGCTCGGCCTGGCCGCGCTGGCCGACCGGGTCGAGGGCGAGCGGTTACGGGGCGACGACGAGGCGGTCGCGGCGACCGTGCGTCGGGGCGAGGGATTGATCGAGCGGGCCCGGATGACGGCCAAGCGGGGCCGGCCGCGGCACGGGAAGATCGGCCCGGAGGGGCTGGCCTGGCTGGCCCGGGCCGAGGCCGAGTGGTCGCGGCTGTCCGGGCCGTCCGACCCGGAGGCGTGGCGGGAGGCGCTGCGGATCTTCGGCTACGGCTACCCTTATGAGCAGGCCCGCTGCCGGTGGCGGCTGGCCGAGGCGCTGCTCGCCGCCGACCGGCGGAGCGAGGCAGCGGGCGAGGTCTCGGCCGCGTACGAGGTGGCGGTGCGGCTTCGGGCGACGCCGCTGAAGGAGGCGCTGGAGGCGCTGGCCCGGCGCGGGCGGCTGGAGGCCGGGCTGCCGGTGCCGGTGCGGGTCGACCACACGCTGACCGCACGGGAGCGGGACGTGCTGGCGCTGCTCGCCCGCGGCCGCACCAACCGGCAGATCGGCCGCACGCTGTTCATCTCCGAGAAGACGGCGAGCGTGCACGTGTCCAACATTCTCGGCAAGCTCGGCGCCTCCGGCCGGACCGAGGCGGTCGCCATCGCATCCCGCCGCGGTCTGGTCCCGGAGGAGTCCTCGCAAGCGGGCTGACGGGGAGACGGTGAGCGGATCGCGGGCCGGCTGACGGAGAGGTCGGTGTTGGCGGCTGGTCCGCGGGGTGAGCGTGGGTGGACGCCGGCCGGCCGTGCGGCCGGCGCCCAAGGACGGGGCGCGCCAGGGATGGGCCGGGCCGGGGGACGAAACGGCGCCCAGGGACGGGCCGGACCCGGGGACGAAACGGCGCCCAGGGACGGGCCGGACCCGGGGACGAAACGGCGCCCAGGGACGGGCCGGGCCCGGGGACGGGCGGCGCCGGAGGGTCCGGCGCCGCCCGCGGACCTCAGCGGCGGATCAGCGGCACGCCGGCCGGCGCCACCTTCGCAGCGGCCAGTCCGGTCGACGCCGGCACCGGGTCGACCGTCCAGTCCGGGTGGCCCGGCATCGGCGGTGTCGTCGTGCCGAACAGCCACTCCGTGAGGAACGCCGACTGGTCGTGCCCGGAGACCTTCGAGGCCAGCGCGATGAAGTCCGGCGTGCCCGCGGTGCTGCCGCCGTACCTCTGCACCCAGGCCCGCTCGAGCCGGTTGAACGCAGCGGTCCCGATCCGCTCCCGCAGCGCGAAGAGCACCAACGCGCCGCCGTCGTACACGTTGTTGTTGAACAGGTTGTCCGCCGGCGGCGAGGCGACCGGACCGAAGTCGTGCCGCCACACGTCACCGACCGCGTACGCCTGCCGCATCCTGTCCTCGAACGACTGGAACCCCTTGACGTCCGCGAACGTCCCCTCGTACCAGGTCGCGTGGCCCTCGTTGAGCCAGACGTCCGCCCACTTCTCCGGCGACACGTCGTCGCCGAACCACTGGTGGGCCAGCTCGTGCACCTGGATCGGCGCGTACCCGGCCTCCGGCCTGTTGCCGGTGAACACGAAGTCCGGGAACAGCGACAGCGTCTGCGTCTCCAGCGCGAACCCGAAGACCAGCGGCGCGGCCAGCACGCCGTACTGGCCGAACGGGTACGGCCCGACCCGGGAGGTCATGAACCGCAGGTGCTCGGCCTCGTTCTGCAGTTTCGCGCCGACCAGAGCGGTCTCCGCCGTCGGGACCACGTCGCGCAGCAGCACCCCGCCCGGCCCGGGCCGCGTCAGCACCGTGTAGTGGCCGATCGCGATCTGCGCGAGCTCGCTCGCCATCGGCGGGTTCTCCCGGTACGTCCACGTCGTCGTGGCACCGTGCGAGACCTTGCGTACCAGCGCACCGTTCGCCACGGCGGTGAGGTCGCTGGGCGCGGTGAGCGTGAAGTCGTACGACGCCTTGTCCCGCGGGTGGTCGTTGGCCGGGAACACGGTGTGCGAGCAGTTCGGCTGGCCGGCGATGACGAAGCCGTCCGCGCTCGGGAACCAGGCCGTACCGGTCAGCGGTGGCGGCGTCGGGCAGTCGTGCGGCCCGCGCGGATCCGCCGCGTACGTCACGGTGACCGAGAAGCGCTGGCCCGACCGGAGCGCCCTGGCCGGCGTGATGATCAGCTCTGCGCCCTCCCGGCCGTACGCCACCGGCTTGCCGTCGAACCGTACGGACCTGATCGTGTTGCCGTCGAAGTCGAGGTCGAACCGGGTCAGCGCCTGGAAGGCCCTGGCCTGCACCGTGGTCACCGCGTCGACCAGCCTGGTGTCGGCGTGGTAGGTCATGCCGATCGAGTAGTGCGCGACGTCCTAGCCACCGTTTCCGAGGCTCGGGAACAGCGGGTCGCCGATCCCGGGGGCACCCGGCACCGGTCGTGGCGGTGCGGCGGATGCCGCCGGCGCGAGGCCGGCGATCATGCCCGCGGCCAGCGCGACGGCGAGTGATCCGGCCGCGGCGGCGAGGCGGAAGTGTGTCATGAGCCCTCCTGCTCGTACGGGACTTGCTTCGGGCTGCGTACGGGGCGCAGACGCTATGTGCTGGCTGTGTGCTTTTCGGTAACGACGGGGCGGCGTTTGGGCGACACCCGAAATCGGGAACATCTGTGTCCGACAACGACGCCGCGGGGGTCATTGGCAGCAGGAGGTGCGCTTTACCGTGGTAACCCGCACGCGTTATCGATCCCCGGGCAGCGTCATCACGACGATCGCCGGCATCATCGCCGGCATCATCATCCTCGGGATCGTCCTGGTCCTGATCAAGGCGAACCCGAACAACGAGATCGTCAACTTCATCCTCGACGTGGGCCGATTCCTCACCCGGCCGTTCCACAACCTGTTCCCGCAGGACAACCCGCGCCAGGACATCCTGGTCAACTGGGGCATCGCCGCGATCGTCTACCTCATCGTGGGCGCGCTGCTCGCGCGGCTGGCCCGCCGCTGACCCCTCCCGCCCGCTTGCCGACGACGCCCACCGGGGAGCAAGGTGCCCTAGTGGGCGTCGTAGTGTCCGTGATCCGTTGACCGCGCCGGCCGCCGCGCAGGTTCGCTTCGGCGAGCCGGCCGGTCGCTGGGTCATCTTCGCCACCGTGCTCGGCTCGGGGATGGCCTTCCTCGACGCGACCGTGGTCAACGTCGCGCTGCCGCGCATCGGCGACGACCTCGACGCCGACCTTGGCGGCCTGCAGTGGACGCTGAACGGCTACACGCTGACGCTGGCCTCGTTCATCCTGCTCGGCGGGTCGCTGGCGGACCGGCTCGGCCGGCGCCGGATCTTCGTATTCGGCACGATCTGGTTCGCGCTCGCCTCGGCCCTGTGCGGGCTCGCGCCCAACATCGAGATGCTCGTCGCCGCCCGGCTGCTGCAGGGCGTCGGCGGGGCGCTGCTGACCCCGGGCAGCCTGGCGATCATCTCCGCGTCGTTCTCGCCGGAGGACCGGTCCCGGGCGATCGGGGCCTGGTCCGGGCTGGCCGGCATCGCCGGCGCGGCCGGCCCGTTCCTCGGCGGCTGGCTGGTCGACGCCTGGACCTGGCGGCTGGTGTTCCTGATCAACCTGCCGTTCTCGGCGCTGGTCGTGTGGGTCTCCGTCCGGCACGTGCCGGAGTCCGTCGACCCGACCGCCAGCTCCCGGTTGGACCTGCCCGGCACCCTGCTGGGTGCGCTCGGCCTGGCCGGGCTGACGTACGCGTCGATCTCCGGCGGGGAGCACGGCGCCGACCCGCTGGTCGTCGCGACCGGCGCGGTCGGCGTGCTCGCGCTGGCCGCCTTCGTCTGGGTCGAGCGGACCAGCGACCACCCGCTGGTGCCGCCGGCCCTGTTCGGGTCCAGGCAGTTCACGGTCGCCAACGTGGTCACGTTCCTCGTGTACGGCGCGCTCGGCGCGGTGCTGTTCCTGCTCGTCCTGGACCTGCAGGTGGTCGCCGGCTTCAGCCCGCTGGCGGCGGGCACGTCCCTGCTGCCGTTCACGCTGCTGATGCTCGCCCTGTCGGCCCGGTCCGGCGCGCTGGCCGCGCGGATCGGGCCGCGGCTGCAGATGACCGCCGGCCCGCTGATCGGCGCCGTCGGCGTGCTGCTCATGTTCAGGATCGGCCCGGACGCCTCGTACCTGACCGATGTGCTGCCGGCCGTGCTGCTCTACGGGCTCGGCATGACCACGCTGGTCGCGCCGCTGACCGCGACCGTGCTCTCGGCCGCGCCGAGCGCCCAGGCGGGCACCGCGTCCGGGGTGAACAACGCCGTGGCCCGGGCCGCCGGGCTGCTCGCGGTCGCGCTGGTGCCGGCGGTCGCCGGGCTCACCGGGACCGTCTACCGGGATGCGGACGCGTTCCAGAGCGGTTTCCACGTGGCCATCTGGATCGGTGCCGGGATGCTCGCGGCCGGTGGACTACTGTCCGCCGTGGGCATCAGCAACCGGCCGGACGGCGTGACGAGCGAGGACGAGCACCACTACTCGTGCCCGATCGCCGGGCCGCAGATGCAGGCGGTCCAACCTGGGAGAGCGCGGGGAACACCATGACGAGCGAGAGTTCGATCCTCAACCACATCGACGAGCTGGTCGCCGAGGAGCGCCAGCTGCGCTCCCGGCACCGCGGCGGCGAGGGGCTCACCGACGCCGAGCGGGACCGGATGCGGGAGCTGGAGGTCCAGCTCGACCAGGCCTGGGACCTGCTGCGGCAGCGCCGGGCCAAGGCCGAGTACGGCGACGAGCCGGACAACGCGACGCAGCGGTCGCCGGGCGAGGTCGAGACCTACCTGCAGTAGGCCTCCCGGTCAGGAGCTCACGTCCTTGGTCGTCATCCGCGACCAGGCCAGCGAGCCGAAGACGAGCACGTAGGCCGCGGTGGCGAGCAGTCCCTTGGTGACGCCGCCGGTGGCGATCGGATCGCGCAGCAGGTCGCCGTAGTCCAGCCAGTAGTGGCTGAACAGCCACGGCGCCAGCCAGTCCAGCTGCGGCACCTGGTTGAGCACCTGGCTCAGCACGGACAGCACCGCGGTCGTGGCCATCGCCGCGATCGCCGACTCGGTGAGCGTGGAGACGAACATGCCGATGGCGGCCAGACCGGCCATCATCGCGGCGATGTAGAGCGCGACGAGCGCCAGCCGGGCCAACCCCTCCCCGTACGGCACCTGGGTGCCGGACAGCAGCGTGACCGGGCCG
Organism: uncultured Actinomycetota bacterium; assembly: GCA_963803135.1. Lineage (GTDB taxonomy): Bacteria > Actinomycetota > Actinomycetes > Mycobacteriales > CADCTP01 > CADCTP01. The sequence goes on along the minus strand of CAWDLH010000010.1, from coordinate 459,715 downwards.
ATCGGGAACAGCAACGCGCCCATCACGGTGCCGACGACCGCGACCACGAAGGCGGCGGCCAGGCAGTAGGCGAGGACGCCGGCGTACTTGACCGCGAGCAGCCGGGTGCGGGACACCGGCACCACCAGCAGGTAGCGCAGCGTGCCGAGCGACGCCTCCCCGGCCACCGACTCGCCCGACACGACGGAGACCGCCAGCGGCATGAACAGCGGCAGCACCACGGTCAGCGCGGTCAGCGCGACGAAGATCCCGTTGGCGGTGATCGAGAACAGGAACGGCGGCCCGTCCCGGGCGTCGTTCACCGGCGCGGTCAGCTTGATCGCGACGGCGATGACGATCGGGATCCCGGCCAGCACGGCGAGGATCGCCTGGTTGCGCCGGCGCCGGAACACCATGCCCAGCTCGGACCGGAGGAACCGGGTGCTCACCGGAGCCGGGCGGCGGAGCGCTGCCGGGGCCGTCTCAAGCGCTGACATCGAAGCCCTCCCCGGTCAGCGCCACGAACACGTCCTCGAGACCCGCCGCGTCCACGGTGAACTGCCGGACCGGCACGCCGGCGTGCACGAGCGCGGCCAGCACCTTCTCCGGCTCGGCGTCGCCGAGCGCGGCCGTGACGTGCCGGCCCTCCACCGGCCGGGTGGCCAGGCCCAGCTCGGCCAGTGCGCGGGCGGCCGCGGCCGGGTCGGACGTGTCCACCGCGACCCGCGGCTGCTGGCTGCGGCGCAACTCGTCCAGCGTGCCCTGGGCGACCAGCGCGCCGACGTGCATGACGCCGACGTGCGTGCAGACCTGCTCGACCTCGGACAGCAGGTGGGACGAGACGAGCACGGTGACGTCGTCGCCGGCGAGCTCCTGGATCAGCGTGCGGACCTCGCGGGTGCCCTGCGGGTCGAGCCCGTTGGTCGGCTCGTCCAGCACGAGCAGCTCCCGCGGCTGCAGCAGGGCGGCGGCGATGCCGAGCCGCTGCCGCATCCCCAGCGAGTACGCCCGGTAGCGCTTCTTGGCCGCCGCGGTCAGGCCGACCCGGTCAAGCGCGGCGTCGATCCGGCGGGCCGCGGTGGCCGGATCGGCGGTGCGGTCGGCGGCGTCCAGCCGGGCCAGGTTCGCCCGGCCGGACAGGTACGGGTGGAAGGCGGGGCCCTCGACCAGCGCGCCGACCCTGGGCAGCACCTGGGCCGCGGCCGCCGGCATCGGGCGGCCCAGCAGCGTGTGGCTCCCGGCGGTCGGCGCGACCAGGCCGAGCAGCATCCGGATCGTGGTCGTCTTGCCGGAGCCGTTGGGGCCGAGGAAGCCGTACACGGAGCCGTGCGGGACGACCAGGTCGATCCCGGCGACGGCGAGCTGACCACCGCGGAACCGCTTGGCCAGCCCGCTGGTGGTCACCGCGGTCCCGTCCGGGCCGGCCGGGACCGCGGTGGTGGACGGGAGGCTCACCTGGCCGCCGCGTAGAGCAGCTCGGGCGGGACCATGCCCACGATCAGCCGGCCGTCGTCGGTGACCAGCGCCGAGACCAGCGTCGAGGTCATCAGCCGGCCGCTGCCCCAGCTGCCGCTGACCCGCGGCAGCTGCTCGAGGAACGCGCCGAGCGCGCCGCTGTCCCGGCTGCCGCCCGTGGCGGCCGGCGCGGGCAGCACCGCCACCGTGGTCCAGCCCGAGCCGACGGTCCGCACCGCGTCGCGGGCCTGCTTCGCGTCGCCGGCGGTCGGGCGCTCGCGCGCCGGCAGCGTGCCCTCGGTGACCTGCACGTGCGGCGGCGGGTTGAAGACGAACTGCGCCGCCGACGGCACCTGGAAGCTCACCGAGCTGAAGCCGACCGAGAACGCCGGCCCGTTGCCGCTGTTCTTGCCGAAGACCTGCACCCGCAGCGGAACCGAGGTCTTGGAGTCGACGGCCAGCCGGACCTGACCGACCAGCGCGCGGGTGTCCTTCGGCGCCAGCACCAGCTCGTACGCGCTGCGGCCGGCGACCGAGGTGGTCGAGGAGGTGCTCACCTTCGTGGTCGGGTCGAGCGCCTTGAGGGCCATGTCCGCGGCCTGCTGCGGGGTGACTCCGGCCGGCAGCTGGTCGGCCGCGTGCGTGCCCGCGGTGCCGGCCGGCAGCGTGTACCGGGTGGCCGAGTTGGACTCGCTGGACCAGACCCAGGCGGTGGTGCCGTTGCGGACCACGTCGGTCTCGCCGAGCGAGCCGAGCAGGGCGACCCGCTGCTTGTCGTCCCCGGCGTACCAGACCCGCAGCGTGTGCGAGCCGGTCAGCAGCGAGGTCAGGGACGAGCTGCCGCCGCCGTTGCCGATCTGCGGGAGCTGCGGCAGACCGAGGTCGGAGTCCTGCACCACCGTGCCGGACAACCCGTCGACGCGTGCTCCCTGCAGGTCGACCAGCAGCTGGCCGGCGGTCTTGGCCGGCAGCGACGGGTTGGCCTCGGCGGTGAACACGCCGGAGGCGACGGCCGCCACGGCGGCGGCGGCGACGACGGGCGCGCCCCAGCGGAGCAGGCGCAGAGTGGTCGGTGCAGTCATGGTGCAATCCTCCGTCCGGCGCACTGAGAGCAGGCTGAGACGCACATCACCGCCTCAGCTACCCACATCGCCGGCACAGGAAGCCCCGGTACGGCGGCGGGCCGCCCAGGTCCCGCGGTCAGCGGCCTGGGCGGCCGACGGCTACGCCGAGGGAAACGCCCGTACGGCGGCGGGCTGGTCAGGGGTTTGGATCCTGGGTGGTGCGGAGGGCGGGGACGTGGGCGGCGGTGTCGGCCCGGTCGGGGCGGAAGTCCGGCCGGGCCGTCCGGGACACGCCCGCCGCCGCGTACGCCGCGTCGGCGTCCAGCGTCTCGTGCCGCAGCAGCTCCTCGGCCAGCCGGTCCAGCCGGTCGCGGTTGTCCCGCAGCACCTCCACCGCACGCTCGTAGCACTCGTCGACGATCCGCCGGGCCTCCGTGTCGACCAGCTCGCGGGTCGCCTGGGACGGCCCGTTCGAGTCGCCGAGGAACGGCTGCTCGGTGCCCTCGGCCGGCAGCACCGCGATCGGCCCGATCTTCGGGGACATGCCCCACCGGCCGACCATCTGCCGGGCGATCCGGCTGACCTGGTCGAGGTCGGACTCGGCCCCGGTCGAGGTCGTCCCGTAGACGACCTCCTCGGCGGCCTTGCCGCCGAGCGCGCCGACGATCCGGCCGCGCAGGTAGTCCTCCGAGTACGCGTACTGGTCGCTCTCCGGGCTCTGGAACGTGACACCGAGCGCGTGCCCGCGCGGGGTGATCGACACCTTCCGCACGGGGTCGGCACCCGGGGTCAGCATGCCGAGCAGCGCGTGCCCGCCCTCGTGGTGCGCGGTCCGCCGGCGTTCCTCCACGGTCAGCATGATCTTGCGCGGGGTGCCGAGGACGACCTTCTCCAGCGCATCGGTGAAGTCGGCCATCTGCACCTGGCTGTGCCCGCGCCGGGCAGCGGTCAGCGCCGCCTCGTTCACCAGGTTGCGCAGGTCGGCGCCGACCATGCCCGGGGTCGTCGAGGCCAGCGCGGCCAGGTCGACGTCCGGGCCCAGCGGCACCTTGCGGGTGTGCACCTCGAGGATCTTGCGCCGGCCCTCCTGGTCCGGCGGGCTGACCGTGACCCGCCGGTCGAACCTGCCCGGCCGCAGCAGGGCCGAGTCGAGCACGTCCGGCCGGTTGGTGGCGGCCAGCACGACCACGCCCTCGGTGCCGGTGAAACCGTCCATCTCGGTGAGGATCTGGTTGAGCGTCTGCTCCCGCTCGTCCACGCCGCCGAGGCTGCCGCCGCCGCGGGCCCGGCCGATCGCGTCCAGCTCGTCGATGAAGACGATCGCCGGGGCGGCCTTCTTCGCCGTCTCGAACAGGTCGCGCACCCGGGACGCGCCGACACCGACGATGAACTCGATGAACTCGGACGCCGACAGGTGGAAGAACGGCACGTTGGCCTCGCCGGCCACGGCCCGGGCCAGCAGCGTCTTGCCGGTGCCCGGCGCGCCGGCGAGCAGGACGCCCTTCGGGATGGAGGCGCCGAGCGCGGTGTACTTGCCGGGGTTGCTCAGGAAGTCGACGACCTCGGCCAGCTCGTTCTTCACCTCGTCGATGCCGGCGACGTCGGCGAACGTGGTCCGCGGCCCGGTCTCCGGCTCGTACCGCTTGGCCCGTGACCGGCCTATCCCGCCGAGCCCGCCGAGCCCGCCGCCGGCCGCGGCCCGCCGCATGAACCAGATGAGCAGGCCGACGAACAGCAGCGTCGGGCCGAACCCGACCAGGATCTGGGTCAGCAGCGACGTCTGGTCCGGCGGCTTGGCGTTGACGGTGACGTTGTTGTCCAGCAGCAGCTGGGTCAGCCCGTCGTCGCCGAAGGCCGGCCGCTGGGTGGTGAAGTCGGTGACGTCCTTGGCGTTGCCGTCGTTCGGCGGATATTTCGCCGCCTTGCGGAAGGCGCCCTCGATCGTGTCGCCGGTCGAGGTGACCTCGCTGACGTTGCCGGCCTTCACCTGGTCCCGGAAGAACGTGTACGACACCGTCGTGCGGGCCGTGCCCATAAACGTCGAGGCGATGATCCAGTTGACGATCAGCGCCAGCACGATCAGCCACCAGGTGCGCCGCAGGACCCGGCCCCAGTTGGGCTTGGCGGGCTCCGAGCCGCCGGGTCCCGACGGGGGCGCGCCCTCGACCTTCCACGGTGGCCGCTCCGCCGGCCGGTCGGCCGGCCGGTCCGGCGGGCGCGGCGGACCTGGCGGACGCGGCGGCGCCTCGGTCGCCCGACCGGCGATCGCCTTGTCCCCCGGCTCGTTCGCTCGCTCCGCCACGCCAACCAGTCCCCTCGTCTCCGTACATCCCTGCCAACGTCGTGGACGCGGCCGGTGTGCCCACTACGAGACCATGGACGTGGCACTCTCGACAGGTACTCAGCCGGCTCACAGCCGGACTGGGAGAGGGTTGCCGGTGCTCAGGAGGTGAGCGGTGCGGCTGCTGGTGGTGGAGGACGAGGTGCGGCTGGCCGCCGCCCTCAAGCGCGGACTGCAGGCCGAGGGGTTCACGGTCGACATCGCCCACGACGGCGTCTCGGGGCTGCACCGGGCGCGCGAAGGCGCCCACGAGGGTGGTTACGCGGCGATCGTGCTGGACATCATGCTGCCCGGCCTGTCCGGCTACCGGGTCTGCGAGCGGCTGCGGGCCGAGGGCAACTGGGTGCCGGTGCTCATGCTCTCGGCCAAGGACGGCGAGTACGACGAGGCCGACGGGCTCGACGTCGGCGCCGACGACTACCTGACCAAGCCGTTCTCGTACGTGGTGCTGGTGGCCCGGCTGCGGGCGCTGCTGCGCCGCGGCGCGCCGCCGAGGCCGGCCGTGCTGGCCGCCGGCGACCTGGCCCTCGATCCGGCCAAGCACCAGGTGACCCGGGGCGAGACCGAGATCGACCTGACGCCGCGGGAGTTCTCGCTGCTGGAATACCTGCTGCGGCGGGCCGGCGAGGTCGTGCCCAAGATCGACATCCTCCGCAACGTCTGGGACCCGCACCACGAGGGCGACCTCAACGTCGTCGAGGTCTACGTGGGCTACCTGCGCCGCAAGATCGACACCCCGTTCGGGCGGCGGGCGGTGCAGACGGTGCGCGGAGCCGGCTACCGCCTCGCCGCCGACGGTGGGTAGGCGCCCCGCTCGGTCGTCAACGGATGCGGACGGCATCCCGGCGCCGTCCGGCCGGGTGCCGGGGTCGGACGGAACCGGGGTCCCGCCGGCCGACCCCCGCACCGGGACCGGTCGGCAACGGGGCGGCGGCGCCGCCAGGTGGCCGGGCGGGACGCCGCACTGGAGCCTTCGGGCCCGGCTGACGGTCGTCGCGACCGCGCTGCTCGGCGTCGGCATCGCCGCCGGCGCGGCGCTGCTGGTGGTCACCGGATCGCGGGCGCTGCAGGCCGCGGTCGACTCCGGCGCGCTGCAGAGCGCCCGCGAGGTCGCCGCGCTCGTCGACACCCGGCGGCTGCCCGACCCGGTGCCGCAGGGCGGCGAGGGCACCGCGGCGATCCAGGTGGTGGACGCGGACAACAAGGTCAGGGCCGCATCGAGCGGCACCGACCGGCTGGTCCCGGTGCTGAGCCCGGCCCAGATCGCCGCTGTACGGTCCGGGCAGCGGCTGGTGGTCCCCGGCTCCCTGCTCGGGCTGTCCGGGCCGCTGCGGGTGGTCGGGGTGCCGGCCGGCCCGGCGGGTGATCCGCAGACGGTGGTCGTCGCGGTCGACTTCGGCGGGGCCCGGTCCGGCAGCAGGGTGCTGCTGGTCGGGCTGGCGGTCGGCGCTCCGCTGTTGCTGGCCGTGGTCGCGGTGGCGACGTGGTGGGTGACCGGGCGGGCGCTGCGGCCGGTCGAGCAGCTGCGCCGGGGCGCGCTCGCGATCAGCGGCGCCGGGTCGGCTGCCGGTGCCGCCCGCCCAGGACGAGATCCGCCGGCTCGCCGAGACGCTCAACGACATGCTGGCCCGCCTGGACGCGGCCGGCGCCCGGCAGCGCGCGTTCGTCTCGGACGCCGCGCACGAGCTGCGCTCGCCGCTGGCCAGCGCGCGGACGCAGCTCGAGGTGGCCGCGGCGGTCGACGCCGGCACGCCGGCCGGGGAGCTGGCCGCGGACGTGCTCATCGACGTCGAGCGGCTGGGCCGGCTCGTCGACGACCTGCTGCTGCTGGCCCGGCTGGACGAGGCCCCGCGCCGGCCGCGTACCCCGCTCGACCTCTACGCGCTCGCCGGCGACGTGGTCGGCCGGTACGCGGCGGCCCGGGTGCCGGTCACGCTCGACCCTTGCGAGGCCGACTGCACGGTGCTGGCCGAGGCCGGCGCGATCCGGCGGGTGCTGGTCAACCTCGTCGACAACGCGGTCCGGCACGCCAGGACCCGGGTAGTCGTCGCGGTGGCACCGGGCACGCTGACCGTGACCGACGACGGGCCCGGCATCCCCGCCGGGGAGCGGGAGCGGGTCTTCGACCGGTTCACCCGGCTGGAACCGGACCGGGGCCGGGAGTCCGGCGGCGCCGGTCTCGGGCTGGCGATCGTCCGCGAGCTGGTCGCCGCGCATGGTGGGACGGTGACTCTCAGCGACGCCGCGCCGGGTCTCGGCGTCACCGCGCACTTCCCGGACCCGCCGAAGGACCCCACCGGGACCCGTACGCCGCGGACAGCAACCACCCCCTGACCGGCCGTGCACAGGACGGCCGGCCGGCCGCATGCGCGTCGCCGTACGGGCTGGCTCACCCGTGCAACCGGGGGACCAATTGGGGAAGGCGGGGGACGCGGTGAGGCGTCCCCCGCCTTCTGGTGGGGTCTCCGGCGCCGTGGGGGGATCGGAACCGGAGGGCTGAAGCATAGGGCACAACCCCCACCGTTTCGCTGCCCCCCAACATCGGTTTCACCCGTTCGGCCCTTACCTAAATCCGTTCGCGCGGCCAAAACAATCAGGCTTGACTGCTTGTATTCCGTCCGGAAAGCTGCGGTGTGTGATCGCGCCGACCGGGACCAGCGACTCCGGGATCCCTCGGCCGGCGACCGGGAGCGCGGCCGCGCCCGGCCGGCCGCCGACCCCGGAGAACACCGCCGCACCCCGCCGGCCGCCGGCTCCCCCGCGTCCGCCGCCGGGCGGCGGCTCGGTGGCACCGGCCGCGCCGACGGCCCCCAGGAGCCCGACACCGGGCGACGGCTCGGTGGCACCGGCCGCGCCGACGGCCCCCAGGAGCCCGACACCGGGCGACGGCTCGGTGCTCCCGGCCGCGCCGGCGGCGGGGCGGCAGCAGCAGCGGAGCCGGACCACGCAGCGGCGGCTGCTCGAGGCCGCGGTCGAGTGCCTGGGCGAGCGCGGCTGGGCCGGCACCACCACGACCCTGGTGGCGGACCGGGCCGGGGTCTCCCGCGGCGCGCAGCTGCACCACTACCCGACCAAGTCGGCCCTGCTGATCGCCGCCGTCGAGCACCTGGCCGAGCGGCGCAGCGCCGAGCTGCGGGCCGAGGCCGCCGCGCTGCCCGCGGACGGCGACCGGGTCGCGGCCACGATCCAGCTGCTGGCCTCGCTGTTCACCGGCCCGCTGTTCTCCGCCGCGATCGAGGTCTGGGTGGCCGCGCGCACCGATCCGGCGCTGCGGACCGCGCTGGTCCCGGTGGAGGCCCGGTTCGGCCGGGAGGTGCACCGGCTCACCGTCGAGCTGCTCGGTGCCGACGAGTCCCGTCCCGGCGTGCGGGAGGCCGTGCAGGCCACGCTCGACCTGATGCGCGGGCTGGGGATGGCCAGCCTGCTCACCGACGACTCGGCCCGGCGCACCCGGCTGCTCGCCGAGTGGAGCCGCTACCTGGCGGAGGCGGTGCGGTGATCCGGATCGGCAACTGCAGCGGGTTCTACGGGGACCGGCTGGCGGCGATGCGGGAGATGCTCGAGGGCGGCCCGCTGGACGTGCTCACCGGCGACTACCTGGCCGAGCTGACCATGCTGATCCTGGCCCGGGACCGGATGCGCGACCCCGCCGCCGGGTACGCGAGGACGTTCCTGCGCCAGCTGGAGGACTGCCTCGGCCTTGCCGTCGAGCGGGGTGTGCGGATCGTGGTCAACGCCGGCGGTCTCAACCCCGCCGGCCTGGCCGAGGCGGTCGGCACGCTCGCCGGCGTGCTCGGCGTCCCGGTCCGGGTCGGCCACGTGCTCGGCGACGAGCTGCCCGCCGACGGCGGCGCTGGCGGCATTGCCAACGCGTACCTCGGCTGCCGGGGAATCGTCGAGTGCCTGCGCGGCGGCGCCGACGTGGTCGTGACCGGGCGGGTGACCGACGCGTCGCTGGTGGTCGGGCCGGCCGCCTGGCACCACGGCTGGGCCGCGGACGACTGGGACGCGCTGGCCGGCGCGACCGTGGCCGGGCACGTGCTCGAGTGCGGCGCGCAGGCGACCGGCGGCAACTTCGCGTTCTTCCGGGAGCTCGCCGACGCCCGCCACCCCGGCTTCCCGGTCGCCGAGATCGAGGCCGACGGCTCCGCCGTGATCACCAAGCATCCCGGCACCGGCGGCGCGGTCACCGTGGAGACCGTCACCGCACAGCTGCTCTACGAGATCGACCGGGCCGAGTACGTCGGACCGGACGTGGTGTCCCGGTTCGACACGATCCACCTCGAGCCGGCCGGCCCGGACCGGGTGCGGCTGTCCGGCGTGGTCGGTGCGCCGCCGCCGCCCGGGCTCAAGGTCGGCACGGTGCGGCTGGCCGGCTTCCGCAACGCGACCACGTTCGTGCTGACCGGGCTCGACATCCCGGAGAAGGCGGCGCTGGTCCGGGCCCAGCTCGAGCAGGCGCTCGCCGGCCGCCGGCCGGCCGACCTGGACTGGACGCTCGCCCGCACCGACCACGCCGACGCGGACACCGAGGAGGCGGCCAGCGCGCTGCTGCACCTGTCCGTACGGGACCCGTCCGCGGACACGGTCGGCCGGGCGTTCTCCCGGGTGCCGATCGAGCTGGCACTGGCCTCGTACCCGGGCTTCCACGTGACCGCGCCGCCCGGGGACGCCAGCCCGTACGGGGTGTTCACCGCCTCGACCGTGCCGCAGTCCGACGTGGACCACGTGGCGGTGCTGCCGGACGGCAGCCGGGTCCGGGTGCCGGCGCCGCCGACCCGGCCGCTCGTGCCGCTGGGCGGGTTCTGGCAGGCACCGGTCCCCTCGGGGCCGACCAGGCGGGTGCCGCTGGGCACGATCGCGGGCGCCCGCTCGGGCGACAAGGGCGGCCGGGCCAACATCGGGGTCTGGTTCCGCACCGAGCCGGCGTACCGGTGGTTCTCCCACTGGCTGACCCGGGAGCGGCTCGAGCAGCTGCTGCCTGAGACGGCCGGGCTCAGCTCGTACGTCGTGCAGCTGCCGAACCTGCTGGCGGTCAACGTCGTGGTCGACGGCATCCTCGGCGCGGGCGTGGCGGCGAGCACCCGGTTCGACCCGCAGGGCAAGGCGCTCGGCGAGTGGCTGCGCTCCCGGCTGGTCGACGTGCCCGAGGAGCTCGTGAGCGAGCGGGCACCATGATGCGGTCCACAGTGGACACCTCGTCGGCCACGTTCCGGGCGGCGTACGAGAACAGCCTGCGCCAGCTGGAGGCGCTGGACGCCGAGCTGGCCAGGGCGCGGGCCGGCGGCGGCCCGAAGTACGTCGAGCGGCACCGCGGCCGGGGCAAGCTGCTGGCCCGGGAGCGGATCGAGCTGCTGCTCGACCGGGACTCCGCGTTCCTCGAACTGTCCCCGCTCGCGGCCTGGGGCAGCGACTACCCGGTCGGCGCCTCCCTGGTCACCGGCATCGGCGTCGTGTCCGGGGTCGAGTGCGTCGTCGTCGCCAGCGACCCGACCGTACGGGGCGGGGCGAGCAACCCGTGGACGGTGCGCAAGGCGTTCCGGGCCGACGACATCGCCCGGGAGAACCGGCTGCCGCTGGTCAACCTCGTCGAGTCCGGCGGCGCCGACCTGCCCAGCCAGGCCGAGATCTTCGTCCCCGGCGGCCGGCTGTTCCGCGACCTGACCCGGCTGTCGGCGGCCGGCATCCCGACGGTGGCGCTGGTCTTCGGAAACTCCACCGCCGGCGGCGCGTACGTGCCCGGGATGAGCGACCACGTCGTGATGATCCGGGACCGGTCGAAGGTGTTCCTCGGCGGGCCGCCGCTGGTCAAGATGGCCACCGGCGAGGACGCCGACGACGAGTCGCTCGGCGGCGCGGCCATGCACGCGACCGTGTCCGGTCTGGCCGACCACCTGGCCGAGGACGAGCGGGACGCGCTGCGGATCGGCCGGCGGATCCTGGCCAGGCTCAACTGGCGCAAGGCCGGCCCCGGCCCGACCGAGCCGCCGGACGAGCCGCGGTACGACCCGGACGAGCTGCTCGGGATCGCCGGCGGCGACCCGCGGGTGCCGTTCGACCCGCGCGACGTGCTGGCCCGGGTCGTCGACGGGTCCCGGTTCGACGAGCACAAGCCGCGCTACGGGCCGTCGCTGCTGACCGGCTGGGCGTCGATCCACGGCTATCCGGTGGGGATCCTGGCCAACGTCCGCGGCGTGCTGTTCGGCGAGGAGTCGCAGAAGGCACAGCAGTTCATCCAGCTGGCCAACCAGACCGACACGCCGCTGGTGTTCCTGCAGAACACCACCGGCTACATGGTCGGCACCGCGTACGAGCAGGCCGGGATCATCCGGGACGGGGCGCTGATGATCAACGCGGTGTCGAACTCGCGGGTGCCGCACCTGACCGTGGTGATGGGCGCCTCGTACGGGGCCGGGAACTACGGCATGTGCGGGCGGGCGTACGACCCGCGGTTCCTGTTCAGCTGGCCGGGCGCGCGCTCGGCCGTGATGGGACCGGCGCAGCTGGCCGGGGTGCTCTCGATCGTGGCCCGGCGGGCCGCGGCCGCGCGCGGTCAGGGGTACGACGAGGCCGCGGACGAGGCGATGCGCCGGTCGGTGGAGGAGCAGATCGAGGCGCAGTCGGTCGCGTTCGCGATGTCCGGGCGGCTCTACGACGACGGCGTGATCGACCCGCGGGACACCAGGACCGTGCTCGGGCTGTGCCTGTCGGCCGTGCACTCCTCGTCCTGGCAGGGCACCCGCGGCTACGGGGTGTTCCGGTGAGCGGGGGCAGGGGCGCGCAGATCCGGCGGCTGCTGGTCGCGAACCGGGGCGAGATCGCTCGCCGGGTGATCCGGACCTGCCGGTCGCTCGGCATCTCGCCGGTGGCCGTACACTCCACTGTGGACAGTCGCGGGGCCTGGGTGGCCGAGGCGGACGCCGCGGTCGAGCTTGCCGGTGCGGCGCCGGCCGAGACCTACCTGCGGGCCGACCTGCTGGTGGACGCGGCCCGCCGGACCGGCGCCGATGCCGTCCACCCCGGCTACGGCTTCCTGGCCGAGGACGCCGGCTTCGCCCGGGCGGTGCTGGACGCCGGGCTGGTCTGGGTCGGTCCACCACCGGCCGCGATCGCGTCGATGGGGTCCAAAGTGGACGCGAAAGCGCTGGTCGCCGCGGCCGGGGTGCCGGTGCTGCCGTCCTGGACCCCGGAGCAGGTGCCGGCCGACGCGCGCTACCCGCTGCTGGTCAAAGCCTCCTACGGCGGTGGCGGCCGCGGCATGCGGATGGTGGCAGATCCGTCCACACTGGACGACGCGGTGGCCGCGGCCACGCGCGAGGCGCGGTCCGCGTTCGGCAACGGGCTGGTGTTCGTCGAGCCGTGGCTGGAGCGGTCCCGGCACGTCGAGGTGCAGGTGCTCGCGGACAGCCACGGGGCGGTGCTGGCGCTGGGCGAGCGGGACTGTTCGGTGCAGCGGCGGCACCAGAAGATCGTCGAGGAGGCGCCGGCGGAGCTGCCGGAAGCACTGCGGCAGCGGCTGTTCGACGCCGCGGCGGCGGCGGCCCGCTCGGTCGGCTATGTCGGCGCCGGCACCGTCGAGTTCCTGGTCGACGCCGACGGCGCCCCGGCGTTCCTGGAGATGAACACCCGACTGCAGGTGGAGCACCCGGTGACCGAGGCGGTCACCGGGCTGGACCTGGTGGCGTTGCAGCTGTCGGTGGCCGAGGGCGCGCCGCTGCCGTTCACCGCGCCGCCGCCGGTCCGCGGGCACGCGATCGAGGCCAGGCTCTACGCCGAGGACCCGGCCCCCCGGGGGACACCCCCGGGAACCCCCGGCCCTGTACCCGCGGGCTGGCGCCCGTCCACCGGGACACTGCACCGGATCATGGTGCCCGGCGACGTCCGCGTCGACGCCGGCGTGGTCGACGGGGACGACGTGACTCAGCACTACGACCCGCTGCTGGCCAAGGTGGTCGCGCACGGTCCGACCCGGGCCGCCGCCGCCCGCACGCTCGCGGCCGCGCTGGCCGGCGCCGAGCTGCACGGGCTCGCCACCAACCGGGACCTGCTGGTGCGGGTGCTGCGGTCGGACGGGTTCGCGGCCGGTCCGCACACCGGCTTCCTCGACGAGCGGCCCGAGCTGGTCGCGCCGCTCGCCGGCCCGGCCGAGGTCGCGACCGCGGCGCTGGCGGCCGCGCTGGCCGGCTCGGCGCGGCGCCGGGCGGCCGCGCCGGTGCAGCGGACCCTGCCGGCCGGCTGGCGGAACAACCCGTCGCAGCCGGCCACCGCGACGTACGCGGGTCCGGACGGCCAGGTGACCGTCGCCTACCGGCCGGCGCCGGTGACCGTGGCCGCGGCGACCCCGGACGAGGTGGTGCTCGTCGACGGCGGCGTGCGCACCGCGTACCGGGTGCACGCGGTCGGCGACACGTCCTATGTGGACGGTCCGGGATGGGCGGTGGCACTGTCCGACGTGGACCCGCTGCCGGAGCCGGCCGCGGCGCTGCCGGCCGGGTCGCTGACCGCCCCGATGCCGGGCACCGTCGTCGCCGTGCTGGTCGGCAAGGGTGACCGGGTCGGCGCCGGGCAGCCGCTGGTGACGCTGGAGGCGATGAAGATGGAGCACGCGGTCGTCGCGCCGGCCGGCGGCCTGGTGGCCGAGCTGCGGGTGAGCACGGGTGCCCAGGTCGGCGCGGGCGACGTGCTGGCCGTGATCGAGCCCGCCGACGCTGAGGAGACGTGATGGACTTCGCCGAGACCGCCGAGCAGCGGCTGCTGCGCTCCTCGGTCGCCGAGGTGGCCGGCCGCTACGGCCATCCGTACTGGCTGGGCAAGGCCAGATCCGGCGAGAAGACCCACGAGCTGTGGGACGAGGTCGGCCGGCTCGGCTACCTCGGCGTCGGCGTGCCGGAGGAGTACGGCGGGGGCGGCCGGGGCATCGTCGAGCTGGCCATCGTCGCCGAGGAGCTGGCCACGGCCGGCTGCCCGCTGCTGCTCCTCGTCGTCTCCCCCGCCATCTGCGCCACGGTGATCGCCCGGTCCGGGACGACCGAGCAGAAGGAGCGCTGGCTGCCCGGGCTGGCCAGCGGTGCGGTGAAGATGGCGTTCGCGATCACCGAGCCGGACGCCGGGTCCAACTCCCACCGACTGTCCACTGTGGCCACCCGGGACGGTGCGGACTGGGTGCTGACCGGGCGCAAGACGTACATCTCCGGGGTGGACGAGGCGGACGCGGTGCTCGTCGTCGGCCGGGCCGAGGACGCGCGGACCGGCACGCTGCGGCCGGCGCTCGCGGTCGTGCCGACCGACGCGCCCGGCTTCGAGAAGACGCTGATCCCGGTGGAGATCACCGGGCCGGAGAAGCAGTTCGCGCTGTTCCTCGACGGGGTGCGGCTGCCGGCCGACGCGATGGTCGGCGAGACCGCGGACGCGGCGCTGGCCGCGCTGTTCGCCGGGCTCAACCCGGAGCGGATCACCGGGGCGGCGGTCGCCAACGGCATCGGGCGGTACGCGCTGGGCAAGGCCTCGGCGTACGCGAACACCCGGCAGGTGTGGGGCGTCCCGATCGGCAGCCACCAGGGCGTGGCGCACCCGCTGGCGCAGGCGGCGATCCAGGTCGAGCTGGCCCGGCTGATGACGGCGAAGGCGGCCTGGCTCTACGACACCGGCGACGACCCGGCCGCCGGCGAGGCCGCGAACATGGCCAAGTACGCGGCGGCCGAGGCGGCGCTGGCCGCGCTGGACCAGGCGATCCAGGTGCACGGCGGCAACGGCATGGCCACCGAGTACGGCCTGGCGACGCTGTGGGGGGCCACCCGGCTGGTCCGCACCGCCCCGGTCAGCCGGGAGATGATCCTCAACTTCGTCAGCACCCATACCCTCGGCCTGCCCCGCTCCTACTGACGCGCGAGCAGCACCGGCCCCCCGTACGCCGGCCGGCGCCGGTCCGCCGGGACGAGGGTCAGGTCCTCGCCCGGGCCAGGGCGACCAGCATCCGGTCGACGGGGTCGTCGTGGTGGCGGGCAGCCCTCGGTCCGACTCAGTCGGGTCGACCGAGTGCGGCGAGGGCGAGTCGGTGGGCGGTGGCCACCGCGTCGGCGGCGGGGACGGGGACGTCGGGGGTGATGCCGGTGCCTTCCCAGTTGGCGCCGGTGGCGGCGCTGACCGCGCGGGCGACCGGGACGGTCAGCTCCAGGTGCGGGTGCACCCGGTAGCCGTCGCACGGATGCGCGCCGCCGCGGGTCCGCTCGCCCACCACGGTGCTGCCGGGCCGCAGCTGCCGCAGGTCGTAGGTGAGCTCTTCGGCGCCGGAGAACGTGGCCGGCCCGACCAGCACGTACAGCGGTTTGGTGCCGCCGAACCGCGGGCCCGGCACGTACGCCGGCGACCACGACTGCACGGTCTCGCCGGTGTCGCGCTGGTGCATGGTCACCAGGTGCGCCGGCTCGTCCAGCAGGTAGCCGCAGACCAGCGCGACCGTGCGCGGGTCGCCGCCGCGGTTCTCCCGCAGGTCGAGCAGCAGCGCGTCGGCACTGGCCACCAGCTGCAGCGCCAGGCTGAGCGTCGCGCCGGCGAGCTGCACCGGGAACAGCTGCGGCGCCAGCGCGAGGTGGACGACGTTGCCGTCGAGCCGGTCGATCCGCGCCACCCCGGCCAGCGACCGGGCCGCGTCCCTGGCCCCCGCCGCCCGGTCGGCCTCCTCGTCCCACTGCTCCGGCAGCGGCTCGGGGTGGTGCCGCAGCCGCAGGTGCAGGTCGCCGTTGACCGACTGCAGGTCCTCGGTGACCACGCCGGCCAGCGCCTGCGGGTCGACCAGCGCCCCGTACGCGCCGGCGGCGGACCGGTCGGCCAGCAGGTCGCGCAGCCGGGCCCCGACGTCCGCGAAGATGTAGTGCTCGGCGACCAGACCGCCAGCACGGTGGACGGTCTCGGTGATCTCGGCGCGCTCCATGGCGCCATCAGATCAGGGATCGAGGCCGCGTACAGCGGCGTCGACCACGCTCCCGGCGAACTCGGCCGGCGGCGGGGTCAGCATCTGCTCGCCCATCAGCCGGATCATGAACGCCCGCTGGTAGCTGGCGCCGAGCAGCAGGGCGGCCGCCGCGTCGGCGTCCACCCCGGCTGCCACCCGGCCGGCTGCCTGCTCGGCGCGCAGGTAGTCGGCGAGCATCCGGTTGGCCAGCTGCGGGCCGACGCCGCGGCCGATCATCCACTCCCGGTGCCGGCGCAGCAGCGTGGGGTCGCCGAGCATCGAGCTGCCGATCGCCAGGCCGCCCTCGTAGAACCTGACCGCGAGGTCGACGACCTCGACCAGCCGATCGCGCACGGAGCCGGTGCCGGCCTGGCCGGGCAGCGCGGCCAGGGTGGCCGTGAGATTGGGCAGCCGGTCCTTCAGCACGCCGAGGAAGATCTCCTCCTTCTCCCGGAAGTGCTTGTAGAGCAGCGCTTCGGAGCAGCCGGCGGCCCGGGCGATCTCCTTCGTGGTCGCCTTGGCGAGCCCGAGACGGGTCATCACCTCGGCGGCCGCGTCGAGAATCCGGTCCCGGGTGCTCTCGTTCACCCTTGACAGGTTAGTGGGCACTCACCCAGGCTACGTGGTGAGTAAACATTCACTCACCGAGGGAGCGACGAGATGCGGGTGACGGTGATCGGGGCCAGCGGCGGCATCGGGCGCGAGTTGGTCCGGCAGGCGGTCGCCGCCGACCACGAGGTGACCGCGGTGATCCGGGACTCCGCTCGCAGCGACGCGGCGGTCCGGGACTGGGAGCGGGTGCCGGTCGGCGGTCCCGGCCGGGTGCAGGTCGCGGTCGTCGACTCGCTCTCGCCCGGGGCGCTGGTCGGGACGGTCAGCGGTCGGAACGCGGTGGTGTCCGCGCTCGGGCCGCGCGGCCGCTCGGGCGACCACACGGTCAACTCGCGCGGGGTGCGGGCCGCGGTGATGGCGATGCAGGAGGCGGCGGTGACCCGGATCGTCGCGGTCAGCGCGGCGCCGCTGTTCACCGACGGGTCGCCGCTGTTCCGGGCCGTGCTGCGGCGAGTGGCGTGGGCGCTGTTCGGGTCGCACTACGTCGACCTGGAGCGGATGGAGGCGGTGTTGCGGGAGTCCGGGCTGGACTGGACGACGGTGCGGCCGGCGCGGCTCACCGACCGGGTCGGGACCGGGCGACCGGTGCTGACCGTGGACCGGCCGGCGGCGGGTCTGTCGATCAGCCGGGCCGACGTCGCGACCGCGATCCTCCAGCTGCTCCCCGACCCCGCTCCGGTCGGCCACGCGGTCGGCGTCGGCCGGCCCTGACCGTCCGGCCGGCCGCGCGCCACCCAGGCCCGGCGCGCGGTCGGCCGGCCCCCACCTGCGTTGTCAGGCCGGGGCCCGGTCGAGGTGGCGGGAGACGGCCTTGACGCCGCAGCCGCCGGGGATGCGCGGTGCCCAGGCCCGGGACGGGTCGCCGGCCCAGCGGGCCGCGGCCAGGTGGGAGACGACCCCGGGCAGCATGCCGATCGCCGGCCACACCGGCCAGAAGTAGTAGTCGGCGCCGGTCGCTACCCAGATGCCGACCATCAGCAACACCAGCCCCACGTATCCGGCCAGGTGGGCGTGGGCGATCGCGCGGGCGCGGGACCGTGCCCGCAGGTCGACCGGGGCGAACCGGCGGCCGCCCTCGGGCAGGTCGGCGGTCAGCGGCGCCAGATCCCCGACGTACGTGGTGGCGTAGACCCGGGCCAGCCGCTCGTCGACCTCGGCCAGCGTGAGCAGGCCCTGCCCGGCGGCGCCGCGGAGGATCGCGGCGATCCGCTCCCGATCGGCGTCCGACGCCCGGACCGGCGACTGAGCCATGACGTCCTCCAAAGTTGTCGGCGTTCGTATGAGTAAACAGTATTCACTGGAATGCTATTGTGTCAACCTTCTAAGGTGACGCCGTGGACGCGATCACGATCCCGCGCACCGGCGGCCCCGAGGTTCTGACCTGGGCGAGCGTGCCGGACCCCGAGCCGGCGGCCGGTGAGGTGCTCGTCGACGTCACCGCGAGCGCGGTGAACCGGGCCGACCTCATGCAGCGCCGGGGCCTCTACCCGCCGCCTCCCGGGGCGCCGCCGTACCCGGGGTTGGAGTGCTCGGGCCGGGTCGCCGCACTCGGCGCCGAGGTGACCGGCTGGCAGGTCGGCGACGAGGTCTGCGCGCTGCTCTCCGGCGGCGGGTACGCGACGAAGGTCGCGGTCCCGGCCGGCCAGCTGCTGCCCAGGCCGGCGACGGTGAGCCTGCGGGACGCGGCCGCGCTGCCCGAGGTGGCGTGCACGGTCTGGTCGAACGTCGGGCAGCTCGCCCACCTCGGCAAAGGAGAGACGTTCCTCGTGCACGGTGGCAGCTCAGGCATCGGCACGCACGCGATCCAGCTCGCGAAGGCGCTGGGCGCGACCGTCCTGTGCACCGCTGGTACGCCGGAGAAGCTCGCCCGCTGCCGCGAGCTCGGCGCCGACGTCGCGATCAACTACAAGACCGAGGACTTCGTCGCCCGGGTCCGCGAGGAGACCGGCGGCGTCGACGTGATCCTCGACAGCATCGGCGCGACGTATCTGGCCCGCAACCTCGAGGCGCTGGCGGCCAACGGCCGGCTGGTGATCATCGGGCTGCAGGGCGGCGCCAAGGCGGAGATCGACCTCGGCGCGCTGTTGCGCAAGCGCGCGCAGGTCATCGCCACGGTGCTGCGGGCGCGGCCGGCGCCGGAGAAGGCGGCGATCGTGGCGGCGGTGCGGGAGCGGGTCTGGCCGCTGGTCGAGTCGGGTGCGGTCCGCCCGGTCGTCGACCGCGTCGTGCCCATGCCCGAGGCCGCCGAGGCTCACCGCGTCGTCGAGGCCAGCGAGCACATCGGCAAGGTTCTGCTCACCGTCTGAGCCGGGCCGGGCGTGGGACCGGCCGCCGGTACCCACGCCGGCCGTGGAGCCCGGCCGCCGGTACGCCGGGCCGGCCGTGGAGACCCGGCCGCCGGTACGCCGGGCCGGCCGTGGAGCCCGGCCGCCGGTACGCCGGGCCGGCCGTGGAGACCCGGCGCACGCACCAGGTGTCGCCGGCCCGCCGTGGGTGAGCGCGCAGACCGGCGACCCCGGCCGAGCGGACCGGCCCCGGGATGACTCAGCGCAGCTCGGCGAGCGCGTCGAGGAGGCGGTCGACCTCGTGGGCGGTGTTGTAGTGGACGAGGCCGACGCGGACCGCACCGCCGAGCTCGCCGACGCCGAGGCTCTCCATCAGCTCGTACGCGTAGTAGTCGCCGTCCCAGGCGCAGATCCCGCGCCGGGCCAGCTCCTCGGTGACCGCCCGCGGCTTCCAGCCCTCGACCGAGAACGAGACGGTCGGCGCCCGGTCCTGGGGCGAGCCCAGCACGTACACGTGCAGCAGGCTGCGCAGGCCGTTGTCCAGCCGGGAGAGCACCGACGCCTCGTACCGACCGACCGCGGCCATCGACGCGAGCACCCGCTGCCGCCGCGAGCCGGTCGCGGCGTCGTCCAGCGCGGCCAGGTGGTCGACCGCGGCGACCGCGCCGGCCATCAGCTCGAACGCCGGCGTCCCGGTCTCGAACCGGTCCGGGATCGCGTCCGGCGACGGCACGAGCTTGTCCGGGGACAGCGTCTCCAGCACGGCCGGCGCGGCGACCACCGCCGAGATGTGCGGGCCGCCCCACTTGTACGCGCTGGTCGCCCAGAAGTCGGCGCCGATCGCGGCCATGTCGACCGGGCCGTGCGCGGTCGCGTGCACGCCGTCGACGTACGTGAGCGCGCCGGCCCGGTGCGCCCGCTCGGCGATCGCCCGCACGTCCGGCCGGGTGCCGACCGCGTTGCTGGCCGCGGTCACCGCGACCAGCCTGGTCCGCCGGTTGATCAGCTCGTCGTACTGCCACTCGGGCAGCTCGCAGGTCTCGATGTCGATCTCGGCCCAGCGCACGACCGCGCCGGCCGACTTGGCCGCGGCGATCCACGGCCGCACGTTCGCGTCGTGGTCGAGCCGGCTGACCACGATCTCGTCGCCGACCTTCCAGGTCTTGGCCAGCGCCCGGGAGATCGCGTACGTCAGCGTGGTCATGTTGGGGCCGAGGACCACACCGGTCGGCTCGCCGCCGACCAGGTCGGCGAAGGCCCGCCGGGCCGCGTCGACCAGCGCGTCGGCCCGGGCCGAGGACGGGAACGGCCCGTGCCGGTTGGACAGCGGCACCCGCAGCGCCGCGGACACCGCCCGGGCCACCTGCTCCGGGATCAGCGTCCCGGCCGGCCCATCGAGGTGGATGTAGCCGTCGCCCAGCGTCGGGAACAGTCCGCGGACGCGGGCCACGTCGAAGGGCATGGGTCAACCCTACGAGGTTCCCGCGACCACGTGGGCGGACCCCCGGGCGGCGGCCCTTTGGCGCAGGGCTGCGGCAGTCGGGCCGCCCCGGGCCGGCATGGGCACGCCGAGTGGGGAAGTATGGAGGCATGAGCGAGCCGCAGCAGCACCGCGTCGTGGTGGTCGGGCCGGACGGCCAGCCGATGGGAGAGATGGAGATGCCGGTCGAGGCGATCGCCGAGGGCGACGAGGAAGGCGGCGACCCGACCGGCCAGATCGCCCAGCCGGCGAAGGTCATGCGGATCGGCACGATGATCAAGCAGCTGCTGGAGGAGGTCAGGGCCGCGCCGCTGGACGAAGCCAGCCGGGCCCGGCTGCGGGAGATCCACCAGACCTCGATCAAGGAGCTCGAGGAGGGCCTGTCCCCCGACCTGCGGGACGAGCTCGACCGGCTGA
The DNA here is from genome assembly GCA_963803135.1 of uncultured Actinomycetota bacterium. GTDB lineage: Bacteria > Actinomycetota > Actinomycetes > Mycobacteriales > CADCTP01 > CADCTP01. The sequence continues at coordinate 439,131 of CAWDLH010000010.1, read as the reverse complement.
CGCTGCCCTTCGAGGACAGCGCGACGCCGTCGGACGCCGAGCTGCGGATCGCGCAGGCGCAGCTGGTGGGCTGGCTGGAGGGGCTGTTCCACGGCATCCAGACCGCGCTGTTCGCGCAGCAGATGGCGGCGCAGGTGCAGTTGCAGGAGATGCGCCGCCGGGCGCTGCCCGGCGGCTCCGGCCCCCAGCCGCCGGGGCTGTTCACCCCCGGCAACCCGCAGCAGCCGCAGCAGCCCGGCGGCCCCGGGCAGTATCTCTAGCCCGCCCGCAGCGCGCAGGGGTTGGTCGCCTCGCTGTCGCCGCGCTCGAACGCGGCCACCCGCTGCGCCGGCGTGCCGTGCGTGGCGACCTCGTCGTAGTCGTCCAGGCCGGCGCCCGACGGCGGCTGCAGGGCGCTGACCAGCTGCATCTCCTTGGCGTAGGCGGCGCGGAAGCCGGCCGGGTCGAGCAGCCCACGCCGGGCCGCCCCGTGCGCCCAGACCCCGGCCAGGCAGTCGGCCTGCTGCTCGACCGCCCGGCTGGCCGCGTCGCCCTTCCGGTCGAGCTGGGGCTGCCTGACCGTGAACTGGACCCGGTGCCCGGCCTCGTGCGCCACGATCGCGGCCAGCGCGTACGGGAAGCGGTCGCCGAACGCGGCCCGGGTGCGGGACACCGATAGGCCGGTGATGTAGGCCCGGCCGTCCGGCGGGCAGTAGAACGCCGTCCCGAACGCGAGGAACGACCGGCAGGAGCGGCTCACCCGGCTCGCCGGAGGATCGACCGTGACCCGGACCCCGACCGGCTTGCCGAGCTTCCCACCCCAGGACCGGTTGAGGTCGTCGACCAGGCAGGCCACCACCGTGGCCGCGTCCGGCCCGGCGGCCGGGCACAGGCGCGGGGCGGCCATCGTCCCGCGCCCGTCGACCGTCGCGCTGCAGCCGGCCAGCACGAGCAGCACCAGCGCACCGCCCAGCGCCCGCCGCATGTCCCGACAACGTACGGGCGAGCTCAGCTGCTCCCGACCAGCCGCTCCAGCACCACCGCGACCCCGTCCTCGTCGTTGCTCGCGGTGACCTCGTCGGCCAGGGCCAGCACCTCCGGGTGGGCGTTGGCCACCGCCACCGCGCGCCCGGCCCACGCCAGCATCGGCAGGTCGTTGGGCATGTCGCCGAAGGCGACGACGTCCGTGGCCGGGATCCCGGCCCGGCCGGCCAGCCCGGCCAGCGCGGACGCCTTGGTCACCCCGGCCGCGGAGATCTCCAGCAGTGCCTCGGTCGACGACGAGGTGACCGCGACCGTGCCGTTCAGCACCTCGGCGGCCAGCGCGAGCAGCTCGTCGCAGGCCATCGTCGGGTGCCGGGCCAGCAGCTTGGCCGCCGGCCGGTCGAGGATCTCCTCGGCCGGGCCGATCCGGACGTCGGTGACCCCGAGGTCCCAGTGGTGCCGGTAGGCCGGCTCGTGCCCGAAGCCGGGGGCGTACTCGGCGGCGAACGACAGGCCGGGCGCGATCGCCCGCAGCTGGGCGACGACCTGCTGCAGCACGGCCGGCCCGATCAGGGTCGAGTCGACGACGGTCTCGGTGTGCAGGTCGTAGAGCAGCGCCCCGTTCGCGCAGACGGCGACGCCGGTGTGCCCGGTCGCCTCGGCCACCGGCGCCATCCACCGCGGCGGCCGGCCGGTGACCAGCGCGAGCACGATCCCGGCCGCCTCGGCCGCCCGCATGGCCTCGCGGGTACGCCGGGACACCGTGCCGTCGGTGCGGATCAGCGTCCCGTCCAGGTCCGTCGCGGCCATCCGGTAGCTCACCCGGCCGGCTCCAGCACCTCCCGGCCTCCCAGCCAGGGCCTCAGCGCCGCCGGTACCCGGATCGAGCCGTCCGGCTGCTGATGCGCCTCGAGCAGGCACGCGATGGTCCGGGTGACCGCGCACAGGGTGCCGTTGAGCGTCGCGGCGAACTGCGGCTTGCCGCTCTCGTCCCGGTAGCGGACGTTGAGCCGGCGGGCCTGGAAGGTCGTGCAGTTCGAGGTCGAGGTCAGCTCCCGGTAGCGGCGCTGGGACGGGAACCAGGCCTCGCAGTCGTACTTGCGGGCGGCGCTGGAGCCGAGGTCGCCGGCGGCGATGTCGAGGACCTGGAACGGCAGCTCCAGCGCGGTGAGGAAGTCCTTCTCCCAGCCGAGCAGCCGCAGGTGCTCGGCCTCCGCGTCCTGCGGCGGGCAGAAGCTGAACATCTCGACCTTGTCGAACCAGTGCACCCGGAACACGCCGCGGGTGTCCTTCCCGTACGACCCCGCCTCGCGGCGGAAGCAGGGCGAGAACCCCGCGTACCGCTTCGGGCCGGCGGACAGGTCGAGGATCTCGTCCGAGTGGTACGCGGCCAGCGCGACCTCCGACGTACCCACGAGGTAGAGATCGTCGGCGTCGACCCGGTAGACCTCGGCCGCGTGCGCGCCGAGGAAGCCGGTGCCCTCCATCGCCTCCGGCTTGACCAGCGCCGGCACGATCATCTGGGTCAGCCCGTGCTCCGCGGCCTTGGCCATCGCGAGGTTGACCAGGGCCAGCTCGAGCTGCGCGCCGACCCCGGTGAGGAAGTAGAACCGGGCGCCGGAGACCTTGGCCCCCCGCTCGATGTCGATCGCCCGGTGCAGCTCGGCCAGCTCGACGTGGTCGCGCACCGGCTCGGGGTAGTCGGGCACGGTGCCGACCCGCTCCACTACGACCGAGTCGTCCTCACCGCCGGCCGGCACGCCGTCCTGGACGACGTTGGGGATCGCCCGCTGCGCGGCCCGGACCGCCTCGTCGGCCGCGGCCTGCGCGGCCTCGGCGACCCGGACGTCGTCGGCGAGCGCCTTGGCCCGGCGCAGCAGCTCCTCCCGCTGCTCGCCGGACGCCTTCGGCACCTGCTTGGAGATCGTCTTCTGCTCGGCCCGCAGCGTGTCGGCGGCCGACACGGCGGACCGGCGCCGCTCGTCGGCCCCGAGCAGGTCGTCCACCAGGGCCGGATCCTCGCCGCGGATGCGCTGCGAGGCGCGGACCCGCTCCGGGTCGGTCCGGAGCAGCCTCAGATCGATCACCCCAGTTAGGGTACCGGTGCAGGTCAGCCGCGCTGCGCTGCACCCTTCTCACCGTTCGTCACCAAGATCGACGTGGTAAGTGCTCCGAACGAGTGAAGCCTTGCTTGTAAGGGTTGACAGCCTGTCGTGACCTTCGGAACCCTGCCGCCCGGTGCTCGCGGTGCAGCACCGTCAGGTCACGGTTGTCTCGTCGATCCACGTTTGTCCCGCCGACGGGCGGGCCGGGCGCACGGGGGGTCGGAACGGCGACTGATTCCGCGTGTGGGCGCGGACGAAGGTGGTCGCATGGGAAGGCACTCTGGGGACGCGTACGACGGCCCCGACGAGTGGAGACCCGAGCCCTGGGAAGACGACGTGGCTCGGCAGTCCTATCGGACGGCTCCAGGACACAGCCCGTTCACCCGCCGGCATCTGCTCGGCGTCCTCGGCGTCGCCGGAGCGGCGGCAGCGTGCAGCACCGGGGTCTCGGTCATCGCGAACAGGTCGACCGACGACGGCGGCGCGAAGCCGGATGCCGCGCCCAAGGGCCCGCCGGCCAAGCCGGTCGGCCTGGCCGCCGGCATCGCCGGCATCACGGCACCGACCTCGGACAAGGCGACCGCCAAGGCGTACGACAAGACCGGCTACCGGTCGGGTATGCCGCCCCGGGTCACCGAGCAGTCGCTGCTGCAGCGGCCGACCATCCTCTCCCTCGACCAGGACCTGCACTGGGCCCGCCGGCTGACCTACGGGGTCAGCGCCCCGGCGCTGCGCGAGCTCAAGGCCATGGGCCGCGATGCGTACCTGAACAAGCAACTCACGGTCCAGCCGGATCCGGTGGTGGACGCGGTCGCCGACCGCTACCCGCTGCTGAGGATGAGCACGACCCAGCTCAAGCAGCTGTTCGACGCCAACGAGAACAAGCCGGACGACCAGAAGCTCGACTACATGGCCACCGAGGACCAGCTGGTCGAGATGAAGATCATCCGGACGATCTGGAGCACCAACCAGCTGCTCGAGAAGGTGCACGACGTCTGGATGGCGTACGTGCACGTGCCGATCGGGGAGAAGACCCGGCTGCTGACCGCGGCGTACGACCGTGACGTGGTCCGCAAGCACGCCTTCGGCAAGTTCAGCGACATGCTCAAGGCGATGATCTTCCACCCGGCGATGCTGGTCTACCTGGACCAGCCGGAGTCCAACGGCAACGCCAAGCAGGAGGACGGCCGGCCGGCGATCAACGAGAACCTCGGCCGCGAGCTGCTGGAGCTGTTCAGCGTCGGCGCGCTCGACCCGATCACCCGGCGGCCCAACTACGACGGCCGGCTCGACGTGGTGCAGTCGGCGTACGCGCTGACCGGGCTCACGGTGGACCGGGACACGCTGACCGCCAAGTTCGACCCCGACATGCGCTACCGCGGTCCGCTGAAGGTGATGACCTGGCGGCACCCGAACACCGACCCGGCGCAGGGCGTCGCGGTCATCAACAGCCTGATCAGCTACCTCGCCCACCACCCGGCGACGGCGCGGAGCATCGCGACCGCGTTCGCCCGGCACTTCGTGTCCGACACCCCGCGGCCCCAGCTGATCGCGAAGCTGGCCGCCGAGTTCACCCGGGCCGGCACGGACATCAAGCCGATGCTGCGGGCGCTGTTCGCGTCGGAGGACTTCCGCAAGTCGGTCGGCCAGAAGTACCGCACCGGCTGGGAGTACCTGGCCGCGACGCTGCGGGCGACCCAGTCGCGGCTGGACCCCAACGCCGAGGAGGCCGTCGCCAAGCCGCAGGGCACCCTCCAGGGCGTCCGGGACCTGCGCTACCAGGTCGAGCAGGCCGGCGGCGGCCCGCACGGCCGCGGCACCCCAGACGGGCAGCCCGACTTCCAGGCCGCCTGGCTGTCCGGCAAGGGCATGCTCGACCGCTGGAACCAGAACTCCATCACCGCGGGCGGGTTCTGGAAGGGCATCACCGTCCCGGACGGGCTTGCGCTCGCCGGCCGGCCGGCCAATCAGGCCGCGCTGGTGACCAACCTGAGCCGGCAGCTCACCGGCCAGGCGCTGCAGCCCGGCTTCGTGACCGCCGTGCACCAGTCCATCGGCAGCCCGATGACCACACCCGCCGGCCAGGTCCGGGACCTGCCCACGGTGGTGCGCACCGTGCTGTCCGCGCCGCACCTGAACTACACCTGAGGGGCTCCGCCACGATGACGAAGAAGCAGTCCCTCGGCGAGGGACCGATCCCGCACGAGGAGAGACCGGAAGGTCTGCACTCCGGATGCGAATGCGGCGACGACAGCATTTCGTTCGCCGAGCCGTTCAAGAAGGGCTTCACCCGGCGGAAGGTGCTGCAGGGTTCGACCGCATTCGCGGCCGGGCTGGCCGTGCAGCCGCTGATGGCGCGGTACGCGTTCGGCGCGCCGGCCGCGATGCAGCGGGTGCTGATCAACCTGTGCTTCCGCGGCGGGCTCGACCAGCACACGTGGTTCCCGCTGCTGGGTAACCCGAAGTACACGCAGTCGCGGCCGACCATCGCCGAGACGGCGCAGACGGCGTTCCCGCTGCAACGCGGGGTCGCCGCGCTCAACGAGTTCAAGGACCTGTACGCCACGCTCGGCGCGGCCGGCTTCGGATACGTGCCGGCGGCGGACTCGCAGGACAAGACGCACAGCCACTTCGAGGCGATGGACCTGCTCGAGGGCGGGATGAACACGCCCTCATCGGACGGGTGGGCGGCCAGGGCGCTGCGGCAGCTGCCGAACCCGGCCGTGCTCAGCGCGGTCATGGTCGGCGGCACGCTGCCCAAGTCGCTGTCCGGCTCGTCGGCGCTGACGCTGGACCGGATCGAGTCGTTCGGGCTCAACGGCGGCGACGAGGTCAAGGCCACGTCGGCGGCCGCGCTGCAGAGGTTCTACTCGCAGTACAAGGACCCGGTGGCGACGACAGCGCTGGAGACGCTGAACGCGATCAAGACGATCAACACGCTCAGCAAGACCGAGTACCAGCCGGCCTCGCAGTACACCGACACCGGGCTGGCCCAGGCGTTCAAGACCGCCGCCCAGCTGATCAAGGCGCGGGTCGGGCTCCGGTTCGTCAACATCGACATGGGCGGGTTCGACACCCACACCAGCTCCAAGGGCCAGCTGCACGACCACGCGGTCGAGGCGGCCGGCGCGCTCAACGCGTTCTTCCAGGACCTCGGCACCGGGCTGCGCCCGTACGTGTCGCTGCTGACGAGCACCGAGTTCGGCCGGACCACCGGCGAGAACGGCGGCCAGGGCACCGACCACGGCCACGCGCAGGGCGTCATGGTGCTCGGCGGCGGGTCGACCGGCGGCGTCCGCGGCGGCGACCCGATCATCGGGGCGTCCGGTCCGGACAACGAGACGCGCGGCACCACCGACCTGCGCGACGTTCTCGTCGAGGGCCTCACCTGGCTGGGCGTGCGCAACGCGGCCTCGGTCTTCTCCGACCACCGCGCCAAGGCGGTCGGTGCGTTCAGGAAGTAATCTCCTCCGCACGGAGCGGGGCGGGACCCGAGTCGCCGGGGTCCCGCCCCGCTCTGCTTTTCTTGACCCGTGGTCGAGGTCTCCCGGCGCCGGTTCGAGGAGCTGGTCGGCGACGCCCTCGACGAGGTGCCCGAGCAGCTGACCCGGCTGATGGACAACGTGGTCGTGCTGGTCGAGGAGGGCGACCCGGACGACCCCGACCTGCTCGGCCTCTACGAGGGGGTCGCCCTGACCGAGCGCGGGCACGACTACGGCGGCATGCTGCCGGACCGGATCACGCTCTACCGGCAGGCGATCCTCGCGGTCTGCGAGACCGAGGACGACGTCGTCGACGAGGTCGCCATCACCGTGGTGCACGAGATCGCGCACCACTTCGGCATCGACGATGCCCGGCTGCACGAATTGGGCTGGGGTTGACTACCGTTCTTCCGTGGCGGAACCACTGTCCGGCTCGGGCCGGCTGCCGATCCGGATGCTGCACGACCGGGTGCTGGTCAGGACGCCCGGCGACGAGGGCGAGCGCCGATCCACCGGCGGGATCCTCATCCCGCCGACCGCGCAGGTCGCGGCGACCAGGCTGGTCTGGGCCGAGGTGCTGGCCGTCGGCAACCACGTGCGGGCGATCGAGGTCAGCGACCGGGTGCTGTTCAGCCCGGACGACCCGAGCGAGGTGGAGGTGCAGGGGCAGCTCTACCTGATCCTGCGCGAGCGGGACGTGCACGCGGTGGCGGCGGCCCGGATCGAGGAGTCGACCGGCCTCTACCTCTGAGGCCCGGCCGACTCGGTCGCTCTGGCGTCAGCGGGTGGCCGCCACCGGCGCGGTCACCCCGGCCGGCAGGGCATCCGCAATCACGGCCGCCCGGGCGGCGGTCGGGACCGCGGCCGGGTCGAAGGGCTGGTGATCCGGCTCGCAGGTCGCGCCCTTCGGCGGCACCGCGCCCCGGATCAGGTACGCGGCGGTGTAGCGGTCGATGCAGGCGCTCGACCCCAGCGAGGTGTGGCCGTACCCGTCGAGCGTGAGCAGGCGGGCCCCGGGCAGCCGGGCGGCGGTGGCCTGCGCGGCCTGGTAGCGGGTCGCCGGGTCGAACCGGGTGCCGACGACCAGGACCGGCTTCGCCGTCGGCCGGTCGTACGGACCGAGCCAGCGGTCGGTGTCGTGGCCCGGCCAGGTCGCGCAGCCCTGGGACGGGAACGTCCAGGCCGAGCCGAAGTACGGCGCGACCCGGTCCTGGGCCAGCGCGGCCGCGGGCCAGGCCAGCGGGGAGCGCGGCTCGACCCCGTCCACGCAGGCGACCGCGTCGAAGCCGCTGGCGAACACCGGCTCGTCGGCGTACCGGGCCCTGGTGGTGGCCAGGGCGTGCGCGGCGGCGGCCCGGGCGGCGGGCGCCGCGGGTGTGGTCTCCAGCTGGACCAGCGCCTCGGCCGCGTCGGCGAGGGTGGGCCAGCTCGGCACGTCGTACAGGATCGAGAGCGCGGCGCTGACCAGGACCGCGTACGTCACGTGCACGGTGCCGCCCGGCTGCGGCAGGTCGACCGGCCGGGTGCGCAGGGCCCGGGTCAGCCGATCCCACTTGGCCGACAGCGCCTTCGCGGGCGCGCCCGGCTCGGCGAACGAGCAGCGTTCCGGGCCGACCGCCGCGCAGGTCCGGAAGAACGCGCCGAGCGTGTCCGACGCCCCCTCCGCGCTGCGCAGCCGCGTGGTGATCGGAAGCAGCGCACCCTGCGCGCCGTACCCAGTGGACCAGGCGACGGAGTCCACCACGCCGTCGATCACGACCGCACGCACCCGACCCGGGAACATCGCCGCGTACGTGGAGCCGACCTGGCTGCCGTACGAGTAGCCGAGGAAGGAGAAGCCCGGGTCACCGAGCGCCTGCCGGAGCAGGTCGAGGTCGCGGACGAAGTTCGCGGTCGACGAATGGTCGATGATCGGCCCGGCCACCCGCGCGCACCGGCTCGTGTAGTCCTGGTACGCCGCCAGCCAGGCCGGGATCTCCGACCCCACCGGGAACGGGGGCAGCGCACCGAAGAACGCGTTCTGCTCGTCGGCGGTGGCGAAACAGCGGACCGGGTCGCTCCGGCTGGTGCCGCGCGGGTCCACGCCGATCAGGTCGAAGCGGGCCGGGAGCGACGGGTCGATCGCGGTCAGCGCCTCGGGCAGGAAGTTTTCCCCGGAGCCGCCCGGCCCGCCCGGGTTGAGGAACAGCGAGCCGACCCGGTGGGCGGGGTTGGTGGCGGGGTGCCGGTTCAGCGCGACGCCGATGGTCGGGCCGGTCGGATGGTCGTAGTCGAGCGGGACCTGCGCGGTCGCGCACTGGACGCCGGCGCCGAACTCGGCCGAGCAGTCGGTCCAGCGCAGGACGGGTACGGGCGCGTGCACGCCACCGGCGGCGAGGTCGGCGGCCGGCGCGGTCGAGGCTGGCGCGGTCGAGGCCGGCGCGGTCGAGGCCGGCGCGGCCGAGGCCGGCGCGGTCGAGGCCGGCGCGGCCGAGGCCGGGACCGCGACGGCCGCGGTGCCGGCCGCGACGAGACCGGCGGTCAGCGCGGCGACGACCGCCGGTCGGATCGGGACTCTCATCGTGAGCTCCTAGCGTCGGGGAACGACCCTGACGCTAGGAATCCGGACGACCTGCGACAGCCCCGGATGGACGGGAGATCAGTCGCCGTTCGCGAGTTGTCCCGACGCGGGCCGGCTGCTATAAGCGCCCGGCGGGACGCCGACGAGGGCCGTGAAGGCGTTCGTGAAGTGCGACTGGTCGGCGTACCCGAGGTCGAGAGCGAGCGCGGCCCAGTCGACCTGCCCGCCGTCCTCGATCACGCCCAGCGCGTCCTGGATGCGGCACCGGCTGACCACCCACTTCGGGCCGACGCCGAGGTGCCGGTCGAACCGCCGCTGCAGGGTCCGGACGGTCACGCCGAGCTCGGCGGCCAGCACGTCCACCCGGGTCAGGTCGGTCCGGGCGGCGACCAGGTCCACCGCGTCGTCGACCAGCTCGGCGCCGCGCCGGCGGGTCGGGCCGAGCCGGCGGAACCAGTCCTCCAACGCGTCCATGCCGGCGGCCTGGCTCTCGGCCGCGCGCACCGTGGCCAGGTCGGGTGCGTCCGGCACCACCTCGGCCAGCGGCAACCTCCGGTCGGTGAGCCGGGCCGGCGGGACGGCGGTGAGCGCGCTCAGCGCGCCCGGGCGGAGGTGGGCGCTGACCGCCCGGCCGGCGCCCTCCAGCCGGACCTCGAACCGGCGGGTGACCACGCCCTGGACCCAGGCGCCGGCCTGCTCGACCGTGAGGTGACCGCACGGGTGCGAGACCACCGCCTGGACGTGACGGGTGCCCGCGGCGAGCGACCACTCGACCGACCAGAAGTGGCTGACGACGTCGGCCAGCTCCGGTGCGGGCTCCCGCCGGACCAGCCGGAACGGGCGGTCGCCCGCGGCGGCCCTGAGCACCACCGCGGGCAACTCGACCACACGGGCAGACTAGGCCGTGCCTGTCCTGTGTCGGTGGATGCCGGCGCCGTCCAGGCACACGGCCTACGTCCCCGACATCATCTCCGTGAGCAGGCGCTGCGCTTCCGCGGGAGGGACGTCCCGCAGGTGCGTCTGCAGGATCCACTTGTGGCCGAACGGGCAGCGCAACGCCGCGGTCCGGTCGCCGTGGAACTGGTCGGCCGGCTCGGCCATGCCGGTAGCGCCGGCCTCGATCGCCGTCCGGTACGCGGCGTCGACGTCGTCCACGGACAGCGTGATCGCGACCTGGACCGGGCCGTCCTTGTCCGGAGCCGCGAGCCCGAACTGGGGGATGGCTGCACCGAGCGTGACGATCGCGCCGTTGAGCTTCAGCTCGGCGTGTGCGATCGACCCGTCGGGCAGGGACAGCCGGAGCTGTTCGGTCGCGCCGAACGCGCGCGGGTAGAACTCCAGCGCCGCGGCGACGTCGTCGATGGCCAGGTGCGGGGTGATCGGCGGGTAGTGCGACATGGGCCAAGCCTCCCGCGCGGCGGGCCCACCGTCTTGCAGGAAGGCGTCAGCCGGGGTCAGCCGCCGCGGAGCGTGCGGACCCAGTCGGCGGCGGCGGCGAACGCGGCGTCGTCCCGGCCCGGCGGCAGGGGCCTGTTCTCGCCCGTACCGGCCCGCGGGTACGAGCCGAGGTAGCGGACGTCGGCGCAGATCCGGCGCAGCGCGGCCAGCGCGTCGGCCACCCGCGCGTCGGCCAGGTGACCCTCGCAGTCGACGGAGAAGCAGTACCGCCCGAGCAGCTCGCCGGTCGGCCGGGACTCGATCCGGGTCAGGTTGACCCCGCGGACGGCGAACTCGGTGAGCACCTCGAGCAGCGCTCCGGTGTGGTCATCCCGGATGAAGGCGACCAGGCTGGTCTTGTCCCGCCCGGTGCGCTCCGGCGGCGGGCCCGGCCGGGTCAGCAGCACGAACCGGGTGACGCCGCCGGGGTTGTCGGCGATGTCTTCGGCCAGCGCGGTCAGCTGCGCGTGCACTCCGGCGATCGGCGCCGCGACCGCCGCGTCGTACTCCCCCTGCCGCACCGCCATCGCCGCCCCGGCGGTCGAGCCGGTGAACACGACCTCGGCGGCCGGCAGGTGGTCGCGCAGCCAGCGCCGGGTCTGCGCCTCCGCGTGCGGGTGGGTGGCGACGGTCTTCACCGCGGCGGCGTCCGTGCCGGGGCGTACCAGCAGCGAGAAGACCACCGGCAGCAGGACCTCGCGGGCGATCTGCAGCGGCGCGCCGGTGGCCAGCTCGTCCAGGGTGGACGCGACCGCGCCCTCCACCGAGTTCTCCAGCGGGACGACGGCGGCGTCCGCCTCCCCCGCGCGGACCGCCGCGATCGCCGCCGGCACGGTCCGCTGCGGCACCGTGACCCCGCTCGCCACCTCGGGAATCGTCCGCAGCGCGGCCTCCGCGAACGTTCCCTCCGGCCCGAGGTACGCGTACCGCATCACGCCGGGCACCCTAGCGGCCGCGCGTAGGGGCCGGCAGCCAACGGTGGGTCGGCGCCGGGTCGCCCAGCGGTGCGAGCGAGGACGGCGTTGCCGTCCTCGGCGTCGTGCTGGGCGGCCGATGCGCGGTCGGGTGCGGCGCGGGCCGGGGCGCGGTCGAGTGCGGCGCCGGCCGGCTGGTGGTCGCGGCGGGCCGGGCCGGCTTCTCACCGGAGTGGGTCACTGAGGCCATGCCGACCAGCACCACCATGCCGAGGCCGAGCGCCAGGATGCCCAACACGGGCAGAGCCTGCCGGACGACCGCCAAGACCAGGGCCAGCACGTGGCCGATCGCGGCGACGAGGACGATCCCGAGGATCAGCAGGAGGAGCAGAGCGCCGGGTCCGACGGCGAACGGGTCGGTGGCAAGGGCCGGCGGGTCACCGGCGTGTGCGGCGAGCAGGTCCTGTGTTTGGTGCGGGGCCAGGGATACGCTCATTGGAGGGTTCCCCTCCGATCGAGGCTGCGGCTGCGACGGACCGGAATCCGTGCGAGAGAGAAGCAGCCGCCCCCGGCGTCGCGGCCAACGTCCCCGGGGGTGTCTGCTTGAGTGGCGCATGTCGCGGTGGCTGTCCTGGCGCGTACCGGCTTCCCACCGCGTTCGAGGCCGACTACCGCGGGACCGCTCACCACGGCGCCACAGTCATCGGAAGCACCCCCAACCCCGGCGGTTCAGGTGTTCACTGGACTTCAGTTCATTCAAGCTACCTGACTGGAGCGGTGTAGAGAACATCCTTGCACCGCTAGATTTCAGCCCGTTGCCGAAAATTCGATGTTGATCTACAGTGGTCGATGTACCGTCCGGGTGCGGAGGTTTACCGTGCCTGCACAGACCGGGTATCGACGCAGCTAGGAGCACCGATGACAGCGCCGCGCCAGCCTGCCGGGGGACCGGTCGAGCTCGCTCGACGCCTGAAGGCGCTGCGTAAGGACCGGTCGATCCCGCAGCGCCGGGTCGCCGACGCTCTGGGCGTCTCGATCGCGCTGATCTCGGCCTGGGAGAGCGAGACCAACCCGACCGTGCCCCCCGGCTCCCGAATCCGGGACCTGGCCACCTTCTACGCCTCGGAGCGGTCCTGGACCGGCGACCGCGGGCGGCTGTTGACCGACGACGAGCTCAGCCCTCCCGAGCGGGGCGCCCGGGACGAGATCTACGAGGTGCTGCGCTCCATCGCGTCCGGTCCGAGCCGGCTGCCGGTCGTGGGCGATGTCCTGTCGACTCTCCACTTCCCGCCGGACGAGGACATCCGCATCGTCTGCGGCCAGCTCGAGCAGCCGCTGGACGACGAGGGCAACGAGCAGGGCCACCCGTACACCGAGCCTGACAACGTCAACTACACCGACTTGCTGACTTTTGCCGACGTCGACGCGCTCATGGAGTTGTTCGGCTTCCTGCGCAAGGTGAACCCGGACAGCGACGTCCGCTTCATCCGCGCCGACCGGCTGTTGAACGCGGGTTCGCCGGACGACCTCGCCAGCCACGTGATCCTGCTCGGCGGTCTCGCCAACCTCAACCCGGTCACCCAGCAGATGCTCCGCGACGCCGGCCTGCCCGTGAAGCAGGAAGAGAACCTGGATGTCACCGCTCAGGGTGAGATCTTCACGCTGGAGAACGGCGAGCAGTTCGTGCCCGAGCTGACTGCGAAGCAGGGTCTCCTCGAGGATGTCGGCCTGCTCGCCCGGGCACCGAACCCCTACCACTCGAGCCGCACGTTGACGGTCTTCAACGGGGTCTTCTCACGGGGCGTTCTCGGCGCGGTTCGGACGCTGACCGACGACAAGCTCCGCAAGCCCAACGAGCAGCACATCAAGAACCACTTCGCGCCCGCCGACCGATTCGCGATACTGATGCGGGTGACGTTGCGGTTCGGCAAGGTACAGACGCCCGATCTGCAGAACGCACGGACGCGGCTGTACGAGTGGCCCAAAGACTCGAGCGGCCGGGAGAAGGCCGGTTGAGCACGTGCCTGATCACGACGACGCCGGTGCGAGCCCGCTCGCACTGGCGATCCATTACTCCTCCCACGCCGACCTCCTGCCGCCGTGCGAGCCGTCGGCCCGCCGGCGGATCGACGGGATCATCGTCTCCGCGACCCGGCCCGCGAGCTATCTGCGCTCTGCCTTCGACCTCGGCGCGCAACTCCGGGCGCCGGTCGTCGTTCTCTGCAGTCGTGGGACCCGCAAGGACGACGCCGTCGCCGAGGCGCGCCGGGGGGCCGGTCGCTCCTGGGCAGTGGTCGACATGCGCGACCGGCAGACAGACACCCTGCCCAGGCTCGCGACGTCCGAGTTCGGTCAGGCCAAGGTCGATCCACACGGGGACCTCAGTCGCAAGCGGAACCTCGGGCTTCTGCTCGCCCGGCTCGTCGGGTGGACGCGGCTCATGTTCCTCGACGACGACATCTCGGAAGTCGACCCGCTCCGGGTGGAGCAGGCAGCGGCGGGGCTCGACCGCTTCGCCGCGGTCGGCATGCCGGCCCGGTCCTTCCCCGACAACTCGGTCGCCTGCCACGCGCACCGCGAGTCCGGCGCGGAGCAGGGCGTCTTCGTCAGTGGCTCGGCGCTCGTCGTCTGCGAACCGGCGACCGACTCCTTCTTCCCCGACATCTACAACGAGGACTGGCTGTTCCTGGCCCCGCACCTGGACCGGCGTGAGGTGAGCACCGTCGGCTGGGTCACGCAGGAGGAGTACGACCCGTTCGGAGACCCGGATCGGGCCGGCGCGCAGGAGTTCGGCGACGTGCTGGCCGAGGGCCTCATCGGCCGCCTGCACACCTGCCGCCTCTACCCGGTTCCGACGCGGGACTACTGGGCCCGCTTCCTCGACGCCCGGGCCCGGTTCCTCGCCGCAGCCGGCGCTGGATGCGCCGGCGACGCGCTGGCCGCGATCACGAGCGCGCAGGACGCGCTCGCGGAGATCTCGCCGGACGAACTGGTCCAGTACGTCGAGGCCTGGCAGGCGGACCTCGCCACCTGGCGACGCTGGATCCTCGACCAGCCGCGGCTCGACGGGCTCGACCCCGCCCTGCACCACCTGGACCTGGCCGCGAGGACGGAACGCTCGGAACCCCGCTTCGAGCCACCGGCGGCCCGCCAGCGACCCGACCGGCCGCTGGGCGATCCTGCCCGATCCCGACGAGCGTGCGGGGAGTAGACCCAGCGATGTCCGAGCCTCCAGACGACGCCCCGGCAGATCCGCAGCCGACCATCCGGGCCGGCGACCTCGTCCTGCGACCGTGGCGATCCGGTGACGATCTCTACGTGGTGAAGGCCTTCGCCGATCCGGAGATCCACAAGTGGAGCGGGCGCCGGATCGAGTCGCCGGAGCAGGCCGCCGGCTGGATCGGACGATGGGCCACCGAGTGGGCAGCCAAGCGGGCTGCGAGCTGGGCGATCACGTCGGCGGACGATCCGGGCGTCGTCCTCGGTCAGGTCGCTCTGCGGACCCTGTGGGTCGGCGAGATGGCCGAGGTCTCGTACTGGGTGCTGCCGGACTATCGCGGGCTCGGCATCGCGCCGCGCACGACCCGGGCGCTCGCCACCTGGGCCCTGAACGAGTTCGACCTCACTCGGTTGGAGCTCGTGCATTCGGTCCGCAACCGCGCCTCGTGCCGGGTCGCGCTGAAGGCCGGGTTCACCCCGGAGGGCATCAAACGGAGCCTGCAGAAGCACGGCCCCGACGAGGTGCACGACATGCACCTGCACGCATTGGTCCGGCCGGCTCAGGTGCGGGTGCGGACGCTGGACACGGCGCTGCTCGGCGTCGTGTCGCAGGTCAAGCTGTGGCTGGCGGTCCCCGCGGCCAGCGCCGGGCTGATGGCGCTCACGCTGGTCTCCCCGCTCGCGCTCTTCGTGCCGCTGCTCGTCGCCGCCGGGGTGCTCGGCCTCTACACCGGGACGGTGTTGCGACCGCGCTGGCGGGACGAGCGCCGGGCGCGGCAGCAGGCTGTCTCGTAGGCACAGCGGCCGGGCTATGTTCGGCGGGTGGAGGGGTTCGAGGATCTCGGGTTCGCTCGGGTGGACGTCGAGCGGGCCGGGCGGACCGGGGATCCGGAAGTCGTGTACGGGGCGGGCAAGACCGTCGAGCAGGCGGTGGCGATCGTGCGCACGCTGCGGGCGGCGCACCCGGACCGGGCCGCGCTGGTCACCCGGGCGGCGCCGGAGCTGACCGCGGGGCTGCGGGCCTCGTTCCCGGACGTGACGGCGGACGAGGACGCGGCGTGCGTCGCGGTCGGGCCGCTGCCGGCGGTGACCGGGACCGTGTGCGTGGTGGCGGCGGGTACGTCGGACGGGCCGGTCGCCGCGGAGGCCGCGTTCACCGCCCGGGTCAGCGGGGCGGCGGTCACCCACGTCACCGACGTCGGCGTGGCCGGCATCCACCGGCTGCTCGCGGCGCGGGAGACCCTCGACGCGGCCGACTGCCTGGTCGTCGTGGCCGGCATGGACGGCGCGCTGCCCAGCGCGGTCGGCGGGCTGACCGGGGTGCCGCTGGTCGCGGTGCCGACCAGCGTCGGGTACGGCGCCTCGTTCGGCGGGGTCGCGGCGCTGCTGACCATGCTCAACTCCTGCGCGCCCGGCGTGGTCGTGGTGAACATCGACAACGGGTTCGGGGCCGGGCTGTTCGCGGCCAGGGTCGCGCGGAGGACCGGCCGGTGATCGGCTGGCTCGACTGCGCCGCCGGCGCCAGCGGGGACATGCTGCTCGGCGCGCTGGTCGACGCCGGCGTCCCGGTCGCGACCGTGCAGGCGGCGGTCGACGCGGTCGCGCCCGAGCGGGTCGAGCTGCGGGTGTCCACCGTGGAGCGGCACGGGATCGGCGCGGTCAAGGTCGACGTGCACGCGGCGGACAGCACGAGCCGGCGTACCTGGGCCGACGTCCGGGCGCTGGTCACCGGCGCCGGGCTGCCCGGCCCGGTGCGGGACACCGCGCTGGACGCGTTCGCCCGGCTGGCCCGGGCCGAGGCCGCGGTGCACCGGGTCGACCCCGAGGAGGTCCACTTCCACGAGGTCGGCGCGCTCGACGCGATCGCCGACGTGGTCGGCGTCGCCGCCGGCCTGCACGCGCTCGGCCTGCGGCGGCTGACCGCAAGCCCGGTCGCGCTCGGCTCCGGCGGCACCGCCCGCAGCGGGCACGGCGTGGTCCCGGTGCCGGCGCCGGCCGTGCTCGCCATCCTGGCCGAGGCGGGGGCGCCGGTGCGCGGCGGCCCGGCCCCGTACGAGATGTGCACCCCGACCGGCGCCGCCCTGCTGGCCGCCGTCGTCACCGGCTGGGGACCACTGCCGGGGCTGGTGCCGACCCGCACCGGCGTGGGTGCCGGCGACCGCGACCCGGCCGAGCTGCCCAACGTGGTCCGGCTGGTCGTCGGGGAGCCGGCCGGCCCGGCGGCGACGGCGGTCGTGCTCGCGACCAACGTGGACGACCTCGACCCGCGGCTCTGGCCGGACGTGCTCGACCGGCTGTTCGCCGCCGGCGCCAGCGACGCCTGGCTCACCCCGATCCTCATGAAGAAGGGCCGGCCGGCGCACACCCTGCAGGCGCTCTGTCCACCCGGGACGGTCGACGCGGTCCGGGCAGAGATCTTCCGGCGCACCAGCACGCTCGGCATCCGGTCGGTCGAGGTGGCTAAGACGGCACTGGACCGGGACTCCGGCTCGGTCACCGTCGGCGGCGAGCGGATCGCCACCAAGCGGGCGCTGCTCGACGGGGTCGTCGTCAACGTGAGCGTCGAGTACGAGGACGTACGCCGCGCCGCCGACGCGCTCGGCCTGCCGGTCAAGGAGGTGCTGCGGGCGGCGACCTCGGCCGCGTACGAGCAGTGACACCTCAGGTGCGCGGGCACAGCGGCTGGTACGGGACCCCGGTGACGTAGCGGTCCCACTCGGCCGGGGTCAGCGGGTCGCCGGCGACCGCGCAGACGAAGCCGGCGACCTGCGCCGGGTCCAGGTTCCAGAGCAGCACGGCGTCGTCGGCCGTGCCGGCGGCGAGCCAGGCGCCGTCCGGCCGGAAGTCGGCCACCAGCACCGAGTCCGCGGCGCCGGTCAGCCGCAGGGCCAGCCGGGGCGCACCGGTGTCGGTGGTGTCGGTGGTGTCCCAGACCCAGACCGTCCGATCGCCGCCGGTCGCGGCCAGCAGCCCGCCGGACCGGCTGAAGGTGACGCTGTACACGTAGTTGCCCGGTCCGGTCAGCGGCGGTCGGGCCACCGGGTGGTCCTTGCGGCCGACGTCCCAGAGCCACACCTTGCTGTCCGCGGCGCCGGCGGCGAGCGTGCTCCCGTCGGGGCTGAAGGCCAGCGAGAACACGTAGCTGGCCGGCCCGGTCAGGCTGGCCAGCGGCGGCCCCGGCCTGGTGACGTCCCAGATCCGGACGACGTTGTCGGCGCCGCCGGCGGCGAGGTAGCGGCCGGTCGGGTCGAAGGCGACGCCGTACACGTAGTTCGTCGCGCCGGTCAGCGGGACCGGCCGGTGCCGCGGGTCGTCCAGCCGCCAGAGCCAGGCCCGGTGGTCGTTGCTGCCGGCGGCGAGCGTGCGGCCGTCCGGGCTGAACGCGAGCGACTGGATCGTCTGCGTCGGGCCGCGCAGGATCGTCCTGGTCGACCCGCGCCAGAGCCGCACGGTGCCGTCGGTGCTGCCGCCCGCGATCGTCCGGCCGTCCGGGCTGACCGCCATCGCGCCGGTCAGCGGCGCCTGCCGGGGCGCGGACACGGCCGGCCCGGCCAGCCGCGGCCGCCGCGGGTCGCGTACGTCCCAGGTCCGCACCGCGTTGTCGACGGTGCCGCCGGAGACCGCGAGCCGGGCGCCGCCGGCCGTGTACTGCAGGCTGAACACCGAGTCCGCGGTGGTGCCGACCGCGGCGCCGGGCAGCTGCCAGAGCCGGACGGCGCCGTCGGCGGCGCTGGTGGCCAGGGTCCGGCCGCCGTCGGCGAACTGGACCGCGGTGACCGGGCCCGGATGCGGGAGCGTGGCCGCCGGGACCCGCTGGTTGCCGACCGACCACAGCCGGACCAGGTTGTCCGAGCCGCCGGCCGCGATCCGGGTCGAGTCCGGGCTGAACGCGACCGCGTTGATCCAGCTGGTCGCGCCGAGCAGCGGCGGCCGGGGCGCCCCCGAGGCGGCCGACCACAGGTGCACGCCCTTGTCGGCACTGCCGGCCGCGAGCAGCCGCCCGTCCGGGCTGAACGCGACCGCGAGCACCGACTTCGCCGGGCCGCTGAGCGTCGGCAGCGCGGCGGACGTGCGCAGGTCCCAGCGGTAGACGCGGGTGTCCGCGCTGCCGGCGGCCAGCACGCCGCCGTCCGGGTTGAACGCGAGCGCCTGGACGAAGCCGGTCGGTCCGCGCAGGGTGCCGAGCGGCCGCGGCGCGGCCGGGTGGGTGACGTCCCAGCGCCGTACGACGCCGTCCGCGCCGCCGGCGACCAGCGTCCGGCCGTCCGGGGCGAACGCGGCCGCGTAGACCGTCGGGGTGTCCCCGGCGGCGCCGACGAGACTGGCCAGCGCGCGCGGGCGGGCCGGGTCCGCGAGGCCCCACAGCCGCAGGTGGCCGTCCGACCCGCCGGTCGCCAGCGTCCGCCCGTCGGGGCTCACGGCCACCGCGAACACCGTCGCCGACGGGCCGGTGGCGCCGGTCACCGTCGCGATCCGGTGGGTCCGGGAGCGGGACGACACGTCCCAGACCGCGACCCGGCCGCCCACCCCGCCGGCGGCCGCCGTGCGACCGTCGGCGGTCACCGCCACCGCTTGCAGCACGCCCGGGGCCAGCAACAGCCGGGTCGAGGTCGGCGTCGCGGACGACCCGACCAGGCTGGAGCGGGCCTCGGTCGTCGGCGCGATCCGGTACGCGGCGAGCGCGAGCTGCATCGCGAGGTTGGGGTCCACGTCCCGCAGCCGGTCCGCGTCGGTGGCCACCCGCCGGGAGACCGCCTGGTCCCGCTGCCGCTCGACGACCTGCCGCTGGTCGAACAGGTACGCGACGAGCGTCCCGCTGACGACCAGCAGCGTGCAGGCGGCGGCGAGCAGCACCCGCAGCCGCCGGGACCGGCGGCGCTCGAGCCGCCGCTCCCGAGCTGCCACCGCGGCGCCGGCTTCGAGGAAGTCCGCCTCGGCCGAGTTGAGCCGGCGCCGGTGGTCCGGGTCGGCCGACCACTCCTCGGCGGCCGCCAGCCTGGCGCCCCGCAGCAGCAGCTGGGGGTCGGCGCCGGACTGCTGCCAGGCCCGGGTCGCGTCGGTGAGCTGCCGGTGCAGTCGCAGGCTGGCCCGGTCGGCGTCGAGCCAGTCCCGCAGCCGGGGCCACGCGGTCAGCAGCGCCTCGTGCGCGATCTCGACCGTGGTCTCGTCGACGGTGAGCAGGCGCTGCTCGACCCACCGGTCCAGCAGCCCGCCGTCCTCCAGCTCGGCCCGTGGCACCCGCCGCCTGGTGTCGGCCGTGTCGTCGTCGACGTGCACCATCCGGAGGAACATGCGGCGGGCCAGGTCCTGCTCGTCCGGGGCCAGCTCCTGGTAGACGCTCTCGGCCGACTGCGCGGTGGCGCTGGCGATGCCGCCGCTGGCCACGTAGTCGGCGACGGTGAGCCGGCCGCGGTGTCCGCGCTGCCAGGTCGCCAGCAGCGCGTGCGCGAGCAGGGGCAGCCGCGCGGCGTCCCCGCGTGGGCCGGCGTCGCGCAGGACGAGCTCGACCAGCCCGTCCTCCAGGTCCACCGCGGCCAGCCGGGCCGGTTCCACGATAGCCCGGCGCAGCTCGTCCGGGGACATCGGGCCGACGACGACCTGCCCGTCCTGCAGCGCCGGGATCAGCGCCGGCTGCCCGGCGGCCGCCGACCAGAAGTCCGCCCGCAGGCCCAGCACGACCCGGCCGGACCCGGCCCGGCCGGCCAGCGCGGCGGCGACGTCCGCCGGGCCGACCTCGCCGGAGGTGAACACCTCCTCGAACTGGTCGACGACCAGCACCTCCGTGTTGCCCGGCCGGACCGGCGGCAGGTCGTCGAGCACGTCCAGCAGCTGCTCGCCCGGGACCACCACCCGGCAGTCCCATACCGGCGAGCCGTCGGGCCGGCGCTCGCGCCGCAGGGCCGGCACGACGCCCGCCCGCAGCAGCGACGACTTGCCCGACCCGGACGGCCCGGTGACGACCACCGGCGTGCGGGCGCAGCGCAGCCGCTCGACCACCAGGCCGGTGAGCTCCTCCCGGCCGTGGAACCACCGCTCGTCCTCGGGCTCGAACGCCGCCAGCCCCCGGTACGGCGCGGGCTCGGTCGACGAGCGCGGTCCCGGGCTGCGGCGGATCCGGACCAGCGCGTCGATCCACCGCTCGGCCTCGGCCGGGTCCGCCACCCCGCAGATCCGGAGAATCGCGGCCAGCAGCGGCTGGGACCGGGGCCCGGGCAGGTGCCGTCCGCTGAAGTACCCGCCGGCGGTCGACTCCCGGATCCCGACCGCGCGGGCCACATCCCGCACGGTGAGCCCGGCCCGTTCCCGCAGCCGGGTCAGCTCCCGGGCGAAGTCGGGGCGGGTGGCGATGAGGTCCGGGTCCGGACGCTCGCCCGGCGGCTGCATGGACGACCCTCCCTGACCTGGCGCTCCAAGTGTCGACATATTGCCACACAAGCACACCGGGTCCCCGTACGGACTTGTACGGGCTTCTCCACCGACCTGTCGCAACAGCGTCCCCA
Organism: uncultured Actinomycetota bacterium; assembly: GCA_963803135.1. Lineage (GTDB taxonomy): Bacteria > Actinomycetota > Actinomycetes > Mycobacteriales > CADCTP01 > CADCTP01. The sequence continues at coordinate 417,951 of CAWDLH010000010.1, read as the reverse complement.
CGCCCTTGACTCGATCCGGGGTCCTGAGGAGCGGAAGCGGAGGCGGCATGGCACAGACCCGCGGATGGCGCCGGAGCAGTCTGTGCACCGGGGCCGACTCGACCTGCGTCGAGGTCGCGTTCGAGGCGGGGGTCGTGGCGGTGCGCGACGGCAAGGACCCGGACGGGCCGGCGTTGCGGTTCACCGCCGCGGAATGGCGGGCGTTCCTCGCCGGCGCCCGGGCCGGCGAGTTCGACCGCTAGCGCCGCGTTGCAGTGTTCCTGTGTGTCTTCGGCGTCGCCTTGCGCTCTGGCGAAGCGCACGCCGTGGTGCCTGCATCTCAGCGGACATCCTTGGCCGGGCCGTGCTTATGCTGTCACGCCGCGTCACATCGGGAGCCCATGTGGCGCGGCGACCTTACGCGATCGGCGGCATGAGAGTGCGCCCGGCTGGTCTGCCACGCCACCCCCCTTCCTAGTGAGCGATGAGCGCTGCCGCTTCTAGGAAGGCCCCGGATTCGCGGGCGTGGCCGTACCAACGCAGATACAGCCCCGTCGTAACGCGCTCGACGAACCCCCATCGCCACACCCGCTCGGGATCGACGTCTGCTGCCACGGCCAGGCGGCGACACTCGTCGCGCAGCATGGGAGGTGCCGTGCCAGTCCGGACCGCCTCGGCGGCAACGATCTCCCTGCACGCGTCTCGCATGACGACCCCGAGGTCGTAGGCGCGCTCCCCGACGAACCCGTCCGGGTCAATCAGGGCCCAGCCCTGTCCGCGACGGAGAACGTTGCCAGCGTGCGGATCTCCGTGACACACCACCTCCGGCCCCTCAGAAGCAGCCAACTCCTCGGCGTACTCGGTCGCGATGAGGAGAGGATCTTCATAGCCGCTTCCATACCGCGGACCGAGGTCAGCCAGAATGTCCAGGAGCCCCAGTGCTTTGCTCTGAAACGGACGACCGCAGGACAACGGCACCCGCCAGGCCTCCTGCAACAGAGGCACCAGCACCCGCCCCTGACCCCTCAGCCCAGACGCTTCACTCCAAAGACTGCCTCTTAGCCGTTCCAAGAGCAGGGCACCCCGGTCGGCGTCCCACGCCAACACCCGCACATAGCCGCGGCCGTCACCAGCCCTCAGGACCCGCACGGCCCCATCCAAGGCACCAGGCTCCGCGATCTTGAGGACCGCTTCCGAGCCGTCGCCCATCCGCACCGCCAAGGGCGGGTTGCTCGCTCCACCTTGGAGCCACCGTTCGACCGTCAGCCCCCACTCCTGGCACACCGTTCGCACCACACCGCCGAAGTGATCGACCGAGGCCGAGAGGTTCCGGTCGGAGATGCGTCGACGGCGCTCAGCCTCGGCCACAGAGTCATCGATCGGGTCCTGGGCCATCGCACAACGGTACTGATCGGTCGTCCGCTCATCGGCATGGAGGTCGCGCGGACACCGGCAGGAGCGGATGGGCCGTTCCGCGACAGAGTCCGGGGTCACGCCGCTCCTTGTGCCGCCGTCAGCAGCCGAGGGCACGGCCTCCGTCGACCACGATGCGCTGGCCGGTGACGAAGCCGGCGCCGTCTGAGGCGAGGAAACTGACCGCGTGCGCGACATCGTCGGGCGTGCCCATGCGGCCGACCGGCACCGAGGCGAGGTACGCGTCGACAGTCCCCGCGGGCACGTCCGCGTGCCGCTCGACCGGGATGAACCCGGGTGCAACCGCGTTGACGGTGATGCCGAACGGTGCCAACTCGCGGGCCCAGCTACGGGTGAGACCGATCTGTGCGTTCTTCGCGACGGCATACGCCGACCGGCCCGGCGGCGGCCGATCGGCGACCTCCGAGTCGACCTGGATGATGCGACCGAACCGATCCGCCCGCATCGCCGGCAGCACCGCGCGGCCCAGCAGCACAGGGCTACGCACGAAGAAGCTCAGCTGCGCCAGGTGGTCCTGCCAGTCCACCTCGGACAGTGGTGCCTCGGGCTGCGGTCCGGTGGCGTTGACCACCAGCACCTGAACGGGACCCAGGACGTCACCGACGGCGGCCACCAACTCGCTGACCTCCCGCTCATCGGTCACGTCCGCGGGAAACGCCGCCGCCAGCCCACCAGCGTCCTGAATGCTCGCGGCCACCCCGACGACCTGCCCGTCATCCCGCAGGCCGTTCACCGCCACCGCTAAACCGTCTCTGGCCAGCCGGCCGGCGATCGCGGCGCCCAGCCCCCGGGAGCTACCGGTCACCAGAGCCACCCCCGGCCGTGACTTCCCCATGGGCAGGATCGTTCCACACCACCGGCCCGCGACCGTGTCCACCGAGGGATCCCCGTGACGTCCCCTCCTTGACCATTGACCGCGGAGGACGAGCTCGGGTGCACCAGCAACGGACGTTCTCAGTTCGCGGCTACGAGTCGCGCGTCCCGCGCGCAACACGGCGGGTGAGTGCGAACCATGTCGGCGGTCTCCGACAATTGGGTGCCGATCCCGGCGAGCGCACTGGTCAGTGCCTCCACGCCGCCGGCGCCGGAGTAGAGGCTTGAGGTGACGGGATGACTGGCGGCCACGGGGTCCAGCCGGAGTCGCCCGTCGGAGCGCTGACGCAGCGCCTGGCGGAGCGCGTCGCGGGTCGCGAACCCGATGAGCGTGGGAAGGTCCGCGGTGAACGACCCCTCGGCGTCGCTGGTGGAGTGCAGCTGGTAGGTCAGGCAGCCTCCCGGGAACACGTCGTACCAGGTCGCCCTGAACTCACCGGCGCCCGGCCCGGCCCGCTGGTAGCGGCGGACCCCCGGCGCCGAGGACATCGCCTGGACGGCGCCGGCCGGGTCGCAGGCAGCGGCCAGGCGCAACACGACCGCGCTGGGGCCGGCCCGATCGTGGTTGAGGGTGACCACCGACCGGCCGTCGTTGACGGCCACCGTTGCCACCGTCCAGCCGACTAGCGGTGACCGTATGCACGGCACCAGCGACGCCGACGGGACCGACTGCGCCTCCAGCCACAGCGACTCCAGATCCCCGCAGCCCAGGGCGTGGGCGCCGAGCGGGGTCTGGATGGCCCTCTGGTAGCCGAGCAGCGGGGTCCAGCCCGCGGCGGCCACGGCAAGGATGAGCACGATCGCCGCCCACAGGCCGATTCGGCGGGCACTCCACCGCTGGACCCTGATCGGCTGGGGCGGGGCGGGCAGCAACCGGGTGAACTCGGCATGCAGATCGCGACCTTGCGCGCGCAGCATGCGGCGCAGCTGCGAGGGCAACGCGAGCCCGCGAGCCGCCGCGAAGCCCTCGCTGATCTCCTCCACGCTGAACTGGCGCAGCGCCCGCTGGTAGACCTGCTCGGCACTGGAGTTCAGCGCCAGGCACAACATCATGTTGGCCAGGTCGACCGCCTGCCGCCAGGGGCTGGGGCGTGTCTCAGCGAAGGCCACGTCGATCAGCAACATGTGGCCGTCGCGGACCAGCAGGTTGCCCGGCTTGACGTCGCGGTGCGCCAGCCCGGCGTGCCACAGCTTGCGGATGATCCCCAGGCCGTCGTCGATGACACCGTCGTCGGCTTCGGCGTCGCCGAGCTCTACCGCGCCCGCAAAGAACTCGGTCACCAGCAGGTACTCCCGGTCTGGGGTGAGCTCGACAAAGCCGTAGGGGGCGGGGCTGGGCAGCCCAGCGTCCCGCATGACGCGCAGCGCGTAATCCTCCTGCTCCACCAGCCGCCGCACGGTGCTGAACGGTTTCTCGTCCTCCAGCCGGCCGTACAGCAGCTCCCGGCCGAGCTTGTACCAGCGGTCGGCACGCAGGTGGGTGCGGGCGTACAGCTTGCCGAACAGCTGCCTGGCTGGCGCATCGCTGACCGTGATCCGCAGCGGGGTGGAGCCGGCCGAACTGGCTAGCCCGAAAGGCTTGATCTCCCCGGCGGCCAAGCCCAACTGCTCCTCCAGGGCCCGGCGGATCGCCATCCCGCGTGCCCCGCCGACGTCCAGGTGGGCGCTCCGGCCCCGCCGGTACACGACCGGGAACACCTCGCTGGGGGCAAACCAGCGGAAAGCCAGCAGCGGGATGGTGACCCCAATGACCACCCCGACCAGTACGTCGGTGGGGGCGTCGACGCCCAGCGCGATCCAGGCGACACCGACCAGCGCCACCAGCCCGGCCGCGACCCACTTGCCGATGTTGCGCCATCGGCCCTCGGGCACCAGCGTGTACAGGATCGCGACCAGTACGGCCGCAAAGGTCGCGACCTCCGCCGCCGGCATCGCCCAGCCGCCCCAGCTGGTTCGCAGATTCACCCCGAATGGCCGTGGCCGCCGCGCGGTCGTTGCCACCTGGACGTACGCCAGGGCATTCACCAGCGGCCAGGCCACCAGCCAGACGAGCAGATGACGCCACCGCCGCAGGACCAGCAATGCCAGCAACAGCCCGGACTCCAGCGCGGTCAGAGTCCACCATGAACCGCCGTACGCCAAGCCCTGCCAGAACACCTCGAGACCGGGAACGTGCAGCTCGCCAAGCCACCGCACGACGACGTCGTCGGCGACCGTGACCGCCACGGCAGGACCGCGCAGCCCAGGACCAAACACCGCCAGCGCCAGCCCAACCAGCACCACCGCGGCCACCAGCCAGCCCACCCCGCTGGTATGCAAGTGATGCGGCAAGGGCGGTGGCGCCCCTGTGGGCCGCCGCCGCCGCGACCGGACAGCCATCCGCGGGGTGAGATGGGCCGGCGCGGCGCCCGTCGGCGCCGACCGTTCCGAGGGCGCGTCCATCACCTCTCCCAACCGGACAGCTCAGCCAGCACGAGGGCCGTCCCTTACTGGCTTCCCTCCCAACCACCTTCTGCCCGCACGCTACGGGCTGCCACCCGTGCCGGGCCACCACGCGGACCCCAGCAGCAATACGCGCCACCGCCGGCTTCCAGGCCTCCTTCCCCAACCAGCCGCTGGAGGTGCATGTTGCGGCCACAGCGCGTCCTCTGCCGGCTAACTATGCTGCCCGGCCAGGTTGGGTGCCGCGGCGTGTTGCCTATGGGCCCGGCTGGTCCGAGGCTTGCCGGGTGGAACCTGACCGCGGGCGATCGAGGAACGAAGGGCTGCCGCAGCAGGAGGTCATCCGGACTCCGGACCAGCGGCTGCGGGTGTTCGTGAGTTCCACGCTGCGCGAGTTGGCGGAGGAGCGGCAGGCCGTGTCGCGGGCGATCTCGGCGTTGCGGTTGACGCCGGTGATGTTCGAGCTCGGGGCGCGGCCGCACCCGCCGCAGGAGCTCTACCGGGCGTACCTGGCGCAGAGCGACGTGTTCGTCGGCCTGTACTGGCAACAGTACGGGTGGGTCGGGCCGGGCATGGAGATCTCCGGTCTGGAGGACGAGTTCCGGCTGTCGCAGGCGTTCCCGCGGCTGCTGTACGTCAAGGCACCGGCGCCGGACCGCGAACCGCGCCTCGCCGAGATGCTGGCCGGTATCGAGGCGGAGGGCTCGGTGTCCTACCGTCACTTCGGCACCGCGCGGGAGCTGGGCCGGCTGGTCCGCGACGACCTGGCCACGCTGCTCAGCGAGCAGTTCGCCGCCGCGCACCGCCGCGGCGCCGGCCGCGGCGCCGCCGAGCCCGCGCGGGCCGCGCCCGCTTCCGGTGGACACGACCTCGCTGGTCGGGCGGGAGCAGGCCATCGAGGAGGTGGCCGATCTGGCCGGCCGGCCCGACGTACGACTGGTGACCCTCACCGGGCTGGGTGGGATCGGCAAGACCCGGCTCGCGGTGGCGGTGGGCGAGCGGCTGGTCGACCGCTTCGAGGCCCGGACCGCGTTCGTCCCGCTGGCGGCGGTCACCGAGCCCGGACTGGTGCTGGTGGGCGTTGCCCGGGCCGTCGGGGTCGAGCTGGCCGGGTCGGGCTCGCTGGAGGCCCTGGTCGAGTACTTCGGCGCCGACCGGTGGCTGCTGATCCTCGACAACCTCGAGCAGGTGGTCGACGCGGCCGGCGACATCGACGCGCTGCTGGCCCGCTGCCGTGGCCTGGTGATCCTGGCGACCAGCCGTACGGCGCTGGGGCTGCGGGCGGAGCGGGAATACCCGGTGCCGCCGCTGTCGCTGCCCGCTGACCTTGCCGGCGTGCCGCTGGCGGAGCTGGCGGCATCGCCGGCGGTGGCGCTGTTCGTGGACCGGGCCCGCGCCGCCCGCCCCGGCTTCGGCTCTCACCGAGAGCAACGCGGCGGCGGTGGCGGAGATCTGCCGGCGGCTGGACGGCCTGCCGCTGGCGATCGAGCTGGCGGCCGCCCGTACCCGGCTGCTCGACCCGAACGCCCTGCTCGGCCGGCTGACCAGGTCGCTGGACGCGCTCGGAACGGGAGCGGTTGACCTGCCCGAGCGGCAACGCACCCTGCGGGCCACGGTGGAGTGGAGCGTGGGGCTGCTGGACGACGCCGAGCGGTCGCTGCTGGAGATCGCCGCGGTGTTCGTGGACGGCTGGACCGCCGAGGCCGCCGCCCAGGTAGCCGGTCTGGACGAGGACGAGGCGCTGGAGCAGTTCGAGGCGCTGGCCCGGCACAGCCTGATCTACCTCGATCCCGCCGACGACGGGGCCCGGCTGCGGATGCTGGAGACCATCCGCGCGTTCATGGCCGAACGGCTGGCGGCCCGGCCGGACGCCGTCGAGATCCACCGCCGGCACGCCGACTTCTACCGGGCGCTGGCCGAGCAGGCCGACCAGCCGCTGCGCGGCGCCGGCCAGCGGGACTGGTGCCAGCGCCTGGACGCCGACGAAGGCAACCTAGCCGCCGCCGTGCGCTGGTACCTCGACAACGACACCGGCCCGCTGCCCCACCTGTTCCGGATCCTCTGGCTGTTCTGGGAGCTGCGGGATCACCTGGGTGAGGCCCGCGCCTGGGTCGAGCAACTCCTGCCGGCCGCGGGCTCCCTCGACCCAGTGGCCCGGGCCGAGCTGCTGTGGACGGCGGCGGCGACCGGCGTCGAGGTGGGCGATGACCAGATGGCGCTGACGGCCCGCGAACGCCTGGCGCCGCTGCTCGACGGGATCGGGGACCCCTTTCTCCACGCGGCGTGCCAGCTGGTCATGGCGTGGGCCGCGGAGATCGTCGCCGACTTCGACGACGCCCTCCAGGGCGCGTCGGTCTCCCTGGAGCAACTCCGCGGCCAGGACGAGCCGCTCTGGACAGCACTGGCCGCCTACAGCGCCGGCCTCGTGGAGATGACCGTCGGGCGGTACGAGGACGCGCTGCGCCACCTGACCGAGGCGCGCGACCTGGCGGAACGGTTCGACAACCCGTGGCTCGCCTCCGCCTCCCGGGTCTATCTAGGCACCCTGGCCGTCGCGCAGGGCAGGCCGGACGAAGCCCGCGGGTTGCTGGACGAGGGGCTGAAGCTGAGCCTGGCGGCCCACAGCACCCGCAGCGTCACCCTGTGCGTGGCCGCGTTCGCCCGGCTGGCGTTCGTGGAGAGTGACCCCGAGCGGGCGGCACTGCTGGCCGGGGCAGCCGACGGCCTGCGCCGGCGGGTCGGCCTGCAGGCCTGGCCGCTGCGGCGGCGAGAGGAAGCCGAGCTGGCCGCCCAGGTCCGCCAGACCCTGGGGGCCGACCGCTTCGGCCAGATTTCCGCCGCTGGCTCCCGGCTCACCCAGCAGGAAGCGGTGGCCGCCGTCCGCGACCGGCACGGCACCGGCACCGCAACGCCCTGATACGCGGCGACGGCATCCTATGGCTAGTACCGCGGCTGTCAACCTTTGCCCTTCTCGGCGACACGCCCGGGTAGGTGGGCCGGTCTGGCCGGTCTGGGCTTGATCGTGTGTCTCGTCTTGTCCTGACTTCCCCGGGGAGAAGCGAGATGGTGGCGCGTGTGCGGGTGCGTGAGATCAGCAGCGAGGAGGGCAACCGGCTGCTGCGGATCGTGCGCCGGTCCAGCGGCTCGGTGGTGACGTGGCGGCGGGCGCAGATGGTGCTGCTGTCCGCGCAGGGCATGGACGTGGCGATGATCGCGACGGTGACGTTCACCAGCCCGGACCGGGTCCGGGACGTGCTGCACAACTTCAACGCCGACGGGTTCGACTCGCTGCGGCCGCGCTACGCCGGCGGGCGGCCACCGAAGTTCGGTGCGCAGCAGCGCGCGCAGATCACGCAGATCGCGCTGGCCCGCCCGGCCGATCACGGACTGCCGTTCTCGACCTGGAGCCTGTCCAAGCTGGCCGACTACCTGGTCGCGCAGGGGGTGGTCGAGGACATCTCCCACGAGGGGCTGCGCGTGCTGCTGCGCGAGCAGGGTGTCTCCTTTCCAAGCCGTCAAGACGTGGAAGACCAGCACCGACCCTGACTACGAGGCGAAGAAGAACCGCGTCCTCGCGCTCTACGCGATCGCCGACGGGCAGGCCGAGCCCGACCCGACCGACCCGACGGTAGTGATCTGCATGGACGAGTTCGGGCCGCTGAACCTGCAACCCCACCCCGGCCGGCAGTGGGCACCGGCCGCCACCGGCACCGGTGAGCAGAGCCGACCCCGGCGGCGGCGCCGGCGGGCGACCTACAAACGCCCGCACGGGGTCCGGCACCTGCTCGCCGGCTACGACCTGTCCACCGACCGGCTCTACGGGCACGTCAAGACCCGCAAGAGCCGAACCGAGTTCCTCGCGTTCGCCCGCTACCTGCGATCCCTGCACCCGCCGCAGATCCGGATCGCGATCGTGCTGGACAACTTCAGCCCGCACCTGTCCACCAGGACCGACGCCCGGGTCGGCGAGTGGGCCGCGGCGAACAACGTCGAACTGGCCTACGTGCCCTTCTACGGCTCCTGGCTCAACCGGATCGAGGCCCAGTTCACCGCCCTGCGCTACTTCGCCCTCGACGGCACCGACCACCCCAGCCACACCGAGCAAGCCAACATGATCCGCCGCTACATCGCCTGGCGGAACCGCCACATCACCGACCCCATCCTCCGCAAGGTCATCCGCCGGGCCCAGACCATCAAACGGGCCAAGGTTGCCTGACGCGGTACTAGCTGCCCCGTCGCTCCGGCTGCCCCGGTGTGGCGCCAACGCACTCATCTCGGCGGAGTCGGTCGTTGGACCCCTAGCCGACGTCGTTCGGTCGACCGAGACTGATCACTAAACGTGTCCGCCGGCCGGGGTGTTCGGTCCCGCCCAACACCGCGACGTCCTGCCACCCGAACGCTTGTATCGGAAACGAGACACGACACCAGGAGCCCGCCGAACAACCGCCGCCACGACGCCGCGAGTCGGGTAGACCCGCAGGTCAGCGGCCCGCGTTTCCGCGTCGGACCGGCTTGTTCAGCGGGCTCCTAGCGCCGCAGCGTGCGGATCAGCTCGGTCGACCGCTCGGGGTCGAGCGCGGCGGCGGCCGACTCCGCGAAGGCCGTCGCGTACACGTCGACCTCGGCGGCCGACTCGAGCAGCGTGTTGCCGGCGAGCTGCTCGAGGTAGGCGACGCGGCCGTCGGCCGGGTCGGCGAACCCGAACACGGTGAACGCGATCCCGAGCGCCGGATAGGCGCCGGCCCCGTACGGCAGCACTTGCAGCGTCACGTGCGGGGCGCCGGCGAGCTCCGCGAGCCGGTCGAGCTGGCCGGCGGTCACCTCGGGGCCGCCGACCTCGCGGTGCAGCGCGGCCTCGTCGAGCAGGACGTGCACGCGCGGCGGGTCGGGCCGGCGCAACAGCTGCTGGCGGCGCAGCCGCAGCTCGACCCGGCGCTCGACGTCGTTCGGGCGGGTGGCCGACGGCGCCGACGCGACGGCCCGGGCGTACGCCTCGGTCTGCAGCAGGCCCGGGATCATCGCCCCGGCGTGCTGGTCGACCGTGGCCGCGCCGTCCTCCAGCCCGAAGAACCGGCTCGACTGCGCGGGCACGACGTCGGCGTACTCGTGCCACCAGGCCCGCCGCCGGGCCATCCGGACCAGCTCGACCAGGGCGCACCGCTCGGCGCCGTCGACGCCGTAGAGGTCGAGCATCGCCTGGACGTCGGTGGGCTGCGCGCCGACGACGCCGTTCTCGACCCGGCTGATCTTGCCCGCCGAGCACTCCAGCCGGCCCGCGACGTCGGCGATCGTGAGGCCGGCCCGGGACCGCAGCCGGCGCAGCTCCTGCGCGAGCCGGCGCCGGCCCACGGCGGGGCTCTCCGTCGCGTGCATGGCCTCGACTGTCGCAGGGAGTGGAGCGAGTTTGCAACTTTACCAATGCAACTTGCAGATCAAGGTTGGCCCCTCCACACTCCGTTACGGGCGCCGCCGCTCGGCACGGGGCGAGCGGGGGCGCCCGCCGCCGTCAGGCGGGGACGACGGTCCCGCTGACCGTGCCGAGGGCGAGGCGGGTGCCGGACGGGCCGGGAGCGGTGGCGGTGATGTCGACCCGGTCGCCGTCCTCCAGGTACGTCCGGGTGGCGCCGTCGGGCAGCCGCAGCGGGTCCCGCCCGCCGTGGGTCAGCTCCAGCAGCGAGCCGAGCTGGTCGGCCGCGTCCCCGGAGACCGTGCCCGAGGCGTACAGGTCGCCGGTACGCAGCGACGCGCCGTTGCTGGTGAGGTGGGCCAGCTGCTGGGCCGGGGTCCAGTAGAGCGCGGCCGCCGGCGGGCGGGCGACGAGGTGCCCGTTGAGCCGCACCTCGAGGACCAGGTCGAGCCCCGGCCCGGCCGGCTGCAGGTGGTCGAGTGGGCGCGGGTCCTGCGCCGGCGGGTCGACGAAGGCCCCCTCCAGCGCGGCCAGCGGCACCACCCACGGCGACACCGAGGTGAGGAACGACTTGCCGAGGAACGGGCCGAGCGGGCGGGTCTCGAACGACTGGATGTCCCGGGCGCTCCAGTCGTTGACCAGCACCACGCCGAAGACGTGCTCGCGCCAGTCCGCGGCTCGCACCGGGCCGGCCGCCGCGGTGCCGACGACGAAGCCGACCTCGGCCTCGATGTCCAGCCGCTCGCTCGGCCCGTACCGGCCGGGGCCGAGGACCCCGCGCGGCCGCCGCACCGGGGTGCCGGAGACCGCCACCGTGCCGGCCCGGCCGTGGTAGCCGATCGGCAGGTGCTTCCAGGCCGGCGGCAGCTCCGGCGCGTCCGGGCGGAAGATCCGGCCGACGTTCGTGGCGTGCTGCTGCGAGGAGTAGAAGTCGACGTAGTCGGCCACCGTGAACGGCAGCCGCGGCGCCGGACCCTGGTCGCGCAGCGCGGCCTCGACCGCGCGGCGGTGCTCGGGCGTGTCCTCGGTGAGCAGCCGGAGCAGCCGGCCGCGGACCGCCTCCCAGGCCGGCCGGCCGGCGGCGAGCAGCGGGTCGAGGGTGGGCCGGTCGACCAGCCGGGCCAGCGGGCCGTCCACCCGGGCCAGCGCGGCGGCCAGGTCGAGCAGCCGGTCGCCGAGCGGCACCACCACCCGCCCGCCGACCACCCCGTACGGCAGGGTGTCCGGGCCGAAGCCGGTGCCGGTCGGGAACGGGAGCCAGCTTGACACGACCGACACCGTATTCGAGTGTCGGGACCGGGGACAGCGTGGTCCCCCAGGGAAGGGAGGCCCTCGATGCCGTACTACCAGCAGGTCGGCGAGCTGCCGCGGAAGCGGCACACCCAGTTCCGCCGGCCCGACGGCGGGCTGTACGCGGAGGAGCTGATGGGGGCCGACGGCTTCTCGGCCGAGTCGGCGCTGCTCTACCACGAGCACCTGCCGACCGCGATCGTCGACTCCCGGGCCTGGGAGGAGCCGGTCGAGGCGCTCACCGCCAACCACCCGCTGCTGCCGCGGCACCTGCGTACGTCCAAACTGGACACCGGCTCGGCCGACCCGGTCACCGGGAGGCAGCTGCTGCTGGCCAACGACGACGTGCGGATCTCGTACGCGGTGGCCGACCGGCCGTCGCCGCTCTACCGCAACGCCGTCGGGGACGAGTGCGTCTACGTCGAGTCCGGGTCGGCCACCGTGGAGACGGTGTTCGGCGCGCTGTCCGTGGGCGCCGGGGACTACGTGGTGCTGCCGACGTCGACCACGCACCGGTGGGTGCCCGCCGGCGACGGTCCACTGAGGACACTCGCGGTACAGGCGGGCGGGCACATCGGGGCGCCGAAGCGGTACCTCTCCCCGCGCGGCCAGTTCCTCGAGTCCGCACCCTACTGCGAGCGCGACCTGCGCGGGCCGTCGGCGCCGCTGCAGGCGAGCGGGACGGACCTGGAGGTGCTGGTGCGGCACCGGGCCGGGACGTCCGTGCTCACCTACGCGGACCACCCGTTCGACGTGGTCGGCTGGGACGGCTGCCTCTACCCGTACGCGTTCAACGTGGCCGACTTCGAGCCGATCACCGGGCGGGTGCACCAGCCGCCGCCGGTGCACCAGACGTTCGAGGGGCCGCGGTTCGTGATCTGCTCGTTCGTGCCCCGGAAGGTGGACTACCACCCGCTGGCCGTGCCGGTCCCGTACAACCACGCGAACGTCGACTCCGACGAGGTGCTGTTCTACGCCGCCGGTGACTACGAGGCGCGGCGCGGGTCGGGGATCGAGCAGGGGTCGATCTCGCTGCACCCGAGCGGGTTCACGCACGGGCCGCAGCCGGGCGCGGTCGAGCGGGCGCTCGGGGTCGAGCGGTTCGAGGAGCTGGCGGTCATGGTCGACACGTTCCGCCCGCTCTCCCTCGCGCCGGCCGCCCTCGCCTGCGAGGACCCCGGCTACGCCTGGACCTGGTCCGGCCGCCACTGAGCCACCGCTGAGCCGGGCCCCTCGCTAGAGTCGACGCATGGTCACGCTGGACCCGTCCGTCGCCGGCGCCGCCCATGCCGAGGACCGGCTGCGCAGCGAGGAGATGATCTGGATCACGACCGTACGCGCGGATGGCCAGCCGCAGACGTCGGCGGTCTGGTTCCACTGGGACGGCACCGACTTCCTGCTGTTCTCCCAGCCGAGGGCGCTGAAGGTGCGCAACCTCGCCGCCGACCCACGGGTGTCGCTCAACCTCAACGGCACCGGCTACGGTGCAGACCTCGTGATCGTCGAGGGGACGGCCGAGGTCCTGCCCGACCACGCGGCGGGACCGTGGCCGGAGCCCGCCCGGGTAGCGGCCTACTACGCCAAGTACGAGACCGCGCTGCGGGAGACCCTCGCGTCGTCGGCGGCTCAGATGGCCGGTACGTTCACCACCGCGCTGCGGATCACCCCGACCCGCTGGCGGGTGATCCCATGACATCCCGCACCGCGTCGACCGGTCCCGAAGACTTTCGAGCCGAGGCGTCTCTGACGCCAGGTAGTCGCGGCGTTCGGATTCGTCGACGTAGACCTGCACCGGGACAGTCTGGACCGGCGAGGCAGGGTTGTGACGGAGCGACGTGATCGGGTCCGGGGCATCGTGGTGCGTCGGTAGCATTGCTGGGTGACTGCGGGACGGACGAAGGGGGTGGCGCGGCCGATCCGGGTGTTCGGGGATCCGGTGCTGCGCACGCCCACCGACGGGGTGGTCGAGTTCGACGACGCGCTGGCCCAGCTGGTCGACGACATGTTCGCGTCGATGTACGCGGCCGAGGGCGTCGGCCTGGCCGCCAACCAGATCGGCGTCGGGCTGTCCGTGTTCGTCTTCGACTGCCCGGACGCGTCCGGCCGGCACCACGTCGGCCACGTGGTCAACCCGGTGCTCGTCTCCACCGGCGGCGAGATCGAGGACGACTCCGAGGGCTGCCTGTCCATCCCCGGCCTGCACTACGAGACCGAACGCGCGTCGTACGCGGCGGTCGAGGGCAAGGACAAGACCGGCGCGCCGGTCCGGTACGTCGGCGACGGCCAGCTCGCCCGCTGCCTGCAGCACGAGACCGACCACCTGCACGGCGTGCTGTTCGTCGACCGGCTGCGCGGCCGGACCAAGCGCAAGGCCATGCGCGAGGTCCTCGGCACCGACTGGTCGAGCTAGCGGTCGTCCCCGTCCGCCGGGTGCGGCCCGGTCGACGCCGCCGGGTCACGGTGCGCCGCCTCGGTCACCGCCGCCGCCACCGCCCGCGGCACCTCGGGGTCGAACACGCTGGGCACCACGTACGACGCGTTCAGCTGCTCGTCGGTGACCACCGCGGCCAGCGCGGCCGCCGCCGACAGCAGCATCGAGGTGGAGATGTTGCGGGCCCGCGCGTCCAGCAGCCCGCGGAACATCCCGGGGAAGGCGAGCACGTTGTTGATCTGGTTCGGGTAGTCGCTGCGCCCGGTCGCGATCACCGCGGCGACCGTGCGGGCCGCGTCGACGTTCACCTCCGGGTCCGGGTTGGCCAGCGCGAACACCACCGGCCGGGGCGCCATCAGCGTCAGCCAGGCCGGGTCGATCACGTTCGCCGCGGACACCCCGATCACCACGTCGGCGCCGGCCAGCGCCTCGGGCAGCTCGCCGGTCAGGCCGCCCGGGTTGGTGGCCTCGGCCAGCCGCCGCTTGCTGCCGGTCAGCCGGTCGTCGGTGGGCGAGAGGATGCCCTCCTTGTCCCACACGAGCATCCGCCGTACGCCCGCGGCGAGCAGCAGGTCGGCGACCGCGGTCCCGGCCGCCCCGGCGCCGCAGACGAGGATCTTCACCTCGTCCAGCGCCTTCTGCACGCACCGCAGCGCGTTGGTGAGCGCCGCCAGCACGACGATCGCGGTGCCGTGCTGGTCGTCGTGGAACACCGGGATGTCGAGCAGCTCCCGCAGCCGCCGCTCGACCTCGAAGCACCGCGGCGCGCTGATGTCCTCCAGGTTGATCCCGCCGAACCCGGGCGCGATCGCCTTCACCACGGCGACGATCTCGTCGACGTCGGTGGTGTCCAGGCAGATCGGCCACGCGTCGATGTCGGCGAACCGCTTGAACAGCGCGGCCTTGCCCTCCATCACCGGCAGCGCCGCGCCCGGCCCGAGGTCGCCCAGCCCGAGCACCGCGGTCCCGTCGGTGACCACGGCCACCGTGTTGCCCTTCACGGTCAGCCGGCGCACGTCGTCCGGGTTGCGGGCCAGCGCCAGGCAGACCCGCGCCACCCCGGGCGTGTACGCCATGGACAGGTCATCGCGGGTGCGCAGCGGCACCTTGGAGTGGACCTCGATCTTGCCGCCGATGTGCAGCAGGAAGGTGCGGTCGCTGACCTTGTGCACGGTGACGCCCTCGACCGCGCCGAGGGCGGCGACGATCTCGTCCGCGTGTTCCCCGTTCACCGCGGAGCAGGTCACGTCGACGGTGATCCGGTCGTGCCGGGAGTCGGCCACGTCGATCGCGGTGACGACGCCCCCGGCGGCTCCGATCGCCGTCGCGATGCGGCCTACCACGGCCGGGTCCGGATCAGCCAGCAGCCGTACGGTGATCGAGTAGGACGCGCTGGTCGGAACAGGACGCCTCGGCCGCTCCGACGCCGTTCCCGTGCCGGACGGATCCACGCTGACCATGGGCCAATCCTGCCACCGGCGGGGACAGGGCCGGCCGACAGGAAGTCAGTGGGCGATCAGCACTCGCAGTCGTTCGGAGTGTTGCCGACGACCCTCGTCCCGTCGAGGGTCAGGATGTTGACGGTGAGGATGCCGCCGCCGGTGTCGGCCGCGGTGTTCCCGGTGACCAGGCCGCCGTGCATGGCGGCCACCCCCTCGGCGAACATGCCGCCGCCGACGCCGCCGGCCCGGTTGCCCTTCAGGTCGGTGGACCAGGTGGTCAGGTCGCCGGCGTTGAAGATGCCGCCGCCGTCGGACGGCGAGGAGTTGCTCGACACCAGCGAGCGGGTCAACACCAGGTCACCCAGGTTGAGGATGCCACCGCCGGCCCCGGTGGTCCGGTTCTGGGTGACCAGGACCCGGATCGCGGTGAGGGTGCCGACGTTCTGGATGCCGCCGCCCCCGCTGCCGGCGGCCGCGCTGCCGTTGCGGATGATCACGTCGGTCAGCGTGACCGTGGCCTCGGGATCGATCCGCAGCACCCGTACGGCGTTGCCGCCGGTGAGCACCGGCCGGTTCGGCCCGGGCGCGGATCCGGCCAGGGTGAGGTTCTTCGCGACCACGGTCGCGCCGGGGCAGGTGCCGGAGATCACCAGCCGGTCGCCCGGGGCGGCGGCGTCGACCGCCGCCTGCAGCGTGCCGAACGCCGCGGCGCCGTCGGTCACCCGGCAGGCGGCCGCGCTCGCCGGTGTCGCCGCGACCGCGACGGCCGCCGCGGCCGTCGCCCCGACCAGCAGGACCGTCCTCACTCCCACCCGCGCCATTGCGAGCTCCCCCCGTGTGGCTTTGCGGATGGTTGGGAATGTCCCACGGGGGTTGCGACCCGACAATGCGCCCGTCGGCTCATCACCGCGCGGCATTCGCCGCCACAGCCGCCTCCGCCCGACGGCGCTGCCGCCGCAGCAGGTACGGGCTCGAGCTGAACGCCCGGAAGAACCACCAACCGCTGTAGACGATCAGCAACGGGTTGCCCTGCCCGACGGCGATCCCGATCCCGACGACGAATACAGCGAGCGCCGTCAGCAACCAGAATCCGAACAACCAGCGGGTCGAGGACCGGCGCAGCTGCCGGTCGAGCGCAGCGATCTTCGCATCGGCGAGCTCGCGGGCCGCAGCCCGCAGCTCCGGCGGCGCCTCCGTCCCGGTGCGGATGGCCCGGTTGACCGCCGCCAACCGGGGACCGTGCGTCACGTCGAGCTCGATCCGCCGGCGGTGCTCCACCAGCTCCGGTGTGTTGCGGGCGGCGGCGAGCGCATCGGGCGGGATCCCCCACTTCTCGCGCGGCGGGTCCCGCCAGAAGCGGGAGGCCCACGTCGCCGCGAGCGGCAGGACCACCAGAATCGCCACGAGCACGGCGAGACCGGCGGGAAGGTTCACATCCGGGTCGTACCCCGGCTCAACCGCGACGAGTCAGCCGGCGCAGGGGGTGGGGCCGGACCAGGAAGGCCTCAGCCTCGAGCGCGGCGACCGCGATGCGGGGCAGCTCCCGGGCCGAGGGAAAGCAGAGGAAGCGCGGCTCCCAGGTCGGCTTGAACTTGGCGTTGAACCGGTACAGCGTCTCGATCTGCCACCACCGCGACGCCCACACCAGCACCGAGCGCCAGGCCCGCGCGACCGGGCCGGCACCGATCCGCTGGCCCCGCTCCAGCGCCGAGCGGAGCACCGCGAAGTTCAGCGACAGCCGCCGCACGCCGAGCCCCGGCGCGGCCTCGACGAGCGTGACCACGAGGAACTCGTTGAGCCCGTTGTCCGCGGTCCGGTCCCGCCGCATCAGGTCCAGCGACAGCCCGTCGCACCCCCACGGTACGAAGTGCAGCAGCCCGCGCAGCGTCCCGTCCTGGTGCGCGGTCACCACCACGCAGTCGCCGTCGGCCGGGTCGCCGATCCGGGACAGCGCCATCGAGAAGCCGCGCTCGACCCCGCCGCCGCGCCACAGCGCCGCCACCGAGACCAGCTCGGCCAGCTCGGCCGCGGGGATGTCGCCGGTACGCCGCACGGCCGCGGTGAACCCGGCCCGCTCGATCCGGGAGACCGCCTGGCGTACCCCGCGCATCGACCGCCCGTGCAGCGCGAAGCCGGGCACGTCCAGCACCGCCTCGTCGCCCAGCTCGTACGCGTCCAGGCCGTGCCGGCCCCACACGGTCGCGCCGCGCTCGCCGGCCCCGATCACCGCCGGCACCCAGGCGTGCCGCCGGGCCAGCTCGAGCGCCGCGTCGATCGCCCCGGGCCACGCCTCCGGGTCGCCGATCGGGTCGCCGCTGACCAGCAGCACCCCGTGCACCACCCGGTACGTCAGCGCCGCCTTTCCGGTGGCCGAGAACACCGCGCTCTTGTCCCGGCGCAGCGCGAAGTAGCCGAGCGAGTCGCGCCCGCCGTGCCGGTCCAGCAGCGCCCGCAGCCGCGCCTCGTCGGCCGCCGTCAGGTGCGCCGGCGGCTCCGCCGACCGCAGCACCAGGTACGCGGTCGTCAGCGCGGTGAGCAGCCCGAACCCCAGCAGCACGGCCGAGACCAGGTCGGTCGAGCGGTCGCCGGTGAACCGGACCGGGCCGGTGACGCCGACCAGCCCGAGCAGCACGTGCAGCAACTGCAGGCCCAGCGACGGGCTCCCGACGATCCGGTCCCGGTACGCCTGCAGCAGCAGCATGCCGAGCCCGGTCCCGATCGCGACCAGCTGGACGAACCGGCGCACGGCGAGCCAGCGGCTGCTCGGGTCGCCCTCGGCCTGGAACTCCCGCCGGGTGCCCAGCAGCAGCCCGAGCACCGCCAGCGACGCGACCGCCTCCTCCACGTCCAGGCCCTTGGCCAGGTGCGCGAGCGCGACCACGACGGTCACCGCCACCGCGGTCAGCCAGGCCCGCCGCTTGCGCCGGCGCAGCCCGCCGGCCAGGTAGCACAGCAACACCCCGAGCGTGGCGGCCACCGCGGCCGCGGTCTCGCTGCCGGTCAGCGGGACGACGCCGCTGAGCAGCCGCAGCCGGCCGCGGATCGGCGGCAGCAGCGCGCTGGCCACGGTGCCGGCGCCGAGCAGCCAGGTCGCGGTGGCCACCAGCGTTGCGGTCCGCCGGCCGGCCACCCGGACCTGCGTCTCCTCCGGGCCCCGGGCGGGCAGGAGGGTGGGTCGGCTCACCAGTGCTCCTCGATACGCCGGTGCACCGCTGCGCCGGCCCTGCCCACAGTACGAGCCCCGGGTGTGGGGCGGGTGAGCGGCCTACCGTGGTCGGGTGATGTCCAGGCCGGTCCGCCCGCTGGTCCGCGACACGGACCTCGCCTGGGCGTACGCGGCCGTCGTGCTGGTGGTGGCGGTGGTGGCCCGAGCGCTGCCGGGGGCCTCCGAGGAGCTGGTCCTGGACAGCAGCACCAACCTGGACAACCTGCGGCACACGCCGGTGCTGGTGCTGGTCGCCAGCGCGTTCGTGGTCGCGCCGCTGTCCGGGCTGTGGATCCTGGTCCCGCTGGTGGTCGCCTTCGGTGCCGCCCAGCGCTGGCTCGGCCGGGCCGCCACGCTGGTCGTCGCCACCCTCGGCCATGTCGGCGCCACCCTGTTCGTCGCGGTGCTGCTCGCCACGGGCATCGAGCGCGGCTGGCTGAGCCCGGCGATCGCCCACGCGCCGGACGTCGGGGTCAGCTACGGCCTGGCCGCGGTCGCCGGCCTGCTCGCCGCGCGGGTCCCGGCCGGCCGCCGGCGCTGGTACGTGCTCGGCCTGCTCGTCGTCGCCGCCGGCCCGCTCGCGATCCGGCCGACCTTCACCTACGTCGGTCACACCATCGCGGCGCTGCTCGGCCTGGCCCTGGCCGTCCTGGTCGCCCGCGCGAACGCCGCCCGCCCGCCGTCGTGACGCCGGGTCAGCCGGGTCAGCCGCGGTTGGTCATCGTGTAGCGGAGGCGGGCCATGCCGTTGGTCGCGCCCGGCTCCATGTCGGCGTCGGCGAACAGGACGTCGATCCGGCCGGCGAGGGTGGCCGGATCCCACCGGCCGCCATCGTTCTCGATCGCGGCCACCGAGGTCCACGGCTGGTAGAGCTCGACCGCGTTGCCCTGCACCCCGAAGACCTTGCCGCTGATGTGCGCGGCGGCGTCGCTGACCAGGAACGCGACCAGCGGCGCCACGTTGTCCGGGTGCCAGAAGTCGAAGTCGGCGGCCGGGCCGAAGATCTCGCCGTACGCCCCCTCGGTCATCCTGGTCCGGGCGGCCGGGGCGATCGCGTTGCAGGTGACCCCCATCCGCGCGGTCTCCTGGGCGACGATCTGGGCGAACGCGGCGATGCCGGCCTTGGCCGCGCCGTAGTTGGACTGGCCGAAGTTGCCGAGCAGGCCGGACGTGGACGCGGTGCAGACGACATGGCCGGGGCCGCCGTGCTCGCGCCAGTGGCCGACCGCGGCGTGGGTCGGCGCGTAGTGCCCGCGCAGGTGGACCCGGATGACCGCGTCCCACTCCTCCGGCGTCATCTTGGCCAGCGTCCGGTCGCGCAGCACGCCGGCGTTGTTGACCAGCCCGTCGAGCCGGCCGAACTCCCGGACCGCGGTCGCGACCAGCGAGTCGGCGACGGCCACGTCCGACACGTCGCCCTCGACCAGCACCGCGGATCCGCCGAGCGCCTTGATCTCGTCGACCACGCCCGCCCCGACCGCGGGGTCGAACTCGTTGAGCACCACCGCGGCGCCCTGCCGCGCGCACTCCAGCGCCTCGCCCCGGCCGATCCCGCGCCCGGCGCCGGTCACCACGACCACCTTGTCGTCCAACAGGCCCATGCCGCCAACCTACCGGGCCGCGATCGGCGGCCGCACCGACCGGGGTCGCGCCCGACACGACGGCGGCCGGCGCGGTCCTGGCGGCGGGGCGCGGCTAGAGTCGCGGCGTGGCGGGCTACGTCGACAGCGAGGTGGGCCGGCTCCGCACGGTCCTGCTGCATCGCCCGGGGGCCGAGCTCAAGCGGCTGACCCCACGCAACAACGACCAGCTGCTCTTCGACGGGATCCCGTGGGTCGACCGGGCCCAGGAGGAGCACGACGCGTTCGCGCAGGCGCTGCGTGACCACGGGGTCGAGGTGCTCTACGTCGGCGAGCTGCTGGAACAGGCGCTGGCCGACCCGGCCGCCCGGGACGCCGCGGTCACCGCCGTGCTCGACGACCCGCGGCTCGGGCCGACGCTGCGCTCGGTCGTCCGCCGGCACCTGTCCGATCTGCACCCGGTCGACCTGGCCGGGGTGCTGATCGCCGGGCTCACCCAGCAGGAGCTCAAGACCGGCCGCGGCCTGACGTACCGGCTGATGGGCGAGCACGACTTCGTCGTCGACCCGCTGCCCAACCTGCTGTTCACCCGCGACTCCAGCGTGTGGATCCGCGGCGAGGTCGCGGTGACCAGCCCGTCGATGGCGGCCCGGCGCCGGGAGGTCAGCCTGCTGCGGGCGATCTACGCCTGGCACCCGCGCTTCGCCGGCACCGCGACCGTGTACGAGCCGCAGTCGGAGTGGCTCGAGGGCGGCGACGTACTGCTGCTCGGCCCGGGCGTGCTCGCCGTCGGCACCGGCCAGCGGACCACGCCGGCCGGCGTGGAGACACTGGCCCGGCGCGTGTTCGCCGAGGGGCTCGCGCACACGGTGCTGGTCGTGCCGATCGCGCAGGAGCGGGCGACCATGCACCTCGACACGATCTGCACCATGGTCGACGTCGACGCGGTCACGCTCTACCCGCCGGTGGCCGACACCCTCTGCTACCCGGTGACGCTCGGCGGCGACGGCGAGATGATCGTCGCCGGCCCGGAGCCGTTCCTGGCCGCCGGGGCGCGAGCGCTCGGCCTCGACCAGATCCGGGTGATCGGCACCGGCCTCGACCCGGTGGCGGCCGAGCGGGAGCAGTGGGACGACGGCAACAACACGCTGTGCGTCGCCCCGCGGCTGGCCATGGCGTACGAGCGGAACGCGGAGACCAACGCGCAGCTGGAGGCGCACGGCATCGAGGTGATCCGGATCGCCGGCAGCGAGCTCGGCAGCGGGCGCGGCGGCCCGCGGTGCATGAGCTGCCCGATCGTGCGCGACCCGCTGCAGCTCAGCGCAGGGTGAGCTGCCGGCCGCGCAGGCCGTCCCGGGCCCGCCGCTGGGCCGACGTCAGCGGCCCGGTCGCCGCGAGCGCCTCGGCCAGCCGGCCGGCGAACGCGGCCGCCGGCTCCTCCCACTGCCCGGCCAGCGGCTCGACCGGCAGGTCCCAGACCGGTACGAGCAGGCCGTGGGCCCGGAACGAGCCCGCGTAGCGGGTGTCCTGGCCGAGGCCGAGCGTGCCGGCCGCGGCGAGCCGGGCCAGCGCGTCGAGCAGGGCGTCCTCCTCGTGCGGCACGACCCAGCGCAGGTGGGCCTTGTCCCCGATGCGGCACCAGTACGCGGCGCCGGTGTCGGCGGCCAGCCGCACGGTCGGCACCACGGCGGCGTTGGCCCGCTCCATCGAGGCGTTCACCTCGGGGTCGTCGGAGGTCGAGCCCTCCAGCCAGAATCCGAAGTCCTGGTGCACCGCCGGCTCGAGCGGGGCGCCGGTGTCGAGCAGGTCCTGCAGCCGCGGTCCGGGCCCGGGCAGGCCGGTCGCGGAGACCATCGTGCCGGGCTCGGCGTCGAGCGCCTGCTCCAGCACGTGCGCGAGGTCGCGGCTGACGTCCCCGGAGCGGGCGTGCACCTGCAGCCCGAGCAGCACCCGGCCGTCGGCGCGGACGATCGCCGGCAGCGCCAGCGGCAGCAGGCTGGCCAGCGTGACCTCCCGGTCGGAGTCCCTGACCGCCAGCGGTGCGGTCGCGGACGGCACCAGCTCCCGCATCGCCACCCAGTCACATTCGCCGGGCAGTCCCTCGAACGGCCGGGCCACCGCGACGTCGCCGGCCCCGTGGCAGCTCTTGTACCGGCGGCCGGACCCGCACGGGCACGGCGCCTTCGGGTCGATCTCCCCTTCCGGTGCGGACCGGGTGCGGCGGGCGGTGCGTCTCGTTCGCGGTGCGGCTGGCGGCGCGGCGACTCACGGCGACGACCCTAGCGGGGACGGCCGCACCGGCCCGGCGGCCGGCCGTGAGCCCAGGACCGGCAGAGCCGTCAGCCCACCACGGGCAGGGGCCGCCAGCCCACCACGGGCAGGGACCGTCAACCCTCGACCGGCAGCTCCACCCAGACCGTGCTGGTCGCGCCGCCGCCGTTGCGGGACAGCTCCACGCCCCAGTCCCGGGCCAGCGCGGCGACGATCGTCAGCCCGCGGCCGCGGATGTCCTCGGGGCCGGCGTCGTGCCGGACCGGCAGGCTCACGCCGCCGCCGTCGGAGACCCGCAGCCGGACGCAGTCGGCGTCGACCGTCCAGCTCGACCTCGAGCACCCCGCCGGGCAGCGGTGCCGCGTACCGCACCGCGTTGCCGACCAGCTCGCTGACCACGAGCGTCGCGTCGCCGATGACCGCGGCGGGCAGCCCGGCGTCGGTGAGGTCCGCACCGAGCTGACGCCGAACTTCACCGGCGCTGGCCGGGGCGTGGCGAACGGTCACCATGCGGAGCACTACACCCTTCCCGCCGCGCCTTGACGGTCAGTGGGGACGGAACGCAGTTGAAGTCCTCCCCAGCGACTGCGCTCGGTAACCCTTTCGCACGCCGCTGTGGGATCGGATACGCCCAGCGATGACCCGCCGTGCGGATACCACCCGTCCGGGCGAGGATGAGCGCCGTGCGGAGGATCCCTGTCGTCGTGGTCGGCGCCGGCATCGCCGGCGTGGCCTGTGCCCGCGAGCTGGCCGCGGCCGGCATCCCGGTCCAGCTGCGCGAGCGCGGGTACGTCCCCGGCGGCCGGATGGCCTCCCGGACGCTGGCCGGGCGCCCGGTCGACCTCGGCGCGTCGTACCTGACCTGCCGGACGCCGGAGTTCGGCGCGGTGGTGGAGTCCTGGGCCGAGCGTCGGCTGATCCGGCCGTGGACCGACCGGTTCGCGGTCCGAACGGCCGACGGCTGGGGCGGGAGCGAGGCCGGCCCGATCCGCTACGGCACGCCCGGCGGGCTGCGGTCGCTGGTCGAGGATCTGGCCTCCGGGCTCGACGTCGGGGTCCGCCGCGAGGTGGCAGACGTCGGTCCGGGGCCGACCGTGGACGGCGAGCCGGCCGCCGCGGTGGTGCTCGCGATGCCGGACCCGCAGGCCGGCGACCTGCTCGCCGACGAGCTGACCGGAGAGCTGGCCGCGGTCGCCGGCCGGGAGTCGGAGCCGGCCTTCGCGATCGCGGCCGGCTGGGCCGAGCGCCGCTGGCGCGACCTGGACGGCGCGTTCGTCACCGGGGACCCCGATCTGCGCTGGGTCGCCGACGACGGCCGCCGCCGCGGCGACGGTGCACCGGTGCTGGTCGGCCACACCACCGGGTCCTTCGCCGCTGCGCATCTGGACCGGCCGCGGGGCGCGGCCGGGCCGGCGCTGGCCGCGCTGCGCCGGGTCCTGGAGATCGACCGCCCGCCGGAGTGGTCCTACCTGCAGCGCTGGTCGCTGGCCCGGCCGGTCGAGCCGCACGACGCGCCGTACCACCTCGACGAGTCGATGGTCGGCCTCTGCGGCGACGGCTGGGGACCGCCGCGGGTGGAGACGGCCTGGGCCTCCGGCCGCCTGCTCGGCCGCGCCCTGGTAGAACGCCTCTCGTGAGCGAGCAGCGGGCCGGCCTGGCCGAGCAGCTGCGGCTGCGGCCGCATCCGGAGGGCGGATGGTTCCGGGAGACCTGGCGGGCGCCGGTCGAGTTCACCCCGGACGGCTACCCGGGGGCCCGGGCCGCCGCGACCAGCATCCTGTTCCTGCTGCCGGCCGGCGAGCGGTCACGCTGGCACCGGGTGCGCTCGGACGAGCTCTGGCTCTGGCAGGGGCTCGGCCCGCTGCGGCTCCGGCTCGGCGGCACCGGACCGGCGCCGGAGCCCGGCGACGACCTGGTCGTCGGCCCGGACCCCGGCGCGGGTCACCTGCTGCAGGCGCTCGTCCCGGCCGGCAGCTGGCAGGCGGCCGAGCCGCTGACCACCGCGGGCGCCCTGGTCGGCTGCGTCGTCGCCCCCGGCTTCGACTTCACCGACTTCGAGCTGGCCGACTAGGAGACTCCTGAACTAACCCTGTCCTGGCCGGGTGTCGGTGGTGTGGGACGAGGGGAAGGGCCGCAGTGGCTTGCCGCTGCGGCCGTTGTGCGTGCGGGGCGTCGGTCCCGGGCTGCTTCAGCCGAGGATCCAGGTTCCTTGCTGGTGGGTGAGGCCGAGGGTGAGCAGTCGGCGCAGGTTCAGGGCGGCGGTGCGGTGGTGGAGCCAGGCGTTGTTCTTGGCGACGCCGCGGTAGCGGAGCCTGCGGTTGCCTCGGGCGGTGAGCCAGGCGATGGCGCGTTCGGCCATCGGCCGGTGCTGGCGGTAGTCGGCCTGCCACTGGGGGTCTTCGGCGCGGCGGCGGTGAGCGCGTTGCAGCGCGTCGTGCTGGTGGATCTTCAGGCTTCGGCCCTCCTTCGCCGTGGTGCAGCGCTGCCGTAGTGGGCAGCCGCGGCAGGCGACGCCGAAGGTGACGACCCGGGTCCGGCTCATCGGGCGGGTGACGCCGGCTGGGCAGGTCGCGGTGCCGGCGGCTTCATCGACGGTGAACTCATCGATGGTGAACCCGCCGGGAACGACGGGCTTGACCGGCCACGGCTTGACCAGCGGCCGGTGCCCGCTGTGGCCGAGGGCCGCGAGCGCCTCGCCGGTGCCGTAGGCGCTGTCCGCCAGCACCTCGACCGGGCCGGTCTCCGCGCCGAGCAGCTCGATCCCGACAACCGCGTCGTGTGACTGCGCGCCGGCGGCCGCGGTGAGCTGGCAGCCGGTGACCAGCCCGGTGTCGGGCTCGACCGCCACGTGCGCCTTGAACCCGTCCTGCCGGCGGTGCACGGTCTTGTGCGCATGCCGGGCCTCCGGGTCGACCACGCTGATCACCCGGTCCCGGGCGACCCGGCGGGCGATCCGCCACCGCGGCCCGCCCTGCCGGTCGTCGGGATCGTCCGGGTCGAGCAGCTCGACGTCCTGCCCGGCGACCAGCGCCAGCAGCCCGACCGCGTCCGCGCCCGGTCCCGGCTCCGGCTCCGGGTAGGGCCTGCAAGACGGCCAGGGCGTCGCGCACGAGCGCGTCGATGAGCACCTCGCGGGCGGCCTTATCGTTCCAGGCGATCTTCGGCTTGCCGGGGTCGTCGTAGTCGTGCGCCGACGCCACCTCCGCGACGACGGCCGCGGCACCCGGAACCTCACGGCGGACCCGGCGCACCGCCGCGATCAACTGCGTCACCGTGTCCTGAGTGGCGACCGCGTCATCGAGCACAGTGGAGTCCAACGCCCGCCGGGTCCTACCCTTGATCGCACCGGTCTCGGCGATGACCTTCTGCACCGCGTGGAAGATCCGGTTCGGGTCGTTGCTGGCCGCCAGCCGCCGCCGCCAGTACGTCAACGTCGTGTCGTGGAACGCCGCGCTCATGACCGGCCAGCCCACCGCGGCCTTCCACCGCAGATCGAACGTCACCGCATCAGTCGTCTCCGAGTCCGACAGGCCATGCAGGGTCTGCAACACGATCACCGACGCCATCACCTCCGCCGGCACCGACGGACGGCCCCGGCCGGACGGAAACAGGTCCGCGAACATCTCATCCGGGAACAACACCCCGCGATGCTCGGCCAGGAACGCGAACACGCTCCCCGGCCTCAACAAGTGCCCGGCGACCGACTCGGCATCCAACAACTCCCGCTGATCACCCACGCGACCCTGCATCAACACATCCTCCCCACCCCCAAGATCAGGACCGGGACGACACGCAATAGTTCAGGAGTCTCCTAGTCCGTCCGCCGGAACTGCACCGCCGCGATGGCGAGCATCGCCGCCCCGAGCGCCGCGATGACCAGGACGTCCAGCCAGACCGGCACCACCCGGCCGCCCCAGGTGATCCCCGGGTCGAGCCGGGCCAGCACGTCCGCCGGCACGTCGAGGTGCGCGAAGACGACGCGCCGCATGGGCTCCACCGCGTAGGTCAGCGGGTTGACCCGGGTCAGCACGGCGAGCCAGACCGGCAGCCCGGCCAGCGGGAACAGCGAGCCCGACAGGAACATCATCGGGGTCAGCACGAGCTGCACGATCGGCATGACCGCCTGGAACTTCTTGATCCGGGCCGAGATCATCAGCCCGAACGCGGTCATCGCCAGCGCGGTGAGGAACAGCAGCGCCAGCAGCGCGACGATCATCACCGGGTCGTACGGGACGCCGACCAGTCCGGCCAGGGCGACCAGGATCAGCGCCTGCAGGGTGGCGATCGCGGCGCCGCCGAAGCACTTGCCGACCAGGATCGCCGACCGCGGCACCGGCGCGACCAGCATCTCCCGCAGGAAGCCGAACTCGCGGTCCCACACGATCGAGATGCCGGCGAAGATCGCGGTGAACAGCGTCGAGGTGGCGACGATGCCCGGGAAGAGGAACGTCCTGAAGTCGACGCCGCCGGTGGCCGACCGGGTCAGCCCGGACAGGCCGCTGCCGAGCACGAACAGCAACAGCAGCGGCTGGGCCAGCCCGGCGATCAGCCGGCCCTTGGACCGGACGAACCGGATCATCTCCCGCTGGAAGACGACCTTGACCGCGCGCAGCGCGTGCGCCGGTCCGGCGGCGGCCAGTTGCACCGGCACCACCGCGACCGGCCGGGCCGGCCGCTGCTCGTCGACCGGGGTGACCGGCTGGGTGCTCATCAACGCCTCCCGACTCGGAACATGGGCGGGACCCGCCGTTCGGCGGTCTCCGCGTCGCTGATCGTGCTGCCGGTGTGGGAGAGGAAGACGTCGTCCAGCGACGGGCTGGAGACGCTCACCGACCGGATCGGCACGCCGAGCTCGGCGAACAGCCGCGGCACGAACCGCTCCCCGTCCGGCACCGCGAACGTCACCGCGCCCGAGTGCATCCCCGCCTCGATCCCGAACGTCGTGCGCAACGCGGCGATCGCGGCCTCGTCGTCGGCGGTGGTGATCTGCACCCGGTCCTTGCCCACCGCGGCCTTGAGCGCCTCGGGTGTGTCCAGGGCGACGATGCGGCCGGCGTTCATGATCGCGATGCGGTCGCAGTTCTCCGCCTCGTCCATGTAGTGGGTGGTGAGGAAGACCGTGATGTCCTCGCTGTCCTTCAGCGCCCGCACGTACTCCCAGACGGAGGCCCGGCTCTGCGGGTCGAGGCCGATCGTCGGCTCGTCCAGGAACAGCACCCGCGGCGAGTGCAGCAGGCCGCGGGCGATCTCCAGCCGGCGCTTCATGCCGCCGGAGAACGTCTCGACCACGCTGCCGCGCCGCTCGGACAGCCCGACCAGGCCGAGCAGGTCGTCGATGCGGCCACCGAGCTGGGCCCGCGGCACGCCGTAGAGCTCGCCGTGGAAGCGCAGGTTCTGCTCGGCGGTGAGGTCGACGTCGAGCGTCGGGTCCTGGAACACCAGCCCGATGCTGCGGCGGACCGCGTCCCGCTCGGTGCGCACGTCGTGGCCGGCGACCCAGGCGGCGCCCGCGGTCGGCCGGGCCAGCGTGCAGAGGATGTTGATGGTCGTGGACTTGCCGGCGCCGTTGGGACCGAGGAAGCCGAAGGTCTCGCCGGGCTCGACCCGGAAGTCGACGCCGCGGACCGCCTCGACCTCGCCGTACCGCTTCTCCAGGCCGGCGACCTCGACGGCGGCGGGTCGTTGGTCGATCATGGGGATATCCCAGCATTGGAAATCCCCTGGGTCAACCTCTTATGATGAGCCCATGCCGGAGCCGGACGTCGCCACGCTGACCCACCGGCTGGCCGCGCTGACCCGCCGGGCGATCAGCGAGCGGATGGCGCTCGAGAGCTGGGCCCAGGAGGCCGGGTTCCGGCCGGGATGCATCGGCGTGCTGCGGGTGGTGGCCGCGCTGGAGCCGGTGTCCCAGCGCGAGGTGAGCGAGGCGTTGCTGCTCGATCCCAGCGACCTGGTCACGCTCGTCGACATCCTGGAGCGGGCCGGGCTGGTGGAGCGGCGGCGCGACCCTTCCGACCGCCGGCGGTACGCGCTGGAGGTCACCGCGCGCGGCCAGCTCGCGGTGGTCCGGCTGCGGGAGATCAGCCGCGCGGCGAACGAGGAGCTGCTGGCGCCGCTCGACGAGCAGGAGCGGGCACAGCTGGCCGAGCTGATCGATCGGGTCGTCCGCCACCACACGGGCCAGTCCGAGCCCGCCACCGCCGAGCCCGTCCGCCCGCCGGCGGGGCGGTCCGACCCGGACGCGGACGAGGGTCGGCCGCGCGAGGTGCCGGCGCTGCCCGGGCATCCGGAGCGGGTCCAGGAGCCGTACGACCCGGACCGCGAGGCCGAGCGGTCCGCCCAGACCGCCCGGCGCTGAGCCGTGCGACCGGACCGGGACGAGGTCGCGGTCAGGCTCCTGGCGGAGCCGGACCGATCCGACGACCGGCTGGTCGACCGGCTCGCCGGCCTGGTCAACGAGGTCTACGAGACCAGCGAGAGCGGGCTCTGGCGGGCGGGCACCACGCGCACGACCGCGGCCGAGATCGCCAGGCTGATCGCGGCCGGACGGATGGCGGTCGCGGCCCGGTACGGCGAGCCGATCGGCTGCGTCCAGGTCCACGACGCCGCCGCCGGCGCCGGCCAGTTCGGGATGCTGGCGGCGTCCCCGGAGCACCGCGGCGCCGGTGTCGGCCGGGCGCTGGTCGGGTTCGCCGAGCGGCACGCCCGCGACCGCGGGCTGCGGGCGATGCGGCTCGAGCTGCTCGTCCCGCGTGGGTGGCGGCACCCGCACAAGGAGTTCCTCAAGGCGTGGTACGGCCGGCTGGGCTACGAGCTGGTCGGGACCACGACGGTGGACGAGGTCCATCCGCACCTGGCGCCGCTGCAGGCCACGCCCTGCGACGTGCTGCGGTACGAGAAGCCGCTGCGGGCCGGCGGCGTCAGCGGCTGAAGCGAGCCAGCACCTCGGCCGGGCGATTGGTGATCACCGCGTCCACGCCGAGCGACAGCACCAGGTCGATGTCCGCCGGCTCGTCGACCGTCCACACGTAGACCTGCCGCCCGCGGGCGTGCACCCGGCGCACGTACCCGGGGTCGGCCCGGACGGCCGCGATCCCGGGGCCGGCGACGTCCGCGACCGCCGGCAGCGACCCGTCCCGCCGCAGCGTCGGCACCCGCCGGTAGAGCTGCACGGTCGGCAGCCGCGGGGCCAGCAGCCTGATCCGGCGCAGCGCCACCACCGAGAAGCTCATCACCGCCACCGGCGAGCCCGCGTCGGCCATCCCGCGCTCGGTCAGCAGCCGGACCAGCTGCTGCTCGACCAGCCCCGCGTACCGGGTCGGGTGCTTGGTCTCGATCAGCAGCCGGATGCCGGTGTCGCCGACCACCTCGAGCAGCCGGCCCAGCGTGAGCACGGGCGCCTCGGTGCTGTCCCGCTCCTCGATGTACGCGTTCGGCCGGGCATGCCAGGAGCCGAAGTCCATCGCCCGCAGGTCGTCCAGGTCGAAGTCGGAGACCACACCGTGCCCGGACGAGGTGCGGTCGACCGTACGGTCGTGCACGCAGACCAGGTGCCCGTCGCGGGTCAGCCGGACGTCGCACTCCAGCGCGTCGGCGCCCTCCTCGACCGCCCGCAGGTACGCGCCGAGCGTGTGCTCGGCCAGCGCGTACGAGGAGCCGCGGTGCGCCACCACCAGTGGCATGGGTCCTACCGTTCCGTCGTGGAGTTCGACCCGACCCGACCCGAAATCATCGCTGACCCCTACCCGGAGTTCGCGGCCCGACGCGCGGGGCAACCGGTGGCCTGGAGCGCGGCCCTGGGCGAGTGGGTGACGTTCGGGCACGCCGAGGCGGACGCGGTGCTCCGGCACCGCGGGCTCGGCCGGCTGTGGACACTGCGCTGGCCGGACGAGCCGCTGCCGAACTACGCGCTGCTGCACGAGCACTCGCTGCTGGAGAACGAGCCGCCGACGCACACCCGGCTGCGCCGGCTGGTCGCGGCCGGGTTCGGGCGGCGGCAGGTGGAGCGGCTGCGGTCCCGGGTCACCGACATCGCCCGCGGCCTGGCCCGGGACGTGCGCGACGCCGGCGGCGGCGGGTCCACCGTCGACCTGATGCCGCTCTACGCCGAGCCGCTGCCGGTGGCGGTGATCGCCACGCTGCTGGGCGTGCCCGACGCGGACCGGGGCCTGCTGCGGCCCTGGTCCAACGCGATCGTCAAGCTGTACGAGCCGGCCCCGCCGGTGCAGCGGCGCCGGGCCGCCGAGACCGCCGCGGCCGAGTACGTCGGCTACGTCCGCGGGCTGGTCGACTACCGGCGCCGGCACCCGGGCGAGGACCTGCTGTCCGACCTGATCGCGACCAGGGACGCGGACGGCAGCCGGCTGTCCGAGGACGAGCTGGTCGCGACCGCGGTGCTGCTGCAGATGGCCGGGCACGAGGCGAGCGTCAACGTCGTCGGCAACGGCACGTACGCGCTGCTCACCCACCCCGACGAGCGGGCCGGGCTGACCGCGGACCTGGTGCCGGCGGCGGTCGAGGAGCTGATCCGGTACGACTCGCCGCTGCAGCTGTTCGAGCGGACCGCGACCGAGCCGGTGCGGATCGGCGCGGTCACCGTCGAGCCGGGGCAGAAGATCGCCGCGCTGCTGGGCGCGGCCAACCGGGACCCGGCGGTGTTCGCCGACCCGGACCGGCTCGACCTGGCCCGCTCGCCGAACCCGCACCTCGGCTTCGGCGCCGGCATCCACTTCTGCCTCGGTGCGCCGCTGGCCCGGGTCGAGCTGCAGGCCTCGCTGGCCACGCTGCTCGCCGACCTGCCCGACCTGGCTCTGGCCGGCGAGCCGACCCGGCACCCCACCTTCACCCACCGCGGCCTCGCGACCCTGCCGGTCACGGTGGGCTGACGAGGCCGAGCTGGCCGGCTCACAGCCGGCGGGGACGCAGCGGCACCACGTTGTCGGGCCGGCCGGCGGCTTCGAACGGCAGCTCGTCCGCGGCGGCGTGCTGCCCCAGCACGGCCAGCGCCAGACTCTCCGACCAGCCGGCGTCCGCCGCGAGCCGGGCCGCGTTCGGACCCGGCCCGTACGAGAACTCCGCGAGCTTGCGGAAGGCCCGCGGCTTCTCCACCGGCACGTATCCCGGCTCCACCCGGTTCCAGCCGCGGGCGCTCATCTGGCGGTAGAGGCCGATCGACCGCTGCTGGTCGACCGCACCGACCTCGCGGGCCCGGCGGACGAGGCTCTTGACCGAGACACCCCACTGGGACTTGAGCATCGTCAGACCGCGCAGGGTGACCGTCGCGGGCATCGCTGGGCCGATGGCGTGCCGGGGGGTCAGCAGTTCGGCCGCGAACCGGTCCGCCTCCCGCTCGGCCGAGTCGAGCTTCCGCCCGGTGTGCAGCAGCAGATGGCCGAGCTCGTGCGCCACGCTGAACCGCAGCCGGTCCCCGGGCGCGCCGGCGAGGACCGCGATGACCGGGTCGCCGTCCCGCCAGGCGCAGAACGCGTCCAGGGCGTCGACCGTGTACGGCGGGCCAAGCACCGTCACCCCGGCCCGCTCGAGCGCGAGGACGAGGTACGGGAGCGGCTCGTCGGCGGAGAACCCCATCTCCCGGCGGGCGTAGGCGGCGGCCTCGGCCGGCGTGGCTGCGAGCTGCGGGACGAGCCGCACCGGAAGCCGCTGCGCCGCCGCCCGCAGCCGCTCGTACTCCTCGGCGACCAGCCGCCCCCACTGGAGGGCCGCCGCCCTGGCGCTGCTGGTCAGCCGTGTCCGGGACCTGAACTGGGGCGAGTGGCCGTGCGGGCCGGCAACCGGCTCGCGGTGGAAGAACTCGGAGCGCACCCCGGTCAGCGCGGCCAGCGTCTCGACCAGCTCGTCGTCGGGATCGGCGAGATCCTTCTCCACCCGGGACAGCCGTGGCTGCGTCAGGCCGACGGCGGGCGGCGCGCCGGGGCTCAGCAGGTGCTGAAGTGGAGGCCGCCGAGATCGCTGAGCAGGTGCAGGCCGGCGGTGACGGTGCGGCCGTCGCGGCGCTCGGTGAGGTCGGCCTCGACCGGGTACGGCGCCGGGCAGGTGGGCGGCAGCGCCAGCCGGAGCAGAACCAGCAGCGTGCCGCCGGCCCGCACGTCACCGGCCCGCAGCGGGGCGCCCGGGACCGAGCACCTCCCGCCGCGGTACTCGGTGCTCAGCGCGCGCACGCCGGGCAGCGGGAACACCGGCGTGATCCGGATCAGCCGGACCGGCCGAGCAAGGGTGTTCACCAGAGTGAACGAGACGTCCAGCCGGCTGCGGCCGTCGGTGCGCAGCGGGTGGCAGATCTCGCTGACGGCGAGCGCGGGCACCGCCGGCAGCGGCTCGGTCGGCGCCGGCCCGAGCTGGCCGGGCAGCCCGGGCATCTGGGCGGCCGGCGGGCTGGCCGGCGGGCGCACCCGGACCGGGTCCACGCCGCGCCGCAGCGACACCACGCCGGCGACCACCACCGCGGCCGCGACCAGCACGAGCAACGTGGTCCGGGCCCGGCGCGGCCCCTGGCCACCGCTGACCTGGTCGCTCACCAGGCAATTGTGGCAGGCTTCAGAACACCGGACCCACGACGCGAGGAGGCCCGCCCGTGCGAGGTCTGATGCAGGACTATCCGCTCACGCTGCCCTACGTCTTCGACCGCTTCGAGCGGCTGTACGCGGACAAGCAGCTGGTCTGGAGTACGGCGACCGAGCGGAAGCGCACCTCGATCGCGGAGTGGGCCGACCGCACCCGCCGGTTCGGCGGCGTGCTCGACGCGCTGGGTGTGCCGGCGGACGGCCGGGTCGGCACGTTCGCCTGGAACTCTGCCGACCACCTCTCGCTCTACTGGGCCGCCCCGTGCACCGGCCGGATCCTGCACACGCTGAACATCCGGCTGTTCCCGGAGCAGCTGACGTTCGTGGTCAACCACGCCGAGGACGACGTCGTGTTCGTCGACCGCTCGCTGCTCGGCGCGTTCTGGAAGCTGGCCGACTCCTTCGACAGCGTCCGGCACGTCGTGGTGATGGAGGACGGCGGGCCGGCGGAGATCCCCGACGACCCGCGCATCCACCTGCTCGACGACCTGCTCGCCGACGCGCCGCCGGTCCGGTTCGCGGCCGAGGACGAGAACCGGGCCGCGTCGATGTGCTACACGTCCGGCACCACCGGCGAGCCCAAGGGCGTCGTCTACTCGCACCGCTCGATCTACCTGCACTCGCTGGGCGTGCTCAACGCCTCGGCCGGGATCGGCGTGATGGAGCGCGACCGGCTGCTGCCGGTGGTGCCGATGTTCCACGCGAACGCCTGGGGGTGGGGGCACGCGCCGCTGTTCGCCGGGGCCGAGCTGGTGCTGCCCGGGCCGCAGATGACCCCGGCCGCGATCGCCGCGATGCTGGAGGAGGAGCGGGTCACGATGACCGCCGGCGTGCCGACGATCTGGATGGGCCTGCTGCCCGAGCTCGACGGCCGCGACCTGCCCGCGCTGCGGGCGGTTCTGTGCGGCGGGTCGGCGGTGCCCAAGGCGCTGTCCGAGGCGTACCGGGAGAAGCTCGGGATGCCGATCCTGCACGCCTGGGGGATGACCGAGACCAGCCCGCTCGGCTCGATCAACGGCCGGTTCAGCATGTACGACGGGCTGCCCGACGGCGAGGCGGCCGACGTACGGGCCAGGCAGGGCATCCCGCCGGTCGGCGTCGACGCCCGGATCGTCGAGCCGGGCACGCTGACCGAGCTGCCCTGGGACGACAAGGCGACCGGCGAGCTGCAGGTGCGCGGGCCGTGGATCGCCGGGGACTACTACCACGTCGAGCACTCCGAGGACTCGTTCACCCCGGACGGCTGGCTGCGCACCGGCGACGTCGGCGCGATCGACCGGTACGGCAACATCAGGCTGTCCGACCGGACCAAGGACCTGGTGAAGTCCGGCGGCGAGTGGATCAGCTCGGTCGAGCTGGAGAACCACCTGATGGCCCACCCGGCGGTGGCCGAGGCCGCGGTGATCGCGGTGCCGCACCCGAAGTGGCAGGAGCGTCCACTCGCGGCGGTCGTGCTCAAGCCGGACGCGTCGGCGACCAAGGAGGAGCTGATCGAGTTCCTCACGCCGCGGGTGGCGAAGTGGTGGCTGCCCGACGACCTGGTGTTCATCGACGAGGTGCCCAAGACCTCGGTCGGCAAGTTCTCCAAGAAGGACCTTCGGGCCCGCTTCGCCGAATACCAGCTGCCCGACCTCAGCTAGCCGCCAGCTCCTCCAGCCGCGGCACCGAGACGAGGTGGCCGCCGGCCCTGGCCCGCCGCGCCGCGTCGGCGGCCACCGCGGCCGCGTCCGGCTGCCGCCGCGCGCAGGCCAGCTCGGCCCGGGCCAGCCTGGCCTCGAAGTGAGCCAGCGCCGGTCCCTCGGCGAGCGCCCGGTCGGCCAGCGGCGCGGCCGCGGCCAGGTCCCCGCGGGCGATCTCGGTCAGCGCGAGCTGGGCCGCGGCCCAGGACGAGAACAGGGTGAGCCCGCCGGACGCCGTGTCCAGCGAGCGACCGAACGCCGCGGCCGCGCCGGCCAGATCGCCGCCGGCCCGCAGCGCGATGCCCAGCGCCCGCAGCGCGGTCGCGGTCCAGCCGCGGTGCCCGAGCCGGCCGGCCACGGCCAGCGCCTCCCGGGCGCAGCCGACCGCCTCGCCGGACCGGCCCAGCGCGGCCAGCGCCTCGGACCGGTGCCACAGCGCGTACGTGATGCCCTCGGCGTGGCCGAGCGTGCGGGCCAGCTCCAGCGCCTGCGTGGTCCGGGCCAGGCCGGCTGCCGGGTCGGCGGCGAACACGAGCGCGTGGCCGGCGGTCGAGGTCGGCGTGACCACGTGCAGCAGGTCGCCCGAATCCGCGAGCAGGTCGGCGACCTGGGTGAACAGCGCGAGCGCGGCCGGGATCCGGCCGTCGAGGAAGGTGGCCATCGCCCGGGCGTCGAGGATGCGGGCGGCGCCGGCCGCGTCGTGCCGCTCCCGGTAGAGCGCGAGCGCCCGGTCGAAGCGCTGCCCGGCCCGGTCGGACTGCTCCCGGTTCATGTCCACGATCGCGGCCACCTCGAGCGCCCGGGCCAGCGCGGCCGGGTCGTCGCCGGCGTCCAGCAGGGCCAGCTCGGCCAGCCCGGCGGCCCGGTCCAGGTCCTCGGCGCCGGAGTAGAGCATGGCCAGCCAGGCCCGCAGCCCGGACCGGGCCGCCGGGTCGGGCGCCGCGGCCAGCGCCTCGCGCAGGTCGGCCCGGGCGCCGGCCAGGTCGCCGCGGCGCGCCCGCAGCCGGGCGCGCACTTCCAGCAGCCCGGTCCTGGCCTCGCCCCGGTCGGCGAGCGCCAGCCCGGCGTCGACCAGGTCGGCCACCCCGGCGTCGTCGGCGCCGTCGACCTGCTGCCGCGCCGCGGTCTCGTACTGCCGGGCGGCTGCCTCGGCGTCCCCGGCGCCGGCCAGGTGCCGGGCCAGCTCGGCCGCGTCCGCGTCGGCGCCGGCCAGCGCGGCGGCCAGCCGGGCGTGCAGCTGGGCCCGGTCGGCGTCGGCGAGGTCGGCGGCCACGGTCTCCCGGACGAGGTCGTGCGAGCTGGCCCAGCCGCGCTCGCCGATCCGGACCAGGCCGGCCGCGGCCAGCGCGGCCAGCGCGCCGAGCACCGCGTCCGCCGGCAGCACGGCCGCGGCGGCCAGCGTCGTGACCGGGGCCTGCCGGGCCAGCAGGGACAGCAGCCCGAGGACCGTACGGTCGGCCGGCGGGTGCCGCTCGACCTGGGCGAGCAGCCGGCGGCGGCGGCCCGCGCCGGCGACTGCGGCGGCCTGCCTGGCCGCGTCGCCGGGGCGGTCCGCGGTCCACCGGCCGTCCGGACCGCGGGTGAGCGTGCCCCGCCGGGCCAGCTCGCGGACGACCTCGGCCACCGCGAACGGCGACCCGTCGGTCCCGCTGACCACCGCGCGGGCGATCGGCGGGTCGAGGACCGGGCCGAGGTCGGCCGCGACCAGCGGCGGCAGGTCGACCGCCCGGAGCTCGCGCCGGTCGGCCAGCCCGGCGAGGGCCGCCCGCACCGGGCCGCCGGCCGGCGCCTCCGCCGGCCGGTACGCGAGCACCGCCGGCAGTGCCGGCACCCGGTCGAGCAGGTCGGCGACGACGAGCAGGCTGTCCGGGTCGGCCCACTGCAGGTCGTCCAGGCTCAGCGCGGCCACCGCCGGCGCCGCGGCGACCAGCATCCGGACCGTGCCCTCCAGCACCAGCGCGCGCCGGCTGGCCGGGTCGAGCGGCCCGCCGGCCGGGTCCGGCACCAGCCCGGCCAGGTCGGGGACCACGTCGAGCAGCGCCGGTACGGCCGGTGCCGGCAGCGCCGCGGCGATGCCCGGCTCGAGCGCGAGCGCGGCCCGCAGCAGGCCGCGGGCGAGGCTCCACGGCTCGGCCCGCTCGGGCAGGTACGCCCGGGCGGCGAGCACCGGCCGGCCGGCCGCGGCCGCGAGCTCGGCCAGCAGCCTGGACTTCCCCGACCCGGCCACGGCGGCCACGGTGACCAGCGGCGGCACCGGGTCGCGGATCGCCTCGAGCAGCGTGGCGAGCTGCCCGGACCGGCCGAGCAGCGGCAGCTCGCCGGCCGGACCCGGGCCGGCGGGCGGGCGGCGGGCCGGGTCCAGCAGGGCCGCGTACCGGTCGGTGACCTCGGCGGACGGGTCGATACCGAGTTCCTCGCGCAGCCGAAGCCGCAGCCGGCGCAGGTCGTCCAGCGCCGCGGCCGGGTCGCCGGCCCGCTCGTGCGCCCGGGACAGCCGCAGCGCGGCGACCTCGCGCAGCGGCGCGGCCCCGACCGCCTCCTCGGCGTACCCGACCGCCAGCGTGGTCTCGCCCAGCTCGGCGGCGAGACCGGCCGCCTCCTCCAGCGCGGCCTGGCGGAGCGCGAGCAGCGCCGCGCGGAACTCCCGGGCCCAGGGCGCGTCGGCCTCCTCGGGTAGCGGCGGACCGGTCCAGACGGCCAGCGCCTCCTGGTAGCACCGCAGCCCCGGCCGGTCGGGCCGGTGCTGCCTGGCCCGGGCGAGCAGGGTCGCGAACCGGTCGGTGTCCAGACCGCACCGGGCGTCCAGCGCGTACCCGCGGGCCCCGGTACGGACCAGCCCGGGGTCGCCGAGCGCCCGGCGGGCTCGGTTCACCAGCACGCCGAGGTTGCCGGCCGGGTCGGCCGGGGCGGCGGCCGGCCAGAGCGCCTCGGCCAGCGCGTCGTGCGACACGTACCGGTCGCGGTCGACGGCCAGCACGGCCAGCAGCGTGCGGACCTTCCGGCCGCCGAACGCCGCGGCCGGCACCTCGCGGCCGCCGACCACCACCCGGAACCGGCCGAGCAGCCGGATCCCCACGTCCTGCGCAGCCACGTCGCCAGTGTGCCGAGGACCCGGCGGGCGGTTGCCAGGAAACCGCAAACCCGCCTCCCTAGCGTCGGCCGCGACCCGGAGGAGAGGAGCAGCCATGACCGCCACCGAGACCACCGAGACCACCGAGACCACCGCCGCCGCGCAGTTGCTGCGCCGGGCGGCCGGCCGGGTCGACCTGCTCGTCGCGGAGATCCGCGAGCCGCAGTGGAACGACCCGACGCCGTGCCCGGGCTGGACCGTCCGGACGCTGGTCAACCACGTCGCGGTCGAGGACCTGTGGGCGGCCGAGCTGTTCGCCGGCCGGACCGTCGCCGAGGTCGGTGACCGGCTGGACGGCGACCAGCTCGGCGCCGTGCCGGCCGAGCGGTGGCGGGCGGCGCTGCACGGCGCCCTCGACGCGGCCGGAGCGCCCGGCGCGATGGCGGCGACCGTGCACCTGAGCTTCGGCGACGTGCCCGGGTCCGAGTACGCCATGCAGCTGTTCGCCGATCACCTGGTGCACGGCTGGGACCTCGCGGTCGCCCTCGGCCGCCCGGCCGCGCTCGACCCGGACGACGCGGCCGCGGCGCTGGCCTGGTTCACCGAGCGCGAGGACGCCTACCGGGCGGCCGGGATGATCGGTCCGCGGGTGCCGGTGCCTCCGGACGCGGACGCCGGCACCCGGCTGCTGGCCGCGTTCGGCCGGACCGCCGGGCCGGTCGATCCGGTCGCGGTGGTCGAGCGGTTCAACGCGGCGTTCAACCGGCACGACGTCGACGCGGTGATGGCGCTGATGAGCGAGGACTGCGTCTTCGAGGGCACCACGCCACCGGACGGGCGGCGGTACGCGGGCCGCGCCGCGGTCCGCGGCGCCTGGGAGCAGCTGTTCGCCGACTCCGCGGACGCCTGGTTCGACGCCGAGGAGACGATCGCGGCCGGCGACCGGGTCGTCGTCCGCTGGCGCTACCGCTGGGGGCCGGACGGCTCCGGCGGCCACGTCCGCGGCGTCGACCTCTTCCGCGTCGCCGACGGCCTGGTCACCGAGAAGCTCGCCTACGTCAAGGGCTAGCTCTGGTACGTCAGCAGCGGGATCAGCAGCTCGTCCTCGGTGAGGGAGCCGTGCTGGCCGGTCAGCTCGGACAGGACCGGCTCGGTGGCCGGGCGGGTGATGGCGGTGGTGCCGGTGCAGGCGGCGACCACGTCACCGATCCGCGGTTCGACCCGGCTGGTGACGTGGCCGAACCAGCCGGCCTCGACCGCCTCGGCCCGGCTCAGCACGGTCGCCCGGCCGTCGAGCCGCTCCCGCCAGGCGGCGAGCACGTCGTCGGCCGCGCCGGCCTCGGCGTAGACGTGCCGGGCCCGCGGCTCGCCGGCCAGCAGCCGCACCCCGGCGAGCAGGTCGGCGGCCCGGTCGACGTCGACCCGGTCGGTCTCGTCGATCGCGACCATCCCGTGGTCGGCGGTGACCAGCAGCATGCCGCCGGCCGGCAGCCGCTCCGCGATCGACCAGGCGAGGTGGTCGACCTGGGCCAGCTGGAACCGCCACGGGTCGGAGCCAGGCCCGTACACGTGGCCAAGCAGGTCGAGGTCGCCGTGGTACGCGTAGCGGAACGTACGGTCCGACTCCGGATCTCCCGTGACCGCGGCGACCAGGTCGCCGAGCGCGCGCACGCCCCACTGGTCGCCGCCCCGCAGCACCGCCCGGGTCAGCCCGCTGCCGATGAACGCGCCCGGCACCACGACCCGGACCGCGACGCCGTGCGCCGCCAGCCGCTCGAAGGTCGTCGGCATCGGCTGCACGTCCTCGGGCAGGAACCGCTCGCGCAGGTCCCGCGGCCGGCCGTCGCCCTGGCTGGCCCAGCCCAGCGCGTTCATCGCGACGCCGTCGCCGACCTCGAAGGCCAGCCCGACGACGCCGTGCCCGCCGGGCGGCAGCCCGGTGCCGATGCTGGCCAGGCTGGTCGCGGTGGTCGACGGGAAGCCGGCGGTGATCGCCCGGCCGGGCAGCGCGGACAGGAACGGCGCGTCCGCCGCGTGCCGCCGCAGCAGGCGCTCGCCGAGCCCGTCGACGAGCAGCAGGACGACGTGCCTGGCCTCGGGCAGGGCGAGCACGGGGCTCCCGCCGGGCACGTCGAGCGCCTCGAGCACGCCCGGGGTCAGGTCCGACAGCGCGCCGGCACCGTACGCGGGCTCCACGCCTGCGAGCCTAGAACGACGAAGGCGCATCGATGAGTATCCGGCGGACCCCGTTCGGCTCGCCGGCGCTCGCTCACGCGTGCGGGCCGACGGCCACCGGGCCGATGGTGAGCCGCGCGACGAGACCGGCGAACGCGGCGACGCGCTCGACCTCGGCGTCGAGCCGCCGGCGCCGGGCGGTGGACAGCTCGGCCAGCGGCTCGACGGTCAGGTCCAGGTAGCGGCCGGCGCGCTTCTGGTGCCAGACCCCGCCGACCACACCGCCGAGCAGCAGCACCGGGAAGTTGCCGGCCTGGCTGCGGTTGAGCGCCCGCTCGCCGGCCCGGCCCGGGAAGACCAGGTGCCGCGGGTGGGAACCCACCCCGTACGCGTCGAAGTAGGGCAGCAGCCGCACCTCCCGCGGGGACACG
The DNA here is from genome assembly GCA_963803135.1 of uncultured Actinomycetota bacterium. GTDB lineage: Bacteria > Actinomycetota > Actinomycetes > Mycobacteriales > CADCTP01 > CADCTP01. The sequence continues at coordinate 377,662 of CAWDLH010000010.1, read as the reverse complement.
TCCGGGAAGTCGGTGTCGCCGGCCGGCACGAAGCCCCACTCGCCGACCCGCTCCAGGCCCTCGACCCGCTCGAACAGCCCGGTCGCCCACGGCACCGGCGCGCTGAGCCACTTCGCGAAGTGCGCCGGGGTGGCCGGCCCGTAGCCGGTCAGGTACGCCCGGACCAGAGCGGCCAGCGCCGGCTCGGCCGGCAGCGGCGCGAACCCGGGCGACCACCGCCGCGGGCTGGTGTAGGTGACCTTGCGGTCCCGATCCGGTCCGAAGCAGAGCACCCCCTGGTTGGCGGCCCGGTCCACCGCCTGCCGCCAGCGCGGCCACAGCTCCTGGAAGGCCGGCATGCACGGCTCGACCGCCCAGGCCCCGACCTCCTCCGCCAGCGCCGCGTCCAACTCGTCGATGGTCAGCGCCGCGCCGGCGAGCACGGTCCCGATGCCGGCGACGACCTCGTCCAACCGGTCGGCGGACAGCCGCACCGAGGGGTCGAAGCCGGGCAGCGGCCGGGGGACCGCGGCCAGCGCACCGGTCCACATCGGCAGGTCCCGGGTCGGCAGCAGGTGCACGGTCCCGCGCGGGCCGAAGGTCTTGACCAGCTCGCGGCTCTCCCAGATCGCGGCGCGCACGTCGGCCCGGTCCGCGCCGGCCAGCCGGATGCCGACCGACAGCTCGCCGGCGGACAGGATCTGTGCATGCGCCCCGCACATGGCGGCGACCACGTCGGCTGCCGAGTCGCCGGGCTCGCTGAGGTGGTGCCGCGCCAGCCGCCGGGCCCGGACCGAGGCCCAGGTCGGTTCCATGCCGCGCAGGTTAGGCGGCGGCACCGACAGTTTCAGACGTCCCGGCCGACCGCGGCGATGGACTCCCTGCTGGAGACCTCGACCCCCCAGCTGACGATCCGGTGCGGGCGCAACCGGAGGAACTGAGGGTCGAAGCCGGGGAACCGCGGGTTGATGGCCTCCCCGCCCGTCTCGTGCAACTCCGCGGTGCACCGCAGCTCGATCCCGTACGCCTCCCCACCGGCAGATTCGTCCAGCAGGAACGTCACCTTGGGGTTGCGGAGCGCGTCCCGCCACTTCTTCGAGGACCCGAACCCGAATCCGCCGACGTCGATCGCGTCCTCGGTCTCGTTGACCGCGTACGTCAACGGCACGAGGTGCGGCTGGCCGTCCGGCCCGACGGTGGCGATCCGGGCCAGCCCGGCGTCCCGCAGCCGGGCGAGTTCCTTGTCGGTGAAGACGCTCACCCGCGCGATCCTAGGCGGGCCAGCGGCGTCAGCAGCGCCGCCACGGCGAGCGCGACGAGCGAGGCCGAGAAGCCGTTCGTCGGCGAGACGTGCAGCAGGTCCTGGCCGTGCCGCCAGAACGCCGCCCAGCCCGGCCAGGCCGACAGCACGGTCGGCGCGGTCAGCTGGTACGCGACGAAGCCGGCCAGCCAGGGCAGCAGCATGACCCACCGGGCCGGCGCGGCGGCCGAGGTGTCGTAGCGGTCCCGGGCCAGCGCGAAGTCGACCACCACGGTCGCGGCCAGCGGCACGAACACCGCCCCGATCAGGAACAGGAACGGCTCGTACGCGCTGCCGTCGACCGCCAGCGCGAGCACCGTGGCCAGCGCGCCGACGGCGACCGCGAGCATCCGACGGTCGGCCCGGGGCAGCACGTTCTGGGCCGAGGTCGCGGTCGAGTAGATGTTCGCGAACGCCTCGTCGACCTCGTCGACGGCCAGGATCACCAGCGCGACCGCGCCGGCCGGGACCGCGAGCAGGGCGCCGACCACGTCGTCCGAGGCGTCCGCGTACGCGCGCAGCGCCAGCACGCCGAGCAGGAAGAAGCCGGCCGAGGACACCGCGTACCCGATCCCGGTGCCGAGCGCGGCCGCCCGCGGCGACCGGGAGAACCGGGAGTAGTCCGCGACCAGCGGCACCCACGACACCGGCAGCGCGACGACCAGGTCCATCGAGGTCCAGAAGCCGGTCCAGCCGCCCTCGGCGAACCCGCCCAGCGGCCGGCGCAGCGTCTCCACCAGGAAGTACACCGAGCTGGCCAGCACCGCGACGACCGCGATCCGCTTGAGCAGCCGCACCGAGCCGAGCGGCCGCAGCGCCATCCCGGTCGCGACCGCGCCGGCGATCAGCACGTACGCCCAGCGCGGCCAGCCGGACCACACGGCGTGCGCGGCGAACGAGATGATCCAGATCTCGTACGTGGCCCAGCCGACACACTGCAGCAGGTTGAGCACGGTCGGCACGTACGAGCCGGTGCGGCCGAGCAGACCGCGCAGCAGCACCATGGTCGGCGCGCCGGTGATCGCGCCGGCCCTGGCCACCGCGGCCAGCAGCCCGCATCCGAGCGCGGTGCCGGCCACGATCGCGACGACCGTGGCCAGGAACGACTGCCCGGGGGCGACCAGGAACGTCGCGGTGACCGGGATGAGCAGGCTGATCCCGAGGTTGGCCCACAGGCCGAGCTGGTCGGCGAAGCCGAGCGGGCGGGGCTGGTCCTCGGTGAGGGTGGCAGGGGCTTCCGCGGTGGTGGCCAAGACACGCTCCCTACGCCGGCATGACCCGGACAGGTTCCGACGGTCGGCGGCCGCCTGCCGCCCTCTCAGCCCGGGTTCGCCGGGCTCCCGCGTGTGGTCGGGTCACCGTACCGCGTGTCGCCGGACGCGCGTCCGGGTAGCGAGCCGGCGTGACCAGCGCAGCCGTCCGGAAGGTGGCCGACCGTCTGCTCGGCCCGGCGCAGTTCCGCCCCGGCCAGGCCGAGGCGATCGACGCCGTACTGGAGCGGGACACGCTGGCCGTGCTCGCCTCCGGCACCGGCAAGACGCTGATCTACACGGTCGCGGCCACGCTGATCGACGGCGGCACGCTGGTGGTCTCGCCGACGATCGCGCTGCAGCACGACCAGCTGCGCGCGCTGGAGGCGACCGGCGAGCGGGCCGCGCTGCTCAACACGACCGTCCCCGCCGCCGCACGCAGGCGCGTGCTGGCCGAGTTCGCCGCCGGGAAGCTCGAGTTCCTGCTGCTCGCGCCGGAGCAGCTGGCCAACGACGAGGTGCTGGCCGCGCTGCGCGAGGCGCCGGTCTCCCTGCTGGTCGTGGACGAGGCGCACTGCATCAGCGAGTGGGGGCACGACTTCCGGCCGGACTACCTCGCGCTCGGCTCGGTCGCCCGGGCGCTCGGCTCGCCGCGACTGCTGGCGCTGACCGCGACCGCCTCGCCCCGGGTCCGCGCCGAGATCGTCCGCCGGCTGCGGATGCGCGACCCGGAGATCGTCGTCCGCGACGCCGACCGGCCGAACATCTGGCTCGGCGTCGACCTGGTCGGCTCGGCCGAGCAGAAGCGGGAGGAGCTGGTCGAGCAGGTGCTGTTGGCGATGCACGGCGAGCCGGACCACGAGGAGATCGACGGCACCACCCGGTCGAGCCACCCGACGCTGCCCACCGGCTCGGGCGGCGTCGAGGCCGGCGGTCCGGGCATCGTCTACACCGCGACCCACCGCGGCGCCGAGGAGGTGGCCGCGCTGCTGCGGGACAACGGCGTGGACGCGGTGCACTACCACGGCGGGCTGGCCCGGGCCGACCGGGACGCGGCGCAGGACGCGTTCATGCGCGGTGACGTCGACGTCATGGTCGCGACCAGCGCGTTCGGCATGGGCGTCGACAAGCCGGACGTGCGGTTCGTCTTCCACACCGAGCCGCCGGACACGCTCGACGCGTACTACCAGGAGATCGGGCGGGCCGGCCGGGACCGCAAGCCGGCCCGGGCGGCCCTGTTCTACCTGCCCTCGGACCTGTCGCTGCCGAAGTTCTTCGCCTCCGGCGGCGGGCCGAGCGTGCCCGAGGTGACCGGCGTGCTGCAGGCGATCCGGGACGACGGCCCGGTCTCGCGCACGGACCTGGCCGGGTCCACCGGGCTGTCCACGGCCCGGGTCACCGCGATCGTCAACGAGCTGGAGGCGGCCGGCGCGATCCGGGCCCGCAAGGACCGCCGGCTGGTCCCGGGCCGGGCCCGGCACGGCGTTCCGGCGGCGGAGGTGGCGAAGGCGGCGGCGGAGCGGCGCGAGTTGCAGCGGCAGTACGCGCGCTCGGCCGTCGAGATGGTCCGGACGTACGCGGACACCACCGACTGCCGGCGCCGGATCGTGCTGGAGCTGCTCGGCGAGTCGCACCCGCAGCGGTGCGGGCACTGCGACAACTGCGACCGCGGCAAGTCGGTCGACTCGGCCGACCGGCCGTTCCCGGTCGGGTCGGCGGTGACCCACCCGGAGTGGGGTCGCGGCACGGTCCAGACGTACGAGGAGGGCGACCGGGTGGTGGTCCTGTTCGACGCGGCCGGCTACAAGACCCTGTCCCTCGGCGTGGTCGAGGGACACCACCTGCTCACCCCGGCGTGACCCGCAGGCCGTCAGGGGCGGGAGCAGCCGTGCGCCCCGCCCGCTGTCCCCCGGCCTGACCCGCAGGCCGTCGGCCGCGGGAGTGGCGGCGGTGGCGCCCCGCGGCGGGGCGGGACGGACGCGTCAGGCGACGGTGCCGGGGGTGCCGGCGTCGGTGACCAGGGGTCGGCCGGCGCCGGCCCAGGCGTCCAGGCCGCCGGCGAGGTTGACCGCGTGCCGGCCCTGGCTGGCCAGCCAGGCGGTCACCTGCGCGGACCGGGCGCCGACCTTGCAGACGACGACCAGCGGGTCGGTCTGCGGGATCGCGGCCGCGCCGGCCGGCAGCGTGCTGAGCGGGACGTGGACCGAGCCGGCGATGTGGCCGGCGGCCCACTCGCCGGCCTCGCGCACGTCGAGGATGGTGGCGCCGTCGGGAATGTCGGCCGCCACGACGGTCGGCAGGGGTCCGGGATGCACGCGATGATGGTGCCTCACCGGCTCCAGCCTAGGACCGGCGAGCCGTGATCCGATCGTGTCCTCCCGGACGAGCACACTATGTGAGGTCATGCTTACTCTGGGATTAGGTACCGCTGATCGGAGTGTCAGTGACCGAATCCTCCGTACGCCAGATGGGCCCACCGGACTCCGTGTCGCGCCGGTTGGGATGGAAGGAGCTCCTGGAACCGCTGAGGAGCACGGCGGTCGGCGCCAACGTCGTGCTGGCCGCGATCTCCACCGGTCTCGCGGTCTGGGCCGACGGCATGGGTCGCTGGCTGCTCGGCATCCTCGTCGCCGTATCGGTGCTGCTGTTCCTCGGCCAGGTCGGGGTCGCCTGGGCGCGGCTGCGCCGACGGTCCAGGGCGCAGCTGGTCGAGACCCGCCACCAGCGGGAGCTGACCGCCGCCCGGGAAGAGGCCGCCCGGGCGACCGAGCGGGCCGCGGCCGCGGCGGCGGAGCTGACCGGGCTGCAGGCCCTGCGCGGCCGGTACGCGGCGGCGCTGACCGCGCTGCACGACATGTGGCTTGGCTACCCGGCGCCGTACACCGACGACCTTGAGCTGACCTACCTGGTCGGGGTCGACGCGAGCGGTGACCGGGTGATCGAGCACCGGCGGACCACGCCGGACCTGGGCGCCGCGCTGCCCTGCCTGGAGAGCCGACTCACCACGCCGACGCAGCTCGACGCCGACGCGGTCACGCTGGTCGACATCGAGATGGCGACCCGGTCCGAGGACGACCGGATCGCGATCCAGCAGATCGCGCTCGCCGAGAAGCCCAACCTGCTGCGCTGCCTGTTCGTCTTCCGGCCGAGCATGACCGAGCCCACCAGCTGGTACGCGCGCTACCGGATGCGCGGGATGTGGGACGTGCTGCGCAACACCGGCCACGACACGCTGACCTGGACCCCGCTTCCCCGGATGGCGACCGAGTCGCGGTCGACGCTGAGCCGGCTGGTGGTCAACTTCGACTTCCCGCCCGACGCCGGCGACGACGTGCTCGTCCGGGACCGGGACAACCGCGACCTCAAGCGAGTGACCGGGCCGGACGGATGCCTGCGCTACCGGTGGGAGGCCGACCGGCCGCGACCGGAACGGTACGAGTGGGATCTGTGGTGGGCGCGGTCCCTGGACCGCTGACGGTCCGGGGCGGCGGCTCAGCCACCCCCGCCGTCGCCGCCGGCGAATCCCGCCCGAACGCGCCGCAGCCGCATCCCAACCTCCTCGTCACGAGGGGTAGCCGAAGTCGGCGACGACGCCACCCCTTCGAGGAATGGATCTTACTGAACGCGACCGCCACCGCGACAGGGCCTCCGAGCGCCGGCGGGCGGCGGCCCGGCGCCCCGCTGGCCGCACAGGCCGGCACGGGCCGGCACGGCTGGTCGCGCGCCGGGCACGAAGCGGCGCCGGTGGGGGGACCGACCGCCCACCGGCGCCGCGCTCCGGGACGCGGCCCGCCCAGGCGGGCGGGCCGCGTCCACCTGACTAGTGCGCTCCGGCCCCGGTCAGCGACCGGACCTCGAGCTCGTCGTACTTCGCGTCGTCGCGCTCCCGGGACAGGACCGTGCCGAGCCACCCGAAGAAGAAGCCGGCCGGAATCGAGATGATCCCGGGGTTCTCCAGCGGGAACCAGGAGAAGTCCTTGTCGCTGATCATGGCCGTCGCCCCGCCGGACACCACCGGCGAGAAGATCACCAGGAACAGCGCCACGCCGAGCCCGCCGTAGATCGCCCACGTCGCGCCCTGCGTGTTGAACCGGCGCCAGAACAGGCTGTACAGGATGGCCGGCAGGTTGCCGGACGCGGCAACCGCGAACGCCAGCGCGACCAGGAAGGCCACGTTGAGGTTCTGGGCGAAGATCGACAGGACGATCGCGATCGCCCCGATGACCACCGCCGCCAGTCGCGCCACCCGAACTTCCGACCCCTCGTCCACATTGCCCCTGCGGATGACATTGGCGTAGATGTCGTGCGCGACCGAGGACGACGATGCCAGCGTGAGCCCGGCGACCACGGCGAGGATCGTGGCGAACGCGACCGACGCGATGAACGCCAGGAACACGGCCCCACCGGTGGTCCCGGGCCCGCCGCCGAGCTCCTCCGCCAGCTGCGGGGCCGCCGTGTTGCCACCGGGGTTGGCGGCACGGATGGCCTTCGTCCCCACCAGCGCCGCGGCGCCGAAGCCGAGCGCGAGGGTGAGCAGGTAGAAGGTGCCGATGAGGCCGATCGCCCAGTTGACCGAGCGGCGGGCGTCCTTGCCCGTCGGCACCGTGTAGAACCGCATGAGGATGTGCGGCAGGCCGGCGGTGCCGAGCACCAGTGCGAGGCCGAGGCTGATGAGGTCGACCTTGGTCACCCAGTCACCGGCGCCGTACCGCAGCCCCGGGTTGAGGAACGCGTCCCCCTTGCCGCTCTGGGTCGCCGCCGCGCCCAGCAGGGTGGACGGGTTGAAGTTGAACTTGGCCAGCACGAACAGCGACATGAGGATCGCGCCGGCCATGAGCAGGCCGGCCTTGATCATCTGCACCCAGGTGGTGCCGCGCATGCCGCCGACGGTGACGTAGAGGATCATCAGCGCGCCGACGATCACGATCGTCACGTTCTTCGCCGTGCCCTGGGACATCCCGAGGAAGGTCCCGGTCTTGCTGATGCCCAGCAGCAGCGCGACCAGCGCGCCGGCGCCGACCATCTGGGCGATGAGGTAGAAGATCGACACGGTGATGGTGGAGATCCCCGCGGCCATCCGGACCGGACGCTGGTGCATCCGGAACGCCAGCACGTCGCCCATCGTGTAGCGGCCGGAGTTGCGCATCAGCTCGGCGACGAGCAGGAGAGCGACCAGCCACGCGACCAGGAAACCGATCGAGTAGAGGAAGCCGTCGTAGCCGTACAGCGCGATCAGCCCGGCGATGCCGAGGAACGAGGCGGCGGACATGTAGTCGCCGCCGATCGCCAAGCCGTTCTGGAAGGCCGAGAACGACCGGCCGGCGGCGTAGAAGTCGGCGGCCGTCTTGTTCTGCCGGCTGGCCCAGAACGTGATGTAGAGCGTGATCGCGATGAAGACGAGGAACAGGCCGATCGTCAGTCCGCGCCGCGTGTCGGCGCTGGCGGCGAGCACAGTCACGTCGTTCATCGGGCGCCTCCCAGCTCGGTGCCCTCCAGGTCGGTGCCCTGCAGCTCCCGGCGCAGCTCGCGCGCGGGGGGATCGATCCGCTTGTCGGCGAACCTCGAGTACAGCCACGCGATGAGGAACGTGGAGACGAACTGCAGCAGGCCGAAGAAGAAGGCCACGTTGAGGTTGCCGACGACCTTGGTGTCCATGAAGCTGCGGCCGAAGGCCGACAGCACGACGTAGAGCAGATACCACGTGAGGAACGCCACCGTCGTCGGGAACACGAAGTTCCGGAAGCGGCGACGCAGGTCCACGAATCTGGGGTCGGCGTCCATCCGGGAGTACGCCTCGGGGGTGATCCGCCCTCCTCGGGTGGGGGCGGTCTCGCTGCTGGTCACGGAAACACCTCCTGGGCCGCCGTCGACGGCAGCTTCTGAGGCGAACCGTAGGAGAGCCGTGGAGTTGCCGTGGGCTTGCGCGGCGGGGGTGCGCCGAGTGGCGCGCAGGCTGCGCCGAAGTGACGGCGATCACCGTCGGGCGAGATCGATCACCGGCGCAGCCGCAGCCGCTCGGGGGCGTGCAGCTGGACCATCGTCCGGCCCACGTCCGGCGGCACCCGCTTCTGGCTGGCCAGCGAGCCGAGCACCATCACCGCGAACGCGGTCGGCACGGTCCACGCGGCCGGCTCGGCGAGCAGCGCCCCCGGCCACCCGGACAGCCCCGGACCGAGCACGGTCACCAGCACCGCGGCGCCGGACAGCCCGCCGCCGACCAGCAGCCCGGCGCCGGCCCCGACCGGGGTCAGCCGCCGCCACCAGATCCCCAGCACCAGCAGCGGGCAGAACGTCGACGCGGCCACCGCGAAGGCCAGACCGACCACAGTGGACAGTCCGAGCCCGCCTGCCGGCAGCGCCAGCAACAGCGGCACGACCCCGGCCACCATGGCCGAGCGGCGGAAGTCGCGGACCGACCCGTGCCCGCCGGACCAGCGGCCGAACAGGTCGGTGGACAGCACGCCGGACACCGAGACCATCAGCCCGCTCGAGGTGGACAGGAACGCGGCGAACGCGCCGGCGGCGACCAGCCCGCCGAGCAGCTGCCCGGGCAGCCCACCCAGGGCGGCGTCCGGCAGCACGAGCACGACCGCGTCGGCGTTCCCGGTGCGGAGCAGGTCCGGCGCGTACACCCGGCCGAGCGCGCCGTAGACGGTCGGGAACAGGTAGAAGACGCCGAGCATGCCGAGCACGACCAGGGTCGTCGTCCGGGCGGCCCGGCCGTCCGGGTTGGTGTAGAAGCGGACCAGCACGTGCGGCAGGCCCATGGTGCCCAGGAACGTGGCCAGGATCAGCGAGTAGACACCGAACAGCGGGTGGTCGCCCAGCCCGGTCAGCGGCACCAACCAGCGGTCGCCGTCGTCGAGCAGCGGCTGCTCGGCCGGCCCGGGAGCGCCGTCACGGCGGAACCAGACGGCCAGCAGCACCATCGCCGGGAACGCGATCGCGGTGAGCTTCACCCAGTACTGGAAGGCCTGTACGAACGTGATGCTGCGCATCCCGCCGACCGCGACGTTGAGCGTGACCACCGCGCCGACGACAACCGCGCCGACCCAGGACGGCGCCCCGGTCACCGTGGACAGCGTGAGCCCGGCGCCCTGCAGCTGCGGCACCAGGTAGAGCCAGCCGATGACGACGACGAACCCGGTGGACAGCGCCCGCACCCCGGTCGAGCGCAGCCTGGCCTCGGCGAAGTCCGGCAGCGTGTACGCGCCGGACCGGCGCAACGGCGCCGCCACGTACAGGAGCATGGCCAGGTAGCCGGCGGTGAAGCCGACCGGATACCAGAGCATGTCGACGCCGCTGACCATGATGAGCCCGGCGACGCCGAGGAAGCTGGCCGCGGACAGGTACTCGCCGGAGATCGCGCTGGCGTTCAGCCGCGGGCTGACCGTCCGCGAGGCGACGAGGAAGTCCGACGTGTTGCGGGAGATCTTGTAGCCGAACGCGCCGATCCCCACCGTGACCACCGTGATCAGCACGATGGCCGGGACCGCGTACGGGCTCATTCGCGGCTGACCAGCTCGGCGAAGTGCCGCTCGTTGCGCTCCGCCGACCGCACGTACACCCAGGCGACGGCGAGCACGGCCGGGTAGGCCAGCACGCCGAGCAGCAGCCAGGGCAGCGGCAGCCCGCCGACCGAGACGTGCGCGAGCCCGGGCGCGATCGCGAACAGCAGCGGCTGGATCCCGAACAGCGCCGCGACGACCAACGACAGCCGCACGGCCAGGGCCAGCTGGGTCCGGACGAGCCCGGTCACGAGCACCTCGCCGACCGGGGTCTGTTCCTCGATCTCCCGCGCGGCCGCGTCCGGCCGGGGTCGCCTCGTCCCGTCGGCGAGCACGACCGTCACGCGCTGCGGGGGTTCGGCCTCCATGCCGCCGAGCGTGCCATCCTCAGGCGGTCTGCGGGAGGTCCCGGCTGCGGGTCAGCGGCCCGACGAGCAGCAGCAGCGCGGCCGCGCCCACCCCGGCGGCGCCGACCCGCATCGTCGTCCGCAGCCCCACCGCGGTGGCCAGCGTCCCGGCGACCACGGCGGCCACCGGCATCGTGCCGTAGTTGACCATCCGCATGCTCGCGGTGATCCGGCCGAGCAGGTCGGCCGGACAGTAGCGCTGCCGGAAGCTGGCACTGATCACGTTGCCGGCCACCACGAACGCGGCCACCCCGGCGTTGCCGACCACCAGCCACACCAGGCCCCAACAGCCGGTGGTCAGCGGGATGAGCAGTGCGCTGAGCCCACTGGCCAGCTCGAGCGCGAACAGCCCCCGGGCCGAGCCGAGCCGACGGGTGACCCGGCCGGACAGCGCCGCTCCGACCACGCCGCCCAGGCTGGCCAGCGACAGCAGCAGCCCGATCGCCCCGGCACCGAGCCCGACCTCCCGGACCAGGAAGACGACCAGTGGAGCTGTCCACATTGGACGAGTAAGGGCTTCACGGGATCCTGCCGGTGGCCGGCCTCGACCCCATGGCCGGGATCAACGCCACCCTCGACCGCCTCCCGCCCTCCCGCCCTCCCGCCCCCGTCCCGCGAACAGGCCCCTCCGCCTCATCCGGTCCGTCCTGCTGACGGCCTAGGAGCGGGCCCAGTCGGCCTTGGTGGCGCGGATGAGGCGGTCCTTGAGCTCGCGGGTGTGGCGGCGGCTGACCGGCAGCTCGCGGTCGGCGGTGAGCACGACGTAGCCGGAGCCGGTCAGCCGCAGCTCGCGGACATCCCGCAGCGCGACCAGGTAGGACCGGTGGATCCGGACGAAGCCGGCGTCGGCCCAGCGCTCGGCCAGCACCGACAGCGGCACGCGGATCAGGTGCGACGCGTCCGCGGTGTGCAGCCGGGCGTAGTCGCCCTGCGCCTCGACCCAGCGCACCTCGGCCCGCGGCAGCATCGTCGTCCGGCCGGCCAGCTCGACCGGGATGACCTCGTCGTCGTCGGCGCGGTCGGCGTCCGCGCCGGTCGAGCGCGTGGCCGCCACCCGGCGCAGCGACTCGGCCAGCCGCTCCGGCCGCAGCGGCTTGAGCAGGTAGTCGACCGCGCCGAGGTCGAACGCGTCGACCGCCCGGTCGTCGTGCGCGGTGACGAACACGACCGCCGGCGGCACCGGCTGGCGTCGCAGCACCCGGGCTATGTCCAGCCCGTCGGTGCCCGGCATCCGGATGTCCAGGAACACCGCGTCGACGTCCCGCAGCAGCGGCATCGCCGTGGCCGCGTCGGCGGCGCAGCGCACGAACCCCACCCGCGGGTCGGCGTCGAGCAGGTAGCCGAGCTCGTCCAGCGCGGGCGGCTCGTCGTCGACCGCCAGCACCCGCAGCCGCCTCCGTGGCATGCTCATGTCGCGCTCCTCGACCTGACCCGGCCTCGTCCCCCCGCCGACTCCGCACTCGTCGCTGCCCGCCTGGGCTGCGAGCCCTCGCCCGTGCTCATGACGCCCGCACGTCGGCGTGGAACTTCGGGATGCGCATGCTCACCTTCGTACCCGCGCCAGGCGCTGTCTCCACCACCAGTCCGAACTCGTCCCCGAACACCGACCGCAGCCGGTCGTCGATGTTGCCCAGCCCGACGTGGCCGCCCTCGTCGGCCCGCCGGCGCAACACCTCGGGGTCCATCCCGACCCCGTCGTCCTCGACGCTGATGATGCAGGCGGTGCCGGCGTCCTCGGCCACGATCGACACCGTGCCGACGCCGGTCTTCGCGGCCAGCCCGTGCCGGACCGCGTTCTCCACCAGCGGCTGCAGGCCGAGGAACGGCACCGCCACCGCCAGCACCTCGGGCGCGATCTGCAGCCGGACCTCGAGCCGGTCACCGAACCGGGCCCGCTCCAGGGTCAGGTAGCGGTCGATCGAGCGCAGCTCCTCGGCCAGCGTGGTGAACTCGCCGTGCGACCGGAACGAGTAGCGGGTGAAGTCGGCGAACTCGAGCAGCAGCTCGCGGGCCCGCTCCGGGTCGGTCCGGACGAACGAGGCGATCGTGGTCAGCGCGTTGTAGACGAAGTGCGGGCTGATCTGCGCCCGCAGCGCCCGCACCTCGGCCCGCACCAGCCTGGCCCGGGACTGGTCCAGCTCGGCCAGCTCCAGCTGGGTCGACACCCAGCGCGCGGTCTCCAGCGCGGCCTGCACCAGCCCGGGGCCGGGCTCGGTCGAGGTGACCGCGGCGAGCGTGCCGACCACCCCGTCGTCCACCGCGATCGGCACCACCACCGCCCCGCGGACCGGACACGTCGGATCGGCGCAGAACAGTTCCTCCGGCCGGACCACGATCGGGCGTCCGGTCGCCAGCGGTCCGTCCCGGGCGGTCCGCCACAGCCGGTCGGCGTGGTGGTCGCCGGGACCCTCCCAGGCCAGCGCCCGCTCGGTGTCGGAGATCGCCACCGCCGGCGTGCCGAGCAGCGAGCGCAGGTGTCGGGCCGACTTGCCGGCCGACGTGCCGTTCAGCCCGAGGCGCAGCGGCGGGGCCGCGAGCGAGGCGGTGTGCAAGGTCTCGTACGTCACCCGTTCGGCGGACGTGGCGAACCGCCGCCGCGACCGGACCCGGCCGACCACCCAGACGGTGAGCAACAGGACCAGCAGCAGCGCGACCGCCAGCCACGCCGTCCGCACACCCGAATGGTCGCCGTCCGCCCCGGCGAACGGCAATGGACCGGCAATACTCGACACCCAGCCGTGATCGGGTCAGCCCACGAGCCGGGCGACCTCGTCCGCACAACCCCACGACAGCGTGACCCCGGCACCGCCGTGCCCGTAGCAGTGCACGACGTCGCCGTCCCGCTCCAGCCGGACGGCCGGACGCGCGGGGCGGACGCCGACCGCGTGCCCGAGCACCGGCGCGCCGGCGAGGGCCGGGACCAGCTCGCGGCAGCGGGCCAGGATCCGTTCGGCCTCGGCCGGGTCGAGCCCGGTGGTCTCGTCGCCGTCGACCGCCGTGCCGCCGCAGACCACGTCGGTGCCGCGCGGGACCACGTACACCATGCCGTCCGGGTGGTCCTCGTCCAGCGTCCAGCCGGGCAGCCCCGGGTCGGCGACGCGGACCACCTGGCCGCGCACGCCGGCCAGCTGCCGGTCGCCGGTCAGCTCCCGCGCGCCGAGCCCGGTCGCGTTGACCACGACGTCGGCCGGCACCGCGGTCAGGTCGGTCACGGTCGTGGACCGGAACGCGACGCCGGCTCCGGCCAGCTCGTCGAGCAGCCAGGGCAGGTAGTCGGGCATCCGCACCACCGGCGCGGCGAACTCGTACCCGTCCGCGTAGCCCCGCGGCGGATCGGCGACCCGGCCGAGGCGCGGCACCGCGGCGGCCCACCACGGGTCCGGGCGCCGTTCCCGGAACAGCTCCCGGCCGCGGACCAGCCGCACCCCCGTCTCCGGCCGGATCGACAGCAGCGCGAGCATGTCGTAGGTGGCCGCGGACCAGCGGGTGACCGCGTCCTCCGGAAGGGCGCGGTACGGGTACCAGAGCGCGGCGGCGACTGCTGAGGTCGTGTCCTGCACCGCGTCCCGGCTCCACACCTCGATCGCGTGGCCGGCCCGGACCAGCCGGTGCGCACAGGTCAGCCCGATCACCCCGGCCCCGACCACGACGACGCGCACGGCCGTCGATCTTTCCGTACGCCCGGCTACTTGAGCAGCTTCGACATCCGCCGGTCGGCGAGCAGTTGCCCGCTGGTCTGGCAGGTCGGGCAATATTGCATCGACTTGGACGCGAACGACACCTCGCGCACGGTGTCGCCGCAGACCGGGCAGGGCAGCCCGGTGCGGGCGTGCACCCGCAAGCCCGACCGCTTCTCGGCCTTGAGCGTCGCCGCCTTCTGGCCGATCGAGCGGTCCACCGCGTCCCGCAGCGTAGTCACCAGCGCCGCGTGCAGCCGGGACAGCTCGGCCTCGGACAGCCTTGCCGCCGGCTTGAACGGCGAGAGCTTGGCCACGTGCAGGATCTCGTCCGAGTACGCGTTGCCGACGCCGGCGATCATCGTCTGGTCGGTGAGCGCACCCTTGAGCTGGCCACCGTGCTGGACGAGCAGCTCGCCGAGCCGCTCCGCGGTGAGCGCGGGGTCGAGCGCGTCCGGACCCAGCCGGGCGATGCCGGGCACGTCCGTGACCGCCCGCACCAGGTAGAGCGCGAGCCGCTTCTGGGTGCCCTGCTCGGTGAGGTCGAATCCGCTGTCGTCGTCCAGGTGCAGCCGGGCTGCGACCGGCCCCCGGCCCGGCTTCGGCGGCGCCGGCGGCAGCTTCTCCCGCCAGTGCAGCCAGCCGGCCCGGGACAGGTGGGTGACCAGGTGCAGCGCGTCCGGCGCGCCCGGGGCGGAGCCGCCGATCTCGATGTCGAGGAACTTCCCGTACCGGCCCGCGCCGGTGACCTCCAGGCCCGCGATGGCCGACGGTGGCGGGTCGAACGTCTTCAGCGCGCTGATCGCTGGCGTGTCCAGGCGGGCGACGACGTGCCCGACCGCCCGCTCGCGCAGGAACGCGGCGAGCGCCTCGACCTCGGGCAGCTCCGGCACGCGTCCCAGTATGCCCCCACACGGGGGGCAAGCCCCCGTGCGCCCCCCTTCGGGCGGGGCGGCGGGTGAGGGGTGCGGGCGGCGAGCCGGGCCACCTTCAGCAACCCCCCACGGGGGGCGAGGCCCCCCGCGCCCCCCTTCGGGCGGGGCGGCGGGTGAGGGGTGCGGGCGGCGAGCCGGGACACCTTCGGCAACCCCGCACGGCCCCTTCCGGGGGCAGGCCCGCGGGCGAGCGCCTGCGGGCCCGGGCCAGCTTCGGCAACCCCGCACGGCCCCTTCCGGGGGCACGTCTGCGGGCGAGCACTCGCTGACCGGGGAACCCGGCCCACCCGGCAACCGCGCGCGCCCCAGTGGGGGCCGGCGGGTGAGCGCCTGCGGATCTGGCGGTCCGGCGCGGCGGGCAAGGCTCCAGGCAGTGGCTCGAGCCGGGCGGGATGCGGGCCGGCGCGTGTCTCCGGGGCGGGGGGTGTCGGAGCGTGATGGTGTTGGCGGGGGGTGTCGGTTGCTCGTTCGATTGGTGGGGCGGAACCGGGGGTCTGGCCTGGACCGGCTTCGAGTCGCGTGTGGACAGTCGGCGGCGGGCGCTGGTTACTCATCGTGGCGGAACTTGTGCGCTGGGGTGCTCGACGTCGGCTCGCTCGTCATGTTCTGCTCACCATGGCGGAAAAACGTGATCGGAGCTCCCCCCGTGGCTCCGATCCGGGTGGTCCGGTGCCGTCAGGTGACGCACCCCGTCGTCCCCTGACGGCCCGGACCTCTCCGCGCGTCCGGGCGCCGACGGGACCACGGGCCCGCGGCGACCGCCGCGGGGTCGACCGCCCGCCCCCGGCGCGACTACCAGGTGTCGCCGGCGTGCACCGCGCTCCAGAACCGGAGCTCGAACCGCACCACCCGGTCGAACGACGCCCGCATCGCCGTGGTCGGTCCCGCCGGCGCGATCTCGTCCAGCAGCCCGGCGATCGAGGCCACCCAGTGCGCGAACGCGGGCGAGGACCAGTTGTCGACGAACGGCCAGTAGTCGCTGTCCCGGCTGGCCGAGGCCCGCACCGCCGACCAGGCGTCGAAGTAGGCCTTCTCGGCGCCGTACAGCACGGCCAAGGCCACCGGGTAGCCGTCCTGCAGCGAGGCGCGCAGAAATGCGGTGTAGCCGATCGCGATCGGGCCGGGCTCGGCGTCGAGGTCGAGCCCGCGCGTGGCCGCCTCCCGGCGGAACAGGTCGAGCTCGGCCTGCAGCGCGCCGAGCCCGGCCGCCAGCACGTCGGCCGCGTGCTCGTCCGGGGCCAGCGTGACCAGCCCGGTGAGGAAGCGGCGGAAGCCGACGACGAAGTAGTGGTCGGCGACCAGCCAGCGGTCGAACGTGCCTCGCCGCAGGCTGCCGTCGCCGGCCTCGGCCAGGAACGGGTGCGCGGCCAGCCGCGACCACGGCGCCGACGACCCGGCCAGCAGGTCGGCCGCCACCGTCCCGGCGGTCACGGCACGTCCCAGAACGCGAGCTCGTGCCGCAGGGCCGCGTCGAACGCGGCCGTCGCGGTCTGTTCGTCGACCAGCGCCTCGGCGTGGGCCTCGTCGAGCATCTGCGCGCACTGCGCGGCGAGCGCGGCGAACCCGGGGTCGGCGTACGTCCCGACCCAGCGCGCGTACCGCTCGTCGGGCGGCGGGTGCTCGGCCAGCAGCCCGCCGAGGGTCGAGTAGCCCCACATACACGGCAGCAGCGCGGCCAGCCCGCGGCCGTAGTCGGCGGCGGCGTCGAGCAGGAAGCCCGTGTAGGCCGCCGTCGCCGGGCCGGGCACCGCGCCGAACAGGTCGGCGTCGAACTCCGCGGCCAGGCTGCGGTGCAGGGCCAGCTCCTCGTGCCAGGTCGAGTGGGCCAGGTCGACCAGGTCGCCGAGGTGGCCGTCCGGCGCCTGCCAGGCCAGCCGGGCGAACACGCGGACGTAGTCGAGCAGGAACAGGTAGTCCTGCTCCAGCCAGGACCGGAACACCGCGGGGTCGAGATCGCCGCGGGCGATGCCGGCGACCGTCGGGTGCGCCGCCTGGGTCCGTACGGACGGCATACCGCGCTCGGTCAGCCGCTGCGACAGGGACGCCATGGCGTCATCGTGCCCGACCGGAATTTTCGCGAAAACGTCAGACGGCCTCGGCCAGCGTGACCAGGAACCGGCCGGCCCCGTCGGTCCAGCCGGCGCGGACGGCGAACCCGGCCGCGGCCACCTCGGCCCTGACCCCGTCGGGCCGGAACTTGGCCGACACCTCGGTGCGCATCTCCTCCCCGGCCCCGAACGGCACGACCAGGCCGACCTCCTCGACGGTGACCTTCTGCTCCACGGTCGAGCGCAGCCGCATCTCGATCCACTCGGCGTCCGGGTCCCAGACCGCGACGTGCTCGAACGTGTCGAGGTCGAAGTCGGCGACCAGCTCCCGGTTGACCACCCGCAGCACGTTCTTGTTGAACTCGGCGGTCACCCCGGCGGCGTCGTCGTACGCGGGGACGAGCACAGCCGGATCCTTGACCAGGTCGGTGCCGAGCAGCAGCCAGTCCCCGGCCGCGGTGGACCCGCGCAGGTCCGCCAGGAACGCCGCCCGCGGGCCGGGCTCGAGGTTGCCGATCGTGCCGCCGAGGAACGCGGTCAGCCGCCGGTCGCCGGCCGGCAGCACGCCGAGCTGGTGCTCGAAGTCGGCCAGCAACGCGTGCACGGACAGTCCCGGGTAGTCGCCCACCAGCGCCCGGCCGCTCTCCAGCAGCGCGGACGGGCTGACGTCCATCGGCACGTACGTCGCCAGCGTCCCGGCCGCCCGCAGCGCCTCGATCAGCAGCCTGGTCTTCTCCCCCGAGCCGGAGCCGAGCTCGACCAGCGTCCGAGCGCCGGTGGTCGCCGCGATCTCGGCCGCGCGGGCGACCAGGATCTCCCGCTCGGCCCTGGTCGGGTAGTACTCCGGCAGCCGGGTGATCCGCTCGAACAGCTCGCTGCCGCGCTCGTCGTAGAACCACTTCGGCGGCAGCACCTTCGGCGTCGCGGACAGCCCCCGGGTCACGTCCGCGCGCAGCGCCTCGGCCAGGAAGTCCGGCGGAAGGTGGGACTGCAGGGTGAGCGACTCGGTCAGCGGGTCCACGGAGCCTCCGGGGGTACGTCGAGCGGGAGCGGGGTCGT
Organism: uncultured Actinomycetota bacterium; assembly: GCA_963803135.1. GTDB lineage: Bacteria > Actinomycetota > Actinomycetes > Mycobacteriales > CADCTP01 > CADCTP01. The sequence continues at coordinate 359,499 of CAWDLH010000010.1, read as the reverse complement.
GTCGACCCCGTCGGGGGTGGCGACGAGCAGCGTGCGGTCCGGCACGGCGACCCAGCCGGGCTCGTCGTCGTACGGCTCGGAGGCGACCGCGACGCCGCCCTCGTCGGCCCGCCAGCACAGCGTGTCGCCCCAGGTGGTGGCCGCGATCGCGCGGCCGTCGGTGAGCAGCAGGTTGAGCCGGCCGCCGGCGGTGGCCGCGGCGAGCCGGACGGTGTTGCCGAGCGCCTCGGCCATCCGCTCGCCGGCGCGCAGCCGCTGGTGCACGACCAGCCACAGCAGCGCGGAGTCGGACACCGCCTCCATCGCCATCAGCTCGGCCGGCGTCAGGTCGACCGTGAGCCGGGCGATCGAGGTCGGCCAGCCGGAGACCGCGCCGTTGTGGCTGAACAGGTAAGGCCCGGACGAGAACGGCGCCACCGCGGCCTCACCCTGGGCCATGCCGGGCGTGGCCGACCGCACCGCGGCCAGCACCGCGCCGGAGCGCACCACCCTGGCCACGTCGAGGAACGACCGGTCGGTCCACATCGGACACTCGCGGCGGTAGCGGGCCGGCATCGGGTCGCCGTCCGCATACCAGCCCACGCCGAAGCCGTCGGCGTTGACCACGCCGTGCTGCTGCTCCCGCGGCGCCCAGGACTGCCGCAGCAGCGAGTGCGGCGGGTCGGAGACGAGCTCGCGCAGCGGCTTCGGGCGTCCGAGGTAGGCCAGGTGCCTACACATCGGCCGGACCGGCGTCGTGGGCGCAACGGAAGCCGGTGAAGATCTGTCGCCGGACCGGCAGGTCCCAGTTGCGGAAGGTGCCGCGGCAGGCGGCCGCGTCGGTCGCCCACGAGCCGCCGCGCAACATCCGGTAGCCGTCGCCGAAGAAGACCTCCGAATACTCCCGGTAGGGGTACGGCTCGAACCCGGGGTAGCCGCGGAAGTCGCTGGCGCACCACTCCCAGGCGTCGCCGATCAGCTGGTGCACGCCGAGCGCGGACGCGCCGGCCGGGTAGGCGCCGCGCTCGGCCGGGCCGAGGTGGGCGCCGCCGAGGTTGGCCCGCTCCGGGGTCGGGTCCTCGTCGCCCCAGGGGTAGCGGCGGGACCGGCCGGTCGCCGGGTCCCAGCGGGCGGCCTTCTCCCACTCCGCCTCGGTCGGCAGCCTGGCCCCGGACCAGCGCGCGTACGCATCGGCCTCGAACCAGGTGACGTGCTGGACCGGCTCGTTCGCCGGGACCTGCTCGTCCCGCCCGAACCGGCGCCGCCACCAGCGGTCGCCGTCCCGGGTCCAGCCGGCCGGCGCGGTCAGGCCGGCGCGCTGCCGGTGGTCCCAGCCCTCGGTCGTCCACCAGCGCGGGTCGTCGTAGCCGCCGGCGTCCACGAAGGCGGCGTAGTCGGCGTTGGCGACCGGGAACGTGTCGATCCGGAACGCGGGCAGGTCGACCCGGTGCGCCGGCCGCTCGTTGTCCAGCGCCCACGGCTCGATGCTGGTGCCCATCTCGAACGGTCCGGCCGGCACCAGCACGGTCGCCGGCAGCGCCGCCGGGTCCACTGTGGACGGTGGTGGGGGCGGCGCGTCCAGCACGGTGGCGCCGGACCGCAGCTGGTGGGTGGCCAGCATCGTCTCCACGTGCTGCTGCTCGTGCTGCACGATCATGCCGAAGACGAACCCGCCGCCGGTCAGCCGGCGGCCCTCGAGCGGAACCTCGCCGAGCACGTCGAGCGCCTTCTGCCGGACCTCCCGGATGTACGCCGCGGACTGGCGGGGGTCGAGCAGCGGCAGCGCCGGGCGGTCCTTGCGCGGGTGCTTGAACGCGTCGTAGATCTCGTCGATGTCGGCCCGCACCGGCTCCCGGCCGCCGGCGTCGCGCACCAGCCAGAGCTCCTCCTGGTTGCCGACGTGGGCGAAGTCCCACACCAGCGGGGACATGATCGGCGAGTGCTGGGTGGCCAGCTCGGCGTCGTCGAGCACGTCGACGGTCAGCGACTCCGACCGGCGTCGGGCCCGGGCCAGGTCGTCGGCGATGCGTTGTCGAAGGTCGGTCATGCGCTCTCCTCCGGTGCGGCCGGACTGCCGGTCGCACGGTCGTCGGCGGGGCACCGCTGGCGAGCGGGATACCGCTCGCCGAACGCCGCCACCTCTGCTGCCAGATCCGGCTGGCCGGCACGGGTCAACGCGCCGACCGCCGTGTCCACGAACGTCAGCCCGGCCCGCCGCAGGACCGGGTCGGTCATCGCGTCCCGCGCGGCCACCCGCATGGCGGGACTCCCCCAGCCACCCGGTCCCGGACCCTCGGGCCTCGGGGACGACGGGGACGGTTCGCCGAGGAGGGCGCGGGCGTCGGTGCCGGCCGCGGTCGCCACCGAGCGGGCGGCCGGGTCGTCGAGCAGGGCGGCGACCAGCGCGACCACCACCCGCCAGCCGTCGCCGGGCTGCGCGTCGACCGCCCGCAGCTCCAGGTGACCGCGGGCCCGCACCGGCGGGAACAGCGTGGTCAGGTGGTAGTCCAGGTCGGCCCAGGTCGGCGGGGCGAACCCGGGAGCGGCGCCGCGCAGCCAGTCGCGGAAGGTCAGGCCGGCCGGCGCCGACCAGTGGCCGGCCGCCCGGCGGACCGTGAGCAGCTGCGCGTCCAGCGCCCACCGCCCGTACGCCGAACGCGGGTCGGGGCCGGCCGGCGCGGCCGTCCGGGTCGGGTCGATCGCGGCCCACACCGCGCTGCGGGCGCACCGCCAGCCCGGGGCCGGCGAGTTGGCGAACAGCGCGGTGAGCACCGGCAGCCACGCGTGCAGCGCGTGCCACCGCTCGGCCACCTCGACGTCGTCGGTGCCGGCGTCGAGGCAGACCTGGACCGACGCGGTCGAGCACATCATCGTGCGGCCCGCGGATCCGCCGCGGGCGAAGTGGCGGTCCATTGCCATGTAGCGCGGGATGGCGGTCCGCAGGACCGGCGGCCGCGGGTCGAGACCGAGGCCGGTGAAGGTCAGGCCGGCGGTGGCGGCCCGGGCGCGCAGCCGGTGGAGATCGGCGGCGGCGCCGGCGATGCAGCCGGCCAGCGGGGCGGGCGGCGAGCTGAGCTCCAGCTGCCCGCCGGGCTCGGTGGTGAGCACTCCCGCCAGAGGCGGGTCGAACCTCTCGGCGAGCGCCTCGGCCAGGCGCTCGGGGTGGACGGGGTCGGCGGGTCGGTCGGCGTCGTGCACGAGCCATTCGAGCTCGACGCCGACCCGCCGCGGCGGGCCGGTCTTGAAGACCGTGCCGCCCACGTAGAGCTCGGCGGTCTCCTCGGTGATCGGGGCGCGCAGTTGCTCGGTGAGCACGTCGATCATTCCGTCGGCCCCCCTCCGGCCTCGCCGCGTCGCGGCCCGGACACGGTAACCCGCGTCCCGGTCGATGTCCTGCTCACGCTGTCACCAGGCAGAACGGGTGACCGGCCGGGTCGGTGTAGGTCCGCCAGGGCTCCGTCGACCCGTGCACGTCGCTCGCCGGCTTGGCGCCCAGCTCGAGCGCCTTGGCCTCCGCCGCGGCGAAGTCGGGCACGTCGATGTCGAAGTGCAGCTGCTGCGGGTGAGCCTGGCCCGGCCACTGCGGCGGCGTGTAGTCGTCGACGCGCTGGAACGCCAGCGCCGGCACCCCCGGCCGCTCGCCCTCCAGCGTCACCCAGCCGGGGTCGGAGTCCTTGACGCCGACGCCGAGCAGCGCCGCGTAGAAGTCGCCGAGCGCGACCGCGTCCGGGCAGTCGACCACCACGAGCGAGAGCCGGCCCACGCCGACGGGAGATTCGGTCATGTCCGGCACGCTAGATCGGGGGTACGACAGAAACCGCCTCCCCCGGCGCGACCGTTCCGATCCCGTGCAGCACGTGCGCCAGCACTTCGACGCCGCGGACCACCCGTGGCCCGGGCCGGTTGTAGTACGCCGGCCCGTCGACCACCCAGACCCGCCCGGCCCGCACGGCCGGCAGCGCGGACCAGCCCGGCCGCGCGGCCAGCGCGGGCAGCTCGGCCCGGGTCCGCTCCGGCGGGAACCCGCACGGCGCGAGCACCAGCACCTCGGGCGCCGCCGCCAGCACCGCGTCCCACTCCACCGGGTCGGTGTGCGCGCCGGCGGTGCCGAGCACCTCGGTGCCGCCGGCGGCCGCGACCTGCTCCGGCACCCAGTGCCCGACCGGCCAGACCGGGTCGAGCCACTCCAGCGCGACCACCCGCGGCCGGGGCCGGCCGGCGACGGCCGCGGCGACCGCGGCCAGCCGGCGCTCGGCATCGGCCAGCGCCCGGGCGGCCTCGGCCGACCGGCCGGTCAGCGCGCCGAGCGTGGTCAGCGTGCCCAGCACCTCGACCAGCGTGGTCGGCTCCAGCGAAACCAGCCGCGGACCGGTCTCGGCCACCCGCACCGCGTCCGCCACCCGCCCGTACGACACCGCGCAGACCTCGCACAGCTCCTGGGTGAGGATGAGGTCGGGGTCGAGCGCGGCCAGGGCGGCCTCGTCCAGCGCGTAGAGCGAGGAGCCGGCGTGCGCCCGGTCGGCGGCGACCGCGGCCGAGATCTCCCGGCTGGTCAGGCCGTCGGCCAGCGCGGTGCGGGTGACGACCGCGGCGTGCTCGAGCGCGCCGGGCGGCCAGTCACACTCGTGCGTGCGGCCGACCAGGTCGCCGGCCAGCCCGAGCGTGACGACCAGGTCGGTGGCCGCCGGCAGCAGTGAGACGATCCGCACCGGCCTACGCCAGCACGCGGACCGGCTCGCCGGCCCGCCAGGCGGTGACGTCCTCGACCGCGTCGGCGTAGAAGGCCCGGTACCCGTCCAGCGCGACGTAGCCGAGGTGCGGCGTCAGCACCGTGCGCGGCGCGGTGCGCAGCGGGTGGTCGGGCGGCAGCGGCTCCACGTTGTACACGTCCAGCCCGGCGCCGGCGATCCGGCCGGCCCGCAGGGCGTCGATCAGCGCCGCCTCGTCGACGATCGGGCCGCGGGAGGTGTTGACCAGGTAGCCCTGCGGCCCGATGAGGTCGAGCTCGCGGGCGTCGAGCAGGCCGCGGGTCCGGTCGGACAGCTTGAGGTGGATAGTCACCACGTCGGCGCGGGTGAGCAGGTCGTCCAGCGCGACCGGCTCCACGCCGAGCTCGCGGGCGTGGCTGGGGTCGGGGTTGGCGCTCCAGCCGAGCACCCGCATCCCGAACGCCGCGCCGTACCCGGCGACGATGGTGCCGAGCCGGCCGAGCCCGAGCACGCCGAGCGTCCGGCCGGACAGCTCCGGCCCGATCGTGGTCTGCCAGCCGCCGGCTCGTACGGCCGCGTCCTCGGCCGGGACGTGCCTGGTCACGGCGAGCACGAGCGCCCAGGTCAGCTCGGCCGGCCCGGCCTGCCGGCCGCGCGTGCCGCAGACGACGACGCCCCGGTCGCGGGCCGCGTCCAGGTCGATCGCCGCGTTGACCATCCCGGTGGTGACCAGCAGGCGCAGGTCCGGCAGCCGGTCGAGCAGGACCCGGTCGAACGGCGTGCGCTCGCGCATCGCGACCACGACCTCGCTGCCGGCCAGCGCGGTCACCAGCTCGTCGTCGACCAGGTGCGCAGGCAGCGCGACGACCTCGGCGTCGAGCCGGTCCCACGGCCCCATCGCCAGCGCGACGTCCTGGTAGTCGTCGAGCAGCGTGATCTTCACCCGGCGACCCTAGTCGTCCAGCGGGTGGTCGACCTTCCACTTGGCCAGCAGGTCGCCCAGCTCGGCCTGCACGAACACGAAGAAGTCGCGCATCCGGCCGATCCGCCGGCCGGCCGCTGTGTCGGCGCCCAGCGCCGCGACGCCCTCGCCGGAGGCCGCCACCACCTGGCTCATGTAACCGTCCCGGAGCGAGGCCGACTCGTACCAGGGGTCGACCGGCAGCCGGTAGCGGTCCCGCCGGGAGCCGGGCGTCGGCACCCGCTGCAGCATCCGGACGTGGATCAGGTAGCGGACCGCGCCGGAGATCGCCGCCGGGCTCACCTCCAGCCGGTCGGCCAGCTCGGCCGCGGTGAGCGCCTCCTCGTCCGCGGCCATGAGCGTGATCAGCACACGCGAGGGCATCCGCGGGAAGCCCCAGTCGGTGAAGACCAGCGCGAGGTGCTCGACGAAGGCTCGCACCTGCTCCTGGTCGCGCTCTGCCACCCGACTAGTATTTCCTTCCTCAAGGATATTCACAACCTTGTGAAACAAGCGTAGGGTCCGAGGACGTGACCGATCCGATCAGCGTGTCCGGCCTGACCAAGCGGTACGGACACACCCAGGCGCTCGACGGGCTCGACCTGACCGTCCGTACGGGCGAGGTGCACGGCTTTCTCGGCCCGAACGGCGCGGGCAAGTCGACCACCATCCGCATCCTGCTCGGCCTGCACCGGGCCGACTCCGGCGCCGTCGAGGTGCTCGGCCGCGATCCCTGGCGGGACGCGGTCGCGCTGCACCGACGGCTCGCGTACGTCCCCGGCGACGTGGTGCTGTGGCCCACGCTCACCGGCGGGGAGACCATCGACCTGCTCGGCCGGCTGCGCGGCGGGCTCGACCAGCACCGCCGGGACGCCCTGCTGAAGCGGTTCGAGCTCGACCCGACGAAGAAGGGCCGGGCCTACTCCAAGGGCAACCGGCAGAAGGTCGCGCTGGTCGCCGCGCTGGCCGCCGACGTGGAACTGCTCCTGCTGGACGAGCCGACCTCCGGGCTCGACCCGCTGATGGAGGAGATCTTCCGGGAGGCCGTGGCCGAGGCCACCGACGCCGGCCGGACCGTGCTGCTGTCCAGCCACGTGCTGGCCGAGGTCGAGGCGCTGTGCGACCGGGTGAGCATCATCCGCGCCGGCCGTACGGTCGAGACCGGGACGCTGGCCGAGCTGCGCCACCTGACCCGCACGTCGGTGACCGCCGAGCTGGCCGCGCCGGTGGACGTGGCCGACCTGCCCGGCGTGCACAACCTGCGCGTCGACGGCGACCGGCTGCACTGCGAGGTCGACACGGCCCAGCTCACCCCGGTGCTGGCCCGGCTCGCCGCGGCCGGGGTCCGCAGCCTGGTCAGCCGGCCGCCGACGTTGGAGGAGCTGTTCCTGCGCCACTACGGCGACCAGCTGCCCGGCCAGGAGCTGGTGTCGGCATGAGCGAGCAGGAACCGGCGGCCGGGTGGGCGCCGCTGCTGCGACTGGCGTTGCGCCGCGACCGGATCGTGCTCCCGGCCTGGATCTACGGCATCGTCCTCACGGTCGTCTCCACCGCGTCCTCGTACGACCGGCTCTACCCGACGGAGGCGGACCGGGCCCAGGTCGCGGCGTCGGCGGGCACGGCGGCGCTGCGGGCGATCACCGGGCCGGCGTTCGACCTCACCACCGTCGGCGGGCTGACCGCCTGGCGGGTCGCCGGCCTCGCGTCCGTGCTGGCCGGGCTGATGAGCCTGCTGCTCGTGGTCAGGCACACCAGGGCCGAGGAGGAGGCCGGCCGGACCGAGATGGTCGGCGCGGCCGCGGTGGGGCGGTACGCGGTGCCGGTCGCCGGGTTCCTCGTCGCGGTCGTGGCGAACGTGTCGATCGCGGTGCTCACCGCGGCCGGGCTGGTCGCGGTCGGCCTGCCGGTGCCCGGCTCGGTCGCGCTCGGGCTGGCGATCGGGACGGCCGGGCTGGTGTTCGGCGCGATCGCGCTGGTGACCGCGCAGATCTCCGGGGTGGCCAGGGCCGCGTCCGGGACGGCCGGCGCGCTGCTCGGGCTCGCCTTCCTGCTGCGGGCGGTCGGCGACTCCGGCGCCCCCTGGCTGTCCTGGCTGTCGCCGATCGGCTGGGCCCAGCAGGTGCGAGCGTTCTCCGGCGAGCGCTGGTGGGTCCTCGCGCTGCCCGTGCTGCTCACCGTCGCGCTGGTCGGCGCGGCCGCGGTGCTGCTGCCGCGCCGGGACGCCGGGGCCGGGCTGCGGCCGGAGCGACCGGGGCCGCCGGTGGCCGGCCCGCGGCTGGCCGGGCCGATCACGCTCGCCTGGCGGCTGCAGCGCGGCACGCTGCTCGGCTGGACAGCCGGCTACCTGGTCATCGGCGGTGCGGTCGGCGCGGTCGCCAGCGACGTCGGCGACCTGCTCGGCGACGGCGCGCAGGCCAAGGAGCTGATCGAGCGGCTCGGCGGCGGCGCCGACGTGGTCTCGACGTACCTGTCGCTGATCGTGGGGCTGCTCGGGCTGGTCGCCGCGGCGTACGCGGTGCAGGCCGTGCTGCGGGCGCGGTCCGAGGAGACCGCGGCGCGGGCCGAGCCGGTGCTGGCCGGCGCGACCGGCCGGCTGCGCTGGGCCGGCGGGCACGTGCTGGTCGCCGCGCTCGGGTCGGCCTGGCTGCTGCTCGCCGCCGGCGCCGCGCTCGGGCTGGTGCACGCGTTGCGGACCGGCGACTCCGGTCAGATCGGCCGGCTGGTCGGCGCCACCATGGCGCAGGTGCCGGCGGTGTGGGTGCTCGGGGCGCTCGCCGTAGCGCTGGTCGGCGCGGTGCCGCGGCTGATCGCGGTCGCCTGGGCGGTGCTCGCCGGCTGCCTGCTGCTCGGCCAGGTCGGCCAGCTGCTGAGCCTGCCGGACTGGGTGCTGGACCTCTCGCCGTTCCAGCACACCGGCGACGCCCCGGTGCACACGCCGGCCGCCGTGCCGCTCGTCGTGCTGGTCGCGGTCGCCGCCGCGCTCGCGGCGGTCGGCGCGGCCGGGCTGCGGCGCCGGGACGTCGGGTGAGCTAGGTCAGTCCGGCGTCGTGGGCGAGCAGCGCGAGCTGGGTCCGGTTGGCCAGGTCGAGCTTGGTCATCGCGTGCGAGATGTGGGTCTTCACGGTCGCCACCGACAGGTAGAGCTCGTCGGCGATCTCCTGGTTGGTCCGGCCCCGGGCGACCGCGAGGACCACGTCGGCCTCCCGCTCGGTCAGCTTCGCGAAGTCGGCCCTGGCCCGGTCGCCGGTCCCGCCGTCGGTCGCGAACCGGGCCAGGAACCGGCGCAGCACGGTCGGCGACAGGATCTCCTCGCCGGCCGCGACCCGCTGCACGGCCTCGACGATCCGGGCCGGCGGGGTGTCCTTGAGCAGGAACCCGCTGGCCCCGGCCCGCAGCGCGCGCAGCACGTTCTCGTCGGCGTCGAATGTGGTCAGCACGATCACGTACGGCGGGTCGGGCCGGCGGCGGAGCGCCGCGGTGGCGGAGATCCCGTCCAGCCGCGGCATCCGGATGTCCATGAGCACCACGTCCGGCCGGTGCTCGGCCAGTGCCGCGGTGACCTCGTCGCCGTCGCCGGCCTCGCCGACCACCTCGATCCCGTCCGGGCCGGACAGCATCATCCGCAGCGCGCCGCGGACCAGCGCGTCGTCGTCGACGATGAGCACCTTCACCCCGGCCACGGCAGCACCGCCCAGAGCCGGAACCGGCCGTGCCCGGATCTGGTCTCCAGCCGCCCGCCGGCCAGCTGCACCCGTTCCCGCAGGCCGACCAGCCCGCTGCCGCTGCCCGGGATCCGGCCCGGGTCGGCCGGTCCGCCGTGGGTGCGGTTCGTGACCACCACGAGCAGCTGCCGCCCGCGCCGGCCGCCGAGCAGGACGGCCGCCTCCTGGCCGGGCGCGTGCTTGCGCACGTTGGTCAGCCCCTCCTGGACCACGCGGTAGACGGTGCGACCGAGCACGTCCGGCACCGTACCGGCGTCGGTGAGCCGGTCCTGCAGCCGGACCGGCGTGCCGGCCGCCCTGGCCTCGTCGAGCAGCCGGGACAGGTCGGTCAGCGTGGGCTGCGGCCGGTCCCGCTCCTCCTCGGTCGGGTCCTCCCGGAGCACGCCGATCACCTCGCGCAGCTCCTCCAGCGCCTGGTGGGCGCCGTCGCGGATCACCCCGCCGGCCCGGGCCAGCTCCTCCGGCGGCGCGTCCGGCCGGAACTCCAGCGCCCCCGCGTACGCGGCCAGCAGGGAGAGCCGGTGGGCGAGCACGTCGTGCATCTCCCGGGCGATCTTGGTCCGCTCGCCCCGGCGCGCCTCGGCGATCCGGTGGGCCTGGTCCTCCTCGGCCCGCCGGGCCCGCTCCTCGAGCGAGGCGACCAGCGCCCGCCGGGCCTGGCTCTGCGCGCCCCAGCCGACCAGGGCCGCGTACGACACGGCGACGACGACCACCCAGAGCCCGAACGGACGGTCCGGGGTCGGCCGCCAGAGGGCGCGGATCACGTGCCCGAGCACCCCGGCGGCGGCGACGCCGATCGCGACCGGCAGCCGCCGGCGCTGGGCCACCCACAGCGTCGCCGTCCCGGCCGCCGGGGTGGCCGCGGACGACACCGTGAGCAGCGCGGACAGCACCAGCGCGAGCCGCACCGGGGTCCGCCGCATGCCGAAGAGCAACACGAGGCTCAGCACGCCGGCGAGCAGGTCGACGACGACGGCCACGTTGGGCGGCCGACCGAACGATGCCCACTCGGCCTGGACCGAGACCCAGCCCAGCGAGACCAGGGCCGACCCCGCGACGGCCGCGACGACCGGTCCGGTGGTCCACCGGGACCGGCGGGACGGTGTCAACGTGCTCATGGCAGCGACAGTAGGTCGGCGTCCCAGCGGCTCGACACCGACGAAAGTTGGAGGTCAGCGCGCCGGTCGGCTATTCCCATTGCGCTGGCCGCGGCCGGCGCGCATGCTGGACCGGTGACCGACTGAGGACGGGGGCCGTTCGTGCCCCCCGCGCCGGACCGGGTTTCTCCGACCGGCGCCACAGCGAAATCCAGCCGCCCCGGGCGTACGCCGGTTCGTCGCTGTCCTCACTCAGCCGTTCCCGGCCCGCCCCTGTCCTCTGCAGGAGGCCCACATGCGTGCACCCGTTCTCGAACCCCAGCCGGAGCCCGAAGCCCGGATGACCCGCCGGGAGCGGCGGGCCGCCGCCCGCGGCGGCGCCGTCCCGGCCGGGCGCGTCCCGGTCAAGGCGGGACCGAAGCTGCCGCCGCCGCCGGTCCGGCCCCGGGACTACGCCAGCCGCAAGCGCGGCTGATGTCCGCCGGCGGCCGGGTCCGGCCCGGCCGCCGGCGGTTCACGCCCGACCAGCAGGGGGAGACGTACGTCCATGAACCACTTCAGCATCGCCACGGTCGCCGAGAAGAGCCCGGACTTCCGCCGGGTGCTGTGGACCGGGAAGCACACCCAGCTCGTGATCATGACGATCCCCGCCGGCGGCGAGATCGGCGAGGAGGTGCACGAGGAGACCGACCAGGTGCTCAGCTTCGTCAGCGGGGTCGGCGAGGCCACCGTCGGCGGGCGGAAGCGGAAGGTCGAGCCGGGCGACCTCGTCACGGTGCCGGCCGGGACGAAGCACAACTTCGTCAACACCGGGCCCAACCCGCTCGTCCTCTACACGGTGTACGGGCCGCCCGAGCATGCCGACGGCGCTGTCCACCACACCAAGGAGGAGGCGGACGAGGCCGAGGAGTCCGGCAAGGACGAGCCACCGCAGTCCTGACTGTACATTCCTTGACAGGAATATACGCGTGACGGCATGCTCGACGCCGTGACCGGAGACTCGTTCGTCGTGCTGGCGGAGCCGACGCGACGGCGGATCCTGGCCGAGCTGCGCGAGGCGGAGCGGAGCGTCGGCGCGCTGGTCGGCTCGCTCGACCTGCCCCAGCCCACCGTGTCCAAGCACCTCAAGGTGCTGCGGGAGGCCGGGTTCGTCTCGGCCAGGGTCGCCGCCCAGCAGCGGATCTACCGGTTGGAGGCGGCGCCGTTCGCGGCGCTGGCGAGCTGGCTGGAGCCGTACCGGGCGCTGTGGGATCGGCACCTCGACGCTCTGGAGCGGCACCTCGACGCGCGGGAGGGCAGCAGGTGAACGCGTACGCGGAGTCGACGCCCGAGGGCTGGGTCCTGGTCGTGGTCCGGGACCTGCGCCACCCTCCGGCCGCGGTGTGGGCGGCGCTGACCGAGCCGGACCAGCTGGCGGCCTGGGCGCCGTTCACGGCCGGCCGCGACCTCGGCACGACCGGCGAGGCCACGCTCAGCATGATCGACGGCGTCGACGGCGAGCGCGTCGACCTGCCGGTGACCGTGCTGCGGGCCGACCCGCCGACGCTGCTGGAGTACAGCTGGGGGTCGGACCAGCTGCGCTGGCAGCTGGCCGGCACCGACGCGGGCACCCGGCTCACGCTGCGGCAGCGGGTCGGCGACCGCGACGACCTGGCCCGGGCGGCGGCCGGCTGGCACCTGTGCGTGGAGGTGCTCGAGCACCTGCTCGCCGGCGACCCCGTGCCGCCGGTCCGCGGCCGGGACGCCCTCCGGCACGGCTGGACCGAGCTGCACGACCGGTACGCGACCGCGCTCGCCGGTTAGGACGGCGCCGCGGCGGTCTGGGCCGGGATCGGCGGGAGGTCGAACGGGCGGGAGACCGTACGCTTGGCGATCCGCCAGATGCCGGCCTCCCGCCGGTACTCGTCCTCGTACGCGCCGCCGCCGACGAGCCACCGTCCGTCGCCGAGCTGGATCTGCACGATCACGTCGCAGTGCCCGGTGGCGGTGTCGTCCGCCACCTCGACCACGTGGTTGACCGTCGAGTGCTGCATGATCGGGAACGACTGCCACTGGCCGCTGACCGCGGTGGTGATCTCCTCGATCCCCCGGTACGCCCGGTCCGGGCTGGTCTGCCAGACCGCGTCCGCCGTCCACACCCGTTGCCAGCGGGCCAGGTCGCGGTGGTCCGCGCCGATGCAGTAGTCGTTGGCCAGCCGGTGCAGCGCAAGCTCGGTCTCGACCCGGTCGAGCCGGATCGCGAGCTCCTCGATCAGTCCCATGCCGCGCAGCCTAGGCGCCGCCTCGGAGGACCCGAGCTGAACGCAGGCTGTGCGTCACCCGTGTCTACAACGTGGTGTGGGGCCGAAGACGTCCCACCACCTTCGAGGAGGCACCGTGCACGCACGACGCACCGTCGCGGCACTCGCCGCTCTCACCACGATCGGCCTGGTGGGGTCTGCGCAGGCAGCGTGGGGAGCTCCCGGACCGGGGGACAGCAACGGCCCGGGCTCCGGCACCCGGGTCGTCCAGACCAACATCGTCTCGGACATCCCGGGCATGGCGACGCTCACCGACCCGCTCCTGGTCAATCCGTGGGGGATGTCGTTCCTGCCGACCAGCCCGCTGTGGACGTCCAACCAGGGCACCAGCACGGCGAGCTTGTTCTCGGGCGCGCCGCCCGCCGCACCGCCCGCGATCGTCCCGCTGGTGGTCTCCATCCACGGCGGCCCGCCGACCGGACAGGTCGCGAACACCACGACCAGCTTCCCGGTGACCGGCTCGCTCGGCACCGGCACGGCCCGGTTCATCTTCGCCACGCTCGGCGGCGCGATCACCGCCTGGACGCCGGCGGCCGAGGCGACCGACTCGGTCGTCGTCGCGAGCACGCCGGGCGCCAGCTACACCGGGCTGACGATGATCAACACCCCGGCCGGCCCGGAGCTGCTCGCGGCCAACTTCGCGCAGGGGCGGATCGACGTGTTCGACTCGTCGTTCACCCGGCTGGACACGCCGGATCTGTTCCGCGGGGTCAACATCCCGCGCGGGTTCTCGCCGTTCAACGTGCAGGCGATCGGCAACTTCGTCTACGTGTCGTACGCGAAGATCGACCCGGCGACCGGCCGCAGCGTGGACGGGCGCGGGCTCGGCTTCGTCACCCGGTTCACCGCGGACGGCAGGCACTGGAAGCGGATCGCCGCCCGCGGTGAGCTGAACGCGCCGTGGGGGATGGCGCTGGTCCCGGCCGGCTTCGGCACGCTGACCGGCACGCTGATCGTCGGCAACTTCGGCGACGGCCACATCGGCGTGTACGAGCCGAACAAGTGGCACTTCCGCGGCTTCGTCCGCGGCGAGAACGGGCAGCCGGTGCAGATCGAGCGGCTCTGGGCGCTGCTGCCCGGCACCGCGACGACCGGCGGCACGGACGCGATCTGGTTCTCCGCCGGCATCGGCAACGAGACGCACGGCCTGGTCGGCACCGTCAAGGCCGCCCACTGAGACGTCGGGGGCGGGGCCGCTCGGATCCGGCCCCGCCCCCGACCTCGCACCACGCCCCCGCGGGGCCGTCCCTCGCGGGCGTTGTCATCGCGTCGCCCGGATCGGAGCAGCGCATCGGCCGCGGTAGGCCGCGAAGGTCTTGCCCGCGCCGAAGTCGAAGAGCAGCTCGGCCGCGCTCAGCGCGTCCCAGAGGTACTTCCGCCGGTCAGGCGGCATAGAGGAGTTCCCGGGTGCGGATGACCTCGTCCCGGAAGTACGGGTTCCGGATGCCGGTCACGCTCACGACATCGACGGGTCGAGCGAAGATTCTCTCCGGACCGTCCTTGAGCGCGAAGTAGCCCTCGACGTAGTCGAATCCCGGCGGGCGGGAGAACTCGACGAGGACGTCGATGTCGCTGTTCTCCTCGTCGAACCGATCGTCCAGTGCCGACCCGAACAGGTCGAGGCGCCGCACGCCGAGACGCCGCCGCAGCGCCTCGATCTCTGCTCGCTTGCTGGCGATCAGCTCGTGCACGGTTCCTCCCGACCACAGTCTGCCGGATCACCGCCGCGCGGCACCGGGGGCGCGCTGATCCGCGCGGGCCGGTACGGGCGGACGGCGGGAATCACAGCTCGCGGACGGGCTGGGTGCGGTCGCCGCCGGAGTCGCCGGTGTTGACCGTGCTGCGCGGCTCGAACATGAGCACCGAGGCCTCGGCCGCCGCGGCCGGGCAGTGCTCGACGCCGCGCGGCACCACGAACACGTCGTGCGGTCCGAGCTCGACGTCCCGGTCGCGCATCCGGATCGTGATCGACCCGGCGAGCACGAGGAAGAACTCGTCGGTGTCCGGGTGGGTGTGCCAGACGAACTCGCCGTCGAACTTCGCGAGCTTCACGTCGTAGTCGTTCACGCTCGTCAGCCGGTGCGGCTGCCAGGGCGCCGGGATGGCGTCGAGCGCCGCGAGCGCATTCCGCACGTCGTCGACCATGTCCCGACCCTAACGACCCCGTGCCACGGCGGAGCGGGTCAGCGCAGCAGCTGGGCGTGCAGGTCCTGGACCATCGGGGCCCGGGAGGACGCCGAGCTCGTCCCGGAGCACATCGCGCAGCCGCGCGTACGCGCACAGCGCCGCGGCCACGTCGCCCTGCTCGGCCTGCGCCCGCATGAGCAGCCGGTAGCCGGTCTCGCCGACCGGGACCAGCTCGACCAGGCGACGGGCGGCCCGCTCGGCGCCGGCCAACTCGCCGCCGCCGACCCCGAGGCAGGCCTCCGCGTACGAGGCCAGGGCGCGCTGGTGGAGCAGCCCCAGCCGGTCCCGCCACTCGTCCACCCAGCCGGCCTCGACCGTGGGCAGGAACGGCCGCCGGCTGATGAACAGCGCGGTCAGCGCGGCCGGCCAGGCCCGCCGCCACTGGCCCTGGACGACCGCGGCCTCGGCCTCCTGCCCGGCCCGCAGGGCCTGCTCCACGTCGACCCGCGCGCGGGGTGGCAGCCGCAGCGCCACCTCGGTCCGCCCGACCAGCACGTCCCGGCCGAGCACCGCGCACCTTGGACAGCAGCACGACCAGGGCGGCGCCGGCCGCGTCCGGGTCGGTGTCCGGCCACAGCGCCTCGACCAGTGCGCCCCGACCCACCGGGTACGGCCGGCGGACCGTCAGCAGCGCGACCAGCTGCCGACCGCGGCGACCGGGCAGCGCGGCATCGACCGGCCTACCGTCGAGCTCGACGACGAACCGGCCGCACAGCTGGATCCGCGTGCTGGCCTCGGTCACGGCAACCTTCCCGCAAGGTTGTCCCCATATCTTGGCAATGCCGTCCGACAGCCTCAACGGCGAAAGGGGCACCGATGGACAGGCAGGTCAACTGCGAGTGCGGGTACGTGGCCAGGGGCCGAACGGATGACGAGGTCATCGCCAACGTCGTCGTCGGCGACCGGCTCGGGCTCTACCGCGGGCTGGCCGGGACCGGCCCGGCGACCTCGGCCGAGCTGGCCGCCCGGACCGGGACCGCGGCCGAACGGGTCAGGTTCGAGGTCGCGCCGGCCGACGCCTTCACCGGCACCGGCTACGACCTGGTCGCGACCTTCGACTGCATCCACGACATGGGCGACCCGGTCGCGACTGCCCGGCAGGTGCGGCAGGCGCTGGCCCCGGACGGCACCTGGATGCTGGTCGAGCCGTACGCGGCCGACGACGTCGCCGGCAACCTCACCCCGGTCGGCCGGGTCTACTACGGCTTCTCGACGTTCCTCTGCGTGCCGCACGCGGTCTCCGAGCACGCTCCCGACGCGCTCGGCAACCAGTCCGGCGAGGCGCCGATGCGCCGGATCGCCGAGGCGGCCGGCTTCACCCGCTTCCGCCGAGCCACCGAGACCCCGTTCAACATCGTCTACGCGGTCCGCCGGTGAGGATCCTCGTCATCGGGGCCGGGATCGCCGGGCTGGCCACGGCGCGGGCGCTGGGCCGGGCCGGCCTGGCACCCGAGGTGGTCGACCGGGCGCCCGGCCCCGCCGCGGGCGGCGCCGGGCTCTACCTGCCCGGCAACGCCACCCGGGCGTTGGGCCGGCTCGGGCTCGACCGGCTCGACGCCGCCCCGATCCGGGCCCAGCGGATCCTGGACCACCGCGGCCGGGTGCTCACCGAGGTGGACCTGGCGCCGTTCTGGGCTCCGTGCGGTCCGTGCGTCGGCATGCCCCGCGCCGCGCTGCACCGGGCGCTGTCCGCCGGCGTCCAGGTCGGGTACGGGCTCGAGCCGACCGCGGTCGAGCCCGGTCCGGACGCGGTCACCGTCCGCCTCTCCGACGGCAGCCGGCGGGAGGCGGACCTGGTCGTCGGTGCGGACGGGATCCGGTCCGGGGTGCGGGCGCTGGTCGGCGACGGCCGGGCGCCGCGCCGGGTCGGCCAGCTGAGCTGGCGGTTCCTCGTGGAGCTGGCCGGCGTCGACGCCTGGACCGTGCTGCTGGGGTCCGGGACGTCGTTCCTGCTCGTCCCGGTCGGTGCCGGCCGGGTCTACTGCTACGCCGACGCGGACACCGCGGCCGGCCCCGAGGCCACCGCTCCCGGCCGGCTGCGGGAGCTGTTCGGCGGGTACGCCGATCCGGTGCCGGCCGCGCTCGACCGGCTCGGCGACCCGCGGGCCGCGTACGTGAGCTGGATCGAGGAGGCCGTCCCGCCCGAGCCGACGAGCGGCCGGGTGGTGCTGGTGGGCGACGCCGCGCACGCCACCGCGCCGAACATGGCGCAGGGTGCGGCGATGGCCGCGGAGGACGCCCTGGTGCTGGCCGAGGAGCTCGGCGCGGGCGGCCCGGTGCCGGCCGCGGTGGCCGCGTTCGGCGCCCGGCGGCTGACCCGGACCGCATGGGTACGCGCCCGGGCCCGGCGCCGCGACCGTACCCGCGGCCTGCCGGCGGCGGTGCGGAACGCGACCCTGCGGCTGGCCGGCGAGCGCCTCTACCGGGCCGACTACCGACCCCTGCTGGCCGACCCCTGACCGCTGCCGACGAGGCCGGCGGCGGACCTCAGGCGCCGGTCGGCTCCTGGTGGCCGGAGCCGAACAGGCCGACCGGGCAGCTGACGCCGGTGCCGTTGTCGGGGCAGTAGCCGAACGGGTTCTTCACCAGATACTGCTGGTGGTAGCCCTCGGCGTAGTAGAACGGCCCGGCCGGCTCGATCGTCGTGGTGACCGCGCCGTAGCCGGCGTCGGTGAGCCGCTTCCCGAACGCGTCCCGGGATGCCTCGGCCGCCGCCTTCTGCGCGTCGTCGGCGTAGTAGATCGCCGACCGGTACTGCGTGCCGACGTCGTTGCCCTGGCGCATCCCCTGGGTCGGGTCGTGCGCCTCCCAGAACACCTGCAACAGCTGCTCGTACGACACCTGCTCCGGGTCGAAGACGACGAGGACCGCCTCGGCGTGCCCGGTCCGCCCGGAGCAGACCTCCTCGTACGTCGGGTAGGGCGTGATGCCGCCGGTGTAGCCGACCGCGGTCGACCACACGCCGGGCACCTGCCAGAACGCCTTCTCCTCGCCCCAGAAGCAGCCGAGTGCGAACACGGCCGTGGCCAGCCCCGAAGGGAACGGCGGCACGATCCGGTTGCCGGTGACCACGTGGGTCTCCGGCACCTCGAAGGCGTAGTCGGAACGGCCCGGCAGCGCCTGCTCGGGCGTCGGGAGCTGGGTCTTGGCCCGGGAGAACAGCACGCATCCACGGTACGCGGGAAACGAATGGGACGCCGGCAGCCGGGAACACCTTGTAGCACGCCGACCCCAGCACCGGAGACTGTCGATGCCGCTCTTCTCGCGCCACCAGGACGACCCCAGGACCGACCGCCGGGACCCCGAGGACTTCTCGGGCGGCCCAGGGGTCAAGGACTACTCCGACACCCCGGACGAGCAGCGGCTGGCGCCGGACGACCCGCGCAAGCCGGGCTCCCCGACGGACCTCGGCAAGCGGACCTGGTTCGGGGTGGCCAAGCGGGCGTTCACCGAGTTCAAGGACGACAACATCACCGACTGGTCGGCCGCGCTGACCTACTACGCGGTGCTGTCGATCTTCCCGGGCGTCATCGTCTTCGTGTCGCTGCTCGGCCTGCTCGGCCAGGGGCCGGACACCGTGCAGAAGCTGCTCGACGTCCTGACCAACATCGGGGTCCCGAAGGACGCGCTGGGCAGCCTGCGCCACCCCATCGAGGAGGTGGTCGACCAGCAGTCGGGCAGGGCCGGGTTGGCGCTGATCCTCGGTGTGCTCGGCGCGCTGTGGTCGGCGTCGGGCTACATCGGCGCCTTCATCCGGGCGTCCAACGCCATCTACGAGGTCAAGGAGGGCCGCAAGTTCTACATCCTCCGACCGCTGCAGATCCTCGTCACGATCGTCGGCGTCCTGGTGCTCACCTTCATCACGCTGGCACTGATCGCCAGCGGCAGCGTCGCGCACGCGATCGGCGACGCGATCGGGCTCGGCAACACCACGGTGACCATCTGGAACATCGCCAAGTGGCCGGTGATCGTGATCCTGGTCAGCCTGATGATCGCCGGCCTCTACCACGTGGCCCCGAACGTCAAGCAGCCGAAGTTCAGGTGGTTCACCCTCGGCGGCTTCCTCGCGCTGGTGCTCTGGGTGATCGCCAGCGTCGCGTTCGGCCTCTACGTGGCCAACTTCGGCTCGTACAACAAGACGTACGGGTCGCTGGGTGCGGTGATCTCGTTCCTGGTCTGGATGTGGATCACGAACAACGTGCTGCTGTTCGGCGCGGAGGTCAACGCCGAGCTGGAGCGCGGCCGCGAGCTGCAGGCCGGGCAGCCGGCGGAGGAGGACATCCAGCTTCCCCACCGCCGGCCGCCGAAGGGCTGACCGCCCGGCTCAGTGCGCGGCGGCGAACTGGGCCGCCTCGGTCGATCCGGCCAGCGCGGTCGTCGACGAGTCCGGGTCGATGACCGTGGAGACCAGGTCGAACCAGCCCGTGCCGACCTCGCGCTGGTGCCGGGTCGCCGTGTAGCCGGCCGCCTCGGCGGCGAACTCCGACTCCTGCAGCCGGACGTACGCCGGCATGCCCTCGGCCGCGTACCCGGCGGCCAGCTCGAACATGGAGTGGTTCAGCGCGTGGAAGCCGGCCAGCGTGATGAACTGGAACGCGTACCCCATCGCGCCGAGCTCGCGCTGGAACCGGGCGATGTCGGCGTCGTCCAGGTGCCGCCGCCAGTTGAACGACGGCGAGCAGTTGTAGGCCAGCAGCTTGTCCGGGAACTCGGCGTGGATCGCCTCGGCGAACTCCTTGGCCTGGCCGAGGTCCGGTGTCGAGGTCTCGCACCAGAGCATGTCCGCGTACGGCGCGAAGGCCAGGCCGCGCATGATCGCGGCGTCGAGCCCGGCGCGGACCCGGTGGTAGCCCTCCGCGGTCCGCTCCCCGGTCAGGAGCGGCCGGTGGTCTCGCTCGTCCACATCGCTGGTCACCAGCGTCGCGGCCAGCGCGTCGGTGCGGGCCACCACGATGGTCGGCACCCCCGCCACGTCAGCGGCCAGCCGGGCCGCGATCAGCGTGCGGATGTGCTGCTTGACCGGGATGAGGACCTTGCCACCGAGGTGGCCGCACTTCTTCTCGCTGGCGAGCTGGTCCTCCCAGTGCACGCCCGCGGCGCCGGCCGCGATCATCGCGCTCATCAGCTCGTACGCGTTGAGCGGGCCGCCGAAGCCAGCCTCGGCGTCGGCGACGATCGGGGCCAGCCAGTAGCGGTCGTGCCGGCCCTCGCTGTGCTCGATCCGGTCGGCGCGCAGCAGCGCGTTGTTGATCCTGCGGACCACCTTCGGCACCGAGTCGACCGGGTACAGCGACTGGTCCGGGTAGGTCTGCCCGGCGGAGTTGGCGTCCGCGGCGACCTGCCAGCCGGACAGGTAGATCGCCTCGAGGCCGGCCTTCACGCTCTGCACGGCCTGGCCGCCGGTGAGCGCGCCGAGTGCCGGTACGTAGTCCCGCTCGTGCAGCAGCTCCCACAGCCGCTCGGCCCCGAGCCGGGCCAGGGTGTGCTCCTCCTGGACGGTGCCGCGCAGCCGGAGCACGTCTTCAGCGCGATACGGCCGGACCACGCCGGACCACCGCGGGTCGGTCCGCCAGGCCTGATCCAGATCGGTCGCAGTTTCCTTGATCGACACTTTTCGCTCCATTCAGACTACTGTCGCCAGCACCCGGTGCACCGGGGTCCCGCACCGGTCACACTCGGCGCCCTCGAAGGCCTGCCACTCGCACCCGTCGCCGTGGCAACCGTGGGTGTCGCAGGATCCGCAAGCGTATTGGTAAGAATTGCAAGGGGTTCCGTCAAACCGCTCGCCGGGGCACTGACGTCCCATGACCGCCTCCCGAGTTCGTTTCGGTCGTTACACCGAGTGTTGCCCCTGGGCGTCGCACCGGCCTAGGCTGGGGCCCTGAAATAATCGCTGATGTTTCGGATCTGGAAAGAGGTGCCCGGATGTCGGTCACATCCGACGACCCGGAGCAGCCGTCGCTCGACCCGCGGGTGGTCGGGCAGCGGATCAAGCACGAGCGGCAGGAGCGGCGGCTGACCCTGGCCCAGCTGGCCGAGGCGGCCGGCAGCTCGGCCCCGCACCTGTCCCAGGTCGAGAACGGGCGCCGGGAGCCGACCCTGCGGCTGCTCGGCGGGCTGGCCGCGGCGCTCGGCGTGCCGGTCGAGCAGCTGCTCCGGCCGGAGCCGCCGAGCCAGCGGGCGGCGCTCGAGCTGGCGCTGGAGCGGGCCCAGGCCGACCCGCGGTACGCGTCGCTCAACCTGCCGCCGCTGCGGGCCGGCGCCCGGCTGCCGACCGTGGTCATCGAGCACCTCGTCGGCCTGTACGAGGAGCTGCGGCGCAAGTCCGAGCGGGTGGTCGCCACCCCGGAGGAGGCCCGTGCGGCCAACCGGGAGCTGCGGGCCGAGATGCGGGCCCGGGACAACTACTTCGCCGACATCGAGCGGCTGGCCGCCGAGACGCTCGACGCCGTCGGATACCCCGGCACCGGTGCGCTGACCCAGCGCGTGCTGCTGGAGATAGCGGCGCACTGCGACTTCAGCCTCCGGTACGTGAAGGACTTGCCGCCGTCGACGCGATCGGTCGCGGACCTCCGCAACCGGCGCATCTACCTCGGCCAGGGCAGCTGGACCGGCGGCCACGACACCCGCAGCGTGCTGCTGCAGGCACTCGGGCACTTCCTGCTCGGGCACGGCGAGCCGGCCGGCTTCGCCGAGCACCTGCGACAGCGCACCGAGGCCAACTACTTCGCCGCCGCGGTGCTCATGCCCGAGCGCGCGCTCGTGCCGCTGCTGCAGCGGGCCAAGGCCGACCGGGCGCTGTCGGTGGAGGACGCCCGGGACGTGTTCGGGGTGTCCGACGAGATGGCCGCGCACCGGTTCACCAACGTGGCCACCAGGCACCTCGACCTGCCGGTGCACTTCGTCCGGACCGACGAGGCGGGCCGCATCTACAAGGCGTACGAGAACGACGGGGTGGTGTTCCCGGCCGACCTCGACGGCGCGATCGAGGGGCAGACCGCCTGCCGGTACTGGGCCGCCCGGCGGGTGTTCTCGGTCGAGCACTACCCGGGTTACCAGCAGTACACGGACACCCCGCAGGGGACGTACTTCTGCTGGAGCCAGCAGGTCATCCAGCCGGAGGGCTCGTTCGCGGTCACCGTCGGCGTGCCGTACCTGCAGTCGCGCTGGTTCCGCGGCCGGGACACCCAGGCGCACACCGAGTCGCGCTGCCCGGACCGGTCCTGCTGCACCGACCCGCCGGCGCCGCTGGCCCGCCGCTGGGCCCGGATGGCCTGGCCCTCGCCGCGGGCCCAGTCGCACGTGCTCGCCGCGGTGCCGCCGGGCGCGTTCGGCGGCGTCGACCTGACCGAGGTGTACGCGTTCCTCGACCGGCACGCGGAGGTCGACCGACCGTGATAGCGGGACCCGCCGGGACTGGGCGGCGCGCGCGGGCAGGCACTAGCCTCGGATGCGATCGGCACGCGTAACACCGCACGGTGGGGAGGAACGGCCCGTTGGGGGATGCCGTGATGACCGGGGCGGCCGGACCGGCCCTGGTCGAGCTGCTGCCGCGGGTCCTGCACGACTCCCCCGCGGCGATGCTGCTGGTCGACCTCAGCCGCAGCGAGGTCACGTACGCGAACCGCCAGGCCATGCTGATGGCGCCGGACCTCGGCCTGCCGGTGAAGATCAACGACTGGGCGGGGGCGGCCGGGCTGCACGACCCGGACGGCGTTCCGCTGTCGGACACCAGCTCCCCGCTGTCCCGGATCGCCGCCGGCCGGCCGGTGGCCGGCGAGTCGGTCACCGCCGCCCGCGACTCCGGCCTGGTGCGAGCCAGGGAGCCGCTGTGGGTGACCGGCTTCCCGCTCACCGACGCCCCCGGCCTGTCCGACCGTGGCCTGGTCGTGTTCTTCCGGCTGGCCGACGCCTCCGCCGGCAACCGCGCGGTCGAGGACGTCGTGGCCGGGCTGCGGGACCGGGCGGTGCTGGCCACCGACGTCTCGTTCACGATCAGTGACCCGGCGCACCCAGACAACCCGCTGGTCTGGGTCAACCCGGCCTTCACCCGGATCACCGGCTACACCTTCGACGAGGCCGCCGGGCGCAACTGCCGCTTCCTGCAGGGGCCGGCGACCGACCGGGACACCGTGCGGGCGCTGCGCGGGGCGCTGGACGCGCAGCAGTCGATCACCGTCACGCTGCTCAACTACCGCAAGGACGGCACCGCGTTCTGGAACGAGGTGTCGATGTCCCCGGTCTTCGACGGGGCGGGCACGCTGACCAACTTCGTCGGCGTGCAGGCCGACGTCACCGCCCGGGTGCAGGCCGAGGCCGAGCGGGAGGCCGCGTACCGGGCGGCCGAGCGGGCGCAGGGCCGGCTGGCCGTGCTGGCCGGGGTCAGCGCGGCGCTGTCGACCACCCTCGACGTCGGCGAGGCGCTGCACCGGATGGCCGCCGAGCTGGTGCCGGCGTTCGCGGACTGGTGCGCGGTGGACATGCCCGAGCCGCACGGCGTGCGCCGGGTCGCGGTCGCGCACAAGGACCTGGCCAGGGTGGCCGCGCTGCGGGCGGTGCCGCCGACCGCGGGCGTGCGGGGGAACGTGGTCTCCGCCGTGCTCGCCGCCGGCCAGCCGCAGCTGTTCGCCGAGATCGACGACGCCAGGCTGGCCGAGCTGGCCGGGACGCCCGAGCGGCTGGCGCTGCTGCGCGAGGTGGGCGTGACCTCCGGCCTGGTCGTGCCGCTGCGGGCGCGCAGCCGGGTGCTCGGCGCCTTGTCCCTCGGTCTCACCGAGCGCGACCGCCGGTACGACGAACAGGACCTGCAGATGGCGGCCGACATCGGTCGCCGGGCCGGGCTGGCCGTGGACAACGCGCAGCTGTTCGCCCGCGAGCACGAGGTCGCGGTGGCGCTGCAGCGCAGCATGCTGCCGCGGGTGCCGCCGGTGCCCGGGCTGGAGGTCTCGGCGCACTACTTCGCCGGCTCCGAGCGGGCCGACGTCGGCGGGGACTGGTACGACGTGCTGCCGCTGCCGGACGGCTCGGTCGGCGTCGCGGTCGGCGACGTGATGGGCCACGACCTGATCGCCGCGGCCGCGATGGGCCAGCTGCGCTCGGTGCTCCGGTCGTACGCGTGGGAGGGGCACCGGCCCTCGGAGGTGCTGGAGCGGCTCGACCGGCTGGTCCAGGGGCTCGGCATGGCCCAGCTGGCCACCTGCGTGTACGGGCGGCTGCTGCCGGTCGAGGGCGGCGCCCTGCTGCGCTACGCCAACGCCGGCCACCTGCCGCCGGTGGTGCAGTACCGCACCGGCGAGGTCGAGGTGCTCGACGGCGGCAAGTCGGTTCTCATCGGGGCTCCGCGCGGCGCCTCGGAGGGCGGCCGGCCGGACGGCAGCGCGACCATCCCGCACGGCGCGACGCTGATCCTCTACACCGACGGGCTGGTCGAGGACCGGGAGACCGACGTCGACGCCGGCGTGGCCAGGCTGTGCTCGCTGGTCGCCGGGCACGACCCGGCGCTCGGGGTGTCGACGCTGTGCGACCGGCTGCTCGACGAGCTGCTCACCGGACCGCGCACCGACGATGCCGCGGTGGTCGCGGTGCGGATCTCCGACAGCTGGGGCCGCGACCCGGTGCCCGGGCTCAGCTGAGCGGCGCGGCCAGTCCGGGCACGCCGTAGAAGCCGGTCAGCCCGACCGGGAGGATCGTCACCCGGGGCGCGCCGGGCGTCCAGGCCACCACCCGGCCCGAGCCGGCACCGTCGGTCGGCACCGCGAGCAGCAGCCGCCCGTCCGGGGCCCAGACCGGCAGCGCGGTGCTGTTCGGGCCGGTGCTGAGCTTCGGCACGAGCTGCCAGAGGTCCGACCGGGCCTGGTCGACGACCACCACGTGCCCGTCCCGCTGCGGTCCGCCGCTCGGGTCGTCCGGCAGCATGCCGGCGTACCCGATCGCGAGCCGCCGGCCGTCCCGGGAGAACGCGGCGACCGTGGGGTAGCCCGGGTTGCCCGGCAGGAACCGGGACGAGCCGTCGGCGAGGTCGGCCAGGATCAGCTCGCACTCGGACCCGCAGGCGGCCGGCGCGAACACCACCTGCCGGTCGTCGGCACCGAGCACCGCGTACGTCCGGCCGATGACCCGGTACGCGGCGCCGGAGCGCGGGTCCTCCAGCCGGACCACCCCGCCGCCCTGGCTCTCGAAGGTGCGGACCAGCAGCCCGAACGGCGTGTCCCGGACCAGGTCGAGCGGGCGCGGCGCGGTCCGCCGCCAGCGCACGGCGCCGGTCGCCGCGTACCCGGTCAGCGTGCACGGGCCGGCGCCGCTCGGGTCGCTGCAGTCCTCGGCGAGCACGCTCCCGTCCCGCAGCGGGAGCGCGTCGAGCACCTGGCCCAGCGCGGCTGCCCGGCCGGCCCGGCCGACCGCCACGGCCCGGGCCCGCAGCCGGTTGGGGTTGTGCAACACCGCGGTCGTGGTCCCGCCGGCGTGGTCGAGCTCGGCCACGTCGGCCGGGCCGGTCGGGACGGGCAGCGGGGCCAGCCGGCCGGTGCCGGCGTCGAGCACGGCCGGCTGCCGACCGCCGACGAGGATCCGCACCCCGGACGGGCCGGGACCGCGATCACCGTCCAGCCGGTACCTGGCCAGGGTCGGCGCCGGCCCGGTCGGCACCGGCACCGGCGCCCCGGTCGCGGCCGGCACCGTCGGCCGCGGCGAAGGCTCGGCCGCTCGCGGACCGTCCGGCCCGGTCCCGCCGCCAGCGTGCACGGCCAGGTACGCGGCGGCGACGGCGACCAGCGCCGCGGCCAGCGGAACGGTCCAGCGCCGGCGTGCAGGCGGCGGGCCACCCGGCTCGGGCCCCGAGCTCAGCACGTCGGCCACGGTCCCAGTGTCGGTGCGGATCCGGTCGGTGGCCAGGAGCCGGCCGGCCGGTCACCGCCCGGCCGCGTACCCCTGCATCCCGCGCGGGTTGGCGGCTGCGGACACGATGCCCGTCTCCGGGTCCCTGGCCACCGCCGACAGCCGGCCCAGCGACCAGCCGTCGACGACCGTGACCCGGTGCCCGCGCCGCTCCAGTTCGGCCACCACGTCCGGGCCGACCCGGTCCTCGACCACGACCTCGCCGGGCACCGCCAGCCGCGGCGCAAACGAGGACGGGAACGAGGTGATGTGCCAGGCCGGCGCATCGATCGCGGCCTGCAGGTCGAGCCCGCCGACGACGTGGGCGAGCAGGAAGCACAGCTGCCACTGGTCCTGCTGGTCGCCGCCGGGCGTCCCGCAGGCCATCACCGGCTCGCCGTCGCGCACCAGCAGTGTCGGCGACAACGTGGTCCGCGGCCGGCGGGACGGCCGCAGCGTGGACGGCAGCCCCTCCTCCAGCCAGGTCATCTGGGCTCTGGTGCCGAGGCAGAAGCCGAGCTCCGGGATGGTCGGCGCGCTCTGCAACCAGCCGCCGGACGGCGTCGCGGACACCAGCGTGCCCCACCGGTCGACCACGTCGACGTGGCAGGTGTCGCCGCGGTCGTCCTCCCGCGGCGGCTCGCCCATCGTCGGCTCCCCGGTGCCGGCGCCGGCGAAGTCGCCGAACGTGGTCCGGTACGGCGGCAGCACCGGGGTCCGGCCGCCCGGCGATCCTGGCCGCAGCTCCCCGGTGGCCGCGTCCCCGATCAGCGCCCGCCGCTCCCGCGTGTACGCCGGGGAGAGCAGGTCGGCCAGCGGCACGTCCGGGACGTCGCCGTAGAACGCCTCCCGGTCGGCGAAGGCGAGCTTGCCGCCCTCGACCGCCCGGTGGATCAGCTCGGCGCTTCCGGGCGGCGGCAGCTCGCCGTCGCCGAGCAGGGCGAGCTGCTGCAGCAGCACCGGACCCTGGCTCCAGGCCGCCGGCTTGGCCACGGTGAACCCGCGCCAGTCGAGGGTGACCGCCGGCTCCCAGCTCGCCCGCCAGCCGGCCAGGTCGGCCCCGGTGAGCAGGCCGGCGTGCGGCGTGCCGGAGTCGTCCATCCACTCCTTGGCCGAGAACGTGTCGACCGCCTCGGCCACGAACCCCTCGTACCAGGCCCTGCGCGCGGCCTCGAGCTGCGCCTCCCGGTCCGGGCCGGCCGCCTCGGCCGCGGCCAGCAGCCGCCGGTACGTCTCGGCCAGCGCGGGCTGGCGCAGCCGCTCGCCCGGCGCCGGCGCCGGCAGCCAGCGTTCGGCCGAGGTCGGCCAGTGCTCGGTGAACAGCTGCTCGCAGTAGCCGATCGTGCCGGCCACCCGGGGGTGCACCGGGTGCCCGTCGGCCGCGTAGCCGATCGCGTACGACAGGACGTCGCGCAGCGGCAGCCGGCCGTGCGCCCGCAGCAGCTCGATCCAGGCCCCGAACGCGCCCGGCACGGTAGCGGCCAGCGGCCCGGTGCCCGGCACGATCCGCAGCCCGAGCTCGTCCCGGAGCCTGGCCGTCGTCGCCGCGGCCGGCAGCGTGCCCTGCCCGCAGAGCACCCGCGGCTGCGGGTCGCCGGCCGTGCCGACGATCAGCGGCAGGTCACCGCCGGGGCCGTTGAGATGCGGCTCGACCACCTGCAGCGCGAACCCGGCGGCCGCGGCGGCGTCGGCCGCCGTCCCGCCTGACTCGAGCACGGCCATACCGGCCGCAGTGGCCAACCAGTGCGTGGTCGCAACCATCCCGTACGTTCCGGACAGGACGGGCCGAGTCGTGAGCACGACACCGATCCTGCCAAATTCTCTGGCAGGGTGTCGCGGCATGCGGGTCGTCGTCGTCGGCAGCGTCAACCTCGACCTGGTCGCGCGGGTGGATCGGCTGCCGGCCGGCGGGGACACCGTCACGGCCGGCGACTACCAGCGGGTGCCCGGCGGCAAGGGTGCCAACCAGGCGCTGGCCGCCCGCCGGCTCGGCGCCGACGTCGCGCTGCTGGCCGCGGTCGGCGCCGACGAGGCGGCCGGCGAGGCGCTCGCGCTGCTCGCCGCGGACGGTGTCGACCTCTCCGGCGTGCGCCGGGTGGACGGGCCGACCGGTGTGGCGCTCATCACGGTGGACGGCGCGGGCGAGAACACGATCGTGGTGGTGCCCGGCGCCAACGCCCGGCTCGCCGTCGACGGGGCCGAGCTGGCCGGGGCCGACGCCGTGCTCTGCCAGCTGGAGGTGCCGGGGCAGACGGTGGCCGCGGCGGCCGCGGCGACCCCGCCGGGCGCGCTGTTCTGCCTCAACGCGGCCCCGCCGACGGCGGTGCCGGCCGCCGTGCTCGACCGGGCCGACCTGGTGGTGGCCAACCGGGCCGAGTTCGCCGCGGTCGACGGGCTGGACCGGGCCCGGCTCGTCGCGGTGACGGCCGGCGCGGACGGCGCGGTGCTCCGGTCCGGTGGGCGGGAGGTGGCCCGCGCGGCCGCCCCCGCGGTGACCGCGGTCGACGGCACCGGCGCCGGCGACGCCTTCACCGGCGCGTTGGTGGTGGGCCTGCTGGCCGGGCTGGACCAGGATGCGGCGTTGCGCCGGGCCTGCCTGGCCGGCGCGGCGGCGGCCAGCCGGCCCGGCGCCCAGCCGTCGCTGCCCCGACCCGCCGACCTGGACGACCTGGAGGCCCGGTGACCGACCCGGTGGAGACGCCCGTTCCGATCGTCGTCGACTGCGACCCCGGGATCGACGACGCGGTCGCGCTGCTGCTGGCCTGCGCCAGTCCGGAGCTGCGCCTGCTCGGGGTGAGCACGGTGGCGGGCAACGTCGACCTCGAGCACACCACCCGCAACGCCGGCCGGCTGCTCGCCCTCGCCGGCCGGCCCGACGTGCCGGTCGCCGCCGGCGCCGCGCGCCCGCTGGTGCGCACGTCGCCCGGCCGGGCCGAGCAGGTGCACGGCGAGGACGGGGTGCACCGGGCGGCGCTGCCCGAGCCGGCGGCCGAGCCCGACCCGCGGCCCGCGGTCGACCTGCTCGCCGACGCGATCGGCGGCTCCCCCGACCCGGTCACGTTGATCGCGATCGGCCCGCTGACCAACGTGGCGCTGCTCTACGCGGTGCATCCCGAGGTGGCGGCGACGCTGGGCCGGGTGGTGATCATGGGCGGCTCGGCGACCGTGGGCAACACGACCGTGGCGGCCGAGTTCAACGTGTGGTCCGACCCGGAGGCCGCGTACCGGGTGCTCACCGAACCAGGGTTCGACCCCCCCGTGCCGACCACGATGGTCGGGCTGGACCTGACCCTGACCGTGCCGTTCACCGAGGCCGACCTGACCGCGCTGGCCGGCGGCGGGGCGGCCGGGCAGGCGGCGGCCGCGATGCTGCGCCCGGAGGCCGAGCGGCAGCGCCAGGAGACCGGCGTCGCCGCGCTGGCGGTGCACGACGCGGTGGCGGTGACCGCGGTGCTCCGTCCTGACCTGCTGCGCACCCAGCCGGCAACGATCACCGTCGACTGCTCGGACGGCCCGGCCCGCGGCGCCACCGTGGTCGCCCCGGCGCCACCCGGCGCCTGGTCCGAGGTGGTGGTCGGCGCAGTCGAGCGGGACGTCGTCGAGCTCATCGTCCGCCGCGTGGCCAACTACGGTAGGTGAGGCGCGCGGGCCGTTCGGGTGAAACCGCTCTGCCCCAAGGAACAGACATCCCCTAGGCTCTTCGCTCAGATGACGATCTGCATCAGACTGGGCCAGGAGCGTCGAAGAGGGGGTGTGGGTGACCATCAGGGAGAGCAAGCACGGGTTGCCGGCGAAGCCGGCGACGTACCGTGCTCTGTTCTCCGAGGGCCAGTTCACCTCGCTGTTCGTGGCCCAGGCGATCTCCCTGACCGGCGACCAGCTGGCCCGCGTCGCGATCGCCACGCTGGTCTTCCAGGAGACCCACTCCGCCTTCCTGACCGCGCTGATCTACGCGGTGACGTATCTGCCCTGGCTGGTGGGCGGCCCGCTGCTGGGCGGATTGGCCGACCGCCTCCCCCGCCGCACGGTGATGGTGTGCTGCCAGCTGCTCAGCGCCGTGCTGGTCGCGCTGATGGCCGTGCCGGGGATCCCGCTGGCCGCGCTGGCCGCGCTGCTGTTCGTGGTGATCCTGGCCGAGTCGCCGTTCCTGTCCGCGCGCGCGTCGATGCTGGTCGACATCCTCCCCGACGACCGCTACGTGCTGGCCTCCGCGCTCAACCAGCTCACCATCCAGGCCGCCCAGGTGGTCGGCTTCGCCGCCGGCGGGGCGCTGATCGGCCTGATCGGCCCGCGCCACGCCCTGCTGCTCGACGCGGCCAGCTTCCTCGTCTCGGCCACGCTGGTCCGGTTCGGCGTGCGGGTGCACGGGGCGGTGGCGACCGCCGTGCAGCTCGGCAACAGCTGGGAGCGGATGAAGACCGGGGCCAAGGTCGTCTTCGGCGACCCGCGGCTGCGCGGGCTGGTGCTGCTCGGCTGGCTCGCTGCGTTCTGGGTGGTGCCCGAGGGTCTCGCCGCGCCGTACGCGAAGGGTGACTCGAGCGCGATCGGCCTGCTGCTCGCCGCCCAGCCGGTCGGTTCGGTGGTCGGCGGCATCGTGCTCAGCCGGATGGTGCGACCGGTGATCCGGCTGGAGCTGATGGGCTGGCTGGCCGTGCTCAGCTGCCTGCCGCTGCTGTTGTTCGTCACGACGCCGTCGCTGCCGGTCGCGGTGGCGTTGCTGGTGATCTCCGGGATCGGCACGACGTACAACCTGCCGGCCAACGCCGCCTTCATGCAGGCGCTGCCGGCCGAGCGGCGTGGCCAGGCGTTCGGCCTGGTCTCCGCCGGCCTGGTCGCCGGGCAGGGCATCAGCATCGCGATCGCCGGCGCGTGCGCCGAGCTGACTTCGCCGGGCGTGGTCATCTGCGTGGCCGGCGCTCTGGGCGTGGCCTGTGCGCTGTCGCTGAGCGGCGCGGGACGACGGTTCCTGTCGTCTCCCTCACCTGCGGTGAGTTGACAAATCCCTCAGTAGCGACCTTTTGACCTAGCTTACGAAGAGTTGCGCCCGACGGCGGTGTACCGCCGAACGGGCGTAAATCTACGCTGATCTAAACCGTACGGGGCGGCGACGTCGCGTACGCCTCCTCTTCATCGCGTTCTCGTTCGGGAACGCCTCCCCGAGAGGGGGTGTGCGCATGCGCCCACAACGCTGCCGCCCGTTCCCTCTCCCCGTGGCCACCCCCTCACCTGGTGAGGGGGTGATCGGCATGCGTCTCGACGGCACCAACTGGGGCTGAGCCCTCCCGTGTTCCCGACCCGACGGAACGGCAGGGAGGTGAACCCGGCCATGAGCTTCGACGGCACCAACTGGGGCTGAGCCCCCCATGTCTCCGACCCGACGGAACGGCAGGGAGGTGAACCCGGCCATGAGCTTCGACGGCACCAACTGGGGCTGAGCCCTGCCGTGTCTCCGACCCGACGGAACGGCAGGGAGGTGAACCCGGCCATGAGCTTCGACGGCACCAACTGGGGCTGAGCCATCCGGTCATGCACCCGAATCGGTTTATCACAGGGTTGTTGCAGGGGGTGACGCTGTCATGCGCTTTGTCGAGACCAACTGGGGCTGAATGCACCCAATGTGCAAAGTTGATCCGGAAACAGCAAAGGGTCGAGGAGACCGATACGCACCGTGCCGGTCCCCCGTTGGAGTGGGGTGTATGCCGCACCGGGCGCCGGTCCGGGGATCGGCGGATACGATCGTTCATAACTCGGCCAGAGGGAGCATTAGTGACCGGTGCGTCCGCCGTGGGAGCGCGTGCGGGCCTGCCGCGATCGCTGTACGTGGTGGTGACGGCGGTGGCGGTGGCGGCCGTCGCCGCGGTCTCGGTCAGCCTCTGGATCGCGGTCGGTGGCCCGGCCCCGATCTGGTGGCAATTCGCCGCGTGCGCGACGCTGTTCGGCCTGGTCAGCTTCGCGTGGTTGACCATGCGGTTCGGCAGCCAGCTCGTGCTGCTCGGCTGGACCGAGGCGGCCGTGGTGGTCGGGCTTGCCCTGCTCCCGCCGGCCTGGGTGGTGCCGGCTATCGCGCTGGGCTGCATCCCGAAGTTCTTCCGACACCGGGACCAGCCGATCAAGGCCATCTACAACGCATCGATGGACACCTTCGCCGCGGCGGTGGTGGTCCTCATCGTGCAGTCGCTGAGCGGCTTGCCGCTCGACCTCACCCGGGCCACGGACGTGGCCGCGCTGGTGATCGGCGCCGTCGCGTACAGCCAGCTCACCGAGATCGGCACCGCGGTCGTGGTGGGACTGTCCCAGCATCGCTCGCCGGTCGCGGTCTACCGCAACGGCCTCGGCATCAGGCTGATCAGCCAGACCGGCAACGTCGCCGCCGCGCTGCTCGCGGTCGTGCTGGTGCGCTTCGACCCGCGGGCCTTGCTGGTGCTGCCGCCGCTGCTGTTCTGCCTCCAGCAGGCGTACGAGGCCCGGCTGCGCGGGCGCGAGGAGCGGGAGTCCTGGCAGGGGCTGCTCGACGCCACCCGGTCGCTGGCCGACCTGGACGAGCGGGTCGTGCTGGCCCGGGCGACGCGCGAGGCCACCCGGTTCTTCGCCGCCGTCCGGGCCGAGATAGCGCTCGCCGACGGCCGGCTGGTGCGCGGCGACGAGCACGGCGTCGGCTACGACGGTCCGGCTGACGAAGCGCCCGCGGACGAGGCGGCCGCGACCGTCGAGCGGCGGGTCGGCCCGGACGCGGCGCCGCTCGGCGTGCTGCGGCTCCGGTTCGTCGCGCCGGTCTCGCTCAGCGACCGGGAACAGGCGATGCTCGGCGCGGTCGCGGCCGAGCTGCACTCGGCCCTGGTCAACGCCGGCCGGCACGCGGCCGCCCAGCACGAGGCCACCCACGACCCGCTGACCGACCTGCTCAACCGGGCCGGGCTGCAGGTGGAGGGCCGGACGGCGCTCGCCGGCACGGCCGCGGGCCAGCTGGACGCCGCGGTGGTGCTCATCGACATCAGGGGCTTCCGGGAGATCGTCGACACCCTCGGCCACGCGGCCGGTGACGCCGTGCTCGTGCACACCGCGCGCCGGCTGGAGGCCGCGCTGCTGCCCGGCGAGCTGGTGGCCCGGCTCGAGGGCGACGAGTTCGCGGTGCTGCTGCCGAAGCTCACCGACCCGGCGCAGGCATCCCACCGGGCCGACGCGCTGCTCGGCGCCGTCGCCAGCCCGGCCGCGGTTGGCGGCACCACGCTCAGCCTGACCAGCGTCGCCGGCATCGCGTACGCGCCGCACGGCCTGGGCGACGTGCCCGAGCTGCTGCGGCAGGCCGGGGTCGCGTTGCACGCCGTGCACAGCACGGTCGGCCGGATCGACTTCTACGCGCCCGAGCGGGACATGCGCAGCGTCAGCCGGCTCGTGCTGGCCAGCGAGCTGCGCGCGGCGCTGCACGACCTCGACCAGATCGAGCTGCTCTACCAGCCGATCATCGACCTCAACACCGGCGAGGCGCTGGCCGCCGAGGCGCTGGTGCGCTGGCACCACCCGGCCCGGGGTCCACTGGCGCTGGAGGAGTTCCTGCCGGTCGTGGAGCACGCCGGGCTGCTGCCCGAGCTGACCCGGCGGGTGCTGGACAGCGCGCTCGGCTGCGCCGCCGACTGGACCTGGCAGGGCAGCGACGCGCCGGTCGCGATCAACGTCTCCCCGCGCACGCTGCTCGACCGCGACTTCCCCGGCGAGGTCGCGGCCGCGCTGTCCCGGCACCGGGTGCCGGCCGGCCGGCTCACCCTGGAGATCACCGAGACCTCGGTGGTCAGCCACCTGGCCGTGGTCGACGGGGTCCTCGACGAGCTGCGCGACCTCGGCGTCCGGCTGGCGCTGGACGACTTCGGCACAGGGTGGAGCTCGCTGTCCCACCTGGCCCGGCTGCCGGTGCACGAGGTGAAGATCGCCGCGACGTTCACCGAGCGGCTGCTGTCCTCGCCGCAGGCGGCGGCGGTCGTCCGCGGGACGCTGGAGATCGCCCGGGCGCTCGACCTGCGGGTCGTGGCCGAGGGCGTGACCGGTGCGATCCACCGGGCCACGCTGGTGTCGCTCGGCTGCCACGCCGGCCAGGGTGACCACTTCTTCCCCCCGCTGCCGGCGGACCGGATCGGGCCGGCCCTGTGGAGCTCCACGGTCCGCGCCGCCACGGCCTCCGACGGCGCCGACGTCATCCCACTCAACCAGCGCCGCCCCCGCGAGTAGGCCCGCGGGGAACGCGCGCCCCGCCGCCAGCCGTTCGACCCCGGGTCCGGGCCGCCGCCGGGATCAGCTCAGCCGGGCCGCCCGCAGGGCGAGGTAGTGCTGCTCGGGCATGCTGGCCGCCCGCTTCGCCGCCCGGCGGTACGCCGTGACCGCGCCGGCGCGGTCGCCGGACATCTCCAGCAGGTGCGCCCGGACCGCGTCCAGCCGGTGCCCCCGGGTCATCCGCTCGTCGCCCTCCAGCGTGCCGAGCTCGGCCAGCCCGGCCAGCGGCCCGTGCACCATCGCCACCGCGACCGCCCGGTTGAGCGTGACCACCGGTCCGGGCGAGACCCGGCGCAGCACGTCGTACAGGACGAGGATCTGCGGCCAGTCGGTGTCCGCCGCGGTCACGGCCTCGTCATGCACGGCTGCGATCGCCGCCTGCAGCTGGTACGGGCCGACCGGGCCGCGGCCGAGCGTCCGGCTGATCAACGCGACCCCCTCGTCGACCAGCCGCCGGTCCCAGCGGGACCGGTCCTGCTCGGCCAGCGGCACGAGCAGCCCGTCCGCGTCGGTCCGGGCCGCCCGCCTGGCCTCGGTGAGCAGCAGGAGCGCGAGCAGCCCGGCGACCTCGCCGTCCGCCGGCACCCGCGTGTGCACCAGCCGGGCGAGCCGGACCGCCTCCGCGGTGAGGTCGGCGCGCTGCGCCTGCGGCCCGGAGGACGCCGCGTACCCCTCGTTGAAGACCAGGTAGAGCACGTGCAGGACGACCCGCAGCCGGTCCGCCAGCTCGGCCGGCGCGGGCAGCTCGAACCGCGCCTCCCGCAGCGACTTCTTCGCCCGGCTGATCCGCTGCGCCATCGTCGCCTCGGGCACCAGGAACGCCGCCGCGATCTGCGCGGTGCTCAGCCCGCCCACCGCCCGCAGGGTCAGCGCGAGCTGGGACGGCACCGACAGCTCGGGGTGGCAGCACAGGAACAGCAGGGTCAGCGTGTCGTCACGCTGCTCGGTCGGCCCGGGCTCGACCTCGAGGGTGGCGACGGCCTCCTCCCGCCGGGACCGGGCGCTCTCGCTGCGCCACTCGTCGACCAGCCGGCGGGAGGCGACCGTGACCAGCCAGGACCGCGGGCTGTCCGGGACGCCGGACGACGGCCACTGCTGGGACGCGGCCAGCAGCGCCTCCTGCACCGCGTCCTCGCACGCGTCGAACCGGTCGTACTTGCGGACCAGGATGCCGAGAACCTGCGGCGCCAGCTCCCGCAACAGGTCCTCGATCACCCGACCTCGGGCGCCACGCCGACCGGCCGGATCTCCACCACGCCGCTGTAGCGCACGATCCGCCCGGCGATCTCCCGGATCCGGGCCTCGTCGGCGACGTCGAGCACCCAGAAGCCGATCAGCGACTCCTTGGCCTCGGCGAACGGTCCGTCGGTGGCGACCGGGACGCCGTCGACCAGCCGGACGAGCGTGGCGGTGTCGCCGTCCTGCAGGCCCTCGTTGAACACCATCTCGCCGGCCTCGATGAGCTCCCGGTCGAGGTCCTGCATGAACCCGATCATCTCCTTGATCCACTCCGGCGACCTCGTCTCCATCATCTCGCCGGCCGTCCCGAACATCATGATCATGTACTTCATCTGGAGCTCCCCTGCTCGCTTTCCGGTACGGACGCCAGTGGGTCGGAGCGGCGCCGGCCCGCTCGACACGGGCGGAGAGAATTTTCTAGCGGGTCGGCGCGGCCCGGTCCACCAGCGCGGTCGCGTTCGGGATGCCGAGCCCGAAGACGCCGGCCGGGCCGTCCGGACCGAGCCGGGTGGCGCAGAACGCGTCCGCGACCGCCGCCGGTGCGTGCCGGACCAGCAGTGAGCCCTGCAGCGCCAGGGCCAGCCTGGTCGCCACCGCCCGGCCGTCGGCCTCGGCCGGTCCCGCGGCCAGGTCGGCCCGCAGCAGCTTGGCCGCCGCATCCAGCCGCGGGTCGCCGCCGGCGGCCGCGTCGAGCTCGGCCAGCACGGCCTCGGCGGCGGCCGGCTCCCGGGCCAGCGCCCGCAGCACGTCGAGCGCGATGACGTTGCCCGAGCCCTCCCAGATCGAGTTGAGCGGCGACTCCCGGAACAGCCGCGGCATCCCGGACTCCTCGACGTACCCGTTGCCGCCGAGGCACTCCAGGGCCTCGCCGGCGACCGCCGGGGCGCGCTTGCAGACCCAGAACTTCGCCACCGCGGTGGCCAGCCGGCCGAAGTCGTCCTCGCCGGCGTCGGCGGCGGCGGCCAGCCGCAGGCCGAGCGCGGTCGCCGCCTCCGACTCGACCGCCAGGTCGGCGAGCACGGCGGCCATCAGCGGCTTGTCCCGCAGGATCCCGCCGAACGCGGACCGGTGCGTCGCGTGGTGCACCGCCTGGGCCACCGCCGCCCGCATCAGCGCCGCACTGCCGAGCACGCAGTCCAGCCGGGTGACCCGGACCATCTCCAGGATCGTGTGCAGCCCGCGCCCGACCGGACCGACCGCCCAGCCGACCGTGTCCTCGAACTCCACCTCGGAGGAGGCGTTG
Organism: uncultured Actinomycetota bacterium; assembly: GCA_963803135.1. Classification (GTDB taxonomy): domain Bacteria; phylum Actinomycetota; class Actinomycetes; order Mycobacteriales; family CADCTP01; genus CADCTP01. The sequence goes on along the minus strand of CAWDLH010000010.1, from coordinate 322,928 downwards.
GACCGGTTGCCGAGCTTGTCCTTCAGCCGCTGCAGCCGGAACACGTTGCGCTCGCCGGACGGCAGCACCCGCGGCACCAGGAAGCAGGTCAGCCCGGCTCCGGCGACCTGGGCGAGCACCAGGAACAGGTCGCACATCGGCGCCGAGCAGAACCACTTGTGCCCGGTCAGCCGCCAGGTGCCGTCGCCCGCGTCCACCGCGGTGGTCCGGTTGGCCCGGACGTCCGAGCCGCCCTGCTTCTCGGTCATCCCCATCCCGGCGAGCAGCCCGGCCTTGCCGGCCCGCAGCCCCGGCTCGTACGCCGTCGCGGTCAGCCCCGGCTCGTACGCGGCGGCCAGGGACGGCTCGTGCCGCAGGGCCGGGACCACCGCGTACGTCATCGACACCGGGCAGCCGTGCCCGGCCTCGACCTGCGACCAGACGTAGAAGCCGGCCGCCCGGCCGGTGTGCGGGGTCGGCTCGGCCGCCGCCCACGGCGCGCCGGCCAGCCCGTGCCCGACCGCCTCGGCGAGCAGCCGGTGGTACGCGGGGTGGAAGTCGACCTCGTCGACCCGGTGGCCGTAGCGGTCGTGCGTGCGCAGCACCGGCGGGTGCGCATTGGCGTCCGTGCCCCAGCCCTGCGCCTGCGCGGTCCCGGCGAACCGGCCGAGCTCGCGCAGCCGCGCGGTCTCGGCACCGAGCCGGCGGACCGTCTCGGCCAGGGCGAGATCGCCGGCGTAGACGTCGTGGTCGACCAGCGGCGGGGGCTGGTTGGTCACCTCGTGCGTGCTGGCCATGTCCCAGTCATACCGTCACGGGGGCAGCACCGTCACCGAGGAGAACGCGGCGTCGCCGGGCGGGTCGGCCGGCAGCACGCGCAGCTCGTCCTTCCGGTCGGCCGACCAGCTGGCCACCTGGCCTCCGGTGCCGGACCAGACCCCGAGCACCAGCGTGCCGCCGGACCAGCTCAGATCGGGTGCCCGCTCGGCCGCGGTGTCCAGCCCCGGCACCCGGACGAACTCGCCGGTGCCGAGGTCGAGCACCTCGGCGAAGCCAGGCACGATGATCAGCCGGCCGTCCCGGTACTGCCCCGGAACGCCGAGCGCCAGCCGGTGCCCGTCCGGGGCGAACGCGCCGGTGGCGGGGTTGCCGGTGTTCGGCGGCAGCGGGTAGCTGCGGGTCCGGCCGTCGGCCAGCCCGACGACCGACAGCGGGCAGTCCCCGCGGCAGTCCGGCGGGACGTACGCGACCGCGCTCGGGCCGACCGCGACCAGGATCCCGCCCAGCGTGAGCCGCCGCCGGGTCGCGCCGGTGCGCGGGTCGAGCACCCGCAGCTCGGCGACGCCGCGGTCGCCGATCTCCCGGACGACCAGACCCGCGCCGGTGTCCCGCAGCGGGGTGAGCGTGCCGCCGACCGTCCAGGACGCCCGGGCGGCGCCGGTCGGCGTCGTGACCGTGATCTTGGTGCTGCCGGACCCGCGGTCGGCGACGTAGAGGTCGGTGCCGCGCAGGGTCGGGACCACGACGACGCCGAAGCCGAGCACGACCGGCCGGCGCCCGTCCGCGGTGGGGACCAGCGTGGTGCGTGACCGGGTGGTGCCCGGCGCGATCTCGGTGACCACGGTGCCGCCCGGCACCACCTGCAGCGCGGCCCGCTCCCCGGCGGACAGCTGGACGCCCGGCACCGGCGAGGAGTGGCCGGTCGAGGTGTCGATGATCTGCGGGTACTGACCGCTGACCAGCAGCTTCAGGCCCGGCGGGCCGGGCTCGCGGTCGCCGACCACCCGGGGCAGCCCGGACGGCGCGGCTGCGACCGGCGGCGGGTCCGGCCGCCGGACCGGGTCCCGGTGGGTGGCCACGTACCCGAACAGCAGCACGGCGACGGCGACCAGCGCCACCACCGACCCGCGCTGCCGCATGACATCAGTGTGACCGGAACCGCAGCGGGTCGAACAGGTCGATCGGGTGGTCCGTACGCCCGTCGAGGACGAGGTCGGCCAGGATCTCGCCGATCACCGGGACGAACTTGAAGCCGTGCCCGGAGAAGCCGCAGGCGACCACCACGTTCGGATGACGTGGATGCGGGCCGACGACGAAGTGCTCGTCCGGGGTGGTCGTGTAGAGACAGACCGTCGCGGCCACCGCGCGGCCCGGTCAGGCCGGGCAGCACCTCGGCGGCCCGGCGCCGCAGCTCGGCCACCTCGGCCGGGCGCACGGTCCGGTCGACGGCCGCCGGCGTGGTCGGCTCGCCGGCCCGGAAGAAGCTGACCTTGACCCCGCCGGCCGGACCGTCGATGGCCGGGAAGCCGTAGACCTGGTCCGGACCGTCGCCGCAGATGAACACCGGGTTCCGGGCGTACGGGCCGATGTCGCCGGCCGGCGCGAGCCAGTGCATGACCTGCCGCTCCACCACCATCGGCACGTCGAGCCCGGCCAGCTGCGGGGCCCACGCGCCCGGGGTGAGCACCAGCGCGTCCGCCTCGTACGTCCCGGCCGCGGTGCGGACCCGGGCCGGCGGGCCGGCCTGCCAGGACTCGACCGGCCCGGCCGACCGCAGCTCGGCCCCGGCCGCCGCGGCCAGCCGCAGCTGGGCGGCCACGGTCGCCTCCGGCCGGGCGTACCCGGCCCGCCGCTCGACCAGGCCGAGCTCGCCCGGAGCCAACCGGAAGGTGGGGAACCGGCGGGCCACCGCGGCGGCGTCGAGCACCTCGTGCGGCAGGTCCCACTGCTCGGCCGAGCGCAGCGAGCCGCCGAAGGTTGGTCCGTCCGGCGGTCCCGCGTACAGGCCGCCGGTGGGCACGAACAGGTCCGAGCCGCTGTCCGCGACCAGCCGGTGCCACAGCTCCCAGGCCCGCAGCAGCAGCGGCACGTACGCCGGATCCTCCAGGTAGGACTGCCGGTAGATCCGCGAGCCGCCGTGGCTGGAGCCCAGCGCGTGCGCCGGGCCGTACCGGTCGAGGCCGAGCACCCGCCGGCCGCGCCGGGCCAGCTCCAGCACCGCGGCACTGCCCATCCCACCGGTGCCGACGACGATGACGTCCCAGCTCATCTCCCGCTCCGCACCCTTTTCCCGTTCGCCTGCGGGCCCTCGGGCTCGCTCATCCGCTGGACGGCTCGGGCACGTTGTCGCCGAGCTCCGGCTCGGCCTCGGTCGGCGGGGACGGCGGCAGGCCGACGTCGCGCCGCCAGGCCTCGAACGCGGCCGCGGTGACCACGACCCAGCCCAGCCCGAGCAGCTCGCCGGCGACCACGTCGGAGAGGTAGTGCACGCCCAGCCCGACCCGGGCGAACGCGACGACCGGCGGGACCAGGATCGCGACCGCGATCGCCACCGCCCGCCACCGCCGCCGCAGCAGCGGGGTGACCAGGAGCAGCAGCACCGCGCAGCCGACCATCGAGGTGAGCGCGTGACCGGACGGGAACGACCGGCCGGGCGCGGCGGCGACCGCGTCGACCAGGTCCGGCCGGGCCCGGTCGACGACGACCTTGAGCAGCACGCCGAGCAACGCGGCGCCCCAGATCGTGACCAGCGTCCAGATCGCCAGCCGCCGGCGCCCGCGCCAGAACAGCAACGCGGCCGCGGCGGTCGTGACGACCCGGAAGGTGATCGGGTCGAAGACGTCGCTGATGCCCTTGAGCAGCGTGACCAGCCAGTGCTGCTGCAGGGCGATGACGTGCATCCGGTTCGCGACCGTGGTGTCCAGCCGGATCAGCGGGCTCCAGTTGTCCCGTACGAGCAGGGCGAGCAGCAGGAACGGCACCCCGAGCACGACCACCGCCGCCAGGCCGAGCGCGAGGCGCAGCACCAACCGGCGATCTGCCCGGGTCAACACGCTCACAGGTTTCCCGTACCCGTTCCGGCGGGGTACATGACGCGCATGCCCGAACGGTGGTATCAGCAGGCAGTCATCTACTGCATCGACGTCGAGACGTACCAGGACTCCAACGGCGACGGGGTGGGTGACCTGCGCGGGCTGACCAGCCGGCTGGACCACCTGGCCCGGCTCGGGGTCAGCACGATCTGGCTCAACCCGATCCACCCGACGCCCAACCGGGACGACGGCTACGACGTGACCGACTACTACGGCGTCGACCCGCGGCTGGGGTCGCTCGGCGACTTCGTCGAGCTGGTCCACCAGTGCGGCAACCGCGGCATCCGGGTCATGATCGACCTGGTCGTCAACCACACCTCGGACCAGCACCCGTGGTTCCAGTCGGCCCGGCAGAGCGAGGACTCGCCGTACCGGGACTGGTACGTCTGGTCGCCGACCGAGCCGCCGCACGCGGACGAGGGCGTCGTGTTCCCCGGCTACCAGCGCGGCACCTGGTCGTACGACAAGGTGGCCAAGCTCTGGTACCACCACCGCTTCTACGACTTCCAGCCCGACCTGAACTGGAACAACCCCGAGGTCCGCGAGGAGATCGGCCGGGCCGTGGCGTTCTGGCTCGAGATCGGGGTCAGCGGGTTCCGGATGGACGGCGCGCCGTTCGTCATCGAGGAGGTGCACCCGGACACCTCGGACCGGATCATGCACTACGAGTGGCTCAACGACCTGCGCGACCACATCGCCTGGCGGCGCGGGGACGCGGTCGTGCTGGCCGAGGCGAACGTGCCGCGCGAGCAGATCCTCGAGTTCTTCGGTCCGCGCGGCGACCGGCTGCCGATGATGTTCAACTTCGCCGAGAACCAGCAGGTCTTCCTGGCCTTGGCCCGAGAGACCGCGGTGCCGGTGCGAGACCGCGGTCCAGTCCTCGCCGGAGATCCCGCCGGCCTGCAGCTGGGCGACGTTCCTGCGCAACCACGACGAGATCGACCTGTCCGGGCTGCGGGACAGCGAGCGGGCCGACGTGTTCGCGAAGTTCGGCCCGGACAAGAACATGCAGCTCTACGACCGCGGCATCCGGCGCCGGCTGGCCACCATGCTCGGCGGCGACCAGCGCCGGATCCGGCTCGCGTACGTGCTGCAGTTCTCGCTGCCCGGCACCCCGGTGATCCGGTACGGCGAGGAGATCGGCATGGGCGAGGACCTGTCCCTGCCGCAGCGGGACGCGATCCGCACGCCGATGCAGTGGGCCGACGCTCCGCAGGGTGGCTTCTCCAGCGCGGCCGAGACCGTACGGCCGATGATCGGCAAGGGAGACTTCGGCTACCAGGCGGTGAACGTGCGCGCGCAGGAGCAGGACCCGGACTCGCTGCTGCGCTGGTTCCACAACGTGCTGCCGGTGCTGCGGGAGTCGCCGGAGTTCGGCACCGGCACGTGCACGGTGCTCGACACCCGCGACGACCGGGTGCTCGGCCTGCGCTACGAGTGCCCGACCGGCGTGATCATCGCGGTGCTCAACCTCTCGACGACGAAGGTCACCGTGGACCTCGCCCCGCAGCCGGGGATCGCCGACGGCTTCCCGGTGGACGTGCTGTCCGACCGGCGGTACCCGCCGGCCGGCGACCTGACCGAGGTCCAGCTGGACGGGTCCGGCTACCGGTGGCTGCGCCTGGCCCGTACGGTCGGGGCTTGAGCGAGCGCGACGGCTCGCAGCGCGAGCGGGCAGTGACGAGGGCCGGTCGAGGAGCGGACACAGTGACGGAGGCCTTCTACGTCGAGGTCGCGCCAGGGGTCTTCCGGCCCACCGAGCACACGGTGGGGCCGTGGGCGGCCACCGACCAGCACGGCGGGCCGCCGGCCGCCCTGCTGGCCCGGGCGCTGGAGCGGGTGCTGCCGACCGGTGAGGGCTGGCTGGCCCGGGTCTCGGTCGACCTGCTCGGCGCGGTGCCGGTCACCGAGTTGACCGTCACCGCCGGCCTGCTGCGGCCGGGGCGGTCGGTGCAGCTCGCGGTGGCCACGCTGACCGCCGGCGGGCGGGACGTGGCCAGGGCCACCGGTTGGTGGTACCGGCTCGGCGACACCGCGGCGGCGTCCGGGGCCGCGGGGCCGCCGCCGCTGCCGGACCAGCCCGACCCGGTCGACCAGCGCTGGCCCGGCGGCTACCTGCAGGCGATGGAATGGCGGCGGGTCAAGGGCGACTTCGCCGAGCCCGGGCCGGCGGTGATCTGGTCCCGGATGCGGGTCCCGCTGGTCGAGGGCGAGCAGCCGTCGCCGGCCCAGCGGCTGCTGGCCAGCGCCGACTCCGGCAACGGGGTCGGCTCGGCGCTGCCGCTGGACCGCTGGCTCTACGTCAACACCGAGCTGACCGTGCACGTGCTCCGGCCGCCCGAGGGCGAGTGGTTCTGCCTCGACTCGGTCACGACGATCGGCCCGAGCGGCGGCGGGTACGCGGTCACCACGCTGTCCGACACCGCCGGCGAGGTCGGCCGCGGCGCCCAGGCCCTGCTGGTGCAGCCGCGGTGAGCGGGCCGGGCGCCGGGATCGCCTGGCACGGGCGGCCGGGGCCGGCCGGGCCGGACGCCGACGCGCTGGCCCGGGTCGCCGATCTCGCCCCGGCGTACGCGGTCACGGCGGTGGAGAACGTGCTGCGCGAGTTCCCCAACGACCTGCGCTACGTGCTGCGCGGCCCGGAGCCGGTGCCGATGCCGCGGGAGCTGCACCCCGCCTTCTTCGGCAGCTTCGACTGGCACTCCTGCGTCGAGATGCACTGGGTGCTGGTCCGGCTGCACCGGCTGGCGTCGATTCCGGCCGACGCGCTGGCGGTGCTCGACGCGCACCTGGCGCCGGAGCCGCTGCGGGTCGAGACCGCGTTCCTCGCCGCCAACCCCGGCTTCTCCCGGCCGTACGGGCTCGGCTGGGCGCTCATGCTGGCCGAGGAGGCCACGCTGGCCGGCGCGCGCGCCACGGGCTGGGCCGAGGCATTGCGCCCGCTGGCCGCGCAGGTCGCGGCGAACCTGCTGGCCTGGCTGCCGGACGCTACCTACCCGATCCGATCCGGCGGGCACGTCAACGGCGCGTTCGGGCTGCGGCTGGCGCTGCCGTGGGCGCAGCGGCGGGCCGCCGACGGGGACGGCACGCTGCTGGCCGAGATCCTCCGGGCGGCCGAGCGGTGGTTCCTCGCCGACCGCGACTACCCGGCGGCCTGGGAGCCGTCCGGCGCGGACTTCCTGTCCCCGGCGCTGTGCGAGGCCGAGCTGATGGTCGACATCGCCGGGCCGGACTGGCTGGCCGGATTCCTGCCGGCGTTCCCGGCGACGCTGCTGGAGCCGGTCACCGTCACCGACGACAGCGACGGGCAGCTCGCCCACCTGCACGGGCTCAACCTCAGCCGGGCCTGGGCCTGGCGCCGGCTGGCCGCCGCGCTGCCGGCCGGCGACCCGCGGGTGCCGGTCGCGCGGGAGGCCGCCCGCCGGCACGCCGAGGCCGGGATGCCGCACGCGACCGGCGGCGACTACATGGTCGAGCACTGGCTGGCCGCGTACGCCCTGCTGCAGCTGACCGGCTGATCCTCAGGCTCGTACGACCAGGGTGGAGAAGATCTTGTCGTCCAGGGTCTGGTTCTTCTCGTCCCACAGCGGCCACAGGTAGGTCAGGATCGTGTAGATGCCGCCGGTGAGGACGCCGAGCAGGTTGCGGACCAGGAACCGGCCGAGCCCGACCCAGCCGCCCGGCACCTGCCGGGTCGCCTCGCTCACCAGCCGGATGCCGACGACCTGCTTGCCGAGCGAGCAGCCCTTCGAGCCGTTCCGCCAGCCGTAGTTCCAGAACTGGAAGACGACCGCGACCAGGAAGAGCACGACCGCCAGCGCGATGAGGCCGCCGTTGACGTCGGTGATCCTCGTCGTGCCGTCGGCGTCGGTCTCGGTGTCGGCCGAGGCCAGCGCGACGATCAGCACGACGAGGCCGGGCAGGGATACGAGCAACGCGAACAGCCCGTCCAGCAGCAGGGCGCCGGCTCGGATGCCCCACGACGCGAGGTTGGCCGGCGGCGCGCCGTAACCGGGCGGAGCCCACGGCGCCTGCTGGTAGGGGCTCTGCTGGTACGGATTCTGCGGGTAGGCGGTCTGCGGGTACTGGCCCGGCTGCCCTTGCGCCTGCTGCTGCCCGTATCCCGGCTGGCCATATCCCGGCTGGCCATATCCCGGCTGGCCATATCCCGGCTGGCCATATCCCGGCTGGCCATATCCCGGCTGGCCATAGGGCTGCTGGCCATAGGGCTGCTGTGGCTGCTGTGGCTGCTGTGGCTGCTGTGGCTGCTGCTCGTAGGCCTGCTGGCCATAGGCCTGCTGGCCATAGGCCTGCTGTGGCTGCTGCGCGTATCCCTGCTGCCCGGGCGGCTGGCCCTGGCCCTGCTGCGGATACTGCTGCTCGCCGGGCGGCTGCCCGTATCCCGGCTGGGCATAGCCCGGCTGGCCGGGCGGCTGCTGGCCGTACTGCTGCTGGCCGGGTGGCTGCTGGCCGGGTGGTGGTGGGGCGGGTGGGTAGACGTTCGGCGTCGGTTGCTGGCCGGACGGGATCTGGTCGGAGAACGACCCGGTCGGCGCGGCGGTCTCGTCGTGCCCCGGCTGATCCTCGTGCGCCGGCTGATCCTCGTGCGCCGGCTGATCCTCGTGCGCCGGCTGATCCTCGTGCGCCGGCTGATCCTCGTACGCCGGCTGATCCTCGGGGCGCGGCGTCGAGGGGCCCGGCGGGTGGGCCTGGTCGTCGTACTGGTCCCGATACTGGTCCCCGCCGCCCTCGGTCATGGGCGCACCGTACCGTGGCTCGATTCCCTCGACGGTCATACCGGACAGAACGGTCAAGTCCGATCGCCGCCAGGAATTGTCGTACCCCGGTGGCACCGTGGAGAGCGTGCTGGCCGATGACGACACCCGCTACCGCGCCGTGCAGAGCCGGGACGACCGGTTCGACGGCTGGTTCGTGACGGCCGTGACCTCGACCGGGATCTACTGCCGGCCGAGCTGTCCGGCGATGACCCCGCGCCGCGAGCACGTCCGGTTCTTCCCGAGCGCGGCCGCCGCGCAGCAGGACGGCTTCCGGGCCTGCAAGCGGTGCCGGCCCGACGCCACGCCCGGCTCCCCCGACTGGGACCTGCGGGCCGACCTGGTCGGCCGGGCGATGCGGTTGATCGGCGACGGCGTGGTCGACCGGGAGGGCGTGACCGGCCTGGCCAGCCGGCTCGGCTACAGCGAGCGGCACCTGCACCGGCAGCTGGTGGCCGAGGTCGGCGCCGGGCCGGTGGCGGTGGCCAGGGCGCAGCGGGCGCAGACCGCCCGGGTGCTGCTGGAGACGACCGGCCTGCCGATCACCGACGTCGCGTTCGCGGCCGGGTTCGCCAGCGTCCGGCAGTTCAACGACACGATCCGGACGGTGTTCGCGGTGACGCCGACCGAGCTGCGGCGGTCCCGGCGCGGTCCGGCCGAGCGGGTCGCCGGCGCGATCGTGCTGCGGCTGCCCTACCGGGCGCCGATCGAGCTGGACGCGCTGCTGCGCTTCCTCGGTGCGCGGGCGGTGCCGGGCGTGGAGGACTGGTCCGGCGGGGTCTACACCCGCTCGCTGCGGCTGCCGCGCGGACCGGGGGTGGTGGCGCTGTCGGCCGGCCCCGACTGCGTGCGCTGCGAGCTGCGCCTGACCGACCTGCGCGACCTGGCCGCGGCCGTGCAGCGCAGCCGGCGGCTGCTCGACCTCGACGCCGACCCGGTCGCCGTGCAGGCCGCGCTCGGGGCCGACCCGCTGCTCGACCCGCTGGTCCGCAAGGCTCCCGGGCTGCGGGTGCCCGGCCACGTCGACGGGGCCGAGATGGCCGTCCGGGCGGTGGTCGGGCAGCAGGTCTCGGTGCCCGCCGCGACCCGGCTCGCGACCCGGTTGGCCGAGGCCTACGGGGAGCCTCTCGCCAGCCCGCTGGGCTCGGTGACCAGGCTCTTCCCGACCCCCGAGGTGCTGCGGGAGGCGCAGGTCGGCATGCCGGCGGCCCGGCTGCGGGCCCTGCGCTCGGTGGCCGGCGCGCTGGCCGACCGCGAGCTCGACCTGCACCCGGGCGCCGACCGGGCCGAGGCCGAGCGCCGGCTGCTGCGGCTGCCCGGCATCGGCCCGTGGACCGCGTCCTACCTGGCGCTGCGGGCCCTGCGCGACCCGGACGTGTTCCTGCCGACCGACGTCGGGGTGCGGCACGCCCTCGACCGGCTCGGCGTGGCGAGCGACCCGGCCGCGGCCGCGGCGCTGGCCGAGCGCTGGCGCCCCTGGCGGTCGTACGGGCTGCTCCAGCTCTGGCACTCTCTCGGCCGGGAGGACGTGTGATGTTCTGGACCGTCATCGACTCGCCGATCGACCCGCTGCTGCTGGTCGGGGACGAGACCGGCCTGCGCGAGCTGCAGATGGAGCCGCACGAGCCGCCGGCCGGAGCCGTCCGCGACGACGAGGCGCTGGCCCCGGTCGCCGCCCAGCTGCGGGACTACTTCGCCGGCGCCCGGACCGGCTTCGATCTGCCGCTCAGCCCGCACGGGAGCGCGTTCCAGCAGAAGGTGTGGCTGGCACTGCGCGACATCCCGTACGGGCGGACCACGACGTACGGGCAGATCGCGGTCGACCTCGGCCAGCCGACGGCGTCCCGGGCGGTCGGCCTGGCCAACGGCCGCAACCCGATCGCGGTGATCGTGCCCTGCCACCGGGTGATCGGGGCGAACGGGTCGCTGACCGGCTTCGGCGGCGGGCTGCCCCGCAAGCGCTGGCTGCTCGACCACGAGCGGTCGGTCCTGGGTGAGCGCGGGCCGGAGCCGGCCCGGCTCTGGTGATCCGGGCGGTTTCGCCCCTGCATCGCCAGGACCTCGTCGAGTGACCTTAAACTCGCGCACATGCCCGAGGATCGGCTCGCCCAGCGGCTCGCGCTGGCCCGCCGGCTGGCCAGTGAGGCGCGGCTCGGCCGGCTGGACGAGGTGCTGGCCGGGCTGCGCGCCGACGCGGTGACCGACGGCGGCGTGCCGGCCGACCTCGAGGTCGAGTTCGCCGCGATCCGGGCATCGGCGCTGCTCAACCTGGAGCGGCCGACCGACGCGTGGGACGTGCTGCAGGGCGTGCAGGGCCGGCTGGAGGAGGCCTCGCTGGCCGTGCAGGCCCGGTTCCACTCGATGTCCGGCACCGCCGCGCACTTCTTCGACGACGCCGACACGGCGATCGAGGAGGCCGTGCTCGCGCTGGCCCTGCTGGCCGACGCCCCGCCGTCGGTGGAGCGGGCCATGGCGACCGCGTCCTGCGGGCTCACCCTGGCCTACTGCCGGCTGTTCCCGCTGGCCGCCGAGGTGCTCGGGCGGGCGCTCGAGATCGGCACCGAGACCGGCATGCCGCTGGCCCGGCTGCACACCCAGGCGCAGTACGTGCAGCTCACCTGGGGGATGAGCCTCGACCACCTCGGCCTGGCCGAGGAGCGCGACCGGTGCTGGGTCGCGGTCGTGCGCCACCACGAGGCGGCGCTGGCCGCGCCGGACGCGCTGCCGGACGTGATGCGTGCCCTGTCCTGCGCCGAGCGGTCGCTGCTGGCCGGCCGGCTCGGCGACGCGGCGACGGCCAGGGCGAAGCTGCGGGAGGCCGCCGCGGTGCCGGTCGGGGCCGAGTCGCCGTCGCTGCGCCGGCTGCTCGCGCACGCCGAGGGCGCGGCGCTGTTCGCCGAGGGCAGGTACGACGAGGCCAGGCGCACGCTGCTGCGGCTGTGGGAGTCGATCAGCGGCCCCGTGCCGGCCCGCACCGACGACGTGCCGCTGCTGCTGGCCCGGGTCGACGAGGCCACCGGCCGGGCCGCCGACGCGCTGCAGTGGTATCGGGTGGTGTACGGCCGGTACGGGCGGACCCAGCAGGAGAGCTGGCAGGCCCGGGAGACGGCGGCCCGGCTGCGGGTCGAGCAGGAGGCGCTGCTGCGCCGCAGCCGGGAGCTGGAGGCGGACACGCTCACCGACCCGCTGACCGGCCTGCCCAACCGGCGGGCGCTGGACGCGGAGCTGGCCACGCTGATCCCGGCCGTGCAGGCGGCCGGGGCGCCGCTGAGCCTGGCCGTGCTCGACGTCGACCGGTTCAAGGTCGTCAACGACGGGCACGGCCACCCGGTCGGCGACGAGGTGCTCCGGGTGATCGGCCGGGTGCTGCGGGAGCGGTGCGAGGAGTGCGACCGGTTCGCCCGGTACGGCGGGGACGAGTTCGTGCTCTGCCTGCCGGCGCCGCTCGACCAGGCCCGGGCCGCGGTGGCCGCGGCGGTCGCCGCGGTCGCCGGCCACCCGTGGTCGGAGGTGTCCCGCGGCCTGCTGGTCACGATCAGCTGGGGGATCGCCGAGCTGGCCCCGGACGACACCCCCACCAGCCTGTTCGCCGCCGCGGACCGGGAGCTGCTCGCCGTGAAGCGGGGCCGCCGGCATCTCGCGCCGGTGCCGGCCGTCGCGGACCTATAGTCCAGGCAGCAGGAGGGAGCCGGGTTTGCTGCAGGCACGCCGCGACCTCCGGCCCGAACGCGTCGCCGCCGCCCGGGCGCTGGCCCGGGAGAGCCGGGTCGAGGATCTGCGCGCCGCCGTAGCCGAGCTGCGGGCCGACCCGGACCTGACCCCCGACGAGGACCTCGAGCTCGGCATCGCGATCGCGATCGCGCTGACCAACGCCGAGGACATGCCCGGCGCGCGGCTGGAGCTCGAGCGGGTCCGGCCGCTGCTGCCCCGGGTCTCGGCGCTGTCGGCGGCCAGCTTCCACACCTGCGTCGGGATCTCCGCCGACGGCGACGGGGACGAGGCCGTCTCCAGCATCGTGCTCGCGCTGGCGTCGGTGGAGTCGGTCAGCGAGGCCAGCCGCGAGCTGGCGCTGGTGCTGCGCAACTGCGGCATGCGGCTGGCGATGGAGCAGCTGTTCCCGCTGGCCGTGGAGACCACCCAGCGGGCGGTCGCGGTGGCCGCCGCGGCCGGGCTCTCGCCGGGCGGCTGGCAGCAGGCGGTGGGCTACGCGATGCTCTGCTGGGCGATGCGGCTGGAGCACCTCGGCCAGGACGAGGAGGCCAGGGCCCGCTACCTGGATGCGGAGGAGCAGCTCTCGCTCGCGCTGGCCGACCTGGACATCGGGGTGCTGCCCGGGGCGCTGGTGCGGGCCAACCGGGCGCTGGTGCTGGCCCGGCTCGGCGACGCGGCCGGTGCCCGCGGGTCGCTGGAGGAGTCCCGGGAAACCCCGGCCCGGCCGGTGACCTCGCTGCTGCGCCGGCGCCGGCTGCACGCCGAGTGCGTGGTGCTGATGGCCGAGGGCAAGTGGGAGGACGCTCGCCACCTGCTCACCGCGTACTGGCAGGAGGCGGTCGGGCAGAAGCTGCCGCCGTTCGCCGAGGACGGCGCGTTCCTGCTGGCCCGGCTGGCCGAGGCGGAGGGCCGGGCCGGCGACGCGCTGCGCTGGTACCGGGAGGTGCACGAGCGCTACGGCCGGGCCCAGTACGCGGTGTGGGTGAGCCGGGCCGCCGCGGCCAGGCTCCGGGTGGACCAGGAGGCGCTGCTGCGCCGGGCCCGGCAGCTGGAGTACGACTCGCTGTCCGACCCGCTGACCGAGGTGCCGAACCGGCGGGCGTTCGACGCGAACCTGCCCCGGCTGGTCGGCGACGCCCAGGCGGCCGGCGCGCCGCTGTCGCTGGCGATCCTCGACGTCGACCGGTTCAAGCGGGTCAACGACACGCACGGGCACCTGATCGGCGACGAGGTGCTGCGGACCGTGGCCCGGCTGCTGCGGGAGCACACCCGTACCGCCGACCGGTGCGCCCGCTACGGCGGGGACGAGTTCGTGCTCTGCCTGCCGGCCGGGCGGCGCGAGGCGGCGGCGGCGGTGGCCAGGATCATCCGGGCCGTCGCCGACCACGACTGGGACGAGTGTCGACGACGGGCTGACCGTGTCGATCTCGGCCGGGCTGGCCGAGCTCGGCCCCACCGACACGGCCAGCACGCTGTTCTGGGCGGCGGACCAGAGCCTGCTCGAGGCGAAGCGGAACCGGCCGCCGGGCTAGACTCCGACCCCGGCTCACGCCACGGCCGGGGCCGCGGCGGGCCGGCGGATCGCCTGGGTGATCGAGCGCGGCGACCAGGCAGAGCGCGGCGCCGGAGACGAACGCGACCAGGTAGTCGCCCAGCTCGGTACGCACCGCGCCGGCCGCCGAGGCCGCCGCGGCCGCGCCGAGCTGGTGCGCGGCGAACACCCAGCCGAACACGACGGTGCCCTTCTCCCGGCCGAACACCTCGTGGCAGAGCGCCACGGTCGGCGGAACGGTGGCGACCCAGTCCAGGCCGTACACGACGACGAAGCCGAGCAGGCCGAGGACCGCCGTCGGCCAGCGCCGGCGCCAGCACCAGCAGGGACACCCCGCGCAGCCCGTAGTACCAGAGCAGCAGCCGGCGGGGATCCACCCGGTCGGTGAGCCAGCCCGAGCCGAGCGTGCCGGCGATGTCGAAGACGCCGACCAGCGCGAGCAGCCCGGCCGCGGTGGTCTCGGACAACCCGTGGTCGTGCGCGGCCGGGATGAGGTGGGTGGCGATCAGCCCGTTGGTGGTCGCGCCGCAGATCGCGAACGAGCCGGCCAGCAGCCAGAACGCCGGCACCCGGGACGCCTGGCGCAGCACGCGCAGCGCCGTGCCGACCGGGTTCGGCGGGGCGACCGGCGGCGCGATCGGGCTGTCCGGCGGCGCCCCGTACGGCCGCAGGCCCGACGTCGGCGGGCGAGTTGCGCAGGAACATCAGCACCAACGGCATCACCAGCACCGCGCCGGCGGTCACCGCCATTGCCGACCAGCGCCAGCCCGGGCCCTCGGCCAGCGCGGCCAGCACCGGCAGGAAGACCAGCTGGCCGGTCGCGCCGGCCGCGGTGAGCGCCCCGACGACCAGCCCGCGCCGCCGGACGAACCACCGGGTGGCCACCGTCGCCGCGAGCACGCCGGTCATCGCGCCGGTGCCGAGCCCGACGACCACGCCCCACAGCAGCACCAGCTGCCAGGCCGCGGTCATCCACACGGTCAGCAGCGAGCCGGTGGCGACCAGCGTTAGCGCGGCGAGCACCACCCGGCGGATGCCGAACCGGTTCATCGCGGCCGCGGCGAACGGCCCGGCCAGGCCGAACAGGACCAGGTTGACCGAGACGGCCGCGGAGATGACCGTACGGCTCCAGCCGAACTCGTCCTGCAGCGGCACGATGAGCACGCCCGGCGCGGACCGGAACCCGGATGCGCCGAGCAGCGTCAGGAAGGCGACCGCGGCGACGATCCAGGCCGGGTGCGGGCCGCGCCGGCGACAGGCCGGCGACCGGGGCCCGGACTTCTGCGGTCACGGTCGCCGAGCGTAGGCTGAGTAGTTCGGAAACGCAACTGAGGAGGCAGGCGGTGAGATCTGACCGGGAGGGGTGCCCGGCCGCGGCCGCCCTCGAGGTGATCGGCGAGCGCTGGTCGCTGCTGGCGCTGCGCGAGCTGTTCTACGGGGTGCACCGCTTCGACCGCGATGGCGAGCGCACCGGCGCACCGCGGAACATCCTGTCCACCCGGCTCCGGCACCTCGAGGCCGAGGGCGTGATCGAGCGCCGGCGCTACCAGGAGTCGCCGGCCCGGTACGAATACCACCTGACCGAGGCCGGCGAGACCCTGCTGCCGGTCGTGCTCGCGCTGATGGCCTGGGGCAACGAGCACCTGGTCCGCGAGCCCAAGCTGATGCACCACGCCTGCGGGTCCGACCTGCGGGCGGTGACGGTGTGCGCCGACTGCGGTGAGGAGGCGCACGCCGAGGACGTCACCGCTCCCTGGGTGCTGGCGCGGTGAGGGTCCTGGTCCCGGTGAGGGTCCTGGTGCCGGTCGCGGCCGTACTCCTCTGCGCCGGCCTGGCCGCCTGCGCCGCCGGCCGCGAGTCCTCGGCGGCCGCGCCGACCGGCGCCTCCGGGCCGGGATCCGGACCGGCGGGAACCGGACCGGCGGGAACCGGACCGGCGGGAACCGGACCGGCGGGAACCGGACCGGCGGGATCGGACGGCGGGAACCGGACCGGCGGGAACCGGACCGGCGGGACCGGACCGGCGGGACCGGACCGGCGGGCGCGGCGGGTGGGGGTGCGTACCGCGTGCTGGTGTTCTCGCGGACGACCGGGTTCCGGCACGGGTCGATCCCGGCCGGGATCGCCGCCCTGCGCGCGCTGGGCACCGCGGACGGCTTCGCGGTGACCGCGACCGAGGACCCGGCCGCGTTCCGGCCGGCCACCCTGGCCGGCTACCGGGCGGTCGTCTTCCTCTCCACCACCGGCGATGTGCTCGACCCCGCCGGCCGGACCGCGCTGGAGGCGTACGTGCGGGGCGGCGGCGGATGGGTCGGGGTGCACTCCGCGTCCGACACCGAGTACGGCTGGCCGTTCTACGGCCGGCTGGTCGGCGCCCGATTCGCCGGCCACCCACCGGTGCAGCCGGTGACGGTCCGGTTCCGTCCCGGCCCGCTCACCGCCGGCCTGCCGGCCACCTGGCGCATCACCGACGAGGCCTACAACTTCCGCGCCCGGCCGGCCGGCGTGCGGGTGCTCGCGACCCTCGACGAGTCGACGTACACCGGCGGCGCCATGGGTGGCGACCACCCGATCGCGTGGACCGCCGAGGTGGACCGGGGCCGGTCCTTCTACACCGGCCTCGGCCACCCGGACGCGCTCTACGCCGACGCCACGTTCCGGCGGCTGCTGTCCGCAGGCATCCGGTACGCGGCCGGGACCGGCTGACGGGGCACCGCGCTCAGCCGGCGACGAGCCGGGGGTGGATGCCGCTGCCGTCGCCGGAGGTCGACACGGTCAACCCGAACGAGCTGACCGCCTTGCCCTCGTCCGGCACCCGCTCGCCGGAGAGCTCGGCCACCTTCCGCACGTCGACGTAGACCACCGCGGTCGCGCTGTCGAGGTCGGGCAGCGTGTCCTTGAACAGCTGCTGCTCGCCGAGCGTGCCGTCGCCGGTCAGCTCGTCCGCGTACGCCGGCGAGTTGGCCAGAACGGTCCCGTCCGCGGTGCTCCGCACGGTCAGCGAGCTGTCCTCGCCGAGCTTGCGCAGGATCTTGTCCGCGGCCCGCCTGGCCCCGGCCGGGTCGTCGGTCGTCGAGACCGCACCGAACCCGGCCTGGTCCCGGTCGCCACCGAAAGCGACCACGGTCCGCGACCCGACCAGCGCGGCCACGTCGTCCGGCAGCCGCAGGCCGGAGTCCCGCTCGGCCTTCTCCAGCGTCGGCCCGAGGCCGACCTTCTCCAGCTGCTCGTACGCCGAGCGCACCAGCGGCCGCCGAGGCCGCCGTGGTTGCCGCCCGGTGCCGGGCCGCGGCCGCCGCCCGGCGGCCCGGAGGGGATGGCTGGAGGTGGGTCCTGCGGGCGGAACCAACCCTCGGCACCGAGATCGCTCATGCCCCGCCGTCTCCCGTCGTCACAACGGGCCGAATTGCCCGCCTTGTCCAGGTAAGGACCGGAGTATAGGCGCTGGTGCACACCCGGCTCGTCCGCTTCGCGAGGTTTCATATGAGCGGCAACCGGCCCCTTGTCCGGATGCGCCGAACGGAGGAGTGTGACGAACATGAGCGTGCAACGCCGGACGCGCATCGTGCTGCTGCTCAGCCTCCTGCTGGTCCCCCTCCTGGTCGGGACCGCCGGACCGGCCCGGGCCACACCGCCGAGCGACCGCCAGGTGCTGCTGACCTACGCCCGCGACACGTGGCGGTCGATGGTCGCGATGACCGACCCGGCCACCGGGCTGCCGACGGACAACATGACCGGCCCGGTCACCGCTCCGGTCCGCGCCGGGTTCACCAGCCCGACCAACATCGGCGGCTACCTCTGGTCGACGGTCGTCGCCCGGGACACCGGCGTCATCGGCCGCGCCGAGGCGTACGCCCGCATGAGCCGGACCCTGCACACGCTGTCCACGCTCGAACGGCACGGACCCAGCGGCATGTTCTACAACTGGTACTCGCCGACCACCGGCGCGAAGCTCACGGTCTGGCCGCCGGACGGCAGCGTCGTCCACCCGTTCCTGTCCACTGTGGACAACGGCTGGATGGCGACCGCGCTGATGGTGGTGGCCAGGGCCGAGCCGCGACTGGCCGGGCAGGCGAACGCGCTGCTCGGCCCGATGGACTTCGGCTTCTTCTACAACCCCGCCCCGGCGCGCGAGGGTGTCGACGCGGGCATCGACCGCGGCGGGTTCTGGGACGCCGACCCGGGCGGCTGCACCGTGGTCGACAACTACCGGCACCGCGGGCCGGACGTCTGGTACACCTGCAACTCTTACGACACCGCGATCACCGAGGCCCGGATCGCCCTCTACGTCGGCATCGCCCGCGGCCAGATCCCGGCCAAGGCCTACTACGCGACCTGGCGGACGTTCCCAGCCACCTGCGACTGGTCCTGGCAGGAGCAGCAGCCGGTCGGCGTCACCCGGACCTACGACGGGATCCCGGTGTACGAGGGCGCCTACCGCTACCGCGGCTTCCAGGTCGTGCCGAGCTGGGGCGGGGACATGTTCGAGGCGCTCATGCCGGACCTGTTCGTGCCGGAGTCGGCCTGGGGTCCGCGCAGCTGGCGGGTCAACCACCCGCTGACCGTCCGGGCGCAGATCGAGCACGGGCTGGCCGAGGCCGGCTACGGCTACTGGGGCTTCTCGCCGGCCAGCAACCCCGCCGGCGGCTACAGCACCTGGGGCGTCGAGGCGGTCGGGATGAACCCGGACGGCTACTACTCCGACGAGGAGTCGACCAACCTCGATCTCGGCTTCGGCGACTGCCGCCCGGCCACCAACCCCGACCCCGCGTACGGGGACGGCGTGGTCACCCCGCACGCGGTCTTCCTGGCGCTGCCGTACGCGAAGGACGCGGCGCTGGCGAATCTGGCCGCCCTCAAGGCCCATTTCCCGGTGTACGGCGACGGTGGCTTCTACGACGCGGTCGCGGTGAAGTCCGGCCGGGTCGCGGCGACGTACCTGTCGCTGGACCAGTCGATGGTGCTGGCGCAGCTCGGCAACGTGCTGACCGGCGACCTGCACCAGGCGTTCGGCTCGTACGGGCAGAACGAGCGGCGGCTGCGGCCGGTGATCGGTCAGGAGGTCTTCTCGGCGCACGCCTGAGGACGATGGCCGAAACCCGCCGTTCCGGGCCGGAACATCTCCCGCGGCGCGCCGGGTTGCCGCCGTCGTGGAGATGACCGTCGCCGCCCGCAGTCCCGACGCCCGTGCGCTCCGACTGGCGCCGCCCGCGGCGTTCACGCTCCTGGGCGTGACGCTGGGCCTGGTGCTGTTCGCCGCGAGCACGCCGTCCCCGCTCTATCCCGTGTACGAGCGGCGCTTCGGATTCTCCGCGGTGACGCTCACCGCGATCTTCGCCGTGTACGCGTTCGCGCTGATCGCGGCGCTGCTGACGACCGGCGCGCTGTCCGACCGGGTCGGCCGCCGGCCGGTGCTGCTCGCCTCGCTGTTGCTGCTCGCGGGCGCGATGGCCGTGTTCGCGGTCGCCGACGGGGTCGGCTGGCTGCTCTCCGCCCGGGTGCTGCAGGGCCTGGGCACCGGCGTGGCCACCGGCACCCTGTCCGCGGCGCTGCTCGACCTGCAGTCGCGGCCGGGCCGCGGGCCGACGGTGAGCACGGTCGGGCCGTCACTCGGCCTCGCCGTCGGGGCACTCGGGGCCGGCGCGCTGGTGCAGCACGGTCCGGCGCCGCGGCAGTTGGTGTTCTGGCTGCTGGTCGGCGCGTTCCTGGTCGCGGCGGCGGCGCTGGCGGTGGTCCCGGAGACCGTGCCGTACTCCCCGGGCTGGCTGCGGTTGGTCCGGCCGCGGATCGGGGTGCCGGCCGCGGCCCGGGCGACGTTCCTGGTGGTCATGCCGATCGTGGTCGCCGGCTGGGCGCTGACCGGCTTCTACCTCTCGCTCGGCCCGTCGCTGACCGCGAGCCTGACCGGCGGCGACGACCGGCTGGTGGCCGGCCTGCCGCTGGCGGCGATCTTCGGGGCCGGCGCGGTCGGGTCGCTGCTCACCCCGCGCTGGACCGCGGCCCGCGCCGTGCTGGTCGGCGCGCCGCTGTTCATCGTCGGCACCGGGCTGACGATCGCCGCGGTCGCGACCGGACAGTTCTGGCTCTACCTGGTCGGCAGCGCGGTCGCCGGGCTCGGCTTCGGCCCGTCGTTCGCCGGCTCGCTGCGGGCGCTGGCCCCGCTGGTCGGGCTGACCGAGCGCGGCGAGCTGCTCACGGCCGTCTACGTCGCGTCCTACCTCGGCTTCAGCGTGCCCGCGCTCGCGGCCGGCGTGCTCACCACCCACGTCGGCCTGCGCGCGACCGCCAACGGCTACGCCGGGGTGATCGTCGCCCTCGCCCTCATGGCCACCCTCGTCTACGCCCGCCGCGCCGGGGCCGGCCGGGTCAGGTGATCGTCGGCATGGAGCCGTTCCGGATCGACGTGCCCGACGCGGTGCTCGACGACCTGCGCGCGCGGCTGGCGATCACCCGCTGGCCGATCGCCGCCGAGGGGGTGGGCTGGGATCGCGGTACCGACCCCGACTTCCTGCGCGAGCTGCTCAACCACTGGCGGACCGCCTACGACTGGCGGCGGCACGAGACCGAGCTCAACGAGCTGCCGCAGTTCAAGGCGGACGGCTTGCACTTCGTGCACCAGCGGTCCGGCAGCGGAGCGCCGCTGCTGCTCCTGCACGGCTGGCCCGACTCGTTCCTGCGCTACGTCACGGTGCTGCCGCTGCTCGCGGACCACCCGGTCGTGATCCCGTCGCTGCCCGGCTACGGCTTCTCGGACCCACCGCCGGTCGGCCGGGCCAGCCGGCAGGCCATGGCCGAGCGGGTCGCCGAGCTCATGGCGACGTTGGGCTACGACCGGTACGTGGTGTCCGCCGGCGACATCGGCGGCGGAGCGGCCGAGCACCTGGCGCTCGCCCACCCGGACCGGCTCGCCGGCCTGCACCTCACCAACATGGCGCTGTGGCGGTCGGCCACGGTCGACCCGGCCGACCTGTCGTCGGCCGAGCGAGACTTCCTGGCCGGCGTGCAGGACTGGCAGCGTCGCGAGGGCGGCTACCTGCAGCTGCAGTCGACCAAGCCGACGACCGCCGCGTACGGGCTGGCCGACTCGCCGGCCGGGCTGGCCGGCTGGCTGACCGAGAAGTTCCGGTCCTGGAGCGACGACTTCGAGGCCGCCTTCCCGCCGGAGGAGCTGCTCACCCACCTCACGCTCTACTGGGTGACGAACACGATCGGTCCGTCCTTCGGCCCGTACGTGGAGCGGCCGCCCGGCGATCCGGCCCGGGTCACCGTGCCCACGGCGGTCTCGGTGTTCCCCAAGGAGCCGGTCCGGGCACCGCGGGAGTTCGTCGAGCGGTTCTTCGACGTGCGGCAGTGGACCGAGCACGACCGGGGCGGGCACTTCGCCGCGCTGGAGGTCCCCGACCTGTTCGCCGGGGACCTCCGCGCGTTCGCGGCCGGCCTCTAGCCGGTGTGGTGGACCTCGGCGAGGTTCCACACCGGGGTCGGGATGCCCTCGTGCCGGGCCTTGAGCTGGAGGGCAAGGTAGAGCGAGTAGTGCCGGGACTGGTGCAGGTTGCCGCCGTGGAACCAGAGGGCGGGCAGCCGGGTCGGCTTCCACATGTTGCGCTCCTCGCCCTCCCACGGCCCGGGGTCCTTGGCCGTGTCCGAGCCGAGACCCCACACCTTGCCGACCGTGTCGGCGGCCTCCGGTGAGATGAGGTCGGCGACCCAGCCGTTCATCGAGCGGTAGCCGGTCGCGTAGACGACCAGGTCGGCCGGCAGCGACGTGCCGTCGGCCAGCACCACCGCGTCCTCGGTGAGGTGGTCGACCTGGCCCTTGACGAGGGCCACCTCGCCGTTCGCGACCAGGTCGGCCGCGCCGACGTCGATGTAGTAGCCGGAGCCGCGGCGCAGGTACTTCATGAACAGCCCGGACCCGTCCGGTCCCCAGTCGTGCTCGAACCCGGCCTTCTCCAACCGCTCGTAGAAGTCGGCGTCGCGCTCGCGCATCTGGTCGTACAGCGGGATCTGGAACTCGTGCATGATCCGGTACGGCAGCGAGGCGAAGATCATGTCCGCCTTCTCGGTGGTGACCCCGGCGGCGACCGCCTCCTCGGAGTAGAGCGCGCCGAGCCCGATCTCCATCAGCGTGCCGGACCGGACGATGTGCGTCGACGAGCGCTGCACCATCGTCACGTCCGCGCCGACCTCCCAGAGGGCGCCGCAGATGTCGAAGGCCGAGTTGTTCGAGCCGATCACCACGCACCGCTTGCCCGCGTACGCGTCCGGGCCGGGGTGCTGCGAGGAGTGGTGCTGGTCGCCGCGGAAGACGTCCATCCCGGGCAGCTCCGGCACGTTGGGCTTGCCGGACATGCCGGTGGCCAGCACGAGCTGCTTCGGCCGCAGCACGTGCGCCTGCCCGTCCCGCTCGACCGTGACCCGCCACTCGCCGGCCGCCTCGTCGTAGCCGGCCTGCTCGGCCTCGGTGTTGGTCCAGTAGTCGAGCTCCATCACCCGGGTGTACGACTCGAGCCAGTCGGCGATCTTGTCCTTGGGTGAGAAGACCGGCCAGTTCTCCGGGAACTTGATGTACGGCAGGTGGTCGTACCAGACCGGGTCGTGCAGGCAGAGGCTCTTGTACCGGCTGCGCCACTGGTCGCCGGGGCGGCCGCGCTTGTCCACGATGATCGTCGGCACGCCGAGCTGGCGCAGCCGGGCGCCGAGCGCGATCCCGGCCTGGCCGCCGCCGACGATCAGCACGTCGGGCTGGGTGGTGTAGCCGAGCTCGGCCGCCTCCTGCTCGCGCCGCTCCAGCCAGGTGCTGCGCTCCCGGTTGACGCCGTGCTCGGCACCCATCGGCCGGCGGTCGCGGGCCGGCTCCTCGTGGCCGGTCAGCTCGTACAGAGCGGTGAGCAGGGTCCAGGCCTTGCCGTCGATCAGCCGCAGCAGACCGTTGCCGCGGCCGACCGCGGTCTCGAACGCGATCCAGGCCGTGGTCACCCCGTCGGCCTCGGTCGGGTCCTCGGTGGTGCGCCAGCCGGCCGGCCGGGTCGTCGCCAGGGTGCCGGCGAGCAGGTCCCGCACGCCGGGCGGGCCCTCGACCGTGACGATGTTCCAGCTGAACGCGACGAGGTCGCGCCAGAAGCTCTGCTCGGCGAACATCCCGGCCGCCCGGTCGACGTCGCCCGCCTCGAGCGCCGATCCGAACTCGTCGAGCCAGCGGTCGACCCCGGCGGCGGCCTGCGTCGGCACCCGCTCCTCGGTCTGCGTCATGCGCTCCTCCTCGTGGCCGGCGGCAGCCTCAGGCAACACCGCCACCGACCCGAGCGGAAGAGGCCGGCGGACCTCGTTCCGACCAGCGGATCAGCCGACCGCGCGGCTGCCGTCCAGCAGCCGGAACAGCAGCCTGGTGTCGGCCGGCCAGGCCGCGAGCAGGGTCTCCCGCGGCACCGAGCGGGCCGCGTACCGCAGCAGCAACACGACCGCGACCACGTCGTCGAGCGGGCCGATCACGGGCAGGAACTCCGGCAGCAGGTCGATCGGCGAGATCACCCAGGCGATCGCGACCAGCAGCGCCACCTTGGCCCGCCGCGGCACGGCCGGGTCGCGGCGCAGCCGGCGGGCGGTCGTCACGCAGGCCGGCAGGAACTCGGCCACGTCCCGCAGCAGCCCGGGCGGCAGCCGGCGCGCCAGCAACACCATCGCGACCCAGCTGAGCAGCCACAGGCCGAGCGTGCCGCCGACGATCCAGAGCAGCCGGGTGAGCACGGCGGACCGGTCAGCCGGCGGCCGGCAGCAGCGCGCCGGTGAACGCGCCGGCGCAGGCGAACGGGTCGCGGCGCACGGGATTGGTCACGAGCCCACGGTACGGCCCACCTGTCGATCACCTGTCGATCACCCGGCCGAGTTCTCCCGTACCGACCTCGATCACCTTCCGTCGACCGATCGACACCCGATCGGCTGGTTCTCCCGGATTTCAGCCGCACCGTCCCCGTTTTCCCGGCAGGGTTCCGCCGTCATCCGCTGCTAGTGCCAGTCGGGAGCACTCATTGTCTCGTCGTCCCCCCGCCGAGTCCGCCGCCGACCTTGGATCGCCACGGTTACGGCCACGCTGGCCGTGCTCAGCGCGGTCGCCGTACCCGCCCTCGACCGCGCCGACGCCACCCCCAGCGTCCCGGTGCCGGTCGCCGACACCACCGCCGGCCGTCCCGCGTGCACCGTCGACTTCGGCGTCTCGCTGTGGCGGTTCGACCCCTGCCTGGCCCCGGGCCAGCCGCTGCCGCGCGACGTGGTGCAGCAGCTCGCCCAGGACGCCGCCGCGGCCGAGCCGGCGCCGAGCAGCTCGGCGCCGTCGCCGACGGGCAGCCCGCGGCCGACCGCCAGCCCCAGCGACCCGTGCGGCACCGGCAGCCCGAGCCGGACGCCCAGCCGGACCCCGACGCCGACCGGCACGGCGACGACCCCGATGCCGACCGCTCCGGCCGCGAACGTCGCCGTCGCCGAGGCGGCCGCCCGGGTGATGGCGGCCGCGCCGTGCCCGACCGACGACCCGTGGCCCACCTTCCCGGACCCCGACCCGTCGTCGCCGCCACCGCCGCCCGGTGGCGGTCCGACCGGCTCGGTGCCGGGCAGCCCGACCGGGTCCGGCTCGCCGACCGGCAGTCCGACCGGTACGGCCAGCCCGACCGGGTCAGGCTCGCCGAGCGGCTCGGCCAGCCCGAGCGACTCGGGCTCGGCCTCGCCCAGCGGCAGCGCGTCACCCACCGGCGGCGGGTCGCCGTCCGGCAGCTCCAGCGGGTCGCCGTCGCAGTCGTCCTCGGGGTCCCCGTCGGGATCGCCGTCGGGGTCCGGGTCCGCGTGCCCGTCCGGCTCGGCGGGCGACCGGGGCGACTCGGTGGCCGCGCAGGCGCGCCGGGCCGGGATCGCCGAGCCGTCGACCGCGGACCCGTCGGTCACCGGCAGCCCCACGGCGACCCGGTCCGGCAGCCCGTCGGCGACACCGACCGACGACCCGACCGACAGCCCCTCCGGCACCCGACCGACAGCCCCTCCGGCACGCCGACCGACAGCCCCTCCGGCACGCCGACCGACAGCCCCTCCGGCACGCCGACCGACAGCCCCTCCGGCACGCCGACCGACAGCCCCTCCGGCACGCCGACCGACAGCCCCTCCGGCACGCCGACCGACAGCCCCTCCGGCACGCCGACCGACAGTCCCACGGGCAGCCCGTCCGGCAGTCCCACGGGCAGCCCGTCGGGATCCGGCAGCCCGTCCGGGAGCCCATCGGCATCGGACAGCCCCTCGGACGGCCCGAGCTGCGGGCCGAGCGACACCCCCTCCGATTCCGACGACCCGGGTCCCGATCCCGACCCGACCTGCGGCGGCGCCCTTCCCGCCCCCGACCAGAAATACCCCCCGCAGGACCCGCAGGGCGGCCCGCACCAGCTCAGCCCCTTCGAGGAGGCCCAGTACGACCTGGTCATCGACAAGGACCGCGGTGAGGAGACCTGCAACCGCACCGTCCTCGTCGCGATCGGCGACTCGGTGACCTCGGCCCACATCCAGAACGGTTTCGGCTCCGACTGCGCCAACACGCTGTCCGACACCAAGCGCGAACTGCCGGGCAACGACGGCGTGAGCAGCTACGCCGGCATCTACGCCGCGGGCGACGCCGACGTCGTGGACTACTACAACGTGGCCAGGACCGGGTTCAGCACCCTGGCGATGCAGAACGCCAACTACGCGACGCCGGACGCCTGCAAGTCTCCGTTCCGGCGCAACTACCCGCCGATCGCCCTCGCCGAGAGCGTGGTCAAGCGGGCCAAGCAGGACAACGACAAGGCGTACGTGGTGGGGACCGCCGGCGCCAACGACACCAACTGGGCCGACATCATCAAGCAGGCGCTGATCTGCCGTGGCCTCGACTGGGTGTTCGCGAGGGTCGCGATCCCGGGTGAGACGTTCTCCTGGGTGCCGGGCAGCCCGGCGAACATGATCCCGAACGGCGGCGGCTGCACCGTCGACGGCCTGGTCGCCGGACAGCGGCTACGCCTGCGGTTCGGCGTCGAGCCGTACGACGGTGCCCGGACGCTGCCGCAGATCACGGCCAACGTCCGTGCCATGACCGACACCGTGCTGCAGGCCGGCGCGGACAAGGTCGTCTGGATGTCGTACCACGACATCACGCCGGCCCGGATCGACGTCGCGAAGTTCCTCAGCCAGGCGGTGCGGTCCCAGCTCAGCGACGGGGTGCAGGCGAAGGTGCCCGACCTGCCGTCGTACGAGCAGCCGCTGATCGACCCGATGTTCACGACCGTGGTCCAGAAGATGATCACGGACGCCAACGGGGCCGTCCGAGCCGGGCTGCCGGCCAGCGACAAGGTCGCCATGGCCCCGCCGGTGGTCAACGCCAACGAGATCCAGAACACGATGATCGGCGGTGCGCCGCACCCGAACGGGGCCGGCCACGGTCACCTGGCCCGCCAGCTCAAGGCCACGCTGGACGGGATGTAGACACGCCGAGGCCCCGGCCCGCGCAGGCGGGTCGGGGCCTCGGGGTCGCCGTCAGGCGGCGACAGGTGCAGCGATCGACTCGTGCGCCGGCTGCAGGGCCAGCGCCAGCACGTCGGCCACATCGGCCATCGGGTGCACGGTCAGCTCGGCGAGCACCTCCGCCGGCACGTCCTCCAGGTCGGGCTCGTTGCGCTTCGGGATGAGCACCTCGGTCAGCCCGGCCCGGTGGGCGGCGAGCAGCTTCTGCTTCACGCCGCCGATCGGCAGCACCCGCCCGGTCAGCGAGATCTCGCCGGTCATGCCGACCTCGGAGCGCACCGGCCGCCCGGACAGCAGCGACGCGATCGCGGTGGTCATGGTCACGCCCGCGGACGGGCCGTCCTTGGGCACCGCGCCGGCCGGCACGTGCACGTGGATCCGGTTGTCCTTCAGCGCGTCCACCGGGATCCCGAGCCGCTCGCCGTTCGCCTTCAGGTAGGACAGCGCGATCTGCGCCGACTCCTTCATGACGTCGCCGAGCTGGCCGGTCAGCACCAGCCCCTCACCGGCGGCCGAGTTGGCCTCGATGAACAGCACGTCGCCACCGGCGCCGGTGACCGCGAGGCCGGTCGCCACGCCCGGCACCGACGTACGCTCCGCCGACTCCGGGGTGAACCGCGGCCGGCCCAGGTAGCGGGTCAGCTCCGCGGCGGTCACCGTGACCGGGCCGTCGGAGTGCTCGGTCGCCAGGGAGGTGGTCACCTTCCGCAGCACCCGCGCGAGCGAGCGCTCCAGCTGGCGCACCCCGGCCTCGTGCGTGTACTCGCCGGCGATCAGGTGCAGCGCGTCGTCGGCCACCGTCACCTCGTCGGCGGTCAGGCCGGCCCGGTCGAGCAGCCGCGGCAGCAGGTGGTCGCGCGCGATGGCGACCTTCTCCTGCTCCGTGTAGCCGTCGAGGGTGACCAGCTCCATCCGGTCCAGCAGCGGCTCCGGGATCGTCTCCCGGACGTTCGCCGTGGCCAGGAAGACCACGTCGGACAGGTCCAGCTCGACCTCGAGGTAGTGGTCGCGGAACGTGTGGTTCTGCGCCGGGTCGAGCACCTCGAGCAGCGCCGCGGACGGGTCGCCGCGGTAGTCCGAGCCGACCTTGTCGATCTCGTCGAGCAGGATCACCGGGTTCATCGAGCCGGCCTCGCGGATCGCCCGGACCAGCCGGCCCGGCAGCGCGCCGACGTACGTCCGCCGGTGGCCGCGGATCTCGGCCTCGTCCCGGACGCCGCCGAGCGACACCCGGACGAACTTGCGACCCAGCGCCCGCGCGACGGACTCGCCGAGTGAGGTCTTGCCGACGCCGGGCGGCCCGACCAGGGCCAGCACCGCGCCGGAGCCGCGGCCGCCGACGACCTCGAGGCCGCGGGAGGCGCGCCGGGCCCGGACGGCCAGGTGCTCCACGATCCGGTCCTTCACGTCGGACAGGCCGTGGTGGTCGGCGTCGAGCACCTCGCGGGCGGCGGTGACGTCGGTGTTGTCGACGGTCCGCTCGTTCCACGGGATGTCCAGCACGGTGTCCAGCCAGGTGCGGATCCAGCCCGCCTCCGGGTTCTGGTCGCTGGAGCGCTCCAGCTTGCCGACCTCGCGCAGCGCGGCGGCCTTGACCTTCTCGGGCAGGTCGGCGGCCTCGACGCGGGTGCGGTAGTCCGCCTCCTCGTCGGCCGAGCCGTCCTCGCCGAGCTCCTTGCGGATCGCGGCCAGCTGCTGGCGCAGCAGGAACTCGCGCTGGGTCTTGTCCATCGACTCGCGCACGTCGTCGCGGATCTTCGCGGTCACCTCGGCCTCGGCCAGGTACGCGCGGCTCCACTCGAGCACGAGCGCCAGCCGCTCCTCGACGTCGACGGTCTCCAGGATCTGCGCCTTCTGCGCCAGCTCCAGGTACGGCGCGTAGCCCGAGGTGTCGGCCAGCTGGCCGGGGTCGGTGATGTTGCGGATCGAGTCGATCAGCTGCCAGGCGCCACGCGCCTGCAGGATCCCCTCGACCACGGTCTTGTACTCCGTGGCCAGCTCGCTGGCCTTGTCGGTCACCGGGGTCGCCTCGACCGGGGTCGCCTCGACCCACAGCGCGGCGCCGGGGCCGGTCACGCCCTGCCCGACGCGGGCCCGGGACGTGCCGCGCAGCAGCGCGCCGGGCTCGCCGGTGGGCAGCCGGCCGACCTGGTCCAGGATCGCCACCGTGCCGATGGCCGCGTACTTGCCGTCCAGTCGCGGGACCACCAGCACCCGCGACTCGCTCCGTATCCCGCCTCCGGCGGCGCCCGCGGTGCGGGCGGCGTCGACGGCGGCCTGTGCCTCGGAGTCCAGCTCCACCGGCACGACCATGCCCGGCAGCAGCACACCGTCGGTGAGCGGCAGGACCGGGAGTGTCAGGTTCGCCATGAGTCTTCGCACCTCGATTGGGTTGAGTCTGATGCACTCAACGCAGCCGGGTGGGAAACCTTCCGCCGTTCGCTGTGAGCGAGAGAAGAACCGCAACCCCGCTGGGGTGCGCGGCATCGCACCAGGTAGTAAGCCTGATCACGACGGAAGGAGCGATCGTGAGGATCCGGATCCTGGTGGCCGTGCTGGCGGTGGCAGCGCTGGCCACGGTCGCGGGCTGCGGCGGCGGCGGCGGCACGGTCAGCGGGTCGGCGCTGCCCGCGACCGCCTCGCCGACCGCGGCCCCGACCACGACGGCCTCCGGCGCGAGCACGACCACCGCGGCGCCGCCGACCGGGACCGGGTCGCCGTCCCAGTCGCCGACCGGCTCGGGTACGCCGAGCGTGTCCCGCTGCCACACCTCCGAGCTGGCCGCCTCGCTCGCGCCGGGGGACTCGGGTGCCGGCCAGCGCTACGCGACGCAGGCGCTGACCAACACGTCCGGCCGGACCTGCACGGTCTTCGGGTACGGCGGCCTGCAGCCGCTCGACGCGGCGAAGCGGCAGCTGCCGATCACGCTGACCCGGGACACCGGCCGGCCGGCCCGGCTGGTCCGGCTGGCGCCCGGCGCGACGGTGGGCCGGACCATCCACTGGGGCGCGGTGCCGAGCGGCGAGCAGCCCTGCCCGACCCCGGCGTACGCGTCGATCATCCCGCCGGACGAGACCGACCCGCTGCTGATCCGCTGGTCGCTCGGCCCGGTCTGCGGCGGGAAGATCGACGGCTGGCCGTACGGTGTGACGCTGTGACCCACTGATCAACTGCGTTCCCGCCGGTGCGTACCTTTCCCCGGGTGGGTACGCCGTTCGTCCCCGGTGCGGAGCTGAGCCGCCGCTTCTACGCGGAAGTGGTGCGCCCGCTGCTGGACGCGGAGTTCCCCGGGCTTCCGTACGCGGCCGCGCACCTCGGCGCCGGCTCGGACGTGCTCGGCTACGACACGGCGATGTCCCGCGACCACGACTGGGGTCCGGCGGTCACGCTGTTCCTCCCGGACGCCGAGGCCGGGCGGGCGCCGGCGATCCGGTGGATACTCGGCGCCCGGCTGCCCGGCAGCTTCCTCGGCTACCCGACCGGCTTCGCCACCCATCCCGCCGACCCGACCAGCCAGGTCATGACGCCCGGCGGGACGGACCTGCGGGTGCGCACGACGACAGTGCGGGCGTTCGCCCGGCGGCAGCTCGGCTGGGATCCGGCCGGCCCGCTGTCGGTGGCCGACTGGCTGTCGTTCCCGAGCCAGCGACTGCTCGGCGTGGCGGCCGGCCCGCTGCACCACGACGGGGTCGGCGACCTGACCCGGCTCCGCGACCGGCTGGCCTGGTATCCGGCCGACGTCTGGCGCTACCTGCTCGCGGCCGGCTGGACCCGGCTCGGCGAGGAGGAGCACCTCATGGGCCGGGCCGGGTACGTCGGCGACGAGCTCGGCTCGGCGGTGATCGGCGCCCGGCTG
Organism: uncultured Actinomycetota bacterium; assembly: GCA_963803135.1. Classification (GTDB taxonomy): domain Bacteria; phylum Actinomycetota; class Actinomycetes; order Mycobacteriales; family CADCTP01; genus CADCTP01. Next base: position 292,652 of record CAWDLH010000010.1, on the reverse strand, counting down.
ACCCGCGACCTCATGGCCCTCGGCTTCCTGCTGGAGCGCCGGTACGCGCCGTACCCGAAGTGGTTCGGCACCGCGTTCGCCCGGCTCGACCTGGCGCCGGCGCTGACGCCGCTGCTGGCCGAGCTGGTCGCCGCGCCGACCTGGCCGGAGCGGCAGGACCTCTACGCGACCGCGGCCGGGCTGCTGGTCCGCCGGCTGAACGAGCTCGACCTGTGCGCGCCGGTCGACCCGCGGCCGCGGCTGTTCTACCAGCGGCCGTTCTGGGTCGTCGACGCCGGGCGGGTGGCCGGGGTGCTGGTCGCGGCCGTGCGGGACCCGGCGGTGCGGCGGCTGACCCGGCGCCGGCTGATCGGCTCGGTGGACCAGTGGAGCGACAGCACCGACCTCAAGGACGGCGAGTTCCGCGCGGACGTGCGCCGGTTCTACAGCTGATCGATCAGCTCGGGGGTGAGCCCGGCCGGCGTACGGACCGTCGCCCGGGCCAGCGCGAGCGCGTCCGCCGGCGGCGGGTACTGCCGGTTCGGCACGGCGACCACGGCCATCCCGGCAGCCGCCGCGGCCCGCAGCCCGTTCCCGGAGTCCTCGATCGCGACGCACGTTGCCGGCTCGGCGCCGAGCTTGGCCGCGGCGGCCAGGTAGACGTCCGGCGCCGGCTTGCCGCGGGCGACCTCCTCGCTGGACAGCGCGACCCGGAACCGGCCGGCGACCCCGGCCGCGGTGAGGACCACGCCGATCAGGTCCGGCGGCGACGAGCTGGCCACCCCGAGCGGCCACCGCCCGGACAGCGCGGTCACCGCCTCGACCGCGCCGGGCAGCAGCGGCACGTGCCGGCGGTAGCGGTCGGCCATCGCCGCGATCACGGCCCGGGCCAGCTCCTGCGGGGTGCCGCCCGCGCCGAGCGTGGTCAGGTAGGCGGCCCACTCCGGCGTACTCATGCCCTGCATCGCGGTGGTGGCCTCGTCGGTCCACCGGCCGCCGCGCTCGGCCACGACCGCCCGCCGCACCTCGTCCCAGAGCTGCTCCGAGTCCACCAGCACGCCGTCGAGGTCGAACACGATCGCGGCCGGGTCCATGTGCCCATCCTCTACCGTGCTGGCCGTGGAGCTGGACAAGGCGAGTGCGGTGGAGCCGCTGGGCGGCGGTCGGTACGGGGCGACGCTCGACCCGGGCTGGGTGATCGGCACGAAGCCGCACGGCGGCTACCTGCTGGCGGTGCTGGCCCGGGCCGCGGTGGCCGAAGCGGCCATCGGCGCGCCGGCCGACCTGCCGGACCCGGCCGCGGTGAGCGCGCACTACCTGACCGCGCCGGACCCCGGAGCGGCCGAGATCACGGTCGAGGTGCTGCGCCAGGGCCGGACCGCCAGCCAGCTGCGGGCGACCCTGGTCGCCGGCGGCCGGCGCTGCGTGGAGGCGCTGGTGACCTGCGGGAAGCTGGCGCCGTCCGGCCGGCCGTACTGGACCGGCCTGCCGGTGCCCGAACTGCCGCCGGAGCCGGACTGCCCGGCCGTGCCGGCCAGCGACCCGCGGTTCACCGTGCCGGTGTTCAGCGAGGTCGAGGTGCGGCTCGACCCGGCCACGGCGGGGTTCGCGGCGGACCGGCCGGCGATGGCCGGGGAGATCCGCGGCTGGGCCCGGATGGCGCCGACGCCGCCGGACCCGTACGCGGTGCTCGTCGCGCTGGACATCCTGCCGCCGGCTCCGTTCGACCTCGGGCTGACCGGCGCGTGGGTGCCGACGATGGAGCTCACCGCGTACCTGCGGGCCCTGCCGGCGGACGGGCCGCTGCGGGTCCGGCAGCGGGTCCGGCTGGTCACCGACGACCGGGTGGACGAGGACTGCCACGTCTGGGACTCGACCGGCACGCTGGTCGGCTCGGCCACCCAGCTGGCCGCGGTGCGGCTACCGCGAGCGTGAGTACTTCGGGCCCGGGAGCTGACCAACGGCGCCCGGTGTGGCAGAGTGTCCCGGTCCGTAAGGTACGTCGATTGTTGAGCCCTCCCCCGAGGACCCTGTGAGCCGGCATCGCCCGACCCGTAAGCATCTGCTGCTCGGCCTGGTGGTCGTGCTGCTCGCGACGATCCCGGTGCTGATCCCGCTGGTCGTGACGAAATCCGGCAGCGAGCAGCCCGGCGGGGTGCGGCTGGCGTCCGGACCGGGCGAGCGGGCGCTGCCCGAGGCCGCCCCGGCGCCCGGGTCGCGCAGCGGCGGCCCGACCACGCCGCCGCCGGCCGCCGCCGGATCGCTCGTGCCGACCGCCAGCCGTCCGGCGTCCCCCGACCCGGCGGCGACGGCGCCCGCTCCGCCGCCACCCGCGACCAGCGCCGCCTCGTCGACCCCGGCCGCCCCGGGCCGGACGACGGCCGGGCCGACCAGCGCGGCGCCGACGGCCGAGGCGACGGTGCTGGACGCGGCGGCGAACCTGGTGGTGGTCGGGGTGTCCTGGACGCCGCAGCCGTCCGACGCCGGCCAGCCGGTGGTGTTCTCGGCGCTGGTCCGCAACACCGGCGCTGCCGCGACGCCGGCGCTGCCGACCGGAGTCGCGTTCTCGGTCGACGGCAGCGTGGTGAGCTGGTCGGGCAGCGACAGCACCCCGCTCGGACCGGGCGAGCAGCGCACCTTCACCGCGGACGACGGGGTGGCCGGCGCGGCCTGGCCCGCGACCAACGGCGACCACGCGGTCGCGGCCACGGTCGACGACACCGGCCAGATCCCCGAGCTGAACGAGGACGACAACACCGCGACCGCGCAGCTCGACGTGCCGTAGCCCGGCGCCCGGCCGGGCGGCCCGTCGCTACCGGAGAAACGTCGGCTCGTCCTGGCCCCAGGGCCGGGGCGGGGCCGGGAAGTCGTCGGCGTGCAGGGCCGGCCGGGCGTACGTGAGCTCGCCGTGGGTCACCGTCGTCGGGACGAACTCGCCGGTCTCCGGCTGTACCGACCGGTCGGCGATGAGCAGCTCGTGGGCCACCCTGGCCAGCGAGGTCGACACCGACCACCCGCCGCCGCGCCGCAACGCCGTCGCGACCGCCCCGGCCAGCAGGTAGCCGGCACTGTGGTCGAGCGCCTGCGCCGGCAGGGCGCCCGGTGTCACCCCGTCCGCCGACTCGGCCATCGCGATGCCACTGGCCGCCTGCACGATGCTGTCGAACCCCCGCCGCCCCGCCCATGGCCCCGCCGCCCCCCACGCGGACAACGACGCCACGACCAGCGAAGGGTTGGCCGCGAGCACCGGCTCCAGCGGCAGCGACCCCGGCCGGTACCCGTGCACGAGCACGTCCGCCTCGCCCGCCAACTCCGCGAACCGCTCCGACCGCACGTCGAGCACCGTGCTCCGCTTCCCCGCCCCCGTGTCGAGGTGCTGCCACTCGATCTCGGGGAGCTGAGGCGGATCCACCCGCAACACGTCCGCCCCCCACAAGGCGAGCGTCCGGGTCGCCACCGGCCCCGCGATCACCCGGGTCAGGTCCAGCACCCTGGCCTCGGCAACCGACCGGGGGCCGCCCTCCGACCTCCGCTCCTCCACCAGCAACGGCAGGGTTCCGACCAGCGACCCGTGCGGATGAGCCGCCCACTCGGCCTCGCTCCGGACCGCCACCGCGACGCCGCCGGCCGACCCGATCAGCTCCTCGGCTCCCAGCGCAGGCAGGCCGGAAAGCCGCTCCCGCAGGTCCTCAGCCGACGCCGGGATTCCCAGCGCCCGACACAGCCGCTCCCGATGATGCGGGTAGTTCGCGTGCGTCCGGACGAACCCGTCCCGGGCCGCGAAGAACCCCGACAACGGCGCCCACGCGGCCATGGGCCGCCCATCCACCCGAAAGTGCCGCTCACTGGTGAAGGCCGTGGCTACCCGAGAAGGATCCGGCTCCCCACCCCCACCAGCGACCGACGCAAACCGAACAGCCGAATACGCCAACGCCCCCACAGCCACCCGCCCCAACAGCGGAGCAGCACCCACCCCTCCACCCACCCCCCAAGTCTCACCCACCCCAACCCCCGCGCGATCGCCCCCGACAAGGACCACCCCGCCCAGGAGACCCACAGCCCGCCACCCGGCCAACACACCCCCCCGCAACGCGAACCACCCGAACGCAGGCCCCCCTGACGCGCCCCCCACGACCAACCCGAAGGAACCAGAAACGCCGACCAACGCGGGCCTCGACGCGCGCCGCCCCACGACCAACACCAAGGAACCCGGGCCACGAACCCAACCCCCGAACGCAGACCCGCGGGGGCCCGCCCCGCGGCCAACACGAAGGACCCGAACCCCGAAACGCAAACCCGGAACGTGGGCCCCGCGGGGGTCGCCCCCGCGGCCAACAGAAGGAACCCGAACCCCGAAACGCAACCCCGGAACGTGGGCCCCGCGGGGGTCGCCCCCGCGGCCAACAGAAGGAACCCGAACCCCGAAACGCAACCCCGGAACGTGGGCCCCGCGGGGGTCGCCCCCGCGGCCAACAGAAGGAACCCGGACGCGAAACGCAAACCCCGGAACGTGGGGCCCGCGGGGGTCGCCCCCGCGGCCAACAGAAGGAACCCGAACCCCGAAACGCAACCCCGGAACGTGGGGCCCGCGGGGGTCGCCCCCGCGGCCAACAGAAGGAACCCGGACGCGAAACGCAAACCCCGGAACGTGGGGCCCGCGGGGGTCGCCCCCGCGGCCAACAGAAGGAACCCGGACGCGAAACGCAAACCCCGGAACGTGGGGCCCGCGGGGGTCGCCCCCGCGGCCAACATGAAGCGACCCCGGTCCGCGCCTTCCGCGGACAGGGGCCCCCAGGAGCGTGTGGGCGAGGGGGGAGTTGAACCCCCACGTCCTTACGGACACACGGACCTGAACCGTGCGCGTCTGCCATTCCGCCACTCGCCCGGTGACCGGGCGACGATAGCACGCGGACACGGTCCGCCCGCGAGCGGTAATCCCGGGTCAGAAGCCCGCCGCGGCGGCATGTCCGGGGCCGCGGCGGCACCCGCCGGCCGGGGTCCGAACCCTCGCCGCGCACCTGGCCGGGCCGTCGTTCCCCGACGCGGGACATCGGGTAGGCCCAGCGCGGATACCATCGTCGGACAGTCGTGGCGAGGAGGGAAGTCCGGTGGGTGTGCTGCAGCGCTTCGAGCGGCGCCTCGAAGGTGCGGTCGGCACCGCCTTCGCGCGCCTGTTCAAGGGTCAGGTGGAGCCGGTCGAGGTGGCGAAGGCGCTGCAGCGGGAGGCCGAGGCCCGCCGGGCCATCGTCGGCCAGGACCGCGTGCTGGTGCCCAACCGCTACGTGGTGGAGTTGGGCCCGACCGACCACGACCGGCTGGCTCCGTGGGAGACGCAGCTGACCAACACTCTGGCGGAGATGGTGCAGGAGCACGTGGACGACGAGGGCTGGTCGACGTTCGGGGACATCGAGGTGTCGCTGTCGCGCAATGAGGAGCTGGGGACCGGCATGTTCAACGTGACCAGCAGCGTGGACCCCAACGCGGGCCCGCGCCGCCGCCCGTACAACTCGCTGTCGATGCCGGCGGTGCCGGCCGGCCCGGGCCCGGCGGGCGGCCCCGGCGGTCCGGTGCCCGGTCTCGCGGCCAGCTCCGGCGGCTACGGCGGCGGGTACGGCGGCGACCAGGGCTACGGCCAGCCCGACCAGGGCTACGGAGGTGGCCGGGACCAGGGCTACGGCCAGCCCGACCCCGGCTACGGCCAGCCCGACCAGGGCTACCAGGACGGCTACGGCCAGGCTCCCGGCTACGGGCAGCAGCCCTACAACGACCCGTACGAGCAGCAGGGCTACCCGGCCGACGGCTACCAGCAGGCCAACGGCTACGCACCGCCGGCCACGGTGCCCCCGCCGTACCACCAGCAGCAGCGGGTGCGGCACCTGCTCACCGTCGACGGCAGCCAGCAGTGGCTGGAGCTGCAGGTGGGCAGCAACGTGGTCGGCCGCGGGCAGGACGCCGACCTGCGGCTGCCGGACACCGGGGTGTCCCGCCGGCACATCGACATCCGGTTCGACGGTCAGGGCGCGGTGCTGCACGACCTGGGCTCGACCAACGGCACCACGGTGAACGGGCACCGGGCCCAGAGCTGGCAGCTGCAGCACGGCGACGTGGTCCGGCTGGGGCACACCGTGCTGGTCTACCGGCAAGAGCCGGCCTGACCTGAAAGGGTCGCCAACCCGTGAACGCCCCGATCGTCGTCCAGATCCTCCGGTTCGGGTTCCTGGCGCTGCTCTGGATCTTCATCTTCGCTACGCTGCGCGTCGTCCGGGCGGACCTGGCGGGGGCCGGTGCGGCCCGTTCGACGATGCCCACCCGTCCGGCCGCGTCGCCGCGGCCCCGGCCGAAGCGAAGGGGGAAGGCGCTCACCCACCTGGTCGTCACCGAGGGTGGCCTCGCCGGCACCCGCATCGCGTTGGGCGACCAACCCATCATGATCGGCCGGGCCAACGACTCGACCCTGGTGCTCACCGACGACTACGCGAGCACCAGGCACGCGAGGCTCGTCAGCCGGGACGGCGACTGGTACGTCGAGGATCTCGGCTCGACCAACGGCACCTACCTCGACCGTACGAAGGTCACCAGCCCGACGCTGATCCAGCCCGGAGTCCCCATCCGGATCGGCAAGACGGTTCTCGAGTTGAGGTCATGAACGTTCCCCCAGGCTCAGGTCGCGCCCGGTGACCGTGGCCCTTCGGTATGCGGTCCGCTCCGACCGCGGGCTGATGCGCGCCAACAACGAGGACTCGGTGTACGCCGGGCCCCGGTTGCTCGCGCTGGCCGACGGCATGGGCGGGCACGCGGCCGGCGAGGTGGCGAGCAACGTGGTCATCTCCACGCTGACCCACCTGGACGAGGACCGGCCGATCGACGACCTCATCTCCACCCTGCGGGACACGACCGCGGCGGCGAACAACAACCTGCGCGCGATGATCGAGCAGGACCCGAACCTCGACGGGATGGGCACCACGCTCACGGCGCTGCTGTTCGCCGGCTCGCGGGTCGGGCTGGTGCACGTCGGCGACTCCCGGGCGTACCTGGTCCGCGGCGGCCAGCTGACCCAGATCACCCACGACGACACCTTCGTCCAGGCGCTGGTCGACGAGGGCCGGCTGACCATGGAGGAGGCCAGCTCGCACCCACAGCGGTCGCTGATCCTGCACGCCCTCAACGGGGCCGAGGTCGAGCCGGACCTGTCGATCCGGGAGGCCAGGGTCGGCGACCGCTACCTGCTCTGCAGCGACGGACTGTCCGACGTGGTCTCGCCGGACACGCTGCTGGAGGCGCTGCAGCTGCCGGACCCGCACGAGTCGGCCGACCGGCTGGTCGAGCTGGCCCTGCGGGCCGGTGGCCCGGACAACGTGACCTGCATCGTCGCCGACGTCATCGACCTGCCGTACGGGGACGACGCCCCGGTGATGGACGGCGCCGTCGGTGGCAGCCGCCCGCACCGCGAGCCGGACCAGACCACCCCGGCGTCCCGTGCGGCCACGCTCAACCCGCGCCCGGAGCCGGAGGACACCGCACCGGAGCCACCGGCCCGGCCACGCCGGCGCCGGCTGCGGCTTGCGCTCGGCCTGACCGCGCTGCTGCTCGTCGTGCTCGGCGGCGGGTACGGCCTGTGGCGCTGGACGCAGACCCAATACTTCGTCGGCGCCGACGGCGGCCAGGTCGCCGTCTACCGCGGGATCAACTCCTCGATCGGCCCGCTGCACCTCTACTCGCTGGTCGACACCAACCCGATGCGACTGGACGACCTGCTGCAGGTGCCGCGCCGGCAGGTCCTCGACGGCATCCCGGCCGACAACCGCAACGAAGCCAACGAGATCATCGCCCGGCTGCTGCGGCAGCAGAAGCCGCTGTGCCCGACGCCGACCCCCACTCCGTCGGCGACCAAGCCGACCAAGCCGGGCGCCACGCCCACCCCGGCCCGCACGAGCGCGGCGCCGCCCTCGTCGACCCCGACGTCCCCGGCCAATCCGTCCGGCACCGAGGCGCCAGGCGACGAGGGGTGCCGGCCTTGACCATAGCTCCCGCCGCCGCCGACACCAGGCCGACGCCGCCGCCCCGCCGCCGGGGCGTCGAGCTGGCCCTGCTGTCGTTCGCCGTCGTGCTGGTGATCACCGCGGACGTGGTGGTCGACGCGACGTTCAACGACACGGTCAGCTCGGCCGTCTGGACGTACGGGGCCGGCTTCGCGCTGATCTACGCGGTCGCGCACCTGGCCGTGCGCTGGCTGGCGCCGTACGCGGACCCGCTCATCCTGCCGGCGGTCGCCCTGCTCAACGGGCTCGGCCTGGTGCTGATCCGTCGGCTGGACCTGGCCGAGGTCGCCGACGCCCAGCAGGACGGCCGGCCGATCCCGTCCGGCGACGCCGAGGTCCAGGTGGTGTGGACCTGCATCGGGCTGGCGCTGTTCGTCGCGGTGCTGGTGATCGTGCGCGACCACCGCGCGCTGGCCCGCTACGCCTACACGCTGGCCGCCGCGGGCCTGGCCTTCCTGGCCCTGCCGGCGGTGCTGCCCGGCCGGTTCAGCGAGGTGAACGGCGCGAAGATCTGGATCAGGGTGGCCGGCTTCTCCATCCAGCCGGGCGAGTTCGCGAAGCTCATGCTGATGGTCTTCTTCGCCGCGTACCTGGTGCAGAAGCGGGACGTGCTGTCGCTGGCCAGTCGCCGGTTCCTGGGCGTCGACCTGCCCCGCGGCCGCGATCTCGGCCCGGTGCTGGTCGCCTGGGGCGCCTCACTGCTCGTCCTCATCGGCGAGAAGGACCTCGGCACGTCGCTGCTGTTCTTCGGCATGTTCATCGTGCTGATCTACATCGCGACCGAGCGGACCTCCTGGCTGCTGATCGGCCTCGGCCTGTTCCTCGTCGGCGCGTACGCGGCCTACTTCGCCTTCGCGCACGTGCAGGAGCGGGTCCAGGTGTGGCTGCGGCCGTTCGACTACCGGGACGACCAGGGCTACCAGATCGTGCAGTCGCTGTTCGGGCTCGGCACCGGCGGCCTGTTCGGCACCGGCCTGGGCGGCGGCCGGCCGGAGACCGTCCCGTTCGCGAAGACCGACTTCATCATCGCCACCGTCGGCGAGGAGCTCGGACTGGTCGGGCTGGTCGCGCTGCTGGTGATCTACGCGCTGATCGTGATCCGGGGCTTCCGGACGGCGCTGACCGTGCGCGACTCGTTCGGCAAGCTGCTCGCGTCGGGCCTGGCGTTCACGCTCGCGTTCCAGGTCTTCATCGTCGTCGGCGGCGTCACCAAGCTGATCCCGTTGACCGGCCTGACCACGCCGTTCCTCTCGTACGGCGGGTCGTCGCTGGTGGCCAACTTCGCGCTCGTCGCGCTGCTGCTGCGGATCTCCGACGCGGCCCGGCGACCGCCGGCGGTTCCGGCACCGAGGCCGCCGCTGGCCGAGGCGATGACGGAAGTGGTCCGGTGAACCGGCCGATCCGGCGGGTGGCGCTGGCGATGCTGGTGCTGTTCGGGCTGCTCATCGCCAACGCCAACTACGTGCAGGTCTTCGAGGGCGACAAGCTGCGCACCGACCCGGGCAACACCAGGGTGCTGCTCGACGAGTACGAGCGGCAGCGCGGCACGATCGTGGTCGACGGCCGGCCGGTGGCCGAGTCGGTGCCGACCGACGACAAGCTGAAGTACCTGCGCCGCTACCCCGGCCGGGCCGCGTACGCGCCGGTCACCGGGTTCTACTCGCTGATCTACGGGGCCACCGGGATCGAGCAGGCGGAGAACGACTTCCTGTCCGGCAACGACAACCGGCTGTTCACCCGGCGGCTGTCGGCACTGCTCACCGGTCGCGACCCGCGAGGCGGCAACGTCGTGCTCACGCTCAGCCGGACGGCCCAGCAGGCGGCCGTACGGGGGCTGGGCGACCGGACCGGCGCGGTGGTCGCGCTCGACCCGTCCACCGGCAAGATCCTGGCGATGGCGAGCTCGCCGTCGTACGACCCCAACCCGATCTCGTCGCACGACCCGAGCTCGATCCGGGCCGCGTACAACAAGCTGGCCAACGACCCGCGCGACCCGCTGCTCAACCGGGCGATCAACGCGCGCTACCCGCCGGGGTCGACGTTCAAGGTGATCGTGGCCGCGGCGGCGCTGGAGAACGGGCGGACGCCGGAGACGCAGCTCGACTGCCCCAACGCGTACACGCCGCCGGGCACTCGGACCGCGCTGCACAACTTCGGCAACGAGTCGTGCAGCGCGCCGAAGGTGACCATGCAGAAGGCGCTGACCAACTCGTACAACACGGCGTTCGCCAAGCTGGGCGTCGACGTCGGGCAGTCGGCGATCCGGACCGCGGCGGCCGGGTTCGGCATCGGCACCGGCGACCCGCTGCAGACGCCCCTGCGGGTCTCGCCCAGCTCGCTCGGCGACATCCCGGACACCCCCGCGCTGGCCCAGTCCTCGATCGGGCAGCGGGACGTGGCACTGACCCCGCTGCAGGCGGCGATGATCGCGTCCGCGGTCTCCAACAACGGCGTGCTCATGACGCCGTACCTGGTCGACCGGCTGGAGGCGCCGGACCTGACCGTGCTCGACACCACCCAGCCCGAGCAGCTGTCCACGGCGGTCAGCCCGCAGGTGGCCGGGCAGCTCACCCAGATGATGCGCAGCGTCGTGGACAACGGCACCGGCCAGTCCGCCCGGATCCCGGGCGTCGAGGTCGCCGGCAAGACCGGCACCGCGGAGAACGCGCCCGGTCAGCAGCCGCACGCGTGGTTCATCGGGTTCGCGCACGCCAACGGCAAGCAGGTGGCGGTGGCGGTGATCATCGAGCACGGTGGCAACTCCGGCAGCGAGACGACCGGCGGCAAGGCCGCGGCGCCCGTCGCGAAGGACGTCATGAACGCCGTCCTGAACACGGGGGGCGGGTGAGGTGGACTCCCTCGCCCAGGACACGCTGCTCGGCGACCGCTACCGGCTGGACCGGCGGATCGCGATCGGCGGCATGGGCGAGGTCTGGCGGGCCGAGGACATCGTGCTGTCCCGGACGGTCGCGGTGAAGGTGCTCAAGAGCGAGCTGACCCAGGAGCGGACGTTCCTGGAGCGGTTCCGCACCGAGGCCCGCACGACCGCGTCGCTGCAGGCCAACGGCATCGCCAACGTCTTCGACTACGGCGAGGTGGCCGCCGGCCCCGACATCCCGGTCGCGTACCTGGTGATGGAGTACGTCGACGGCGAGCCGCTGTCGGCCCAACTGGCCCGGGACGGCCGGCTGCCGACGGCGCGGGTGCTGGAGATCGTCCGCCAGGCGGCGCTGGCGCTGGCCGAGGCGCACCGGGTCGGGATGGTGCACCGGGACGTGAAGCCGGGCAACCTGCTGGTACGGCGATCGGACGGAGCCGTGAAGATCACCGACTTCGGCATCGCCCGGGCCGCGGACGCCGTGCCGCTCACGCAGAACGGGATGGTCGTCGGGACCGCGCAGTATTTCTCTCCCGAGCAGGCGGAGGGCCGCGTGGTCGGACCGCCCTCGGACGTGTACTCGCTGGGCGTCGTGGCGTACGAGTGCCTGGCCGGGCGGCTGCCGTTCATCGCCGACTCGCCGCTGACGGTGGCGATGATGCAGATCCGGGACGTGCCGCCGCCGCTGCCGCCGGACGTTCCCGGGCCGGTGCAGGCGCTGGTGATGCGGATCCTGGCCAAGGACCCGCGGCAGCGGTTCGCGGACGGCGGCGAGCTGGCCGAAGCGGTCCGGGCCGTCCAGGAGGGCCGGCCGCTGCCGCCCCCGGCTCCGGTCCTCGGCCCGGCCGGGGGTTCGGCCGGGGGTTCGGCCGGGGGTTCGGCTGCCGCCCCCGCTCCCGTCGGCCCGGCCCAGCCGCACTCCGCGCCGCCGCTCCCGAGCGGCCCACCGGCGCCCGGCGCACCCTTCGACCCGCCCCGCGGCGGCCCCTACGACCAGGCACCGGCGCCGGGCGCGCCGCCGGGCCCGGTCGCGGGACCGCCGCCCGCCGCGGGAACCGCCGCGCCGTACCCGAACAGCCAGTTCACCGGGCACGGCGGAGCGGCCGGGCTCGGCGGCCCGGGAAGCCAGCCCCGGGCCAACGCGGACGGCGTGGGCGGCACCAACCCGGCGCTGGCGTACCCGCAGTGGACGCCGTCGCACTCCGGCGGCTGGACCGCCCCGCCGGGCGAGGTCCCCGGGCGCCGCACCACCCGCCGGCCGCTCTGGATCGCCCTCGCCCTGCTGCTGGCGCTGATCCTGGCCGGCATCGCCACCGTGCTGATGTCTGGCAGCAACGGAAAGTCCGAGTCGGCCGGCCCGCCCGTCGGCGTCTCGGCGGACAGCCGACACTGGAACACTGGGGTTTCGATGGGTTCGATGACGACGAGGGTTCGATGACGACGCCACGCCTGTTGGGATCCAGGTACGAGATCGGCGAGACGCTGGGTTACGGCGGCATGGCCGAGGTGCACCGCGGTCGCGACGTCCGGCTCGGCCGGGAGGTCGCCGTCAAGGTGCTGCGCGCCGACCTGGCTCGCGACCCCTCGTTCCAGGCCCGGTTCCGCCGCGAGGCCCAGGCCGCCGCGTCCCTGAACCACCCGGCGATCGTCGCGGTCTACGACACCGGCGAGGAGGACATGTACGGCAACCAGCCGTACATCGTCATGGAGTACGTCGAGGGCCGGACGCTGCGCGACGTGCTCAAGATGGAGGGCCGGCTGATGCCGCGGCGGGCGATGGAGATCGTCGCCGACGTCTGCGCCGCGCTCGACTTCTCCCACCGCAACGGGATCATCCACCGGGACGTCAAGCCGGGGAACGTGATGATCACCCGCACCGGTGCGGTCAAGGTGATGGACTTCGGCATCGCCCGCGCGGTCGCCGACAACGCCGCGACCGTGACCCAGACCGCGGCCGTGATCGGGACCGCGCAATACCTGTCGCCGGAGCAGGCCCGCGGCGAGAACGTCGACGCCCGCTCGGACGTCTACTCCACCGGCGTGCTGCTGTTCGAGCTGATCACCGGGCACCCACCGTTCACCGGCGACTCCCCGGTGGCCGTCGCGTACCAGCACGTGCGGGAAAACCCGCCGCCACCGTCGTCGATCAACCCGGACGTGCCGCCGGAGCTGGACGCGATCGTGCTCAAGGCGATGGCGAAGAACCCGGCCAACCGCTACCAGTCGGCCGGCGAGATGCGGGCCGACCTGATCCGGGCGATCAACGGCCGGCCGGTCGAGGCCGAGCCGGTGATGACCGCCGACGAGGTCACCACCGTGCTCGGCGGCTCGGGCACCGGGCAGTACGGGGCGGCCGGCTACGGCGCCCGGGCCGCCGGTCGGCCCCCGATGACGCCGCCGAAGAAGGACCGCAGCCCGTGGTTCTGGGTCGGCATCATCGCCGCCGCCCTGCTCGTGATCGCCGCCGGCACGTTCGGTGTGGTCCAGCTGCTCGGCGGCGACGGGAACGACGTCACCGTGCCCAACGTCGTGGGCCAGACCCAGGCGCAGGCGAAGCGGACGCTGGAGGACGCCGGGCTCGCGCCCACATTCACCACCGGTGTCTCCACCCCGCAGCAGAAGGGCCAGGTCATCAGCACCGACCCGGCGGCCGGGTTCGGGCTCAAGCGGGGGGGCGCCGTCTCGGTGGTGGTCGGCGCCGGGCCGGCCCAGATCACCCTGGACGACTACAAGGGCGTGCCGTTCGAGGACGCCGCGGCCTCGCTGCGGTCCAAGAGGCTGATCCCGGTGCGCAACGACGTCAACAACAGCGCCCGGGCCGGCCAGGTGATCAGCAGCAACCCGGCGGCGAACTCCCGGGTGAGCGAGGGCGCGCGGATCACGCTCAACGTGAGCACCGGCAAGACCGCTCTGCCGAACGTGGTCGGCAAGACCGAGCAGGAAGCGACCGCGATCCTCAACCAGGCCGGGTTCTCCAACATCGACCGCCAGGTCGCGCCGCCGCCCGACGACCAGGAAGCCGGCACGGTCTTCCGCACCGACCCGACCGCGAAAACCCCGGTGTCGCCCGACCAGACGATCACGCTGTTCGTCGCGGCGCAGAAGCCGACACCGTCGCCGACCACCCCGTCGCCGACGGCCCCACCCTCGGGCACCACGACGCCGTCGCCGAGCGGGTCGGCGACCTCGAGCCCGGGCCCGCCCTAGCCGAGCCCGGGTGCGCGCCCGGTCAGGCCGTGCTGAACGCGGTGTGCCGGAGCGCGTCCATCTCGGCCGCCAGCGCCGGAGCGCGGTCGAGCGCCTCGGGCAACCCGCACGCGGCCAGCCAGTTGGCCAGCATGAGGTGCCCGGACTCGGTGAGCACCGACTCGGGGTGGAACTGCACGCCCTCGATCGGCAGCGAGGTGTGCCGCATCGCCATCACCACGCCGGACGCGGTCCGCGCGGTCACCGCGAGCTCGGCCGGCAGGGTCCGCTCGACCACCGCGAGCGAGTGGTAGCGGGTCGCCGTGAACGGATCGGGCAGCCCCGCGAGCACGCCCTCGCCCGTGTGGTACACCTCGCTGGTCTTGCCGTGCAGTAGCTCGCCGGCCCTGGTCACGGTCGCCCCGAACGCCACCCCGATCGCCTGGTGGCCGAGGCACACGCCGAACAGCGGCAGCCGCCGCTCGGCGCACTCGGCCACCACCGGCACGCTGACCCCGGCCGACTCCGGCGTGCTCGGGCCGGGGCTGGTGAGCACCCCGTCGAAGCCGTCCAGGTCCGTCGGCGCCATCTCGTCGTTGCGCCGCACGGTCGGCTCGGCGCCGAGCTGGGCGAGGTAGTGCACGAGGTTGTAGACGAAGCTGTCGTAGTTGTCGACGACGAGGATGCGCACCGCGTCGACCTCCCGCCGGCTACTGGTTCACGGTCACGTCGTTGAACGGCAGCCGCGGCTCCACGTACGGGAACACCACCATGAACAGCAACGCGACCACCGCCAGGATCAGTATGGCCGAGCCGAGGACCTTGCCCGGCATTCCGCCGGGCAGCTTGCGCCAGATCCAGCCGTACACGGGATCGTCCACCGGTCCTTCCGTTACGCGCCGGTCATCGACGGCGGGGTGCCCTTGCTGACCGGGAACGGCGCCCCGGCCAGCTGCGCGTGGATCACCATCCGCTGCCGCGCCGTGAACTTCGGGTGGCAGGTGGTCAGCGTCAGCAGCCGCCGGGTCGGCCTGGCCCCTGGCTTGTCCGGCACCGGCGCGATCACCCCGACGTCGGTCGGGTCGACGACCTCCCGGCCCGGGAAGCCCAGCGCCGAGACCCCGTCGGCGTCGCCGCTCGCGTCGCCGACGACCCGGTAGGTGTACCAGTACGACTTCGTCCTGAGGACGATCGCCGAGCCGGCCGCGAGCTTGTCCAGGTTGAGGAACGGCGAGCCCTTGCCCACCCGGTGGCCGGCGATCGCCATGTTGCCGACCGCACCCGGCAGCGGGGTGTCGACGTAGTGGCCGGGGCCCTCGTTGAGTTCGTCCAGCCCGGTGCCCTGGACCACGCTGAACACGTAGTCGGTGCCGAAGTCGGGGATGTAGATGAGCGCGAAGGCGTCGCCGAGCGGGATGGAGCGGACCTTCTGTCCCGGCCGGGCGGGGGTCGTGACCGTCGGGTCGTCGCCACCCTGCTCCCACTGCTTCTGCAGCGCGGTGGTCAGGTGCTTCTGGGTGCGGTGGTTGAGCACGTCGGTGAACCACACCTCGTACGCGGCCAGCAGCAGCAGAACCAGGCCGAGGGTGATGAAGGTCTGCCCGATGCCGCGGACGACCGCGCGGATGCGGTCACCGACCGTGCGGCGCCCGCGCTCCGGCTCGCCGCGGCCACCTCCGCCGCCGCGGTGCGGGGGCTCGCCGCCGCCCCCGCCGCCCGGTCCGGGCGGCGTGCGGTCGTCCGGGTGGCGTTCGATCGGCTCGGGCTGCTCCGCCCGCTGCCGGCCGCGCGGGCGGGCCGGCGCCGCCGCGCCCTCCCGGCTCCACGCCCCCACGCCGAGCGGGCCGGTGACCTCGGCCGGCCGTTGCCCGTCGCCCGGTCCGCCGGCGACCGGCTGGCCGCCGCTGTCCGCCTCAGCTCCATCGGTCGGCCTCCGCGCGGGCCGCTCCCGGACCCAGTAGCCCGCGAACCCGTCGTCGACCGGCTGCTCTCTCGCGGCCTGTCGCGGGTCCGCGCCCGGCCGGCGGTCGGTGCTCCAGTAGCCGGTGAACCGGTCGTCGCCGGTCACCGGCGCGGCGCCGGCGGCCTCGGTCCGGTCGGCGGCCTCGGCCCGGTCGGCGGCGAGCCGGTCGGCGATCCACCGCTCGGCGGCCGGCTCGGTCGGCGCCCGCTCGACCCCGGGTGGGTCCGTGCCGGCTGACCCGGTCGGGTTCGCCGGCGGAGCGGGGGCGGCCGCGACCGGTGGGAGCGGGGCCGCGACGCCGGGACCGGGGCGGGGCGCGGCGGGGCGCGGCGGGGCGGGGCGCGGCGGGGCGGGCCGGGGCCGCTCGCCCGGGTTGTCCGACCGGCCCGCGCCGGCGCGCGGCGGCGCGCCCGGACCGGCCCACCCCGGTGCCGCCTCGCGTTCCTCGGTCGATCGCAGCGGCGGCGGTCCCCACTGCGACATGAACGTCGTCGCCTCGTCCACTCCCGCGGCCCCACGGTCCTCGGTGCGGTCCTGTCTGGGTGGCGCGCCGCCCACCGGCGGCAGCACCGTCTCCCATCCACCGGCGGCCGGCCGGTCGTCCCCTCCGGGCGAGGCCGTCCCGGCCAGCCGATCCCAGTCGTCCGGCCGACCCTGCGCCGCCGGCCGATCCCACGGGTCCGCCCGCCGCCCCGACCAGCCGGCTCCACCCCGTCCGCCATCCCCCGGAGGCTGCCCGCCGGCCGGTGCATCGGCCGACCCGGCCCCCGCGTCCGCCCTCCCGGCCCACTCCTCCGGCGTCCGCCGCGGCCCACCGCCCGGCGCCCCACCCGCAGCACCGGACGCCGCGGCCGGCTGGGCCGGCAGCGCCGGCATACCGGGCTGCGCGGTTCCTCGTGGCGTCGGCGGAGGTGGAGTCGTGCGCATAGAGGCGGAATCGGGGGGCCGTGGCGGGCGGACTCCCGATGGATCGAGCGGGTCGGCCGGCTGGGCCCAGGCGTCGGGGATCCGGCGCGGGCGGTCCGGCGTCTCGGGCGCGTCGGGCGAGGGGGGCGGGTTCCACAGCCCGGCGGCACGCTGCGTCGACGGTCCAGGCGAGGGCGACGGCCCACGCGACGGCAACGGCCCACGCGACGGCAACGGCCCACGCGAAGGCGACGGCGACGGCCCCGGCGAGGGTGAAGGTCCCGGCAACGGCGACGGCCCAGGCCACGGCGACGGCCCAGGCCCAGGCCCCGGCGACGGCGACGGCGACGGCCCAGGCCCCGGCGACGGCCCCGGCGACGGCGAAGGCGAAGGCGACTGCCCAGCCGACTGCCCAGCCGAAGGCGAAGGCCCCGGCGACGGCGACGGCGACGGCCCAGGCCCCGCGACGGCCCCGGCGACGGCGAAGGCGAAGGCGCAGGCGACTGCCCAGCCGACTGCCCAGCCGAAGGCGAAGGCGAAGGCCCCGGCGACGGCCCCGGCGACTGCCCAGCCGACTGCCCAGCCGAAGGCGAAGGCCCCGGCGAAGCCGAAGGCGAAGGCGACAGCCCCGGCGAAGGCGACAGTGAGGGCTCCGGCCGGGGGAACGCGGCGAACGCCCCGCCCGCGCGCGGCGGCTCCTCTTCCGGCACCAGCCGGTTCCACCCGGCGATCAACCCTCCGGCGGCCGGCCGCCGCGGGATGTCCGGCGAGTCGCCGGTCGGATCGGCCGGCGGTAGATCGGGGTCGTACAGCCGCGGTCGCCGCGTCGGCGGCTGGAACAGCGACTCGCCGCCCGGGCTGACCGCGACCCCGAACGGCGGCGGCGGCACCTGCGGCACCCGCCGCGGCAACGGCGGCGGCAACGGCGGCGCAGGCGACCCGGAAGGCTCGCCTCCGGTCGCCGCCCCCGCCGGCCCGGCGCCGACCCCGCCCGGTCCGCCCGCGTCCGTCGTCCCACCCCCGGCGCCCCCGTGGTCCGGCACCGCGCCGGACCGCCGGCCCTCATCCTGCCTGGTCGGAGCCGCTTCGTACACTCTTCGTGACGAACTTGCACTCACCGTGTCCGAGAACACGGACCCGGCCGCAGTCTGATCCGATCCCCGTGGCGGCGAGAACCAGGAGTACGGCTGCTGCTCGCCCCGGGCCGGCTGCTCCGGCTCCGACGCCGCCCGCGGGGCCGGGGCCGGCGGCTCCTCCGGCGGCGCGACCGGAGGCGCGGCCGGGGAACCAGATCCGCCGACCCACTCGGGCGGCATCCACACCGTCACTGCGGCACCGCCTCCGCGTATCCGAGTCGGACCGGCCCGTCGTACCCGGGAAGGGTCACTTCGCGCTCGTCCTTCACCTCGTAGCCAAGACCGAAATAGTCCACCGCCTGCCGGTAGAGCCGCACCCCGGGTTCGGTCGCGAGGCTCGCCCGTAACCTGGTCGGGTCACCCACGGCGGTCACCCGGAACGGCGGCGAGTACGTCCGGCCGTAGAGCAGCAGCGTGTTTCCGACGCAGCGGACCGCCGCGGTGGTGATCAGCCGCTGGCCCATGACCGCGAGCCCGTCCGCCCCGCCGGCCCACAGCGCGTTGACGACCGCCTGCACGTCCTGCTGGTGCACGATCACGTCGTCGGGCCGGGCGTCCAGCGGCAGCGACCCGTCGGGCCGCCGGGGCGCGTCGTTGAGCTCGACGGTCAGCCCGGGCCCGCGCAGCGGCCGCATCCCGACCTGGCCCTCCAGCCGCTGGCCCTCGGCCCGGACGGCGCCGACCCGGCCGTCCTTGGTGGAGGCGTCCTTCTCCAGCGCGTCGACCTCAGCCTGCAGCCCGACCGCCCGCCTGGTCGACTCGCCGACCGCCCGCTCCTGGGCCGCGATGAGCTGGGTCAGCTCGATCCGGCGGCCGGCCCGCAGGTCGGTCCCCTGCGCGGTCTCGGCGCTGGTGGCGAACAGCACGCCCGCCGCGAGAGCGATGACCGGGACCAGAACCCGCCACATGGACCGCCGCGAGCTGCCTCCCGACCCTCGCCCGGCGCTCATCGGCGACTAGGCTAACGGGCAGGCAGCATCAGGAGGAGTCGAAGGTGCCCAAGTCAAAGGTTCGCAAGCGCGCTGTGTACACCCCACCGGCCGATGTGCTGCCCTCGCCGTCCCGGACGACCCGGCGCCGCGGACCCAGCCCGACGTGGTATCCGGTGACCATGCTCGTCCTGCTGGTGGTCGGGCTCGCCTATATCGCCGTGTTCTACCTCGCCGGCGAGAAGGTCCCGATCATGAAGGACCTCAACTCGTGGAACTTCGCGATCGGCTTCGGCCTGATGGTGACCGGCCTGTTCATGGCCGTCCGCTGGCGCTGACCCGCCTCCCCCACCAGCACCCCGCGGTGGCGTACGGTGGGCCGAGCCGAATCACAGCGATGTGGTTCGTCCCCAGACTTGTCCACAGGTGTGGACGTCGCCGGGGACAGCGAGCCGGGTAACCGTTCCGGCGTCTTGTCGACATGACGTAACCGCAGGTCAGGTCCGGCGTTCGGGCGGAGTACGGCGTCCTGTCGACAGGTCTCGGAGACCCCCTGTCCACGGTTATCCACAAGCTCGGTCCACAAGTGGATGGGGACAATTCCCGGCTCCGATACGCTCCGTCCCGATGGAACCCGCGCAGTGGTCCCCGCGACCGGTCGAGACCGCGGTCGCGGTCTTCGCCGGGCTGGTCGTGCTGTTGCTCGCGGTGTTCGCCGACCCGGCCGGGCGACTGCTGCTCGGCGCCGCGGCGCTCGGCCTGCTCGCGATCGGCTCCGCCGACGTCGTGCTGCGCCCGCGGCTGGCCGCCGACCGCACCGGCATCCAGGTCCGCACGCTGGCCAGCCGGCACCGGCTGCCCTGGTCGGCGATCCAGCGGGTCGAGGTCGACGAGCACACCCGGTACGGCCTGACCTCGCGCACGCTGGAACTCGAGGCCGGCGAGTTGCTCGTCGTGCTCGGCAAGCGCACCCTCGGCGCCGACCCCCGCGACGTGGCCGACGTCCTGGCCCGAATCCGCTTCACCGCGGCATGACCGCCGGCGTCAGCGCGCCAGCGGCAGCAGCATGTCGGTCCGGATCAGCACCAGCGACACCATGATCGCCAGCAGCACGCCGATGGCCAGGATCTGCAGGGACGTCCGGGACGCCTTCGGCGCGTACACCATCGCCAGCGCCAACAGGCCGCCGGAGACGAAACCGCCGAGATGCCCGAGCAGCGAGATGCCGGGCGCGAAGCTGACCCCGAAGTTCAACGCGACGACGAGCACCACGAACCTGGCGTCCAGCCCGAGCTTGCGCACCACGATCAGCGTCGCCGCGAACAGCCCGTAGATCGCGCCCGACGCCCCGGCCACCGCTCCGAACGGCGAGCCGAACAGGTAGACCGCGACCGACCCGCCGAGCGCGGCCACCAGATAGATCGCGAGGAACCGCCACCAGCCGAACACCCGTTCCAGCGCCGGCCCGACGATCGCCAGCGCGAGCAGGTTGCCGGCCAGGTGCAGCAGGCCGATGTGCAGGAACGTCGACCCGATCAGCCGCCAGTACTCACCCTCCACGGCGACCCGCAGCGGCACCAGCTCCAGCTTGTCGAACAGCCTCGAGTTGGTGTTGCCGGCCAGCCCGCCCGGCGCGGTCGCCACGGTCACCACGAACGCGACGACGTTGAGCAGGCCGAGCACGAGCGAGACGGCACCGGCCCTGACCACGACCCCTCCGCCGTACGGCGCGGTCGGCCGGCGGACGGTCGCGTTGCCCTGCTTGACGCAGTCCGGGCACTGGAAGCCGACCGCGGCCGGCCGCAGGCACTCCGGGCAGATCGGCCGCTCGCACCGGGTGCAGGACACCCACGTCTCCCGGTCGGGGTGCCGGTAGCAGCGCGGGGCGACCGCGGCCCGCGCCTGCTCCGCGCTCACGGCAGGTCCAGCCGGCGGCAGATCAGTCGGCGCGCTGGATGTCGATGGACGTGATCGTCACGTCCTCGCGCGGCCGGTCCTGCGAGTCGGTGGGCGCCTTCGCGATCTGGTCGATGACCGCGCGGCTGTCCGCGTCGGCGACCTCGCCGAAGATCGTGTGCCGCCGGTTGAGGTGCGGGGTCGGACCCACCGTGACGAAGAACTGCGAGCCGTTGGTGCCCGGGCCGGCGTTGGCCATGGCCAGCAGGTACGGCCGGTCGAACCGCAGGTCCGGATGAAACTCGTCCTTGAACTGGTAGCCAGGGCCGCCGCGACCGCTGCCGAGCGGGTCACCGCCCTGGATCATGAAGCCCTCGATCACCCGGTGGAAGACCGTGCCGTTGTAGAGCGGCTCGTTGGACCGCTGTCCGGTGGCGGGGTTGAGCCACTCCTTGCTGCCCTCGGCCAGGCTGACGAAGTTGCGCACCGTCACCGGAGCCTGGTCCGGGAACAGCGTGACGACGATGTCGCCGGCGGTCGTGTGGAAGGTCGCGGTGAGCTTGGCCACCCGGCCATCCTCGCACGCGCGCCGGTCGCCCCCCGGAGCGGGCCTACAGCTTCGCGACGACCAGCTTGGCCAGCTCGACCGCCTCGAGCGAGACGGGCTGGTTGATCCGTACGACGACGAGTGCGCGCCCCTTGCTCACCGCCAGCACGGCGCCGTCGCCGGTGATCGCGACCGCGCCCCCGTCGGCGACCGAGTCGACCGGGTTGGCGCCCGCGCCGGGCAGCCGGACCGCCCGGGTCCGCGCGGCCGCGGCGGTCGCCAGCACCGACACGGCCACGTCGGCGGCCCGCTCCGCGTTCGGCCGGTAGAACGCGCAGCCCGGGTGCGGCGTCGTCTTCGTGACCGTGGTACGCGCGATGTGCTGGCCGACGATGTCCATCACGGTGGGCACGTCGGCGTACGGGCAGGGGCCGTCGACGGTGACCGGCGGTGGGGTGGGGCGGGCCGACGCGGACGTCCGGGGCACGGTCCGGGTCGGCCGCGCGGTCGCTGCAGTGGTCGGCGCGGAACTCGGTGCGGAGGTGGTCGGCACCGGCGCGGCCGAGTCCTGGTCCGCGGTGTCGCACCCGGCCAGCAGGAGGCCGGCCGCGAGCCCGAGCACGAGAAGGATCCGCACGGTCCGGCAGCGTAGTTGACTGTCCGTAGTGTCGTACCGGCGTCTTAGGCTGCCCGGCATGGAGCGGATCGGGGTGGTCCAGCGCCGGGCCAGGCTGGCGGTCCGGCACCACCTCGCGTCCGGCGCGCAGGCCCCGGACGTGGTGACCGCGACCAGGGACATGCTCGCCCTGCACGGCACCGACCCGGCGACCGTCTACCTGTCGGCCTGGGCGAGGGTGACCGGGCACCTGGTGCCCGAGCTGGAGAAGTCGCTCTACGACGACCGGGTGCTGATCCGGATGCTCGGCATGCGCCGGACGATCTTCGTGCTGCCGGTCGAGCTGGCGCCGGTGGTGCAGGCCGCCTGCACCCGCGCGATCGCGGCCCGCGAGCGCCGCAAGACCGAGCAGTTCCTGGTCGAGGGCGGGGTCACCGAGGACCCGGCGCGCTGGCTGGCCCGGGTCGAGGCGGCGACGCTGGCGGCCCTGCGCGAGCGCGGCACCGCGCTGTCCACCGACCTGTCGGCCGCGGTGCCGGAGCTGGCGGAGCGGATCGTGCTCGCCCGGGGCAAGCCGTACGAGGGCAGCCAGAGCGTCGCCTCCCGGGTGCTGCCGCTGCTCGCCGCGGACGGGCTGGCCGTGCGCGGGCGGCCGCGGGGGTCCTGGCTGTCCGGTGGGCAATACTGGTGGTCTCCGCTCGACGGCTGGCTGCCCGGCGGCCTGCCCGCGCTCGAGCCGGCCGAGGCGCAGGCGGCGCTGGCCCGGGCCTGGCTGTGGACCTTCGGCCCGGCTCCGGTGACCGACCTGAAGTGGTGGTCGGGCTGGACGCTGGGGCAGACCCGGGCCGCGCTGGCCGCGGTCGGCGCCGCCGAGGTCGACCTGGACGGGACGCCCGGCGTCGCGCGGCCCGACGACCTGGCGCCGGTGCCGGAGCCGGAGCCGTCCGCGGCGCTGCTGCCCGGGCTCGACCCGACCACGATGGGCTGGCAGGACCGCGGCTGGTTCCTCGGCCCGCACGCGAAGGCGCTGTTCGACACCAACGGCAACGCCGGGCCGACCGTGTGGTGGGACGGCCGCGTCGTCGGGGGCTGGGCCCAGCGCAGGTCCGGCGAGGTCGTGCTGCGGTTCCTGGAGGACGCCGGCGCCGCGGCCGTGGCCGCCGCCGAGGAGCGGGCCGCCAGGCTGCAGGATTGGCTCGGGCCGGCTCGGGTCACCCCCCGGTTCCGCACGCCGCTGGAGCGGGAGCTCGCCGGGTGAGCCTGTTCGTGCTCGTCGGCGGCTGGCCCGGCTCCGGGATCGCGCGCCGGCACCCGGGCCACCGCGACCGCGGCGAGGACGAGCTGTGGGGCCGCCCGGTCGAGCCGCTCGGGGTCGGCCCGCTGGTCGAGGTGGACACCAGCGGCCCGGTCGACGTGCCCGCGCTCGCCGGCCGGATCCGGACGCTGTGACCCGCGACCCGGCCGAGGGCGTCGACGCCGACGGCTACCTCGTCACCGGGGCGTCCGTCGACCGGATCCCGCCGGCGTACGAGCCGGTGATCGCCGACTGCGTCGCCGCCCTGACCGCGTACCCGGAGCTGGACGGCCTCTACCTGTACGGCAGCGTGGCCACCGGGCAGGCCCGGCCGCCGCACTCCGACCTCGACCTGCTCGCCCTGTGGACGTCCACTGTGGATGTGTCGGGCGTCGTCGCGGCCGTGTCCGCCCGGCACCGTGCGGTGATACGGGAGGTGGGGCTGGCCGAGGCGAGGGTCGACTCGCTGGGCGACGAGGCGGACCGCTGCTTCCTCAAGCACTACTGCGTGCCACTGGCCGGCCGGGACCGCCGCCCGGAGCTGCCGCGCTGCCGGCCGTCCCGCGCGCTCGCCGACGGTTTCAACGACGACCTGGCCACGGTCGTCCGGACGCTGCGGTCCACTGTGGACAACGCGCCGACGCCGGCCGCCCGGCTCGCGGCCGCACGGAGGGCCGCCCGCCGGCTCCTGCTCGCGACCGCGACCATCGAGTCGGTGTCACACGCGACGTGGAGCACCGACCGCGGCACCGGCGCCGCCCTGCTGGCCCGGCACCATCCGGAGTGGACGGACGTCGCCGCCCGGGCGCTGGAGTGGTCGGCCGGGCGCGGTCCCGACGACGGCGTGCAGCGGCTGCTGGAGCTCGGCGACTGGCTGGTCCGGCATCCCTAGTGGTGCCAGGGCAGCCGCACCGGCCGGGCCGGCAGCCGGCCGGCCAGCAGGTCACGGGCCAGCGGTCCCAGCCCGAACGGGAAGACCGTCCGGGACGCCGCCTCGACCTCGTCCAGGGTCCACCAGCGGTGGCCGGACATCGTCGATGCCTCCATCGGCTGCCACCCGCTGGTGTCGACGGCGAACCCGTCCGGCGCGCGGTGGAAGTAGTACGAGTCGTAGAACAGCCCGGCCACGAAGCCGAGGTCGGCGTACCCGGACGTCTCGGCGACGACCGGACCCAGCCGGTCCGGCGAGACCCGCAGCCCGGTCTCCTCCCACAGCTCCCGGGCGGCGGCCTGCTCGACCGTCTCGCCGGCCTCGATCCCGCCGCCCGGGGTGAACCAGAACCCGCCGGACTCGAGCAGCAGCAGCCGGTCGGCGACGTCGGCGAGGATGATCCGGGCCGAGCACCGCGTGAACGGCTCCGCGATCACGGTTGCGGCTCCGGCCGCCGCGGCGGGGTCATCTGCGCAGCGTAGACGCGACGACCGCGGTGCCGCCGGTGTTCTCGTCAGTCACGACCGCCGGCCGCAGACCGGCCGCGGCGGCGGCGGCCGCGAGGGCCGGTGCCTGCCGCTCGCTGGTCTCGACCACGACGACCCCGTCCGGCGCCAGCCAGCGCGCAGCGGCCGCCACCACCCGGCGGGCCACGTCGAGCCCGTCCGCGCCGCCGTCCAGGGCGACCCGCGGCTCGTGGTCGCGGGCCTCCGCCGGCATCAGCCCGATCTCGCCCGTCGGCACGTACGGGGCGTTGGCGACGAGCACGTCGACCCGGTGCTCCAGCCGGCGGGGCAGCGGCGCGTCCAGGTCACCGGCGTACACGTGGCCGGCCGGCAGGTTGCGGCGGGCGCACCGGACCGCGGCCGGATCGACGTCGACGGCGTGCACCTCGGGACCGTCGAGCAGCGCGGTGAGCGCGGCCGCGACCGCGCCGGCGCCGCAGCAGAGCTCGACCACGACGGCTGCACGCGCCGGCGCGTGTCGGGCGGCCACCCGGACGAGCAGCTCGGTCCGCCGCCGCGGCACGAACACGCCCGGCTCCACCGCGATCCGCAGCCCGCAGAACTCGACCCAGCCGAGCAGGTGCTCCAGCGGGGTGCCGGCCACCCGGCGCCGGACCAGCCGGTCAAGCTCGGTCGGGTCGTCCCCGGCCGCCTCGGTGAGCAACCGCGCCTCGTCCTCGGCGAACACGCATCCGGCACCGCGCAGCGTCGCGACGATGTCCGGCATGCCACCAGCTAACCCGGCCAGCGCGGGCAGTGCCACCGGGTCCCGTCCCAGCGCACCACGAACGGCACCGCGTGCGGCAGCGGCGACCCCCAGACCGCACCACCGAGTCCACAGAGGACACTCAACGCCAGGGTGAGGCTGCCGACGTGCCCGACCACCGCCGGGGTACCGCCACCGGCGGCGACCCGGGTCAGCGCCGCGGTCATCCGCTCCAGCACCTCCCGCCCGGACTCCCCGTCGCTGACCCGCCGGTCCAGGTCGCCGTCGACCACCCACGCGCGCAGCACGTCCGCGGTCTCCTGGCGCAGTGCGGCGTCGATCTCGCCCTCGCGCCGGCCGATGCTCATCTCCGCCAGCTGAGGCAGCACGGTGACCGATGCGCCCAGCGCTGCCGCGGTCTGCCGGGCCCGCACCGCCCTGCTCGCGTACACCTGGCCGACCGTGACCTGCGCGGCCAGCGCCGCCGCCTGGGCCCGGCCGTGCTCGGTCAGCGGCGCCAGCGGCACCGCGCCGGACGCCCCGGTGAGCACGTTCTCCGACTCCGCGTGCCGGAGGCACACGATCTCCACCACGCGAGTATGAGCGCCGGGCCGTTCCGTCGTATCGGCGACCTTGGCCGCCGGGAGGCACGCCTCGATGCACGAGCACCGCCGGACCTGCGCCGAGGCATGCCGGCATTGCGGACAGGCCTGCAGCGACCCGCTCGCCGCCATCGCCTGATCGGGGCGCGGTCCGGGCCCGGCGCCGACCTGGTCCGGGCGGTCACGGGCCGTCCGATCCGGCCGGCGCCGGCCAGATCCTGCGTAGTGGCTGCATGCCTTCGTCGACGTACGTCGCGATCGGGCGGACACCTCCGTCCAGGTACCACTGTTCCAGCGTGGCGAAGTAGCCGAACACGAGTGCGTTCGCCGCCACGCGGGCCTGTGTCTCGGTCATCCCACCGCTGGTCACCAGCAGCGGAGCGATCCGGGAACCGGCCCGGTCGAGCGCCGCGCACGCGGCCATGCGTACCGACGGCTCCTGGAAGAAGTACCGCACGCGGCGCCACGGGCTTCTCGCGGTCCGCGGACCCGCGTCCTGCGCCGTCTGCTCCGGTGCCGCCTCGTACCGGAGCACGGCCTGGAGCAGGCTGCCGACCGGATCGTTCACATCCAGGATCTCGCCGAGCGCCTCCTGGCTCATCCGGTCGAACTCGTCGGCGACCAGAAGCCCTTCCTTGGTTCCGAAGTAGCGGTACACCGAGGAGGGGGACACCTGCGCCGCGGCGGCGATCTCCTCGATCGTGACCGCGTCGAACCCCCGCTCGTCGAACAGGTCAAGCGCCCGCTCCTGGATCGTGCGCATGGCGGCGAGCCGCTTGCGTTCCCGAAGCCCGGTACCCATCCGGCCAAGATAACGACAGCGTCACGCTTTAGCAAGTCACTGTCTAAAGCTCTTGACTGTCACTGACCAGGTTCGTACCGTCACTTGCATGAGACAGTCACTATCTGATTCGCCCAGGACGACGACGCGGGACGGACAGGGAGCAGCAAGCGCCGCGATGTCCTCGGTCGTGCTGTCGGTCGTCCTCGCCGCCGCGGCGGTCGTCGACCAGACCGGCGGTCACAGCCTCACCGATCACGCCACCGCCGTGTACGCCCCGTACGGCGAGCGACCGGATCCGAACCTGCTCTACGGCCTCGTGTACACCGTCGCCGTAGTCGGGGCGCTGCTCTGGCTGCTCGTGCTCCGTGCCGTGCGGTCACACCGCCGGTCGGCGCCTGCGCTGGCCGTCGTCGTGGTCACGATCACCGCCGCGCTGGCCGTGCTCCTGCTCGCGTCCACCGAGTACGGCGCGCAGATCTTCCCGCCGCTGTGGGGCATTCTGGCCCTTCTGCCACCCGCGGCCGGAGTCGCCACGACCGTGCTGCTCGTCCGCCGCCGGCACGAGGCCCGGCCCCGCATCCACACCTGACCGCCGAGCGACTGGCACACCCGGCAGGGTCGAGACGCGCCCAGCGCGCGGTTGGTCACCACGCGGTCGAACCGCGCGAGCCTCGGGAACGGCACGCTGCGGCCCGCTCCCGCACGGACGACACTGGCCGGACGCGAGCGCCGCGAGGAGGGCCGATGGCCGTTCCGGCTGACGACCACGTGCACACCGAGTGGTCCTGGGACGCCGTGCGGGGGTCGATGGAACGGTCCTGCGCGCGGGCGGTCGCGCTCGGGCTCCCGTCGATCGCCTTCACCGAGCACGTCGACCACACCGAGTGGACGGCGGCGGCGGCGATTCCGCCGGACCATCCGTTCGCTCCGCTGAGCGACGCGGAGGGCCGGGTGACGCCGCCGCCGTTCGACGCGGCCGGCTACCTGGAGGCGGTCGACCGCTGCCGGTCGCGGTTCCCGGGCCTGCGCATCCGTACCGGGGTGGAGCTCGGCGAGCCGCACCGGCACCCGCAAGCGGTCGACCGCGTGCTGGCGGAAGGCACTTTCGAGCGGGTGCTCGGCTCGCTGCACAGCCTCGCCGACGGTGACCACTTCCGGGAACCGGACGGGCTGTACCTGCGCCGCGACCCGGCCGGCGTCGTCCGGGACTACCTTCGCGAGGTGGTTGAGCTGGCCACCCACAGCGACGTGTTCGCCGTGCTCGCGCACATCGACTACCCGGCCCGTACCTGGCCCGGCGCCTTCGATCCGGGTGCCTTCGAGGACGAGTTCCGGTACGCCCTGCGCGCCACCGCCGCGACCGGCCGCGCCCTGGAGATCAACACCACCGTCCCACTCGCGCCGGCGATCCTCCGCTGGTGGCGTGAGGAGGGCGGCGAGGCGGTCAGCTTCGGAAGCGACGCGCACGAGCCGGAGGAGGTCGCCCGTGGCTTCGCGGACGCGGCCGCGCTGGCCGAGGCGTCCGGGTTCCGCCCGGCGGCGGACCCGCTGGCGCTGTGGAGCGGGTGCTGACGGCCCGGGATGCACCGGCAACCACCCCCGCCGCGGCCGTCGAAGCCTCGGGATGACGCGCGGTCAGACGCCGTCGAGGATGCCGCGCAGGGTGGCGGTGTAGCCGTCGAGAGCCTGGCGTCCGGCGGGGGTGAGCGCGACCGAGGTGCCGGCGGACGGACGGGCGTCGCTCTTCTCGGTGACCAGGTAGCCGGCGTCCTCGAGCTTGCGGAGGTGGGTGATCAGGTTGCCCGGCGTGAGGTCGAGCAGGCGCTGCAGCCGCGGGAAGGAAAGGGAGTCTCCTTCGCGCAGCGCCGCCAGCGTGACCACGATCCGCAGGCGGGCCGGTGCATGGATCAACGGGTCGAGCGCGTCGTCGCTCATGGGCGGCGGAGGTCGACGTACCGGGCGACGGCGAGGACCAGGAGGCCGACGAACCCGGCCACGCTGAGCACACCCCAACACCCGGCCGGCCCGAAGAACGCGGCGGCGGTCCCGGCCATGACCACCGCGAGACCGGCGGCCATGCGTCCCCATTGCTCGCGCCCCGCCGAGAGCGCGGCGAGACCGGTGCCGACCACCAGCCACGGCCCGGCGGCGTCGAACACGCCGTACACAAGGGAGCTGCCGAACCCGTCGGCATGCAGCGCCCCGTCGAAGACGTAGACCGCGATCCACGGGACGCCCACCGCAAGCCCGGCGATGGCGTCCTCGCGGCGGGACTGCCCGCGGACACCACGGGTGGCGCGGCGATACGCCGTCACGCTCACCACGACCGAGACCGCGACGATGCTGTAGACCCAGACGAGCACGGCCGCGCTCGGCCCGGCGTAGGGGTTCTGGTCGCGCACCGAGAGCCACAGCATGCCGTACACCACGAGCAGCACCACGGCCGAGACCAGGCAGAGCAGCGGCGTGCGCTGCTCGAAACCCCGGCGCGCGTTGCGGCGCGCACTGGCGAGCAGGTCAGCGGCATCGCTGGGGGCGAAGTGGTCGTCGTCACCGGCGGCCGGAGGGGTGGGAGAGATGTTGTGCGAGCCGTTCATGGTGACCTCCGTCCGTAACTTTGCAGTGCAAAGCTAGGCTTGTTTGCGCCGCAAAGTCAAGGGTCCCGGATTCCGCGTGCTTCCTTGATGGCGTAGTAGACGATGACGATCGCGGCCGCCGGGTCGGCCCACCACCAGCCGAGAGTGGCGTTGAGCGCGAGACCGACCAGGACGGCGCAGGCGAGCAGTCCGTCGATGACGGTGACGCGGCCCTCGGTGACGAGGACCGGGTTGTCCAGGGCGCGCCCGGTGCGGTTCTTGCCGGCCGCGAGGGCGAACATGGCGACTGCGGTGACCGCTGCCCACGCGATGCCCAGGGGGCTGTGCCGCGGGTGGTAGCTCGTCGCGACCACGATGATCGTCTGTGCGGTGAGGTACGCGGCCAGAGCGAGGAACGCTGCCGCGATGAGTCGCAGTGCCCGCCGTTGCCGTTCCTCACCCGTGCCCGCCAGCTCCCACAGCACGACGGTGCTGGCGCCGATCTCGATGAGTGAGTCGAGCCCGAACCCGGCGAGCGCCACCGAGTGGGCTCGGATCGCGGCGATGGCAAGGACGACGATGCCGACGACGTTCCAGGTGAGGGTGGCCGCCTCCAGCAGTCGACCTCGGCGAAGCAACACCACTTGTCCGGCGTTCTGCCCGGGCGCCCGCACCGACGATCAGCGGTGGTCGCAGCCGTCCCGCAGCCGGTCCCCCAGCACGGTCGCGCCGTACGGCTGGAGCACCAGGTCGCGCTGATACCAGGTGCCCGGCTTACCGCCGAGGTCCGCCGGGTCAGCTGGGCCGACCGGGACGAACCCGGCTTTGGTCAGGACCTTCTGGGATGCGGCATTCTCGTGGGCGGCGGCCGCCCGCAGTGTGCGCAGCCCGTGCCGCGACGCCGCCAGCCGGCACAGCTCCCGAACGGTCGCGGTCGCCACGCCACGGCCGGTGACGTGCTGGGCGACCCGGTAGCCGAGGTCCGCAGTGCGATCCTCGATGTCGACCAGGTTGAACCTCCCGAGCACCGAGCCGTCCTCGGCGACGAGCACGTAGAAGGCGCAGATGCCGGCCTCCTGCTCAGCCAGCCGAGCGTTGTACCGGTCGGTGAACCGGGCGAAGAAGTCGCCGCCGCGGTCGGACACCGAGGCGGCGAAGTAAGTGCGGTTCGCCAGCTCGAAGGCCAGGACCGCCGGGGCATGCCCAGCATGCAGCGGCTTCAGCTCGGACACTGCCCGACCCTACCCAGCTGGCGGCGCTGGGACAGGTTCGCCGAGAACTACTCGACGGATTGCGAGTCCAACCTCGTCCCTATCGGGGCGCTGAAGACCTGGCGGCCGGCGCTCAACTGCGCAGTTGCGCGTTGAGCCGTGCGGCCTGTCGCGTGAGGTGGTCGCGTTCGGGGAGACTGGGCGCTGATCGGGCGGCTTCGGCGTAGAGCCGTGCCGCCGTCACCGGGTCACCGTCACGCTCGTGCAGGTACGCCGCGGCGGCGGTGTGGCGGGGCAGGGCGGGGTCGAGCTCGGCCAGCGCGGCCAGGGCGGCCCGCGGGCCGTCGGCCTCGCCGACCGCGACGGCCCGGTTGAGGCGGGCCACCGGGCTGTCGGTGAGGCGCACCAGTTCGTCGTACCACTCGACGATCTGCACCCAGTCGGTCTCCTCGACCGTCCGGGCGTCGGCGTGCAGCGCGGCGATGGCGGCTTGGGCCTGGAACTCGCCCAGGCGGTCTCGGGTGAGGGCTGCCTGGAGCACGTCGACGCCCTCGGCGATCAGGCGGGTGTTCCACAGGCCGCGGTCCTGCTCGGCCAGGGGCACGAGCCTGCCGTCAGGGCCGGTCCGGGCCGGGCGCCGTGCGTGGTGCAGCAGCATGAGGGCAAGCAGGCCCGCGACCTCCTCGTGGTGGATCTTGGCCGCCAGTTGGCGAGTGAGCCTGATCGCTTCGGCGGCGAGGTCGACGTCGCCGGAGTAGCCCTCGTTGAAGACCAGGTAGAGCACGCGCAGCACCGTGGCGACATCACCGGGCTGGTTGAACCGGACGCCCGAGACGGTCCGCTTGGCCCGGCTGATCCGCTGGGCCATGGTCGCCTCCGGCACGAGGTACGCCTGTGCGATCTGACGCGTGGTCAGGCCGCCGACCGCGCGCAGCGTGAGCGCGACGGACGACGCCGGTGTCAAGGAGGGGTGAGCGCACAGGAAGTACAGCTCGAGCGTGTCGTCCACCGCCTCGCCCGGTCCGGGCACTGGCTCGCCCTCGATGCGTACCTCGCGCCGCCGCCGGGAGGTATCGGCGCGGGCGGCGTCGAGGAACTTGCGCCAGGCCACCGTGACCAACCAGCCCTTGGGGTCGTGCGGCGGATCATCCGGCCACCCGCGCACGGCCTCGACCAGGGCGTCCTGCACGGCGTCCTCGGCCGACACGAAGTCGGCCCCGCGCCGGACGAGGACCCCGATCACCGCGGGTACGAGGTCCCGCAGCAGCGGCTCGTTCACTCGGTGTCTGTGCAGTGCTCGGCGTAGAACGGGCGCACCTCGAGCCATTCGTGGATCGGCTTGCCGCCGGGCCCCGGGGCCGCCGACAGCTCCCCCGCCAGCTGTACCGCGCGGTCCCACGACTCCACGTCGATGATGTACCACCCGGCGATCAGGTCCTTGGTCTCGACGAACGGCCCGTCGGTCACCGGCGGCCGCCCCTCGCCGCCGTACCGCACGAACGCGCCGTCGGGCGTCAGCGCCTGGGTGTCGACGAACTCGCCCGTCTCCTCCAGCCGGGCCGCGAACTCGCGCATGAAGTGCACGTGCGCGTCGACCTCGTCCGGCGTCCACTGGTCCATCGGCGCAAAGTCCACCGCCGGGGCCGGACCACCCCGGTAGTGCTTGAGCAGCAGGTACTTGGCCATCATGTTCTCCTCACGCGTACGGCCCGTCGTGGCCGTGTTCACCTCGGGGACGGCGCCGCGCCCGGGTTCTCGACATCCGACCGCGACATTTCCTGGCGGCGACGCTCCTCCCGCTGCCGGACCAGCTCCTCGACCGCGCTCGGCAGAGTCGTCTCGAAGTCGATCAGCTTCGCCCAGTCCGGGGTCACCACGATCCGGACCATGCCGTCGTGGTAGAGCGAACGCACCTCCGCCTCCCACTCGACCCGTTGCTCGGGCGTCATCTGGTAGGTGCTGTTCGTCTGGAGATACTCGTCCGGGATGCCATCGACGAAGTCCAGCTCGGCCCGGCCGCGGATGAGCAAGATCTTGGGTGGGTGCACCTCGGTGTCGATCGTCAGGGCAACCGTCGGGTTGTTGCGCAGGGCCGGGAGCTTCGGCGCGTTCTTCGTAGTGCACATGACGATCTCCGAGCCGTTCCAGGCGAACGCGATCGGGACATTGCGGGGCGTGCCGTCCTTGGCGACGTAGGCCAAGCGGGTCAGGTCGCGGGCCAACAGTTCCTGGCTGATCGGTCGGTTCAGAACCTCGGTGATGTCGTTCGGTCGCACGGTCATCTCCTTCATCGTCGTCTCTTGGTCCGTCCAGCGGATCGATCTGGTTGGTCGCAGGTCGGCCGCGACGGCCGTCAGCTGAGCTGCTCGGCCAGCGCGACGATGATCCCCGCGGGGCCGCGGACGTAGCAGAGCCGGTAGCTGTCCTGGTACTGCGCCACCTCGCCGACGAGCTCCGCGCCGTGGGCTCGCAGGCCGGCGACAGTGGCGTCGATGTCGTCGACGGCGAACATGACGCTGCGTAGGCCCAGCGTGTTGCCCAGTGCGTTCTCCGGCTCAGCGCTGACCGCCGTCGGGGTATGGAACTTCGTCAGCTCGAGCCGGCCGTGGCCGTCCGGGGCCCGCATCATCGCGATGTCGACGCGGACGCCGTCGAGCCCGTTGACGCGGTCCACCTCAGGCCCCTCGATCGGCGCCTTGCCCTCCAGCTCCATACCGAGTTCGACAAAGAACGCGATAGCAGCCTCGAGGTCGTCGACGACGACGCTAACGTGGTCCATCCGCTGAATCGCCATGGTGGTTCTCCTCCTTCGTCGCCCGCCTGTCGTCGCCACGGGTGTGCCTAGGACGGAGCCAGCGCCACGTTCTCGACACCCGGAAACGTGCTGATCCGCATCTCGCCGTCACCGCCATGGGGCGCCGCACCGCCGAACGAGAAGTGGAGACGGGGGACTCGAACCCTCAACCCCCGCCTTGCAAACCTTCGCTGTTCCTACCGGCCTGTCTCGACCGGCGGCACCGTGTGCCTCATCACGCCCAGCTCATGTCGCCTGGTGTCATCCCATACGGACGGCTGTCGTGCCTGGTGCTGACTTCCTGCTGATCCACGGAGCCCCGACACTCGCCCCGCCGAGCCGATCTAGTCTCCCGAGACCGACTCACAGAAGGCATGGCGCCATGCGGAAACTGATCTACGGCATGAACCTGACCCTGGACGGCTACATCGCCGCGGCCGGCGACGACCTCGGCTGGAGCGAGCCGAGCGACGAGCTGTTTCAGTGGTGGCTCAACCAGGAGTTGGCGATCGGGCTGCTGATGTACGGGCGCAAGCTGTGGGAGGCGATGAGTTCCCACTGGCCGACCGGCGACCAGCAGCCCGACGCCACCCCGGCGCAGATCGAGTTCGCGCGGAACTGGCGGGACACGCCGAAGGTGGTGTTCTCCTCGACGATCGACAAGGTCGACTGGAACACCCGCCTGGTCACCGGCGACGCCGTAGCGGAGATCACCCGACTCAAGGCCGACGACGGCGAGCCGATGAGGGTCGGTGGCGCAACGCTCGCTGGGGCGGCCATGCGGGCCGGGCTGGTCGACGAGTACGAGATCGTCACCCATCCGGTGCTGGTGGGCGGCGGCACACCGTTCTTCACCGCGCTGGACAGCTGGGTGAACCTGAACCTGGTGGAGACGCGGACGTTTCCCGGCGGCGTGGTCCTGACCAGGTACGAGACGAAGCGGTGAGCGCGATCTTGCTGCCCCTGGACGCCGACGATCAGTACGGCGGCGCTGCGTGCCGATCAACGTCGTCAGCCGGCTCATGGGTCATGAGCAGATCAGCACGACCCTCAACCGGTACACGCACGACGCCGGGACTATGAGGACCTACCTGGTGCGCGCGGTGTTCTCCGGGCGGGCTGCTGACGATCTGCTGACTCGGAGGGGTCCTGACGTGCACTGGCAGAGCGTTCGTGCGGGTGGAGACGGGGGGACTCGAACCCCCAACCCCCGCCTTGCAAAGTCGCTCCGACCGGTCCAGTGCCGTCCGGACTCGTCTATCTGAGCAGGTCAGCGATGGTGCCGGTGTCCGTCCGCACCAGGCTCGGCGGATAGGTGGTCCGCTCGTGGTGCGGCTGACCTGGCCGACCAGGTGAACTCGTGAGGTGGCCGGCGGAGGACGACCGGGCGTACGCGGCGGAGGTCGGCCGCCGTCTGCGAGCGTGGCGGGTGATGCGCCGGCTTACCCACCAGCAGGCGGCGGACCGCGCCGGCGTCGACCGGGCCGTCGTCCGGGACGCGGAGCTGGCCGCGGTCTCGGTGGACCTCGCCCGCCTGCGTCGGTTGGCGTGGACGGTGGGCGTTTCGCTGCCGGAGCTGGTCGACGAGGACCGAACAGTGGCGCGGATACCGGCCCCGGGCTCCGCATCCACTCGTAGCCGCTGATCCCAAGCGCGCGGCCGGGTCGGGTCAAGGGCGTTTGCATCGGCTCACCGCGATGCAGTAGGCACTCTTGACCCGGCCCGGCCAACGCCCGAGACGACGAGAAGGGATCGCAACATGACCAGTCCGCCGACCCGGCGGACCTACCGACCGTCACCTCCGCTGGAGCGCTGGCGCTCGACGGGCCAAGCGGAGATCGAGGAACTGATGGAGGCGCACCGAGCGGTCGGCGGCAGCGCACCCGGCCGGCGTACGGCGACGCGGCAGATCAACCACGCCTTGGTGGTGCAGCTCGCCGCGCAATTCCAGCGCTACTGCCGTGACCTGCACGACGAGTGCTCCGGCGCGATGGTGGCCGCCGCTCCCGCGGACTACCGCCCCGCGCTCAACCTGGCCCTACTGTCCGGCCGCAAGCTCGACTCGCAAAGCGCCCAGCCGGCAAGTCTGGGCAGCGACTTCGGCCGGTTCGGCTTCGACTTCTGGTCCGCGATCTACGCGCTGGGACCGGCCTACCGCGGCCGCCGGCGCCGGCTCGACCAGGTCGCGATCTGGCGCAATGCCATTGCCCACCAGGACTTCCGCCGACCGGCTACCGAGCCACTGACCGCCGACACCCGAGCCGACCTGCCCACGGTGCGGACCTGGCGTAGCGCCCTGGACCAGCTCGCCGGCGGCATCGACCGAGTCATGCACCGCGAAGTCACCCGCATCACCGGCGCCGAACCATGGTGACCCCGACCGATCGGAGCCGTACCGTGAACCCCATGACCGCCCGGGAGCACGCCTTCCACGTAGGCGACCGCGCCCTCTACCGCTTCGGCCCCACCGATGTTCCCGCCGAGGTCATCGAGGAGCGCGGCCCCGTCGGCTACCTCGGCGCCCGCCTCGTCCGCGTCCGCCTTCACCTCACCGACAGCGATCCTGTCGATATGACCGTGGCTGAAACCGATCTTCAGGCCGCCACGTCAGCTGCCTAGGATCTCGCTGACGGCCCGGGTCGGCCTTAGTCTCGCCAGTTGACGATCGATGCCGCCGTCGCCACGATCGACCACAGCGGGCTATCTGTCCTGAGGTAGTAGACCCGATTCTCGCCGTGCAGTACCTCCCGATCGAGCATACCGACCTGTACTAGTGTCCCTCGCCGGAATTCGTTGTAGAAGTCTACCGAGTGAGATGAGGATCTGCTCGGCGGTCTTGGTCCAGATAAACGGTTTCGGGTTGGTGTTCCAGGCCTTGATCCAGTCGCGGATGTCGGCCTCGAGCCCCTGGTCTAAGGCTTGGCTACACAACTGGCTACACCGGCGCCGAACGAGGCGGCCTCATCGATCGTGGTGGGGCCGTCCGCGCTGGTCAGGACGGGTGGAGACGGGGGGACTCGAACCCCCAACCCCCGCCTTGCAAAGGCGGTGCTCTGCCAGTTGAGCTACGTCCCCGGTCGGGGACCGGCGGGCTAGCGCAGGTCCTGCGGGGTGGTCGCCTCGGCCCACAGGTCGGACTCGGCCTTCGCGGAGCGCCGCTTGCGCAGGAAGAAGAGTCCGCCGGCGGCGGCGACGGCGAGGACGACGAGCTTCTTCACGGTGGGCTCCTGTGAGATCTGGACAGCGCTGTCGTGGACGGACCCGGGAGGGTGGGCCTGGGAGGACTTGAACCTCCGGCCTCATCCTTATCAGGGATGCGCTCTAACCAGCTGAGCTACAGGCCCCGGGTGCGGCCCGAGACTACACGGGCGGTCTGAACCGCCCCAAGCCGGTATCCCCTGGCCGGGGACGGGCCTAGTCCTTCTCGGCCAGCGTGATCTCGATGCCGCCGACCAGGTCGGAGCAGATGTTGTAGACGAACGAGCCGATCGTCGCCAGCGCCGTGAACAGCACGATGTTGACGACCCCGACGAGCGCCGCCGTGCCGAGAACCAGGCCGGGTGAGAACAGCGAGTCGCCGCCGTTGCCGGACACCTCGTCGTAGAGCCCGTTGATCTGCTCGAAGACGCCCATGCCGTCCAGCACGCCGTAGAGCACGCCGATCGCCACCAGCCAGACGAAGAACATCGCCACGGCCAGCACGAACGAGAACTTCAGCGTGGACCAGGGGTCGATGTGCCGGACCAGCAGCCGGGCCCGGCGGGCCGGGCGGCCGGCGCCCGGCGACAAGGGCCTCGCCCCGGGCGGGCGGGTGGCCGCACCGAGTGCATTGCGGGCGGCGGTAACGTTGCCGGCGCCCGCCGCCCCCGGACCGGTCACGGTCGTGGGCGCGTCGGTGAGCGTCGAGTACCCGGACGACCCGTACGCGCCGGGGTAGGTCGAGGGGGGCGCGTAGTCCGAGCGCCGGTACCCGGTGATCGACCCGTTGGCGCCGTTGGCGCCGGCCGAGCCGCCGCCGGGACCACTGCCGGGACCACTGCCGGCGCCGGTGCCGAGGCCGCCCGGACCCGAGCCGCCGGGCACCCCGGCGGAGGGCACCCCAGCCGAGGGCACCCCAGCCGAGGGCACCCCAGCCGAGGGCATCCCGGTGGAGGGCATCCCGGTGGAGGCCACCCCGGCCGAGCTCGCGCCGGACCCGTTCGCCGCCGCGGCCGGCCGGAACCCGGACGGCCGGCTGTCCGGCCCGACCGCCGGCGTCGCGCCACTGGTGGGCCCGCTGCGCTGCGCCGGGCCGGCACCGTTGCGGCCGTCGGCGGACCGGTTGGGTGTGGCCGGCTGGGACCCGGTAGCGGGACCGGGTTTGGCGTCCTTGGCCTGGTCGGCGTCGCGGAGAGCGTCGAGCGCGTCCTTGGGGATGCGCGCGGTCTCGTCCGGGTCGCTGACCCTCGTCGGGTAGCTCGGCTCGCTCATCCGCTATCCCTGCTCGTCCGGCTCGTCCGCGTTGCGCGCTACGGCAACCAGCGTGACGCCGTCGGGGAGGTCCATGAGCCGGACTCCCATCGTCTGCCGCTGCGCACGTCGGACCTCGCGGGCACTCGTACGGATGACGCCTCCGTTCGACGTGATCGCGTAGACCTCGTCCTCCGGCCGGACCGCGAGCGCCCCCACGAGTCCGCCACGGGTGGACACGATACGCGCCGTCAGCACACCCTTGCCCCCGCGACCTTGGACCGGGTACTCCTCCAGCCTGGTCCGCTTCGCGTAGCCGCCCTCGGTGGCGACCAGCAGCTCGGTGCCCTCGCGGGCGACCTCCATCGCCAGCAGCTCGTCCTCCGGCTCGAACCGCATGCCGATGACGCCGCTGGTCGCCCGGCCCATCGGCCGCAGCGACTCGTCGTCGGCGTGGAACCGGATCGACTGCGCCTTGCGGCTGACCAGCAGCAGGTCGTCGGTCGGCTCGAGCAGCGCGGCGCCGATCAGCTCGTCGTCCTCGCGCAGGTTGATCGCGACGATGCCGCCGGCCCGGTTGGAGTCGAAGTCGGTCAGCCGGGTCTTCTTCACCAGCCCGCGCTTGGTCGCCAGGACCAGGTACGGCGCGACCTCGTAGTCGCGCAGCTGGATGACCTGCGCGATCTGCTCGTCCGGCTGGAAGGCGAGGAGGTTGGCCACGTGCTGCCCGCGGGCGGCCCGGTTGGCCTCCGGCAGCTCGTACGCCTTCGCCCGGTAGACCCGCCCCTTGTTGGTGAAGAACAGGATCCAGTTGTGGGTCGTGGTGACGAAGAAGTGGTCGACGATGTCGTCCTGCTTGCAGCTGCGCGCCCTGCATGCCCTTGCCGCCGCGCCGCTGCGACCGGTAGAGGTCGGTCTTGGTGCGCTTCGCGTACCCGCTGCGCGTGATCGTGACGACCACGTCCTCCTCGGCGATGAGGTCCTCCATGGACATGTCGCCGTCGTAGGGCACCAGCCGGGTGCGGCGGTCGTCGCCGAACTTGTCGACGATCTCGGCGAGCTCCTCCCGGATGATCTGCCGCTGCCGGGTCGTCGCTGGCCAGGATCGCGTTGAACTCGGCGATCTCCGCCTCGATCCGCGCGTACTCGTCCTGATCCGCTGCCGCTCCAGGGCGGCCAGCCGGCGCAGCTGCATGTCCAGGATCGCGGTGGCCTGGATCTCGTCGATGTCGAGCAGCTCCATGAGCCCGCCGCGCGCGGCGTCCGCCGACTCGCTGTCCCGGATCAGCGCGATGACCTCGTCGAGGTGGTCGATGCGCCTTGAGCAGGCGCGCAGGATGTGGGCGCGCTCCTCGGCCTTGCGCAGCTGGAAGCGGGTGCGCCGGACGACGACGTCGATCTGGTGGGCGACGTAGTAGCCGGACGAACTGGTCGAGCCGCAGCGTGCGCGGCACCCCGTCGACCAGCGCGAGCATGTTCGCGCCGAACGTGGCCTGCAGCTGGGTGTGCTTGTAGAGGTTGTTCAGCACGACCTTGGCGACGGCGTCCCGGTGCAGGGTGATGACCAGCCGCTGGCCGACCCGGTCGGAGGACTCGTCGGCGATGTCGCTGATCCCGGCCAGCCGTCCGTCCCGGACCGCCTCGGCGATCTACTCGGCCAGGTTGTCCGGGTTGACCTGGTAGGGCAGCTCGGTGACGACGAGGATCGTGCGCCCGCGGGCGTCCTCCTCGACGGTCACGACGGCGCGCATCCGGATGCCGCCGCGGCCGGTCCGGTACGCGTCCTCGATGCCGTCCCGCCCGACGATCAGCGCGGCGGTCGGGAAGTCCGGACCCTTGACCCGCGCCATCAGCGCGTCGAGCATCTCCTCGTCGGTGGCGTCGGGGTGCGTCGAGCGCCCAGTTGCACGCCGGCGGCGACCTCCCGCAGGTTGTGCGGCGGGATGTTCGTCGCCATCCCGACGGCGATCCCGGAGCCGCCGTTGACCAGCAGGTTGGGGAACCGGCTCGGCAGCACGTCCGGCTCGGTCGTGTTGCCGTCGTAGTTCGGCGAGAAGTCGACCGTCTCCTGGTCGATGTCGCGCAGCATCTCCATCGCGAGCGGCGCCAGCCGCGACTCGGTGTAGCGCATCGCGGCCGGGGGGTCGTTGCCCGGCGAGCCGAAGTTGCCGTTCCCGTCGACCAGCGGGTAGCCCGCATCGACCACGGCTGGGCCAGCCGCACGAGGGTGTCGTAGATCGCCGAGTCGCCGTGCGGGTGGTAGTTGCCCATGACGTCGCCGACGACCCGGGCGCACTTGAAGTACGGCCGGTCGGGCCGGAACCCGCCGTCGTACATCGCGTACAGCATCCGGCGGTGCACGGGCTTGAGGCCGTCCCGCACATCGGGCAGCGCGCGGCCGACGATGACCGACATCGCGTAGTCGATGTACGACCGCTGCATCTCGATCTCGATGTCGATCGGCTCGATCCGGTCGCCACCGCCCGACGGCGGGGTGGTCACGTCGACCACTCGGTCACGGTCCTCTCAGGTAGTCGGGGCGTAGGGCTGGGCTGCCGCGGTCAGATGTCCAGGAAGCGGACGTCCTTGGCGTTGCGGAGGATGAAGCTGCGCCGCGCCTCGACGTCCTCGCCCATGAGGACGCTGAACAGCTCGTCGGCTACTGCCGCGTCGTCGAGGGTGACCTGCAGCAGCACCCGGGTGGCCGGGTCCATCGTGGTCTCCCACAGCTCCGTCGCGTTCATCTCGCCGAGCCCCTTGAAGCGCTGGATGGCGCCCTCCTTGGGCAGCTTCTTGCCCGCCTCGATGCCGCCTGCGATCAGCCCGTCCCGCTCGCGGTCGGAGTACGCGTACTCCGGGGCCTCGCGCTGCCACTTGATCTTGTAGAGCGGGGGCTGGGCCAGGAACACGTGGCCGGCTCGATCAGCGGGCGCATGAACCGGAACAGCAGGGTCAGCAGCAGCGTCCGGATGTGCTGGCCGTCGACGTCGGCGTCGGCCATCAGCACGATCTTGTGATAGCGCAGCTTGGCGATGTCGAAGTCGTCGTGGATGCCGGTGCCGAGCGCCGTGATCAGCGACTGGACCTCGTTGTTCTTCAGGACCCGGTCGATCCGCGCCTTCTCGACGTTGATGATCTTGCCGCGGATCGGCAGGATCGCCTGGAACATCGAGTCGCGGCCGCGACTTGGCCGAGCCGCCGGCGCTGTCGCCCTCGACGATGTAGAGCTCGCACTGGCTCGGGTCGGTGGACCGGCAGTCGGCCAGCTTGCCGGGCAGCGAGCCCACGTCGAGCAGCCCCTTGCGCCGGGCCAGCTCGCGCGCCTCCTGGGCCGCGATGCGGGCGCTGGGCGGCCGACGACGCCTTGTTGACGATCGTCCGGGCCTCGGCCGGGTTGCGCTCGAGCCAGTCCTCGAGCCAGTCGTTGCACGCCTTCTGCACGAACTTCTTCGCCTCGGTGTTGCCGAGCTTGGTCTTGGTCTGGCCCTCGAACTGCGGGTTGGACAGCTTGACCGAGACGATCGCGGCCAGGCCCTCCCGGATGTCGTCGCCGGTGAGGTTGTCGTCCTTCTCCTTGAGCAGGTTCTTGTCCTGCGCGTACTTGTTGACCAGGCTGGTCAGCGCCGCGCGGAAGCCCTCCTCGTGGGTGCCGCCCTCGTGCGTGTTGATCGTGTTCGCGAACGTGTAGACCGACTCGGCGTAGGTGGCGTTCCACTGCATCGCGATCTCGACCTCGATGCCGGTGCCCTTGACCGAGAACCCGATGACCGACTTGTGGATCGGGTCCTTGGTCGCGTTGAGGTGGCGGACGAAGTCCACGATCCCGCCCCTGTACATGTACGTGACCTCGCGCGGGTCTCCTCGCGCTCGTCCCGCAGCGTGATCGACAGGCCCGTGTTGAGGAAGGCCATCTCCTGCAGCCGCCGGGTCAGGGTCTCGAACGAGTAGGTCGTGGTCTCGAAGATCGTACTGGTCGGCCCAGAACGAGACCGCGCTGCCGGTGCTTGCGGGTCGGCGCGCCCTTCACCAGCGGGCCGGGCCGGCTGTTCAGTGTACTCCTGGTTCCACGTGAACCCGTCGCGCTTGATCTCCACCGCCAGCCGGGTGGACAGCGCGTTGACGACGGAGACGCCGACGCCGTGCAGGCCGCCGGACACCGCGTACGACTTGCCGTCGAACTTGCCGCCGGCGTGCAGCGTGGTCAGCACGACCTCGACGGCCGGGCGCTTCTCGACCGGGTGCCGGTCGACCGGGATGCCGCGGCCGTTGTCGGAGACGCTCACGCCGCCGTCGGCCATCAGCGTCACGACGATCGTGTCGCAGACGCCGGCCAGCGCCTCGTCGACCGCGTTGTCCACGACCTCCTGGACCAGGTGGTGGAGCCCCCGCTCCCCGGTCGATCCGATGTACATTCCGGGGCGCTTGCGAACCGCTTCCAGACCCTCGAGAACGGTGATCGAGCTCGCGCTGTAGCTGTTCGTCGGTGCCTTGGGAGCCACGCGCGCTCGCTTCCTCCCGCCGAGACGTGGCGGGACCTGGGGTCGGCACGCGGGCGGCGGCCCATGGTCGGCAGGACGCAGGAACAGCGTCCTAGGCCGCTGGAGCCGCCGCACGCGGAAGTGTCCCTTCCAGTCTACCGCGTTATCGGCCCAGAACGGGGCATCGCTGCCCTCTGACGCGTCGCGAGCCTGTCCAGCACGTCGCGGAGATGGTCCCCCACCTACACCACGCGTGCGGCGACCGCTCACGGCCCTCTGCGCGATCCGCGGCCGCGGGTGATCGGGATCCCGGCGCCGCCGCGGACCGCGCGCGGGCCGGACCGGACGAGCCGGACAAGTCTGCCCGACCGGCGGCCGCCCCGGTGGCGCGGCGGGTTCGGGGTCGGCCGGCGGTCGGGAAGGACCCGTCGCATGGCGCTGACCTGGACCGGCGGCGGCCGGGGCACGGCCGTCCTGCTGCACGGGATGATGTCGCTCGCCGGGACCTGGTGGCAGGTCGGGCCGGCGTTGGCCGACCGCGGCTGGGATGTCAGCGCCCTCGACCTCGCCGCCCACGGCGGCAACCGGCTGGACGGCCCGCTCACCGCGGACGCCCTGGTGGACAGCGTGACCGCGCAGGTCGCCGGGCCGGTGGACCTGCTGGTCGGGCACAGCATGGGCGCCGCCACTGCGATCAGCACGGTCGCCGGCCGGCCCGGCTTCGCGCGGGCGGTGGTGCTGGAGGATCCGCCCGGCGGGTCCGGCCTGCCGTCCGCCGAGCGCCTCGCGAGCGGCGTCGAACTGGACGCGGACCTCGCCCGGCTGGACCGGGACCGGCTGGTCCGCCGCTCCCGCGCCGACCACCCGGCCTGGGCGCCGGAGGACGTCGAGCAGGACGTGCGCGGTATCGAGGAGGCGGACGCGACCGCGGTGGCGGCCGGCATCCGCGGTCGGGCTGCGCGGCTGGGACATCCCGGCGCTGGTCAACGCCGTCGGCGTACCGGTGCTGGTACTGGTCGCCCCGGACAACCGCGGGCCGGATCCCGATCGGCCCGGCAGTGCGCTGACCGGCGAGGCCCGCGACGGCGTGCGCGCCGCCCTGCCGGCCGACCGGTTCGTCGAGCTCCCGGGCGGGCACTGCCTGCACCGCGACCTGCCGGCGGAGTGGCTGGCGGCGGTCGACGCGTTCGCCACGACCGCGCTGCCGGCCCGCCGGCCGAAGGCCTGACGTCCGGGGTCAGACCACGCAGCTGGCGCCGCTGCAGGTGCTCAGCGCGGTGAGCCGGCTGACCAGCGCGGACAGCTCGGCGCGCCGGCGGGTCGTTGGCCGGGACACCGTCCGCGAGCAGGTTGGTGTCCTCGGTCGGGTCCGCGACG
This sequence comes from uncultured Actinomycetota bacterium, assembly GCA_963803135.1. Lineage (GTDB taxonomy): Bacteria > Actinomycetota > Actinomycetes > Mycobacteriales > CADCTP01 > CADCTP01. The sequence goes on along the minus strand of CAWDLH010000010.1, from coordinate 248,869 downwards.
AGGTTGTAGTACTCGCGGAACGACACGGCGCCCGTGTCGCTGTACGTCTGGATGTACTTGACCGTCGCGGTGCGGATCATCCGCCAGGTCGGCACCTTGCCGTTCGCCGAGTCCTTGAAGTACTCGGCGTACACGGTGGTCCGCCGGCTCGGTCCCAGCAGCGACTCGCCGTCCAGCGCCGGTGCCCCGGCCGGCAGCGTGACCTGGGCAGCGGCCAGCATCGTCGGCAGCAGGTCGACGTACGAGGCGAGCCGGCCGGTGGCCGGGCCGGGCGCGATCTGGCCGTCCCAGCGCAGGAACAGCGGCACGCGCAGGGACGGCTCGTACGGCACGAACTTCTCCGTGCGCCCGTGGTCGCTCCACATGTAGCCGTTGTCCGAGGAGAAGATCACCAGCGTGTTGGCCAGCACCCCGCGGTCGGACAGCAGCTGCATGGTCGCGTCGAACTGGTCGTCCGCGGTCATGATCGCCCGCAGCTGGCTGGCGCACATCTCCTGGCCCTGGGCCGGCGTCCGGTTGGTGTTCCGCACGTACGGGGGCTTGTCGGCGCGGTTGGCCTCGACCGGCGCCGAGCAGGTCGGCACGGGCGCCGCGGCGTACTTGGGTTCGGGGACGGCGCGCTGGGTCGTCGTGCCGTCCGGGTTGGTGACGTCCACCCAGTGCGGCGCCTGCGGCGTCTCGTACAGCAGGAACGGCTTGCCCAGCCCGAGCGCCGCGGTGATGTACTCCCGACCCCGGACGCCGAGGCCGGTGGTCGAGTAGCCGGTCATCGTCCTGGCCACGCCGTCCACCCGGGTGGCGACGTTGTTGTAGCCACCCCACATGACCGTCGAGTGGTCGAAGCACGGCGGCGTGGTCGTCCGCGGCCAGGTAGTGAGGAACTTGCCGGCGACGTACGTCGAGTAGCCGGCGCCGTGCAGGTAGCAGCCCATCGAGTGGGCGGCGTCGAAGGCCGGCCCCTGGGACTGCAGCCGCACCCCGTTGTTGTGCGGCATCCGCCCCGTCATCAGCGACGACCGCGACGGGCAGCAGGACGGCTGGGTGACGAAGTGCTGCGGGAAGCGCCGGCCGGCCGCCATCCATTGCAGGGTCTTCGGCATGACCGTCATCGGGTCGATGTTGCCCGGCACCGCGTCGCGCAGGTCGTCGAGGTTGTAGAAGAAGATGTTCGGCCTGGTCGCGGCGACCGCGGCGGTGGTGGCGCCGGTGGCGACGGTCGGGACCGGCACGGCGAGTGGGAGCAGGGCGAGAGCGACGGCCGCGGCCAGGAAACGCGCTCGCATGGCGTCTCCTCAGCAAGACAGCATTGTCGGCACCGTACGCGCGTGTTACGGCCGCGGGGACCGAATCCGCCGATCGGTCCGGACGGTTCAGCCGTACGTGTCCCGCGGGCCGCGCCCGGCCACCCGGCGCGGGCCACTGGCCCAGGTCGGCGCGGTCGGACCGTGCACCCGGATCCGGCTCACCACCTCCGGGCCGAGCTCGGCCCGGATCCGCGCCATCAGCGTCGGCACCATGCCGCGCAGCTGCATCGCCCAGGCGGTCGACTCGGCGGCGAGGGTGAGCTCGCCGGCCCGCAGGCTGACCGGCTGGCAGCGGGCGGCCAGCTCGGCACCGACGATGCGGTCCCAGCCGGCCAGCACGCTGGCCGAGGCCGCGGTGGCCTCCCAGCCGCGGTCGGCGACCAGCCGGCGCACCAGCGCGCCGAAGGGCTGGGGATCCCGCGGGTCGGCGCCGGCGCCGGAGTAGCCGCCGCGGCGCGTCTCGGCGCCGGCCCGGCGCCGGCCGGCCACCCGACGCGCGCCCGGACGCAGCGGCGCCCGGCGGGACGCGGCCCGGGCGGAGTCGAGTGCCGCCCGGCCCAGCTCGGCATCCGGATCGTCCACAGCTTCCACAGCGCCGTCCACAGGCTTGTCCACCGGGTCGGAGAGCCCGGGCCCCGGGTCAGCGGACACGGCGCACCTGCCCGTCGGCGACGTCGTACCGGGCGCCGAGCAGCTCGGCCGGCACGTCGTCGGCCACCGCCGCCGTGACCAGCACCTGCTCGGCCCGGCCGGCGAGCTTCGCCAGCCGGCTGCGCCGGGCGGTGTCGAGCTCGGCGAACACGTCGTCCAGTACGAGCACCGGCTCGGCCCCGTCCGCGGCCAGCAGCTCGTACGAGGCCAGCCGCAGCGCCAGCGCGTACGACCAGGACTCGCCGTGGCTGGCGTAGCCTTTCGCCGGCCGGCCGCCGAGCGCGAGGACCAGGTCGTCGCGGTGCGGCCCGACCAGCGTGACCCCGCGCTCGAGCTCGGCCGGGCGCACCCGAGCCAGCTCGGCCAGCAGCGCGGCCTCCAGCAGCTCGAGGCCGGGTTCGCCCGGCGGCAGCGCCGCGCCGAGCGAGCAGGAGTACGTCGCCTCGGCCGGGCCGCCGCCGCGGGCCACCTCGTCGTAGGCGGCGGCCACGTACGGGGCGACGTCCCGGGTCAGGGCCAGCCGGCCGGCCAGCAGCTCGGCGCCGAACCGGGCCAGGTGCCCGTCCCAGACGTCGAGCGTGCGCAGGTCGGCTCCAGCACCCGAGCCGCGGTGCGCCCGCGCGCTCTTCAACAGCGCGCCGCGCTGCTTGAGCACCCGGTCGTAGTCGGAGCGGACGCCGGCGTACCGCGGCGCGCGCTGGACGAGCAGCTCGTCGAGGAAGCGGCGCCGCTCACCCGGGTCGCCGCGGACCAAGGCGAGGTCCTCCGGCGCGAACAGCACCGACCGCAGGACGCCGAGCACCTCCCGCGGCCGCGGGACCGGCGAGCGGTTCAGCCGGGCCCGGTTCGCCCGGCCCGGGTTGATCTCCAGCTCGACCAGCAGCTCGCGGCCCGCGCTGACCACCGCGGTGCGCACGACGGCCCGCGGCGCGCCCTCCCGCACCAGCGGCGCGTCGGTGGCGACCCGGTGCGAGCCGAGCGTCGCGACGTAGCCGAGCGCCTCGACCAGGTTGGTCTTGCCCTCGCCGTTCGGCCCGACCAGCACGCTGGCTCCCGGCTCGAACGGGACCTCGGCGGCCGGCCAGGACCGGAAGTCGGTGACCGAGAGATGCCGGACGTACACCTCGGCTCAGGTCGCGGGCGCCGGCGGCGGGGCGTCCGGGTGCCCCTCCGGGGTGACGCCCGGGGTGGGCTCGTCCTCGACCCGGGTCGCGTGCCCGCCGAACTGGTTGCGCAGCGCGGCGACGACCTTCATCGCCGGCGAGTCCTGTTGCCGGCTCTGGAAGCGGGCGAACAGCGCCGCCGCGATGACGGGCATCGGCACCGCGTGCTCGATCGCTGCCTGCAGCGTCCACCGACCCTCGCCGGAGTCCTCGGCCCAGCCGCGGATCTTCTTCAGGTCGGGGTCCTCGTCGAGCGCGCGCACCAGCAGGTCGAGCAGCCAGGACCGGATCACCGTGCCCTGCGTCCAGCTGCGGAAGATGTCCGGCACGTTGGTCACGAGGTCGGAGGTCTCCAGCAGCTCGTAGCCCTCGCCGTAGGCCTGCATGATCCCGTACTCGATGCCGTTGTGGACCATCTTGGCGAAGTGGCCGGCGCCGGCCTTGCCGGCGTGCACGAACCCGCCCTCGGACGGCTTGAGCGTGTCGAACGCCGGCTGCGCCTTCGCCACCGCATCGTCCTCGCCGCCGACCATCAGCGCGTAGCCGTTCTGCAGGCCCCAGACCCCGCCGGAGACGCCGGCGTCGACGTACTCGATGCCCTTCTCGGCGAGCATCGCGGCGTGCGTCTGGTCGTCGGTGTAGCGCGAGTTGCCGCCGTCGACGACGACGTCACCGGGCTCCAGCAGGTCGCCGAGATCGCGGACGGTCGCCCTGGTCGGCTCACCCGAGGGCACCATCACCCAGACCACGCGGGGCTTCGCCAGCTTCTGGACCAGCTCCTCGAGGCTCGCGACGTCCCGCGGGGACGACTCGTTGCGGTCGAACCCGACGACCGTGTGGCCGCCGCGGCGCAGCCGCTCGGCCATGTTGCCACCCATCTTGCCGAGCCCGATGAGACCGATCTCCACCGCGACCTCCGAGACCTCGCGAGTACGTCGCCGTAATACTCCCCCGACGCGGGGTCGACATGCCCCGCTGGCGTGCCTATCCGGGCAGCCGCACCGGCATGATCAGGTAGCGGAAGTCGACCGTCCCGTCCCCGTCCACCGCGGTGATCACCGACGGCTTGCTCGACGTCGTGAACGACATCCGCGCCATGCCCGCGTGCACCGCGGTCAGGCCGTCCTGCAGGAACGTCGGGTTGAACGCGATCGTCAGCGGCTCGCCGGAGAACTGCACCTCGACCTGCTCCTCGGCGCGGCCCTCGTCGTCACCGCCGGCGGCCAGCGAGAGCATGCCGTCGGAGAAGTCCAGCCGCACCGGGGTGCCGCGGTCGGCGACCAGCGCGACCCGCTTGACCGCCTCCAGCAGCGCCGGCACCGGGATGTCGGCGGTGGCCGACCACTCGGTCGGGAACAGCGAGCGGTACTTCGGGAACTCCGCGTCCAGCAGCCGGGTCGTCGTCCGCCGGGCCGGTCCGGCGAAGCCGATCATCCCCTCGCCGGCGCCGCCGCCGGCCAGCGCCAGGGTGATCTCCGAGCCGGTGGTGAGCGTCTTCGCCGACTCCGACAGCGTCCGGGCCGGGATGAGCACCTGGGCGGACAGCTCGTTCTGCTCCGGCTTCCAGGGCAGCTCGCGGACCGCGAGCCGGTAGCGGTCGGTGGCGGCCAGCCGCAGCTCGTCGCCCTCGATCTCCAGCCGGACACCGGTGAGCATCGGCAGCGTGTCGTCGCGGCCGGCGGCGACCGCGACCTGGGAGACCGCGGTGGCGAACGCGGCGCTGTCCACCACGCCGGCGGTGGTCGGCATCGTCGGCAGCGTCGGGTAGTCCTCGACCGGCATCAGCGGCAGCGTGAACCGCGCGCTGCCGCAGCTGATCGTGACCTTGGGTCCGTCTACCGCCAGGTCGACCGGGTGCGGCGGCAGCGCGCGGCTGATCTCGGCCAGCAGGCGGCCGCTGACCAGCGCCCGGCCGGCGACCGCGGCGTGCACCTCGACCTCGACCTGGGTGGAGACCTCGTAGTCGAAGCCGGAGACGGTCAGCGTGTTGTCGGTGACCTCGAGCAGCACCCCGCCCAGCACGGGGACCGCCGGTCGGGCCGGCAGGCTGCGCGCGGTCCAGGCCACGGCATCGGCGAGCGCATCGCGCTCCACCCGGAACTTCATCGTCCGCACTCCTCGGTCGCGGTGCCGGCACCGGGCGGGCCGGTGCTGTGGGTGCCCATCATGCCCGGCCCGGCCGGACGGGCAGCAGTGGCCGTCCCCAGATCGGTCGCCCACATCCTGTTTCGGTTCTTCCTCTCGTGGATAGAGAGAACCGGAGTCGTAGTAGGCGCTGTGGATCCTGTGGACCGGCACCGTCCCGGCAGGCCAGCGGCCGGCGACGATGTGGACCGGATGTGCGCCGCCGGCGTGGACAGGTATCCGGCCGGTGGATGTTGCGCGAAGTTCCTCGGTCATCCACCTCTCGTGTCCAGTTGTCCACAGACTTCTCCCCAAGCTGTGCACATCTGAGCGAGAAGGTCACTGCCGAGCCCGTTGCTTGATCCGGTTGGTCAGCTCGGTGACCTGGTTGTAGATCTGTCGGCGCTCGGCCATCAGCGAGCGGATCTTGCGGTCGGCATGCATGACCGTGGTGTGGTCGCGGCCGCCGAAGGTCTGGCCGATCTTCGGCAGCGACAGATCGGTCAGCTCGCGGCAGAGATACATCGCGATCTGCCGGGCCGTGACCAGCACCCGACTGCGGGACTGGCCGCAGAGGTCCTCGATCGTGATCCCGAAATACTCGGCGGTCGCGGCGATGATCGTGGCCGCGGTGATCTCGGGCCGGTCGTCGTCGGCGATGAGATCCTTGAGCACGATCTCGGCCAGGGTCAGGTCGACGCTCTGCCGGTTGAGGCTGGCGAACGCGGTGACCCGGATCAGGGCGCCCTCGAGCTCCCGGATGTTGGACTGGATCTTCGAGGCGATGAACTCCAGCACGTCCGGCGGCGCGTTCAGCCGCTCCTGCGCCGCCTTCTTGCGCAGGATCGCGATCCGCGTCTCCAGGTCCGGCGGCTGCACGTCGGTGATCAGGCCCCACTCGAACCGGGTCCGCAGCCGGTCCTCCAGCGTGGACAGCTGCTTGGGCGGCCGGTCCGAGCTGATGACGATCTGCTTGTTCGCATTGTGGAGCGTGTTGAACGTGTGGAAGAACTCCTCCTGGGTCCGTTCCTTGCTCTCCAGGAACTGGATGTCGTCCACGAGGAGCACGTCGTTGTCGCGATAACGTCGCTGGAACGCCGACTGCTTGTCGTCGCGCAGCGAGTTGATGAAGTCGTTGGTGAATTCCTCGGAGCTCACGTACCGGACCCGCGCATTCTGGAACAGCCGCTGGGCGTAGTGGCCGATCGCATGCAGCAGGTGCGTCTTGCCCAGCCCCGAGTCCCCGTAGATGAACAGCGGGTTGTACGCCTTGGCCGGCGCCTCCGCGACCGCGACGGCGGCGGCGTGCGCGAACCGGTTGCCGGAGCCGATGACGAAGGTCTCGAAGGTGTACTTCGGGTTGAGCCGGGCCGGCTCAACCCGGGGCAGGGGGCGGCCGTTCGCCGCCGCGTGCACCGGCGGCGGCGGCCAGGCAAGGCCCGTCTGGCTGTCCTCGACGTCGTCCGGGTCCTCGGCCCCCTCGGCGGCGTCCGGGTCGGCGGGCGGCTCCACGGTCACCGCGACCCGGATCTCCCGGCCGAGCAGCTCGGACAGCGCCGTAGTGATCATCGGCCGCAGCCGCGTCTCCAGCACGTCCTTGGTGAACTCGTTCGGCGCGGCCAGCAGCGCGGTGCCGTCGAGCAGGCCGAGCGCCCGGGTGGTGCGCAGCCAGGCCCGCTGCTGCGGGGTGACCGTGCTGTCGGCCAAGCCCTCGATCGCGTGTGCCCAGAGGGACTCGAGGTCGATCGCCGCATCCTCAGGCACGCGCTCGCTCCTCCCCGTGGCCACGCCGCTTGCCGTGGCATCGCCCCGTTGTCCACACGGCAGTCCACAGGCTGTGTATGTGTCGCCCACGGACCGTGTGGGCGATCCTCGGTGCGATGCTCGTCCCTACCCCGCAGCCGCGTGCGCGCCTGTGGAGAACCGGTGGGGAAAGCCGGCGGAGAGGCACCGTACAGCGCCCGACACACCGCCCACAACCGCTCGAAGGCCGTCCGCCGCGGCGCCGGCGTTTGACCGGGCCGGGCGCGGTTCCGTACCGTTGGAGGGTCGTGAGTCCGTCCGCCGCATGCCGGCGGCCGGCCGCGCCTGGGTAGGGCGCCCCGGGCAACCGAGCCCGTCCGGCCCAGGGACCCGCCGCCGACCCGCCGCCTTGGAGCCCGCACGTGAGCAAGCGCACCTACCAGCCCAACAACCGCCGCCGGGCGAAGACCCACGGGTTCCGGCTGCGCATGCGCACCCGTGCCGGCCGCGCCATCGTCTCCGCCCGCCGCCGCAAGGGCCGCGGCGAGCTCTCGGCCTGACGGCCGCGGGCGATGCCGTGCTTCCGGCGCCCGCGCGGCTGAGGCGGCGCGAGGACTTCACCCTCGCCGTCCGCCATGGCACGCGGGCCGGCCGCGGCAGCCTCGTCGTGCACTATCTCTCCGCTGACCACGCCGCCGCACCGGTGGCCCGGGTCGGATTCGTCGTCGGGCGGGCCGTGGGCAACTCCGTGATCAGGCACCGGACCGTCCGGCGGCTGCGGCACCTCGTCCGGGACCGGTTGGACCGGCTGCCGGCCGGCTCGGTCCTCGTGATCAGGGCGCTGCCGCCGGCCGCCGGCGCCGACTCGGCCGCGCTCGGGCGCGACCTGGACGCGGTGCTGGCCAGGCTGCTGCCGGCAGCGGCGGTGACCCGGTGACCGCCTGGCAGGTGACCGGGCTGCTGGTCGCGGTCGTGCTGCTGCTGGCGCTCTACGACGCGGTGCGCGACCTGGTGACCCGGCGGCGGGGCCGATCGACGCTGGCGCGGATCCTGGTGCGGGTGATCCGGGCCTACCAGCGGTGGATCAGCCCGGTGCGCCCGCCGGCCTGCCGGTTCACCCCGACCTGCAGCGCGTACGCGGTGACCGCCGTGGAGCGGTTCGGCGCCGTGCGCGGCGGCTGGTTGGCAACCCGCCGGCTGCTGCGCTGCGGACCCTGGCACCCTGGTGGGCACGACCCGGTCCCACCGACCGTTGGACATACCGGCCCCAGCCCCCGACCCGACGCGCCGGCGTCGAGCCCGACAGGAGCACCCCCTTGCTGAATCCCCTCTATATCGCAGTTTCCTGGGTGCTGCTGCGCTGGTACGAGCTGTTCGGCTGGCTCGGGATGGACCCGAACAGTGGCCTGACCTGGGGCCTGTCGATCGTCTTCCTCGTCGTCACCATCCGGCTGCTGCTGTTCCGCTTCTTCATCAAGCAGGTGCACAGCCAGCGCAAGATGCAGGAAGTGCAGCCCAAGATCGCCGCACTGCGGGAGAAGTACAAGAACGACCGGCAGACCCTCAGCCAGGAGATGATGAAGCTCCAGAAGGAGGAGGGCTTCAACCCGATCGGCGGCTGCCTGCCGATCCTCATGCAGGCACCGGTGTTCATCGCGCTGTTCCACGTGCTGCGGCTGATCGGCACGCCGCAGGCGTCCGCGCTCTACACCGAGTACCACTGGACCCAGGCGCAGGCCGCGAGCGCCGGCAAGGCGACGGTCTTCGGGGCGCCGATCGCCAGCGCGTTCACCGACCCGCGCAACCTGGTCGCGACGATCCCCGGGGCGAGCGCCACTGCGACGCATGTGGTCGCGCTCGTGCTGATCGTGCTGATGGTCGCGGCGACGTACACGACCCAGCGCCAGGTCATGCTGCGCAACACGCAGACGCTGGACTCGCAGCAGGCGATGATCCAGAAGCTCATGCTGTACGGCGTCCCGGCGAGCCTCACGGTCTCCGGCTTCTTCTTCCCGATCGGTGTCCTCTTCTACTGGTTCACCAACAACCTGTGGAGCATGGGGCAGCAGTTCTACATCTTGAAGCGGATGCCGCACCCCAATGCGAAGAAGCCGGGGACGGACCCGGAGGTGGCGAAGGCGCTCGCGCCGAAGCCGGGGCAGAAGCCGGTCCGGCCGACCAGGCGTGCGATCCAGCCCGCCGACGCCGATCGGCCGGCCGACGGCGGAGCTGACGGCGGTGCCGACGGGACCGCTGACGGGAAGTCTCCCAACGGGAGGGGGCCGGCGGCGGGCGCCGGGCCCGCTCCCGGCGCCAAGCCGGCCCCGGGCGCGAAGCCGGCGGCCCGGCCGAAGCCGGCCGCCGGGGCCAAGCCCGCGGCGGAGGCCAAGCCCGACGGTGGCTCCGCGGACGCCACGCCGTCCCCGACCGGCGCGGTGGAGGCCGGCGACCAGGGCGCGACGCCCAACGGATCGAGCCCGGCCGGTGCGGACGGCACCGACGACTCTGGCAGCGCGCCGGCGAGCCCGGGCCGCCCGAAGCCGAGTCCGGGCGCACGGCCCGGCGGCGGAGGCGGCCGGCGACCGCAGGGGCAGCGCTCCCCGACCCAGACCCGGCAGAAGAAGAAGCGGCGCTGACCGCACTTCCTGTCTCCACCCACGGCACCACTCTGGAGAACTCCGTGACCGACACTCCCGTGACCGACAGCGCGGTCGGCGACGACACCGAGGCGGCCGACCGACCGGAGCGCGGTGAGGCGCTGCTCGTCCAGGAGGGCGACATCGCCGGCGACTACCTCGAGCGGCTGCTCGACATCGTCGACTACGACGGGGACATCGATCTCGACGTCGAGGGCGACCGCGCGGTCGTCGCCGTGATCGGCGACGGGCTGCAGGGTCTGATCGGGCCGAACGGGGCGACCCTCGACGCGCTGCAGGAGCTGACCCGGCTCGCCGTGCAGCAGCAGACCGGGCTGCGCAGCCGGCTGATGCTCGACGTCGGCGGCTACCGGGCCCGGCGGCGCACGGCGCTGACCGAGATCGCCCGCGAGGCGGCGGCCGAGGTGGCCTCGACCGGCTCGCCGGTCCGGCTCGACGCGATGAATCCGTTCGAGCGCAAGGTCGTCCACGACGCCGTCTCCGCGGTCGACGGCGTGCGCAGCGAGTCCGAGGGCGAGGAGCCGGATCGTCGGGTCGTCGTCCTGCCGGACTGACCCGAGGTCCCGTGAGTGTCCACTGTGGACACTGACGCCGCCGTACCAGCGGAGGCCCGGGCGGTCTTCGGTGCCGCCGTCGACGCGGCCGCGGAGTACGCGCGGCTGCTGGCGACCGAGGGGACGGTCCGCGGGGTGATCGGCCCGCGCGAGGTCCCTCGCCTCTGGGACCGGCACCTGCTCAACTCCGCGGCGATCGCGCCGCTGGTGCCGGCCGGGGCACGAGTCGTCGACGTGGGCAGCGGTGCCGGCCTGCCCGGCATCCCGCTCGCCCTGGCCCGCCCGGACCTGACCGTGGCGCTGCTGGAGCCGCTGGCGCGCCGGGCCGCGTTCCTCACCGAGTGCGTCGACCGGCTCGGGCTCGAGCGGGTGACCGTCGTCCGCGGCCGGGCCGAGGAGGGTCCGGTCCGCCGCGAGCTCGGCGGGGCGGACGTGGTGACGGCCCGCGCGGTCGCGCCGCTGGACCGGCTGGTCGGCTGGTGTCTGCCGCTGCTGCGGCCCGGCGGGCGGCTGCTGGCGATGAAGGGGTCGACCGCGGCCGAGGAGCTGGCCGCCGCGGGCCGGCTGACCGGCGCCGCGGACGCGGTGGTCACCCAGGCCGGCGATCCGCCGGCGACGGTGATCGTCGTGACGAGGGGTACGGTGCGGGCGACAGCACGAGGAGGGCGGGCGCGGTGACGAGCACGGGGGCAACCCACCGACCCGGACCCGTCGGCTGGCCGATCCGGACAACCTCCCTCCTCCTGCCCGTCGACGGCAGATCAGGCCCAGTCGGGTGGTTCGGGTCACAGGACAGCGGCGAGTCGCCCGCGGAGGACGGCGACAGCAGCGAGGATGGACAGGTGACCGAGCTCGACGCCAGCCGGACGCGGATCCGAAGCGTGCTCGACGACGCGGTCGGCGCGTCCACGGAGGCCGGCGACGGATTCGACACCCCGATCATGCGCGAGGCGGCCCAGGCGGTCCGGGTCCGCAACACCAGCGGCGACCACGCCTTCCCCAGGCCGACCCACCGGCGGGTGATCACGGTCGCCAACCAGAAGGGCGGGGTCGGCAAGACGACCAGCGCGGTCAACCTCGCGGTCGCGATGGCCATGCACGGGCTGCGCGTGCTCGTTGTCGACCTCGACCCGCAGGGCAACGCGAGCACCGGGCTCGGCATCGAGCACGCCAGCGGGACGCCGTCGATCTACGAGGTACTCGTCGAGGGGATGCCGTTGGAGGAGGCCGCCGTGCCGGTCGACCAGGCGTCCAACCTCTGGGCCGTGCCGGCGACCATCGACCTGGCCGGCGCGGAGATCGAGCTGGTCTCGGTGGTGGCCCGCGAGCATCGGCTGCGCCGGGCCATCGCCGCGTACGACAAGGACGTCGACTACATCCTCGTCGACTGCCCCCCGTCGCTCGGGCTGCTCACGGTCAACGCGCTGGTCGCCGGGGACGAGGTGCTCATCCCGATCCAATGCGAGTACTACGCGCTCGAAGGTCTCGGGCAGCTGCTCAACAACATCGAGCTGATCAAGTCGCACCTCAACGGCGGCCTGCAGATCTCGACGATCCTGCTCACCATGTACGACGGGCGCACGAAGCTGGCCGACCAGGTCGCGCAGGAGGTGCGCAACCACTTCGGTGAGCTGGTCCTCGGCGTGGTCATCCCGAGGTCCGTCCGGGTGTCCGAGGCGCCCGGATATGGTCAGTCGGTGATGACGTACGACCCGGGTTCGCGGGGTGCGCTGACCTATTACGAGGCGGCCCGCGAGATGGCCGAGCGCGGCACCCGGATGAAGCCGGTCGGCCCGCGGGAGTCCGGATGAGCCGTCGCGGCGGGCTCGGTAAGGGACTCGGGGCGCTGATCCCGACCGCCCCGGTCGGCCCGCCGGCGGAGAGTCCCGAGGCGGTCGTGGCCACCGTGGTCGGCCCGGCGCCGGTCGCCGAGCCCGAGCCGGCGCCGGCCGAGGTCCCCGGTGCCACCTTCCGCGAGGTGCCGGTCGACGAGATCCGCCCCAACGCCAAGCAGCCGCGGCAGGCCTTCGACGAGGACGCGCAGGAGGAGCTGAAGACCTCCATCAAGGAGTTCGGCCTGCTGCAGCCGGTCGTCGTCCGCGAGACCGGGCCGGGCGCGTACGAGCTGGTGATGGGCGAGCGCCGGTGGCGCGCGAGCCGCGACCTCGGCCTGCCGACAGTCCCGGCGATCGTCCGGGACACCGCCGACGACGCGATGCTGCGCGACGCGCTGCTGGAGAACCTGCACCGGGTCGACCTGAACCCGCTGGAGGAGGCGGCGGCGTACCGGCAGCTGCTCGACGAGTTCGGGACCACCCACGAGGAGCTGGCCAACCGCATCGGCCGCAGCCGGTCGCAGGTGACCAACACGATCCGGCTGCTCAACCTGCCGGTGCCGGTGCAGCGCCGGGTCGCCGCCGGCGTGCTGTCGGCCGGGCACGCCCGCGCACTGCTCACCCTGGACGATGCCGAGGCGCAGGACGCGCTGGCCACCCGCATCGTGGCCGAGGGGTTGTCGGTGCGCGCGGTCGAGGAGCTGGTTGCGCTGGCCGGGCACGAAAAGCCTGCCGCCACCCGGTCGGCGCCGACCCGCCGGGTCAGCGCACCGGCGCTCACCGACCTGGCCGACCGGCTGTCGGACAACTTCGACACCCGGGTGAAGGTCGAGCTCGGCCGGCGCAAGGGCAAGATCGTCCTGGAGTTCGCCTCGGTGGACGACCTGGAGCGGATCGTCGGTCTCATGGTGCCCGGGATGTCCCCGCGTACCGGCTCGGTCGAGGGGTGAGCGGCGACCTCGTCGCGCTGCCCAAGGCGCATCTGCACGTCCACCTGGAGAGCACGATCCGGCCGGCGACGCTGGCCGCACTTGCCCCGCCGGGCGCCCCACCCGCCGTGCCCGCGGCGTTCAGCGGGTTCGGGGCGTTCGCGGACTACAACGCCGCGGTGCGGGCGTGCCTGCGGACCCCGGCGGACTTCGAGCGCGTCGCGTACGAGTTCTGTGTGGACTCGGCCGCGGACGGGGTGCGGTACGCCGAGGTGACGTTCACCGCGGCAGCCCACGGCGCGCGGCTCGGGTCCGGCCCCGCACCGCTGGAGGGCGTGTTGGCCGGGCTGACGGCGGGATCACGTGCAACGGGCATCGAGACCCGGGTGGTGATCGACCACTCCCGCCGACGACCGCTGCCCTGGGCCGAGGAGTCCGTTCGGCTGGCGGCGGACCATCCGGACGCGGTGGTCGGGTTCGGTGTCGCCGGGGACGAGACGGCGCCGCTCTCGCCGTACCAGGCCGTGGTGGAGCAGGCCGCGGCGGCGGGCGTCCACCTGGTGCACCACGCCGGCGAAACAGGCGGTGCGGCGAGCGTGCGCGAGGCGCTCGACGTGGGCCGGGCGGAACGGATCGGTCACGGGATCCGGTCGCTGGAGGATCCCGAACTGATCGCACGGCTGCGGGACGGGCGGGTGCCGTTCGAGGTCTGCCCGTCTTCGAACGTCGCTCTCGGGCTGGTCCCGTCCCTGGCGGCGCACCCGCTTCCGGCGCTGGTCGAGGCCGGCTTGGTCGTCACGCTGAACACCGATATCCCGGCGGTGACCGGCCGCACCCTGTCCGGCGAGTACGCGGCCGCCCGCGACACCTTCGGCTGCACCGACGAGGACCTCGCTCGCCTGGCCCGCGCCGGCGTCGACGCCTCGTTCGCTCCCCCGCCCACCAAGGTGCGGCTCCGCCACGCCATCGACGCCTGGCTCTCGACGCACTAACCCGGCGGACAGTGCTTCGTTCGGCGGATCCGCCGCTCACTGTCCCGCCCCGAGCCGCCTGGAGGATCTTCGCGCGGCGGCTGGGGACAAGGCGCGGTCTGCGGCCTGAGGACGCCTAAGTCCTAGCCGGGTGGGTGAGGGTTTCGAGCCGCGGGGTGGGGGTCAGCGGCGGGTCGTAGTGCGGAGGTAGGCCTCGCCACGCGCGGAGAGGCGGTAGCCGACCGGGAGGCTGATCGTCAGGCCCAGCGCCTTGAGCTTCTGGACGTCGGCCTTGTACGGAAGCTTCTCGCGGCCCGCAGCTGCGGCGAGGTCGCCGGCGCGGCGGCCCGGCTCGGCCTGGATTGCGGTGAGGATCGACATTGTCCACGGGCCGGTCCCGCTGGCCCGGTCGAGCCGGTCGAGCCGACGATCGAGCTCGGCGACCGCTCCGGGGGTCAGGTCGTCGTCCGCGGCGAGCTCGGCGCGGGGGTCAGGGCCCTCGGCCGGTCGCACACGCAGGAGATAGACCGGAGCATCCTCGGCGCCACGCAGACCGGCCCGGAGCGCGTCCGCGGTCGCGTACCCGGCCGGGCGAGCGTCCGCATCGGTCAGGGTCGCCGGGTCGACCATGGTCACCTCGTCGACCACGATCCGGCCCGCCGCGGTGCGGTAGACGCGCCCCGCCGTCGCCTGAGGTCGTCGCCAGCGCCGGACCAGGACGGTCACCGACCCGTCGAAGATGCCCTCCCGAGCACGTCGCTCCACCAGCACGCTCGCACCTTACGTTGGCGTCGTTTCACGTGAAACGGCGAACCCCGGGGTTTCACGTGAAACGGGAGGACCGGTTGCGGAGGCGGGCGAGACCTCGACGAATCCGGGAGAAGAGAAAATAGGTCAGCATCAGGCCGAGGACGAGAAGCGTCAACGCGATGCCCGCCGCCACCCATGGCAACTGCCATGCCAGCAGCGTCACGCCGACGACCGCGCCGTCCTCCGCCAGGCTCGTCCCGATGTTCGTCAGCGGCTCGGGCGACGTGTTCACCGCCAGTCGCAGACTGCCCTTGGTGAGGTGGGACAGCAGCGCCGTGACGCTGGCCGTGCTGGCCGCGACGGCCTGGTGCAGAGAGCCCGCGTCCCCGGCGATGAGGACACCGAGGATGGCCGCGATCGTCGGCCGGATGACCGTGTGGATGCTGTCCCAGATGCTGTCCACGTACGGGATCTTGTCGGCAACGAACTCCAGCGCCAGCAGGACGCCGACGAAGATCAGCACGTCGGTCCGCTGCAGCGCGGCCGGGGTGTCCGCCACGTCGAACCGGCCGAGCAGCCCAGCGATCAACAGCGTCGCGTACGCGCTGATCCCGGACGCCCAACCGTTCGCGATCGAGAGCGGCAGCGTGTCCACGGCGAGGACAACCTACCCACCGCGGCTCACGACGATCCGCGCCTCAGGACGACCCCAGTTCTGGCCGGTTCGTGGTTCTGGCCGGTTCGTGGTTCTGGCCGGTTCGTGGTTCTGGCCGGTTCGTGGTTCTGGCCGGTTCGTGGTTCTGGCCGGTTCGTGGTTCTGGCCGGTTCGTGGTTCTGGCCGGTTCGTGGTTCTGGCCGGTTCGTGGTTCTGGCCGGTTCGTGGTTCTGGCCGGTTCGTGGTTCTGGCCGGTTCGTGGCTCAGGTGGCTCGGGCCCGGTCCGTGGCTCGGGCCGGTCTGCAGCCCACCACGATCCGTGGCTGAGGACTGGTCGGGCGGCGGGAACGGTTGGCGGGGCTACCACGAGCCGCGGTGGACGACCTCGTCGACCGGGCGGTGGCCGCGGCGCAGCGACGGCGACCGGCGGTCCGGCGCCGGGTAGCCGACCGCGACGCAGCCGATCGGCGTGAACTCCGCCGGGACCCCGAACGCCGCCCGGAAGGCGTCCATCCGGTCGGGCGGCACCCCGAAGAAGCACGCCCCCAGCTCCTCGTCGACCGCGGTGAGCAGCATGAGCAAGGTGGCGAACCCGGTGTCGACGTCCCAGTACGGCACCGGCCACCGGGCCTCGTCGCGGTCGGCCCAGCCCTTGTCGGACTCCGCGTACCGGTCCAGGTACGCCCTCTTGTGGGACAGCGGCACGATGAGCAGCGGCGCGTTCTGCATGTCCTGCAGCCAGGGGTCGGGCTCGGACAGATCCGCTGTGGCGTTCCAGAAGGTGGCGCGCTCCGGCGGGGTCGACAGCACGAGGAACGCCCACCCCTGGGAGAAGCCCGCCGACGGGGCGCGCAGCGCGTTGGCGAGCAGCCGGTCGACGACCGCGTCGGGCACCGCCCGGGACGGATCGTAGTTGCGCACCATCCGCCGCCGGCGGACGACCTCCTGGAATTCCACGGCCGACCTCAGCGGGCGGCGGCGCGGGACAGCAGCGTCGAGCAGACCTCACCCAGAGCCAGCCCGGCGGCCTCGATCGACATCGGCAGCAGCGAGGTCGCGGTCATCCCCGGCGACACGTTGACCTCCAGGAACTGCACGACTCCGTCCGCCGTGACGATCGCGTCGGTCCGGGACAGGTCTCGCAGACCGAGTGCTTCGTGCGCGCGGACCGCGAGGTCGGCGACCGCGTCGGCCGTGGACGGCGAGAGCCGCGCCGGCGTGTGGTAGGTCGTCATGCCCGCCGTGTAGCGCGCGGCGTAGTCGAACACCCCGCTCGTCGGCACGATCTCCACCGCCGGCAGCGCGACCGGGCCGGCCCCGAGGTCGACGACGGACACCGCCACCTCGACGCCCTCCACGTACGGCTCCAGCAACACCGTGTCGCCGTACGACAGGCAGGACACCATTGCCGCGGGCAGCTCGGCGGCCGACCGGATCACCCGGGCGCCCAGTGCCGAACCGCCCTGCGCCGGCTTCACCATGAGCGGCAGCCCGAACCGCTCGACGATCCGGTCCAGCACCACCGCGGCGCCCAGCTCACGGAAAGTGGAGTGCGGCAGTGCGACCCAGTTGGGGGTGGTCAGCCCGGCCGTGTGCACGATCGCCTTCGCGGTCGGCTTGTCCCAGGCCATCCGGCAGGCCGCCGCGTCCGATCCCACGTACGGCACCCCGGCCAGGTCGAGCACCGACCGCAGGGCGCCGTCCTCGCCATCGGCGCCGTGCAGCGCGACGAACACCGCGTCCGGCCGGTCGCCGTCCAGCCCGGCCAGCAGCTCGCCGTCCGGGTCCAGCAGCCGCACCGCGACGCCGGCCTGCTTGAGCGCCTCGCACACCCTCCGCCCCGAGTGCAGCGACACCTCACGCTCGTACGCCAGCCCGCCGGCGAGGACGACGGCGGTCAGCTCACCCACGCGCGCGCTCACGCCAGCTCCGGGCCGGGCGCGGACCCGCGGGCCCAGCGCAGCCGGCCGGAGGACTGCGCCGAGCCGAGGAACGTCGCCTGCAGCTCGAGCTCCTGCTCGACCACCCCGGCCAGCCGGCGCACCCCCTCACGGATCCGGTCCGGCGTCGGGTAGCAGTACGACAGCCGCATGTCCCGCTGTCCGGAGCCGTCGGCGTAGAACCCGATGCCGGGCACGTACGCGACCCGCTCGGCGATGCCGCGCGGCTGCATGACCTTGGCGTCCAGCCCTTCCGGCAGGGTCAGCCAGACGTAGAACCCACCGTCCGGTGTCGTCCACGTGCAGCCCGGCGGCATGAGCGCCTCGAGTGCGTCGAGCATCGCGTCCCGCCGCTCCCGGTAGAGCTCGCGGAACGTCTTGATCTGCGCCCGCCACGGCTGGGTCGACAGGTATTCGGCCACGGCCAGTTGGGACAGCATCGGCGGGCAGAGCACCTGCGACTCGGACAGCAGCACGAGCTTGTCCCGGATCGCCGGCGGGGCGTACGCCCAGCCGACCCGCACGCCGGACGCGAACGTCTTCGAGAACGAGCCGAGGTACACGACCCGGTCCGGCGCGAGCGACTTCAGGGCCGGCAGCGTCTGCCCGTCGAAGCCGAGCAGGCCGTACGGGTTGTCCTCGATGATCAGCACGTCGTACCGCTCGCAGAGCGCGACGATCTCGGCCCGCCGGTCGGCCGCCAGCGTCACGCCGGCCGGGTTGTGGAAGTTGGGCACCGTGTAGAGGAACTTGGCCTGGCGACCCGAGGCGGCCAGCCCGGCGAGCGTCTCCTCCAGCGCGGCCGGCACCAGACCGTGCGCGTCCAGCGGCACGTGCACCACCGAGGCTTCGGCCGCCGCGAACGTGCCGAGCGCCCCCACGTACGACGGGCCTTCGGCGAGCACGACGTCGCCCGGGTCGAGGAAGGTCCGGCTGACCAGGTCGAGGGCCTGCTGCGAGCCGACGGTGACGACCACGTCCTCGGACGAGGCGCCGGTGATCTCCTCCAGTGCCATCACGTCGCAGATCAGCTCACGGAGGCGCTCGTCACCCTGGCCGGCGCAGTATTGCAGCACGGTGGCGCCGTTGTGCGCGACGAGCTCGCCCAGCATCGACCCGACGGCGTCCAGCGGAAGTGCTGCCGTGTAAGGCATCCCACCGGCGAGCGAGACGACCTCCGGCCGGTTGGCCACCGAGAACAGCGCCCGGATCTCGGAGACGGCCAGGCCGTCGGTCCGGTGCGCGTATCGGCCGGAGTACGGGTCGAGGGTCGTGCCGGTCATGCGGGAACCTCCGCGGAAGGCGTCCGGCCGAGTCTACGCACCGGGCCGTAGTGGATTCAGAGCGAAAGCGAGGCGACCCGGTCGAGGCGGTCCTCACGCGCGGCCTGGGAAACCGAGTGCCAGAGGGTGAACTCGGCCGACCGCCCGTCGAGGACCAGCTGCGCCAGCCCGTTCCCGAAGTACGGCCCGGCGTTCTTGGTCCACGTGAGCGGGAGGTCGGGCACGTCGTCCCAATGGCCGAGCGTCTTGGTCAGCTTCCCCAGCAGCCGGCTCCAGCCGACCCGGAAGATCGTGCGCTGGCTCAGCGGCACCGAGTGGTGTACCGGCGAGGCCACGATCTGGTAGACCCGACTGTCCACAGTGGACGACCAATGGGCCTGGGCGACGTACTGGTGGTGCACGTCGCCGGAGAGCACGCAGATCGTCGCGGGCGCCGAGCTGCCCCGGCCGATCTTTTCCAGCACGCCGGCGAGCCAGTCGAAGGAGGCCCGGAACGACGCCCAGTGCTCGAGATCCGCGGCCTCGCGCATCCGCTCGCCGAACCGGGCCATCCGCGGCCCGCGCGCCCCCGCGCACAGCGCCTCGTCCCAGGACTCGAGGTCGTGCACCGCCCGCGGCAGCAGCCACGGCAGCGACGTCGCCACGAGCAGATGGTCACCATCCGAAGTGGACAGTTGGTTCTCGATCCAGCGGGCCTCGGCCGCGCCGACCATCGCGCGGTCGCGGTCGTCGAGGATCCGTCCGCAGCGGGAGTCGACGACGACCAGCCGGACATCGCCGACGGCGCGCCCGTAGCTCCACCGGTAGCCCTTGGCCCCGTCCGCCTCGCGGTCCGCGGCCGCGGCGAACTCGTGCAGCATCGGGCCGACGTCCCCGTCCGCCGCGCGCACCTTCCGCCAGACCTCGTCCTCGGCCAGCGCGGCCGGCGACAGGTTGCCCAGGTGCTGGTACACCCAGTACGCGGCGAGCCCGCCGGTGATCCGCTCCTGCCACCACGAGGTCTGCCGCATCCGCCGCCGCCACACCGCCGAGGTGTTCCAGTCGTCGTGGATGTCGTGGTCGTCGAAGATCATCGCGGTCGGCACGGTGGCGTAGAGCCAACGCACCAGCGGGTCGCCCCAGGACTCCCCGTACAGCTCGGCGTACTCGGCGAAGTTCGCCACCTGCAGTCCCGGCGGCTGCGACACGTCCCGGCGGCGGCGGATCACGTCCTGGGTGATCGGCGAGGTCTCGTCGGCGTACACCTGGTCGCCGAGCAGCAGCAGCCCGTCCGGCCACTCGTCGTCCGGGGCGCTCGCGAGCTGCCGCGCGTACGCGTCCAGGGCGTCGGTGCCGTACCGGCCGTTGCTGGTGACCGACAGCGGCGAGGTGTACCGGCAGGAGCCGAACACGAGCCGGACCGGGCCGCCCGGCCGCGTGGTGCGGATCCGCGGCGGCGGGTACGACGAGTCCGGCGGCGGCCAGACCTTCTCCCCGTCCAGCCGCACGTCGTACTCGGTGGTCGTGCCGGGCTCCAGTCCCTCGACCAGGACCAGCGCGTAGTGCCGGTCGCCGACCTGGAAGGTGCGGGCCGCGGCGGACAGCACGGTCACCTCGCACGGATCCGACGTCTCCACCCAGACGGTCGCGCAGGTCTCGTCGACATACCGGAGCAACGGACCGAGCACGAGGGAGGCCATCGGCCCTTTGTACCGCAGGGACCTTCCGGCCGGCCGTGCGGTTAGGGTCGGGCGTGAGCATCGCCCAGCTGTTCGACACGTACGCGCTCGTCTCGGCCGAGCAGCAGGAGCGCGCCCAGGAGGTGGTCGGTCGCCGGCCGTTCACCGCCGACCTCACCAGCGGCGTGGTCGGGTTCGAGCCGGGGCTGCAGGTGCGGGCCGAGCTGGTCGGCACCGAGGCGGAGGACCCGGGCAGCTGGTTGTGGTCGTGGGCCAACCCCAGCGGCTTTCCCGACCAGGTCACCGGCGCCGCCCGGTACGCCCGGTCGTACGGCGAGCAGCACGGCGTCGGCGAGCTCACCACCGCCGAGATCCCGTTGGCCGGAGCGGCGGTCGGCTACCGGCTCACGGTGGTCACCTGCGGCCTGGCCGGCGGGTTCGCGTACTACCCGGCGACCGCGGCGCCAGGTACCACCGCGTACCTGCTGCTGGACCACCCTTCGCTGGCGCTGCCGCCGGTGCAGCTCGCCCGGGTGCTGACCGTGCTCACCGCGGTCACCGCGAGCGGGCAGGTGGCCGACTGGCGGCACGCGCTGCAGGCGTACGCGGGGCAGCGGGGGCTGGCGGCCAGGCCGGACGAACGCGGCGTCGAGCTCGCGCACCCCGGCGGCCAGGGCTCGATCCGGGTCGAGCTGGACGAGCGGGGCCGGGTCACGAACGTCGCCGGCCATCTGCAGCCGACCGAGCCCGCGCCGAGGCGCGGCCTGTTCGGCCGGCGCCGGGGCTGACAGACGCCGAGACCCCCGGGCGGGAGGTCCGGGGGTCTCGGGGGGTGCGGCGGACTAGCCGATGTAGTCGGCCAGGTCCTTCAGCAGCGCGGACTTCGGCTTCGCGCCGACGATCGTCTTCACGACCTTGCCGCCCTGGAAGACGGACATCGTCGGGATCGACATGATCTGGTACTGCTGCGCGATCTGCGGGTTCTCGTCGATGTTGAGCTTCGCGACGGTCAGCTTGTCACCGTGCTGGCCGGCGATCTCCTCGAGGACCGGCGCGACCATCTTGCAGGGGCCGCACCACTCCGCCCAGAAGTCCACCAGCACCGGCTTGTCGCTGCCCAGCACGTCCTGCGTGAACGTCTGGTCGGTGACCTTCTTGGTGCTCCCCACGATTCCTCCTCGATGCATTGCGTCTACTTCGCGCAACAACGACCCGGGGACCGGAATTCCGGGTCAGACCCTGACCGCGGCGGCGGCCGAGGCCTCGGCTGACTGGTCCAGCGCAGCGAGGAACCGCTCGGCGTCGAGGGCCGCGGCACATCCGGTGCCGGCGGCGGTGACGGCCTGCCGGTAGGTGTGGTCGACCACGTCGCCGGCGGCGAAGACGCCCGGCACGTTGGTGTGCGTGGACGGCGAGTCGACCAGCACGTATCCCTCCTCGTCCAGGCGGACCTGGCCGCGGAAGAGGTCAGAGCGCGGGTCGTGGCCGATCGCGACGAACAAGCCGGTCACGTCGAGCACCTGCTGCTCACCCGTCTTGACGTTGCGGACCTTCACGCCGGTGACCGAGCTCTCACCGAGCACCTCGACCACCTCCGAGTCCCAGACGAAGTTGATCTTCTCGCTGGTGAACGCCCGCTCCTGCATGATCTTGCTGGCCCGCAGCGCGTCCCGGCGGTGCACGATCGTCACCGACTTCGCGAACCGGGTGAGGAACGTGGCCTCCTCCATCGCGGTGTCGCCGCCGCCGACCACCACGATGTCCTGGTTGCGGAAGAAGAACCCGTCACAGGTCGCGCACCAGGACACGCCGTGGCCGGACAGCCGCTCCTCGCCGGGCACGCCGAGCTTCTTGTACGCGGAGCCGGTCGCGAGGATCACCGCACGGGCGGCGAACTCGCCGCTGTGGGTGCGGACGATCTTGGTGTCGCCGGTCAGGTCGACGCCGATCACGTCGTCGGTGACCAGCTCGGCACCGAACCGCTCGGCCTGCGTGCGGACCTGGTCCATCAGCTCCGGGCCGGCGACGCCCTCCGGGAAGCCGGGGTAGTTCTCCACGTCGGTGGTATTCATCAGGGCTCCGCCGTACTGGCTGCCCTCGAACACCAGCGGCGTGAGTTGGGCCCGGGCGGTGTAGAGCGCCGCGGTGTAGCCCGCGGGACCGGACCCGACCACGATGACGTCACGCACCTCGGTCGCCTCGGTCACTGTCCACACGTCCTTCGAAAGAGCTGGTCGGCGGCCGAATCGCCGCCAGGGCATCAACAGATGCTACGGAACAGTTGTTCCCGGCCGGCGCCCCGCCCGAACGCTCAGGACACCGTGTCGAGCACGGTCGCCGGCAGGCCCGAGGCACTGCCGCAGGCCTCGGTCACCACGTACCCGGTCAGCCGGCCGCCGTCCCCGTAGACGAACACGTACGCGGGCTGGCCCCGGTAGACGATGTGCTGGACGCCGCGCAGGGAGCCGGCCGGGCCCGGGATGCTGCCGGCGCAGGCGGTCCGCCGGGCCGGGTCGGCCATCGCCGCCACGCCGGTGCCCTGCGCGGCGATCGTGGGCAGCGCGTCCCGCAGGGTCGTCCGGTCGTACGCGGGGGTGGCCTCGCCGCCGTTGGTGGTGTCGAGATGGCGGTCCTTCGGGGTCGCGGCGGCGGACTGCGGCAGCGCCGGCGCGGCCGCCGCGCTGCCCGCGCTGTCGGCGCTGCCCGCGCCGCCGGCCGCGCTGTCGGCGCTGCTGCCGGTGCCGGTGGCGGTGCGGACGATCGCGGCGACGGCGCCGCCGGCCGCGACGACGACCACGGCCGCGGCGACCGCGCCGATCGCCCGGGACAGCCGGCGGCCGCGCCGGAACCGGGCCAGCGCCAGCTCGTCCTCCGGATCCCGGGCCGGTGGGGCCGCCGGTGTCGACCGCGTCGACCGTGCGGTGCGCAGGTCGGCGAGGGTGGCGTCGAGGCGGGCGGCGACGGCGGCCGGCACCGCCGGCGCCGGCAGCGAGCGCAGCTGGGCCTGCACGGAGTCGAGCGCGGCGAGCGCCGCCGAGCACTGCGCGCAGCCGTCCACGTGCCCGCGGACCCGCGCCGCCTCGGCCTCGTCCAGGCCGCCGGCGTGCAGGTCGGCGAGCGTGTCCAGGTCGGCGTGGCCGGTGGGCGGACCGGCGCGCACGTCGTCCGCCGTCATCTCCCCTCCTCCCCGTCGCCGGCCCTCGGTGCGACGGACGCGGGGGCGTCCGGGTTCCGCAGGTGGCCGAGCAACACCGCCAGCCGGGCCCGCCCACGGGCGCAGCGCGACTTCACCGTGCCCTCGGGCACGCCGAGCATCGCCGCGGTCTCGGCCACCGACCAGCCCTCGACGTCGACCAGCACGACCGCGGCCCGCTGCTCGACCGGGAGCCGGCCGAGCGCCTCGTCGACCGCCATCCTGGTGTCCCGCTCGGCCAGCCGGTCGCGGTTGTCGGCCGGCTCGTGCGGCCCCTCCCCGGGCAGCGGCACGGTGGCCCTGCTCTGCCGCCGGCGCATCCGGTCCAGGCAGGCGTTGACGACGATCCGGTGCAGCCAGGTGGTGACCGCCGAGTCGCCGCGGAACGACCCGGCCGCCTTGTACGCCGAGATCAGCGCGTCCTGCAGCGCGTCGGCGGCGTCCTCGCGGTCCCGTGTCGTGCGCAGCGCGACCGCCCACAGCCGGTCCCGGTGCCGGCGGACCAGCTCCTCGAACGCAGCCGCGTCGCCGGCCGCGTGGGCCCGTAACAGATCCGCGTCGGAACGCTCCGCGGCCGTCACGCGGCTGAGCCTAACGGCCGGGTCAGACGGCCGGACCGGAGCGCCGATCAGCGCTTGAACCCGACCTCCGAGATGGATCCCTGGAACTCGTTCGGCCCGTCCTGCACGAGCTGGGTGAGCCAGACGATGTAGTAGCGCGCCGACGTACCGGCCTTGATCGAGAACGTGTCGCTGGACGTGATCGTCTTCGTCGCGCCGACCAGCTGGTAGTCGCCCGGGTCGGACGCGTCGGGGTCGTTGCCGGCCCGGATCTGCACCTGGATGCCGGACCGGTCGGTGCTCACCGCGACCTGGCGCAGCGTGGTCGGCTTGCCGAAGTCGTACGCGATGCCGATGCCGGGCTTGAGCCCGCCGAACGCGCTGCTGCGCTTGTAGTGCGCGGTCTGCCAGGCCGTGTCCGGGTCGCCGTCGGTGGCGTCGGCGATCCCCCGCGACTCCTCGCCGTCGCCCCTCGGGTCGTACAGCCGGGCGTCGGTCGCCTTGATCGCGACGAGCGGGTTCTGGGTCGCCGCGCTGCTGCTCGGCGTGCCGGCGCTGGCGGTCTGGCCGTTGTCGTCGCCGAGGCTGGGCAGGCCGCCGAGGGCGGTGCCGACCAGCCAGCCGAGCAGCGCGAGCACGACGAGGCCGGCGCCGACCGGCACGGCCAGCGCGAGCCAGCGCGGGCGCTGCCGGTCCCGGTGGTCGTGGCCGAGGCCGAACACGTCGTCGGGAGCGGAGCTGGCGCGGTCGCCGAGCACGCCGGCGATCGCCGCGGCCGAGCGCACGCCGTTCGGCGAGCCCTGGTCGAGCGCGCGGACGGCCAGGCTGGACAGGTCCTCCGGCACGCCGGCCCGGACCTGGCGCGGGGACAGCAGGTGCCCGCTGCTCGTCGTGGCCGGGCGCAGCGCCGCCGCGCCACCGGTCGGGGCGAGCGGCCAGTGCGCGGTGAGCGCCCCGTAGAGCAACGCGCCGAGGCCGCGTACGTCGTCGGTGGCCGCGGCCCGGCCGTCGCCGACGACCTGGGCCAGCTTGACCTCGCCGGTGCCGGTGACCACGACGTGGTCGGGATGCACGCCGCCGAACGCGACGCCGGCGCCGTGCGCCGCGGCCACCCCGTCGGCCACCCTGGCCACGGTGCCCGCGGCGGACTCGGCGTCGAGCGCCCCGTCGCGCAGCAGCGCGGTGAACGGGGTGCCGGTGACCCACTCGCTCACCACGTACGCGCGGTCGCCCTCGTCGACGGCGTCCCAGACCCGGGCCAGCGACGGGTGGGTGACCGCGCTGACCGCGTGCGCGTGGGCGAGGAATCCGGCCGCGGCCGGCCCGCCGGGCCGGACGACGGTGAGTGTGACGGGGCGGTTGAGCACGTCGTCCCAGGCCCGCCAGGCGACGGCCGGGCCCTCCGGGTCACCCGCGACGCACTCCAACAGCCGGTAACGATCGCCGAAGGTCCCCGCGGAGCCCGCTTGGCGGGTGTCGACGCTCACTGGACCCCCTCGCTCCGTGTCGCTCCGGGCCGACGCCGACCCCGCACCTGCCGGCATGTCCCTGGAGGGGACCTGCCCGGGACCAGGGTATGACGTCCGGCCTGTCACCGGGTGGCTTCCGTTGGTGACCATGCTGGGCGTCTCATTCCCGTCCGGCACGATGCCTCCCCGACCCTTCCGACGCCGGACGTCCGCGCAGGCCGCGCAGCACGTCGTCGAGCTCGGCGGACCGGCCGAGCATGGCCGTGAGGACGAGAACACCACCGGCCGCGATCGAACCGGCGACGACGGCGACCAGCGAGCCGACGAAGCCGCGGCCGAGCGCGCCGGTGACGAGCACCTGCACCAGCCAGGCGGCGAGTCCGGCGAGCACGGACATGACCAGGAACCGGGCCGACGCCCGTACGGTCCGAGCTGTGTCCAGCCGGCCGAACCGGTGCCGCAGCAGCACCTCGCCGGCCACCGCGCCGACCACGTACGACAGGCTGGTCGCGACGAGCAGGCCGGCGACCAGGTACCGGTCCGGCAGCAGCAGTGCCGCGACCAGCGAGAGCACCACCCGGGCGGCCATCATGCCGAGGTTGACCATGGTCGGGGTGCGGGCGTCCTTCATCGCGTAGAACACCCGCAGCTGCAGCATCGTGACCGCGAACGGCACCAGGCCGAACGCGGAGACCGCGAGCACCTCGCCGATCGTGCGCGCCGCGCTCTCGCTGGTACGGCCGTGGCCGTAGATGACCGTGCCGATCGCCGGGCCGAGCACGATGAACAGCGCGGTGACCGGCAGCAGCGCCAGCGCCGACAGCCGGGAGCCGAGGGAGAGGTCGGACAACAGGCTGTCCTGGTCGCCGCGGGCCGCGGCCCGGCTCATCCGCGGCATCAGCGCGGTGAGCAGCGAGACGCCGAGGATCCCGTACGGCATCTGGAACAGCAGGCTGGCGTTGGTGAACGTGGCCACCCCGGGCAGATCGTCCGGCACCCCGTTGGCCAGCCGCAGCTGGACCAGGTAGCCGATCTGGCTGACCACGACGTATCCGATCACCCAGAGGGCGAGCGGCCCGGCCTCGCCGAGCCGGGAGCCGCGCAGGTCCAGCCGGAACTTCCAGCGGAAGCCGGTCCGCCGCAGCGCCGGCAGCAGCACCAGGGCCTGCGCGACGATCCCGAGCGTGGTGCCGATGCCGAGCAGCAGCGTCTCGCCGGTCGTCAGCGACGTGGTCGTGCCGCCGTGGCCCGCGGTCACCCCGATGAACACGCCGGCGACGACGATGACCACGACGTTGTTGAGCACCGGCGCCCAGGCCGGCGGTCCGAACACGCCCCTGGTGTTGAGGACCGCGGCGATCATCGCGCCGAGGCCGTAGAAGAAGATCTCCGGCAGCAACAGGTACGCGAACAGCGTGGTCAGCTCGGCCTTCGGGCCGGCGCCCGAGGAGTAGAGCAGCGTGAGCAGCGGCGCGGCCAGCGTGGCCAGCAGGGTGGCGGCGGCCAGCCCGGCGACGGCCAGGCTCAGCAGCCGCTGTGTGTACGCCTCGCCCCGGTCCGGGTCGCGCTCCTGCGCCCGCACCAGCAGCGGCACCACGACCGAGGTCAGCACGCCGCCGAGCAGCAGCTCGTAGACGATGTTCGGCAACGTGTTGGCGGTGTTGTAGGCGTTGCCGACCAGCGCGACGCCGATGGCCGCGGTGATCGCCAGGCTGCGCAGGAAGCCGGTGAGCCGGCTCGCGGCCGACGCGATCGCCATGGTCCGGGAGGCCCGGCCGAGGCTCTGGCTGCGCGCGGGCTGCCCCGCCCGGGGCACCGGCCCGGGCGGCGGGGTGCCCGGCGGCGGTCCGACCGCGGGGATCGGCGGGATGACGACCGTCTCGTCCAGCGAGCCGGACGGGATCACCACGGTCTCGTCGGCCGCGCCCGGCCAGGCGTCCGGCCGCCCGGGCCACGCCGGCGCCGGTCCCGGCCCCGCGGGCCCCCGCGCCGGCGGCGCCACCGAACCCGTCCGACCCGTCGGCCCGGCCGGTCCGGAACCCCGCCACGTGCCGGGCCGGCCACCCGGCGGGGCTCCCCCGGACCCGGGCACGCGGCCCGGCTGTCCGGGCTGTCCGGGCGGGCCGGGCTGTCCTGGCCGGCCGAGCTGTCCGGGCGGGCTCGGCGGGCCGGGCTGTCCCGGTGGGCCCAGTCGTCCGGGGGGCCTCGGTATCCCGGTCCGGCCCGGTGTCCCGCGTCGGCCCGGCTGGCCGGTCTGGCCTGGTGTCCCGTGTCGGCCCGGCTGGCCGGTCTGGCCGGGTGTCCCGTGTCGGCCCGGCTGGCCGGTCTGGCCCGGTGTCCCAGGTCGGCCCGGCTGGTCGGTTGGGCCCGGCTGGCCGGGTGGGTCAGGTCGGCCGGTGGGTCGGGGGGCGGCCGGACCCCGTCGGCCCCGGTCGGCGTCCGGCCCGGCCTCCGGCCCGGTCTCCGGCGGCGCGTCCACACCCGGCTGGGCGTCGACGGCCGGTCCCACGTCCCGGACCGGCGGCGGCCCGCCGGCCCGGAACACCGGGTCGTCGAAGAACGCGGGCGGCAGCCGCGGCAGCTCCTGGGTCAGCTCGTCCCAGGAGTTCCAGCCGGTCACGGCCGGCTCCGGTCGGCGGGGCTGCCGGCCGCCACCGGGGACTCGCCGCCACGGACCCGCAGCCGCCGCACCAGCCGCACCACGACCGCGGCGACGAGCACCGCGAACGCCAGCCCGGTGATGCCGAGGGCGAGCCCGCCGTACGCGGTCGACCGGACCGACAGCGTCGTCTCGTTGCCGAGCGCACCGCCGTCCGGTGTGGTCGCCTGCCCCTTGACCACGAACGTGCCGGTGCGCTGGACCGACGCAAGCACCTTCACCGTCCGCTTGCCGCCGGCCGCGATCTGCTGCACGCCGACGTCCCGGACCGTGAAGCCGGCCGGCGTGGTCAGCTTGATCCGCACGCTCACCGGCACCGCGAGCCGGTTGTCCAGGGTGATCAGCAGCGGGCTGTCGGACGAGGCCAGCGTGTAGTCGCCGGTCGCCGAGGAGCTCATCGTGACCCCGCTGCGCAGGCCCTCGATCTGCCGCAGCAGCGCGGTCACGTACGCCTGCCCGGCTGCCGGCGCGCCCCGCCAGGCCGACGAGCCGGACCGCCGCACCGCGTCCCCGTACGGGCCGAGCACCTCGCTGGCGTCCTCGTTGGTCAGGGCCGAGCGGAAGTCGGTGACCTCGGCCTGCACGGTGCCGAGGGTGGCGATCTGCGCGCCCGGTATCTCCCGCCGACGGGCGTCCGCCGGGTAGGTCAGGGCGCCGCGGTCGACCGGCACGGTGCCGCCGGCCGCCTGCAGCGCGTCGACCGCGGTGAGCCAGGAGATCCCGCCGACATCGGCGGCGAGCGCGTCCGCGTACCCGGCCGACGGGTTCCAGCGGCGCGGCGGGGCCAGCACGATCGTCCGGCTGTCGTTCGGCGCCTCGGCGGTGATCATCGCGAGCTCGGCCAGCAGCCGCTGCTCGGCCAGCCGCGGCCCGCCCGCGGTCGCGACGGCGCCCCGCGCGGTGAGCCGCTCCACCACCGGGTCGGACACCAGGGCGAGCGCCTGGCTGGACAGCGCCGGCAGCGGCGACACCCCGCTCGGCGTGCGGCCGCCCGGCCCGCTCCCGCCGCCGGGCAGCGCGGCCGGGTCGAGCACGACCGCGCTGGCGCCCTGGGCGACCAGGCCGTCGAGCGCGGTGTCGGTCAGCTCGCCGTCCGGCGGCCAGGCCACCTTCGTCGACGGCTGGACGCCGAGCACCCGGCCCGTCTCGTCCAGGTCGGGCTGCTGGTACCGGCCCAGTGCCTCGTGGCCGCCCCGCTCCAGCGCGACCAGGTCGGGGTCCGCGTACGCCGTGGCGACGAGCAGGTGCTTCGGCGCGATCGAGCGCAGCCGGGCCAGCCACACCGCGGCCGCAGTGGCACCCGTGCCGGCCACGGTCGTCTTCGCCGAGGTCATCACCCGGTAGCCGACCGGCGCGGTCATCCGCTCCAGCGCGTCGATCGTCTCCGGGTCGACCACCAGCGTGAGCCTGACCCGCCCGGTGACCGCGACCGCCGCGTCGAGCAGCCGGTCGAGCCGGCCGCCGGGGGCCACCGACCGGGCCAGCAGGTCGTCGCCGAACACCTCGGGCTTGCCGGGCGGCGACCCGGTCAGCCGGTGCGGCCGGTCCAGCAGCGGCCACAGCAGCGTGACCTTGGTGCCGGCGATCCCGGCCGGCAGGTACGGCAGCAGCGTCGAGAGCCGACCCAGCTCGATCCCGTCCGCGGACCGCTGCACGGTCAGCGCCACCGGGTAGACGCCGAGCGAGCTGAGCCCGGTCAGACCCAGGTCGGCGACCGTGGTCGAGTAGTGCACCTGCTGCACCTGTCCGGGGCTCAGTCCGCCGGGCAGCTCCTGCGGCGGTGCGGTGGCGGCGCCGGTGGCCGGCGTGTCCGTGTCGGCCAGCTGCAGCTCGCCCCGGGTGCCGAGGACCCGGCCGCGCCGCAGTCGCAGGGTGAGCGGGCCGGTGCTGTCCGCGCCGGTGTTCCGCAGCACCGCGGTGACCTGCACGGGCGAGTCGGGCCGGACGTCGCGCGGCTCGAGGCTCTGCAGCGTCACGGTCACCGGGTCGGCCGGCGCCGCGTTCGCGGTGCCCGGGAACGGCAGGCCGGCGGTCAGCGCCGCCGCGGCGGCGAGCGCGGTGCCGAACCGGCGGACCCGATCAGACACGGTCGAGCAGCTCCGGGGCACGGGCCACCAGGGTCCGCTCGTCCTCGTACGCCAGGGTGTCGGCCAGCTCGTCCAGCGGCACCCAGGCCACGGCGCTGACCTCGATGTCGGCGTCGGACAGCTCGCCGCTCTCGGCCTGGAGCAGGAAGTGGTGCACGGTCTTGTGCACCCGCCGCCCGTCGGCCATGAACCAGAAGTCGATCGTGCCGAGCTGGCCGATGATCCGCCCCGCGATCCCGGTCTCCTCGGCGACCTCCCGCACCGCGGCCTGCTCGGCGCTCTCACCGGCCTCGATGTGCCCCTTGGGCAGCGACCAGAGCATCCGCCCGCGCCGGTCGCGCCGCCCGATCAGCGCGGCCACCGTGCGGCCGGACGAGGTGTCGACGACCAGTCCGCCGGCCGACGTCTCGTCGACCCGGCGGACCCGGGGACGACGGGGACGGGCCATGCTGTCGATCGTAAGCGCCGGTCGACACTCGCACCGTACGGTGGGCCGCCCGCCCGCCCGGCGGGCGACGCGGACCGCCCGCGGATCGGTAGGCTGGACGGTCGTGTCCACGCCCGTGTCTCTCGTTGGGGATCCCGTGACCTCGCCCGCGGACCTGGTGCCGGTCCCGGAGGCCGCCGATCACCTCGGCGAGGTCTTCGCCCGGGCCGGGTATCAGCTGCACGTCGTCGGCGGCACGGTCCGCGACGCGCTGCTCGGCCGGCCGTCCGACGACCTCGACTTCGCCACCGACGCCCGGCCCGAGGCCGTGCTGGAGCTGGTGTCCGGCCTCGGCGGGACGTGGACCACCGGGATCGAGTTCGGCACGGTCGGCGTGCTGGTGCGCGGCGTGCGCTGCGAGATCACCACCTACCGGGCCGACCGGTACGACCGGGTCAGCCGCAACCCGCTGGTCGCGTACGGCGACTCGCTGGGCGACGACCTGCGCCGGCGGGACTTCACGATGAACGCGATGGCCGTCTCGGTGCCGGGGCACGAGTTCACCGACCCCTACGGCGGGCTGCGCGACCTGGCCACCGGCACCCTGCGTACCCCGGCCGACCCGCGGGAGTCGTTCGCCGACGACCCGCTGCGGATGCTGCGGGCGGCCCGGTTCGTCGCCCAGCTCGGCGTCACCCCGATCCCCGACGTGGTCGCCGCGATGACCGACCTCGCCCCGCAGGTCGCCCGGATCACCGCCGAGCGGGTGCAGGTCGAGCTGACCAAGCTGATGCTCGCCGCTCAGCCGCGGCGCGGGCTCGAGCTGCTCGTCGACACCGGGCTGGCCGACGTGATCCTGCCGGAGCTGTCGGCGCTGCGGATGGAGATCGACGAGCACCACCAGCACAAGGACGTCTACGCGCACTCGCTGACCGTGCTCGACCAGGCCGTCGCGCTGGAGGAGGCCGGCCCGGACCTGGTGCTGCGGCTGGCCGCGCTGCTGCACGACATCGGCAAGCCGGCGACCCGGCG
The DNA here is from genome assembly GCA_963803135.1 of uncultured Actinomycetota bacterium. Taxonomy (GTDB): domain Bacteria; phylum Actinomycetota; class Actinomycetes; order Mycobacteriales; family CADCTP01; genus CADCTP01. Next base: position 217,225 of record CAWDLH010000010.1, on the reverse strand, counting down.
GCACGAGGCCGGCGGCGGAGTCTCCTTCCACCACCACGAGGTGGTCGGGGCCAAGCTGGTGCGCAACCGGCTGCGGGCGCTGCGGTACCCGAAGGAGATCGTCGAGGACGTCGCCCGGCTGACCCTGCTGCACCTGCGCTTCCACGGGTACGGGCGGGGCGAGTGGACCGACTCCGCGGTCCGCCGGTACGTCACCGACGCCGGGCCGCTGCTGCCGCGGCTGCACAAGCTGGTCCGGTCCGACTGCACGACCCGCAACAAGCGCCGGGCCGCCGCGCTCGCCCGCTCGTACGACCTGCTCGAGGAGCGGATCGCCCGGATCGAGGCCGAGGAGGACCTGCGCGCGGTCCGCCCGGACCTGGACGGCAACGAGATCATGGCGATCCTCGGCGTGGCGCCCGGCCCGCTCGTCGGCCAGGCGTGGCGCCACCTCAAGGAGCTCCGCCTCGACCGGGGCCCGCTCCCGCACGACGAAGCCGTCGCCGAGCTGCAGCGCTGGGCCGCCCTGCGCGGTGTCAACCCGCCTGACGCCAGCTGACCTGCTCGCGTCAGGCCGGAATCAGGGCGTGCTTCCTGAGCCGGTCGGCGGGTCCTCGCCACTCTGATAGCGGTCGGCAACGCGGTCGCGGTGATCGCAGGCGATCCGGAAGAGCATCGGCGAACGCGGGGCGAAGTAGAACGGTACGTAGTCGGCCACGACTCCACCGGGGTCGACGGGAACTCGACGACGGCGGCGAGCTGCCTTCACTCCCGGATCGCCGACGTCCTCGGCCAGCGCCGTGGCGGGCAACCGGTCGGCGATCCTGGAGGGCGTCGAGGGTGGTGGAACGGCAGGAAGACGGGCGGGCCCTACCGACGCCGTCGCACCGCCAGCCCGTAGCCGACCGCGGCGAGCGCGTACCCGCCGGCGACGACCGCGAGCATCGCGTACGACCGCCCGGACACCGGCAGCACGAGCGCGGCGACCACCGCGGCGGCCACGAACGTCATGTTGAACAGCGTGTCGTAGAGGGAGAAGACCCGGCCCCGGTAGTCGTCCTCGACCTGCTCCTGCACCAGCGTGTCCACGCTGATCTTCGAGCCCTGGGCGACGATGCCGAGCAGCAGCGCCGCCGGCAGGATCGTCTGGATCAGGTACGGCAGGCCGAACGCGATCTCGGTGACCGAGGCCAGTGCGAACAGCCCGGTCACCCAGGCGTGCTTGCCGAACCGGCGGACCGCGGCCGGGGTGATCGCCGCCGCCACGAGCGTGCCGACCGCGGTGGCCGCGAACACCTGGCCGAGCCCGGCCAGCTCGGCCTGGAAGATCCCGTCGTCGGTGAAGTAGTTCCGGTAGAGCAGCAGGATCGAGATCGTCGAGATGCCGTAGAAGAACCGGTGCGCGCCGATGGCGGCCAGCGCCCAGGCGACCTCGCGGCGCTCGGCCACGTGCCGGGCGCCCGCGACCAGCCCGCGGCTCACGTCTCGCACGGTCTCCCGGCTGGACCGGCGCACGTCGTCCGGCCCGAGCTGGTCGGGGGTGAACCGGCGGGCCAGGAACGCGGACCAGCCGTAGCCGACCGTCGAGGCCAGCGCGATCAGCGCGTACCCGCCGTCGCCGTCGCCGACGGCCCCCTGCAGCAGCAGCGCGATCCCGGCGCCGGCGGCCGTCACGACCGTGCCGCTGGTGGTGCTCAGCGCGTTGCCGGTGACCAGCTGGGCCGGCTCGACCACGTGCGGCTGGGCCGAGGACTGCGCGGCGAGGAAGAACCGGTTGACCGACGTCACCAGCAGCGCGGTCGCGTAGAACGGCACGCCGCCGACCCCGGCCGCGACCTCGACCGCGACGACGCCGACCAGCAGGCAGCGCAGCGCGTTCGACCAGACCAGCACCCGCTGCCGCCGCCATCGGTCCAGCAGCACGCCCGCGAACGGCCCGACGAACGAGTACGGCAGCAGCAGCGCGGCGAACCCGCCGGCGATGTCGGCCGGGTCGGCGGCGCTCTCCGGGCTGAACAGCACCACACCGGCCAGGCTCGCCTGGAACACCCCGTCGGCGCATTGGCTGGTCAGCCGGGTGCCGTAGAGCCGGGAGAAGTCCGGCCGGCGCAGCAGCTCGCGCAGCGCATGACTGTGCTGCCACTGCCAGAGCCTGCCGCGACGCCCACGCGGCCGGGCGTCTGCCACCGCCGGGACCGTCGCACGCACCCGTACAACCTACGGCCAGTTGCTGTGCTGTCTCGGGCCGAGCCGATGGGACGGGACCGGCTGGCGTACGGCAGGATCGGAGCCGATGTGTGCGCTGCGTCCCGATGCCGGTGTGGAGCCCGGTGTCCTGTTGATCGCCTCGCCGCTGCTCGGGGATCCCAACTTCCGCCGTACGGTCGTGTACGTGCTGGACCACCGGCCGGACGGCAGCGTCGGTGTGGTGCTCAACCGGCCGAGCGACGTGACCCTGCTCGACGTGCTGCCGCAGTGGTTCGACCTGGCCTCGGCGCCGCGGACGCTGTTCGTGGGGGGGCCGGTGGAGACGAACGCCGCGCTCTGCCTCAGCGAGGTGCGCAACGGCTCACGGCCGCGCGGGTGGACCGAGGTCTCCGGACCGGTCGGGCTGACCGACCTCGACACCGACCCGGGGACGGTGGAGCGGGACCTGCACCAGGTGCGGGTGTTCGCCGGGTACGCGGGCTGGGGGGCGGGACAGCTCGCCGGCGAGATCGCCGACGGGGCCTGGCTCGTGGTCGCCGGGCACGCGGCCGACGTGTTCGCCGACCCCGGCGGCGACCTGTGGCGGGACGTGCTGCGCCGGCAGGGCGGCAGTGTCGCGCTGATGGCGAGCTATCCGGACGACCCCCGGCTGAACTGAGCATCCAGCATCGGTTTGGCCCGGGCCAGCAACTCGAGGCCGGCGTCGGTGAGCTGGACCGAGCGGGTGCTGCGCTCGACGAGCTTGCGGCCGAGCCGGCGCTCCATCCGGCTGATCCGGGCGGACAGAGCGGGCTGCGCGACCCCGAGCCGGCGGGCGGCCCGGGTGAAGCTGAGCTCCTCGGCGAGCGTCGCGAGAGCGCGCAGCTGCTCCAGCTCGAGGTGCATTCGACAGTTGGTAGCAGGTTCACCGGCCTGGTTGAAGGCCCGACAGCGGATTCCCCGCTACTTAGGGGGTCAGACGGCCGTGTACCAGGGCCGGATGTCCAAGGCGATCATCCCGCCGCGGACGGCCGGGTCGTCCCGGGCGAGCGTGGCGGCCGCGTCGGCGTCGATCGCGTAGACGATCAGCGCGACCAGCCCGTCCGGCGGCGGGCCCTCCTCGGTGCCGATCACCGCGCCCGCCTGGGTCACCTGGCCGGCCTCGATCAGGCGTCCCAGGTACGCCAGGTGCTCGCCGACCAGCTTCTGCGCGCCGAGCACAGAGTCGGGATCCCACGCGCGCCCGGTGCGCACGAGGCCGACCGAGAAGGACTCACCCGCCACGAAGCCTCACGATAGTGACCGGACACGAAGTGTCAAGATGGTCACTCACAGTGCTCGTCGCGGCGAGATGTGAACCACGCTGCCGACCCGGACGGGTCCCGGCGTCCTACGATCCGGACATGCCGGCGCCGTCGGACCCGCTACCGCTCGCGGCCGAGTTCCCACCCGCCACCAGGGACCAGTGGATCGAGATGGTCACCGGTGTGCTGCGCCGGTCCGGGCTGGCTGAGGACGCCGACCCGGTCGCCGCGCTGAGCGCCACGACGTACGACGGGATACCGGTGCGGCCGCTCTACACCGCCGCCGACGCGCCGCCGGAGCCGGCCGGGTCCCCGGGCTCCGCGCCGTACGTGCGTGGGGCGACCGCGGACGGGCCGACGGTGACCGGCTGGGACGTCCGGCAGCGGCACGCCGATCCCGACCCGGCGCGGCTGCGGGCCAGCCTGCTCAACGACCTGGAGACCGGCGCGACCTCGCTGTGGCTGGTGCTCGGTGCCGCCGGCCTGCCGGTGGCCGGCCTGCCCGCCGCGCTGGACGGTGTGCACGTCGACCTGGCCCCGGTGGCGCTGGACGCCGGCGCGCAGACGGCTGAGGCGGCCGAGGCGTACCTGCGGCTGGTCGGCGAGCGCGGTCTGGACCCGGCCGAGGTCCGTGGCAGCCTCGGCGCCGACCCGATCGGCCTGCGCGCCCGCACCGGGGTCGCGGCCGAGCTCGGCCTGCTCGTGCCCCGGCCGGATTTCCCCCACCTGCAGGTCGCCACCGTGGACGCGACCGCCTACCACGACGCCGGCGCGAGCGACGCGACCGAGCTGGCGACGGCGACCGCGGTCGGGGTGGCGTACCTGCGGGCGCTGACCGACGCGGGGCTCCCGGTGGACGCGGCGCTGGACGCGGTCGAGTTCCGGTTCGCGGTGAGCGCCGACCAGTTCGCCTCGATCGCCAAGCTGCGCGCGGCCCGGCGGATCTGGGGCCGGGTCGCCGCGCTCTGCGAGGCCGAGCCGGCCCGTGGCCAGCGGCAGCACGCGGTCACCTCGGCCGCGATGATGACCCGCCACGACCCGTGGGTGAACATGCTCCGGACCACGGTCGCCTGCTTCGCCGCCGCGGTCGCCGGGGCTGACGCGATCACCGTGCTGCCGTTCGACGCAGCGCTCGGCCTGCCGGACGACTTCGCCCGGCGCATCGCCCGCAACACCCAGTCGATCCTGCACGACGAGTCGAGCCTCGGTCGGGTCCTCGACGCCGCCGGCGGCTCCTGGTACGTCGAGACGCTCACCGACCAGCTCGCGCTCGCGGCCTGGGACGCGTTCACCGCGATCGAGCGGGCCGGCGGGGCGCTGGCCGCGCTGGAGTCCGGGATGCTCGGCGAGCTGGTCGCGCGGACCCGGGAGCAGCGGGCCGGCGACGTCGCGCACCGGCGGGCGCCGCTGACCGGGGTCACCGAGTTCCCGCTGCCGGACGAGCCGGCCGTGCCGCGTGTCCCGGCGCCGCCGGCACCTGCCGGTGGGCCGCTCCGGCCGGTGCGCTGGGCAGCCGAGTTCGAGGCGCTGCGGGACGCCGTCGAGGCGGTCTCGCCGCGGCCGGTGGTCCACCTCGCGACGCTGGGTCCGATCGCCGTGCACGCCGCCCGGCTCGGCTTCGCCCGCAACCTGTTCCAGGCCGGCGGGTTCCACGTGGCCGTCGGGCCGCCGGAGGACCTCGCCGGCACGCCGGTGGCCTGCCTGTGCTCGGCCGACCCGCTCTACTCGGCCGAGGCGGTGGCCGCGCTGCGGGACGCCGGCGCCCGGCACGTCTGGCTGGCCGGCCGGGGGGACTACGGCGCGGACGGGTACGTCTACACCGGGTGCGACGCGCTGGCCGTGCTCCGGAAGACCGCCGACCTGCTGGAGGTGCCGCGGTGATCGCCGACTTCTCGAACGCGACGCTGGGCGAGCCGACCCCTCACCCGGGTACGAGGCAGCAGGCGCCGGTCTGGGAGACGCCCGAGGGGATCCCGGTGCCGCCGCTCTACACCGCGGCCGACGTCGACGGCCTCGACTTCCTGGCGACGTACCCGGGGATCGTGCCCTACCTGCGCGGCCCGTACCCGACCATGTACGTCACCCAGCCCTGGACGATCCGCCAGTACGCCGGGTTCTCCACTGCGGCGCAGTCCAACGCGTTCTACCGCCGCAACCTCGCCATGGGGCAGAAGGGCCTGTCCATCGCGTTCGACCTGCCGACGCACCGCGGCTACGACAGCGACAACCCGCGGGTGGTCGGCGACGTCGGCATGGCCGGCGTCGCGATCGACTCGATCTACGACATGCGGCAGCTGTTCGACGGCATCCCGCTCGACCAGATGTCGGTCTCGATGACCATGAACGGCGCGGTGCTGCCGATCCTCGCGCTCTACGTCGTCGCGGCCGAGGAGCAGGGAGTCAAGCCCGAGCAGCTGACCGGGACCATCCAGAACGACATCCTCAAGGAGTTCATGGTCCGCAACACCTACATCTACCCGCCGCAGCCGTCGATGCGGATCATCAGCGACATCTTCGCGTTCACCTCGCAGCGGATGCCGAAGTTCAACTCGATCTCCATCTCCGGTTACCACATCCAGGAGGCCGGGGCGACGGCCGACCTGGAGCTGGCGTACACGCTCGCGGACGGGGTGGAGTACGTGCGGGCCGGGATCGCGGCCGGGCTGGACGTCGACTCGTTCGCGCCGCGGCTGTCGTTCTTCTTCGGCGTCGGGATGAACTTCTTCATGGAGGTCGCCAAGCTGCGCGCGGCCCGGCTGCTGTGGGCGAGGCTGCTGCGGCAGTTCGAGCCGAAGAACCCGAAGTCGCTCTCGCTGCGGACGCACTGCCAGACCTCGGGCTGGTCGCTCACCGCGCAGGACGTCTTCAACAATGTCGTACGGACCTGTATCGAGGCGATGGCCGCGACCCAGGGACACACCCAGTCGCTGCACACCAACGCGCTCGACGAGGCGCTGGCGTTGCCCAGCGACTTCTCCGCCCGGATCGCCCGCAACACCCAGCTGCTGCTCCAGCAGGAGTCGGGCACCACGCAGGTGATCGACCCGTGGGGCGGTTCGTACTACGTGGAGCGGCTGACCGCGGACCTCGCCGCCCGGGCCTGGGAGCACATCCAGGAGGTGGAGCAGGCCGGCGGGATGGCGGCGGCCAACGACGCCGGGTTGCCGAAGCTGCGGATCGAGGAGGCGGCGGCCCGGACCCAGGCCCGGATCGACTCCGGGCGGCAGCCGGTGATCGGGCTGAACAAGTACCGGCTGGCCGAGGAGGAGCTGCTGGACGTACTCAAGATCGACAACTCGGCGGTCCGGGCCGAGCAGGCGGACAAGCTGCGCCGGCTGCGGTCCGCCCGGGACGGGTCGGCCGTCCGGGCGGCGCTGGACGCGCTCACCGACGCCGCGGCCGGCACCGGCAACCTGCTGGTGCTCTCGATCGAGGCGGCCAGGGCCCAGGCGACGGTCGGGGAGATCTCCGACGCGCTGGAGGCCGTCTACGGTCGGCACAGCGCGACGATCCGGACCATCTCCGGCGTCTACCGCGAGGAGGCCGGCTCCGGCGTGGACACCATCGAGCAGGTACGGGCCGCGACGGCCGAGTTCGAGAGCGAGCAGGGCCGCCGGCCGAGGATCCTGATGGCCAAGATGGGCCAGGACGGGCACGACCGCGGGCAGAAGGTGCTCGCCACCGCGTTCGCCGACCTCGGCTTCGACGTCGACGTCGGCCCGTTGTTCCAGACCCCGGCCGAGGTCGCGCGGCAGGCGGTCGAGGCCGACGTGCACATCGTCGGGGTGAACTCGCTGGCCGCCGGGCACCTCACGCTGGTGCCCGAGCTGCGCGACGAGCTGGCCACCCACGGCCGGGACGACATCATGATCGTCGTCGGCGGAGTGATCCCGCCGCAGGACCACGAGGCGCTGCGGGCGGCCGGCGCGGCGGCGATCTTCCCGCCCGGCACGGTCATCGCCGAGGCCGCGCTGGACCTGCTCCGAACGCTGTCCGACCAGCTGTCCCGTGCCGGTTCCTGATCTCGCCGACGGGGTGCGGTCCGGGCACCGGGCGGCGATCGCGCGGGCGATCACGCTGGTCGAGTCGCGCCGGGCCGACCACCGGGAGCAGGCACAGGAGCTGCTCGCGGCGCTGCTGCCGGACACCGGCGAGTCCGAGCGGGTCGGCATCACGGGCGTGCCCGGGGTCGGCAAGTCCACGCTCATCGACCAGCTCGGGGTGAACCTGCTCGCGGCCGGCCACCGGGTGGCGGTGCTGGCCGTCGACCCGTCCTCGGGCCGGACCGGCGGGTCGATCCTCGGGGACAAGACCCGGATGACCCGGCTGGCCGCGGACGAGCGCGCGTTCGTCCGGCCCTCGCCGACCGCCGGGACGCTCGGCGGGGTGGCCCGGGCCACCCGGGAGACGATGCTGGTGATGGAGGCGGCCGGATACGACGTCGTGCTGGTCGAGACCGTCGGCGTCGGGCAGAGCGAGTACGTCGTGGCCGAGATGGTGGACACGTTCCTGTTCCTCACCCTGGCCCGGACCGGTGACCAGCTGCAGGGCATGAAACGCGGGATCCTCGAGCTGGCCGACGTGATCGCGGTGAACAAGGCCGACGGGGAGCACGCGCTGGACTCGCGCAGGGCGGCCCGGGAGCTGTCCGGCGCCCTGCGGATGCTGCGCGGGTCGGAGGGGGACTGGCAGGCGCCGGTGGTGACCTGCTCGGCGCGCTACGACGAGGGCCTGGACAACGTGTGGCGACACGTGCAGCGGCACCGGGACTGGCTCGTCTCCCGCGGCGAGCTGGCGGCCAAGCGCCGCCGCCAGCTCGTGGACTGGACCCGCGCGCTGGTCCGCGACCGGCTCCAGTCCCGCCTCGACACGGTCAAGGACGTGGTCGCCGAGGCCGAGGCCGCCGTCCAGACCGGCGACCTCACGCCCGACCAGGCCGCCACCCGCATCCTCACCGCCCTGGACGGACGCCGCGACACGCCGATCGGGCTTTCTACCCACCTCTACGAAGATCGCTAGACGGCCGCATACAGTCCGATCGCATGGATCCCGTGCGGAACCCGTACGCGCCCGGAGCCGGGCAGCGACCGCCCGAGCTGGCCGGGCGGGACCGGGAGCTGAGCCGGTTCGACGTCGTGCTCGAGCGGGTCGCCCGCGGCCGGCCGGAGCGCAGCCTGGTGCTGACCGGGCTGCGCGGGGTCGGCAAGACCGTGCTGCTCAACCAGCTGCGGTCGCAGGCGATCGGACGGCTGTGGGGCACCGGCAAGATCGAGGCCCGGCCGGACCAGTCGATCCGCCGGCCGGTCGCCGCGGCGCTGCACATGGCGCTGCGCGAGATCGCCGGGCGGCACCGGGATCCCGAGCGGGTCGACCAGGTCCTCGGCGTGCTGAAGGCGTTCGCGCTGCGGGAGCCGGAGGCGACGGGCCGCGGGGCCAGGGCCCGCACCGGACCGCGCTGGCAGCCGGGCATCGACGTCCCGGCCGCGATGGGGCGGGCTGACACCGGCGACCTGGAGATCGACCTGGTCGAGCTGTTCGCGGACGCCGCCTCGGTCGCCACCGACCTGGCTGTGGGGATCGCGCTGTTCATCGACGAGATGCAGGACGTGCCGGCGCCGGACGTGTCGGCGCTCTGCGCGGCGTGCCATGAGCTGTCCCAGACCGGTGCGCCGCTGATCGTCGTCGGGGCCGGGCTGCCGCACCTGCCGTCGGTGCTGTCGGCATCGAAGTCGTACTCGGAGCGGCTGTTCCACTACCTGCGCATCGACCGGCTGGAGCGGGACGCGGCCGACCGGGCGCTGATCGCGCCGGCGTCGCGCGAGGACGTCGACTTCACCCCGGACGCGCTGGACGCGCTCTACGCCGTGTCCGGCGGCTACCCGTACTTCGTCCAGGCGTACGGGAAGGTGACCTGGGACGCGGCGCCGGCCTCGCCGATCACGGCCGAGGACGTGAAGGTGGCCGCGCCGAACGCCGACGCCGAGCTGGCGGTGGGCTTCTTCGGCAGCCGGTACGAGCGGGCGACGCCGGCCGAGCGGGACTACATGCGGGCGATGGCCTCGCTCGGCGACGGACCGGTCGCGACCGCCGAGGTCGCCGACTCCCTCGGCCGCAAGCCGTCGTCCCTCTCGCCGGCCCGCGACTCACTCCTCAAGAAGGGCCTCGTCTACTCCGCCGAGCGCGGCCTGGTCGCCTTCACCGTCCCCCACTTCGGCCAATTCCTCCGCACCCAACACACCTGAGCTGCAGCCCATCCGGACAGCAAGCCCGGCAAGTTAGCAAAGCTTGACAGTGCCTCAGGCGGCACTATGCTTTGTTCCAGCCGGGAGGACCGCCCACGCGGTTCCGTTCAGCCGGTGGGACTGCCAACGCGGTGCCCACATTGCTGGCCCGGCTTTCATCTTTCTCTGAGGTGGCCTTGTATCTATTGTTCGTGGACGAGTCCGGCACGCACGGCGGCAGCCACTCCTTCATTCTGGGTGGACTCGCGGTTCACGAGCAGGACGCCTATCCGCTAGGCCGCAGCTGGATCGGGTGGTCGCGTCGGCCGTGCCGGAACACGCCGCCGTCGAAGACCTGGAACTGCACGGCGCGGAGATGAGGAATGCAAAATCATCCGCTGTGCGAGGCGAACGGCCGGCGAGTCCCTGGGCGTCGGTCCCGCGCACGCGGCGACTCGACGCGCTGCAGGCCGGCTATCGCACGCTCACCGGGTTCACGCCGACCGAGCCGAGCTTTCCCGTCGCTCTCCTCGGCGTCGTCATCGACCGAAGGTTCAGGTCAAGCCGGCCGGCGATCCATCGGGAGAGGTTCGCGTACGAGGTGCTGCTCACTAAATTCGATGTGATGCTGAAACGTACCCGCCGTAGCGTCGATTCGACCCGTGGACTCGTCATTCACGACCGCCGCATCGTCGCGGAGCGCGATATCCAGGAGTGGACGAGGCAATGGCAGCGGGCCGCCGGCACGCTGCCGCAGTTGAGAAACCTGGCCGACGTGCCACTGTTCGCCGATTCCCGGGCGAGCCGACTTCTGCAGGCGGCCGACCTCGTGTCCTACGCGCTCTACCGGCACTACGACCCGTCCCGAAAGGGCCTCGACTACGCCGAGGCCCTCTGGCCGCGCTTCGACGCGGTGGACGACGTAATGCACGGCTGCGTACATTTCACGCCATCGTTCGGTTCCCAGTCGTGCCCTTGCCTGCCCTGCGTGAACCGGGCCGGGGTCGGGCTGCCGGATCAGACTCGGCTGTTGGAGTCGCTCGGCTCGATCGACGGTTCCGGTCACGATTGGGACGCGGATCCGACTACCTGGGTGCGGGTCGGGCGCGGCGTGCGCTGAAGATCAGGCGACCGGGAGGTTGTTGAGTTCGCGGGCTCGGGTGCGGGCGCGGGCGTCGGCGGCGAGGATCTCCTCGACCGTGTCGGCGGCGAAGGAGGTCTGCTCCTCGACGACACGCTGGACCGTGTCGACGATGGCGAGGAACGGCAACCGGCCGTCGAGGAACGCGTGCACGCAGACCTCGTTCGCGGCGTTGAAGACGGCCGGCGCGCTGCCGCCGATGCGCCCGACGTGGGCGGCCAGGTCGACGGCCGGGAACGCGTCCCGGTCGAGCGGGAACAGCTCCCAGGTGTGTACGGCCGTCCAGTCCAGCCCCGGCGCGGCGTCGGGCACCCGGTCCGGCCAGGCCATGCCCAGCGCGATCGGCAGCCGCATGTCCGGTGGGCCGGTCTGCGCGATGGTCGAGCCGTCGTAGAACTCGACCATCGAGTGGATGACCGCCTGCGGATGCACCATGACCTCGATCGCGTCGAACGGTACGTCGAAGAGCAGGTGCGCCTCGATCACCTCCAGGCCCTTGTTCACCAGCGTGGCCGAGTTCGTCGTCACCAGCGGGCCCATCGACCAGCGCGGGTGCGCCAGCGCCTGCTCCGGGGTGACGTCCGCCAGCGCCGAGCGCGGCCGGCCCCGGAACGGCCCGCCGGTCGCGGTGATCACCAGCCGGCGCACCTCGTCCCGCCGGCCGCCGCGCAGCGCCTGCGCGAGCGCCGAGTGCTCGGAGTCCACCGGCACGATCTGGCCCGGCCGGGCCGCGCGCTTGACCAGCGGGCCGCCGATGATCAGCGACTCCTTGTTGGCCAGCGCCAGGGTGCGCCCGGCGGTGAGCGCGGCCAGCGTGGCCGGCAGGCCGAGCGCGCCGTCGAGCCCGTTGAGGACGACGTCGCACGGGCGCCGGGCGATCTCCTCGACGCCGGCCGGCCCGGTCAGGACCTCGACCGCGACGCCGTCCAGCGCGGAGCGCAGCGGCCCGACCGCCTCGGCCCGGCCGACCGCGACGACGGTCGGCCGGAACTCGCGGACCTGCGCGGCCAGCGCGGCCGGGTCGCGGCCGCCGGCGGCCAGCCCGACGACCCGGAACCGGTCCGGGTTGCGCCGCACGACGTCAAGCGCCTGCGTCCCGATCGACCCGGTCGACCCGAGCAGCACCACGGACCGAGATCCCATGCCGCCGACAGTAGCGACGGAGCCTCGATCGTGTTCTCTACCGCTGTCTAGCGAAGATCCGAGACGTGGATAGAGATCCCAATGGGGGAAGGATCGCAGCCACGAGCATCCCGATCGCTCCGCTCGGCCGCCAGGGCCTGCGGGTCTCGGCGCAGGGCCTCGGTTGCACGGGCGAGCGCGGGTCGTCGGCGCGCGCTACTGAGCGAGCTCCGCGAGCGTCCGGTGGTCGTGGAAGTCCTTGGAATGCACGATGAGCCCGTCCCGTACGCGCACGAACTGGACGTTGGCCACCCGGGCGGTCCGGCCCGTCGTGGTCGCCGTGACCTCGTAGTCCCACTCGCACACGACCAGCTCCGGGTCCTCGGTCTGGTGCACGACCAGGTCGCGAGCCCGGAGCCGGAACGGAGTCGCGTCGGCGCGGGCGAAGTGCTCGCGGATGGCCGGGCCGCCCTCGATGCGCTGCTGGTCGCCGCCTGCGTCGCGGTCGCCCTCCAGGTCGCCTGCCAGGTGTGGATCCGCCGGCTGGCCGACGACGCGGAGTCCTCGCGACCGCGCCGGCCCCGGGTCGAACTGGCCACCGCGGGGTCGGCCGACCACCGGACCTTCGACGTGCTGCGCTCGGCCTGGTGCCGGTCGCTGACCGGGGAGGTGTTGCTGCTCGGGCGTACGGCGTACCCGTTCGTCGCGGTGGACCGGGACGAGCCGGGCGCGCTGGCCGACCTGATCACCGGCGCCCAGGGCGAGATCGCCGGGGCCCGCGGCGGCGGGCTGCGCAAGGTGTGGCGGGAGCTGCGGCCGGCGCTGGCGGCATCGCCGGCGGCCGACGGTCCGGTCAACCTGCTCGGCGTGCTGCGCGGCACCGCGGTCGGCCGCTCGGCGACGTTCCTGGTCTTCCGCGACCCGCCGCGGAAGGACTGGCTGTCCGCGGCGACCGCCCGCGACCAGGCCGGGCAGCCGGTGCGCGACATCCGGCCGATGGCCGCCGACCGGGCCAGGCTGGCTCCGATGGACCCGCCCGACTGGGTGCTCGACGTGCTGGTCGGCGCGCCCGAGAGCGAGCGCGGGTTCGCCGACGAGCCGCTGGTCCGGATCGCGCGGGCGGCCCAGCGCGCCAACTACACGCTGCTCAACGTGCGGCTGCCGGCGCCGCCGCCGCTGCAGGACCCGGCCGAGCGGCGCTGGCTGCGACTGCGGGTCGGCGCCCCGTACCGGCGCGGGGACTCGCTGCGCAAGCTCGTGCGCTTCCTCGCCGCGCTGGACGCGCTGCGCGCCGAGGGCCTGCGGGTGCACCTGCGCGAGGTGCCGCGGATGGAATCGGTGGACGCGACCCAGACCGCGCCGGAGGACTCCTTCGACGAGCTGCCCGGGCCAGGGTGCCGACCACCGGCAAGACCGTGACCGGCCGGCTGGTCACCGACCACGACGTGCGGGTGCCGCCCGGCCCGGCGGACGCCTGGCGCCTGATCGCCGTGTGCGCGCAGCCGCGGGCCGGGCTGCTGGCCGACGTGCTGACGGCGCTGCACGAGCACGCCGGTGTCCGGGCCCTGGCCGGCGCGATCTCCGGCGTGTTCGACGGAACGATGGTGGTCTTCCTGCTCTGCCGCCCGGCGGCCGGACCGCTCGACCCGGCCGCGGTCCGGCAGGTGGAGGAGGCGACCAAGGCGTACCGGACCGTGGTCCGGCTGCTGGACGGGGTGCCGCCGGGCTCGGTCGGGGCTGAGGACCCGCGGCCGATGCTGCGGGTGCAGGTCCGCACCCCGGACCGGCCCGGTGTGATGCAGGACCTGCTGCGCGAGCTGGCCGCCCGGCTGCCGGCCGCGGACGGCACCGTCGACGTCCTGTACGCGCTGACCCCGGTGGTGGACGGGCAGGCGCTGTCCGGGCGGCTGCTGGTACGGCTGCCGCACCACCCGGTCGGCGACGAGCGGTGGACCTCGGTCGACTGGCAGGACATGGGCCGGCTGGTGGCGCAGGCGGTGGCGCGGGCGTTCGGGGATCAGGCACCGGCCGACGCCGAGCGGACCAGCCGGCTGTCCGACGACACGGTCGTCACGCTCGACCTGGTCCGCCGGCCGTCCTCCGCGCCGGCTCCGACCGGCTGAGCCGACCGCCTGAGCCGACCGCCTGAGCCGACCTGAGCTGACCTGACCGACCTGAGCCGACCGCCTGAGCCGACCTGGTCCGCCGGCCGACCTCCGCCGGCTCGGAGTGCGCTCCGAGCGCCCGCCCCGAGCGCGGGCCCGAGGGGGACGGTGGCGTCGAGGCGGTACGTGTGCCACCATCGCCCGCCATGGCAGGTCATTATCGGGGCGAACCGGTCGTAAGCGGGTTGACCCGGGCGAGCGTGGTCGCGCCCCCGGAACGAGCCCGGCGACGGGCCCGACGGCAACGGCTGGTGTGGGTGATCGCGCTGATCGTGGTCCTGGTCGCCGCGGCCTGGGTCGGCCACCAGCTCTGGGACTCGTACTTCTCGGCCGGCGACCCGGTGCCGGGCGAGCTCACGCCCTAGCGACGGGACGGGACGGGACGGGGCCGCCTCCCCCGGAGGGGAGCCGGCCCCGCGGCCTCAGCGCTCGATCTCGCCCCGGATGAACGCCTCCACCGACGCCCGCGCGACGTCGTCGGGACGCTGCTCCGGCGGCGACTTCATGAAGTACGACGCCGCGGACAGGATCGGGCCGCCGATGCCCCGGTCGAGCGCGATCTTGGCCGCCCGGACCGCGTCGATGATCACGCCGGCCGAGTTGGGCGAGTCCCAGACCTCGAGCTTGTACTCCAGGTTGAGCGGCACGTCGCCGAACGCGCGCCCCTCCAGCCGCACGTACGCCCACTTGCGGTCGTCCAGCCAGGCCACGTAGTCCGACGGTCCGATGTGGACGTTGTTCTTGCCCAGGTCGTGCTCGACGTTGGAGGTGACCGCCTGGGTCTTGGAGATCTTCTTCGACTCCAGCCGCTCGCGCTCCAACATGTTCATGAAGTCCATGTTGCCGCCGACGTTGAGCTGCATCGTGCGGTCCAGGACCACCCCGCGGTCCTCGAAGAGCTTGGCCAGCACCCGGTGCGTGATGGTCGCGCCGACCTGCGACTTGATGTCGTCGCCGATGATCGGCACGCCCGCCTCGGTGAACTTCGCCGCCCACTCCGGAGTGCCCGCGATGAAGACCGGCAGCGCGTTGACGAAGGCCACCTTCGCGTCCAGCGCGGCCTGCGCGTAGAACTTCGCGGCGTCCTCGGAACCGACCGGCAGGTAGCAGACCAGCACGTCCACCCGGGCCGCGCGCAGCGTGGCGGCGACGTCGACCGGCTCCTCGTCGGACTCCTCGACGATCTGCCGGTAGTACTTGCCCAGCCCGTCCAAGGTGTGCCCGCGCTGCACGGTGACGTCCAGCGGCGGCACGTCCGCGATCTTGATGGTGTTGTTCTCACTGGCGAAGATGGCCTCGGACAGGTCCCGGCCGACCTTCTTCGCGTCCACGTCGAACGCGGCGACGAACTCGACGTCGCGGACGTGGTAGTCGCCGAACGTGACGTGCATCAGGCCGGGGACCTGCGCGGACGGGTCGGCGTCCCGGTAATGCTGCACGCCCTGCACGAGCGAGGCGGCGCAGTTGCCCACGCCGACGATGGCCACTCGGACCGACGTCATGGATTCTCCTTCGGATTCTTGTGCGGGGGTGCGGCGGCCTGTTCCTGCCGCTCGGTGTCGATCAGCTCGTTGAGCCAACGGACCTCGCGCTCGACCGCGTCGAGGCCGTGCTCCTGGAGCTGGAGGGTGTATCGGTCGAGCTTCTCCCTGGTGCGGGCCAGCCCGGCCCGCAGGCCGTCCCGGCGCTCCTCCACCCGGCGCCGGCGGCCCTCCAGGATGCGCAGCCGGACCTCGGCGTCCGTGTGTGCGAAGAAGGCGAAGTGCACTCCGAAGCCCTCGTCGTCGTACGCCGCCGGTCCCGCCTCGGCGAGCAGCTCGGCGAGCCGCTCCTTGCCCTCCGCGGTGAGCCGGTAGACGACCTTGCCGCGCCGCCCGGTCAGCGCGGGCGCCGTCGCGGCCGGATCCGGGGCGCCCTCGATGATCCAGCCGCGCTCGCGCATCCGGCGCAGCGTCGGGTAGAGCGAGCCGTACGAGAACGCCCGGAAGGCGCCGAGCACGGCCTTGAGCCTGGTGCGCAACTCGTACCCGTGCATGGGTGCCTCGTCGAGCAGACCCAGCACGGCGAACTCCAGCACTTTCCCGTCGCCCCCCGTTCCTCGGTCGTCTTCTCGCCGCGATGTATCGCGCCGATACATCACCACGATAGGCCGCGGTCGCGACAGCCCGCAACGTCGGGGGGCGGGAGATCACTCTCGTGGCGGGCTGCGCGTCCGCCGGCACCGCGTACGCTGGCCCGGTGCGGACTCGACGACAGGTCGTGGACTACGCGCTGCAACGGCGCGTAGTCCTCGCCGACCTGTACGCGGGACGCACCACCACCCTGGACGTCTGCGACGCCCATCCGTACCTGCTTCGCGCGGCGCGCTACCACGGCGAGCCCACCGAGATGAGCTGCCCGGTCTGCCGCAAGGAGCGGCTGACCAACGTGCACTACGTGTACGGCGACGAGCTGCGCGCGGCCAGCGGCCAGGCGAAGTCCGCCGCGGAGCTGCATCGGATGGGCATGGACCACCGCGAGTTCAAGGTCTACGTGGTGGAGGTATGTCGCTCGTGCGGGTGGAACCACCTCGCCCTGTCCTACGTCCTCGGGCGCGACGGCCTCTCTGGTCAGGACGGTTCGGAGCGCCGGGAGGCCGTCCGGGAGTGAGACCGGTCCCGCCCACTCGCGCGGGCCGCACCGAACGAAGGTGCGCGCCCGCGCGTCATTGCTCGGGGGACCCCGATTTCCTGCCGTCGACCCACGGAGAGCTGCACAGGTGACGCACGACGACCGATCCGCCGACGACCGGCGTTACGGACCGCGATCGCGGCACGACGACTCGTACCGTGCCGGCGGCGCGTGGGACCAGGATGCGCGGCCGGGCTCGGGCTACCTCGCCGGCCCCGGCGGTGACGCTCCGCGAGGACGGAGCGGCGACCCGGGTCGATACGGCGGCGTACCCGCGGACCCGGGCCGGGCATACGGCCCGGCCGGCAATCCCGGCTACGGCGCCGGGCCCGGCCGCCACTCGCGCCCCGGCGGCCAGCCCGCCGGCCCCGCGCCGGGCGGCTACGGGCGGGGCGGCCCGGGTCCGGGCGGCTACGGTCCCGGCGCAGCCGCCGACGGCCGTTCCGGCGGCTACGGGCCCGGTGGACCGGGCGCCGGCGGACACCGCTCCGGATACGGGCCCGGTGGGCCGGGCGGCGGGCCGGGACCCGACTACGACGGCGACCATGCCGGCGGGCTCTACGGCGGCGGGTACGGCGGCGAGCCGGGCGCGGCGGCCGAGGCCAGGCGCGCTCTGCAGACCGGCGTGCACGGACCGCTGCTCGGTGGGCCCGGCGGCCCGGGTGGGCCCGGCGGCCCGGGTGGGCCCGGCGGCCCGGGTGGGCCCGGCGGCCCGGGCGGCCCCGGCGGCCCGGGCGGCCCCGGCGGCCCGAAGAGGCATCGCCGGCTGAAGAAGGCGCTGAAGATCGGCGGCCTCGCCGTCGCCGTCCTCATCCTGCTCGGCATCGGCACCGTCGGCCTCATCTACGCGCGCACTGACGTGCCCGATCCCAACGCGCTGGAGACCAACCAGATCGCGACGGTCTACTACGCCGACGGCCGGACGGTGCTCGACCGGGTCGGCTCGAAGAACCGCAGCGACGTGCCGCTCACCAAGGTCCCGGACTATGTCCGCAACGCCGTGCTGGCGGCGGAGAACCGCAGCTTCTACACCGACCCCGGCATCTCACCGACCGGCATCGCCCGCGCCGCCCTCAACAACGTCAAGGGCGGCGACCTGCAGGGCGGCTCCACGATCACCCAGCAGTACGTGAAGAACCAGTTCACCAACGGCGACCGGACGTTCTCCCGGAAGTTCAAGGAGCTGTTCGTCACCGTCAAGCTGGACAAGCAGTACTCGAAGGACCAGATCCTCGAGTGGTACCTGAACACGATCTACTTCGGCCGCGGCGCGTACGGCATCGAGGCGGCGTCGCAGGTCTACTTCGGACGGTCGGTCACCAGGCTGACGGTGACCCAGGGCGCCGTGCTCGCCTCGAGCATCCGCTCGCCGGCGCTCTACGACCCGCAGTCGCACCCGGAGGCGGCGAAGGCACGGTGGAAGTTCGTCCTCGACGGCATGGTGTCGATGCGCAAGCTGAGCCAGGCCGACGAGGCCAAGGCCAAGTACCCGACGGTGCGCAAGAAGACGACCTCCAGCCTGGACGACGTCCGCAAGTCCTGGGCCGGCCACGTCGAGGACCAGGTGCTCGACGAGCTCGACCAGGCTGGCTTCAGCCAGGCCCGGCTCAACCAGGAGGGCCTGCGGGTCGTCACCACGATCGACAAGAAGGCGCAGGACGCGGCGATCCACGCGGTGCAGGAGACGTTCGCCGACCAGAAGTCGCCCGACCCGGCGAAGCAGCTGCGGCAGTCACTGGTCGCGGTGCAGCCGCAGACCGGCAACGTGCTCGCCTACTGGGGCGGCCCGAACGGCCTCGGCACGGACTACGCGCAGTCCTGGCGACAGGCCGGCTCGGCCTTCAAGCCGTACGTGCTGGCGACCGCGCTGACCCAGACGCTGGACCCGGAGACCCCGGACGACAAGAAGATCAGCGTCTACAAGACGTACGACGGCTCGTCCCCGCAGACCTTCAACGGCACCGAGGTGGCCAACTCCGAGGGCGGGCAGTGCAATCCGTGCTCGGTGATGGACGCCATGCGGCGGTCGGTCAACACGGTCTTCTACCGGATGGGCATCGACGCCGGCCCGGCCAACGTCGCCGAGACCGCGCACAAGATGGGCATCCCGGCCGAGCGTGCCAACGGTCAGAAGACCCTGCAGGAGAAGGACGGCACCACTCAGGCCGGCATCTCGATCGGCCAGTACGAGGTGCGCACGATCGACCAGGCCCAGGGCTACGGGGTGTTCGCCACTGGCGGCACGCTGCACCCGGCCCACTTCGTGGCCA
The DNA here is from genome assembly GCA_963803135.1 of uncultured Actinomycetota bacterium. Taxonomy (GTDB): domain Bacteria; phylum Actinomycetota; class Actinomycetes; order Mycobacteriales; family CADCTP01; genus CADCTP01. The sequence continues at coordinate 198,166 of CAWDLH010000010.1, read as the reverse complement.
AGGTCGTCGACTCCACCGGCCGGGTCGTCTACCAGCACGAGGACAAGTCCTCGCAGGCGATCGACTCCAAGGTCGCCAACGACGTGACGTTCGCGATGAAGCCGGTCGCGGCGGCATCGTTGGACCCGCTGGCCGACGGACGCGAGTCGGCGTCGAAGACCGGCACCCAGCAGTACCTGGACACCGGCGGCAACAGCGACGCCTGGATGGTCGGTTTCACCCCGAAGGTGAGCGCCGCGGTCTGGGTCGGCACCGACAAGCCGCAGGCGATGACCACGGTGCAGGGCAACCAGGTCTACGGCCGGACGCTGCCCGGCGGGACCTGGCAGCGGTTCATGAACGAGTACCTGACCGGCACGCCCGAGGACCAGCTCACCGACGAGGTCGAGGTCAACCCGTCGTTCCGGCCGCAGTCGCAGGACACGGCCGCCTCGCCGTCGCCGTCCCCGTCGCCGACCCCGACGCCGAAGCGGACCCGGCACCGCCGGGAGTCTCCGTCGCCGCGCCCGACACCGACCGCGACCGAGCCGACGCCGACCACCTCGCCCGGTGAGCCGACGCCGACCGGGAGCGGCCAGCCGAGTCCGCGGCCGACCCGGACGCGGCCGGGCGCCGCTGCCCACGGTGCCGTGACCCTCGAGCCGCCGCCGGTCCCGCCCACAGCCGTCCGGGGGCCGCTGGACCCGGCGGCGGACGGCCGGCCACCGTTCCTGCCGTCCCGGGACGACCCGGTGGTCCGGGTGGCCAGCGCAGCGATCGGCGGGCCGTGGGGGCGGCACGGAGCGGTCGGGCTGCGCCGGTTCTGGACCCCACTGCGGGTGCTGCTCGCGCTGACCCTGTTCACGCTGGCCCTCGCCTGGGTGCAGAAGTCGCCGTGCCAGGACGGGGCATGGACGGACGGCAAGCAGTACACGCACTTCTGCTACTCGGACGTCATCCCGCTCTTCTTCACCGAGCACCTCAACGAAGGCGCCGTGCCGTACGCGCAGCACGCCGTCGAGTACCCGGTGCTCACCGGCGCGTTCATGGGCGTGGCGGCTGGGATCGCGGCGAAGGTGCCGCTCGGGATGCCGGACGTCGAGGCGTACTTCACCGTGACCGCGCTGCTGCTGTCGATCTGCATGCTCGTCGTCACCTGGAGCACCTACCGGCTGGCCGGGCGGCGGCGCTGGGACGCGGCCATGGTCGCGCTGTCCCCGCTGGTCATCGTGCACGCGTTCACCAACTGGGACCTGTTCGCGGTGGCGCTGGCCGGGGCCGGGCTGGTGGCCTGGCAGGCGCGCCGGCCCGGGCTGGCCGGTGTCCTGCTCGGCCTCGGTACGGCGGCCAAGCTCTACCCGGTGCTGTTCTTCGTCCCGCTGCTGGCGCTGTGCTGGCGGGCCGGGCAGATGCGGGCCTTCGTGCGGGCCGCGGCCGGCGCGGTGGTCGCCTGGGCGGTCGTCAACGTGCCGGTCGCGCTGCTCTGGCCGCATTCGTGGCTGCAGTTCCTCACGCTCAACCGGGAGCGGCCGGCCGACTTCGACTCGCTCTGGTACGGGTTCGCGCAGGTCGTCGGCAGCGGCAACCCGGCGCCCAAGGTCAACGGCGCGGCCGCCGCCGTCGTGCTGCTCGCGCTGGCCGGCGTCTTCCTGCTCGGGCTGGCGGCGCCGCGCCGGCCTCGGCTGCCGCAACTGCTGTTCCTCGTCGTGGCCGCGTTCCTGCTGACGAACAAGGTGTGGAGCCCGCAGTACTCGCTGTGGCTGCTGCCGCTGGCCGTGCTCGCCCGCCCGTCCTGGCGGGCGCTGCTGGCCTGGCAGGCCACCGAGTGCGTGGTCTGGATCCCGCGGCTGCTGTGGTTCCTCGGCACCGGGGCCAAGGGCGTCGACTACGAGTGGTTCTTCGGCGCGGTGCTGCTGCGCGACGCCGCCGTGCTGGCACTGGCGGCACTGGTCGTGCGGGACGTGCTGCGACCGGAGCTCGACGTGGTCCGGGAGCCGGACCGGCCCGGCGGCGCGGCCGACGACGACCCGGCCGGCGGCGTGCTCGACTGGGCCGACGACTCGCGGTCCGCTGATCCTCGCCCGCAGCGGCGGCCCGGACCTGATCGACGGCGACGAGAGCAGGAACACCACGTAGAGCAGGGCGAGCAGCACCGCCTTGCCCCAGACGCCGAGCACCGCGGCCTGCTTGGCCAGGCCGAAGTCGCCGCCCTGGGTGATGTCGTAGTACCAGCGGAACAGGCCGACGTAGAGCAGCACGTCGACCGCGAGGTAGCCGACCCACCAGCCCCAGCGGATCCGCAGCAGGACGAAGAACGGCAGCAGCCACAGCACGTACTGCGGCGAGTAGACCTTGTTGAACAGCAGGAACGAGCACAGCATCGCGGCGCTGACCTGCAGCCAGGGGTAGCGGCCCGTACGCCCGGCCAGCATCCAGCCGGCGACCAGCGCGCCGAGCCAGGACACCGCGATCAGCGCGAACGACCAGTGGTCCACTGTGGACCGACCGAGGTCGGGGAACCCCCAGTACCAGATCGAGTTCGTGGTGAGGTCGGCCGCCCGCCGGGCCTGGAAGGCGTACGTCGCCCACCAGCCGTCCGGGTTGGCCAGCGCGAACGGCAGGTCGATCAGCAGCCAGACGCCGGCCGTGCCGGCCACCACGCGGGCCGCGCCCCGGACGTCCCGCACGTACAGGCGCTCCAGCAGCAGGGGCAGGGCGAAGAAGCCGGGGTAGATCTTGGTCGCCGCGCCGAGGCCGAGCAGGACGGCGGCGAGACCGGGCCGGCCGCGGGACCAGGCCCACACCGCGCCGACCACGGTCGCCGTGGCGAGGAAGTCCCAGTTGTGCACGCTGTAGAGGACCAGCGCCGGCGCGGCCGCCCAGATGAACGCCCGCCGGCCGGACAGCTTGGCCAGCATGCCCGCGGTGAGCAGCCCGAACGGTGCCAGCAGCAGCGCGGTGACCCGCAGGTATTCGGCGTCGTTGCGGGCGAACAGCCCGGCGAACCACATGAACACGCCGGTGACGATCGGATACTCCACCGCGCCGTCGACCAGGTTGCCCTGCGGCTGGTTGGGATCGTTCACCAGCTTCCCGTGCAGGTAGGGGAAGGTGTGCTCGGGCACGCCCCGGCCGACCCAGAGCTGCTGGACGTCGGAGTAGCACAGCTCGTCGTACTTGTGCAGGCCGAGGTTGGCCGAGATGCCGAACTGGTCGAAGGTCGGGCCGGTGCACGGCGTCTTCGACAGGTAGCCGAGCAGGATCCCGAGCGCCGTCGTCGCCAGCACCGCCCACAGAACGAGATCGGGCCGCCGGCCGGCGGCGTTCACGCCGGCAGCCGCTCCCGCAGGAACGCGATGTCCGCGCCCTGCCCCTCGCGCAGTCCCGGCGTCTCGACCAGGATGGGCGCCCCCGCGGCGGCGCAGACCGCGACGATCGCGTCCGGGTCGATGTGCCCCTCGGTGAGGTTGGCGTGCCGGTCGGCGCCGGAGCCGAACGCGTCCCGGGAGCCGTTGGCGTGCACCAGGTCGATCCGGCCGGTGATCGCCTTGACCCGGTCGACCAGGTCGAGCAGCTCCTCGCCGCCGGCGTGGGCATGACAGGTGTCCAGGCAGAAGCCAGGACCGAAGTCGCCGACCGCATCCCACAGCCGGGCGATCCGCTCCAGCCGGCGGGCCATCGCGTTGTCGCCGCCGGCCGTGTTCTCGATGAGGATCGGCAGGTCGAAGTGGGCGCGCTCGAACACCTTGCGCCAGTTGTCGAAGCCGACCCGCGGGTCGTCGCCGTCGTTCATGTGGCCGCCGTGCACGATCAGCCCGCGGGCGCCGAGCCTGGCCGCCGCCTCCGCGTGCTGGTCGAGGATCTTGCGGCTAGGGATCCTGATCTTGTTGTTGGTCGTGGCCACGTTGACCAGGTAAGGCGCGTGCACGTAGAGCCCGATGCCCGCATCGGTCAGCGGCTGGGTGTCCGCGCTGCGGTCCGGCGGCTTCTTCCAGCCCTGCGGGTCGCCCAGGAAGATCTGCAGGATCTCCGCCTCGCGGGCCCGCGCCTCGGCCAGGGGCTCGCCCTCGTGCAGGTGGGCACCGATGAGCACCATGCGAAGGAGCGTACGGCGGGGGGCGGACACTTCGCCGCCCGCGTCATGCCCGTGCCGGTCGCCCGTCTCCTTTCACGCCCCGCCTCGGCCGCGCGGCCCGCCGGACCCCGACCCGGCTTCTCCCCCGTCGCGGCCGGGGCGGGGTTGTGCGCGTCGGCGGCAGAGCGCTCCGCCGCGATGGAGTACCCTCGTGCGGTCCGGCGCCAAGGGGCGCCGGCGTCCCTCCTGCCGCGGAGAGCCCGCGGCCGCCGAGTCCACAGGAGGCTTTGCTCACCGTGCGCCATTATGAGCTCATGGTCATCCTCAACCCTGACCTCGAGGAGCGGACCGTCTCGCCGCTGCTCGACAACTACCTGAACGTCGTGCGCACCGCCGGCGGCTCCGTCGAGAAGGTCGACGTCTGGGGCCGCCGCCGGCTCTCGTACGAGATCGAGAAGAAGGTCGAGGGCATCTACGCCGTTGTCGACCTGACCTCGGACCCGGCCGCCGTGCAGGAGCTCGACCGCCAGCTCAACCTCAACGACGAGGTGCTGCGGACGAAGGTGCTGCGGCCGGAGCTCCGGTAACCGTCTTCCCCAGACCCTGACGACGGAGGACAGATGGCAGGCGACACGATCATCACCGTGGTCGGCAACCTCACCGCCGACCCGGAGCTGCGGTTCACCCCGAGCGGGGCCGCGGTCGCGAACTTCACCGTCGCGTCCACGCCGCGCACGTTCGACCGGCAGACCAACGAGTGGAAGGACGGGGAGGCGCTGTTCCTGCGCTGCAACGTCTGGCGGCAGGCGGCGGAGAATGTCGCCGAGTCGCTCACCCGTGGCGCCCGCGTCGTCGTGACCGGCCGGCTGAAGCAGCGCTCCTTCGAGACGAAGGAGGGCGAGAAGCGCACCGTGGTGGAGCTCGAGGTCGACGAGATCGGCCCCTCGCTGCGGTACGCGACCGCCAAGGTCAACAAGGTCTCCCGCGGCAGCGGCGGCGGGGACTTCGGTGGCGGCGGCGGCTTCGGCAGCGGTGGCGGTGGCGGCGGTGGCGGCGGCGGCGGTGGCGGCGGCGGCGGTGGCGGCGGGAACCGCGGGGGCGGCGGCAACGACGACCCGTGGGGTTCCGCGGCCCCGGCCGGTGCCGGCGCCGGCTCGTTCGACGAGCCGCCCTTCTAGACCCCTTCCCCGATCTACCTGACGGAGCACTGACACCATGGCGAAGCCGCCGCTGCGCAAGCCGAAGAAGAAGGTCTGCGCGTTCTGCAAGGACAAGGCCACGTACATCGACTACAAGGACACCGCGCTGCTGCGGAAGTTCATCTCCGACCGGGGCAAGATCCGCGCCCGGCGGGTGACCGGCAACTGCAGCCAGCACCAGCGTGACGTCGCCGTCGCGGTCAAGAACAGCCGCGAGATGGCGCTGCTGCCGTACACGAGCACGGCGCGCTAGGGGGCCGGTCGATGAAGCTCATCCTCACCCAGGAGGTCGCCGGGCTCGGCTCGCCCGGCGATGTCATCGAGGTCAAGGACGGTTACGGCCGCAACTTCCTCGTCCCGCGGGGCTACGCGATGGCCTGGACCAAGGGCGGCGAGAAGCAGGTCGCGACGATCAAGCGGGCCCGCGACGCGCGCACGGTGCGCGACCTGGGCCACGCCCAGGAGATCAAGCGGGACCTGGAGGGCCGGACGTACACGCTGCCGGCCCGGGCCGGCACCGGCGGCCGGTTGTTCGGCTCGGTCACCGCGGCCGACGTGGTATCCGCGGTGCAGCGGGCCGGCGGGCCGCAGCTGGACCGGCGGCGGCTGCAGCTGGCCGGTGGGATCAAGTCGCTGGGCCGGCACGAGGTGCCGGTCGTGCTGCACCCCGAGGTGATCGCGACGATCCCGCTCGAGGTCGTCTCCGGCTGACCCGCTCGCGGAGGCCCGGTTCCCGATCGGGAACCGGGCCTCCGCGCGTGTCGGACCCAGGTCGGGAGCCGGGCCTCCGGGCGGTGGGGCCGGGCCTCCGGGCGGTCGGGGGCCGCGGTAGGGGGACGGGCCTCCGCGCGGTCCGGGGTCGGCCGCGGTCGGGAGCCGGGCCTCCGGGCGGTCGGGGGCCGCGGTAGGGGGCGGGCCTGCGGGCGGTCCAGGGTCGGCCGCGGTCGGGAGCCGGGGCCTCCGGGCGGTCTTGGCTCGGGTGTCCGCGACCGTCAGACCCGCCTGCTGGGCAGCTTGGCCGGGGACATGACCAGGTCGACCCGGACCACCCGCCCGTCCCGCACGGTCAGCGCACAGACCCCGAGCAGAGTTCCGTCCGGGTCGCTGGCCGCGTACCCGGGCTGTCCGTTGACGGTGACCGCGCGGTACACCAGCGGCCGCTTGTGCACCACGCCGAGCAGGAAGCGGGCGACCCGATCGGCGCCGAGCACCGGCCGGCGGGCCGCGGTCGTGACCCCGCCGCCGTCGCTGGTGAGCACGACGTCCGGGTCGAGCACGGCGAGCAGCCCGCCGAGGTCGCCGCCCGTGGCCGCGGCCAGGAACGCCTCGACCGCGCGCCGGTGATCGGCGGCGTCGACCTCGAGCCGGGGCGCACCGGCGGCCACGTGCGTCCTGGCCCGCGCCGCGAGCTGGCGCACCGCGGCCGGGTTGCGCCCGACCACCCTGGCGATCTCCGGGAACGGCACCGCGAACAGCTCGTGCAGCACCCAGGCCGTGCGCTCGGCCGGCGAGAGCGTCTCCAGCACGACCATCAGCGCGTAGCTGACCCGGTCGTCGAGGCTGACCCGGTCGGCCGGGTCGGCGTCCAGCAGCGGCTCCGGCAGCCACGGGCCGACGTACGCCTCCCGCTGGACTCTGGCCGACCGCAGCACGTCGAGCGCCCGGCGGGACACCGCCACGACGGCCCAGCCCTCGACGTCGCGTACCGGCTCGCGGGCGTCGGCGGCCATCAGCCGCAACCAGCAGTCCGAGACCACGTCCTCGGCCTCGGTCCGGGTGCCGAGCACCGCGTACGCGATCCCGACCAGCCGGGGCCGCACCGCCGTGTACGCGGCTGCCAGCTCCTCGGCCCGCCCGCTCACCGGCGGGGTGCTCACCGGCCGGGTCCGATGGTGTCGAGGTAGTCGGCGAAGGTCCGCTTGCCCTCCCGGAACTCGCCCAGCGGCAGCGACCCGCCGCCGCGCAGCTCGCGGCCGACCCGGCCCGGCAGCGGCACCGACAGCACCCACCGCCGCTGCCCGCGCCGGCGCAGCACCTGCCGGGCCATGTCGGCGAGCCGGAGCACCTCGGAACCGGCGAGCTCCGCCGCGGGCCCGTCGACCGGGCCGGTGACGACCGCCTCGACCAGCGCGTCGGCGACCTCGGCCACCGCGACCGGCCGGGACCGCATCGCCGGCAGCGGCACCACCCGCCCGCGCGAGCGGTCCAGCACCTGCGCGGCGAACTCGTGGAACTGCGTGGTCCGCAGCACGGTCCACGGCACCGCACCGGCCGCGAGCAACTCCTCCTGCCGACGCTTGCCCGCGTAGTAGCCGAGGTCGATCCGGTCCACCCCGACGATCGACAGCAGCAGATAGTGGCCGACACCGGCCACGCCGGCGGCGTCGCGCAGGTGGCTCGTCGCGGCGGTGAAGAACCGCTCGGCCACCGCCCGCCTCGTCGTCGTCACGTTCGACACGTCGATCACCGCGTCGGCGCCGGCCAGCGCGGCCGCCAGCCCGGTCCCGGTGACCAGGTCGACGCCGTGCGACCGGGACAGCACGACCGGCTCGTGCCCGCCCCTGGTCAGGCTGTCCACGACATGCCGGCCGGTGAGACCGGTGCCGCCCGCGACCGCGACCCTCATCGCCGCACCTGCGCGCCGCTGCGGGCAGCCGCCGGCGCCGCGACCCACCGGTTGAGCGGCACGCACAGCAGTGCCGCCAGCAGCACCACGACGATCAGGCCGACCTGGTTGAGGATCTGGTCCCGGGTGCCGTAGAGCCCCAGATGGGCCGAGTGGTAGATCCAGTGCGGCACCGAGAAGACGAGCCACACGACGCCGGCCAGCCTCGCCGGCGCCGACCTCGCCAGCGCGGCGGCGGTCAGCGCCGCCAGCGCCAGATACATCGACCCGACGTCGCTGATCAGGTGCCGGTTGTACGGCCCGTCGGCGGAGATCCAGTGCATGCCACTGCCGCCGGGGAAGGAGTCGTAGAACGACCGCGGCGCCAGCAGCGCCCACAGTCCGGTCACCAGCGCGACCAGCAGCAGCACACCCAGCGCGATCCGCTGGCCTCGAACGCTCATGCCCCGAGGACGGGGCAGTGCCTCAGCGTGTGACATCCGCGCCGGCCAGCTGGCGGACTTCCTGCGTGACCTGCCTCACCAGGGGCCGCCGAGCCGCGGCCGCGTCCGCCCGGACGTACGGGGGCAGGCAGAAGCCCTTGATCGTGGCGATGAGCAGCAGCGCGAGCGGGCCGGTCCGGCGTCTGGGCAGCGGGGAGTGCATGGCCTGCAGCCACTGGCGCTCTGCCGACGCCTTCACCCACTGGGATGAGCCGTAGCGGTCAGGGGACGGCGCGGTAGTGCGTGGTGAGCCGGTCCCCGTCCAGGACGTGCAGGGCGACGGCCGGCGGCAGGGCGTAGTCCAGGTCGCCGGCCCGCTCGGCCGGCAGCCGTAGCGTGGAGACCACGCCCGGAGCCACGTGGCACGGCCGCCCGGCGAACGTGGTCGCGGCAGCGGTGTGCGCGTGCCCGCAGAGCACCGCCACCACGCCGGGGTGCCGGTCGAGCACGCCGGCCAGCCCGTCCGGCCCGACGAGCAGGATCTCGTCGATCATCGGCTGGTGCATCGGGGCCGGCGGGTGGTGGAAGCAGACCAGCGCCCGCCGGCCGGCCAGCACGCCGTCCAGCCAGGTGAGCGTCGCGTCGTCGAGCAGGCCGTCGGCCCGCCCGGGCCGGGACGAGTCGCACATCGCGACGAGCACGCCGGCCACGTCGTGCGCCTCGTTCACCGGGCCGCCGGACGGCGCCCGGCCCAGCAGCACCGACTCGTACGGTCCGCGCACGTCGTGGTTGCCCGGGCAGGTCAGCACCCGGTGCGGGGAGACGAGCAGCTCGCGCGCCTCCGCGTACTCCGCCGGCTCGCCGTGGTCGGCGATGTCGCCGCTGACCAGGACCGCGTCCACGCCGGTCAGCCCGTTCACGTACGCGATGACCCGCTCGGCGCGCTCGTGCCGCTCCCGGCTGCCGTCCAGATGCAGGTCGCTGACCTGGACCAGCAGCATCAGGTGGCCATGTCCACGAAGCGCGAGTAGTGCCCCTGGAAGGCGACCGTCACCAGCCCGGTCGGCCCGTTGCGGTGCTTGGCCAGGATGAGGTCGGCCTCACCGGCTCGCGGCGACTCCCGCTCGTACGCATCCTCACGGTGCAACAAGACCACCATGTCCGCATCCTGCTCCAGTGAGCCGGACTCGCGGAGATCGGAGAGCATCGGCTTCTTGTCGGTGCGCTGCTCCGGGCCGCGGTTGAGCTGGCTGATCGCGACCACCGGGACCTCGAGCTCCTTGGCCAGCAGCTTGAGCGACCGGGAGAACTCGGAGACCTCGACCTGCCGGCTCTCCACCCGCTTGCCGCTGGTCATCAGCTGCAGGTAGTCGACCACGACGAGGCGCAGGTCGTGCCGCTGCTTGAGGCGGCGCGCCTTGGCCCTGATCTCCATCATCGTGAGGTTCGGCGAGTCGTCGATGTAGAGGGGCGCGTCGGCCACCTCGCCCATCCGCCGGGCCAGCCGGGCCCAGTCGTCGTCGCTCATGTGCCCGGACCGCATGTGGTGCAGCGGGACCTTCGCCTCCGCCGACAGCAGCCGCATGGTGATCTCGGACTTGCTCATCTCCAGCGAGAAGATCGCCGACGTCAGCCCGTGCCTGATCGAGCACGCCCGCGAGAAGTCCAGCGCCAGGGTCGAGTTGTGGGTCGGCACCATCGACCGGCTCGCCAGGTACATGTGGTCGGCGTTGTCGACCTGGACGCACCGGACCGGGACACTCGCGATCGGCCGGACGTCCACGACGTAGCGCCGGTCGGCCGCCGGCGCCGAGGTCTTCTGCCGGGCGAGATTGCGCGGGAGCCGGAACACCGGATCGGCCGGTGTGAAGCAGACCGAATAGCCGGCCGCGCGTCCCCGGACCGACTCCGTGGAGATCGTCGCCCGGTAACCGAGGCTGAGCACCAGCTCCCGGACGTCCTCGGCCAGCTGCCGGTCGGCGGCCGCGAAGACGACCGTGCCGGTCGGCCGGACGTCACCGTCGGTGTCGAGCAGGCCGGCCAGCAGCGCCCGCCGCTGCCGCTGCGACGCCCGCAGGTAGGCCGGCGGAATGTGCCTGCGCCCCAGGACGCCGGCGGCCCGCAGCATCCCCTGCGGCGAGCCGACGCCGTCGGCCTCGACCTGAGCGACGATCTCCGGGTCCGCGGTCGGCAGGCCGGCCGCATCGCCGGTGCCGCCCCCGAGCCAGGCGCCGAGCGTGTACGCCGGGACCGGCAGGTCGGCCTCCGGCAGGTCGAGCGGGGCGGCCAGCGCGACCGCGTGGGCGGCCCGCCGGTCGGCCGAGGGACCGCCCAGTGTGCGGGCCATCTCCGCCGTGGTCACCACGTCGTCGTGGTCCGTCGCCAGAGCCGCCCGCGTCTGACGGCCGAGCTGGGCGCCCACGGCCCGGGACAGCGACCGGCGGGAGTGGACGTCCGGGCCGGGAGCGGCGACCCGGCGTACCGGCGCCGAAGCCACGGATGAGCCGGCACCGGCGGCGGGGTCCAGCCCGGTCCGGAACTCCTCGCCCACCTGCCGGCGGAGGACCGGGCGGTCCGCCGCGCCGGCCGCGCCCGCCGCGACCCGCTCGGCGGATGCCCGGGGCCGGTGGTAGTGGGGCGGCACATGCTCCGACCGGATCCGGCCCGCGGCCCTGGTCGTGGTCCGCCACTGGTGTCCGGCGTCCGCGACGATCACCGTGCCGTCCGAGAACTCGACCTCGTAGCACGGTCGATCGATCATCGCCTTGGTCGCGGCGACGACGGTGGTGGCCTTGCCGTCGGCGCCCAGCAGCCGGTCGCCGACCCGCACCTCGCCCATGGTCGTCCAGCCGTACGGAGTCGGCAGCGGGGTGTCGAGGGCGAGCGCCTTACCGATCGCCGGGCGGGCGGCGAGGATGACCATCTGGCCGGGGTGCAGACCGTTGGTGATCTGGTCGAGCTCGGAGAAGCCGGTGGGGACGCCGATGCTCTGGCCGCCGCGGGAGGAGATCGCGTCGATCTCGTCCATCGTGCCCTGCAGCAGCTGCTCGAGCCGGATGTAGTCCTCGCTGGTGCGCCGCTCGGTGACGTCGTAGATCTCCGCCTGCGCGCGGTCGACCACCTCGTCGACGTCGCCGCCCTGGCCGGCGGCCGCGCCGTAGCCGAGCTGGACGATCCTGGTGCCGGCCTCGACCAGCCGGCGCAGGGTGGCCCGCTCGGCCACGATCTCCGCGTAGAACCCCGCGTTGGCGGCGGTCGGCACCGACGAGATCAGCGTGTGCAGGTAGGGCGATCCGCCGACGCGCATCAGCTGGCCGGACCGGGTCAGCTCGGCGGAGACCGTGACCGGGTCGGCCGGCTCGCCGCGCCCGTAGAGGTCGAGGATCGTGTCGTAGACGATCTGGTGGGCCGGGCGGTAGAAGTCGCCGGCCCGCAGCACCTCGACCACGTCGGCGATCGCGTCCTTGGACAGCAGCATGCCGCCGAGCACGGACTGCTCGGCCTGCACGTCCTGCGGCGGCTGCCGGTCGAAGTCCGGCGACCGCGGTCCGGCCGTCCCGACGTCGTCCGTGACCGCCACCGCGCCACCCTCCCACCGTTCGAACCTGTGTTCGAATCATAGCGCCTGAACGATCAGACTAGGCGCGCTCGAAGGGGGCTCGTAGTGGGCCTGTGGATCAGCCTGGGGACCACCCGTGGATAACCGTGCGGAACATGCGAACCGTCTTGGGGACAACATGTGGGTATCCGGACGGCATCCGTCGAACAGTCCCCTGACCAGCACCTCTCGCCCCACACCCTGTGGACGGAAGAAAGTTGAGCCGTGCCCCCGCCTTCAGGTCATCTCCTCCCGCACCATCGCCGCCGCCTCGGCCGCGGACAGGCCGGCCCGGCGCGCCTCGGCGACGAACGCGCGCAGCGCCGCCGCCGGCGCGGCGATCCGCGGCGCCGCGACGGTGACCACCGCACCCCGGCCGCGGCGCAGCTCGATCACGCCCTCGTCCCGCAGCGCCTGGTAGCCCCGCAGCACCGTGTGCAGGTTGACCCCGAGCGTGGCGGCCAACTCGCGGGCCCCGGGCAGCCGCTCGCCCGGCCGCACCCGCCCCGCCGCCACCTCCCGGCGTACCGCCGCGGCGACCTGCGCGTAGATCGGCTCCGGCGATGCCGGGTTCACCCGGACCAGCACGACTTAACGATATTGTTCTAGAGCTACTCGTACAAGCGACGAGATGCGTCACGGGCCGCGCTAGCATTCGTCCCAGCGGAAGCGCGGGCTTCCTGGTCCGACCCGCAGGTGAGGGGACGGCGCGCGCGGCCGGACGAGGGAGAGGCACCTGAGCAGGAGAACGTGCCGGCAGGCGGCGTCATGAGCAGCCTCCTGCCCGTCATGGGCACCGCCGCACCGGCCGAGAGCCTGCGCGTCCTGCTGGTCGAGGACGACGACGGGGACGCGTTCCTGGTGCAGGAGCTCCTCGACGAGGCCGTCAGCCCGGTGGAGCTGCTCCGTGCCCGCACGCTGGCCGAGGCGGAGGCCGAGATCGGCCGCGTCGACTGCGTGCTGCTCGACCTCGGCCTGCCGGACGCCTCCGGGCTCGAGGGCCTTCGCCGGCTGGCCGCCCACACCGACGGGGTCGCGCTGCTGGTGCTCACCGGCCTTGCCGACGAGCACCGCGGGGCCGAGGCGGTCGCCGCCGGTGCGCAGGACTACCTGGTCAAGGGGCAGGTCGACGGGCAGCTGCTGACCCGGGCGATCCGGTACGCGATCGGCCGGTCGCGGATCGAGGCCACCGAGCGGGCGCTGCACGAGCAGCAGCTGCACGCCGAGGAGAACACCCGGCTGGAGCGCGGCCTGCTGCCCAGCCCGCTCATCGCCGGCGCCGGCGTCCTGTTCGCCGCCCGCTACCAGGCCGGGGGGCGCCGGCTGCTGCTCGGCGGCGACTTCTACGACGCCGTGCGCGACCCGGACGGCACGCTGCACGTGATGATCGGCGACGTCAGCGGACACGGGCCGGACGAGGCCGCACTGGGCGTCCGGCTCCGGATCGCCTGGCGCGCGCTCGTGCTCGCGTCCCGGCCGGCCGACGAGATCCTGGCGACGCTGCAGCAGGTCCTGGTGCACGAGCGGCACCGGGAGCACATCTTCGCCACCGTGTGCGCGCTGACCATCGCCCCGGATCGCCGCACGGCGTGGCTGCACCTCGTCGGCCACCCGGCTCCGCTGCTGGTCGGGGAGACCGTACGGCTGCTGTCCGAGGCCAGGGTCGTCCCCCCACTAGGCGTGGTGAGCCGCACGTCCTGGCCGGCCACCGAGGTGGAGCTGCCGGCCGACTGGGCGCTGCTGCTGCACACCGACGGGCTCATCGACGGCCGCGTCGGCCTCGGCCCGGAGCGGCTCGGCGGCGAGGGGCTGGCCGAGCTGGTGCAGCGGCAGGTGCGCCGCGACCCGGACTGGCGGTCGGCGCCGGAGCCGTTCGTGGACGCGCTGATCCAGCAGGCCGAGGCGCTCAACGGCGGCGACCTGGTCGACGACGTCGCGGTGTTGCTGGTCGGCGCGTTGCCGGCGGCGGGTCCGGCCGATGACTGACCTGGCCGAGCGGACCGCCGCCGCCCCGGCGGCGAGCCCGCTGCCACGCCCGAGGCCGGCCCGGGTCGACCGGGCCCCGTCGCTGCGCCGGTCCCTGACCGTGCTTGCCGTCGTGGCCACCCTGATCGCCGCGGCGATAATCGCCGCCGGGGCGGTCGCGCTCGCCAACCTGGCCGACGCCCGCAGCCGGGTGGTGGCCACGATCGACCCGGCGTACCGGCAGGCCGAGCGGCTGCAGGTGGCGCTGGTCGACCAGGAGACCGGCATCCGCGGGTACGCCCTGGCCGGCCCGGCGGTCTTCCTCCAGCCGTGGGAGACCGGCCTGCGCAACGAGGCCAGCGCGCTGCGGGCGCTGTACGCGGTCGCCGACGACCCCGCGCTCCGGATCCGCGCCGGCCTCGATGCGGTGGAGGCCGACGCGGACGCCTGGCGGACCAGGTACGCGGACGCCATCCTGGCCGAGGTCCGCGCGGGCCGGCCGGTCACCGTCGACCCGGCGCTCGGCAAGCAACTGTTCGACGACGTGCGCAGCAGCCTGAACGCGCTGCAGGGCGACCTCGACCGCGCCGCCGCCGATGCCCGCGCCGACCTCGACGCGGCCGCGAGCCGGCTGGAGCTGGTCGGCGTGCTGCTCGCGATCGGCCTGGTCGCGCTGCTGCTCGTGCTCGCGCTCGGGCTGCGCCGGGTGGTGCTGCGGCCACTGTCCGGCCTGGCCGGTGAGGTCCGGAGGGTGGCGGCCGGCGACTTCGACTCCGAGGTGCGCGGCACCGGTCCGCGCGAGGTCATCGCGCTCGGCGCGGACGTCGACGCCATGCGCCGGCAGATCGTCGCCGAGTTCCACGCGCTGCGGGACGCCACCGAGCGGCTCGACCAGCGGACCGCGGAGCTGGAGCGGTCCAACTCCGAGCTGGAGCAGTTCGCGTACGTCGCCTCGCACGACCTGCAGGAGCCGCTGCGCAAGGTCGCGAGCTTCACCCAGCTGCTGGAGCGCCGCTACAAGGGCCAGCTGGACGAGCGCGCGGACCAGTACATCGGCTTCGCGGTGGACGGGGCCAAGCGCATGCAGGTGCTCATCAACGACCTGCTCTCGTTCTCCAGGGTGGGCCGGCTCACCCGCGAGCACGTCGAGATCGGTGCCGACGAGCTGGTCGAGCAGGCGCTGGCCAACCTGTCGCTGGCGATCGAGGAGTCCGGCGCGACGGTGACCGTGGCGAAGGACATGCCGCGGGTGTCGGTGGACGCGCCGCTGCTGGTCGGCGTGTTCCAGAACCTCATCGGCAACGCGATCAAGTTCCGCGGCGAGCGGCCGCTGGAGATCGCGGTGTCGGTGACCGACGACGGCGACGACTGGGAGTTCTCGGTCGCCGACAACGGCATCGGGATCGATCGCGAGTACGCCGACCGGATCTTCGTGATCTTCCAGCGGCTGCACCCGAAGGACGCGTACCCCGGCACCGGCATCGGGTTGGCCATGGCCCGGAAGATCATCGACTACCACGGCGGGCGGATCTGGCTGGACACCTCGGTGCAGAGCGGGACCGTCTTCCACTTCACGTTGCCCAAGATCGAAGCGTCAACCCCCGGCGACCCGCCGAGCCCGAGCGAGGCGCCTATTCCCACGGATGAGTCGGAGACCGCTGGATGACGGAGACCACGGACCCCACCGCCGCGCTGCCCGCGATCATCGACGTGCTGCTGGTCGAGGACGACCCGGGCGACGTGCTGATGACCCGGGAGGCGTTCGAGGAGCACAAGCTCCGCAACAACCTGCACGTCGTCAACGACGGGGTCGAGGCGGTGGCGTTCCTGCGCCGGGAGGGCGAGTACGAGGACGCGCCCCGGCCCGGGCTCATCCTGCTCGACCTGAACCTGCCGCGGAAGGACGGGCGCGAGGTGCTCGCCGAGATCAAGGCGGACGAGGCGCTGCGGGCGATCCCGGTGGTCGTGCTGACCACGTCCGAGGCCGAGGAGGACGTGCTGCGCTCGTACGACCTGCACGCCAACGCGTACGTGACCAAGCCGGTGGACTTCGAGCGCTTCATCAGGGTGGTCCAGCAGATCGACGACTTCTTCGTCACGGTGGTGAAGCTGCCGCGCTGACGACGACCGCCCGGACACTCCGCAGTGCCCGGGCGGTGTCCCGGGCCGGTGCCTAGGGGGCCGAGGTCAGCGGGTTCGGCGACGCGCTGGGTGCCTGCGTCGGCGCCGGCTGGCTCGGCGACGGGGCCGGGTTGTCCGAGCTGGCCGACGGCTCGGACGGAGCGGTCGCGGAGCCACCGCCGCTCGGGCTCGTGCCATTGCCCGGTGCCGGCTCGGTCGCGCCGCTGCTGGTGGTCGGCGCCGGCGTCGGGGTCGGCGTGCCGCCGCGGCCGGAGCTGCTGTCCCCTCCGGTGGCGTGGCCGAGGGTCGTGCCGCCG
Organism: uncultured Actinomycetota bacterium; assembly: GCA_963803135.1. GTDB lineage: Bacteria > Actinomycetota > Actinomycetes > Mycobacteriales > CADCTP01 > CADCTP01. The sequence goes on along the minus strand of CAWDLH010000010.1, from coordinate 181,864 downwards.
CCGGACTCCTGGCCGGTCAGCCCGGACAGCGGCTTGCCGGCGACCGCCTCGATCCCGGTGATCGCACCCAGGGCGAGCGCGAAGGCGGTCACCGCACCGGCCGCCAGCACGACCCACCGCCGCCGAACTCCCCGCCGGCCACTTCCCGGTCCACTCCCCGGCGCCGCCGGTCCGCCGTGCTCGGCCGCCGCCGCACCGGTCCCCGCCACCGCACGGCTCGGGAGCCGGCTGGCCGCAGCGCCGAGACCCTCGGCGGCGAGGCGCTCGCTCGGGGCGCCCCAGGTGCTTCCCGGCGCGGAGCCGGTCGCGCCGGCCGGGCCGTCGGGTCCCCACGGGTCGGTCCGGAAGCGCTCGGTCGCGCCGGCCGGGCCGTCGGGTCCCCACAGGTCGGTTCCGGTCCGGAAGCGCTCGGTCGCGTCCCGGCCACCGCCGTTCTCTGTGCCGGCGCCGCCGGTTCCGAGCTGTCGGGTCCGGTCGCGCGGGCCGAAGGGGCCTGCCTCCCGACGGGGTTCCGGATCGATCCAGTTGGAGGTACGGAAAAGCTGGGTCCCGTACGGGTCGACGTCCTCCGACTCGACCGGGCGGACGTCCGTCGCGTCCGCGCGCCCGACCGTGGTGTCCCGCAGCCGCGTCGTCGTGTGTTTGAGCCGCTGCGCGCTGGTCTCCGCCGACCTGCGCAGCATGGACGTGCTCACCGTCCCGACCACGCTGGCGAGCGCGGCCCCGGCCAGCGTCCCGGCCGTGCCGAGGTAGGACGTCGCGAACGCGGTGATCACCGCCGCGCCGGCCCCCGCCCCGACCTCGATCGGTGACAGTCCTGCCCTTTTCGTCGTCGTGGTTTCGTCAGTCATCGCATCTGGTGCACGCGCCACGGCACGCGGGTGTTCCCCGGGGCGGCTGTGACTGCCCGCACAGCACCCGATCGGGTCAGCGGGACCTGCGGGCCATCCTGCGGGCGGTGTGTCGCAGCTGCACCACCCGCGCCGCGCCGACCAGCGCGACCAGCAACGCGCCGAGCACGGCCGCCAGCAGCAGGGCGACGCCGAGCGGCAGCGTCGGGTTCGCCCCGAAGATGTTGATCTTCACTCGGTCGCCGTTCTGCAGGATGAAGATCAGCAGGATGAGCAGCACGACGACGGCCGCGATCGAGGCGACCCAGAGCCCGCTCACCCGGGTCCGGGCCGGCACCTTGCCCGGCGGCACGGTCCGCTCCTCCGGCCCCGGCACGCCGCCCGGCTGGCCGCCGGACCGATCGTCGGGCACGCCGTCGGGCACCCCGTCGGGGTCGGCCGCCGGCGCACGGTACGGATCGCCGCCGGGCTCGGGCGGGATCGGCGCGCTGCTGCGATCGTCGTACGTGGGGCCGGTCATGGCTGCGATCTACCCAGGCGTGCTCGGCCTCAAGCCGCGCAGTTGCGTCCTGAGCAGCGCCGTCACGACCGGGAGGACGCGACGAGCGAGCAACGGATCGACACCGGCGCCGACGCCGCGACCAGCGCCGACCCCGGCGAGGGCCTCGGCGCGAGCGGGCCCGGGGCGCCGACCCGCGCGGCGCCGGCGGCACCGACGCCGACCCCGGCGAGGGCCTCGGCGCGAGCGGGCCCGGGGCGCCGACCCGCGCGATGCCGCCAGCACCGACGCCGACCCACCTAGGGCCTCGGCACGAGCGCCCGGGGCGTGGACCCGCGGTGCCGCCGGCGGCGACGTCGAGATGCGGCAGCCGACCGCCCGGCCGGCGCCCCCGCCGGCTCCGGCGACAGCGAGGGTGACCGCTACCTCCAGCAGACCCAGGCGAACCAGGCCGCCGCCACCGACCCCGGCGGCCGCGCCGGCAGCGCCCGGGACGACGACGTGGCCGACCCGTCCCACTAGAGGTACGCGGCCGCCGCGGACAGGGCGGCGGCCTGGTAGCCGCCGTCGAACAGAACGGCGTGCACGAGCAGCGGGTGCACCTGGTGCAGTCGCTGCCGCTGCCGCCACCCGTCCGCGGGCGGGCTGACCTCGGCGTACGCGTCGAGCAGCCGCGGCACCCAGCCGTCCCCGAACAGCGTCAGCATGGCCAGGTCGGTCTCCCGATGCCCGCCGTGCGCCGCCGGGTCGATCAGCCAGCCCCGGCCGCCGGACCACAGCACGTTGCCGCTCCAGAGGTCGCCGTGGATCCGCGCCGGCAGCTCGGTCGGCCCGGCGATCCCGGGCAACCGCGCGACCAGCCGCTCGAACACCGCCGCCTCGCCGGAGGTCAGCCGGCCGGCGTCGCGCAGCCGCCGCACGTACGGCAGGACGCGCCGGGTGGCGTAGAACTCCGGCCAGCTGTCGAGCGGCCCGTTCTCGAGCTCGGCAGCGCCGATCCAGCCGTCCTGCTCGGCACCGAAGACCGGCGATCCGGCGTTGTGCAGCGCGGCCAGCTCCCGGCCGAGCCGGTCGACCGCGCGGTCGCTCGGTCGCTGCTCGGCCAGCCAGGGAAGCACCAGCAGGTCGGTGTCGTAGGCCAGGGCGGCTGGGAGTGGTGGCCCGCCGTCCGCCGCGTCGAGCCAGTCCAGCCCGGCCGCCTCCGTTGCGAAGAAGCCGTCCGGCGCGTCCGGTTTGGTCTTCACGAACACGTCGCGGCGATCGGCCAGCCGCAGCCGCCAGCGTTCGCCGGTGATCGCTGCACCATTCGGCGCAGCGGACAGCACGCCAGTCTGGAGCAACTCTGCCACCCGGTCGGATGGATCCACGGACGGCATAGTGCATGATCATGACCATCCTCCGGCGCGTTTCAGGGTGTGCGTCCCCCGTTTGCCGGCACCTGCGCCTCGACCTCGGCCAGCAGCCCGGCGCACGCGACCTCGACGAGGTCGAGCACGTGCTCGAACCCGTGCTCGCCGCCGTAGTACGGATCCGGCACGTCGAGCCCGCTCGGATCGGCCGCGGCCGCCGGGTCGTACGAGCGCAGCATCCGGATCTTGGCCCGGTCCGCGTCGGTCCGGGCCATCGCCCGCAGCGCCTGCTCGTGCCCGGCGTCGAGCGCGACGACCAGGTCCCGGTCCGCGAAGTCGGCCGGCCGGAACTGCTTGGCCTCGTGCACCCAGGCCGGGTAGCCGCGCGCCCGCAGGGCCGCGGCCGACCGCTCGTCGACGTCCTCGCCCACGTGCCAGTCCCCGAGCCCGGCGCTGTCCACCTCGACCTCGCCGGCCAGCCCGGCGTCGGACAGCCGGCGGCGGAACACCGCCTCCGCGGTCGGCGAGCGGCAGATGTTGCCCGAGCAGACGAAGCAGACGCGGTACGCCACGCCGCGACAATAGGCAGCCGCGCTCAGCCCCGGCCGCCCGCAGCGCGGTCTCGGTCGGGATCTGGGCGGCGCTCAGCCGCCGGCCGCCCGCAGCGCGGTCTCGGTCGGGATCTGGGCGGCGCTCAGCCGCCGGCCGCCCGCAGCGCGGTCTCGGTCGGGATCTGGGCGGCGCTCAGCCGCCGGCCGCCCGCAGCGCGGTCTCGGTCGGGATCTGGGCGGCGCTCAGCCGCCGGCCGCCCGCAGGGCCGCCTCGGTCCGGGTCCGGGCGCCGAGCGCGGCCATCGCCGACCGCACCCGCGTTTCCACGCCGGCCCTGGTCAGCACCAGCCGGCCGGCGATCCGCGGGGTCGACAGGCCGGCGCCGACCAGCGCCAGCACCTCACGCTCGGCCGCCGGCAACTGCGCCGCCGGCGCGGGCGGGCGGGCGATCCCGTGCGCCTCCAGGGCCCAGCGGACCCGGCCGAGCAGCGTGGTCAGCCCGGACTCGGCGGCCACCTCCTCGGCCGTGAGCAGACACTCCACCGAGCCGGCCAGGCCGGCCCCGAGCAGGCAGCGCACCTGCTCGCGGACCATCACGCCCTTCCAGGCGGCCCGCCGCGGCCACCAGCGCGTTGCCGCCCGCGTCCCAGGCGGCGATCGTCACCGCGGCCGGGCCGACGCCGGTGCGGCCCAGCGCGCCGGCCCGCGGCGGCGGCTCGGCCAGGTCTTCGTGGGTGTCCCGGCGGGCCCAGCGGGCGGTCAGCAGCGCGAGCCGGGCCGGCAGGTCCCGGCCGGGCAGCGCGTCGGCGGCGTCCCGGGCGGCCTCGGCCTCGCCGGCCAGCCAGGCCGCCTCGGCCGCGACCCACCGGACCGTACGGTCCGCGGCGGCGGGCCCGGCCCGCTCCAGCAGGGCCCGCGCCGCCGGCAGCGCGCCGGTGTCGGCCCGGGCCAGCGCCAGCGTGGCGACCAGCAGCGCATGGGCCGCGGCCGGCACGGTCCGGTCCAGCAGCGTGCTGGCCGAGCGCAGCACCTCGTCCAGGGCGCCGTCGGCGTGCATGGCCGCCCACAGTGCGTCGGCTCGGAAGGTGACCTCCGAGCTGTACGCACCGTCCGCCGCGGCGGCCTCGGCCAGCTCGGCAGCCAGGTCCCCGGCCTCGCCCACCCGGCTCAGGTCGCGCAGCCCGGCGACGAGCGCGGCGCCGGCGAGCCGCTCCGCGGCCCGGTCGCCGGTCGCGGCGGCCGCCTCCAGCGCCGCCCTGGCCGCCTGCTCCCAGCCGTCCCGGCCGGCGGCGCGCAGCGCGGCGGCGTGCGCGGCGAGCAGGGCCGGCGGGGCGTCCGCGCCGGCCGCGGCGACGGTGAACTCGGCCAGCGTGCAGGCGACCTCGGGGTCGGTGCCGACCGCGGCCCGGATCGAGGCCACGGCATGCAGGGTGGCCACCGCCGGCGACACCGAGAGCACGTCCGGGTCCACCGCCCGCAGCTCGGCGCCGGCGTCGGCGGCCCGGCCGAGGTCGACCAGCGCGGCGGCCCGCAGCGCCGCCGTCCCGACCCGGGTCGAGGGGCCGTTGCTGACCGGCCCGGACAGCAGCCGGAGCACCTCGCCGGCCAGCCCGGCCGCCTCGCAGGCCGCCGCGGCCGGCAGGGCCAGCGCGGCGTCCGCGCTCGCCGCGACCAGCAGCGCCGCGGCGCGCTCCCGGGTCGTCGCCGCCTCCGCCGCGGCCTGGGCCCGGGCGGCCGCGGCGGCCGGTGCGCCGGCGGCCATCAGGTGCCGGGCCGCCTCCACGCCGTCCGGCAGCTCCGCGCCCAGCCGGGCGTGCAGCGTCCGTCGCTCGGCCGGTGCCAGCAGCCCGGCCGCCACCTCGGCCAGGTGCGCCGGGCTCGGTGCGATCCCGTCCGGTTCCTGCTCGGCCAGCCCCGCGGCGAGCAGCGCGCCGGCGCCCGGCCCGAGCAGCGCGGCCGGCCCGGGCCGGCCGCGCTGGCCCAGCGCGGCCAGGGCGGTCCGGGCGTCCACCGGCAGCCCCGCCAGCACGCCCGCCGCTGCCACCGGGTCGGCGGCGGGGGAGGCGGGTAGGTCCAACCAGAGCCGGGACAGCGCCCGAAGCCGGTCGGTGATCGGCGACGGGGTGCGCAATGTCACGACCACTGGCGCCACCGCGGCGATCGTGGCCACCACCGCGAGCGTGAACGCGTCGGCGTGCTGCACGTCGTCCACCAGCAGCGCCCGATCCCCCAGCCGGACCCGTACGGCCTCGGCCGCGAGCGCCACGTCGTCCGCCGGCATCGGCGCCCGCACCGCCCTGGCCAGCGGAAGGCCGTCCCGGTGCTGCAGCGGGGCCAGCGCGCGGGCCGCCAGCAGCGGCACGCCGGCCGCCCGCACCAGTTTGGTCTTGCCGGCGCCCCGCGGCCCGGCGACCACGACCAGGCCGGGGGGATCGAGCGCGTCCGCCAGCACCGCCGCCTGCTCGACCCATCCGACCGACACGCACGGAGGATAGGCGGGTTGGGCCGAAAGGTCATGATCGGCCTAGCCTGTGCGGCGGACCGGAGGTGGACGATGGCGCAACCGATCGATTCCGACACGCGCGAGCCGTCGGGCTGGCTGGACGGCACCGATCCGGCCGGCTGGGCCGACACGGCCGCCGCGACCGACCCGTTCCCGCCGCCGCTCGACGTCGCCGTGCCCCCGCCCGAGGGCGGCTGGGTCGATCTCGACCTGCTCGGGCACGGCGCCGAGCCGGGTGAGGACAGGGACCCGCCGGACTCGTTGCGGGCCGACCTGGCCGCCGCCGACGGCGACCCGGACGCCGACTGGGCGACCCTGCACGAGTCCGACGACCCGGCCGTACGGGCTCTCGCGCTGCGCTGGCACCGATGATCGGCACGGCCGGAATCCCGGTTGGCCGGCCGGACTAGGGTCGGCTGGACAGCCGAGAGGCAGGATCGCGCGAGGAGGAGCCCGTGCCCGAGATCGACCCGGAGTTCCTGGCCCTGCCGATGCGCCGGATGGCCGACGCGGCGCTGTCCCGGGCCCGTGAGCTGGGAGTCGAGCATGCCGACTTCCGGCTGGAGCGCATCCGCAGCCAGGACCTGATGCTCCGCGACGGCCGGGTCGACTCCGTGACCGGCGGCGTCACGCTCGGCTTCGCGGTCCGGGTGGTGCACGAGGGCACCTGGGGCTTCGCGGCCGGCGTCGACCTCACCCCGGAGACCGCGGTCACGGTGGCCGAGCAGGCGGTCGAGGTCGCCCGGGTGTCCCGGCCGGTCAACTCAGATCCGGTCGAGCTGGCCGACGAGCCGGTGTACGACGACGTCACCTGGGTCGCGCCGTACGGGACGGACCCGTTCGGCGTGCCGGACTCGGACAAGATCGGCTTGTTCACCGAGTGGTCCGAGCGGCTGCTCGCCGCCGACGGCGTCGACCACGTGGAGGCGTCGCTGTTGCAGGTCCGGGAGAACAAGTTCTACGCCGACCTCGCCGGCACGATCACCACGCAGCAGCGGGTGCGGATGCACCCGGAGCTCGAGGCGACCGCGGTCGACCGGTCCCGCGGCACGTTCGAGCAGATGCGCACCAACGCTCCACCGACCGCGCGCGGCTGGGAATACCTCACCGGCGACACCTGGGACTGGGCCGGCGAGCTGGCCCGGATCCCGGAGTGGCTGACCGAGAAGGCGAAGGCTCCGTCCGTCGAGCCGGGCCGGTACGACCTGATCGTCGACCCGACGAACCTCTGGCTGACCATCCACGAGTCGATCGGCCACGCGACCGAGCTCGACCGCGCCCTCGGCTACGAGGCGGCGTACGCGGGGACGAGCTTCGCCACCTTCGACAAGCTCGGCACGCTGAAATACGGCTCGCCGGTGATGAACGTGACCGGCGACCGCGTCGCCGAGCACGGCCTGGCCACGATCGGCTACGACGACGACGGCGTGCAGACCCAGTCCTGGGACCTGATCCGGGACGGGATCCTGGTCGGCTACCAACTCGACCGCCGGATGGCCGAGCTCAAGGGCTTCGGCCGGTCCAACGGCTGCGCGTTCGCCGACTCGCCCGGCCACATCCCGGTGCAGCGGATGGCCAACGTCTCGCTCCAGCCGGCGCCGGGCGGCCCGTCGCTGGCGGACCTCATCGGCGGCGTCGAGCGCGGCATCTACGTGGTCGGCGACAAGTCCTGGTCGATCGACATGCAGCGCTACAACTTCCAGTTCACCGGGCAGCGGTTCTTCCGGATCGAGAACGGGAAGCTCGCCGGCCAGCTGCGCGACGTGGCCTACCAGGCCACGACGACCGACTTCTGGGGCTCGATGGAGGCGGTCGGTGGCCCGGAGACCTACCTGCTGCACGGCGCGTTCAACTGCGGCAAGGCCCAGCCGGGGCAGATCGCCGCGGTCGGGCACGGCTGCCCGCCGGCGCTGTTCCGCAACGTCAACATCCTCAACACGGTCCGGGAGGGCGGCCGATGACCCCGCAGGAGACGGTCGAGCGGGCGCTGGCGCTGTCCAAGGCGGACGGCTGCGTGGTGCTCGCCAACGAGCGGTCCGAGGCCAACCTCCGCTGGGCCAGCAACACGCTGACCACCAACGGGTCGATGCGCTCTCGCGAGGTCGCGGTGGTCAGCGTGGTCGCCGGCGCGGTCGCGGTGGTGCAGCGCAGCGCGGTCACCGCGGACGACCTCGAGGAGCTGGTACGGGCGAGCGAGCAGGCCGCCCGGGACGCCGGCCCCAACGAGGACGCGGCGCCGTTGGTCGAGCCGGACGGCGGCCCGGACGGGTGGGACGAGCCGCCGGCGGAGACCTCGATCGCCCGGCTGGCCACGGTGGCCGGCGACCTCGGCGAGGCGTTCGCCCGGGCGGCCGGCCAGTCCCGGCTGCTGTTCGGCTACGCGGAGCACGCGGTCGAGAGCCAGTACCTCGGGTCATCGACCGGCCTGCGGCTGCGGCACGTGCAGCCGACCGGCCGGATCGACATCAACGGCAAGTCGCCGGACTACAGCCGGTCGGCTTGGGTCGGCCAGGGCACGCCGGACTTCGCCGACGTCGAGGTCGAGGCGCTCGACCGCGAGCTCGGCCGCCGGCTGGGCTGGGCGGACCGGTCGGTCGAGCTGCCCGCGGGCCGGTACGAGACGCTGCTGCCGCCGTCCGCGGTCGGCGACCTGTTCCTCTACCTGTACGCGATGGCCACCGGTGCCCGCGGCGCCGACGAGGGCCGGACGGTGTTCTCCAAGCAGGGCGGCGGGACACGGATCGGTGAGCGGCTGGCCACGTTGCCGGTGACGCTGCGCAGCGACCCGACGCTGCCCGGCCTGGAGTGCGCGCCGTTCCTGGCCACCACCCGGTCGGAGGAAGGCACGGTCTCGGTCTTCGACAACGGGTTGCCGCTGGGGTCGACCGACTGGATCCGGGACGGCGTGCTGACCGAGCTCATGCGCACCCGGGCGTACGCGACGAAGACCGACGCGCCGGCCCGCCCGTACGTCGACAACCTCATGCTCGAGGTGCCGGGCTCGACCGCGTCGACCGACGAGATGGTGGCCCGCACCGAGCGCGGCCTGCTGCTGACCTGCGTCTGGTACGTCCGGCCGGTGGACCCGCAGACCATGCTGATGACCGGCCTCACCCGCGACGGCGTCTACCTCGTGGAGAACGGTGAGGTCACCGGCGCGGTGAACAACTTCCGCTGGAACGAGTCGCCGGTCGACGTGCTCGGCCGCGTCACCGAGGCCGGCGGGACCGAGCGCTGCCTGGCCCGGGAGTTCGGCGACTACTTCAACCGGACCGCGATGCCGACCCTGCGCGTGCCCGACTTCAACATGAGCACGGTCAGCCAGGCGTCCTGACGGATCGCCAGGACGTCAGGCCGCGTCGGCCGACCGGTCCCGAGGAACGAGCGGCCGCCGGCTGGATCCTGCTAACCGGACATCTGTCCGTCTACACTGACATCGACCTCACGGGGGTTGTCATGTCGGGTGGAGATGGTTCCAGCGGCGGTTGTCCGAAGCAGATCGGACGACGGCGTTGAGCGTGGCGCTGACTTACCAGGCGGTAACGGCTAGGGTCCAGCAGTCGATCATGTACGTTGCCTGGCTCGCCACCTGCCGAGCGCTGCCATCCACCGCGTTGACGAAAGGGATGTCCCGTGCCCGGAGGCGATGGTTCGAACGGCGGTTTCTTCGACCGGTCGGGGTCTGACTGCTGACCATCCGGTCACTCGGGCTGCTTGTCGCCCGTCGCCATGCCCAGGATGAAGTCGTATAGCGCTCCGGCGCGGCTGCGATCCCGATAGGTGATGCGCAGTCCCGAGGCGGTTGCCTCGGGGACGGCCACCTGACCCACTTCGTTTCGTTCGGCCACCGCGGGCCCGTACGTGCTCGCCGGAAAGTCGAAGTGGACCGTGAGGTCGTGGATGCTGGCCGCGCTGCGGCCATCGAGACGGCCGGGTGCCCAACGCAGCGTGTCATGTCCGGTGGAGCGAAGTGGATCCCAGATGCCCGGCGTGCGGTATCGGAGGACCCACTCGGTGCGCGTCTCCAGCCCGGGCTGGAACAGGATGGTCGCCACCGGCCGTCCGTTGCGGTCGGAGAGCGCCTCGACCGCGATACCGACGTCCGCGCCGACCACCTCACAACTGATGGCCGCAGCCTCAGGGTCGTAGGCCGGACCAAGGGCGGCGATGGGCCGGATGACGCGGTAGACAAGATACGGCGTCGGCGTCGTCCAGTGCCGCTCCGTGATCATATCCTCGCCGGGACGGCTCCCGATCGAGACAGTCAGCTCGACCGCCTCGTCGAACAACGGGAACTGCCTGTCGATGAACCGCTCCATCGCCGACGTGTACGAGGCCAACTGCCGGTCCTGTTCGGCGACCTTCTTGCGAAGCGTGCGGACCTCCGTCTCAGACGCCCGGGCGCCGATGATGGCGTCGTCCTGGTCGAACTGAGCGATCAGCTCCTCGCGGCTATGCACGCCGTACTTCTTGTAGACGCTGTACAGGTGGCTCTCGACGGTGCGCCGGGAGATGCCCAGCTCAGAGGCCATCCCCTCGTTGGATCGCCCATGAGCGAGGAGAGCAAAGATCTTCTCTTCTGTCGTCGTGAGACGGTCTGCGGGCACGAGTCCACCCCCCGGGACGATCTGTCCAGAGTACGTAAGAACGTACGCCTGCGGCAAGTGCCAATGGCACAAGACTGTAGGTATCTCATACCTAGCTTACGTAGAGGCACAAGCCGCTGAAGCGCACCGTCTTGTGTATTACTTACGAATCCCGCAGACTTACGTACGTGCAGTCCGGTCCTCGCCGCACTGCGTCGCCTGGGAGGCCGCCATGGTCAGGTCTGTGGTGATCAACGGCGTGGTCGAGACGGGTGTCGTGGTCGTGCCGGCCACGGCGATGGTAGCGACCAGGCATACCTGGATCGGGGCAGTGACGATCGCGGCCGCGCTGCTGGCCTCGGTCGTCCACGCCCGTCTGCGGGTGCGGGCGAAGACCGAGCGGCAGAAGCAGTTGCTGTCCTCGGTCGAGATGGCGTGGAACCTCGGCGCCGACCCGACGCCACTTCTGGATGCGCTGGGCCGGCCCGACACCGCAGAGCGGCCCGAGGACGACGCACATGCTCCCGACCCGGGACGGCACCGGATCCACCTTCCGTACCGCCGGTAAGACGTGGCCGGGCCCGTACGGGGGTCGGGCCCGGCCCGCCAATCGGGCTTATGGAACGCGGACGACGGTGTACGGGGTGTCTGGGGTCGGTGGGGTCGTCAACCGCGCGTTCACCGCGTAGATGAACGGCCCGAAGAACGCGATCGTTGTCGGGGTGTCGAAGTTCGCGTCGGTGATCGCGCGGACCACGCGTGCCCGGGTGAAGTCGCGGCTGAGCGTCGCCTGCACCAGTTGATTGTTCTGGTTGCGCATCACGGAGAGCGTGTTGCCGCGGCGCAGAGCCCGTCGCCGTTGGTGAACGAGAATCCGCCGGCGTCGACGCGCGTGGTGACGCCCGTGCGCGCGGAGACCCGGAACAGCAGCCCGGTGTTGGACTGCACCAGCACGAGCGTCCGGCCGTCCGGGCTGGCCACGATGCCGTTGGCGTTGAAGCCCGCGCCGTAGACGATGTCGCCGGTCAGACGGACCGTGCGCACCACGCCGAGCCGGCCACCGGGCCCGAACGGCAGCACGTACATGACCTGGGCGGTCGAGTCGGTATAGTACGCGCGCTCCGGGTCACGACCACGTCGTTGACGAAGCTCGCGCCCGACGCGCCGACCTGCTGGCGCAGCAGCAGCTGGCCGGTGCGCACGTCGTACACCTTGATCGTGCCGCTGGGACCGCCGGCCGCGAACAGCCGGTTGCCGTCCACCTTGAGCCCACGGGCGGTGTCCCCGGCGGTGCCCGGGATGAAGACCGCGCCGCGGCCGGTGAGCAGGTTGCCGCGGTAGATCGCGCCGTCGACTTGGGAGCCGACGTAGAAGCTGGTGCCGCGGCCGGTGCCGATGCCTTCGGGCCGGAAGCCGTCCGGCAGCGAGATGACCTTCGGCAACAGCGCCGCGCTCGCCGGCGCGGCGGTCGCCGTGGTCACCACGGTCGTCGTTCCCAGTGCGAGCACCGCGCCGGCGATTGCCGTCAGGGCCACTCGTCTCCGCACGTTCTCGTGCCTCCTCCTGGTCGGTGGCGGAGGTGCCGCAGCGGCGTCCTACGGGCTGCGCGAGATGTGGTAGGGCGTGGTCGGCGTCGGCGGGGTGGTGAGCCGCGCGTTCGCCGCGTACAGGAACGGGCCGAACGGCGCGATCGTCGCCGGCACGTCGAGCGTCGGGTCGGTGATCGTGCGGATCACCCGGCCGGCGCTGCCGGACCGGTCGAGCGCGACCTCGACGATCTGGTTGTTCACGTTGCGGACCACGAACAGCGCGGCGCCGCGGCGCAGGATGCCGTCGCCGTTGGTGAGGTCGGCCCCACCGACGTCCACCGGGTCGCCACACCGGTCCGCGGTGAGACCCGGAACAGGATGCCGGTGTTGGACTGGATGACCAGCAGCGCCCGCCCGTCCGGCGTGGTCTCGATGCCGTTGGCGTTGAACCCGGCGCCGAGCGTGATGCCCGGCGTCGGCAGCACCCGGACGCGCCCGAAGTCCGGCCCGTGACCGCTCCGGCCGAACGGCAGCACGTACAGCTGCGCCTTGTGTGAGTCGGTGAAGTACGCCTTGTCGCCGATCACCGCGACGTCGTTGATGAAGCTCTCGCCGGCCGGCGCGACTCGCCGCTCGGCCAGCTTGCGGCCGGTGCGCAGGTCGTACGCCTTGAGCGTGCCGGCGGAGGCGCCGGCCGCGAACAGGATGCCGCCGTGCACCTCCAGGCCGGTCGTCGCGTCGCCCGGGGTGCCCGGGACGAACGGTGCCAACCGGCCGGTGAGCACGCTGCCACGCAGGATCCGACCGTCGGCCAGCGATCCCACGTAGAGGGTCGCGCCGTTCGTGGCGATGCCCTCTGGTTGGTAGCCGTCGGGCAGCGCGATCGTCCTCGGCAGCAGCGTGGCGCTCGCCGGCGCGGCGGTGGCCGTGGTCACCACCGTCCCGCCCACCAGCGCCAGCACGGCGGCGCCGATCGCCGTCAGAGCAAGCCTTCTCCGCACCTGGTGCCCTCCTCGTCGATCGTGCGCGGGCATGGAACAGCACCCGTCGGGCACACGGGCATGTCCGTCACACGGTGCGCCGGAAAAGGCGGTTCAGCGGCGCGGGTCCTCGACCGCCCGGCCGAACAGCGCGAGCACGGCGTCGCGGGAGTCGTCGCGGGCCGTCCGGTTGCGCCAGGTGTGCCCGCATCGCTGGCAGCGCTGCACGACGATCGTGCGGTCGCGCTCGTACAGCGCGCCGACCGGCTCCATCACCCCGCCGCAGGTCGACGCGCGGTCGCCGGGGCTGTCGGCGTCCACGTGCCGTGACCACAGACAGCGCGGGCAATGGTTGGTATATCCGTTGCCCCGCACCCGCAGCCCGCAGTGGAGGCAGTCGAAATCCTCCGGCCGGCGGGTGAACGTCGCGGACTCCACCGGCTTCCTCCGTCGTTCACCGGGTCGGACACTCTCGGGCCGAAGCCCAACGCTACCCGCGAGCTGTGAGGCAGCCAACAGTCCGGCCAGGTCAGAAGGCATGTCGTCGGCGTTAGGCTCCGACCAATCCCCAATACACGGCCGCGCGGCCGGACTTTCAGCATTTCCGGTCAACGGCGACCAGGAGGCGATGCGGCATGACGATCTCAGCGATCCCGGGTGTGGACGCTGGCACGGCCCCGACCAGGCACGGCCGACTGCTCGAGTGGATCAGCGAGGTCGCCGAGCTGACCACGCCGGACCGGATCGAATGGTGTGACGGCTCCCCCGAGGAGTGGACCCGGATCACCGATCTCCTGGTCGAGTCGGGCACGTTCCGGCGGCTCGACCAGGCGAAGAAGCCGAACTCCTTCTGGTGCGCGTCCGACCCGAGCGACGTGGCGCGGGTGGAGGACCGGACGTTCATCTGCTCGGTCGACCGGGGCGACGCCGGCGCCACGAACAACTGGATGGCGCCGGCGGACATGAAGGCGACCATGACCGAGCTCTACCGCGGCTGCATGCGCGGCCGGACCATGTACGTCGTCCCGTACTGCATGGGCCCGCTCACGGCCGAGTCCCCGATGTTCGGCGTGGAGCTCACGGACTCCCCGTACGTCGTCGCGTCGATGCACATCATGACCCGGATGGGGTCGAAGGCCCTGTCGCTGATGGGGGACGACGCGGATTTCGTGCCCTGCCTGCACAGCGTGGGGGCGCCGCTCGCCGCGGGCGAGCAGGACACGCCCTGGCCGTGCAACCCGACCAAGTACATCTCGCACTTTCCCGAGGAACGGCTGATCTGGTCGTACGGCTCCGGGTACGGCGGCAACGCGCTGCTCGGCAAGAAGTGCTACTCGCTGCGGATCGCGTCGGTGAAGGCCCGCGACGAGGGCTGGCTCGCCGAGCACATGCTGATCCTGAAGCTCACCTCGCCGGCGCAGAAGGTCTCCTACGTCGCGGCCGCCTTCCCGTCGGCCTGCGGCAAGACCAACCTGGCGATGCTCGCGCCGACGATCCCCGGCTGGAAGGTCGAGACCCTCGGCGACGACATCGCCTGGATGCGGTTCGGCGAGGACGGCCGGCTCTACGCGCTCAACCCCGAGTACGGGTTCTTCGGCGTCGCGCCGGGCACCGGCTGGAAGACCAACGCCAACGCGATGCGCACGATCGAGCGCGGCAACTCGATCTTCACCAACGTCGCGCTCACCGACGACGGCGACGTCTGGTGGGAGGGGATGACCACGCAACCGCCGGCGCACCTGACCGATTGGCGCGGCCGGTCCTGGACGCCGTCGTCGGGTGAGCTGTCGTCGCATCCGAACTCGCGGTTCTGCACGCCGGCCGGGCAGTGCCCGATCATCGCGCCGGAGTGGGAGGACCCGCGCGGGGTGCCGATCGACGCGATCTTCTTCGGCGGCCGGCGCCGGACCACGATCCCGCTGGTCACCGAGTCGCGCGACTGGCAGCACGGTGTCTTCCTCGGTGCCACGTTGTCGTCCGAGACGACGGCCGCGGCGACCGGCCAGGTCGGCGTCGTGCGGCGGGACCCGATGGCGATGCTGCCGTTCATCGGCTACAACGCCGGCGACTACTTCGGGCACTGGATCTCGGTCGGCAAGAACGCGGACGCGTCGAAGCTGCCGCGGATCTTCTACGTGAACTGGTTCCGCCGGGACGCCGACGGCCACTTCCTGTGGCCCGGCTTCGGCGAGAACATCCGGGTCCTGAAGTGGGCGGTCGAGCGGATCGATGGCACCGCGGCGGCGGTCGAGACGCCGGTCGGGTACGTGCCCGCGCCAGGCGCGCTGGACGTCTCCGGGCTCGACCTCGACCCGGCCGCGCTGGACTCGGTCACCGCGGTCGACGTGGACGAGTGGCGCGACGAGCTGCCGCAGATCGAGGAGTGGTTCACCAGGATCGGCGAGCACCTCCCCACCGGCATGCGCGACGAGCTGGACGCCCTCCGCCTCCGCCTGGGCTGAGCGATGCCGGGCCGGCGCGGCCGCCGGCCGCTCCGGCTCCTTCCACCCGCGCCGCCCGGCGCCGGCGACCCCGCGTCCCGGCGCGGCCGCCGACCGGTCCGGCCTGTTCACCCGCGCCGCCCGGCGCCGGCGACCCCGCCTCCGGTCGGGCGACCGTCCGCCCGGGCCCGGCCGGCCGCCGTGCACCGCGAGCACGCGACGGGCCCGGTCGTCTGCTCGGGGTCCGGGCCCGGTGGCCTACTTGTGGACCAGCACCGCGCGGGCGGTGGTGGTGCTTCCCGACTTGACACCGACCACGGCCGCCTTGGCCCCGGCCTTGACGTCACTCAGCGCGTCGGCGCCGCCACCCCTGACCTTCGTGTCCGAGTTGGTGGCGAACGTCTCGGTGAACCCGTCCTCGGCCTTGACCGACACGCTCGATGCGCTGACCGCCGTCACCGTGCCGCGGATCGTCTCCAGCGTGACCGGCTTCCCGTCCTTGCCCTTGACGACCCACTCACCGTGCATCCCCCGGGCGAGCAGCGCCCGCTTCGCCCGCTTGGCCCTCGGGTGATCGGAGCTCGGCGCGGAGCTGCCCGGCGCCGCGGATGCGCTGGGCGCCGGCGTGCTGTCGCTCGACGTGGCGGCGGCGACCCCGGCCGTCCCGAGCACCCCGGCCGTGGCCACCCCGGCCACCGCGAGCGCAATCTTCCTGGTCAGGATCATCTCTCTCGTCCTCCCGGTCTTCTCCGACACGGCAACCCTGCCCGCCCCGCGTTGCCGCCCGCCCTCGGTCGTGTTCGAGCAGTGCAAGGCCTTCCGGTGGCGGCCGGTGGATCCGGGCCGCCGTCCGGGGCGTTGTCCGACGGCATCGGCCCGGTCGGGCGGCCGTCCTCGTCGTCGGATCGGTCCTGTTCGGCCGCACCGACCGGGTCTGTGCGAGGCTGCCCGGGTGAGACCGATCAGCAGGTTCGGGGTGCCGGCGTTGGACGAGCTGCCGGAGGACGTGCGGGCGCGGATCGAGGCGGTCGGGGAGCGGACCGGGTTCGTGCCGAACGTGTTCCTGGCGTTGGCGCGGCGGCCGGCGGAGTTCCGGGCGTTCGTGGCGTATCACGACGCGCTGATGGACAAACAGACGCCGGGGCTGTCGAAGGCCGACCGGGAGATGATCGTCGTCGCGACCAGCGCGGCCAACGACTGCCCGTACTGCGTGGTCGCGCACGGGGCGATCCTGCGGATCCGGGCCAAGGACCCGCTGCTCGCCGACCAGGTCGCGGTGAACTACCGGCAGGCCGACATCACGCCTCGGCAGCGGGCGATGCTGGACTTCGCGCTGCGGGTCGCGACCGAGTCGGCGACGATCGAGGACGAGCACCTGGCCGAGCTGGCCCAGCACGGGTTCGACACCGACGACGTCTGGGACATCGGCGCGATCACGGCGCTGTTCGCGCAGTCCAACCGGATGGCGCACCTCATGGCACTGCGGCCGAACCCCGAGTTTCACCTGCTCGGGCGGGTGCCACGGGGCTGACCGGGCGCGCCGAGCCGGGATACTGGCAGCTGTGCGGTGCATCGACTGGGCGGACGGCGCGGTCCGACTCATCGACCAGACCGCCCTGCCGGACGAGGAACGCTGGCTCGACATCACCGACCCGGACGAGTTGGTCGACGCGATCCGCCGGCTCGCCGTCCGCGGAGCACCGGCGCTCGGCGCTGCCGGGGCCCTCGGCGTCGCCCTCGCCGCCCACCGACAGGACGACGTGCAGCAAGCGGCGGCGCGGCTGCGGGGGGCTCGGCCGACGGCGGTCAACCTGGCGCGCGGTGTGGACCGGGCGCTGGCCCGCGTCGGCGACGGCGCCGGGGCGGTGCTGGCCGAGGCCAGGGCGGTCCTCGACGAGGAGGCCGCGGCGTGCCGGGCGGTCGGCGAGCGCGGGGCCGACCTGCTGCAGCAGGACCGGCCGCTGCGCCTCCTGACGCACTGCAACACCGGATGGCTCGCCGCCGTGGAGTGGGGGACCGCTCTCGGGATCGTGACCGTGCTGCACGAGCGCGGTCAGGTCGAGCGGGTGTACGCGGACGAGACCCGGCCGCTGCTGCAGGGCGCTCGGCTGACCGCCTGGGAGCTGGCGGCGCAGGGCATCGACCACCGGGTCGTCGTCGACGGCGCCGCGCCCTCGCTGATCGCGCGGGGAATGGTCGACGCGGTCGTGGTCGGCGCGGACCGGATCGCCGGCAACGGCGACGTCGCCAACAAGGTGGGCACCTACCCGCTGGCGCTCGCCGCGGCCAGGGCCGGGATCCCGTTCGTGGTCGCCGCACCGGAGTCCACAGTAGACACTGACACCCCGACCGGGGGAGGCATCGAGATCGAGGAGCGGGACCCGGGCGAGGTGGCGGCCGGGCCGGCGTACAACCCCGCGTTCGACGTGACTCCGGCCGACCTGGTGACCGCCGTGGTGACCGAGCGGCGGACCGTGCGACCGTCCCGAGGAGAGACCCTGTGAGCAGCGGCACCCGACTCGTCGCCGACGCCGTCCTGCCGTGCGACGGCACCGGCGCGGTATACCGCCCGGGCGTCGTCGACATCGACACCACCGGCCGGATCACCCATGTCGGCCCGGTGGCCACGTCGGCAGCGTCCACACCGGACGGTGGCGAATGGACGGTGCGGTGGGTGGGCGGCCTGCTCATGCCCGGGCTGGTCAACGCCCACTCGCACGGACCGATGACGCTGTTGCGCGGCCAGGGCGAGGGACTCCCGCTGGACCGCTGGCTGCGCGAGGTGATCTGGCCGCGGGAGGCCAGGGTCGGCGCGGACGACGTCTACTGGGGGATGACGCTGGCCGCGGCCGAGCTGCTGCGCTTCGGCGTCACCACGTCGGTGGAGATGTACTTCCACGACGACCTGCTGGCCGAGGCCGTCGACGCGGCCGGCAGCCGCTGCCTGATCTCGCCCGGGATCGTGGTCGCGCCGGGCTGGGAGCGGTTCGGCAGCTGGGCCGACCGGATCGAGTGGACGCTGCGGCTGCGGGACCGGTACGCCGGCCACCCGCGGATCGAGATCGGCTTCGGCCCGCACTCGGCGTACGCGCTGCCGGACGAGGCGCTGGTCGCGGTCGGCGAGGCGGCCCGGGCGGCCGGTGCGCCGCTGACCGTGCACCTGGCCGAGACCGAGCACGAGGGCGACGCGGTCTCGGCCCGGCACGGCGGCGCGACCGTGCCGCAGGTGCTGGCCGACCTCGGCCTGTTCGACCTGGACCGGGTGCTCGCCGCGCACGGGATCTGGCTGACCCCGAAGGACGTGCACCTGCTCGCGGCCAGCGGCGTCGCGGTCGCGCACTGCCCGAGCAGCAACGCGAAGCTCGCCTCCGGCACGGCCGCCGTGCCGGCGCTGCGCCGGGCGGGCATCCGGGTCGGGCTCGGCACCGACGGGCCGGCCAGCAACAACGACCTCGACCTGTGGAAGGAGATCCGGTTGGCCGCGCTGCTTGCTCGGATGCAGGAGCAGGACCCGACCGTGCTCCCGGCGACGGAGGCATTGGACCTGGCCACCGCGGGCGGGGCCGCCGCGCTCGGCCGGCCCGACCTCGGCGCGCTGGCCCGGGGGCGGTGGGCCGACCTGGTCCGGCTCGACCTGGAGGATCCCGGCTTCGTCCCGGTGCTGGCCGACGGCGACCTCGCCGCGCACGCGGTGTGGTCGGCGTCCCGGACCGCGGTGCGCGACGTCTGGGTCGGCGGCCGGCAGGTGGTCCGGGACGGCGAGTGCCTGACGGTCGACGTGGCCGAGGCCGGTCGCCGGGTGCAGGCCGCCGCGGCCAGGCTGGCGCGGTGATGGTCCGCACCGACCCGGAGTGGTCCGGGCTGGTCGAGGAGCTGGCCGAGGCCGGCCGCACCCTGGTCCGGGCCGGGCTGGTGCTGGCCTCCGGCGGCAACCTGTCGGCGCGCGAGCCGGGCGGCGCGGTCGCCGCGGTGACCGCCCGCGGGACCTGGCTCGACCGGCTCGACCCGGCCGACTTCGCGCTGGTCCGGATCGCCGACGGCGCGGTCGTCGGCGGCGCCTCCGACCCGTCCACCGAGCTCGCGCTGCACCTGGAGTGCTACCGCGCCCGCCCGGACGCCAGCGCGGTCGTGCACGTGCACCCGCAGACCTCGGTGCTGCTGGCCGCGCTCGGCCGGCCCATCCGGACGATCACCACCGACCACAGCGCGTACGTCGGCCCGGTCCGGGTCGCGCCCTACCGGCACCCGGGCACGGCGGAGCTGGCGGCCGAGGCGGCCGCACTGCTGGACGGCTGCGACTGCGTGGTGCTGTCCCACCACGGCTGCTCGGTGGTCGCGGACTCGGTCGAGATGGCGTTGCGGCGGGTGCTCAACCTCGAGGAGGCGGCGAAGCTGACGTACGCCGCGCTGCTGCTGGGCGACACCGACACGGTCTGCCCGCCGGCCCACCGGGAGCGGCGGGGGGAACCCGCCGTCGGTGAACTCCGTCATCCGCGGGCGCGTACCGATTCTCAATGGTGGGCAAAGGACCGGCGCGGGGGCACGGAAGGAGCTCAGTGATCGACACCAGCGTCAGCCTGACCCAGTCCGGGCTGGACGAGCAGCGGCAACGGATCCGCCGGACGCTCGAGTGCCTCACCGGCGTCGCCTTCACCGAGGGCAACCAGCTGTCCGTCCTCCGCAACGGCGACCGGATCTTCCCGGCGATGCTGCGAGCCATCGACGAGGCCCGGCACAGCGTCGACCTGATGACGTACGTCTACTGGAAGGGCGACATCGCGACCCGGTTCGCCGACGCGCTGTCCGCGGCGGCCAGGCGCGGGGTCCGGGTCCGGCTGCTCATCGACGCCGTCGGCGGCCTGCAGATCGAGAAGGGCCTGGTCGACCGCATGGACCAGGCCGGCGTGCACGTCGAGTGGTTCCGCAAGCCCTGGCTGAACTCGCCGCTCAAGCAGAACCACCGCTGCCACCGCAAGGTGCTCGTCGTCGACGAGAAGATCGGGTTCACCGGCGGGGTAGGCATCGCCGAGGAGTGGTGCGGCGACGCCCGTCACGAGGGCGAGTGGCGGGACACCCACGTCGAGGTCCGCGGCCCGGCCGTCGACGGCCTACGCGCGGCGTTCGCCCAGAACTGGGCCGAGAGCGGGCGGGAGCTCTACGACGACAACGACACGTTCCCGCAGCAGCCGCAGCCCGGGGCGACCGTGGCCCAGGTCGTGCGGGGCTCGGCCTCGCTCGGCTGGGACGACCTGCAGTCGACGTTCCGGGTGCTGCTCGACTCGGCGACCGAGCGGCTGTCGCTGGCCACGGCGTACTTCGCGCCGGACCCCTTCTTCCTCGACCGGCTGTGCGCGGCCGCCCAGCGCGGGGTGGACGTGGACGTGCTGCTGCCCGGCCCGCACGCGGACAAGCGAGCCTGCCAGCTCGCCAGCGAGGCCGCGTACGACCAGCTGACCAGCTGCGGCGTGCGGGTGTGGAACTTCCAGCCGTCGATGATGCACGCCAAGATCATGGTCGTGGACGGGATCGCGGCGGTCGTCGGCTCGTCGAACTTCAACCGGCGCTCGCTCGACCACGACGAGGAGGTCGTGCTGGTCGCGCTGGACGACGCGGTCGCGACGGAGCTGGCCCGCGACTTCGACGCCGACCTGGAGCGCAGCGAGGAGATCGACCTCACCCGGTGGCGCAACCGGTCCCGGCGGCAGCGGATCCTCGAGGCGGCGACGATGCCGCTGCGCCGCTTCTTCTGAGTCGACATCCGCTCGCCCGCCGGTGCGACCGTGGCGGCACGGCCGACCTGGCGGTCGGCCCGGGGCGGGCCGGTCAGCTCGGGGCGATGAGCTGCCAGCCGCGGGGGTCGATGGTCCAGACCCGGCGCGGCACCGGGCCGTGGATCTCGCCGTCGGCGTTGCAGTGGAACGGGTCCCCCTCGGCCTCGACGCTCGCCCCGCGGGCGGTGTGCACGTCCGGCCGGTCGACGTGCGACCCGCGCCGCAGCCGCAGCCCGTACCCGAGCCGGGCCAGGACGCCGACCGCCTGCGAGACCACCACGTCGGCCTGCTGGTCGTCGAGCACGCTGTGCGGGGTGAGCGGGGAGCCGCCGCCGACCGAACGGCCGAGCCCGATGCCGACCTGCAGCACCCGGCCGGACACCAGCTCGGCGCCGTCCACCCGGACGGTCAGCGTCCAGCCCGGCGCGGCGAGCCCGGCCGAGACCCCGCCGACCAGGTACGCCAGCCGGCCCAGGCGTGGCTTCAGCGCCGCCGCCTGCCGGGCCGCCTCGGCGCCGACACCGAGGTGCACCGCGTTGACGACCACCCCGCCGGTGTCGTCGACGAGCAGGTCCAGCCGGCGCGGCCGCCCGTCCAGCACCACCCGCGCGGCCGCCGCCGGGTCGAGCGGCAAGCCGATCGCCCGGGCCAGGTCGTTGCCGGTGCCCAGCGGGATCAGCCCGACCGGCCGGTCGAGCGCGCCGGCCCGGTGCAGCGCCTCGACGATCGTGTGGACGCTGCCGTCGCCGCCGCAGACGATCACCCGTCGCTCGCCCAGCCGCGCGATCGCCGCCGCGCAGTCGGCCGGGGTCTCGGTCGCGACCACCTCGACGTCGCCGTCCGCCGCACGCAGCACGGCCAGCGCGGCCTCGACCCGGGACGACCCGCCGGCGGCCGCGTTGGTGATCACCAGCACGGGCGCCAGCCTGCCAGAAATCCGTTCGGCCCGGTCCGGGCCGCGGACTACCCTGGATCCTCGCGCGCGAAGCCCGCGCACCCGTCGTAGCCGGGCGTTCCCCGACCGGGGACGCCTTGGGCAGTGGGACCGTCCCGGCCGGCGGACCGCTCCCGCCGACCGGACCACGTGCGAGAACCGAGGAGCACCGTGTCCGCGTCCACCACCGACTCCGACCCCGTCCTCACCTGCGAGCGCGACCACCTGATCCGGTCCCGGCAGAGCCTGGCCGCCATGCGCGCCGCGGCCGGCACCGCCGGTGACGTCGGCGGCGACGCCTTCTCCAGCGAGTCGCTCGGCGCCGCCCGGGCCCGCCGGCTCAAGGCGCTGGTCGACGACCCGAGCGTCCCGCCGTTCTTCGGCCGGATCGACCGCACCCCCGACGACGAGCGGCCCGACGGCGAGACCTTCCACGTCGGCCGCCGGCACATCCGCGACCAGGCCGGCGACCCGCTGGTGATCGACTGGCGGGCGCCGATGTCCCGGGCGTTCTACCGGGCCACCCCGGCCGAGCCGATGGGCGTGCGCCGCCGGCGCCGGTTCGGCTTCGCCGCCGGCCTGCTCACCTCGTACGAGGACGAGCCGCTGACGCCCGGCTCGGACGCGGCCGCGACCGAGAGCCGGATCCTGCTCGAGGAGATCGAGCGTCCCCGGGTCGGCCCGATGCGGGACATCGTCGCGACCATCCAGCCGGACCAGGACGACCTGGTCCGGGCCGAGCTCGACGACAGCATCTGCGTGCAGGGCGCACCGGGCACCGGCAAGACCGCCGTCGGCCTGCACCGGGCCGCGTACCTGCTCTACACCTACCCGGAGCGGCTGCGCCGGTCCGGGGTGCTGGTGGTCGGGCCCAACCGGGCGTTCCTGCGCTACATCGGCGAGGTGCTGCCGGCCCTGGGCGAGATCGGGGTCACCCAGACCACGGTGGACGACCTGCTGGCGCCGGTCCCGGTGCGCGGCGTCGACCCGCCCGCGGTCGCCACGCTCAAGGGGGACGCCCGGCTGGCCGAGGTGCTGCGCCGGGCGGTGCGCCGGCAGGTCCGCAGGCCCGAGGACGACGTCATGCTCATCGTCGGCACGAAGCGCTACCGGGTCCCGCCGCAGCGGCTGCGCCGGTACGTCGACGACCTGCGCCGCAGCGAGATCCCGTACGCGACGGCGCGGGAGCGGCTGCGACTGCACGTGGCCGAGGACGTGCGGCGCCAGCGGGAGGCGGTCGGCGGCGCCCCGTCCGACGCCGAGATGGCCCGGATGGCCCGGTCGTCGGCGGTGCGCGACTTCGTCGACGCGGTGTGGCCGGCGGTCGACCCGGCCGCGCTGCTCTGCCAGCTGCTCGCCGACCCCGGCGCGCTCGCGGCCGTGGCCCGTGGCCTGCTCGAGCCCGAGGAGCAGCAGCTACTGCTCTGGGACACGCCGCCGCGCAGCGCCAGGACCGCGCGCTGGTCGGCGGCTGACGCGGTGCTCGTCGACGAGATCGCCGGCCTGGTCTCCCGGCCGGAGTCGTACGGGCACGTGGTGCTGGACGAGGCCCAGGACCTGTCCGCGATGCAGTGCCGCGGGGTGGCCCGGCGCTGCCCGCTCGGCTCGGTGACCGTGCTCGGCGACCTGGCCCAGGGCACCACGCCCTGGTCGGCCGAGGACTGGCACGTCACGCTCGCGCACCTGGGCAAGACGGGCGCCCGGATCGAGCCGCTGACCCGCGGCTACCGGGTGCCGGCGGACGTGATCGCGTTCGCCAACCGGCTGCTGCCGCACCTCGCGGTCGGGCTGGAGCCGGCGACCAGCGTCCGCGCGGCGGCCGGCGGCCTGCGCGTCCTCGCCGCCGACGATCCGGCGGAGGCGGCCGCGACCGAGGCGGTCCGGGCGCTGGCCGAGGAGGGCTCGATCGGCGTGATCGCCGGCGACGCCGACGTGCCGGCCGTCACGGCGGCGCTGGACCGGCTGGCCGCCGAGCACGGCGTCCTCGGCCAGGGCGACGAGGACGACGCCAGCCGGATCACCGTGGTGCCGGCCTCGCTGGCCAAGGGCCTGGAGTACGACCACGTCGTGGTGGCCGAGCCGGCCGCGATCGTCGAGGCCGAGCCGCGCGGGCTGAGCCGGCTGTACGTGGTGCTGACCAGAGCGGTGAGCCGGCTGGTGGTCGTGCACGGCCGGCCGCTGCCGGCCGAACTGGCCGCCTGAGCGGCGGGTTCCCTGCCTCGGGTGCCCGTTTCGGGCGTACCGGGTGGCTCGTGGCACAGTACGCGGAAGCGGTGTCTGCAACGATGGGGGGAGCGTTCGTTCACGCTCCGGCGCAGGCGGGCTCGACGTCGACACCCCCGACGACGCAGCCCGGACGCGCCGGTCCACCCCGCGCGGCGATCCCGCGCGGTGTTCGAGCGAGGAGAGGCGCATGACGGTCGACATCGGAGTCCCCGCCGGGCCTGATCCGGGCGGCGACCCCGACCTGGTGCAGCTGCTGACCCCGGAGGGGCAGCGGCGGGAGCACCCTGACTATCCCCTCGACATCACGGCCGAAGAGGTCCGCGACCTCTACCGCGACCTGGTCCTCGTCCGCCGGATCGACGTCGAGGCGACCGCGCTGCAGCGGCAGGGCGAGCTGGGCATCTGGGCCTCGCTGCTCGGCCAGGAGGCGGCGCAGATCGGGTCCGGCCGGGCGCTGCGGCCGGACGACATGGCTTTCCCGAGCTACCGCGAGCACGGCGTGGCCTGGTGCCGGGGCGTGCAGCCGGCCGAGCTGCTCAGCCTCTACCGCGGCAACGACTTCGGCGGCTGGAACCCGCACGACCGCATGATGGGCCTCTACTCCATCGTCATCGGCGCGCACGCCCTGCACGCCACCGGGTACGCGATGGGCATGCAGCGCGACGGCGGCGAGGACGCCGTGATCGCCTACTTCGGCGACGGCGCCTCCAGCCAGGGCGATGTCAACGAGGCCTTCGTGTGGGCGAGCGTGTTCAACGCCCCGGTGGTCTTCTTCTGCCAGAACAACCAGTGGGCGATCTCCGAGCCGATCGAGAAGCAGTCCCGGATCCCGCTGTTCCAGCGGGCCCGCGGCTTCGGCTTCCCCGGCGTCCGGGTCGACGGCAACGACGTGCTCGGCTGCCTCGCGGTGACCAGGGCGGCGATGGACGCGGCCCGCACCGGGCAGGGCCCGACGTTCATCGAGGCATACACGTACCGGATGGGGGCGCACACCACCTCCGACGACCCCACCCGCTACCGGCTGGCCACCGAGCTGGAGATCTGGCGGCTGCGGGACCCGATCGAGCGGGTGAAGGCATACCTGTCCCGGTCCGGGGAGGCGGACGCCGACTTCTTCGACGCGGTCGAGGCCGAGGCGGTCGAGCTGGCCGGCCAGGTCCGGCAGGCCTGTGTGGAGATGCCCGACCCGGAGCCGTTGTCGATCTTCGACGAGGTGTACGCGGAGCCGGCCCCGCACCTGCGCGCCCAGCGCGACGGCTTCGCGGCCTACCTCGACTCGTTCGAGGAGGTGCAGCACTGATGGCGACGTACACGCTGGCCAAGGCGCTCAACGAGGGGCTGCGCGCGGCCATGGACGCCGACCCCAAGGTGCTCATCATGGGCGAGGACGTCGGCAAGCTCGGCGGCGTCTTCCGGGTCACCGACGGGCTGCAGAAGGACTTCGGCGAGGACCGGGTCATCGACACGCCGCTGGCCGAGTCGGGGATCGTCGGCACCGCGATCGGGCTGGCCATGCGCGGCTACCGGCCGATCTGCGAGATCCAGTTCGACGGGTTCGTCTACCCGGCCTTCGACCAGATCGTCAGCCAGCTCGCGAAGATGCACTACCGGTCCCGGGGCAACGTGAGCCTGCCGGTGACGATCCGGATCCCGTTCGGCGGCGGCATCGGGGCGGTCGAGCACCACAGCGAGTCACCCGAGGCGTACTTCGCCCACACCGCGGGGCTCAGGGTCGTCGCCTGCTCCAACCCGGCGGACGGCTACCACATGATCAAGCAGGCCGTCGCCTCCGACGACCCGGTGATCTTCCTGGAGCCGAAGCGGCGCTACTGGGAGAAGGCCGAGGTCGACCCGGCCGCAACCCCCGACCCGCTGCACCAGGCCGGGTGGTCCGGACCGGCACCGACCTCACGATCGCCGCGTACGGGCCGATGGTGAAGGTCGCGCTCGACGCGGCCACCGCCGCCGAGGACGACGGGCGCCAGCTGGAGGTCATCGACCTGCGCTCGCTGTCCCCGCTCGACCCCGACACGGTCCTGGACTCGGTCCGGCGCACCGGGCGGCTGGTGGTCGTGCACGAGGCGCCGGTCACCCTCGGTCTCGGCTCCGAGCTCGCCGCCCGGGTCACCGAGCAGGCGTTCTACTCGCTGGAGGCGCCGGTGCTGCGGGTCGGCGGGTTCGACACGCCGTACCCGCCGTCCCGGCTGGAGGAGGACTTCCTGCCCGACCTCGACCGGGTGCTCGACGCCGTCGACCGCTCGCTGGCCTTCTAGGAGTTCGCTGGTGCCGACCTTCAAGCAGTTCAGGCTCCCCGACGCCGGGGAAGGGCTCACCGAGGCCGAGATCCTCAAGTGGTACGTCAAGCCCGGTGACATGGTCACCGTCAACCAGACGATCGTGGAGATCGAGACGGCGAAGGCGGCGGTCGAGTTGCCGTGCCCGTTCGCCGGGGCGATCACCGAGCTGCTGGTGGGCGAGGGGGAGACCGTCGACGTCGGGACGCCGATCCTCACGGTCGACGTCGATCCGGAGGGCGCACCGGGGGTGCCGGCGGCGGCCCAGGCGCAGGTCGAGGACCTGATCCCGCCGCCGCCCGACGATGCGGCGGTCGAGCCGGGGCTGATCGGCTCGCCCACGCCCGGCGGCCGTACGGCGGTGCTCGTCGGTTACGGACCGCGGTCGGTGACCGCCAAGCGCCGGCCGCGCAAGAACGGGACCGCCGCGCCCACGCCGGCCCAGTCCGCGGCACCCACGCAGGCGGCCGCCGAGGCTCCGGTGCCGACCGCCGAGGCCGGGACCTCAGCGCCGGCCCGGTCCGGGCCGGCCCAGTCCGGGCCGGTCGAGCCGGCCGGCGCACCGTCGGCGGCGTCCGAGGCCGGGGCGCCGGCCTCGAACGGGCACGGCGTGACCGTGCTGGCCAAGCCACCGGTGCGGAAGCTGGCCCGGGACCTCGGGGTCGACCTGGCCACGGTGGCCGGATCCGGCGACGGCGGCGTGATCACCCGGGCCGACGTCGAGGCCGCGGCCCGGTCCGCGGCCGAGCCGGAGACCCAGCCGGCCCGGAGCGCCCCGACCGTCCCCGCCGCGCCGAGCTGGGATGCGTCCCGGGAGCAGCGGATCCCGATCAAGGGCGTCCGCAAGCACACCGCCGCCGCGATGGTGACCAGCGCGTTCACCGCGCCGCACGTCACCGAGTGGCTGACCGTGGACATGACCGGGACGATGCGGCTGCGCGACCGGGTCGCCGCGTCGCCCGAGTTCGCCGGGGTCAAGGTCAGCCCGCTGCTGTTCGCGGCCAGGGCGGTGCTGCTCGCGCTCCGCCGGCACCCGATGGTCAACTCGGCCTGGGACGAGCAGGCCCAGGAGATCGTGGTCAAGGAGTACGTCAACCTCGGCATCGCCGCGGCCACCCCGCGCGGCCTGGTCGTCCCCAACGTCAAGGACGCGGGCAGGCTGACCGCGCGGGAGCTGGCCGAAGCGATCAAGGAGCTGACCGACACCGCGCGGGCCGGCAAGACCGCACCCGCCGACATGTCCGGCGGCACGATCACGATCACCAACGTGGGCGTGTTCGGGGTCGACGGCGGCACGCCGATCCTCAACCCGGGGGAGGCCGCGATCCTGGCCCTCGGCGCGGTCCGGGACGCACCGTGGGTGGTCGACGGGCAGCTCACGGTCCGCCAGGTCTGCCAGCTCTCGCTGTCGTTCGACCACCGGATCGTGGACGGCCAGCTCGGCTCGCAGTTCCTGGCCGACATCGCGGCGCTGCTGACCGATCCTGGGCTGGCGCTCGCTCTGGGCTGACGAATCGAAGGGAATGTTCCATCTCCTCCGTACGTTCGAAAGGACGTACGCAGAGGAGAGTGAGCACAGTGCAGTCCCGGATGACCAGGTGGCGCGAGCGGCACGCGGTGGCTCGACGGACGCGACTGGTGCGGCACGCGACGGACGCGGTGTCGACCAGGACCTTGCAGCACGAGCTGCATGCGTCCACCAGCGCCCAGATCAACCGCTGAGCGACACGGACCCCGCAGGGAAAGCCCTGCGGGGTCCGTCGCGTTAGGGGCAGCGTGCGGGTCACTGGACGGGTGCGGGCGCCGGAGCTGCGGGGCGCGGGCGGCTGGATCAACACCGGCGGCCGGGAGCTGTCGCTGGCCGGCCTGCGCGGCCGGGTCGTCCTGCTCGACTTCTGGACCTCGGCCTGCGCGAACTGCCTGCACGTCATCGACGAGCTCCGCCCCCTCGAGGCCCGGTACGCCGACGTGCTCACCACGATCGGCGTGCACTCGCCGAAGTTCCCGCACGAGGCCGAGCACGCCGCCGTCGAGGCGGCGGTCCGCCGCTACGGCGTGCGGCACCCGGTGCTCGACGACCCCGACCTCACGACCTGGCGGCAGTACGCGGTGAACGCCTGGCCGACCCTCGTCCTCGTCGACCCGGACGGCTACGTGGTCGCCACCAGGCGGGGCGAGGGGCACGCGACCGAGCTGGCCGGGCTGATCGACGAGCTGGTGGTCGAGTACGGCGACCGGCTGCGGCGCGGCGGCCCGGAGCTCGGGCCGGCGCCGGAGCCGGAGACCACGCTGCGGTTCCCGGGCGGGATCGCGGTCACCCCGACCGGCACGCTGCTCGTCGCCGACGCCGGCCACCACTCGCTGGCCGAGCTGGCGCCGGACGGCGCCACCCTGCTGCGGCGGATCGGCTCGGGCGAGCGCGGCCGGGCCGACGGCGGGCCGGACACGGCGACGTTCGCCGAGCCGCAGGGCCTGGTCGTGCTGAGCCCGGGTGCCGTCCCCGGCGTGGACGTGCTGGTCGCCGACACCGCCAACCACCTGGTCCGGGGCGTTCGGCTGGACACCGGCGAGGTGAGCACGGTGGTCGACCTGCCCCGGGCCCTGGCCGGCGCGTGCACCGTCACCGGCCCGGTGCCGCCGGTCTTCTCGCCGTGGGACGTTGCCTGGTGGGACGGGCGGATCGCGGTCGCGGCGGCCGGCGTCCACCTCCTGGTCTCCCCGACCGGCCTGCTGGCCGGGACGACCGTGGAGGGGCTGCGGGACGGACCGGCGCTGGACGGCTGGCTGGCCCAGCCGAGCGGGCTGGCCCCGGCCGGCGACACGCTCTGGTTCGTCGACGCCGAGACCTCCTCGCTGCGTACGTTGCGTGACGGCACGCTGGCGACCGCGGTGGGCGAGGGGCTGTTCGACTTCGGCCTGGTCGACGGGCCGGCCGAGCAGGCCCGCTTCCAGCACCCGCTGGGCGTGACGCTGCTGCCGGACGGGACCGTCGCGGTGCTGGACACGTACAACGGCGCGGTCCGGCGGTACGACCCGGTCACCCGGACCGTCGACACGCTGGCCCGCAACCTGGCCGAGCCGACCGGCGCGGTGGTCGCCGGCGACGAGCTGGTCGTGGTCGAGTCGGCCGCGCACCGGCTGACCCGGCTGCCGCTGCGGCGGACCGTCGAGGTCGGCCCGGGCGAGGTCACGGTCGCGGTGGCGTTCACCCCGCCGGCCGGCGAGACGCTCGACGACCGGTACGGCCCGGCCACCAGCCTGACGATCACCGGCCTGGCCGACGGCCCCAGCGGGGGCGCGCAGCTGACCCGGCGGATCCGGGTCGGGGCCGAGCGGCGGCTGCGGGCCAGCGCGTACGCGGCCAGCTGCGACGAGCGCGCCGAGCACCCGGCCTGCCACCTGGCCCGCCGCGACTGGGACCTGCGGGTCGTCCCCGGCGGCCCGACCCGGGTCGAGCTAGTCCTCGACCCGCACGGCTGAGGGCACCAGCCGGGAGCGCAGCTTCTCCACGTCGGCGGGGCCGAACCCGGCCGAGTCCAGCCAGCCGAGCGGCCCGCCGGAGTGCTCGTCGAGGTGGGCCAGGAACCGCCGCATCGTCTCCGCCCGCGGCCGGTGCGAGTCGTCCGGCCGGCTGTCCAGGTCCTCGCGGTAGGTGTCGCTGGCCTTGAGCCGGGCCAGCAGCGGCTCCATCCGCTCGGCGGTGGCCACGTAGTCGGCGACGATCCGGTCCCGCGGCACGCCGGCGACCGACAGCGCGAGCGCGACGACCACGCCGGTCCGGTCCTTCCCGGCCGCGCAGTGCACGACCGGGGCGCCGTCGGAGTCGGCGATCGCGCGCAACGCGGCCACCACGTTGTCCGGCCGGTCGCGCAGATAGGCGAGATAGAACGCGACCGCCCGGCTGCCCGGCTCCGGCGGCTCGCCGGCCGGCGTGTCCGGCAGCGTCGAGCCGCGGCGGGCGTCCTCGCCGTCCGCTTGCCAGGGCAGCGCCGCGTCCGCGTCGACGTCGGTACGGCCGCCGCTCTCCGGGAACAGCGAGAGGTGCCGGATCTCGACCCGCGGCTCGCGGGTGAGCGGTCCAGGCCCTTCCAGCTCGACCTCCACGTCCGTACGGAGGTCGACGACCGTGCGCAGGCCGACGTCCTCGATCAGCAGGCGGACGTCGGCGGCGGTGAGGCCTTGCAGGTTGTCGGAGCGGAGCAGCCGGTACTCGGCGGTCTCGCCGCCCCCGTCGGTCGGCAGCCCGCCCAGGTCACGGGCGTTGGCAGCGCCCTCGAGCGGCAGCCAGCGGGGTTGGTCGGTCATCGCCTCCGACCCTATGCCGGGTCGGCGGACGGCGCGGCGACGGTGCCGTAGCGTCGCGGTGTGCGCGCTCTCGTGGCCGTGGTGGCCGCCGTCGCGCTCGGGGCGGCGACGGCGTGCAGCACGACGCCGGCCGAGCCGCCGGCGACGCCGCGCGCGTCCACCTCGCCGGCTCCGACGACCGCGTCCCCCACCCCGGCCGCCAGCCCGACGGCGACCGGGCCGGCGCCGAGCCCGACCGTGCACCCCACCGCGACGGCCCCGCCGACCGTCCCGTCGGTGCTGGCCGGGATGCCGCTGGCGGCCCGGGTCGGCCAGCTGCTCATGGTCGGGGTTCCCGCCGCGGGCACCAGCGACGCGGCGCTGCGGCAGCTCGGCCGCTACCGGGTCGGCGGGGTCATCCTCACCGGCCGCAGCCACGCCGGCACCGCCGCCACCGCGGCGCTGACCGCCCGGGCGCGGGCCGCCGTGCCCGGGCCGCCGGTGCTGATCGCGACCGACCAGGAGGGCGGCGCGGTGCAGGTGCTCAAGGGCCCGGGGTTCGCGCTGATACCGAGTGCGCGCAGCCAGGGTCGGCTCGACCCGGCGGTCCTGCGGGCGCGCGCCCGGACCTGGGGCGGACAGCTGCGGGCGGCCGGTGTCCGGGTCGATCTCGCTCCGGTCGCGGACACCGTGCCGCCGGGCGCGGCGAACCCGCCGATCGGGCACTTCGACCGGCAGTACGGCAGCGACCCGGCCACCGTGGCCGCGCACGCCACCGCGTTCGCCGCCGGCCTCGCCGACGCGGGCGTGGTCCCGACCGTCAAGCATTTCCCCGGCCTCGGCCGGGTGACCGCGAACACCGACGTCAGCAGCGGGGTCACCGACCGCACCACCACCCGCACCGACCCCTACCTCGGGCCTTTCCGGACCGCGATCCGCGCCGGCCACCCGTTCGTCATGATCTCGTCCGCGGTGTACGCCCGGATCGACCCGGCCCGGCCGGCCGTGTTCTCGCCGGCCGTCGTCACCGGCCTGCTGCGCCGCGACCTGCACTTCGACGGCGTGGTGGTGTCCGACGACCTCGGCGTGGCCCGGCAGGTGAGTGCCGTCCCGGCCGGCGAGCGCGCGGTCCGGTTCGTAGCCGCCGGCGGCGACCTCGTCCTCACCGTGAGCCCGGCGACGCTGCCGGCGATGTTCGCCGCCCTCTACGACCGGGCCGCGCGCGACCCCGCGTTCCGGGCCGCGGTGGACCGGTCGGCGGAGCGGATCCTGCTGGCCAAGCAGCGGCTCGGGCTGGTCCAGCGGCCCGCATAGGTGCGCTCCGGCCGGCGGCTTGCGACGATTGACCGGACGCGACTCCGGGAGGCCGCCATGCCGTACGACTACGACCTGCTCGTGATCGGGTCAGGACCTGGCGGGCAGAAGGCGGCCATCGCGGGGGCGAAGCTCGGCCGGCGGGTCGGCATCGTCGAGCGCAGGCTGATGGTCGGCGGGGTGTGCATCAACACCGGCACGATCCCGTCCAAGACGCTGCGCGAGGCCGTCCTCTACGTCACCGGCCTGTCCCAGCGCGAGTTCTACGGCCAGTCGTACCGGCTCAAGGACGAGATCACGGTCGCTGACCTGACCTCCCGGACCCAGCACGTGATCGGCCGGGAGATCGACGTCATCCGCAGCCAGCTGGCCCGCAACCACGTGCGCATGCTCGTCGGCACCGCCCGGTTCACCGGGCCGAACTCGATCGTCGTGGTCGCCGAGGATGGCAACGAGCGCGAGTACACGGCGGAGAAGTTCATCGTCGCGGTCGGCACCAAGCCCGCTCGTCCATCCACAGTGGACTTCGACGGGCGGACCGTGGTCGACTCCGACCAGATCCTCGCCATGGACCACGTGCCGCCCTCGATGGTGGTCGTCGGCGCCGGCGTGATCGGCATCGAGTACGCGTCGATGTTCGCCGCGCTCGGCACCAAGGTGACCGTGGTCGAGCGGCGGGACCGGATGCTCGAGTTCTGCGACCTGGAGATCATCGAGGCGCTGAAGTACCAGCTGCGCGACCTGGCGGTGACGTTCCGGTTCCGGGAGACGGTCACCAGGGTGGAGCGGCACGAGGGCGGCACGCTCACGATCCTGGAGAGCGGCAAGCGGATCCCGGCCGACACGGTTATGTACTCGGCCGGTCGGCAGGGCGTCACCGACGTGCTGGACCTGGGCAAGGCCGGCCTGGAGGCGGACAACCGCGGCCGGATCAAGGTCGACGACGACTACCGCACCTCGGTCCCGCACGTCTACGCGGTCGGCGACGTGATCGGCTTCCCCGCGCTCGCCGCGACCTCGATGGAGCAGGGCCGGCGGGCCGCCTACCACGCCTGCGACGAGCCGGTCGAGACGCCGATGAACGACTGCCAGCCGATCGGGATCTACACGATCCCCGAGATCTCGTACGTCGGGAAGACCGAGGACCAGCTGACCGAGGAGTCGGTGCCGTTCGAGGTAGGCATCTCCCGCTACCGCGAGCTGGCCCGCGGCGCGATCCTCGGCGACTCGTACGGGATGCTCAAGCTGCTCGTGCACTCCGAGACCAGGCAGCTGCTCGGCGTGCACGTGTTCGGCACCGGCGCGACCGAGCTGGTCCACATCGGACAGACCGTGATGGGTTGCGGCGGGACGGTGAACTACCTCGTCGACGCGGTGTTCAACTACCCGACGCTGGCCGAGTCGTACAAGGTCGCCGCGCTGGACGCGATGAACAAGATGCGTGCGGTGGCGCGGATGTCGGTGCTGTGAGGGTCTCTGTGAGAATGCCCGGGTGAGAGTCGTCCCGTCCGCCGCCGGGCCGGAGGCGGAGCTGGCCCGGCTGGCCCGGCCCACCGGCCCGTGGATCCACCTGCTCGACGCCGCGCCGGCGGACGCCCGGCAGCTGGGGTGGCTGCTCGGCCAGGACGGGATCGTGGTCAGGCACCTGCGTGGCCACTGTGGACGGTCGACGTACGGGCTGCTGGACGAGATCGGGGCGGCGCTGCAGCTGCCCGGCGACCCGGTCGAGGACTGGGCCGGCCTGGCCGCGTTGCTCACCGACATGTCGTGGCTGCCCGGGGCCGGGCACGTGCTGGTCGTGAGCCGGTCCTCGCTGCTGCTCGCGGCGTCGCCGGCCGAACAGCTGCGCGGACTGGTCGAGCTGGTGCGGGAGGTCGCCCGGGCGCGGGCCGAGGAGGGCGAGCCGGTCCCGTTCCACCTGGTCCTGCAGGACGACACGCTCGGGCTGGCGGCGCTGCGGGCCCGCCTCGACGCCGCCGGCGCGCGGTACGCCGAGCTGACCGGCTGGGACGCGGAGGAGCCGTCCGCCGGTACCGCTGTGTCGGCCCGGTCCGCGCTGTCCGGCGGGCCGGTCGACGACGTGGACCTGGCCGCCGGGACCGCGGTGTCCACTGTGGACGGCGTACGGCAGCTGCGCCGGACCTGGGAGGATTTCCGCGGCGGCGCGGGCGGTCCGGTTCGGGTGTACGTGCCGGTGCTCGGCGGCCCGGTCGATCTGGTCGCGGTCGCCGGCGGCGTGTCGGCGGCCGTGGCGGCGGCCGGCGCGTGCTGCGTCGTCGTTCCGGTCCCGGCCGACCCCGCCCTCGCCGACCCCCGCCAGGCCGCCGTCGCCGAGGCCGCGACCGAGGTCTGGCCCGATCCCGTCCCCGGTCCCCGGGCCGTGACCGTGGCGACCGGGGTGGAGCCCGACCCCGTTCCGGCAGCCGACCCCCGGGCCGGCCGCGCGGAAGGCGACGCCGCCCGCTCGGCTGACCACGGGCCGACGCGAGATCCCGCGACAACGCCTGGTCCCGCGGTGACGCCTGGTCCGGCGGTGACGCCTGGTCCGGCGGTGACGCCTGGTCCGGCGGTGACACCTGGTCCCGCGGTGGCGCCCGCGAGCCGCGGTGGCGCGTCCGAGCCGCCGGCCGACATGGCCACCGCCGGTCCGGTGACCGCGCCCGCGACGCCGGCCGGCGAGGCGGAGTCCGGGACGCGGGCCGAGGAGGCGGAGTCCGGGACGCAGGCCGAGGAGGCGGAGTCCGGGACGCAGGCCGAGGAGGCGGAGTCCGGGGCGCCGGCCGAGGAGGCGGACGACGGGCCCGTCGTGCCGCCTCCGGACCGGGCGCCGGCCGAGACGCCGCTGCCCGCCCGGGAGGCCGAGGAGGCACGGCCGGGGGATGCGGCCGGGGCGGCG
Organism: uncultured Actinomycetota bacterium; assembly: GCA_963803135.1. Taxonomy (GTDB): domain Bacteria; phylum Actinomycetota; class Actinomycetes; order Mycobacteriales; family CADCTP01; genus CADCTP01. The sequence goes on along the minus strand of CAWDLH010000010.1, from coordinate 146,856 downwards.
TTCGAGCTGATCGCGGCGAACCTGCAGTGGGAGTTCGACGCGGGATCCGAGCAGGACGACTCCGTCGACGCCGCGCTGCGGGCGCACGCCGAGCGGAGCCGGCGGGTCGCCGCGCTGTTCCGGACCTGGGTGCACGACCCGGCCGGTAGCTGGGTCCGGGTCGTGCTCGGATACGTCAACCGCGGCTCGATCGCCGACGTGGAGTCCGAGCGGGCCGCACTGGTCGACACGCTGCAGAACTCGGGCGCGGCCCGGTGCTGTGTCGAGGTGCTCGCCGCCTCCGACGTCACCGAGGCACACCGCTGGCTGGAGGCGCGCTGCCGCCCGCTCTGGCCGGTCGCGCCGAAGCCCGCGCCACCGGGCCTCCCGCTCCCGGCCGACGCGACGTTCCGGCCGGGGCCAGGTCTGGACCACCTCGAGCACCGCGGGATGCTGACCGGTCTGGTCGACTGGGCGACCGGCCGTGCCGGCGTGGTCGGCCTGGTCACCGCGTACACCGGGGACGACCGGCTGGTGGTCGGTCTGGCGCTCGACGGCGAGGCCGACCCGGAGGAGGTCCGGGCGAGCGCACCCGCGCCGGTCGAGCCGTTCGCGCCGGCCCGCGGCCTCGACCCCGTGCACCTGCGGCTGAGCTGGTCCTCGACCCGGGTCTGGACGCGTCGGACCGACCGCGCGCAGCCCGAGCCGGCCCGGCCGGCCGGCGGCACGCTGAAGCGACCCGATCTGCCGGCCGTGGTGGACCAGGGCCCGGCGCCGACCCGGGACACCGAGGACCCGCGCGGCGACGTCGCCGTCGGCGGCTTCACGCTCGTCGGCATCGACCGCGACACCGCCGTCGGCAAGGGCGACCCGCAGCCGGACGCCCACGACGCCGCCTTGGTCGAGCTCGCGAAGGCGAGGCCGGGGGCGATCGCGCTGCTGCGCGGAGTCACCGCCGAGGGCCTCAAGGTCTACTGCCTCGCGGTCGAGGAGACCGTCGACCCGGAGGCCGCCCGCCGCGAGCTGGCCGCCGCCGCCGCGACCGCCGGCCTCGCCCGCGCCGCCCTCGAAGCCTTCGCCCCCGCCGGCGCGATCTCCGCCTTCCACCTCGACCTCGCCGTCACCACCACCCGCCTCTGGCCCACCACGCGATGACCCGACCGAATGGCGAATACTGCCGGGTGTAGCTGTCAGGCCCCGGCGCGGCGGCGGAGAAGGATGCGTTCCTGCTCGTTGGTGGCCAGGTCGGCGGCCCGGGCGTACTCGGCCCGGGCCTCGTCGGTGCGGCCCAGCGAGCTGAGCAGCTCGCCGCGGACGCTCGGCAACAGATGGTAGTCGCGCAGCGCCCGGGCGTCGCGCAGCCCGTCGACGATCTCCAGCCCGGCCTCCGGCCCGTACGCCTGCGCCACCGCGACCGCCCGGTTCAGCTCGACGACCGGCGACCCGGTGACCACGGCCAGCTCGGTGTAGAGCGAGGCGATCCGGACCCAGTCGGTCTCCTCCACCGACGGCGCGACCGCGTGGCCGGCCGCGATCGCCGCCTGCAGCCCGTACGGCCCGCGGCCGGCGCGAGCCAGCGACTCCAGCCCGGCCGCGATCAGGTCCGCGTCCCACCGGCTGCGGTCCTGGTCCCGCAGCAGCACCGCCTCGCCGGACGGTCCGACCCTGGCCGCGGACCGGGACGCCTGCAGCTGCATGAGCGCCAGCAACCCGTGCACCTCGGGCTCCCGCGGGGCCAGTGACGCCAGCAGCCGGCCGAGCCGCAGCGCCTCGTCGCTGAGCGCGGGCCGGACCCAGTCGTCCCCGCTGGTCGCCGCGTACCCCTCGTTGAAGATGAGGTAGACGACCTCGAGCACCGAGGCCAGCCGCTCCGGCCGCTCCGGACCGGACGGCACCTCGAACGGCACGCCGGCCTCGGCGATCGTCCGCTTGGCCCGGCTGATCCGCTGCGCGACCGTCGCCTCGCCGGACAGGTACGCCCGGGCGATCTCGCGGGTCGACAGCCCGCCGACCAGCCGGAGCGTCAGCGCCACCCGCGACTCCTTGGTGAGCACGGGATGGCAGGCCATGAACATCAGCCGCAGTACGTCGTCCTCGATGTGGTCGACCGCGGCAGCAAGATCGGCACTGAGGTCGGGCACGACGGCCTCCGCGGCGAGATAGGGCGCCACCGATCGGAACCGCTCCGAGCGGCGGAAGTGGTCGATCGCGCGGCGCTTGGAGACGGCCATGAGCCAGGCGCCGGGGTTGTCCGGCACGCCGGACTCCGGCCACTGCTCGAGGGCCGCGACCAGCGCGTCCTGGGCCAGGTCCTCGGCCAGCCCGAGGTCCTGGGTCATCCGGGTCAACCCGGCGACCAGCCGGGCGGCCTCGGTCTTCCATATCCTGCTGACCACCTCGGGTGCCGTCACCCGCCCGATCAGACCGGGCGGGGACGGCCTCCCGCAAGTCAGCCCATGACCTGCCGGACCTCGGCCTCGCCCTCCCAGGTCGGCCAGTGGTCCACGTGCACCTGCACGATCTTGCGGGCCGCCTCGACGGCCTGCTCGTACGTGTCGACCTCGACCAGCGCGTACCCGCCGACCAGCTCGCGGGACTCGGCGAACGGGCCGTCCAGCACGGTCGTCTTGCCCCCGGTGACCCGGATCTTCGTCGCGGCCTGCGCGGTCGGCACCAGCCCGTTGGTGTCGATGATCGTGGTGGTCTCCTTGATGTCCTTGATCGTCTCGTCCATCGCCGCGAACAGCGGCGCCGGCGGCTCGCCGACCTGCTCGCTCATCTTCAGCAGCATGAGAGCCCGCATCGTCCGTCTCCTCGTGTCGGTGGTGGTCGGTACGCCAACGCGTCGTCCCGCCGCGCCGGTTCTCGACACGGGCCGCGGAAAGGGTCGGGCCGGGACCGCACGCGGCGGCCCCGGCCCGGTGAGCGGGGGACTCTAGAAGCTCTCCTCCGGCACGTCCATGAGCGCGTTGTCGGTGGCCTCCACGATCTGCCGGCGGGCGGCCAGCTCGGGTAGCACGGTCGTGGCGAAGAACCGGCCCGCGGCGATCTTGCCCTGGTAGAACGCCCGGTCCCGGTCGGACACGGCACCCGCGTCGAGTGCGTCCACCGCGACCGCGGCCGAGCGGACGAGCAGCCAGCCGACGACGAGGTCGCCGAGCGACATCAGCAGCCGGGTGGTGTTCTGGCCGACCTTGTAGACCTGGCTGACATCCTCCTGCGCGGACATCAGGAAGCCGACCATCGCCCCGACCATCGCCTGCACGTCGGCGAGCCCGGCCGCGAGCGCCGCCCGCTCCTCCTTCAGCCGCCCGTTGCCGGCCTCCCCGGCCGCGAACGCGCCGATCTCCGTGGCGAGTGCGGTCAGGGCCGCGCCCTTGTCCCGGACGATCTTGCGGAAGAACATGTCGAGGCCCTGGATCGAGGTCGTCCCCTCGTACAGGGTGTCGATCTTGGAGTCGCGCAGGTACTGCTCGATCGGGTAGTCCTGCAGGTAGCCCGAGCCGCCGAAGACCTGCAACGACTGGGACAGCAGCTCGTACGACCGCTCCGAGCCGAGGCCCTTGACCAGCGGCAGCAGCAGGTCGTTGAGCCGGGCCGCGGCCTCGTCGGAGGGGTCGGCGATGACCGCGTCCTGCTGGGTCGCGGTGTAGAGCGCGAGCGCCCGCATGCCCTCCGCGTACGCCTTCTGCAGCATGAGCATCCGGCGTACGTCCGGGTGGTGGATGATCGTCACCCGCGGCGCGGTCTTGTCGGCCATCTGCGTGAGGTCGGCCGACTGGACCCTGGTCTTCGCGAAGTCGAGCGCGTTGAGGTAGCCGGTCGACAGCGTCGCGATCGCCTTGGTGCCGACCAGCATCCGGGCGTTCTCGATGATCTTGAACATCTGCCGGATGCCGTCGTGCACACCGCCGACCAGCCAGCCGACCGCGGGCCGGGCCGGGTCCTCACCGAAGCGCACCTCGCAGGTCGTGGAGACCTTGAGGCCCATCTTCTTCTCGACCTTGGTGACGAAGACGCCGTTGCGCTCGCCCAGCTCACCGGTCTCGAGGTCGACGTGGAACTTCGGCACCACGAACATCGACAGGCCCTTGGTGCCGGGGCCGGCGCCCTCGGGCCGGGCCAGGACGAAGTGCACGATGTTGTCGGTGAGGTCATGGTCGGCAGACGTGATGAACCGCTTCACGCCTTCGATGTGCCAGGACCCGTCGGGCTGCTCGATCGCCCGTGTCCGCCCGGCGCCGACGTCGGAGCCCGCGTCCGGCTCGGTGAGGATCATGGTGGAGCCCCACTGCTTGTCCACCATCCACCGGGCCCACGCCCGCTGGTCCTCGGTGCCCATCTGGTACAGCAGGGTGGAGAAGGACATGCCCGAGGCGTACATGTGCACGGCCGGGTTGGCCCCGAGGATCATCTCCTCGGACGCCCACCGCAGCGACGCCGGCACGACCGTCCCGCCGAGCCCGGCCGGGATCTGCATGCGCCACCACTCGGCGTCCATGTAGGCCCGGAACGACTTCTTGAACGACTCGGGCAGCCGGGCCGAGTGGGTCTGCGGGTCGAACACCGGCGGGTTGCGGTCCGAGTCGATCAGCGACTCCGCGACCGGTCCGGAGGCCAGCCGCTCCACCTCGCTGAGGATCCCGCGCGCGGTCGGTTCGTCGACCTCCTCGAACGGCCCGGCACCGAGGCGGTCCTGGATGCGCAGCAGCTCGAAGAGGGTGAACTCGATGTCCCGAAGGTTGCTCTTGTAGTGACCCATCGCCGGGGGAACTCCGTTCGACCATGCGGCTACTCGTCAGTAACCGACGGTATTACCCGCCGGTAACCGGCCGCAAGCACTATCGGGAATCCCGCCGGGCAACCCCGGGCTCAGCCCTTCAGCCGGCGCATGATCTCCGCGAGCTCGGCCAGGACCAGCTCCTGCGCCCGGGCGTGGGTGACGCCCTTGGCGGCCAGCGTCGTGCCCAGCGGGCCTTCGTCGGTGAGCAGGCCGAGCAGGATGTGCTCGGTCCCCACGTAGTTGTGGCCCAACCTGAGCGCCTCGCGCAGGGTCAACGCGAGCAGCCGGCGGCAGTCGGCCGAGAACGGGACGTGGTCGCCGGGCGTCCCGCCGCCGTCGCCGAGCAGGTCGAGGACCGCCAGCCGCAGCTCCTCCACCGGCGTCTGCGCCGCGATCGCCCGGCTGGCCAGGCTCTGCGGGTCGGCGAGCAGGCCGAGCAGCACGTGTCCGGGCTGCACCTCGTCGTGGTGGGTGGTCCGGGCCAGCTTCTGCGAGCCGGCCACCGCGATCCGGGCCCGGTCGGTGAAGTGCGCCCAGTTGCCCAGCTCGGGGATCTCGTCGGCGCTGCGCGGAACGAACCGCTTCTGCGCCGCCTGTTTGGTCACGCCCATGCTGCGGCCGATCTCGGCCCAGGACGCTCCGGCCCGGCGGGCCTGGTCGACGAAGTGCCCGACGAGATGGTCGGCGTGGTCGGCGAGCTGCTCGGCGACGAGCACGGCGTCGGAGAGACGGGTGAGCGGGTCGCCGTCGGGATGCGCGGCCAGGACGGAGGAGATGAGGTCGTCGAGGCGTACTGGAGGAGTGGGTTCGGCCATGCGTCAACCGTAGGTTGACCGTCCTCCGCCGTCAACCTCGGGTTGACGATGCTCGGCTCAGCACCAGGTCGATCACCGCGGGGTGCGCGCCGAGCGGTTCGGCGACGAGGTCGGCGCCGGCCTCGGCCAGCCGGTCGGCGAAGTGCCCGGGCGCCAGCAGGTACGGCGCGATCGCCACCCGGTCCGCGCCGGCCGCGCGGGCCGCGGTCACCGCCGCCGGCACGCCCGGTTCGGCGGCCGAGCCGAAGCCGACGCCCACCTCGGTGCCGAGCTCGGCCGCGAGCAGGGCGGCCTGCGTACGCACGGCCCCGACGGCGCCCGGGTCGGACGAGCCGGCCGCGGCCAGCACGACCGCGTCGCCCGGTCGCCGGCCGGCCGCGCGGAGCCGGTCGGCCAGCGCGACCGCCAGCCGCGGGTCCGGCCCGAGCACGGGTGCGCGCGCCGTCCCTGGCCGCGCGGCCGCGATCGCGGCGGGCAGATCCACCCGGTCGTGGTAACCCGAGGAGAGCAGCAGCGGGACCAGCACCGCGCGCAGGTGGCCGGGTATGCCGGCCAGCGCCGTGCGCACGTCCGGCTCCGCGATCTCCAGGAACGCGGCCCTGACCTCGACCGGCGCTGCGGCCGTACGCAGGCGGTCAACGATATGCAACACTGAGTGAACGCCGGCTGGGTCGCGGGTACCGTGAGCGACGCTCAGCAGGACGTCCCATTCGTACTGTCTGCCCTCTTTGCTTTTTATGTCCCACCCCCTATGCTGGGCACATGCTTGCGCATGCACCGAGTCTGGCCGACACCGCGCGCGACGTCGCGCTGGGTGTCGGAGACTCCGGGCGGCTGCACGAGGTCTTCCTCGCCGCGACCGTCTACTGCGAGCGAGGCGCCGACCCGGGCTTCCGGGCGCTGGGCGTGCCTGACGCCGGGATCGTGCCGGTGTTCAGCTCGGTCGAGCAGCTCGCCCTGGCCCGCGGCACCGTCGCCTGGTTCTCGGTGACCGGCGCCGAGCTGCTGGCCCAGCTGCCGGCAGGGTACGACCTCGTCCTCGACATCGCCGGGCCGCACCCGCTACGGCTGCACCCGGGTGCGACCGGCGTGCACGCGACGATCTCGCTCGGGGCGGTGAGCGCCTGATGTTGCGGGTCCAGCCGGAGCAGCTCACCAGCAGCACCCGCGCGCTGCGCGACGTGGCCGAGGTGTCCCGGGCGCTCGACGCGTCCCGCGGCGAGATCGCCGACCAGCTCAGCCGAGCCGGCTGCGACCCGGTCAACCGGTCGGCCGAGGCGTTCCTCGACGCCTGGAGCCTGAGCCTGCGCGGCGTGTCCGAGCGGGCTGCCCGGCTCGGCGGCACGCTGCACGCCGCCGCCGGCGAATACCAGCAGGCCGAGCGGCGGCTGCGGGGTCACCTCGACAGCGGCACGCCCGGGGGGCCGGCGTGATCGGGGTGACCCCGGGCGCCGACCCGGCCGAGCTCGTCCCCGGCGACCCCGACGACGTCGAGTTGGTCGCGGCCCGGCTGACCCGGGTCGCGAGCAGCGCCAGCGACGCCGCCGGCCGGCTGCGGACGCTCGACGCCGACGTGTGGACCGGTGCGGCGGCCGAGCTCTACCGCGGGGCCGTCGGCGACGTGCCGGACCGGCTGACCCGGGCGGCCGAGGCGTTCGGCGCCGCCGCGCAGGCGCTGCGGGACTACGCGCGGGCGCTGCGGGACGCCCGCTCGGTGGCCACCAGCGCGGTCCGGATGGTCGAGCGCTCGACCCCCGAGACGGCCGCCGCCGACCAGCAGTCGGCCGATGCACTGCTGGCCCGGGCGACCGCTGACGTCGACGCGGCCGGCCGGCTCGCCGCCGAGCGGCTGGCCCGCGCCCGGGCCGACGCGCCGACCCCGCCGCCGGCCGCCGCCGGCACCGACCTCGCACTGCGGGTCGACACCGAGCACCGGCTCGACGACCCGGACGGCTTCGTCTCGACGCCGGACGGTTGGGGCGATTCGGTCGCAGACATGCGTTATACCTCCGCCCACGACGTGCCGTTCGCCGGTGCGCTCGGCGGGGAAGCCGGACCGCATGCGTCCGGAGCCGACGGATGGCAGGAATGGGCCGCGTCCGGTTCCGGACGCGATATCGGTGTCGTCGAAGCCGGCACCGTGGCCGCCGCCGGTGCCGCGGTCGCGGCCGGCACGGTGATCGGCCGGCGCCGCGACCGGACCGCATTGTCCCTGGTCGGGCTGGATGAAGACGAGCTCCGGCGGCGCCGGGACGAGCTCGGCGGCCCCCGCCGTCACCGCGACGACGAGCCGGGTCCGGCCCGGGCCGCCCGGGTCGGCGCGGCCACAACCTGGCGCACGAGGCTTGCCCCGCCGGCCCGTCCGCCGGGTACGGTCCAGCACTGGACCGGCTCGGGGCTCGGTCGGCCGGCGCACGCGGGTCCGGCCGTCGACAGCTCGGAGTCGATCGACCGTGACGTGAGAGGAGCAGTGCTGCGCATCGGCCGTCCGGCGCACGAGGTGTCGTGACCCGGGTCCGATGTGCGGACGATCGCGCCAGCAGCTGGGGGCCTGACAGTGTCGAGCGAGGCACCGCACGACCAGTCGGCGGAGCGGCCCGACTCCGGGCACCCCGGGGCGGAGCTCGGCTTCCGGCCGGTCAACGACCTCGAAGGAATCCTCGTCCGATGTGTGCTCTCCGGCGCCCGGGCGACCCTGTTGCGCGCGCTGGCACGGTCCACCCTCTGCGTCCCGCTGCTGGCTGAAGAGCCTGGTCAGGGGCCGTTCGAGGGTGGTGGCCTCGGCGCCGCGGCGGCCGGTGAGGTTCGGCTGCCATGCGTCACGGATTCCGAAGGCACGCACGCGTTGGTCTACACCTCGTACCGCCAGATGGCGCTCGCGCACGGCCTGTCCGATGACGCACCGTGGACCGAGGTCCCCGTCGGCACCCTGTTCGAGAAGTGGCCACCGGATGTCGACGCGTGGTTGAACGGAGGCGGCGAGTTGGGTTTTCCCCTCGACCCGACGGACATCTCCACCGTGGCCGACCTGTCGGCCGGCCTTGAGGTCGACGAGGCGTACGAGGTCGGTCCCGATGATGCCTTCTCGGACTTCCCGGGCCCCGCGGTGCCGGACCAGGTCGACTGCGCCGTGGTGCTCGCGTTGTTCGAGATGCCCGAAGTGCTGGAGGTGCTGCGGGTCTTCCGCCGGCTGGAGGAGCCGGGTGGACGCACCTGGCGGATCCTGCTGGTCCTGATGGACGCGGGCTCCAGCGGCATGGAGATCGCGCAGACCGTGGCCGACGCCGTGAACGACGCCTCGGACGAGTGCTGTGAGGTGCACGTCGCCGACGTACACGACGACGAGGTGTACGACGCGGTCTCGCGCTTCCTCCAGGTCGGCGTCCCACTCTGGCGCCGGCAGGGCCTGCCGGTCCCCGACACGCTGGAGGGCCTGGACGGGGCTGACGGGGGCTGACGGGCGGGGCCAGTCGTCGGCCATGCCGGGAAGCGGCCGGAACCCCTGACCCGGGGCCGTAGAGTTCCGGCTCGTGCCGAACCACGCCACGTCCCCGCGTCACGCCGGCCGCTGGTCGGTCGGCGTCGCGGTGCTGGCGGTGGCCGCGCTCGCGCTGGTCCTGCGGCCCGCGGTCGGGCACAGCGGCGACGCGGCCGCGCCGGCGGCCGCGGCGACCGCGGTCCCGACGACCCCGTCGGCGGCCCCGCCCACGACCCCGGCGCCGCCCACCACCCCGAGGAAGACCACGCCGAGGCCGACACCGAGCCCGACACCGGTGACGATCCCGGCCTCGGCATCCGGCCGGCTGGTGACCGTGCCGGGCACGGCCGGGCCGACCGGCCCGGGCACCCCGCTGACGTACCGGCTGGAGATCGAGGGCGGGCTCCCGCTGGCCGGCGCGGCGATCGCCGCCCAGGTGCAGCGCACGCTCACCGACCCGCGCGGCTGGCAGCCGATCGAGCACGTCGCGTTCGTCCGGACGCCCGGGCCGGCCTCGTTCGAGCTGATCCTCGCCTCGCCGGCCATGGTCGACCGGCTCTGCTACCCGCTCGACACGGTCGGCGAGCTGTCCTGCCGCAACGGCAACCGGGTCATCCTCAACGCCAAGCGGTGGGTGAGCGCGGTGCCCTGGTATCGCGGCCACCTCGACGACTATCGCGCGTACCTGGTCAACCACGAGGTCGGGCACCGGCTCGGGCACGGGCACAAGGGCTGCCCGGCCCCGGGCGCGCCGGCGCCGGTCATGGTGCAGCAGAGCAAGTCGCTCTACGGCTGCGCGCCCAACCCGTGGCCCGCCGTGGCTTACTGACCCAGCGCGGCGGAGACCACGGCGCGGGCTTCCTGCTGGACCTCGGCCAGGTGGTCGGGGCCGCGGAAGGACTCCGCGTACACCTTGTAGACGTCCTCGGTCCCGGACGGGCGGGCCGCGAACCAGGCCTGCTCGGTCCGGACGACCAGGCCGCCGATGGCGGCGCCGTTGCCGGGCGCCGTGGTGAGCTTCTCCGTGATCGGGTCGCCGGCCAGCTCGGTCGCGCTCACCTGCTCCGGGGACAGCTCGGCCAGCGCCGCCTTCTGCTCGCGGCTCGCCGGCTCGTCGACCCGCGCGTACGCCGGGTCGCCGAACGCCGCGGTGAGCTCCGCGTAGTGCTCGCCCGGCGTCTTCCCGGTCACCGCGGTGATCTCGGAGGCCAGCAGGGCGAGCAGGATGCCGTCCTTGTCGGTGGTCCAGGTCCCGCCGTCCCGGCGCAGGAACGACGCCCCCGCGCTCTCCTCGCCGCCGAAGCCGACCGAGGAGTCGAGCAGCCCCGGCACGAACCACTTGAACCCCACCGGCACCTCGATCAGCCGGCGGCCGAGGTCGGCGGCGACCCGATCGATCATTTGCGAGGAGACGATCGTCTTGCCGATCGCGGCGTCGGCCGGCCAGCCGTCCCGGTGCGCGAACAGGTAGCGGATCGCCACCGCGAGGTAGTGGTTGGGGTTGAGCAGCCCAGCGTCCGGCGTGACGATCCCGTGCCGGTCGGCGTCCGCGTCGTTGCCGGTCGCGATCCGGTAGTCGTCCTTGTTCTTGATCAGTGACGCCATCGCGTACGGCGAGGAGCAGTCCATCCGGATCTTGCCGTCCCAGTCCAGCGTCATGAACCGCCAGGTCGGGTCGACGAGCGGGTTGACCACGGTGAGGTCGAGCCCGTAGCGCGACCCGATCTCCCCCCAGTACGGCACCGAGGCACCGCCGAGCGGGTCGGCGCCGATCCGGATCCCGGCCGACCGGACCGCGTCGAGGTCCACCGCGGCGCCGAGGTCGGCGACGTAGCCGTCGACGTAGTCGTAGGTGCCGGTGGTGTCGGCCGTCCTGGCCCGCGCGTACGGGACGCGGCGGACCCCGTCGAGGCCGGCGCCGAGCAGCTCGTTGGCCCGGTCCTGGATCCACCGGGTCACGTCGGTGTCGGCCGGCCCGCCGTTGGGCGGGTTGTACTTGAAGCCGCCGTCCGAGGGCGGGTTGTGCGACGGCGTCACCACCACCCCGTCGGCCAGGCCGTCGGTGCGGCCGCGGTTGTGGGTGAGGATCGCGTGCGAGACCGCCGGCGTCGGCGTGTACGTGTCGCGGGAGTCGACGAGCACCCGCACGCCGTTGGCCGCGAACACCTCGAGCGCGTCCACGAACGCCGGCTCGGACAGCGCGTGCGTGTCCCGGCCGAGGTACAGCGGCCCGTCGGTGCCGGCCCGGCCCCGGTAGTCGCAGATCGCCTGGCTGGTGGCCACGATGTGGTCGGAGTTGAACGACAGGCTCAACGACGACCCGCGGTGCCCGGACGTGCCGAACGAGACCCGCTGCTCGGGCAGGCCGACGTCCGGATGCTCCGCGTAGTAGGCGGTGACCAGCCTGGGGACGTCGACGAGGTCGGCGGGTGTCGCCGGCTGGCCGGCACGATCGGACGGCGGCATCGCGCACCTCCGCGGACGGGAGCTGAGGAGGGAAACCCTATCGACACGTGGTGGGCGTAGGCTTCCCCCGGGAACCGCAGCGCACCCGGGGAGGCCGCCATGGCCGTGGGACTCGTCGACGGGCTCGGTCGGACGGAGGTCCGGCCCGACACGCAGGCGCCGGAGATCCAGGCGCCGACGAAGCAGGCGACGACCAGGCGCTGGGGCGGGTTGCTGCCGCCCCGCCGCGACGCGGAGCTCGAGCGGGTCCGCCAGCTCGAGGGCGCCCGGGCGGTGCTGGAGAAGGCCCGCGCGCTGATCGCCGAGGGCTGGGTGCAGGACGCGTTCTACGTCGTCCGCGGCCGCAACGGGGAGAGCCGGCCGGTCAGCCCGTTCGGCCTGCTCCTGCTCACCCGCACCGACGTGGTCGGGGCCTGCCTGGTCGGCGCGGTCGCGCACGCCTCCGGCTCGGTCGAGCGCCGCGACCGCCGGGGCCAGGCCGCGCTCGCGGTCGACACGCTCTGGCACACGCTGGCCGAGGACCACGGGTACGACCGGATGCCGAGCATGCTGGCCGACGCCGTGCACCCGGCGGCCCGGGCCGCCCGGGTCCGCGAGCTGGCCCGGTGGAACGACGAGCCGACCCGCACCCGCACGGACGTGCTCGGGCTGCTCGACCGGGCGGTGTCCCGGACGATCCTGCACGCCGTGCGCTGACCGCACACCTGATCAGGCTCCGCGGCGACGCCGCCGAGTCGTATCAACTTTCACCCTGACGGGCGACGATTTGCCCCTCTTATGCGGCTGCGCCCGATCGGTGCTCGATGTACTATCTCACCGCCCGGCTGCGATCATATGCGCCGAGTTCCTCCCGTCCGACCCTCGGGGGGCGAAGCCCCCCGAGGGTGGTCGTTCGGTTGGTCTCTTGGGGGGCGGCCGGCGCCCTCGAGGGTTGGTTTTTCGGGGTGCTCGGGGGGTGCTCGGGGGGTGCTCGGGGGGCGGAGCCCCCCGAGGGTTGGGACCGGAGGGGAGCTGTCAGCGGTGGTGAGGTCGGCCCGACACCGGCAGGACGCCGACGAGGACGTTCCCTGGTACGAGTCGCGGCGTGTGGCGCGCCGCCGGCCGGCCTGGCTCGGCCCGGCCGCGGTCGGCACCGGCGGGATCCTGGTCGTCGTCGGCGCCGTGCTGGTCGGCACCTCGTTCTTCCCGGCCCGGCTGGCCGGGCACACCGGCTGCGCCGGCCCGCGGGCGAGCGCCACCGTGGCCGCCGCCCCCGACCACGCCGCGGTGCTGCGCCGGATCGCGGCCGAGTGGTCGCTCACCGAGCCGATGGTCGGCGGCGCCTGCGCGTCGGTCACCGTGGTCGGCGCCGAGTCGGCCGCGGTCGCGTCCACGGTGGGCACCGCCGCTCCGGGCGGGAAGCCGGACGCCTGGGCACCGGAGTCGGGCGTCTGGGCCGGCCTGGCGGCCGGCCGCCCGGAGGCCGCGGCCGCGCTGCCCAAGGCCGGCCAGTCGCTGGCCGTCACCCCGATCGTCCTCGCCGTCGCGCGGCAGCGGGCCGCCGCGCTGGGCTGGCCGAGGCAGCGGCTGTCCTGGCGGGCCGTGCTCGGCGCGATGACCAAGGACCCGACCTGGCGGCCGTACGGGCATCCGACCTGGGGCCGGTTCGTGATCGGCATGAGCGATCCGACCCGGTCGACCGCCGCGCTGCACACGCTGCTCGCGGTCGCCGACGGCAACCGCGACGGCAAGGTCGTCCCGGCCGAGGTGACCAACGAGCTCGTGCTCGAGCGCTCGGTGGGGCTCTACGGGACCGAGGCCCAGCTCGCCGGCCGCACCGGCGGCACGGGCCCGGTGTCCGCGTTCCCGACCACCGAGCAGGCGGTGCTGGCCCACGACGCCGGCGGTGACGTCGACCAGCTGGTGCCGGTCTACCCGACCGACGGCATGGCCGAGGCCGACCATCCGTTCCTGCCGCTGCGCGGGTCCTGGGTGAGCGCGCAGGACCGGCAGGTCGTGCGGGCCTTCGCGGACTTCGCCCGGGGCCCCACCGGCCGGGCCGCGTACGGGCGGGCCGGCTTCCGGGGCCCGGACCGGTCGGCGAAGGCCGTCCTTGCCGCGGGCACCGGCACGGTCGCCGCCGCGTACCGGACCAGGACGTTGCCGGCCGCGACCCAGACCGCCCAGGCGCTCGTGCGTTGGCGGGCGCTGCGCCGGCCGGCCAACGTGCTGGCCGCGATCGACACGTCCGGCTCGATGGCCGAGCCGGCGCCGGGGCTGCCGGTCAGCAAGCTGGCCGTGTTCCAGAAGGCCGCGGCGCAGGCGGTGTCGTTGTTCAACGCGCGCTCCCGGCTCGGGCTGTGGGAGTTCTCCTCGCTGCTGGACGGGCCGCGCGACTACCGGCAGCTGGTCCCGGCCCGGCCGCTCGCGGCCAGGGTCGGACCGGTCGACCAGCGGGCGCTCGTCATCGGCTCGACGGCCCGGATGAAGCCGGCCGGCAACACCGGGCTGTACGACACGATCGACGCCGGCTACCGCGAGGTCCTGCGGACCTGGCGGCGCGACCAGCAGAACATCCTCGTGGTGATGACCGACGGCAAGAACGAGGACGTCTCCGGGCTGTCCCTGCCGCAGCTCGTCTCCTCGCTCAGGGCGCACGCCGACCCGAAGCGGCCGATCACCGCGATCTTCATCGCGTACGGGGCGGACGCGGACGTGCGGTCGATGGGCACGGCCGCCGCCGTGGTGCACGGCCGGACGTACTGGGCCCGGCAGCCGACCGACATCGGCAAGGTCTTCCTCGCCGCGATGGTGAACCGGTGAGCTTGTTAGGGTCCTCCCGGTCACCCGACCCCGACCCGGCTGGAGGACCCGTGACCGACCCCGAGGAGACCGTGCCGAACAGCACGACCGGCTCGATCACCGACACCGCGGCCGAGCCGCGGCACCTCGCCCCGGACGACGCCGGCGACCGGCCGTTGATCGACCTGACCCGGGACCCGACCCCGGGTGAGCCGGACCACGCGGCGCCCGAGGACGACTGAGCCGTACCCTCCGGGGGTGCTGCCCGAGGTCGTCGCGACGCGGTACGTGGTGCCGCTGCGCGAGGGCGGCTCGCTGCCGGGCCTGATGGAGGCCGACGACCTCGGGACGTACGTGGTGAAGTTCCGCGGCGCCGGGCAGGGGCCCGGCACGCTGGTCGCCGAGGTCGTCAGCGGGCAGCTGGCCCGGGCGCTCGGGCTGCCGGTGCCGGAGCTGGCGACCGTGCAGGTCGACCCGGGGCTGGCCGCGGGCGAGCCGGACCAGGAGGTGCAGGAGCTGCTGCGGGCCTCCGGCGGGCGCAACCTCGGCATCGACTACCTGCCCGGCGCGTTCGACCTCGACCCGGTGGCGTTCGCGGTGGACGCCGGGTTCGCCGGCCGGGTGCTGTGGTTCGACGCGCTGGTCGGCAACGTCGACCGGTCCTGGCGCAACCCCAACCTGCTGCACTGGCACGGCGCGCCGTACCTGATCGACCACGGGGCGACGCTCACCTTCCAGCACAACTGGCCGACCGCGGACCGCTGGCCGGCCCGCCCGTACGACGCCAGCGACCACGTGCTGCTCGGCTGCCGGCCGGACGTGGCCGGCGCGGACGCGGCGCTGGCCCCGCTGGTGACCGCGGACGTGGTCTCGGCCGCGCTGGCCGACGTGCCGGCGGACTGGCTCGCGACCGGGCCGGCGGCGTACGCGGACCGGCTGCTGGCCCGGGTGGCCGCGCGGGACTCGTGGGTGCCGCCGCTGGTCGACGTGGCGGCGGCCGGCGCGGGCGAGCGGACGCCGACCCGCAGCTCCCGGCCGCGCTGGCTCGGCGGGAGCGGTGCCGGATGACCCGCCACCTGTTCGAGTACGCGGTGCTGCGGGTGGTCCCGCGGGTCGACCGCGGCGAGACCATGAACGCCGGCGTCCTGCTCTACTGCCGGCCGCTGGACTACCTCGGCTCCCGGGTCTGGCTGGACGCCGACCGGCTGCGGGCGCTCGACCCGGACGCCGACGCGGCCGCGGTCCGCCGGGCGCTGCAGGCCGCGGCCGACATCTGCGGCGGCGACCCGGACGCCGGCCCGCCGGCCCGGGAGGACCTGGGCCGGCGGTTCCGCTGGCTGACCGCGCCGCGCAGCACGGTGGTCCAGCCGGGGCCGGTGCACACCGGGCTCACCGAGGACCCGGACGCGGAGGCCGAGCGCCTGCTGGGGGCGCTCGTGCTGCCGGTGCGGTGACGGTCGCCGCACCGGCGCCGCCGGCCCGCCGGACCGCGCTGCCCTGGCTGGTCGCCGCGGCGGTGCTGGTCACAGCGGCGACGCGGGTGGCGTACCTGACCGGCCCGGCGATGCAGTTCAACGCCGACGAGGCGACCACCGGGATCATGGTCCGGCGCATCCTCGCCGGCCACGGGTACGTCTTCTACGCCGGCCAGGACTACGGCGGCGCGCTGGAGCAGTACCTCGAGGCGGCCGTGTACGCGCTCACCCGGCTGCCGCAGGACCCACTGACCTTGCGCCTGCCGCTGGTCGCCCTGTGCTGCCTGACCTGCGTGCTGGTCTACCGGGTCGGCCGCGACGTGTTCGACGACCCGGCCCGCGCGCTGGTCGCCGCCGGGCTCTACGGGGTCGGCCCGTGGTTCAACGTGATGGGCACGGTGACCTCGCTCGGCTTCTACGCCGCCGGCCAGGCGCTGGGGATGGTCGCGCTGTGGTGCGCGCTGCGCGCCGGTCGCGGCCGGTGGTGGCTGGCCGGCACCGGCCTGGCCGCCGGCCTCGGCGTGTGGACCGCGGCCACCGCGCTCTACCTGCTCGTCCCGATCCTGCTCTGGCTGCTGCCGGTGCTGGGCCGGGACGTGCGCCGGTGGGCCACGCTCGCCGGCGCGGCCCTGCTCGGGGCGCTCCCGCTGGCCGGCTCGCTGCTCGCGCGCCCGGTGCTGCCGCTGCCACGCGACCCGGCCGAGCCGTCCACGGTGCCCGAGCGGCTCGGCAACCTGTTCGGCCCGGTGCTGCGCCAGTACGTCGGGGTGACCTACAGCCACACCGACGGCGGCCTCTGGGCACCCCTGCAGCTGCTGGTCGTGGCCGTCCTGCTCGCCGCCTACCTGGTCGCGGTGGTCCGCCGGCGCGGGCTGGTCGACCTCCTGCGCGGCCGGGTCGACCACCGGCGGCCGGGTGACCTGTTGCTGGCCGTGCCGCCGGCGGTGGCGCTGCTCTACGCGGCCTCGGACGCCACCTGGTACACCGGCACCCCGCGCTACCTGGTCGGTACGTTCCCGCTGCTGGCGATCGGGCTGGCCGCGCTGGTGCCGGCCCGCCCGTGGCCGGTGCCGGCCGCGGTGGTCGCCGGCGCGGCGGCGCTGAGCCTGGCGTTCTTCCCGACGATCCAGAACCGCGACACGGCCGGCCAGTATGCGGCGCTGCGCCAGGTCGCCAGCCAGCTCGCCGCCGACGGCGAGGACCGGGTCTGGGCCGGCTACTGGACCGCGACGCCGCTGCAGTATGCGGCCGGCGACCGGGTCACGGTGGCGACCGCGGTCGGTGTGCGCCGCTTCCCGGCGGCGCAGGCCGCGGTCGAGCGGGCGCCGGCCCCGGTGTACGTCGGCAGCGACCTCGACGGCACCGCCGCCCTGTTCCGGGCCGCGCTCGACCGCGCCGGGGTGCCGTACCGGGCCCGGACGTTCGCGTTCCTGACCGTGTTCGACCAGCTGCCGCGGACCGCCGGGCCGCGGGCACTCGACTTCTAGCGGCCCGCTCTAGCGGCCCTGCTTCGCCAGCCAGTCCAGCACCGGGTCGGCGATCGTGCGCCAGTCGGAGTCGATCACCAGCGAGTGGTCGGCGTCGGGGAACTCGATCAGGTCGGTCACCGCGGAGGACTTGCGGCTGTGCAGCTTCTTCGTCGCCTTCGAGATCGCCGGGGCGACCGTGTGGTCCTTGCCACCCAGCGTGATCAGCAGCGGGCCGCGGTGCGAGTTGTGCAGGTCGGCGGTGGTCGCCGCGTGGTAGGCGAAGTTGGCCGTCAGGGCCTGGAACAGCGGCCGGCCGGGCGACGGCATCGCCCACTTCTCGTAGAGCTCCGCGGCCTCCTCGGGGCTGCGGTTGTTGGCGAAGCCGTAGGTGAACTGGGGCAGCGTCAGCGCGACCGTCCCCTTGAGGTTGGCCGGGTTGCGCCAGACCACGGAGCCGACCTTGGCCGAGGACAGCGGCACCGGCAGCACCCCCTTGACCGGCGCCGGGTCGATCGCCACGGTGGCGTCGGCCAGCCCGCGGCCGAGCAGGATCTGCGCGATCAGCCCGCCGAACGAGTGCCCGACCACGATCGGCTTGCGGTCAAGCGCCGTGATCACGTCGGCGAAGTGGTTGGCGACCTCGGCGACGCCGTACCCGGCCATGGGCCCGGGGTTCGCTCTGGTTTCCTCGACGGTGGCCGCCTCGCCCGGCCACGGCGGGGCGACCGGTGCGTACCCGCGCTCGGCGAACAGCTCCACCCAGCGGTTCCAGCTGCTGTGGTGCAGCCAGAGACCGTGGACGAACACGACGGGCGTGCGGGGCTCGGTCATGGGGCGCTCCTCCGCTCGGTGGACCTGGACGTGATCTTCCTCCTCCGCGGCCCCGCGCGGGATCCGTTGACGGCGGCAGCTGCCGTTCGACGGCTCAGTCGCCGGTGATCGAGCGGGGGTCGGCCGGCACGTCGACCGCGTGCTCGCGCAGCGCGGCGAGCGGGACCACCTCGATCGCCCGGGCGTTCGTCGCCGCCAGCACGACCGGCGTCGGGATCCCGGCCCGGTACGCCTGCAGCCAGCGGACCGCGACCACGCACCAGCGGTCGCCCGGGCCGAGCCCGGGAAAGCCGTACTCGGGTCGCGGGGTGACCAGGTCGTTGCCGACCTGGCGCTGGAACTCCAGGAACTCGGTGGTCATCACCGCGCAGACCGTGTGGTTGCCGAGGTCCTCGGGGCCGGACGTGCAGCAGCCGTCGCGGTAGAAGCCGGTCAGCGGGTCGGTCCCGCACTCCTCCAACTCGCCACCGAGGACGTTCCGTTCGGTCATGGGCCGAGCTTCGCATCTCCGGCCCGGTCGCCGTCAGCCGCCGGCCCACCGTTGCCACGGCTGGATCGTTCCGGTCCGGGGCCATGCCCCGGTTGCCTACAGTCCGCCCTGTGCCGGTCGACCGACGACCTCGGGAAAGGAAGCGCCTATGTCCAGCTCGACCCTCCTGTTCGACGGCCTCAGCCGCCGGGTGCCGCTCGCGCTGCCCGGCGACGAGGCGTACGTCCGGCTGGCCACGCCCTGGAACCTCGCCGTGTCCAGCACGCCGGCGGCGGTGGTCGGGGCCCGCGGCGGGGAGGACGTCGTCGAGGCGGTCCGGTTCGCCGCCGCGGCCGGGATGCCGGTCGCCGTGCAGGCCACCGGCCACGGCATCGCCGGCAACCCGGACGGCGCGCTGCTGATCCACACCGGCCGGCTCGACGAGTGCGTCGTGCACCCCGATGGCTGGGCGCGGGTCGGCGCCGGCGTGCGCTGGCAGCAGGTCCTCGACGCGGCCGCGCCGTACGGGCTGGCCGGGCTGGCCGGCTCCGCCCCGCAGGTCGGCGTGGTCGGCTACACCACCGGCGGCGGGCTCGGCCCGGTCGGCCGCACCTTCGGCTACGCCTCCGACCTGGTCCGCGCGGTCGAGGTCGTCACCGGCGACGGTGAGCTGCGCCGGGTCACCCCGGGTCATGAGCTGTTCGCCGCGTTGCGCGGCGGCAAGGGCGCGGTCGGCATCGTCACCGCGCTGGAGTTCGACCTCATCCGCCAGCCGGAGGTGTACGGCGGCGCGCTCTGGTTCGACGGCCCGGCCGCCGCCGACGTGCTGGCCGCGTGGCGGACCTGGTCGGACGCCCTGCCCGCGCAGGCGACCACGTCGATCGCGCTGATGCAGCTGCCGCCGCTGCCGGCGGTGCCGCCGCCGCTGGCCGGCCGGCCCACCGTCTCCCTCCGCTTCGTCTGGACCGGCGCGGCCGCCGACGGCGCGGAGCTGATCCGTCCACTCCGGACGGTGGCCGAGCCGATCGCGGACACGGTGGCCCCGCTGCCGTTCACGGCGATCGGCGCGGTGCACGCCGACCCGGTCGACCCGATGGCGACGCACGAGGAGACCGACCTGCTGCGGTCGCTGCCGGAGGCGGCGCTCGACGCGCTGCTCGCCGTGGCCGGGCCGGACGCCGGCTCGCCGCAGGTGATGGTCGAGCTGCGGCAGCTCGGCGGGGCGCTGGGCCGGCCGCCGGCGCACCCGGACATGCTCTGCCAGCGCTCGGCGTCGCACGTGCTGGCCGTCATCGGGGCGCTGGCGTCGCCGGCAGCGGACCGGGTGCCGGCGCACGGCGCCGCGGTGCGCGAGGCGCTGAGGCCGTGGGCCACCGGCGGTGCGTTGGCCAACTTCGGCGCCGGCACCGGGGCGTACCGACTCGCCCGCTCGTACGACCCGCCGACGCTGGCGCGGCTCACCGAGCTCGCCGCGAAGTACGACCCGGCGAAGGTGTTCCGGGTCGGCCAGGTCCCGGTCCGCTGAGCGGCCCGTCCGGCGACGCGCTCAGGTGTGCATGCGGGCGCCCTTGACCACCTTGTCCACGGCGTTCTTCGGCCCGTGCAGGGCCAGACCGACCAGGTCGAGGTCGTCCCGCGGCACCGCCTTGACCGCGGCCCGGTTGGCCGTGTCGAACCCGGTGTCGAACAGGTCGGCGGTGAACACCGACAGCGGCAGCTCGCGGGCGACGGCCCGCTGGTGGGCGGCGGTGAGGACCTCCTTCGATCCCTCCAGGACCAGCACCGGCTGCCGGAACATCGGCAGGTACGGCGTGCCGTCCGCATCCTCGTACGGCTCGCCGATCAGCTCCGGCCGGGTCGCGGCCAGGCCCGAGACCAGGAACGCGGTGACGTTGAGCCGCTGCCAGCTCAGCAGGTCGTCCCGGAGCAGCACGGCGATCTTGGTGTCGAAGCGCACGCCACCAGGATCCCCGGCCGGTGCCCGACCGGTCTTGTACGTTCTTGACGTGGCCGCGGACACCGTCGCGTGGCGACCGGACGTCCCGGGCGTGGCGGAGGTGTTCCACGCCCGGTTCACCGACCACGCCTACCCGGCCCACACGCACGACACCTGGACCCTGCTGCTGGTCGACGACGGGCTGGTCACCTTCGACCTGCACCGGCACTCGTACGGCGCGATGCGGTCGCTGGTCACATTGCTGCCGCCGCACGTGTCCCACGACGGCCGGACCGCCACGCCGACCGGGTTCCGCAAGCGGGTGCTCTACCTCGACGCCGGCGTGCTCGACCCCGGCCTGGTCGGCCGGGCGGTCGACGCACCGGGGATGCGGGACGCCGCGCTGCGGGACCGGATCTCCCGGCTGCACGCCGTCCTGGGCTCGCCCGGCGAGGCGTTGCAGGCCGAGTCCCGGCTGGCGCTGGTCTCCGACCGGCTCCGCCAGCATCTCACCGACCGTCCACAGGCAACGGCCGTGCGGGACACCGGGCCGGCCGACCAGCTGCGCGAGCTGCTCGACGCGTCCGTCCCCGATGGACTGTCGCTCGTGGACGCGGCGGCGCGGCTGGGCCGGTCCCCGGCGTACCTGGTCCGCGCGTTCACCCGGGAGTACGGGCTGCCGCCGCACCGCTATCTCACCGGCCGGCGGGTCGACCTGGCTCGCCGGCTGCTGCTCGACGGCCTGCCGCCGGCAGCGGTCGCCACGGGCGCCGGCTTCTACGACCAGTCCCACCTGACCCGGCACTTCGTCCGCATGCTCGGCACCACGCCGACCCGGTACGCCCGGTCACACTTCGCCGGGTCCGTCCGTCAAGGGGGGCGACGGAGTTCCGACGGAAGGAGTGCACGGTGGGACTGCAGGTGACGGCGATCATGCTCGGGGTGGCGGACCTGGCCCGGTCCAAGGCGTTCTACGCCGACGGCCTCGGCGCCACGGTCGACCAGGACTACCCCAACTTCGTCTCGCTCAAGCTGGACGGCGGCTCGTCGCTGGCTCTCTACGAGCGGTCGGCGGCGGCCGCGGACGCCGGCGTGCCGGCCGAGGGCTCCGGCTTCGCCGGGGTCTCGTTCCACCACATCGTCGCCTCGAACGGCGAGGTGGACGACGTCATGGCCCGCGCGTCCGCGGCCGGTGCGAGCACGGTCCGGCCGGCCACGAACGTCCAGTGGGGCTACTTCGGCTACTTCGCCGACCCCGACGGCCACCTCTGGAAGGTCGCCGCCGGCTAGCCGTCAGTGCATCCAGGGCGCGTGCGAGATCCCCACGATCAGGTTCTCCGGGCTGATCACGCGGGCGACGGTCTGGCCCCACGGCTCCTGCCGGGCGGGATGGAGGAGCGGGTACCCCTGCTCCTCCATCTCCTTGGCGGCCGCCTCGACGGCGGCCGCGTCCTCGACCTCGAACTCGACGCTCGCCTGCGGAACCGGCCGGTCCGCCGGCCAGTCCGGCGTGCCGAAGCAGGCCTGCGCCGCCTGCGCCAGCGGCCAGACCCCGAAGTGCTTGGCGCCGCCGATGTCCTCGCTGTGCACGTAGTCGTCGCCCTCGGCCGCCGCCAGCGGCAACCCGAGCGCGTCGACGTACAGCCGCCGGCTGGCCGCGGGGTCGGCGGTGATGACCGCGAAACTGGCGATGAACTGGATCCGCACGGGGTCCTCCTCGCTGCTCGACTGCCCAGGAGTGTGTCCGCCGGCCGGGCCACCGGCTTGTACGGATCGGACACGCGGCTCATCCTGGGGGACTGCCTCGCGGGAGGAGCCCGATGACCGACGACTACGCCGAGCGGCTGGCCGACGCGTACGTCGGCGGACCGCCGCCGAAGCTGACCGGGCAGGTCCAGATCGTCGAGTACGACCCGGACTGGCCCCGGCTCTACCGCCGCGAGGAGGACAGGATCCGTCGCGTGCTCGGCGACCGGGTGCTGCGGGTCGAGCACATCGGCTCGACGTCCGTGCCCGACCTGCCGGCCAAGCCGATCATCGACATCGCCCTCGCCGTGGCCGACTCGGCGGACGAGCCGGCGTACGTCCCGGCGCTGGAGGCCGCCGGCTACCCGCTCGTCATCCGCGAGCCCGACTGGTTCGAGCACCGTTGCCTCAAGGGCCCGGATACCAGCATCAACCTGCACGTCTTCTCGCTGGGCGAGCCGGAGATCGACCGCTGCACCCGCTTCCGGGACCGGCTGCGCGCCCACCCGGACGACCGCGACCTCTACGCCCGCACCAAGCGCGAGCTGGCCGCCCGGCAGTGGACCTACATCCAGCAGTACGCCGACGCGAAGACCGACGTCGTGCGGGAGATCCTCGCCCGCGCCCAGACGTGACCGTTGTTCGCCCGGGTAAGACTCAGGTATGCCACCTGCTGACAAGATCAGAGATGCCGCCCGCCGCGAGGCCGACGCCTACCGGGCCGGCGAGGAGCGCCCGCTCGGCTCCTATCTGGGCACGATGGGCGTCTACGGCGCGTCCGTGGCCGCTCTGGTCGGCGTCGGCACGCTGGCCGGCCGCCGGCTCCCGGACCGCGTCTCCCCGTACGACCTGGCCCTGCTCGGCGTCGCCACCCACAAGCTCAGCCGGCTGATCACCAAGGACACGGTCACCGCGCCCCTGCGCGCGCCCTTCACCCGCTTCGAGGGCCCCCAGGGCCAGGGCGAGCTGCACGAGGAGGTCCGCGGCCACGGCGTCCGCCACACCGTGGGCGAGCTCATCACCTGCCCCTTCTGCCTCGCCCAGTGGATAGCCACCGCCTTCACCGCCGGCCTGGTCTTCGCCCCCCGCCCCACCCGCCTCATCGCCTCGACCCTCTCCGCGGTCGCGATGAGCGACGCCCTCCAGAACGTCTACGCCTTCCTGCAGAGGAAAGCGGAGGGATAGCGCCGTCACGAGGCGGTGCGCGGGCGGTCGTACCGTCCGGTCAGCCGCCCGTGTGGGCGCGTCAGGCGCAGCCCTCCCGCGAGCCGGTCTCGACCGCCGTGACCTCGGTCCGGATCACCCCGATGCCCCACGGGCCGGCGTTCTCGCGAAGCGCCCCGGTCAGCCGCGCGGCGAGCTCGTGACGGCTGCTCCGCGCCGCGTACAGATCCGTCGACCCCATGATCTCGCGCAGGACCGTGATGGTCAGCTGCTCCAGCGCCCTCCGGTAGTCCGCGACCTCGTACGTGGCCAGGACCGGGTCGACGACGCGATAGTGCAGCTCTGTTCTGATGCAGGCGACCATGTTGTCGAGCGTGATCGTCGGCTGGGGCGGGAACCTCGCGACCTGC
The DNA here is from genome assembly GCA_963803135.1 of uncultured Actinomycetota bacterium. GTDB lineage: Bacteria > Actinomycetota > Actinomycetes > Mycobacteriales > CADCTP01 > CADCTP01. Next base: position 123,054 of record CAWDLH010000010.1, on the reverse strand, counting down.
TCGCCGAGATCCACCCTGGCCCGGGTGGCCTCGACGAACGGGATCACCAGATGGACGCCGGCCCCCAGCGTCCGCCGGTACCGTCCGAGCACGTCGATCACGTACGCCCGTCCCGGCGGCACCTTGCGGACCGACACGACGACGAGAACCAGCACGACCACGATCGCTATTGCCAGCACGCGCCCTACTTCCTGGGTGCACGGACCCGGGGTTAGGGGGACGCCGGAGCAGGCGATCCGTGACAGCGCGGTTCCGGATGATCCGTGCCGGTCCCGGCTGTCTGGCCGCGGCGCTTCCCGGCGGCCCACCCTGCGGGCCATGCCCGGCGGCTACGACCGGCACCGCCACCAGGAGTTCCTACGGTTCCTCAAGCAGGTCGCGAAGGCATACCCGCGGCGTAGCGGTCGGGAACGAAGGTCTGGTCGGTCATGGGGGGCCGGACATAGCCGGTGTCGTCGCGGCGGGGTGGGAGCTTGATCGGCTCGGGGGTCAGGTCGCCGTAGGGCATCTGCTCAAGCAGGTGGCTGATGCAGTTGAGGCGGGCGCGGCGCTTGTCGTCGGCCACCACCACCCACCAGGGGGACTGCTTGGTGTCGGTGTAATGGAACATGGTGTCCTTGGCGCGGGAGTACTCGACCCACATCTCGCGGGACTTCAGATCCATGGGGCTCAGCTTCCAGCGCCGGGTCGGGTCCTCGATGCGGCGCTGGAACCGGCGCTCCTGCTCGCCGTCGGAGACCGAGAACCAGTACTTGACGAGGATGGTCCCCGAGCGCAGCAGCATGCGCTCGAACTCGGGGCAGGCACGCAGGAACTCCTCGTACTCCTCCTCGGTGCAGAAGCCCATCACCCGCTCGACGCCGGCCCGGTTGTACCAGCTGCGGTCCATGAGGACGATCTCACCAGCGGCGGGCAGGTGGGACACATAGCGCTGGAAGTACCACTGGGTGCGCTCGCGCTCGGTCGGGGCGGCCAGGGCCACCACCCGGCAGATCCTGGGGTTCAGGCTCTCGGTGATCCGCTTGATCGTTCCACCCTTGCCGGCGGCGTCCCGGCCCTCGAAGATCACCACGACCTTGAGCCCGTCGTGCTTGACCCATTCCTGGAGCTTGATCAGCTCGAGCTGCAGCCGGGCCAGCTCCTCCTCGTACGGCTTCCTCTTCAGCTTGGTGGTCGCCGACTCCTCGACCGCTGCGGTCTCACGGTTGGTCGGCTCGCCGTCCTGCCGGGATGGCGAGGGCTTGGCAGCCGGCTTCGTCTTGGCCATGGATCCTCCTCACCCTGACACCTCGGGCACCATCATCTCCGCTGCCCGCCCCCGGTTGAAGGGCTGGGGAGCTGTTGGCCGGAAAGTGCCGGCACCCGTGGGCTGTGGAAGGCGGCGGCAGGCTTGACCCGGTCCCGACCGAGCTGCTCAAGCCAACGCGTCTCCTTCGTGACCCTCCATAGCAGCCCGAAGGATCACGCGGCGGCCGTCTCAACTCCCGGCGCCACGCCGATCAACGGACCGGGGCGTGGCTTTGCACGCATCGGCCACGACAGCACGGATCCGCCACCAGCACGCGAGCCGCGAGGCTGACGAGGCCATAGCGGCGGCCACCGAGGACGTGATCAAGGCGGCCAAGGACGGCGACGACGGGGCGGCCGGGCAGGTAACGGGCACGCGCAAGCGGCCGACGATCTAACGGAGAGGAGAGCGAGCCGGTGCGCTGCGATGAATGGGAGAGCGGGTGAGGGGAATCGAACCCCCACTGTCAGCTTGGGAAGCTGATGTTCTGCCATTGAACTACACCCGCATCGTGCGGTGACGAGACTACCAGCGCCGTAGGGTGGCCCGGTGCCGCACCCGAGGATGTACGCCGACGACGACCCGCACCTCGGTGGGGTGCGTCGGGTGTGCCTGGCGTTGCCGGAGGCGGTCGAGGTGGAGGCCTGGGGGTGGCCGAGCTTCCGGGCCGGCGCCAAGGGGAAGATGTTCGCGATCTACGACCACCACAGCGATCTCGGGTACGCGCTGACCGTCAAGCCCGATCCCGCCGAGCGCGGCGCCCTGTTGCAGGACCGGCGGTTCTTCGCGCCGTGGTACTGGGGGAATCGCGGTTGGGTCGCGCTCAACCTGGAGACGGCCCGGCCGGACTGGGGTGAGGTCGCCGAACTGGTGGAGACGAGCTACCGGCAGGTGGCGCTCAAGCGTCAGCTCAGAGCCCTGGAGGCCTAGTGCTGCTCTCCGACCGGGACATCAAGGCGCAGGTGGCGGCGGGGCGGCTGCGGCTGGAGCCGTACGAGCCGAGCCTGCTCCAGCCCTCGTCGATCGACGTGCGGCTGGACCGGTGGTTCCGGGTGTTCAACAACCAGCAGTACACGCACATCGATCCGGCGCAGCAGCAGGACGACCTGACCACGCTGGTCGAGCCGAAGGGGGACGACCCGTTCGTGCTGCACCCGGGCGAGTTCGTGCTCGGGTCGACGCTCGAGGTGGTCACGCTGCCGGACGACCTGGCCGGGAGGCTGGAAGGCAAGAGTTCGCTGGGGCGGCTGGGACTGCTCACGCACAGCACGGCGGGGTTCATCGATCCGGGGTTCACCGGGCACATCACGCTGGAACTGTCGAACGTGGCGACGTTGCCGATCATCCTGCATCCGGGGATGAAGATCGGGCAGCTGTGCCTGTTCGCGCTGTCCAGCCCGGCGGAGCAGCCGTACGGATCGAGCGCGTACGGGTCGCGGTACCAGGGGCAGCGCGGGCCGACGCCGTCGCGGTCCTGGGTGAACTTCCAGCGCTGGCCGACGTGACGAAGGGGCCCGGCCGCCGAAGCGACCGGGCCCCCTATCCGCCGGGCGACTAGCTGATGCGGACCGCCTGCGCGTCCCGCGTCGCCGCGTTGTCGTACAGGAACAGCAGGCCGGTGGAGGTCGACTCGCCCGCCGAGGCGTTGCGGGTGACCGTCACCTTCAGCGAGTTCCCGGCCGGCACCGAGAGCTGCTCGGCCCCGCCCTGCAGCGCGAACTTCGACGATCCGACCGTCCAGGTCTGGCCCTGGATCGCGTCGGTCACCGTGCCGGTGAAGTAGTTGTCGTACGCCAGCACCGAGAAGTCGAACGTCGAGCCGCGGGTCAGGCCGAGCGCCGACAGCGGCGCGGAGAGGACCTGGGTCGAGGAGTCGAAGTTCGCGTCGGTGAAGAAGAACGCCTGCGCCGCACCGGTGGCCACGTCGACCACGACGACGATGCTCTGGCCGGAGGAGCCGACCCCGACGGCCTCCTGCTGGAACACCGCGAAGTCGACCTGGCCGTCGCGGTTGGTGTCGATGTCGACCTCGTACCCGGCCGGGTAGAGCGGGATCGTCTGCCGCTGCCAGCCCGCCACGGCGAACTGGATCAGGTCGGTGGCGACGTCGTCACGGACGCCGGCCGCCTGCAGGTCGATCACGGCCTGGTTCGAGCCCGGCGAACCCGGGGCGCCCGGGGCCGGCTTCGGCATCTTCGGGCTGGTGCCGGTCAGGCCGTAGACCTGCACGGCACCGTCCAGCGCCGGGGACGCGTTGGTCAGCGTGAGCTGCGAGCCGGCCTTGGCCGTGCCGGCGGTCGACACGTCGGCCGAGCGCTCCGGCAGCACGGTCCAGCCCAGGTGCAGCGTCTCGTCGGCCGCGACCGCCTTGATCAGGCCGTCGAACTCCGGACCGTTGAGCGCGGTGCCCTCGCCGGTGAAGCCCGCCGAGTGGGTGAACGGCCACTCCGCCAGCTTCGTCGGGTCGATCGTCACCTGGACGGTGAACGAGCTGACCCCGCCGGCCGGGACGGTGACCGACTCCGGCGTGTGCACGGTGACGCCGGCGTCCTCGTCGGCGGCGTCCCGGAAGGTCGGCGAGAGCAGGTAGCGCTTCGCCGCCGGGCCGGTGTTCCGGATCGACAGCCCGGCCGAGAACGTCTTCGTGCTGGTCAGGTGCGGCAGCCCGAAGCCGACGTTGCCGGCGCCGAGCGCCTTGTTGAGCAGCACGCCGGAGTTCGTCAGCGCCGGCGCGACCCGGACCTCGCCCGCGCCGATCCGGGTGACCGGGGTCGGGTAGAGGTTCGCCTGCGCGTCCGGCGTCCGGTTCTCGGTGCTCGCGGCGTTGAGCAGCCGCGCCTTCACGATCGCCGGCGTCGTCTTCGGGAACTTGTCCAGCACCAGGGCGGCCGCGCCGGTGATGACCGGAGCCGCGCCCGAGGTGCCGCCGAAGTTCGTCTGCCCGTTGCCGGTGCCGACCTCGGCCGACAGCCACGCGCCGGGCGCGCCGATGTCCGGCTTCGGGCGGATGCCGGAGATCGCCGGGCCGCGGCTGGACGTGCCGACCGTGGTGTTGGTCAGCGAGGTGAAGTTCGCCGGGTCGATCGTGACGTTGACCGTGCCGGCCTGGGTCGCGGCCAGCAGCCGCTGCCCGTCGGCCTGCGAGATCGTGTACGTCGGGATGGTCACGTCGGCCCCGCCGCCGAAGGAGAAGTCCGGCGGGTCACCCGGCACGTTGTTCCAGATGATCACCGCCGAGGCGCCGGCGGCCTGCGCGTTCTGCGCCTTGAGCGACGCGTTGCAGCTGCCGCGCTGGATCAGCGCGACCGCGCCGGCCGGGAAGCCGGCGAAGTCCGCCGCCTCGCAGCCCTCGGTGGCGCTCGGCGCGTCGGCCGACGGCACCAGCTGCGCGGTGATCGTCCCGCTCGGCGGGGCGCTCCAGGTCTGCAGCCGGGAGTTGCGGACCGTGATGCCCGCGTCGGTCTCGATCGTCTGCAGCTTGTCGTCCGGCAGCGCGGTCTGGGCCACGCTGATCGCCCGGGCCGCGGTCGACGGCGAGCCGACGATGAACGGCCGGTCCGCGTTGTTGCCGGCAGACAGCACGGCGACGACGCCGGCGTGCACCACGTTGTCGATCGCGACGGTCGTGTCGTCCTGCTCCTGGCCGTACGGGCTGCCGATGGACAGGTTCATGACGTCCATGGCGTCGGAGATGTCTCCGTCGCCGTTGGGGTCGAGCGCCCAGTCGATGCCCTCGAGCATCGCCACGCTGCTGCAGGCGGTGGAGACCGAGGAGCAGACCTTCACCACGTAGAGGTCGGCGCCCGGGGCGATGCCCTTGTGGGTGCCGTCGGCGCTGCGGCCGGTGGCGATGTCGGAGACGTGGGTGCCGTGGCCCTCGAAGTCGATCGGGTTCGGGTCCGGCGCCAGCGGCGGGGAGTTGGCGGCACCGTTCCAGGTCTCGCCGACGAAGTCGGTACCGCCCTTGACCTTCGGGGCGTCCGGGCCGAAGAAGTCGGCGCAGATCCCGCTCGGGGCGACGGCGTTCTGCGCGAAGCAGGTGTCGTACGCCGCGACGGTGCCGGGACCGCCCAGGTATTCGTGGGTGAAGTCGACGCCGGAGTCGAGCACCGCGACCTTCACGCCGGTGCCGTCGAAGCCCTGGTTGCGTACCGGGTTGACCTGGAGGTAGTCGGCCGCCTGGGCCAGGCTGCCGGAGCCGCCCGGGTCCTGCTGCACCTCGTACTTGGCGACCGGCTTCACCGAGACGACGCCGGAGATCTTGGTCAGGTCGGTCAGCTTGCTGGCCGGGATCGACATCGCGACGACGTTCGCAGCCCGGTTGGCCCGGCCGAGCGCCTTGGCGCCGAGCGCGCTGGCCTGGCCGATCACCTGGTTCTGCTGCGCCTTGACCGCTCGGGTCTGGGACTGCTGGGTCGCCGCCGTCGGCAGCGCGCCGGTGCGCAGCGAGTCCTCGGCGACGGTGGCGCCGACCGGCTTCTGGGAGAGCGCGACGGACACCGTCACGGTGCCCTTGGCGGCCCGCAGCGACGGCGCGAGGGACCCCGTCTTGTCCACGGTCTTCAGCGAAGCCGGTACGGGGGTGGGTCGCGCTCCGCTGGGCGACCCTGGTGCGGCGGCGGCGTTGCCGGCGGTCACCAGGACCAGGCCAGGCAGCGCCGCCGCACCGAAGGCGAGGCCGAGGAGCCTCGCCTTCCTCGTGCGTGAGGGCATGAACGCTCCTTGACGGGGTGCTTGGGGAGGGGGTCACCCTCGCATCCGGCTTGCATTGACGCAAGGCCGGCGATCGGACCGTGACCTGCTAGGACACTTCGAGTACGGCGACCGCCACCCGGGCCCACCCGGTGCCCGAGTGCCGGAAGAGCGCGACCTCGTGGGTGCCCTTGGTGTCCGGGCCGGCGGCGAGCGTCTGGGCCGAGCGGCAACCGGTCAGCGCGATCGGTGCGGACAGCACCCGGCCGGCGTCCGGCGTGACCGGTCCGCCTACCGGGCCGGTCACCGCGGCCGCGTCCAGCACCAGCACGTACGGCCCCTGCTCCGGGCCCGCGGCCTGCCACGCGAACTTGGTCCCGGGCGGGATCTTGCCCGGACCGGCGGCGACGGCCGGGGTCGTGCAGTTGGGCTGGACCAGCTGGCTGTCGCCGTCGTGCAGGATCAGCGGCAGCGCGCCGAGCACGCCGAACGCGATGAAGATCGCGGCCACGACCAGGGTGAACTTGCTCCGCCGGGGCCGCGGCGACTGGTGCGCCCAGGCCTGCCCGTGCTCGTCGCCGACGTCGCGGGCGAAGCGGGCACGCTGCTTCCGGGCGGCCTCCTCGCGGCCGCGGTCACGCCGTCGGGGGCTGTCCGGCGGCAGCAGTGCCATGCCGTCAGTCTGCCATCAGGCCCGCGCGCCGACGCCGGTCAGTCCGCGACCGGCCCCGGGACGACCAGCGACCGGCGGAGGATCTGGGCCACGTCGAGGACCTCGACGTCCTCGCGCGCCTCGCCGGACTGCTGCTTGGCGGTGACGGCGTCGGACAGCATGACCATGCAGTACGGGCAGGCGGTGGACACCACGTCCGGGTCGAGGGACAGCGCCTCGTCGACCCGCTCGACGTTGATCCGCTTGCCGATGTTCTCCTCCATCCACATGCGGGCACCGCCGGCGCCGCAGCAGAAGCCGCGCTCCTTGCACCTGTGCATCTCCTGCTGGCGCAGGCCGGGAACGGTCGAGAGCACCTCGCGCGGCGCCGTGTAGACCTTGTTGTGCCGGCCCAGGTAGCAGGGGTCGTGGTAGGTGACGAGCTGGTCGATCGGCGTGACCGGGGTCAGCCTCCCCTCCTCGACGAGCCGGCCGAGCAGCTGGGTGTGGTGCACGACCTCGTAGTCGCCGCCGTTCTGCGGGTATTCGTTGGCGAGCGTGTTGAAGCAGTGCGGGCAGGTCGCGACGATCTTCTTCGCGCCGATCGAGTTGAGCGTCTCGACGTTCTGCATGGCCTGCATCTGGTAGAGGAACTCGTTGCCGAGCCGGCGGGCGGGGTCGCCCGTGCAGGTCTCGCCGGCGCCGAGGATCGCGAACTCGACCCCGGCCGCGTGCAGGAGCTCGGCGAAGGCGCGGGTGGTCTTCTTCGACCGGTCCTCGAGGGCGCCGGCGCAGCCGACCCAGAACAAGTACTCGACGTCGTCGGGAACGGGCTCGCCCGGCTCGACCCGGCGGACGGCGAAGTCGAGGTCGGCGGTCCACTCCTCGCGGGCGGAGTCGTTCAGCCCCCACGGGTTGCCCTTGTTCTCGATGTTGCGCAGCATCACGCCGGCCTCGGACGGGAACGCCGACTCGACCAGCACCTGGTAGCGGCGCATGTCGACGATGTGGTCGACGTGCTCGATGTCGACCGGGCACTGCTCGACGCAGGCGCCGCAGGTGGTGCACGACCACAGCACGTCCGGGTCGATGACGCCGAGCTCTTCGAGGGTGCCGACGAGTGGGCGTTCGGCCTGGGCGGCGCCGGGGGTCGGCAGCCGGCCGAAGCCGGACTCCGGTACGCCGCCATGCGCGGCGCCCGCCTCGGCCGCCTCCGGCCCACCCTCGTCGATTCCGGTCGCGGCCCGGCCGCCGGCGCCGGTCGCGCCCGCGCCGCCGCCGTTGGTCCCGGCGCCGTCGGCGTTCGAGGCCAGCAGATAAGGAGCCTTGGCGAACAGGTGGTCGCGCAGGTCCATGATCACGAGCTTCGGCGACAGCGGCTTGCCGGTGTTCCAGGCCGGGCACTGCGACTGGCAGCGGCCGCACTCGGTGCAGGTCGCGAAGTCGAGCATGCCCTTCCAGGTGAAGTCCTCGACCTTGCCCCGGCCGAAGACCTGGTCCTCGTCCAGGTTCTCCGGGTCGGAGAAGTCCAGCGGCGCGCCCTTGGCGTCGGTGACCGGCAGCAGGGGGCCGAGCCCGTCCGGCACCCGCTTCGCGCCCACGTTCAGCGGTGCCACCGCGATGTGCAGGTGCTTGGAGTAGGTGACCATCACCAGGAACGCGAGGATCACCGCCACGTTGGCGAGCAGGAACACCGTCTCGATCACGTCGTTGGCGTCGGCGCCGAGCGGGTGCAGCGCCTTGGCGACCGTCCACGAGGCGAATGCCCAGCGCGACTGCCCGAACGGGAACACCCCGGTGTTGACCTGCGCCCCCCGGTAGAGCAGCAGCGTGACGACCACCGCGGCGATCATCCCGAGGATCACCCAGGCCGCCCGGGTGTGCGAGCCGTAGAACCGCGACTCGCGCTGCCGCCGGGCCGGCGCGCTCCGCACCCGCAGCACCGCGAACGTCACGACCCCGGCCAGCACCGCGACCGCGAAGAAGTCCTCCAGGAAGCCGACCGCCCGCCACCGCCCGATCAGCGGGATGTGGAAGTCCTGGTCGAACAGCCCGCCCCAGGCCTCGACGATCGTCAGGCCCAGGACGATGAAGCCCCAGAACGTGAAGAAGTGCGCGACGCCCGGCACCGACCACTGCAGCAGCTTGCGCTGCCCCAGCACCTCGGCCACCTCGGCCCGCAACCGCGCCGGCGCCCCGTCCAGACGGCCCGGCGCCGGCTGCCCCGACCGGATCAACCGGGACAGCCACCACGCTCGCCGCCCGGCCACCGCGAGCGCGGCCACGGTCAACAGCAACCCGAGGACAAGCCGAACAGTCACGGACCCTCCTCCAGCCACCAGGACGCAAGCTTACCGGCGGGTAACTTCACCCGCGCGGGCCGCCCGTCGCAGCCTCCCACGTCAACGGGGCTGATCACGGCGTACCCGGGTCACACCACGGCATCGGTCGGTCAGAGGACGGCGTCGGCGAGGCGGTCGACCTGGTCGAGCGACGGGACGGTCGGGTCGACGACCATGTCGGTGAAGCCGATGTCGGCGAACTGGCGGACCCGCTCGGCGACCTGCTCCGGCGTGCGGGCCGCGGCCTGCACGACGTACTCCGCCGTCTCGCCGAGGAAGCCGTAGTACGTCCGCAGCGAACGGGCGAGCGCCTCGTCGTCGCCGAGCCCGTAGTACATCAGCGCCGCCAGCCGCGGCTCGCCCTCCCGGCCGGCCTCCCGCCAGGCCGCCCGGACCTTGTCCGCGAACTCGCCGGCCTGCTGCGCGGACGCCCCACCGACCGTCCACCCGTCGGCCCACCGGACCGTACGGCGGATCGCGGCGGCTCCGTTCCCGCCGATCAGGATCGGCACCCGGCCGCCGGGCACCGGCGGCGTCACCGCGAACCGGCCGCCGGCCACCGGCTCGCCCGCCCAGGCCCGGTGCAGCAGGTCGAGCGTCTCGTCCATCAGCCGGCCGCGGTCGGCGAACGGCCGGTCGGCCGCCGCGAAGTCGTCGGTCCGGCCGCCGACCCCGAGGCCGAGCGTGAGCCGGCCGCCGGAGATCGCGTGCAGGGTGCCGGTCGCCTTGGCCAGCCATACCGGCTGGTAGAGCGGCGCCAGCAGGATGTCGGTGAAGAACCGGATCCGGCTCGTCGCGCCGGCCGCGGCGGCCAGCGCGGTGATCGTGTCGTAGTTCGGGTACACGAGCCGGTCGATGGTGCCCAGCGCGGCGAAACCCCGCTCCTCCGCCCGCCGGGCCCACTCGACCACGGTGGGGCCGTCGACCGTCAGGGTGGTGGGCAGTCCGATGCCGATGTCCATGGGCGCAACCCTAGGACCGCCCCGGTCGCGCGCTAGTCGCGGGAGAAGGGGAGCTCCGTGGTCAGCCAGTCGATCAGCGCGCGCGGGTTGCGGGTCTGGATCATGACCCGGCCCGGGCCGGAGAAGTCGAAGACGAACCCCTCGCCGGACTTCAGCGACTGGACCGACCGGCCCTCGACCGCGCGGCGCAGCCGGGACTGCACGCCCGCGTCGTACGCGACGACGTGGCCGGAGTCGACCGTGACCGCCTCGCCCGGGCCGAGATCGACGACGTCGACCGCCCCGTACGCGCCGAGCACGACCTCGCCCTGCCCGCCGGCCTGGATGACGAAGCCGCCCTCGCCGCCGAACAGGTTCTGCGCGCCGCCCCAGCGGGTCTGGATGTCGACCCCGTGCGCGTTGGCGATCCAGCAGCCGCGGGTGATGTAGAACGGCTGGTCCGGGGTGACCGACACGGTGACGATGTCGCCGGGCAGGTTGGCGGCGACGTCGACCCAGCCGCCGCCCTGCGGGGCCGTGTACGTGGTGACGAACAGCGACTCGCCGCCGAGCGCGGCCCGCTTGAGCCCCTTCAACAGGCCGCCCTGCATGCTCGCCTCGACCTGGACGCCCCAGGAGGTCGCGAGCATCGCGCCGGACTCGACCCGCAGCGGCTCGCCCGGGGCGAGCAGGCAGCGGGCGACGGCGAACGACGGCTGGTGGCGGATCTGGACCTGCACCGGGGGTCTCCCTCCCCTCGGGTAAAGGACGCGGGTGATCCTCCTCCAACGGGCGTACGGCCGCGGCGCCTCCACGCCGGGTGGAGGCGCCGCGGCCACGCCGGCCGGCCGGGTCGGGCGGCCGGCCGGGTCGGGTGGTCGGGTGGTCGGGCCGGCGTGCGGCCGGCCGGGTCGGGTGGTGGTCGGCCGGGGTCGGGTGGTCGGGTCGGGTGGTCGGGCCGGCGTGCGGCCGGCCGGGTCGGGTGGTGGTCGGCCGGGGTCGGGTGGTCGGGTCGGGTGGTCGGGCCGGCGTGCGGCCGGCCGGGTCGGGTGGTGGTCGGCCGGGGTCGGGTGGTCGGGTCGGGTGGTCGGGCCGGCGTGCGGCCGGCCGGGTCGGGTGGTGGTCGGCCGGGGTCGGGTGGTCGGGTCGGGTGGTCGGGCCGGCGTGCGGCCGGCCGGGTCGGGTGGTGGTCGGCCGGGGTCGGGTGGTCGGGTCGGGTGGTCGGGCCGGCGTGCGGCCGGCCGGGCCGGGGTGGTCGGCCGGGGTCGGGCGGCCGGGTCGGGTGGTCGGGCCGGCGGGTGGTCGGGCCGGGTCGGGTCGGGTGGCCGGCGTGGTCGGGCCGGCGTGCGGCCGGCCGGGTCGGGTGGTCGGGCCGGCGGGCGGCCGGGACCGGCCGGGCGGTCGGCCCGCCTCGTGTCGCCGGCCCGGGTTGGCCGGCGACCCGCCGACTCGGGGTCGTCAGGCGGTCGGGCTCGGGCTGGGCGTCGCCGGGCCGGGCGAGGCCGGGCTGGGAGTGCCGGGGCCGCCGGAGCCGCCGGGACCGGGCGAGGTCGACGGGCCGCCGTCGTGGTCGTGGTGCCGGCCGCCGGGGCCGGGGAAGCCGCGGCCCGGCAGACCGCGGCCGGGACCGCGGCCGGGACCGCCCTCGGGCCGGTCGGGCAGCGTTCCGACCCGGGTCGCCTTGAGCGAGATCTTGTCCGAATCGACCGTGCCGACGGCGTAGATGTGGGTGCCGGCCGCCGGGGTGGCGGTCAGCCCGTCCGCGTACGTCGTCGACGACGAGGTGTGGATCGTCCGCCGGAAGCCCTGGAAGTCGGTGATCGTGATCGTGTTCCCGGACGCGGAGACGACGGTGCCGGCCAGGAACGGCTGCCGCTCCCGCCGCTCGTGGTCCGGCGCCGCGCTCGAGCCGGGCGACGGCGGGGCCGACGCGCCGGGCGAGGGCGCCGCGTCGGACGAGGTGGCCGCGGCCGCGACCGCGACCCCGCCGACGGCGAGCGCCACCGCGGCCACGCCGGCCACCGCGATCCGCCGCCCGGAACGCCAGGCCGGCCGCGGCGGCTCTGGTGGCCCGGCGGGACCTGAGATCCAGTCAGGAGGTTCTGTGTTCACGCCTCCACGGTGCTGTGCCTTCCTGAAGACCGCCTGAACTTCAGCGACCTCACAGTTCCGCCGACGACACTCCGCAGCGTGACCACCGCCCGCGTACTGGTCGTGGAGGACGAGCCGGTTCTCCGGGAGGCGATCGCCGCCGCGCTGGAGGCGGCCGGGTTCGTCGTGCTCGCCGCCGCCGACGGCCGCGAGCTGGCCGCCGCGGTGGCCCGGTTCCGGCCGGACGCCGCCGTGCTGGACATCAGCCTGCCCGGACCGGACGGCCTGGCGCTCGCCCGCCGGCTGCGGGAGCAGGCCGAGGTCGCGGTGGTGTTCGTGACCGCCCGGGACGCCGTCGACGACCGGCTGGCCGGGTTCGCCGCCGGCGCGGACGACTACCTGGTCAAGCCGTTCGTGCTGGCCGAGCTGGTGGCCCGGCTGCGGGCGGTGCTGCGGCGCACCGGCCGGCTGGTGTCGCCGACGGTGGAGGTGGGTGCGCTGGTGCTGGACGAGGACGCGGGCCGGGTGCTGGTCGCCGGCGAGCCGGTCGCGCTGACCGCCACCGAGCTGCGGCTGCTGTCGTACCTGGTCCGCAACCGCGGGCGGGTGCTGTCCAAGACGCAGATCCTCACCCAGGTCTGGGGGTACGACGAGTACGACCCCAACCTGGTCGAGGCGCACGTGTCGGCGCTGCGGCGCAAGCTGGAGGCGCGCGGCCCGCGGCTGGTGCACACCGTGCGCGGCGTCGGCTACCGGGTGGGGGTGACGCCGTGAGGACCCCGTCGCTGCGGCTGCGCGTGGTGCTGGCCGTGCTCGGCCTGCTCGCCGTCGCCCTGGTCGGCCTCGGCCTGCTGGTCAACGCCGTGCTGGCCGCGCGCCTGCACGCCGACCTGCGGGACCGGCTCACCGAGCGGGCCGGGTTCGGGCAACTGTTGGCCGGCCGCGGCTACACCGACCAGGAGCTGGCCGACCGGCTCACCGGCCAGGGCATCACCGCGGTGGTCCGGGACGGCGGCGCCGAGGTGTACGGCCGGTCCTTCCCCGACCGCCCCCGGTCCGGCGGCCCGCGCCCGCCCCGGCCCGCGGTGGACACCTCGTCCGTCCGGATCGGGACCGTGGACGGGGTGCTCACCGCGCAGCTGCCGCTGACCCGGGGCACGCTCACGCTCTCGGCCAGCGACGCCGAGATCGAGCACACGCTGGGCCAGCTCCGTACGGTCGAGCTGGCCGCCGGGGCGGGGATGGTCGCGCTGACCGGGCTGCTGCTGACCCGGGTGGTCTCCTCGGCGCTGGCCCCGCTCGGCCGGATGACCACGCTGGCCGGCCGGATCGCCGCCGGCAACCGGGGCGAGCGGCTGCACCCGGACACCCCGGGCACCGACCTCGGCCGCACCGCCGTCGCCTTCGACGGGATGCTGGACGCGCTGGAGGCCTCCGAGCTTCGGATGCGGGCGTTCCTGGCCGACGCCTCGCACGACCTGCGTACCCCGATCGCCGGGGTGATCGCGACCGCCGACGCGCTGCTGCGCGACGACCCGGACCGGGCCGAGCGCGAGCGCCGGCTGGTCGCGATGGTCCGCGAGGCCCGCCGGGCCGGCCGGCTGGTCGACGAGCTGCTGCTGATGACCCGGCTGGACGGGGCGGACCCGGCCGCCGCGCTGCGCCGGCAGCCGGTCGACCTGGCCGCGCTGGCCGAGGACGTGGCCGCGACCCAGCGGCTGCTCGGCGCCGACGTGCACGCCGTCACCGAGCCGGTCCCGGTCGAGGGCGACCCGGAGCAGCTGACCCGCGTGCTGACCAACCTGGCCGACAACGCCCGCCGGGCCGGCCGGCAGGTGCGGATCACCGTCCGCCGGGAGGGCGGCCAGGCGGTGGCCGAGGTGACCGACGACGGCCCCGGGGTGCCGCCGGCGGATCGGGACCGGGTGTTCGAGCGGTTCGTCCGGCTCGAGGCCGGCCCGGGCCGCAACGGGCTCGGGCTGCCCATCGCCCGCGCCGTCGCCCGCGCCCACGGCGGCGAGCTGACCTGCGAGGACGCGCCGGCGGGAGCGCGGTTCGTGCTGCGGATGCCGGCGGAAGAAAAGGTGCCGGCCGGGAACATCGGCTGATCGGTCCCCGTTGGAGTGAGCAGAAAGCTTGAGTTGGGTACGCTCAGCTCTGCTGATCCACCCACGTACATCAGGGAAGGGACCAATAATGGCACGAGCGGTCGGCATCGACCTCGGCACCACCAACTCGGTGGTCGCCGTCCTGGAGGGCGGCGAGCCCACGGTCATTGCCAACGCGGAGGGCTCGCGGACCACTCCGTCCGTGGTCGCCTTCGCCAAGAACGGCGAGGTTCTCGTCGGCGAGGTCGCCAAGCGTCAGGCGGTCACCAACGTCGACCGGACCGTCCGGTCGGTCAAGCGGCACATCGGGACCGACTGGAAGAAGGAGATCGACGGCAAGAACTACACGCCGCAGGAGATCAGTGCCCGCGTGCTGCAGAAGCTGAAGCGGGACGCCGAGGCCTACCTGGGCGAGGAGGTCACCGACGCGGTGGTCACCGTCCCGGCGTACTTCGAGGACGCGCAGCGGCAGGCCACCAAGGAGGCCGGCGCGATCGCGGGTCTCAACGTGCTGCGGATCATCAACGAGCCCACCGCCGCGGCGCTGGCGTACGGGCTGGACAAGGGCGAGCGCGAGCAGACCATCCTGGTCTTCGACCTCGGCGGCGGCACCTTCGACGTCTCCCTGCTGGAGATCGAGGAGGGCCTGATCCAGGTCAAGGCGACCGCCGGTGACAACCACCTCGGCGGCGACGACTGGGACCAGGCGGTCGTGGCGCACCTGGTGCGCACCTTCAACGCGCAGAACGGCATCGACCTGTCCAAGGACAAGATGGCGATGCAGCGGCTGCAGGAGGCCGCGGAGAAGGCCAAGATCGAGCTGTCCGGCGCGCAGTCGACGACGATCAACCTGCCGTACATCACGGCCGGTGCGGACGGCCCGCTGCACCTCGACGTCACGCTCACCCGGGCCGAGTTCCAGCGGCTGACCCAGTCGCTGCTCGACCGGGTCAAGGGCCCGTTCCAGCAGGTCATCCGGGACGCGAAGATCGACGTCTCGAAGATCGACCACGTCGTGCTGGTCGGCGGCTCCACCCGGATGCCGGCGGTCACCGAGGTCGTGCGCGAGCTGACCGGCGGCAAGGAGCCCAACAAGGGCGTCAACCCGGACGAGGTCGTCGCGGTCGGCGCGGCCCTGCAGGCCGGCGTGCTCAAGGGCGAGGTCAAGGACGTCCTGCTGCTCGACGTCACCCCGCTGTCGCTCGGCATCGAGACCAAGGGCGGCGTGATGACCAGGCTGGTCGAGCGCAACACGACCATCCCGACCAAGCGGTCGGAGATCTTCACCACGGCCGAGGACAACCAGCCGTCGGTGCAGATCCAGGTCTACCAGGGCGAGCGCGAGATGGCGGCGTACAACAAGAAGCTCGGCATGTTCGAGCTGACCGGGCTGCCGCCGGCGCCGCGGGGCATCCCGCAGATCGAGGTCACCTTCGACATCGACGCCAACGGCATCGTGCACGTCTCGGCGAAGGACACCGCGACCGGCAAGCAGCAGGCGATGACCATCACCGGCGGCTCGGCGCTGCCGAAGGACGACATCGAGCGGATGATGCGGGACGCCGAGGAGCACGCCGAGGAGGACAAGCGGCGGCGCGAGGAGGCGGAGACCCGCAACCTGTCCGAGTCCCTGCAGTACCAGACCGAGAAGTTCCTCGCGGAGAACGGCGACAAGCTGCCCGAGGACAAGCGGACCGAGCTCACCGACGCGCTCGGCGAGCTGCGCTCGGCCCTGGGCGGCAGCGACATCGCCGCGATCAAGGCCGCGCAGGAGAAGGTCGCCCGGATCTCCCAGGAGGCCGGCGGCGCGATGTACGCACAGCAGCAGGCGGCTGGTCAGGGCGGCGAGCAGTTCACCGACGGCGCTGGCGGCACCGCCGGCGGCCCGACCGGTGACACCACCGGCCCGGGTGCGGGCGACGAGGACGTGGTCGAGGCCGAGATCATCGACGAGCCGGGCGAGGACCGCCGGTGACCGAGCAGCACCCCGAGGAGCGGCGGGTCGTGGTGAACGACCGGCGGCGAATCGACCCGGAGACCGGCGCCCCGCGCGTCCCCTCCGCGGGCGTGGCGGGGCCGGGCAGCACGCCCGGCCCCGCCGGCCCGGCCGGTTCGCGACCGGGCGCAGGTTCCGCCCCGGCCGCCGGTGCGGCGGCCGAGGAGCTCGCCGCGGCGACCCAGGCGCTGGCCGAGCGGACCGCCGACCTGCAGCGCGTCACCGCCGAGTACGCCAACTACCGCAAGCGCGTCGACCGGGACCGCGCGGCGACCGTCGAGGCCGCCACCGGCGCGGTGCTGGCCGCGCTGCTGCCGGTGCTGGACGACGTCGACCGGGCCCGCCAGCACGGCGACCTGACCGGCGCGTTCAAGGCGGTGGCCGACCAGCTCGAGGCCACGCTGGAGAAGCTGGGCCTGCAGCCGTACGGGGAGGTCGGCGAGCGGTTCGACCCGACCCTGCACGAGGCGGTGGCCCACCAGACCAGCGCCGAGGTCAGCGAGCCGACCTGCGTGGCGGTGTTCCGCCGTGGCTACCGGCTCGGCGACCGGCTGCTGCGGGTCCCGCTGGTGGCGGTGGCCGAGCCGGCAGCCGAGCCGGCCGGCGGGCCGGACCCGGCTCTCGACCCGACGTGGGACCCGACCGATGCGCCGGCGGGCTCGGCCGGCGATGACGACACGACGACGTAGGAGAGGAGGCGCCCGGTGAGCACGAAGGACTTCCTGGAGAAGGACTACTACAAGGCCCTGGGCGTCGCCAAGGACGCCTCCGGAGCGGACATCAAGAAGGCGTACCGCAAGCTCGCCCGCGAGCTGCACCCGGACAAGAACCCGGGCGACGCCAAGGCGGAGGCCCGGTTCAAGGAGGTCTCCGAGGCGTACGGGGTGCTCTCGGACGAGACCCGCCGTCGCGAGTACGACGAGGCGCGGTCGCTGTTCGGCGGGGGCATGCCGGCCGGCGGATTCCCGGGCGGATTCCGTCCGGGCGGCGGCGCGGCGGGCGGTCCGGGCGGCACGACGTTCGACCTGAACGACCTGTTCGGGCAGGGCGCGACCCGGGCCAACCCGGGGGCCGGCGGCATCGGCGACCTGTTCGGCGGGCTGTTCGGCGGCCGCGGCGCGGGCACCAGGACCGGCCGCAGCGCGGCGGCGTCCCGCGGGGCCGACGTGGAGACCGAGGTGACCCTCGACTTCCCCGAGGCCGTGCACGGGGTGACCGTGCCGTTGCAGCTGGCCAGCCCGGCCGCCTGCCGCACCTGCGGCGGCATCGGCGCCCGCCCGGGCACCGCGCCGCGGCAGTGCGCGGCCTGCCTTGGCACCGGGCTGGTCACCCGCAACCAGGGCGCGTTCGCGTTCAGCGAGCCGTGCCGGGAGTGCCGCGGGACCGGGTCGGTCATCGACGAGCCGTGCCCGGACTGCCGGGGCAGCGGCGTGACCACCCAGACCAGGACGATCACCGTGAAGATCCCCGCCGGCGTGGCCGACGGGCAGCGGATCCGGCTCGCCGGCAAGGGCGTGCCGGGCGAGCGCGGCGGCCCGGCCGGCGACCTGTACGTCCGGGTGCACGTCCGGGCGCACGAGCTGTTCGGCCGCAAGGGGGAGGACCTCACGCTCACGCTGCCGGTGACGTTCCCGGAGGCGGCGCTCGGCACGACCGTGCGGGTGCCGACGATGGACGGCGCGGTGACGCTGAAGATCCCGGCCGGCACGGCGTCCGGGCGGACCTTCCGGGTCCGCGGCCGGGGCGTGCCGAAGCGGTCGGGCGGCTCCGGCGACCTGCTGGTGACGGCCGAGGTCGCGGTGCCGAAGAACCTGCCCGCGGACGCCCGCGAGGCGCTGGAGAAGTACGCGGCGGCCCAGCCCGACGACCCCCGGCCGCAGATCACCGCGGTGGTGGACGACCGTGCGTGACAACCGGGTCAACCAGTTCCCCGAGGACGCGCCGGTGTTCGTGATCTCCGTCGCGGCGCAGCTGGCCGGCATGCACGCCCAGACGCTGCGGCAGTACGACCGGCTCGGGCTGGTCAACCCGAGCCGCACCGCCGGCGGCGGCCGGCGCTACTCGGCCCGGGACGTGGCGCTGCTGCGCGAGGTGCAGCGCCTGTCCCAGGAGGAGGGCGTCAACCTCGCCGGCATCAAGCGGATCATCGAGCTCGAGCAGCAGGTCGAGCAGCTGGAGGGTCAGGTCGAGGCGCTGCTGACCGAGCTGGAGAAGGCCCGCGCGCCGTCGACCGCGCTGGTGGTCTGGAAGCCCAGCCGCCGGCGGTAAGAAAGTTCGCGAGCCAGGAGTTGAGTGGAACAGGCTCAACTCTTGGCTCGTTGACTCCGTAGAGAACGACCACGGAGCGGAGTAGATGGAAGCCAACAAGCTCACCACCAGGAGCCAGGAAGCGCTCTCGGCAGCCGTCCGGCACTCGGTCGACCGGGGCAACCCGGCCGTCGAGCCGGCGCACCTGCTCGGCGCCCTGCTGGAGCAGACCGACGGGACAGCGGGCCCGCTGCTGCGCGCGGTGGGTGCCGACCTCACCGACGTGCGGGCCGAGAACGACGCCGTGCAGGGCCGGCTGCCGAGCGCGAGCGGGGCCACCGTGTCCGCGCCGCAGTTCAGCCGCGACCTGCACAAGGTGATGACCGCCGCGGTCAAGCAGGCCGAGGAGCTGTCCGACGAATACCTGTCGACCGAGCACCTGCTGGTCGGCCTGGCCGCCGAGGGCGGCCCGGTGGCCACGCTGCTGCGCCGGCACGGCGCCACCCCGGACGCGCTGCTCGGCGCGTTCCAGCAGGTCCGCGGCTCGGCCCGGGTGACCTCGCCGGACCCCGAGGGCACGTACCAGGCGTTGGAGAAGTACGGCGTGGACCTCACCGCGTCCGCCCGCGACGGCAAGCTCGACCCGGTCATCGGCCGGGACACCGAGATCCGCCGGGTGGTCCAGGTGCTGTCCCGGCGGACCAAGAACAACCCCGTGCTCATCGGCGAGCCCGGCGTCGGCAAGACCGCGGTCGTCGAGGGCCTGGCCCAGCGGATCGTGGCCGGCGACGTGCCGGAGTCGCTGCGGGACAAGCGGCTGGTCGCGCTCGACCTCGGCGCGATGGTCGCCGGCGCCAAGTACCGCGGCGAGTTCGAGGAGCGGCTCAAGGCCGTCCTCAACGACATCAAGGAGTCCAACGGCCAGGTCGTCACGTTCATCGACGAGCTGCACACGGTCGTCGGGGCCGGCGCCGCCGAGGGCGCGATGGACGCCGGCAACATGCTCAAGCCGATGCTGGCCCGCGGCGAGCTGCGGATGATCGGCGCGACCACGCTGGACGAATACCGCGAGCGGATCGAGAAGGACGCCGCCCTGGAGCGCCGGTTCCAGCAGGTCCTGGTCGGCGAGCCGTCGGTCGAGGACACGATCGCGATCCTGCGCGGTCTCAAGGGTCGGTACGAGGCGCACCACCAGGTGCAGATCGCCGACTCCGCGCTGGTCGCCGCCGCGACGCTGTCCGACCGCTACATCACCGCCCGGTTCCTCCCGGACAAGGCGATCGACCTGGTCGACGAGTCCGCGTCCCGGCTGCGGATGGAGATCGACTCCCGGCCGGTGGAGATCGACGAGCTGCAGCGGGTGGTCGACCGGCTGAAGATGGAGGAGCTGGCCCTCTCGCACGAGACCGACGAGGCCTCGAAGGAGCGGCTGGAGCGGCTGCGCCGTGACCTGGCCGACCGGCAGGAGCAGCTGTCCGCACTGACCGCCCGCTGGGAGCGGGAGAAGACCGGGCTCAACCGGGTCGGCGAGCTGAAGAAGCAGCTCGACGACCTGCGCGGGCAGGTCGAGCGGGCGCAGCGCGAGGGTGACCTCACCACCGCCTCGCAGCTGCTGTACGCGCAGATCCCGGGTGTGGAGAAGGAGCTCGCGACCGCCTCCGAGGCGGCCGAGGCGGAGACGTCGGCGATGGTCAAGGAGCAGGTCGGCCCGGACGACGTGGCCGACGTGGTCTCCGCCTGGACCGGCATCCCGGCCGGCCGGCTGCTCGAGGGCGAGACGGCCAAGCTGCTGCGGATGGAGGACGAGCTCGGCCGGCGGGTCGTCGGCCAGTCCCCCGCGGTGATCGCGGTCTCCGACGCGGTGCGCCGGGCCCGGGCGGGCGTGTCCGACCCGGACCGGCCGACCGGCTCGTTCCTGTTCCTCGGCCCGACCGGTGTCGGCAAGACCGAGCTGGCCAAGGCGCTGGCCGACTTCCTGTTCGACGACGAGCGGGCGATCGTCCGCATCGACATGAGCGAGTACTCCGAGAAGCACTCGGTGGCCAGGCTCGTCGGTGCCCCGCCCGGCTACGTCGGCTACGAGCAGGGCGGCCAGCTGACCGAGGCGGTGCGGCGCCGGCCGTACAGCGTGGTGCTGCTGGACGAGGTCGAGAAGGCGCACCAGGACGTGTTCGACGTGCTCCTGCAGGTGCTCGACGACGGGCGGCTGACCGACGGCCAGGGCCGCACGGTCGACTTCCGGAACACGATCCTGATCCTCACCTCCAACCTCGGCTCGCAGCTGA
This sequence comes from uncultured Actinomycetota bacterium, assembly GCA_963803135.1. Classification (GTDB taxonomy): domain Bacteria; phylum Actinomycetota; class Actinomycetes; order Mycobacteriales; family CADCTP01; genus CADCTP01. Next base: position 102,412 of record CAWDLH010000010.1, on the reverse strand, counting down.
TCGCCGACCCGACGCTGCCGGACGCGGCCAAGCAGGACTCGGTGCTGTCGGTGGTGCGCCAGCACTTCAAGCCGGAGTTCCTCAACCGGCTGGACGACATCGTCGTGTTCGACGCGCTGACCACCGAGGAGCTGTCCCGCATCGTCGGCATCCAGGTACGGGCGCTGGCGGCGCGGCTGTCCGCCCGGCGGCTGACCCTGCAGGTCACCGACGCGGCCCAGGACTGGCTGGCGCTGACCGGCTACGACCCGGTGTACGGGGCGCGGCCGCTGCGCCGGCTGGTGCAGTCGGCGATCGGCGACCGGCTGGCCAAGGCGCTGCTGTCCGGCGAGATCAGGGACGGCGACACGGTCGTCGTCGACGTGCTGGACGACCGGTCCGGGCTGTCGGTGCAGCCGGCGACCGCTGTCGTGGCCTGACCCTCGCCGCGAAGGCCCTCACCCCGGCGGGGTGGGGGCCTTCGTCATGCCGGCGAGCAGCCAGCGCAGGCTGCGGGTGAAGCTGTCGGCGGTCGCACCGGCCGGCATCACGTCGCCCGCGCCCGCGAACGCGGCGAACCCGATCGCGTGCACGATCAGCGCCCGCCGCGCGTCCGCGACCGCTACCACGCCGGCCTCGGCCAGCAGCGCGTCGAGCACCTCGCCGAGCGCGACCGCGTTCGGGCCGCGGGCGCCCTGGCGCTGCAGGTAGAGCGGGACCAGCGCCGGGTGTGCGGTGAGCGTCTGGTACGACCTGGTCATGATCGTCTCGATGCCGGCCGCGGGGTCGCCGCCGGGCGGCGGGATGCGGACGCCGGCGAGCAGGTCGTCGAGCAGCTGGTCGACCAGGTCGGTGCGGGTGGCGACGTGCGAGTAGAGCGCGTTGGGGGCGACGTCGAGGCGGCGGGCGAGCGCGCGCATGGACAGCGCGCCGGCGCCCTCGGCGGTGATGAGGTCACGGGCGGCGGCGAGCACGGCCGCACGGCTGAGCCCGGCCCGCTGCCCTGGAGAACGCACTCGACAACTGTACGCCGTCCAGTTAAATTGGACGGCGTACAGCTTAGCCGAGGGAGGTCGTGATGGAGGGCGTTGCTGCCGGGGTTCCGTACGTGGTGTTGCCGCCGGAGACACGGCGGCCGGACGCGCCGACGGTCGTGGCCTGGCACCTCAACGACCCGCCGCGGACCGAGCGGGCGATGGCGGCCGCGCTGCCGCTGACCGGGCTGGACGCCTGGCGGGTCTACCTGGGGCTGCCGCTGTCCGGGGCGCGCGAGCCGGAGGGCGGGCTGGAGCGGCTCGGCTACGAGGACGCGGTGCTCAAGGTCTACGGGCCGGTCACGTTCGGTGCGGCCGAGGAGTTCCCGGCCGCGCTGGCCCAGCTGCGGGCCGAGCACGGGCTCGGTGCCGGGCCGGTCGGGCTGCTCGGTGGGTCGATCGGGTCGCTGGTGGCGCAGCAGGTCGCGGCGACGATGCGGGCGAGGATGCCGGTGGACGCGGTCGCTCTGGTCAGCCCGGTGACGCGGCTGCGGCCGCTGGTCGTCGCCAACGGCCGGCGCTTCGGGTTCGACTACCCGTGGAAGCCGGAGTCGGAGGAGGTGGCGGCCCGGCTGGACTTCGTGGCCAGGGCCGGCGAGATCGGCGCCCCGACGCTGCTCGTGGTCGGCGAGAAGGACAGCCCGGACGGGATCCTCGAGCCCGCGGCGGCGCTGCACGACGCGCTGCCCGGCTCGGAGCTGGAGACCGTCGCCGGCCTGGAGCATGCGCTCGCCGCCGAGCCCGGCATCGACCCCGCGCCCCAGACCGCCGCCGCGGCCGCCGTCGACCGCATCGTGACCGGGTTCTTCCGACGCCACCTCTCCCGCTGAGCCCACCGGAACCCCAGGCACGCCAGCCGGTGCCGGACCCGGCCGCGCGGACGGCCCGATCGAGCTCGCCCGTCGCGGCCGGGTGGGGACCTACAGCCCGTCGCGGATGCAGGTCTGGATCTCGCTGTGGGACGGGCGGTGGCCCAACCGGTCCTCGCAGTCGCGGACCGTACGCAGGCCCTGCCAGCCGAGCGAGAGCGCGATCGTCAGCGCGACCAGTCCCGCGACGAGGCCGACGCCGGCCCTGGCCCGGCCGTACGCGCGGTCGCCGCGGGTGGCGACGAGACCGAGCGCCCCGCAGATCACGGCGACCGCGCCGAGCACGACGCCGGGATAGACCAGCAGACCGAACGGGATCGCCAGGATCCCGAGCACCAGCGCGGTCGTGGCGACCCGGCTCTGCCGTGGCCAGCGCGGCGCGCGGGTCGCCCCCACCAGGTCAGTCTCGATCGACACGGCAACAGTGTGCCTGCTCGTACGGCCGGGTTGCCGGCGCGGCGTCCGGCGTGTCTGCGACCGGGGAGGTCACGCTCGCGTGCGCGGCGAGCGGTACGGTGCCGGCGACGCGGAGCACGCTACTCCTCGGGACTCGACAGACGCTGACACCGCTAGCCCAGGAGGGGACCTGATGAGCACGCCGCAGGAGCCGGGTCGGCCGGACGACCAGTCCCGGTATCCGGACGCACCGCCACCGCCGCCGCCGGACCAGGGGCAGTATCCGCAGAATCCCCAGGGTCCCGGCCAGACCAGCCACCAGCCGCCGGGCCAGCCGCCGTACCCGGGCCAGCCGCCGGACCAGCCGCCGGGCCAGCCACCGTACGCGAGCCAGCCGCCGGGCCAGCCGCCGTACCCGGGCCAGCCACCGGGCCAGCCGCCGTACGCGGGCCAGCCGCCGGACCAGCCGCCGGGCCAGCCGCCGTACGCGGGCGGTCCCCCCGGCCCCACCTACGGCAACGCTCCGGCCTACGACCCGTACGCGTCGCCCGGCTTCGGCACCCCGCCGGCCCGGCCGAGCATGCCGCCGCCCAGGGAGGTCGTCTGGGCGACGTACGCGATGTACGCCTCGATCGCGCTCAGCCTGATCAACCTGATCGTGACGCTGGCGGACTCCACCGGATACAAGGACGCGATCCGGAACGCCGACCCCAACCGGACCGTCGACGTCGACGCGGTGTACACCGCGGCCGTCGTGTTCGCGGTGGTGGTCACGCTGCTGATCGCCGCGCTCTACGTGTTCCTCGCGATCAACCTGCGCAAGGGCAAGAACTGGGCCCGCATCACCACGTGGATCATCGTGGGCATCTTCACCCTGCTGGGACTGCTCGGCCTCGCCAACGACGTCCCCGCGATCGCGCGGTTGCTCGGGATCCTCGTGCTGCTGGCCAACGCGGCGACGCTGGTGCTGCTGGCCATGCGCCCGTCCAACCAGTTCTTCGCGGCGATGCGCCAGCCGCGGCGCTGACTCAGACGAAGTCCAGGGTGGGCCGGGTGCCGTCGAGCACCCGGCCCGCTTCGGTGTCGAGGACCCGCTCCAGCAGCGTGCCGTACACCGACCGGAAGTCGGTGGTGACCTTGAGGTCGCCGGCGTCGAGCGAACTCAGGCTGGGCTGGTCGCCGTAGAACCCGCCGCGGACCGGGTGGCCGGCGACGAGCAGCGGACCGGCGGTGCCGTGGTCGGTGCCCTGGCTGGCGTTCGCGGCGACCCGCCGGCCGAACTCGGAGTAGATCGCGACGACGACCTTCGACCCGCGCGGGTCGCGGTCCAGGTCGGCGAGGAAGCCGCTGACCGCGGAGTCGAGCTCGCCCAGCAGGCGGGACTGGGTGCCCTTCTCGTCGGCGTGGGTGTCGAAACCGCCCAGGCTCACCGCGTACACCTGGGTCGGGACGCCGGCCTTGACGCAGCGGGCCACGATCGCCAGCTGCCGGGCCAGCCCGCTCTGCCCGCCGCCGGAGGCGCCCCTGGCCTTGTCCTCGTCGTCGTCCTCGGCGGAGGACCCGCCGGCGGCGTCGAGCGGCGGGCCGAACGCGGCGGTGGCGGACAGCAGCGTGCCGGTGGCTCTGGCCGCCATCGCCTGGGTCGGCGGGTCGGCCGGGTCGGCCCCGGCCAGCCGGCGCACGCCCGCGCCGAGCGGCCCGGCCGGCGCCGCGAACGAGGTCAGCGGCAGCGCGACCCCGGCCGCCTTCGTGCCCACCGCCAGCGGCGGCAGCGTGGCCCCGACCGAGACCACCCGCAGCGGGTCGGGCCGGGTCGCGTCCAGCCAGCGGCCGATCCAGCCGGTGGCGGCCGGGTGGTCGGGCGAGCCGCTCTGCCAGATGTCCATCGAACGGAAGTGGCTGTGGTCGGGCTTCGGGTAGCCGACGCCGCGCACGATCGCCAGCCGCTTCGCGTCCCAGAGCGACTTGAAGCCCGTCATCGCCGGGTTGAGGCCGAGCCGGTCGTCGAGCCCGAGCACCTCGTCCTCGCCGTACGCGAGGTCGGGGCGGGCGTCGTGGTAGGCGCCGTCCGCGTACGGGACGACGGTGCCGAGGCCGTCGTTGCCGCCGTACAGGGTGACGAGGACCAGGACGCTCGCGTCGGCCGGCAGCGGGTCGGCCTCGGCCCGGCCGGCGATCTCCCGCCAGCCGACCGCGCCGGCGCCGGCGGCGAGCGCGGCCGCCCCGGTCACGCCGGACGCGAGCAGGAACCTGCGTCGGGTCAACGTATCCACCATTACCGTCCTCAGTAGCGGGCTGGGTCAGTCGGGGCCGGCGCGCTCACCGGACCAGGTATTCGGGGCTGACCAGCGCGAGGGTGACCAGCCGGACGGGGTCGGCGGCCGCGTCCTTGAGCGCGGCCAGGGTGCGGTCGGTCCAGGTGTCGACGCCGAGCAGGTGGGCCGCCGCCCCGGGCCGGTCCTTGCTGCCGGCGACCGCGTCGAGGTCGGCCTCGCGGGCCGTCGCGCCGGCGAACGTGAGCCGTTCGCGGGTGGCCGCGGTCGACAGCCAGGCGATCCCGCCGGGCCAGCCGCCGACGCTCGGCGGGCGGAACGGCACCTGGCCGAGCGCGTCGAGGGTGGCCAGCAGCGCCCGCCCGGCCCGGCCGTCACGCGGCACCGGGACGTGCAGCGCCCGGAACACGCCGACGGCGTACTCGACCGGCGACGCCACCAGCGAGGACCGGTCCGCCCGGAACGCCGGGTCCAGGAACAGCGCCCGCAGCAGCGCGGTCACGTCCCGGCCCGGCCCGTACGCGGCGACCAGCCGGCGCAGCGTGTCCGCCGGCAGCGCGGCCGAGCCGTGCCGGGACCACAGCCGGGTCGCCACGAACGCCGCGGACTCCGGCCGCGCGGTGAGCAGGTCGACCAGCGCCCGGTCGTCGAGGTCGCCGGTCACGCCGAGCACGGTCTTGCTGCCGTCGTCGTGCTGCTTCGGCATCGATGCGGCGGTCGCGCGCGCCCGGTCGACGCGCCAGCCGGTCAGCGCCCGGGCCGCCTCCCGGACGTCGGTCTCCGAGTAGTGCCCGACCCCGAGCGTGAACAGCTCCATCAGCTCGCGGGCGAGGTTCTCGTTGGGCTTGCCCTTCTTGTTCCGCTGGCCGTCCAGCCAGACCAGCAGCGCCGGGTCGCGCACCATCGCCCGGGCCAGCTCGCGGAAGTCGCCGCGGCCGAGCGAGCGCAGCGTCTCGTTCTGCCGCAGCATCAGCGCCGGACTGCGCACCTTCTGGATCGAGGTGGCCCAGTGCCCGTGCCAGCTGAACGTGAGCCGCTCGACCAGCGGCGCGCGGACCCGGACCATCCGGTCCAGCCACCACAGGGCCAGCGCGGCCGACCTGGTTCGCAGCTGCCGCGTGTACGCCCGCCGGGCGTCCTTGTCGTCCTTCGCCGGCGGCGCCGGCTCGCCGGACAGGTCCGGCGGCGGGGTCGCGGCGGCGCCCGGGTCGGGTCCGGGGTGCAGCAGCGCCTCGACCGTGGCCTCGTACCCGCGGCCGGTCGCCGACTCGATCTCGGCGCCGGTGGTGCCGAAGCCGGATCGCCGCAGCAACAGCGACACGTCGCTCATGGCCCGAGCATCCCGGAGCAGTGTTCGAGCAACGTCAGGGTGAGGTTCTAGCTCCAGCCGGGCCGCACCAGCCCGGTCTCGTACGCCACGATGACCAGCTGGGCCCGGTCCCGCGCGCCGAGCTTCGCCATCGCCCGGCTGACGTGCGTCTTCGCGGTGGCCGGGCTGACCACCCAGCGGGCCGCGATCTCGTCGTTGGACAGTCCCTCGCCGACCAGCGCCGAGCACCTCGCGCTCCCGCTCGGTCAGCGGCGCCAGCCGCCCGGCGGCGGCCGGCTCCCGGGAGCGCAGCGCGAACTCGCCGATCAGTCGCCGGGTCACCCCGGGCGAGAGCAGCGCGTCGCCGGCGGCCACCGACCGGACCGCCCGCAGCAGTTCGACCGGCTCGGTGTCCTTGACCAGGAAGCCGGAGGCGCCGTCGCGGATCGCCGCGAAGACGTACTCGTCCAGCTCGAAGGTGGTGAGCATGACGACCCGGACGCCGTCCAGGGCCCGGTCGGCCACGATCCGCCGGGTCGCCGCCAGGCCGTCCTCGACCGGCATCCGGATGTCCATCAGCACGACGTCGGGGACGAGCTCGGCGGCCAGCCGCACCGCCGCGGCGCCGTCGCCGGCCTCGCCGACCACGTCCAGGTCGTCCTGCGAGTCGAGCAGCGCCCGGAACCCGGCCCGGACCAGGGCCTGGTCGTCGGCCAGCAGCACGCGGATCACGCCGGCACCGGCGCCCGGGCGGGCAGCGCGGCGGTCACCCGGAACCCGCCGTCCGGGCGCGGTCCGGCGTCGAGGTGCCCGCCGAGCGCGGCCGCCCGCTCGGGCATGCCGAGCAGGCCGTAGCCGGTGCCGGAGGTGTCCTCGGCGCCGGGGCCGTCGTCGGTCACCTCGACGGTCAGCCGGTCGGGCCCGTACCCGAGCCGGACGGCCGCCGTCGCCGGCCGGCCGGCGTGCCGGGTCACGTTGGTCAGCGCCTCCTGCACGATCCGGTACGCCGCCAGCCCGACCGCGGCCGGCAGCGGCCGGGCGGTGCCGGTCACCTCGACCGTCACCGGCAGTCCGGCCGCCGGGTCCGCTCCACCAGCGTGTCCAGCGCCTCCAGCCCGGGGGCGGGCGCCCGCGGCGCGCCCTCCTCGCCGTGCCGGAGCAGTTCGAGCACCGAGCGCAGCTCGCCCAGCGACTCCCGGCTGGCCTGGCGGATCGCGGTCAGCGCGGTGCGGGCCTGCTCGGGCTGCTCGTCCATCAGGTGCAGCGCCACCCCCGCCTGCACGCTGATCAGCGAGATGTGGTGCGCGAGCACGTCGTGCAACTCGCGGGCGATCCCCATCCGCTGCTCGCCGGCCCGCCGCCGCGCCTCCTCGGCGCGGGTGCGGCGGAACTCGGCCGCCTGTTCCCGCCGGGTCCTGACCAGCTCGACGACCACGGCGAACGCGACCAGCCAGGCGGCGACGCCGACCGCGGCGGCCAGCGGGGGCGGCGGCCGGCCGGCGACCAGCGGCGCGACCCAGACGAACATCGGGTAGCCGACCGCGAGCGCCACCCAGGCGGCGGCCCGGCGCCCCCGGAGGATCGCCCCGACCAGTGCGACGATCATGGCCAGGAACACCGGGCCGCCGGGATAGCCGAGTGTGAGGTAGACCCAGATCGGCACCGAGGTCGCGACCAGCGCCGCCTCCGGTGACCGGCGGCGCAGCAGCAGCCCGGCCGCGGACAGCACCAGCAGGCCCCAGGCCAGCGGCTGGTACGGCCGGTCGGTGGCGGATTGGTTGTGCGCGGCCGCGGCGGTGCCGCCGACCTGGATCGCGGCGACCACGACGGCGCCGATCACCTCGCCGCGCCGCAGTCCCATGCCGGCCACGGTAGAACGGCGCGGGCCGCACCGGCGTCGGTCACCGGTCGGCTGTGCGCCTACCGCGGCCGCGGTACGCGGATACGTCGGCCCGCGCAGACCGCCCACCGGCGCGGGCGAACAGGTGTCCGCCTTGGGTTCCGGCCCGACCGCCGGTTTCGCCGTTGCACCGGCTGGCCGGGCGGTCGCCGGTACCATCGGCGCCACCCCGCGCTGCTCATTCGACCAGCGAGTGCCATGACGGCTCTGGAGTGATGATGGAGACCTTCCACTTCGATTTCGAGGGACCGGAGGACCCGGCGGAATTCGTCGGGGCCTACACGGAGGTTCTCCACCCCGCCCTCGTGGACGAGCAGGTCGCGGCGACGCCGTGGAGCGTTGCCGGGGAATCAGGTCTGTACGTGGTCACCGGTTGTTCGGCCGGCGTCCCCGCCGCGACGATGGCCGGCTTCGCGAATTTCCACGGGTTCAGGATCAGGCGACAACGAGTATTGAGTTCCCTCTTCTTCCCGCGGCCACCCGAGGCGAAGGTTCCTTTCGGGTGCATGGTCCCGTACAACTTCGAGCCGGCCGGTCTCGCCGAGCTCTCCCGTCGCTGTCCCGAGGGGCATCTCTTCAAGGACCACGGCCTCGAGAACTGTCCCGTCTGCGGCGGAGCGCTCACCAGCATATGAGTGACACCAGGCCGCCGAGGGGCGTCAACTGGCCGGCCGCCGCGGCCAGCGTTCCGGTGGTCACGACCTTGCTGGCCCAGTTGAGCACGGCCACCTTCCTCGTTCCGCTGGCGATAACGGACAGCTCGCACGCGTCGATCCTCGGGCGCTTCCACTGGAACTCGCTGAGCCTGTCCGTGGTCTCCGGAGTGGTCGCGACGGGAAGCTTCATCGCGGCCAGCCTCATCCTGCTCGAGGCTCAGTCCAACAACTTCCGGGCTCTCGGCAGGGACCAGCAGCTCGCCGTCCTGAAAGGTTGGCAGGCCGATCCGGAGAAGCTGGACTCGGAGATCGAGTGGTGGGCCGAACAGTATGACCAGCGCGTGCGGAGGCTCTACGACCTCGCCCAGGCAATATGGCTGGCCGGCCTGGCATCCTTCGCGGTCTCGGTCGGCAGCCTCACCCACCCCGCACTTCCAGGCTTGTTCTACCTGCTCGGCGCCACGGCGATCGGCATCGGGTCGGCCACGTTCGCCGCCTCCACGTACTGGCTTGCGCGCAGTATCGGCGGTCTGACCGTCGTACTTGCCGGCGGTATCGTGGCGATCGTGTGGCTGACATGACCGCGCTCGTCACCGGGGCCACGTCCGGGATCGGTGCCGCGTTCGCCCGGCAGCTCGCGGCCGAGGGGCAGGACCTGGTGCTGGTGGCCCGGGACGTCGACCGGCTGGAGGTGACCGCGGCGGCGCTGCGGTCGGCGCACGGGGTGGCGGTCGAGGTGCTGCCGGCCGACCTCACGGTCGAGCCCGACACGACCGCCGTCCGCACCCGACTGTCCGATGTGGACCGTCCGGTCGACCTGCTGGTGAACAGCGCCGGGATCGGGCTGCCGGGCCGGTTCTGGCAGACGCCGCTGGCCGACCAGGAGCGGATGTTCCACCTCAACTGCACGGCCGTGCTCCGGCTCTCGCACGCGGCGCTGCGGGCGATGGTGCCGCGCGGGCGCGGCGACGTCGTCGTGGTCTCCTCGATGTCCGGCTTCGCGCCGACCGTGCGCGGGTCGTACGGGGCCAGCAAGGCGTGGGCGACCGCGTTCGCCGAGTCGCTGTCCGGGCAGCTGGCCGGGACCGGCGTGCACGTGTCGGCGCTGGCGCCCGGCTTCGTGCGGACGGAGTTCCACGGGCGGGCCGGGCTGGACATGAGCAGGGTGCCCGGCTTCATGTGGCTGTCCGCCGAGGAGGTGGCGGCGACCGCGCTGCGGGACCACCGGGCCGGCAAGGTGCTCAGCGTCCCCGGCGCGCAGTACAAGGCGATCCTCGCCGCGTCCCGGCTGGTCCCGCCGTCGGTGAACCGGCGGGTGACCGAGCTGTTCCGGCGCCGCGCGCTCTGAGCGCCGCCGGGTCCGGGCCCGGCCTCAGCCGAGCACGAGGTCCGCGAGCTCGGCCCGGTGCCGGGCCGGCGACCCGTCGAACCCGGCGATCCACTGCGCCCGCTTGTAGAAGCGGTGCAGCGAGTGGTCCCAGGTGAACCCGATCCCGCCCATGGACTGGATCGCGTTCTCGCAGCCGTCGACCGCGGCCCGGGCCGCCGCGACCGCCGCGGTCGACACCGCCTCGTCCTGCGCCGGGTCGTCGACCGAGACGCACCAGGCGGCCCGGTAGGCCAGCGAGCGGGCCAGTGCGAGCGCCATGTAGACGTTCGCCAGCCGGTACGAGACGCCCTGGTACGAGCCGATCGGCCGGCCGAACTGGGCGCGGGTCTTCGCGTACTCCACCGCGAGGTCGAGAGCCCGCTGGGTGACGCCGCTCGCCTCGCAGGCCAGCAGGGCCAGCGCCGTCCGCCGCACCGCGCGCAGCGCCACGCCCGCGTCCACCTCCAGCCGCTCGGCCGGCGTGCCGTCCAGCCGCAGCTCGCCCAGCCGGCGGGTGCGGTCCTCGGTGGACAGCGGGTGCACGGTCTCCGGGTGGTCGGCGAGGTCGACCCGGAACAGGGTGACCCGGTCGTGCTCGCGCGCGGCCACCACCGCGGTCGCCGCGGCGGCGAGATCGGGCACGGCGCGCTTGACCCCGGTCAGCCGCCAGCCGTCCACGTCGTCGTCGGCCCGGCAGGACACGGTGGTCGCGGCCTCGCGCAGCGTCCGGGCCGCGTCGTCGGCCCAGGCCAGCGTGGCCGGCTCGGACGGCGGCGCGCCGACCGCGGCGCCGGCCAGCGCGACCGAGGAGAACCACGGGGCCGGCAGCAGCGCGTACCCGGCCTCCTCGGCCAGCACGGCGTGCTCGAGCAGGCCGAGGTCGGGGTCGAGCCAGCCCAGCCCGGTCAGCTCCGTCCACACCCCTGGGTCCCAGCCGTCGCCGTCGGCGAGCGCGACGACCCGGTCGACCGGGTAGCGGTCGGCCAGCCAGTCCCGGGCGGCCGACCGCAGCATCTCCTGCTCCTCGGAGAAAGCGAAGTCCACTGTGGACGCTCCTAACGCGACGGTGCGGCGGCGGTCAGCGGGACCGGGGCAGGCCGAGCACCCGCTCGGCGATGATGCCGCGGAGGATCTCGGAGGTGCCGGCCTCGATGGTGTTCCCCCGGCTGCGCAGCTGCTGGTATTGCCAGTAGCCGGTCCAGAAGCCGCCCTCGCCGTCGAGCTGGCCGTCCGGGCCGAGCAGCTCGATGGCCAGCTTGGTCAGCCGCTGGTTGGTCTCCGACCAGTGCAGCTTGGCCACCGACCCCTCCGGGCCGGGCACGCCGGTCTTCACCAGCGCGGTCAGCGCGCGGTAGTTCGTGAACCGCAGGCCCTGCAGGTCGACGTAGAGGCCGGCGATGCGGTCGCGGACCAGCGGGTCGCCGGCCGCGCCGGTCTTGTGCGCGGTGGTGACCAGCCGGCCGAACAGCGCCTCCAGCCGGGCGGTGAGCGCGAAGCCGAGGGTGCCGCGCTCGTGCATGAGCGTGGTCATCGCGACCCGCCAGCCGTCGCCGATCTCGCCGACCACGTTGGCCACCGGCACCCGCACGTCGGTGAAGAAGATCTCGTTGAACTCGGGGTCGCCGGTGATCTGCCGCAGCGGCCGCACCTCGACGCCGTCCGAGTGCATGTCCACCAGCAGGTACGTCAGCCCGCGGTGCTTCTCGGAGCCGGGGTCGGACCGGGTGAGCAGGATGCACCGGTCGGCCACGTGCGCGTACGACGACCAGACCTTCTGGCCGGTGACGACGAACTCGTCGCCCTCCCGGACCGCGCGGGTGCGCACGCTGGCCAGGTCGGAGCCGGAGCCGGGCTCGGAGAAGCCCTGGCAGAAGATCGTCTCCCCGGACAGGATCCCGCGCAGGTGGGTCGCCTTCTGCTCGGGCGTGCCGTGCGCCATGATCGTCGGCCCGGCCATCCCGAGGCCGATCACGCCGACGTGGTCGGGCGCGTCCCGCCGGGCCGTCTCCTCCAGGTAGATCGCCTGGAAGGTCGGCGGCAGGCCCTTCCCGCCGTACTCCTTCGGCCAGGTCAGGCCGGCGTACCCGGCGTCGAACAGCTTCCGGGTCCACTGCCGGGCGGCGGTGAAGTCCCACCGGCCGACATGCGGCTCGCGCTCACCCCAGTCCGGCGGGAGCTCGCTCGCCAGCCAGGACCGCAGCTCGGCCCGGAACGCGGCTTCCTCGGGGCTGTCCCGGAAGTCCACGGCGACCTCCTTCTACCGGTGTGCCTGCTCGCACCCTACCGGCGGGTACGCCCCGTAGGCTCCCGCTCCGTGACCTCTCGCGACCAGCTCCGCACGCTGATCCTCGAGCTGGCCGTCGTCCGCGGCCGGGTGACCCTGTCCTCCGGCCGGGAGGCCGACTGGTATCTCGACCTGCGCCGGCTGGCCCTGCACCACGTCGGCGGCCCGCTGATCGGCCGGGTCATGCTCGACCTCACCGCGGACTGGTCGTACGAGGCCGTGGGCGGGCTCACACTCGGCGCCGACCCGGTCGCCGCGGCGATGCTGCACGGGTCGGCGGCGTCGGCGGGCCGGCCGATCGACGGGTTCATCGTGCGCAAGGAAGGCAAGGCGCACGGGCTGCAGCGGCGGATCGAGGGGCCGGACGTGGCCGGCCGCCGGGTGCTCGCGGTCGAGGACACCTCGACGACCGGCTCGTCCGTGCTCACCGCGGTCGACGCGCTGCGCGAGGCCGGGGCGGAGGTGGCCGGGGTCGCGGTCGTGGTCGACCGCGGTGCCGGCGACGCGATCCGCGCCGCCGGCCTCGCCTACCGGGCCGCGTACGACCTGGTCGACCTCGGCCTCGCCTAGGAGACAGTGGCGCTCGTGCGGCGGCCGAAGACTGCCGCGATGGAAGATCTGGTGGCGGCGCGGGCCGGCGACGAGGCCGCCTTCGAGCGGCTGGTCGGGCCGCACCGGGGTGAGCTGGTGGCGCACTGCTACCGGATGGTCGGCTCGGTGCAGGACGCCGAGGACCTGGTGCAGGAGTCGCTTCTGCGGGCCTGGCGTGGGCTGGACGGGTTCGACGGGCGCGGTCCGATCCGGCCGTGGCTCTACCGGATCGCCACCAACCGCGCGCTCACGCTGCTGTCCGGCCGCCGGCGCCGGGAGCTGCCGACCGACCTCACGCCCGGGGCCGAGCCGGTCTGGCTGGAGCCGTGGCCCGACCCGTCCCAGGCGTACGAGTCGCGCGAGCGGGTGGAGCTGGCGTTCGTGGCGGCGCTGCAGCACCTGCCGCCGCGGCAGCGGGCCGTGCTGCTGCTCAGCGAGGTGCTGGCGTTCCCGGCCCGGGAGATCGCCGCGATGCTGGACACGAGCACCGCGGCGGTCACCAGCGCGCTGCAGCGGGCCCGGCGCACGCTCGGCGACGGCCTCGACGACAGCACGGTCCCGCAGCCGGCGCCGGACGATCCGGCCGTGCGCGCGCTCGCCGCCCGGTACGCGGCGGCCTGGGAGGCCGGCGACGTGGACGCGATCGTGGCCATGCTCGCCGCCGACGCCCGGTACGCGATGCCGCCGCTGCCCGAGTGGTACGCCGGCCGGGACGCGATCCGCGCCTTCCTCACCGCCGGGCCGCTGGCGGAGCGCTGGCGGTTCGTGCCGGCCCGGGCCAACGGGCAGCTCGCGTTCGGGACATACCTCTGGGCGGACGGCGCCTGGCGGTGGGGCGGGCTCGACGTGCTCACCCTGCGCGATGGCGAGGTGGCCGACGTCGTCTCGTTCCTCGACGGGAGGTACGCCGGGGTGTTCGGGCTGCCGATGATTCTCGCGACGCCGGAGGGTTAGACCGGCATGAGCACCGACACCGAACAGATCCGCGCACTGATCGAGCGCTGGGCCGCCGCCGTGCACCGCGGCGACATGGCCGGCGTGCTCGCCGACCACGCCGAGGACATCGTCATGTTCGACGTGCCGCCGCCGCAGGATGGCGTGCGCGGCATCGACGCGTACCGGGAGACCTGGCCGGGCTTCTTCGCCTGGCAGGCTTCGGGCGCGTCGTTCGAGATCCTGTCGCTCGACGTGACCGCGGGCGACGACGTCGCCTTTGCGTACGCGCTGCTCCGGTGCGGGACGGACGACCAGGATCCCGACGTACGGTTGCGGATCACGTTCGGCCTGCACAAGGAGAACGGGCGCTGGGTGGTCGCGCACGAGCACCACTCGTTCCCGGACCGGTCCGACTGGGCCGACGCCGACGCGGTCCGGGTGTCGTTCCCGTACGACCCGGCGACCGGGGAGGCGGCCACCGACCTGCGGCCGTGACTACGCTGCGCGGGTGGCCGAGCCGGTCGTGCTGAGCGGGGTGCACGCGGTCAAGCACGCGGTGCGGTTCGGCGCGCGGCTGGACCGGGTGGTCTCGGCCGACCCGGCCGCGGCGCTGCGGGTGCTGGCCGCCGTCGCGCCGGACGTCGCGGTCGACGTCGAGCCGGTGCCGGTCGAGGAGGTCGTCCGGCTGGCCGGTGCGCCGGTCGAGCTGGTCGGGCTCGCCCGCCGGCCGGAGTCGGTGCCGGCCGGGGACGGCCCGGCGATCCTGCTGGACAACCCGCGGCACCTCGGCAACCTCGGCGCGGTCGTCCGGGTCGCGGCCGGGTTCGGGGCGCGGGCCGTGCTCACCACCGGCACCGTCGACCCCTGGCACCCGACGGTCGTGCGGGCCGCGGCTGGGCTGCACTACGCCGTCCCGGTCCGCCGGATCGGCGAGCTGCCGGCCGCGGTCGTCGGCTTCGACCCGGCCGGCGAGGACCTGCGCACCGTCCGGCTGCCCGACGACGCGGTCCTGGCCTTCGGCTCCGAACGCCACGGTCTGTCCGACCAGGTCCGCGCCCGCGCCACCCGGCTGGTCGCGATCCCGATCCGCGACCGCGTCTCCTCCTACAACCTGGCCACCTCGGTAGCCATAGCCCTCTACGCCTGGACCGCGGCAGGAGGAGGATGACCGCCGTGGACATCACCGAGGTCATCCTTTCCGACCACCACGAGCAGCGGCGGATGTTCGCCATGCTGGACGAGATCGACCGGTCCGACACCGAGACGCTCGGAAAGCTGTGGACCCGGCTGTCCGCGATGCTCGAGGTGCATGCGCAGGCCGAGGAGCTGTTCTTCTACCCCGAGCTGCTGAAGCTGGGCGAGCGCCGGCACGAGGAGGAGGAGGCCGAGGAGACCAGGGACGCGATCGGCGACCACAACGACATCCGGGACGGGATCCTCGAGGCGGGCCGGCACGAGGCCGGCACCGACGGCTGGTGGGGCGGGGTCACCGCCGCCCGCAAGGCCAACGACGAGCACATGGGCGAGGAGGAGCACGAGGGCCTCGCCGACTTCCGCCGGTACGTCGACCTCGACACCCGCCACCGCATCGCGGTCGTGTTCGCCGCCTATGAGGCCGCCAACGTCACCGGAGTCCCCATCGAGGACAAGGACCCCGACACCTACATCAAGGACAACTCCTGACGTAACCTGGCATCATCGCGCTGGACCTGCCGCTGGATCGCATCGCCGCGCTCTGCCACAGAGTACGGCGTGGTGGAGCTGGACCTCTTCGGCTCGGCTGCGCGTGGCGAAGCGACCGACGAGAGCGACATGACACGGCCGCACGATCCCGGCAACCTGCGGGGGACTACTCCTCGAGAGCGACCGGGGGGCGGGATCGGGTGTCGACGGTGAGGCGGAAGATGTCGGGCCGGTTGTAGTGACCGACGGGATCGAACATCCGCCGCGCCGCGCGGACGCTGTCCAGGTCGATCTCGGCGGTGAGGATGGTCTCCTCGTGCCGGGCCGGTCCGGCCAGCAGCTCGGCGTTCGGGCCGACGATGACGCTGTTGCCGGGCTCCACCCACTCGTCGCCGCCCTGCCCGAAGCGCCAGACCTGGTCGCGGCGGGGGAAGTCGGCCGGGATCTGGTCGACGTGCAGGCAGGGGTTCACCCCGACGACGTAGCAGCGGCCCTCGCGGGCGATGTGCCGCATCGTGGCGATCCAGCCGTCGCCCGGGGCCAGGGTCGGCGCCGTCCAGATGTCCACGCCCTGGGCGTAGAGGTAGAAGCGGGCCAGCGGCATGTAGTTCTCCCAGCAGGTGAGCCCGCTGAGCCGGCCGTGCGGGGTGTCGATCACCGGCAGGGTCGAGCCGTCACCCATCCCCCACACGGTGCGTTCGGAGCCGGTGGGCACGAGCTTGCGGTGCTTGCCGAGCAGGGTGCCGTCGGGTCCGAAGTAGAGGGTGGCGTTGTAGATCGTCGTGCCGTGCGCTTCGCGCTCCTCCACCCCGATGACCAGGTAGACGCCGGCTTCCCGGGCGGCCGCGCCGAGGGTGTCGGTCGCCGGGCCGGGAACGACGACGGCCTGGTCGACGAGCATCGCGAACCACTGTCCGTCGCCGTCCCAGATCGGCCGTGAGTCGATCCAGATCGGTGTGCCCGGGATGAACACCTCGGGGAACACCACGATCCGGGCGCCCTCCGCCGCTGCCTTGGCGAGCAGATCGACCGCTTTCGCCACGCACGCTTCCCGGTCCATCAGCACGTACGCTGCCTGCACCGCGGCGATCTTCATGGCACCCACCACCTCCGGCCCGAGTGCTGCGAAGGCGACCAGCGTCCCACGGCGCGCGTACGGCCAGGCGGCCGTACCAAAGCTGCTCGGCTGGTACGACGGTCACCTCGGCTGACCGGGTGGCGGGCGTGGCGTGGCAGGCTCGGCCGGTGTCCCCGACTCCGACGAAGGCCGAGCTGGCCGGCGCGTACGGGACGGTGATCCCCGATCTCGTCCGCGCGGACCTGCGGGTGCTGCTGGTCGGGATCAACCCGGGACTGTGGTCGGGCTGGTCCGGGCTGCACTTCGGCCGGCCGACGAACCGGCTCTGGGTCACCCTGTACGAAGCCGGTCTCACCGACCGGAAGCTGCGGCCGGAACAGACCGACGAGCTGCTGCGGGCCGGGATCGGCGTGACCAACCTGGTCAACCGGGCCACCGCCCGCGCCGACGAGCTCAGCGACGACGAGATCCGCGCCGGCGTCCCGCGGCTGACCGCGACCGTCGAGCGCTGGCGCCCGCGCAGCGTCGCGGTGCTCGGGATCACCGCGTACCGCACGGCGTTCCGGCGACCCAAGGCGATGATCGGCCCGCAGCCGGAGGAGCTGGCCGGCGTCCCGCTCTGGGTGCTGCCGAACCCGTCCGGCCTCAACGCGCACTACCAGCAACCGGCGCTGAGCAGTGAATACGCCAAACTGGCAGCAGCGGTGCGGTAACCGGACGTACCTTCGTGTCCATCGGGGTCCGATCCGGGAGGTCGTCGTCGTGTCCACCACCGCCGGGCGATCCACCACAATGCTCGCCCGCGCCCGGCTGGGCGTCGCTGCGTGACCGAGCCGGCCATCCGCCCGGCCCTGGCCGCCGAGATCCCGGCCGTGGGCGAGCTGGTCGCGGTCTCCTTCAACGAGCTGGGCGCCAACATCTACCTGGTGCCTCCGCTGGTCGACCGCGTCCCGGTGCTGGCCGACTTCTTCGCGCTGCTCACCGAGGTCGCGGTCGAGCACGGCCGGGTCGACGTGGTCGACGGGACCGACGGCCCGGCCGCCACCGCGGTCTGGTTCGACTACACCCACCCGGTTCCGGAGCCCGCCCAGTACGACAAGCGGCTGGCCGCGCTCGCCGGTCCGTACCGGTCGCACTTCGACGCGCTGGGCGACCTGTTCGCCACCCACCACCCGCACGAGCCGCACTGGCACCTGGCGTTCCTGGCCGTGCATCCGTCCCGGCAGGGTGCCGGGCTCGGCGGCGCGCTGATGCGCCGGACCCACGCGGAGCTGGACCGGGCCGGCGTCCCGGCGTACCTGGAGGCGACGAACGACGGCAACATCCGGCTCTACCGCCGCGCCGGCTACCGGGACATGGACCCGTTCGAGATCTACCTGCCCGACGGCACGCCGTTCTTCCGGATGTGGCGCCCGGGCGGCTAGTGGATCTCGTCGACGAGGTCGGCGATGGAGTCGACCACGCGGCTCGGGCGGTACGGGAAGCGCTCGATCATGCCCCGGGTCGTGACGCCGGACAGGACGAGCACGGTCTCCAGCCCGGCTTCCATGCCGGCGACGATGTCGGTGTCCATCCGGTCGCCGATCATCGCGGTCGTCTCGCTGTGCCCGCCGACGTTGTTCAGCGCCGAGCGCATCATCAGCGGGTTGGGCTTGCCGACGAAGTAGGGGTCGACGCCGGTGGCCCGGGTGATCAGCGCGGCCACCGCGCCGGTCGCGGGCAGCGCGCCCTCGGTGGACGGCCCGGTCGGGTCGGGGTTGGTCGCGATGAACCGGGCCCCGCCGTCGACGAGCCGGATCGCCCGGGTGATCGCGGTGAACGAGTAGCTGCGGGTCTCGCCGAGCACCACGTAGTCCGGGTCCGAGTCGGTCAGCGTGTAGCCGATCTCGTGCAGCGCGGTGGTCAGCCCGGCCTCGCCGATGGCGTACGCCGTGCCCTCGGGTCGCTGTGAGTCGAGGAACTGCGCGGTGGCCAGCGCGGAGGTCCAGATCGCGCTCGCCGGCACGTCGATCCCGGACGTACGCAGCCGCGCGTGCAGGTCACGTGGCGTGTAGATGGAGTTGTTGGTGAGCACCAGGTAGCGCTTGCCGGACTTCTCCAGCGCCTGGATGAACTCCTGCGCGCCCGGCACCGGGACGCCCTCGTGCACGAGCACACCGTCCATGTCGGTGAGCCAGCACCCGGCCGGCTGCCGCTCGGTCATGCCGCCCATGCTCCCCCCGTGCGGTCAGTCGGTGCGATGCCGGCCGCCGGAGACGGGCCGGACGTCGCCGTCCGGGTCGATCGGCTCCTCCCGCAGCGGCGCCGCGGACATCCCGCCCCGCCGCCCACGCGAGCGCAGCAGCTGGACCGCCGCCGGAACCATCGACAGCACGACGACGCCGATGAGGATCGGCTCGATCAGCGGCTCGAGTGTGTCCCGGACGAACGGGATGTGGCCGAGGTAGTAGCCCAGCGCGAGCACGCCGCCGCCCCAGAGCACGCCGCCGATCACGCTGTACACGGCGTACGTCCGGAAGCGCATCCGGCTGGCGCCGGCCATCACGGTGGCGAAGGTGCGCACGATCGGGACGAACCGGGCCAGCACGATCGTGCGCGCGCCGTACTTCTCGAAGAAGTCGTGCGAGCGGTCGACGTACTCCTGCCGGAACAGCCGGGAGTCGGGCTTGTTGAAGACCGCCGGGCCGGCCTTGTAGCCGATCCAGTAGCCGACCAGGTTGCCGGCGATCGCGGCGATCGGCACCAGCAGCAGCTGCACCCAGAACGGCACGTCGAACTTGCCGGTCGCGGTGAGCAGGCCGGCGCTGAACAGCAGCGTGTCCCCGGGCAGGAAGAACCCGACCAGCAGCCCGCACTCGGCGAAGATGATGATCAGCAGTCCGAGCAGCCCGAACGAGCCGAGCAGATGGTCCGGGTTGATGGCGGCCGGCAGGAGCGCGAGGTTCTGCACCTCGAAGAGGCTACCGGCCGTCGGTCTCCGCGCCCTCTCCGTGTGCTCTGCGCCCGCTCCGACCGGCCCGCCACCAGCGGATCCCGCCGGCCACGGTCATCGCCGCCACCGCCACCACCGCGACGGCCGCGGCCACGTGCCGCAGCCAGGGCAGCGAGGCGGCCAGGTAGCCGGCGAGGATCAGCGTCGGCGCCCAGCACAGCGCGCCGACCACGTTGCCGACCAGGAACTTCGGCCAGGTCATCCGGGTCGCGCCGGCCATCAGCGGGGCGAACGTGCGCACCCACGGGATCCACCGGGCGGAGATGACCGCGAGCACGCCGTACCGGTCGGTGAACGCCTCGGCCCGGGCGACCCGCTCCGGCGTGAGCACCCGGCCGCGGCGGCGGCGCAGCAGCGGCAGCCCCGCCCTGGCCCCGATCACGTAGCCCACCGTCTCGCCGGCGACGGCCGCGACCAGCACCCCGGCCAGCAGCCAGCCGAGCTCGACCCCGCGCACGGCGTCGGCCGCGACCAGCCCGCCGGCGAACAGCAGCGTGTCGCCCGGCAGGAAGAAGCCGACCAGCAGCCCGCACTCGACGAATACGAAGCCGACGACGACGAGGTAGACGGCGACCGCCCCGAGCGCGTCCAGGTCGGCGAGATCGGGCATCCCGGTCAGGGTAGGCGCGTACCGCCGCCGTGGCCTGGCACGATCGGTGCATGGAGACGTCCAGGTGAGCCGCGAACGGCTGGTCGTGATCGGGGCCGACGCCGGGGGCATGACCGCGGCGTCGCAGGCCCGCAAGCGCCGCCCGGCCGGCTCGCTGGAGATCATCGCGGTCGACCGCGGCCGGCACGCGTCGTATTCGGCGTGCGGTATCCCGTACTGGATCGGCGGGCTGGTGAACTCCGTCGACGACCTCGTCACCCGGTCGGTCGCCGAGTTCCGCAAGCAGGACATCGAGGTCAGGCTGCGGCAGGAGGCGGTCGGCCTCGACCTCGACGCCGGCGTGGTCACCGTGCACGACGCCGAGCGCGGCCGGGACTATCCGCTGGGCTTCGACCAGCTGGTGCTCGGCACCGGCGCCGTCCCGGTCCGCCCGGACATCGCCGGCGTCGACGCGGCCGGCGTGTACGGGGTGCAGACGCTCGACGACGGCGAGGCCGTCCGGGCCGCGGTCGGCCGCGACGGCACCCGGCGGGCGGTAGTGGTCGGCGGCGGCTACATCGGGCTGGAGATGGCCGAGGCGCTCGCCGAGCGCGGGCTCGACGTCACGGTCGTGGAGGCGGCCGCGCAGCCGATGTCCACGCTCGACCCGGACGTCGGCGCGCTGGTCGCGGACGCGGTTCGCGGGCTCGGCATCACGGTGCACACCGACGAGCAGGTGACCGAGATCCGGACCGGCGCCGCCGGCGAGGCGACCGCCGTGGTCACCGCGCACCGGGAGATCCCGGCCGACCTCGTCGTGCTCGGCCTCGGCGTCCGGCCCAACACCGCGCTGGCCCGGGACGCTGGAGTCCGGATCGGCGTCACCGGCGGGATCGTCACCGACATGAGGATGCGCACGGTGTCGCACGGCAACGTCTGGGCCGCCGGCGACTGCGTGCAAACGGTCAACCGGGTCTCCGAGGCGCCGGTGCACGTCGCGCTCGGCACCCACGCCAACAAGCAGGGCCGGGTGGCCGGCATCAACATCGGCGGCGGGTACGCGACGTTCCCCGGCGTGGTCGGGACCGCGGTCACCCGGGTCTGCAACCTCGAGGTGGCCCGCACCGGGCTGCGCGAGGGGGAGGCCGAGCGGGCCGGACTGCGGGTCGTCTCGACGCTGACCGAGTCGACCACCCGCGCCGGCTACTTCCCCGGCACCCGGCCGATCACGATCAAGATCATTGCGGAGAAGCGGTCGGGGCGGCTGTTGGGGGCGCAGATCGTCGGTCAGGAAGGCGCGGCGAAGCGGATCGACGTGCTGGCCACGGCGATCTGGAACCGGATGACCGTGGAGGAGGTCTCCGGTCTCGACCTGTCGTACGCGCCGCCGTTCGCGCCGGTGTGGGACCCGGTCCTGATCGCCGCCCGCAAGTCCTGGGACGCGGTCGAGCTCGACGTGCGCGCGGACTACTCACCGCAGCCGTAGGCCCGCAGGGCCGTACCGGGAGGGTGGCGTGCCCGCGGATGGTGATCGCCGGGCGCCAGGTCGCGCGGCCGGCGCGGGACAGCGCCGGCATGCGTTCGGCCAGCCGGCGCAGCGCCACCTCGGCCTCGAGCCGGGCCAGCGGTGCGCCCAGGCAGTAGTGGATGCCGGCGGCGAAGGCGAGGTGGCCGGGTGCCTGCGGGCGGTCGAGGTCCGGCGCATCGGGTTCGGCGAAGACGGCCGGGTCCCGGCCGGCGCCGGCCAGCAGCAGCGTCACCCTGTCACCGGCTCGGAACCGCTCTCCGGCGAGCTCGGTCTCGACGTGGGCGATCCGGTCGGTCATCTGGACCGGCGGGTCGAACCGCAGCACCTCCTCGGCGGCGGCACCGGCCAGGCAGGGGTCGTCCCGCAGCCTGGCCCACAGCTCCGGCCGGTCCAGCAGCGCCGAGACCGCGTTCCCGATCAGGTTCACGGTCGTCTCGAAGCCGGCGATGAGCAGCAGGTGGCACATGACCATGAGGTCGTACTCGGTCATCCGCCCGTCGCGCTCGGCCGCGACCATCGCGCTGACCAGGTCTTCCCCGGGCTCGCGGCGACGCTGCTCGATCGTCCGGGACAGGCCGCGTGGAGCCCGCCGGCGGCTCGCTGCAGGGCCACCAGATGCGCCGGGGAGCGGACACCGTCGAACACGGACGTGATCGCCGCGCCGTGCCGGGCCATGGCGACGGCGTCCGCCCCGTCAAGGCCGAGCAGCGCGGTGATGATGGTGACCGGGAGCGGTGCGGCGTAAGCCTCGACGAGGTCGAACGGGCCGGTGCGGCCCGCCTCGGTCAGCAGCCGGTCGGCGGCGTTCTCGACCAGCGGACGGTATCCCTCGACGGCCCGCGGCGTGAATGCCGGCGCCGCCAGCTTCCGCAGCCGGCCGTGATCGGGCGGATCCCGGTCCAGCATGCCGAGATCCATCTCGGCATCCGGAACGGGGACGCCGGTCGGCCGGACCCCGAAGTCCCTGCTGCGCAGCACCGCCTGACAGCAGTCGTACCGCGCGGTGACCCGGGCGCCGGACCGCGCCCGTACGAACGCCCCCTGCTCCCGCAGTCCCCGATAGATCGGGTACGGGTCGGCGACGCCGGCCCGGGTGTGCAGGCGAGCCATCGGCTCCCGCAGCACGTGGGCGCCGAGCCAGCGGTTCGCCCGCAGCCTGGACATCGACCACAGCGCGGCGCCCAACACACTCAGCTCACCGCGCATCGGGACCGCCCTCGCCGTGCAGCAGCGTGGTGAGCACCAGGTCGGGCGCGTTGACCGGTGCCAGCCAACCGCGTTGCACGCCCTCCCAGGCCACGTAGACGAGCGCGTAGACCGCCGAGGCGGCCCACCACTCCGGTGAGTCGCCCCGCATCGACCCGGCCGCCCGGGCTGCCTGCACCTGCGCGACGATCGGGCCGTCCATCTCGGCGGACTGCCGGTCCAGGATGGCCTTGTCCTCGTCGAGGACCGGCTGTCGGAAGAAGAAGGCCAGCAGGGCGCCGTGCCACAACAAGCTCTCCACGATCCGGCGCAGCACTGCCACCGGATCCGGGTCCGGTGTGTGCTCCACGGCGGCCCGGAGGGCGGCGCCGCACTGGTCGACCGCGTGGTTGCCGACCGCGGTGATCACCTCCCGGCGCCCACCGAGCGTCTGGTGCAGCGTCGTCCGGCTCACCCCCGCCGCCGCCGCGAGCTCGCCCAGCGACGCCCCCGGCCGAGCGACGAAGGCCGCGGTCACCCGGTCCAGCAATGACTGCGGCTCCGGCCGGCGAGGGACGGGCGGCCCAAGGATCGGACCATGCTCCATGTCCGAAACCTTACAAGGATGTTCAGTACTGAACAATAGAGCGGTGTCACGCCATCGCGACAGAACTTCCGGACGCTAGCTGCGGCTCTGCCAGGTCGCCAGGAGCTGCTTCTCGCGGTCGGGGTCGAGACCGGCCCTGCCGGTGCGCGGGTTGGCGGCCTTGTCGCTGCCGCCAGTGCGCAGCCAGGCGAGCGTGTCCCGGGCCGACTCGACGATCGGGCGGGTGCGCAGGCCGGCGCGCTCGGCGGCGGTGGTGTCCTGGTCCCACGGGTACGGCGCCACGCTCGGCGGCAGCCACAGCGGCAGCTCCGACCAGGGCGCGACGCCCTGCTCGACCAGCCACTCGTCGTCCACCCAGGTCACGTCCGGGCTGGTGCCGGCGGCCGCCGCGGCGGCGTCGAGCATCCCGCCGAACGTGACCTGCCCGGCCGGCCCGGTCGCCACGTACGCACCGGTGGTCCGGGTGCGGGCCACCTCGACCGCCCAGGCGCCCAGGTCCCGCGCGTCCACCAGCCGCATCGCGACGTCCGGCCGGCCCGGCGCGAGCACCTCGCCGCCGCGGGCCATCCGGTCCACCCAGTACGGGAAGCGGTTGGTGTCGTCGTACCGGCCGATGATCAAGCCGGCGCGCAGGTGCGCCGACCGGCCTGCGAAGTGCTGGTCGACCGCCCGCTCCGAGCCGACCTTGAACGGGCCGTACTGGTCCAGCTCGAACTCGCCGTCCGGCGAGCCGGCATCCGGCGCGCAGTCGTGCACCGGGGTGCCGTCCCGGATCGGCTCGTCGCCGAACGACGGGTACGCGTTCACCGAGGAGACGAACACGTAGTGGCCGACGGCGTCCGCCAGCAGCGCGGCGCCGCGCCCGACCACGGTCGGGACGAAGCCGCTGGTGTCGATCACCGCGTCCCACTCGCGGCCGCGCAGGACGTCCATCCCGTCGAGCGTGTTCCGGTCGCCGTGCAGCGCTTCGACGCAGTCCGGGGGCTCGCCGGACTTGCCGCGGGTGAACGTGGTGACCTGGTCAGCGTTCGCCAGCGCCGCGTCGACGATGCCGCGGCCGAGGAACCTGGTGCCGCCGAGTACGAGCAGTCGCATGCGGCCACCCTGGCGGCCGACCCGGTCTCCGGCCAGAGGTCTTCGCGCTCGGCGAACCCTGTGCCTCTGTCGGTGCTGCCGCGGCCTGGACGATCACCAACCGTGGCGAGCTGCCCGGGCGACGTCCCGCCCGAGCCCGATCGCGACGGCCGGTGCCAGCAGAACGCCGGCCACGAGGGCGAGCACCTCGAAGACCGTGTCCAGGTGGACGACCTCCGCCACGACGATGCCCAGCAGCGCGGCCGCCAGGCCGACGGCAAGCAGTCCCACCGGTGTGCTCACGACCACGCGGGTCCGGGCGGCGCGGGCGACGCAGAGCAGACCCAGCGCGAGCACGGTGAAGCCGGCGTACTGCGGGTACGTCGTCACGGCGTTGATCGCCTCGGCGGACCGTCCGGCCGCGATCATGTTCTCGGTCGGCGCCGCTTCCCACCCCGTCTGTCGCCAGTAGATCGTGGTGGTCAGATACACGAGGTCGGACAGCGCGGCCAGCAGCCCGCCGACCACGAAGAACAGCACGACGAGCTGGCTGACCATCCGGCGCGGACCGAGCACGTTGGCGGCGGAGAGGGCGACGACCATCAACGCCAGATAGGCGATGGGGCCCAGCGTGTCCCGGACGGCGATGTCCCAGAGGATGTCGTGCTGGTAGGCGAAGAAGGCTGCGTAGTAAGTCGCCAGGTCCGCGGCTCGCCCTGCCGACGTCTCGACGTAGTCGGGGCTCTCGGCGAGCAGTCCCGTCTCGTCCAGCAGGAAGAGCACGGTCTGGCCGGCCAAGCAGGCACCGGCCACCAGCCCGGCCGTCCGGGCCGCCCTGCGCCAGTCCGCGGCCGGCACCGCGGCCGGCCGGACGGAGTCCCCGGCGGGCGCCAGGACAGGCTCTGTCGACGGAGTCACCACGACGACCACCTCCGGTCGCGACGGGCCGATCCGCCCCAGACTGCCCCGGGCTGAGGCGCCGCGCCACCGGTTCGCCACATCGACCTGACCGGGTCGGGGGCCGCGCACGTGGCGCGCCAGGGCACGTCTCCCGCCGGTCCGGCGGCGGGAGACGACGGACGGCCGTGGTGTCGGGGCCGGCCGGGACACCACCCCGGCGCCGCCCGCCGCCCGGGCGCGGGCCGGATGCCGTCCGCGCCCGCCGACGCGGGGAGACAGCGACGATCGGCCTCCTGGTGCGGTGGCCACGAACGTTCGTGGTCACCGCACTAGGCGCTGACCTCGACGCCCTTCCAGAAGGCGACCCGGTCGGTGATCTGCCTGGCCGCGTCCTTGGGCTCCGGGTAGTACCAGAGGGCGTCCTCGTTGACCTTGCCGTCCACCTCGACGGTCTGATAGCTCGCGGTGCCCTTCCAGGGACAGACCGTGTGGGTGTCGGAGTCGCGGAGGAACTCGGCGCGGACCGACTCGCGGGGGAAGTAGTGGTTGCCCTCGACGATCACGGTGTCCTCGCTGTCCGCGATGACCTCGCCGTTCCAGACAGCCTTCGGCATCGATGCCTCCTTGCTCGGGTACCCGAGCAAACCTCCGACCGGTGCCCGGGTATTTCACCGGACACCGGTCGGAGGGCGTGCGGCGGGCTGCCCTCCCCCCTTTCAGGGCAGTCCGCCGCGGGAGGGTCGACCGGTGCGGCGGCGTCGACGCCGCCGAGCTCGTACCGGCGACCAGGGCCAGCGGGCCGGCGGCGACGAGCACGACGAGGTCGACGCCGGAGAACGGGAGGGAGCCGGGCAGGAAGCGCGGCCGGGCGGTGTGGTCCGGGGACCGGGCTCAGGCCGGCCACCGCGGTGGGGACGCGGGCGCCGGTGGTGCCGAACGGCGCGAAGCCCCGCGGGACGGGGCCGGCGCGGCGGCGGCCCGGCGTGTCCGGCGGGCCCGGGGTGCCGGGGTCGCCGGGCGTGCGGGGCCTGTTCGGGTTGCCCGGGTTGCCCGGGTTGCCGAGGTCGGTGGCGCTGGTGCGGGCGCTGGTGCGGGCGCTGGTGCGGGCGCTGGTGCGGGCGGCGGTGCGGGCGGCGGTGCGGGCGGCGGTGTGGGCGGCGGTGTTGCCCCGCGGGCCGACCGGGTCGCCACCGACCGTGACCGAAACCTGGATCGGCACGGGGTTCCGCCGACAGTGTCCGCCCGGACCAGGCTGGTACGCGGGCGCGCGGGACGCGCGGCACGACCGGCCGCGCTCCTCCGAGCTCCCCCTACCACCGCCCACCCCCGCGTGGTCGCTCTCAGTTATCATTAATGTACGTAGAGTAACCAAGGTCTGTACACCCCTGATCCGTCCCGAAACGTGCGGGATACTTCGCGGAACAGGGATCCCAGGAGCGCCGGAGGACGAACATGCCCATCGCCACCCCCGAGGTCTACGCCCAGATGCTGGATCGGGCGAAGGCGGAGGGCTTCGCGTACCCGGCGATCAACGTCACCTCGTCGGAGACGGTGAACGCCGCGATCAAGGGCTTCGCCGACGCCGGCAGCGACGGGATCATCCAGGTCTCCACCGGCGGGGCCGAGTTCGCCTCCGGCACCGCCGTGAAGGACATGGTCACCGGTGCTGTCGCGATCGCCGAGTTCGCCCACATCGTGGCCGAAAGGTATCCGGTCAACATCGCGCTGCACACCGACCACTGCCCCAAGGGCAAGCTCGACGGGTACGTCCGGCCGCTGCTGACGCTCTCCCAGCAGCGGGTCCGCAACGGCGGCCACCCGCTGTTCCAGTCCCACATGTGGGACGGCTCCGCGGTCGAGCTGGAGGAAAACCTGCAGATCGCCGCCGAGCTGCTGGAGGAGTGCGCGAAGGCGAAGGTCGTGCTCGAGATCGAGATCGGCGTGGTCGGCGGCGAGGAGGACGGCGTCGTCGGCGAGATGAACGAGAAGCTCTACAGCACCCCGGGCGACGCCATGCGCACGGTCGAGGCGCTCGGCTCCGGCGAGAAGGGCCGCTACCTGCTGGCGGCCACGTTCGGCAACGTGCACGGCGTCTACAAGCCCGGCAACGTGAAGCTCCGGCCGGAGATCCTCAAGCAGATCCAGGACGAGGTCGGCGCCAAGCTCGGCAAGCAGAATCCGTTCGACCTGGTCTTTCACGGCGGCTCGGGCTCGGCGCTGGAGGAGATCCGCGAGGCCGTCTCGTACGGCGTGGTGAAGATGAACGTCGACACCGACACGCAGTACGCGTTCACCCGCCCGCTCGCGGGTCACATGTTCAGAAACTACGACGGCGTGCTCAAGGTCGACGGGGAGGTCGGCAACAAGAAGGCGTATGACCCGCGCAGCTACCTCAAGCTGGCCGAGACCGGCATGGCGGAGCGGGTCGCCACCGCCTGCGAGGACCTGCTGTCGGCCGGGAGGTCCGTCAGCCGGTAGCCGTCGTCCAGGGTGGCTGTTCACCCGTTCGGGTGACTACTCGGCGTGTACGAGTAGTGGCTGTTTGTGTTCTCGGTCGGAAGGTGCTTACGTACCCGCCGGCCGCCGCCGGCACGCCCCTTCCCCCGGCAGCGGCGCGACGTCCCGGTCACGCCCGAGCTGCCCGACCGGGCCGCCGCATCCGCCGTCGAGACGACGTCGTCGGGCAGGAACGGGGAAGGCCCCGTCGGGCGTGAGGACGAGCAGGGGCTTCCTTGTCCGCAGTCGCGCGTACCGGCCTGAGCCGGTACGCCTACCAGGGCCACCACCGCAGCACCGACAGTTCCGGCACCGCCGCCCGCACCACCGCTCGCAGCGCCGCGCTCAGCGCCGGTGTCGTCGCCGCGGTGATGGCCGGCACCGCGGCACCGGCCACCGCCGCGTCGACCGACGACCCGTGGGCGAAGCTCCGGCAGTGCGAGTCGGGCGGCAACTACTCGATCAACACCGGCAACGGCTACTACGGCGCGTACCAGTTCAACCTCGGCACCTGGCGCGCGTACGGCGGGACGGGCCTGCCGAGCAACGCGTCCCGGGCCGAGCAGGACTACCGGGCCAAGCTGCTCTACCGGGCCCGCGGCTGGGCGCCGTGGCCGGCCTGCTCGCGCAGGCTCGGCCTGGGCGAGGACCCCGCGTACGGGATCGTCGCGACCGCGCCCGCCGCCCGGCCGGCGTACCAGGTCACGCTGTCCGGGCCGCGGACCGCCCGGCTGCGGTCGGTCTACCGGGTCACCGGCCGGGCCAGGCCGGACTCGGCCATCACCGTGCGGATCCGGGCCGGCGGCCACCACGCCTGGCACGCGTTCGCCAAGCGGACCAACGGCAAGGGCCGGTTCTCGGTGGCCTGGCGGGCGCGGACGGACTACCAGTTCCAGGTCGTCGCCGGCGGCGTGTCGTCGCCGATCCGGACCACCCGGATCGCGACGACCGCGGGCGCGGTGCCGACCGTGCGGCTGGCGGCGAGCAGCGCGGGACCCGCCGCCACCGTCCGGGGCACCGCTCGGCCGAACGCGAAGATGATCCTCTTCGTCCGCACGGCGAGGGGCCGGTGGCGGACCTGGACGAAGTTCGCCACCGGCGCGAGCGGGCGCTGGTCGCTCGACCTGGCCGCCCCCGCGCCGTCGGTCCGGTTCTACGCGAAGTCCGCGAACGGGCTCCGGTCCACGATCACGTCGTTGAGGGCGTGATCTCCCGACGCGGCCCGGGTCTCCGGCACTGGGCTCGGGCCGCGTCCTAAGCTCGCGCTCGTGCCCAACGACCTGCTTGCCCAGCCGCCCGGGACCGAGCTGCCGCCCGACCCCGGAGCCGCCGCACTCGCGGCCGGGGACGACCCGGCGGAGGTGGCGGCGCGGGTGCCGACCTCGTCGGCGGCCTGGGCCGCACTGGCCGACCGCGCGTTCGCGGCCGGGAACGTGGTCGAGTCCTACGCGTACGCCCGGGTCGGCTACCACCGCGGGCTGGACTCGCTGCGCCGGGCCGGCTGGCGCGGGCACGGACCGATCCCGTGGGCGCACGAGCCCAACCGCGGCTTCCTGCGCAGCCTGCACGCGCTCGGCCGGGCGGCCGCGGCGATCGGGGAGACCGACGAGGCCACCCGCTGCCGGGACTTCCTGCGCGACTCCGACCCGACCGCTGCGACCGCACTCGGCGACTGACCGGCCCGGCGGTCGACCCCGGCCGGTCCGGCGGTCGACCCCGGCCGGATCCCTAGCCGTCGATGACGGGCGGGGTGGCCGGGGGTTCGCCGGGCAGCCGGCGGATCCCGCCGAGCAGCGAGCGCCCGCCGGCGAACCGGTCGAGCACGTCCGCCCCGCCGCGCAGCGTCGCCACCAGCGGCAGCAGGTCCTCGCGCAGCCGCCGCACGGTGTCGGGCAGGTCGCTGACCATCGGGTCGTCGAGCACCTTGCCGGCCCGGCGCAGGCCGGGGGCGAGGTCCTTCACCGGCTGCTCGACCTCGTCCAGGACGCCCTCCAGCCGCTCGCCGAGCCGCTGCAGCCGGGCCACCGTGTCCCGGGCGTCCCGGATCGTGGCGTTGAGCGAGCCGATCGCCCGGGTCAGCGACACCAGCGCCCCGGGCAGCGCGGCCATCGCCTCGGCCTGCTCGCGGGCGAGCCGGACACCCGCGCCGGCCTGGTCGAACACCGTCCGTACCAGGCGCTCCGGCGACGGGACGGGGGGCATGGCTCCCAGGTTAGGCTTGTGCCGTTCCGGCCTCCGACCCAGGAGTTCCCATGCCCGCGATCGTGCTGGTCGGCGCCCAGTGGGGCGACGAGGGCAAGGGCAAGGCGACCGACCTGCTGGGCGAGCAGGTCCAGTACGTCGTCCGCTACCAGGGCGGCAACAACGCCGGCCACACGGTCGTCACCCCCGACGGCGAGCACTACGCGCTGCATCTGCTCCCGTCCGGGATCCTGACCCCCGGCGTGACGTGCGTGATCGGAAACGGCGTCGTGATCGACCCGGCCGTGCTGATCGAGGAGCTCGACGCGCTCGAGGCGCGCGGCGTGGACACCAGCCGGCTGGTGATCTCCGCGGACGCGCACGTGATCATGCCGTACCACCGGGCGCTCGACAAAGTCACCGAGCGCTACCTGGGCAAGTCCCGGATCGGCACGACCGGCCGCGGCATCGGCCCGGCCTACGGGGACAAGGTCGCCCGGATGGGGATCCGGGTGCAGGACCTGCTCGACCCGGAGGCGTTCCGCGCCAAGCTGGAGACCGCGCTGCGGGAGCGCAACCAGATCCTGGTCAAGGTCTACAACCGGCGGGCCCTGGACGTCGAGGCGATCTGGCGGGAGTACATCGGGTACGCCGAGCGGCTGCGGCCGCGGGTCGCCGACACCAGGCTGCTGCTCGACCGGGCGCTGGCCGACGGGGCGACGCTGCTGCTGGAGGGCTCGCAGGGCACGCTGCTCGACGTCGACCACGGCACCTACCCGTTCGTGACGTCGTCCTCGCCGACCGCGGGCGGCGCGGCCGCCGGGTCCGGCATCGGGCCGACCCGGATCAGCCGGGTGATCGGGATCCTCAAGGCGTACACGACCCGGGTCGGCGAGGGGCCGTTCCCGACCGAGCTGTTCGACGACTACGGCGAGTTCCTGCGCAAGGCCGGCGGCGAGGTGGGCGTCACGACCGGGCGGCTGCGCCGGTGCGGCTGGTTCGACGCCGTCATCGCCCGGTACGCGACCCGCGTCAACGGGCTCACCGACCTGTTCCTCACCAAGCTGGACGTGCTGTCCGGGCTGGAGCAGGTGCCGGTCTGCGTCGCCTACGAGATCGACGGCGAGCGCGTCGACGAGATGCCGATGACCCAGGCCGAGCTGGCCCGGGCCACACCGGTGTACGAGCACCTCGCGGGCTGGTTCGAGCCGCTGGAGGAGGCCAAGACCTTCGCGGACCTGCCGCCGAACGCGCAGGCGTACGTCCGGCGGGTCGAGCAGCTGTCCCGCTGCGAGGTCTCGGCGATCGGCGTCGGCCCCGGCCGCGACCAGACCCTCGTCCTGCGCGAGATGGTCTAACCGGTCAGCGCGGCGATCACGTCCCCGCTGTGGGTGAGCGGGATCCGGTTGCCCTCCAGCTCGATGCGGGCGCCGGTGTCGTCACGGATCAGCTCCAGCACCCGGACGTTGACCCGCTGGTGCACCTTCGCGGTGACCGCCGAGCGCGGCAGGGCGAACACCAGCGCGTCCGGCTCCTTCCGGCGGCTGCGCATCGCCATGCCGTAGACCATCGTGTCGGAGACCGCGACGAGCAGGTGCGCCGGCAGGCCGGAGGACGCCCGGCTCGCCGCCCGGCCGCCCATCATGCCCACGCCGAACCCGATCGCGTCCCCGGCCGACCCGCCCAGGACGTCGCCGATCGACGATCCCACGATGCCGCCGGCGACCGTTCCGCCGGTCGTGCCGCGCGGCTCGAACTGCCCGACGGTGTGCACGGTGTCCTCGACGCCCCAGCCGGTCAGCGCCCGCTGCACCAGCTCGACCATGGTCTGCTCCGACATGAACCGACCGTAGGCGCCCGACCACCACCGGCACGGCCGTTTCGGGGATCAGGCCGTCGCGCGCTCCGCCTCCGAGCGCAGGACGCAGAACTCGTTGCCCTCCGGGTCGGCGAGCACCACCCAGCCGTGGGTCTTGCGCAGGTCGTCGACCACGGTGGCGCCGAGGCCGAGCAGCCGGTCGGTCTCCTCGTCCCTGGTGCCGTCCGCCGGCACCAGGTCGAAGTGGATCCGGTTCTTCACCTGCTTCTTCTCCGGCACCTCGATGAACAGGACGCGGGTCCGGCCGTCGGGGGAGAAGATCATGCACTCCTCGTGGCCGGGCCGGTTGGGGTCGTCCGGGTCCTCGGCGAAACCGAGGACACCGGCCCACCAGACCGACTGCGCGTACGCGTCGGTGGAGTCGATGGACGTGTGCGAGATGCGAGCCGTCATGCCGGCATCCTCTCGATGCGGTCTAGCGGGTTGCTCCGGTGACGAGCCAGGCGTTGCTGCGCAGCCGGGCGACCAGGGTCGCGAGCCGGGCGAGCATGAGCACGCCGATCGCCGTCCACAGCCAGCCGAGGCCGGCGCCGGTGGCGACGAGGATCGCGGCCAGCGCCAGGAACAGGCCGGTCGCGGCGACCATCGACACCGCGAGGTAGCGCATGTCGCCGGCGCCCATGAGCGCCCCGTCGAGCACGAACACCACCGCGTTGACCGGCTGCAGCACCGCGGCGAACAGCAGCACGAACGAGGCCAGCTGCACGACCTGCGGGTCGGCGGTGAACGCGTGCGGCAGCACGTCGCGCAGCGCCAGCAGCACCAGCCCGACCGCGACCCCGAACGCCAGCCCGAGCTCGACCATCCGCCGGGTCGCCGCCCGCGCGGCCGCCGCGTCGCCGGCTCCGAGCAGCCGTCCGACCAGAGCCTGCGCGGCGATCGCGATCGCGTCCAGGGCGAGGGCGAGCGTGCTCCACAGCTCGAACGCGATCTGGTGCGCGCTGACCTGGGCCGCGCCGAGCCGGGCCGCGACCGCGGTCGCCGCGGTCAGCGCCAGCCGCAGCGCCAGCGTGCGGACGAGCAGGTCGAGCCCGACCCGGGCCAGCCGGCCGACGGCCCGGCCGACCGGCCGCAGCCCGACGTGCAGCACCGCCGCCCGCCGGCCGAGCCCGACCAGGTAGACCGAGACCGCGGCCCACTGCACGAGGACGGTCGACGCCGCCGACGCGCCCACCCCGTAGCCGAGGCCGAGGATGAGCACGACCTCGAGCGCCAGGTTGACCGCGGCCGAGACGACCGCGACCAGCAGCGGGGTCGTGGTGTCCTGCCGCCCCCGCAGCCAGCCGACCGCCGCGTACGTGACCAGGACCGCAGGCACGCCGAGCGCGCTGATCCGCAGGTAGGTCTCCGCGTAGCCGGCCGCCGGCCCGGACCCGCCGAACCCGCGGACCAGAGGGCCGGCGAACACCAGCCCGACCAGCGTGACCGGCACCGACACCGCGACCGCGAGCCAGCCGCCCTGCACCGCCTGGTGGGTCGCCTCCCGCTCGTCGCCGGCCCCGAACAGCCTGGCCACCGCGGCCGTCGTCCCGTACGCCAGGAAGATGAACACCGAGTAGCCGGTGACCAGGATCGCCGCGGCGACCGCGAGCCCGGCCAGCTGGGGGGTGCCGAGGTGACCGACGATCGCGGTGTCGGACAGCACGTACACCGGCTCGGCGACAAGGGCGCCGAGCGCCGGCAGCGCCAGCCTGAGGATCTCCCGGTCCCACTCCGACCGGAGCCTCACAGGACCAACCGGCACACCACCCGGTCGTCGCGGCGGCGCTCCACCTCGGTGAAGCCGGCCCGCAGGAACATCGACACCGTCCCGGTGTAGGCCACCGGGTTGGGCCAGCGCTTGCCGGTCGTGTCGTCGCGCGGCACGCCCTCGATCGCCGCCGCGCTCGCGGACCGCGCCCGGTCCACCGCGCCGGCGAGCAGCGCGTGCGCGACGCCCTGCTGCCGGTGCGGCCGGGGGACGACGAAGCACAGCACCGACCAGACCGTCCCCTCGTACGGCAGCGGGCGCAGCGCCGGCGACCGCTCCAGCCGGGAGCCGAACAGCGAGCGTGGCGCGGCGGCCACCCAGCCAACCGGCGTGCCGCCGGAGTAGGCCAGCAGGCCGGGCGGCGTCGGGCCGGCGACGACCTGGCGCAGGTGCTCGCGGTTGCCGGCCCGGTCCCGGTAGTCGACAGTCGGCCGGAGCAGGAAGGCGCACCAGCACCGGGACGGGTCGCCACGAGTGCCGAAGACCGACAGCACGTCATCCCATCGGTCCGCCGTCGCCGGCTGGATCGTCACGTCCACGGGGAGGGTCTACCAGCCGGCCCCGACAGTAATTAGCGTCGGCTCCATGGACATCGAGCTCGAACCGGAGAAGGCCGGCTTCGCGCCGGACCGCCTCGACCGCCTCGACCGGCACTTCGCCCGGTACGTCGACGGCGGGCTGCTCACCGGTTGGCAGCTGGCGGTCACCCGTGACGGCAAGCTCGTCCACCACGCCACGTACGGCCGGCGCGACCGCGAGGCCGACCTACCGGTCGAGCCGGACACGATCTGGCGGATCTACTCGATGACCAAGCCGCTCACCTCGGTCGCCGCGATGATGCTCTACGAGCAGGGCCTGCTCTCGCTGCGCCAGCCGATCTCGGACATCCTGCCCGAGTTCGCCGACGCCAGGGTCTACACGGTCGGGTCCGCGCTCAACCCGGGCACCGTGCCGGCCGAGCCGATCCGGGTCTGGCACCTGCTCACCCACACCTCCGGCATGACGTACGGCTTCCTGCACCAGCACCCGATGGACGAGCTTCACCGGCTGATGGACGTGGAGTTCTTCCCGCCCGAGGACCGCACGCTCGCCGACGCGGTCCAACGGTGGGCCAGGGTGCCGCTGATGTTCCAGCCGGGCACGAGCTGGAACTACGGGGTCTCCACCGATGTGCTCGGCCGGGTGATCGAGGTGGTGTCCGGCACGACGCTCGACCGGTTCTTCGCCGAGCGGATCACCGGCCCGCTCGGCATGGTGGACACCGCGTTCACCGTGCCGGCGGACAAGGCGGACCGCTTCGCCGGCCTGTACGTCGTGGCCAAGCCCGGACAGACCCCGATCCGCCGGGACGAGTTCACCACCGACCCGCGCGGGCGGGTCACGTTCTTCTCCGGCGGCGGCGGGCTGGTCTCCACCACCGCCGACTACCTGCGCTTCACCCGGATGCTGCTCGACCGCGGCGAGCTGGACGGGGTCCGCCTGCTCGGCAGCCGGACCGTCGACTACATGACCCGCAACCACCTGCCCGGCAACGTCGACATCCCGACGATCGGCCGGCCGATGAGCCCGCAGGACGCGTTCGAGGGGGTCGGGTTCGGGCTCGGCTTCTCGGTCTCGATCGACCCGGTCCGCACCGAGGTGCTCGGCTCGGCCGGCGAGTACGCCTGGGGCGGGCTGGCGTCGACCGCGTTCTGGATCGACCCGGTGGAGCGCATCACGGCGGTGTTCATGACCCAGCTCGTGCCGTCGGCGACGTACCCGATCCGGACCGAGCTGCGGACGCTGGTGAACGCGGCGCTGGTGGACTGACCGTTCGCCGCGCAACTACCACCGTTTAGCGCCTCATCGTGCTGATCGGATCCCTGAGTCGGTACGTAATAGGAGTTGTGCCGGCGACCACGGCCGGTCCGCCGCGTTTGAGGAGCTCGCGCATGGCCTCCTTCCTCGACCGGGAACGCAGCATCGCGGGTCCCGGATTCAACCGCTGGCTCATACCGCCAGCCGCCCTGGCCATTCACCTGTGCATCGGGCAGGTGTACGCCACCAGCGTCTACAAGACGGCGCTGATCAAGAACTTCGACACGAACAACACCCGGATCGGGATCGTGTTCTCGATCGCGATCGTCATGCTCGGCCTGTCCGCCGCCGTGCGTGGCACCTGGGTCGAGCGGGTCGGTCCGCGCAAGGCGATGTTCACCTCGGCCTGCTTCTGGGGCTCCGGCTTCCTCGTCGGTGCGCTGGGCATCGCGACCCAGCAGCTGTGGCTGCTGTATCTCGGCTACGGCGTGATCGGCGGCATCGGACTCGGCATCGGTTACATCTCGCCGGTGTCGACGCTGATCAAGTGGTTCCCGGACCGCCCGGGTCTGGCGACGGGCCTCGCGATCATGGGCTTCGGCGGCGGTGCGCTGATCGCGACCCCGCTGTCCCAGCAGCTGATGTCCTGGTACGACCCCAACTACAACCCCGCCGTCGCCACCTCGGTGGCGAGCGGGGCCGCGGTGGCGAAGCTGTTCGTCACCCTCGGCATCATTTACTTCGCCGTGATGATGTACGGCGTCTTCAACATCAGAGTCCCCGCCGAGGGCTGGGTGCCGGCCGGCTGGGACCCGTCGATGCTCAAGACCAAGTCGCTGGTCACCACCAACAGCGTCTCCGCCGCGAACGCGATCAAGACTCCCCAGTTCTACTTCCTGTGGGTGGTCCTGTTCACCAACGTGGCCGCCGGCATCGGGATCCTCGAGCAGGCCTCGCCGATGATCCAGGACTTCTTCCGGAGCGACGCCGGCGTCTCGACGGTCACCGTGGCCGAGGCCGGCGGCTTCGTCGGCATCCTGTCGCTGGCGAACATGGCCGGCCGGTTCATCTGGTCGTCCACGTCGGACGTCATCGGCCGCAAGCCGATCTACATGCTCTACCTCGGCGGCGGCATCATCGCCTACCTGCTGCTGGCGACCGTCGGCAACAACGCGACCGTGCTGTTCGTGCTGCTCGCGATGCTGATCCTGTCCTTCTACGGCGGCGGGTTCGCGACCGTGCCGGCATACCTGAAGGACCTGTTCGGCTCGTTCCAGGTCGGCGCGATCCACGGCCGGCTGCTCACGGCATGGTCGGCGGCCGGCGTCGTCGGCCCGCTGATCGTCAACGGCTTCCTGGATGCGAAGGGCACCCCCGGCAAGCTGACCGTGGACGCCTACCGACCGGCGCTCTACACGCTGATCGGCCTGCTCGTCGTCGGCTTCATCGCCAACCTGCTGATCCGACCGGTCGCGTCCCGCTTCTGGGAGCCGGCCGCCGCTGAGGCACCAGCCGGTCCGACCCCGACGGAGACGGAGAAGGTCTGATGACAACCCAGGTACGGCTCGTCCTCGGCTGGGCCCTGGTCGGGATCCCCCTGCTCTACGGCGTGTGGGAGACAATCGCCAAGGCGAAGAACCTCTTCTAGCTAGTCCACTCCGGAGGGACGGGCGGCGCCGGCCGGCGCCGCCCGTCCGCTGGGTCGGCCGGCCGGTACCCTCGCGCCCGTGCGGGTTCTGGTCGTCGGCAGCGGTGCCCGGGAGCACGCGCTGTGCCTGGCGCTCGCGGCCGACCCGGCGGTGACCGCGCTGATCTGCGCCCCCGGCAACGCCGGCACTGTGATGGTGGCCGAGCAGCGGCCGTTGGCGGTCGGCGACCCGGGCGCGGTGGCCGCGCTGGCCGCCGAGGTCCGGGCCGACCTGGTCGTGATCGGTCCCGAGGTCCCGCTGGTCGCCGGGGCGGCCGACGCGGTGCGGGCGGCCGGGATCGGCTGCTTCGGGCCGAGCGCCGCGGCGGCCCGGATCGAGGGCTCGAAGGCGTTCGCCAAGGACGTGATGGCCGCGGCCGGGGTGCCGACCGCGGCGTCCCGGACCTGCTCGACGCCGGCGCAGGCGGCAGCCGCCCTGGACGAGTTCGGCCCGCCGTACGTGGTCAAGGACGACGGGCTGGCCGCCGGCAAAGGCGTCGTGGTGACCGCCGACCGGGCCGCGGCACTGGCCCACGCCGCGGCCTGCGGCACTGTGGTGGTCGAGGAGTTCCTGGACGGGCCGGAGGTGTCGCTGTTCTGCGTGACCGACGGGTCGGCGGTGCGGGCGCTGCTGCCGGCGCAGGACTTCAAGCGGGCCGGTGACGGCGACACCGGCCCCAACACCGGCGGCATGGGCGCGTACGCGCCGCTGGACTGGGCGCCGGCCGGCCTCGTCGACGACGTGCTGGCGACCGTGGTCGGGCCGACGCTGGCCGAGCTGACCGCGCGCGGCACGCCGTTCGGCGGGCTGCTCTACACCGGGCTGGCGCTGACCGCGCGCGGACCGCGGGTGGTCGAGTTCAACGCCCGCTTCGGCGACCCGGAGACCCAGGTCGTGCTGGCGCTGCTGGAGACGCCGCTGGCCGGGCTGCTGCGCGCGGCCGCGACCGGGACACTGGCCGATCACCCGCCGCTGCGCTGGCGGGACGGGTACGCGGTGACCGTGGTGCTGGCCGCGCTCGGCTACCCGGGCCACCCCCGCGGCGGGGACGTGCTCACCGGCGCCGACCTGCCGGGCGTGCTGCACGCCGGCACCCGCCGGCGGGAGGACGGTGCGGTCGTCTCGGCCGGCGGCCGGGTGGTCGACGTGGTCGCGGTCGGCGACACGCTGGCCGCCGCCCGGGACTCCGCGTACACCCTGCTCGACAAGATCCACCTCGACGGCGGGCACTTCCGCACCGACATCGCCGGAACGGCGCACCTGGGTCGTTCCGTGTAACCAGCGTGGAGGACTGGGAGCGGGACTTCGCCGCCTACGTCGAGGGGCGCCGGATGGCGCTGCGCGGCACCGCGTACCTGCTCTGCGGCGACTGGCACTCCGCCGACGACCTCACCCAGACCGCGCTGACCAGGCTCTACCTGGTCTGGCGGCGGATCGACCGGATCCGCAGCGTCGACGCGTACGCCCGGCAGGTGCTGGTGCGCGCCTACCTGGACGAGCGCCGGCGGCCCTGGCGCCGGGAGCGGTCCGCCGCCGACCCGCCGGACGCGCCCGCGACCGGCGACCTGCCGGCGGCGGTGGACGAGCGGCTCTCGCTGGAGGCGATGCTGCGCCGGCTGCCGGCCCGCCAGCGCGCCGTGCTGGTCCTGCGCTACTGGTGCGACCTCGACGTCCGCACCACGGCCGCGGCCCTCGGCATCAGCGAGGGCACGGTGAAGAGCGCCTCCGCCCGCGGGCTGGCCACCGTGCGGGAAGCCCTGCAGCCGCCCCGACCGCAGCCGCATCAGATCGGAGGCGACCGGCCATGACCGAGCAGGATCTCCGCGATGCGTTCGACCGGATGGTGGCGGCCGGTCCGCCACCCACCGGCGGGACGGCGGACGTGCTGACCGCCGCGCGACGGGCCGGCCGCCGGCGCTCGCTGCTCACCATCGCCGGCGCTGCCGCGGCGGCCGTCGTGGTCCTCATCGCCGGCTCGGTGCTGCTCGGCCCGACCTCGGCCGCGCCGACGTCGGTGCGCCCCACCCCGAGCACGGTCGCCCCGCCGACCGTCCCCGGCATCTCGCCGACCCAAGCCCGCAAGATCATCGCCGCCTGCGCGGAGTCGTACCGGGTGAGCAGCCGGGAGGCGAAGCCGGTGTCGGCCGCCGGCCTGGCGCTGTACAACACCATCAGGTCGCCATGGGGGATGCGCTATCTCATCTACGGCCCGAACACCTACATCGGCTGCGTGCACGCGACCGAGGGCGACTACCGGGCCTCCGGCGGCGACGGGCCGACCCGGTGGCTGCGCGGGCCGCTCTCGGTGGACTGGTCGATCACTGACGGCCTCGTCCCGTACGACAGGGGTCCAGGGGTCTTCAGCGCCGAGGGCCGGGCCGCGAGCTCGGTCGCCACGATCCGGGTCCGGCACGGCAGCAGCGCGGTGACCGTACCGGCCGTCAACGGCACGTTCATGGTCTCGCTGTCCGTCCCGGCCGCCGAGCTCGGATCCAGCGCCATCAGCTTCCAGCCGTACGACGCGGCCGGCCACCTGCTGGTCTCCGAGTCGGAGCCGACCAGCGACCGCGATCGTCTCGAGCGGATGCGGACCTGTTGGGTGAGCCCGGACGGCACCGTTCTCCCCACGTTCGTGCCGCCACGGCCCGGGCAGAAGTGCGAGCCCGCGATCCGGTGGCGGTGAGTCAGCCGGCCGGCGCGGTGTCGCCTGGGGTCTCCTGGTCGGCGGGCTCGGTCGGGATCAGCTCGGTCCCGCCCTTGGACAGGTAACCGGACACCGTGGCGATCACCGCCACGATCGGCACCGCGAGCAGCGCGCCGATGATGCCGGCCAGCAGCGTGCCGGTGGCGATGCCGAACACGATCGCCAGCGGGTGCACCTTCACCGCCCGGCCGAGCAGCAGCGGCTGCAGGATGTGCCCTTCGACCTGCTGCACCAGCAGCACGACGCCGAGCAGGATCAGCGCCGTCACCGGCCCCTTCGCGACCAGCGCGACGAGCACGGCGATCAGCCCGGACAGGGTCGCGCCGACGATCGGGATGAAGGAGAACAGGAAGACGATCACGGCCAGCGGAAGGGCAAGCGGCACGCCGAGGATCGCGGCGCCGACACCGATGCCGACCGCGTCGACGAAGGCCACCGCCAGCGTCGCGTGCACGTAGCTGATCAGCGTGCGCCAGGCCCGCTCGCCGGCGCCGGCGATCCGCTCGCGGCTGCCGCGCGGGAACAGCCGGACGATCCAGGTCCAGATCTTCCGCCCGTCCTTGATGAAGAAGATCGTCGCGAACAGGGTCAGCAGTGCGCCGGTGATGAGCTCACCGATCGTGCTGGCCGCGCCGAGGGCGCCGCTGGTGAGCTCCGACCGGTTCTGCGACAGGGATCGTCGGGCACTGTCGACGTACTGGTTGATCTGCTCCTGGGACAGCCCGAGCGGGCCGTTGATCAGCCAGTCCTGGATCTTGTCGATGCCACCGTTGATCTGCGAGGTCAGGTCGCCGAGCCCGTTGCGGAACTGCTCCTCGACCAGCCAGCCGAGCAGCCCGATCCCGATGAGCCCGCCCAGCAGGGTGATCGCGGTGGCCAGGGCCGGCGGCACGCCGCGCTTGGCCAGCATTGCCGCCAGCGGCTGGAGCAGCGCGGCCACCAGCAGCGCGATCGCCAGCGGGATGACCACGACCCGGATCCGGGCGAGCGCGACGAGCACGACGTACGCGGCGAGCAGGATCGCGAGGATCCGCCACGCCCAGGCCGCGGCGGCCCGGATGCCCGGCGGGACCACGGCGACGTCGATCGAGCGGACCCGGGCCAGCCGGCCGTCCTGCCGCCGGGCGTGCTCCCACTGGGCCCGGTCCCGCGCGGCGGCCTGCTCGGCGCTGTCGTTGGCCGGGTCGGGCGCGCCGGTCAGCCCGGTGGTGTGCTCCTCCTCGGCCGCGGCGGAGGCGGCCGTGTCGCGCGGGGTCTCGCTCTCGGCCGGCGGAGTGCCGCCACCTGCGGCGCCGGCCGCCCCGGCCGCGTCGTCGCCCGGCGGTGGGGCCGCGTCGGAGGCGCGGGTCGACCTGTCCACGGGCCATCCTCGAGTTCGGGGTCGTCGTCGGCCAGTGTGGCGTACCCGACCGATCCCCGGGTTATCCGAGCTGCTGGGAGACTGTCGGGGTGATCGAGCGCTACACGCTGCCGGAGATGGGCGCGGTCTGGAGCGAGGCCAACAAGTACGAGCTGTGGTGCCGGGTCGAGCGCACGGTGCTGGCCGCGCACGCCGAGGCCGGCACGGTCCCGGGCTGGACCGTGCCGCCGGTGCTCGACGCCCCGCCGCCGACCCCGGCCGCGGTCGCCGCCGTCGAGGAGGTCACCCAGCACGACGTGATCGCGTTCCTCACCGCGTGGGCGGACAACACCACCCCGCGCGAGGCCGCCGCGTACGTCCACTTCGGGCTGACCTCCTCCGACCTGCTCGACACCGCGCTCGCGCTCCAGCTCGTCGAGGCCTCCGACGTGCTGCTGGCCAAGGCGGACGCGCTGGTCGCGGTGCTGCGCGACCGCGGCCTCGAGCACCGCGACACGCTGCGGGTCGGCCGCACGCACGGGGTCCACGCCGAGCCGGACGTGTTCGGCCACCGGCTGGCCGACTTCGCCTTCGGGGTGGCCCGGTCCCGCGACCGGCTGCGGCGGGCCCGGGCCGCGGTCGCGGTCGCGAAGGTCTCCGGCGCGGTGGGGACGTACTCGTCGGTGGACCCGGCGGTGGAGGCGTCGGTCGCCGGCTCGCTCGGGCTGCGGCCGGCCGACGTGGCCACCCAGGTCGTGCTGCGGGACGGGATCGCCGAGTGGGTGTCGGCGCTGGCGATCCTGGCCACGGTCTGCGAGGCGATCGGGCTCGAGGTGCGGCACGGTCAGCGGACCGAGGTGCGCGAGCTGGCCGAGCCGTTCCGGGCCGGGCAGAAGGGCTCCAGCGCGATGCCGCACAAGAAGAACCCGATCATGTCCGAGCGGATCGCCGGCCTGGCCCGGATGGTCCGCTCGTACGTCACCCCGGTGAGCGAGGGGATCCCGCTCTGGCACGAGCGGGACATCGCGCACTCCTCGACCGAGCGCGTCGCGCTGCCGGACGCCGCGATCGCCACCGACTACCTGCTGCACCTGACCCGGCGGCTGGTCGTGGGCCTGGTCGTCGACGTCGGCCGGATGCGGGCGAACCTCGACTCGACCGGCGGGCTGGTCTACACCTCCGCGGTGCTGCTCGACCTGGTCCGGGCCGGCCTGTCCCGGGAGGACGCGTACGCGCTGACCCAGGCGGCGGCGATGGAGACCTGGCAGGGCGGGGCGCCGTTCCGGGAGACGCTGCGGGCGCACGCGGCCGCCGCCGGGGTGAAGCTGGACGAGGCGGGGCTGGACGAGGTGATGCGCCCGGAGCGATACGTGGGCCGCCTCGGCCCGGTCTTCGACCGCCTCGCCGGGCTCCGCTAGGCGCCTCGCCCGGTCTCCCGGTCGGCCACGGCGGCTGAACCAGCCGCCCGGGCCGCGTGACACACTGCCTGCGTGACCGGCCTGAAGCAGCTCGCGGCGGGCAAGGTCCGGGACATGTATGCGGCGGCCGACGGGCTGCTGCTCGTCGTCGCCAGCGACCGCATCTCCGCGTACGACCACGTGCTGCCGACGCCAATCCCGGACAAGGGCCGGGTGCTCACCGCGCTGTCGGCGTGGTGGTTCGAGCGGCTGTCCGACCTGGTGCCGCACCACCTGGTCTCGGTCGACGACCCGGCCATCCCGGCCGAGTGGCGGGGGCGGGCGATGCTGGTGCGCCGGCTGGCGATGCTGCCGGTGGAGTGCGTCGCCCGCGGCTACCTCACCGGCTCCGGGCTGGCGTCCTACCGGGAGACCGGCGCGGTGTCCGGCGTGCCGCTCCCGCCCGGGCTGGCGGACGGCTCCCTGCTGCCCGAGCCGGTGTTCACGCCGACCACGAAGGCGCCGATCGGCGCGCACGACGAGGCGATGACGTACGGCGAGGTCGAGGCGACGGTCGGGCCGGAGCGGGCGGCGCAGCTGCGCGAGCTCACGCTCGCCGTCTACCGGCGGGCGGCCGGGACCGCGGCCGGGCGCGGCATCCTGCTGGCGGACACCAAGCTCGAGTTCGGCCTGGACGGCGACGGCGTGCTGACCCTCGGCGACGAGGTGCTGACCCCCGACTCGTCCCGCTGGTGGCCGGCCGACCGCTGGCAGCCGGGCCGGCCGCAGCCGTCGTACGACAAGCAGTTCGTGCGGGACTGGCTGTCCGTGCACTGGGACCGGCAGGGCGAGCCACCGCCGTTGCCGGACGAGATCGTCGAGCAGACCCGGGA
Source organism: uncultured Actinomycetota bacterium (assembly GCA_963803135.1). GTDB lineage: Bacteria > Actinomycetota > Actinomycetes > Mycobacteriales > CADCTP01 > CADCTP01. Next base: position 59,056 of record CAWDLH010000010.1, on the reverse strand, counting down.
CCGGTACGTAGCGGCGTACGAGCGGATCACCGGGTCCTCCTTCACCGACTGGCCCGGCGCATGAAGTCCTTCGGCAGCGACAACCACGCCCCGGTGCACCCGGACGTGCTGGCCGCGATCGTGGCCGCCAACGACGGCGACGCGCCGAGCTACGGCGCCGACTCGTGGACGGCGGAGGCGAGGCGGCTGTTCGCCGAGCACTTCGGCCCGGACGCCGAGGCGCACCTGGTGTTCAACGGCACCGGGGCGAACGTGTTGTCGCTCGGCACGGTGCTGCGCTCGTACGAGGCCGTGGTCTGCGCCGACACCGCGCACATCCACACCGACGAGTGCGGCGCGCCGGAGCGGCACCTCGGCTGCAAGCTGCTGCCGGCCGAGACCGTCGACGGCCGGATCTCGGTCGAGGCGGCCGACCGGCAGGTATGGGGCGTGGGGGACGAGCACCACGTGCAGGCCAGGGCGCTGTCGATCACCCAGTCCACCGAGCTCGGCACCCGCTACCCGCTGGCGGCGGTGCGCGAGCTGGCCGACTGGGCGCACGGGCGGGGGCTGTTCGTGCACATGGACGGGGCCCGGCTGGCCAACGCCGCGGCCGGGCTCGGCGTCTCGCTCGGCGAGGCCAGCACCGGCTGCGGGGTGGACGTGCTGTCCTTCGGCGGCACCAAGAACGGCGGCCTGGGCGCCGAGGCGGTCGTCGTGCTGCGGCCGGACCTCGGCGGCGACTTCCTGTTCCGGCGCAAGCAGGGCATGCAGCTGGCCTCGAAGATGCGGTACGCGGCGGCGCAGTTCGTGGCGCTGCTGTCCGACGACCTGTGGCGGCGCAACGCCCTGCGGGCCAACACCGCCGCGGCCAGGCTGGCCGAGCAGGCCGCGGACGTGCCGGGGGTGAAGATCACCCGGCCGGTCGAGGCGAACGCGGTGTTCGCGGTCCTGCCGGCCGGGGTGACCGAGCCGTTGCAGCAGGCGTACCCGTTCTACGTCTGGGACGAGACCACCGGCGAGGTCCGCTGGATGACCTCGTTCGCGACCACGGACGGCGACGTCGACGGGTTCGTCGCCGCCCTGGCCCGGCTGGTCGGCTAGGGTCGCGCCGTGCCACGGGTGGTCGTCGACGTCACGCTCAAGCCGGAGATCCTGGACCCGCAGGGTCAGGCGATCCTCGGCGCGCTCGGCCGGCTCGGCTACTCCGGCGTGACCGGGGTGCGCCAGGGCAAGCACTTCGAGCTCGACCTCGACGAGGGCACGGACGAGTCGGTGGTGGCCCGGATCGCCGAGACCCTGCTGGCCAACCCGGTCATCGAGGACTTCACGGTCCGTCCGACGGTCTAGGCACCGTCCGACGGCCTGGGCGGCACGCCGGAGCGGATGCCCCAGCCGCCGTCCGAGTCGATGGTCTGGCCGGTGATCCAGTCGGCGGCGTCCGAGACCAGGAACGCCACCAGCTCGGCGGTGTCGGCCGGCCGGCCCCAGCGCTGCTCCAGCGGCATCCGGCCGGCGACGAACCGGGTGGTGTCCTCGTCGGCGTAGCCGGTGTCGTTCGGCCCCGGGTTGACACAGTTCACGGTCGCGCCGAGCGGGGCCAGCGCGGCCGCCAGCGACGTGGTGACGCCCTGCAGGGCTGCCTTGGACAGTGCGTACGGCAGCTCGGTCGGCATCGGGTCCTGGTGCACGCCGGTGGTGAACAGCACCACCCGCCGCACGCCGACCCGCGCCGCGGCCTGCACCAGCAGCACGGTGGCGCGGGTGTTCACCGCGAACGAGCGGTCCAGCTCGGCCGCGGTGACCGTGCCTAGATCCTGCATGCTGGACCGGGCGTGCACGGCGACCAGCGCGTCCAGGCCGCCGTGCTCGGCCACGTGCGCCTCGACCAGCCGGCCCGGCAGGTCCGGGTCGGCGAGGTCGGCGGCGGTCCACTCCAGTCCGGGGAACGCCGGGTCCGTACTGTCCCCGCCCCACGGCATCTCGTCGTCGTGCGCCGGCCAGCCGGTGCCGTCCACGATCCAGCCGTCGGCGGCGAGCCGGCGGGCGACGGTCCACCCGATCCCGACCCGCCGGCTGATCCCGGTCACCAGCGCGCTGCGGCTCACGTCAGCATCACCCCGGGTGGAGGATGCCGGTCGGCGGGCCGACGGTCCACCCGTCCACTGGTCGAGGCGGCACCCGCCGACCGTTCTGACGGGCCGGCCGGGGGCTGGTGGAGTCACCCGCACGGCGACACCCTCGGTCCGCGGCGCGACCGCGAGCGGCCGTTCGCGTCCGGCGCCGGCCCGAGTTGCGGGGAACTGTCACGCCCGGATCGAGCAGCCCGGCCGGGCCGACGGAACCGACGAGTCGGAGGTCGCCGGGATCGCCGAGACGCCGCTCGCGAACCCGGCGATCGAGGACGTCGCGATCCGCCGGCCCTGACCTCCTCAGCCGGTCGCCGCCGCCAGCTTGGTGGCGTAGAAGGCCAACGTCACCGATGACGTCACCGGCTGGCCGGCCTGGTCGAGCACCCGGACGTACGCCCCGTCGGACAGCGGCGAGACCACCAGCAGGTTGACCGGCATGGTCGGCCCGTTCGCCGGCGCCACCCCGGTCAGCACCACCGAGACCGGCTGGAACCCCTTGGCCAGCATTGGCCAGGGCAGGAACGCCAGGCCGCGCTCGTTCGGCGTCACCACGCCGGTGCCGGCGCGGGTGTTCGGGGTGGCAGCCTGCCCGGTCGCCCAGTAGTGCACCCGGATGGTCCGCATGCCGATCGGGACACCGGCCTGGTCGAGCACCCGGAGGCCGAAGCCGACGGTCGAGTAGCGGTTGGTGATGAGGTTCACCGGCAGGCCCGGCCCGACGTACGGCGAGTGGCCTGTCGCGATCACCGCCACCGGCGCAGCGGCCAGCGGGCGCGGGAAGCGGACGGCCGCGTTGCCGGCCGGGTCGGTGGTGACGAGCACCGACGCGGCCACTCGCCCGGCGTCCGCGAACGGCACCGAGGCGTGGTAATAGGCGCCGGTGGGAACCGGCGAGACCGCCCCGGTCTGGTCCAGCACGCGGAACCGATAGCCCTGCGCGCCGTTCGGGCCGACATCCCCTGTCGCGCCGGTGAGCAGCGACACCGGCTGCCCCGGCCCGACGCTCGGCCGGGAGCCGGTCTGCACGACGACCGGCGTGGTGGTGGCCAGCCGGGCCGGCACGCCGAAGTCCCCGGTGAAGGTCGCGGTGCACTCGGACGTGCCGCCGCATCCCGCGTACCCGCTGATCGTCCGGTACGTGACGGCCGTCGTCCCGGCGGTGGCCGTCCCGGCGGTGGCCGGCAGTGCGGTGGCGAACAGCGCCACCGCCGCCGGGATCCCCAGCAGGAGCCCGGCTGTCCTTCTCGTCAGGGCCATGGCCCTCCCCCTCCTGTGACATGACGATCCGCCGGCCCGGGTGCCGGAGGTCCTCCCCGGCCGCTCGGGCGGCAGTCAGCTCGTCGAGCCGGCGAGCTGTCACGGGGTATGACGGCCGGGAGAGGGGCCGGGTTGTGCCCCGGCGGCTGCCCAATCGGGCAGACCTTGCCGGATCGCCGCCCCCGCCGGCCGCCTGACCGGTCAGCCGGTAACCCGGGCGTTGCCTCGTGGTGGTACGGCCGACGCGGCCTCAAGCCGTGCCGTTGGCAGCGAACAGGACGCCGGGGTTGAGCCGGCCGGCCGGGTCGAGCGCGGCCTTCACCGCCCGCATGGCCGCGATCTCCGCCGGCGAGCGGGTCAGGTGCAGCCATCCGGCCTTGGCCCGGCCGATGCCGTGCTCGGCGCTGATCGAGCCACCGGCGGTCGCGACCAGGCGCAGCACGCGGTCCGCCGCCGCCTGTTCGTCCGCGGCCGGCACGTCGAGCAGGTTCACGTGCAGGTTGCCCTCGGCCAGGTGTCCGAACAGGACGGTGCGGCCGGGGCCGGCGGCGGCCAGCCCGGCCCAGACCTCGGCCAGCCGGTGCAGCGGCACCGCGACGTCCAGCTTGATCGGCACGCCGGTGCGGGAGATCGACTCGGTGATCTCCTCCCGGTAGCGCCAGAGCCGGGCCCGGCCGGTGGCGTCGTCGGCGAGCACGGCGTCGCCGGCGCCGGTCCCGGCCAGCGTGCCGGCCAGGTCGTCCGCGCGACCGACGACCTCGAGCAGCACGTACGCCGGCCACGGGTCGGGCAGCGGGGCCGGCAGGTCGAGCACCGCCAGCGCCGGCGCGCCGACCAGCTCGGCGGCGGCCAGGTCGGCGCCGGCCCGGCGGACCGCGTCGAGCAGCTCCACCGCCGCCGCCACGTCCGGCACCCCGACCAGCGCCACCGCCCGGCCCGCCGGTAGCGGCGGCACCAGCCGCAGCCGCAGCCGGGTCAGCACGCCGAGCGTGCCCTCGCTCCCGCACAGCAGCGCGGACAGGTCGTAGCCGGTGGAGTCCTTGACCGGGCCCTCGACCCGGGACAGCAGCGCCCCGTTGGCCAGCGCGACCTCGGCGCCGACCAGCTGGGCCCGGGCCGCACCCCAACGCAGCACCCGAAGGCCGCCGGCGTTCGTGGCGACCGCGCCGCCGACCGTGGCCGAGTCCCGCGCGGCCCAGTCCATCCCGAACTGCCAGCCGGCCGCGGCGGCGTGTGCCTGCACCGCGGCGATCGTCGCGCCGGCGCCCGCGACGACGGTCCCCTCCGCCGCCACCGGGGCCAGCCCGGTCAGCCGCCGGGTGGACAGCACGACCGCGCCGTCGACCCCGGCCGGCACCCCGCCGCCGACCAGCCCGGTGTTGCCGCCCTGCGGCACGACCGGCACCCCCGCGTCCGCGCAGGCCGCGAGCACCGCGGCCACCTCGGCCGGCGTGCCCGGCCGGATCACCGCCCGGGCAGTCCCACGCCAGCGACCCGTCCAGTCGACCTCGGCGCCGGCCCGCAGCTCCGGATCGGTCAGCACGTGCTCGGCGCCGACCACCGACCGCAGCGAGCTCTCCACCACCACCCTGCGATCTTCCCCCGTCGACCCGCCGCGACCCGGGGTCGCCCGCCGTCCCCTCCGCGGGGCCGGTATCTCTCGATCGGGCCGTACCACAGGGCGGGGTGGTTGCCACTGCCGGTGGTACGGCCGCGGAGGAGGAACATCTCGCCGGCGGCCTCCCCGTACCATGGCCGCCGTGACGCTCAGGGTCGGGGTGGTGACGTTCCCGGGCAGCCTCGACGACCGGGACGCGGCGCGCGCGGTGACGCTGGCCGGCGCCGAGCCGGTGCCGCTCTGGCACGCCGACGCCGACCTGCGCGGGGCCGACGCGGTCGTGCTGCCCGGCGGCTTCTCGTACGGGGACTACCTGCGCTGCGGCGCGATCGCCCGGTTCGCGCCGGTGATGGGCCCGATCGTGGCCGGTGCCCGGGTGGGCCTGCCGGTGCTCGGCATCTGCAACGGCTTCCAGGTGCTCTGCGAGTCGCACCTGCTGCCCGGGGCGCTGATCCGCAACGACGTGCGCCGGTTCGTCTGCCGGGACCAGCGGCTGCGGATCGAGGCCCGCACGCCGTGGACCGCGGGCTACGCGGCCGGCCAGGAGGTCGTCGTCCCGATCAAGAACGGGGAGGGCGGCTTCGTCGCCGACGAGCGCATTCTCGACGAGCTCGAGGGCGAGGACCGGGTGGTCGCCCGCTACCTGGGCGGCAACCCCAACGGCTCGGCCCGGGACATCGCCGGCATCGCCAACGCCGGCGGCAACGTGGTCGGCCTCATGCCGCACCCGGAGCACGCGGTCGACCCGCTCACCGGCCCCGGCGCGGACGGGCTCGGCTTCTTCACCTCGATCCTCGCCTCGCTGGTGTCGGCGTGATCGACACGGTCGAGCGGGCGGCCGGGACGCCCGACGAGCCGCAGCCGTACGCGGACCTCGGCCTGGCGCCCGACGAGTACGCCCGGATCCGCGACATCCTCCACCGCCGGCCGACCGCCGCGGAGCTGGCCGTCTACTCGGTCATGTGGAGCGAGCACTGCTCGTACAAGTCGAGCAAGGTGCACCTGCGGCAGTTCGGCGAGAAGGCGCCGAGCACCGGCCGGCTGCTGGCCGGGATCGGCGCGAACGCCGGGGTGGTCGACGCGGGCGACGGCTGGGCGGTCACGTTCAAGGTCGAGTCGCACAACCACCCTTCGTACGTGGAGCCCTACCAGGGGGCGGCGACCGGAGTCGGCGGCATCGTGCGGGACATCCTGGCGATGGGAGCCCGGCCGGTCGCGGTGATGGACCCGCTGCGGTTCGGCCCGGCCGGTGCCCCGGACACCGCGCGGGTGCTGCCCGGGGTCGTCGCGGGGATCGGCGGCTACGGCAACTGCCTTGGCCTGCCCAACATCGGCGGCGAGGTCGTCTTCGACCCGAGCTACCTCGGCAACCCGCTGGTCAACGCGCTCTGCGTCGGCGTGCTGCGGGCCGGCGACATCCAGCAGGCGGCCGCGACCGGGGTCGGCAACAAGGTCGTCCTGTTCGGCGCGAAGACCGGCCGGGACGGCATCGGCGGGGTCTCCGTGCTGGCCAGCGCCACGTTCGACGACGCCAGGCAGAGCAAGCGGCCCAGCGTCCAGGTCGGCGACCCGTTCGCGGAGAAGGTGCTCATCGAGTGCTGCCTGCAGCTGTACGCCGCCGGTCTCGTCGCCGGCATCTCCGACCTCGGCGGCGCCGGGCTGTCCTGCGCGCTGACCGAGCTGGCCAGCGCCGGCGACGGCGGCATGCACGTCGACCTCGAGCGGGTGCCGCTGCGGGAGCCGTCGATGGGCCCGGAGGAGGTGCTGGCCAGCGAGTCCCAGGAGCGGATGTGCGCGGTCGTCGCCCCCGAGAAGGTGGCCGACTTCCTCGCCGTCTGCGAGCGCTGGGACGTGCTGGCGACCGTGCTCGGCGAGGTCACCTCGACCGGCCGGCTGGAGGTCGACTGGCACGGCGAGCGGATCGTCGACGTGCCGCCGCGCACGGTCGCGCACGACGGGCCGGTCTACACCCGCCCGATCGCCCGCCCGGCCGACCAGGACGCGCTGGCCGCCGACGGCCCGCAGCGGCTGCCGCGCCCGCCCGACCTGCGGGCGCTGCTGCTGCGCATGGTCGCCAGCCCGGGCCTGTGCAGCCGGGCCTGGGTCACCGACCAGTACGACCGGTACGTCCAGGGCAACACCGTGCTGGCGCAGCCGGAGGACGCCGGCGTGGTCCGCATCGACGAGACCACCCACCGGGGCGTCGCGATCGCCACCGACGGCAACGGCCGCTACGCCCGCCTCGACCCGTACGCGGGAGCCCAGCTGGCGCTGGCCGAGGCGTACCGGAACGTGGCCGCGACCGGGGCCGAGCCGATCGCGGTGACCAACTGCCTCAACTTCGGCAGCCCCGAGGACCCCGGTGTGATGTGGCAGTTCAGTGAAGCCGTGCGCGGTCTCGCCGACGGCTGCCGGGAGCTGGGCACCCCGGTCACCGGCGGCAACGTGAGCTTCTACAACCAGACCGGCGACACCCCGATCCTGCCGACCCCGGTCGTCGGCGTGCTCGGCGTGCTCGACGACGTCCGCCGGCGCACGCCGATGGGCTTCGCCGAGCCGGGTGACGTCGTCGTGCTGCTCGGCGCGACCGGGGCACACTTCGGCGGCTCGGAGTGGGCGTTCGCCGAGCACGGGCACCTCGGCGGTACCCCGCCACCGGTGCACCTGGCCGCCGAGCAGGCGCTGGCCCGGGTGCTGCGGGCGGCCCCGCTGCGCAGCGCGCACGACCTGTCCGACGGCGGGCTGGCCCAGGCGCTGGTCGAGTGCTGCCTGCGCCGGGACCGGGGCGCGACGGTCGCGGTGGACGGCGACCCGTTCGTCGCGCTGTTCAGCGAGTCGACCGCCCGGGCGCTGGTCAGCGTGGCGGAGGACGACCTCGACCGGCTGGTCGCGCTGGCCGAGGAGCACGCGGTGCCGTGCGTGGTGCTCGGCGAGGTCACCGACCAGCCGGCGCTCACCGTGGTCGACGTGCTGTCCGTGCCGCTGGCCGAGCTGCGCACCGCGGCCGAGTCCACCCTCCCGGCCCTCTTCGACTAGCGATGGCCAGGCGGGTCGACCCGGGGTCGGTCGGGCGGGCGGTGATCGCGCAGGCCGACCTGGTCGCGGCCTGGCTGTCCGGGCTGGCGCCGTCCGCCTGGCGCACGCCGTCGGTGCTGCCCGGCTGGACCGTCGCCGAGCTGGCCCAGCACCTCGCGGTGTCGCTGCGCACGCTGGCCGCCGTGCTGGCCGAGCCGAGCCCCGACAAGCCGATCACCGTCGACCGGTACGTCGCCGGTTACGCCGGCGCGGCCAGCACGGTCCGGCAGCGCGAGGTCGACGCGACCGCCGGCCGCGACCCGGCCGAGGTCCTCGCCGGCCTCTACGCCGAGCGCGAGGCGGCGGCCGCGGCCGTCGCCGACCCACCGGCGGCCCGGGCGGTCACCGCCCCGCGCGGGCCGATCGGCCCCGGCGACTGGCTGGTGACCCGGGCGATCGAGATGGTCGTGCACGCCGACGACCTGTCCCGGTCGCTGCCCGACCGGCAGCCGGTCGAGCTGGACCGGCCCGCGCTGCGGCTGGTCACCCAGGCCTGCGCGGACGTGCTGGCCGCCCGGGCCCCGGGCCGGTCGCTGGAGCTGCGGGTCCCGCCGTACGCGGCCGTGCAGTGCGTCGAGGGACCGCGCCACACCCGCGGCACCCCGCCGAACGTCGTGGAGACCGACCCGCTCAGCTGGATCCGGCTCGCCGCCGGCCGCCTGCGCTGGCCCGACGCGGTGACCAGCGGGGTGGTTAGGGCCAGCGGTGAGCGGGCAAATCTGTCCGGGTGGTTGCCGCTGTTCTGATGCAGCTCGTTTCCATTCGGAACGTGGGCGACGAACCCGTACCCGGGAGTACCGTCAGAGCCCCGCGGCCGGCCGCAACCCCCCAAGCGGCCGGTCGCGGCTTCTGTCTGCTGTGCGCGGGGCGTCACGACGGGCCCACCCCGTCTCGCCCGGTAGAGTGAGCTGCGTGCCGGAGGAGTCGCGACCTCGGGAGGAGTGCGGCGTGTTCGGCGTCTGGGCTCCCGGTGAGGACGTCGCCAAGCTCACCTACTACGGCCTCTACGCCTTGCAGCACCGCGGGCAGGAGGCGGCCGGGATCGCGGTCAGCGACGGCTCCGCGCTCGTCGTCTACAAGGACCTCGGCCTGGTCGCCCAGGTCTTCGACGAGCCGACGCTGGACAGCCTGCGCGGCCACATCGCCGTCGGGCACTGCCGCTACTCCACCACCGGCTCCTCGACCTGGGAAAATGCCCAGCCGACGTTCCGGACCACGCGGACCGGGACCGGCATCGCGCTCGGCCACAACGGCAACCTGGTCAACACCGCCGACCTGGCCGAGCGGGCGGCCGAGCTCGGGGTCGGCGCCGACGCCAGCGTGACCACCGACTCCGACCTCATCACCGGCCTGCTCACCGCGTACCCGGACCTGTCGGTGGAGGCGGCCGCGCTGACCGTGCTGCCGACCCTGAGCGGCGCCTTCTCGCTGGTGTTCATGGACGAGCACACGCTCTACGCGGCCCGCGACGGCTACGGCGTGCACCCGCTCGTGCTCGGCCGGCTCGACCGCGGCTGGGTGGTGGCGTCCGAGACCGCCGCGCTGGACATCGTCGGCGCCTCGTTCGTCCGCGAGGTCGAGCCGGGCGAGCTGATCTCGATCGACGACGACGGGCTGCGCTCCGAGCGGTTCGCCCAGCCGACCCCGAAGGGCTGCCTGTTCGAGTACGCCTACCTGGCCCGGCCGGACACCACGATCGCCGGCCGCAACGTGCAGGCCGCGCGGGTCGAGGTCGGCCGGCGGCTGGCCCGCGAGCACCCGGCCGAGGCCGACCTGGTCATCCCGGTGCCGGAGTCCGGCACCCCGGCCGCGATCGGATTCGCCGAGGCGTCCGGCATCCCGTACGGCCTCGGCCTGGTGAAGAACTCGTACGTGGGCCGCACGTTCATCCAGCCGTCCCAGACGATCCGGCAGCTCGGCATCCGGCTCAAGCTCAACCCACTGCGGGACGTGCTGCGGGGCAAGCGGGTCGTCGTCGTGGACGACTCGATCGTGCGCGGCAACACCCAGCGGGCGCTGGTCCGGATGCTGCGCGAGTCCGGCGCGATCGAGGTGCACGTCCGGATCTCCTCGCCGCCGGTGAACTGGCCGTGCTTCTACGGCATCGACTTCGCCAGCCGGGCCGAGCTGATCGCCAACGGCCTGGACGTCGAGGGCGTCCGCCGCTCGATCGGCGCCGACTCGCTCGGCTACGTCTCGCTGGACGGCCTGGTCGGCGCCACCGAGCAGCCGGTCTCCCGGCTCTGCACGGCCTGCTTCGACGGCAACTACCCGATCCCGCTGCCGGCTCCGGAGCTGGTCGGCAAGCACGTGCTGGAGGGCATCGAGCGGTCGGTCACCGCCGGCTCGCCCGGCCCGTCCGGGGACACCCTCGAGGAGCTCGGGCTCGTCGATCCGGCCTCCCGGTGACCGGCCCGGAGATCTCGTACGCCCAGGCCGGCGTCGACATCGACGCGGGCGAGCGGGCGGTCCAGCTGATGAAGGCCGCGGTCGCCCGGACCAGGCGACCGGAGGTGGTCGGCGGGCTCGGCGGGTTCGCCGGGCTGTTCGCGCTGGAGCCGGGCCGCTGGCGCCGGCCGCTGCTGGCCTCGACCACCGACGGCGTCGGCACCAAGATCGCGATCGCCCGGGCCCTCGACCGGCACGACACGGTCGGCCTCGACCTGGTCGCCATGGTCGCCGACGACCTCGTCGTGTGCGGGGCCGAGCCGCTGTTCCTGCACGACTACCTGGCCTGCGGGCGGGTGGTCCCGGAGCGGGTCGCCGACATCGTGCGCGGCATCGCGGCCGGCTGCGAGCGGGCCGGCTGCGCGCTGGTCGGTGGGGAGACGGCCGAGCACGGCGACCTCATGGAGCCGGACGAGTACGACCTCGCCGCGACCGCGGTCGGGGTGGTCGAGGCGGACGGGCTGCTCGGCCCGGACCGGGTGCGGCCCGGCGACGCGGTCGTGGCCCTCGGCTCGTCGGGGCTGCACTCGAACGGCTACTCGCTGGTCCGCCACGTGGTCCGCGGCCGGTCGCTGACCGAGCACGTGCCCGAGCTCGGCCGGACGCTCGGCGAGGAGCTGCTGGAGCCGACCCGGATCTACGCGCGGGACTGCCTGGCCCTGGCCGCGGCGACCGAGGTGCACGCGTACGCGCACGTGACCGGTGGCGGGCTGGCCGGCAACCTGGCCCGGGTGCTGCCGCCGACCGCGGACGCGGTGGTGGACCGGTCGACCTGGATCCGGCCGCCGGTGTTCGACCTCGTCGCCCGGCTCGGCCCGGTCGCCCCGGCCGAGATCGAGCGCACGCTCAACGTCGGCGTCGGCATGGTCGCGGTGCTGCCGGACGGACCGGCGGCGGTCCGGCTGCTCGCCGGCCGCGGCGTGCCCGCCTGGGTGGCCGGCGAGGTCGTGCCCGGCACCGGCCGGGCTCGCCTCGTCGGCGCGCACGCCCGCTGAGCTGACCGCACCGGGTCAGCAGCATGCCCTGACGTGATCCGAGAGTGGTCCGGGATGGACCGGACCTCCTCAGCGACGCGAGGAGGGAGACCAGTCGTCGTCGGGGTCGTACTCGTCCTCCGCGTCGTCCGCGTCGTCCTCCGTCACCGACGGCGGACTCGTGGACGGCTCACCCCTCAGCTCGCGCTGCAAGGCAGTCAGGTCGGTGTCGTGCGTGCTGTACTTCAACGCACGGGCCACCTTCTGCTGCTTAGCCTTGGCACGGCCGCGCCCCATGGCTCGACCCCCTCGCACAGGACAAAGGGGCGACCTGCACGAGGCGGCCCCACAGTGTGGTCATCGTCGTGGGTCCAGGCTACAACTCGCGGGCGACTCGTACCACGTCGCGTCACCGGCTCCGCGCCCGGGCAGCGACGTAGGTCACCCGGACAGCGGAACGGCCGCGGCCCGTCCGCCGCAGCGCCCCGGCCGGTTTCGCTGTGGGCCGAGGCTCAGCGGTGCTGTCCGGGGACCAGGATTCCCCGCAACCGGCCGACCTCGGCCATCCGCCGCTCGGCCAGCCGATCGGCCGCAACCGCAGGTGGGACGCCCTCCTCGGCCGCCGTGGCGAAGATGCTCCGGGTGGTGTCGAAGATCGCCGTCGCCTTGGTCCGAGCCCGCTCCGGCACGTATCCCCGGTACTCGTCTGCGACCTGGATCACACCGCCGGAGTTCACCACGTAGTCCGGCGCGTAGAGCACGCCCCGGTCAGCCAGAAGCTTCTCCACCCCGGGGTGGGCCAGCTGGTTGTTCGCGGCGCCGCAGACCACCGGCGCGGTGAGCACGTCGACGACCGCGTCGGACAGCGCCGCGCCGAGCGCGCAGGGCGCGTACACGTCCAGCGGGGCGCGGACCAGTGAGTCGGCGTCGGCGACGGTGCGCACCTGCGGGTGCTTCGCGGTCACCGCGGCGACCGCGGCCGCGGACACGTCGGTCACCACGACCTCGGCGCCGTCGTCGACCAGGTGGTCGACCAGGTGGCGGCCGACCTTGCCGACCCCGGCGATCCCGATCCGGCGGCCGGACAGCGTGGCGGTGCCCCACTGCCGCTCGGCGCAGGCCCGCATGCCCTGGAACACGCCCCAGGCGGTGAGCACCGACGAGTCGCCGGCGCCGCCCTCGGACGGGGACCGCCCGGTGACGAACCGGGACTCCCGCGCGACCACGTCCATGTCCCGCACGTACGTGCCGACGTCGCAGGCGGTGATGTAGCGGCCGCCGAGCGACTCGACGAACCGCCCGTACGCCCGCAGCAACGCCTCGGTCTTGCCGGTGGTCGGGTCACCCCAGATGACCGCCTTGCCGCCGCCATGGTCGAGCCCGGCGAGCGCGTTCTTGTACGCCATGCCGCGGGACAGGTTGAGCACGTCGGCCAGCGCGTCGGCCTCGGTCTCGTACGGGTAGAACCGGGTGCCGCCGAGCGACGGGCCGAGCGCGGTCGAGTAGATCGCGACGATCGCGCGCAGGCCGGAGGCCCGGTCGTGGCAGAAGACCACTTCCTCGTGGTCGGTGGCGAAGACGGTCACGCTGCACTCCCTGGTCGTGAGGTTCCGCTGTCGTCTCCGTGGCGGGTGGCGGGGATCGCTCGCCGGCCGCAGGTGGCGGAGCGGTGGCTCCGCCGCTCACCTTAGATCCCGGGCGCCCCCCGGGAGCGTGGCGATCATGCGACGATCGAGCGGTGACCCCGCCGTACGCCGCCGAGCTGCGCGTGTACGAGCCGCTGGCCGCGTTCGACGTGGAGGAGCGCCGCCGGTGGCAGCAGTACGCGCTGTCCCCGGCCGTCCCGTCGGCCCAGGCCGGCGCCCGGCGCGAGCGGGTGCTCGGTCTCGTCGGTGCCTGCCGGCAGGTCCCCGCGGTGCCCCGGCCGGGCGACGCCGGCGAGCACGCCGCGGTGCTGCGCGGCGAGTCGGGACTGTTGATCTGCCCGCTGCGGACCGAGCTGCGCTGCTGGGAGGCGGCGGTGGAGATCGGGTCCATGCTGCCGCCCGAGGTCGCCCGCGCGGTGCTGCCCGACCAGGAGGTCGCGCTCGCCGCGGCCGCGCAGCAGCGCTGGCTGGCCGACCACCCGGCCCGCCGCTCGCACCTGCAGGTGCACCGCTGGACGGTGCCGGTGCGCTGGTTCCTTCTCTTCGACCGGGAGGAGCGCCGGCTGCAGCTCGGTCCGGCCGGGACCGACTTCGGCGGCTCGTTCGGCGCCGGCATCGGGGGTGGTCCCGGCGGCGAGGCGGGCCCGACCGAGGGGGTGGCGGTCAGCCGGTCGCTGGTCTACCGCACGGCGATGGCGCAGGCCCGCCGCCGGGTGGCGCGAGCCCTGCAGGTGCTGCGCAAGGCGCTGCCGGACAGCCCGACCGTGCCGTCGGTCGAGGCGCTCGGCCGGTGGCTGGAGGAGTTCCACCCCCGGTCCCTGGTCGAGCTCGACTACCTCGGCCTCGTCGACCTGTGCGCCGAGTCGACGCTGCGCACCGACGACTCGGCCGGTGACGTCGCCGAGGCGTTGGCGGCGCTGCACCGGGGGGACGCCAAACTTGCGTCGATGGCGTACGATCGCGTAATCGATCGGTGGCGGCTCGCCTACTCTGTGGAGTCGGCAAACTGAGGCGCACGGGGCTTTTCCGACAGATCGAGAACGTATAACTCGGGCAGGCCGTTGAGTGATGCGGTCGAATGGTGCATAGTGGACGGTGGTCGAGGGACGAACCGGGGTCCAGCGGCCAACGTGGCAGGAAGGGACGAGCCATGACCACGCGCCAGACAACCGAAGCCGAACCGCTTCTCACGCCAGCAGAGGTCGCGACGATGTTCCGTGTCGACCCTAAGACGGTGACGCGGTGGGCAAAGGCAGGAAAGCTGACCTCGATCCGCACTCTCGGCGGCCATCGCCGCTACAAGGAGTCCGAGGTCCGTGGGCTTCTGGAGGGCGGTCCGACCAAGGTCGAGGAATAGCTCGACGAAGTCGGCAGTCGCCGTCGTGGCGTTCGCGCCACGACGGCGTCGCCGTCTCTGACCCGGGCCGCCGGACGCGGATGCAACCCTGGGAGGGTGAGCTTCGCGGACTGGCGCCGGCGGCGACCGGCGGTCTGGGCCGGCCGGCTGGCGCTCGTGCTGGCCGTCGCGCTGGCCGCGATGACGCTCGCCCTCGCCGTGACGCCGAAGGCGGGCGTCTCGGTCTTCGGGCAGCGGGTGACGGTGGGCGCGGTGCCGCCCAGCCTCCATCTCGGGCTGTCCGGCCCGGGTGAGGCCGACCTGTTCGGCGAGGGCATGGTCGAGACGATCCAGCATTTCGACGGCCCGATCCGGCCGCTGATCGTCTGGCAACGGTTCAACCGCAACGACGACGCGGCCGCGTTCATCCAGTCCGGGTCGACCGGCGGCCGGCGCACGGTCTCCACCGGGTCGGCGGAGGTGGGCCAGCAGCTCGCGGCCGGCTGGACGCGCTACTTCGGCTGGCTGGTGGGGATCGCGGCGCTGCTCGGCGGCGTGCTCTACCTGATGACGGCCGGGGCGGTGGCCCTGGCCGGCCGGGACCACCGGCGCAGCCGGGCGGCCCATCTCGGCCTGTTCGCGGCCAGCGTCGCCGCGGCCCTGCTGATGACGCTCGGGTTCACCGCGCTCACCGTGCGGACCGCGGTGCGGCAGCTCGGCGCGGTCAGCTCGCTGTCCGACCTGGTCGGCACGGCGAGCCTGGCTCCGGTGCCGCCCGCCGTCGGGCCGAAGCGGGCGGACACCGACGTCGTGGTCGTCGGCGACTCCACCGCCGCCGGCATCGGCAACACGCCGATCCCCAACCCGACCCGGGACGACAACGCCTGCCAGCGTTCCGCCGACACGTACGCGTCCTCGCTGCAGTCCATCGGCGGGGTCAGCGTGCTCAACCTGGCCTGCAGCTCGGCCACCGTCGCCAACGGGCTGCTCGGCCCGCAGCCGGCGGCCGGGACCACGCTGCCGCCGCAGGTCGGCGTGCTGCGCTCGGTGCAGTCCGCCAAGGTGGTCGTGGTCAGCATCGGGGCCAACGACGTCGGCTGGTCTGACTTCCTGCGCTACTGCTACGGCCTGCCCCGGTGCGACGACGAGGCCAGCAACAAGCTGTTCGAGAGCCGGCTCGACGGCTTCAAGATCCAGTACGCCCAGCTGCTGCAGCAGCTGTCCGACCTGCCGTCGCACCCGCAGGTCATCGTCACCACGTACTACGACCCGCTGGGGTCGAGCTTCGACTGCGCCGCGCTGCAGGACCCGGAGGCCGAGGCCGGCGGGCCGCCCGGATACGGGTTCGGGCCGGATCCGGGCAAGGACAACCAGCACGACAAGGTCGAGCGGAAGGTCCGCCCGCTGCGGGTCGAGCTGGCCCAGATGAACGCGGTGATCGAGCAGGGCGCGCGAGGGTTCGGCTTCGCGGTGGCGCAGCCGCGCTTCGGCGGCCACGAGCTGTGCACCGACCAGCCCTGGGTGCAGGGCATGCGCGACCCGGCGCCCTTCCACCCGACCGCCGCAGGCGAGCTCGCCATCACCGCCGCCGTGCTCCCCCACCTCCCCGGCTGACCGGTCCCGCCGGGAGCGTCAGAGCGGGTAGTCCTCGAGGACCCGCCGGCCGATGATCATCCGCTGGATGTCGGCCGTGCCCTCGCCGATGAGCAGCATCGGGGCCTCCCGGTAGAGCCGCTCGATCTCGTACTCCGTGGAGAAGCCGTAGCCGCCGTGGATGCGGAAGGAGTCCTCGACCACGTCCCGGCAGTACTCGGAGGCGAGGTATTTCGCCATCCCCGCCTCGAGGTCGTTGCGGCGGCCGGAGTCCTTGGTGCGGGCGGAGCGCACCATCATCTGGTGCGCCGCCTCGACCTTGGTGGCCATGTCGGCCAGCCGGAACAGCACGGCCTGGTGGTCGGCGATGCGCTTGCCGAACGTCTCCCGCTGCTGCGCGTACCGGATGGCCAGCTCGAACGCGCGCAGCGCGACCCCGCAGCCGCGGGCGGCCACGTTCACCCGGCCGACCTCCACGCCGTCCATCATCTGGTAGAAGCCGCGCCCGGGCGCGGCACCGAGCACCGCCGCGGCCGGGATGCGGTAGCCGGCGAACAGCAGCTCGGTCGTGTCGACGCCCTTGTAGCCCATCTTCTCGATCTTGCCCGGGACGGTGAGCCCGGGCGCGACCTCGCCGAACCCGGTCGGCTTCTCGACCAGCAGCGTGGTCATGGTGCGGTAGACCGACTCCGCGCCCTCGTCGGTCTTCACCAGCACCGCGACGAGGTTGGCCGTGCTGCCGTTGGTCAGCCACATCTTCTGGCCGTCGACCACGTAGTCCTCGCCGTCCCGGACGGCCCTGGTCCGGATCGCCGCGACGTCCGAGCCGCAGCCGGGCTCGGACATCGAGAAGGCGCCGCGCACCTCGCCGGTCGCCAGCCGCGGCAGCAGCGACCGCCGCTGCTCGTCGGTGCCGTGCCGCAGCAGCATGTACGCGACGATGAAGTGGGTGTTGACGATCCCGGACACGCTCATCCAGCCGCGGGCGAGCTCCTCGACCACCAACGCGTAGGTGAGCAGGGACTCGCCGAGGCCGCCGTACTCCTCCGGGATCGTGAGGCCGAACAGGCCGAGCTCGCGCATCCCGTCGACGATGTCCTGTGGGTACTCGTCGGCGTGCTCGAGCGCCTGCGCGTGCGGGATGATCTCGCGCTCGGTGAAGTCGCGGACGGTGTCCAGGATCTGCTCCTGGACGTCGGTCAGCCCGTCGGTGCGCGCGAGTCGGCCCACGCCTCAGCCCTCCCCCGATGCGGACCGGAGCACGCCGCGGTCGCGCAGCTCCCGGATCTCCGTACTCCCCAGCCCGAGCCACTCGGCCAGCACCGCGTCGGTGTGCTCGCCCAGCGCCGGGGCGCGGGTCACGATCGCCGGCTCGCCGGCTCGAATCGGCGACCCGGGCGCGAGGTAGCGGCCCACCCCGGGCTGGTCGAGCACGTGCATCATCGGGTTGGCCCGGACCTCGTCGCTGCCGACCACCTCCGCGAGCGAGCGGTAGACCGACCACAGCACCGACGTGCGGCCGAGCACCGCCCGGACCTCGGCCTCGTCGCGGCCGGCGAACCAGCGGTCCAGCAGCGCGGCGAGCAGCTCGCGGCACTCGTACCGGTCGCCCTCGTCGGCGAAGTCGACGCCGAGTGACGCCTCCAGCGCGGCCACCGGCCCGGCCAGCCCGCTCGCCCCGACCAGGTCCCGCCAGTGCCGGGTGGTCAGCGTGACGACCATGAACCGGGTGCCGTCGCGGGTGGTGAAGTCCCGGCCGAAGCCGCCGTAGAGGTAGTTGCCCAGCCGCGGCCGCCGCTGCCCCAGCTCGGCCTCGGCCAGGAAGCCGAGGTTGCCGGCGGTGGCCAGGGCCACGTCGGACAGCGCGACCGACAGCGCCGCGCCCTCGCCGGTGCGGGACCGGCGCCGCTCCGCCCCGAGCAGGCCGATCGCCGCGTAGAGCCCGCAGGCGACGTCCCAGGCCGGCAGCACGTGGTTGACCGGGTCGGCGGCCCCGGCCGGGCCGGTCAGCAGCGGGAAGCCCAGGCCGGCGTTGACCGTGTAGTCGACCGCGGCGCCGCCGCCCGGGACACCCTCGATCTGCAGGTGGATGACGTCCGGCCGGCGCGCGGCCAGCGCTGCGTGGCCGAGCCAGGGGCGGCCGACCGAGTTGGTGAGCGCGACCCCGGACTCGACGACCAGCCGGGTCACCAGCTCCTGGCCCGCCGCCGAGCGCAGGTCCACCGCGACCGAGCGTTTGGCCTTGTTGAGCCCGGTCCAGTAGAGGCTGGTCCCGGACTCGGCCAGCGGCCAGCGGGTGTGGTCGGCGGCGCCGCCGAGCGGGTCGACCCGGACCACCTCGGCCCCGAGCTGGGCCAGCGTCATCCCGCCGAGCGGGGCAGCGACGAAGGTCGACACCTCGACGACCCGCAGCCCGGCCAGGGGCTGTTCCGCCATCGTCACCTCCGCATTTGTACGGCCATTTTTCGATGGCACTTCGCCTGTGTCAACGAGGCTCCTGGCACAGCTTGAGTTCACAGCCAGATTTGGCCGTATATTTTGGCTGGGAGGTGGGGCCGCGATGGAGACCGTGGTCGACGGGCCGTACTTCGAGGATCTCCACGTCGGACAGCGGTTCGCGGGCGGCCCACCGGCGACGCTCACCGAGGGGATGGCGGCGGCGCACCAGGCGCTCGTCGGCAACCGGCTGCCGCTGGTCACCGCGCACCTGCTGTCCCGGCAGGTGCTCGGCGACGGTGTGCTGGCCGCGCCCAACCTGGTCTGGGATGTCGCGATCGGACAGTCCACTGTGGCCACCCACACCGTGGTGGCGAACCTCTTCTACCGCGGCGTCGTGTTCCGGAGGGCGCCCCGGCTCGGCGACTCGCTGCGGACCGTGACGGAGGTCGTCGGCCTCCGGCAGAACTCGCGGCGGCCGGGGCGCCCCAGCACCGGCCTGGCCGCGCTGCGGATCAGGACCGACGACCAGCACGGCCGGCCGGTGCTGGACTTCTGGCGGTGCGCGATGCTGCCGCTGCGGGACGGTTCCACGGACACCGGTCTCGCCGACGACCTGACCGCGCTCGGCCAGGACCCGTCGAGCGAGGACCTGGCGGCCGTGACCGCGCGCTGGGATCTCGACGTCTACCGCACCGCCCGGCCCGGGCCGCACTTCGCCGACCTGCGCGACGGCGACTCGTACGTGGTCGTCGGCGGCGACGTGGTCTCCGGCGCGCCCGAGCTGGCCCGCCTCACCGGCAACATCGCCCGGGTGCACCACGATGCCCCGCACGGTGCCGCTCCTGGCGCCGGCCCGGGCCGGCGGCTGGTCTACGGCGGCCACACGATCGGGCTGGCGCTGCACCAGGCCGTCCGTGCCCTGCCGGACCTGCTCACCGTCGTCGGCTGGCACGGCTGCGACCATCTCGCCCCGGTCCACGAGGGGGACACGCTGACCAGCACGGTCACGGTGGAGCGGACCGAGCCGCTGCCGGCCGGCGGCGGCCTGGGCCACCTGCGCTCCCGGGTCCGGGCCCGGCGGGACGGGGCCGAGCCGGCCGACGTCCTCGACTGGCGCTTCGTGGCCGCGTTGGCCTGAACGGTGCCGACAGTGGCCGACGGGCGCCGGGAGAGCACGTACACGGTCGTGGCCCGGGAGGTGCGCAACCGGATCCTGCACGGCGACTACGCCGACGGCCGGCGGCTGCCGACCGAGGCCGAGCTGGCCGAGCGGCACGGGGTGAGCCGGCAGACGGTGCGGCGCGCGTTCCAGGACCTCGTCGCCGAGGGGATGGTGTACCGGGTGCCGGGGCGGGGGACGTTCGTGACCCGGCGGGAGGGGGCGTACCTGCGGCAGTTCGGGTCGATCGACGACCTCATGGGGCTGTCGGTGGACACCCGGATGGACGTCACCACGCCGCTTCGCCGGCTGGTCGACGTGACTGCGGCGAGCCGGCTGCGGCTGCCCGACGACGTCGTGCACAGCCTCACGTTCCGCCGCTCGCACGACGGCGTCCCGTTCTGCGTGACCACGGTGTCGGTGCCGCTCGCGGCCGGCGCGGTGCTGGCGTCGGTGCCGGAGCTGACCGCGGTGGGGGCCAGCAGCGAGACGACGATCATCGCGCTGCTGGACGCGCGGCTGCCGGCGCCGATCGCCGAGGCCGACCAGAGCATCACGGTCGCGGCCGCGGACCCGGCGACCGCCGCCCAGCTCGGCTGCGAGCCCGGGGATCCGCTGCTGCGCATCGACCGGCTCTACTCGGACACCGCCGGCCGGCCGGTCGAGCTGGCGATCAGCCACTTCCGGCCCGAGCTGTACTCGTACCGGACCAAGCTGCGAAGGGACCGACCCGCCTGACGCGGTGATCTGCGAGCCACCGCGGACCCGCTCGCCGGACGGACCGCGGGGGCCGACTTGAATAGCGTGGACTCACGAGCCAATAATGCGCGACGCCAACGGAAGAAGGCGTCGGCTGTATTCCTCCGGCGGCTGCTATTCGGCTAGCGGCGCGAGAGAGATCGCGTCGTGCTGGCCCCGCCACTCGGTCCAGCGGCGCCCTACGACCGCGCACGCGGGGGGCTGACCTGCGGTTCAACGTAAGTCTGTACTCAGGGTAGCGGTACCGCCACTCGGGTGACCGGAGTCGGCAAGACCGCTTGGGAGTGGATAGAAAGGCCGCGCAATGTGGCTTGAGAGAGCTCGAAGTCAAGCCTAATGTCGTGCCGGTCGCGGTTACCCCGGAAAGCAGTCGGCGACCGCGCGACGCTGGCGGCGACGGATCTTCGCCCGGCGTTACGCTCGAATTCAGCTTATCGGGCGGGCGCATCCGTCGCGAGATCCCCGTCCTCGATCTCACCGTCGAGCGGCTCGTTTGTGGATCAATCCAGGCGACCCGAGGGACGACATTACCGATGGAAGGCAACACCGAATGGACCGTTCCGGTGCAGCTTCGCCGCCGCGCGCAGGAACGACCGGACGACATCGCCCATAGCGTGGTCGACGTCGACGACCTGACCTTCGACCGCTGGGACCGGGAGTCGAACGCGGCCGCCCACGGCCTGCTCGCCCGGGGCGTCCGGCCCGGGGACCGGGTTCTGCTGCCCTGCTCGACCTCCGACTGGACGAGCTATGCGGTGGCCTGGGCCGCGGTGATCAAGGCCCGAGCGGTCGCGGTGCCGATCGCCCGGTCCACCGGCCGGGAGGCGCTGCGAACGGTATGGGTCGCGTCGGGTGCGGTGTGCGTGATCGGCGGGGACATCGCCTCGCTGCCGGACGCCCCGCACCTCGCGCTGGCCGACCTCGTCGCGGCGGGCTCTCCGGAGCCGCTGCTTGACGGTCCGGTGTCTGGCGACGACGTCGAGATCATCTACACCTCCGGTACGACCGGCGTGCCCAAGGGCGTGGTAGCCACGCACGACAACGTCCTGCACCCGATGCGCTCGCCGCATCCCGGCCGGCTGCGCACCGCGCTGCACGCGCTGCCGCCGGGCACGACGGTCGGGCAGGGCCTGCTCGTGCAACCCCTGTCGGCCCGACCGCACCGCACCTTCACGGTGGATCGGTTCACGGCGGACAAGATGCTAGCCGCGATCGAGCGAGAGCGACCGACCGACGTCGTGCTCGTGCCGGCGATGGCCATCGCGCTGGTCAACGTGGCCGGCGCGGCCGACCGCGACCTCGGCTCGGTGCTGCAGGTACGCACGACCAGCGCCCCGATCCACCCGGCCACACTCGAGGCGCTCGCGGCGCTGTTCCCGACCGCCCGGATCCGCAACGTCTACTCGACCACCGAGTGCTGGCCCCGCCGGCTGGCCACCGACTTCGACCCGGCCCGGCCGGCCTCGCTCGGCCGGCCCGCCGAGGGCACGCACGTACGCATCGTCGACGCCGACGGCATCGAACTGCGGCCCGGCGCGCGGGGCGACGTGCAGCTGCACAGCGACGCGCCACAGCGCCGGTACGACGGCGAGTCCGGCGCCTCGGCAGTCTTCCTGCGCGACGGCTGGACCCGCACGGGCGACGTCGGGGTAGTCGACGAGGACGGCTACTTCTTCCTCGTCGACCGCAACCCCGACCTGGTCAACACCGGCGGGCTCAATGTCTCCACGCTCGACGTCGAGGCGACGATGATGGAGTACCCGGGCGTGGTGGAAGCGGCGGTCTGCGGAGTGCCGCACCCGGTGCTCACCGAGTGCGTCGTGGCGGCCGTACGGGCCGAGACCGGCCTGGATATCGGCGGGCTGCTGGAGTTCGTCCGCGACCGAAAGGGACCGGCCGCACCGCACCGCGTCGTGATCGTCGATGACCTGCCGCGGAACTTCCTCGGCAAGACCGACAAGAAACGGCTGCGTGCGCAGCTGGCCGCCGAGCCCGACCGACGCGGCGACCCGCCGCGTACTCCCACCGAGATCTACCTGGCTGGGCTCTGGACCGAGACGCTCGACCTGGACGGCGTGGCTGCGACCGACGACTTCCTCCGGCTGGGCGGATCCTCGCTCACGGCGATGGAGGTGATCACCCAGGCCACCGAGGAGTTGGGGAAGGAGCTCACGGTCCGCGACCTGCTCGACGCGACCAGCCTGCGCGCGTTCGCCCGGCGGGTGGACGCCGCGCCGGCCCGCGAGTCGGTCGGGCAGCGTGACTGAGAACGTGCCGACCCGGGCGGTTACCCCGGACGCCGACGCGCTGACCTACCCGGTGTCGTACGCCCAGGAGTCCTTGCTGGACGGGGTGTGCGAGTCGGCGATCAACGTGCCGGCGGTCGCCCGGGTCGGCGCCACCGTGCAGCCGGCCGAGGTGCAGCGGGCGCTGGATGTGCTGGTCGACCGGCACGCCGCTCTGCGCACCGTCTTCGGCCGGTCGGACTGCGGCGGGGTCGTGCAGCACGTCCGGTCGGCCGGGACGCTGCCGCTGACCGTGGTCGAGCACCGGTCGCGGCCGGCCGACCTGCTCGGGCGGGTGCTGCTGGCCGGCGCCGAGGAGCCGTTCCCGCTGTTCGGCGACCCGGTCGTCCGGGCCGAGCTGCATCGCGCCGGCTCGGCCGGCGGCATCGTCGTCGTCTGGTTGCACCACGCGGTCTCGGACCTCGTCTCGGTCCAGGTGCTGGCCGAGGAGCTGGGGCGGCTGCTGCGCGGCTCGGCGCTGGGTGCGCCCGGCCTGCCGATCGGCGAGGTCGCCGCAGCCGAGCGGGCCGTGTGGGCCACGAGGCGGCAGCGCGACTACTGGGCGGCCGTGCTCGGCTCCGCGGACGCCTGGCTCGGACTGCCGGCGCCGGCCGGCACGCCGCACCAGTTGCTCCGCCCGGCCCTGCCCTTGCTCGGGGCCGACGTGGTCGACCGGCTCGGCCGGCTAGCCGCCGACCACCGCACGACCGTGACCACGGTGCTGGCCGCCGCGGTGCTGGCCGCGCACGCCGCCGAGGCCGCCGCGGACACGTGCGTGCTTGGCCTCACCGTGAGTAACCGCGACCACCCGCAGCTGCGCTCCACCGTCGGCTGCCTGGCCGACCAGCTGCCGCTCGTCGTCGACCTCGGCGGGCGGCCGACGTTCGACGATCTGGTCGGCCGGGTCCGGGAGGCGCTGCTGGACGCGTACGACCATCGGCTGCCACTGGGCCTGCTGCTGCCGCTGCTCGCGCGAACCCGGGCGCCGGTGTTCGGGATCAACCTGAACTTCCTGCCCCCGCCGGTGCGGCGGCGGTCCGATCCGGCACCCGCGCCGGCGGGGCCGCGGCCGCCGTACGGAATCACCAAGCACCGGGCCGACCCGTGGTGGCTCGGCGACGCAGCGTTGGCGTACCGGCCCCGGATCGACGCCGGCGGGCTGGCCGGCGAGGTCGAGGGCGACGCCCACCTGCAGGACCCGGACGAGATCCGGCGACGCGGGCAGCAGTTCTGCGCGCTGCTCGCCGCCGTGTCCGAGAACCCCTACCTGGACGTGCGGTCGCTCGGCGCGCACGTCGCCAGAGAATGTCGGTGACTTCCCCACATGATCGCCACGCTGCGGCGCTACCCGGCCAGCTACTACCAGCGCGACTGGGTGCTGGCCTGCCGCGACGCCACCTCCTTCTGGAGCACCCCGCTCGCCTGGGACCTGTACGGACCGGTCGAGCCCGGCCTTCTCACCCGCGCACTGGCTGAGCTGGTCGAGCGGCACGACGCGCTGCGGACCGCGTTCCGTACCCGCGGCCGGGACGTCGAGCAGCTGGTCTGGCCGACCGTCGACATCCAGCTGCGCACGGTCGACCTGGCCGGGACGGCGAATCCGTGCGCCGAACTGGAGGACCGGCTGGTTCGGGAAGCCGAGCGGCCCCGGCTGCTCGACCAGCCGCCGCTCTGGCACGCGCAGCTGCTGCGGCTGCGACCCGGCCGCCACGTGCTGGCGATGTTCATCCACCATCTCGTCTTCGACGGCTGGTCGCACGGGGTCCTGCACGATGAGCTGGTCCGCTGCCTGCGGGCGGCCGTGCGGGGCCGGGCGCCGCGGCTGCCGGCGCTGCAGCTCCGGGTCGGCGAGTTCGCCTGGCAGGAACGCACGCGGCGCGACCGGGAGGCCGAGTGGTGGTGGAGCCACCAGCTCGCCGCGCTCCCGCGGGTCGCTCCGGCGCCACCAGTGGGCGGGCGGTTCGCGTCCTGCCCGCTGCCCTTGGTGCCACCCGAGACCAGCGAGCGCCTGCAGCTACTGGCCGACGAGGTGGGCGTCGGGGTCAACGAGGCGCTGCTGGCCGCCGTGGTCGCCGTACGGCGGCTCGAGACCGGCGACGACGTTGTCATCGGCGTCACCCAGGCTCGGCGGGACGAGCCGGAGTCGCGACGGGTGATCGGGCCGCTGCTGGACCATCTGCCGGTGCGGGTAGACACCTCCGGCGGGATCACGGTCAGCGAGCTGGTCGAGCGTGTGCACCAGTCGTACCGGGCGGCGCGGCGGCGGACTCTCCCGCTCGGACTGATCCGGCAGGTCGTGCGGCCGGACCTGGCCTCGACCGGGGGCCGGCTGTTCGACATCCGCTACAACTACATGCCGAGCGCGTCCAGCGGCGAGGCGGTCCTGGAAGGGCCGGACGGAGCGCTGCGGATCGTGCCGCGGGCCATCGACCCGGCCCGGCAGCGGCCGCGGCACACCGAGGAGCACCCCGAGGTTCTGCCGCTCTCGGTAAACCTGCACCACCGGCGGGACGGGCGGCTGACCGGCGACGTCTGCGGGCTGGACGCGGTCTACCCGGGGCCGGCGCTCGCTGAGCTCGGAGAGCGGCTGGTCGCGACGCTGGACCAGATGGTGCGCGGCGGCGGGCAGCGGCTGCCGGGCGGCGTCTGATGACCGTCAGGCCCGTCGTGCTCATGGCGTCGCTGGCCAACTTCGTCGTACTTGCCGACGCCACGATCGTCGTGGTCGCGTTGCCGTCGCTCGGGGCCGACCTCGGGTTCACCGCCCGCGGGCTGCCCTGGATCGTCAACGGGTACAGCCTCGCGTTCGGCTGCTGCCTGCTCCTCGGCGGATACGCAGCGGATCGGCTGGGTCCGCGGCTGCCGTTCGTGGTCGGGATGGGGCTTTTCGCGCTGGCGTCGGTGGGCTGCGCAACGGCCGGCACGCCGGAGGCGCTGGTGCTCGGCCGGCTCGGACAGGGCGTCGGTGGGGCGCTGTTCAGCCCGGCCGCGCTGGCCGTGGTCGCCGCGACGGCCCAGACCGCGGCCGAGCGAACCCGGGCGATGGCGGTGTGGAGCGCGGTCGGGGCTACCGCGGTCGCGATCGGCCCGGTGCTCGGCGGCGCGCTGACCGGCGCGCTCGGCTGGCGCGCGGTGTTCTGGCTGCCCGCGCTGGTGTGCCTCGTCGCCGCCTCCGCGGGCATCCGGAACCTCCCGCTGTCCCCCCGACCTGCCGCGGTCGGCTCGCGGGCCGGCGCGGCGACTGGCCTCGTCGAAGGCCGGGCTGGGCTGGCGGGCCGGATCGGCTCAGTGGCGGGCCGCGGGAGCGACCCGGATGGCGGTGCGGCCGGATCGGCGGCCGGGGGCGCTGGCGGCTCCGGTGGTGGGACGGTGGTGGTGCAGGTCGCAGTGGCGTCTGCCGTGCTGGTGCTCGCGTCCGCTGCCGTGGTCGGGGCGAGCTACGCCAGCACGCTGTGGATGCAGGACGTGCTGCACCTGACCCCGGCCCGGGCCGGGCTCGCGCTGCTGCCGCTGAGCGCCGGGATTGTGGCCGGCGCGGCGGCGGCGCCGGCGCTGACCCGCCGGCGCGGCGAGCGCTGGGTCGTCGTCGCCGGCCTGGGCGCCGGCGCGGCCGGGATGATGCTGCTGCTGGCGGCAACCGTCCTGGCGGCTCCGCTCGGGCTGCTGCTGCCGGCCTCGGCCGTGCTGGCCGTCGGGTTCGGGTTGCAGTCGGTGCCGGTCAGCGCGCTCGCCACCGCTGCAGCCCGCGCCCGCGGGCTGGCATCCGCGGCGTACCAGACCTCGGGACAGCTGGGCAGCGGGCTCGGCCTGCTCGCTCTGGTGACGCTGGCAGCGTGGTGGTCGGCCGGGCTACCGGGTGGCGACCGGGCGCTCGTCGCCGGCTACCGCGCGGTCTTCCTCGCCGGTACCGGGCTGCTGCTGGTCGCCGCGCTCGTCGCCCGGGCCGGGTTCCAGCGGCAGGCGCCAGTGCCGCTCGGCGACCAGGGCGCCGTCGACGCGGACCTCACCTGCGACCGCGTCGTCCCGGCCGTCGAGGAACAGCTCGACGCGGACGGCGACCTGCTCGCCGGACGGCAGCTGGGCGGTCACCGTGCTGGTCGCGATGAGGTCGGCGGTGGTGTCGTCGGCCGCCGCGCGCAGCCAGGTGTCCTGCCGCAGCGCGGCGCCGGCCTCCGGCAGGTCCGCCTCCAGCTCGTCCGCGACGACCACGGCGACCCGGTCGCTGATCGGCTCGCGGACGATCTCCCACAGCGGCGTGTCGGTTACCCACGCCGCGCCGTCCGGCGCCGGTGACGGGCGCTCGACGGTCGCCGGCCGGCTCATCTCCCGGGCCACCGGCAGCCGCAGCTGCAGCGTGCGAACCTCAAGGTCCGGGCCGCCGCCGGCCGGCCAGATCCGGGGGAACGCGCCGGCACTCACCACCACCCGCAGCCGGTGTCCGGCGGCGACCCGGTAGCAGGTCGGGTCGAACGCCGCCGGCTCGGGGGCGGTGAGGATGGCCCCGGTGATCAAGGTTGACCGACCGTTCGGATCGACGTCGGTGAGCTTGACCACCAGCCGGCCCGCGTCGCCGGTCACCGCCACCTCCGGCCGCCCGGCCAGCAGCAGCGGCGCGGCCAGCGGCGGGCCGGTGAACGCGACCCCGCGGGTATCGTCGGCGTGCTGGTCGAGCGGACGGCCGAACCCGCCGTTGGGAATCCCCCACAGCCCGCTCAACGTGCCCACGGTCGCATCCCGCCGCGCCCACCCCACCGCTGCGGCAACCGCCCCCGGCCGGCGTCCCGGATCGGCGCCTCCGGCACCCGGCCCGGCGTGCGGCTGGGTGCCAGATGGGTGGCCGGCGCCGGCGGGCGCGGCGTCCGGCCGGTGCCCCGAGCCGACTGGTTCCGCGCCCGGCCGGCTTCCGGCGAGTAGGCGTGTCGCGGGTCCGGCAGTGAGGTCCTCCGGCGTGCCCGGCGGTGGCCAGGCGGGCAGCGCTCGCCAGCAGGGCGAGTCGCCCTGCACGTAGACGGTGACCGGGGCGTCGGCCCCCGGAGCTCCGCCGCCGAGCCAGCGGGACCACCAACGCAGCGCCAGCGCGGTCGCGTCCACCGGCTCGTCCGGCGCGTCGTCGGGCGCGCTGTGCATCCACGGCCCCATCACGAGCGCCCGCGGCCCGCGAACCCGCTCGTAGATCCGTACGGCCGCGTCGCAGAACATGTCCCGCCAGCCGCCGACGGACAGCGTCGGCACGGTGATCGCGGCCGCGTCGATCGCCCGCGACCGCCAGACCGGATGTCCGGGCGGATGCCGCCCGACGTCGGCCAGGTACGGCTCGACCCGCTCGACCCGCGTCCGCCACCGCCGCTGCTCGTCCGGGTCGGCGAAGCCGGCCAGCGGCGGGAGGAGCTGGTTGACCAGCGTCCCGACGCCCCATACCGCCAGCGGCCCGACCATGCCCCGGGTGCCACCCGGGTGCACGAAGTCTCGCTCCGGGTCGACCATGCCCATCAGCGACACGACCGCCCGCAGCGGCGCCGGCCGCCGGGTCGCGGTCCGCAGCGCCAGGGCGGCGCCCCAGGAGAACCCCCACATCCCTACCGCGCCGTCGCACCACGGCTGCGCGGCCGTCCACTCGACGGCGGCGACCCCATCGTCGGCCTCGGCCGGGTCGAACGGCGCCCGGGCTGGCCCGTCGGACGAGCCGAGCCCGCGGCAGTCGACCAGCACGCCGGCGTACCCGGCCATCGCGAACCGGCACAGCGTGGACCAGCAACCGGCCCCACCGAGCGAGTCCCGCCGGTACGGCATGAGCGCGACCACGGCCGGCACCGGACCCCGCCCGGCCGGCGGCAGGAAGATGTCGGCGGCCAGGTCGCCGATCCGTACCCCGCGCAGGACAGTCATGTGCTCTCCCGGACGATCAGCTCGAGCCCGAGCGAGATGTGTTGCGTCGATGCGGACGCGCCGGCCAGCTGCTCGCCGAGCAGGCGCGCGCCGAGCCGCCCGGACTCCTCGAACGGCTGCCGCACGGTCGTCAGCCCGGCCGCCTCGGCGATGCTGCCGTCGTCGAAGCCGACCACAGCCAGGTCGTCCGGCACCCGCAGGCCGAGTCGCCGGCACTCCAGCAGCAGGCCGGCCGCCAGCAGGTCGTGGTGGGCGAACACCGCGGTCGGCCGGGGCCGCTTGGCCAGCACCTCCGGCAGGCTCCGCCGGCTGCCGGAGATGTCGTTGCTGGTCAGCACCACCGGGATCGCGTCGGGGTCGCCGCCGGCGGCCGCAACCTCCCGCTGGAAGCCGCGGTTTCGCCGCTGCCCCTGGGACAGGAACTCGAACGACTCCTGCGGCTCCTGCACGAACGCGAACGACGTGTGACCCCGCTCGAGCAGGTGCCGAGCGGCCGTCGCGCCGCCCTCCTCGTCATCGACCGTCACGGTGTGGAACTCCGGCCGAGAGCTGTCCACCAGCACGGTCGGCAGCCGGCGGGTAAGCAGCTTTTCGGCCAGCGCGTCGTCCAACGGCAGCCCCATGATCAGCAGCCCGTCCAGCCGGCCGGTGACCGGCAGGATGCGAAGCAGCGGCGACAGGCTGGCGGCGGCCGACTCGTGGTCATAGACCACGACGTCCTGGCTCCCGCCGTCGGACTCCGACAGCACCCCCATCAGCCGCCGCCGGTACGAGTCGTACGACGTGAACGGCGCGAGCACGCCGATCCGGCCGACGCCGCGGCGGGCCGAGCTGACGGCCGCCGCCTTAGGCACGTACTGCAGGTCCTCGACCGCCTCGAGCACCCGGTCGCGGGTCCGCGGGTTGACCCGGCCGGGCCGGTTGATGACCTGCGAGACGGTCGAGATGCTCACACCCGCCCGGGCGGCGACGTCGTAGATCGTGACGGTCACGGCCGAATTCCCTCCCCGGCCCGGGCCCGGTCGTGTGCCTCCCGGACCGCGCGGGCCGCCGCCTCCTGCCACTCGCCGGCCGGCGGCCAGACCCGGGTGAGGAAGGAGACCCCGTGGATCGCGCCGGACTCGACCGACACCGTCGCCGGCACGCCCGCTGCCGCGAGCCGTGCCGCGTACCGCTCGCCGTCCCGGCGCAGCGGGTCCAGCTCGGCGGTCATCACCGCCGCCGGGGGCAGGCCGGACAGGTCCTCCGCCCGCAGCGGCGAGGCCAGCTCGGAGCCGGCAGCTGCGTCGTCGGGCAGGTAGCGCCGCACCGCCGTCACGAGCTGGTCGGCGTGGTGCGGGTCCGGGTCGCTGGCGCCGACCGCCAGCCATCGGGTCAAGTCCAGGATCGGCACCTCGAGCAGCTGGAACGCCAGCCGCGGGCCGCCTTCCCGCCGGCACTTCAGGGTGACCGCCGCGGCCAGGTTGCCGCCTGCCGACACCCCGCCGACCGAGACGGCGCCGGGGTCGATCCGCCACCGCCCGGCCGCGGCCACGACCTCGGCGAGCGCCGCGTACACCTGCTCGACGGCGGCCGGGAAGCGCCGCTCCGGCGCGAGCGGGTAGTCCACCGCGAGCACGACGCACCGGGCCCGGGCGCACCGCAGCCGGCAGATCGCGTCGTTGACCAGCTCGTCCACCGAACCGAGCCACCAGCCGCCGCCGTGCAGGAACACGTGGGCGGGCAGCGCGCCCGCGGCGGCCGGCCGGTATTCCCGCACCCGCACCGGCCCGCACGGGCCCGGCACCGCGTGGTCGGTGACCGTCGCCATCGGTTCGGGCCGCCGCCCGTACCGCAGGTAGTTCAGGTCGCTGAGGTGCCGCATGTACTCCCGCCTCTCCGGGACGGTGAGGAAGTCGAGCGGCTCCCGGGGCTGGGCGTCGAGGAACGCCTGGACCGGCGCCGGCGCCGTCACCGCTGCGCCGCCAGCGCCACCCGCCGCTGCCGCTGTGCCACTGGATCGGGCACCGGAGCGGCGGCCAGCAGCGACCGCGTGTACGGGTGCTCGGGCGCGCCACAGACCCGGTCGACCGGGCCGGTCTCGACCACGTTCCCCCGGAACAGCACTGCCACCCGGTGCGCGACGTGCCGGATGATCGCGAGGTCGTGGGTGATGAACAGGTAACCGATGCCGAGGTCGCGCTGCAGCCCCTTGAGGAGGTTGAGCACCTGAGCCTGTACGGACAGGTCGAGTGCGCTGGTCGGCTCGTCGCAGATGATCAGCCGCGGCCGGAGCATCAGCGCCCTCGCCACCGCGATGCGTTGCCGCTGGCCGCCGGAGAACTCGCCGGGGTAGCGGTCCGCCGCATCCGGGTCCAGGCCGACGCTGTGCAGGGCTGCCTCCACCTGGGTGCGCACGGACCCCGCGTCCGCCCGGCGGTGGGCGATCAGCGGCTCCACGAGGGTCTGCCGGATCGTACGCATGGAGTTCAGCGATCCGTACGGGTCCTGGAAGACGACCTGGATCTCGCTGGTGAGCTCGCGCCGCCGGCGGGGCGTCGCGTGCGCGATGTCCTCCCCGTCGAACCGGACCGTGCCGGCCGCGACCGGCACCACGCCGAGCACGGCGTTGCCGACCGTCGTCTTGCCCGACCCGCTCTCCCCGACCAGCGCGAGCGTCTCGCCCGGGGCGACGTCGAGATCGACGCCGTCGACCGCGGTGCTCCGGCGACGACCGCGGCCGTAGTCGACCCGCAGCCCGCGGAGCTCGAGCAGGGGCGTCATCAGCCCACCACCTCATCGTGCCGGATGCAGCGCACCTGCCGGCCGGGGCCGACCGGCAGCAACGGGATCCGGCCCGCCGCGCACTCCGCGGGCGGCATGATCGCAGCGCGGCCGGAACCGGCAGCCGACCTCCCAGACCGCAGGCGAGGGCACGCTGCCCCGGATCGTCGGCAGCGTATCGGCGACCGGCGCCCGGTGCGGGTTGGCCGCCAGCAGCCGCTGCGTGTACGGATGACGCGGCGAGCGGTAAAGGTCCTCCACGCCGGCCTGCTCGACGACCTCTCCCGCGTACATGACCACGGCGCGGTCGCAGACGTCGGCCAGCACACCCCAGTCGTGGGTGACGAAGACGATCGCCATGTCCCGCCGGTCGCGCAGGTCCCGCAGTAGGGTCAGGATCTCAGCCTGCACGGTGACGTCCAGCGCGGTGGTCGGCTCGTCGGCGATGAGGAGGGCCGGGTCGCCGGCAAGCGCGAGCGCGATCGAGACCCGCTGGGCCATCCCGCCGGACAGCTCGGACGGATACATCCGGGCGACCCGCTCGGGCTCGGGGATCTGCACGGTCGCCAGCAGCTCGACCGCCCGCGCCGCCGCCGCGCCCCGCCCCACCCGCTGGTGCCGGCGGACCACTTCAGCGAGCTGGCCGCCGACACGGAAGACCGGGTCGAGGCCGGACAGCGGCTCCTGCGACACCAGCGCGATCCGCGAGCCGCGGACCCGGCCCAGCCCGCGCTCGGTCAGGCCGGTCAGCTCGGTGCCGTCGAAGACGGCCGACCCGGCGACGACATGCCCGCTCGGCGGCAGCAAGCCGAGCAGGCTGCGCGCCATGACCGTCTTGCCCGAGCCGGACTCGCCGACGACGCCGACGATCTCGCCCGCGGCCACGTCGAAGCCGACGTCCCGGACCGCGGTCGCTTCGCCGGTCGGCAGGTCGAAGGCGACCGTGAGACCCCGTACGGACAGCAGCGTCCCGGGGTCGGCCGCCGCCACCGGAGCCGGCGCCGTGCGCCGCCGGCGCGGCGCGAACGCGGGCTGTATCCGGTCGGCCCTGGCGTCCCGCAGCGCGTCCCCGAACAGACCGAGCGCGAGCACGGTCAGCGCCAGGATGCCGCCGGTCGGCACGGCCAGCCACGGCGCCTCGCTGGTCACCTCCGCCGCCGCGCCGACCATGTTGCCCCAGCTCGGCCCCTCGGACTCGGGCTTGGCCAGGCCGAGGAACGACAGCGCGGCCTGCACCAGCACCGCGGTCGCCGCGAACAGCGAGAGCTGGACGATGATCGGCCCGACCAGCCGGGGCAGCACGTGCCGGCGCATGACCTGCGCGGAGCTCAGCCCGGTCAGCCGGGCCGCCTGCACGTAGGGCTCGCGGCGGACAGAGGCGGTCACACCGCGGGTGACCCGCAGCAGCAGCGGGCAGCTGATGACGCCGAGCACGACCATGGTCGCCGCGCTGTTGCCCGGGAACACCGACAGCACCATCAGCAGCACGATGATCCCCGGCAGCGCCAGCAGCAGGTCGGCGGCCCAGCCGATGGTCCGGTCGAGCCAGCTACCGAAGTAGCCGGCCAGCACGCCGAGGGTGATCCCGAGGACGGCGAATACGACCACGGCCTCGACGACCGCGACGAGCGTGACCCGGCCGCCGAACAGCAGCCTGGACAGCACGTCCCGGCCGAGCCGGTCGGTGCCGAGCCAGTGCGCCGAGCTGGGGCCGGCGAGCGGGTGGGACAGGTCCTGGAACTCCGGGTCGGCCGGTGCCCACCAGGAAGCGCCCACGCAGGCCACGGTCAGCAGGACCAGGTACGCCCCGGCGAGCAGGCCCAGCCACCGCCGCCGCCACGTGCGCGGCCGCCAGGTGCGCCGGCGGCGGTCGGTGGCCGGGGGTCCGGGTGCGGTGGCGGTGGCCGGGACGGCGACGGCCGGGACGGCGACGGCCGGCTGGGCGGTCGGGGGAGGAACGATCGTCATCGCGTCCTCACCTTCGGGTTCAGCCACCGGTACGACAGGTCGACGAGGAGGTTGGCCACCACCACCACGACCGTGAAGCAGAACGCGACCCCGGTGATCACCGGCAGGTTGTGGCTGCCGCTCGCCTCCACCGCTTGCGCGCCGAGGCCCGGCACGGAGAAGAAGCTCTCGATCACGACCGAGCCGGACAGCAGACTGATCAGCAGCAGGCCGAGCAGCGTGACCACGGGGACGGCCGCGTTGCGCAGCGCGTGCTTGTAGACGATCGCCCGCTGCGACAGTCCGCGCGCGCGGAGCATCGTCACGTACTCGGCCGACAGCGCCTCGGCCATCGCATCCCTGGTCTGTTTGGACACGAAGGCGACGCCGGCCGCGGACAGCGTCGCCACCGGCAGCACGATCGCCCTGAGCCAGCCGGCCGGGTCCTCGGTGAGCGGGACGTAGCCGCCGGTCGGCAGCCAGGCCAGCCGGACCGCGAGCAGCTCGACCAGCAGCAGGGCGAGCCAGAAGTTCGGTACTGCGAAGCCGACCAGCGACAGCACGTCGACGATCCGGCCGGGAACGCCGCCGCGGCGGGCGCTGACGATGCCGAGCCAGGTGCCGACCAGGCCGGAGACCAGGACCGTGCCGAGGATGATCGACAGGCTCGGCCCGATCCGGTCCCGCAGCGCCTCGGCGACACTCTGGCCGCTGAACAGGTCGGTGCCGAGGCTGCCGTGCAGGAGGTCGTTCAGCCAGTGTCCGTACTGGACCGTCAGCGGCTGGTCGATGCCGAGCGCGTGCCGCACCGCCTCGTACTGCTCGGGTGTGTACGTGCTGCTCTGGCTGCTCAGGATCGCTCTGGCCGCGTCGCCCGGGGCGAGCGAGACCAGCACGAACGTCAGCACGGTGACGACGAACAGCAGCGCGATCGAGGACAGCAGCCAGCGGAGCGCGGATCGGATCATCGCGGACACCTGCTTCCGGGCCGGGGACACGGGCGGGACCGGGTGTTGCCCTCCGGCGGCCGGGTCGTGGACACCGGCCGCCGGAGAACCCCTCAGCCGGCCGGCGTGATCTCGGTCAATGACAGCAGCGGAGCCTTGGCCGTGGTCCGTACGTCGCCCAGGGTCTTGCGGGCGTAGTACGGCAGGCTGGTCGACACCACCGGCACGAACCAGGCCTGGTCGGTCACGTGCGCGACGACCTGCCGGTCCAGCGCGGCCTTGGCGTCGCCCGTGGCCCGGGAGGACTTGTCGTAGAGCGACTGCAGGGTCGGGTCCGCGTAGTGGAACGGGTTGTACGCGGCGGCCGGCAGGAACAGCGACGGCCCTTCCATCCAGATCGGCAGCTGACCGAAAGCGATCATGAACGTCGGGTACTTTCCGCCGAACGCGTCGGCTGTGAACTGGTTGGCGTTGGCCTGGTCGGTGACCTGCAGGTCGACTCCGACCTGCTTCCACTGCTGCTTCAGCGCCTGCGCGATGAGGTTGAGCTGCTGGTACTGCGGCGTGACGAGGCGCAGCGGGAAGCCGTCCGGGTAGCCGGCGGCGGCCAGCAGCGACTTCGCCTTACCGGTGTCGTACGGGTAGGTGTCGTTGAGCGCCGCGTCGAAGCCGGCGCCGCCCGGCACCGTGATCTGCGCCGTGGCCTCGCCGCTGCCGTTGAACAGCGCCTTGGCGATGGCGGCGCGGTCGGTCGCGTAGTTGAGCGCCTGGCGGACCCTGACGTCCTTGAGCTGCGGGGCCATCATGCCGGCCCGGTCGGCGAGCACGACGCCGCTCCATAGCAGCGGCGCGGCGGCCACGGTGAGGCCGGCCTTGCGGGCGGCGTCGACGGTCGCCGGGTCGCCGACCGAGACGTCCGCCTGGCCGGTGCGCAGCGCGTTGAGTGCGGACTGCGGGCTGGTGATCACCCGGACGACGACCTTCGACCAGTGCACCGCGGACTTGTCGTAGTAGTTGGGGTTCGGCACGTAGGTGTAGTGGTCGCCGGCGACGGTCTGCCCGGCGTCGATCTGGTACTGCCCGGCGCCGCGGGTCTGACCGCCGAGCGAGGCCGTCGACTTCAACCCGGCCGGGCTGATCACTCCGCCGATGATGTAGTCCTGGGTGAGAATCTCCGGGAAGTTGGGGTTCGGCGTCTTCGAGGTGATCGTGACCGTCATCGGATCGGTCGCGGTAAACGTGTCGTCGGCCAGGAAACCGGCCATTTGACCGCCCGCCTTCTTCACGTACGTGAGGTGGTCGACGACATTGTTCGCATCCAGCTTGCCGCCGTCGGAGAACGTCACTCCCGGCCGGATCTTGAGCACGAACGTCGTGTTGTCGTTGCCCTGATAAGCCCACGAGCGGGCCAGGCCGGGCGCCAGCGTGCCGTCCGAACGACGCAGGACGAGCGGCTCGTAGGCAAGCTGCTCGAACCAGGCGTTGTTCTGCACGGTCTTGGCCGGGTCCAGCGTCTGCGGCGTGACCACCGATACGACCGTGAGGGTGTCACCCTTCGTCGCCACGCCGCCGGACGACGATCCGGAGGAGGAGGGAGAGGAGCACGCGCTCACCGCGAGCAGAGCGGCCAGGCCGGCGCCGAGCAATGCGCGGCCACCTTGTCGGGAAGCTTTCGCAGCCGTTCGAATTGGACGCATGTTGTCCTCCACTCGAGTACGCCGAAATCTCGGGCGGAATACCGCCGCGATCGGTGACAACCGGCTTACGCTGCCGCGGATGGTCGACGGGCGTCCACGGCTCGCCAATTCCTGGTCTTTGCGTTACTGGGAGGAGACACCACTGGAACATCGACTGTCAAGGACTTCACACGAAGCGCTTCGCATGGTTATGATTTCGTGTCGCTCCGTGAGCCCACGCTCCGGATGCGGCCCGCCACGCCGGCCCCCGTGGCGACGATCCGGCCGGACCTTGAGCCTGATCCGGCGCCAAGCTCGCGCCTGCCGAGGTGCCAAACCTCACCTGCGGCAGGCGCGAGCGCTCTTTCCTGGAGACGCCATGCGCACGCGCCGGGCCCCGACCGCGGCCCAGTTCTGCATCGAAATTCAACGCGATATCCGCATCCCGACTGGCGTGAGAAGTTTGACTCTGTCGGCCGACGTCTACCGGCCGCGGGCTGAGATCCCGGTCCCGGCGCTCGTGACCGTCCTGCCGTACCGGAAGGACTTCGTCGCCGGCGCCAACTACGACGGGCCGGCCCGCTGGTTCGCCGCGCGCGGGTACGCCAGCCTCGTCGTCGACCTGCTCGGCACCGGGCAGTCGGACGGGATCCGGCGGCCCGAGTTCGACCCCGGTGACGCCGACGACGGCGTGGCGGCGGTCGGCTGGGCGGCCGGGCAGCCGTGGTGCGACGGCGCGGTCGGCATGTGGGGCCTGTCGTACGCGGCGAACGTCACGCTGCGCACCGCCAGCCGCCGGCCGCCGACGCTGCGGGCAATTCTCGCCGTGGCGCACGGGCTCGACCCGGCCCGGGACAGCGTGCACCCCGACGGCGCCCGCGGCGACCTGCACGCGCTGGCCAACCGCGGCTCCTCGTTGTTGCTCCAGCAGCTCCTTCCGCCGCTCGCGGAGAGCACGCCCGCGGCCCGGCGGCGTTGGCTGCGCCGGCTGCGCGACACCGAGCCAGCCCTCCTCGACTACGCCCGGCACGGACCGGACGATCCGGTCTGGCGGGAGCGGGCGATCGACGGCGGGGCGATCGCCACCCCGGCGCTGTGCGTCGGTGGCTGGCGGGACGCGTTCCCGGACGGCGTCGTCGACGCGTACGAGCGGGTGGCCGGGCCGAAGAAGCTGCTTATGGGGCCGTGGGGACACGTGCTGCCGCATCGGTCGGCGTACCAGCCGGTCGACTTCCTGGCGATCGCGCTGCGCTGGTGGGACCACTGGCTGCGCGGGCGGGCGACCGGGATGATGGACGAGCCCGCGGTCACGCTGTTCCGGCCGGGCAGGTCGCCGTGCTGGCTCGGGTACGACCAGTGGCCACCGCCGGCGACCGACCTCGTCCTCGCCACCGGCGCCGGCGCCGGCGCCGGCGCCACGCTGACCCGCCGTGGCGGCACGCCCGACGGAGAGGTGATCGCCCGGCACCAGCCGGACGCCACGATCGGCGCGCTGCGCGGGCTGCCCGGGCTGGGGATGGGCGAGGAGTTCCCGCCGCGGGACCAGCGCGACGACGACCGCCGGTCGGTGTCGGTGACCAGCGCGCCGCTGCGCACGCGGATCGTCGTCGGCGGCCGGCCGGTGCTGCGCGTCGGCCTGCGCGGCGGCGTGCGGCGGCTGTGCGCCCGGCTCACCGACGTGCACCCGGACGGCCGGTCGGTGCTGATCACCGCCGGGGTGGTGTGCCCCGAGCCGGGCAGCGACCGGGTCGCGGTCCGGCTGCGGCCGATCGTCGCGCCGGTGGAGGCCGGGCACCGGCTGCGGGTCGCGGTGAGCGACGCCGACTTTCCGCGGCTGATGCCGCTGGTCGAGCCGGAGCCGTTCGACGTGACGTCGGTCGAGGTTTCGGTGCCAGCGCTGGCCGAGGACGACGGTGCGCCGATGGTCCTCCCCGCCGTGCCCGTTTCCGTGATCGAGCCGGACAACGACCTGCGGATCAGCCGGGACCGCGGCTCCGATGAGGTCGAGGTCGTGGTCACCGGCCGGGTGCCCGAGCAGGTCAGCCCTGGTGGCCACCGCTACCGGCTGGCCAGCGAGCTGCGGGCCAGGGTCGGCCCGGCCGCGCCCGAGGCGGCGGTGGCCAGCGGCACCCAGACCGGCGAAGTGCATCTGGCCGGCGGCGACGTGGTGACCGCCTCGGCGACCGTCCGCTGTACTCAGACCGCGGTGTCGGCACAGGCCGAGGTCTCCACGAACGGCTCTGTCGTCTTCGCCAGGACCTGGGAAACCGTCCTGGTGCCCGAGTGCCCGGCCGTCGGCGGCCGCTAGCACCGGCCCGCCGCCCGAAAGGCCGCGGGCGGGACCCATCCGCAGCGCTGGACCTTCCCGGACAGCGTCCGGGGCAGCGCGGCGCGGAACACGACCTGGCGGGGGTACATGTGGGCCGCCAGCCGGGTCTTCACCAGGGTCTGCAGCTCCTCGACCAGCGCGTCGGACGGCGCGGCCGTGGCCGTGAGGACCACGAACGCGGCGATGGCCTCGCCGCGCTGCGGGTCCGGCGTTTGCCCACCACCGCCGACTCGGCGACGGCGGGGTGTCCGGCGAGTGCCTGCTCCACCTCGAAGGGACCTATCCGGTAGCCGGAGCTGGTGATCACGTCGTCGGCGCGGCCGGCGAAGCGGAACTGCCCGTCCGGCTCGATCCGGGCCCGGTCACCGGTCAGGTAGTAGCCGGGGCGGGCCGCGAACCGTTCGGCCGTCCGCTGGGCGCCGAGGTCGACGCTGTCGCCGCCGTACCTGGCGAGCCAGTCGGCGATGCGGACGGTTGGATCGTCACGGTCGGCCATCGGCTGGGTCCTCCACGTCGCCGCCGTGCACCAGCAGCACCTGCCCGGTGACGTCCGCCGAAGCGTCGGAGGCCAGCCAGGCGACGACCGCGGCGACGTGCTCGACGGCGAACGGGTCGAACGACCCCCGCCGGGGGAGGGCGCCGAACGCGCCGTCGCTCATGGGTGTCTGCGCGCGGGGCGTCACGGTGTTGACCCGTACGTCGTAGCGCTCCAGCTCACCGGCGAGGGTCAGGGACAGGCCGACCAGGCCGGCCTTCGCGGCGGCGTAGTTGGCCTGTCCGACGTTGCCGTAGAGGCCTGACTCGCTGGAGGTGTTGACCACGGTTCGCGGGCCGGACTCCGGTCGCGCCCGGCGCCACTCCCGCGCCGCCGCGCGGATGAGGCGGTACGGCGCGGTCAGGTTGACGGCGATGACCTGGTCCCAGTCGTAGTCGGAGAGGTTGACCAGCATCCGGTCCCGGATCAGGCCGGCGTTGTTGACGACGACGTGCAGGTCCCCGTACGCGTCGAGCGCCCCGGCGACGACCTGCAGGTCCCCGTACGCGTCGAGCGCCCCGGCGACGACTTCGGCCGGGCCGTCCCGGTCGGCGAGGTCGATCTGGTAGCCGACGGCCTCGCCGGCGGCGTGGCGGTCGGGGCACGCCGAGGACTCCACGAACGGCTCTGTCGTCTTCGCCAGGACCTGGGAAACTGTCCGGGTGCCCGGCCGCCGGGGTCGCTCGCGACCGGCACGCCGTCCGCATGGCCGCGGGCGGAGACCCATCCGCCACGCCCCTGCTCCGGCGTCGACCAACCGCACCTGGAGCACCCCCGACCATGACCGACGACCTGCCGCTGAGCGAGCACGTGGTCTTCGAGACATCCGACCTGGCCGAGGTCAACCGGCACATGCGCCGCGAGCTCCCGTCCCGCCGGCTCGCGTTCGCCACCGACCGCCACCGGCTCGCCGCCCGGCTGCACGCGGTGCCGCTGCCCTGCGTCACCCCGATGTACCTCTCGTACGGCGGTGACGTCGTCGACGTCCTGGCCGGCGACCGGCCGTTCTACTTCGTGCACCTGCCGCTGACCGGGCGGGTGGTGATCACCGAGGACGGGCGGCAGTTCACTTCGGCGTCGGGGTCGGCCGCGGTCGCCTCACCGACCGGGCCGCTGGAGATGCGCTGGCATCCGGACGCCACCGCGATGGTGTTCCGGATCGACCGCAGGGCCCTGGAGGGCACGCTGGCTGATCTCATCCGCCTGCCGGTCGAGCGGCCGCTGCGGTTCCGGGCCCGGATGGACGTGACCAGGCAGCCTGGCGCCGGCTGGATGCACGCGGCGATGTTCCTGGCCGAGGAGCTCGACCAGCCCGACGGCCTGTTCTCGAGCCCGGTGGTGGCCGCCGACCTGCAGCGGATGATCATGCGCGGGCTGCTGCTCTGCCAGCCGCACACGTACACGGCCGCGCTCGCCGAGGAGAGCGAGATCGCCGCGCTGCCGCCGCACGTGGCCGCCGCGGTCGCGGTGATCGAGACCGCCCCCGAGCGTGCGCTGACCGGCGAGGTCCTCGCCCGGGAGGTGAACGCAAGCTCGCGCCTGCTGCAGTCCGGCTTCCGGGAGCACCTCGGCGTCTCCCCGATGCAGTACCTGCGCGACGAGCGCCTCCGCCGCGTGCACGAGGACCTGACCGGCAGCGACCCCGCCCGCCGCCCCACTGTCGCCGAGGTGGCCTCCCGCTGGGGCTTCACCCACCTCGGCCGCTTCGCCCACGACTACCGATCCCGCTACGGAGAATCCCCCTCCACCACCCTCCGCCGCCGCTGACCGTTCCCGGAATCGTGGACAGCCCACGTGGCGGTAGCCGGCTGGCGGACCAGGACCTGGACGCGCCGGTGGGTACGGAAGCCGGCGCCGCGGTACAGCCGCTGCGCGGCCGGGTTGTCCACGGCGTGGCTGACCTTGAACCGCGTGCACCCGCGCGTGGCCAGCCGCTCGAGCCCGGCGCGGAGAAGCGCACCGGCCACACCGCGCCCGGCGTGCCGGTCCTCGACCCGCATCGGCTCGATCAGGCCGACGCCGGTGCGCCGGTCGGCCCAGAACAGGGCGTAGCCGGCGACGTCGCCCGCCGGTCCGCGGACGGCGAGGTCGAGGCCAGGGTCGTAGAGCGAACACTGTCGCAGCCGCGCCTCCACCTCAGCGCCGTTTCGGGTGATCATCGGATGCGGCCCGGCCTGCTCGGGCCGGGGCACGAGCGTGTAGCCGTCCCGGAACGGGCGTGGCGCCGGCCGGTCCACGGCGTCGAGCCAGGTGATCTCGTACTCCTCGGCGACCTGGACGAAGCCGGCCCGCTCGGCCTCCGCCCTGACGCCGTCCGCCGCGGCCATCTCGACCGACGCGTCCGCCAGCTCGGCGCACCGCCGGCGCACGACCTCCCACGCCGCCGCGTGCGCGGGACCGCCGAGCACATCACACCCGTAGCGCGTCGGCCGCCACCGCGTGAACACCACCGCGCCCACCGGTCCGCCGCCGTCCAGCCAGAACACGGCGTCGCCGTCGGTCGGATGCGGATCCCGGGTGAACCACCACTGCAGGTCCGCGGCCTCCCACAACCCGCCGACCGGGTCGGTCAGCCGCTGTCGCTGCAGCAGCTCGGTCACCAACTCCAGGTATGCGATCCCGCCCGCCCGACGCTGCACGCCCCAGACCTACCGCCTCCGGCAACCCAATTTCGCCCCCCGACGCCGCGGGCATCAGGCGACTGGCGGCGGTCGGTGTCGCCGTCCGGGCGCGGTCGAAGGACAGGCCGAGCTTCGGGCCGAGCTACGGGGCGGCCTGATAGGCGCTGCGGCCGGCCCGCGTGCAGACGGGGCAGATCGTGATCACGTGGCCGATACCCCTGATCGGGTCGGGGATCGCCCCCGGGCGGGCGCGCCACTCGTGGCCTCCGTACTCCCGGAGGCAGAGGATGCACCTGCGCCAGAAGTCGCCGGTCGTCTCGGCATACCACCGATGCACCAGGCGCATCCACGAAGGCACCAAGCTAGAGGCGTCCATCTTCCTGTCTGTCCGCTGCGTTCGTGAGGTCCGTCGATCTCGTCGGGGCGAGGGCGACCCTCAACCTGTTCCCGCGCTGCGTCTCGTCCACACGCGCACCACTCAGATCGTCTGCCCGGCCGCACTCCCCGGCGTCCTCTATCCGGCCGCGAGCGCGCACTTCGGCGGACGGTTCGGCCACGCGGCCAACACGGACTCGAGGGCCGGGGTGATTCCTGCCGTGGTGTCGATCTCGAGGTCGTACGTGCCGAAGGTGTGGATCCGGTCGACCGTCACGTGCGTGCCTCGCCGATTCGCCGGTCCCCGCGCCGGCGTTCGCGGCGGTCGATCTCGTCGAGGTCGCAGTGCACGCCGACGAGGAAGACGTCGAAGCCGCGCAGCAGGCGGCCAACGCGCCCTCAACCCGGACGCACGCAGCGCAGCACGCGGTCGAACGGCACGTCGCGAGTGGTGTCCAGGACGAGCGCCCGATCTGGAAAGACGACCGCGTCCTCATGCCGTCCGGGGTCGGCGAAGACGGCTCGAAACTCCTCGATGCGGTTGACGTCGTCGTGCCGCCGGTGCCGCGTCCTGCTCCTCGCCCTGGTCGCGTACCGCTCCAGCAGCACGTCACCAGGCGCCCGGCAATGCACCTCCACCAGCCCGTACGCCGAGGAACTCACCAGCGCACGCAATTGCTCAGCGTGCCGCGCCCGGCTGAAGTTGCTCTCCACCACGAGCGACCGTTCGGATGCCATGACCTCCCGGGCTACGCAGAAGAGCAGCTCGTAGCTCACGGAGCCAAGGTTGGCGACCGCGCGCGACTCAGGTCCCAGCGCGTCGAAGCACACCTCGGCGAACCGGTCCCGCTCCACCACGGGCACCCGCAACCGCGTTCCGATGTCGCGCGCCAAGGTCGTCTTGCCGCTTCCCGGAAGCCCGGACACCACGATCAACTGCGGCTGTTCCACGGCAGATCTCTCAGGAAGGTCGGCAGGGGCGGGGTCGAACGGGCGACCCTTTGCCTTTCAGAAAGGTGACAGCTCTTGCGTCGTCGCAGGTCGTGACGATATCGGAGCGCCGCGGCGTTCGGGGCGGCGCGAGCCGCCGGGCATGCATGCGTCGCCGAACGTGGCGGGCGGAGGTCCGCGACGGCAGCGACTAGCGCAGGGCGCGAGCTGGGTCAGCCAGCACCTCGTCACCGAGCAACGAACCGACCCACTCGTCCACCCGCAGGCCGTGCCGGACCCGGCGTTTACGCAGCGTCGCCTCGATGAGGAACCCGGCCTTCTCCGCGACCCGGCGAGAAGCGAGGTTGCCTGCCTCGCAGCGCCACTCGATGAGCTCGATGCCCGCCGTCGTGACGGCCCACTGGCAGACGGCGCGGACCGCGGTGGTGGCGACGCCACGCCTGCGGGCGCGCGGGTCGACCCAGTACCCGACTTCGGCCGCGCCAGGCTCGCCCAGGCGCAGGCCGACCCGGCCCAGTGGAGCGGCCGTGGCAGCATCCTCAACGACGAACTCAGCCTGGCGACCGTCGTCCCAGCCAGCGATGTACGACTGCTCGACGTGGGCCGCCGCATCTTCGAGCCGGTAGGGCGAGGGAACCTGCATGAAGCGCTGCAGTAGCGGGTCCAGCGATACCTCGTAAACCCACGGGATGTCAGAGGGGCTGAACGGCCGCAGCGTCAGCCACCCGGCCGCGATCGTCTGCCGGTCCATGGCCTCAGTCTGGCCTACCGTGCCCGAGCTCCGGGCGGCCTGGTGCCGGATGAAGGCTCGGGTCTGGCGGCTGTCCCGCCCATGCGGCGGAGGGCGCATGCTCTGCGTCGGGGCCGAGGTCCGTTTCGTCCGGCGCCGATGTCGGGCCGGCCCGGGAGATTCCTTCTGCGCCGATCCACATGGGGAGCTGCGGTGACAGGTTCGGGTGATGCCGGTACGACGGGTGCGCTGCTGGTCGTGGCGATCCGGTCCGGTGATGTCGAGCAGCTGCGCGCGACCCTGGCCGCGAATCCGGAGCTGGCCAACGCCCGGCTGGCGACCGGCCGCTCCGGACTGCGCACGCCGCTGCACGTGGTCACCGACTGGCCCGGCTACTACCCGAACGGCCCTGAGGTCGTCCGAATGCTGATCGCCGCCGGCGCCGACCCGAACGCCACGATCGGCGGCCTGCCGTCGGAGACCCCGCTGCACTGGGCGGCGAGCACAGACGACGTCGAGGTCGCCGAGGCCCTCATCGACGGCGGGGCCGAGCTCGAATCGCCCGGCGCGTCGATAGCCGGCGGACCGCCCCTGGACAACGCCGTCGGCTATGGCTGCTGGCACGTCGCGCGGCTGCTCGTGCGTCGCGGTGCCCGCGTCGACAGGCTCTGGCACGCCGCCGCGCTCGGTGACCTGACCCGGCTCGACCAGCTGACGACCGCCGACCCGCCACCCACCCAGACGCAACTGGACGAGGCGTTCTGGCAGGCCTGCCACGGCGGCCAACGTCGTGCCGCCGAGTACCTGCTCGGACTGGGCGCGGACCTCGACGCGACTCCCGGCTACTCCGACTCGAGCCCGCTGGAGATCGCCGGCAGCACCGATGTCCGCCGCGACCTGCTCACCGACTGGCTCCGCGGACGCGCCGCCCGGTCATGACCCGACCCACCGGCCGGACAGCGCCCAGTGACGCACTCCACCCCGAACTCATTGCGCGACCGCATCAAACGAAATAAGACATTCCGAAAGACGTAGATCTGGAGGGCGATGAACGCGCCGCGCACCTCGCCGGTGCCCAGCTGGGGCAGCAGCGCGGGTGACGGTCCGCTCGCCGGCCCGAATCGACGACTCGGGCGCCGCCCCGATGCTCGGCGAGCACACCGCGGAGGT
Organism: uncultured Actinomycetota bacterium; assembly: GCA_963803135.1. Taxonomy (GTDB): domain Bacteria; phylum Actinomycetota; class Actinomycetes; order Mycobacteriales; family CADCTP01; genus CADCTP01. Next base: position 14,426 of record CAWDLH010000010.1, on the reverse strand, counting down.
ACTGCCGGCTGGCTCGGGCGGGACGAGCGCGCGATCCGGACCTGCGCCGTTCCGCGACCGCTGGCGACTCCGAAGTCAGGCAGCGTCGAGGTCGCCGAGCAGGTCATCAATGGATGCCGCCGACGCGACGGCATTGACGGCTCAATCCCGACCGGCGTAACTCGGTAATTGTCGCCACATTTTCTGTTCATAGCCCTATGATGCTGTTCATCCCGTCTCCGAGCCGTTGGAGCCACGATGTCTCTGCCGTGGCGGCGTGCCGCCCTCACAGCTGTCCTGTCCGCCGGCTGCGTCGTGGCGGGAGTGCTCGTCGCCGTCCCCGCCCAGGCGGCACCCGTCGAGGCGGGGACGGTCACCCTGACCAGCGAACCCGGGGACTTCATCGGCGCGGGCGGGACCTACACCTATTCCGTCGCGGCCGGCGACGTCCTCTTCGTCGGGAGCAGCCGCGTCGCCGCCGACGACCCGGTGAACGGCGTCGCCGTCGACGTCGAGGCGGCGAATGGCGACCGGTGGCGCCTCTCCTTCGCGGCGCCGACCGGTCAACCCCTCGTCGTCGGTGACTATCCCGGTGCCGCCCGGATCCAGGACGCCGGAGTGCCAGGACTGGACGTCAACGGCAACGGCCGGGGGTGCAACACGGTCGTGGGGAGCTTCACGGTCACGGACGCGGTGTACGGCCTGAACGGTTACGTGCAGACGTTCGCGGTGAGCTTCGAGCAGCACTGCGACGGCGATGCGGCGGCTCTGCGCGGGCAGGTCCGCATCGACAACCCGGCCAACCCGGCGCCGACGACGATCGGGGTGACTGTGGCCAAGCGCGGCACGGTCGACCGGACTGGTACCTCCGTGACGGTGAAGGGCGCGGTGATCTGCAGCCGAGCGGTGCAGGTCGACGTCGACGTCGAGGTCACCCAGACCGTGGGTGCCGAGACCGTGTTCGGCCACTTCTTCCCCAGCGTCTCCTGCACACCAGGGGCCAAGGTGCCTTGGCAGGCCACGGTCCTCCGGGAGGTGGCCACTCCGTTCCAGCGCGGCACCGCGACCGTGCAGGCGTCCGCCTTCGCGTTCGATCCTGTGTTCGGGACGCCGATCACCGCCGAGGCTGTCACCGTCGTCCGGCTGAGGCGAGCCTGACGGACCGACCCCGTCGCATCAAGTGGCGCGGCTGGTCGGCTCACTGAGCTGGCCGCCGCCCCCGAGGTTCCGACCAAGCCCTTCGGGTCCTCCTTCGGAGCCGGATCAACGGCTCGGCCGTGTCCGCGATCGTCAGTTGGACGAGTCGTGGACTCGCCGAGCAGCGTGGATGCCCTGGCCGTCGGCAGGCAGCAGGGTGCACAGAGGCGACGAAGGGCTCAGCCGTGGGGACCTGCAGCCAGGCCCGGACACGGACGCCGAACTGGGGAATGCACCAGAGAGGGTGGGCAGGGGCGGGGTCGAACCGCCGACCTTCCGCTTTTCAGTCAGAGCTAGTAGAAGGACATCTCGCAGGTGGGAGTCGTTCCCGTCGCCGGGCGTGCGGTCGGCGTGCAACTAGCTAGCGCGCTCCTTTCGGGTCCTACCGCCATGCAACAAGAATTGGCGCCTCTACCACCTCACTCGTTCCCTCGCGAGAGAAGAAGATCTTCCACAGGCCGCCCTGCTTGACTTCAGGATCGCCGACCGCTTGCCCAATCTCCTTATATTTGGAAGGAGTGGCGGTCTTATCGGCGCAACTCCAGTTTACGCGCATTCCCGCAACCGTCCCTGTTGCTCCACCCATGAAGCCACAGTGGTAGACCTTCGTCGGGTCGCTAGGGTCTCGTATCTCGAGAGCCCACGGTACAGGGCCTATCTTCTTGCTTGGATCGGCATCCTTGGGCCGAACTTCGTCAATGATCCAGACCTCTGGGTTCCAGGGATCGTGAAGGCATGCCGCCCTCTGGCCAAAGTCCCAGCATGGATCGAACACTTGGGAGTTGTCGTCAATGCATCGAAGAGACTCCGGGTCCGAGCTCTCATACCCGTCCATGCAAGAACCGCTAGATTCGCCTACCTGTTTATAGGAGCTTAAGAGCTTGCCAGACAAATCAAATGGCCTCACTAGACGTACCGAAGTTTGGTCCGGTGCCGGAGAGCTTGAGCTAGCACTGCTTGGAGTGCTCGTCGTACCCTTAGCGAAGAGGGCATCCTCCACATGTCCTGCCAAGCCGGTCACTAAAGCGGTTACGAAGGCCCCTGCCAAAGCGAGGACGTATGCGGCCATGCGCCGATACCTCGGGCGATTCTTCGGCTCACCCTCTGACTGCCTTACGCTGGCCATCGCCACCCCCCGAGCTAGTCGAGCTTGTCGGGCGCTCTAGTCCTTCTGATCCCGCCGCAAGATCAGAAAGCGCTACTGCGAGAAGCTGGTCTCGCCCCGCCACGGAGTGAAGGTAGCGCAAGGCTGCGGCGTTGGACGCGTGTCCCAGACGTCCTTTCAGGTCAGCGAGTGTCGCTCCGGCAACGGCAGCAAGGGTTTGCCCCGTATGGCGGAGATCGTGGAAGCGGAAGTCCTCCATTCCGACCTTGGTGCGGGCGCGCGTGAACGCCTGGCGGATGGCGTCGCCGCGCATGGGTTCGCCGGTGCGGCCGACGAAGACGCGTTCCGCGCCGGCCCAGCGGTCGAGGTGTTCGGCGAGGACCGGGAGGATGTGCGGCGGGAGGGTGACAGTGCGCTTGCCGGCCTCTGATTTCGGGTCCTTGTCGTAGGCGACCCTGCTCTCCAGCAGCTCGGCGCGGCTGCGGCGGACGCGGACCGTGCCGGCGGCAAGGTCGACGTCTTCACGGTGGAGGCCGACGATCTCGCCCCGGCGGAGGCCACCCCACGCGGCGATGAGGACGGCAGCGCGGTATCGCGGGGTGATGGCATCGACCAGAGCGGCGATCTGCGCTGGCGTGGCGGTCGGGCGTTCCTTGGCGCGGTCGGCGCCGGCGCCGGGGATGGTGCACGGGTTGCGGAGGATGGCGCCTTCGCGGACGGCGGCGTTCATGACCGAGCGCAGGAAGCGGTAGGACTGGGCGATCGAGGTCTTGCCGCCGGTGCCGCGCATGGCGGTGCCGTACCAGTCACGGACGACGCTGGGTGTGATCGCTCTTAGGGGCAGCTCGGCGAGCGGGGCGAGATGGAGGCGGAGGTTGCGGAGGCAGGTCTCGCGCCAGCGGTCGCCGATCTTCGGGTTGTCGCGGAGCCAGCCGCGGGCGTAGTTGCCGAAGGGCTGGCGGCCGAGCGCGTCGTCGACCCAGTCGCCGCGATGGAGGTCGGTCTCGACGCTGGCGAGCCAGCGGTCCGCGTCGGTCTTCGCGCGGAAGGTGTCCGGCGCTGTGCGGCGCTGGCCGTCGGGACCGACGTAGGACGCCTGGTATCGGCCCGAGGGCAGCTTGCGAACGAGACCGAATCGGCGACGCTTCGCGGACATCAGGCCACCCGCCCACGGCGAGGCGGGACCGCTTCGACCCGGCCGGCGGCGAGGAACGCGGCGATCGCGCTCTCGCGGATGCGGATCGGGCCGCGGGTCGAGCCGGGCGGACCGAGCCGGACGAACTCGATGCGGCGCTCCGCGACCAACCGGCGGACGAAGCGCTCGCCGGTGCCGAGCTTCTCGGCGGCCTGGGCGACGGTAAGGGGACGGTCGGACATCCGGACTCCTCTCGGTCAGGCGGCGGGTAACGCGAAGTCCGGCAGGCCGGCGCGGCGTTTGGCTTCGTCGAGTGCTTGGCGCCAGCGGCGGCGTTCCGCAATGGCGAGCAGGAGTCGACGGGGGAGCGGGCGTACATCAGGGTCGTTCGACCGCACAGGTTCCCAGGCATACCGGTTGGGGTCGTCTGACTCGATGGTGTTGCCGAGCAGGTTGAGGACCCAGTCGCGGCGGTCGGCTCGGTGATCGCCGAGGGTCTTGCCGGACCACTTGCGGGAGACGAGCACGCGGCGGCCGGCGTAGCCGAGGTGTTCGGCGCGGTGCGCCTTACCGCGGCAGGAGCCGGGAAGGAGACCGTCGCGGGAGCCCTTGGGCTGGACGCCGTAGCGGAGCCAGTTGGCGCACCGTTCCGAGCACGGTTCCCAGCGCAGGACGTCCAGGAGCCGGGTCATGTGGTCGCGCTGCTCGGTCGGTCGTGGCGGTGTGGCACTCGGCGATCGACTTGGTTAGGTACTTCGCCAGGTAGCCGATCGCGCGGTCCGCGTCGGGCGAGCCGGCGAGGACGCCCTGTGCATCGACCTGGACGCCGAAGCGGGCGACGTGCACCGGCTCGTCGTCCGGGCCGATGGCGTCGACCGCCTCGTCCCAGGTCGGCAGGGGCTCCCCGGTCTCCGGGTCGACGTACGTCTCGCGCTCCGGATCCCAGGTCGGGCAGCACCCGGTCGTAGAGGACCTGGTCGCACTGCGGCCACCACACCTGGTGGTACGTCGCGGCGGCGACCTGCCGCAGCTCGACCCGGGACACCGTCCCCCGCATCGCCAGGTGCAGGTGCGGAGCGAGCCGGCGTTGGGGTTCGACGGCGGCGAAGTACTGGACGTCCCAGCCGACGAACCGGCGCAGGTTCTGCACGAACCGGTCGACCAGCCGGGAGAAGTGGATCGCGTCCCGGGCCGCCCGGCGGTAGTCGTACCGGCCCGGGTCCACTGGCGTCCCGTCCGACCGCACCGGCCCGTAGGAACCCAGCGTGGCGGTGACGAACAGCGACGGCCGGAACCGCTCGCCGTAGATGCGTCCGACCGTTCGCTTGCTCGACCCGGCGCCGCGGAAGGTCGGCGGCGTCCTGCCGCCGGCGGGTCGACCGCACTCGGCGCGGACTGGAGCCCGCACCGATCCGGCCGCGGATGCCGGCTTCGGCGACCAGCTCGTCCACCTGACCTATGACCGAGTCGACGTCCGCCGACGTCCTCGCCGGCTTCCTCGGCGTCGACTCGAGCCCGTTCCAGGTCCGCCCGGACCGTGGCGAGAGTGCGCTGCTCGCCGGTCGCCGGCTCGGCGCCCTGGACCGGCTCGGCGTCGAGGTGCCAGCCCTCCCGGCACTGCGCGATCCGCAGCCGCCGAGCCCGCTCCGCGCAGGACGGGCACTTGCTGGCGAGGGTCGCGCCGCAGGGCAGGTCGACCAGCTCGGTCGTGCCGGTGACCAGGTCGACCTTCCGGACCGCGACGGCCGGATGCAGACGCCGTTCTCGACCGCGGCCGCCCGGACGACCTCCCGGGCGAGCGGCATCCGAGCCCGCTCCGCGCGGGTCTGGTGGCCGTTCATGCCGCCAGCCCATGCGGTCCGGGGCGCCGGCCGCGCAGCAGCGCGCCGCGGGCGGCGATGGCGTGGATGGTGTCGTCGTCGAGGTAGTACGCCTTGCACCGCACCGGCTGTCCGCCCTCGGCGAGCAGGTAGCCGACGCCGCGGGCCTCAGCGGGCACGTCGGTCGCAGTCACGCCGGCTGTGGCCCAGCCGCGGCCGAGGATCGTGTCCGAGGCGTCCGGGGTGGAGCAACGCAGCGCCCAGCGGAACCCGAACAGGTCCCGCAAGGAGGTCGGCACCACGTCCGAGGACGGCCGCTGCGTCGCCGCCAGGACGATGATCCCGGCGGCCCGGCCGCGGGCGACCAGGTCACGCAGCCGGTCGGCGAACTCGGTGCGCTGCTTGCGGTCGCCGGTGGCGGTGTAGAAGGCCAGCTCGTTGACCGCGACGACGATCAGCCGCATCCCGTCGCCGGCCGCGATCTTCCGCCGGCCCTCGCCGAGCAGGACCCCGTACCGGGCGTCCATCTCGACCCCCAGCTCGCCGAGGACGTCGACGGCCTGGCCCATGTCCGGGCCGACTGTCCGAGTCGCGCAGCCGGCCCACGGGGCGAACTCGACCTGGTTGCCGTCGAACAGGTACAGGTCGACGTCAGGGTCCAGCGCCGCCGCCGCGACCGGCAACGACTGCGCGACCGACTTCCCGGCGCCGGGCTCGCCACCGAAGATCACGTTCCGCTCCGGCAGTCGCACGGTGACCGGCCGGCCGTCCTCGTCGACCGCGACCGGGATCGGCTCCCACAGCGACGCCCGGTCCGCCTCCGCGACCGGCCAGGACAGCGGCACCCATCACCGCGAGCGGATCCCGCCGAACCACGGTCACGGTTGACCGCGCCGCGTTGTCCGGGTCGCGCCTGACCCGCACGTCACGGACCTCCAGGCACACTGCCAGCGCCTCGGTGCGGTCCTCCAGGTCGACCGCCGTTAGCCCGGGCGGAACCCGGACGTCGAGCAGCTGCCCAGCCGGACAGTCCCGCACCCTGCCGACCGTTGGCGACCGGTCGAAGTCCGATACCAGCGCGAGCCGACGCACCGCGATGAGGAACCGGCGCCGGGTCACCGACCGCCACACCAGTCCGGCCGAGGAAGCCCCGCGATGCTGGCCAGGCCAGGAGTCCAACGCGACCGTCGCGATCAGGACCCGGGTCGCCAGCGTTCCGATGACTGCGGACGCCAGCGCGTACAGCGCCCAGCCGGTGAGCACCGTCGCCAGCTCGGCCCGCCACCGAGACAGCCACCGGCCGACCGCTCGCGACCACCGCAGGTACGGCGACTCGACGTGCCAGACCCTCCACCCGCAGCACGTGCCGCCGGCTCACCGCGACCCCCGCCGCGCGCTCGGACCACGCTCACGGTCGGCGCCGGCCGGCGGCCGGTGACCAGCCGCCACAGCATCCGCCGAACCCGGACGCCCGGGCCGGTCTCGACGACCTCCCAGCCGGCCGACCGCAGCCGCTGCAGCTCACGCCTCGATACGCTCATCGCCGTCTCCTTGCTCCGTGCAGGGGTTGGGGACAGACGCCCGGCCGGCTGGGCGCCAACCGATCCGGCCGGGCGTCGTCGTCGCGTTCAGGCCGCACCGCTCGCGGCCGGCTCGTCTTCGTGTGGCCGCCGCACGACGCGCGTGTAGGCGGCGTTCAGGACGTCGATCAGCCGCGCCAGCTCGTCTGCGGGCAAGAACACCGCCACCGAGCCCGTAGACCGGTCGCCCAGGTTGAGCACGACCCGGGACTCGGCCGGGTACTCGGTCGCCCGCAGGATCGTCCCGCTGTCGACGTGAGCGGAGAGGTGCGTGATCCGCGAGCCGTCCGCATTGACGGTCAGATGGCACCGTCCGTCAGATCGGCTGTCGAACGCGGTCACTGCGCCGCCCCCGCCTTGGCCGTCGTAGGTCGCGAGGTGACCGGGCGAACTCCGGTGGCGCGGTACGAGTAGGCGAGCCGACCCTTGTCGTTGACATACGGAGTGACGGTCATGCCGTCGAACTCCACCGGCCGGAACGGCATCCCGCCGATGGCCTCGGGGAGCACCGGCTGCACCGGTGCGGCGATCTTGACCTTGATGGCCTTTGTCCGGGCCTGCGGGTCGGGGTCGTAGACGTTGACTGTCCACAGTGGATGGCCGGTGAGCTTGTCGCGGGCCTGGACGCCGGCGGTGCCGGCTTTGCTGGCGTCGAAGTCGCGGACGGGCTCGACCGACTCGGCGTACGCGCCGGCCGGCAGGACGAAGTCGAACGCGACCGGGATTCCGGGCTGTTGGAGTGCCATTGCTGTTCCCTCTCGTCGGTTGGTCCGGGACACTGACCCGGACAAGGACGACGCTATGAGCGGTGAGCGGCACGAACCCGGAAGAACTTTCCGGGCATGTATCAGCGATTGGTTGCGAGGCTGTACGGCATGCGCGGGATGACAGACGGGCTCGGCATCGGTGAGCGGGTCAAGTGGTACCGACTGCGCCGTGGACTGTCGCAGGAGGTGCTCGCTGACCGGGTCGGTCGCACCGCCGATTGGCTGAGCAAGGTCGAGCGCGGGCTGATCCCGGTCGATCGCCTGCCAGTGATCAAGTCTCTGGCTGACGCGCTCGACGTGTCCCTCGGCGACCTACTGGCGGAGCCGTCGCTGATGGAGTGGACGCCGGACACCGGCCCCCGCACCGTGCCGGCGTTGCGGGACGCGCTCATGGACTACCGGCAGATCACCCGGCTGTTCGGTCACCACGACCGAGAAGAACCGCCGCCGCTGGATCAGCTACGCCGGTCCGTCACCGAGATGTGTGACGCGTACCAAGCGGCGCGGTTCGGACTCGTCACCCGTGAACTGCCGGGCATACTCGCCGGCGCCCAGCTCGCGACCCGTGAGTACGCCGGCGACGACCGGCACCGGGCGTACGGACTGCTGGCGATGGCCTACCAGGCCGCCGCCGTCACGCTGCCGAAGGTCGGCGAACAGGACCTCGCTTGGATCGCCTCCGACCGCGGACTCGCCGCTGCCGAGCGCTCCGGCGACCCGGTCATCATGGGATCGCTGTTCCGGTCGGTCACGCACTCGCTGCTGTCGGTCGGGCAGTACGACGCCGCGGTCCGCATGACCGAGCAGGCCGCCGACTACCTCCGTGGCGAACTCGCCCAACGCTCACCCGACGTCTCCCCGCTCCTCCGTGCCCTCGCCGACGCCGGCCACGAACCAAACGCCGACCTCCTGTCGGTCTACGGGACGCTGTTCCTCACCGGCGCGATGGCTGCTGCCCGCAACGAGGACCGCGGCACCGTCCGGATCTTCCTTGCCGAAGCCGATGCCATCGCCCGCCAACTCGGCCATGACGCAAACCGGATCTGGACCTCCTTCGGCCCGACCAACGTCGCGATCCACCGGGTCGCCACCGCAGCCGAGCTCGGAGACCTCCAAGTCGCCGTCGACCTCGGCCCCCAGGTCGACGCCCGCTCGCTCCCGGTCGAGCGACAGGCACGGCACGCCCTCGAAGTCGCCCGCGCCCTGTCCTCGTGGAACCGCCGCGACCAGGCTCTCACCGTCCTGCTCGACGCCGAACGCCTCGCGCCCGAGCAGGTCCGCTACCACTTCCTGTCCCGGCAGCTCGTCCTCGGATGGATCCGCACGCAGAAGGGCAAGCACCACTCGCACTCGCCGACTTGGCGCGGCGGCTGCACGTCGCGTAGGTGGCTGCGGCGTCCTCCTCGCGGATGAGGTTCCAGCCGGCCGACGACCGGTCAAGGCCCTTCGGCCGCTGCGCGGTCGCCTCCGGCGAGCCCTGACCGCCCGCCACCCGGCAGGACATGCGGCAGCTACGAGGAGGACGCCGCAGAGTGAGGCGGCGTTATCGTGCTCCGGCAATCTACGGCGTCCAGCGTCGGCCGGGTCATTCGCCTGAGGAACGATCACCACTATTCGGAGAGCGTGATCTCTATAGGCGCGTACCTAGCAAACAATTTATAAGCGACCGGAACCAACATGGCCACAAGAACCGCTAGCGCAAATACTTCGACTCCGGCCGGCACCTCAACCGGATTCGTTTGAGGACGGCTACTTGCGTAAAGAGATACTGCGTACCGGTAGAGATAGTGAAGCCCAACCGCGAGAGAGGCTGGCAATACCGTGAATAGTCCGACTCGTAGAGGGTTTACATGCCTAAGCAGCAGACGCGCCCTGCGCTGCGGCCTGCCGGGCTCGGACTGGCTGGACGTGTAGTCTTCCTCCGGCTCACGTAGCAAGACTTTGTATCCGGGAAACGTGTCCGCGTAAATGTTATACAAGAAGCCAAGGGCGTAAGATAATATTGCGGCGGTCACGACGATAGCCATCAGTTTGCCGATGATCGGCACGCGCCAATGACTGAGTGCCTGATCGACCACATGCGGGAGACCAGTTCTATTTGCCAGAAGGAAGGATAGTCCAACTATGAACCCAATGTATGCGCTGGGACCAAGCGTCGATCTAACGTCACTTGCTGCCAACATCAACCTGGCCTTTCGCACGCGGTCTCCCTCAAATCGAGAGGTTTCAGAAAGGGTGATTCGGCCCAGATATCGCAGAGCTGATTGGCCGTTGAAGATCCGAGCTGCGATCCCAGCAAGACATGTTGACCACAAAGGTGGGCCTAGCAGGACGAGGTAAAATGGCATGCCGTCAAGGTCGGTAAGGTACCCCAACCCCCGCCACAAGGCGAAAGCTAAAAGAGGTGCAAAATAGAGGCCCACCACTACGGCAAGAACCCCACCAAATTTGACGACAGAGAGGTCGACCAGGAGAAGCCGCGCCCGTCTGGCGGCTCTGGGTCTTCCGTCGGAGGTTGGACGCCCAGAGCCAGTCGCTCGCGGTGGCGCCTGCGCTGAGGCAGGCGTATTTGCTTCCGAGTTCGAATTTACTGAACGTAGTCCAGACTCGTCGTGTCCAGCCGACGGTTTAGGTCGGTCAACGATTGGTTCCTGGTCTAGGGTTCGGGTTGTTCGAAGTCCCGTGTCCACGGCCGCTTCGATTGCTTCCTCTTCTGGTCTTTCGCCTTGAATAGAACTACCGATTTCGCTGAGCGGTAATGCAGCAAGATTGTTTGCAAATAGAAGCTGATCGACGGTATCAACACTTCGCTGATTCGGCCGAGGTAGCCCTTGGATTGCCAGCCTATGTCTGAGATGAGCATAAATGTCGGACAAGGTGATGGCAGGGGGACCGTCCTCGATCCCGGATCGAAGTAATGCAATTAGTTCGCCGGTGAATGAGGTGTATGACGTTTGCTGGTCCGAGAACGGTGGGACGTGCGCCGCGACGTTCCGAGTCGTCGCCGTAAGTGTATAAACACCCGAAACGTGCGTCACATTCGCTACCGTCTCTGCTTCACTCGCAAGTGCCTCGATTGCCTGGCCAGCGAAGCAACAATCTAGTATTACAATTTTCGCGCGCGCTGGGCTCTCTCGAAGGGCACGGGAGATCCACTCGTACGGCAGTCCTGAAAATACCGGCTGCCGGGACAACGTGCTTGACACCGTTAGACACAGCTCGGCCTGATTACTAAGCTCTCCGTGACCGACGTAGTAGATCAGAAGTAAATCTTCGGCGCGACTAGCCTCTTCCGCGATCCCGACCGCGAGGTTGCTTGCAGAATTTGGGTTGATTGACCTTTTGACCCGATCACTAGGCCAGCCGCAGATAGTGGCGTCTGTAAGTACGTCGTGGAAGCCATTGACACTATTTAATGCTGCTGGGATCGGTGGAAATGACGGATCCCTATATTTGGATACACCTATAAGGATCGCGACCGATTTCGTCAGGTTAAGCTGGCCCGGGATTGCCATCATCGACAACGCTACGTAGTAGTTCGACCGGATCGCGTACATCCTTGGCGTCTACCTCTACGACACCCCTGCTGGTTGTCACTTTGATCTTAATGTCAGAGCGACGTGTCCTAATCCATGTGGCCAGGGAACGGGCCAAAGCTACTCCAACACCCCCCGAGCCAAGCGCGACGGCGATGGCGTCTGTGCCGACTCCTAGCTCGTCGTCGGCAACTGGGCCCCGAATGACTGTCAACTTCCCACGGAGCAACTCTTCGTCTTGCAGCCACCGCCAGAGGGCCGCCAGATCCTCGGCTTGATCCGAGCTCTCAAGTCGTACCTGCGCGCGCACGCATCCCCCGTCCTCTCGGCATGGGAGTATAGACATACGCGTCAGATGTCGTTCGTAGTTGGTGGGTGCGGCCGGTGCATCGAGTTGAGCCCCAGTGCACGCAGGGGCGCTGGCGATGCAACGTGCCGTCTTGGGGGTTCGTGCTCCGCGCCTAAGACGCTGGAAGACTCCGATGTGAGTCGCCGGACTAGGTTGGCGACCGTGACTGAGGCCCGACAGACCCCCCCGCCGATGGCTACCCCGCGCGTCTCCGCTGGCGCCCTGTTCGTCGACGAGCACGACCGAGTCCTCCTGGTTGAGCCGACCTACAAGTCTTACTGGGACATTCCGGGCGGCTACGTCGAACCGGGCGAATCGCCGCTTACCGCCTGCGTCCGTGAGGTTCGGGAAGAGCTCGGCATCGAGCCCTCCATCGGACCGCTCCTGGTGATCGACTGGGCGCCGGCCCAGGATGAAGGCGACAAGATCCTATTCGTCTTCGCTGGCGACCCCCTCGATGCTGACCAACTTGCGGCTATCCGCCTTTGTGCGGAGGAGCTGCGCTCCTATGACTTCCGGGACCTTGCTAGCGCCGACGCAATCCTCATCCCACGCCTCGCCCGTCGACTGGCCGTCGCCTTGGACGCGCACCACACCGGTCAGACCCGCTACATCGAACATGGGGCGGTACCAGTCGGTTCATTGCCGAGTTAGCCGATCTTCGATCAAGACGCCGCCTCCGGCGACGCGACTGGGCCGCTGCGACACTGCGGGCGGCGCTTCGCGCCGTCCTCGGTCGCGCGGCATAGCCGTCGAGATATAGGCAGCGCTTGCGCCGTCCTCGGTCAAGTATCGAAGCGGCGCCCTGCTCCTGCTCAGTGTGCACGCCCGACATTGGACTCTGACCCGACTTGGCTCAATCGGTTAGTGCGTGAATGGGTGGGGTCTTGAGGCAGGGGGTCGGCAAAGTCGTCTTCATCGGGTGATGGCGGGGGTTCTGCGACACGCCGGTGCCGTGTGGTGGTAGGGCGGGCACGACCCTTGAAGTGATCATGGCGGTTCTGACGCCAGCCTGGATCACTGCAGAGGGGCCATGCCCGCCGCGACATCATCACTGATCGACCCTGCGATCGGCCACTTGCTGGCCGTGGCCGAGACGTTCGCCGGCGATCGGGCGGCTCTGTTGTCCGTGCTGGCGGGGATCCCTGACCCGCGTAAGCCACGCGGGGTCCGGCATCGTCTGGCGGCGCTGCTGGGGGTCGCTGTGTGCGCTGTGCTGGCCGGGGCCCGCTCCTATGTCGCGATCGCGGAGTGGGCGGCTGACGCCGACGCCGCGACGCTGGTCGGGATCGGTGCCGGTGACGTGGTGGCTTGTGAGTCCACGTTCCGTCGAGCGCTGCAACGACTGGACGGTGACGCCCTCGACGGCGCCGTCGGTGCCTGGGCGCAGGCGCGGACCTGCCCGGCGCCGGGATTGCGCCGGCGGGTCGCGGTCGATGGCAAGGCGCTGCGCGGGTCGGCGGCCGGCGGCGAACCCGGCCGCCACCTGCTCGCTGCCCTCGACCACGCGCACGGCGTGGTCCTCGGTCAGGTCGACGTGGCGGCGAAGACGAACGAGATCCCCCTGTTCGCCGCGCTTCTTGACCGCATCGACCTGACCGCGGCGGTGGTCACCGCGGATGCGATGCACGCCCAACGAGGCCACGCCGAGTACCTGGTGGGCTCCCGCGGCGCGCACTACGTCCTGACCGTGAAACGGAACCAGCCGAGCCTGCACGCCCAGCTGAAGGCCCTGCCCTGGCGTGAGGTCCCGGTCGGCGACGACACCCGCGACCGCGCGCACGGACGGGCCGAACGCCGGACGTTGAAGGTCACCGCGGTCGCGGCCGGCCTGCTGTTCCCGCACGCAGCCCAAGCCGTCCAGATCGTCCGGCGACGTCGGCCGCTGAAGGGCAGGAAACGGTGGCAGACCGAAACCGTCTACGCGGTCACCTCCCTGAACGCGGCCCAGGCCAGCCCCGCCGACCTGGCGGACATCCTGCGCGGCCACTGGACGATCGAGGACCGGCTCCACTGGGTCCGCGACGTCGTCTTCGACGAAGACCGCTCCCAGATCCGCACCGCCAACGGCCCCCGAGTGATGGCCAGCCTCCGCAACCTCGCCATCACCATCCTGCGCCTGACCGGAACCACCAACATCGCCGCAGCCCTACGACACCACGCGCGAAGACCCGGACGACCCCTCGAAACGATCAAGCGCTGCTAACCGCCGACACGACTTTGCCGGGGCCCTGGGTCTTGAGGGCGTCGAGCAGTGTCTGCTGTTGGTCGGTGATCGCGGGGTGGATGGTTTGGACTGCGCCGTTGGTCGCGATCGTTGCTGAGCGCAGCGGGCGGAGTTGGCGCACGAGGTTGCGGATGGCCAGGCCGGTGCGGTTCTGGGCCTCGCGGGCCAGGGCCAGGGCGGTGAACACGATCGTCAGGTGGGCCTCGATCGCGTCTGTGGTTCGGTGGAACATCGGCCGGAGCAATACGCAACTGGAACCAGTAGACGAACAGCGGCCACCATTTGGCTCGGCCTCGGCCCCGGGCAGCTCACACGGCAGGTACAAGGTGAAGGTACTGCCGCGGCCGAGTTCGCTCTCCGCGGTGATCTCCCCGCCGAGCAGGGCGCCGACCTCGCGGGCGATCGACAGGCCGAGGCCGGTCCCGCCGTACCTCCGGCTGAGCGTGCCGTCGCCCTGCTGGAACGCGCCGAAGATGGTGGTGAGGTTCTCCGGCGCGATGCCGATCCCGGTGTCGGCCACCGAGAACGCCAGCAGCTCGCCGCCGTCCTGGGTGCGCCGCCCGGCCCTGGTCACGCGCAGCAGCACCTGCCCCTGCTCGGTGAACTTGACCGCGTTCGCCAGCAGGTTGCCGAGTACCTGGCGGAGCCGCTGCCGGTCGGTAAGCAGCTCGCCCGGCGCCTCGGCGTCCGCCTCGATGGAGAACTCCAGCCCCTTCTCGGCGCGCATAGGT
>CAWDLH010000009.1:0-17027 GCA_963803135.1 uncultured Actinomycetota bacterium | reverse complement strand
GGAGGCCGTCGAGAAGATCGCGGCGGCGATGCCCTAGCGACCCCGGCCCACGCCGGCTCCGGCCGGACCGCCGCGTCCGGCCGCGCTCCCGGCCCGGCCGCCGCGTCCGCCAGGGCCTCCGGGCCAGAACGACGACCGGCGGCCTGGTCATGCCTGGGCGGCGTAGGTGAGGTGGACGACGCCGGTCTCGTAGGTCGCCGAGTCCAGCAGGGACAGTGGCACGGTGTCGGCGGCCTCGGCGAACAGCCGCTTGCCGCGGCCCAGCACGACCGGGAACACCAGCAGGTGCAGTTCATCCAGCAGGCCAGCCCGGAGCAGCCAGCCGACCAGGGTCCCGCTGCCGGTCACGCCGATGTTCTTGCCGGACTGCCGCTTGAGCTCGGCGATCTGCTCCGCGGCGCGCGCTCGCGGGATCACGGTGGTGTTCTGCCAGTCCGCGGACTCCAGCGTGCCGGAGACGACGTACTTGGCGGTGCCGTTCATCGTGTCGGCCATCTCGCCGGTCTGGTGCGGCCAGTGCGCGGCGAACGCGTCGTAGGTGACCCCGCCCAGCAGCATCGCGTCCTGCGCCCCCATCATGGCTCCCACGGCTTCGCCGACCGCTGCGTTGAACCACGGGCCCATCCACTCGTTCGGGTCCTCGATCACGCCGTCGATCGAGATGAACAGGCCGGCTACGATCCTCCGCATGGCTGTCTCCTCCGGGTAGTCCTGTGCGATGACCGGCTCCGTGGTCGGCCGGCTGCTGACGCTTCGAATGGGGACCGGCCGGATGGACGCGGCCGCGGAACTCTTTCCGGGGAGGCCCGAGATGCGGTTCCTGATGACGGTCAACGGCGGCGGCAAGCCGCCGGACAGGGAGCTCGTCGCCGAGATGGGGCGCTTCGTCGAGGAGCTGACGAGGGCTGGGGTGCTGCTGGCCACGGGTGGGCTGGACCGCGGCACGCACGTCACGGCCGCCGGCGGGAGCGTCACGTTCACCGACGGGCCGTTCACCGAGTCCAAAGAGGTGATCGTCAGCTTCGCGTTGGTCGAGGCCCGCTCGGAGGAGGAGGCGCTGGAGCTGTCCCGGCGGTTCTGGAATATCGCCGGTGACGGCGAAGGAGACGTCCGCCGGGTCTTCGGCCCCGGGGGGTGACGACGTCCGGGCCTGGCGTCGCTGTGGCCCACCGCGCGGTCGAGGCGGTGTGGCGACTCGAGTCGGCCCGGATCATCGCGGGGCTCGCCGGGCTGGTGCGGGACGTGGGCCTGGCCGAGGAGCTGGCGCAGGACGCGCTGGTCGCCGCGCTGGAGCAGTGGCCGACCGAGGGCATCCCAGCCAACCCAGGGGGCTGGCTGATGCTCACCGCGAAGCACCGGGCCGTCGACCGGATCCGCCGCAGCGGGCGGCTCACCGAGAAGCTGGGCCTGCTCGCCCGTGAGCTCGCGATCGGGTCGGCCGCCGAGCCGGCGGAGTTCGACGCCGTCCTAGACGAGCAGAAGATAGACGACGACCTCCTCCGGCTCATGTTCATCTCGTGCCACCCGGTGCTGTCCACCGAAGCCAGGATCGCGCTCACCCTGCGCCTGCTCGGCGGCCTGACCACGGAGGAGATCGCCCGCGGGTTCCTCGCGGCGGAGGCGACGATCGCCAAGCGGATCGTGCGCGCCAAGCGGACGTTGGCCAGCAGGCAGGTCGCGTTCGAGGTGCCGCCGCCGGCCGAGCGGCCGGCCCGGCTCGGGTCGGTGCTCGAGGTGCTCTACCTGGTGTTCAACGAAGGCTATTCGGCGATGGCCGGCGACGACTGGATGCGCCCGGCGCTGTGCGCCGAAGCGCTCCGGCTCGGCCGTGTGCTCGCCGAACTGATGCCGGCCGAGCCCGAGGTGCATGGCCTGGTGGCGCTGATGGAGATCCAGGCGTCACGGATCCCGGCCCGGCTCAGCCCGGCCGGGTTGCCGGTCCCCCTACCCGAGCAGAACCGCGGTCGCTGGGACCAGCTGCTGATCAGGCGCGGCTTCACCGCGCTGCTCAGGGCCGAGCGGCTGGGCGGACCGCCCGGCCCCTACCTGCTCCAGGCGGCGATCGCGGCGTGTCACGCCCGGGCACGGACGGCCGCAGCTACGGACTGGGCGCAGATAGCAATGCTCTACCAGGCCCTCGCCGCTCTCGCGCCGTCCCCGGTGGTCGAGCTGAACCGTGCGGTCGCGGTGACGATGGCGGAGACTCCCGAACGCGGCCTGAGGATCGTCGACGGCCTGGCCGCGGACCATGCCCTGGCCGGCTACCACCATCTGCCCAGCGTGCGCGGCGACATTCTGGTCCGGCTCGGCCGCTATGCCGAGGCGGCCGGTGAGTTCCGCCGGGCGGCCTTGCTCACCAGGAACATCCCGGAACGGACGGTGCTCCTGCAACGGGCCGCCGACTGCGACACACGAACGTGACCGATCGCACCGGAACGGCCTGGCCGTACCGTCCCGGCTCAGGAGCCGGGCTCACCGGCTTCTCGACGTGTTTCCGCGGGGCTAGAGACCGAGGCCGCGGCCGACGATCTCCTTCATGATCTCGTTGGTGCCGCCGTAGATCGACTGCACCCGGCCGTCGAGCCACGCCTTGGCCACCGGGTATTCGGTCATGTAGCCGTAGCCGCCGTGCAGCTGCAGGCACGCGTCCGCGACCTTGTTCTGCAGGTCGGTGGTCCACCACTTGGCCATCGCCGCGTCCTGCACGGTGAGCTTGCCCTGCAGGTGCGCCCGCACGCACTCGTCCAGGTAGGTGCGGGCCACGGTGGTCTCGGTGACCAGCTCGGCGAGCAGGAACCGGTTGTGCTGAAAGGAGCCGATCGGCCGCCCGAACGCCTGCCGGGTCTTCGCGTAGTCGAGGGTCAGCTCCAGCACCGCCTCGCAGGCCGCGACCGCCACGGCGGCGATCGACAGCCGCTCCTGGGGCAGGTTTTCCATCAGGTGGACGAAGCCGCGGTTCTCCTCGCCGACCAGGTTCGCCGCCGGCACCCTGACCTCGTCGAAGAACAGCTCGGCCGTGTCCTGCGCCTTCATCCCGATCTTGTCGAGGTTGCGGCCGCGCTCGAAGCCGGGCATGCCGCGCTCGACCGCGAGCAGGCTGAGCCCGCGGGCGCCGTCCGCGTCCGGGTCGGTGCGGGCGACGACCAGCACCAGGTCGGCGTTGATCCCGTTGGTGATGAACGTCTTCGAACCGGACAGCACCCAGTCGCCGCCGTCCCGGCGCGCATGGGTGTGCACCCGCTGCAGGTCGGAGCCGGCGCCCGGCTCGCTCATCGCGATCGCGGTGATCAGCTCGCCCGAGCAGAAGCGGGGCAGCCAGCGGCGCTTCTGCTCGTCGGTGCTCAGCGACAGCAGGTATGGACCGACGATGTCGTTGTGCAGCCCGAAGCCGAGACCGGTCGCGCCGATGCGGATGATCTCCTCGTCCAGCACGAGGTTGTAGCGGAAGTCGGCGACGCCGCCCCCGCCGTACTCCTCCGGCACGTCCATGCCGAGCATCCCCTGCTTGCCGGCCTCGAGCCAGACGTCGCGGTCGACGATGCCGGCCTTCTCCCAGTCCGCGTGCCGGGCGGCCACGGAACGCTCCATGAACGTGCGGACCATGTCCCGGAACGCGTCGTGTTCGGGCTCGAAGAGGGTGCGCTGCATGCGGTCCATTCTCGCCACTTGTGCTGACGCCCGCCGACCGGTGGAGTGATCGGCGTGCGGCGGGTGCTGGCGTGGCTGCAGGGGCACAACCCGGGCAGCCAGGCGTGGATACGAGCGGGCCGCGCCGCGGTCGTCATACCCGTGACGTTCGCGGTGGCCCGCGCGCTGTCGACGAACGCGCAGTTCGGCACGTTCGCCGCGTTCGGCTCGTTCGCGCTGCTGCTGTTCCTCGACCCGCCGCGGCGAGCCAGGGCGCGGCTGCTCACGTACGGGGTGACGATCGCCGTCGGGGCGGTGTCGATCACGCTGGCGACGGCGTGCTCGATGACCGTGGCCACCGCGGTGCTCGGGATGGCCGTGGTCGGCTTCGGCGTGCTCATGGCCGCCTCCCTCGGCTCGTACGCGGCCGGGGCGACCACCGCGGTGCTGCTGACGTTCGTGCTGCCGGTGTCGATCCCGGTGCACTGGTCGGAGCTGCCGTGGCGGCTGGCCGGCTGGGGGCTCGCGGCCGCCTTCGCCGTACCGGCAGGGATGCTGCTGCGTGGTTCG
Organism: uncultured Actinomycetota bacterium; assembly: GCA_963803135.1. Classification (GTDB taxonomy): domain Bacteria; phylum Actinomycetota; class Actinomycetes; order Mycobacteriales; family CADCTP01; genus CADCTP01. The sequence goes on along the minus strand of CAWDLH010000009.1, from coordinate 12,830 downwards.
ACGGCGCCGGGTCCGCTCCGCGTCCGGGCGGCCGAGTCCTGCCGGGCGCTGGGCTCGCTGCTGGTCGCGGAGGCCCGCTCCGACCCGATCGACCGGCTGGCCGCCGAGGCCGCGGCCACCGCCGGGCGGCTGCGCTCGGAGTTCGCCCGCACGCCCTACCGCCCGGGCGGCGCCGGGGACACCGACCGGGCCATGGCCGTGCTGGTCGACCAGCTGGACTGGGTCGCCGGCGTGGCCGCCGGCGTGGCCGCCGCGGACCGGCAGGGGCACCCGTGCCGTGGCGAGATCGACACGGTCGTCGAGGTGGCCGGCACACTGCTGGACCGGTGCGGGACCGGGCTGCTCACCGCGGACTCCGGGGAGCCGATCCGGACCGGGCTGCGGGCTCTGATGGCGGCCCGGCACCGGGCGGCGAACGCGACGCTCGACCGGATCGGCCTGGTCGACGGGCAGTTCCCGGTGACCAGCGCGCAGGACCCGTCGTTCGCGGCCAGGGCGCTCGGCTTCGGCGCCCAGACCGTCGCCGAGCACGTGCTGCAGGTGCGGGGCGCGGCCTGGCGGCCGGAGTCCCTGCGCCGCTGGAGCGCCGCCGCCGGTGAGCTGACCCGCCAACAGCTGGACCGGAGATCGGCGATCCTGCGCTCGGCGATCCGCGGCGCCGCCGGGTTGGCGATCGCGGTCGGGTTGGCGACCGCGCTGGAGGTGCAGCACTCGTTCTGGGTGGTGCTCGGCGCGCTGTCGGTGCTGCGCTCGAGCGCCCGGGGAACCGGCGAGACCGCACTGCGGGCGGTCCTCGGCACTGCCTTCGGCGTGGTCATCGCCGCCGCGGTGCTCATCGGGCTCGGCAGCAACCCGGCGGTGCTGTGGACGCTGCTGCCGATCACCATCCTGCTCGGGGCGGTCGCGCCCTCGTTCGTCGCCGGGCAGGCCGGGTTCACGCTGGTGGTCGTCGTGCTGTTCACGATCATCGCGCCGGCCGGGCTGGACGTCGGGCTGATCCGGATCGAGGACGTGGCGCTCGGCTGCGCCGTGTCGGTCGGGGTGGGTCTGCTGTTCTGGCCGCGCGGCGCGGCAGTGGCACTCGGCCTCGCGCTCGACGACGCGTACGGGGCCGCCTCCGACCGGGTGCGAGGGCTGGTGCACACGCTGACCGGCCGGCCCACGCCGCAACAGAAGGAGCGGGCGCTGGCCGCGCGGCAGCGGCTCGACCTCGCCTTCCGCCAGTTCCTGGCCGAGCCGGGAGCGAAGCGGCTCGGGATCGACGAGGTGGCCGCGCTGGCCGGGGCGGCGACCCGGCTGCGGCTGGTCGCCGACTCGCTGGAGGAGCTGTGCTCCCGGGACGTGCACGGCCGGCTGCCGCCCGGCCTGATCGCGGCCGGCGCCGAGCTGCGCGCGGTCGCCGACGGCGTCGACCTCTGGTACCGCACGGTCGGCGACCTGCTCGCCGGCCGGCGGACGACCGTGCCGCTGGCCGACCCGCCGGACTCGCAACTGCCCGAGGACGTGATCGGTCACCTCCGCAGCGGCCTGCACGGGGCGGATCCGGCGGCGACCAAGCACGCGCTACTGCTGCTGTGGTCGGCGCAGCACCTCGACAGCCTGCGGCGGGCGGAGCCGGACCTGGTCAACGCCGCTACCGAGATCGCCGGGCTGCGCCGGCGAGTGGGCGGACGGTTGCTCTCCGCCGACCGCTGAGTGGTTCGCCGTCGGCGGAAGGGAACTGTCGTACCCGAGGCGCACCATGGATGCCGTGACCGACGCCGAGCGCTTCTCGCCCGCGACCCGCACCTGGTTCGACGGCGCCTTCGAACAGGCGACCGCGGCCCAGCGCGGCGCCTGGGACGCGATCGGCCGCGGCGACCACACGCTCGTGGTCGCGCCGACCGGCTCGGGCAAGACGCTGGCCGCGTTCCTCTGGTCGCTGGACAAGCTGGCCGCCACGCCGCCGCCGGACGACCCGAAGCGGCGCTGCCGGGTGCTCTACGTGAGCCCGCTCAAGGCGCTGGCCGTCGACGTCGAGCGCAACCTGCGCGCCCCGCTGGCCGGCATCCGCCAGGCGGCGACGCGGCTCGGGCAGCCGCTGCCCGACGTGCAGGTCGGCCTGCGCTCCGGCGACACCGCCGCGGACGAGCGCCGGCAGCTGGCCCGCCGCCCGCCGGACATCCTCATCACCACGCCCGAGTCGCTGTTCCTCATGCTCACCAGCGCCGCCCGGGACGCGCTGCGCGGTGTCGAGACGGTCATCGTCGACGAGGTGCATGCGGTCTGCTCGACCAAGCGCGGTGCCCACCTGGCGGTCAGCCTGGAGCGGCTCGACCAGCTGCTGCCCCGGCCGGCCCAGCGGGTCGGGCTGTCCGCGACCGTACGGCCGGTCGAGGAGGTGGCCCGGTTCCTGGCCGGCGGGCGGGACGTGACGGTCGTCCAGCCGCCGGCGCAGAAGTCGGTGGAGCTGCGGGTCGTCGTCCCGGTCGAGGACATGTCCCAGCTCGGCGAGCCGACGGGTGAGGTGCGCGGGTCGGCGGCCGGGGCCGAACGCCGGATCTCGATCTGGCCGGCGGTCGAGGAGCGGGTGCTCGACCTGGTCGAGCAGCACCGGTCGACGATCGTGTTCGCAAACTCCCGGCGGCTCGCCGAGCGGCTGACCGCCCGGCTCAACGAGCTCGCCTACGAGCGGCGGTACGGGCAGACGGCGCAGGACCTGTCCGCGTACGACGCGCTGGACGGGGGCGACTCCGGGGTCGGCGCCGCGCCGCCCGACTGGCGGGACACCGGGGCCACGGCGCCGCCCGGCGGCTGGGCGCCGGGACCGCGGCAGCCCGGCGGGATGCCGGCCGCGCTGTCCGCCCAGGCCGGCACCGGCGACGGCGCACCGGTCGTGGTGGCCCGCGCCCACCACGGCTCGGTGTCCCGGGAGCAGCGGACCCTCGTCGAAGAGGAGCTGAAGTCCGGCCGGCTGCCGGCCGTGGTCGCCACCTCCTCGCTGGAGCTCGGCATCGACATGGGCGCGGTCGACCTGGTCGTCCAGGTCGAGGCGCCGCCGTCGGTGGCCGCCGGGCTGCAGCGGGTCGGCCGGGCCGGCCACCAGGTCGGTGCGGTCAGCCGCGGCGTGATATTCCCGAAATACCGCGGCGACCTGGTCGAGTCGGCGGTCGTCGCCGAGCGCATGCAGGCCGGCCGGATCGAGGCGATGCGCTACCCGCGCAATCCGCTCGACGTGCTGGCCCAGCAGGTCGTCGCCATGGTCGCGCTCGACGCGTGCACCGTGGACGAGCTGGCCGCGCTGGTCCGCCGGGCCGCGCCGTTCGCGACGCTGCCGACCTCGGCGCTGGAGTCCGTGCTGGACATGCTGTCCGGGCGCTACCCGTCGGACGAGTTCGCCGAGCTGCGGCCGCGGCTGGTCTGGGACCGGGTGACCGGCACGCTGACCGGCCGGCCGGGCGCCCAGCGGCTGGCGGTGACCAGCGGCGGCACGATCCCCGACCGCGGGCTGTTCGGCGTCTTCCTGGCCGCCGGCGCGGGCGAGCCCGGGCGCCGGGTCGGCGAGCTCGACGAGGAGATGGTCTACGAGTCGCGGGTCGGCGACGTGTTCCTGCTCGGCTCGACGTCGTGGCGGATCGAGGACATCACCCACGACCGGGTGCTGGTCACCCCGGCGCCGGGGCAGCCGGGGAAGATGCCGTTCTGGAAGGGCGACGCGCCGGGCCGGCCGGTGGAGCTCGGCCGGGCGCTCGGCGCGTTCCTGCGCGAGGTGTCCTCGGCGCCGCCGGAGAAGGCGGCCGGGCGGGCGAAGGCGGCCGGACTCGACGACTGGGGCACCGCCAACCTGCTGGCCTACCTGAGCGAGCAGAAGGAGTCGACCCGGCACGTGCCGGACGACCGGACGCTGCTGGTCGAGCGATTCCGGGACGAGCTCGGCGACTGGCGTCTCGTGGTGCACTCGCCGTTCGGGGCGCCGGTCAACGCGCCGTGGGCGCTGGCCATCACCGCCAGGCTGCGCGAGCGCTACGGGGTCGAGATCCAGTCGATGCACTCCGACGACGGCATCGTGCTGCGGCTGCCGGAGACCGACGGCGAGCCGCCCACCGCCGAGGTGGCGCTGTTCGAGCCGGACGAGATCGAGCAGCTGGTGACCGCGGAGGTCGGCGGGTCGGCGCTGTTCGCCTCCCGGTTCCGGGAGTGCGCGGCCCGGGCGCTGCTGCTGCCCAAGCGCGACCCGCGCCGGCGCACGGCGCTGTGGCAGCAGCGGCAGCGGGCGGCGCACCTGCTCCAGGTCGCCAGCGGCTACGGCTCGTTCCCGATCGTGCTGGAGACCATGCGGGAGTGCCTGCAGGACGTCTTCGACGTGCCCGGGCTGGTCGGGATCATGTCCGACCTGCGGTCGCGGACGGTCCGCCTGGTCGAGGTCGAGACCCCGCAGCCGTCGCCGTTCGCCCGGTCGCTGCTGTTCGGCTACGTCGGCATGTTCCTGTACGAGGGCGACGCGCCGCTGGCCGAGCGCCGGGCGCAGGCGCTGTCGCTGGACACCGCGCTGCTGGCCGAGCTGCTCGGTCAGGCCGAGTTGCGCGAGCTGCTCGACGCCGGCGCGGTGGCCGAGGTCGAGGCGCAGCTGCAGCGGCTGTCCGACGACCGCCGGGCCTACTCGGTGGACTCCACCGCCGACCTGCTCCGGCTGCTGGGCGACCTGACCACGGCCGAGGCGCTGGCCCGGGGTGCGACGCCGGCCTGGCTGGCCGAGCTGGAGGCGAGCCGGCGGGCGATCCGGGTGCGCATCGCCGGCGAGGAGCGCTGGATCGCGATCGAGGACGCCGGCCGGGTGCGGGATGCGCTCGGCGCGCCGCTCCCCACCGGGGTGCCGGAGGCGTTCACCGAGCCGGTGCGCGACCCGCTCGGCGACCTCGTCGCCCGGTACGCGCGCACCCATGGTCCTTTCCACGCCGCCGACTGCGCCGGCCGGCTGGGGCTGGGCGTCGCGGTGGTGGCGGCGACGCTCGAGCGGCTGGCGTCGACCGGCCGGGTGGCCGCCGGCGAGTTCCGGCCCGGCGGCACCGGCACCGAGTGGTGCGACGCCGAGGTGCTGCGCACGCTGCGCCGGCGGTCGCTGGCGAAGCTGCGCAAGGACGTCGAGCCGGTGCCGACTTCGGCGCTGGCCCGGTTCCTGCCGGCCTGGCAGGGCGTCGGGTCGCGGGCCCGCGGCGCCGACGGGCTGCTGCGGGTGGTCGAGCAGCTGGCCGGGGCGGTGGTGCCGGCGTCGGCGCTGGAGACGACGGTGCTGCCGTCCCGGGTTGCCGACTACTCCCCCGCCCTGCTCGACGAGCTGACCGCGGCCGGCGAGGTGACCTGGACCGGGGCCGGCGCGCTGCCCGGCGGGGACGGCTGGCTGGCGCTGGCGCCGACCGAGGTGGCCGACCTGCTGCTGCCGGCCGCCGACCCGGTCGAGCCGACCGACCTGCAGTCGGCCGTCCTCGAGGCGCTGGCCGGTGACCAGGCGCTGTTCTTCCGCACGCTGTCGGACCGGGTCGGTTCGACCGACGACCCGGCTCTGGTCGCGGCACTGTGGGAGCTGGTGTGGGCCGGGCTGCTCACCAACGACACGCTGGCTCCGCTGCGGTCGCTGCTCGGCACGACGGGTCGGGCCGGACCGGTGCGGCGGCGGTCGGCTCCTCGCTCGCGGTACGGGCGGGTGGGCCGGCCGGCGATGCCGTCCCGCACCGGTCCGCCGACGGCGGCCGGCCGGTGGTCGCGGGTGCCCGAGCGGGAGGGCGACCCGACCAGGCGGGCGCACGCGCAGGCCGAGGTGCTGCTCGACCGGCACGGCGTGCTGACCCGTGGCGCGGTGATGGCCGAGCGGGTGCCGGGCGGGTTCGCCGCGGTCTATCCGGTGCTGCGGGCCGCGGAGGAGTCGGGCCGGACCCGCCGCGGATACTTCGTGGAGTCCCTCGGCGCGGCGCAGTTCGCCTCCCCCGGCGCCGTCGACCGCCTCCGCTCCTACGCCACCGACCGCCTCCCCTCCCCCACCGACTCCGCCAGTGAGTCGGGCGGCACGGGCCCGGGCGGCGGGTTCGGCGGCTCAGACGGTGGGGCCGGCGGGTTCGGCGCCGGGCGCGGTGGGCGGAGTGATGCCTCCCCGGCGGTGGTGTTGGCGGCCGCCGATCCGGCGCAGCCGTTCGGCGCCGCGCTGCCGTGGCCGGAGCGACCCGCCGACGGCGACGGCGGCCGCGGGCACCGCCCCGGCCGGAAGGCCGGCGCGCTGGTCGTGCTCGTCGACGGCGCGCTGACCCTCTACGTCGAGCGCGGCGGCCGCACCCTGCTGTCCTGGACCGAGGACCCGACCGCCCTGCAGGCCGCCGCGGACGCGCTGGCCCTCGCCGTCCGCGAGGGCGGCCTCGGCCGGCTCGCGGTCGAGCGTGCCGACGGCGAGAGCGTGCACACCTCCACCGCCCTGTCCGAGGCCCTCGAAGCCGCCGGCTTCCGCCCGACCCCGCGCGGCCTGCGGCTGCGCGCCTGACCTCAGCGCGGGGGCCGGAGGAGGCAGAACTCGTTGCCGTCCGGGTCGGTGAGGACGTACCAGGTCCAGCCGTCCTCCTCGACCGGGTCACCGGTGGTGTGCCGGGCGCCGAGCGCGAGCAGCCGGGCGAGCTCGGTCTCGAGGTCGGGGACGCGCAGGTCGAGGTGCACCCGGTTCTTGCCGTCCTTGGCCCCGGGCACCTGCTGGAGCAGCAGCTCCAGGCCGTCGCCGCCGGCCGGCCCGAGCTGCCGGTACGGCCCGGGGGTGCCGGCGGGCGGTCCCACGTAGCCGAGCGCGCCGCACCAGAAGGCGGCCGACCGGTCCAGGTCTGCACAGTCGAGCACCACGACCAGCGCCGTGTCGTCCCGCCCGCCGAACCGCACCGGTCGCCGCTGCATCCATCGACCGTACGTGGTCGACCGCTCCGGAAGGATGGCCGGCATGACGTACGAACTGGTGGACCTGGAGCCGGGTGACCCGCGGCTGATCGACGACATGCTGCCGGTGCTCGCGCAGCTGCGCACCCACCTGGACGCCGCCGGACTCACCGCGATCTACGCCGAGGCGCACCCGCAGGGCCTCCGGTTCCTCGTCGCGTACGACGGCGACCGGTGCGTCGGCGTCGCCGGCTGGCGGATCGTCGCCCTCACGTTCGCGGTCCGCAAGCTGTACGTCGACGACCTCGTCACCACCGCGGACGGCCGGTCCAACGGCGTCGGGCATGCGCTGCTGACCGAGCTGGAGAGCCGCGCCCGGGCCGCCGGGTGCACCGTCATCGACCTCGACTCCGGCGTGCAGCGGCACGACGCGCACCGGTTCTACTTCCGCGAGCGGATGCACATCTCGTCGCACCACTTCACCAAGGCGCTCGACGGGTAGGGACAACCCGACTCCGAACCGGCCAGGCAACCCCGTGGTCGGCCCACCTGCCCGAACCTAGTGTCGAGGCATGGCAACACAGGCTCTTCCCGTCCCGACCGCCACGTCCCGGCTGCGGGTCGGCCCGTCCGCCGGCTACGTGCTCACCGGCTTCCCGCTTGCGGTCGCCGCGTTCGTGCTGCTCCTCACCGGCTTCGTGGTCGGCATCAGCACGCTCGCCATCACGATCGGCATCGCCGTGCTCGCTGCCACGCTGGCCGCCGCCCGTGTCCTGGCCGGGATCGAGCGGAGCCGGATGGACGCGCTGTTCGGTTTCCGCACGCCGCGTCCCGCGTACCGGATCCCGCGTGGCGGGAAGCTCGGCCGCGTCGTCTCGGCCGGCGCGGACCCGCGCCGCTGGCTCGACCTGTTGCACGGCATCGTCGCATTCCCGGTCGCGGTGGCGACGTTCTCGATCGTGGTGACGTGGTTCGCCGGCGCGATCGGCGGCCTCGGCTACGTCCTGTGGGAGTGGAGCCTGTCGCGGGGTCCGGACAACCACTCGCTGGCATACTTCCTCGGCCTCGGCGACGGTCGCACCGCGGACATCCTGCTCACCACCGCGCTCGGCGCGGTGATGGCGGTGACGCTGCCGTGGGTGGTGCGCGGTTGCGCGGCGATGCAGGCCGGGCTGGCCTGGGCGCTGCTCACCGACCACGGCGACGACTGACCGCACCGACCGGCCACCCGCCACCGACCGAACACCCGACACCGACCGAACACCGACACCGACCGCGACCGATCGACCGCGACCGACCCGACCGAGCGCCACCGACCGAGCGCCACCGACCGAGGCCACCGACGCAACAGTGCTGCGCGCGACAATGGCGCGGTGCCCGAGGGAGACACCGTCTGGCTGGCCGCCAAGCGCATGCACGCGGCGCTCGGCGGCCGGCCGCTGATCCGGTTCGACCTCCGCGTGCCGGCGCTGGCCACCGCCGACCTGACCGGCGCGACCGTGACCGAGGTGCTCGCCCGCGGCAAGCACCTGCTGATCCGGTTCGACCGCGGGCTCACCCTGCACACGCACTTCCGGCTGGACGGCAGCTGGCGGCTGCAGCGGACGGGCGAGCGCTGGCGCGGCGGCGGTCCTGCCCACCAGGTCCGCGCCGTGCTCGCGAACGCCGAATGGGAGGCCGTCGGCTACCGCCTGCACGACATCGCGCTGGTCCCGACCGGCGAGGAGGACCGCCTGGTCGGCCACCTCGGCCCGGACGTGCTCGGCCCGGACTGGGACGCGGACGAGGCGGCCCGCCGGCTGCAGGCCGACCCGACCCGCCGGATCGGCGAGGCGCTGCTGGACCAGCGGCTGCTCGCCGGCGTCGGGAACCTCTACAAGAGCGAGGCGTTGTTCCTGGTCGGCGTCAACCCGTGGACGCCGGCCGGCCGGGTGGACGTGCCGAAGCTCGTCGCCGCCACGTACCGGCTGATGCGGGCCAACCGCGACCACCCCGAGCAGTCCACCACCGGCAGCCTGCGCCGCGGCGAGCAGCACTGGGTCCACGGCCGCGGCGGGCTGGCCTGCCGGCGCTGCGGCACCACGATCCGGGTGGCCGAGCAGGGCCCGGCCGACCGCCCCGAGTACGGCCGGGTCACCTACTGGTGCCCGCACTGCCAGCCGTAGGGTTCCGGCATGGGGATCACCCGGCACGGCCACACCGAGCGGCTCGACCTGGCCGACCCGACCCTGCGCGAGTGGGAGTGCACGGTCGTCGGCGTCGACCCCGACCGCGGCATCGTCCTGGACCGGTCCGCGTTCTACCCGGGCGGCGGCGGGCAGCCACCGGATCACGGCGTGCTGCTGTGGGACGGCGTGCAGACCCGGATCGTCGGCACGGTCAAGGGCGACGACCTCTACCTCGTCCCGGCCGAGGGCGACCCGGTCCCGGCGGCCGGCACCGCGGTCGTCGGCGCGGTCGAGGACGCACGGCGCAGCCTGCTCATGCGGACGCACTCCGGGCTGCACGTGCTCGGCGGGGTCGTGTTCCGCGACTTCGGCGCGCTCGTCACCGGCGGCAACATGGAGCCCGGCGAGGCCAGGATGGACTTCAACCTGCCCGACCTGCCGGAGGGGTTCAAGGCGACGGTCGAGGAGCGGGTCAACGCGGAGGTGGCCGCCGACCGGGCGGTCGAGGTGCGCGTCCTGCCCAGGACCGAGGCGCTGGCGATCCCGGACATCATCCGGACCCAGACCAACCTCATCCCGCCGGACGAGAACGAGGTCCGGATCGTGGACATCACCGGTCTGGACACCCAGGCCGACGGCGGCACCCACGTGGCGTCGACCCGGCAGATCGGCCGGGTCCAGGTGACCAAGGTCGAGAACAAGGGCCGCCAGAACCGCCGCGTCCGCGTCAAGATCCTGGACTGAGGCTGTCGAATCCGGGGTGGGTCGCTCGTCATGACGGTGTCGGCGGCCGGGCGGCCGCCGGGGACGGGAGCTGGACGCGTGCGCTACCTCTTCCTGCTGTACGGCGACCCCGCCGGCGAGGCGGACCTGACGGCGGAGCAGCGGCGCGCGGTCGTCGAGGGCCACGTCGCCCTCGGCCGCGAACTGGCGGCGGCCGGCACGCTGCACCTCGCCGAGGCGCTCGGCGACGGCGTCCGGGTGCTGCACAGCGACGGGACCGTCACCGACGGGCCGTTCGCGGAGACCAAGGAACAGCTCGGCAGCGTGTACGTCGTGGACTGCGCGAGCGCCGGCGAGGCGCTGGCGCTGGCCCGGCGGATGCCGGCCAGCCCCGGCCTGACGGTGGAGATCCGGGAGATCCAGGAGGTCTAGCGATGGCGGAATACCTGCTGCTCATCGTCGGCGACGACGACGCGTACGAACGGCTGAGCGAGGAGGAGAGCAAGGCCATGTACGCGGGGCACTTCGCGTTCATGGACGACCTCGGCAAGGCTGGGGTGACGATCCTGTCCAGCGCGGAGCTCGAGCCGCCGCGGACCGCGCGGACCATCCTGGCCGACGGGACGGTCACCGACGGGCCCTTCGCCGAGGCGAAGGAGCAGGTCGGCGGGTTCTACCTGATCGACGTGCCGAGCATCGAGGAGGCGGTCGCGTGGGGAAGAAGATCCCACTGCTGCCCAGCGACAAGCTCGAGGTCCGCAAGGCGAAGTGAGCGCGGGAGCAGCGGTCGAGAGCCGCCGGGAGCGACGCCACCCCGCCGGCACGGCGCGCCGGCGAAGCCACCGGGACCGCCACCACCCCGGCGACCCGGCAGCCCGCCGGGGACGCGGCCGCCGGCCGGGCCGCCACCCAGGCGGCGCGATCGGCCGTCGAGGCCGCGCACGCCGAGCACTGGGGGCGCCTGCTCGCCCTGCTCACCCGGCTCGTCGGCAACAACCTGGACGTGGCCGAGGAGTCGCTGCAGGACGCGTACGAGAGCGCGCTGACCGCCTGGGCACGCGACGGCATCCCCGACCAAGCCGGACGCGTGGCTGCTCACCGCTGCCCGCCGGAAGGCGACCGACCGGTTCCGCCGGGAGGCCACGCTCGCCCGCAAGCTGCCACTGCTACTGCCCGAGGAACCGGAGGTGGTCACCGACATGTCGACCATCCCGGACGAGCGGCTGCGGCTGCTGTTCACCTGCTGCCACCCGGCGCTGCCGGCCGAGGCCAGGGTCGCGCTGACGCTGCGGCTGCTCGGCGGCCTGACCACCGCGGAGATCGCCCGCGCGTTCCTCGTCGCCGAGCCGACGATGGCCGCCCGGATCACCCGGGCCAAGAAGAAGATCGCTGCCGCCGGCATCCCCTACCGGGTGCCGAGCGACGCCGAGCTCCCGAGCGGCTGGCCGGCGTGCTCGCCGTGCTCTACCTGGTCTTCACCGAGGGCCACTCGGCCAGTTCGGGCGGACGAGCCGGTCCGGCGCGACCTCTGCGAGAGGCGATCCGGCTGGCGCGGGTGGTGGTCGCGCTGATGCCGGACGAGCCGGAGGCGGCCGGGCTGCTGGCGCTGCTGCTGCTGCAGCACGCCCGCCGGGACACGCGGACCGGTCGGACGGCCGGCTGGTGCTGCTGCCGGAGCAGGACCGCACCCGCTGGGACCCCGACCAGATCGCCGAGGGGCTGGCCCTGCTGCGGTCGGCGCGCCCGCCGCGGTCCCGCCGGCCCGTACCTGCTGCAGGCGGCGATCGCGGCCGAGCACGCCCGGGCCCGCCGGGCCGAGGACACCGCCTGGGACCGGATCGCCACCCTCTACGCGGCGCTGGAGGACCTGACCGGCTCGCCGGTGGTGCGGCTCAACCGGGCCGTCGCGGTCGCCGAGGTGGACGGCCCCGCCGCCGGGCTGGACCTGCTCGCCGACCTGGACGGCCCGCTGGCCGGCTTCCACCTGCTGCCGGCGACCCGGGCCGACCTGCTGCGCCGGCTCGGCCGCACCGCCGAGGCCGCCGCCGCGTACGAGCAGGCGATCGCCGGCGCCGGCAACGGTGCCGACCGCGGACTTCCTCACCCGCCGCCTCGCCGAGCTCACCGCATCCGGCTGACCACCGCCACCGCGGGGAGGTAGGGGGTCGTCGGGTTGACGGTACGGAATGCTGGCGGCATGAAGTCCGTGCGCGCCGTGGCGTCCGAGTTGCCCGAGGTGTCGGAGGAGCAGCCGTTCCGGGAAGGCGTCCCGGTGTTCAAGGTCGCCGGCAAGGTGTTCGCGATCTGGGAACCGAACGAGCAACCGGGCCGGGTCACCCTCAAGTGCGATCCGAGCCTCGCGCTCGAGCTGCGGGCGCAGTACGCGGCGGTCACGCCGGGCTATCACACGAACAAGCGCCTCTGGAACACGATCGTCCTGGACGGGACCGTCCCGGACGACGAGCTCGCCGAGCTGATCCGGCACGCCTGGGAGCAAGCGGTCGGCTCCCTCCGCAAGGCCGACCGCGACCGCCTCCGCCGCCAACTCGGATAACCGCTCGCCGGCCTGCCCCGGCCGGGCCACGCCCGGCGAGGCGCCGCCCATGGCCGCACGCCGGTGGCGGTCCTGCAATCGCGCCGGAGGCCGCGGGCTCCAGCACCCGCGGGCCGCGGCGACCACACGACGGCACGGACGCGCCCCAGACCACGACACGGACGCGCCCCAAGACCCCGGCACGGCGCGCCGCGAGACGACGGCACTGACGCGCCCGGCAACGCCGCGGCTGCCGCGGCGGCCAGACGACGGCGCGGGCGCGCGCCCGGCAAACCCGCGGGTGCCGCGGCGGCCAGACGACGGCGCGGGCGGCGCCCGGCAAACGCCGCGGGTGCCGCGGCGTTCAGGCGACGGCGCGGAGGCCGGCGGCGAGGCCGGCCAAGGTGTCGGTCGCTTCCTGGAGGGACGGCGTCTCGTGCGCAGGCCGGCGTCGGCGGCGACCGCGTCGGCCGCGGCCACCACCAGAGCGTCGTACGCGGCGATGCCGGCGTCCAGTTGCCGTC
>CAWDLH010000008.1:0-1125332 GCA_963803135.1 uncultured Actinomycetota bacterium | reverse complement strand
GCTCCCGGTCCGTCGTCGGCCGCTTCCGGCTGTCGGGCGGATGTTTCCGGCCGGCGCGGCGCGACCAATCCTCGAAATCAGCACAAATAATCCAGCCTATTGCGGAATCCGGTTGGGACGGTATTTCCTAATTTCGGTTGCCCATTTTTAGGGGCTTCCGTGCTTTTGCGCAATCCAAATGGGTGATGTGCGTAGATGGTTGCCTAGCGCACGATCGTGGTTGCCCCACGACTGCATCACCGGGAATCCGCGATCCCGATCGCGATGTCGCCCCACGATCGCGCTCGGGTCCGCGGGCAGCCGAGGTGGCTGGCCGCCCGCCGCCGCCAGCGGCGTGACACAACGACGCGCGCCGGGCATCCGCGCTCGGCCGGTGCTGGCCGGGTCGACGCGCGTCCACACCACCCCCCCTTCACGTCGGCGCTGCGCCGGCGACGAGATCGCGCCTGCCCGTCGGGGCCGGGTGGCGTGCGGTCGTGGACCTGACCCGGAGATAGGTCTGTGTCTGACATCACCGTGTCTCGACCCGTCCCACCTGAGCCGAGCACGCAACCACCGACCCCGGCCCAGCCGATGTCTGTCGCGGCGTTCGACTCCGCGCTCGCTGCGGACCGGACCGGGCTGCTGTCCCGCCGCACGCTGCTGCGGGCCGGAGCAGTCGGCGTCGCCGTCGTCGGCGCCGGCGCCGGCAAGGTGCTGCTGACGCCGGGACTGGCCAGCCGTGGGCTGGCCAGTCCGGACGGCGTGTTCGGAGCGGCCTCGATCGCGTTCGGCGACGAGCTCTACATCGAGGCGTTCCCGACCTCGCCACTGATCCTGCACCCGTTCACCGACCCGCTGCTGGTGCCGCGAGCGGCGCGGCCGCTGACGCCGGCCCAGGTCGCGGCCCTGGACCCGCCGCCCGGCCCGGGCATCGGCCAGCAGAACTCCCTCCGCAACGAGACCCACCAGCTCTGGGTGACCGCACTGGGCCTGCCCGACCCGATCGTCTACCTCATCGACGACCAGGTCCGGACGCACGCGTGGACCACCTCGCAGGTGCGTCCGATCGATGACCACGGCGAGGACGTGCCGTCCTTCGACGCGGCCGGCAACACGTTCCCGGCCGGCACGCTGCGAACCCTGCCACCGTCGACGATCTACGCGTTCAACGGGATCTTCCCCGGCCCGATGATCAACGCCGAGTACGGCCGGCCGGTGCTGGTCCGGTTCCGGAACACGCTCGACCAGAATCCGCTGAACCTGGACCGGCAGGACTTCGGCGACCCGGGCCTCCGGTCCCTCACCCACCTGCACAACGCGCACACCGCGCCGGAGTCGGACGGCAACCCGCACTACGCCGGGATCTTCGGGCCCAAGGACAAGGGATTCCCGGTCGGCAGCTTCGTCGACCAGCTCTACCTGAACTTCCCGGCCGGCAACGACGACCGGGAAGTACATGGACGGCTCGCCCACCAAGAAGGGCGACGTCATCTGGCTGACCAACACGATGAAGATGCTCACCGGCCGGATGTGGGACGCCTCCAACCGGTTCTCGCCCGACCCCCGCTACAAGATCCCGATGATGAAGATCGTCATCGGCGACGACGCGCCGGACAACTCGGTGCTGCCGGGCCCGGCGACCAAGCTGCGCGACCTGCCGCCGCTGCCGGCGAACTGGCAGACGCTGCTGGACGACCGGCTCATCTTCGAGGTGCAGCGCGGGTCGGCCGGCGGTGAGCTGGAGTGGCTGATCAACGGCAAGCCGTTCGACCCGAAGAAGGAGCTCGTCAGCCTGAAGAACCGCGCCGGCAACGAGCACCCGGCGACGCCGAGGAAGAACTCGTTCAACCTGTGGGAGATCCGCAACGGCGGCGGTGGGTGGGTGCACCCGATCCACCTGCACATGGAGGAGCACCGGACCGTCATGCGGAACAACAAGGATGTGACGGTGACGCCGGATCCCGGACACCCGGACGACATCTCGCGCGAGGACGTGGTAGCGCTCGACCCGTCCGAGGCCACGATCCTCTACCGCGGGTTCCGCGACTTCGTCGGCCCGTACGTGGCCCACTGCCACAACCTCAACCACGAGGACCACGCGATGATGTTCTCCTGGACCATCATCCCGTAACCCCGGACCCGCCCCGGTCCACGTAGCCCCGACCAGGCCCGGCGCCCGCAGCCAGCGGGCGCCGGGCCGTCGCATGACACGGGGCGGGCCCGGCCGTGCTTCACCGGCGCCGGCTGAGCTTGTGCGGGCCCGCAGTACCCTGGTCGCTCGGCAGCCACTCTCCGCCACCGCAGGGTGCAGGGCATCCCGCGCACTGCATGAAGTGCCGGGTCCAGACCGAGCGGAGCGGCCGGAGTCGACCTGCGGCGCATCAGCTGATCAACGCCGAGCCTGGCGAGTCCTCGCGACCCACCGCAGCGGGCGCTGTTGGATCCACGACAGCCGGCCGCTTTCACGCGATCGGGGTGATGACCGCGACGTCGGGCCTGTCCAACATCGAGTGAGTGGACCGGACCGGGGGTAGTGGTCGGGGTGGCTGCGATCGAGGGGGTGATCAGCTGGCATCGCGTCTGGCAGATGGCCTCGACATCCCGGCCGGCGGACCATCCCTCGCCTCTCACCCACCCTCGCGCTCGGAGGCATCAAGGTGCGACAGCGCATCGCCATACTGCGGACGCGATTGGAACGACTGCTCCTGTGGCGTGTGTGGGAGCGCATGCTTGAGATTGAGTTCGTCGATCGGAGCGTCGCGATCGCAGGGAAAGCGTTCGTCTCGTTCTTCCCGCTCGTGATCGTCGTCGCCGCCTTTGCGCCCGAGCGCATCCGTACGTCCATCATCGGCACCGTCACGGCCCGACTCGGTATTCGAGGGGACGCGCTCACGCTAGCCAAGGAAGCCTTCGCTTCGTCCGACGACGTTCGGAAGGCGACCGGTCTGCTCGGTCTCGTGCTGACCATCTTCTTCGCGAGTTCGTTCACGACTGCGCTGCAGCGCGTGTACCTCCGCGCGTGGCGGCGACCCGCGGGCGCGGGCGCCGGCGGGCAGTGGCGGGGACCGGCCTGGCTGTTGGTAATTCTGGCTTACATGGCATTGCTCGGCGGTCTGCGCGGCGCACTCGGCGGCGGGGTCGGACTCGGACTCTTCGTCGTCCTGTCACTGGCCGCGACGTCAGGGCTGTGGTGGTTCACCGCCTGGTTCCTCCTGCTCGGCGACGTGCGCCTGCGGGTCCTCCTGCCCACCGGTTTGATAACCAGCTTCGCGATAGCCGGGTTCGCCGTGTCCGCAACGATATGGATGCCCGACGTGGTGACGCAGAATGAAGCACAGTTCGGCTTCTTCGGCGTCGCCCTCGCCTTGGTGACCTGGTTCTCGGGCGCCGCGATCTGCGTCCTGGTCGGTGCGTGCGCCGGATCGGTCTTCGCGGAGGACCCCGGTCGGGTCGGCCGGCTCGTCCGCGGCGGCGACCGTCCGACCCTGACCGCTGGCGCACGCCCTCCACTCCCACCACCTGTACGGGAACCCAGCATTCGCGACGCGTTCCGCAGCAACGAAGACTCCTGACCGAGCAGCACGACCACAGGCTCGCTGCTTCCGTTCCGTTCCTGCGCCCTCAGCCGTACGAGTGAGGTCAGGCGAGCCGCGGAGGCGGACGCTGTGGATCGTGACCGAGGCTCCCGGCCAGCCGGTAGAACGGCGCCGGTGTCCGGTGCGCGGCCCGCGGTGCCGTTCGTCTCATGCCGGCTCCAGCCCGGGGGGAGGGGCGTCTGCGTCGTCCACTGCGGGTCGCGGCCGACCTGGGGGTGGATGGGGTGCTGGCGCTCCCTGCGGGTTGGACGAGAACAGCGCGGAGGTCCAGCGCGCCCGCGGGTCGGGGTCGATGAACAGGGCGCGCACGAGCAGGGTCATCGGGACCGCGAGCAGCGCCCCGATCGGGCCGAGCACGAAGGCCCACACCGCGAGGGACAGGAACGCCACCGTCGTGCTCAGGCCGACGGAGTCGCCGACGAAGTGCGGCTGGATGAACGTCTGGATGACGAGGTTGAACACGCTGTAGACCGCCACCACCGCGAGCATCAAGCCCCAGCCGCTGTCCAGCAACGCGAGCAGCGCGGGCGGGATGAGGCCGAGCACGAAGCCGATGTTCGGTACGAAGTTGGTGAGGAACGAGAACAGTCCCCACAGCAGCGGAAGGGGTATGCCGAGCAGCCAGAGGGCGCTGGTGTCGAGGACGGCGACGATCCCGCCGAAGACCGCAGTGACGACGAGGTACCGTCGGATGCCGGTGGCGTAGCGGGTGAGCGCCGCCGCCAGCTCGGGCTTGTCCCGGCCCACCGCCTCCACCCGCTCACCGAACCCGGCGGCCGCGGCGCAGAAGAAGAACAGCACCGTGAGAAGGAAGAAGAGGTTGCCCAACTCGCCGAGGACGCCGGACACCAGGCCGGTGAGCCACCCGGTGACCTTTCCCAGGTCGATCTGGTCCAGGGCCGACTTCGCTTGACTGTCCGAGACTCCGAGGTTCGTCAACGTCTGCTGCACGTCTGCCTTGAGCTGGTCGGCGCTCGGCGCGTACTGCGGAAGCAACTCCGCGAGCTTGACGACGGACAAGGCAACGCCGAAGACGAGGAAGGCGACGATGGCGTAGACGGCCAGCATGGCCAGCACGATGCCCGCCCAGGACGGCCAGCCGCGGCGCCGCGCCCATCCGATCAGCGGCGCCACGGCGATGGTCAGGATGAGCGCCAGGACTATCGGCGTGACGAGACCGGACGCCGAGCGCAGCCCGGCGCCGACGACGACCGCGGCCGCGCTGCCGAGCAGCACCAGCACGGCTCGGGGCGGCGCCTGCGCGGACCGGGCCGGAAGCGCGGACGCCATCTGGCGGTCCGGCTCGGGGCTGATGGTCACGCGCAGACGCTAGCCCCAGTCATTCATGAGTGGCGCTGCGGGCTCTTGTTGATCTCGTTCGGTGGTCGTCGGAGTCGAGGCGTGGCGGGTCGCCCGGTCCGGATCGCCGGGTTCTCCTGCCCGGCCGCTGCTCGCGCGCCAGGTCTGTTGGCGCCGCCTGCTGCCGGGCGGGGTGACCATGGGGCTGATCAGACACCGCCCGCCCGGCCCTGACGACCGCGACGACCCACGCAGTCACCGGGGCCCGGTGCCTGGTTGGAGCAGGGTGCGCAGCAGCAGGATCACGCCCCCGACGAACAAGCCGTACGCGGTCGGGGCCACCAGGGCCCACCCGGTCAGGTGGGCGCGTCGGCCGGCCACGGCGCCGCAGATGCCGAGCAAGAGCACGCCGGTGAAGACGATCACTTGGATGATCCGCGCGTACGAGATACCCAGGATGCTCAGCACGACGAGGATGACCAGGGGTGGGACAGCAAGGAACAGGGCTCGCGACTCCCGGGCGAGCATGTCCCTGTGCTCACGCCGGGTCGATGCACGGCCCCGCTCGACCCGCTCTTCGAGCGTGTCGGCGAAGATGTGCGACAGGAAGACAGCCAGAAGCGGTCCCACCATGACCGCGGCGACCCCCCAGAAGCTCAGCGACTCCCAGCCGTCGTAGATGATCAGCACCGTCAACAGGGTGATCGTTGTGTTGATCAGTCGATCCATGCGGATCTTCACCGGGCCGACGCTTGCCGGTCGTTCGGACGACATGCCTGACCTTAGGATCTCCGCCACGCCCGGGCGGCCGGGATCGCAACCGGGCCGAAGGCGCGTCACCGAACCCGCCCTGAGGCCGTCCGGTGCGGCGCTGGCGACCATGAGCGACATCGCCCAGGGCGTGGGCAGCGGTGTCGATGCTCTTCGGCGGGGTCAACCCCGTCATCCGTACCGGATGAGGCAGCGGGTTGAGATGCTCGATACGTTGCGGCCGGAGTTCAGGACCCGTGCGACCGGTCGCTCGCCGGTCCACGCAGTATAGGAGTGTGGACCGATGGCCGCTGACACAGATGCACCCCTATGACCACGACTGAGCGGCGACCGGCAAGGAAGTCGACCGCCGCACGGGTTCGTCGGGCTGATCGGTCCGGGGGTGCGGCGCGGGCGCACGAATATCGGACGGTTGAGGAGCGGGTCGCGCGGGGTCGGGCGTGGCGGGATGTGGCGCCGATCGAGGGGCACGCCAAGTACGCGATCAATCGTCGGCGGAAGGATCCGGTCGGGATCCTGCGGGCGCAGGATGACGCCCGGGTGCAGGATCTGGTGCCGATCCGGTACGGGCGGATGAGCGCGTCGGCGTTCGCGTTCTACCGCGGGTCGGCGGCGATCATGGCGTATGACTTGTCGAGTCAGAAGTGGACTCCGGGTCATACGCAGTTGTGTGGTGACGCCCACCTGTCGAACTTCGGGGTGTTCGGGTCTCCCGAGCGTGACCTGGTCTTCGACGTCAACGATTTCGACGAGACGCTGCGCGGCCCGTTCGAGTGGGACGTCAAGCGGCTGGTCGCCTCGTTCGTGTTGGCCTCCCGGGACCGCGGGTTCAAGCGCAAGGAGGCCGGGACCGCGGTCGATGCCGCGCTGAAGGCGTACCGGGCGACGATCGCCGAGCTGGCTCAGCTGGGGACCCTGGACGTCTGGTACACCCGGATCGACGAGGCGATGCTGCTGGACGCGATCGCCCAGATGGGCAGCCAGCAAGCCAAGGGCAAGGAGAAGAAGCTCGTAAAGAAGGCCGCCAAGAAGGCGACGGCCAACTTCGACAAGGCACGGCAGAAGACCTCGATGAAGGCCGCGCAGAAGTTGACCGAAGTCGTGGACGGCCACCACCAGTTCCTGGAGGACCCGCCGCTGCTGTCCCGGGCGGCGATCACTGAGGACTTCCGGCGCCTGGTCGAGGTGGGCTTCGCCGACTACCGGGCGACGCTGCCCGAGGACCGGCGCCGGCTGCTCGAGCGCTACGACCTGGTCGACGTGGCCCAGAAGGTGGTCGGGGTCGGCAGCGTCGGCACCCGAGCCGGGATCGTGCTGCTCAAAGGGCGGGACGAGGCGGATCCGCTGATCATGCAGTTCAAGGAAGCCAGCACGTCGGTGCTCGAGCCGTACCTGGGCGCCAGCACGGCCAGCCAGCACGGTGAGCGGGTCGTGGAGGGGCAGCGCTACATGCAGGCCGTCAGCGACATCTTCCTCGGCTGGGTACGCGGTGGCGGCGGCCGGGACTTCTACGTCCGGCAGCTGCACGACATGAAGGGCAGCGTCGACACCACCACCATCCAACCGATCGGCCTGACCGCCTACGCCAGACTGTGCGGCGCGACCCTGGCCCGGGCCCACGCCCGAGGCGGCGACGCCGTCGCGATCGACGCCTACCTCGGCACCGACGACTCCTTCACCGAAGCTCTCGAGGAGTTCGCCGCGGTGTACGCCGACCAGGCCGAACAGGACTACGGCCAACTCCAGCAGGCCATCACGGAGGGGAAGATCCAGGTCCAGACGGGTATCTGAGCCGGGTCACCAGGCGCGCTGCCCGGGCCGGGTCGGTCAGGGCACCCGGCACCGACAGGGAGAGTCGTGCCCGCCCGGCCGCGTCGGCGGTCGCCGGGTCGCGCGGCAGCGGAGGTCTAGTGCTGGCGGTTCCCAACGATGTAAGCGCCAGGGTCGCGGTGCGAATAGCCTCGAATGGCCGGGGTCGATGAACATCGTGATTGCCGTTCTCATCGTGGTGGCGGTAACCGCGGTGGCGGTCACGGCGATGCTGCTGGTGCGTCGTACTGCACCGGACGGCAGCTATTTCCATGACGGCGATCGCGCCGCCGGCGTGTTCGGGGTCCTGGCGACCGGGTTCGCGGTGCTGCTGGGTTTTGTCGTGTTCCTCGCGTTCTCCAGCTATGACACGGCGAGGGCGGGCGCGGAGAACGAAGCCCTGATCGTGGCGCAGCAGGTCGAGACGGCGCAGTTCTTCCCACCCTCCTTGGCCGGAGAGCTCAACGGTGAGCTGACCTGCTACGCGCGTTCGGTGGCTGGGGTGCAGTGGGAGCAGATGGAGGCCGGCACCCTCGGCGAGCAGCTCAACCCCTGGGGTACCGAGCTGTTCCAGACCCTGCGAACCGTCAAGCCACAGACCCCTACCGAGGAATCCGCCTTCGACGCCTTCCTCACCCAGCGGTCGGCCCGTGAAGCGGCCCGCAACGACCGCATCCACGGAGCGGTCGGCGTGATCCCGACGCCACTGTGGGTGGTGCTGTTCTTCACCTCCGGACTGATCTTCGTGTACATGCTGTTCTTCGCCGACAGCGGCGAACGGGCCGGCACTCAGGCGCTCCTCATGGGCACGGTGGTCTCCACCATCACCGCCCTGCTGCTGCTGCTCGCCTCGCTCGACCACCCCTTCCACACCGGCGTCGGCGGCCTACGGCCAGTCGCGATGCAGCGGACGCTGCAGATCATCGACCAGGAACTCAAGATCGCCGGCCAGGACGGCCCTGCCCCTTGCGACGCCCGCGGAAACCCCCGGTAAGCCGGGCGGGTGGCTGCAGTGGACCTGCCGAAGCGAGGGACCTCGCGTGGAGCGCGCCACGGCGAGCGTCCTGTCGACCGTCACCGGGGAGCGCCGCGGGTCGCGGCCAGGAGGTACGCGCTGACCAGCAGCACCCAGGCGGGGAACACCAGCAGCACCGGCTCGTCGATGCTGACCACCGCGAGCAACCCGACGGCGAGCACGGCGCCGAGCACCGCAAGCCACCGCGGCAGCACGCCGGTGCGCCAGGAGATGGTCGCCGTGGAGATCATGAAGACGCCGGCCATCTTCACCGCGTAGACGTTCAGGGCGGCGTAGGTCGTGGACCGGCCGAAGGTCCACACGTCGGGAGCCGGCGCGGCCGTGGCGTAGCTGTCGACCAGGCCGCCGGCGACGGCGGTGGCGGCGAACAGCGACGCCAGGAAGAGCAGCCCGCTGCCGAGGAACACGGTCGAGAAGAAGCGGTCCTCGAAGGCACCGATGCGGTCGCGCACCACCCCGATGAACCACAGGAACGCAATACCGGCGAACGGCACCAGGTGCAGCGCCCAGCCCACGATCCGCCTCCGGTCCGGGTCCGACAGCCACTGTCCGGCGTCCTCCTGTTGTCTCGGCACCGACAGTCGCAGCAGGACGAGGCTCGTTCCCAGCAGGACCGCGAACAGGATCCCGGCGATGGCAGCCGCCTTCGGCGTGGTCAACTCCCGCCGCGGCAGCATCGGCCGCGCACCGTCGTCCCCAGGTGCAGCCGCCATCGCCGTCACCCCTCTCCGCTTCGAGCCTCGGCGACCTGCCCGGCCGGCGCCTCCCTCCGAACGGATGACCACCGGACTGTGTACGCAGGCTGCAGCGGGACCGGCGGACTGCCACCTGCCGATGGACCAAATCCGGTGGCTCGTCCGTCGGCCTGGTCCCCTGGTTCCCCTGACGTGTGGCCGCGGCCTGCCGCCGCAGAACCGTGACCGGGACGCTGGAGGGTGGCCGCTCTACTGCCTGGCCATGGCGATGCGGAGGCGTTCGTCGGGGTCGATGAAGTGGTCGTGGTCGTCGTCGCCGAGGTCGATCTGGACCCAGTTGATCTTGCCGGTGAACCGGCTGGTGCGTGGGGTGTAGTCGGCGCGTGACGGTGCGTGCCGGATTCGTAGCCGATGTCGGTCGTCTCGTCGGCCGAGAAGACCATCGGCTGGGTGGCTCCGACGCGGCCGGTGCCGACCGGCTGTGCCGTCGTAGTAGAGGGTGACGTCGCCGCCCTTGGCGAGCCCGCCGCCGTCGTAGGCGAACTCCATCGCGCACCTGGTGGGTGCCGGCGGGGATCGGCGTCGTCGGCCTCGGTGGCGAACTCCTGGATGCCGAGCACGTTGTAGACGAACTTGGCCTTGCCGTCCTTGGCGTAGACGGCCCAGCCGCCGAAGCGGCCGCCCTGGGCGATGATCACGCCGTCGGCGCCGCCGGCCGGGACGTCGACCTCGGCGGTGACGGAGAACGACTTGTTCTTGATGCTGACCACGCTGTTCTCCGACAGGCGCCCCATGCCGGGGAAGAACAGCTGCGAGTTCCCTCGGATCAGCGTCGGCCGCCCGGCCATCGATCGGCTCGAGCCGCTCGGAGGTGCGGTCGTCCATGCGGCAGCACGTTGTACTTCGTGGCCTCGATGAGCCAGAGCCGCTGCAGCTTGGCGAGCATCTCGGGCGTGCTCGGCGGCGAGGTCGTGCGCCTGGCTGTAGTCGCTCGCTGCCGTCGTAGAGCTCCCAGACGTCGTCGTCGAACGCCGGCATCACGCCGCCGACCATGACCCACGGGGTGCGGTGCTTGGTGACCGCGCTCCAGCCCTTGTGGTAGATGCCGCGGTTGCCGAACATCTCGAAGTACTGCAGGTCGTGGCGCTCCGGGGCGTCGGCGCTCGTTGAACGTGTACAGCATGCTCGTGCCCTCCATCGGCGACTGCTGCACGCCGTTGACCATCGTCGGCTCGGGCAGCCCGGCGGCCTCGAGGATCGTCGGCGCGACGTCGATGACGTGGGTGAACTGCGAGCGCAGCCCGCCGCGCTCCTCGATCCCGTTGGGCCAGTGCACGATGGTGCCGTTGCGGGTGCCGCCCCAGTGCGAGGCGACCTGCTTGGTCCACTGGAACGGGGTGTCCATCGCCCACGCCCAGCCGACCGCGTAGTGGTTGTAGGAGCTCGGGGGAGCCGAACTCGTCCATCTTGCTCGACCATGAACTCGGGCGTCTCGAGCGCGGCCATCCCGTTGAAGTTGGCCATCTCGTTGAAGGCGCCGTTCATGGTGCCCTCGGCGGAGGCGCCGTTGTCGCCGATGATGTAGTAGACGATCGTGTCGTCGAGGACGCCGAGGTCGTCGATGGCGTCGATCAGCCGGCCGACGTGGTGGTCGGTGTGCTCCAGGAACCCGGCGTACACCTCCATCTCGCGCGCCAGCACCGGCTTGAGCTCGTCGGGCATGTCGTCCCAGGCCGGGATCTCGGCGTGCCGCGCGGTGAGCTCGGCGTCGGCCGGGATGACGCCGAGCTCCTTCTGGCGGGCGAAGGTGCGCTCGCGCTGCGCGTCCCAGCCGTCGTCGAACTGGCCCGCGTACTTGTCGGCCCACTCCTTGGGCACGTGGTGCGGGGCGTGCGTGGCGCCCGGCGCGAAGTACACGAAGAACGGCTTGTCCGGCATCAGCGCCTTCTGCTGGCGCACCCAGCTCACGGCGCGGTCGGC
Organism: uncultured Actinomycetota bacterium; assembly: GCA_963803135.1. Taxonomy (GTDB): domain Bacteria; phylum Actinomycetota; class Actinomycetes; order Mycobacteriales; family CADCTP01; genus CADCTP01. Next base: position 1,114,164 of record CAWDLH010000008.1, on the reverse strand, counting down.
CAGGTCCTCGGTGAGGTGGTAGCCCTCCTCGGGCGTCGCCGGCGGCTCGACCGGCGTCGTGCCGTCGTACAGCGCCGGGTCCCACTGGTTGTTCTCGCCGCCGATGAACCCGTAGAAGGTCTCGAACCCGCCGCCGCCCGACGGCCAGGCGTCGAACGGGCCCATCGGCGACGACTGCCACACCGGCACCTCGTGGCACTTGCCGAACTGGGCCGTCGAGTAGCCGTTCAGCTTCAGCGTCATCGCCAGCGGCGCCTTCGTGTTCGGCCGCAGCGAGCTGTTGCCGGGCGCCGACGTCGCCGTCTCGGTGATGCTGCCCATCCCGACCGAGTGGTGGTTGCGGCCGGTCAGCAGCGCCGCGCGGGTCGGCGCGCACAGCGCCGTGGTGTGGAACCGGTTGTACGTCAGCCCGCCCGCCGCCAGCCGGTCCGCGGTCGGCGTCCGGCACGGCCCGCCGAACGCGCTCGACGCCCCGAAGCCCACGTCGTCGAGCAGCACGATCGAGCACGTTCGGCGCGCCCGCGGGCGGCAGCAGCGGCTCGATCGGCGGGAACGCGGTGTCCGGGTCCTTCGCGTCGTAGGTCGTCAGGCCCGGCGCCGGCCGATCCGGGATCGGCAACATCGTGCGCGCATGCCGGTCAGGAGTCATGGCGTTCCTATCCGCAGGGTGATCGTGCTGGGACGTCCCGAACGTACGACCGATCCGATTCGTCCGTCCTCCTCCGCGGCGAGTGATCCAACCCCCGGGATCGACGCGGCGCCGAAGAACGAGAAGGTCGCGGCGGGCACGGGCCTGTTCGGCTCCTGACCGGTCCGTTGCCGGCGAGCCGCGGGCAGGATCAACTCCCTGGACCGCGCGAACTGGTCCCGAAGCACGTCAGAGCGGCCGGCTCGCCGGCAGGGGTGAATCGTTGTGGCGCGGACGATCAGGGCGGCGGTAGCGTGAACCTCTGCTCGAGACCGTGGCAGCGCTTCGGTGCGCCGCGAGCGAGGACGTGGTGCATGGTCAGCGGCGGCTCCGCAGAGCTCGCCTTCGCTGCTGCCGAGGTCAAGACGCAGCAGCCGGTGCACCGACCCGGTCTGATACCGCGCGTCAGCCTGGTGGACGCCCTCCGTGCGGTCCCGGACCGGGCCTCGCTCATCAGCGTGACGGCGCCGGCCGGGTACGGGAAGACGACGCTGCTGAGCCAGTGGGCGGCGGAGAACCCGCGACGGTTCGCCTGGGTGGCGGTGGACGAGGCCGACGGGGATCCGGTCCGCCTCGCCGAGCATGTGGCCCTGGCCATGCACCGCATCGAGCCGCTGAACCCGGCGGTCTTCCGGGCCCTGGCGATCGGGGACGGCTCCCGGCATCTGGTCGCGCTGTCGCACCTGCTCGGGGCGCTACGGAACTGGTCGCAACCGGGCGTGCTGGTGCTCGACGACGTCCACGAGCTGCGCAGTCTCGAGGCCACGAACTTCATCCGGGCCCTCGCCGCCGGCCTGCCGGCCGGCTTCCACGTCGCGGTCGGCTCGCGGCTCAGGCTCGGGTTGGGCCGGCTGCGCAGCGAGGACCGCTCCGTCGAGTTCGGCCCGGACGATCTGGCCTTCACCGAGCAGGAGGCACGGGCCTTCCTCACCTCCGTCGGTGTGACGTGCTCGGACGACACCTTGGACGGGCTCGTCCGGCGTACCGAGGGCTGGCCGGCCGGGCTGTACCTGGCCGCGCTGGCCATCCGGGCCGCGCCGGATGCCGGGCTCGCGGCGAGCACGCTCGCCGGGGACGACCCGTTCATCGTGGAGTACTTCCGGGACGAGCTGCTCGCGGGCGAGTCTCCGGAGACCGTGCGGTTCCTCATGCGGACCGCCGCGCTCGACCAGATGTCCGGGCCGCTGTGCGACTACGTGCTCGGCCACACCGGCTCCGCCGCCGTGCTGGCGGAGGCTGCACGCCGGAACCTCTTCGTCGTCCCGCTCGATCGGCGCGGCGAGTGGTACCGCTACCACCGCGTCTTCGCGGAGATGCTCCTCTCCGAGCTGCGCCGGCGTGAGCCCGCCGAGGAGCCCCGCGTACATCGGCGCGCCGCCGGCTGGTACGCGGACCGACACCGGCCGGAGAAGGCGATCGAGCATGCGATCGCCGGCGAGGACACCGTGGCCGCGGCCCAGTTGGTGAATCGGCACGCCCGGGAGTTCGGCGGCGCCGGTCGGCTTCGCACGGTCCGCGGCTGGCTTGATGGCCTGGGCGACGGACTCCTCGCCTTCCCGCCGTTGGCGATCACCTCGGCCTGGATCCTGGCGCTCGACGGCGACCCGCAGGGCGCGCAGCGGTGCCTCACCACCGCGGAGCGGGGATCGTTCGACGGCCGGCTTCCGGACGGGAGCACGTCGCTCGCCTCGGCGATCGCGGTCCTTCGCGCGGTCCAGGGGACGTTGGGAGTCGACCGGATGCTCGTCGACGCCAAGCTGGCCACGGATCTCGAGTCACCTGGCAGCCCGTGGTATCCGGCGGCGATGGCGAGCCTCGGCATCGCCCACATGCTCACCGGCGCCGACGATCTGGCGGTCAAGGAGCTCGGACTGGCAGCCCGACTGGGACGCGAGGCGCAACGGCCCGCGGCCTCTGCGGCGCTCGCCGAGATGTCGCTGCTGGCCGCCGATCGGGACGACTGGTCCGACGCCGAGGAGAAGGCCGGCCAGGCGGTCGAGCTGATCGAGACCGCCGGCATCGACGAGCATCTGTTCAGCATTCTCGGCCACGCCGCCGCGGCCCGGGTCGCGGCGCACCACGGGAACCAGGACGCCGCCCGGCAGCACGTGAGCAGAACCCTGCGCCTGTACGCGACACCCTCGCCGGCGGCGTTCCCATGGTTGTCGGCCCAGCTGGCGATCACGCTCGGGCAGATCTTCCTCGACCTCGGCGACCACGCCGCCAGCCGCTTCCGGACCGAGGAGGCCCGGGTCCATCTGACCGGGCTGCTGACCGAGGGGGTGCTCCGCGAGCAGCTGGTCCGGCTGTCGGCCGCCCTCGCCCGGGACGGCGGCCACGTCCGGGTCCCCAGCGCCATGACCCTGACCAAGGCCGAGATGCGGGTACTCCAGCTGCTGCCGACCCATCTGTCCCTCGGTGAGATCGGCGACGAGCTCCACACCTCCCGGAACACGGTCAAGACCCACGTCGCCGCCGTGTACCGGAAGCTGCACTGCTCCACCCGGACTGAAGCTGTCGCGCACGGCCGCGAGCTCGGTCTCCTGCCGTCGTACCCGATGCGGCCGACCTCTCATTCTGCGGAGAAAGGAATGAGCCGGGCCGGTACTGACGCTGGCCCGGCGTCCGTCAGCGACGGCCGTTCCGGCGTCGGATGGTGACCACTCCGGCGACGACGAGAAGAACGGGGAGAATAAGTCCCCAGAGCAGCAAGCCGTTCACGGCAACCTCCGCCACATCGTGGTCCGCGATGATCGACGCGCGGTCCTCGCGGTCGACCCAGCCGGGTGTACGAACGTCCGTCCTGCGAGCCAGCCTCGACCGCCGGTCCGGACGGCGGCTCATCCGTGGTGGATGAGCCCCGGCGACCGGGGGTGGGGTCAGATGGTCGAGCGGGCACGGCGGCCGGGCGTTCGCCGTGTCGTGCTGGGGTGCGCTGGGTTGCGAGGCAAGCATGTGCCTGGGTCGCTCCGAGTCGTGTGTGAGCCGCATGGCTGTGGCTGGGTGCGCTCGCTTCGCGAGGTCACCGCACGGCGGAACCCGATGTGCGCGGAAGGAGCGGTGACGTGGACCGAGAGTTCAAGGGCACGATCGACATCGACATCAGGGACTCGGTGCCCGACTGGTCGCCGTTCGAGCCGCCCAAGGCGCCGGACGGCGCGTCCAACGTCGTCTACATCGTGCTCGACGACGTGGGCTTCTCGGCGATGAGCTGTTACGGCGGACCGATCGAGACGCCGAACATCGACCGCATCGCCGCCGACGGCGTGCGTTTCACGCAGTGGCACACCACGGCGCTCTGCTCGCCGACCCGCTCCTGCCTGCTGACCGGGCGCAACCACACCCGGAATTCGATGGCCTGCATCACCGAGGCTGCGGTCGGGTTCCCGAATGCGAGCGGGACGATCCCGCCGGAGAACGGCATGCTCCCGGAGATCCTCGGGGAGCTGGGTTGGAACACCTACATGGTCGGCAAGTGGCACCTGTGCCCGACCATCGAAATGAACGTGGCCTCCACGCGGCGCAACTGGCCGTCCGGGCGCGGGTTCGAGCGCTGGTACGGATTCCTGGGCGCCGAGACCAACCAGTGGTATCCGGACCTGGTGTACGACAACCACCCGGTCGACCAGCCGAAGTCACCGCAGGAGGGCTACCACCTCACCGCGGACCTCACCGACAAGGCGCTGGAGTTCATCAAGGACGCGAAGGTGCTCGCGCCGGACAAGCCGTTCTTCCTCTACTACGCGCCGGGTGCGGCCCATGCGCCGCATCACGCCCCGAAGGAATGGATAGCCAAGTTCAAGGGGCGCTTCGACATGGGATATGAGGCGCTGCGGGAGCAGACACTGGCCCGGCAGAAGGAGCTGGGGATCGTCCCAGCCAACACCGAGCTGCCCGAGATCAACCCGATCGGCACGTCGGACACCCGCACCGGCCCCGACGGTCAGCCGTTCCCGCCGCTGGACGTCACCAGGCCGTGGGAGTCGCTGTCGGAGGACGAGAAGCGGCTGTTCCGCCGGATGGCCGAGGTGTACGCGGGGTTCCTGGCCCACGCCGACCATCACATCGGCCGGCTGCTGGACTACCTGGAGGAGTCCGGGCAGCGCGAGAACACCATGATCATCCTGGTCTCCGACAACGGGGCCAGCGGCGAGGGCGGCCCGGACGGGTCGGTGAACGAGAACAAGATGTTCAACGGCGTCCCCGACGACATGCAGGCGAACCTGGCGATGCTCGAGGAGCTCGGCGGGACCAAGACGTACAACCACTACCCCAACGGCTGGGCGATGGCATTCAATACGCCGTTCAAGATGTGGAAGCGGTACGAGTTCAACGGCGGCACCGCCGATCCCTGCATCATCTCCTGGCCGTCGACCACGGGTGGCGAGGCTGCCGCGACCGGCAAGGGCGAGCTGCGGCATCAGTATCACCACGCGATCGACATCGTGCCGACCGTCCTGGACACGCTGGGCGTGGCGGCGCCGAACACGATCAAGGGTCACGTGCAGAGCCGCTTCGACGGCGTGAGCATGCGCTACGCCGTCGACATGGCGTCGGGGCCGTCGGCGCGCAAGACGCAGTTCTACTCGATGCTCGGGTCCCGGGGCATCTGGCATGACGGCTGGAAGGCCGTCACCACCCACCCGACGATCAGTGGCTGGAGTCATTTCAACGACGACACCTGGGAGCTCTACCACACCGACACCGACCGGGCCGAGTTGCACGACCTGGCGGCCGAGCAGCCGGACAAGCTCCGTGAACTGGTGAACCTGTGGTTCGCCGAGGCCGGCGACAACGGGGCGTTCCCGCTCGACGACCGGTCCGCGATCGAGATCATCCTGACGCCGAGGCCGCTGCTGAGCCCGGCCCGCAACCGGTACGCCTATTTCCCAGGCACCGCGGAGGTGCCCGAGCAGCAGGCGGTGAACGTCCGCAATCGCTCCTACACCATCGGCGCGCTGGTCGACATCCCCGCTCCCGGTGCGCAGGGCGTGCTGTTCGCCCAGGGTGCCCGGTTCGGCGGGCACGCCCTCTACGTCAAGGACAACCGGCTGCACTACGTGAACAACTTCGTCGGCCTGATGGAGCAGAAGGTCGACGGCACCGAAGACGTGCCCACGGCCGAGAACCAGATCCTGTCGGCCTCGTTCGACAAGGACGGGGAGGACCCGCCCGGCGTCGCCACCGGGATCCTGTCCCTGTACCACGGCGACAAGAAGGTCGGGGAGGGCCGGATCAAGACCCAGCCCGGGATGTTCTCGCTCGCGGGCGAGGGCCTGTGCGTCGGCCGGGACAGCGGCGAGCCGGTCACCGGTGACTACCCGGGTCCCCATCCGCACGAGTTCACCGGCGGCACGATCCACCGGGTCGCGGTCGACGTGAGCGGCGACCCCTACGTCGACCTGGAACGTGAAGCGGCGGCCATGCTCGCCCGCGAGTAGGCGATCCGCGCCCGGCGTCGGTGCCACCTTCTCGGCCGGCGTGACCTGACAAGTGGTTCGGGCCGGGAGCCGGCGCTGGGCGCGTGCTCACCCGGATCCGGGGACCGTGCCCTCTCATCCCGCCGGGAGGATGCCGGCGGGTGGGTGGGGCGCTTGCCTGGTACCAGCACCGGGCCAGTCGGTCCGGCGCGCAACGGCCGGCGGTGTCACGGCGCCGCGGCTCGGAGGGTGGCATGACGGTGAAGGCGCAAGTCAAGCCGGCCCCGCGGCCCGGCGTGCGGCCGGGGACCGTCGACCGGCTGAGTCGCGCTGACCGGGTCGCTCGGGGGAAGGATGCCCGGGCGCTGACGCCGTTGGACACGCATGCCGAGTTCACGCCGGACAAGCCACGGGATCCGGTCGGGCTGCTGTTGGAGCAGGCGGAGTCACGGGTTCCGGAGCTGGTGCCGGTCCGGCACGGGCGGATGCTGGTGTCCCCGTTCGCGTACTTCCGGGGTGCGGCGCTGCCGATGGCCGCGGATCTGGCCACCACCCCGGCGTCGGGATTGCGGGTGCAGTTGTGCGGCGACGCGCACCTGGCCAACTTCGGCGCGTTCGCCTCGCCGGAGCGACGGCTGGTCTTCGATGTCAACGACTTCGACGAGACCCTGCCGGGCCCGTTCGAATGGGATGTCAAGCGGCTGGCCGCGAGCCTGGCCGTGTCCGGGCGGGACCGCGGGTTCCCCCGCAAGGCCCGCCGCAAGATCGTCCTGACCGCCGCCGAGACCTACCGCACGGCGATGCGCGGGTTCGCCGAGCAGCCGTTCCTCCAGGTCTGGTATGCACATCTGGATATCGAGCCGGTCCTGACGGAGTTCCGGGCCCAGGTCAAGGAAAGGAGCTTCAAGGCGGCCGAGGCGATGATTGCCAAGGCGCACACCCGGGACGGCACGCAGGCGCTGGACAAGCTGACGTCCGTAGTGGACGGGCGGCGTCAGATCATCAGCGATCCCCCGATGATCGTGCCGGTCGAGGAGCTCTTCGGCGATGTCCAGGCGGACGTGGTGTACGAGCTGATTCGCACGGTGCTCGACACCTACGCGGGGACAATGCAGTCTGGCCAGCGGCACCTGCTCGACCAGTTCGCACTCGTGCAGACGGCCCGCAAGGTGGTCGGCGTCGGCAGCGTCGGCACCCGCGCCTGGATCGTGCTGATGGCGGCCGGTGACGGCGTCGAACCCTTGTTCCTGCAGGCCAAGGAGGCCCAGCCCTCCGTCCTCGCCGCGTACTGCGGCCAGAGTCGGTACGAGAACGAGGGCGAACGCGTGGTCGCCGGGCACCACCTGATGCAGGCCCAGAGCGACATCTTCCTCGGCTGGACCCACGTCAAGGGGCCGGACCAGGTCGACCGCGACTACTACGTCCGACAATTGCGGGACTGGAAGTTGTCGGTACCGATAGAGCTTCTGCGTCCCGAAGGTATGACGCTCTACGCGCGACTCTGCGGATGGACCCTCGCCCGGGCCCACGCCCGATCCGGAGACCGCATCGCGCTCGCCTCCTACCTGGGCCGCTCCGACAAGTTCGACCAAGCCATCGCCGATTTCGCCGAGACCTACGCCGACCAGAACGAACACGACTACGCCGAGCTCCAGAAGGCCGTCAAAGACGGCCGGGCCGAGACCACCACAACCATCTGAGGACGTGGCGTCGGCATGCCCGGTTGGTCGACCCGTCTGAGCACCGAGGAGGCCCCGTAATGTCCGACTTGGGAGCGACGCGGGTTGAGGCAGCCGCCCCGGCCCGTCGCACGGCGGGGCGTTCGATCGCGGCGGCGGTGTGCATCGTCCTGGCGGCGCTGCTGACGACGCCGGCGGGGATCGCGTACTGGGGTCAGCGGACGCTGAACGATGGTCAGCGTTACCTGGACACGGTCGGCCCGCTGGTGGAGTCGCCGAAGGTGCAGGAGGCCATCTCGACGAAGGCGATCGACGCGATCGAGCAGCAGGTCGATGTCGAGGCGATCCTCAACAACGTGTTCTCCGGTGTGATCACCGACCGTCCCCGGTTGCAGCAGCTGGTCGGGCCGCTGGCCGGCGCGGTCAACGGGCTGATCGAACGCGAGGTCCGCGCGTTCGTGGCCTCGGACGCGTTCGCCGACATCTGGGTCAGGGTGAACACCCGGGCGCAGCAGGCGCTGGTGCGGGTCCTGAAGGGGGAGGACACCGGCGCGGTGTCGGTGCAGGGCGACCAGGTGGTCCTGGACGTGGGCGACGTCATCGACCAGGTCAAGCAGCGGCTGGTCGCCCGCGGCCTCACGATCGTGCAGAACGTCCCGATCCCCGACACGGACAAGCAGATCGTGCTGCTGGACGCACCGCAGCTGAAGCAGGCGCGCACGATCTACGCGTTCGCGAACCCACTGGCCCGGTGGCTCATCGTGGTCGTCGTGGCGCTCTACCTGGCCGGGTTCCTGCTCGCTCGCCGCCGGCCGCGGTTGACGGTGATCATCGGAGTGGTGCTGGCGGCGAATGCGCTGCTGGTGGCCCTCTGCCTGGCGGTCGGCCGCCAGCTGTTCATCGACAAGCTGGCCGGTTCGGCGTTCGGCCCGGCCAGCGCGGTGTTCTACGACACGTTGCTGTCCTACCTCGAGCGCGGGTGGAAGGTGCTGCTCTGGCTGGGTCTGATCCTGGTCGTGACCGGTTGGTTCACCGGATCCAATGCCTCCGGCGCCGCGGTCCGCTCGACGGTGTCCGGCGGCCTGGAGACCGTCGGGGCCGCGCTGGCCGGAGGACCGGTGGGCGGCGCCGGCCGGTGGGTCGCGGCCAACGTGCGCTGGCTGCGGGTGGTCGTCGGCGGGCTCGGTGTCGTCGTCCTGCTGTGGGGCAACGACATCTCGCCCTCGCGCCTGTTCTGGTCGCTGGTGCTCGTGGTCGTGCTCCTGGCTCTGCTCCAGGTCCTGGTCGGTGCCGGCCGCCGCGGCGGCGCCGCCAGCCGTACGCCCGCCGGCGACCCCGGGACCACCATCGACGATCCGGAGCGCGGGCCGCTCATCCCGACCGGATGAGGTGCGGCGGCCTCGACCGGTGGACGCTCTGGGCGGGCGCGGTGGACTGCCGGCCCGCTCACGAGCCGTCGGGTCGCGGGTCGGTCCGACGGTCGGATGAAGGGGATGCCGATGGCTATCGGACCTGTTCAGCTGATCACGCTGGGCTTCACCCGGCCTGACTTCCACGGCGAGATCATCGCCGAGTTGGAGCGGCTGCGGGACACCGACACCGTGCGGGTCATCGACGCGCTGGCCGTCTACAAGGACGCCGACGGCGGGATCGAGGTCGAGCACCTGTCCAACCTGTCGACCGACGAGGCGATCGAGCTGGGCAGCAAGATCGGCGCCCTGATCGGCCTCGGCGTCGAGGGCGAGGAGGGGATGGAAGCCGGCGCGGTCGCCGGCGCCGAGGCGGCGGCGGACGGCGTGCACGTGTTCTCCGACGAGGACGCCTGGGACGTGCTCGAGGACATCCCGAACGACTCCGCGGCGGCGCTCATCCTGCTGGAGCACCACTGGGCGGTACCGCTGCGGGACGCGATCGCGCGCGCCGGCGGGTTCCGCCTCAGCGACGGGTTCATCAGCCCGCTCGACCTCATCGAGATCGGCCTGGTCTCGGCCGAGGAGGCGCAAGAACTGCACGAGCTGGAGACCGCCACCGCGCGGTGACGGGGTTGCGCGTCGTACCGGCAGGCGGAACGCTGGCGATGCGTTGCGCCTTCGAGGGGATCGCGCAGCGCGTGGACCGGCTGGCCGGCGCGGTGGAGCGGACCGAGCGGCGCTTCGGCCGGTGCTGCGATGTCGGGAGGGCGACATGACCGATCGCCGGACCGGACCTGTCCCGGACCAGCGGTACGCGCTGGCGACGGCCGCCCGCAACCTGGGCGAGCAGTTCGCCGGGGTGTTCGGGCCGGAGACGATCGATCGGTTCCTGCACAGCAGCTACGACCAGTTCGCCGAGACGGCGACGGTGCCGACGTTCCTGCCGTTGCTGGCGGAGCGGCTGGCCCGGCAGCGGCTGCGGGCGCTGGCCGAGGTCGCGGGTGACCGCGACGGCCGGCCGGCGGTGCTGTTCCTCTGCGTGCACAACGCCGGCCGGAGCCAGATGGCGATGGGCTGGTTCCAGCACCTCGCCGACGACCGGGCGATCGCCTGGTCGGGCGGCTCCGAGCCAGGTACGCAGGTGAACCCGGCGGCGGTCGCGGCGATGCGGGAGGTCGGCATCGACATCTCCGGCGAGTTCCCGAAGCGGTGGACCGACGAGGAGGTCCACGCCGCCGACCTGGTGGTGACGATGGGCTGCGGGGACGCCTGCCCGGTGTTCCCCGGCACGCGGTACGAGGACTGGGTCCTCGACGATCCGGCCGGGCAGGACGTCGACGCGGTGCGGCCGATCCGGGACGAGATCGAGCGGCGGGTACGCGCCTTGCTGGCCGAGCTCGACGTCCCGGTGGCGCGGTAGCGGCCTGCGGTTGGTCGTCGCGCCGGGCCGGACGACGTCCCGGGCCGGACGACGTCCCGGGCCGGTCAGCAGCAGGGCGCCACGGCCGGCCGTCCCGGTGCGCTGGCAGCCTCGGCGGTGTCGCCGCAGCAGGCGGACTCGCCGACCCGGCCCGGCGTGACGACCTCGGCCGGTGCGTCGGCCAGCACGGTGTAGACCTCCCACGGCGCCCCGTCGGGGTCGCTGACCCAGACCTTGTCCTGCAGCGCGTAGCAGCAGGTCGTGCTCGCCTCCGCGGCCGTCGCCAGTCCGGCCTCGGCCAGTCGCGTCGTCGCCGCGCTGACCTCGTCGGTCGAGCCGACCTCGACACCCAGGTGGTTCAGCGCCCCGACCGTGCCGGAGCCACGGGCGTCGCTTTCGGCGGACTCGAGCAGCACCAGCTTCAGCGGCGGGTCGGCGATGGCGAAGTTGGCGTAGCCGGGGCGGCGCTTGGCCGGCTCGGCCTGGAACAGCTTGCTGTAGAAGGCGACCGCGGCGTCCACGTCACTGACGTTGAGCGCGAGCTGCATCCTGCTCATGGATCCTCCTCGATATTCATGTATGTCGATACGACCACCGTCCCGCGCGGATCGACGATTGTCAATGTCCATGGCAGACTGGTCGTGTGCCCTCCGCCACCCGAGCCGAACTACCGCTGGTCGACGTCCCCTGCTGCACACCGATCGCCGGGGCGCCGCTCGGCGCCGCCGAGGCCGCCGACCTGGCCCGGGTGCTCAAGGCGCTGGCCGACCCCGCCCGGCTGAGGCTGCTGTCGGTCATCCAGGCGGCGGCCGGGGGTGAGGCCTGCCAGTGCGACCTGACCGCTCCGGTGGGGCTGTCGCAGCCGACGGTCAGCCACCATCTCAAGGTCCTGCACGAGGCCGGCCTGGTCACCCGCGAGAAGCGGGGCTCGTGGGCCTACTACCGGGCCGTCCCGGCCCGGTTGGCCGCCGTCGCCGCCGCCCTCACCGACACCAGGAGTTGACACCAGGCGGCTCCATCGTCCATCGTCGATAATCGATGGAACGAACCCTGCTGGATCGGGGCCTGGCCGAGACCTACGCCGGGTGGTTCCGGGCGCTGTCCGATCCGTCGCGCGTCCAGATCCTGCACCTGCTCGCCTCCGCCGGCCGGCCGATGCCGGTCGGGGAGATCGTCCGTCGCGTGCAGGTCGGCCAGTCCACCGTGTCGCACCACCTGGCCGTGCTGGCCGAGAGTCGGTTCGTGCTCGTGGAGCGGTCCGGCACGGCCCGGCTCTACCGGGTCAATGGCGCCTGCATCAGCTGCTTCCCGTCCGCCGCCGACGTCGTGATGGGCCGCGATCCAGCCATTCCGGAGGAGGTCGCCAATGCCCCAGGACCGGGCCGCCGGGCCGGCTGATCCGCCGGCCGCCGTGCCGGCTGACCTCCGGGCCGCTGTGCCGGCCGATCCACCGGTCCCTGTGCCGGCCGATCCGCACGCGGCCGCGATCGCGGACCGGTACGCCGCCAAGGCGGTCGCGGCGACCGGCTGCGAGACGAACGCCTGCGGCCCGGACACGTTCGGCGCCCAGCAGTACTCCTCGGAGGAGCTCGGCGGGGACCTCGCGCTCAGCCTCGGCTGCGGCAACCCGGTCCGCGTGGCCGAGCTGCGGCCCGGGGAGACCGTGCTCGACCTCGGCTGCGGCGCCGGGCTCGACCTGCTGCTCTCGGCCCGCCGGGTCGGCCCGACGGGTCGGGTCGTCGGCCTGGACTCGACCCCGGAGATGGTCGAGCTGGCCCGCCGCACGACCGCCGAGGCCGGCAACGTCGAGGTCCGCCTGGGCCCGATCGAGGACATCCCGCTGCCCGGCGCCTCGGTCGACGTCGTGATCTCCAACTGCGTGCTCAACCTCAGCGTGGACAAGGCCGCCGTCCTGCGCGAGGTCGCCCGGGTGCTGCGCCCGGGCGGCCGGCTCGGCATCAGCGACCTGGTCGCCGCCGGCGGCGCCGACCCCGAGCAGCTCGCCGCCGCGGCCGCCGAGATCGGCGCGGGCGTCCGGCCCCTCACCGCCGCCGCGTACCGGGACCAGCTCGCCGCGGCCGGCCTCGACCGACGTCCACATCGAGCCCACCCACGACGCCGGTGGCGGCATCCTGGCCGCCACCGTCCGGGCGACCAGGCCGGCCGTCGCGATCCGAGCGCTGCGGCCGGCGGACTGGCCGGCCGTCGCCGCGATCTACGCGCAGGGCATCGCCGGCGGCGACGCCACGTTCGAGACCGACGTGCCGGCCTGGGAGCAGTGGGACGCCGCCCACCTGCCCGGGCACCGGCTCGTCGCCGAGCTCGACGGGCAGATCGTCGGCTGGACCGCGGTCAGGCCGGTGTCCAGCCGCTGCGCCTACGCCGGGGTCGTCGAGCACTCGGTCTACGTCGCCGCGACCGCCCAAGGCCGCGGCGTCGGCCGGCTGCTGCTGGACGCGCTCGCCGGGTCCACCGAGCGGGCCGGCATCTGGACGATCCAGACCGGTGTCTTCCCGGAGAACGAGCCCAGCCTCGCCCTGCACCGGTCCGCCGGCTTCCGCGTGCTCGGCGTACGGGAGCGACCGGGGCAGGTGCGCGGCCGGTGGCGGGACGTGGTGGTGCTGGAGCGTCGCAGCGCGGTTGCCGGGCGCTGAGGCGGCCGCCCGGACCGTACGGAAATAGTGGCCGCCGGGCACCGGTTTCCCGCCTCACGTCGGAAAGGGGAACCGCGATGACCGAGCATCCTGGCGATGGTCGCCGGCCGGCGGCGGTCCCGGACGCGTCGACCCCCGCGGCGCACCCGGGCCACGTCGCCACCGCCGGCCACGACCACGCCGGCCACGACCACGCCGGCCACGACGCACGGGGACCATGCCGCCCAGTTCCGGGACCGGTTCTGGGGGAGCCTGCTGCTGGCCGTGCCGGTGGTCGCGTTCTCGGGCATGTTCGCGGACCTGCTCGGCTACTCGCTGCCCGCGGGCACGGGCTGGGTCTCGCCGGTCCTCGGCACCGTCGTCTTCCTGTACGGCGGCTGGCCGTTCCTGACCGGCGCGGTCGCCGAGATCCGGGACCGGCAGCCGGGCATGATGCTGCTGGTCGCGCTGGCGATCACGGTCGCCTTCGGCGCGAGCGCCGCGACCAGCCTCGACGTCGGCGGCCTCGACCTGGACTTCTGGTGGGAGCTGGCCCTCCTGGTCGTGATCATGCTGCTCGGTCACTGGCTGGAGATGCGCGCGCTCGGGCAGGCGTCGTCCGCGCTCGACGCCCTGGCGGCCCTGCTGCCGGACGAGGCCGACCGGATCGCGGCGGACGGCACCACCGAGCAGGTCGTGCTGTCCGAGCTCGCCGTGGGCGACCTCGTGCTGGTGCGTTCCGGCGCCCGGGTGCCGGCCGACGGCTGCGTCGAGGACGGCGAGGCCGAGCTCGACGAGTCCATGATCACCGGCGAGTCGCGGCCGGTGCCGAAGCGTCGCGGTGACCGGGTGGTGGCCGGCACGGTCGCCACCGACTCGGCGCTGCGGGTGCGGGTGACGGCGGTCGGCGAGCAGACCGCGCTGGCCGGCATCCGCCGGCTGGTCGAACAGGCCCAGTCGTCCCGGTCGCGGGCGCAGGCGCTGGCGGACCGCGCCGCGGCGGCCCTGTTCTACTTCGCCTCCGCCGCCGGGCTGATCACGTTCGTGGTGTGGATGCTGCTGGGGGAGCCGGACGAGGCCGTGCAGCGTACGGTGACCGTCCTGGTCATCGCCTGCCCGCACGCGCTCGGCCTGGCCATCCCGCTGGTCATCGCGATCTCCACGGCGGTGGCGGCCCGGGCCGGGATCCTGGTGAAGGACCGGCTGGCGCTGGAGCGGATGCGCACCGTCGACGCCGTCCTGTTCGACAAGACCGGCACGCTGACCAAGGGCCGGCCGGCGGTGACCGGCGTCGTCGCGGTCGACGCCGCGCGAGGACCAGCTGCTCGCGCTCGCCGGTGCCGTCGAGGGCGACTCCGAGCACCCGCTGGCCCGGGCGGTCGTCGCGGCCGCGACGGCCCGCGGCCCGGTCCCGGCCGCCGCCGACTTCCGGTCGCTGACCGGTCGGGGGGTCCAGGCGTCCGTCGGCGGTGAGACGGTCGCCGTGGGCGGGCCGGCCCTCCTGCGGGCCACCGGGGCGGCGGTCCCGGCCGCCGTCGCGGCACGGGCGGGGGCCTGGTCGGCATCCGGCTCGACCGTCCTGTACGTGCTGCGCTCGGGCAGCGTCGCCGGCGCGCTCGCCGTCGCCGACGAGGTCCGGCCGGAGTCACGCCCCGCCGTCGAGCAGCTGCACCGCCTGCGGGATCCGCGTCGTCATGATCACCGGCGACGCGCGGCCGGTGGCCGAGTCCGTCGGCCGGCAGCTCGGGGTCGACGAGGTCTTCGCCGAGGTGCTGCCCGAGGACAAGGACGCCGCGGTCGGCGAGCTGCAGGCCCGCGGGCTGACGGTGGCCATGGTCGGCGACGGCGTCAACGACGCCCCGGCGCTGGCCCGGGCGGACGTCGGGATCGCCATCGGCGCCGGCACCGACGTGGCGATCGAATCCGCGGGGGTCGTGCTGGCCTCGGACGACCCGCGGGGTGCTCTCGGCGTGATCGCGCTGTCCGCCGCCAGCTACCGCAAGATGCGCCAGAACCTCGCCTGGGCCAGCGGCTACAACCTGCTCACCGTCCCGCTCGCCGCGGGGGTGCTCGCGCCGGTCGGCTTCGTCCTCCCGCCGGCGGTCGGCGCGATCATGATGAGCCTGTCCACGATCGTCGTCGCCGCCAACGCCCAGCTGCTGCGCCGGATCGAGCTGCGGCCGGCGGCCGCCGTGCCGCAGGTCGCCGGGACGCCACCGCCGGGCGGGTGAGCACCGGCTGCTCAGTGCGGCAGGGCGAGGCCGCTCGCGACGAGCACGACGCCGCCGGCGGCGGCCGCGAGCAGGGTCAGGACGACACCGCGGCGCAGGGCGAGCAGCAGGACCGCCGCGGCGGCGAGGATCGCGAACTGCCAGGGCTCGGTGAGCGAACGGGCGAGCGTGACCGCGGAGCCGAGGATGGCGCCGATCGCGGCGGGTCCGGCGCCGTCGAGGAAGGAGCGCACCCTGGCGTTGCTCCGCAGCCGGTCGAAGCGCGGCGCGCCGAGCAGGACGAACGCGAACGACGGGGCGAAGGCGACCACCGCCGCGAGGATGCCGCCGACGAGCCCGGCGGCGGCGTAACCGACCGCGGCGACGGTCTGCACCACCGGTCCGGGGGTGATCTGGCCGAGCGCGACGGCGTTGAGGAACTGGGCGCTGCTCATCCAGTGGTAGCGGTTGACGGCGTCGGCCTGCATGAGCGGGATGATCACGAACCCGCCGCCGTAGGACAGCGCCCCGACCTTGACCGCGACCCAGGTCAGCGGGAGGAGCGCGTTGGTGGCGACCGTGCCCGCGGCGAGCAGCGGGAGCGGGACGCCCGCGCCGGCGTGGCTGCTGCCCCGGGTGCTCCGGACGATCACCTCGTTCGTGCCGCAGGCCAGCAGCACGAGCACGAGCCACGGGCCGATGGTGGCCGCCGCGACCAGCCCGGCGACGAGGTAGCCGACCCAGCGCAGCGTGCTGGCGCGACCCGCCGCCTGGGCCCGGCGCCAGCTGGCCGGGAGCAGGCCGGCGGCGGCGTGCGCCGCCACCGCGGCGACCGCCGACCCCGCGCCGGCGCCCGCCGCCAGCACCGCCTGCGGGGGCGTGCCGGTCAGGAACAGCGCGGCGAGCGCGAGGATGACGACCAGGCCGGGGACGATGAACGCGCTGCCGCCGAGCAGCGCGCCGCGGTGGCCGCGGACCCGCCAGGCGCAGAAGATCGCCAGCTGGGTGGAGGCCGGCCCGGGCAGCAGGTTGCAGGCCGCGACGGCGTCCTCGAACTCGACCGGCGTCAGCCAGCGCGTCCGCTCGACGCAGAGGTCCCGCAGCAGCTTGATGTGCGTCGGCGGTCCGCCGAAGCCGACGCAGCCGATCCGTCCCCACTCGCGCAGCACGGTGCCCAGGCTCGGCCGCCCCGGTTCGCGGTCGGTCGTCACCCGTCACCGCCCTCGATGCGGACCCGGCGGCGTCGTCGCGGGAGACCGGGCAGGTGGTGGAGGACGGCCAGACCTTACCCGCGGACCGGCCACGTCACAGCAGGGCGAGGCCGAGCCCGGCCGCGGCCGCAGCCAGGGCGAGCCCGAGGCTGCCGGTGACGTTGAGCGCGGCTTCCACGACGGCCCCGTCCTCGAGCAGCCGGACGGTCTCGTAGCTGAAGGTGGAGAAGGTCGTGTACGCGCCGAGCAGCCCGGTGCCGAGCACGGTGACCGCCTGCGGGGACAGGCCGTGGTGCGCGGCCAGGCCGGTGAGCAGGCCGAGCAGGAGGCTGCCGGTCACGTTGACGGTCAGCGTGCCGCCCGGGAAGGCGCCGGACCACCGGTGCTGGATCGCCTGGTCGACGACGTACCGGAGCGGAGCACCGACCGCGGCGGCCAGCATGAGCAGGGCGAGGGTCATCCGACCCCGCTCGGCGAGTTCTCGTGGCCACGGCCGACGTACTTGACCACCTGGACGTCGTCGAGGATGACCAGGCCCTCGGTGATCAGCTCGTCGAGCTCGGGCAGGAACGCGGCCAGGTGCTGCGGGGTGTCGACGATGACGATCGCCAGCGGCAGGTCCTCGGACAGGCTGAGGATCCGGGTGGTGTGGATGCGGCTCGACGCGCCGAAGCCTTCGATGCCGCGGAAGACGCTGGCACCGGCCAGGCCGGCCCGGTGCGCCCGGCGGACGATCTCCGAGTAGAGCGGCTTGCGATGGTACTGGTCGGTCTCGCCGATGAAGATGGTCAGCCGCTGGGACGGGCCCTGCAGTCGCATGTCAGCTCCTTCCCGGAGCCGCGGTGACCCTCCCGCGGCGGGCCAGCACCGCCCGGCCGAGCACCAGGCCGAACGAGACCGCGGCCAGCCCGGCGACGAGGCTGCCGGCCAGGTAGCCGACGGCCAGGCCCGCCCGCCCGTGGGCGACCAGCTCGGCGGTCTCCACCATCCACGTGCTGAAGGTCGTGTACGCGCCGAGGAAGCCGATCGCCGCGAACGGCCGCACGTACCGGGTCGGCGGCCAGATCTCCAGGACGAACACGAGCAGCACGGCCAGCGCCAGCGACCCGCTGACGTTGATCCCGAACGTCGCCCACGGCACGCGGCCCGGGGCGGCCGGAACCGCCTGCTCGAGCAGGTAGCGGGCGGCGCCGCCCAGCGCCCCGCCCGCGGCGATCGCGGCCAGGATCCACGGCCGCACAGCGAACCCCCGCCGCCCCGTATGCTCGGGCCGGTCCAGATCGGGGTCCGCCGGAAGGGCGGTTCGCTCGGTCGTCACTGTCATCCCCTCGTACGTCGCACGCCGAGGGCTGACGCGCAGGCGACGACACCCTCGGCCGGTCAGGCCGGACCAGGGACCGTTGGCCGCACCGGGTCGCGTCCCCGGGGCGACGGTTACCGGGCGAGCCCCACCGCCACACGCCTCCCCAACCGTACCGGCCCGGCTCGGCGGACGGTCGCCCCCCTAGAGTGACGCCGTCCGAGCTGTCCGAGCTGTGCGGGATGGAGGCGGCGACGGTGCGTCGAGCGCTGGTCGGCCTGATTGTCGCGATGACGGCACTGCTGGTGGGGTGCAGTAGCGGTGATTCATCCGGCAGCCCGTCAGCGAGCGCGGCGGCGGCGCGAGGATCGCTGATCCTGGCCACCACGACGAGCACCCAGGACTCGGGCCTGCTCGACGACCTGCTGCCCGCGTTCACCCGCGAGACCGGCTGGAAGGTGAAGACCCTCGCGGTCGGCTCCGGGCAGGCGATCGAGCTCGGCCGGCGCGGCGAGGCCGACGCCCTGCTCGTGCACTCGCCGGCGGCCGAGGCGAAGTTCCTGGCCGAGGGAGTCGCGGGCCAGCGCCGGCTGGTGATGCACAACGACTTCGTGATCGTCGGGCCGGCCGCCGACCGGGCCGGGATCCACGGCCTGCACAGCGTCGACGCGCTGAAGAAGATCGCGGCGGCGCAGGAGGTGTTCGTCTCCCGCGGCGACGACTCCGGGACGAACGCCAAGGAGAAGGACATCTGGGGCAAGGCCGGGATCACCCCGCACGGCGCGTGGTACCAGTCGACCGGCCAGGGCATGGGCGCCACACTCCGGGTGGCCAGCGAGAAGGCCGGCTACACCCTTTCGGACCGGGCGACGTACCTGGCCCAGCGCGACACGCTCAAGCTGCAGATCCTCAGCGAGGGCGACCCGAGCCTGCTGAACGTCTACCACGTGATCGAGATGACCACGAAGGCTGGCAGGCGGGTGCAGTCCGACGCGGCCAAGGCGTTCGCCGACTGGATCGTCTCGCCGGCGACCCAGCAGCGGATCGGCCGGTTCGGGAAGGCCGAGTTCGGCCAGCCGCTGTTCATCCCGGACGCCGGCAAGGACGAGAGCAGCCTGGGCGGCTGATCGGCGCTGATCGGCGCTGATCGGCTCGGAGGGAGGCCCGCGTGGATGTGCTGGTGCACGGTGTGGTCGAGGCCGTCCGGCTGCTGGCCACCGGCGACGAGGACACGTGGTCGATCACCGCGCTGACCCTGCGGATCTCGCTCACCGCGACGGTGATCGCGCTGCTGCTCGGCGTGCCGCTGGGGGCCACGCTGGCCCTCGCGCGGTTCCGCGGCCGGCGGATCGCGCTCGCGGCGGCCAACACGGGCATGGGGCTGCCGCCGGTCGTCGTCGGCCTGTTCGTCACCGTTCTGCTGTGGCGCAGCGGGCCGCTCGGAGCGCTCGGCCTGCTCTACACGCCGACCGCGATGGTGATCGCCCAGGCCGGCATCGCGACGCCGGTGGTCGCGGCGCTCACGGCGGCAGCGCTCCAGCAGGTCGATCCCGACTTCCTGGTGCAGATGCGGGCGCTTGGTGCGACCCGACCGCGGGCGCTGCGGGCGCTGCTGGCCGAGGCCCGGCTCCCGCTGCTCGCGGCCGGGACGGCCGGGTTCGGCGCGGTCGTCAGCGAGGTCGGTGCCGCGCAGATGGTCGGCGGCAACATCGCCGGCGAGACCAGGGTGCTCACCACCGCGGCGGTCCTCGCGACCAGCCGCGGCGAGTTCAGCCTGGCGATCGCGTTCGGCATCGTCCTGCTGGCCATCGCGTTCGGCGTGAACCTCGCGGTCACCGTCGTCCAGCAGCGCCAGACCGTACGCCGCTGACCGCCGTGGGCATCGGCTGCCGCGACCTCGCCGTCGCCGCCGGGGGACGGGTGTTGCTCGACATCGCCGCGCTCGACGTCGCCGCCGGCGAGACCCTGGCCGTACTCGGGCCCAACGGCGCCGGCAAGTCGACGCTGCTGCGGGCGCTCGCGCACCTCGGCGGCCTGACCCGTACCGGTCAGGTGCTGCTCGACGGCCGGCCGGCCACGTCCGCGGAGATCCGCGCTGCCGTGGCTGCCGTCCTGCAGCGGCCGGTAATGCAGCGCACCACCGCGCTCGACAACGCCGCGGCCGGACTGCGGTTGCGGGGGGTGCGGCGGAAGGAGGCCCGGACCCGGGCGGAGCCCTGGCTCGCCGCGCTCGGCGTCGCCCACCTGGGCGGGCGGGACGCGCGGACGCTGTCCGGCGGCGAGGCGCAGCGGGTCGCGATCGCCCGGGCCCTCGCGGTCGAACCCCGGGTGCTGCTGCTCGACGAGCCGTTCACCGGTCTGGACGCCACCACCCGGGCCGACCTCGTCGCCGACCTGCGCACCGCCCTGGACCGGCTCGGTGCGGCGGTCCTGCACGTCACCCACGACCGGGAGGAAGCGCGGGCGCTCGCGCACCGCACCGCGCTGCTGGTCGGCGGGCGGCTGCGCCAGCTCGGCGAGACGGCCCGGGTCCTCGATGCGCCGGCCGACACCGACTGCGCGGCCCTGCTCGGCTACACCAACCGGCTGCCGCCGGAGCTGACCGGCCGCGCCGAGCTGCTCGTCGCCCGCCCGGAACGGTGCCGGTTGGTGGATCTGGGCGCGCCCGTCCGAGCGGAGACCATCGCGGTCGCCGGTACGGTGCGGCGGACCGTCCCGCTCGGCGGAACGATCCGGGTCGACATCGACACCACCGTCGGCCGGCTCGCCGTGCTGACCACGGCCGACGTGGCGGCCGCGGCGGGACAGGCCGTCCGCCTCGCCGTCGACACCGAGCACGTCCGCCAGCTGCCGCCCGCGGCCGTACCCGCGGCCGCGCGGCGCCGCTGACCGCGCCCGGCCCGGTCAGTGCGGCGCGTCCGGGCCGGGGGCGAGATCAGCGGACCACTTCTGCTCGATCCGGCCGTACCGCCAGACCGCCAGCGCGACGGCCCAGGCGAGGAAGAACAGCCCGACGATGCCGTAGCCGGCGTAGTCCAGCGGGATGGCGGCGATCGCCGACAGCGGGCCCGAGGTGATGTCGGCCTGGTCGGCGAGGACGCCGACCAGCTCGATCGTGCCGATGACGAGCGCGACCGCGACCGAGATCGCCGTGATCGTGATGTTGTAGAAGACCTTGCGGACCGGCTTCGCGAACGCCCAGCCGTACGCGGCGTTCATGAACACGCCGTCGGTGGTGTCCAGCAGGCTCATGCCGGCCGCGAACAGGACCGGCAGCACGAGGATCGCCCAGAACGGCAGGTTGAACACCGCGGCGCCGCCGGCGAGCACGAGCAGGCCGACCTCGGTCGCGGTGTCGAAGCCGAGGCCGAACAGCACGCCGATCGGGTAGATGTGCCAGCCCTTCCGCACGGATTTCGTCAGGCCACCGAGGAAGCGGTTCATCAGACCGCGCTTGTTGAGCTGGTCCTCGAGCTCGGCCTCGTCGTACCGGCCGGCGCGCATCTCGCGGAACACCCGGACGATGCCGACCAGCACGACGAGGTTGAGGATGCCGAGGATCCACAGGAAGGCCCCGGAGACCGAGGCGCCGATCACGCCGGTGACCGAGTGCAACTCGGAGTCGCCGTTCTCGACCTGGCCGGCCAGCGCCTTCACGCCGGCCGAGAGCAGGAGGGCGAGCAGGAACACGATCGTCGAGTGGCCGAGGGAGAACCAGAAGCCGACCGACAGCGGCCGGCGGATCTCCTCCGGGGGGACACCCCTGGCCTCCTTCTCGACGTTGTCGGCCATGAGCTTGCGGGTCGTGTTGTCGACGGCCGCGATGTGGTCGGCGTCGAACGCGTGCCGCATCCCGAACGTGTACGCGAGGATGCCGACGCCGATCGTGAACACCGGGCGGTCGCCGCCGAGCTGGTAGTGGTTGGGCACCACGAAGCCGAGCAGCACGCCGAAGCCGACGACGTGCAGCAGGACGACGAACCCGTACATGCCGGCGAGCGCGGTCCGGTCGCGGCCGGTGAGGCTGCCGCGGAACCGGGTGAACCCCGAGGCGTCCACGGTGGCGGTGGCGTCGCTCACCGGCCGGACCTCCTTCTCTCCGGGGCTTGTCGTGGTCAGACTTTCGTAACCCTCGTACATGAAGACGCGGGTTGCAAGCCCGGCGGGGGGTGGCGCCGGACGCGTCCCGCCGCGCCGCGCTCAGAAGCCGGCCGGGAGCGGGATCCCGAACCTCCCGCAGAGCAGCGGCACGTCGTGCAGATCGCTCGGGCGAGGCGGGTAGCCGGTTCGCCAACGGACGGCCCACTCCGGCGACTCGCACCGCACGTCCGTGCCCGCGATGGCGCCGCGGCCGGCGAGCGCCTCGTCCGGGAAGGTGTACGGGTCGAGCGCGGAGCCGTAGTGGATCGGGGCGCCCGGGCGCGGTTCGTAGAGGTGCAGGTCGATGCGGCGGCGCTCGCCGTCGTGCAGGACGAAGTTCCACGGCCGGTCGCCGGGCCACGGGAAGACGCGGTCGACGCCGTGCTCGGCCAACGCCGCGAACAGCCGCTCCAGGTCGGTGGCCGGCACCCACAGGTCGAGGTCGGCGTGCTCGCGGGTCTGGGCGCCCAACAGCGCGTCCACCGCCCAGCCGCCGCCGACGCAGGCGTCGACCTCGTGCGCCGCCAGCCCACCGAGCAGGCCGGTCGCGTCGCCCGCGGTCATCACGTACCGGCTCATGCGTACGGCCGGGCGAGGTCGATACCGGCTGCGGCCGCCCGCCTGCCGTCGGCCGCGACCGCGGCGAGCCGGGCGGGCGGCAGCCGCCGATCGAGGAGCTGCCGCTGCAGGCTCCCGCGACCGGTCGGCACGGCCGCGACGTTACCGGCGGTCGGCGACAATACGTCCCGATGGGACCGGTGGTGTGGGTCGGCGGCGGCCCGGCCGCGGGCAAGTCGACGGTCGCCCGGGCGCTGGCCCGCCGGTACGGGCTGCGGCGGTACGGCGCGGACACCCGGACCTGGGTGCACCGCGACCGAGCGCTGGCCCGGGGCATCCCGGCCGCCCGCGCGTTCGAGACGCTCGCGCCGCCGGAGCGCTGGGAGCGCCCGACCGCCGCGCTGGTCGCGATGTCGCTGCACCGGGAACGCGGCCCGATGGTGCTCGACGACCTGGCCGCGCTGCCGGACCGCCCGCTCGTGGTCGCCGAGGGCACGACGCTGCCGGCGTGGGCGGCCGACCCGGCGCGGTCGGTCTGGCTGCTGCCGACACCCGAGTTCCAGCGGGCCCAGCTCGAGGCGCGCGGCACCCGGCCCGGGCCGGCCCGGCTCTACACCGCCCTGCGCGAGCTGATCGCCGCGGAGGCCGCCGAGCACAGCCTGCCGACCCTCGTCGTCGACGGGAGTGCCGGCGCGGAAGACACCCTGCGGCGGGTCGAGGCGCTGCTCGCCGGGCCCCTGCGGGCGGGCCCGGCCGGCACCGACCGGCCGGCGCTGCTGCGGGAGCAGAACGCGGCCGCGATCGAGCAGGTCCGCGGGTACCACGCCCGCCCGTGGGCGGCCGGGGACCCCGGCGCGGTCGAGTTGGAGTTCGTCTGCGAGTGCGGCGATCCGGGCTGCGAGCGGCTGGTCCGGCGGCGGATCGCCGACTACCGGTCACCCTGCCTGGCTGAGCACTGAGTCAGCCGAGCGCGACCGGGATGCGGTGGTCGGTGGCGTCGAGGACGAACTGCGCGGCCGGAACGGCGCGGAACAGCCGGTGGGCCGCGGGCGCGGTGACGTCCGCGGGCGTCAGCGCCTGCCCGCGGAACTCGACCAGCCGCCGGGGGTACCCGTCGTGGGCGAACCAGACCGGCGACGCCCACGGCCTGCCGCTCGCGTCCGCGGTCGCCAGCGTCATGTACCAGTGGCCGTCGACGATCGCCCGCCCCCTCTCGACCGGGTTCTCCCTCTCGCTCATGTGATCCCTCCCCGTGGCCACCGGACGGTACGGAACGGGCTGGCGAGCAGCGCGAGACCGGCCGCCATGACCCCGCCGGCGCACAGCCACAGCGCCGGACCGTAGCCGAGCGAGTCGGCGACCAGGCCGCCCAGCGGCGCGCCCACCACCACCGCGGCCCGGTTGATCGAGCGCATCGTCGCGTTCGTCCGGGCCTGCAGGCGGTCCGGGGTGACCGCCTGCCGGTACGCCAGCTCCAGCGGGCTCGACAGCCCGAGCCCGAGGCCGTTGACGAGGTTGCCCAGCCCGGCGAGCAGGAGGCTGCCGGCCGGGGTGAGCGCGATGACCGCGATGCCGGCGGCCTGCACCAGCCAGGCGAGCGGGATCGTGAGCCCGGCCCGGCCGGCGCGCTCGGACAACCCGGCGCCGACCAGCCCGCCGACGCCGGCCAGCGCGAGGGTCAGGCCGAGCCCGAACGCGCTGAACCCCAGCCGCAGCAGGCCGTACGGGACGTAGACCGCCCCGAGCGTCGCGTAGAACACGAACCACCCGTGCGTGCACAGGGCCAGCGGACGCAACAGCCGGTGCCCGTACACCCAGGCCAGGCCCTCGCGGATCTCCCGGCCCAGCGGGGCGCGGGTCGGCGCGGGCGGGTCGGTCATCCGCACCCGGGCGATCAGCAGCCCGGAGGCCAGGTACGTCCCCGCGTCGACGAGCACCGCCGCCGGCGCACCCAGCCAGCCGACCAGGCCGCCGGCGACCGCGGGACCGGCGGTGTCGGCGGCGGCCGAGCTCTGCGCCAGCCGCGCGTTCGCCCGGGTCAACGCGTCCCGGGGCAGCAGCCGGGGCAGGAAGGACTGGTGCGCGGCGTCGTTGACCAGCGAAAGCAGGCCGAACACGGCGACCAGCGCGGCGAGCGTGGGCAGGGAGAGCAGCTCCGACCAGGCCAGCAGCGGCACCGCGCAGAGCAGCGCGGCCCGGCCGAGGTCGGTGCCGACCAGCAGCGGCTTGCGCCGGGCCCGGTCGGCCAGCGCGCCGACCAGCACTCCGAACAGCAGGTACGGCAGCCAGCGGGCGGCGTTGACCAGGCCGACGTCCGCCGCCGAACCGGCCAGCGTGGTTACCACCAGCACCTGGATCGCGAAGGTCGTGATCGGGGTGCCGAAGTCGGACACGGTGCTGGCGGTCCAGAAGAGCCGGAAGCCGGCATGGGTCCGCAGTCGCATCGCGGTCCGACCCTATCGGCGGCGCGTCGTCTGCTCCGGGTGATGCCGGTCGGCGCGGTGGGCCGGACCCTGCTGGTAGGAGGAATCGACGTGGATGCTGCGCCAGCCGCGCACCCGGACGGTGGCCGGTGACGGCGGAGTCGGCGCGGGTGGATGCGGCGGCCGCCCGCGGCTGGGTGCTGATCGTGGTCGGCTGCCTGGTCGCGGCGAACCTGCTCGAGCACCGGATCCTGCCCGGGGCGCCGGCCGTGGTCGCCGTCGCGCTCGTGCTCGCGATGGTCGCGATCGCCTGGGCCAGCCGCCTGACCCTCACCGAACTCGGTCTGGCCCGGGGGACCTGGGCGCGCGGGCTGCGTTGGGCGGCGGTGCCCGCGGCGGTGGTGGTGCTCGCCTGCGCGCTGGTGCTGGTGGTGCCGGCGCTGGAGCACCGCGTCGCGCCGGTCACCGGGAGCTGGGCCGGGGTGGCGGTGCGGGTGCTGGTCGGGCTGCCGCTGCTGACGGTGATCCCGGAGGAGCTGGCCTTCCGCGGGGTGACCTGGGCGCTGCTGCGGCGGGTGGGCGGCACCCGCGTGGCGACGATCGGGTCCTCGGCGCTGTTCGGGCTCTGGCACGTGCTGGCGGCGCTGGGCGGCGGGCCGGCCAACGAGACCGCGGCCGGAGCGCTCGGCGAGGGCGCGGTCGGGGTGGCGGCCCGGGTCGCCGGCACGGTGCTTGTCACCTTCCTCGCCGGGCTGGTGCTCGCCGGCCTGCGCGCCGGCAGCGGGAGCCTGCTGGCGCCCATCGGCGCGCACTGGGCCGTGAACGGGGCCGGCATCGTCCTGGTCCATCTAGTCGCTGCCTGACCACCGAAGGACCCGATACGGTTCATCCGCTTCGGATGAGCCAGCGCCCGGTCCGGACCCGGACACTGCGGCCGGCGCAGGGAGGCGGCAATGACCACACAGCCGGAGGATCTTCGCAGCGAGCCGGGCAGTCCGGTCGACGGCGGCGAGCAGCCCCCGGACGTCCCCGTCCCACCCCCGGCACCCCGGGACGGCCGCGAGCCGGCCGCCGCGACCGCCGGCGAGCCCGCCGCTGCCGCGACCGCCGGCGAGCCCGCCGCTGCCGCGACCGCCGGCGACCCCGCCGCTGCCGCGACCGCCGGCGACCCGATCGCTGCCGCGACCGACGGCGACCCGGTCGCCGCCGGCGAGCCGGCTCGGTCCGTGGCGACCGATGAGCCGGCTTCCGCCGTGGCCACGGCGGACGCGGGTGGGGCCACGGAGGCGGCGCAGGAGGCCGGGGCTGGTGACGGGGCGGAGCCTCGGCGGGCGCGCCGGCGGCGGGGACGACGCTGGTTCCGGTACACGCTGCCCGGGGCGGCCGGCGCCGTGCTGTTCATGTGCCTGGCGTTCACGCCGTCCCTGCTGCCCCGTACTCCGCTGGTGCAGGGCCTGGTCTGCGGGATCTCCGCGGCGATCGGCTACGGCGTCGGCGCTGTCGCGGCCTGGGTCTGGCGCGCGTTCGCCGACCGGGACGAGCGCATCGCCCGCCCGAGCGGGTGGCGCGTCTTCGCCGTCGTGGCCGCCGTCGCGCTGGTCGTCGCGTTCGTGCTGGGCCAGCGCTGGCAGTCCGAGCTCCGCGACCTCATGGGGGTGGCGGGCAGCAACCCGGCGGCCTGGCTGCTGGTGCCGGTGCTGGCCGCCGTGGTGTTCGTCGCCCTGGTCGCGCTCGGCCGTGGCCTGCGCGCGGTCTACCGGTGGCTGGCCCGGCTGCTGAGCCGCTGGATCGGCCCGCGGGCGGCCCGCGCCGTCGGCTGGGTGACCGTCGTCGGCATCACCATCGCGCTGGTCAGCGGCGTCCTGCTGGACGGGCTCGTGTCCGCCGCCGACGAGGCGTTCTCGGTCCGCAACGGCATCACGACCGAGGGCGCGCAGCAGCCCACCGTCGGCACCCGGTCCGGCGGACCGGGATCCCTGGTCGCCTGGGACACTCTCGGCCGGGAGGGCCGCAAGGTCACCGGGCTCGGGCCGACCGTGTCGGACATCTCCGCGTTCACCGGCGGGCCGGCGCTCGCGCCGATCCGGGCGTACGCGGGCCTCGAGTCGGCCGACTCGGCCGAGGGCCGCGCCAACCTGGCGGTCGACGACCTGGAGCGCGCCGGCGGTTTCGACCGCAAGTACCTCGTCGTCGCCACGACCACCGGCAGCGGCTGGGTCGACCCGGCCTCGATGGACACGGTCGAGTACATGACCGGCGGGGACTCCGCGATCGTCGCGATCCAGTACTCGTACCTGCCGTCGTGGATCTCCTATCTGGTCGACCAGAAGCGCGCCCGGGAGGCCGGCCGTGCCCTCTTCGACGCGGTCTACAGCAAGTGGTCGGTCCTGCCGCAGGAGCGCCGGCCCCGGCTGCTGGTCTTCGGTGAGAGCCTCGGCTCGTTCGGCGGGGAGACCGCGTTCAGCGGTGAGCAGGACCTGCGCAACCGCACGTCCGGCGCGGTCTTCGCCGGACCGCCGAACTTCAACACGCTCTTCCGCGAGTTCACCGACAACCGCGACCCGGGCAGCCAGGAGGTCGCACCGATCTACCGGGACGGCCGGACGGTGCGCTTCGACGATCACCCCGGGCCGCCGATCGAGCCGGCCTCGGTCGCGTGGGACGGGCCGCGGGTGCTCTACCTGCAGCACCCGTCCGACCCGATCGTGTGGTGGAGCCCGCGGCTGCTGCTGACCGAGCCGGACTGGCTGCGCGAGCCACCCGGCCACGACGTGCTGGGCGCGGTGCAGTGGCTCCCGTTCATCACCTTCTGGCAGGTGACCGCGGACCTGCCGTTCGCCACCGGGGTGCCGGGCGGGCACGGGCACAAGTACACCACCGAGTACGTCGACGCCTGGGCCACGGTCCTGCAGCCCGCCGACTGGACCGAGGCGAAGGCGGTCAAGCTCCGCGAGATCGTCGCCGACGCGGACTGAGCCGGACGCGAGCCGCCGCGCCCGGCCGAGAGGCACTGGCGCCGGCTGTCGGCGGCGCGGCTCCACCCGGTTGTCCGGCCGGCGCACGACCCGGCGACGCGGCTGAGCGTGAGTGGCCGGACAATGGGCCGGTGACGGTGCCGGCGGAGCGGCTGGCCGAGGCGGTCGCCGCGGCCGGTCCGGTGCTGGTCGACGTCGGCTGCGGCGACGGCCGGCACACCGTGCGCTGGTCCGAGCGCCGGCCGGACGCGCTGGTCGTCGGCCTGGACGCCGAGACCACCCGGCTGGACCGGGCGATCGTGGCGGCGCGGAAGCGGAAGCTCGGCCTGGTCTTCGTCGCAGCGGCCGCGGAGCGCCCTCCAGAGCCGCTGCGGGGACGGTGTGCCGAGATCGCGGTCGTGATGCCGTGGGGTTCGCTGCTGGACGGGATCCTCGGTGCCGACCCGGACGTCCTGTGCGGGGTGCTCAGCCTCGGCGCACCCGGCGCGATCCTGGACGCCGTGGTCAACGTGCGGCCCTGGGACGCACCGGCGTCCGTCGACCGCACGCTCGCCGCCACACCCGAGCCGACGCCCGAGCACCTGGATCGGCTCGCCGCCCGGTACGCCGAGCTGGGCTGGGCGCTGGAGCCGGCCGGTCCGCTGTCGGACGCGGAGGCCCGCGCGCTCGGCTCGACCTGGGCGTCCCGGGTCGTCGCCGCCCGGGCCAGCCGGCTGCTGCGGCTGCGGGCGGTGGCGAAGCCGTGAGACCGGTACGGCTGACCGCGGCCGGTCATCCCGCGGTGACCGGCCGGCACGGGAAGACGCTGGAGCTGACCGCCGCGGCCGCGATCACCGCCCGGGCGACCTGCGTCCTCGGCGTGTCCGCCGGCCCGCTGCCGGGCGAGCTGCCGCTGCTACGCGGGTGGGTCCGGCTCACCCTGGCGGCCGGCGGGGTGAGCGCCGCGGTCGAGGGCGAGGTCAACCCGGGCTGGCACTCGGCCGAGTCCCTGATCGTGCGCCGCAGCGGGCAGCTCGATGCAGACACGTACCTGCTGAACGCGACGGCGGCAGCGGCCGACCTGCCGGCCGAGTTGCTCGCCGCCCTGCGCGACCCGGGCGCGACGGTCGAGGTCACCGCCGAGGAGCTGGGCACGCCGGTGCCGGTCGTGCTGGTGCTCACCGGCGGGCCGGCCACCGACGAGGTCGCCCGGCTCGCGGCCCAGGCCGACCTCGTCGTCGACCTGACCGGTCGAGGGGCGCCGGCGCCACCGGTCCCGCTGCCCGGTCCGCGGCGGCACCGGCTGCCGGACCGGGTCGCCGCCCGCACGACCGTCGTGCTGGCCGACGACCCGGCCGCCGCACTGCCGGTCACCCGCGGCAGCCGGGTCGTGCTCTGGCCACCGGTCGCCGGCGCCGACCTGCTGCTGTCCGCCGGCCTGCCGCCGACGCCGCTGCTCCAGGCCGGCCGCGTCCCCGCTACCGCCGCCGGCCGGGCCGAGCTCGCCCGCCTGCTGGCCCGCACCCCCGTCCCGGCGGCGTTCGACCCGGCCGGCACCGACCCGGCCGACCTCGCCCCCCACCACACCGTCCTCACCCCGACCGCCGCCCCCGGCTGGGGCGTCCAAGCCGTCCAAGCCGTCCAGGCCGTCCAAGCCGCCCAGGGCCCCGGCGCCCCGGGCGGCGGGGTCGTCGTCGTGGTGCCGGTGGGCGACGAGCGGGTGGGAGTGGAGGCGGGGGAGCTGGCCCGGTTGTTGCGGGACGCCGGGCGGTCGGGGCGGGACGCCGCCGCGACGCTGACCGCGCTCGGCGTGCCCCGGCGCGAGGCCTACCGGCTCGCCGCCGATTCCGCTCGCGACCCTGGATAGCATCGGCGTACCAGCCGAGCACCAGGAGGAGCCGTGTCGTCGCAGCCGTACCCGTCCGCCGTCCCCGCCAGCGTGGCGGTCGCGGCCGGGACGACCGCCGCCGACGCGCTCGCCGCCGCCGGGGTCGCGCTCACCGGCCCGTCCGGCGCGGTCGTCGTGCGCGAGCTCGCGACCGGCGCGCTCAAGGACCTCGACTGGGCGCCGGACGAGGACGTGCAGGTCGAGCCGGTTCCGCTGGACTCCGGCGCCGGCCGCTCGGTGCTGCGGCACTCGACCGCGCACGTCATGGCCCAGGCCGTGCAGGACCTGTTCCCCGGCACCCGGCTCGGCATCGGCCCGCCGATCGAGAACGGGTTCTACTACGACTTCCTCCCGGACCGCCCGTTCACCCCGGAGGACCTGGACCGCGTCGACCGGCGGATGCAGGAGATCGTCAAGGCCGGTCAGCGGTTCTCCCGCCGGCCGGTCTCCGACGACGAGGCCCGGGCCGAGCTGGCCGACGAGCCGTTCAAGCTGGAGCTGATCGGGCTCAAGGGTGCGGCCGAGGACACCGAGGGCGCCTCGGCCGAGGTCGGCGCCGGCCAGCTGACCATGTACGACAACCTCGACAAGGCCGGCGAGCGGGTCTGGACCGACCTCTGCCGCGGCCCGCACCTGCCGACCACCCGGCTCATCCCGGCGTTCCGGCTGATGCGCTCGGCCGCGGCGTACTGGCGGGGCTCGGAGAAGAACCCGCAGCTGCAGCGGATCTACGGCACCGCCTGGGAGAGCCGGGACGCGCTCAAGGAGCACCTGCGGCTGCTGGCCGAGGCCGAGAAGCGCGACCACCGCCGGATCGGCGCCGAGCTCGACCTGTTCAGCTTCCCGGAGGAGCTGGGCTCCGGGCTGCCGGTCTTCCACCCCAAGGGCGGCATCGTCCGGCGCGAGATGGAGAACTACAGCCGGATCCAGCACGAGAAGGCCGGCTACGACTTCGTGAACACCCCGCACATCACCAAGGCGCACCTGTACGAGATCTCCGGCCACCTGGACTGGTACGCGGACGGCATGTTCCCGCCCATGCAGCTGGAGGGCGCCAACTACTACCTCAAGCCGATGAACTGCCCGATGCACGACCTGATCTTCCGGGCCCGCGGCCGGTCGTACCGGGAGCTGCCGCTGCGGATGTTCGAGTTCGGCACCGTCTACCGGTACGAGAAGTCCGGCGTCGTGCACGGGCTCACCCGGGTGCGCGGCCTGACCATGGACGACGCGCACATCTTCTGCACCCAGGAGCAGGTGGCCGAGGAGCTGGCCTCGCTGCTGCGGTTCGTGCTCGACCTGCTGGCCGACTTCGGGCTGGACGACTTCTACCTGGAGCTGTCCACCCGCAACCCGGAGAAGTCGATCGGCTCCGAGGAGGTCTGGGAGGTCGCCACCGAGACCCTGCGGTCGGTCGCCGAGGAGTCCGGTCTCGACCTCGTACCCGACCCGGGCGGCGCCGCGTTCTACGGGCCGAAGATCTCGGTGCAGGCCCGGGACGCGATCGGGCGGACCTGGCAGATGTCGACCATCCAGCTGGACTTCATGCTGCCGGAGCGGTTCGAGCTGGAATACCAGGCCGCCGACGGGTCGCGGCAGCGGCCGGTCATGATCCACCGGGCGCTGTTCGGGTCGATCGAGCGGTTCTTCGGGGTGCTCACCGAGCACTACGCCGGTGCATTCCCGGCCTGGCTGTCGCCGGTGCAGGCGGTCGGGATCCCGGTCACCGACGCGCACGTGCCGTACCTGTCGGCGTTCGCCGAGCGGCTGCGGGCCGAGGACGTACGGGTCGACGTGGACACCTCCGACGACCGGATGCAGAAGAAGATCCGGACCTGGACCAAGCAGAAGGTGCCGTTCCTGCTCATCGCCGGGGACGAGGACGCGAGCGCAGGCACCGTGTCGTTCCGCTACCGCGACGGGTCCCAGCGCAACGGCGTGCCGCTGGACCAGGCGGCCGAGGAGATCCTGGCGACCATCCGGGCCCGGGCGAACGCCGGCCCGTCCGCCGCCCTGTTCGACGAGGCCGAGGCGGCCGAGCCCGGCGCCGGCGCGGGTGCGGCGGTCGAGCACGCCGCGGCCGACGACGCCGCGGCCGAGCGGGCGGCGGTCGGACGGGTGGCGGCCGGCCAGGGACCGGCGGGGGAGGGGACGGCGCCGGCGTGACGGGCGCGGCGGGCGGACCGGAGCTGACCGGCCAGGACGGCGTCGGCGAGCGGGACACGTTCGAGCGGCTGTGGACCCCGCACCGGATGGCCTACATCAAGGGCGAGGGCAAGCCGACCTCGGCCGACGAGTGCCCGTTCTGCCGGGCGCCGACGCTGTCCGACGAGGACGGGCTGATCCTCGCCCGCGGCACGCTGGTGTACGCGGTGCTCAACCTCTACCCGTACAACTCCGGCCACCTGATGGCCGTGCCCTACCGGCACGTCGCCGACTACACCGAGCTGACCGCCGACGAGTGCGCGGAGCTCGCCGTCTTCACCCAGCGGGCGATGACCGCGGTACGGACGGCGAGCGGCGCGCACGGCTTCAACATCGGGATGAACCAGGGCGCGGTGGCCGGCGCCGGGATCGCCGCCCACCTGCACCAGCACGTGGTGCCGCGGTGGGGCGGCGACACCAACTTCATGCCGGTGATCGGGCAGACCCGGGTGCTGCCGCAGCTGCTCGGCGACACCCGGGCACTGCTCGCCGAGGCCTGGCCCGCCGGCTGACCCGCAGCGGTCAGGCGGCGACGACCAGGCGGTCCGGGCCGGTCGCCCGCCTCCTGCGCCGCGCCGACGGCCGGTCGACCCAGGCTCAGTCCTCCTGCGTCGCCGCGATCGCCCGGCGCGCCTCGTGCTCCGGCATCGGGTCGTGCCGCAGGTAGCGCCGGGTGAACCGGCCGGTCCCGGCGGTGATCGAGCGCAGGTCCACCGCGTAGCGCAGCAGCTCGGTCTCGGGCACCTCGGCGTTCACCACCGACCGCTCGCCGCCGATCGACTCGGTGCCGGTGACCCGGCCGCGCCGGCCGGACAGGTCGCTCATCACCGCGCCGACGTACTCGTCCGGCACGATCACGCTGACCGCCTGCACCGGCTCCAGCAGCGAGACCGTCGCCGCCTTCGCCGCCTCCCGCAGCGCGAGGGCGCCGGCCACCTGGAACGCCGCGTCCGAGGAGTCGACGCTGTGCGCCTTTCCGTCGACGAGCGTGACCTTGAAGTCGACCACCGGGAAGCCGGCCGCGACCCCGCGCTCGGCCTGGGCCCGGACGCCCTTCTCCACCGACGGGATGTAGTTGGACGGCACCGCGCCGCCGACCACCTTGACGTCGAACTCGACGCCGGAGCCGGTCGGCAGCGGCTCGACCTCGATGTCGCAGATCGCGAACTGTCCGTGCCCGCCGGACTGCTTGACGTGCCGGCCCTTGGCCGCCGCCTTGCGCGCGAACGTCTCCCGCAGCGGTACGACGACGGGCACGATCTCCAGCTCGACCCCCTGCTCCCGGAGCCGGTCGAGCAGGACGTCCGCGTGCGCCTCGCCCATGCACCACAGCACCAGCTGGTGGGTCTCGGCGTTGCGCTCCAGCCACATCGTCGGGTCGCCGGCGGTCAGCTTGGTCAAGCCCTTGGCCAGCGAGTCCTCGTCGGAGCGGGTCTTGGCCCGGACCGCGATCGGCAGCAGTGGCTCCGGCATGTCCCACGGCGCGACGAGCAACGGCTCGTCCTTGGCCGACACGGTGTCGCCGGTCTCGGCGCTGGCCAGCTTCGTGACCGCGACGACGTCACCGGCCACGGCGAAGTCGACCGGCCGCAGCGTCGCCCCGAGCGGGGAGAACAGGTGGCCGACCCGCTCGTCGACGTCGTGGTCCTCGTGCCCGCGCTCGGCCATGCCGTGACCGGCCACGTGCACGGCCAGGTCGGGCTTGAGCGTGCCGGAGAACACCCGCAGCAGCGACACCCGTCCCACGTACGGGTCGACGGTCGTCTTGACCACCTCGGCGACCAGCGGCCCGGCCGGATCGCAGGTCAGCGGCGCGCGCGGGCTGCCGTCGATGCCGGTCACCGGCGGCAGCGCGTGCTCAGCCGGCGTCGGGAACGCGCTGGTCAGCACCTCCACCAGGGCCTCGGCGCCGAGCCCGGTGACGCCGCAGGCAGCCAGCACCGGGTGGAACGACCCGCGTGCGACCGCGGTCTCCAGGTCGTCGACCAGCGTGTCGAGCGGGATCTCCTCGCCGCCGAGGTAGCGGTCCATCAGCGACTCGTCCTCGGACTCGGCGATGATCCCCTCGATCAGCTCGTTGCGCGGGCCCTCGATCAGCTCGAGGTGCTCGGGGTCGGCGTCCCGCTCGGCGGGCTGGCCACCGGAGTAGTCCTGGACCCGGCGGGACAGCAGCCCGATCAGGCCGCCGATCGTGCCGTCGTCGGCGTGCAGCGGAAGGTAGAGCGGCAGCACGTTGTCGCCGAAGACCCGGCGGCAGACCGCGACCGACTCCTCGAAATCGGCCCGCTGGTGGTCGAGCCGGGTGATCACCACCGCCCGCGGCATGCCGACCGCGGCGCACTCCTCCCAGAGGGAGACCGTCGTCGCGTCGACGCCGTCGACCGAGGAGACCACGAACAGCGCGGCGTCGGCGGCGCGCAGGCCCGCGCGCAGCTCGCCGACGAAGTCCGCGTAGCCGGGGGTGTCGAGCAGGTTGACCTTGATCCCGTTGTGCTCGAACGGGGCGACGGCCAGCGACACCGAGCGCTGCTGCTTGACCTCGGCCGGGTCCGAGTCGGACACGGTGGTGCCGTCCGGCACCGCGCCGGCGCGCTGGATCGTGCCCGTGGCCAGCAACAATCCCTCGACCAGGGTGGTCTTGCCGGAGCCTGAGTGGCCCACGACCGCGACGTTGCGGATCTGCTCGGGGCGGTCGACCGCCGCCGCCGCGACGACCGCCCCGCGCTCCGCTCCCTTGGTGGACCCTCTCGACGCCATCGGCCGCCTCCAGTCGCCCCGCTGGTGCCCGCGTCCTGCGATTCGACACCCTTCGTGTGTTCACCGACAAGACCTCGGGCGGACTTGACGCGCTGAAACACTCTCGTCGCGCTCGTACGGTGGCCGCCCGGCCGTACCGCCGCACTACTAAGGTGGGCCCACCATGACCGGTCTCTTCTCGCGCGGCCTGTTCTCCCGCAGCGCCTGGGGACGCGTCATGGGTCCGCTGATCCGCTGGCTGGTCAAGCACGGCGTCACCGCCAACGCGGTGACCGTGGTCGGCACGCTCGGTGCGATGGCCGGCGCGCTCCTCTTCTACACCCGTGGCGTGTTCTTCGTCGGCACGCTGATCATCTGGGCCTTCGCCATGCTCGATTTCGTCGACGGCTCGGTCGCCCGGGCCCAGGGCGGCTCGACGGTCTTCGGGGCGGTGCTCGACTCGACCCTGGACCGGGTCGTCGACGCGGCCGTGTTCGGCGCGCTCATCTGGTGGTTCGCCGGCCGCGGGGACTCGCCGCCGCTGCTGCTGGCGTGCCTGCTCTGCCTGGTGATCGGCTCGGTCGTCTCGTACGTCAAGGCCCGGGCCGAAGGGGCCGGGCTGCGCTGCGACGTCGGGCTGATCGAGCGGCCGCAGCGGCTGACCACCGCGCTGGTCGGCACCGGGCTCGACGGCCTCGGCGTGCCGTACGTGCAGGCGGTCGCGCTGTGGGCGCTGGTGGTGCTCTCGGCGTACACGGCCGGGCAGCGGCTGGTCGAGGTGCACCGGCAGTCCCGGGCGGTGCAGCGCGGGTGAGCCTGCAGGAGCGTGCGGTCGAGGCCGCGTACGCGACCGGCTGGGCGGCGGTGCGGGCCCTGCCGGAGCCGGTCGCCGCGGCTGGCTCCGCCGCGGTCGGCGAGCTGGCCGCGCGCCGGGACACCCGCGGCGCGCGCCAGCTGCGCCGGAACCTGGCCCGCGTGGCCGGACCGGGCGCCGACCTCGACCCGCTGGTCCGCCGGGCCTTCCGCTCGTACGCGCGGTACTGGCAGGAGACCTTCCGGCTGTCCCGGATCACGCCGCGGACCGTGCGCGAGCGGACCGACTTCGTCGGCGTGGACGTGCTGGACAAGGCGCTGGCCAGCGGCCGCGGCGCGGTCCTCGCGCTGCCGCACTGCGGCAACTGGGAGTCGGCCGGCGTGTGGCTGCTCGACCACGGCTGCCCGTTCAGCACGGTCGTCGAGCGGCTGAAACCGGAGTCGCTGTACGAGCGGTTCGTCGCGTACCGGGAGAGCCTCGGGATGGAGGTGCTGCCGCTCACCGGCGGCGACCGGTCGCCCAGCGACGTGCTCAAGGACCGGCTGCGCGACGGCCGGGCGGTCTGCCTGCTGGCCGACCGCGACCTCACCGCGCGGGGGATCGACGTCGCGTTCTTCGGTGCCACCGCGCGGATGCCGGCCGGGCCGGCGATGCTGGCCGCGACGACCGGGGCGGCGCTGCACCCGGTCGGGCTGTGGTTCACCCGCGGCGGCTGGGGGGTCCGGGTGCACCCCGAGGTGCCGGTCCCGGAGGCCGGCCGGCTGCGGGACAAGGTGGCCGTGGCGACCCAGCAGGTCGCGGACGCGTTCGCGGCGGACATCGCGCTGCGCCCGCACGACTGGCACATGCTGCAGCGGCTCTGGCTCGACGACCTGTCCCCCGGCGCGGGGTGACGCGGTGCGGGTCGGGCTCGTCTGTCCGTACTCCTGGGACATCCCCGGGGGCGTGCAGGCGCACATCCGCGACCTCGCCGAGGCGCTGATCGAGCTCGGGCACGAGGTGTCCGTGCTCACCCCGGCGGACGAGGACACGCCGCTGCCGCCGTACGCGATCGCGGCCGGCCGGTCGGTGCCGGTCCGCTACAACGGCTCCGTGGCCCGGCTGCAGTTCGGCCCGGTGTCCGCGGCCAGGGCGCGGCGCTGGCTCCGGGAGGGCCGGTTCGACGTGCTGCACCTGCACGAGCCCTCCACGCTGAGCCTGTCGCTGGTCGTGCTCATGCTCGCCCACGGCCCGATCGTGGCCACCTGGCACACCTCGATGACCCGGTCCCGCACGCTGTCCGCGCTCGGCCCGTTGATGCAGCCGTTCCTGGAGAAGGTCACCGGCCGGATCGCGGTGTCGGTGGCCGCCCGCCGGCTGCAGGTCGAGCACCTCGGCGGCGACGCGGTCGAGATCCCCAACGGCGTCGCGGTCGCCCACTTCTCGACGGCCCAGCCGCTGCCGGGCTATCCGAGGCCTGGGACCGTCGGCTTCCTCGGCCGGTACGACGAGCCGCGCAAGGGCTTGCCGGTGCTGCTCGACGCGCTGGCCCGGCTGGCCCCGGAGCGGCCCGAGCTGCGGCTGCTGGTCGCCGGCCGCGGCGACGCCGCGGAGCTGCTGGCCGGCCTGCCGCCGGCGCTGGCCGGCCGGGTCGACCTGCTGGGCCAGGTCGACGAGACGGACAAGGCCA
Source organism: uncultured Actinomycetota bacterium (assembly GCA_963803135.1). GTDB lineage: Bacteria > Actinomycetota > Actinomycetes > Mycobacteriales > CADCTP01 > CADCTP01. Next base: position 1,076,804 of record CAWDLH010000008.1, on the reverse strand, counting down.
GGATGCTGCGCTCCGTCGACGTCTACTGCGCGCCCAACCTCGGCGGGGAGAGCTTCGGGATCATCCTGCTCGAGGCGATGGCGGCCGGCGCCCCGATCCTGGCCAGCGACCTCGACCCGTTCCGCCGGGTGCTCGACGACGGCCGGGCCGGCACGCTGTTCCGCACCGGCGACCCGGCGGCGCTGGCCGGCTGCCTGGCCGGGCTGCTCGAGGACCCGGGCCGGCGGGCCCGGCGGGCCGCGGTCGGCACCGAGGTCGTGGCCGGGTACGACTGGCCGGTGGTGGCCCGCCAGATCGTCGCCGTGTACGAGACGGTCGTGGCCGCCGACCCGGTCCGGGTGAGCCCGGACACGTCGCCGACCCCCGACCTCGTCGGAGAGTGAGCGGACGGCCTACCCTGATCACCCATGGAGGTGATAATCGCGGCGCTCGCCGTGACCGTCGTCCTCCTCGCCTGGGTGAGCTGGACCGCCACCCGGCTGGACCGGTTGCACGGCCGCACCTCGCTGGCCCGCTCGGCGCTGGACGCCGCGCTGGTCCGGCGGGCCGCCGCCCTCCAGGCGCTCGCGTCGCAGCCGCGGACCGCGCTCGACCCGCAGCGCGAGGCCCGGCTGTTGGAGCTGGCCGCCGCCTCGCTCGACGCCGACGACAGCACCCGCGAGGCCGCGGAGAACGACCTGTCCCGGGCGCTGCGGGACGTGCCGGCCGGCGCCGACCCGGCGCTGCTCGCCGACCTCACCGACGCGGCCCGCCGAGTGGCCCTGGCCCGGCGGTTCTACAACGACGCGGTCCGCGACACCGTGCTGCTGCGGCGCCGGCGGGTGCCCCGGCTGCTGCGGCTGGGCGGCGCCGAGCCGCTGCCGGCGTTCTTCGAGATCGACGACACTTTCCCCGAGCCGACCCCGCAGCGGACCCAGCGATAGGGTCGCGCCTCCGGCGGGGGAGACACCGGCGGGAGGTCGCGTGCGGCGGTTCGGGCTCGGGTGCATCGTGCTGGTCCTGCTCGCCGGCTGCTCCAGCGACGGCCACCAGTCCGCGGCGCCCAGCCCGATGACGGCCAGCCCCACCCCGAGCCCGACCCCGTCGCCCACCCCGAGGCCGACGCCGAAGCCGAAGCCGAAGCCACCGGCGGTCAACCCGCTGACCGGCCTGCGCGGCGGGCCGACCCGGCCGGTGGTCGTGGTCAAGATCGACGACACCGCGAGCGGCCGGCCGCAGATCGGCCTGGAGTCCGCCGACCTGGTGTACGTCGAGCAGGTCGAGGCCGGCCTGACCCGGCTCGCCGCGGTCTTCGCCAGCCGGCACCCGACCGAGGTCGGCCCGGTCCGCAGCGTCCGCAACGCCGACCCCGAGCTGCTGGCCACGTACGGCCACCCCGCGCTGGCGTACTCCGGCGGCGCGGCCGGGCCGGTCGGCGTGCTGCGCCGCTCGCCGGTGCTCGACGCCGGTCCGCAGCGGGTCGGCGCCGCGTACCGGCGGCTGGGCAGCCGGAGCGCGCCGTACAACCTCGTGGTGGACACGGCCAGGGTCGCCGCGGCGGTGCGCGGGCGGGCGACGGCGGCGCGGGAGATCGGGCTGCACTGGTCCACGGCCGTCCCCGCGCCGGCGAAGGCCCGGAAGGTGAGCTCGGTCTCGGTCACGGTCGGGCGGACCGCGGTGCGGTTCCGCTGGTCGGCGCCGGCCCGGGCGTGGCTGCTGGTCAACGCCGACGGGTCGTACCGGCGGACCGCCTCGGGTCGGGTCGTCGCGACGCCCAATCTCGTCGTGCCGTTCAGCCCCGTGCACGTCGACCGCACCGACGTCGACGTGGTCGGCAACCCGTCCGTCTACACCTCGACGATCGGCTCCGGGCGGGTGCTGGTGTTCCGCGACGGGCGGGTGCTCGGGGGGCGGTGGAGCCGGTCCCGGGCCGGTGGGCCGACGGCATACCTGGACCCGGCGCGACGGCCGATCCCGCTGCGGCCGGGCGGGGCCTGGGTGCTGCTCGCGGCCACCGGCGCGGCCGTGAGCATGGGCTGAGCGCACGTAGAATCGAGGTCATGCCCGACAGCCCGCTCGACCTGCCCGCGACCGGCACGCCCCAGACCGGCACGCCCCAGACCGGCACCGCCCGGGTCAAGCGGGGCATGGCCGAGATGCTCAAGGGCGGCGTGATCATGGACGTGGTCACCCCGGAGCAGGCCAAGATCGCCGAGGACGCCGGCGCGGTGGCGGTGATGGCGCTGGAGCGGGTGCCGGCCGACATCCGGACCCAGGGCGGCGTGGCCAGGATGTCCGACCCCGACATGGTCGAGGGCATCGTCAACACGGTGTCCATCCCGGTGATGGCCAAGGCCAGGATCGGCCACTTCGTCGAGGCCCAGGTGCTGCAGTCGCTCGGCGTCGACTACGTCGACGAGTCCGAGGTGCTGACCCCGGCCGACGAGGCCCACCACATCGACAAGTGGGCGTTCACCGTGCCGTTCGTGTGCGGGGCGACGGACCTCGGCGAGGCGCTGCGGCGGATCTCCGAGGGCGCGGCGATGATCCGCTCCAAGGGCGAGGCCGGCACCGGCAACGTGGTCGAGGCGACCCGGCACATGCGCGCGATCCGGGCCGGCATCCGCCGGCTGACCACGCTGGCCCCGGACGAGCTCTACGCGGCGGCCAAGGAGCTGCGCGCGCCGTACGACCTGGTCGCCGAGGTCGCGGCGGTCGGCACGCTCCCGGTCGTGCTGTTCACCGCCGGCGGCATCGCCACCCCGGCCGACGCGGCGATGATGATGCAGCTCGGCGCCGAGGGCGTGTTCGTCGGCTCCGGCATCTTCAAGTCCGGCGACCCGGCCCGGCGGGCCGAGGCGATCGTCAAGGCGACCACGTTCCACGACGACCCGGACGTGATCGCCAAGGTCTCCCGCGGGCTCGGCGAGCCGATGGTCGGCATCGGCCTCGACCAACTCGCCCCCGAGCAGCGGTACGCGGGCCGAGGTTGGTGAAGGTCGGAGTCCTCGCCCTCCAGGGCGACGTCCGCGAGCACCTGCGAGCGCTGCGCGACTCGGGCGTCGAGGCGGTGCCGGTGCGCCGGCCGGCCGAGCTCGAGTCGGTCGACGGGCTGGTCATCCCGGGCGGCGAGTCCACCACCATCAGCAAGCTCGCGGCCGCGTTCGACCTCACCGAGCCGCTGCGCAAGCGGATCGCCGGCGGCATGCCCGCGTACGGGTCGTGTGCCGGGATGATCCTGCTCGCCGAGCGCGTTCTGGACGGGGTAGAGGGTCAGCAGACCTTCGGCGGGCTGGACGTCACCGTCCGGCGCAACGCCTTCGGCCGGCAGGTCGACTCGTTCGAGGAGACGATCGCGCTGTCCGGGGTCGCGGGCGGACCGTTCCACGCGGTGTTCATCCGCGCGCCCTGGGTGGAGTCGGTGGGACCGGACGTCGAGGTGCTGGGCACGGTCGAAGCCGGGCCCGCCGCCGGTAGGATCGTGGCGGTGCGACAGGGCAGCCTGCTGGCCACCTCGTTCCATCCGGAGCTGGCCGGCGACGCGCGGGTGCACGCGCTGTTCGCGGAGATCGTGAAGGAGCATTCCGCATGAGCACGCGCGGGTGCTCGCGGCGCGACGGGGGAGCGACGAGAGCTGAGCCGACCGAGGGACGAGGTCGGGTGCGACGGAGGAGCGACAGATGAGCGGCCACTCCAAGTGGGCGACGACGAAGCACAAGAAGGCCGTCATCGACGCCAAGCGCGGCAAGCTGTTCGCCAAGCTGATCAAGAACGTCGAGGTCGCGGCGCGCGTCGGCGGCGGCGACCCCGGTGGCAACCCGACGCTCTACGACGCCATCCAGAAGGCGAAGAAGAACTCGGTCCCCAACGACAACATCGACCGCGCGGTCAAGCGCGGGTCCGGGGCCGAGGGCGGCGGCGTCGACTACCAGACGATCACCTACGAGGGGTACGGGCCGGGCGGGGTCGCGGTGCTGGTCGAGTGCCTGACCGACAACCGCAACCGGGCCGCCTCGGACGTGCGCACCGCGATGACCCGCAACGGCGGCACGATGGCCGACCCGGGCTCGGTGGCCTACCTGTTCACCCGCAAGGGCGTCGTGATCGTGCCGAAGGCGGGCACGACCGAGGACGACGTGCTCGCCGCCGTGCTGGAGGCCGGGGCCGAGGAGGTCAGCGACGACGGCGAGCAGCTCGAGGTGATCAGCGAGCCGGGCGACCTGGTCGCGGTGCGGACCTCGCTGCAGTCCGCCGGCATCGAGTACGAGTCGGCCGAGGCGCAGTTCGTGCCGAGTGTGTCCGTGCCGCTCGACGCGGACGGCGCCCGGCGGGTGTTCCGCCTGGTCGAGGCGCTCGAGGACCTCGACGACGTGCAGGACGTCTACGCCAACTTCGACGTCTCCGACGAGGTCCTGGCCCTGGTCGACTGAGTCAGGTCGGGGGGCGGCCCCGTAACCCCCCGGGCGGTGGCTCGTCTGCTCTGGCGTCTCTCGACCGACCTCTTCCGACGAGCCCCGCCGAGGGCGGAGGACCCCATCACCTCCACGGCGCGTCGGGTCGGCGTGGGCGTCAGCCGACTGTGAGGCGGCCCGTCGCATAACCTCGCGCGACGGCCGACATCACCGCGTGGACGTCGGATTCCCAGGGGGAGAACGGGCCCTGGCGCCAGCCGGGGGAGCTCGCGTTGCGCTGGACCGACTCGCAGGCGGCCCAGTCCTGGCGGTTGACCAGGTCCCAGAACTCGGCCGCGTACGCCGGGTCGAAGCCGTCGCGCTCCCACGCCTCGGGCGGGAACAACCAGGCGCACTCCACCCGGGTCCGGTCCGCGGCCAGCGGCTCCAGCCGGTGCGTCATCAGGTAGTCCGGGTGCGGGCTGACCAGCAGCGTCGGCAGCAGCGCCGCGTACCCGACCTCGCGGGTCCTCGTCGCCGGCAGCCCTGGGATCGGCACGCCGAGACTGCGCCCGTCCAGGGACATCGTCTCGACGCCGTCCCGCAGCGCCAGCGGCCCGCCGACCCAGCTGCCGACCGGCGGCACCGGGTAGCCGGAACCGGACTCCGGCGGCGTGAGCTGGCACAGCTCCGGGTGGATCGGCGCGCAGTGGTAGCACTCCAGGTAGTTCTCCACGATCAGCTTCCAGTTCGCGGCGACCTCGTACTCGTGCCGCGCGCCGGGCACCAGCCGCTGCGCGGCGTACCCGGCCACGACGATCTCGGCGTTGCCGAGCTGCTCGGCCAGCGGCGGCGCGTCGCCGGAGACGTTCGCGAACACCCAGCCGTGCCACTGCGTCACCCGGGCCGGCACCAGGCCGAAGCCGGACCGGTCGATCCCGTCGTCGGCGGACCGGCCGAACCTCGGCGTCGCCCGGCACTCGCCGTCCAGCCCGTACACCCAGTCGTGGTACGGGCAGCGGATCGCCCGGCCCTTCCGGCCCGCGCCCGCCGCCAGCAGCTCGTGCCCGCGGTGCCGGCAGGCGTTGAACCAGCCGCGCAGCGTCCCGTCGCCGTCCCGGACCAGCAGCAGCGAGGCGGACCCGGCCGCGACCGCCCGCTGGTCGCCCGGCGCCGGCACGTCGTCGGCCCGGCCCACGCACAGCCAGGAGCCGTCCAGGAAGTGCCGCCGCTCCCAGTCGAAGACCTGCGCCGACGCGTACGCCGTCCCGGGCAGCGTGCGCGCGTCGCCCAGCGGCCGGGTCACCGGCTGGAGGGACGACGGGTCGATCGGCGCGCGCGTCATGCCCGGAGTCTGTCCCGCGGGTCGGTAGCGTGTCGAACGACTGTTCGGGGCGGGCGAGGGAGGCCGAGGTGCGGGTGCTCGGGGTCGACCCGGGGTTGACCCGGTGCGGCGTCGGCGTGGTCGAGGGGTCCGCCGGCCGGCCGCTGCGGCTCGTGCACGTCGAGGTGGTCCGCACGCCCGCCGACGCCGAGCTGCCGCAGCGGCTGCTCGTGCTGGCCACCGCCCTGGAGGCCGCGGTGGCCACCCACGCCCCGGACGTGGTCGCGGTCGAGCGGGTCTTCAGCCAGCACAACGTGCGCACGGTGATGGGTACGGCCCAGGCCGCGGCGCTGGCCGTGCTGGCCGCCGCCCGGGCCGGCATCCCGGTCGCGCTGCACACCCCGAGCGAGGTCAAGGCCGCGGTCACCGGATCCGGCCGAGCCGACAAGGCGCAGGTGACGACCATGGTCACCCGGCTGCTGCAGCTCGCCGACCGGCCCCGACCGGCCGACGCCGCGGACGCGCTGGCGCTGGCGATCTGTCAGCTCTGGCGCGGCGCCACCCAGGCCCGCCTGGCCGCGGCGCTGGCGCCGGGAGCTCGCGTGATCGCCAGCGTGGCCGGGACGGTCGCCGCGGTCGGGGTCGGCGGCGCGGTGGTCGAGGTCGGGGGAGTGGGCCTGTCCGTGCAGTGCACGCCCGGCACGCTGGCCCGGCTGCGGGTCGGTCAGCCGGCCCGGCTCGCGACCAGCCTGGTCGTCCGGGAGGACTCGCTGACCCTCTACGGCTTCGCCGACGACGACGAGCGGTCGGTCTTCGAGCTGCTGCAGACGGCCAGCGGTGTCGGCCCCCGGCTGGCCCAGGCCGTGCTGTCGGTGCTGCCGCCGACCGAGGTCCGCCGGGCGGTCGCCACCGCCGACGTGCCCGCGCTGACCCGGGTTCCCGGCATCGGCAGGAAGGGCGCCGAGCGGCTGGTGCTGGAGCTGCGGGACCGGATCGGTGCGGTCGAGCCGGTCGGGACGGCCGCGCTCACCCCGACCGCGCCCTGGCGCGACCAGGTCGGTCAGGCGCTGGTCGGCCTGGGCTGGTCGCCGGTGCAGGCGGACGAGGCGGTCACCGCGGTGGCGCCGGAGGCGACGGCGGAGCCGGACGTCCCCACGCTGTTGCGGGCCGCGCTGCGGGTGTTGAGCCCCCGGTGACACCCGCCTACACCCCCGTGCACCGCCGGCCACCCGAGAGTGGGTGACGGTGGACGAGACCGACCTGGCCAGCCCGTTCGCGGAGCGGGACGAGCGGGAGCAGGAGGCGGCGCTGCGGCCGCGCCGGCTGGCCGACTTCGTCGGCCAGCCCAAGGTGCGCGAGCAGCTCGGCCTGGTCCTCACCAGCGCGCTGCGCCGCGGCCGGCCGCCGGACCACATCCTGCTCTCCGGCGCGCCCGGGCTCGGCAAGACCAGCCTGGCCATGATCGTCGCGGCCGAGCTCGGCGCCGGGATCCGGGTCACCAGCGGCCCGGCCATCGAGCGGGCCGGCGACCTGGCCGCGATCCTCACCGCGCTGGGCGAGGGCGACGTGCTGTTCGTCGACGAGATCCACCGGATCGCCCGGCCGGCCGAGGAGCTCCTCTACATCGCGATGGAGGACTTCCGGGTCGACGTGGTCGTCGGCAAGGGCCCGGGCGCGACCGCGATCCCGCTGGAGGTGGCGCCGTTCACCCTGGTCGGCGCGACCACCCGGGCCGGGCTGCTGACCGGTCCGCTGCGCGACCGGTTCGGGTTCGTCGGGCACATGGACTTCTACGAGCCGGCCGAGCTGGAGCAGGTGCTGCACCGCTCGGCCGGCCTGCTCGGCGTGCCGCTGGAGCCGGACGGCGCCAACGAGATCGCCGGCCGGTCCCGGGGCACGCCCCGGATCGCCAACCGGCTGCTGCGCCGGGTCCGCGACTACGCCGAGGTCCGCGCCGACGGGGTGGTCGACCGGCCGACCGCCCGGGCCGCGCTGACCGTGTACGACGTGGACGAGCTCGGTCTCGACCGGCTCGACCGCGCGGTGCTCGACGCGCTGGTCCGCCGGTTCGGCGGCGGCCCGGTCGGGGTGTCCACGCTGGCCGTCGCGGTCGGCGAGGAGCAGCGCACGGTCGAGGAGGTCGCCGAGCCGTACCTGGTCCGGGCCGGGCTGCTGGCCCGCACGCCGCGCGGCCGGGTCGCCACCCCGGCGGCGTGGACCCACCTGGGTCTCCGGCCGCCGCCCGGACCTGGCACGCCGCTGCCGTTCGAGTAGGTTCGGTTAGTAGCACGGAACCGGCACCGGGCGTGACACGTTGCGCCAAGCAGCGGACCACGCCCCGTATAGACTGCCGCGACCCCGACCGCCCGTCCCGCAGCCCGGGCGGGACGGGCGTGACCTGGAGGAGACCCGACCGTCATGGCTGAGCTCGCGCCCCTGCTGTTCATCGCGATCGCGGTGGTCTTCCTGCTGGTGCTGCCCATGCGCCAGCGCAACCGGGCCATGCAGCGTGCTCAACAACTGCAGGCCAGCCTCCTGCCGGGCACCGGGGTGATGACCACCTCGGGGCTGTTCGGCACCGTGGCCGCCATCGGCGACGACACCGTCGACCTCGAGATCTCGCCCGGGCGTGACGGTCCGCTGGGCCAAGGCCGCGATCGCCGAGGTCGAGACCCCCGCGGCGGCCGAGCCCGACGGCCACCGCGGCGGATGCCGAGCCGGACGCCGTCTAGCCGCCCCAGCACACCGAGCAGCTCATGTGGGCCGGGTCATACTGGCCTGGAACGCTTGCCCCGCCGCGGCGGGACCCGCACCGAGGAGAGATGACACCCCGTGGCCGCCCCGTCCGGATCGTTGCCCGTCGGCCGCTACCTCGGCGCCCTCGCCGGCATCCTGGTGATCCTCTACGCGCTGGTGTTCTTCACCGGCGACTCGCCCACCCCGAAGCTCGGCCTCGACCTCGAGGGCGGCACCCAGGTCACCCTGCAGGCGAAGACGACCGACAACAAGCCGCCGAGCAGCGCGGCGCTCGACCAGGCCCGGCAGATCATCGAGCGCCGGGTCAACGGGCTCGGTGTCGCCGAGGCCGAGGTGGTCACGCAGAGCCCGGACCGGATCGTCATCTCGGTCCCCGGCGCGAACGGTGACGCGGCCAAGTCGGTGGGCCAGACCGCGCAGCTGCGGCTGCGGCCGGTGATCTACAGCGCGGCCGCCGCGGCGACCCCGCCGGCCGGCTCGGCCACGCCGTCGGCCGGCACGTCCGGCTCGGCATCCCCCTCGACGCCGGCGTCGGCCTCGGCCCAGCCGTCCGGGTCGGCCACGCCGCAGGGCTTCGCGCCGGCACCGACCGCGAGCGCGCCGGCGGCGACCGCCCCGGCCGCGACCGCCCCCGCCGACGCGGGGCCCCCGACGACCCCGCCGGCCGGCGTCGATCCCGAAGCAGTACGCACAGGCCGTCGCCGACTTCCAGAAGCTGACCTGCGCGCCCAACTCCGGTGCCAGCACCAGCCTGGACAAGCCGACCGACGTCATCGCCTCCTGCGACCAGAACGGCGGCAGCAAGTACCTGCTGAACAAGGCGATCATCGAGGGCACCGAGATCGCCGGCGCCTCCGCGGTCGCGCCGACCTCGACCAGCCCGCAGTGGACGGTCTCGCTCGACTTCAAGAGCGGCGGTCAGGCGACCTGGGCCCGCTACACCTCCGAGCACAACGTCACGGCCACGCCCAACGACCCGGCCAACAACGTCGCGTTCGTGCTGGACGGCAAGACGATCTCGGCCCCGGCCATCCAGGGCACGATCAACGGCCAGACCCAGATCACCGGCAGCTTCACCCAGAGCGAGGCCGAGGACCTGGCCAACGTGCTGAAGTACGGCGCGCTGCCGCTGACCTTCGAGCAGCAGGAGGCGCTGACCGTCTCCCCGACGCTCGGTTCCGACCAGCTCAAGGCCGGCCTGCTCGCCGGCGGCATCGGCGTCGCGCTGGTGTTCATCTACAGCTTGATCTACTACCGCGCCCTCGGCCTGGTGATGATCGCCAGCCTGATCCTGTCCGGGATCCTCGTGTACGCGGTGCTGGTCATCCTCGGCCGGCAGATCGGCTTCACCTTGACCCTGGCCGGCATCGCCGGGTTCATCGTCGCGATCGGCATCACCGCCGACTCGTTCGTCGTGTTCTTCGAACGATTGAAGGACGAGATACGCGAGGGCAGATCGCCGCGGTCCGCGGTGCCGCGGGCCTGGGTGCGGGCCCGGCGGACGATCCTGTCCGCGGACGCGGTCTCGTTCCTCGCCGCGGCGATCCTCTACTACCTGGCCGCCGGCACGGTGAAGGGCTTCGCGTTCACCCTCGGTCTGTCGACGATCCTCGACCTGGTGATCGTCTTCCTGTTCACCCACCCGCTGCTCACGCTGTTCGCCCGCAACAAGGCGTTCATGTCGCCGCGGATCTCCGGGCTGGGCGCGGTGCAGAAGGTCGCGGCCGAGCGGGCCGCGGCCGAGCGCGCCGCCGCCGGGACCCGACCCCCTGCCCGCACCGCCGCCGGCCGGCGCGGCCGCGTCCCGGCGAAGGAGTCCTGAGCAATGCTGAGCGTGTTCCGCCGGTTGAACGCGGGTGAGGCGGTCTTCGACTTCATCGGCCACCGCAAGCGGTGGTACTGGGTCTCCGCGGTGCTGCTGCTGCTCTGCATCACCAGCTTCGTGGTGCGCGGCTTCAACTTCGGCATCGAGTTCGACGGCGGCACCCAGTTCCAGTTCAAGGCGGCCACCGCGCAGCCGGCCGAGGTGCAGCAGGTCGCCGAGCAGGCCGGCGCCGACGTCCAGAACACCCCGCAGATCGTCGGCGCGGGCGGCACCCGCTCGATCATCGTCAAGGCCGGCGAGATGAGCCCGGCCGAGCAGGACAAGGTCGAGAACGCGCTGCAGTCGAGCTTCGGCCAGCAGGTCAACGTGCAGGCCGTGAGCTCGTCCTGGGGCAGCGACATCACCAAGGCGGCGATCCGCGGCCTGATCATCTTCCTGATCGCGGTCTGCATCTTCATCGCGGTCCGGTTCGAGTGGAAGATGGCCGTCGGTGCGATCGCGGCGCTGTTCCACGACCTGTTGCTCACCGCCGGCGTCTACTCGGTCGTCGGCTTCGAGGTCAGCCCGTCCACGATCGTCGGCCTGCTGACCATCCTCGGTTTCTCGCTGTACGACACGGTCGTCGTGTTCGACAAGGTCGACGAGAACGTGCGCGGAATCCTCGGCGGGTCCCGCATCACGTACTCAGGGGCGGCCAACCTGGCCGTCAACCAGACGCTGATGCGCTCGATCAACACCTCGCTGATCGCGCTGCTGCCGGTGGCCGGCCTGCTGTTCGTCGGCGCCGGGCTGCTCGGCGTCGGCACGATCAAGGACCTGGCGCTGGTGCTGTTCGTCGGCCTGGCCTCGGGGGCGTACTCGTCGATCTTCCTGGCCACCCCGATCGTCTGCGAGCTCAAGGAGCGGGAGCCGAAGTACGCGGCGCTGGCCAAGCGGGTCGCGCAGCGACGGGCGGCTGAGGCCAGGGGGGAGGCGCCGGCCGGCGTCGGCCGGCGGCAGAAGGCCGCCGCCCGCACCGCCGCGGCCGGGGCCACCGCGAGCGCGGCCGGGGCCACGGCGAGCGCGGCCGGGTCCCGCCGCGGGCGCACGGCCGTGCAGGACGAGGAGCTCCTCGACGCCGGGCCGACCGAGCCCGTCGAGTCGGAGTCGGTCCCCGATGACCTCGAGGCGGACGCGCCGGAGGCACCGGCCCCGGCCGGCCGGGCTGCCGGTGCCGGCGCCGGGTCGAGCACGCCCCGGCCCGGAGCCCGCCCGCAGAAGCGGCCGGCGCAGAAGCGGGGCGGCGGCGGCCGGCCGTCGGCGAAGAAGCGCCGGTGACCGACCTGGCCCAGCGCGTCGCCGCGAGACTGCGGGACGTGCCCGACTTCCCGCAGCCGGGCATCGTCTTCAAGGACCTGACCCCGCTGCTCGCGGACGGGCCGCTGTTCGGCGAGGTCGGTCGGGCCATCGCCGACCAGCACGCGGACGCCGGCTTCGACGTCGTGGCCGGCGTGGAGGCGCGCGGGTTCCTGTTCGCGGCGGCGGTCGCCATCGCCGCCGGGACCGGTGTGGTGCCGATCCGCAAGGCGGGCAAGCTGCCCTGGCGCACGGTCTCGGCCGCGTACGAGCTGGAGTACGGCCGGGCCGTGGTCGAGGTGCACGAGGACGCGTTCGCCGACCACAAGCGGGTGTTGCTGGTGGACGACGTGCTGGCCACCGGCGGCACGCTGGCCGCGGCGGCGGACCTGGTCGCGCGGGCCGGCGGCCAGCTGGCCGGCGTGTCGGTCGTGGTCGAGCTGATCGCCCTCGGCGGCCGGGACCGGTTGGCGGATCTCGACGTGCAGACCGTGCTCGCGGGGTAGTCACCGGCTTCCGCACGTTGCGCCGATCGGGGGACACCGGCGTCGTGCACACCCCTCGTCACGTGACGCCCGTACACTGGGTGAGGTCAGGTCCGCGACGGAAGGGGAGCGGCTCTGAGTTCCGACGTTGCCCCTGCTGCGGCCCGCAGCGGATCCGACCAGGACCGGCCGGCCGGCGATGGGATTCGTCCGGATCAGCCCGACTCCGCCGTCCGGGCCGAGGAACCGTCCGCGAACGGCGCGGTGCCGGTCTCGCCCGACGGCGCAGTGCCGGCCTTCGCCGCCGACGCCGCGACGCCGACGACGCCGACGACGTCGAGGTCAGCGAGGAGGCCGAGTTCGAGGCCGATCCGTACCCGACGCAGCCGCTGCCCGGCCTCCCGCTGCTGCTCGACGACGAGCCCGACACCACCGACACGGCTGCCGCGCCCGGCACCGCCGACCCCGCGACCTACCGCCGCCGCGTCCGGGCCAGGCTCGCCCGCCGGCTCACCGCCGGCGGCCAACGCCCGTCCGGCGTCCAGGCGGTGCTCGAGCCGCTGGTCGCCACGCACCGGGCCGCGCACCCGAAGGCCGACCTCAAGATCCTCCAGAGGGCGTACGACATCGCCGAGGAAGCCCACCGCGGCCAGCTGCGCAAGTCGGGCGACCCGTTCATCACCCACCCGCTGGCCGTGGCGACGATCCTGGCCGAGCTGGGCATGGACACGACCACACTCGTCGCCGCGCTGCTGCACGACACGGTCGAGGACACCACGTACGCGTTGGACGAGGTCAAGAGCGACTTCGACGCCGAGGTCGCCCACCTCGTCGACGGCGTGACCAAGCTGGACAAGGTCAAGTACGGCGACGCCGCCGAGGCCGAGACGATCCGCAAGATGATCGTCGCGATGGCCCGCGACCCGCGCGTGCTGGTCATCAAGCTCGCCGACCGCCTGCACAACATGCGCACGCTGCGCTTCCTCAAGCCGGACAAGCAGGAGCGGATCGCCCGGCAGACGCTCGAGGTGCTCGCCCCGCTGGCCCACCGGCTCGGCATGAACACCGTGAAGTGGGAGCTGGAGGACCTGGCCTTCGCCACCCTCTACCCGAAGCGGTACGACGAGATCGTCCGGCTGGTCGCCGAGCGCGCCCCCTCCCGGGACACCTATCTGGCCCGGGTGGTCGAGCGGGTCTACGCCGACCTGCGCGCCGCCCGGATCAAGGCCACGGTGACCGGCCGGCCCAAGCACTACTACTCGATCTACCAGAAGATGATCGTCCGCGGCCGCGACTTCACCGACATCTACGACCTGGTCGGCATCCGGATCCTGGTCGACTCGGTGCGGGACTGCTACGCGACCCTCGGCGTGGTGCACGCGACCTGGCAGCCGGTCCCCGGCCGGTTCAAGGACTACATCGCGATGCCGAAGTTCAACATGTACCAGTCGCTGCACACGACGGTGATCGGCCCGGAGGGCAAGCCGGTCGAGCTGCAGATCCGGACGCTGGCCATGCACCGCACGCGCCGAGTACGGCATCGCCGCGCACTGGAAGTACAAGGAGACCAAGGAGGTCGCGACCACCCCGGGGACCCAGGGCGGTGAGGACCTGCTGTGGCTGCGGCAGCTGCTGGACTGGCAGCGGGAGACCCAGGAGCCGGGGGAGTTCCTCGAGTCGCTGCGGTTCGACCTGGGCTCCCGCGAGGTGTTCGTCTTCACGCCGAAGGGCGACGTGATCGCGCTGCCGTCCGGGTCCACCCCGGTCGACTTCGCGTACGCGGTGCACACCGAGGTCGGCCACCGCTGCATCGGCGCCCGGGTCAACGGCCGGCTGGTCGCGCTGGAGTCGCCGCTGGAGAACGGCGACACGGTCGAGGTCTTCACCTCGAAGTCCGAGCAGGCCGGCCCGTCCCGGGACTGGCTGTCGTTCGTGGCGTCGCCGCGGGCGAAGACCAAGATCCGGCAATGGTTCGCCAAGGAACGGCGCGAGGACTCGATCGAGTCCGGCAAGGACGCGATCAGCCGGGCGATGCGCAAGGCCGGCCTGCCGCTGCAGCGGCTGCTCGGCGGCGACGCGCTGGCCACGCTGGCCCGGGACCTGCGCTACCAGGACGTGACCGCCCTGTACGCGGCGGTCGGCGAGGGGCACGTCAGCGCCACCTCGGTGGTGCAGAAGGTGGTCGCCTCGCTCGGCGGGTCCGAGGGTGCGGTGGAGGACATCGCCGAGACCGCGGTCCCGGCCCGGACCGGGCGCCGCCGCCCGGCCGGCGATCCCGGCGTCGTGGTCAAGGGCGCCTCGGACGTCTGGGTCAAGCTGGCCAAGTGCTGCACGCCGGTGCCGGGCGACGAGATCATCGGTTTCGTCACCCGCGGCGGCGGCGTGTCCGTGCACCGCAAGACCTGCACCAACGCCTCCTCGCTGCTGGCCGAGCCGGAGCGGATCGTCGAGGTCGAGTGGGCCCCGTCGACCGACTCGGTGTTCCTCGTCGCGATCCAGGTCGAGGCGCTCGACCGGCACCGGCTGCTGTCCGACGTGACCCGGGTGCTCTCGGACGAGCGGATCAGCATCCTGTCCGCGTCGGTCACGACGTCCCGGGACCGGGTCGCGGTCAGCCGGTTCACGTTCGAGCTGGGTGATCCCAAGCATCTCGGTCACCTTCTGAAGGCGATCCGATCCGTCGAGGGCGTGTACGACGTGTACCGACTGACGTCGGGTACGTGACCACTCCCTCCTGACCGACCGCTTTGACCGCCTCTTCGGTCACCCTCCGTGGACCCGGATTTGAGTCCGGCGGGGACATCTGTCACGCTCTGTTGTGCTGACTCAACGTAGTGTGGAGCGGGGAATTGCTTACTCCTTGCATTTATAACGGCACTCAAAGTCGTTATTGCATTGACTCGCGATAGGTGTCTGAATAAGCCTTGATCGCGCGGGGACGTGAGCGTCGTGCCCGCTCGACGGAAGTCCACCGACGTACCGGAGATGGAGCGCAATGGCAGCGGGCCGACGGATCGCCTGGTCCTCGACTGACCGCTACAGCCCCGTGCAGGACCGGGCCGGGGTCGTGGACCCGGCCGCCGACGAGCTGCCCCCGGTCGCCGTCCGGATCAACCAGCACCCGTCTCCGTACGCGCCGGCCTGGCTGGACCAGCGGGAGATCCTCCGGGTGACCTACCAGGGCGACGACCGGTGCAACCTGCGTTGCCCCGGTTGCTACACCGGCGAGCGGCTGGACCGGCCCTCGATGGCGCCGGTCATGGGCAACCAGCGGCTGCGTGTCCCCTGGCAGGACTTCACCGGTCACCTGCGCGGACTCGGCCCAGGGCTGCAGGACTTCTACCTGCTCGGCGCGGAGCCGACGATGGACCCGGAGGGTTCGGCGGCAAAGCTGGCGCACGCGGCCGGGTCCGGGCTGACGACCATGTCCATCACCAACGGCGCGAGCTCGCCGGCCCGGTTCGACCGGGCCTTCGGGTCGGCGCTGGCCGGCGGCGACCTCTACAAGGTCATCGTCAGCCTCGACTCGATCGACCCCGAGGTGAACGACGCGCTGCGGGGCAGCGAGGGCGCCTTTCGCAAGACGATCGCCACGATCCGGCGGGCGGTCGAAGGCGGCGTGCCAGTGAAGGTACAGATCACTGTTTGGCCACGCAATTACCTCACCGTTCTGGAAACGGTTCGCGCACTGTGGGAGATCGGAGTGCGCGGTTTTGCTTTCCACAGCGGTTCAGTGGAGGGCACTCCGGATTTCCTGGCCAGGGGCCTGGACCACCTCGACCCGCTCGCCTGGCGTACGCTCTGTGAACGGCTGTACGAGTTCCGGGACACGCACCGTGACGAATTGGTGCACTTCAACTTCCCGCTCATCTACTTCACCGAGAGTGAGCTGCGCAGCCGGGTGATCGGCGACGGCGAGCTCGCCGATGCGTACCTGACCCACGTCGCGGCGGTCGAGGAGGGCGTCGCGTCGGCCAAGCCGTTCCACGCCTGCCCAGCGATGGACGTGCCGCAGGTCTACGTCTACGGCAACGACGGGCCGGCCGGCCGCGGCTCGGTGTCGCTGTGCAACGTGCACAGCCCGCACGACGACACCGCGTTCGCGGACTGGGACCCGCCGACCGGGCGGTGGCAGGTCGTGCAGGACCCGGCCCGCAACCAGATGCAGCGGATGGCCGACTCGCCGCACCTGTGCCCGGCGATGCCGTTCGCCACCGGCGGGCGGTCCTCGGACCGGGTGGTCACCGAGGCCGGCGATCTCTACCACGCCTGTCGCTACCTCGGCTGCAACCAGGTCAAGACCGACCCGACCCAGTTCGGCCCGGCGGCGTGGGAGGCCTCGGTCCAGTTCTACCAGGCGGTCGAGGTGCTCCGGCGGGTGTCGGTGCGGACCGGCGTCGAGGCGGTCGAGCCGCACCTGGCCCGGGTGCGCCGGCTCGGGACCGGGGTGCCGACCCTGCGGGAGCGGACGATCGCGGTGCTGCGCGAGGCGGCGGCCCTGGGGCCGGTCGAGCTGGACGGGTTCGCGGCGGAGGTGGTGGCCGCGGTCGGCCGGCCACGGCGGTCGGCCACGGTGCCGCTCGGCCTGCCGGTCTTCGTGCTCGGTCCCGCCGCCGACGAGACGGACGGGGCCGGCGTCGCGACGCCGTGTGCCAGCTGCCGGTGAGCCACGCGCCGCAGCCGGCGGACCCGGCCCACGCGCCCCCGCCCGCCGCCATGCCCGCCGCCACACCCGACGGCACACGGGACGCCATGCCAGCCGTCACACCTGACGCCACGTCCGACGCCACGTCCGCCGCCACGTCCGCCGCCACGTCCGACGCCACGTCCGCCGCCACGTCCGCCGCCACACCCGACGGCACACGGGACGCCATGCCAGCCGTCACACCTGACGCCACGTCCGACGCCACGTCCGCCGCCACGTCCGCCGCCACACCCGCGGCACCAGCGCCGCCGGCCGAGGCGGACCCGCCGGCGGGAAGTCGCGAGGCGGCCCCGATGGCGGCGGCCGGCGGGACCCGCGCCGTCCCTCGGCCCGGCTGCCCGCCCGCCGGTCCGGCGGCCGCCGGCCCGGCGTCCGGCGCCGCGGTCGACGCGGTCGACGCGGCCGACGCGGCCGACGCGGCCGACGCGCGGGAGGGTGGGGCGGACGCGCACCTGCCGTTGCACCGGCGGGTGCGGGGGGTGGTCGGTGGGTGGGTCGGCACCGGACGGCGCCCGCCGGCCGCGGGCGGGGCGCTGCAGCCGCTGGTCAGCGCGCACGTCCGCCAGCACCCGGGGGCGGACGTGCCGACCCTGGAGCGCGCGTACGCGGTCGCCGAGGAACAGCACCGCGGCCAGCGCCGCAAGTCCGGCGAGCCGTTCATCACCCACCCGCTCGCCGTCGCGATGATCCTGGCCAACCTCGGCCTGGACACCACCACGCTGGCCGCCGCGCTGCTGCACGACACCATCGAGGACACCGGCTACACGCTCACCCGCACCCAGCGGGACTTCGGTCTCGAGGTCGCGCACCTCGTCGACGGCGTCACCAAGCTGGACAAGGTCCGGTTCGGGGCGGACGCCGAGGCCGAGACGCTGCGGAAGATGATCGTCGCCGGCGGCCGCGACATGCGGGTGCTGGTCATCAAGCTGGCCGACCGGCTGCACAACATGCGGACGCTGCGCTACCAGCCGGCGGACAAGCAGCGGCGGATCGCCAAGGCCACCCGGGAGGTGCTCGTCCCGGTCGCCGACCGGCTCGGCATCCACGTGCTCAAGCGCGAGCTGGAGGGCCTGTGCTTCCCCGTGCTGCAGCCGGCCGAGGCCGAGGCGGCCGCCCGGCTGGACCAGGACCGGCGCCCGCACCGGGCCCGGCTCGCCGCCGCGGTCGCGGCCGAGCTCGGCCCGCAGCTGCGGGCGGCCCGGATCGGTGCCCGGGTGACCGAGCGACCCCGGCACCTCTACTCCGCGTACCGGACGAGCCGGGAGCGCGGCGGCACCGGCGCCGAGCTGCTCGACGCGGCGAGGGTCCTCGTCCTGGTCCCGGACGGCACGCCCGGGGACTGCTACGCCGTGCTGGGGCTCGTGCACGGGCGCTGGCGGCCGGTGCCGGGCCGGTTCAAGGACTACATCGCGGTGCCGAAGTTCAACCTCTACCAGTCGCTGCACACGACCGTGCTCGGCCCGGGCGGCGAGCCGGTGGACGTGCTGATCCGCACCGAGTCGATGCACCGGGTCGCGGAGCACGGGGTGGCCGCGCAGCTGCAGGCCGCCGACCAGCCCGGCGCGGTCGGCGCCGTGGGCGGCCGGGACATGGGCTGGCTGCGCCGGCTGCTGGCCTGGCAGCGCGAGGTCGCCGACGCGGACGAGTTCTTCCGCACCCTGCGCTACGACCTCGGCGCCGGGCCGGAGATGCTGGTGTTCACCGCCGGGGGAGACACGGTGCCGCTGCCGGCCGGCTCCACTCCGGTCGACCTGGCGTACGCGCTGGGCGGGTCGGTCGGCCACCGCACGGTCGGGGCCCGGGTCAACGGCGGGCTGGTCCGGCTGTCCAGTGCACTGGCGGACGGCGACCTGGTGGAGATCCTCACCTCGGAGTCGGAGAACCCGGGGCCGTCCCGGGACTGGCTGGCCTCGGTACGGACGCCGAACGCGGCCGTGCGGATCCAGCAGTGGTTCGCCGAGCAGAGCCGGGACGTGGTGATCGAGCGCGGCCGGCACGCACTGGAGGTGGCGTTCGCGGCCGCCGGCGGGGCGTCGCTCGACGCCGCGGTCGAGGACGGCTCGCTGCTGGTGACGACGCTCGAGCTCGGCCACCGCCAGCTCGATGACCTGTACGCGGCGGTCGGCGACCGCCGCGTCACCGCGGAGCACGTCGTCGCCCGCTGCGCCACCCACGCCCCGCCATCCTGAGCCCTCCCGCACGTCGACCGCCCGCGGGTCGGCGGCGCGGCCGGCCTGCGGCCTGGCGGGGTTCCGCGGTGCGGGTGTGGCGGGTCAGTTGGCGGGGGTGACCGTCTTGAGGGAAATGGCGGCCTTGGGCTTGCCGTCGTCGCCGGACTGGGCGCCGCCCTTGGCCACGTTCTCCACGACGTCAAGACCCTTGGTCACCGTGCCGAAGATCGTGTAGTTCGGCTGGAGCTGGGTGTCCTTGTAGACGATGAAGAACTGGCTCCCATTGGTGTTCGCGCCACTGTTCGCCATGGCCAGCACGCCCTTGGTGTACTTCCCGTTCGGGTCGAGCTCGTCGGCGTACTTGTAGCCGGGACCGCCGCTCCCGGTGCCGCCCGGGTCGCCGCACTGCAGCACGCCGAAGTTGGCCCCGGTGGTGAGCCGGTGGCACGGCGTGTTGTCGTAGTACTTCTTCCCGGCCAGGTAGAGGAAGCTGTTCACGGTGCACGGCGCCTTCGCCCGGTCGAGGGTGAAGGTCATGTCGCCGCGGGTGGTGGCGACGTCGACGGTCGCCGTGCCGCTGCTGGCGACCTTGCCGTTGGGCGGCTGGCCGGCGTTCTTGGTCGCCGTGCCGTCCTTGCTGTACGTGCAGTTGCCCTTCGCCGCCGCGGTCGACGCGCTCGGCGTCGGGGTCGGCGCCGCCGCCGTGGGGCTGTCGTTGCCGCCGACCTGTGTCACCACCAGAACCACGGCCGCTATGACGACGACCACGCCGAGTCCGGCGGCCATGACGAGGTTGCGTCGCTTGCGGGCCGCGGCCGCCTCCTGGCGGCGCTGGATCTGACGCTCCAGGCGCCGCCGTGCGGTCTCGCGGCGCTGCTTGGTCGTGGGCACAGGTGCTCCTGCCGGGCGGGATGGGACCGGGGATGTGGCGGCAGTGTAGGACGCCTGCCTGTCCGTTCGGAGTCGAGGTCGCCGCTCTCCGGCTGTGAATACGCTAAGGTCCGGCAAGAGCGGAATCTCCGGACGAGTCTGGCAATGCGGGAGGAAACGGCGCGTGGCTGGGCCGCTGCGGACAGTGATCCTAGCGCTGTCGCTCACCCTGCCGCTGGCGGCCTGCGGTGGCGGCGGCGGTGGTCCGAGCGAGCTGCCGGCCGGGCCGGCCGCGGGCACGGCGTCGCCGCCCCCGCCGTCCACCGGGGCGACGCCCGGCCAGGACCCCGTGCTCGCGTCGTACCTGCGGTTCTGGGACGCGGTGGTGGCGGCCAACCGGACGGCCGACCCGAGCCTGACCGCGCTGCGGACCGTCGCCGCGGAGCCGGAGCTGTCCCGGGTGCGGTCCTCGGTGTCTCGCAACAAGGTCCAGAAGCTGAGCCTGCGCGGCGAGGTGGGCCACTCGCCGCGGCCGGCGACCGTCGCCGGGACCACGGCGACGATCGAGGACTGCTACGACATCTCCCGGTGGAACCCGGTGCGGCTGGACACCGGCACGCCGGTCGCCGCCGTCGACGAGAGCGGCAGTGGCCGCTACCGGGCCCGTTACGCGCTGCGCCGCTCCGCGGGCCGCTGGCTCGTCGTGAACCACACCGCACTGGGGGGTTGCTGATGCGCCGACTGCTCCTGCTGCTGGCCGCCGTCGTGGCCACGGTCACGGCCACCGCCGTGTCCGCCGCGATGCTGACCGGCGTGGCCGCGGCCGACGGGACCAACTGCCACCAGGAGGCGGTGAAGAACGGCGACGGCACGATCACCTACTACACGGTCTGCGACACGACCCATCCCGGCGAGCCGGGCACGCCCGGCGGCGGCCACCAGGAGGACTGCGGGCAGGACGAGGTCACCCCGGGACCGGGCGACGGGCCGTACTTCTGCTCCGGCGGGATCCCGTGCGCGTACACGACCAACGTTGTGCCGCTGGCCCTGCCGACGACGGACCCGGAGCCGGGCAAGCAGTGGCAGGTGATGATCTGCGACCACGGCGCCACCTTCACCAAGGAGTGGGTGCAGACCGGCGGAACCCAGCCACGGCCGCTCATCGTGCAGGCGCAGGAGGCGTACGGGAACCTGGCGCCGCCGGGCGCGGCGGTCCGGCACAGCCCGGAGACCCGCGGCATCGTCGGGCTGGAGACCTGGCTGTGGCTGGCCCCGGGGACGTTCGGCACGCTGCGGGGCAGCTCGGCCGAGGGGCTCGTCGCGGTGGCCGAGCCGAGCGGCACGAAGTGGACGACCGGCGACGGCGGGTCGCTGAGCTGCACCGGCGCCGGCACGCCGTACGGGGCGGGCAGCAGTGACTGCACGCACACGTACACCCGGGCATCGGCGCGGTACGCGGGAACGGTGACGCGGAACTGGGCGGTGCACTACGAGCAGGGCGGCACCCCGATCGACATCCCGGGGGCGCCGGACACGCTGACCGCGGGCACCGGCTGGGCGCTGACCGTGGCCGAGGCCCAGGTGCTCACCGGCAGGACCCCCGCCCCGGGCCGCTGACCCCCGCCCACCGCCGGCACGGGGTGGACCCCTGAGTTCGGGGCTGAACGCGCGGGCCCGGGCGTACCTAGGCTGGCTGGGTGTTCGTCTCCGGGTTTCCGGCCGGGCCACCCGGCACCAACTGCTTCGTCGTCGCGCCGCGACCGGGGGAGCAGTGTGTCGTCATCGACCCGGGCATGGAGGCGGTCGGTCCGCTGGCGGAGTTGCTCGACCGGTACCGGCTGCACCCGGTCGCCGTGCTGCTGACCCACGGCCACATCGACCACACGTACTCGGTGGTGCCCGTCTGCGAGGCCAGGGACGTGCCGGCTTGGATCCACCCGGACGACCGCGGCCAGCTCACCGACCCGCTGCGCTGGCTCGGCGCACCGCCCGGCACGCCGGTGATGGGGATGCCGATCCTGCCCACCGCCGAGCCGGCCGACCTGCGCGAGCTCACCGACGGCGAGACCCTCGAGCTGGCCGGGCTGCGCCTCGACGTCCGGCACACGCCCGGGCATACGCTCGGCTCGGTCGTGTTCACCGCGGAGACGGCGGAGGAGCCGCTGCTGTTCTCCGGTGACCTGCTGTTCGCCGGCTCGATCGGCCGCACCGACCTGCCCGGCGGGTCCTACCCGGCGATCCTCGACTCGCTGGCCCGGGTCGTGCTGCCGCTGGACGACGCCACCGTCGTGCTGCCCGGGCACGGACCGCGGACCACGGTCGGCCGGGAGCGGGCCTCGAACCCCTACCTGCAGCTGGCCACCGACCAGCTGTGACGCCGGAACCGGACCGGCCTCCGCCGCGTTGTCGCGGGAGATGGAAGAGAACGAGGCGCGCCGGGTGACCGACCGGCTGCGGGAGCGCGGCGTCGACGCGTACATGGAGCGGGCCGGGACCTACCAGTTCGGGGTGCGCGTGTCGCTGCCCGACGGGCGGCAGGCGGTCTGGGACTCCGACGGCACCGCCGGTCTCGAGGCGCAGGTGATGAAGGACGGCGTGCTGGTCGGGTTCGTGCCGTCGATCCCCGGCTCGGAGGACTTCGACGAGCAGCGGACGGTCGACACGATCGTGCAGACCGACTACGACCAGCCGATCGCCCGGCGGCGGACCGCGCCGGTGCCGCCGGCCGCGCCGCTGCCCCGCCAGGGCGGAGTGTTCCGCCGGTTCCTCGGCGGCTTCCGGGAGCGCTAGGCCGCCGGAAGCGCTCGGCCGCCGGGGGGCGGGGTCGTGCGGCCCGCCCCCCGGCCCGGGTCAGACGACCATCCAGCTCAGCACCGACGTGGACTGCAGCACCACGATCAGGACCATGACCGCGAGCAGCGCCAGGCTCCAGCCGAGCACCTTGCGGAACAGCTCGCCCTCGCGGCCGGCCATCCCCACCGCAGCGGCGGCGATCGCCAGGTTCTGCGGCGAGATCATCTTTCCGAGTACGCCGCCGGAGCTGTTGCTCGCCGCCATCAGGAGTGGATCGAGCCCCGCCTTGCCCGCCGCACTCACCTGCAGCGCGCCGAACAGCGAGTTGGACGACGTATCGGATCCGGTCACCGCCACGCCGAGCCAGCCGAGGATCGGGGAGAGCACCGCGAACGCGCCGCCGGCGCCGGCCATCCAGGTGCCCAGTGTCACGGTCTGCCCGGACGCGTTCATCACGTACGCCAGCGCCAGCACGGCCATGACCGTGACGATCGCCGTCCACAGCTGCTTGTACGTGTTCAGGTACGCGGCGAAGGCCCGGTTCCAGGCGATGCCCAGCACCGGGATCGTGATCAGGCCGGCGATGAGCAGCAGCGTGCCGCTCGCGGCCAGCCAGTTGAACGTGAAGGTCGGGATCGTGGACGGCTTGCCGCTGGCGCCGAACAGGTGCAGCCCCGGCCAGTGGTAGATCTTCGTCGTCTTCGCGAGCTGCGGCTTGATGCCCGGCAGCTGCGCGACGATGAAGACGGCGATGATGATGAGGTACGGCGAGTACGCCCGCCAGATCTCCAGCCGGCTGTCCGGGAGGTCGGGCACCCCGGCCCGGCCGCCCGTCCCGCCGACCGGCTCGTCGACGTGCGGCCGACGCCCGCGCGGGACGTCGTCGCCGCTGGTCGTGGTGGTGCCGCCGTCCACGGACCCGGTCCGCTCGGCCGTCGCGACGCCGCGGCCGACCGAGACCGGCTCGTCGGCGTCGGTGTCCACGTAGGTGTTGGCCGGCTGCCAGACCCGCACCAGCAGGACCACGGCGCCGGCGGACAGCAGCGAGGCGAAGATGTCGGCCAGCGGGACCGAGATGTAGTTCGACGCGACGAACTGGGCGAGGCCGAAGACGACGCCGCACAGCAGGGCGGCGGGCCACACGTCGCGGACGCCGCGCTTGCGGTCGACGATGAAGACCAGGCACAGCGGCACGAAGATCGAGATGATCGGGGTCTGCCGGCCGACCATGGCGCCGAGGTCGTCCTGGGGGAGCCCGGTGACGGTGGACAGGGTGGTGATCGGCACGGCGAGGGCGCCGAACGCGACCGGGGCGGTGTTGGCGACCAGCGCGACGGTAGCGGCCTTCAGCGGCCGGAAGCCCAGTGCGATCAGCATGACCGACGTGATCGCGACCGGCGTGCCGAACCCGGCCAGCGCCTCGAGCAGCGCACCGAAGCAGAACGTGATGAGCACGGCCTGGATGCGCATGTCGTCGCTGACCGTGGCGAACGACCGGCGCAGCACGTCGAAGTGGCCGGTCTCCACGGTCATGTTGTAGATCCAGATCGCGTTGATGACGATCCAGAGGATGGGGAAGAACCCGAACACCGCGCCTTCGGTGGTCGCCAACATGGCCTGGCCGAACGGCATCGGGTAGACGAACACCGCGACGATGATCGCGACGAGCAGGGACAGCAGCGCGGCCAGCCACGCCCGCATCCGCAGCACACCGAGCAGCACGAACAGTGTCAGCAGCGGTAGCGCCGCGAACAGCGAGCTCCAGCCGAGCGAGTCGGCTACCGGATCCAGGACCTGGCGGTACATCGGCGTCCACCTTCCAGCGACAGGACCCCCGTGTTACGGCGATACGTGATCCGGGTCACCCCGGTTCGGTCTTTCCTATGTGTCTGTCAGTGCGTCGACGGGCAGGCCGCGCAGCGACACGTCGAGGACCTCGACGGTGTGCGCGAGGGCGATCGAGCCGCCGTTGCGGCGCAGCGCGGCGGCGACCTGCATGAGACAGCCGGGGTTGGCGGTGACGAGCAGCTCGGCCCCGGTGGCCAGCACGTTCGCCGCCTTCCGGTCGCCGAGCTCGGCCGCCGGCTCCGGGTTGAGCAGGTTGTAGATGCCGGCCGAGCCGCAGCACAGCTCAGCCTCGGCGATCTCCCTCAGCTCGAGCCCGGGGATGCCGGTCAGCAACGCCCGCGGCTGGGCCCTGATCCCCTGCGCGTTCGAGAGGTGGCAGGCGTCGTGGTAGGCGATCGTCACCGGCAGCGGGTGCCGCTCGGCCGCCGGGCCGAGCTCGGCGAGCAGCTCGCAGACGTCCCGCACCGAGCCGGCGAAGGCGGCCGCGCGGTCGGCGTACGCCGGATCGTCGGCGAGCAGGTCCGCGTACTCCTTCATGGACGAGCCGCAGCCGGCCGCGTTGACCACCACCCGCTCGACGCCGGCGTCGGCGAACGCGTCGACGAGCTTGCGGGCGAACGCCTTGGCTTCCGGCTCGCGTCCATTGTGGACCGACAGCGCGCCGCAGCACCCCTGCCGGCGCGGGATGACGACGTCGCAGCCCTCCATCGCCAGCACCCTGGCGGTGGCCGCGTTGACCCCGGGGAAGAACGCGCCCTGCACGCAGCCGGTCAGCATGCCGACGGTCATCCGCCTGGCCCCGCGGGCCCCGACCCGCTCGGGCAGCGCCGGGGCCGTCGTGATCCGGGGCGCGATGTCCTCCATCGTCGCCAGCGTCGGCGCCAGCCGCGCCAGCAGCCCGCTGCGGCGCACCAGCCCCTGCAGCCCGGTCCGCTGGTACGCGGCGAGCGGGCCGCGCAGCAGCCGCAGCCGCCGCCGGTAGGGGAACAGGGCGAAGACCGCCTCCCGCAGTGCCCGGTCCCGCAGCGGGCGGCGGTGATTGCGCTCGACCTGGGCCCGGGTCGCCTCGATGAGCTTGTCGTACTGCACGCCGGACGGGCAGGCCGGCACGCAGGCCATGCAGCCGAGGCAGCGGTCGAAGTGCAGCACCATGGAGTCGGTCATCGGCTCGCCGTTGATGCCCTGGCTCATCAGCTGGATCCGGCCGCGCGGTGAGTCCATCTCCTCGCCCCACACGGCGTACGTCGGGCAGCTGGGCAGGCAGAAACCGCAGTGCACGCAGTCCGAGACCAGCTCCGGGTCGGGCGGGCGGTGCGCGTCGAAGGCGGGCAGGCCCAGCGGGACCGGCTCGCCCCCGGTGGACCCGGGGACGTCCCCGGTGCCGTGGGTGGCGTCGACCGACACGTCAGATCCCTCCCACGAACCGGCCGGGCGCGAGCAGCGCGTCCGGGTCGAACTGGTCCTTGACCCGGCGCATCAGGTCGAGCCCCGGCACCGGCCCCCAACTGTCCACTTCGGACCGCACCGGCGGCGGCGCGGCCAGCACGAGGACGCTGCCCTGCCAGGCCGGCGCGGCGTCCCGCAGCGCCTTGACGAACGCGGCCACCGCGGCCGGGTCGGCGGCCGGCAGGCGGGCGTGCAGGACGCCGGCGCCGGCGCTGCCGCGGACCGCGGCGCCCGTGCCGGCCGCGGCGGCGGCCCGGTCGACCCCGTCGAGCAGCCGGGCCAGCCCGGTCAGCTCGGTGGTCGCCTTGACCAGCACGCCGTCCCGCTCGCCCGGGGCGACCGGCAGCCGGCCCCACCAGTCCGGCCGGTCGGTCTCGGCCGCGCCCGGCCCGAGCGTCTCGACGGCCTGCGCGGTGCGCGCGGCCACCCCCGCCTCGGTGCCCTCGACCAGCACGGCCACCTCGGCCGGGCCGCCCGGCTCGGGCCGGTCGAGCTCGATCGCGGCCGGCACGAACTGCCCGTGCAGCGCCCGCTGCACCGCCTCGTACGCGCTCGCCGGGTCCGGCCGCCGGACCGAGACGTACGCGGCCGCGGGCGGGATCGGGTGCAGCCGGAACGCGGCCTCGGTGACCAGCCCGAGCGTCCCGTACGCACCGGTGACGAGCTTGGCCAGGTCGTAGCCGGCGACGTTCTTGACCACCTTGCCGCCGGCCTTGGCGACCACGCCGTCGGCGCGGACGATGCGTGACGCCGAGCACGAGGTCGCGCACCCCGCCGGCCTGCAACCGTCGCGGCCCGGACAGCGCGGTGCCGAGCATCCCGCCGACCGTGGTGCCGGGCACCACCTCGTCGACCGCGAGCCGCTGCCGGGCGCCGGCCAGCCGCTCGCCCAGCGCGGCCAGCGGCACCCCGGCCTGGGCGATGACGACCAGGTCGCCGGCGGCGTGCTCGACGATGCGGTCCAGCCGGCGGGTGTCCACGACCAGGTCCAGCCGGCGCGGGGGAGTGCCCCAGCCCAGCTTGGTGCCGTCCCCGCGGGCGACGAGCGCGAGGCCCTCGGCGGCCGCGGCCCGCAGCACCGCGGCCGCCTCCTCGGTGGACCCCGGCGCCGCGACGAAGCGGGCCGGTACGCCGTCGACCGCGTCGCCGTCGCCGGCCGGCTCGGCATGCCCGCCGGTGGCGTGCCGCAGCGCGTCGAGCACCCCCGCCGGCCCGGTCATCAGAACTGCTCCGCCAGGCCGGCCTCGACCAGCGGGTGGGCGCCGCGGTGCCGGTCCGGGGACCTCGCCGCACAGCCGCGGGGTCGGGAACACCTTGCCCGGGTTGGACAGCCCGGCCGGGTCGAACGCGCACCGCACCAGCTGCATGGTGTCGAGGTCGTCGGCGGTGAACATCCGCGGCATGTGCTTGGCCTTGTCCGAGCCGACCCCGTGCTCGCCGGTGATCGAGCCGCCGTGCTCGAGGCAGAGGTCGAGGATCGCGCCGGAGACCTCCTCGGCCCGCTCGGCCTCGCCGGCGACCGAGCCGTCGAAGAGCACCAGCGGGTGCAGGTTGCCGTCGCCGGCGTGGAAGACGTTGGCCACCCGGACGCCCGAGTCGCCGGAGAGGTCGGCGATCGCGCGCAGCACCTCGGGCAGCGCGGTCCGCGGGATCACCCCGTCCTGGACGATGTAGTCGGGGCTGATCCGGCCGACCGCGGCGAACGCGGACTTGCGGCCCTTCCAGATCAGCGCCCGCTCGACGTCGTCGGCGGCGACCCGGATCTCGAACGCGCCGGCCTTCTCGCACAGCTCGGCGCACCTGGGCGAACTGAGCGTCCACCTCGGACGCCGGGCCGTCCAGCTCGACGATCAGCACCGCCCCGGCGCCCTCGGGGTATCCACAGTGGACGGCGGCCTCGGCCGCCTCGATGGCGAGCGCGTCCATCATCTCGACCGCGGCCGGGATCACCCCGGCGGCGATGATGGCCGAGACCGCCTGCCCGGCCGCGTCGGTGCCGTCGAAGCCGGCCAGCAGCGTCTGCACCGACTCCGGCGCCCGGGTCAGCCGTACGGTCACCCTGGTCGCGATGCCGAGCGTGCCCTCGGAGCCGACGATCGCGCCGAGCAGGTCGTAGCCGGGCGGGTCCGGCGCCTTGCCGCCGAGCTCGACGACCGTCGCCGGACGGCTCGACGAACTCGACGCCGAGCACGTGGTTGGTGGTGAAGCCGTACTTCAGGCAGTGCGCGCCGCCGGAGTTCTCCGCGACGTTGCCGCCGATCGAGCAGACCTGCTGGCTGGACGGGTCCGGCGCGTAGTAGTAGCCGGCCGGCGCCGCCGCCTTGGTCACCTGCAGGTTGATCACGCCGGGCTCGACCACGGCCCGCTGGCCGTCGCGGTCGACCTCGACGATGCGACGCATCCGCGAGGTGACGACGAGGACGCCGTCGGCGTGCGGCAGCGCGCCGCCGGACAGGCCGGTGCCCGAGCCGCGGGCCACGAACGGCACCCCGGCCTCGGTGCAGGCGCGCACGGTCGCGGCGACGTCCGCGGTCGTCTCGGCCAGCAGCACCAGCCCGGGCACGACCTTGTAGTGGGCCAGCCCGTCGCACTCGTACGTGCGCAGCTCCTGCCGGTCGTCGATCACCTTCTCCGCGCCGAGCTCGGTCCGCAGTGCCGACGCGAGCGAAGCGAGCCTGGCGGCGCCAGATGAGATGGGTCGCACCGCGGCCTCCTCGCTGTCGGGGGTACGCGGGGGCACCGCCCCCGCGGGTTACGGCATCCGCTCGTACGCCGGCAGGGTGAGGAACTCGGCGAACTCGTCCGACAGCGCCATCTCCGAGAACAACGCCTTGGCCTCGTCCCACTGCCGGCCCGGGCCTTCGGTCCGGACCTTGGCCAGCTCCTCGTCGATGATGCGCTCGACCAGCTCCCGGGTCACCTGCTGGCCGTCGGCGAGCGTCACGTCGTTGTGCAGCCACTGCCAGACCTGGGAGCGGGCGATCTCCGCGGTGGCCGCGTCCTCCATCAGATTGAAGATCGCCACCGCGCCGCCGCCGCGCAGCCAGGACTCCAGGTATTGGATCCCGACGCTGATGTCGTTGCGGAGCCCGGCCTCGGTGACCTCGCCCGGCGTCGCGGCCACGTCCAGCAGCTGCTCGGCGGTGACGCTGACCTCCTCGCGCTTGCGGTCGATCTGGTTGGGCCTGTCGCCGAGGACCGAGTCGAAGACCTCGCGGCACAGCGGCACGAGGTCGGGGTGGGCGACCCAGGAGCCGTCGAAGCCGTCGTTGGCCTCGCGGGTCTTGTCCTCCCTGACCTTGGTCATCGCGACCTCGTTGACCTCGGCGTCGCGGCGGCTGGGGATGAACGCTGCCATGCCGCCGATCGCGTGCGCGCCGCGCTTGTGGCAGGTCCGCACGAGCAGCTCGGTGTACGCCCGCATGAACGGCGCGGTCATCGTCACCGAGTTGCGGTCGGGCAGCAGGTAGTCGCGGCCCCGGGTGCGGAACTTCTTGATCACCGAGAAGAGGTAGTCCCAGCGGCCCGCGTTGAGCCCGGCGGAGTGCTCGCGCAGCTCGTAGAGGATCTCCTCCATCTCGAACGCGGCCGGGTAGGTCTCGATCAGCACGGTCGCCCGGATCGTGCCGCGGGGCAGGCCGAGGAACTCCTGCGCGGCGAGGAACGTGTCGTTCCAGAGCCGCGCCTCGAGGTGGCTCTCCGTCTTCGCCAGGTAGAAGTAGGGCCCCTTGCCGGAGTCGAGCAGCGCCTGCGCGTTGTGCTCCAGGTGCAGGGCGAAGTCGACCAGGCTGCCCGAGGTCTGCTCGCCGTCGACCAGGATGTGCTTCTCCGGCAGGTGCCATCCGCGCGGCCGGACCACGATCGTGGTCGACCGGTCGCGCAGCGTGTAGTCCTTGCCCTCGGACGAGGTGAAGTCGATCGTGCCGGCGAGCGCGTCGCCGAGGTTGAGCGGGCCGCTGACCACGTTGCCCCAGTGCGGCGTGTTGGCGTCCTCCTGGTCGGCCAGCCACACCCTCGCGCCCGAGTTGAGCGCGTTGATCGTCATCTTGCGGTCGGTCGGTCCGGTGATCTCCACCCGCCGGTCGACCAGGCCCGCCGCCGGCTCGGCCACCTGCCAGCTCGGGTCCTCGCGCACGTCCTTGGTCTCGGCCAGGAAGCCGAGCGTGGCCCCGGCGGCCAGCTGCGCGTACCGCTCCTGCCGGGCGGCGAGCAGCTCCCGCCGGCGCCCGTCGAAGCTGCGGTGCAGCTCGGCGATCAGCGCCAGCGCGCGATCGGTCAGAACCTCCCCGTACCGGTCCTCGGGCGGTCCCGTGATCGTGACGCCGTCCGCG
Organism: uncultured Actinomycetota bacterium; assembly: GCA_963803135.1. Classification (GTDB taxonomy): domain Bacteria; phylum Actinomycetota; class Actinomycetes; order Mycobacteriales; family CADCTP01; genus CADCTP01. Next base: position 1,046,544 of record CAWDLH010000008.1, on the reverse strand, counting down.
CTGCCGAGTGCCTGGGTCATGCGCCCCCTCCGGGTCCGCTGATCTCTGGGTGGGACGTTAAGCATGCCGCGGTTGCCGGGTCAACGACACCCTGGACCGGGACGACCAGGTGCGGTTCTGGTGCGCTCAGCGGAGCTTCTCCCGCTGCTCGGGCGTCAGCACGAGGTCGGCCGCGGCGGCCGAGTCGGTGATCGTCTCCGGCCTGGACGAGCCCGGGATCGGGATCACCGCCGGGGACTTGGCCAGCATCCAGGCCAGCGCCACCTGCTGCGGGCTCACCCCGTGCTCCCGGGCCACCTCGGTGAACGCGGTGCCGGCGGACTCGCTGGCCTGGCCGGCTCCGCCGAGCGGGCTCCAGGGCAGGAACGCCAGCCCCAGCTCGGCGCACAGCTCGAGCTCCGGCTCGCTGGAGCGGAAGTTCGGTGCGTACTGGTTCTGCACGCTGACGAGCGGGTTGCCGAGGATCTCGACGCCCTGCCGGATCTGGTCCGGGTCGGCGTTGCTCAGGCCCAGCATCCGGACCTTCCCGGCCTCGTGCAGCTCCTTCAGCGCGCCGAGCGTCTCCGCGTACGGGACGCGGGGGTCGGGGCGGTGGTGCTGGTAGAGGTCGATCGCGTCGACGCCGAGCGCGGCCAGGCTCGCCTCGCAGGCCCGGCGGAGGTACGCGGGGGAGCCGTCGACGTCCCAGCCGCCGCGGGCGTCCCGGGTGTGGCCACCCTTGGTGGCGACGAGGACGTGCGCGGTGTCCTTGTAGCCGCGCAACGCCTTGGCGGTCAGCCGCTCGCCGTGGCCCATCTCCGAGCCGTCCGCGCAGTACGCGTCGGCGGTGTCGATGAGGGTGACGCCGGCGTCGAGGGCGGCGTGGATGGTGCGGATGCCCTGGGCCTCGTCGGGCCGGTCGGCGAGGGACAGCTGCATCTCGCCGAGGCCGATCGCGCTGACCTTCTCGGTGCCGAGGGTGCGGGTGCGCACAGAGATTTCCTCCCGGGAACGGACGTTCGGGGGGCTCACCCCCCGAGTACCCCCCGTAAGGGGCAGAAACTGACGGTGTCTGGGTGTTCGCGGTCGGCTCACGCCCTACCCTCTGCACGTCGCGGCTACGCGGCAGGCGGTACGAGTTTGTGGGCGGGAGACCATGCGCGACCAGCAGGGCTTCACCGATTTCGCCTCGGCGCGGGGCGCGGACCTACGCCGGCAGGCCTACCTGCTGACCGGCTCGCCGGAGCGGGCCGTGCGGCTGGCCGACAAGGCGCTGGCCGACATCGGGCGCCGGTGGGACAAGATCGGCGGGGCGGCGGCGGCCGAGGAGCACGCCCGCCGGGTCGTGGCGACCGGGGCGGTGCGCGGGCGCGGGGTGGCGCCGACGGTCGCGACGACCGCCCGGGGAACCGCGGCGCCGACGGACGACACCGGCGAGGCGGTGCGGCGGGCGCTGGCCGGGTTGCCCCCGCGGCGCCGGGCCGTGCTGGTGCTGCGGTACGACGAGGGGCTCGACGACGCGGCCGTCGGGGCCAGGCTCGGCGTGCCGCCGGCCGCGGCCGCCGCCGAGGGCGAGGCCGGCCTGACCACGCTGCGCAGCCTGCTCCGCCGCCGCGGCCGGCCCGAGGACCTCCTCCCGGCCGCGCTCGCCGAGACCCCTCTCCCCGGTCCCCTGACCATCGGCCAACCCACCCACGCGGCCCCTCCGGCGACCGCGGACTCCGCGCCCGCGCTGGTCTCGCCGAGGACCGTGGACTCCGGGCCTGTGCCGGTGTCGTCGGAGGTCACGGGCTCCGCGGGCTCGCGGGTCGCGCCGAAGACCGTCGACTCCGGGCCCGGGGCGGTGGGCTCCGGTCCGGGTTCGTCGGAGGTCGTGGGCTCCGCGGGCTCGCGGGTCGCGCCGAAGACCGTCGATTCCGGGTCCGGGGCGGCGGGCTCCGGTCCGGTGTCGCCGGCGGTCACGGACTCCGCTGGCTCGCGGGTCGCGCCCGGGGTGGCCGGCTCCGAGCCGGGTTCGTCGGAGGTCGTGGGTTCAGCGGGCTCGCCGGTCGGGCCCGGGGTCGTGGACTCCGTGGGCGGGCCGGCCGCTCCGGCGGTGGTGGACTCCACAGCCCCGCCGAGCGCGCCGACGTCCGCGGACGCCGCGACCCGGCCGGCGACGGTCCCGCCGGCCGGGACGTCGCGGCCCGGCACCGCCCGACCGGGCACGAAGGATGCCGGCGGCCGGGCCGGCGCCGCCGGCCGGTCCGCGGTCGGGACGCCCCCGGCCGGCGAGGGCTCGTCCCCGACCGGCACCCGGCCGGCCGCCGGCGCCGGCCCGGCCGACCCCGCCCCCGCGGGAGACAGCGCACCGGCCGCGCGCCGCCCGGTTCCCGTGGTCGCCGCGGAGGACGTCGGTGGCGCGACCGCCGGCGACGCCAGCGTCGATGCGAACCGTGCCGAGGCGGCCGCCGGTGGGCGGTCGCGGCGGCGGTGGGTGGTGGCGGCGGTTGTCGCGGTGCTGGTGGGGGTCGGGGCCGGAGTGCTCGTACCGGCGCTGCGGAACGGCTCCGGCGCGGCCGGTCCGGTGCCGGCGTCGAGCGGTACCGGACCGGCGCTGCTGCCGTGGCCGGTCCGCGGACCGCTCGCCGGCGACCAGGACCTGCTCCGGTCGGCTCTGCGCGCCTGGCAGGACGGCGTCCCGGACCGGCAGCGCCCGGCCCGCTCCGCGGCGCTGTGGGCCGGTGATCTCGACGGCGTCCGCACCGTGCTGCTCCAGGGCACGGATGCCAGCGGCCAGAGCTGGGTGGCCCACGTGATCGGCGCCGGTGACACGGCCTCGCTGCGGTCCACCGAGCCGCTCGGCCGGGCCGTGCCGCTGCTCGCGCTGGGCACGACCGCCGGTGCGGTCCGCCTGCTCGCCGACCCGGACGCCGCCCCGGACAGCATCTTGGCCGCGGTCGGCGGCACCTTCCGACCACTGGCCGTGGCCCGGGACAGCCTGTCCCAGGGCGTGACCGCGCCCTCGGCCGGCCTGCCGGTCGTGCTCACCGACGGCGGCGCCGTGGTGGGCTCCGGCACCGTGCTGCCCGGCCGGCTGTCCCCGGTCACCGGCACCGTCGAGCTCACCCGCTCCACCCTCGACCTCGGGCCGGCCCAGCCACCGGTCCAGGCCTGGTACGACGACGGCGAGCTGGTCGGCCGCCGCCTGGGCGGGCCGGTCGAGCTGGTCCAGGTCGGCCCGGTCCGGGCCGCGTCGATCCGGGTGAACGCGCGGCCCACCCGGCTGGAGGCCCGCGCGTACGAGGTGGTCCGCGGCGGCACCCGCTACCTGGCCACGGTGGTCCGCGCCGGCGGCGCGCCGGCCTGCACGGACACCGCGCCGGTCGGGCCGGCCGACGCGGTGCCGGCGAAGCCCGTCGCGCTGGTGGCCCGGTGCATCCCGCCCGGTGCGGCCGACGGGGTGCTGGCCGCGGTCGGCACCCGCGGTATCCGCTCGGTGCTCGTCACGCTCGCCCCCGCGACCCCCGCCGGGCCCGGCCGGCCCGGCGTGCCGGCGCGCCCGGCCCGGGCAGCCCGGACCGTGGCGGTCACCGGCACGAGCGGCGCCGGCCTCGTCGGCCTGGCCCCGGTCGCGACCCTCCCGACCGCCCCGCTCCCGGCCGTCGCCCGCGACGGCGGTTACCACCAGCTGGCCCGCCTCACCCTGCCCGCCTACCGCGGCCCCCGCCCCTGACCCGGAGGGCGCGGGAGTGTCGGAGGGTGGCGGTACCGTCGGGCCGTGACGCTGTTCGACGCAGCGGCCGAGCAGGCGCAGGCCGCGACCGCCCCCCTCGCGGTCCGGATGCGCCCGCGCACCCTGGACGAGATCGTCGGCCAGCGCCACCTGCTCGGCCCGGGCACGCCGCTGCGCCGGCTGGTCGAGGGCGACGCGCCGATGTCGCTGATCCTCTGGGGCCCGCCCGGCACCGGCAAGACCACGATCGCGCACGTCGTCTCCCGGGCCACCCAGCGCCGGTTCGTCCCGCTGTCCGCGCTCAACGCCGGGGTCAAGGAGGTCCGCGCGGTCATCGAGGAGGCCAAGCGGGACCTCGGCATGTCCGGCCGGCAGACCGTGCTGTTCATCGACGAGGTGCACCGTTTCTCCAAGACCCAGCAGGACTCGCTGCTCGGCGCGGTCGAGGACCGGGTGGTCACGCTGGTCGCGGCGACGACCGAGAACCCCTTCTTCTCCGTGGTCAGCCCGCTGCTGTCCCGATCCCTGCTGCTCACCCTGGAGCCGCTCACCGACGAGGACATCGCGACGCTGGTCCGCCGGGCGCTGTCCGAGGAGCGCGGCCTGGGCGGCCGGCTGGAGCTCGACCAGGACGCGGGCGAGCACCTGCTGCGGATCGCCGACGGCGACGCGCGCCGGGCGCTGACCGCGCTCGAGGCCGGCGCCGGCGCGGCCCAGGCCAACGGCGAGGACCGGATCACCCTGGCCACCCTGGAGGCCGCGGTCGACCGGGCGGCGGTCCGCTACGACCGCGACGGCGACCAGCACTACGACGTGACCAGCGCGTTCATCAAGTCGATGCGCGGCTCGGACGTCGACGCCGCGCTGCACTACCTGGCCCGGATGATCGACGCGGGGGAGGACGCGCGGTTCATCGCCCGCCGGATCATGATCCTGGCCAGCGAGGACATCGGCGAGGCCGACCCGACCGCGCTGCCGCTGGCAGTGGCGGCGGCCCAGGCCACCCAGCTGGTCGGGCTGCCGGAGGCCGGGATCATCCTGTCCCAGGCGGTGATCCACTGCGCGCTGGCGCCGAAGTCCAACGCGGTCGTCGCCGCGCTCGGCAAGGCCCAGGCCGACGTCCGGGCCGGGCTGGCCGGCCGGGTGCCTGGGCACCTGCGCGACGCCCACTACGCCGGCGCGCGGCGGATCGACCACGGCAAGGGCTACCGGTACGCGCACGACTACCCCGGCGGCGTGGTCGCCCAGCAGTACGCGCCGGACGCGGTCGCCGGCCGGGACTACTACGTGCCCAGCGACCACGGCGCCGAGCGCGGTGCCACCGACCGGCTGGCCCACCTGCGGGCCGTCCTGCGTGGCCACGATCCGGGTACGGACAGCGACGGGCGCTCGGCCGGCCGGGTGAACCGTCCGGACACCGGCGCCTGAACGGGTGCCTAAGTTCTGGTTCTGGTGGCGGCCCGGCAAAGAGTCCGCTAAGTAGACGGGCACGGCGTCCGTGCGGCCCCACCGGCCGGCGCCGGTCGCGGCCCACCCGGGCCGCGGCGCCGACTTCACACCGCGCCAGCCCCCACCACGGCCGGCAGGGTGTGCCGTCACCGGTCCCGTACGGAAGGACGACCGTTGGCTCCCACTATCTCCAGGCGGACCCGCCTCTTCGCCGCCGTCGGCGCGTTCGCGCTGGTCGCCGGTCTGGCGACCACCATCGCGACGACGCAGGCCGCGCAGGCGGCCCCGGCCCAGGGCACGGCGACATACCTGGTCCAGCTCGCCGACGCACCGGCCGCCGGCTACGCCGGCGGCGTCCCCGGCTACGCCCGCACCAAGCCGGCCACCGGTGCCAAGATCGACCCGGCCGCCCCGGCGGTGGCCCGATACCGCGGCTATCTGGCCCAGCGGCAGGACGGTGTGCTGCGCAAGGCCGCGAGCGCCCGGACCATCCACCGCTACTCGGTGACCTTCAACGGCTTCGCCGCCAGCATGACCGCCGGCGACGCCGCCGCGCTCGCCCGGACCCCGGGCGTCAAGGCGGTGATCAAGGACGAGAAGCGCAAGCTCGACACGACCCGGACCCCGCAGTTCCTCGGCCTGACCAAGCGCGGCGGGATCTGGGACCAGCTCGGCGGCCCGCAGCGCAACGCCGGTGCCGGTGTCGTCGTCGCCGACCTCGACTCGGGCCTGTGGCCGGACAACCCGTCGGTCGCGCCGCTGGCCAACCCGAGGCCGGTGCCGCAGTTCTCCGGCACCTGCCAGACCGGCGAGCAGTGGGACGCCTCCGACTGCACCACCAAGGTGATCGGCGCCCGCTACTACACGGCCGGTGTCACCGCGAGCATCGGTGACATCAAGGCCGCCTTCCCGTACGAGTTCATCTCGGCGCGGGACGCGGACGGGCACGGCACCCACACCGCGACCACCGCGGCCGGCAACTACAACGTCCCGGTCACGGTCGCCGGGCAGCCGTTCGGCAACGCCAGCGGCATGGCCCCGAACGCGCGGCTCGCGATCTACAAGATCTGCTGGGGCCGGGGGGAGCCGGAGGCCGGCTGCTACACCTCCGACAGCGTGCAGGCCATCGAGGACGCCACCACCGACGGCGCCGACGTGATCAACTTCTCGATCTCCGGCAGCACGACCAGCTCGGTCGACGCGGTCGAGGCGGCGTTCTTCGGCGCGGCCGAGGCCGGCGTGTTCGTGTCCACCTCGGCCGGCAACGACGGCCCGGGCGCGTCCACGGTCGCGCACAACACCCCGTGGGAGATGTCGGTCGCGGCCGGCACCCTCGACCGGGCCAACAGCAAGACGGTGACCCTCGGCAACGGGCAGTCCTTCACCGGCGTCGGCCTCGGCGCCGCGGTGCCGAGCTCGCCGATCGCGCTGAGCACGACGGTCGGCCTGGCCGGGCAGGACCCGAACGACGTCCGGCTGTGCTTCCTCAACTCGCTCGACCCGGCCAAGGTCGCCGGCAAGATCATCGTCTGTGACCGCGGCGTGAACGACCGGGTGGAGAAGAGCGCCGAGGTCCAGCGGGCCGGCGGCGTCGGCATGGTGCTGGCCAACACCTCGCCCAACTCGCTCAACGCCGACATCCACGCCGTGCCGACCGTGCACGTCAACGAGGTCGACGGGGCCGCGATCAAGGCGTACGTGTCCGGCACCGCCGACCCGACCGCGTCGCTGTCGGCCGGCGTGCAGCAGTTCGGCGTGAAGGCGCCGCAGGTGGCGGCGTTCTCGTCCCGCGGCCCGGCCCTGGCCGGCAGCGGCGACCTGCTCAAGCCGGACATCCTGGCCCCGGGTGTCGACGTGATCGCGGGCTTCTCGCCGGCGAACAACGGCCGCGACTACGACTTCCTGTCCGGCACGTCGATGTCCAGCCCGCACATCGCCGGCCTCGGGGCGCTGCTGATCCAGAAGCACCCGAGCTGGTCGCCGATGATGATCAAGTCGGCGCTGCTCACCACCGCGTCGGTGACCGACAACAAGGGCGCGCCGATCAGCACCGACGCCGGCGACGTGGCCAACGCGTTCGACTACGGCTCCGGCCAGGTCAACGTCAACGCGGCCGCCAACCCGGGGCTGGTCTACGACAGCACGTCCACCGACTGGCTGCGCTGGCTGTGCGGCACCGGCCAGCTGGCTGCCACCGGTGCGACCTGCTCGGCGGTCGGCAGCATCGACCCGAGCGACCTCAACCAGCCGAACATCGCGATCGGCGCGCTGGCCGGCAAGCAGACCGTGACCCGCACGGTCACCAACGTCGGCCGCTTCATCGGCGTGTACGTGGCGAAGGTGGCGGCGCCGGCGGGCGTGTCGGTGTCGGTCTCGCCGCGGGTCCTCGTGCTGCGGCCGGGCGGCAGGGCGACCTACCGGGTCACGTTCACCCGCACCGCCGCGGCCTTCGACGAGTACGCGTTCGGCTCGCTGACCTGGACCAACGGCGTGACCAGGGTGCGCAGCCAGCTGGTCGTGCAGCCGGTCGCGGCGGCCGCGCCGGAGCAGGTCACCGGCACCGGCGCCAGCGGCTCGACCCCGATCAGCGTGACCCCGGGCTTCACCGGCACGCTGACCACCGCGGTCGACGGGCTGGTCGCCGCGGACCGGCGGGACCCGGTGCTGCAGCCGACCGGGCCGGGCTTCGACCCGGACAACCCGGCCACCAGCGCCCGGACGTCGCTGCAGACGTTCCAGGTGCCGGCCGGTACGACGCTGGCACAGTTCTCCACGTTCGCGGCCGACTTCGCCGCCGGCACGGACGTGGACCTGTTCCTCTACCAGGGCGGCGAGCTGGTCGGCCAGAGCGCGGGCGGCTCGGCCGAGGAGACGGTCCGGCTGGAGAACCCGGCAGCGGGTGCGTACGACCTGTACGTGGTGCTGTTCGGGGCGGCGCCCGGGCAGAGCTCGGTGCCGGCGCCGACGTTCGGCTGGGCGCTGGACGGCGCGGACAAGGGCAACCTCACGGTGACCCCGGCGAGCGCGCCGGCCACCGCGGGGGAGCCGATCACGCTGACGGCGGCGTGGAGCGGGCTGACCGCCGGCTCCCGCTACCTCGGCCGGATCGCGTACGGCGACGGGACGGACACCGCGGGCGGCACGCTCGTCCGCGTGGACGCCTAGCCCGGCCCTGACGAGGTGCCGCACCGGGACGCGGTCCCGGTGCGGCACCTCGTTGTCTCCCAGCTCGCGGGCGACGGTAGGGTTCGCGCGTTCCGGATCGTGACGAGGGGGTCGGCGCGTGTCGGCAGGGGAGTGGGCCGCGATCATCGCGGCGATCGCGTTCGGCGTGCTCGTGCTGCTGCTCGCCGTGCCGATCCTCAAGCTGGGCCGGACGTTGGACGAGACCACGCTGGCCATCCGCAAGGCGCACGAGGGCGCTCAGCCGCTGCTGCTCAACGCGCAGACGACGATGGAGCAGGTCAACCGCGAGCTGGAGCGGGTCGAGGGCATCACGCAGAACGCTCAGGCGATGACCAGCAACGCCGCCGCGCTGTCGTCGGTGTTCGCGACCACGCTCGGCGGGCCGGCGATCAAGGTCGCCGCCTTCTCGTACGGGATCCGCCGGGCCACGCAGAACCGCCGCCGGGCCGAGGCGGAGCGGGCGGTCAGGGAGTCGACGAAGTACCAGCGCAGGGCCCGCCGCGCCGCCCGCCGCGCCGGGATGTGAGCCGGCCGCCCGCCGGCCGCGCCGGAGCCGGGCGCCCCGGCCGGCCGGGGCGGCGCAAATCTCGTGGTGTGCGGGGCGCACCATGGGTGTCAGACACGTCCACCGACCGACGCCGAAGAGGGTGACGACAGTGAAGCGGCTGTTCTGGCTGGCCCTGGGGGTCACGGTCGGCGCCCTCGTGGTGCGCAAGCTCTCCAGCGCCGCCGAGCAGCTGACCCCGCGCGGGCTGTCCCAGTCGCTGCGCGGGCTCGCCGACGCGCTCGCCGACTTCGTCGACGAGGTCCGCGAGGGCGCGTCGGTCCGGGAGGCCGAGCTGGTCGAGGGGGCCGGCATCGACGGCCGGCTCGGCGCGCGGCCGGAGGACTTCCAATGAGGTCGGCGGAGATCAAGCGTCGGTTCACCGACTACTTCGAGCGCAACGGGCACACGGCCGTCCCGTCGGCCAGCCTGATCCTGGACGACCCGACGCTGCTGTTCGTCAACGCGGGCATGGTGCCGTTCAAGCCGTACCTGCAGGGCATCGAGCCGGCGCCGTTCCCGCGCGCGACCAGCGTGCAGAAGTGCCTGCGCACGCTGGACATCGACGAGGTCGGCAGGACCACCCGGCACGGCACGTTCTTCCAGATGGCCGGCAACTTCTCGTTCGGCGACTACTTCAAGGAAGGCGCGATCACCTCGGCCTGGGAGCTGCTCACCAGCTCCCAGGAGGACGGCGGCTACGGCTTCGACGGCGACCGGCTCTGGCCGACCGTCTACCAGGACGACGACGAGGCGTTCGACCTGTGGCACCGGGTGATCGGGATTCCCGAGCAGCGCATCCAGCGCCGCGGGATGGCCGACAACTACTGGTCGATGGGCGTGCCCGGCCCGTGTGGCCCGTGCTCGGAGATCTTCTTCGACCGCGGCCCGGACTACGGCCGGGAGGGCGGCCCCGTCGTCGACGAGGAGCGCTACCTCGAGGTCTGGAACCTGGTCTTCATGCAGTACGAGCGGGGGCCGGGGCCGGGCAAGGAGGGCTGGCCGATCCTCGGCGAGCTGCCGAAGAAGAACATCGACACCGGCATGGGCGTCGAGCGGATGGCCACCCTGCTCCAGGGCAAGCAGAACCTCTACGAGATCGACGAGGTCTTCCCGGTGCTGGCCCGGGCCGCCGAGCTGACCGGCCGGCCGTACGGGTCCGAGCACGAGGTCGACGTCCGGCTGCGGGTGGTCGCCGACCACATCCGGTCGGCGCTGATGATCATGGCCGACGGGGTCACCCCGGCCAACGAGGGTCGCGGCTACGTGCTGCGCCGGCTGCTGCGCCGGGTGGTCCGCTCGGTCCGGCTGCTCGGCTACCAGGGCGCGTCGCTGCCCGAGCTGCTGCCGGTGTCCCGGGACGCGATGGCCCCGTCGTACCCGGAGGTGGCCACCGACTTCGAGCGCATCGCCACCTACGCGTACGCGGAGGAGGAGGCCTTCGCGCAGACGCTGCGGGCCGGCACGGCGATCCTGGACACCGCGGTCCGGGAGACCAGGCGGGCCGGCGGCGGGACGCTGCCCGGGGCGAAGGCCTTCCAGCTGCACGACACGTACGGGTTCCCGATCGACCTGACCCTGGAGATGGCGGCCGAGCAGGGCCTGTCCGTCGACGAGGACGGGTTCCGCCGGCTGATGACCGAGCAGCGGCAGCGGGCGAAGGCGGACGCGCAGTCCCGCAAGGGCACCGGCGCCGGCGCGACCTCGCCGGCGTACCGGGAGCTGCGCGAGCGCGGCGCCACGAACTTCATCGCGCACTCCGCGCTGGAGGCCGAGGCGAGCGTCCTCGGGCTGGTCCGGGACGGCGAGCTGGTCTCCGGCGCGACCGAGGGCGAGCTGGTCGAGCTCGCGCTCGACACGACCCCGTTCTACGCCGAGTCCGGCGGCCAGGACTCCGACGCCGGCACGATCACCGGCGACGGCCTGCAGCTCGAGGTCGTCGACGTGCAGCGGCCGATCAAGGGGCTGGTCGTGCACACCGTGCGGGTCGTCCGCGGCGAGGTCGCCGCCGGCCGGCAGGTGCACGCCCAGGTCGACCGGGAATGGCGGCTGGGCGCCTGCCAGGCGCACTCCGGCACCCACGTCGTGCACGCGGCGCTGCGCCAGGTGCTCGGCCCGACCGCGCTGCAGTCCGGCTCGTACAACCGGCCCGGCTACCTGCGGCTGGACTTCTCCTGGCCGCAGCAGCTGTCCGCGGACACCCGCAGCGAGGTCGAGGAGGTCGCCAACCTGGCGATCCGGGCCGACCTGCCGGTGCAGGCGTTCTACACCTCGCTGCCGGAGGCCCGCCGGATCGGCGCGCTCGCGCTGTTCGGCGAGACGTACGACGAGGAGGTCAGGGTCGTCGAGATCGGCGGCGAGTGGTCCCGGGAGCTCTGCGGCGGCACCCACGTGCAGCACTCCTCCCAGGTCGGGCCGCTGGCGATCACCAGCGAGGCGTCCGTCGGCGCCGGCATGCGCCGGGTCGAGGCGCTGGTCGGCCGGGACTTCTTCGGCTACCTGCGCCGCGAGCGGGCACTCGTGGACGGGCTGACCCAGACCCTGCGGGTGCCGACCGACCAGGTGCCGGAGCGGGTCCAGTCGCTGCTGGACCGGCTGCGCGCGGCCGAGAAGGAGCTCGACCGGCTGCGGGCCGAGTCGGTGCTGGCCGGCGCGGGCGCGCTGGCGGCGGCGGCCGCGGACGTCGCCGGCGTCGCGGTGGTCGCGGCCGAGGTGCCGGGCGGGCTCGGCGGCGGGGAGCTGCGCTCGCTGGTGCTCGACGTCCGCGGCCGGCTGTCGCCCGACCGGGCCGGCGTGGTCGCGCTGGCCTCGCGGTCGGACGGCAAGGTCAGCTTCGTCGCGGCCACCAACGAGGCGGCCCGGCTGCAGGGCCTGTCGGCCGGCGAGGTGGTGCGCGGGATGGCGCCGCCGGTCGGCGGCCGCGGCGGCGGCCGGGACGACGTCGCCCAAGGCGGCGGCAGCGAGCCGGACGGGATCCCGGAGGCGCTGCTGCTCGTCGAGCGGGTGGTCGGCCAGCAGGTCAGCGGCTCCGCGTGACCGGCACCGACCCGCCGGAGCGGTGGACCGTCGGCGTTCGGATCGGCGTCGACGTCGGCACGGTGCGGGTCGGGGTGGCCGCGAGCGACCCGAGCGGGGTGCTCGCCTCGCCGGTGACCACCCTGGCCCGCGACCCGCGCGGCGCGGCCGACCTGGACAAGCTGGCCCGGCTGGTGGCCGAGCGGGAGGCGGTCGAGGTGGTCGTCGGGCTGCCCCGCTCGCTGTCCGGGAAGTCGGGTCCGGCCGCCCGGTCGGCCCGCGAGTACGCCGAGGCGCTCGCCACCCGTGTCCACCCGGTTCCGGTGCGTCTATCCGACGAGCGGCTCACCACGGTTGCCGCCACTCGGCGGCTTGCCGAAGGCGGCATTCGCGGGCGTAAGGGGCGTCAGGTCGTTGACCGCTCGGCCGCCGTGCTCATACTTCAGGGGTGGTTGGATGCCGCCCGGAGGAACTCGTGATGTCTGTGCACCGTGCGACCGCCTCGTCACGCGTGCCCGGCCGGGCGGCCCGGTGACGACCCGCCGCGCGATGGACCGCGACGAGATCGAGTTCTTCGGCGAGCCCGACCCGTGGGACCGGCCCAGCCGGTCGGAGCGTCGCCGGGAGGAGGCGCAGCGCCGCAAGCGCCGCCGCCGCCGGATGGTCCTGCCGCTGGTCACGCTCGTCCTGATCGTCGCGCTCGGCGCCGGTGCGCTGATCGGCGGTCGCTCGCTGACCAGCCGGTTCGGCGCCACGCCGGACTACCCCGGCGCAGGCTCGGGCGAGGCGCTGATCGTGGTCAAGCCGGGCGACACGGCCACCGACATCGCGGCCACGATGGCGTCCAAGGACGTGGTGAAGAGCGAGAAGGCGTTCGCCAGCGCGGCCAAGCAGGACGCGCGGGCGCTCGGCATCCAGCCCGGCACGTACAAGCTGCACAAGCAGATGAGCGGCGCCGCCGCGCTGGCGCTGATCCTCGACCCGGCCGCCCGGCTGCTGACCCGGGTGACGATCCCCGAGGGCCTGACCGCGGCCGCCACGCTCAAGCTGGTCTCGGACAAGACCACGCTCAAGCTGGCCGACCTGCAGGCCGCGGCGAAGGACGTCCAGGCCCTGGAGCTGCCGTCGTACGCGAAGGGCAAGGTGGAGGGCTTCCTGTTCCCCGACACCTACGACGTGGAGCCGGACACCACCGCCGCCGGGCTGCTCAAGAGCATGGTCGACGAGTACGAGGCGAAGGTGGACGACGCCGGGCTGGTGAAGAAGGCGGCCGCGGTCAACCTCCAGCCGTACGAGATGGTCATCGTCGCCTCGCTGGTGGAGAAGGAGACCCAGCAGGCCGACGAGCGCGGCAAGGTCGCCCGGGTCATCTACAACCGGCTGGACGAGGGCTTCTACCTCGGCATCGACGCCGCCGTCCTGTACGGGCTCGGCCGGTCCTCCGGCGGGCTGTCCGAGGCCGACCTGGCCAGGAACACCCCGTACAACAACCGGATCCACAAGGGGCTCCCGCCGACGCCGATCGCCAACCCCGGCCTCGCCTCGCTGCAGGCGGCGGTGGCGCCGGCCAAGGGACCGTGGCTCTACTACGTGCTCGACGCGGCTCGGCCGGGGCACCACCTGTTCACCGACGACCGGGACGTGTTCAACGCCGCCAAGGCGAAGTGCCAGGCCGCGCACCTCTGCTGACGGCCGCGGAGGGCTGTGGACGGCGATCCCGGCTGACCGGCCCGCGCTAGTAGGGTCCGCGGGTGCTTGTCGGCGGGCTCGGTGCGCTGCTCGGGATCGGGCTCGGGCCGTTCCTGGCCGGGCTGACGCTGTCGGTGCCGGCCGGTGACCCGGTGCTGGGCAAGCGGTGGTGGCGCGGCGGGCAGGCCTCGCGGCGGCGGGTCGGGGTCGTCACCGTGCTGGCCGCGGTCGCGCTCGCTGCGGTGGCCGGGGCGGTCGGCGCCGAGCCGCAGCTGCCGGCATACCTGTGGCTGGCCGCGGTCGGGGTCACGCTCGCCGTCATCGACGTGCAGACGCTGCGGCTGCCCGACCGGCTGACCCTGCCGTCGTACCCGGTGGGTCTCGTGCTGCTGGCCGTCCCGGCCGACTGGCCGGCGCTGGGCCGGGCCGTGCTCGCCGCCGCCGTGGCCGGCGTGGCCGCGCTGCTGCTGGCGCTGCTGGCGCCGCGCGGCGGTCTCGGCCTCGGCGACGTGAAGCTGCTCGGAGTGCTCGGCCTGTTCCTCGGCTGGCTCGGCTGGGGCGTACTCGTCGTCGGGGTCGCGCTCGGCTTCACCCTCGGTGCCGTCGTCGCGGTCGGCATGCTCGCCTCCCGCCGGGCCGGGCTACGCGACCATCTCGCGTTCGGGCCGTGGCTGATCGCCGGCGCGCTGGCCGCGGTCGTCGCCGGCCGGCCGCTGGTGGATGCCTACCTGTCCACCGGCGCGTGAAATCATGGTCGTCGTGCTGCGCTGGCTGACCGCAGGGGAGTCGCACGGCCCGGCGCTGGTCGCCGTGCTGGAGGGGCTGCCGGCCGACGTCCGGATCACGACCGCCGACCTGGCCGGCGCGCTCGCCCGCCGCCGGGCCGGCTACGGCCGCGGTGCCCGGATGGGCTTCGAGCAGGACGACGTCGAGGTGCTCGGCGGCGTACGGCACGGGCGCACGATCGGTGGTCCGGTGGCGATCCGGATCGGCAACACCGAGTGGCCCAGGTGGGAGACGGTCATGAGCGCCGACCCGGTGCCGGCGGCCGAGCTCGAGGGCCTGGCCCGCAACGCCCCGCTGACCCGGCCGCGGCCCGGCCACGCCGACCTCGTCGGCATGCAGAAGTACGGCTTCGACGACGCCCGGCCGGTGCTGGAACGGGCCAGTGCCCGGGAGACCGCGGCCAGGGTGGCGCTCGGCGCGGTGGCCAAGGCGTTCCTGGACCAGACCCTCGGCGTGACCGTGCTGTCCCACGTGGTCGGCATCGGGTCGGTGTCCGCGCCGGCCGGCACGCTGCCCGGACCGGACGACCTGGCCGCGGTCGACGCGTCGCCGGTGCGCTGCTTCGACCCGGCGGCGAGCGACGCGATGGTGGCCGAGATCGACGCGGCCCAGACCGACGGCGACACCCTTGGCGGGATCGTCGAGGTCGTCGCGCACGGGCTGCCGCCGGGCCTGGGCAGCCACGTGCACGGCGACCGCCGGCTGGACGCCCGGCTGGCCGGGGCGCTGATGGGCATCCAGGCGATCAAGGGCGTCGAGCTCGGCGACGGCTTCGACCTGGCCCGCCGGCGCGGCTCGCAGGCGCACGACGAGATCGAGAGCGGGCCGGCCGGGCTGCGCCGGCGCACCGGGCGCTCCGGCGGCACCGAGGGCGGGATGAGCACCGGCGAGCCACTGCGGGTGCGGGCCGCGATGAAGCCGATCTCCACGGTGCCGCGCGCGCTGGCCACCGTCGACGTGGCCACCGGCGAGCCGGCGGTGGCGATCAACCAGCGCTCGGACGTCTGCGCGGTGCCGGCGGCCGGCGTGGTCGCCGAGGCGATGGTCGCGCTGGTGCTGGCCGACGCGGTGGTGGAGAAGTTCGGCGGCGACTCGGTCGCCGAGACCGCCCGCAACGCCCGCGGCTACCTCGACTCCCTGGTGGTGAAGTGAGCGAGCGCGAGCCGGCCGGCGGCCGGACGCCGCGGGTCGTGCTCGTGGGGCCGCCGGCGGCCGGCAAGACGACCGTCGGCCGGCTGCTCGCGGGCCGCCTGTCGGTGCCGTTCGTGGACACCGACGACCTGGTCGTCGCCCGGGCCGGCAAGCCGGTGAGCGAGATCTTCGTCGACGACGGCGAGGAGGCCTTCCGCCGGTTGGAGGCCGACGCGGTGGCCGAGGCGCTGACCCGGGACGCGGTGGTCGCGCTCGGCGGCGGCGCGGTGCTGGCCGAGCAGACCCGCAAGCGGCTGGCCGGCCAGCCGGTGGTGCTGCTCTCGGCAACGGTGCCGACCTCCGCCGGACGGGTCGGGCTCAACCGGGACCGGCCACTGCTGCTGGGCAACCCGCGCCAGCAGCTGCGCGCCTTGCTGGACGCCCGGCTCCCGCTCTACCGCGAGGTGGCGGTGGCCGAGGTGGCGACCGACGACCGCATCCCGGACGAGGTCGCCGACGCCGTGCTGGCCGCGCTGGAGCCGGCGTGAGCGTCACGATCCCGGTCGGCGGCCCCGCGCCGTACCGGGTCGTGGTCGGCGAGGGGCTGGACGGGGAGCTGGCCGGACTGCTGCCGGGCGCGGCGCAGGTCGCCCTGGTGCACCCGCCGCCGCTGGCCGCGCGGGCCGCCACCCTGGCCGAGACGCTGCGGTCGGCGGGTCTGGCCGTGCTGCCGCTGGCGGTGCCGGACGGCGAGGCGGCCAAGACCCTGACCGTGGCCGCCGACTGCTGGGACGCGCTCGGGGCGGCCGGCTTCACCCGCTCCGACGCGGTGGTCGGGCTCGGCGGCGGCGCCACCACCGACCTCGCCGGCTGGGTCGCCGCGGCCTGGCTGCGCGGGGTGCGGGTGGTACACCTGCCGACCACGCTGCTGGGCATGGTCGACGCGGCCGTCGGCGGCAAGACCGGCATCGACGTCACCGCCGGCAAGAACCTGGTCGGCGCGTTCCACCCGCCGGCCGGCGTGCTCTGCGACCTCACCGCGCTGGCCACGCTGCCGCCCGCCGACTACCGCGCCGGCCTGGCCGAGGTGGTCAAGTGCGGCTTCATCGCCGACCCGGTGATCCTCGACCTGCTGGAGCGCGACGGCGTCGCCGCGCCGGCCGCGGAGCTGGTCGAGCGGGCGGTCCGGGTCAAGGCCGGCGTGGTGAGCCGGGACCTGCGGGACGCCGGCGAGCGCGAGCACCTCAACTACGGGCACACGCTGGCGCACGCGATCGAGAAGCGCGAGCGCTACCGGGTCCGGCACGGCGACGCGGTGTCGGTGGGCCTGGTCTTCGCCGCCGCGCTCGGCCGGGCCGCCGGCCGGCTCGACGCCGCGACCGCCGAGCGCCACCGGGCCGTGCTGGCCGCGCTCGGCCTGCCGGTCCGGTACGACGGCAGCGGCTGGCCGGAGCTGCACGAGGCGATGCGGGTGGACAAGAAGGCCCGCGGCGCGGTACTCCGGTTCGTCGTGCTCGACGGCCTGGCCCGGCCCGGCATCCTCGCCGACCCGACCCCCGGCCTGCTCGCCGAGGCCTGGTCCGCCGTCGCGAGGACCGGCGTCGGCGGCGGGTAGGTTGGCCGGGTGAGTGCCGCTGCCGTACGCCGCGACCGGCTGCGCGCCGCCGCCCGGGCCACCGGGCTCGACGCCGTGCTGGTGACCCGGCTGGTCAACGTCCGCTACCTGACCGGCTTCACCGGGTCCAACGGCGGGCTGCTGGTGCCGGCCGACGCCGACCGGCCCGAGGTGCTCTGCACGGACGGCCGCTACACCGTGCAGGCCGGCGAGCAGGCGCCCGACGTGGAGCTGCTGGTCGAGCGCGACAGCGCGGTGGCGCTGGCCGCGCGGGCGGCGAAGGACGGCTACCGGGCGCTCGGCATCGAGACCCACGACGTCACCGTCGACCTGCGCGCGTCGCTGGCCGAGGCGGCCGGCACCGAGCCGGTCAGCGTCGGGCGGGCGGTCGAGCAGCTCCGCGCGGTCAAGGACGACACCGAGGTGGCGCTGCTGCGGGAGGCCTGCGCGATCGCCGACCGCGCGCTGGCCGACCTGGTCGCCGCCGGCGGCCTGCGCCCCGGCCGGACCGAGCGCGAGGTCGGCCGGGAGCTCGACGCCCGGATGCTCGACCACGGCGCCGACGCGGCCAGCTTCGAGACGATCGTGGCGACCGGGCCCAACTCGGCGATCCCGCACCACCGCCCGGCCGGGCGCGAGCTGGCCGCCGGCGACCTGGTCAAGCTCGACTTCGGCGCCGAGTACGGCGGCTACCACTCGGACATGACCCGCACGTTCGTGCTCGGCCGGCCGGCGGACTGGCAGCGGGAGGTCTACGAGCTGGTGCACACCGCCCAGGCCGCCGGCCGGGCAGCGCTTCGGGTCGGCGCGGAGGTGCGGTCGATCGACGCGGCGGCCCGGGACCTCATCGCCGCGGCGGGGCAGGGCGGCCAGTTCGGGCACGGGCTCGGCCACGGGGTCGGGCTGGAGATCCACGAGGCGCCGGCGCTCAGCCCGCTCGGCGCCGGTACACTGGCGGACCGGATGACCGTCACCGTCGAGCCGGGGGTCTACCTTCCCGGGCGCGGCGGCGTCCGCATCGAGGACACCCTCGTCGTGCGCGAGGGCGCCGAGCCGGAGCTGCTGACGTTGTCGTCCAAGGACCTCACGGTCCTCTAGCCAGTCACCTGAGACCCCTGAGCATGCGGAGAACCCCGGCGTGGCCACCACCAACGACCTGAAGAACGGACTCGTGCTCGACCTCGACGGCCAGCTGTGGTCCGTCGTCCAGTTCCAGCACGTCAAGCCCGGCAAGGGCGGTGCCTTCGTGCGCACCACGCTGAAGAACGTGCTGTCCGGCAAGGTCGTGGACCGCACGTTCAACGCCGGCACGAAGGTGGAGACGGCCACCGTCGACAAGCGGTCGATGACCTACCTCTACCGCGAGGGCGACGACTTCGTGTTCATGGACTCCGAGACGTTCGAGCAGGTCCCGGTGCCGGCGGCGACGGTCGGCGACGGCGCCGGCTACCTGCTGGAGAACGCCGACGCCGTGGTGGCCGTGCACGAGGGCACCGCGCTGTACGTCGAGCTGCCGACCAGCGTCGAGCTGGTCGTCGCGCAGACCGACCCGGGCCTGCAGGGCGACCGGTCGACCGGCGGCACCAAGCCGGCGACGCTGGAGACCGGCGCGACGATCCAGGTGCCGCTGTTCGTCTCGACCGGCGAGAAGGTCAAGGTCGACACCCGCGACGGGCGCTACCTCGGCCGAGCTTAGGGATGGCGGCTCGGAGCAAGGCCCGCAAGCGCGCGCTGGACGTGCTCTACGAGGCCGACGTGCGAGGGGCCGACGCGACCGAGCTGCTGGCCGAGCGGCTGGCGCAGGCCGACCCCCCGGTGCCGGCCTACGCGGTCGAGCTGGTCGAGGGCGTGACCGGCAACCTCGAGCGGATCGACTCGGTGCTCGGTGAGCACTCCGAGGGCTGGACGGTCCAGCGGATGCCGCCGGTGGACCGGGCCGTGCTGCGGCTCGCCGCTGTACGAGCTGATCCTGCGCGAGGACGTGCCGGACGCGGTCGCCATCGACGAGGCGGTCGAGCTGGCCAAGTCGCTGTCCACCGACGAGTCGCCGCGGTTCGTCAACGGCGTGCTCGGCCGGGTGCTGCGGGAGCGGCCGCCGGCGGTCCCGCCGCCGGAGCCCATCCCCGGCCCGCCGCCGCCCCACTGAGCACACGCGCGAAGGCCGGCCGGCCCGGGTGGGGGACGGCCGGCCTCCAGGTCGCGACCCTCAGGCGCGGTCGGCCGAGCGACGGTCCTCGGAGCGGCGGTCGAGTGCGGGGTCGATGCTGCGGGCGTCGGGCGCCAGCACCCCCCACTCGATCAGCCGCTCGGTCAGCTCGCCCTCGGACAGGTCGTAGATGATCGACAGCGATCGCAGGTCCTCGCCGCGGATGGACAGGACCTTGTTGTTGTAGTCGCCGCGCTGGCTCTGGATCGCCTGCGCGTAGCGGGCGAGCGGGCCGACCTGGTCGGGTGGCAGCTGGAACAGCCGCTCCAGGTTGAGCACGATCTTCTGGGCGGGGGCGGCCGAGGACGCGGTCCGGCCCTCGGGCAGCAGTTCGCTGACGGGCACGCCGTAGAAGTCGGCGAGCTCGGCCAGCTTCTGCACGGTGACGGCTCGGTCGCCGCGCTCGTACGAGCCGACGACGACGGCCTTCCACCGACCCTTGGACTTCTTTTCCACGCCGTGCAGCGAGAGCCCCTGCTGCGTGCGGATCGCGCGCAGACGGGCGCCGAGGGCCCTGGCGTAGTCGCTGGTCATTCCGTTGCGCTCCATCTCCGGTGCAACACCGAGCTGTGTCATGTCTGGCCCCCCGCGCTTTCGACTACGGAGCGTGACCGTAAGCCGAATGACGCTCCGAGGTCAAGCCGGCTTGCCGAAGATCGTCCCCACTCGTCACCCGGTGTAGCCCACGCGACGTGACGTGCCGCCTGGAAATCACCCGTTCGGGTGACACTCTTTCGAGCCAATGACGCGACATGACTGCGACCGGTGTCTTTCGTTCCAGCGTATGCCTCGCTCGGCTCGGCCGAATCGACCGCATGGCGCACCCCCGACCCTCCCTCTGCAGTCCTCGCAGCCATCACGCTCCGGCGCGCGCTCCGGCTCAGGCGCGGACCCGCTGCTACGGTGGGTGCCGTCCGGCATCCTTTAACGACCCGTCCGGTGAGGCGGGGAAGGAGGTCCGAGTGAGCCGTGCGCTCCTCGACGCCCCGGCGGTGGCCAGGGTCGTCGACCGCATCGCCCACCAGCTGCTGGAGAAGACCGGCGGCGCCACCGACACCGTGATCCTCGGCATCCCCACCCGCGGCGTCCCGCTGGCCCGCCGCCTCGCCGCCCGCGTGCGCACGTTCGAGGGCATCGACGTGCCGGTCGGTGTCCTCGACGTCACCCTGCACCGGGACGACCTGCGGCTGCGCGGGGTGCGCCCGCTGGAGCCGACGGTCGAGCCGCCCGGCGGGGTCGACGGCCGGCTGGTCGTGCTGGTCGACGACGTCCTCTACTCGGGTCGCACGGTGCGCGCCGCCCTCGACGCGCTGCGCGACCTCGGCCGGCCGCGTGCGGTGCAGCTGGCCGTGCTGGTCGACCGCGGCCACCGGGAGCTGCCGATCCGCGCCGACTACGTCGGCAAGAACATCCCGACCTCGCAGGAGGAGAGCGTCCGCGTGCTGCTGGAGGAGACCGACGGCCGGGACGGCGTGCTGCTGGAGACGGAGCCGGCGGGGGTGGTCCGGTGAAGCACCTGCTCTCCGCGGGCGACCTGAGCCGGGACGAGGCGCTGACCGTGCTCGACACGGCCGAGCGGATGGACGAGGCGCTGACCGGCCGCGAGGTGAAGAAGCTGCCGACGCTGCGCGGCCGCACGGTGGTGAACCTGTTCTTCGAGGACTCCACCCGCACCCGCACCTCGTTCGAGCTGGCCGCCAAACGGTTGTCAGCCGATGTGGTGAATTTCTCGGCCAAGGGCTCGAGCGTCTCGAAGGGAGAGTCGCTGAAGGACACCGCGCTGACCCTGGAGGCGATGGGCTCGGACGCGGTGGTGATCCGGCACCAGGCCTCGGGCGCCCCGCACCGGCTGGCCAACTGGGTCCGCGGCAGCGTGCTCAACGCGGGCGACGGGACGCACGAGCACCCGACCCAGGCGCTGCTCGACGCGTACACGATGCGGCAGCGGCTCGGCCGGCTCGACGGGCTGCGGGTGGCGATCGTCGGCGACGTGCTGCACAGCCGGGTCGCCCGCTCCAACGTGCTGCTGCTGGCCACACTCGGGGCCGAGGTGACGCTGGTGGCGCCGCCGACGCTGCTTCCGGTCGGGGTCGAGGTGTGGCCGGCCACCGTCTCGTACGACCTGGACGCGAGCCTGCCCAAGGCGGACGTGGTGATGATGCTGCGGGTGCAGCGGGAGCGGATGAGCCAGGCGTACTTCCCGTCGGCGCGCGAGTACAGCCGGCGGTACGGCCTGGACCGCCGCCGGATGGCGCTGCTGCCGGACGAGGCGATCGTCATGCACCCCGGTCCGATGAACCGGGGCATGGAGATCGCCGCCGAGGTCGCCGACGACCCGCGCCGGTCCACGATCGTCGAACAGGTCTCGAACGGGGTGAGCGTGCGCATGGCGGTCCTGTACCTGCTGCTCGGGGGGGTGCGGGCGTGAGCACGTGGCTGATCAAGGGGGCCGCCCCGTACGGCGGGGAGCCGGTCGACCTGCTGGTGCGGGACGGGGTGATCGCCGAGGGCAGCTCCAGCGGCGCCCGCATCGTCGACGCCGCCGGGCTGGTCGCGCTGCCTGGTCTGGTCGACCTGCACACCCACCTGCGCGAGCCCGGCCGGGAGGACGCCGAGACCGTGGCGACCGGCTCCCGCGCGGCCGCGCTGGGCGGCTACACGGTCGTGCACGCGATGGCCAACACCGAGCCGGTGGCCGACACCGCCGGCGTGGTCGAGCAGGTCTGGCGGCTCGGCCGGGAGGCCGGGCTGGTCGACGTCCGGCCGGTCGGGGCGGTCACCGTCGGGCTGGCCGGCGAGCGGCTGGCCGAGCTGGGCGCGATGGCCGACTCGGCGGCCCGGGTCCGGGTCTTCTCCGACGACGGCCGGCCCGTGCACGACCCGCAGCTCATGCGCCGGGCGCTGGAGTACGTCAAGGCGTTCGACGGGGTCGTGGCGCAGCACGCCGAGGAGCCGCGGCTGACCGCCGGCGCGCAGATGAACGAGGGCGCGGTCGCCGCCCGGCTCGGGCTGGCCGGCTGGCCGGCGGCGGCGGAGGAGGCGATGATCGCCCGGGACGTGCTGCTGACCGCGCACGTCGGCTCCCGGCTGCACGTGTGCCACGTCTCCACCGCCGGGTCGGTGGAGATCCTGCGCTGGGCCAAGGCCAAGGGCACCCGGGTGACCGCCGAGGTGACCCCGCACCACCTGTTGCTGACCGACGAGCTGGCCGGCACGTACGACCCGGTCTACAAGGTCAACCCGCCGCTGCGGACGGCCGAGGACGTGGCCGCGCTGCGGGCCGGGCTGGCCGACGGCACGATCGACGCGGTCGCCACCGACCACGCGCCGCACGCGCTGGAGGACAAGGAGACCGAGTGGGCCGCGGCCCGGCCCGGGATGCTCGGGCTGGAGACCGCGCTGTCGGTGGCGGTGCTGGCCATGCGCGAGACCGGGCTGCTCGACTGGCGCGGGCTGGCCGAGCGGATGTCGGCCGCGCCGGCCCGGATCGGCGGCCTCGCGCCGCCGGCCCTCACCGAGGGCGCACCGGCGTCGCTCACGCTGGTCGACCCGTCCGCCCGGTGGACCCCCGACCCGGCCGCCTCGGCCTCCCGCAGCCGCAACACGCCGTACGCGGGCCGCGAGCTGCCGGCCCGGGTGGTGGCGACGTTCCTGCACGGCGAGCCCACCGTGCTGGACGGGAAGGCGGTGCGGTGAGCCGCACAGTGAGCGCTCTGCTGGTCCTCGAGGACGGCCGCACGTTCCGCGGCGAGGCGTTCGGGGCGGCCGGGGAGACGGTCGGCGAGGCGGTGTTCGCCACCGGGATGACCGGCTACCAGGAGACGCTCACCGACCCCTCGTACCACCGGCAGGTCGTGGTGATGACCGCGCCGCACATCGGCAACACCGGCGTCAACGACGAGGACGCCGAGTCGAGCCGGGTGCAGGTCGCCGGCTACGTGGTGCGCGACCCCACGCTGGTGCCCTCGTCCTGGCGGTCCCGCCGCTCGCTGCCGGACGAGCTGGAGCGGGCCGGTGTGGTCGGGGTGTCCGGTGTGGACACCCGCGCGCTGACCCGGCACCTGCGCGAGCGCGGCGCGATGCGGGTCGGACTGTCCGCTGTGGAGTCCGACCCGCAAGCCCTGCTGGCCAGGGTCCGGGCGGCGCCCGGGATGGTCGGCGCCGACCTCGCCCACGAGGTGTCCACCCGGGAGCCGTACGTGGTGCCCGCGGAGGGCCGGAAGCGGTACGTGGTCGCCGCGCTCGACCTCGGCATCAAGCGGATGACGCCGGCGCTGCTGGCCCGCCGCGGTGTCGAGACCCACGTGCTGCCGGCCTGGTCCGGCGCGGACGACCTGCTCGCGCTCGACCCGGACGGGGTGTTCGTCAGCAACGGCCCGGGCGACCCGGCCGCGACCGACGGCCCGGTGGCCGCGGCGCGCGGCGTGCTCGCCGCCGGCCGGCCGCTGTTCGGGATCTGCTTCGGCAACCAGATCCTCGGCCGGGCGCTCGGCTTCGGTACGTACAAGCTCCGCTACGGCCACCGCGGGATCAACCAGCCGGTGCGGGACAACGCGACCGGCCGGGTCGAGGTGACCGCGCACAACCACGGCTTCGCGGTCGACGCGCCGCCCGAGTCCGAGGGCGAGTTCGGCCGGGTGGTCGTGTCCCACGTCAACCTCAACGACGGCGTCGTCGAAGGGCTGCGCTGCCTCGACCGGCCGGCGTTCGGCGTGCAGTACCATCCGGAGGCCGCGGCCGGCCCGCACGACGCCGGCTACCTCTTCGACCGGTTCGAGGAGGCGATGGCGCGTGCCGAGGCGTGACGACATCGCCCACGTGCTGGTCATCGGCTCCGGGCCGATCGTCATCGGGCAGGCCTGCGAGTTCGACTACTCCGGCACCCAGGCCTGCCGGGTGCTCAAGGCCGAGGGGCTGCGGGTCAGCCTGGTCAACTCCAACCCGGCCACGATCATGACCGACCCCGAGTTCGCCGACGCCACCTACGTCGAGCCGCTCACCTCCGAGTTCGTCACCAAGGTGATCGCCCGGGAACGGCCGGACGCCGTGCTGGCCACGCTCGGCGGCCAGACCGCGCTCAACATCGCGGTCGAGCTGGCCGAGACCGGCGTGCTCGACCGGTACGGCACGGCCTTGATCGGCGCCGACGTCGAGGCGATCCGGCGCGGCGAGGACCGGGAGCGGTTCAAGGAGATCGTCCGGCGGGTCGGTGGCGACGTCCCGCGCAGCCGGGTCTGCCGGTCGCTGGACGACGTGGTCGCGGCCGCCGGCGAGCTCGGCCTGCCGGTGGTGCTGCGGCCGTCGTTCACGATGGGTGGCGCCGGCTCCGGCGTGGCCCGCGACCCCGGGCGGCTGCGCCGGCTGGCCGCGGCCGGGCTGGCCGCGAGCCCGGTGCACGAGGTGCTGGTCGAGCAGAGCGTGCTCGGCTGGAAGGAGTTCGAGCTCGAGCTGATGCGCGACCGCAACGACAACGTCGTCGTGGTCTGCTCGATCGAGAACGTCGACCCGATGGGCGTGCACACCGGGGACTCGGTCACGGTCGCCCCGGCGATGACCCTGACCGACCGGGAGTACCAGGCCATGCGCGACCTCGGCATCGCCGTGCTGCGCGAGGTCGGGGTGGACACCGGCGGCTGCAACATCCAGTTCGCGGTGCACCCGGCCACCGGCCGGATGGTCGTCATCGAGATGAACCCCCGGGTGTCCCGGTCGTCGGCGCTGGCCTCCAAGGCGACCGGCTTCCCGATCGCGAAGATCGCGGCCAAGCTGGCGATCGGCTACACCCTCGACGAGATCCGCAACGACATCACCGGCGAGACACCCGCGTCGTTCGAGCCGGCGCTGGACTACGTGGTGGTGAAGGTGCCGCGGTTCGCGTTCGAGAAGTTCCCGACCGCCGACCGGGAGCTGACCACGCACATGAAGAGCGTGGGCGAGGCGATGGCGATCGGCCGCAACTTCACCGAGGCGCTGGGCAAGGCGATGCGCTCGACCGAGACCAGCCGGGCCGGCTGGTGGACCGGTGCCGACCCGGACGTCGGTCCGGCCGACCGGGACCGGCTGGTGGCCGAGCTGGCGACGCCGGTGGACGGCCGGCTCTACACGATCGAGCTGGCCATGCGGGCCGGCGCGACGGTCGCCGAGGTGGCCGGGGCCAGTGGCATCGACCCCTGGTTCGTCGAGCAGATCGCGATCGCGCAGGAGGTGGGCGGTCAGGTCGCCGACGCCGCCGTGCTCACCCCGGGGCTGCTGCGCCGGGCCAAGCGGTTCGGCCTGTCCGACCGGCAGATCGCCGCGCTGCGGCCGGAGCTGGCCGGCGAGGACGGGGTCCGCATGCTGCGGCTGCGCAGCGGGATCCGGCCGGTGTTCAAGACGGTCGACACCTGCGCGGCCGAGTTCGCCGCGGCCACCCCGTACCACTACTCGACCTACGACGAGGAGACCGAGGTCGCGCCGCAGCCGGACCGGCCCAAGGTGCTCATCCTCGGCTCCGGACCCAACCGGATCGGGCAGGGCATCGAGTTCGACTACTCGTGCGTGCACGCGGTTCAGGCGCTGCGGGAGGCCGGCTACGAGACCGTGATGGTCAACTGCAACCCGGAGACCGTCTCCACCGACTACGACACCGCGCAGCGGCTCTACTTCGAGCCGCTGACGCTGGAGGACGTGCTCGAGGTCGTGCACGCCGAGCAGGAGTCCGGCACGGTGGCCGGGGTGATCTGCACGCTCGGCGGGCAGACCCCGCTCGGGCTGGCGCAGCGGCTCAAGGACGCCGGGGTGCCGATCCTCGGCACCCAGCCCGAGGCGATCCACCTGGCCGAGGACCGGGAGGAGTTCAGCGCGGTGCTCACCGCCGCCGGGCTGCCGGCGCCGCGGCACGGCACCGCCTCCTCGTTCGCCGAGGCCCGCGACGTCGCCGCCGAGATCGGCTACCCGGTCCTGGTCCGCCCCTCGTACGTGCTGGGCGGGCGGGGCATGGAGATCGTGTACGACGAGACCGCGCTGGCGTCGTACCTGACCCGGCACCTGGCCGAGATCGGCGCGGCCGAGCGGACCGAGCATCCGATCCTGGTCGACCGGTTCCTCGACGACGCGGTGGAGCTGGACGTCGACGCGCTCTACGACGGCGAGCAGCTCTACCTGGGCGGCGTGATGGAGCACATCGAGGAGGCCGGCATCCACTCCGGCGACTCGGCCTGCGCGCTGCCGCCGATCACGCTGGGCGCGGCCGACGTCGCCGCGGTCCGGCACGCGACCGGCGAGCTGGCCGCCCGGATCGGCGTGCGCGGCCTGATCAACGTGCAGTACGCGCTGAAGGACAGTCTGCTCTCGGTGCTGGAGGCCAACCCGCGCGCGTCGCGTACGGTGCCGTTCGTGTCGAAGGCCACCGCGGTCCCGCTGGCGAAGGCGGCCGCCCGGATCGCGCTCGGCGCGACGATCGACCAGCTGCGCAAGGAGGGCCTGCTGCTGTCCACCGGCGACGGTGGCGACCTGCCGGCCGAGGCGCCGGTGGCGGTCAAGGAGGCGGTGCTGCCGTTCCACCGGTTCCGCAGCGCCGACGGGTCCGGGGTGGACACCGTGCTCGGGCCGGAGATGCGCTCGACCGGCGAGGTGATGGGCATCGACGCCGCGTTCGGCCGCGCGTTCGCGAAGTCGCAGGCGGCCGCGTACGGGTCGCTGCCGACGGTCGGGACCGCGTTCGTCTCGATCGCCAACCGGGACAAGCGGGCGGCGATCCTGTCGGTCATGCGGCTGGCCGACCTCGGCTTCCGGATCCTCGCCACCGACGGGACCGCGCTGGCGCTGCGCCGGCACGGCGTCCCGGTCGAGGTGGTGCCGCGCTACCGGCAGGGCACCCCGGACCGGCCCGACTGCGTGCAGCGGATCCAGCGCGGCGAGGTGGCGCTGGTGTTCAACACGCCGTGGGGCTCGCCGGGCAACTCCGGCCCGCGGCTGGACGGGTACGAGATCCGCACCGCCGCGGTCGCGGCCGGCATCCCGTGCATGACCACGGTGCAGGGGATGACCGCCTGCGTGCAGGGGGTGGAGGCGCTGATCCGCGGCGACCTGGGCGTGCGGTCGCTGCAGGAGCTGCACGCCCAGCTCCGGGAGGGGGACCGGTGACGGTCGCCGGGACCACGTCACCCGGGCCGGCCGGACCGGTCCAGGTGCGCGGCGAGGTGCTGGCCCGCCGCCGGGTCGGCGCGTACCACCTGGTCGAGATCGCGGCCGGCGGCATCGCCGAGCGGTTCCGGCCCGGCCAGTTCGTCGCGCTGTCGGTCGGCGGGCCGGTCTCCGCGCTGCTGCTGCGCCGCTCGTTCGCGGTCTACCGGACCACCCCGGTCGGCGCCTACTCGGGGACCGTGCAGATCGTCGTCGGCGTGCACGGCCGCGGCACCGAGTGGCTGGCCGTGGTCCGGCCGGGCGAGCCGCTGGACGTGGTCGGTCCGCTGGGGACGCCGTTCCGGCTGCCGGCCGCGCCGACCGGCTGCCTGCTGGTCGGCGGCGGGTACGGCTCGGCGCCGCTGTTCTCGCTCGCCGACGCGCTGCGAGCCCGGGAGTGCCGGGTGGACTTCCTGCTCGGCGGCGCGACGCACGAGCGGATCTTCGGTGAGCTGGAGGCCAAGCGGTCCGCCGGCGCGGTCGCCGTGACCACCGACGACGGCTCGGCCGGCCGGCGCGGCACCGTGGCCGACGCGCTGCCGGACGAGATCGAGCGGACCGGCGCGTCGACGGTGTACGCGTGCGGCCCGATGCCGATGCTGCGGGCGGTCGGCGCCGTCGCCGCCTCGTACGGGCTGCCGTGCCAGGTGGCGGTCGAGGAGTCGATGGCCTGCGGTATCGGGGTGTGCATGACCTGCGTGCTGCCGGTGGTGGGGGAGGACGGGGTGACCCGGATGAGCCGGTCCTGCGTGGACGGCCCGGTGTTCGAGCACGACCGGGTGCGGTGGGACGACGTCGGCACCGTGCCCGCGGACGCGCTGGGGGCCACGCCGTGAGCCCCGTGGACCTGACCACCGACCTGGCCGGGGCGGTGCTGCCCAACCCCGTGCTCACCGCGTCCGGCTGCGCGGCGGCCGGGCGGGAGCTGCAGCCGTTCGCGCCGGTCTCCACGCTCGGCGCGGTGGTGACCAAGTCGGTGACGCTGCGACCGCGGGCCGGGCGGCCGACGCCCCGGATGGCCGAGACCGCGAGCGGCATGCTCAACTCCATCGGCCTGCAGAACCCGGGCGTGGACGCGTTCGTGGCCCATGACCTGCCCTGGCTGGCCGAGCACGGGGCGCGGGCCGTGGTGAGCATCGCCGGTGGCAGCGTGGCCGACTACGCCGAGCTCGCCCGCCGGCTCGTGCCCGCGCCGGCGATGGTGGCGGTCGAGGTGAACATCTCCTGCCCGAACGTGGAGAGCCGGGGCGAGGTGTTCGCCTGCGACCCGCTGGCCGCCTCCCGGGTGGTCGCCGCGGTCCGGGCCGAGCTGCCGGCCGGGATCCCGGTGCTGGCCAAGCTGTCCCCGGACGTCACCGACATCGTCGCGGTCGCCCGGGCCTGCGCCGACGCCGGCGCGGACGGGCTCACGCTGGTCAACACGCTGCTCGGGCTGGTGATCGACCCGGACACCCTGCGGCCGGTGCTGGGCGGAGTCACCGGCGGGCTGTCCGGGCCGGCGATCCTGCCGGTGGCGCTGCGCTGCGTCTGGCAGGTGCACGCCGCGCTGCCGGCGGTGCCGATCCTCGGGGTGGGCGGGATCCGCACCGGCCTGGACGCGCTGCAGTTCGTGCTGGCCGGGGCGCGCGCGGTGTCGGTGGGCACGGCGGTCTTCGGCGACCCGTCGGCGCCGGTGCGGGTGCTGGCCGAGCTGGAGACCGCGCTGGCCGAGCGCGGGTTCGCCGGCGTGGCCGACGCGGTCGGGTACGCGCACCGGGCGCCGGGCGTCGAGCCGGTCCGGCCGCCCGCCCCGGCGCCGCGGCCCGAGAGCGCGCCGGTGCCGGTCGTGGCCGGGGCCAGGCCGAGCTGGCGGCTCGGCGGGGAGGACTGGTGACGGCCTTCGGCGACCGGCTCGCGGCCGCCGTGGACGCGCGCGGGCCGCTGGTGGTGGGCATCGACCCGCACCTGCCGCTGCTGCGCGACTGGGGGCTGCCGGCGGACGTGACCGGGCTGGAGCGGTTCGCGCTGACCGCGGTCGAGGCGGTCGCCGACCGGGTCGCCGTGGTGAAGCCGCAGTCGGCGTTCTTCGAGCGGTTCGGCAGCCGGGGGATCGCGGTGCTGGAGCGGGTGCTGGCCGCGGTCCGGGCGGCCGGCGCGCTGAGCCTGCTCGACGTCAAGCGCGGCGACATCGGCTCGACCATGGTCGGGTACGCCGGCGGGTACCTCGACCCGGCCTCGCCGGTGGCCGCCGACGCGGTGACCGCCAGCCCGTACCTCGGCTTCGGGTCGCTGCGGCCGCTGCTCGACGCCGCGTACGAGCACGGCCGGGGAGTGTTCGTGCTCGCGCTGACCTCCAACCCGGAGGGCGCCGCGGTGCAGCGGGCGGTCGCCGCCGACGGGCGGACCGTGGCCCAGACGGTCCTGGACGAGGCCGCGGCCGCCAACGCGGCCGAGCTGGCGGGCTCCGAGCTGGCGGGCTCCGAGCTGGCGGGCTCCGAGCTGGCGGGCTCCGGCCGGCCGCGGCGGGCCGGGAGCTCGGGTCGGTCGGCGTGGTGGTCGGGGCGACCGTGGCCGGCCACGGGCACCGGCTCGACCACCTGCACGGGCCGGTGCTCGCCCCGGGCCTCGGCACCCAGGGCGCGGGGCCGGCCGACCTGCCGCGCGTGTTCGGCCCGGCGCTGCCCTGGGTGCTGCCCGCGGTGTCCCGGGACGTGCTCGGCGCCGGCCCGGACCCGGCCCGGCTGCGGGCCGCTATTGACCGGATCGGGGGCGAAGTGATGGCGATTCGGACATCGTCCATGGCCCGAACGGGCAGATAGTCGCTCATCTGGGCCAGGCACGTTGCCCGTGAGGCCCCCTGCTCGCTAAGTTGCCGCCAATCGTCCACCCCGTGTTTCGAGGAGAACTCAGGTGCCCCTGCCGCCCCTCACCCCGGAGCAGCGTGCTGCCGCGCTGGAGAAAGCCGCCGCGGCCCGCAAGGCCCGGGCGGAAGTGAAGGAGCGCCTCAAGAAGAACGGGGTCTCCATCGCCGAGGTCCTCAACCAGGGCGACACCGACGACGTGATCGGCAAGATGCGCGTGTCCGCCGTGCTGGAGTCCATGCCGGGCGTCGGCAAGGCCCGGGCCGCGAAGATCATGGAGCGGCTGGAGATCTCGCCGACCCGCCGGGTGCGCGGTCTCGGGGCGAAGCAGCGCATGGCGCTCGAGCGTGAGTTCGGTGCCACCGAGTCCTGAGGCCATACTCGACTCCGTGCCGGCCCGTTCCGAACGCTCGGACGCGGCCGAGGCGCGCTTGACCGTGCTGTCCGGCCCGTCCGGGGTCGGCAAGGGCACGGTCGCCGAAGCCGTGCGGCAGCGGCACCCGGACGTGTGGATCTCCGTCTCGATGACGACCAGGCCACCGCGCCCGGACGAGGTCGACGGCGTGCAATACCACTTCGTCGACCGGGACCGGTTCGCCGGGCTCGCGGCCACCGGCGAGTTCCTGGAGTGGGCCGAGTACGCGGGCAACCTGTACGGGACGCCCCGGCGGCCGATCGTCGACCAGCTGCGGGACGGCGGCTCCGCGCTGCTGGAGATCGAGCTGCAGGGCATGCGGCAGGTGCGCAAGCTCATGCCGGACGCCCAGTTCGTCTTCCTGGCTCCGCCGTCGTTCGAGGAGCTGGAGCGCCGCCTGGTCGGCCGCGGCACCGAGCCGGAGGAGGTCATCCGGCAGCGGCTGGACCAGGCCCGGATCGAGATGGCGGCCGAGGCCGAGTTCGACCTGACCTTGATCAACGACTCGGTCGAGCGGGCGGCCGACGAGTTGGTATCCTTGATGGCGCATCCCGTCTCCAGGTCCAGGAAGTAGGGCATCTTTGGCCGGCACAGTCGCGGTCCCCGAGGGCATCACCAACCCGCCCATCGACGAGCTGCTCGAGCGCACCAGCTCGAAGTACGCGCTCGTGATCTACGCGGCCAAGCGCGCGCGGCAGATCAACGCGTACTACTCCCAGCTCGGCGAGGGCCTGCTGGAGTACGTCGGCCCACTGGTCGACACCCAGCCGCAGGAGAAGCCGCTGTCGATCGCGCTGCGCGAGATCAACGCGGGCCTGCTGACGCACGAGTCCGCGGGCGACTAGCCCACCAGGCTCCGACCGGCCGGTGCGGGACGCGAGTCCCCGCACCGGCCGGTTCGCGTTCGCTAGTCTCCCGCCGGTGGGCGGGAGGGACATGACTGATCCGTGCTGGTCGCCCTTGATCGGGCCCGGTCGGCGTGCAGCGGCTTAAGGACGAGCGGCTGGCCGCGGTCGCCGGCACGGCGAACGTGGCCCGGTTCGCCAGCTTCGGGCCGGGGGACGCGCCGCTCCGCCACGCCGTGCTCGCCGACGGCGGCGACCCGGCCGCCCGCGACCTCGTCTCCGCGGTGACCGCCCTGCACGGGCGGGCGCGGTTGCTCAACGTGCGCACGTTCCGGGACGGCGAGAGCAAGGGCACCCCGTTCCTGTACGGGCTGTCGTCGGTCGAGGAGGTCGTCCGGGCGGTGCGCGAGCTCGCCGCGGCCGGCTTCTACACGATCGTCAACGAGACCGTCGACGTCGCCGACGGCGGCGTCTCCGGGGTCCTGCTCGGCGGCGTGGCCGAGTTCGCGCCCGGGGCCACGCCGCGCGCGGTGGAGCGGGCCGACACGGCCGCACTGCCGGCCGGGCTCGCGATCGAGCTGCTGCGGACCGTCTACGGGCCGGTGGACCTGGTGCCCGACCCGGGGCGGCGGATCGAGTTCTCCGTCCACCCCGGCCCGGTCGGCTACCGCCGCACCGCGACGCTGATCTGGGAGGTCACTGACGTCGAGCCGGTGACCCTGACCGCGACGCCGACCTGGCCCAACGCGTTCAGCCGGCACGTCGGCGACAAGGCGTACGGGCTGCTGCTGGCCCACCTGCTCGGCCTGCCGGTGCCGCGGACGACCGTGCTGGCCCGGACCGTGGCCCCGTTCGGCTACGGCCGGCCGACCGCGCCGGGGGCGGTCGACCGGTGGGTCCGGACCTGCCCGGCGGAGCCGCAGCCGGGCCTGTTCACCAGCGCCAGGGGCTGGCTCGACCCGTACGCGCTGCTGGCCGAGGAGGACCCGACCGCGACCCGGATCGCGTCCGTCCTCGACCAGGACGGCGTCGCCGCCGACTGGGCCGGCGCGACCGCGCTGCGTGCCGACGGGTCGGTCCTGGTGGAGGGCGTGCGGGGGACCGGCGACGCGTTCATGCTCGGCGACCGGGCGCCCGAGGCGCTGCCGGCGTCGGTCGCCGACGACGTACGCGGACTGGTGACGGCCGCGTCCGCCGCGCTCGGGCCGGTCCGGATCGAGTGGGCGCACGACGGGTCCCGGGCCTGGATCCTGCAGCTGCACCGGGTGGCGCTGCGGGTCTCCGACGAGGTGTTCAGCCCCGGCACGGCCGACCGGTGGCTCGGGTACGACCGCCGCGACGGGCTGGACCGGCTGCGCGAGCTCGTGGCCGAGGCCAGGGCGGCCGGGGCCGGGGTCGAGGTGACCGGCGGCGTCGGGGTCACCTCGCACGTCGGTGACATCCTCCGCAGGGCCGGCGTCCCCGGCCGGCGCCGCGGGACGTCCTAGGCTGATCGCGTGAGCGGGACGGAGCGGCCGCGGGTGGTGCTCGGTGTCACCGGCGGGATCGCCGCGTACAAGGCGTGCGAGCTGCTGCGGCAGCTGACCGAGACCGGCCACGACGTGCGGGTGGTGCCGACCGCCGGCGCGTTGCGGTTCGTCGGCGAGGCGACCTGGGCCGCGCTGTCCGGGCAGCCGGTGCACACCGGCGTCTGGGCCGACGCGCACGAGGTCCCGCACGTCCGGCTGGGCCGGGAGGCCGACCTCGTCGTGGTCGCGCCGGCCACCGCCGACCTGCTCGCCCGGGCCGCGCAGGGGCTGGCCGACGACCTGCTCACCAACACCCTGCTCACCGCGCGCTGCCCGGTGCTGCTGGCGCCGGCCATGCACACCGAGATGTGGGAGCACCCGGCCACCCGGGCCAACGTGGCGACCCTGCGCGAGCGCGGCACGGTCGTGCTGGACCCGGCCGTCGGCCGGCTCGCCGGCGCCGACACCGGCCGCGGCCGGCTGCCCGATCCGGCCGACCTGGCCGACCTGTCCCGGCTGCTGCTGGCCGACCCGGACGCGCTGCCCCGGGACCTGGCCGGCCGGCGGGTGCTGGTCACCGCCGGTGGCACCCGCGAGGCGCTCGACCCCGTGCGGTTCCTGGGCAACCGCTCCAGCGGCCGGCAGGGCTACGCGCTGGCCCTGGTCGCCGCCGCCCGCGGCGCCGAGGTCACGCTCGTCGCCGCCAACGTCGCGCTGCCCGACCCGACCGGGGCGACCGTGCTGCGGGTCGGCTCGGCGGCCGAGCTGCACGACGTCACGCTGGCCGCGGCCGCGGACGTCGACGCGGTGGTGATGGCGGCCGCGGTCGCCGACTTCCGCCCGGCGCTGGCCGAGTCGGCCAAGATCAAGAAGGATGCCGGGCCGCCGCCGCCGGTCGCGCTGGCCCCGACCGCGGACGTGCTCGCGGACCTGGTCGCGGCCCGGCCGCCCGGCCAGGTCGTCGTCGGGTTCGCGGCCGAGACCGGCGACGGCTCCGCCGGCTGGCTCGAGCACGGCCGGCGCAAGCTCGCCCGCAAGCGGGTCGACCTGCTCGTCGTCAACCCGGTCGGCGGGGGGCTGGCGTTCGAGCAGAAGGACAACTCCGGCGTCGTGCTCACCGCCGACGGGACCGACGTCGAGATCCCGCCGGGCCCGAAGGCGAGCCTGGCCGCGACCGTCTGGGACCTCGTCGCCGACCGGCTCGGCTGACCGCTACCGGGTGAAGCCGGGCTTGCCCGGGGTGAACAGCCAGGCGTCGAACAGGCCGGCCAGGTGCTGGTGCGACACCCGCTCGGACAGCGCGACGAACTGCGCGGTCGTGCCGTGGCCGTAGCGGTGCTGAGCCGCCCAGCTGCGCAGCACGGTGAAGAACGCCCGGTCGCCGATCCGGTTGCGCAGCACCTGCAGCGTCATCGCGCCCCGGTCGTACGAGGGCGTGCCGAAGAGGTTCGCCGGGCCGCCGGGGTCGCCGGTCGGCGGCGTCCACAGGTCGGTGTCCGAGGCCGGCGTCGCGTAGAGCCGGTCGAAGATCTGCTGGGGCGTGCGGCCGCCGGTGTGCTGCGACCACAGCCATTCCGCGTACGTCGCGAAGCCCTCGTTGAGCCAGATGTCCTTCCAGCGGGTCAGCGAGACCGAGTCGCCGTACCACTGGTGCGCCAGCTCGTGCACCAGCGTCGAGATGTCCGGGGCGGAGTCGAAGTTGGGCTTGGTCTGGCTCTCCAGCGCATAGCCGACGTCCGGCGCGTGGTCGACGATCGCCCCCACGGTCTCGAACGGGTACCGCCCGAAGACCGAC
The DNA here is from genome assembly GCA_963803135.1 of uncultured Actinomycetota bacterium. GTDB lineage: Bacteria > Actinomycetota > Actinomycetes > Mycobacteriales > CADCTP01 > CADCTP01. Next base: position 1,011,663 of record CAWDLH010000008.1, on the reverse strand, counting down.
TGCTCCCAGGCGATGATCTCCGGGATCCGGTCGGTCACCGGCTTCGCCTCGGCCGCCTCCTGCGGGTCGAGCGCGACGTAGACCGGGATCCGGCCGGCCCTCGCGCGGTGCACCTGGAACCGGCCCAGCGTGATCGTGGCCAGGTACGTCGCCATCGGCTTCGTCTCCTGCCAGACGAACGTGGACCGGCCACCGGCGGTCCGCTGGGCCACCAGCCGCCCGTTGCCGACCGCGGTCAGCCCGGCCGGCACGGACATCCGGACCGTGAACGTGGCCTTGTCGTTCGGCGTGTCGTTGGCCGGGAACCAGCCCGGCGCGCCCTGCGGCTCGCCGACCACGAACGCGCCGTCGTTCGTCGGGACGAAGCCCTCGATCGACTCGTCCGGGTCGGTGATCACCTGCGGCACGCCGCCGTACCTGACCGTCACGAGGAACGGCCACCCCTTGCGCAGCGGCCGGACCGGGGTGATCTGGAGCTCCTGCCCGGCGCGGTGGAACGCGGCCCGGGTCCCGTTCACGGTGACCGAGCCGACCGTGAACCCGCGCAGGTCCAGGTCGAACCGGCTCAGCGCCGTGGTCGCGGTCGCGAGGATCGCCGCGGTCCCGTCGAGCCGGCGGCTGGCCGGGTCGTAGCGCAGGTCCAGCCCGTACGTGCGCACGTCGTAGCCGCCGTTGCCCTGCAGCGGGAAGTACGGGTCGCCGGCGCCGGGGGCACCGGGGGAGGGAGCGGCCCCGGGGGTCGCGCCCGCGGGCCCCGCGGGCGCGGCGGTCGCGAGCGCGACCGCGACGGTGGCGGCGAGCAGAGCCAGGCGAACGCGCATCGGGCCTCCCAGATCGGTCTTCCCCTCGTCGCCCGCGCACGCGGGCCGGCGCCGCGCGGCCGGTCGTCGGGACCCGCCGGTAGACTGCCGCGCAACATCCTGTCAACCGCAATGCTCGATAGCCAGAGGAGTGCCGTTGTCCCGGCGTCTGTTCACCTCCGAGTCCGTCACGGAGGGCCACCCCGACAAGATCGCCGACGCGATCAGTGACGCGATCCTGGACGCGCTCCTGTCGCAGGACCGGCGCAGCCGCGTCGCGGTCGAGACCATGATCACCACCGGTCAGGTGCACGTCGCCGGCGAGGTCACCACCGATGCGTACGCGGACATCCCGACGATCGTCCGGGACAAGATCCTCGAGATCGGCTACGACTCCTCGAAGAAGGGCTTCGACGGCGCCTCCTGCGGCGTGAGTGTGTCGATCGGCTCGCAGTCGCCGGACATCGCCCAGGGCGTCGACGCCTCGCACGAGCAGCGCGAAGAGGGTGACATCGACGAGATCGCCAAGCAGGGCGCCGGCGACCAGGGCCTGATGTTCGGCTTCGCCTGCGACGAGACGCCGGAGCTCATGCCGCTGCCGATCGCGCTGGCCCACCGGCTGGCCCGCCGGCTGACCCAGGTCCGCAAGGACGGCACCGTGCCCTACCTGCGGCCCGACGGCAAGACCCAGGTCACGATCGAGTACGAGGACGGCAGGCCGGTCCGGCTGGACACCGTCGTCGTGTCCTCGCAGCACGCGGCGGACATCGACCTCAAGACGCTGCTCGAGCCGGACATCAAGGAGCACGTGGTCGATCCCGAGCTGGCCGGCCTTGACATCGACACCTCGGGCTACCGGCTGCTGGTCAACCCGACCGGCCGGTTCGAGATCGGCGGCCCGATGGGCGACGCCGGGCTGACCGGCCGCAAGATCATCGTCGACTCGTACGGGGGATACGCGCGGCACGGCGGCGGCGCGTTCTCCGGCAAGGACCCGTCGAAGGTCGACCGCTCGGCCGCGTACGCGATGCGCTGGGTGGCGAAAAACGTCGTCGCCGCCGGCCTCGCCTCCCGCTGCGAGGTCCAGGTGGCCTACGCGATCGGCAAGGCCGAGCCGGTCGGGCTGTTCGTGGAGACCTTCGGCACCGGCGCCGTCCCCGACGCGAAGATCCAGGAGGCGGTCATCCAGGTCTTCGACCTGCGGCCGGCGGCGATCATCCGCGACCTCGACCTGCTCCGGCCGATCTACACGCAGACCTCGGCGTACGGGCACTTCGGTCGGGAGCTGCCCGACTTCAGCTGGGAGCGCACCGACAAGGCCGACGAGCTCAAGTCGCTCGCGATCGGCTGAGCCGCACCGGCCCCGCCGACGTCCCCGGCCCGCCCAGCGCGGCGCCGGGGACGTCGCGTTCCCGGGCGCGGGCGTCGGCGGCGTCTGGTACACCACGGCCTGTGACGAAGGCCGGAACGGGTCCCGTCGCGGGACCCACGGCGGGACCCGCGGGGCCCACGGCGGGACCTGCGGGGCCTACGGCTGGTCCCGCGGGGCCCACGGCTGGTCCTGCGGGGCCTACGGCTGGTCCCGCGACGGCTGGTCCCGCGACGGCTGGTCCCGCGACGGCTGGTCCCGCGACGGCGGGGACGGGGACGGCGGCGGCGGGGAACGCGGCGGCGGGGCGGGCGCGACGGCGGCCGGAGGTGCGGGAGCCGGCGGCGGTCGACCCGGTCGCGCGGGTCGTGGTCGACGTGCCGCTGGCGCACCTGGACCGGGCGTTCGACTACCTGGTGCCCGCCGCGCTGGCCGGCGCGGTCGTGCCCGGCTCGCGGGTGCGGGTGCGGTTCGCCGGGCAGCTGGTCGACGCGGTGGTGCTGGAGCGGGCCGCGGCCAGCGACCACGGCGGCCGGCTGGCGTACGTGGAGCGGTCGGTGTCGGCCGAGCCGGTGCTGTCCCCGGCGGTGGCGGCGCTGGCCCGGGCCGTGGCCGACCGGTGGGCCGGCTCGCTGACCGACGTGCTGCGCCTCGCGCTGCCGCCCCGGCACGCCCGGGTCGAGAAGGAGCCCCCGCCCGAGCCGGCCGGGCCGGTGGAGCTCGCCGGCCCCGGCGGGTGGGCGGCGTACCGGGCCGGCAGCGGGTTCGTGCGGGCGCTGGCCGGGGGCCGGGCACCGCGGGCGGTGTGGTCGGCGCTGCCCGGCGAGGACTGGCCGCGGCGGTACGCGGAGGCCGCCGCCGCGGCGCTGTCCGCCGGCCGCGGCGCGCTGCTCGTCGTCCCGGACCGCACCGACCTGGACCGGCTGGACGGCGCGCTGGCCGCCGTGCTCGGGCCGGACCGGCACGTCGCGCTGGCCGCCGACCTCGGACCGGCCGAGCGTTACCGGCGCTGGCTGCGGGTCCGCCGGGGCGGGGTCAGGGTGGTCGCCGGCACCCGGGCGGCCGCTTTCGCCCCGGTCGCCGGGCTCGGGTTGGTCGCGATCTGGGACGACGGCGACGACCTGCACGCCGAGCCCCGCGCGCCGTACCCGCACGCCCGCGACCTGCTGCTGCTGCGCGCCCACCTGGAGGCCACCGCCGCGCTGCTCGGCGGGCACGCGCGCACGGCCGAGGCCCAGCAGCTGCTGGCGACCGGTTGGGCGCACGCGATCGCGGGCGGCCGGGAGGCGGTGCGGGCGGCGGCGCCGCGGGTGGTCGCGGCCGGCGACGACGCCGAGCTGGCCCGCGACGCCGCCGCCCGGACCGCGCGGCTGCCCACGCTGGCCTGGCGGACCGCCCGGGAGGCGCTGGCGGCCGGCGCGCCGGTGCTGGTCCAGGTGCCGCGGCGCGGATACGTGCCGGCGCTGGCCTGCGCGCGCTGCCGCGCCCCGGCCCGCTGCCCGCACTGCGCCGGCCCGCTCGGCTCGACCTCGGGGCACGCGGTGCCGGCCTGCCGGTGGTGCGGCCGCCCGGCCGCGTACTGGTCCTGCCCGGTGTGCGGGTCCGACCGGCTGCGCGCGGTCGTCGTCGGCGCCGGCCGGACCGCCGAGGAGCTGGGCCGGGCGTTCCCCGGCGTGCCGGTGCGGACCTCCGGCGGCGCGGCGGTGCTCGTCGAGGTGCCGGCCGAGCCGGCGCTGGTCGTGGCCACTCCCGGTGCCGAGCCGCGGGCGGCCGGCGGGTACGGCGCGGCGCTGCTGCTCGACGGTTGGGCCCTGCTGAGCCGGCCCGACCTGCGCGCGGCCGAGGAGGCGCTGCGCCGGTGGGCGAACGCGGCCGCGCTGGTCCGGCCGGCGGGCGCCGGCGGCCGGGTGGTGGCCGCGGCCGACGCGGGGCTCGCGGTCGTGCAGGCGCTGGTGCGCTGGGACCCGGCCGGCTTCGCCGACCGGGAGCTGGCCGAGCGGGCCGAGCTCGGGTTCCCGCCCGCGCGCCGGTTCGCGTCGCTCACCGGTGCCCCAGCCGCCGTCGCCGACCTGCTCGCCGCGGCCCGGCTGCCGGCCTCGGCCGAGCCGCTCGGCCCGGTGCCGGCCGGGAAGGACACCGAGCGGCTGCTGCTGCGCGTCCCCCGCGCGGACGGCGCCGCGCTCGCCGCCGCCCTGCACGCGGCCGCCGCGGTCCGCTCCGCCCGCAAGGCCCCCGACCCGGTCCGCATCCAGCTCGACCCGCTGGAGCTGTTCTGACCGGCCGCTGCCCGCGCACCACGTGCCCGCCCGCGTCGTACGCGACGATCGCCGGCTTCAGCCGCCGGGAGCTCGGCCGGCCTGCTCGACAGCCGCAGCCGGCGGCCGAGCGAGCGGCGGTCGGACCGGACCGCGTGGTGGCGACCGCCAGCAGCCAGGGCCGCAGGCTGTCGTCGGCCGGCCGCGGCGAGGGCCCCCCAACGCCGCGTCCGGAAGGTCCACAGTCACCTCAATGGTGTCCGGACCTGCGGAAACTGTTGCCGCTGCCGGGAGTGTTCGAACGTGTTCGAACGTTACCTGAGTATGAAGGGCGACAAGGTGGAGATCGTCATCGACGCCGGTGGCGACACGAAGACGTACGAGGTCACGGCGACCAGGGCGGGCCGGCGGGTGGACATCCGCACCGGCCGCGGGCTGGTCGAGGTGACGGAGGTGACCCGCGGCGGGACCGCCGTGCGGACCGCTCGGTTCATGGCCAGCCGCGTGCTGGCGCTGGTCGAGCACCCCGCGCCGCGGCCGGCCGCGGCCGACGATGCCAGTCCCGACGCCGACTCGGAGGTGGTCAGGATCGCCTGACCGCCCGGCCGGGCCGCCCGATCGCCGGCGCCGCCGGATGGTTGGGCGGGACGGCCCACTCAGTAGAGTGGCGGGGTCCTGCCCCGCGAGACCTGGAGAGCCGCCCGTGGCCGAGCAGCCGACCGGACTGTCCGGCAACTCCGTGCTGCGCACGCAGCCGACGCCGGGGCGGGCGCGCTGAGGGTCGTCTTCGCCGGCACCCCGGCCGTCGCGCTGCCGCCGCTGCGCGCGCTGCTGGACTCCCGGCACGAGGTGGTCGCGGTGGTGACCCGCCCGGACGCGCCGGCCGGCCGCGGGCGGCACGAGCGGCGCTCGCCGGTCGCGGTGCTCGCCGCCGGGGCCGGGATCCCGGTGCTGGCGCCGGCCCGCCCGCGGGAGCCCGACTTCCTGGCTGCGCTGGCCGCGCTCGAGCCGGACTGCTCCCCGGTCGTCGCGTACGGGGCGTTGATCCCGCGGGCCGCACTCGACATCCCCCGGCACGGCTGGGTCAACCTGCACTTCTCGCTGCTGCCGGCCTGGCGCGGGGCCGCGCCGGTGCAGGCCGCGCTGCTGCACGGTGACGAGGTCACCGGCGCGTCGACGTTCCAGATCGAGGAGGGCCTGGACACCGGCCCGGTCTACGGCGTGGTCACCGAGCCGGTCCGCCCCCGGGACACCGCCGGCGACCTGCTCGAGCGGCTCAGCCGCAGCGGGGCCGACCTGCTCGTGCGCACGATGGACGGGATCGAGGACGGCACGGTGGTGGCGGTGCCGCAACCCGCCGACGGGGTGTCCGTGGCGCCCAAGGTCACGGTCGAGGACGCGGAGGTCGACTGGTCGGCGCCGGCGATCCGGGTCGACCGGCTGGTCCGGGCCTGCACGCCCGCGCCCGGCGCGTGGACCACGTACGGCCCCGACCGGCTCAAGCTCGGCCCGGTGCTGCCGGTGCCGGACGGGCCGGCGCTGCCGGCGGGCGAGCTGCTGGTGGACCGGCGCCGGGTGCTGGTCGGCACTGCGACCGCGCCGGTCGAGCTGGGCGACGTGCAGGGACCGGGCAAGCGGCCCATGCCGGCGGCCGACTGGGCCCGCGGCGCCCGCCCCGCCCCCGGCGCGCACCTCGGGGCCGTCGCGCCCGCCGCCGGCGGCACCGCATGACGCCCACCGCGCCGGAGCGGCGGCCCGGTCTGACGCCCGTCGCGCCGGAGCGGCGGCCCCGCCCGGCGCCCGTCGCGGCGGAACAGCGGTGGTCTGGCTTGACGCCCACCGCGCCGGAGCGGCCGCCCGGCCCGAGGCCGGTCGCGGCGGACCGGCGGCCTGGTCTGACGCCCGTCGGGCTGGCGCGGACGTGGCCCGCCGCGCTGGCCCGGTCGGCGCCGGCGACCGGCCCGGCGAGGCGGGCGTGACCGGCCGGCCGCCGCCGCGGCGGCGCGGTGGCGGACCGGCGGGGCGGCGGCCCGGACCGGCCCGCCCGGCGCCGCGGCGGGAGGCCGACCCGGCCCGGCGGGTCGCCTACGACCTGCTGCGCGCCGTCGACGAGCGGGACGCGTACGCCAACCTGACCCTGCCGGCGCTGCTGCGCGAACGCGGCCTGACCGGCCGGGACGCGGCCTTCGCGACCGAGCTCGGCTACGGCACGCTGCGCGCGGCCGGCGCGCTGGACGAGTTCCTGGCCCGGTGCGCCGACCGGCCGGTCGCGGCGATGGACGCGGCCGCGCGGGCCGCGCTGCGACTCGGCGCGTACCAGCTGCTGCGGACCCGGGTGCCCGCGCACGCCGCTGTCTCGGCCACCGTGGACCTCGCCCCGCGGCGGGCGGCCGGGTTCGTCAACGCGGTGCTGCGCCGGCTGGCCCGGCAGGACTGGGACGCGTGGGTGGCGGAGGTCGCGCCGCCGGACGAGCTCGGCCGGATGGCGCTGCGGCACGCGCACCCGCGCTGGATCGCGGCCGCGTTCGCCGACGCGCTGGGCGGGGACCTCGCCGAGACCGAGGCGGCGCTGGCCGCCGACGACGCCCGGCCGCAGACCCACCTGGTGGCCCGGCCCGGCCGGGTCGAGCGGGACCAGCTGGCCGCGGAGGCCGGCGGCGAGCCCGGGCCCTGGTCGCCGTACGCGGTGCGGCTGCCGGCCGGCGGCGACCCGGGCGCGCTGGCCGCGGTCCGGGACGGGCGGGCCGGCGTGCAGGACGAGGGCAGCCAGCTGTGCGCGCTGGCGCTGACCCGGGTCCCGCTCGACGGGCCGGACACCCGCTGGCTCGACCTCTGCGCCGGCCCCGGTGGCAAGGCCGCCCTCCTCGGCGCCCTCGCTCTGCTGCGCGCGGTCGGCCGGGCGGACGGCCCGGCTCCGACCGCGACCCGCGGCGGGGTCCCGACGGCGACCGGCTTGGTCGAGTCGGCGGCCGCGGGTGGCTCGACGGCGGCGGCCGCGGACGGCGCGGCGGCCGCGGGCGCGGGTGGCGCGGCGGCCGCGGGCGCGGGTGGCCCGGCGGCCGCGGACGGCGCGGCGGCGGCGGGCGCGGGTGGCCCGGCGGCGGGCGCGTGCCGGCGGCGTCGCCGGCCCGGGTGATCGCCGTGGAGATCGCGGCGCACCGGGCTCGACTGGTCGCGGCGACGACCGCGGGCTTGCCGGTGGACGTGGTGCGGGCCGACGGGACCGCGCCGCCGTGGCGGCCGGGTTGGGCCGACCGGGTGCTGGTCGACGCGCCCTGCACCGGGCTGGGCGCACTCCGCCGCCGCCCCGAGGCCCGCTGGCGGCGCACGGCCGACGACCTGCCCGAGCTGACCCGGACCCAGCGGACCCTGCTGCGCCGCGGCATCGAGGCGGCCCGCCCGGGCGGCGTGGTCGCGTACGTGGTCTGCTCCCCGCACCTGGCCGAGACCCGCGACGCGGTCACCGAGGTGCTCGCCGACGGCACCGCCGACCTGCTCGACGCCCGCCCCTACTTCCCGGCGGACGGCCCGGCAGACAGCCCCGCGGACAGCCCCGCGGACAGCCTCGCGGACAGCCCGGCGGACAGCCCGGCGGACAGCCCGGCGGACAGCCCGACGGACAGCCCGGCGGACAGCCCGGCGGACGGCCTGACGGACGGCCCGGCGGTCCAGCTCTGGCCGCACCGGCACGGCACCGACGCGATGTTCTGCGCCCTGCTCCGGCGGCGGTGACCCCGGACCGCGCCGATAGGCTGGCCGGGTGCAGCCCCGGATCGCCCCGAGCCTCCTGGCGGCGGACTTCGCCCGGCTGGCGGAGGCCGCGGCCGCCGTCCCCGGCGCCGACTGGCTGCACGTCGACGTGATGGACAACCACTTCGTGCCCAACCTCACGATCGGACTGCCGGTCGTGCAGGCGCTGCGGAAGGCCACCGACCTCCCGCTCGACTGCCACCTCATGATCGACGACCCGGACCGGTGGGCCCCGCCGTACGCCGAAGCCGGCGCGCGCAACGTGACCGTGCACGCCGAGGCGGCCGCCGACCCGGCCATGGTGGCCCGCGACCTGCGCGCGGCCGGCGCCCTCGCCGGCCTGGCGATCAAGCCCGGCACCCCGCTGGAGCCCTACCTCGAGCTGCTGCGCGGCTACGACACCCTGCTGGTGATGACCGTCGAGCCCGGCTTCGGCGGCCAGGAGTTCATCGCCGACGTGCTGCCGAAGGTGCGCGAGGCCCGCCGCCGGGTCGAGTCCGGCCACCTCCGGCTGGCGATCGAGGTCGACGGCGGGATCAACGCCGACACGATCGTCGCCGCGGCCGAGGCCGGCGCGGACGTGTTCGTCACCGGTTCGACCGTCTACCACGCCGCTGACCCCGACCGCGCCGTCCGCGAGCTGCGCGAGCTGGCCGCGAAGGCGTCCGGCTGATGTTCACCGGCATCGTCGAGGAGCTGGGGGAGATCGTCGGGCGCGAGCCGGGCGAGGTGACCCAGCTGACCATCCGCGGCCCGCTGGTCACCAGCGATGCGCGCGAGGGCGACTCGATCGCGGTCAACGGTGTGTGCCTGACCGTGACCGGCGTGACCAACGACACGTTCACCGTCGACGTGGTCGCCGAGACCCTCGGCCGCACCTCGCTCGGCCGGGCGAGCGCGGTCAACCTGGAGCGCGCGGCCACGCCGGCGACCCGGCTCGGCGGGCACCTCGTCCAGGGCCACGTCGACGGCGTCGGCGTCCTCCTGGACCGCGGCCAGGACGCCGTCGTGCGCATCGGCACCCCGCCTGAGCTGGCCCGTTACCTGGTCGAGAAGGGCTCGGTCGCGGTCGACGGGATCAGCCTGACGGTGGTCGAGGCGGCGGCCGACTCGTTCACGGTCGCGCTGATCCCGACCACCCTGGCCCGCACCACGCTCGGCCGGACCCCTATCGGCGAGCCGGTCAACCTCGAAATCGACGTTGTGGCGAGGTACGTCGAGCGGCTGCTGATGTCGAGCAGGTAACGTCGAGCCGTGATCGGGCAGTTCGCCAGCATCGACCAGGCGATCGCCGACGTGGCCGCCGGCCGCCCGGTGGTGGTGGTGGACGACGCCGACCGGGAGAACGAGGGCGACCTCGTCATCGCCGCCGAGCGGGCCACCGCCGAGCTGATCGGCTTCTTCGTCCGCTGGACCAGCGGCGTGCTCTGCGTGCCGCTGACGGGCGCCGACTGCGACCGGCTGTCGCTGCCGCCGATGCACCACACCAACGAGGACCGCAAGCAGACCGCTTACACGGTCTCGGCCGACGCGAGGGCGGGCGTGACCACCGGGATCTCGGCCGCCGAGCGGGCCCGCACGATCCGGCTGCTGGCCGACCCGGCGACCAGGGCCGAGGACCTGACCCGGCCCGGGCACGTGTTCCCGCTGCGGGCCAAGTCCGGCGGCGTGCTGCGCCGGCCCGGCCACACCGAGGCCGCTGTCGACCTGGCCCGGCTGGCCGGCCTGCGCCCGGCCGCCGCGATCGGCGAGCTGGTCAACGACGACGGCAGCATGAAGCGGCTGCCGGAGCTGGTCGAGTTCGCCGCCGCGCACGAGCTCACGGTGATCTCCATCGCCGACCTGGTCGCGTACCGGATGCGCACCGAGCGGCAGGTGCACCGGGTGGCCGAGGCCAGGCTGCCGACCCGGCACGCGGTCTTCACCGCGCTCGGGTACGCGTCCGACCTGGACGACCACGAGCACGTCGCGCTGGTCCTCGGGGACCTCGGCGCCGGCGAGGACGTGCTGGTCCGGGTGCACTCGGAGTGCCTGACCGGGGACGTGTTCGGATCGCAGCGCTGCGATTGCGGCCCGCAGCTGGACGCCTCGCTGGCCGCGGTCGCGGCCGAAGGCCGCGGCGTCGTGCTCTACGTGCGCGGGCACGAGGGCCGTGGGATCGGCCTGCTGCACAAGCTGCAGGCGTACCAGCTGCAGGACCGCGGGGTGGACACCGTCGACGCGAACCTGCGGCTCGGGCTGCCGGCCGACGCCCGCGACTACGGCACCGGGGCCCAGATCCTCGTCGACCTCGGCGTGCGGACCATGCGACTGCTCAGCAACAACCCGGCCAAGCGCGCCGGCCTGGAGGGGTACGGGCTGCGCATCCTCGGCCGGGTGCCGCTGCCGGTGCACCAGACCAGGGACAACACCGCGTACCTGCTGACCAAGCGGGACCGGATGGGCCACGACCTGCCCGGCCTGATCGAGCGGGGAGCGCGGTGAGCGGCGAGGGCCGGCCGGAGGAGGGCCTGGTCGACGCCGCCGGCCTGCGCCTCGGCGTCGTCTGCACCCGGTGGAACGCGCAGGTTGTCGGCGTGCTGCTGGACCGGGCGCTGTTGGCCGCGGAGAGGTGCGGGATCAGCGACCCGACCGTGGTCCAGGTCGCCGGCGCGCTGGAGCTGCCGGTCGCGGCGCAGGAGCTGGCCCGGCAGTGCGACGCGGTGGTGGCCCTCGGCGCGGTGATCCGCGGCGGCACGCCACATTTCGAGCACGTCTGCCGGGCCGCGGTCGACGGTCTGGCCCGGGTCGCGCTGGACGAGCGCACCCCGGTCGGCAACGGCGTGCTGACCTGCGACACGCTGGAGCAGGCGGTGCAGCGGGCCGGTGGCCCGGGCAGCACGGAGGACAAGGGCTACGAGGCGACGCTGGCCGCGCTGGACGCGGCGCTGGTGCTCACCGGCCTGCGACATAGGCCGGGCCGCCCGCCGCTGTAGCCCCTCGACCTGCCTGGAGACCCCGTGCTCTCGCTCGTGCTGCCCAAGGGCTCGCTGGAGAAGGCGACCCTCGACCTGTTCGACGCGGCCGACCTCGCCGTCCGGCGCGGCTCGGAGCGCGACTACCACGCCTCCATCGACCACCCGGGGATCGACCGGGTGCGGTTCCTGCGCCCGCAGGAGATCCCCGAGTACGTCGAGGAGGGCCTGTTCGACCTCGGCATCACCGGCCGGGACTGGATCACCGAGACCGACTCGGCCGTCGTCTCGCTCGGCGAGCTGCAGTACTCCAAGGCCACCAGCGACCCGGTCCGGGTCGTGCTCGCGGTCCCGCGGGACGCGCCCTGGCAGGGGCCGGGCGACCTGCCCGAGGGCATCCGGATCTCCACCGAGTTCCCGATGCTGACCCGCCGCTACCTCGACCGGCACGGGGTCAAGGCCGTCGTCGTCCCCTCGTACGGGGCGACCGAGGCCAAGGTGCCGGACATCGTCGACGCGATCGTCGACCTCACCGAGACCGGCTCGTCGCTGCGCAAGAACGGGCTGCGGATCCTCGACACCCTGCTCACCTCGTACACGGAGCTGGTCGCCAACCCGGCCGCGTACGAGGACCCGGCCAAGCGGGCGGTGATGGACGACGTCGCGCTGCTGCTGTCCGGCGCGATCCGGGCCCGCGGGCAGGTACTGGTCAAGCTCAACGTGGCCGCCGAGCGGCTGGCCGACGTGCTCGCCGTGCTGCCGGCGATGTCGTCGCCGACGGTGACCGCGCTCGCCTCCGGGGACATGCGCGCAGTCGAGTCGGTGGTGCCCAAGCGGGGCGTGAACACGCTGATCCCGGCCCTGCGGGGGGCCGGCGCCCGGGACATCCTGGAGATGCCCATCTCCAAGATCGTCGAGTGAGCCTGCTCGCCCGTACGGGACCGGCGGCCGGGGTCGCGTTCGTCGGCGGCGCGCTGTTCGGGCTGCAGACCCGGGTCAACGGGGAGCTGGCCGAGCGGGCCGGCTCCCCGTTCTGGGCCGCGCTGGTCTCGTTCGGCTCCGGCCTGGTGGTGCTCCTGGCGGTGGTGGCGGCGGTGCCGCGGCTGCGCCGGGGCGCGGTCAGGGCCACCCAGCACCGGTTGCCGTGGTGGACCTACCTCGGCGGCCTGGCCGGCGGCACCCTGGTCGTGCTCTCCTCGGTGGCGGTGCCGCGGGTCGGGGTGGCCACGTTCACCGTCGGGGTGGTCGCCGGCCAGGCGGTCGGCGGGCTGGTCGTGGACCGGATCGGGCTCGGTCCGGGCGGACCGCAGCCACTGTCGCCGTGGCGGATCGCCGGCGCCGCGATCGCAGTCGTCGCGGTGGCGATCCTGCGGATCGGGCACGCCCGGGCGGCCGCGGTCAGCAGCGGCGTGCTGCTCGGGCTGCTGATCGCGGCCGCGGTCGGCGGGGCGATGGCCTCGGCCCAGCAGGCGCTCAACGGCCGGGTGCAGCGAGCCACCGGCGCGGGGCTGCTCGCCGCGACCGTGAACTTCTCCGCCGGCATGGTGCTGCTGGTGCCCGCGTTCGTGCTCGCCGCCGGCACCGGCAATGGCCCGGGCACGCCGTGGCCCCCGGCGCTCTGGCTGTACGCCGGGGGCGTGCTGGGCATCGCCTACATCGCCTCGAGCATCTGGACCGTCGGCACGCTCGGGGTGCTGCGGCTCGGGCTGCTGCTCGTCGCCGGGCAGCTGGCCGGCGGGGTGGTCATCGACCTGGCCAGCCCCGGGCGGACCGGACCGCCCGGGGCTGCCACGTACGCCGCGGTCGTGCTGACGCTGCTCGCGGTGCTGGTCGCCGGTCGCGGTCAGAGCAGGTCGCGCCGGGTCACCAGCGCCAGCGCCACGGCCACGAAGATCACCAGGTAGCCGGCCGTCAGCCCGGCCGCGGCCGGCCCGGACAGCACGTGCAGCACGCCCGGGGCGCCGCCGTCGGCCACGTCGGCGCCGCCGAGCGCACCGGCCACCGAACCGGCCGCCGAGCCGGGCATCCGGTTCGTGACCCCCTCGATCGCCGGCAGGGCGTTCGCGACACCGCGCAGGAGGTTCTCCACCACCAGCGACCAGACCAGGCCGAGCCCGACCGCCAGCGCCGGCCCGCGGGCCAGCACGCCGAGCAGCACGCCGCCGGCGCCCCACATGCCGAGGATCAGCAGGCCGCCGCCGTACGAGGTGGCCAGCGCTCCGATCGCGGGCAGCGCCGTCGAACCGCCCTCGACGGCCGCGACCAGCGCGGAGAGCCCGAGGTCGAGCCCGACCGTGGCCAGCACCAGACCGGCCACCAGCACCAGCAGCGCGACCAGTGTGCCGCCGAACGAGGCCGCCCGGGACGGGCCCTGGGTGTAGACGGTCTTCCAGGTGCCCCAGCCGTAGCCGCTGCCCACGGCGAGCGCGCCGAGGATCATCACGATCGCGCCGCCGAACATCGGCATGCCGTCGGCGAACCGGTCCGGGATCGCCGCCGGCAGCAGGCTGCTGAGCTGCACCCCGGCGTCCGCCGGCCCGGTCGTCTCGCCGGTGCGGTAGCTGATCCAGTCGAAGACGTAGCCGAACAGGGCGTTCAGCAGGAGCCAGACGCCGACCAGCACCCAGGTGGCCGGCCAGCGCAGGATCCGGCGCAGCTCGGCCCGGGTGGAATCGATGATGGGCAGGGCCCGGGTCCGGGCGGGCGCCGCGGTCGCGGTCGCCTCCACCAGCACGGTCATGCCGGCACCTCCTCAGGAACGGTACGGGTCAGGTCGAAGAAGACGTCCTCGAGCGAGCGCTCGACCGGGGTCAGCTCGGTGATGTCGATGCCGGCGCCGACCAGCGCGCGGGCCAACTCGGGGGCCTGCGCGGCCGGGCCGGACACCCGCAGCGCCGGGCCGTCGACCTCGACCGCGTCGTCGCCGGCGACCTTCATCGCGACGGCCAGTGCGCGGTCGATCGGGTCGGCGACCAGCCGGATCCCGGTGGCGCCGCGCAGCTCGGCCACCGTCGACTCGACCAGCAGCCGGCCGCCGGAGATGATCCCGACCCGGTCGCAGATCTCCTGCACCTCGGCCAGCAGGTGGCTGGACAGCAGCACGGTCTGCCCGCCGGCGGCCACGTCGACCAGCAGCGCCCGCATGTCGGCCATGCCGGCCGGGTCGAGACCGTTGGTGGGCTCGTCGAGGACCAGCAGGTCCGGGTCGCCGAGCAGGGCCGCGGCCACGCCGAGCCGCTGCTTCATGCCGAGCGAGTACGTCTTGAACCGGTCGCCGGCGCGGTCGGTGAGGTCGACCCGCTCCAGCACCCGGTCGACCTGCCGGTCGCCGAGGCCGCGGTAGCGGGCCAGCACCCGGAGGTTCTCCCGGCCGGACAGGTACGGGTAGAAGCCCGGCCCCTCGACCAGCGAGCCGGTCCTGGCCACCGCCGCCGGGTCGCCGGGCCGCAGCCCGTGCACGGTCGCCCGGCCGGAGGTCGGCCGGATCAGGCCGAGCAGCACCCGCAGCGTCGTGGTCTTCCCGGCGCCGTTCGGGCCGAGGAAGCCGTACACCTCGCCGCGGCGGACGGTCAGGTCCACCGCGTCGACCGCGGTGCGCGGGCCGAATGTCTTGGTGAGCCGCTGCGTGCTCACGATCGTCGCGTCCATGCCGTCGATCCTTCGGTGCCGCGCCGCTGCGGTCGTCGGTCGCTCGACGGCTCCCGGGTACGCAGATCCGCGTACCCGGCCGCGGCCCGGTGTGGACGCGCCGCGCGACCGGGCGTCCTATGGTCGGCACGTGGAGGCGGCCCGGACCGGCTGGCACCGCTGGTGGATCCTGATCCCGGCGGTGCCGCTGCTCGTCGTCTGCCTCGGCGGGACCCACCCGGCCGGCGCGAGCCAGGACAACCCCCCGGACGCGCTCGGCTACCTGCTGGTCACGGTCGCGGCGCTGAGCCTGCTGCTGCGCCGCCGCGCCCCACTGGCCGGGGTCACGATCGCCGCGGTCGCCACCGGGGTCTACTTCGGCACCGGCGAGCCGTACGGGCCGATCCTGTTCGTCGGGCCGATCTGGGCCTGGTGCCTGGCCGCGAGCATGCCGTTGCGGCGGGCCGTGCCCTGGCTGGCCGGCTTCCTGGTGGCCCTGCTCGCCGGCGCCGGCCCGGGGCACGTGCACCGGAACGGCTGGGCGGGCCTGCTGGTGTGGGGCGCGGCCATGGTCGCCGCCGTCGCCGCCGGGGCCGCGGTCGGCTTCGCGCTGGCCGCCCGGGCCCGGTCCGAGGCGGCTGCCCGGGCCGAGATCGCCCGGCGCGCGGTGAGCGAGGAGCGGCTGGCGATGGCCCAGGACGTGCACGACGGCGTCGGGCACAGCCTCGCGGTGATCGCCATGCACGCCGGGGTGGCCGCGCACGTGCTCGACCGCGACCCGGACCGGGCCCGCGAGCTGATGTCGACCGTCGCCGCCACCAGCCGGGAGGCGCTCGACGGGCTGCGCGCCGACCTGGAGCGGATGCGCTCGCCGGCCGACGAGGCCGCCCGCCGCCCCGCGCCGGGCCTGGCCGACCTGCCGCTGCTGCTGGACCGGATGCGCGACGGCGGGCTGCGGCTGTCGGTGACGCTGCCGGAGGACGACGCGGTGCCGCCCGAGGTCGGCGCCGTCGCGTACCGGATCGTGCAGGAGTCGCTGACCAACGTGCTGCGGCACGCCGGCACCGCGGAGGCCTCCGTACAGGTCTGCGTGGACGGGGCGGTGCACGTCGAGGTGGCCGATCGGGGCAGCGGCCCGGGCGACGGCCGGGGCGGCAGCGGGATCGCCGGCATGCGCCGGCGGGCCGAGTCGGTCGGCGGGCGGCTGTCGGCCGGCCCGCGGGAGGGCGGAGGTTTCCTGGTGCGGGCGGAGTTGCCGGCATGAGCCCGATCCGCGTCGTCGTGGTCGACGACCAGGCGCTGGTCCGGATGGGGCTGCGGGCGCTGTTCGAGACCGAGCCGGACACCGAGCTGGTCGCCGAGGCCGACGACGGCCGGGCCGGGCTGGCCGCGATCCGGCGCACGGTCCCGGACGTGGTGCTGATGGACGTGCGGATGCCGGTGCTCGACGGGCTGGCCGCGCTGCGCGAGATCACCGCCGACCCCAGGCTGACCAAGGTCAAGGTCATCGTGCTCACCACGTTCGAGCTCGACGAGTACGTCTTCGAGGCGCTGGCCGGCGGGGCGAGCGGATTCGTGCTCAAGGACGCCCACCCGGCCGAGCTGCTGCGGGCGGTGCACGTGGTCGCCGACGGCGGCTCGCTGCTCTCGCCGAGCGTGACCCGCCGGGTGATCTCGGAGTTCGCCACCGGGCGGCGGGCGGCACCGCACCCGCGGATCAAGGACCTGACCGACCGGGAGCGGGAGATGGTGGGCTGGGTGGCGACCGGGCGGTCCAACGACGAGATCGCCGACGCGCTGGTGGTCAGCCCGGCCACGGTACGGACGCACGTGAGCCGGGCGATGCTGAAGCTCGGCGCCCGCGACCGGGCCCAGCTCGTGGTGTTCGCCATCGAGTCCGGCCTCCAGGCCGACCCCACCTGACCCGGCCGGACCGCCACGGTCGCGAGGGGCACTATGGACCCGTGGCCGAGCCGACCAGCGACCCCGGGCGCGACGCCCGGCGGTCGCGCCCGCCGGTCGACAGCCCCGGTGCCGACCGCGACGCCGGGCCGGCCGCCGGGCGGGACGCCGGGCCGGCCGCCGGGCGGGACGCCGAGCCGGCCGCCGGGCGGGACGCCGAGCCGGCCGCCGAGCGGGCCGCCGGGCGGGACGCCGGCGGGACGCCGGAGCGCGCGTCGGGACGGACGCCGAGCCGGCCGCCGGGCGGGACGCGAGCCGCCGCCGGGCGGGACGCGAGCCGGCCGCCGGGCGGGACGCCGAGCCGGCCGCCGGGCGGGACGCCGGAGCGCGCGTCGGGACGGACGGCGGGCGGTCGACCGGAGCCGACGTGGTGCGGGCGCGGCCGGTGCGGCTGCGCCGGGTCGCGGCCGGCATCGCGGTCGTCGTGGTCGCCCTGTTCGCCGTGATCGCGGTCCTGCTCGGGCACACGTCCAGCGAGGGCGTCGTGTTCGGCCCCGGCGACCAGGTCGCGATGGTGCTGCTCGGCCTGCTCGTCGCGGGCGGCGTGCTGCTGCTGGCCCGACCGGCCGTGGTCGCCGACCTCCAGGGCCTACGGGTGCGCAACGTCTTCACCACCAAGGACGTGCCGTGGGAGGTGGTGCGGGCCGTCTCGTTCCCGGACGGCTCGCCCTGGGCGATCCTCGACCTGGCCGACGACGACCAGATCGCCGTACTCGCGGTGCAGTCCGCCGACGGCCGGCGCGCCGTCGCCACCGTCCGGGCGCTGCGGGCGCTGCAGGCCCGGCACGGCGCCGGGGAAGGCCGGGGCCCCTCCCCGCGTTCACATGGGGTAACCTGAGGGGGACGACCAGCCTCTGCCTGGTGCAGAGGTGTGCAAGCGGAGTTCACGCTCCCACCCGAGCTGCCGGGAGGCGGCCGGGTCCGGTCCCGTCGCGGCGCTCCGGCGTGGCGGCGGTGGAGGCGCATTCGCAGCCTCCTGACCGGTCGAGAGTGGCCTTCGTGAGCAGCGTTCCCGACCGCTCACCAAGGAGGCCCCATCAGTACTGAGCCCCGCATCAACGACCGGATCCGCGTCCCCGAAGTGCGGCTCGTCGGTCCAGAGGGGGAGCAGGTCGGCATCGTGCGCATCGAGGATGCGCTCCGCCTGGCCCAGGAATCCGAGCTCGACCTGGTCGAGGTCGCTCCGATGGCCCGGCCGCCGGTCGCCAAGCTCATGGACTACGGCAAGTTCAAGTACGAGAGCGCGCAGAAGGCGCGTGAGGCCCGCCGCAACCAGGCCCTCACCGTCATCAAGGAGATGAAGCTCCGGCCGAAGATCGACCCGCACGACTACTCGACCAAGAAGGGTCACGTCGAGCGGTTCCTGCGTCAGGGCGACAAGGTCAAGGTCACCATCATGTTCCGCGGACGCGAGCAGTCGCGGCCCGAGCTCGGCTTCCGGCTGTTGCAGCGGCTGGCCGACGACATCCAGGAGCTCGGCTTCGTGGAGTCCTCGCCGAAGCAGGACGGCCGCAACATGGTCATGGTCGTGGCCCCGCACAAGAACGCCAAGGTCGTGCGCGCCTCGCGCGAGCCGTCGCCCCAGCCCGAGACCGCCGGCTGACCCGAGCCCGGGTCGGCTGACACCTGACGCGCCCCCGGGCGCGTCCCTGCGAGGAGAACCACTTCACCATGCCGAAGAACAAGACGCACAGCGGCACCGCCAAGCGGGTCCGGGTCACCGGTGGCGGCAAGCTGCGGCGCCAGCACACCAACCGCCGTCACCAGCTCGAGCACAAGCCGAGCACCCGCACCCGCCGGCTGGACGGCACGACCGACATCGCCCCCGCGGACCTCAAGCGCGTCCGGAAGCTGCTCGGTCGCTGACCGTCCTGACCAACTTCGCCGCTCCGTGACCCGGTGCGGCGCCTGACGACGAGGAAGAACCAGTGGCACGCGTGAAGCGGGCGATCAACGCCCAGAAGAAGCGCCGGACGACGCTGGAGGCGGCCAGCGGCTACCGCGGGCAGCGGTCCCGGCTGTACCGGAAGGCGAAGGAGCAGCTGCTCCACTCCGGCAACTACGCCTTCCGCGACCGGCGGGCCCGCAAGGGCGACTTCCGCCAGCTGTGGATCACCCGGATCAACGCCGCGGCCCGGGCGAACGGGATGACCTACAACCGGTTCGTGCAGGGGCTCAAGGCCGCCGGGCTCGAGGTCGACCGGAAGGTGCTGGCCGACCTGGCGGTCACCGACCCGACCGCGTTCGCCGCGCTGGTGCGTACCGCGCAGGCGGCGCTGCCGGCCGCCGAGTCCGCCGCCTGAGCTTGCGCCCCGGCCTCGACGCCGCGCCGCCCTTCCGGGGCCGGCGCGGCGTCGCGCTGTGCGGGTCATGACCGTGTTCACGGAGCGGACGGCCCGGGTCGTGGCGGCGCGGAAGCTGACCCGGCGGGCGGGGCGGGACGCGGCGGGGGAGTTCCTGGCCGAGGGACCGCAGGCGGTGCGGGAGGCGCTCACCCACGACCCGCCGCCGCGCGAGCTGTTCGTCACCGATGTCGCCGCCGGCCGGCACGCCGACCTGCTCGACCGCGCGCACGCGGCCGGCGTACCCGTCTCCGCGGTGACCGAGCGCGCCGCCGCCGCACTCTCCGAGACCGCCACCCCGCAGGGCATCGTCGCGGTCTGCCCGGCCCTCGACGTCCCGCTGGAGGCCGCCCTGGCCGGCACCCCGCGCCTGGTCGCCGTCCTCGCCGACGTCCGCGATCCCGGCAACGCCGGCACCGTGCTGCGCAGCGCCGACGCGGCCGGCGCCGACGCGGTCGTGCTGGCCGGCGACAGCGTCGACCCGTACAACGGCAAGACCGTGCGGGCCAGCGCCGGCTCGCTGTTCCACCTGCCGGTCGTACGCGGGGCCGCGCTGGCCGGCGCGCTGGCCGCGGCCCGCGCCGCCGGCCTGACCGTGCTGGCCGCCGACGGAGCCGGCGAGCGCGAGCTGACCGACCTGCCGGAGCTGGCCGGCCCGACCGCCTGGCTGTTCGGCAACGAGGCCTGGGGCCTGCCGGCGCGGACCGGCGCGCTGGCCGACGTCAGGGTCCGGATCGCGATCTCGCCGCGGGCGGAGAGCCTGAACCTGGCCGCCGCTGCGGCCGTTTGTCTGTTTGCATCGGCGACGGCCCACCGCCTGTCCGGTGGCGCGGTCCCGGGCAGGCGTGCTATCCCCTAGATCACCAGGGGCAGCGAGGGGGAGCGCGGCTGGACGCGTACGACGACCTACCCGACGGCGTGCTCGTGGCCGGCCCGGACGGCCGGGTCGCCGCGCTGAACCGTGCCGGCCGCAGGATGCTCGGCACCGTGGGCGACCCGCGCGGCCGGGACTACCGCGAGGTGCTCCCGCTGGTCGACCCGACCGGCGCCGACTGGTGGCACCACGCCTCGCCGTACCGGGGTCTCGGCAACCGGACCGGGCACCCCGAGCGGCTGCTCGAGCTGCGCGGCTCCGGCCGTGAACTGCTGGTCACGGCCCGGTACGTGCGGGACCGGCCGGGTGGGCCGGTGCAGCGGCTGGTCGTCGCGTTCCGGGAGACCCGGGCCCGCCGCCGCGCCGACCGGGACCAGGCCGACCTGGTCTCCACCGTGGCGCACGAGATCCGCTCGCCGCTGACCACGGTGAAGGGCTTCACCTCGACGCTGATGGCCAAGTGGGACCGGCTCGGCGACCCGCAGAAGCGGGCCATGCTGGCCGCGATCAACGCCGACGCCGACCGGGTCACCCGGCTGCTGTCCGACCTGCTCGACGCGTCCCGGATCGAGGCCGGCCGGTTCCGGGTGCGGCCGCAGGTGGTCGACGTGCCGCAGGTCGTGCGCGGGGTCGTCTCCGGGCGGGTGGCGGCCGGCGACCCGCCGTACCGCTTCCTGATGCTGGCCGCCGACGACCTGCCGGAGACCTGGCTCGACCCGGACCGGGTCACGCAGGTCGTGGCCAACCTGGTCGAGAACGGCATCCGGCACGGCGCCGGGACCGTCACGATCGAGACGGTCCCGGCGAAGACCGCGACCGGCGGGCCGGCGGTGGAGCTGATCGTGTCCGACGAGGGGGCCGGCATCGACGAGGTCAGCCGGCCGCGGATCTTCACCCGGTTCTGGCGGCAGGGGCGCGCCGGGGGCACCGGCCTCGGCCTGTTCATCGTCAAGGGCATCGTCGAGGCCCACCACGGCGAGATCGGCGTGGACGAGGCACCCGACGGCGGGGCCCGGTTCCGGGTGCTGCTCCCGGCCGGCCACCCGCCGTACGAGCCGGAGTAACCCGTTCGGGGCCCGGCCGGTCTGCTCACTACACTTTTGGCGTGTCCGAAGGAGATCCCGCCGCCGGGCTGGCGGCCGAGGCCCTCGATTCCGCCGTCCGCTCGGCGGAGAAGGCCTTTGCCGAGGCGGCCGACCTGGAGGCGCTGTCCCGGGCCAAGCCGGCGCACCTCGGCGACCGGTCGCCGCTGCGGCTGGCCCGGCGCGGCATCGGCGCGCTGCCGGGGCCCGAGCGCGGCGAGGCCGGCCGCCGGCTGAACGAGGCGCTCGCGGCCGCCCAGACCGCGTACGACGCGCGGCTGGCGGCGGTGACCGCCGAGCGGGACGCCCGGGTGCTGGCCGAGGAGGCCGTCGACGTCACGCTGCCGTGGGACCGCCGGCCCCGCGGCGCCCGCCACCCGCTGACCAGCCTGTCCGACCGGATCGCGGACGTGTTCGTCGCGATGGGCTACGAGGTGGCCGAGGGTCCCGAGGTCGAGTCGGAGTGGTTCAACTTCGACGCACTCAACTTCGGCAAGGACCACCCGGCCCGGGCCGAGATGGACACCTTCTACGTGACCGGCGACCCCGGCCTGCTGCTGCGCACCCACACCTCGCCGGTGCAGGCCAGGGTGCTGCTCGAGCGCACCCCGCCGGTGTACGTCGTGGTGCCCGGCAAGACGTACCGGACCGATGAGGTCGACGCGACCCACAGCCCGGTCTTCCACCAGGTCGAGGGTCTCGCGGTGGCCGAGGGCCTCACGATGGCGCACCTGAAGGGGACGCTCGACCACTTCGCCGGACAGATGTTCGGGGCGGGCCTCGGGACCAGGTTCCGGCCGCACTTCTTCCCGTTCACCGAGCCGTCGGCCGAGTTCGACCTGCAGTGCTGGTCGTGCCGCGGCGCGTCGGTCGACGACCCGTCCGAGCCGTGCCGGACCTGCAAGTCCGAAGGCTGGGTCGAGTGGGGCGGCTGCGGCATGGTCAACCCGCGGGTGCTGGTGGCCACCGGGGTCGACCCGGAGCGGTACAGCGGCTTCGCGTTCGGCATGGGCATCGAGCGGACGCTGATGGCCAGGCACGACGCGGAGGACATCCGCGACCTGTTCGAGGGGGACGTGCGGTTCGCGCTGCCGTTCGGAACGGAGGTCTGACCGGTGCGCCTGCCGCTGTCCTGGCTGCGCGAGCACGTCGCGCTGCCGGAGTCGCTGACGCCGCGGGACGTGGCCGGTGGGCTGGTCCGGCTCGGCATCGAGGTCAACGCGATCGACGAGGTCGGCGCCGACCTGGCCGGGCCGGTCGTGGTCGGCCGGGTGCTGGAGTTCGAGGAGTTCACCGCGAGCAACGGCAAGACGATCCGGTGGTGCCAGGTCGACGTCGGCGACCGACCGCGCGGGATCATCTGCGGCGCCCGCAACTTCGCCGCCGGAGACCTGGTCGTGGTCGCGCTGCCGGGCGCGGTGCTGCCCGGCGGGTTCGCGATCACGGCGCGCAAGACGTACGGGCACGTCTCGGACGGGATGATCTGCTCGACCCGGGAGCTGGGGGTCGGCGACGACCACACCGGGATCCTCGTGCTGCCGCCCGGCCGGGCGCCGCTCGGCACCGACGCGATCGAGCTGCTCCAGCTGCGCGACGTCGTGCTCGACCTGGAGACCACGCCCGACCGCGGATACCAGACGTCGGTGCGCGGGGTCGCCCGCGAGCTCGGGCACGCCTTCGACGCGCCGTACGCGGACCCGGCGGCGGTGCCGGTCCCGCCGCCGGACGACGCCGGGTGGCCCGTGGCCATCGAGGACCCGGTCGGCTGCGACCTGTTCTCGGCCCGGACGGTGACCGGACTCGACCCGGCCGCGCCGACGCCGCTGGAGATCCGGCGCCGGCTCACCCTGTCCGGCATCCGGTCGATCTCGCTCGCCGTCGACGTGACCAACTACGTGATGCTGGAGACCGGCCAGCCGATGCACGCCTTCGACCGGGACCGGCTCACCGGCCCGATCACCGTGCGGCGGGCGCGGCCGGGCGAGGCGCTGGAGACCCTGGACGGGGTGCGGCGCACGCTCGACCCGGACGACCTGCTCGTCACCGACGAGTCCGGTCCGATCGCGCTGGCCGGGATCATGGGCGGCGCGGCGACCGAGATCGGACCGGCGACGACCGACGTGGTGCTGGAAGCGGCGCACTGGGAGCCGGCGACGATCTCCCGGGGCATCCGCCGGCACCGGCTGCCCAGCGAGGCGTCCAAGCGGTTCGAGCGCGGGGTCGACCCGCTGGTGGCCGGGCCGGCGCTGGCCCGGGCCGCTGCACTGCTGGCCGAGCTCGGCGGCGCCGGCGCCGACCGGGGGCTGACCGTGGCCGGCCCCGGCCCGGTGCCGGTGACCGTGACGATGGCGGCCGACCTGCCGGAGCGCACGGCCGGCATGCCGATCCGGCCCGAGGTGGTGCGGGCGCGGCTGGAGCAGATCGGCTGCGCGGTGACCGCGGCGCCCGGTGGGCTGCTCACGGTGCAGCCGCCGTCCTGGCGGGACGACCTGGTCGACCCGGCGGACCTGGTCGAGGACGTGGTCCGGCTGGAGGGGTACGAGTCGATCCCGTCGGTGCTGCCGACCCCGCCGGCCGGCACCGGGCTCACCGAGCGGCAGCGGGTACGCCGGTCGGTCGGCCGGGCGCTGGCCGATTCCGGTCTGGTCGAGGTGCTGACGTACCCGTTCGTCGCGCCGTCCGCGTGGGACCAGCTCGGCCTCTCCGAGGACGACCCGCGGCGGCGGGCACTACGGCTGGTCAACCCGCTGTCCGAGGCCGAGCCGGAGCTGCGCACCACGCTGCTGCCGGGCCTGCTCGCCGCCTTGCGCCGCAACGTCGGCCGCGGCCAGCGCGACGTCGCCCTGTTCGAGACGGGCCTGGTCTTCCTGCCGGCGGAGACGCTGCCGCCGCTGCCGGTGGTCGGCGTGTCCCGGCGGCCGACCGACGAAGAGCTGGCCGCGCTGGCGGCCGGCGTCCCCGACCAGCCGACCCACCTCGGCGCGGTGCTGGCCGGCAACCTGGAGCCGGCCGGCTGGTGGGGCCCGGGGCGCCCGGCAGGCTGGGCGGACGCGATCGAGGTGGCCCGCGAGGTGGCCCGGGTGTCGAAGGTGCCGCTGACCGTGCGGGCGGCCCGGCAGGCGCCCTGGCATCCCGGCCGGTGCGCGGCACTGCTGGCCGGCGGGACCGTGGTCGGATACGCCGGGGAGCTGCACCCGCGGGCCGTCGCGGCGCTGGAGCTGCCCGAGCGGACCTGCGCGACGGAGCTGGACCTCGGCGCGCTCGGCATCGGCGGGCCGGTGCGCGCGCCCGCGCTGTCGAACTACCCGCCGGCGCTGCTCGACGTGGCGCTGGTGGTCCCGACCGCAGTGCCGGCCGCGTCGGTGGCCGACGCGCTGCGGGACGGCGCCGGTTCGCTGCTGGAGTCGCTGCGGCTGTTCGACGTCTACACCGACCCGGAGCGGCTGGGGCCCGACGTGCGCTCGCTCGCATACGCGCTGCGGTTCCGGGCGCCGGACCGGACGCTGACCGTCGAGGAGGCCGCGGTGGCGCGCGATGCCGCGGTGGCCGAAGCCGGCCGCCGGACCGGCGCCGTGCTGCGCAGCTAGCGTGCTGGTCACGCTCGGGGGTGTTTCGGGCAGCCGATTGGGGGGCCGATCGGGCGGACGGGTACACTTGGTGACATCGGCGGTCAGGACCGCCGCGCTCCGCGGGCGAGTCGCCCGCCAGGCCGTCCGGCGGACAGATCGCCCAGGTGCGGCCCTGACCCACCTGGAGTTCTCGGCTTGTCCCGCTCTGCCCGCCGCCCTCGTGCGGCTTCATCCACTTCGTCCACGCCCGCCTGGTCCAGCTCGACCGGGACCGGATCGACCGGCTCCGGCCGCTTCGGCTCCGCCGGCTCTCGCCACGGAGCGGCCGGCCGCTCCGGCTCGGCCCGGCACGGCTCGGCCGACGCCGGAGAGCCGGCCGGCGGCCGGTCCGGATCGCCGGCCGGGCGTTCGAGCTCGTCCCGGTACGGCTTCGGCGACACGCCCACCGGTGGAGCCCGCCGGCGTTCGGGCGGGCGTCCGGCCCGGCCGCGCAGCGAGCCGCGTCCCGCCCCGGTCAGCGAGCTGGAGCTGGCGCTGACCGCGTCGCTCGACGCGCCGCCCGGGCCGGCCGACTTCGCCGCGCTGCGGCTGCCGCAGCCTCTGCTCACCGGCCTGCAGCGACGCGGCATCAGCACGCCGTTCCCGATCCAGTCCAAGACGCTGCCGGACGCGCTCGCCGGCCGGGACCTGCTCGGCCGCGCCGAGACCGGCTCCGGCAAGACGCTGGCCTTCGGGTTGCCGATGCTGGCCCGGCTGGCCGGCGCGGCAGGTCGCCCCGCCGGCACTCCGGGCGGGCTGGTCCTGGTGCCGACCCGCGAGCTGGCCGGCCAGGTGCAGGACGCGCTCGCCCCGCTGGGCCAGCCGATGGGCGTGCGGGTGCTCGCCGTCTACGGCGGCGCGTCGATGGGCCGGCAGATCGCCGCGCTCCGGCGCGGCGTCGACCTGCTGGTCGCGACCCCGGGCCGGCTGCTCGACCTGATCCGGCAGGGCGAGTGCTCGCTCGGCTCGGTCGAGGTCACCGCGATCGACGAGGCCGACCACATGGCCGACCTCGGCTTCCTGCCCGACGTCACCCAGATCCTGGACATGACCCGGCCCGGAGGTCAGCGGCTGCTGTTCTCCGCCACGCTGGACCGGGGCGTCGACCGGCTGGCCCGGGCCTACCTGAGCGATCCGGTCGCCATCGCCGTCGCGTCCGCCGCGTCGCCGGTGGAGAACATGGACCACGTCGCGTTCACGGTCCGGCACGACGACAAGGTCGCGGTGCTGGGCCAGATCGTGGCCCGCCCGGCCCGGACGCTGATCTTCGTCCGGACCAAGCACGGCGCCGACCGGCTGGCCCGGCAGCTCGGCCGAGAGAGCACCGAAGCCGGCGCCATCCACGGGAACCTGGCGCAGAACGCCCGGCAGCGTGCGCTGGACGCCTTCGCGGCCGGTCGGACCAGGGTGCTGGTGGCCACCGACGTCGCAGCGCGCGGCATCCACGTCGACGACGTGGATCTGGTCGTGCACTACGACCCGCCGGCCGACCACAAGGACTACCTGCACCGCTCCGGCCGCACGGCGCGGGCCGGCGCGACCGGCACCGTGCTGTCGATGCTGCTGCCGGAGCAGGCCCGCGACGCCGTCCGGCTGTTTCAGCGCGCGGGTCTCGACGTACCGATCACGGCCGTGGAGCCGGGCCACGACGCGGTGCTCGAGCTCGGCCGGTCCGGCGAGCCGATCGTGGTGCGCGCCGAGGCGCCCGCGCCGCAGCGGCCCGTGTCCGGCGCTGGCCGTAACCGGGCCGGTCGCGGCCAGGGTCGCCGTCCGGGCCGTCGCCCCAGCCGCCCCACCGACCGCACCAGCCGCGCTCCTGCCGCCTGACCCGCCCGGCCGCCGCCCTTCGGCCCTGCCGTCCGACCCACCGGCGCCGACCTTCGGCCCTGCCGTCCGACCCACCGGCCGCCGTCCTTCGGACCGGCCGCCCGACGGCCCCGGTCGGGCGGCGGCCGGCCGCGTCGACGGCTTGTCGCCCGGGGCACAGCCGGAGGCGCGGGTGGCCACTCTGTTGTCATGATGTGGCGGGGCCACGATGGCTCTCATCGGGCTCCTGATCGACCTCTAGCGGCTTGACCGTTGGTCCCGATCGGCTTCGACGGTCCCGCCGCGGCCGCGCTGGACCGCTGGTTCCTGACTCTGGTGCCGATCGGGTTCGATGGTCGCGGCGCGCCGCGCCGCCGGCCCGAGGGTCGACGCGCGGCCTGGCCGCTGGTGCCGGTCGGGACGGCGGAGGCGGGCGGCGGATCCTGCCGGACCGCCGGTCGGTGACGCCTGAGCGGTCAGCGGGGCGTGCGGGCGGCGAGGGTGGCAAAGGTGCGAAGTTGCTTGCGCATCATGAGCAGGTCGCCCCAGGCAAGGGCGTGCCGGCGCACGGGGTCGAGGCCGCCCGAGCGAACCCGGGCGAGGATGCGGGACCTGTCGGCACCGGTCGGTGTGACCAGGTAGGTGATCGCGACGTCGCCGAGCGCCCGCCGCGCCGGTGGGGAGGTCAGGCGCAGCGTGAGCTGTGACCCGGGGTCGACCGACGCCAGGGTGAAGATCCGGCACATCCGCTGCCCGACCTCCAGCCTCTCCAGCCCGGGCGTGAGCGTCCGCGGGCTGCGCCGCCCGCCGTTGTCCAGCAGGTCGTACGAGTAGGGCGCGACCCGCAGCTGGCACAGCCAGCGGAACGTCACCGCGGCCGGCGCCGCGACGTCGATCGCACGATGCAGCAGCAGCCCATCGCCGGGCACGAGCTCGTCGCACGGCAGCGGCATCGCCCGCTCCGCGACCGTGTCACCCCAGGACGTCACGGCGACCTGCTCAGAGCAGCGAGCGCAGCACGTACGGCATGATGCCGCCGTGGCGGTAGTAGGCCGCCTCGCCGGGGGTGTCGATCCGCAGGACCGCCTGGAACTCCTTGCCGTCGGCCCGCATGGTGACCGTCCGCGGCACGTCGCCGCCGTCGTTCATCGCCTCGACGCCGACCACGTCGAAGGTCTCCTCGCCGGTGAGCCCGAGCGACTCGGCCGACTCGCCCTCCCCGTACTGCAAGGGGAGGACGCCCATGCCGATCAGGTTGGACCGGTGGATCCGCTCGTACGACTCGGCGAGCACCGCCCGGACACCGAGCAGCGCGGTTCCCTTGGCCGCCCAGTCCCGGGAGGAGCCGGAGCCGTACTCCTTGCCGGCGAGCACTAGCAGCGGCACCCCGGCCTCCGCGTAGGCCACCGAGGCGTCGTAGATCGTCGTCTGCTCGCCGGTGAGCAGGTTGCGGGTCGTCCCGCCCTCGACGCCGGGCACCATCTGGTTGCGCAGCCGGATGTTGGCGAACGTGCCGCGGATCATCACCTCGTGGTTGCCCCGGCGCGATCCGTAGGAGTTGAAGTCGCGGCGCTCGACGCCGTGGTCGGCCAGGTAGCGGCCGGCCGGGGAGTCGGCCTTGATCGCGCCGGCGGGGGAGATGTGGTCGGTGGTCACCGAGTCGCCGAGCTTGGCCAGCACCCGGGCGCCGGCGATGTCGGTGACGGGCGCCGGCTCCGGCTCCATGCCCTCGAAGTAGGGCGGCTTGCGCACGTAGGTCGACTCGGCGTCCCAGGCGAACGTGTCGCCGGTCGGGGTCGGCAGCGAGGTCCACCGCTCGTCGCCGGCGAACACGTCGGCGTAGTCCCTGGTGTACATCTCGCTGGCGATCGAGGCGTCGATGACCTCCTGCACCTCGGCCGCGGAGGGCCACAGGTCGCGCAGGTAGACCGGCTGGCCGTCCGAGCCGGTGCCGAGCGACTCGGTGGTGATGTCCACGTCCATCGACCCGGCCAGCGCGTAGGCCACCACGAGCGGCGGCGAGGCCAAGTAGTTCATCTTGACGTCCGGGTTGATCCGGCCTTCGAAGTTGCGGTTGCCGGACAACACCGAGACCACGGCGAGGTCAGCCTCGTTGACCGCGTTGGACACCGGCTCGAGCAGGGGCCCGGAGTTGCCGATGCACGTGGTGCACCCGTAGCCGACCAGGTTGAAGCCGAGCTTGTCCAGGTAGGGCGTGAGGCCGGCGCGCTCGTAGTAGTCCATGACCACCTTGGAGCCGGGCGCCAGCGTCGTCTTCACCCACGGCCGGCGCTGCAGCCCGCGCTCGACCGCCTTCTTGGCCAGCAGCGCGGCGCCGATCATCACCGACGGGTTGGACGTGTTGGTGCAGGAGGTGATCGCCGCGATCACCACCGCGCCGTGGTCGATCTCGGTCTCGGTGCCGTCCTCGAGCGTCACCTTCGTCGGGTTGGACGCCCGCCCTCGGGTGCGGCCCGGGGCGATCGCCTCCGGGACCACGGTCCCGTTGACGTTGACGGCGACCGGGTCGCTGGCCGGGAACGTCTCGGCGATGCCCTCGTCCACGGCCGTCTGGATGCCGTCGGAGTCGGCGTAGTCCTGCAGCGCGACCCGGAACATCTGCTTTGCCTCGGCCAGCGGCACCCGGTCCTGCGGGCGCTTCGGGCCGGCCAGCGACGGCACGATGCTGGACAGGTCGAGCGAGAGGGTCTCGGAGTACGCCGGCTCCGTGTCCGGGTCGTGCCAGAGGCCCTGCTCCTTCGCGTACGCCTCGACGAGCGCGACCTGGTTCTCGGGCCGGCCGGTGAAGCGGAGGTAGCGCAGCGTCTCCGGGTCGATGGGGAAGATCGCGCAGGTCGACCCGTACTCCGGGGACATGTTGCCGATCGTCGCCCGGTTGGCCAGCGGGACCGCGCCGACGCCCGGACCGTAGAACTCGACGAACTTGCCGACCACGCCGTGCTTGCGCAGCATCTGGGTGATCGTCAGCACCAGGTCGGTCGCGGTCGAGCCCTCGGGCAGCTCGCCGTCGAGCCGGAAGCCGACCACCCGCGGGATGAGCATCGACACCGGCTGGCCGAGCATCGCGGCCTCGGCCTCGATGCCGCCGACGCCCCAGCCCAGCACGCCGAGCCCGTTGACCATCGTGGTGTGCGAGTCGGTCCCGACCAGCGTGTCGGGATAGGCGGCGCCGTCGCGCGTGAACACCACGCGGGCGAGGTATTCGATGTTGACCTGGTGAACGATGCCGGTGCCGGGCGGGACGACCTTGAAGTCGTCGAACGCACCCTGCCCCCAGCGGAGGAACTGGTAGCGCTCGTAGTTGCGCTCGTATTCGAGCTCGACGTTGCGGGTGAACGAGTCGGGCGTGCCGAACAGGTCGGCCACCACCGAGTGGTCGATGACCAGCTCGGCCGGGGCGAGCGGGTTGATCCGGGCGGCATCGCCGCCGAGGTCGCGCATGGCCTCGCGCATGGTGGCGAGGTCGACGATGGCCGGCACGCCGGTGAAGTCCTGCATCACGACCCGGGCGGGGGAGAAGCGGATCTCGCGGTCCGGCTTGGCCGCCGGGTCCCAGCCGGCGAGCGCGCGGACGTCGTCGGCGGTGATGTCGGCGCCGTCCTCGGTGCGGAGCAGGTTTTCGAGCAGCACCTTGAGGCTGAACGGCAGCTGGTCGGCGCCGTCCACGGCAGAGAGCCGATGGATCTCGTACGACCTGTCGCCGACGGACAGAGTGCCCCGGGCCCCGAAGGAGTCTGCGCTGACCATGTGCTCATCCTTCCACCCGCGCGCGGAGTGCAGCGGGTGGGACGCACCACTGTGGACGAGGTCACGTCCTGTGGACGGCGAGTTGACAGGTGAGCGTCGGCGGACGTCCGGACGTACCGTCGTGCGCGTGGACACGATGGTCGCCCGGGCGACGGCAGTCGGCGAGAGCCGCGTCGCGCTGCCGGCCGAGCGGGCGGCCGCGGCGCTGGACACGCTGACCGATCTGGTCGCCGCCGGCGGGGTCCTCGTGCTGACCGGCGCCGGCATCTCCACCGAGTCCGGGATCCCGGACTACCGCGGTCCGTCCAGCCCGGCCCGGCGGGCCTCGCCGATGACCTTCCAGACCTTCAGCGGCGATTCGGCCGCGCGCCGCCGCTACTGGGCCCGCAGCCACCTCGGCTGGCAGCTCGTCGGCCGGGCCGCGCCCAACCGCGGCCACCGCGCGGTCGCCGCGCTGCAGGACGCCGGCCTGCTCACCGGCGTGGTCACCCAGAACGTCGACGGGCTGCACCAGGCCGCCGGCGCCCGCGACGTCACCGACCTGCACGGCCGGCTGGACCGGGTGCGCTGCCTCGACTGCGGCCGGCTGTCCGGCCGGGACGAGCTGCACGCCCGGCTGGCCGCGGCGAACGCGAGCTGGCACGCGGTCGCGGCCGGGGTCAACCCGGACGGCGACGTCGACCTGCCGGGGGCCGCGCTGGACGGGTTCCGCACGGTCGACTGCACCGACTGCGCCGGCGTGCTGAAGCCGGACGTGGTGTTCTTCGGCGAGACCGTGCCGCCGGAGCGGGTCGCGCGCTGTTACGAGCTGCTGGCCGCGTCCCACAGTCTGCTGGTGCTCGGCTCCTCGCTGACGGTCATGTCCGGGCACCGGTTCGTTCTGCGTGCGGCGCGGGACGGGCGGTCCGTCGCGATCGTCAACCAGGGCGCCACCCGCGGCGACCGGTACGCGGCGGTCACGGTCGACGCCCCGCTCGGCGTGGTCCTGCCGGCGGTCGTCGCCCGGGTCACCGGCCGCGGCTGAGCCGTACCCGAACCTGACCGAGCCGGCCCCGGCCACCCCGACCGCGGCCGAGCCGCGCCCCGATCCTGACCGAGTCGCCCCGGCCGACCCACCAGACCGCGCGACCAGACCGCGCGACCAGACCGCGCGACCAGACCGCGCGACCAGACCGCGCGACCAGACCGCGCGACCAGACCGCGCGACCAGACCGCGCGACCAGACCGCGCGACCAGACCGCGCGACCAGACCGCGCGACCAGACCGCACGACCGGGCCGCGCGACCAGACCGCGCGACCAGACCGCGCGACCGAGCCGCGCGGACCCGACCGCGCGGACCGACCGCGTGGACCGCCAGCAGCGGACCCGCCAGCAGCGGACGCGGGTGGTGCTCACCCTGCCGGCGTAACGCCGATGGGGGCCGAGCGGCGGAGCGGCGCGAAATTCCGTACCGGAGAGGTCCAGGAACGGCGGGATCCATCGGCTTTGGTGACCGATGGGACTCCTGTGGTTGGAGTTGCCTCTGGCGTCTCTGAGACCAGCGTGGCAGTGTATGCCAGTCGGTGCACATGGGGGAGATGTGGTGCAGAGGACCGGGACACTGATCCGGGCGGCGATCGTCACCGTGACCGCCGTCCTCACGGTCACGCTCGTGCCGCACACCGCGCAGGCGCGGCCGCACGATCCGGGTGACGCGGCGATCACCGCCGCCCAGCAGCAGCGGAACAAGAAGGCCGCCGACGTCGGCCGGCTGACCGCGCTGGTCGCCCAGGCCGACGGTGACGCCCGCCGGGCCCAGGACCGGGCCGAGCTCGCGGTCGAGCGCTACAACAAGGCCGTCGTCGACCTGGACACCGCGACGAGGAAGGCAGCCGCGGCCAAGGCCCGGGTCGCGAAGTCGGCCAGGGCGGTCCAGACGGCCCAGACCCAGTTCGCCCGCTTCGCCCGTGGCTCGTACATGCAGGGCAGCACGGTCGGGTCGTCGACCGCGGCCCTGCTCGATGCCAACAGCCCGACCGACCTGCTGCAGCGGGCGGACCTGCTCGGCTACGCCGGCAAGCACAAGCTCGACGTGATGGGCCAGCTGGAGCGGGCCAACGTCAAGCGGGCCAACGCCGAGTCCACGGCGCGGCAACTGCTGGCGGCGCAGCAGGCCGCGACCGCCCGGGCCGAGCAGCTCAAGGCGGCGGCCGCCCGCGAGGTCGCCGCGGCCAGGGTCAAGCTGGCTTCGCTGCAAACCCAGAAGGCCGCGCTGAACAAGCAGCTCGAGGCCGCCCGGATCAAGCTCAACGGGCTGTACGCGGAGCGGGCCCGCTACCGGGCCTGGAAGAAGGCGCAGGAGGAGGCGGCCGCGCGGGAGGCCGCCCGGCAGCGGGCGCTGCGCGCGGCGGCGGCGGCACGGGAGGCGGCGGCGGCCGCCTCGTCCAGCTCGTCTTCCGGCTCCTCGTCCTCGTCCTCGTCCAGCTCCGGCGGCGGCCGGTCGGTCAGCGTGCCGCGGTGGACCGGCGGCGGCGGCTGGTCGGCGTCCAGGGGGCAGCGGGCCGCCGACCTGGCGATGCAGTGGCTCGGCACGCCGTACTCCTGGGGTGGCGGCAACTCCGCCGGGCCGACCTGGGGGACCGGCGGTCCGGTCGGCTTCGACTGCTCCGGGCTGGCGCTGTGGGCGTGGGCCCAGGTCGGGGTTTCCCTGCCGCACTACTCCGGCTACCAGTTCCGGTCGGGCGTCCACATCTCCCGCGGCAACCTGATGCCGGGCGACCTGGTGTTCTGGGCGTACGACACGTCCGACCCCGGCTCGATCCACCATGTCGCGATCTACATCGGCGGCGGGCGGATCGTGCAGGCGCCGCAGACCGGTGACGTCGTCAAGATCTCCTACATGTGGTCCAACGGGTACATCGGCGCCACTCGCCCTGGTACCTGATTACAGTGGCTGAGTGACGGCACCCGGAAAGCTGGTCGACCGGTTCGGCCGGGTCGCGACGGATCTGCGGGTCTCGCTGATCGATCGCTGCTCGCTGCGCTGCGCGTACTGCATGCCGCCGGAGGGGCTCGACTGGCTGCCCAAGGACACGCTGCTGACCGACGACGAGCTCGTCCGGCTGGTCCGGATCGCGGTCTCGCTCGGCGTCACCGAGGTCAGGCTGACCGGCGGCGAGCCGCTGCTGCGCCGGGGGGTGCCCGACCTGGTCGCCCGGATGGCCGCGCTGCGGCCACGCCCGGAGCTGTCGATCACCACCAACGGCATCCTGCTGGACCGGGACGCCGCCGCGCTCGCCGCGGCCGGGCTGGACCGGGTCAATGTCTCGCTGGACACCCTCGACCCGGAGCGGTTCCGGCAGATCGCGTTCCGGGACAAGCACGCGGCGGTGCTGGCCGGCCTGCGGGCCGCGCAGGCGGCGGGGCTCGCCCCGGTCAAGGTCAACACGGTGCTGCTGCGCGGCGTCAACGACGACGAGGCGCCCGCGCTGCTCGGCTGGGCCCTACGGGAGGGCTACCAGCTGCGGTTCATCGAGCAGATGCCGCTGGACGCGCAGCACGGCTGGGAGCGGTCGGCGATGGTGACCGCGGACGAGATCCTCGACCGGCTGGGGGCCGTGTACGCGCTGGCGCCGGTGCCGGACCCGGACCGCGGCAGCGCGCCGGCGGAGACCTGGGCCGTGATCGACGGGCCGGACCGGGCCGGCTGGGCCGAGCAGAAGCCGCGGGTCGGCGTGGTCGGCTCGGTGACCCGGCCGTTCTGCGGGGACTGCGACCGGGTCCGCCTCACCGCGGACGGCCAGCTCCGCAACTGCCTGTTTGCGACTACGGAAAGTGACCTTCGTACGGCGATGCGCGCCGGTGCCGACGACGACGAGCTGGCCCGCCGCTTCGTCGTATCGATCGCCGGCAAGAAAGCCGGACACGGCATCGACGATCCGAATTTCCGCCAGCCAGAAAGGCCGATGTCCGCGATCGGGGGATAGCGGAATTCAGAGCCGCTCGACGCGGAGCGGGAAATCGCGGCGGGCCAGGAAATCCGACAGCGGGTCACGATGCTCGGCGCACGCGAGCCACTGCTTGGTCCGGTCTTCGCCGTGGATTCTCGGGTTGCGCCAAAGCAGCGCGTACACCGCCGGGCGCTGGCAGCCCTTGGCCGAGCAGCGACCATCGGCATCGAGCGAGGAGGTCATGGGCGGATTTCCGGCGCTCCGGACACTGGGCGCACTCTGGGCGTCGGGCGGCCACGGGGGGAGCCGCCCGACGCGAGTGCCAAGCTACACCACGTCGACGCTGCTCGGCAGCAGCGCCAGACGAAGATCACCCGAACGGCCGCAGTAGTGGTCAGACCATCCCTGTCCGTAACGTTCGCGCCGACCGGGCGGTCCGGTTCAGTGATCGGTAAGCCCAGGTCAGCAACGTACGGATCGGACCTCACGCCGGTCTCACGGCTGCTGCGCTTTGCTTCGGCGACAAGGATCGAGCAGGCCGGCGTGAGCCGGTTCGGGGAGGCGGCGGGCGGATGGTCGAGACAGCGGTCGGGGACGCCTCGGCGCCCACTCCGGCGCGGGACGCCGGGCTGCTGGAGCGTGCGCTGTTCGAGGTCAAGCGGGTGATCGTCGGACAGGACCGGATGGTCGAGCGAATGCTGGTCTGCCTGCTCGCCAAGGGGCACTGCCTGTTGGAGGGCGTGCCCGGCGTGGCCAAGACACTGGCCGTGGAGACGCTGGCCACGGTCGCCGGGGGCACGTTCGCCCGGTTGCAGTTCACTCCCGACCTTGTTCCGTCCGACATCGTCGGCACCCGGATCTTCAAGCCGAGTTCGGACCGGTTCGACACCGAGCTCGGTCCGGTGTTTGCGAACTTCGTGCTCACCGACGAGATCAACCGCGCGCCGGCGAAGGTGCAGTCCGCGCTGCTCGAGGTCATGTCACAGGGCCAGGTGTCCATTGGTGGCACCACATATCCGATGCCGAAGCCTTTCCTCGTGCTGGCCACGCAGAACCCGATCGAGTCCGAGGGGGTCTACCCGCTGCCGGAAGCGCAGCGTGACCGGTTCCTCATGAAGGTCGTGGTCGACTACCCGACCGGCGAGGAGGAGCGGGAGATCGTCTACCGGATGGGCGTCCAGCCGCCCGTCGCCGAGCAGGTGCTCAGCCCCGCCGACCTGCTGCGGTTGCAGGAGGCGGCCAGCCACGTCTTCGTGCACCACGCGCTGGTCGACTACGTGATCCGGCTCGTGCTGTCCACCCGGGCGCCGGCCGACCACGGGATGACCGACGTCGCCGGCTGGGTCGCGTACGGGGCGAGCCCGCGGGCGTCGCTCGGCATGATCGCCGCGGCCCGCGCGCTGGCGCTCATGCGCGGGCGGGACTACGTGCTGCCGCAGGACGTGCTCGACGTCGCGCCGGACGTGCTGCGGCACCGGCTCGTGCTCTCGTACGACGCGCTGGCCGACGGCGTGCCGGCCGAGCACGTGGTGCACCGGGTGCTGCAGAGCGTGCCGCTGCCCCAGGTCACCCCGCGGCAGCGGGCCGCCGGCGGCCCGTACGGGTCGCAGGGCTACTCGCCCGCCACCGGGTCCACCCCGGCCGTGTCGGCCCCGCCGCCGCTGCCGCAGCCCAACCGCCCGGCCGAGCAGCTGTCCAACGGCCCCGGCGAGGAGCGCAGCGCGTGACCGCTCCGTCCGAGGCGGAAGGCCCGCCGGCCCGGGCGGCCACGCTGCGCAACGCCGGGCCGGCCGAGGCCGCGGCGGTGCTGGCCCGGTTGGAGCTGACCATCCGGCAGAAGCTGGACGGGCTGCTGCAGGGCAACTACCTCGGCCTGGTGCCGGGACCCGGCTCCGAGCCGGGCGAGTCGCGCGAGTACCACCCCGGCGACGACGTGCGCAGGATGGACTGGGCGGTCACCGCGCGGACCACGGTCGCGCACATCAGGGAGACCGTCGCCGACCGGGAGCTGGAGAGCTGGGCGGTGATCGACCTGTCGCCCAGCCTCGACTTCGGCACCGCCCGGTGCGAGAAGCGCGACCTGGTCGTCGCCGCGGTCGCCGCCGTCGCCCACCTCACCGGCAAGGGCGGCAACCGGTTCGGCGCGCTGATCACCACCGGCGAGCAGTTGCACCGGTTCCCGGCCCGGTCCGGGCGGGTGCACTCGACCGCGCTGCTGCGCAAGCTGGCGACGATGCCCCGCTCGGCCCGGGGCAACCGGGGTGACCTGGCCGCCGCGCTCGAGGCACTGCGCCGGCCCCCGCGCCGGCGTGGGTTCGCCGTGGTGATCTCCGACTTCCTCGGCGACAGCGGCCCGAACCCTGACTGGGAGCGGCCGATGCGGGCGCTGGCCGTGCGGCACGACGTGCTCGCGATCGAGGTGCTCGACCCGGTCGAGCTCGGCCTGCCATCGGTCGGGCTGCTCACGCTGATCGACCCGGAGAGCGGGTCGCTGCTCGAGGTGCAGACCGGCAAGAAGCAGCTGCGGGAGAAGTACGCGGCCGCGGCCAGCGAGCAGCGGACCGAGATCGCCGCGGCGCTGCGCCGGGCCGGCGCCGCTCACCTCCAGCTGCGGACGGACCGGGACTGGCTGGTCGACATGGTCCGCTTCGTCGCCGCACGGCGCCGCGGCGCGTCCGGAGGAGCACTGCGGTGACCCACACGTTCCTCTCGCCGGGCTGGTTGTGGCTGCTGCTCGGGGTCGCCGCGCTGCTGGCGGTCTACCTGCTGCTACAGCTGCGTCGCCGGGCGTACGCGGTGCGCTTCGCGAACCTGGACCTGCTCGGCAAGCTGGCTCCGAAGCGACCCGGCTGGCGGCGGCACCTCGCGTTTGCCGCGCTGCTGGTCGCGCTGGCCTCGCTGACCACGGCGATGGCCAAGCCGACCAAGGACACCAAGGTCCCGCGGGACCGGGCCACGGTGATGATGGCGATCGACGTGTCGCTGTCGATGCGGGCGGAGGACGTCAGCCCCAACCGGCTGGAAGCGGCGCAGGCGGCGGCCAAGGAGTTCGTCGGGCTGCTGCCGCCGCGGATCAACCTCGGGCTGGTCACGTTCTCCGGCACCGCGACGGTCGCGGTCTCGCCGACCACCGACCGGGCCTCGGTGATGCGGGCGATCGACAACGTCGAGCTGGCCGAGCGGACCGCGATCGGCGAGGCGATCTTCTCCTCGCTCGACGCGATCAAGGCCTTCCAGGCCCAGCTGCAGGGCAACGACCCGGCGGAGGGCAACGCACCGGCCCGGATCGTGCTGCTGTCCGACGGCAGCAACACGTGGGGCCGCAGCCCGGAGCAGGCGGTCGGCGCGGCCAAGCAGGCCGCGGTGCCGGTCTCGACGATCGCGTTCGGCACCGACACCGGTTACATCGACCTGGAGGGGCAGCGGGTCGTCGTCCCCGTCGACCACGAGAAGCTCAAGGAGATCGCGGACGGCACCGGCGGCAGCTACTACGCCGCGGCGTCGGCCGAGGAGCTGAGCAACGTCTACCGCGACCTGGGCAGCCAGATCGGCTACACGACCGAGCGCCGGGAGATCACCACCTGGTTCGTCGGCATCGGGCTGCTGTTCGCCTTCGGCGCGGCCGGCATCTCGCTGCTGTGGTCCAATCGGCTGCTGTGAGCGGGGAGATCATCGAGCAGCTGTCCACCCGGGAGGTCTACCGGAATCCGTGGCTGTCGCTGCGGGAGGACGTGGTGCGCCGGCCGGACGGGTCGGACGGGATCTACTCGGTCGTCGACAAGCCCGACTTCGCGCTGGTCGTCCCGGCCGAACCGGACGGCTTCCACCTGGTCGAGCAGTACCGCTACCCGGTCCGCGGGCGCTACTGGGAGTTCCCGCAAGGGACCGCGGCCGGCGGTGGCGCGGTCGCGCCGGCCGAGCTGGCCCGAGCCGAGCTGGCCGAGGAGACCGGGCTGCACGCGGGCTCGCTCGAGCTGCTCGGGCACCTGCACTGCGCGTACGGGATGAGCAGCCAGGCGTTCGACGTGTTCCTGGCCACCGAGCTGACCCCGGGGCCGCCGGCCCGGGAGCCGTCCGAGCAGGACATGCGGCAGCGGCGGGTCAGCCGGGCCGAGTTCGAGGAGCTGGTCCGGTCCGGACGGGTGACCGACGACAGCACGCTGGCCGCGTACGCGCTGCTGCTGATGCGGGAGGCGGGGCGACGCTAGAGCTCGAGCAGTCGGTCGACGAGCGTGCGGTACTGCCGCAGGGCGATCCGGAGGTCCTCGGTGCCGCTGGTGCCGTCCTCGGCCTTCCAGCGGTCCACCCGCTCGGCGTCCGCGATCGTGTCGGACAGCGCCTGGAGGATCTCCCGGGACAGGTCGCCGGCGCCGCGCACGGCCGACTGCGGGTCGTCGACGAAGTCGGCCTGCAGGTCGCGCCAGCGCCGGGTGAACTCGGCGGCCCGTTCGGCGCGGAGCAGGCCCCGGGCCGCGGCCGAACCGGGTGCGGTGCCCCGGGTGACGGTCACCGCGGTCCCGCTCGCCGGCGTGCTCGCGCTGCCGGGGGTCGGCGCGGTGGCTGCCGGGGGCGCGCCGGTGGTCGGCCTGCCCGCGCCCGCCGACCCGTCCGCGCCGGCAGGCTCGGTGTCGCCGGTCGAGCGGTCCGACCCGAGCCGGTCCGCGGTGGGTCGGTCCGCGGGCTTGTCGGCGGGCTTGTCGGCCGGAGTGCCGGCGGGCTTGTCGGCCGGAGTGTCCGCGGGCTTGTCCGTGGCGGGGGCTGACGAGGAGGGACCGGCCGGCGGGGTGGCGGGCCGGGTGGCGGGCGCCGGGGGAGCGGGCGCCGGGCGAGCGGGCGGCACCGGCGGGGCGGACGTCCAGCTCGACTGCCGCCACGGGTTGTCCGGTGCGCCGGCCGGCGGCGTCCCGGGAGTGACTGATCCACCGGCCGGTGGCGTTCCGGGATTGGCCGGCCCGCCGGCCGGTGGCGTTCCGGGAGTGGCCGGCCCGCCGGCCGGTGGCGTTCCGGGAGTGGCCGGCCCGCCGGCCGGTGGCATTCCGGGAGTGGCCGGCCCGCCGGCCGGTGGCGTTCCGGGAGTGGCCGGCCCGCCGGCCGGTGGCGTTGCGGGAGTGGCCGGCCCGCCGGCCGGCGCCGACGCCGGCGGGGAGCCGGGCGCCTCGCCCGGGCGCGGCAGCGGCGGTACGGCCTGGTCCTCGGCGCCGGACCCCGGCCCGGCCCCGCGATAGCGCGACATCAGCGAGCCGCGCCCGGAGAACGGATCCGGCCCGGCCGGGTCCTCCTGCTCGGCGGACCGGACGGTCCGGCTGTCCCGACCGTTCGGCCCGGCGGCGCCACCCTCGAGGGACTGCATGGCGAGCACCGTAGTCGCCTGCGCGGCCGTGTCCCAAGGAGACGGCCGGCGCTCACCCGTCCGCAGCAGCGGTCACCGGCGCGGGTCGAGCACCAGCTTGCCGGTGCTCCGCCGGGCCAGCAGCGCGCGGTGCGCCTCGGCCGCCTCGCTCAGCGGGTACGTCCCGCCCACGACCGCCCGCAGCCGCCCGTCGGCGAGCATGGCCAGCAGCTCGGTCACCGGCCCGTCCAGCCAGCGGGCCGGGTCGCGGAAGCAGTGCGCCAACCAGAAGCCGATCACCGCGGACGAGTGGGCCATCAGGTTCCCCGGGTCGACCGGGGTGGGCGGCGTCCGCGACGCCATCCCGTACGTGACGAGCCGGCCGAACGGCGCCAGCGCCCGCAGGCTCGCGTCGAACACCGGACCGCCGGTCATCTCCAGCACCACGTCCACCCGGGGCCCGCCGTTGGCCTGCCGCAGCGCCGCGGTGAGGTCCTCCGCGGCCGGGTCGACGGCCGCGTCGGCACCGAGCGACAGCGCCAGGTCCCGCTTCTCCGCCGACGACGCGGTCGCGATCACCCGGCCGGCGCCCCATGCCCTGGCCAGCTGGACCGCGACCGTGCCGACCCCGCCGGCGGCCGCGTGCACGACGACCGACTCCCCGGCGGCGAGGTGCGCGCAGGTCCGCAGCACGTGCCACGCGGTGGCGCCCTGCAGCACGACGGCCAGCGCCGCGCCGTCGGGCACGCCGTCCGGGATCGGCCAGACCAGCACGTCGGCGGCCGCGACCTTCTCGGCGTACCCGCCGCCGCCGACGAGGCCGACCACCCGGCGCCCGTCCGGACCGGTCCCGGCGAACTCGGCGCCGGGCACCAGCGGCAGCTGCTGCGGGGCCAGGTAGCTGTCCTCGGTCTGGTGGGTGTCGGCGTAGTTGACCCCGGCCGCGGTGACGTCGTAGACCGCCATCCCGGCGGCCGGCTGCGGTTCGGGCAGCTCGACCGTCGCCAGCACCTCGGGGCCGCCGAACCGGGTGATCTGGATGCCGCGCATGGCTGGACTATAGGGTTCGCCTCCGTGACCCGATCCGTGCTCGTGACCGGTGGCAACCGCGGCATCGGCCTCGCGATCGCGCGGGCGTTCGCCGACCAGGGCGACAAGGTCGCCGTGACCCACCGCGCCTCCGGTCCACCGGAGGGGGTGTTCGGGGTGGAGTGCGACGTCACCGACAGCGCCGCGGTGGACGCCGCGTTCACCGCGGTCGAGGCCGAGCACGGGCCGGTCGAGGTGCTCGTGTCGAACGCGGGGATGACCGACGACACGCTGCTGCTGCGGATGAGCGAGCAGCAGTTCACCCGGGTGCTCGACGCCAACCTCACCGCGGCGTACCGGGTGTGCAAGCGGGCGGCGGGGAAGATGCTGCGGGCCCGGTCCGGCCGGATCGTGCTGGTGTCCTCGGTCGTGGCGTTGACCGGCAGCAGCGGGCAGACCAACTACGCGGCGGCCAAGGCGGGGTTGATCGGGTTCGGCCGGTCGCTGGCCCGGGAGCTCGGCTCCCGCGGGATCACGGTCAACGTGGTGCTGCCCGGCTTCGTGCAGACCGACATGACCGCGGCGCTGCCCGAGGACCAGGTGGCCACGATAAAGACCCAGGTCGCGCTGCAGCGGCTGGCGACCCCGGACGAGGTGGCCGGGGTGGTCACGTTCCTGGCCTCGGACGCCGCCTCGTACATCACCGGGGCCGTGGTCCCGGTGGACGGCGGACTGGGGATGGGGCACTGAGATGGGTCTGCTCGACGGCAAGCGGCTGCTGATCACCGGAGTGATCACCGACGCCTCGATCGCGTTCTCGGTGGCCAGGGTGGCGATCGAGCAGGGCGCCTCGGTGGTGCTCACCGGCTTCGGCCGGCTCACGCTGGTGGAGCGGGTGGCGAAGAAGCTGCCCGGGCCGGCGCCGGTGGTCGAGCTGGATGTGACCAGCGCGGACGACCTGGCCGCGCTGCCCGACCGGGTGCGCGGGCACGTGGACGGGATCGACGGTGTCCTGCACTCGATCGGGTACGCGCCGCCGTCCGCCCTCGGCGGCGGTTTCCTGGAGACGCCGTGGGACGACGTCGCGACCGCAGTGCACGTGTCGACGTACTCGCTGCCCGCGCTGGCGAGGGCGGTACTGCCGCTGCTGCCGGAGCGGGGCGGCTCGATCGTCGGGCTCACCTTCGACGCGACGGTCTCCTGGCCCGCGTACGACTGGATGGGCGTGGCCAAGGCCGGGATGGAGTCGGCCGCCCGGTACACGGCCCGCGAGCTGGGACCGCGCGGCGTGCGGGTCAACCTCGTGGCCGCCGGGCCGCTGCGGACGATGGCGGCCCGGTCGATCCCGGGGTTCAGCCGGTTCGAGGACGTCTGGGACGAGCGGGCGCCGCTGGGTTGGGACGTCACCGACCCGGAGCCGGTCGCCCGCACCTGCGTGGCGCTGCTGTCGGACTGGACGCCCGCGGTGACCGGCGAGATCGTGCACGCCGACGGCGGGTTCCACGCGACCGGCGTGTAGACATGACGGGGTGAGCCCCGAGCCTGTCCGGTACGACGCGCTGCTGCTGCTGTCCTTCGGCGGTCCGGAGGGACCGGACGACGTCCTGCCGTTCCTGGAGAACGTCGTACGCGGGCGGGGCGTGCCGCGGGACCGGCTGCTCGAGGTGGCCGGGCACTACTCGCACTTCGGCGGGGTGTCGCCGATCAACGAGCAGAACCGGACGCTGCTCGCGGCGATCCGGGCCGAGACCGGCCTGCCGGTCTACTGGGGCAACCGCAACTGGGACCCGCTGGTCGAGGACACGGTCGCGACCATGCGCGACGACGGGGTACGGCGCGCACTGGTGTTCGTGACGAGCGCGTACACGTCGTACTCGGGATGCCGGCAGTATCAGGACGACCTGGCCCGGGCTCGGGCCGCGGCGGGGGAGGGCGCTCCGGAGCTGGACAAGCTGCGGCACTACTTCAACCACCCCGGGTTCGTGGAGCCGGCCGCGGACGGCGTGCGGGCCGCATTGGCCGGCCGGCCGGACGCCCGGCTGGTCTTCACCGCGCACTCGATCCCGATGTCGATGGAGGTGTCCAGCGGGCCGGGCGGCCACCTCTACACCGCGCAACTGCGGGAGGCCTCGCGGCTGGTCGCGGAGGCGGTCCGCGGTCCGGGCGCCGCCTTCGACCTGGTCTGGCAGTCCCGGTCCGGGCCGCCGTCGGTGCCCTGGCTCGAGCCGGACGTCAACGACCACCTGGCCGCGCTGGCCGAGGCCGGTACGCGCTCGGTCGTGGTGTCGCCGATCGGCTTCGTCTCCGACCACGTCGAGGTGCTCTGGGACCTGGACGAGGAGGCGGCTGCGACCGCGGCGAAGCTCGGGCTCGACTACGCCCGGGCGGCGACCGTCGGCACCGACCCGCGGTTCGTCCGGATGGTGCGCCAGCTGGTCGAGGAGCGGACGCTCGGCGCG
The DNA here is from genome assembly GCA_963803135.1 of uncultured Actinomycetota bacterium. Classification (GTDB taxonomy): domain Bacteria; phylum Actinomycetota; class Actinomycetes; order Mycobacteriales; family CADCTP01; genus CADCTP01. The sequence continues at coordinate 968,719 of CAWDLH010000008.1, read as the reverse complement.
CCCAGGCTCGCGCTGGGACCGATGGGCCCGAGCCACGACGTGTGCCCGCTGGACTGCTGCCCGGCTCCGCGCCGGACCTGAGAAGTCCACCTCGGACGTCCGAAGTGGACCGGCCTCAACGGCGGCGGGACGGAACCGCGTTGTAGGCGGCCTGGCGGGCGCGGCGGACGGCTGTCCCAAGTGGACGGAGCACGTCGTCGCGGGCGCGGGCCTCGGCCACGGTGATGGCGCCGCCGGGCGCGTCGGCCCGGGCCAGGTCGAGCACGGCAGCCAGCCGGTCGGCGCTGGCGAGCAGCCGGACCGCCCGGCCGTCGTGTCCGGGCGGCAGCTCCGGGGTGACCCCGCGGCGCATCCTGGCCAGCTCGTCGGCCACCTCCGGCCGCCAGCTGGCCACGTCGAGCGCGGCCAGCGCGGACGCGGCCTCCCGGGTGGCGGCGGTCAGCTCGTGCTCGGCCTCGGGCACGGTGAGCGGGTCCGGCGCCGGCTCGGCCACCTCGTACGCGGTCCACAGCACCGAGCAGGTGCGGTCCGCGGCCGGGCCGTGCTCGGTGACCCGTGGGACGAGCCCGAGGCCGCGGCCGACGACCGCCTCGCCGGCCGCCAGCGCCGCGGTCGTGAACGGTCCGGGACCCGGCAGCCCGCGCGGGTCGCCGGCCACCGGCAGGACCGCCCGCACGCCCTCCGGCGACCGCTCGCGCAGCACCGGCAGCGCCCAGCCCAGCGGCGTCTCGCCGTCCGCCCCGGGCAATCCGGTCACCCGGTGCGGCTCGTCGGCGCCGGTGACCCGGCCGACCACGTCGTCGTACGCCGCCTCGCCGGCCAACCAGGCCGACGTCCAGGCGGCGAGCACCCCGGAGCGCACCCTCACGCCGGCCACCCTACGTGCTCCCGCCGACACCGGCCTCCGGGTCACGGCCGGCGGCACCATGCCCGGCGTGGGTCGTACCACTCGAGGTGGCAATTACTACAGCGGGTGGTAGCGCGGCTGCCGGAGCAAGCCGGGCCGGCGCGTCATCGCCGCCCGGCCCGGCCCGCGCCGTACGGTCGCTCGCGTGCGCAGCGACGACTACGGCACCGATGTGCTGGCCGGTGACTGGCGGCGGCCGAAGGTCCTGCCGAGCGTGCCGGCCGAGCCGGACCTTGTCGTCGAGGAGGCCGCCACCGGCTTCTGCGGCGCGGTCGTGGAGTGCGCGAAGGACGCGGTGACGCTGGAGGACCGGCACGGGCGGCGGCGGGTGTTCCCGCTCGGGCCGGCCGGGTTCCTGCTGGAGGGCCGGCCGGTGACGCTGACCCGGCCGGTGGCGGCGCCGGCTCCGCGCCGGCCGGGCCGGACCGCCTCCGGGTCGGTCGCGGTCGGGCCCGCGCCGGCCAGGGTCGCCCGGGGCAGCCGGCTCTGGGTCGAGGGCGTGCACGACGCCGCGCTGGTCGAGCGGGTCTGGGGCGACGACCTGCGGATCGAGGCGGTCGTGGTGGAGCCGCTGGACGGGATCGACGACCTCGCCGGCGCGGTGCGGACGTTCCGGCCGGACCGGCAGCACCGGCTCGGCGTGCTCGTGGACCACCTCGTCCCCGGTTCCAAGGAGAGCCGGATCGTCGCCGCGGTCACCGACCCGGACGTGCTGGTCCTCGGGCACCCGTACGTCGACGTCTGGCAGGCGGTGAAACCGGCCGCGCTCGGCATCCGCGCCTGGCCGGCGGTGCCCCGGGACGAGGACTGGAAGGCCGGGGTCTGCCGGCGGCTCGGCTGGGGCGGTCCGCGGGACGGCTGGCGGCGGGTGCTCGCCGCCGTCGACTCGTACGCCGATCTCGAGGTTCCGCTCCTCAGAGCCGTGGAACAGCTCATCGACTTCGTGACCGCGGGCGGCCCCGGTTAGCCGATCGGTGGAACAATGACGATGTGCCTGCGTGGTTGATCTGGCTCCTCGCCGCCGGTGTGCTGGCGATCGCCGAGGCGCTGTCGCTCGACCTCGTGCTGATCATGCTGGCGATCGCGGCGCTGGCCACGGCCGGCGCCGCCGCGCTGGGTGCCGGGGCCGCGGTGCAGGTAGGCGTCTTCGCGGTGGTCTCGCTCGGTCTGGTCGTCGTGGTCCGGCCGCTGGCCCGGCGCCGGATGCAGGTGCCGCTGACCTCGGCGCAGCGCACCGGGATCGAGGGGCTCAAGGGCCGCAACGCGGTGGTGGTGCGGACCGTGGACCAGCACGGCGGCCGGATCAAGCTGGCCGGCGAGGAGTGGTCCGCCCAGTCGTACGACCCGCTGCAGGTGCTGCCGGTCGGCGCGACCGTGCAGGTGATGGAGATCCGCGGCGCCACCGCCGTCGTGTGGTCACACGAATGAGAGACCGGGCCGCACCGACCCGGCACACATAGCGCACTGGAGCAGTCATGGAAGCCGGTCTCATCGCCCTGCTCGTCGTCATCGCGTTCATCGTCGTGATACTGCTGCGCAGCATCCGGATCGTCCCGCAGGCCCGCGCGGGCGTCGTCGAGCGGCTGGGCAGTTATTCGCGCACCCTCGACCCCGGTCCGCACGTGCTGATCCCGTTCGTGGACCGGGTCCGGCAGATGATCGACCTGCGCGAGCAGGTCGTCTCGTTCCCGCCGCAGCCGGTGATCACCGCGGACAACCTGACCGTGAACATCGACACGGTCATCTACTTCCAGGTCACCGACCCGCGGGCGGCGACGTACGAGATCGCCAACTACATCCAGGCCGTCGAGCAGCTCACCGTCACCACGCTGCGCAACGTGGTCGGCGCGATGAACCTGGAGCAGACGCTGACCTCCCGGGACGAGATCAACACCAAGCTGCGCGGCGAGCTGGACGACGCCACCGGCAAGTGGGGGATCCGGGTCGCCCGGGTCGAGCTCAAGGCGATCGACCCGCCGCCGTCCATCCAGGACGCGATGGAGAAGCAGATGCGGGCCGACCGGGACAAGCGGGCGATCATCCTGCAGTCGGAGGGTGCCCGGGAGTCCTCGATCAAGACCGCCGAGGGGCAGAAGGCGGCGCAGATCCTCGCCGCCGAGGGTGCCAAGCAGTCCGCGATCCTCGCCGCCGAGGCCGAGCGGCAGTCCCGGATCCTGCGGGCCGAGGGTGAGCGGGCCGCCCGCTACCTGGCCGCGCAGGGCCAGGCCAAGGCGATCGAGACGGTGTTCGCGTCGATCCACGCGTCCGACCCCGACCCGAAGCTGCTCGCCTACCAATACCTGCAGACCTTGCCGCAGATCGCGCAGGGCGACGCGAACAAGCTCTGGATCGTGCCGAGCGAGTTCTCCAAGGCGCTGGAGGGGCTGGCCGGGCTGACCGGAGCGTCGTCGGACGGGTCGGCGTCGCCGTCCTGGCTGACCGAGGCGGCGAAGTCGCCCGGCGGGCGGCCCACCGCGCCGAAGGAGACGCTCGACACGAGCGACTGGTTCGACTCGAAGCTGCCGCCGGCGCGGCTGCAGCCGGAGGCGGAGATCCGGGCGTCCGACCGCGACAGCGAGACCGCCGCCGCGCACGCCAGGTTGTCGTACGACCCGCCGGACGGGCAGGACGATCTGCCGGACGAGGACGACGGGCCGCGGGCGCTCCCGCCGACCCCGGCCCAGTACACCACCCCGGCGACCGGCCCGTCCTCCGGACCGTACGGGGAACCCTCGTCCGGCTCGGCATACCCCGGACGGTCCCAGCCCGGAGCCGGCCAGCCCCCCACCGGCCGCCAGGGCCCACCCCGCTAGCCCGCCAGCGACCGCGCCGAGCCGACCCGGCCCCAGCCAGCGACCGCGCCGAGCCGACCCGGCCCGAGCCGGCCCGGAGCCGGCGACCGCGCCGAGCCGACCCGGCCCCAGCCAGCGACCGCGCCGAGCCGACCCGGCCCGAGCCGGCCGGAGCCGGCGACCGCGCCGGGCCGGCCGAGAACGGGCCGGCCCGGGAACGGGCCGGCCCGGGAACGGGCCGGTCCGAGCCGGCCCGAGCCGGCGCCGCCGGCGCCCGGTGCGCCGGGACGTGACCGAGAACGGTCCGGATGCGGCCTGCCGTACCGGCTGTCCGGACCGGACAAAGGGTCCTTGGCGCGCCCTTGTCTCAGCTTGGGGTGAACTGCGCCGAACGGCTGTGGACGGATGCGCTGTCCACAGTCTCTTAGGGCACCTTTGCTCGCGCGACATTGACAGCCCCCAGCGCCCGAGCCAACACTCTCAGCTACCGCACGGAGATTGCCCCCTTCGGCCGGTGTTGGTGGACAACCTGCGCCTTGGGAGGGTTCCGTGTCCGTGCCCCGGTTTCTCCTCGCCGTGCCGCTTCTGGTGGCCGGCGCCGTGGTGCCGACGGTGACCGCCGGGCCGGCTCGCGCGCCGGCCGGGACGGTCGGGATGGAACACGAGGCCTTCGCCGTGCCGGACACCGCCACGGCCCAGGTGAAATCCGGCGACTACCCCGCCGTGACCATCGGCACGGGCGACACCCTCACGTTCGTCAACGACTCCCGATGGCTGCACGTGATCGGGCCGGGCGAGGACGGCCGGATCACGTCCGAGCCCGGAGCCCCGTCGCTCGGCGCCCGCGGCGCCTTCCTGAGCGAGTCGGGGCAGACGTACACGACAGCGACGTGGAACACCCCCGGCACGTACCACGTGACGTGCTCGCTGCACCCGGAGATGACCGTAACCGTGACGGTCACCGACTCCTAGCAGCGCAGACCCCGGCGGGGGCGCAGTCGCGACCGTCGCCGCCGGCTCCGTCCCGCCGACAGTGTCGAGAGGAGGTCGTCATGTCCGCTTTCAAGAGCACCGTCAAGCACGCCCGGTACGCCATGGGTTCGCTCACCGCCGTGCTGTTCGCGGCCTGCGCCGGCGGCTCCTGAGCCGCACGGGGGGCCGGTGCCCGCCGCGCCGGCCAGCCGCGGCCTGCGGCCGGCCGGGGGCAGCGCGACGGGCGCCGGCCCACTCAACGACCGAGACGGATTCCCTGGAGACGGCATGTTCGAGACCGGGCTTCGGCAGTTCCGGATGGCGATGGCGATGGTGTGGGGCCGGCGGATAGACCCGGCGACCGTGCAGAAGCTCGTCGTCGACGCCCGCGCCACCCTGGCCGAGTTCGGCACGCCGGGCGCGGACGTCCAGCAGCTGACCGACGGCCCCTTCGCCGACCCGGAGGCCAGGCAGGAGTTCACCGACCGGTCGGTGCGCCGGACCGCGCGGCGGCTGGCCGAGCTGTCCCCGTTCTACGCCGAGCGTTTCGCCTCGGCCGGCGTGGACCCCGCCCGGCTCACCGCGCCGGCGCTGCCGGCGGTGCCGGTGACCACGAAGGCGGAGCTCCAGGCACGCCCGGAGGAGTTCCGCTGCCGCGGCGTCGAGCCGGTGATGTCCACCCGCACGACCGGGACGACCGGGCGGCCGGCCGAGGTGTGGTTGTCCGCGTACGAGGTCGAGTTGTGGCCGGCGATGGCGGCGTTGTCGGGGTTGCTGCGCGGCGAGATCGGCCCGGACGACTGCATGCAGGTCAACATCAGCTCGCGGGCGACCGCCGCCGTGCAGCAGGACGTGACCCTGTGCCGGCTGGTCGGCGCGCGCAGCCGCGTGCTCGGCGTGCTGCCGCCCGACGAGAGCCTCGACTCCTTGCTGGACCGGGGCCCGACGATGCTCGCCACCTACCCGTCGTACCTGGCCGAGCTGGTCAACGCCGCCCGCCGCCGGGGTCTCGGCCCGGCGGACTTCGCGCTGCGCCGCGCCGACGTGGGCGGCGAGGTGCTGTCGCCGGCACTGTCGGTCGCGGCCCGCGCCACCTTCGGGCTGGAGCTGGTCAACGACACGTTCGCGATGACCGAGGTGCTGCCGGTCAGCGGGCGCAGCTGCTCGCTCGGTCACCTGCACCCGGACCTCAACATGGGCCTGGTCGAGGTGCTCGCGCTCGACGGCTCGGGGCCGGCCGGGCCGGGCGAGCTGGGCACGCTCGTCGTCACGCCCTACTTCCCGTACCGGGACTGCATGCCGGTGCTGCGCTACGACACCCGGGACCTGGTCCGCACGCTGGTCGAGCCGCCGGACTGCGAGCTCGCCGCGATCCCGGCCACCTCGGCCATCCTCGGCAAGGCCGGCGGCCAGTACCGCACGGCGGCCGGTGTCGTCACCCCGCGCGAGCTCGTCGAGGCCTGGGAGGCGCTGCCGACCGCGCCGTACCCGGCCCGGTTCCGCGGCGCCGTCGTCGACGGCCGGCTGCACCTGAGCGTGCCCGCGAGTGCCCTGCACGGGTTCGGCGCGGCGGCGACCCGGCAACACCTCGCCGACCGCGGCCTGGACGTCGAGCTGCACCCGGTCGACACCGACGGCCGGGAGCTGCGCACCGTGCGCGCCGACCTGGTCGAGACCAGCTTCACGACGACGAAGGCGTAGGAGGAGATCCCGATGGTCGACCTGCTGGTCCCGCAGACGCTCGTCCAGGTCCTGGTCGTGCTGATCGGCGCCGTCGCGACCTGCCTGCTCGCCACCGGCTACCTGCGCCGGATCCGGCTGGAGCGGCCGGCGGTCGGCACGTTCAACGGTCGCGACGTGGTGGTGCTGTTCGTCTTCATCGTCACGCTGCCGGTGCTCTACCTGGTGCTGCCGCACTGGGCGCTGACCACGTTCCTGGTGCTCACGTTCGTCGCCTCGCTGTCGATCGGCTACCGGCCGGTGCTGCGGCCGGCCCTGCTGTGGACCGCGATCGGCCTGCTCATCGGGGTGAACATCTGGGTCGCCCGGACCTCCCTCGGCACCGTCGGAGGCTGGCAGTTCTACTGGGCGGAGACCAGCGTGATCGTGCTGCTGGGCGCGTCCGCGGTCGCCAACCTGTACGTGCAGGGCGGCATGCAGCTGCGGCACGTCGCGTGGTTCGCCCTGTTCCTGGCCGGCTACGACCTCACGTTCAGCGTGTTCATCCCGTTGACGCCGCTGCTCGCCGACGCCTTCATCGGCTACCCGCTCGACCCGTCGATCGGGATGCGGCTCGGCATCTACAACGCCAACATCGGCATCGGCGACCTGCTGGTGTACGCGCTCTACACGATCGCCGCGCTCAAGGCGTACGGGCCGGCGGCGTGGCGGGCCGCGCTGGCGGTGGTGGTCGTGTTCGGGTCACTCGGCCCCGGGCTGGCACCGCTGGTGCTCGACGCGGTGACCCGCGGGAACAACAACTTCGTGGTGCCGGCCCAGACCTTCTTCGGCATCCCCGCGTTCATCGTGTTCCTGCTGCTCCGGCGCCGCTACGGCGTGGAACGCACGATGCGGCAGTTCCTCGCGAGCGCCGACGTGCGGGCCCCGGTCGGTCAGGTCGAGCCGGTGCCGGCCCTGGTGCCGGCTCCGGTGCAGCCGGCCCGTACGCCCGTCGGCTGACCGCCGGCGTACGGTCAGGCGGCCGCGACGGGAACCGGACCGGCCGGGTCGGGGAGCGGGGCGGGCCGGCGGCGCTGCTCGGGCCGGGTGCCGAGCCAGGCCGCGGCGAGCAGGATCCCGACCGTCATCGCCGCGACCAGGATCCGGAAGTCGACGACCGCGGCCAGCGCCGCGCCGAGCGCGATCGACAGGCTCTGCGGCGTGCTGACCACGACGTCGACGGCCGAGAACGTCCGGCCCTGCAGGTGCATCGGGGTGAGCAGCTGCAGCGTGGTCGACATGCCGGCGACCACCGGGGGCACGCCCAGCCCGATCAGCACCAGCCCGAGCACCGCGACCACGCCGACCGGCACCATGAGCAGCAGGTCCCCGACGGCGATCGTGGCCAGCCCGGCGGTGACCGCGTGGCCCGCGCCGAGTCGGCGGACCACGGCGGCGGCGAGCAGCCCGCCGGCGACCGACCCCGCGCCGAAGCCGAGGTCGAGCACGCCGAGGAACGCGGGGGAGCGGTGCAGTCCCTGGTCGACGACCGCGAACATGATCACCTCGATGAAGCCGATCACCAGCATCGCCAGCGCGACCGCGGCGACGATCTGGCGGAGCACCACCGTGCGGCGCAGGTGGGTCAGGCCGGCCGCCACCTCGGCCCGCCAGTGCCCGTCGGCCGGCGCCGGGGCCGGCTCGGTGACCCGCATCAGCAGCAGCCCGCCGGCCGCGACCACGAACGTGGCCGCGTCGAGCAGCACGACCGAGTGCGGGCCGACCACCGCGTAGAGCCCGGCGCCGGCGACCGGGCTGAGCAGCCGGGACAGCGCGGCGGCCGTCTGCAGCGCGCCGTTCGCGGCCAGCAGCTGGTCGGGGTCGGTCGCCAGCGTGCGCAGCAGCGCCGACTGGGCGGAGCGCAGCAGCGCCCAGGACCCGCCGTACAGCGCACCCACCGCGTAGATCAGCCAGAGCTGGTCGCCGTCGCGGACCAGCAGCAGCAGCGTGACCGCGGCCGCGCTGGCCAGGTTGACCACGACCAGCAGCGGGCGGCGGCGGACCCGGTCGACGAGCATCCCGGCGACCGGCGCGAGCAGCACCGGCGGGGCGAGGATCGCGAAGATCACCATGCCGGCGGCCGCGGTGCTGCCGGTCAGCGTCTTCACCCAGATCCCCAGCGCGAGCCAGAGGGCACTGCTGCCGGTCAGCGACAGCACGTCCATCCCGAGGAAGATCCTCAGGTTGCGGTTGCGCAGCACGGCGGTCATCGCACGTCTCCCTCGTCCTGGTCGGCGGGCAGCCTGGTCGGCACGGCGAACAGCCCGAAGGCGACCGGCGCGGTGCCGGGCCGGCGGTCGTCACCCGCGGTGCCCTCGACGTAGGGCTGCAGCAGTTCCTCGATCCGCCCGCCCAGCTCGGCCAGCTCGGCGGCGGTGAGGTGCAGCGACATCCGCATCTCGGTCGCCGCCGCGCGCCACTGCTCGGGGTAGTCGCCGCGGGTCCGGGCGTACGCCCGCAGCCGGTCGTTGTCGCGCTCCCGGATCAGCTCCAGCAGCGCGTCGGCGGCCAGCTTCGCCTCCGCCGTCAGCTCGTCGCCCGGGATGTCGTTGGCCCGCCGCACGACCTGCCACGGCCGTTGCCGGCCGCGACCGCCGGGCGCCTCCTCGACGTAGCCGTACCTGGCCAGCGTCCGCAGGTGGAACGAGGCGTTCGCGGGGGACTCGCCGATCCGCTCACCGGCCTCGGTGGCGGTCAGCGGTCCCTCCTCGTCGAGCAGCGTGAGCAGGGTGAGCCGGGTCGGGTGGCTCAGCGCGCGCAGCTCGGTCGGCGAGGTGAGGTGGCGTCGTTCGGAAGACATGTTTCGAAGTACAACTTTCGAAACAAAGCTTGTCAAGCCTTTCCGGTCAGAAGTGCAGGGTGCACCACGGCGCGCGGTCGGCGCCGAACAGCCGGTCGGCGGTGGCGACGGCGCCGGGCGTGTGCTCGTCCACGAGGCCGGCCGCCGCGAGCAGGCCGAGCCGGTGACCGCCCAGGTACGCGCTGCCGAGCCCGGTCACCGGCAGCGTCAGGTCGGCCGATCCGGTGGTCGGCGTGCAGGTGGCACCGGCGGGGGAGGCGTCCAGCGCGAACCGGCCCGCCGCGTAGCCGGCCGGGTCGACGATCTCGAGCACCACCCGGCCGGCGGACCGGTAGTCCCGCCCGGTCAGCGCCGCCGGCACGTCGAGCACCCGCAGCCAGAGGAAGTCGTAGCGGTCGACCTGCCGGACCGCCCGGCCGTCGGCGACCAGCCAGGGCAGCGCCTCCTCGACCGGCCGGCTCTCCGCCTTCACCGTCGCGATCAGGTCGACCGACAGCGCGAACCGCCAGAGGTCCGCGTACGCCTCGTCGGTGGCCGCGACCAGCTCGTCCACGGACAACACGTTGTCCATGCCGTTGTCGGCCCACCGGGCGGTCCACCGCAGGTAGCCGTCGACCTCGCCGTCCGCGTCCCGGTGCACGGTCGCGCGGCCGTCCCAGCGCGAGTCGCCCTCGATCCGCAGCAGGCCGAAGTCCCGGTCCCAGCGGACCTCCGGCCTGGTCAGCCCGCCGGCGCGGCGCAGCCGGGCCTGGTCGTACACCGGCGGGGCGAGCAGCCGCAGCTCCTGCGCGCTGACCATCTCGACCTCTCCGCGCGGGCTCGGCGCTCCGGCCCGGAGCCGGTCGACGCTCCACTCGGCCGCCTCGGTCGCCGCGCCGAAGCCGTACCGCCCGTAGATGCGCCACTCGGACGCGATCAGCACGCTGACCACGTCACCGCGGTCCTTGGCGTCCTGCTGGGCCCGGCTCATCATCCCGGTGAGCAGCCCGCGGCGGCGGTGCGTCGCGGCCACGGTCACCATCGTGACGCCGTCGCCCGGGACGGTGCGGCCGCCGGGCACGGTGACCTCGAACGGCAGGCTGCGCAGGCTGGCGACCGCGCGGCCCCGGTCGAAGGCCGCCCAGGACCGGTCGAGGTCGGGCTTGAGCACGTCGGCCCAGTAGTGGGCCATCGGCTCGTCCCGGCTCGCGGGCTGCAGGAACGCCGTGTTGACGCTGCGGAGGTAGTCGGCGGCTTCGTCCAGGACGGGGTGGCGGATCTCGACGGGCACGCTCCGACGCTAGCCGGCCGGGGCATCCGATTTACCGAAGCGGGGTAAGGCAGCGGCGTGGCCGAACGATCAGGCGGCACGGACGGCCGGAACGAGACCGAGGCCGAGCGGCTCGACCGCAACTACGGCGAGCTGCTGCAGGAGCTGCGGGTCGCGCAGGTCGGCGTGCAGATCCTGTTCGCCTCCCTGCTGACCATCGTGTTCAACCAGCGCTTCACCACGATCAGCTCGATGCAGCGCGGGACGTACGTGGTGACCCTGCTCGCCGCCGCCTGCGCGGTCGCGCTGCTGGTCGGGCCGGTCGCCTTCCACCGGATCGTGTTCCGGCACAGCCAGAAGGACGACCTCGTCCGGGTGTCGCACCGGATGGCGCTGGGCGGGCTGGCCTGCCTGGCCGTCGCGCTCCTCGGCGCGGTGCTGTTCATCCTCGAGGAGGTGCTGGGGCAGACCCCGGCGCTCTGGTACAGCGCCGGGGTCGCCGCGGTGTTCATCGTGCTGTGGGTGGTGGTCCCGGTGGTCAGCCGCACCCGCGACGAGGCCGACGGGCACGACTGACCGCCGGGTCCGCTACGGCACCAGCCTGGTGACCGACTCGGTGGCCCGCCTGATGTCCGCGCGGGTGACCCGGACCGGGTACTCGTCGTCGGTCAGGTAGGCCGGCAGCAGGTCGAGGTAGTGCCGGTCGGTCGGGATCGCCGACGTGCCGCCGGGCAGCGCGCTGCGCCCGACCGGCCCGGACCGGGTCAGCACGCCGAGGTAGCGGCGGGCCGGGCCGGAGCCGAACACGAACCCGTCGGCCGAGTCGGCCCGCGGGTCGTGCGCGGCCGCGTCGACCGTGCCGTACCCGCCGTCGACCGGGACGCCGGACAGCCCCGGCAGTGGCGCCGGGAACCGCCCGAACGCCGGCGGTGCCGAGAACGGCCCGCCCAGCGCCGAGTCCAGGGTCAGCCGGTGCAGCGTCCCCCACGTGTAGTCGGACAGTCGGGTCGAGCCGCCGTACGCGGCCGCGAAGTCCGGGCTCGCCAGCCGGTCCAGCGCAGCCCGGACCGCCTCGAGGATGGCCAGCGCCTGCCGGTCGCGCGGGTCGGTGACGCCGGGGGCGGCGAAGAAGTCGACCCCGGACGCGGACGGCACGCCGGACAGCGCCCGCTTCAGGGCGGTCAGCGCCCGCTGGCCGTCCACCACCGGCGCGCCCAGCTGCCGGGACACCGCGTCGGTGGTCGAGGCGAGGAACCGGCTGCGCCACACCGCGTAGAGCGTGGCCGCGACGCTGTTCGCCCGCTCCCGCGCGGACGGCGCGGGCAGCCGCCCGTCGACGTCGGCCGCGTCGTACCCCGGCTGGATGCCGGTCGGCGTCGAGTGGTCCCAGGTGGACAGTCGCAGCACCGCCTCGGCGACCTTCGGGTCATGGGCCAGTGCCCGCAGCGCCGCGTTGCCGGACGTGCGGGCCCGCAACAGCGCCGCGCCGATCCGCGGGGCGAAGAACTCCGCGTCGAGCAGGACCGTGTCGTCCTGGATCCGCTGGACGTCGGCGACGTCGAGCTTGCCGTGCCGCAGCGCGGCCCGCAGCGCCTCGGTGATCCGGCCGGCCCGCAGCCCGTCGTAGCCGGGGTTGAGGTAGTAGATCCCGCCGTGCGGCCGGAGCTGGTCGAGCGGGTCGTTGTCCAGCGTGGTGCCGGCAGGGTCGTTGTTCGCGTTGACGAAGTACCCGTTGCGCGGGTCGACCGTGTGCGGCATCTCCGCCACCGGCAGGATCTCGTACGGCAGAACCTGGCCGGGGTAGTGGTGCACGGCCGGCAGCCACTCGTTGCCGCCGGTCCCGTTGCGCACCAGGTACGGCGGGACGCCGTCGACCCGGCCGGCCTGCAGGTCCTCGCGCAGCGGCAGCTCACCGCTGGTGAAGTACGCGATGTGGCCGCGGCGGTCCGCGTACGACCAGTTCTGCGAGCCGACGTCGAACGACCGCAGGCCCTTCTCGAAGTCGGCGAGGTCTCGCGCCTGCATCCAGGTCAGGAAGGCGTCGAGCTCCTGGGTGGGGGAGTAGCCGGCGTACTGGACCGACAGTGCGGTGCCGGCCGCCTGGTCCAGCTGCACGATCGGGCCCTGGTTGCGGCGCGGCACGATCAGCGTCGCGGCCGGGATCCCGTCGCCCGGCGGCACCACCGCCAGCTGGCCGCCGCTGTTGGCCCGGAACGTCTCCGGGACCGCCTGCACCGGCTCGAGGTGTCCCTTGTAGACGGTCGCGAGCCCGCTCGGCGCGGCCGGGTCGGGCCGGACCTGCTCGAGGTAGGTGTCGGTGACGTCCATCGGGTTGGTCGTCGAGCCCCAGGCGATGTCCCGGTTCGCGCCCTGGGCGATGCCCGGCGTGCCGGCGAAGCCCTCGCCGGCCGCGTCGAGACCCGGCGCCCGCAGGTGGATCGGGTAGAAGATCGACGGGTTGCCGAGCCCCAGGTGTGGGTCGTTGGCCAGGATCGGCCGGCCGTCCCGGGTCAGCCGGCCCGAGACGACGAACTCGTTGGACCCGGTCGCGTGCTCGCCGCGGTCCTGGATCGCCTTGAGCAGCGGCACCTTCGCCGCGGCCGCCCGGTAGCGGGTGGCCAGCCTGGCCGCCGCCGCGAGGTCCGGGCGGGACACCGACCGGGCCCGGCCGTCCCGCGGCGGCGTGCCGGTCGCGTCCGGCACCGTCGACGCGGAGCTGAACGGCGCATGCGCGACGAGGTCCTGGACGTACAGCGCCTGCCCGTCGATCCCGGCCGCCGCGCCGCCGGCCACGTACGCCTGCAGCTCGGCCGTGACGTCCGCGTCGAGGTCGAACGACAGCTGGAACGCCACCAGCTTGCCGATCACGATCGTGTCGACCGGGGTCCAGGGGGCCACCTCGGTCAGCTTCAGCGCGCCGTACTCGGGCGGCAGCGGGCCGCCGGCGGCGAGTTTCGCGTTGACGCCCGCGGCGTACGCGGTGACCGCGGCGCGCAGCCGGGGCGACGCGGCGGCCCAGGACCGCTCGGCCGCGCGATGCAGTCCGAGCGTGCGCAGCTGGACGTCGCTGGGCAGCGCGTCGGGGCCGAGCAGCTCGGCCAGCGTGCCGGAGGCGGTCCGGCGCAGCGTGTCCATCTGGAACAGCCGGTCGGTGCCGTGCACCCAACCCTGGGCGAAGTACAGGTCGTGCGCGTCCCGCGCGGACAGGTGCGCGATCCCGTCGGTGGTCCGGGTCAGCGTCACCGGTGCGTGCAGCCCGGGCGCTCTGATCGTGTCGGCGGCCCCGTCCTGGGCCGGGGCGGCGCCGGCGGCGACCACGAACGTCAGCGGCAGCAAGGCGGCGGCGGCCCCGATGACGAGCGCGCGGAGAGGGCGCACTGAGCCTCCTCGTCGAGGCGGTTGATGGCGACGCGCCAGCCTCGCATGTCCCGATCCCACGCGGGAAGTACTTCGGAGATTCCCCGTGTCGCGTTCGTGGCACGCCGGCTATGACCCGGATCGGACGCTTCTCCCGCGGTTACGGGATTGCGGCGCCGCCGGTGTCCGGTGCCGAGACGTTCCCGACCGTGGCGTCGGCCGGCTGGGACTGCACCGGCCCCGGGCCGATGCCGCCTCCCACCGGGTCGGTGCCGGTGCCGCCGGCCCCACCCTGGTCGCCGGTCTGCTCACCGGCACCGGCGGTCTGGTCCGGCGGGGTCTGCACGACCGGGGTGGTCGGCTCGGTCGTCGGCGTGGTCTGCGGCGGGTCGGTGGTCGGCTGGACCGGCGGTGGAGGTGCCGGCGACGTCGTCTGCTGGCCGGGCGGCGCGCCCCCGGTGGTGCGTGCCGCCGTCGGCGGGGCCACCAGCCTGGTCGCGGTCGGGGTCAGGGTGGGCAGGTCGAGGGGGCTGCCGGTGGTGATCGGCGTCGGTGCCGTCGGCGTCACCGTGATGTAGACGATCTCGCCGTTCGGCGCCCGCGACGGGATGACCGTCGGCTTCGGGTCTCCGCTCTCCTGCGCGGTCAGGCCGGTGCCGTCCGGGTTCGGGGCGACGCGGTCGAACTTGCCGCCGTCCCGGGCCGCGTTGATCCCGTACGTCGCGCCGCCGACGACAACGAACAGGCTGACGGCGGCGAGCGCAACCGTCTGCGGCCGGCGGTAGCGCGCCGGCGGCCGGCCGACCAGCACCTCCTTGCCCGCGTCCAGGTCGGCGTGCTGGTCGTCGATCATGACGTGGGCGAGCTCGTGCTCGATGACCTCGGCGACCTTCGCCTCGGACAGCCCGCGGTTCACCAGGACGGTGCGCTCCTCGGGGACCCACAGCCCGTCGGCACCGTCGAGATCGGCGAAGCAGATGGTGACTCCGCGATCGGCGGCCTGCCGCAACAGCGACTGATCGACCACGGAACCCCCGGGGATGCGGGCATGACAAAGACGTTCGGCTCGCTTACGAAACCACACCGGAGCCCCGGCACCAAGTGCTTGTCCGGTTGGTGCCGGTCTGCCCCGCCCGGCTCAGCGGTGCGGGTCGTCCTGGTCGTCCAGGAAGACCACCGGCCGACCCGAGCGGGCCGCCTCCTCCCGCGCGAGCCGGGCCTGCTCGCGCACCCTGGCCTGCTGCTCGCGGGTCAGCTTCGCCCCGCCGTACGCGGCGTAGCGCAGCGGCTCGGCCGGCGCCTCGACGGCGGCCGGCTCGACCGCGCCGGCGCCGTTCTGCGCGCGCAGGAACGTGGCGAAGCCCTCGAGCTGGCGGATCTGGTCGACGGTCAGGCCCTCGGTCGCGATGCCGACCCGCGCCGGCGCCGGCGGCTGCGGCGCGTCCTGCAGCTCGGCCTCTTCCAGGCTGAGGTAGCCGGCCGCGACGATGAGCTCGAGCATCGGCACGCCCAGGACCGGGCGGACCCGGCGCAGGTTGGGCACGTCGGGCTGGTTCAGCCCGCGCAGCCAGCGGGAGACCATGGACTCGGCCAGGCCGCTGCGGCGGGCGAGCTCGGCCTGGGTGAGGCCGGCGCTGTGCATGGCGGACTCCAGGTACGCGGCCCACTCGCGCCCCGACTCCGTGCGAATGTGGCGGACGATGGCTCGGCGCTCCCTGCACTCCCGGGCCGCGGACGGCCCCCGACTGATCGCTGGAGCCATTGTGGCCTGAATTGCTTGCGCGCGCATCCCCCTGTGGCTAGTCTTCCATGCGTGCAAGCAAGGTAGCTGCGAGCTGCCGCCCGGCTCGCGGGACGCGACCACCCCAAGAGCCGGGCGGCGTCGGCGGTCCGGGTTTCCCGCACCGACACGGTCGACGGACCGTGGGGAGACCCGCCGCCGGCGCCATTGCTTCCTCGGGCCCTGAGGGGAGGTCCGAGGAGCGCACACCGAGGACCGCCCCCGCCCAGTCGCACCCGTGACCTCGAGTGGGTGGGGGCGGTCGGTCGACCGGACCCGGGTCCGCTCTGGGGGGAGCGGCCCGGGTCCGTTCGTGTGCGCACCACCCCGATCCTGCTTCACTGGTCCGGTGACCCGCACGGAGCGGACCCCGCCGGGCGCAGCCCCCGCCCGGTCCCGGGCTTCCCGGCTGCGGGCGTGGCTCGCGGTGCCGCCGGGCGCCGCGCCGCCGAGCACGCTGGCCCGCCCAGTGCTGCGCAACGAGGTGCTGCTGGTCCTCGCGGTCTCGCTCGGCGCGTCGGCCGTGTACGCGGCCCTCTCCCTGCTGCGCAAGCTGCTCGCGCCGATTCCGCTGTCGCAGAGCCAGGCCACGCTCAACGGCTCGGTGGTGCCGGGTCAGGCCTGGCTCGACCTGACGTACCAACTCGTCGGCATCGGCTTCGGCGTGGTGCCGGCATTCCTCGCGCTCCACCTGCTGGCCCGGGACCGCATCCCGGCCCGCGCGATCGGCGTCGACCGCACCCGGCCCCGCGCCGACCTGACCCGCGGCGTGCTGCTCGCGGCGGTCATCGGCATCCCGGGCCTGCTGCTCTACCTGGCCGCGCACGCGCTGGGGATCTCGGCGACGATCGTCCCGTCCGGGCTGCCGGACGTCTGGTGGCGGGTGCCCGTGCTCGTGCTGTCCGCGGCGATGAACGCGACCCTGGAGGAGGTCGTGGTCGTCGGCTACCTGATCACCCGGCTGCGGCAGCTCGGCCGAAGCATGCCGTGGGCGATCGGGCTGTCCGCGGTGCTGCGCGGCTCGTACCACCTCTACCAGGGGTTCGGCGCCTTCATCGGCAACGCGGTGATGGGCGTGGTGTTCGGCTGGTTCTTCCTGCGTACCCGGCGGGTGATGCCGCTGATCGTGGCGCACACGATCCTCGACACGGTCTCGTTCGTCGGCTACACCCTGCTCGCCGGGCACGTGTCCTGGCTGCCCTGAGCTACTCCTCCTCGACGGTCCGCTGGGCGTGCCGGCCGCGGCGCACGCCGTCGCGGTAGCTCGACAGCCGGCCGCGGACCTCCTGCGGCGAGCGGTGCGTCGCAACCGGGTTGCGGCCCTCCGGGCCGCCGGGACCGCCGACCGCGCCCGGCACGACCATCGCCTGCGGGCGGCGGCGGGGCAGCCCCGCGGTCGTCGTGCCGGCGGTGGTCGGCTCGGCCAGCCGGGCCGCGGCGGCCCAGCCGTCGTCGGCGGCCATCTGCCAGGACTCCGCCTTGGCTCCGCCCTCACGCTGCACGAACCACTCGGACTGGAGATCCTCGAAGATCGACAGCCGGACGTCGGCGGCGGCGCCGGCCGGAGCCGGCGGGAGGGTGGCGTCGTCGCCGCCGCGGACCCGGGAGCGGCGGCCGGTGCCGGGCCCGGCGTCGCCGCCCGGGGCCGGCAGCGCGGCGCCCGGGGCCGGCAGCGCGGCGCCCGGGCGCTGGCCGGCGGCGAACAGCTCGGAGCCGCCGAGGCTGTTACTGCCGTCCCGGCGGGACTGGCCGGCGCGGTACGGGTTCGGTCCCGGCTCGGAGCCGGTGCCCCGGAACGGGTCGGGCACCGGGTGCGCCGAGGGGTCCGCCCGGTACGGGTTCGGGCCGCTGCGGCTCGGCAGGTCCGGCGCGAAGTCGGGCGCGTCGCCGGTCGGCGGCGGGGTGCGGTACGGCGAGGCGCCGCCGCGGGGGGGCACCTCCGCTCCGGGCGCCGGCAGGCCGCCGGGCGGCGGGAGCGCGCCGGCGTCGCCGAAGCCGGACGCGCCGGCGGTGCGGCCCGCACGCCCTGGCCCGCGCCGGTCGTCGCCGGTCGGGCCGGAGGGGCCGGCGAGGCCGCGGGCGGGTCGCCCGGAGAAGCCCGACAGTCCCGCCATCCCGGCCAGGTCGTCCGCCTCCGCCCCGGCGCCGGCCGGCCGGCCGGTGCCAGCGGCCGCTCCCGGGCGGCCCGACAGGCCACGGCCGGGCGCGCCCGGCAGCGGGTCCGACCGGCCGGGGCCAGAGCGCGGCAGCGGAACGCGCGACAGCGGGTCGGACGCGCGCGGGTCCGACGGACCGGCGCCGGCCGGTGGCGGCGAGCCGAACGGCGGCGAGCCGGGCGAGCGGCCGCCCGCGGGCGGCAGGGGGCCGGCGAGAGCGTCGGACGGCCGGCCGGCGGCCGGCGGCAGGGGGCCGGAGAGGGGGTCGGACGCGAGTGGATCCGACGGCCGGATCCCCGGTGGGGTCGGCTCGGCGGAGACCGCGTCGGCCCCGCGGGAGCCGGGCAGATCGGTGGCCCCGCGCGACCCGGGCAGATCGGTGGCCCCGCGCGACCCGGGCAGATCGGTGGCCCCGCGCGACCCGGGCAGGTCGGTGGCCCCGCGCGACCCGGGCAGGTCGGTGGCCCCGCGGGACCCGGGCAGGTCGGTGGCCCCGCGGGACCCGGACTGGTCGGCGGCCCCGCGGGAGCCGGACTGGTCGGCGGCCCCGTAGGAGCCGGGACGGTCGGTGGCCGCGTAGGAGCCGGGCAGATCGGTGGCCCCGCGCGACCCCGGCCGGTCGGTGGCGCCGGTGCGGCCGGGCAGGCCCGGCGTCCCGTTGCGGCCGGGCAGATCCGCCGACCCGTTCCGCCCGGTGCGGTCGGCCGGTCCGGGGCGGCCCGGAAGATCGGCCGGCCCGGACCGGCCCGGAAGATCCGCCGGCCCGGACCGGCCCGGAGGATCCGCCGGCCCGGAGCCGCCCGAGAGATTCGCCGGGCCGGCCGGACCGGCGGGAACGTCGGGCGAGGAGGAGGCGGGGCCGAAGGCGGGGGTGCCGTTGCGGGGCGGGAGGTCGGTGACAGCGGCGCCGGTGCCGTTGGTGCCGTTGCGGCCGGGCAGGTCGAGACCCTCCGGGCGGACCCGGTCCGCCCACGGATCACGCCGGCCGTTGCTGTGCGGCGCCGGCTCCGGCGGCAGCGGGTCGAACAGCGGGTCCGGCCGCCGCGCCGGCTCACCCGGCGACCCGAGCGAGCCGGGCGGTGCGGACGGGACAGCCGGCGCGATCGCCGCCGTCACCCCCGGCACCGCCGCCGCCACCCGACGCGCCGCCCCCGTGAGCGCGTCCAGCAGTCGCCGCACGGCCGGGTCGGCCGCCCGGGTCCGGCGCACCGCGGCCACCACCGTCCGCCGCAGGCCGCCGTCGAGCACGGTCAGGAACCGCACGCCCTCGGCCGGCGACGGCGCCGCCGACGCGGGCACCAGCGTCACGCCGACCCCGGCGGCGACCAGCGTGAGTGCGAGCGCGTCCTCGCCGACCTCGGCCACGACCCGGGGCGCGAACCCGGCCCCGGCCGCCGCCCGCTCCAGCGCCACCAGCGTGTCGCCGGCGCCGGCGATCCAGGCCTCCGCGGACAGCTCGGCCAGCCGCACGCTGGCGCCGGTGGCAGGGTGCCGGCTCGGCACGGCCAGCAGCAGCGGCTCGGTGAACAGCTCCCGCCGCTCGACCGCGTCGTCGGGCCGGTGCGGCACCGCCGCGCCGTACTCGCCGACCACGACCGCGTCGAGCGTGCTGTCCAGGGCCGCGACCCGCTCGTCCGCGAGCTGACGCACGTGCAGCCGCACGTCGACGGACCGCAGCGTGCCGAGCGTATCGACGAGCAGCACCCGCCCCGCGTCCGCGCCGACCCCGAGCCGCAGCGTCCCGGCCACCCGCCCGGCCACCGCGGCGGCCTCGGACTCGGCCGACTCCAGCTGGCCCAGCAGCGTGCCGGCGTGCTCGGCCAGCCGCCGCCCGGCCGGGGTCAGCTGATCGCCGTCGACCAGGGGCAGGCCGAGCTCGCGCTCCCAGTCGGAGAGCTCGCCCGCGACCGGGCGCCCGAGGGCACGGGCCGCACCGGACGACCCTCCGTGCTCGGACATCGCCAGCAGCGCACGGAGTCGACCCACTTCGAGCATGAGGGGCAGGCTAACGGTCCCGCGGGTACGTGTGGGCACCTCCGTCGGCACCGATGCGCGGAAAATGCCCCGAGATCACGGCTGGTGCTCGGGCCGCGACGGTGCGTGGAGGAACCGGGTGAAAACCCTCACACGCGGGAGCGCTCGCTGGTCGCGTACATCTCGTCGAGGACGTCCCTGTAGCGCTGCTCGACGACCCGTCGCTTGAGCTTGAGGCTCGGGGTCAGCTCGCCCGACTCGACCGTGAGGTCGTGGTCGAGAATCCGGAAGTCCTTGATCGTCTCCCATCGGTTGAGCCTGGCGTTGAGCTGCTTCACCGCGGCGGCGACGATCGCGCGGACGTCGTCGCGGTGGGCCAGCGCGACCGGGTCGCGCTCGGCCACCCCGTTCGTCTCCGCCCACTGGGCCAGCGCGTCCGGGTCGAGCGTGACCAGCGCGGTCACGTAGTTGCGCCCGTCCCCGTGCACGACGAACTGGCTCGCCAGCCCGCAGATCACCGGGAACGCGACCTCGATCGGCTGCGGCGCGACGTACTTGCCGCCGGAGGTCTTGATCAGGTCCTTCTTGCGGTCGGTGATCCGCACGAACCCGTCGTCGTCCAGCTCGCCGATGTCGCCGGTGTGCAGCCAGCCGTCCTCGTCCAGGGTCTCGGCGGTCACCTCGGGCAGGCCGTGGTAGCCGCGCATCACACCGGGGCCGCGCACGAGCAGCTCGCCGTCGTCGGCGAGGCGCAGCTCGGTGCCGGGCAGCGCCGGCCCGACCGTGCCGAACCGGTACCGCCCGGGCAGGTTGACCGTGCTCGCCGCCGAGGTCTCGGTCATGCCGTACCCCTCGACGATGAGCATGCCGGCGGCGTGGAACCACTCGGCGACCTCGCGGGACAGTGGCGCGCTGCCGGAGACGAACAGCCGGATCCGGCCGCCGAACCGCTCCCGCAGCTTGCTCAGCACGACCTTGTCGGCGCCGGCGTGCGCGACGGTGAGCGCGCGCCCGGGCTTGCGGCCCTGCTGCTCGGCCGCCGACCACTTCCGGCCGGTCCGGAACGCCCGGGCGAACAGCATCGCCTTGATCCCGCCCTCGGCCTCGACCGTGGCCAGCACCCGGTTGTGCACCTTCTCGAAGATGCGCGGCGCGCCGGCCATGAACGTCGGCTTCACCAGGGCGAGGTTCTCGACGATCTTGTCGATGCGGCCGTCGACCGCGGACGCGAAACCGATCTGGAGCTGGGCCGCCAGCAGCACCTTGCCGAACGAGTGCGACAGCGGCAGCCACAGGTACTGCAGGTCGTCCTGGCGCAGGATGCCGAGCCGGTCGACCGCCGCCCCCTCGTACGTCCAGTTGTCCTGGGTCAGCTCGACGCCCTTGGGCCGGCCGGTGGTCCCGGACGTGTAGATCAGCGTGGCCAGGTGGTCCGGCTCGATCGCGGCGACGACCTTGTCCACCGCGCCCGGGTCCTCGGCGAGCAGCGTGCGGCCGCGCTCGGCCAGGTCGTCCAGGGACAGCTCGGGGCCGCCGCTGCCCTTGCCCTCGAGCAGCACCACGTACGCCAGGTCGGGGGTCCGGTCGGCCAGATCCCGCAGCACCATCGCCTTGGACTCGTCCTCGGCGAAGGCGATGACCGCGCCGGAGTCGGTCGCGATGTGCAGCACGTCCTCCGGCTGGGACGACGGGTAGATCGTCGTCGTCGCGCCGGCCGCGGTGTTGATCGCCAGGTCCGCGAGCACCCACTCGACCCGGGTCCCGGAGTAGACGATCACCCGCTGCTCGGGCCGCAGCCCGAGCGCGAGCAGGCCGGCGGCGAGCTCGGTGACCCGCTCGCCGGCGCGGGCCCAGGTCATCGACTCCCAGGTCTCGGCGCCGTCCGTACCGGCCCGCGGCCAGCGGAAGGCCTCCGCGGTGGGTGCGGCGGCCACCCGGTCGGCCAGCATCCGCGCCACCGAGGGCGCCCGCCGGATCGCATCGGTCACCGTTGACCTCCTTGTGGCCGCGGAGTTGGGCTTCGTCTCAGGTTGCCAGATTTCGCGGCGAACGGGCGGCGACCGGCCAGGTCGGTCCGGAACCGGCTCCGCTACCGGCTCCGGCATGACCGGCCGGACCCGCAAACGAGCTCCGGCACCGGCGCTCGCCGGCCGGACCCGGTCGGGAGACGAGAAGCGGCCAGGAGCCCACGGGGGGAGGCTCCTGGCCGCGCCGAGGAGGATAGCGGTACCGGCGAGTAGCTGCATGCGCCACCCCCATCCGGTGGGTGTGTGTCACCCCCACGGCGGGCAGAACTGCCGCATGTGGTTCCTCCTGCGCACCCGCCTCAAGGCGTTCCTCATCACGCTCGCCCTCGGGCTGGCCGCGCCGCGGATCGCGCGGGTGCTGCGCTCGTACGGGCAGCGGCGGCGCCGGTCCGGCGGCGGCACGCTGACCACCACCGTCCCGCTCACCACCGCCGACGCGCTGGACAGGGTCGCGGTGTGGGCCCGCCCGCCGAAGAAGAGCGCCCGGCGCTAGCTCACGCGTCCGCGGTGCCGCCGGTCCGGTCGAGC
This sequence comes from uncultured Actinomycetota bacterium, assembly GCA_963803135.1. Classification (GTDB taxonomy): domain Bacteria; phylum Actinomycetota; class Actinomycetes; order Mycobacteriales; family CADCTP01; genus CADCTP01. Next base: position 946,458 of record CAWDLH010000008.1, on the reverse strand, counting down.
CCGTCCAGCGCCGCCATCTCCCCGTCGGCGAGCTCGAAGTCGAAGACCCGGGAGTTCTCGGCGATCCGGTCCCGGTCGGCGGACTTCGGGATCACCGGGACGGCACGCTGCACGGCCCAGCGCAGCAGCACCTGGGCCGGCGTCCGCCCGTGCCGCTCGGCGATCGCCGCGATCACCGGGTCGGCCAGGTCGTGTCCCCTGGTCAGCGGGCTGTACGCCTCCAGCACGACCCCGCTGGCCTCGCACGCGTCCAGCAGCGCCCGCCGGAACTGGAACGGGCTGAACTCGACCTGGTTCACCGTCGGCGGCACCTCGGCCCCGGGCAGCTGCGCCAGCTGGCCGGCCGAGAAGTTGCTCACCCCGACGGCCCGGGCCAGGCCGCGGGCGGCGATCCGCTCGAACGCCGGCCAGTGCCGGGTCGGACTGCCGCTCGGCCAGTGCCACAGGTAGAGGTCGACGTAGTCGAGCCCGAGCCGGCGCAGGCTGTCCTCGCAGGCCCGCTCCGGGTCGGGGTCGCGCGGGTTGAACTTCGTCGCGACGAACAGCTGCTCCCGCGGCACCCCGCTGTCCCGGACGGCCCGGCCGACCCCGTCCTCGTTGCGGTAGAGCGCGGCCGTGTCGACGTGTCGGTAGCCGGTCTCCAGCGCCCAGCGCACGGCCTGCTCGGTCGGCCGGCCGTCGGGGATCTGCCAGACACCCAGCCCGAGCAGCGGCATCTCCACGCCGTTGCTGAGCACCCTGGCGGTGCCGTCCTCGGTCAACGTGATCACTGGTCCTCCTCGGTCGCGAACCCGGTCCCCGCGGCCACGCCATCCTCCCGGCCGGTCACGGTGATACCCGCGGCGGCGCGCCCGACGCGGGCGCCCGCCCCGGCGCCGCTCAGTCGGGGGCGAGCGCGATCGCGGTGCCGAGCAGGCCGCCGGTCACGGCGTACCGCCCGTGCAGCGTGCGCACCGGCCGGCCGTCGACCAGCGGCAGGTCGTCGAGGAGCAGGTCGACGGCGAACGTGCCACGGGCCGGGTCCGGGCCGGGGGAGATCAGCAGCGCCGCGTCCTCGAAGCCGAGCCAGCGCCGGGTCAGCGGGAACCAGGTCTTGTACACGCTCTCCTTGGCGCTGAACAGCAGGCGGTCCCAGTGCACCCCGGGCGGCAGTTCGCGCAGGTGCGCGCGCTCGGCCGGCAGCGAGACCCGGTCGAGGATGCCGACCGGCAGCGCCTCGTGCGGCTCGGCGTCGATGCCGATCGAGGCGAGCAGGTCGGCCCGGGCGACCGCGGCGGCCCGGTAGCCGTCGCAGTGCGTGATGCTCCCGACCACGCCGGCCGGCCACAGCGGTTCCCGCTTCGACCCGGACAGCAGCGGGCCGGGCGGCAGGCCGAGCCGGCCCAGCGCGATCCGCGCGCAGGTCCGCACGGTGGTGAACTCCGCCCGGCGCTTGCCCACCGCCCGGGCGACCAGCAGCTCCTCCTCGGGCAGCAGCGCCTCGCCGGGCAGCGGCCCGGTCGCGTCCGCGACCTCCACCCCGGCCGGCACCAGCTCGCCGATCACCACGGCTCCGGGACGGGGTCGACGGCGGGCAGGACCTCGCGCAGCACGCCGCGGCGGATCCCGTGCCGCCGCCACTCGCGCGGGTAGCCGAGCGAGACCTCCTCGAACCGCACCCCGTCCTCGTAGGTCGTGCGAGGGATGTGCAGGTGGCCGTAGACCACGGCGGCGGCGGCGAAGCGGGTGTGCCAGTCGGCGGTCAGCTCGGTCCCGCACCAGATCGCGAACTGCGGATGGCGCAGGATCCGGGTCGGCAACCGGGTCAACGGCCAGTGGTTGACCAGCACGGTCCTGGTCCCGGCCGGCAGCGCGGCGAGCCTGGCCTCGGTCGCCGCGACCCGGGCGTGGCACCACGCGGCCCGGTCCGGGTACGGGTCGGGGTGCAGCAGGAGCTCGTCGGTCGCGACCACGCCGGCCCCGTACGCGGCGGCGAGCGCCTCGCCCGCGTCGACCTGCTCCGGCGGCCGGAAGCTGTAGTCGTAGAGCAGGAACAGCGGGGCGACCGTGACCGGGCCGCCGGCGCCGGCCCACTCCGGGTACTCGTCCTCGGGCGTGAGCACGCCGAGCCGGCGGCACAGCGCGACGAGATGCTCGTACCGGTCCAGGCCACGCAGCCGGACCGGGTCCTTCGCGTGCGTGTACAGCTCGTGGTTGCCCGGCGACCAGAGCACGGTGGCGAACCGGTCGGCCAGCGTGCGCAGCGTCCACTCCACGTCGGCCGGCTGCTCGGCGACGTCGCCGGCCACGATCAACCAGTCGCCGTCGTTCGCCGGGCGCAGGTCGTCGGCGACGATGCGGCGGTTGTCGGCGTACGAAACGTGCAGGTCGCTGGTCGCCCACAGCCGCGCCTCACCCACGCCCCGACCTTAGGGCCTGTGTGCCGACCCATCCGACGGCGCGGCCGGGTCCTCAGCGTTGGTCGAGGGGGGCGTACCGGCGCTCCGGCACGCCGGTGTAGAGCTGGCGCGGGCGGCCGATCTTGGCCTGCGGGCCGTCGACCTGCTCCCGCCACTGCGCGATCCAGCCGGGCAGCCGGCCGATCGCGAACAGCACCGTGAACATCCGGTCCGGGAAGCCCATCGCGCGGTAGATGAGACCGGTGTAGAAATCGACGTTCGGGTAGAGCTTGCGGGAGATGAAATAGTCGTCGCTGAGCGCGACGCCCTCCAGCTCGATCGCGATGTCGAGCAGCTCGTCCCGCATGCCCATCGCGGACATGATCTCGTCGGCGGTCCGCTTCACGATCGCCGCGCGCGGGTCGTAGTTCTTGTAGACCCGGTGGCCGAAGCCCATCAGCTTGACGCCGGCCTGCTTCGACTTCACTTTCTGCACGAACTTGTTCACGTCGCCGCCCTCGGCGCGGATGCGCGAGAGCATCTCGATGACCTCCTGGTTGGCCCCGCCGTGCAGCGGGCCGGACAGCGCGTGGATGCCGGCCGAGACGGAGGCGAACAGGTTGGCCTGGGCGGAGCCGACCAGCCGCACGGTGGCGGTCGAGCAGTTCTGCTCGTGGTCGGCGTGCAGGGTGAACAGCATGTCCAGAGCGCGCACGACGGCCGGGTCGGCCTCGTACGGCTCGGCCGGCAGCCCGAAGGTCATCCGGAGGAAGTTCTCCACGATGCCGAGCGAATTGTCCGGGTACAGGAACGGCTGCCCGATCGACTTCTTGTACGCGTACGCCGCCATCGTCGGCAGCTTGCCCATCAGCCGCAGCATCGGCAGCTCGAGCTGGTCGGGGTCGGTCGGGTCGAGCGAGTCCTCGTAATACGTCGAGAGCGCGGACACCGCCGAGGACAGCACCGGCATCGGGTGCGCATTGCGCGGAAAGCCGTCGAAGAAGTTCTTGAAGTCCTCGTGCAGCAGGGTGTGCCGCTTGACCTTGTCGGTGAACTCGGCCAGCTGGGTCTCGGTCGGCAGCTCGCCGTAGATCAGCAGGTAGGCGACCTCGGCGAAGGTGGCGTGCTCGGCCAGCTGGTCGATCGGGTAGCCCCGGTAGCGCAGGATGCCGGCGTCACCGTCGATGAAGGTGATCGTCGACGAACAGCTGGCGGTGTTCACGAACCCCGGGTCGTAGGTGACGAGGCCACCCTTGGACAGCAGGCCCGAGATGTCGACGCCGGGAGCGCCTTCGGTGGGCTGGACCACCGTGAGATCGTGCTCGGTGCCGTCGGCGTGGTGCAGGCTCAGGGTTCCTGAAGCGGGAGCATCGGGCATGGTGGCGCCCCTTCTCGAACGGTTCGCGGCGGGGTCTCGGAAGTCGCAAACGCTGTTACCTGACGGTAATCGATCAGGCTCTGGCAGACACGGCTGGATGCTCGTGACGACGCGCACAGCCTGCGGATTCCGTGGCTGCCTGGCCAGTCTAGGCGCGTCGGCGCGGCCCTCCACCGGCGAGCGGCCAGGCGTACCCCTCCAGCCGTTCGACCACCTCGGCGTCCGATCAGTGCTCCTCCGAGCGCAGCCGGACGGCCTTGACGACGTCGACGACCTGGTGGCCGAGCGCGGCCGGCATCGGGCCGGGCCGGGCGGGGATGCTGGCGGCGTGCCGACGCGGTTGCGGTTCGACGGGTGGATCCTCGGGGTCGGGACGGCGTCGGGAACCAGGATCGTGGTCGGGCACTGGCCGCGGTCGCCGTTCGGGCCGTTCTCGGACGCGATGGTGCAGCGGCCGGACGGGCACCGGGTGCTGCTCGCGCCGGCGCCGGAGGTCGCCGACTTCGTCGGATCGACGTACGCGTTCGACGAGGTGCGGGTGGGGCCGGTCGCGGTGGGCCGGCCGGACGCGGTCACCTGGACGGTCGCCGCCGGCCCGCTGGCGCTGCGGCTGCGCACCGGCGGCCGGCCGGCGCTCGGCCGGCTGCTGCGGGCGGTGCCGGCACCGCTGGCCCGGGCACCGCTGTGGGTCGGCCTGCTCGACGGCCCGGCCCGGCTCGCCGGCCTGCGTACCCGCGGCTCGGCCGGCCAGGGGCGCACCGAGTGGTACGGCGTGCAGGACCTGCACGCGGTCGTCGCGCTGGCCGGCACGTGGCACGGCGAACCGCTCGGGCCGCTGGCGCCGGTCCGGCCGCCGGTGACGTTCGGCTTCGGCTCGGTGCCGGCCCGGCCGTCCGCCGCGCGCGTCACCACGACCGTCGCCGTCCCGTAGCTAGCGACGGCGTGCGGTGGCGGTCCAGGTGGTGGCGGTCCAGGTGGTGGCGATCGCGGCGGCGGTCAGCGCGGGGCGGCGGTAGCCGGGGCTGATCGCGGCGAGCGCGTACATCGACGCGGCGTGCAGGGCGTCGACCGCGGTGCCGAGGCGGAGCAGCGCCGGCGGGGGAGCGGTCGCCGGCAGCACGGCCTGCCCGAGGTCGCGGGCGCCGAGCAGGCGCAGCAGTCGGTGCGCCCGCCGGTCGGCCGGGTCGAGGCCGAGCACCCGCCCGACCGCCCGCGGCGCCACCACGCAGCCGGCGCCCCAGCCCACCCGTGCGGCGATCACCACCCGGCCCCAGGCCGGCGCCGGACGGTTCACCGGCGGCCGCGGGCGAGCAGGCTCACCGCGGCGGCGCCGGCGGCGAGCGTCCCGAGCACCGACCGGCGGTGCAGCGCCAGCCACGTCTCCGGGCTGCGCCCGTGCGCCTTGTAGTCGAAGTCGCCGTGCGCGCCCTGGTCGCCCGGCACCGGTGCGTACAGGTTCTCGCCGATCTCCGAGCGGCTGTCCTGCGGGCTCTGCTGCCCGTCGTACCCGGTCCGGGCCAGGTAGCGGTCCAGCAGCGGCGCGACGACCCGGTTGCCCAGCACCGTGTACGCGGTCGGCAGCCCGACCCAGGTGTTCCGGCGCGGGTGCTCGGCCACCCGCAGCACCGCGGCCGCACCGACCTCGGGCTGGTAGATCGGCGGCACCGGCTGCGGGTGGTGCGGCAGCTGCGACTTCACCCAGTTGAACTGGATCGTGTTCAGCGCCGGCATGTGCACCATCGCGACCCGTACCTTGCTGTGGTCGTGCAACAGCTCGGTGATCACGCTCTCGGTGAAGCCGACCATCGCGTGCTTGCTCCCGCAGTACGCGGCCTGCAGCGGGATCCCGCGGTAGGCCAGCGCCGACCCGATCTGGATCAGCACGCCGCGGTCCCGCGCCGTCATCCGGCGCAGCGCGGCGCGGGTGCCGTTGACGAAGCCGAGGTACGTCACCGCGGTGGCCCGCTCGAAGTCCTCCGGGTCGGTGTCGAGGAACGGCGCGAAGACCGTCGTCATCGCGTTGTTGACCCACACCTCGATCGGCCCCATCCGCTCCTCGACCTGGTCCGCGGCCGCCTCGACGGCGCGGTGGTCGGCGACGTCGCAGGCGATACCGAGCGCCCGGCGACCGCTGGCGGCGACGTCGGCGACCGCGCCGGCCAGCCCGTCCTCGCCGCGGGCCAGCACGGCCACGTCGTACCCGGCCCCGGCGAACGCGCGCACGACCGCCCGGCCGAGGCCGGCCGACCCGCCGGTGACCACGGCGACGCCCTTGCGCGCGCTCTCCCCGTCGAGCGCTTCGAGCCGGTCGGCGGTGCTGGACGTCATCGGGCGCACTCCTCCGCTAGGTGGGAACGCCGCTTTCCTCCCCGCCGGGACCGGGGGCGAATCAGCCGAGCGCCGCCGGGATCAGCCGCGGTCGCGCGGGACCACCACGACCGGGCACGTCGCATGCAGCACGACCGCGTGGCTGATCGAGCCGAGCAGCATCCGGGAGAAGCCGCCGTGGCCACGGGAGCCGACCACGAGCAGGTCGGCGTCGGCGGACACCTCGAGCAGCGCCTCGGCGGGGTGCTTGTCGTCCACCACCACCCGCTCCACCTGGACACCGGCCAGCGCCTCGCGCAGCGCGTACAGAGCGGAGCCGAGCATCTCGTCGGCGCGGGTGCGGGCGGCGTCCTCCCACTCGCCCCGGCCGGACTGGTTGGCGCCCAGGTCGGGCCGGGCGACCCGGACCTCCTGATACGAGTCGATGGACGGGTTCACAGCGCTGCCGGCCAGCCCGCGCTCGGTCGCCGCGTACTCGGGCGCGGCCAGCTCGCGGGCGTGGAAGGCGTACACGGCCTGCAGCGTCGCCCCGCGCAGCCGGGCCTCGACCGCCGCCCAGGCCAGCGCCGCCTGCGAGTCCGCCGATGCGTCGACTCCGACCACGATCCTGGGCACGGGCACTCCTTCCGGCCGTCCCGGCCGAGCGGAAGATCCGCCCGGGCGGGGGAGCCACTATCCCAGACCCGGTGCCCGGTGGTCGAGACTGGGCCCCGACACCCCCGCGACCTTCGAGGACACCGATGGCTGACCTTCCCACCTGGCTCGCCGCGATCCGCCGCTCGCACGACCGGATGGCCGCGCACGTCGGCGGGCTGACCGACGAGCAGCTCGCCCTCCGGTCGTACGCGGACGAATGGTCGCTGGCGCAGGTCGCCTCGCACCTCGGCAGCCAGGCCGAGATCTTCGACCTGTTCCTCACGGCCGGGCTCACCGGTGCGGACGCGCCGGACGGCGACGCGATCGTGCCGATCTGGGACCGGTGGAACGCGCTGCCGCCGCGCAGCCAGGCCGCCGACAGCGTCACCGCGAACGAGCGGCTGGTCTCCCGGCTGGAGCACCTCGAGCCGGAGCAGCAGGACGCGTTCGCGCTCACGCTCTTCGGCAGCGACCTGGACCTCGCCGGGCTGGCCGCGCTGCGGCTGAGCGAGCACGCCCTGCACACCTGGGACATCCTGGTCACGCTCGACCCGGCGGCCACGGTCGCGCAGGACGCGGTCGAGCTGCTCATCGACACGCTCCCGCAGCGGGCGGCCGGGGCCGGGCTGCCCGTCCCCGGCGCCGACCCCCTCGACGTCACCACCTCCGACCCGGAGCGGGCCTTCCACCTCACCCTCGACCCCAAGGTGTCCCTCACCCCCCGCGATGCCGCCGCCGCCGACGCCCAGGTCGCCCACTTCCCGGCCGAGGCATTCCTCCGCCTGGTCGCCGGCCGCCTCGACCCGGCCCACACCCCGCTCGACGCCGACGCGGGCGACCGGCTCGACCAGCTGCGCGAGGCGTTCCCCGGCTTCTGACACGCAGACCGCCGGCCTCCTCCTGGGTCTGAGGAGGAGGCCGGCGGAGCGGTGCGGTGAATGCGGACGTCAGCCGACCGGCACGGCGCGGTCGCCGCCGGTCGGGGCCGACGCGGCCGGCGGGGTCGCGGTCTGCCGGCGGCCGTGCACCAGGCCGAGCGTGGCCAGCAGGAGCAGGACGATGCCGCCGATGAGCGAGATCCAGGCGGCGATCAGGGCGACCTTCGCCATGGTGTCGAAGGCGTACGCGTTGAGCAGCAGGCCGCGCAGCGTCTCGCCGCGGAAGAGGGTCTGCACCTGGCCGGCCAGCTTCTGGTCGTCCGGGTTCGCCTGCGCCTTCGAGCTCACCTGCGCGTACGTCTGGCCGCCGGCGACCTCGTTGAGGTGGACCTTGATGTAGTGGTCGGCGAAGGCCTTGGCCTGGTCGCCGTTGACCAGGGTCTGCCCGGCGTACTTGCTGATCTCGGCCTGGTCGCCGGCAGGCAGCGAGGTGATGGATTCGGTGCCCGCGGCCGGGAAGCTGATCTGCTGCTCCTTGAGCTGGTCGGTCACCTGGTTGTGCACGTAGCCGTGCGCGTAGAACAGCAGCGCGGCCGCGGCGAGGAGGGCGACGCCCATGACGGCACCGATGTAGGAGACGAGTCGGTCGACGAAGCTGCGGTTCACGGCGTGTCCTCGATGTCGAAGGGGTTCGGATTGCTCGCCCTTACCGTCGCCTGTCGACCGCCCTCACCAGCAGGGACCAAAGCCCCCACCCAAAGGACCTTGGACCTCTCCTTCCCCCCACATCCCCCCAGACCCCCCAACAACAAGCCACCAGAGGAGGTCAGCCCGGCCAAGGCCCGCCCCCGGAACTGCCCGCCAGCCGCATCCGGACCCCAGCCCGGGAGGCCACCCGCAGCCAGGGCCCACCCCCCGAGCTACCCGCCGGCCGCACCCGGACGCCAGCCCGGGATGCTCCCACCGCCGAGGCCCGCCCCCCGAACCGACCGCCAGCCGCACCCGGACGCCAGCCCGGGATGCCCCCACCGCCGAGGCCCGCTCCCCGAACCGCCCGCCATGCCACTACCGGCCAGCCAAGGAGGACGCCAGCGCCGGGGGGCAGTCGCACCTGAGGCCCCGCACCAACGGCCCGCCAAGTCCCGCACCGACGCCAGCCCAGGAGGCCCCCCACCGGCGACGCCTGCGCCCCGAACTGCCGCCCAAGCCGCCGGCGGATGCCAGCGCGGGAGGGCTAGGCGCAGCCGACGCCCGTACGCCGAACGACCGGCCAGCCAAGCAGAACGCCAGCGCCCGGGGGACCAACCGCAGCCGAGCCCCCCACCGCGCCCAGCCCCGCATCCCCGAGCGCCGTCCCGGCGCCCCCCGGGGCCGCTCCCGCGAACGACCGGCCAAGCCAAGCAGAACGCCAGCGCCCCGGGGGACCAACCGCAGCCGAGCCCCCCACCGCGCCCAGCCCCGTATCCCCGAGCGCCGTCCCGGCGCCCCCGGGGCCGCTCCCGCGAACGACCGGCCAAGCCAAACAGAACACCAGCGCCCGGGGGACCAACCGCAGCCGAGCCCCCACCGCGCCCAGCCCCGCATCCCCGAGCGCCGTCCCGGCGCCCCCCGGGGCCGCTCCCGCGAACGACCGGCGAAGCCAAACAGAACGCCAGCGCCCGGGGGACCAACCGCAGCCGAGCCCCCCACCGCGCCCAGCCCCGCATCCCCGAGCGCCGTCCCGGCGCCCCCCGGGGCCGCTCCCGCGAACGACCGGCCAAGCCAAACAGAACACCAGCGCCCGGGGGACCAACCGCAGCCGAGCCCCCCACCGCGCCCAGCCCCGTATCCCCGAGCGCCGTTCCGGGGGCCCGGGGGCCGCTCCCCGGAATGAATAACGATCCGCCCCAGCGAACCGATCAACGATCGGTGAGCAGGGAAGGGCAAAGGATCGTGTCCGAGGGGGGACTTGAACCCCCACGCCCGTTAAAGGGCACTAGCACCTCAAGCTAGCGCGTCTGCCATTCCGCCACCCGGACCCGGGATGCCGACCCACTTTACCGGGACCGGCCGGCGCGTCCCAACCGGGTCCGGTGGTAGGGATACGACATGACCAGTGCCCAGGATGAGGTCGTCGAGCTGTGCTCGGAGCTGATCCGCATCGACACGTCCAACCCGACGAGCGACGAGCGGGCGGCCGCCGAATGGGTCGCCGGGAAGCTGGACGAGGTCGGGATCGAGTCCCGGTTGTACGAGTCGGAGCCGGGCCGGGCCAGCGTGGTGACCAGGATCGAGGGCGCCGACCGGTCCCGGCCGGCGCTCCTGCTGCACGGCCACCTCGACGTGGTCCCGGCCGACCCGGCCGAGTGGTCGGTGCACCCCTTCTCCGGGGAGGAGAAGGACGGCTGCGTCTGGGGCCGCGGCGCGGTCGACATGAAGGACATGGACGCGATGCTGCTCGCGCTGCTGCGGCAGTGGGCCCGCACCGGTGAGCGGCCGCCGCGGGACCTGGTCGTCGCGTTCGTGGCCGACGAGGAGGCCGGCGGGGTCAAGGGCGCCCGGTTCCTGGTCGACCACCACGCCGAGGAGTTCGAGGGCTGCACCGAGGCGGTCAGCGAGGTCGGCGGCTTCAGCGTCACGCTGCCCAACGACGTGCGCATGTACCCGATCCAGACGGCCGAGAAGGGCATGGCCTGGCTGCGGCTGGTCGCCCGCGGCCGCCCGGGGCACGGCTCGATGCAGCACGAGGACAACGCGGTGACCCGGCTGGCCGAGGCGGTGGTCCGGGTCGGCCGGTACGAGTTCCCGGTGGTCATGACCAAGCCGGTCCGGCAGTTCCTGGAGGCGCTGTCCGAGCAGCTCGACGTGGACATCGACCTGGACGCCGCTGACCCGGCCGAGATCGAGGCGCTGGTCGGCCGGCTCGGCAGCCTGGCCCGGATGGTCGGCGCGACGCTGCGCAACAGCGCGAACCCGACGATGCTGCGGGCCGGCTACAAGTCCAACGTGATCCCGGGCGGTGCGGAGGCGGTGGTCGACGGCCGGTTCCTGCCCGGCCAGGAGGAGGAGTTCGAGCGGCAGATCGACGCGCTGCTCGGATCGGGTGTGGTCCGCGAGTGGGTGCACCGCGACCAGGCCGTGGAGACCGACTTCGACGGGCCGCTGGTGGAGGCGATGGCCGCGGCCCTGCGGGCCGAGGACGACGCCGCGCTGCCGGTGCCGTACACGATGCCCGGCGGTACGGACGCCAAGTCGTTCGAGCGGCTGGGGATGCGCTGCTTCGGGTTCTCGCCGCTGCTGCTGCCGGCCGACCTCGACTTCGCGCCGATGTTCCACGGAATCGACGAGCGGGTGCCGACCGAGGCGCTGCGCTTCGGCGTCCGGGTGCTGGCGCGCTTCGTGGCCGCGTCATGACCGCCCCGGTGGCGCTGGTCACCGGCGGCGCCGGCGGGTTCGGACGGGCGTTCAGCCGCCGGCTGGCCGCCCGCGGGTACGCGGTGGTGGTGGCCGACCTGGACGCCGACGGCGCGGCCGAGGTGGCGGCCGAGGTCGGCGGCACCCCGGTGCGGGCGGACCTGAGCCGCCCGGAGGACACGGTCGCCGCGGTGCGGGCCGCGGTCGACGGGCACGGCCGGCTGGACGTGGTCGCGCTCAACGCCGGCGTCGGCTCCGGGCTGGGCCCGACCGACCCGCTCGACCTGGACGCGTACCGGCGGATCGTCGGGGTGAACCAGGACGCGGTCGTGTACGGCCTGGACGCCGCGGTCCCGCACCTGCGCAGCACCGGCGGCAAGGCGGTGGTGACCGCGTCGCTGGCCGGGCTGGTCCCGATGCCGGCCGACCCGCTCTACACGCTGACCAAGACCGCGGTGGTCGGGTACGTGCGGGCGCTGGCGCCGGCGCTGGCCGGGCTCGGCGTCACGCTGACCGCGCTGTGCCCCGGCTTCGCCGACACGGCGATCCTCGGCTCGATGCGGGAGGAGCTGGTCGCCGCGTTGCCGCTGCTGTCCGCGGACGAGGTCGGCGACGCGTTCCTGGCCCTGCTCGACGCGGGCAAGCCGGGCGAGGCCTGGTTCGTGCAGCCGGGTCGGGAACCAGGCCCGTACGTGTTCCGTGGCGTGCCAGGACCCCGCTCGTGAGGGCCTGGCAGGTCCGCCGGCTCGGCGCGCCGGCCGAGGCGCTGGAGCTGGTCGAGGTCCCCGACCCGGTCGCCGGGCCGGGCGAGCTGCTGGTGCGGGTCGAGGCCTGCGCGCTGAACTTCCCGGACGTGCTGCTGGCGGCGGGGCAGTACCAGGAGAAGCCGGAGCTGCCGTTCACCCCCGGGCTCGAGGTGTGCGGCACGGTGGTGGGGGACGGCCGGCGGGTGATCGGCGGCCCGCCGCTGCCGCGCGGCGGCCTGGCCGAGCTGGCCGTGCTGCCGGAGCGGGGCGCCTTCGACGTGCCGGACCGGATGCCGGCGGACGAGGCCGCGGCGCTGCTCATCACGTACCAGACCGCGTACGTGGGGCTGCACCGGCGGGCGGCGCTGCGGGACGGGGAGTGGCTGCTGGTGCACGCCGGGGCCGGCGGCGTCGGCTCGGCCGCGATCCAGGTCGGGCTGGCCGCGGGGGCCCGGGTGGTGGCCACCGCGGGCGGTCCGGAGAAGGTGGCGGTGTGCCGGGAGCTCGGCGCGCACGAGGTGATCGACTACCGCACCGAGGACCTGGCCGCCCGGGTCAAGGAGGTGACCGGCGGGCATGGCGCGGACGTGGTCTGGGACCCGGTCGGCGGGGACGTGTTCGACGCGTCCCGGCGGTGCGTCGCGTTCGAGGGCCGGCTGGTCGTGGTCGGCTTCGCCTCGGGCCGGATCCCGTCGGTGCCGGCCGGGCACGTGCTGGTGAAGAACTACTCGGTGGTGGGCCTGCACTGGGGCCTCTACCGCGCGGTCGACCCGGCGGTGGTCGCGGACGCCCACGAGCAGCTCACGAGGCTGTACGCGGCCGGGGCGATCAAGCCGCTGGTCTCCGAGCGGGTGCCGATGGTCGACGCGCCGGCCGCGCTGAGCCGCCTGGCGTCGCGCGCGACGGTCGGGAAGGTGGTCGTGCTGCCCTGGAGCTAGAGCGCCGGGCGCGGGAGTGGTACCCGCCCGGTGGTCCGGCGCCGGCGCAACGTCACCTTGCGGGTGCCGTCGGCGTGCAGCCGGACGGTGGAAAGCTCCCAGCCGCCGTACTCGGCGTGCAGGGAGAGCTGGACGGCCGTGGTGACGCGGTCGGTGCCGGGCGGGATGCGCACCGGCACGTACTCGTAATCCGCGGTCGGGGCCGCGGTTGAGGGTGACATGCCGGCGATTCTGCTCCCGCGTCGACCGGAAGTCAGCCGCCGGTGTCCTGAAGTTCGCCGGCCAGCTCGTCCGCGAGCAGCTCCCGGAGCCGGGTCCGGCGGGGTCGGGCGCCGACGTCCCGCACCGCCCGGGCCAACGCCGGGCCGACCGCGGGCACCACGGACAGGTGCCGCCGGGCCCGGGTCAGCGCGGTGTAGACCAGCGGCCGGGACAGCATCCCGCCGGCCTCCGGCGGCAGGGCGGCCACGACCGCCGGCCACTCCGAGCCCTGCGCCCGGTGCACGGTGACCGCCCAGCCGTGTCGCAGGTCGGCCAGCGCCCGGCCGGTCACCGCGGCCGGCCCGGAGGCGAACTCGACCGTGACCGTGCCGTCCCTGGCCTCGGTGACGACGCCGACCTCGCCGTTGGCGTACCCGGTCGGCTCGGCCTCGAGGTGGTTGGCGGTGGCGACGACCCGGTCGCCGGGGTCGAACCCGGACACCGTGCCGCGGCCCGGGTTGAGCGCGGCCTTCAGCGCCCGGTTGAGCTCGACCGTGCCGGCCGGCCCCTTGTGCACCGGGGTGACGACCTGCACGTCGTCGGCCGGGATCCCGAGCCGGCCCGGGATCGAGTCGGTGACCAGCTGCACGACCCGGTGTGCGGCCTCGGCCGAGCCGGTGGCGGGGACGAGCACGACCTCACGGTCGGGCGAGTCGACCGGCGGCAGCGTGCCGGCCCGGACCGCGGTGGCCAGCCGGGCGATCGCGCCGCCCGAGGCCTGCCGGTAGAGGGTGGTCAGCTCGACCACCGGCACGGTCCCGGACTCGATCAGGTCGGCGAGCACCCGGCCGGGGCCGATGGAGGGCAGCTGGGCCGGGTCGCCGACCAGCAGCAGGTGGGTGCCGTCGGCGCAGGCTTCCAGCAGCGCCGCGGCCAGCTCGACGTCGAGCATGGAGGTCTCGTCGACCACGACCAGCTCCGCGTCCAGCGGCCATTCCTCGCCCCGGGCGAACCCGCCGGTCCGGCCCTGGGCGCCGAGCAGCCGGTGCAGCGTCGCCGCCGGCGCGTCGCCGAGCTCCTCCAGCCGCTTGGCCGCCCGGCCGGTCGGCGCGGCCAGCGCGACCGCCAGGCCCTGCTTCTCGGCCAGCCGGACCAGCGCGGCCACGGTGCGGCTCTTGCCGGTGCCGGGGCCGCCGGTGAGCACGCTGACCCCGTGCCGCAGCACCGCCTCGACCGCGCCGCGCTGGGTGTCGTCGAGGTCGTCGAGCGCGGCGCCGGCGTCCTCCGGCTCGATCGGCTCGGCCGTGGCGGCGAGCCGGGCGACCGCCTCGGCCACCGAGGCCTCGGCCATCGCCAGCCGCTGCAGCGACAGCGTCCCGTCGGCCTCGTGCACGGTGCCGGCCTCGATCGCCGCGGCCACCGCGGCCGGCGGGTCGGCGACGCCCTCGGCGCCGAGCGCGGCCAGCACCAGCTCGACCGGCTGCACGGTGTGGCCGTCCCGGGCGGCCCGGTTGAGGGCGTACGCGACGAGGGCCCGGCCCCGGCGGGGGTCGTCCCTGCGTACGCCGGGCAGCGCGGCCACCGCGACCCGGTCGGCCTCGACCACCCGGACGTCCGGCAGCTCCAGCAGCCGCCACGGGTCGTCCCGCAGCCGCCGGGCGGCGTCCTCGCCGAACGCGTCGACCGCGCGGGCCGCGACCCTGGCCCGCAGCCCGGCCGGCACGACCAGCTGGGCCACCTCGTACACGTGCGCGGCGCCGATCCAGGCGGACAGCAGCCGGCCGGCCCGGATCGTGCCGACCTTGGGCAGTGCGGTCAGCTTCTCGGCGGTGACGTCGGCCGGACCGGCGATCCCGGCCGCCGGGAGCGCGTCGGTGAGCGCCCGGCCGAGCCCCGGCCACAGCCCGTCCGCGCAGAACGCCTCGAAGACCGGATCGTCCACCCGCCGGACCCTACGCCGCCGGCGTCCCCGCGCCCGCGAGCAACCCACCCAAGTCAGGTAAGGCGCATCTGACACTGTTTCGCCCAGCGGCATCCGGACCGCACTAGGGGGTTCGGGATGAGGGGCAAGAGGAAGTTTTTGGTCGCCGTGCTCGCGGCGGCCGGGCTGGCCGGTGGGGCGGCGGCCCCGGCGCTGGCGTCCGGGGCGGGCGGCGACTGGACGCAGGCCGACTACGACGCGTCCGGCAACCGGGCCAACACGACCGCGACGCAGATCACCGCGGCCAACGCGGCGACGGTGTCCGACCTGCGTGGATTCGCCGCGCCGGCGTACCCGCCGGATCAGTTCGGCCAGTGCGCCGAGGGGTGGACCGGCGAGGTCGTCGCCGGCAAGCGGGCCTACGCGATCAAGACCGGGCGCCTCGCCGCGCTGGACCTGACGACGGGCAACCAGCTCTGGCAGCGCAATGTCGACCCGGACGGACTGTCCCGGTCGTTCGTGCAGGCCGTGGTCGGCGGTCGGGTGTTCGTGGCCCAGCTCGACTGCCTGTCGGCGAGCGACCCGAACGGCACGGTCCGGGTGTTCGACGCGGCCACCGGCTCGCCGCTGTGGACGTTCGAGCAGAACGGCGGGGTCGGCGGCACCGGCGGGATCAACGGCATCGCGGTCGACGGCAACCTGGTGCTCGCTTCCGGCACGTCCGAGGGCAACGGCCTGACGGTCAACGTGCTCGACGCGGCCACCGGCGCGCTGGTCTGGTCGCGGCGCGGCGACGCCTGCCCGGTCGCTCCCCGGATCGTCGGCGAGCAGGTCTACTACCAGGAGTGCGGGACCGGGCAGCCAACCGAGCTGGTCGCCGCCCGGCTGCTCGACGGTGAGGTGGCGTGGCGGAAGACCGGCGACTTCGCGGTCACCCGCGGCGACCGGCCCGGCCTCGGCTCGACCCACGTGTTCACCGACTCGGTCGCGCTCGACACCGGCACCGGGGCCACCCGCTACACGATGGCGGGCGCGACCCGGGTCGACGCTGTCGGCACCAACCGGGTCTTCGGCGCCTGCGGCCGGGTCGTGTGCGCGTTCGACAAGGCGACCGGCGCCCGGGCGTGGACCTCGACGATCGCGCCGAGCGTGGACAGGTCCGAGAGCCCGAGCGGGATCGAGTTCAACGTCCGGGCGGCGGTAGCGGCGACGCTGCTCTACCTGCCGACCGGCCAGGTCCTCAACACCAGCACCGGCAAGGTGGTCACCCGGCTGTGGACGGGGCAGGCGCGGTCGATGAGCGTCGGCAACGGCTACGTCGTGGCGGCGCTGGAGTCCTCGCCCCGGGTGCTGGACGTGTTCGGGCTGCCGGGGACGTGAGCGCGGGCGCGGCGGCACCGGTCGCCCGGTGCCGCCGCGCTCACCGCTCGGGGTAGCCGGTCGGGGGAGCGGAGACGTCGTCGAGCGCGTGCCGGATCTCGGCCGGCAGCACGGTCGCGTCGGCGGCCAGCGACCCGGCGAGCTGGCCGACCGTGCGGGCGCCGAGGATCGACGAGCTGACCCCGGGCCGGTCCCGGACCCAGGCCAGCGAGACGGCCAGCGGTGACGTGCCGAGCCCCTCGGCGGCGGTCGCGACCGCCTCGACGATCCGGGCGGCGGCGTCGGTGAGGTGGTGGCCGACGAAGTCGCGCAGGTGCGGCGAGGCGGCCCGGGAGTCCGACGGCACCGAGTGCCGGTACTTGCCGGTGAGCACCCCGCGCCCCAGCGGCGAGTACGCCAGCACCCCGAGCCCGGCCCAGTCGCAGGCCGGCACCACCTCGCGCTCCACGCCCCGCTCGAGCAGGGAGTACTCGACCTGGGTCGCGGCCAGCGGCGCCCGCCCGGGCCAGGCCCGCTGCCAGGCCGCGGCGGCGGCGGTGCGCCAGCCGGCCAGGTTGGACACCCCGGCGTACCGGGCCCGGCCGCTGGAGACCGCGACGTCGACGGCGGACAGCACCTCCTCCATCGGCACCCGCTGGTCCCAGCCGTGCAGCTGCCAGAGGTCGACCGAGTCCACCCCGAGCCGCAGCATCGAGCTGTCCAGCGCGGTGAGCAGCCCGCCGCGGGACATCCCGCGGGCGGCCGCGGCCGGGCCGATCGGACCGCCGGACTTCACCGCGAGGACCAGCTCGTCGCGCGGCACCACGTCCTGCAGCAGCCTGCCGATCAGTGGCTCGGTCTGCTCGCAGACGTACCAGGGCCCGATGTCGAGCAGCGTGCCGCCGGCCTCCCGGAACGCGACCAGCTGCGCGGCGGCGTCGTCCGGGTCGGTGTCCCGGCCCCAGGTGGCGGTGCCGAGCCCGAGCCGGGACACGACCAGGCCGCTGCGGCCGACCGGGCGCTGCTCCATGGCGGGGCAACCTACCCTGCGTGCTCGTCCCGGCCCGCTAAGGTCGTGCGGTGCAGCTCGGACTGAACCTCGGTTACTGGGGCGCGGGCAACGACGAGGCCAACCTGGCCATGGCCGAGGAGGCCGACCGGCTCGGGTACGCGGTGGTGTGGGCGGCCGAGGCGTGGGGCTCGGACGTCGTGTCGGTGCTCGGGTTCCTGGCCGCGCGCACGTCCCGGGTCGACATCGGCAGCGCGATCATGCAGATCCCGGCCCGCACCCCGGCGATGACCGCGATGACCGCCGCCACCCTGGACACGCTCTCGGGCGGCCGGTTCCGGCTCGGCCTCGGGGTGTCCGGGCCGCAGGTCTCCGAGGGCTGGCACGGCGTCCGGTTCGACAAGCCGCTCGGCCGCACCCGCGAGTACGTCGAGATCGTCCGGACCGCGATGCGCCGGGAGACCCTGGCGTACCAGGGCGAGCACTACACGCTCCCGCTGCCCGACGGCCCGGGCAAGGCGCTGAAGATGATCATCCACCCGGTCCGCGAGAAGGTGCCGGTCTACCTGGCCGCGGTCGGGCCGCGCAACCTCGAGCTGGCCGGCGAGATCGCCGACGGCGCGCTGCCGCTGTTCCTGTCCGCCGAGCGGGCCGGCGACTACCTGGACCCGCTGCGGGCCGGCCGGGCGAAGGCCGGGCTGAGCCTGGACGGCTTCGACGTGGCGGCGACCTACCCGGTCTCGATCGGCCCGGACCCGCAGGCCTGCGCCGACCCGGTCCGGGCGTACGCCGCGCTCTACCTCGGCGGGATGGGCTCCCGGCAGCAGAACTTCTACAACAACATCGCCCGCCGGATGGGCTTCGAAGCCGAGGCCCGCCAGGTCCAGGACCTCTACCTGGACCGCAAGCAGCGCGAGGCAGCGGCCGCCGTGCCGTACGAGTTCATCGACCGCACGTCGCTGCTCGGCCCGCCGGAGCGGATCGCCGACCGGCTGGCCGAGCTGGCCGGGGTCGGGGTCACCACGGTCAACATCTCGCCGTACGGCCAGACGGTCGAGGACCGGATCGAGTCCCTGCGCGTCCTGGCAGGTGCCGTCGAGCGCGCCGGTCTCGCGTGAACCTGTTCACCGCCATCCTGTTCGGCGCCGTCGAAGGGCTCACCGAGTTCCTGCCGGTGTCCAGCACCGGCCACCTGACGATCCTGGAGCGACTGCTCGGCTACAAGCTCGACGCCGCCGACATCACCGCGTTCACCGCGATCATCCAGACCGGCGCCGTGCTGGCGACGCTGCTTTACCTTCGCGACGAGTTCCGCCGGATCGTGTTCGCGATCATCCGGGGGCTGTTCCGCTCGGGCTGGCGGGCCGACCCGGACTGGAAGTTCGGCTGGGCCGTGGTGCTCGGCTCGATCCCCATCGGCATCGTCGGGCTGTTGTTCCAGGACGCCATCGAGACCACGTTGCGCAGCCTCTGGTTCGTCGCCGTGGCGCTGATCCTGTGGAGCGTGCCCATGCTCTACGCGGACCGCACCGCCACCCAGAAGCTCGGCGAGAGCGAGATCACCTGGCGGGACACGCTGATCATCGGGCTGGCCCAGTGCCTCGCCCTGGTGCCGGGCGTGTCCCGGTCGGGCGCGACGATGACCGCCGGCCTGCTGCGTGGGTTCAACCGGGTCGCGGTGACCCGGCTGTCGTTCATGCTCTCGGTGCCGGCGCTGACCGCGGCCGGCGTGCTGCAGGCGGTGACCGCGTCCAGCGACATCGCGTCCGGGGTGGGCTGGCCGGCGACGCTGGCGGCGACCGTGGCGAGCTTCGTCGTCGCCTACTTCTCGGTGGCCTGGCTGCTGCGCTTCGTCGCCCGGCACACCTACACGGTGTTCATCGTCTACCGGGTCGCCCTCGGGACGCTGCTGCTCGTGCTGCTCGCCTCCGGGGTGGTCTCGGCGACCTGACCGTCCGCGCCGTCCTTGCCGCGCGAGGTGACGTCCAGGTAGACCTCGCGCACCTGCGGGAACCGCTTCTGCAGGACGGCGGCGATCGCGTCGGTGGAGTCCTCCACGTCGGCCGCACCGAGCTCGTCGTCCATGTCCAGCCGGGCCGCGACGAGCAGCGCCTCCGGGCCGAGCAGCATGGTCCGCACGTCCACCACCCGCTCGACCTCGGGGTGGTCGGCCAGCTCGCGCCGGATCCCGTCCCGCAGCGGGGCCGGCGCGGCCTCGCCGATGAGCATCTCCTTGGTGTCGCGGCCCAGCAGGTACGCGACCACGGCCAGCAGCACGCCGATCGCGATCGCGGCCGCGGCGTCCCAGTACGCCTGCCCGGTCAGCTGGTGCAGGCCGAGCCCGAGCGCGGCCAGCACGAGGCCGATCAGCGCGGCGGTGTCCTCGGAGAACACGGTCTTCACGGTCGGGTCGGAGGACAGCCGGACGTGCTCGACCATGCCGCGATCGGCGGCCCGCGCCTCGCCGCGCAGCTGCCGCACCGCCTTGAGCCACGAGGCGCCCTCGGCGAGGAACGAGACCAGCAGCACGGCGTACGAGAGCAGGTAACCGGCCACCTCGGCCTCGCCGGACAGCAGCCCGTGCACGCCCTGGTAGATCGAGAAGACCGCGCCGGAGACGAAGATCCCGATCGCGGCCAGCAGCGACCAGAAGAACCGCTCCTTGCCGTACCCGAACGGGTGGGTGTCGTCCGCCGCCTTGCGGGACAGCCGCAGCGAGGTGAGCAGGAAGATCTGGTTGGTGGTGTCGGCGACGGAGTGCGCGCCCTCGGCGAGCATCGCGCTCGACCCGCCGATCAGCCCGGCGGTGATCTTGGCGGCCGCGATCGCCAGGTTGGCGATCAGCGCCACGATGACGGTGCCGGTGCTCTCCTCGTCTGCCACGAAGGTGGCCTACCCGGCTCCAGCCGTATCCGCACGTGAGCCGGATCGCCCGGGCCGGCTGGCCGGCCCGACCCGGCCTAGGAGACTCCTGAACTAGCCGCTGTCCTGGCCGGGTGTCGGCGCGTGGGGAGGCGTGGGAGTGGGAGAAGGGTTGCAGCGGCTTGCCGCTGCAGCCCTTGTGCCTGTTGGGGGTTGGGTTCCCTGGGGGTGTTCTCAGGTCAGGATCCAGGTTCCGTGGTGGTGGTTCAGGCCGAGGGTGAGTAGTCGGCGTAGGTTCAGGGCGGCGGTGCGGTGGTGGAGCCAGTGGTTGTTCTTGGTGACGCCGCGGTAGCGGAGTCTGCGGTTGCCTCGGGTGGTGAGCCAGGCGATGGTCCGTTCGGCCATCGGCCGGTGCTGGCGGTATTCGGCCTGCCAGTGGGGGTCTTCGGTGCGGCGGCGGTGCGCTCGTTGCAGCGCGTCGTGGGGGTGGATCTTCAGGCTCCGGCCGTCTTTGGCGGTGGTGCACCGCGGGGCCAGTGGGCAGCCCCGGCAGGCCGCGCCGAAGGTGACGGCCCTGCTCGGGCTGATCGGGCGGGTGACCCCGGCCGGGCAGGTCGCGGTGCCGGCGGCCTCGTCGATGGTGAACTCGTCGATGGTGAACCCGCCGGGAACTGCCGGCTTGACCGGCCACGGCTTGATGACTGGCCGGTGCCCGGCCTCGGTCAGCGCGGCCAGCGCATCGCCGGTGCCGTAGGCGGAGTCAGCCAGCACCTCGACCGGCGTGGTTTCGGTGGCCAGCAGATCGACGCCGACGACGGCGTCGTGCGTGCCCGGGCCGGCGGCTTTGGTGAGCTGGCAGGCGGTGACCAGTCCGGTGCCGGGTTCGATCGCCACATGCGCTTTGAACCCGTCCTGCCGGCGGTGCACCGTCTTGTGGGCGTGGCGGGCCTCGGGGTCGACCACGCTGATCACCCGGTCCGGGGCGACCCGGCGGGCGATCCGCCACCGCGGCCCGCCGTCGGGATCGTCGGGATCATGCGGGTCGTTGGGGTCGGGCTCGATGAGCTCGACGTCTTGGCCGGCGATCAGCGCAAGCAGCCCGACCGCGTCGGCCGCCGGGCCCGGCTCGGGTTCACCGATCGCGTCCAGCCCGGCCAGCACGGCCAGGGCGTCGCGCACCAGAGCGTCGACCAGCCGCTCGCGGGCGGCCTGATCGTTCCAGGCGATCTTGGGTTTGCCCGGGTCGTCGTAGTCGTGCGCTGACGTCACCGCCGCGACGACCGCAGCGGCGCCAGGCACCTCACGGCGGACCCGCCGGACCGCCGCGATCAGCTGGGTGACCGTGTCCTGGGTCGCGACCGCGTCATCGAGCACGGTGGAGTCCAACGCCCGCCTGGTTTTGCCGGTGAGCGCTCCGGTCTGCGCGATGACCTGCGCCACCGCCTCGAAGATCCGGTTCGGGCGATCGCTAGCCGCCAGCCGGCGCCGCCAATAGGTCAGCGTCGTGTCGTGGAACGCCTTGGCCGTGACCGGCCAGCCGATCGCGGCCTTCCATCGCAGATCGAACGTGACCGCATCGGTGGTCTCGGAGTCCGACAGCCCGTTCAGCGTCTGCAGCACGATCACGGCGGCCATCACATCGCCGGGCACCGACGGCCGGCCCCGCCCCGACGGGAACAAGTCCGCGAACATCTCATCCGGGAACAGCGCCTTGCGGTGCTCGGCCAGGAACGCGTGCACACTCCCGGGCTTGAGCAGATGCCCCGCGACCGACTCCGTGTCCAGAAACTCCCGCTGACCCGACCCACGACCCTGCATCAACACATCGTCCCGGCCCCGCTCCGCGGAACCGGGACGACACGCGTTGTTCAGGAGTCTCCTAGAGTGGCGCGCGTGGCCACGGTCCTGTTCGTCCGGCACGGGCTCACCGCGATGACCGGGCCGGTGCTGGCCGGGCACATGCCGGGCGTGCACCTGGACGAGCGGGGCCGGGCGCAGGCCGAGGCGGTGGCCGCGCGGCTCGCGCCGGTGCCGCTGGCCGCCGTGGTGACCAGCCCGCTGGACCGGTGCGTGGAGACCGCGAGCGCCGTCCTGTCCGGACGCGCGCTGACCGCCTCGGTCGAGCCGCGCCTGGCCGAGGTGCGGTACGGCGACTGGACCGGCAAGCCGCTCAAGGAGCTGGCCCGCCAGCCGCTCTGGAGGGTCGTGCAGGCCCACCCGTCGGCCGCGGTGTTCCCCGGCGCCGAGGGCGAGGCGCTGGCCGGCGCCCAGGCCCGCGCGGTCGCCGCCGTCCGGGAGTGGGACGCCCGGATCACCGCCTCCGCCGGGCCGGAGGCGGTCTGGCTGGCCTGCAGCCACGGCGACATCATCAAGGCGCTGCTGGCCGACGCGCTCGGCCTGCACCTCGACCTGTTCCAGCGCATCGTGGTCGACCCGTGCTCGGTGTCGGTGGTCCGCTACACCGATACCAGGCCGTTCGTGCTCCGGGTGAACGACACCGGCGGGGACGTCGCGGCGCTGCTGCCGCCGAAGCGGCGCCGCGGGCGGCGGGCGCCGTCCGCGGACGCCGCGGTGGGTGGCGGTGCCGGGCCGGGGTGATCATCCCGGCCCGCGTACCCCGGGGTAGGCTGGGGAGTCGATGCCTCGACAGGTTCACCTCTTCGATCGGCCCTCCCGCTTCGTCGCCGGGACCGTGGGCCAGCCCGGCGACCGCACGTTCTTCCTGCAGGCGAGCGGTGCCGGCCGCACGGTCAGCGTGTCGTTGGACAAGGTGCAGGTCTCGCTGCTCGCCGACCGGCTGGAGGAGTTGCTCGGCGAGGTGCAGCGCCGCCTCGGCGTGCCGGTCGCCGAGGCCCCGCCGGCCGACGACGACAACCAGCCGCTGGACACGCCGGTGGACGAGGAGTTCCGGGTCGGCGCGATGGGCCTGGCCTGGGACGGCGACGCCGAGCTGGTCGTGGTGGAGGCGCAGGCCGCGGGCGACGAGCCGGCCGACGAGTCGACCATCCTCGAGGACGTCGAGGACGGGCCGGACGTGCTGCGGGTGCGGATCACCTCGGCCGAGGCGCGCGCGTTCGTCGAGCGGGCCCGCCGGGTCGTCTCGGCCGGGCGGCCGCCGTGCCCGCTGTGCGGGCTGCCGCTCGACGCCGCCGGGCACATCTGCCCGCGGCAGAACGGTTACCGCCGCGCGTCGGCGGCCTGATCCGCCACCGGTCCTGCACCGGAAACACGGACGGGTCAGACTGGCAGAGTGGACGACCAGCCGGTGACGCTCGACGTGTCGGAGGCGCTGGAGCTGCTGCGGACCGGCGGGATGGCGATCGAGGGACGGCTGGTCGACGCCAGCAACACCACGCTCTACTGCTCGCTGTCCGGGGACGGAGTCACGGCCGCCTGCGTCTACAAGCCGGTGCGGGGCGAGCGGCCGCTGTGGGACTTCCCCGACGGCACGCTGGCCGAGCGCGAGGTCGCCGCGTACGTGGTCTCGCAGGCGCTGGGGTGGAACGTGGTGCCGCCGACCGTGCTGCGCGACGGGCCGCTCGGCGAGGGCATGGTCCAGCTGTGGATGGACGGCGACGAGGCCGTCGACCTGACCCGGCTGATCCGCGACGACCTGCCGCCGCTGCGGCGGATGGTGCTGTTCGACGCGATCGTCAACAACGCCGACCGCAAGGGCGGCCACCTCATCCCGATGGCCGGCGGGCACGTGTACGGGGTGGACCACGGGGTGTCGTTCCACCAGCAGGACAAGCTGCGCACGGTGCTGTGGTCCTTCGCCGGCGACCCGCTCTCGGACGACGCGGTCGACGCGCTGTCGGAGTTCCGGGCCCGGATGGAGGGGGAGCTGGACGGGGTCCTGTGTGCGCTGCTGACCCGGCGCGAGGTGGCGGCGGTGCGGCGGCGGGTGGACCGGTTGCTGACCGGGCGCCGTTACCCGGAGCCGTCCGGGGACTGGCCGGCGATCCCGTGGCCGCCGTTCTGAGATGCTCGGCCGGTGCGCTGGCCCCGCCGCTCGATCGAGAAGTCGCTGACCTGCCCGGCCTGCGGTGACGTCCTCGCCGACGCGGTGTACCGGCCGCTGGCCGGCGACCTCGTGCTCACCGCGCCGGGCGGCCGCCGGCTGATGCCGACCGGCGGGGCGATCCTGCTGCGCCAGCTGGAGTCGTCGCCGGACGAGGCCGGCTACGTCCGGCGCAACCTGGGCGAGCTGATCTTCGACCTGCGCTGCCCGCGCGGGCACCGCACGCTGACCACGATGCCGACCGTGGCCCGCGCCCTGCGCACCAGCGCCGGTCGCTGGGTCCCCGCCCGGTGACGCCCGGCACCCCGCGCCGGGCCTCGCCGGACCGGGTCGCGGGTTCCGGGCGGGACCGGGTCCTCGACGGGTTGGCGGGGCGGGTGCCGGTGGGGCGGCGGGCGCGAGTGGGGGTGGACGGTCGGGGCGGCGCGGGGAAGACCGTGCTCGCCGACGAGCTGGCGGCCGTGCTCGCCGCGCGCGGCCGTACCGTCGTCCGCGCGTCGGTGGACGGCTTCCACCGGCCGCGGGCATCCCGTTACCGGCGCGGCCGCCACTCACCGATCGGCTACTGGCTCGACGCGTTCGACTACGACGCGCTCGCGACCTCGCTGCTCGCCCCGTTCGGCCGCGGCGAGCCGGTGCGCACCGCCGTGCACGACGTGCGCACCGACGCCGGGCTCGACCTGCCCCCGACGCCGGTCGGGACCGACGACGTGCTGATCGTGGACGGCGTCTTCGTGCACCGCGACGAGCTCGCCGCGTATTGGGACTTCTCGATCTACCTCCATGTCGACTTAGCTGTCTCGCTCGGACGGATGTCCGTGCGCGACGGCCTGCCCGTCGAGCTCACGCACCGCTACACCGGCGCGCACCAGGTCTATCTCGACGCCTGCGACCCGCTGCGCCGGGCCGGCACTGTGCTGGACAACACCGATCTCGCCGCGCCCAGGGTGATCAACCGCGCTGGGTAGGCTGGCGTAATGGAGTCCTGGCCCCGACCGCGGGTCCCGCGGCTGGTCGGCCGGGGACGCCCGTTGCGCCTGTACGACAGCGCGACGGGAGAGGTCCGGCCCACCGCGCCCGGCGCGACCGCCCGCATGTACGTCTGCGGCATCACGCCGTACGACGCGACCCACCTCGGCCACGCGGCGACCTACCTCGCGTTCGACCTCGTTCAGCGGGTCTGGCGGGACGCCGGCCACGACGTCCACTACGTACAGAACGTCACCGACGTCGACGACCCGCTGCTGGAGCGGGCCGAGCGCGACGGGCGTCGACTGGCGGGAGCTCGCCGAGCGGGAGACCGCCCTGTTCCGCGAGGACATGACCGCGCTGCGGATGCTGCCGCCGGACCACTACGTCGGCGCCGTCGAGGCGATCCCGGCGATCGTCCCGCTGATCGAGCGGCTGCTCGACCAGGGCGCCGCCTACGACCTCGACGGCGACGTCTACTTCTCCGTCGACGCCGCGCCGCAGTTCGGCGAGGTGTCGCGGCTGGACCTGGCGACCATGCGGACGCTGTCCGCCGAGCGCGGCGGCGACCCCGACCGCCCGGGCAAGAAGAACCCGCTCGACCCGATGCTCTGGATGGCCGCCCGGCCGGGGGAGCCGTCCTGGGACTCCGAGCTCGGGCCGCGGCCGGCCCGGCTGGCACGTCGAGTGCGCGGCGATCGCGCTCGGCCACCTCGGGCTGGGCTTCGACGTCCAGGGCGGCGGCTCCGACCTGCTCTTCCCGCACCACGAGATGGGCGCGTCGCACGCCGAGGTGGCGACCGGCGAGTGGCCGTTCGCCCGGGCGTACGTGCACGCCGGGATGGTCGGCCTCGACGGCGAGAAGATGTCGAAGTCGCGCGGCAACCTCGTGCTGGTGTCGCGGCTGCGGAGGGCGGCACCGACCCGATCGCCGTGCGGCTCGCGCTGCTGGCCGAGCACTACCGGCAGGACTGGGAGTGGATCCCGGCCACGCTGTCCGATGCGGAGAAGCGGCTCGCGCGCTGGCGGCAGGCAGTTGCGCTGGACCACGGCCCGGCCGCCGAGCCGGTGCTGGACCGCGTACGCGAGCGGCTCGCCGACGATCTCGACACGCCCGCCGCGTTGAGCGCGGTCGACCGGTGGGCCGACGACGCGCTCACCCGCGGCGGACCGTCGCCTTCCGCGCCCGCGCTGGTGCGCGACCTGACCGACGCCCTCCTCGGCATCGCCCTGTGATCACGGCCGGACTGCCCGCCACGCGGCCGGGCAGTCCCCGGCCGGGCCGGCCCGGGTTGGCCGGTCGCCGGCCGGACCGGACCGGGTTGGGTGGTCCCCGGCCGGGCCGGACCGGGTTGGGCGGGAGGGTGGCGTGAGCGGGTCGGTGCCGTACGACCGGGTCGCCGGGACGTATGACCAGACCCGCGGCGGGCTGGAGCGGGGGCGGCGGATCGCCGGGATCCTGGCGGATCTGTTCCCCGGCCAGGGTCCGCTGCTCGAGGTGGGCGTGGGCACCGGTGCCGTCTCGGCCGGGCTGGCCGAGCTGGGCCGGGACGTGGTCGGCGTCGACCTGTCGCTGCCGATGCTGGCGGTGGCGCGGGAGCGGCTGCCGGGCCGGGTCGCCGCGGCCGACGCGCTTCGCCTGCCGGTGCGCACCGGTTCGGTCGCCGGCGCCTACCTCATCCACGTCCTGCACCTGGTCGCCGAGATCCCGACCACGCTGTCCGAGGTGGCCCGGGTGCTGCGTCCGGGCGGCACGCTCGTCGCGACCGGGTTCCCGGCCTCGCCGGTGGCGGGCGACCTGTTCGAGCAGCTGGGCCGGATGCAGGACCGGATCGGCGCCACCCGCCACGACGACGACCCGGACCGGATCGTCCGGCTGGCCGACGACGCCGGCTTCGACCTGGTCGACCGCCGCGACGAGCCCGCCCCGCCGGTCACCCCGCGGACCGCGGCCGACCTGATCGAGGCCCGGTCGATGGCGTGGACCTGGTCGGTCGACGCCGAGACCTGGGCCAGCGTGGTCGAGCCCACGCTGGCCCGGGTTCGTGCGCTGCCCGACCAGGACCGGGTCCGCCCCGGCCCAGGCCCCACCCTCCTCACCTTCCGCCACCCCTAGCCGCCACCCCTAGCCGCCACCACCGGCTCCCAGGCCGCCGGCGGACGCCACGTCGCCGCGGCGACCTCCCCGTACGCCACGGTCAGCAGCGACCGGCAGTGGCACAGAGCGTCCGCGCGAGGTAACGACCCTGCGCAGACCGTTCCCCGGACAGCCCCGCCGGGCCGGCCGGCCGACCCTCAGCCGCCGGTGCCGCCGGACCGCGGCGGCTGCCGCCGGCGCAGGTAGCGCTCGAACTCCTTGGCGATCGCCTCGCCGCTGGCCTGCGGGATCGTGCTCTCGCCCTCGCGCTCCTCGAGGGACCGCACGTACTCCGTGACGTCGTCGTCCTCGTTGGCCATCTCGTCGACCAGCTTCTCCCACTCGTCGGCCTGCTCGGGCAGGTTGGCCAGCGGCACCTCGACGTCGAGCACCTCCTCGACCCGGTGCAGCAGCGCGAGCGTCGCCTTCGGGTTGGGTGGCTGGGAGACGTAGTGCGGGATCGCGGCCCAGAACGAGATCGCCGGGATGCCGGCCCGCACGCAGGCGTCCTGCAGGATGCCGACGATCCCGGTCGGCCCCTCGTAGCGGCTCTGCTCGAGGCCCCAGCGCTCGGCCGAGGCCAGGTCGTACGACGAGCCGGTGACCGGGATGGGCCGGGTGTGCGGCGTGTCCGCCAGCAGCGCCCCGAGCAGCACGACGGTGTGCACGCCGAGCTCGCGGATCACGTCGAGGATCTCCTCGGTGAACCCGCGCCAGCGCATGTTGGGCTCGACCCCGCGCATCAGCACCACGTCGCTGGCGGCGCCGGGCGGCCGGCACACCGAGAAACGCGTGGTCGGCCACTCGATCCGCCGGGACACGCCGTCGACCAGCGACACGGTCGGCCGGTTGACCTGGAAGTCGTAGTAGTCGTCCGGGTCGATCGCGGCCAGCGGCTTGGCGTCCCAGACCAGCTCGAGGTGCTCCACGCCGGAGGTGGCGCCGTCGCCGGCGTCGTTCCACCCCTCGAAGGCGGCGACCAGCACGGGGGCGGTCAGCTCCGGCCAGTCCTCGAACTCCGTCACGCGGACAAGCCTACGACCGACCCGGAGCCGGGGTGCCGGCCGCCGCTCCACTGTGGACCACCAGCGTGCCTGTGGACGACGAACGCGGGCGGGCGCGGCGTCCCGCTACCCTTTTCGACCATGTCCGCGAGCGTGGAGTCGACCTTCCTGACCACCCTCCGCCGGCGACCCGTGGTCGCCGACGGGGCGATGGGCACCATGCTCCAGGCGCCGAGCCGACCCTCGACGACTTCGAGGGCCTCGAGGGCTGCAACGAGATCCTCAACGTCACCCGGCCCGACATCGTCCGCGGCGTCCACGAGGCCTACTTCGCGGTCGGCGTGCGACGCGGTCGAGACCAACACCTTCGGCGCCAACCTCGCCAACCTCGGCGAGTACGGCATCGCCGACCGGATCGCCGAGCTGTCCGAGGCCGGCGCCCGGCTCGCCCGCGAGGTCGCCGACGGTTACGTCGACGGCCGACCGCCCGCGCTGGGTGCTCGGCTCGATCGGCCCCGGCACCAAGCTGCCCACGCTCGGCCACGCGCCGTACGCGACGCTGCGCGACGCCTACCAGCAGAACGCCGCCGGCCTGATCGCCGGCGGCGCCGACGCGCTGCTCGTGGAGACCTCCCAGGACCTGCTGCAGACCAAGGCGGCGATCATCGGCGCCCGCCGGGCGATGGCCGCCGCCGGCCTGCACGTGCCGCTGATCGCCCAGGTCACCGTCGAGACGACCGGCACGATGCTGCTCGGCTCCGAGATCGGCGCCGCGCTGACCGCGCTGGAGCCGCTCGGCATCGACGTGATCGGGCTCAACTGCGCGACCGGCCCGGCCGAGATGAGCGAGCACCTGCGCTACCTGGCCCGGCACGCGCGCATCCCGCTGTCGTGCATGCCCAACGCCGGGCTGCCCGAGCTCGGTCACCGACGGCGCGCACTACCCGCTGACCCCGCCGGAGCTGGCCGACGCGCACGACGCGTTCGTCCGCGAGTACGGCCTGTCGCCTGGTCGGCGGCTGCTGCGGCACCACGCCGGAGCACCTGCGCCAGGTCGTCGAGCGCGGTCCGCGGGCGTCGAGCCGGTCGCGCGCGCAGCCGCGCCCGGAGCCGGCGCGGCCTCGCTCTACCAGACCGTGCCGTTCCGGCAGGACACCGCGTACCTGGCGATCGGCGAGCGGACCAACGCCAACGGCTCGCAAGACGTTCCGCGAGGCCATGCTGGAGGGCCGCTGGGACGACTGCGTGGAGATGGCCCGCGACCAGATCCGCGACGGCGCGCACCTGCTCGACCTGTGCGTCGACTACGTCGGCCGCGACGGCGTCGCGGACATGCAGGAGATCGCCGGCCGGTTCGCCACCGCCTCCACGCTGCCGATCGTGCTCGACTCCACCGAGCCCCAGGTCATCGAGGCCGGGCTGGAGATGCTCGGCGGCCGCTGCGGTCATCAACTCGGTCAACTACGAGGACGGCGACGGCCCCGAGTCCCGCTTCGCCCGGGTCGATGCCGTCGTCACAGGAGCACGGCGCCGCGGTGGTCGCGCTGACCATCGACGAGGAGGGCCAGGCCCGCACCGCCGAGCAGAAGGTCGCGCGTCGCCGAGCGGCTGATCGAGCGACCTGACCGACGAACTGGGGCATCCGGGTCGAGGACATCCTCGTCGACTGCCTGACCTTCACCGATCGGCACCGGCCAGGAGGAGTCCCGCACGGACGGCATCGAGACGATCGAGGCGATCCGCGAGCTCAAGCGGCGCCACCCGGACGTGCAGACCACGCTGGGCCTGTCCAACATCTCCTTCGGCCTCAACCCGGCCGCCCGGCATCGTGCTCAACTCGGTCTTCCTCACGAGTGCGTCAAGGCCGGGCCTCGACTCGGCGATCGTGCACGCCGTCAAGATCCTGCCGATGGCCCGATCCGAGGACGAGCAGCGCGAGGTCGCGCTCGACCTGGTCTACGACCGCCGCCGCGAGGGCTACGACCCGCTGCAGAGGTTCCTGGAGCTGTTCGAGGGCGTCGACGCCAGTCGCGTCGCGCGAGCCGGGCCGAGGAGCTGGCCGCGCTGCCGCTGGACGAGCGGCTCAGCGGCGCATCATCGACGGCGAGAAGAACGGCCTGGAGGCCGACCTCGACGAGGCGCTGGACGACCCGCCCGCCGCTGGAGATCGTCAACGACACCCTGCTGGACGGCATGAAGGTCGTCGGCGAGCTGTTCGGCTCGGGCGAGATGCAGCTGCCGTTCGTGCTGCAGTCCGCCGAGGTCATGAAGACCGCGGTGGCCTACCTCGAGCCGCACATGGAGAAGTCCGACGCCGGACGGCAAGGGCACGCATCGTGCTGGCCACCGTCAGGGCGACGTGCACGACATCGGCAAGAACCTCGTCGACATCATCCTGTCCAACAACGGCTACAACGTCGTCAACCTCGGCATCAAGCAGCCGGTCTCGGCGATCCTGGACGCCGCCGAGGAGCACCACGCCGACGTCATCGGCATGTCCGGGCCTGCTGGTCAAGTCCACGGTGATCATGAAGGAGAACCTCGAGGAGCTCAACCAGCGCGGCATGGCCGCCGACTTCCCGGTGCATCCTCGGCGGCGCCGCGCTGACCCGCGCCTACGTCGAGCAGGACCTCCACGAGATCTACGAGGGCGAGGTCCGCTACGCCCGCGACGCCTTCGAGGGCCTGCGGCTGATGGACGCCCTCATCGGCCGTCAAGCGCGGCGTGCCCGGCGGCCGCCGAGCCCTGCCGGAGCTCAGCAGCGCCGAGAGGACCGCAGCGGCCGAGCGCAAGGTCCGCCGGAGCGGTCGCTGCGGATCGCCGCCAGCGCCGGCCGCGAGGGCGGAGGACGCCGCAGCCGGTCCGCTCCGACGTCGCCACCGACAACCCGGTGCCCGACCCCGCCGTTCTGGGGCAGCCGGGTCGTCAAGGGCATCCAGCTCGCCGACTACGCCTCCTGGCTCGACGAGGGCGCGATGTTCAAGGGCCAGTGGGGCCTGCGCGGCGCCCGCGGCGGGCGAGGGCCCGACGTACGAGGAGCTGGTGGAGACCGAGGGCCGGCCGCGGCTGCGCGGCTGGCTGGACCGGCTGCAGACCGAGAGCCTGCTCGAAGCGGCCGTCGTCTACGGCTACTTCCCGTGCGTGTCCAAGGGCGACGACCTGATCCTGCTCGACGAGGACGGCACCGAGCGCACCCGCTTCACCTTCCCGCGGCAGCGCCGCGGACCGGCGGCTGTGCCTGGCCGACTTCTTCCGCCCGAGGAGTCCGGCGAGACCGACGTCGTCGGCTTCCAGGTCGTCACGGTCGGCCAGCGGATCGGCGAGGCGACCGCCGAGCTGTTCGCCGCCAACGCCTACCGCGACTACCTGGAGCTGCACGGCCTGTCCGTCCAGCTCGCCGAGGCGCTGGCCGAGTACTGGCACGCCCGGGTCCGCGCGCGAGCTCGGGCTTCGCCGGGCGAGGAC
This sequence comes from uncultured Actinomycetota bacterium, assembly GCA_963803135.1. Taxonomy (GTDB): domain Bacteria; phylum Actinomycetota; class Actinomycetes; order Mycobacteriales; family CADCTP01; genus CADCTP01. Next base: position 914,834 of record CAWDLH010000008.1, on the reverse strand, counting down.
CCCGGCGACGTCGAGGACATGTTCGAGCTGAAGTACCGGGGCGCGCGCTTCTCCCTCGGCTACGGCGCCTGCCCCGACCTGGAGGACCGGCCAAGATCGCCGAGCTGCTGCAGCCCGGAGCGGATCGGCGTCGAGCTGTCCGAGGAGTTCCAGCTGCACCCGGAGCAGTCCACCGACGCGATCGTCATCCACCACCCCGAGGCGAAGTACTTCGCCACATGATCGGGCGGCTCGCTGCCGTGCTGTTCGACATGGACGGCACGCTCACCGACTCCGAGCCGGTCTGGGACGAGGCGCTGCGGGAGCTCGCGCGCTGGCTCGGCGGGTCGCTGTCGGACCAGGCCCGGCGGGCGACGCTCGGCACCAACGTGCCGGTGTCCGTCGAGATCGTGCACCGGGACGTGGGCCGGCCGGACGCCGATCCGGTCCGCAGCGCGCAGAAGCTGGTCGCCGAGGCCGGCGCGCGGTTCGCCCGCGGGCTGGTCTGGCGGCCCGGTGCGCGGGAGCTGGTCGACGCGGTGCGGGCCGCCGGGATCCCGACCGCGCTGGTCACCAACACCGAGCGGGCGCTGACCCGGCTCGCGCTGGGGCCGCTGGTCGACGAGCTGTTCGACGTGTCGGTCTGCGGCGACGAGGTCGCGCACAGCAAGCCGGCCCCGGACCCGTACGAGAAGGCGGCCGCGCTGCTCGGCGTCAGGCCGGACGCCGCCGTCGCCATCGAGGACTCGCCGACCGGGGTCGCGTCGGCGTCGGCCGCCGGCTGCGCGGTGCTCGTCGTCCCCGGCTCCGACGTGCGGGTGCCGCCCGGTCCGGGCCGCACCTTCACCGACTCGCTGGCCGGCATCGCCGTCCCCGACCTCGCCGCCCTGATCGCCCGGGCCGCCTGACCGCCCCGGCGAACGGCCGACGGCGGAGGGCCCCGACCTCGCCGGGCCCCTCGCCCGCGCGCAGCCGCTCCGGCCGGCGGCAGCGGCGGCGCCGGTCAGGGGCGGCGGATGCGGTAGCGCAGGTGGGTGACGCGCTGCGCGAGCTCCTCGACCTGCGGCGTCACCTGGCGGACCAGGTCGAGCTCGACGTGGTCCGCCGGCAGGTGGTCGAACAGCCGCCGCCCCTGCCCGAGCAGGACCGGCACGACGTGCAGCTCCAGCTCGTCGAGCTGCCGGGCCCGCAGCAGCGCCTGCGCCGGCCCCGGCCCCGTGCACCATCACGTCCTCGTCCCCGGCCGCCGCGCGGGCCTGCGCCGCGCACTCGTCGACGTCGGTGACGTACCGGACGCTGCCCGGCGGCGGTTCGTCGGGGACGTCGTGGGTCAGCACGAAGATCGGCACGCCGTCGTGGTGGTCGCCCTGCCAGCGGCCGGCGTGCTCGTACGTGCGGCGGCCGGAGATGACCGCACGGGTGGCCATCAGCTCGGCGTACACCTCGCCGCTTGGGTCCCGGGTCGTTGCGCCGGTCGAGCCAGTTGAACAGGCGGAACCCGCCGACGCCCATCGGCGTCGTCCACGCCGTCGCGCGGGCCGGCGACGTATCCGTCCAGGGACATGGTCATGTCCAGCCGGATGCGGGCCATCGCCTCAGCCCGCCGGACGCACGCGGTAGCGCAGGTGCAGCACGCCGGGCCCTTCCAGGGTCCGCATCAGCTCGAGCTCGATGTGGTCCGGCGGCAGGTCGTCGAACAGCCGGCGGCCCTGCCCGAGCAGCACCGGCACCAGCTGCAGCTGCATCTCGTCCAGCAGGCCGGCCCGCAGGAACGCCTGTGCCGACGCGGCGCCGTGCAGCAGGATGTCGCGGCCACCGGCGGCGGCCTTGGCCTGCGCGACGCAGGACTCGACGCCGTCGGTGACGTATCGGGCGTGTCCGGGCGCGGGCTCGGCCGGCGGGGCGTGGGTCAGCACGAAGATCGGCACCCCGTCGTGGTGGTCGCCGCCCCAGCCGCCGGCGAGCTCGAAGGTCCGCCGACCGACGATCACCGCTCCGGTGGCCAGCATCTCGTCGAACACGACCGCGTTGGGCCCGGCCGCCGGCCGGTACGAACCCGGATCCAGGCCGCCGTCGCTCAGCCAGTCGTGCAGCCGCTCGCCGTCGACCCCGAGCCCGTGCCCACGCCCGTCGTCCGGGCCGGCGATGAACCCGTCCACCGACATCGACATGTAGAGCACGACCTTGCTCACGACCCCTGCGCTCCTTCGACTGGGCCGGACCGGAGGTCCGCCCGGGCCCGATACAACATAGCGGGGCGACCCCACCGGACGAGCGGACCGGTTCCGCCCGTTCGCGGCGATCCGGTCGGCCCGCGGACGGCGCGGCACCGGGCGGCCCCGTGGACCGCCCGGCGCCGCACCGGGGGAGTGGAGGGTCAGTCCGCGGCCACCGCCTGCAGCACGTTGAGCTTCGCGGCCCGCCGCGCCGGCAGCCAGGCTGCCAGCACGCCGGCCACCGCGGCCAGCAGCAGGTAGAGCGCCAGCTGCCCGACCGGGAAGGACAACTCGGTCACGCCCTGGCTGACCAGGGCCTTCTGCAGCGCCGCGCCGAAGACCACACCGACCGCCAGGCCGAGCAGCCCGCCGAACACCGCCACCAGCACCGACTCGACCCGCACCATCCGCTTGACCTGCCGCCGGCTCATCCCGACCGCCCGCAGCAGCCCGAGCTCCCGGGTCCGCTCGAGCACCGACAGCGCCAGCGTGTTGACGATGCCGAGGATCGCGATGGCTACCGACAGCGCCAGCAGCAGCTGGAAGAACTGCACCAGCTGGTCGATCTGCTTGGTCGCGTCGCCGACGAACTCCGACTCGTCCTGCACCTGCAGGTTGGGGTACGCGGCCACGGCCCGGTCCAGCGGCCCGCGCAGCTGCGCCGCGTCGGTCCCGTCCGCGGCCTTGACCAGCGCCGCGAAGTAGAGCTGCTGCCGGAAGTGGACCGCGGCCGAGTCGTCGACCAGGTAGTTGCCGATCAGCTGGTTGGACAGGTAGACCCCGGCCACCCGTAGCGTGCCCTTCTGGCCGTCCTCCCACGTCACCGGCACCGTCGACCCGACCGACAGGTGCTTGTCGTCGGCCACGTCGTCGGAGATGAGCGTGCTGCCCGGGCCGAGGTCCGCGGTGCTGCCGGACTTCATCGACAGGTCCACGGTCGTGCCGAGCGCCGCCTTGGTCAGCGACGTCGGGAACTCGTCGGCACCGGCGATGGTCGCGTCGCCGCCGCGCAGCCCGCTCACCTCGCCGACGCCCGGCGTGTTCTGCACGGCCGTGAACGCGGCCTGGTCCATGCCGACCGCGGTCGGGCTGACGATGTAGTCGGCGCCGATCGCGTCCGAGGCGATCTTGCGGACGCTGTCCTTCAGCGACGAGCCGAGCACGCCGACCGCCGCCACCAGCGCCAGCCCGATCATCAGCGCCGCCGCGGTGGCCGCGGTCCGGCGCGGGTTGCGCATCGAGTTCTGCCGGCCGAGACGTCCCGGCAGCCCGCGCCGGAACAGCAGCCCGACGGTCCCGGTGACCGGCCGGCTCACCAGCGGCGAGAGCAGCGCCACGCCGAGGAACGCGAGCACCGTGCCGAGCCCGAGCACGGCCAGGCCGCTGCCGGTCAGGCCGAGGGTCATCGCGACGGCGCCGCCGACGGCGAGGATCGCGCCGGCGATGGTCTGCCGGACCAGCGAGCGGTCCGCGGTCGCCGCGTCCCGCATCGCCGCCACCGGCGGCACCTTGGCTGCCCGCCGCGCCGGCATCAGCGCCGCCACCGCGGTGATGACGATGCCGACCGCGAACGCCGCGACCACCGTGCGGGGCTCGAGCACCGGCGAGGCCGACGGCAGCCCGGCCCCGAACGCGCTGAACAGCGCCTGCAGCCCGATCGCCACGCCGACGCCGGCGCCCAGCCCGATGGCCGACGCGATCCCGCCGACCACGACGGCCTCCAGCAGCACCGACCGGGTGACCTGTCCCTTCGAGGCGCCGAGCGCCCGCATCAGGGCCAGCTCCCTGGTCCGCTGCGCGACCAGGATCGAGAACGTGTTGAAGATGATGAACGCCCCGACGAACAGCGCCACCGACGCGAACACCAGCAGGAACGTGTTGAGGAAGCTCAGGCCCTGCTGGATGTCGGTGGCCTGCTCGTCGGCCAGCTGGGTGCCGGTGATGGCCTCGGTGCCGCGCGGCAGCGCGGCCGCGACCCGGTTGCGCAGCTGGTCCTGGGACACCCCGTCCTTGGCCGCGACGACCAGGTCGGAGTAGCCGTTCACATGCAGCAGCTGCTGCGCTGCCTGGGTGGTGAACAGCACGTACGACTCGCCGCCGAGGCTGTCCTTGCCGTTCGCGTACTGCACCAGGCCGACGACCGTCGCCCGGTGCTGGCCGCTCGGCAGGAACACGGTGACCGGGTCGCCCACCTTGACGCCGGCCCTGTCGGCCAGCTTGCCGTCCAGCACGACGTCGGTGGGGCCGCGCGGTGCGGTGCCGGAGACCACCCGCTGCTGGTTGAGCGTGGTCGAGTCGATCCAGTTGCCGGCGATGATCGGCGCGCCGTTGGTGGACAGCGCCTTGCCGTCCTTGCCCAGGACGCTGACCTGGTTGAACTGGGCGTTGGCGACGTTGCCCTGTACCTCGGCCACGCCGTCGATGCCCCGCACGGTCGCGAGCGTGCCGGCCGGCACGTCCCGCCGGCCGCCGCCGTCCGAGTCGCTGGAGCCCGGGGTGATCTCGGCGCCGCGGACGTCCACGGCGATGTTCTTGTTCACCGACGAGAACAGGTCGTCGAACGTCCGGCCCAGCGTGTCGGTGAGTACGAACGCCCCGACCACGAACGCGACGCCGAGCACGATCGCGAGCGCGGACATGGTCAGCCGCAGCTTGCGGGCCATGAGGGACTTGATGGTGCTGCGGATCATCTCAGGCACCCACCGGCTGGTACATCGACTCCTGGCCCGGCTCCAGACCCTTCATCCGGTCGAGCACGGAGTCCGCGGTCGGCGCGCGCATCTCGTCGACGATCCGGCCGTCGGCCAGGAACAGGACGCGGTCCGCGTACGCCGCGGCGGACGGCTCGTGCGTGACCATCACGATCGTCTGGCCGAGCTCGGTGACCGACCGCCGCAGGAAGCCGAGCACCTCGGCCGAGCTGCGCGAGTCGAGGTTGCCGGTCGGCTCGTCGGCGAAGATCACCGCGGGCCGGGTGATCAGCGCCCGGGCGCAGGCCACCCGCTGCTGCTGCCCGCCGGACAGCTCGGTCGGCCGGTGCGTGAGCCGGTCGCGCAGGTTGACCGCGGCGACCACCTGGTCGAACCAGGCCTTGTCCGGCTTCCGGCCGGCGATCTGCAGCGGCAGCGTGATGTTCTCCTCGGCGGTCAGCGTCGGCAGGAGGTTGAACTGCTGGAACACGAAGCCGACCTTGTCCCGGCGCAGCGCGGTCAGCCGCTTGTCCGACATCCCGGCCAGCGGGTCCCCGCCGATGACGACCTCGCCCGAGGTCGGCTGGTCCAGCCCGGCCAGGCAGTGCATGAACGTCGACTTGCCGGACCCGGACGGGCCCATGATCGCGGTGAACTCGCCGACGGGGAACGTCGCGGTCACGCCGTCCAGTGCGGTGACCTGGGTTTGTCCGGTGCCGTACACCTTGCGTAGCTCGACGGCCTGGGCGGCGGGCGCGCCGGCCGTGGGTGCCCGGTGCCGGAGCTGGGTGCCGGGCTCGGGACTCGTCACGTGGGATCTCCCTCTCTGCGGGCCGCCCGGCCGGGGCCGGGGACCGTAGCTCTTCTGGTCTCGTCGGGAACGCTAGGTGGGACGGCACGAACGGGACATTGGGGTTTACCCCCGACTTTCTCAGGGGTTGCCCCGAGCCTCGTCTGCCCGTCGGTGCAGCTCAGCCGGTTTTCAGCCGGCCCTCAGGACGCTACGGACGCACCCGGCCCGGCGCATCGCGCCACGGTTGGAGATGCGTCTCCACCTGACGGTGGATGCGGGGTCACCCGGTCGTCGGGCGTCAGCCCTGCTCGGTCGTCAGCCCTGCTCGGTCGCGCTTGCCGGGGCCGGGTAGGGCGGCAGGGTGCCGCCTTGCGACGGGCACAGCGCCTGGTAGTCGCACCACCCGCAGAGCCGGCCCGGGTTGGCCCTGAAGTCACGCGTGGTGACCGCCCGCTCGATCGCCCGCCAGACCGCGACCAGCGTCCGCTCGAACCGCTCCAGCTCGGCCGCGTCCGGCCGGTAGGCCAGCGTGTCCCGATCGGACAGGTACATGAGCTTGAGCTGGTGCGGCACCGTGCCGGTGGTCCGCCACAGGACCAGCGCGTAGAACTTCAGCTGGAACAGCGCCTTCGCCTCGTACGCCACCCGCGGTATGGCGCCGGTCTTGTAGTCGACGACGCGGACCTCGCCGGTCGGGGCCACGTCGAGCCGGTCGACGTAGCCGCGCAGGGCGAGCGGCGCCGGGCCGCCGAGGTCGAGCACCGCCTCGACCAGCTGCTCGCGGGCGGCCGGCTCCAGCCGGCCCGGGTCCTCCAGCGCGAAGTAGCCGGCGACCATCCGGCGGGCCGAGTCGAGCCACTCGGCCAGCCCGCCGGCGGCGAACAGCGCCGCGGTCTCCGGCTCGGCCTCGGCCATCCTGGCCCACTCCGGCTCGACCAGATCGGCCGCCTGCTGGTACGTCCGCTGGGTCGCGGGCAGGTCGAACAGCCGGTCGAGCACGGCGTGCACCAACGTGCCGCGCGCCTTGTCCGGGCTCGGCCGCTGCGGGATCTTGTCGACCGAGCGGAACCGGTAGAGCAGCGGGCAGGTCTTGAAGTCGGCGGCCCGGGACGGCGAGAGCGTGCCGGCCAGCAGCCGCTCGGTCTCCTCCGCCACCCCGGTCACGGCGCCGACCCTAACCCCGGGGTGCGACAGAACCGGGGCCGCCGCGCCCGGTGGAGGTCACAGCCAGGAAAGCCGGTCGAACGGCCAGGCGAGTACGAACGCCCGGCCGACCACGAGGTCCTGCCCGATCGGGCCGAAGACCCTGCTGTCGCTGGAGTTGCACCGGTTGTCGCCCATCACCCACAGCTTCCCGGCCGGGACGGTGACCTTGGCGAACTCGCCGGTGCCGTGGCAGAGCGGCTCGACGTACGGCTCGTCCAGCGGGGCGCCGTCGACGTACACCTTCCCGCCGCGGCCCTCGACCGTCTCGCCGGGCAGCGCGACCACCCGCTTGATCAGGTCGTCCTCGCTCACTTCGAGCCCGGGCGGCTTGCCGAACACGACGACGTCGCCGCGGTGGACGTCGTGCAGGTGGTAACCGACCTTGTTGACCAGCACCCGGTCGCCCTCGATCAAAGTCTCGTGCATCGAGGCGGACGGGATGTAGAACGTCTGCACGACGTACTGGCGGATCAGGAACGCCGACACCAGCGCGAACACGATGAGGAACGGCCACTCGAGGGCCTTGCGCCGGGCCCGGCGGCGGCGGACGACCGCGCGAGGCGGATGCGGGGACTTCGCCGGCTTCCCGGCCGGCGCGTCCGCGGGCGTGCGGGCCGGCGCGGCCGCCGGGCGGCCGGGCGCCTGGCTCGTCCCGCCGTCCAGCGGGACCACGGCGATCCGCGGCTCGGCCGGTATGGCCGGGTACGCCGGCCGGTCGAGCTCGGTGCCGCGGCCGTCGACCGGCCAGGAGGCGGCCTCGCGCTCGGCCGCGTCGACCCCGTGCCCGTTGACCGGGTACGCGACCGGCGCCGGCGGGGCCGCGGTGTACGGGAACCCGTTGACCGGGACGACCGGCTCGTCCAGGCGGTAGCCGTTGACCGCCGGCGGCGCCGGCGCCTCCAGGTGATAACCGTTGACCTCGCCCCACGGGTGCGCCGGCGCGTGCTCGCCGGCCCAGCCATCCGGCTGCGGACCGGCGTACCCGTTCACCTCGGGGCGGTGGTAGCCGAACCCGTTCGCCGGCGGACCGCCCGGCGCGGGCCGCGCGGGGTCGGCCAGGTGCCTCCCGTAGCCGCCCGGCCGGGCGGCGTGACCGTTGACCCCGCCGCCGGACGCGTGCCGGCCGCCCCCGTCGTACGGCTCGTACGGCTCGTACGGCTCGTACGGCTCGGCGTACGGCTGGTCGTCGGGGGCGGCGTGGCGGCGCCGGTGCGGCGCGTGGTACCCGTTCGGCTCCGCAGCGGCGTGCCGCCGGCGCGGCGGGTCGGGCACCGCGTGCCGGCCCAGGGGCCGGTCCTCGTCCGGGCGCGCGTCGTCGTCCGGGGCAGCATGCCGCCCCCGAGACGGCGACGAGCCCGGACGGGTCATGGGATCACGGTAGGTCACGACAGCCCAGCAGAGCGACCGTCGACCGGCGGCACAGCGACGGCAGGCGCGCGGCCCGTACCATCGGCCACATGGCCGAGCCAGCGTCCGGGCCACGCCGGGGCCCGGGCCGGACCCAGTCCGCCGGCCTCCCGGTGGGCCGGTTCTTCGGCGTGCCGGTCTTCCTCTCCCCGTCCTGGCTGTTCATCGCGCTGCTGATCACGCTCACCTACTCGGAGCTGGTCGAGCAGACCGTCGACGGCATCAGCACCGCCGGGTCGTACGCGGTGGCCTTCGCGTTCGCGGTCCTGCTGGCGATCTCGCTGCTCGCCCACGAGCTCGGCCACACCGCGGTCAGCCTCGCCTTCGGCCTGCCGGTCAGGCGGGTGGTGATCTTCCTGCTCGGCGGGGTGTCGGAGATCGAGAGGGAGCCGGAGGGCCCGGCCCAGGAATACCTGGTCGCCGTGGCCGGCCCGCTGGTCAGCCTGGTGCTCGCGGCCGGCGGGGCCTGCCTGCTCCCGCTCGCCGACGGCGGCACGGTCGCCCGGACGATGATCTTCCTGCTGGTCTGGAGCAACCTCGCGGTGGCCGTGTTCAACCTGCTGCCGGGGCTGCCGCTGGACGGCGGCCGGCTGGTCCGGGCCGGGGTCTGGAAGATCACCGGCGACAAGCTCACCGGCACCAGGGCCGCGGCGTGGGGCGGCCGGGGGGTCGCGGTGCTCGTGCTGGTCGGCGCCGTGGTCACGGTGCCCACCGACGGCGCGCTGGGGATCGGCAACGTGCTGCTGGCCGGCCTGCTGGCCGCGTTCATCTGGGTCGGCGCGACCCAGTCGCTGTCCACCGCGACGGTGACCGCGCGGCTGCCGGCGCTGGAGATCGCGGCGCTGGTCCGCCCGACGATCTCGGTGCCGCCGGACCTGCCGATCGCCGAGGCGCTGCGCCGGGCCTGGGACGCGCACGTGCGCGGGCTGGTCGTGGTCGACGCGACCGGCGTGCCGCGGGCGCTGGTGAGCGAGTCGCACGTGATGGCGGTGCCGGAGGCGCGCCGGCCGTGGACCACGGTGGCCGACGTGGCCCGCCCGCTCGAGCCCGGGCTGGTGCTGGCCGACTCGCTGTCGGGGGCCGAGGTGGTCGAGGCGTTCCGGAACACGCCGGCCAGCGAATACCTCGTGGTCGGCCGGGACGGCCGGGCGGTGGGCGTGCTCGCCGCGGTGGACGTGGCCCGGGTCCTGCAGGGGCGGCCGGCCCCGGCAGGATCTCCCTCGTGAGCACCGGTCCCTTCCGCGCGGGCGACTCCGTCCAGCTGACCGACCCCAAGGGCCGGCTGCACACGGTCGTGCTGCAGCCCGGCAAGGCGTTCCACACCCACCGGGGCGCGGTCGTGCACGACGACCTCATCGGCGCGCCCGAGGGGATCGTGGTGAAGGCGCAACCGTCGGGCACGCCGTACCTGGCGCTGCGGCCGCTGCTGTCCGACTTCGTGCTGTCGATGCCGCGCGGCGCCGCGGTCGTCTACCCCAAGGACGCGGCCCAGATCGTGGCCATGGGCGACGTGTTCCCCGGGGCCAGGGTGGTCGAGGCCGGGGCCGGCTCCGGCGCGCTGACCTGCTCGCTGCTGCGCGCGGCCGGGGACGGCGGCCGGGTGGTGAGCTACGAGCGGCGGCCCGAGTTCGCCGCGGTGGCCCGCCGGAACGTGGAGCGGTTCTTCGGCGGCCCGCACCCGGCCTGGGAGCTGCGCGACGGCGACGTGGCCGCCCACCCGGCGGGCGAGCCGGCCGACCGGGTGGTGCTGGACATGCTGGCTCCGTGGGAGGTGCTCGGCCCGCTGGCCGCGGCGCTGGTGCCCGGCGGCGTGCTGGTCGCGTACGTGGCCTCGACGACCCAGTTGTCCCGGGTCGTCGAGGCGCTGCGCGAGCACGGCGGGTTCACCGAGCCGGCGGCCTGGGAGACGCTCGTCCGGCCCTGGCACGTGGTCGGGCTGGCGGTCCGGCCCGAGCACCGGATGGTCGGGCACACCGCGTTCCTGGTCTCGGCCCGCCGGCTCGCCCCCGGGGTGACCGCGCCGGCCCGGCAGCGGCGGCCGGCCAAGGCCGCGGCCGGTGCCGACGGGGACGACCCCGCCGGCTCGTGACAATTTTCGCGACCGTTACCCCGGGTCGTCCGGGTTGCCGGCGCGCCCGCCGAGCAGCAGCTCCGACAACCCTTACGGCGCAGGGACACGCGCGGCCGCCGCAGCAAGGGGAGCGGATCTGGTGTGGACGGGCCTACTGTCGGTCCCGCTGTGTAGGGTGACTTTTGACCGCAGGTTGCCGCAGGAGGTGGTGATCGTGGCCAGCGACTCCGACGACCAGGAGACCGGTGCCTCGAGGAACGAGAAGGACGTTCACGAGCTCACCACGCAGGTCTCCTTCCTCGAGGAGGAGGTGTCCATGCTCCGTCGCCGGTTGACGGAGTCCCCCCGGCACCTTCGGGTGCTCGAGGAGCGGCTCGCCGATGCCCAGAGCCGGGTTGCGACGCTCACCGAGCGCAACGAGAAGCTGACCTCGACGCTGCGTGAGGCGCGCGACCAGATCGTCGCGCTCAAGGAGGAGGTCGACCGGCTGGCCCAGCCGCCGAGCGGCTACGGCGTCTTCCTGGCGACCTACGAGGACGGCACGGTCGACGTGTTCACCGGCGGGCGCAAGCTGCGGGTGGCGGTCTCGCCCTCGGTCGACATGGAGACGCTCCGGGTCGGCCAGGAGGTCATGCTCAACGAGGCGCTCAACGTCGTGCTGACCCGGGAGTTCGAGCGGGCCGGCGACGTCGTCATGCTCAAGGAGGTGCTGGCCGGCGGCGACCGCGCGCTCGTCATAGGGCACACCGACGAGGAGCGGATCGTGCACCTCGCCGACACGCTGCTGACCGAGCGGCTGCGCGCCGGTGACTCGCTGCTGCTCGAGCCGCGCTCCGGCTACGTCTACGAGAAGATCCCGAAGTCCGAGGTCGAGGAGCTGATCCTCGAGGAGGTCCCGGACATCGACTACACCGACATCGGTGGGCTCAGCGCCCAGATCGAGGCGATCCGCGACGCCGTCGAGCTGCCGTTCCTGCACTCGGACCTGTTCCGGGAGCACGAGCTGCGCCCGCCGAAGGGCATCCTGCTCTACGGCCCGCCCGGCTGCGGCAAGACGCTCATCGCCAAGGCGGTGGCCAACTCGCTGGCCAAGAAGGTGGCCGAGGTCCGCGGCGAGGACGCCGGCCGGTCGTTCTTCCTGAACATCAAGGGTCCGGAGCTGCTCAACAAGTACGTCGGGGAGACCGAGCGGCACATCCGGCTGGTGTTCCAGCGGGCCCGGGAGAAGGCCAGCGAGGGCACGCCGGTCATCGTGTTCTTCGACGAGATGGACTCGATCTTCCGCACCCGCGGCTCGGGCGTGTCCTCCGACGTGGAGAACACGATCGTGCCGCAGCTGCTGAGCGAGATCGACGGCGTCGAGGGCCTGGAGAACGTCATCGTCATCGGCGCCTCCAACCGCGAGGACATGATCGACCCGGCGATCCTGCGCCCGGGCCGGCTCGACGTGAAGATCAAGATCGAGCGGCCGGACGCGGAGGCGGCGCGCGACATCTTCTCCAAGTACCTGACGCCGACGCTGCCGATCCACTCCGACGACCTCGCCGAGCACGGCGGCAACCGGGACGCGACGGTCGCGGCGATGATCCAGCGTGCCGTCGAGCGGATGTACACCGAGAGCGAGGACAACCGCTTCCTCGAGGTGACGTACGCGAACGGCGACAAGGAGGTCCTCTACTTCAAGGACTTCAACTCCGGCGCCATGATCCAGAACATCGTCGACCGGGCCAAGAAGATGGCGATCAAGGCCTTCCTGGAGCAGGGCTCGAAGGGCCTGCGCCTGCAGCACCTGGTCAGCGCCTGCCTGGACGAGTTCCGGGAGAACGAGGACCTGCCCAACACCACCAACCCGGACGACTGGGCCCGCATCTCCGGCAAGAAGGGCGAGCGGATCGTCTACATCCGCACGCTGGTCACCGGCAAGGGCGCCGACTCGGGCCGTGCGATCGACACGATCGCAACACCGGTCAGTACCTGTAGGTGCTCCACGGCGGCGCCGGACCGCGCGGCGGTCCGGCGCCTCGGCGCCTGCTCCCCTCCCATGGCTGCCTGACCTGCCGGGGTCGGCGCCGCCGGCGCGCTGGACGTAGGGTGCCTGCCGTGCATCGAGTCCTGCGGGTGGCCGCGGCGGCAACGGCGGCCCTGGCGATGGCCGGCTGCGGCGCCGGCGGGCAGATCCCCGGGCACGGCCGACCCGAGGCCGGCGCCACCAGGCCCGCGGCCGCCGGCGAGTCGTCCGCCGGGGCGCAGACGCCTGCGCCGACCCCGACCGCCACGGTCTCCGGGGCGGCGGTCACCCTCGGCCGGGCGACGATCCCGCTCACCGGGGTGACCAGGGCCACGCGGCAGGGCGACTACCTGTGCCTGACGCTGGCCGACGACACCGGCTGCAGCCTCGAGGTCGTCGACATCGGCGCCACCCGGCGGTCCGGCGGCTCGGTCTCCATCCCGGCGCCGGGCGCGCAGCAGGGCTGGTGGTGGGGCTCGGACGTGGCCTCGTGCGGCAACGGCGGCGAGACCAGCCCGGTGACGGCGAGCACGGTCGTCGACAAGGGGTTCCGGAAGGTCGGCCCGAAAACCGCCGCGTACGGCTCCTGGCGGGTGACCTGCGAGAACTCCGACCTCGACTTCGACCCCCGGCTGTGGTGGCTGCCCACCTCGATGATCGCGTTCCGCCAGCACAGCGCGGCCGCAGGAAGCGCCCAGGCGGTGGACAAGCTGCTGGCAGCCGTCACGTTCGGCACGTGACCGGGCGCGGTCGCCGTAGGCTGGACCGCATGACCGTACGCCGGGTGATGGGCACGGAGGTCGAGTACGGGGTCTCCGTGCCGGGCCAGCCGGGTGCCAACGCGATGCTGCTGTCGTCGCAGATCGTCAACGGGTACGGCGGGCGGCCGGACGTGCCCCGCAACCGCCGGGCCCGGTGGGACTTCGAGGAGGAGTCCCCGCTGCGCGACGCCCGCGGCTTCGACCTCGGCAGCGCGCTGGGCCCGGAGTACCTGGAGGCCGAGGACGACGCCGGGCTGGCCAACGTCATCCTCACCAACGGCGCCCGGCTGTACGTCGACCACGCCCACCCGGAGTACTCGACGCCCGAGGTGACCAACCCGCGTGCCGTCGTGCTCTGGGACAAGGCGGGCGAGCGGATCATGGCCGAGGCGTCCCGGCGGGCCGCGCAGGCCGTGCCCGGGCAGCCGCCGATCCAGCTCTACAAGAACAACACCGACAACAAGGGCCAGTCGTACGGTTCCCACGAAAACTACCTGATGTCCAGGGCGACGCCGTTCGCCGACATCGTCCGGCACCTCACCCCGTTCTTCGTCTCCCGGCAGGTGGTGGCCGGCCAGGGCCGGGTCGGCATCGGCCAGGACGGCCGCGGCGAGGGCTTCCAGCTGTCCCAGCGGGCCGACTTCTTCGAGGTCGAGGTGGGCCTGGAGACCACGCTGAAGCGGCCGATCATCAACACCAGGGACGAGCCGCACGCGGACGCCGAGCGCTACCGCCGGCTGCACGTGATCATCGGCGACGCCAACCTGTCGGAGATCTCGACGTACCTCAAGCTCGGCACGACGTCGCTGGTGCTGGCCATGATCGAGGACAGGTTCCTCACCGTGGACCTGTCGGTCGAGGAGCCGGTCTCCAGCCTGCGCGCGGTCTCCCACGACCCGGGCCTGAAGTATCTGCTCACGCTGCGCTCGGGCCGGCGGCTGACCGCCGTGCAGCTGCAGATGGAATACCTGGAGCAGGCCCGCAAGTACGTCGAGGACCGGTTCGGCGCCGACGTCGACGCGCAGACCGCGGACGTGCTCGACCGCTGGGAGTCGACCCTCACCCGGCTCGAGCAGGACCCGATGCTGTGCGCCCGGGAGCTGGACTGGGTGGCCAAGCTGCGGCTGCTGGAGGGCTACCGGACCCGGGACGGGCTGAGCTGGGGCTCGCCCCGGCTGCAGCTGGTCGACCTGCAGTATTCGGACGTCCGCCCGGACAAGGGCCTGTACGCGCGGCTGGTCGCCCGCGGAGCGATGCAGCGGCTGGTCGGCGAGGACGAGGTGCTCGACGCCGTCGACCACGCGCCCGAGGACACCAGGGCGTACTTCCGGGGCGAGTGCCTGCGCCGCTACCCGACCCAGGTCGCGGCCGCCTCCTGGGACTCGGTCATCTTCGATCTCGGCCGGGAGTCGCTGGTCCGGGTGCCGACGCTGGAGCCGCTGCGCGGGACCAAGGCCCACGTGGGCGCCCTGCTCGACCGTTCGCCCACGGCGGACGCGCTCGTGGAGGCCCTCTCCGGCGGGTGAGTCACGTGCCGCGGTCCGGAGCGCCGACTAGTGTCGGAAGCCCCGGGATAGCGGAGGTTGGCGATGGCGACGAGAGAGACCGGCGGCGGTCAGAGCAGGGCCACCCGGCGCACCGACGAGGTCGACGAGGTCGAGGCGAGCACCGAGACCGACGTCCAGGAGCGGCACGAGAAGCTCACCGAGGACGTCGACGCGATCCTCGACGAGATCGACGACGTGCTGGAGGAGAACGCGGAGGAGTTCGTCCGCGGGTACGTCCAGAAGGGCGGACAGTGATCGTTAGGGTTCGCACCCTGGTTCCGTTGACGACCGAGGAGATCCGTGTCCGCTGACCTGCCCGCAGGGCTGCCCGGCGCCTACCTGGCCGCGGGGAGCCCGTCGTTCACGGACCTCCTCCGCTCGGTCGCCCCCGACCTGCTGCCGGGACGGCGGCCGCTGCCGCCTGGCCACGCCGGCGACCTGGCTCCGCACGCGACCACGATCGTCGCCGCCACGTACGCCGAGGGCGTGCTGATGGCCGGCGACCGCCGGGCCACGATGGGCAACATGATCGCCCAGCGGGACATCGAGAAGGTGTCCGCGGCCGACGCGTACAGCCTGGTCGGCTTCGCCGGCACCGCGGGCATCGGGATGGAGATGATCCGGCTCTTCCAGCTGGAGCTCGAGCACTACGAGAAGATCGAGTCGACGATCCTGACCCTGGACGGCAAGGCCAACCGGCTGGCCAGCATGATCCGCGGCAACCTCGGCGCGGCCATGCAGGGGCTGGCCGTGCTGCCGCTGTTCGCCGGCTACGACCTGGACGCCGCCGTGTCGGCCGCGGCGGGCCGGATCTTCTCCTACGACGTGACCGGCGGCCCGTACGAGGAGCAGAACTTCGCCGGCATCGGCTCGGGCTCGCTGTTCGCCCGCGGCTCGCTGAAGAAGCTGTGGCGGCCGGCCATGAGCCGCGAGGACGTGATCCGGGTCGCGGTCGAGGCGCTGTACGACGCGGCCGACGACGACTCGGCCACCGGCGGCCCGGACCTGGTCCGCAAGATCTTCCCGGTCGTCATGCTGGCCACCGCCGAGGGCACCAGCCGGGTGCCGGACGACGAGCTCGGACAGCTGGCCGAGGCCGTCGTGGCCGAGCGCACCGCCAACCCGGTCTGAGCGGGGGAGGGACCACGCCATGACGATGCCGTTCTACGCCTCCGCCGAGCAGATCATGCGCGACCGCGCGGAGTACGCGCGGAAGAACATCATGCGCGGCCGCCCGGTGGTCGTGCTCAAGTACGCCGAGGGCGTGCTGTTCGTCGCCGAGAACCCGCAGAGCACCCTCTACAAGATCGGCGAGATCTACGACCGGATCGGGTTCGCCGCGGTCGGCCGGTACAGCGAGTACGAGACGCTGCGGGTGGCCGGGATCCGGCTGGCCGACGTGCGCGGCTACTCCTACGACCGGCGCGACGTGACCGGCCGGGCGCTGGCCAACGCCTACGCGCAGACGCTCAACTCGATCTTCACCGAGTCGCAGAAGCCGTACGAGGTGGAGATGTGCGTCGGCGAGGTCGGCGCGACCCCGGCCGAGGACCGGCTCTACCGGCTGCTGTTCGACGGGTCGATCTTCGACGAGCCGGAGTACGTGGTGCTCGGTGGCCACGGCGAGCCGATCGTCGCCGCGCTCAAGGACGGCTACCGGCCCGGGCTGGCGCTGGCCGAGGCGCTGGCGCTGGCCATCCGCGGGCTCGGCGCGGTCGGCGGCGACAACGGCAAGCCGCGCGAGCTGGCCGCCAACCAGCTCGAGGTGGCGGTGCTGGAGCGCGGCCGGCCCAACCGCAAGTTCCGCCGGGTGCAGGGCGCGGCGCTGTCCGCACTGCGGCCGGGGGCCGCGGGAGCCGGCGACGCCGCCGACACGGCGGCGCCCCCGTCCGAGCCGGCCCAGCAGGCCGAACAGGCCGGGCCGGTCCAGCAGGCCGAGCCGGCCCAGCAGGCCGAGCCGGCCCAGCAGACCGAGCCGGCCCAGCAGACCGAGCCGGCCCAGCAGACCGGGCCGGCCGGCGGCGGCTCGGTCGACGGGGACGCGACCGAGGATCCCGAGGAGGGCTCGCCGAGCTAGCGTGGCGGCCGGTTCTGGTCGTAGGTCTTGCCGGCCCGCTCCTCGTCCTTCATCCGCGCCTCGTGGAGGTGCCGGCGACCGCCGGCGAGCGTCTGCCTGGCCCTGTTCTCGTACTCCCGGAAGACCGACCAGTAGCCGTCGTCGTACTCCTCGACGACCTGGAACGTCCAGCGGTCCGGGAGGACGTTGCGGCCGACCAGGCCGGCGTCGATCTCCTCGGCCAGCTCGACGTGGCCGGCCTCGCGCAGCATCGCCACGCCCTCCTGCAGCGACAGGTCGGCCTTCCCGGACAGCTGGTGGAACGAGTAGAGGTGCCCGCGGGCCCGCTCCACCGCCTCCAGCGCCTCGCTGATCTTCCCGAGCGCCCGTACCGTGACCGGGTCGGGCCTGTGGTCAAAGGAGTCCGTCACGCGCCGTCCCCTACCCCACGCCGTAAGGTGGCAGGCATGGACCGGCGCATCTTCGGGCTCGAGAACGAGTACGGCGTGACGTGCACGTTCCACGGGCAGCGCCGGCTGTCGCCGGACGAGGTGGCCCGCTACCTGTTCCGGCGGGTGGTCTCGTGGGGCCGGTCGAGCAACGTCTTCCTCCGCAACGGTGCCCGGCTGTATCTCGACGTCGGCTCCCACCCGGAGTACGCGACGCCCGAGTGCGACAACCTCGTCGACCTGGTCGTGCACGACAAGGCCGGCGAGCGGATCCTCGAGGGCCTGCTCGTGGACGCCGAGCGGCGGCTGCACGAGGAGGGCATCACCGGGGACATCTACCTGTTCAAGAACAACACCGACTCGGCCGGCAACTCCTACGGGTGCCACGAGAACTACCTGGTCGCCCGGCACGGCGAGTTCTCCCGGCTGGCCGACGTGCTGATCCCGTTCCTGGTGACCCGGCAGGTGATCTGCGGAGCCGGCAAGGTGCTGCAGACCCCGCGCGGCGCGGTCTACTGCGTGTCCCAGCGGGCCGAGCACATCTGGGAGGGCGTCTCGTCGGCGACCACCCGGTCCCGGCCGATCATCAACACCCGCGACGAGCCGCACGCGGACGCCGAGCGGTTCCGCCGACTGCACGTGATCGTCGGCGACTCGAACATGAGCGAGACGACCACGCTGCTCAAGGTCGGCGCCACCCACCTGGTGCTGCGGATGATCGAGGCCGGGATCGTGTTCCGCGACCTGACCCTGGAGAACCCGATCCGGGCCATCCGCGAGGTCAGCCACGACGTCACCTCGCGGCGGCGGGTGAAGCTGGCCAACGGCCGGGAGGCGACCGCGCTGGACATCCAGCGGGAGTACCACCAGAAGGCCGCCGACTTCGTCGACCGGCGCGGCGGCGACCCGGTGTCCAAGCGGGTGGTCGAGCTGTGGGGCCGCACGCTGGACGCGATCGCCACCGGCGACCTGTCGCTGATCGACCGCGAGATCGACTGGGCCACGAAGTTCCAGCTGATCGAGCGCTACCGGGCCAAGCACGGGCTGACCCTGTCCTCGCCCCGGGTCGCCCAGCTCGACCTCGCGTACCACGACATCCACCGCGGGCGCGGCCTGTACTACCTGCTGGAGAAGAAGGGCGCGGTCGACCGGGTCGCCTCCGACGTGGCGATCTTCGAGGGCAAGAACACCCCGCCGCAGACGACCAGGGCCCGGCTGCGCGGCGAGTTCATCCGCCGGGCGCAGGAGAAGCGGCGCGACTTCACCGTCGACTGGGTGCACCTCAAGCTCAACGACCAGGCCCAGCGCACCGTGCTGTGCAAGGACCCGTTCCGCTCCCAGGACGAGCGGGTCGAGAAGCTCATCGCGTCGATGTAGACCGGTGCCGGACCGTAACCGGTGGCGCCGGGCGACTACGCTGGACGGGTGTCGTCGCGCCGGGCCGAACGACTGGTCAACCTTGTGCTGTGCCTGCTGTCCACCCGGCAGTTCCTGACCGCGGAGCGGATCCGGACGGCTGTCCCGGGATACGAGCCGGACGACGGCACGGCCCGCGCCGACGAGGCGTTCAAGCGCATGTTCGAGCGGGACAAGGCCGAGCTGCGCGAGCTGGGCGTCCCGCTGGAGACCGGTAAGACGAGCATCTTCGACACCGAGGAGGGCTACCGGATCGCGCGGCGCGACTACGAGCTGCCCCCGGTGTCGCTGGAGCCGGACGAGGCCGCCGCGGTCGGCCTGGCCGCGCGGCTGTGGCAGTCCGCCGAGCTGGCCGACGCCGCCCGCGGCGCGCTGCTCAAGCTGCGCGCCGGCGGGGTGGACGTCGAGCCGGCCCGGACCCTCGACGTCGAGCCGCGGCTGGACGCGGCCGAGGAGGCGCTGCACCCCTGCCTGGACGCGGTGCAGGCCGGCCGGGCGGTGCGGTTCGCGTACCGGAGGCCGTCCGGGGTGGAGTCCGAGCGCGAGATCGAGCCCTGGGGCGTGGTCTCCTGGCGCGGCCGGTGGTATCTGGTCGGCCACGACCGCGGCCGGGAGGCGCCGCGCTGCTTCCGGCTGTCGCGGGTGCTCGGCGCGGTCCGGCCGGTCGGGCCCGAGGGCGCGGTCAAGGTGCCCACCGGCATCGACCTGGTCGCGTACGTGGTGGAGACCGAGCCGCCGGAGTACCAGCGGCACGCCCGGATCCGGATCCGGCAGGGCCACGGCGTCTGGCTGCGCAAGATCGCGACGCGGATCGAGCCGGGGGATCGCGGGTCGGACTGGGACCTGGCCGAGATCGGCTACTTCGACCCGGAGTGGATCGCCGACCGGGTCGCCCGGCAGGGCAGCCGGGCGGTCGTCGAGGGCCCGGAGGACGTCCGCCAGGCCGTCGTCCGCCGGCTGCGCGCACACGCCGCCCCGCAGGCCGGGATGGCGCGGTGAGCACCTCGGGGGACCGGCTGCCGCGGCTGCTGGCGCTGTTGCCCTACCTGCTGGCCCATCCCGGGGTGCGGGTGGCCGAGGCCGCCGACGACTTCGGCGTGCCCGAGGCCCAGCTGCGCCGGGACCTGCAGCTGCTGTGGATGTGCGGGCTGCCCGGGCACGGCCCGGGCGACCTGATCGACCTGTCGTTCGAGGGCGACACGGTCAGCGTCGGGCACGACGCCGGCCTGGCCCGCCCGCTGCGGCTGACCGCCGACGAGGCGCTGGCCCTGGTCGTCGCCCTGCGCACGCTGGCCGACCAGCCGGGGCTGACCGACCGCGGCGCCGTCGAGCGCGCGCTGGCCAAGGTCGAGGCGGCCGCCGGCGGTGCGGTCGAGGCGGCCAGCGCGGTCGCCGTCGCGGTCGAGCCGCCGGACCGGGTGCTGGCCCAGCTGCGGGCCGCGCTGGACCAGGGCCGTGCGGTGCACCTGACCTACTACGTGGCCGCCCGGGACGAGAGCACCGAGCGGGACGTCGACCCGATCCGGCTGCGCTGGGCCGACGGCCGGTGGTATCTGGAGGCCTGGTGCCGCGCGGTCACCGCGATGCGGTTCTTCCGGGTCGACCGGGTCGACGGCGTGGAGATCCTCGACGAGCCGTCCGCGCCGCCGGCCGACGCGGTGCCGCGCGACCTGTCCGAGGGCGTCTACCAGCCGGCGCCGGAGCACCCGCTGGTCACGCTGCGGCTGGACCAGCCCGGGCGCTGGGTCGCGGACTACTACCCGTGCGAGACCGCGGCCGCGCTGCCGGACGGCCGGCTCGAGGTCACGCTGCGGGCGTCGGACACCGCCTGGCTGCGCCGGCTGGTGCTCGGCCTCGGCCCGGCCGCCGAGGTGGTCGGGCCGGCCTGGCTGGTCGAGCAGGTGCGGGCCGAGGCGGCCGAGGCGTTGGCCGCCTACGGCTGAACGGCACGCGGCCGGCCCCCTAAGACTCGGGGGCGGTACAGTCGCCGCCGTGGTCGTCCTGATCGTCTGGCTGGCCGTCGGCGGCCTCTCGCTGCTCGTCCTCGCCATCCTCGGGTACGGGCTGTTCTCCCAGTTCAGACGGCTGCAACGGGCCGTGGAGAAGGCGTCGGCCGAGCTCGCTCCCGAGCTCGAGGCACTGCGTCCGGACATCCCCCAGGGACGGCATCGGGCGGGGTGAACGCCCCCACCCGGTCCGTTGTGACTACGGTGCCTCCGGCGGTTCGCGTCGTACGATGTTGCCAGTCGTCTTCTGAGAGGTCAGGCCCACAATGCTCGGACTCGGTCCGCCAGAGTTGATCATCATCGCGATCGTCATCCTCGCGCTGTTCGGCTACAAGAAGCTGCCCGACGCGGCCCGTGCCGTCGGCCGGTCGGCCCGCATCCTCAAGGCCGAGACGAAGGGCCTGCGGGAAGACCCGGCGCCGCGCGACCTCGAGGCCAAGGCCGAGGCGGAATACCGGCGCGAGACCACGCCGCCGCCGGCCGCCGCCCCGATGCCGCCGCCGGCCGCCGAGGCGCCGCAGCAGCGCCCGGTGTACGTCCCGCCGCCGTCCGAGACCCGCTGAGGTAGGTCGCGCAGTGGCCGTGCCGAACGTGCTGCGGCGGGTCGTCCGCCGTCGCCCGCGCTCGGACGACGGCACCGACGGCACCATGTCGCTGCGCGACCATCTCGTCGAGCTCCGCAGCCGGGTGATCAAGGCGCTGCTGTTCGTCGCGCTGGGCGCCATCGTCGGCTGGATCCTCTACCCGCAGATCCTCGACCTGCTCAAGGAGCCTTACTGCGCGCTCCCGGCGGACCGGCGGTTCAACCCGAGCAACGGGTCGGAATGCCAGCTGGCGTTCTTCGGGCCGCTGGACGGCTTCGTGCTCCGGCTCAAGGTCGGCGTGATCTGCGGGATCATCCTGTCCTCGCCGTTGTGGCTCTACCAGCTCTGGGCGTTCGTCACGCCGGGGCTGCGCCGCAACGAGCGCCGCTGGACCACGCTGTTCGTGTTCAGCGCGACGCTGCTGTTCCTGGCCGGCGCCGTGCTGTCCTACTTCACCATCGGCAAGGCGCTGACCCTGCTGGTCAACCTGGCCGGCAGCGGCACGGTCGCGGTCATCGCGGTGCCCAACTACATCTCCTTCGTGACCTCGATGCTGCTCGTGTTCGGGGCGGCGTTCGAGCTGCCGCTGCTGGTCTCGATGCTCAACCTGGTCGGGGTGCTGCCGGCCGCCCGGCTGATCAGGTGGCAGCGGATCGCGATCTTCCTGATCTTCGTCTTCGCCGCGGTGGCGACGCCGAGCCAGGACCCGATCAGCATGTGCATGCTCGCGATCCCGATGAGCCTGCTGTTCGAGCTGTCGGTCCTGCTGGCCTGGCTGCACGACCGCCGCAAGGCCCGCCGGGAGGCCGAGTCCGGCTTCGGCGACCTGGCCGACGACGAGACCTCCCCGCTGGACGTCAGCATCCAGCCGGTCGACGAGCCCGCCCCGCTCGACCCACCCCGCCGCTGACCCTGCTGACCCGCACGCCCGCTACGGTCACGTCGTGGCGGCGACGGTGGCTCTGCTGGCCAACCCGCGGGCCGGCCGGGGTCGGGGCGGGCGGCTGGCCGGCCCGGTGCGCGACGCCCTGGCCGCGGCCGGCCTGCGGGTCGTCGTGCTGTCCGGCGAGTCCGGGGCCGAGTCGGTGGCGCTCGCGGCCGACGCGGTCGGCACCGGCGTCGACGCGGTGGTCGCCGTCGGCGGCGACGGGCTGGTGCACTGTGCCGTGCAGGCGGTCGCCGGCACCGGGATCCCGCTCGGCATCGTGCCCGCCGGCGGCGGCAACGACCTGGCCGGCATCCTCGGGCTGCCCACCGACCCGGCCGGCGCGGTCGCGGTGATCGCCGCCGGCCGCACCCGGGACATCGACCTGGGCCGGACCGACCGCGGCATCTGGTGGGCCGGCGTGCTCAACGCCGGCTTCGACTCGCAGGTGGTGGCCCGGGCCGAGCGGATGCGCCGGCCGCGCGGGCCGCTGCGCTACGACCTGGCCGCGTACCTGGAGATCGCCAACCTGCGCCACCACCGGATGCGGATCACCCTCGACGGCGTGACCACCGAGCAGGAGGTCACGCTGGTCGCGGTCGGCAACAGCACCCGGTACGGCGGCGGCATGCTGATCGCCCCCGGCGCCGACCTGGCCGACGGCGTGTTCGAGGTGGTGGTCGCCGACGCGATGACCAGGGCCACGCTGGTCCGGCTCAAGCCACTGGTCCGCGCCGGCACGCACGTCCGGCACCCACAGGTGCACGTCCACCGGGCCAGGTCGGTGACCTTGGACGCGCCGGACCTGCCCGCGTATGCGGACGGCGAGCCGATCGGGCCGCTCCCGGTGACCACGACCTGCGTGCCCGCGGCAATGCGGGTGCTCGTGCCCTGACGAGACCGTACGGTCATGACGTGGCCCACCTCGAGTCCGTCAACGTCGGAGTCTCCAAGCCGTACGTCGGCAAGTCCGGGCGCAGCGGCATCGACAAGATGCCCGCCGCCGGCCCGGTCGCCGTCACCGTCCCCGGCTGGGGCGCCTCCGGCGTGGCCGGCGACTCGATCGTCGACAAGCCCCACCACGGTGGTCCCGACCAGGCGCTCTACGCGTACGCCCGGGAGGACCTCGACGTCTGGGCGGGCGCGCTGGGCCGACCGATCCGCGGCGGGTTCTTCGGCGAGAACCTCACCACGGTCGGCCTCGACGTCACCGGCGCGGTCGTCGGCGAGGTGTGGCGGATCGGGACCGTCGCGCTGCAGGTCACCTCACCCCGCATCCCGTGCGCGACGTTCACCGACCAGATGAAGCGCCCCCGCTGGGTCAAGGAGTTCACCGCGCACGGCGTGCCGGGGGCCTACCTGCGGGTGCTGGAGCCGGGCGAGCTACGGGCCGGCGACGAGGTCACCGTGACCGACCGGCCCGACTCGCCGGTGACGATCGGGGTGATGTTCCGGGCGCTGACCGGGCAGCCGGAGCTGCTGCCGCTGCTGGTGGGCGCCCCGCTGATCCCCGAGGACATCCGCGCGCTGGCCGCCCGGCGGGTGCCGACCGGCTAGTCCGTACGCTGGGAGGGTGAGCAGTCCGGCCGAGCGGTACGCCGCGGCCCGGCGGCGGGCGGAGCTGCCGGCGTTGACCGACTTCACGGCCGGTTACCCGTTCGAGCTCGACCCGTTCCAGACCGAGGCGTGCGAGGCGCTCGAGGACGGCCTCGGCGTGCTGGTGTGCGCGCCGACCGGGGCCGGCAAGACCGTGGTCGGCGAGTTCGCGGTGCACCTGGCGCTGGCCGAGGGCCGCAAGTGCTTCTACACCACGCCGATCAAGGCGCTGTCCAACCAGAAGTACAACGACCTGGTCGACCGGTACGGCCCGGGCGAGGTCGGCCTGCTCACCGGCGACAACTCGGTCAACGGCGACGCGCCGGTGGTGGTGATGACCACCGAGGTGCTGCGGAACATGCTCTACGCCGGCTCCGGTGCGATCGACAACCTCGGCTACGTCGTCATGGACGAGGTGCACTACCTCGCCGACCGGTTCCGCGGCGCGGTCTGGGAAGAGGTGATCATCCACCTGCCGGCGTCGGTGCGGCTGGTCTCGCTGTCGGCGACGGTGAGCAACGCCGAGGAGTTCGCCGACTGGCTGGTCACCGTCCGCGGCGACACGACGGTGATCGTCGACGAGCACCGGCCGGTGCCGCTCTGGCAGCACATGCTGGTCGGCACCCGGATGTTCGACCTCTTCCGGGGTGGCGAGACCGGCCGCGAGGTCGACCCCGAGCTGGTCCGGTACGTCCGGGAGCGGGAGCGGTACGTCGAGCCGGTGCGCCGGGGCGGCCGGTCCCGGGGCTGGCGGCCGCCGGCCCGCGTCGACGTGATCGACCGGCTGGACCGCGACGGCCTGCTGCCGGCGATCACCTTCATCTTCAGCCGGGCCGGTTGCGACGCGGCCGTGCAGCAGTGCGTCGCCGCCGGGCTGCGGCTGAACACGCCGGCCGAGGCGGCCGAGGTCCGCCAGGTCGCCGAGGAGTACACGGCCGAGCTCGCCCCGGCCGACCTCGACGTGCTCGGCTACTGGGAGTGGGTCGACGGGCTGCAGCGCGGGGTGGCCGCGCACCACGCCGGGCTGATCCCGACGTTCAAGGAGGCGGTCGAGGAGCTGTTCGCCCGCGGGCTGGTCAAGGCGGTCTTCGCGACCGAGACGCTCGCGCTGGGCATCAACATGCCGGCCCGGTCGGTGGTGCTGGAGAGGCTGGTCAAGTTCAACGGCGAGACCCACGCCGACGTGACGCCGGGGGAGTACACCCAGCTGACCGGGCGGGCCGGCCGGCGCGGCATCGACGTCGAGGGTCACGCGGTCGTGCTCTGGTCGCCGGGCGCCGACCCCGAGCAGGTCGCCGGGCTGGCCTCGACCCGGACGTACCCGCTGCGGTCGTCGTTCCGGCCGTCGTACAACATGGCCGTCAACCTGTCCCGGCAGCTGTCCCGGGCGCAGGCCCGGGCGCTGCTGGAGCGGTCGTTCGCGCAGTTCCAGGCCGACCGGGCGGTGGTCGGGCTGGCCCGGCAGGTCGACCGCAACGACGAGGCGCTGGCCGGGTACGCGGAGTCGATGCGTTGCCACCTCGGCGACTTCGCCGAGTACGCGGCGCTCCGGCAGCGGCTCAAGGAACGGGAGTCGGCGCTGGCCCGGGAGGGCGCGGCGGCCCGCCGGGCGGCGGCCGAGCAGTCGCTGGAGCGGCTGCGGCCCGGTGACGTGATCCGGGTGCCGAGCGGCAGGCGGTCCGGGATGGCGGTCGTCGTCGACCCGGGCGTGCACCCGGCCCGGGAGACCCGGCCGCTGGTGGTCACCGAGGACCGGTGGGCCGGGCGGCTGTCGCCGGTGGACTTCCCGACCCCGGTCGAGCCGCTGGCCCGGGTGCGGGTGCCCAAGCACTTCGACCACCGCTCGCCGCAGGCCCGCCGCGACCTGGCCTCGACCCTGCGCAACGCCCGGCCGGAGGACGCGTCCCGGCCGCGCCGCGGGCGGTCGGCGGCCGCCGACGACGAGGAGATCGCCCGGCTCCGCCGGGAGCTGCGCCAGCACCCCTGCCACGGCTGCGCCGACCGGGAGGAGCACGCCCGCTGGGCCGAGCGGTACGCCCGGCTGCGGCGGGACACCGCCGGCCTGCGCGGCCGGGTGCAGAACCGCACCCACTCGATCGCCCGTACCTTCGACCAGGTCTGCGCTCTGCTGTCGGCCCGCGGTTACCTGTCCGGCAGCGGCCGGGACGCGGGCGGGGTGACCGACGCCGGCCGGCAGCTGGCCCGGATCTGGTCGGAGTCCGACCTGCTGGTGGCCGAGTGCGTGCGGGCCGGGGTGTGGGACGGGTTGTCCGCCGCCGAGCTGGCCGCGGCGGTGTCCGTGCTGGTGTACGAGTCGCGCCGGGAGGCCGAGGCGCCGGTGCGGCTGCCCGAGGGACCGGTGCGCGGCGCGGTGGAGGCGAGCCGGCGGCTGTGGGCCGAGCTGGAGGAGGACGAGCAGCGGCACGGGCTGGCGCTGACCCGGGAGCCGGACGCGGGCTTCGCCTGGGCCGCCTACCGGTGGGCGCGCGGCGAGCCGCTCGACCGGGTGCTCGGCTGGTCCGCGTCGGCCGGGCAGGAGCTGTCCGCCGGCGACTTCGTCCGCTGGTGCAAGCAGCTGCTGGACCTGCTCGACCAGCTCGCCGCCGTGGGCGGACCCCAGCTGGCCGGCACCGCCCGGGCCGCGATCGCCGCGGTACGCCGGGGTGTGGTCGCCACGGCCGGTACGGTCTAGCCCGTGCCGGACGGTATGACCTGTACGACGTGTTTCACCCTGAATCCGCCGGGTGCGCCGGCCTGCGTGCGCTGCAACACGCCCCTGCCGGCCGAGACCCCGACTCCGGCCGCCGCCGACCCGGCCGCGGTGCCGGGGATGGTGGGCCGGCCCGGGACCGCGCCGGACCCGACCGAGGGGTCGAAGCGGATCGGCGCCGGGCTGGCCGGTGCGGCGACCGGGGACCCGGGCTCGTCCCGGGCGATGGCCGCGGCCGTCCAGCCACCCGGCTACGGTCTGGACGACGCCGGTCCCGGGCCGGCGGCGGCCGCGCCGCCGACCGGGCAGGATCCGCGGGTCGCCCGCCGGGTGGCCGTGGTCGGCGCGCTGGTCGTGGCCGCCGTGCTCGCGGCCGGCGCGGCCGTGCTCTGGCTGACCCGCCCCGCGTACCTCGACTCGGGCGCGGTGCAGCGCCGGATCGCCGACCAGCTGACCGCCCGGCTGGGCGGCCCGGTCGCCGTCAGCTGCCCCGGCGACCAGCGGCGGACGGCCGGCGTGACGTTCCGGTGCACCGCGACCGACGATGCCGGGGGACGGCGTGCGGTGACCGTCACAGTGGTGGACAATTCGGGCAAGTACACCTGGGCCCTGGGAACCGCGTAGGGTCTGGAGCACGTCTCGTCGCCGGACGAGCGCGGAGCACGGGCAGGTGGAGGAGACCACGATGCAGCCAGGGCAGCCGCCCGAGCAGGACCCGGAGCGCGGCCAGCAGCCCTACGGGCAGCAGCCGTCGTACGGACAGTTCCGCCCGGAGAACGAGGGCGAGGAGCCTGCGCCGCAGCAGTACGGCCAGCAGCCGCCCGGCGGCTACCCCTCCGGCCAGCAGTACGGTCAGCAGAGCTGGGGACAGCAGGGCCCGGCCTCCGGCCAGCAGCCCGCCCAGCCGGGTTATCCGTCCGCCCAGCAGCCCGAGCAGCCCGGTTGGGGCCAGCAGGCCGGCCAGGGCGGCTGGGGCCAGCCGCAGACCGGCAGCCCGTCCGGTGCCCAGCCCGCGCAGGGCGGTTGGGGCCAGCCGCAGACCGGCAGCCCGTCCGGCTCCCAGCCGGCCCAGGGTGGCTGGGGCCAGGCCGGGGCGCCGTCCGGGGCCCAGCCCGCGCAGGGCGGTTGGGGCCAGCCGCAGACCGGCCAGCCCGGCGGCTACGACTCCGGCGCGCAGCCGACCCAGCAGTGGAGCGGCGGCCAGCAGGGCTGGGGTCAGCAGGGCGCCCAGCCGACCCAGCAGTTCGGCTCCCCGCCGGCGTACGGGCAGCCCGGCTACGACACCGGCCAGCAGGGCTGGGGCCAGCAGGGGGCCCAGCCCGGTTACGACCCGGGCCAGCAGGCCGGCCAGCCCGGCTACGACCCGGGCCAGCAGGCCGGCCAGCCCGGCTACGACCCGGGCCAGCAGGCCGGCCAGCCCGGCTACGACCCGGGCCAGGGGTACGGCCAGGGCGGCGGCTACGGCCAGGGCGCCGCCGGCTACGGCGGCCAGCAGGGCTACGACCAGTACGGCCCGCAGGAGACCCAGCAGTTCCCCTCGTACGGGCAGGGCCAGCAGTACGGCCAGACCCAGCAGTACGGGCAGGGCGGCTACGGCCAGCCCGGCTACCAGCAGTACGGCCAGCAGTACGGGCAGCCCGGCTACGCGCCGACGGCGGCGCCGCCGAAGAAGGGCCGCGGCGCGCTGTTCGCGGTGCTCGGCGTGGTCGCGGTGCTGATCATCCTCGGCGGCGTGTTCGGGTTCCTCGCGCTGCGGCCGAAGGTCTTCGACGCGACCGCGCTCAACTCGACGATCTCCCAGCAGTACAAGGAGAAGTTCGGCGGGTCGACGATCGCGGTGAGCTGCCCGGACAACGAGAAGGTGTCCAAGGGCGCGACGTTCACCTGCGACATCCAGGGCCACGCGGAGAAGATCCAGGTGACGGTCGTCTCCACCGACGGCGACTACACCTGGCGCCCGACCGGGTCGTAGGCCGGGTCACCGCGGCGGGCGGCCCGGCCTCCCGGCGCGGCTCGGCCTCCGGCGCGGCTCGGCCCCGGCCGAGCCGGGCCGCCGCTACTTCCCGGACAGCGCGGCGAGCAGCCGGTTGAGCGGGGCGTCGAGGTTCCACCGCTCGGCCAGCTCGACCAGCCGGGCCGGGTCGTCCGGCTCGGCCGGCAGCGTCGCGTCGTAGTCCGGCAACGGCGCGTCGGTGCGCACCCTGGCCACGGCCGGCGCCGCGGCCAGGTAGTCGCGCGCGGCCGTGAGCTTCGCCCTGCTGCCGGCCGGGAACCCGCTGTCGGTGCCGGAGTCGAGCGCGCCGACCAGCGCGTCGAGTGAGCCGAACTTGGTCACCAGTGCGGCGGCCGACTTCTCCCCGACGCCCTTGACCCCGGGCAGCCCGTCGCTCGGGTCGCCGCGCAGCACGGCGAAGTCCGCGTACCCGCGTCCGGGCACGCCGTACTTCGTCGCGACCTCCTTCTCGCCCATCACCTCGAGGTTGCGCACCCCCTTGCCGACGTAGAGCACGTGCACCGGCGGGGAGTCCCGGACCACCTGGAACAGGTCGCGGTCGCCGCTGACCACCTCGACCGGCTCGGTCGACGCGTGCGCGATCGTGCCGATCACGTCGTCGGCCTCGAACCCGTCGGCGCCGACCGCGGCGATGCCGAGCGCGCCCAGCACGTCCATGATCACCGGGATCTGCGGCACCAGCCCGTCCGGCACGGTCTCGCCGCCCCTGGGGCTGACCCGGTGGGCCTTGTACGACGGCACCGCCGCGACCCGGAACGCCGGCCGCCAGTCCAGGTCGAGGCAGGCGACCAGCCGGTCCGGCCGCCGGCTGCGGACCAGGAACGCGATCATGTCGAGGAAGCCGCGCACGGAGTTGACCGGCGTCCCGTCCGGCGCGGTCACGGTCTCCGGCACGCCGTGGAAGGCGCGGAAGTAGAGGCTCGCCGAGTCCAGCAACATCAGCACGGGCCCACCCTGGCACACTCGACGCGTGAACTTCGCCGACCGCCTGGCCCGGGCGCGTGCCGCCACCGCGGCGGCCGGCCTCGACGCGCTGCTGATCGGCTCCGGCGCCGACCTGCGCTACCTCACCGGCTACCCGGGGCACGGGGCCGAGCGGATCACCTGCCTGGTGCTGCCGGCGGACGGCGACCCGGTGCTGGTGGTGCCGAAGCTGGAGCGGCCGGCCGCGCTGGCCTCCCCGCTCGGCCGGCTCGGCCTGGAGGTGCTCGACTGGGCCGACGGCGAGGACCCGTACGGGCTGGTGGCCAAGCAGCTGCCGCGCCCGGCCGGCCGGGTCGCGGTCGACGACTACATGCACGCGGCCAAGGTGCTCCGGCTCCGCGCGGCGATGCCGGACGCCACCCAGGAGCTGGCCGGCCCGGTCCTCGGCCCGCTGCGCGCGCGCAAGGCTCCGGACGAGGTCGAGGCGCTGCGGGCGGCCGGCGCGGCGATCGACCGGGTGCACCGGCGGATGGCCGAGTGGCTGCGGCCGGGCCGCACCGAGCGCGCGGTCGGCCGGGACGTGGCCGAGGCGATCGTCGCCGAGGGGCACGCGAGCGCCGACTTCGCGATCGTCGCCTCCGGGCCCAACGGCGCCAGCCCGCACCACGAGGTCTCCGACCGGGTGATCGGGGCCGGCGAGCCGGTGGTGGTCGACATCGGCGGCGCCACCCCGGACGGCTACTGCTCCGACTCCACCCGCACGTACGTGGTGGACGAGCCGCCGCTGGAGTTCGTCGCGCTCTACGCGGTGCTGCAGGCGGCCCAGGAGGCGGCGGTGGCGGCGGTCCGCCCGGGCGTGCCGGCCGAGTCCGTCGACGCGGCCGCCCGGGACCTCATCACCACGGCCGGGTACGGCGAGGCGTTCCTGCACCGCACCGGGCACGGCATCGGCGTGCTCACCCACGAGGACCCGTACATCGTCGGCGGGAACACGCAGCCGCTACTGCCGGGCATGGCGTTCAGCGTCGAGCCGGGGATCTACCTGGCCGGCCGGCACGGGGCCCGGATCGAGGACATCGTCGTCGTCACCGAGCTCGGCGTCGAGCGGCTCAACCACACCACCCGCGATCTGCGCCGGCTCTAGACCCGCGAGCGGCCCGCGCTGGGTAGTTTCGTCAGCGTGGAGCAGCTCGATGCGGTCGACCGGCGGCTGGTGCGGGAACTCACCGCGGACGGCCGGGCCAGCTACACCGACCTGGCCGAGCGGGTCGGCCTGTCGGTGTCGGCGGCGCACCAGCGGGTGCGGCGGCTGGAGCAGCGCGGGGTGATCCGCGGCTACGGCGCGCGGGTCGACCCCGACCTGCTCGGGCTGCCGCTGACCGCGTTCGTGTCGGTGAAGCCGATCGACGCGGCCCAGCCGGACGACGTCCCGGACCGGCTGGCCGGGCTGGTCGCGATCGAGGCCTGCCACAGCGTCGCCGGCGACGAGTCGTACATCCTCAAGGCTCGGGTGGAGGGGCCGGGCGCACTGGAGGCGCTGCTGCAGGAGATCCGGGCCCGGGCCAACGTGTCGACCCGGACCACGGTCGTGCTGTCCACGCCGTACGAGGACCGGCCGCCGCCCGTCTAGGGTCGGCGCATGCTGACCGTGCTGGGTGAGGCCATCGTCGACCTCGTCGCCGAAGGGGACCGGCGGTTCGTCGCCCATCCCGGCGGCTTCGGGCTCAACGTCGCGGTCGGCCTCGGCCGGCTCGGTCAGCCGGTGTCGCTGGCCGCGCGGCTGTCCCGGGACCCGTTCGGCGAGCTGTTCCGGGCCCACCTGACCGGCTCCGGCGTGGACCCGCGGCACGTGGTCGACGCGGCCGAGCCGTCCACGCTCGCGGTGGCGACCCTCGACGCCGACGGGGTGGCCCGGTACGACTTCTGGGCCGCCGGCACCGCCGACTGGCAGTGGACGGAGGCCGAGCTGGCCGGCGTGGTCGAGGACGACCCGGACGCGCTGCACACCGGCTCGCTGGCCCTGGAGCTGGAGCCGGGAGCGGGCCGGATCGTCGACCTGCTGGCCCGGGTCGCGACCGGCGGCCGCACGACGATCAGCTACGACCCCAACGTGCGGATGGCCCGGCTCGGGCCGGTCGAGGCCGGCCGGGCCGCGGTCGAGCGGGTGGTCGCGCTGGCCCACCTGGTGAAGGTGAGCGCCGAGGACCTGGCCTGGCTCTACCCGGGGGAGGAGCCGGTGGCGGCGGCGACCCGGTGGTCGGCGGCCGGCCCGGAGCTGGTCGTGGTCACCCTCGGCCCGGACGGTGCGGTGGCGCTCGGCCCGGACCGGCGCGCGGTGCACCGGGACGCGCCGCGGGTCGACGTCGTGGACACCGTCGGTGCCGGCGACGCGTTCAGCGCCGGGCTGCTCGGCGCGCTGGCCGAGCGGGGTGCGCTCGGCCGCGGCCGGGCCGGGCTGGCCGGGGTCGATCTGCCGGCCGTGCTCGACCGGGCGACCCTGGCCGCGGCGCTGACCTGCGCCCGCCCGGGCGCGGACCCGCCGACCCTGGCCGAGGTGGCCGAGGCGGAGAACCCGCGCCCGGAGCCGCTGCGCTGACCACTCAGCCGGCCACGGCCACCCGGGCCGTCGGCGCGGTGATGCCGGCCGTCGCGTGCAGGTTGCCGTCGGCGCCACGCAGGCAGGAACCCTCTCCCAGCCCGTCGCCGTAGAACTCGGTCAGGCAGCCGCCGAACTGGGTGTGCCCGCTCGCGTTCGGGTGGAACGACTGCTGCACGATGTGGCTCGGGTCGGCCGAGTGCAGCAGGGTGCCGGCGTCCACGGTCAGCGGCGTGATCCAGTGCGCGGACGTCGACCGGTTGCAGGACTCGTGGCCCTCGGTGGCCCGGGCCAGGTCGAGGAAGCGCACCCCGGTCCGCTGGGCCACTCCGCGCAGCGCCGCGGACAGCTGGCCGACGGCCTGGACGCGGGAGAACCGCGCGTCCGCGATCCGGATCGGGCACCCCTCGAACGCGTGCGTGATCGAGTTCATGTTCTCGGTGAACGGCGAGGCGTACGACTGCAGGACGAACTGGTACGCCGAGTCCGCGTACCCGGCCTGGCGCATGACCGTGCGCAGGTCGTTGACGACCGCCTCGACCTTCGGCGCCATCGCGGCGACCCGGGCCGGCCACTGGGTGGCCAGCGCGACCGAGCAGGCCGGGCCGAACGGGTTGGCCCAGGCCTGCACGCAGGACAGCACGGTGTCGGCGAACTGCGGGTCGTCGTTCGCGCCGATCTGCAGCACGATCATCTTCACGTCGTTGTCCCGGGCGACGGCGCGCAGTCGGTCGGCCTGCGACGGCTCGGTGTAGTGCGTGGTGCCGTTGATCCGCACGTCCGAGCTGGCGGCGCCGGAGCAGGCCAGGCTGATCCTGGTCTGGATGCCGGGGATCGCGGTCTGCTGGATCAGCGCCCGGGTCGACCGGTGACAGAAGTCGCCGCCGGCGCCGTTGGTGCCCGGCTCGTACGCGCCGGCGCCCTCGCCGGAGATGGCCGAGTCGCCGAGCGCGACCACCGCGGTCGGGCCGGAGCCGGGCGCCGCGGCGGCGGGGGAGGCGGAGCCGGCGACCACGAGCATGCCGGCCGTGAGCAGCGTCCCGCCGGCCAGCGCGACCAACCGCCGGGCGGGGAGGGAAAGAGCAGCGGCCACGGTGCCACCTGCCTTCCGGGTGAGGAGATCTTCAGTCTGCGGCCGGGTTACCGGCCGGTACAGGTCCGGACGTGTTACGTGATCGCCTGTTCCCGGACACGCTCGGGCGTCAGACTGGAAGGCGATGGCCACCGACACCGGCTTCCCGCAGCAGGACGCCCGCGACGACTTCCTCCGTGCCCGGCGGCGGGCGGCGATGTCCGCCGTCCGCCGCCGGCTGCACGGCCGCTCGGCGACGTACGACGTGCTCCTCCCGTTCGACGAGGTGGTCGCCGCGCTCGGCCGGCGCGGCGAGCGGGACCTCGGCGAGCAGGTCATCGAGGTCGACTCGGTGGTCGGCTCGGTCGACCGCAACACCGGCTTCGACCGGCTGTTCCGGCCGACCTCGGACGAGATCGAGCAGCGGTTCGCCCGCATCGACGCGGCGCTGCGCCGCGGCGAGGAGGTGCCGCCGATCGACGTCTACCGCATCGGCGACGTGCACTTCGTCGTCGACGGCCACCACCGGGTCGCGGTGGCCAGGGCGCTGGGCTGGACGACGATCAACGCACACGTGGTCGACGTGCTCACCGCGGTCGGCGCCGGGCGGGACCTGCGGCTGGAGGACCTGCCGACCAAGGGCCACGAGCGGGTCTTCGCCGAGCGGGTACCGCTGCCGCCGCGGATGCGGGCGCGCATCGAGCTGCACCGGGCCGGGGACTACGGCCTGCTGGCCGAGATGGTCGAGGCCTGGGGCTTCCGCTACATGCAGCAGCGCGGCCGGATGCTCGACCGCCGGGAGACGGCGGAGACCTGGTTCACCGAGGAGTTCGAGCCGGCGGTGGAGCTGCTGCGGCGGACCGGGCTGCTCACCGACGGCACCGACGCCGAGGGCTACCTGCGGCTGTCCTGCGAGCGCTACCAGCTGCTGCGCAGCCACTCCTGGGACGACGAGACGATCGGCCGCCTGCTCGGCGCCCGGTCGGACTGAGAGCTGGCCTCCCACCGGCAGCGCTCGTCAGCAGACGAGGTCCCGTCGCATCGTGATGCGGGTGCCCACCGAGCCGAGCACGACGGCGTACGCCGTCAGCAGCATGCCGCCGAACCATGCGGAGGCCAGGTTGCCGATGCCGAACCAGGTCCCGGTCTGCAGCAGCTCGCTGGTTGCTCCGCCGGGGAGCCATCGGGCCAACCCCGGCATGAGGCCGGTGATGACGGCCTCCACGATCAGCAGCCAGATGTAACAGCCCGCGATGGCCGCGACCTGGTTGCGCACGAGCGCACCGATGGCGACGCCGAGCGGGCCGTACAGGATCATGCAGAGGGCGTCGCCCGCGAGCGTCTGCCCGATCCGGTCGGTCCACAGCACCGTCCCGTGGTTGGCGTCGATGAGCCATACCGCGACGGGCAGGGCTACCGCGAGTGACACGACGCCGAAGCCGACGCCGGCCACGGCGAGGGCGGCCATCTTCGCCGTGACCACCCGCCCGCGCCGTGGCGTGACCAGGAACGTCGCGGCGGCGGTGCCGAACCGGAACTCCTGCGTGAGCGCGAGTATCCCCAGCGTCAGCACGACGACCTCCGCCGCTCCGGCCGCCGCGAGCGCCCGGCCCAGCATTTCCGGGTCCTGGCGCTGCCCGGGCCCGGAGCCCGGGCCGGTGCCGAGGACGAACGCGAGCTCCTCGAGTACGACGAAGACGAGCGTGGCGAGCAGGATCCACCAGGTCGACGCGATCGTTCGCAGCTTGAACAACTCGGCGGCGACGAGGCCGGTCACGACGACACCGCCTCGGTCAGCGACAGGAACAGCTCTTCGAGCGTTCCCTGCGCCCGGACCTCCCCCATCGCGGCGTGCCGGACCAGGCGACCGCGGGACAGGATCAGCACCTCGTCGGCGGTCTGCTCGACCTCCGCGAGCACATGGCTCGAGACGAGCAGGGTGCGCCCCTCACCCGCCAGCCCGCGCAGGACGACGCGCAGCCACCGGATGCCCTGCGGGTCGAGCCCGTTGGCGGGCTCGTCGAGCACGACCACCGGCGGGTCACCGAGCAGCGCAAAGGCGAGGCCGAGCCGCTGTCGCATCCCCAACGAGAACTTGCCGACCTTGCGGTCCGCGGCGTCCGCCAGCCCCACCACGTCCAGCACCTGCTCGCAGCGCACCCGGGGGATGCCCGCCGGCATCGCCATCGCCCGGAGGTGGTGCAGTGCCGTCCGGCCGGGGTGGAACCCGGTGGATTCGAGCATCGCCCCGACGGCACGGGAAGGTCGCTCCAACTCGGCGTACGGCTGGCCGCCGACGGTGGCGCTGCCGGCGGTCGGACTCACCAGACCGAGCAGCATGCGCAGCGTGGTTGTCTTGCCGGCGCCGTTCGGTCCGAGCAAGGCGGTCACCGCGCCGGGGCGGATCCGCGCAGTCAGGTCCTCGACCGCGACCGTACGCCCGAACCGCTTGGTCAGGCCGGCCAGGACGATCTCGCTCACCGGTCCGCCCCGACCGCGAATCGACCGGCGGCCAGCAGCGCGGACACGACGAGGACCCAGGCCGTCCCGGTCACCCGACCGAGAGAGGCGAGCCCGGCCCGGCCGGCTGCGCGGCTGACGTACGGTTCGTGCTCTGCTGTCTGCATGGTGGCGTCCGACTTGGCGAGGCCACTCAACTCCACCGCACCCGTCACCGCCGACCGCCCGTTCGACGCAACACCGTATCGGGCCGCTCCCGCCGCGACCGGGTCATCGCCCAGCGAGGAGGAGTGGTCGGTGCCGGAGCGGCGCATCGGGATGGAACAGGCAAGGGCGAGGACGAGGCCCAACGACGACCCCAGGGTGGCGAACCAGGCGCCATGCGGGGTGGTGGCGCTCAGATCCGGATACGGCTTCGGTGCGAGGAAGGTGACGGCCACGCCGGAGAGGTTGACGGCGCCGGCCACGATACGGGTCCAGCGCGGGCCGCGGCCGGAGATGGCATAGCCGCCGACCATTGCGACCAGGGCGAGGCCGATGGGGCCGGGGTCCAGGGTGGCGGTGGCGAGATCGGGGATGATCCCGATCAGCAGCGGGACGAGGACGAGCATCCGGTACTGGTGGCCGCTGCGGTGCTGGTACTCGGCCCAGCCGAGGAGTGCGCCGACGATGGCGCCGGTAGGGATGATGATTCCGAAGGTGCCGGTGAAGGTGAAGGTCGACTCCGGGCCGGCCAGTTGCTGCATGAAACCGCGGAGGCTGGCCGCCCAGGCGATTCCGACGATGGCGCCGATCACGATGAAACGGACGCGACCCATCCTCAGAGTCCTTGCGGCCGCAGCTGCCGGCGCAGCAGGACGATGGCGATGATCGTCGCGACGATCACGAACCCTTCCACGGCCATGACCCAGGCCGGCGCGTCGGCGACGAACGCGCCGAAGGCGAGGACGGCGGACATGACCCGGGCAATGACGGCGGTGATGAGGGCCGGCCGGCTGCCATGCCGCGCGGGGATCAGGGCCGCCAGCGTGACAAGTCCGAGCACCGCGAAGACGATGCTGACGGCGAGCGGTGGGGCGATCGACGAGCCGACGACGCCGAGAAATCCGATGTCAATAAGCCCGAGGAGGGCGAAGATGACGGTCGGAGCGGCCGGCAGGGACGCGGGTCGGGCAGCCGTCCTGGACGTGGTGGTCATGGCGCTTCTCCTTGGTTCGATACTGGTGGGGGACGGACATCGGGATGGAGCCCATGTCCGGTCGGCTTTCGGCTCGCGTGTTCCGATCGCGGGACCGAATGTGGGTGCTGGCGCTGCTGTTCATTCCGACGGGGCGGCTACCCGGGCCACGGTGGCGGCTGGTCGCGTGGGCGGCCGGCGCTCCGCCGGCCGGCTGCGCGGCTGACGTACGGTTCGTGCTCTGCTGTCTGCATGGTGGCGTCCTCCGTGCTGGCTCTCGGACGGTCGATGCGTCGACACTAGGAACCGTGCTTGGCCACCGGACCGCGGTTGAGCCGCACACTCGACCGGTAGTCCGACCCGTGGTTGGCCGCGGGTCGGGATCGAGGCTGTCCCCGTGGACGCGGCGGCGGCAGCTCTCCGACGATGGAGCAATGCCGACCTGGCCGCGTGGCACCGTCTTGGCGGTCAGCGTCGCCGGCGGCCTCGCGTTGGCCGTCGATGTCGTGGCGCAGACGGCCATCGGCTGGACGACCGGTGACACGGTCTGGAACCTGCTCGTCGTGGCGCCGCTGTTCCTGCTCGGCGCGGTGGTCGTGTGGCGACGTCCCGGCCACCCCGAGACGCGGCGGCTGAACCTGCTCGGTGCCAGCGTGGCCGCGTCGGCCGCCATCGAGGCGTCGGCGTATCTGTTCTACGGGCACCGGCCGCCTGGCGGCGCGTTCTGGGTGCTCAACCTCGCGTACGGGCTGGTCGGCGGGATCCAGGTCGTCGCAGCCGCGCTGCTGATCGGGCTCTACCCCGACGGCGTGCCGGAACGCCGGTGGTTGGCCGTGCTGCAGCGGTCACTCTGGGCCTACCTGGCCCTGCCGGTGCTGCAGCTCCTCACCGACCCGGTGGTCATGGTCTCCTCCTACTTCCCGGTGCAGCCGTACCTCCCCAGCCCCTTCTACGTCCCCTGGCTCGCACCGCTCTCGCCCGCGGTCGCCGGGCTGCTGGACAGCGCGCTGCCGGTGCTCGTCGGCATCGGCATGCTCCTTGCGCGATACCGGCTGGCCGAGCGCGCCGGCCGGATGCGGATGCGCTGGCTGCTGTACGTCTCGGTCGTCGGCGGGCTCGGGTTCGCCGTGGCGGCCGGGCTCACGGTCGTCGGCGCGTCCGGCCGCTGGTCCGCGGCCGCGCCCGGCGCCGCCACCATCCTGGCGATCTGGCTGCTGGTCGGCGGCATCACCGTCGCCATCCTGCGGCACGGCATCTTCGACATCGACGTGCTGATGCGCAGGTCGACGGCGTACGCGATGGTCTGGCTCGGCATCGCGGCGCTGTACGTCGCCGCGGCGGCGACCCCTGGCCTCGCGCTGGGCGGCCGGATCCCGGTCCAGCTCGCTGTCGTGGTGACGATCCTGGTGTCGCTCGCCGTCCAGCCGGTGCGCCGCCGGCTGGAGCTCCTCGCGGACCGGCTCGTGTTCGGGCGTCGAGCGAGCCGCTACGAGGTGCTCCAGGACTTCGGGGCGTCACTGGAGCGCAGCATCGACTCCGCGGACCTGCTGCCGCACGTGGCCGCGGCGGTTCGCGAGGGTCTCGGCGCGTCCTGGGTACGGGTGTCGCTGCGGGTGCCCGAGCTCGCCACGACGTACCCGGCGTACGCGGAGTCGGGGACGGTGGTGGGCCTCCCGACGCTCGGACAGGATCTGCGGCACGGCGGCGAGGTGGTCGGGCGGATCGACTGCGGCTCCAAGGAGGGCGGCTACGACGAGGCTGACCGAGCCCTGCTCGACACGCTGACCGGCCAGGCCGGCACCGCGGTGGCGAACGTGTGGCTCACCGCGCAGCTCGCCGAGAGGGTGCGCCAGCTCGACTCGTCCCGAGCCCGGCTGGTCAGCGCCCAGGACGAGGAACGTCGCCGCATCGAGCGCAACATCCACGACGGCGCGCAGCAGGAGCTGGTCGCCATGCTCACCAAGCTCGGCCTCGCGCGCAGCCGAGTCGCCCGCGGAGACTCGCCCGAGCAACTGCTGGTCGAGCTCCAGTCCGACGCCCGCGAGGTCCTGCACAACCTGCGTGAGCTGGCGCAGGGCATCCATCCTTCGGTCCTGAGTGACAACGGCCTGGTCGCCGCCCTCCGCACCCGAGCGGGCCGGCTCCCGGTCCCCGTCACGCTGCGCGCCGACGACGGGCTGGCCCGCGCCCGCCTCGACGCCGACGTGGAGGGTGCGGCGTACTTCGTGGTCTGCGAGGCACTCACGAATGTCGCCAAGCACGCGCACGCGAGCACAGCCACGGTCGAGCTCGCGGCGACGACGACGTGCCTGCGGATGCGGGTTTCCGACGACGGCATCGGGTTCGACCCCACCGGCCGACCGGGCACCGGGCTGGCGTCGATGCGGGACCGCGCGGACGCGGTTGGAGGGCACCTGCGGGTCGACCGGCGCCCCGGTGGTGGCACGCTCGTGTGCGCCGAGATCCCGCTGGCGGTCGGGGCCGTGCCGGAGCCCGACCATGCCTGACCGGCTGCGGGTGGTGATCGCCGAGGACAACTACCTGGTCCGCGAGGGAGTGCGGCGGCTGCTGGAGGATTCCGGGCGGGTCTTCGTCGAGGCCGCGACCGCGAACGTCGACGAGCTGCTGTCGGCCGTGCGACGTCGTGCACCGGATGCCGTCATCACCGACATCCGGATGCCGCCGGGACACCACATGGAGGGCATCGCGGCGGCCAGGACGATCCGCGCCGAATACCCGGGGGTCGGCGTGGTCGTGCTCTCCCAGCACACCGACGAGAGCTACGCCCTCGAGCTGTTCCGCGACGGCACCTCCGGTCTGGCCTACCTGCTCAAGGACCGGCTCGGGGACGTCGACGACCTGGTCCACGCACTGCACGAGGTCGCGGCCGGAGGCTCCGTCGTCGACCCGTTGGTGGTCGAGGCGCTGGTCAGCCGGCACACCCGCGCCGCCGCCTCTCCGCTGTCCCTACTGACCGCTCGAGAGCTCGATGTCCTGCGCGAGATGGCCCAGGGAAAGACGAACGCCGGCATCGAGGGAGCACTCCACCTCTCGGCCTCGACCGTCGAGAAGCACGTCAACTCGATCTTCGGCAAGCTGCAGCTGGTCGACGAGCCGGTCCACCGGCGAGTCGTCGCCGTGCTCCGCTTCCTCGAGGACTCGCGCTCGGCACCGATCTAGTGCGGGGACCAGGGGTACGCCTAGGAGACTCCTGAACAACGCGTGTCGTCCCGGTTCCGCGGAGCGGGGTCGGGACGATGTGTTGATGCAGGGTCGTGGGTCGGGTCAGCGGGAGTTTCTGGACACGGAGTCGGTCGCGGGGCATCTGCTCAAGCCCGGGAGTGTGTACGCGTTCCTGGCCGAGCACCGCAAGGCGCTGTTCCCGGATGAGATGTTCGCGGACTTGTTCCCGTCGGGGCGGGGCCGGCCGTCGGTGCCCGGCGATGTGATGGCCGCCGTGATCGTGCTGCAGACGCTGAACGGGCTGTCGGACTCCGAGACCACCGATGCGGTCACGTTCGATCTGCGATGGAAGGCCGCGATCGGCTGGCCGGTCACGGCCAAGGCGTTCCACGACACGACGCTGACCTATTGGCGGCGCCGGCTGGCGGCTAGCGATCGCCCGAACCGGATCTTCGAGGCGGTGGCGGAGGTCATCGCGCAGACCGGAGCGCTCACCGGCAAAACCAGGCGGGCGTTGGACTCCACCGTGCTCGATGACGCGGTCGCGACCCAGGACACGGTCACCCAGCTGATCGCGGCGGTCCGGCGGGTCCGCCGTGAGGTGCCTGGCGCCGCTGCGGTCGTCGCGGCGGTGACGTCAGCGCACGACTACGACGACCCGGGCAAACCCAAGATCGCCTGGAACGATCAGGCCGCCCGCGAGCGGCTGGTCGACGCTCTGGTGCGCGACGCCCTGGCCGTGCTGGCCGGGCTGGACGCGATCGGTGAACCCGAGCCGGGCCCGGCGGCCGACGCGGTCGGGCTGCTTGCGCTGATCGCCGGCCAAGACGTCGAGCTCATCGAGCCCGACCCCAACGACCCGCATGATCCCGACGATCCCGACGGCGGGCCGCGGTGGCGGATCGCCCGCCGGGTCGCCCCGGACCGGGTGATCAGCGTGGTCGACCCCGAGGCCCGCCACGCCCACAAGACGGTGCACCGCCGGCAGGACGGGTTCAAAGCGCATGTGGCGATCGAACCCGGCACCGGACTGGTCACCGCCTGCCAGCTCACCAAAGCCGCCGGCCCGGGCACGCACGACGCCGTCGTCGGCGTCGATCTGCTGGCCACCGAAACCACGCCGGTCGAGGTGCTGGCTGACTCCGCCTACGGCACCGGCGATGCGCTGGCCGCGCTGACCGAGGCCGGGCACCGGCCAGTCATCAAGCCGTGGCCGGTCAAGCCGGCAGTTCCCGGCGGGTTCACCATCGACGAGTTCACCATCGACGAGGCCGCCGGCACCGCGACCTGCCCGGCCGGGGTCACCCGCCCGATCAGCCCGAGCAGGGCCGTCACCTTCGGCGCGGCCTGCCGGGGCTGCCCACTGGCCCCGCGGTGCACCACCGCCAAAGACGGCCGGAGCCTGAAGATCCACCCCCACGACGCGCTGCAACGAGCGCACCGCCGCCGCACCGAAGACCCCCACTGGCAGGCCGAATACCGCCAGCACCGGCCGATGGCCGAACGGACCATCGCCTGGCTCACCACCCGAGGCAACCGCAGACTCCGCTACCGCGGCGTCACCAAGAACAACCACTGGCTCCACCACCGCACCGCCGCCCTGAACCTACGCCGACTACTCACCCTCGGCCTGAACCACCACCACGGAACCTGGATCCTGACCTGAGAACACCCCCAGGGAACCCAACCCCCAACAGGCACAAGGGCTGCAGCGGCAAGCCGCTGCAACCCTTCTCCCACTCCCACGCCTCCCCACGCGCCGACACCCGGCCAGGACAGCGGCTAGTTCAGGAGTCTCCTAGAGCGCCGCGCGGGTCTCCGGGTCGAACAGCAGCACCCGGGTCGGGTCGAGCACCACCGGCACAGCCCGCCGCCCGGCCGGGTCGACCCGGGCCAGCACCTCGGACGAGAGCGCCGGGTCCTGCTCGGCCGCCCGGGCCAGCGCCGGGTGCCGCAGCCGCGCGGTCCCGTCCGGCTCGATCCCGCCGTCGCCGGCCAGCAGCGTGAGTCGTACCCCGTCGCCATCCGGGCGCAGGTCGGCCGGCCGGATCCCGACCAGCACCGGATCCCGGTCCGGCCGGTCGGTCGGCAACGCCCCGATCGGCAGCCGCAGCGACCCGCCCTCGATCGTGCCGGGCAGCACGTTGAGCGGGGCCAGCGCGGCCACGTCCAGGCTGGCCGGCCGCTCGGCCAGGTCCTGCGGGGTACCGAGCTGGACCAGCCGCCCGCCGCGCAGCACCGCGACCCGGTCGCCGACCGCGGCGGCCTCGCCGGCGTCCGGGGTGACCCAGACCGTCGTGCGGCCGGCGACCATCGCCCGCAGCCGGCCGCGCAGCGCGGGATCCGCGGACAGCGGCTCGTCGAGCAGGTATGCCGACGGCGCCGGCCGGACCAGCACCCGGCCGAGCGCGACCCGCTGCCGCTGGCCGCCGGACAGCTGGCTCGGCCAGCGATCCAGGTGCACGGTCAGCTGCAGCCGGTCGGCCACCTCCCGCACCCGCTCGGCCACCTCGGCCGCGGGCAGCCCGGCCAGCCGCAGCGGCAGCGCGAGATTGTCCCGGACCCGCAGGTGCGGGTACGGCGCGTGGTCCTGGAAGACCATCGCCATGTCCCGCTCGGCCGGGGCCCAGTCGGTGACGTCCTCGCCGTCCAGCCGGACCGTGCCGGCGGGCGTGTCGGCCAGCCCGATCAGCGCCCGCAAGAGCGTGGTCTTGCCCGACCCGGACGGGCCGACGACCGCGAGCAGCTCCCCGTCCTCGACGGCCAGCGAGATGCCGTGCAGCACCGGGCTGCCGCCGTCCGGGCCGCACGCGGACAGCTCGTCGACCTCGATCCGGCTCACGGCGCCGGCCTTTGCTCGCCTCGTCGGTCGCTCCGCTCCTCCGGCGGTCGCCCGCGGCGACGCCGCCCGGGGGACCTGCGATGCCCACTCCCTCGTCGGCTCACGGCCGCACCACGCCGGCGGTGAGCCCGGCGACCAGCCGGCGCTGGAAGACCAGCGTGGCCACGAGCACCGGCACGGTCACGACGACGGCCGCGGCGGCGATGCTGCCGACCGGCTGGGCGAACTGCTCGTCGCCGGGGAAGAACGCCAGCGCGGCCGGCACGGTCCGGGACCGGTCCGACGAGGTGAGGGAGATCGCGAAGAGGAAGTCGTTCCAGGCGAAGAAGAACACCAGGATCGCCGCGGTGAGCATGCCGGGCCGGGCCAGCGGCACCAGCACCCGGCGGAACGCCTGCCACGGGGTCCCGCCGTCCGCCTGCGCGGCCTCCTCCATCTCCCAGGGCAGCCCGCGGAAGAACGCGGTGAGCGTCCACATCGCCAGCGGCAGCGCGAACGACAGGTACGGGATCACCAGCCCGGGCCAGGTGTCGTACAGCCCGAGCGCCCGCCACAGGTCGAACAGCGGCCCGACCAGCGCCACCGGCGGGAACACCGCGACGGCCAGGGTCAGCGGCAGCACCAGCGCCTTGCCCCGGAACCGCAGCCGGGCCAGCGCGTACGCGGCCGGGGTGGCCAGCGCG
Organism: uncultured Actinomycetota bacterium; assembly: GCA_963803135.1. Taxonomy (GTDB): domain Bacteria; phylum Actinomycetota; class Actinomycetes; order Mycobacteriales; family CADCTP01; genus CADCTP01. Next base: position 871,463 of record CAWDLH010000008.1, on the reverse strand, counting down.
ACCGCGAGCACGGTGGTGATCAGCCCGATGCCGACCGAGTTGAGCAGTGCCCGGGTGAACAGCGCCGAGCCGAAGATGCTGCGGTAGTTCTCCAGCGTCGGGTCGGCCGGCAACAGCCGCTTGTCGCCGATCGTCGCCGGCGACTTCAGCGAGAGCGAGACGATCCACAGCACCGGCAGCACCGACACGGCCAGCACGAGCACGGTCCCGGCGTACCAGCCCGCGCGCCTCATCCCGGCCCCCGGGACAGCTCGCGCAGGTCGGCCCGGAACGCCCAGACGAAGCCGACCGCGATCGCCGCCGCCAGCGCGAACAGCAGCACCGCCACGGTCGAGCCGAGGCCGAGGTTGAGCCGCCCGGACAGCTGGGCGTACGCGAGCAGCGAGACGGTCTCGGTGCCGTTGGCGCCGTTGGTCTGGATGAACACTGTGTCGAACACCCGCACCGAGTCCAGCGTCCGGTAGAGCAGCACGACCAGCAGCACCGGCCGGATCGCCGGCAGCAGCACCCGGTGGAACCGCTGCCACGCGCTGGCCCCGTCCAGCTTCGCGGTGTCCATCATCTCCTCGGGCACCGCGGCCAGCCCGGCCAGCAGCAGCAGCGCCGCGAACGGGGTGGACTTCCACACCTCGGTCGCGATCACCACCGCGAACGACGACCAGCGCTCGCCCAGCCAGGCCCGGTCGGTGAGGAACGACAGCCCGGGCGTGGCCAGGTACTGCCAGGCGAACGCGGCCACCACCGTGATGATCCCGTACGGCAGCAGCAGCGCGGCGTGCAGCGCGCGCCGGCCGGCCAGCCCGCGGCGCAGCACCAGCGCGATGCCGAGCCCGAACGCGATCTCCAGGCTGACCGCGACCGCGGCGATGACCGCGGTGGCGGCCAGGGCGGCCCAGAACGCCGGCGCGGACAGCACGGCCGCGTAGTTGGCCAGCCCGACGAAGCCGCGCTGGGCCGGGAAGCGCAGGTCGTAGCGCTGCAGCGAGAGCCACACCCCGTACAGCACCGGATAGCCGGAGACCGCCAGCATGACGACCACGGCGGGCGCGGTGAGCAGCCAGGCGCTGCGCCGGCCGGTCCGCGGCCGGCGCTTGCGCCGGACCCGGGCCGGCACCTCGCGCTCCCGGACGGCGGTCACAGCAGCGCCTTCGAGGCCAGCGCGGCGTCGATCGTGCGGCGCAGCCGGGGCACGTCCGCGACCGGGTCGACCGAGGCCGGTGGGTGCAGCACCTGCTGGACCGCGAGCGACACGTCGCTGTACGCCGGCGTCGCGGGGCGGGGCGCCGCGGCCGCGATCGACTCCCGCAGCAGCCGGCCGAACGGGAACTGCCGGGCCACCGCCGGGTCGTCGTACATGGCCGCGATCGTCGGCGGCAGGCTGCCCCGGGCGGCGCCGAGCACCTGGTTCGCCGGCCCACGCAGGCAAGCCGCGGCATCGAAGGCCTGCTCCGGATGCGGCGAGTACGTGCTCACGCCGAGGTTGACCCCGCCCAGCGGCGGCCGGGACGGCCGGCCGGCGACGACCGCCGGGTAGCGGGCCCAGCCGAGGTCGTCGAGCAGGTCGGGAGCCTCGGCCCGGGCGGCCGCGTAGAGGGCCGGGTAGTTCAGCGAGTACGAGGCGGCGCCGGACAGCATCGCCTGCCGGGTGTCCTGCTCGGTCGCCACCGACAGCGCCGGGTCGGCGGCCGGCGAGGTGGCCAGCCGGCGGACGATCGCCAGCGCCTGCTCGGTGGGGCCGGCGGCCAGCCCCGCGCGGGCCCGGTCCGGCCGGTCGGCGTCGACGACCAGCTCGGTGCCGGCCGAGGCGAGCAGCGCGGTCACCCACACCGTGTAGCCCTCGTACCGGGCGCCCTGCACGGCGACCACCCGCTGCCCGCGCGGGAGCGCCTCGGCCGCGCCGATGAGCTGGTCCCAGGTGCCCGGGACCGTCGTGGTGCGGGACTTGCGGTACCACAGCAGCTGGGTGTTGCTGGTGAACGGCGCGGCCCAGAGCCGGCCGCGGTAGCGGGCGGTCGCCAGCGGCCCGGCCAGCACGCCGGCGGACACCTGCGCGGCCAGCAGGCCGGTCCACGGCCGCAGCCAGCCGGCCTCGGCGAACTCGGCGGTCCAGATGACGTCCATGCCGATGAGGTCGACGGTGCGGTCCCGGGCGGCCAGCCGGCGCGCGACCAGCTGCCGCTGCACGTCGGCGTTGCTCGGCAGCGGTTCCAGGGCTATCCGGTAGCGGCCGGCCGAGGCGTCGCTGCACCGCTGCGCGGCGGCCCGGTACGAGCCGGACGACTCCTGGCCGACGTACCAGCGCAGGGTGACGCCGCCGTCGCCGCCGCCGCAGCCGGCGACCAGGGGTGCGGCGACGGCGGCGGCCAGCAGCGCGGCGCGCACCCTCGGCATCGCGCACCCCCGGCTCTCGGCGTCGCTGACCAGTGGTGGTCAGCCTGCCGTGCCGGTTCGCCCCGGTAAAGCGCGATCAGGCCGCGGGCGGTCAGGCTGGGGCGGCGGCCAGGGCCGGTTCTCGCAGCTGCGCGCGCCACCACTCCTGGCCGGTCGGCGGCAGGGTCCGGATCGGGTCGTGGTACGCGTACCTCCGCCGCAGCGCGGCCGGGTCGGCGGCGTCGTGCGCGGTCGTGTAGTTCTTCGTCCAGTAGGAGACGCCGTGCTCCCGGTCGTAGTCGTCGACCTGGTGCACCCAGCGCTTGCCCACGTACGGCACGTCGCAGACCAGCCGCGGCGTCGCGAAGCCGGGCAGGTAACCCATGATCGCGTGCTGTAGCTCCTGCGCCTGCCAGACCGCCAGCCGCCAGTGCTCGGAGTTGGGGATCATGTCGCAGAGGTAGAAGTAGTACGGCATGATCTGCGCCTCGTCGGCCAGCGCGAAGCAGAGGTCGAGCAGCGCCGCGGGCGAGTCGTTGGTGCCGCGCAGCAGCACGCCCTGGTTGCGCACGTCGCGCACGCCGGCCTCGAGCATCGCCGCGGCGGCCTCGGCGACCAGCGGGGTGACCTGCTGAGCGGCGTTGACGTGGGTGTGGATCGCCAGCGAGATGCCGCGGTCGCGGGCGGTGCGGGCCAGCCGGGCCATGCCCTCGCGTACCTCGGCGGTGAGCCAGTGCTGCGGCATCCCCATCAGCGCCTTGGTCGCCAGCCGGATGTCGCGGATGGAGTCGACCTCCATCAGCCGGGAGACGAACGACTCCAGCCGCGGGAACGGCATGTTCGCCACGTCGCCGCCGGAGACGACCACGTCGCGCACGCCCGGCGTGCGGTGCAGGTAGTCGATCATCGCATCCAGCCGGTCCACCGGCTTGCCCACGAACTTCAGCTTCGCGACCTGCGGCGTCGAGTTGCCGACCAGGTCCATCCGGGTGCAGTGCCCGCAGTACTGCGGGCAGGTGGGCAGGATCTCGGCCAGCACCTTGGTCGGGTAGCGGTGGGTCAGCCCCTCGACCGCCCACATCTCCTGCTCGTGCAGCGAGTCGCGGGTGGCCAGCGGGTGCGACGGCCAGTCGGGGTCGCGGTCCGAGTGCACCGGCAGCATGTAGCGGCGGACCGGGTCCGCATACACCGCGTCGGTGCTCGGTGCCTCGGCCGGCACCATCGTGTTGAGCATCTGCGGCGGGACCAGCAGCGACATCGTGGCCCGCTCGGCCTGGTCGCGCTCGAGATCGGCGTAGAACCGGTCGTCGACCAGGTCGCCCCAGACCGCGCGCAGCTGCCGGATGTTCTTCACGCAGTGTGACCGCTGCCACTGCACGTCGCGCCACTCGGCGTCCGTGACGTCGCCGAACCCCGGCAACCGGCGGTGGTCGGGCTCGACCAAGGGTCGGCGGTCGTACTGGTACGGCTGTTCCACGGCCCCTCCTCGGCTTCCCGTACGCGTCTGGCTAGCCAGGATAGAGGAAAGCATCCCGCCAGACCGGCATCCGGCCGCAAGTCCTCCGGTTGTGTCCCCGTTTTCCAGGAAGAGGTACGTCGTGGCGTGATCGGCGGGCGGCGCGTGGTGCCGCCGGCCGGGCGTGCGCGCGCCGTTCGACGCCCGCCTGGCCGCAGACTGAGCCGATGCCGACCACCCTGTTCCGCAACGGCCACCTCCTCACGCCGGCCGCGGCCGGCGGGTCCGTCCCGCCGGGCGGGTCCGTCCCGGTCGGTGGGTCCGTCCCGGTCGGTGGGTCCGTCCCGGCCGGTGGGCCGGCGGCGGTGCTGGTCGAGGACGGCACGATCGCCTGGGTGGGCCGATCCGACGCCGCCGGGCCGGCCGACGAGACCGTCGAGCTCGGCGGCGCCCTGCTCACCCCGGCGTTCGTCGACGCGCACGTGCACTCCACCTCCACCGGCCTGGCCCTGCTCGGCCTCGACCTCACCGGCACCGCGTCGCTGGCCGACGCGCTGGACCGGGTCGAGCGCGCCACCCGTGCCGCCGCCGGGCGCCCGCTGCTGGGCCACGGCTGGGACGAGACCCGCTGGCCCGAGCGCCGGCCGCCGACCAGCGCCGAGCTCGACCGGGCCTCGTACGGGTCGGTGGTCTACCTGTCCCGGGTCGACGTCCACTCGGCGGCCGTCTCCTCGGCCCTGCTCGCCGCGGTGCCCGAGGCCCGTGCCCTGCCCGGCTGGGCCGAGTCGGGCCACCTCACCCGCGACGCCCACCACGCCGCGCGCCGCGCCGCCCGCGACACGACGACCCCGGCCCAGCGCGGCGACTTCCAGCGCGCGACGCTGAGGCGGGCCGCCGAGCTCGGCATCGGCGTCGTGCACGAGCTCGCCGGCCCCGACCTGTCCGGCGCCGACGACCTGCTCGGCCTGCTCGCGCTGGCCCGGGACGAGCCGCTGCCCACGGTCCTCCCGTACTGGGGGGAGCCCGGACCGTCCGGTGTGGACACCGCCCGCGAGCTCGGCGCGCTCGGCGCCGCCGGCGACCTGTTCGCCGACGGCTCGATCGGCTCGCACACCGCGTGCTTCACCGAGTCCTATGTGGACGCTCCGGGCGAGTACGGCCACCAGTACCTGACCGTCGACCAGATCCGCGAGCACGTCGTGCTGTGCACCCGGGCCGGCCTGCAGGCCGGCTTCCACGCGATCGGCGACGCCGCGGTCGGCGCGGTCGCGGCCGGGATGGCCGCCGCGGCCGCGGACGTGGGGGAGGACGCGTTCCGCGCGGCCGGCCACCGGATCGAGCACCTGGAGCTGGTCCCGGAACAGGCGGCGGTCGAGCTCGGCCGGCTCGGCGTGGTGGCCAGCGTGCAGCCGGCGTTCGACGCGCTCTGGGGCGGCGACCGCGGGCTCTACACCGAGCGGCTGGGGGTGCGGCGGTCGCTGGCGTCCAACCCGTTCGGCCGGCTGGCCGCGGCCGGGATGGTGTTGGCGTTCGGCTCCGACGCGCCGGTGACCCCGCTGGACCCCTGGGAGGGCGTGCGGGCCGCGGTGCACCACCACGCGCCGGCGTCCCGGGTGGACGCCGCGACCGCGTTCGCCGCGCACACCGCCGGCGGCTGGACGGCCGCCCTCCGGCCCGGCGGCACGCTCACCGCCGGAGCGCCGGCGTACCTGGCGGTCTGGGACACCGACCGGTTCCCGGACCTGACCGCCCCGCCGCCCGGGTGCATCCGGACAGTCGCGGGTGGACGGACGATATGGGCGACGGCATGAGTGGGAAGTGACGACGCCGGAAAGCGGGTGGAATCGGGCAAACGGGCGCTCGACCCCCCGGGCCCGCGGACGCCCGTCGTCCCCCGAGCGGGTGATGAGATTCCCCCGGCGTGTCGCTCGCGGACACGCCGCCGATCGGGGTCTGGCGCCGGTCCGGACCACCGCTCCTGCCTGGGAACTCAACTAAAACTGCAGGTCATCGGGGCGTTGACAGCGGTCGAACGGGGGTCGCTATCGTCCTTGGGTCACAGTCGGGGAGCGTCCGGCCATGCGTCCGGCGTCGGTGCTCGCCACCGCGGCGGGCCCTCGGGAGGCGTCCCGGGAGCCAGGTTCGTGCGCGGTGGCGAACGCGGGACGCGGCGGTCAGGTCGCTGAGGGCACGGTGGTTGGGGGACCGCCACCGACGAGCGCGGGGGTCGTACGGGGGACCACTAGACAACGGTCGTGTGGTCGCAGCCTGCGGTCCACCCGGCCGGTCCGAAGGTTTCCCCGCCGCCACCGCGTTCCGCCCGCCCGCCCCGGTGACATGCGCGTGGGGCCGCGGGGCCCGTCGATCGGCGGGCTCCCGCGCCTCGCGGCACCGGGGATTTCTGTCGGACCCGGGTGACAGAGTGCCGGCATGGAGATCGCCGAGCATCTCGCCGCGCTGACCGCCGAAGGGGCGATGCTGGCGACCGCCGCCGACCGGGTCGACCACGCGGCGCCCGTGCCCGGCTGCCCGTCCTGGCAGGTCGGCGACGTCGTCCGGCACACCGGCCTGGTGCACCGGTGGGCGGCCGCGGCCGTGCGCGACGGCGGCCGGGACCACTCCCGCTACCCGGACGACGACGGTGCCGGGCTGGCCGGGGCCGACCTGGTCGAGTGGTTCCGCGCCGGCCACGATGCGCTGGTGCGCACGCTGTCGACGGCCGATCCCGACGTGGTGGCGTTCACGTTCCTGCCGGCGCCCTCGCCGCTGGCGTTCTGGGCCAGGCGGCAGACCCACGAGACGGGCATCCACCGGGCCGACGTCGAGTCCGGCGGCGGGTCGATCACCCCGTTCGCCGCGGCCGAGGCGGTGGACGGGATCGACGAACTGGTCGGCGGGTTCGCCGCGCGGCGGTCCAAGGACGGCGCGCCGACCCGGACGCTCGGCGTGCTGCCGACCGATGCCGACGGCGGCTGGCTGGTCCGCGCCGGCAGCGAGCCGGTCCGGGACGCGACCGCGGCCGCCGGCGCGGACTGCGTGCTGCGCGGGACGGCGTCGGACCTGCACCTGCTGCTGTGGAACCGGCCGACGTCGGACGTCGAGACCGCCGGCGACCCGGCCGTGCTCGCCGACTGGCGCGCCCGGATCCGGGTCCGCTGGGGCGGTCCCGGGCCGCGCCGCGGGCGGCCTTAGGGCCGGTGGTCGGCGCGCCACGCCCGCGAGCGGGTCAGTCGGCTGACGGAGGGGCGCGCAGGGACCAGGCGAGGGCGACGGTGGCGATCGCCAGGCGGACCGGATAGGGAGCGCCGGCCAGGATGAGGCCGGCGAGCAGGAGGGCGACGTCGGCGCCACGCAAGACCTGGGTGACGAGGCCGACCGGGGTGGCGCCGAAGCCGACGTCGGGCACGACCACCGCGTCGTAGTTCAGCGGCGGGCGGGTGGCGGCGCGGACGGCGGCGGCGAGCGCCGCGACGGCCGCGGCGGCGGTGGCGCCGAGCGCGGGATCGCCGGCGGCCGGCGTGCCGGTCAGGGCGGGGTCGCCCGCCGCGACCAGCGCCGGCGCGGTGGCCACCGCCCAGACCAGCGCCCCGAGCGCCGGGAGCACGGTGTGCAGCACGTGCAGGCTCCGGTCGTCGAGGCGGAGCATGCGGCGCAGCCCGGGCTGGTCGGCCACCGTGCGCAGGCCGGCCGTGAGCCGGCCGACGGCCAGCGCTCCGGCCAGCACCTGCGCGACCGCGACCCAGATCGGGTCGGCCACGGCGGCCACGACGTACGGGACGACGGCCAGCGCGGCCCAGCCGGCCACCCGGTCCGGCTGCCGGGCGAGCCGGCGGCGGTCGGCCCGCAGCAGCGTGACCGGCCCGGTCCCATGCAGCCGCCGGGTCCGCACGGTGGCCCGGTCCCGCCACCGCCGCTCGTCCGAGACGCCCCGCAGGAGGCTGGTGTCCAGCCAGGTCACGGTCGTGGTGAGGCCGAGCACGAGCGCGCCGCCGGCCGCCAGCGTGGCGCGGTCGAGGCGGCCGAGCCCGGTCCGCGTCCGCCAGCCGGCGACCGCGGCGACGACCAGCGCGACCGCCGCCACCGCGGCGAGCACCGGGCCGGCCGGCACCGCCGGCAGCGGATGCCCGGCCAGCCCGGCCACCGCGATCGCCAGCCCGCCCGTCACCGCGCCCACCAGCACCCCGGTCCCGACCGCGGCCACCGGCCTCCGTGGGCCACCGCCGGCGCCGGCCGGCCGGGCCGGGCGCCGGAGCCGCCGGCCCGCCACCGCGCGGATCCCCGCCCCGCCGGCGGTCGGGCTGCGGAGCGGGGCCTGCTGGGCCGCCGCGGCAGCGGTGAAGGTGGCGACCGCGGTGGCGGCGCCGGCGAGCGCGGCGGTGACCACGAGGGGGAGCGCGGCTCCGGTCGGGACCGGCAGCAGCGCGCCGGCGCCGGCGCCGAGCGCGGCCGCGCCGGCGACCGACGCCCAGAACCTCGGCGCCAGCAGGCCGGCCCGGTCCACCGGCCCGGCCAGGATCCAGCTGACCGTGGCCGGCTGCGCCGACACGGGACCGGCCGCGGCCAGCCCCCGCAGCGCCGCGCCGGCCAGCGCGACCGCGGCGGCGGCGAGCAGCCAGCCGCCGGTCGCCCCGGGCACCGCCGCCCCGTGCGCGGGCACCCCGTGCACCAGCCGCCGCCCGGCCTGCGCGCCGATCGCACCGAGCACCGCCACCCCGACGACCACGTCCCAGGTCGCGCCGAGCGCGGTCCGCAGCAGCCCGTGCCCGTGCCGGCGCAGCAGCGCCCGCCGGTACGCCCGCACGGCCCGCGGCGCCGGCACCCCGCGGGCCGCCGGGATCCCCGTCACCGGGCACCCACCGCCCGCCACGACCGCAGCAGCGCCGCCACCACCACCGGTACGGCCGCCGCCAGCACAGCCGCCGCCAGCACAGCCGCCGCCAGCACAGCCGCCGGCACCGCCGGCACCGCCGGCACCGCCGCGGTCACAGCTCGAGCACCCAGTCGGCGACGGCATCGACCAGGGCCGGGTCGTGGCAGGACAGCAGTACACCGACCCCGGCGGCCTTCTCCGCCACCAGCCGCCGCGCCAGCCAGTCCCGGCCCGGCACGTCGAGGCGCTGCTCGGGCTCGTCCAGGACGAGCACCTGCCGAGGCCGCACGAAGCAGGAGCCGAGCAGCAGCCGCTGCCGCTGGCCGGACGACAGCGTGGCCGGCAACTGGTCGGCCGCCCCGGTCAACCCCACGTCGGCCAGCACCTCGTCCACCACCGCGACCGGGTGGGCCACGCCGTGCACCCGGGCCAGCAGGTCGAGGTGCTCGGCCACGGACATCTCCGGGAACAGCCCGGCGTCGTCGAGCAGCACCGCCAGCGCCGCCCGCACGACGGGGTCGCTCTCCCGCAGCTCCCGCCCGGCCCAGCGGACCCGGCCGCCGTCCGGCTTGTCGATCCCGGCGACGCAGCGCAGCAGCGTCGACTTGCCGGCCCCGTTCGGCCCGGTCACGACGACCACCTCGCCCGGCGTCAGGTCGAGCGAGACATCGGCGAACACGGTGTGCTCGCCGAACCGGCGAGTGAGCTCGGAGACCTCCAGCACGCCGACGATCTCAGCACGCCGGGGACACCTGCCGCCGTGGGACCATGAGCCAATGACCTCGACCGCCGATCCGCGCCCGGCGCGGACGGCGGTCAGCGAGCCCGGCGCGCCGGCGACCCGGCCCGGCTGGGTCCGCCGCCACGCCGACCCGCTGACCCGGCTGCTCGGCGCGGCCGCGGCCGGCGGGCTGCTCGTCGCGGCCTTTCCGCCGTACGGGCTCTGGCCCCTGGCGATCGTCTCGGTCGCCGCGTTCGCGCTGGTCACCCGCGGCGTACGGGCGCGGCGCGGGGCCTGGGTAGGGCTGGCGTACGGGCTGGCGTTCTTCGTCCCGCTGCTGAGCTGGACCGGCATCTACGTCGGCCCGCTGCCGTGGTTGATCCTGGCCGCCGCCCAGGCCGCCTTCCTGGCCGCGCTCGGCGCCGGGCTGGCGGTCACCGCGCGGCTGCCGGGCTGGCCGCTGTGGGGCGCGGCGCTGTGGGCGGCGCAGGAGGCGGCCCGCGACCGCGGCCCGTTCGGCGGGTTCCCCTGGGGCCGGCTCGCCTTCGCCCAGGCCGACTCGCCGCTGGCCTGGCTGTCCGCGTACGGCGGGGCGCCGCTGGTCACGTTCGCGGTCGCGCTGGCCGGCACCCTGCTCGCCGCCCTCGTCCTTGCCCTCGCCCGCCACCGGGGCCGGCTGCGGGCGGCCGTGCCGGCGCTGGTCGGGATCGCGGCGCTGGCCGGGGTCACCGCCGCGGCCGCCGCGGCCGGGGACTGGCAGACCACGCAGACCCGCCCGTACCCGGTCGCCGTCGTGCAGGGCAACGTGCCGCGGCTCGGCCTGGACTTCAACGCCCAGCGCGAGGCCGTGCTGCGCAACCACGTCACGAAGACGCTCGAGCTGGCCGCCGACGCGGACGCCGGCCGGGTGGCCCGCCCCGACCTCGTGCTCTGGCCGGAGAACGCGTCGGACATCGACCCGATGCGCAACCCGGACGCGTACGCGCTGATCGACCGGGCGGCCAAGGCGGTCGGCGTGCCGATCCTGGTCGGCACGCTCGCCGACGGGCCCGACCCGGCCACGACCGTGCGCAACATCGGCTACGTGTGGGACCCGCGCACCGGCCCGGGGGAGAGCTACGTCAAGCGCCACCCGGTGCCGTTCGCCGAGTACATCCCGCTGCGCCGGATCGCCCGCGTGGTCAGCAAGGACGTCGACCTGGTGCGGCGCGACTTCGTGGCCGGTGACCGGCCCGGCAACCTCACCGTCGGCCCGGCCAGGGTCGGCGACGTGATCTGCTTCGAGGTCGCGTACGACGGGCTGATCGACGACGTGGCGCGGGACTCCGAGATGATCGTGGTGCAGACCAACAACGCGACGTTCGGCCGCAGCAACGAGACCTGGCAGCAGCTGGCCATGGGCCGGCTGCGGGCGATCGAGCACGGCCGGCCGGTACTGGTCGCCGCGACCAGCGGAGTGAGCGCGGTCATCGCTCCGGACGGGCACGAACAGGCCCGCTCGGGCGTCTTCACAGCGGACGTGCTCGTCCGTACGGTCTCCGGCCGGCAGGGGTCTACCCTCGCGGGACGTGTCGGCGCCGGTCCGGAGTGGGTCGTGGTCGCGATCGCGCTCGCCGGGCTCGCCCTGGCGGCGGTCGGGCGGCGGCGGACACGCGACCAGGCGGTGCTGGTGACGGAGGAGAACGGATGAGCGTGGCGGACCTCGGGCGGGTCCTGGTGGCGATCCCGACCTACAACGAGGCCGAGAACCTGGAGCCGGTGATCGGCCGGCTGCGTGCGGCCGTGCCGGAAGCGGACGTGCTGGTCGTCGACGACGGCAGCCCGGACGGGACCGGCGACATCGCCGATCGGCTGGCCGCCGCGGACCCGTCCGTGCACGTGATGCACCGGACCGAGAAGGCCGGCCTGGGCGCGGCCTACATCGCCGGGTTCCGCTGGGCCCTGGCCGACGGGTACGACGTGATGGTCGAGATGGACTCCGACGGCTCGCACGCGCCGGAGGAGCTGCCCCGGCTGCTCACCGCGCTGCGCGAGGCCGACCTGGTCATCGGCTCCCGCTGGGTGCCCGGCGGGCAGATCCGCAACTGGCCGCTCTACCGGCAGATCATCTCGATCGGCGGGTCGACGTACGCGCGGGTGCTGCTGCGGTTCCCGGTGCGCGACTCGACCTCCGGCTACCGGGCGTTCCGCCGGCAGGTGCTCGAGGAGATCAAGCTCGACGAGGTCGCCTCGCAGGGCTACTGCTTCCAGATCGACCTGGCCTGGAAGACGTGGCGGTCCGGGTTCCGGGTCCGCGAGGTGCCGATCACGTTCACCGAGCGGGAGGTCGGCCGCAGCAAGATGAGCCACGCGATCGTGCTCGAGGCGCTGTGGCGGGTGGCCGCGTGGGGGCTGACCTCGCGCAGCCGCAGCGCCCGGATGCGCGCCCTGGCAGCCAGGCACTAGGGACGGCCGACGATGCCGATCCTGCTGGCGCTCGTCCTCTACGTGGTGGTGGAGGTCGCCGCGGTGGTGGCGGTCGCGTCCTGGCTCGGCATCGGCTGGACCCTGCTGCTGCTGTTCGGCCTGTCCCTGCTCGGTCTGCTGCTGCTGCGCCGGGAGGGCAGCCGGTCCTGGCGGTCGTTCCAGCTCGCGGTCGCCGACGGCCGGCCGCCGGGCCGCGAGGTCCTGGACGGCATGCTGGTGCTGCTCGGCGCGGTCCTCGTCGTGCTGCCCGGGTTCGTCACCGACGTGCTGGCGCTGCTGTGCCTGCTGCCGTTCTCCCGCCGGCTGCTCGGCCGCGGGCTGGTCGGCTGGGCGCTCACCCGCGGGCGGGCCACCGTGCTGCGGGTCAGCTCCACCCGCGGCCCGGGGACGACCGACGACGGCCCGGTGCCGCCGGGCGCCGGGCGGGTCATCGAAGGCGAGATCGAGCCGCCCGACCGGCACGATCGCTGATCGACGTACACCGGTGTGATTCCGATCACATCACAGCACGAGGCCCGCGATCCGAACCGGATCGCGGGCCTCGTCGCGGTGGGTCAGGAGGCTCGGCTACGGCGGCCGCGCAGGACCTCCAGCCGCTCGGCCAGGACCTCCTCGAGGTCCGCGACCGTACGCCGCTCCATCAGCATGTCCCAGTGGGTGCGGGCCGGCTTGGCCTTCTTGGACTCCGGCTCGTCGCCGTCGATGAGCCGGGCGACGGAGCCGTCGAACTTGCACTCCCAGACCAGCGGAATCTCGGCGTCGTCCGCGAACGGCACGCCGAAGACGTGCCCCTTCGGGCACCGGTACTCGGCCGGCTTGCGCGGGGCGAGCTCGGCGTTCCGATCGGTCTCGTAGCTCACGGCCCCGAGCCGGCTGCCGCGCAGTGTGCGCTCGGCCATGGGAATCCCTCCTCGGGGTTGAGTGACGTCACTGCCAGCAGGTTCGTCGGAGAACCTCGTTCGGTTTCCTAACGACCGGCGGACCCGGAGGATTCCCCGCGCCCGCCGTGGTGTACGTTCCCGGGTCGCCTCGGGTGCACACCTGCCCTGAACGACGGATAGCGGGCCCAACTGGTTGCCGTTCTCAGCGAACTCTTAATCGCCCGCTCACAGCAGCACCGCCTGCTCGCCGCGGGCCTCTTCCGCCGCCGCCCGCACGTCGACGCGGGTCAGCAGCAGGAAGCCGAGCACGAAGAAGACCACCAGCGACACGATCGCCACCCGGTAGGAGCCCGTCAGCTGCACGGCCAGCCCGAACGCGAGCGTGCCGAGCCAGGACGTGCCCTTGTCGCTGATCTCGTAGAGGCCGTAGTACTCGGCCTCCTTGCCGACCGGGGTCATCTGCCCGAACAGCGACCGGGTCAGCGCCTGGGTGCCGCCGAGCACGACCCCGATCGCGATCCCGAGCAGGTAGAACTGCACCGAGCTGCTCCGCTGGAGGCCGAAGGCCAGGCACACCACGGCGATCCAGACGACCAGGCTGGCGAGCACGGTCCGCTTGGCCCCGACGTGCGCGGCGATCCGGCCCAGCAGCAGCGCCCCGCCGAACGCGACGAACTGCACCAGCAGGATCGTCGAGATCAGCACGGTCTGGGACAGCTCGAGCTCCCGGTCGCCGTACTGGGCGGACAGGCCGATGACCGACTGGATCCCGTCGTTGAACAGCAGGTACGCGAGCAGGAACCGCCAGGTCTGCGGATAGCCGCGCAGCTCGCGCAGGGTCCGGGCCAGCTGCCGGACGCTGCCGGCGGCGGTCGAGGCCCCGGGCGCCGGCCGGTCCCGCAGCCGGCGCAGCGGGATCACCGTGAACGCCGCCCACCAGGCCGCCACCGAGACGAAGCAGATCCGCACCGCGTCGCCCTCGGACAGCCCGAACGAGTCCCGGCCGAGGAACAGCCCGAGGTTGAGCGCGAGCAGCAGCCCGCCGCCGAGGTAGCCCCAGGCCCAGCCGCGGGAGGACACCGCGTCCCGCTCGTCCGGCCCGGCGATCTCCGGCAGCCAGGAGTAGTAGACGACGACCGAGGCGCCGAAGCAGGTGTTGGCGACGAGGAACAGCACCACGCCGAGGCCGTACCGGCCCCCGGCGACGAAGTAGAGCGCCGCGGTGGCCAGCGCCCCGGTGTAGGCGAGGATCCCGAGCAGCTGCCGCTTGCGCCGGGTCCGGTCGGCCAGCGCGCCGACCACCGGCAGCACCACCACCTGCAGCAGCGCCGAGACCGACAGCAGGTACGGGAAGACCGAGTCCGGCGCGACCGGGATCCCCAGCAGGTGCAGCGGGCGGTCCGGCCCGCCGGCCGCCTGCTCGGCCACGTCGGACAGGTACGGGCCGAGGAAGACCGTGACCACGCTGGTGGTGAAGACCGAATTGGCCCAGTCGTACCAGTACCAGCCGCGCTGCTCGCGGCTGCTGCTGAAGCGGTTGCTCACGCGGTCCAGGCCCGCCGGGCCACCAGCACCTCCCGCAGCGTCGGCGCGTCGTCGGACATGATCCCGTCCACGCCGAGGTCGAGCAGCCGGTGCATCTCGGCCGGGTCGTTGACCGTCCAGGCGTGCACGGGCAGGCCGCGGCGGTGCGCGGCCGCGACGAGCCGGGCGTCGATGACCCGGATCCGCAGCAGCCCGGGCGGCACCTGGGCGCAGCCGGCGTCGGTCCGGCGCAGCGCGCCCAGCCGCAGCGCGAGCACCTCGCGCGGCCCGAGCGACGTGCACAGCCGCCGGCCGAGCCGGGCCCGCACCGCGGGGATGAGCCGGTCGTAGAACGAACCGATGCAGACCCGGTCGACCGCGCCGGCCCGGCGTACCGCGGCCACCAGTGGGCCGACCGCGGACGGCGCCTTGACGTCGATGTTGACCCGCAGCCGGGGGTACGAGCCGAGCAGCTCCTCCAGCCGCGGCACCGGCTCCCGGCCGCCGACCCTGGCCCTGGCCACCTCCGCCCACGGCAGCGCGCGGACCGAGCCGGTGCGGTCGGTGGTCCGGTCCAGGCTCGCGTCGTGCAGCAGCACCGCGACGCCGTCCCGGGTGGCCCGCACGTCGGTCTCCAGGTAACCGAAACCGAGCCCGACGATGCGGTCGACCGCGGCGAGGGTGTTCTCCAGCCCGGGCGGAGCGGCGCCGCGGTGCGCGAATGCGATCGGCCCGCCGGCGTCCAGGAACGGGAATTGCGTCGGCACGGCCGTCAGCATGCCTGAGGACCCGGTGGTCCCGCCCCTCAGGGCAGCGCGTCGGTGGGGGAGAGCAGGCCAGCGGGGGAGGGCAGGGTCTCCGGCTGGACCAGCGGGCTGCCGGTGTTGACCACGACGACCCGCTCCGCGGCGGCGAGCCAGCCACGCCCGGCCAGCGTGCGGACCGCGTGCAGGGCGACCGCGCCCTCGGGGGACAGCAGCAGCCCGGTGCTCGCCGCGCACGCGGCCCGGGTGGCCAGCGCGTCCGCGTCGTCGACCGCGACCGCGGTGCCGCCGCAGCCGCGCAGGATCCGCAGCAGCTGCGGGCCGCCGAGCGGCGCGGCCACCGTGATCCCGTACGCGACCGTGCCCGGGTCCGGCCACGGCTCGGTCGCCGCCGCGCCGGCCTCGTACGCGCGGACCACCGGCGCGCAGCCGGACGACTGCGCGGCCACGAACCGGGTCGCCGGGCCGGTCAGCCAGCCCAGCTCGCGCAGCTCCGCGAACGCCTTGGCGATCCCGATCAGCCCGACCCCACCGCCGGTCGGGTAGACCACGACGTCCGGCGCCCGCCAGCCCAGCTGCTCGGCGATCTCCAGCCCCATCGCCTTCTTGCCCTCGACCCGGTACGGCTCCTTGAGCGTGGACACGTCGAACCAGCCGTCCCGGGCGGCCACGGCCCCGGCGACCATCGCCCCGGCGTCGCCGATCAGCCCGTCCACCACGTGCGTGGCCGCGCCGGTGGCCAGCGGCTCGGACCGGGTCACCGCCGGCGCGCCGGCCGGCACGGCCACGGTCACGGCCAGCCCGGCCCGCCGCCCGTAGGCGGACCAGGCCGCGCCGGCGTTGCCGTTCGTCGGCAGGGCCACGTGCCGGGCGCCGAGCTCGCGGGCCCGGGACGCGCCGACCGCGGCACCGCGGGCCTTGAAGCTGCCGGTCGGGTTGAGCCCCTCGTCCTTGACGAGCACGGTGCCGGCGGAGACGCCGGCCGAGACGCCGGCCGAGACGCCGGCCGAGACGCCGGCCGAGCCGCCGGCCGAGACGCCGGCCGAGACGCCGGCCGAGACGCCGGCCGAGACGCCGGGCGAGACGCCGGGCGGGGTGCCGGGCAGCGGCAGCAGCGGGGTGTCGCCCTCGCCGAGGGTGACCCGGTGGGCCGGGTCGCGCACCGGCAGCAGCTCGGCCCACCGCCACAGCCCGCGCGGCC
The DNA here is from genome assembly GCA_963803135.1 of uncultured Actinomycetota bacterium. Classification (GTDB taxonomy): domain Bacteria; phylum Actinomycetota; class Actinomycetes; order Mycobacteriales; family CADCTP01; genus CADCTP01. The sequence goes on along the minus strand of CAWDLH010000008.1, from coordinate 855,210 downwards.
GGGCGGCGATCTCCGCCGGGCCCACCGCCACCGCGGCCAGGTCGTCCCGGGCCAGCAGCGGGCCGCCACAACCGCAGAGGTTCCGCAGCCGGTCCGCCTCGTGCCAGGTGCCGCAGGCCGAGCACTCCAGGTGGCTCAGCGTGCTGTCCACCCGCTCACCCGACCCGCAGGTGGTCGAGCACCAGGTCGGCCACCGTGCCCGGGGCCTCCCGCGGCACGAAGTGGCCGGCGCCGGGCACCACCACCCGTCGGTAGCCGGCGGTGAAGCTGCCGGCCCGACCGCTGTGCGACGCACAACAGCTCGGACGCCGTCGACGCGTCCCGCTCACTGCCGCGGCTCGACGTGGCCGGGGTCGGGAGCGACGCGGCTGGGCGCGGCTCGCGACCAGGCTCGGCGTCGCTCACCGCGGTCGTACGAGCGGAAGCGCTTGACGACGACGTCGGAGAACTCCAGCAGGTGGGTGTTCACGTAGAGTGACCAGCCACGAGGTAGCAGCGTTGAGTGAGCTCGGAGGGGAGTGGGTCGCGGATAACGGTCGTGTGGACGTGCAGCCCGGCGGTGGCGAGGTGGCCGGTGACCTCGGCGGGGGTGCGGCGGTAGTGGTCGAGCGCGACGGCGTGACCGTGCCAGTCGGTCTGGTGCCGGACCTCGCCGGCTCCGGTCTGGAACGCCAGCAGGACCTGGCCGCCCGGCGCCAGCACGCGGGCGAACTCGGCCAGCGCGACCGGCAGCCGATCCGGCGGGAGATGGATGATCGAGTAGAACGCGACGATCCCGCCGAGGCTCCCCGACGTTATGTCAAGCTGCGTCATGTCGCCCTCGGAGAAGGAGACGGCCGGATACGCCCTCCGGGCGACCGCGATCATCGCCGGGGACAGGTCGACCCCGAACGCCTCGCATCCGAGCCCGTGCAGGTGCGCGGTGACGTGGCCGGGGCCGCAGCCGACGTCGGCGACCGGGCCGGAGACCGTCTCGGCGAACGCCGCCAGCAGCGCCCGGTCCAGCGGCTTGTCCGCCAGCTCGGCGCCGAACATCTCCGCGTACGTCTGCGCGACGGCGTCGTACGAGCGGCGGGTCGGGTCGAGGGGATCCACGCGGCGCACCGTAGCCGGCTCCCCTGACGATCCGCGCTACGCCGATAATCGCCACTATGTCAACTGGCGGTCGGGAGGGGCTCCCCGCTGGATCATCCGTGCCGGGTGACGACGACGCGGATCACGGCCGACCATGCTCGGTGGCGTGAAGACCTCCCGGTGGACGGCCGTTCTGCTCGCGACCGGACTCCTGGTGGCCGGCTGCGGGTCCGGCAGCGACGAAGGCGGTGGCGGCAGCAGCTCCACCACGCCCTCCCCCGCGACGGCCACCTCGTCGACGCCGGCATCCACGTCCACGGCGAGCGCGCAGCTGTGCACCGACGCCGCGGCCCTGCAGGCCTCGCTCAACCGGCTGGTCAAGATCTCCGTCGGCCCGGGCGCGGCCACCGAGCTCCAGAACGACCTCAAGGACGTGCAGAGCTCGCTCACGACGCTGGTCAGCGGCGCCCGCACCGAGTGGCAGGACGAGGGCGCCGCGCTGCAGGCATCGCTGACGACCCTGCAGACCGCCGTCCAGCAGCTCGCGAGCAACCCCGGCACCAGCACCGCCTCGGCGGTCCGGGCGGCGCTGCAGGGCGTCGGGACGGCCGCGCAGAGCCTGTTCGCCGCGGTGGGCGCGAGCTGCCCGTCGCTGTCGGCGACCCCGACCAGCTGACGACGGGTAACCCCGCGCGGCCGGGTCCGTGCCCCGGCCCTACGGTGACCGCCATGGTTCCGGCGGAGGAGATCGACGGGGTGCTGACGGCCCACGTGCGGCTGCACGAGACGCTGGCCGGGCTGGACGACGCCACCGCGCGCCGGCGGAGCCGGCTGCCGGGCTGGAGCGTCGGGCACCTGGTCACGCACCTGGCCCGCAACGCCGACTCGGTGGTCCGGCGGCTCGCGGCGGCGGCCGAGGACCGGCTGGTCGGGCAGTACGAGGGCGGCGACGCCGGCCGGGCCGCCGCGATCGAGTCCGGCGCCGGCCGGCCGGCGGCGGCGCTGGTCGCCGACCTCGTGGACGCCGACGCGGCGGTCGACCAGCTGCTCGCCGCGCTGCCGGCGGCGGTGTGGCAGCGCCCGGTGCTGCGCTCGGGTCCGGACGGCGGGACGGTGCCGGCGGCCCGGCTGGCGTACTCCCGGTGGCGCGAGGTCGAGGTGCACCACGTCGACCTCGGTCTCGGCTACGGGCCGGACCGGTGGCCGGCCGGCCTGGTCGAGCGCATGCTGCCCGACCTGCTCGCCGGCCTGCCCGACCGCGCCGGCCGGGCCGCCCTCGCCGCCTGGGCCCTCGACCGCGCGCCGGCTCCCCCGCTCTCGTCCTGGGAGTGATCAGGCCCGCGGGCGCTGCTCGACGAGGCCGACGAGGTTGCCCTCGGTGTCGCGGACGAACGCCATCCACTCGTCGGTGCCGGCCGGGCCGAGGGTCGCGTCGTCGTGGCTGAAGATCACGTGCGGCGCGGTGTCGACCGCCGCTCCCCCGGCCCGCAGCCGCTCGACCGCGGCGTCGATGTCGGGCACCGGGTAGTAGTGCAGCGCGCCGGGCGCGGCCCGGTCCAGCAGCAGCCGCACTCCCCCGAGGTCGAAGAACACCAGCCCCGGCGGGTCGTACCTGGCGACCGGGCCGGCGCCGAGCAGCTCGGTGTAGAAGCGGGCCGCCCGGTCGAGGTCCTCGGCGTGCTGGGCGATCTGGACGAGCTGCACGGCGGCCTCCATTGATAGCATCCCTACACTTGAGTAGGGATGCTATACATGACGGGTGGCGACGGGCAAGCAGCTGGCCGGGACGGCCTCGGAGCTCAACTCGGCGGCGATCCACCTGCTGCGCGGCCTGCGGGCGACCGACCGGGCGGCCGGGCTGACACCGGCCCGGCTCAGCGCGCTGTCGGTGCTGGTGTTCGGCGGTCCCTGCCCGCTCGGCCGGCTGGCCCGCACCGAGGACGTCGCCGGCCCGACGATGACCCGGATCGTGGACGGGCTGTGCGAGCTCGGGCTGGCCGAGCGGCGGCCGCACCCGGACGGCGGCCGGCTGGTGCTGGTCGCCCCGACCGCCGAGGGCGAGCGGGTGATGCGGGCGGCCCAGCGGGCCCGCGTCGACACGATCGTCGCCGCCCTGCGCGGGCTGCCGGTCGCCGACCAGGCCGCGATCGTCGCCGCCTCCGCCGCCCTGCTCCGCCTGGCCGACCGGGTCCGCGAGACCGGCTGACGCCGCCGGCCCCGGCCGGCCGCCGGCGGGATCACCCACCCCGACCTCGACTTCATGGGCTGGAGCCGGCGCGGCATCCAGGGCCCGTCGACCGGCGGCAGCACCGATGCGGTGACCCAGACGCCCGGCATCGACGTGTCGCACTTCCAGGGCAGCGTCAACTGGGCCGCCCAGTTCTCCGCCGGCATCCGGTTCACCTGGATCAAGGCCACCGAGGGCGTGACGTTCACGGACCCGGCGTTCGCGGCCAACTACAACGGCGCGTTCAGCGCCGGGGTGATCCGCGGCGCGTACCACTTCGCGCTGCCGGACCGCTCCAGCGGCGCGACCCAGGCCGGCTTCCTGCTCGCCCACGGCGGCGGCTGGTCCCCGGACGGCGTGACCCTGCCGGCCACGCTGGACATCGAGTACAACCCGTACGGGGCGACCTGCTACGGGCTGACCAAGACGGCCATGTCGGCCTGGATCCGCGACTTCGTGTCCACCTACCGGGCCCGCACCGGCCGGGACGCGGTGATCTACACGACGACCGACTGGTGGACCACCTGCACCGGCAACGACCCGTCGTTCGGCGCGACCAACCCGCTGTGGATCGCCCGGTACGCCAGCACGCCCGGCACGCTGCCGGCCCGCTGGGGGTGCGCACGGTCTGGCAGTGGACCGACATCCCGCTGGACCAGGACCGGTTCAACGGCGCGCTCGACCGGGTCCGGGCCTTCGCGCTCGGCTGACGGGCTCACTCGCGGACGCCGACGGCGTCGGCCGGCCGGCCGCGCAGGACGCGGCGCAGCGGCAGCGCGGTGCCGGCGACCCCGAGCAGCACGGTCCCGCCGAGCACCGCCACCCAGCCGGCCACCGGCACGTACGGGACCGACGTGCCGGTGGTCCCGCGCACCATCGGCACCAGCGTCCCGGCCGCGACCGCACCGCCGAGGGCGAGCGCCAGCCCGAGCAGCAGCACCCGCTCCAGCCGGACCGTCCGCAGCACCTGGGCCCGGGTCGCGCCGGCCAGCCGCAGCAGGGCCAGCTCGCGGCGCCGGCCGGCGGTGTAGAGGGCCAGCGTGTTGACCGCGGCGATGACCGCGTACGCGACCAGGACGGCGGTGACCATCCGCTGGGTCCAGGCGTTGTCGGCGAGGTTGCGGTCCAGCCCGACCTGGTACGCCGAGCGCGGCAGCAGCTGCGCGCCGGGCGGCAGGACCGACCGGACGGCCTGCGCGCCGGCCGGCGTGGCCCGCACCAGCACCGCGTCGTCCCGGCCGGCCGGGGTGTGCGGGGCGAGCCGGTCCCGCGGCAGGGTCATCGCGGCGAACCCGAGCCCGCGCCGGTAGACGGCCACGACCCGCAGGTCCGCGGGCGCGCCGTCGCCGTACCAGCCGTGCAGCCGGTCGCCGACCCGCAGGTGCAGGGCGCCGGCGGTGAGCGTGTCGACCGCGACCGCGGCGCCGTGCAGGTCGCCCAGCCGGCCGGCGGCGACGTCGAGGTCCATGGTCGCGGCCAGCCCGGCCGGGTCGACGCCCTGGGCCGGGTAGCCGGTCGGGCCGCCGGCGTCGGCGAACACCGTGCCGCGCACCAGCCCGGTCGCGGCGGACACGCCCGGGGTGGCCCGGACCGCGGCGGCGACCTGCGGCGGCAGCCCGGGTGCCGGCCCGGTCACCACGTGGTCGGCGAGCAGGCCGGCCCGGGTCTGCGCCGCGGCGGCGTGCTGCTGGGAGGTCGGCACGAACCACAGCGAGCCGCCGAGCCCGACCGCGAGCACGAGCCCGCTCAGCACCGCCGCGAGCCGGTACGCCGAGCTGCCCGTGGTCGCCGCGGCCAGCCGGCCGGGTGCGCCGAGCGCCCGCAGCAGCGGACCGGCCAGCGCGGCGGTGAGCCGGATCAGCACCGGGGCCAGGAACGCCACCGCGACGACGAGCGTGAACACCGTGCCGACCGCGATCCCGGCCGCGTTGTCGCCGCTGGCCCGGGCCGAGACCACGCACAGCGTCACGCCGCCGGCGAGCGCGACGACGCCGAGCAGCAGCCGCGGCACGCCCGGGCGGTGCCGCTCGACCGCGGTCTCGGCCAGCGCCTGGCTGGGCCGCATCCGGCTGGACCGCACGCTGCCGACCCAGGCCGCGGCGACCGCGATGAGCAGCGTCGCGGCGACCGCGACGACCGGCGGCAACCAGGACACCCGCAGCGCGAAGTCGGCCGGCACCATGCCGCGGTCGGCGAACTGGTCGCGCAGCCACCGCGCCGCCGCCAGCCCCGGGACGACCCCGGCGGCCCCGGCGAGCAGCCCGAGCGCGGCGGTCTCGCGGACGACCATCCGGCGGACCTGCCGCGGGGTGGCCGCGATCGCCCGCAGCAGCGCGATGTCGCGGTGCCGCTGGCGGACCGACAGCCCGACCGTGCCGGCGATGACCAGCAGCGCGATCAGCAGCGCGCAGCCGCCGAACACGCTGGACGCGGCGATCGCGAGCTCGCGGCCGTCGTCCACGGCGGGCGACTCGACGCTGCCGCGGCCGGAGCCGGTGAACACCCGCGGGTACGCCCCGGCCCCGTCGGCCGGCGGCAGCACCCGGCGTACCGCCGCCGCGACCGCGGCGACGGACTCGCCCGGCCGCGGGAGCACGCCGACCACCTGCGCCGGTCCCGGCAGGCCCGCGGTGAACACGATCGGGGTGTCCCCGGTCGGCCCGGTGGTGCCGGTGACCGTACGGGTGCCGACCCCGGGCAGCGCGATCCGCTCGCCCACCGCGCCGAGCCGCCGGTCGACGACCACGTCGCCCGGACCGGCCGGCGGCCGCCCGGCCGCCAGCCGGTACGGCGCGAGCGCGGCCGCGGCCCAGGGGTGCAGCTCGACCGCGACCGGGCTGCCGGACCGGAGCACCTGGGCCGGCACGGCGGCGTCGGCGACCGCGGTCCCGACCTCCGGCAGCGCCGCGATCCGGCCCGGCAGCGCGGCCGGCAGCGCGCCGCGCCCGTCCAGCGGGGTGCCGTCGACCTCGCGGTCCTCGCCCGAGCCCTCGACGACCTGCACCGAGGTGGTGGCGACCAGCACCGGCGCGGCGGCGTAGCGGGCCACCGGGCCGTGGTAGCGCACCCCCGACTCCAGCAGCACGCCGCAGGCGGTCACGACGACCACGGCGATCCACAGCGCGAGCGCGGTGGCGATCATCGCCGCCGGCCGCTGGGCGATCATGCGCAGCGCGAGCCTCAGCACCGTACGCCTCCGGCGGCGACCAAGGGGCGGCCGAGCCGCTCGGCGATCGCCCCGGCCGGGACGGCCGGCAGGTCGTCGGCGACCCGCCCGTCGGCCAGCAGCAGCACCCGGTCCGCGTACGAGGCGGCGACCGGGTCGTGGGTCACCATCACCACCGTGCCGCCGTCCCGGTCGACCGCCTCCCGCAGCAGCGCGAGCACCTGGGCCGCGGTGCCGGAGTCGAGCGCGCCGGTCGGCTCGTCGCAGAAGATCACCGCCGGGCGTACCGACAGGGCCCGGGCGATCGCGACCCGCTGCTGCTCGCCGCCGGACAGCTGCGCCGGCCGGTGCCGCAGCCGGCCGTCCAGCCCGACCCGGGCGACGACCTCGGCCAGCCGCCGCCGGTCCACCCTGGCGCCGGCCAGCCGGGACGGCAGCAGCACGTTCTCCCGCACGGTCAGCGCCGAGACCAGGTTGAAGGCCTGGAAGACGAAGCCGACCCTGGTGCGGCGCAGCTTCGTCAGCGCGGTCTCGGACAGCCCGGCGAGGTCGGTGCCGGCCAGCCGGACCGTTCCCGCGGTGGGCCGGTCCAGCCCGGCGGCACACTGCAGCAGCGTGCTCTTGCCGGACCCGGAGCGGCCCATGACCGCGGTGAAGGTGCCGGCGGCGAGGTCGAGGTCGACGCCGTCGAGGGCGCGGACGGCGGCGCTGCCGCGGCCGTAGGTGCGGTGGACGCCGCGCAGCGCGACGGCGGGTTCGGGACCGGTCACGCCTTCGACGCTAGGCAGCGCGGCGGTCGCGGACGATGCGGCCAGCACCCGAGATCCGAGGTGGGCCAGCCCTACCCCGGGTCGGGCAGCGGCTGGCGGGGCAGCGCGAGCGCGGTGCCGAGCATGAGCACGGCGATCACGACGACGGCCAGGAAGATGTGCTGCACGGCGGTGGTGAGCGCGGCCGGGTCGACCTGGCCGCCGGCCCGGCCGACGGCCGCGTTGGCCAGCGCGCCGAAGCCGGCGATGCCCACCGAGCTGCCGACCGAGCGGAGGAAGAGGTTGTTCGCGGTGACCACGCCGCGCTCCCGCCAACCGACGCTGGACTGCGCCGAGATCAGCGTCGGGCTCACGGTCAGGCCCATCCCGGCGCCGATGATCAGGCAGGTCGCGGCGACCTGCCAGACGCTGGTGTGCCGGCCGAGCAGCAGCAGCAGCGCGGTGCCGACCAGGATGACCGAGGTGCCGATCAGCGCGCAGGCCCGGAAGCCGATGCGCAGGTAGACCTTGCCGGCCTGGGACGCGGCGATCGGCCAGCCCATCGACAGGGTGGCCAGCGCGAAGCCGGCCACCAGCGGCCCGCGGCCGAGCACCTCCTGCACGTACGTCGGTACGTAGGAGGTGAGGCCGAGCACGATCGCGCCGACGCCGGCGGCGATGAGGCTGCTGGCGACCAGCAGGCGGCGGCGGAACACCCACAGCGGCAGCACCGGCTCCGGCGCGCCCCGCTCGACCACCCAGAACCCGGCCAGCAGTGCCGCACCGGCCACGAAGATCGCGATGCTCGCCGGCGAGTCCCAGGCCCAGGCCTGGCCGCCCTCGAGCACGCCCAGGATGACCAGCGCCAGCCCGGCGGTGAGCAGGGCGGCGCCGCGGTAGTCGATGCGCGGCGTGCCGCGCTCGACCTGCTCGTGGAAGTTGCGGGCGAGCATGGCCGCGGCCAGCACGCACAGCGGGATGTTGACGAAGAAGATCCACCGCCAGGTGGCGTACTCGGACAGCACGCCGCCGAGGGTCGGCCCGACCACCGCGGCGATCCCCCACACGCTGGCGATGTATCCCTGGACCTTGGCCCGCTCCGCGGTCGAGTAGATGTCGCCGACGATCGTGATCGCGACCGGCGCGATCGCACCGGCGCCGAGCCCCTGCACGGCCCGCGCGCCGATCAGCGTGGCCATGCTCCAGGCCGCGCCGCAGAGCACCGAGCCGGCCAGGAACAGCCCGATGCCGAACAGGATGACCGGCTTGCGGCCGAACAGATCGGCGAGCTTGCCGTACACCGGGACGGACACCGCCTGGGCCAGCAGGTAGATCGAGAACAGCCAGGGGAACTGGGCGAACCCGCCGATGTCGGCGACGATCGAGGGCACCGCGGTGGCGATGATCGTGGAGTCGACCGCGATGAGGCCGGTGGCCAGCATCACCGCGCCGAGGATCGGGCCGCGTTCGGAGCGCAGGCCGACGCCGTCGCGGCGGCTGCCGGTCGTCGCCTCGCCGGTCACGTCTCTCCCGCCACTCGCCGATGATTCCCCTTCGCGACAAGACCGGCCCGGCGGAGGTCATTCCGCCGTCCCTAGGGTGGGCCGGGTGAGCGGTCTGTCCCCCGGTGTGCTGGTTGCCCTCGCGGTGATCGGGCTCGTCGGCGGGGTGGGGATCAGCGCGGTCGGCCCGGGCGGGGTGCTGCCGACGATCGGCCTGTTCGCGCTGACCCCGCTGGCGCCGGCGGCGGTGGCCGGCACCGCGATCGCCACGAACATCGGGGCGGGCGCGGCCGGCACGGTCGCGTTCGCCGCGTCCGGCCAGCTGCGCGACCCGGCGACCCGGCGCACCGCGCTGCTGCTGGCGGCGGCCGCAGTGGTCGGCACGCCGCCCGGGGTGCTGGCCAACACGCACGTGTCGAAGCACCTGTTCGGGGTGCTGCTCGGCGTCTTCGCCGTCGTGGTCGCGGTGCTGGTGTGGCACCGCGGCCGGCGGGAGGCGGCCGCGGGCCCGCCGGGCCGGCACCCGCGTGCGGCCGTGGTCGTCGCCGTCGGCGTCGCGGTCGGCCTGGTCAGCGGGCTGCTCGGGCTGGGCGGCCCGATGCTGTCGGTGCCGCTGCTGCTCGCCCTCGGGGTCGAGGTGCTGGCCGCGCTGGCGGCCGCGCAGGTGCAGTCGATCGTGATCGCCGGCGTCGGCACGATCGGGTACGCGCTGCACGGCAGCGTGGACTGGGCCCTGGTCGCGCTCATCGGGCTGCCCGAGCTGGCCGGGGTGGTGGCCGGCTGGCGGATCGCCCGGGCGCTGCCGACCCGGACGCTGCGGGCGGTCCTGGTGGCAGTCCTGCTGCTGCTCGCGCCGTACCTGGCGCTGCGGTGATCCCCCGGCCGGTGCGGGCCTGGGCTATCGTCCTCGCCGAGCTGTCGAGGGAGTAGCGGTGGACGACGAGTTCGGCCTGCTGCCCGACCAGCAGGACCCTCCCCCGCCGCGGCGGCCGGCGGGGCTGCTGATCGGCGCGCTGGTCGCGGTCGCCCTGCTCGCGGTCGCCGGGGTGTTCTGGATGGTCGTCTCGGTCGCCGACCGCGGCGGGAAGGTCACCGCGGCCGGCTCGGCCAGCCCGGCGCCGGCGACGAACCCGCCGCCGACGACCCCGCCGCCGAGCACGCCCGCGGCCGCCACCGCGCCGCCGACGACCGCGGCGCCGACCACCGCCGCGCCGGTGGGCACGGCGGCCACCATCATCGCGACCGCTCCCGCGCCGACCCCGAAGCCGACCACCGCGCCGGCGCCGCGGCCGGTGCCGAAGCCGACGCTGACCGTGCCGGCCGGCAAGCTCGTCCGGGTGCCGGACGTCGTCGGGCTTCGGGTCCAGCAGGCCGGCACGGTGCTGCGGGCGGCCGGACTCAAGGTGCAGGTGATCGGCGGCGTGCTCGACCCGGACCGGGACAGCCGCCGGGTCACCGCCCAGCGCCCGGCCGGTGGAGCGGCGGTCCTCGCCGGCTCGACCGTGATCCTGGTCACCGACGGCACCTGACCCCCTTGCCGCGGGACGGTCGGCACCGGCTCAGAGCAGGGCGCGGCGGCGCAGGACGGCCGCCGCGGCCAGGCCGGGCACCGCCGGCAGCCACACCGACACCAGCCGGGACAGCAGCGCCGCCGCGGTGGCCGCCGGCAGCGGCATCCCGGCCGCGGTCAGCCCGGCCACCAGCGCTGCCTCCACCGGGCCGATCCCGCCCGGCGCCGGCACCAGCGAGCCCGCCGTCGCCGCGCCCAGGTAGACCGCGGCCAGCGTCACCAGCGGCAGCGACCCGCCGGCCGCGGTCACGCAGGCGGCGAAGGCCAGCACGTGGAACAGGGTCAGCGCGCCGGAGGCGACCATCCCGCCGGCGACCTGGAGCGGATGCCGTTGGGCGTGCCGGACCAGGGCGAGCTGCCCGCGCCAGGTCGCGACGACGCCGGCCCGGACCCGGCCGCTGAGCCGGGCGGCCAGCAGGCCGACCAGCGCCAGCCCGGCGAGGACGCCGACCGCGACCAGCGTGGTCCGGCCGTCCGGGCGGGCGATCCCGGTGCCGGAGCCGGCGCCGAGCGCGGCCACCACCGCCGCCGTCGCGACCAGCTGCGCGGCCTGGCCGGCGGCGACCGTGGCCGCCGCGTCCGCGACCGAGGCACCCGACCGGTGCAGGTAGCGGACGATCACCGCCGGCATCCCGGCCGCGGACGGCACCAGCAGCCGCAGCCCGCCGACCGCCAGCTGGGCCAGCAGCGTGGTGGTCAGCCGCAGCGGCAGCGGCGAGAACCCGATCACCGTGTACGCGGCGGCGACCAGCGAGAGCGCGAACCAGCCCGTGCCGGCGGCGAGCATGGTCGGGTCCACGGCGGCGAACGCGGCGCCCAGGTCGGCGTCACGCAGCTGCAACGCCAGCATGGTCAGCGCGCCGGCCAGCACCGCCGCGCCGGCCAGCCGGCCGAGGTGCCGCGGCGCGACCCGGCGCGCCGGGCGGGCCGGCGCGGCCCGCCGCGCCGGCTCGGTCGAGCTGAGCGGCGGGAGCCGGACCGGGGCGGGCGCGAGCAGGACCATGCTCCGTACGATCGCGATCCGGGCGCCGCGATACATCGGGGACCGCCCCCGAACCGGATCGGGGTTCCCCCGGAACCCCCGGCTGCGGCCAGCATCACGGTCGGGGTGGGGACATCCCTACCTGGGGATAACCGCGCCGTGATCGAGCAGCAGGTCGGCTTCGTGCTGGCCGCCGTGGCCGTGGTGGTGCTCGGCTCGCTGCTGGCCCGGCGGCTCGACGTCCCGGTCCCGGTCGTGCTCGTGCTCGCCGGTCTCGGGTACGCGCTGCTGCCCGGCCGCAACGTCGAGCTCGACCCGGACGTCGTGCTCGCGGTGGTGATCCCGCCGCTGCTCTACGCCGCGGCGATCGAGGCCAGCCTGATCGACATCCGGGCCAACCGGCGGCCGATCGCCTCGCTGTCGGTCGGGCTGGTGCTGGCCACCGCGTTCGCGGTCGGCGGGGTGCTGAACGCGGTGGTGCCGGGGCTGCCGTTCGCGGCCGCGCTGGCCCTGGGTGCGGCGGTCGCGCCGCCGGACCCGGTGGCCGCGCTCGGGCGCCGAGCGGGTGCACGCCTCCGGCGTGCTCGCGGTCGTCGTCGCCGGGCTGTGGATCAGCCACTCGTCGCCGACGGTCATCTCGGCCGCCACCCGGCTGCAGGCGCTCGGCGTCTGGCGGCTGGTCGCGCTGGTCCTGGAGGGGCTGGTGTTCCTGCTCATCGGCCAGCAGGTGCCGGTCCTGCTCGGCGGGCTGGACGACATCGCACCCGGGCGGACGGTGCTGGCCTGCGCGCTCACCCTGGCCGCGGTGCTGCTGGTACGGCCGGCCTGGCTCTACCTGATGGTGCACCTGCCCGGCCGGATGCTCGGCGAGAACGCGCCGACCCTCGGCGGCCGGGAGCTGGTCGCGCTGAGCTGGGCCGGCACCCGCGGGGTGATCACGCTGGCCGCGGCGTTCGCGCTGCCGGCGACCGTCGACGGCGGCGCGCCGCTGCCGGGGCGGGAGCTGCTGCTGCTCTGCGCGTACCTGGTCGTGCTGGTGACGCTGGTCGGGCAGGGGTTGACGTTCCGGCGGCTGCTGCGGCTGCTCGGGCTGCGTGACGACCGGGCCGGCCGGCTGCGGTCCCGCGGCGAGGCCAGGGTCGCGGCGACCGAGGCGGCGCTGCGGCAGCTGGACGACATGGCCGGTGACGGCGTCGACGCCGACGTGCTCGACCGGGTACGGGAGGACTCCGAGCGGCGGTTGCACCGGCGCAAGGAGCGGCTGCGGCTGCTCGACCGGTCCGACGCCGAGGAGGAGGACGGCGTACGGCCGGTGGCCGCGGTGGCGGAGCTGCGCCGGGCGGTGCTGGCGGCCGAGCGCCGGGAGCTGCTGCGCCGGCGGGACTCCGGCCAGCTGCGCGACGCCGACCTGCGCGACCTGCAGCGGGAGCTCGACCACGAGGAGCGGCTGCTGGCGCGGGACCAGCCGGGCTAGGCGCCCGACGCGGTGTGCCGGCCTCGCGTCGGAGCCGGTGCCGGCCCGGGCCGCGCCGCCGCGACCCGCTCAGGCCGGCTGGACGCCGACCAGCTGCCAGGACCGCGGCCGCTCGGCCCGGGTCGAGCCGCAGGTGAGCCGGGCCGGTGCGGCCAGCCCGGCCCGGACCGTCACCTGCAGCGCGCCGGGCGGGTGGGCCAGCCGGACCCGCCAGACCCGCTGGGCGACCCTGGCCATGCCCAGCGGCAGCAGCGCGTCCACCCTGCTCTCGCCCAGGGCCAGCCGGGCGTAGTGCTGCGCGGCCTGCGCCGGCGGGGCGAACGCGGAGCGGCCACGCAGCAGGTCCGGGCGGACCTCGCCGCGCTCGTACGCGGCCGCGACCGCCGGCGCGGCCGCGGCGGTGACGTGCCCGTAGAACAGGCCGTGCGGGAGGGCGACCAGGTTGGCGGCGAACCGGTCACCACCGACGTGCGAGCACTCCCAGACCGCACCGGGACGGGTCGCCTCCAGCGCCTCGGCGACCGGCCGGCCGCGGATCGCGCAGCAGGCGTCGTGCCGGCCGTGCGCGCAGACCAGGTAGAGCGGGCCGCCCGGCTCGCCCGCGCCGGCGCCGACCGGCAGGTCGAGCAGCTCGGCCGGGTCGGACCAGCTGCCCCAGCCGACCCGTTCCCTGCCGGCCCTGGAGTCGACCACCGCCCAGGCCCTGCGGCCCGGCGCCGGCCGCCGGCCGGGGCGGCGGACGAGCAGCACCCGGATGCCGGCGCCGTCCTCCCAGCGGCGGATCAGCTCGGCGCCGACCGCCGGGTCCAGCGGCGAGTCGAGCAGCGCCTCCGGCCCCCAGCCGCCGGGCTGCTCGACCAGCAGCCAGCGCGAGGTCGGCGACGCGGTGCCGAACCGGGCGTCCCCGCGCCGCTCGGCCGCCGGCGCGCACCGTCCCCCGATCCCGGCCAGCCCGCCGGCCGGCCGGCCGAGCGCCTCGCCCACCCGCAGCGATCCGCCCGGGCCCGGCCCGGCCGGGCCCGGCGCGGGGTTCACGGCGTCGCCGGCACCACGACGGACTCGCGCAGCAGGCGGGCGACGAGGGTGCGGCCGTCGGCGGCGTCCAGGCCGGGCAGCCGGCCGGCGGCCTGCACCTGCCCGGACAGCAGGGCGCGGACGGCGTCCGCGGTGGCGGCCGGCAGGGTGAGCGTGCGGTCCGGCAGCTCCAGCACCACCGAGCCGCCCTCGGCCGGCCGCAGCCGGTGCCGCAGCCCGCCACGCAGCCGGACCGCGGTGGCGTCGCCGACCGAGCGGGCCGCCGCGGCCTGGGCCAGCGGTCCGACCGGGTCCGGCCGGGTCTGTGTCCACACGCGACGGCGGACCCGGTCGGCGACCGCGGCCGGGTCGACCTTGCCGAGCCAGCCGGCCAGCGCCTCCACCGTCGCGGCGAGGTCGGCCCCGATCGCGTCCGGGTCGGCCAGGTCAACGCCGAGCGGCAGCGAGGCGCGCAGCTCCGGTTCCTCGGCGGCGAGCGCGGTCAGCGCCTCGACCAACGCGTACCGGGTCACCGAGTGGATGCCGACGGTCAGGTGCACGGACACGTCGCCGAGCGCCTCGGCCGAGTGCAGCCAGCCGCGCGGCAGGTAGAGCGCGTCGCCGGGCCGCAGCACCGCGTCGATCGCCGGCTCGCCCTCGGCCCGCCGCTGCACGGCCGCGCGGTAGCGGGTCCACTCCTGGTCGCGCAGCGGCGCCGGGTGCACCGGCTCGTGGATCGTCCACCGCTTCTCGCCGGCCACCTGCAGCACGAACACGTCGTGCACGTCGAAGTGGGCGGAGAAGCCCTTGTTCTGCGGGGGCGTCACGTACGCGTTGATCTGGACCGGGTGGCCGAGCTCGGCCGCGAGCCGGCCACCGAAGTCGACCAGCGGCGGCCAGGTCCGGTGCAGGCCCTGCAGCACCAGCGTGGACCCCTCGGCGAACAGCTCGGCCAGCCGGTCGTCGGCGAGCTGGTCGGCGATCTCCGCGCCGGCGCCGCCGCCGCGGGTGAACCGGGCCGCGTCGACGACCTTGCCGTCCTTGGCCACCCGCAGGAACGGGGTGCGCAGGCCGCGGGTGGAGATCAGCTCGTCCACCGCGGCCCGGCTGAGCAGGTCGCCGAAGTCGCCGGCGCCCGCGGTCAGCAGCGGTCTGGTCGCCCAGTACGCCGCGGCGAACTCGGCCGGGTCGACGCCGACGCAGCGCCGCAGCGCCGGGCGGTCCGGTGCGGACCCGCCCGGCGCCATCGCGATCGGATCCGTGCTCAGTACGAGCTCCCGCGGTCCGCACCACCGTCCGCACCGCCGTCGGCACCGCCGTCGGCGCCACCGTCGTGCACCCCCGCGGTGCCCCCGGCGCCCGCGTCGGCCGGTCCCTCCGACCCGCCGTCGGCACCACCGTCCGCGCCGCCGTCCGCACCGCCGTCCGCGCCACCGTCGTGCACGCCCGGCGTGCCGCCCGCGCCCGCGTCGGCCGGACCCTCGGCGCTGCCGTCCGCCCCGCCGTCGTGCCCGCCGGCCGTACCGTCCGCGCCGCCGTCGAGCGGGCCCTCGGACCCGGCGCCGCTGTCCGCGCCGCCGTCCGCGCCACCGTCGGCACCACCGTCCTGCACGCCGGGGGTGCCGGACGCACCGCCGTCGGCCGGGCCCTCGCTACCGGGTCCGGACGTCACCATGTCGTCATCGTCCAGCGCCATCAGCGCATCCTCCTCGTCGAGTCGGGACACGGGCCACGCCGGCCCGCGCCGACCCTAGAACTGCCCTGGTGGGGCCACAACTAACCGGTCGGCAAGGGAAGATCATCGGCTCCCGCTAGGGTCGGGGCTACGGCACGCCGGCGGCTCCGGCGGCGGTCCCGACGATCCCGGGCGGTGCGTGGTGTGACCGGAAGAGTGCTGCTGGTGGCGCTCGGCGCCGTCGGTGCGCTGCTCGGCGTCGCCGTCGCCGTGGTCGGCGTCGTGCTGGTATTCCTGACCGGCCGGGACGGCGCGTTCGGCGGCGGCGAGGCCACCCTGACCACCGACCGGTACGCGCTGGTGACCGAGGCGGCCGGGCTCGGCGGCGGCGGGGTCGACGCGACCGTCCGGGTCCGGGTCCGCTCCACCGGCGGCGGGCCGGTGTTCGTCGGCGTCGCGCCGGCCGCGGACGTCGACCGCTATCTGGCCGGCGCCGCGTACGACGAGCTGGTCGACGTGCGGCTGTCCCCGCTGCGGGCGACGCTGGTGCCCAGCGACGGCACCCGCGCCCCGGCCCCGCCGGCCGACGGTCCCAGGTGGACGGTCAGCGCGGCCGGGCCCGGCCGGCAGACCATCGACGTGCCGGTGCGGTCCGGCGGGCAGCGGCTGGTGGTGATGAACCCCGGCGGCGCCGCGGGGGTGGACGTGACCGCGGCGCTGTCGGTGCGCGCGCCGTTCCTGCGCCGGCTCGGGCTCGGGCTGCTGGTGGCCGGCGCGGTGGTCGCCCCGGTCGGCGGCGTGCTGCTGGCCGCAGGGGTGCGTCGAGTGCTGCGGTCCCGCCCGCCGCGGGTCGAGTCCGGGTAGATTCTCGTCCGTGCGAGTTTCGCGTGGCTTCGCCGGCCGGCGCCGCGGCACCGAGCCCGGCCGCCTTCCTCCTGGCCAGTACGACGTGGGCGCCGACTGGCCGGTCCTCACCGCCGAGCTCACCCCGCGCATCGACCTCGACTCGTGGACGGTCACCGTCGACGGCCTGGTCGAGTCGCCCGGCACCTGGACCTGGAACGAGGTCCGGCAGCTGCCGGGCTCGGTCTACGCCGGCGACATCCACTGCGTCACCACGTGGTCCAAGCTGGACACCTCGTTCGCCGGGATCTCGGTGGACACGCTGCTGGAGGCGGTGCGGCCGCGGCCGGAGGCGACGTTCGCGGTCGCGACCAGCACCACCGGCTACACGACCAACCTGCCGATCGACGACATCACCGGCGGCAAGGCGTGGATCGTCTGGCAGCACGAGGGCACGCCGCTGCCGATCGAGCACGGCGGCCCGGTGCGGATGATCGTCCCGCACCTGTACTTCTGGAAGAGCGCGAAGTGGATCGAGCGGATCACGCTGCTCGACCACGACGAGCCCGGCTTCTGGGAGGTCCGCGGCTACCACGACCGCGGCGACCCGTGGCGCGAGCAGCGCTACCAGGGTGACTGACATCCGGGGGCCAGCCCTCGGAAGCCCCCGGTCCGGTCCGGCTGGGCCCGCGCCCGCTCCGGGAGCGTGGCAGTGGGCCACGGTGGAGGCGATCCGGGCGGAGAACGCGCACGTCGCCACGCTGCGGCTGAGGCTGCCGGAGTGGCGGGCACACCTGCCGGGGCAGCACTACGTGGTCCGGCTCACCGCCGAGGACGGGTACAGCGCCAGCCGGTCCTACTCGGTCTCCTCGCCGCCGGAGGACGAGGGCGTGGTCGAGCTGACCGTGGACCGGCTGCCCGACGGCGAGGTCTCGCCGTACCTGACCGAGGTGCTCATGGTCGGCGACGAGGTCGAGGTCCGCGGCCCGATCGGCGGCTACTTCGCCTGGCGCGGCGAGAGCCCGCTGCTGCTGGTCGCCGGCGGGTCGGGCGTCGCGCCGGTGATGGCGATGCTGCGCTCGCGCCGGCTGTCCCGGCCGGAGGTGCCGGTCCGGCTGCTGTTCTCGGTGCGCAGCCCGCAGGAGCTCATCTTCGCCGACGAGCTCGGTCCGGAGACCACGGTGGTGTACACCCGCCGCGCCCCGGACGGGTACGCCCGCCCCGCCGGCCGGATCACCGCCGCCGACCTCACCGCGGTCGCCTTCGGCAGCGGCCCGGCCTACGTGTGCGGCTCGTCCGGGTTCGTCGAGGCCGCCGCCCGACTGCTGGCCGGGCTCGGCTACGACCGGTCCCGGCTCCGGCTCGAGCGCTACGGCCCGTCCTCCACCCAGGGCGAATAGGGGCGGCCCGGCGGCATCCGGGATCCTGGCCCGGTGGACAACCGCACGACCGGGGCCGAGCCGCGCTCGGTCGCCCTGCCCAAGGCGTTCGCCGCGGTCATCGTGTTCGTCGCCGCGGCCGCGGTGCTCGTGCTCGAGACGGTCGCGCTGCGGCTGATCGCCCCGTATGTCGGGGTGACCCTGCAGACGAACACCGCGGTGATCGGCGCCGCGCTGCTGGCGATCGCGGTCGGCGCCTGGGCCGGCGGCCGGGTCGCCGACCGCGCCGCCGACCCGGCCCGCCTGATCGGCCCGCTGCTGCTGGCCGGCGCCGGCCTGACCCTGCTGACCCTGCCGGTGGTCCGGTACGTCGGCGAGGCCACCCGGGACACCGGCGACGCCTCGGCCACCCTGCTGCTCGCGATGGCCGCGGTGATCCTGCCGGCCGGGCTGCTGTCCGCGGTCGCGCCGATGGTGGCCAAGCTGCAGCTGCGCGACCTGCACCAGACCGGCACGATCGTCGGCACGCTGTCCGGGATCGGCACGCTCGGCGGCATCGTGGCCACCTTCGCCACCGGCTTCGTGCTCGTCGCCGCGTTCCGCACCAGCACGATCCTCATCGGCACCGGCCTCGCCGTCGCGGCCGTCGGCGCACTCGTGCTCGGCTACGAGCGGCAGCGCACCGGCCGCTGGGGCCCCTCCGACAAGCGCGCCGGCGTGCTGCCGGGCACCGCGACGGCGCTGCTGCCGATCTCGCTGCTGCTGGTCGCGATCGCGCCCAACCCGTGCCAGCGGGAGACCGAGTACCACTGCGCGAGGGTCGTCGCCGACCCGGACCACCCGGGCGGTCGGACCCTGGAGCTGGACACGCTGCGGCACTCGTACGTCGACCTGTCCGACCCCGAGTACCTGGAGTTCGACTACACCAAGGCGATCGCCTCGGTGGCCGACGCGATCCGGCCGGCCGGGGCGCCGGTACGGGCCCTGCACATCGGCGGCGGCGGGTTCACGATGCCGCGCTACCTGGCGGCCACCCGGCCGGGCACCCGCAGCACCGTGCTGGAGATCGACGGCGGCGTGGTCGCGCTCGGCCGGCAGGAGCTCGGCGTCGACGCGATCCCCGGGGTGACGACCCGGGTCGGCGACGCCCGCACCGGCCTGCGGGACCAGCCGCGCGGCCGGTACGACCTGGTCGTCGGGGACGCGTTCGGCGGCCTGGCGGTGCCCTGGCACCTGACCACCAGGGAGGTCGCCGAGCAGGTCAGGGACGTGCTCACGGACGGCGGCGGGTACGCGGTCAACGTCATCGACTACCAGCCGGACCGATTCGCCCGGGCCGAGGCCGCGACGCTGCGGTCGGTCTTCGGGCACGTGGTGCTGATCGGCGCGCCGGTCACCGTGGCCGGCGAGGGCGGCGGCAACCACATCCTGGTCGCCTCCCGGCGGCCGCTGCCGCTGGCCGGCATCCAGCGCCGGCTGACCGGGCGCAACCACTGGCTGGTCGCGGACGAGCGGGCCACCGCGGCGTTCGCCGGCGGGGCCGAGGTGCTCACCGACGCGCACGCCCCGGTCGACCAGCTGATCACCCGGTCCCGCCGGTGATCAGCCGGTGCGGGTGACGTCCAGCTCGTCCAGCTCGTCCAGCTCGGCCGGGTCGGCCAGCCGCAGCTTGCGCCGGGCCCGCTGGTAGAACGTGGTGGAGCCGAGCCGGACCACCCGGCCGGCCCGGGCGCAGAGGAACACCCGCACGCTCTGCCCGGGCTCGACCGTGCCGGCCAGCAGGCCGTCCACCTCGACCGCCAGCCGGCCGCTGGTCGGCAGCAGGTCGAGCCCGACCGGCTCGCCGGCGGACAGGAAGATCGCCCGGTTGAACGCCGAGTGCGGCGCGACCGGGATGACCAGCAGCCCCTCGGCCCGCGGCGACACGATCGGCCCGCCGGCCGAGAAGCTGTACGCGGTCGACCCGGTCGGGGTGGCGATCACGATCGCGTCCGCCGCGTACCGCACGAACGGCTGGCCCTCGACCTTGACCTCGACCGCGGCGACCGACTGGCCCGGGTGGCGGACCACGGCGACGTCGTTGAACGCGAACGCGGTGACGTCGTCGAAGTCGGCCTGCACGGCGACCCTGGTCTCCACGGTCATCTTGCCGGCGTCGATCTCGGCCAGCGCGGACGGCAGGTCGGGGACGTCGATCTCGGCCAGGAAGCCGAGCCGGCCGAGGTTGACCCCGAGCACCGGCACGCCGGTGGGCTGGGACAGCCGCAGCGCGCGCAGCATCGTGCCGTCGCCGCCCAGGCTGATCAGCAGGTCGAGGCGGGCCAGCTCGTCCGGCTCGACGCCGGCGACGTCGCAGCCGATCCGGTCCACCTCGCCGGACAGGCCGACGACGGCCGCGTCGTGCCGGCGGGCCCAGTCCAGGATCGCCTGGACGGCCTCGGTCGAGTCGCGGCGCGGGTGCAGCACCAGGCCGATCCGCTTGGGCGAATGCATGGGGCCAACGTACCCACGGCGCGGGTGTGGGGCGCGCCGCCGGACCAGCCGGCGGCGCGGTGCGCCCCTGACAGCCCGCTCTCCCGCTTACAGCCCGCTCTCCCGCTTGCGCCGGGCGTTCCAGTCGCGCATCCGCTTCGGGTAGCCGACCACGCCCGCCTCGTACACCGGCAGCCGCAGCTCGCGGGCCAGCTTGCCGATCGCGGCCGGCGAGCCGACCCGGCGGCGGGTCCACTCCCCGTCGGCCGCGACCGCGACCGCGGTCGTGTCGGTCGCGGTCGTCTCGGGCTCGACGTAGAACTCGACGCCCGGCTTGGTGGTGGCGAACTCGCGCAGGTGCGCGAGGTCCTCCTTGGTCCCCTCCCGGTCGAGGAGGGTCCGGACACCGCCGGCTCCGGCGGCGCCGCCTCGTGGCCGGCCGCGCCGGCTGAACAGACCCATGTGTTCACTGTGCCGCACAACCCTGGTAAATACCTGTGAACCCGCCCCGGGTGTGGGTAGGGCCTCGGCATGAGCGCGCGCATCGCGATGATCGGAGCCGGCGGGGTCGCGGCCCGGCACGTCCGGGTCCTCACCGGCCTCGGCGCCCGGGTGGTCGGGGTGGCCGACCCGGTGGCGGAGGCGGCCGAGCAGCTCGCGGCCGGCTGCGGCGCCACGGCGTACCCGGACGCGGACGCGCTGCTCGACGCCGAGACCGTGGACGCCGCGTACGTCTGCGTGCCGCCGTTCGGGCACGGCGCGCCGGAACGGGCGGTGCTGGCCCGGCGGCTGCCGCTGTTCGTCGAGAAGCCGCTGTCCGCCGACCGCGACACCGCGGCCGAGCTGGTCGAGCTGGTCCGGGCGGCCGGCGTGGTCACCGGCACCGGCTACCACTGGCGCTGCCTGGACACCGTGCAGAAGGCCGCCGACCTGCTGGCCGGCTCGCCGGCCCGGCTGGTCGTCGGCGCCTGGCTGGACAAGGTCCCGCCGCCGGCGTGGTGGCCGTGGCGGGACCGGTCCGGAGGCCAGGTCGTCGAGCAGCTCACCCACGTCCTCGACCTGGCCCGGCTGCTCGTCGGCGAGGTCGACACGGTCTGCGGCACCGCCGCGCGGGCGCCGGACTCCCCCGGCGACGCCGACGACGCCACCGCGCTGGCGGCCCGGTTCGCCTCCGGCGCGGTCGGCACGTTCACCGCCAGCTCGCTGCTGCCGGCCAAGCGGCGCGCCTCGCTGGAGACCGTCTCCGCCGACGGGCTGCGGCTGGAGCTGTCCGAGCAGGAGCTGGTCGTCGAGCGGCCCGGCGCCGGGCCGGAGGTGCTCACCCCGGCGGTGGACGGGCACGAGGCCGTCGACCGGGAGTTCCTCGAGGCCGTCGCCGGCGAGCGCGCCTCGACCCGGGTGCCCTACGAGCAGGCCTGGGCGACCCACCGGCTCGGGCTGGCCATGGCCGACGCCGCCGGCACCGGAAGGCCGGTCCGGCCGTGACGTCCCGGCTGGTGCTGCCCGGCCCCGGCCGCGCCGAGCTGGTCGAGGAGCCGGACGGTGAGCTGGCCGACGGGCAGGTCCGGATCGCCACCGCGTTCACCGGCCTGTCCGCGGGCACCGAGCTGTCCTGGTACAAGGGCTCCAACCCGTTCCTCGGCCGGCACTTCGACGCCGAGCTCGGCCTGTTCTCACCCGGGCGGCCGGCCAGCCCCTACCCGGTGACCAGGGTCGGCTACATGGAGACCGGCACGGTCGTGGAGAGCCGGACCGCGGCGCTGCCGGCCGGCACCAGGGTGGCCGCGCCGTACGGGCACGCGACCGGCTACCTCGCCGACCCGGCCACCGAGCACGTCGTCCCGCTGCCGGACGACCTCGACCCGCTGCTCGGCGTGTACGTCGCCCACATGGGCCCGATCTGCGCCAACGGCCTGCTGCACGCGGCCGCGGACGCCGTCGGCGGCCCGGTGCGGTCGCTGGCCGACGGGGTCGCCGGTCGCCGGGTGCTGGTCGTCGGCGCCGGCGTCGTCGGGCTGCTCACCGGCCTGCTGGCCCGCCACCACGGCGCGGCCGAGGTCGTCGTCGCCGACGCGACCCCGGACCGGCTGACGGTCGCCGAGGCGCTCGGGCTCGCCCCGCTGCCGCTCGCCGACACGGTGCCGACCGTCCTCAAGCGACGGTGGCGGCACGGGCCCGGCGACCACGGCGCGGACGTCGCCTTCCAGTGCCGCGGCCAGCCGGCCGCCCTCGCCCTCGCGCTGGCCGCCGTCCGTCCACAGGCGACGGTCGTGGACCTCGCCTTCTACCAGGGCGGCGCGGACGCGGTCCGGCTCGGCGAGGAGTTCCACCACAACGGGCTGGCGCTGCGCTGCGCGCAGATCGGCCGGGTGCCGCGCGGGCAGGCGCACCTGTGGGACCGGTCCAGGCTGTCCGGCGAGACCGTCGCGCTGCTGCGCGCGCACGGCCGGGCGGTCGCCGACCACCTCGTCACCGACCGGGTCCCGCTGGACGACGCGCCGGTCCTGCTGGCCGACCTCGCCGCCCGCCGGCGGCACGCCCTGCAGGCCGTCTTCACGGTGTGACCGCGCCGGCCGGCTCGGCCACCCGCACCTGCAGCGCGGCGCGCACGTCGCGTTCGAGCGCGTCCAGCTCGGCCCCGGTCCGGGCGTCGAGCAGGAAGGTCACCGCCCGGTCGTCGGAGTCGCGCAGCGGGCCGAGCCGGACACCGCGGCCGGCGAGCACGAGCACCTCGCGCAGCGCCGGCGGGTCGCCCGGCCGGCCGGGCACCGGCATCGGCCACAGCCCGCCGGACAGCCACCGCGGCCGCACCCCGGGCCAGGCCAGCCGCACGTCCTCCAGCAGCCCCGGCCGGTGGTCGAGGTAGACCTGGCGGGCCACCCGGGCCGGCGCCGGGTACACCGCCGGCTCGCCGAGCGCGATCCGCAGGATCTGCGGCTCCATCGGCGCGCCGGTGGCGAGGTGGTAGAGCGGCAGGATCCCGTCCCCTGGCGTCCGGGCGGCGATCTCCATGAGCACCACGCCGTCCGGGGTCAGCCGGTATTCCCCGTGCGCGACGCCGTCGGCGAACCCGAGCCGGGCCAGCACGGCCCGGTTGGCCGCCAGCAGCGCGTCGGTCGTCGGCCCGGGCGGGGCCGGCACGGAGTGGCCGAGCTCGACGAACCGCTCGCTGGTCGCCTCGTTGGTGGCCTTGGCGGTCACCGAGTCGAACAGCACCCGGCCGTCCTGGACGAGCGCCTCCACCGAGTACTCCGGGCCGGCCACGTAGCGCTCCAGCAGCAGCGTCTCGGCCGCCGGATAGTCCGGCAGAATCCCGTCGAGCTCCCGCTCCGAACCGACCCGGCGCACCCCCGAGCTCGACCGCCGGCCGGCCGGCTTGAGCACCGCCGGGAAGCCCGGATGGTCGCCGTGCCGGGCCGACCGGTCCCCGGGCGGGAACAGCAGCACCGGCGGGCTCCAGTCGGGACAGAGCAGGCGCTGCAGGTATTTGCTGCGGCAGGCCCGGGTGGCGCGCAGCCCGGGCGACGGCAGGCCGAGCGCGTCGGCGAGCACGCCGGTCTGCTCGACCATCATCTCGCCCACCGCGTACACGCCGCGGATGTCCCACCGCCGGGCCAGGTCGGTGGCCGCGCCGATCACCCCGGCGGTGAGGCTGCCCTCCACCTCGAGCCGCCCGGCGACGAACTCGGCCGCGGCCAGCTCGGCCGCCGGGTGGTCGGGGTCGGCCATCGCGGCCAGCGTCTGGTCCCGCCCGTCGGCCGAGGTGACCAGCAGCGCCGCCAGCCCGAGCCGGCGCGCCTCGGCCAGGTAGAGCCGGTTGCGGCAGAGCACCTTGAAGCCGCCGAGGAAGAGGATCGCCGGCCGCATCACTCGTAGCCGTACTGCTCGAGGATGTCGCCGAACTGCTCGCGGAACCGGGCCAGGTTCCGCTCGGTGAAGTGGTCCCGCCAGGCGCCGATCCGGCCCTGGTGGAAGCTCCACGAGCCGGGGTCGTACACCCGGGCCGCGATCTCCTGCGGGTCGGCGTCGGAGTCGATGTGCCGGATCAGCCGGCTCACCGCGTCCAGCTGCGCCTCGGCGGTGCCGCCGCCGCGCGAGCCGACCAGGTCCTCGTACCGGACCTTGCACACGGCCGGGTGGTTGAGCAGCCACAGCGACCGGGCGAACTCGTCGTGACCGAGGAAGGCCGGGTCGCGCATCGCGTAGTCGAGCTTCTCCTCCCACGACCCCTTGGTCGCGAGGATGTCGTGGTAGACGTCGAACTCGTAGAAGTTGCCGTAGCCCTGCGCGGTCCGGCCCTCGAGGAAGTTGACCAGCGAGACCAGCGTGTCCCGCGGGTCGCGGTAGTTGAACACGATCGGCGGGGACTTCGTCTGCACCCACTCGGCGAGGAACGTGCCGTCCACCCGCTCCAGGTCGAGCTCGTGGAAGATCCAGCAGATCCCGTCCGGGGTGTCGGCGAACCGGGTGTGGGACAGGTAGTCGTTGCTGATCACCCGGTCGGCGAAGTCGTACCGGGCCTGGCCGTAGCGGTTGACCACGCGCTGGCCGAGCCGGCGCTGCCAGTCCCAGATCAGCGCCGCCCAGGCCTCGTCGGTGCGGCGTTCGAACTCCTCGGTGCCGGCCCAGGTCAGCAGCTCCTTGTGGTCGGCCTCGGACAGCACCAGCTCGGCGATCCGGGCCCGCTGCCCGGCGTCGAAGCGCGGGATGTTCGCCGGCTCCGGCCGCGGCACCCCGGCCATCTTGTAGCCGAGCTGCACCATCAGGCCCTGCATGAGGTGGGTGCCGGTCTTCTGCAGCGAGATCACCAGCACTTGGCGTGCACTGCGCACGGGTCTCCTTCCGGAACGGGGTCGCCGGGAATCCCTACTCGTGCTTGCCCGGGCCCGGCTGGTAGAGGACGCCGTCGGCCCAGACCACGTCGATGCGGCCCCAGTCGAGTGCCGAGGCGACGTCCGGGAAGAAGCCCCGGCCGCGGCGGTTGGCGCTGGTGTTGCACAGCACCGGGATGCCGCTCCACTTCGTGTACTCGCGCAGGAGCTGGGCCAGCACCGGGTCGTCGGCGGTGCTGACCGTCTGCAGCCTGGCCGTCCCGTCCAGGTGCACGATGGCGGGGACCCGGTCGAGCCAGTCCGGCCGCACCACGTGCTCGAACAGCATGTACGGATCGGGCGTGCCGGGGTCGAAGATCTCCGGCGCCCGCTCGGCCAGGCAGATCGGCGCCACCGGCCGGTAGTACTCCCGGTCCTTGACGGCGTTGAGCAGGTCCTTCATCCCGTGGTCGGTCGCCGGGGCGAGGATGCTGCGGACGCCGAGCGCGCGCGGGCCGAGCTCGGCGCGGTCGCGCAGGAACACCGCCGGCTTGCCGGTCAGGTGCATGATCCGGGCCAGCTCCTCCGGCCGGCACGGGCGCGCGGTCCAGCCGGCCGGCACGTGCGGGCTGCGGACCAGCTCCGGCCCGAGCCTGACCTCCCAGTCGACCGGGCGGGGTCCCTTGAGCCCGGCCAGGTGGGCGCAGGCCGTGCCGATCGCCGAGCCGGAGTCGTCCGGGAACGGCGGCACCCACACGTCGGCGAACAGCGGGTGCGCCCGCAGCGCGCTGTTCCACTTGATGTTGAGCGCGCACCCGCCGGCGAAGCAGAGGTTGTGCGGCCCGTCGCCCTTCCAGGCCCGGATCTTGGCCGTGACCCGCTCGACCAGCGTCCGCTCGAGGAACTCGTGCATGCTCGCCAGCACGTCGTCGTCGCCGGCCCCGAGCGCCTCGACCCGACCGCGGACCTCGGTGAGGAACGCGTGCACGTACCCGTGGGACGGCTCGCCGGTGCTGCCGCAGCCGATCACCCGGCGCCGGTAGTCGGCCACCTCGGGGGTCGGCGCCTCGAAGTGCCGCTCGAACGCCTCCCGCATGACCTGCTGGATCTCGTCCCGCGGGGTGCCGAGCGCGATGTAGGCCATCAGCTTGCCGGCCACCGAGAAGTCGTCGACCTGGGTGGACAGCTGCGCGGCGGGCCGGCGCCAGGGGCCGAAGTGCTGGGCGCCCATCGCGTACGTGTGGCCGATGAGCGGAAACGCCTCGCCGCCGTTGGTCACGCCGCGCTCCGGATCGACGTGGTAGAGCCGCGGGAAGCAGCCGCCGTCCCAGACCATCACGATCGCCTCCTCGCCCCGGGCGGCGAACGGGCTGGTGCAGTAGGCCGCGGCGAAGTGGCTGGCGGTGTGCACGTAGCTGGAGAACGACCGGGGCCGGCCGTCGATCGGCAGCTGCCCGGTGCGCAGCGGCTGCACCAGGTCGCTGCCCTCGATGGTCTCCCGGTACGGCGCGACGGTGATGTTCAGCGGCGCGCCGCCGGTGCGCACCGGCACCGTCCCGGTCCGAGCGCCGTCCCAGCCGTCGACCACCCAGTGGTCGACGTCGTCGGCGCTGTAGCCGAAGCGGGCCAGCGTCCTGGGCACGAACTCCAGGTCGGTGACGCCGCTGTAACGGGGGTTGTTGTCGACCTTCTGGACCTCGACGTTGAACAGGAGCTCCTCGTCGTCGAACAGAGCGACGCCGCCGCTCTGGGTCAGCTTCAGCCCGCAGGTGATCATGGCCGCCAATCTGCGCTCGTCGTCGGGCGCGCCACCACTGCCCCGGTCAAACAGACCTTCGGAGTGGAGAATAGGACGAAAGTACCCTAGAAGGCCGAGTCGACGCGGTCAATCCTGTAACAGTCACATCCCGGTCAGGACTCGAGCCGGGGCAGCTGCGCGCGGTAGCCGGCGAACCGCTCGGTGAGCAGATCGAGCACGTCGCCCACCGCGGCCAGCCCGGCCGGGTCGGACAGCCAGACCCAGGTGTGCCGGGGCACCACCTCGGCGCCGCGCAGCAGCTTCGGCTCGAACGCCTCGAAGCCGAGCCTGATCCGCCGGATGCCGTGCTCGACGGCGTACCGCAGCGGGTCGTAGAAGGCCAGGCAGAGGTACGCGGTGGCGCGGTCGGCCGAGTAGTCGCAGCCGTACACGAGCCCGTAGTAGCTGTCCGCGTCGACCAGGTCCACGCCGCAGGCGACCACCCGGCCGGCCGGGTCGAGCACGACCGGCACCCGGACCGACCCGGCCAGCAGCTCGGCCATCCGCCGCCGGGCGGCCAGCAGCCGCTCCGGCCGCGGCTGCCCACCGTGCCGGCGGGCGGTCCGCACCTCGAGGTCCACCACCGTCTCGACGTGCGGGCCGAGTGGGACCTCGGACAGCCGCAGCCCCGCCTCGGCCAGCAGCCGTTCCTCCTTGCGCGCCCGGCGGCGCACCGACCGCCGCAGCCCGGCCAGCAGCTCGTCGTAGCCTCCCGCCGCCGGCACCGGGATCGTCGAGGCGGCGGTGAGCGTGCCCCGGCGGAAGCCGCGCCGGGCCAGGACCGCGGCGAGCATCTCGTCGGCCGGGTCCGCGAACGGGAACACCACCGGGCGCCCCAGCTCCTGCAGCCCGCCGACCACGGCGTCCACGGCCGCCTCGGCCGCCGCCGCGGCGGCGTCGGTCCGGGTCAGCACCCGGCTGTCGTCGAAGCCCCGGACCACCGACGCCGGGACGAGCGGCACCCCGGCCAACATCCGGTCCCGGGCCGCCCGCAGCTCGGCCGGGTCCTCGGCGCGCAGGAACTGGTCCGCGGCCAGCATCGCCCACGGCGCGCTGAACAGCGCGCTGGCCGGCACCGACACGGCCCCGTGCGCGGCGGCGAGCAGCGCGCCGCCGCCGTCGCGGGCGACCACCAGCACCGGCTCGCCGGGCTCGACCTCCTCCCGGAAGCGCAGGTAGGCCGCGTCCCGGTCGACCGCGCCGCCGAACGCGCCGGCCCACTCGGCCGCCGGGGCGTCGTCCATCCCGGCCAGCGCCGTGACCCGCAGGCCGTCGCGGCCGCTCACCGCGCGCCCGCTCACCGCGCGCCCGCTCACCGCGCCACCGCTCACCGCGCCACCGCTCACCGCGCCACCGCTCACCGCGCCACCGCTCACCGCGCGACCGCCAGCCGGGCCGCCTCGGCCACCGAGGAGACCCGGCGCAGCGGCGACACGAGCAGCGTGGTCGCGCTGATCCCCAGCGCCGCCGCGAGCACCAGCACCGCGCCGCGGTTGCCGAGCAGCTGCGCGCACACGCCGCCGAGCAGCGCGCCCAGCGGGATCGGCCCGAACGACACCAGCCGGTACGTCGCGGTGGCCGCGGCGAGCAGGTGCTCCGGCGGGATCGTCTGCCGCAGGCTGATCGCCAGCACGTTGTACCCGGCCACCGCGACGCCGTTGACGAAGAACGCGGCCGCCAGCACCGCAGCGGCCGGCAGCGGCCCGGCCAGCAGCAGCCCGACCAGATAGGCCGCGCCGGCCACGGCGAGGGCGAGGCTGACCACCGCCCCCGGGTGCAGCCGGCCGAGCCGGCCGATGACCAGGGAGCCGACCAGCGCGCCGGCGCTGCCGACGCCGACGATCAGCCCGACCACGCCACCGCTGAGCCCGAGGGTGCGCACCGCGTACAGCAGGAACGCGGTGAGGAACGCCTGCTCGAACAGGTTGAACAGGCCGGACTGCAGGCACAGGTCGCGCAGCGGCCGGCAGGACAGCGTGTAGCGCAGGCCGGCCCGCGCGGACGGCCGCTGCGGCCCGGCGACGTGCCGCAGCACGCCGCGACCGACCGCGAGGAACGCGACCGCGCCGCCGGCGAACAGCGCCGCGGTCACCGCGACCGCCGTCGGCGCCCCGGTCGCCTCGACCAGGAAGCCGGCCAGCGCCGGCCCGGCCAGCTGGGTGACCGAGTTGCCGGCCTGCAGCAGCCCGTTGCCGGTCACCAGCCGGTCGGCCGGGACGACCAGCGGCACCGCGGACTGGTACGCCACGTCGTGCACCACCGTGGCCGCCCCGACCACCAGCGCGGCCAGCAGCAGCCCGAGGTAGCTCAGGCCGCTCAGCCCGTACGCGGCGCCGAGCGCGCCCATCGCCGCTCCCCGCGCGACCGCGCAGGCCAGCAGCACCGCGCGGCCGTCGTACCGGGAGGCGATCGAGCCGGCCGACAGCGACAGCAGGATCACCGGCAGGAACTGGGTGGCGAGCACCGCGCCGACCGCGACCGGGCCGACCCGCAGCACCGAGACCGCCAGCAGCGGCAGCAGGAACTCGCAGGTCTGGTAGCCGAGCCGGCTGACCGCGTCACCGGACCACAGCCCGACGAAGGTGCGCGTGAGCAACGGTTGCGTCATGGGGCTCCCACCGATGGCACAGTGCTGACTCGCCAGCCACCGTACCTCCGCCGCTACCCCGCGACGGTGCTGGGGAGCGCCGCCCGCCGGTTGGCCCGCCGGCCGGCCAGGCCGAGCACGTGCCGGTAGAACGTCTCGTACCGGGCCGCCATCGCCGCCGGGGAGAACCGCCGCTCGGCCACCGCCCGGCAGGCCTGCCGGTCCAGCTCGTCGATCCGCAGCAGGTAGCCGGCGAACTCGTCCTCGTCGTCGGCCAGCCAGCCGGTCACCCCGTGGTCGACCAGCTCGGGCAGCACCCCGCGGCGCATCGCGACCACCGGCACGCCGGAGGCCAGCGCCTCGACCACCGCGGTGCCACCGGGCTCGTCCCAGCGCAGCGGGAAGACCACCGCCCGCGCGGTGTGCAGCAGCTCGGCCTTCCGGGCGCCGCCGACCGAGCCGACCCAGCGGACCGGGCCGCCGAGGTGCGGCTCCACCTCGGATCGGAAGTAGCGCGCGTCGGGCAGGTCCGCAGCCGCGGCGGCCAGCTCGGCCGGGCCGGCGCAGCCGGCGACCGGGCCGGCCAACACCAGCTCGAGGCCGAGCCGGCGGGCCACCCGGGCGGCCAGGTCGTAGCCCTTCACCGGGGTCAGCCGGCCGAGCCCGAGCAGGTGGCCGGCCGGCTGCACCGGCGGCCCGGCCGGCATCGGGGTGGCCAGCGGGATCGCGCCGAGCGCCTGCCGGCGCAACGTCGGGTGGGCCCGGGCGAGCTGGGAGCCGGACACTCCGGCGAAGAAGATCCGGCCGCGGCCGTCGAAGCGCGAGTAGAAGTCCGGATGCTTGGCCAGGTCCCAGTGCAGCGTCTGCAGCACCGGCGGCACCGCGTCGCCGGCCGCCGCGTACAGCGCCGGGCCGACCACCTCGAGGTGGTCGTGCACCAGGTCGACGTCGCCCTCGGCCAGCCGGTCGAGCACGCCGGCCATGTGCGCGTGGGCGATGCCCATCATCGCGTTGTACGGCCCGGTGATGTCGGCGAACCGCCCGCGCGGGAAGACGCTGAGCACCTCGTCGGCCTCGATCGTGCTGTCGCCGACGGTGGCCAGCACCACCCGGTGGCCGCGGGCCCGCAGCTCGGGCACCAGCGTGGCCACGACGTTCTCGATGCCGCCGTAGTCCGGCGGCGGGACCGGCAGCCACGGCCCGGCATTGACGAGCACGGTCAGCGCAGCAGGCACCAGCCGAAACTCCCTCCTGTGACCCCCGTACGACACCGGGCGGTGCCGTGCAGACCTACCCCGTCCGGCGGAGCCTAAGTCGGTCGCGTTGACAGCGGGTGGCGTGATCGGCGGCGGCGCGGGTGTGACTCGTCCGTGCGGGTGGTCGTAGTCGTGGGGAACGCAACATCGGCACCACCGTGTTTGCGGCGGCTGGTCGCGCCTGGTCCGACTCAGCCGGTCAGCCCGAGCCGGTCGGCGAGCAGCAGGAACGCCTCGGCGAACGGCGAGTGCCCGGTACGCCGGCGTACCTCGGCCCAGTCGACCTGCTCGCGCAGCGCCCGCACCATCGGCAGCGAGCTGCCGAAGTCGGCGTAATGGTCCCGGTAGGTCAGCAGCTTCGTGACGACGAGGTCGGTTGCCGACAGCACCGGCATCTGCACCGAGCCGACCTCGAGGACGTCCACCCGGCCCAGGATCTCCTCGGTGACCGGCTCGCCGGACAGCCGGAAGATCAGGTCGACCAGGTTGCCGCGGTCCCAGACCTTGGCCAGCCAGTCCTCCGGCGCGCCGGCGTCCTCGGTGAACCCGGCCGCGGCCAGCCCGTCGATCGCCCTGGGCACGTCCCGCTCCAGCAGAGCGAAGTCGGCGTCGTGCTCGGAGCGCGGGCCGCCGCGCGCGTACACGGCCCAGCCGCCGCACAGCGCGAACCGCAGGCCGGCCCGCTTGAGCTCGACCGCGGCCTTCTTCACCGTCTCGAGCAGGTCGGCGTCGACGACAGCGTCGGCGGCGTCGGTCACCTGGTCGGGAGTTGCGCTCACGTCCCGGTCCGGTACCCGGGCCGGGAGCGCGGCAACCGGCCGTTTGCCGCACTCCGTCGCGGGCAGGTGCCCAGCGAGACAGCGAACCGAAGGGCAGGAGTCCCATGAGCACCGTCGAGAAGTCGGTCGAGGTCGGCGTGCCGGTGAGCACCGCGTACAACCAGTGGACGCAGTTCGAGTCGTTCCCGCAGTTCATGGACGGCGTGGACCGGATCGACCAGACCTCGCCGACCACGACCCACTGGGTCACCTCGATCGGCGGCGTGCACCGCGAGTTCGACGCCGAGATCACCGAGCAGAGCCCGGACGAGCGGATCGCCTGGACCTCGGTGGACGGGCCCAAGCAGGCCGGCGTCGTGACGTTCCACCGGATCGACGAGGGCACGCAGCCGGGTCATGCTGCAGATGGACTTCGAGCCGGCGGGCGTGGTGGAGACCGCCGGGGACAAGCTCGGCGTCGTCGGCCGCCGCATCGAGGGCGACCTGAAGCGCTTCAAGTCGTTCATCGAGTCGCGCGGCACCGAGGAGGGCAGCTGGCGGGGCACCGTCGACCGCCCCACCCCCTGAGCCGCCCGCTGAGCCCGCCCGCTGCCCCGTGCCCGGGGCCCGGGCCTAGCGCCGGCGGGCGCCGGCGCGCAGCCGGTCCGGGTCGACCTCGCGCTGCGGGAACCGCCGCAGGAACTCGGCCTCCAGCTCGGCCGTGCGCTGGGTGTGCGCGTCGAGCGCGTCGTCCGAACCGTGCAGGAACGTCCCGTGCCGGGTCTCGTGCACGTGCTGCAGCTCCCGGCGCAGGTCATGCTCCGACAACTGGCTCGGCGGCACGCCCTGGTGCTCGGCCACGATGCCTCCTCCGGGGTCGGCGATCATGCAGTCCAGCTACCCTGCCATGCCCGGACGATGTTTGCCGGCACCGCTGCGGGTCAGATTCGAACCATGCGCTCCCTGCCGCGGCTGGACCGGGCCGTCGAGAAGGTCGAGCGGGCGACGGCCCTCGACTCCCCCGCCCAGCTGACCAAGAAGGCGGTCGACGCCGCCCTGCCCAACTCCACGGTGCGCGACGCCCTGCACGGCGTCTGGCTCGGCCACCCGCTGCACCCGGCGCTGATCCTGCTGCCGCTGGGCAGCTGGATGTCCGCCAGCCTGCTCGACGTGCTCCCCGGTCGCCGGGACGCCGCCCGGACCCTGGTCGGCGTCGGCCTGCTCAGCGCGGTCCCGGCGGCCGCCGCCGGCTGGGCCGACTGGTCCGACCTGCACCCGCAGCAGCAGCGCACCGGCCTGGTGCACGCCGCCGCGAACGCGGTCGGTGTCGGCCTCCAGTTCGCCTCCTGGCGGGCCCGGCGGCAGGGTCGCCAGGCCCGCGGGGTCCTGCTCAGCATGGCCGCGCTCGGCGTCGGCAGCGCCGCGGCGTACCTCGGCGGCCACCTGGCCTACCGGCAGGGCGCCACGGTCAACCACGCCGAGGAGGCGCCGCACATCCTGCCCGGGGACTGGACCCGGCTGTGCCGGCTGGACGAGCTCACCGACGGCGAACCGACCAGGCTGGCCCTCGGTGGCGTCCCGGTGTTCGTGCTGCGCCGGGGGCAGCGGATCGACGTACTCTACGACCTGTGCTCGCACCTGTCCGGACCGCTGTCCGAGGGCGAGCTGTCCGGCGCGGGCGACGAGATGTGCGTCACCTGCCCCTGGCACGGCAGCACGTTCCGGCTCCGGGACGGTCAGGTACGACGGGGACCGACGACGTACCCGCAGCCGGTGCTGCAGGTCCGCGTCGACCCTGATGGTTCGGTGCAGGCCCGACTGGGAGAGGACGACTGACCATGGAACGCGGCAGCAGCAAGCACTCGCCCCGGGTCGACGAGGAAATGGAGCACGAGGTCGAGGGGATGATGACGGCCGAGCGGCCGACCCGCGCCGAGGAGTGGAAAGAGGCCGAGCCGGCCGGCGAGGACCAGGTCGACCCCGGCCGCCTGGAGGAGCCGGCCGGCCGGCAACCGGGCACGCCGCCCGGCATGACCAACGAGGACGTCGAGCTGCGCAGCGAGCTGGGCGAGCACCTGCCCCGCTCGGTGTTCCCGACCGACGAGTCCGGACTGCTGGCCCACCTGGTCGACAGCAACGCCCCGGACCGGCTCCGGCAGCTGGTCGCACAGCTGCCCAGCGGCCGGACCTACGACCACGTCGGCGACGTCGTGCGCGCGCTCGGCCTGCACGAGGAGACCGAACGGTTCTGACCCTGCTGGTGTCCGACCGGTAGCCTGGCGGTGAACGGGGGAGGTCCAGAAGGGGTCGACGGTGGCGAGCGAGATCGAGAACAAGTACGAGGTCCCGGTGGACTTCGCCGTCGACGACCGGCTGGCCGTCGACGGGGTCACGCTGGGCGAGCCGGCCCGGCTCGAGCTGTCCGCGATCTACTACGACACCTCCGATCTCCGGCTCGCCACGGAGGAGGTGGCGCTGCGCCGGCGCACCGGCGGGCACGACGCCGGCTGGCACGTCAAGCGCTACCGCGGCGGCGGCGACCGGGACGAGGTGCAGCTCCCGCCCGGGCGCGGCGGGCCCGTCCCCGCCGCGGTGGCCGCCGAGGTCCGCGCGGTGACCCGGGGCGAGACGTTGCGCCCGACCGTGCGGATGACCACCTCCCGCACCGAGTGGCCGCTGCTGGCCGACGACGGCACCGTGCTCGCGCTGGTGGCCGACGACGACGTGTCCACCGAGGTGGTCGCCGACCCGGCGGCCGGGCAGCGCTGGCGCGAGCTCGAGGTCGAGCTCGTCCGCGGCGACCGCGCCCTGCTGCGGAGGGTGGACAAGAAGCTGCGCAAGGCCGGCGCCGCCCGCTCGGCCGACCCGGCCAAGATCGCCCGGGCGCTCGACGGCCGCTGGCCGGACGCGGCCGCCGCGGCCGGCCCCGACGGCAGCACCGCGGCGGTGGTCGGCGCCTACGTCCGGGCCCAGCGGGACGCGATCATCGAGTACGACCCGCGGGTGCGCCGGGACGAGCCCGACTCGGTGCACAAGATGCGCGTCGCGACCCGGCGGCTGCGCAGCACGATGAAGACGTTCCGGCCGCTGTGGGACCGGGCCTCCACCGACCACCTGCGGGCCGAGCTGAAGTGGCTGGCCGAGGTGCTCGGCAAGGTGCGCGACGCCGAGGTGATGGCGGCCCGGCTCGACCGCGCGCTGGCCGAGCTGCCGCCGGAGCAGGTCGTCGGGCCGGTCGCCGCCCGGCTCACCGGCGGGCTGCGGGCCGGGGCCGCCAAGGACCACCGCGCGCTGGTCACCGCGCTCAACGGCCGGCGCTACGCGGCGCTGCTCGACGAGCTGGACGCGCTGCTCGCGGCCACGCCGACCGGCAAGGGGCTGCGGCCGGCCGCGGTGTACGTGCCGCACCGGGTCCGCCGGGTGGCGGCCAGGGTCGACCGGCTGCTCGACGCCGCCGAGTCCGCCAAGCCGGCCGGCCCCGCGGTTCCCGGCGGGCACGACCGGGACGCCGCGCTGCACGAGGCCCGCAAGGCGGCCAAGCAGGCGCGGTACGCGGCGGAGACCGCGGTCCCGGTCGGCGGCGCCGGCGCGACCGCGCTGGCCTCGGCGATGGAGGACATGCAGGAGCTGCTCGGCGACCACCACGACTCGGTGGTGACCCGGCAGCTGCTGCGCTCGGTCGGCATGCAGGCGTACGGCGCCGGCGAGAACAGCTTCACCTACGGGCTGCTGCACGGCGTCGAGACCGCCTCCGCGGCCGATCTCGAGGCCGGCCTGCCCGCCGCCCGCAAGGCCCTGCACCGCAAGAAGGCCGTCGGCTGGCTGACGTAGGGTCCGGGATCGGTCGCCCGGGCGACCCTAGTCCGGGTCGACGTGCAGCAGGTCGAGCACCTCCCGCTCCAGCGCGGTGCGCATCGCGTCGTCCGAGCGCGTGGTCGGCGGCAGCGCGATCACCGTGCCGTCGTGGTAGAGCTCGACCACTCGAGGGTCCACATAGGACCCCTTGCAGACCGCCGGGGTGTTCCCGAGCGCCTCGCTCACCTCGACGTACCCGGCCCGCACGGTCCGGTCCCGGCCGCGCCGGCTGGCCGGCGCCGGCTCCCGGGCCAGGGTCGCGGCCATCAGCACGGTGGCGTGCCAGGTGCGGAAGTCCTTGGCCGACATGTCCAGGCCGGACACCTCGCGCAGGTACTCGTTCACCGTCGTGCTCTTCACGTCGTTCCACGAGTCGCCGACCCGGTACGCGAACAGCTCCGGGTCGGGGTCGTCCCGGCGCCGGCGCAGCGCGGTCACCACCTCGGCCACCCGCCGGTCGTCGACGACCTCCTGGCGGCGCAGGCCGGCCTTGGCCGGATAGTCGAAGACCAGCGTGCCCTGGCGGATCTTCACGTGCTCCCGGCGCAGGGTGGCCAGCCCGTACGTGCTGTTCTCCTCGGCGTACTCCTCCCCGCCGACCCGGAACAGCCCGAGGTCGAGCAGCCGGGCCGCCGCGGCCAGCACCCGCCGCCGGTCCAGGGTGTCCCGGCGCAGGTCCCGCGCCCAGCGCCGGCGCATCGCCGGCAGCCGCTCGCCCACCTGCAGCACCCGCAGGTGCTTGAGCCGGTCCCGGTGCTCGCGCCACACGTCGTGGTAGCGGTACTGCCGGCGGCCGGCCGCGTCCGTGCCGACCGCCTGGATGTGCCCGTTGGGGTACGGGCAGATCCACACGTCCCGCCAGGCCGGCGGGACAGCCAGCGCGCGGATCCGCTCGACCGTCGCCGGGTCGGTGATCCGCTGCCCGCCCGCGTCCAGGTACGTCCAGCCCTTGCCGGCCCGGCGGCGGGTGTAGCCGGGGCGGTGCGGGTCGCTACGGCGCAGCCGGGGCACGGACCGCCCTCCTCGCCGCGGCGACGACGTCCGCCGCGGGGATCCGCAGCAGCCCGGGGTCCGGGTGCGTCCCGTGCGGATCGCCCCGGCCACCGGTCCACAACACGACGTGCGGCCCGCCGCGCGGGCCCCACTCGGCCGGCGGAGTCGGCCCGAACAGCAGCACCGACGGCGTCCCGTACGCGGTGGCGAGGTGACCGACGCCGGTGTCGCCGCAGACGACCAACGCCGCGTCGGCGACCAGCGCGGCCAGCCCGAGCAGGTCCGGGCCGACCACCTCGGCGCCCACCGCGGCGGCCAGGTCGCGTTCGGACGGTCCGGCCGTGACGACGACCCGGTGCCCGTCCGCCCGCAGCGCCGCCGCCACCGCCGCGAACCGGTCGACCGGCCACCGCCGCGACCCGGCGGCCGCACCCGGGTGGACGACCACCGCGCCCGGCGCCGGGCCGGCCACCGGCGGCCGGTCCAGCGCGAGGTCGCCAGGGTCGGCCGGCACGCCGTAGTGGGCCAGCAGCCGGCACCAACGGTCCACCTCGTGCTCGTAGTAAGTCCACTGTGGACAGCGTGGCTGCTCGCCGAACGCCCACAGCTGCTCCGGCTCCGTCGCCCGCAGCAGGTCCGTCGACTGTGGACCGCGGCCGTGCAGGTTGACCGCGAGTGCCGGCCGGTCGATCCCGAGTGGACGGTCGAGGCCGGCCCTGGGCAGCACCGTGTCGACCGCGCCGGTGAGCCGGGCCAGCGGGGCCAACCCGGCCGGTGCGGCCAGCACGAGCCGGTCGGCCGGCCGGGCCCGGCGCAGCGCGCGCAGCGCCGGGACCGCGGTGAGCAGGTCGCCGAGGCCGAGGGCGCGCAGCGCGAGGACTACGGCCACGAGCTCTCCACCGACGGGGTGATCACCAGCTCACGGACCTCGCAGCCGGCCGGCTGGCGCAGCGCGAACAGCACCGCCTGGGCCACGTTCGCCGGGTCGTTGAGCTTCGCGTCCGCCGGCGGCTTGTACTTCTCGTCGCGGTCGTCGAAGAACGCGGTCTGCATCCCGCCCGGGACGAGCATGCTCACGCCGACCGTGCCCTGCAGCTCGGCCGCGAGCGCCCGGGTGAACCCGACCACGCCGAACTTCGACGCGCAGTAGGCGGTGGCGTCCGACAGCGCCCGGAACCCGAGCGTGGACGCGCAGGTGACGACCGTCCCGTGCGTGGCGGTCAGATAGGGCAGCGCCGCGCGCACCACCGCGGCGGTGCCGACGAGGTTGACCAGCACCACCCGGTCCCAGTCGGCGCCGTCGACCTCGGCCAGCGTCCCGCACTTGTCGGTGCCGGCCGGGGTGAACACGCCGTCCAGGCCGCCGGCCCGGTCGGCCAGCTCGCGCACCGCGGCCTCGGCCGCCCGGGCGTCGGCCAGGTCGACCACCTCGAAGTCGGCCACCGCCGGGATGATCTCCGGCGGCGGCGCGACCCGGTCGAGCACCAGCGCCCGGCCGCCGGCCGCCGCCACCGCCCGCGCGGTCGCCGCGCCGAGCCCGGACGCCCCTCCGGTCACCAGCACTGTCCCCAATGGACGCTCAGCCATCCTGCCTCCCGGCACTCGTCATCTCCGTCACCTTCGCGGTCTCGACCAGCTGGGTCGTCGACCGGCCGGCCAGGTAGGGCACGACCACGACCTGCCCGCCCCAGCCGGCGAGCTGCTGCGCCTCGGGCAGGGCCGAGGCGGCGTAGTCACCGCCCTTGACCCAGACGTCCGGGCGCAGCGCGTCCAGCACCGCCTGCGGGGTGTCCTCGCCGAACACCGTCACCGCGTCGACCGCCCCGAGCGCCTGCAGCACCTGGACCCGGTCCCGCTCCGGCACCAGCGGCCGCCCCTCCCCCTTGAGCCGGCGGATCGAGGTGTCGGAGTTGAGGCACACGACCAGGCAGTCGCCCAGCCGGCGGGCCGCCTCCAGGGTGGCCACGTGGCCGGCATGCAGCAGGTCGAAGCAGCCGCCGGTGGCGACCACGACGCCGCCCGCGGCCCGCACCCGCCGGACCACCTCGACCGCCTCCGCCGCGAGCGGGCCTCCGCCCGCGCCGGCCGGGCGCACGGCGCGACCGGTGGGCGCCGCCGGCCGGACGGCCGCGGCGCGGTCCGGGTCCGCGGGAGCGAGGGCGGCCGGTCCCCCGGCGGCCACGTACGCCGAGGCGGCGGCGACGGCCGCGGTCACGGCCTCGCTGGGCAGCGCCCCGGCCGCGAGCCGGCCGGCCGCGGTCGCGGCGAACCGGTCACCGGCACCGCACGGGTCGCCGGCCGGCCCGATCGGCGGCGCCGGCACGACCAGCGGCACGTCGTCGCCCGGGCCGGCGAGCAGCACACCACCGGCGCCCAGGGTCACCGCGACCCCGCCGGCCCGCCAGCGCTCGGCCAGCTCCAGCCCGGCCCGGGCCGCGGCGGCGACCGTGCCGCCGTCGGCCGAGCGGCCGGTGAACCGCAGCGCCTCGACCAGGTTCGGGGTGACCAGCCGCACCCCGGCCACCGGGTCGGCGCCGCGCGGGTGCGGGTCCCACACCACCGGCACCGACCGGGCCGCGGTGGCCACCGCGGCCCGCAGCGCCGGGTCCGCGGTCAGCCCGCGGCCGTAGTCCGACACCAGCACGGCACCGGCCGACCGGACCGCCGCGGTCATCTCCCCGCTGACCACCGGCGGCCCCGGCGCGGCCTCCTCCCGGTCCAGCCGCAGCAGCGACTGCCCGGCCGCCCGCACCCGCTCCTTGGTCGGGGTCAGGCCCGGCAGCCGGCCGGCGACCACCCGGACGCCGGCCGCGTCGAGCAGCTCGACCAGCCGGCGTCCGGCCGGGTCGTCCCCGAGCGCGGTGACCAGCACGACCTCGCCGCCGTCCCGGGCCGCCAGCAGGGCGGCCAGCCCGGCCCCGCCGGGACGGTCCACTTCGGACAGGTGGCTGACCACCGGCACCGGCGCGTCCGGGCTGAGCCGGTCGGCCCGCCCGGTGACGTCCCGGTCCAGCAGCACGTCGCCGACGACGACAAGGGGTCGGCTCACGCCGGGCTTCCGGCCGCGGTCTCGAGCTCGTCCTCGTCCTCCGCCGCGACCGGCGCGGCACCGCGGCCGAGCACGTCCTCGTACACCGCCAGCGTGCCGGCGGCGATCCGGTCCCAGGAGTAGCGGGAGCGGGCCCGGTCAACCCCGGCCGTCCCGTACGCCTCCCGCCAGAACGGCTCGGCCAGCAGCCTGCGGATCGCGGCGGCGAGCCGGTCCGGCCGGCGCGGCGGCACCAGCGCGCCGGTCGCCCCGTCGACGACCGTGTCGAGGAACCCGCCCACCGCGCTGGCCACCACCGGCACGCCGCAGGCCATCGCCTCCAGCGGCACGATCCCGAACGGCTCGTACCAGGGCGTGCAGACCACCAGGTCGGCCGAGCGCAGCAGCGCGGGCACGTCCGGGCGCGGCACCGCCCCGATCAGCCGGACCCGGTCGGCCACGCCGAACCGCTCGGCCAGCCGGGTCAGCCGGGCCGCCTCCGGATCGCCGGCCAGCTCGTCCGCGGCCGGTCCGCCGCCGATGACCAGCTCGGCGTCCGGGACGGCGGCCAGCGCCCGGATCACCGTGTCGAAGCCCTTGCGCGGCACCAGCCGGCCGAGGCACAGCACCCGCGGCCGGTCGCCCCGCTCGGCCACCGCGCCCTCCGGGCTGAACTCCTCGACGTCCACACCGGACGGCACGACCGCGATCCGGCCGCGCACCGCGCCGATCCGGAGCAGCTCGGCGACCTCCTCGGTGGAGGTGGCGATGACCCGGTCGACGTCGCGGGCCAGCGCCCGCTCCATCCGGATCCGCACCGGCGGGCTGGTGTCCGACCGACCCTGGAAGCGCCGCTTGGTCACGCCCAGGGCATGGAAGGTCTGCACCACCGGCACGTCCAGCTCGCGGGTCGCCGACAGCGCGGCCAGTCCGGACATCCAGAAGTGTGCGTGCACCAGGTCCGGCGGGTCGGCCGCGAACCGGGCGGCCAGCTCCGAGCCGAGCCGGCCGACCAGCGGCAGCAGCTCGTCCTTCGGCACCGGCGCCGCCGGGCCGGCGTCGAGGTGCTCGACCAGCACCCCGTCGGCCGTGCGTACCCGGTCGGGCAGGTCGGCCGAGTCCCGTCGCGTGTGGACGGTGACGTCGTGGCCGGCCCGGGCCAGCGCTCGGGCCAGCGACTCGACGTGGACGTTCTGGCCTCCCGCGTCCACCCCCCCGACCGCGGCGAGCGGGCTGGCGTGTTCGGACACCATGGCGATCCTCATCGGGTCACCTCCTTGAGAAGTCGGTCCCAGTCGTGCAGGAAGCGGTCCAGGCCGTAGCGGGCGAGCGCTGCCCCGCGCGCCGCCCGGCCGGCCTCGGCCGCCTCGTCCCGGTCGGACAGCAGGCGCCGCACGGCGCCGGTCAACACCTCCATCCGGTTCGAACAGGCACCCGCCGCCGGTGGCACCGCCTCGACCGCCTCGGTCGTGGCCAGCGCCACCACCGGCATCCCCAGGTGCATCGCCTCGACCAGCGAGAGGCCGAGGGACGTCCAGCGAAACGGGTGCACGTACACCCTGCGGCGAGCGAGCTGCTCGTGCATCTCGGCCTGCGGCAGGTCGTGCGCGGTCACCCCGGGGACCTGGTCGGTGTTCATGCCGAACAGGTCGACCGGCGCGATCCCGGCGAAGACCGGGACGAGGTCGGCGCCGACCAGCCGGCCCCGGCGGGCGGGGTCGTTGACGACCAGGCCGAGCCGGGCCAGCTCGCCGGTCCACCGTGGGCCGGGGTCGGGCACGCCGTGCTCGATCACCGTGGTCGGCGCCCGGCCGGAGTCCCACATCAGCGCGTTGAAGTGGGTGACGTGCACCAGCGGCACGTCGGACCGGTCGGCCAGGTGGTGGCGGGTGTGCGGGACCTCGCCGCGCGGGCAGTCGTGCTCGACGTACACGGCCGGGACCCGGCGGCCGCCGAGCCAGCGCGCGGCCAGCTCCAGCTCGCGCGGGCGCTGCAGGACGACCACGTCGACCTGCTCGCCGGCCAGCTGCCGCGGGGTCACCTCGCGCACCGAGCCCGGCCAGTCGTACGTACGGGCCCGGCCGCGGCCGTCCGGGCCGCGGCCCGGCACGACCGGGACGAGGTAGTCGTGGCCACCCTGGACGAACGCCGTGCTCCAGGCGCCGTGCCCGTGCCAGTGCAGGATCCTCATGCGGCCACCAGCTTGTCCACGGCCGCGACCACGTCCTGCGGGGTTACCGAGTCCAGACACGGGTGGCCGGGGACCGGGCAGAGCCTGGCCCGGGTGGCCCGGCAGGGCGCGTCCTGGTCGCCGAGCAGCACGGTCGGCACCCCGTACGGGGCCCAGCGGGTGGCCGGGACGACCGGCGCGAACAGCGACACGACCGGGGTGCCGACGGCCGCGGCGAGGTGGGCCGGGCCGGTGTTGCCGACCACCACCGCGTCCGCGCCGGCCAGCACGGCGGCCAGCTCGGCGAAGCTCGTGCGGCCGCCGAGGTCGGTCGCCGGACCCGCCACCGCGGCGGTCAACCCGGCCTCGGCCGGGCCGCCGGTGACCACGACCCGCCGGCCGGCGGCGGCCAGCGCCCCGACCGCGGCCGCGGCCCGATGCGGCGACCAGGCCCGGGCCGGCACCGACGCGCCCGGGTGCAGCACCACGTACGGGCCGGCGCCGGCGAGGTGGTCCACCGGGGGCAGCGGCCTGCGCACCCGCAGCCGGCCGTCGTCGCCCGGCGGCAGCCGGAACCCGGCCGCGGCCACTGTGGACAGTCCGCGCTCGGCCTCGGGCAGGTCGCCGTCGACCCGGTGCCGCACGTCGAGCAGCGAGCCCGGGTAGTCCTCGCTCACCGCGGTGACGTGGCCGACCCCGGCCAGCCGCAGCAGCAGCGCCAGCGGCAGCGCCGACTGGTGGAACGAGGTGAGCACGACCGCGGCGTCCGCCCGCGACCGCCGCACCGCCGCGACGAGACCGTCCACATCGGACGGGTCGACCGGGTCGGGGTCGGGGTCGACCCAGGGCGCCCGCCAGACCAGGGTCTCGGCCACGCCCGGCAGCAGGGCGGCGGCCTGCCGGCCGGGCGGGCCGACGAGCAGCACGACCTCGGCCGACGCGGCGACCGCGCGAACGGCCGGGCCGGCCAGCAGCACGTCGCCGTCGCTGTCCAGCCGGGCCACCAGCACCCGGCTCACGGCGCACCGACCATGGCCAGCGCGAGCTCGACGGCCGAGGGCAGGTCGGCGGCGACCGCCGGCGCAGCCCGGACCTCCTCCGGCCGGGTCACCGGGGTCGGCACCAGCACCGCGCGGGCACCGGCAGCCCTGGCCGCGGCCATGTCGGCGCCGATGTCGCCGATCACGACGCACCGGGAGGCGGGCACGCCCAGCGCGGACGCGGCGGCCAGCACCAGCCCCGGCTCGGGCTTGCGGCACCGGCAGCCGGCGTCCGGCGGGTGCGGGCACAGCTGCCAGGTGTCGAACGGCCCGAGCAGCTCCTCGACCCTGGCGTTGACCCGGTCGACCTGG
This sequence comes from uncultured Actinomycetota bacterium, assembly GCA_963803135.1. Classification (GTDB taxonomy): domain Bacteria; phylum Actinomycetota; class Actinomycetes; order Mycobacteriales; family CADCTP01; genus CADCTP01. Next base: position 812,475 of record CAWDLH010000008.1, on the reverse strand, counting down.
TCGCGGGTCACCCGGCCGCGGCCGATCCCGGACTGGTTGGTCACGACGCCGACCGGGATCCCGCCGGACCGCAGCCGGGTCAGCGCGGCCAGCGCGCCGGGCAGCGGGTCGACCAGCTCCGGGTCGCCGTTGTACGGGACGTCCCGCACCAGCGTGCCGTCCCGGTCGAACAGCACCGCGAACCCGGCCGGCTGCAGCGGACCGGCCCGGCGGGCGGCCAACTCGCCGCGCAGCCGGTGCGCGACCGCGACCGGCGGGATGAGCGCCGAGGTCGCCGCCATCGTGAGGATCTCGTCCGGCGTCCGCGGTCCCGGCGCGACCCGCGCCGCCGCGAACTCCACCGTCCCCGCCAGCCACGCCGCCGCTGCGAGACGGGCGACGGCCGGCTTGCGGGTGAGGAGCCCGAGCAGCGCGGTGCCGGCGGCGGCGGTGACGGCGGCGTGCCGGGCGAAGCGGCCCCGGGGCGCGCCGGCCCGCCGGCGCCAGTCCGACCCGTGCAGCCGGCGCATCAGCGCGTCGTCCGCGTTGCCGGCCTGGGCCCGTACGGATGCCCAGCGGGACGCCGGCCGGACCGGGTGGTCCAGCTCCCGGGCACCGCGCACCAGCGACCACCCGGCCGCCCGCAGCCGCAGCGCCAGGTCGGCGTCCTCCCGGTACGCGCGGGGAAACCGCTCGTCGAACCCGCCGACCAGGACCAGCGCGGTCCGCCGGAAGGCCATGTCCGCGGTCGCCCAGCGCGCCGACGCCAGCCCGGCGGTGACCCGCTCCCGGTCGGTCGGCCGCCGGTCCGCCGGCAGCGGCACCCGCAGCCGGCCCTGCGAGCCGCCCACCGACGGCGCCGCCCGGGCCAGGTCGGTGCCGAGCTCCGCCGACCACGACGGGCCCGGGAGCACGTCGTCGTCCAGGAACGCCACCCACGGCGTTGCGGTCGCCCGCCAGCCCACGTTCCTGGCCGCGGCCGGCCCGCGCGCCGGCCCCGGCACCACCTGGAGCCGGTCCCAGACCGGCAGGTCGAGCGGGCGCTGCGGGGCACGCCGGTCGTCGACCACGACGACCACCGCGGGCGCCGGACCGGTGCCGGTCCGCAGCGCGTCCAGCAGGGTCCGCAGCGACGGCCGGCCGACGGTCGGGATGACCACCGAGAACGCCGACCCGGTCACGGGAGCGGCCGCCGGACCAGGTACGGGCCCAGCACCAGGACGTCCACCGGCGCCGAGCCGAACAGCTCGAGCGCGTCCCGCGGGTCGTCGACCATCGGCCGGCCCGCGGTGTTGAGCGAGGTGTTGACCAGGCAGGGCAGCCCGGTCCTCCGCTCGAACGCGGTCAGCAGGTCGGCCACCGCGGGCTCCCGCTCCGGGTCGACGGTCTGCGCCCGCGCGGTGCCGTCGACGTGCACGACGGCCGGGATCCGGTCCCGCCACCCGGGCCGGACCCGGTGCACGAACAGCATGTACGGCGACGGCAGCGGCCCGTCGAACACCTCGGCCGCCCGGTCGAGCCGGATCATCGGCGCGACCGGCCGGAACTGCTCGCGGCCCTTGACGTCGTTGAGCTTGGTCAGGGTCTCCCGCCGGCCGGGGTTGCCCAGCAGGGACCGGTGTCCCAGCGCCCGCGGGCCGTACTCGGAGCGGCCGGCGAACCAGGCCACCACCCCGTCGGCGGCGAGCACGTCCGCGACCGCGGCGGCCAGGTCGGCCGGCCGCTCGTACGGCCAGCGGGCCGTGTCCAGCCAGGCCGCGAGCTCGGCGTCGGTCCAGCCGCGGCCCAGGTCGGCGCCGGCCATCGGTGCGGCCCGCTCCCCCGCCGCCGCGGCCACGTGCAGCGCCCCGCCGAGCGCGGTCCCGGCATCGCCGGCGGCCGGCTGCACCCAGACGGTCTCGAACGGCCCCTCCGCGGCCAGCCGCGAGTTGGCCACGCAGTTGAGCGCGACGCCGCCGGCCATGGTCAGCGCCCGGTCCCCGGTCTGCCCGTGCAGCCAGCGGGCCAGCTGCAGCAGCACCTCCTCCAGCCGGGCCTGCACGCTCGCGGCCAGGTCGGCGTGCTCGGCGGCGAACTCCTCGCCCGGCCCGCGCCGCTTGGCCAGCGCGTCCCAGGCGATCGGGTCGGTGCGGAAGCCGCCGTCGCCGGTGGCCCGGACCGCCTCCCGCAGCACCGGCAGGTGCCGCGGCACCCCGTACGAGGCCAGCGCCATCACCTTGTACTCGTCGGACGAGCGCAGGAAGCCGAGGTGCTCGGTCACGTCCTCGTACATGAGGCCGAGCGAGTGCGGCAGGCCCTGCGAGGCCAGCACGGTCAGCGACCCGTCGGCCGCGTACCGGCCGGCCAGGTGGGAGACCGCCTCGCCGCGGCCGTCGAGCACCAGCACCGAGGACTGCGGGTGCGGGGCGGCCAGCCCGGCCGACGCGGCGTGGGCGACGTGGTGCGGCACGTAGCGGACCTGGTCCGGGTCGAGCCCGGGCAGCGCGGTAGCCAGGAACTGCGGGGCGCGCTGCGCGTAGGTGGTGCGCAGGTGGTCCCACGGGTCGGCGAGGCCGAGCTCGTCGGCCGGCCGGGCCAGCGCCGGGTCGAACGAGTAGGTCACCACGTCGACGTCGGCCGCGGTGAGCCCGGCCCGGTCCAGGCACCAGGCCGCGGCCTTCTCCGGCAGCTCCCAGGCCGCGAACGGCACCGGCCGCTTGCCGTGCTTGCGCCGGCTGAAACGCTCCTCCTCGGCCGCCGCGACGATGTCGCCGTCCACGACGAGCGCGGCCGCGGGGTCGTGATAGACCGCGTTGATACCGAGCACGCGCACGGCATGCACCTCCGGATCGTGGACAGCCGCACCTGTCACTCGGTGAGCGGCCCGCGGACGACTGGGTGATGCCTGCGCCTCAAGCACCGTCGGCGAGGAGGCTGCCCGGGGGCACCCCCGGTCAAACCCGTACGGGCCCACAAGCGCTACTGCGCGGAGTCGCCGCTGCCCCGTCCGGGGGATCCGGGAGAAGCGAACGGCCCGGCCCCCGGGGACGATCGGGAGCCGGGCCGCGGTCATGCCGCCGAGGATCCTCACCCCGGCACCTTGGATCAGTAGCCGAAGGGGCCGACTCAGCTCGCCGGTGCGACGAGCTTCGCGACCGAGCCCGGCCGACCGAGTCGATCAGGGCCGCGGCGACCAGGCGGCTGCGGCGCCGACATCGCCCTCGGCGGGGTGGATCCCGCCGTCGGGTCCGGTGAGCCGGTCGCCGGGCGTGCCGACGGTCGTGACCTCGAGCCCGGCCGGGATCCGGACCGTGCCGAGGCCCGCCAGCACCAGCCGGTGCCAGCGGGCCCACGGCAACCGGACCAGCCGGGACGGGATCGTCCCGGCTCCGCGCTGCGCCATCCCCGACTCAGGGCCAGGGTTAGGTGAAGATGCTCACGCCACCCGGGCCGACGAGCAGCCCCACCACGATGAGCACGATGCCGAACAGCAGCGCGCCCCGGACGATCTGGACGATCCCGGCGATGACCAGGATGACGGCGATGAGCCAGAGGATGAATTCCATGACCCCCCTCTACCCCCGGGAATCGTCTGTCCAAACAGGACAATGGATCACTCTTGGTGACTCCGTGTTCACTTCTTGCGACGCGCGCGGGCGCTGTCCCGATTGTTGGCCTTCCTGATCGCTTCGACCAGCTCGTCCTTGGTCATCCGGGACCGGCCGCGCACGTCGAGCCGCTTGGCCACGTCCATCAGGTGCGACTTGGATGCGTTCGCGTCGACGCCGCCGGCGGTCGGCCGGGAGCGGCGCGAGGACGGCGCCGACTTCGCGGCCTGGGCGTCGGACGGCCCCTTCTTCTTCTTGGGCTCCCAGTGGTCACCGACCTTCTCGAACGAGTGCTTGAGCGAGGAGAACGCGGTCCGGTGCGCGCGCTCGCCCTCGCCGTAGCTGTCGACGGCCGAGTCGTGCGTCTCCGACCAGGTCTCCTGCGCCTTCTTCGGCGACCGCTTCAGGGTGGACGGGAGTTCCTCCTTGGCGGGCATCGGCCCTCACCTCCGGAGCGGGTCTACCCCGAAACGTGCCGAGGGCACCGGTTCGACGGAACCGGTGCCCTCGCAGGCGTTCGCGCGGCGCTCAGCGCTTGAACGCGTCGCCGACCTTGTCCGCGGCGTCCTTGACCTTCTCGCCGGCGTCCTTCACGTCGGCCTCGGTCTGCTGACCGCGGCCCTCGTCCCGCAACTGCTCGTTGTCGGTGGCCGCGCCCACGGCTTCCTTCCCCCGGCCGGCCAGCCGATCAGCAGTGTTCTCCAGCTTGTCGTCAGCACCCATGCATAGCTCCTACCCATCCGCCGGCCCGCTATCCGCGCCGGCGCCGTATCGCACCGGCCGATCCGGCACCGGCCCGCGGGGGGCCGCCCCGGCTCGAGTCAGTCGTCGATGCCCTCGGCCCGCGGCGGGTCGGGGGCGTCGTCGGGGGCGGTGAGCGGGAGGCGGACCAGGAACCACGTGTCGCCGGGCGTGGACTCGACCCGGATGTCGCCGTGGTGCTTCTTCACCACGATCCGCCAGGAGATGTCCAGCCCGAGGCCGGTCCCCTCGCCCACCGGCTTGGTGGTGAAGAACGGCTCGAAGATCCGGGCGGTGATCTCGGCCGGCACCCCGGGACCGGTGTCGCCGATCCCGACGATCGCGCAGTCGTCCTCCCGGTAGGTCCGGATCGTCAGCGTGCCCTCCCCCGACATCGCCTGCACCGCGTTGTCGATGAGGTTGGTCCAGACCTGGTTGAGCTCGGCCGCGTACGCCGGCAGCGGCGGCAGCGAGTGGTCGTACTGCTTGACGACCGTGATCTTGTCGCCGATCTTGCGGGCCAGCATGACCAGCGTCGAGTCGAGCAGCTCGTGCACGTCGATGACCTGGAACGGCGCCCGGTCCATCTGCGAGTACTGCTTGGCCGCACCGACCAGGGTGGACACCCTGGTGGTCGCGTCCTCGATCTCGTTCATCAGCATCTCGGTCTCGACCGTGTACGCCAGCCAGCGCACCGCACCCTCGGTCGCCGTGCCCGGGCACTGCTCCATCGCGTGCGCGAGCCAGTCCGCGTCGAGGCCACCGGCGACCAGCGTCGGGGCCAGGTCCCAGCCGCCGGAGACGCCGTGGTCCTCCAGCCAGTCGCCGATCTCGTCCTCGGCGTCGCTGGCCTCGATCGGCCCGAGCTTGGGCGCCTTGGCGACCCGCTCGACCGCCTCCTCCTGCAGCTTGACCAGCCCCGGCAGCGCCGTGGGGTTGATCGCGCCGCCGGCCAGCATGGCCAGCTTGTGCCGCATCCCGGCGACCCGCTCGCGCAGCGCCGCGGTGGCCCGGACGGCGGCCGCGGCCGGGTTGTTCAGCTCGTGGGTCAGCCCGGCCGACAGCGAGCCGAGCGCGAGCAGCCGCTCCCGCTCGTTGACCAGCCGCTGGCTGTTCTGCATCCCGAGGAAGATCCCGTCCAGCAGGTGGATCGCCATCGGGAACCACTCCCGCACCTTCGCGCCCCACTCGGCCGCCGGCAGCTGGAAGATCCGCATGTCGGTGGCCGCCTCGACGGTGGCCCCGTAGGTCGACTGGGCCCGGTCGGTGTTGAGGTAGGACTGGGTGGCGCCGAAGTAGGACCCCACGTGGTCGGTCCGGTTGATCTGCACCCGCTCGCCGCCGGCCAGCCGGGACAGCACGAGCGTGCCGGACAGCAGCACGAAGAAGCAGGTGGGCGGGTCGCCCTCCGCGACCACCGGCTCGCCCGCCCGGACCGTCCGCACCTCGCCGTTCGCGCTCAGCCAGTCGAGCTGGTCGTCGCCGAGCGACTCGAACAGGAACAGCTGCCGCAGCTCGTCGCGGCCCAGCGTCTCACTCATAGCTTCTCCAGATACCGGTGCACCAGCGTGACGGCCATCGCGCCCTCGCCGACCGCGGACGCCACCCGCTTCACCGAGTCGGACCGCACGTCCCCGGCCACGAACACGCCGGGCACGCTGGCCTCCAGGTGGTACGGGTCGCGCTCCAGCGTCCAGCCGGCCGGGCGGCGGCCGTCCACGACCAGGTCCGGCCCGGTGAGCACGAAGCCGCGGCGGTCCCGGTCGAGGCGGCCGTCCAACCAGTCGGTGCGCGGTGCCGCCCCGATGAACACGAACAACCAGGAGGCCGGGACTGTTTCCGAGTCGCCGCTGGCGTTGTTGCGCAGGGTCAGCGTCTCCAGGTGCTCGTCCCCGCCGCCGTCGACCACCTCGGTGCAGGTGCGCACCTCGATGTTGTCCATCCGCCCGAGCTGGTCGATGAGGTAGCGGGACATCGAGCTCTCCAGCGAGGTGCCCCGCACGAGCAGCGTGACCTTGGCCGCGTACCGGCAGAAGTACATCGCGGCCTGCCCGGCGGAGTTGGCCCCGCCGACGATGTAGACGTCCTGGCTGCGGCAGGACGGTCCCTCGGTCGTGGCCGCCCCGTAGTAGACGCCGCGGCCGGCGAACTCGGTCAGCCCCGGCGCGTCGAGCATCCGGTACGACACACCGGTGGCGAGGATCACCGTGTGCCCGGCGATCTCGGAGCCGTCGTCGAAGCGCACCACCCTGGCGTTGCCGCGCTGCTCCAGGCCGACGACGTCGCGGGCGGTGAGCACCTCGACGCCGAACTTCACCGCCTGCCGGCGGGCCCGCTCGGTCAGCTGCTCGCCGGACACGCCGTCCGGGAAGCCGAGGTAGTTCTCGATCCGGCTGCTGGTGCCGGCCTGCCCGCCGGTGGCCCGCCGCTCGATGAGCACCGTGCGCAGGCCCTCGGACCCGCCGTACACGGCCGCGCCGAGGCCGGCCGGGCCGCCGCCGACGACGATGAGGTCGTAGAAGTCGGTGGAGGGGTTGGTGGCGAGGCCGACGTGCTGGGCCAGCTCGGCGTCGGACGGCTCGATCATCGCGGTGCCGTCCGCGGTGACCACCACCGGCAGCTTGTCGTCCCCGACGCCGGCCGCGGCCATCAGCCGCTGCGCCTCCGGGTCGTCGGCCAGGTACCACCGGAACGGGACGAGGTTGCGGGCCAGGAAGTCGCGCACCTCGTACGAGCGGGCCGACCAGCGGTGCCCGATCACCCGGATCTCCCGGGGCGGCTGCCGGTCGCTCGCGGTCCACGCGTCGAGCAGCCCGTCGACCACCGGGTAGAGCTTCTCCTCCGGCGGGTCCCACGGCTTGAGCAGGTAGTGGTCGAGGTCGACCACGTTGATGGCCTGGATCGCCGCGTCGGTGTCCGCGTACGCGGTGAGCAGCACCCGGCGGGCGAGCGGGAACAGGTCCATCGCCTGCTCCAGGAACTCGATGCCGCTCATCGCGGGCATCCGGTAGTCGGCCAGCAGCACGGCCACCTGCTCGCCGCGCAGCTTGATCTCCCGCAGCGCCTCGAGGGCCTGCGGGCCCGACTCGGCCCGGACGATCCGGTAGCCCTCGCCGTACTGCCGGCGCAGGTCGCGGGCGACGGCCCGGGACACGCTCGGGTCGTCGTCGACGGTCAGGATCGCCGGGCGGGCGACGCGGCCGCTGTCGGGAGCAGTCATGGTGACCTAGTCAAGCAGCGCGGGGGGCCCACGTCTTCCCCGATGGCTTTCACCGTGGGCGAACGAGCCGGCCGGTGACCCGCCGTACCTCACTCCCGCATCAGGATGGACTCCTCGAGGTCGAGCTCGCGCTGCACCCGCATCAGCACCTCGTCGTCGATCTGGCCGCGGTCGCGCAGGTCGATGAACACCATCCGCTCGGCGTCGATCATGGACCGGCGCAGCCGGCGGAACGAGACCGTCGGCGGCTCGATCGCCGAGCCGTCCGGCGAGCCCCGGCCACCGAGCCGCTCCCAGGCGCCGAACTGGCGGATCTCGGCCTTCTCCCGCAGCCGGGACACGACGTCCTCCGGCACCGATCCGTCGTTCGCCAGCTCCTCGTCCAGCCGGGCCAGCGCCGCGTTCGCGGCCGCGTGCTGGGCGCCGGCCTCCCGGATGAGGTCCTGCTGCTCCTCCGAGCCGGTCACCCCGAGCCGGCGGATCAGCGTCGGCAGCGTCAGCCCCTGGATGAGCAGCGTGCCCAGCACGACGACGAACGTGAGGAACAGCAGCACGTTCTTCTGCGGGAAGTCCTCCGGCAACCCGAACGCCGCCGCCAGCGACACCACCCCGCGCATGCCGGCCCAGGCCAGCACCGTCGGGTAGGTCCAGGGCGGCGGCGGGTCCTTCGCCGCCACCGACGGCAGCTTCCGCGGCAGGTACGTCGCCGGGTACATCCAGACGAACCGCGCGGCGATGGTCACGACCAGGGCGACCACGGACGCCCCGACGATCGTGCCGATCGAGCTGTCCGGCAGCTCGCGCAGGACGCTCGGCAGCTGCAGGCCGATCAGCGCGAACACCACCGACTCGAGCAGGAACTCGATCACCCGCCACACCTCGGTGCCCTGCAGCCGGGTGGCCGCGGTCTGCCGGCGCGGCGACCGGTGGCCAAGGTAGAGCCCGGCGGTGACCACCGCGAGCACGCCCGAGCCGTGGTAGCCGTCCAGCCCGAGCTCCTCCGCGGCCGCGAACGCGAGGAACGGCAGCAGCAGGACCAGCGAGTTTTCCAGCACCGGGTCGTGCAGGTGCTGCAGCAGGACCTCCACCAGCACCGCGATCACCAGCCCGACCAGCACCCCGCCGAGCGCGGCGACGAGGAACTGGCCGATGCCGGTCCAGATCGAGAAGCCGCCGACCAGCGCGGCGGTGACGGTGACCCGCAGCACGGTCAGCGCGGTCGCATCGTTGACCAGGCTCTCCCCGGCCAGGATCGTGACCAGCCGGCGCGGCAGGCCGACCGTGCGGCCGACCGCGGTCGCCGCGACCGCGTCCGGCGGGGAGACGATCGCCCCGAGGGCGAACGCGGCCGCCAGCGGCAGCTGCGGCAGCGCCAAGTGCACCGCGAAGCCGACCGCGAGCGTGGTGAACAGCACCAGCCCGACCGACAGCAGCCCGATCGGCCGGATGTTCTGCCGGAAGTTGATCACCGAGCTCTGCCAGGCCGCGGCGAACAGCAGCGGCGGCAGGACGAAGTAGAGGACGACCTCCGGCTCCAGCTGGTAGTCCGGGACGCCCGGGATCAGTCCTGCCGCGATCCCGGCCACGACCAGCAGCAGCGGCTCGGACAGGTTCAGCCGGCGGGCCAGGCCGGCCACCGCGGCCGCGCCCGCGACCAGCATCAGTAACTCGAACTGCACCCGCGGCCCCTTCCGTCGAACTCGCCGGTGGCGCCCACCGCAACACCGGCCGGCGCGGCAAGGTTCCCGCACGGCACCCCGCCGGTGCCACGGGCGAGGCGTAGGTTCGCGGCTGAGCCCACCGAGACGGAGGTCCCGTGACCGACTGCCCGCACGTCACCCAGCTCCCGCCCGAGCCGGCACCCGGCTCGACCGAGGGCTGCCAGGACTGCCTGGCGATGGGCACCGCCTGGGTGCACCTGCGCGAGTGCCTGACCTGCGGCCGCATCGGGTGCTGCGACTCGTCGCCGGAGCGGCACGCCAGCAAACACGCGGCGGCGTCCAGCCACCCGGTCATCCGGTCGTTCGAGCCGGGCGAGGACTGGCGATGGTGCTTCGTGGACCAGGCGATCGTCTGAGGGCGCGGGCGGCCGGCCGGCCCGGTCAGGCCAGCAGCTGCTCGCGCAGCTGCGCGAGCGTGCGAGCCAGCAGCCGCGACACGTGCATCTGCGAGATGCCGAGCTGCGCGGCGATCTGCGACTGGGTCTGGTTGCCGTAGAAGCGCAGCTGCAGGATCCGCCGCTCCCGCTCCGGAAGCGTCGCCAGCGCCGGTCCGAGCGACTCGTGCAGCTCGACGTCGACCAGCGCCGGGTCCTCGCCGCCGAGGCCGTCGGCGAGCGTGCGGTCCTCGGCGGTGGGCGCCTCCAGCGACTCGGCCGTGTACGCGCAAGCGCAGTCGAGCGCCTCCAGCACCTGCTCCTCGGTCCGGCCGGACCGCACGGCCAGCTCGGCCACGCTGGGCGCCCGGTTCAGCTCCTGGGTCAGCTCGCCGGCGCAGCGGGTGATCTCCGCGGTCAGCTCCTGCAGGCTGCGGTGCACGTGCACCGCCCAGGTGCGGTCGCGGAAGTGCCGGCGGATCTCGCCGAGGATGGTCGGCGCCGCGTACGTGCTGAACTCGAGCCCCCGGGCCGGATCGAACCGGTCGACGGCCTTGACCAGCCCGAGCGAGCCGGCCTGCAGCAGGTCGTCCATCGGCTCGCCGCGCCCGGAGTAGCGCCGGGCGAAGTAGCGGACCAGCGGCAGGTGCTGCTCGACCAGCTGGGCCCGGGCGCGGTCACGCTCGGGGCAGTCGGGCAGCTCGGCCAGTCGGCGGAACAGCGCCCTGGCCTCTTCCCGGGTGCGTTCGCGGTCTGTGGTCGGGTCGATGGCGACAACGGTCACGGCGGCTCCAGGGCGTGCGGATCGGACCCGCGGCGGAGTGGGCCACGTCGAGCCGAGGGAGCCGGCCGCCCGTCCGCGCCCGCGTGGAAACGCGGCGGCCGGGGCCGGGCGGTGGTGCTGTCCCCCGAGGTGCGCTCGACCTGGCGGCTGACGTCTTCAACCGTCCTTCACCGTACCCCTTCGCAACCGGCTCGCAACATGCATGGCGCGATATCTGCCCGGCCCCTCCTCTCCTGGCAGACTGCCGGCCGTGGACCCCCGACCGCTCGCCGTCGTCGACATCGACGGCGTCGTCGCCGACGTGCGTCACCGCCTGCACTTCATCGAGGGCCGCCCCCGGCAGTGGGACCGGTTCTTCGCCGCCGCCGGCGACGACCCGCCGCTGCCCGAGGGCGTCGCGCTGGTCCGCGTGCTGGCCACGGACCACGACGTGCTCTGGCTGACCGGCCGGCCGGAGCGCACCCGCCGGGCCACCCGGGCCTGGCTGGCCGCGCAGGGCCTGCCCACCGAGCCGCTGCTCATGCGGCCCAACCGGGACTACCGCCCGGCCCGGGTGACCAAGCGCGACGAGCTGCGCCGGCTGCGGGCCGACCGGGAGATCGGCGTCGTCGTGGACGACGACCCGGACGTGGTCGAGCTGCTGGCCGCGGACGGCGTCCCGACCCGGCTCGCCGACTGGGTGCCGCGGCCGGCCCGGCTGCACGACGCGCAGGAGTCGGACGGCCGTACCTAGAGTGGGCCCCATGTCCCCCGCACCCGCGCTGCCGCCCAACGACGTCCGGCAGTACGAGGGGATGGCCGACCAGTGGTGGGACCCGTACGGGCGGCTCGCGATGCTGCGCTGGATCGCCGCCGCCCGCGCGTCGCTGCTGCCGCCCGCGCCCCGGCCCGGCGCGGTGCTGGTCGACCTCGGCTGCGGGGCCGGGCTGCTGGCCCCGCACGCGGCCCGGCTCGGCTACCGGCACGTGGGCGTCGACCTGGTCGCGGTCTCGCTCCGGCTCGCCGGCGAGCACGGCGTGCTGCCGGTGCGCGGCGACGTGCAGCGGCTGCCGGTCGCCGACGGCGTGGCCGACGCGGTCTCGGCCGGCGAGATCCTCGAGCACGTGCCGGACCTGGCGGCCACGGTCGCCGAGGCCTGCCGGGTGCTGCGGCCCGGCGGCACGCTGGTGCTCGACACGATCGCCGACACCCGGCTGGCCCGGCTGGTCACTGTGACGATCGGCGAGCGCATCCCGGGCGGCGCGCCGCCCGGCATCCACGACCCGGCGCTGTTCGTCGACCGGGACCGGCTGGTCGCCGAGGCCGCCCGGCACGGGGTCGGGCTCACGCTGACCGGGCTGCGGCCACCGCTGCTGGGCATGATCCGGTGGCTGGCCCGCCGCGACCCGGACCCGCGGATGCGGCCGACCCGGCCGACGTCCGTGCTCTTCCAGGGACATGGGATCAAGGAGGGCACGTGACCGTCACCGCCGCGCCGGCCCCGCTGGCCGACCCGACCGCCGCGCTGGCCGCCGCCCGCGCGCTCGCCCCGGCGCTGGCCGCCCGGGCCGCCGAGCACGACGCCGCCGGGGTGTTCCCGGCCGCCGACTTCGCCGACCTGCGCGACGCCGGCCTGCTCGGGCTGATGGTGCCGGCCCGGCTCGGCGGTCCCGGCGCCGGGTTCGCCGACTACGCCGAGGTCGCGATGGAGCTCGGGGCCGGGGCCGGCGCCACCGCGCTGGTCTACAACATGCACGCCTCGGTGACCGGCGCGCTGGCCCAGACCCCGGACGACGTGGCCCGGGCGATGGGCGTGCCGGAGCCCTACTTCGCGATGCGCGACCGGGCGCTCCGGCAGGCCGCCGGCGGGTCGCTGTTCGCGGTCGCGATGAGCGAGCGCGGCGCCGGCAGCCGGCTGTCGAAGCTGACCAGCTCGTACGAGCCGGTGGCCGGCGGCTTCCACATCACCGGGGCGAAGACGTTCGTGTCCGGGGCCGGGCACGCCGACGTCTACCTCGTCGCGGCCCGGCGCGGGGACGCGGTCTCGCACTTCCTCGTCCCGGCCGGGCCCGGGCTCACCGTCGAGCGGACCTGGGACTCGATGGGGATGCGCGCCACCGGCAGCGACGACCTGCACCTGGACGTCACCGTCGGGACGGACGCGCTGCTCGGCGGCATCGAGGGGCTGACCCTGCTGCTGGCCCAGGTGATGCCGCAGTGGCTGGTGGCCTCGTACGCGGCCGTGTACGTCGGGGTGGCCCGCTCGGCGGTGACCGCCGCGGTCGAGCACCTGCGGGCCCGGAAGCTGACCTCGCTGCCCGCGGTCCGGGCCAGGGTCGGCCGGGCCGAGGCGCGGGTGGAAGCGGCCAGGCTGGCCGTGCTGGAGGCGGCCCGGCGGGTGGACGCGGCGCCCGGCGACCCGGAGACCAACCGCTGGGTGTGGCGGGCGAAGCTGCTGGCCGGCGAGGCCGCGATGGACGTGGCCGCATCGATGCTCGAGGCCGCGGGCACGTCGGCGACCCGGCGCGGCGCGCCGCTGGAACGGATCTTCCGGGACGCCCGGTGCGGCTCGCTGCAGCCGGCGACCTCGGACGTCTGCGCGGACTGGCTCGGCACGGCCGCGCTGGGGGACGATCCCGAGGCGGGCGGCCGGTGGTGAGCCCGGGCCCGGCCCGGGTCGTCGGGATCGGCCATGCGCTGCCCGCCGCGTACAGCCAGGAGTCGGTGTGGACCGGCTTCTTCGCCGAGCACTACCGCGAGGTGCGCATCGCCGAGCAGCTGTTCGTCAACTCCGGCGTGCGGACCCGGCAGACCGTGGCCAACCCGGTCTTCGAGGACGTCTCCCGCTGGGGCACCGCGGCCCGGATGGAGCGCTACCTGGCCGAGGCGCTGCCGCTGGGCAAGGACGCGGTCGCCACCGCGCTCGCCGACGCCGGCACCGCCGCCGCCGACGTGGGGCTGTTCGCGGTGACCTCGTGCACCGGGTACGTGACGCCGGGCGTGGACATCCGGCTCGCCCGCGACCTCGGCATGTCCGACCGGGTCCGGCGGCTGTTCGTCGGGCACATGGGCTGCTACGCGGCGCTGCCCGCGCTGGGCACGGTGGCCGACTTCACCGCGGCCCGCCGGCGCCCGTCGGTGCTGCTCTGCCTGGAGCTGACCAGCCTGCACATCCAGCCCCCGACCACCGAGGTCGACCAGGTCGTGGCGCACGCGCTGTTCGCCGACGCGGCGGCCGCGGTGGTGCTGGAGCCGGCCGAGCGACCGGGGTTCGAGGTGGTCGACGTGGTCGCGCGGACCGACGTGAGCACGGCCGAGTACATGACCTGGGACGTGACCGACCTCGGCTTCCGGATGGGGCTGTCGCCGCGGGTGCCGGCGGTGCTGGCCCGACACGTGGCCGGCGTCGTCGACGAGCTGCTGGCCACGCACCGGCTGGCCCGCGACGACGTGGACGGCTGGGCGGTGCACCCGGGCGGGCGGCGGATCCTCGAGGTCGTGCAGCGCCGGCTGGACCTCGCCGCGGACGCACTGGACCACTCGTACGGGGTGCTGCGCGACCACGGCAACTGCTCGTCGGCCACCGTGCTGCTCGTGCTGGAGCGGATACTGGCGGCCGGCCTGGTGGCGCCGGGCCGGCACCTCGTCGCCCTCGCGTTCGGCCCCGGTTTGACCCTCTACGCGACGCTACTGCGGGCGACTTAGCGTGCTTTCGTACGCTTGGCCCAGCGGAAGGATCCGGCCGGCCCCGACGTTGCAAGTTTTACCAAGTCGTTGCCGGCAACCTTGCGCGTATCAGGGCGGGGCGTCGAACCTCGTAGGTACTGTGACCGTGACCACAAGCAACGATCTGAACTGACAGCCGACCGGAGCAACAAGCCATGTGCCCGCATCACCCAGCGTGTCCGCCATCCGACGCGCCCGACCGCGACGCCGCCGCCGTCGTCGCCAGCCATCCGGAGCAGGGGTGGAGCCTCCTCTGCAACGGTGTCGTGCTGTTCGAGGACTGCGGCGAGATCCTGCCGGACGGACGCTGCATCGGTGCGCGACGCGCCCCCACCAAGGTGCTGCGCGTCGCCTGAGGTCCCGCGGGACCTCCCCGCCCGGCACTGCCGCCGGGCCTTCCCTAGCTACCGCCTATCCCCGACCGGGCCACCACAGAGGTGACCCGGTCGTCGTCGTTTCCGGCGCCGCTTCTACTGCTCGTCCAGCCACTGCCGGAACGTCGGCCCGACCAGCCGCGCGCCCGGGCCGGGCAGCAGGCCGCCGGTCGCCTGCATCTCGGCGTCGGCGTCGCCCGCGTCGCGGGCGGCCTCGACCGGTGCCCGGCTCCCCCGCCGGGCGGCGAGCTCGGTCGCCAGCGCCACCAGGTCCTCCTCCCGGGGCCCGGCCACCTCGATCGTCCCGGTGACGTCCGCGGCGGGAGCGGCCGCGTCGGCGGCGACCACGTCCGCGATGACCTCCGCGACCGCCCGGGCCGCGACGATCCGGGTCCGCATCGCCGGCACCGCCGTGACGTCGCCGCGGCTGCCCCAGTCGAGCAGCTGCGCGACGAACTCGTGGAACTGGGCGGCCCGGACGATCCGGACCGGGATCGGCCCGTCCCGCCAGGCCTGCTCGTGCGCGACCTTGGCCGCGCCGTACCCCCCGGCGAACCGGTCGGTGCCGATGATCGACACCACCACGGCCTGCCGCACGCCGGCGCGGACGCCGGCCTTCTGCAGGTTGTGCGCGGCGGTGACGAAGAAGTCGGTGGCCGGCTGCTGCTCGGCCGACGGCCCGGTCGCGGCGTCGACGACGACTTCGACGCCCTGCAGGGCCGCGTCCAGCCCGGTGCCGGTGATCACGTCCACACCGGTCGCCCGCGAGATCGGCACGACCTCGTGGCCGCGCTCCGCGAGCACGTCGGCGACGTGCCGCCCGAGCCGTCCGGTCGCCCCGGCAACTGCGATCTTCATTGGATCCTCCGTCGTGGTTGCGTTCCTGCTGCTATGACGGAGCGGGGGCGGCGAAGGTAACGGGTGGTCAGTCCGCGAAGCGCAGGTTGAGCGCGGCCAGCCGGCGCGGGTCGGCGATGCTGTCGATCTCGACGATCCGGTCGCCGGCCACGGTGAACGCCATCACCGACATGGGCTCGCCGTCCGCCGTCGCGGCCAGCACGCCCGGGAGACCGTTGACGAGCACCGGCCGGACGTACGCGGCGAGCCGGGCGAACATCGCGGCCCGGCCGGCGACCTCCTGCGCGCCGGTGGCCAGCACCGGACCGCCGGCGGTGTCCGCCCGCAGAACCACGTCCGGGTCGAGCACCGCCACCAGCGCCGCGAGGTCGCCGCCGCGGGCCGCGGCCAGGAAGGCGTCGACGACCGCGCGCTGCCGGCCCGCGTCGACGTGGTCCGGGTCCGCCGGGGCGGCGCCACGCACCCGCCGCCGGGCCCGGCTGGCCAGCATCTTGGCCGCGTCCGTTGACCGGCCGAGCGTGCCCGCGATCTCCTCGAACGGCACCCCGAACATGTCGTGCAGGACGAAGGCGAGGCGCTCGGCCGGCGTCAGCGTGTCGAGCACCACGAGCAGCGCGAGGCCGACGGAGTCGGCGAGCAGCGCCTCGGTCTCGGGGTCGGGCTGGTCGCCGTAGGTCACCACGGGGTCGGGCAGGCTCCCGCCCACGGAGTCCTCCCGGCGGGCCGCCCGGGCGCGCAGCATGTCCAGGCACACCCGGCCCACCACCGTGGTCAGCCAGCCGCCGAGGTTGTCGATCGCGGCGGCGTCGGTGCGGGCCAGCCGTACCCAGGCCTCCTGCACCGCGTCCTCGGCGTCGGCCAGCGAGCCGAGCATCCGGTAGGCGACCGCGCGCAGGCGGCCCCGCTCGGCGTCGAAGCGCTGCGCCAGCATGTCGCGTGGGTTCACGGGTCACCTTCCGCGGCCGGGGTCGTCGCGACGATGACGAACCCGGACCCGGAAACGTAACGCCTCTCAGGCCCGGCCGATCACCGGCGGCGGGTCCGCTCGGCGGCGCCGGCCGCGTCGGTGTCGAGCCAGTCGCGGATCTGCGCGACCGTCCACTCGGGCGCCTCGAGCTGCGGGACGTGGCCGACGTTACGGGCGACCGCGAACCGCCAGGCCGGGTTCCGCGCCGCCGCCTCCTGCGCGGCCGCGACCGGGACGAGCCGGTCCTTCTCGCCGTGCAGGAGGAGCACCGGCACTCCGATCGCCTGCATCAGACCGGCGTAGCGACGCCGGCGGGCCAGCACCCACATCAGCGACCGCGCCGCCACCAGCAGCTCGGCGTCGGTGTTCGGGTAGCCGCGCCGCTCCCGGGCCAGCCCGACGTGCTGCGCGACGACCTCGGGATGCACCTGGGACGCGTCGACGCAGCACAGCCTCAGCAGGGCCAGGGCGGTCGCCTCGGGCGAGCGCAGCCGGCGCTGGCCGCCCAGCATGGCCCGCCCCACCGCGGGCATCGCGTACGCGGCGAACAGCGCCGTGACCAGAGGATCCGGCCGGTGCCGCGGACCGACGGACAACGCCGGGTCGATGAGGACCGCCGCGGCCACCGTCTCCGGATGCGCGGCGGCCTGCAGCACCGTGATGAGCCCGCCCATGGAGTTGCCCACCAGCACGGCGGGCACGCCGGCGACCTCGGTGAGGAAGCGGTGCAGCAGCTGCTGGTTCGCATGGACAGAGGTGGGCCGCTCGCCGCCGCGGGTGCGCCCGAAGCCGGCGAGGTCCAGCGCGAGCACCCGGCAGCTGCGAGCGAGCTCGGGCGCGACCGCCGCCCAGTTCAGCAGCGAGCCGCCCAGCCCGTGCACCAGGACGAGAACCGGGCCGTCGGCCGGACCGCCGTAGTCCATGTAGTGCACCGGGCCGCCGAGGTCGGCCCACCACGTCGAGGCCGGTGCGGGACGGCCGCGGTCGTCGGCCTCCGCGGCCCGCGTCATGCCCGCTCACCACCCTTCGCCCGGTGCCGGGACCGCGGTCGCGCCGCCGCGGCCAGGGCCGACAGCTCGTTCTCGATGCCGTCGGCGAGGATCCCGACCTCGGGGGCGAACTCGTAGTCGCCGGTGACGCCGATCACCAGGCGGTCGCGGTAGCTCAGGATCGCGACGCCGGTCCGGACCGTGGACGCGATCGGCACGTACGGGATGATCTCCAGCAGCTGGCGGCCCAGGGCGTACAGGGGCTGGCGCGGACCCGGGACGTTGGTCGTCGTCGTGACGATCGACCGCTGCGCGACATGAGCGGCCAGCCGCACCTGCGTGGCGACCAGCGGGAAGGGACCGAGCGCGGCGAGCCCGGTGACGGTCGCGCCGGCCTCGGCCTCGTGGACCGCCTTGAGGTGCTCGAGGCGGTCCCGCGTCACCTGCAGCCGCTCGACCGGATCGGCGACCTCGACCGGAAGGTCCGCGAGCATCAGCGAGACCCGGTTGTCCCGGATGGACTCCTGCCCGGCGAGCCGGGTCGACACCGGCACCAGCGCGCGCACCGTGCCCTGCGTGGCCTGCTCGCCCGTCTCCAGGAGCACCCGGCGGAAGCCGCCGGCCACCGCGGTGAGCACGACGTCGTTGAACGTCCCGCCGTACCGGGCCCGGACGGCCGAGACGTCGGCCACGGATCCGCGGGCGACGGCGAACCGCCGGCCGGCCGACAGCGGCCCGTTCAGCGAGGAACGGCGCGCCGGCACGAGCGCGCCGGACAGCGCGGCCAGTCCGCGCACGGTGTCCCAGGTCCGGCTCAGCAGCACGCCGGGCCGGCGCAGGGCGCCGGCCGCGGCCCGGACCTGCATGGCCGGGTTGGCGGCCAGGCCCGCGAGCGCGCGGGTCACCAGGTCCAGGTCCGTCGGCTCCGGCTCCGGGCGCCAGTCGTCCGGCGCCGGCGGCCGCGGGGTCGGCGTCGGGTCGAGCACCACCCCGTACAGGTCGGTGCCGGAGACGCCGTCGACCATGCAGTGGTGCACCTTGGAGATCAGCGCCCAGCGGCCGCCGTGCAGCCGCTCGACGAGCCAGTACTCCCACAGCGGCCGGCGGCGGTCCAGCCGGGCGGCCATCACCCGGCCGAGCAGCGCCGACAGCTCGGCGTCGCCGCCGGGGGCGGGCAGCGCGGTCCGGCGCAGGTGGTAGCCGAGGTCGAAGTGCTCGTCGTCCACCCACACCGGCGGTCCGAGGTCGAACGGGATCTGCCTGGCCTTCTGCCGGTAGCGCGGGATCAGCGGCAACCGGCCCCGCAGCAGCTCGGCGAACTGTTCGGTCGACGGTGCCGGTCCCTCGAAGACCGCGACCGAGGAGATCGCCAGGGAGACGCCCGGCTCCTCGTCCTCGGACTGGAGGAAGGCGGCGTCGAGGGGCGTCATGCGTTCCATCTCAGCGCTCCCGGTTCGAATCGTGCTGGCCGCGCTCTCGGTCGGCGGTTCCCGGCCCGGCACCGGGGACCGGCGCCAGCGGGCCGGGCCCGGAACCGGCCGACTCCGGCGGGATCGTCGCCAGGTGCACTCTCATCGCTCCGCCTTCCGCGCGGCCGCGCGAAGGCCGCATCCGCATCCAGCCTCCCCGGGCAGACCCCGCCGGGCCAGGATCGAAGGTCCTAGCCCGGCGAAATGAAGGTCACCAGGACGCTCGGTCGTCACCCGACGTAGGCGTGCAGCTCGTTCAGGACCGCGGTCAACGCGGCCTTGGCGTCGCTGAAGAGCATCTCGGTCTTGGGATTGACGTACAGCTCGTTGTCGATGCCGGCGTAGCCGTGTCCCAGCGACCGCTTGACGACGATGATGGTGCGCGCCTGGTCGACGTCGAGGATCGGCATGCCGGAGACGGCGTTGCCCGGGCGCCGCGCCGCCGGGTTGGTGACGTCGTTGGCGCCGACCACCAGCACGACGTCGGTGCTGGCGAACTGCGGGTTGATCTCGTCGAGGTCCTTCATCTGGGTGTACGGCGCGTTGGCCTCCGCCAGCAGGACGTTCATGTGCCCGGGCATCCGGCCGGCGACGGGATGGACGCCGTAGCTGACGTCCACGCCGTGCTCGGCCAGCGCCTGGGCCAGCTGGACGAGCTCGTGCTGGGCCTGGGCCGCGGCCAGGCCGTAGCCCGGGACGATGACCACCTTGCTGGCGTAGGCGAGTTGCAGCGCCGCGTCTTCGACGGTCACCTCGCGGACGGATCCGCGCAGGCTCGTCGCCACGTCGGCACCGGCCTGCTCGTCGCCGGTGCCGAAGCCGCCGGCGACGATGTTGAGCAGCGAGCGGTTCATCGCGTCGGCCATCAGCTTGGTCAGGATGCCGCCGGCCGCGCCGACCAGGGCGCCGGCGATGATCAGCAGGGTGTTGTCCAGGACGAACCCGGCCATCGCGACCGCGGTGCCGGTGCAGGCGTTGAGCAGCGAGATCACCACCGGCATGTCGGCGCCGCCGATCGGCAGCGTCCCGAGCACGCCCAGCGCCAGTGCGGCGGCGGTGAGCAGCCCCAGCGCCGGCAGTCCGCCGTGGCCGGTGGTGTAGGTGCCACCCGCGCACAGCGCCGCCACTGCGAGCACCAGGCTCACTGATCGGGCCGCGCGGAAGCTCAGCGGGCGGCCCGGCAGGACTCCGGCCAGCTTCGCGGCCGCGACGAGGGAGCCGGAGAAGGTGATGCCACCGATGAGCAGGTCGAGGAACGTCGTCAGGTTCGTGCTCACCGCCCGGTCGGCCAACGGGACCGACCCGGAGTGGTGCAGGGCGTCGGCGAACGCGATCAGGGCGGCCGCGCCGCCTCCGACGGCGTTGAAGAGACTGACCAGCTGCGGCATCGCGGTCATCCTGACGCGGCGCGCCATCATCGCTCCGGCCGCGCCGCCCGCAACGAGCGCGAGCGTGAGCACGACCGCCGCCGTGGTCGTGACGCCGTGGTCGTGCCCCAGCACGACGACGGTGACCACGATCGCGGCGGCCATGCCGGCTGCGGAGAGCCCGTTGCCGCGCCGGGCGGTGGACGGCGACGTCATCAGGTGCAGCCCGAGCACGAAGCAGGCGGCGGCGATCAGGTAGATCACGTGGACCGTGGTGTCGAACCCGCTCATCGTGCCGCCTCCTCGGTGCGACTCGGGCCGGCCGGCTCGGCGGGCGGCTCGGACGGCCTGGGCCGGAACATCTCGAGCATGCGGTCGGTGACCAGGTAGCCGCCGGTGACGTTCATCGCGGCGAAGCCGGCGGCGACGGCCAGCAGCGCGTACCCGGCCGGACTGTCCACAGTGGCCGCCAGGATCATCACCCCGACGACCACCACGCCGTGGATGGCGTTGGAGCCGGACATCAACGGCGTGTGCAGGGTGGCCGGGACCTTGGTGATGACCTCGATGCCGACGAGCAGGCTCAGCACGAAGATCGTGATGTCCGCGAAGAGGGTCGGTGTCATTGCCTTGCTCCCGTCTCGCTCCCGGTGTCGGCGGGCGCGCTCGGCGCGGCAGCGACGTCGGGATGCACGATCTGGCCGTCCTGGCACACGAGTACGCCCGCGGTGATCTCGTCGGCGGCATCGAGGACGAGGTCGCCGTCCTGGACGAGGTGGCCGAGCAACGCCGCGACGTTGCGGGCATAGGCCGTGGAGGCCGCCCGCGGAACCGCGGAGGGCAGGTTGCCGGCACCGACGACCGTGACACCGCGGTCGGTGACGATCGTGCTGTCGGGTTCCGAGCCGACCACGTTGCCGCCGGCGGGGCCGGCGGCCAGGTCGACGACCACCGAGCCGGGCCGCAGGCCGGCCAGCGCCGCGGCCGAGACGAGCACCGGCGGGCGGCGACCGGGTACCTGAGCGGTCGTGATCACCACGTCGAAGCGGGCGATCGCCTCGGCCATCGCCTGCTGCTGACGGGACTCCTCGTCCGCCGACAGCTCCCGGGCGTAGCCGCCCGCGCCGGTGGCCGACGGACCGTCCAGGTCGAGTACGGCCGCGCCGGCCGAGGCGATGTCGGCGCGGGCCGCCTCGCGTACGTCGTAGCCGGTGACGACGGCGCCGAGCCGGCGGGTGGTCGCGATCGCCTGCAGGCCGGCCACCCCCGCGCCGAGGACGAGCACCGCCGCGGGCCGGATGGTCCCGGCCGCGGTCATGAGCATCGGGAAGTAGCCCCCGTACGTGTCCGCGGCGACCAGCGCCGCCTTGTACCCGGCGACGTTGGCCTGTGAGGTCAGCGCGTCCATCGCCTGCGCCCGGCTGAGCGTGCGGGGCAGGCCGTCCAGGCTGACCGCGGTCACCTTGGCCTCGGCCAGCTCCGCGGCCAGCGCCGGCTCGGCCAGCGGCTGCAGCAGCGCCAGCAGGATCTGCCCCGGACGCAGCAGCGCCCGATCCGCGCTCGCCGGTGGGTGGACGGCGACCACGACGTCGGCGTGCTGGTAGAGGTCCTCCTTGCCGAGCACCCGGGCGCCGGCGGCGGTGTAGGCCGCGTCGGCGTACCAGGCCGGCCGGCCGGCGCCGGTCTCGACGAGTACGTCGAGACCGGCGGCCTGCAACCGGCCCACCGCATCGGGGGTGAGGGCGACCCGGTTCTCGCCCGGCTCGGTCTCGGCCACGCAGCCGATCTGCAGTCTGGTCACGGCAGCGTCCCTTCGGAGTTTGCGCGGTCGGGGACCCCGCAGGTGTCGGAGCGGGTGACGAAATGCGTGCCGGGGCCGGCGGGGAGGGAGAACCCCTCCGGATCGCCGGCGGCGACGTCGAGCACGAACAAGCTGCGGCCGAGGGCGTCGTCGAGCCGCCGGTCGATGTAGAACGGGCACCCGTCGACCTCGCCCAGCCGGACGTCGCCCGCCCCGACGAGGAACTCGCCGGCCGGATAGCACATCGGGACGCTGCCGGCACAGCAGCCGCCGGACTGAACGAACATGACCGGCCCACCGCGCCCGGCCCGCAGGCGGGTAAGCGCCTCGCGGGCCGCCGCGGTGGCGGTGATGCGCGTATCCGGCATCGTGTGCTCCCGGCCGATCGTCGGATCAGAACAGCCCGAGCGGCTCGGAGCCGTAGCTGACGAGCAGGTTCTTGGTCTGGCTGTAGTGGTCGAGCATCATCTGGTGGTTCTCCCGGCCGATGCCCGAGATCTTGTAGCCGCCGAACGCCGCGCCCGCCGGGTACTGGTGGTAGCAGTTCGTCCACACGCGACCGGCCTTGATGCCGCGGCCCATCCGGTAGGCGAGCGTGCCGTTGCGGGTCCAGACACCGGCGCCCAGCCCGTACAGGGTGTCGTTGGCGATCGCCAGCGCATCCTCCTCGTCGGTGAAGGTCGTGACGGCGAGCACGGGCCCGAAGATCTCCTCCTGGAACACCCGCATCCGGTTGTCGCCCTTGAGCACGGTGGGCTGGAAGTAGTAGCCGTCGGCGAACTCGCCGTCGACGCGGGCACGCTCGCCGCCGATGAGCACCTCGGCGCCCTCGTCCCGGCCGATCTGCACGTACGAGGCGATCTTGTCGAGCTGG
The DNA here is from genome assembly GCA_963803135.1 of uncultured Actinomycetota bacterium. Classification (GTDB taxonomy): domain Bacteria; phylum Actinomycetota; class Actinomycetes; order Mycobacteriales; family CADCTP01; genus CADCTP01. The sequence goes on along the minus strand of CAWDLH010000008.1, from coordinate 789,665 downwards.
GCCTGGGACACCTGGGCGCCGATCTGGGTCTCGGTGTCGAGCGGGTTGCCCTGGCGGATGGCGCCGATGCGGTCCAGGCAGCGGGCCATGAACTCGTCGTAGATGTCGGCCTGGATCAACGCCCGGGACGGGCAGGTGCACACCTCGCCCTTGTTGAACGCGTACAGCACCAGGCCCTCGATCGCCTTGTCCAGGAAGGAGTCGTCGTGCGCCATGACGTCGGCGAAGAAGACGTTGGGGCTCTTGCCGCCGAGCTCCACTGTGGACGGGATGAGGTTCTGCGCCGCGTACTGCATGATCAGCCGGCCGGTGACGGTCTCGCCGGTGAACCCGATCTTGGCGATCCTGGGATTCGCCGCCAGCGCCTTCCCGATCTCCGCCCCCGGACCGGTGACGATGTTGAGCAGGCCGGGCGGCACGATGTCACCGATCACTTCGGCCAGCTTGAGGATCGACCACGGGGTCGGAGAGGCCGGCTTCAGGACCGAGCAGTTGCCGGCGGCCCAGGCCGGCGCGAGCTTCCAGGCCGCCATGAGCAGCGGGAAGTTGAACGGGATGATCTGACCGACCACGCCAAGCGGCTCGCGGAAGTGGTAGGCCACCAGGTCCTTGTCGATCTCGGTCGAGCGGCCTTCCTCGGCCCGGATGGCCGCGGCGAAGTAGCGGAAGTGGTCGACGACCAGCGGGATGTCGGCGTTCAGGGTCTCCCGGACCGGCTTGCCGTTCTCCCAGCTCTCGGCGACCGCGAGCATCTCCTTGTGCGCCTCGATGGCGTCGGCGACGGCGTTGAGCACCGCGGCCCGCTCGGTGGCGGACGCCTCCGCCCAGCCGTCCTTCGCCGCGTGCGCGGCGTCCAGGGCCAGTTCGACGTCCTCCGGGGTGGAGTGGGCGACCTCCGTGATCGGCTTCGCCGTCGCCGGGCTGAGGTCGACCCGGTAGCGGCCCTGGGTCGGGGCCAGCCACTTGCCGCCGATGTAGTTCTCGTACCGCGGGGCGACCTCGACGATGCTGCCCGGCCCTCCGGGCGCCACGTAGCGCATGAGCCTCTCCCTACGCAGTGAAGATCGATACGCCCTTGACTGAACGCCGGATCCGCGAGGCCCAGCAGGGTCCAAGGTCCCCCGGCACTGTGAGCATGCCGACAGACACTCCTGACCGCTCGACCCCACCGCCGACAAGCCCATAACCCCCGCTGCCCAGCGCGCCGGAGCGCCCCCTTCAGGCACAGCTTCGGAAGCCGACCTCCTTGCCCTCCGGCACACCGAGAACGAGGCCGAGTCGCCAACAACCCAGGTCACGGCGAAGCCGCTCGGGAGGTCAGGGGGCTCCGCCCCTGCCGGGGTTGCAGGGGGCTCCGCCCCTGCCGGGGTTGCAGGGGGCTCCGCCCCTGCCGGGGTTGTAGGCGGCTCCGCCCCTGCCGGGGTTGTAGGCGGCTCCGCCCCTGCCGGGGTTGTAGGCGGCTCCGCCCCTGCCGGGGTTGTAGGCGGCTCCGCCCCTGCCGGGGTTGTAGGCGGCTCCGCCCCTGCCGGGGGTGCAGGGGCTCCGCCCCCTGCCGGGTCGAGAGGGGCGGACCCCCCGAACCCCAGTGGGCGAGGAACCCGAGGATCAGTCCTCGTACGCCCCCACCGGCGGGCACGAACAGACCAGGTGCCGGTCCCCGTACGCACCGTCGATCCGCCGGACCGGGGGCCAGTACTTGGCGGTGGCCCGGGACCCGCCCGGGTAACCCCCGAGCTCGCGCTCGTACCCCCGCTCCCACTTGTCGGCCGTGAGCATCGCCGCCGTGTGCGGCGCGTTGCGCAGGGGATTGTCGGTCGCGGACCACTCACCGGACGCGACCCGGTCGATCTCCGCCTTGATCGAGATCATCGCGTCGACGAACCGGTCGAGCTCGGCCAGGTCCTCGGACTCGGTCGGCTCGATCATCAGCGTCCCGGCCACCGGGAACGACATCGTCGGCGCGTGGAACCCGTAGTCGATCAGCCGCTTGGCGACGTCGTCCACGGTCACGCCGGTCGCCCGGGTGATCGCCCGCAGGTCGACGATGCACTCGTGCGCGACCAACCCGCCCTGGCCGGTGTAGAGGACCGGGTAGTGCGGCCGCAGCCGGGCGGCCACGTAGTTGGCGGCGAGGATCGCCGCCCGGGTCGCGGCGGCCAGCCCGTCCGGACCCATCAGCCGCACGTACGCCCAGGAGATCGGCAGGATCGACGCGCTGCCCCACGGCGCGGCGCTGACCGGCCCGGGACCGGACTCCGGCCCGGCCAGCGGCTGCAGCGGGTGGTTCGGCAGGTACGGCGCCAGGTGCGACCGGGCCGCCACCGGCCCCACGCCCGGACCGCCGCCGCCGTGCGGGATGCAGAACGTCTTGTGCAGGTTCAGGTGGCTGACGTCCGCCCCGAACGTGCCCGGCTTGGCCAGCCCGACCAGCGCGTTGAGGTTGGCGCCGTCGACGTACACCTGGCCGCCGGCGGCGTGCACGGCTGCGCAGATCTCGGCGATGTCCTGCTCGAACACCCCGTGCGTCGACGGGTACGTGATCATCAGCGCGCCGAGCCGCTCGGCGTGCTCGGCGATCCTGGCCCGCAGGTCGTCCAGGTCGACGTCGCCGTTGTCCCGGGTCGCGACGACGACCACCCGCATCCCCGCCATCGCGGCGGACGCGGCGTTGGTGCCGTGCGCGGACTGCGGGATCAGGCAGACGTCGCGGCCGGCCTCGCCCCGCGCGGCGTGGTAGGCGTGGATCGCGAGCAGCCCGGCCAGCTCGCCCTGCGAGCCTGCGTTCGGCTGCACCGACACCGCGTCGTACCCGGTGATGTCGGCCAGCCAGCCCTCGAGGTCGCGGATCAGCGCGAGGTAACCGGGCACCTGGTCGGCCGGCGCGAACGGGTGCACCGACGAGAACCCGGGCAGCGACACCGGCTCCATCTCGGCCGCCGCGTTGAGCTTCATCGTGCAGGAGCCGAGCGGGATCATCCCGCGGTCGAGCGCGTAGTCGTAGTCGGCGAGCCGGCGCAGGTAGCGCAGCATCGCGGTCTCGCTGCGGTGCTCGGCGAACACGGGATGGGTGAGGAACTGCGTGGCCCGCGCCGGCCCGTACCCGTCCGGGGTCCTGGCGTCCAGCGGCGCGACGTCCGCGCGCACCCCGAACGCCGACCACACCGCGACCAGGTGCGCCCGGCGGGTCACCTCGTCGCAGGCGACCCCGACCGTGTCGTCGTCGACCAGGCGGAGGTTGACCCCGGCAGCGGCCGCCTTCTCGACCACCCCCTTCGCCGATCCGGCGACCCGGACCTGGATCGTGTCGAAGAACGCCGGCGTGACGACCTCGAGCCCGGCCTCGCGCAGCCCGGCCGCGAGGACCGCCGCGTACCGGTGCACCCGGCGGGCGATCGACCGCAGCCCGTCCGGCCCGTGGTAGACCGCGTACGCCCCGGCCATCACCGCGAGCAGCACCTGCGCGGTGCAGATGTTGCTGGTCGCCTTCTCCCGCCGGATGTGCTGCTCGCGGGTCTGCAGCGCCAGCCGGTACGCGGGCGCGCCGTCAGTGTCCACCGACACCCCGACCAGCCGGCCGGGCAGCTGGCGCTGCAGCCCGTTCCGGACCGCCATGTAGCCGGCGTGCGGGCCGCCGAAGCCGAGCGGCACGCCGAACCGCTGCGCCGAGCCGACGGCCACGTCCGCGCCCCACTCACCCGGCGGCGGCAGCAGGGTCAGCCCGAGCAGGTCGGCGGCCACGGTCACCACCGCGCCGCGCTCCTTCGCCGCCGCCGTCGCCGCGGCCCAGTCGCGCACCGCCCCGGACGCACCCGGGTACTGCAGCAGCAGACCGGCCAGCGGCCCGTCCGGCAGCCCCTCGGCGGCGACGTCCCGGACCACGACCGGGATGCCAAGCGGCACCGCGCGGGTCCGGATGACCGCGATCGTCTGCGGCAGGCAGTCGGCGTCGACGACGACCGGCGCGTCCTGCGGCGCCCGGGACACCCGGCGGGCCAGCGCGACGGCCTCGGCCGCCGCGGTCGCCTCGTCCAGCAGGCTCGCGTTCGCGGCCGGCAGCCCGGTCAGGTCGGCCACCATCGTCTGGAAGTTGAGCAGCATCTCCAGCCGGCCCTGCGAGATCTCCGGCTGGTACGGCGTGTACGCCGTGTACCAGGCCGGGTTCTCCAGGATGTTCCGGCGGATCACCGGCGGCGTGACGGTGTCGGAGTAGCCGAGGCCGATCATGCTCACCGCGGTCGTGTTGCGGCCGGCCAGCGCACGCAGCTCGGCCAGCACGGTGGCCTCGTCGGCGGCGGCCGGCAGGTCGAGGTGGCGGTCGGCGATCGAGCCGGGCACGGCCGCGGCGACCAGCTGCTCGATCGAGCCGTACCCGACCGTGGCCAGCATCGCGGCCTGGTCCTCGGCGCTGGTCCCGATGTGCCGTCCGGCGAACGGCGCACTCGCTTCGAGCTCGTCCAGTGTGGTCATCTGCGGCGGATTCCCTGCGGTCGGAGTCGGGTGGGACCGGGCGTCGCAGCCCGGCGCTCCCCCTCTGTCCGTACCCGTCCAGAGTCGCCTCGACCGCGCGGTCCTGGCTGCCTGAGAGGTTCCGGGGAGGTTGCCCCTTCGGCGCCCCGGCTGGCTTGCCGGAGACTCTCCCGCGCGGGTTCTGCAGCGCCGCACAGGCTACCAGCGGAGGGCATGTCGATCCTCCGCCGCGCCGCTCGTCATGCCCATGCAACCCGCCGACGAAGGAGGACACGTGAAGTACATGCTGTTCATCGCCAGCGACCCGGACGCACCGCTGCCGGAGAAGATCGGCGACATCGACGAGTGGCTGCGCTCGGTCGAGGGAGTCCGGCTCGACGGGGAACGCCTGCAGTCTTCGTCGACCGCGACCTGCGTGCGGGCCCGCGACGGCCGGCCGGTGGTCACCGACGGCCCGTTCGCGGAGACCAAGGAGCAGATCTGCGGGTACGACGTGATCGACTGCGCCGACCTGGACGAGGCGATCGACATCGCCGCCCGGCACCCGGTCGCCGCCTGGGGCACGGTCGAGATCCGCCCGTTCTGGACGGAGTAGCCGGGCCCGGCTCCCCCGGGGTCGGGCCGACTCCCCGGCCACCACGCGGACGACGTCCGAGCTGGGGCGACGCGGGGTCGGGCGGCCGGCCAGGGACCCGGTGACCGACGTGGCCAGGTGCTCGGCCGGCACCCGCTGGTCGAGCACCGCGCGCCACTCGGCCACGGCGTCGGCGGCGGCGCGCCCTTCCTCGGGGCGCTCGCCCTCATCCCGGTCAAGAAGGTGAGGTGGGATCGACCGCCGTGGTACACCACATCACTGTGTCCCCCGACTTCGATGCGCTGATCGCCCGGCTCGACCTGCCGGCCAAGGTCCGGCTGCTCACCGGGGCGAGCGCGTTCACCCTGCCGCCGGCGCCCGAGATCGGCCTGGCCGAGCTGTGCCTGTCCGACGGCCCGACCGGGGTGCGCGGGCTGAAGTTCACCGGCGGTCGGGTCGTGTCCTTGTTCCCCAACGCGACGCTGCTGGCCCAGGCCTGGAGCGAGGACACCGCGCACGAGGTCGGCGAGCTGCTGGCCGAGGAGGCCAAGGCCCAGGACATCCACGTGGTGCTCGGGCCGACGATCAACCTGCACCGCTCGCTGCTCGGGGGCCGCCTCTTCGAGGCCTACTCCGAGGACCCGCTGCTGACCGGCACGCTCGCGGCAGCGTACGTCCGAGGACTGCAGGGGCGCGGCGTCGCCGGCTGCCTCAAGCACCTGGTGGCCAACGAGTCGGAGACCGAGCGGAACACCGTCGACAGCGTGGTCGACGAGGCGACCTTGCGCGAGCTCTACCTGCTGCCGTTCGAGATCGCGGTCGCCGAGGCCGACCCGTGGTCGGTGATGGCCGCGTACAACGACGTGAACGGAGTGCCGGCGACCGAGCAGGACCACGTGATCAACGGGATCCTCAAGGGCGAGTGGGGCTGGGACGGGCTGGTCATGTCCGACTGGTTCGCCACCGGGACCGCGGGCCCGGCCGCGAACGGCGGGCTCGACCTGGTCATGCCCGGCCCGGTCGGGCCATGGGGCGACGCGCTGGTCGCGGCGGTCGGCCGGGGCGAGGTGGCCGAGTCGGTCGTCGACGACCACCTGCGCCGGCTGCTGCGGTTGGCCCGTCGGGTCGGCGCGCTCGACCCGGCCCGGGCGCCGGCCGGAGCGCCGCCGGCCGGGACGCTCCCGGCCGAGACGCTCCCGGCCGAGACGCTCCCGGCTCCCGACAGCCCGGTCCGCCGCGAGCAGCTGACCCGGCTGGCCGCCGCCGGCATGACCGTGCTGACCAACGACGGCGTACTGCCGCTGGAGCGCGGCCCCCGGGTCGCAGTGATCGGCCGGCACGCGGTCGACACCGTGGGCATGGGCGGCGGCTCGGCCCAGGTGACCCCGCCCTACCAGGTCAGCGTGGCGGACGGGCTGCGCTCGCTGCTCGGCGACGCGGTCACCGTGACCGACGGCGTCGAGGTGCGCTCCCGGCCGGTACCGGCGGCGGCCGGGTTCGTCACCGACCCGCGGACCGGGGAGCCCGGCGTGCGGCTGACCCTGTTCGACGACCGCGGCGCGGTGATCCAGGACCGGCACAGCGGGCTCGCCCACACGATGGTCGGCTTCGACGACGACTTTCCCGAGACCGTCGCCACCGTACGGATCGGCGCGCTGGTGGACGCCGAGGGGCCGGTCGAGGTGGGCGTCCTCGGCGCGGCCTCCTGGCAGCTGCGGGTGGACACCGCCACGCGCGGGGCCGAGCTGCGCACCAGCGGCGGCGGCATCGGCGAGGAGCTCCTTGCGCCGCCGGCGGTGGTCGACCGGTACGACTCGGCCGGGGTGGTCGAGGCCACCGCGACGCTGTGGCCGGCCGAAGGCCCGCTGGCCGGCGCCGGCCTGTTCGGGCTGGTCACCCGGCCGGCGCGGCGGGAGCCGGAGACGGTGATCGCCGAGGCGGTCGCCGCCGCGCGGGCGGCCGACGTCGCCGTCGTCGTGGTCGGGCTGACCGACGAGCAGGAGACCGAGGCGGTCGACAAGACCACGCTGCGGCTGCCCGGCGAGCAGGACGCGCTGGTCTCGGCGGTGGCCGGGGCCGCGGCCCGCACGGTCGTGGTGGTGAACGCGGCCACCCCGGTGCTGATGCCGTGGCTGGCCGACGTCGACGCGGTGCTCTGGGCCGGGCTGCCCGGGCAGGAGGCCGGGCACGCGGTCGCGGCGGCGCTGCTCGGCGAGATCGAACCGGCCGGCCGGCTGGTGACCACGTTCCCGGTCGCGGACGGCGCGGCGCCGGCGTGGTCGGTGACCCCGGTCGACGGCAAGCTCGCGTACCTGGAGGGCACGTTCGTCGGCCACCGCGGGCACTACGCCGGGCGCGCGCCGGCGCCGGCGTTCTGGTTCGGCCACGGTCTCGGCTACTCGACCTGGTCGTACGGGCCGGCGACACTGCTCGGCGGGTCGGCGGTGTCGGTCGAGGTGACGAACACCGGCGCCCGGACCAGCCGCGAGGTCGTGCAGGTCTACCTGGAGCCGGCCGCGGCGGACCAGCCGGTGCGGCTGGTCGGCTGGACCGCCGTCACCGCCGAGCCGGGCCAGACCGTGCCGGTGCGGGTGGACACCGACCCGCGGCTGTGGCGGCGGTGGACGGACGCCGGCTGGGAGCAGCTCCCGCCTGGTGGCCGCCTGATCGTCGCCCGCGGCCTCGGCGACATCCGCACCGCCGTCGAACTCTGACCCGCCGTCGACCGCTGACCCACCTCGGCCGCTGACCCACCACCCCCGGCCGCCGACCCCACCGGGCCGGCGGTCCCCCGGAGCCGCTCCGAGCGGCTGGGCGGCGGCGCGCCCGACGCCCGCGGGGATCAGGCGGAGGCGGTGCGGCGCCGGCGGCGCTGCCCGAGCTCGTCCGACGCGGTCGGCTCCCCCGCCACCGGCGCGGCGACGGGCTCGGCCCGCTCGGCCGGCAGCTGGGCCAGCGACCCGTGCAGCTCCTTGAGCGCCCCGCTCACCGCGATGCCGAACACGCCCTGCCCGCCGGCGAGCAGGTCGACGACCTCCTCGGCCGACGTGCACTCGTACACCGTCGTCCCGTCCGACAGCAGCGTCACGTTGGCCAGGTCGTCGACTCCGCGGGCCCGCAGGTGCTCGATGGCGACGCGGATGTTCTGCAGCGAGACGCCGGCGTCGAGGAGCCGCTTGACCACCTTGAGGACCAGGATGTCCGTGAACGAGTAGAGCCGCTGGGTGCCGGATCCGGCCGCGGACCGGATCGACGGCACGACGAGGTCGGTGCGGGCCCAGTAGTCAAGCTGCCGGTAGGTGATGCCGGCGGCGTTGCACGCAGTCGTCCCGCGGTAGCCGAGCATCTGGTCCGGCACGGCCGGCGAGAACAGCGCCTCCTGAAGCGGTGGCTGGCCGTCGCTCACGAGATGCCCTCCTCGGTCCACCGGCCGGAAATTGCACGGTGGTCATTCGACGCTAGGCGGTCGCGCCGTGCCGGTCAACGCGCCACGCCTACTGACCTGCGAAGTCGTCCGGCGAGATGGTGTCGAGGAACTCCCGGAACTTCTCGACCTCGTCCTCCTGTTCGTCCGGGATGGAGATGCCGGCCTCGGCCAGCACGGCCTCCTCGCCGAGGATCGTCGTCCCGGACCGCAGCGCCAGCGCGATCGCGTCCGACGGCCGGGCGCTGACCCTGGCACCGCCGGCGAACACCAGCTCCGCGTAGAACACGCCGTCGCGCAGGTCGGTGATGTGCACGGCCTCCAGCCGGGCGCCGAGCGCGCCGATGACGTCGCGCAGCAGGTCGTGGGTGAGTGGCCGGGCCGGGCGGACGCCCTGCTGCTCGAACGCGATCGCCGACGCCTCCACCGCGCCGATCCAGATCGGCAGATAGCGGTCGCCGTCGGCCTCCTTGAGCAGCACGATCGGCTGGTTCACGGGCAGCTCCACCCGTACTCCCACGACACGCAGCTCGTTCACAGCGGAGCCTCCCACCCAGCAGGATCTGCCGTCCCGACGCTACACGGTGCCGGGCGGGATCGCCGGTGGGTCGGCGCCGGTGCGCCGGCCGGGTGACCCGCCGCGCCCGGCGGTGTTCAGCCGCCGAGCTCGGCTCGCAGCCCGGCCCTGACCAGGGCCGCGTGCAGCTTCACCGACAGCGCGGCCAGCTCCCGAACGGCCTCCTCGGCCCGGCCGCGCGCCTCCGGGTTGCGCTGCCGAACCAGCGGCGTGACGACCTGCTCGAACAGGCCGATCTCGCGGTCGGCCGAGGTCCGGTACGTCCGCAGGTGCCGCGGCTCGATGCCGTACCGGGCCATCTCGGCGGCGCAGATCGCCACCGTCAGGGCGTCGCCGTCGTACCCGCCGCCGGCCCTCCTGCTGAGCAGCCCGAACTGCTCGAGCTGCTCGAGCTGCGCCGACTCGAGCCCGGCCTGGTCGAGCAGCTCGTCGCGGCTCATCCGGATCTCCGACGGCTCCGGCACGAAGGCGTCCGCGCCGGGCAGCGGCACCGCCGAGACCGCCCGCGGCCCGCGCCGGGTGGTGCTGCCGGGGCCGTGGTCCGGCGGCTCGAGGCCGCGGTCGATCGCGTCGAGGTGGTCCTTGATCACCCGCAGCGGCAGATAGTGGTCGCGCTGCTCGGCCAGGACGAACCGGAGCCTGGCCACGTCGCCGGAGGAGAACTTCCGGTAGCCCGACGGTGTCCGCTCCGGATGGATCAGCCCCTCGGCCTCGAGGAAGCGGATCTTGGAGATCGTGATGTCCGGGAACTCGGGCCGCAGCTGGCCGAGGACCTCCCCGATGCTCAGGGAGGACCTGGCGTTGGCCCCCGTGGAGTTCACCGCGCGACGGCCGGCTCTTCACCGCCCGTGCGGGCGCCGGCGAGATAGAGCAGCCGGAACTTGCCGATCTGGACCTCGTCACCTCCGGCCAGGGCCGCGACGTCGATCCGCTGCCGGTTGACGTACGTACCGTTGAGGCTGCCGACGTCGTGCACGACGAAGCCGCCGCTCTCGCGGCGGAACTCCGCGTGCCGGCGGGAGACGGTCACGTCGTCCAGGAAGATGTCGCTGTCGGGGTGCCGCCCAGCGGTCGTCACGTCCTGGTCGAGCAGGAAGCGGCTGCCCGCGTTCGGCCCGCGCTTGACCACCAGCAGGGCCGAGCCAGGCGGCAGCGCGTCGACCGCCCCGGCGGCCTCGTCGCCCGACTCGTCACTCGGACCCTCGTCGAACGCGCCCGGCTGGAAGATCGACGTCGCGTCCGGCGACGCCGCGTACTCGACCCGGGCCAGCGGCGCGCCGCACTGGGCGCAGAAGCGCGCGTCGTCGGGGTTGTCGTGGCCGCACCGGGTGCAGAACACGTCGCGCTCGCCTCCCGCTCAGATGGTCGTCGATGTGAGGGACGAGCGAGCCTAGTCAGCCGGCTCCACAAGGGTCAACCAGTAGTGGAGCTTGAAGGAAATCACGACTCGTCGACGAGGTGACGGTACGCGTCGGCGTCGAGCAGCGAGTTGACCACGCCGAGGTCGGCGACCTCGATCTCGACGATCCAGCCCTCCCCGTACGGGTCGGAGTTGAGCAGCTCTGGCTGGGACTCCAGGGCGTCGTTGCGGGCCAGCACGGTGCCGGCGACCGGCGCGAAGACGTCCGAGACGCTCTTGGTCGACTCGACCTCGCCCAGCGGCTGGCCGGCGGTGACGGCCGAGCCGACGCCGGGCAGCGAGACGTAGACGATGTCGCCGAGCGCGCCCTGCGCGTAGTCGGTGATGCCGACGCGGACGGTGTGGCCGTACGCGGCGCGGACCCACTCGTGCTCGGCGGTGTACTTCAGGTCCTCGGGCAGGTTCACGCGCGAAACGGTACTAGGCCGCGACCGCGAACCCTCAATTGGACGGCTGCGCGTAGCGCGGCGCCTTCACCGGCCGCACCGCCCGGATGACGACCTGCTGGCGCTGCTCGGTCGTGGCCTCGCCGCCGGCCCGCTCGGCCGTGTCGGCGACCCCGCCCGGGATCCCCATCGCGGTCGCCAGCGTGGGCGGGTCTCCGATCGCCAGGATCGTGTACGGGACGGTGACCGCGACGCCGTCGACCGCGATACCGGTGTCGGCGGCGGTGAAGCTCGAGTCGAGGCCGATCCGGACGCCGCCGACCTGGACCGCCTCGGCGCCGGCGGCGCGCAGCTCCTCGACGGCGTCGAGCAGGTCCTCGGCGGCCAACCGGTGGTCGGGGTCGGTGATCGTGAGCACGACGCCGGGTCCCTGGGCCGCGACCGTGCCGGCGAGGATGCCGAGCGCGTCGGACCGCTTGCGCGCCTCTTCCAGGGCGGTGCTCGACGTGTCGCCGGTGGTGGACAGGCGGGAGCGGGCCGCCTCGAGGTCGGCGACCTGCCGGCGCAGCCGGTCCTCCCGGGAGGAGAGGTCGTCGAGGATCCGGACCAGGTCCTCCTGCCGCGCGGCGGGAAGCCCGCTTGTCGACGTATTGCTTCGTACCTGAACCGCTATACCGAACCCCAGCAGGCCGACGAGCACGCCCACGAGGATCGCCGCCGGCGACCGGCTCCACCGCAGGATCCGCCCCCGCCCACTCCCGTCCCCACTCCCGTCCCCCCTCCCGTCCCTGCCGTCGTCCCTGCCGTCGTCCCGGCCGTCGTCCCTGCCGTCGTCCCGGCCGTCGTCCCTGCCGTCGTCCCGGCCGTCGTCCCGGCCGTCGTCCCGGCCGTCGTCCCCGCCGTCGTCCCCGCCGTCGTCCCCGCCGTCGTCCCCGCCGTCGTCCCCGCCGTCGTCCCCGCCGTCGCCTCCGCCGTCGCCCCCGCCGTCGATGGCTCCGCCGTCGATGGCCCCGCCGTCGCCTGGGCCGTCGTCCCCGCCGTCGTCGATGGCCCCGCGGTCCTCGCCGTCCCGGTCGTCCCGGTCGTCCCGGTCTTCCCGGTCGTTTCCGTCGTCGCCCGCACGCCGGCCGATCCCACGCACAGCGCCGGGCGCACCGCCGCCACCGTCGCCGCCCGCGGTCGAGCCGCCGACGCCGCCCAAGCCCCCGCCGCCGGCGCCGCGCGCGGTCGAGCTCCTGCCGCCGGGCGCGCTCGCAGCGCCGCCGGCCGCATCGGCGTCGTCCTGTCCGGCGCCGGCCACGTCCCCGCCGACCGCCGCATCCTCCGCCGCCACTGCCGGCAACAGGCCACTCACACCACGGCCCTCGCCGGCCTGCGCCTCCCGCCGGTCCCCGGCCCCTACATCCACCGCGCCCACACCCACGGCCGGACGGCCCCGCCGGTCCCCAGACTCCGCCGACCCGGGCCCAACCCCGGCCGACCCGGGCCCAACCCCCGCCGACCCGGGCCCAACCCCCGCCGACCCGGGCCCAACCCCCGCCGACCCGGCGGCTACCGCGTCTGGCCGGTTCGTGGGCTCCTCCGCCGCGCCGGCTCCGACCTCGGCGCCCGCACCCGTGGCGTCCCGCCGGTCCTCGCCTTGCGGCCCGGCCGCGGTCGCCGCCTGCCCGGGCTCCTCCCGCGCGCCGGCCGAGCTCCTGGACTCGTCCCGACCGGCGGACTCCGGCACAGCGGGTTGTTCGGCCGAACCGAGACTCGATGTCTCATCCTCGGGTTGAGAGTGGGACTCAGGACGGCTGTTCATGCGCGGAAGAGATGGCGGCGGATCGCCGCCGCGTTGCCGAAGATGCGGATCCCGAGCACGACGACCACCCCGGTCGACAACTGCGCCCCCACCCCGAGCTTGTCCCCGAGGAACACGATCAGCGCCGCCACGAGCACGTTCGACACGAACGACACGACGAACACCTTCGCGTCGAAGATCCCGTCCAGCCGCGCCCGGATCCCGCCGAACATCGCGTCCAGCGCCGCCACCACCGCGATCGGCAGGTACGGCTGCAACCACAGCGGCACGACCGGCTCGAACACCAGCCCGAGCGCCACTCCGGCCACGAGCGCGAGCGCGGGGATCACCGCCCACCTCCGGTGGATCTCGGCGCCGCCGGAGTCGAGCCCGACGCGGGCGGGGCCACAGTAGTCGGCACCGCCGACGCGTACCGCAGGTCAGGCTCGGTGGCCGCCGGCAGCCGCAGGTCCCCAGCCGCCCGGACGGTGAACTGGATCCCGTACAGCCCGGTGTACGACTGGAACCGCCGTGCCGCCTCGCTGTCGGCGAACCGCGGCAGCAGCGTGCCGGGGTCCCCCACCGCCGCGATCGTGTACGGGCTCTGCACCGGTCGCAGGTCGACCAGGATCGCCTCGCCGGCCGCGCGGATCGTCGTCGTCGGCGCGAGCCGCTGCCCGCCCACCGACACCGCCTCGGCGCCGGCCGCCCAGAGCGCGTTCACCAAGCTCTGCAGGTCCCGATCCTGGATCCGGCCGTTGTCGTCGACCGGCACCGGGACCCGCTGGCCGGTCGTCGGGTCGACCCGCTCGCCGCCGGCCGCGTCGCCGACCACGACCGAGAGGCCCGGCCCGTGCACCGCCCGCTGCGCCGCGGCCTCCTCCAGCCGCCGCACCTGGGCCGCCGCCCGGTCGCCGGCCCGGCTCGCGGTCAGCGCGGCGTCCCGCTGCCGGGACAGCTGACCGGACAGCTGCTGGGCCTGCCGCTGCAGCGCGTCGGACAGCGCCGACCCGTCCTGGACGTCCTGCACGAGCGCCTGCCGGGCCCGCTCGGAGTCGGGTGCCTGTCGCAGCGTCCCCCGGTACGCCGCGGCGAGCACGAAGCCGAGCAGCAGCAGTCCGACGGCCAGGAATGCGGTCGCCCGCCTCCGGCCGTTCGACTCGTCCTTTTGTCGACGAGCCGCCGCGGCGTACCCGCTGTCAAGGTGATCCGTAAGCAACTCGATGAGCAGCGAAGTCGACATGTTGCCGATCCGCGGCCGGTGGCTGGTGTGCTCGTCGCCACGCAGCTCCAGGGCGCGGCGGACCATCGGGTCCGGCGCACCCTCGGCGTGCTCGCCCTTGTTCATCCGGCCGCCGCGGTGTCGGCCCGGATCACTTGGACGAGCTGCGTCCCGTACAGAACGCCGGAGATCAGGTAGAAGACCGTCCCCCACCAGATGAACGCCCAGGCGATCGGCCGGGCGACATCGGACACGGCCCAGTCGTGCGCGCCCACGAGCAGCAGCGGGAACGCGTACAGCAGGCAGAAGGTGGCCGACTTGCCGAGGTAGCTCACGTTGAGCGGGGCGATCCGGTGCCGGCGCAGCAGCCAGACGCCCGGCGCCAGCACGAGGTCGCGGCCGACGATGATCGCGGCCAGCCACCACGGGATGATGTCGCGGAGCACGAAGGCGACGAGCGTGGCCAGGATGTAGAGCCGGTCCGCGGCCGGGTCGAGCACGACGCCGAGCTTGCTGGTCTGGCCGAGCGCCCGGGCGATCTTGCCGTCGAGGTAGTCGCTGATGCCGGCGAAGGCGAGCACGAGCAGCGCGACGAGGTCGGCCTGCGGGCCCAGCAGCAACCAGAGGAAGACCGGTACGCCGGCCAGCCGGAGCACGGACAGCACGTTGGGGATCGTCAGGACCCGGTCGGTGGGGGCTGCGCCCCGGGCGGCCGTGACCGACTCCCCGCTCGTCGGCGGCACCCCCGCCCTCCTCGGCCGTCCGCGTTGCCCTGTCGGGACGACAGGATTTGAACCTGCGACCCCCTGACCCCCAGTCAGGTGCGCTACCAAACTGCGCCACGTCCCGATCCGCACGTCGAGTGCGGTCCCGAGCCTACCGCAGCACCGCAGGGGACTTAGTGCGCGCCGTACGCCGTTGAGGTCTGCACCTGCACTCGAGGATGGGACTTTCGCGGAGGTTTCACGTGGATCCAACGTGGATCTTCCGGCGCGCCTACTTGCGCTGCTTCCACAGCGACTACTTGCGCCGCTCCCGTACCCGCACCGCGACCTCGACCGGCGACCCCGGGAAGCCGAAATCCTCGCGCAACCGCCGCTCCACGAACCGCCGGTACGCCGGCTCCAGGAAGCCGGTGGCGAACAGCACGAACCGCGGCGGCCGGGTGCCGGCCTGCGTCGCGAACAGCACCCGCGGCTGCTTGCCGCCGCGCACCGGCGGCGGGGTCGCCGCGATCAGCTCGCCCAGCCAGCTGTTCAGCCGCCCGGTCGACACGCGGCGCCCCCAGGACTCCAGCGCCGTGCGCAGCGCCGGCGCGAGCTTGTCGACACCGCGACCGGTCGCCGCGGACACGTTCACCCGGGGCGCCCAGCGGACCCGCAGCAGCTCCCGGTCGATCTCCTTGTCCAGCCGCTCCCGGCGGTCCCCGTCGACCAGGTCCCACTTGTTGAACGCGATCACCAGCGCCCGGCCGGCCTCGATGACCGCGGCGATGACCCGCTGGTCCTGCTCGGTGATCGGCTCGCTCGCGTCGAGCAGGACGACGGCCACCTCGGCCGCCTCGATCGCCGCGGCCGTACGCAGCGAGGCGTAGTACTCGGCCCCGCTCGCGTGCGCGACCCTTCGTCGCAGTCCCGCTGTATCGACAAACCGCCAGGTCTCTTCACCGATCTCGACCAGTGAGTCGACCGGGTCGACGGTCGTGCCCGCGACCGGGTCGACGACCGCCCGGTCCTCGCCGGTGAGCCGGTTGAGCAGGCTGGACTTGCCGACGTTCGGCCGGCCCACCAGGGCGACCCGGCGCGGTCCGCCCGCGGCGTCGTCCCGGTCCGCCGGCGCCTCGGGCAGCGCCGCGAGGATCGCGTCGAGCAGGTCGCCCGCGCCGCGGCCGTGCAGCGCGCTGACCGGCCAGGGCTCCCCCAGCCCGAGCGACCACAGCGAGGCCGCCTCCGGCTCGGTGCGCTCGTCGTCCACCTTGTTGGCGGCGAGCACGACCGGCTTGCCGCCGCGCAGCAGCACCCGGGCGACGGCCTCGTCGGTCGCGGTCGCCCCGACGCCGGCGTCGACGACGAGCAGGACCGCGTCGGCGGTCCGCATCGCCTGCTCGGCCTGGGCGGCGACCCTGGCCTGGAAGCCCCGCGCGTCCGGCTCCCAGCCGCCGGTGTCGACGACCGTGAAGCGCCGGCCCGACCACTGCGCGTCGTACGCGACCCGGTCGCGGGTCACGCCCGGCACGTCCTGCACGACGGCCTCGCGCCGGCCGAGGATGCGGTTCACCAAAGTCGACTTGCCGACGTTCGGCCGGCCGACGACGGCGAGCACGGGCAGGTCGAGGACGTCTTCGGTGTCCTCGGCGACGGTCATGGCTGGTCTCACTCCGATTCTGCGGTGGGCGCCGGGCGCGTGGCGGCGACGTGGGCCGCGAGCGCGCGGTGGATCTCGCCGGCGGCAGCGGCAACGGTACGCCGCGCGGCCGGCCCGGCGGGCAGCCGCAGCGGCTCGCCGAATGCGACCACGATCGGCGGCCGGCGCGGCCGGAGGAACGCCCGCCCCCTGCGGGCCACCGTCCCGTGGCAGGCGACCGGCATCACCGGGGCACCCGACCGCATCGCCAGGTACGCGATCCCGTGCCGCAGCTGCTGCACGTCGCCGGCGCCGCGGGTGCCCTCGGGGAAGACGCCGACGATCCCGCCGGCGCGCAGCACGTCGAGCGCGGCCCGCAGCGGCGCCGTCTCGACCGTCCCGCGCCGGACCGGGATCTGCCCGGTGTGCCGCAGCAGCGCTCCGAGCGGTCCCCGGAACACCTCCGCCTTCACCAGGAACGCCACCGGCCGTGGCAGCAGCGCGTACAGCATCGGCCCGTCGACGAGCGCGGTGTGGTTGACCGCGAGCAGGACCGGCCCGCTCTCCGGCACCGACCCCAGCACCGTGATCCGCGCCAGCCGCCGGTCCAGCACCCGCCCGATCCCGCGCGTGACCCGCAGGTCGCCCGCGCCCACCCTGGGCCCCGCGGTCTCCCGGCCAACTCCCCCGCCCACGCCGCCGCCGACGAGGGCGCCCGACCGGCTCGTCGAGGCTGACGGCGTCCGCTCGGATCGGCGCGGAACGGCCGCTTTCCCGACCCGCGCCGCCGGCCGGTCCGGCGATGCTCCCGGCTGCCCGGGCCGGAGCGCCACCGCGGCGCTCGGGCCCGTTCACGTGCCGCGGTGGGCGTCAGCGCGGGTGATCGACCGGTCTTCAGCCAAGTCGACAAGGTGCTGGATCACCTCATCGACCTTCATGGTCGTCGTGTCGACCCGCACCGCGTCGTCGGCGGCCCGCAGCGGGCTGTGCGCCCGGCTGCTGTCGTACGCGTCGCGCCGGTCGAGGTCGGCCGCCGTGCCGCTGTGGTCGGTGCCGTCCTGCCGGGACCGGCGGGTGGCCCGAGCATCCGGCGACGCCGTGAGGAAGATCTTCAGCGGCGCGTCCGGCGCGACCACCGTCCCGATGTCGCGCCCCTCGACGACGACCGCCCCGGCTCCGATCAGCTCCCGCTGCTGTGCGACGAGAAGCGCCCGTACCCCCGGCGCGGCGGACACCGGGCTGACCGCCGTCGTGACCGCCTTCGACCGGATCTCCCCGTCGACCGGATGCCCGTCCACGGTCACGTGCTGGTCGTCCGGATCCGTGGTCACGGTGATCCGGGTCCGCGCGGCGAGATCGGTGACCGCAGCCGCGTCCTCCGGGTCGACGCCGTCGCGCAGGACCGCCCACGTGACCGCGCGGTACATCGCCCCCGTGTCGAGATACCGGAACCGGAGCCGGTGGGCCAGCCCACGCGCCACGGTCGACTTGCCCGTACCCGACGGACCGTCGAGAGCGATCACGTCCCGCGCGACACCCGACGCCTGCTCCGACCACACGGCCGACATTGTGCCCACACCCCGCTGCTGGTCACCCACTCGCCGAACCCACTATCTCTCCCCTGTACCACTAGACGATCTCCGGGAAAATGTTCACTTCTCGCCCGCAGCTATCGCCCTTCGTCGTCGACATGACCAATCCGTCGGCGCCCGGATCAATGCCGCTTCACGTCAGCGAGCTCGGCCGTCGACCCTGGACCACCACGGCCCGGCAGCCAACGCAGCCCACCGGCCACAACGCCACCGCCTCCAGAGCCATTGCTCCCGACCATGCCAAAGGCCTCGCCGTCACCGAGGCCGTATTCCCGACGCCGAGTCAACCGGACGCAAGCACCGCGGCCCCGGAAGACCCGCCGCCTTCCAGGCCAACCACCGACCGATCCTGCTCCGACGAACCCGCCGCCACATCGGCCCGGTCCTCCTCGCTTGTCCGCCGGCGCCCGCGCTCGCCACGGCCCGGACGGCGAGGCACACCCACTCGACCGACGCCGACGACCGGCGACCATCCGCGGCACCAGCCAGACGAAGCTGAACGGAGCCGCCGGTCGAGCCGCTCTGCCCGCCGGGCCGCTCGTTGCCGAACCGCCGCACGCCCGACCATGGAGTTCACAGCCACCGCACGCCATGCCGCCGACCCCGCCCCGCCGCCACCGCCCGCCAGCCACCGCCCAGCCGCCTGGCCGCCCAGCCGCCTGGCCGCCCGGCCCAGCTGGTCACCGAGCGGCCGCCGCCGCGGCGGCCGCCACCGCCCAGCCGCCCGGCTGGTCACAGAGCGGCTGGCCACCGCACCACCAGCCACCGCACCACCAGCCACCGCACCACCAGCCACCGCACCACCAGCCACCGCACCACCAGCCACCGCACCACCAGCCACCGCACCACCGGCCCCGCGCCGCGGACCCGTGCCGACGGACCCGTGCCGACGGACCCGTGCCGACGGACCCGGCCAGGTCCCGCGGCGATGGATCACCCCGGCCCGCCCCGCGCGCTGCATCCCCGTCCAGATCCGCGGGACTTGGGGCAGTCCATGCCGCGGGAGACCGTCGGCTCGAGCACTGGACCCCGGCCCACGGCAGGAGCCGAGCGCTCGCGGAGCTGGCCGGGACGCTGGCTCGCCCCTGGCGTCCGCTCGTCGCCGCGCGGCGCGGCACGTCTTCCGGCGCGCCCGGTCCCCGGTCTCGGACAGCCGCACCGAGCCGGGGACGTCCTTCGACCATGCGCCCGTTCCGGGTGTCGACAGCCGCACGGCATCACGCCTCCCACCGCATCCGGCCCCACCCTGAGGCGCCGCGGCCGTGGCCCTCGACTGGCACGACGAGCGTCGACACGCGGCCGGCAGCGGGCCAGCGTTCAATCACGAGACGGCCGACGAGCGACAACCCCCGCCTCTACTCCGCCCGGTCGAGACGGCCCGGCGGATCGGCGATCACCGCGTCGAGCGAAGCCGAGACCCGGACCCGCGAGCCGCCTGTCGAACGACCGCGAGCGAGGTCTCGATACTTCTCGACCGCGAGATACTGAGCTATCTACGTCTAGAAGGCTATATCGACAGAGATCTAAGACCGGAGAATGACGAGACCACTGCGGTGCCCCGATGTGGTGCAGATGAGACTCTTAGTCGACAGTGAAGGGATCGCTCTCTCCCCATCGATCGGCAGTATGAGTCGACATAACACTAAGTCGCAGCGCAGGAACCTTTGATCTTGTGATGATGAGTCGACATTGTGAGCCGCCATCGAACAGAGGCATCCATTGACCTCATGTCGATAAGTTCCAGACCTCAGGCACCTAGAGACTGGTCGACATAGAGATGCATCCTTCTACCGATGAGAAGCTGAATACATACGCTTCTAAACAGACTCAGCGACCAGGGCATGAAGATCGCCGATCTCATGCTGGGTGAGCTTGCGTACGGTGCCCTGCCGCTGGTGGCCGAGACTGACCGGGCCGATCGCGGTCCGGACCAGCCGCGACACCGGATGGTCGACCGCCTGCAGCAGGCGCCGGACAAGGTGATTGCGACCCTCGTGCAGTACCAGCTCGACGACCGCCCGGCCCGCGGCGACGTCGACGACGGAGAACGAGTCGACCTTGATCAGCCCGTCCTCCAGCTCGACTCCCTCCCGCAACCGGCGACCGAGCGACCGCGGGATCGGTCCCGGGACCTCGGCGAGGTAGGTCTTCGGCACCTCGAACGACGGGTGGGTGAGCCGGTGCGCCAGGTCGCCGTCGTTCGTCAGCAG
Source organism: uncultured Actinomycetota bacterium (assembly GCA_963803135.1). Lineage (GTDB taxonomy): Bacteria > Actinomycetota > Actinomycetes > Mycobacteriales > CADCTP01 > CADCTP01. Next base: position 769,667 of record CAWDLH010000008.1, on the reverse strand, counting down.
GAGGAGCCCCTCGGTCTCGGCGTCGAGGCGGCCGACGTGGAACAGGCGCTGCGACCGCTCGGCGACGTAGTCCCCCACCGTCGGTCGGCCTTCCGGATCGCTCATCGTGGAAAGCACGCCACGAGGCTTGTTCAGGGCGAGGTAGACAAGGTCTTCGCGCACGTTGATGCGCGCGCCGTCGACGGCGACAACAGCGGTACGCGGATCTACCCGCATTCCCTGGCCGCGCACCACCTTGCCGTCCACGGAAACACGGCCCGCGGCGATCAGTTCCTCGCACGCGCGCCGGGAACCGAGGCCCGCGGCGGCCAACACCTTCTGCAGACGTACGCCTTCGGTCTGCTTCTCAGGTAGAGAGTTCGACATCATCCAGCTGCGAAGTATCGGGTAGGAGTGGAGCAAGAGACGGAAGGTCGTCCAGTGACCGGAGACCCATCTTCTCGAGGAAGAGCAAGGTCGTCCGGTAAAGGCCGCCGCCGGTGTCCGGGTCTGCGCCGCACTCCTCCACGAGACCCCTGGTGAGCAGGGTACGCATGACCGCGTCGACGCTCACCCCCCGGATGGCGGAGATGCGGGATCGCGTCACCGGCTGCCGATAGGCGATAACTGCGAGTGTCTCGAGCGCCGCCTGGGTGAGCCGGGCCTGCTGGCCGTCGAGGACGAACCGCTCCACGTAGCCGGCGAACTCGTCCCGGCTGTAGAGCCGCCATCCATCGGCGACCTCGCGCAGGTCGAGCCCGCGGCCGCCGGCGTCGTACTCGTCCCGCAAGGAGTGGAGAGCCGCCTCGACCCCCGCCACGGCCCGCCCGAGCACCTGGGCCAGCATCTGGGCACTAGTCGGCGTGTCGACAACCAGCAACACCGCTTCGACGGCAGAGCGCAGGCGGTCAGGGTCGGCGAGCTCGTCCAGCTCAGCCTGCACAGGTACGCCGGAATCGCCGCTCCTGCCCGCACTCCCCGCTCCCGGCGGACCGTCCACCTTGCCGGCCGCACCGTCGGCCCGATTCGCGGAACCACTCAGGCCCGTCGTCACACCGTCCGTCGTCGCGCCAGCCACGCCGGCACCAGGGGCCCGGTCTGCACCACCGGTAGTGCCGGCACCACCGGCCGCACCCGCGCCACCGGCCGCACCGGCACCACCGGCCGCACCCGCACCACCGGCCGCACCCGCACCATCGGTCGGACCGGCACCGCCAGTCGGGCCGGCACCACCGGCGTCGCTTGCGTCGTAGTCCTCGCCGGCCAGGTCGACCCCGCCCGGTACGCCGACCCCGCCCGGTACGCCGACCCCGCCCGGTACGCCGACCCCGCCCGGTACGCCGACCCCGCCCGGTACGCCGACCCCGCCCGGTACGCCGACCCCGCCCGTCGCCCGCCCGGTACGCCGACCCCGCCCGGTACGCCGACCCCGCCCGGTACGCCGACCCCGCCCGGGGTGCCGTTGGCATCGCCTGGGTTACCAGGCTGCCCGCCCGCCGGGCGCGAGTTGGTCGCCGATCCGATTGGTTCGCCGTCCCGCGGGCGCTCCGCACCCGGTGTCGCGCCGACGGACAGGTCGGGCTCCGATGGCTCACGGCTGGTAGGCGACGCGATCTCGTCCGGTGCCCCGGCAGGCTCCGGGCCAGGCGCACCCGTCTCGCCGCTCCGGGTGATGGTCGACCAGCCGTCGGTCACCGGAGACGCAGGTGAGCCGGTAGATCCGGCCCGGTCGGGACCTTCCGTCGTTTCATCGTCGAGGCGGTATGTCGATAGACCGGCGTGCCCGGGCGGTGTCCGGTCATCGCTGGCTGAGCCCGCGCCGTCGGCCGGGCCGGCGAGCTGTTCCCGGACGGCGCGGAGGGCAGCCGCTACGTCGGAGGCATCGGCCGTCGGTCCCATGGCTGGGCCGCCGCGGCCGACATCACGAGAGGATCCGGCGCGTAGCTCACCGGCTCGATGGCTCCGGACTGCTGGCCGGCTGCGTTCGCCGTCGCCGGGAACCGAGCGTCGCCGGGCCGCTTGCCCGGCTAGGTCGGACGGGTTCCCCAGCGCCGGCCGGAGACTTGTCGATTCGTCGGCCTTGTCTCTCGCCGCTCGACGGCGTGCCTTCCTCTGGGGGGATGGCGAGCATCGACTTATCGTCCTGTCGTCGAGACCTGCCAGAGGACATCGCGGTCGATTCGCTTGTCGACTCATGGCTCTCTCGCTCCGCCGGTTTGTCGGCTGCCGACGCGTCGGTGGAGGGGCTCAGCTCCTCGCCGGGATGCGGCGGCGGGTCAGCAGCGGCCGTGGCCCTGGACGGGGGCGCCGGCAACCCTGCCGGCCTCTGGTCCGCAGCATCGCCGCCGACCATCGGCCGATCGGTCGGGCGAGTACCGAGTGCGTCCTCGCTCCCCCGCGGCCCGCGAGCTGCCGCGCCAGGGGGTTCGTGGCCGGTCAGATCCTCGGACGGAGTCGTGTCCCTGGCCGCTGCCGGTGCGGCGGGCCGCTCGTCGGCGTCCGGTGACGGTGCGTTGCTGGTGTCCGGGTCGGACGGGACGCCTGCCTGCGGCGTGGCGGTCGCCGGGTCGCGGGAGGGCGCCACGCCCGCCTGCGGCGTGGCGGTCGCCGAGTCGCGGGAGGGCGACAAGGTCGCAGGCGGCCCGGCCGGGGGCGAGGGCGGCGCCTGTGCCGCGCCGGCGGACGTGATCCAGTCGGCCGGGGGCGAGGGCGGAGCGTCCGCTGCGCCGGGGGCGGACGTGATCGAGTCGCTAGCCGGGCCGGGTGCGGGCCTTGGGGCGAGGCCGGCGTCCGAGGTCGGCGGTGCGGAGAGGCCCGGGGGCAGTTCGTCGGCCAACGGCCAGGTGCTGGTCATGTCGGCTGATTCAGTCTCGTGGTCCGGTCGAGGGTCGGACGGTATTGAGGAGTTCGTCTCGTCCTCGGGGTTGAGGGAGCCGTTCATCCGTACTCCTCATCGATGTTCTGGTCCTCGACCGGTTCGTCGGGACCGACTGCCCCGGTCCACCGCACCCACAGCTCGCCGAGCGGCGCGACCTGGTCGAACGCGACCGCACCCTCGCGGTACAGCTCCAGGAGCGCGAGGAACCGGGCCACCATCTCGACGGTGTGCTCACAGTCCTGGGTCAGCGCCCGGAACGTCGACCGGCCGCTGCGGGCCAGACGCTCGCGCAGGATCATCGCGTGCTCGCGGACGCTCACCCGGGGCGCGTGAACGTGGTCGATCGACACGATCGGCGGCGGTTTCGGGCGCAGCGCCTCCGAGGCGATGCGGGCGAGCTGCTCGGGGCTGATCGTCAGGAGCAGCTCGGGCATCAGCTCGGCGAAGCGCGGCTCCAGGGAGGCCGTCCGGGGGAACCGGCGGGCCTGGGCGCGCTCACGCTCCTGGAGATGGGCGGCCGCCTGCTTGTACGCGCGGTACTGCAGGAGCCGCGCGAACAGCAGGTCCCGCGCCTCGAGGAGGGCGAGGTCCTCCTCGTCCTCCACCTCCGCGGACGGCAGCAGTCGCGCCGCCTTGAGGTCGAGCAGGGTCGCCGCGACGACGAGGAACTCCGTCGCCTGGCCGAGGTCCCAGGACGAGCCGAGTGCGCGGATGTACGCGATGAACTCGTCGGTCACCTGGGAGAGCGCCACCTCGGTGACGTCGAGCTGGTGCTTGGAGATCAGCGTCAGTAGCAGGTCGAACGGGCCCTCGAAGTTCGCCAGCCGCACCTCGAATGCCGCCGGACGGGTGCCCTCCCCCGCATCCGCCGCGGTGCCGGCGCCAGTACCCGAGCCACCCCCGGCATCCGGCCCACCATCGGCGCCCAACCCACCGCTGACATCCGGCTCATCACCGGCACCCGACCCACCACCGGCACCCGACCCACCACCGGCACCCGACCCACCACCGGCAGCCAACCCACCACCGGCACCCGATCCAGCACCGCCCGATCCACCTCCGGTCCTGGCGCCCGCCGATGCAGGCCCGAGGGTGGCGCCTGCCGAGGCGACACCCGTCGCACTGTCGCGGCCGGCGGTGTACGGCCCGATCACGGGCCGGGTCCGCGACGCTCCGACCGCGGCGGGTGGCCCGACTGACGGACCGGACGCGGTCGGCTCAGCCGCGGGTGGCCCGACTGACGGACCGAGCGCGGTTCCGCCCGGCCGGTCGTCCGGGCTGCCCGGACCGCCGGTAACGGGCGTGGTCATGTGCAGATGTGTCGACATGCGTACAAGAACCTAAGCAGCTAGGTCGAGGAGGGAACCTACGACCGTGTCGACGATATTCAGGAGCAGCGGGGTCGAGCCGCCGATCGGCAGGATCAGCAGCACGAGCAGGGCGAGCACCCCGAGGTTGCGCTCGACCAGATACTCCCGGGCCCGCTGCCAGCCGACCGACCCGGTCGAGGCCAGCTCCAGCAGCCGCCAGCCGGGCAGCGGCGGCAGCGGCACGACCGCCAGGACCGCCATCCCGAGCAGCTCCATCGCCAGACCGAGGAAGAACAGCTGCCCGGCCGGACCGTCGACCCCGCTGAGCACCGCCCCGGGGCCACGCCCGGGCAGGAAGTCGGCCGGCCCGCCGACGAGCACGAACCCGACCACCGCGAGCGCGCCCAGCACGGCCACCGCGACCGGTCCGGCCAGCAGCGCCAGCGCCAGCCGCCCCCGGGAGCGCAGCTGGATGTCCGGCGTCACGCCCCAGCCGAGCCCGCCGAGCGCCGCCGCCACCGCGCCGAACGGGTCGACCACGCGGCGCAGGTCGCCGACCCGCCGCCGGGTCAACCGGTCCCCGAACGCGCGCCGGAACGCCGGCCGGTCGCCGAACGCCCGCGCGCACGACGCCTGCACGTACGCCTGCACGGGCACGGCGAGCAGGAAGCCGACCAGCATGCCGAGGAACGCGACCGGGTGGCTGAGCGCGCGCAGCATCTCAGCGGCCCCCGCGAGCCGGCGCCCCGGCGCGGGTCCGCACCGGGGTAGGGAGCGGACCCACTACGACTCGCGCAGCCGGCGGACGAGGATGGAGCTCTCACCCTTGGCGTCCAGGTCGGCGAGCACCACGGCCACGGCCTCGCGGACGATCCGGCCGCGGTCGACGACCATCCCGTGGTCGCCGCGCAGCGCGAGCCGGGCCCGCTCCAGCTCGAACAGCTCCTCGGCCGAGCAGTAGACGGTGATCTTCTCGTCGTGCTTCTCCCGGCCGCTCGGCCGGCGGTCCGCTCCCCCGCGGAGCGGCTGCCGGCGGGTCTGCCGGATCCGGGCGGGAGTACGCGGCGGCTCGGCTAAGTCGTCCTCTGTGGACGGTCGCAGCCCGCGCATCGGCGGCGCCGGCACCGGCTCCGCGGACAGCGCCCGCAGCGGGGCGCCGGCCTCGAAGTCGTCCGGTGTGGACGGTGCCTCGTCCTCGCGCGGGGTGCCGAGCCGGGCCAGCCGGTCGGCGGCCCGATCGGGGGTGCGGCGCGGCTCCGCGGGCTCGGGCGTTTCCGGTGCGCCGCCGGGACCGCCCGTGGAGCGGAACAGCTCGGCGGCGCCGGGCAGACTCGGACGCCGACTCATCGGGCGAGCACCTCCTTGGCCAGGGCACGGTACTGCAGGGCGCCCGAGGAGCTCGGTGCCCACGTGGTGATCGGTTCCCCGGCGACCGTGGTCTCCGGGAACCGCACCGTACGGGTGATCACCGTGTCGAAGACGGTGTCCCCGAACGCCTCGACCACGCGGGCGAAGACCTCGCGGCCGTGCACGGTGCGCGAGTCGTACATGGTCGCGAGGATGCCAGCGATGTGCAGCCGCGGGTTGAGCCGCTCCCGCACCTTCTCGATCGTGTCGATGAGCAGGGCCACCCCGCGCAGGCTGAAGAACTCGCACTCCAGCGGGATGACCACCTCGTCGGCGGCCGTGAGCGCGTTGACGGTGAGCAGGCCGAGCGACGGCTGGCAGTCGATGAGCACGAGGTCGTAGTCCGGCAGCGCCGGCGTGAGCGCCCGGGCCAGGGTCTGCTCCCGGGCGACCTCGTTGACCAGCTGCACCTCGGCGGCGGACAGGTCGATGTTGCTGGGGACCAGGTCCATGCCGGGGACGTTGGTCTTGAGCAGCACGTCGTCGAGGCTGACCGACGACTCCATCAGGACGTCGTAGATGGTCCGGTCGAGCTGGTGGGGCTGGACGCCGAGCCCGACCGAGAGCGCGCCCTGCGGGTCGAAGTCGACCAGCAGCACGCGGCGACCGTACTCGGTGAGCGCCGCGCCGAGGTTGATCGTCGACGTGGTCTTGCCGACGCCGCCCTTCTGGTTGCAGAGCGCGACGACCCGGGCCGGGCCGTGGGACTGCAGCGGCTCGGGCTCGGGGGTCGACCGGGCCCGGCGTTGGGCCGCGGGGTCGGCGCGGACGGCGCGGGGCTCCTCGCCGTCCTCGCGGGGCTCGGCGGTTCCCTCGCGGACGCGCCGCACGGCGGCGCGCATGTCGTCGGTGGCGAGCAGTGTGGTCTCCTCCCCGCCACCGCTTATCGACATGCCCATCAGTCCGTTGGCCTCTCTAACGCCTAGCCATCACGCCGACGGCGAGCCGACTGTAGGACTGGTCCGGACGGGGGACAAGCTGCCTCACCGAAGCTGGGGACAACTCGGCGCGCCGTTGTGGACGACGGGTGGAGAACCTGGGGACCACGCTGTGGACGCCCCGCGGCGGGCACACGGACGCGGGCCGGGCCCGACACGGCCCGCGGGAACCGGCGGCGGCCCGGGCCCCCGGCGGGCGGCAGGCTCGGGCCCGGCGCCGGCGTTCGTCGGTGGGATCGAGCGGGGGTGGGGGTCAGCGGGCCCGGGGGTGGGCGGTGGCGTAGACCTCCCGCAGGCGATCGACGGTGACCAGCGTGTAGACCTGCGTCGTGCTCACCGACGCGTGCCCGAGCAGCTCCTGCACGACCCGCACGTCCGCTCCCCCGTCCAGCAGGTGGGTCGCGTACGAGTGACGGAGCGTGTGCGGCGAGATCTCGGTCGCCAGGCCGGCCCGCTCGGCCGCGACCCGCAGGATCGTCCACGCGCTCTGCCGGGACAGCGCCCCGCCGCGGGCGTTGAGCAGCAGCCGCGGCGTCCCCCGCCCCGCGGCCGCGAGGGCCGGCCGGGCCCGGACCAGGTAGTCGTCGACCGCCTTGCGCGCGTACGAGCCGACCGGGACGACCCGCTCCTTGCCGCCCTTGCCGCGCAGCACGACCGCGTCCCGGTCGACCAGGTCGTCGACGTCGAGGCCGACCGCCTCGGAGATCCGGGCACCCGTTCCGTAGAGGATCTCCAGCAGCGCCCGGTCCCGCAGAGCCAGCGGTGTCCCGTCGAAGCCGGCCGCCTCCAGCAGCCGCTCGACGTCGTCGACCGAGATCGCCTTGGGCAGCCGGCGGGGTGGCGCCGGCGGCCGCACCGCCCGGGCGACGTCGGAGGCGACCAGACCGTCCCGGGCGGCGAACCGGTGCAGCCCGCGGACCGCGACGACCGCCCGCGCCGCCGAGGACGCCGACAGCGGCGGGTGGTCCGCGTCGCCTTCCCGCAGCGCGGCGAGGAAGCCCGCCACCTGCGCCTCGGACACGTCGCCGAGCCGGCCGACGCCGCCGAGGTGCTCGAGGTAGCGGCGCAGGTCCCGGCCGTACGCGGCAAGCGTGTTGGCCGCCACGCCGCGCTCGACCGCCAGGTGCGCCAGGTAGTCCTCGACCACCGCCCGCGGCGCGTCCCGACCGTCCACAGCGGACTGTCTCAAAGCGACAGCGCCTGCTCCGCGCTCACCCACGGCAGTCCGTGCGCCTCGGCGACCGGCTCGCTGGTGACCTGACCGGCGACGACGTTGACCCCGGGAAGCAGCGCCGGCGACTCGCGGACGGCGTCGCGCAGCCCGCGGTTGGCCAGCGCCAGCGCGTACGGCATGGTCACGTTGGTCAGCGCGTACGTCGAGGTGTGCGGCACCGCGCCCGGCATGTTGGCCACGCAGTAGAACACCGAGTTGGCGACCTGGTAGGTCGGGTCGGAGTGGGTGGTCGGCCGCGACGACTCGAAGCAACCGCCCTGGTCGACGGCGATGTCCACGAGCACCGAGCCCGGCCGCATCCGCCGCACCAGGTCGTCGGGGACCAGCACCGGCGCCTTGGCCCCGGGCACCAGCACCGCACCGATGACGAGGTCGGCGTCCAGGCAGGCCCGCTCGATCTCGTACGCGTTCGACGCGATCGTCTGCAGGTGGCCCTGGTAGATCCGGTCGGCCGAGCGCAGCTTGTCGATGTTGAGGTCGAGCAGCAGCACCTCGGCCTGCATGCCCAGCGCGATCGCCGCGGCGTTCATGCCGGAGACGCCGGCGCCGAGCACGACGACCTTCGCCGCGTACACGCCGGAGACGCCGCCCATCAGCACCCCGCGGCCGCCCTGCGCGCGCTCGAGCGTGTGCGCGCCGACCTGCGGTGCCATCCGACCGGCCACTTCGGACATCGGGGCGAGCAGCGGCAGCGCGCCGTCGGCGGTCTGCACGGTCTCGTACGCCACCGCGTCGATGCCGGAGTCCAGCAGCGCCTGGGTGCACTCCCGGGACGCGGCCAGGTGCAGGTAGGTGAACAGAGTGCGCCCCCGGCGCATCCGGTGGTACTCCTCCGCCACCGGTTCCTTCACCTTCAGCACCAGGTCGACGTCCCACACGTCGTCGGGGTCGGCCAGGATCGTCGCGCCCGCCGCGACGAAGTCGTCGTCCGGCAGGGCGGAGCCGAGGCCGGCGTCCTTCTCAATGTAGACCCGGTGCCCGGAGCGGGTGAGTTCGTGCACCCCGGCCGGAGTGATCGCCACCCGGTACTCGTGGTCCTTGACCTCCCGCGGGATCCCGACTTTCACGACCCGTTCCCTCCTCGGCGGTGGACGTGCGCGGCGCCGTTGCCGCAACTCGCCACGACCGCCGCAGTGTAGGCACCCGGTCGTCATTGACATAAGGATCGGCCGTGCGACACGCGCAACCATGGGGTTGCACTTCCGGTTCGGATGCGCAACCCTTTGGTTGCACATCATCCGGCGAGACGAACAGGGGTGCTTCCGAACATCGAGCAGGAGCTGCACGTGGACGTGCCGATCGAGCGGGTCTGGCAGGTGGTCACCGACCCCGCGTACGTGGCGCGGTGGTTCGGCCGCGGGCTGAGATCGACCTGCGCCCGGGAGGCGCGATGAGGCTGGGCCGGGTGGACTACGGCGACGTGCACGGCGTGGTCGAGCAGGTCGATCCGCCGACGGGCTTCGCATTCCGGTGGAACCGGGAGTCCGGGGTGCCGTACGCGCCGGCCGACTGCACGCTCGTCGAGATCACGCTGTCGGCCGAGAACGGCGGCACCCGGGTGGTCGAGTCCGGCTTCGCGGAGGAGAACCACCGCAAGGAGAACGTCGAGGGCTGGATCGCCGAGCTCGGCGAGATGAAGGAGTTCGCGGAGCGGTGAAGTCCACTGTGGACGACGGGGTGTTCGCGGCGCTCGCCGACCCGACGCGACGGGAGCTGCTCGAGTCGCTGGTACGCGGCGGCCCGAGCACCGCGACCGGGCTCGCCGCCCGGCTGCCGGTGACGCGGCAGGCGGTCGGCAAGCACCTCGCTGTGCTGGAGCGGACCGGGCTGGTGCGGGCGCGACGGGTCGGCCGCGAGTCCCGGTACGAGCCGCGGACCGCGGGGCTCGCGTCCGCGGCCGACTGGCTGACCGTCCTCGCCGCCGAGTGGGACGAGCGCCTGGCCCGTATCAAGGCCCTCGCCGTGGACCCCGACACCTAGGGGCCCCCACCGGCCAGCCCCGGACGCCGGCGCCAGAGGGCGTCTCGACCGGCTCCGGTCGCCACCCATCGCGCGGTCGGAGCTCCGGATCGGCTGGGGTGGCCCGGCCCGGCACGCGAACCCCCGCCGCCTCACCCCCCGGCGCCCAGGTCCGAGGCGCGGACCGTGAGCTGTCCGGTGCCGACCACGAGGCCGGTGCCGGACAGCCGCACCCGGGCGCCCGCGACATCGACGCGGAGCCGGCTCGGCCGGCCGGTCGCGTTGCCCTGCTGGACCAGGACGGGCCGGTCGGCGGGGACGTCCCTGTGGCCGGTGAGGTAGGCGGCGAGCGGTCCGGCCGCCGTGCCGGTGGCCGGGTCCTCGACGATGCCCATGGTCGGGTTGAAGAACCGGGCGTACGCGTGCGCGCAGTCGTCCGGCTCGCCGGCCGCGGCGGTGAAGACGTAGCAGCCCTCACCGCCGGCGGAGGCCAGGGCCGTCGTGAGCCGGGCGGTGTCGACCGTGACACGGTCGACGGCGGCCCGGCTCACGACCGGGACCAGCAGGTGGCCAGCCCCGGTCGAGACGACCTGGGCCGGCCGGTCCGGTGCGAGCTGGTCCTCGGCGAGCCCGAGCGCCGCGGCCAGCTCGGCCCGGCCGTCGAACACCCTCCCGAACCGCGGCGCCGACTGGTCCATGGTCACGCGCGTCGGTTCCCCGGCGGCGACGGCGACCTCGACCGGCAGCACAGCCGAGCCGATCTGCTGGGTGAACCTCCCGCCGCCGACCCGACCGGCGTGGGCGAGCCAGAGCCACGCGCCGAGCGCGTTGTGCCCCGCGCCGCCGACCTCGTGGCCGGCGGGCGTGAACGACCGCAGCCGCCAGGTCGCGCCGGGCACGTCGGGCCGGCCGAGGAACGTCGTCTCGGACTGGTTGAACTCCCGAGCGACGGCCCGCATCGTCGGCCCGTCCAGGGCGTCCGCGTCCGGAACGACGGCCAGCGCGTTGCCGGTCAGCGGCGCCGTCGCGAAGACGTCGACCAGCGCGAACTCGACGCTGGCCGGGCCGCGGCCGCCCACGGTCACCACCCTTCCGCCGTCCACCGCGGGTCGCGGCCGAGGAAGCGGAGCAGCGCCGCGGCCGGCGACTCCGCGGGCTCGGGTGTGCGGGTGCCCGCGTACGCGCCCCAGGCACGCAGCGGCTCGACCACCCGGCGCGCGGCTGGGGCGAGATCGGCCGCGAGCTCGTCGGCCAGCACCGGCCCGGCGCCGACCGCGACCGCGATGTCCCAGGCGTGGACGGCCGCGTCCAGCGCGGCGGCGCGGACCGCGGTGTCCACGTCGAGCGGTCTCTGCGGCAACGGCGACGCAACGGTGCCGGCGTCCGCCGGGACGGTCGACCAGGCCGCCGCGGCCCGGCGCAGCGCGGCGTGGGCTGAATCGAGGACGGTCCAGCGGGCGATGGTCGGCATCGTCGGTCTCCTCACCAGGGATCACATGTCCCTTCGGCTCCCAAGCCTGCCGGCGGCACGAATCGTCCAGGGCTACCGTGCCGTGGTCAACGGCAGCTCGTCACCGCAGGCCCGGATGGACCGCGACTTCGGGGCCCACTAGCCTCGAACACCGTGCAGGACACCTTTCTGAGTCAGCTCGGAATGGTGTCTCGCTACGTCAAGAGCGAGGCGCAGCGGCGGCTCATGGCTCACGGCGTGCATGCCGGGCAGCAGTTCATCCTCGAGTGCCTGTGGCAGCGGGACGGCCTGAGTCCGGGCGAGGTCGCGGCGCAGATCCACGTCGAGGCCCCGACGGTGACCCGGGCGCTGCAGCGGATGACCGCCAGCGGCCTGGTCCAGCTCAACGACGACGCCCGGGACGGGCGGAAGGTCCGGATCTGGCTCACCCCGCGGGGAGAGCAGCTCCGCCATGTCGTACCCCAGGCAATGGCCGACCTGCAGCGCGAGGCCCTCGCACCGCTCTCGGTCGAGGAACAGCTCCAGCTGGTCGAGCTGCTGCGTCAGGTCGGAACGGCGGTGGAAGCGCTGAGCCATCGTGGCGGCGAGGCGCCTTCGGCGACCAACACCTGAGCGGGCTCAGGACGTCCCACCGGTGACTCTGACGATCTCGCCGGTGATGCTCTGGTTCCGCGGCGAACCGAGGAACACCACCGCGTCCGCCACGTGCCTGCACGAGGGCAGCTCGCCGGTCGGAAGCCGGCCCGTCTGCTCGTCCATCATCGCCTCGGGGATCTCGAACGGCAGGTCCTTGCCGTCGATCACCCAACCGGGCATCACCACGTTGACCAGGACCCCGTCGCCGCCGACCTCCCAGGCAAGGCTCCTGGACATCCCGGTCAGCCCCGACTTCGCCGCGGTGTAAGCGACGGAGCCCACCATGCCGCGCTCCACCAGCGAGGTGGAGATGTTGACGATCCGGCCCGTGCCGCTGGCCCGCAGCGCAGGCAGCGCCGCGTGCAGGAGCCGGAGGTGGGCGGTGAGGTTGGCGTCGATCAGTCCTTCCCAGTCCGTCTGGTCGCGTTCGAACCGCGCCTCGCCTTCGACCGGATTGCGGTCGGCCCATCGAACGGCGTTGTTCACCACCACGTCGAGTCCGCCCCAGTGGCCGACGACATCGTCCACCAGTCGTGTGGGCGCCTCGTGGTCCTCGAGGTCGAACTGAACGACATACGCCTCGCCGCCCGCGGCGGTCACCTTGCCGGCGACCTCGTCGGCCGCCTCCTTGCGGCCGTGGTAGGTGAGCGCCACCCGGGCGCCCTCCCGCCCGAAGGCCTCCGCGGTCGCAGCGCCGATGTTGGACGAGCCGCCGGTCACGAGAACCGCCCGGCCCCGCAACTCCATGTCCATTCGGACTCCCAAGCTAGTTAGGCGGCTAACTTACCAGGGGGCACGGTGTCGGCTGCTCCGGCCGCCGCTCCCTCACGTCACGGCGCGCGGGTGGCGTCAGTGGTCGGGCCGGGCCGGCCAGGGGGAATCGGCGGGACGGAGCGTCGCCCAGCCGTGGTCGCGCCCGTACGCGGCCGCGAGCAGTCCCGACACCGCGAGCGCGTTCTGGATCTCCCCGGTGAAGACCGCCGCGACCGCCTCGTCCAGCGGCCGGCGGTGCACGCCGAGGTCGGCCTCCTCGTCGATCCCGACGTGCCGGTCGGTCTCGGGCACCGGAGCCAGGTCGCGGGCGAGGAAGACCCGCACCGCCTCGTTCGAGAGGCCGGGCGAGTTGCGCAGGTCGACCAGCACGTCCCAGCGACCCGCGGTCAGCGCGACCTCCTCGGCCAGCTCGCGGGCCGCGGTCCGGTCCGCGGTCTCCCCCGGCACGTCGAGTAGCCCGGCCGGCAGCTCCACGAGCCAGTCCCCGACCGGATGCCGGTACTGCCGGATCAGCACGACCTGGTCCTGCTCGTCGAGGGCGACGATGCCGACCGCGCCGGGCTGCTCGACCACCTCGCGGACCTTGACCTCGCCGCCGGGCATCCGCACCTCGTCCGCCCGCAGCGTCAGCACATGTCCGGTGTAGACGGTGCGGGAGGACACCGTGTCGAAGTCGGTCACGCCGGAACGCCCGCCACCGACCGTCCATTGTGGTCGGACGCGGGCCGGCCGGACGCCTCGCCGATGTCGACCGGCAGCCGCTCGGCGGCCTCGTACTCGAGGGCGGCCGCGACGAACGCCCGGAACAGCGGCTGCGGCCGGGTCGGCCGGGAGGTGAACTCCGGGTGCGCCTGAGTGCCGACGAAGAACGGGTGCAGCTGCCGGGACAGCTCGACGTACTCGACCAGCCGGCCGTCCGGAGACGTGCCCGACACCACCAGGCCGGCGTCCTGCAGCCGGGCGCGGTAGTCGTTGTTCACCTCGTACCGGTGCCGGTGCCGGGCGGACACCTCGATCCGGCCGTACGCCTCGGCGACCAGGGAGCCCGGCACGAGCTTCTCCGGGTACGCCCCGAGCCGCATGGTGCCGCCCATGTCCCGCTCGCCGGCGACCACGTCGACCTGGTCGGCCATCGTCGAGATCACCGGGTGCGGCGTGTCCGGGTCGAACTCGGTGGAGTTCGCGCCGTCCAGGCCGGCCAGGTGCCTGGCCGTCTCGATCACCATGCACTGCAGGCCGAGGCAGAGGCCGAGCGTCGGGATGCCGCGCTCCCGCGCGTACCGGATCGCACCGACCTTGCCCTCGATGCCGCGCACCCCGAAGCCGCCGGGGATCAGCACGCCGTCCACACCGGACAGTGCGGCCGCGGCGCCCGCCGGGGTGGCGCAGTCGTCCGACGGCACCCAGCGGATCTCGACCCGGGTGCGGTGCGCGAACCCGCCGGCCCGCAGTGCCTCGGTGACCGACAGGTACGCGTCGGGCAGGTCGACGTACTTTCCGACCAGCGCGACCGTGACCGTCCGATGCGGACGGTGCACCCGGTCGAGCAGGTCGCCCCACACCGTCCAGTCCACGTCCCGGAACGGCAGTCCCAGCCGGCGGACCACGTAGGCGTCCAGGCCCTCGGTGTGCAGCACCTTCGGGATGTCGTAGATGGACGGAGCGTCGACCGCGGACACCACGCCGTCGGTGTCCACGTCGCACATGAGCGAGATCTTCCGCTTCAACCCCGGCGGCAGCTCCCGGTCGGACCGGCAGACCACCGCGTCCGGCTGGATGCCGATCGAGCGCAGCGCGGCCACCGAGTGCTGCGTCGGCTTCGTCTTCAGCTCACCGCTCGGCGCCAGGTAGGGCACCAGTGACACGTGCAGGAAGAAGCAGTTGTCCCGGCCGACGTCGTGGCGAAGCTGCCGGGCCGCCTCCAGGAACGGCAGCGACTCGATGTCGCCGACCGTGCCGCCGATCTCGGTGATCACCACGTCCGGCGGGTCCTCGGAGATGGCGGCCGCGTGCATCCGCTCCTTGATCTCGTTGGTGATGTGCGGGATCACCTGGACCGTGTCGCCCAGGTACTCGCCGCGCCGTTCCTTGGCGATCACCGACGAGTAGACCTGGCCGGTGGTGACGTTGGCCGAGGCCCGCAGGTCGGTGTCGAGGAACCGCTCGTAGTGGCCCACGTCGAGGTCGGTCTCGGCACCGTCCTCGGTGACGTACACCTCACCGTGCTGGAACGGGTTCATCGTCCCCGGGTCGACGTTGAGGTACGGGTCGAGCTTCTGCATCGTCACCCGCAGCCCGCGGCCCTTGAGCAGGCTGCCGAGGCTGCTCGCCGTGAGGCCCTTGCCGAGCGAGGACGCGACGCCCCCGGTGACGAAGACGTGCTTGGTCTGCCGGCTGGACTGCGCCAAGGGGATCTCCCGCGGTGTCCGTGCGGGCTGTCCGAATGCTTCGCGCCCGCGATCCACGGGAGTTCACGGTAACACGGACGGATGGCCTGCTCCCGGTGCCGCGCCGGGTCAGGACGCCGACAGCGGCGGGAACGGCTCCTCCGCGCCGGCCGCGGTGCCGTACTGCCCACTCCGCCCGGCCGACTCCTGGGCCAGCGCGAACACGGTCGCGACCTGCCCGACCGGCCGGTCGGCGTCGTCGACCGACGACACCGCCGAGGCCAGCCCCTGGTCCGCCCGCAGCGCGCCGATCAGGCCGGCCGAGCTCGCGGCGGCCGATCCGCCGGCGACCACGACCCCCCGGCCGGCGTTGTCCAGCGAGGAGACCAGCGTCGTCAACGCGGCCAGCCGCGGCGCCGGGTCGGCCGCGGTGACCGGGCCGTCGCCGACCACCACGGCCAGGTCGCCCGCGGTCACCGTGCCGTCGGAGACCCGCAGCATCTTCAGCGTGCTGAAACCGGACAGGACCTCGCTGGTCGTGGCCGCGGCCGGGTCGCCCTTCTGGTCGCCGAGCAGCGCGTACGACAGCAGCGCGGCGGAGAGCACACCGGCGTCCTCGGACTCCGGCAGCTGGAAGCCGGCCGGCTGGCTGCCGCCGGTCACGAACGACTTCGCGTCCTCCGCCCGGCGCGGGTCGGAGTAGTCGTCGGTGAGCTGCACCCGGCCGGTGACCGTGGCGCCGGCCTGCCGCAGCGCCTTGGTCACGCCGCCCGTACCGGCGTCGGTGGCCTGCGCGGTGGCGACCACGACGACCTTCGACCCCTTCAGCGCGTTGGCGACCAGCCGCGGCGCTAGCTGGCCGACCACCGTGTCGTCCGAGCGCCCACGCGCGGTCTGCACCCTTAGCTGCGCCTGCAGGTCGCCGTTCTCCTTGGACAGGCTGCGGATCTGCGTCTTCTGGTCGTCGCCGATCGCACCGGACAGCTGGGTGGTGCCGAGCAGCACGCCGAGCGCGACGGCGAGCAGCACCGCGGCCAGCGAGACCAGGTGGTAGCGGAAGCCGATCACTGCCCGAGCTCCTTCACCCAGGCGTACGCCTGGTCCCACCAGCCGGCGATCATCGCCGTCCAGGCCCGGCCGTCGGCGGCGAGGGCGAGGATCACGCCGACCGCGACGAGCGTGACGAAGACCAGCACCAGCAGCGCGCCGGCCGAGATGCGGCTGCGGTGCAGCCGGCTGGCCGCCTTCGCGTCGACCAGCTTCCCGCCGAGCTTGAGCCGGACCAGGAACGTCGAGGCGGTCCCCGACCGCCCCCGGTCGAGGAACTCCAGCAGCGTGGCGTGGGTGCCCGCGGTGACGACCAGCTGGGCCCCGTGCGCGTCGGCGAGCAGCAGTGCGACGTCCTCGCTGGTCCCGGACGTCGGGAACGCGATCACGTCGACCCCGATGTCCTGTACCCGCTCCAGCGCGGCCGCGCGGCCGTTCTGGTCGGCCCGCACGACGACCTCCGCCCCGCCGCGCAGGATCTCGTCGGAGACCGCCTGCAGGTCACCGACGATGAGGTCGGGGTGGTAGCCGGCCTCGACCAGCGCCTCGGCGCCGCCGTCGACGCCCACCAGCACCGGCCGGAACTCGCGGATGTAGTGCCGCAGCGCGACCAGGTCGTCGCGGTAGTCGTAGCCGTGGGCGACGACGAGCACGTGCCGGCCGGCCATCTTCGTCTCGATCTCCGGCACGCCGACGCCGTCGAGCAGAAGCGTCCGCTCCCGCTTCATGTACTCCATCGTGTCCGCGGCGAACGCCTCGAGCTGCGCGGACAGCCCGGCCTTGGCCTCCATCAGCTGCGCCGTGACGGTCTCCATCGTCTGCGGCCGGCCCCCGGCGAGCGGGTCCTCGGAACCCCCCGCGTACAGCGTGTCGTCGTGCAACCGGACCTTGGCGCCGTCCTTGACGTCCCGGAACACGTCGGTGCCGACCACGTCGATGACCGGCACGCCGGCGTTGACGAGGATCTCGGGGCCGAGCGTCGGATAGCGGCCGGAGATGCACGGGCTGGCGTTGACCACGCCCGCCACCTCGGCCGCGACCAGCGCGTCCGCGGTGGCCCGGTCGAGGTCGACCTGGTCGAGCACGGCGATGTCGCCGGGGCGCAGCCGGGGCAGCAGGGCCTCGGCGCGGCGGTCGACCCTGGCCACACCCGACACACCGGGCAGCGCGGTGTCGGGACGACGTCGCAGAGCGAGCCTCATGCGCGCCAGGGTGCCATCCGACTACGCGCTGGAAGCGGAGCGAAACACCCAGATCGACAAATCAGTGCTGGCGATCGGCCGCGGCCGCGGCCAGCAGTTCCTCCGCGTGCGCCCGGCCGAGCTCGGAGTCGTCCAGGCCGGCGAGCATCCGGGCCAGCTCCCGCACCCGGCCGGCGTCGTCGAGCACCCGCACGTCGCTGCGGGTGACCAGGGCCCCGTCGGAGTCGGCCTTGTCCACCACCACGTGAGCGTCCGCGTAGGCCGCGACCTGCGGCAGGTGGGTCACGACCAGGACCTGGTGGGCTGCGGCGAGCCTGGCCAGCCGGCGGCCGACCTCGACCGCGGCCCGCCCGCCGACACCGGCGTCGACCTCGTCGAAGACCATCGTGGGCAGCGGGTCGGTGTCGGCGATGACCACCTCGATCGCGAGCATCACCCGGGACAGCTCGCCGCCGGACGCACCGCGCTGCACCGCCAGTGCCGGCGCGCCCGGGTGCGGCCGGAGCAGCACCTCGACCTCGTCCACCCCGTCCGGGCCGACCGCGACCCGCTCGCCGTCCAGCTCGATCGCCGGCCCGTCGCCGGCCGGCCTCGGGTGCACGTCGACCGAGACGACCGCGCGGGGCATCGCCAGCCCGGCCAGCTCGCCGGTCACGGCCGCGCCGAACCGCTCGGCTGCGGCGTGCCGGGCCCGGGACAGCTCGCCCGCCCGTGCGGAGGTCGCGGCCTCGGCCGCGTCCCGCTCGGCGGCGAGCGCGGCCAGCGCGTCCTCGGACACGTCGAGGGTGGCCAGCCGCTCGGCCGCGGTCGCCGACCACGCCAGCACCTCCGCCACGGTGCCCTCGACGTCCCCGTACTTGCGGACGAGCGCCTTGAGCGCGGCCCGCCGCTCCTCCACCGCGGCCAACCGGGCCGGGTCCGCGTCCAGCCGCTCCGAGTAGCTCGCCAGCTCGGTGCCGACGTCGGCGACCAGGTACGCCACCTCGTCCAGGCGCTTCTCCAGCTCGGCCAGCTCCGGATCGGCGGCCGACTCGTGGGCCAGCGCCCGCCGGCCCGCGCCGAGCAGCGAGGTGACGTCGGCGCCGTCCGCGGCCGGGTCGTCCGGGTCCCCGGCCAGCGCCACGTGCGCGGCTCGCGCGGCCAGCCGGAGCGCGTCGGCGTGCCCGAGCTTCCCGGCCTCGACGGCCAGCGCCGCGTCCTCGCCGGGCTGGGGCTCGACCGCGGCGATCTCCTCCAGCCCGGCCCGCAGCGCGTCGGCCTCGCGGGCCAGCTCGCGGGTCCTGGCCGTACGGTCGGCCAGGTCGTCGGCCAGCCGGCGCCAGCTCCGGTATGCCTCCCGGTGCCGGTCGACCAGGTCGCCCAGCGCGCCGTAGCGGTCCAGGACGGTGCGCTGCTCGGCCGGCCTGAGCAGCCGCAGCTGGTCGGACTGCCCGTGCACGGCCAGCACGCCCTCGGCCAGCTCGCCGAGCAGCCCGGCCGGCACGGCGCTGCCGCCCAGGTAGGCCCGGGAGCGACCCTCGACGGCGATCGCCCGGGACACCAGCAGCTCGCCGTCCTCGTCCACCTCGGCGCCGGCGTCCACCGCGCGGGCCAGCACCGGCGAGTCGGCCGGCAGCCGCAGCCGCCCGTCGACCACCGCCCGGCCGGATCCGGACCGTACCCGGGCGGGGTCGGCGCGGCCCCCGAACAGCAGGTGCAGCCCGGTCACGACCATGGTCTTGCCGGCGCCGGTCTCCCCGGTCACCACGGTCAGGCCGGGGCCGAGCTCCAGCGTGACGTCCTCGATGACGCCGAGGCCGCGGATACGGATCTCGGACAGCACGCCGGAAGCGTAACCACTCCGGGCGTCCCGGCGTGGGAACCGTCCACAGGCTCAGTCGTCGTGCCGCTCCCGCCCGGCGCGGAAGCCGCTCACCGGCAGGCCGAACTTGGCCACCAGCCGCTCGGTGAACGGCAGCGCGTGCGTACGGGCGATGAGCACCGGGTGGGCACCGCGCCGCACGGTCACCCGCGCCCCGGGCGGCACCGACGAGGTCCGCCGGCCGTCGCAGCCGAGCACCCCGTCGTGGCCGGCGTCGGCGACCGTGATCGCCACCGTCGACTCAGGCGAGATGACCAGCGGCCGGGCGAACAGCGCGTGCGCCGCGTTGGGCACCACCAGCAGCGCCTGCACCTCCGGCCAGACGACCGGCCCGCCGGAGGAGAACGCGTACGCGGTCGAGCCGGTCGGCGTCGCGCACACCACCCCGTCGCAGCCGAAGCTGGTCAGCGGCCGGTCGTCGATCTCCAGGCTGACCTCGAGCATCCGCTCCCGCTTGGTCTTCTCCACCGACGCCTCGTTGAGCGCCCAGTCCCGGGCGACCACGTGGCCGTCGACCCGGACGTCCACGTCCAGGGTGAGCCGCTCCTCCACCCGGTAGCTGCGCTCGACGACGTGCCGGACGGTGTCCGGCAGCGCCTCCGGCTCGGTCTCGGTGAGGAACCCGACCCGGCCCAGGTTGACCCCGACCAGCGCGGCCCGCGCCGGGCGGGCCAGCTCGGCGGCGCGCAGGAACGTGCCGTCGCCGCCGAGCACGAGGACGACCTCGCAGCCGGCCGCGGCCGACTCGTCCGGCGGCACGGACTTGACGTCGGTGACCCCGAGGTCGGCCGCCTCCTGCTCGAGCATGCGCACCTGGAACCGGGCCGACAGCAGCAGCTCGCTGACCTGGCGGGCCCGGTGGACCATGTCCCACCGGCCGGTGTGCGTGACCAGCAGCGCCTCCCTGGTCATTCGGCGACCACCCTCGCGATCTCGGCCGGGTCCGCCGGCGGCGCGTCCCGCCGCAGCCAGACGAAGAACTCGACGTTGCCCGCCGGTCCCGGCAGGGAGCTGCGGATCATCCCGCGGGTGCCGAGCCCGAGCTCGTACGCCCGGTCGGCGACGGCGCGGACCGCCTCGGCCCGCAGCGCCGGGTCGCGGACCACCCCCTTCGCGCCGACCCGCTCCCGGCCGACCTCGAACTGTGGCTTCACCATCGGCAGCAGGTCGTCGGTCGTGCACGCGGCCAGCGCCGGCAGCACGAGCGTCAGCGGGATGAACGAGAGGTCGGCGACCGTGAGGTCCACCGGTCCGCCGATCCGCTCCGGGGTCAGTTCGCGGGCGTTGGTGCGGTCGTGCACGCTCACCCGCGGGTCGGTACGCAGGTGCCAGGCCAGCTGGCCGTACCCGACGTCGACCGCGACCACCTCCCGGGCGCCGCGGCGCAGCAGCACGTCGGTGAACCCGCCGGTGGACGCGCCCGCGTCGAGCACCCGCCGGCCCTCGACCGGCACCGGCAGCGCGTCCAGCGCGCCGGCGAGCTTGTGCCCGCCGCGGGAGGCGTACCCGGGGTCGGCCGAGTCGGCCTCGACCAGCACCGGCGTGCCCGGCTCGACCGCCGTGGCCGGCTTGGTCGCCGTGGCGCCGGCGACCTTCACCCGGCCCGCCTGCACCAGCTCGGCCGCCTGCTCCCGGGAGCGGGCCAGCCCTCGGCGGACCAGCTCGGCGTCGAGCCGCGCGCGACGGACCACGCCCTACACGCCGTCGATGGCGGCCAGGGCCTCGGACAGCGTGCCGTGCAGGGCGTCGTACCGGGCGACGTGGTCGGCCACCGGCAGGTCGTCGAGCTGGTCGAGGCCGGCCGCCGAGTCCCGGACGGCGGCGGTGATGTCAACGGTGCTGTCCTGGCCTTCCGGCTCGTACGGCGCACTCACGGCGACCACGCTACGGCATCGGCCCGGTGGGGTACGGTCCCGCCGCAGGCAGCGAACCGGGAGGGGAGCGCGGTGGCGACGGTCGAGGAGTGCGAGGCCGCGATGCACAAGCTGGCGGACCGGCTGAAGTCGCCGGACGGAGCCCATGCGCGGGGCCGGCTGATCGACCGTTCGATCAGCTGCCACCTGCGCGACCTCGACGTCACGTTCGGCGGCCAGCTGCGCGGCGGCGACATCATCGACATCCGCCGCACGCCGCAGCCGGACGGGCAGCTCAAGCTCACGACGACCAGCGACGACCTGGTCGCGCTGGTCGACGGGCGGCTCAACTTCGCCACGGCCTGGGCCTCCGGCCGGCTGAAGATCGACGCGAGCGTGTTCGACCTGATCAAGCTGCGCGGCCTGCTCTAGAGGCGCAGGCCCTTCACGGCGGCCGCCGCGGCCCGCCGGTCGACGCCGCCGGCGGCCCAGGCCGCGGCGCACAGCGCCCGCAGCGCGTCCAGGTCGTCCCCGTCGCCGGTCCGGGCCAGATCGGGCGTCACCCGCCAGCCGCCGCAGGTCCAGGCCTCGCCGTCCCGCCGCGCCACCGGCTGGGGGTCGAGCAGGCCCCGCACGGTCGCCGCGACGTACGTCGGCCGCTGCCGCGGACCGGCTCCGAGCAGGTCGGCCGGGGTGGTGACGCCGGTGAGCACGAGCATGCTGTCGCAGCCGACCCGGCCCGCGCCCTCGATGTCGGTGTCCAGCCGGTCGCCGACCACGATCGGGTGCTCCGCGCCGCTGCGCTGGACGGATTCGCGGTGCATGGCCGGGTCCGGCTTGCCGACCGCGGTGGGGGTGACGCCGGTGGTCTGCGCGACGACGCCGACCAGGCAGCCGTTGCCGGGCAGCGGTCCCCGGCTCGACGGCACGGTCGTGTCCAGGTTGGTGGCGACGAACCAGGCGCCGCGGCGGACCGCGACCGTGGCCTCGGCCAGCTGCGCCCACCCGACGTTGGGGCCGTACCCCTGCACGACCGCGGCCGGGTCGTCATCGGCCGACCCGACCAGCGTGAAGCCGCGCTCGCAGGCCGCCTCGATCAGGCCGGTGGTGCCGACGACCAGCACCTTCGCGCCGGCCGGGAGCTTCTCGGCGAGCACGTGACAGGCGGCCTGGGCCGAGTTCACCACCTCGTCCGGGGTGGCCTGGATGCCCATCCCGGTGAGCATCTCGGCCACCGCGGCCGGCGTCCGGGACGCGTTGTTGGTCACGAAGGCGAGCCGCATGCCGGCGGCGCGCACCTCGGCCAGCGCCTTCGGCACGTCGGGGATCGCGGTCGAGCCGAGGTAGACGACGCCGTCGAGGTCGAGCAGCGCGACGTCGTACCGGTGGGCCGGCGCCTCGTGGACGTCGCTCTCCGGCGGCTCGCTCTCCGGCGGCTCGCTCTCCGGCGGCTCGCTCTCCGGCGGCTCGCTCTCCGGCGGCTCGCTCACCGGTTGGCGGCGAGGGCGGCGCGCGCGCCCCGCAGCGCGGTCGAGTAGTGGGTGATGTCCGGGCGCATCGCCGCGGCCAGGGCGAGATGCTCGACGGCGGCGGTGAGGTCGCCGATCTTGGCCGCGGCCAGGCCGAGCCCGAACTGCGCGTAGTCGTCCGCCGGGTTGATCGAGATGATCCAGCTGAAGCTCTGCACGGCCTCGTCGTACAGGCCGGAGTCGAACTGGGCCCTGGCCAGCGCCTCCCGCACGCTGCGGGACTCCGGCTCGGAGTTGACGGCATGGGTCAGCAGCGTCACGGCGGCGGCGGGGTTGCCGGACTCGAGCAGGTCGAGACCACGCACGTACCAGTCGTAGACCTCGCCCTGGGGCAGCACGTCGGGCGGCGGCGGAGGCGCGTCGGCGAACGGTGGCGGCGGTGGTGTCTCGTCATCCCAGTCGTCCCGGCTCGGCACGAACGGTCCTCCTCGCTGCTCTGGCGCGCTGGTGGCCGCGCGCGAACGGTCCGGCACCGGCTCCTACGATGCGGACCATGACGTCTGTCGCGTCGCCGCCGCCCGCCTCCTCCCCGGGTCCCGAGGGACTCCGCCTTCTCCCGTTCCGCGCACTGCGCTTCGCCACCTCCGACCCGGCGCCGCTGCTGTCCCCGCCGTACGACGTCATCGACGAGGACGAGCGGCGTGAGCTGGAGGCGTCCGACCCGCACAACGTCGTCCGTGTCATCCTCCCACGTGACCTCGACGACCAACCCAGCAGCGCGTACCGCGCAGCCGCGGCCCTGCTCTCCTCGTGGCGTTCGTCCGGTGTGCTCGTCCCGGATGCCGTCCCGGCCCTCTACGTGTACGAGATGGAGGACGGTGCGGCGCGCACCCGCGGCCTGGTCGGCGCGGTCGGGCTGACCCCGCCGGAGGCCGGGGTCGTGCTGCCGCACGAGAACACGATGGCCGGCCCGGTGGCCGACCGGCTGGCGCTGACCGAGGCGACCCAGGCCAACCTGGAGCCGATCTTCCTGGTCTACTCGGGCGGCGGCGCGGCCTCGCAGGCGGTCGCGTCCGTGTCCGGCCCGCCGCTCGCCTCGGCCGTCGTCGCCGGTGTGACGCACCGGATCTGGGCGCTCACCGACCCGACGACGCTGCAGGCGATCGCCGGCGACCTGCTGGCGCGGCGGGCGGTGATCGCCGACGGGCACCACCGGTACGCGACGTACCTGCGGCACCAGGCCGACCGGCACGCCGTCGGCGCCGGGGCTGGGCCGTGGGACCGGGGACTGGCGCTGCTCGTGGACGCGAGCACGTACGGGCCGCAGGTGCACGCGATCCACCGGTACGTACCGGGGTTGTCGCTGTCGTCCGCGGTGTCCCGGGCCGCGGAGGGGTTCACCGTGCAGGACGTGCCGGCGGCGTCCGCGCTGTCGGCGCTGGCGGCGGCGGACAAGGGTGCCGCGTTCCTGCTCACCGACGGCGAGCGGTGGGTGCTGCTCACCGACCCGTCGCCGGCGCTGCTCGCGTCCACGCTGCCGGCCGAGCGGTCCGCGGCGTCGCGGTCGCTGGACGTGACGATCGCCCATCGGGTGCTCATCGACCGGTTGTGGGGGCTGCAGGACACCGAGGACGTGGTCGGCTTCGAGCACGACGTGCCGGCAGCGGTGGCGGCGGCGGCGCGGACCGGCGGGGTCGCGCTGCTGCTCAACCCCACGCCGGTCGAGGCGGTCGCCGCGGTCGCGGAGGCCGGCGAGCGGATGCCCCGCAAGTCGACCCTGTTCACACCGAAGCCGCGCACCGGCCTCCTGATCCGCGCCTACGAAGACGAGCCCGACTGGTCCGCCTGACCGCCGCCCGGACCGCCGCCCGGACCGCCGCCCGGACCGCCGTCCTGGTCACTGAACTGCAGCGGCACCGGATCGCCGGGCTCCGCCTCCACCCGCCGGACCCGCTGCGCTCCGGCCTCCTCCACCGGGGCGGGTTCGACAAGCGACGCCCCGGCCCCGCTGCGCCCACCTGACGTGGCACCACCCGTCGCCGGATCCGCCGCCTCGCCCCGGCCGACGGCCTCACTCGGGTCGACGGCCTCACTCCGGTCGACGGCCTCACTCCGGTCGACGGCCTCACCCCGGTCGACGGCCTCACCCCGGTCGACGGCCTCACCCCGGTCGACGGCCTCACTCCGATCGACGGCCTCACTCCGATCGACGGCCTCACCCCGGTCCGCGGCCTCAGCCAGGTCAGCCTCGGTCAGATCCGCGGCCTCAGCCAGGTCAGCCTCGGTCAGATCCGCGGCCTCAGCCAGGTCAGCCTCGGTCAGATCCGCGGCCTCAGCCAGGTCAGTCTCGCTCGGATCCGCGGCCTCGCTCGGATCCGCCGCCTCGCTCGGATCCGCGGCCTCGCCCCGGTCCGCGGCCTCAGCCAGATCGGCGGCCTCAGCCAGATCGGAGGCCTCAGCCAGGTCGGCAGTCTCGCTTCGGTCCGCGGCCTCGATGCCCGAGTCGGTGGGCGTCTGCTCGGGGCTGTTGATCGCGGCGTCCGCGGGCACGTCGTCGTCCTCGTCCGTGAGGATCTCGATGCCGTCGAGCTCGAGGAGCCGCTCGTCGGCGTCGGTGGTGCCGTCGGGGTCGGCGCCGGCGGCCGCGACGAACCACTCGCGGGCCTCGTCATCGCGCCCGGCCGCGAGCAGCAGGTCCGCGTAGGCGTACCAGACCCGCGCCGACCACGGCCGCACCGTCCGCCGGTCCAACTCCGAGCCCTGCAACGTGACGAGGGCGGCATCGAGCTGACCGAGATCCCGCCGCGTGCCGGCCTCCACGATGCGCATCTCGGCTCGTTCGGCGGGCCCCAACCCCTGCGACTCCGGCGACTGCGCGATCCGCAGCGCCCGCTCGGGCCGACCGAGGGCCCGCTCGGCATCGGCGATCATCGGCAGGGCTGAGTCGTCTCCGGTCATGCGCCGCGCGGTGCGCAGTTCGGCGATCGCCTCGGCCCACTCCCCGGCCGCGTACGCCGTCTCGCCGACCGCCTCCCGCACCACCGCGACGCGCGCCCCGAGCGCCCGCGCGGCGCGCGCCTGCTCCAGCGCCGCCTGCGGGTCCTCGTCGACCAGCCGCCCGGCGGCCACGAGGTGCCGCGCGACCCGATCGGCGGCGACCTTGCTCAACGTCCGAAGCTGCGCCCGCACCTCCGGTGCCAGCTCTCGCGGCTCGACGTCCGCAGGCGGATCCACCGAGGGTGCCGGCCGCCGCGACCCGGCCACCGCGATCCGGTCCCCATCCCGCCGCGCCGCCGGACGCTCGCCGCGCGCCGCCGCACCACGTCCGCCCCGCGGGCCGGCCGCACCGCGACTCCCGTCGCGACCCCAGGCATCCTCGCGCGGCCCTCGGTCCGAGCGAGCCGAACCCGACGCGGGCCGTGCACGCTCCGAACCGCCCGCGCCCGGCCCATACCGCCCCGCACCGGCATCCCGGGGCCGGCCACCCGCCGAGCCGGGCGAAGCGTCGCGATCGCGCCGCGGCCCCGCCCCGACCCGTCGGGCACCGGCACCACGGGTACCGCCGCCCCACTCGTCCCCGCGCCGTTCCCAGGATCGAGCCGGACCACCCCGCCGCTCCCCCACACCAGGACCGCCAGCCGACGTTCCGGCACCGCGAGCCCGCGAGCCGCCCGTCCCCCGGTGCGCTCCAGGACCCGCGTGGCCCGTCGTTCCACTACCGCGACCGCCCGTCGGCTGCACACGGTCCCGACCGACCGCACCAGCCGATCGTCCCGAGCCAGCCCCGGCGTCCCGGCTCCCGGCGGTGCCACGACCGCCGCGGTCCGATCCAGCGCCGCGACCGCCGGCGTCCGCCCGGTAGGAGGTGCCACGACCGACGCCACCAGCCGAGCCACCCACAGCGTCGCGGCTGCGGCCGGTGCCACGACCGCCGCGGTCCGATCCAGCCCCGCGACCGCCGGCGTCCGCCCGGTAGGAGGTGCCACGACCGACGCCACCAGCCGAGCCACCCACAGCGTCGCGGCTGCGGCCGGTGCCACGACCGCCCCGGTCCGATCCAGCCCCGCGACCGCCGGCGTCCGCCCGGTAGGAGGTGCCACGACCGACGCCACCAGCCGAGCCACCCACGCCACCGGCGCCGTCCGCCCGGCGGGCACCACCACGACCGACCCCACCGGCGCCGTCGGCTCGAGCGGCGCCGCCACCGCCGCCGCCGGACGCGTCCCACCGGCCGGCGGCGCCGCGACCGACTCCGCCGGCCGGTCCAGTCCCGCGGCCGGCGGCGCCCCGGCGCTCGCCAGTTCCTCGACCGACGCCGCCGGCCGATCCACCAGCGTCGCCGGCGGCGTTCCGCGGCCGCGCGGCGCGAGTGGCCCCGCCGCCCGATCTGGTCCCGCGTCCGGCAGCGCCGCGGTCGGTCCCCCGGGGGCGCGCGGAGGCGCGGTCGGCCGGATCGGTGGAACGAGCGTCGTCACCGCGGTCGTCGTGGGTGCGGGCTGATCCCGAGGTGGACAGGCGCCGCGGACCGGTGCCGCGTGGCGAGGTCCGGGTGCCGTCCGAGCCCCTCTGCCCAGCAGCGCCGCCCGCATCCCGCCGGTTCCCGGTCCCGCGCGACGGCGTGTCGGCGTCGCCCAAGGGACGGCGGGGCACCGCGGAGCCGCGGCGCGTGCCGGTCACGGGACGGCCCGACGAGCGTCGGGGGCTGCCCTTGCCGCCGGCGCCCGCGGACCGCGGACTGTCGGGCCGTTCCTCGTCCACCGAACCCATCCCTTTCACAAACAGAACCGCAGAAACGTCGATGGGGACCACCGAAGTGGTCCCCATCGAGGAAAGATGTCCGGCGACGTCCTACTCTCCCACGCGGTCCCCCACGCAGTACCATCGGCGCAGAAGGGCTTAGCTTCCGGGTTCGGGATGGAACCGGGCGTTTCCCCTTCGCCATGGTCGCCGAAACTCTATGGAGATGTGGTCGTACAAGACGACCGTACCTCGGGAACCGCACAGTGGACGCGTAGCATTTGTGGTCAAGTCCTCGGCCTATTAGTACCGGTCAGCTTCACCAGTTACCTGGCTTCCACATCCGGCCTATCAACCCGGTGGTCTACCGGGGGCCTTACTCCACGAAGGATGGGAGACCTCATCTTGAAGCGAGCTTCCCGCTTAGATGCTTTCAGCGGTTATCCCTGCCGAACGTAGCCAACCAGCAGTGCTCCTGGCGGAACAACTGGCACACCAGAGGTTCGTCCGTCCCGGTCCTCTCGTACTAGGGACAGCCCTTCTCAAGTCTCCTGCGCGCGCGGCGGATAGGGACCGAACTGTCTCACGACGTTCTAAACCCAGCTCGCGTACCGCTTTAATGGGCGAACAGCCCAACCCTTGGGACCTACTCCAGCCCCAGGATGCGACGAGCCGACATCGAGGTGCCAAACCATCCCGTCGATATGGACTCTTGGGGAAGATCAGCCTGTTATCCCCGGGGTACCTTTTATCCGTTGATCGATGCCGCTTCCACATGCCGACACCGGGTCACTAGTCCCAGCTTTCGCTCCTGCTCGACACGTCCGTCTCACAGTCAAGCTCCCTTGTGCACTTGCACTCGACACCTGATTGCCAACCAGGCTGAGGGAACCTTTGGGCGCCTCCGTTACCTTTTAGGAGGCAACCGCCCCAGTTAAACTACCCACCTGACACTGTCCCTGATCCGGATCACGGACCGAGGTTAGAAGCCCAGATCGACCAGAGTGGTATTTCAACGTTGACTCCACGAACACTGGCGTGTCCGCTTCACAGTCTCCCACCTATCCTACACAAGCCGAACCGAGCACCAATATCAAGCTGTAGTGAAGGTCCCGGGGTCTTTCCGTCCTGCCGCGCGTAACGAGCATCTTTACTCGTAGTGCAATTTCGCCGAGTCCGTGGTTGAGACAGTGGAGAAGTCGTTACGCCATTCGTGCAGGTCGGAACTTACCCGACAAGGAATTTCGCTACCTTAGGATGGTTATAGTTACCACCGCCGTTTACTGGCGCTTGAGTTCTGAGCTTCGCCCCGAAGAGCTAACCCGTCCCCTTAACGTTCCAGCACCGGGCAGGCGTCAGTCCGTATACATCGTCTTGCGACTTCGCACGGACCTGTGTTTTTAGTAAACAGTCGCTTCTCCCTGGTCTCTGCGGCCAGCCAACGCTCCGGAGGCACGCTCCTTCACGCTCTCTGGCCCCCCTTCTCCCGAAGTTACGGGGGCATTTTGCCGAGTTCCTTAACCACGGTTCACTCGATCGCCTTGGTATTCTCTACCTGACCACCTGAGTCGGTTTGGGGTACGGGCCGCTCGGAGCTCGCTAGAGGCTTTTCTCGGCAGCATAGGATCATCCATTTCGCCTCATTCGGCTACCCGTCAAGTCTCAGGCTCGTGTGGTGCGGATTTGCCTACACCACGCCCTACACTCTTGGACCAGTACTACCACTCACTGGCTGGACTACCTTCCTGCGTCACCCCATCGCTTACCTACTACCGGTCTGGTTCGCGCGCTCCACCCAGCAGACCCGAAGGTCCGCCGAATTTCGGGCGCTTAGCATCGCCGGGTTCAGTATGGGCGCTCCTTCGCGGGTACGGGAATATCAACCCGTTGTCCATCGACTACGCCTGTCGGCCTCGCCTTAGGTCCCGACTTACCCTGGGCGGATTAGCCTGGCCCAGGAACCCTTGGTCATTCGGCGGCGGAGTTTCTCACTCCGCTTTCGCTACTCATGCCTGCATTCTCACTCGCGTGGCGTCCACGACTGGGTTACCCCGCCGCTTCTCTCGCCACACGACGCTCCCCTACCCATCCACACGTCTGGCCGTACACTCGAGGTGCACGACGGACTGTTGCGTGAATGCCGCAGCTTCGGCGGTGTGCTTGAGCCCCGTTACATTGTCGGCGCGGAATCACTTGACCAGTGAGCTATTACGCACTCTTTAAAGGGTGGCTGCTTCTAAGCCAACCTCCTGGTTGTCCCTGCGACTCCACATCCTTTTCCACTTAGCACACGCTTAGGGGCCTTAGCTGGCGATCTGGGCTGTTTCCCTCTCGACTACGAAGCTTATCCCCCGCAGTCTCACTGCCACGCTCTCACTTACCGGCATTCGGAGTTTGGTTGACTTCGGTAAGCTTGTGGGCCCCCTAGGCCATCCAGTGCTCTACCTCCGGCAAGAAACGCGTGACGCTGCACCTAAATGCATTTCGGGGAGAACCAGCTATCACCGAGTTTGATTGGCCTTTCACCCCTACCCACAGCTCATCCCCCAGGTTTTCAACCCTGGTGGGTTCGGTCCTCCACGCGGTCTTACCCGCGCTTCAACCTGGCCATGGGTAGATCACTCGGCTTCGGGTCTAGAGCATGCGACTGATGCGCCCTGTTCGGACTCGCTTTCGCTACGGCTACCCCACCCGGGTTAACCTCGCCACATACCGCTAACTCGCAGGCTCATTCTTCAAAAGGCACGCGGTCACGGCCGCACTCAAGGTGCGACGACGCTCCCACGGCTTGTAGGCGCGCGGTTTCAGGTACTATTTCACTCCCCTCCCGGGGTACTTTTCACCTTTCCCTCACGGTACTTGTCCGCTATCGGTCACCAGGGAGTATTTAGGCTTAGCGGGTGGTCCCGCCAGATTCACAGCGAATTTCACGGGCTCGCTGCTACTTGGGATCCCGCTCGGGAGGCGTCGCGTTTTCGTGTACGGGGGTGTCACCCTCTGTGCCGGCCCTTTCCTGAGGCCTTCCACTAACGACGACGCTTTTTGACTCCCTGCCAGTCCGGCAGAACTGACTGAACGGTCCCACGACCCCGGGTACGCAACCCCTGCCGGGTATCACGCGTACGCGGTTTAGCCTGTTCCGCTTTCGCTCGCCACTACTCACGGAATCGCGGTTGCTTTCTCTTCCTGCGGGTACTGAGATGTTTCACTTCCCCGCGTTCCCTCCGCATACCCTATGTATTCAGGTATGGGTGACAGGACATGACTCCTGCCGGGTTTCCCCATTCGGAAATCCTCGGATCACAGCTCGGTTGGCAGCTCCCCGAGGCTTATCGCAGCCTCCTACGTCCTTCATCGGCTCCTGGTGCCAAGGCATCCACCGTGCGCCCTTACTAACTTGGCCACAAAGATGCTCGCGTCCACTGTGCAGTTCTCAAGGTACGGGCGGTCCCGATCGCCTCCACCGTCGCGTACGGCCCTCGCACCGAAGTGTGAGGGCCGCCGTCCGACGGGCGAGCGGGCCGAGAGAGCTCCGCTCCCTCAGGACCCAACAGCGTGCCTACGGCCGCGGCATCTCCCGTCCACCCGTTCCGACCTCCGGAGAGGCTGTACTAGACGTGGCAGTCGATGTCACGGCCGAACTAGTCAGCGTTCCACCCATGAGCACCAGGCCGGCATGCACATCCGGCACTGGCTCTGGACGATCCCGAAGGACCGCCAGGTGCTCCTTAGAAAGGAGGTGATCCAGCCGCACCTTCCGGTACGGCTACCTTGTTACGACTTCGTCCCAATCGCCGATCCCACCTTCGACGGCTCCCTCCACGAGGGTTGGGCCACCGGCTTCGGGTGTTACCGACTTTCGTGACGTGACGGGCGGTGTGTACAAGGCCCGGGAACGTATTCACCGCAGCGTTGCTGATCTGCGATTACTAGCGACTCCGACTTCACGGGGTCGAGTTGCAGACCCCGATCCGAACTGAGACCGGCTTTTTGGGATTCGCTCCACCTTGCGGCTTCGCAGCCCTTTGTACCGGCCATTGTAGCATGTGTGCAGCCCTGGACATAAGGGGCATGATGACTTGACGTCATCCCCACCTTCCTCCGAGTTGACCCCGGCAGTCTCCTATGAGTCCCCACCATGACGTGCTGGCAACATAGGACGAGGGTTGCGCTCGTTGCGGGACTTAACCCAACATCTCACGACACGAGCTGACGACAGCCATGCACCACCTGTGCAAGGCCCTTGCGGACCTCCCATCTCTGGGAGATTTCCCTGCATGTCAAACCCAGGTAAGGTTCTTCGCGTTGCGTCGAATTAAGCCACATGCTCCGCCGCTTGTGCGGGCCCCCGTCAATTCCTTTGAGTTTTAGCCTTGCGGCCGTACTCCCCAGGCGGGGCGCTTAATGCGTTAGCTGCGGCACGGAGCCCGTGGAAGGGAACCCACACCTAGCGCCCAACGTTTACGGCGTGGACTACCAGGGTATCTAATCCTGTTCGCTCCCCACGCTTTCGCTCCTCAGCGTCAGTATCGGCCCAGAGACCCGCCTTCGCCACCGGTGTTCCTCCTGATATCTGCGCATTTCACCGCTACACCAGGAATTCCAGTCTCCCCTGCCGAACTCTAGTCTGCCCGTATCGGCTGCAGGCCCGAGGTTGAGCCTCGGGTTTTCACAGCCGACGCAACAGACCGCCTACGAGCTCTTTACGCCCAATAATTCCGGACAACGCTTGCACCCTACGTATTACCGCGGCTGCTGGCACGTAGTTGGCCGGTGCTTCTTCTGCAGGTACCGTCACTTTCGCTTCGTCCCTGCTGAAAGAGGTTTACAACCCGAAGGCCTTCGTCCCTCACGCGGCGTCGCTGCGTCAGGCTTTCGCCCATTGCGCAATATTCCCCACTGCTGCCTCCCGTAGGAGTCTGGGCCGTGTCTCAGTCCCAGTGTGGCCGGTCACCCTCTCAGGCCGGCTACCCGTCGTCGCCTTGGTAGGCCGTCACCCCACCAACAAGCTGATAGGCCGCGGGCCCATCCTCAGCCGAAAAACTTTCCACCTCGACAGATGCCTGACGAGGTCGTATCCGGTATTAGCCCCGGTTTCCCGGGGTTATCCCAGAGCTGAGGGCAGGTTGCCCACGTGTTACTCACCCGTTCGCCGCTAGGACACCCTCCCGAAGGAGGGGCCTCGCTCGACTTGCATGTGTTAAGCACGCCGCCAGCGTTCGTCCTGAGCCAGGATCAAACTCTCCGTGAATGCTTTGTATGGCTGCCGGGCCGTCCACGACGGACCGGTGTGCCTACGGAGTGATCGCTGGTCTCGACAAGCTGTGTGCTCGTCGTGTACCAAAGGAATCCGCCACGGGATCGAGATCGGTCGGTGACCGGCCTCAACACCCGCGGACGGGGTTGTTGGCACTGACTTTCGGCACGCTGTTGAGTTCTCAAGGAGCGGGCGCGCACCGGTACCGGACCTCTCGGTCTGTCTCGGGGCAACTCGCTAAACGTTACTCGGTTGGCTTCGTGGTGTCAAATCCGAAGGTTTGACCCACACCACCCGCCCATCACTCTTGGCCGCGGAATCCGCGGTGTCGGAGGGATGGAGCCCGTCCCGTCCGGCGGTCACACCGGCGTTCTGGGCGGGAACTACGTTAGGAGCGCGGTGGCCGCGGAGTCAAATCGCTTCCGCCGCTCTCCTCGTGCGACACCCTTGACCCCCGCCAACCGGTGCCGGTCGAGCCGCCGACATGTCGGCGGTGGAGCATGGACCCGGACGGACAGGACCTTGACGGCCACGTCCTCACGCAGGACGGGGCCCGCGAACCCGCGCCGACCTCCAGGTCGTCACGTTCGTCCGCGCGTCCCCACCGGCGCGTCACCGGCGGCACGAGCTCCCACCGGCTGTCCGGAGGTCTGATGCTCGTCACCACAGCGGGCCAGCCCGCTTCGGAGACCAACATCAGACCCTCCGCCCCGAAACCGATCCCAGGCGCCGGATGTTCCCTTCGTCGGGCTCCGGACGACGAGGCGTCGGATCGGGACGCTGTCCTGATCACTACCTTACCTGGTGCTGAAGGCCGGTCCGCTCGGGCACCGTCGGGCCCCGGTGCGGTCGACCGGTGACGACACTACCTGGCGTGTCCGGCGTACCCGAGATCCCACCCGCCGGCTGCCCGAACGGGTGACGGTGACCGGGATCAGCCGGTGAGCCGGACCAGGTGCCGCCGCCCGGCCGCGAGCACGTGGCCGGCCAGCCGGTCGCGGGCGACGTCGTACTCCTCGGCCGGAAGGCGCTCGCCGTCCAGCCGGACCGCGCCGTCGTCGACCAGCCGCCGGGCGGCGGTGGTGGACTTGGCGAAGCCGAACGTCACCAGCAGGGCCGGCAGGTGCACCGGGTCACCGGGTGGCAGCGGCCGCTCCGGCACGTCGTCGGGAACCTCGTGCTGCCGGTGCACGGTGTCGAACCGGCGCTCGGCGGCCTCAGCCGCCTCCCGACCGTGGTAGAGCGCGACGACCTCGGCGGCCACCCGGCGCTTGGCCCGGTTCGCCGCCGGGCCGCCTGCTGCGGCATCGCGCTCGATCGCGACGACCTCGGCGGGCGGCAGGTCGGCGGCGAGCGTCGCGTAGTGGCCGATCACCGCGTCCGGGATCGACATCACCTTGCCGAACTGCTCGTCCGGGGGCTCCTCGATGCCGATCCAGTTGCCGAGCGACTTGCCCATCTTCTCGACGCCGTCGGTGCCGACCAACAGCGGCACGGTGAGCACCGCCTGCGGCGGCTGGCCGTGGGCGCGCTGCAGGTCCCGGCCCATCAGGTTGTTGAACGTCTGATCGGTGCCCCCGATCTCGACGTCGGAACGGACCGCGACCGAGTCGATGCCCTGCAGCAGCGGGTAGAAGAACTCGACGAGCGAGATCGGGAGGTGCTCGCGGTGCCGGCGGGCGAAGTCGTCCCGCTCGAGCAGGCGGGCGACCGTGACCTCCCGCGCGTACGACATGATCTCGGCCATCGTCATCGGGTCGAGCCACTCGGAGTTGTCCCGGACCTCGACCCGCTCCGGGTCGAGGATCCGCATCAGCTGCTCGAAGTAGCGCCGGGAGTTGTGCGCGGTCTGCTCGGCGCTCAGGGCGGCGCGGGTGTTGGTGCGCCCGCTCGGGTCGCCCACCCGGCCGGTGAACCCGCCGACGATGAGGACGGCGGTGTGGCCGTAGTCCTGGAACTGGCGCAGCTTGCGCAGCACCACCGCGTGGCCGAGCGTGAGGGCGGCGCCGGACGGGTCGATGCCGAGCTTGACCCGCAGCGGTCGGCCCTCGCGCTCGGCGGCCAACAGCCGCTCGGCCAGGCCGCCGGCAGGCAGCACCTCGGCGGCACCGAACGTCAGCCGGTCGTGCGTCTCCCGCAGGCGCGGCGGCAGATCGTCCGCGGTGACGCCGGGCGGCGTCGAGGTGGTGGCGGTCACGGGACGAGTCTGCCGTATGGCGGCCGGCTGCCGGCGCAGGTGGTGGGTGCGGTCGTGAGCGGCGGGGCGGTGGGGCAGTGGGGTCAGGTGGGGATGGGGCGACGGCGGGCGGCGGGGCGGTAGGGGCTGACGGTGGGGTCGCCGTCGACCCACAGGCGCCACGGGACCTCGGCGGCGACCGCGACGCCGACGCGGGGCCCGCGGCGGACCGCGGCGTCGGCGACCGGGGTGCCGGCCAGCAGGCGGATCGGCGCGGCCGGGTCGAGCAGGTCGACGCCGGTGTCGGCGCCGACGATGCCGAGCGCGCTGGCCAGCCTGGCCGGCCCGCGGGCCAGTTCGGTGGCGGCGCGGGCGGCGGGACGGCGGGCGTGGGCCAGCTGCTCACCAGCGACGACGCGACCGGCGCGCAGCAGCACCGCGCTCGCCTCACCGTCCGGACCGCAGACGACGTTGCAGCACCAGTGCATGCCGTACACGAAGTAGACGTAGAGGAAGCCGGCCGGGCCGAACATCACCGCGTTGCGGGCGGTGCGGCCCCGGTACGCATGCGACGCCGGGTCGGCGAGTCCCGCGTACGCCTCCACTTCGGACAGTTGCACCGCGACGGTCCCCGGTGGACTGTCCACTTCGAGCACCGCGCCGAGCAGCGCCCGGCCGGCGGTCAGCACCGGTCCGGACAGGGCATCCCGATCGAAGGGCCGGCTCAGCGACCCCACTCCCCCATCGGTGCCTTCTCGCCCGCCCACGCCAGCTGATCCTGCACGGTCCGGGTCAGCTCGGCCAGCTGGTCGGCGACCCGGTCCGGGGCCGTGCCGCCGTGCGCCGAGCGAGCCCGCAGCGCGCCGGGCACGTCGAGGACGGACCGGACGTCCGGCGTGAGCCTGGCGTCGACGCCGGCGAGCTCGGCGTCGGTGAGATCGGTCAGCTCCCGTCCGGCACCCTCGCAGTAGGCGACGAGCGCGCCGGCGACCTCGTGCGCCTCGCGGAACGGCACCCCGGCCCGCACCAGCCACTCGGCCACGTCGGTGGCGAGCGCGAAGCCCTCCGGCGCGGCCGCGGCGAGCCGGCCGGTATCCACGGTCATCGTGCCGACCAGGCCGGTCAGCGCGGGCAACACGAGCAGCAGCTGGTCGACCGCGTCGAAGGCCGGCTCCTTGTCCTCCTGGAGGTCCCGGTCGTACGCCAGCGGCAGGCCCTTGAGCGTGACCAGCAGGCCGGTGAGGCCGCCGATCAGCCGGCCGGCCTTGCCCCGCGCCAGCTCGGCGACGTCCGGGTTCTTCTTCTGCGGCATGATCGACGAACCGGTCGAGTACGCGTCGGAGAGCCGGATCCAGCCGAACTCGCTGGTCGCCCAGAGGCAGACCTCCTCCCCGATCCGGGAAAGGTGCACGCCGAGCAGCGCGGTGGCGAACAGGAACTCGGCCACGAAGTCGCGGTCGGACACCGCGTCGATCGAGTTGGTCGCAGCCGAGCGGAAGCCGAGCTCCTGCGCGGTGAGCTGCGGGTCGAGCGGGAGCGAGGAGCCGGCCAGGGCACCGGCGCCGAGCGGGCTCACCGCGGCCCGGCGGTCCCAGTCGCGCAGCCGGTCCAGGTCGCGGGCGAGCGCGTGTACGTGCGCGAGCAGGTGGTGGGCGAACAGGACCGGCTGGGCGTGCTGCAGGTGGGTCATCCCGGGCATCGGCACGTCCCGGTGCTCGTCGGCGCGGCCGACCAGCGCCGCCTCCAGCTCGGCCACCGCGGCGGCCACCTGGCGGGCGGCGTCGCGAAGGTAGAGCCGCAGGTCGGTGGCGACCTGGTCGTTGCGGCTCCGGCCGGCACGCAGCTTGCCGCCGAGCGGTCCGAGCCGCTCCAGGAGCCCGCGCTCGAGGGCGGTGTGCACGTCCTCGTCGTCCAGGGTCGGGGAGAACGTGCCGGCGCGGACGTCGGCCTCCAGCTCGTCGAGGGCGGCCAGCATGCGGGCCAGCTCCTCCTCGTCGAGCAGGCCGGCGCGGTGCAGCACCCGGGCATGCGCGCGGGACGCGGCCAGGTCGTACGGCGCAAGCCGCCAGTCGAACTGCACGGACACGGAGAGCCGGGCCAGCGCCGCGGCCGGACCGGCGGCGAACCGGCCGCCCCACAGGCGCATCCCGCCCGCCACCGGCGACGCCGCACCGCCGGAGCCGAGGACGCCACTGGACCCGGACACGCCACCGGACCCGACCGCGCCACCGGACCCGGACACGCCACCGGACCCAGACCGCGCCACCGGAACCGGACACGCCACCGGAACCAGACACGCCACCGGGACCAGACACGCCGGACCCGACCGCGCCACCGGACCCGGACACGCCGGACCCGGATCCGCGGGCGGGGTCGGGCGAGACGGCGCCGGGAGGAGTGGGGTCGGGCTGGCTGGGGTCGGTCATGCGGGCTCCGGGTGGTGGGCCTTGGTGGCGGCGAGGTCGCGGGAGGCGGCGATGCGCGAGGGCAGGCCCCAGAGCTGGACGAAGCCCTTGGCCAGCGACTGGTCGAAGGTGTCGCCGGTGTCGTACGTGGCCAGCGAGTAGTCGTAGAGCGTGCTGTCGCTGCGGCGACCGGTCGGGATGGCGGTGCCGCCGTGCAGCCGCAGCCGCACCTCTCCGGTCACGTGCTGCTGGGCCGAGTCGAGGAACGCGTCGAGCGCCCGCTTGAGCGGGGAGAACCACAGGCCGTCGTAGACGAGCTCGGTCCACCGCTGCCGGACGCCCTGAGCGAACCGGCGCAGGTCCCGCTCGACCGTGAGGTCCTCGATCTCCCGGTGCGCGGTCACCAGCGCGATCGCGCCGGGCGCCTCGTAGACCTCGCGGCTCTTGATGCCGATCAGCCGGTCCTCGACCATGTCCAGCCGGCCGACGCCCTGGGCGCCCGCCCGCCGGTTGAGCTCCTCGATCGCCTCGCGCACGGTCACCGGCCGGCCGTCGATCGCGGTCGGCACGCCGCCGTCGAAGCGGACGAGAACCTCGTCCGGCTCGCGCGGCTGGGCCG
Organism: uncultured Actinomycetota bacterium; assembly: GCA_963803135.1. Lineage (GTDB taxonomy): Bacteria > Actinomycetota > Actinomycetes > Mycobacteriales > CADCTP01 > CADCTP01. The sequence goes on along the minus strand of CAWDLH010000008.1, from coordinate 732,068 downwards.
GGTCGGACGTGTAGGCGTAGAGCTCCTCGATCGGCGCGTTCCACGGGTCCTCGAGGAAGCCGGTCTCCACCGCGCGGCCCCAGAGGTTCTGGTCGATCGAGTAGGGCGAGCGGCCGGTGACGTCGATCGGCAAGCCGGTGCGCTCGGCGAAGCCGATCGCCTCGTCCCGGGTCATGCCCGAGTCCCGCACCGGTGCGAGCACCTGCAGGTCGGGCGCGAGCGCGCCGATACCGACCTCGAAACGGACCTGGTCGTTGCCCTTGCCGGTGCATCCGTGGGCGACCGTGCCGGCGCCGTGCCGGCGGGCGGCGGCGACGAGCGCCTCCACGATCACCGGCCGGGACAGCGCCGAGACCAGCGGGTAGCGCTCCATGTAGAGCGCGCCGGCGCGCAGCGCGGGCAGGCAGTAGGACCCGGCGAACTCGTCGCGCAGGTCGAGCACCTCGGCCTCGACCGCGCCACATGCCAGCGCGCGACCCCGGACCTCCTCCAGGTCCTCGCCGCCCTGGCCGACGTCCGCGGCGACCGCGATCACCTCGGCGCCGGTCTTCTCGGCGATCCAGCCGATGGCGACGGAGGTGTCCAGGCCTCCGGAGTAGGCAAGGACGACGCGCTCGGTCACGGGTATCTCCTCGGTCGGGCGCGGCCGCACCGCGCGGGTCTCGGGTCGTGGGGTCAGGCGCGGGTACGGGCCGGTCGTCGTCGCCGCGGCCCGGGCTCACCCTTCCGGCCAGCCGTACCGTCCCCCGTCCCCGCCACGGCCGGGTCGCCGGCCGGGTCGCCAGCCGGGTCGCCAGCCGGGTCGCCCCCGCGGTCAGCCTCGCCCCCGCGAGCAGCCTCACCCCCGCGGCTCCCGTGGCCGGCGATGGCGTGGCCGGCGGGACGGTGGGTCTGGGCGGCGAGGGCGGCGTGGAGGCGGCGTTGCTGGATCGTGAGCTCGTCGGGGACCTGCCGGCGGGACAGGGTCCGCATCAGCTCGGCGACGTGCTCGCCGCCGGTCGGGTCGCGGGCGACCAGCAGGACCGTGTCGTCGCCGGCGATCGTGCCGATCACCTCGGTCAGGCCGGACCGGTCGACGGCGGAGGCGAGGAAGTGGGCGGCGCCGGGCGGGGTCCGCAGCACGGCGAGGTTGGCGCTGCCCTCGACCGAGACCAGCAGCTCGCCCAGCAGCCGGATCAGCCGGGACAGCGGCGCGCCGACCGCGGGCAGCTGCAGCGGCGGCGGGGCGCCGCCGTCCTCCGGCACCACGTAGGCCAGCGGTCCACCCGGGCCGCTGCGCACCTTTACCGCGTTGAGCTCGTCGAGGTCGCGGGACAGCGTGCCCTGGGTGACCGCGATGCCCTCGGCGGCGAGCAGCGCGGCCAGCTCGCCCTGGGAGGTGACCGGCTGCGCGGCGACCAGCTCGGCGATCCGGGCCTGCCGGGCCACCTTGCCCAGCGGCGCCGGGTGCTCGGGCGTGCTCACGACTCCTCCAGCAACCAGATCAGCAGCGCCTTCTGCGCGTGCAGCCGGTTTTCCGCCTCGTCCCAGACCGCGCTCTGCGGGCCGTCGAGGACCTCGGCGGCGATCTCCTTGCCCCGGTAGGCCGGCAGGCAGTGCAGCACGACCGCGCCCGGCGCGGCCTCCTGCAGGGCCTCGGCGGTCACCGCGAACGGCACGAACGGCGCCATCCGCGCCGCCGCCTCGTCCTCCTGACCCATCGAGACCCAGGTGTCGGTGACCACGACCTCGGCGCCGGAGAACGCCTCCTTCGGCTCCCCGGTCAGCTGCACCGACCCACCGGTGCCGGCGGCGATCTCGGTGGCCCGGGCGACGACCGCCGGGTCGGGGTCATAGCCGGTCGGGTGGCCGATCCGGACGTGCAGGCCCGCGGTGGCGCCGCCGAGCAGCAGCGAGTGGGCCATGTTGTTGGCGCCGTCGCCGACGTAGGTCAGCGTGACCCCGGCCAGCCGGCCGAGCCGCTCCCGCACGGTCTGCAGGTCGGCGAGCACCTGGCAGGGGTGGAACAAGTCGGTGAGCGCGTTGACCACCGGCACCCGACTCACCCGGGCCGCTGTCTCCACCCGGTCCTGGCCGAACGTCCGCCAGACGATCGCGGCGCACTGCCGGTCGAGCACCCGGGTGGTGTCCTCGATCGGCTCGCCCCGGCCGAGCTGGCTTCCGGTCGCCTCCATCACCAGCGGGTAGCCGCCGAGCTCGGCGATGCCGGCGCTGAACGACACCCTGGTGCGGGTGGACGGCTTGTCGAACAACACCGCGACCGCGCGCGGGCCGGCGAGCGGGGTGAAGGCGAACCGGTCGGCCTTGACTCGGTCGGCGAGGTCGAGCACCTCGAGCTGCTCGGCCGGGCTGAGGTCGTCGTCGCGGAGGAAGTGGCGCGGCATCAGGAGGTCCCATCGTCGACGCTGGCGTTGGACGCGCCGACGGTAGCGGCCCGCTCGACCTCGGCCACCGCCGTTGCCAGCGCGGCGACCGCCTCGTCGGCCTCCGCCGCGGTGAGGATCAGCGGAGGCGCGATCCGCACGGCGTCCGGCTGCACCGCGTTGACCAGCACGCCGGCGCCGCGGGCCGCCGCCTCCACCTGGGCCGCGACCGGGCGGGTCAACACCAGCGCCCGCCACAGGCCACTGCCCCGGACGCCCCTCACCAGCGGCGAGCGGATCCCGCCGAGGCCCGCGGCGAGCCGGTCGCCGACCGTGCGCACCGAGGCGAGCAGGTCGTCGCGCTCGATCGTGTCGAGCACGGCCAGCGCCGCCGCGCAGGACACCGGGTTGCCGCCGAACGTGCTTCCGTGCTGGCCGGCGGTGAGCAGCTCGCCGGTCGCGCCGAGGCCGATGCAGGCACCGATCGGCATCCCGCCGCCGAGGCCCTTGGCCAGCGTGACCACGTCGGGCCGGACGCCCTCGACCTGGTGGGCGAACCACCCGCCGGTGCGGCCGATGCCGCTCTGCACCTCGTCCAGGACGAGCAGCGCGCCGGCGGCGTCGCAGGCGTCCCGGGCGGCGGCGAGGTAGCCGGGCGGCGGTGGGACCACGCCGCCCTCGCCCAGGGTCGGCTCGAGGAAGACCGCGGCCGTCCGGTCGGTGACGGCGGCCCGCAGCGCGGCTTCGTCGCCGTACGGCACGAAGGTGACGGGGCCGGGCAGCGGCGCGAACGGCTCGCGCTTGGCCGGTATGCCGGTCAGCGACAGCGCCCCGAACGTGCGGCCGTGGAAGCCGGCCTCGGCGGCGACCACCTCGAGCCGGCGCCCGGCCGGGTCGAGCCCCCAGCCGTGCCGGCGGACGATCTTCAGCGCGGCCTCGTTGGCCTCGGCGCCGTCGTTGCAGAAGAACACCCGGGCGCCGCCGCCGAGCAGGCCGACCAGCCGCTCGGCGAGCGCGACGCCGGGCTCGTGCACGAACAGGTTGCTGGAGTGGGCGAGCACGCCGACCTGGCGGCGGACAGCCTCGACCAGGGCCGGGTGGGCGTGGCCGAGTGCGGACACGGCGATGCCGGCGATGAGGTCGAGGTAGCCGACGCCGTCGACGTCCCAGACCCGGCAACCCTCGCCGCGGGCGATGACGACCGGCGGGGTGCCGTAGTTGGGCATCATCACCGCGTCCCAGCGCGCCCGCAGGGCGTCGGCGGCGGTCATGCGGCACCTCCGGCGGCGTCGGTCGCCGGCGCATCGGGCAGCACCATCGTGCCGACGCCGGAGTCGGTGAACACCTCGAGCAGCACGGCGTGCGGCACCCGGCCGTCGAGCACGTGCGCCTGCGGGACGCCGCCGCGCACCGCCCGCAGGCAGGCCTCCATCTTCGGCACCATCCCGGCGGACAGACCGGGCAGCAGCGCCGCCAGGTCGGCGGCGGCGATCTCGCTCACCAGCTCCCCGGCCGCGCCGCCCGGCGTCCAGGACGCGTAGAGCCCCTCGACGTCGGTGAGCACGACCAGCTTCTGCGCGCGCAGGGCGACCGCGATCGCGGCCGCGGCGGTGTCGGCGTTGACGTTGTAGGACTGGCCGCCCGGGCCGCCGGCCACGGTGGCGACGACCGGGATGCGGCCGTCGTCGAGCAGCGCCCGCAGCGCGCCGGGGTCGACCGAGGCCACGTCGCCGACCAGGCCGAGGTCGACCTCCTCGCCCTCCACGACGAGCGTGCGCGGCTCGGCCGTCATCAGCCCGCCATCCTCCCCGGACAGGCCGACCGCGAACGTGCCGTGGTCGTTGACCAGCCGGACGACGTCGCCGTTGACCTGGCCGACGAGCACCATCCGGACGATTTCCATCGCCTCGGGGGTGGTGACCCGCAGCCCGGCGCGGAACTCGGTCGGGATGCCGAGCCGGTCGAGGTGGGCGGTGATCTGCGGGCCGCCGCCGTGCACGACGACCGGCCTGAGCCCGACGTAGCGGAGGAAGACCACGTCCTCGGCGAACGCCCGCTGCAGCGCCGGGTCGGCCATGGCATGGCCGCCGTACTTGAGGACGACGACGGCGCCGTGGAAGCGGGCCAGCCAGGGCAGGGCCTCGACCAGCGTGGCCGCCTTGGCCAGCGCGGCCGAGCGGTCGGCGGAGGTGGTCATCGTGCGGGTCATGTCGAGTAGGCCGAGTTTTCGTGGACGTACGCGAGGGACAGGTCGTTGGTCCAGACCGTCGCGGCCGCCGGGCCGGCGTGCAGGTCGACCAGCACCGCGACGTCCCGGCCGGACAGGTCGACCAGGTCGCGCGGCTCCCCGGCGGCCCCACCCCGGCAGACCTGGACGCCGTTGATCGCGACGTCGAGCGCTTCGGGGTCGAACGCGGCCGCGGTCGTGCCGACGGCGGCGAGCACCCGGCCCCAGTTGGGGTCGTTGCCGAAGAACGCGCACTTGAGCAGGTTGCTGCGGGCGACCGCGCGGCCGACCTCGAGCGCCTCGGCCTCGCTGGCCGCGCCGACCACCTCGACCGCGACGTCCTTGGTCGCACCCTCGGCGTCGGAGAGCAGCTGCCGGCACAGGTCCGCGCACAGCCGCTCGACCGCCGCCGCGAACACGCCCGGCTCGGGGATCACGCCCGCGGCGCCGCTGGCCAGCAGCAGCACGGTGTCGTTGGTCGACATGCAGCCGTCGGAGTCGACCCGGTCGAACGTGCGGGCGGTGGCGGCGCGCAGCGCGGCGTCGCAGCCGGCCGCGTCGAGCACCGCATCGGTGGTGAGGACGCAGAGCATGGTGGCCAGGCCAGGGGCCAGCATGCCGGCGCCCTTGGCCATGCCGCCGACGGTCCAGCCGTCGCTGGCGACCACCGCGGTCTTGGGCGTCGTGTCGGTGGTCATGATTGCCCGGGCGGCGTCGCCGCCGCCGGTCGGAGCCAGCGACGCGACGGCCTTCTCGACGCCGGCCAGCAGCAGCGGCATCGGCAGCCGCTCGCCGATCAGGCCGGTCGAGCACACGGCGACGTCGATCGCCCCGACGCCGAGGGCGGCGGCGGCGGCCTCGGCGGTCACGTGCGTGTCGGCGAAACCGTCCGGCCCGGTGCAGGCGTTGGCGCCGCCGGAGTTGAGCACGACCCCGGTGAGCCGGCTGGTCGCGAGGACCTGCTGGGACCACAGCACGGGCGCGGCCTTGACCCGGTTGCCGGTGAACACGCCGGCCGCCGCGTCGAGCGGGCCGTCGTTGACCACGAGGGCCACGTCGGGGCCGCCGGAGGCCTTGAGGCCGGCCGCGACGCCGGCGGCCCGGAAGCCCCGGGCGGCGGTGACGCTCACGGCGCGATCCCGTCCACCGGGAGGCCGGCCGTCTCCGGCAGCCCGAGCAGGAGGTTGGCGCACTGCACGGCCTGGCCGGCGGCGCCCTTGCCGAGGTTGTCGATCGCGCTGCACACGATCACGCGGCCGGAGCCGGCGTCGACCGTGGCCTGCAGGTGGGCGCTGTTGCTGCCGAGCGTCGCGGCCGTGTGCGGCCACTGGCCCTCGGGCAGCAGGTGCACGAACGGCTCGGACCCGTACGCCGCGTGCAACGCGTCGCGGACCTCCGCCGCGCTGGTCCCGGGACGGGTCGGGCGGGCCGTGACCGTGGCCAGGATGCCGCGCGGCATCGGCGCCAGCACCGGCGTGAACGAGACCGAGGTCGCGCCGGTGGCCTGCAGGATCTCCGGCACGTGCCGGTGGCGACCCACGCTGTAGGGCGAGAGGTCGCCCATCACCTCGCTGCCGAGCAGGTGTCCCGCGGCCGACCGGCCGGCGCCGGAGGTGCCGGAGGCGGCGACGACGACCACGTCGGCCGGCTCGACCAGGCCGGCGGCGATCAACGGCGCGAGCGGCAGGATCGTCGCCGCGGCGTAGCACCCGGTGGCGGCGGCCCGGCCACCGGCGGCGATCGCGGCCCGCTGGCCGGGCAGCTCGGGCAACCCGTAGGGCCAGGCCCCGGGGTGGTCACCGCCGTAGGTCGCGGCCCAGGCCTCGGCGGAGACCAGCCGGTGGTCCGCGCCGAGGTCGACGACCGGCAGGTCGGCCGGCAGAGCCGCGGCGACGGCGGCGGACTGCCCGTGTGGCAGGGCGAGGAAGACCAGGTCAGCCTCGGCCAGCGCGGCCGGCTCGGTCGCCGCCAGCACCCGGTCGGCCAGGCTGACCAGCTGCGGGTGCACGGCGCCCAACCGCTCCCCCGCGCTGGCGTGGGCGGTGACCGGGCCGACCTCGAGCTCGGGATGCGCGGACAGCAGGCGCAGCAGCTCGCCGCCCGCGTATCCGCTGGCTCCGGCGACGGCGACGGTCGTTCCCATGCGCAAGAAGATACCGCATACCGCATGAGTATACGAACATCCGGGGAGGGCCCCGGATCCCCCCGAGACGGGGGAGCTTGCGAACATCCGGGGAGGGCCCCGGATCCCCCCGAGACGGGGGAGCTTGCGAACGTTCGGGGAGGGCCTCGGATCCCGGGACGGGGAACTCAGGTAGGTCTCCCCCCGTGTGGGGGTGGTGTGCGCCGCGGTGCAGTATCGGGCCGTGGATCTCGGGCTGGCAGGTCGGGTGTACGTGGTCAGCGGCGGGTCGCGCGGTCTCGGCCGCGCCACCGCCGAGGTGCTGGTGGCCGAGGGCGCGCAGGTCGTGCTCGGAGCCCGGGACCAGGCCGCGGTGGAGCGGGCCGCGCAGGAGCTCGGCGGCCGGGCGCACGCCGTCGGGGTCACCGCCGACCTCGGCCGCGCCGCGGCGGCCCAGCGGCTCGTCGAGGCGGCGCACACCGCGTACGGCGGGCTGGACGGGGCGCTGGTGAGCGTCGGCGGCCCACCGGCCGGGTCGGTCCTGGACACCGAGGAGGAGGCGTGGCGGGCCGCGTTCGAGTCGGTGTTCCTCGGCGCGCTGCGGCTGACCCGGCAGGTCGCCGCCGCGGTCAACCCCGACGGCGGCTCGATCGCGCTGGTGCTGTCCAGCTCGGTGCGCACGCCGATCCCAGGGCTCGCGGTCTCCAACGGACTGCGGCCGGGGCTGGCCGGGCTGGTCAAGACGCTGGCCAACGAGCTCGGCCCGCGCGGCACCAGGGTCAACGGGCTGCTGCCGGGCCGGATCGCGACCGACCGGACCGTCGAGATCGACCGGGCCGGCGGCGACCCGGACGGAGCGGCCCGCCGGGCGGAGGCACGGATCCCGCTGCAGCGCTACGGGGAGCCGGCGGAGTTCGGCCGGGTGGCCGCCTTCGTCCTCTCCCCCGCCGCGTCGTACCTGACCGGCTCGATGGTGACCGTGGACGGCGGGATGACGCCGACCTGGTGACCTACGTGGCGACCGGCGTGCCGGCCGGCGCTGCCAGCGGCGGGCCGGCCGGCGCTGGCACCGGCCCGGCCTGCCGCTGGAACTGGGTGCGGTAGAGCTCGGCGTAGAGGCCGCCGGCGGCGAGCAGGTCGACGTGGGTGCCCGCCTCGACCACCCGACCGGCCTGGACCACGAGGATCTTGTCGGCGTTCAGGACGGTGGACAGCCGGTGCGCGATGACCAGCGAGGTCCGCCCGGACAGCGCCGCCGCCAGCGCCTGCTGCACGGCCAGCTCCGACTCGGAGTCGAGGTGCGCCGTGGCCTCGTCGAGGATCACGATCCCGGGCGCCTTGAGCAGCAGCCGGGCGATCGCCAGCCGCTGCTTCTCCCCGCCGGACAGCCGGTAGCCGCGGTCGCCGACCACGGTCTCCAGACCGTCCGGCAGGGCCGCGACGAGCTCGGCCACCTGGGCCGCGCCCAGCGCCGACCACATCTCGTCGTCGCTCGCGTCCGGCCGGGCGTAGCGCAGGTTGGCCCGGATCGTGTCGTGGAACAGGTGCGCGTCCTGGGTGACCACGCCGATCGCGGCGTGCAGCGACTCCAGCGTCACGTCCCGCACGTCGAGCCCGCCGACCCGGACCGCGCCGGAGCGCACGTCGTAGATCCGGGGCACCAGCTGGCTGATCGTCGTCTTCCCCGCCCCGGACGGCCCCACCAGCGCGACCAGTTCGCCCGGCGCGGCTGTGAACGTCACACCGTGCAGCACCTGCTGCGCCGGCGTCTGGTCCAGCACCGCCACGTCCTCCAGCGAGGCCAGCGACACCTCCTCGGCGGTCGGGTACGAGAAGCGCACGTCGTCGAACTCGATCGAACGCGCGTCGGCCGGCAGCGTCGCCGCACCCGGCTTGTCGGCGATCATCGGCGCGATGTCGAGCACCTCGAAGACCCGGTCGAACGAGACCAGCGCGCTCATCACGTCCACCCGGACGTTGGACAGTGCGGTCAGCGGCCCGTAGAGCCGGGACAGCAGCAGGGCCAGGGTGACCACGGTCCCGGCGTCGAGCCGGCCGGACAGCGCGAACCAGCCGCCCATGCCGTAGACGAGGGCCTGGGCGAGCGCGGCGACCAGGGTGAGCGCGACGAAGAACGTCCGCGCGTACATGGCCGAGGTGACGCCGATGTCGCGCACCCGCCCGGCCCGGTCGCCGAACGACCGCGACTCCTCCGCCGGCCGGCCGAACAGCTTGACCAGCAGCGCGCCGGCCACGTTGAACCGCTCGGTCATCGTCGTGTTCATCGAGGCGTTCAGCCCGTACGACTCCCTGGTGATCACCTGCAGCCGCGCGCCGATCCGCCGGGCCGGCAGCACGAAGATCGGCAGCAGCACCAGCGCGAGCACGGTGATCTGCCAGGACAGCGAGAACATCACGGCGGCGGTGAGGACCAGCGCGATCACGTTGGAGACGACGCCGGACAGCGTCGAGGTGAACGCCTGCTGGGCGCCGATGACGTCGTTGTTGAGCCGGCTGATCAGCGCGCCGGTCTGGGTGCGGGTGAAGAACGCCAGCGGCATCCGCTGCACGTGGTCGAACACCTGGGTACGCAGGTCGAAGATCAGGCCCTCGCCGATGCGCGCCGAGTACCACCGCTGGGCGAGCGAGAGGCACGCGTCGACCAGGGCCAGCGCCGCGGCCAGGATCGCGATGCGGACCACGGTCGCCGGCGCGCCGTGCGAGCTGATCACGTTGACCACGCGGCCGGCCAGCACCGGGGTGACCACCCCGATCACCGCGCTGCCGGTCACCGTGAGCAGGAACACGACGAGGTCGGCGCGGTACGGCCGGGCGAAACCGGCGATCCGGCGCGCGGTTCCCTTCGGCAGCTTCTGCTCGGTCACCGACGCGTCCCGCCGGTACGAGCGCATGACCGTCCACGGCCCGTGGCCGCCCGGCATCGTCATCCCTGCACCTCCCGCCGGGACCAAGCGTGCCGGACGCGGCGGACTTCCGCCGCTCAGCCCACGGCGAAACCGCCGGAGCCGTCGCGACCGGCCCGCTCAGCCAGGGCGCGCAGGCGGCGCAGCTGGGCCGACCGCTCGGCCGCCTCCTGCTCCTCCCGGGTGCGTCCCGCCGCGCCGAGCAGCAGCGCCTTGGTATCGGCCGCCGTCTCCGGCAACGGCGACAGCAGCGCCGCGACCAGGTCGGCGACGGCCGCGTCCAGCGACGCCCGCGGCACCACGATCGTGGCCAGGCCGATCGCGAGCGCCTCGGCCGCGTCGACCCGCCGGGCGGTCAGGCAGATCTCCAGCGCCCGCGGGTAGCCGACGGCCGCGACCAGCGGGGAGGTGCCGCCGAGATCCGGCACCAGCCCGTACCGCGACTCGGCCATGGTGAACGTCGCGTCGTCGGCGAGCACCCGCAGGTCGCAGGCCAGCGCGAGCTGGAAGCCGGCGCCGATCGCGTGGCCGTGGACGGCCGCGACCGAGACCAGGTCCGGCCGGCGCAGCCAGCCGAACGCCTCCTGGTAGCCGCGGATCGTGGCGTCGGCCTCGGCCGGTGGCATCGCCGCGAGGTCGGCCGGCCCGGGCGCGCCCGGGATCCCGCCCGGCTCGAACGCCGCCCGGTCCAGTCCGGCCGAGAAGGCGCGCCCCTCGCCGCGCACCACCACGATCCGGACGCCGGCCGGCAGGGACCGCCCGGCCTCGCGCAGCGCCGCCCAGGTGTGCGGGGTCTGCGCGTTGAGCCGGTCCGGGCGGTCGAGCACGACCGTCACGACCGGACCGTCCCGCTCGAGCCGGACACCGGCGAGGTCGGGCTCTCTCCCCGTGTCTGCGCTGGTCAGCCTCAGCCCTTCTTCCGCCGGGTCGCGCCGCCGCGGCCGCGCAGGGTGGTACCGGACTCGGTCAGGATCCGGTGCACGAATCCGTACGACCGGCCGGAGGACTCGGCCAGCGCCCTGATGCTCTGGCCCGAGTCGTACTTCTTGCGCAGGTCGGCCGCGAGCTTGTCCCGAGCCGTCCCGGTGATGCGGGCACCCTTTTTGAGGTCACTTGGCACGTTCCGACCCTCCGTCGCCGTAAGGATTGCGGGTCCGCCAGGGGGTAGTACCCCCCAGCAACCCCATGATCACCCAGGGCAGCGATCAATACCACCCGGCGAGCGATCAATCTGCTCCGGTTCGCCTCGGTGATTTGGGGCGACTTCGCCGACTCGTCCCGATCGGCGCTAGGCTCCGGCTGCATGAGCACCGATGGCCGGTTGACCCGCGCGCTCGGCACGAGGGACCTGACGGTCTACTACCTGTCCTCGCTCGTCGGGGTCGGCGTGCTGGTCGTGCCGGGGATCGCGCTCGCCAAGGCAGGTCCGGCCTCGCTGCTGGCCTGGGTCATCCTGTCGGTCGCGTCGCTGCCGATCGCGGTGACCTTCGCCCGGTTCTCGGCCCGCTACCCGAGCGCCGGCGGCGTGAGCTTCCTGGTCCGGCAGGCGTTCGGCTGGCGGCCCGGCACGGCGATCGGGCTGTTCCTGCTGTTCCTCAACCTCTCCACCAACCCGATCCTCGGGCTGGCCGCGGCCCGCTACCTGGCCGCGCTGTTCGGCTGGCAGGGACAGGCGCCGCTGCTGCTGGGCGGGTTCGCGGTGATGAGCCTCGGCGTGCTGACCAACCTGCTCGGCATCGTGCTCGCCTCCCGGGTGCAGTTCGCGCTGGTGGTCGCCCTCGTGGTCAGCCTGGTCACGGTGGCGCTGGTGTCGGCGCCGGCGGCCGACCCGGGCCGGCTGACCCCGTTCGCGCCGCACGGCTGGTGGGCGGTCGGCGCGGCGATCGTCGTCTGCTTCTTCTCCTTCTTCGGCTGGGAGAACGTCGCCCACGCGGCCGAGGAGGTGCGCGACCCGCAGCGCAGCTACCCGCGGGCGGCCCTGATCGCCGCGTCCGGGCTCGGACTGCTCTACACCGGGCTGGCGCTGGCGGTCGCGCTGATCGTCCCGGCCGACGCGGACACCGACACCAACGCGGTGCTCTCGGCGATGCTGTTCGTCAGCCACGGCGAGACCGCGGCCAGGGTCGGGGCGGCGCTGGCCGTGGTGCTGCTGGTGATCACCACGAACGCCTGGGTGCTCGGCGCGTCCCGGCTGCTGTTCGCGATGTCCCGGGACGGCGCGGTGACCCGGCGGCTGGCCCGGGTGTCCGGCCGCAACGGGGCACCGAGCGCGGCGCTGCTGGTGGCCTGGGCCTGCTACGCGATCGACTTCGGCGTGCTGGCGCTGATCGGCGGCGACGAGAGCGGGCTGATCCCGTTCACGGCGGCGTCGATCCTGGTGATCTACATCGCCACGTTCGCGGCCGGGCTGCGGCTGTTCCGGCAGCCGCGGGTCGTGCTGCCGTGCGTGGCGGCGCTGGTCGCGGTGAGCGCGTTCCTCGCCGTGGGCGGCTGGGCGTCGGTCTGGGCGCTGGTCGGGTTCGGGGTCGTGGCCGGGTACGTCTGGCTGCGCCGCGGTCCCGAGCCGCCCGCCGGTACCGCCGAGGTGGCCGAGCCGCCCGCCGGCACCGGGGCCGAGGTGGCCGAGCTGCCGGTCCCGGCCGAGACCGAGACGCCGGGCGCGCCGCGGGTCTAGAGCAGAGCGGCCGCGGCCAGCCGGCTGGCGGCCAGAGCGTACTTGGCCGCTCCCCCGCTGCCGCCGGTGAACGTGAACACGCCCTCGGCGACCGGGCGCAGCGCCAGCACCGGCGGGTCGGCGTACGCGTCGGCGGCGGCGACGACCGCGGTCGGCTCGCCCACCTCGACGCCGAACCGGACGTACACGGCCCGGGCCGCCGCGGCCACCAGGTCCGGCTCGGGTGCCGTGGTGACCGGGTCCCAGCGGGCGGACGGCACGCCGAGCAGCATCTGGTCGCCCGCGGCCGGACGCATCCACAGGCCGGTGGTCTCGTCCACGAACACCGGCGGCGTCCAGCCGCGGGCCGGGTGCAGCGCGTACTGGACCGACTTGGTGCGCAGGCCGAGGCCGGGCAGGCCGGCCGCGGCGAGCAGGGCCGGCGTCCACCGGCCGGTCGCCAGCACCAGCGCGTCGACCCGGCCGGCCAGCGACAGCGGCTCGGCCGGCGCCGGCTCGACGGGCAGGCCGGCGAGCGCCCAGTCGCGCAGCGCGGCCGGGGACAGGTAGCCGGCGTGCCGCTCCAGCACCGCCACCGCGCCGGCCGGCACGCCGGGCCACGGCGGGTCGAGCACGGACACCGAGCCGGGCAGCCGCGCGTCGACCTCCTTGACCAGCACGTCGAGGGTCGGGTCGGCCGCCGCGAGCAGGTACGCCGAGCCGAGCGCGCGGTAGCCGGCCGCGGCGGCCAGCTCGGTGTCGGCATGCAGCTCGGCCACGCTGTCCGCGGCCAGCCGGCAGCGCTCCAGGTCGGGCTCGAACCCGCGGGTCAGCCCGCCGGAGACGGCGGTCGCGTCCGGCGGCAGGCCGCGCGCGGCGTACACGGTCACCCGGGCGCCGGCCGCGGCCAGCCGGCGGCCGAGCAGGGCCCCGGCGATGCCGGCGCCGACGACCCCGACGCTGATCACGCCGGCAGCGCGTCGGCGGCGGTCAGGGCGGGCAGCATCTTCCTGGCCTCGGCCTCGGCCGGGCCGCCGAGCGCGCCGAGCAGGCACCGGGCGGCCAGGCCGGGTCGAAGGTCTCCAGCCGCAGCGCCTGCGCCGCCCGGGCCAGCTCGCCGGCCGCCACCCCCGGCGGGAGCGGGGCCGCAGCCGCGCCGGCCAGCAGCGGTCCGGCCCAGTCCCGGAACGCCGCGTACCCGGCCTCGGTGAAGTCGCTCTCGAACCCGGCCGGCCGGTCCCAGCCGAGGTAGAGCCGGGCCAGCGCCGGGTCCTCGGTGCCGAGGAAGTCCTCGGCCCAGACCGCGTGCCGCCGGCTGGTGGAGAACTTCAGCCCCTCCAGCGCGTAGAACTCGTTGACCACGAGCCCGGCCAGCACGCCCGGCGGCATCCCGGCCGCGGCGAACACCGCCGGGCAGAGCACCCCGTAGTAGAACGCGTTGTCGATGCCGAGGAAGTGCCAGAGCCGGTCCACCCCGGACCAGCCGGCCAGGCAGTCGGCCAGCCCGCCGGAGCCGAGGGTGCCGAGCTGGCGGGGCACCGCGTACAGGTAGCCGAGCGCCATCTCCACCCAGACGTCGATCCGGGTGCCGCCGGGGCCGGGATGCCCCAGTCGGTCGGGTACGCCAGCGGCACGTCGGGCAGGCCCTCGGCGAGCAGCCGGTCGAGCAGGTCGCGCACCCGGGCCGGGACGACCGCGCGGGACCAGGCCTCGGTCAGCTGCGGCGCGGACGTCCTCCATTCGCAGCACCGGCAGCGGCGTCGGCGTCACCGTCGGCGCGCCGCCGCAGGCCGTGCACGCCGGCGTCGACCAGATCCACCGCGGCCGCGTACGTCGCGCAGCCCTCGCAGGCGCCGCCGGCGGCGCCGGCGCCGCAGACCCGGCAGCGGCCGGCGACCCGGGCGTGGTGCAGCCCGCGCCCGCAGCTCGCGCACACCGCCCACGGCACCTCGCGCACCTGCACGGCACCGCCGCCGCGGCCGAGCAGCTCGTCGAGCAGCCGGGCCACCCCGGTCCGGTAGTCCGCGTCCTGGGCCGGGTCGAGGAACAGGTCGTACTCGACGCCGGCGAGCGCGAACGCCGACCGGATCCGGGCGCCGTAGTCGGCCATCACCTCGGCCGGCGTACGGCCCTCCTGCTCGGCCGCGGTGACCACGTAGTTCTGGTGCACGTCGAGGCCACTGACCGACAGCACCGACTCGCCGCGGGCGCGGGCCGCGCGCACCGCGACGTCGCCGGCCACGTACGGCCCGGAGAGGTGGCCGAGGTGCAGCGGCCCGTTCGGAGTGGGCGGCGGCGTTATCAGCACGAAGATCGACATTGTTCCCTCGCGAGGCTATGGGGCTGATCCGCGCATTCTGCGGGTCACAACCACACTCGCGCTAGTTTGCGAGACCATGTATGTTCCGAACCAGCTCGGCCCGCAAAGTACGTAAAGGGACGGTAAATCCATGTCGACGCCACTTGGCGACCCTCGACCGTTGCTGGTCGTGGTGTCCAGCCTGTCCAGGTCGCGGGAGTACTTCTTCCGCTCCGTCAGCCCGCACTACCGGCTCTGGCTGCTGCAGGGCGGCGCCGGCCGCACCGACGAGGTCGGCTGGGAGCTGCCCTACCTGGTCGGCCACACCGTCGTCGACACGCTGGACGCGGACGCGATGACCGAGGCGGTCCGGGCGATCCCGGGGCCGGTCGCCGGCATCCTGTCCTACGACGAGGCCCGGATCGCCGCGACGGCCGTGGTGGCCGCGCGATTCGGGCTGCCGACCAGCCCGCCCGAGGCGGTGCTGCGCTGCCGGGACAAGTGGCTGACCCGGCAGGCGCTGGCCGCGGCCGGAGTGCCGCAGGCGGCCAGCGTCGCGGTCGCGAGCCGGGACGAGGCGGTCGCCGCGGCCGCCCGGATCGGCTACCCGGTCGTGCTCAAGCCACGCAACCTGGCCGCCAGCTTCGGGGTCTCCCGGGCCGACGACGAGGCCGGCCTGCTCGCCGCGTACGAGCGGGCCCAGGGCGTGTCGCTGCCCGAGGCGCCGGAACGGTTCGAGCAGGACGTGCTGGTCGAGGAGTTCCTGGACGGCCCGGAGATCAGCGTCGACGCGGTCGTGGTCGACGGGCTGGTCGAGCCGATGGTCGTGGCGCACAAGCAGACCGGCTACCCGCCCTCGTTCGAGGAGACCGGGCACCTCGTCGACGCCGCCGACCCGCTGCTGGCCGACCCGCAGCTGGCCGCGATGCTCACCGCCGCGCACGCCGCGGTCGGCTACACCACCGGCACCACCCACACCGAGCTGCGCCGCACCGCGGCCGGGCTCAAGGTGATCGAGATCAACGGCCGGCTCGGCGGCGACATGATCCCGCTGCTCGGGCTGCTCGCCGGCGGGCCCGACCCCGACGTGGTCGCGGCCGCGGTGGCCTGCGGGCAGCCGCCGGACACCACCCGGGGCACGGCGCGGGTGGCCGGGATCCGGTTCTACTACCCGGACGAGGACGTCACGGTCGGCCGGCTGGAGCTGGACGAGGCGCTGCTGCCGCCGCAGGCGTACGAGGCGGTGCTGCTGACCGGGCCGGGCGAGCGGGTGCTGCTGCCGCCGCGCGGGTCGGCCTGGGAGTCCCGGCTGGCGCACGTCATCGCCGTCGCCGACACCGCCGACGAGCTGCGCGGCGCGCTGGAGGACGCGGCCAAGGCGATCCGGCTGGAGCCGGCGGGGACCGCGACGTGAGCGGCGCCCCGAGCGGCGGCGTCGGCCCGCTGCAGACCTTCCGGGAGACCTCGCCCGCCGCGAAGCTGGTGCTGCTCGGCGTCTTCGTCAACCAGTTCGGCGCGTTCCTGCAGGCGTTCCTGGTGCTCTACCTGGTGCACGAGGGCTACTCGGAGAGCGAGGCCGGCTGGGCGCTGGCCGCGTACGGTGCCGGCGCGGTGGTCGGCATGCTGCTCGGCGGCAGCCTCACCGACCGGATCGGGCCGCGGGCGACGCTGGTGCTGTCGATGTTCTCCTCGGCCGTGCTGGTGGCCACGATCAGCACGCTGCAGTGGTACGGCGTGATCGTGCTGGTCGTCTTCCTGTCCGGGATGATGACCCAGGCCTACCGGCCGGCCTCGGCGACGCTGCTGATCGGGATGACCGCGCCCGACCGCCAGGTCATGACGATGGCGATGAACCGGATCGCGCTCAACGTCGGCGCGACCGCCGGCCCGCTCGTCGCGGCCTGGCTGATCACGGTTGACTGGAAGCTGATCTTCTACGTCGACGCCGCGACCGCGGTCGGCTACGGGCTGATCGCGCTGCTGTTCCTGCCGCACGGCCGGCCGACCCAGGAGGCCGCCGCCGAGCACGGCGAGCCGGTGCAGAAGGCCAGCTACCTGACCGTGCTGCGGGACCGGCCGTACCTGCTCTACATGCTGGCGATGCTGCTCAACGCGCTGATCTACGTGCAGGCCTTCGCCGTGCTGCCGGTGGCCATCATCGACCACGGCTACCGGACGATCGTCTACAGCGCGGTGTTCGCGGTCAGCGCCGGCACCGTCGTCACGCTCGAGCTGATCATCACCAAGTGGGTGCAGCACTGGCCGGCGGCCCGGGCGGCCTCGCTCGGCCTGCTGCTGCTCGGCGCCGGGCTCACCGGCTGGGGACTCGGCATCAAGTTCGGGCTCGCGGTGCTGTTCGCGGCCACGATCGTCGGCGTCTTCGGGCAGATCATCGGCGGCCCGACGCTGTTCGCCTGGCCGGTCAAGGTCGCCCCGCCGGCCGCCCAGGGCCGGTACGTCGGCCTCGGCAACGGCGTGTTCTGGGTCGGCCAGTCGCTCGGGCCGGCCCTCGGGCTGCTGCTCTACCAGCAGATCGGCGGCTCCTTCTGGTACGTCTGCGGCGTGATCGGGCTGCTGTCCGCGGCCGCCGCCTGGGCCGGCATGCAGGAGCCGGCCGAGCGCATCGAGGACCTCCCCGTCGCCGAGGAGGTCGAGCCCGCCGCCGGGCCCGCGATCCCGCCGCTCGGGCCCGAGGTCGAGGTCGAACAGAGCGGCGGCGGCCGGCACCGCGCCTGACCCCCGCCGCACCGGCGTACCGCGGCCGAACCATCCCGCGGCAGAACCCTGGAAAGGACGCGCCATGACCAGCCCGACCGGTCCGGTGCTCGTCGTCGGCTACACGATGGCGATGCAGAAGGCCCTGGACAAGTTCATGCCCGACGACTCGTGCGCGTTCGTCGACGAGCCGACCGTGGCCCGCAAGCGGGAGGCCGCCGAGCACCTGGCCGAGGCCCGGGCGACCACCGGCGTGATCGAGTGGGAGTACCAGTTGCCGGGCGCGGCCGACCGGTTCGCCAACGCGCATCCGGACCTGGCCCCGGCGGCGGTGCTGCCCGGCGTGGAGTACGCGGTGCCGTTCGCCGCCCGGCTGGCCGAGCGCTACGGGCTGCCCGGCGCCGGCTACGGCGGCGCCGAGGTGCTGCGGGACAAGCACCTGCTCCGGCTGGTCAGCGCCGAGGCCGGCATCCGCAACCCGCGCTCGGAGCCGGTGACCGGTCCGGACCAGGTCCGCGCCCGGCTGGGCGAGTGGGGCACGGTCGTGCTCAAGCCGGCCAACCGGCAGGCCGCGGTCGGCACCAGGGTGCTGTCCGACCCGGCCGCGGTCGAGGCCGCGTGGGCCGACTGCACCGACCAGGACGAGGGCATCTACCAGCCCGACCGCGGCATCGAGGTCCGGATGCTGGTCGAGGAGTACGTCCGCGGCCGGGAGTTCAGCGTCGAGCTGATGTCCCGGTCCGGCGAGCGGGTGTTCGGCAACGTCACCGCCAAGGAGCTCTACCCGGGCGACCGGCCGATCGAGGTCGGCCACACCGTGCCGGCGGACGTGCCGGCCGAGCTGACCGAGCGGCTGCTGGCCGAGACCGAGCGGGTGCTGGCCTCGGCCGGCTTCGGCGCCGGGTTCGTGCACTGCGAGTGGATCGTGGACGACTCCGGCGTGCCGTGCCTGGTCGAGTGCGCCGGGCGGATGCCGGGCGACGGGATCATCGACCTCATCGAGTACGCCTGGGACGTCAAGATCGTCGAGGCGTACCTGGACCTGATGCGCGGGCGGCCGGTCGAGGGGCTGCCGACGAGCGCGCCGCGGGCCGGGGCGGTCTGGTTCCTGCACCCGGGCGCCGGCGAGGTCGTCGACGTCACCGGCGTCGAGGAGGCCGAGGCGACGGAGGACGTGCTCGGCGTGAGCGTGATCGTGCACAAGGGCGACACGATCGGCGACCTGCGCAGCTCGTGGGACCGGGCGGCGATGGTCGAGGCCGGCGGCCCGACGGCGGACGCGGCGCTGCGGACCGCGCGGCAGGCACTGGAGCTGATCCACATCCAGGTCGCCTGAGCGGCCGAACCTGGCCGGTCGGGCGGCCTCCCGAGGCCGCCCGCCGGACCCCTGATCGCGGGGCGGCACAGCCCACCGCCGCCCCCGAGCCGGCGACCGGGACCGCCGGCTTCCCCACACCTGGAGTCCTGGAGGAACCATGACCGACGCACCGGACATCCCCGCCGCCGGCGAGGTCCCGTACCACACCGCGGTAGGGATCGGTGCCGGCCCGGCCAACCTCAGCCTGGCGGCGCTGTTCCCGGCCGCGGCCCCGGCCGACATCGCCCTGTTCGACCGGCAGCCGGGGCCGAACTGGCACCCGCGCCTGCTGCACCCCGGCGTCACCATGCAGACGTCCTGGATGAAGGACCTCGTCTCGCTGGTCGACCCGACCCACCCGCTGACCTTCATGAACTACCTGGTCAGCACCGGACGGCTCTACAACCTGCTGAACGCGCAGTTCAGCACCATCCCGCGGCGCGAGTACGTCCGCTACCTGGAGTGGGCCGCCGGCCGGATCGACCGGATCCACTGGGACGTCCCGGTCGACCGGGTCAGCTGGACCGAGGGCGCCGGCTTCACCGTGTACGCGCACGACGCCCCGGTGGCCCGCAGCCAGCACCTGGTGCTCGGCATCGGCACCGAGCCGTACCTGCCGCCGGACCTGGCGCACCTGCCCGAGGACCGGGTCTGCGTGCCGGACGACCTGGCCGACCGGCTGCCGTCGATGACCGAGCGGAGCGCGCCGGTCGCGGTCGTCGGCGGCGGGCAGACCGGGGCCGAGTGCGTCCTGGAGCTGCTGGCCCAGGGCTTCACCGACATCCGCTGGCTCGGCCGCCGGCCCTGGTTCCAGCCGATGGACGACTCCCCGCCGGCGAACGAGTTCTACCGGCCGGCGTACCAGCACTTCCTGCAGGGGCTGGCCCGCAGCAGCCGGCAGCGGCTCATCGAGGGCCAGACGCTGACCGGGGACGCGATCTCGCCCGGCACGATCGTCGGGATCTACCAGGCCAACTACCGCGGCGAGCTGGACGGCGGCCGGTTCCCGGTGAGCATGTACCCGGGCCGCGACGTCACCGACGGCGAGCTCACCCCGGACGGCCGGCTGGTGCTGCACGCGACCTCGACCGAGGGCACCGAGACCCACGAGGTGCGCTACGCGGTGCTGGCCACCGGGCGCCGGCCGGTGCCCCCACCGTTCGACCTCGACCTGCAGGAGCGGGTCGAGCTCGACGACGGCGGCGGCATGATCATCGACGCCGACTACTCGGTGCGCTGGAAGGGCAGCGGCGACTCCCGCATCTACGCGCTGAACCGGGGCCGGCTCAGCCACGGCATCCCGGACGCGAACCTCACCCTGCTGCCGGTGCGGGCCGCGCTGGTGCTCAACTCGATGCTCGACCGGCAGCTGCTCACCGTCGTCGACGACGTGCTGCCGGTGCGGTGGTGACCGCCGTGGCCGGGATCGACTACGACGGCCGGCGGTTCTCCTCCGAGGCGGCCGAGACGGCCGGTCGGGACGGCACCGCGCCGGTCGGCAGCTACCACCAGTCCGGCGACCTGGTCTGGGCCGAGTTCACCGGCGGGTCGGTGCGGACCGGCCGGCTGGTCGGCACCTGCCGGCCGGACGGCGTGATCGAGGCCGCGTACGTCCAGCTGCTCGCCGGCGGCGAGCTGGCGGCCGGGCGGATGACCAGCCGGCCGCACCTGCTGCCGGACGGGCGGGTGCGGCTGGAGGAGCGCTGGCGGCGCGACGACGGCTCGTCCGGCACGTCCTGGATCGAGCAGATCTCCGGCTAGGAAGGCTTCGCCATGCAGCTGTTCGAGAAGGACTCGGCCCGGCTGACCGCCGAGTACGGCATCACGGTCGGCCGCTGGGAGCAGTACCTCGGTACCCAGGGCAAGCTGCCGTTCGGCGCGATGTGGTCGATCGTGCCGCCCGGCGGGGTGTCGGCCGAGGACCATCACGAGGAGCTCGAGCTCGCCGTCGTCATCAGCGGCGACGGCGAGGTCGAGTCGACCGCGACCGGTGACCGGCGGCCCACCCCGGTCGGCACGGCCGCGCTGATGGATTCCTACGAGCGGCACGTCTGGCACAACCGGTGCGCCGACGCGCCGCTGGTGTTCCTCAGCATCTACTGGATGCCGCTGGAGCAGCCGGCCTGAGCCGGGGCTCAGGCCAGCGCGACCAGGTCGACGAGGTCGTCGGACCAGGCGTCCTCGTCGCCGTCCGGCAGCAGGATGACCTTCTCCGGCTTGAGCGCGGCGACCGCGCCCTCGTCGTGGGTCACCAGCACGACCGCCCCGGTGTAGGTGTCCAGGGCGGCGAGGACCTGCTTCCGGGAGGCCGGGTCCAGGTTGTTGGTCGGCTCGTCCAGCAGCAGCACGTTGGCCCCGGAGGTGACCAGCGCGGCCAGCGCCAGCCGGGTCTTCTCGCCGCCGGACAGGGTGCCGACCAGCTGGTCGACCGTCTCGCCGGAGAACAGGAACGCGCCGAGCACCCGGCGCAGCTCGCCGTCGGTCGAGCCCGGCGCCGGCCGAGCGCATCACCTCGAGCACGGTCCGCTCGACGTCGAGCTGCTCGTGCTCCTGGGCGTAGTAGCCGAGCCGCAGCCCGTGGCCGGGCACGACCTCGCCGGTGTCCGGCTGCTCCTGGCCGGACAGCAGCCGCAGCAGGGTCGTCTTGCCGGCGCCGTTGAGGCCGAGCACGACGACCCGGGAGCCGCGGTCGACGGCCAGCGACACGTCGGTGAACACCTCCAGCGACCCGTACGACTTGGACAGCCCGTCCGCGGTCAGCGGGGTGCGGCCGGACGGGGCCGGGGTCGGGAACCGCACCCGGGCCACCTTGTCCCGCTGGCGCTCGCCCTCGGTGCCGGCCAGCATCCGCTCGGCCCGGCGGGCCATCTGGTGGGCCGCGCTGGCCTTCGTCGCCTTGGCCCGCATCCTGTCGGCCTGGGCCAGCAGCGCGCCGGCCTTCTTCTCGGCGTTGGCCCGCTCCCGGCGCGCGGCGGCGCTCGTCCTGCTCGCGCGCCTCCAGGTATTTCTTCCAGCCCACGTTGTAGACGTCGGCCTCGGCCCGGTTGGCGTCCAGGTGCCAGACCTTGTTGACGACCCGGTCGAGCAGGTCGACGTCGTGGCTGATCACCACCACCCCGCCGTCGTGGGCGCGCAGGAAGTCGCGCAGCCAGGTGATCGAGTCGGCGTCGAGGTGGTTGGTCGGCTCGTCGAGCAGCAGCGTCGGCGCGCCGGAGAACAGGATCCGGGCCAGCTCGACCCGGCGGCGCTGGCCGCCGGACAGCGTGCCGAGCGGCTGGTCGAGCACCCGGTCGGGCAGCCCGAGGTTGGCGCAGATCCGGGCCGCCTCGGACTCGGCCGCGTAGCCGCCGAGCGCGGCGAACCGGTCCTCGAGCCGGCCGTAGCGGCGCACGACCGCGTCCCGGGTGGCGTCGTCGGCGGCCTCGGCCAGCTCGACCTGCGTCTTCTCCAGGTCGTGCAGCAGCTGGTCCAGGCCGCGGGCGGACAGCACCCGGTCCTTGCTCAGCACGGCGAGGTCGCCGGTGCGCGGGTCCTGCGGCAGGTAGCCGACCTCGCCGCGCCGGTCGACCGTCCCCCCGTACGGCAGGGCCTCGCCGGCCAGCACGCGCAGGGTGGTGGTCTTGCCGGCGCCGTTGCGGCCGACCAGCCCGATGCGGTCGCCGGGCTGGACGCGCAGGGTGGCGCCGGACAGCAGGATCCGGGAGCCGGCACGCAGCTCCAGGTGGGTGGCGGTGATCATGGGTGACGCTCTTCCGGTGTCGTCGGGACGGGGCCAGGGCGGAACCTGGCCCGGTCAGACGGTTCGTGGCGTCACGTGACCCAGTGTACGTGCTGGCGTCGAGTGGGTTTCAGCGCTCCGGCGGCGGCGCCGAGCCGTCGCTCTGCACGACGGTGAACACCGCGCCGAACGGGTCTATCACCGAGCCCATCCGGCCGAACGGCGAGTCGTGCGCCGGCATCGGCTGGGAGCCACCGGCGGCGACCGCGGCGGCCACCGCCGCGTCGGTGTCGGTCACCGCGAAGTAGATCAGCCAGTGCGGCGGCGTGCCCTCGGGGGCGCCGAACATCGGCCCCATGCCGCCCAGCGGGGCCTGGCCGCCGGAGCCGGCCAGGGTGAAGGTGGTGTAGCCGGGGCCGGCCATCTCCAGCGGCTGGGTCTCGTAGCCGAACACCGCGGTGTAGAACGCCCGCGCCGCGTCCGGGTCGGGCGTGCGCAGGTCCTCCCAGGCGATGCCGCCGGGCTCGCTGTACAGCTCGGCGCCGATGTGGCCGCCCGCCTGCCAGACCCCGAACACGGCCCCGGTCGGGTCCGCGGCCACGCACAGCCGGCCGAGCGGGCCGACGTCGCCGGGCGGCAGCAGCATCGTCCCGCCCGCGTCGGTGATCTGCTCGGCGGTGCCGTCGACGTCGTCGCCGGCCAGGTAGAGGGTCCAGGCCGACGGGATGCCGGGCTGCGGGGTCGGCCCGATGCCGGCCGCCGCCGCGCCGTCGACCTGCCCGATCACGTAGCCGCCGTACTCGTCCGCCGTGTCGGTGAAGCCCCAGCCCAGCACGGCGGCGTAAAAGGCCTGCGCGGCGGGCACGTCGGGAACGGTCAGGTCCGCCCAGCACGGCACGCCGGCGGGCCACTTCCTGGTTCGGATCGGCATGGCGGCCATCACACCGGTTCGACGTCCGCCTGTCGAGGATCTTCGGTGACCGGTCAGGCTCCGGTCGGCTCCGGTGCCCGGGACGGGGCGGCGGGCAGGGTGACCGCGGTGACGGCGGCCGCGACGGCGGTGATGACCGCGGCGCCGAGGAAGCCGCGCCCGGCGCCGGTGGCCAGCGCCCCGCCCGTGCCGGCCGGCAGGCCGCTGGCACCGGCCCAGGCCACCGTGCCCAGCGCGGCCAGCCCGACCGCGCCGCCGACCTGCCGGGCCGCACTGAACACGCCGGCGGCCAGCCCGGTCTCCCCCGGCGCCACGCCGGCCAGCGCGGTCAGCGTGAGCGGCACCTGGGTCAGCCCGAAGCCGCCGTACACCAGCAGGGTGGGCAGGAACAGCCCCAGCACGTACCCGTCGTGCGCGTCGATCGCCGCCAGCCAGACCAGCCCGCCGGCGGCCAGGACCAGCCCGACCAGCGTGAGGTTGCGGGCGCCCAGCGGGCCGACCAGCTTGGCGCTCCCGCGGGCGGCGCCCATCAGCACCAGCGACATCGGGATGTACACCAGCGCGGTGGTCGCCGCCGAGTAGCCCCAGACCCGCTGCAGGAACAGCGTCATGAAGAAGTAGACGCCGAACATCGCGGTGCTGGACAGCACCAGCACCAGGTACGTCCCGGAGCGCTGGCGGTCGGCGAAGATCCGCAGCGGCACCAGCGGCTGGGCCGCCCGCCGCTCGACCGCGACGAATCCGGCCAGCAGCACGACCGCGCCGACCAGCGTGCCGGCCACGGCCGGGTCGGTCCAGTGGCTGACCCCGGACGAGTCGGTCGCCGCCCGCAGCACGCCGTACACGAGCAGGGTCACGCCGAGGGTGCCGGTGACCGCGCCGGTCAGGTCGAACCGGCCGGAGCGGGTCGCCGGCTCCGGCAGCGCCCGCGGTGCCAGCAACACCAGCGCGATCCCGATCGGCACGTTGACCAGCAGCACCCAGCGCCAGGACAGCCACGTGGTGATCGCGCCGCCGGCGACCAGGCCGAGCGGGCTGCCGATGGACGCGATGGCCGTGTACGCGCCGAGCGCCCGGGCCCGCGCCGGCCCTTCCGCGAACGTGGCCGCGATCAACGACAGGGCGGCCGGGGACGCGCCGGCCGCCCCGATCCCCTGCAGGGCGCGGCAGACCAGCAGCTGCCACTCGTCCTGGGCCAGCCCGCCGAGCAGCGAGGCCACGGTGAACAGCACCAGCCCGGCCACGAACACCCGGCGCAGGCCGAGGATGTCCCCGGCCCGGCCGCCGAGCAGCAGCAGCCCGCCGAACGCCACCGAGTACGCGGTGACCACCCAGGCCAGGCCGGCGTCGGAGAAGCCGAGGGAGCGCTGGATCGCCGGCAGCGCGACGTTGACCACGGTCGCGTCGAGCAGGAAGACCAGCTGCGCGACCGAGATCACCCACAGCGCGAGCCGGTCGTGCGGGCGGTGGGCGTCCGGGGCCGCGCCGGGTGCGGCCCTGCCGGCGGGGTCCGGCCCGCTCACGCCGGGGAGCCGGCCGCGATCTCCAGCCGCCGGCGCAGCGGCTCGCGCAGCACCTTGCCGAGCGAGTTCCTCGGCAGCTCCCAGACGTACTGCACCCGGTCCGGGCAGAGCACCGCGGCCATCCCCTGGTCCTGCAGGTAGCCGCGCAGCTCCTCGACCGAGGCCGGGGTGCCGGCCGGCACCACCACCGCGCAGACCAGGTCGGCACCGGGGACGGCCGGGTCGGGGTAGCCGACCAGCACCGCGTCGGTGACCGACGGATGTCGCAGCAGCACGGTCTCCACCTCGAGCGTGGACACCTTCTGCCCGGACGCGCGGGTGATCAGGTCGGTGCGCCGGCCGGTGATCCGGATCCCGCCGCGGCCGTCGTCGCGGGCCAGGTCGCCGGTGTCGAACCAGCCGTCGGCGTCGAGGCACCCCTCGTACAGGTCGCGCTGGCCGAGGTAGCCGAGCGTCTGCGAGGCGCCGCGGACCAGCAGCCGGCCGACCTGCTCGCCCGGCTCGGTCGCGATCCGCACCTGCATCCACGGCATCGCCCGGCCGTCCGAGCGCGCACCCCAGCCCTCCGGGTCGTCCGGCCGGGTCAGCGTGACCCCGCCGTTCTCGGTCATCCCCCACAGCGTGTGCAGCGGCACGTCGAGCACCTCGCGCACGTCGGCGACGATGTCCGGCTGGACCGGCGCCGAGCCGGAGGCGATCCGGTGCAGGCTCGAGGTGTCCCGCGGCTTCTCCCGCTGGATCCGCAGCAGGTTCACCAGGTAGCTCGGCGACAGGTACGCCCAGCTGATCCGGTGCCGCTCGACCAGGTCGAGGAACAGCTCCATGTCGGTGTTGTTGTCCTGCATCACCGCGGTCGCGCCGAGCAGCACCGGCATCGACACCGCGAACGACGAGCCGGCCATGTGGGTGAGGAAGTTGGGCACCGAGATCACGTCGTCCGGGTCGAGGTCCTGCGACTCGGCGACCGTGCGGGCGGCGGCGTAGAGCGTGTTCTGGCTGTGCACCACCGCCTTCATCGCCCCGGTGGTGCCGGAGGTGTAGAGCAGCAGCACCGGGTCGTCCGGGCCGCTCGGCGCCACGCTCGCCGAGCGGGTGGCGCTGCTCCCAGGCGGTGCGGACGAAGAACTCGTCGAAGTCGATCGCGCCGGTGCGGGCCGCGTCACCGACGACCACCCGGTGCTTCAGGGTGGCCGGCGCGACCTCGGCCAGCCGCGCGTCGTAGTCGACCCCGCCGAAGCTGTCCACGGTCACGCAGACCACGGCCCGGCTGGCGTCGAGCACGTGCGCCAGCTCGCGGCCGGCCAGCACCGGGATGACCGGCGAGCTGACCGCGCCGATCCGGGCGCAGGCGAACAGCAGCGGACCGAGCAGCCAGCGGTTGGGCAGGTAGACCGCGACCACGTCGCCCCGGCCGACGCCGAGCTCGGTCAGCGCGGCGGCGCAGCGCTCGACGCTCGCCGCGTACTCGGCCCAGGTCAGCGTGCGCTCCAGGGTGGCGCCCGCGTACCCGACGGCGGCCTGGTGGTCGGGCCGCTCGCGGGCGTGGCGGGCGAGGTCGTCGAGGAACGTCGCCTCGCGCCACCAGCCGGAGCCGTAGTAGGCGGCGCGTTCCTCGGCCGGTGGCGGTCGCAGCGTGTCCCACATCGCGGGGGCCTCCTCGTCCCGGGCCCGCACAGCGGTGTACGGACCGGGCTAGATGTGACCAAAATAGCCGGACGAATCCATTCCCCGTAGGACCTACACGTACACGACCGGGAGGGACGAGTGAAGATCGGCGTGCTCGGCTGGGACCGCGGCGACGAGGACCCGGACTCTCCCGGGCTGGCCGAGGCCGGCCGCCGGCTCGGCCACGACACCAGCCTGTTCCTGCTCGACGAGGTGACCTATGCGGCGGCCGCCTCCGGGCTGCGGGTGCTGCTCGGCGGCGAGCCGGCGGAGTCGTTCGACGCGGTGATCTGCCGGGCCAACCTGTACGGCGACTGGCGCACCCGGCCGTTCACCGGCTGGGAGGAGCGGCTGGAGCGGCTGGAGTCGGTCAGCGCGGTGCTCGGCCCGCGGATGTTCGACCCGGCGGACGTCTGGTTCGCCGGCTACAGCAAGTTCCTCACCGCGCAGAAGCTCGCCGCGGCCGGGCTGCCGGCGCCGCCGACCCGGTCGGCCACCTCGATGGCGGACGTCGCCGCCGCGGTGGCCGAGTGGGGACCCACGGTGGTGAAGCCGTCGTTCGGGCTGCGGGCGATGGACGTCGAGCGGGTGGCCGACCCCGCCGACCCGGCCGCGGTGGCGCTCGTCGAGCGGCTGCTCGGCAGCTACGGCGCGCTGCTGTGCACGCCGTACTACGCCACCGAGTACGGCGAGTTCCGGATCACGGTGGCCGGCGAGGCGCACCCGATCGACATGCTCAAGCTGCCCGCGTACGGGTCGTGGCGGGTCAAGACCCTGGAGGGGGCGAGCTTCGAGCGGCTCGACACCCCGCCGGAGCTGGCCGACCTGGCGCTGCGGGCGGCCCGCGCGATGGGGATGACGCTGGCCGGGCTGGACATCCTGCCGACGCCGGACGGGTACGTCGTGCTGGAGGTCAACCCGGTCGCCGGCTTCCTCAACATCTTCGGCGAGCGGCCGCGGCAGGAGGTGTTCGCGGGCGTGTACGACTGGATCGAGAAGCACGCCGGCTGAGGATCATGGGAGCCATGCGACTGACGGTTCTGGGCGGAAGTGGCGCGTGGCCGGCGGCCGGCGGCGGCTGCAGCGGCTACCTGGTGGAGCAGGACGGGTTCAGGCTGCTCGTCGACCCGGGGTACGCGACGGTGCCGCGGCTGCTCGGGCTGCTGCCGGCCGCCGACGTCGACGCGGTGCTCGTGACGCACGGGCACCCGGACCACTGCGCCGACCTCAACCCGCTGCTGCGGGCGCGGGTGCTCGGCGGCGGCGCGCCGGCCGTGCCGGTGCACGCGCTGCCGGGCGCGCTCGACGCGGTGCTCGCGCTGGACGAGGGGCCGATGCTGGCCGGCTCGTACGAGCTGCACGACCTGGCGGCGACGGCGCAGATCGGGCCGTTCGCGGTGCGCTCGGCCCGGCTGCCGCACTTCGTGCCCAACCTCGGCGTCCGGCTGACCGCCGGCGGTGCCGCGCTCGCGTACTCCGGCGACGCCGCGGCGGACGACGCCATGGTCGGGCTGGCCCGGGACGCCGACGTGCTGCTGGCCGAGGCGTCGTTCGTGGACACGGTGCCGGAGCGGCTGCGCGGCGGGCTGAACACGGCGGCCGGGGCCGGGCGGCAGGCCGCGGCGGCCGGCGTGCGGCGGCTGGTGCTCACGCACCTGTTCCCGACCACCGACCTGCTGGCAGCCCGGGCCGTGGCCGGCGCGGCGTTCTCCGGGCCGGTCGACGTGGCGGTCCCTGGCCTGGTCGTCGCGGCCGGCTGAGCCCGGGCGTCCCGTTCCGTTCCGGCCGCGCCGACGCGGCCGTCCCCTCGGCTCAGGCGAACAGCACCTCGGCGGCGACCGGGCGGTAGCCGGCGGCGAGGAACATCCGCAGCGAGGCGACGTTCGCGGGCGAGACCTCGGCCCACAGCGGCTCGCCCGGCGGGACCAGGCCGGGCGCGGCGGCGATGAGGGCGCGGCCGATCCCGCGGCCCCGGTACGCCTGGTCGACCTCGAGCGAGACCTCCCAGCGGCCGGCCAGGCCGCGGCCGACGATGAGGATCGCGCCCTCGACAGTCCAGGCCCGTACGTCGACCCGGTAGCGCTCGGCCCGCCGCAGCCGGTCCGAGTCCGCGCCGGCCATCAGGGTCAGCCCGGGCAGCGGGACCGCCTGCGGCGGTGCGACCAGCACCGAGTCGTACGCACCGGGCTCGGCGCCGACGCGGTCGGCCAGCGCGGCCAGGAAGCGGGCGGACATCGGCGCGCTCAGCGAGCCCGGCGGCAGCACCGACCGCACCCAGTCCGGCTCGACGTCGGCCGCGACCACGTGGTGCGCGGTGAACCCGATGACGCCGGCCTTCGCTCCCCCGGCCGCCCGCGGGACGACGGTGACCGTGCCGTCCGGAGGCGGCGGCTGTCCCGCCGCCGCTGCCGCCAGCACCGTCGCGAGATCCACGCCGCCACCCTAGGTGGGCGCGGTCACGTTGGCGGCGAGGCGGTCGAGCAGCACCGCCAGCTGGGCGACCTCCGGCTCGGACAGGCCGGCGCGCAGCTGCCGGTCGTGGGCGACCGCGGCCTCACGCAACCGCAGGAACAGCCGCGTGCCGGCCTCGGTCAGCTCGACCAGCGAGGTCCGCCGGCTGGCCGGGTCGCGCCGGCGGGTGACCAGCCCGGCCGACTCCATCCCGTCGAGGTGGTGGCTCAGCGTGGCCCCGCGGATCCCGACCGCCTCGGCCAGCTCGCTCTGGCTGCGGGTCGGCCGGGTCTTCAGCGCCAGCAGGATCAGCCAGACCGGCAGCGACCCGCCGGCCCGGGCGAGCCGCTGGTCGAACGCGCGGCTGACCGCGCGGCTGGTGCGGGTCAGGACGAGCCCGATCGGCTGCGGCGGCGTCACCGGCCCATCGTAGCAAGAACTGGTAGACATCTAATTGTTAGAGGTCTAACGTTGCTGGGCATGGACGACATCATGACGACCGGACAGAAGTGGGCCGCGGCCGAGAGCAGCGGCGACGCCGGGACGCTGGCCGACCTGGTCACCGAGGACTTCCGGGTGGTCGGCCCGGTCGGGTTCATCCTCGACCGCCAGCAGTACCTCGGGCGCTACTCCGGCGGGTTCGCCCCCGAGTCGGTGGCGTGGGAGGACGTGGCCGTCCGGGACTACGGCGACGCCGCGGTCACCATCGCCACCGTGACGCAGCGGGCGTCGTTCCAGGGCCAGCGGGCGGACGGGCAGTTCCGGGTCACCCACGTGCTCGTCAGGCCGGGCGACCGCTGGCTGATCGCCAACGTGCAGTACAGCATGATCGGCGGTCCGCCGCCGTTCGCCCGCCCGGGCGAGTAGGAAACTGCGTTGCGGCCGGGGGCCGACGCGGTCATGGTCGGGAGTCGTGACGCTTCCCGCGGACCTGTCCCGCCTGGCCCCGGCCGACTCCACCGCCACCCCGGCGGTGGAGGTCGTCGGGCTGCGCAAGGAGTTCCGCCGCCGGGCCAGGCGGGGCGCGCCCGGCCCACGGGTCCGGCGGGTCGCCGCCATCGACGGCATCACATTCTCCATCCGGCGCGGTGAGACGATCGCGATCCTCGGCAAGAACGGCTCGGGCAAGTCCACGCTGGTCCGGATCCTGTCCACGCTGCTGCTGCACGACGGCGGCGAGGCCAGGGTCTTCGGCTTCGACGTCGGCCGGGACGCCCGCGAGGTGCGCCGGCTGGTCAACCGGGTCTCGGTGGAGGCCAGCTTCTTCAAGAAGATGTCCCCGGCCGAGAACCTCAGCTACGCGGCCCGGTTCTACGGGATGACCGCCCGGCAGACCCGCGGGGAGATCCCGCGCATCCTCGGCCGGGTCGGCTTCCCCGAGGGCCGCCGGCACGAGCCGATGGAAAACCTGTCCCGCGGCATGCAGCAGAAGGTCGCGCTCGCCCGGGCGCTGCTCACCTCGCCGGTGCTGCTGCTGCTCGACGAGCCGACCACCGGGCTCGACCCGCGGTCGAAGCGGGAGGTGCAGGACTTCGTCCGGGAGATCAGGACCGAGCACGACGCGACGATCCTGCTCTGCACGCACGACATGGCCGAGGCCGAGGTGCTGGCCGACCGGGTCGGGATCATCGATCGCGGCCGGCTGCTCCGGCTGGAGCGCCCGGAGGAGCTCAGCGCGCACTACGGCGCGACCCACCTCGAAGAGGCCTTCCTCGCCGCGACCGGGCGCGAGCTCGGCACCGCGGACGACGAGGAGGACGAGGGCGACGACCGGGAGGTGTTCGCGTGAGCGAGCCCGAGGGCCCGCGGGCCGCGACCAGGGTCGGCCGACCGGAGCTCGGGAGGGTCGGCCGGTCCGAGCGGTGGGGGCAGCCGGTCACCCCGATGCGTCGGCGGGTGCGGGACAACCTGGTCGGGCTCGGCGGCGTGGTCGAGCGCAACGTCTACCTGACCCGCCGGTACATCTGGTGGGACCTGGCGTTCTTCGTCTGGACGATCGCCAACACGCTGACGATCGTCTACATCGCCGACGGCGTACGGGCCACCGGCGGCAGCATCGACGTCGGCCGGGCCACCACGTTCCTGCTCATCGGCGCGGTGATCTGGGCCTACCTCGGGATCATCTTCGAGTTCATGACCGAGACGGTGGCCTGGGAGCGTTGGGAGGGGACCATCGAGTACACGTTCATGGCCCCGCTCGGCCGGTTCACCCACCTGGCCGGCATGGGCGCGTACTCGGTGCTCTACGGGCTGATCCGGGCCGTCGGGCTGTTCCTCGTCGTCGGCCTGTTCTTCGACCTGAGCATGCCGGACGCGGACTTCCTGGCCGCCCTCGTGGTGCTGCTGGTGGCCAGCGTCTCGTTCATCGGGATCGGGATGATGACCGCGGTGCTGCCGCTGATCTCGCCGGAGAAGGGAGCGCAGCTCGGCTTCGTCGCGCAGGGCGTGCTGCTGGTCGTCTCCGGCGTCTACTACCCGGTCGACGTGCTGCCGGCCTGGATGGAGAAGATCGCCGCGGTCTCCCCGGCGACGTACGCGCTGGACGGCGTGCGACGCGCCATCCTCGACGGCGACGGGCTCGCCACGATGGGCCCGGACCTGGTCAAGCTGACCGTGATCGGGGCGGTGTGCATCCCGGCCGGGATGGCGCTGTTCTCCGCCGGCGAGCGGTACGCCAAGCGCAACGGGAAGCTCAAGCGCTCGGGCTGAGCGGCCCCGGGCCGGTCAGACGTTGAAGCCGAGCGCGCGCAGCTGCTCGCGCCCGTCGTCGGTGATCTTGTCCGGACCCCACGGCGGCATCCAGACCCAGTTGATCCTGAAGTCGGCCGCGAGGCCGCCACCCGGGCCGCCGCAGAGCGCCTCCCGGGTCTGGTCCTCGATCACGTCGGTCAGCGGGCAGGCCGCCGAGGTCAGCGTCATGTCGAGGGTGACGACGCGGTCCTGGCCGACCTGCACGCCGTAGACCAGGCCGAGGTCGACGACGTTGATGCCGAGCTCGGGGTCGACGACGTCGCGCATGGCCTCCTCGACGTCGTCCACGCTGGGGATGGTCAGCTCCGTCACTGTGCCCTCTCCTCCGCCAGCCCGGCCGGCGCGAACGCCGGTCGGGCAGTCGTCGTTTCCCGCTCGCGCCCGCCGGCTGCTCCCGCTCGCTCCACGGCCTGGGCCGTGGCGTCCTTCCAGGCCATCCAGCCGAGCAGCGCGCACTTGATCCGGGACGGGTACTTCGAGACGCCCGCGAACGCGACCGCGTCCTCGAGCACCTCCTCGTCCGGCTCGAGCGCGCCCTTGGACTGCATCAGCCGGAGGAACTCCTCCTGCACCGCGACGGCCTCCTCGACCGGCTTGCCGACCACGAGGTCGGTGAGCACGGAGGTGGACGCCTGGCTGATCGAGCAGCCGGCGCCGTCGTACGAGACGTCCTCGACCACCCCGTCGGCGACCTTGACCCGCAACGTGACCTCGTCCCCGCAGGTCGGGTTCACGTGGTGGACCTCGGCGTCGTACGGCTCCCGCAGGCCGCGCCGGTGCGGGTGCTTGTAGTGGTCCAGGATGATCTCCTGGTACAGCGAGTCGAGTTTCACCCGAACACCCTCCGTACCTCGTCCAGGCCGCGGACCAGGGCGTCGACCTCGTCCGGCGTCGTGTACAGGTAGAACGACGCTCGCGTGGTCGCCGGGATTCCGAACCGGTCGCAGACCGGCTTGGCGCAGTGGTGCCCGGCCCGCACCGCGACCCCGACCGAGTCGAGGACCTGGGCCACGTCGTGCGGGTGGATCCCGGCCAGGGTGAAGCTCACCGCGCCGCCGCGGTCGACCGGGGTGTCCGGGCCGACGATGGTCAGACCGGGCACCCCGGCCAGCCGCTGCAGCGCGTACGCCGTGATCTCCCGCTCGTGCGCGGCGACCGTGTCCATCCCGATCCCGGTCAGGTAGTCCACCGCCGCCCCGAGCCCGACCGCCTGCGCGATCGGCATGGTCCCGGCCTCGAACTTGTACGGGATCGGCGCGTAGGTCGAGCCGGTCATCGTCACGGTCTCGATCATCTCGCCGCCGCCGAGGAACGGCGGCAGCTCGTCGAGCAGCTCGCGCCGGCCCCAGAGCACCCCGATCCCGGTCGGCCCGCACATCTTGTGCCCGGTGAACGCGTAGAAGTCGGCGCCGAGCGCGGCCACGTCGACCGGGATCTGCGGCACCGCCTGGGAGCCGTCGACCACGACGACCGCGCCGGCCGCATGCGCCCTCGCGGCGATCTCCGCGACCGGGTTCAGCGTGCCGAGCGTGTTGGACACGTGGACGAGCGACACGACCTTCGTCCGCGCCGTGATGAGGTCGTCCACAGTGGACAGATCGAGCCGGCCGTCGTCGGTGATCCCGAACCAGCGCAGCCTCGCGCCGGTCCGCTGCGCCAGCAGCTGCCAGGGGACGATGTTGGAGTGGTGCTCCATCTCGGTGATGAGGATCTCGTCACCGGGGCCGACCTGCAGCGCCGACGGCCAGGCCAGGGTGTTCGCCACCAGGTTGAGCGCCTCGGAGGCGTTCTTGGTGAAGATCACCTCGTCCCGGGACGGGGCGTGGATCAGCCCGGCCACCTTCTCCCGGCTGCCCTCGTACGCCGCGGTCGCCTCTTCGGCGAGCACGTGCTGGGCGCGGTGGATGTTGGCGTTGTGCCGCTCGTAGTGCTCGGTCAGCGCGTCGAGCACCTGGCGCGGCTTCTGCGAGGTGTTCGCAGAGTCGAGGTAGACCAGCGGCAGGCCGTCGTGCACCCGCCGCTCCAGGATCGGGAAGTCCTTGCGGACCAGCTCGACGTCGTACGTCATGACGCTACTGTGTCCGCAGCCGGCGTGAACCGCTCGTACCCGGAGACCTCGAGCTCCTCGGCCAGCTCCGGGCCGCCCTCCTCGACGATGCGGCCGCCGACGAACACGTGCACGAAGTCCGGCTTCACGTACCGCAGGATCCGGGTGTAGTGGGTGATCAGCAGCGTGCCGACGCCGGTCTCGCGGACCCGGTTGATGCCCTCGGAGACGACCCGCAGCGCGTCGATGTCCAGGCCCGAGTCGGTCTCGTCGAGGATCGCGAACTTCGGCTTGAGCAGCCCGAGCTGCAGGATCTCGTGCCGCTTCTTCTCCCCGCCGGAGAAGCCCTCGTTGAGGTTGCGCTCGGCGAAGGCCTTGTCCATGCCCAGCACGGTCATGGACTCGTTGACCTCCTTGACCCAGGTGCGCAGCTTCGGCGCCTCGCCGCGGATCGCGGTCGCGGCGGTGCGCAGGAAGTTGGACACCGACACGCCCGGCACCTCGACCGGATACTGCATGGCCAGGAACAGGCCGGCCCGGGCGCGCTCGTCCACGGTCATCGACAGCACGTCCTCGCCGTCGAGCAGGACGCTGCCGCGGGTCACCGTGTACTTCGGGTGACCGGCGATCGAGTAGGCCAGGGTGGACTTGCCGGACCCGTTCGGGCCCATGATCGCGTGCGTCTGGCCGGACTCGAGGGTCAGGTCGACGCCCTTGAGGATCTCGTCGGCCGCCCCCTCGACCGACACGTGCAGGTCTCGGATCTCCAGCGTGGACACGATTGCTCAGCTCTCCAGTCGGACGAGGACGTCGTCGCCCTCGATCTTGGTCTCGTAGATCGGTACGGGGACGGTGGCGGGCAGCCCGGTCGGCTCGCCGGTGCGCAGGTCGAAGCGGGAGCCGTGCAGCCAGCACTCCACCGTGGTGTCCTCGACGTCGCCCTCGGACAGCGGGACGTCCGCGTGCGAGCAGACGTCGCGGATCGCGAACACCTCGCCCCCGGTGTGCACCAGGCACACCGGCTCGGGGCCGAACTCGACCCGCACCGCACCGCCGTCGGGGATGTCAGCCAGCGGGCAGGCGAGCTGCCACCGGGCGCCCGGGGTCGGACGGTCGGCCGTCGTCGCCCCCCGCTCGCGCTGCCGGCCCTCGCGCTCGCTCATCACGACCCCACCGCCGCGAGCTCGGCCTCGACCGCGGCGGTGAGCCGCTCGGCCACCGCCGGCACGCCGATCGCGGCGATCACGTCGGCGAAGAAGCCGCGGACCACCAGCCGGCGGGCCTCGATCTCCGGGATGCCGCGGGCCATCAGGTAGAACAGCTGCTCGTCGTCGAACCGCCCGGTCGCGCTGGCGTGCCCGGCGCCGGCCACCTCGCCGGTCTCGATCTCCAGGTTGGGCACCGAGTCGGCGCGGGCGCCGTCGGTGAGCAGCAGGTTGCGGTTCAGCTCGTACGTGTCGGTCGCCAGGCCCTCGGGCCGGATCCGCACGTCGCCGATCCAGACCGTGTGCGCGTCCCGGCCCTGCAGCGCGCCCTTGTACGTCACCCGGGACCGGCACTGCGGCACCGCATGGTCGACGTACAGCCTGGCCTCCTGGTGCTGGCCGGCGTCGGCGAAGCACAGGCCGAGCAGCTCGGCGTCGCCGCCCGGAGCGGTGAACCGCACGGTCGGGCTGACCCGGACCAGGTCGCCGCCGAACGTGACGACCGCGTGTCGCAGCCGCGCGTCCCGGCCGAGCTGGGCCGCGTGCGCGACCACGTGCACCGCGTCGTCGGCCCAGTCCTGCACGGACAGGAACGTCAGCGAGGCGCCGTCGCCGACCCGCAGCTCGACGTTGGCGGCCAGCCGGGCCGAGCCGGCGTGGTCGAGGACCACCACCGCCTCGGCGGACGGCTGCACGTCGACGAACAGGTGCGCGTACGCCCGCTCGCCCTGGCCGCGCAGGGTGATCGTGACCGGGTCGGCGACCGTGGTGCCCTTGGGGATCGTCACCACGTGCGCCCGGCGGACCCGCTCCAGGGCCAGCGCGCTGACCCGGTCGGCCGGCGCGAGCACGGTGCCGACCGGATCGGCGTCGCCGGCGACCTCGCGCACCTCGACCTGGTCGGGCGCACTGGTCTCGACGGTCAGCGGGGTGCCGGCGTCGAACGGCTCCAGCAGGTCGCGCAGCCGGGCCAGCGGGGTGAACCGCCAGTCCTCCTCGCGACCCGTCGGCACGCCGAACTCGTCCGGGTTGCGGGAGGTGAACCGTTCCCCGCGGGGGCGCTCCCCCGGGCCGTGCGAGTGGCCGCCGGCGCTGGACGCGCCGGGCGGGACCGCGGTCGCCCGGGCCGGCGTGCGCGGCGGCCCCGCCTGCGCACCCACGCCCGGCGCGAACAGCTCGCCCGCGAGCGCCGCCCGCCCGGCCGCGCCCTCGTCGTCGGCGTCGCGCGGCGCGGCGCCGGGCTCGACCAGGGCGGCGGCCGTGGTCTCGACGACCTCGCTCAGGTCAGTCGGAGTCTCGGCGCCCGAGGTCTCGGACGCCGGGTGGGACGAGCTCATCAGCCGACGGCCCCTTCCATCTGCAGCTCGATGAGGCGGTTGAGCTCCAGCGCGTACTCCATCGGGAGCTCCCGGGCGATCGGCTCGACGAAGCCGCGCACGATCATCGCCATCGCCTCGTCCTCGGTCAGGCCGCGGCTCATCAGGTAGAACAGCTGCTCCTCGCTGACCTTCGAGACCGTCGCCTCGTGGCCCATCGACACGTCGTCCTCGCGGACGTCCACGTACGGATACGTGTCGGAGCGGCTGATGCCGTCGACCAGCAGCGCGTCGCACTTCACCGTCGAGCGGGAGTGGTGCGCGCCCTCGTTGACCTGCACCAGCCCGCGGTACGAGGTGCGGCCGCCGCCTCGGGCCACCGACTTGGAGATGATCGTCGAGGACGTGTGCGGCGCGGCGTGCACCATCTTGGCGCCGGCGTCCTGGTGCTGCCCCTCGCCGGAGAAGGCGATCGAGAGCACCTCGCCCTTCGCGTGCTCGCCGACCATCCAGACGGCCGGGTATTTCATCGTCACCTTGGAGCCGATGTTGCCGTCGACCCACTCCATGGTCGCGCCCTCGTGCGCCAGCGCGCGCTTGGTGACCAGGTTGTAGACGTTGTTCGACCAGTTCTGGATCGTCGTGTAGCGGCAGCGGCCGCCCTTCTTGACGATGATCTCGACGACCGCGGAGTGCAGCGAGTCGGACGAGTAGATCGGCGCGGTGCAGCCCTCGACGTAGTGCACATACGCGTCCTCGTCGACGATGATCAGCGTCCGCTCGAACTGGCCCATGTTCTCGGTGTTGATCCGGAAGTAGGCCTGCAGCGGGATGTCGACGTGGACGCCCTTCGGCACGTAGATGAACGAGCCGCCGGACCAGACCGCGGTGTTGAGCGAGGCGAACTTGTTGTCACCGACCGGGATCACGGACCCGAAGTACTCACCGAACAGCTCCGGGTACTGCTTCAGGCCGGTGTCGGTGTCCAGGAAGATGACGCCCTGGTCCTCCAGCTCCTTCTGGATCTGGTGGTAGACGACCTCGGACTCGTACTGCGCCGCGATGCCCGAGACGAGGCGCTGCTTCTCCGCCTCCGGGATGCCGAGCCGGTCGTAGGTGGACTTGATGTCGTCCGGGAGCTCCTCCCAGGACGCGGCCTGCTTCTCCGTCGACCGGACGAAGTACTTGATGTTCTCGAAGTCGATGTCGGCCAGGTCAGCGCCCCAGGTCGGCAGCGGCTTGCGGTCGAACAGCCGCAGCCCCTTCAACCGCATCGCGAGCATCCACTCCGGCTCGTTCTTCTTCGCCGAGATGTCACGCACGACGTCCTCGGACAGGCCGCGCTTGGCGCCGGCGCCGGCGACGTCCGAGTCGGCCCAGCCGAACTTGTAGCGAGAGAGCTGGTCGATCTGTTCGCTCTGGGTCAAGGTCATGCTCGCGTCCTCCCGGAAGCGATGGACGTGCTCGGGATGTGGGTGGTGCAGACCGCGTCTCCGCGGGCGATGGTGGCCAGCCGCTGGACGTGGGTGCCCAACAGCCGCTCGAACGCCTTTGTTTCTGCCTCGCACAGCTGCGGGAACTCGGCCGCGACGTGCGCGACCGGGCAGTGGTGCTGGCAGAGCTGGCCGCCCGAGCCGACCCGATGGGCCGACGCAGCGTAGCCCTCGCTGGTCAGCGCCTCGGCCAGCGCCTCCACCTTCTCGGCGGCGGCGCGGACCTCCGGCCCGTGCCGCTCCTCGACGGTGGAGATCCGGCGCTCGGCGAACTCGGCGACGGCACTGTCGCCGCCGGTCTCGGCCAGGAACCGCAGCGCGGCGGCGGCCAGGTCGTCGTAGGCATGCGGGAAGCTCTCCCGGCCCTGGGCGGTGAGCAGGAACTCCCGTGGCGGCCGGCCACGGCCGCGCTGGGCGCCGCCCAGCGGGCGCTGCTCCCGGTCGGTGGCCAGCCCGTCGGCGACCAGCGCGTCGAGGTGCCGCCGGACCGCGGTCGGGCTGATCCCGAGCCGCTCGCCCAGCGCGGCCGCGGTGGCCGGCCCCTGCTCGAGCAGCAGGCGCGCCACCTCGTCCCGCGTGGGAATCGGTCGGGCGAATTTCACACGGTCTATGTTACCTATATCGGCGGCGGCCCGCACACCCGGCCCCCCGCCAGCGTGTCGGGGGTCACGCTTCTACGCTGATCCTGTGGACCACCCCGCGGTCGAGGTGCACGACCTGGAGAAACGGTACGGCGCCGTCACCGCGGTCGCGGGCCTCTCGCTGACCGCGGGGGCCGGCCGGGTGCTGGCCATCCTCGGCCCGAACGGGGCCGGCAAGACCACGACCGTCGAGATGTGCGAGGGCTACCGGCGGCCCGACGCCGGCACGGTCCGGGTGCTCGGGCTCGACCCCGTCGCCGACGCGCGCCGGCTGCGGCCGCGGGTCGGGGTGATGCTGCAGGGCGGCGGCGGCTACCCGGGGGCGAAGGCCGGCGAGATGCTCCGGCTGCTCGCGGCGTACGCGGCCGATCCGCTCGACCCGGGCGAGCTGATGGAGCGGCTCGGGCTGACCGGCGCGGCGGGCACGGCGTACAAGCGGCTGTCCGGCGGGCAGAAGCAGCGGCTGTCGCTGGCGATGGCGGTGGTGGCCCGGCCCGAGCTGGTGTTCCTCGACGAGCCGACCGCCGGCCTCGACCCGCAGGCCCGGCACGCGACCTGGGAGGTGGTCCGGCAGCTGCGCGCCGACGGGGTCACGGTCGTGCTCACCACCCACTACATGGAGGAGGCCGAGCGGCTGGCCGACCAGGTCGTCGTGGTGGACAGCGGCCGGGTCGTCGCGGTCGGCAGCCCGGCCGAGCTGACCCGCGACGCCGCCGAGGGACAGCTGCGGTTCACCGCACCGCCCGGCCTGGACCTCGTCGCGCTGGCCGGAGCGCTGCCGACGAAGGTCACCGTGTCCGAGCCGCGCCGCGGCGAGTACCTGGTCGCGGTCCCCGGCCCGGTCGACCCGAAGCTGCTCGCCGCGGTGACCGCGTGGTGCGCCGAGAACGACGTGCTGGCCGACGAGCTGCGGGTGCGGCGGCGCTCGCTGGAGGACGTGTTCCTCGAGCTGACCGGGCGGGGGCTGCGATGAGCACGTTCGCGCCGGCCCCCGGGGCGGCCCCGACCGGGCGGATGCTGGTCGCGCAGACCCGGATGGAGCTCACGCTCGCGCTGCGCAACGGCGAGCAGGTGCTGCTCACCCTGCTCATCCCGCTGCTGCTCACCGCCGTGCTGGTGGCCGAGCCGTTCATCGAGGTCGACGACGGCCGGCGGGTGGACTTCGTGGTGCCGGGCGTGCTCGCGCTCGCGATCACCTCGGCCGCCTTCACCGGGCTGGCGATCGGCACCGGCTTCGAGCGCAAGTACGGCGTGCTCAAGCGGCTCGGCGCGACCGCGCTGCCCCGGTCGGTGCTGCTGCTGGGCAAGACCGCCGCGGTGCTGTGCCTCGAGCTGGCGCAGGTGCTGCTCATCGGCGGGCTCGGGCTGGCGCTGGGCTGGCGGCCGACCGGCGGGGCCGGGGCGGTGCTGTCCACGGTGCTGCTGGTGGTCGCCGGCACCGCCGCGTTCGCCGGGCTCGGGCTGCTGCTGGCCGGCACGCTGCGGGCCGAGGCGACGCTGGCCGCGGCCAACCTGGCCTGGTTCCTGCTGCTGTTCTTCGGCGGGGTGCTGTTCCCACTGTCGAAGTTCCCGGCCGGGCTGGCCGACGTGCTGCAGTTCCTGCCGACCGCCGCGCTGGCCGACGGGTTCCGCGAGGTGCTGCGGGACGGCGCCGGAGTCCCGGTCCAGTCGCTGCTTACCCTGGCCGGGTGGGCGGTCGTGACGCTCGGCGCGGCGGCTGTGACGTTCAAGTGGGAGTGAGGCAGGGTAGGCCGCTCGGCAAGTCGTCAGTCGATCGGAGGCCCCCACCATGAGTCTTGCTCGTCGCGCCGCGCGCGCGGCGCTGGCCGCCAGCTTCATCAGCGGCGGCATCGACCAGATCCGCAACCCACAGCCCAAGGCGGCGCCGGCCTCGCCGTTCGTCAAGCCGATCGCCGACCGCGTCCCGCAGCTGCCCAGCGACCCGGAGTCACTGGTCAAGCTGGACGGGGCGATCAAGGTGGTCGGCGGGCTCGGGCTGGTCTTCGGGCCGTTCGCCCGGCCCGCGGCCCTGCTGCTGGCCGGCAGCCTGGTGCCGACCACGCTGGCCGGGCACCGGTTCTGGGAGACCAGCGACCCTGACCAGAAGCAGTCCGACAAGATCGAGTTCTTCAAGAACGTCAGCCTGCTCGGCGGCCTGCTCATCACCGCGCTGGACACCGGCGGCCGGCCGTCGATCCCGTGGATGGCCGGCAAGGCAACGCACGAGGCGGCCGAGGCCGTCGGCGACGCGGCCGAGGCCGTCGGCGAGGTCGTGTCCGGCGCGGCCGGGGCCGTGACCGGCGCCGCGGGCGCGGTCGGTGGCGCGGTCTCCGCCGGCGCCGGCAAGGTCCGCGGCGGCTCGCCGCCGCTGTCGAGGCGGGCGCGCAAGGCGCTGGCCAAGGCCGAGATTCGGAGGGCGGTGCTGCTCGCGGTAGCCGAGGCGAAGACGGCCAAGGCGGTCGCGAAGGCGGAGAAGCAGAGCGGCAAGGCCGCGGCCAAGGGCGGTGCGGCGCTCGGCGTCGCGCAGGCCCGGGCGGGCAAGGCGCTCGGCTCGGCCCAGCAGTCGGCCGGGTCGGCACTGGGCTCGGCGCAGGCGCTGTCCGGACGGGCCCTGCGCAAGGCCGAGAAGGCCACGGCCAAGGCGCAGCGGAAGCGCCGGCGCGACCGCGGCCCGGCGGTGGCCGACGCGGCCCGGACCGCGGCGTCGGCGACCAAGGAAGGCGCGCTGACCGCCAAGGAGGGCGTCGTCGCGGCGAGGGAGAAGCTCGCCGCCGCCGTCTCCCGCTGATCCCCGGCGCGGCCCCCGACCCCTCCGCGGGGTCGGGGGCCGCGCCGGGTCAGGTGCCGAGGCGGAGCGTCTCGGCCGGCGGGGTGCGGTCGGCGACCCGCTGCGCGTGCAGGGCGGTCAGCCCGGCCACCGCCGCGACCGCCACCGCCGCGCCGACCAGCACGCCGACCGGGAGCACCAGCAGCGGGGTCGGCGGCCGGGACGGGTCCACGTCGAGCCGGCCGTGCACCAGCCCCAGCGCCACCCGGCTCAGCCCGACCCCGACCGCGTACGCCAGCCCGAGCAGCAGGCCGAGCTCGGCCAGCAGCGAGCGCAGGTGGGTGGCCCGGGACAGCCCCATCCGCCGCCCCAGCGCGTACGCGGCGACCCGGGTGCGCTGGCGGGTCTCCACGTACAGCAGCAGTGCGCCGACCGAAACCAGACCGACCAGCCCGGCCAGCGCGGTGAGGTAGCCGAAGGTCCAGGTGACGCCGAGGTAGTCGGCCGCGTCGAAGACCTGGGCCTGGTCGATCGTGTCGAAGATCAGCTGGTCCTGGGCCAGCACCTGGGCCTCGGCCGGACCGGCCGGCCCGTTGGTCCACAGCTCGTCGAACGAGCCGGCGTGCGGGTCGACCGGCCCGAGCCGGCCGACGGCCACGACGATCATCGGGTACGGCAGCCGCCGGCCGGGGAACAGCGCCGCGGTCGCCGCGGTCGCGACCCTGGCCGTGCTCGTGCCCAGCCGGACGTCCGCGGTCGGGCCGAGCTCGCGCCGCGGGTCGACCACGATCGCCGGCAGCCGGCCGCCGGTCGCCGGCCCGGCCAGCGCGGACAGCAGGGCGGGCAGGGACCGACCGGCGAACTCGTCCCGCCAGTACGCGGTGCCCGGCAGCGTGGCCGGGTCGACCGCGAGGAACGCGACCTTGGTCTCGCCGACCGTGCCGTAGCTGTAGCGGCGCACGAGCGTGCCGAGCCGGTCGGTCGCCGAGGAGCGGGCCAGCTGGCCGGTCGTCTCCACCGAGATCGCCGCGCCGGTGAACACCTTGGCCTTGGCGTCCAGCGTCCGCTCGGAGCCGGCGGTCAGGCCGCCCGCGTACACCGCGATCGCGACCGGTGCGGCCGCCGCGGCCAGCAGCACGACCGCGGCGACCCTGGCTGCGGTGAGCCGCCGGGCGGCCAGGTACCAGGCCGCGGGCAGCCGGGTAGCCCGGGCCGAGAGCACCGGCAGCAGCAGGGTGAGCAGCCGGACCGCGAGCACCGACCCGCCGAGGATGAACAGCAGCGGGAACACCACGACGAGCAGGTTGACCTGGGCGACGTTCTGCACGACGGTGACCGCGTCCGCGCCGCGCAGGGCCGCGTACGTGCCGCCGGCGCCGGCCAGCAGCAGCACCTCCCAGGGCACCCAGACCAGCCGGGACCGGCGGGCGCCGACCGGCCGCTCGGTGGCGTTGCGCGCGCGCAGGCCCGCGACCAGGCCGAGCAGTGCGAGCCCGGCGAGCAGGCCGGCGGCGACGACGACCGCGGCCTGCCGGTACGCGGCCGGGTCGAGGTCGGGGCTCGGCCCGAGCCGGGCGACCAGCCAGCGGGCCAGCAGCGCGCCGAGCACGGTGCCGACCGCGGCCGGCAGGGCCAGCTCGAGCACGGCCTTGCCGGCCAGCGCGCCCGGGCCGACGCCGCGGGCGGACAGCAGCCGGACCTCGCGGGCCCGGCGGTCCGCCCAGTAGGACCCGGCCGCGCCGACCAGCAGCAGCGCCAGCAGCGTGCCGCCGAGCGCGATCGGCAGCACCGGCCCGCGCAGCCCGTTGCGGATCAGCTCGGCCCGGTCGGCCAGGGTCGGCAGCTGGCCGGTGCCGCCGTTGGTCCGGCCGAAGTCGGCCGGCACCGGCAGC
This sequence comes from uncultured Actinomycetota bacterium, assembly GCA_963803135.1. Taxonomy (GTDB): domain Bacteria; phylum Actinomycetota; class Actinomycetes; order Mycobacteriales; family CADCTP01; genus CADCTP01. Next base: position 689,008 of record CAWDLH010000008.1, on the reverse strand, counting down.
CGGACGGCGTGGTAGGCGGCGACCTGGCGGGCGGCGACGTCCCGGGCGCGGCTGACCGTCTCGCCGGCGGTGTCCACCGGCGACACCCACTCGTAGTCGGCCTGGCTCTCCCCGGCCAGCCGGGTGAACGTGGCCTGGTCGGTGGCCAGCACCAGCGGCGCCGGCACGTCGTTGGACGTCTCGCTGCCGAGCACGAGGAAGCCGTACGAGCACCAGTACGCCGGCAGCGGGGCGTCGTAGAAGTTGCGGTAGTAGCCGGCCAGCCGGACCGGTGCCCCGCCGACGGTGACCGTCGAGCCAGGCCTGGCGCCGAGCCGGTCGCGCAGGTATTGCGGGAGCCAGACGCCGGGGCCGCCGGCCGCGCCCGGCAGCGCGGTCACGTTCGCGACCGCCGCGGCCCGGTACACCAGCCGCGACGTCGGGCTCGCCACCACCGTGGAGCCGGAGCCGACGCCGTAGAGGTTGGCCGCCAGCGCCGACAGCGCCGGCGGCGCCAGCCCGGCCCCGGTCATCGCCGCCGGCACGGCCCGGTCGAGCTCGCTGAGCGAGCGGCTCTGGCCCGGCCCGGCCGGGATGGGGGCCGAGTCGTGCCACTTGACCGCGGCGGTGCCGGCGCTCGCGCACTGCTGGCCGAGCAGCCGCTGCATCGCGGCCGAGGACGCCGAGGACAGGAACAGCGGCGCGGACGCGGACGCACAGGCCAGGATCGCGGCCGCGGCGATCACCGCGAGCAGCACGGCCGGCTGGCCGAACGGCAGCAGCGGGGCCCGCCGCCACGGCGGCAGCAGCAGCACTCCCCCGGCCGTGCGCGGCCGCGTCGGCGCGCCCGCACCGGCGGCCGGCGGGCGGGTCCGGGTGCCGGGCCCGGCCGCCGGCGGGACGGAGCCGGCGGTCCTCGGGGACTCGGTCACCGACACGGGGTCACCGTAGGGCGGCGGCCCCGGCCGGGGCCGGGGTCGTGACCGGATCGTGAGGGCGGGGGGCGCCGGACCGGAGCGGGCCGCCTACGCTGGTCCGGTGCAGCTGCCCCGGGCCTCCGACGCGCTGGTCCGCCGGCTGGCGGTCGCGTCGGTGGTCGCCAACGCCGGCATCGTCGTCACCGGCGGCGTCGTCCGGCTGACCGGCTCCGGGCTCGGCTGTCCGACCTGGCCCACCTGCACCGCCGACTCGCTCACCCCCACGGCCGCGTACGCGCAGCACGGGGCGATCGAGTTCACCAACCGGATGCTCACGTTCGTGCTCACCGCGGTCGCGGTGGCCACGCTGCTGGCCGTGCTGCGCTCGGACCGCCGTGACCTCACCCGGCTCGCGGTCGCGGCGTTCCTGGGCATCCCGGCGCAGGCCGTGCTCGGCGGCGTCACCGTGCTGACCGGACTGAACCCGTGGACGGTCGCCGCGCATTTCCTGCTGTCGATGGTCATCCTGGCGGTGACCACGACGCTGGCGTCCCGGGCGTACCAGCCGCCGGGACCGGCGCGGGTGATCGTCAACCCGAGCCTGGTCACGCTGGTGCGGGTGCTGGTCGCGGTGACCGCCGCGGTGCTCGCGCTCGGCACGGTCGTGACCGGCAGCGGCCCGCACGCCGGCGACGCGGACGTGCCGCGCACCGGCTTCGACCCGCAGACGGTCAGCCAGCTGCACGCGGACGGGGTGATGCTGCTGGTCGGCCTCACCGTCGCGGCGCTGCTCTGGCTGCGCGGCTCGAAGGCGCCGCCGGCGGCCACCCGGGCGGCCGCGGTGCTGCTGGCCGTCGAGCTGGCCCAGGGCGTGGTCGGGTTCGTGCAGTACTTCACCGGCCTGCCGGTGGTGCTCGTCGGCGTGCACCTGCTCGGCGCCGGCCTGGTCTGGATCGCGGCGCTGCGGCTGCTGCTGGCCACCGCGACCCGGCAGCCGGCACCGGGGCCGGCGCCGGGGCCGGTCGGCGAGGTCACCGGGGAGTACGTGGCGGGCTGAGGCCCGGCTGCGGCACCATCGGCGCGTGTCCGACACCGAGCAGGTCCCCGCCGAGCCGGTCCCGACCGCCGCCGCGGCGTCGATCGAGCGCAACGGCATCAACGTCATCGCCGAGAGCGAGCGCAGGGGCAGGCCGGCCGACTTGTTCTGGCCCTGGTTCGCGGCGAACATCTCCGTGCTCGCGGTCGCGTACGGCGCCTTCGTCCTCGGCTTCGGGGTGTCCTTCTGGCAGGCCCTGATCGGCGCGGTCGTCGGCATCGTCGTGTCGTTCGCGCTCTGCGGCTGGATCGCGCTGGCCGGCAAGCGCGGCTCGGCACCGACCATGGTGCTGTCCCGGGCCGCGTTCGGGGTGCGCGGCAACCGGCTGCCCAGCGCGCTGTCCTGGCTGCTCACGGTCGGCTGGGAGACCGTGCTGGTGATCCTGGCCACGCTGGCCACGGCCACGGTGCTGGACCGGCTCGGCTGGGGCGGCGGGACCGGCACCAAGATCGTCGCGATGATCGTGGTCGCCGGGATCACGATCGTCGCCGGCGTGTTCGGCTTCGAGTTCATCATGCGGTTGCAGACCTGGATCACCGCGGCCACGGCCGTGCTCACCGTGGTCTACGTGATCCTCTCGGCCGACGACATCTCGTGGTCGGCGGTCTCGGCGCTGCCGTCCGGCTCGGCCCAGGCGTTCCTCGGCGCGACGATCTTCGTGGCGACCGGGTTCGGGCTCGGCTGGGTCAACGCGGCCGCGGACTACTCCCGCTACCTGCCCCGCCGGTCGTCGAGCCGCGGCGTGTTCGGCTGGACGACCTTCGGCGGCGCTCTCGGGCCGGTCGTGCTGGTGATCTTCGGCCTGCTGCTGGCCGGCTCCTCGCCGCAGCTGGCCGAGGACATCGGGTCCGACCCGATCGGCGCGCTGGCCGAGGTGCTGCCGACCTGGTTCCTCGTCCCGTTCGTGATCGTCGCCGTGCTCGGCCTGGTCGGCGGGGCCGTCCTGGACATCTACTCGTCCGGGCTGTCCCTGCTGGCCGCCGGCATCCGGCTGCCCCGGCACCTGGCCGCGCTCGTGGACGGCGTGATCATGCTCGTCGGGACCGCGTACGTGGTGTTCGCCGCGAGCGACTTCATCGGCCCGTTCCAGGGCTTCCTCATCACGCTCGGGGTGCCCATCGCGGCCTGGTGCGGAGTGATGCTCGCGGACATCGCGCTGCGCCGGCGGGACTACGCCGAGGCGGAGCTGTTCTCGCCCACCGGCCGGTACGGCGACGTCCAGCCGACCGCGGTCGGCCTCGTCCTGCTCGGCACCGCGCTCGGCTGGGGGCTGGTCACCAACACCGCGGCCGGCTGGCTGGACTGGCAGGGCTACCTGCTCGGCCCGTTCGGGCTCGGCGGCAAGGACGGCGCCTGGGCGTTCGCGAACCTCGGCGTGCTGGTCGCGCTGGCGGTCGGGCTGCTCGGCACGCTGCTCACCGCCCGCGGCCGGGTCCGGGCCCAGGAGGCGGCGGGCCCAGCGCGGCCTTGATCGCGGCGGCCAGGCGGTCGGCCGAGCCGGGCGCCGAGGACAGCCACAGCGACGGCTCGGTGAGCTCCAGCTCGATCACCACCGGGTCACCGGCCTCGTCCGGGAGCAGGTCGACCCGGGCGTAGAGCAGCCGGCCCGGCCCGCCGGGCACCACGGCCAGGGCGGCCTCCGCGACCGCGCGCTCGGCCGCGGTCGGCTTCCGCGCGCTGACCTGCTCCGGCCGGAACAGCGCGCCGGTCCCGGCCGGCTCCCCCGGCCGCAGGATCGCCTCCTTGCGGAAGCCGTGGCTGTACCCGCCGCCGAGATGGACGAGCATCGACTCGCCGGCGCTGTCGATCCCGGCCAGGTACGGCTGGACCATGACCGGCCGGCCGGCGCCGAGCAGCCGGTCGGCGTGCGCCCTGGCCCGGTGCCGCTCGGCCGGGCCGTAGCGGGCCGTGTCCTGGGAGCCGGCGCTGATCGTGGGCTTGACCACGAGGTCGGGCCAGTCCGGCCAGTCGCCCGGCGCGCCGGGCCGCAGCCACGCGGTCGGCACCACCGGCACCCCGGCCGCGGCCAGCTCCCGCAGGTAGGTCTTGTCGGTGTTCCAGGCGATCACGTCGGCCGGGTTGGCCAGCCTCGGCACGGACGCCGCCCAGGCCGTGAAGTCGTCCCGGCGCGCCGCGTAGTCCCAGGTCGCCCGGACGACCACCAGGTCGTACGAGCTCCAGTCGACGGCCGGGTCGTCCCAGATCCGCCACTCGGGGTCCAGCCCGGCCGCGGCGCAGGCGGCCAGCAGCGGGCCGGAGTCGTCGTCGCCGGCCGGCCGCGGCCGGCAGGTGGCCAGCGCGATCCTGGGCACGCGACGGGACGGACCGCGCGTGCGGAGGACCACCTCAGCGCACCAGCGCGTCGACGGCCACCCCGACGAACAGCACCGCGAGGTACGAGTTGGAGAGGTGGAACAGCGCCAGTGCCCGGGCCGGCGCGCCGCGCCGCACCCGGGCCAGCAGCCCGTGCGCACCGGCCAGGAACCAGGCGCCGGCGGCCAGCGCGACCGCCCCGTACACCCACGAGGTCGCCAGCGGCCAGAGCAGCAGCGACGTGGCCACGGTCAGCCAGGTGTAGCCGACGATCCGGCGGGCCACCTGCAGCGGCGTCGCGACCACCGGCAGCATCGGCACCCCGGCCCGGGCGTAGTCGTCCTTGAACCGCATGGCCAGCGCCCAGAAGTGGGGCGGGGTCCAGAAGAACACGATGCCGAACAGCACGACCGGGGCCCAGGCCAGCGAGCCGGTGACCGCGGCCCAGCCGATCAGCACCGGCATGCAGCCGGCGGCGCCGCCCCAGACGATGTTCTGCGCGGTCCGGCGCTTGAGCACCAGCGTGTAGACCAGCACGTAGAACAGGATCGCGACGGCGGTGAGCGCGGCCGGCAGCCGGCCGGTGCTGAGCATGATCGCGATCGACACCGCGCCGAGCAGGACGCCGAAGACCAGCGCCGCCCGGGGCGAGACCGCGTGCCGGGCCAGCGGGCGGGCCACCGTGCGCCGCATCACCGCGTCGATGTCCCGGTCGAGGTAGCAGTTGAGCGCGTTCGCGCTGCCGGCCGCGAGCGAGCCGCCGACCAGGGTGGCCAGCACCGTGCCGAGCGGCGGCAGCCCGCGGGCGGCCAGGATCATCGCCGGCAGCGTGGTGACGAGCAGCAGCTCGACGATCCGCGGCTTGGTCAGCGCCACGTACGCCCGGACCACCGCGACCCGGCGGCCGCGGCGGGCGGACCGCTCGGCCGGCACGTCGATCGGCGCCGGCGCGGGAGGCACTGGAGGCACTGGAGGCACTGGAGGGCGCCCGGTGGAACCCCGCGCTCCCGGCAGCACCTGCGTCACGCGAAGCACTGTACGCACCGCCGTGTCGGACCGGGATCTCCGGGGTACGTGCCGGGCGGGAGGGTGACCGGCCGGCCGGACCTCGGGCGACGGTCCGCCGTCGCGGCGGTGCGTCGAGCGGGCGCAGGACTACGCTCGCAGTGATCACGATGCCGGCTCCGCCCGCCCGTTGGACAGCCAGCCGCCGAGGCGGGCCGGCAGGATCCGGCCCGTACGCAGAGGAGCATCCCGCGTGAACGACAGTTCCGAGCAGCCGGCCCCTGGTCCCGACGCCGCCGAGCCCGTCGAGCAGGCGCCGACGCCGGCGCCGGAGCAGCCTGCGCAAGCGCGACCGCCGGCCTACCCCGAGGGCTGGACCGACGAGGACACCCGCATCGTCGACATGATCCGCGCGCTGGCGATGGACGCGGTGCAGAAGACCGGCAACGGCCACCCGGGCACGGCGATGAGCCTCGCCCCGGTGGCGTACACGCTCTTCCAGCGAGTCATGCGGCACGACCCGGCCGACCCCGGCTGGCTGGGCCGGGATCGGTTCGTGCTCTCCGCCGGCCACTCCAGCCTCACCCTCTACATCCAGCTCTACCTGTCCGGGTACGGGCTGGAGCTGGACGACCTCAAAGCGCTGCGGACCTGGGGTTCGCTGACCCCGGGCCACCCGGAGCACGGGCACACCGCGGGCGTCGAGACCACCACCGGGCCGCTCGGGCAGGGCATCGGCAACGCGGTCGGCTTCGCGATGGCGGCCCGGCGCGAGCGCGGCCTGCTCGACCCCGACGCCGCCCCGGGCGAGAGCGTCTTCGACCACCGGATCTTCGCGATCTGCTCGGACGGCGACATGGAGGAGGGCGTCTCCGGCGAGGCGTCCTCGCTGGCCGGCCACCAGAAGCTCGGCAACCTCACGGTGATCTACGACGACAACAAGATCTCCATCGAGGACGACACCAACATCGCGCTGAGCGAGGACGTCGGCCTGCGCTACGAGGCGTACGGCTGGCACGTGCAGACCATCGACTGGCGCCGGTCGGACGGGACCTACGTCGAGGACGTGGCCGCGCTGGAGGACGCGCTGAAGGCGGCCGAGGCGGAGACCGAGCGGCCGTCGTTCATCCGGCTGCGCACGATCATCGCGTGGCCGGCGCCCAACGCGCAGAACACCGGCAAGGCGCACGGCGCGGCCCTCGGAGCCGACGAAGTCGCCGCGACCAAGAAGGTGCTCGGGCTCGACCCGGACAAGACTTTCGACGTGGACCCCGAGCTGCTGGCGCACGCCCGCGAGGTGCGCACCCGCGGCCGGGCCGCGCACGAGCAGTGGGCCGGGCGGTTCGCGGCCTGGGCGCAAGCCGACCCGGAGCGCAAGCAGCTGCTCGACCGCCTGGTCACCCGCACCCTGCCGGCCGGTTGGACGGACGCGCTGCCGACGTTCGAGCCCGACCCGAAGGGGATGGCCACCCGCAAGGCGTCCGGCAACGTGCTGGACGCGATCGTGTCGGTGCTGCCCGAGCTCTGGGGCGGCTCGGCCGACCTGGCCGAGTCCAACAACACGACGCCCAAGGGCGAGCCGTCGTTCATCCCGAGCGAGCACCAGACCAAGGAGTTCCCCGGCGGCCCGTACGGGCGGGTGCTGCACTTCGGCATCCGCGAGCACGCGATGGGCTCGATCATGAACGGGATCACCCTGCACGGGCTGACCCGCGTCTACGGCGGCACCTTCCTCGTCTTCAGCGACTACATGCGTCCGGCCGTCCGGCTGGCCGCGCTGATGAAGCTGCCGGTCACGTACGTGTGGACGCACGACTCGATCGGGCTCGGCGAGGACGGCCCGACCCACCAGCCGATCGAGCACCTGGCCGCGCTGCGCGCGATCCCGGGCCTGGACGTGGTCCGCCCGGGCGACGCGAACGAGACCGCGGTGGCCTGGCGGACGATCCTGGAGCACACCGACCGGCCGGCCGGGCTGTGCCTGACCCGGCAGAACGTGCCGACCTTCGACCGCTCCGCCGGCTCGCCGGACGGCACCACCGGCGCGGCCGACGGCACCGCGCGCGGCGGGTACGTCCTGGCCGAGGCGGCGGCCAAGCCGACCCCGGACGTGATCCTCATCGCCACCGGGTCGGAGGTCTGGCTGGCCGTGGAGGCCAGGAAGCGGCTGGAGGACGACGGCGTTGCCACTCGTGTGGTGTCCATGCCGTGCCGGGAGTGGTTCTTCGAGCAGGACGTCGCGTACCAGCAGGCGGTGCTGCCGACGGGCGTGAAGGCCCGGGTCAGCGTCGAGGCGGCGGTCGCGATGGGCTGGCGGGACCTGATCGGCGACGCCGGAGAGTCGGTGAGCATCGAGCACTTCGGCGCGAGCGCCGCCTACACCACGCTGTTCGAGCAGTTCGGCTTCACGCCGGACCACGTGGTGGCCGCGGCCCACGCCAGCCTCGAGAAGGCCGGCCGGATCACGGGCACCACCACCGGAAGCTGACCCTCGGGGGCTCCGCCCCTGAGGGCCCCCCATGAGGAGGAAACCATGAGCGACGCGCTCGCCGACCTCTCCGCCGCCGGAGTGGCGATCTGGTTGGACGACCTGTCCCGCGAGCGGCTGCGCAGCGGCAACCTGCAGCGGCTGATCGACGACAAGCACGTGGTGGGAGTGACCACCAATCCGACCATCTTCCAGAAGGCGATGGCCCAGGGCGACGCGTACGACGACCAGCTGGGCGAGCTGGCGCTGCGCGGCGCCGACGTGAGCCAGGCCGTGCACGAGATCACCACGTTCGACGTCCGCTGGGCGTGCGACGTGCTGCGGCCGGTCTACGACCGGACCGACGGCGTCGACGGGCGGGTGTCGATCGAGGTCGACCCGCGGCTGGCCCACGACACCCGGACGACCGTGGCCGAGGCCAAGGCGCTGTGGTGGTTGGTCGACCGGCCCAACCTGTTCATCAAGATCCCGGCCACCCGGGAGGGCATCCCGGCGATCACCGAGACGCTCGCGCTCGGCATCAGCGTCAACGTCACGCTGATCTTCTCGCTCGACCGGTACGACGAGGTGATGGACGCGTTCCTGGCCGGCATGGAGAAGGCCAAGGCCAACGGCCACGACCTGTCCCGGCTGGCCTCGGTGGCGTCGTTCTTCGTCTCCCGCAACGACACCGAGACCGACAAGCGGCTGGACAAGATCGGTAGCGAGGAGGCCAAGGCGCTGCGCGGGACCGCCGCGATCGCCAACGCGCGGCTCGCGTACGAGCGCTACGAGAAGGTCTTCGCCGGCGACCGGTGGAAGGCGCTGGAGGCCGCCGGGGCGAAGCCGCAGCGGCCGCTGTGGGCCTCCACCGGGGTGAAGGACCCCGCGTACGAGGACACCCGGTACGTGATCGAGCTGGTCGCGCCGGGCGTGGTCAACACGATGCCGGAGGCGACCCTGGACGCGGTCGCCGACCACGGCCAGGTCCGCGGCGACACGGTCACGACCATGTACGAACAGGCCCACCAGATCGAGCAGCGGCTCGCCGCGGTCGGCATCGACTACGACGACGTGGTGCAGACCCTGGAGGACGAGGGCGTGAAGAAGTTCGAGGACTCGTTCGCCGAGATGTCCCAGCAGGTCGCCGACTCGCTGAAGGCTGCCCGCGACGGGTCGGGCTGATGACCGAGGTGTCCCTCGCGGCCGCCGACGAGAAGCTCGCCGCGACCGTGCTCCAGCTCGCCGACCGGGCCCGGGCCGAGGGCCTGCCGGCGAAGCTGGCCGGCGGCGACACCACGCTGTGGGGGCCGGAGGCCGAGTCGGAGGCGAAGATCCGGCTCGGCTGGGTCGATCTCGGCGAGACCTCGCGCGAGCTGGTGCCCCGGCTGGTGGCGCTGCGCGACGAGCTCACGGCGGACGGCATCGACCGGGTGGTGCTGGCCGGCATGGGCGGCTCGTCGCTGGCGCCGGAGGTGATCTGCCGCGCCGCCGGCGCCGAGCTGGTCGTGCTCGACACGACCGACCCGGGGCAGGTCGCGGCCGCGCTCACCGAGGAGCTGGAGCGCACGGTCGTGGTGGTCAGCTCCAAGTCCGGCGGCACGGTGGAGACCGACAGCCACCGCCGGGCCGCCTGGGCCGCGTTCGAGGCGGCCGGGGTCCGCGACGTCGGCCGGCACTTCGTCGCGGTCACCGATCCGGGCTCGCCGCTGGCCGCGGCCGCCGAGGAGGCCGGCTTCCGGGCGGTGATCCTGGCCGACCCGGACGTCGGCGGGCGCTACAGCGCGCTGACCGCGTTCGGGCTGGTGCCCTCGGTGCTGGCCGGGGTGGACGTGGTCCCGCTGCTCGACCAGGCCGCGGGGCTGCGCCGGGGGCTGGCCGACGCCGAGCACAACCCGGCGCTGGACCTCGGGCTCGCGCTCGGCGCGGCCTGGACGGTCGGCCGGGACAAGGTCGTCATCGCCGACACCGGCTCGGGTGTCGTCGGCTTCGGCGACTGGGCCGAGCAGCTGGTCGCCGAGTCGACCGGCAAGGACGGCAAGGGCCTGCTCCCGGTGGTGGTCGAGGGCCCGACCGCGCCGGGCACCTCCGGCCCGGACGTGGCGCTGGTCACCGTCGGGCCGCCCGGGGACGCCCCCGACCCGGTCGCCTCGGTCGCCGGGCCGCTCGGCGCGCAGTTCCTGGCCTGGGAGTACGCGGTGGCCGTTGCCGGCTGGGCGATCGGGATCAACCCGTTCGATCAGCCCAACGTGCAGGAGTCCAAGGACAACACGGCCCGGATCCTGGAGTCCGGGCCGCCGGCCGAGCAGCCGGCGTTCACCGACGGCGCGGTCGAGGTCTACGCCGACCCGGCGCTGCTCGCCGGCGCGGACACGCTGGCTCGCGCGATCGCCGCCCTGTGCGGGGCGATCCCGGACCGGGGCTACCTGGCGATCATGGCGTACCTGGACCGGGAGAACGACGCCTCGGCCGCCGACCTGCGCGGCGAGCTGGCCCGGGTCACCGGCAAGGCGGTCACCTTCGGCTGGGCGCCGCGGTTCCTGCACTCGACCGGGCAGTACCACAAGGGCGGACCGCAGGTCGGCGCGTTCCTGCAGATCACGGCCGAGCCGGGCGCCGCGGTGGAGGTGCCGGGACGGCCGTACGACTTCACCACCCTGCAGGCAGCCCAGGCGGCCGGCGACCGGCAGGCTCTCGCCCGGCGCGGCCGACCGCTGCTACACCTGCACCTGACCGACCGGCCCGCCGGTCTCGGACAGCTGCTGGAGGCCGTACCGTGACAGACCCGATCTTCGGCGAGGAGCGCCGGTCCAACCCGCTGCGCGACCCGCGGGACCGCCGGCTGCCCAGGGTGCCGGAGCCGTGCGCGCTGGTGGTCTACGGCATCACCGGCGACCTGGCCCGCAAGAAGCTCCTGCCGGCCGTCTACGACCTGCACAGCCGGGGGCTGCTGCCCACCGACTTCGTGCTGGTCGGGTTCGCGCGGCGGGACTGGGACGACGGCGACTTCGAGGACATGGCCCGCGACGCCGCGCGGAAGGGCGCCCGCACGCCGTGGCGGGAGGAGGTGTGGTCGCGGCTGGCCGGCAACATCCGGTTCGTGCCCGGCTCGTTCGACGACGACAACGCCTTCGACACGCTGTCGAACTGCCTCGACGAGATGCGGGACTCGCACGGGATCAAGGGCAACGCCGCGTTCTACCTGTCGATCCCGCCGTCGGCCTTCCCGATCGTGCTCAAGCAGCTGCAGCGGACCGGGATGGCGGACAACGGCAAGTCCGGCGGCTGGCGGCGGGTCGTGGTGGAGAAGCCGTTCGGCCACGACCTCGAGTCCTCGCGCGAGCTCAACGACCTCGTCGACGACGTGTTCACGCCGCAGGACGTGTTCCGGATCGACCACTACCTGGGCAAGGAGACGGTCCAGAACATCCTCGCCCTGCGGTTCGCCAACCAGCTGTTCGAGCCGGTGTGGAACTCGAACTTCGTCGACTCGGTGCAGATCACGATGGCCGAGGACGTCGGCATCGGAACCCGCGCGGGCTTCTACGACCAGACCGGCGCGGCCCGGGACGTGCTGCAGAACCACGTGCTCCAGCTGCTGGCCCTGGTCGGCATGGAGGAGCCGGTCGAGTTCACCGCGGACGCGATCCGGACCGAGAAGCTGAAGGTGCTGCGGGCGATCACGCTGCTCGACCCGCTGTCGGAGTACGCGATCCGCGGCCAGTACACCCAGGGCTGGCTCGCCGGGGAGCGGGTCGCCGGCTACCGGCAGGAGAAGGACGTCCCGCCCGACTCCACGACCGAGACGTACGCGGCGGTCCGGCTCGGCGTGGAGACCCGCCGCTGGGCCGGCGTGCCGTTCTACCTGCGCACCGGCAAGCGCCTGCCGCGCCGGGTCACCGAGATCTCGATCCTGTTCAAGAAGGCGCCGCACCTGCCGTTCTCCAAGACCGACACCGAGGAGCTCGGCAACAACCAGCTGGTGATCCGGGTCCAGCCGGACGAGGGCGTGACGCTGAAGTTCGGCTCGAAGGTGCCCGGCTCGCAGATGGAGGTCCGGGACGTCGCGATGGACTTCCTCTACGGGCAGTCGTTCACCGAGTCCTCGCCCGAGGCGTACGAGCGGCTGATCCTCGACGTGCTGCTCGGCGACGCGACGCTGTTCCCGCAGGCGGCCGAGGTCGAGGCGTCCTGGCGGGTGGTCGACCCGCTGGAGGACTTCTGGGAAGGCAAGGAGCCGGCGTTCTACCGGGCCGGCGAGTGGGGTCCCAAGGAGGCCGACGAGATGCTCGCCCGCGACGGGCGCACCTGGAGGAGGCCATGACCACCCTGTGGGACACCACGGGCACCGCGGTCGTCCAGGCGCTCGCCGCCGAGCGGCGCTCCGGCGGCGCGGTGATGTCCGGCCTGGCGCTGACGCTCGTCGTGGTCGTCGACGAGCGGGACGTGCACGAGGCGGAGGCGGCAGCGACCACCGCGGCGTCCCGGCACCCGTGCCGGCTGCTCATCGTGATCCGGCGGCAGGTGGAGGCGCCGGTGCCCCGGCTGGACGCCGAGGTGCTGGTCGGCGGCCGGCTCGGGCCGGGCGAGTCCGTCGTCATGCGGATGTACGGCCGGCTGTCGCTGCACGCCGAGTCCGTCGTCCTCCCGCTGCTGGCACCGGATGCGCCGGTCGTCACCTGGTGGTACGGCGCACCCCCGGACCAGATCGCGCACGACCCGCTCGGCGTCTCCGCCGACCGGCGGGTCACCGACGTGCTGCGGGCGTCCGATCCGGCGGATGCGCTACGGCAGCGGGCCGACGACTACCTTCCCGGCGACACCGACCTGGCCTGGACCCGGACCACGCCGTGGCGGGCCGAGCTGGCCTCGGCGTTCGACACCGTGCGGTCGCCGGCGAAGGCCGCGCTCGTGACCGGCCGGGCGGACGACCCGGCGACGCTGCTGCTGGCCGGCTGGCTGTCGTCCCGGCTCGGCTGCGAGGTGCCGGTCGAGCAGGCCGGCGGGCGCGGGCCCGGGGCCGGCGGGATCGGCGTGTCCAGGGTGCGGGTCGAGCTGGTGGACGGCGGCGTGGTCGAGCTGAGCCGGCGGGACGCCGGGTCGGTGGTGCTGTCCCGCACCGACCAGCCCGACAGCGAGGTGGCGCTGCCCGAGCGTGAGCTCGGCGACCTGCTGGCCGAGGAGCTGCGCCGGCTCGACGCCGACCAGCCGTACGCGGAGGCGCTCGGGATGGCGACCGGCGTGCCCGCGCTGGCCGACCGGGCGGACGAGCCGCGGACGCTGATCTGGGTCGACCCGATGCAGACCTCGTCGCCGCCGGTCGCGGCCCAGTCGTCGGCGGCGTCGCCGGCCGCGGTCGCCTCGTCGGCGGCCGAGCGCGGCGGGGCGCCCCGGTCGGCCGCGTCGACGACCGAGGCCGCGGCGGCCGGCCCGGTGCCGGCCGCGCAGCGCGACGCCTCCCCCGGGCCGACCGGTGAGGGCGAGCCGGCCGGCGACGGGGCGCGGCCGGCATCCCCCGACGGCCCCGGGCCGGCCTCATGAACGCGGCCGGCGTCCCCCGACGGCCCCGGGCCGGCCTCATGAACGCGGCCGGCGTCCCCCGACGGCCCCGGGCCGGCCTCATGAACGCGGCCGGCGTCCCCCGACGGCCTCCGGCCGGCCTCATGTGCGCGGCCGGAGCGACCCCGGCCACCCTCGCGGCCGCCGCGGGTGGGGAGGGGGCATGAGCACCGATGTCGTCGTGCACGCGACCGCGGACCTGCTGGCCAAGGCGGCGGCCGCTCGGCTGGTGACCCGGCTGGTCGACGCGCAGGCCACCCGCGGCATCGCGTCGATCGTGCTCACCGGCGGCCGGGTCGGCGGGGCGGTGCTGCGCGAGCTGCGGGACAACCCGGCCCGGGACGCGGTCGACTGGTCCCGGGTCGAGATGTGGTGGGGCGACGAGCGCTGGCTGGCCGAGGGCGACGCCGAGCGCAACGACACGCAGGCCAGGGACGAGCTGCTGGCCTCGGTGGCGGTGGATCCGAAGCGGGTGCACCCGTTCCCGGCCGCCGACGGTCGCTACGCGGGCGACCCCGAGGCGGCCGCCGCGGCGTACGCGGCCGAGCTGGCGCGGGCGACCCGCCCCGAGGACCACGGGCCGGTGCCGCGGTTCGACGTGCTCATGCTCGGGGTCGGCGAGGAGGGGCACGTCGCATCGATCTTCCCCGAGTCGCCGGCCGCGTACGAGACCCGCCCGGTCGTCGCGGTACGCGGCTCCCCCAAGCCGCCGCCGACCCGGCTCACGCTCACGTTCCCCGCGATCGCCGCGGCCACCGACGTGTGGCTGATGGCGGCCGGCGCGGAGAAGGCGGGCGCGATCGCGCTGGCCCTCGGCGGCGCCGGCGCGATCCAGGTCCCGGCCGCCGGCGTGCACGGTCGCTCGCGCACCCTCTGGCTGCTCGACCGCGAGTCCGCCGCCAAGCTCCCCGCGTCCGTCCTCCGCCTCCCGATCAGCTGACCCGCCGGGGCTAGCCGGCCTCGACGGTGAAGCCCAGTTCGATGGCGAGGCGGGGGGCGATCGTCACGGTCTGGTCGGCGGTGACCCTGGCGCCGCGCAGCGTGGCCAGGCCGCGGGCGCCGCCGAGCTGGGACTCGCGCAGGTCGCAGCCGGCGGCCGCGGTGGCCGCGAACTCCGCGCCCTCGAACGTGCAGCCGGTGAAGACGACGGCGGACAGGTCGCCGCCGATCATCGCCTCGCCGAACGTGCAGCCGTCGAAGACGACCAGCCCGCGGACCCGGCTGATCCGCAACGTGGCGGAGTCGAACCGGCCGCTCTCGACGTACACATCCTGGCCCAGGTCTACCGACAGCCGCAGCCCGAGGGCCCGGCAGTCGAGCAGCTCCACCTGGCGCAGGGTGACGCCCTGCCAGACCGCGGCGGACAGGTCGCAGCGGCGCAGCACGCTGTCGACCAGCGTCAGCGGCGACCGCCGGGTCTCGGCCAGGTCGGCTCCGTCCAGCGCGACGCCGACCGCCATCTCTTCGGGGAGCGTGTCAGCCGACTCGGTCCCACCGGCCGGCCGGCGCAGCCGCCGCTTCTCGGTCAGCTGCCGCCAGCCGGCGGTCACCGGCCGCGGCGGTCCCGCAGCTTGGCCAGCGCCTCCTCGAGGATCGCCTCGCCGTCGGCGTCGGTGCGCCGCTCCCGCACGTACGCCAGGTGGGTCTTGTACGGCTCGTTGCGCGGCGCCGGCGGTGGCGCCTGCTCGCTGCGCCCGGCCGGCAGACCGCAGCGCGGGCAGTCCCAGGTCTCCGGGACCGCGGCCTCCTCGGCGAACGCGGGGCGGGTCTCGTGCCCGTTGACGCACCAGAACGGGATCCGGCGGCGCGGCGCGGACTCGCCGCGCTCGGCCTCCCCCATCGGTCCGGCCCCGACCCTGCTGCCCCGGATGGCGCTGCCACCAGCCACTGTCTGCTCTCCTCGACGAACGGCGGATCCCCGGACGAGCGCCCGGGGATGGGGAAGGGGATCTAGCCCCCGGCCTTGAGAAGCAGGCCGAGGCCGACGATGCAGATGGTCCAGACCGCCCCGCAGAAGAGGGTCAGCCGGTCCAGGTTCTTCTCCACGACCGAGGACCCGGACAGCGACGACGAGACCGACCCGCCGAACAGCGACGAGAGGCCGCCGCCCTTGCCGCGGTGCAGCAGGATCAACACGACCAGCAGCGCGCTGGTGAGGATGAGCACGATCGACAGGCCGAGAATCACCGGGTTTGGAGTCCTTCTCTGGGGTTCAGTTGCCGAGGGGCTCAGCCTACTCGACTCCGAGCGATGCGAGATCGTAGCCGCGGTACGCGGGCTGTACGTACGCGTTGCGCACGCGGGCGCTGCCGATGAGCACGGCCCGGTCCTCGACCAGCGGCGCGTAGCCGGCCGTCTGCATCGCGGTGGCCGCGACCCGGCGCCAGGCCGCGGTCGCCTGCACCGGGTTGAGCGTGGCCGTGGCCGTGTCGACGGCCTCCTCGTCCCCGGACAGCTCGGCCACGTTGGGGTTGGCCGAGGTCCGCACGCTGCGCCCGTCCACCAGCGGGTCGAGGAACGCGTACGGCGAGGGGAAGTCGGGTGCCCACTCGGCCACGAGCAGGCCGAGCCCGTCGGCCCGGACGGCGGCCGGCGAGCCGGCGACCGAGGCCAGGAACGCTCCCCGCGGATACTGCTTCGGGACGGCGACGATGCCGACCCGGGCCAGCGAGCGGACCACCACGTCCGCGGCGACCTTGCCGCGGCCGTCGTCGACCGTGCCGAGCGTGGTCCGGAAGCCGTCCGGCTTGCCGCATAGCCCGAGCTCGCGCCGGGCCGCCTCGAGGTCGCCGCGGTTGCCGACGCCGGTCCGGTACGGCGCGGCGGCAGGGTAGCCGGGCAGCACCCGCGGCCACAGCGTCGTCGCCAGCGCGGCCGCGTACGGGCCGCCGAGGGCGTCCTTCACCGCCGCCTTGTCCATCGCGTACTGCACGGCGCGGCGGCAGTGCACGTCACCGAACGGGCCGACCGACGCCGGCATCGCGACGAACCGGACCGTGCCCGTCGTCGGGTCGTCGGTGCGGGCGGTGAGTGCGGGGTCGGCGAGCACCTTCGCCGCCGCGTCCTGCTGCACCCCGCTGCCGGAGACGTCGGCGTCCGCAGCGCCGGAGAGCACCCGGCGGTCCCGCTCGGCCGGCACCACGTCGGTCTGCAGCACGACCTTGTCCGGCAGCGCGGTGCGCACCGGGTCGGTCGCCCTCGACCAGTAGCGGTTGCGGACGAAGGTGACCGTGCCGTCGTCGGCCTGCGCCGCGATCTGGTACGGGCCGCTGGACAGCGGCTTGTCGCCGTAGTCGGCGCCGGTGTCGGCCCGCTGGCGCACCGGGCTGGCGGCCGGGAGCGCCAGCACCTGGTCCCAGTCGGCGAACGGGCGGGTCAGCGTGAACCGGACCGTCCGAGCGTCCGGGGTGGCGATGCTGGCCAGCCCGCGGCGGTCTGCGTACGGCCCGTCGTAGGGGGTGGTCCGGTTGTCCAGCAGCGGCACGGCCCAGCTCGGGCCGCCGGTGATGAGGTCGGAGGCGAACAGCCGCTCGATGCCGTACTTGACGTCCGCGCTGGTCAACGGGCTGCCGTCCTGCCAGCGCAGGCCGGGTCGCAGGGTGTAGGTCCAGGTCCGGCCGCCGTCGGTGGTGCGGCCCGGCGCGGTGGCGAGGTCGGGGACGACGCGGGCGCCGGCCGGCGCCGGCCCGGGGGCGAACGCCACCAGCTGGCGGGTGTAGAGGCGCATGACGTTCCAGACCCCGGGCGAGTACGACCGCTGCGGGTCGAGGCTGTCGACGGCGCCGGTGACGAGCCTGAGCGTGCCGCCCGGCGTGGTGGACGGCTGGCGGATCCCGGTGCTGCCGAGATCGAGCCCTCGCACCGTCGCCGGGTCCACCGCCGGCTGGTCGCTGCCCCGGCTGCAGCCGGCCAACCCCAGCGCGGCCAGGAGCAGCCCAGCCAGCACGGCGGCCCCCACCCGGCCGGAGACCGGCCGGCGGGTCACGTCGTCCGGGCCGCCGCGGGGAGTGCGGCCCGGCAGATGGCGGCGAACTCGTCGCCGTCCAGGCTGGCCCCGCCGACCAGCGCACCGTCCACGTCGGTCTTCGCCATCAGCTCGGCCGCGTTGGCGGCCTTGACCGACCCGCCGTAGAGGATGCGCACGCCATCGGCGAGGTCGCCCGAGTAGCGCTCGGCCAGCCGGGTGCGCAGCTCGCCGGCGATCTCCTGCGCGTCGTCCGGGGTCGCGACCTTGCCCGTCCCGATCGCCCACACCGGCTCGTACGCCACGACCAGGGAACGGGCCTGCTCGGCCGGGACCTTTCCGAGCGCCGCGTCCAGCTGGGCGCAGCAGTGCTCGACGTGCCCGCCGGCGTTGCGCACGTGCTCCAGCTCGCCGACGCACAGGATCGGCGTGAGCCCGTTGCGGTAGGCCGCGGCCACCTTGGTCGCGACCAGCTCGTCGGTCTCGCGGTGGTGTTGCCGGCGCTCGGAGTGGCCGACCACCACGTACGAGCAGCCGAGCTTGGCCAGCATCGGCCCGCTGACGTCACCGGTGTAGGCACCCTGGTCGTGCTCGGACAGGTCCTGCGCGCCGTGCGCGAGCAGCAGCTTGTCCCCGTCGATCAAGGTCTGCACGCTGCGCACCGACGTGAACGGCGGCAGCACGACGACCTCGACCGCCTCGAGCTCGGTCTCCTTGAGGCTGAACGCGATCTTCTGCACGAGCGCGATCGCCTCGAGGTGGGTCAGGTGCATCTTCCAGTTGCCGGCGACCAGCGGGCGCCGCTGCGGTGGGGCGGGGCGGGCGGCCACGTCAGAACTCCAGCACGGCCACGCCCGGAAGGGTGCGGCCTTCGAGGTATTCCAGCGACGCGCCGCCGCCGGTCGAGATGTGGTCGAACCGGTCCTCGCCGATCCCGAGCTGGCGTACCGCGGCGGCCGAGTCCCCGCCGCCGACCACCGTGTAGGCGCTGCTCGCCGCGATCGCCTCGGCCACGCCCTGGGTGCCGGCCGCGAACGGCGCCACCTCGAACACGCCCATCGGCCCGTTCCAGAACACGGTGCCCGCGTCGGACACGGCGCCGCCGAACGCGGCGACGGTCACCGGCCCGACGTCGAGGCCCTTCTGGCCGGCCGGTATCTGGTCGACGTCGACGAGCTGGGTCGACGCGTCCGCGCTGACCTCCGCGGCGACGACCACGTCGGCCGGCAGGCCGATCCGGTCGCCGTCGCGGGCCAGCAGCCGCCGGCACGCCTCCACCTGGTCGGCCTCCAGCAGCGAGTCGCCGACCTCGAAGCCGCGCGCCTTGAGGAACGTGAAGCACATCCCGCCGCCGACCAGCAGCCGGTCGACCCTCGGCAGCAGGGCCGAGATCACCCCGAGCTTGTCGGAGACCTTGCTGCCGCCCAGGACCACCACGTACGGCCGGCGCAGCTCGTCGCCGTGGCCGGTCAGCCGGGACAGCGCCCGCAGCTCGGCCACCAGCAGGTCGCCCGCGTAGGCCGGCAGGCGGCGGGCCACGTCGTAGACGCTCGCGTGCT
The DNA here is from genome assembly GCA_963803135.1 of uncultured Actinomycetota bacterium. Taxonomy (GTDB): domain Bacteria; phylum Actinomycetota; class Actinomycetes; order Mycobacteriales; family CADCTP01; genus CADCTP01. The sequence goes on along the minus strand of CAWDLH010000008.1, from coordinate 670,149 downwards.
TGCGGTGCACCGCGCCGAACGCGTCGTCCACGTATGCGCCGGAGTCGCCGGCCAGCGCCGCGAGCCGGCCCGCGAGGCCCTCCCGCTCGGCGTCGTCCTTGCTGGTCTCGCCGGCCTCGAAGCGCACGTTCTCCAGCAGCGCGACGCCGCCGTCGGCGAGCTTGTCGACGATGGCGGCCGCGCCGTCGCCCGCGGTGTCCGGCGCGAACGCGACGTCGGCGCCGAGCAGCTCGGCCAGCCGATCGGCCACCGGGCGCAGCGTGTACCGCTCGTCCGGCGCGCCCTTCGGCCGGCCGAGGTGCGCGGTGACGATCACCCGGGCACCGGCGCCGGCGAGCCGCCTGATCGTCGGCACCGAGGCCCGGATCCGGCCGTCGTCGGTGATCCGGCTGCCGTCCAGCGGGACGTTGAGGTCGGAGCGGACCAGCACCCGCCGGCCGGATACGCCCGCGGCGAGCAGGTCGTCTAGCGTCTTCACGACAACCGCGACCCGATGAGCATCACCAGGTCGGCGAGCCGGTTGGAGTAGCCCCACTCGTTGTCGTACCACCCGACGACCTTGGCCTGGTCGCCGATGACCTTGGTCAGGCCGGCGTCGAAGATGCAGGAGGCCGGGTCGGTGACGATGTCGGAGGAGACGATCGGGTCCTCGGTGTAGCGCAGGTAGCCCTTGAGCGGGCCGTCGGCCGCCGCCGCGTAGGCCGCGTTGACCTCCGCGACGGTGGTCTCCCGGGACAGCGTCACGGTCAGGTCGGTGCACGAGCCGGTCGGCACCGGCACCCGCAGCGAGTAGCCGTCCATCCGGCCCTGCAGCTCCGGCAGCACCAGGCCGATCGCCTTGGCCGCGCCGGTGCTCGTCGGGATGACGTTGATCGCCGCGGCGCGGGCCCGGCGCAGGTCCTTGTGCGGGGCGTCCTGCAGGTTTTGATCCTGCGTGTACGCGTGCACGGTGGTCATCAGGCCGCGCTCGATGCCGAACGTGTCGAGCAGGACCTTCGCCAGCGGGGCCAGGCAGTTGGTCGTGCAGGACGCGTTGGAGATCACCGTCTGGGATCCGTCGTACATCGAGTCGTTGACGCCGAGCACGACCGTGAGGTCCTCCCCGCTGGCCGGCGCGGAGATGATCACCTTCTTCGCGCCGCCCTGGTCGACGTGCTTGCGGGCCTCGTCGGCCTTGGTGAAGAAGCCGGTCGACTCGATCACCACCTCCACCCCGAGGTCGCCCCAGGGCAGCGCGCCCGGGTCGCGCTCGGCGAGGATCTTGATCTCCTTGCCGTCGATCGCGATGCCGCTGTCGGTGGCCTGCACGTGGTGCTCGAGCGGGCCGAGCACCGAGTCGTACTTGAGCAGGTGGGCCATCGTCTTCACGTCACCGAGGTCGTTGGCGGCGACGATCTCGATGTCGTGGTCACTGGCATCGACCGCGCGCCAGAAGTTGCGGCCGATGCGGCCGAAGCCGTTCACGCCGACGCGGACCGTCACGGTGGACCTCCCTGCTGGTGATGTCTGCAGAACGACCCTACCGGGCCGCGGGGGCCCCGCCCGAACCGGAGCCCGGCCTGTGGACAACGGCACTGGCCTGCACGGGCCCTGCATCGGCGGGCGGGCGATCGGGTATGGCTGCGGCATGGTTGACGGACCCGTACCCGACTCGGCGATGGACACCAAGAGCGAAGAGGGCGAACCGGGCGACGAGGAGCGCGACCCGCGGCCGCTGGACGCCGACGAGCAGGCCCTGCTTCAGCAGTTGCGCTCGGCCGGGGTCACGGTGCCGGAGCAGGAGCCCGACTCGGACACCACGCTGCCGCCTCCGCCGCCGGCCGGCGATCCCGACCCGCTCGACCCCGTCTTCCGCGAGCCCGACCCCTGACGAACGGGACCCACGCGGAGGTGGTGCGCCGGGGCCGCCGGGCCGGGCGCGCCCGTCCGGAGCACCGTGGCCGGAAAGGCCCGGCGCTCGGCGACGGGTGTCCTCGGCCCGGCCTGGACGACCGCGCGGGCCGATGGGCCCGGGCACCAGGACCGGCCGCCGGGTGCTCACCGGGATGTCAGGGCGCGAGCATCTCCGCGGTGACCGCGGCTTCGGTGTCGGGGATGCCGAGGTCGGCGGCGCGCTTGTCGGCCAGCGCCAGCAGCCGGCGGATCCGCCCGGCCACCGCGTCCTTGGTCATCGGCGGGTCGGCGAGCTGGCCCAGCTCCTCCAGCGAGGCCTGCTTGTGCTCCAGCCGCAGCCGGCCGGCCTGCGCGAGGTGGTCGGGCAGGTCGTCGCCGAGGATCTCCAGCGCCCGCTGCACCCGGGCGCCCGCCGCCACCGCGGCCCGGGCCGACCGGCGCAGGTTGGCGTCGTCGAAGTTGGCCAGCCGGTTGGCGGTCGCCCGCACCTCCCGGCGCATCCGCCGCTCCTCCCAGGCCAGCACGCTCTCGTGCGCGCCGAGCCTGGTCAGCAGCGCCCCGATCGCGTCGCCGTCGCGGACCACCACCCGGTCGATCCCGCGCACCTCGCGGGCCTTGGCCTGGATGCCCATCCGGCGGGCCGCGCCGACCAGCGCCAGCGCCGCCTCCGGGCCCGGGCAGGTGATCTCCAGCGACGACGACCGGCCGGGCTCGGTCAGCGACCCGTGGGCCAGGAACGCGCCCCGCCAGGCCGCCTCGGCGTCGCACACCCCGCCGGACACGACCTGCGGCGGCAGCCCCCGCACCGGCCGCCCGCGCTGGTCGAGCAGACCGGTCTGCCGGGCCAGCCCCTCGCCGTCCTTGACCACCCGGACGATGTAGCGATTGCCCTTGCGCAGCCCGGAGCCGGCGAGCACCTGCACCTCGCTGGCGTGCCCGTACACCTCGGCGATGTCCCGGCGCAGCCGGCGCGCGGTCGAGCCGGTATCGAGCTCCGCCTCGACGACCACCCGCCCGCCGACGATGTGCAGCCCGCCGGCGAACCGGAGCAGCGCGGAGATCTCCGCCCGCCGGTCGCACGTCTTGGCCACCGACAAGCGGCTCAACTCATCCTTCACCGACGCCGTCATCGCCACTGGCGTACCCCCGCTTTCCGTCCCCCGTCGGACACCGCTCCGGCCGCATCGTCCACGTCAGCCGGCAACTCCTCGAGCACCTGTCGATATGCCGCGGCCAGGCGCTCGGGATCGTGCCGCGGGGTCCCGTCGCCGGCCGCCACCGGGGCGAGGACCAGGCGGGCACCGAGCGCGGACACGCCCGACATGAGACCACGGGCGTCCGACACCGCGTCGGTGTCCGCGACGACGGCGTCCACCCGCAGCCGCGGCGCGTGCGCCGCCAGCACCTCGAGGTGCTGCTGCGGGGAGAAGCCGGCCGTCTCCCCCGGTTGGGCGGCCAGGTTTAGCGCGACGACCCGGCGGGCCGCGGTGCCGACCAGCGCACCGAGCAGGTCGGGCACCAGCAGGTGCGGCAGCACGCTGGTGAACCAGGAGCCGGGGCCGAGCACGACCAGGTCGGCGGCCTCGACCGCGCGCACGGCCTCCGGGCAGGCCGGCGGCTCCGGCGGAACCAGCGACACCGACTCGACCCGGCCGACCGTGGTCGCCACCGCGACCTGCCCGCGGATCCGGCGCACCCGGGCCGGGTCGGCGTCGTCCAGCCCGGCCACCTCGGCCGCGATCTCCAGCGGCCGCGGGCTCATCGGCAGCACCCGGCCGACCGCGCCGACCGTCCGGGCGACCACGTCCAGCGCCGGCACCGGGCTGCCGAGCGTCTCGGCCAGCCCGGTCAGCAGCAGGTTGCCGACCGAGTGACCGGCCAGCGCGCCGGTGCCGCCGAACCGGTGCTGCAGCACGCCGGCCCAGGTGCGGCCCCAGTCGTCGTCGCCGGCCAGCGCGGCCAGCGCCATCCGCAGGTCGCCCGGCGGCAGCGCGCCGAGCTCGCGGCGCAGCCGGCCCGACGAGCCGCCGTCGTCGGCCACCGTGACGATCGCGGTCACGTCCGGGGTGAGCCGGCGCAGCGCGGCCAGCGACGCGGCGAGACCGTGCCCACCGCCGAGCGCGACCACCCGCGGGGGCCGGCTACTCACGCCCGACGTCCCGGTGCGCGACCGTGGTCTGCACGCCGTCGCCGGCCAGCCGCTTGGCGATCTCCTCGGCCATCGCGACCGACCGGTGCCGGCCGCCGGTGCAGCCGATAGCCAGGGTCAGGTAGCGCTTGCCCTCGCGCTGGTAGCCGGCGCCGACCAGGCGCAGCAGCTCGGTGTAGACGTCGAGGAACCGGCCGGCCCCCTCCTGCGACAGCACGTAGTCCCGTACGTCCGGGTCCTGGCCGGTGTGCGGGCGCAGCTCCGGGATCCAGTGCGGGTTGGGCAGGAACCGCACGTCCGCGACGAGGTCGGCGTCCATCGGCAGGCCGTACTTGAAGCCGAAGGAGAGCACCGTCGCCCGCAGCGCCGGCAGCGCCTCCCCGCTGAACTCCCGCTCCAGCTGCCGGCGCAGGTCGTGCACGGACAGCCGGCTGGTGTCCACGACCAGGTCGGCGACCGCGTGCAGGTCGGACAGCAGCTCCCGCTCGGCGGCGATCCCGTCGACCAGGCGGCCGCCGCCCTGCAGCGGGTGGGCCCGGCGGTTGTTCTCGAAGCGGCGGACGAGCACCTCGTCGGCCGCCTCGAGGAACAGCACCCGGGGGCGGTACCCCTGCTCGTCCAGCTCGCCGATCACGCTGCGCAGGTCGGCGGAGAACGCCCGGCTGCGCACGTCGACCACCACCGCGATCCGGGTCACCTGGCCGGACGTGTGGCTGCCGAGGTCGACCATCGCGGCGATCAGCGACGGCGGCAGGTTGTCGACGACGTAGTAGCCGAGGTCTTCGAGGCACTTGGCCGCGGTGCTCCGGCCGGCCCCGGACAGCCCGGAGACGACGACGACCTCGAGGCCGGACTCAGCCATCGAGCACCTCCCCGGTGATCGGGTTCACCGCCGGAACCGGCTGGGCGTCCTCCCGGTGCAGCGCGGCGGCCACCGCCTCGGCGGTCTGCCGGCCGACACCAGGAACGGCCATGATGTCCTCCACCGAGGCCGCGCGGAGGCGCTTCAGCGAGCCGAACCGGGTCAGCAGCGCCCGCTTCCGGGTCTCGCCCAGTCCCGGCACGCCGTCCAGCGCGGAGGTGGTCATGGCCCGCGACCGCTTCTGCCGGTGGTACGTGATCGCGAACCGGTGCGCCTCGTCGCGGACCCGCTGCAGCAGGTAGAGCGCCTCGGACGTGCGGGCCAGGATCACCGGCTGGTCCTCGCCGGGCAGCCACACCTCCTCCAGCCGCTTGGCCAGCCCGCACAGGGCCACGTCGTCGATGCCGAGCTCGGCCAGCGCGGCCGCGGCCGCCGCGACCTGCGGGGCGCCGCCGTCGACGACGAGCAGGTTCGGCGGGTACGCGAACTTGCGCGGCCGGCCGGTCTCCGGGTCCACCGGGCTCGGCCGCTGCGGCGCCGCGGCCGGGTCGCCCTCGTCCTCCTGGGTGTCGTCGGCCTCCTCGCCGGTGTCGATGCGCTCGTCCAGGTAACGCGCCATCCGGCGGCGTACGGCCTCGCGGATCCAGTCGACGTCGCCACCCGCGAGGGGCTCCGCGCCCCGCGCATCCCCCGCCGGGACGGCGTCGTCCGCTCGGTCACCGCGGGGGGAGGTGCGGCCATGGCCACCGGCATCGGCACCGCCCGGGAGTGCACCGGAGCGAGCTCCGGGGCCCCGGATCGCGAACCGGCGGTACTCGGACTTGCGCGGCAGCCCGTCCTCGAACACCACCATCGAGGCGACCACGTTGGTGCCCTGCACGTGCGAGACGTCGAAGCACTCGATCCGCAGCGGCGCCGTGTCCAGCCCGAGCGCGTCCTGCAGCTCGGCCAACGCCCGCGACCGGGCGGTCAGGTCGGTGGCCCGCTTGAGCTTGTGCTGCTGGAAGGACTGCTGGGCGTTGCGGGCGACGGTCTCCAGCAGCGCCCGCTTGTCCCCGCGCTGCGGCACCCGCAGCGTCACCCTGGCCCCGCGCAGCTCGCGCAGCAACACCTCGAGCACCTCCCGGTCCGGCGGCAGCTCGGGGACCAGGATCTCCCTGGGCACGGTGTCCGCCGCGCCGTCCGCACTGTCGCCGCCGTACACCTGCAGGCAGAACTGCTCGACCAGGTCGCCGGTGGTGACGTCCTCGACCTTGTCCACCACCCAGCCGCGCTGCCCGCGCACCCGCCCGCCCCGGACGTGGAAGACCTGCACCGCGGCCTCCAGCGCGTCCTCGGCGAACGCGACCACGTCGGCGTCGGTGCCGTCGCCGAACACGACCGCCTGCTTCTCCATCGCCCGGCGCAGCGCGCCGATGTCGTCGCGCAGCCGGGCCGCCCGCTCGAACTCCAGGTCCCGCGACGCCGCCGCCATCTCCTTCTCCAGCCGGCGGGTCATCAGGTCGGTCTTGCCGGCCATGAAGTCGACGAAGTCGTCGACGATGGCCCGGTGCTCCTCGGCGCTGACCCGGCCGACGCACGGCGCCGAGCACTTGCCGATGTAGCCGAGCAGGCAGGGCCGGCCGATCTGGCCGGCCCGCTTGAACACCCCGGCCGAGCAGGTCCGGGCCGGGAACACCCGCAGCAGCAGGTCGAGCGTCTCCCGGATGGCCCAGGCGTGCGCGTACGGGCCGAAGTAGCGCACGCCCTTGCGCTTCGCCCCGCGCATCACCTGCAGCCGCGGGTACTCCTCGTACAGCGTCACGGCCAGGCTCGGGTACGACTTGTCGTCCCGGTAGCGGACGTTGAACCGCGGGTCGAACTGCTGGATCCAGGTGTACTCCAGCTGCAGCGCCTCGACCTCGGTCGACACCACCGTCCACTCGACGCTGGCCGCCGTCGTCACCATCTGCCGGGTGCGGGCGTGCATCGCGTGCAGGTCGGCGAAGTAGCTGTTCAGCCGCTGGCGCAGGTTCTTGGCCTTGCCGACGTAGATGACCCGGCCGCGCTCGTCGCGGAACTTGTAGACGCCCGGGCCCTCCGGGATCGTGCCCGGCGCGGGGCGGTACGTCGACGGGTCGGGCACGGGCCGAGGGTACGCGCGCCGCGGGTCGCGGGTCCCCCGGCCGCCGGCCCCGGACCGCACGCGTCAAGGGCCGGTCGAGTCGCCCGCCGACTGGCGACCACCGCCGGGTGGTGCGACGCTTCGGACGTCCCCCGAATCGCACCGGCAGCCGGGAAACCGTCGATGACCGAGACCGTCAGCTGCGAGATCGTCCTCGGCGACGGTAGGTCGTGGCGGGAGCACCTGCCGGTGCTGCGGCTGTCGTGGGCGGACAGCGACCCGCTCGCCGTCGTCGTCGTGGTCGGCGCCCGGCCGCCGCATCCGGCGCTGCTGCGCGGCCGCTGGGTGGTGCTGCGGGACGCGCTGCGGGCGGTGCTGGCGCCGGACGGCGGCCGGACGACCCCGGGTCGGGCCGCCGGCCATGTGACGATGTCCCGGCAGGACGAGCACGTCACGCTCACCCTGCGGTCGGCGTCCCTGCCGTGCGTGGTGACCGTGCCGGCCGGGCCGATGCGCGAGTTCCTGGCCGACACGGACGCGGTCGTGCCGCCCGGACGGGAGTCCTGCGCTCCGGCCCTCGACGCCGAGATCGCGCGCATGCTCCGCCGGGATTGACGCGCTGCCCGGATCCGACGCGGGCAAACCTCCGCCGTGTCGGATCTGTAGTCGATCTCCGCACGCCGCTACGCTCTGCGTCAGCTTTCCGGTCCCCGACGTCCCTCGCTCGGCCCAGCCTCCCCGCCCGGCACGGCTCCCCCGCACGGCAGCGCCTCCGGCGCCCACCCACGCGGCTCCGCCTCCCCCACGCGGACGGTGTCCCCGGGTGACCGCGCCGGCGGCCGGACCGTCAGCACGGCAGCACGATCCGCCGCGGACGACGCGGCTGTCGCACGGCCAGTCCCACCTCCCGCACCGGCACGGCTCCCCCGCACGGCGCGCCCGCATCCGCGGCGTCTCCCACGCGGCACCGCCTCCCCCGCACGCGGCACCGGGCCCCGGCCGAGGGCAGCCTGCCGCGCCGCGGCCGGACGCTGGCCGTGCTCCTTCGCCCGGGCCGACCCGGCACGAGACGACCGACCCCCGCACCGCAGCCCTCCGTGCGCCGCGGTGCGGGGGTCGTTTGTGTGCGTGACCGGCGCCCGCCGAGGTCTTCCCTCACCGCGGGCGGGAGTCGTCCTGCGCGGCCACCGTCGCCGCGGGGAATTCGCCGCGGAGCGGGTCGGCGTCCGCGGCTACCGCCCGCCGCGGTTCTTCGCCGCGGTGGGGGCGCCGCCGATCAGGTTGGCGAGCCGGTCGCCGATCGGGTCCCACCGGGAGTCGAACCGCTGTGCCCGCTGCTCGGCCCGGTCCAGCTTCCTTCCGCGGTACCACCGCCGCGCCCACATCGACCCCGGCCGGGCCAGCCGCAGCGCCCCTGCCCAGCCGACCATCGGCAGGAACAAGCCGAACAGGGCGGTGCGGTACTTGCCCTTGGCCACGCAGACGAGCACGACCAGCGCGTGCAGCACCGCGAGGGCGGCCAGCTCGCCGCGGATCGCCTCCTGCCTCGAGCCGACGTCCTCGATCCCGAACGGCAGCACGCCGATCAGCGCGAACGCCAGGCAGCCGGCGGTGAAGCTGACCATCTCGACCGACAGCCGGCCCTGCTGCGTCCAGTAGACGTCCTGCAGGTGCAGGATCAGCGCGAACTCGTCCAGCACCAGCGACGTGCCGGCGCCGACCGCCACCGCGGCCAGCTCCCGGTACGGCGAGCGGTCCGTACCGACCGCGACCAGCGCGCCGAGCACGAGCAGCACGATCCCGTACACGGCGTGGTGCACGTGCGTGCCGCCGGCGCTGACGTTGTCCCGGAACGGCCCGATACCCGCCCGGATCATCCGGGTGATCCCCCTGGTGGCCACGAACGTCACGACGAACGACGCCGAGCAGAGCAACAGCGGCAGCTTGCCCGCATCAATGATGTCGTGCTGCCACCAGTCCCCCATGCGGTCAGGAGATCACGCCGCGGACGGCTCAGGCAGAGACCTTCGCCCTGGACTTGCGGGCGGGCTCCTTCTTGCGCGCCGCCGTCGCCTTCGCGGCCGGCCGGCGACCGAGCATGTCGGCCAGGAACCGGCCGGTGTGGCTGTCCGGCACCGCCGCGATCTCCTCCGGCGTCCCGGTCGCGACCACGGTCCCGCCGCCGCCGCCGCCCTCCGGGCCCATGTCGATCACCCAGTCGGCGGTCTTGATCACGTCGAGGTTGTGCTCGATGACGATGACCGTGTTGCCGGCGTCGACCAGCTTGCCGAGCACCCCGAGCAGCTTGCGCACGTCCTCGAAGTGCAGGCCGGTGGTCGGCTCGTCCAGCACGTACACGGTGCGGCCGGTCTGCCGCTTCTGCAGCTCGGAGGCGAGCTTGACCCGCTGGGCCTCGCCGCCGGACAGGGTCGGTGCCGGCTGGCCCAGCCGCACGTAACCCAGGCCGACGTCGACCAGCGTGGTCAGGTGCCGGGAGATCGCCGGCACCGCCGCGAAGAACTCGGCCGCCTCCTCGATCGGCATGTCCAGGACCTCGGCGATGGTCTTGCCCTTGTAGTGCACCTCGAGCGTCTCCCGGTTGTACCGGGCTCCGCCGCAGACCTCGCACGGGACGTACACGTCCGGGAGGAAGTTCATCTCGATCTTGATCGTGCCGTCGCCGGCGCACGCCTCGCAGCGCCCGCCCTTGACGTTGAACGAGAACCGGCCCGGCTGGTAGCCACGGATCTTGGCCTCGGTCGTCTCCGCGAACAGCCGCCGCATGTGGTCGAACACGCCGGTGTACGTCGCCGGGTTGGACCGCGGGGTCCGCCCGATCGCCGACTGGTCCACGCCGACGACCTTGTCCAGCTCGTCCACGCCGCGCACCCGCTTGTGCCGGCCCGGCACCATCCGCGCGCCGTTGAGCTTGTTCGCCAGCGCGGTGTAGAGGATGTCGTTGACCAGCGACGACTTGCCCGACCCTGACACGCCGGTGACCGCGGTCAGCGTGCCGAGCGGGAACGCCACGTCGACGTTGCGGAGGTTGTGCTCGCGGGCGCCCTCGACCAGCAGCTCCCGGCCCGGGATCCGCGGCCGCCGGCCGGGCGGCACCGGGATCTCCCGGCGCCCGGACAGGTACGCCCCGGTCACCGACCGCTCGGCCGCCATCAGGTCGTCGACCGTGCCGGACACCACGACCTCGCCGCCGTGCTCGCCGGCGCCCGGGCCGATGTCCACCACCCAGTCGGCGGTCCGGATCGTCTCCTCGTCGTGCTCGACGACGATCAGCGTGTTGCCCAGCTCGCGCAGCCGGATCAGCGTGTCGATCAGCCGCCGGTTGTCCCGCTGGTGCAGGCCGATCGACGGCTCGTCCAGCACGTAGAGCACGCCGACCAGGCCGGAGCCGATCTGGGTGGCCAGCCGGATCCGCTGCGCCTCGCCGCCGGCCAGCGTCGCCGCCGGCCGGTCCAGCGACAGGTAGTCGAGCCCCACGTCGACCAGGAACCCGAGCCGCGCGTGCATCTCCTTGAGCACCCGCTCGGCGATCATCCGCTCCCGCTCGGAGAGCTGCAGCGTGCGCAGGAAGTCACCGGCGTCGCCGATCGAGTAGCCCGACACCTCCGCGATCGACTTGCCGCCGAGGGTCACCGCGAGCACCTCGGGCTTGAGCCTGGCCCCGCCGCAGGCCGGGCAGGGCACCTCGCGCATGTAGCCCTCGTACTTCTCCCGGCTGAAGTCCGAGTCGGTCTCCGCGTGCCGCCGCTCCAGGAACGGCACCACGCCCTCGTACGAGGCGTAGTAGGCGCGCTCCCGGCCGTACCGGTTCTTGTAGCGGACGTGCACCTGGGAGTCGTGCCCGTAGAGGATCGCCTTCTGGGCCCGGGCCGGCAGCCGCTCCCACGGGGTGTCGATCGTGAAGCCGATCGCGTCGCCGAGCGCGGTGAGCAGCCGGAGGAAGTAGTCCGCGGTCTGGCCGGTGCCCCACGGCGAGATCGCGCCCTCCCGCAGCGTCCGCTCCGAGTCGGGCACGATCAGCTCCGGGTCGACCTCCTTGCGGGTGCCGAGCCCGGTGCACTCCGGGCAGGCCCCGTACGGCGAGTTGAACGAGAACGACCGCGGCTCCAGCGCCTCGAACGACAGGTCGTCGTACAGGCAGGCGAGGTGCTCGGAGAACGTGCGCTCCCGCTGCGGGTCGTCCTCGGCCAGGTCGACGAGGTCGAGGACGACCAGGCCGCCGGCCAGCCCGAGGGCGGTCTCCACCGAGTCGGTGAGCCGGCGCTTGGACGAGTCGCGCACGACCAGCCGGTCGACGACGACCTCGATCGTGTGCTTCTCCTGCTTCTTGAGCGTCGGCGCCTCGGTGAGCGAGTGCACCACGCCGTCGACCCTGACCCGGGAGAAGCCCTTGGCCTGCAGCTCGGCGAACAGGTCGACGTATTCACCCTTGCGGCCGCGGATCACCGGGGCGAGCACCTGGAACCGGGTGCCCTCGGCCATCTCCAGCACCCGGTCGACGATCTGCTGCGGGGTCTGCCGGCTGATCGGCCGCCCGCACTTCGGGCAGTGCGGCCGGCCGGCCCGCGCGTAGAGCAGCCGGAGGTAGTCGTAGACCTCGGTGATCGTGCCGACCGTCGACCGCGGGTTGCGGGAGGTCGACTTCTGGTCGATCGAGACCGCCGGGGACAGGCCCTCGATGAAGTCGACGTCGGGCTTGTCCATCTGGCCGAGGAACTGGCGCGCGTACGCGCAGAGCGACTCGACGTACCGCCGCTGACCCTCGGCGAAGATCGTGTCGAAGGCCAGGCTGGACTTCCCCGACCCGGACAGCCCGGTGAACACGATCAGGCTGTCCCGGGGCAGGTCGAGGTCGACGTTCTTGAGGTTGTGCTCGCGCGCACCGCGCACTACCAGACGGTCTGCCACAGGGTGTTTCTCTCTCCGGCCGACGGGAGGGAAGGTCGGCCTTACCGTAGCGACCGGGTCCGACAGTTTCTTCCCCAGCGCGTCGCCGCAGGTCAGTCCGTGGTCTCGGTCGTCTCGGTGCCACGCAACCGGTAGGTCGTCGTCCCCGGCGGCGGGCCGCCGAGGCCGACGATGACCGCGGTCGCCTCGTATCCGGCCGCGGGCCGCAGCGCGGGCCTGACCGGATCGTCCACGGTGTGGGACGTCAGCGCGGGCGGGTCGGGCAGGTCGGGCGGCGGCGGGGCTCCGGTCTCGAATGCCATCTCGGCACCTCCCTGGGTGAAGGTCGAGGATACGCCGTACGGCAGGATCGGGGGCATGACGTACACCGGGGACGTGGCCGTGGGCGGGCCCGCCGACGCGCGCGAGTTGGCCGAGCTGACCATCACCAAGCTGGCGGTCGGCCCGATGGAGAACAACGCGTACCTCCTGGTGGACAAGGCCAGCGGCGACGGGTTGCTGATCGACGCGGCCAACGAGGGCGACCGGCTGCTGGAGCTGGTCGGCGACGTGCCGCTGCGGACGGTCGTGACCACCCACCGGCACGCCGACCACTGGCAGGCGCTGGCCCAGGTCGCCGAGGCCACCGGCGCGCGGACGCTGGCCCACCCGGTGGACGCGCCCGAGCTTCCGGTCCCGGCGAGCGGGACCGTCGAGCACGGCGGCTCGGTCGCGGTCGGATCGTCCTCGCTGGCGGTGATCCACCTGCGCGGGCACACGCCCGGCTCGATCGCGCTGGCCTACACCGACCCCTCGACCGGGGACGTGCACCTGTTCACCGGCGACTCGCTGTTCCCGGGCGGGCCGGGCCGGACGACAAGCGGTACCGACTTCTCATCTTTGATGGACGACCTCGAAGAGCGCGTCTTCGCCGTCTACGACGACTCCACCTGGATCTATCCGGGCCACGGCAACGACAGCACCCTCGGCGCCGAACGCCCCTCCGTCCCCGAGTGGCGCGCCCGGGGCTGGTAGCCGGCGAAGCCCCGCCGTCGGGGGCCCGTCAGACCTGAACGCTTCGCAGTGCCGTCGTCGCCGTCAGCCGTGCCGTCAGGTTCGACCTCGATGCCGGGTCAGAACCAGGACGGCCCGTGTGGGGTGTACGGCTCTTCCAGCGCCTTGGCTTCCTCATCGGTCACGTTCAGATCGAGAGCCGCCACTGCCTCGGGTAGGTGATGCGGTCTCGTCGCTCCGACGATCGGTGCCGACACGGCCGGGTTCGTGAGGACCCACGCCAAGGCGACCTGGGCCATGGGCACTTCCCGCGCCTCGGCGATCCGCTGCACGGCCTTGACGACTGGCTCGTCGAGAGGTGAGTCGAACGACTTCACGACCTTGTCCACGGTAGAGCGCAGGCTCTGCTCGCCCCAGGGGCGAGCCAAGCGCCCCTTGCCCTGCGGGGAGTACGGCACGAGGCCGACGCCCATGTCGGCGCACATCGCCATCAGTTCAGGCTCGTCCTGGCGGCGGAGCAGGTTGTACTGGTTCTGCATCGACACGAACCGCGTCCAGCCGCCCAGGTCGGCGGCATGCTGCAGCTTGGCGAACTGCCATGCGTACATCGATGACGCCCCGATGTAGCGGGCCTTGCCGACCTTCACGATGTCGTGCAGCGCCTCCATCGTCTCCTCGACCGGGGCGTTCTGGTCGAACCGGTGAATTTGGTACAGATCGACATAGTCGGTGCCGAGCCGAACGAGCGAGGCGTCGATCTGTTCCAGAATCGCCTTACGGGACAGGCCTTGGCCGCCGGGACCGTCGTGCATCTTCCCGTGCACCTTGGTGGCCAGGACGATGTCCTCCCGGCGCGAATACCGGTTGATCGCTCGTCCCACCAGTTCCTCTGACGTCCCGGCCTGGTAGACGTTCGCCGTGTCCCAGAAGGTGACCCCGAGTTCGACGGCCTGCCGGAAGAACGGCTGAGCCTCTTCGTCGTTGAGCGCCCACTCGTGCGCGCCCGCAGTGGTCGGATCGCCGTAGCTCATGCAGCCCAGTGCAAGCCGGCTGACCTTCAGTCCGGTGGTACCCAGACGTATGCGCTCCATGCGGTCGCTCCTCTCATCCGAGTGGACCTGGATCACCGTAGCCAGGCGCCACGCCCGCAGTGGGACGGCATGGTTGTAATCCCGCTGCCAGTGGGCCTCTGCGAGCGTCGTGCACCGCCGACTGGTGGACCCGCAGCGGTTCGGCGCGCTGATGGACGACCTCGAGTCGCGCGTGTTCGGCGTGTACGGGGACTCGACCTGGGTCTACCCGGCCACGGCGGGGCCCCCGCTCGGTGCCGAGCGCCCGTCCGTCCCGGAGTGGCGCGCCCGCGGCTGGTGACCCGCCGGCCGCGTACCCCGCCAGCCGCTCGAGCCGCTGGCACCGGCCGTTCTGAGCCGGTCGGGCCGGATTACGCTGTAGCGGTGGGTGCAGAGGTGATCGTGCGCCCGGCGAGGGCGGCGGAAGCGGAGGCGATCAGCGCGCTCGCGCTGCGCAGCAAGGCGCACTGGGGGTACGACGAGGGCTTCCTGGCGGCGTGCCGGGAGGACCTGACGATCCGGCCGGAGTGGTGCGACGGCGTGCGGCTGGTGGTGGCCGAGCAGGACGGGGTGCTGCTCGGGTACGCACGGGTCGCCGGCGAGCCACCGGTCGGGGAGCTCCCCGGCCTGTTCGTGGACCCGGCCGCGATCGGGCGCGGTGTCGGCGGGCTGCTGCTGCGGCAGGCGGTCCGGATCGCGGCCGGGCTCGGCCTGACGGCGCTGGAGATCGACTCCGACCCGCACGCCGAGCCCTTCTACCGCCACGCCGGCGCGGTGCGCACCGGCGAGTCCCCGAGCACCGTCGACCCGACCCGGCTGCTGCCCCGCCTCGAGCTGGCCGTCCCCGCTTAGAAGCCCACGGCCACCAGCAGCCACTGCGGGTCGCCGTGCGAGATGAACGAGGACTGGCCGGCCACGTCGTCGTACGGGAAGCCGTACGCGAGGTGGTTGATCGCGTGGTCGTGCCAGAACTTCGCGTACCAGTTCGCCGGCGACGCGAGGTAGTAGTTCGACGGCGTGTTCCACTGCGCCTGCGGCAGCTGCGCCACGTGCCGGTTCAGCGCCGCGCAGTGGTTCGGGTCCTGGGCAAGGATCCCGGCGCAGCCGAAGATGTCCGACGTCGGCGCGTTCGATCCCGACCGAGGCCGCGTACGCGCCGAAGTAGTTGGCGTTGACCCCGCCGGCCCGGAAGGACGGGTGGTTGCCGGGCGACGGGATCCGCACCTGCGCCGGGTCCTGCGCCAGCACGTCGAACTCCGCCGGCACCCCGGCCACGAACTGCTGGAACGTCGCCGCCCGCGACTGCGCGAACGTGGCCTGGTCCTCGCCGACCTGCACGTCGGACCCGTCGTGCGCGCGCAGCCGCAGGGCCAGCTTGAGCCCGAACCCGTCGACCCGGGTGGTGTTCCCGTTGAACACGTCCGGCCCGACCGTGAACTCGATGAAGTCGGTGAACTGGCTGGTCGGGCTGCCGAGGTGGAACA
The DNA here is from genome assembly GCA_963803135.1 of uncultured Actinomycetota bacterium. GTDB lineage: Bacteria > Actinomycetota > Actinomycetes > Mycobacteriales > CADCTP01 > CADCTP01. The sequence goes on along the minus strand of CAWDLH010000008.1, from coordinate 654,668 downwards.
CCATCCGGCCGGCCGAGTTCGCCGGCATGTCGACGAACGGCTGCTCGGCGATCGAGTGGGTCTGCCCGCCGAAGGTCCAGAACACCTGGCTGTCCGGGAAGGCGCCGTTGGTGCGGTTGAGCACCTTGACCATGAGCACGTTCTGGGCCGGCGGGATGGACGAGGTGTCGCCCCAGAACGCGTCCGGCGGCGGCGTCGTGGGCGCGGTGGTGCGCACCGCGAGCTCCCACAGCGAGTAGCCCCACTGGGTCGCCCGTACGGTGCCGGTCATCCGGACGAACCGGCCGGTGCCGTTCACGGTGAGGTTCTGGGTGCCGCCGGTGCCGGCCGTGGTCGAGAAGACCGTCGTGAACGGGCCGTTCGCCGCCGCCGCGACCTGGATCTGGAACGACCGCGCGAAGGCCGTCTCCCAACTGAGCGTCACCCCGCAGACGGTCGTGCTCGCCCCCAGGTCGACCTGCACCCACTGCGGGTCGCTGAACGCGCTCGACCACCGGGTGCCCTGGTTGCCGTCGACCGCGTTGCCGGCGCCGAACGAGGCGTTCTCCGTCGAGGACGCGGTCGCCGGCCGGCCGAGCGCGGCGTTCGCGGTCCCGCAGGTGGCGGCGCCGGCCCGCCCCGGCGGCACGGCCAGGTAGGCGGCGAGCAGGGACAGCACGACCAGAGCGAGCAGCGGCGGGATGCGCCGGCGGGCGAGCGACATGGCAGGTCTCCTGACGCTGCCTGGCGCCGCCGGCCCCGGTTGGGGCTCGCCAGGTCTGGGACAAGCTGGGAACGTTCCCAACGTTGGGCCACCCGGCCCTGCGGGTCAACCCCCCGTCCGGGTTACCCCGGTGGGCCTGTACCGGGTCGGGGTCATTCCCCCTCAATCAGGGATTCCGCTGCGGCGGGGTCGTGGCCGAGAGTGAACCCGATGTGCACCCCCGGGACGGTCTCCACGCCGGCCTCCCGGTTTGATACGCCAGCAGCCACCCTGACCCGTTGAAGGACCGACGATGACCTCCCGCACCGCTGCCCTCGCCGCCGTGCTGCTCACGGCCGGGATCGCGCTCGCCGGCTGCGGCAGCGACCAGCCGAGCGCCTCCGGGCCGCAGACCCCCACCCTGCCGACCGGCGCGCTCAACGGCCGCCCGGACGCCAGCAGCTCGAGCGGCAACCTCATCACCAATCCGCCGAACGGCGTGAACGCCCACGCCGGGCGGATCCCGGCCGGCTTCCCGCTGCCGCCGGGCACCACGATCGGTCGCGTCGCCGACCGGGTCACCGACATCACCGCGCCGATGAACGTGCCCGACGGCGACGAGGCCACGTCGTTCTGGCGGACGCGGCTGCCCGCGGCCGGCTACACGATCGGCTCGGTCACCGTGCACGACGCGATCGGCGCGATCACGTTCAGCGGCAGGGGCTGCGTGGACGGCAGCCAGCTCGGCGTCAGCGGCCAGCACGTCCAGTTCCGCTGCCAGCGCGGCTAGAGCGACCCGCCCCGGGCCCCCCGGTGGGGCGGCGGTCCCGGCCGGGCGGTTGGATCGGAGCCGACCGGGCACGAGAGGACCGCCGATGACCTGCCGCACCGCCGTCGCCACCGGGTTGCTCGCCGCCGCCGTGCTCGCCCTCGCCGGCTGCGGCGGCGGCGCGGCGGCCGGCCGGACGGCCGGCGGCGGGACAGCCGGGACGGCCGCCGCCACGCCGGCCGCCACCCGCACCTCCGGCCGGCCGGCCGGCGCTCCGACCAGCCCGCCGGGCGCGCCCGAGGTGGCCGTGCTGCCGGCCGGCTTCCCGCTCCCGCCCGGCACCAGGGTCGGCCCGGTCGCGGTCCGCGGCGACGGGACCAGCGCCACGCTCACCGTCCCGGACGGCAAGGGCGTGTACGACTTCTGGCGCTCCCGGCTGCCCGCGGCCGGCTACACCGTCACCGGGGCGCAGATGGTCGGCGGAATCGGCGAGATCTCGTTCACCGGCCGGGGCTGCACCGGCCCGAGCCAGCTCGGCATCAACGACGACTCGGTGACCTTCGACTGCCGGCGCGGCTGAGTCAGCGCCCGACCACGGCAGACCCCGACCAGGTCAGAGCCGGACGACCAGGTCGGCCGCGGCCCGGCCGCGCTCGATCAGCCGGGCGTTCGGCTCGTCCACCGCGGCCATCCAGGCCGTGGCCTCGGCCGGGCTCTTGCCGAACTCGACGTGCCGGGCCAGCAGCCGCTCCCCCCTGCACGCCGGGGTCCGCCTCGACGTACCAGACCTCGGTGAGCGCGGCCCGCACCGCGGCCAGGGGGGTCGGTCGAGCAGCAGGTAGTTCCCCTCGGTCACGACCAGCCGGACGCTCGGGATCGACCGGGATGCTGCCGGCCACCGGCTGCTCCAGGGTGCGCTCGAAGGCCGGCGCCCAGACCGGGTGGTCGGTCTCCGCCGCGAGCCGGCGCAACAGGGCGAGGTAGCCCCAGCCGTCGAAGGTCTCCGGCGCGCCCTTGCGGTCCCGCAGCCCGAGCCGGTCCAGGGCGGCGTCGGCGAGATGGAACCCGTCCATCGGCACCCACGCCGCCGCCGGCCCGACCGCGGTGACCAGCCGCTCCGCGAGCGTCGACTTCCCGGCCCCGGGCGGGCCGGCGATGCCGAGCAGCGCCCGCCCGGGCCGGGCCAGCGCCCGCCGCACCAGCGCGTCGAGATCGATCACCAGACCATGATCGACCACTGCGCGCGAGTCAGCGGTACGGCCGCGGGCCGCCACCCCAGCCGCGCCGGCGGCCGCCGCCGACCCAGAACAGCAGGAACAGCAGCGGTACCACCGGGAAGTGCACCAGCATGCTCACGCCGACGAAGATCGCGATGGCCATGAGCACCAGGATCACCGGCGCCGGACCGCGGCGCCGGGGGCGGTCGCGGGCGTCCCGGCCGGCCTCCCAGCCGCGCTGCTCCGACCCGGGCGCCCCCCGCCCGGCCGGCCGGAACGGCACCGGCTCGGGCAGGTCGCCGAACAGGCCCTGCAGGTCGACCCTGGTCTTCGCCGCCCAGGCGATCTGGACCCGGGTGTCGTACTCGTCCTGGTCGAGCCGGCCGGTGGCGAAGTGCTCGCCGAGGGCGGTGACCGCCTGCTGCCGCTCGGCGTCGCCCACCCGGAGCAGGTCCGCGGGCAGAGGCTGCGACGGTCGGGGTTCCGGCAGGGCGTCGGTCATCGGGAGCTCCGGGACAGCGAGGCGGTCTGGTCACCTGGTCCAACGACCCGATCATCCACGCTGTGCCCGACCTGCGTACCGCGTCGGCGGTATTCGTCCCTACGACGCCAGCCGAGTGGGCCGCCCGGCGGCTACGGCGCCTGGCAGTAGAGGAAGATCTGCCGCTCCGCCGGCACCTCGGCCGACGCCGGCTCGAACTCCTCCACGTCGACCTCGAGCACGTGCAGCCCGTCGGCCCGGACCGCCGCCTCCAGGTCGGCCTGCGGGTACGCGGTCACGGACATCTGCTGGCCGAGGAACGACAGCCGCGCGTAGTCGAGGTCACCCTCGACCATGCCGATCGTGACCAGGCCGCCCGGCCGCAGCACCGACCGGACCCGGCGCAACGCCCGCGGGATGTCGAACCGGCGCAGCATGAGCAGGCAGAAGAACGCGCACACCCCGTCGAACCGGCCGAGCGAGTCGTCCAGCTCCATGACGTCCATGGCCACGAACCGGCCGGTCGGCACGTTGCGCCGGGCCAGCGCCAGCATCTCGGTCGACACGTCGATGCCGACGACCTCGATGCCGCTCTCGGCCAGCATGCCGGCGGTGGGCACCCCGCTGCCGCAGCCGAGGTCGAGGACGCGTGCGCCCGGCGCGAGCCGGTCGATCATCCACTGGGTGGCGATGATCTGACCGGACTTGTGCGGGAAGACGTCGTCGTACCGCTCCCCGATCGCGTCGAAGGCCGCCGCCTGGCGGCGCGTCTCGGCGGAGAACACGTCGTCTCGGCTCCTCTCACCCGCCGCCCCCATCCGGTGCCGATGATCATGTCAGGCGAAGTGCCGCGCCCACCAGTCGAGTATGGCGTCGAACCGGGCGGTGCGGTGGCTCGGCAGCCCGGACCGGCTCAGCTCGTGCCCCTCGCCGGGGAACAGCAGCAGCTCGGTCTCCACCCCGCGCAGCTTGAGCGCCACGTACAGCCGCTGGGCCTGCTCGACCGGGCACCGCCAGTCCTGCTCGGCGTGGACGACGAGGACGGGCAGGTCGATCTTGTCCGCGTACGCGAGCGGGCTCTGCGCGGCCGCGACCTCCGGGTCGGCCCCGGTGTACTGCTCGGCGAAGACGAAGCCGATGTCGCTGGAGCCGGCGAACGAGTCCCACGAGGTGACCGCCCGCTCCACGATCGCGGCCCGGAACCGCTCGCCGGCGTGCGAGGCCAGCCAGCCGGTCATGAACCCGCCGTACGAGCCGCCCATCACGCCGACCCGCGTCTGGTCGGTGCCCTCGGTGGCCAGCGCGGCGTCGAGCAGCGCGAGCAGGTCGTCGGCGTCGACCGTGCCGAGCCGCTGCTTGATCGCCCGCGCGTGGTCCTCGCCGTAACCGGCGGCGCCGCGCGGGTTGCCGAGCACCACCACGTACCCGGCGCCGGCGTAGACCTGGGCCTCGTCGAACAGGGTGTAGCCGTACTGGGCGTGCGGGCCGCCGTGGATGGCCAGCAGCACCGGGCGCGGGCCGGGGTGGCGCTCGGGGTCGGGGTGCACCAGCCAGCCGTGCACGGGGTAGCCGTCCGGCGCGGTCGTGGTCAGCTCCTGCAGCGGCCGCAGCCGTCCGCCGGCGGTCAGCACCGCGCCGAAGCCGGTCAGCGGCTCGTCCCGGCCGACGACGAAGACCTCACCGGCGCTCAGCGCGTCCGCGGCGGTGACGACGATGCGCCCGCCGGCGGCCGCCGCGCCGAGCACGGTCCGGGCGCCGCCGAGCACGACCGCCGGCTCGCCGCCGCCGGCCGGGACCCGGACCAGCTCCTGGCTGCCGCGGCGCCGGGTCGCGGCCAGCACGCCGTCGCCGTCGACGATCAGCCGGTCGCCGGCCGGGACGAGGTCGGCCTCCGGCGTGGTGAGCCGGGTCGGCGCGGCCGAGCCGTCGGCAGGCACCGACCACAGCACCCCGTTCCGGCCGACGAAGTCCATCGCGTCCGGGCCGAGATCCGAGGCGGCCAGGTAGAACACCGTGCCGCCGTCGGCGGAGGCGACCGCGAAGCCGGCGTCCTGGCGGCCGGGGGTGAGCCGGCGCAGGTCCGAGCCGTCGGCGGCGCACACGTACACATCGGAGTGCAGGTATGTGTTCTGGGGTGTCTCGCGGTCGCTGGTGAACAGCAGCCCGCCGGACGGCGTCCAGCCGACCTGCTCGTCCTCCCAGTCGCCGGCGGTGACCTGGACCGGCGCCGGCTCGTCGGCGAACGGGTCGAGCACGAACACGTGCGAGTGCCGGTCGAGCAGGAACCCGATGTCGTCCCGGCGGAAGTTCAGCGTGGTGATCCGCCGTGGCGGCTCCTTCTCCGGGCCGCGGCCGTCCTCGGTGCCGTACCGCCCCGGCTCGGGGATCCGGGTGGTGTACGCCAGCAGGGTCGAGTCGGGGCTCCACCGCGGCGCGCCGGCGCCGAGCGGGTGCTGCTCGTCGGTGGTCACCGGGCGGGCGTCGCCGAAATCGGCCGGCAGCAGGTGCAGCTGCGGCTTGCCGCCCTCGGGCGCGCGCAGGAACGCGATCCACCGGCCGTCCGGGGACCAGGCCGGCGCGCTGTCCCGCGGACCCTCGGTGAGCGGCCGCGGCGGCGTGGCGCCGGTGGTGTCCACCAGCCACAGCCGGGAGCGGTACTCGTCGGCGGCCAGATCGGGACGGCTCACCGCGACGACCGCGCGGGTCCCGTCCGGGGAGAGGGTTGGCTGGCCGGGCGACCTGATCAGAGCGAGATCGGCAGGATTCACGCCGCCGACGCTAGCAACTTGCGGCTATCCGTCGATGTCGACATAGTGCTCCACCTGCGGGGGTCGGGCGAAGTGCGGGCCGATCCCGGCGCGCCAGCGGCCGAACCGGTCGGTGGCCCGGAAGTTGCGCTCGTGCGCCTCGACCGAGTCCCACTCGACCAGCAGCACGAACCGGCTCGGCGACTCGACGCCGCGGGTCATCCGCATCGACCGGCAGCCGGGGGCCTCCGCCACCTCGTGCCTCACCTGCCGGTACGCCGCCGCGAACGCGTCCTCCGAGCCGGGTGTGATCTCCAGCACCGCGATCTCCGTCACCACGCGGCGAGTCAACCATGGTGAGATCTCCGTCGTGCGCACCCTCTTCGCCAACGGTCAGGTCTTCGACGGCACCGGGTCGCCGCCCGCGGCTGCGGACGTCGTGGTGGAGGGCGGCCGGATCGTGGATGTCGGCCCCGGCCTGGACGGCGACGAGGTGGTCGACTGCGCCGGCGCGACCGTGCTGCCCGGGCTGGTCGACTGCCACGTGCACCTGCTGTTCAGCGGGGTGCACCCGCTCAAGACGCTGCAGACGCCGTTCTCGTACCCGTACTTCGAGGCCGTGCGGAACCTGCGCACGACGCTCGACCTCGGCATCACGACCGTGCGGGACGCCGGCGGGTCGGACCTCGGGGTCAAGGAGGCGGTGGCCACCGGGCTCGTCCCGGGGCCGCGGGTGCTCATCGCGGTGAGCATGCTCAGCCAGACCGGCGGGCACGGGGACGGCTGGTATGTCTCGGGCTGCTCGGTGCCGCTGGTGCAGCCGCACCCCGGCCGGCCCAACACCGTCGTGGACGGGCCGGAGGAGATCCGCAAGACCGTCCGGGCGCTGGTCCGGGCAGGCGCCGACGTGATCAAGGTCGCCACCAGCGGCGGCGTGCTGTCGGCCCGGGACGACCCGCGGCACGGGCACTTCCGGGACGACGAGGTGGCGATGATGGTGCAGGAGGCCGAGGCCGCCGGAATCCCGGTCATGGCGCACGCGCAGGCGTCCGACGGCATCAAGACCGCGGTACGCAACGGCGTCCGGTCGATCGAGCACGGGATCTACCTCGACGACGAGGCGATCGAGATGATGCTCGACTGGGGCACCTGGCTCGTGCCGACGCTGGCGGCCCCGCGGGCGGTGCTGGAGCAGGCCGCGGCCGGCGTGCCGTACCCGGACGCGGTGCTGGCGAAGGCGCGGATGGTGCTCGAGGAGCACACCGAGTCGGTGCGGCGGGCGATCGCGGCCGGGGTGACCGTGGCGATGGGCACCGACTCCGGGGTCGGACCGCACGGGCAGAACCTGTCCGAGCTGCAGCTGCTGGTGGACTGCGGGATGACGCCGGAGCAGGCGCTGCGCGCGGCCACCCAGTCGGCGACCGAACTGCTCGACGTGGACGACGACCGCGGGACGGTCTCCCCCGGCCAGCGCGCCGACCTGGTCGTCGTCGACGGCGACGCCCGCGAGCTCGCCACCCTGGCCGCCCGCATCCGCGGCGTCTACCAGGACGGCGTCGAGGTCTCCACCGGTCAGCGGTTGCCGACGCCGTAGAACTGCCCCGCGGCGTGGTCGTCCCACCAGGCCTTGGCCTCCGCGGCGGACTCGTCCTGCACGACCGTGACCGTCGCGTCCCGGTCGTACGAGAAGGCGATCTTGAAGTACGTCGTGCCGTTCTTCGTGTTGTCGACGCAGACGTACGAGCCCACCTCGGTACCGCCGACGCTCCAGCGGCCCTCGGCCTCGTCACCGTCGTCGCAGTCGCCGGTCCGGTCGATCTCGTCGCCCCGCAGCGCCATGTAGGCGGAGACGGCGGTCGCGCCGGTGAACTGGTAGTAGACGACCGGCTCCGGGACCGAGCTGTCCTGCGCCTCGCACTCCAGCGAAGCGACGACGCCGTCCAGCTGCTCGCCGTCGGGGTAGCCGGCGCAGGTCTCGCGGTCCACTCCCGCCATCTCCAGCCCGCGCCAGAGCTCGGCCTGCGCCGCCGACAGGTCGGCCGGCTCGGTCGACTCCGGCTCGGTCGGCTCGTCCGTCGGCTCGTCGGTCGGCTCGTCGGTCGGCTCGTCGGTCGGCTCGTCGGTCGGCTCGTCGGTCGGCTCGTCGGTCGGCTCGTCGGTCGGCTCGTCGGTCCGGGAGGTGGTCTCGGTCGGCGTCGGGTACGACGCCGACGTCGACGGGTCCGGGAGCGCCCCTGATCCGCGCTCGCTGCCCGAGGCCAGCCCGATCGGGATGCCTACCGCGAGCGCGACGACGATCACCACGACGGCGAGGATCGGCAGCGGGATCTTCCGCCAGAGGCCCGGTCGCGGCTCGGTCACGGTGACCTCCGGGCGAGCAGCGGCAGCGCCAGCAGGGCGGCGACGAGGGCGCTCACCCCTGCCGCGAGGCCGCCGTTGCCCCCGGCGGCCTGCACCGCGACCCCGCTGACGAACGCGGTGAGCGCGACGATCGCCACCAGCAGGGCGACGATCTCGCCGGCGGGCCGGCGACCGCCGGCGGACAGGGCTCGCTTCGGCGCGGCGCCCTGGTAGCCGGATGCGCCGGCGGCGTTGCCCGGACCTGAGCTGCCCCCGGCGGAGCCCGCGTACCAGCTGCCTGGATTCGCGGCCCCGAACGACACCTCCGGGCCCGCGGCGGCGGCCGACCCCGGCCGTGCCTTCGGTGGCGGCGGCGGCATCGCCGCCGCCTCCGCCGGGGCGGGTTCACCGGCCGGCCGCGCGGGCGCCGCGGGCTCCTGGGGCCGGTCCGCCGACCCGGGAGGAGCGGGAGCCGGACCGGCCTGCCACCACTGGGCCGGCTGGCTCGGGAGGGGCACGCCGGGATAGACGGGCGGCTGGGCGGCGGCGGCCGGCCGCCCCGACCGGACCTCGATCCGTGGCCGCGCGGTCAGCAGCGTCTCCAACGGCTCGTCCGCATCCCAACCCGACGCGCAGAGCCGCTGCAGGCGTTCCGCTGCGACGACGACATCCTCGTCCGCGACGCTGGACACGGCCTGCCAGGTCGGCGTCCGGAACGGGGGCACGAAGTCCGCGGCGGAGAAGAGGATGTTCTCCCCGTTCGGCAGGTGCGCCCATGACCCAGGGCGGCGCGACAACGTCAGCAGCGCGGTGTAGATGACCAGGCCAGGGAACGTGTCCATCCACCGGCCCCAGCGACGGCCGGCCGGCTGGTAGTTCGGATGGCCGGTCTCCCGCGGCGGCGGGCCGCCCTCGAAGCCGGCGATCCACGATCCGTCGAAGTCCACCAGACGCAGCGCCCTGGATGTGTCGACGAGGATGTTGCCGTGTTGCAGGTCGCCGTGTGCGAAGTCGGCCTCCTGCAGTCGGCCGACGAACCCGCGCCAGGTCCCGGCCAGCGCGGTCAACGCGGCGGTGTCTGCGCCGCTCGCGAGGTGCCCGACGTACTCGTCCAGCGTCCGGCCCTCGACCCAGTTCATCCGCACCATCGGCCAGCTCGCGCCGTTCAGCGCGATCGCTTCGTCGAGCCAGGTCGGGTGGGCGACGCAGTCCTCGATGCCGAAGTCGGTGAAGTGCCGGCCCAGCGCGGTGTACCGCTCGCGGGTGGAGGCGTCGTCCCGGATGAAGAAGCGAAGCGCGGTGTCCGCACCGCCGACCTCGGCGCGGAACACCACCGCGGCATTGCCGGACGCCGGCATGGGGATGCGGAAGACCGGGTGCAGCTCGAAGGCCGCGGCGCGCAGTTCCGGCCGCCGGAACGACCGGTCCGGCTGCTGCACGGCGCGGATGTAGTCCTCCGCCTGGGGATAGTGCATCACTCACACACCACGAGGTATTCGGGCACGGAGTCGGTGATCTCGACCCGCATGAGCGTCACGTCGTCGTTCTTCATCTCGCCGGAACGGCGGCGGTCGGCCACGGTCCGCCGGAATGCCTCCGGGTCGTGCAGGCCGTCCAGGGTCCGCCACAGCCACGGGCCGTCGGCGCTGGCGGCCCGGACCATCCAGTTGGCGAGCGCATCGGTGGCGAGGTAGAGCCGGTCGCCGACGGCGAGCTCGCCGCCGGCGGAGCCGAGCCTGGTCCGCATCCAGTCGCGTGTGGACGGTTGGGTGGAGACGCCGTCCGGGTCGAGCCCGAAGTCGTCGGCCTCGAGCGCCGGGAACTGCGCGACCACCCCGGTGCCGCGCACCTGGAACAGCACCGTGTCGCCGAGCGCGACGGCCAGCCAGCTCGGCCGGGTGCCGTGCAGGCCGCTGATCTCGCAGCCGAGCAGCGTCGCGAACGAGCCGTCCTGGTGGAACTTGCGCTCCTCGAAGATGCTGCCGAACGCGGTAGGAGCGGTCGCCCGCCACCGGTCCTGCATCCGTCCGAACCAGGCGTCCATCCCGTCCGGGGTCAGCGCCGGCCCGTCGCCGGCCGCGTCGACACCGAGGAACGACTGCACGAGCTGGCCGACCCACCGGATCGAGTCGTACGCCTCGGTCGCGCCGTCGACCACGATGCAGCGCGCGTCACGTCCGGCCGCGGGATCACCGGCGTCCCAGCCGGCGCCGTCCTCCCACTCGTGGTCGGCCGAGCCCACCTTGGCCTCGTGGAACACCACCATCTCCGTGTACGGCACAGCGGATCACCGATCCCCCACCGCGACGCGAGTGCCGATCTCCAGGAACTTGACCAGCATCGCGAGATCGGCGTTCAGGACGAGGCCGCGGGCGCCGGAGGCGACGTCGATCTGGGCGGACCGCGCGTTGCCCACCATCGGCCCCGGCAGCTCACTGCTGATCGAGAACAGCCCCGGCCCGGGCTGCGGCAGGTTGCCAGGGTGGGCCGGGAACCAGATGCCGTCCTGGGCAGTCGGCGACAGGAAGATGTTGAACAGCAGCGCCCGCCCGTCGTTCGTGGCGATCGTGGTCAGCCGCTGCGCCCAGGTGTAGAGGTCGGCCCCGTCGTACGGGCTGTCGGTGACCATCCCGTCGGTGATGTTGAGGACGATCGGCGGGAACGAGTTCGGAAAGGCGTTCGCCCAGCCGTACAGGTAGCTGCCCGCGGTCGCGATCGCCTGGCACATCGGCGTCCGGTACCCGTGGTAGGGGTCGATCCAGGCCGGCACCCGCGACCGGCTCAGCACGGCGTCCACCGACGGCTCCTCGCGCACCGCGATCGGGTGGTCGGCCAGCTCGGGCAGCGGGACGATGCCGCGCGCAGCGAGCGCGCCGGGCAGCGCGACCTCGACGCCCTCGCCGCCGGTGCTGGGGCAGAAGCCGTAGCCGAGGATGCCGCAGTAGAAGTAGAGGCGCATGGCGCCGCCGTGCTCCTTGGTCGACTTCACGCAGAGCTCGAGCAGCAGCTTGTTGATGGCCCGCGCGGCCCCCTGCGCCAGCGTCAGGCCGGAGTTTCCCCACGGCTGCTGCATGGAGTCGGACCGGTCGACCAGGACCATGATGCAGCCGGGCGTGCTCCGCGAGAACGTCTGCCGGTACATGTCGCCTCCAGGGCGGTGCTCAGGTCGGACGGAGGCCGGGACGGGCGACTTGCCGGCCCGCGGCTCGGGGGCGGACGACGGACACCGGCCAGGCCACGCCCGGGCGCCACCGCCAGTCGGCGTCGCAGCGCCGGCACCGGAACGTGAAGCCCGGCGCCCGGTGGGCGACGTCGACCGAGAAGTCCCCGCAACGCGGACACTGGACCGCCCGGGCCGATGCGGCGGCCGCGACCGGCACTCGTGTCCCGTCCCGGACCGACAGGGCCGCGGTGGCCACCGGCCGGGATGGCTCCGCCGGCGAGGTCTCCACCGGCGAGGTCTCCACCGGCGAGGTCTCCACCGGCGAGGCACCCGGACGCCAGCGCGGGGTGCCGCCGTTGGTGGTCGCCTGAGCCGGCTGACTCCAGCTGAACGGCTGGGCCGGCTGGGCCGGCTGGGCCGGCTGCGGTGCGGGCCACGGTACGGGCTGCGGTACGGGCTGCGGGGCGGGCCCTAGCGCCGGCTGCGGCGCGGGCGACCGGCGTGCGACCACGAGTACGCAGAACACCACAGCGGCCAGGACGAGGACCCCGATCACCGGCCGGTCGAGCGACCAGACGCGGCGGACGACGAGGGCCGCCAGGCCGGCGCCGACCAGGGCCGCCAGCGTGACCTTGGCCAGCAGCTCGGGCTCGTGCGCCGGACGCCGGTTCATCGCACCCGCTCCAGCGATACCTCTAGCTCGACCCCTGGCTGCACCGGGCGACAGCGATCGCCGTGGTAGTCGGTCCAGCGGCGGAGCGTCGATCGCGGCAGGGACCAGGCGCCGGACAGCGTGACGCAGAGCAAGACCCGCCCGTCCGACATCTGCGCCCCCGAGGCGTCCGATGCGGGCCCGCGGTAGAACGTCACGCCCTCGACCGGCTGGAGCGTCCGACCACCGTCGAGGTCCGCGACGTCGACCGCGAACGGGACGACGTCCGATCCGGTCGGCACCGACGCCGGCGCGCGCGTGCCGGTCGGCGCCGGCGTCGGGACCTGGTCGGCGGTGCCGATGCCGGTGGCGGCGAGGACCCCACCGGCGGTGACCACGATGACGAAGGATGCGGCGAGGGCCAGGACGGAGAGGCCGAAGGGACCGAGTCGAGACAGCATGGCTCCCCTCCCGGTGGTCAGCCGAGGGCCGACAGGATCAGCAGGATGCCGACGACGATGCCGACGATCCCCCACACCTTGGCGTTGGTGGACGCCCGTCGGGCGCCCGCGACGTCGCCGGCCTTGTAGCGCTTGCCGACCTGGTACGAGAAGTACATGGCGATGCCGCCGAAGAGCAGCGACAGCAGGAACGAGACGATGCTCATCGCCCAGAAGGTGGGCGGTGGGGGGACCTGCGGCGGGGGCGCCGGCCGGTGGTCCGGTCCGGCCGGGAACCCGGCCGGCTGCTGAGGACCCGCCGCCCCGGAGGCGAAGAAGCTCGGCTGTGCCGCCGGTCCGGGTCGCCCACCGCCGTCCGGCGGACGCGCGCCGGCAGCGGGCGGTGGGAACCCGCTGCCCGGCCCCGAGGTCCCGGGCGTCGGGAACCCGCCGCCCGAGCCGGAGGTGCCGCTGGGCATGGGACCACCACCCGGCCCGGAGCCGCCGGTCGAGACCGACCCGGCCGGTCCGGCGCCGGGGTCGTACGCGCGCCGCCATTGCGACGCCGCGTCCGGCGACGGCCGCCAGGGCTCGGGGTCGGACTCGGCGGCCGGCTGGGCGGCGACCCGCTCCCGGTGCAGCCGCTCCAGTCGGTCGACGAGCCACTCGCGCGAGTCGGGCACCGGTGCCGTCGACGCCGGTGCCGAGGTGGCCGGCGCCGTGGGGCCCGACGCGGATCCGGCTTCCTCCGAGCCGCCGTTGCCGTGCAGGAGGAGGAGGAACTTGATGTTCTTCTCGGTCTCCTTCGTCGTCCACGGCTTGCGGTTGAGGTTCTCGAGGAGCGTGAGAATGTCATGCCGGACGCTCTCGTCGGTCTCATCCGTGAGCGCGTGCCTGAGCTCGTCGATCACTTCCCGCTGCTCGTCGACGGAGAGTTCGTTGCTGTCGATCCTCCGCCGCAGTGCGAGCAGGTAGAGATAGGGAATCGGGGGCTCCGGCGGCAGCGGGTCCGGCAGCGGACGTTGCCGCCGTGCGGCGTCCTGCACGGCGGCGAGCACGGCGAAGCCCGACTGGGCGTCGTCCGGGTCGTAGTCCATGATCTGCATCTCGGCGAGCGGGCTGATCCGCAGCGCGCTGACCGTGCCGACCCGGATCGGCAGGATCGGGCGCGCGAGAGCCGTCGCGTAGTCGAGCTCGGACCGGCACGGCTTCGACTCGCTCGACGCATCGGAAACGGCGAAGATAAAGACGGAGCAATTGCGAATGTTGTCCAGGATGGAGGTCCACCAGACCTCGCCGCCCTTGAGCTCGTGGTCGAACCAGACGTCCTGTCGTGCCGCTTCCAGGCCGCGGGCCAGCGTCTTCACCACGCCGGCGTCCCGGCTGGAGTAGCTGAGGAATACGCTCATTACGGCCCAACCCGTCCCCCACGTGATCGCCCCACCCGGCGCTCACTTGTAAAGAGCAGCGACCACGCCGGAGGATACAAGTCCGAGACAACCGGTATCACGCGAATAGTCGAAGCCCTCGTCGAGATGTAGCCGGGTGGGTCGAGAACGGGGTCGTGGTCATGTGCCGGATCGGGACGAGCGATGAGCGCGACGTCTGAGTGGACCGGCAGCCCGGCCGCGGTCGGGCCGGCCGACCTGCCCCGGCACGAGACGGCGGCGGCGCGCCAGCAGCGGACCGCGCGCCGGCTGCAGGCCGCGTACCTGCTCGTGCTCCTGGCCGCACCGCTCGTCCCGGTTGCTGCCGCTGCCCGGCGGCGACGCGGCGCGCATCGACGAGCGGATCGCCGCCGCGCTGCTGCTCGCCGCGGTCGGCATGCGCCTGCTGCTGCGTCGGGTCGCCGCGGAGGCCGACTGGGTCCGGGCGCGCCAGCAGTCCGAGGACCTGCTCGCCGCGGCCTGGCGTCGGTGCATGGCCGGGCGGCCGGACCCCACCGACGGCCCGCTCGGCCACCGCATCAGCACGGTCGGCGTCCCGGCCCGGTGGGCGTTCTACCGCGAGCACCGGATCGACGGCCAGATCGACTACTTCACCGGCCGGGCCGAGCAGCACCGCCGGATCGCGGGCCGCTGGCACCGGATCCGCCTCTCCTCACCGTCGCCACCGTCGCGGTGGCGGCGACCTCGCTTGCGGTTCCCGCCGTCCCCGGCACGGCGATCGGGCTGGCCTCGGCGCTTGCTCGCGACCAGCGAGGCCTGGCTGCAGTTCCGGCGCAGTGACGTGCTCGCCGCGCAGCTTCGCCGACGCCAAGGAAGAGCTGACCGTCGCTGCGCGAGCAGCAACCGGCGGACGAGGCGACCCTCGTGGCCGCCGTCGACGCGGTCGAGCTCGTCCTCGAGCGGGAGCGGTGGACCTGGACGGCGATCATGTCGATCACCGTTCTCACCTCCTCCGGCCGCCGCCCCGGGGCCGGTCGCGCGCCCGACGCACCCGACCGGCATGACACCGGCGACCCCGCCGACCGGGACGCACGTCCCCCGCCACGACCGGTCCGCAGACGCCGGCTCCGGAAGGCCCGGCGGCGCGGATGGTCGACACCGCCGACGGGCAGCCGGCGGCCGGCCGGGCCGACGACGGTGCGGGTGCGGGGTCGGGACGTGGCCGCGATCCGGTTCGACCGGGAGCCGCCGGACGTCGCGAGCGTGCGGGAGGCGCTCGCCGCGGCCGGGCTGGAGCCGGGCCGGCGGCCGGTCGTCGTGCTCGTCGGCGGCGCGGCCGGCCTCGGATCGACCGCCCCGGCCCGATGGCGCGCGCTGTTCCTGTGACGGGCTCGTAGCGGGACTCGTCCGGGCCGCCGGCTGCCTGGTCGACGGCGGCACCGACGCCGGCGTGATGACCCTCGCCGCCGCCGCGCGCGCGGCCGGCGGCGCGGACTATCCCGCGGTGGGCGTAGTCGCGGAGGGCACGGTCCGCTGGCCGGACCGGCCCCCGCCGCCGCTGGCCGACGCCGCCGAGCTGGCGCCGGAGCACACCCACATCGTGTCCGTTCCCGGCCGCGGCTGGGGCGTCGACCCGCCGTGGATCGCGCTGGTCGCGACGGCGCTGGCCGGGCCGGCCCGCTCGCTCACCGTCGTCGTCAACGGCGGCCCGGTCACCCGGCAGGACATCGCGTGCTCGCTCGCGGCCGGGCGCCGCACGCTCGTCGTCGCCGGGACCGGGCGGCTGGCCGACGCGATCGCCGCGGCCCGTCGCGCACCCGCCGCCGCGGACCCGGACATCGCGGCGGCGGCCGGGTCCGAGCTGCTTGAGGTCGTGGACGGCCTGCGTCGGCCGGCCGAGCTGGCCGATGCGATCGCCGGCCTGGGCGCCTGACCGTCAGTCCAGCGGCCGCACGCCGAGCCCCTGCGCGGTCAGCACCGCCGGCAGGTCGCGCACCGTCTCCCGGTCGTACTCCTTGGCCTCGTCGCTCAGCTCGTCCCACGGCTGCAGGTACGGCGAGAGGAACCGGGCCGGATCGCGAACCCCGCCGGTCCACCCGCTGAGCAGGCGCTCGGCGCTCCATCGGCCGTGCTCCAGCTCGGCCAGCAGCTCGATCCGGCTCTGCAGAAGCTGCGCCAGGTCGCCCGCCGCGGTTCCGCCATCCTCGTCCAGCCGCAGCCCGACGGCGGCGAGCTTGTTGGGGATGTCGTCGACCACGGCCAGGTTCGAGCGCTGCAGCCACGGCGACAGCGCCGGCCACGGCTGCAGCGCCGGATCGTCGGCGGCCTTGCGGGTCCGCTGCCGGGTCACGTACCGCTGGTGCAGGTCGGCGGCGAGCGGCTCGCGCAGTTCGGCCAGTGAGCGCGGCCACCGGCTCGGCCGCAGGAATGCGCGGATCGTCATCCGGTCCGGCGGCAGCGGCACGATGCCGGTCGCGCCGTTGAGCAGCGTGCGGCTGAGGTCCGACGCGCCCGGCTGCTGGACCCGGCCGACGGTGCCGCCGAGCGCCCGCGCCAGCATGAGGTCCTCCGCCGTGGCCCCCGGCAGCGCGACGACCCGCACCGCCGCCGCGGCCCCTCGGGCCGCGACGATCACCCGCCAGACGTGCAGTGCCTGGCGCCGGGTCGACGCTGCGGGGGCCGGCCGGGCGCCGTCCAGGACCGTGCCCGGCGGCGAGACGAACCAGACGTCGTCGGCGTCCCCGCGCAGGCTGGGCTCCAGGAGCGCGCCCTCGTCCGCGGCGCCGGCCAGGACGACGATCGTCCCCGCCGGTGCGGGATCCTGGTCCCCGCGTACGGCGAACAGAGCGTCCGGATCGCTGAGCCGGGCGCGCCGCAGCAGAAGGAGGTCGCGAACGTCGTGGGCGTCCCGACCGGCCGGCGCCGGCGTGTCCCGGAGAAGCTGCGGCGCCGCGGTCTGCAGCCGCGCGACCTCGCACCAGGCGCCGAACGCGGCCTCGTGCCCGCGGGCGAGCAGCTGTCGCGCGGCCGGCAGCAGCGACCCGACCGACTGGAAGTCGACCCGGAGGCCCGCGCGGGCCAGCGTGGTCGGTCGCTCGAAACCGAGCGCCTCCAGCAGCGGCGTCTCTGCCGGCGCCGGGGCGACCAGAGCCGACCGCCGCAGCGGAACGGCGGCCGCGTCCAGGTGGCCCCGCGCCCGCGTCCGGTACTCCGCCCGCGTCTGTTCCGGCAGCGCGCTCCACCCGCCGGGTTCCTCGGGCGAGTTCTCGGCGGCGTGCATGGCCCGGCCCAACCGGTCGGCGAGCCGCTGCGCCCGCAAGGTGGACAGGTCGTACGCGTGCTCGGGCACCCGGTAGAGCAACACCTGGCCGAGGGTGGGCGACACCCGGCTCTGCTCCTCGATCTCGTCGCCGAACGGGGTGCTCCCGCTCTCGGTGATCAACACGACCGTCGAGTCCGGACCGAGGTGCCGGGCGAGGGTGATTGCGATCCCGCCGCCGTCGAGGTCGCTGGGCGCGAGCACGAACACCTGCCGGAGCGGATGGCTGCGGGCCAGGTGACGAGCGGTCTCGATGTCCAGCTCGACGACCTGGTCCAGCTGGACGTCGAGTGAGTCAAGGTCGAGCAGCTGCAGGTCGGTCCCGACGAGCGTGGTCAGCGCCCGGCGGCGCCGACCGGCGTCCGGGCCGAACAACACGACCCGGGGCGGCACCCCTGGACCCCGCGGGTCGTCGAGCAGCTGGACCTGCCGCCGGTGATGGAGCTCCAGCACCACCGCGTCGACCAGCTCCCCGGTGCCGAACAGCGCCAGGGTGGCACCGGTGCCGTCCTCCGCGGCACCGAGCAGCGGGGGCCGGCGCTGGTCTCGCCGCAGCGCCTCGAGGTGGTCCAGTGCCGCCGCCGCCCCGAGTGCGGAGGCGCTGAAGGGCACGATCTCCAGCCCGACCCGCTCGCCACCCTGCTCCAGGGTCCGGGCCAGGCCCGGCTCCTCGACCTCGACGTACAGGTCGAGCCGTGGTGGCGGCTGGAGGTCGAGCACCGCGGTGGTGATCGCGGAGTTCTGCGCGTTGTCGCCGGTCACGACGACGAGGTTGGCGGCCCGCGGCGCGGCGACCTGCCGCAGCGACCCGGCGGTGGCCGCGCGACGGCGCACCGTCCAGACGCGAGGGACGGTGATCGAGGTGAGCGCGGCCGGGTCCGGGTCGACGACGACGATCGCGTCGCGCCACCGCCCTGGCCGGGGCGAGGACGTGACCAGGGCCGTGCTCCGCTCGTTCGCGCCGAACACCACCGTCCGCGGCTGCACCAGGACGTGGGTCAGCACGGCGCTCACCTGCTCCCGGAAAAGCCGCGCGATGCCACGCAGCGTCAGGATCGGCGCCGCGAACGCCGCCACCCAGAGCTGCCAGGGCGGCGATGCCCCGGGCGGCAGGTCGAACTCGAGCGCGAACAGCCGCGCGGTCCGGTAGATGACGTCGAGCGGGTACAGCGGCGCAGGCACGGCCCCGTCCCAGTCGAGGTCGGCGAACCCCCAGATGCCCAGGCCCACGGTGACCACGAACGCGAGCGGCCACAGCGGCACTCTGCGCCGCCGGTACCACACAGCCCGCGCCCGGCCCACGAAGCCGCACAGTAGTGATGAGCCACGCCGCCCGCGCTGCTTTCGCGGTCAGCTGGACACGGACGCCGACACGTCGGTCGAGGCTAGTGACCCTCCGCCGGCAGGTCCGAGCGGGTCGCCCCGGCCGGCCGCGGTCCCACCGCCCCGGACCTCCCGGTGCCCGCGCCGGGGCCGCGGCCGGCCTCGCCGGGACGGTCGCCGGCCCTCCCGCGACGGCCGGCCTCGCCGGGACGGTCGTCGGCCCTGCCGCGGGGGCCGGCCCGCTCCCCCGGCGGCTCGGTCGGATCGTCCGGGCGGTAGGCGGACCCCTGCGGTCGGTCGGCGGGATCGATCGGACCGGGCTGGGCCGAGCCGGCGTGACCGGGGACGGGGTCGCCCGAGTGCGCCGGGGTCAGCGTGCTCGGGGCGCCGCGGGCTTCGGGGAGGTGCCGGGCGGCGGAGGGGTCGCGGCGGACCTTGAGCAGGCTGAGGGCGGTGGTGACCGCGAGGACCACGACGATCACGGTCAGGGACAGGACGATCCCGATCTCCGGCGCCCACGAGACGCCCTGCCCGTGCAGCGCCTCCGAGATCAGCTTCAGGCCGATGAACCCGAGGATCACCGCCAGGCCGATGTCCAGGTAGACGAGCCGGTTGAGCAGCCCGCCGAGCAGGAAGTAGAGCTGGCGCAACCCCATCAGCGCGAACGCGTTGGAGGTGAAGACCAGGAACGGCTCCTTGGTCAGCCCGAAGATCGCCGGGATCGAGTCGAGCGCGAACAGGAGGTCGGTCGTCCCGATCGCGAGCATCACCACGAGCATCGGCGTGACGAACCGCTTGCCGTCGATCCGGGTGAACACCGCCGCACCGTGGTAGTCGTCCGTCACCGGCAGGAACCGCCGGATCACCCGCAGCACCGCGTTCTCGGTGAACTCCTCCTCCTCGTCGCTCTTCCCCCGGAACGCCAGTCGCCAGCCGGTATAGAGGAGGAACGCCCCGAAAAGGTAGAAGACCCACTCGAACTGCTGGATCACGGCCGCCCCGGCCGCGATGAACGACCCGCGCAGCACCAGCGCGGCGAGGATCCCGAACAGCAGCACCTTGTGCTGGTGGATCGCCGGCACCCCGAAGGTGGTCATGATGATCACGAAGACGAACAGGTTGTCGACGGACAGGCTGTACTCGGTGATGTAGCCGGCGAAGAACTCCCCCGCGTACCTGCCGCCGAAGAACATGAGGATCCCGAGGCCGAACAGGACCGCGCAGGTCACGTAGAAGGCGACCCACCTGGCGGCCTCGCCGACCCGGATCGCGTGCGGGTTGTGGTCGACGATGAACAGGTCGGCCGCGAGCAGCACGAGGATCCCGGCGACGGTGGCGAACCAGAGCCACACAGGTACGTTCACGGGCCTCCTCCGGACGGACACGACAAGGTCCAGCCCGGAGGTCTCTCCCGCCGCTCCTGGCGACCGGGGCACCGGGCCCAGCGGGCCGTGATGACGATGCCACCGCGCAGGGATACTCCCCTCCGACTCCGTCCACTATCCCGCATGACCCCGCCGATGGACCAGCCCGGGCCCCGCGTGGGGATACGGTCGGGCAGGGCCACCAAGATCCAGATCACGCGGACTGCGCCGACCCGGCCGTGCTGACGGCCTTCCGGGGCGCCGCCCTCGGGTACGTCCGGGAGCGGCCGCCGGCCGGCTGACGCCTCCTGGACCGACCTCTCGACCGACCTCTCGACCGACCGCGGGATCCCCGGTCCGAGTGGCGCGGCGCGGTGGTGGACCCGGCCGCGGTCGGCCCGCGGGGCTCGGTGAGCGCCGGCTACTTGACGCCGGCCGCGTCCATGCCGCGCAGCTCCTTCTTCAGCTCGCCGATCTCGTCCCGCAGCCGGGCCGCCAGCTCGAACTGCAGCTCCCGGGCCGCGGCCAGCATCTGGTCGTTGAGCTGCTGGATGAGGTCGGCCAGCTCGGCCCGCGGCATCCCGGCCAGGTCCTTGGCGTGCGCCCCGGCACCGCTGGTCCGACCGGCGCGGCCCGGCCGGGACGACAGCCCCGGCACCGGCGCCTTGCCCCGGGACTGCTGCCGCCCGGACGCCGCCGACCAGCTCGTGCTCGGTCTCCTCGGCGTCCCGGTAGATCCCGTCGAGGATGTCGACGATCTTCTTGCGCAGCGGCTGCGGGTCGACCCCGCGCTCCGTCGTTGTAGGCGATCTGCTTCTGCCGCCGCCGGTTGGTCTCGTCGATCGCCTTGGCCATCGACGGGGTGATCTTGTCCGCGTACATGTGGACCTGGCCGGAGACGTTGCGCGCGGCCCGGCCGATCGTCTGGATCAGCGAGGTCCCGGAGCGCAGGAAGCCCTCCTTGTCGGCGTCCAGGATCGAGACCAGCGACACCTCGGGCAGGTCGAGGCCCTCCCGCAGCAGGTTGATGCCGACCAGCACGTCGAACTCGCCCTGCCGCAGCTCCCGCAGCAGCTCGACCCGGCGCAGCGTGTCCACCTCGGAGTGCAGGTAGCGCACCCGGACGCCGAGCTCGAGCAGGTAGTCGGTGAGGTCCTCGGCCATCTTCTTGGTCAGCGTGGTGACCAGCACCCGCTCGTCCTTCTCGGCCCGGGTGCGGATCTCGTGCACCAGATCGTCGATCTGGCCCTTGGTCGGCTTGACCACGACCTCGGGGTCGACCAGGCCGGTCGGCCGGATGACCTGCTCGACGAACTCCCCGCCGGTGCGACCCAGCTCGTACGGCCCCGGGGTGGCGGACAGGTAGACGGTCTGGCCGATCCGCTCGAGGAACTCCTCCCACTTCAGCGGCCGGTTGTCCATCGCGGACGGCAGCCGGAAGCCGTGCTCGACCAGCATCCGCTTGCGCGACATGTCGCCCTCGTACATCCCGCCGATCTGCGGGACCGTGTTGTGCGACTCGTCGATGACCAGGAGGAAGTCCTCCGGGAAGTAGTCGAGCAGGGTGAACGGCGGCTCGCCGGCGGCCCGGCCGTCGATGTGGCGGCGAGTAGTTCTCGATGCCGGAGCAGAAGCCGACCTGGCGCATCATCTCGATGTCGTAGGTCGTGCGCATCCGCAGCCGCTGCGCCTCCAGCAGCTTGTTCTGCTTCTCCAGCTCGGCCAGCCGCTCGGCCAGCTCCTGCTCGATCCGCCCGATCGCGCGCTCCATCCGCTCCGGGCCGGCGACGTAGTGCGTGGCCGGGAACACGAAGACCTCGCTGACCTCACGGATCACCTCGCCGGTCAGCGGGTGCAGGTAGTAGAGCCGCTCGATCTCGTCGCCGAACATCTCGACCCGGACCGCGAGCTCCTCGTACACCGGGAAGATCTCGATCGTGTCGCCGCGGACCCGGAACGTGCCGCGGGTGAACGAGAGGTCGTTGCGCGTGTACTGCTCGGTGACGAGGTTGCGCAGGATCAGGTCGCGGTCGATCTCCTGGCCGATCTGCAGCCGGACGCAGCGGTCGACGTATTCCTGCGGGGTGCCGAGGCCGTAGATGCAGGAGACGGTCGCGACCACGACCACGTCCCGGCGGGTGAGCAGCGACATCGTCGCCGAGTGGCGCAGCCGCTCCACCTCGTCGTTGACCGACGAGTCCTTCTCGATGTACGTGTCGGTCTGCGGCACGTACGCCTCGGGCTGGTAGTAGTCGTAGTAGGAGACGAAGTATTCGACCGCGTTGCCCGGCAGCAGCTCGCGGAACTCGTTGGCCAGCTGCGCGGCGAGCGTCTTGTTCGGAGCGATCACCAGCGTCGGGCGCTGCAGCCGCTCGACGAGCCACGCCGTCGTCGCCGACTTTCCGGTGCCGGTGGCGCCGAGCAGCACGGAGTCCCTCGCGCCGGACCTGATCCGCTCCTCCAGCGCGTCGATGGCCGCCGGCTGGTCGCCCGACGGGGCGAAGTCGCTGACGACCTTGAAGATGCCCTGGGTCGGGACGATGTCGGTGACGGCGCGCATAGTCCTGAAGATAAGGACCCGGTCCGACAGTTTCTTCCCGGGTCGCGGGTGGGCACATGCCGCGCATGAAGCTGTACGCGGACACGACCGGACGATTCAGTCGCCAGCTGCTCGGCGACCTGGTCGTGGCCGGGTGGATCGGGCTGTGGGTCTGGCTCGCGCTGGAGCTCCGCGAGCGGCTGCTGAAGCTGGCGGCGCCCGGCGAGACGCTGGAGCGGGCCGGGACGTCGTTCTCCGGGTCGCTCAACGACGCCGGCGACAAGGTCGGCGGGCTGCCGGTGGTCGGCGACGACGTGGCCGGGGCGCTGCGCCGGGCCGGCGGGGCCGGCGACTCGCTGGCCGCCGCCGGGCGGTCCCAGCAGGACGCGGTGCACCAGCTGGCGCTGTTCGTGCCGGGGCTGGTGCTGCTGCTCGCGGCCGGGATCGTGCTCGCGGCCTGGCTGCCGGGACGGCTGCGGTGGGCCAGGGAGGCGAGCGCGACGCAGCGGCTGCTGTCCGGCCCGGACGCGGTCGAGGTGTTCGCGACCCGGGCGGTCGTACACCGGCGCACCCGCGAGCTGGCCCGGCTGCCGGACGCGACCGTCACCCGGTGGCGGGCCGGCGACGAGGACGCCGCCGCCGACCTGGCCGCCCTGGAGCTGCGGGCGCTCGGCATCCGGCCGCGCTAGAGCCAGCCGTTGTCCTCGGCCGCGCGCAGGGCCTCGACCCGGTTGCGGGTGTTGGTCTTGGTGATCGCGGCGGACAGGTAGTTGCGGACGGTGCCCTCGGACAGGAAGAGGCGGCCGGCGATGTCGGCGACCGTGGCGCCGTCGCGGGCGGCGACCAGCACGTCGCGCTCCCGGCCGGTGAGCGGGCTGGCGCCGCCGGCCAGGGTCGCGGCGGCCAGGGTCGGGTCGACCACCCGCAGCCCGGCGGCGACCCGGCGGACCGCCGCGGCCAGCTCGTCGGCCGGAGCGTCCTTGACCACGAAGCCGAGCGCGCCGGCCTCCATCGCCCGGCGCAGGTATCCCGGCCGGCCGAACGTGGTGAGGATCGCGACCTTCACCCACGGCGCCTCGGCCCGCAGCGCGGCGGCCGCGGCGATGCCGTCGAGTCCGGGCATCTCGACGTCGAGCAGGGCGACGTCGGCCTTGCTGTCCCGGGCGGCGGCGACGACCTCGTCCCCGCGGCCGACCTCGGCGACCACCTCCAGGTCCGGCTCCAACGCGAGCAGCGCCGCCAGAGCCCCGCGGACCAGGCTCTGGTCGTCGGCCAGCAGCACCCGGATCACCGGCGCCCCTCCCGCCGCCCGGACTCGGACGGCACGGCCTCCGCCGGCCCGGCCCCCGGAGGCGGCCCGGACCCCGACAGCCCGGACCCCGGCAGCCCGGACCCCGACGGCCCGGACCCCGG
Source organism: uncultured Actinomycetota bacterium (assembly GCA_963803135.1). Classification (GTDB taxonomy): domain Bacteria; phylum Actinomycetota; class Actinomycetes; order Mycobacteriales; family CADCTP01; genus CADCTP01. The sequence continues at coordinate 630,831 of CAWDLH010000008.1, read as the reverse complement.
CAGCCCGGACCCCGACGGCCCGGACCCCGGCAGCCCGGCCCCCGGCGGCCCGTTCTGCGGCGACGGCGCGGCCGCCCACCCCGGCGCGGCCGGGATCTCCGCGACCGGCCCGCGACCGGACAGCGCCGGGGACGGCACGGACAGCGCGAGCCGGTAGCCCCCGCCGGCGCGGGCCCCGGTCTCCAGCCGCCCGCCGACCGCGGCCGCCCGCTCGGTCAGCCCGGCCAGCCCGCTGCCCGGCGGCCGGCCCGAGTCCAGCCCGCGCCCGTCGTCGAGGACCTCCACCGCGGTCGGTGTGACCCGGATCGTCACCCGGGACGCGTTCGAGTGCCGCACCGCGTTCGTGACCCCCTCCCGGACCACCCAGCCGAACAGCTCCCGGTACGCCGGGGGCACCTCGTCGACCGCACCCGGCAGGTCGGCCGCGATCCCGGCCGCGCCGAGCACCTCCCGCGCGGTGGCCAGCTCGACCGCGAGCGACACCTCCCGGTAGCCGGCCACCGCCGCCCGCACGTCCGCGAGCACCTGCCTGGTCAGCCGCTCCACGTCGCCGATCTCGGCGGCGGCCCGCTCGTCGTCCCGACCCACCAGCCGCCCGGCGAGCTGGGCCTTCACCGACGCCGCGGTGAGCGAGTGGCCGAGCAGGTCGTGCAGGTCGCGGGCGATCCGCATCCGCTCCCGCTCGGCGGCCAGCCGGGAGACCTCCTGCTGGGCCACGCGCAGCTCCCAGGTCCGCCGGATCAGCGCCTGGAATCCGAACGCGGCCACTGAGCCGAGCGCGACCGACCCGGCCACCGACCAGGTGTCGGTGCCGGCCCAGGACGGCACGATCTGGGACGACAGCCCGACCAGCAGGGTGCCGGCCAGGGCGATCGGGACCCCGAGCCGGAACGGGTAGAGCACCACGACGGTGACCGTGACGTAGACGACCGTGCCCAGTGCGTCCGGCCCGACCAGGCCGATCAGGGCGAGCGACAGCGCCGCGAGCAGGGTCGGGGCGGCCCACCGCAGCCACGGCCGGCTGCCGGTCAGCGCCCTGGCGACCAGGTCGACGTAGACGTAGCAGAACGCCGCCAGCAGGACCAGCCGCAACACCCGGTCGAGCCCGGCGTGCTCGGTCCAGGCGCTTTCGAACCCGGGCAGCAGGTAGAGCAGCCAGACGCCGGAGAAGACCCGCCAGCGGCCCCGCCCGTTCAGCCGGCGGCCGACCGGACCGAGCGCGATGCCGGCACCCGGCCGGAAGCCGAAGCCCCAGCCGGGTCCTGAGCCCGCCGCTCGGGTCGCCATGGCGCGAACCTAGTTCCGCGCGGTGTCGCGGCGGTAGGCGCGGGCTCCGAGCACGGCGAACACGACCGTCCAGACCGCGAGCACGAACACCCCGTGCCAGCCGATCCAGGACCCGGCCAGCGGCTCCCGCCCGGCCTGGGCCAACCAGTACGACGGCAGCGCCTTGGCCACGCTCTGCAGGCCGGACGGCAGCTGGTCGATCGGGAACCAGACCCCGCCGAAGATGCCGAGCACGGTGAACAGCGCCCCGGACAGCGGCCCGAGCACGTCCACGGTCAGCCGGTGGCCGAGCCAGATCCCCATCGCCACGAACGGCGCCAGCGCGAGCAGGCTCCAGCCGGCGGCCTCGACCCACCGGGCGGCCGGCAGCCGGACCCCCTCCACGACTGCGCCGACCGCGTACACCAGGGCCAGCGCGGGGACGGCGACGGCGAGCGCGGTGATCGCCTTGGAGGCGACGTACATCCGGCCGGGCATCGGGGTCAGCCGCAGCTGCCGGGTCCAGCCGGCCTGCCGCTCACCGGCGATCCGGCCGCCGATGGAGACCGCGGCGCCCATCGCGCCGAAGACCGACATGCTGACCATCAGCCAGGCCTTGGCGGTGACACCGTCCTGGGTCCCGGTCCCGTACAGGGACGAGAAGAGCAGGAAAAGGCCCACCGGCATGCCGATGACGAAGATGAAGTAGCGCGGCGCGCGCAGGGTGCGGCGCACCTCGGTGCGCAGGTAGGTGGCGTTCATGCCGACACTCCAGTGGCGGGAGAGGTGAGAGCGACGAAAGCGTCCTCGAGGTCGGCGCCGCCGACCTCGACGTCGCGGGCGGCCGGCTGCGCGGCGAGCAGCGCCCGCAGCGCCAGGTCGGAGTCGGTGCAGGTGAGGCGGACCGAGTCGCCGTGCCGCTCGACCGCGCCGACGCCGGGCAGGACGAGCAGCTCGGCCTCCGGCACGCCCGGCAGCGTGGCCCGGATCGTGCGGCCGCCGACGACCGCCTTGATCGCGGTGGCCGGCCCGTCGGCGACCACCCGGCCCTGGGCCATCAGCACGACCCGGTCGGCGTACTCGTCGGCCTCGTCGAGGTAGTGGGTGGCGAACAGGACCGTCCGCCCGGCCGCGGCCAGCTGCCGCATCGAGGTCCAGAACCGGCGCCGGGTCTCCACGTCCATCGCCGCGGTCGGCTCGTCCAGCACCAGCAGCTCCGGGTCCGCGACCAGCGAGAGCGCGAACCGGACCCGCTGGGTCTGGCCGCCGGACAGCTTGGTGGTGCGCCGGTCGGCCAGCTCGGTCAGGTCGGCGCGCTCCAGCACCTCGTCGACCGGCATCGGCGCCGGGTAGAGCGAGGCGGCCAGCACGAGCAGCTCGCGCACGCTGACCTCGGAGATCAGCCCGCCGCTCTGCAGCATCGCGCCGACCAGGCCGGCCCGGACCGCCTCCTCGGGCGTACGGCCGAAGACGGTGACCTCGCCGGCGTCCGGGCGGGCCAGGCCCAGCAGCATGTCGATCGTGGTGGACTTGCCGGCGCCGTTCGGGCCGAGCAGGGCCACGGTCTCCCCCGCGACGATGTCGAGGTCGACCCCGGCCACGGCCCGGACCGGGCCGTACGACTTGGTGAGGCCGCGGAGGCTCAGTCCGGCGGCGAGCGTGGTCTCAGGCATGCGTTCACTGTCGTCGCCGCGGCGCCCGCCCCACAGTTCCGTCCGTCCGGACTCCGCCGTGACACCTGTCAGGTCCTGCGGCTCACTGCCGCAGCGCGTACTCCAGCGCCACCCCGCAGGCCATCGCCGCGGCCAGCAGCACAGCCCACCGCCCGGGACGGGAGCGCCGGTCGGACAGCGCCACCAGTACGGACAGCCCGATCCCCTCGTTGGCCGCCCGGAGGAACTGGACGTCGCTGGTCCAGCCGGCGAGCGCCACGGCCATCAGGACGGACAACGCCCACGCGGCCGCCTCACCGCCGGTCACCCCGGCCCGGCGGGTGACCAGCGCCCAGGCCGCGTACCCGAACAGGGCCAGCACGCCGACCCGCTCGGCGGTCACCACCACGGTCAGCACGGCCGGACCGGGTACGCCGGCGGCGAGCGTGTCGAGCACGCCGAGCACCGGTACGCCGCCGAAGTTCGTCGGGCCGCCGGAGCGCACCGGCAGTACCCCCCAGACCCGCAGCAGCACGAGCTGCCAGGCCACCGCGGCGGCCGCGGGCAGCGCCAGCCAGGCCACCGCGGAACGGTCGAGGCGCCGGCCGCCCCGGCCGGACAGCAACCGCCACAGCTGCGCGGCCGCCAGGCCCGCGACCACGACCAGAGAGGTCTCCCGGGCCAGCACGGCGACGGTCAGCGCGGCCGCCGCGGCCGCCCATCGCCGCTGCCGGGCGTACCAGAGGCCGGCGATCACCGCCGCCCACGCCACCGGCTCGGTGAGGTGGCGGCCCAGCGAGATCGGCATCCCGGCCGGCAGCGCGAGCACCAGCCCGGTCAGCGGACGCCGGCCGAGGGCGAGCGCGAGCCGGCCGGCGAACACCGCGGCCACCGTCAGCGCGGCCACGTTGACCAGCAGCAGCGCCAGCAGCGTTGACACCCCGGGCAGCAGGCCGGCCGCCCAGGCCAGCACGGGGGTGGCGATCCGCTGCTGCCGGTATGCCGGGTTGTCCAGGGTGATCCCGTACGCGGTCCGCTGGTCGGTCCACGGGTCCAGCGCGAGCCGGTAGACGAACTGGCCGTCGTACCCGCCGCTGTCGGCGGTGACCGGCAGCCGGTCCGGCGTCAGCGCGGGGTCCACGAAGTGGTCGCTGGCCACGGCGAACCCGGCGATCGGGGTGGCCAGCAGCAGCCGGACCAGCACGAACCCCACGATCAGTGCGAACGCGACCAGGACCTCCCGGCGGGCGGACACCCCCGGTGGCGACGGCGCGAGCAGCGGACCGGACACCCGCGGCAGCCTAGACAAGCGCCGGCGGGCGTACGGACGGTGGTGCGTTAGGTTCGAAGTTCCGGGAAGGCTTCCCGGGTCGGATCGGAGGAGCGGATGCAGGTGTGGCCCGGGTCGCCATACCCACTGGGCGCGACGTACGACGGGATGGGCACCAACTTCTCGCTCTTCTCCGAGGTCGCGCAGCGCGTTGAGCTCTGCCTGTTCGACGACTCGGCCCGGGAGACCAAGATCGACCTGCCGGAGGTGGACGGGTTCGTCTGGCACGGCTACCTGCCCAACATCGGCCCCGGCCAGCGTTACGGCTACCGCGTGCACGGCGCCGTACGACCCCGGCGCCGGGCTGCGGTGCAACCCGCGCAAGCTGCTGCTCGACCCGTACGCGAAAGCCATCGACGGCAAGGTGGACTGGCACCCGTCGCTGTTCGCGTACCAGTTCGAGCGGCCCGAGCGGCCCAACGACGACGACTCGGCGCCGTTCCTGCCCAAGTCGGTCGTGGTCAACCCGTACTTCGACTGGGGCACCGACCGTCCGCCGGTCCGGCCGTACAACGAGACGGTCATCTACGAGGCGCACGTCAAGGGGCTGACGTTCCTCAACAAGGCCGTCCCGCCGGAGATGCGCGGGACGTACGCGGGCCTGTCCCACCCGGCGATGATCGAGCACTTCCAGAAGCTCGGGGTGACCGCGGTCGAGCTGATGCCGGTGCACCAGTTCGTCCACGACCACTCGCTGCGCCAGCGCGGGCTGCGCAACTACTGGGGCTACAACACGATCGGGTTCTTCGCGCCGTACGCGGCGTACGCGTCCTCGGGCACCGCCGGGCAGCAGGTGCAGGAGTTCAAGGCGATGGTCCGGGACCTGCACGAGGCCGGGATCGAGGTGATCCTCGACGTGGTCTACAACCACACCGCCGAGGGCAACCACTTCGGGCCGACGCTGTCGTTGCGCGGCATCGACAACGCCTCCTACTACCGGCTGGTCGACCAGCAGCCGGAGTACTACATGGACTACACCGGCACCGGCAACACGCTGAACGTGCGGCACCCGCACACGCTGCAGCTGATCATGGACTCGCTGCGCTACTGGGTGCTGGAGATGCATGTCGACGGCTTCCGGTTCGACCTGGCCGCGACGCTGGCCCGCGAGTTCTACGACGTCGACCGGCTGTCGGCGTTCTTCGACCTGGTCCAGCAGGACCCGATCGTCTCCCAGGTCAAGCTCATCGCCGAGCCCTGGGACGTCGGCCAGGGCGGCTACCAGGTCGGCAACTTCCCGCCGCTGTGGACCGAGTGGAACGGGAAGTACCGGGACACGGTCCGCGACTTCTGGCGCGGCGAGCCGGCCACGCTGGCCGAGTTCGCCTCCCGGATCTCCGGCTCCCCCGACCTGTACGAGCACTCCAGCCGTCGGCCCGTCGCGTCGCATCAACTTCGTCACCGCGCACGACGGCTTCACCCTGCGCGACCTCGTCTCGTACAACGAGAAGCACAACGAGGCGAACGGCGAGGGCAACCGGGACGGCGAGTCGCACAACCGGTCGTGGAACTGCGGGGTCGAGGGCGACACCGACGACCTGGAGATCCTCGAGTTGCGGGCGCAGCAGCGGCGCAACTTCGTGGCCACGCTGTTCCTGTCCCAGGGCGTGCCGATGCTGCTGCACGGCGACGAGATCGGCCGCACCCAGCGCGGCAACAACAACGGCTACTGCCAGGACAACGAGATCTCCTGGCTGGACTGGTCGCAGGTGGACGAGGACCTGCTCCGGTTCAGCGGGCGGTGTCCCAGCTGCGCCGGGAGCACCCGGTGTTCCGGCGGCGGCGGTTCTTCGACGGCCGGCCGGTCCGGCGCGGCGCCGGCGCGCCGCTGGCGGACATCGCCTGGTTCACCCCGGAGGCCAGGGAGATGACCGAGGAGGACTGGGAGGCCGGCTTCGGCAAGTCGGTCGCGGTCTTCCTCAACGGCGAGGGCATCCCGGACCGCAACGGACGCGGCGAGCGGGTCACCGACGACTCGTTCATCATGATCTTCAACGCGCACGACGGGTCGATCGACTTCACCCTGCCGCATTCCGAGTGGGGCTCGAAGTGGGAGATCGTGCTCGACACCGCGACCCCGCAGCTGGCCGAGCCGGCCCCGGCCGCGGCCCAGAGCGTGCTCACGGTCGAGGCCCGCTCCCTGTGCGTGCTGCGGCGGGTGAGCTGAGGTGCACCCGGTCTCCACGTACCGGGTGCAGGTGTCGGCGGAGTTCGACCTGCGGGCGACCGCCGGGCTGGCCGGCTACCTGGCCCGCCTCGGCGTCACCCACCTGTACGCCTCACCGCTGCTGACCTCGACGACCGGCTCGCTGCACGGCTACGACGTGACCGACCACCGCACCGCCGACCCGCAGCGCGGCGGCGAGGAGGGCCGGCTGGAGCTGGCCGAGGCGCTGCGCGAGCACGGCCTGTCGATGGTGCTCGACCTGGTGCCCAACCACATGGGCGTCGCGGTGCCGCACGAGAACCCGGCCTGGTGGGACGTGCTGCGGCTGGGCCGGCAGTCCGCGTACAACCGGTGGTTCGACATCGACTGGTCCCGCGGGCGGGTGCTGCTGCCGGTGCTCGGCGACGGCCCGGACGAGCTGGCCCGGCTGCGGCTGGGCGGCGGCGAGCTGCACTACCACGAGAAGCGGTTCCCGCTCGCGCCCGGCACCGAGGCGATCGACGACCCGATCAAGGCGCACGACCACCAGCACTACGAGCTGGTGTCCTGGCGCCGGGCCGCGATCGAGCAGAACTACCGGCGGTTCTTCGCGATCAGCGAGCTGGCCGGGCTGCGGCAGGAGGAGCGCACGGTCTTCGACGCCACCCACGCCGAGGTGCTGCGATGGGCCGCGTTCGGCGAGGTGACCGGGCTGCGCATCGACCACCCGGACGGGCTCGCCGACCCGGCGGGCTACCTGGAGCGGCTCTGGCAGGCCTCGAACGGGCTGTGGACGGTGGTCGAGAAGATCCTCGAGCCGGGCGAGCGGTTGCCGGGCTGGCCCGTCGCCGGCACCTCCGGCTACGACGCGATGGCCGAGGTCGACGGAGTGCTGGTGGATCCGGCCGGGGAGCCGGCGTTCACCGACCTGGACGAGCGGCTGACCGGCGTACGGACGTCCTGGCCCGAGCTGGTGCACGACTGCAAGCTCGACGTGGCCACCGGGATGCTGCGGTCCGAGGTGCGCCGGATGGCCGCGCTGGCCCGGGAGATCCCGGCCGTCGAGGACGAGCTGGCCGAGCTGCTGGCCTGCTTCCCGGTCTACCGGTCCTACCTGCCGGACGGCGTGGACCACCTGGACGCCGCGCTCGGCGCGGCCCGCCGGCGGCGGCCGGACCTGTCGTTCGCCGCGCTGGCCGCCCGGCTCGCCGACCCGGGCGACGAGCTGGCCGTGCGGTTCCAGCAGACCTCGGGCGCGGTGATGGCCAAGGGCGTCGAGGACACCGCGTACTACCGGTGGACCCGGTTCGTCGCGCTCAACGAGGTCGGCGGTGACCCGGACCGGTTCGGTCTGCCGCTCGCGGGCTTCCACGCCGCGCTGGCCGACCGGCAGGGCCGGCACCCGGCCGGGATGACCGCCCTGTCCACCCACGACACCAAGCGGTCCGGGGACGTGCGGGCCCGGCTCGCGGTGCTGGCCGAGATCCCGGACGAGTGGTCGGCGGCGGTCGGACGCTGGTCGCAGCGGGCACCGACGCCGGACGGCGCGCTCGGCCACCTGCTCTGGCAGTCGGTGGTCGGGGCCTGGCCGATCACCGGTGAGCGCCTGTACGCCTATCTCGACAAGGCGTTCCGGGAGGCCCGCACGCGGACCAGCTGGGACGACCCGGACGACGCGTTCGAGGACACGATGCACGCCGCCGCGGTGGCCGCGGTGGAGCCGGGTCCGCTGCACGACGACGTGGCCGCGTTCGTGGACCGGATCGCCCGGCCGGGCCGGTCGAACGCGCTGACCGCGGCGCTGGTGCAGCTGACCATGCCCGGCGTGCCGGACACCTACCAGGGCACCGAGCTGTGGGACCTCTCGCTGGTCGACCCGGACAACCGCCGGCCGGTCGACTACGGCCGGCGGGACCGGCTGCTGACCCGGCTGGACGAGGGCTGGCGGCCGGACTGGGACGAGCCGGAGGGCGCCGCCAAGCTGCTGGTGGTGTCCCGGGCGCTGCGGCTGCGCCGGGACCGGCCGGCGCTGTTCTCCGCGTACGCGCCGGTGGCCGCGACGGGGCCGGCCGCCGACCACGTGGTCGCCTTCGACCGGGGCGGGGCGGTCACCGTCGGCACCCGGCTGCCGGTCCGGCTGGAGCGCGGGGGCGGCTGGCGGGACACCGCCGTCGCGGTCACCGGCACGGACGTGCTCACCGGCCGGTCGTACCGGGGCGAGACCCGGCTGGCCGACCTGCTGGCCGACTTCCCGGTCGCGCTGCTGGCGCCATGACCCGGCCGCTCAGCCTCCCCGAGGGCCTGGTGCTCGAGCTGTCCCGGGGCACCGTGCGGCCGGGCGCGTCGGCCGAGGCCGACCGCTGGATGGCCATGCTCAACGACCGGGTGGACGAGTGCGTGGCCACGCTGGACCGGGAGCGGATGGCGGTCGAGATCGTCTTCCGGCTCCGCGAGGACGGCCGTGACTCGCTCTACTGGGTGACGATCAAGGGCGCCGGCGGGAGCGGGCTGGACCTGGCGAACCCGATCGACCGCGACCACGAGGCCCAGGCCAGGCGGACCAAGGAGCCGGGCTGGGTCGAGGCCGAGCCCCAGGTGCTGCTGCTGCCCGACCCGGTCCGCCGGGCCGTGCTGGCCTGGGCCCTGCGGGAGCGCGAGCGGGTGCCGTACCCGGTGACCGCGACCGTCCGGCTGGCCAGCGCGGGGCTGCACGTGATCGACCGCTGGGTGGACGGGCTGGCCGACGCGCTGCTCGACGCCGGCGCCGGCGACCCGCAGGTCGGCGGCAGTCTCACCGGCGGCCGGATCGAGGTGCGGATGACCGTGGACGCCGAGGACGCCGGCGACGCCGGCGTCGTCGCGGCCGACCTGCTGCGCACGGCGCTGCGCGCGGCCGAGACGCCCGGCGTCCGGATCCTCGGCCTCACCACCGAGGTCGGCTGAGCCTCACAGCAGCGCCTTCGGGACGCGGTGCAGGGTGACCGCGCCGATCGGGGTCAGCGGGTGGAGCGGGTCGGGCACGGTGCTGCCGGTCGGGCCGCCCAGCTCGCTGTGCGCGCAGGCGGACAGCACGGCGTAGGCGTCGCCGGCCGACCAGCCCCGCTCGCCGGTCAGGAACGCGAACGCGTCCTCGTACCCGCGGGCGATGCTCTCCTGCACCGGGTCACCGAGGCCGACGAAGACGATCTCGTCGCCGGTGTCGATCCGCGGCGCCCGCAGCCGCCGGCCCTTGACCACGTCGACGCTGACCACCGCGGTGCCCTCGGCCTCGATGGCGACGAAGCTCGACTCGCCGCGGGCCATCACCGCGTGGATGTCGCCGACCGACAGCAGCGCACCGGGCACCTCGACCGGCAGGTAGACGGTCGAGCCCGGGCGGGCGTCGGTGAGGTCCATGTTGCCGCCGGTCGGGTACGACGGCATGACCGTGGAGGCGGCCGGGCCGGCCGGGGCGACGCCGAGGCAGCCGATCATCGGCGCGGCCGGCACGGTGACCCGGTCGGTGAGGTGCACGCCGGCGCCGTCGAGCGGGATCTTGCGGACGAACATCTCCGCCCCCATCGGCCGGGCCAGCGCCCCGACCCCGGGCAGGTAGACCGACCAGCCGTGGTCGGTCAGCCTGACCTCGTGCACGGTGACGGCCAGCGCGTCGCCGGGCTCGGCGCCCTCGACGTACACCGGGCCGGTCACCGGGTTGATCGTCGCGGTGACCGCGGCCAGGTCGCGCCGCTCGTCCATCTGCCGGTACGCCTCGTCCGAGGTCTGCAGCGCGATCCGGTCGCCGGCGCCGGCGGCCACCCGTACGGCCGGCGGCGCGTCCCGGTCGAACCCCGGCTGTCCGTGCGTGTTGTCGACATGGATCTCGTCGGCCATCAGGCGCCCTCCCCGATCGTGAGCTCGCGGCTGCGTCCGGTCAGCAGGAAGTACAGGAACACCAGCGCGCCGACCGCCAGCCAGATCACGCCCCCGACCTTGGCGTTGGTGTCGGCCTGGGTCAGCACGCACCCGATGATCCCGAACCCGATCAGCGGGACGACCAGGTGCAGCAGGTAGTTCCGGCTGCGCTTGCGGATCACGTAGTGGTTGACCACCGACACGTGCAGCAGGCAGAAGCCGAACAGCGGGACCATGCCCTCGCTGGCGTTGTAGACCGTGCCGAAGATCGCCCACGGCGCGATCGGCACCATGAAGATCAACCCGTAGATGATCAGGTCGACCGTGGGCACCGACCGGCGCAGCTCGGGCCGGTAGCCGAACTCCCGCAGCCGCTCGTCGGCCTCGGTCACGCTGCCTCTCGCACTGCCGGTCACGCTGCCGGTCGCGGCCGGCCACGCTGCCGGTGACGCCGGCGGCCCCGGGGTCGGCCGGCGCGGGCTCGGGCTCGGCGGGACCGGGCGGCTGAGCGGACACGGGCCTCCCTGCGGGGGTGCGCCGGCGGCTTGACACTGTCCGCAACGTACCCAGTCGCGCCCCGACACGCGAGATGTCTGGATCAGCCGGCGAGGGCTTCGACCGTCGCCAGCCAGTGTTCGGCGAACGCCGCGCCGTCGACCGCCGTGACCAGCCGGACCGGGCGGCCATCCGGGTCGCGGACCAGCGCACCGTCCTCGCGCAGGATCACCCGGGTCTCCTCGACGGTCCGACCCGGCCAGCCGAGCGCGACCGCACAGGCGGCCGGGTCGTACTGGAAGTTGAGCAGGTCCTCCGGCAGCGCGGCGCCGTCCGGCCGCCCCCACCGGGCGCCGTGCGCCTCCACCTGGGCGGCGAGCAGTGCCCCGACGGCGCCGGCGCGCCGCAGCCGGGGCAGGTCGACGCCGCGGATCCAGGTCGTCAGCGTGGCCGGAAGCGTGACGAGCTCCGGCGCGGTGTCGAGCACGATGTCGTACGCACGGCGGTCCCACTGGTTGTTGAAGTCCATCTCCGGACCCCACGCCGGCAGTCCCGGCGCGGGTGGGTCGGCGTACCCGGCCATGAGCACGGGCGCGCGCAACCGGCCCGGCCGGACGGTCTCGTACAGGGCGAGGTTCGTGAACGGGCCGATGCCGATCACGGTCGCGCCGGCATCGAGCGCCCGGTCGAGCAGGTCGAGCGCCGCGCCGGGTGGCTGCCGGGCCGGCTCGCCCGCCGGCCAGTCGCCGTGCTCGGGTTCGGCCCGCTCGCCGGTCGTCAGCGACAGCGCCGCACCGGCCGTCACGGGCACGTCCCGGCCGGCCAGCCCGATCAGGTGTCGGGCGTACGCCGCCCGCCGCCCGTCCGCGTCGGCCACCGTGGTGACTCCGACCAGGTCCACGTCCGCGCGCCCCAGCAGGTACGCCAGCGCGCACGCGTCGTCGGTGTCGCCGCCGAAGTCGGTGTCCAGGTGGACGCGCATCAGTTGGGCGGGGCGAGCGCCTTGGTGAGGGCCTCGACGTCGAGAGCGGGGCGGGGGAACTGCGGGTCCAGGTCGCGGACGGTCTCCAGCAGGAGGCGGCCGATCGCCCAGTTGCGGTACCACTTGCGGTCGGCGGGCACCGCGTACCACGGCGCGGCGTCGGTCGAGCACCGCTCCAGCGCGATCCGGTACGCCTGCTGGTAGTCGGCCCAGCGGGTGCGCTCGGCCAGGTCGCCCTCGTTGAACTTCCAGTGCTTGTCCGGGTCGGCCAGCCGGGCCAGCAGCCGCTCGCGCTGCTCGTCGTACGAGAGGTGCAGGAAGCACTTGACCAGCGCGTACCCCTGGTCGACCAGGCCGGCCTCGAACCGCGCGATCTCGCCGTACCGCTTCTCCAGCACCTCGGGCGGGGCCAGCCCGTGCACCCGGACGATCAACACGTCCTCGTAGTGCGAGCGGTCGAAGATGCCGATCATCCCCGGCTCCGGCAGCGCCCGGCGGACCCGCCACAGGAAGTGGTGCCGCAGCTCCTGGTCGGTCGGCTGCTTGAACGAGTGGATGTGCACGCCCTGCGGGTTCACCAGCCCGATGACGTGCTCGATCACGCCGCCCTTGCCGGAGGTGTCCATGCCCTGCAGGACCACCAGCACCCGCCGGCCGCCGGCCGCGTAGAGCGCCTCCTGCAGCCGGGCCAGCTCGGCGCCCTCGTCGCCCATCGCCGCCGCGGTCTTCCTCTTGCCGCCCGGGGCGAGCGGCGTCGCCCGCGGGTCGAGCGCATCGAGGTCGACGGTGCCGTCCGGCACCCGCAGCGCGTTCCGGAGAGACCTGGCCATGACGTACCCCCGTCGGGTCTGGAGTCGATCACCCGGGACACTAGTCGCCAGGCTGGGTAGGGGGCCGGGTAGCGGGCACCCGGCAGGGCCGTCCGGCGCAGCGGAAAGGACATCGATGACGACGTTCGAGGTCTGGGCGCCGAACCACGACCGGGTACGGCTGCGTGCGCTGGGCAGCGACCGCGAGATGTCGTCGATCGGCGACGGCCGGTGGCGGGTCACGGTCCCGGACGCCGGCCCGGGCACCGACTACGGGTTCCTGCTCGGCGACGACGACACCCCGGTGCCCGACCCGCGCTCACGCTGGCAGCCGGACGGGGTGCACGGGCTGAGCCGGCTCCACGACACCCAGGCGTACGGGTGGCAGGACGGCGGGTGGACCGGCCGGCAGCTGGCCGGGTCGGTGGTCTACGAGCTGCACGTCGGCACGTTCACCCCCGAGGGCACGTTCGCGGCCGCGGCCGGCCGGCTCGACCACCTCGTCGAGCTCGGCGTCGACCTGGTCGAGGTGTTGCCGGTCAACGCGGTCAACGGCACCCACAACTGGGGCTACGACGGCGTCGGCTGGTTCGCCGTGCACGAGCCGTACGGCGGGCCGGACGGGTTCAAGGCGTTCGTCGACGCCTGCCACCGGCGCGGGCTCGGCGTGCTGCTCGACGTGGTCTACAACCACCTCGGCCCGTCCGGGGCGTACCTGCCCCGGTTCGGGCCGTTCTTCAAGCCGGGCCGGTCGACCTGGGGCGACCTGGTCAACCTCGACGGCCCGGGCTCGGAGCCGGTGCGCCGCTACATCCTGGACAACGCGCAGATGTGGCTGCACGAGTACCACGTGGACGGGCTGCGGCTGGACGCCGTGCACGCGCTGGTCGACCTCGGCGCGCGGCACATCCTCGAGGAGCTGGCCACCGAGGTCGACGCGCTGTCGGCGCACCTGCGCCGGCCGCTGACGCTGATCGCCGAGTCCGACCTCAACGACCCCCGGCTGATCCGCTCCCGGGACGCCGGCGGGTACGGGCTGACCGCGCAGTGGGACGACGACGTGCACCATGCGCTGCACGCGCTGCTCACCGGCGAGCGGCAGGGCTACTACGCCGACTTCGGCTCGCTCGCGACCCTGGCCAAGGCGTACACCGGCGCGTTCGTGCACGACGGGTCGTGGTCGTCGTTCCGCGGGCGGGTGCACGGGCGCCGGGTCAACCGGGACGACACCCCGGCGTACCGGTTCGTGGCGTTCCTGCAGGACCACGACCAGGTCGGCAACCGGGCGCTCGGCGACCGGCTGTCCGGCGAGCCCGACCCGCTGCCGCCGGAACTGCTCAAGGTCGGCGCGGCGCTGCTGCTGACCTCGCCGTTCACGCCGATGCTCTGGATGGGCGAGGAGTGGGGCGCGTCGACGCCGTGGCAGTTCTTCACCTCGCACCCGGAGCGGGGGCTGGCCGCCGCGGTCGCGGCCGGGCGGCGGGAGGAGTTCACCGAGCACGGCTGGTCCACCGACGACGTGCCGGACCCGCAGGACCCGGCCACGTTCGAGCGGTCCAAGCTGGCCTGGTCCGAGCTGGACGACGGCAAGCACACCGACGTGCTCGACTTCTACCGCCGGGTGCTGCACCTGCGCCGGTCCCGGCCGGAGCTGTCCGACCCGCGGCTCGACCTGGTCGAGGTGGCGTACGACGACGAAGCCCGCTGGCTGGTCGTGCACCGCGGCGCATTGCGGGTCGCGGTGAACCTGGGAGCCGAGCGGCAGGAGGTGCCGCTGGACGGCACGCCGATGGGCGTGCTGCTGGCATCCGGTCCCGGGTTCGTCTACCGGCCCGGCGGGATCCAGCTGGAGCCGTCGTCGGCCGCGATCGTGGAGCTCGCCGTTCGATCTTCTTAGCACCCTCTTGGGCCGATTGGGAGGTTTCTGCGGGCGATCGGTTGCGCCGGAGGGAGTAACAATCCTGAGCAGGTGCGCCGTGAGGGCGCTCATCAGGAGGTATGCATGCGACTCCGTTCGGTCCTGGCCGCCACCGCGGCCACCACCCTCGCCTCGCTGGCCTGGGCCGGCGCGGTGGCGCCGTCGGCGGGCGCGACGCCCGCCGGGTCCGCCGCGCAGCCGGCGGGCAAGCACGTCTCGCGGGTCTGCGCCACGGTCACCACCGGGGCGTCCTGCCAGGCGCTCCGGCTCGACCCCGCGGCGACCGCGTCCGGCGTGACCCCGGCCGCGGCGACGCCGTCCGGGTTGTTCCCGGCCGACCTGCAGTCGGCGTACAAGCTGCCGTCGGCCACCGCCGGCGCGGGCCGGACGGTCGCGATCGTCGACGCGTTCGACGACCCGGCGGCCGAGAGCGACCTCGGCGTCTACCGCAGCCAGTTCGGTCTGCCGGCGTGCACGACCGCCAACGGCTGCTTCCGCAAGGTCAACCAGAACGGCGGCACCAACTACCCGCGCAAGAACGCCAGTTGGGCCGAGGAGATCTCGCTCGACCTCGACATGGTCTCGGCGACCTGCCCGAACTGCCACATCCTGCTTGTCGAGGCGACCACCAACTCCTTCGCCAACCTCGGCACCGCGGTGAACAGGGCGGCGACCATGGGCGCGTCCGCGATCAGCAACAGCTACGGCGGCGCGGACGCGTCCGACGCCACCAACGGCTCGTTCTACAACCACCCCGGCATCGCGGTGACCGCCTCCTCGGGCGACGGCGGCTTCGGCGTCGAGTACCCGGCCTCGTCGCAGTTCGTCGTCGCCGTCGGCGGCACCTCGCTGCGCAAGGCCACCGGCACCACCCGCGGCTGGACCGAGTCGGCCTGGTCGGGTGCCGGCAGCGGCTGCTCGGCGTTCAACCCCGCGATCCCGAGTGCGGCGACGTTCAACACCGGCTGCCCCCGGCGCGCGGTCGCGGACGTCTCCGCGGTCGCCGACCCCAACACCGGCGTCGCGGTCTTCGACAGCGTGCCGTTCCAGGGCTTCTCCGGCTGGCTGGTCTTCGGCGGCACCAGCGCGTCCTCGCCGATCATCGCCTCCGTGTACGGCCTGGCCGGCAACGCGGCGACGATCGACGCGAACGACTTCCCGTACCAGCACTCGACGTCGCTGTTCGACGTCACGACCGGCTCGAACGGGACCTGCTCGCCCACGCAGCTGTGCACCGCGCGGGTCGGGTGGGACGGGCCGACCGGGCTCGGCACGCCCAACGGCACCGGCGCATTCTGACCCAGCTCGACCCGGACCGGGCCGCCACCGCTTCGCGGGCGGCCCGGTCCGTCGGCTCCGGCCCGGCCGGGCTCAGCGCAGGGTGATCGCCGGCATCGTGAGCGGGCCGTCGGGAGCCAGCCCGAGCCGGGCGGCCGGCCCGGCCAGCGGACCCCAGCCGGACCACCAGTCCACCGCCCGGGCCGCCGCCCGGTCCTCGCTCGAGCGCGGCGGCGAGATGCGGTCGAGCGGGCTGACCGCGGGCCAGCGCCGCAGCCGGGCGTCGGCCGGCAGGCCGGCCCGCTGCCGGGCCAGCTCGGCGGCCCGGCGCAGTCCGCCGAGCTCGTCGACCAGCCCGCGCTCGCGCGCGTCGGCGCCGGTCCAGACCCGGCCGCGGGCCAGCTCGTGCGCCCGGTCGTAGGTCATCCCTCGGGCCTGGGCGACCTTGGTCACGAAGTCCGCGTACACCCGGTCGAGCCACTCCTCCAGCCGGCGCCACTGGTCCTCGTCGAAGCCGACCCTGGGCGAGAACATCCGGGCGTTGCGGCCCTCCGCGATCGCGCCGGTGCCGACGCCGAGCCGCTCCAGCAGCCCGGTCGTCACCACCTTGCCGCTGAATACGCCGATCGAGCCGGTGAGCGTGCCCGGCTGGGCGACGATCGCGTCCGCGCCCATCGCGACGAAGTAGCCGCCGGAGCCGGCGACGTCACCCATCGACGCGACCACCGGAAGCCCCCGCGCCCGCAGCTGGCCGACCTCGCGCCAGATCACGTCGGAGGCCACGTACGAGCCGCCGGGGCTGTCGACCCGCAGCACCACCGCCCTGACGCCGTCCGCCCGGCCGGCGGACCGCAGCGCGGCCGCGACCGTGTCGGAGCCGGCGCCGACGTCCGGGCTGAGCAGGCTGCGCCGGCTGCGGCCCTGCTGGATCGCGCCGGCGACGGTGACCACGGCGACGGTCGGCCGGCTGCGCAGCCGGCCGGCGACCCGGCGTGGCGTCCGCGTCCGGCCGTAACGGGACAGGTAGAGCAGCTCGGCGTCGCCGCGGTCGAGCGCGGCGTAGACCTCGTCCCGGTAGCCGACGTGGTCGACGAGCCCGGCGTCCCGAGCCTCCGCCGCGGACAGCGGCGCCGCGTCGACCAGCTCCCGGACCCGCGGCCCGGTCAGCTTCCGGGCGGCGGCGATCCCGGCCACGACCTGCTCGTAGGCCGAGGCGACCAGGCGGGTGGAGGCCTCCCGGAACGCGTCGGTGTAGTCGTAGCGGGCGATCCGGTCGACCGCGTTCTTGTACTCGTGCCGCTGGGCGATCTGCGGCTCCAGCCCCAGCTTGTCCAGCACGCCGCGGACGAACGTGGTCTCGGCGGCGATCCCGGTCAGGCCGAGGTCGCCGGACGGCTGCAGCCAGATCTCGCCGAAGGCGGTGGCGAGGTAGTAGCCGACGGTGCCGGGATCACCCTCGCCGAAGGTCTCCGCGTACGCCACGGCCGGCTTGACCCGGGCGAACTCGATCACCGCGTCGCGCAGCTCCTGCGCGCGGGCCAGCGGCATGCCCGCGCCGACCTTGGCGACCAGGCCGGCCACGCGCGGGTCGGCCGCGGCGTCGTGCAGCGCGTCGACGACCGACCGCAGGCTCGCCCGCCGCCGCCCGCGCGCGAGCGCCAGCAGATCGGCCGAGCCCACCTCCGGCGGAGCCTCGGTCAGATCCAGCTCCACCCACACCCGTTTCCGCCGCACCCCCCAACCCTAGATCGGCCCCCTATCTCCCCCGCGGCGGCAACACCTCCCCCTCGGCGACCAGCTCACCGACGTCCCGCCCGAGCGCCCGGGCGAGCTTGCGATAAGTCAACAGGCTGGCGGCGTGATCGCCACGCTCGATGGACCCCAGCGTGACGCGTGAGACGGTGGCCCGGGTGGCGAGCTCGTCCTGGGACATCCCGCGGGCCAGGCGATACACCCGCACCCGCAGTCCCACCGACCCGAGGTAGTCGCTCGCACCGGGCCCGGAGTCGCTGCCGCCGTCTCTTTCGGTCATCGGGCTGATCCCCCTGACAAGCCGGCCGGCCACGGCATGGCGAATTGCGATCAACTACCGTTCACGTGATGCTGGCTTGCATCCTAGAAGGGCAGGGTGACCATATGGAGATGCCACGCGGATGCACCAGCGGACCAGGTGCGGGTGCCCTTCGCGCGATACCCTCTGGGTGTGAGGTTCGAGCGGATCGCCGTCGACAGCGCCATCATGGATGGCGTGCCGTGCATCCGCGGAACGCGGATACCGGTGGTGACAGTGGTGAGGCTGTTCGCCGAGGGGCTGGACAGCGCGACGGTCCTGCGCGACTACCCGCAGTTGACCGAGGCGGATCTGCAGGAGGCCCTGCGATTCGCGGCAGCCATTCTGGACCGGGACCCGAGGACGTTGCCGGCCATCGCCTGAGGCTGCTGCTCGACGAGTGCCTTCCGGCCTGGATGACCGGCGTGCTCGACGCCGTCGGCTACGACGCTGTGCACGTGGCCACCATGGGCTTGCGCGGCGCGTCGGACGAGGAGGTCCTGTCCAAGGCCGCCGCCGATGGCAGGGTCGTGCTCTCCGCCGACACCGACTTCGGCGAGTTGCTGAGCGCGGGGCGGCGAACCGGACCGAGCGTGGTGCTGCTGCGCGGTCGCATCGGCCCGCGGCATCGGGTCGACTTGCTGCTCACCACGCTGGTGACATACGAGACGGAGCTGCTCCGCGGCGCGATCGTGGTGATCGGTCCGTCGGGGCGCGCGCGTGTGCGCGCCCTGCCGTTCGACTGAGTGGCGTGCGGTCAGCGGGGGTCGGTCACCTGGGTGAGGAAGTGCAGGGTGGCGCTGGGGCGGTGGCGGATGAGCAGGTAGAAGGGGCGGTCGACGCGGACGGGGATCGGGCGGGGCGGGGTGGTGATCGCCGCCAGCCGGGTCATCACGACCGCGGTGGCGGCGGCGCCCTCGAGACCGGCCTCGTCCAGGGTGAGCACCGCCTTGTGCACGGCGGCGTCGACCTTGAGCCCTTCGCGACCGCCGGTGATCCCGGTCAGGTCGGCGGCGTCGGAGAACAGCCGGCGCACCCCGAGCGTGGCCAGCGGCTCGGCCAGCGACGCCTGCCCGCGGACCTTGACCCGGGGCAGCTCCAGCGCCACCTCCCGCGGCCGGGCCGCGTCCAGCAGGCCGGTCAGCGTGCCGGGGTCGAGCGGCGGCAGCCGGTCCCCGTCCGGCAGCAGCACGTCGGCCACCACCCCCGCGCCGGCCGGCACCGAGACGAGCGTCCACCCGTCGCGGGCCGCGTACGGCAGCTGCCGGGTCGCCCGCATCGTCGGTAGCTCCACCGGGCCGCGCGGCGTCCGGAACGGCCGCGGCTGCGTCGCGCCCTTCTCGAACGGCTTCGTCCACGCCGCCCGCAGGTAGAGCGCGTTGACGACGATCGCGCGGGTGTCCGGGTCGACCAGGCCGGCCGGGATGAGGTCGGCGATCAGCCCGCGGGTGCTGCGCTCGACGTCGGCGTTGATCTCCTGCCGGGACCCGTCCGGGTTGCCGCGGAAGTCGGCGCCGCGGGCGGCGCCGCCGGGCCAGGCCTTGACCGCGGCCAGGTACTCGTCGGCCACCGGCAGGGTCAGGTCCGCCCACAGCGTGTTGGCGACCCCGAGCGTGACACCGGCGTCGGCCGCGAACGCGGCCCCGGCGGCCAGCGCCGGCCCGAGCGCGTCGAGGTCGCCGAGCACGGCGGCCAGCTCGTCGCGAGTGGCACCGCGGGCGCCGGCCGCGACGACGCCGAGCGCCGAGGCCACCGAGTACGGCGACCAGGCGAAGTTGCGGTCGCGGTCGGCAGCGAGCAGCTGGTGCAGGCCGAGCGCGAACCGGGCGTCAGGAGCGGTCACCCGCCCCATGCTGCCAGCACCGGCGGCCGTGGTGGGATGGGCGGGTGCGCCAGCTGCTGCCGTACCCGGCCGAGGAGATGACCGACGACGACCTCGTGACCGCGTACGCGGTGCCGGCCGGTCCGCACCTGCGGGTCAACTTCGTCTCCAGCGCCGACGGCGCGGTCACCCTCAACGGCGTGTCCGGCGGCCTCGGCGGCCCCGGCGACCGCCGGATCTTCCAGCTGCTGCGCGACCTCGCCGACGTGATCCTGGTCGCGGCCGGCACGGTCCGCAACGAGGGCTACGGCTACCCGAAGTTCGGCACCGACCGCCGGGACCGCCGGCTGGCCGCCGGCCGGCGGGAGTGGCCGACGTTCGCGATCGTCTCCCGAAGCCTGGGTCTCGACCTCAACTCGAGCCTGTTCACCGATGCCCCGGCCCGTACGGTCGTGGTCACCGGACCGGACTCCCCGCCCGAGCGGCGCGCGGACCTGGAGCGCCGGGCCGAGGTGCTGGTCGTCGACGCGCTGCCGGCCGCGGTCGCCGAGCTGCACCGGCGCGGCCCGATCCTCTGCGAGGGCGGTCCCAGCCTGTTCACCGGGCTCGTCGCCGCCGGCCTGGCCGACGAGCTCTGCCTGACCCTCTCCCCGCTGCTCGCCGGTCCCGGCCCGGGCCGGATCGTGGCCGGCCCGCAGCACCTGCCGACCCAGCTGGACCTGCGCGGGCTGCTCGAGGAGGACGGCGCGCTGTTCACCCGCTACGCGGTCGTTCCCCGGGCAGAATGACCCGATGGACCTGCCCGTGATGCCGCCGGTGGCCCCCATGCTGGCCAAGTCGGTGAAGGACGTGCCCGACGGCCCCGGCTTCCTCTACGAGCCGAAGTGGGACGGCTTCCGCTGCATCGTCTTCCGGGACGGCGACGAGGTCGAGCTGGGCAGCCGCAACGAGCGCCCGATGACCCGGTACTTCCCCGAGGTAGTCGCCGCGGTCAAGGAGCAGTTGCCGGAGCGCTGCGTGGTCGACGGCGAGATCGTCGTCGCGACCGGCGACAAGCTCGACTTCGAGGCGCTGCTGCAGCGGATCCACCCGGCCAAGTCCCGGGTGGACCTGCTCGCCGAGCAGACACCGGCCAGCCTGGTCGTCTTCGACCTGCTCGCGCTCGGCGACGAGTCCTATCTGGACACTCCGCTGGGCGAGCGGCGCGCGACGCTCGACCAGGTGCTCGGGCACGTGACCGCACCGGTGCACCGGACGAGCGTGACCGACGACCCGGCGCTGGCCCGGGAGTGGTTCGGCACGTTCGAGGGGGCCGGGCTGGACGGCGTGGTCGCCAAGCCGGTCGACGGCCCGTACGAGCCGGACAAGCGGGCGATGTTCAAGGTCAAGCACGAGCGCACCGCGGACTGCGTGGTCGCCGGCTTCCGCTGGCACAAGACCAGCACCCCGGACACGCCGCTGCTCGGCTCCCTGCTGCTCGGCCTGTACGCCGACGACGGCCGGCTGCAGCATGTCGGGGTGGTGGCCAGCTTCCCGACCGCGCGCCGGGCCGCGCTGGTCGAGGAGCTCGCGCCGTGGCGGGAGAACGCGCTGGAGGGCCACCCGTGGCGGGACTGGGCCGAGGCGCAGGCCCAGGTCGAGGGCCGGATGCCGGGCGCGCAGTCGCGCTGGAACGCGAAGAAGGACCTGTCCTGGCAGCCGCTGCGCCCGGATCGCGTGGTCGAGGTCCGGTACGACCACATGGAGGGGACCCGGTTCCGGCACACCACCCAGTTCGTCCGCTGGCGGGACGACCGCGACCCCACCTCCTGCACGTACGAGCAGCTCGACGTCCCGGTCTCGTACGACCTGTCCAGCCTGCTGTCCTAGGGTGACCGGATGCGCCGCACCCCGCGTGGCCTGCTGGTGACCCTCGCGGCCGCCCTCACGCTGGCCGGCTGCTCCTCCGTCGACGGCAACGGCCGGTACGCGGGCGACCCGGCGCCGGCCAAGCCCGGCTCGCCCACGCCGACCGCCGCGGCCCCCGCGCAGCCGACGATCTCGCCGCTGTCGTTCCAGGACTGCACCTCGGTCATCCGCCCGCAGGTGCGCGACTCCCCCGGCGGCGACCGGCCGCTCTCGTTCGGCTGCGGCAAGCTGCGGGTGCCGCTGGACTACCGCGACCCGTCCCGCAAGGCGATCGACCTGTTCCTGATCCGGGTCCGGCTGGCCGGGCAGCAGAAGCGGCTCGGCTCGCTGGTGGTCAACCCGGGCGGCCCGGGCGGGTCCGGGGCGGACGCCGCCGTCGGGCTCGGGCTCAGCCTGCCCACCGACGTGCTGAAGCGCTTCGACCTGGTCGGGTTCGACCCGCGCGGGGTCGGGCTGTCCGCGCCGGTCGAGTGCATCTCCGACCGGCTCAAGGACGACGCGCTGGCCTTCGACCCGGACGCCCGGGACGCGTTCGCGGCGCAGGCGAAGCTGGCCGGGCAGATCTCCGCCGACTGCGTGGCCAAGTACGGGGACGACCTGCAGCACTACAACACCGAGGAGACCGCCCGCGACCTCGACCTGGTCCGGCAGGCGGTCGGCGACAGCCGGCTGACCTACCTCGGCTACTCGTACGGGACCCGACTCGGCTCGGTCTACGCCCAGCTGTTCCCGAGGCGGGTGCGGGCGCTCGTGCTCGACGGCGCGGTCGACCCGAGGGCCGGCGAGGTGGCCGCGGCGCAGACCCAGGCGGCCGGGTTCGAGCGGGCGTTCGACCAGTTCGCCGCCGACTGCAAGGCCCGCAACGCGGCCTGCCTGATCGGGCCGGACCCGCGGGCGACGGTGGACCGGATCCTGGCTCAGGCCAGGCGGTCGCCGATCCCCGGCGGCAGCGGCGGCCGGAAGGCGACGGCCGGGCCGGTGCTGCTCGCGATCGTCTCCGCCCTGTACGACCGGGGCGACTGGGCCGAGCTGGAGTCCGCGCTGGCCGACGCCGGCAACGGCAACTCCAGCGGGTTGTTCACCCTGGCCGACCACTACAACCAGCGCGACTCCAAGGGCCACTACACCAACCTCACCGACGCGAACACGGCGATCAGCTGCGCGGACACCGCGGAGAAGGTGCCGGACGCGACCGTGCGGCGGGCGCTGTCGGGCTGGCCGAAGCAGTACCCGCTGTTCGGCAGCTCGCTGGCCCTCGGCCTGCTCACCTGCCAGCAGTGGCGGGCGCCGCGGGAGCCGCTGCCGGCGGTGCGGGCGGCCGGGGCACCGCCGTTGCTGGTGATCGGCACCGTCAACGACCCGGCCACGCCGTACGCGTCCGCGAAGGTGCTGGCCCGCACGCTCGCCTCCGGGCGGCTGCTCACCTGGCGCGGCGAGGGGCACACCGCGTACCCGAAGACGCCGTGCGTGACCGCGGCGGTGGACGCCTACCTGATCAACCTCAAGGTGCCGGCCGCGAACGCCACCTGCGCCGCGTCCTAGGCGGGCGCCCGCTGCTGGGAGTGGCCGGCGACGAACTCGAGCATGCGGCGCCATGAGTCGGCCCCGGCGTCCTTCCACTCGGCGAACGCCCGGTCGAAGAACGAGTGCGGCGCGCCCGCGTACACGGTCATGTGGTGCTCGACGCCCTGCGCGGACAGTTTCCGCTCGAACTCGGCGAACTCCTCCTGCGAGGTCGCCCGGTCGGCCCCGGCGATCTGCAGCAGCATCGGCCGGTGCATCTGGTCGATCACGTCGTCGACCAGGACCGGGCGGCCGTAGAAGCCGATCACGCCGGCCAGGTCGAGGTCGCTGGCGGACAGCCGCCACGACTGGCTGCCGCCGAAGCAGAAGCCGACCGTGAAGACCGGGCCGGCGCCGGCGGCCGACCGCAGCCGCTCGATCGCCGCGGCGACGTCGAGCCGGACGTTGGCCGGGTCGACCTGCTGCACGTGCGGCACGTACTCGAAGTCGTCGCCGCGGTCGGTGGTGCCCGCCGTGCGGCCGAAGTAGTCGATCGCCACCGCCGCGATCCCCGCCTCGGCGAACCGCTCGGCCAGGTCCCGGTAGTACGGGTGCAGGCCGCGCACGTCCGGCAGCACGACCATGCCCGGCCAGCCCTGGCCGAACCCGGCCGGGGTTGCCTCGTACGCGGAGAAGACCGTGCCGTCGGCCGAGGTGAGCGTCAGGCCGCCGTGGACGCCCACCTCACCCCGCACCGGCGGCGCCGGGGCCCTGCTGTCGTCGTCGTGGCACATGATCGACTCCCTTCGTCGGCTCCGGTCGACACCCTGTCACCCGGTGCTCATGACGGGCGGACCCGGCGGGGCGGTTCAGCTCCCGGGGCGTACGGTCCGATCATGAGCGACACCGCCGACGGCGAGATCCGCGCCTCCGATGCCGAGCGCGAGCAGGTCGCCGCGGAGCTCGGCCGGGCGGTCGGCGAGGGCCGGCTGACGCTGGCCGAGTTCAGCGACCGGGCCGGCCGCGCGCACGCGGCCCGGACCAGGGCCGAGCTGGCGCCGCTGACCGCCGACCTGCCGGCCGCGACCGCCGCGCGGCCGGCCGGGCCGCCGCGGACGAGCTGGCAGGTCTCGCCGATCGGCGGGGTGTCCCGGAAGGGCTCCTGGCGGGTGCCGGAGCGGTCGGTCGGCATCAGCCTGATCGGCGGCGCCGACCTCGATCTCGGCGACGCCGAGTTCCCGGCGCCGGAGGTGGAGTTCACCCGCTGGTCGCTGATCGGAGGCATCAACGCGAAGGTCCCCGCCGGGGTGCGGGTCGAGGTGTCCGGGTTCACGCTGCTCGGCGGCCACTCCGTCCGGCTGCCCGAGCCGGCGCCGGGCGCCCCGGTGCTGCGGCTGCGGCTGTTCTCGGTCATCGGCGGCATCTCGGTGCGGCCGCGGTAGGCGCCTCCTGCCCTGGGTGGAGGCCATGCCTCCCACCCAGGTCGGATGTCCGGCCCGACCGGTCGGGCTACGGTCGGCTCGTGCGCCCGCCGGACCGGACCGCCCGGGAGGACGCCGCGCTCGCCGCGGCGGCGTCCGCGCTGGTCGGCTGCCTGCTGGTGGTGTTCTCGCCCGACGACCGCGGGTCCGTGGGCCTGGCCTGCGCGGCCGTGGTGGCCGGCTGTCTGGTCGGGCTGGTCCGCCGGCTGCCGACCCCCGTGCTGGTCGTCTGGCTGTACGGGCCGCCGGTCGCGTCGCTGTTGGCCGGAGCCGGCGAGGGGGTCGTGTTCCTGCTGGTTGTCGCGCTGAGCTACGTCATCCTGCAGGAGGGCGACCGCCGGCTGCGGGTCGCCGCGGGCGTCCTGGCCGTGGCCGTCCCGGGCGCGGTCCAGCTGGTGCTGCACGGCGACTGGGGCTGGCCGTTCTGGACCGGCGGCCTGCTGGTGACCTGGCTGTCCGCGGAGCAGCTGCGCCGCTACCGGGCGCTGGTCGCCGAGCTGGAGACGACCCGGGAGCGGCTCGCGGCGCAGGCCGTGCACCTGGAGCGGCGGCGCATCGCGGCCGAGCTGCACGACCTGGTCGGGCACTCGCTCGGCGTGCTGCTGCTGCACGTCACCGGCGCCCGCCGGCGGATCGAGGACGACCCGGCCGGCTCGGCGGAGGCGCTGCGGCGGGCCGAGTCGATCGGCCGGTCCGGGCTGGCCGAGATCCGGCGCAGCGTCGCGGCGCTGCGGGACGAGACGGGCGCGTCGCTGGCGCCGGCGATGACCGCGACGGACGTGCCGGCGCTGGTCGCGGCGACCGCGGCGGCCGGCTGCGCGGCGACCCTGGAGGTGTCCGGGTCGCTGGCCGGGATCGAGCCGATCACCGGTCTCGCGGTCTACCGGGTGGTCCAGGAGTCGCTGGCCAACGCCACCCGGCACGCTCCCGGCGCGGCGGTGCTGGTCGCGGTCGCGGTCGGCACGGACCAGGTCGACGTGACGGTGGCCGACGGGGGCGCCGGCCGGCCCGCGGGTCAGGGCGGTCCCGCCGGGGTCGGGCTGGTCGGCATGCGGGAGCGGGTCGAGGCGCTCGGCGGCACGCTCGCCGCCGGCCCCGCCGCCCGGGGCTGGCGGGTGCACGCGACCCTGCCGCGGGCCGGCGCCCCCGCGGAGGTGTCCGGCGCGGACGTCCGGGGGCCGACGTGATCTCGGTGCTGCTGGTGGACGACCAGCCGCTGGTCCGGGCCGGGCTGCGGGTGGTGCTCGCCGAGCCGGACGGCTTCCGGGTGGTCGGCGAGTGCGGCGACGGCGCCGCCGCCCTGTCCGCGGTCGAGTCCGGTCCACCGGTCGACGTCGTGCTGATGGACGTCCGGATGCGCGGCACCGACGGCATCACCGCGACCCGCGGGCTGCACGAGCGCGGCGGCCCGCCGGTGCTGGTGCTCACCACCTTCGACGACGACGAGGTGCTGTGGGGAGCGATCGAGGCCGGGGCGGCCGGGTTCGTGCTCAAGGAGGCCTCGGCCGAGGAGCTCATCGCCGCCACCCGGGCGATCGCCGGCGGCGGGTCGTGGCTCGACCCCGCGGTCACCGCGCGGGTCCTCGAGGTGACCCGGCGCGCCGCGCTGCCCCGCCGGCGGGAGGCGTCCCGCGCCGGCGCGCTCACCGACCGCGAGCTCGACGTGCTGCGGCGGATGGCGACCGGGGCGTCCAACCCCGAGATCGCCGCGTCGCTGGTGGTCAGCGAGGCGACGGTCAAGACCCACGTCGGCTCGATCTTCGCCAAGCTCGGCGTCCGCGACCGGGCCGGCGCGATCGTCTTCGCCTACCAGCACGGCATCGCCGAGCCCTGAGCCTCCGTCTCCGGGGGAGACGGCGGACCCGCCCCCGGGTCGATGTGGCCGCCGCCCGGCGGGACGAGTCTCGGTGCCGGGCGGGAGCGTCCCGTCCGGGACGGAGGAGTCATGGCCGCGCTGGTGGAGGTCAGCGGGTTGCGCAAGGCGTACGGCGGGCGGGTGGTGGTCGACGGGGTCGACCTCGAGGTCGGCGAGGGTGAGATCGTCGGGCTGCTCGGCGCGAACGGCGCCGGCAAGACCACGACGGTCGAGTGCCTGCAGGGGTTGCGCCCGGTCGACGGCGGCCGGGTCCGGGTGCTCGGGCTCGACCCCGCCGTCGACGGCACGACGCTGCGGGCCCTGGTCGGCAGCCAGCAGCAGGACTCGGCGCTGCCGGACCGGCTGCGGGTGGGCGAGGCGGTCGAGCTGTTCCGCCGCCCCGGCTCGCCGCGCCCGGACGGGCTGCTGGTGGCGTTCGGGCTGGACGGCAAGCGCCGAACCGCGTTCTCGGCGCTGTCCGGCGGCCAGCGCCAGCGCCTGTTCCTCGTGCTGGCACTGCTCAACCGGCCGCGGCTGGTCGTGCTCGACGAGCTGACCCAGGGGCTGGACCCGGCCGCCCGCCGGGACGTCTGGGCCGCCGTCCGGGCGCTGCGCGACGGCGGCAGCACCGTGCTGCTGGTCACCCACTTCATGGACGAGGCCGAGGCGCTGTGCGACCGCGTCGTGGTGCTCCGGGACGGCCGGGTCGTGGACGCCGGAACCCCGCGCGAGCTGGTCGACCGGAACGCGCCGTGGGCGACGGTCCGGTTCAGCTGGCCGGCCGACCGACCCTGGCCCGAGCAGCCGGGTGTGCACGAGGTCTGCCGCGACGGCGGCACCGTGGAGGTGCACGGCGACCGGGCCATGGTCGCGTACGTCTGCGCCGAGCTGGTCCGGCAGGGCCGGGTGCCGGACGACCTGGTGGTGGTCATGCCCGACCTGGAGGCCGCGCTGGTCGACCTGCTGTCCGCGGAGGTGGCGGCATGAGCACGACGACCGTCGCCAACACCGGCGCGACCCGCCGGCTGGTCGCCGCGGAGATGCGACTGGTGCTGCGGGAGCCGCTGGTGCTGGCGTTCGTGTTCGCGTTCCCGGTGGTCACCGTGCTGGTCATCGCCGGCGCGTTCGCCTCCGACGACGACGGCTTCGGCGGCATGGACCCGGCCAAGTGGTACGTCTCCTCGTACCTTGCCGTGGTCATCGCCGCGGTCGGGCTGGTCATGGTGCCGGTGCACGTGGCCGCGTACCGGGAGCGCGGGGTGCTGCGCCGGTTCGCCGCGGCCGGCTTCCCGCGCTGGTCGTTCGCGCTGGCCTCCGGGGCCGTGGGGGTGGCGCTCAGCCTGGCCGGCTGCGCGGTGCTGCTCGCCTTCGCCGCCCCGGTGTACGGCCTGCCGCCGCTGCACCGGCCGGCCTGGGTGGTCGCGGGCGTGCTGGTCGGCGCGGTCGCGATGACCGGCATCGGGCTGCTGATCGGCTGCCTGGTGCCGAGCGCCCGGGCGGCACAGGGAATCGGGCTGCTGGTGTTCTTCCCCTCCTTCCTGCTCGGCGGAGGCGGGCCGCCGCCGAGCGTCCTCGGTGACGGCGTACGCAGCGTGTCCAACCTGTTGCCGCTCACCCACGTCACCGAGTCGATCCGGGATCCGTGGCTGGGAGTCGGCACCGGTGCCGGCGACCTGGCCGTCGTGCTCGCCTTCCTCGCCGCGTCGGCGCTGGGCTGGTGGCGGGCCGTGCGCCTGTGAAGCGGGTCTCCCGGAGGCATTCGGCCGCTGCACAGCGGGCATACAGCCCTCACCAGGCCGTCGCACGGACCGCGCGGCCGGCCGCGAAGGGTGGCCCGTGGACCAGGACAGTCAGGTTCCGCTGGTAGGACGCTTGGCGCGACTCGGCTGGACGCGCATCGGCTCGCCGTCCATCTTGGGGAAATTCGGCGGGTAGGGCGCGTCGCCGAGGCCGCGGTCGCGCTCGTCCCGGTCGGCCCACTCCAGCAGTGGCTCGATCGACCACGGGTGGTCGTCGATGCCCGCGTGCACGTCGCCGAGCTCGGCGAACCGGGCCGGCACGGTGTCGATGGTGAACTCGCGCGGGTCAGCGTACGGCACCTCGTCCCAGGTCAGCGGCGTGGACACGTGCGCGCCGGGCTCGCCGCGCAGCGAGTACGCCGAGCGGATCGTGCGGTCGCGGGCGTTCTGGTTGTAGTCGACGAAGACCTGCTGGCCGCGTTCCTCCTTCCACCAGGCGGTGGTGACCAGGGCCGGGATGCGCCGCTCGATCTCCCGGGCGAGCGCCAGCGCGGCCCGGCGCACGACGGTGAAGCCGTAGTCGGGCCGGATCCGGACGTAGACGTGCATGCCGCGGTTGCCGGAGGTCTTCGGCCAGCCGACCGCGCCGAGCTCGTCGAGCACCTCCCTGACCGTGGCCGCGACGGCCTTCGCCTCCGCGTACCCGGTGCCGGGCTGCGGGTCGAGGTCGATGCGCAGCTCGTCCGGGTGCTCGGTGTCCGGCCGCCGGGAGTGCCACGGGTGGAACTCGACCGTGGACATCTGCACCGCCCAGACCACGCTCGCCAGCTCGGTCACGCACAGCTCGTCGGCGGTCCGCCCGGACGGGAACGCGACCCGGACGGTCTGCACCCAGTCGGGCGCGCCCTTGGGCAGCCGCTTCTGGTAGACCTTCTCGCCGTCGGTGCCCTCCGGGTAGCGGTGCAGCATGCACGGCCGCTCGTACAGGGCCCGGACGATGCCCTCGCCGACGGCGACGTAGTAGTTGGCGACGTCCAGCTTGGTCTTCCCGAGCGCCGGGAAGTAGAGCCGGTCCGGGTTGCTGATCCGCACGACCCGGTCCCCCACCGGCAGGTCCAGGTGCGGCGAGGCCATGCGCAGACGCTACCGGGGCGGCCTTCCGGGTGGCGCCGGCCGCGTCCATTTCATCGGCGGTTCGTGACGGGGACGCCCGGTCCTGCTAGTAATGGTCGGTGCGTCCTGTCCCGCCGCGCGTCGGCGCGCTCACCGCTTCCGTCCTGCTCGGGTTGGGCGTCGTCGCCCTCGCCGGGCCGCCCGCCTCGGCCGCCTCCGCGGACGTCGCCGTCAGTCAGGTGTACGGGGGCGGCGGCAACGCCGGCGCCACGTTCACCAACGACTTCGTCGAGCTGCGCAACACGTCCCCGGCCGCCGTCGACCTGACCGGCTGGTCGGTGCAGTACGCCTCCGCTGCCGGCACCTCGTACCAGGTGACGACGCTGTCCGGGAGCATCCCGGCCGGCGGGCACTACCTGGTGCAGGAGGCCGCCGGCACCGGCGGCAGCACCCCGCTGCCGACCCCGGACGCGACCGGCTCGATCGCGATGTCCGCCGCGAGCGGGAAGGTCGCGCTCGTCACCACGGCGACGCCGCTGACCTGCGGCGCGGACTGCGACGCGGCCGCCGGCGTGCGGGACTTCGTCGGCTACGGGGCCGCCAACGACTTCGAGACCGCGGCCGCCCCGGGCCTGGCCAACACGACCGCCGACCTGCGCGGCGACGGCCCGGACACCGACAACAACGCCGCCGACTTCGCCGTGTCCGACCCGGCCCCGCGCAACACCGGCGGGGGCACTCCGCCGCCGGACCCCGGCATCCCCGGCCTGCGCATCCACGACGTCCAGGGCACGGCGCAGGTCTCGCCGCAGGTCGGCAAGAAGCTCGCCGACGTGCCCGGCGTCGTCACCGCGCGGTCGGCGACCGGCTTCTGGTTCCAGGACCCGACCCCGGACGCCGACCCGGCGACCAGCGAGGGCCTGTTCGTGTTCACCCGGACCGCGCCGACCCCGGCCGTCGGGGACGCGGTCACGGTGACCGGCACGGTGGCCGAGTTCCGCCCCGGCGGCGCCGCGACGAACCTCAGCACCACCGAGCTGACCTCGCCGGTCGTCACCGTGACCGGCTCGGGCCAGGCCCTGCCGGCGCCGGTCGTGGTCGGGCCGGGCGGCCGGGTCCCACCCTCGACGGTGATCGAGAACGACGCGAGCGGCGACGTCGAGACCACCGAGACCGCGTTCGACCCGGCCAACGACGGGCTCGACTTCTGGGAGTCGCTCGAGGGCGAGCTGGTCACGATCAACGACGCGCAGGTGGTCGGGCCGACCAACCGGTTCGACGAGACCTCGGTCGTCCCGGTCGGGTCGACGATCCGGACGGCGCGCGGCGGCATCGTGCTGCGGGCCACCGACCCCAACCCGGAGCGCGTCGTCATCGCGGACACGCTGGCCCCGGTGCCGCGGGCGAACGTCGGCGACAGCTACGCCGGCGCCACCACCGGCGTGATCGACTACAACTTCGGCAACTTCGAGCTGCTGCCCACCGCCTCGCCGACGCTGCGCAGCGGCGGCCTGCAGCGGGAGACCACGAAGCGGCCCAACCTGCTGCAGCTGTCGGTGGCCACGTTCAACGTGGAGAACCTGGCCCCGAGCGACCCGCAGACCAAGTTCGACACGCTGGCCCAGTACGCGGTGCACAACCTGCAGGCGCCGGACGTGCTGGCGCTGGAGGAGATCCAGGACAACACCGGCGCGACCGACGACGGCGTGGTCGCGGCCGACCAGACGATCGGCAAGCTGGTCGCGGCGATCGGCGCGGCCGGCGGCCCGGCGTACCAGTCCCGCTCGATCGACCCGGTCGACGACCAGGACGGCGGGCAGCCGGGCGGCAACATCCGGGTGGTGTTCCTGTTCCGGACCGACCGCGGGCTGCAGTTCGTGGACCGGCCCGGCGGCACGTCGACGGCGGCCACCACGGTGGTGCGCGACGCCGCCGGCCGGCCGCACCTGTCGTTCTCCCCCGGCCGGATCGACCCGGCCAGCGCGGCGTGGGAGGACAGCCGCAAGCCGCTGGCCGGCGAGTTCCGCTGGCGGGGCCAGACGGTGTTCGTCGTCGCGAACCACTTCGTCTCCAAGGGCGGCGACGACCCGCTGTACGGGCGGTTCCAGCCGATCACGCAGCCCTCGCAGGTGCAGCGGGTGCAGCAGGCGACCGAGGTGCGCGGGTTCGTCGACCAGATCGCGGCGGCCGACCGGCGGGCGAAGGTCGTGGTCCTCGGCGACCTGAACGACTTCGACTTCTCCGCACCGGTCGACACGCTGGTCTCCACCGGCAACCTGGTCGACCTGCCCAGGACGCTGCCGATCCAGGAGCGCTACACGTACGTGTTCGAGGGCAACTCGGAGGTGCTCGACCACATCCTGCTGTCCCCGGCGCTGGCGTACACGGTCCCGGCCTGCCGTTGCCTGCCGCTGTTCGACTACGACCCGGTCCACCTCAACGCCGAGTTCACCGACCAGGCCAGCGATCACGACCCGCAGGTTGTGCGGTTGCTCGTCGTGCCCTGACCCCTTCTGACTCGTACGGACCCGGCACCCTGCAGGGTGCCGGGTCCGTGTGCTTCCCGTCTCGTTCGCTGACTTCGACGCCCGCCGGGCTGGCCGCCGGCCTGCTGTCGGTCGCCGTCGCGCTCGTCGCCGGCCTGGTGCCGGCGCCGGCGACGAGCGGACCGAGCTGGTCGGCCACGTTCCACCAGGCGCTGACCGGCCTGCTCGGGCTGGCGCCGCTGTGCGCCGGCGCGGTGGCCTGGCAGGTGCAGGACTACCAGCGGCGCGGGATCGCCACGCTCGCCGCCAGCTCGCCGCGCGGGGCAGCCGGCGGCGCGCTGCCCCGGGTCGCCGCGGTGCTGTCCTGGACGCTGCTGGGCTACCTCGTGCTGCTGGTGACGGCCACGGCGCGCACCACCCACCGCGGGCTGCCGGGCTGGCCGCCGCTGCTGCTGGCGGCCGGCTTCCTGGTCACCAGCGCGGCCCTGGGCTGGGCGGTCGGCGCGGCGGCGACCGTCAGGGCGGCCCCGGTCCTGCTCGCGGTGGCGCTGTTCGCCGGCGTCTACGCGGGCTCGTACGGCGAGGACTGGGTCGGCCGGCTGGTCCCGGTGGACCGGGTCTCGGTCTACCGGCCGTTCCTGCAGCCGCACGTGTGGCTGGTCTGGACCCAGCTGATGGTGCTGTCCGCGGTCGCCACGCTGGCCCTGAGCGTCCCGCTGGCCAGCGGCCTGGCCCGCCGGTGGACCGGGTTCGCGGCCACCCTGGTGCTCACCGGCGCCGTGCTGGTGCTCTCGCGGACCGATCCCGACCCGACCGAGATCCGCGCCGCCCCGGCCGACCCCGCCTGCGCCGGCGGCCCGATCGTGCTCTGCCTGCGGCCGGAGAACGCCGACCTGCTGCCGGCCGCGGCCGCCGCCCTGGCCGCGGCGGCCACCGCGCTCGCCCCGTACGTGCCGGTGCCGACCCGGTTCGGCGAGCCGGGGATCTATGCCCGGGCCGAGCGCGCACCCGGCGTCTTCGTGCCGCCGCCGGTGGCCGGCGACCCGCTGGCGTTCCAGGCCGCGCCGCTGGCCGCGATCGTGCCGCCGCCCTGTCCGCGGCGGGCCGAGGAGGCGTCCGCGACGATGGCGTACGGGGACGTGCTGGTCTGGGCCGACGCGCGGATCCGCGGCGTCACCGGCATCCCGCCGTACGCGCAGCGACGGTTCACCCGGATCCTCGGCGAGGACGCGCCGCGACAGCGGGAGTGGGTGCACAAGCACCTCGAGGCCGCCTGCGGCTGACCGTGCCGCCCGGATGGCCGCCGCGTACCGTGGCTGGCGTGACGAAGCCCGATCTCCCCGCCCCGGCGGTGCGCAAGACCGATGAGCAGTGGCAGGCCGAGCTGTCCCCGGCCGAATACCAGGTGCTGCGCCGGGCCGGCACCGAGCGGCCGTGGGCCGGCGAGTACGTGGACAACCACCGCACCGGCGTCTACCGCTGCCGGGCCTGCGGCAGCGAGCTGTTCCGGTCGGACACCAAGTTCGACTCGCACTGCGGGTGGCCGAGCTTCTGGTCCCCGCTGGCCGGCGAGCGGGTGATCCTCCGGGAGGACCGCAGCCTCGGCGCGACCAGGGTCGAGGTGCTCTGCGCGGACTGCCACTCCCACCTCGGCCACGTCTTCTCCGGCGAGGGCTACGGCACGCCGACCGACGACCGCTACTGCATCAACTCGATCTCGCTGACCTTCGAGGACGGGCAGCAGCCCGCTAGCTGATCGACGGCGGCCGGGCGCCGAGGAAGAACCAGCCCGGCAGGCCGGCGGTCTCGAACCCGGCGCTCGGGTTGCCGGAGATCGTCGAGCCGGTGACCGTGGCCGTGCCGGTGCGGTCGTTGCTGACGAAGAAGACTGCGCCGCCGCCCTCGGCGGCCGAGTTGCCGGTGATCCGCGAGCCGGCGACGTGCAGCGTGAACGTGTTGCCGTCCAGGTAGATCGCGCCGCCGCTGCCGCCGCCCGGGCTGCCGGCCCGGGCCGGGTTGGCGCCCCGGCCGATCGCCTTGTTGCCGGTGAACGTGCTGTCGACGATGTCCCAGGACACGCCGATGCTCGACAGCGCGCCGCCGTTCGAGCAGACGCCGCCGGTGAACGTGCTGCCGACGACCCGGA
The DNA here is from genome assembly GCA_963803135.1 of uncultured Actinomycetota bacterium. Taxonomy (GTDB): domain Bacteria; phylum Actinomycetota; class Actinomycetes; order Mycobacteriales; family CADCTP01; genus CADCTP01. Next base: position 596,958 of record CAWDLH010000008.1, on the reverse strand, counting down.
CCGGCTGGCCGTGGAACTGGCTGAGCACCCGCAGCGCGGCCCCGCCGAGGTCGGGCCCGGTGGAGTCGCAGCGGTTGCCGGTGAACCGGGAGCCGATCACCGACACCCGGCCGCCGCGGACGAAGATCGCCCCGCCTCCGCCGCCCTCGGTCAGCTCGCCGGTCGAGTTCCCGTTCGCGAACGTGAGGTTCTGCACGACCAGCTCGGGCGTCTGCTGGTCCTGGCAGTGGTCGGTGGTGTAGCCCTGCTGGGCGTCGCAGGTGTTCTGGTAGAGGATGCGGCGCTGGCCGCCACCGGAGAGCGTGACCCGGCCGCCGCCGTCCAGGACCGTGCGCGGGTGCGCGTTGACGACCTTCGCGGTCCGGGTCATCGCGATCGTCACCGGCGCCGGCCCGCAGTCGAAGGCGATCACCCCGCCGGCCGCGACCGCGGCGACGACCGCGGCCGAGGTGCAGCCGGCCGGGCTGCCGCTGCCGACCACCCGGTCCGGGTGCGAGGTGTCCACGCCGCGGGCGTCCACCGGCGCGGCCGGGCCGCCGGGCCGGGCCGTCCCCGGCTTCGGCGCGGTCGTGGTCGGGGCCGCCAGCATCCGGCCGGCGGACGGGACGGGCTCGGCCGGCGGCCGGGACGTGGTCGGGGCCGGCGCCGGTGGGGTCGTCGGCACGGCCGGCGCGGCGGCCCGCTCGGCCACCGGCCGGGCCGGCGAGCCGCACGCGGCGAGCGCGGCGATCCCCACCAGACCGACCGCGACCAGACATGCCCGCCCGAAGCGCACCGCGGGACGCTAGCACGCCCGCGCGGGATCCGGCCGCGACGCCGGCGTCAGGGCAGGGCGGCGACGAGGTCGGCGAGCGGGCGGCGGCGGCCGGTGAAGAAGGGGATCTCCTCGCGGACGTGCCGGCGGGTCACCGAGCCGCGCAGGTGCCGCATCAGGTCGACGATCCGGTGCAGCTCGTCGGCCTCGAAGGCGAGGATCCACTCGTAGTCGCCGAGCGCGAACGAGGCGACCGTGTTCGCCCGGACGTCCGGGTAGTCCCGGGCCAGCTGGCCGTGCTCGGCGAGCATGGCCCGGCGCTCCTCCTCCGGCAGCAGGTACCACTCGTACGAGCGGACGAACGGGTAGACGCAGAGGTAGCCGCGCGGCTCCTCCTCGGCCAGGAACGCCGGCACGTGGCTCTTGTTGAACTCGGCCGGCCGGTGCAGCGCGAACTGGGACCACACCGGGGTCAGCGACCGGCCGAGCTCGGTCCGGCGGAACCGCCCGTACGCCTCCTGCAGGTCGTCCGCGGACCGCGCGTGCCACCACACCAGCAGGTCGGCGTCGGCCCGCAGCGCCGACACGTCGTACGTCCCCCGCACCACGACGTCCTTCGCGGCCAGCTGCTCGAACAGCTGCTCCACCTCGGCGGTCACCGCGGCCCGGTCGGCGGCCAGCGGGGTGGTGGCCCGGAACACCGACCAGGCCGTGTACCGGATCAGCTCGTTGAGCTCACGGGCGCGCTTGCCATTCACTGCCACGCTGCGATTCTCTCAGGTGCTCGACCACGTTGCCGGCCGCGGCGTACCCGGACCGGATGCAGGCCGGCACGCCGACCCCGTCGAACGCGGCCCCGCAGACCGCGAGCCCGGGCACCCTGGCCACGTCGGCCCGGATCCGGCGGACCCGCTCCAGGTGACCGGGCGCGTACTGGGGCAGCGCGCCGCCCCAGCGGGTCACCCGGTGCGCCAGCGGCGCGGCCCGGATCCCGACCAGCGCGGCGAGCTGGCCGAGCACCAGCCGGACCAGCTCGGTGTCGTCCCGGTGCAGCACCCGGGCCTCCCGGTGCCGGCCGACCGACGCCCGCACGATCGCCACCTCGCGGCCGGCCAGATGCCGCCACTTGCGGGACGAGTACGTCACGGCCTTGACCGCGCCGCCGCCCTCGACGGTGGGCACCAGCAGGCCGGAGCCGGTGATCCCGGCCAGCGCCGAGGCGGGGAAGGCGAGCGTGACGATGCCGACGCTGGCGTACTCCATCGCGGCCAGCTCGTGCGCCGCCCACGGCGCCAGGCCCTCGAGCAGCCCGGCCGCCTTGCCGGCCGGAGCGGCGACCACGACCGCATCGGCGGAGATCGTCACCGGGTCCGGCGCCGGGCCGCCGACCAGCCGGAAGCCGCCGGTCGTCCGCTCGATCCGGCGGATCGGCAGCCGCAGCCGCACCTCGGCGCCGGACGCCCTGGCCACCGCCTCGGGCAGCAGGCCGAGCCCGCCGTCCAGCGCGGCGAACGCGGGACCGGCGTCCGGCGGGGCCGAGTCGACCACCGAGCGGGCCGCGGCGACCAGCTTCCCGCCGTCCCGGTCCAGCGCCGCCGCCAGCGCGGGCATCGTGGCCCGCAGCGACAGGCCGTCGGCCCGGCCCGCGTACACGCCGCCGAGCAGCGGGTCGACCAGCCGGTCGACGATCTCGCGGCCGAGCCGGCGGCCGACGTACGGGCCCACGGCCGGGTCGCCGAGCGGGGCCGGCTCCGGCCGGTCCGCACCGACCGCGGCCAGCCCGGCCTCGGTGAGCAGCCCGCTGCGGCGCAGCGCCGCCCGGTCGCCGGGCACGCCGAGCACGGTCCGGGCCGGCAGCTTGCGCCGCACGCCGTCGATCGCCACCTCCGCCTCGGTGGTGACCGGGTGCACCAGCTCGCCGCCGAGTCCGGCGAGCCGGACCAGCTCCACACCTTCCTTCTGCCGGGCGAGGAACGACTCGGCGCCCTCGTCCACCGGCAGCCCGCCGACCGGCGAGACCCGCAGCTTGCCACCCACCTTGGAGGCGCCGTCGACGATCATGACCCTGGTGCCCGGCAGCGCCTCCCGGGACACCGCCAGCGCCGCGGACAGCCCGGCGATCCCAGCTCCGATCACCACGACGCGGGGAGTCACCGCCCCATCTTGCTCGCTCCCCGCGAGCGGATCGAGACCGGATCTCGATCTCCACGGCGGAACCGCACCGGCCCGGCCGCCGTCGCACCGGCACATCACGAGCAGGGAGGCGACATGGACGGTCGGGCGGGCTGGCTGGGGGCGGCCGGGCTGGCGCTCGTCCTGGCCGGGGCGCTGGCGGGCTGCAGCGGATCGGACAGCTCGGGCGGCTCGGGCGGCGGCTCGGGCGGCGACTCGGGCGGCGGTGCGGCGGCGGTCGCGCCGCAGTCCTCGGCCGGCAGCGCGGCCGGCAGCGCGCCCGGCAGCGCGGTCGGCAAGGCGGCCGGGGACACCGGCCCGGTGCCGGCCCGGGCCGCCGACCCGGCGATCGGCTCGACCGCGTCGATCACCCTCAAGCCGGCGCTGATCCGGACGGCCGAGCTGACCGTCGTGGTCGACGACGTGCCGGGCCAGGCCGCCGCTGCGGACGCCGCCGCCCGGGCCGCCGGCGGCGTGATCGCCGGGGACGACCGGTCCGGCTCCGGCGCCGGCGCGCACGCGACGCTCGTCCTCGAGGTGCCGCCCGACCGGATGGACGCCGTGCTCGACCAGCTCGGCCGGCTCGGCGACGAGCAGTCCCGGTCCAGCAGCACCAAGGACGTGACCGAGGACGTCGCCGACGTCGACGCCCGGGTCGCCTCCATGCAGGCCTCGATCGCCCGGGTCCGGGCGATCCTGTCCCGGGCCGAGAAGATCGGCGACGTCGTCTCGGTCGAGGGCGAGCTGTCCCGCCGGACCACCGAGCTGGAGTCGCTGCAGGCCCGGCAGCGGGCGCTGGCCGGGCAGGTGGACTTCGCGACGATCACCCTGCAGCTGCGGGCCAGCCAGGCCGCGCCGGCGCCGGCCCCGGACCGCGGCGGGTTCGCCGGCGGGCTGCGGGACGGCTGGCACGCGTTCGCCGCGACGCTCGGCTGGGTGTTCACCGCGCTCGGCGCGGCGCTGCCGTTCCTGCTGCTCGCGGCGCCGGTCGCGGTGGCCTGGATGCTGCGCCGGCGGCGGCTCAGCGCGGCACCGAGTGCACCAGCTCCACGACCCGAGTGAGCATGGTCGGGTCGGTCTCCGGCAGCACCCCGTGGCCGAGGTTGAACACGTGCCCCGGCGTGTCCCGGCCCTCGGCGAGCACCCGGCGCACCTCGGTCTCGACGACCGGCCAGTCGGCCAGCAGCAGCGCCGGGTCGAGGTTGCCCTGCACCGCGCGGGCCGGCCCGACCCGGCGGGACGCCTCGTCCAGCGGCACCCGCCAGTCCACCCCGACCACGTCCGCCCCGGCCTCGCCCATCAGCCCGAGCAGCTCGCCGGTGCCGACGCCGAAGTGCACCGTCGGCACGTCGAGGTCGGCCAGCGCGGCGAGCACCGCGGCGCTGTGCGGCTGCACGAACCGGGCGTAGTCGCGGGCCGACAGCGCGCCGGCCCAGGAGTCGAACAGCTGGACCGCGGCCGCGCCGGCCTCGACCTGCACCCGCAGGAACGTCGCCGCGGTCGCGGCGAGCGCGGCCAGCAGCGCCGACCACAGCTCCGGCGCGCCGTGCATGAACGCCTTGGTCCGGGCGTGATCCCGGGACGGCCCGCCCTCGACCAGGTAGCTGGCCAGGGTGAACGGCGCCCCGGCGAACCCGATCAGCGGCGTGCCGGCCAGCTCCCGGACCAGCGCCCGGACCGCCTGGTCCACGTACCCGACCTGGGCCGGGTCGAGCTCCGGCAGCGCGGCCACGTCCGCCCCGGTCCGGACCGGCGAGGCCACCACCGGGCCGACGCCGGGGGCGATGTCCAGGTCCACCCCGGCCGCCTTGAGCGGCACCATGATGTCGGAGAACAGGATCGCCGCGTCGACCCCGTGCCGGCGCACCGGCTGCAGGGTGATCTCGGTGACCAGGTCCGGCCGGGTGCAGGCGTCGAGCATGCCGATCCCGGCCCGCACCGCCCGGTATTCCGGCAGCGACCGGCCGGCCTGGCGCATGAACCACACCGGCGTGCGCTCGACCGGCTCCCGGCGCATCGCCCGGACCAGCGGGGACGCGGTCGCGGGCGACGTGCTTTCGGCCGGGGCGGTCATCACCGGCCATCCTGCCACGGTCGGCGGCGACCGGCCCGACCTGGACGTAACGGGACGGATGGGGCGGCGGTGGGACCTGCCGCCGCGACACGCCGAGCCTCCTCCCCCGCGGCGCGCTCCGCCCGTGCCACCGTCGGCCGTACGGATGCCAGACCACGGTCCCCGACGTGCCGAGGAGGTCCGATGCCCACGCTGACGAGGCTGATGCCGACGAGGCATTGCCCGTGCTGCGCGGACGAGCGTGCCTTCGAGGTCCCGCCGTGCCCGGACGGGCACGGGGCCGACTGCGACTGCGGTGCGCTGGCCTGCCGGGACTGCGGGGCGGCGCTGCTGGTCAACCCGCCGGTCCCGGCGCCCCGCTCGACCCGCCCCGCGCTCGGCGCGGCGGCCTGAGGGCCGGCGGTCCGGTGTCGGCGACCGTGCCCGAACACAGCATGCCCCGGCCCCGGGGGCGCACGCTCGCACCCGCCGAGTTCGTCGCGGCGGTACGCAGCCTGGCCGTCGCCCCGGTCCGCGACGAGGTCAGGGTCGAGGAGGTCCGGCCGCCGCAGAAGCTGGCCCCGTGGACGCACGCGCTCGCCCTGACCGTGCTCGTCGGCGACGAGGAGCTTGCCTCCGGGCGGCTGGTGCTGCTGCACGACCCGGCCGGCTACGAGGCCTGGGAAGGCACGCTGCGGCTGGTCGGCTACGCCTCGGCCGAGCTGGACCCGGAGATGGCCGGCGACCCGCTGCTGCCCGAGGTCGGCTGGAGCTGGCTGATCGACGCGCTGGAGACCGCCGGGGCCGGGCACCGGGCCGCGGGCGGGACGGTCACCCAGACCTCCTCCACCCGGTTCGGCGACCTGGCCGGGCCGCGCCGGACCAGCGACCTGGAGCTGCGCGCATCCTGGACCCCGATCGGCCAGGACGTCTCGGCCCACCTGCGGGCGTTCGCCGACCTGCTGTGCACGGCCGCCGGGCTGCCGCCGGCCGGCGTGACCGCGCTGCCGAACCGGAGCTAGACCGGCTCCGCCCGCCGCGCGGCCTGCTCCGGCACGGGACCGCCGTTCGCCGCGGCCCCGCCACCACCACCGCCGGGCACCAGCGCCGAGCGCGGCGACAGCGGCAGCCGCAGGGTCAGCTTCGTGCCCTTCCCGGGCGCGGTCGTGATGTCGAGCGAGCCGCCGGCCAGCCGGGCCCGCTCGCGCAGCAGGCCGAGCCCGACGTGCCGGCCGCCGCTGGACTGGACCTCGCTCGGCACGAACCCGGGCCCGGCGTCCTCGACCCGGGCCACGATCTGGTCGCCGTCCACCGCCAGCGACGCCTCGGCCTCGTCCACGTCGGCGTGCTTGACGACGTTGAGCAGCCCCTCCTGGAAGAACCGGTAGACCGTCACCGCCGAGACCAGCGGCAGCGGGTACGCCTCCTCGGGCCAGCTCAGCCGCACGGTGACCAGGTAGCGGGTGTCGAACTCGCGGCGCAGCGCGCCGACCGCGGAGGCAAGGTCGCCGTCGCGCAGCTCGGCCGGGCGGGTGCGCGCCATCACCGCCCGCACCTGCTCCTCGGCGTCCTCGACCAGCTCGCGCACCCGCTCGACCTTGTCCGGATCGGGCCGGGCGGGGTCGGAGTCGGCCAGCAGCGAGCGGGCGGCCGCCAGCGACTGGGCGACCGTGTCGTGCAGCTCCGCGGACAGCTGGCCGCGGGTCGCCTCCTCGGCCGCGACCAGGCCGGACAGCAGCTCGAAGACGCCGGCGCTGGTCTGCTCGGCGGTCCGCCGGGCCTGCTCGGCCACCTCGTCGGCGACGCGGGCGCGCAGGTGCAGCGCGTCGAGCACCCGGGCCAGCTCGGCGAACTCGGTGGTCGCACCGACCAGCCGCGGCGTGCTCACGGCGACCCGCAGGGACGGGTCGCGCAGCCGGCGGACCGCGTCGGCGTGCAGCTCACGCAACCCGGCGGTGACCCGGCGGGACCAGAACACGGCCACCGAGACCAGCAGCAGGCCGACCAGCAGCCCGGACGCGAGGGCGAGGTACTCCAGCCGGTCCAGCCCGCCGCGGGCCAGCACGGCACCGACCAGCACGACCATCGTGACGACCGTCGCCGTGCCGCCGATGCCGGCCCAGGCCGCGAGCGGCAGGTTGCGGCCGCGTCGAATCACGGACCGACGGCGTCCTCGAGCCGGCCGGTCGTGGTCCACTCCGCCTCGGCCCGCGGGGCCGAGCCGGTGGAGGTGAGCGCCGGGCCGGCGACCGCGTCACTGGCCAGCGCGATCGCGCCGAGCAGCGAGGCCACCGCGCGCTCCACCGAGTAGAGCTCGGCGACGATCTCGTCCACCGCGTCCGGACCGTCGTAGCGGGTCGCGAGCCGGGACAGCCGGTGCGCGGACTCCCGCAGCACGGCCAGCGCGGGCACCGCCTCCTGGGAGACCTCACCCAGTACCCGGTTCGCGGCACCGTACGCCTCGGCGCGGCCGACCGCCTCGTCCCGGCGCGCGGCCAGCTCGGCCACCGACAGCCAGGACTCCGCCTGCCGCACCAGCACCTCGGCCAGCTGCACGTCGGCCCGGACGAACGACGCCGCCTTCGCCGGCCGGTATGCCACCAGCACGGCCCGCGGGTGCTCCGGGTCGCCCAGCACCGCGGAGCAGTAAGGCCGGTCGCCGTCCTGCCCGGTGAAGACGCTCCGGGCGGCCAGCGCGCGCAGCACCCACGGCGCGTCCAGCGCGTCGGCGTCGACGCGGACCCGGGAGATGACCCCGGTGTCGTCGCCGACGTACCGCAGCAGGCCCTCCGGGTGGTGTACCAGCATCTCGACCTCGGCCGCCCCGAACAGCGTGGCCGCGGCCTTGACCACCACCTCGGCCGACGCGTCCGCCGAGCCGCCGACCCGCTCCTGGCCCCGGGCCAGCTCCGCGTACAGGGTGGCCTCGGCGGCGCGGCGGGTCTGCTGCTGGTAGGACCACCAGAGCAGACCCAGCGGGACGGCCAGGCCGAGCAGGCCCGCCGGTGCGTTCACGGCGAGCCAGGCGCCGAGCAGTCCCAGCGAGGCGACGGCGGCGAAGTGGATGAGGCTCAGCGTGCTCAGTGCGAGCACCCGCCGGTAGGGCTGGCTGGTGGTGAGCGCGACCGGCACCGAGACGATGAGGTGGTTGAGCCCGTAGAAGACGAGCAGGCCGGCGCACGCGGCGATCAGGCCGCCGCCGAGGGCCTCGCTGACCACCACGCAGGCGGCCACACAGACGGCGTGCATGGCCAGGTTGAAGCGCAGCTTGACCCACTCGGTGCGGGCCCGGGCCACGCCGATCGCGAGCGCGTACGCCACCGCGATCCAGGCGCCGGGAGCCAGCACCAGGGCCACCGCCACGAACGCCTCGTTGAGCGCGAAGACGAAGGCCTGCCGGCCGACGACCATGCTCACCGAGCAGCGCTCGGCGGTGGCGACCGCCGCCACCATGAGCGGAAGAGCCCACCAGGACGGCGTGCCCCAGCCGGCGAACGCACCAAGCACAACAGCCGCGAGCGCGCTCAGCGCCGCGGTCAGGTTGATCAGGTGCGAAGCACGGCTCACGCGGTCAGCGGAGCCATGCTGGTCTCGATTCACCCCCAGGACACGCTGTCGGTGCTGAATCGAGCGGGCATGTCCACCGCGCCAGCGGCGTCCGCGACCCCGATCGCGATCCCGGACGCGATCGCGATGAGGATCACCGCTCGGACGAGACGCTTGCGCATAGCTCTCTCCCATTCCCGGGCCACCCCCCGCGGATCCAGGCGGATCAGGCGGCACAGTATCGGGTGTTGCCATTTTCCGCGCCAACAACGCCTGATCTTGCGCAGCTTCCCACCAGAATACCCCGAAGGGAGTAGCGTGCGCAGTACCGCGCCCGGCAGGCTGTGGCGCGGATGTCGGCCAACCAGCGGCGTTCAGGAGTCGACGCGCGGCGCGCGTCGTGCTCGACGGACCGGCCTTTGGGAGGACACGGCGTGACCACGGAGGGCACGAGAGGGGCGGACGTGACCGCTTTGCAGGCCACGGCAGGATCGATGGAGAGCGCTGGGCCGGCCACGGCACAGCGATTCACCGCGCTGGTCGTCGACGACCACCCGCTGCTGCGCGAGTCCATCGTGACGAAGCTGCGCTCGATGGGGGCCGCGGAAGTGTACGAGGCGGCCAGCGTGGCCGAAGCCCGCGCCCGGGCCCACGCCTCGGGCCCCTGCGACCTCTGCATCCTCGACCTCGGGCTGCCCGACGGCAACGGCCTCGACCTGCTCGGCGAGCTGCGCAACTCGGGCTGGCCGCGGCTGGTGGTGCTCTCCGCCGCCGACGACCCCTACTCCGTGCGGGCGGCCTTCGTCGCCGGCGCCCAGGGCTACCTGCTCAAGTCGGCGTCCCCGTCGGTGGTCTCCGACGGCGTGCGCCGGGTCCTCGACGGCGGCGTGTACGCGGACCCCTCGGTCGCATCCCTGCTCGCCGCCGGCCTGCGCGGCGGCCCGAGCGAGAGCGGCGTCGCGGACCTGTCAGCGCGCGAGATCGAGGTGCTGCGGCTGGTCGCCGACGGCAAGTCCAACAAGCAGATAGGTGAGACGCTGAGCCTGTCGGCCCTCACCGTGAAGAGCCACCTGGCCCGCATCGCCCGCAAGCTCGGCACCGGTGACCGGGCCGAGATGGTGGCCCTCGTCATGCGCGCGGGCATCATCCGCTGATCGACGCGCCGGATGCCGCCGCCGCCGTGACCGGGTTGCCGACGCACGGGGGCCTACCGGCGACCGCGGAACAGCCCAACGGCGCCGCACCCGCGCCGAGGACACCGGCGGGCGAAACCCGCGCCGCCCCGTCGGTCGCCCAGCCCGCCCCCGAGCGGGTGGCGGTGCCGCTGGTCGAGCCGCGCGACGGCGTCCCGGAGCCGGTGGCCACCCCCGCCGGCCTGGCCGAGGCGGTCGTCCGGCTCGCGGCCGGCACCGGCCCGGTCGCGGTCGACGCCGAACGCGCCTCCGGCTACCGCTACGGCCAGCGGGCGTACCTGGTCCAGCTGCGCCGGCAGGGCGCCGGGACCGTGCTCATCGACCCGGTGCCGCTGCCCGACCTGTCCGCCGTCGGCGCGACCATCGCCGACGCCGAGTGGGTGCTGCACGCGGCCAGCCAGGACCTGCCCTGCCTGGCCGAGGTCGGCATGCGGCCGCGCACGCTGTTCGACACCGAGCTGGCCGGCCGGCTGCTCGGGTACGAGCAGGTCGGTCTCGGCGCGATGGTCGAGAACCTGCTCGGGCTGGCGCTGGAGAAGGGCCACTCGGCCGCCGACTGGTCGACCCGGCCGCTCCCGCGGGCCTGGCTGGCGTACGCGGCGCTCGACGTCGAGGTGCTCGTCGAGCTGCGCGACCTGCTCGAGGACCAGCTGCGCGCGGCCGGAAAGCTGGACTGGGCCCGGGAGGAGTTCGCCGCGGTGGCCGCCGCGCCGCCGCCGCCGCCGCGGGCCGAGCCGTGGCGGCGCACGTCCGGGATCCACCGGGTCCGCGGCCGGCGGGCACTGGCCACCGTGCGGGCGCTGTGGGAGGCCAGGGACGCGCTGGCCCGGCAGCGCGACATCGCCCCGGGCCGGGTGCTGCCGGACAGCGCGATCGTCGCCGCGGCCACCGCGAACCCGGCGACCGCCGAGGATCTCGCCGTGCTGCCGGTCTTCGCCGGCCGGCAGCAGCTGCGCCAGCTGCGCCGGTGGTTCGGCGCGGTGGCCGAGGCCCGGGCGCTGCCGGAGGACGCGCTGCCGCTGTCGGCCGTGCCCAGCGACGGGCCGCCGCCGCCGAACCGGTGGGCCGACCGCGACCCGGACGCCGCCGCCCGGCTGGCCGCCGCCCGGTCCGCGCTGGCCGGCCTGTCCGCGCGGCTGGCGATCCCGGTGGAGAACCTGCTCTCCCCCGACCTGGTCCGCCGGCTGGCCTGGGCGCCGCCGGTCGAGGCGGGCCCGGCCGGGGTCGGCGCGGTGCTGGCCGCCGGCGGCGCCCGGCGCTGGCAGGTCGAGCTCGCCGCCCCGCTGCTGGCGGATGCGGTGAAGGCCACGGCGAGCGTAGTTACCGACCAGTAGCTTCCGCGCTAGAGTGGGCCGCATGACCCGCTCGCTCAGGGACCATGTGAGAGAGGTTGTCTTCGTCGACGGCGCCCGCACGCCGTTCGGCAAGGCCGGCCCTCAGGGGATGTACGCGCAGACCCGCTCCGACGACCTGGTCGTCGCGGTGATCCGCGAGCTGCTGCGCCGGCACCCCGAGCTGCCGCCGGAGCGGGTCGACGAGGTCGCGATCGCGGCCACCACCCAGACCGGCGACCAGGGCCTGACCATCGGCCGCAACGCCGCCATCCTGGCCGGGCTGCCGACCAGCGTGCCGGGCTTCGCGATCGACCGGATGTGCGCCGGCGCGATGACCGCGGTCACCACGGTCGCCTCCGGCATCGCGTTCGGCGCGTACGACGTGGCGATCGCCGGCGGCGTCGAGCACATGGGCCACCACCCGATGGGCCAGGGCATCGACCCCAACCCGCGGTTCGTCGCGGACCGGCTGGTCGACCCGTCGGCGATGGTCATGGGCACCACCGCGGAGAACCTGCACGACCGCTTCCCGGCGCTGACCCGGCAGCGGGCCGACGCGTTCGCCGCCGCCTCGCAGCAGAAGCTCGCCAAGGCGTACGCGGACGGCAAGATCCAGCCCGACCTGGTCCCGGTCGCGACCCGCTCGGCCGAGCACGGCTGGGGGCTGGCGACGAAGGACGAGCCGCCGCGGCCGGGCACCACGGTCGAGACGCTGGCCGGGCTGAAGACTCCGTTCCGGCCGCACGGCCGGGTCACCGCCGGCAACGCGGCCGGGCTCAACGACGGCGCGACCGCCTGCCTGGTCGCCGGCGCCGACGTCGCGGCCGAGCTCGGCCTGCCGGTGAAGATGACGCTGGTCGGGTTCGGCTTCGCCGGCGTCGACCCCGAGGTGATGGGCGTCGGCCCGATCCCGGCGACGGAGAAGGCGCTGCGCTCGACCGGACTGTCCATCGAGGACATCGGGCTGTTCGAGCTCAACGAGGCGTTCGCCGTGCAGGTGCTGGCATTCCTCGACCACTACGGCATCGCCGACGACGACCCCCGGGTCAACCCGTACGGCGGCGCGATCGCGGTCGGCCACCCGCTGGCCTCCTCCGGCGTGCGGCTGATGACCCAGCTGGCCCGGCAGTTCGCCGACCACCCCGAGGTGCGGTACGGGCTGACCGCGATGTGCGTCGGCTTCGGCATGGGCGGCGCGGTGATCTGGGAGAACCCGGCGTGGGAGGGCAAGTGAACCTGGAGTTCCCCGGCGAGCTCGTCACCCGCGCCCTGGTCCGGTACGTGGAGCTGCCCGGGCTGGCCGGTGAGCTCGCGCTGATCACGCTGGACAACGGCCAGGACCACACCAAGCCGTCGACATTCGGCCCCGGCGGGCTGCTGTCGCTGGACGCGGCGCTGGACGAGATCGACGCGCACACCCCCGCGGTGGCGGCGATCGCGGTCACCGGCAAGCCGTTCATCCTCGCGGTCGGCGCCGACCTGACCGGCATCCCGCACATCCCGGACCGGGCCGCCGCGGTCGAGCTGGGCCGGCTCGGGCACCGGGTGTTCCGCCGGCTGCACGACAGCGCGGTGCCGACGTTCGCGTTCGTCAACGGCGCGGCGATGGGCGGCGGGCTGGAGATCGCGCTGCACTGCCACTACCGGACGCTGTCCCGCTCGGCCGGCGCGCTCGCGCTGCCGGAGGTGTTCCTCGGGCTGGTCCCGGGCTGGGGCGGCACCCAGCTGCTGCCGAACCTGGTCGGCGCGGCCGGCGCGGTGACCGTGGTGATCGAGAACCCGCTCAACCAGAACCGCACGCTCAAGCCCGAGCAGGCCATGACGCTCGGGCTCGCCGACGTGCTGCTCGACGGCGCGGACTTCCTGGCCGAGTCGCTGCGGTGGGCCGCGCCGGTCGTCGCCGGCGAGCAGACCGTCAGCCGGCCCGAGGTGGACCGCGGGCCGGCCTGGGACGAGGCGCTGGCCCGCGGCCGGGAGCTCGCCGACGCGAAGGTGCACGGCGCCGCGGCCGCACCGTACCGGGCGCTGGAGCTGCTGGCCCGGGCCAGGGACGGCGACCTCACCGCCGGGTTCGCGGCCGAGGACGAGGCGCTCGCCGACCTCGTCATGGGCGACGAGCTGCGCGCGGGGCTGTACGCGTTCGACCTCGTGCAGAAGCGCGCCCGCCGCCCGGCCGGCGCGCCGGACCGGTCCCTGGCCCGGCCGGTGACGAAGGTCGGCGTCGTCGGCGCCGGGCTGATGGCCGGCCAGCTGGCGCTGCTGTTCGCCCGCCGGCTGCAGGTCCCGGTCGTGCTCACCGACCTCGACCAGGAGCGGCTCGACCGCGGCGTCGGCTACGTGCACAGCGAGATCGACGGGCTGCTGGCCAGGAAGCGGATCGGCCGGGACGAGGCCAACCGGCTCAAGGCGCTGGTGACCGGCTCGCTGACCAAGGACGCGTTCGCGGACGCCGACCTCGTGATCGAGGCCGTGTTCGAGGAGCTGAAGGTCAAGCAGCAGGTCTTCGCCGAGGTCGAGGCCGTGGTCGGGCCGGAGTGCGTGCTGGCCACGAACACCTCCTCGCTGTCGGTGTCGGAGATGGCGGCCGAGCTGGCCCACCCGGAGCGGGTCGTCGGGTTCCACTTCTTCAACCCGGTCGCGGTGCTGCCGCTGGTCGAGGTGGTCCGCGGCGCCGCGACCGACGACGCGACGCTGGCCACCGCGTTCGCGGTCGGACGGGAGCTGAAGAAGTCCTGCGTGCTGGTCAAGGACGCGCCGGCGTTCGTGGTCAACCGGCTGCTCACCCGCTTCCTCGGCGAGGTGACCGCGGCGGTCGACGAGGGCACGCCGGTCGCCGTGGCCGACCGGGCGCTGGCGCCGCTCGGCCTGCCGATGTCGCCGTTCGCGCTGCTCGCGCTCGTCGGGCCCGCCGTCGCGCTGCACGTCGGCGAGACGCTGCACGCGGCGTACCCGGACCGGTTCGGGGTGAGCGACAACCTCGGCCGGCTGGTCGCCGCGGGCAAGCCGGGTGTGCTGGCGTGGGGGCCGGCCGGGCCGGAGGTCGACCCGGAGGTCGCCGAGCTGTTCGTGGTCGGCGACCGGCCGTCGACCGAGGAGCAGGTACGGGACCGGGCGCTGGCCGCGCTGGCCGAGGAGGCCCGGACCATGCTCGACGAGGGCGTGGTCGCCGAGCCGCAGGACGTCGACCTGTGCATGCTGCTCGGCGCCGGCTGGCCGTTCCACCTCGGCGGGATCCTGCCGTACCTGGACCGGACCGGGGTGGCCGAGAAGGTGACCGGGCAGCGGTTCCTGCCGCCCGGCCTGGCTAGCGTCCGCTAGCCGGCCGCGGGGTCAGGCCTGGGCGACGCGGCCTGGCTAGCGTCCGCTAGCCGGCCGCGGGGTCAGGCCTGGGCGACGTCGGTGGCCGGCGGCAGCTCGCCGGCGATCGTGAAGCCGTCGGTGCCGCCCGGCGGGTAGTAGACGATCCGGCCGTCCGGGCGGACCGTGAGCACCCGGCCGGACGCGGTGAAGCTCGGCGGCGGCCCGGTCAGCACCGGCGGGCCGCCCTCCAGCGCGACCACGTTGATCGCGCCGTTGGTCGTCGCGCTGGTCGGGCCGACCAGCATCCAGGCGTAGTCGTTGGTCCGGCCGAGCACCGCGAACGTGTGGCCGCGGGCGTCGAGCGCGCCCGGCCCGACCACCTGGATCGCGGCCAGGCTCGGCAGCAGCCGCAGCTCGTCGGAGGCGCCCGGGCGGGGCGAGATCACCGCGAGCCGGCGGACCTCGTCGCGCAGCAGCACGGTCTCCCCCGCCGCGGCGACCGCCTCGGCCGCGGCCAGGAAGCGGGTCCCGCCGTCGTACCCGACCACCAGCGTGGTCAGCAGCACCCCGTTCGGACCGGTGGACGGCACCGGCGAGGCGGTCGTGTACGGCGGGGTCGTCCGCGTCGGCGTCGCGGTCGGCGGCACGCGGGTGGTCCGCGGGATGCGGCCGGCGCCGGCCGGCACCGTGCCGGTCGGGGCCGGCGTGGTCGCGGTCGGCGACGGCTGCGGGGTCGGCGACGGCGTCTCCACCCGGTCCGGCGCCAGCGGCGGGTCGGGCACGGTGCCGGTCGACACGATCAGCCCGTACGGGGTGTCGGCGACGAGCCGGGACTTCGGCGGCAGCCGCGTCGAGTGGCGCTGGCCACCGGCCAGCGGGACCCGGGTGGCCACGCCGTGGGCGACGATCCAGACCGCCCGTCCGTCGGCGCTGGGCACCGCGACCTGGGCCGCGCCGAGCAGGACCGCCTTCCGGCCGGCCAGCGCGTAGGCGACCGTGCGGTTGGCCGGCGCGAGCCGGCCGAGCACGACGTACCGGCCCTTCTCGTTCCAGGCCCGCAGCGCGGTGAACCCGCGGGGCAGCGGGATCCGGGCCGCCGTCTTCGTCAGCGTGTCGAACCGGAGCAGCCGGCCGTCGACGACGACCAGCAGCTCGCCGACGCTGCGCGGGTAGGACTGGACGGCGGGGACCGAGCGACCGCTGTCCCGGGCTGCCGGCGGCGGCTGGCCCTGGACGACGCCGACCACGACGGCGACCACGAGCAGCGCGACCGCGGTGGACGGCTTCCGCAGCCAGCGCGACAGCCGCGAGGACCGTCGCGGCGGCCGGGTCCCGGCCGGCCCGGTCGCCGCGCCGGCCGGCGACTCGGTCAGGCCCGACACGGCGACCATTGTTCCAGCCCCGGCCGCGGCGAAGCCGGTGCGGGCCCACCGGGCCCGGTACGGCGGCCGTCGCCCGGCCGCGGCCGCGGCGAAGCCGGCCCGGTACGGCGGCCGTCGTCCCGGGCGGGGCTGCGGGAAAGTCGGCGCGGGGCCACTCAGACCGGCACCGGGGCCCGGGTGGGAGCGGGGAGGCGGACGGTGACCTCGAGACCGCCCTCGGAGCGGGGCGCGGCCGAGACCGCTCCCCCGTGCGCGGCGGCGACCGCGCGGACGATCGACAGGCCGAGCCCGGCCCCGCGCGACCCGGTCCGCGCCGTACCGCCCCGGCGGAACGGCTGGAACAGCTCCTCGACCTCCCCCGCCGGCACCGTCGGCCCGCTGTTGAGCACGGACAGGAAGGCGCCCGACTCGGTCCCGGTCCGCACGGTGACCCAGCCGCCTTCCACGTTGTGCCGGACGGCGTTCTCGACCAGGTTGCCGACCAGCCGCTCCAGCAGCTGCGGGTCGCCCTCGACCGGCGCCGGCAGGGTCTCGGTGGACATCGCCAGCCGCCGCGCGGACGCCTCCGGCGCGACCGCCGCGACCGCGGCCGGCACCAGCGAGGCGAGGTCGACCGGCTCCCGCTGGGCCAGCCCCTCCCGGGCCTGCCCGTCGCTGCGGGCCAGCACGAGCAGGGCGTCCACCAGCCGGTCGGCCCGCATGCTGGCCTCCCGGACCACCTCGCCCATCGTGCGCAGCTCGGCCACGGACGCGCCCGGGTCGCCGAGGGTCACGTCGACCTCGGTCCGGATGACCGACAGCGGCGTGCGCAGCTCGTGCGAGGCGTTGGCGACGAACCGCCGCTGGCTGTCGAACGCGGCGTCCAGCCGGGCCAGCATCGCGTCGAACGTGTCGGCCAGCTCCTTGAGCTCGTCGCGCGGCCCGTCCAGCCCGATCCGGTGGTCGAGCGTCTCCTCCGACAGCCGCCGGGCGGTCGAGGTGACCCGGCTGACCGGCTGCAGCGCCCGCCCGGCCAGCACGTACGCGGCGATCACGCCGACGACGGCGACCACGGCGAACACCACTCCGGCCGAGCGCAGCAGCTCGCTGCGGGCCGAGTCGCGCAGCAGCCGGGAGAACTGGTCCGAGGTCAGCGACGAGCCGTCGCCGAACTCCAGCCGCACGTCGGGCGCGAACCGCGGCAGCGACCGCAGCGCCCGGTCGAGCACCACCATCGCGACCCCGAGCAGGGTCGCCGCCACCACGGCCAGCAGCCCGCCGTAGAGCAGGGTGAGCCGCAGCCGCAGCGTCAGCACGGGCCGGCGGGCCACGGTCGCCGCCTATCCCGCCGCTGCGGCGGCGGCACCGCCGGCCGCCGCCGGCACCCGGTAGCCGGCACCGACCACGGTCTCCACCAGGCCCGGCTCGCCCAGCTTGCGGCGCAGGGTCATGACCGTGACCCGGACCGTCGTGGTGAACGGGTCGGCGTTCTCGTCCCAGACCCGGTCCAGCAGCTCCTCGCTCGAGACCACCCCGCCGCGGGCGGCCAGCAGCACCTCGAGCACGCCGAACTCCTTGCGGGTCAGCTCGATCGGGCGGCCGGCGCGGGCCACGGTCCGTCGGGCCGCGTCCAGCACCAGATCGCCGGCGATCAGCACCGGCGGCGCCGGCGGGGTGGACCGCCGCCCCAGCGCCCGCACCCGGGCGGCCAGCTCGGCGAACGCGAACGGCTTGGCCAGGTAGTCGTCGGCGCCCAGGGACAGGCCCTCGACCCGGTCGTCGACGGTGCCGCTCGCGGTGAGCATGAGCACCCGGGTCAGCGCGCCCTCGGTGGCCAGCTGCCGGCACAGCTCGTCCCCGGACATGCCGGGCAGGTCCCGATCCAGTACGACCACGTCATACCGGGTGATCGTGGCCTTCTCGTGCCCGTCGACCCCGTCGTACGCGACGTCGACCGCCATGCCCTCGCGGCGCAGGCCGCGCGCCACCGCGTCGGCCAGCGCGGCCTCGTCCTCCACGACCAGCACCCGCACGCGTCCAGTCTGCCCGACGCGGCCGCCCGGCGGGTGGGGACAGCGCTGCGACGGCGATTCGCCCCCTGCAGTCCCTGTCGACTGGCTGTTACTCGATCGTTACGGCACCATCACGTCTAACTCTGCCGTCATGCTTGCGGCCCCCGGGCACCGTGCATATGTTGTCGCCCACAACAATTAGAGGCAGGCGCGGTGGCGGTGTGCACCCAGCCTTCCGCGGGTCCGGTGCCACAGGGCACCGGATCCAGGGCCCTGCTTGCGGGTGCACGCCGACCAGGAGCCAGGAAAGGACCCGGATCCATGCGCAAGCGTCACACGATGGCCGCGGCGGCGCTCGCCGCGACCGCCCTCCTGCTTGCCGCCTGTGGGGGCAATGACAACGGCTCGAGCAGCGGCTCGAGCAGCGGGAGCGGCAGCTCGAGCGGAAAGGTGGGCGTGATCCTTCCGGACGCCTCGACCTCGCCGCGCTGGGAGTCCAACGACCGGCCACTGCTCAAGGCCGCGTTCGACAAGGCGGGCCTGCAGTCCGACATCCAGAACGCGAACGGCGACAAGTCGAAGTTCGGCACGATCTGCGACAGCATGATCAACAGTGGCGTGAACGTGCTGATGATCGTCAACCTGGACAGCGACTCCGGCACGGCGTGTCTGAAGAAGGCACAGGCCGCTGGCGTCAAGACCATCGACTACGACCGGCTGACGCTGGGCGGTGGCGCCAGCTACTACGTGTCTTTCGACAACGTGGGGGTCGGCAAGCTGATGGGCGAGGGCCTGCAGAAGTGCCTGACCGACGAGGGCAAGACCAAGGCCAACGTCGTCTTCATCAACGGCGACCCGACTGACAACAACGCGGCGCTGTTCAAGTCCGGCTACGCCGAGGCGCTCAAGCCGAAGATCGACTCGGGCGACTACAAGCTCGTCGGCGACCAGACCGGCAAGTGGGACGCCACCGTGGCGGGCACCGCGTTCGAGCAGATCTACACCCAGAACGGCGGGAAGGTCGACGGCGTCGTCTCCGCGAACGACACGATGGCCGGCGGCATCATCGCCCGGCTGAAGGCCAACAACCTCGCCGGCAAGGTGCCGGTGACCGGCCAGGACGCGAGCGTCGCTGGCCTGCAGGCGATCCTCGCCGGCCAGCAGTGCATGACGGTCTACAAGGCCGTGCAGAAGGAGGCGGACGCCGCCTCCGCGCTGGCCATCGCGCTGATCAAGAACCAGGACACGAAGAGCCTCGTCAACGGCTCGGTCAAGGACACCGTCCTCAACAAGGACGTCGCGTCCTCGCTGCAGACCCCGGTCTCGATCTTCAAGGCCAACGTCAAGGACGTCATCGACGACGGCTTCCAGAAGGCCTCGGACGTCTGCACCGCGGCGTACGCCTCGGCCTGCCAGGCGGCCGGTATCTCCTGACCGACGGCGGGGCCCTGGTCCGACCCGGACCAGGGCCCCGTCCCGGCTCGACAAAATCCCCCCGGCAACGACCGGAACTCCGCTTCGGGGAAGAGGTTCAGCATGACGATGCCGAGCGCCACCGCGACAGCGCCGCCTGTGGGCGACGAGCAACCGATCCTGTCGCTGCGCGCCGTGAACAAGAGCTTCGGCGCCGTGCACGTCCTGCAGGACGTCGACTTCGACGCCTATACCGGTCAGGTCACCGCGCTGGTCGGGGACAACGGTGCCGGCAAGTCGACCCTGATCAAGGGGATCGCCGGCATCCACCTGTTCGACCACGGCGACTATCTCTTCGAGGGCAACCCGGTCAGCGTGCACAGCCCGAAGGCCGCGAACGAGCTGGGCATCGAGGTCGTGTACCAGGACCTCGCTCTCTGCGACAACCTCGACATCGTGCACAACCTCTTCCTCGGCCGCGAGCTCACCAAGCGCGGCGTGCTGGACGAGGCCACCATGGAGAGGCAGGCGACCGAGACCCTCGCCGGCCTCTCGGTCCGTACCGTCCGGAGCATCCGGCAGCAGGTCGCGAGCCTCTCCGGTGGCCAGCGGCAGACCGTGGCGATCGCCCGCTCGGTGCTGTGGAACTCCAAGGTCGTCATCCTCGACGAGCCGACCGCCGCGCTGGGCGTCGCCCAGACCGAGCAGGTCCTCCGGCTGGTCCGCCGGCTCGCCGACCGCGGCCTCGCGGTCGTGCTCATCAGCCACAACCTCAACGACGTCTTCGCGGTCGCCGACCGGATCTCGGTGATGTACCTCGGCCGGATGGCCGCCCACGTGAAGGCGAAGGACGTCACCTCCAACCAGGTCGTCGAGCTCATCACGACCAGCCGCTCCGGCTCGATCGGGCTGTCCACCGAGGTGGAGCCGGATGCCGCCGAGCTGCAGGACGGGATGGCCGAGCAGGCGCGGGACGACGGCGAGGCTGTCAGCGCCCCCACCGCCGCGACGAAGGAGGACACCCCATGAGCGCCACGACCGCCGCGGCCGTCACGGAGGAAGAGAACCCGCACGTGGCGCCGCCCGAGCCGCGGGACCTCCGCGCCGCCGTCTCCGACTACATCGCCCGCGTCCGCGGCGGCGACGTCGGGTCGCTGCCGGCCATTCTCGGCTTGGTCGTGCTGGTCATCGCCTTCTCGATCCTGCGGCCGAACACGTTCACGAACGCGTTCAACATCGCCAACCTGGTCAACCAGGCCTCGGCCGTGATCGTCATCGCGATGGGCCTCGTCTTCGTCCTGCTGCTCGGCGAGATCGACCTGTCGGCCGGCTGGACCGCGGGCGTCTCGGCCGCGGTGATGGGCGTGGTCGCCACCCGGCAGAGCTGGCCCTGGTGGGTCGCGGTGCTCGCCTGCCTGGCCACGGGTGCCATCATCGGCACGATCATCGGCCTGCTGGTCGCCCGCCTCGGCATCCCGTCGTTCGTGGTGACGCTGGCTCTGTTCCTGGCCCTCCAGGGGGTACTGCTCAAGATCATCGGCGAGGGCGGCACGATCGCGATCCGGGACTCGAAGCTGCTCGCGATCAACAACAAGACGCTGCCGGTCTGGCTCGGCTGGGCGCTCTACGTCGTCGTCGTGGCCTTGTACGCGGCGGTCTCGCTGCGCCGGGCCATGAGCCGGCGGGCCGGCGGCCTCCAGTCCGAGGGCGTCTCGGTGATCATCGCCAAGGTCGTCGTGATCGCGCTGCTGCTCGGCGCGGTCACCGCGTTCCTGTCCAAGGAGCGCAGCCGCAACCCCCTGGTCTCGTCGATCAAGGGCCTGCCCGAGGTCGTCGTGCTGCTCGTGGTGCTGCTGGTCGGGCTGACCTTCGTGCTCGCCCGGACCCCATTCGGCCGGCACGTGTACGCCGTCGGCGGCAACGCCGAGGCTGCCCGCCGGGCCGGCATCAACGTCAAGCTGATCAAGCAGATGTGCTTCGTCATCGGCTCCACGCTGGCGGCGGTCGGTGGCATCCTCATCGCCAGCCGCGACAACTCCATCTCACCCACCACCGGCGGCGCCGAGACCCTGCTGTACGCGGTGGGCGCGGCCGTCATCGGCGGCACCAGCCTCTTCGGCGGGAAGGGCAAGATCCTCGACGCGGTGCTCGGCGGTCTGGTGATCGCGGTGATCATCAACGGCATGGGCCTGCTCAACCAGCCCTCCAGCGTGGTCTTCATCGTCACCGGCCTGGTGCTGCTGATCGCGGCGAGCGTGGACGCGCTGTCGAGGCGGCGTGCCGCCTCCACCGGTCGCGTCTAGACCGGGTCATCCGCCGGTGCCGACGTGACCGGGACCGGGATCCGGGTCGACCGGGTCGAGACCGGCCCGTGGGCCGCGCCCGTCACCGGCGCGATCACCCGGGCCCCGGCGGTCACCCAGGAGGAGGTCCGCCGGCACAACCTCGGCGTGCTGCTGAGCCTGCTGCACGTACGCGGGCCGGCGTCCCGGGCCCAGCTGACCGCGGTCAGCGGGCTGAACCGGAGCACGGTCCGGGCGCTGACCACCGAGCTGGCCGACGCCGGCCTCGTCCGCGAGGCGGCGCCGGTCGGCCGGGGCGGCGCCGGCCGGCCGTCGATCCTGGTCGAGCCGCGCTCCGAGGCCGTCTGGGCGCTGGCGGTCGACATCGGCGTCGAGCACCTGTCCGCGGCCAGGGTCGGCCTCGGCGGCGTCGTGCTGGACCGCCGGGAGAGCCGGCTGTCGCGCGGCGAGAACGCGGTGGCGCAGGTGCTGGACCGGGTCCGGGCGCTGGTCGAGCCGCTGCTCGCGGCCACCAGCACCGACCCGGTCGGCATCGGGGTCGCTGTGCCGGGGATGGTCGGCGGTCCGAGCCAGCTGGTCCGGCTGGCCCCCAACCTCGGCTGGGTGGACGTGCCGCTCGGGCTGCTGCTCGGCGCCAAGCTGCGCAGCACGCTGCCGGTCGCCGTCGGCAACGAGGGCGATCTCGGGGTGACGGCCGAGCACCTGCGCGGGGTGGCCGCGGACGCCTCCGACGTGATCTACCTGACCGGCGAGGTCGGCCTGGGCAGCGGGGTGATCGTCGGCGGGCGGCCGCTCACCGGCGCCGGCGGGTACGCCGGCGAGGTCGGGCACATGAGCGTGAACCCCGGCGCCGGGCGGCTGTGTACCTGCGGGCGGCGCGGCTGCTGGGAGACCGAGGTCGGCGCGGACGCGGTGCTGCGCGCGCTGGGCGCGCCGGCCGGGTCGACGCCGGAGGAGCTCCTGGCCGCGACCGCGGCGGGCACCCGGGCGGCGAAGGCGGCGGTACGCCGCATCGGCCGCTGGCTCGGGGTCGGCGTGGCCAACCTGGTCAACCTGTTCAACCCCGAGGTGGTCATCTTCGGCGGGCTGACCCGGACGCTGTTCCCGGTGCTGGAGCCGTACGTGCGGGCCGAGCTGGCGGCGGCGCTGACCGCGCCGCGGGACCAGGTGCGGCTGGAGCTGCCCGGGCTGGGCGCGGACTCCAGCCTGCTCGGTGCGGCCGAGCTCGCCTTCGCCCCGCTGCTCGGCGATCCCGTCGGCCGGCGCACCCCCCTCCCGCACCCGGCCTGACCCGCCCCGAGGGCGAGGAAGGCGCCGGTCTGCCCTCGCCGACGCCGGGCGGGCTCAGGTACGGGCCCAGCGGCCGGCGCCGGGAATCCAGGCGAGGCCGTCGATCGCGTGCCGGACCGCGTCGATCTGGCGCTGCAGCTCGACCAGGCGGATCCCCTGGGTCTCGTACGCGGCCATCGCCTCGTCGATCACCTCGGGCGGGAGCTTCGCGCCGCCGCGACCGGCGTCCCGGCGCAGGGTGCGCCAGCCCTCCCGGGTCGCCTCCAGGCTGGCCGCGATCTCGCCCGCGGCCAGCCGGGCCAGCAGCGTGGGGTGCCGGCGCAGCACGTCGTGCCCGCGCCAGTCCCCCGACACCTGGTCGAGCAGCCAGGACACGGCCGAGCGCTCCCAGTCCGGGGTCCCCGGGCGGTGCACGTCCGGTGGCCACCAGGGCGGCACCTCGGTCATGCCGGGGCCAGCAGCGCGACGGTCTCGACGTGCTGGGTCATCGGGAAGCAGTCGAACGCGCGCAGCCCGGCCAGCCGCCAGCCGGCGTCCGCGGCCGCCCGGAGGTCCCGGGCGAGCGCGGCCGGATCGCAGGACACGTACGCCACCGCCCGCGGGCACAGCGCCAGCACCGCGGTCAGCACGTCCGGCCCGGCCCCCGCCCGCGGCGGATCAAGCACCACGACGTCCGGCTGCACGCCCAGCCCGCCCAGCAACCCGGCGCTCACCCGCGCCTCGCGCACCTCGATCGCGGCACCCGCCCGCGAGCCTTTGCCCGGCGCCACCCGCTCCGCCTCCGCCCCGGCCGCGGCGATGGTCGAGGGGCCGGCGGGGGCCGGGGTGGGCCGGGCAAGGTTCGTGCGGGCGTCGGCGGCGGCCCGGTGGTCGGCCTCGACGGCGAGGACGCGGCCGGTCGGGCCGACCGCGGCGGCGAGGACGCCGGCGAACAGGCCGGCGCCGGCGTAGAGGTCGAGCGCGGTCTCGCCCGGCGCGGGCGCGAGGAAGTCCAGCACGCAGCCGGCGAGCGTGTCGGCGGCGGCGGGGTGCACCTGCCAGAACCCGCCTGCCGCCAGCTCCCACTCGCGGCCGGCGGCGTGCTCGCGCACCCGCTCCGGCCCTTCGAGCACGGTCCCGCCGGACGGAGCCCGCGGGTCGGCCCCGTCCGGCACCTCCCCCCGGCCCCGTACCGCCGGCCCGGTCGACACCGCCGGCCCACCCGACCCGACCGGCCCACCCGACCCGACCGGCCCACCTGACCCGACCGGCCCACCCGACCCGACCGGGTCGCGCGCCGGGGCCGCCAGCAGGATCGTGGGGCCGGGGCCGACCACCTCGATCTCGGTGCCGGCCGGCCAGCGCCGGTCGCCGGTCGCGGCGGTGACCGCGTCCGTCCCGAGTGGACAGTGGCCGACCGGCTCCAGCTCGTGCGAGCGGTGCCGGCGCAGGGCGGTGCGACCCTCGGGGTCGATCGCGTACCGGACCCGGCTGCGCCAGCCGAGCAGGCCGCCCGGCAGGGCCTCGACGGTGACCGGGACGTCCGGCAGCCGCGCCAGCCGGGTCAGCTGCTCGCGGACCACGGCGGCCTTGAGCGCGCGCTGCGCCGGCCCGCTGGCGTGCTGCCAGTCGCAGCCGCCGCACCGGCCGGGACCGGCGTGCGGGCAGGGCGGGTCGACCCGGTCCGGCGACCGCACCAGCACCCGGACCGCGTCGGCCCGGCAGAACCCGCCGCCGCGGTCCTCGGTCACCCGGGCCAGCACCCGCTCGCCGGGCAGCGCGTGCCGGACGAACACGACCCGGCCCTCGTGCCGGGCCACGCAGTGCCCGCCGTGGGCGACCGGCCCGACCTCGACCTCGACCTCCCGCCCCAGCCACGGCCCGGTCCGCGCCGGCCGCGCGGCTCCTCGCCGCCCGCGCCGCGCCCCCGCCGGCGCCCGGCTCACGCCACCCGCTCGGGCAGCGCCCGCCCCGGCCCGCCCGGCCGGGTCGCGGGACGGCCGGCGGCCGGGCTGGTCACGGGAGCGGGGTGGGGTCGGCGCCGGCGCGGGCCTCGGGGCGCGCACCGTCGCCGGCACCGTCGGCCGTACCCGGCGTGCCCGCGGGGCGGTGCGTCGCCCCGGGGGCCGGCGGCGCCGGGGTCTGGTCGCCGTGGGTGAACGCCCGGTCGTCCAGTCCGCGCCGCGCCGTGCCCGGCTGTGCCCGCTCCGGCCGCCTCGCGGCCCGGTCGGACGACTCCAGCTGCCACGGCACCGACGTCACCATGACCCCGGGCGTGAACAGCAGCCGTCCCTTCAGCCGCAGCGCGCTCTGGTTGTGCAGCAGGTGTTCCCACCACCGCCCGACGACGTACTCCGGCACGAACACGGCGACCACGTCCCGCGGCGACTCCCTCCGCAGCCGCTTGACGTAGTCGAGCACCGGCCGGGTGATCTCCCGGTACGGCGACTCCACGATCGTCAGCGCCAGCTTCACCGACCGCCGGTCCCACTCGGCCTGCAGCGCCCTGGTCTCGTCGTCGTCCACGTTCACGGTGAGCGCGGTCAGCGTGTCCGGCCGGGTCGCCTTCGCGTACGCGAGCGCCCGCAGGGTCGGCTTGTGCAGCTTCGAGACCAGCACGATCGCGTGCACCCGGCTGGGCAGCATGCCGCGCTCGTCGTCGGGCACGAGCTCCTGGGCGACCCTGGTGTAGTGCCGGTTGATCGACCTCATCGTCCAGAAGATGATCGGCATCGCGATGACCACGATCCAGGCGCCGAGCAGGAACTTCTCGATCAGCACGATGACCAGCACCAGCGCGGTCACGGTGCCGCCGGTCGCGTTGATCGCCCGGGACCGGAAGATCCGCCGCCGCCCCTCCGGATCCTGCTCCGTACGCAGCGCACGGTTCCAGTGCCGGACCATGCCCAGCTGGCCCAGCGTGAACGATGTGAACACGCCGATGATGTAGAGCTGGATGAGCCGGGTCACCGATGCGTCGAACACCCAGATCAGCAGCATCGCGAAGCCGGCCAGCACGATGATGCCGTTGGAGAACACGAGCCGGTCGCCGCGGGTGTGCAGCTGCCGCGGCAGGTAACGGTCCTGGGCCAGCACCGAGCCCAGCAGCGGGAACCCGTTGAACGCGGTGTTCGCGGCCAGGACGAGGATCAGCGCGGAGACGGCCTGGATGTAGAAGAAGCCGATCGAGCGGTCCCCGCCGAAGATCGCCGCGCCGAGCTGCGCGATGACGGTCCGCTGGGGATCGGTGACGCAGTTGCCGGGGAACCCGATCAGGTCGCAGGTGTTCTCGGCGACGTGCACGTCGGCGACCAGGGCCAGCGCGGTGATCCCGGCGAACATCGTGACCGCGAGGCCGCCGAGCAAGGCCAGCGTGGTCGCCGCGTTGCGGCTCTTCGGCGGCCGGAAGGCGGGCACGCCGTTGGCGATCGCCTCGATGCCGGTCAGCGCCGTGCAGCCGGAGGAGAACGCGCGCAGCGCGAAGAACAGCAGCGCGAGTCCCGCCAGGTTGGCGTGCCCGGGCTCGGGCTCGATCGCCCAGGAGGCGCTCTCCGCCTGCGGCGTATCGCCGAACGCGATGCGCAGCAGCCCGGTGCCGATGAGGACCAGCACGCCCGCCGTGAACAGGTACGTCGGGACGGCGAACGCGGTGCCGGACTCCCGCACGCCGCGCAGGTTGGCCGCGGCGAGCAGTGCGACCAGGATGAGCGCCAGCCACACCCGGGCCGGGTTCAGGTCGGGGAACGCGGAGATCACGTTGTCCACGCCGGCCGACACCGACACCGCCACCGTGAGCACGTAGTCCACCAGCAGCGCGCTGGCCACGGTGAGTCCGGCGAACCGGCCCAGGTTGGTCGTCGCGACCTCGTAGTCCCCGCCGCCGGACGGGTACGCCCTGACCACCTGCCGGTACGACGCGACCACGATCGCGAACAGCAGCACGATGGCCCCGGCCACCCACGGCGTCACGAACAGGTACGCCGTGCCCGCGACGGACAGCACGAGCAGGATCTCCTGCGTCGCGTACGTCACCGAGGACAGCGCGTCGCTGGCGAAGATGGGCAGCGCGATCCGCTTCGACAGCGCGGTTTCGGCCAGCCGCTCGCTGCTGACCGGCCGACCGATCACCAGCCGCTTGGCGACCCTCGTCAGCAGCGACACGCACCCAGCGTACGGTCAGGGCGGCAGCCTGGCAGGGGGTGGCCGGGGCGATCTGGCGCAACGTCATCGGGGTACCTTCCGGGCGTGCACATCGTCGTGATGGGCTGTGGCCGGGTCGGCTCCAGCCTCGCCCGCAACCTGGAGCGGGTCGGGCATTCGGTCTCGATCATCGACCAGAGCCCGAGCGCGTTCCGCCGGCTCGGCCCCGAGTTCGCCGGCGACCAGGTGACCGGCGTCGGCTTCGCCCGGGACACGCTGCGCCGGGCCGGCATCGCCCGGGCCGGCGCGTTCGCGGCGGTGAGCAGCGGCGACAACTCCAACATCATCTCCGCCCGGGTCGCCCGGGAGACGTTCGGCGTCGCGCACGTGGTGGCCCGCATCTACGACCCCAAGCGGGCCGAGGTGTACGAGCGGCTCGGGATCCCGACCGTGGCCACCGTGCCGTGGACGGTGAACCGGTTCCTGTCCGTGCTGCTCGGCGACAAGCACGTCGAGGACTGGCGCGACCCGTCCGGCGCGGTCTCCCTCGTGCAGGTGCCGCTGCACGAGGGCTGGATCGGACACAAGGTGAAGGCGCTGGAGGCGGCGACGGACGCCCGGGTGGCGTTCCTGACCCGGTTCGGCCGCGGCATCCTGCCGACCGGCGCGACCATGCTGCAGGACGGCGACCAGGTGCACCTGCTGGTCACCGACGACATCGCCGACACCGTCGAGCAGATCACCGGCAACGCGCCGGGCCCGGAGGGAAACTGATGCGCGTCGCCATCGCCGGGGCCGGCGGGGTCGGCCGGTCCATCGCCCGGGAGCTGCTCGAGCACGAGCACGACGTGATGCTCATCGAGCGCGACCCGGACAAGGTCGATCCCGCGCGGGTGCCGCAGGCGGAGTGGCTGCAGGCCGACGCGGCCGAGCTGGCCTCGCTGGAGGAGGCCCGGCTGCAGGACTGCGACGTGGTCATCTCGGCGACCGGCGACGACAAGGTCAACCTGGTCGTGTCGCTGCTGGCCAAGACCGAGTTCGCGGTCCGGCGGGTGGTCGCCCGGATCAACCACCCGGACAACGAGTGGCTGTTCACCGAGGCCTGGGGCGTCGACGTCGCGGTGTCCACGCCGCGGGTCATGGTGGCGCTGGTCGAGGAGGCGGTCTCGGTCGGCGACGTGGTCCGGCTGATGACGTTCCGGCAGGGCCAGGCCAACCTGGTCGAGATCACGCTGCCGACGGGCGCGCCGGTGGTCGGCAAGGCCGTGGGCGACATGCGGCTGCCCCGGGACGCGGCGCTGACCGCGATCGTGCGCGGCTCGCGGGTGGTGATCCCGTCCCCGGAGGAGCCGCTCGAGGAGGGCGACGAGCTGCTGTTCGTGGCCGTCCAGGACGCCGAGGCGGACCTGCGCCGGCTGGTCTGCGGCGACGGCAGCTGCTGAGGCTCAGCCCTCCGGGCTGAGCTGCACCCGCCCGCCGGCCGGGACGTCCGGCCCCTCGACCCGGCGGACGCGGCGTACCGCGAGCACCGAGACCGCGAGCGCGGCGATCGTGACCGGGTAACCCATCGCGAGCCGGGCGAACGCCAGCCAGCCGGTGAGGTCCTGGTCGTACAGGTAGCGCTGGACCAGGCCGCGGGCGAGGAAGACGACCACCCACAGCAGCGTGCAGGCGATGTAGACCCGCATCAGCGGGCGGTCCCGGCGCCAGCGGGTGCCGATGTCGCGGCCGTCGACGTACTCCCAGATCAGCCCGACCAGCGGCCAGCGGGCCAGCACGGACAGCAGGAACACCGCGGCGTACGCGAAGCTGGCCCAGATGCCGAGCAGGAAGTAGCCCTTGGCCTCGCCGGTGCGGTTGGCGATGAACGCGGCGACGAGGATGGCGAAGAAGCCGCTGAGTGCCTGCTGCACGGTCTGCCGGAGGGCCAGCCGGATGCCGAACAACACCACGCCGACGCCGATCGCGGCCCAGATCGCCGGGCGCAGGCCGGCAAGCGCGTTCACGGCGACGAACACGACCACGGGCAGGCCGCTGTCGAGCATCCCGCGCCAGCCGCCGATCGACTGCACCAGCAGCGGGGGCTGCTTGGGCGTGGTGGGCTGCTCCCCCGGCCCCGGGTCGGCGGCGGCGTCGGTCACGCACTCACCGACTTCAGCTCGTACCAGGGGTTGAAGATCACCTTGACGCCGTCGTGCTCGGAGATCCGGCCCCGGGCGACCAGCGGGCGGCCCGGCTCGATGCCGGGGATGCGGCTGCGGCCGAGCCAGACCAGGTGCACCGACCCGGAGCCGTCGAAGAGCTCTGCGTCCACGGTCGGCACCGTATCCCGTGGCGTGTACACGACCGAGCGGAGCCTGCCGGTCACGGTCACCGGCTCGCCCTGGCAGCAGGTCGCCACCGGGCGGGAGCCGGCCTTCTGCACGTCCTCGCGCAGGTCGGCCGCGTCGAGCTCCTGCTCGTCCTCGGTCAGTCGGGCCACCACCCGGGTCAACCAGCCGCGGTGGGTGGCGGGCGTCTCGCTCACATTGCCAATGTATGTCATCGCGGCGTCCTCGCCGTCGCCGTCTTTGCCGGAGTGCGCCGGGCCACCGGGAAGGATGATCCCTGTGGATCAGATCGCCGTCGTGCTGCCCGGGGCCGGGTCCTCGGCCGAGTTCGTCCGGCGGGCGTTCGGCCGACCGCTGCGGGAGGCCGGGTACGGGCTGGTGGCGCCGGCGCCGGTGCCGGGGGCGGATCTGGTCACGGCCGCGTTCCGGTCGCTGGACGCGGCCGCGGCCGAGTACGGGTCGCGGCTGCGGCTGGTCGGCGGCGTCTCGCTCGGTGCCCACGTCGCCGCCCGGTGGGCCGCCGGCGGCCCGGACGCGGCGCTGGAGGGGCTGGTGCTGGCACTGCCGGCGTGGACCGGACCGCCGGGTGCGGTCGCGGCGGCCACGGCCGCGTCGGCCGACCTCGTCGAGCGGCTCGGCACGGCCGGTGCGCTGGCGGCGGCCGGGACCGCGGTGGGCTGGGTGGCGACGGAGCTGGCCGCGGCCTGGCCGGCGTACGGGGACGGGCTGGCGGCGAGCCTGCGGGCCGCCGCGGCCGCCTCCGGGCCGACGCCGGGCGAGCTGGCGGCGCTGGCGGTCCCGGCCGGGCTGGTCGCGTTCCGGGACGACCCGCTGCACCCCGCCACGGTCGCCCGCGAATGGACCGCCGCGCTGCGCCGCGCCGCGCTGCGCGAGCTCCCGCTCGCCGCCCCCGCCACCGACCGCTCCGTGCTCGGCGCCGCGACCCTCGCCGCTCTCGCCACCGCCCGCCGACCCGGCGCAGGCGCCACCGCCCGCTGACCCGGCCCGGGCCCCGGCGCCGCCACCGACCCGACGCGGGCTCAGGCCGCTGCCACGGCCCGGCGCGGACCCGGGCGCCACCACCGACCCGACGCGGACCCGGGCGCCACCACCGACCCGGCGCGGACCCGGGCGCCACCACCGACCCGGCGCGGACCCGGCGCCACCACCGACCCGACGCGGACCCGGCGCCACCACCGACCCGACGCGGACCCGGCGCCGCCACCGACCGGCGCGGGCTCAGCGGCGGCGGCGACGAGGGTTGGGGCGGGCGGGGACGGCGTCCTCCTCGGTGGGACCGAGGTCCTCGGCCGGCTCCTGCTCGTCGGGGGCGGCGTGCGCCCCTTGGGCCTGCTCGGCCTGCTCCTTGACTTCGTCCGGCAGCGTCAGCGGCAGCGGGTCGCGCACCGGCAGCGGCGAGGAGCCGCGCACCACGACGATGTTGCGGACCGTGTCCTCCAGCACCGCCGCCTTCGCCGGGTCGGCGGCCGCCGGCCCGCTGAACAGCCCGCGCAGGAACCAGCGCGGCCCGTCCACGCCGACGAACCGCACGTTCTGGAAGCCGCCCTGGACCGGGATCCGCCCGGTCAGCTCGGTGCCGAACCGGCCCGACCCCTCCTGCGCGGTGCCGCCCTGCTGGGCGATCGAGCCTCGGATCTCCTTGCGCACCTCGTCCCAGATGCCGGCGGTCCGCGGCGCCGCGAACGCGCCGATCTGCGCCTCGCTCCCCCCGTACGACAGCGTGGCCGCGATGACCTGCCCGTCCGGCCCGACGTCGACGCGCACCTCGACCCCGCCGATCACGGGGATGTGCAGCGCGCCGAGGTCGAGCCGCTCGAGCCCGTCGTCCGGCATGTCCTGCTCGTCGTACGGCCCGGTGGTGACGTCGGTGTCCCGCTCCCGCTCGGTCGACCAGGGCGGGGTCGCGTCGATCTTCTGCCGCTCCGAGCGGTGCCGGCGGCGGCCGAGCGCCATCAGGCACCTCCCACGAGCTGCGCGTGCCCGCCGGTGGACCCGTGCCCGCCGGCGCCGCGCTCGGACGCCGGCAGCGCCTCGACCGGTGTGAACACCGCCCGCTCGACCTTCTGCAGCACCAGCTGGGCGATCCGGTCGCCGCGGGACAGCGTCAGCGGCGTGACCGGGTCGTGGTTGATGACGATCACCTTCACCTCGCCGCGGTACCCGGAGTCGACCGTGCCGGGCGCGTTGACCAGCGACATGCCGCAGCGGGCGGCGAGGCCGGAGCGCGGATGCACGAACACCGCATACCCCGCCGGCAGGGCGAGCGCCAGCCCCGTCGGCAGCACGGCCCGCTCGCCCGGCGCGAGCTCGGCGTCCACGGTGGTCACGACGTCGGCGCCGGCGTCGCCCGGCAGCGCGTACGCCGGGAGCGGGACGCCGGGATCGAGGCGCTGGACGAGGACCTCCACCGGCGCTCCGGGCCCCGGCTGGGAAAGGGATGGCGGCACAGCGCGCAGGTTACCCCGGGCGGTGACGCGGGATTGATCAGCGCCGGCCGCGCAGGTCGGCGGTGAGCTTCTCGCCGAGCGACCGGGTCACCCGGCGGTTGACCAGGCCGCCGGCGACGGCGCCGGCCAGGAACGGTGCGAGCGTGGTCATGCCGCGCCCGGCCCGCCGCACGAGCGTCGTGCGCAGCTCCCGCTTGGCCGTGGCGCCGAGGATCGCGGTCAGTCCGGCCGCGCCGACCTTGGGATCGAGCGCGCGCTGCCGGACCCAGCTCATCAGGTACGCCGAGCCGCGCTGGGCGCCGGTGCCGTACGCCGGCCGGCCCAGCAGCTCGTGCAGCTCGGCGATCAGCTTGACCTCGACCGCGGCCACCGCCAGCGTCTCCGCGGCCAGCTGCACCGGCGCGGCGAGCAGCGCGGGCGGCGCGGCGAACTCGACCGCCGCCAGCGCGCCGACCGCGGCACCGAGAGCGGCCGTGGTGCGGGAGGAGGTGCGGATCAGCAGGTCCGCGATCTCGTCGTCGGACCGGCCGGGATGGTGGACCCGCAGCGTCGCCGCGTCCCGGATCCGCAGCCTGGGAGCGGCATCCGCGAGCACGTCGGCGAGCAGCGAGACCGCGCCGCGCAGCCCGTGTCCGGCGGCGCCTCGGACGGCACCGGCGAGCCCGCGGGTCAACGCGACCAGCTGGTCCCTGCGATTGGCCGCGTCGTGGTCGGAGTCGGCGATCCGGGCGACCAGCTCGCCCAGGTGGGCGGTCTGAGCCGTGGCGTCCGGATCCGGGCCCGCAGCGGTGGGCTCGGGCTCGGACTTCTGCCACGGGAGACGCGCCATGTCGGCGTTCCTACCCGGTCAGGCCGCGCAGTCGCGGCAGACGGGCTGTCCGTTGCGCTCGCCGGCGAGCCGGGAGCGGTGGTGGACCAGGAAACAGCTCGAGCAGGTGAACTCGTCCTCCTGCTTCGGGACGACCCGGACGGTGAGCTCCTCACCGGACAGATCGGCACCCGGCAGCTCGAGGTTCTCGTTGAGCTCGGCCTCGTCCACGTCGATCGAGCCGGACTGGGCCTCGGCCCGCCGAGCCTTCAGCTCCTCGAGCGAGTCCTCCCCGAGCTCGTCGACCTCGCTGCGGCGAGGCGCGTCGTAATCGGTAGCCATACTGGGTCACTCCTGTGGTCGTGCGGGTGGCGTGCGAGCAACGCCCTGGCGGGCGGATTTGTGCCCGCTGGCGCGAGTCCGTTCGGAGGCGCGGAAAACCCCCTCGGCGCGACAGCCGCGGGAGGTTACCGTGCCGATCGAACAGCCCGCCGCAGCGGCGCGCGGGCATCGGGTCCCCGAGTCCACTATGCGCCCGGACGGGTGACCACCGCCCGGGGGAGGTGTGTCAGGTGCTCGACGAGCTCGGCTGGGATGCCGAATGGGCGGCCCTCGCGGCCGGGCGGACCGGCGAACCGGCCCGGGTCGTCCGGGCCGACCGGACCGGCGCCCTGCTGGCCACCGAGGGCGGTGAGGCTCGCGCGGCCGGGGCCGGGCTGGTCACCGGCGACTGGGCGCTGTTCCTGCCCGGCCCCGACCCGGCCGGCCCCGGGACGGCGCTGCGGCTGCCGCGGCGCACCGAGCTGGTCCGCGGCGCGGCCGGGAAGGCGGCCGCCCGCCAGGTGCTGGCCGCGAACGTCGACCTGGTGTTCGTGCTGGTCTCGCTGGCCGCGCCGCCGAGCGCCGGCCGCCTCGACCGGCTGCTGACCGTGGCCTGGGACTCCGGCGCCCGGCCGGTCGTCGTGCTGACCAAGGCCGACCTGGCCGAGGGCACCGCCGCGGCCGAGCGGGACGAGGTGGTCGAGACCGCCGGGCCCGCGCCGGTGCTGCTGACCAGCACGGTCGACGGCCGCGGGCTGGCCGAGCTGCGGGCGATGGTGCACCCGGGCACGACCGCCGCGCTGCTCGGCGTGTCCGGGGCCGGCAAGTCGAGCCTGCGCAACGCGCTCGCCGGAGGGCCGCCGGCGGCCGTGGCCCCGGTCGGCCGCACGGGCAAGGGCCGGCACACGACCACCACTCGCGAGCTGGTCCCGCTGCCCGGCGGCGGCCTGCTGCTGGACACCCCGGGCCTGCGCGGGCTCCAGCTCTGGGCCGCGGGCGCGGGGCTGGACATCGCCTTCGCCGACATCGTCGCGCTGGCCGAGCAGTGCCGGTTCCGGGACTGCCGGCACGCCGGCGAGCCGGGCTGCGCGATCGCGGCCGCGGTCGCCGACGGCACGGTCTCGGCCCGCCGGGTGGCCAGCCACGCGGCGCTGCGGCACGAGGTCGGCTGGCTGCAGGACCGGTACGACGCGCGCCAGCGGGCCGAGCAGCGCCGGCAGTGGAAGCAGCTGTCGAAGGCGGTCAGGGCCGGCCGGAAGGCGAGTCCCCGGCATGGCGACCGACCACGGTGAACGCGGCCACCGAGCCGTGCGAGTACGTCACCGTGCCGTCGGCGGCGACGCGCAGCCGGACCGAGTCGTCGCCGGCGTGGTTGGGGTCGTAGACGGCGGCCTCGGCGCTGCCGTCCGGCCGCTCGTCCAGGCCGTACCCGAGCACGACGTGGTTCTCGACGACCCGGCGCGGGTCCCAGGTGACCACCCGGATCAGCCCGAGCAGCGCCGGCTGCCCGGCCGCCAGCGACCGGCGCAGGCCGGGCAGCCCGTGCCCGAGGGTCAGCTCGCGCCGGGCCCGGTCGTGCGGGGGCAGCTGGAACCACAGGTAGCGCAGCGGCCCGGCCGGCAGCCCCAGGCTGGCCAGCTGGGCCTTGAACAGCCGGTGGGCAAGCGGCCCGGCGGCCGGCGCCACCGTGTCCGGCGGCAGCGGCTCACCGGCCAGCCAGGCCCGCCTGGCCTCGTACGCCATGCCGCCGCATAGCCCGCCGTACACCCGGCCGAAGCCGACGCCGGCCAGCGTGACCGGCGCCCCGCGCGGCCAGGCGTTGCCGAACCGGAACCCGTCCCGGCTGGGCCGGAAGTCGACTCCGGGCACCGCGGCCGGCACGCTCAGCAGCTCGACGACGGGGCCGGGGCGGCCGTGCGGGCCGGCGGCTTCGCGGGCGCCTTCGCCGGCGCCGGGGCGACCAGGCCCTGGCGGCCGCGGGCCAGCTCGGCCGGGGTGGCCAGGCGCCGGAACCGGTCGCCCAGCACCAGGTCGACGACCGAGCCCTGCCGGGCGTCCTCGTAGAGCCGCGCGCCCGGCACCTGCCGGCGGACCAGCGCGGCCTGCCGGGCGCCGGCCGGTCCGTACCGCACTTCGGCCGAGGCCTCGACCGGCCGGATGCCGGACAGCGGGTCGTTGTCGGTGGCGACGATCGCGTACCCGCGGCCGACCAGCTGGCTGGCGACCGTGCGGGCCAGCCCCTCCCTGGCGGTGGCGTTGTAGACCCGCACCTGCAGCTTCGAGGAGCTGACCTGCGCGGTGCCGCAGGCGCCGGCGGCGGCGCGGCCGTCGACCTGGTCGATCACCGTGGCCCAGGTGACGCCGGCGAGCACGCACAGCACCAGCAGGAACACCAGGGCGGGCAGGGCCCGACGCAGCCGCATCGAATACTGCGCCCGCGGGGGTGCATCCCGACCCTGGAACACCGCCCCCATGGCGCCTCCTACCCCGACCGCTCAGCGGTCCCCCGAAATCGAGGGTAGCTGCCGGATCGCACCTTGTGTCGATCTTTGCTTCACCGGTCCGGGTGCACGGCCCCGGCGCCGGGACCATCGCCGCCGCGCATCCGGGCCAACGTTGAGCCATCGGCACCGTCCGCGGCTGCCGACCCCGATCGTGACCCGCGTCTCCCCCGCGCCGGTCCCGGTCAGGGTCGGGGTCGGGCCGTCAGCCGAGTCCGTCGGCGAGTGCGGCTCGACCGGCCTCAGCGAGCGGTCCGATCCGCGCGCCGAGCCCGTCGTCGGTGTTGTCGAGCATCGCCCCGGCCCGCTGCCGGGCCACGATGCCCGCGACCACGACGGCGAGCTTGAAGCAGCCGAGCGCGACGTACCAGGGCAGCGCGGCGACGTCGACGTCGCGGCGGGACGCGTACCGGTCCACCAGGGCGGACCGGCCCGGGAACCCGGGCAGGTCGGTGACCGACGGGGTCACGGTCGTACCCGGGGCCGGCTGCCAGTAGACGAGCAGCAGGCCGAGGTCGGCCAGCGGGTCGCCGAGGGTGGACATCTCCCAGTCCAGCACCGCGGCGACCCGGGTGGGGTCGGCCGGGTCGAGCACGACGTTGTCCATCCGGTAGTCACCGTGCACGACCGGGCCGCTCGGCTCCTGCGGCACCTTCGCGACCAGCTCCGCGGCGAGCGCGTCGACCGCCGGCAGGTCGTCGCCGGTCCGCAACGCCTGCCACTCCCCGGCCCAGCGGCGCAGCTGTCGCCCCAGGTAGCCGTCCGGCCGGCCGAACCCGGCCAGCCCGACCGCGGCCGGGTCCACCTCGTGCAGGTCGGCGAGCACGTCCACGAGCGCGTCGGTCATCGCCGGGCGGACCGGCTCCGGCGCGTACCCGTCCGGGAAGCTGCTGCGGGCGATCACCCCGTCCACCCGCTCCATCACGTAGAACGGCGCGCCGAGCAGCTCGGGGTCGGTGCACAGCAGCAGCGGCCGGGGCACCGGCACCGCGGTGCCGTGCAGCGCGCTGATCACCCGGTGCTCCCGGGTCATGTCGTGCGCGGTCGGCCGCACCGCCCGCAGCGGCGGCCGGCGCAGCACCACCGAGCCGGCCGGGCTGCTGACGTAGTACGTGAGGTTGGACCGGCCCCCGGCGACGATCTCGACCGTCGGCTCGGCCCAGCGGACGTCACCGAGCTCCCGGGCCAGGTAAGGCCCAAGCACGCGCGGATCCGCGCCGGGCACGCTCATCGGCTAACCGTATAGCTGGTCCGCGCCGAGCTCCTCCAGCAGTGTGCTCAGCTCCGCCGCGACGGCCGGCGACGCCGCCAGGGTGACCGGGCCCGGCGGCTGGCCGCGCAACCCGCCGACGACCGCGCCGGCCTCGGTCGCGACGAGCAGCCCGGCAGCCCGGTCCCAGTCCTTGAGCCCGTGCTCGTAGTAGCCGTCCAGCCGGCCGGCGGCCACGTAGCAGAGGTCGAGTGCGGCCGAGCCGAGCCGGCGCACGTTCCCGACCCGGGGCAGCAGCCCGGCGAGCACCTCGCCCTGCCCGGCCCGCAGCCCCGCGTCGTACCCGAACCCGGTGGCGACCACCGCGGTGGACAGCTCGGCGGCGACCCAGCGGCCGCCGATCGGCGTGCCGTCCAGGTACGCCCCGCCGCCGAGCACCGCGCCGAACGTCTCCCCCGAGGTCGGGTCGTGGACGGCGCCGGCGACCACCTGCCCGTCCTGCTCGGCCGCCACCGACACCGCGTACGGGCGCAGGCCGTAGAGGAAGTTCACCGTGCCGTCGATCGGGTCGACGACCCAGCGCACCCCGGACCCGCCGGCTCGGTCCGCGCCCTCCTCGCCGAGCAGCGCGTCGTCCGGCCGCAGCCGGGCCAGCTCGTCGGCCAGCCACCGCTCCGACGCCCGGTCCACCTCGGTGACCAGGTCGGTCGGGCTGCTCTTGGCGTCGACGCCGAGCGGTCCGCCGGCCGCGCGCAACCGCACCGTCAGCGCTCCGGCACCGCGGGCCAGCCGCTCGGCGAGCGCCAGCAGCTCGGTGTGGTCGGTGCGGTCGTGCGTGGGCATGTCTAGACAGTAGGTTGCAGAGGTCGAGGGGAGAGCAAGGTGCCCAGGAGGAAGGCGTCGACCGCGTTCGGGGTCGACATCGGCGGCAGCGGGATCAAGGGTGCGATCGTCGATCTGGTCAAGGGCGACCTGGCCACGGAGCGGGTGAAATACCTGACGCCGAACCCGTCCACCCCGGAGGCGGTGGCCGAGGTGGTGGCCCGGCTGATCAAGGAGGCCGGCTGGACCGGCGAGCTCGGCGCCACGTTTCCGGCGGTGATCAAGGACGGCGTGGCCAAGAGCGCCGCGAACGTCGACAAGAGCTGGATCGGCACCGACGTCGACAAGGTCTTCACCGACATCACCCACTGCGACGTCACCGTGCTCAACGACGCGGACGCGGCCGGCATCGCCGAGGCCCGCTTCGGCGCGGCCAAGGGCGTCAAGGGCGTGGTCATCCTGCTGACGTTCGGCACCGGCATCGGCAGCGCGCTGCTGCTGGACGGCAAGCTGGTGCCCAACACCGAGCTCGGCCACCTCGAGCTGGAAGGGCACGACGCGGAGAAGAAGGCGTCCTCGGCGGCCAAGGACAACGAGGGGCTGTCGTACAAGCAGTGGGCGAAGCGGGTGCAGAACTACCTCTCGCACGTGGAGAAGCTGTTCACCCCCGACCTGTTCGTGGTCGGCGGCGGGGTGAGCAAGAACTCCGAAAAGTGGGTGCCGCTGCTCAACCTCGCCACCCCGGTCCGGCCGGCTCAGCTGCTCAACAACGCGGGCATCGTCGGCGCGGCCATGGCCGCGCACGAGAAGTTCACCGCGTAGCGGCTACAGCCCCAGCTCGGCGCGGATCGCGGCGCCGTGCTCGTCCAGCTCGGGCGCGCGCCGCCGCTCGGCCGGGTCCGGCCACGGCACGATCTTCATCGGGTTGCCGACCATCGGCAGCCCGCCGGCGCTGACCACCATCTGCCGGGCCGCGGTCTGCTCGGAGTCCAGCGCACGCCCGACGGTCGACACCTCGTTGCAGGGCACGCCGGCCGCGGAGATCCTCTCCAGCCACTGCGCGGCCGGCGTCGTGCGCAGCGCCGCCTCCAGCTGCGCGGCCAGCTCCTTCTGGTTGAGCACCCGGCTGTCGTTGTCGGCGAACCGCGGGTCGGCCACCAGCTGCGGCCGCCCGATCACCGTGCAGAGCACGCCGAACAGGCCGTCGCCGCCGGCGCAGATGACGATCGGCGCGTCCGCGCAGGAGAACGTGCCGAACGGCGAGATCGAGGAGTGCATGTTCCCCAGCCGCGGCGGCTCGGTGTGCCGGGTCAGGTAGTGCAGCGCGGCCCCCTCGAGCAGCGACAGCGCGGAGTCGAACATGGCCACGTCCACCCAGGAGCCGCGGCCGGTCCGGTCCCGGCCGTGCAGCGCGGCCATGATCGCGCCGAAGCCGTACAGGCCGGCGGACAGGTCGGCGATCGAGGTGCCCATCTTCGCCGGCTCCCCATCCGGCTCGCCGGTCACCGCGAACAGCCCGGCGGCCGCCTGCACGACCGTGTCGTACGCGGGCCGGGCCCGCCACGGGCCGGTCTGCCCGAAGCCGGAGATCGAGGCGTACACCAGCCGCGGGTTGCGGGCCGCGAGTGCCTCCCAGCCGAGCCCGAGCCGGTCCATCACGCCCGGCCGGAAGTTCTCCATCAGCACGTCGGCCCGGTCGGCCAGCCGCTCCACCAGGGCCCGGTCGGCAGCCGACTTCAGGTCGAGCGCGATCGACTCCTTGCCGCGATTGATCCGGGCGAAGTAGGTGGACCGGCCGTCCACGAACGGCCCGTACGACCGGGAGTCGTCGCCGCGCTCCGGCCGCTCGACCTTGATCACCCGGGCGCCGAGGTCGGCCATCATCATGCCGGCGAACGGCCCGGCGAGGACCCGGGTCAGGTCGACGACCAGCAGCCCCTCCAGCGGGCCCGGCTGAGGCGGGGTCTCGGCCACGGCTGCTCCGTTCGGTTCGCCGGATTGGTCGGCACTCGGCGACGCGTTCCCGCCCGGTTGGGCGGTCCGCGCCGCGTCTGCGGCCTGAGCGAAGTTACACTGGCACTGGCACGGGCACGGCCGGCCGGCGCCGGGTGGGGTCGACGGTCCCAGGTGGGGACGACGGACGACCACCCGGACGGGTGACCGGCCCGCTCCTCAACCCATCCCCTGCCCCTTCCGGGCAGTTCCCGTCGTGCGGCCTCCTCGCCGGGAGGCTCCGTTCGTGAAAGGGCGTTCGTGGCATCCGATCCCCGCTCCGACAGCAGCAGCGCCGCCGGTGGGTCCGACCCGACCCGCGACCTCGCGGAGCATCTCGTCTCCCGGGGACGCCACCAGGGATTCCTGCACGCGAACGACATCAGCCGCGCCTTCGAGGAGGCCGGCCTGCCGGCCTCGCACGGCAAGCGCGTGCTTCGCACGCTCAGCGACTCGGGAGTGACCGTCATGCTCGATGCGCCCTCCGCCCCCGCGGGGCGGGGCAAGTCCGCCCGGACCGCGGCCGCCGCCGCGCCGTCCCGCAGCACCGTCACGAAGAGCACCGGAACCCGCCCGTCGCCGCGGCCCGGCTCGGAGTCGACCCGGTCCCGGGGGGCCGCGCAGGAGGGGGCCGCGTTGGCGGCCGTGCCTGACCCGGCCGCCGCCACGCCCACCACCGCCGCTGCGGCCCAGGCGCCGGCGAAGCGCAAGCGGAAGACCGCCGCCGCGGCGCCGGCCC
The DNA here is from genome assembly GCA_963803135.1 of uncultured Actinomycetota bacterium. GTDB lineage: Bacteria > Actinomycetota > Actinomycetes > Mycobacteriales > CADCTP01 > CADCTP01. Next base: position 556,917 of record CAWDLH010000008.1, on the reverse strand, counting down.
CCGCCGCGCCCGCGCCGGCGACCCCGCCGGCCGAGGGCGAGGCACCGGACGGCGCGCTGGCGATCGACGAGCCGACCGAGCTGACCGCCGCCGGGCCGGCCGGCGTCGAGGAGGCCGACTCCGAGGACTTCACCTGGGACGAGGAGGACGAGGAGTCCGAGGCGCTGCGGCAGGCGCGCAAGGACGCCGAGCTCACCGCCTCCGCCGACTCGGTCCGGGCGTACCTGAAACAGATCGGCAAGGTCGCCCTGCTCAATGCCGAGGAGGAGGTCGACCTGGCCAAGCGGATCGAGGCCGGGCTCTACGCGGCGGAGCGGCTGCGCCGGATGGAGGAGGCCCGCCTCGCCGGCAAGAAGACCGATCAGCTGTCCCCGCAGCTGCGCCGGGACCTGATGTGGATCGTCCGCGACGGCGAGCGCGCGAAGAACCACCTGCTCGAGGCCAACCTGCGGCTGGTCGTCTCGCTGGCCAAGCGCTACACCGGCCGCGGCATGGCGTTCCTCGACCTGATCCAGGAGGGCAACCTGGGCCTGATCCGGGCGGTCGAGAAGTTCGACTACACCAAGGGCTACAAGTTCTCGACGTACGCGACCTGGTGGATCCGGCAGGCGATCACCCGGGCGATGGCCGACCAGGCCCGCACCATCCGCATCCCGGTGCACATGGTCGAGGTCATCAACAAGCTCGGCCGCATCCAGCGAGAGCTGCTCCAGGACCTGGGCCGCGAGCCCACGCCGGAGGAGCTGGCCAAGGAGATGGACATCACTCCGGAGAAGGTGCTGGAGATCCAGCAGTACGCCCGGGAGCCGATCTCGCTGGACCAGACCATCGGCGACGAGGGCGACAGCCAGCTCGGCGACTTCATCGAGGACTCCGAGGCGGTCGTCGCGGTCGACGCGGTGTCGTTCACGCTGCTGCAGGACCAGCTGCAGTCGGTGCTGCAGACGCTGTCCGAGCGGGAGGCGGGCGTGGTCCGGCTGCGGTTCGGGCTCACCGACGGCCAGCCCCGGACCCTCGACGAGATCGGCCAGGTCTACGGGGTGACCCGGGAGCGGATCCGCCAGATCGAGTCGAAGACCATGTCGAAGCTGCGCCACCCGTCGCGGTCCCAGGTCCTTAGGGACTATCTGGACTGATCAGCTCTCGACCGGCGGCCCCCACCCTCGGGAGGGGGCCGCTGGTCCGTTCGGACGGTTCGCGGCGGGGCGGCGGGCGGTTCAGCTGGTGCGCTGAGAGAATCGTCTCGTGTTCGCGACCGGCTGAACGGGGAACGTGGCCGGCACGTGGGTAGTTGCACCAGCGTGACCCACAACCCGAAGGGAAAGCCGTGACGCCGACCTTGACGCCCACGACCTCCCCTGCGCCGCCGTCCGCGGGAGACCGCTGCGACCGCTGCCGCGCTCAGGCCAAGATCCGCGTCGTCCTGCCCGGCGGCGGGGACCTGGTGTTCTGCGGCCACCACGCTCGGGAGTACGAGACGAGGATCCGCGAGGTCGCAGCCGAGGTCGTGACGGCCGAGGACTGACCCGCTCCATACCGTTCACCGCCGAGGCCGCCCGGGACACCGCACCGGGCGGCCTCGCCGCGTCTGTACCGCCCGGAGACCGCACCTGGCGGCCTGGGTGCGTGCGAGAGAGCGCCGGACTACCAGCCGAGGGGCGTGGGCGCGGGGAGGTCGTGCTGCTCGGCGTACTCGGCGAGCTGCATGTCGAAGGACGGCGTCGAGCCGAGGGAGAACGCCTCGCCGGTGTCCTTGCGCACGACGATCGGGCCGATACCGGGCGGCGGCGCGTCCGCGGGGTCCCCCGTCTCGAACCAGCGCTCGGTGCTGAACGCGAACACCCAGCCCCAGCCGATGTCCGCGACCGCGTCGTCGTCGACCAGCTGCAGCGGGTTGTCGGCCGTCGAGAACGTCTCCAGCTCGGCCTGGGCCGTACCCCGGGCCTCCGCCACGTCCATGTCCGCCTCCAGTCCGTCGGCCCGGGTCAGTTGGTCCGCAAGATTTCCATACCGCCGGAGTAGTTCTCCAGGTAGGCCAGCTTTCCGGTCTGGCCGTCCAGGAAGTACACCCGCCCGTTGCGGTTCACGACGTTGAAGACATGACCGGCGACGGTCTGCCCGGTCGGCAGCTTGCGCATCCCGTGGATGATGCCGCGCGCGCCGTCACCGGCGTTGTGCAGCTCCTTGACGATGTCGTCGTACGACCCGGCCGCCGTGAACGTGTTGCTCGTGCCGACGCCGTTGGCGATGTGCTGCTTCCACAGCGGGCTGGACATCGCGTCGCCCGGCACCCGCTCGATCGCCTGCGCGTCCTTGGCCAGCCCGGACAGCTGCTTGTCGACCGCCTGCACGCAGCTCTGGCAGTTGTTCTTGAAGCCCCAGCCGGCGACGTTCGGATGGGCGCCGTCGGTGACCTTGGTCAGCCGGTAGAACGGGTTGGTCCTGGACAGCTCCGGGAACAGCCGGTGGACCACCTTGTTGCTGCCGTTGCCGAGGTGCACGGCGGTCGAGCCGAGGCCCGTGGCCGGGTTGCCCTTGAGGGCGGCGCCGGCCGCGCCGGCCAGGTCCTCGCCCTCGGCCAGCAGTCTCTCCCCGCCGGCCAGCGCCCGCTCGCCCGCGACCAGGCCGCGCTCGCCCGCGACCGCGGCCTTGACGCCCTTGAGCCCGGACAGGATCTTCCCGCCGGGCAGGAAGGTCAGCGCGGCGTCGATGCCGATCGACGTCCACGACCCCTTCCCGGTCGCCAGCTTGATCGCGACGTCGATGCCCAGCGCGATCGCGCCCGCGGCGAGCGCGAACGGGGCCAGGAACTGCAGTCCCGGCACCAGCGAGAGCACGCCGAGCACGGCCGACACGCCCTTGAGCACGGTCGAGATCTGGGCCAGGACGTCGGCGTGGTCGGAGATCCAGCCCTTGACCGAGCCCCACGCCCGGGACAGCCAGCCCGGCTCCTTGTACGGCGCGTCGGCCACGTTGTTGATCGCGCCGGCGGCGCTCGACGCGGCCGAGCGGTGCTCGTCGCGCAGCCGGCGGGCCTGGTCGATGACCTCCTGCAGTTGCGAGCCGACCGCGGTGGCGTGCGAGCGGGCTGTGTCGTACTGGTCCTTGAGCCGGGTGAACTCCGGGCTGCCCGACGGCGCCGACTGCCCGGCCAGCCGGTTGACCTCGGCCACCGCGGACTGTTCCTGCCGGCGCAGGTCGGCCGCGCGGGCCTCCAGGTCGGCCGCCCGGCGCTGCCGGCCGACCAGGCCGCTGCTCCAGTCGAGCAGCGTCTGGGCGGCCGTCTGGTGCGAGCGGGCGGCCAGGTCGAGGTCCCGCGGCAGGTCTTTGAGCTGGGAGCGGAAGGCATCGGCGGCGTCGCCGGTCCAGGCGGAGGAGTTGAGCGTGGACACGTTCGCCGACGCGTCCGCGAACACCTTGCCCGCGCCCCGCACGTCGGACGCCGCGGCGGAGACCGCGGCGGTGTCGCCCGGCGCGGGGTCGAATCCCAGCGCCGGGTACTCCCGTGTCGCCATGCTCACCTCCCGAGTCGCGCAGGACCTTAGCGCAAATTCTCCGGTTTGTGCGATATGTCCACGCCGTGTCTAGAACCCGTAACACCGGGGGAACAATGGAAGCGCAAGGTAGGGGCAGGCGCGTCCGACCGGGCGCCCGCCGAGAGGGGAGAGCTGTTATGACTCCAACCCTGATCCCGGACACCGTCGCCGCCGTGCTGACCGCCGCCGACCGCTGTGACCGTTGCGGAGCGCGCGCCACCTCGCGGGTGACCTTCACCGGCGGCGGCGAGCTCTTCTTCTGCGGCCACCACACCCGCCGCTACGACGCGGCCCTGCGTGCCGTCGACGCCGAGGTCGTCATCTCCGCCTGAGCGCTGCCTCCGCCCGAACCCCGTGGACCCCCACCCGAGCCTGCTGCCCCGGCCGGCTCCCGCCCGCACCGCCCGGCGGCCCAGCCGCCACCCTGCCCGCACCGCCCGCTGGCCCGCCGCATCGGCCGCGGGGCCATGGACAGCCCGGCCCGGGGCTCAGTCGGGGACGAAGCCGATGGTGCCGGTGGGCGGCCCCGGGGGTGGGAGCGGCGTCCCGTCCGGGTCGAGGAACTCGAGGCTGGCGGCGATCCGCCCGACCAGGCCGACGAAATCGTCCTGCCCGTCCACGTCCGGCGTGGAGAACGTCAGCACCGCCAGCCACTCCTCGGCCGGCGGCGGCGCCGGCACCAGGTGCTGGACGACCACGACCTCCTGCCGGCGCGAGGTGAGCGGCACCGGCACCAGCTGCCGGTTCACCACCCGCACGGTCTCCCCGTACGGATGCTCGACCCGCCGCACGTCCCGCTGCGAGGGGTCCTCCCCCGGCCCCGGGTCGTCGTCACGGAAGTAGACCTCCAGCCCGTCGAGGTCGATCCCGCCGGCGAACCGCCGCCACGCCAGGGTCAGGCTCGCCCCGATCATCTCCCCCGGCGACGCCCCGGTCCCGGCCAGGAACGAGGCGAGGAACACGCCGGCCTCGCGGTGCTCGACGACCACCCGCTGCAGCACCTGCCGTGCCCGCGCCCGCTGCCTGGCCGCGCCCGGCACCCCGGCCGACCGCTCGTCGAGCAGGGCCTCGATCGACGCGTCCGAGGTCGCCGGGTCGAGGTCGAGCGAGGTGAACTCGTCCGGCAGGTCCAGCCGGAAGCCGATCGGCGGACGCGGCGCAGCCGGGTCGACGCCGACGGCCACCTGGGGCTCCGTCATGACGTGGTCACGACTTCCCGGCCGCCGCGTCGGCGATCGCGGTGTCGACCTGGTCGTACCCGTCCGCGGCCGAGGTGACCTTCTCCGCCGTCTTCTCGGCGGTCTCCCTGATCTTCTTCAGCGAGTATTCCCACTTGTCCTTGAAGTGGTGCACGGCGCCGGTGAGGTCACCGTCGCCGGTCTGGTCGTCGCCCAGGCCGTCGATGCCGTGCTGGGCCGTGCCGACCTTGTCGCCGATCGAGGTGAGTTCGCTGGACAGCGCGCGCAGTGTCGCGACGTCGACCTCGAAGCCGTCTGCCATCAAAACCACCCGAATCCGGTCAATAGTGGCGTACCGGTCGATGATGATATAACGTCCCGGACCGCGGGTCCACGACCCGCGGGAGACCGTACTCGGGAGGGACAGGTGGCGGTCCGCGAGTTCCCCGCACTGGGCTTCGACCCGGCGCCCGGCGACGCCGCCGCCCTGAGCTCGGCTGCCGCCGACGTCACCGGCGCCGGCACGCTGTTCGCGGGCGCCTCGGCCAACGTGGGGAAGCTCAACTCGTCCGCCTGGACCGGCGACGCCGCCGACGCGTTCCGCGGCCAGCTCAAGGACCTGCCCCGGGACCTCACCCTGGCCGCCGACTCGCACCGGGCCGCCGCCCGCGCCCTCACCGAGTACGGCAACGGGCTGGTCGGCCGGCAGCGCCGGGCGGCCGACCTGGAGGCCCGCGCGGCCGACCTGCGCCGGCAGGAACAGTCCGCGGTGGCCGAGGTCAACCGGCTGGCCGGGCAGTCGGCGCCGTCGGGCAGCCCGGAGTTCACCCGGCTCAAGGACCAGTACGACACAGCCCGCTCGCACGCCACCGCGGTCGGCTCGCAACTGCAGGAGGTCATCGACCAGGCCCGCCGGCTGCGCGACGAGCACCGCTCGGCCGCGTCGAGCGCCGCCGGCGCGATCAACAACGTGGCCGACGCGCCGTACAAGGAGCCGGGCTGGCTGTCCCGGGCGTGGGGCTCGGTCAAGGGCTGGATCTCCGACCACGCCGACGTCCTGGCCCAGATCTCGACCGTGCTCAAGGGCGTGTCGGCCGTGCTCGGCGTGCTCTCGCTGGTGCCGGGACTGCAGTTCCTGGCCCCGTTCGCGCTCGCCGCGGGCGCGATCGCGCTGGGCATCGACGTCGCGATCAAGCTGGCGACCGGGAAGGGGTCGTGGACGTCGATCGGCATCGACGCCGCGCTGACCTTCCTGCCCGGCGGGAAGATCCTGTCCGGGCTCAAGGGCGTCAAGGCCGCCGTGGCCGGCGAGAAGGGCGTCGCCGCCGGCGAGAAGGCGCTCAGCGCCGGCGAGAAGCTGCTCTCCGAGGGCAAGGCGCTCGACGACGTCGCCGCGGACGCCCGCGAGGCCGCGGTCGCGATCGAGAAGCGGGTCTGCGAGGCGGACCCGATCGACGTGGTCAGCGGCAAGATGGTGATGCGCCAGGTCGACGTCGAGCTGCCCGGCGTGCTGCCGCTCGTGCTCGCCCGGACCCACCTGTCCGGCTACCGGGCCGGCCGGTCGTACGGGCCGGCCTGGGCGACCACGCTCGACCTGCGGATCGAGCCCGAGGGTGGGCTGCTGCGGTTCGCCGACGACGACGGCACCGTGCTGGTCTACCCGGTGCCCACCGACGCCGCGCCGGTGCTGCCGGTGGAGGGACCGCGGCTGCCGCTCACCGCCGACGACGAGGGTTGGACGATCATCCGGCCGACCGGCGAGGCGCTCCGGTTCGGCCCGTCCGGGCTGCTGCTCTCGATCGCCGACCGGTTCGGTTCCCGGATCGACGTGGACCGGTCGACGGCCGGTGTGCCGGTCGAGCTGCGGCACTCCGGCGGCTACCGGGTCGCGGTCGAGACCGAGCGTGGGCTGGTCACCTCGCTGCGGCTGCGCGACGGCGAGCGCTGGGTCGAGCTGGTCCGCTACGGCTACGACGAGGGCGGCCGGCTCGCCGCGGTCGTCAACTCCTCCGGCATCCCGCTGCGGTTCCGCTCCGACGAGCTCGACCGGATCGTGCGCTGGGACGACCGCAACGGCACCTGGTACGGCTACGAGTACGACGAGCGGGGCCGGTGCGTGCGCACCACCGGCGCGGACGGGGCCCTCTCGGCCACGTTCGCGTACGAGCCCGGCGCCACCACGGTCACCGACTCCCTCGGCGCCGCCAAGGTCTTCGCGTACAACGACCTCAAGCAGGTCGTCCGCGAGACCGACGCGCTGGGCGGCGTGACCCGCTCCGAGTGGGACCGCTACGACCGCCTCCTGTCCCGCACCGATCCGCTCGGCCGCACCACCCGCTGGACCTACGACGCCGCCGGCAACCTGCTGCGCGTCGACCGCCCGGACGGAACCGCGACGGTCGCGCAGTACGCCGGCCCGGCCCGGCCCTCCCGGCTGGTCGACCCGGACGGGGCGGTCTGGCGCTACGAGCGGGACGACCGCGACCTGCTCACCGCGGTCACCGACCCCAGCGGCGCCACGACCCGCTACCGGTACGACGGGAGCGGGCACCTCGTCGGCATCACCGACCCGCTGCGCCGGATCCGTGTCGTCCGCAACGACGCCGCGGGCCTGCCGGTCGAGTTCGTCGACGCCGTCGGCACGGTCACCCGCTACCGCCGCGACGCGTTCGGTCGCGTGGTCGAGGTGGTCGACGCGCTCGATGCGGCCACCCGCTACGAGTGGACGGTCGAGGGCAAGCTGGCCGCGCGGGCCATGCCCGACGGCGCGACCGAGCGCTGGGAGTACGACGGCGAGGGCAACCTGGTCGCGCACACCGACGCGCTGGGCCGGGTCACCCGCACCGAGTTCGCCGGCTTCGACCTGCCGGTCGCGCGGACCACCCCGGACGGCGCCCGCACCGAATACCGGTACGACACCGAGCTGCGGCTCGCCTCGGTCACCACGCCGGCCGGCCTCGTCTGGACCTACGACTACGACCCCGCCGGCCGGCTGCGCGCGGAGACGGACGTCAACGGCCGCCGGCTGGACTACACCTACGACGCCGCCGGGCGGCTGGCCGCGATCGCGACCGGCGGGGTCGGCACCACGACGCTCACCCGGGACGTGATGGGCCGGGTGACCGAGCGCCGCAGCGGCGACTGGGTCTCCACGTTCGGGTACGACCCCGCCGGTCGGGTCGTCGCGGCGAGCACGCCCGACGCCGACGTCCGGCTGCGGCGCGACCCGGTCGGCCGGGTCGTCTCCGAGGCGACCGACGGCCGCGAGATCGCCAGCCGGTACGACCTGCTGGGTCGGCGGATCTGGCGACGCACGCCCGAGGGCGTCGAGTCCCGCTGGGAGTACGGCGCCGACGACCGGCCGGCCGCGCTGCGCGCCGGCGAGCACGTGATGTCCTTCGACTACGACGCGGTCGGCCGGGAGACGCGGCGGCGCCTCGGCCCGGACACGGTGCTCAGCCAGACCTGGGACCCGGGCTACCGGCTGACCGGCCAGACGGTGACCGGCCCGGCGGGCACGCTGCAGCGGCGGTCGTTCGCGTACCGGCCGGACAGCACGCTGGCCGCCGTCGACGACCTGCTCGCCGGCGACCGCCGGTACGAGCTCGACCCGGCCGGCCGGGTCACGGCGGTGACGACCGCGGACCGCACCGAGCGGTGGGACTACGGGCGCGGCGGGGCGCCGGCGACGCCCGAGCACGACTACGCCGGCACGCTGCTGTGCCGGACCGGCCGGCTGCGGTACGAGCACGACGAGGCCGGCCGGGTCGTGCGGCGCCGGCGCTCGACGCCGTCGGGCGGCACCCGCACCTGGCACTATGCCTGGAACGGCGAGAACCGGCTGGTCGGCGTCACCACCCCGGACCAGACCCGGTGGCGATACCGGTACGACGCGTTCGGCCGGCGCACGGCGAAGGAGCGGCTGGCCGCCGACGGCACCGTCGCCGAGCGGGTCGAGTTCGCCTGGGACGGATTCGCGCTCGCCGAGCAGTCCTCGGCAATCGGCGCGACCGCATGGGACTGGGCCGGGGACGGGTTCCGGGCGCTGACCCAGCGCGAGCGGCCGCCAGGCATCGCCGCCGCCACCGCCGCCGCCACCGCCGCCGCCACCGCCGCCGCCGCCACCGCCGCCGCCGCCACCGCGGCCACCGCCACCACAGCGATCGACGCGGTCGACGAGCGGTTCTACGCGATCGTCACCGACCTGGTCGGCACGCCGACGGAGCTGGTCGCGCCCGACGGCACGGTGGCCCGGTCGGCCCGCGCCTCGCTCTGGGGCGGCACGAGCGCGACCGGCCCGGCGGACTGCCCGCTGCGGTTCCCGGGGCAGTACCACGACCCGGAGAGCGGACTCGACTACAACCAGCAGCGCTACTACGACGCCGAGGCCGCCCGCTACCTCAGCCCCGACCCGATGGGCCTGGTCGGCGGCCCCGACCCGCACGCGTACGTGCCCAACCCGACCCGGTGGATCGACCCGCTCGGGCTGACCCCGTGCGACCCGGCCGACCTGTTCCGGAGCATGCGCGACGCCGGTGGGGCACCCGAGGTCGGCCCGACCGCGCGCACGCTCGGCGCCCGGCCGGGCACGGACATCCCGGTCGACTCCGCGGGCATGGTGCACCCGAACACGGGCGGGGTGTCGGCGAGCCCGGGCTCGCCGACGAACCTGCCCGAGTTCCGCCGGCCGCCCGAGTTCGGCGGCACCGGCAAGGACCCGGTGTGGACGATCAACGAGCGCGACCTCCCGGACGGCCTCAGCTACCGGCCCGACCCGGCGAACCCGACCGGCCATGGTTTCCTCGAGCCGTCCCGCTCCATGTCGCTGAGCGACTACCAGCAGCTGCTGGAAGTCACCCGGTCGGGCTGGTCCCGTGTGGTCGCTGGGGGAGGATGAGCCGGTGACGACCGACTGGCCGCCGGCCTACGAGGAGGCGCTCGCCGCCGCCGAGCCGACCCTCGCGCTGCGGGAGGCGGTGGTGCGGGCCCGGGAGGCCGGCGTCGAGCGGGAGGTCGTCGAGGGGCAGCTGCAGGCGCTGCGGGAGCACCTGCAGCGAGCCGGCCGGGACGAGGACGAGGACGTCGTCCTCGAGGTCATGGACTTCCTCGCCGGCTGGTCCAGCCCGCACATGAAGATCGACTGACCGCGGCGCCGGTCCTCACCAGGACTGGATGGTGGCGATCCGCTGCTCGAGCTGCTCAACGGTGCAGACGGCGGTGGGCGGACCGCCACACGCCCGGCGCAGCTCGTTGTGGATCGTCCCGTGCGGCCGGCCGGTGCGGTGGTGGTGGGCGGCGACCAGCGCGTTGAGCTGTTTGCGCAGCGCGGCCCGGCGCTCGTGGGTCGCCATCGGGGTCGCGACCGGAGCGGTCACGGCCGGGGGCGCCTTCTTCTGCAGCGCGACCTGCTTGGCCTGCCGGGCCCGCAGCAGCGCCGCCACCTGCTCGGGATCGAGCAGCCCGGGCAGGCCCAGGTAGTCCTCCTCCTCCGGGGTGCCCGGCGTCGCGCCGGTGCCGAACGACGCGCCGTCGAAGATGACCTGGTCCAGCTGTGCGGACGCGCCCAGCGCGGTGAACGCGCGGTCCTCGTCGGTCTGCTCGTCGCGGGTCGCCTGGGCCGCGGCGAGCAGGTCGTCGTCCCAGCCGCCCTCGTCCTCGGCGCCGGCCGCGCGCCGGCCCAGCACGTGGTCGCGGACGGCCTCGAGCTCCCCGGCCAGCCGCAGCAGTGGCGGCACCGACGGCAGGAACACCGACGCGGTCTCCCCCGCCCGCCTGGCCCGGACGAACCGCCCGATCGCCTGGGCGAAGTAGAGCGGCGTCGAGGCCGACGTCGCGTACACCCCGACCGCGAGCCGGGGCACGTCCACGCCCTCGCTGACCATCCGCACCGCGACCATCCACCGCTCGTCCGACGCCGCGAACCCGGCGATCCGCGCGGTGGACCCGCGGTCGTCGGAGAGCACGAGCGCGGGCGCGGTGCCGGTGGTCTCGCGGATCCGGGTCGCGTACGCCCGGGCCGCGGTCTGGTCGGTCGCGATGACCAGCCCGCCGGCGTCCGGCATCGAGCTCCGCACCTGGGACAGCCGCTGGTCGGCCGCGCGCAGCACCGCCGGCACCCAGTCCCCGGCCGGGTCGAGCGCCGTCCGCCAGGCCCGGGCGATGTGCTCGGCCGTCCCGGGCTCGCCCAGCCGCGCGGACAGCTCCAGCCCGGCCCGGGTCCGCCACCGCGCCTCGCCGGAGTACGCCAGGAAGATCACCGGCCGGACCACGCCGTCCCGCAGCGCCTCGCCGTACCCGTACGCGTGGTCGGCGGCCGAGCGCAGTGCGCCGTCCGGCTCCGGCTCGTACCGGACGAACGGGATCGGGTTCTCGTCCGAACGGAACGGCGTACCGGTCAGCGCGAGCCGCCGGGCCGCCGGCTCGAACGCCTCCCGCACCGCGTCACCCCAGGACAGCGCGTCGCCGGCGTGGTGCACCTCGTCCAGCACGACCAGCGTCCGCCGGTTCGCGGTGCGGGCCCGGTGCAGCGCCGGCGCCGCAGCCACCTGCGCGTAGGTCACCACGGCGCCGCGGAAGTCGCGCGCGGTCGCCCCGTCGGCGTTGCGGAACGTCGGGTCGAGCGGGATGCCGGTCCGGGCGGCCGCGAGCGCCCACTGGTTCTTCAGATGCTCGGTCGGGGTGACGACCGTGACGGCGGCGACAGTCCGGTCGGACAGCAGCTCGGCCGCGACCCGCAGCGCGAGGGTCGTCTTGCCCGCACCCGGTGTCGCCACGGCGAGGAAGTCGACCGGCCTGCGCAGCAGGTACGCCGAGAGTGCGCGGCGTTGCCAGGTTCGCAGCGGTGGAGTCCCCGAAGCCGACTCGTCAGGCATCCCAGCGGCGGTCACGGGCCCCCTTCATCCGCAGCGGACAGCGAGCACCCTCGTCGGGGAGATTCCCGACGAGGGCCCCGCAACCCTACCCGCGGGCGCCGGCTGCGGGCGGCAGGCCGGACGGCATGCCGTACCCCGCAACCCCGCCGGCACCGCCCGACGCCGCCCCGCGACCGCCAGCACCGCCCACCGGACCCACGCGACCCGCCGGACCCGCCGAACCGGCGTCCGGACGCGGCACCGCCGCCGGACCCACGCGACCCGCCGGACCCGCCGAACCGGCGTCCGGACGCGGCACCGCCGCCGGACCCACGCGACCCGCCGGACCCGCCGAACCGGCGTCCGGACGCGGCACCGCCGCCGGACCCACGCGACCCGCCGGACCCGCCGAACCGGCGTCCGGACGCGGCACCGCCGCCGGACCCCCGACTCTCCCGCCGCGCATCGGACCCGGCCGACCGCCCACCGGTCCGGCGGACCGCCCACCGGACCCCCGCGACCGGCCGGCCGGCGCGCCGCAGGGGGTACGGCGTGTCCCGGAACGTCGGCCGGGGCACACTTCGGGGTGATGACCGCCACCCGGGACCCGGTGTCGCGGCGACGACGCATGCCCGTCCTCGCCGTGCGCCAAGCGCTGCGACGGGGTTCGGTGCGGCAGCAGCGCGCCGCCGAGGCGGTAAAGGGGGTCGCGCGCCCGGTGGCTCGTCAACGGCACGTGTCGGCGTTGCGCCGTACCGTGGCGAAGGCCTGGGACGATCGCGTGCTCGGGCTGTCCGCCGAGGCCGCGTTCTGGCAGCTGCTGTCCCTGGCGCCGCTGTTCCTCGCGCTGCTCGGCAGCATCGGTTACCTGTCCGGGTTCCTGGGCGAGTCGACCGTGAACCAGATCGAGGCGTCGCTGCTCGCCGCCTCCCGCCGCGCGTTCGCGCCGAGCGTGGTCGATCAGATCATCTCGCCCACCGTCGACGAGGTGCTGCGCCGTGGCCGCGCCGACGTCATCAGCATCGGCTTCCTGCTCGGCCTGTGGGCGGGCTCGTCGGCGACGGCGACGTTCGTGAACACGGTCACCATCGCGTACGGCATGCGCGACCTCCGCGGGGCGGTGCACAGTCGCCTGCTGGCGCTCGGGCTCTACCTGCTCACCGTCGTAATCGGCATCGTGCTGCTGCCGGTGATGGTGATCGGTCCCGGTCGGCTCGTGCGCTTCTTCCCCGAGTCGGCGCAGTCCGACGTGGAGACCGTCATCCAGGCCACGTACTGGCCGCTCGTCACGGTGCTGCTGCTCGTCGGCCTGGTGACCTTCTACCACGTGGCCCCGCCGCGCCGGCTGCCGTGGCGACGGGGTTTCCCCGGCGCGGTGCTGGCCGCGCTGGTGTTCGTGGGCGGCACGTTCGGGCTCCGGGCGTACATCGACTTCGTGGTCGACCGCGGCTTCTCGTACGGGGCGCTGGCGGCGCCGATCGGTGCGCTGCTCTTCTTCTACGTGCTGGCGCTCGCCGTGCTGCTCGGCGCCGAGCTCAACGCGACGATCGAGCAGACCTGGCCGACGCGCACCGACCCGTCCCCACCCGGCTAGCGGTCGGGGTCGTCGCCGTCGTCGCCGGGCGGCAGGTTGTCCCAGATCTCCTTGCACTCCGGGCAGACCGGGTACTTCTTCGGGTCCCGGGACGGGGTCCACACCTTGCCGCACAACGCCCGCACCGGGGTGCCGTTGACCAGCGCCTCCATCAGCTTGTCCTTCGGCACGTAGTGCGAGAACCGCTCGGAGTCGCCGGGCTCGGGCCGGAGGACGCGGTCGGGGCGGGTGTCGATGCGCTCCTCGACGGCGGTACCGGGCGTTTGCGGCGTGGTCATGCCTTCGATGGTGCCACTCCCCGCCACCGGAGCTCGCGCCGGACCGGTGAATTTCCTCCGGACCGCTGGACACTAGCCCGGAGCACCGGCATGCTCGCTCAGCGTGACGGTCGAGCACCTACGCCCCCGCGACTTCCGCTCCCTTCCGGAGCCTCCGGACGCCCACCGGTGGCTGGTCGAAGGCGTCGTCGACGTGAGCGTCGACGACGACGGGACGTGGGACCCGGAGGAGGGCGGCCCGGCGCCGGCAGTGGTGCTACGGATGCCGTCGTACGTGGCCAGGCATCTGGCCTGCGTGCTCGACGACTGGTCCACGATCGGCCGGCTGCTCGAGTCGGCCCGCGGCGGCGACGAGCGCGACCTGGCCGGAGTCCTCTACGAGGCCGCCCGGGCCGCCGACGCCCTCCGCGCCGACGCCTCGTGACGCACCCGACCGCCGCGCCGGCCCGGCGCCCGCGGCGCCGGCACGCCTCTGGGCGGCGCGACGCCCGACCGCAGCACAGCGCCCGACCGCAGCACAGCGCCCGACCGCAGCCAGCGCTCACCTGCGGCGCGGTCGGACCGACCAGCACGGCGCATCCGTCTCGATGGATCGGACAGCCGACACGGGCCGGACAGCCGGGTGCGGACGGCTCGGCCCGGGTGGTCGCTCTGCAGCGGCCGGGTGCACACACGCGTACGGCGGCGGGTCGAGGCCCACCGCCGTAGGAGAGTCGTGACCGGCTCAGCTGGACGCGGCCCGATCCCCCGCGTGCGCACCGTGGCGCGGCACGTCCCGCCCGCTGCCGCCGTTCTGCGACGGAGCGTTGGCGTCGACCCGGTCGAACTCGTCGAACAGGTCGGACAGGCTCATGCCGAGCGCGTCGGCGAGCTTGAAGACCCGATCGAGCGATGGCGAGTACGCGGCGTTCTCGACCCGGTTGATCGACTGCCGGTCGCAACCCGCCTTCTCGGCGAGCTTCTCCTGGGACAGACCGAGCGATTTGCGCTTGGCCCGGACCACGGCACCGAAGGACAGGCGTCGCCTCTGGACTGAAGGATTTGGAGATGGCGGCACGCGCTGAGTTTCGTCAGAGGATTCAAGGTTGGCTGTATCAGAAGTGGCGCAGAATGCATCAATTCAGTGCCGTGGGCGATCTTCTCTGTGGAGTGGAAAGGCCCACTTGATACGAGACGCTGCCAAGCTTGCCCTAACGCGCCTCAACCTTCGATGACACGGCTGTCGCCTGTGGACGAGGTAATGGCTCTGCCGGGATCCGGGTGACCGCCGAACCGGTGCACCCTGAGCGCCTTCTTCGGCGGCCGGTCGTTCGCGATCAGCACCGCCATCCACGGCAGCACGACCGCTCCCCCGATGAAGATCGCCAGCAACCAGGGTGTGTGGTAGAAGACCGCCGCGAGCACCAGGCACACCACGCGGATGCCCATCATGATCAGGTATTTGGTACGCCGTGCCGACAGCTGCGCGTCCAGGCTTGGCTGAGCCTCCGTGATCAGCATCGGCTCACTGTCGCCGCCGTCCCGGCCGATCGTCACTGGCAATGCCTCCCTGGCCGGCGCCGGATGAGCGCGGCCTCCACCCATCGTGTCACCGCTCCGGGGCGCGCGCACCTGGTCACCGCCCGATTCACCCGCCTGCGCGGACGAGCCCGGCGCCGCCTTGCCGGTTCTTGACCCCGGCTTGGCCGACCAGGGAGGGACAGGGCCGTCGCGGGGTCAGCCGGAGGCCTTGGCGGCCGCCTTGAGCTGCTTCTTGTAGTCGCGCACCCGGGCCAGCGAGTCCGGGTCGCGAATGTCGGCGACCGACTTGTACGTGCCCTCCGGGCCGAAGTCGCCTGCGGCCTCCCGCCAGCCGGGCACGCCCACGCCGTACTGCTTGCCGAGCAGGGCGACGAAGATCTGTGCCTTCTGGTTGCCGAAGCCCGGTAGCGCACCGACCCGCTTCAGCAGGTCACGCCCGTCCGTGGCGTCGGTCCAGATCCTCGTCACGTCGTTGTCGTACCGGTCGACGACCGCCCGGCACATCGCCTGCACCCGCTTGGCCATCGAGCCGGGGAACCGGTGCAGCGCCGGTGGCTTCGAGAAGACGGCGACCAGGTCGTCCTCGGGCATCGACGCGATCTCGGCCGCGTCCGGCACGTGCCCCAACCGCTCGGCCAGCACGTACGGGCCGGAGAACGCCTTCTCCAGCGGGATCTGCTGGTCCAGCACCATCCCGATCACCAGCGCCAGCGGATCGCGGTCGAGCAAGGCGTCCGCCTGCGGCTGCTGGCTGAGCATGAGACCCATTCGCGCAGGCTAGCGCCACCTTCGGGGCTGGCTGCATCCCTGCTGGCAGACTCTGCGGGCGATGAGCAGACTGCGGCGGGACAAGCAGCGGTTGGCGTTGGACAGCTACCCGCTGCGGTTCGATGCCCGGACCCTGTACGGCGACGTCGACACCAATCGCCACGTGAACAACGTCGCCGTCGCGCGCTGGTTCGAGGAGAGTCGAGCCCAGCTCAACCATCGCGTCGCCGGCGCCGCCCGGCTGCTCGATCCGCCGCCGGGACTCCAGCTGCTGCTCGTGAGTATCCAGATCGAGTACCTGCAGCAGGTGCCGTATCCGAGCACTGTGACGGTCGGCGCTGCGGTCGGACAGCTCGGCGGTGCGTCGTACGCCGTCGCCCACGGGCTGTTCCGGGACGGGCAGTGCGCGGCGCTGGGCGAGTCGGTGGTCGTCCAGGCCCGCGACGGCCGGCCGCTGCGGCTCACGCCTGAGGAACGGGCGGCGCTGGAGCCGTTCGTCTCCTTCAATGCCGCCAATGCCGCCAATCCCGCCAATCCCGCCAATGCCGCCAATGCCGCTAATGCCGCCAATGCTGCCGTGCTGCACGAGGAAACCGCGTGACCGCGCCTGAGGAGGGACTCGCGGCGATCGGTCGGCCGCCGACCCGGGTGCGGCGGTCCTCCGCCCGCCCATCCGAATCCATGCCTCCCGCTGAACCACCCATCACGGCCGAAGCCGCGCGAGGCGCACCCGACGGTCACCGGGCGCTCGCCGCATGGGCAGGATGGCGACGTGCCGAGCGACTCGCCGCCTGATCCGCTGGAGGCGGACCTTCTGCTTCCCGACGCGGACGCCGACCGGCTGGCCGACGCGCTGCGGGCGGCCGGCTACACCGCCGACGCGGTGGTCGAGCTGCTCGGCGAGGAGGCCGCCGGTGCCCTGGCCCGGGCCGAGCGCGTGCCCGGGCTCCGCGCCACCACCGGCGGCTCGCCACTGGAGACGCTGGTCCGGCTGTTCCTGCTCGGTTCGACCGAGCCGGCCCCCGCGGTGCGTGCCGCGCTTCCGCTCGCCGCGGCGCCGTCCCTGGCGGGCGTCCTCCTGGCACCGGACGGCGACGGGTACCGCGCGGCCATCGACCTCCGCCCGTACGAGGAATGGTGGGTGGTCGCCGACCTCGGCACCGACGTCCGCCCCGGCCCCGTACGCCCGGATCACGTGCTCGGCGTCGGTCCTGCCTCCCTCACGCTGTCCTCCTCGACGGTCCGGCGCCCGGTGAACACCGCGCTCGACATCGGCACCGGCTGCGGAGTCCAATCCCTGCACCTGTCCCAGCACGCGGGTGCCGTCACCGGCACCGACGTGCTCCCGCGGGCGCTGGCGATGGCCAGCCTGACCGCCCGACTCAACGGGCTGCGCTGGGAGCTGCTCGAGGGCGACCTGCTCGAACCGGTCGACGGCCGCCGCTTCGACCTGGTGGTGTCCAACCCGCCGTTCATCGTCGGCCCCGGCTGGGACGGGACGGCCGGCGGGTTCGCCTACCGGGACAGCGGCCTGACCGGCGACGAGGTGAGCCGCCGGCTGATCCGGCGAGTGCCCGGCGTGCTCGCTGACGGCGGCGGCGGCCAGCTGCTGGCGAACTGGGTGCACCACCGCGGCGAGGCCTGGCAGGACCGGCTCGCCGGCTGGCTCGACGGGCTGGGCTGTGACGCGTGGGTGTGGCAGCGCGAGGTCGCTGACCCGTCCCAGTACGCCGCGCTCTGGCTCACCGACGCCGGCGAGAAGGGCTCGCCCACGTACGAGGCCCGGTACGCCCGCTGGCTGGACTGGTTCGCCGCCGCCGGCGTCGAGGCGGTCGGCTTCGGGCTGGTGACCCTGCGCAGGTCCGGCGCCGACCGGTCGACCGTGCGCCTCGAGGAGGTCCCGCAGCCGATCGACGAACCGGCCGGCCCGGAGGTGGCGGCCTGGTTCGACCGGCTGGACGCGCTGCGCGGCATCGACGTGGGCGCGGTCCGGTTCGACCGGGCACCCGGCCTGCAGCTGGAGCAGACCGCGACGCCCGGACCGGACGGCTGGGAGGTCGCCGGCCAGCGGCTGCGCCAGCCGGCCGGCATGCGCTGGACCTCACCGGTCGACCCGGCCGTGGCGGCGCTCGTCGCCGGCTGTGACGGCACCCGGCCCCTGCGCGAGCTGGCCGTCGTGCTCGAGCTGGCGTACGGGATCGAGCTGGACCAGGTGGAGGAGATGGCCCGGGCACTGACCGACCGGGGTTTCCTAATTCCTACTGGCTGAATAGTGTAAGGGCCGTGCCCGGTACGAAGGAGTCGCCGTGACCCTTTCCCTCGATCGCGGCATCGAGCTTCCCTACGCGCACCCGTCCGTTGCCGGCGCCCGCGCGCTCGCCGGTGTGCTCGCCCCGCGCGAGCGCTGGTCCGAGCGCGATCTCGCCCGACTGACCAGGCGGTTCGCGACCCGAGCGGCGGAGCAGCTCTATCTGGCGGCCCAGTTCGACGCACCCGATCGCTGGCACCTGCCGCTCGCGCTGACCGAGGAGGTCGAGGTCTGGCTGCTGACCTGGATGCCCTGGCAGGGCACCGGGTCGCACGACCACGGCGGCGCGGCCGGCGCGTACACGGTCCTGCACGGCGAGCTGACCGAGACCTGGACCGACCGCCGGGGCCGGACCCGGCGGACCGTTCGCGCGGCGGGGTCGTCGGCCTCGTACGGGGCGGATCGCAGTCACACTGTGCAGAACCGCGGCACGTTGGAGGCGATCAGCGTGCACGCGTACTCGCCGCCGCGGCTGACCGCGCCCGGCCTCACGTAGGGTCGGGATAGCGCAGCTCGCCGGCCTCGACCGGCGCGTCGAGCCAGTTCTCGCGGGGCGCCAGCGGGCACAGGTACGCCGAGTTGTACGCGCACGACGGGTTGTAGGCATAGTTGAAGTCGAGCACCGCGCCGCGGCCGTCCGGGTCGAGGGTCACGCCGCGACCGAACGTCCCCTTGATCGTGTCGGTGAGATACCGCCCGCCGCCGTACGTCGCGGTCGTCCCGGTCCCGTCCCGGAACGGCAGGAACAGCCCGCCGCCGTAGCCGAGCAGCCAGAACAGCGTCAGATCCCCCACCGGCGCCGGAAACCGCCCGAGCCGGCGGTAGTGCAGCACCCCGTCCTCGCCGCCGGTATCCATCGCGACCTGCTCGCCGTCGTCGACCGCGAGCAGCGGAACCCGGACGACCAGTTCGGGATTGCGGTCGAAGTACGCCGGCGGCACGCCGGCCGTGCGCTGCTGCTCGTCGAGCGCCGAGCACGAATGGGTGAGGAACAGCTCGTCCCGGGCCGCGCGAAACGCCGCCAACCCCGCCGCGCCCTCCCGTGGCTCGGCGAGGTACATCTCCGCGACCCGCTGCCGGTAGTCCGCCAGCGCCGTACCGGCCGTCCCGCTCATGCGCACTAGTGTCCCGCGGGTGCGTGCCGTGGTCTCCCGCGTCCTGTCGGCCAGCGTCACCGTGCTGGGCCCTGGGGAGCCCGACGGGCCCGGCACCGGAGTGGTCGGCGAGATCGGCCCCGGCCTGCTCGTGCTGCTCGGCGTGACGCACTCGGACACGGGGGCCACGGCGGCGACGATGGCCCGCAAGGTGCACGAACTGCGGATCCTGCGGGAGGAGCGGTCGGCGGCCGAGACCGGAGCACCACTGCTCGTGATCAGCCAGTTCACCCTGTACGGCGACACCCGCAAGGGCCGGCGGCCGAGCTGGGTCGCCGCCGCGCCAGGATCACTCGCCTCGCCGCTGGTGGACGCCGTGGTGGCCGAGCTGCGCTCCCGCGGCGCCCCGGTGCAGACCGGCGTCTTCGGCGCGTCCATGCAGGTCGCCTCGGTCAACGACGGCCCGTTCACGGTGCTGCTCGAGGTGAGCTAGCAACTCCCCCAGCGGGAGGTCCTACGGTCCCTGCCGTGGACCTCCACCCCGGGAACCGTGCCTCCGGCACGCCGACCGATCGCAGGACTGCCCTGCTGCCGATCGGCCGGTTCGCCCGCCTGTCCGGGCTGACCGTGAAGGCGCTGCGCCACTACGACGCCCTCGGCCTGCTCTCCCCGGCCGGGATCGATCCCACGACCCGCCACCGCTGGTACGCGCCCGCCCAGTTGGAGCCGGCCCGCCGGATCCGTCGATTGCGGGAGCTCGATCTTCCGCTGCCCGCGGTCCGCGCCGTGCTGGCTGCCGCCGACGGCGGACGCGAGCTGCTGATCGCCTACCGCCGTGACATCGAGGCACGCCTTGCCCGCGATCAGCGCATCCTGCACGGCCTCGTACATCTGATCGAAGGAGACGACATGTCCAACACGACCGTGACCTCCGGACCGGCACCATCCGGCCTGCCGGAGTCCGAGCGGCAGCTGGCCGCGGACCTGTTCAACCTGGTCTGGACGCTGCTGGAGAAGACCGGCCGGACCACCGAGGACGACGACCGGATGGTGCACGCCGCGCACGCGTCCCGCTACCACTGGGGTCAGGTCGGCGGCCCCGAGCAGCTCGCCATCGGCGAGTGGCAGTGCGCCCGGGTCTACTCGGTGCTCGGCCGGGCCGAGCCGGCCCTGCACCACGCCCGCCGCTGCCTGGAGATCGCGATGGCCGAGTCCGTTCCGGACTGGCTGATCGCCTCCGCGCACGAGGGCGTGGCCAGGGCATACGCCGTCGCCGGGCAACGGGAGTCCGCGCTGGCGTCGCGGGCGGCGGCCGAGGCGGTGCTCGCGAAGGTCGCCGACGCGGAGGACCGGCAGGTGGTGCAGGAGGATCTCGCCTCGCTGCCGCTGTGACCGCTTGGCTGTGACCGCTTGGCTGTGACCGCCGGCCGTGGCGCCGGGCACGCACCGGCCTGTGAGATCCCTGAGGACAGCCGCCAGCGAACCCGAGACGGGAACATCGCGTACTACGAGGCGTTGAACTAGCCGTAGCACCGAACCCGACCCGGGAGTCTGTTCCGTGACGCTTCCTCGCACCGATTCTGCCACGCCGCGGCGCCGCGCGTCGGTGGAGCCGCGCATCATGTCGCGGCCACACCGGACGCAGCGACCCACGGTGCGGTCGGACGCGGCCGGTTCCGACCCGTCCACCGCCGTCGACACCGGCGCCGACCAGGTCGAAGAGCGTCTTCCCGACCTGGACGAGCAGTCCGCGGCGCTGTCCGCCGACCTGGTCCGGGTGTACCTGAACGAGATCGGCAAGGTTGCGCTGCTCAACGCCGAGCAGGAGGTCGAGCTCTCCAAGCGGATCGAGGCCGGCCTCTACGCGGACCACCTGCTGGCCGACCCCACCACGAAGCTGACCCCGGCCAAGCGGCGGGACCTGCAGGCGCTGGCCGTCGACGGCCGCCGGGCCAAGGAGCACCTGCTGCAGGCCAACCTGCGGCTGGTCGTCTCGCTGGCCAAGCGCTACACCGGCCACGGCTTGCCCTTCCTCGACCTGATCCAGGAGGGCAACCTCGGCCTGGTCCGCGCGGTCGAGAAGTTCGACTACACCAAGGGCTTCAAGTTCTCGACATACGCGACGTGGTGGATCCGGCAGGCGATCACCCGCGCGATGGCCGACCAGGGCCGGACCATCCGGCTGCCGGTCCACCTGGTCGAGCAGGTCAACAAGCTGGAGCGGACGCGCCGGCTGTTGCACCAGCAGCTCGGCCGGGACGCGACCGAGGAAGAGCTGGGACTGGAGCTGGACATCACCCCGCAGCGGGTGACCGAGCTGTTCCAGTACGGCCGGGACCTGGTGTCGCTGGACCAGACCGTCGGCGACGACGAGGACGCCCAGCTCGGCGACTTCATCGAGGACTCCGACGCCGCGGACGCGCAGGACGCGGTGGAGTTCGGCTTCATGCGCGAGCAGCTCGACGCGGTGCTGGCCACCCTGGAGAGCCGCGAGCGTCAGGTGCTGCGGATGCGGTACGGGCTGGACGACGGTCGGCCGCGGACGCTCGACGAGATCGGCAAGGCGTTTGGCCTGTCCCGGGAGCGGATCCGACAGATCGAGCGGGACACGATGGCGAAGCTGCGCCACCCGTCCCGGTCGAACGCGCTCCGCGACTACGTCGAGTAGGCCGCTGGACCGATCGATCGAAGGCTCCCACCCCTCGCTGGGTGGGAGCCTTCGCCGTGTCGCGGTCCTTCAGGTCTGGAGGCGGCGGGGTCCGGGATCGGCCCGGGCTGTCGGCGGCCCGACGGTGACCGTCGCGCTGAGCACGGCGAGGCCGCGGCGGGCGACGAGCACGGGGTTGAGCTCCAGGCCGAGCACCTCGGGCAGGTCCTCGGCCAGTTGGGAGACCCGCAGCAGAAGGTCCTTGAGGGCGGCGGTGTCGACCGGCTCGGTGCCCCGGTAGCCGTCCAGCAGCGGCGCGGCCCGCGGCGCGGCGACCAGCTCGGCGGCGTCGGCGTCGGTCATCGGCACCGGTGCGTACGCCTGGTCGCCGAGCAGTTCCGTCGCCACCCCGCCCACGCCGAACGACACCAGCGCGCCGAAGGTCGGGTCGTCGAGTACCTCCACGACCGTGGGCACCCCGAGCGCCGCCATCCGCTGCACGACGACCGGTGCCTCCGGGTCCGTCGACGCCGGGTCCATCAGCTCCGCCAGCGCGGTGACCGCCGACCGCACCGCCGCGACGTCGCCGAGGTCGAGGCGGACGGCTCCGAGGTCCTGCCGGTGCCGCAGCGCCGGCGCGGTCGCCTTCACGGCGACCGGATACCCGAGCTCCTCGGCCGCCGCGGCCGCCTGGTCGGGGCCGGTCACGACACGCTGCTCGACCACCGGCAGCCCGTACGCATCCAGCAGCCGGCTCGATTCGTCCGCCGCGAGCTGCCGGCCGGCGGGCGCAGTGGCCAGCGCGCGCTCGACCACCTCCCGAGCGCGGGCGGCGTCGACGCCGTCCAGCTGCGGCAGCGTGCCGACGGCACGGCGGCGCCACCCGGCGTACCGCACGGCCGCGGCCAGGGCCCGCACCGCGCGTTCCGGGGTCGGGTACGAGGGCACGGACCCCCGGGCCGTCTCGCTCGCGGTGGCGCCCGAGTGGCGCAACGGCGCGGGGACGCCCTCGGTGCCGAGGAACGTGGTCAGCACCGGCACCCGCGACGTGCCGGCGACCTCGGCCAGCGCCCGCGCGTAGTCGTCCCCCGGGGTCGCGAGCGCCGGCGCGAAGACCGCCACGACCGCGTCCGCCCGGTCGACCGCCTTGCGGACTCCGGCGGTGAATGTCGGCACGTCCGCATCCGGCCCCACGTCCACGGTCGCCACGCTGTCCAGCCGGGCCGCGACGCAGGCATCCGCGACGAGCACCCCGAGCGCGCTGGAGTTGGTCACCGTCGCCACCCGCGATCCCGGCGGCAACGGCTGGTAGGCAAGCAGTTGGGCGACGTCGAAGAGCTCGGTCAGCGTGTCCACCCGGATCACGCCGGAATCCTCGAACAGCGCCTGCACCCTCTCCTCGGGTACCGGCACGGCCCGGGCGGCGAGCGCCGGGCTCGCGACCGCATACCGGCCGGTCTTCACCGCGACGACGGGCTTGGTCCGGGCGACCCGGCGCGCAAGCCGGGCGAACTTGCGCGGGTTGCCGAAGCTCTCCAGGTAGAGCAGGACGACATCGGTCGCCGGGTCGCGCTCCCAGTACTGCAGCAGGTCGTTACCGCTGACGTCAGCCCGGTTGCCGGCGCTGACGAACGTCGACAGGCCCAGACCCCATCGCTTCGCCGCCGCGAGAATGGCGATGCCGAGCGCGCCGGACTGGCAGAAGAAGCCGACCCGGCCGCGTCCCGGTGCCTGCGGCGCGATCGTCGCGTTGAGCCGCACCGACGGGTCGGCGTTGACGATGCCGAGGCAGTTCGGCCCGACGACCCGCATCCCGTGTGCGCGCGCGACGGCGACGAGCCTGCGCTCCATCTGCCGTCCGGTCCGCCGGCCGGCATCATCTCCACCCGCGCCGACGCCGGCCCCGCCCGTGCCGGCCCCGCCCGTGCCGGCCCCGCCCGTGCCGGCCCCGCCCGTGCCGGCCCCGCCCGTGCCGACCCCGCCCGTGCCGACCCCGCCCGTGCCGACCCCGCCCGTGCCGACCCCGCCCGTGCCGACCCCGCCCGTGCCGACCCCGCCCGTGCCGACCCCGCCCGTGCCGACCCCGCCCGTGCCGACCCCGCCCGTGCCGACCCCGCCCGTGCCGACCCCGCCCGTGCCGACCCCGCCCGTGCCGACCCCGCCCGTGCCGACCCCGCCCGTGCCGACCCCGCCCGTGCCGACCCCGTCTGTGCCGACCCCGTCTGTGCCGGCCCCGTCGCGTGCGGCCTGTGGCGACCTGGTCCCGCTCGGCGAAGCCGCCGGACATCACGACCACGCCCCGCACACCCTTCTGGCCGCACTGATCGATCACGTCGATGACACCGTCCGCCGGAACCGCGATCACCGCGAGATCGACGTCGTCCGGCACGTCCAGCACGCTCGGGTAGGCCCGTACCCCACCGACGTGCCTGGCCTCGGGATGCACCGGGTACACCGGTCCGTTGAAGCCGTATGACATCAGGTTCGCGAAGACGACATGGCCGATCTTCTTCGGGTCCGTGCTTGCGCCGATCACCGCGACCGACCGCGGCGTGAGCATCCGTTCGATCGAGCGGCCCTCGGCACGCCGCTCACGCTCGTACGCGACCGCACGCGACTGCTCGGTCTGCGCGATCGGGAACGTCAGGTGCACCACCCCGGAGTCGTATTCGTACTTCGCCGAGTAACCCGTGTCGGTGAACACCCGCACCATCCGGGAGTTCTCCGCCAGCACTTCGGCCACGAACCGCTCGATACCGCGCTCCCTGGCCGCCGCGGCCAGATGCTCGAGCAGGATCGAGCCGATACCGCGACCTTGGTGGACGTCCGCGACGACGAACGCGACCTCGGCGTCCGCCGTGCCAGTGCCACCGCCGAGCCGGTCGTACCGGCCGACCCCGATGATCGCCTCGTCGAGGACCGCGACGAGCGCGACCCGGGCGCGGTGATCGACGTGGGTGAAGTGGTACAGATCCCGCTCGGAAATCCGCGGGTACGGCCCGAAGTAACGCAGGTAGCGGGTGCGGTCGGAAAGCTTGGCGTGGAAGGCGACCAGCGCCTCCGAGTCCTCCGGCCGGATAGGCCGCAGGTGGACCACCCCGCCGTCGGAGACGACGACATCGGCCTCCCACGCCGCCGGATACTCCTCCTGCGCGGACGCAGTCCCTCGCGCCGATTTCGCCCCTCGCGCCGGCTCGGTCCCTGGCGCCGATTCCGCCCCTCGCGCCGGCTCGGTCCCTGGCGCCGATTCCGCCCCTCGCGCCGGCTCGGTCCCTGGCGCCGATCCGGCCCCTCCCACCGATCCGGCCCCTCCCACCGATCCGGCCCCTCCCACCGATCCGGCCCCTCCCACCGATCCGGCCCCTCCCACCGGCTCGGTTGCTAGTACCGGCTCGGTTGCTAGTACCGGTTGCGCCGGCTGCGTCTCCGTCGCCGGCTGCGTCTCCGTCGCCGGCTGCGTCCCCGTCGCCGGCTCGGCTACCTGCGCCGGCTGCGGTCCCTCCGGCGCGTTGGCCGGCCGTGGTTCCTCCGTCATCGTCGCGGTCTCCGTCTCGGCATTCCGATCCGTCAGTCCCGCGGATCGTCCGGGTCCAGCCCGTGCAGCGGGAACACGGCGCGCCGGGTGGCGGTGACAGCGCGGGAGAGCGTGGTGTCGTCGCCTGGTTGCCATGGCTGCCAGGCGATGCCGTCACCCGGCCGCACGTCGAGCTCGGTCATCGCCTCGGGCGGGGCGGCCCGCAGTCCGCGTGACCGCACCTCTTCCCGCCAGGACTCGGGGATTGCGGTGTCCGGTGGGATCGGCTCACCGGTGGCCTCGGCGAGCAGGTGCGTCCACGCCCGCGGCACGCAGCGGACGAGGCCGTAGCCGCCGCCCCCCAACGCCACCCATCTGCCGTCGCAGAGCTCGTGTGCCAGCTGGTGAAGGGTCGCGTAGGAGCTGCGCTGGCCGTCGACAGTCAGCGCCAGCTCGGCCAGCGGGTCCTCATGATGGGTGTCGCAGCCGGACTGGGTCACCAGGACCTGTGGCTGGAACGAGCGCAGCAGCGTCGGGACGACCGCGTGGAACGCTGTGTGCCAGCCAGCATCGTCCGTGTACGCGGGCAGGGCGATGTTGACGCTCTCCCCCACCGCGTCACCCTGGCCCGTCTCGTCCGGAAACCCGGTTCCGGGGAACAGCGTCAACGGCGACTGATGGATGCTTACGGTCAGCACCCGGGGATCGCCGTAGAAGGCGGCCTGCACGCCGTCTCCGTGGTGCACGTCGACGTCGATGTAGGCGACCCGCTCGGCGCCGAGCTCGAGCAGTCGGGCGATGGCGATGGCCGGGTCGTTGAAGACACAGAAGCCGGACGCGCGTGCCCGCATCGCGTGGTGCAGTCCGCCGGCGATGTTGACGGCGTGCTGGCTCTGGCCCGACCAGACGCGCTCGGCAGCCAGCACGCTGCCGCCGACGATCAGCGCGGACGCCTCGTACATGTGCGGGAACACCGGGTTGTCGGCCGACTCGAACCCGTGCCCGAGACCCCAGGGATGGCTGGGCGCGACGCGGACGACATCCAGGTATGACGCGTCGTGGACGAGCTTGAGCAGGTCGTCGCCGGCCGCCTCCGGCGGGACGGTGGTGACGTTGGGACGGTCCAGCACACCGAGCTGGCGCGAAAGCGACATCGTCAACGCCAGCCGTACCGGGTTCAGCGGGTGCTCGGGGCCGAGGTCGTAGGACAGGAACTCGTCGTCCCAGACCACAGTCACCGAGTCGCTCACGCTTGGACGCTATCGCCTCTCGCCTAGGTGCGGTTGATCACCGAGCACGACATGCATCCGGTTGTCGGGGTTGCCTGTATCGTCCGGGTTCACCCCGTAGGCTTATGTGCCGCTGCGCGCCGTGCCTGTCGCCTCAGACGCCGACGGCGAGCGACCCACGCCGCGGCGACAGTGACGGTTCGACGACCGCACGATGAGAGAGGAACGGTCCATGACGGCCCGACGAATGCTGGCAGGGCTCGGCCTGCTGCTGGCCGCCTGCGCCACCGCCGCCTGCGCCCAGGTCGTCAGTGGTACCGGCTCCGCCGCACCGGATGTTCAGGGCCAGGTCACCGCCTCACCGTCCGGCTCTCCGACGCCCTCGGACGACTCGTCGTCCGAGCCGAGCGCGTCGTCGTCCTCCTCGGACGACAACGGCGACGACAACGGCGGTGGCAGCAACGACGACACGAGCCCGGTGTGCCAGGCGCTGGACAAGTCCGCCGTCGAAAGCGCGTTCGGCAGCAGCGTCTCGTTCGGCCGCTCCTCCAGCAGCGGTTGTCAGATCGAGGCCGAGGACGGCCGCTCGATGATCGTCGCGGTCTTCGACTACCTGAAGCTCTCCGAGTACAAGAAGGGCGACACCACCGACCTGACCGTGGCTGGCCACCCGGCGTTGAAAACCGCCACCACGATCATCTACGTGTCCCGCAGCAACAGTCCGGACGCTGCTGGCCTCATCGCCGCCTACTTCGCCGGCCTCCGCGACGGCGGCGACGCCATCGCGGAGAAGGTCCTCGAACAGGTCGTCCCCAAGTTCCCCAAGTAACCGCCCCGGCGCCGCACTGACCAACCGCTCTCCGCGAACGGCCGAATGCCGCGAGACGCGTCGTTTGCCGATCGCCCGGACCGGACTCCCCCATCTGCGCAGTCGGCTGACTTCGGGATCGCCCGACAACATGTACGTCGCCCCGCACGGCGGTCGAGGCCCGTAGAGCCCGCGGAGCGCGGACCGGACGGACGGCGCTGATCGCGCCGATGGCGCCGATGGCGCCGATGGCGACGCCGATGGTCGGCTTACGAGGCGGCCGGATCCGTTGACGGCCCAGGTGCTACGCCACGGTCGGGACCGATCTCCACCGGCCGGGTGCGGTCAGCAACCCACTCGCTCCACGAGCCGGCGTACAGCGCCCCCGGGAAGCCCGCGAGGTGGAGGGCCAGCACTTCCTGGGCTGCCGTCACGCCCGAGCCGCAGTAGGCACCGACCTGCCGCCGCGAGTCCACCCCGAGGGCGCCGAACCTCTCCCGCAGCCGCTCGGGGCTGAGGAATCGGCCCGAGGCGTCGACGTTGCCGTCGGCCGGCGCGCTCCGTGCACCGGGGATGTGGCCGGCAACCGGGTCGACCGGCTCGACCTCGCCCCGGTACCGCGCCTCGACCCGGGCATCCAGCAACACCCCGTCGCCGTGGGCCAGCGCGGCGGTGGTGTCCGCGTCGAGCACCGGCATCCCGCCGGAACGGACGATGGCGTTCCCGGGCGCAGGCGAAGGCACCTCTGTCGTGAGTGGCAGACCGGCCGCGGTCCACGCCGCGATCCCGCCGTCGAGCACCCGCACGTCGCCCAGACCGGCCCACCGCAGTAGCCACCAGGCCCGGGCAGCGCTGCTGCCGTCCGCATCGTCGTACGCGACCACCGTGCTGTCGTTGTCGATTCCCCACCGCCGCAACGCGCCTTGGAGCGCAGCCGGCTCGGGCAGTGGATGCCGTCCGCGTGTGCCGTCGCCAACGGGAGCTGCAAGGTCCCGGTCGAGGTCAACGCCGACCGCGCCCGGCAGGTGCCCGGACGCGTACATCTCCGCCGGCGGCGGCCCGCCGAGTCGCCAGCGCACGTCGAGAACGACCAGCCGCGACTCGGACACGCCAGGTATCGCCGAGGCCAACTCGCGGGCATCGATCAGCTCAGCGCCGGTGTTCACCACATCATCCTTGCCCACACCCACGTGCGCAGCGCACACGCCCTTGCCGGGAGCCGTACCATTTGGGTGAGGAGTCGGAGGACAGTTGAGTCATCACAGCGAGCTGATCGACACCACCGAGATGTACCTACGGACGGTGTACGAGCTGGAGGAGGAGGGTGTCACGCCGCTGCGCGCCCGCATCGCAGAACGCCTGCGGCAGAGCGGTCCCACCGTGAGTCAGACTGTGGCTCGCATGGAGCGTGATGGTCTGCTGACCATCGAGGGCGACCGGCACCTCGAGCTCACCCCGGAGGGCCGCCGCCAGGCAACGTCGGTCATGCGCAAGCATCGCCTCGCCGAGTGCCTGCTGATCGACGTGATCGGCATGGAGTGGGAAGAGGTGCACATCGAGGCATGCCGGTGGGAGCACGTCATGTCCGACTCGGTGGAGCGCCGTATCGCCACGCTGCTCGGCAGCCCGAGCTCCTGCCCGCACGGCAACCCCATCCCGGGACTTGACGAGCTGGCGACTCTCCCTGACCCAGCCTCCGACGGCCCGCTGGTCACGCTGGAGCAGGCCGCTGCGGGCGGATCCGAGAAGGCAGTGGTCCGCCGGATCAGCGAGCAGATCCAGCCGGACGCCGACACGATGCGCGAGCTGCGTTCAGCCGGTGTCCAGCCCGGCCGGACCGTGCGTCTGGCACCCGAAGGCAACAGCCTCACCCTCACCACCGACGACGGCACCACCACCGTGGACTCCACCATCGCGCGGCACGTCTTCGTCTCCGTCGTCTGAATACCGCAGCCCTCGACACCCCGGCAGCCGTCGGAGCGCGCCGGAGCGCCGGCATGCGTTGGGTGCGTGATCGTCGACCGTTCGGTTCCGCACGCGAGCATCGCGTGTCCTCGCGTCACAAGGTTGGTCAAGTGACACGGACGGACCGGACGTAGGGTCCGATGATTAGTGTCGAGACACCGTGTCGTGTCAGAAGGAGCTGCGCGCATGACCGAGCAAGCCACATCGCCTTCGCGCGGAGAAACACCCATCGGCGACCCCTCCGCTCGACCGGGTGGCACCAACCCAGACACGCCGTTCGCGGATCTCGACGACTATCTGGCGCTACGGCGTCTCAGCGGACTTGCCCTCTCGCCTGACGGCATCCGCCTCGTGACCACCGTCGCCGAGCGGACTCCGGACGGAAAGCGCTTCTCCACCTCGCTGTGGGAGGTCGACCCGGGCGGCCAGCGGCCCCCGCGCCGGCTGACGCGCTCGGCGCCGGGCGAGGCGCACCCCGCGTTCCTTCCGGACGGGCGGTTGCTGTTCTCCTCGCGCCGGCCGGATGCGGAGGCCAAGCCGGACGATGACTCCGAGGACCGCGCCGCGCTCTGGCTGCTTCCAGAAGCTGGCGAGGCGCGCCAGGTGGCGCGGCGCGGCGGCGACGTCGGAGACGTCGCGGTGGCCCGCGATTCTGGACACGTGGCCTTCACCGCGTCGACCCTCGCGGGAGCGGACACGGTCGAGGACGACGAAAGGCGCCGCCAGGCGCGCAAGGACGCTGGAGTGACGGCGATCCTGCACGAGGACCACCCGGTCCGATACTGGGACCACGACCTCGGGCCGGACGAGACGCACGTCCTGCTCTCCGAGCCTGCCCCGGTCGGCGACGGACGGCTGACTGCTGTGCGGGACCTCACCCCGGACGCTGACGGCAGCGTCGGGGAAGGCCTCGCGGTCTCTCCGGACGGCCGGACTGTCGCGATCGAGTGGCGCGTCGACGATGGTCGCGCTGCGCACCATGTCTCGCTGGCGGTCATCGACACCGCCAGCGGCCAGCGGAGGATCCTCCCGACCGACGCGGTATGGCTCTCCGACCCTGCCTTCTCCCC
Source organism: uncultured Actinomycetota bacterium (assembly GCA_963803135.1). Classification (GTDB taxonomy): domain Bacteria; phylum Actinomycetota; class Actinomycetes; order Mycobacteriales; family CADCTP01; genus CADCTP01. The sequence continues at coordinate 526,556 of CAWDLH010000008.1, read as the reverse complement.
CGACGGCCGAAGTCTGGCCTACCTGCAGGAGGTCCTCGGCGACTGGGACAACGCCCCGCGGCGTACCTTGCGCGTGCTCGACCTCGGCACCGATGAGGTCCGGGAAGTGTTGCCCGCGGAGTCGACGGCGTGGCCGAGCCACCCGGTGTTCTCCCCCGACGGCAGGTTCCTCTACTTCCTCGCCGACGGCGCCGGCCACGCGCCGATCTTCCGGTTGGACCTCGGCAGCGGGGTCGTCGTCCGGCTCACGACCTCCGGCTCGTACACCGATCTGGTCGTCAGTCCCGACGGCAGCGCCCTGTTCGCGCTCCGCTCGGCCGTCGACTCGCCACCGACCCCGGTGCGGCTCGATCCGGCGCGGGAGGACCAGGAAGCCGTCGCGCTGCTGGGCCCGCAGGCCGAAATCCCGATTCCCGGCGGGCTGACGGAGGTCAGGACCACCGCCGAGGACGGCACCCCGCTGCGGGCTTGGCTCGCGTTGCCGGCGAACGCCAGCGCCGACGCGCCGGCGCCGATGCTGCTGTGGATCCACGGCGGACCGGTGAGCAGTTGGAACGGCTGGTCGTGGCGTTGGAATCCGTGGCTCATGGTGGCCCGCGGCTACGCGATCCTGCTGCCGGACCCGGCGCTGTCGACGGGCTACGGCCACGCGTTCCTCCAACGCGGCTGGGGTCGGTGGGGCGGTCGTCCGTTCACCGATCTGATGACGATGACGGACGCCGCCCTGGAACGTCCGGAGCTCGACCGATCGAGAACAGCCGCCATGGGCGGATCGTTCGGCGGCTACATGGCCAACTGGGTCGCGACTCAGACCGACCGGTTCCGCGCCATCGTCACGCACGCCAGCTTGTGGCACCTCGACGCCTTCGCCGGAACCACTGACGAGCCATCCTTCTGGCACAGGGAGTTCGGCGACCCGTTGCAGAAGCAGGAGCGGTATCTGGAGAACTCGCCGCACCTGCGGGCCGAGGGCATCCGCACCCCAATGCTGGTCATCCACGGCGACAAGGACTACCGGGTCCCTATCGGCGAGGCCCTGCGGCTCTGGTACGACCTCGGGCGGTTCTCGGTGCCGGCGAGGTTTCTCTATTTCCCGGACGAGAACCACTGGATCCTCATGCCGGGACACGTCAGGGTCTGGTACGAGACGGTCTGGGCGTTTCTCGCCGAGCACGTCCTCGGCGAGCAATGGCGCCGTCCCGACCTGCTCTGATCCGAGCGCGTTCCGTGCCGGTAACATCGGGTCGATCTCGCGAGCCGGCGTCGTCTCGCTGCTGTCAGTGAGCCGACGTTCGATCTCGGGAGGTGTGCCGTGGTCGCCAACCCCTGGGGATTTCTCCGCCTGCCTCGGGCGGAGGCGCCCAAGCGCCCGGTCGCGGAACGGCTGCGGGACTGGGATCCGGTCTACGGCCGACCCGCTCCCGCGGACGTCCAGCTCCAGGCCAGCCGCTGCATGGACTGCGGCGTCGCCTTCTGCCACGCCGGCTGCCCGCTGGGAAACCTGATCCCGGAGTGGAACGAGCTCGTCGCCGACGACGACTGGCGCGCCGCCATCGAGCGCCTGCACGCGACCAACAACTTCCCCGAGTTCACCGGCTGGCTCTGCCCGGCGCCGTGCGAGGCGTCCTGCGTGCTGGCCATCAACGCCGACCCGGTCGCCATCAAGCAGGTCGAGCTGGGGATCATCGATCGGGCCTGGGACGAGGGTTGGGTCGAGGCGCGTGGCGCGGCGGAGCGGACCGGCAAGCGGGTCGCGGTCGTCGGCTCCGGTCCGGCCGGGCTGGCGTGCGCCCAGCAGCTCACCCGGGCCGGCCACGACGTCGTGGTGTACGAGCGGTCCGACCGGCTCGGCGGTCTGCTCCGCTACGGCATCCCCGACTTCAAGATGCCCAAGGACCTGATCGACAAGCGGCTCGCCCAGCTCGCCGCCGAGGGCACCGAGCTGTGCGCCGGCGTGGACATCGGCGGTCCGGACGGTGTCGACCCGGTCGAGCTGCGTGCCGGCGTCGACGCGGTCGTGCTGGCCACCGGCGCCCTGCAGCCTCGGGACCTCGAGATCCCCGGCCGTGAGTTCGACGGTGTCCACCAAGCCATGGACTACCTGCCGCTGGCCAACCGAGTCCGCACCGGGGAGCTGCCGGCCCCGCCGATCGACGCGGCGGGCAAGCGCGTCGTCATCATCGGCGGCGGCGACACCGCTGCCGACTGCCTCGGCACAGCCAACCGACAGGGCGCGGTCAGCGTGACCCAGCTCGACCACAATCCGCGACCCCCCGAGACCCGGGACGTGACGGCTAACCCGTGGCCACAGTGGCCGAGGATCCACCGGACGTCCGCAGCCCACGAGGAGGGAGTCGTCGAGTCCTGGGCGCGGGAGGCGGTCGAGCTCGTCGGCGACGGGTCCGGTCGCATCCGAGCGGTCGTCGTCGAGGAGGTGCAGATCGTCCGTGTGGATGGCCGGCGGACGTTTCGTCCGCTCACCGAGAGCCGCGCCGAGATCCCCTGCGACCTGCTTCTGATCGCTGCGGGCTTCGTCGGCACGGAGCGTGGTTCCTTGCTGGAACGGCTCGGGATCGAGATCGACCCGGAACGCGGCTCTACGCGTGTCGGTGGCACTTGGGAAACGACGGCCGAGGGTGTGTACGCCTGCGGCGACGCCACGCGGGGAGCAAGCCTCGTGGTCTGGGCCATCGCGGAGGGCCGAGCCTGCGCAGCCGCCGTCGACACGGCGCTCAGCGGCCAGACGAAGCTTCCGGCACCGGTCCGACCCAGGGCACGCCCGCTGTGACCATCCCCGCACCCAGGTAACCGCCCGGCGGGCCAGCCGCACCAGCCGGCGCCGCCGGCTCACGACGCGCCCGCCACGGTGGCCGAGTGGTCCGCGAGCGACGGCAGTTGGGCGGATTGCACTCCAGCCCCCAGCATCGCCACGAGAATGGCGGCCGCCCGGTGACCCGGGTCCGCCTTTAGCGCCGCGTCGGCAGCGGCCCGGGCAAGGCGGGCGTCGTCCAGCCGCCACGCGCTCCAGGCGAGCAGGAACAGCGGCTCCGCCCGGTAGGGCGGCAGCGCGCGACGGCTCAGATGGAACCAGAAGGCGGGCCACGTCGGGTCGTACTGCGACTCGATCGCCTGCCAACACCGGTCGCGGATCGGCTGGTCGGCGAGCGCCACGACCAGGGCGGCGGCGACGGCGCGAGCGAGTCGACCATGCCGGGCGAACGACTCGCGGGCAGCTCCTAGCCGCGGCTCGACTGCCGCACGCCATGGACCGATGCCGCCATCGGCCACCACCCGCGCAACGAGTTGCAGCTCCGCGTCCTCCAACGACTGCTGGGTGCGCCGGCGTCCCCCAGTCGGCACAGCGTGGGCTCCCATGTCTCGACCGTCCCGCGTCCGGCGCCGTACCGGCCAGCCCCGGACCGCCCGTTGTGGACGACGCCGTTGCCTGTGGACAGCCGTTTGACGGGCGGCGGTCGGCGTGTCCGGTACCGCAGTGTGGGTAGACGAATGGCGCCCACGACGGAAGGAACAACCGTGACCGAACCTACGGACACCGAGATCACCCACGACCCGGACGCGGCGGAGGACTTTGCCGACGAGGTCGGGATCGATCCGACACAGGAGGAGATCGACACCTACCGGCAGCTCGAGGGCGAGGACGCGGCCGAGCCGCCGGCGGCGATCGATCCCCCTCCCGCCGGCTGAGGGCGACCGGCAGATCACCATGGCGCCGGCACCATCCACCGCACCACCAGGTGCTCGTCCGGCACGAGCGTCGGCAGCACCCAGCAGCGGAGCTCCGACCCGATCGGCAGGTAGCACGAGGCGGTGCTCTCCCACCCGACCACCCTGCGCTTGCCGGACGCGTCAAGCACCACGCCCGCCCACGGCAAAGTCTCCATCACCGTGACGCGCACTCGTTCGGCACGCGACCATTGCTCCAGCAGGTCGTGCTCCCCGACGGGAAGCACCGCCCTCCGCGCCGCGACGTAGGCCGCGATCGTCGACCGCCAGGCGTCCACCGCGGTGCCGGGCGCTGTCGCGCGACCGTTCTCAGGATCGAGATAGCCGCCTGACCATGGTCGTCGTGACCACCGCGACAGCCGAGCCCGCAGCCAGCGGGCGTGCGCGACTCCGGCCAGCCTCGACCGGTCGCACTGGCGGCGGAACGAGCAGCCCAGCACGCATCGCAAGGTCCCCCAGTCGCGGTCGGGCTCGGCCAATCCCAGCCGAGTGACCTGCGCCCAGGCCAGCACCGGCTGCCCGGCATCTTCGGCCAACTCCGCCAGCATCTCGATCGCCGTCCGCCGGAACTCGCCCGGCCGTACCACCCCGGCGAGGACATCCATCGCCTCGCCGGCCGCGCCGCGCCGGGCTAGCGCAACCGCGAGCAACACCGCCGGACCGACGTCGCGAGGCGGTGACGCGGACTGGAACAGCAGTCGCCACAAGGCTTCTCCCTCGGTGGCGGCCACGCGCCACGCATGCCGGCACACCTCGTCGTCGGTGAGGACGTCGAGCAGGTCGCGCAGCACGCCGCCGTCCAGGTCGCCGGCCCGGGCATGCGCGCGTGCCGACTCGGACAGCAGCAACAACTGCTCAGCCAGCTCTGGGGCGACATCGAGGTCCGACGCGGTGACGCGGACGAAGCGGGCGCGCTGCTCGGGGTTGCGGGGCGCAATCATGCGGGCGACCGTGCCCCCGGCCATGCGCCACCGGAAGCCTCGATTCGCGATCTGTGGACGACGGAGTCGCCTGTGGACAGCGGTTTGCCCGGCCAGCCGGACTGCCGTACGACTGGCGCGTGCTCGCCATCAGCGCGCTCCGGCGCCGCCCCGCCCAGCCGCGGACCCATATTCGTCCACAGTGGACGATGCTACTTGGCGTCGGCGTAGCAGGTGACGGCCCTGGCCTCAAACGGAAATCGCACGGGCGTCGACCCGAACAGCAGCCGGGTGGCCTCCTCCGCGGATGCGGATACGGCCTCTGCAGCCTCCTGTCCGACATCCGTCGGGCAGTGCAGGACGACCTCGTCGTGCTGGAAGAACACGATCTCCGCGCCGGGAGCGACACCCTCCAGAAGCCGTCGGCGCAGTGCCGCAAGCATCACCGCGGTCCAGTCGGCGGCGCTGGCCTGCACGACGAAGTTCCGGGTGAACCGACCGCGGTCCCGGGCGGTCTGCCGGGCCCGGGACTGCTCCGGCGCACCGGCTCCCGGCAGCGATGCGCGCTCCTGTGCCTCGCGCCAGGTGGCGGATGGCGGAGGACAGGTCCGGCCCAACCTGGAGCGGACGAGCCGTCCCGTCTCCCCGTCCTGAGCCGCGGCCTCCACGTAGGCGACCGCTGTCGGGAAGCGCCGCCGCAGCACGCCGAGGACGGGTGCGGCGTCGCCGCTCGTGGCGCCGTAGAGCGTGCCGAGCATCGCGACCTTGGCCCGCGAACGATCACCACCGAAGGAGTCAGCGGCGAGGGCGGAATAGAGATCGCTCGCCGTCGCGGCCTGCGCCATCCGCTCGTCGCCCGCGAGCGCGGCCAGGATGCGCGGCTCCAACTGCGCGGCGTCCGCGACGATCAGCGAGCGACCGGGGTCGGCGATCACCGCGCGGCGCAGGGCGTGCGGGATCTGCAGCGCCCCGCCACCGCGGCTCGCCCAGCGACCGGACACCACGCCGCCGACCACCCAGTCGGGCCGGAAGCGACCGCCACTCACCCAGGAGTCCAGCCAGGACCAGCCGTTGGCGGCGTACAACCGGGACAGCTCCTTGTACTCGAGCAGCGGCGCGACGGCCGGGTGGTCGAGCCGGCGCAGCACCGCCGACCGGGCCGTGCTGATCGGGAGGCCGACTCGGGTGAATGCCTGCATGACGTCCGCCGGCGAGTCCGGATTGACCCGCCGTCCACCGAAGGCATCCGTGATCCGCTCGGCGAGCTCGACCAGGCGACGGGGTGGCAGCCCAGCCGGCGGCCGCGATCCCAGCAGATCGGTGAGTACGGCATCGTGGACGTCCGCCCGCCACGGCACGCCGGCCCTGGTCATCTCGGCGGCCACCAGAGCGCAGGCAGACTCGGCCGCTATCAGAAGCCGCATGGACTCCGCCATCGGCAGCACGGCCAGCCGCCGCAACTGGTCCGCGTGCACCGCCACCGCGGCATCGATCGGCGCCGCACCGCCTGGCAGCTCGGCCGGCGCGTCGCCGAACAGCGACTGCTGGGCCTGCGCCTGGCGAGCTGGCGTGCCGGGATCGTCCGGCACGGGCAGGTCGGACATCCGGGCCCAGGCGGCGGCCATCGAACGCGACTCGCCCCATCGGCTGCTGTACCCGAGCAGCAACCCCTCGGTCAGCGCCAGGTCGACACAGCGCCCGAGAACCGCGCCGGCATCCAGCAGCTGCGGGTATGCCGCCTCGACCGACGGCAGCACCCAGCGCGTGTCGCCGTCCCGCTCCCGCACTACGAGCGCAGCGGCGAGCACATCGACCCGTTGGGCCGGGCCGGTCGGCGTGCCGTCTTCGTCGACCGGGCGCAGCCAGCCGGCTCCACCTTCGTCCTCCGGGACGACGACACACCGCACCGCGCCATCATTCGCCGACCCACCGACAATTTGCGGCGGCGCTGGCAGTCAGCCGGCGTGGTCCGGTTCCCGGCCGACGTCCCCGGCTCCGGCCCGGCGGCCGTACGCACCGGTCAGCAGCGTCTCGACGGCCGCCAGTTCCCCGCGCAGCCAGCGCACGAGGGCGAGCCGGTCGTCCAGCTCGGCGGCCGGGGTGTCCCCGCGGACATCGGTCAGCACCGCCAGCACCTTGTGCACGGCGCGGGCCAGTTCGCTGTCGTCACCAGGACCGAGCCCGACGGATGCTGCTACCACTCCCAACCTTCGCGGCCGGATGGGCCGCCGGTTCAGTCGCGGAGCGGCGATCGGTCGCCGACCTGTCAGGAAGGGCCTGCGGAGGCGAGGTGGGGATCGTCCGGCTGTGACCGAGAACACGGCCCGCGACGACGGCGCGGCGGCGGGCTTCGGCGCCGCGAGTGGACTCGCCACGTGTATTCGTCGCGCTCTCTTGCTGATGTGCCCGGAGGAGCTCGACCCTCGCACCGGGCGGCACCTCGACACCGTCCCGTCGGCGTTCACCCACCTCGCGTTGATCAACGCCGTGGTACCCATGATCCGGCTCGACGGAAGTGCGGGAGTAGGCGGGGAGGTGACGCGCCGGCCCGGACCGTGATCGGACGGCCGGTAGCGTCGCGGAATGCCTTACGAGTGGCGGCGAGGCGCGGCCCTACTTCGGATCACCCTTGCCCTGGAGGACGCGGCACAGGCCGGGGTGGTCCGGCTGCTCGAGTTGCTGGGGCGCCGGGAGATCACGGTGCTGCCGTTCATCGGGTACGGCACGCCGGAGCGGGTGCGTGCCCGGGGTCGGGTCGTGCTCGGCCGCCCGGGTGCGCGGCCGGTCCCGGCCGACCTCGCCGGCTACGCATCATCGGGCGGCGACCCGCGGGCGGCGCTCAACGGCCGGTGGGCCGGCTGGCGCCAGCGTTGGGGCACGTTCCGGGAGAGCACGGCGCCGTTTCTCACCGTCGAGGTGCCGGGCTGTCCGGTGATCGTGCGCGGACCTGCGGGGCACGGGTCGGCCGACCACAGGCCAGCCGACGACGGACCAGTCGGGAGCGGGACGGTCGGGTCGGCGGGACGTACGGACCGGCAGGGGTACCTGGACCTGCCGGTCGACGTGGGCGGGCTGCGGCCCGGGTGGCACCGGGTAACCGTCACGGCGACCTGGCGGGGACGGTGGGCCGAGGCGGAGTTGCCGGTGCTGGTCGTCGACCCGCGGTCCACGCTCGCGGTGGTGAGCGACCTGGACGACACCGTGATCGAGTCCGGCATCACCCGCGGGCTGGAGGTGCTCCGGCTCACGCTGCTCACCGAGGTCACCAAGCGCACGCCGTTGCCGGGCGCGGCCGAGCTCTACCGGGCGCTGGCCGCCCCGCGCGGCGCCGGAGGCCCGGTGCCGATGTTCTACCTGTCGGCCAGCCCGTGGAATCTCTACGAGCTGCTGACCCGGTTCCTCGTCCTGCGCGGGTTTCCGGCCGGGCCGATGCTGCTGACCGACTGGGGACCGAGCCGGACGAACCTCCTCCGCATGGCGACCGAGGAGCACAAGCTGCCGCTGATCCGGGCGCTCCTCGCCGAGCATCCGACGCTGCGGGTGGTCCTCATCGGGGACACCGGCCAGCTCGACCCGGAGATCTACGCCACCGTCGCCCGGGAGGCGCCGGACCGGGTGCGGGCGATCTACGTGCGACGCGCGGCCGGTATGTCGGCCGGGCGAGCGGTCGAGCTGCACGGGCTCGCCCGGCGGGTGGCCGCCCGCGGGATCCCCATGCTGGTGGTGGAGGACAGCGTCCAGATCGCGGAGCACGCTGCCCGGATCGGGCTGCTGGAGGCGGCGGAGGTACAGCGGGTGCGCTCGGCGACCCGACCGGGTCGGAAGTGAAGATCACCGTCGGTCATCGGTCCTCGGATCGGTGGTCGGCGCGCGGCTCGGGGGCTCCGCCGGACGGGTAGACGGAACCGGTCCGGGCTCGGCCACCGAATACGGTGCGTGAAGATTGTGGCCGACACGCCGCCGCCGTCCTCCCGGTCCGACGAGGACGCCTGGTGCGCCGCGCTCGTCGAGCGGGTGGCTGCCGGCGAGACCCGGGCGCTCGAGGAGCTGTACGACCGCTACGCGCGGCCGGCCTACTCACTCGCCCGCCGGGTGACCGGCGACTCCCGCCTTTGCCGAGGAAGCCGTACAGGAGGTCTTCCTCGCAGTCTGGCGGCAGCCGGGGCGGTTCCAGGCCGGCCGCGGCGGCTTCGCCAGCTGGCTGCTCGCCGCCGTGCACCACAAGGCCGTCGACGCGGTGCGCCGGGAACAGGCGGTCCGCCGGCGGGCGATCGCGCTGCAGGCGGTACAGGGACTCGACCCGTCCGACGCGCCGGCGAGCCGGCCCGAAGATGCCGTCGAGGAGCGGATGCGCGGCGAACGGGTCCGCCGGGCCCTGCAAGCGCTGCCCGAGCCGCAACGCGAGGCGATGACGCTGGCCTACTACGGCGGCTACACCCAGCGTGAGATCGCGTCGCTGACCAGCACCCCGATCGGCACCGTCAAGACCCGGATGCACCGGGCGATGCAGAGCCTGCGAGCAGCACTGGACGACCTGGCCGACCTACAGGACCTGGCCGTCGCCGGTGACACGGCTGCCGCCGCCGAACCGGCCACCAGTCGCGCCCAGGCCCACGACAGCGAGGGAGGCCAGCCGTGAGTGCCCCGACGCTTCCCGCGGGCCACGACGAGTACGCCGCGCTGGCGGTCGCGTGGGCGGTGAACGCGCTCGAGCCGGCCGATCAGGCGATCTTCGAGGAGCACCTCGTCCGCTGCGAGGGCTGCGCGCACACGGTGGTCGCGACACTCGACCTCGCGGTCGAGCTCGCCTACGGCGTGCCGGATGTGCCCCCGCCACCGCGGCTTCGGCGGCGCGTACTCGATGCGGCGGCCCCGCGGCACACCCAGGGCGCGCCCACTCAGTCGACCCAGTCAATCCGGCCGACTCCGCCGGCCGCACCCGACCAGTGGGCCGACCCCAACCCCCCGGCCGCACCCGACCAGTGGGCGCACCCCAACCCGCCGGCCGCACCCGACCAATGGGCCCACCCCAACCCGCCGGCCCACCCCAACCCGCCCACCGCACCCGACCAATGGGCCCACCCCAACCCGCCCACCGCACCCGACCAATGGGCCCACCCCAACCCGCCGGCCGCACCCCAACCCGCGGGCGCAGCCCAACCCGCGGGCGCAGCCCGACCCGCCGGGCGGACGGGGCACGCCGGGCGGCCCCACGCAGCCGGGCCGGACGGCAGCGCGGGATGGGCACGTTGTGGCGGGAGCGTCGGACGGCTCCCACGGGCGCCGGCCGCGGGATGCGGGACCGGGGAGGCCAGCACAGGCCGCGCGGCGACGCCGGCGGTGGGTGTACGGCCTGGTGGCGGCTGTGCTGTTCGGCGGATCGGTGGTCACGACCTGGGAGGTCACCAGGGCCACCGCCGTCGCCGATCGGGTCGCCGCGCTCAGCGCCGGCAGCGGCACCGTCGCCACCGTCGTCGCCCACCGGCACGGCGCGGACGTCGTCACCGACGCCCTGCCGGCGAACACCGGCCGCGGCACCGCGTACTACATCTGGGGCGTCCCCGCCCGGGGCGCGGGGACGCCGCAGGTGGTCGGCACGTTCGTGGTGACTGCGACCGGCCTGCACTCGTACCCGGTGCGGTTGATCCAGCCGCTCGACACCTTCCCGGCGCTCGCGGTCAGCGAGGAGCGCGCGGGGTCGATGCCGGCCGCACCGAGCACGGTCCTGGGCAAGGGATCCCTGACCGGGTAGTGGGTCTGCACCGGACTCGGCCGACCGGAACGACTCGGGGCCCGGGCACGGTCCACCGCGCCCGACCACGGGACTAGCGGGCAACTGCGAGGGGACGGCGTCCGTAGCCGAGGCCTGGACCGGGATGTCCCGCCTAGAGTTGGTCGAGCAGGCGTTTCGGGGCCACCTGGCGGTAGGCGTCGGTGATCACGTCGGCGACCTCGTCCCAGTCGAACGGGACGTCGAGGTAGACACCGATCCATCCGCGGCCGCCCACGTAGGGCGGGACGAAGTAGTGGGTGGGATCGGCCGAGACCCTGGCCTGCTGGGCACCGGGCGGCGCCGCGCACCAGATCGCGACCCGGTCGTCGTGGTGCCGGTCGGCGAACGACACGAACACCTTGCGGACGAACCAGGTCGGCTCCCCGTGGCTGAGCTTCTCGGTCGCCTCTGGCAGTGCGAGGCAGTGCGCGCGGACGCGGTCGAGAGGATCAGCCACGGGCGACAGCCTAGGCGATGTGCCGGCGGGTCTGGATCACCCGGAACCGGCCGGCGACGAAGTGTGCGTCGGTGTACGCGGCGTTCGCGGCAGGGTTGGCGCCCGTCGCGTGCAGGTCCGAGTACGCCGCGGTCTGGTTGACGTACACGCCGCCGGTGAGGTTCTCCGAGAGCGCGACCCCGGACTCGATCGCGACCGCGCGGGCGGCCTCGACGACCTTCTCGTCGGTGGAGTACACGGCCGCGGTGAGGGCGCCGCGGGCGGTCACCGTCCTGCGCATCAGCTCCAGCGCCTCCTCGGTGGTATCCGTGACGACGAGGAACGAGACCGGCCCGAAGCACTCCGCACCCCACGTCTCGACCCGGTCGGCCGGCACCCGCACCAACGCGGGCGTCCGGATCCGCGCCTGCGGGTAGGCGGGGTGCGTCAGCGTCCGGGACGGGACGAGCACGGCGCCCAGCGTCCCGGCACCGTCCACACGGGACAGCACGCCGTCGTTGACGATCGCGCCGAGCAGCTCGACCGCCTTCTCGTCCGGACCGAGCAGCGTCTCGACCGCCGCGCCCAGGTCGGCCGCGAACTCGTCCACCGATCGGCGGCCCTCCGGCGTCCCGACGCCGTCGGCCGGCACCAGCAGGTCCTGCGGTGTCGTGCACATCTGCCCGCTGTAGAGGCACAGCGAGAACGCCAGGTTGGTCAGCATCCCGGCGTAGTCGTCGGTCGAGTCGACCAGCACCATGTTGACGCCGGCCTTCTCGGTGTAGACCGCGGCCTGCCGGGCGTGCTCCTCGAGCCACCACCCGAACGTGGTCGACCCGGTGAAGTCGACGATCCGCACCTCCGGCCGTACCGCCAGCTCGGCGGCGACCGTCCCGCCCCGCTCCTCGGCCACCAGCGTGACGAGGTTCGGCGAGAAGCCGGCGTCGGCCAGTACGGACCGGGCGATCGAGACGGTGATCGCCAGCGGCAGGGTCGCCGCCGGATGCGGCTTCACCACGACCGCATTGCCGCAGGCGAGCGATGCGAACAGGCCCGGGTACGAGTTCCAGGTCGGGAACGTCGAGCACCCGATCACCAGCGCGATCCCGCGCGGCACGGCGGTGGACGTCTTCTCCATGACCAGCGCCGGCCGCTTGCCCTGCGGCTTCTCCCAGCGCGCGGTCGCTGGCACCCGGGTCTGCTCCGCGTACGCCACGGCGATCGCTTCCAGTGCACGGTCCTGCGCGTGCGGGCCGCCGGCCTGGAACGCCATCACGAACGCCTGCCCGCTCGTGTGCATGACCGCGTTCGCCAGCTCGAAGCTGCGCTTGTTGATCCGGTCCACGATCTCGACGCAGACCGCGGCCCTGACCTCCGGTCCGGCGTCCCGCCAGGCCGGCATCGCCTCCCGGGCGGCGGCCAGCAGCACATCCAGGTCGGCCTGCGGGTAGGTGACGCCGAGTTCCGGCCCGTACGGCGAGCGCTCGGCGCCGACCCAGCCGACCGTGCCCGGCTGGCTGAGGTCGAAGCGGGTGTCCAGGTGGGCCTCGTAGGCGGCCAGACCGTCCGCCGCGGCGGTCTCGCCGTAGACCCGCGGGCTCGGCGACTCGGGGTAGTTGGACCAGTAGCCGCGGTCGGCGATCGCGGCGAGCGCCCGGTCGAGGGTCTCCCGGTGGGCGTCCACAAAGGCGGTCATGCTCACTCCTCGTCGAGTGGTGCGGTGACCCGAACCTAGCCCGCCGCGGCACGGTCAGGAACGGGCGGCCGCGAGCCGCCGGACCACCGCCCGCGGAAACGCGTCGACCACGATGTTCGCCGCCGCCGCACCTGCCGCCGGGTTGCCAGCACCGCGACCAGCCCGACGGCCCAGAACGCGTACTGCACGCTCATCGCCACCCGGCAGGACCCCGAGGCGTCCAGCAGCACGCCGACCACGAGGATGAGCGACAGCGTGGCGACGAACCCGCCGACGTTGACGTGCCACCGGCCGGCCAGCGCGCCGAGCAGCGGGCCGATGCCCAGGCCGGCGACGACGAGCAGGACCGTGCTGCCCGGCCGGCTCGACGCGACCTACCGGGACGTCCACGCCCGCGCGCCGAACGCGCGGCTGGTCGTGCTCGGCTACCCGCACCTCTACCAGACCGGCAGCTGCCTGCTGGAGATCAGCAACACCCGGCGGACCCGCATCAACGCGGTCGCCGACACGCTGGCCGCGGTCACCGCGCAGCGGGCCGCTGCGGCCGGCGCGACCTTCCTGGACGCGCGGGGCGCGTACGCGGGGCACGAGGTGTGCAGCGGGTCGCCGTGGCTGAACGGCACCACGCTGCCGGTGACCGACTCGTACCACCCGAACCGGTCCGGCTACTCCCGGGCCTACCTGCCGCTGCTGCGCGGCGTTGTCACCTGACGGCGGGCATGGGCGGTCAGAGCCAGCCGCGGCGGACGGCCTCCACCCCGGCCTGGAACCGGCTGGAGGCGCCGAGCCTGATGAGGATGTCGGCCACGTGCCGCCGGTAGGTCCGGTCGGAGATGCCCAGCTGCCGGGCCGCCGCCTCGTCCTTCACCCCGCTGCTCATCAGCACGAGCACCGACCGGTCGAGCTCCGAAGCGGCGGGCGCGCCCGCCGCCAGCGCCTCCTCCAGCGTGTGGGCGCCGACCCAGAGCGACTCGAAGAGCATGACGAGGTTCGCGGTGATCGCCGGCTCCCGGACGACGAGCGCGGCCGGGCCCGGCCGGAGCGGGTCGACCGGCAGGAACGACACCGTCCGGTCGAAGATCACCAACCGGTGCGGCAGCGTGTCCGCGACCCGCACGTCCGCGCCGTGCTGGCGGATCATGTGCATGTAGTCGCGCATCGGCTCGTCCGCGAGCTGCCGCCGGGTGTAGATGAACCGCAACCTGACGCCCCGGTCGAGCACGGCGATGTCGTGCACCGCGGCCTCCTCGAGCAGCTCCGGCGCCACCGGACCGCCGGGCAGGACGCTCAGCATCTCCTTGTAGCAGCGCGCGGAGAGCTCCTGCAGCACCTCGAGTATGCGCTCCCGGCCGTCGATCCGGCGCACCTCGCGGATCGACGGGGACCGCGCATCGCTGCTGCGGACCAGCCGGGACAGCTCGGCTCGCGCCTCCAGCAACTGCCGCTCCCGGCGGGAGAGCTCGGCCTGCTCCAAGGACAGCAGGGCGTCCAGCGCGACGTCGGGATTGATCGGGGCGTACACCCGGCCGGGCGAGCGCTCGGCGACGAGGGACAGCTCGACGAGCCGCTTCAGAGCGCGGTTGACCTCGGCCCTGGATACGCCGAGCTTCTCGGCTAGGTTGTCGAGGTCCGCGTCCGGGTTGGCCAGCATCGCTCGATAGACGGACTCCGACAGACCGTCAAGGCCGAGGATCTCCAACGCCACCGACTGCCGCTCTCCGCTCGGGTACGCAGAGACCCTAACCGGCCGGGCGAACCCGGACAACGCAGCACGACTCGAATTACGACAACGCTGTCACGGCCTGCTTCGCGTCGGGGTCCGGGCCGGCCGGGCGGGGACACGCCCGGCCGTACCCGGCCACGACACCGGCAACGCCTTCGGCCTCACCGGCGGCCCGGCACCTCGGCTCCTCGCTCCCGACCGGGACGGGGCCAGTGCCAGGTGGAACCCGGGCCGAGACGACAGTCGAGCATCGACGCCGCCGAGGCAAGTGTCCCGACCGCGAGTGACCTGTCTCGGCCGCTCGATGGGCACGAAATCGGACGGACAGACCCGCAGCACAAGAACACGATGTCCGGTACCGGACATCGCTCGCCCGACATCGACCGGTCTGCCCGAAAGGCGATCCTCGACGTCAGACCTATCTGCCTACGACGGATGGCCGGAAGTGGACACCGCATGGCATCCTGTCGCCACCCGCCCGCTTTGATGTCAGCCCTGCTGGCCGCAACCCTCCCCAGGAGATCCCAGTGAAGCTCATCCGCGCGCTGATTGCCGCCGCCGTTGCCCTGATCGCTGCCGTCGCGCTCCAGATGGCCGGCTCCTCCGGCGCCTCGGCCACCACCAACCCGGTCATGCACACCAACGACTGCGGGACCTGCTGGCAGATCGTCAACGAGTGACGACCCGCCGTTCGCTGAACGATAGAGAGCCGAACGGCGTACGGCAAGGTTTCGACTGTTGTAAGACCAGGCCGCCCGTTCGACCCAACGGTCGAGCGGGCGGTGTCGGGTCCCGGCAGACGGGGCTGGGAGGACCCGGTGCGGCCTGCCAGACTGCGGGGCAGGCCGTCCTGCCGGGCGGCCGGCCGACAGGGTGGCCTGTACCCCAGCGAGGTGGTCATGTCCCCAGCGTCCTCAGGCGGCCCGGGCGTGGTGGTCGGTCTCGACATCGGCGGCACTGCGACCAATGCGACCGTGCTCGACGGATTCGGCCGGTTCCTCGTCGACGACCTGTGCGAGACCCCGAGCCGGGTACTTGACGGCCCGCCGGCGGCCCTGGACGCGCTGCGCGAGGCGTTCGACACGGTGCTCGCGCGGATCGGGCTGCCGGCCACCGCGGTCGTCGCGGTCGGGCTGGACACTCCCGGGCCGGCCAGCGCCGACGGGGTGATCTCGTCCAAGGGCTCGACGAACTTCAACCAGCCGGAGTGGCGCGGCTTCGACATCCGCGGCGCGCTCGCGACCAAGCTCGGGCTGCCGGTGGTCTACACGAACGACGCCAACGCGGCCGCGCTCTACGCCCACCACCTGCACTTCGGTGCCGAGGCCGAGCGGCGGTCGTCGGTGGCGGCCATCGTCGGCACCGGCCTCGGCGGCGGGGTGGTGGAGAGCGGCCGGGTCGTCCAGGGTGCGGCCGGGATGGCCGGCGAGCTGGGGCACGTGCAGATCCCGATGCACGGGTTGCTCGGCGACGGCCAGCCGCTGCCGGCCTGCAACTGCGGCTTCGTCGGCGACGCGGAGAGCGTGGCCTCGTTGACCGGGATCGTGAAGAACCTGCTCCCCTACTGGCTGGCCCGCTACCCGGACCACCCGCTGGCCGCGGTGCGGCCGATCCGGGCCGCGGCGATGAAGGTGCGCGGGCTGGCCGAGGACGGTGACGAACTGGCGCTGAAGGTGTTCGAGCAACAGGCGATGGCGCTGGGCCGGCTGTTCACGATCGCGGCCAACTTCACCGACCCGCACGCGTACTTCCTCGGTGGCGGCGTGGTGGAGGCCGCTCCGCACTTCCGGTCCTGGTTCCTCGAGCGGGTGCGCGAGAACCTGCAGCTGCGCGAGGAGCAGGCGAAGGTGGCGACGCTGGAGCTGGTCCCGGACCGGGACATGGCCGGCGCCCGCGGAGCCGCGATCGCCGCCCGGGACGCCGCCGAGGCCGCGATCCCGTAGCGGCCGGCCGACCGGATCCGGATGCCACCCCCGACGCCGGCCGGAGCGGTTCAGCCGGCCACCAGCACACGCCCGGCCGGGCCGACGGCAGTCACCCCGGCCCGCTTGGTCCAGCTGAGCGTCCCCCGGGCCGGCCCGGAGTAGACGCCGGAGGTCGGGGCCACGTCGGCGTAGTCGCGCCCGACCGCCACCGGGAGGTGCCGGCTGCCCGCGCGGCAGCCGTTGGTCGGGTCGAACGCCAGCGCCCGCGCGCCGGCCCGGTCCGGCACGAGCACCTCGACCCAGGCGTGGCTGCCGCCCCGCTCGCCGAGCAGGTGCCCGGAGACGTAGCGGGCCGGGACGCCCGCCAGCCGGCACACCACCAGCATCACGTGGGCGAAGTCCTGGCAGACCCCGCGGCGCAGGGCGTACGCCTCGGCCGCGGTCGTGGACACCGACGTCGCGTCGAAGGCGAACGCGAACTCCCCGCGCAGCCGGCCGCACAGCGCCTCGGCGAGCTCCGCGTCGCCGGGATGGGCGCGGCGCAGTGTCGAGGCGAGCGCGCGCAGCTCCGGCGACGGCGTGGTCAGCCGGGTCGGCCACCGCAGCCGCGGATCGGCCAGCGCCGCGGCCGGCAGCACGGCGTCGGCAGCCGGGCCGACCCGCTCGACCAGCGCGGCCAGCGTGAACTCCACCGCCGCCGGCACGACCGGCAGCGAGACCGAGACGACCTCGTTGCCGTCGGCGTCGACCCTGGTGGCCGGCTCCGCGTCGGCGTCCACCGACACGTGCCGGGCCCGCCGGTGCAGGTTCCCGTGCCGGACCCGGGGCAGCGCGACGAGCCGCTGCCGGACGTCGTACGCCGGCCCGTCGTACGAGTAGCGGAAGACCTGGTGGAGCAGGTAGGTCAGCGTCTCCGCGCGGTCGAGGTCGCCGGCGTCGAGGTCGAGCAGCGGCCGGTCGAGCCAGCCGGTCACCCGGGCACCTCCGCCGCCCAGACCTCCATCCGCTGCAGCACCGGACCGCCGAACGTGGTGGCCATCGCGACGTCGAGGGCGTCCCGGCCCCGGCCGATGAGCACCCGGCCCTTGCGGTGCGCGTTGTTGCGCGGGTCGAACGTGTACCACCGGCCGTCGAGCCAGACCTCGACCCAGGCGGCGAAGTCCATCGGCTCCGACGCCGGCGGGACGTCCATGTCGGGCAGGTAGCCGAACACGTACCGGGCCGGGATGTTGAGCGCGCGCAGGAAGCTCAGCGCGACGTGCGCGAAGTCGCGGCAGACCCCGCGCTTGGCCGCCCACACGTCGGCCGCGGTGGTGAGCGGGGTGCTGCTGCCCATCTCGAAGGTGAGCCCGTCGTTCACGTGGTCGACGACGGCCTGCACCCGCCGGTAGCCGGGCTCGACCGAGCCGAAGGTGGCCCAGGCCTCGTCCCCGAGCACGTCCGGCAGTACGTACCGGCTCGGCATCGTGTAGACGAGCACGCCGTCCGGCAGGTCGGCGACCGGGCTCTCCGGCGCGTCCGGCGCCACGTCGTCGGTCGCGTCCGGCACCGAGACCAGCGCGTCGAACCGCACCGTGGACGCCCCGGCCGGCAGCGTCAGCCGCTGGCAGGGGTTGCCGTAGAGGTCGGTGTAGCCGTGCCGGTCGAGATCGGGGTCGGTGACCCAGGTCGCGCTGCGCACGACGGCCGGGCCGATGTCCAGCGGCACGACCTGGAACACGGCCGGCGTGGCGACCTCCGCGGTCCAGCGGAACTCGCAGCCGACCCGCACCTGGCGACGGGCATCCATCCGTCCACCCTGCCTGATTCCCGTTTCGGCGGCATTACGGCGGCGCACGGCCGACGGCCACCGACGGCCACCGACGGCCACCGACGCCGCGGCGCCCCGCCTCCGGACGGGGGACGGACCGGAGGCGAGGCGCGCGGGGTACGAAGGGTGCGAAGGTGCTACTTGATCTCCATCTTTCCGGGCTCGTAGCGCAGCTCGACCCGGTCGCGGGTCTCCGACTCGGTGAACCGGACGTCGGTGCGGTCGCTCGTGTTGCCGCCCGACTTGACCTCGGCGCTCCAGCCGTCGGTGACGGTCACCGAGGCGAAGGTGGTGGTGCCGGACACGACGCAGACGGTGCCGGCCAGCTGGGGCGCGTTGTCGGCGGTGAACGCGTACGGCACGTCGATCGCGTCGGTGCCGGCCGCGCAGACGGACGCGTCGGTCGCCGACGCGGCGGTGGCGGGGAGCAGCATGGCGCCGAGGGCGCCGGCGACGACCACGGAGCCGAGGCTCAGCTTCAGGGACTTCTTCACCGGGAACTCCTGTATGGGGGTCATGGGTCTGAGGCGGGTGGAACGGGTAGTTGAAGTTTCACTGGGCCAACCGGCCCAGGGCTACTGGACCTAGGTACTAGGACCTGTCCGGACAGCGCGACATCCCGGGCGACCCGCCGCCCGTGGCGGGAACGGCGCGCAAACTTCCCGTAACAGTTCCGGGGTAAGAGTGAGTCGTGGAGGGACTGCTCGCCGGCTACCGCAGCCCCGCGTACGACGAGATGGTCGACGCGGGCGGTGTGCCGTACCCGCACACCAAGTCGCTGTACGAGGCGCTGCAGCTGCTGACGGCGGCCGACCTGACCGAGCGCGGGGCGGCCCGCGCCCGCAGCTTCCTGGAGCAGGGCATCACGTTCTCCTCCTCCGGCCGGGAGTGGGTCTTCCCGCTCGACCTCATCCCGCGGCTGATCCCGGAGCAGGAATGGGAGCACATCGAGGCCGGCGTGGTGCAGCGGGTCCGGGCGCTGGAGGCCTTTCTCGCCGACGTGTACGGCGAGCGCCAGGTGCTGGCAGACGGCGTCGTGCCGCACTCACTGGTCGTGACCAGCGCCAACTTCCAGCGCGCCGCGTACGGCATCCGGCCACCGCTCGACGTGCGGGTTCACCTGGCCGGCATCGACCTGGTCCGCGGGTCGGACGGGGTCATGCGGGTGCTCGAGGACAACCTCCGGGTTCCGTCCGGGATCTCGTACGTGGTGGAGAACCGGGAGGCGCTGACCAGGGTCTTCCCCGGGTTGTTCCTGGAGCAGCAGGTGCGGCCGGTGGCGACCTACGTGGCCACGATGCTCGGCTCGCTGCGGGCGACCGCGCCGCGCGGGGTGAGCGACCCGACCGTCGTGCTGATGACGCCCGGCGTGCACAACTCGGCGTACTTCGAGCACGCGTTCCTGGCCCGCAAGATGGGCATCGAGCTGGTCGAGGGGCGCGACCTGGTCTGCCGGGACAACGTGCTCTACATGCGCACGACCAGCGGGCGGCGCCGGGTCGACGTGGTCTACCGGCGCATCGACGACGACTTCCTCGACCCGCTGCAGTTCCGGCCGGACTCCATGATCGGCTGCCCCGGCCTGGTCAACGCGGCCAGGGCCGGGAACGTGACGCTGGCCAACGCGATCGGCAACGGGGTCGCCGACGACAAGCTCACCTACACGTACGTGCCGGACTTCATCCGCTACTACCTGGGCGAGGAGCCGCTGCTGCCGAACGTCCCGACGTACCGGCTGGACGACCCGGACGTGCGGGCGGACTGCCTGGCCCGGGCCGACCAGCTGGTGTTCAAGCCGGTGGACGGGTCCGGCGGCCACGGCATCGTGATCGGGCCGCACGCCGGCGACGAGGACCTGGCCGAGGTGAGCCGGAAGGTCACCGAGCTGCCCCGGGCGTACGTGGCCCAGGAGATGGTGTTGCTGTCGACCGTGCCGTCGCAGGACGGCGACCTGCTCAAGCCGCGGCACGTCGACCTGCGGCCGTTCGCCACCAACGACGGCGACCGGGTCCGGGTGCTGGCCGGCGGGCTGACCCGGGTGGCGCTGCGGGAGGGCAGCCTGGTGGTCAACTCCTCGCAGGGCGGCGGGTCGAAGGACACCTGGGTGCTCACCTCCCGGCCGCGGCCGCCGGTCGGAGAGCTCGGGCCGGAGGTGCTCGCCGGCACGCTGCCGGCCGACGCGCCCGACCCCGGCCCGCAGACCGAGCAGGCGCAGCAGCAGCAACAGGCCCGCGCCGCCGGATCAGGACGGGCCGGATGCTGAGTCGGGACACGCGTGCGGCGCTGTCGACCCGCGCCCGGGGGTCGGGGTGGGCCGGATGCTGAGTCGGGCGGCCGAGGCGCTGTTCTGGATCGGGCGGTACGCCGAGCGGGCCGAGGACACCGCCCGGCTGCTCGACGTGCACCTGCACCAGATCATCGTCGACCCGGCCGTGGACGAGACCGAGACCTGCGCGGTGGTCGCCACGGTGATGGGGCTGCGGGACACCATCGACACAGTCCCGGCCACGGTGCGGGAGGTGCTCGACCTGCTCGCCTACGACACCGCCAATCCGTCCTCGATCGCCGGCTCGCTGGCGGCGGCCCGGGCGAACGCCCGCGGCGTGCGGGAGTCGCTGTCCAGCGAGATCTGGGAGTGCCTCAACGCGACCCACCTCGAGCTGCCGCGGCGGATCTCGGCGTCCCGGCAGTTCGGCCCGGCGCCGTTCTTCTCGTACGTGCGGCACCGCGCGGCCATGTACTCCGGCTACGTCGCCTCGACGATCAGCCGGGACGCCGGCTACGACTTCCTCGCCCTCGGCCGGTCGCTGGAGCGGGCCGACATGACCGCCCGGCTGCTCGCGGCGGCCGTCGGCACGCCCGGGCGTGGGGCGGAGCACTGGGTGACCACGCTGCGGGCCAGCTCGGCGCACGAGGCGTACCTGCGGCGGTACCAGCGCGGCGTCGCCGGCCGGCTGGTGCTGGAGTTCCTGCTGCTGGACCGGTTGTTCCCGCGCTCGGTGCTGCACGCGCTGGCGGTCGGCGAGGAGGCGCTGGGCCGGCTGGAGCCGCCGGCGGATCGCGGCGGCCGGTTCGGCGAGGCCTCGGAGGCGCGCCGGCTGATCGGCCGGGTACGCACCGACCTGGAGTTCCTCTCCCCCGAGGCGCTCGTGCACGGGCTGCCCGAGCGGCTGCAGGCGACCCAGCGGGGGGTCTCGGACGTGAGCGAGTCGGTCTCCCGGCGCTACTTCGGCTCGTCGGCCCTGGTCGGCTGGAACCACGAGGAAACCGACTGGATCGGGGCGGACAGCTCATGAGCTGGCGGATCGCGGTGCGACACCGGACCGGCTACCAGTACGGGTCGCCGGCGCGGGCGTCGTACAACGAGGTGCGGATGACGCCGGCCGATCAGCAGGCGGCCGGGGGTCAGCACCTGCTCACCAGTCGGCTGGAGATCCGCCCCGACACCCGCCCGCTGCGGTACGTCGACTACTGGGGCACCCAGGTGCACGCGTTCGACCTGCACGTGCCGCACACCGAGCTCGAGGTGACCGCGACCTCGGTGGTGGAGACGGCCGGCCCGGCGACGGCACCCGAGGTCGGCTGGGACACGCTGGCGGCGCCCGCGGTCCGGGACCGGTTCGCCGAGCTGCTGGCCCCGTCCCGGTACGCGGTCGCCGAGGACGAGCTGGACGCCGTGGCCCGGTCGCTGCGGGCGGCCGGCACGCCGGCGGAGACCGGCCGGGCGGCGGTGCACTGGGTGCACGAGACGCTCGACTACGTCCGCGGCGCCACCTCGGCCGGCACCACCTCGGCCGAGGCGCGGGCCCTGGGCAGCGGGGTCTGCCAGGACTTCTCGCACCTCGCGCTGGCGCTGCTGCGGTCGGCCGGGTTGCCGGCCCGGTACGTCTCCGGCTATCTCTACCCGGCGTCGGCGGCCGCGCTGGACGAGACGGTGTCGGCCGAGAGCCACGCGTGGGTGGAGTTCTGGGCCGGCGACTGGATCCCGCTCGACCCGTCGAACCTGTCCGAGGTGGCCGAGCGGCACGTGCTCGTCGCCCGCGGCCGGGACTACGCCGACGTGCGCCCGATCGCCGGCGTCTACTCGGGTCCGGCCGCGCAGGCCCTCGGCGTCACCGTGGAGCTGACCCGGCTGCGGTAGCGCACAGCGCCCGCACAGCACGCACATCAGGCGGCGACAGCGTCCCGGCTGATCGTCGGGGCCATGACGACAGCAACCGCGCCATCGCAGGCGCCCCTGCCGGCCGAGGCCGTCGCCATCCCGCCGACCCCGGTGCCGGCGCTGGATGTCGTGGTGCCGGTCTACAACGAGCAGGCCGGGCTCGAGTCCTGCCTGCGCCGGCTGCACGCCTACTTGACCGCCGAGTTCCCGTACCGGTTCCGGGTCACGGTGGCCGACAACGCCTCCACCGACGGCACGCTCGCGGTCGCCCGGCGGGTTGCGGCGCAGCTGCCGTCGGTGGCCGTGGTGCACCTGGACCGGAAGGGCCGCGGCCGGGCGCTGCGGGCGGTGTGGTCGGCCTCGGACGCGCCGGTGCTCGCGTACATGGACGTGGACCTGTCCACCGACCTGGCCGCGCTGGCCCCGCTGGTCGCGCCGCTGCTGTCCGGGCACTCGGACCTGGCGATCGGCACCCGGCTGGCCCGCGGATCCCGGGTCGTACGCGGGACGAAGCGGGAGGTGATCTCCCGCGGCTACAACCTCATCCTGCGCGGCACGCTGGCGACCCGGTTCTCCGACGCGCAGTGCGGGTTCAAGGCGATCCGCGCCGACGTCGCCGCCGGGCTGCTGCCGCTGGTCGAGGACGACGGCTGGTTCTTCGACACCGAGCTGCTGGTGCTGGCCGAGCGCTCCGGGCTGCGGATCCACGAGGTGCCGGTGGACTGGGTCGACGACCCGGACAGCCGGGTCGACGTCGTCGCCACCGCGGTGGCGGACCTGCGGGGTGTGGCCAGGGTGTCGCGCGCGCTGGCGACCGGGCGGCTGCCGATCGCGGCGCTGCGGGCGCAGTTCGGCCGCGCCCCGCTCGAGCCGGGCACGCCGGGCGTGCCGGCCGGGCTGACCCGGCAGCTGGTCCGGTTCGCCGGCATCGGGGTGGCCAGCACGCTGGCGTACCTGGTGCTGTTCCTGCTGCTGCGGACCGGGATGGGCGCGCAGCCGGCCAACCTGGTCGCGCTGATGCTCACCGCGATCGCGAACACGGCGGCCAACCCGGCGGCTCACCTTCGGCGTGACCGGGTGGACCGGCGCGGGGCGGCACCAGCTGGAGGGGCTCGTCGTGTTCGGGCTCGGGCTGGCGCTGACCAGCGGCTCGCTGGCCCTGCTGCACGCGACCTCGGCCGCTCCCCCGCCGGGATCGAGCTGACCGTGCTGGTGGCGGCGAACCTGGCCGCGACCGTGCTGCGGTTCCTGCTGCTGCGGGTCTGGGTCTTCCGTCCCCGCGCCGCCGTCGAGGTGGTCCGGTGACGGCGACGGTGACGCCGCCGGCCGCCGTGCCGGCGCACGGGGCCACGGCTCGCCCGCCGCCGGTCGGGGCTGCGGGCCCGGCTGCTGGCCGGCGACCCGGTATGGGCCCGGGTCTGGCTGCTCGCGCTGCTGGTCGCGACCGCCTTTCTCTACCTCTGGGACCTGTCCGCGTCGGGCTGGGCCAACGAGTTCTACGCGGCGGCGACCCAGGCCGGCGCGCAGAGCTGGAAGGCGTGGTTCTTCGGCGCGCTCGACCCGGGCAGCGTGATCACCGTCGACAAGCCGCCGGCGGCGCTGTGGCTGTCCGGCCTGTCCGCGCGGATCTTCGGGATGTCCTCCTGGAGCCTGCTCGTCCCGCAGGCGCTGTGCGGCGTCGCCGCCGTCGCCCTGCTGTACGGAGCGGTGCGCCGCTGGTCCGGCCCGGTCGCCGGGCTGTTCGCCGGCGC
Source organism: uncultured Actinomycetota bacterium (assembly GCA_963803135.1). GTDB lineage: Bacteria > Actinomycetota > Actinomycetes > Mycobacteriales > CADCTP01 > CADCTP01. The sequence goes on along the minus strand of CAWDLH010000008.1, from coordinate 502,616 downwards.
GGCGCTCGCGCTGACCCCGGCCGCGGCACTGATGTTCCGGTTCGACAACCCGGACGCGCTGCTGACCCTGCTGCTCGTCGCTGCGGCGTATTGCACGGTGCGGGCGATCGAGGCGGGGCGCACCGGCTGGCTGCTGCTCGCCGGGGCCGCAGTCGGGTTCGGCTTCCTCACCAAGATGCTGCAGGCGTTCCTCGTGCTGCCGGGTCTGGCGCTGGCCTACCTGGTGGCCGCGCCGGTCGCGCTGCGACAGCGGATCGCGCAGGTGCTGCTCGCCGGCGTCGCCGTGCTCGCGTCCGCCGGCTGGTGGGTGCTGGCGGTGATGCTGTGGCCGGCGGGCGCCGTACATCGGCGGGTCGACCGACGGGTCGGTGCTCAACCTCGTGTTCGGCTACAACGGGCTCGGACGGATCTTCGGCGGAGACGGCAATCCCGGCGGCGGTGGCGGCGGGCCCGGCGGCGGGACGGCGGGCTCGTCGTTCGGCGGGCCGGCCGGGCTGTCCCGGCTGTTCTCCGCCGAGATGGGTGCCGAGGTCTCCTGGCTGCTTCCGGCGGCGATCGTCGCGCTGGTGGCCGGCCTGTGGGTCACCCGGGCGGCGGCACGGACCGACCGGACCCGGGCGGCCCTGCTGCTCTGGGGCGGCTGGGCGCTGGTGACCGGGCTGGTCTTCTCCTCCATGACCGGGACGGTGCACCCGTACTACACGGTGGCGCTGGCGCCGGCGGTGGCCACGCTGGTCGCGGTCGGCGGCCGGGCGCTGTGGCAGCGGCGCGGGTCGCTCCCGGCGCGGGTCGGGCTCGGGCTGGTGGTCGCGTCGGCCGGGTTCTGGGCGGTCGTGCTGCTCGGCCGGAACGCGTCCTGGCACCCGCAGCTGCGGTACGCGATCGCGGCGCTCACCGCGGTTGCCGCGGTCGGCGTGCTGGTGGCGTCCGGGCGGGCGCTGCTGTCCGGGGTGCTCGCGGTCGGGACGGTGGCCGGGCTGGCCGGCCCGGCGGCGTACTCGGTGGTGACCGCGGCGACCCCGCACACCGGGTCGATCCCGTCGGTGGGACCGGCGTCGGCCGGCGGCGGGTTCGGCGGCGGTGGCGGGTTCGGCGGCGGGGGCGGGTTCGGCGGCGGTGGCGGGTGCGGCGGCGGTGGCGGGCCGGGCGGCGGCTCGTCCTCCTCTTCGCCGCTGACCGACCTGCTGGCATCGACGACGACCACGTGGGCCGCGGCCGCGGTCGGCTCGCAGTCGGCCGACAGCCTGCAGCTGTCCAGCGGGAAGGCGGTGATCTCGATCGGCGGGTTCACCGGGTCGGACCCGGCGCCGACGCTGGCGCAGTTCCAGCAGTACGTCGCGAACGGGGAGATCTCCTACTTCATCGCCGGCGGTGGGACCGGCTTCGGCGGCTCCGGCGGCGGCGGGAGCTCGGCCGCCAGCCAGATCCGGGCCTGGGTCCAGCAGAACTTCACCGCGACCACGGTCGGCGGGACCACGGTCTACCAGCTGACCGGCTGACCGCCGGGGAACCGGGGCGCCGGCCCGGCCGGCCCGGCGGCCCGGCGGCCCGGCGGCCGGGCGGCCCGGCGGCTTCCTGAGCCGGCGCGAGGGCGCCGCCCGGATCGGGGCGGCGCCCCCGGCATGGGCCGGTACGGTCGCGGGATGAGCGGCGGGCAGGTCGGGACGGCGGCGGTGATCGGGGCGGTGGCGGGGGCGGCGCTGGGCTCCGGGCAGGCGCCGGTGCGGGCCGCGGCGGCCGGGGCGGCGGTCATGGTCGCGGTCGACGCGGCCGGTCGGGCCCGGCAGAAGCCGAACGAGATCCCGCCGCTGTGGTCGCGGATCGCCGCGAGCGGGGCGCTCGCGGCGCCGGCCGGGTGGGTCGCCGGCCGCGCCGGCACGAGACCGGTCGCGGTCGGCACCGGCGCGGGAACGGTCGCCGGCCTGCTCGGCGTCCGCCCGCAGAAGGTCCTCCTCGGCCCCGTCGTCGGCGCCACCGTCGGCCGCCTCCTCACCCGTCCCCGCCCCGGCGCGGCGTCCGGTGGCCCGGGCCGGTCGGTGCCGGAGCGGGCGGGTGAGGGGGCGCTGGTCGCGGCCGCGGCGGTGGTGGGGTTCAGGCTGGTGTCGGCGGCGGTGTTCCGGGACCCGCAGGTCCGGCTGCTGGCCGACGCGGTGCCGGCCGAGCAGCTGCCGTTCGTGGTCCCGCTCGAGGCCCGCACCCGCTACGTCGGGACCGGCTACGTCCGCGACCTCGCCGCCGCGCTCGGCGGTACGTACACCGCCGCGAACCCGGACGTCGGCATCGTCGCCGACCTCGACGACCTCGCCGGCCCCGACTTCGACCCGGCCCGCGTCGATCCGCTGGTGCGCGAGTTCTACGAGCACACCACCCGGTTCGCGCTCGACATCGTGCCGGAGTGGCGGCTGTGGGTCCGCCCCGGCTACCTGCTCTACCGCGCGCTGGTCGCCCGCCCGCTGGGCCAGGCCAACGTGCCGGCCAACCAGCGGGAGACGCTGCGCGGCGTGCGCAGCCGGATCGACACGGTCTCCGACCCGGCCGGCGCGATCACCGTGCGGGGCTGGATCCGGTCCACCGCGGACACCGACGAGCCGATCTACGTCGGCATCTACACGACGTACCGGCACGAGGGCCGCGGCTACGTCAGCGTCGGGTTCCCGGTCCCGCAGGGCGACTTCACCGCGACCCTGCTGCCGGTCGGCCGGCCGGACGGCGGGCTGACCCTGACCAGCAGCAGCGACCTGCCGCACCCGGGCCACTACCTCGCCTACGTCGACCCGGGGACCCGCGACCTCACCGCGCTGGCGGTGCCGGGCTTCGCCGAGCGGCTGGACGTCTGGGCCGACGGCGGCACGCTGCGGGCCGACCATGCGTTCAGCGTGTTCGGCTTCCCGTTCCTCACCCTGCACTACACGATCACCCGCAAGGACGGTGCGGCCGCGCCGGCTTAGCCGAGCACCGCGCAGAGCAGGTTGACCGCGGTCGCGAACGCAGAGTCCGGCGGCGTCGCGTAGCCGACGACCAGCGCCGGCGGGTGCGTCGCCGCTCCGGTCGCGTACTCCCCCAGTCCCTGCAGCACGAGCCCCCGGCGGGCCGCGGCCGCGACGACCGCCGGCTCCGAGCGCCCCGGCGGCAGCTCCACCAGCGCGTGCAGCCCGGCCGCGACGCCGGTCACCCGCGCCGCCGGCACGTGCTCGGCCAGCGCGGCGACCAGCCGGTCCCGGCGCCGCCGGTAGGCCAGCCGGCGCCGGCGCACGTGCCGGTCGTACCCGCCCGAGGCCACGAACTGGGCCAGCGCCAGCTGCTCGACCACCCCGGTCTGCCGGTCGGCCCGCTCCTTGGCGGCGACCACGCCCTCGACCAGCCGGGCCGGCAGCACCAGCCAGGCCAGCCGCAGCGCCGGGGCGAGCGTCTTGCTCGCGGTCCCGGCGTACACCACCCGATCGGGGGCGAGCGCCTGCAGCGCGCCGACCGGATGCCGGTCGTACCGGAACTCGCCGTCGTAGTCGTCCTCGATCACCAGCGCTCCGGTCTCCACGGCCCGGGTACGCCGCTCGGCCACCAGCACGCTGCCGATCGGGAACTGGTGCGCCGGGGTGAGCAGCAGCGCGTCGGCTGCCCCGCCGGGCACCGCGCCCCGCTCGTCGACCGGCACGGTCGCCAGCCGCAGGCCGCGGGCGGCGACGAGGTCGCGGGTGGCGGGCTGGCACCAGGCCTCGGTCGCCAGCGTCCGGGCGCCGCCGGCCCGCAGCGCCTCGCAGAGCAGCCCGAGCGCCTGGGTGAAGCCGGCGCAGACCACGATCCGCTCGGCGTCGGCGTGCACGCCGCGGGCCCGGGCCAGGTAGTCGGCCAGCGCCCGGCGCAGCTCGGGCCGCCCGCGCGCGTCCCCGTAGCCGTACGCGTCCGCGGGCGCCGTGGCCAGCGCCCGCCGGGTCGCCGCCAGCCAGGCCGTTCGCGGGAACGAGGTGAGGTCCGGCGAGCCGGGCTTGAGGCTGTGCCGGGCGACCGCGGCCGGCGGCGCGGGGACCCGCGCGGCGGCCGGCGGGACGACCCGCTCGGCGACCACGGTGCCCGAGCCCTGCCGGGCCACCAGCCATCCCTCGGCGACCAGCTGCCCGTACGTCTCGGCGACCGTGTTGCGGGCGATGTGCAGGTCGGCGGCCAGCGCCCGGGACGACGGCAGCCGGGTGCCGGGCACCAGCCGGCCGGTCCGCACCGCCTCCCGCAGCGCCCGCTCCAGGCCGGCGCGCCCGCGCGTCCCGGCCAGGTCAAGGTGCAGGTCGACACCCGAAGTGGCCCATGATTCCGGCACGGGAATGGACCTTACCCGTGGGCCGGTGCGCCGGCAGGATGGTGGCATGACGACGACGACACAGATCCCCGTCCGGCTCGACTTCGACGCCGCCGCCCCGGCCTTCTCCCGGGCGATGTCCCACCTCGACAACGCCGCCACCAAGGAGCTCGACCGGGTCGGCGTCGAGCCGGGCCTGCGGGAGCTGGTCCGGATCCGGGCCTCGCAGCTCAACGGCTGCGCGTACTGCATCGACATGCACGGCAAGGACGCCCGCAAGGGGGGCGAGTCCGAGCAGCGGCTGTACGGGCTGGCGGCCTGGCGGGAGACGCCCTGGTTCACCGACCGGGAGCGGGCCGCGCTCGCCTTCACCGAGTCGGTCACACTTCTGGCCGACACGCACGTGCCGGCCGAGGACTACGCCGCGGTCGCCGAGCACTTCGCCCCGGAGGAGATCGGCGCGCTGGTCTCGCTGATCGTCACGATCAACGCGTGGAACGCGCTGAGCGTGAGCACGAGGGCCTGGACCCCCGGCTCGTACGTGCCGGCTTAGGGCAGGAAGCGGTAGCCGAGTCCCGGCTCGGTGCGCAGGTGCTGGGGCCGGCTCGGGTCCGGCTCCAGCTTGCGCCGCAGCCGGTTGAGGTAGAGCCGCAGCGACGAGGTGTCGTCGGTGGCGGCCGGCCCCCAGACCTCGGTGAGCAGCTGGCGCTGGCCGATGAGCTTGCCCGGGTGCCGGACGAACGCCTCCAGCAGCTTCCACTCGGTCGGGCGTGAGCTTGACCTCGCCGCCGTCGCCGGTGACGCGGCGGTCGGTGAGGTCCACATGCCACTGTCCGATGTCGACGGTCGGGCTTCCGGCGCCGTCCGGCGTGGTGGCCCGCCGGGTGACCGCGCGGATCCGGGCCAGCAGCTCCTCGACCCCGAAAGGCTTGGTCACGTAGTCGTCGGCGCCGGCGTCGAGCGCGGCCACCTTGTCCCCGCCGGACGTGCGGCCGGACAGCACGATGATCGGCACGCTGGTCCAGCCGCGCAGGCCCTCGATGACCTCGACGCCGTCGAGGTCGGGCAGCCCGAGGTCGAGCACGATCAGGTCGGGCCGGGCCGCGGCCGCCTCGGACAGCGCCTTGCGCCCGCTGGCCGCCGCGATCACCTCGTGCCCCCGGGCGTGCAGCGTGATCCGCAACGCCCGCAGCAGCTGCGGGTCGTCCTCCACGACCAGCACCCGGCTCACGGCGGGCCGCCCCGTACCCCGGCCGGGACGGGCCCGGCCGGCAGCGACAGCGCCATGGTCAGACCGCCGCCGGGGGTGTGCTCGGGCTCGAGCGTGCCGCCCATGGCCTCGGCCAGCCCGCGGGACAGCGCCAGCCCGAGGCCGACGCCGGTGGTGTTGTCCCGGTCGCCCAGCCGCTGGAACGGCACGAAGATCCGCTCCCAGTCGGCCTCGGGCACCCCCGGGCCGAAGTCGACCACCCGTACCTCCACCCGGTCCTGGTACGCGCTGGCGTTGATCCGCGGCGGGCGGCCCGGCGGCGAGTGCCGCACCGCGTTGGCTGCGACGTTGACCAGGATGCGCTCCAGCAGGCCGGGATCGGCCATCACCTCGGGCAGGTCCAGGCCCAGCGTCGACTCGACCTCGGCCGGCTCCAGCTCGCGCAGCACCGCCGGCAGCACGTCCTCCAGCCCGACGGGCTGGGGGAAGACCGCGAGCACGCCGGCCTGCAGCCGGGACAGGTCCAGCAGGTCGTCCACCAGCCGGGCCAGCCGGTCCAGCGACTCGTCCGCGGTGGCCACCAGCTCGGCGCGCTCCGGTTCGCGCCACGTCACGCCCTCGCTGCGCAGCGCGGACACGGCCGCCTTGGCCGAGGCCAGCGGCGAGCGCAGGTCGTGGCTGACCGCGGCGAGCAGCGCCGTGCGGGTCCGGTCCACCTCGGCCAGCGGCTCGGCCTCGGCGACGGCGGCGGCCAGCCGGTGCTGCCGCAGCGTGACCGCGGCCAGCGCCCCGAACGCGGCCAGCACCCGGCGGTCCTCGGCCGCGAGCGGCCGGCCGCGCAGCACCAGCGCGAGGCCGTCGGCGACCGGGACGTCCACGTCGGCGTCCTCGGGACGCGGCCGGGGTGCGCCGCCGGAGCCGGCCACCACGTGCCAGCCCGGGCCGTCCTGGTCGCGCTCGAGCAGGGCGGCCGAGGCCATGCCGAAGCTCTCCCGGACCCGGTCGAGCAGCGCCCTCAGCGCGGTCTCGCCCCGCAGCACGTCGCCGGCCAGCGTGGACAGCGTCTCGGCCTCGGCGGTGGCCCGGGCGGCCTGGCTGGTGCGCCGCGCGGCCAGGTCCACCACCCAGCTCACCATCGCCGCCACGGCGGCGAACACCGCCAGCGCGAGCGCGTTGTTCCGCTCGGCGATCGTGAACCGGCCGGTCGGCTCGGTGAAGAACCAGTTGAGCAGCAGGGAGGCGGCGACCGCCGCGCCCAGCGCCGGCCACAGGCCGCCGACGAGCGCGACGGCGACGACGGAGAGCAGGAACAGCAGCACGTCGCTGGTCAGGTTGAGCGAGCCGCGCAACAGCGACAGCACGGCGGTCAGCCCAGGCAGCAGGACGACCGCGGTGGCCACCCCGTACAGCCGGCGGCGCAGGGTGACGCCGGCCGCGAGCCGGGGCAGCCGGCGGCGGCCCTGCCCCGCCCGGTCGTGGGTGACCATGTGCAGGTCGATGGACCCCGAGCGGGCGGTGACGGTCACCCCGACACCCGGGGAGAGCAGTTGGGCGAGGCGGCCGCGGCGGGAGGCGCCGAGGACGAGTTGGGTGGCGTTCTCGGCTCGGGCGAAGGCGAGTAGGGCGGTGGGGATGTCGTCGCCGACGACGTGGTGGTAGGTGCCGCCGAGGCTCTCGGTGAGGGTTCGTTGTCGGGTCAGGGTGGCGGGGTTGGTGTCGGTGAGGCCGTCGGAGCGGGTGACGTGGACGGCGAGTAGGTCGGCGCCGGTGTTGCGGGCGGCGATGCGGGCGGCGCGGCGGATGAGGGTGTCGCCTTCGCCGCCGCCGGTCAGCGCGACGACGACGCGTTCGCGGGTTTCCCAGGTGGCGGCGATGTGGTGGTCGGTGCGGTATTGGTCGAGTTGTTCCTCGACGGTGCCGGCCAGCCAGAGCAGGGCGAGTTCACGCAGGGCGGTGAGGTTGCCGAGGCGGAAGTAGTTGCCGAGGGCGGCGTCGACGCGGTCGGCCGGGTAGATGTTGCCGTGGGCCATTCGCCGGCGTAGCGCTTCGGGGGCGATGTCGACCAGTTCGACCTGGTCGGCGGCGCGGACGACCGCGTCCGGGACGGTCTCGCGTTGCGGGACGCCGGTGATGGTCGCCACCACGTCGTTGAGGGATTCCAGGTGCTGGACGTTGACGGTGGTCAGCACCTCGATCCCGGCCGCGAGTAGTTCCTCTACGTCTTGCCAGCGTTTGCCGTTGCCGGAGCCCGGTGTGTTGGTGTGGGCCAGCTCGTCGACCACCACCACCTGCGGCCGGCGGGCGATCACCGCGGCCACGTCGAGCTCACCGAAGACCGCCCCCCGGTAGGCCACCGGCATGCGGGGCAACACCTCCAGATCCTCCAACAACGCCGCGGTCCTGGCCCGCCCGTGCGTCTCGACCAGCCCGACGACCACGTCGGTGCCCCGCTCGATCCGACGGCGCGCCTCGTTGAGCATCGCGTAGGTCTTACCGACCCCAGGCGCCGCGCCCAGGTAGACCCGCAGCGAGCCGCGTTCCCCCACGCCGATCAGGGTGCCACGCGGGCGCGGCCTAGCTCGCCGGGAACGTCGGGTGCGGGTGCACCGGCCCGGGCTGCTCGCCGTCCGCGCCGGCGGCGGTGATGAGCTCCGAACGGATGACCCAGATGCTCACGCCCTCGTTGCGCCGGGTGTAGACGTCGCGGGCGTTGCGCAGCGCCATCTGTTCGTCGGCCGCGTGCAGCGAACCCACGTGCACGTGCGCGAGGGCCTGCCGCCCCCGGACGAACACCTCGAACAGCGGCCACTCCGCCTCGGTCACGCTCTCACCGTAGCCGGAGGGCGTGATCGGGAACCGGTGTGGGTATCGGACAGATGTGTCTGACCAGGTGGCGGTGCTGGCTCACCGCAAGAAGATGATGCACGGCGCCGGACTGGACGCGCTGCGCGAGACGCTCGACGCGGCCGGCGTTCCGGACCCACTCTGGTACGAGGTGAAGAAGTCCAAGAAGGCGCCGAAGCAGGCTCGCAAGGCGATCGAGGCCGGGGCCGAGCTGGTGCTCGTCTGGGGTGGCGACGGGATGGTGCAGCGCACGGTCGACGCGCTGGCCGGCTCCGGCGTCACGATCGGCCTGCTGCCGGCCGGCACGGCCAACCTGCTCGCCTCCAACCTGGGCATCCCGAGCAAGCTCGCGGAGTCCGTCCAGGTCGCGCTGCACGGCAAGAACCACGCGCTCGACCTCGGCACGCTCGACGGGGAGCACTTCGCGGTGATGGCCGGCGCCGGCTTCGACGCCAGGCTGGTCGGCGGCGCGAATCGGACGGCCAAGGACCGGTTCGGCCGGCTCGCGTACGTCCGGTCCGGGCTGGGCGGGCTGCGCGGGCACCGGGTCGGCGCGGAGGTCACCGTCGACGGCCGGGTCTGGTATACGGGCCCGGCGAGCTGCGTGCTGTTCGGCAACGTCGGGCGGATCGTCGGCGGCGTGCCGGCGTTCGACGACGCCGACCCGGCCGACGGCGAGCTCGAGGTGGGCGTGACGACCGCCTCCGGTGCGCTCCAGTGGGCGCGCACGCTCGGCCGGCTCACGTTCGGACGGTCGGACAAGTCGCCGTACGTGCGGATGACCCACGGACGGAAGATCTCGGTGAAGCTCGACGCGCCGCTGCCGGTGGAGCTCGACGGCGGCGCCCGGGATGAGGCGAGGAAGTTCACGGTGCGGGTGGTGCCGGCGGCGATCACGGTGCGGGTGCCGCGCTGAGGCGGGACCCGTTGACCTAGGCTCGGGCGGGTGAGCGACCCTCAGCCGGACCCCGGCGCGTTCGTCCAGTGGTTGGGCCTGGAGATGCTGGAGGCCAGCGGCGACAAGGTCATCGCGGCCTGGGACGTCCGGCCGGACATGCTCCAGCCGTACGGGATCGTGCACGGCGGGGTGCACTGCTCGGTGATCGAGACGGTGGCGAGCTACGCGGCGGCGCTGTGGTTCCGCGAGGGACAGGTGGTCGGCGTGGCCAACCAGACCGACTTCCTGCGGCCGGCGCGGGACGGCCGGCTCACCGCGACCGGCACGCCGATCCACCGCGGGCGGCTGCAGCAGCTGTGGGTGGTCGAGATCACCGACGAGTCGGGCCGGACGCTGGCCCGCGGCCAGGTCCGCTTGCAGAACCTCCCCGCCAACCGGATCTGAGTCGCTAGCGGTCGTCCTCGTGGTCGGCGGGGACGCCGTAGTCGATGCGGAGCCCGGCGGAGGCGAGGACCTCCGGTGGCACGTCCTGGACCGCGGTGCGGAGGGCGACCTTGGCGCCGAGGCTGCCGAAGGCGACCCCGTGCGCGGCCCGCAGCAGCGGCACCAGCCAGTGCAGCTGCTGGTGCTCGAAGCCGGCCATCGAGGCCTCGCGAGCGCGGTGGTCGCGGATCACCTCGGCGAGCAGCTCGCGGAGCCGGGCCGCCTCGGCCCGCAGCTCGGTGGCCTCCGCGGCATCGGCCCAGCCGGACGCGCGCAGGACGTCGAGCACGGCGGCGGCGGCGAACTCGGCCGGGTCGGCGTCGGAGTCCTCGCCGACCACGGCCCCCAGCTGCTCGGCCACCTCGGCCGCGACGACCTCGTCCTCGACGACCTCGGCGCGGTCCGCGCCGGCGCTGCGGATCCACGGATCGTCCGCTCCCGCCGGCGCCTGCTCGACCGCGCCGTCCGGACCGTCCACACGGCCCTCCGGGTCGTCCCGGTCGACGCCCCCGGCAAGGGCCGGCTCGACCTCGGTCGAGTCCGCGGCCTCGACCCGGCCGTCCGCGGCGGCCCGGTCGACCTCGTCATCGGCGCGGCCGTCCACGACGGCCCGGTCGACGGCTTCCGCGGCGGCCTGGTCGAGCGCATCCGCGGCAGTCGGGTCCGCCAGGGCCACACCGTCGAGGGCGCGACCGGCCGGGTCGGCCTGGTCGAGCGCATCCCCGTCGGTCCGGTCCTCCAGCGCCACACCGTCGACGGCGCGACCGGCCGGGTCGGCCCGGTCGAGCGCATCCCCGGCGGCCGGGTCCTCCAGCGCCACACCGTCATCGGCGCGACCGTCCGGGTCGGCCCGGTCGCGGACATCCGCGGCGGCCCGGTCCTCCAGCGCCACACCGTCGACGGCGCGACCGTCCGGATCGGAGGGCCGGTCGTCCACGGTCGCGTCTCCGGCCTCGGCCCGGCCGTCAGCGGCCGCACGATCCTCCACGGCCATTCCGTCCCCGTCGTCGGCGCGCTCGTCCACGACCACACCCTCGCCGGACCCGATCCGGCCGTCAGCGGCCGCACGATCCTCCACGACCCCGCCGTCGCCGGACTCGACCCGGCCGTCAGCGGCCGCACGATCCTCCACGACCGCACCGTCCCCGTCGCCGACCCGGCCGTCCGCGTCGGCGCTGTCGGCGGCGGCTCTGTCGGCGGCGGCTCTGTCGGGCTCGTCGGCGGGAGCCTGGTCGCGCTGGGCGGCCGCGTCGGAGGCGGCGTCGGTGGCGCCGTCCGCGATGGGCGGACCGGGGGTGGCGCCGTTGCCGGTCGGCAGGTGCGAGAAGGACCGGCCCGCGTCCCCGTCACCGGACGGCCGCGGACCCGCAGTGCGCTCCGCGGCGTCCTCGACGGACTGCTGCGACTCGTCGGCGGACACCGCGGACCGCGCGTCGGCTGTCATGTCACCCCCGTGAAAAAGGTCTCGGTCGGGGCGCTCCGGCCCCCTTCGTCGACCGCCCGGCTTCCCGGCGGGGTCCACCATAGGGGTCAAGCCGTCCCCGCGCCCGCCCATCTTTCCCACAGGTCGGATACGCTCTGTGATGAATCACGGGTAACCCGTACCCAATCCGACGTTGCGCAGTCGTGTCGTACCGCTGCGTAGATGCCGAAACCGGCCCGGCTATCCCCAGACCTGCTGCATCCGCAGCGTCAGCACCGCGAGCACCAGCACCGCGACGCCGGCCGCCCCGGTCCCCCACCTCGACTTGTCCGACAATGCCCAGACTGCACCGATCGGAGGCGCCAGGACCGACGTCAGCGCGTACCCCACGAACGTCGCCACTTCCTGCGGCCGCTCGCCCCGGACCGCCTGCACGACCGCGACCATCACCTGGACGAGCGCGGCGACCTCGGCCACGACCAGCCCGTACGCCAGCAGCGTCAGTGGGCGCCGATCGGCGACCGCGAGCCCGATGATGGCGAGGCCCACGCAGAGCGATATCCCGATCACCACGTACGCGACTGCGTCGATCACGGCCGCTCCCGTGTGTGCCGCAGCCAGAGCAGGCCCAGCACGGGTAGGACGAGCGGCACGAACCCGTAGCCCTCGCCGTACCCGGACCAGACCGTGGCGTCCGGGAAGTCGTCCGGCCGCACCAGGCTGATCGTGCCGACCACCAGCACGCCGATCAGCTCCACGGTGACGGCGACCGTCGCCAGCCGCCGCGCAGCCGGCCCGGACCGGGCCAGCCCGACGGTCGCGCAGAGGTAGACGACCGCGGCCAACGCCGAGAGCAGGTACGCCACCGGCGCCTCGGAGAACTTCGTGGCGATCTGAACCGCCGCCCGCGCGGTCGCGGACAGCGCGAAGATCCCGTACACGAGGACGAGCAGCCGGCCGGGCCCGGACGACGTGCGCCGGGGGCCCGGCTGCCGACCCTGCGGGGTGCTGCCGTCCACGGCGGGAAACCTACTGTCCGCATGCCATGCTGACCCGAGGAGGGTGCCGTGCCGCCTGGACGCAAGATCGCCGCCCGCCGGCTGGAGCGCGCGCTGTCGCGTGCACCCGAAGGCCCGGCTGAGCCGGCCCCGCCCACACCGGTCGAGGTGGACGACAGCGTCGCCGACTGCGCCGCGTACGACGGCGGGAAGCGGCGCGGCGGCCGGCTCACGGTGTCGCAGGCGCGGCAGGCTGCCCGCACGGTCCGGGACGGGTTCGTCTGGCTCGGCCTGGTCGAGCCGACCAGCGAGCAGATCGCCGCCGTGGCGGGCGAGTTCGAGCTGCCGCCGCTGGCCGTCGAGGACGCGGTCAAGGCACACCAGCGACCCAAGCTCGAGCGGTACGGCGACGTGCTGTTCGTCGTGGTCAAGCCGGTCCGCTACATCGACCACGACGAGATCGTCGACGTGGACGAGGTCGCGGTGTTCCTCGGCCCGACGTTCGTCGTCACCGTCCGGCACGGGGACAACGACGTGGTCAGCCGGGTGCGCACCGAGCTGGACGGCGACTCGTCGCTGGTCCGGCTCGGCCCGTCGGCGGTGCTCTACCGGCTGCTCGACATCGTCGTCGACGGGTACGGCGAGGTGGCCGGGGAGATCGACGTCGACGTCAGCGACATCGAGGTGCAGGTGTTCGGCGGCGACCCCAGCGACCACAGCGAGCGGGTCTACAAGCTCAAGCGGGAGGTGCTGCAGTTCCGCAGCGCGGTGCTGCCGCTGGCGCCGCCGGTGGAGGACCTGGCCGCCGGCGCGGTCGCCGGCGTCGACCAGGAGACCGCCGACTACTTCCGGGACGTGCACGACCACCTGCTGCGGATCGGCGACCGCATCGAGGGCTACGACAACCTGCTCACCGGCGTGCTCCAGGCCGACCTGGCCCGGGTCGCGGTCCGGCAGAACCGGGCCGCCGCCCGGCAGAACGAGGACGTCCGCAAGATCAGCGCCTGGGCCGCGATCGCGCTCGTGCCGACCGCGATCGCCGGCGTCTACGGGATGAACTTCGACAACATGCCGGAGCTGCACACCCGGTACGGATACTTCGTCGTCCTCGCCGTCATCGCGCTGGCCTGCGTCGGCCTCTACGTCCAGTTCCGCCGCAACGACTGGCTCTGACCGCGGGCGACCCGCCTCAGGGCACCGGCGGGGACCCGGACGCGGGCTCCGGCCCTCCCCGGACTGCCGGACACCACCCACGCCGCCGGCCGGTGGTTCGACGCGGCGATGGTGGACGCGTCCCACGGCTACCGCAGCACCGGATCGACGGCGGTGGCGATGCGGCGGACGGCTTCCCGCAGCCGGTCGGGCGGGTGCGCCGCGTGGCCCAGCACGAGTCCCGGCGGCCCGGGCGCGATCCGGTGGTACGACAGCGGCTGGACGCCGAGCCCGGCGGCCCGGATCCGCGCCGCCGCGCCCGCGTCGTCGGTGCCGCCCGGCAGCAGCACCACCAGGTGCAGCCCAGCCGCGACCCCGGTCACCCGCGCGGGCGGCAGGTGCTTCCGCAGCGCGGCCAGCACCGCGTCCCGGCGGCGGCGCTGCCGGGTGCGGACCAGCCGCAGGTGCCGGTCGTACTCGCCGGTGGCCAGCAGGTGGGCCAGCACGAGCTGCGGCACCGCGGGGCTGCCCAGGTCGCTGGCGTGCTTGGCCTCGACCACGGCGGCGCCCAGCCGCGGCGGCGGCACCATCCAGCCCAGCCGCAGCCCCGGCGCGAGCGACTTGGAGGTGCTGCCGGCGTGCGCGACCCGGTCCGGCGCGGCGGCGTGCAGCGCCGGCACCGGCCGGCGTGCGCGACCCGGTCCGGCGCGGCGGCGTGCAGCGCCGGCACCGGCGCCCGGTCGTAGCGGTGCTCGGCGTCGTAGTCGTCCTCGACCACCGGGACGCCCCAGTCGAGCAGCGCGCGGCGGCGCTCGGGCGCGAGCACCACGCCAGTGGGGAACTGGTGCGCCGGCGTGACCACAACTAGCCGTACGGCGGCGTCCCGTCCCAGGCCGGGCCGGCGGGCGGGGCGTCGTCGCGCTGCACGGTGCCCTGGATCAGCCCGTACGGACGGTCGTCGGCGTGGTAGACGATCTTCGGGTTGTCCAGCCCGAACGGGCTCAGGTCTTGCCGGAAGTGGTGCTTGTTGGGCATCGACAGCCGGATCTCGGCCAGCTCCGGCCGTCCACTGAGGACAGCCTCGCCCATGCGGTAGAGCGTCTGCTGCAGCGCCTCGCTCGGCAGCGTCGCGAACGTCTCCAGCAGGTCCGCCCTGATCCCGGCGAAGCTGTCGGCCCAGTCGACCGGCTCGGTGTGCCGCCAGCGGGCCGTCACCGCGGTGGCGAGGATCCGGTCGTCGGTCTCGGCCAGCGTCGTGTAGCGGTCCCGCGGGAACCCCGCGAACGCCGACCCGGTCGTCTTCAGCACGACCAGACCGGACAGTCCACTGAGGATCCATTCCCGTCCCTTGTGGACGGTGACGATCGCGGTGCGCGCCTCGTCCCCGGCCCGGGTGAAGGCATGGTCGTGCGGCCGGCCGCCGACCGGGATCCGGTCCCAGCCGTGCTCGGCGATCTCGACCCTGGCCCCGTCGATCCACGGGTACGCGCCGGCGAAGTGGCGCGCCAGCCGGAGGCCGAAGTCCTCGATCTCGCCGATCCCGTCCCGGGCGAAGGCGAAGACGGTGTTCTTCTGCGTGTCGGTGGCGAGCACGTGCGCGTTGTCGCCGTCCAGGTGCGCGGCCGCGAAGTCGCCGCGCAGCGCGGTGGAGACGGTGAGGTCCTTGAGCGCGTGCCGCGGCGTGGACCGGTCGACCGCGACGACCCGCACCTCCGCCTTGCCGTACTGGTTGGGCCCGAGCACGATCCCCATGCCTAGGACCCCCGGTATGTCGTGTAGGAGTAGGGCGAGAGCAGCAGCGGCACGTGGTGGTGGGCGGCGCCGTCGCGGATGGAGAACGTCACCGTGACCGACGGGTAGTACGTGACCTCCGCGAAGTAGCCGCCCGAGTCGAACGTCAGCTCGTATGTGCCCGGCTCCAGGTCGTACGGGGCGATCGCGCAGCGGCCGTCGGAGTCGGTGTGCCCCTCGTCGAGCGGGTCACCCTGCAGATCGGACAGTCGCACCGCGACGCCGACCGCCGGCCGGCCGGTGGTCGCGTCGAGCACGTGGGTGGAGACGCTCATCCGGCCACCAGCCGCTCCACCCGCAGCCGGGTGATCTCGGCCAGCTGCGCGGTCGTCTCGGCCCGCTCGCCCACCGGGTCGTTGCCGAGCCGGCGGGTCAGCTCGGCCAGGATCTCGTCCGGCCCGCGGCCGGCCGCCCGGATCAGAAACACGTGCCCGAACCTCCGCTCGTACGCGCGGTTGCCGTCGGCCAGCGCCCGTTTCAGCTCGTCGCCGGCCCCGGCGACCGCGGACTGCTCGCGCCGGGAGGACGCCGCCTCCGCGGAGCCGCCCGCGGACCGCTCCCCGATGCGCGGGTGGGCGGCCAGCGCCACCGTGACCTCGTCCCAGCCCAGCCCGGCCGCCACCGTCGCGGCGGTGCCGGTCAGCGCGGCCGCGGTCGGGTACGGCCGCCCGGCGACGACGTCCCGGGCGAACCGCGGCGCCGCGTTGCAGGCGGCCAGCTCCCGCTCGGCCGCCTGGGCGGCCAGCCCGTTGAACTCCGCCAGGGTCAACCCCACGCCCCGGCACGCTACCGGTCCCGCCGGACCCGTGCCGCGCCGCCACGGCCGGCGGATCACGCACCCGCGCCGACCGGACCGCCCCACCAGCCAGAAGGACAGACCGGGGCCGACGCGGCCGACCTGGCCCGCGCGGCCGACCTGGCCCGCCGTGGCCGACCTGGCCCGCGCGGCCGACCTGGCCCGCGCGGCCGACCTGGCCCGCGGGCCGACCTGGCCCGCGCGGCCGACCTGGCCCGCGCGGCCGACCTGGCCCGCGCGGCCGACCTGGCCCGCGCGGCCGACCTGGCCCGCGCGGCCGACCTGGCCCGCGTGGCCGACCTGGCCCGCGTGGCCGACCTGGCCCGCGTGGCCGACCTGGCCCGCGTGGCCGACCTGGCCCGCGTGGCCGGCGTGGCCGGCGGGCGGTGGAAGGATGGCGGCCGTGCTGCCCGAGTCCGTGCTCGCCGACCTCGACCGGCGGCTGGCCGCGTCCGACGCGGCCCGCGCGGCGCGGTATCCGGGCGAGCCGTCCGGGCGGCAGCCGGTGCACACCGTCTACGTGCCCGCCGACCGGGTCCGTCCCGGGCTGGCCGCCGAGTGGGGGGCCGCCGCGCTGGCCGCGGTGGACGGCGTCGACCTGGCCGCGATCTGCGGTCTCGACCCGGCGGTCCTGCCGCGGGTGCTGGCCAAGCTCGAGCGGGAGCCGGTCGAGGACCTCAGGGTCGACGCCGAGGACGGCTACCGCGGCGCCAACGAGGACGCCGACGTCCGCGCCGCGGCCGCGGCGCTGCGGACCGACCTCGACGCGGGCACCGCGCCACCGTTCGCCGGCATCCGGGCCAAGTCGCTGGAGCCGGCGACGCGGCGGCGCGGCGTGCGGACGCTCGACCTGTTCCTCGGCCCGCTGGCCGGGACCGACCGCGAGATCCTGGTCACGCTGCCCAAGGTCACCGACGTCGACCAGGTGCGCGCGATGGTCGGGCTGCTGTCCGCGCTGGAGGACGCCCACGACCTCCCGCTCGCGCTGGAGCTGCAGGTCGAGACGCCACAGGCGGTGCTCGGCCCGGACGGCGCGGCGACCGTCGCCGCGATGGTGCATGCGGCCGCCGGGCGCTGCCGCGGCCTGCACTACGGCACGTACGACTACAGCGCCGCGCTCGGTGTCGCGGCGGCGTACCAGGCCTCGGACCATCCGGTCGCCGACCACGCCAAGGCGGTGATGCAGGTCGCGGCGGCGGGCACCGGCGTGCGCGCGGTCGACGGCTCGTCCAACCTGCTGCCGGTCGGCCCGCGCCGGGACGAGGCCTGGCGGCGGCACGCGGGCCTGGTCACCCGGGCCCTGCGTACCGGCTTCTACCAGGGCTGGGACCTGCACCCGGCCCAGCTGCCGACTCGCTACCTGGCCACCTACTGCTTCTTCCGGGACGCGCTGCCGGCCGCCCTCGACCGGCTCCGGTCGTACCGGGACCGGCGGACCGAGGGTGTGCTCGACGAGCCGGCCACGGCCCGGGCGCTGGCCGCGGTGGTCGTCCGGGCGCTCGACTGCGGCGCCGCCGACGCCGCCGAGGTCGGGCTCGACCGCGCCGCGCTGGACCGGCTCAGGTGACGCAGCCCACCCCGCCCCAGCGGCCCGGGCCGCCCGACGACGGGCTCGACCTCGTGGTCGCGGCGCGGCGGGTGGTGACCGGCGGGGACGTCCGACCTGCGCGGGTGGGGATCCGCGCCGGACGGATCGCGGCCGTGCTGCCCTGGGCCGAGCCGGCGACCGCGGCCGAGACGGTGACGCTGCCGGACGACGCCGTGCTGCTGCCCGGGCTGGTCGACACGCACGTGCACGTGAACGAGCCGGGCCGGACCGAGTGGGAGGGCTTCGCCACCGCGACCGCGGCGGCCGCCGCCGGCGGGATCACCACGATCCTGGACATGCCGCTGAACAGCCTGCCGCCGACCGTCGGCCCCGACGCGCTCGCGGTGAAGCGGGCCGCCGCGGCCGGCCGGGTGCACGTCGACGTCGGCTTCTGGGGCGGCGCCGTGCCCGGCAACCTCGGCCGGCTGGCCGCGCTGCTCGACGCCGGCGCGTACGGCGTGAAGTGCTTCCTGCTCGACTCGGGCGTGCCCGAGTTCCCGCCACTGGACCCGGCCCGGCTGCGCGCGGCGCTGGCCGAGCTGTCCACTGTGGACGGACTGCTGATCGCGCACTGCGAGGACCCGGCGACGGTGCGGCCGAGCCCGCCCGGCCGGGACTACGCCGGGTTCCTCGCCTCCCGGCCGCCGGAGGCGGAGATCCGGGCGGTCGCCGGGCTGATCGAGGCGGCCCGGGAGACCGGCGCCCGGGTGCACGTGGTGCACGTCTCCGCCGCCGAGGTGCTGCCGCTGCTGCGGGACGCGGCCGCCGGCGGGGTGCGGATCACCGCCGAGACCTGTCCGCACTACCTGGCACTGGCCGCCGAGGAGGTGCCGGCCGGGGCGACCCAGTTCAAGTGCTGCCCGCCGATCAGGGGCGCGGCCAACCGGGACGCGCTCTGGGCCGGGCTGGTCGACGGCATCCTGTCCTGCGTGGTGTCCGACCACTCGCCCTGCCCGGCCGAGCTCAAGCGGCTCGACACCGGCGATTTCGCGGCCGCCTGGGGCGGGATCTCCTCGCTCCAGCTGTCCTTGCCGGTGGTGTGGACGGCGGCCGTCGCGCGTGGACTGTCGCTGGTGGACGTCGCACTGTGGATGGCGGAGCGGCCGGCCGCGCTGGCCGGGCTGCGGTCGAAGGGCTCGATCGCGCCCGGGTACGACGCGGACCTGGTCGCGTTCGCCCCGGACGAGGAGTTTCGCGTGGACCTGCACCGCCTGCAGCATCGCAACCCGGTCGGCCCGTACGCCGGGCGCACGCTGCGCGGCACCGTCCGCACCACCTGGCTGCGGGGCCGGCCGGTCGCCGCCGGCCCGCCCCGCGGGCGGCTGCTGCCCAGCGGCGGCGAGCCCGGGAGCCCGCCGGGCGCCCGGGAAGCGTCGAGGGTCGACCGGTCGGCGCCCGCGCCCGCCGATCTGTCCGGGGAGTGGACGCAGTGACGGGGCCCGACTTCGGCGCGCTGCCCGACCTGGCGTCGCGGGCGCTCGGCGGTGCGGTGCTGGCCTGCAACGACGCGTTCTTCGCCGAGGCGGAGAACCTGCTGCTGCCGCGCGAGCCGATGCGGCACGACGAGTTCGGCCACAAGGGCAAGGTGTACGACGGTTGGGAGACCCGGCGCCGCCGGGCGCCGGGTGAGGACTGGGTGGTCGTCCGCCTCGGCGTGCCCGGCATCGTCCGCGGCGTCGTCGTCGACACCAGCTTCTTCACCGGCAACTACCCGACCGCGGCCTCGCTGGACGGCATCGGCGTCGAGGGATATCCCACCGCCGCCGAGCTGTCCACGATGGACTGGGAGCCACTGCTGCCGGTGTCCGGACTGGACGGTGACGCCCGCAACGCGTTCCCGGTCGACTCGGCCCGGCGGGTCACCCATGTGCGGCTCACGATCCACCCGGACGGCGGGGTGGCCCGGCTGCGGGTGCACGGGACCCCGGTCGCGGACCCGCGGCCGCTGGACGCCGGGCCGGTCGACCTGGCCGCGCTGGAGAACGGGGCGCTGGTGACCGGCTGCAGCAACGCGTTCTACTCGAAGCCGGCGCAGCTGATCTCCCCCGGGCTGGCCCGGTCGATGGGCGAGGGCTGGGAGACCGCGCGGCGGCGGCAGCCGGGCAACGAATGGGTGGTCGTGCGGCTGGCCGGGGCCGGCGTGGTCACGCTGGCCGAGCTGGACACCAGCTGGTTCCTCGGCAACGCACCCGACTCGGCCCGGCTGGCCGGGCTGCCGGCCGGGGCCGACCCGGCCGACCCGGCCGCCTGGGTCGAGCTGCTGCCACGCGGCCGGCTGCTGCCGGACACCCGGCACCGCGTCGTGCTGCCGGGTGGACCCGAGGTCACCGACGTGCGGCTGGACGCGTACCCGGACGGCGGGCTGGCCCGGCTGCGGCTCTGGGGGCGGCTGTCCCCGGCCGGGCGCTCCCGGCTCGGCCGCACCTGGTTCGACGCGCTGCCCGAGGCCCAGGCCGCCGCCGTGCTGACCGCGGCCGGGATGGAGCCCGTCGACGCGACGGGCGTCCTCGCCGCCCGGCCCACGCTCGGCGCCGGCCCGCTGCCGGCGGCCGCCGCCCGGCTCCTCGACGGCCCGCCGGCGGTGTGACGGCCTGGGCTGAGCCAGGACGAGCCCCGAGGAGGTCACGAGGCGCTGATGCGCTCACGCCGGCGCCCGCTCAGGCCACAGTCGCCGGACCCGCCGGGCGAGCTCGGCGCGCAGTGTCACGATGTCGGCGCCGACGAGCACACCGTCGCGCACGACGTAGTCACCCTCGACGAAGACGTGCCGCGCGGTGCGCCCCGGACCGAGCACGAGGCCGGCGAGCGGATCCAGCACGTCGGCGAGGTCCTCGCCGGGCCACACGACGACGTCGGCCCGCAGCCCGGGCTCCAGCCGCCCCACGTCGTCCCGGCCGAGGCAGCGGGCGCCGCCCTCGGTCGCGAGCCGCAGCGCGTCCGCCGGCCCGAACGCGGTCGGGTCCAGGCTGCGTTGACGGGCGAGGAACAGCGCCATCCGCAGTTCCGGAAGCAGCCCGCCGGTCTCGTTGGACGCGGCCCCGTCCACTCCGAGGCCGACCGGTGCGCCGGCGGCGACCAGGTCGGTGGTCCGGCAGATGCCCGCGCCCAGTCGGCAGTTGCTCGATGGGCAGTGCGCGACGCCGGTACGGGCCGCCCCCAGCCTGGCCACCTCGGCGTCGTCGAAGTGGATGCCGTGGGCCACCCAGACGTCCGGTGCGATCCAGCCAAGGTCGTCGAGCACGGCCACTGGTCGCTTGCCGAATCGCCGCAGGCAGGACCGTTCCTCGTCGAGGGTCTCCGCCAGGTGCGTGTGCAGCCGTACGCCCAGTCGCCTGGCCAGTTCGGCGGACTCGGTCATCAGACCGCTGGTCACGCTGAACGGACTGCACGGCGCCACCGTGACCACGATGCGGTCGCCGTCGTGCAGCCGGTCGTAGACCGCCTGCGTGGAGGCCAGGATCGCGTCCCGGTCCTCGACCACCGAGTCCGGCGGCAGGCCGCCGGCGCTCTCGCCGAGGTCCATCGAGCCGCGGGCGATGTGCGTCCGGACGCCGATGCTTCGCGCAGCCCTGGCGATGGCGTCGAAGACCGAGTCGTCGCCGCCGGGCACCAGGTAGTGGTGGTCCGCCGCGGTGGTGCAGCCGGTCAGGGCGAGCTCACCCAGCGCCACGGCGGCGGCGGCCTCCACGTCCTCCGGCGTCAGCCGGGCCCACACCGGGTACAGCGTGGTCAGCCAGCCGAACAGGTCGCTGTCGTACGCCCAGCCGCGGGTCATCCACTGGTAGAAGTGGTGGTGGGTGTTGACCAGGCCCGCGGTGAGGATGTCGCCGTCGCAGTCCACCACCGTGTCGCCGTCCTGCGGCGGAACGCGGCCGACGGCGGTGATCCGACCGCCGGAGAAGGCGACGTCACCCGGCCAGCGGGCGCCGCGCAGGACGGTGCGGCTCATGCCCGGCCCCCGCGCTCGGCTCGATGTCCCCCGCTCATGCCGATCCGGCCCCGGCCGGATCGGGCAGTGCGATGTCGTCCGGCCGGACGGGGATGCGGTCGAGCGGGCGGCCGGTCGCCGCTCGGATCGCCGCCACGATCGCGCCGGTGGAGGAGATCGTCGGCGGCTCACCCACGCCCTTGGCGCCGTAGGGGGCACCGCGCTCGGGCTGCTCGATCCACGTCTGGACCACCGGCGGCATGTCCAGCGGAGTCGGAATCAGGTAGTCGGTGAACGAGGGATTCCGGATCCGGCCGTCCGCGACGACGATCTCCTCCATCACCGCCAGCCCGAGACCCTGCGCGATGCCACCCTCGATCTGGCCGGTGACGGCGAGCGGGTTCAGCGCCTTTCCGATGTCCTGGGCGGTGGCGATCTGCACCACCCGGACCAGCCCGAGCTCCTCGTCCACGTCGACGACGGCCCGGTGCGCGGCGAAGGCGAACGACCAGTGCGCGTTGCCCTGCCCGTCCTCGTCGAGCGGATCGGTCGGCGCGTGGTGGAACTCCCGGTACGCCTCGACCGGGCCGGCCCGCAGGGCATCGGCCAGCGACACGCTGCGCGCGCCGTCCTTGGTGGTCACCTCGCCGTCGCCGAGCAGCATGTCGGCCGGGGCCAGGTGCAGGTCGAGGGCGGCCCGCTCGAGGACGACCTCGCGGACCCCGGCGCAGGCCATCTGCACCGCGCCGCCGCTGACCATCGTCTGGCGCGACGCGCTGGTGGAGCCGGCCGAGCCGACCTGGGTGTCGGCCGGGTGCAGCACGATCGAGCTGACCCCGAGCTCGGCCCTGGCTATCTGCTGGGCGAGCGTCACGAAGCCCTGGCCGACCTCGGCGGTGGCGACGTGGACGATGGCCACCGGCTCGCCGTCGGCGCCGAGCTCGAGCCGGACCCGGGCGGTGGAGTAGTCGTCGAACCCTTCGGAGAAGGCGAGGTTCTTGAACCCGACCGCGAAGCCGGTGCCGCGCCGGACGTTGTGCGACAGCGCGGTCCGGCCGGCCCCGCCCGGCAGCGTCATCAGGTCGGCGCCCGGGTCCGCGGCGGGCGGCAGCGGCAGCTCCTGGCAGGCCCGGATGCATTCCTCGACCGGCGCGACGCCGGTGATGACCTGCCCGGTGAGCAGCTGGTCGTGGGTCTTCAGCGCGTTGCGCAGACGCAGCTCGACCGGGTCCATCCCGAGGGCGGCGGCGAGCTTGTCCATCTGCGCCTCGGCGGCGAACGAGGTCTGCACCGCACCGAAGCCGCGCATCGCGCCGCAGGGCGGGTTGTTCGTCCGTACCGCATAGCCGTCCACCTTCGCGTTCGGGACGGTGTACGGCCCGGCGGCGAAGCAGGTCGCGTTGGCGATGACCGCGGTGCTCGACGACGTGTAGGCGCCGCCGTCGAAGACCATCCGGGACTCGACGTTGACCAGCGTGCCGTCGCGCCGGGCGTGGTGTCGGTACCAGAGCGTCGCCGGGTGCCGGTGGACGTGGCCGAAGAAGGACTCCTCGCGGGAGTAGACCATCTTCACCGGCCGCCGGGTGACGAGGGCGAGCAGGCAGGCGTGGATCTGCATGGACAGGTCCTCGCGCCCGCCGAAGGCGCCGCCGGTGCCGGCGAGGGAGAGCCGGACCTTCTCCCGGGGCAGGTTGAGACAGGCGGCGATCTGGTCGCGGTCGACGTGCAGCCACTGGGTCGCCACGAACAGCTCGACCCCGCCGTCCTCGCTCGGCACGGCCAGCCCCGACTCCGGGCCGAGGAAGGCCTGGTCCTGCATGCCCACCTCGTACGTGCCCTCGACGACCACGTCGCCGGTCGCCTCCGGATCGCCGTGCCGTAGCCGGATGTGCCGGAACACGTTGCCGTCGGGATGGATCGGCGGCGCCGTGATCGCCGCCTCGGCGTCCACCAGCGGCTCGAGCACCTCGTACTCGACCTTGACGGCCGCGCAGGCGCGGGCGGCGAGCTCGGGGTGGTCGGCGGCCACCGCGGCGATCGGCTCGCCGTGGAAGCGCACCATGCCGTCGGCGAACACGGGCTGGTCGTGGTGCTCCAGGCCGTAGGTGCGGGAGCCCCACAGGTCGTCCTGGGTCACGACGGCGTGCACCCCGGGCATGGCCAGCGCACCGGTGATGTCGATCCTGACGATGCGCGCGTACGGGTACGGGCTGCGGACCGTCTTGCCCCAGACCATGCCGTCGACGTAGAGGTCGGAGGAGAACGCGAACTCGCCCCTGACCTTGGGCGGCGCGTCGGGCCGCAGCACGCTCTCGCCGAGGCCCGGCGTCCGGCGCCGGCGGGTGAAGGTGGCCGGCATGCTAGGCGCGGGCATGGTCGCGCTCCTCCTGAGCCTGGCGGAACGCCGCGAAGATGCGGCCGTAACCGGTGCAGCGGCACAGGTTGCCCGAGATCGCCTCGCGCATCTCCAGCTCGCTCGCCGCGGGGCTGCGGTCGAGCAGGTCGGTGAGCGCGACGATCATGCCGGGGATGCAGAAGCCGCACTGCACCGCGCCCTGCTCGACGAAGGCCCGCTGGACGTCGGACAGCTCGCCCTCACCGGTCAGACCCTCGACCGTCGTGATCGCCGAGCCCACCGCGTCGGCCGCCAGCACGCAGCAGGAGGCGACCAGCGCACCGTCCATCAGCACCGAGCAGGAGCCGCACTCCCCCTGTTCGCAGGCATTCTTCGAGCCGGGCTGGCCGAGCCGCTCGCGCAGCACGTAGAGCAGGCTCTCCCCGACCCAGGCGTCGTCGACCGGCAGGTCGCGGCCGTTGACGGACAGGACGTACGTCTCCAGCGGGAAGTCCTGCGCCCCTTCCGAGCTCGGGTAGCCCTGGCGCCCGCGGCTGTCGTCTGTCGTCGGATCGTGCAAGGCGTCGCTCACACCGCTGTTGCGGTCCGGGTCCGAGGCACTCACGCCAGGCTCCTCTCCAGCGCGCGGGCGGCGATGACCTGCACCGCACGAGAACGGTAGGCCGCGGTGCCGCGGTGGTCGGTGATCGGCCGCACCGCGTCCCGCACGAGCTCGCCGAAGCGGGCCACCGACTCCGCCGGCGCCGAGAGCGCGTCCCAGTCGATCTGCGCGGCGATGTAGGACTCCGCGTCCGGGGCTCGGACCGGCGTCGGCGCGACCGAGCCGAGCCCGATCCGTACGGTGCGACCGAGCCGGTCGACCAGCAGTGCCGCGCAGCAGATCGAGATCACCATCGCGTTGCGGGTGCCGACCTTGAGGAACTCCTGCGGTCCGGTCAGCCGCGGCACCCGCACCCTGGTGATGATCTCGCCAGGCTGCAGGATCGTGCGCTTGACGCCCGTGACGAAGTCGGCGACCGGCACCGTGCGCTCCCCGTGCCGGCTGGCCAGCACCAGCGAGGCGTCGGCGGCCAGCAGCACCGGCAGTCCGTCGCCGGCGGGGCTCGCGGTGGCGATGTTGCCGCCGATCGTGGCGGCGTTGCGCATCTGCGGCGATCCGACGGTACGGGCCGCCGCCGCCAGCGCCGGCAGCTCGTCCGCGAGCTCGCGCTCGATGGTCGTCCAGGTGACCGCGGCACCGATGTCGACCTCGTCGGCCCGGATCTCGTAGCCGTGCAGCTGCGGCACCCGGCGGATGGCGACGACCGCCGGCGGCCGGCGGTGTCCGAAGTTGACCTCCACCATGAAGTCGGTGCCACCGGCGAGCAGGTGCGCGTTCGGGAGGGCGTCCAGCGCGTCGAACGCGTCCTGGAGACTTGAGGGTCGGGCGATGACGGACACGGCTCCCATGTGCGGTCGGCTCCCTCGATAGGTGGGGTAGGCGCACTATCGCAGCAGCCGCTCCTCGTGGTCTGTCAAGCAACGCTGGCACCTCGACCACCGGCTGGCCCGGCACCGGGAGCTGGCGGCCGCGGTGCGAGCCTGACGGGGATTTCACCCCCCGGCGGCAATGGTCATGCGAACGTAGTCCTTTCGAACCATGCGTTGACGGCACCCGTGCCATCCCTGGGAATGTCAGGCAGGATCATGGGGACGACCGGACGGAGGGAAGGCCCTTGCAGCGCAGCATCGGGTTCCCCGGCTGGTGCGCGCTCTGCCGCTGGACCGCGGTGGGCGCCATCTCGGTCGGCACGATGGCGGTCCTCGGTGCCGCCACCTCCGACCACCGACCGGCGCCGACCGTCATGCGGTTGGCCGCCCAACCCGAAGGCTCGGGGCTCGACTGGCCCGGCTGGACCGTGCGCGACCCCGCCGAGCAGCGCCGCTCCCTCGACCTGCTGCTGAGCAGGGAGAAGGACCGCAGGACCACAGCCGCCCGGCCCCGGGCCAGCTCGGCCGTCACCCGGACCACCGCCGCCGGCTCGCCGTCCGCGGTCGCCGTCCCGCCGTCCGCGCTCGGCAGCAGCACCACGCTGGCCGCTCCGCAGGCCGTGTCGGTCGCGATCAGGTACGCGCTGGCCCAGGTCGGCAAGCCGTACATGTGGGGCGCGACCGGGCCCGACGCGTACGACTGCTCGGGGCTGGTGCAGCGCTCGTACGCGACGGCCGGGGTCGCGCTGCCGCGCACGTCCCGGGAGCAGGCGCGGGTCGGCACCGCGGTCGACCTGCCCGACCTGCTGCCCGGCGACCTGCTGTTCTGGGCGTACGACCCGAGCGACCTGTCGACCGTGCACCACGTCGCGATGTACCTGGGCGACGGCAAGATCGTGCAGGCACCGCAGCCGGGCGAGTTCGTCGAGGTCACCACGATGTGGCTGAGCGGGTACGCCGGGGCGGTCCGGGTGGCGACCGGGCCGGCGACCGCCGCGCTGCCGCCGGTGCCCGTCGGGGTGCCCGGCACCGGCGTCACTCCGGTCGGAGACGCGATGCCGGACGGGTCGCCGCCGCCGCCGGTGGCGCCGACGGCGGACACCCCGCCACGCAGCCACGCCCGGCCGGGGTCGACGCAGAACGGCGGCACGCCGGGCGAGGCGACGCCGGGGACCAGCACGCCCGGGACCAGCACGCCCGGGACCAGCACGGCCGGGACCAGCACGCCCGGGACCAGCACGCCCGGGACCTCCTCGCCGGGTGCCAGCTCGCCGGGTGCCAGCTCGCCGGGCACCACGTCGCCAGGTAGTGCCTCCTCCGGCACGACCTCGCCGGGCGGCGCGTCCTCGGGCACGACCTCGCCGGGCGGCGCGTCCTCCGGGGCGACGTCGCCGGACACCAGCTCGGGCGGGGCCAGCTCGCCGGGAACCACATCGCCGGGGACCAGCTCGCCCGGTGCCGGCAGCAGCCCGGCCGGCAGCCAGGAGCCCAGCGGCTCGGCGTCCGGCACCGGCGCGCCGGCTACCTCCTCGGCCGCCCCGGGCACCTCGTCGGCGCCGACGAGCAGCGCGGCCAGCAGCACGGCGCCGCCCAGCACCACCCAGCCGGCCCCGTCGCCGGCCGCCGCGTCGAGCGCCACCAGCTCGGCCCCCCGGCCCAGCGTCTCCCCGTCCAGCGCGACGCCGTCGCCGACCTGACCGGCGGCGAGCCGGGAGTCGGCCGGCGGACCGCGGGACGGCGGGCGGTCAACCGGCGGACCGCGGGACGGCGGGCGGTCAACCGGCGGACCGCGCGGCCTCCGGCTCCAGCGCGCCCACCGGCCCGGCCGGCGCCCTGCGGGAGGTCGCGAGCACCGAGCCGAGCAGGATCAGCACGAACCCGACCGCGGTCGTCGCGGTGAACACCTCGTCCAGGATCAGCACGCCGAGCAGGACCGCCACCGCCGGGTTCACGTATGTGATCACCGTCGACCGGGCCGGGCCGACCTCGGCGATGAGCTCGAAGAACACCAGGAACGCGACCGCCGTGCAGATCACCGCCAGGCCGAGCACGGCCAGCGTGACCCGCGCCGACGGCCAGGCACCGGGCGCCTGGACGATCCCGGCCGGCAGGTACGCCACGGTCGAGATGGCCAGCGACGCCGCGACCACCCCGAGCGAGGGCAGGTCGGACAGGGTGCGGCTGAGGATCGCCGGGCCCAGCGCGTACCCGATCACGGCGAGGGCGACCGCCACGATCGCCCGGCCGTCGCCGGCGCCGGACTCGAAGCCGACCAGCGCGCCTACCCCGGCCAGCCCGACCAGCAGCCCGGCCAGCCGGCGGCCGCCGAGCCGCTCCCCGTGCGGGCCGACGCGGGCCAGCAGCGCGCCGACCAGCGGCACCCCGGCGATGAGCAGCCCGGTCAGGGAGCTAGAAAGGCGCTGCTCGGCGAACCCGAGCAGCAGCCAGGGCCCGCAGATCTCCACCGCCGTGTACGCCAGCAGCGGCTTCCAGCGCGGCAGCAGCGGGCGGATCTGGCCCCGGACCAGCGCGATCGGCAGCAGCAGCACGGTCGCGATCCCGCACCGGAACAGCACCAGCGTCGCCGGTGTCAGCTCCTCGACCGCCACCTTGATCATCAGGTACGGCACGCCCCAGATCACCGACATCGCCGCGAACAGGATCCAGCCGCGCCGGCTCATCGGTGTCCTCTCCGTCCGGGAACGCTCTGCCTAGATCCTCGACCCCGACCTCTGCCGGTTTGTTCCGCCCGGTGTCCCCCGGTTTCCGGCGGGAACCGGTTGCGCGTGTCGCACCGGCCCGTTCCGGGGTACGCCGGGCGCATGCGCGTCCGCCCCGCCGCCCGCCACGCCTCCCTCGCCGGCGCCCGCGCGGCCGCCCGGCCGGACGGCCGGACCGTGACCCGCCCCGCCGACCACGCGGACGCCGGTGCAACCACCCCGGCCACCCCAGCCACCCCGGCCACCCCAGCCACCCCGGCCACCCAGGCCAGCTCGGCCACCCCCGCCGCGCCGGCCACCCCGGCCACCCCAACCACCCCGGCCACCCCGGCCACCCCCGCCGCGCCGGCCACCCCGGCCACCCCGGCCACCCCGGCCACCCCGGCCACCCCAGCCACCCCGGCCACCCCGGCCACCTCCGCCGCGTCGGCCACCCCAGCCTTCCCGGCCACCCCGGCCGCGCCGGGCCGGGCCGCACCGGTGCGCGCGCTGCTGGCCGCGGTGGCCGCAGTGTTGCTGCTCGCGGGGTGCGCGGTCTCGGTCGACAGCGGGAGCTCTGGCGGCGGCTCGACCAGCGACAACCCGCTCGACTCGGTGAACCGGGACGACCTCGACGCGGACGAGCGGGGCGCGGTCGGCGCGACCGACGCGTTCTGGCGGCAGGTCTTCCCGGAGGACTTCCGCCAGTCCTACATTCCGCCCCAGGTCAGGGGCGGCTACGTCGGCGAGGACGGCCCCAGCTGCGGCGGCCAGCCGTCGGTGCCGTTCAACGCGTTCTACTGCCCGTCGCAGGACTTCCTCGCCTGGGACGAGAACCTCATGGCCGCCGGCTACCGGAAGATCGGCGACGCGTGGGTCTACCTGATCATCGCGCACGAGTGGGGCCACGCGATCCAGGCCCGGCTGCGGGCCGACCAGGTCTCGGTGGCAGCCGAGCTGCAGGCCGACTGCTTCGCCGGCGCCATCCTCTTCGGCGCCGCCGACCGCGGGCTGCTGCAGTTCGAGCGGGGCGACATCCAGGAGCTGCAGCAGACGCTGGTCGCGGTCGCCGACGACTTCCCCTGGACCAAGGAGAGCGACCACGGCGACGCGCGCCAGCGGATCGACGCCTTCAACCAGGGTGCCCGCGGCGGCGTGACCTCCTGCACCAGCTAGCCGAGCAGCTTCTGCAGGTCGCCGTAGTCCAGGCCGCCCTCGAGCGCCCGGTAGGTCCCCGTGGCCAGCAGCTCGCGCGCGGCCCGGTCGGCCGCCGCATAGGCCACCTCGGCCAGCCCGGTGCCGACGCTGACCCGGCGCACCCCGACCGCGGCCAGCTCGTCCACCGCCGGCGCGCCCGGCCCGGCCAGCACGTTGACCGGCAGCGGGATCTCCGCGACCAGCGTCCGCAGCACCTCCGGGTCGGTCACTCCCGGGACGAAGATCCCGTCCGCGCCGGCCTCCGCGTAGACCCCCGCGCGGGCGATGGTCTCGGCCAGCCGGTCGTCCGGCTCGCCGATGCCGAACAGGTAGAGGTCGGTGCGCGCGTTGACGAACAGCTCCCGCCCGCCGGCGTCGCGGGCGGCGGCGACCCGGTCCCGGTGCGGCTCGACCGGACCGCCGCCGTCCTCGAGGTTGATCCCGACCGCGCCCGCGGCCAGCACCGCCCGCACGGTCGCGGCCACGTCCGGACCACCCGACTCGACGTCGGCGGTCACCGGCACGGCGACGGCCGCGGCGATCCGCTCGACCGCTCCGGCCAGCAGCTCCAGCGGCAGCCGGTCGCCGTCGGGCACCCCGAGGCTCCAGGCCACCGCGCCGCTGGTGGTGGCGACCGCGGCGGCGCCGGCCCGCTCGACCAGGCGGGCGGACGCAGCGTCCCAGGCGTTGGGCAGGACGAGCACGCCCTCGGCCTGCAGGCGGCGGAAGTCGTCGGCGAGAGTCATGCCAGCAGGGAACCATCCCGTACCGACAATTCCTCGCGGATACCGGACCAGGTCGGACCGGACCGGGGCTGGTCACGGACGGGCCGAGCCGGTCGCGGACGGACAGTCGGTCGCCGGAACCGTGACCACCTGCGTTCGGGTGGCGACCGGGACGCTGCGGGTTCCGCCCGACCCGGCCGTCCCGTTCCAGCGGCCGGTCGGCCTCGGCCTCGAACCGGTTCGGCCGGCGGTCGATCGACGGCCGCCACCAACGGGAGCCGGTCGGCCGTGCCGAGGAGTAGGCAGCGTTGACCGACGAGCCCTCGATCCCGTCTACTGAGGCCTTGCCGGACGAGTAAGGGGTGGACGATGACGAAGCGCATCAAGCGAGGCATACGGATTGCAGCGACCTTCGCTGTTCCGGCCGCGATCCTTTACCTCAGCCTGGGCAACCACGTGCAGGGGTTGTCGATCGGCACCTGATCGCCGCCGGTGTTCGTCGTCCTCGTCGTTTCCGTGGCCGTCGGCTATCTGGCCGGCGGCCGGCTCGGAAACCTGGCCGCATTGCGACTGCGTTCGCTTCCGCTGCTCTTGGCCGCCCTCTTCGCACCGCTGCTCGGCGGTTGGCTCGGCGGCCGCGCGGCGGCGTCCGCCGGGAGCGCTCTCGGCCTGCTGCTCGTGGCCGGCTTCCTCGCGGTCAACGTACGGGAACGGCACGGCGGCCTGCGTGCCGCGCTGGTCCTGATGACCGTCGGATGGATGCTCAACACCGTCGCCGTGCTCGCCAACGGCGGCATGCCGTCCCCGCCCGAGGTGCTTGCCGGCCCGACTTCGGCGGTGAACACGTTCATCGGCCCGCACGCCGCCGCGCACACCGTGCTCGACTCGAGCACGAGACTCCCCTGGCTCGCCGACGCGATCGTCGTCCGGCCACCCGCCTACCTCGTCTCGCTGAGCATCGGCGATCTCCTGCTCGCCGCCGGTGTGGTGCTGTTCTTCGTGACGGCGATGCGGTCCGGCGACCGCGCCGGCGCCGCCGGCTAGGTGTTCCGCCAGGCCCTGCCGTCGCGCTCCAGCAGCCGGTCGGCCTCGTCCGGACCCCACGACCCGGCCTCGTACGTCGGGATCCGCTTGGGGTCGGTGGACCACCGCTCGATCACCGGGTCGATGATGCGCCAGCACTGGCGCACCTCGTCCGAGCGGATGAACAGGGTCGCGTCACCGACCAGCGCGTCCAGCAGCAGCCGCTCGTACGCCTCCGGCGACTCCTCCGGGAACGACTCCCCGTACGAGAACTGCATCGAGGCCGTGCGGACCCGGAAGCTGTGCCCGGGCACCTTGGCCCCGAACCGCAGCTCGATCCCCTCGTCCGGCTGGATCCGCAGCACCAGTGCGTCCGCGTCCAGCTCGGAGGCATCGCCGGCGGCGATCGGCAGGTGCGGCGGGCGCTGGAACTGCAGCGCCACCTCGGTCACCCGGCGCGGCAGCCGCTTGCCGGTGCGTAGGTAGAACGGCACCCCGGCCCAGCGCCAGTTGTCCACCTCCAGGCGCAGCGCCGCGTACGTCTCGGTCTGGGACAGCGGGTCGACGCCGGGCTCCTCCCGGTAGCCGGCCATCAGCTCCCGCCTGGTGCCGCCGCGGGTGTACTGCCCGCGCACCGCGATCCGGTCGATCTCGGTCCAGGTCGGCAGCCGGATCGCCTGCAGCAGCTTGACCTTCTCGTTGCGCACCGCCTCGGCCGCGAACGAGGTCGGCGGCTCCATCAGCGCCAGCGCCAGCACCTGCAGCACGTGGTTCTGCAGGATGTCCCGGGTCGCGCCGGCGCTCTCGTAGAAGCTGCCGCGGGTCCCGACGCCGAGCGTCTCGGCCACGGTGATCTGCACGTGATCGACCCAGGTGCGGTTCCAGATCGGCTCGAAGACCGCGTTGGCGAACCGCAGTGCCAGCACGTTCTGCACGGTGTCCTTGCCGAGGTAGTGGTCGATCCGGAACACCTGGTCCTCGGCGAAGTGCGCATGCACGGTCGCGTCGAGCTGCTCCGCGGTCCGCTCGTCGGTCCCGTACGGCTTCTCGATCACCACCCGGCACCGGCCGCAGGACAGGCCGACCGCGCCGAGGCCGGTCACGATCGGCTCGAACGCCTCCGGCGGGGTGGACAGGTAGAAGACCCGGTTGCCGTCGGTGCCACGGTCGGCGTCCAGCTGGTCGAGCAGGGTGGACAGCCGCCGGTAGGTGTCCGGGTCGTCGTACGCGCCGGACAGGTAGCGGTAGCCGTCGGTGAGCTCCGACCGCACCGAGACGCTGCCGTCGAGCACCTTGGTCCGGAACTCGAGGTCGCTCATCGGCGTCCGGCCCACGCCGACCACCGCGAACTGCGCCGGCAGCCGCGCGTCCCGGGCCAGGCTCTCCAGCGCCGGCACGAGCTTGCGCCGGGTCAGGTCACCGGAGGCACCGAAGATCACCAGCACCGAGGGCGGCGCGTTGCGCTCGCCGTTGCCCTGCTCCACGTCCACGCCGAACAGCCAACCGCGTACGCCTCATTTCGGCCAGGACCTACCCGGGGATGTCCGGGCCGGCGGAGAGCAGGTGCAGCAGGGCGTCTCCGTACGCGGCCTCGGGATCGGCGCCGGTGAACTCGACCGTCTCGCCCCAGATCGTCGCCACCACCCGCCAGCGGTCGCCCGCCCGCTCCAGCCGGCGGAACGCGTCGCCGAGCGCGGCGCGCAGCTGGTCCTCCCGGGGCAGCCAGAGCGCGGCGTCCTTGTCCACGTCGTCGAGCGCCCACTCGGTGGTCCCGTTGAAGCCGATCACCGTGCGGCCGGGCAGGTCGTGCACCTCGATGGTCATCGTGGACAGCACGAACACGTCCTCGTCCATGTCCTTGTCCGGGATGCAGAACCGGTCGCCGGGCGCCGGCTCCCAGACCAGCCCGGCCGCGCCCAGCCGGCGGGCCAGCGAGAGGGGGATCACCTCTCCATGGTGCGCGCCGAACCGCCACCTGGCACGGCCACGGTCAGCCGACCGGCGACTGGATCGCCACGACCCGACCGAAGTCCGGGATCCGGCTGGCGCCGGCGAGCACCAGGGCGAGCGCCTGCCGCAGGCTCACGTTCTCCTCCTCCGCCACGTACGCCACCCGGCCCGCCACCTGCGGAGCCGCGAACGACGTCCCGAACTGCAGCGCGAACGAGTCCGGCCCGAACGTGTCCGGATCGGTGTCGAAGAACGGGTCCTCGGTGCCCTCCACGTAGATCGTCAGGACGCCGTCGCCGAGCACTGCGCAGTCCACCCACGCACCGTGACTGGACCACGGCGCCGGGGTCATCTGCTGGGTCAGCGCGCCGACCGCGACCACTCCGCGCAGCGCCGCCGGCCACACCGGCCGGGTGTCGCCGTAGTTGCCGGCCGCGGCCACGACCAGCACGTCCCGGCGCTGCTCGGCCGCCATCTCCTCGATCACGTCGAGCGCGGCCTGCAGCGCCACCGGCGGCTCGTCGTCCGTGGTCGTCGTGCCGAGGGAGAGGTTGAGCACGACGTCCTGATCGGCGTCGAAGCCTTCCTGGACCGCGCCGACCATCGCGCAGGCGATCGCCGACTCCAGCGCCGAGCCGTCCGGCGGCACCGCCGCGTGCATGGCCAGGGTGGCCGACGGGGCCTCGTGCTGGATGATCCCCGCCACCGAGGTACCGTGCCCGCCCGCCGCGTCGAGCCGTCGGTCGGCGGGAGCCGCATCCGGATTGGAGTAGAGCAGGTCGATGTTGCCGGCGTCGGCCAGACCGTCGAGCCAGCCGTCGCCGCGCTTCTGTTCGGCCACCCCGGTGTCGACGATCGCGACCCGGACCCGACCTGCCGAGATGGCCGGGGGATGCGGCGGCCAGCTGCGGGCGGCCGGCTCAGGACCGCCCCGGGACTTGATCACCACGGCCATCGGCGGCACGAAGTTGAACGTGACCCGCACGCCGCGCTCGCGCATCCGGTCGGCCGCGTCGGCGAGCTCGCCGGCGCCGGCACCGGGCCGGAGCAGGCGGATGACCCGACCGCGGAGGCATTCCATCGGCTCCGCCGTGAAGCCCGCGGCCTCGGCCAGCCGCTGGGCCAGCCCGTCGTACGCGTCGGCGCGGATGAGCAGCTCCCCCACGCCGACGAGATAGTCCTCCTCGGGCCGCTCGAGGATGTCGACCTGCGGCAGCTCGGGAAGCAGCGTCCGGCTCGAGCGGGACCGCTCGAGCACCTCGCGCCGCCAGGCCCGGTCCTCCCAGGTCCGGCCGAAGTCGGTGGTGTGCCGGCGCACGGTCAGCACGTCCCGCAGCAGGTCCTGGAGGCGCCGCTCGACCGGGGTGCCGTCCGGCTCGTCTGTCATGTGACTCCCTACCCTGTGTTGGCGGTCGCCCGTAGGCTTCGGATCCGATGGTGATGGCGGGCCCAGATGAACGAGCACGACTCTGAGATCCTGATACTCGCCTCGGCGGCATATGCCAAGGTCGTTGCCGACCCGGAGGGAGCCGGTCCCGCCGCGGTCGCCCTCGTCGGTGTGGCCCGCCGGTCCGGGCCACCCGAAGCGCTGGTCGCTGCGCTGCGGGCGGAGGCCTGGTATCACCGCACGCGGCTCGACGGGAAGCGGGCCAAGCGGCTGCTCGACGAGGCCGCGCGGATCGCCCGCCGGGAGGGGCTGGCCGAGCGGCTCGGCGAGGTCCTGGTCACCCGGGGCGCGGTCAACCACGAGCTGGGTCGCCCGTCGGCGGCACAGCACGACTTCACCGCCGCGGCCGCGTTCGTCCCGCCGGGGATGGCCGCCGAGCTGGCCGCCCAGCAGGGCGCGCTGCACCTGAACCAGGGCCGGCTGGAGGACGCGGCGCGGCTGTACCGACGGGTGCTCGCCAGCCCAGGCGTACCGCGGGACGTGCGGGCCAAGGCGGCCAACAACCTCGGCGTCATCGAGAGCGAGCGCGGCCGGCCACAGATCGCACTCGGGTGGCTCGACCAGGCTGCCGAGGCGGCCGCCGGCGTCGTGCCCACCTACGCCGCGGCGATCGCGGAGTCCCGCGCGGCGGCGACGGTGCAGGCCGGGCGGCTGACCGACGGCCTGGCGATGTTCGACGAGGCGGCCAGGCTGTGGGAGGTCGCCGGGCTGCCGCTCGGCGAGCTGTACGTCGAGCTCACCGATGCGCTGGTCGCGCTGCGGCTGCTGCCGGAGGCGCAGCAGCAGAGCCGGACCGCCGTCCGCCTGCTCGACCTGTCCGGGATGCCGCTGATGGCCGCCGAGGCGCAGCTGCGGGCGGCGCAGTTGCTACTGCTGGACGGCAACCCGACGGCGGCCGCCGCCGCCGCGGCCGAGGTGGCGGCCCAGTTCCGGCGGCAACGCCGGGCGAGCTGGGCGGCCCGGGCCGACCTGGTCGCGCTGGAGGCTCGGCTGCGGACCGGGCATGGGCTGCCGTCCGACGTGACGGCGGCGCGCCGGGCCGCGGCTGTCCTGCGACGGGCCCGGATGCCGGCCGCGGTGCACGCCTACCTCCTGGCCGGCCGGGTCGCGGCGGCCGCCGGTCGGAGCGGCCCGGCGAGGTCGGCCTGGACGACGGCTCTGGAGCTGTCGAGGGGCGCGCCCGTGCTGGTGCGCCTGCGCGGGCGGGTGGCCGGTGCCCTGGCCGGACGGGCGGCCCGGGACGACGCGACCGTGCTGCGGCACTGCCGGGCCGGTCTCGCCGACCTCGCCCGGCACAGGTCCTCGCTGGCCTCGTACGAGCTGCGGGTGCTGGCGTCCGGGCAGGGCGCCGAGCTGGGCCGGCTGGGGCTGGCGGCGGTGGTCCGAGACGGTTCACCGGCGCGCGCGCTGGAGTGGATGGAGCGCACCCGGGCCGCGGCGGGATCGGCGGTCGAGCTGCACCCGGTGGGTCCGGCCGGTGCGGTGGACGCGGACCTCGACGGGGAGCTCGCCGCCATGCGGGCGGCGGCCGCCGAGCTGCGAGCGGGGCCGGCCCGGGACCGGCAGGCCGAGCTGGCGACGCGCCAGGCCGAGCTGGAGGCCCGCATCCGGCGCAGCTCGTGGCTGCGGGCGTCCGGCCCGACGGCCAGGCCGGCCCGGCTGTCGACGGCGGCGCTTCGGACCACGCTCGCCGGCCGGGTGTTGGTCGAGTACGACGTGCTCGACGCAGAGGTGATCGCGGCGGTGCTCGAGCCGGGCCGGACCCGGCTGGTCCACCTCGGTCCGGTCGCTGCGGTGCTGTTCGAGATCCGGTCGCTGCTGTTCGCGCTGCGGCGGCTGGCCCGAGGGCGCCCGCAGCCGGCGGCGCTGGCCTCGGCCCGGACCGGGCTGCGGAAGCTCACCGCGCTCCTGCTCGACCCGCTGGGGCTCGCGGAGCATCCCGGCCTCGTCGTGGTGCCGGTCGGCGAGCTGCAGCGGGTGCCGTGGGCGGCGCTGCACACCGCGCCGGTCTCGGTGGCCCCGTCCGCCGCATGGTGGCAACGCAGCGCGCTGGCCCGGCCGGTCGGCGATGACGTCGTGCTGGCGGCCGGCCCGGACGTGCCCGGCGGGTCGGCGGAGGTGACCGCGCTGGCCGGCATCCATCCGGAGGCGATCGTGCTGCGGCCGCCCACGTCGGTCGCGGCCGCGGTGGTGTCCGCGCTGTCCCGCGCGTCGCTGGCGCACCTGGCCTGTCACGGCCGGGTGCGGCCGGACAACCCGATCTTCTCCTCGCTGCTGCTCGCCGACGGACCGCTGACACTGCACGAACTGGAACTGCGCGGACCGGCCCCGCACCGGGTCGTGCTGGCGGCGTGCGAGTCCGGCTCCGAGGTGGGGTACGAGGGGAACGAGACGCTCGGCTTCGTCTCCGCCCTGCTGGCGCGGGGTACGGCCGGCCTCGTGGCGAGCGCCATCGTCGTACCGGACTGGGACGTGGTGCCGCTGATGTGCGCGCTGCACAAGTCGATACGGCGCGGAGCGACTCTGGCGGAGGCGCTGTTCGCCGCGCGCTCCGCGCTGGACCCGGAGGAGCCGCGCGCGTTCGTGACCTGCTGCGCCTTCAACGCGTTCGGCGCCGCGTGAACGGACGGTGGGGTGCCGGTCGTTGGGTATGTCGAGCCGGAGGCCGCGCCGCCGGGCGCGCGCCGGTCGAGGAGGAACGATGAGCGAGACGCCCCGGGACCAGCGTGCCCTGTGGCAGGAGGTCGGCCGCACCTTCGAGGAGTTCGGCGAGGCGCTGCGCGTGCACCTCTCCCCCGACGCGGCCCGTACCCCTTCCGACCCCACCACCCCCGACCCGACCACCGCGTCCGACCCCGATCCGGCCTCGTGGGATCCGGCGTCGGGCTCGCCCCGGCAGGGGCCGGCCCGGTGGGCGGACCCGGCCGCGGGCCCACCCGGCCGCCCCGGCGAGGGAGCCGGTGCCGCGGACTCCGACCGGATCGCGCCGACCCCCGCCGACGACGCGGGCTCACCGCCCCCGGCGGCCCCCTCCCATCCCGCCGGCCGCGGGTTCGAGGACCCCTGGGCCGCCGCCACCGCCGCGGACACTCCACCCCGTCCCACCGCCGGCCCCGCCGACGCCGGCACCGGCGACACCGGCGCGCAAGCGCCCGGCACCGGCACGGCCGGCCCCGCCGGGGGCGCGGGACCCGCCGACACCAGCCCGGGCACCGGTGGCGCCGCCGCCAGCAGCGCCGGCGGGACCAGCACCAGCAGCGCCGACACCAGCGGGACCGGGACCAGCAGCGCCGGGACCGGGACCAGCGGGACCGGAACCAGCGGGACCGGAACCAGCGGGACCGGAACCAGCGGGACCGGAACCAGCGGGACTGGCACCAGCGGGACTGGCACCAGCGGGACCGGCACCAGCGGGACCAGAACCAGCGGGACCGGAACCAGCGGGACCGGAACCAGCGGGACCGGAACCAGCGGGACCGGAGGACCGGAGCGAGGGTGGCGGGAGCGGGGTGGAGGTGCCGGCGGCCGGTTCGGCGGTCAGGCCGACTGGGACTCGGCCCGGGAGTCGGTGCGCGAGCTCGGCAGCTCGGCCCGGCGGCTCGCCACGCAGGCCGGTGACGCCGCCCGCGACCCACACATCCGCGACTCCGCGCAGCGTGCCGCCCGCTCACTCGGCGACGCGATCGTCACCACCGTCGAGGACTTCGCGACCGGACTGCGCACCCGCATGCGCAACCCGCGCTGGTCGGACACCTCCGGCCCGCCCGAGCGCCCACCGGTGGCCCCGATCGAGGACCCGCCGGGCGACGAGCGGACCTGATGCGGCTGACCATCCACGTCCACCCCGGCTCGCGGCACCCGGGCGTCGGCGGCCGTCACGACGACGCGCTCGTCGTCCGGGTCCGCGAACGCGCCGTCGACGGCCGCGCCACCGAGGCCGCCCTCGCCGCGGTCGCCGACGCCCTCGCGGTACGGCGCCGCACCGTCACCCTGGTCGCCGGCGCGACCACCCGTACCAAGGTCCTCGACGTACCCGACGCGGATCCCGCACTCGTCGCCCGCCTCCTCGGCGCCGGCTGACCAGCGCCCTACCGCCGGCCGGGCCAGCCGCGGCGCGCCCGCCGGGCCCTCCGACCCACCGTCGGCGAACGCTTGAAAGAAAATCCGGGGGGCGGTGTCGGATCGGCGCAAGGGTGTTCGTAGCAGGGGTGAGCGGCCGCCCACGAGGGCGCCGAGACCACAGCCGAGACCACAGGAGGATCCGAGATGCAGTACCTGGTTTCCGTGATCGATGACAAGAGCAATCCCGGTAGCACGGACCGGCAGCCTGCCATCAGCGCGTTCAACGAGCGACTGATCGCCGAGGGCTACTGGGTCTTCGCGGGCGGACTCGCGGACACCGGCGCGGCCACGGTCATCGACAACCGGGGCGATGAGGAGGTGGTCAGCGACGGGCCTTTCGTGGAGTCGAAGGAGTACCTCGCCGGCGTCTGGGTGTGGGAGGCCCCCGATCTGGATGTGGCGCTCAAGCTCGCCGCCGAGGCGTCGAAGGTCTGCGATCGGAAGATCGAGGTGCGGCCGTTCCTGTGAGCGACGTCGACGTCGGGGAGGCGGTCACCCGGGCCCACCACGACGAGTGGGCCCGGGTGGTCGCCGCCCTGACCAGGCGCTTCGGTGACCTCGACATCGCCGAGGAGGCGGCAGCCGAGGCGTTCGCGACCGCCGTCGAGCGGTGGCCGGCCGACGGCGTACCCCCCAACCCCGGCGCCTGGCTGACCACCACCGCCAACCACAAGGCCATCGACCGGATCCGGCGTGAGAACAAGCGCGACGACAGGCAGAGGGAGGCTCAGATTGTGTACGACGACGACCCGCCCGAGCCGCTCGGCGCCATCGACGACGAGCGGCTCCGGCTGATCTTCACCTGTTGTCACCCGGCGCTCGCGATGGAGAGCCGCATCGCGCTGACGCTGCGCATGGTCGGCGGTCTGACCGTGCCCGAGATCGCCCGTGCCTTCCTGGTGCAGGAGACCACCATGGGGCGGCGGATCACCCGGGCGAAGGCCAAGATCAAGGCGGCTCGCATCCCTTACCGGGTGCCCTCGGCGGCGGATCTCCCGGGCCGCGTCTCCGGCGTACTCGCCGTTCTCTTCCTCGTATTCAACGAGGGCTACCTGGCGACCGGCCCCGACACCGATCCGGTACGTCACGACCTGACCGCCGAGGCGATCCGGCTCACTCGCCTGATCCGGGCCCTGATGCCGGAAGACGGTGAGGCGGCCGGGCTGCTGGCGCTGATGCTGCTCACCGAGGCCCGCCGCACCGCCCGGGTTTCGGCGAGCGGCGAACTGGTCGCCCTCGACGAGCAGGACCGTGGGGCCTGGGACGCGGCGCTGGTCGCCGAGGGCCATCGGCTGGTGCGCGAGCGCCTGGCCGCTGCCGCCGCCGGGGTGGCTCCGGGTCGCTACCAGATCCTCGCCGCGATCAACGCCGTGCACACCTCCGCCCACGACATACGCGACACCGACTGGTCGCAGGTCGTTGCCCTCTACGACCAGCTCGTCCGCCTCGACCCCTCGCCGATCGTCGCCCTCAACCGGGCCATCGCCGTCGCCGAGCTCGACGGCCCGGAGGTGGCACTGGCAGCCGTCGACCGGCTCGGGGACACGTTGGCCGGCTATCACGCCTACCACGTGACCCGCGCCGACCTGCTGCGCCGGCTGGGCTGCAGTCAGCAGTCGCGCGCGGCGTACGACAGGGCCATCGAGCTAGCGGGCAACACCGCCGAGACCGCCTACCTGACCCGCCGCCGCGACCAACTGGGGTAGTACCGCCGCCGACCGGCTGCGGCCCGTCCGCGCAGTACATCAGCCTTCGGGTTGGTCCACATCAGCATCGATGCTGGTCAGAAGGCTCATGAGGTCGGCGGCGTTGGTCTGGGCGTAGTCGGAGTAGCAGTTGTTCATGAAGACGTGGGTCTCGCGGGCCTGCTCGGCGAGCTTCGCGACCTTGGGGGCCCAGTCCTTCAGCTCGGCGGCCGAGTAGTGGTAGCCGAAGCGCTCGTAGATGTCCTTGCTCGTCCACTTGTCGCTGTGCCCGTGGAAGCGGACCACCGCGAGGTCCGCGGTCGCCGCGACCACCGGCGGGATCGACGACGTGTGTCCCTGCGGCATGTCCACGCAGACGTACGGCACCGCGTACGACGTGAGGAAGTCGAGCGTCTCCTTGACGTTGTCCTCAGACATCCAGGTCTTGTTGCGGAACTCGACACAGATCGGCACGGGGTCGGCCCGCCGCTTGCACTCCAGCACGTACTCCTTGTTGCGCCGCCCGATCGGGAACCACTGCGGGAACTGGAACAGCAGCGCGCCGAGCTTCCCGGCCTGGTGGAGCGGGTCGAGCGCGGCCAGGAACCGCTCCCAGACCTGGTCGACGACCTTCTGGTCGAGATCCTTCGCGTACACGTTGGCCTTGGCGTCCTCCGGCCGCAGATCCTTGTACAGCGAGGCCGTGCGGGTCGGGTGCTGGGTGAGCAGCGAGTAGGCCTTGATGTTGAACGTGAAGCCCGGTGGCGTCCGCTGCGCCCACAGCTCGCTGTTCCGCTCGTTGGGCGGCGTGTAGTACGTCGAGTCGACCTCGACGATCGGGAACTTGGACGCGTAGTAGCCCAGCCGCTCCTCGGCCGACTTCACGTCGTCCGGATACCACCCGCTGGCGAGCAGGGTCTTGTCCGTCCACGAGGCCGTGCCGATCCGGATGTGTCCCACGGACCAGTCCTACCCGACGGGTCGGACAGTTAATGGAGCGTGCCG
Organism: uncultured Actinomycetota bacterium; assembly: GCA_963803135.1. Classification (GTDB taxonomy): domain Bacteria; phylum Actinomycetota; class Actinomycetes; order Mycobacteriales; family CADCTP01; genus CADCTP01. Next base: position 461,538 of record CAWDLH010000008.1, on the reverse strand, counting down.
TCCCGCCAGGCGGCCGCGGCCCGCGCCAGCGCGTCGGCGCAGCGCTCGTTGCGGTCGGCGAGCCGGGCCTCGGCGGCCGAGATCTCCCGCCGACCAGAGGCGACGACCCGGAAGAACGACGCCGCCCGCTCGAGCGCCACGTCGAAGTCCCCGCGATACGCCCCGGTCAGCACTGCATCGGCCAGCGCCTGCACGGCCTCGGGGTCGGCGTCGTCGGCAACGCCGGCCACCACCTCGTCGACCGGCGCGTACGCCCGGCCGGCCCGGTACATCCGGGCGACCGCCTCGCCCTGCCGCTCGGTCCAGGTCCGCAGCAGGTAGAGCGCCCACAGCGCACCGGGAAGGGAGTCGGGCGGCGAGTCCCGCCACAGCTCGGACAGCGTGTCCAGGCCGACGGTCTCGGCCAGCTGGACCAGCCGGGACGTCTCCGGGCCGGCGTCGCCGCGGCCGGCGTCGACCAGCGCGGCGGCGGTGGCGTGCGCGAGCTCCAGCCGGGCCAGCGGGTCGGTGTCGATCGCCGCGTCGGCGAGCGACTCGACGTGGGCGGAGAGCAGGGGGCGCTCGCGGCGGCGCTCCGGCTCGGGCACGGGTCTCCTCCCGTCGGGAAACAGCAAACCGCGGTCTCCCCGGGCCGCGGTTGGTCCATGGTAGTTCGAAACTCCGACAGAACGCCCGCTCGCGGGAGTCCCCGGGCCGGTTGACACGTTGGTACCGGGGAACGCCGGGCGTACGGTCCGGCGCGGCGGAGGAGAGCACGTGAGCGAGACCGAGCGGGACTCGGGCTGGTCCGAGCAGTATGCGGAGACCGGCGGCTGGCCGCCGCCCGCAGCGGATCAGCGCCGCTACGATCCCGGCGCCACCTCGCTGCCCGCCACCCCACCACCCGCCGCCGCCGACCCCGCTGCTGCTCACCCCGCTGCGGCCGTCCCCGCCGCCGCCGACCCCGCCGACCCCGCCGGCGCCGGTCACCAAGCCATCGGCCAGCCGGAACCCCTGGGCCAGCCGACCGACGCCGGCCGGTGGACCTCGTGGGGCCAACCCGCCAACCCCGCCAACCCCGCCACCCCCGCCGAGCCCGGTCCCGCGAACCAGCGGACGCAGGCCGGGCCGGGTGGCGCAGGACCGTCGCCGTCCCCCTGGGCGCCGGGAGACCCGGCGTACGGGCGGCTCGAGCCGGGCACCCCGCAGCAGCGGCAGCGCCCACGCCGGCCCTGGGACGGCCGGCCGGCGCCGGCGCCGGTGCGGCGCCCGGCCGGCGCCACCCCCGTCGTCACGTACACGCTGATCGGGATCTGTGTCGTCGTCTACCTCCTGCAGCAGGCCAACCCGTCCTTCACCGCCCGCTACGCCCTGATCCCGTACGCGGTGGAGCAGGGCCAGTACGCCCGGCTGATCACCAGCGCGTTCCTGCACGCCGGCCTGCTCCACCTGGCCACGAACATGATCACGCTCTACATCGTCGGCGTCCCGCTGGAGCGGGTCCTGCGGCCGGCCCGCTACCTGGCCGTGTACGTGCTGTCCGCGCTCGGCGGCTCGCTGCTCTCGGTCTGGTTGAGCCCGGAGTTCTCGGTCGGCGTCGGCGCGTCCGGGGCGATCTTCGGCCTGTTCGGGGCGCTGGTCGTGCTGCGCCGGCAGGTCGGCGCCGAGGCCGGCGGGCTGGTCGTGCTCATCGGGCTCAACCTGGTGATCTCGTTCGCGGTGCCGAACATCAGCTGGCAGGCGCACCTCGGCGGCCTGGTGACCGGCGTGCTCGTCGCGCTGGCGCTGAAGGGTGTCGACCGGCTGTCCCGCCGACCGGTCAGCTGAGTCCCGGCCCGTCCGGGCGTGGAAAGCTGGCAGGGTGCGAGGGGACGGCGACGGCTGGACGCGGTGCGCGGCCGGCGACCGGCACTGGGGCCGGCATGGCGCCGCCGGCCTCCTCCTCCGCGAGCACGCTGACGGCCTGGATCGCGTGGTGCTGCAGCACCGCGCCTGGTGGAGCCACCAGGGCGGCACCTGGGGCATCCCCGGCGGCGCCCGGGACAGCGACGAGACCGCGGTCGCGGCCGCCCTCCGGGAGAGCGCCGAGGAGGCGAACCTCCCGCCGGCCGCGGTCCGCCCGTACGGGGAGCTGGTCGACGACCACGGCGGTTGGTCGTACACGACGGTGCTCGGCCGGCCCGTCGGCCCGGTGGACCCGGAGCCGATCGGCGGGGAGAGCGAGGACGTCCGCTGGGTCGACGTCGCCGAGGTCGAGGCGCTGCCGCTGCACCCTGGCTTCGCCGCCGCCTGGCCGCGGCTGCGCGACGCCCCGCCGCCGCTGCGGCTGGTCGTCGACGCGGCGAACGTCATCGGCGCCCGCGGCCGCGGTGACGGCTGGTGGCGGGACCGGGCCGGCGCGGCCGCGCGCCTGCTCGACGCGCTCGCCCCGCTGGAGGCGGGCCTGACCGCGGCCGACCTGCCGGACGCGGCCGACGCGGGCGGGCTCGACCTGCTGCTGCCCCGGCTCGTCGTCGTGGTCGAGGGCGCCGCCCGCACGGTGCTGGAGGGCGGTGGCCAGTGGCCGGTCGAGCTGGTGGCCGCACCCGGCTCCGGCGACGACACCCTGGTCGAGGTGGCCGCGGACGGCGGCGGCGACCAGGTCGTCGTCGTCACGGCCGACCGCGGCCTACGGGCCCGACTGGACGCGGTCGGCGCGCGCTGGGTCGGGCCGTCCTGGCTGCTGCGGCTGGTGGACGGCGGATGAACGCCGAGTCTGTCGCGTTGGGTGCCCCATCGACTACGTTGTGTCGCAACAGGGAGGGCCGAAGGTGAGGCTGCGCGCGCCGGATCACGAGCGGGCCCTGCGGGCGATGCAGGACGTCGTGGACCGAGAGCTGGCCGCGGCGCGGACCGGCGGTGAGCGGGCCGCGTTCGCCGTGGACGCGACCCGGGTGGCCCGTGGCCCGGGCGGCTACCTCTACCGGGTCGACCCGCCGCCGGAGGCGACGCTGGTCGAGGACGCGCCGGCCTGGCTCACGCTCGGCGAGCGGGCGGTCGACGGCCGGCTCGGCTCGGTCGCGGACGAGAGCTGCCTGGTCGAGGTGGCCGAGGACCTGGGTCCCCGGGTGCTCGACGGGCGGCTGGTGGTCGACAACCTGGGCCCGCTGCGCGGGCTCCGGCAGCGGCTGGGCGCGCTGAAGGGTGAGTCGCCGGTCCCGCCGACCTTCCGGTTCGACCAGGCCGAGCTGGTGCTCGGCACGCCCGGCGGCCGGCTGAACGACGGGATCGCCGCGGCCGCCGACGCGGCCGAGGAGTGGCGGTACGACGACCGGGCCGGCGACGTGCTGCGCAGCGCCCTGCGGCAGCGCTGGGCCCAGGTCCGCACGCCGCCCGGCGGCGACCCGGGCGGGCTGGTCGCGCGGCTGCTGGACCGGCTGCTCGCGGTGGATGCGCTGGTGCTGTTCGTCGCGCCGACCGCCGTCGCGGTGGATCGCACGGTCGGCGCGGTGTGCGAGCGGCTGGCCCGCTCCGGCCGGCTGCGCTCGGGGCAGGTGCAGCGGATCGGGCCGCTGACGCCAGGCGCGGTCCGGGACCGGTGGGGGCCGTTCGTGGAGCCGGCGACGATCGCCGCCGACCTGCGCGCCGGCGTGGACGCACGGCTGTCCGACCTGGACCGGGCCGAGGGCCGGATGCGCTACGACGAGCTGGACCGGATCGCCGGGTCGGCCGAGCGGGACGCGGCCGAGCTGGACAGCGAGCTCGGGCGTACGGTCGGCGCCCGGCGCGGTCGGCGGGACCGCGGCATCGACCCGGACACGCTGGTCGTCCGCCGGCACGAGCTGCGCAACCAGAGCCGCTCGGCCCGGCGCGACGCCGACCGGATCGCGTCCGAGCTGGCCGCCGACGACCGGCCGGTGCCGAGCGTCGAGGACGTGGTCGGTCCCGGTGGCGACCGGCGCCGTCGGCTGGCCGCGGCCCGGCGGGAGCTGATCGCCGCCCGCGAGGACGTCGAGCCGGCGCTGCGTACCCGGCTGCGGCTGGCCGCCGCGACCACGCGCGGGGCGTACCTGCGCGGACTGCCGCGGGCGGACGTCGACGTGGTCGTGCTGGCCGGGCCCGCGCTGGCCCCGGAGGCGTACTACCTGGCCGGGCTGTCGACCCGCAGCGTCATCTCGGTCGACGACGCCGGTCCGGGGCCGGCGGCCCGGTCGGCCCCGCGCGCCGAGCCGCACGTCGAGCTGCCGCCACGCCGCCGGCCGGGCCCGGGTCACGACCCCGGCCCGCACCCGGTCGACCCGACCCCCTAGCCCCGGGCCCGCCGATCCTGCCTCGCGCCGGGGTGGTCAGTGGGCCGTGTTCGTCGTGTGGGGCTTCTTGCCGAGCTGCTTCCAGGAGTCCTCGGCGACGTCGACGCCGAAGTGCTTGGCCGCCGCCTTGATGTTGGCGAACGCCTGGTCACGCTCCGCGTCGCTGACGTCCTTCACCTGGTCGAAGCGGGCCAGCGCGGTCTGCACGTGGCGTGCGTCGGTCAGCGGCTCCTTGCGCTTGTCCGGGAACGCGTACGCGCTGTCGGGCAGCTTCTTGCGGTCGTCGGCATCGAGCGTGCCGTGGCCGTCGCTCGGCGCCTTCCAGGTCGTCTTCACGCCGGCTTCCTACCCAATCCGGCCTGCGGACAAATGCGTCGGTGTCACTGGATAGGTTGTCCCGGTGACTGCAGAACGGGCGTACCTGCGCTTCCCGAGCATCCGCGGCGACCGGATCGCGTTCGTCGCCGAGAACGACGTCTGGCTGACCGACGCCGCCGGCGGCCGGGCGTGGCGGCTGACCGCCGACGGCGTGCCGGTGGCCGGGACCCGGCTGTCTCCGGACGGTGCGACGGTCGCGTTCACCAGTTTCCGGGACGGCGCGCCCGAGGTGCACGCGGTGCCGGTCGCGGGCGGCCCGTCCACCCGCCTGACCTTCTGGGGCGACCCGCACACCCGGGTCGCCGGCTGGCTGCCCGACGGCCGGGTGGTCGCCAGCACCTCGGCGGGCGAGCCGTTCCGCAGCCGGGTCTGGTCCTGGGCGCTCCCGCTGGACGGCTCGGCCGGCCCCGAGCGCCTGCCGTACGGGCCGTGTTACGCGGTCTCCCCCGGTCCCGGCGGCGCGGTCGTGCTCGGCACCGACCAGCGGCGGGCCGGCGGGACCTGGCAGCGCTACCGCGGCGGCACGGCCGGCAAGCTCTGGATCGACCGGGACGGCGGCGGCGCGTTCGAGCGGCTGCTCGGCGACAACCCGGCCCAGCTCGAGGACCCCGACTGGGTCGGCGACCGGGTCGTGTTCATCTCCGACCACGAGGGCTGGGGCAACGTCTACTCGGTCCGCCCGGACGGCACCGACCTGCGCCGGCACAGCGACCACGGCGATGCGTACGCGCGAGCCCTGCGCACCGACGGCACCCGGCTGGTCTGGCAGGTGCACGGCGACCTCTGGCTGCTCGACTCGCTGGACGGCGCGCCGCGGATGCTCGAGGTGGAGCTGGCCGGCCCGCGCACCGGCCGCCGGCCCCGCCCGCTCGGCCCGGGCGACAAGATCGGCGACTTCTCCGTCGACCGCACCGGCCGGGCCAGCGCGGTCGAGGTGCTCGGCACCGTGCACTGGCTGACCAGCCGGGACGGTCCGGCCCCGACGCTGGCCGACACCCCGGGCGTACGGGCCCGGCTGCCCCAGGTGCTCGGCCCGGCGGCCACCGCGGAGCACACGGTGCCCCAGGTGGCCTGGATCACCGACGCCGACGGCGACGACGCGATCGAGGTCGGTCCGGCCGACGGCAGCGCGCCGGCCAGGCGGTTCGGCGGCGGGCAGCTCGGCCGGGTGCTGGAGCTGGCCGCCGCCCCGGACGGCTCCCGGCTCGGCCTGGCCGCGCACGACGGACGGGTGCTGGTCGCCGACGTGGCCGCCGGCGAGGTCCGCGAGATCGCCCGGGCCGAGCACGGCGACGCCACCGGCCTGGCCTGGTCGCCCGACTCGGCCTGGCTGGCCTGGTCACACCCGGGCGCGGAAAACCTGCGGCAGATTCTCGCCCGCCGGGTCGCCGACGGCCCTGCCGACCCGGCCGCGACCGTCGAGGTCACGCGGCTGCGGTTCGTCGACACCGACCCGGTGTTCACCCTCGACGGCCTGCATCTCGCCTTCCTGTCCACCCGCACGCTCGACCCGGTGTACGACGACTGGGTCTTCGACCTGTCCTTCCTCGGCGGCACCCGCCCGTACGTGGTGCCCCTCGGCGCGACCACGCCGTCGCCGTTCCACCCCGAGTCGGCCGGCCGGCCGACCGCGGACGAGGGCGGCGAGGGCGGCAACGGCGGCGGGGACGGCGGCGGGGAGGGCACCGCCCCGCCGCAGCCGGTGCTCCTGGACGCCGAGGCCATCGACCAGCGGGTGGTGCCGGTGCCGGTGGCGACCGCCCGGGCCAGCGGCCTGCGCGCGGTCCGCGGCGGGCTGGTCTGGCTGGAGACCCCGCAGGCCGGCCTGCTCGGCGAGGACCGGGCCACCGCGGACGGCGAGCGCGGCCGGCCGAAGCTGCAGCGCTGGGACTTCGCCAAGCGCCGGCCGGCGACGCTGGTCGGCGAGCTCGACGGCTACGAGGTGACCGGCGACGGCCGCCGGCTGCTGGTCCGGGACGGCGACGGGCTGCGGCTCGTGCCGTCCGACCGCCGGGTCGAGCCCGACTCCGACGGCGACCGGGACGCGGTGGTCGAGATCGACCTGCGCCGGCTGCGCGGCCAGGTCGACCCGGCCGCGATGTGGCGGCAGATGTACGAGGAAGCCGGCCGGCTCATGCGCGACCACTACTGGACCGAGGACATGGCCGGCGTGGACTGGCCCGCCGTGCTGGCCAAATACCGTCCGCTGCTCGACCGGGTGGCCACCCGCGACGACCTGTCCGAGCTGTTCTGGGAGGTGATCGGCGAGCTCGGCAGCTCGCACGCGTACGAGATGCCGCCGTCGCTGCCGGTCGAGCCGGGCCGGGTGCTCGGCCACCTGGGCGCCGACCTGGAGCGGGACGGCGACCGCTGGCGGGTGACGCGGGTGCTGCCGGGCGAGTCGTCGGTGCGCGGGGCCAGGGCGCCGCTGTCCGCGCCGGGCGTGGCGGTCCGGGCCGGCGACGAGATCCTCGCCGTCGACGGCCGGCCGGTCGACCCGCGGCTCGGGCCGGCGCCGCTGCTGGCCGGCGCCGCCAGCGTGCCGGTCGAGCTGACCGTGCGGCCCGCCGGCGGGGGTGACCCGCGCCGGGTCGTGGTGCTGCCGCTCGACGACGAGAAGGCGCTGCGCTACCAGGCCTGGGTCACCGGCCGGCGGGCCGCGACCCACGAGCTGTCCGGCGGCCGGGTGGGCTACCTGCACATCCCGGACATGGTCGCCAACGGCTGGGCCCAGCTGCACCGCGACCTGATCCTCGAGGTCGCCCGGGAAGGCCTGGTCGTCGACGTCCGGGACAACAACGGCGGGCACACCTCCGAGCTGGTGCTGGAGAAGCTCGCCCGCACGGTGAAGGGCTGGGACAACCCGCGCGGCAACCCGGCTGTCACCTACCCGGCCAACGCGCCGCACGGCCCGATCGTCGCGGTGACCAACCAGCACGCCGGCTCCGACGGCGACATCGTCACCGCCGGCTTCACGCTCTACGGGATCGGCCCGGTGGTCGGCACCCGCACCTGGGGCGGTGTGATCGGCATCGACGGGCGCTACGCGCTGGTCGACGGGACGACGGTGACCCAGCCGCGGTATGCGTTGTGGTTCGAGGGCTCCGGCTGGGGCATCGAGAACCACGGCGTCGACCCCGACGTCGAGGTCGACATCGCCCCGCAGGACTGGGCCGCCGACCGGGATCCGCAGCTGGAGACCGCGGTGCGGATGGTGCTGGAGGCGCTGGAGACCCGCCCGGCGGCAACCCCGCCCGACCGGTCCACCCGTCCCTCCCGCCGCCCCCCACAGCTGCCGCCGCGCAGCTGACCCGGGGAAGACCCGGCCGGCCGGACCGGTTCTTGTCCAGAGAAGTACTTTCCGGACCACAGGAGCGCATGGTGCAGGTCGAGATCTGGTCGGACGTGGTGTGCCCGTGGTGCGCGATCGGCAAGCGGCGGTTCGAGACCGCGCTCGCGCAGTTCGAGCACCGCGACGAGGTCGAGGTGCGCTTCCGCAGCTTCGAGCTCGATCCGACCACGCCCCGCACCGTCGACGGCAACGCCACCCAGCGGCTCGCCGACAAGTACGGGATTCCGCTGGCCCAGGCCGAGGCCATGCAGCAGCGGGTGATCGAGCAGGCGGCCGGCGAGGGCCTCGACTTCCGGTTCGACCGGGCCCGGCCGGGCAGCACCGTGGACGCGCACCGGCTGCTGCACCTCGCCGCCGACCGCGGCCGGCAGGCCGAGCTCAAGGAGCGCCTCCTGCTGGCGTACTTCACCGAGGGCGAGCCGATCGGCGACGTCGACGCGCTGGTGCGGCTGGCCGGCCGGGCCGGGCTGGACGAGGGCGAGGCCCGCTCGGTGCTGGAGTCCGACACATACCTGGCCGACGTCCGCGAGGACCAGGCCACCGCGCGGGCCCTGGGCATCTCCGCGGTGCCGTTCTTCGTGCTGGACCGCACGTTCGGCGTGTCCGGCGCGCAGCCGGCCGAGTTGCTGCTCGAGGCGCTGCGCCAGGCGTACGCGGCCGCCCACCCGCTGGCCATGGTGGGGACCGGCCAGGACGGGGACGCCTGCGCCGACGGCAGCTGCGAAGTCCGAGAGGAGGCGGGATGACCGAGATCACCGACAGCCCGAAGGGCTGGGTCAACGAGCACATCAAGCGGTACGTGGCATCCGGCGGCACGGACGGGCACGAGTGGAAGCCCGGCGTGCCGACGCTGCTGCTCACCACCACCGGCAACAAGACCGGCCTGCGCCGGCGCACCGCGCTCATCTACGCCCGGGACGGCGACACCCACCTGGTCGTCGCCTCCAACGGCGGGTCGGCCGGCCACCCGGCCTGGTATCGCAACCTCGACACCGACCCGCACGTGCACGTCCAGGTCGGCGCGGAGGAGTTCGACGCGACCGCGCGGACCGCGGCCGGCGAAGAGCGCCGGCGGCTGTGGCCGCTGGTCACCGCGGTGTGGCCGGCCTACGACGACTACCAGGCGAAGACCGAGCGGGAGATCCCTGTGGTGGTCCTCACCGCGGTCCGTTGACCGGCCGTTGACCATCCCTTGGGTGCCGTCCGGTACCTTGGCCGGGTGACGGCACAGGACCCGGGCTCCGCTCCCGACGCCGTCGCCCCGCCGAACACGTTCTCCTACATCTCGATCGCCTGCGGGATCCTCGCGTTCGCCATCTCCTGGCTCATCTTCGGCGTGCTCGGCATCGCGCTCGCTCTCGTCGCCCGGGGCCGGCGGGAGCTGCGCTGGAAGACCGGCTTGATCGTCGCCGTGGTCGGCATGGTGCTCGGCGTGCTGGCGGTCATGCTGCTCTGATCGCGGCCCGCGGCAAGCCCGGCCGCGACCGCGGTCCGGCCACCACCGGAGTCACGCCGCGGCCGGGTCAGTCCGCGGCCGGGTCAGTCCGCGGCCGGGTCAGTCCGCGGCCGGGTCAGTCCGCGGCCGGGTCAGTCGGCGGCCGGGTCAGTCCGCGGCCGGGTCAGTCCGCGGCCGGGTCAGTCCGCGGCCGGGTCAGTCCGCCGGGTCAGTCCGCGGCCGGATCAGTCCGGGACCGCCTGGGTCGGCTGCACCAGGAAGATCCAGATGTCCCAGACGACGTGGCTGACGATCAGCGCCGGCATCGGCACGCCGAGCGCGGCCAGCGCCGACCACGTCCCACCGGCCACGGTCGCCGCCCCGACCAGCGTCGGGTTCCCGGTCGAAAGGTGCGCCCCGCCGTAGATGACGGCCGCCGCGGCAGCGCCGCGCACCGGTCCGAGCCGGCGGGTGAGCTCCGCCTGCACGAGACCGCGCCAGTACAGCTCCTCGGCCGGGCCGATGACCGCCGCCAGCCGGGCGGCGATCTCCCCCTTCGGTCGCAGCGACCGCAGCCGGTAGATGTCGCCGATGTCCTCGCCGCCCTTGGGCATGACCATCCGGGCGGCCCGGTCACCGACCTGGAACACCCCGTAGAGGCCGGCGGCGATACCGAGGCCGAGCGCGACGTCGCGGGGACGCGGGACCATCCGCCGCAGGTCGCCTTCGGTGGCCAGGGCGAGCGCGCCGAGGCCGAGACCGGTGCGGGTCATCCGCGGCCAGAACCTCGGCCGCGGACCCCGGAAGACCGCGGCGAAGGCGCCGTACGCGGCGGCGACGGACGCGGCGGTCACCGCACCGGGGGGCCGCTCGGGGAGCTTCATGCCGACGCCACCGCCAGTCCGAGTACGAACAGGGCCCCGAACGCCGCGTGCAGCCGGGCGGTGTTCCGGTCGATCATCGCGATCTCCCGCTGCTGCCCGGTCGCGCCCAGCTCGGACGCCCGCAGCGCCTGCACCAGCAGCGGCATCGACAGCACCGCGAGCAGCGACAGCCGCGGCAGCAGGTCGAAGGCCACCCCGAGCGCGAGCGTCACGTACGCCCCGACCAGCAGCACGACGTAGATCCAGTGCGCGACCGAGCGGCCGGCGCTGATCGAGAGCGTCCGGATCCCGGCCCGGGCGTCCTCGCCGATGTCCCGCCATTCGTTGCCGTGCAGGATCGCCGTCACCAGCAGCCCGATCGGCACGCTCGCCACCGCCGCCTGCCAGGACCACTGCCCGGTCACCGCGTAGTACGCGCCGACCACCATGAGCGGGCCCATGAGCAGGAAGACCAGCGGCAGCCCGAGCGCCCGGTACTTGTACTGCAGCGGCGGGGCGGTGTAGCCCCAGCCCATCACCAGGCCGAACGCGCCGATCAGCAGCAGCGGCCAGCCCCGGACGGCGACCATGACGATCCCCAGGGCCGCGCAGACGGCGAAGGCCGCGTACGCCAGCCGGAACGCGTCCTTCTCGGTCACCCGCCCGGTCACCAGCGCCTGCGACGCCCGCGGCGAGGTGATCGAGTCGATGCCCTTCCGGACGTCGTACACCTCGTTGATCACGTTGGTGCCGACCTGCAGCAGGATCCCGGCGACCAGCGCCAGCCCGAACAGGCCCCAGTGCATCAGCCCGTCCAGCAGCGAGAGCGCGCCGGCCGCGCAGATCGGCACGATCGACGCGGTCAGCGCGAACGGGCGGGTGATCTCGACCAGGTTGCGGACCCGGCGCCCGAGCGGCACCCGGTCGGTCGAGCGTGCCGCCAGCCCGCCGGCCACGGCACCCGACCCGGCCGGCAGGCGGCCCGACCCCGAAGCGCCCGACCCGGCCGCCAGGCGACCCGGCCCGGCCGCACCCGACCCGGCCGCCAGGCGGCCCGGGCCGGCCGCACCCCACCCGGCCGCCGGGCGCCCCGACCCGGCCGCACCCGACCCGCCGGCCAGCGCACCGGGCCCGTCGGCCGGCGCGCCCGACCCGGTGACGTCGAAGACCGGCTCGACCGCCACAGCCCGGCCCGAGCCGTACTCCACCGCCGCCCGCAGCACGGCCTCGACCTGGTCCTCCTCCTGCAGCACCGGCTGCAGCACCGGCAGCGTCATGCCGGCGTCCGCGTACTGCGCGGTCCGGGCGGCGACCTCCTCCGGAGTGCCGCACAGGATGAACGCGTCGACCAGCTCGTCCGGGATCAGCCCGGCCGCGCGGTGGTAGTCGCCGGCCCGCCAGGCCGCGAACACCCGCGCCTTGAGCTCCGGATCGAGCCCGACCCGGCGCATCGCGGTGTCCGACTGCACGGCGAGCATGTAGATCACGAACGGCTCCCGCTTGGCCCGGTCCAGCGCCGCCCGCCGGGACGAGTCGATCAGCGAGAGCAGGTAGCCGCCGATCGCGACGTCGTCCGGCTCGCGCCCCGCGCTCCGGGCCGCGGCCGCGATCCGCTCCCCGGCGATCCGGATCGCCGGGACCGACTCGGCCGGCCGGGCCAGGTAGCCGTCCGCGGCCTCGCCGGCCAGCTGGTGGAACGCCTTCCGGTAGCCGGCCACCCACAGCGGCACCCGGTGCACCGGCGGGAACATCGGCTCCAGGTCCGGCACCCCGGTGCGGGGCAGCCGCTCCCCCCGCCACAGCGCCCGCAGGTCGTGCAGCTGGGTCCGGACCGCCTCGATCGCCGCGTCCGGGTCGTACGGGATCTGCATCTGGGCCAGCCGCAGCGGCAGCGCCGAGCCGAGCGCGACCGTGATCCGGCCCGGGGCGAGGTCGTCCAGCGCGCTCACGGTCATCGCGGTCAGCGCGGTCGGCCGCGCGTACGTCGACAGGGCGCCGAGCGCGACGCCGAGGTCGGGCACCGCCGCGGCGACGGCGGTCGCGTAGGTCACCGCGTCGCGCTCGAAGTAGCTCTCGTGGAACCACACCGACTCGCAGCCGGCGGCCCGAGCGCGCTCGGCGAAGCCGACGGCGTCTCGAACGGTGCCGCGGGAGGCGAGGCCGAGGCCCACCGGGCGTACCAGGGTCACCGGACCATCGTCCCCCGCCCGGCGCCCGGCGGCGCGGCGGGGTCAGGTCTCGTCCGTGATCACGGTCTCGCCGTGCTGCAGGCGCGAGTGCCGCCGCCCGTACGCGAAGTACAGCACCAGGCCGACCGCCAGCCAGACGACGAACCGCAGCCACGTCTGCACGGTCAGCTCTTTCATGAGGTAGAAGCACAGCAGCGCACCGATGATCGGCACCACCGGGACCCACGGCACCCGGAAGCCGCGCGGCAGGTCCGGCCGGGTCCGCCGCAGCACGATCACGCCGATGTTGACGATCACGAACGCGAACAGTGTGCCGATGTTGACCAGCTCGAAGATGATCTCGAGCGGCACGGTCGCGGCCAGCACGGCGATGAGCACGCCGAACATCGCGGTGCACACGGCCGGGGTGGCCCGCCGGCCGGTGCGCGAGAACGCCCGGGGGACCAGCCCGTCGCGGGACATCGCGTACATGATCCGGGTCTGGCCGTAGAGGATCGTGAGCACGACGCTGGTGATCGCCACCAGCGCGCCGATCTCGATCACGCCGGCGCCCCAGGCCGTGCCGACGCCCTCGGACAGCACGACCGCGAGCGGCGCGCCCGCACCGTTGAGCTGCTGCCACGGGAGCGCGCCGGTGGCGGCCAGGGCGACGAGGCAGTAGAGCAGGGTGGCGATCGCCAGCGAGCCGATGATGGCCAGCGGCAGGTCCCGGCTCGGCCGCTTCACCTCCTCGCCCGAGGTGGACACCGCGTCGAACCCGATGTACGCGAAGAAGATCGCCGCCGCCGCCGTGCTCACCCCGCTGAAGCCCAGCGGCATGAACGGGCGGATGTTGTCGGACTTGAACGCGGTGAACGCGAGGACCAGGAACAGCACCAGCACGCCGATCTTGATCAGCACCATGACCGTGTTGGCCCTGGCGCTCTCCTTCACGCCGAGGATGAGCACCCCCGTCACCGCCAGCACCAGGAATGCGGCGGGCAGGTTGACGACGCCACCCTCCCCCGGCGGCTGGGAGATCGCGTCCGGCAGCGTGAAGCCGAACAGCGTGTCCAGCAGCTCGTTGAGGTACTCGCCCCAGCCGACCGCGACCGCCGCCACCGACACGCCGTACTCGAGGATCAGGTCCCAGCCGATGATCCAGGCCAGCAGCTCCCCGAGCGTCGCGTACGCGTACGTGTAGGCGCTGCCGGAGATCGGGATCGAGGAGGCCAGCTCGCTGTACGACAGCGCGGAGAAGGCGCACGTCACGCCGGCGAGGATGAACGAGAGCACGATCGCCGGGCCGGCGTCGCCGATCGCCTCGCCGAGGATGACGAAGATTCCGGTGCCGATGATCGCGCCGAGGCCGAGGGCGGTGAGGTCGCCGAGGCCGATCGCCCGGCGCAGCTTGCCCTCCCGCTCGGCGTGTTCGAGGTGCGCGTCGGCCGACTTGACGGCGAACATCCCACCGAATCGGACGTCCTCGGTAGTCATATGCACCTCCGGAACGGTCAAGGACGCCTCAACGGGCCGGATACCCACCGCATGGGTCGGCAAACCGGACACAACTCCTGCCTCCGGCACCACGTCGGGCGGCCGGCGAGGGGGCAGGATGCAGCCATGGCGCGCCCCGCGATCGACCCCGCCGTCTGGCAGCCCCCGACCGCGCCGGCCCGGGCCGGCCGGCCGCGCAGCGAGCGGGACGTGCCGCCGCTGACCGTGCTCGACGTGATCGGGCGCGGACCCGAGGACGTGCTGTTCGACGAGTCCGGCCGGGTGCTGTGCGGGGTTGCGGACGGGCGGGTGCTGCGGCTGACCCCGGACGGGCGGCGGGTCGACGTGCTCGCCGACACCGGCGGGCGCCCGCTCGGGCTGGAGTGGCTGCCCGACGGCGGCCTGCTGGTCTGCGACGCCCGCCGTGGGCTGCTGCGGGTCTCGGTCGAGTCGGGTGCCGTGGAGACCCTGGTCGACGGGCTCTCGTTCTGCAACAACGCCGCGGTCGCAGCGGACGGCACGATCTACTTCAGCGACTCGACCGGCGGGATCGGGATCGACCACTGGAAGGGCGAGCTGCTGCAGCATTCCGGGACCGGGCGGCTGCTGCGCCGCGGGCTGCGCGCGGAGACGACGACGCTGCTGGACGGCCTGCAGTTCGCGAACGGGGTGGCGCTCGCCCCGGACGGATCGTTCGTCGTGGTGGCGGAGACCGCGGCGTATCGGCTGCGGCGCTGGTCGGTCGCCGACGGCACGGACTCGGTGTTCGTGGACAACCTGCCCGGCTTCCCGGACAACGTCTCCACCGGCTCGGACGGGCTGATCTGGGTCGCGATCGGCAGCCCGCGCGACCGCACGCTGGACTGGCTGTTGCCACGCCGGCCGGCGCTGCGCAAGGCGGTCTGGGCGCTGCCGGACCGGTTCCAGCCGCAGCCGGCGCACACGCTCTGGGTCCAGGCGTACGACCCGGATGGCCACCTGGTGCACGACTTCCAGGCGCCGGGCGAGAAGTTCGGCTTCGTCACCGGCGTACGCGAGCGGTCCGGGGCGGTGGCCCTCGGCTCCCTCACGGGCGGCTACCTCGCCCTGTTCTCCCTGTCCGGCGGCGCCCCGACGGGGTAACGGACGCGGGCGTCGGCGAGCTTCGCCTCCGCCGCCGCCGCCAGATCCACCTCCAGGACGTCGGCGAGCAGCACGAGGTAGAGCAGCACGTCGGACATCTCCTCGCCGAGCCGCCGGCGCAGCGTCTCGCCCCGGGCCAGCTCGGCGACCCGGTCGGCCGGCAACCACTGCAGCAGCTCGGCCAGCTCCCCCACCTCGCCGACCAGCGCCAGCAGTACCGACTTGGGATCATGGAACGGGGCCCACCCACGCTCGTCGGTGAACTCCCGCATCGCCCGCCGCAGCTCCCCCAACTCACTCATCGCCACCCCTTTCCTGTCGCCAGCCGCTGCGCCTCGTCGGATCAACCTAGATGCGCCGGGGACCGTCGACCGCGCCGGCCGCCTGGCGGCGGTGCTGGCGGGAGTGCCGGCGGCGGGCCGGGCTCGCGGTGGCGGTCGACGCACTCCGCTCGTTGTCCACAGTTCGCAACTCGTCGGTCTGATCGGGCCCGCTCGCCCCTAACCTCGCCACAGGTTTGATCCGGACGAGGAGGACGCGATGGCGATGCGGACGTTCCCGGCGCTCGGCTTCGACCCGGCTCCGGGCTCGCCGGCGGCGCTGTTGGCGCAGGCCCGGGAGGCCGACCGGGCGGCCCGGGCGCTGGCCGGAGCGGCGGCCGCGGCCGGCCGGCTCGACGCGCGGTGGCGGGGCTCGGCCGCCGACGCCTGCCGGCACCGCACCCGCGAGCTGCCCGCCGACATGACCCGCGCCGCGGCCGCGCACGGGACCCTGGCCCGCGAGCTGACCGCCTACGCAGACGATCTGGTCGCGCGCCAGCTGCACGCCGCCGACCTGGAGGACCGCGCCGCCGCTCTGCGGTTCCGCGCCGCCGGGCTCGAGTTCGCCCGCCCCGCCGCCCTTGTCGGCGCCGGGGGTCGGTCGGGTGGGCGGATCGGTGCCGCGTCCGACGGCGATGCGGCCGCGGCCGCCCGCGCGCTCGCGGACGAGCTGGAGGCCGTGATCGCCGAAGCCCGCCGCCTGCTGGGCGACCACCGCGCCGACGCCGCCCACGCCGCGGCCAGGATCCGCGCGGCCGCCGCCGACCCGCCGCACCGGGAGCCCGGCCTGCTGGAGCGGATCCGGGACCGGGCCCGCGGCTGGATCGCCGCCCACGCCGAGGTGCTCTCCGAGATCGCCGGCGGCCTGCGGCTGGCCGCGATGGTGCTCGGCACCGCGAGCCTGGTGCCGGGGTTCCAGTTCCTCGCCCCGGGTGCGATCGCCCTCGGCACGGCGGCGGTCGCGATCGACGCCGGCGTCGTCTGGGCGACCGGCCGCGGTTCCTGGAAGGGCCTGGCCGCCGACGCGGCGCTGACCGCGCTGCCGACCGGCCCGGTCGCCCGGATGGTGCGCGCCGTGCCCGCCGTCGCCCGCGGCCTCAAGGCGGTCAACCGGGCCATCCCGCCGGCCGTCCGCGGCCGGGTCTTCCGCGCGGTCGGCACCCTTCCGGAGGGCATCAGCGCCGACCAGCTCGCGGCGGCGGCGGCCCGGATCCGGTCGACCGCCCGCGGGCTGACCGGCGACGTGGTCGTCCAGGGCAGCCGCGCCGGCCACTCCGCCCGGGGCGCGTCCGACATCGACTTCGGCCTGCGCGTCCCGCCCGACGAGTACGACCGGCTGATCAAGGACTTCTTCGGCAACGCGACCACCGAGGCGCGGACCAACGCGGTCGCCCGCGGCCGGATCTTCTCCCGCCACGCCGGCCTGAAGCAGCTGCGCGCCGCGCTGGAGACCGACCTCGACCGGAAGGTCGACCTCGCCGTCATCAAACGCGGCGGGATGTTCGACAACGAGCCGTGGCTACGGGTCCCATGACCGCCGCCTACCGGTGGTGCGTGCTCTACGTCGACACGCCCGACCCGGCCACCCTCGTCCCGGTCGTCGCCGACCTGCTCGGCCCGGCCGACCACCTCGACGTCTTCCGGGTCCCCGGCTTCACCGTCGACGTCCGCCGCAACCCCGACCGCACCCGCGGCCAGCACCACCTCGACTGGCCGTCCACAGTGGACATCGACGCGACCGGCGACGTCCCCGACGACACCGTCGTCGCGTTCGTCACCACCGTCATCGACCGCCTCCACGCCGCCGGCTTCCGAGTCGCCGCCGACTGCGACTTCAGCACTGCCCTCCCACCCCCCGACACCCGTCCATGATCCGCCTGCGGGTGCCGTTCGAGCTCGACCAGCGACTCAAGGCCGCGGCGCAGCGCCGAGGCGTCCCGACCTCGACGCTCGTCCGGGAGTGGATCGAGCTGGAGCTGACCGCGCTGGAGGACGACCAGCCGATCTCCAGCGCCGACGCCCTGCGCGCCCTCGCCCGGCTGCGCCGATGGGCGCAGCCTGAGCGGGCGGCCTCAGCGTTCGGCGACGGGGCCGAGCGGGGGTTTGAGGTCGACGACGGGGGTGCCGTCGAGCGCTTCGAGACCGTGGACGAGAAGGCGGGTGCCGTCGACGGCGAGGACGGTCACGCGGTGCAGGCCGATCGGGTTGGGCCGGTCCGGGGAGCGGGTGCTGAACACGCCGGTCTCCGGCCGGTTCCGATCGCCGCGCGGGCGCACCGCCTGCACGTCGCGGTTGGCGCGGTCCAGCCAGGTCAGCACGAGCAGATCGGTGCCGGCCGCGACGTCCCGCACCGCCGTCGCGTAGTCCGGGTCGAGTGCGATCGTGCAGTCCGGCGCGCCCTCGTCCCCCTGGTTGGGCGCGTCGGACCGGTTCTGCAGCGACGATTCGACCCGGCCCACCGGCCGCACCACGTACTCCGCCATCCGGTGACCGTAGCGCCCTCACCCTGTCGTCAGGACGACCCGCCCGCGCAGCCCGCGCGTCCCGGCGAGCCGGTGCGCGTCGGCCGCGGCGCCGAACGGGTACGAGCCGGCCACCCGGGTCCGCAGCCGCCCCGCGGCGAGGTCCACCGCGAGCGCCGCCAACTGCTCCGCGTTCGGCCGCACGCTCACCGCCTGCACCCGGATCCCGCGCTCCGCGTCCGGCGCGGCCGGGGGGTGGCGCTGACGAACTCACCGCCGTCCCGCACCGCGCCGAGCACCGGCGCACCGAGCAGCGCGGCGTCCAGCACCGCGTCCACGCCGGCTGGCTCGAGGGCTCGCACCGCGGCGGCCAGCTCCTCCGGCGCGGTCCGCGGCAGCACCCGGGCCGCTCCGAGCCCGGCCAGGTACGCCTCGTCGTCCGGGCCGCCCGCCGCGGCGATCACGTCCACCCCGGCGGAGGCCGCCAGCTGAACGGCGAACCCGCCGACCGCCCCGCTCGCGCCGACGACGAGCAGGGTGCCTCCCTTGCCGACGTCGAGCAGGTCGAGCGCCTGCGCCGCCGCCGGTGCGTTCAGCCCGAGCGTGGCCGCCTGCACCGGGTCCACGCCGGCCGGCAGTGGCGCCAGCCAGCCGGGCTCGGCGGAGACGATCTCGGCGTGCGCGCCGATCCCGTCCTTCGCCACCCCGAACCACGGGATCAGCCCGACCACCGGCTGTCCGGCCGCGAATCCCGCGCCCGCCGCCAGCACCGTGCCGGCCAGGTTCCACCCCGCCACGAACGGCGGCTCCAGCCCGGGGGTCACCGCCCTCAGCAGGCCTTCCCGCGCCCACAGGTCGACCGGGTTGATCTCGGCCGCCGCGACCCGGACCAGCACCCGCCCCGGCTGCGGTCGCGGGTCCGGCCGCTCGGCCTCCCCGACCACCTCCGGGCCGCCGTACCGGCGCATCTCGACCACTCGCATCTCCGCACTCCTCGTACCGGGCCGCTCCTCCCGTCGAGGGCGGCGTCGCAACCACCCTGCTCCCGTGAGGTACTGTTGGTAAGTAGGTACCCATTGGTGCCTATGGAGAGGAGGGGTGCCCCATGCCGACCAGGACGGCGGAGCAGCGACGGTCGGAGTCGGCGTTCGCCTTCAACGCGTTCATAGCGACCTGCCCGACCCGCCAGGTGATGGCGACCATCGGTGACAAGTGGGCCGGCCTGCTCGTCAACGCGCTCGCCGACGGACCGCGCCGGCACGGCCAGCTGGCCGCGAGGATCGCCGGCGCGAGCCAGAAGATGCTCACCCAGACCCTGCGCACGCTCGAGCGCGACGGCCTGGTCACCCGGACCGTCACGCCGAGCGTCCCGGTCCGGGTCGACTACGAGCTGACCCCGCTCGGCCGGACGCTGCTGCCGGTGCTGCGCGCGGTCAAGGAGTGGTCGGAGACGCACTACCCGGAGGTCCGGGCCGCCCGCGACGAGTACGACCAGCGGTCCGCCTGACCCCACCCGGCCCACCCGGCCACCACCCGGCCGCCGGCGCTCATGGCCCGCCACCCACCCCGCCGCCGGCGCTCACCGCCCGGCCAGCCGCTCACCGCCCGGCCACCCACCCCGCCGTCGGCGCCCACCGCCCGGCCAGCCGGCGCTCACCGCCCGGCCACCCACCTGGCCGCCGGCCGCCGGCGACGCCGACGCCGTCACCGTTCGTCCAGCTCGGCGAGGCGCCCGGCCAGGAACTCCCGCTCGACCGCGTTCTCGGTCAGCAGGATCGCCTCCTGGTACGCCTCCCGCGCCTCGGCCACCCGACCGAGCTCGGCCAGGAACGCCGCCCGCGCCGCCGGCAGGTAGCCGTAGCCGGCCAGCTGCGGTTCCGCGGACAGCGGCGCCAGCGCGGCGAGACCCGCCGCCGGCCCGCGGGCGAAGCCGAGCGCCGCCGCCCGGTTGAGCGCCACCACCGGTGACGGCCACACCTCGGCGAGCGTGTCGTAGAGGTCGACCACCCGGCCCCAGTCCGTGTCCGGCCAGCTGCCGGCCCGCGCGTGCACGGCCGCGATCGCCGCCTGCAGGCTGTGCCGGCTGCGCGGCCGGCGGCGCAGCGCCTCCTCGACGAGCTCCATCCCCTCGGCGATCTGGGCCGTGTCCCACCGGGTGCGGTCCTGCTCGGCGAGCAGCAGCAGCCGCCCGTCCGGGCCGACCCTGGTCTCCCGCCGGGCGTCGGTCAGCAGGATCAGCGCCAGCAGCGCCGCCACGTCGGCGTCGTCCGGCAGCAGCGCCCGCAG
Organism: uncultured Actinomycetota bacterium; assembly: GCA_963803135.1. Lineage (GTDB taxonomy): Bacteria > Actinomycetota > Actinomycetes > Mycobacteriales > CADCTP01 > CADCTP01. The sequence continues at coordinate 441,387 of CAWDLH010000008.1, read as the reverse complement.
CATCCGGGCCAGGTCGAGCGCCCGCTCGACCAGGTCGCGCCGGATGAGGTCGGCGCCGACCGGCGCGGTGTGCCCGGTCGTGAACAGCAGGTGCACCACGGCCAGCACGGCCTCGGTGCGTTCGGGCAGGTCAGCCACCGACGGCATCCGGTACGGGATGCGCGCGGCGGCGATCTTCTTCTTGGCCCGGGTGATCCGCGCGGCCATCGTCGGCTCCGCGACCAGGAACGCCCTGGCCACCTCGGCCGTGCTGAGCCCGCACAGCAGCCGCAGCGTCAGTGCGACCTGGGCCTCCGCCGCCAGCGACGGGTGGCAGCAGGTGAAGATCAGCCGCAGCCGGTCGTCCGGGAACGGGCCGCCGGCGGCCGCCGGCTCGTCGTCGACGAGCAGCGGCAGCGCCCGGCGCAGCGTGACCTCACGCCGGAGCAGGTCGACGGCCCGGCGCCGGGCGACCGTGGTCAGCCAGGCGCCGGGCTTCGCCGGCACACCGCGCTCGGCCCAGGCCGCCAGCGCCCGGGCGTACGCGTCCTGGACGCACTCCTCGGCGAGGTCGATGTCGCGGGTGACGCGCACCGTCGCGGCGAGCACGAACGCCCACTCGCGACGGTGCGCCTCGGCCACCGCCGCGGCCACGCCGGGACCGTCCACGGGCCGGGTTACTCGAAGACCATCACCGGCCGCACCTCGACGCCCCCGAACGGCGCCGGCACCTGCTTGGCCAGCGCGATCGCCTCGTCGAGGTCGGCGGCCTCGACGACGTAGTACCCGCCGAGCGCCTCCTTTGTCTCCACGAACGGCCCGTCGGTGACCGCGAACCCGCCCGAGCCGTCCTTGCGGATCGTGGTGGCCGTCGAGGTCGGCTGCAGCGCCTGGCCGCCGCGCAGCTTCTCGCCCGCGTCCTGGGCGAACTGGTTGTGCTCCTTCATGCCCTGCTCGATGACCGCCGGGTCACCGCTGCTCCAGCCCTGCTCGTCCTCGTAGATGAGAACCACGTACTGCCCCATGAGTGTCCTCCTGCTCGCGGATCCGCCGGTCGGATCTCGACGCCCCTCCCGACGAACGACCTGTGCCGGGATCGACAGCCCCGGCGAATTTCTTCAATCTGTTCGCCCGGCCGCGGGTGAACCGGGATCAGGGCCGCCAGTCGGCGACGAGCGCGGCCACCGTCTGGTGCCGGCGGTCCGGGTCCGGGTCGGTGGCCCGGGCTGCGACGGCCCGCTGCCGGTGCGTGCCGCGGCCGTCGGTCAGCAGCTGCTGGAGTGTACGGCCGAGCTGGTGCACGGTCGTCCGCTCGTCGATCCAGGCGCCGCGTACCCACTCCTCCGGCGCCATGTAGCGGCTCGAGCCGGGCAGCCGGTCGGCGTCGAGGACGAACCCGCCCGGGCGGTACTCGTCGAGGTCGATGAGGTGCATCCGCCCGGCGTCGACGTCGTAGCGGAAGCAGCCGTCGTACAGCTCGACCGAGATCCAGCCGGCGGCGGTGATCGCGAGGTGCGCGTCGAGGACGGCGTCCAGCGCGAGGTGCACCTCGCCGACCGGCAGCCGGCGGAATCCCTCCAGCCCCGTGCGGCTGCCGCCGTGCACGGTGGCCGCGTTGAGCACCTCGCCCGGGCACCACGGGTAGACCAGCGTCGGCCCGGGCAGCACGGCGACCGGGCGCACGACCGCCTGGTGCCGCACCGCGCGGTGCAGCGCGACCACCCGGGTCATCGCGGCGGCGGTGCCGCGGCCGCCGGCGGACTTGACGAACCAGCGGCGCCCGGCCCGCTGCACCCCGTACGAGAGGCAGCCGGAGTCCTGCGCGTCGAAGACCGCGAACGCGTCCTGCACCCTCACAGCGACCGGTACATGATCAGCAGCGGGACCGGGCCGAGCCGCGGGTGGTCGAACGCGGCCGGCACCGCGCCGACGACCGTGAACCCGAGCGAGCTCCACAGCCGGACGGCGCCGGCGTTGCTGGCCACGACCGCGTTGAACTGCATCGCCCGGTAGCCGTCGGCCCGGGCCTGGGCCAGGACGTGCTCGCCCAGGGCCCGGCCGATCCCGCGCCCGCCGTACGCGGGATCCACCAGGAAGCTGGCGTTGGCCACATGCGCGCCCGGGCCGGCGTAGTTGGGCTGGGTCTTGGCGCTGCCCACGACGGTGCCGGCGAGCAGGGCGACCACGGTCCGTGCCGACGAGGGGAACCACGCCGCCCGGGCGGCGTCCTCGCCCATGTCCCGCGGCCAGGTGTACGTCTCCCCCGCCGCCACGATCTCCCGGAAGAACGGCCAGATCGCCGCCCAGTCGCCCGCAACCGCGGCGCGGATCACGAGATCCCCGCTGCTCGCCGCCGGCGGTGCCGGGCGGTCCCGCTCGAACAGGGTGATCTGCAGGTCGCCCGGCGTGTCGAGGCGCGCGTTCACCGAGTGGAACGGGGTCGGCGTGGGCGGCGCGAGCTCGGTCGCCCCGCCCGCGACCAGCGTGGCGGTCACCCCGGCGACGTCGTCGACCTCGAAGGCGAAGCGGATCCGCGGCGCCACGCCCCGCCGCCCCACCTCGATCTCGTCGATGAAGTCCCGCTGCGCCGGGTTCGCGATCTCCACCGTCGCCCGTCCGGCCGCCAGGATGCTGACCTCGGCCCCGCCGGGCCCGGACACCGCCGCCCGCTCCCCCATCCCCAGCACGTCCCGGTAGAACCCGACCGTGGCGTCGTAGTCCTCCGCAACCACCACCACCCGCAACTCCCGCACACTCACGCCGAGAGTCCACCACAGCGGCCGCAGGGGTGGGGCGACCGGTCGCGCGGTCACCCCACCCCCGGGCCGGTGCGGTCAGCTGCAGCCGGAGGTGCTGCCGCAGCCTTCGCAGACGTAGCAGGAGCCGGCGGGGCGCATCTTGGTGCCGCAGGTGAAGCAGAGGGGAGCGTCGGCGACGGTGCCCTGCTGGAGCTCGACCAGCTCGGTGGACGAGTGGGCCTCCCGGCGCGGTGCCGGCGGGTGCTCGACCGGGGCCGAGGAGCGCAGCTCCTCGACGCTGACCTCGGTCGCGTCCCCGTACGACTCGTTGACCGTGGCAGCGCGCTCGGCGGCGGTGAAGATGCCGAGCTCGGCGCGGGTCTCGTACGGCAGGTAGTCCAGTGCCAGCCGGCGGAACAGGTAGTCCATCACCGACGACGCGATCCGGATGTCGGGGTCGTCGGTCATCCCCGACGGCTCGAAGCGCATGTTGACGAACTTCGAGACGTACGTCTCCAGCGGCACCCCGTACTGCAGGGCGATGGAGATCGCGATCGAGAACGCGTCCATCACGCCGGCCAGCGTCGAACCCTGCTTCGACATCTTGACGAACAGCTCACCGATGCCGTCGTCCGGGTACGACGAGGAGGTTGCGTAGCCCTCCGCGCCGGCCACCGAGAACGACACCGTCTGGGACGGGCGCCTCTTCGGCAGCCGCTTGCGGATCGGCCGGTATTCGACCACCGGCGCCGGAGTGTCCGACGTGGACGACGAGCTGGCCACAGTGGACAGCGGCTGGCCGACCTTGCAGTTGTCGCGGTAGATCGCCAGGGCCTTGAGCCCCAGCTCCCAGCCGGACCGGTAGATCCCCTCGATGTCCTCGACCGTCGCCGACTCGGGCATGTTGACGGTCTTGGAGATCGCGCCGGACAGGAACGGCTGCACCGCGGCCATCATCCGCACGTGCCCCATCGGCGCGATCGAGCGGGTGCCCATCGCGCAGTCGAAGACCTCGTAATGCTCGGCCCGCAGCCCCGGCGCGTCGACGACGTGCCCGTGCTCGGCGATGTACTCCACGATCGCCTCGACCTGCTCCTCCTGATAGCCCAGGGAACGCAGCGCCCGCGGCACGGTCTGGTTGACGATCTGCATGGACCCGCCACCGACCAGCTTCTTGAACTTCACCAGCGAGAAGTCGGGCTCGATGCCGGTGGTGTCGCAGTCCATCATGAAGCCGATCGTGCCGGTCGGCGCGAGCAGCGAGGCCTGCGCGTTGCGCCAGCCGTTGACGGCGCCGATCTCGTTGCCGCGCTGCCACTCGTCCGCCGCCAGGGCGAGGATCGCGGCGTCGTCCGCGCCGACCGGACGCACCACGTCGTTGGCCGCGGCGTGCTTGCGCATCACCCGCTGGTGCGCCAGCGCGTTGCGGGCGTACCCGTCGTACGGGCCGACGACGCCGGCCAGCTCGGCCGAGCGACGGTAGGCCGTGCCGGTCATCAGCGAGGTGATCGCCGCGGCCAGCGTCCGGCCGCCGTCGGAGTCGTACGCGTGCCCGGTCGCCATGAGCAGCGCACCCAGGTTGGCGTAGCCGATGCCGAGCTGCCGGTACGCCCGGGTCGTCTCGGTGATCGCCTCGGTCGGGAAGTCCGCGAACGAGATCGAGATGTCCATCGCGGTGATGACCAGCTCGACCGCCTTGGCGAAGGTCGCCCCGTCGAACGTGCCGTCCTCGCGCAGGAACTTCATCAGGTTGAGCGAGGCCAGGTTGCAGGACGAGTTGTCCAGCGACATGTACTCCGAGCACGGGTTGCTGGCCGTGATCCGGCCGGTCTCCGGGTTGGTGTGCCAGTCGTTGATCGTGTCGTCGTACTGGATGCCGGGGTCGGCGCACTCCCACGCCGCCTGCGCCATGCTGCGGAACAGCGACCGCGCGTCGACGGTGTCGATGACCTCGCCGGTGAGCCGGGCCCGCAGCCCGAACTCGCGGCCGTCGTCGACCGCGCGCATGAACTCGTCGGTGACCCGCACGGAGTTGTTCGCGTTCTGGTACTGGACGCTGGTGATGTCCTTGCCACCGAGGTCCATGTCGAAGCCGGCGTCCCGGAGGACCCGGATCTTCTCCTCCTCGGACCGCTTGGTCTCGATGAACTCGGCGACGTCGGGGTGGTCGACGTCGAGCACGACCATCTTCGCGGCCCGCCGGGTGGCGCCGCCGGACTTGATCGTGCCGGCGCTCGCGTCCGCACCGCGCATGAAGCTGACCGGACCGGACGCGGTGCCGCCGGAGGACAGCAGCTCCTTCGACGAGCGGATCCGGGACAGGTTGAGACCGGCGCCGGAGCCGCCCTTGAAGATCAGCCCCTCCTCCCGGTACCAGTTCAGGATCGAGTCCATCGTGTCGTCGACGGCGAGGATGAAGCAGGCGCTGACCTGCTGCGGGGCCGGCGTGCCGACGTTGAACCAGACCGGCGAGTTGAAGCTGAACACCTGGTGGACCAGCATCCAGCTCAGCTCGTGCTCGAAGACCTCGGCGTCGGCGGGGGTTGCGAAATAGCCGTGCTGCTCGCCGGCCCGCCGGTAACTGCGCACCACCCGGTCGACGAGCTGGCGCAGGCTGGACTCGCGGGTCGGGCTGCCGGCGGCACCCCGGAAGTATTTCGAGGTGACGATGTTCGTCGCGTTCACCGACCAGAAGTCGGGGAACTCGACGCCACGCTGCTCGAAGTTGACCGAGCCGTCCCGCCAGTTGGTCATCACCACGTCGCGGCGCTGCCAGGTGACCTCGTCGTACGGGTGCACGCCGTCGGTGGTGTAGACCCGCTCGACGTGCAGCCCACCCCGGCGCTCCTGGTGCCGGGTGTCGACGGTCTCCGTCATGGTCTGGTCCCCTCCGTGGCTGTGGTCCCGCGGTGCGCTCGTGGCCGCGGTCGTGGTGTCGGTGGTCAGCTGGGCCTGCCGGTCCCGGTCCCGGTGCCGGCTCACGGCGTCGGCTCCAGCTCGCGGATCGGCTCCGACCCCGCGGCGGGTGCCGCTACGTCGGGTCTGCGCAGCGCGCTGATCTCGGCCTCGAAGTCCTCGATCGAGGTGAAGGCGCGGTAGACGCTGGCGAAGCGCAGGTAGGCCACCTCGTCCAGGTCCCGCAGCGGCCCGAGGATGGCCAGCCCGACGTCGTTGCTGGGGATCTCGGCGCAGCCCGTGGCGCGCACCGCCTCCTCCACCCGCTGGGCCAGCAGCGCGAGCTGGTCGTCGCCGACCGGCCGGCCCTGGCAGGCGCGGCGGACGCCGGTGATGACCTTGTCCCGGCTGAACGGCTCGGTCACCCCGCTGCGCTTGATCACCGCAAGGGTGGCTTCCTCGACCGTGGTGAACCGCCGGCCGCACGCCTGGCAGGATCGCCGCCGGCGGATGACCTGGCCCTCGTCGACCTCGCGCGAGTCGGTGACCCGCGAGTCGGCATGCCGGCAGTAAGGGCAACGCACCGCGACAACCTCCCTCCCCCGCTCCCGTGCGGGACCTCCGCCCCGCTCCGGCGAGGCCGCGCTGTGGACCGTCCTGGGGATGCCCTGTGGACGACTTGTGGACCAGCGACCCCAACCTGTGGACGACTTACATCAGTGTAACTACTAGATGTGGGGTATCAAGCTAGGCAGGCAGCCGGTCCGGCGCAAGCATCGACCGGCGTGTCGCGGTGGTCGAGCCGGGCGTTTCCTCCCGGCCGGGTGCCCCGGTGTCACCCCTGCGGCGAGGCTGCTCGCCGACACGAACCACCGGGCAGCGGGCGAAGACGTCGCTGGCGTGGGAGCGCCCGCCGCCGCGCCGGTGGGGGCGGCGGACGACAGCATCGGCCGCGATCCCGGTCAGCACCACGACGGCGGCCCTTGCCCGCCCGCCGGCGCCCTTGCCCGCCGGCAGCTCGGCCCAGAAGTCCTCGACGCGTGACCGCCCGGTAGGCGCTGGCGAAGGGTAGGTGAGCCAGCTCGCGGGCGGGCCGAGAATCGCGAGCCGCACGGCGGCGGGCGCGATCGGCGGGGCTGGTTACGGCGTGCGGACGGCGAGGCCGTGCGTCTCGCGCTCGGCCCGGAGGATGCGGATCGCGCCGGGGCCGACGCCGTGCCGGCGGAGCAGGTCTCGCTCGGTGACCTCGGCGAACCGCTCGCGGCACGGGTGACCGGCCTGGGCGAACGCGCGCTCGGCGGGCAGGCCGCGGGGAAGGTCGGTCGTCAGGGCGCCCGGAGCAGGAGGGTCTGGCCGGTGCGGACGTCGGAGGTGGGCAGCCCGTTGAGATGCTGGATGCCGGCGACGACCGTGCGGGGGTCACGGTCGGGGGCGATCCGGTGGGCGATGCTCCACAGCGTCTCCCCCGGCGCGACCACGACCTGGGCCGGCGCGGAGGCCGGCAGCGGCCCGGTCTCGTGCAGCACGCCGGCCCGGGAGACCACGCCCACCAGCGCGAGCCCCGCGATGAGCAGCGTGGCGGCCGCGGTCACGAGCCGGCCGCGGCGGGTCAGCCGCAGGTGCCCGGACGCCGGCCTCACCACCCGCGCGCCCACCGGCCGGATGCCGACCGGCCGGCTCCGCCCCGGCTGGGCCCACACCGGCCCCGTCCGCACCGGCTCGACCGCGGACGGGGAGCCCGACGGGCGGGTCCGCACCGGCCCCGCCCGCACCGGCTCGACCGCGGACGGGGAGCCTGACGGGCGGGTCCGCACCGGCCGGGTCCGCACCGAGTGGACCGCGGGGCGGAGGCCGAGGGGGCGGGTCCGGGACGGGTCGGCGACAGCCGTCGCCGCCGGGGCCTGCCGGACCCGCCGGGGAACCGGGTCTCCGTCCGAGCAGCGGGGTGAGGCGGGATCGGCCGGGCGGTGCTCCCGGCCGATCCCCGGCTCCACCGGCGCGGCCGGCACGACCACCGAGGCGGGGGCGGGGGCCAGCGGGCCGCGCGGGCGCGGAGGCTCGACCAGCGCGACCACCCCGGCCGGCGTGCGGTCGACCACTACCCGCAGGCGGTGCGACCCGCGCCGGCGGGCGACGGGCACCGGCGGCAGCTCCGGAGCGACGGTCATCGCGAACCCTCCTGTCCAGCCAGACCAATTCTTCGAACACAGGTTCGATCGAACCTCTGTGCGACTTTGTACACCGGGGGTCCGACAGAATCGACGAGTTACCGGCGTGTCGTTCGAACAGATGTTTGAGAACTGTCGGTCCCGGTCGCTAACTTGTCGATCACGGACGGACCACGGGGCGGCGAGCGACGGGCCGGCGCGGATCCGCAGGACGCGGTGCGGCGACAAGGAGAGGTCATGGCGGCAGGGTCGGGCGGCAGGAGACGCGCGGGCGAGGCGGCGCGCGCGGCAACCGGCGGGCAGGCGCCTCCGGGGGTGGCGCAGCCCGCGGTGGTGCGCGACTTCCCGGACAGCGCGGTCGACGCGGCCGGGTTGACCCAGCGGCAGCGCCGGATCCTGGAGGTCATCCGGGAGGCCGTCGACAAGCAGGGATACCCGCCGAGCGTCCGGGAGATCGGCCAGGCCGTCGGCCTCACGTCGACCTCGAGCGTGGCCCACCAGTTGAGCACGCTGGAGCGCAAGGGCTACATCCGGCGCGACCCCAACCGTCCTCGCGCCGTCGACGTGCGCCCACCGGAGACCGCGGCCACCGCGCCGGCCCGGGTGCCGGAGCCGGACGAGGAGACGGAGCGGTTCGCCCACCCCGCCCCGACCTACGTGCCGGTCGTCGGCCGGATCGCGGCCGGCGGCCCGGTGCTGGCCGAGCAGTACGTGGAGGACGTCTTCCCGCTGCCGCGGGAGCTGGTCGGCGAGGGGACGCTGTTCCTCCTGCGGGTCAGCGGTGACTCGATGATCGACGCCGCGATCGCGGACGGCGACTGGGTCGTGGTCCGGCAGCAGCCGGTCGCCGACAACGGCGACATCGTCGCCGCGATGATCGACGGCGAGGCGACGGTGAAGACCTACCGGCGGCGGGATGGGCATGTGTGGTTGCTGCCGCACAACCCGGCGTACGCGCCGATTCCCGGCGACGAGGCGACCGTCCTCGGCCGCGTCGTCACCGTCCTCCGCAAGATCTGAGCGCGGTCAGCGGCGACGGCGGAGGGCGAGGGAGAGGACGGCGCCGAGGGCGACGACGGCGACGAGCGGGGCCAGGAGGGTGCGGACGAGGTCGCCGCGTCCGGAGGAGTCGGGCTCGGACCGGCCCGCGGCGGCGGACGCGGACCGGGACGGCGTCGGGCTCGGGGTCGGGGCGGCGGCGCCGAGGGAGACCTCGTGCACCGGAGCCGGGACGCCTTCGGTGCTCGTCAGCAGGGCACGCCCGTCGGGGGTGAACGCGACCGCCTCGCCCTGGGCGGTCGGTGGGAGCGGGATCCGCCGCCGCTGACCGGACGCGATCGCCGCCGCCACGTCCCCGTCCGGAGCCGCCCAGACGTACGCGTCGGTGTAGGTCCGCAGCACCACCGACCGCCCGTCCGGCGAGACCGCCCCGCCGGTGACCAGCACCTGCCCGGCCGCGCCGACCGGCCCGCCCGCGGTCCCGGTCGGCAGGAAGCCGGTCGAGGCCACCTTGCGCAGCGGGGTCGGCCGCGCCGCCGACAGCGGCCCGGCCGGCGAGTAGAGGTTCGAGGCCAGCGGCTCCTTGGTGGCGACGAACAGCTGCCCGGAGGGCGTGAGCAACACCGCCTCGGCGTCGTGCGGCCCGTCCGGGTAGGTGAGCCGGAACAACGTCGCCGACCCGTCCGGCCGCAGCCGCTCCACCGCGACCGTCGACCGGTTCAGCCCGTTGTCTCCGGTGTCGGCCAGCCAGAGCGTGCCGTCGGCGGCCCGGGCGAGGTCCTCCACGTCGTACGGATCGATGCCGGCCTCGATCGTGCGCAGCACCCGGCAGGACCGGTCCAGCTCGAAGACCCGCAGCCGCGAGCCCCCGTCGTCGACCGTCCACAGCCGGTCCGCGGACGCGGCCAGCCCGCTGGATTCGTCGATGCGCCGGTCCCGGATCGTGCAGAGCGTCCGGGCGGACCCGGCCGGAGCGGACTCAGCCAGCGCCGGGTACGGAGCCCACAGCAGCAGAACGAGGGCGAGCAGCGGACCCCGACCCCCGACGCGCACCCCGCCAGTGTCCCAACGCCAGCCTCTCGGCCTGCAGCAGGACCGTGCACAGCGCGGCCGCGGCCACCAGGTCGGTCAGCCAGTGGTAGTCGCGCAGCACCATCCCGACCATCACCATCAGCGGCCCGAGCCAGCTCAGCAGCCAGGCGACCGGCCGGGACACCGCGTACCGGGGGTACTCCGCGACGACCGAGTAGAGCATGCCCCACAGGACGACCGCCGTCGCCGTGTGGCCGGACGGGTACGAGCGGGACGCCTCCGGACCGGGCACGCCGGGCGGCGCCTGCCGCCCGATGCCGTACTTCAGGGCGAGCACGATCGACGCCGCCACCCCGGCCAGCACGGCCAGCCGGACCAGCGGCACCACGGTCCGCGCCCGCACGCAGATCCAGCCGATCGCGACGAGCACGATGGTGCCCGCCACCTCGCGGTCGCCGAAGTTGACCAGCTGGTCGGCGAGCATCTGCCCGGGCCGGGTCCAGCCCGGGCCGGGCAGCCCGGTCGAGCGCGCCCAGGCCGCCACGGACCGGTCCAGGTGCGTCAGCGGCCCGCCGGCCAGCACGTCGACGGTGAGCAGTACGAAGACGACGAACGCCGCGCCCAGCAGCGCCGGTGAGCCGTCCGGAGCCCCCCGGGGGCGGCTCGTCACCCGGCCGCGACCGCGTACGCGGACAGCGCCCCGGCCAGGTCGCCGGACACCCGGGCGGCCAGCAACGTGCCGTCGCCGGTGTGCTCCTCGGCCAGCACCTCGCCGGTCGAGTGCACCCGGGACACCAGGTCGCCCCGGTCGTACGGGACGAGGACGTGCACCTCGACCGACGGCCGCGGCAGCCGGGCCTCGATCGCGGCGGCGAGTTGCTCGATGCCCCGGCCGGTGCGAGCCGAGACGAACACCGCGCCGGGCGCCACCCGGTGCAGCCGGGTCAGCGTGTCCTCGTCGGCCGCGTCGACCTTGTTGACCACGAGCAGCTCGGGCACGTGCAGAGCATCGATCTCGCCGAGCACCTCCCGCACCGCGGCGATCTGCCCCTCCGGGTCGGCGTCCGAGCCGTCCACGACGTGCAGGATCAGGTCGGAGTCGGCGACCTCCTCCAGCGTGGACCGGAACGCCTCGACCAGCTGGTGCGGCAGGTGCCGGACGAAGCCCACCGTGTCGGCCAGCGTGTACTCCCGGCCGTCCGGGGTCTGCGACCGCCGCACGGTCGGGTCGAGCGTGGCGAACAGCGCGTCCTCGACCAGCACGCCGGCCCCGGTGAGCCGGTTGAGCAGCGAGGACTTGCCGGCGTTGGTGTAGCCGGCGAGCGCCACCGAGGGCACCTCGTGCCGGACCCGCTCCTGCCGCTGGGTGGCCCGGGTGGTGCTCAGCTCGGCCAGCTGGCGGCGGAGCTTGGCGATGCGGGTGTTGATCCGGCGCCGGTCGGTCTCGATCTTGGTCTCGCCGGGCCCGCGGGTGCCGATGCCGCCACCGCCGGCGACCCGGCCGCCGGCCTGCCGGGACAGCGACTCGCCCCAGCCGCGCAGCCGGGGCAGCAGGTATTGCAGCTGGGCCAGCTCGACCTGCGCCTTGCCCTCCCGGCTGCGCGCGTGCTGGGCGAAGATGTCGAGGATCAGCGCGGTCCGGTCGATGACCTTGACCTTGACGATCTCCTCGAGATTGCGCAGCTGGCCGGGCGTCAGCTCGCCGTCGCAGATCACGGTGTCGGCGCCGGTGGCCACGACGATGTCGCGGACCTCCTTGGCCTTGCCGGAGCCGAGGTACGTCGCCGGGTCGGGGCGGTCGCGCCGCTGCATCAGCCCGTCGAGCACCTGCGAGCCGGCGGTCTCGGCCAGCCGGGCCAGCTCGACCAGGGACAGCTCGGCATCGGTCGCGGTGCCGGTGGTCCAGACGCCGACCAGCACCACCCGCTCCAGCCGGAGCTGGCGGTATTCGACCTCGCTGACGTCCTCGAGCTCGGTCGCCAGTCCCGGGACGCGCCGCAGCGCCTGCCGGTCCTCCAGGTCGAAGGACTCGTACGGTGCGATCGGCTCGTACGGCTCCGGCTCGTGCGGCTCGATCTTCGGTGTGGGCTCGTGAAGTGGTTGCGTCATCGTCCCTCGATGGTGGCACGGGTCCGGTGCGGGAGCACGGGCTTTACACCGGACGGTCGTCCGGGTGCAGGCCGATGAACAGCGACCACGGAGCACCGGTGGAGCCCCGCACCCGGAACTCCTCGACCAGCTCGTGCATCCGGCGGGAGAGCTCGTCGTACTCGTCCGGGGTCAACCGAAGCCCCATCCGGGTGCCGTCGACGTTCCCGAAGCCGATCCGGGTGGCGTCCTGCACGAACGCCTCCACCAGCGTGCTGGCGCCGAGCCGCGGGTCCTCCGTCTCGCCGACGCTGAGGGTCCAGGACTTCCCGGTCGACCGGTACGGCACCTCGCGGGCGCCGCGGGTCCCCCGCCGCTCCCGCTCGGCGACGAGGAACCCGGTGCGTACCAACCGGCGGACGTGGTAGAGCACACTGGCCGGGTCCTTGCCGAGCCGCTCGGCGATCTCCTTGTTGGTCAGCGACACGTCCAGGCACAGCCGCAGGATCCGCAGCCGCAGCGGCGAGGCCAGCGTCCGGGCCTCCGCCTCGGTCGCGGGTCGTCGCTCCACCGTCACGCGCACAGCATAAGTGATTGACAACTCTCAATCACTGTCGCAGGCTACCGGTCGTGCAGACGACGCTCCTGCGGCACGCAGACTTCCGGCGGCTGTGGGCCGCGGACGCACTGAGCCAGACCGGCACCCAGGTCACGGTCATCGCGCTGCCGCTGCTGCTGATCAAGGTGCTCGACGCCGGGCCGTTCGAGGTCGGACTGCTGACCACGTTCGAGTTCCTGGCGTTCCTGCTGGTCGGGCTGCCGGCCGGGGTCTGGGTCGACCGGATGCGCCGGCGCAACGTGCTCATGGTCGCCGACCTGGTCCGCGGCCTGCTGTTCGGGTCGCTGCCGCTGGCCTGGGCGCTGGACGCGCTCACCCTGGCCCAGGTGTACGCGGTGGCGCTCATCGCCGGCGTGTGCACGGTGTTCTTCGACGTGGCGTACCAGTCGTACCTGCCGCACCTGGTCGGGCGGGACAACCTGGTCGAGGGCAACGCCAAGCTCCAGGGCACCCAGTCGGTCGCCCAGGTGGCCGGGCCGACGGTCGGCGGCCTGCTCGTGCAGGCGCTGACCGCGCCGTACGCGATTCTGGTCGACGCGGCCTCGTTCCTCTGGTCGGCGACCTGGATCGGGTCGATCCGGTCCCGGGAGCCGCGGCCGGAGCGGGCGGCGGACCGGCATCTCGGCCGGGAGATGAAGGAGGGGCTGGCGTTCGTCCTCGGCCACCCGCTGCTGCGGGCGATCACCGCCTGCACCGCGACCGCGAACCTGTTCCAGAACGTCGCGATGACCGTGTTCGTCGTGCTGCTGGCCGGTGCGGACCAGCTGAACCTGTCCGCCGGCACGATCGGGCTGCTGTTCAGCGCGTCCGCGGTCGGCGGGCTGCTCGGCGCGCTGGTGGCCCGGCGGATCGCCGGGTGGGTCGGGCAGGGACCGACGCTGTGGATCTCGATCGCGGTCTCGGTGCCGGCGATGCTCCCGCTGCCGTTCGTGCAGCGCGGCTGGCTGCTGTGGCTGGTGGCCGCGGCGTCGGTGGTCAGCGGCATGACGGTCGTGGTCTACAACATCACCCAGGTGTCGTTCCGACAGCTGCTGTGCCCGGAACGGCTGCTCGGGCGGATGAACGCGACGATCCGGTTCGCCGTGTGGGGCACGATCCCGATCGGCGCGCTGCTCGGCGGGATCCTCGGCTCGACGATCGGGCTGCGGCCGGCGCTGTGGGTCGCCGTGGCGGGCTCGGCGCTCGCGGTGCTGCCGGTGTTCTTCTCGCCGCTGCGGACGATGCGCGAGCTCCCGACCGAGTACGTGCCGGCGGGGGCGGAGCTCGGCACGGGCGGCGGCCCGCCGGTCGCCGGGGTCGTCTCCGGGCCGGCCGCCGGCCAGGACGGCGGCGTGGCCGGGCCGGCCGGAGCGGCCGCCGGCAGCGCCGGACCAGAACGGGCCGAGTAGCCGGCCCGTGTCCCGGGGTGAGCGGCCCCGCCCGGCGGCCGACGTCGCGGGCGAGTGGGGGAATGGGGCACCATAGCCAGCCGTGGGACGGCACCAGGCACCGGACGCGGCGGCGGTCGAACCCGCCGTCCGGCCCGACCCGGCGACCGTCGACGAGGCGACCGGCGCGGTCCTCCCACCCCCGGCCCGAGGCCCTGGCACCACCCCTGACCAGGCCGAACCGCACCGACCGCGGCATCCCGACCCGCCCCGCCCCGCCGGCGGCACGCGGCCGGAGCCGGCCCATCCGCCCGGCGGGCTGGCCGGGGCGTTGGCGCCGCGGAGCGGTGTCGAGGCGACGACGGTGCTTCCGCCCGACCTGCCGGTGGGCGCGACCCGCGCCGACCTGTGGCCCACCGCGCCGGCCCCCCACCAGCCGGTTCCGGGCCCCCACCAGCCGGGGACGGCGCACCAGCCGGGGACCGAGTACAGCACCGGGACGTTCACCCGGGTGCTGCTGACCGGGCTGGGCGGGTCGGAGGAGCCGGCGCCGCCGCAGCCGGCCCAAGCCCCGGCCGGCCCGCCGACCGCGCGGGCCCGCACCGTCGCCACCACCCGCCGGCTCGCCGCCCGGGTCGCCGCCCTGCGCGGCGACGAGAAGACCGCGCTGCTCGCCGTCGCCGCGGTGGTCGGCGTCGTCCTCGTACTCCTGGCGATCCTCGTGCTGGTGGTCCGGCTGGCCACCGGCCGCGGCGACCCGGCTCCGGCCGCGGCGACCGCCCCGACGCCCGCATCCAGTCCGGGCGCGAGCGGCAGCGCCAGCCCGGAGCCGACGTCGAGCACGGAGCCGAGCCCGACCGGCTCCCCGCTCCCCCCGTCCGGCGGCTCGTTCGCCTCCAAGCGCTCCGGGCTCTGCCTGGGCGCGCCGCAGGGTCGCGCCGACGCCGGCGCCCAGCTCGTCCAGCGCGCGTGCGGCACGGACTTCGGGACCGGCTTCCTGCTCGTCGCCACCGCTCAGCCCGGCCTGTACGAGCTGGTGAACGCCGGTGCGAGCCGCTGCGCGGACGTTCTCGGCGCCTCGGTGGACAACGGCGCCCCGGTCGTGCAGTGGGACTGCAACGGCGGACCGAACGAGACCTTCCAGCTGCGTCCGCTGCTCGACCCGGCCGGCGCGGCGTCCGGCTACGTGCAGATCGTCGCCGCACACAGCGGCAAGTGCCTGGATGTCACCGGCGGCGCGACGAACGACGGCGCGCCGGTGCAGCAGTGGGACTGCCAGGACCCGACCACCGCGCTGGACCCGGCCGCCGGCGGCAACCAGAGCTGGCGGTTCACCGCCGACTGAGCGCGTCCGGGTCGACGTCGCCGCGGGCGACCAGGACGGCCGGTCCGGACAGCAGCACCGGCCCGGCCGACAGCCAGGTCACGGACAGCCGCCCACCCGGCACGTCGACGGTCCACGGGTCGTCCAGCCCGTCGCCGCCGCCCCAGGCCACTGCGGCCACGACCGCCGCGCAGACGCCGGTGCCGCAGGACCGGGTCTCCCCCACCCCACGCTCGTGCACCCGCATCGCCAGCGCGCGGGGACCACGCCGGACGACGAACTCGACGTTCTGCCCGTCCGGCAGCGGCGGCCGCACGTCCGGCGGCCGGCTCAGGTCGAGCGCGTCGAGCGCGGCCAGATCCGGCAGCTCGACCACGACGTGCGGGTTGCCCATGCTCACCGCGGTGCCGGACCGGTCGCCGACGCACGGCGACGCCGCCAGCGCCACCGGCTCGCCCATCTCCACGGTGACGTCGCCGTCCGGCGGCACCTGCACCGTGCGCACGCCGGCCCGGGTGCCGATCGGCAGCGTGCCCGGCTCGGCCAGCCCGGCGGCGACCAGGTAGCGCGCGTACACCCGGATGCCGTTGCCGCACATCTCCGCGAGAGAGCCGTCCGCGTTCCAGTAGTCCATGACGAAGCCGCCGTCGCCCCGCTCCACCCGCAGCACGCCGTCGGCGCCGATCCCGGTGCGCCGGTCACACAGCGCCCGGACCGTCTCCGGGTCGAGCGGCGGGGCGTCCGGCAGCACGACGAAGTCGTTCTCGGTGCCGTGCCCCTTCACGAACTCCACGGCACGAGGGTAAACGCCGCCGCGGGCGCCCCGGACGGCGGCGCGGGCACCCCGCGCGTCACCGGACGAGCGCGGGCAGCCCGCGCGTCACCGGGCGAGCGCGGGCACGCCCCGCGCGTCACCGGGCGAGCGCGAGCGCGTCCGTGAGGAGGTCCGGCGCGGCCGCGTCCAGCCAGCGCACCCGCGGGTCGCGGCGGAACCAGGACCGCTGCCGGCGGACGAACCGTCGGGTCGCGGCGACGGTCTGCTCCCGCGCCTCGGGCGTGTCGCCGAGCGCGAGCACCTGCTGGTAGCCGAGCGCCCGGCTGGCCGTCGGCCCGTCCCGCAGCCCGTCCCGCTCCAGCGCGCGCACCTCGGCCACCAGGCCGCCGGCCCACATCCGGTCCACCCGGGCCGCGACCCGGTCGTCGAGGTCGGCGCGGTCGAGTCCGACCTGGACGGTGTCGTAGCGCTCGGCCGGCTCCGGCAGCGTCGCCGCGAACGGCCGGCCGGTGAGCTCGAGCACCTCGAGCGCGCGCACCAGCCGGCGGCCGTTGGACGGCAGGATCCCCCGGGCCGCCTCGGGGTCCACTTCGGACAGTCTCCTGTGGAGGGTCCCCGGGCCGTGCGCGGCCAGCTCGGCCTCCAGCCGGGCCCGCAGCCCCGGGTCGGTGCCCGGGAAGTCGAGCTCGTCGACGACGGCGCGGACGTAGAGGCCGGAACCGCCGACCAGCAGCGGCACCCGGCCGCGGGCGAGCACGCCGTCGACCGCCGCCCGGGCCAGCCGTTGGTACTCGGCGACGCTGGCCCGCTCGGTCACGTCCCAGACGTCGAGCACGTGGTGCGGGACGCCGCGCCGCTCGGCCGCCGTCGGCTTCGCGGTGCCGACGTCCATGCCGCGGTAGAGCTGCATGGAGTCGGCGTTGACCACCTCGGCGCCGATCCGCTCGGCCAGCTCGACGGCGAGCGCGGTCTTGCCGGTCGCGGTCGGGCCGACCAGCACGACGAGCCGATGCTCCCTCCCCCGCCGGCTCATGGTGCCGCCGTCCAGGAGGCGACGAAGTAGCCGACGCCGTACGGGTCGCCGGCGTAGAGCAGCTCGGCCTCGAACGTCCCGGCGACGGCGCGGCCGACCGCGCGCCAGGCCGGCACGCCGGCGGCGAGCAGGTCGGCGCCGAGCGCCGGGTCGAGGTCGCGCAGGGCGGCGGCGTCGCCGGCGGCCAGGGCGGCCGCCACCGCGGCGTCGAACGGCGCCGGCCCGCGGGTCGACGTACCCGGGCGCCTGCTCCGACCGGCGGGCCGACCCGTCGCCGACGACGAGATAGGCCGGTGCGTCGGGAACGTGCTCGGTGTCCGGATCCACCGCCACCCCGGAGCACGGCACGTCCGCGCCGGCCAGCAGCCACGCCCCCAGCGTGAGCGACAACGGCAGCGGGCCGGGGCAGGGCGGGGCGCCGGGCAGCGCCGCGGTGACCGGCACGCCGTACCCGGCCAGCGTCCCGGTGGCGCCGGGCGGGAACCGGCCGGTCCCCGGGCCCGTTCCGATCACGACGACCTCGTCCGGGCGGGCGGCGAGCAGCCGGCGCACCGCCTCCCGGCAGGCCGCCCGCAGCGGATCGAGCTCGCCCGCGGCGCCGGCGGCCAGCTCGGGCACGAGCAGCGGGGGCGACGGGCAGAAGGCGATGGCGCGAACCACTCCGGGAGAGTAGGACGACGGGTTTGTAGCAGAGGGGGTGCCGACCGGACAGCACGTCCTGAGAGGATGCAGGAGCGCGGACGCGCGAGGAGGAACGAGCGATGACTGCCAGCAACGAGTGGGGACGGGTCGACACCGACGGCACGGTGTACGTCCGCACCGGGGCGGCCGAGCGCGCGGTCGGTTCCTGGCACGCCGGGAGCGCCGAGGACGGGCTGGCCCACTTCGCCCGCCGGTACGACGACCTGGCCACCGAGGTCGGGCTGCTGGAGAGCCGGCTGGCCTCCGGCGCCGGCGACCCGAAGAGCACCCTGGCCCATGCGGCCGCGCTGCAGGCGACGCTGGGCGAGGCGGCCGTGGTCGGCGACCTGGCCACCCTCGACACCAGGCTGACCGCGCTCGTCGGGGCCGCCCAGGCGAAGCAGGAGCAGGCCGGTGCGGCCCGCGCCGCGGCCCGGGCGGCGGCCGCCGCGGCCAAGGAGAAGCTCGTCCTCGAGGCCGAGGAGCTGTCCCAGAGCTCGCAGTGGAAGGCGACCGGCGACCGGTTCCGGGCCATCGTCGAGGAGTGGAAGGCGATCCGCGGCGTCGACCGCAAGGCCGACGAGCAGCTGTGGAAGCGGTTCGCCGCCGCCCGGGACACGTTCACCCGCCGCCGCGGCAGCCACTTCGCCGCGCTGGACGAGCAGCGCGCGGTCGCCCGGGCCCGCAAGGAGGAGCTGGTGGCCGAGGCCGAGTCGCTGGCCGACTCGACCGAGTGGGGGCCGACCGCGAGCCGGCTCAAGGCACTGATGGGCGAGTGGAAGGCGGCCGGCCGGGCCTCGAAGGAGGCCGAGGAGCAGCTGTGGACCCGGTTCCGGGCCGCGCAGGACCGGTTCTTCGCCGCCCGGGCGGCGACGTTCACCGAGCGGGACGCCGAGCAGCTGGCCAACCAGCACACCCGGGAGGCGCTCATCGCCGAGGCGGAGGCGCTCGACCCGGACTCCGACCTGAAGAACGCGCAGGCGCGGCTGCGGGACATCCAGGAGCGCTACGACGCGGTCGGGCACGTGCCGCGGGACGCGATCCGCACGCTGGACAACCGGATGCGCGCGGCCGAGCAGCGGGTCCGGGACGCCGGCGACGCCGAGTGGCGGCGCGGCAAGGCCGACAGCAACCCGCTGCTGGACCAGCTCCGGGACACCGTGGCCAAGGCCGAGGCGCAGCTGGCCAAGGCGCGGGCCGGCGGAAGCGAGGGCAAGATCGCCGAGGCCGAGGCGGCGGTCGCGGCCCGGCGCGAGTGGCTGGCCGAAGCCGAGCGCTCCGTGCGCCGCTGAGCACGCCGCTCCCCGGGTCGAGTCGTACGCCGCGCTCGCCGCCGAGGGGGCATCGCCCGTACCGGCACCCGGCACCGCCTGGCCCCGGTGCGCTAGCCGCGGCCCAGGTACGGCATCTTCGTCGCCATCACGGTCATGGTGGCGACGTTGGCCTCCAGCGGCAGGCTGGCCATGTAGCAGACCGCCCTGGCCACGGCGGCCACATCCATCAACGGCTCCGGTCGCACGCTGCCGTCGGCCTGCGCTGTCCCGGTCGCGAACCCGCCGGCCAGCTCGGTCGCCGCGTTGCCGATGTCGATCTGCCCGCAGGCGATGTCGTACGGCCGGCCGTCCAGCGCGGTCGACTTCGTCAGGCCGGTGATCGCATGCTTGGTGGCCGTGTACGCGACCGAGCGCGGCCGGGGCGTGTGCGCCGATATCGAGCCGTTGTTGATGATTCGCCCACCCTGGGGGTCCTGCCGCCGCATCACCCGGAACGCCTCTCTCGTACACAGGAAGGCGCCGGTGAGGTTCACCGCGATCACCGCGTTCCAGGTCGCCAGCTCGTGTGCGTCCAGGTCGACCGCTGGGGCGGTCGTGCCCGCGTTGTTGAACAGCAGGTCCACCCGGCCGTGCCGGCGCACGGTGGTCTCGAACAGCCTGGACACGCTGTCCTCGGCGGTGACGTCGGCCGGCACCGGGTCGAGCCGGTCGTGCCCGGCCGCGACCGCCTCCAGCGCCTCCCGCCGGCGCCCGGCCAACACGACGGTCCACCCGTCGGCGGCCAGCGCCCGCGCCGACGCAGCGCCGATCCCGCTGCCGCCTCCGGTCACGACGGCGACGCGCGGCTGTGCACCGGTCATGGCTGCTCCGATCGGTCGGGGACGGACGTACCTGATCCTGCGCCCAGGGCGAACGGGGCTTGACTGCGGCCCCGCCCACCGGGCTACTTGGCGGCCATGAAGATCGGCGTACTCGGCACCGGACCGGTGGGGCAGGCGATCGCCACCCGGCTGGTCGAGATCGGCCACGACGTGACGATGGGCAGCCGCGACCCGGCCAACGAGACCGGGGCCGGCTGGGCACGGGCGCACGGCGCGGCGTCCGGCGACTTCCGGCAGGCGGCCGGCAGCGCCGAGCTGGTGGTCAACGCGACCGCCGGCAGCCACTCCCTCGCCGCCGTCGCCCAGGCCGAGCCCGCTCCCGGCACGGTCCTGCTCGACGTCTCCAACGCCCTGGACGGGAACTTTCCGCCCGGTCTCACGGTCCCGTACGGCGACAGCACCGCGGAGCGGCTCCAGCGCGCGCATCCGGACGTCCGCGTGGTCAAGGCGCTGAACACCATGAACGGCGACGTGATGGTGCACCCGGAGCTGGTGGCGGGCGAGCACGACGTGTTCGTCGCGGGCGACGACGCGGCGGCGAAGGCGGCGGTGGCGGGGCTGCTGCGGCAGTTCGGCTGGCCGGAGGACGCGATCCGGGACGTCGGGCCGGTGTCCGCGGCCCGCGGTCTGGAGGCCGGCGTCCTGTTCTGGGTGACGCTGCGGATGGCCGTCGGGCACAACCGGTTCAACTTTCACGTCGCCGAAGGCAGCGCGCCCTCGTCGTAGACGATCCCGGCCGGGGTGACCCGCGCGCCCTCGGTCGGCACGTGCTCCGGCGTGCGGCCGTCGTGCATCAGGTGCCGGACCGGGACGCCGTGCAGCAGCACGGCGGCGTCGGCCAGCAACCGCCGATGGCAGCGCCACCACACCGCCTCGCTGCACATCACCGCGGTGGCCTCGCCGGCAGCGAGGACCCGGTCCAGCGCGGCCCGGAACGGCTCCTGCCGCATCCAGCCCGCGTACCCGCGGAACATCGGCTCCCGCCACACCACGTCCGGCGAGTCCGGCGCGGGCGTCCGGAAGCCGCCGAGGTCCTTCTCCCAGCGGTAGTCGATGCCGGCCGCGGGCAGCCACTCGGCCAGCGCGGCCCTCGCGACCTGCGGGTGCCGCCGGCTGCCCGGCGCGGTCCGCACGTCCACGAGCAGTCGCACCCCGGCGCCGTGCAGCAGGGCGGTCAGCTCGTCCTGCGACGCCGTGCCGTGCCCGACGGTCAGCAGCGTCACTCGCCGACGGCTCCGTCGATCGCCTGCCGGATCAGGTCCGCGTGCCCGTTGTGCCGCGCGTACTCCTCGATCATGTGGCTGTAGAGCCAGCGCAGGGACAGCGTCTCGGTGCGGGAGACGAAGGTGCCGTCGAGGTCGCGCCCCGCCACGGCCGCGTCGCAGGCGGCCACCTCGGCCCGCCAGACCGCGATGTCGGCCGCGGGGTCCGCGTCCGGCGGAGGGTCGATGTCGAGGTCCGGCTCGGCCTCGGTGTAGAAGATCGGCGGCGCGTCCTCGCCGGCGACCCGGCGCCGGAACCAGCTGCGCTCGACGTCGGCGAGATGGCGGACGAGACCGAGCAGGGACAGGTTCGTCGTCGGCAGCGGCCGGGCCTTGAGCTGCTCGTCGGTCAGTCCGGCGCATTTCCACATCAGCGTGTCCCGGTGGAAGTCGAGGTAGCCGGCCAGCGTGGCCCGCTCGTCGCCGACCCGCGGCGGATCGCGACGGTCGTCCGGCGGCGCGGTCATTCGCCGGTCACCCCGTCGATCCCCTCGCGGACCAGGTCGGCGTGCCCGTTGTGCCGGGCGTACTCCTCGATCATGTGCAGATACACCCAGCGCAGCGAGAACCGGCTGCCGCGCCGGGTGAACTCGGCGTCCAGGTCGACCGCCGGCAGCTCCCGGCGGATGCGGTCGATCTCGGCGTCCCAGCGAGCCAGCACGCCGGCCGGCGGCACGGTGTCCAGCGCGTCGAAGTCGTCGTTGAGCTTCTCCTCGGAGAAGTAGATCGGGGCCGGGTCCACCTCCCCGACGAACGGGAGGAACCACCAGCGCTCCACCTCGGTGATGTGCCGGAGCAGGCCGAGCAGCGCCAGCGCCGAGGTGGGCACCGACCGGCTCGCGAGTTGCTCGTCGGTCAGCCCGGCGCACTTCCACCGCAGGGTCTCCCGGTGGAAGTCGAGGAACCCCTCCAGCATCGGCCGCTCGGGCCCCGTCTCCGGCGGCGGGGTACGGGTGTCGGGCGGCGCCGTGGGTGTCGTCATGCGGCGACGGTAGCGACGCCGGGCGACAGAATTACCCGGCCCGGACCGTCGGCATGCCGAGCAGCACGCCCGGGGTGCTCGGGCGGCGGCCCGCCTCGTGCGCGTCGCCGGCCGCGGTACGCCGGTGGGACAGCGGCGGACGGTCGGCGACCAGGTGGTGCGGCGCCCCGTACGTCACCGCGGTGGTGACCACGTCGCCCGGCCGGACCTCGCCGGGGGAACAGGCGAAGTGCACCAGCCGGCCGTCCCGGGCGCGGCCCGAGCGGCGGCCGGTGGCGGCGTCCTTGCGCCCCTCGCCCTCGGCCGACGAGC
Source organism: uncultured Actinomycetota bacterium (assembly GCA_963803135.1). Classification (GTDB taxonomy): domain Bacteria; phylum Actinomycetota; class Actinomycetes; order Mycobacteriales; family CADCTP01; genus CADCTP01. The sequence continues at coordinate 418,978 of CAWDLH010000008.1, read as the reverse complement.
ACCTCGACGGTCGAGCCGACCAGGGCCCGGTTGGCGGCCAGCGACACCTCGTCCTGCACGGCGACCAGCCGCTCGTACCGCTCCTGCACGACCGCGCGCGGCACCTGGCCGTCCATCGTCGCGGCCGGCGTGCCGGGCCGCGGCGAGTACTGGAACGTGAACGCGCCGGCGAAACCCGCCTGCCGCACCAGGTCCAGCGTCTGCTCGAAGTCCGCCTCGGTCTCACCCGGGAAGCCGACGATGATGTCCGTGGTGATCGCGGCGTCCGGCATCGCGTCCCGCACCCGGGCGAGGATGCCCAGGTAGCGGTCCCGCCGGTAGGAACGGCGCATCGCCCGCAGCACCGCGTCCGAGCCGGACTGCAGCGGCATGTGCAGCGAGTGGCACACCGCCGGGGTCTCGGCCATCGCGGCGATCACGTCGTCGGTGAAGTCACGCGGGTGCGGCGAGGTGAACCGGACCCGCTCCAGGCCGTCGACCGCGCCGGCCGAGCGCAGCAGCGCGCCGAACGCGTACCGGTCGCCGAACTCGCGCCCGTACGAGTTGACGTTCTGGCCGAGCAGGGTCACCTCGAGCACGCCCTGGGCGACCAGTGCCTCGATCTCGGCCAGGATGTCGCCGGGCCGTCGGTCCTTCTCCTTGCCGCGCAACGACGGGACGATGCAGAACGTGCAGGTGTTGTCGCAGCCGACCGCGATCGAGACCCAGGCCGAGTACGCCGACTCGCGCCGGGACGGCAGCACCGACGGGAACGCCTCCAGCGACTCGGCGATCTCGACCTGCGCCTCCCGCTCGACCCGGGCCCGCTCGAGCAGTACCGGCAGCACGCCGAGGTTGTGCGTCCCGAACACCGCGTCCACCCAGGGCGCACGGCGCACGATCTCGCCGCGGTCCTTCTGGGCCAGGCAGCCGCCGACCGCGATCTGCATGCCGGGATGGGAGTCCTTGACCGGGCGCAGGTGGCCGAGGTTGCCGTAGAGCCGGTTGTCCGCGTTCTCCCGCACCGCGCAGGTGTTGAGCACGACCACGTCCGGGGTCGCGCCCGCGGCCGCCCGCACGTACCCCGCGTCCTCGAGCAGGCCGGACAGCCGCTCCGAGTCGTGCACGTTCATCTGGCAGCCGTACGTGCGGACCTCGTACGTGCGCGTCTTTTCCATGGCGAGCACAGGGTATCGCCGGAGGGCCGGCGCCCGGCACGGTCTCGGTCGGGCCACGAAAGCCGGGTGCCGTCCTTGCGCTGCCTTGACCGTACGGCGGGGACGCTATGGTGCGCCCATGACCGACACTCCGGGCGCGCCGCTGGTGGTCATGCGCGGGGTGAACAAGCACTTCGGGCCGCTGCACGTGCTGCGGGACGTGGACACCACGGTCGGCCGCGGCGAGGTCGTCGTGATCATCGGGCCGTCCGGGTCGGGCAAGTCGACGCTGTGCCGGACGATCAACCGGCTGGAGCCGATCGACTCCGGCGAGATCACGTTCGACGGACGGCCGCTGCCGGTCGAGGGCCGCGAGCTGGCCCGGCTGCGGGCCGACGTCGGGATGGTCTTCCAGTCGTTCAACCTCTTCTCGCACAAGACGATCCTGCAGAACGTCACGCTCGGCCCGGTCAAGGTGCGGCGCCGGCCCAAGCACGACGCCCGAGCAGCGGGCGATGCAGCTGCTGGAGCGGGTCGGCATCGCCGACCAGGCGGACAAGCTGCCCGCCCAGCTGTCCGGCGGCCAGCAGCAGCGGGCCGCGATCGCCCGCGCGCTGGCGATGGACCCCAAGCTCATGCTGTTCGACGAGCCGACCTCGGCCCTCGACCCAGAGATGATCAACGAAGTGCTCGACGTCATGATCGCGCTGGCCAAGGACGGCATGACCATGGTCGTGGTCACCCATGAGATGGGCTTTGCCCGCCGGGCCGCCGACCGGGTGATCTTCATGGCGGACGGCGCGCTGGTCGAGCAGGCGCCGCCGGACAGGTTCTTCAGCGCCCCCGAGAGCGACCGGGCCAAGGACTTCCTGTCCAAGATCCTCACCCACTGACCCTCAGCCACGCCCCCACCGTGAGAAGGGATCCACCGATGCGAGCAGGACGCTCCCGGACACTGGTCGCCGCCGCGCTGGCGCTGCCACTGCTGCTGTCCGCGTGCGGCGGCGACGACGAGACCCCGACGCAGGTCGCGTCCGACACCAACTTCGCCGCCGGCACGACGATGGCGAAGCTCAGCGACGCCAAGTCCGTGAAGATCGGCATCAAGTTCGACCAGCCCGGGCTCGGCTACAAGAAGCCCGGCACCGACACGCCCGAGGGCTTCGACGTCGAGATCGCCAAGATCGTCGCGGCCAAGCTCGGGATCGAGCCGGGCCAGATCGAGTGGGTCGAGACCGTGTCGAAGAACCGCGAGCCCTTCCTGCAGAACGGCACCGTCGACCTGGTCGTCGCGTCGTACTCGATCACCGACGAGCGGCGCGAGGTCGTCGGCCAGGCCGGGCCGTACTACGTGACCGGTCAGCAGCTGCTCGTCCGCAAGGACGACGACTCGATCACCGGCCCGGACACGCTCACCGGCAAGAAGGTCTGCTCGGTGACCGGGTCCACGTCGATCAAGACCGTGCAGGAGAAGTACAAGGCCGCGCCGGTGCCGTTCGCGACGTACACCGAGTGCGTGCAGCAGCTGCTCAACAGCTCGGTCGACGCGGTCACCACCGACGGCTCGATCCTGCTCGGGTACGCGGCGCAGCAGCCGGACAAGCTGAAGGTCGTCGGCGAGGCGTTCAGCGAGGAGCGGTACGGGATCGGGTTCACGAAGGGCGACAACGCGTTCTGCTCGTTCCTCAACGACACGATGAACGGCGCGTTCTCCGACGGGTCCTGGCAGAAGGCGTACGAGCAGACGCTGGGCAAGGGCGGCGGCCAGACGCCGGCCAAGCCGACGCTCGACCCGTGCTCGTAGTCCGGCCCGGCGGCCCGGAGCGGGCGGAGTGAGCGTTCTCGTCGACCAGTCCGACCTCATCCTGCGGGGGTTCTGGGTGACGATCCGGCTGACCGCGCTGGCCGCCGTGATCGCGCTCGTCCTCGGCACCGTCCTCGCGGCGATGCGCGTCGCGCCGGCCCCGCCGTTGCGCTGGGCCGGCACCGCGTACGTCGACGTCGTCCGGAACACCCCGCTGACGCTGGTCTTCGTGCTCATCGTGTTCGGCCTGCCGGAGCTCGGGTTCCGGTTCTCGTTCTTCGTCCGGGCCGCGATCTCGCTGTCGCTCTACACGGCGGCCTTCGTCAGCGAGGCGCTGCGCTCGGGGATCAACGCCGTGCAGCCCGGGCAGGCGGAGGCGGCCCGGGCGCTCGGCATGACGTTCGGCCAGACGATGCAGACGATCGTGCTGCCGCAGGCGTTCCGGACGGTGATCCCGCCGCTGGGCAACCTGCTCATCGCGCTGACCAAGAACACCGCGATCGCCGAGGCCTTCGGGGTGGTCGAGGCTACCGGGACGTTCGACAACCTGGTGCGCGACTTCCCGGGGTCGTTCTGGGCGCTGTTCCTCGGCGTCGCGGGCGGCTACGTGGTCATCGTGTGGGCGATCTCCGCGGCGCTGCGGGTGGTCGAGCGGCGGGCGGTGGTGCTGCGGTGACCGTGCTCTACGACGTGCCGGGGCCGAAGGCGCGGCGGCGGTCGCTGATCGGCGGCACCATCGGGACCGCGGTCGTGGTCGCGGCCGCGGTGGCGGTCGTGCTCCGGCTGGCGTCGCGAGGGCAGTTCGAGGCCGAGAAGTGGAAGCCGTTCCAGGACCCGGACATCCTCGAGGCGCTCGGCAAGGGCGTGCTGGCGACGCTGAAGGCCGCCGGGCTCGCGATCGCGCTGGCGCTCGTGCTCGGGGCGCTGCTCGCGGTCGGCCGGCTGGCCGGGGCCCGGCCGGTGCGGCTCGTGTCGACCGGGGTGGTCGAGCTGTTCCGGGCGATCCCGCTCGTGCTGCTCATCCTGTTCTTCTTCTTCCGCTTCGGCGACACGCTCGGCCGGTACGGGGCGCTGGTCGGGGCGCTGGCCCTCTACAACGGCGCCGTGCTGGCCGAGGTGTTCCGGGCCGGGATCCTGGCCGTGCCGCGCGGGCAGTCGGAGGCGGCGGCCGCGCTCGGGCTGCGGCGGTCCCAGACGATGCGGCTGATCCTGGTGCCGCAGGCGGTGCGGACGATGCTGCCGGCGATCGTGGCGCAGTGCGTGGTGGCGCTGAAGGACACCGCGCTCGGCTTCATCATCGCGTACCCGGAGCTGCTGCGGACCGGGCAGCTGATCTACAACGGCTTCTTCAACATCATCCCGACCGCGCTGGTCGTCGCCGCGATCTACGTGGCGATGAACCTGCTGCTGTCCCGGCTGGCGATCTGGCTGGAGCGGCGGCAGTCCCGGGTCCGGCCGGTGATCGGCCTCGACGCGGCGGAGGCGGCTCCCGCCCGAGTGTGAGTCCGCCCGGTGGTTGTGCTTGCGCTCAGTGGGCGATCTCGGTCGAGCGGGACTCGCGGACGACCGTGACGCGGATCTGGCCCGGATAGGTGAGCTCGTCCTCGATCTGCTGCGCGACCTCACGGGCGAGCATCTGGGCGGTCAGGTCGTCGACGGCCTCCGGCTGCACCATGACCCGCACCTCGCGGCCGGCCTGCATCGCGAAGACCCGCTCCACGCCGGGCTTGCCGGCCGCGATCTCCTCGATCCGCTGCAGGCGCTTGACGTACGACTCCAGGCTCTCCCGGCGGGCACCCGGCCGGCCGCCGGAGCACGAGTCGGCGGCCTGGGTGAGCACGGCGGCGATCGTCCGCGGCGCGACCTCGTTGTGGTGCGCCTCGATCGCGTGCGCCACCTCCTCGCCCTCGCCGTACTTGCGGGCGAGGTCGGCGCCGATCAGCGCGTGGCTGCCCTCGACCTCGTGCGTGAGGGCCTTGCCGACGTCGTGCAGGAACGCGCCGCGCTTGATCACGGTCGGCTCGAGCCCGAGCTCGGCGGCCATGATGCCGGCGATGTGCGCGGTCTCGACCAGGTGCTTGAGCACGTTCTGGCCGTAGCTGGTGCGGTAGCGCAGCCGGCCCAGCACGGCGAGCAGCTCCGGGTGCAGGTCGGAGATGCCGACCTCGACGAGCGCGTCCTCGCCGGCGCGCAGGCAGAGCGCCTCGACCTCCTCCTTGCTGCGCTCGTACACCTCCTCGATCCGGTGCGGATGGATCCGGCCGTCGAGCACCAGCTTCTCCAGCGTGATGCGGCCGATCTCGCGGCGCACGGGGTCGAAGCAGGACAGCAGGACGGCCTCGGGGGTGTCGTCGATGATGAGGTTGACCCCGGTCACCGACTCGAACGCGCGGATGTTGCGGCCCTCGCGGCCGATGATCCGACCCTTCATCTCGTCCGCCGGCAGGTGCAGCACGCTGACCACGCTCTCCGCGGTCTGCTCGCTGGCGACCCGCTGGATCGCGTCGACGACGATCCGGCGGGCCCGCTGCTCGCCCTCCGCCTGCGCCTCGGCCTCCAGGTCGCGGACCAGGATCGCGGCGTCCCGGCGGGTGCGTTCCTCGACCGCCTTGAGCAGCTCGGCGCGGGCATCGACGGCGGTGAGGCCGCCGATGCGCTCCAGCTCGCGCTCGTGCTCGCCCTCCCGGGCGGCCAGCCGGGCCTCCCGCTCGGTCAGCGACTGCTCGGTCTCGGTCAGCTCGGCGGTGCGCTGCTCGACCCGGCGGACGGTCGCGTCGACCCGCTCCTCGCGCTCGGCCAGCCGGCTCTCCCGGCGGTCGAGGTCCTGCTTGAGCGTGCGGGCGGTCTCGGTGATCTCGGCGGCGTCCCGCTCGGCCTGCCGGCGGGCCTCCAGCAGGGTGGTGGAGACGTCCAGCTCGGCCTGCCGGCGGGACTTCTCCGCCTCGGCGGCGACGGCGGCGCGGATCGCCTCGGCCTCCGAGCGGGCGCCGCGACGGACCGCGTCGGCCTCGGCCTCGGCCAGCCGGCGGGTGGTGGCGGCCATCGTGTCGGCCTCGGCGCGGGCGGCGGCGGCACTCTGCACCGCCTCCAGCCGCAGCTGGGAGAGGTCGTCCTCGACCAGCCGCCTGGCCCGCGCCATCGCGTCCGCGGGAATCTCCCCGCGGATCCCGCCCCCGGGCCCGCCGTCCCCGCGCACCTCGGCCGGGTAGTGCGCCCGCGGCGCGGCCGCCGGACCCGGACCCACGCCGAGCCCGGACCCGCCGCCGTCCGCGTCCGACGTGCCCGCCGCGCCGGACGCGTCCGCTGACGGGTCCCGGTCGCTCGGAGGCGGAGCGTCGGCAGCGGTCGCCGAGCTGTGGGTGGGAGGTGCGGTGGTGGCGGTGGGGGCGTCGGTGCGGGCCGCGGGGTGGACGGGCGGCGCGGCCGGGCGACCGCGGAGCCGGAGCAGGACCACCGCCAGCAGCAGCACGAGGACGATCACCACGACCAGGAGCACCGTCGTCATCGCACACCCACCTCCGTCCCGGCGGGCCGAGTGCGGGGCACGCGGCACTGTCACACGGTGAGGAGGACCTCGGCACGGGCCGCGGACGTCATCCGCGACCTCCGCAGCGACGACCGTGCCGATGCGGAACTTCCGGCGGGAATGAGGACCGCCGGTACTGCCAGGAGATCGCCCGCTCGGGAGCGGACGGGTTGTTCTGCTCAGCGCTGTATGTCTGTCGCGTCCAGGTCCGACCGGCCAGGGCGCGAGGTGGACTCCTCGTGTCGCTGAGGCTATGTCCGCCCTACCGGCCGGTCAAGAAAGCGCGGCCACCGCCGTCTTGATCTGAGGTCGAGGGTGCGCCCGCTCAGTCCTCGGTCGGCGCACCGTCCCATCCGTCCAGGTCACCCGGGTCGACGCCCTCGGCGGCGAGCGCCTCGCGGACCACCCGCAGGGCCAGGCCGCCGGGATAGCCCCTGCGGGCGAGCATGCCGGCGAGCCGGCGTATCCGGGCCGGCTGGTCGAGCCGGCGGGTGGAGGCCAGCCGGCGGTCGACCAGCTGGCGGGCGGCGCGCTGCTCGGCCTCGGCGTCGACCACCGCGACCGCCTCGCCGACGATCGCGCCGTCGACCCCGCGGCGGCGCAGCTCAGCCGCGAGCGCCCGGCGGGCCAGGCCGCGACCGGCGTGCCGGGAGTCCACCCACGCCGCCGCGAACGCCCGGTCGTCGATGAGGCCGACCTCGGCGAACCGGGACAGGACGGTCGCGGCGGCGTCGTCGGGCACGCCCCGCTTGGCCAGCGCGGTGGCGAGCTCGGCCCGGGTCCGCGGCTGCAGGGTCAGCAGCCGCAGGCAGATCGCCCGCGCCACCGACTCGGGATCCCCCGGCGCGTCCTCCGGATGCCCTGCGGCCTCCCCGGACCGCACCCCTGGACGCGGCCGTGCGGTCGGCGCCCCGGCGAGGGCCGCGGGGACCGGTGCATCGGGAGCGCGAGGCCGGGCCGATCCGGCCGGCGCCCCGTCGGTAAAGGCCGCAGGGACCGGTGCATCGGGAGCGGGAGGCCGGGCCGGCGGAGCGGCGGAGGTCCGCGCGCTCCGGCGGCCTGGCTGTGGCCCCGGGGAGGTGCCACGGCGGTGGGGCGTCCGGTCGGAGGGCGGGACGGCGGCCGGGGCGGACTCGCCCCGGCCGGCCTGCGTCCAGCCGTCGTCCCAGGACCAGAGGGTGCCGGGACGGGACCGGGCGCCGATCGAGGGGTCGGCGCCCGGGTCGTCGGGACCCACGGGTCAGAAGTCGACCGGAGCCGGGACGACGGCGTCCTCGTCGAGGCGAGGACCCACGCCCAGCTTCTCCTTGATCTTCTTCTCGATCTCGTCGGCGAGGTCGGGGTTGTCGCGCAGGAAGTTGCGCGCGTTTTCCTTGCCCTGCCCGAGCTGGTCGCCCTCGTACGTGTACCAGGCGCCGGACTTGCGGATGATCGACTGGTCGACACCCACGTCGATCAGCGAGCCCTCCCGGCTGATGCCCTGCCCGTAGACGATGTCGAACTCGGCCTGCTTGAACGGCGGGGCCACCTTGTTCTTCACGATCTTGGCCCGGGTCCGGTTGCCGACCGCCTCGGACCCGTCCTTGAGCGTCTCGATCCGGCGCACGTCGATGCGGACCGATGCGTAGAACTTCAGCGCCTTGCCGCCGGACGTGGTCTCCGGGCTGTTGTGGACCACCACCCCGTCCGCCAGGTAGTTGTGCGAGCCCTCGACTTCGAGGTCGAACCGGTGCATCGACCGGGTCTTCGGCTTGACCGCGACCGAAAGCACGGGCGCCGGAACCGGCAGGATCGTCGGCTCGATGAACTCCGGCTCCACTACGAATTGCCCGCGGAACCGCGGCAACAGCTTGTAGTCCATCGACGGGTGCACGTACGGCGCGATCAGCTCGTGCAGCTTCGCCGTCTCCTCCTTGGCGAAGACCAGCGCGGCAACCTGTCTCCTTCCCTTGGCCACCAGCCTCGGGTGCAGATCGAACGTGGAGGCGAGGTGGTCCACGAGCCGTTCCCGTGAACCGGGGCTCATCGCCCCGACCACGATCTCGCTGCGGCCGCTGCCCTCGGCGGTGCGCTGCTGGAGGCCCTTGGCCCGGATCGCGAACGAGCCGTCGTCCATGTACCACACCGCCAGCGCCAGCGGCGTGAGCGCCTTCAAGTATTCCCAGGACAGATGCTTCGCGCCGTCCCCGAAGTACACCGACTGGCGTAGCTCGGCGAGCTCGGGCAATGGTGTCAGGTCGACGAACGCCGCTCCGGCGGAGTTGGTCGAGCGGGACTGGCCGATGTTGCCGAACAACGAGGCCTTCCAATCGAGATAGGCCGTCTGCTTCGGGCCGTGCCCCATCCGGAACCGGGTGCCGAGACTGCCGGCGATCCGGCTCGACGAGAGCGCGGCATCCCCCATCAGCCCGCCGAGGACCACCTGCCACTGCAGCTCGCTCAGTCGACGGTGCTGGGCGAGCATGACGCGATCACCGGGAACGAGCTCGCCTGCCTCGCGCCAGCCGCCCGGCGTCCGCACGAGGTGGTTGGCCGTGAGCCCCATCTGGGCCCGGCCGTTGCCGCCGGGACGGGCCACGGTGACCTGCAGGAACTGCTCGGTGGCACCGTTGTCGAACCAGTTGACCACCCGCTTCGGGACGACCTTGCCGGCCTCCGGGTCGTACGACAGGACCTCGACCGGCATCTGCTGGTTGACGATCTTGCCGATCTTCTCCTGCGAGCCGTCGGCGAGCGTGACGCGAGTGCCGTACGACAGGCACCCGAACATGACGCCGATCTTCTCGCGGAGCTGGTTGATGAAGATCGCGGTCGTGCCGGCGTTGCTGAGCGCGCCGGTGATCTTGCGCAGCGCCTGGCTCATCAGCCGGGCCTGCAGGCCGACGTGGCTGTCCCCCATCTCCCCCTCGATCTCGGCCCGCGGCACCAACGCCGCCACCGAGTCGATCACGATGACGTCCAGCGCGCCGGACCGGATCAGCATGTCGGCGATCTCCAGCGCCTGCTCACCGGTGTCGGGCTGGGAGACCAGCAGCGCGTCGGTGTCGACGCCGAGCGCCTTCGCGTAGTCGGGGTCCAGCGCGTGCTCCGCGTCGACGAACGCAGCGATGCCGCCGGCCGCCTGCGCGCTGGCCACCGCGTGCAGCGCGACGGTGGTCTTGCCGGAGGACTCCGGGCCGTAGATCTCGATGACCCGGCCGCGGGGCAGACCCCCGATGCCGAGCGCGAGGTCGAGGGCGATGGACCCGGTCGGGATGACCTGGATCGGCACGCGGGTCTCGTCGCCGAGGCGCATCACCGAGCCCTTCCCGAACTGCTTGTCGATCTGGGCGAGCGCGACGTCGAGCGCCTTCTCGCGGTCCAGTGCTGGCATCGGGTCCACCTTCGTCGACTCGGTCGGTCTGTGGTCGGCGTAGACGCTAAAGCGGACCGCCGACAGTTTCCGCCCCCGCGACCCGATCTGTGGATCTCGGCCCGCGGTGTGGACAAGTTAGCCGAACACGTGTTCGATCATGCACCCGACACGCCGTACCGGAGGCGGGGACCTACCCTGGTCGCCGTGCGACTGTCGGAGTTCTGGGGCCGGATGGAGGACCACTTCGGCGAGGGGTACGCCCGCTCCGTCGCGCACGACCATGTCATGCAGGAGCTCGGCGGCCGCACGGTCGACCAGGCGCTGGCCGCCGGCGTGCCGGCGAAGCAGGTGTGGCGGGCGGTCTGCGCGGAGTTCGAGGTGCCGGCGGGGAAGCGGTGACGCGATGGGTCTGCTCGTCCAGCTCGGCTTCATCGCCGGCATGATCGCCCTGCTGGTCTTCCTCATCCTGCAGTTCCGCCGCTCCGGGAAGGGCGGCGACTAGGCTCGGCTCACGACGTCAGGCTCGGGCGCAGGGCGTCGAGCACCGCCGGGTCCTCGATGGTGGACGGGACCGGCTGCTCGACACCGTCGGCGATCGCCCGCATCGACCCGCGCAGGATCTTGCCCGAGCGGGTCTTCGGCAACGCGGCCACCACGTCGACCCGGCGCAACGCCGCCACCGCGCCGATCTCGTCCCGGACCCGCTGCACCAGCTCGGCCGCGACGACCTCCGGGGCGGTCGAGACGCCGGCCTTGAGCACCACGAACCCGCGCGGCACCTGACCCTTGAGCTGGTCGGCGACGCCGATCACGGCGCACTCGGCCACGTCCGCGTGCCCGGCCAGCACCTCCTCCATCGCCCCGGTGGACAGCCGGTGCCCGGCGACGTTGATCACGTCGTCCATCCGGCCCATGACGAACAGGTAGCCGTCGCCGTCCAGGTGGCCGCCGTCGCCGGAGAGGTAGTAGCCCGGGTAGCGGGACAGGTACGAGGAGACGAACCGCTCGTCGTCGCGCCACAGCGTCGGCAGCGCCCCCGGCGGCAGCGGCAGCCTGACGACCAGTGCCCCGTCGACGTCCGCGGGCGCCGGCCCGCCGTCCGGCGAGAGCACCCGCACGTCCCAGCCCGGCATCGGCACGGTCGGCGAGCCCGCCTTGGCCGGCAGCGCCTCCAGCCCGAGCGGGTTGGCCGCCACCGGCCAGCCGGTCTCGGTCTGCCACCAGTGGTCGACGACCGGGATGCCGAGCAGGTCGCAGGCCCAGCGGAAGGTCTCCGGGTCGAGCCGCTCGCCGGCCAGGAACAGCGCCCGCAGCGTCGAGAGGTCGTGCTCGGCCGACCGCTCGCCGGTCGGGTCCTCCTTGCGGATCGCCCGGAAGGCGGTCGGCGCGGTGAACAGCACCCGCACCCCGTGCTCGGCGACCACCCGCCAGAACGCGCCGGGGTCCGGCGTGCCGACCGGCTTGCCCTCGTACAGGACCGTGGTGCAGCCGGCGAGCAGCGGCGCGTAGACGATGTACGAGTGGCCGACCACCCAGCCGACGTCGCTGGCCGTCCACCAGACCTCGCCCGGGTCGACGCCGTAGACGGCCTTCATCGACCAGTGCAGCGCGACCGCGTGGCCGCCGTTGTCCCGGACGACGCCCTTCGGCTTCCCGGTCGTGCCGGAGGTGTAGAGGATGTAGAGCGGGTCGGTGGCCCGCACCGGCACGCAGCCGACCGGCTCGGCCGCGGCCACCGCGACGTCCCAGTCGACGTCGCGGCCCAGCGCCAGCGCCGCGGGCTCCTGCGGCCGCTGCACGATCAGGCAGTAGTCCGGCTTGTGGTCGGAAAGGTCGATCGCCCGGTCCAGCAGCGGCTTGTACGGGATGACCCGGGTCACCTCGATCCCGCAGGAGGCCGAGACGATGACCCTGGGCCGGGCGTCGCTGATCCGGGTGGCGAGCTCGGCCGCGGCGAACCCGCCGAAGACGACCGAGTGCACCGCGCCGAGCCGGGCGCAGGCCAGCATCGCGACCACGGCCTCGGGCACCATCGGCATGTAGACGACGACCCGGTCGCCCTTCTCCACGCCGAGGTCGCGCAGCGCACCGGCCGCCTTGGCCACCCGGTCGCGCAGCTGCGCGTACGTGAAGCGCTGCACCTGGCCGGTCACCGGGCTGTCGTAGATCAGCGCGAGCTGGTCGGCGCGGCCCCGCTCGACGTGCCGGTCGAGCGCGTTGTAGCAGGTGTTGAGCTCGGCGTCCGGGAACCAGCGGTACATCGGCGGCGCGGAGTCGTCGAGGACCCGGTTCGGCGGCGTGACCCAGTCGATGCCGGCCGCGGCGTCCCGCCAGTAGCCGTCCGGGTCCTGCAGGCTGCGCCGGAACTCCTCCGCGTACCGACCCATGCCGTATCCCTTCGCGACGGGCTGCTGGCGGCGTCATCGTAGGCCGGTCGCGATCGTCGCGGCAGCGTCGCCGGCCGCGGCAAGGAGCCCACCGGGTCCGCGGTGATCAGCCGCATTCCCGGCACGGTAGGCCGGACATCCGGCGCGTAGGGAGCCGTCATCGGCCCGTAACGGACGGACGGACAATGGATGCATGACTGCCGCGGACTTCGACCGGATCGACGTCGCCACGCTGCGCCGGGCCGGCGGCGTCAAGTGGTCGCTCTACCCGGACGCGATCGGCGCGTTCGTGGCGGAGATGGACTTCGGCACCGCGCCACCGGTGACCGCGGCGCTGCACGCGGCGGTCGACGCCGGCGGGCTCGGCTACCTTCCTGCGGCGGTGGCCGAGGCGATGTCCGCGGCGTACGCGGGCTGGAGCCGGGACCGGTACGGCTGGACCGTGGACCCGGCCGACGTGCGGCCGGTCGCCGACGTGGTCGCCGCGCTGACCCTGGCGATCGAGCACTTCGGCCCGCCGGGCACGCCGGTGGTGCTGCCGACGCCGGCGTACATGCCGTTCGTCAGCGTGCCGCCGCGGCTCGGCCGGGAGGTGATCGAGGTCCCGCTGACCGCCGGCGACACGTACGACCTGGCGGGGCTGGACGCGGCCTTCGCCGCCGGCGGCGCCCTACTGCTCCTCTGCAACCCGCACAACCCGGTCGGCCGGGTGCTCTCCGCCACCGAGATGCTGGCGATCGCCGAGGTGGTGGACCGGTACGGGGGGCGGGTGTTCTCCGACGAGATCCACGCGCCGCTCGTGTTCCCCGGCCACCGGCACGTGCCGTACGCGTCGCTGTCGCCGCTGACCGCCGGGCACACGCTGACCGCGACCTCGGCGTCCAAGGCGTGGAACCTGCCCGGGCTGAAGTGCGCGCAGCTGGTGCTCAGCAACGACCCCGACCGGGCGGCCTGGGCCGAGGTCGGACCGCTGGCCGAGCACGGGCCGTCCACCCTCGGCGTCATCGCCACCACCACCGCGTACGCCGAGGGCGGGCCCTGGCTGGCCGAGGTGCTGGACTACCTGGACGGCAACCGGCGGCTGCTGGGCTCGCTGGTGGCGGACCTGCTGCCGGGGGTCGGCTACACGCCGCCGGCGGGGACGTACCTGGGCTGGCTGGACTTCCGGGCCACCGGGCCGGCCGAGCCGGCGGCGTACTTCCTGGAGAAGGCGGGGGTGGCGATGACCGACGGGGCGCGCTGCGGCGAGGCCGGCCGCGGGTTCGGCCGGCTCAACTTCGCGCTGCCCCGGCCGGTGCTGCGGGAGGCGGTCGAGCGGATCGCCGCCGCGATGCCCTGACCGGCGTCCGTCCGGCGGGCGGTTCCACGATCACGACTGGCCGACCGGTGGAGAGGTGGGAATGTCGCCGGGTGGCCCGGCCTCGGTGGCTGTCCGGGCCGGGGACGCTCGGTGGGCGGCGGACCCGTCGGTGGCGGTCCAATGGGCGCCGGTCTCGGCGCGGAATGCGGCGACGGCCGCTTCGATGGTCGGGAAGAAGTGATCCGGGTTGATCGTGCGGGCCAGCCCGTAGCGTTCGATCTTCTCCCGTACCGGGTCCTTCATCTCCGCGAACACCAGCGAGATCCCCTGCGCGTTCAGCGAGATGTCCAGGTCTTCCAGCACGTCGGATGCCGTGGTGTCCACGTCGGTCATCGGTTCCGCGGCGACGAGGATCCACCTGGGTGGCGGATCGGTCCGGGTCAGCCGCCGCACCTGGTCACGGAAGGTCTTGGCGTTGGCGAAGAACAGCGGGGCGTCGAACCGGTAGATCACCAGCCCGGGCAGGTGACGCGCCTCCGGGTGCATGTGCACGTCGTGGTAGCCCTCCAGGCCGTCCACCCGCCCGAGCTCGGTGTCGTACGGCCACCAGGCCCGCCGGAAGACATTGAGGATCGACAGCGCGACCGCGATCCCGATCCCGGGCAGCACGCCGAGCAGGGCGACGCCGAGAAAGGCCGCGATCGACAGCAGGAACTCCGTCCGGCGCTGTCTCCAGAGCCGCAGCGTGCCGGGAATGTCGGCCAGGGACAGCGACGCGGTGATCACGATCGCGGCCAGTGCGGGCTGGGGCAGGTTACGGAACAGGCCGGGGACGAGCACGATCATCAGGATGATCAGAGCAGCCCCGACGACACCGGTGAGCTGGGTCTTCGCGCCTGACCGCTCCGCCACCGCCGTTCGCGACCCGCTGGTGCTGACCGGGAAGCCCTGGAAGAGACCGGCGGCCAGGTTCGACACGCCGATCCCGACCATCTCGCCGTTGCCGCGGACCTCCTGCCCGCTGCGGGCGGCGAACGCCGATGCCGTGGAGATCGTGTCGGCCAGCGACACCAGGGCGATCCCCACCGCCCCGGCGAACAAGGGGCCGAGGTCCTCCGGTCGCACGTGCGGGATGGTGAGCGGCGGGAAACCCTTGGGGAGCACCCCGACCAGGCTGACACCATGATCAGCCAGGTTGAAGGCCGTCGTCGCGGCGATCGCGAGGACCACCATGATCAGCACCGCCGGGACTTTCGGCAGCCAGCGCTGCAGCACCAGGATCAGCACCAGGCCCGCGATCCCGACCGTGGCCGCGGCGGCGACCGCCTCGCCGTCGGCCAGGCCCTTGACGAAGCCCGTGAGCTCACCGAGCAGACCGTTGGCCTCGACCTTGAAGCCGAACAGCTTGGGCAGCTGGCCGATCAGGATGGTCAGCGCCAGGCCGTTCAGGTAGCCGATCATCGTCGGACGGGAGATGAGGTCGGCGATGAAGCCGACCTTGGCCACCGCCGCCAGGATCATGATCGCCGCCACCATGATCGCCAGGATCGACGCCAGTGCGACCGCTCGGTCGGCATCGCCGTTGGCGGCGACGAGCGGCAGGATCGTCGCGGCGATCATCGGTCCCAGCGAGGAGTCCGGGCCCAGCACCAGGATCCGCGACGGGCCGGCGACCGCGTAGCCGAGCAGGCAGAAGATGGACGTGTACAGCCCGGTGATCGGCGGGAGGCCGGCCAGTTCCGCGTAGGCCATGCCCTGCGGGACCAGCAGCGTCGTGAGCACGATCCCCGCGACGATGTCCTTGGTCAGCCACTCCCGCCGGTATGTCCTGGCCGCCTGCAGTCCAGGCACCAAGCGGAACACCCGGTGCCCGTCCTCGGCGGGACTCTCCAGCGCGGTCACGCGTCACCGCCGTCCGGCTAGGCCGCGGCGTCCGGCGTCGGCTCCGTCTTCGGGCGGCGAACTTGCCGAGTTCCCACAGCGACCAGAAGCGCGACCGGGGGCACCAGCGCCCAGCCGAACTCGCGCAGGTCGAGCTGGGTCGTTCCGAGCAGCCGGTTGAAGACGTCCGACTGGGTGACGAGCACCGCCAGCACGAACTCCCCGAGCGCCGCCCAGTTCAGCGTCTTGCTGTCGAACGTCCCGGGCGTCAGCACCGTCGCGGTCTCGCTGCGGCATTCGAAGGCGGCCACGATCAGGCACAGCGCGAAGGAGGTGAGCGCGACCGAGTTGCCGACGGCGGCGCTGCCGAAGTGAGAGGTCCCGAACCGGATCAGCACGAGCAGGCCGATGGTGATGGCCAGCCCGGCGAGCCCGACCGTGACCAGCACCGGCGTGGTCAGCACCGACTCGCCCCGGGGGCGGGGTCGGCGCGCCATGAGCCCCGGGCTGGCCCGGTCGAAGCCGAGCGCGAAGCCGAACGGGGCGTTGACGACGAAGTGGATCCACAGCACCTGGGCCGGGGTGAACGGCTCACCGGCGGCGATGTCGAACAGGGACGCGCCGAGGAACGTCAGGACGAAGACCACCAGCGAGCACCAGCACGAAACGGATGTACTTGGTGAGGTTGTCGTAGATCTTGCGGCCCTGCTCGACGGCGAAGACGATCGTGGCGAAGTTGTCGTCGGACAGGATCATCCGGCCGGCGTTCTTGGCCACCTCGGTGCCGGAGCCCATCGCGATGCCGATGTCCGCCGCCTTGATCGCCGGCGCGTCGTTGACGCCGTCGCCGGTCATCGCCACGACGTCGCCCTTCTTCTTCAGCGTCTCGGCCAGCAGCACCTTGTGCTCGGGTGCGACCCGGCCGACGACTCCGATGTCGTCGATACGGGCCAGCCGCTCCTGCTCGGTCAGCGCGGCGAAGTCGGCGCCCAGGATGGCGTCGCCGCCGATGCCGACCTGCCTGGCGATCGCCGCGCCGGTGATCACGTCGTCCCCGGTCACCATGCGGACCCGGATATGCGCCGCCTGCGCACTGGCGACCGCTGCGGTGGACTCTTCCCGCGCCGGGTCGACCATCCCGACCAGGCTGGTCATCTGCAGCTCGGTGACCTAGCCGAGCAGGTCGCCGTCGGGGTCGAAGCCGGCCGGGTCGAGCTCGCGGACGGCGGCGGCCATCACCCGCCGACCTTCGCGCTCCATCCGTTCCATGTGCGCGTGCGCCCGCTCGTCGAGGTCGCTCGTCCCAGGGGATGCTGGTGCCGGCGGACAGGGCCGTGCCGGCGCGCGCCATCACCGCCGGCGCGGCGCCCTTGACGAAGCACCGCACGACCGGCCGACCGGCGGCGTCCACCGCGGAGTTGAAGGTGGCCATCAGCTTGTACGTCGGGTCGAACGGCAAGGTGGCCAGCCGGGGCAGCCGGTCGCGGGTCGCCTCGATGTCCAGCCCGGCCTTGTAGCCGAGCACCAGCAGGGCGCCCTCGGTGGGATCGCCGACGACCTTGCCGTCCACGAGCTTGGCGTCGCTGGCGATCAGGTACGGCAGGATCGCGTCCTCGATCGTGGCCGTCGCAGCCCGCGGCGTGATGGATCTTGCCCTCCAGCCCGTAGCCGGTACCGGAGATCGTGTAGCGGTTCGAGGGGTCCACCAGCTCGACAGCGGTCATCTGATTCAGCGTCAGCGTCCCGGTCTTGTCGGAGTTGATCGCCGAGGTGAACCCGAGCGTCTCCACCGACGGGAGGTCCTTGACGATGGCGTTGCGCTTGGCCAGGTCGACCCCGCCGATCGACAGGATGGTCTGCGTCACCGTCGGCAGCGCCTCGGGGATGGCCGCGATCGCCAGCGAGATCGCGCTGACGAACAGCGCGTCCCAGGCCAGGTCACGCTGGCGACCCAGGATGAACATCACGACCATGGTCAGGCCGGCCGCGGCGGCGATCCACAGCGTGAGCTTGTTGAGCTCCCTGGTCAGGGGCGACTCTTCCCGTTCGGTGGCCGACAGCATCCCGGAGATCTTCCCCAGCTCCGTGCGCCACGCCGGTGCCGGTGACGATCAGCGTGCCGCTGCCGTGCGTGACCGGCGTGTTCATGAACGCCATGTTGGTCTGATCGCCCGGGCCCAGGCTGCCACCGGACAACGTCTCGGCGTCCTTGGCGGCAGGTGTGCTCTCCCCGGTCAGCGCCGACTCGTCGATCTGCAGGGCGCTGGCGGCGATGATCCGACCGTCGGCCGGTACCTCGTCCCCGGCGGCGAGGAGAACGACATCTCCGACGACCACCCGTTCCGCCGGGACCTGTGCCTCCGCTGCGTCGCGCCGGACCCTGGCAGTCGCCTTCATCATCGACTTCAGGGCGTTCATGGCGCTCTCGGCCTTGCCTTCCTGGCGCAGGCCCACGACCGCGTTCAGCACGGTCAGCAGCAGCAGGAGGACGGCCGTGCTCCACTCCTTGACCAGCAGGGACACCACCGCGGCGGCAACCAGGATGATCTGCATGTAGGCGCGGTACTCCTGCAGGAACCGGAGCCAGCCCGGCTTCGACTTCTCCTCGGGCAGTGCGTTCGGCCCGTTCGCGCGCAGCAGTGCATCGGCCCGCGCAGCGGTCAGCCCGACGGCCGGATCGACGTCCAGCGCCGCGGTCACCTCATCGGATCGGCACGCATACCAGGCGCGATCCGCGGTGGCCGGCTGACCTGTTGCCTCGACTGGGACAGCCATGTCGGCATCTCCGTCCGTGCATCCGCTGTGCTTGTCTCGTGGCGCCGGACCTGTCGGTGCGGCGCTCCTCTCCTCCGGCGACCCGGGTCAGCCGGCCTGGCCGGCCGACCCGGCGGCGTCAGGCTGGTGCCCACTCCGCCGCGAGATCGGTGGCTCCGGCGCGCTCGCCGGCGTCCGCCCGCACCGCCTGCGCCTTCTCGGCCTTCTTGATCCTCTTGGCTTCCTTCCTGGCGGCCTTGGCCGCGAACGGATCGGCGGCGGCGCCCTTGGGTGCCTGGGCCTCGAGCTCACCCTTGACCACCAGCAGTTCCTCCCGCCGCGCCGCGGTCACGACCGGGTACTGCGGATCGATGTCGATCAGGGTGTGCACGAGCACCGCGCCCACGCAGATCCGCGCGAACCACTTGTGGTCCGCCGGGATCACATACCACGGCGCCCAGCTGGTGCTGGTGGCCGACAGCATCTCCGAGAAAGCTCGCTGGTAGTCGTCCCACCGCTTCCGCTCGCGGACGTCGGCCGCGGAGAACTTCCAGTTCTTCTCCGGCAGGTCGAGCCGCTTGAAGAACCGGGTCCGCTGTTCCTCCTTCGAGAGGTTCAAGAACAGCTTCACCACCTTGAACCCGTTGTCGGTCAGGTAGCGCTCCCAGTCGTTGATCTCCCGGTACCGGCGGTCCCACACGCCCTTGCCCTTCGCCTCGGCCGGCAGCTTCTGGCGGTCGAGGTTCTCCGGGTGCACCCGCACCACCAGGACCTCCTCGTAGTGCGACCGGTTGAAGATCCCGATGTCCCCGCGCGCGGGCAGCTGACGGGCGTACCGCCACAGGTAGTCATGCTGCAGTTCCTCGGCCGAGGGCACCTTGAAGCCGCTGACGTGCACGCCCTGAGGGTTCACCCCGCTCATCACGTGCCTGATCGTGCCGTCCTTGCCGCCGGCATCCAGCGCCTGCAGGCACACCAGCACCCCGTAGGTGTCCTGGGCGGCCAACCGTCGCTGGTAGTCGGCCAGCATCTCGATACCGGTCTGCAGCAGCTGGCCGCCGTCCTTCTTCTTCACGAAGCCCGCCTTGTAGCCCGGGTCGAAGTCGCTGGCCAGGTCCACCTTGGATCGCGGCTTGACCCGCAGCGGCTTGATCAGCTCTGCGATGCGCTGCGCTCGCTTGTCGGTCATCGTCGGGCTGCCCCTTCCGGGCTACTGAAGACCGCACCTCGTACGCTCCACATCGTTCAGCTCGGACGGTGGATCGCGAATCACCCGCCACGGGCTAACCGGGAACGCCGGAGGAGATGCAGGGCAGCTCGCCCAGGCGGAGAAGCCCGGCTACAGCCCGAGGCCGCGGCCGACGATCTCCTTCATGATCTCGTTGGTGCCGCCGTAGATCGACTGCACCCGGCCGTCCAGCCACGCCTTGGCCACCGGGAACTCGGTCATGTAGCCGTAGCCGCCGTGCAGCTGCAGGCAGGCGTCCGCGACCTTGTTCTGCAGGTCGGTGGTCCACCACTTCGCCATCGCCGCGTCCTGCACGGTGAGCTTGCCCTGCAGGTGCACCCGCACGCACTCGTCCAGGTACGTCCTGGCCACCGCGGTCTGGGTGACCAGCTCGGCCAGCAGGAACCGGTTGTGCTGGAACGAGCCGATCGGCCGGCCGAACGCCTGCCTGGTCTTCGCGTACTCCAGGGTCAGCGCCAGCACCGCCTCGCAGGCCGCGACCGCGACCGCGGCGATCGACAGCCGCTCCTGGGGCAGGTTCTCCATCAGGTGGACGAAGCCGCGGTTCGGTTCGCCGATCAGGTTGCCGGCCGGCACCCGTACCTCGTCGAAGAACAGCTCGGCCGTGTCCTGCGCCTTCATTCCGATCTTGTCGAGGTTGCGGCCGCGGTCGAAGCCGGCCATGCCGCGCTCGACGGCCAGCAGGCTGAGCCCGCGGGCGCCCTCCGCGTCCGGGTCGGTGCGGGCGACGACCAGCACCAGGTCGGCGTTGATCCCGTTGGTGATGAACGTCTTGGACCCGGACAGGATCCAGTCCCCGCCGTCCCGGGTCGCGTGCGTGCGCACCCGCTGCAGGTCGGAGCCCGCGCCCGGCTCGCTCATCGCGATCGCGGTGATGATCTCGCCCGAGCAGAAGCCGGGCAGCCAGCGGCGCTTCTGCTCGTCGGTCGTCAACGTCAGCAGGTACGGCCCGACGATGTCGTTGTGCAGGCCGAAGCCGAGGCCGGTCGCGCCGATGCGGATGATCTCCTCGTCCAGCACGACGTTGTAGCGGAAGTCGGCGACGCCGCCCCCGCCGTACTCCGCCGGCACGTCCATGCCGAGCATCCCCTGCTTGCCGGCCTCGGCCCAGACGTCCCGGTCGACGATGCCGGCCTTCTCCCACCGCTCGTGCCGGCCGGCGACGGACCGCTCCATGAACGCGCGGACCATGTTCCGGAAGGCGTCGTGCTCGGGCTCGAAGAGGGTGCGCTCCATGTGCCCCATTCTCGCCACTTGTACTCGGGGCCACCGACCGGTGAGGTGAGCGGCGTGCGGCGGCTGGTGGCGTGGTTGCGGCGGCGCAGCCCGGACGGGCAGGTGTGGGCGCGCGCCGTCCGCGCCGCGGTCGTCGTGCCCGTCGCGTTCGCGGTCGCCCGCGCGCTCTCGACGAACGCGCAGCTCGGGACCTTCGCCGCGTTCGGGTCGTTCGCGCTGCTGCTGTTCCTCGACCCGCCGCGGCGGACCAGGGCGCGGCTGCTCGCGTACGGGGTGGTGATCGGCGTCGGTGCGGTGTCGATCACGCTGGCCACGTGCTCGATGACCGTGGTGACCGCGGTGGTCGGGATGGCGGTGGTCGGCTTCGTCGTGCTCATGGCCGCCTCCCTCGGCTCGTACGCGGCCGGGGCCACGACCGCGGTGCTGCTGACGTTCGTGCTGCCGGTGTCGATCCCGGTGCCGTGGTCGCAGCTGCCGTGGCGGCTGGCCGGATGGGGGCTCGCGGCGGCCTTCGCCGTACCGGCCGGGATGCTGCTGCGCGGGTCGGTGGCGCCGGGCCTGCTGCGGGTCCGGGCGGCCGAGTGCTGCCGGGCGCTGGGCGCGCTGCTGGTCGCCGAGGCCCGGTCCGACCCGGTCGACCGGCTCGCCGCCGAGGCCGCGGGCGCCGCCGAGCGGCTGCGGTCGGAGTTCTCCCGCACGCCGTACCGGCCGGGCGGCGCCGGGGACACCGACCGGGCGCTGGCCGTGCTCGCCGACCAGCTGGAATGGGTCGCCGGGGTGGCGGCCGAGGTGGCCGCCGCGGACAAGCGCGGGCACCCGTGCCGCGGCGAGATCGACACGGTCGTCGAGGTGGCCGGCGCGTTGCGGCTGGTCGCCGACTCGCTGGACGAGCTGTGCGCCCGGGACGCGCACGGGCAGCTGCCGCCCGACCTCGTCACGGCCGGCGCGGAGCTGCGGGCGGTCGCCGACGGCGTCGACCTCTGGTACCGGACGCTCGGTGACCTGCTCGCCGGCCGGCGGGTGACGGTCCCGTCGGCCGACCCGCCGGACTCGCAGCGGCCCGACGACGTGGTCGGGCACCTCCGCAGCGGGCTGCGCGCCGCGGACCCGGCCGCGACCAGGCACGCGCTGCTGCTGCTGTGGTCGGCGCAGCACCTCGACAGCCTGCGGCGGGTCGAGCCGGACCTGGTCAACGCCGCCGCGGAGATCGCCGCGCTGCGCCGGCGGGTGGCCGGCCGACTGGTCGGCGCCGCCCGCTGACCGGAGGTTGTGCTCGCGGCGCACAGTTGCCTACGGTTCAGACCGGCTCTCGAGTGCAGAAGGAGCGCGTCATGGCACGAATCGGGCGGGCAATCGCTGCGCTGGTCGCGACGGTCCTGGTGTCCGGCGCGTTCGCCGGTCCGGCCGCCGCGGCCGGCGAGGCCCCGGGCGCACCGGGCGTCGGCGCGGCCTGGACGACCGGGGCCAAGGTCGCCGCCGGCACCGCGACGGGCGCGGCCTCGCCGCTCTGGTTCACCGCGGCCAGGGGGATCACGTCCGAGGTCTTCTACCCGCGGGTCGACGTGCCGCAGCTGCAGGACATGCAGTACGTGGTGACCGACGGCGCGACGTTCACCGACCTGGAGCGGGACGCGACCACGCACGCGGTGTCGATGCCGGACGAGCGGTCGCTGGAATACACGGTGACCAATACCGCGCGCAGCGGCCGCTACCAGATCACCACCACGTATGTGACCGACCCCGACCGGGCCGGGCTGCTGCTGCGGACCCGGTTCCGCTCCCTCGACGGCGCTGCGTACCGGCTCTACGTGCTGGTCAACCCGTCGCTCGGCGGGGGCGGCGCGGGCGACACGGCCGGCTGGGACGCCACCCGCGGCGCGCTGGTCGCGAGCGACACCGGCGTCGGCTCGGCGCTGGTGTCCTCGGTCGGGTTCAGCGCCCATTCCTCCGGCTACAGCGGCTCGATTTCCGACGGCTACTCCGACCTGGCCGCGCACCACACGCTGACCGCGCAGTACGACACCGCGACCGCGGCCGGCAACGTGGTCCAGGTCGGCCAGCTGCCGGTCGGCGCGGACACGACGCTGACCCTGGCGCTCGGCTTCGGCGCGGACCGGGCCGGTGCGGCGGCGACCGGGGCGGCCTCGCTGGCCCGCGGGTTCGCCTCCGCCGAGACGGCGTACCGGTCCGGCTGGAACTCCTACCTCACCGGCAAGACCGTGCCGGCCAGCGTCTCCGCCGACACGCTGCGGCGGCGGGCCTACCTGGTGGGGTTGATGAGCCTGCACGCGGCCGAGGACAAGACGTTCCCCGGGGCCAGTGTGGCCGGGCTGGCCACACCGTGGGGCGAGTTCGTCAACGGCGACGCGCTGTCCGACGGCTACCACCGGGTCTGGGCCCGCGACCTCTACCAGCAGGCCAGCGCGCTGATCGCGGCCGGCGACACCGCCCAGGCGACCCGGATGACCCGCTGGCTGTGGGACCGCCAGCAGGTCACCGCCTGGACCCAGGGCGACGGCGTCTTCTACGGGCCGGGCTCGTTCCCGCGCTACTCGACCGTGGCCGGGGTGGCCGGCTCGACGCCGCAGCAGCTCGGCTGCTGCGAGCAGCTCGACGAGGACGCGTTCCCGATCGTGCTGGCCGACCAGCTCGGGCTCACCGACGCGGCGACCTGGGCCAAGGTCAAGCTCACCGCCGACCACATCGTCTCGTTCGGTCCGGACACCCCGGGCGAGCGGTGGGAGGAGCAGAGCGGCAAGTCGCCGTCCACGATCGCGGCGGAGATCGCCGGACTGGTGTGCGCCGCCGACATCGCCCGCCGCAACGGCGACACCGCCAGCGCCGGGACGTACGAGGCGACGGCCGACTCCTGGCGCGCCCAGCTGGACGGCTGGACGTTCACCACGACCGGGTCCTTCGGCGACCACCGCTACTACGAGCGGATCGAGCACGACACCAACCCCAACGACACGTTCGCCCGGAGCCTGGAGGACGGCACCTGGTGGGAGCGGGACCTCGTCGACGGCGGCTTCCTCGACCTGGTCCGGCTCGGCGTGCGGCCGGCGGCGTACGGGCCGGTGGTCGGGTCGCTGCCGGAGCTGGACGCGGTGGACAAGGTGAGCACGCCCAACGGGGACATGTGGCACCGCTACAACCACGACTCGTACGGGGAGAGCCAGGTCGACGGGACCGGCTGGCCGGCCGGGCACGCGTCCCGGACCGGGCGGCTGTGGCCGCTGCTGTCCGGTGAGCGCGGCGAGTACGAGCTGGCGGCCGGGCGACCGGCGGCGAGCTTCCTGCAGACCATGGCGAACGCGGCCGACGACGGCTACCTCGTCCCGGAGCAGGCGTGGGATCGGACCGCGCAGTTCGGCTTCACCTTCGGCGAGACGACCGGCTCGGCGGCGCCGCTGATGTGGGCCGAGGCGCAGTACGTGCGGCTCGCGGTGTCGATCGACGCGGGCCGGCCGGCGGAGCGGCCGGCCACGGTCACCGCGCGGTACGGCACGGGCTGACCAGCGGTTCGCGCTCGGCGGACGGAAACTGTCGTACCCGGGGCGCACCATGGATGCCGTGACCGACGCCGACCGCTTCTCCCCCGCCACCCGGGCCTGGTTCGACGGTGCCTTCGCCGAGGCGACCGCGGCCCAGCACGGCGCGTGGGCGGCGATCGGCCGCGGTGACCACACGCTGGTGGTCGCGCCGACCGGCTCCGGCAAGACGCTGGCCGCGTTCCTGTGGTCGCTCGACCAGCTGGCCGCGGCGCCGGCGCCGGACGACCCCAAGCGGCGCTGCCGGGTGCTCTACGTGAGCCCGCTCAAGGCGCTGGCCGTCGACGTCGAGCGCAACCTGCGCGCCCCGCTGGCCGGCATCCGGCAGGCCGCGACCCGGCTCGGGCAGCCCCAGCCGGATGTGCGGGTCGGCCTGCGCTCCGGCGACACCAGCGCCGACGAGCGCCGCCAGCTGGCCCGCCGCCCGCCGGACATCCTCATCACCACGCCGGAGTCGCTGTTCCTCATGCTCACCAGCGCCGCGCGGGACGCGCTGCGCGGCGTGCAGACGGTCATCGTCGACGAGGTGCACGCGGTCTGCTCGACCAAGCGCGGCGCGCACCTGGCGCTCAGCCTGGAGCGGCTCGACCACCTGCTGGAGCGGCCGGCGCAGCGGGTCGGGCTGTCGGCGACCGTGCGGCCGGTCGAGGAGGTCGCGCAGTTCCTGGCCGGCGGGCGGGCCGTCACGGTCGTGCAGCCGCCGGCGCGCAAGTCGGTCGAGCTGCAGGTCGTCGTCCCGGTGGAGGACATGTCGACCCTCGGCGAGCCGACCGGTGAGGTGCACGGGTCGGCGGCCGGGGCCGAGCGGCGCACCTCGATCTGGCCGGCGGTCGAGGAGCGGGTGCTCGACCTGGTCGAGCGGCACCGGTCGACGATCGTGTTCGCCAACTCGCGCCGGCTGGCCGAGCGGCTCACCGCCCGGCTCAACGAGCTCGCCTACGAGCGGCGGTACGGACAGACCGCCCAGGACCTCTCGGCGTACGACGCGCTCGACGGGTCCGACTCGGGGGTCGGCGCGGCCCCGCCGGACTGGCGGGAGACCGGGGCCGACGCGCCGCCCGGGGGCTGGGCGCCGGGGCCGCGGCCGGCCGGTGGGATGCCGGCGGCGCTGTCCGCGCAGGCCGGCACCGCCGACGGCGCCCCGGTCGTGGTGGCCCGGGCCCACCACGGCTCGGTGTCCCGGGAGCAGCGGACCCTGGTCGAGGAGGAGCTGAAGTCCGGCCGGCTGCCGGCCGTCGTCGCCACCTCCTCGCTCGAGCTCGGCATCGACATGGGCGCGGTCGACCTCGTCGTGCAGGTCGAGGCGCCGCCCTCGGTCGCGGCCGGGCTGCAGCGGGTCGGGCGGGCCGGCCACCAGGTCGGCGCGGTCAGCCGCGGCGTGCTGTTCCCGAAATACCGCGGGGACCTGGTCGAGTCGGCCGTCGTCGCCGAGCGGATGCAGGCCGGCCAGATCGAGGCGATGCGCTACCCGCGCAACCCGCTCGACGTGCTGGCCCAGCAGGTCGTCGCGATGGTCTCGCTGGACGCCTGGACCGTGGACGAGCTGACCGCGCTGGTGCGCCGGGCCGCGCCGTTCGCGACGCTGCCGGCCTCGGCGCTGGAGTCGGTGCTGGACATGCTGTCCGGGCGCTACCCGTCGGACGAGTTCGCCGAGCTCCGGCCGCGGCTGGTCTGGGACCGGGTGACCGGGACGCTGACCGGCCGGCCCGGCGCCCAGCGGCTGGCGGTGACCAGCGGCGGCACGATCCCCGACCGCGGCCTGTTCGGCGTGTTCCTGGCCGCCGGCGCCGGCGAGCCGTCGCGGCGGGTCGGCGAGCTGGACGAGGAGATGGTCTACGAGTCGCGGGTCGGCGACGTGTTCCTGCTCGGCTCGACGTCCTGGCGGGTGGAGGACATCACCCACGACCGGGTGCTGGTCAGCCCGGCCCCGGGGCAGCCGGGCAAGATGCCGTTCTGGAAGGGCGACGCGCCGGGCCGGCCGGTGGAGCTCGGCCGGGCGCTGGGTGCCTTCCTGCGGGAGGTCTCCGCCGCCGCCCCGGACGTCGCCTCGGCGCGGGCCCGGGCGGCCGGGCTGGACGACTGGGGCACCGCCAACCTCCTCGCATACCTGGCCGAGCAGAAGGAGGCGACCCGGCACGTGCCGGACGACCGCACGCTGCTGGTCGAGCGGTTCCGGGACGAGCTGGGCGACTGGCGGCTGGTCGTGCACTCGCCGTTCGGGGCGCCGGTCAACGCACCGTGGGCGCTGGCGGTCACCGCCCGGCTGCGCGAGCGCTACGGGGTGGACGTGCAGTCCATGCACTCCGACGACGGCATCGTGCTGCGGCTGCCGGAGACCGACGGCGAGCCGCCGTCGGCCGAGATCGCCCTGTTCGAGCCGGACGAGATCGAGCCGCTGATCACCGCGGAGGTCGGCGGGTCGGCACTGTTCGCGTCCCGGTTCCGGGAGTGCGCGGCCCGGGCCCTGCTGCTGCCCAAGCGCGACCCGCGCCGGCGCACCCCGCTCTGGCAGCAGCGGCAGCGGGCGGCGCACCTGCTCCAGGTCGCCAGCGGGTACGGCTCGTTCCCGATCGTGCTGGAGACCATGCGCGAGTGCCTGCAGGACGTCTTCGACGTGCCGGGGCTGGTCGGGATCATGTCCGACCTCCGCGCCCGGACGATCCGGCTGGTCGAGGTGGAGACCCCGCAGCCGTCGCCGTTCGCCCGGTCGCTGCTGTTCGGCTACGTCGGCATGTTCCTGTACGAGGGCGACGCGCCGCTGGCCGAGCGGCGCGCGCAGGCGCTGTCCCTGGACACCGCGCTGCTGGCCGAGCTGCTCGGCCAGACCGAGCTGCGGGAGCTGCTCGACGCCGAGGCGGTGGCCGAGGTGGAGGCCCAGCTGCAGCGGCTTCCCGAGGACCGCCGGGCCTACTCGCTGGACTCCACCGCCGACCTGCTGCGGCTGCTCGGCGACCTGACCACCGCCGAGGCGCTGGCCCGGGGCGCGACGCCGGCCTGGCTGGCCGAGCTGGAGGCGGCCCGGCGGGCCATCCGGGTGCGGATCGCCGGCGAGGAGCGCTGGATCGGGATCGAGGACGCCGGCCGGGTCCGGGACGCGCTCGGCGTGCCGCTGCCGATCGGCGTGCCCGAGGCGTTCACCGAGCCGGTGCGGGATCCGCTCGGCGACCTGGTCGCGCGGTACGCCCGCACCCACGGGCCGTTCCACGCCGCCGACTGTGCCGCCCGACTCGGGCTCGGGGTCGCGGTGGTGGCGGCGACGCTGGAGCGCCTGGCGTCGACCGGCCGGGTGGCGGCCGGCGAGTTCCGGCCCGGCGGCGCCGGGACCGAGTGGTGCGACGCCGAGGTGCTGCGGACGCTCCGGCGGCGGTCGCTGGCCCGGCTGCGCAAGGAGGTCGAGCCGGTGCCGGCCTCGGCGCTGGCCCGGTTCCTGCCGGCCTGGCAGGGCGTCGGGTCGCGGGCCGGCGGCGCCGACGGGCTGATGCGGGTGGTCGAGCAGCTCGCCGGGACCGTGGTGCCGGCGTCGGCGCTGGAGACCACGGTGCTGCCGTCCCGGGTCGCCGACTACTCCCCCGCCCTTCTCGACGAGCTGACCGCGGCCGGCGAGGTCACCTGGACCGGGGCCGGCGCGCTGCCCGGCGGGGACGGCTGGCTGGCGCTGGCCCCGACCGACGTGGCCGACCTGCTGCTGCCGGCGCCCGACGACCTGACCCTGTCCGACCTGCACCGCTCGGTGCTGGACGCGCTCGACGGCGACCAGGCGCTGTTCTTCCGGACCCTGTCCGACCGGGTCGGCTCGACCGACGACCCGGCGCTGGTCGCGGCGCTGTGGGACCTGGTGTGGGCGGGGCTGCTCACCAACGACACGCTGGCGCCGCTGCGGTCGCTGCTCGGCGCGACCGGTCGGTCGGGCCCGGTGCGGCGACGGTCCGCCCCGCGCTCGCGGTACGGGCGGGTGGGCCGCCCGGCGCTGCCGTCCCGGACCGGGCCGCCGACCGCGGCCGGCCGGTGGTCGCGGGTGCCGCCGCGGGAGACGGACCCGACCCGGCGGGCGCACGCCCAGGCTGAGGTGCTGCTCGACCGGCACGGCGTGCTGACCCGCGGCGCGGTGATGGCCGAGCGGGTGCCGGGCGGGTTCGCCGCGGTCTACCCGGTGCTGCGGGCCGCGGAGGAGTCCGGCCGGACCCGGCGCGGATACTTCGTGGAGTCCCTGGGCGCGGCCCAGTTCGCCTCCCCCGGCGCCGTCGACCGCCTCCGCTCCTACGCCTCCGACCGGCTGGCCCCCACCACCTCCCCCGCCGCTCCCCCCGCCCCCGAGGTCACCGCAGTCGGCCCCGGACCGGGCGGGTCGCGGCGGCGGGGGCGCACGGAGGTGGCGCCGGCGGTGGTGCTGGCGGCGGCGGATCCGGCCCAGCCGTTCGGCGCCGCCCTGCCGTGGCCCGACCGGCCGGCCGAGGGCGACAGCGGTCGCGGGCACCGGGCCGGCCGGAAGGCGGGCGCGCTCGTCGTGCTGGTCGACGGCGCGCTGACCCTCTACGTCGAGCGTGGCGGCCGCACCCTGCTGTCCTGGACCGAGCAGCCGGCGGCGCTGCAGGCGGCCGCCGACGCGCTGGCCCTCGCCGTGCGCGAGGGCGGCCTGGGCCGGCTGGCCGTCGAGCGCGCCGACGGCGAGAGCGTGCACGCGTCGACCGCCCTGTCCGAGGCGCTCGAAGCGGCCGGCTTCCGCCCCACCCCCCGGGGCCTGCGGCTGCGCGCCTGAGTTCAGCTGCCGCCGGTCAGCCAGGGCGGGTGGAGCACGCAGAACTCGTTCCCGTCGGGGTCGGCCAGGACGTACCAGGTCCAGCCGTCCTCCTCGACCGGCGTGCCGGTGGTGTGCCGGGCTCCGAGCGCGAGCAGCCGGGCCAGCTCGGCGTCGAGGTCGGGCACGCGCAGGTCCAGGTGCACCCGGTTCTTGCCGGCCTTCGCCTCCGGCACCTGCTGCAGCAGCAGCTCCAGGCCGTCCCCGTCCGCGGGCAGCAGCTGCCGGTACGGCCCGGGCGTGCCGGCCGGCGGTCCGACGTAGCCGAGCGCGCCGCACCAGAACCCGGCCGCCCGATCGAGGTCGGCGCAGTCGAGCACCACCACCAGGACGGTGTCCTGCCGCCCCCCGTACCGCACCGGCCGCCTCGCCATGCCGGCACGCTACGCCCGGTGTGACCCGACCCATGTCGCCGGTTGGCGCGGCCCAGCACGCGCACCGGTGCGTCGGAGTGGTGCGCGCCTCCGGTTGCTCGGATGATGCGGCGGCGACCTGACGATGCTCCGGTCGGCGCAGTCTGTCCGGGCGGGAAACCGGTGGCGGGGATGGGGAGGATGGCCGGCATGACGTACGAGCTGGTGGACCTGGGGCCGGGCGACCCGCGGTTGGTCGACGACATGCTGCCGGTCCTCCGGCAGTTGCGCACGCACCTGGACGCCGACAGCCTCGCCGCCGTGTACGCGGAGGGTCACCCGCAGGGTCTGCGCTTCCTCGCCGCGTACGACGGCGACCGGTGCGTCGGCGTCGCCGGCTGGCGGATCCTGGCGCTCACGTTCGCGACCCGCAAGCTGTACGTCGACGACCTCGTCACCACCTCCGGGGGCCGGTCCAAGGGCGTCGGGCACGCCCTGCTGGCCGAGCTGGAGGCGCGGGCCCGGGCCGCCGGCTGCACGGTCCTCGACCTCGACTCCGGCGTGCAGCGGCACGACGCGCACCGGTTCTACTTCCGGGAGGGGATGCACATCTCCTCGCACCACTTCACCAAGGCGCTGGACCGGTAGGGACAACCCCACTCCGCACCGGCGGGGCAGCACCGTGGTCGGGCGACCGGCGCCCGCCTAGCGTCGAGGCATGGCAACCCAGACCTTCGCCCCGCCGGCCGGGGCCGCCCGCCGGCGGCTGCGGGTGGCCGACTCGGCCGGCTACGTCCTCACCGGCTTCCCGCTCGCCGTCGCCGCGTTCGTGCTGCTCGTCACCGGCTTCGCGGTCGGCATCGGCACGCTGGTCATCACGGTCGGCTTCGTCGTGCTCGCCGGCACGCTCGCCGTCGCCCGCGCCTTCGCCCGGATCGAGCGGACCCGGCTGGACGCGCTGCTCGGCCGGCGCACCCCCCGCCCGGCGTACCGCGACCCGCGCGGCGGGTGGCTCGGCCGTGCCCTGTCCGCCGGCGCCGACCCGCGCCGCTGGCTCGACCTGCTGCACGGCATCGTCGCGTTCCCGGTCGCGGTGGCCACGTTCGTGGTCGTGGTGGCCTGGTTCGCCGGCGCCGTCAGCGGTCTCGGGTGCGTGCTGTGGGAGTGGAGCGTGCCCCGCGGCCCCGACAACCACTCGCTGGCGTACTACATCGGCCTCGGCGACGGCCGCACCCCGGACATCCTGCTCACCACCGGCCTCGGCGCGCTGCTGGCGATCACGCTGCCCTGGGTCGTGCGCGGCTGCGCCGCCCTGCAGGCCGGCCTGGCCTGGTCGCTGCTCGCCGACCACGGCGACGACTGAGCGCACCACCGGGACAATGGCCCGGTGCCCGAGGGAGACACGGTCTGGCTGGCCGCCAAGCGCATGCACGCCGCGCTCGGCGGCCGACCGCTGACCCGGTTCGACCTGCGCGTGCCGGCGCTGGCCACGGCCGACCTCACCGGCGCGACCGTCACCGAGGTGCTGGCCCGGGGCAAGCACCTGCTGGCCCGGTTCGACCGCCGGCTCACCCTGCACAGCCACCTCCGGATGGACGGCAGCTGGCGGCTGCAGCGGCCCGGCGAGCGCTGGCGCGGCGGCCCGGCGCACCAGGTCCGCGCGGTGCTCGCCAACGCCGACTGGGAGGCCGTCGGCTACCGGCTGCACGACCTCGCGCTGGTCCCGACCGGCGAGGAGGACCAGCTGGTCGGCCACCTCGGCCCGGACGTGCTCGGCCCGGACTGGGACGCCGGCGAGGCGGTCCGGCGGCTGGCGGCCGACCCGGGGCGCCCGATCGGCGACGCGCTGCTCGACCAGCGGGCGCTCGCCGGGGTCGGCAACATCTACAAGAACGAGGCGCTGTTCCTGGTCGGGGTCAGCCCGTGGACCCCGGCCGGCCGGGTCGACCTGCCCAAGGTCGTGGCGGCCGTGCACCGGCTCATGCTGGCCAACCGGGACCACCCCGAGCAGTCGACCACCGGCAGCCTGCGCCGGGGCGAGCAGCACTGGCTCTACGGCCGCGGCGGCCGCCCCTGCCGGCGCTGCGGCACCCCGGTCCGGGTGGCCGAGCAGAGCCCGGACGGCCGCCCCGAGTACGGCCGGGTCACCTACTGGTGCCCGCACTGCCAGCCGTAGTGTGCCGGCATGGGGATCACCCGGCACGGCCACACCGAGCGGCTCGACCTGGCCGACCCGACCCTGCGCGAGTGGGGGTGCACGGTCGTCGGCGTCGACCCCGACCGCGGCATCGTCCTCGACCGCTCGGCCTTCTACCCGGGCGGCGGCGGCCAGCCGCCGGACCACGGGGTGCTGCTCTGGGACGGCGTGCAGACCCGGATCGTCGGCACGGTCAAGGGCGACGACCTCTACCTCGTGCCGGCCGAGGGCGACCCGGTCCCGCCGGCCGGCACCGCGGTCACCGGCGCCGTCGAGGACGCCCGGCGCACGCTGCTCATGCGCACCCACTCCGGCCTGCACGTGCTCGGCGGCGTGGTCTTCCGCGACTTCGGCGCGCTGGTCACCGGCGGCAACATGGAGCCCGGCGAGGCCAGGATGGACTTCAACCTGCCGGAGCTGCCGGAGGGCTTCAAGGCGACGATCGAGGAGCGGGTCAACGCCGAGGTCGTCGCCGACCGGGCGGTCGCGGTGCGGGTGCTGCCCCGGGCCGAGGCGCTCGCGATCCCGGACATCATCCGCACCCAGACCAACCTCATCCCGCCGGACGAGACCGAGGTCCGGATCGTGGACATCACCGGTCTGGACACCCAGGCCGACGGCGGCACCCACGTGGCCTCGACCCGGCAGATCGGCCGGGTCCAGGTGACCAAGGTCGAGAACAAGGGCCGCCAGAACCGCCGCGTCCGGGTCAAGATCCTGGACTGAGCCCTGTCGATTCCGGGCGAGGTCGCTCGTCATGACGGTGTCGGCGGCCGGACGGCCGCCGGGGACGGGAGCTGAAGGCGTGCGTTACCTCTTCCTGCTGTACGGCGACCCCGCCGGTGAGGCGGACCTGACGCCGGAGCAGCGCCGCGCGGTGGTCGACGGCCACGTCGCCCTCGGCCGGGAGCTCGCCGGGTCGGGCACGCTGCGACTCGCCGAGGCGCTCGGTGACGGCGTCCGGGTGCTGCACGCCGACGGGATCGTGACCGACGGCCCGTACGCCGAGACCAAGGAACAGCTCGGCAGCGTGTACGTGGTGGACTGCGCGGGCGCCGCCGAGGCGCTCGCGCTGGCTCGCCGGATGCCCGCCAGCCCCGGCCTGACGGTCGAGATCCGAGAGATCCGGGAGGTCTGAACCATGGCGGAGTACCTGCTGCTCATCGTAGGCGACGAGGCCGGCTACGAGTCGCTGACCGAGGAGGAGGGCAAGGCCATGTACGCGGGGCACTACGCGTTCATGGACGAGCTCAACAAGGCCGGGGTGCGGATCCTGGCCAGCATGGAGCTGGAGCCACCGGCCACCGCGCGGACGATACTCGGCGACGGCACGGTCACCGACGGGCCGTTCGCCGAGGCCAAGGAGCAGGTCGGCGGCTTCTACGCGATCGACGTGCCGAGCATCGAGGAGGCGGTCGAGTGGGGGAAGAAGATCCCGCTGCTGCCCGGCGACAAGCTCGAGGTCCGCAAGGGCAAGTGAGCGCGGTCGAGCAGGCGCCCCCGGCGGGCCGGGCGGTCGAGCGGGCGCAACCCGGCCAGCTACCGGATGGCGCCACGCAGGCGGCCCGGCGAGCCGTCGAGGACGCGCACGCCGAGCACTGGGGGCGCCTGCTCGCCCTGCTCACCCGGCTCGTCGGCAACAACCTCGACGTGGCCGAGGAATCGCTGCAGGACGCGTACGAGAGCGCGCTGACCGCGTGGGCCCGGGACGGGATCCCGGCCAAGCCGGACGCGTGGCTGCTCACCGCCGCCCGGCGGAAGGCGACCGACCGCTTCCGCCGGGCGGCCACGCTCGCCCGCAAGCTGCCCCTGCTCGTGCTCGACGGGACGGACTCAGGACCGGAGGTGGTCACCGACATGTCGACCATCCCGGACGAGCGGCTGCGGCTGCTGTTCACCTGCTGCCACCCGGCGCTGCCGGCCGAGGCCAGGGTCGCGCTCACGCTGCGGCTGCTCGGCGGGCTGACCACGGCCGAGGTCGCCAGGGCCTTCCTGGTGGCCGAGCCGACGATGGCGGCCCGGATCACCCGGGCCAGGAAGAAGATCGCGGCCGCCGGCATCCCCTACCGGGTGCCGGCCGACGCCGAGCTGCCCGAGCGGCTGGCCGGCGTGCTGGCCGTGCTCTACCTCGTCTTCACCGAGGGCCACTCGGCCAGCACCGGCGACGAGCCGGTGCGCCGCGAGCTGTGCGACGAGGCGATCCGGCTGGCCCGGGTGGTCGTCACGCTGATGCCGGACGAGCCGGAGGCGGCCGGGCTGCTGGCGCTGCTGCTCCTGCAGCACGCCCGCCGGGACGCGCGTACCGGCCCGGGCGGCCGGCTCGTGCTGCTGCCGGACCAGGACCGCGGCCGGTGGGACGCCGACCAGATCGCCGAGGGCCTGGCCCTGCTGCGCTCGGCCGCCCGGCGCGGGGCCGCCGGGCCGTACCTGCTGCAGGCGGCGATCGCGGCCGAGCACGCCCGGGCCGGGCGGGCCGAGGACACCGCCTGGGACCGGATCGCCGCCCTGTACGCGGCGCTGGACGACCTGACCGGCTCGCCGGTGGTGCGGCTGAACCGGGCCGTCGCGGTCGCCGAGGTCGACGGTCCGGCCGCGGGCCTCGACCTGCTCGCCGACCTGGACGAGCCGCTGGCCGGATTCCACCTGCTGCCCGCGACCCGGGCCGACCTGCTGCGCCGGCTCGGCCGCACCGCCGAGGCGGCCGCCGCGTACCAGCAGGCGATCGCCGGCGCGGGCAACGCCGCCGACCGCGACTTCCTCGCCCGCCGCCTCGCCGAGCTCCCGGCATCGACCTGACCGCCCGGACGGTTGACGGCCGGGCGATGCTTCCGGGATGAGATCCGTGCGGGCGGTGGCGACCGGGCTGCCGGAGGTGACCGAGCAGGAGCCGTTCCGGGCGGGCCTGCCGGTGTTCAAGATCGCCGGCAAGGTGTTCGCCATCTGGGATCCCGAGGCGGAGCCCGCGCGGGTCACCCTCAAGTGCGACCCCGGCCTCGCGCTCGAGCTGCGGGCCCAGTACGCGGCGGTCACGCCCGGCTACCACACGAACAAGCGGCTGTGGAACACGGTCGTCCTCGACGGCACCGTCCCGGACGACGAGGTCGCCGAGCTGATCCGGCACGCCTGGGAGCAGGCCGTCGGCGGCCTCAGGCGGGCCGACCGCGAGCGCGTCCTCGGCCAGCTCGGCTGAGTGCCCGGGAAGCGGGAGTCCGGACGGGCCGCCGGGGCGGGGGTCCGGATGCGGCCCCGGGAGCCTGCGCTGTCGTGGACGCGGCCGGTCCGGCCTGCCCTGAGGCGTTGACAGGAGCCGTGACCGGCATCACCGTCTTGGGTACGGCTGCGCCACCAGGGTCGGCCCAGGGGTACGGCGCCGCCGATCGCTGCCGCCCGGCGGTCGATCGGCCCCGAGGGACGCACCGGCGCGATGCGGGGAGTCGTCGTGATTCGCTGCCAGGTGACACGGGAGCGCCCCGGCGCTGGTGCCGTCCGGGTGGGAACCGGGCGGCTGACGGGGCCAGTGCTCTCGTGAGCGCCCCCGGTGTCCTGCCGACCGGCGACGTGCTGCCGGGCACCGCCAGGATCGGCGGCCTGCGGCGCCGGCCCACCGGCACGCCACCGCCGCTGCCGCGCAAGCTCGGCTGGAGCGGGAAGATCTGGTTGGCGCTGGCCGTGCTGCTCGGGGTGGGGTTGCTCTGGCTGGCGCCGGAAGGCCAACCCCGGCCGGTGATACACGCCGAGACCGCGATCCTGCGGGCGTTCGCCACGCTGCGAGCCGACTGGCTCACGTCGATCCTGCGCAACGTGGCCGCGCTCGGCACAGCCTGGTCGGTCACGGTGCTCGGCGGCGGGCTGGCCGTGGCCCTGATCGTCCTCAAGCGCTGGCGGCACCTGGCGACCTTCCTGGTCTACCTGACCGCGCTCGGGGTGGTCGGCACCGGGGTCTACCTGCTCACCAAGCGCCCGCGACCGTACGGCGTCACCATCGTCGGCGACTGGATCGGCTTCTCGCTGCCGTCCTTCCCGGTGGCGATCCTCGCCGCGTGCCTGATGGGAGTCGCGTACTCGCTGGTCGTGCCGGGCCGTCCCCGCGCCTGGGCGAAGCTGGCGGTCGCGGTCGTGCTGGCCGCGGTCGCCTTCGCCCGGCTGTACCTCGCTGTGGAGTACCCGTCCGACGTCGTGTGGGCGGTCGTGCTCGGCGTGGCCGTCCCGCTGGCCGCGTTCCGCTGGTTCACGCCGAACGAGGCCTTCCCGGTGACGTACCGGCGCGGCAAGACAGCCCACCTGGACGTGACCGGGGCGAGAGGAGAGGCGATCCGGCAGGCGGTCCGGGAGCAGCTCGGGCTCACCGTCCTGGAGACCAAGCCCATCGGGCTGGCGGCGTCCGGCGGCTCGACCCCGCTGCGGCTGCGGGTCGCCGGGGAGCCCGACAGCTACGTCTTCGCGAAGCTCTACGCGAACAGCCACGTGCGCGCCGACCGCTGGTACAAGCTCGGCCGGATGATCCTCTACGGGTCGCTGGAGGACGAGACGTCCTTCCACACCGTCCGCCGGTTCGTCCAGTACGAGGACTACACCCTGCGCCTCATGCGGGACGTGCAGCTGCCGGTCCCGGCGCCGTACGGGATCGTGGAGATCACCCCGGAGCGCGAGTACCTGATCGTGATGGAGTTCTTCGACGGCGCGGTCGAGATCAGCGACGCGGAGATCGACGACGGGATCATCGACGAGGGACTGCAGCTGATCCGCACGATGTGGGACGCGGGGCTCGCCCATCGGGACATCAAGCCCGGCAACCTCATGGTCCGCGACGGCCGGGTGCTGCTGGTCGACGCGTTCTTCGTCCAGGTGCGTCCGTCGCCGTGGCGGCAGGCCGTCGACCTCGGCAACATGATGCTCGTCCTGGCCGTCGGCTCCGACGCCGAGCGGGTCTACCAGCGTGCGCTGCGCTACTTCGCCCCGGCCGAGATCGCCGAGGCGTTCGCCGCGACCAGGGGGGTCGCGAGTCCGACCCAGGTGCGGATGGTGGTGAAGAAGGACGGCCGTGACCTGCTCGCCCAGTTCCGGCGGCTGGCCCCGGAACGGAGTCCGATCGCCATCCAGCGCTGGAGCGTGCGGCGGGTCGCGCTGGCGTTGGCCGCCCTGACCACGCTGCTGCTCGCGGCCGGGTTCGCCTACGGTCTGCTGACGCCGTTCCGCGGCGTCGACGTCCCCGACCCGCCCGGCTGCACCCCGGAGTCGACCACGGTGCTGGTCGCCCAGGCCGTCCCCGCGGCCACGTCGCTGCCCTGCGTGCTCGGCCTGCCGTCCGGGTGGAGCTCCGAGGGCGGGACCGTCCGCAACGGCGCGGCGCGGTTCTCGCTGAGCGCCGGCACGCCGGCGAAACCGGTCGTGACGGTGACGCTGACCGAGACCTGCGACCCCGGCGCGGCCCGGTCGGTGACCAGCGACGAGCCCGCGATGCAGCGGTTCGACGACGCCCGCCAGCCGGGCCAGAAATTCCGTCGCCTCTACCGCTTCGCCGGCGGCTGCGCGACCTACGAGTACTCCGGGTACGCGGCGGGTGACCGGCGTGTGCTGTCCCTCGCCGGCGCCACGCTCACCTTCGTGCCGCGGGAGGAGGTCGCCGCGTACGTCCGGGCCGAGACCGGGCTAGCTCTCTGCGGCGCCGGGGTCGCCTGCCCGGGCGGGTGAGCCCGGGGCGGGTCCGGTCGACCGGCCGGCGGGCACGCCGACGAGCAGCGTGAGCAACGCCCCGAGCACCAGCCCCGCGCCGGCACCGGCGACCACGTCGAGCGGGTTGTGCGCGCCCAGGTACACCCGGGCCACGCAGGCGAGCACGGCCAGCCCGACCGGGACCGCGCGCCACCAGCCCCGCAGGTACGGCAGGAGCAGGACGGCGATGGCGGAGACCACTATCGCGTGACCGGAGGGGAACGACAGGCCGGCGGGCGGGACGTCGCGCAGCACCGCCCCGGGCTCGGTCTGGCCCGGCCGGTTGCGCTCGACCAGTGCCTTGATCACCCGCACCTCCACGACGATCTTCAGCGGCACGACCAGGAGCAGGGCCAGCGCCAACCGCCACTTGCGCCACAGCAGGGCGGCGACCGCCAGGACGACCGGGGTGCCGAGCACGCCGAGGAGCTGGACCAGCCACAGGGGCCGCTCCAGCCAGTCCGGCAGGCCGTTCACCGCCCGGAACACCTGCCGCTCCCAGCCCGGGACGCCGGCGCGGGCGACCAGGCTGCAGGCGACCACCAGCAGCATTCCGGCCGCCGCCGTCCACACCGCCCACAAGGGACGGACCGCGCGCCGGCCGGGCCCGGGTGCGCCGGCGGCCGGCACGTCAGCCTCCGGCCGGGATCGCGTCCGGCTCCACCCACTCCGCGACCAGGTCGGTGCGCGGCGCTCCACCGGGCGGCCGGCGCCAGGACCGGTTCCGGCGCCAGAACACGTACGTGATCGCGCCGAGCGGGATCGGCAGGACGTAGGTGAGCGCGCGGAAGACCAGCACCCCGGCCGCCACGTCGGCCCGGGGCCCGCCCGCCGCGGCCATGCTGGTGATGAGCGCGAGCTCGACCACGCCGAGACCGCCGGGCGTGAACGGGATCGCGGTGAGCAGCCGGGCGAAGGAGAACGCGGCCAGCACCTCCACCCAGCTCACCTGCTCGTTGGTTACGCCGACGAACCGGAGCGCGACCAGCAGCACCACGTAGAGGGAGACATGGCTGACCAGCGTGGCCAGCGTGATCGACAGCCAGCGGGCCCGGAGCAGGGTGACCATCCGATAGCGGAACTTCACCGTCGCCCGGTCCCAACCCTGGACGGGCGGCCGGCGGAAGATCCGTACCAGCCCGCTGGCCACCCGCCCGGCCGCCCGACCCAGCCGGGCGGCGGTCTCCTGGCTGGACAGCAGCATCGCGAAGACGACGATCGCCGCGGCCAGCGCCACCAGGCCGAACAGGCCGGCCGCGAGCCGGCCGCCACTGGGGCTGCCCTGCAGGGCCAGCAGTGCGAGGGCGAACACCGGCAGCGCCAGCTTGGCGAAGTTGTTCCACACCCCGGACACCAGCAGCGACACGGTGGTGCGTGACGCCGAGAAGCCCCACGACGAGTACATCGCATAGTTCATGGCGATGCCGAGCGCGCCACCGCCGGGCACCGTGTTGGACACGGCGGTGCTGGACTCCGTCGCCACGGCAGCCTGCGGGTACGTGAGGCCGGGCATGGTGGTGACGTTCACGATGAAGTAGGTGGTCAGGTTCCAGAGGGCCAGCAGCACGAGCGTGAGCACCTGGAGCCAGGTCATCGACCGGATCGAGTCCCAGACCGCGGAGATGCTGGTGAACTGGGGCAGGAAGTACCAGAACACGGCCACGACGATGGCGGCCGAGAACAGCGGCGGCAGCAGCCGCCGGGTCAGCCTTCTCCAGGTCGGCTGATCGGCCCGCGCAGGTGCGGCGGCCTCGGCGCTCTGGGCACGTTCCCCGGTCATGCTGCCTCCCCGCGGGAGAGCCGCTCGGGTCGGGCGCCGGGGGTCGGGCCCGGCTGCACCGGCCGAGAGCCGCCCGCTGTACGGGCTGGGGCAGTATGGCGCACCGGACCCGCCCGGGACACCCTCCGCACCGGACTAGTTGGCCGATCCAGGCACTGTCCCGCCCGTCCGGCTCAGGCGACGGCGCGCAGACCGGCGGCCAGGCCGGCGAGGGTGTCGGTCGCCTCCTGCAGCGACGGCGCCGGCGGGCGCAGGCCCGCATCGGCCGTGACCGCGTCGGCCGCGGCCACGACGAGCGCGTCGTACGCGGCGATCCCGGCCTCCAGCTGCCGCCGCAGCGCCGCCACCGCGTCGTGCAGCCCGCCGGAGACCCGGTGCGCCCGGTCCACGGCGGTCAGCCGAGCGCCGAGATCACGCAGACCCGAGGCCGCGGCCGCGGCCACCCGGCGCGGCTCCGCGGCGGCCTCGCCGAGGTGGGCGAGCAACGCGTGCAGGGTCTGCTCCTGCGTGGCGAGCCGGTCCAGCGCCGGCCGGGCCGGCGAGTCCTTCGGCGGCCGGGCCGGTCGCGGCGGTGGCAGCGGCTGCCGGCGCAGCCTCCCCAGCCGGCGCCCGGCGCCCACCGCGGCCGCGCCGACCAGCACCGCGCCCGCGCCGAGCCCGACCTCCGCCACCTCGGGCGCGCTGGCCGCGACGGCGACTCCGGCGAGCCCGGCGAAGCCGACGGCGACCGTGGCCCGGGCGTGCAGTCGCCGGCGCGCCCGCCGCAGCCGCTTGGCGTGGGCGCGGGCCGGGTCGGCGCGGCCGAACTCGGCCAGCCGCTCGGCGACCGCCTCCCGACCGGCCGCGACCAGCTCGGTCAGCTCCCGCTTGGCCACCTCGGCGAGCCCCGGCCCGGCCGACCGGGCGTCCGGGCCGCGGGCAACCGCGGCCGCCCACGCCTCCAGACGACGGGAACGGTCCGCGGACACGGGAACTCAGCCCTGGTCGGCGCGCAGCTGGTCGAGGCGGGCCTGCGCGGCCGGGTCGGCCACCGGCTCGGACTGCCCCTGCGGACCGGCCTCCACGGCCGGGGTCGGCGGCGCGGACGCGAGCTGGCCGCCCTGCATGCTGGCCCGGATCTGCTCCAGCCGCGCGTTGCCGGCCATGTCCAGGGTCGACTTCTGCACCTCGAGCATCCGGCCCTCGACCGAGTTCTGCGCGAGCTCGGCCTGGCCGAGCGCGTTCGCGTACCGCCGCTCGATCTTCTCCCGGACCTCGCCCAGCGAGGGCGTGGTGCCGGGTGCCGACAGCTCCGACATCTGCCGCAGCGAGGCCGACACGGTCTCCTGCATCTTGGCCTGCTCCAGCTGGGAGAGCAGCTGGGTCCGCTCGGCCAGCTTCTGCTGCAGCAGCATCGCGTTCTGCTCGACGGCCTTCTTGGCCTGCTCGGCGGCCTGCAGGGCCTGGTCGTGCAGCCCCTTCAGGTCCTCCATCGAGTTCTCGGCGGAGACCAGCTGGGTGGCGAAGACCTGCGCGGTCTGCTCGTACTCGACCGCCTTGGCCTCGTCACCCTTGGCCCGGGACTGGTCGGCCAGGGTCAGCGCCTGCCGGGCCGAGGCCTGCAGCCGCTCCACGTCGGACATCTGCCGGGACAGCTTCATCTCCAGCTGGCGCTGGTTGCCGATCACCGCGGCGGCCTGCCGGGACAGCCCCTCGTGCTGGCGCTGGGCCTCCTCGATCGCCTGCTGGATCTGGATCTTCGGGTCGGCCCGCTCGTCCACCTGCGCACCGAACCAGGACATGAAGTATTTCCATGCCTTCACGAACGGGTTGGCCATGGTCCGGGATCCTCCGTCCTTCGCGCACCCCTACGGTACGCGGCGCTTGCGTCCATCGTGTCAGGTCACCTCAGCCGTCGAGCACCCGCCGGGAAACCGCCTCCGCCTCGGCCAGCCCGCTGCGCAGCCCGTCGAGGTCGGCGGCGAGGTCCGCGAGCCGGGCCTCGGAGGCGTCCACGCCACCGGACACCGACATCGCCAGCACCTCCGCGGTCCGGGCCACCAGCCCGTCCAGGGTCAGCGCGGTCGCCTGCATCCGGGCCAGCAGCTCGTCCCGGGCCCCGGCCAGTCGCCGCACGACCTCCAGCTGCTCGCTCACGCTGTCCAGGGAGCGCTGCCGCTCGGCCCGGACCCGGTCGGACGAGGCGGCCGCGACCGCCGCGGTCAGCCGGTCCCGCTCGGCGGCCAGCCGGGCCGGCTGGATCCGGTCGGTGGCGTCCTCGACCGCGGTGACCTGACCGGCCAGCCGACGCAGGGTCGTCAGCGCCTCGGCCGCACCCGAGCGGACCGACACCAGCTGCTGCGTCGCCGCCGCCGAGCCCGGCGAGCCGGCCAGCTCGGCCAGCGACCGGTCGGCCTGCTGGGCCCGGGTCAGCCACTGCTCGGCGACCGAGCCGCGGCGCGGCGCCCGCAGCGGCGGCTCCGCCGCCGGCCGGTCCCGCTCCCGGGTCA
Source organism: uncultured Actinomycetota bacterium (assembly GCA_963803135.1). Classification (GTDB taxonomy): domain Bacteria; phylum Actinomycetota; class Actinomycetes; order Mycobacteriales; family CADCTP01; genus CADCTP01. The sequence goes on along the minus strand of CAWDLH010000008.1, from coordinate 377,473 downwards.
GCAGCCCGGCGCCGACCTTCACCCCGTACACGACCGCGGCGACGCCGAGGCCGACGGGCAGGGCGGCCGCGCCGAGCGGGATCACGGCCCAGGCCAGCCCGCCCGCGACGCCGGCGATCACGCCGCCCCACGGGTCGAGCAGCTCCTGCCGCAGCCGACTGGCCATGTCCCGATCTTCCCGCGTCAGAAGTTCGAGAGCACGGCGGTGAGCACGTTGGCGATGCTGGCCGGGTCGCTCGCGTCGTACGCGGCGGCCCGCGACGCCGACGCGATGCGCTTGAGGATGTCCAGGTCGGCCGCGGTCCCGTAGGCGATCGGGAAGACCCGCACCGAGGTCTCGGTGTCCTCGGCGCCGACGTCGGCCAGCAGCCGGTCCAGGTTGTTGTCCGGCGGGTATTCGTTCTTGCCGTCGGTGAGCAGCACCACCGCGTTGATCCGGCTGCGGTCGTAGGAGCCCTGCACCTGCCGCACCGCGTCCCGCGTCGTCGTGTAGAGCGCGGTCCCGCCGTCCGGCTCGAGCGCCCCGATCTTCTGCCGGTAGGTCGGGAGCACCGTGCTGACCCGACCGGTCGGCACCAGCTCCCGGTAGGGCTCGCTCTCGCCCGCGGCCGGGGTGGAGAAGGTCCACAGCCCGAGCTCGTCGTCCGGCGCCAGCTGCGCGGTGGCCTGCAGCGCCGCCCGCTTGGCCAGGTCGAGCTTGGAGCCGCCGCCGCTGGGAACCGCGCTGCCCATCGACCCGGACGTGTCCAGCACCAGCAGCACCCTGGCCCGCTTGCGCAGCGACTCCCAGGACCTCGCGACCTGGTCGAGCACCGCCGGCGCCGGCGGGTCGATGACCGACAGCTGCCGGTCGGGCAGCGCGCCGTTGGCCCGGGTCAGCGCCGCGCCGGGCTTGCCGCTCGCGTCCCGGAACGCGGCGTCGGTGAACCGCTTCTGCTGCGCCGGCTCCTTGACGAACGCGAGGAAGTCGGCCGCCCCGCGCTTCTTCGCGTCGTCCACCCACTCGGCCGTCAGCACCACGTACGGGTTGTCGGAGACGAGCGTGCCCTCCTTCGGGTAGACCGCGACCAGCGGCACCCGCGGCTTGCCCCGCTGGCCGAGCGTCGCCGGGTCGCCCGAGGGGTTGCCCTGGTTGTAGTCCCAGACCGACTTCTCCTCCACCGTCACCGCGCTGATGTACGTCAGCCCGCGGCCGGCGGCCGCGGCCTGGTAGAGGTTCTCCAGGAACGTCAGCGTGGTGTCGCCGTAGTGCACGACCGAGCCCTCGATCGCCTTGACGTACGCGACGACCTTCGGGTCGGTGACGTCCTTGGCGGTGAGGTCGGAGGACCGGCCGGTCGCCGCGAAGTAGGTCCCGATCGTCGCGTTGAGGCCGGACGTGGAGAACTGCGGGTTGGTCTTGCCGAGCTTGAACGCGCCCCACTCGGCGTGCCCCTTGCCACCCCAGCCCTTCGGGTCACGGGCCAGGGAGAGTACGTCGGCCCAGCCCAGCGGCTTGTCCGGCCAGCCGAGCGCCTCGGCCATGGGCTTGGGCATCGCGATCACCAGCGGCGTCTGGGCGATCGACGGGGTGTCGGCCGGGACGAGGTCGCCCTTGTCCTGGGCCGCGGTCCGCTGCTGCAGCAGCACCGACCAGGACCGCGAGGCCGGCGTCCACACGTCCGGGCGCGGGCCGTCGGCCTGCTCGGTCCAGCCGCGGGCGAGCGCGTCGGCCGCGCCGCCGGAGGCCTTGGAGGTCACCCGGACGTCCACGCACCGGCCGTCGACGGTGCGGCCGGAACGGTTGTAGTCGGCGGCGATGCGCGACAGCAGCGCGGCCTTCTCCGACGAGGCGGTCACGTGCAGCACCGTGCAGCCGGTGCGCTGGCCGGAGCCGTCGGCCCGCGGCTGCGTCCCGCCCTCGTCGCCGCGGGTGACCAGGGCGCGGACGACGAGGACCAGCACCAGGCCGACCGCGATCGCGAGGATCAGCGGGACGGCCCGGCGGCCGCGCGACCTGCCGGTCTGCTCCCCGTACGTCACGTGCGTCCTCCTCCTGTGACCGGCCAACGGCCGTCCAGGCCAGGCGGTTCCGGGAAGTGTCGCAGTCGGGCCCGGTGTCCCGGGATCTGCCCTATCGGGCAGTCCGGGGCCGCGCTACCCGGCCAGGTCGAGTCGACGGCCGCGATCGCCGGACCCGGCCGGGCCGGAGTGGCGCGGATCGGACGGGCCGGCAGCGCCGATGGCCGGTCGGGTCCGGCGGCTGGTGTGATCAGCCGGCGCGTTCGGTGCTGGTGGGGTCGCCGGGCAGGCCGCGGGCCAGGGTCTCGGCGGCGGCCCGGATCGCCGGGGCGCTCGCCGGCGTGGCCAGGTGGGAGGCCAGCCAGCGCAGCACCAGGTCGTCGCCGGCCAGCCCGTCGGCGGCCAGCCGGGCCCGGACCGCCTCCTCCGCCGCCCGCCAGCCGGCCGCGGCCGGCCGCCGGGTCAGCAGGCCGGCCAGCGCGACCGGTTCGGCCTCGGCCACCCGGCGCAGCGCCGGGTGCTCGGACAGCCGCCGGGCCGCATGCGCCAGCGCCTCGGCCAGCTCGAGCTCCGCGCACTCCCCGGCCAACGCCCGCACCTCCGCCTCGACCAGCGCCGACCACACGTCGTCCTTGGTCCGGAAGTGGTTGTAGAGGGTTGCCTTGGCCACCCCGGCCTGGGCCGCGATGTCGTTCATCGTCGTACGCCGGGTGCCCCGGGCGGCGACCGCCCGCCGGGCGCCGTCGAGCAGCCCGGCCCGCGTGCGCGCCATCGCGTTACCCGCCCGGGAGCGGGTACCGCTGGTTCGGCGCGGCGCGGCGGAGGCCACCGCGGTGGGCACGGTGGAGCGGATCAGATGGTCCAGCGGGTCGCGCAAGCGGTCCGGCACTCCCACTTGATGCCACCTGGCGCCCGGGAAGGCAAGGAGCCCGCCAGCGTGTCCGCCGGCGGGCTCCGGAGAAGTCGTCGGATTGTCGGTTATGCCGCGACGAGGCAGCGCGCCCCGCCGGACAGGTCGGTCAGCCCGACCAGCACCTCGAGCTCGCCGAGACCGTCCCCGGTCTCCAGCTCGGCCAGGTCCACGTCGTCGAGCTCGATCTCGCGCCCGGGCTCGGGCAGCGCGCCCGGCTCGCCCGCCGGCCGGCCGGCCCGGCCGCCTGCCGGCTGGCCGTCGAGGCTGTCGGTCAACCCGGTCCGGTCGGCCGAGGATCCGCCGTCCGGCTCGGGAAACCCGCGGCCGTCCTCGCCGGCCGTCTCGACCGGCGCCTCCCCGCCATCGAGACCGCCATCGAGACCGCCATCGAGGCCGCCGTCCAGACCGCCATCGAGAGCGCCGTCCAGACCGTCCTCGAGCTCCTCGAACGCCGCCGGGTCGAACTCGGGCAGGCCCTCGAACGGCCGCCCGCCCACGCCCGCGGGCACCGGCCGCCGCATGGGGGCCGGGATCATGACCCGTCCCGGCATCCGCGTGACCTCCGCCGCCCGCTCGGAGCGGCGCATGGACTCGGAGACCTCGGACAGGACATCGGACATCTTCACGTCGAGCGCCTCGCAGATCGAGGCCAGCAGCTCGGACGAGGCTTCCTTCTGTCCGCGCTCGACCTCGGACAGGTACCCCAGGCTGACCCGGGCCGCTCCCGACACCTCGCGGAGGGTCCGTCGCTGGCGCAGCCGACGGCCGCGCAGCGTGTCACCGAGCACACGGCGGAGCAGAGTCATCGGCGCGCCCCTCCCGTCGTCGTCGTACGTCTCGTCACCGTACCTCTCTGAACGAAGCGCGGCCGGGCCGCGCCTCCCTGTACGCCTAAAGCGAAACGCTGTAATCAGGCCGGCAATTCCGCGGACCGCGCCCGTAACGCGGCCAGCAACTCGGCCAGCGCGGCGGCCACGGTCGCGGCCCGGATCGCGGCCCGGTCCCCCGACAGGGTGAGCTGGCGCACCCGGCCGCCCCCGGGTCCGGCCAGCCCGACGAACACCGTGCCGACCGGGCGGCCGCCCTGCGGGTCAGGGCCGGCCACGCCGGTGACGCCCAGCCCGTACGTGGCGCCGAGCCGGTCGCGGGCGCCGGCCGCCAGCGCGCCGGCGACGTCGGGGCTGACCGGGCCCTCCGCGTGCAGCAGCGGCACCGGCACGCCGGCCAGCGTGGACTTGAGGTCGGTCGCGTAGACGACGATGCCGCCGCGGACCGCGCTGCTCGCCCCGGCCGGCTCGGTCAGCGCGGCGGTGAGCAGCCCGCCGGTGAGCGACTCGGCCACCGCCACCGTCGCCCCGGCCGCGACCAGCGCGTCGAGCACCTGCTCGGGCGTCGCCGGGGGTGGGCCGGTGCTGTCGGCGACCGGGGTGCCGATCACGACGGCGGCCTCCCGGCCCGGCGCAGCGCCAGCGCCCGCATGACGTAGTCGGCGCCGGTGACCACGGTGAGCACCAGCGCCGCGCCCATCACCCAGCTCGCCGCGGTGGCCAGCCAGTCCTGCAGCGGCAGCAGGTAGAGCCCGATCGCGACCGTCTGCAGGAACGTCTTGTACTTGCCGCCCCGGCTGGCCGGGATCACCCCGTGCCGGATCACCCAGAACCGCAGCAGCGTGATGCCGAGCTCCCGGGCCAGGATGACCACGGTGACCCACCACGGCAGCAGGTCGAGCGCGGAGAGCCCGACCAGCGCCGTACCGGTCAGCGCCTTGTCGACGATCGGGTCGGCCATCTTGCCGACGTCGGTGACCAGGCCGCGGCGCCGGGCCAGGTCACCGTCCAGCCGGTCGGTGGCCGAGGCGACCGCGAACACCACGAACGCGATCACCCGCCAGGTCGTGTCGGTGCCGTGGTCATGCAGCAGAGCCCAGGCGAAGACCGGGACGAGCAGCAGCCGCAGCAGGGTCAGCCCGTTTGCGACGTTGACGACCCGTACGGTCTGAGCCGGCGTGGCAACCGGATCCGGCACCGGGCGCTCCGGGACGGAACGCTCCGGGACCGGATCCGGCACCACGACACTCACCGCCCTGCCGCCATCACCGGGCGGCGGACCGCGTCGGCCGTTTCCACGTAGCGGGCGGTGAGGTCGACCCCGGCGGCGCCGCTGACCGTCGCCCGGACCAGGTCGCCGACCTGCGCGTCGACCGGCGCGCCGGTGACCAGCGTCGCCCCGTCCACCTCGGGCGCCTGGTGGGCCGCGCGGCCCTCCAGCCCGTCGCCGGTCACCGCCTCGACCAGCACCTCGACGGTCTCCCCCAGCCGCTCCTCGGCCCGCTGCGCCATCAGCTCGTCGACCAGCTCGCTCATCCGGGCCACCCGCCGGTCGACGACATCCGCGCGCACCTTGCCGGCGTACCCGGCGGCCTCCGTGCCGTCCTCGTCCGAATAGCCGAACACGCCGATCGCGTCGAGCCGGGCCGCGGTGAGGAACCGGGTCAGCTCGGCCACGTCGGCGCGCGTCTCGCCGGGGAAGCCGACGATCACGTTCGACCGCACCCCGGCCGCCGGGGCCAGCGCCCGGACCTGGTCGAGCAGCGCGAGGAACCGGTCGGTGTCGCCGAAGCGCCGCATCCGTCGCAGCACGGCCTCGCTGGAGTGCTGGAAGGACAGGTCGAAGTAGGGCGCGACGCCCGGCGTGCCGGCCAGCGCCTCGACCAGCGACGGCCGGGTCTCGGCCGGCTGCAGGTAGGACAGCCGGACCCGGACGATCCCCGGCACGGCGGCCAGCTCCGGCAGCAGCCGCTCGAGCAGCCGCAGGTCGCCGAGGTCCTTCCCGTACGAGGTGGAGTTCTCGCTGACCAGGACCAGCTCGCGCACGCCCTGCTCGGCCAGCCAGGCCGCCTCGGCCAGCAGCTCCCCGGCCGGCCGGGACACGAACGCGCCGCGGAACGACGGGATCGCGCAGAACGCGCACCGCCGGTCGCAGCCGGAGGCGAGCTTGAGCGGGGCGACCGGCGAGTCGCCCAGCCGGCGGCGCAGCACCGGCGGGGTCCAGCCCGGGACCTCGGCCGCGGAGGCGTGCCCCGGCACCGACACCGCGTGCCCCTGCCGCTCCACCGGCGTGATCGGCAGCAGGGTGCGCCGGTCCCGCGGGGTGTGCGGCACCAGCGGCCGGCCGGCCAGCACGTCGTCGAGCCGCGCTCCGATCTCCCCGTACGCGTCGAAGCCGAGCACGGCGGCGGCCTCGGGCATGCTGTCGGCCAGCTCCGCCCCGTACCGCTCGGCCAGGCAGCCGACGGCGACGACCTTCCGGTCCCCGTCGGCCGCGGCCAGCAGCGTGTCGATCGAGTCCTTCTTCGCGTCGGCCACGAACGCGCAGGTGTTGACCAGCACGACGTCGGCCTCGTCGTCCCCGGTGAGCTCCCAGCCGTCCGCGGTCAGCCGGCCGGCCAGCTCCTCCGAGTCGACCTCGTTGCGGGCACAGCCGAGGGTCACCAGCGCGGCACGACGGGAACGGGACACGCCGACGAGCCTACTAGCGCCGGCCGGACCGGATCGGCGGTCATGCCGGCGGTCAGCTGGCGCTGGGGAGGCCGAACGCGACCGTGCAGACATGCCGGCCGCACTGCGGCGATCCGATGTCCCGGCCGTTCTGGATGACGCGGACCACGGCCGAGTTGCCGAACCGCACCGACAGCTTGGTGTCGTCGCGGAACTCCCTGGCCGCGCCGTCGGTGATCACGCCCTGGTAGATCTCCGTGCCGGCGCTGGACCGCACCGACACCCAGCTCTCCCCGCCGCTGGCCTGCAGCCGCAGCACCACGCCCCGGTACGCCGGGGGCCGCGGCGTGGTCGGGCTCGGCCGCGGAGCCGGCGAGGTCGTCGCGGCCGGCGTGGTCGCGGCCGCGAGCGGCGGGCGGGACCCGTTGTCGTCGTTGCCGCGGCCGACGAGCCAGCTGGCCCCGAGGAACAGCACGACGACGGCCAGCACGCCGGCGGCGACCGACGCCCACGGCGGCGACCGGCGGCCGGCCCGGCCGGCGTCCCGGGGCGGTTCGAACGAGCCGAGCGGGGCGGTGCGCAGCGCCGGCACCGGCTGGTGGAACCGCCGGTCGAACTCCTCCACCAGCGGCCGCGGGTCGGTGCCGACGACCTGTGCGATCGAGCGCAGGTGGCCGCGGGCGTAGGCGGCTCCCCCGCAGGCGTCGAACTCGTCCGCCTCGATCGCGCGGATGATCGCCGGGCGGATCCGGGTGGCGGCGGAGACGTCCTCCACGGACAGGCCGCGCTCGCGCCGGGCAGCCGCGAGCGCGGCGCCGAGCTGGCGAACGTCGTCGGCCACGGGTAGGACCTCCCGGGAAAGGGTCGGCACGAACCGAGCAGGGCGATCCTGTCTCAGTCTAGGTGCGAGATCGCCGGTCCGGCCATTGATCCGCGGGGCGTTTCGGTGAACCTATGATAGACGCGCCTGGGCCGACCGGCCGTGCGCCGTGCCGCCGTACGGGCCAGTCGGCCGTACGCAGGTCTAGCCGGTAGAGCACCCGGTCCCAGCGCTCGTCGCCGACCGCGACGAAGTCCGGCAGCCGGCCGTAGACCTGGAAGCCGAACGACTCGTACAGGGCCATCGCGGCGTGGTTGTTGCCGCGCACGTCCAGCGTGACCGTCTCGACCCGGTGTGCCCGGGCGTCCTCGACCAACGCGCCGACCAGCCGCCGGGCCAGCCCAAGCCCGCGGGCGACCGGGTGCACCATCACCTGCAGCACCTCGGCGTTGACCGCGACGGTCTCCTTCGCGTAGCGGGTCCACCGACCCAGCGCCTGCACCCGGCCGCCGGGGCCGAGCAGCGCCATCCGGGTCCGGCCGGCGGCGACCTCGCTCGCGATCGCAGCCAGCCAGCCAGCGGTCTCCGTCCGGTCCGGGACGCCGACCCAGCCGACCGCGCCGTCCTGGCGCATGACCGCCTCGACCACGCGGTGCACGGCCTCGTGGTCGGCCGGCCCCGGGGCAGCCCCGAGCCAGGTCAGCTCACTCACCGCGCAGCGTGACCAGCAGGCCCTCCAGCTCGTCCGGCTTGACCAGCACGTCCCTGGCCTTCGACCCCTCGGACGGGCCGACCACGCCGCGGCTCTCCATCAGGTCCATCAGCCGGCCGGCCTTGGCGAAGCCGACCCGCAGCTTGCGCTGCAGCATCGAGGTCGACCCGAACTGGGTGGACACCACCAGCTCGGCCGCCTGCAGCAGCAGGTCGAGGTCGTCGCCGATGTCCTCGTCGATCTTCTTCTCGCTGGCCTGCGGCACGGCGACGTCGTCGCGGTAGACCGGCTGCAGCTGCTCCTTGCAGTGCGCGACGACCGCGTGCACCTCCTTCTCCGGGACGTACGCGCCCTGGATCCGCTGCGGCTTGCTCGCGCCCATCGGCAGGAACAGCCCGTCGCCCTGGCCGATGAGCTTCTCCGCGCCGGGCTGGTCGAGGATGACCCGCGAGTCGGCCAGGCTGGACGTGGAGAACGCCAGCCGGGACGGCACGTTGGCCTTGATCAGGCCGGTGACCACGTCGACCGACGGCCGCTGGGTGGCCAGCACGAGGTGGATGCCGGCGGCCCGGGCCAGCTGGGTGATCCGGACGACCGAGTCCTCCACGTCCCGCGGCGCGACCATCATCAGGTCGGCCAGCTCGTCGACGATCACCAGCAGGTACGGGTACGGCTTGTACTCGCGCTCGCTGCCCGGCGGCGCGGTGATCTCGCCGGTGCGGACCTTGCGGTTGAAGTCGTCGACGTGCCGCACCCCGGAGGCGGCCAGGTCCTCGTATCGCAGGTCCATCTCGCGCACGACCCACTGCAGCGCGTCGGCGGCCCGCTTCGGGCTGGTGATGATCGGGGTGACCAGGTGCGGCACGCCCTCGTAGCCGGTCAGCTCGACCCGCTTCGGATCGATGAGGATCATCCTGACCTCGTCCGGGGTGGACCGGACCAGGATCGACACGATCAGCGTGTTGATGCAGGACGACTTGCCCGCACCGGTCGCGCCGGCGATGAGGATGTGCGGCATCTTGGCCAGGTTGGCCACCACGTAGCCGCCCTCGATGTCCTTGCCGAGGCCGACGATCATCGGGTGGTGGTCGCGGGTCGCGGTGCCGCTGCGCAGCACGTCGCCGAGGCTGACCAGCTCGCGGTCGGTGTTGGGGATCTCGACGCCGACCGCGGACTTGCCCGGGATCGGGGACAGGATCCGCACGTCGGCCGACTTCACCGCGTACGCGATGTTGCGGGACAGCTGGGTGATCCGCTCGACCTTGACCGCGGGTCCGAGCTCGACCTCGTAGCGGGTGACGGTCGGGCCGCGGCTGAAGCCGGTGACCGCGGCGTCCACCCCGAACTCCAGGAAGACCTGCTGCAGCGCGGCGATGACCTGGTCGTTCGCCTTGGTCTTGGCCTTCGGCGGGGTGCCGCCGGTGAGCAGGGCGGACGACGGCAGCGTGTAGTCGGTCTCGCCGGCCAGGCTCAGCTGCACCGGCCGGGTGACCGGCGGCTCGGGCGCCGGCTCGGACGGCGGCGGCTTGCGGCGGGTCCGCGACGGCGGCGGGACCGGCTGCTCGTCCGCGGGTGCCTCGCCCTCGGCCGCCTCCACGTCGTACAGGTCGGGGTCGGGCAGGGAGCCCTGCCGGCGGCGGGACGGGCGGCGCAGCCGGACCGGTGGCGCGGTCAGGTCCTCGGTCGGCGCCTCGTCGGCCTCCTCGGCCAGCGGCTCCTCGACCGGCCCGCGGCGCAGCAGCCGGTCGCGCACCTCCCGGATCCGGTGCGGGATCCGGTTCACCGGGGTCTTCGTGACCACCAGCAGGCCGAAGAACAGCACCAGCACCAGCAGCAGCACGGCCAGCGCGGTGCCGACCCCGCGCTGCAGCGGACCGGCGACCCAGGCCCCGAGCAGCCCGCCGGCGCCGTCGCGGCCGGCCCGGTCGGCCGGCCGGCCGTTGCCGAGGTGGACCAGGCCGGTGCCGGCGAGCGCGAGCGCGGTCCAGCCGATGCCGACCCGGCCACGCTCCTCCGGCTTGGGCAGCTGGCGCAGCAGGTGCACCCCGGCGGCGAGGAACAGCACCGGCAGCACGACGGCGAGCGTGCCGAACGCGCCGCGCAGCAGGTCGTGCACGACCCGGCCGACCGGACCGCCGCCGGACGACCAGAGCGCGACGCCGGTCACCACGGCGACCGCGAGCACGGCCAGGCCGACGCCGTCGCGGCGGTGCGCCGGGTCGAGCCGGGCGGTCGCCGCCTGCCGGCCGACCGCCCGGGCCGCGCCGCCGGCCCCGCGGGCGAGCAGCAGCCAGCCGCCGGACAGCGCCCGGCCGAGCGGCGCCAGCGGGCCGCCGGTGCGGCGCCGGCGTCGGGACGACCGGCCGGACCGGTAGGCCGCCCTGGTCGCGCCTCCGCGCGCTGAGGTCCGGGCAGTCACGCGGCAAAGCCTAGACGCGGGCCCCAACGCGGCAGTTTCAACGCGCCGCCGGGGCGTCCGCCGATCGTCAGGACGGCGGCATCGGACCGTTGAGCTACCAGACCGGGAGCCGCGCGGGCACGCCGTCGATCCGGGCGAGCTCCCTCTGGTCGGCGCTCACGGACGGGACGCCGAGGACCGCGTACCCGTCGACCGTGGGGACTTCTCGCCACTGGAGCTTGTCGAGGTCCCACGGGGACCCGTACGGCACGCTGGCCAGCTCGATCTGCTCGGTCCCCGGAGCCGCCAGCAGGAGGGCCGCCGACCGGCGCGGGCAGGAGACGGTGAGCCAGGTGCACTCCCATGGCATCCAGAGCACGCTGACGGACTGCGGCTGCCCTGGGAGCTGGCGGTAGCGATCGGTTCCCTCGCCGAGCAGTCGGTAATGCCCGTCCCGCTTCTCGAACACCAGCACCACCGGCTCGCCGTTCCACTGCTGCACGACGGCCACCGGCCCGAGCCGCACCGGCACCGGCTCCGGGTACGCCGGCCCCAGCCAGAGGACGTGGGTGGGCGCGTCGCTCGGCGGCCGCAGCCGCAAGTTCAAGTACGTCGACAGGTCGCCCCGGGCGAACGTGCCGAGGTCGCGCAGCACGGCCGCGCGCTCGCCGGCGTCGCCGGCCAGCGGCCCGCGGGTGGGCCAGTGCAGCAGGCGCGGGTCGGTCGGCGCCGGGCCGCGCGGCGGCGTCACGGTCGCGGACGGCGTCGGAGCTGCTGGCGGCAGTGCCTGGCGCCGCTGGCTGCCGACCGCGACGGTGGTGCCGACGAGCAGGGCGGCGATGGCGACCGCCGCCGTCGTCACCCGCAGCCGGCGGTGCTGCCGGTGGCGGGCACGCACCGCGGCGGCGAGGCCGCGGTCGGCGTGCAGGCCGCCGAGCCGCTCGGGCAGCTGCCGCAGCCTGGCCTCGAGGTCAGTGCTCATCGCGTCCTCCCGCGGGGTGCAGGCCGGCGACCGGCTCGGCCAGCTCGGCGCGCAGGCGGGCCAGCCCGCGGCTGGCGTGCGCCTTGACCGACCCGACCGAGCAGTCCAGCAGCGCGGCGGTGTCCCGCTCGGACAGGTCCTCGACGTACCGGAGCACGACGACGACCCGCTGGCGAGCGGACAGGGCGCGCAGTGCTCGGAACAGCTCGTCGCGGGTCAGCAGGGCCTCGGTCGCGTCCGCCGCAACGGGCTCGGCCGCCGCCGCGAGCGGCAGCTCCGGGCGCCGGCGGTGTCCCCGCCACCGGTCGGTGGCCGCGTTGACGAGCACCCGCCGGACGTACCGCTCCGGCCGGTCGGTCCGCTCCACCCGCCGCCAGTGCCGGTAGCACCGCTCCAGCGCCGACTGCAGCAGGTCCTCGGCCGCCTCCCGGCCGCCGGTCAGCAGGTAGGCGAACCGGAGCAAGGAGGTGCCCTCGGCGGCGACGAACCGCTCGAACGCCCGCTCGCTGCTGTCGTCCACCCGCGCCTCCCTCCTGTCGTCCCTACAGACGACACCCGGTCCGAGCGGGTTGAGACGCGCAGTCCGGAACCGAAGCCTTCGCGGCTGCGTCCGTGCGACAAGACCCGCACCACGGCAACGGAGGTGGACGATGGCGGAGCGAACCCGGTGGGTCCTGCCTGCGGTGGCCGGCGCCGCCGCGCTGGCCGTCGTCGCCGGTGTCGCGGCCGTGGCCGTCCGCGGCGCGGCCGGCGCGCCCGCGGCCGGCGCGCCCGCGGCCGCCCCGGGCGCATCCGGCGCAGCCGGCAGCGCCGCGCCCGCTCCACCACCGGCCGCGTCCGGCGCCGTCGCGCCGCCCGACGCGGTCGTCCACGACGGCGACCGGGTCCGCGGCGAGGGCCAGGTGGTGGCCTTGCCGGGGCGGCCGGTCCGGCTCTGCACGGGCCTCGTCCCGCAGGTCGGCGTCGACGGACCCGCGCAGGTCCCGCCATACTGCCCGCTCGGGATCACACTGGTCGGCGCCGACCTCGACCGGCTCGCCGGCCGGGAGGAGCGCGGCGGCGCCGTCTGGGGCCGCGCCGAGGTGACCGGCGTCTACCGGGACCGGACCGTGACGGTCACCGGGCAGCGGGTCCGGACGGTCACGGACGTCGAGCGGGAGAAGCCCCTCGCGCTCGACCTCCCCGCCGACTGCCGCCCGCCGGCCGGCGGCTGGCCGCGCCGCGAGGTGCAGGCGATGCCCGGGATCGACCAGGTCAACCGGTACGTCGCGGCGCATCCGGAGGTGCTCGGCAGCATGTCGATCGGCTATCCGGAGCCCACCCGGTCCGGCGCGATCGGGACCCAGGTCCTGCTCGTCGGCACGACCGGCGACGTCGCCGAGGCGACCCGCCAGATCCGCCGGTGGTACGCGGGCTCCCTCTGCGTGCGGTCGGTCCCGCACAGCCGCGCACAGCTGCTGGCCGCCCGGGCCGTGCTGGACCCGGCCTTGACCGACCGCGCCCGGCAGGTGCGCTACGGGCTGCTCAGCGTCGGCGACACGTCCGTCGGCGGCGACCCGCGCGTGGTGATGACGGTCCTGGTCTACGACGAGCAGGTGCACGGCCTGCGCGAGTCCGCCGGCGCCGACCTGGTCGACGTCGAGCCACAGCTGCGCAAGCTGACCTGAGCCGGGTCAGACCTCGATGACGGTGGGGATGATCATGGGCCGGCGGCGGTAGCGGTCGGAGACCCAGCGGCCGACGACCCGGCGCACGGCCTGGGCCAGCCGGTGCGGGTCGGTGACGCCCTCGGCGCCGACCCGCTCCAGCTCGGCCGACACCAGCGGCAGCACCGGGTCGAACGCGACCGGGTCGTCGGAGAACCCGCGCGCGGAGACCACCGGCGCCCCGACCACCTTGCCGGTGACCGAGTCGACCACGACGGTGATCGCGATGAACCCCTCGTCGCCGAGGATGCGCCGGTCCTTGAGCGACTCCTCACCGACGTCGCCGACGGCGAGCCCGTCCACGTACACGTACCCGCAGTCGACCTCGCCGGTGACGAGGCGGCGCCGTCGACCAGGTCGACCACCGTCGCCGTCCTCGGCCAGCACGACCCGGTCCGCCGGCACGCCGGTGAGCTCGGCCAGCGCCGCGTGCGCGCGCAGGTGCCGCCACTCGCCGTGCACCGGCATCATGTTGCGCGGCCTGGTCGCGTTGAGCAGGTAGAGCAGCTCGCCGGCCGGCGCGTGCCCGGACACGTGCACCATCGCGACTTCCTTGTGCACGACCTGGGCGCCCCACCGGGCCAGCCCGTTGATCACCCGGTAGACCGCGGTCTCGTTGCCCGGGCACCAGCGACGAGGCCAGGATCACCGTGTCGCCCGGCTCGACGCGCACCTGCGGGTGCTCCCGGTTGGCCATCCGGGCCAGCGCGGACAGCGGCTCGCCCTGCGAGCCGGTGGAGACCAGCACGACCTTCTCCGGCGGCATCGCGGCCGCCTCGTCCAGCGTGACCATCAGCCCGGGCGGCACGTGCAGCAGGCCGAGGTCGCGGGCGACGCCCATGTTGCGCACCATCGAGCGGCCGACGAACGCGACCGACCGGCCGTGCGCCGCGGCCGAGTCGAGCACCTGCTGCACGCGGTGCACGTGCGAGGCGAAGCAGGCCACGATCACCCGCCGGTTGGCCCGCCGGACCACCGAGTCGAGCACCGGGCCGATGCTGCGCTCGGGGGTCACGAACCCGGGCACCTCGGCGTTGGTCGAGTCGGCCAGCAGCAGGTCGACGCCCTCGCGGCCGAGCCGGGCGAAGCCGCCGAGGTCGGTGAGCCGCCCGTCCAGCGGCAGCTGGTCCATCTTGAAGTCGCCGGTGTGCAGGACCAGGCCGGCGCCGGTGCGGATGGCCACGGCCAGCGAGTCCGGGATCGAGTGGTTCACCGCGAAGAACTCGCACTCGAACGGGCCGAGCCGCTCGGTGCGCCCGGCGTCGACGGTCAGCGTGTACGGCTCGAGGCGGTGCTCGCGCAGCTTCGCCTCGACCAGCGCGAGGGTGAACCGCGAGCCGATCAGCGGCAGGTCCGGCTTCTCCCGCAGCAGGTACGGCACGGCGCCGATGTGGTCCTCGTGCCCGTGGGTGAGCACGACCGCCTCGACCTCGTCGAGCCGGTCCCGGATCCAGGAGAAGTCCGGCAGGATCAGGTCGACGCCGGGCTGCTCCTCCTCGGGGAACAGCACCCCGCAGTCGACGACGAGCAGCCGGCCGCCGTACTCGAAGACCGTCATGTTGCGGCCGATCTCGCCGAGGCCGCCGAGTGCGACGACGCGCAGGCCGCCGGCCGGCAGCGGCGGCGGCGGCCCGAGGTCGGTTCGGCTCATGCGTCCATGGTGACGCCCGCGGCGGCCAGGTCCGCACGCAGGGCGTCGATCTCGGCCTCGGTCGCGTCCACCAGCGGCGGGCGCACCGGGCCGCCCGGCAGTCCGGCCAGGCCCAGCGCCGCCTTGGCCAGGATGACCCCCTGGGTGCGGAAGAAGCCCGTGAACGCCGGCATCAGCTCGCGGTGCAGCGCCAGCGCCCGGGCCGGCGTCGCCGGCCCCGAACGCCTCGATCATCTCCTGGTCGCGACGCCGACCACGTGGGTGGCACGCCGACGACGCCGACCGCGCCGACCGAGAGCAGCGGCAGGGTGACCTTGTCGTCGCCGGAGTAGTACGCCAGCTCCGGTGCGGGCCAACACCCAGGCGCTGCCGTCGAGGTCGCCCTTGGCGTCCTTGACCGCCACGATCCGCGGGTGCTCGGCGAGGCGGACCAGAGTCTCGGAGGCGATCGGCATGCCGGTGCGGCCGGGGATGTCGTAGAGCATCGACCGGCAGCCCGGTCGCGTCGGCGACCGCGCCGAAATGCGCGGCGAGCCCCGCCTGCGGCGGCTTGCTGTAGTACGGCGTCGACGACGAGCAGCCCGTCCGCGCCGGCCTTCTCCGCGGCGCGCGCCAGTTGACCGGTGTGCGGGTGTCGTTCGTGCCGACCCCCGCGACCACCGCGGCCCGGTCGCCGACCGCCTCGACCACCGCCCGCAGCAGCCGTTCCTTCTCCTCGTCGCTGGTGGTGGGCGACTCCCCCGTCGTACCGCTGACCACCAGCCCGTCGTTGCGCTGCTCGTCGACGAGGTGGGTCGCCAAGCGCGGCGGCGCCGCTCCACGTCGAGCTCGCCGTGGGCGTGAACGGCGTGACCATCGCGGTCAGCAGGCGTCCGAACGGCGCCCGAACCTCCGGCTGCGTCATGGCTGCAAACTTACCCGGATAGCGGCCTCATCCTTCGCTGACCAGGGGGCTGGAGGCGACCTCGGTGCCGTCGTCCAGAGCGGCGACGGCGAAGTCGGCGAACGCGTTCGGGGCGACCCGCTGCAGCTCGCGCAGGCAAGCCACGGCCAGCTCGCGGATCTCCACGTCGGCATGCTCGGTGGCGCGCATCGCGACGAAGTGCCGCCAGGCCCGGTAGTTGCCGGTCACGACGATCTTGGTCTCGGTCGCGTTGGGCAGCACCGAGCGGGCCGCCTGCCGGGCCTGCTTGCGCCGCAGCGTCGCGTTGCCGACGTCGGCGAACCGCTTCTCCAGCCCCTCCAGCAGCTCGGTGTACGCCCGCAGCGACGCCTCGGTCGCCTCGACGAACCGCGCGTGCAGCTCGGGGTCGGCGGCGATCACGTCCGGCTCGACCATCGCCGCGTTCCGCTCGGGGACGAAGCGCTGGGACAGCTGTGAGTACGAGAAGTGGCGGTGCCGGATCAGCTCGTGGGTCAGCGACCGGGACACGCCGGTGAGGTAGAAGGTGACGCTGCCGTGCTCGAGCACGGACAGGTGCCCGACCTCGAGGATGTGCCGCAGGTAGCCGGCGTTGGTCGCGGTCCGCGGGTTGGGCTTGGCCCAGGACTGGTAGCAGGCCCGGCCGGCGAACTCGGCCAGCGCCGCGCCGCCTTCGGCGTCGGTGGTCCAGGGGACCTCCGGCGGCGGCTCGAAGTGTGTCCAGGCGATGGCCCGGACTCCCAGCGGCTCGGTCGCGGACATGCCGGCGAGCCTAACCCGCACCACCCGCCGGCACCGCCCGCCGCGCGGTCAGCAGCCCCGCAGCAGCGTGAGCGGGCCGAACCACCGGTACCCGGAACCCTCCCAGTCCAGGGACAGCAGCATCGCCGTGCCCGAGTCGGTGAGCACGCGGTCGACGACCACCACCTGGATGTGGTGGAAGTCGATGGACCGGCCGTCGGTGTACGGCTCGATCGTGAGCCCGTAGCGGCCGGGCTCGGCGCAGTAGCGGCCGAGGACGAGGCCGGCGGCGCGGGTCGCCGACGCGCGGCCGGGGGCGCCGGTGGCCGGCAGCGGGCCGGACAGCAGGTCACCGGTCTGCGCCGGGGCCGGGATCGGTGTCCGGCCCGGCCGCCGGTCGAACGACGGCGCCGGGCCGGGCCGCGCGGTCGGGCTCGCCGCCGCCGCGTGCACCGGCCGCCGCTGCGGGTGCGCGGCCAGCAGCAGCGCCAGCGCGGCCGCCGCGACCAGCACGACGGCGCCCGCCCGGGTGGCGCGGTGACCCCACAGCCGGCGGGCGCGGGCCACCCACGGGCGGCTGCGGGGTTCCGGCGGCCGCTGCCGGCCCGAGCTCAGCAGGTCCACGGCTGCCTCCTCGGGCCGAGCATGCCCTGCCGCCGGCACCGCCCGCCACACCGGCCTGGCTCAGCCCGGCGGGAAGGGGACGGGCGGCGGGACGGTGCCGAGGATCTCCCGGGTGGTGTCCAGGCCCCAGGTGTCCAGCGCGGCCAGCCGGTCGGACGACGCCCGCAGCCCGCCGTACCGGCGCACGTGCTCGGCCCACTGCTCGCGCCGCTCGACCTCGGGCCGGGCGATCAGGCAGTCCGGGTCGTTCACCCAGAACCGCCCCTGCTGGTACGCCCGCCCCGCGCCGGTGAGCTCCGCGCTGGCCTGCGCCGGCCGGCTCAGGTCGCCGCCCTCGGGCTGGTAGTGCGCCGCCGTGTCCGGGCTGACCCGCATCGCGTCGACCAGCCCGACCGACGGCAGGATCGGCGCCCCGCAGCCGAGCAGGTAGGCGTCCCCGATCGCGGCCCGGATCAGCTCCACTCCACGCCGGTACGCCTGCACCGGCGTGCGGTCCGGGTCGTGCCGCCGCCCCGCCATCGCCGCCGCGTACCCGAAGTCGATCTTGAAGTAGTCGAAGCCCATCGCCGCGAACGTGCCGAAGACCTCGGTGAGCCAGGCCGCGGCCGACGGGTGGGTGGTGTCGAGCGCGTAGAGCCGCTGCCCCCAGTTGCGGCCGGCGTCGGCGCCGCCGACCAGCCAGTCCGGGTGCTCGGTGGCCAGCCGGGAGCGCTCGGCGGCGAGGAACGGCGCGACCCAGATCCCGGCCCGGCGGCCCCGGTCCCGGATCCGGGCGACCAGCTCGGGAAGCGAGGCGAACCGGTGCGAGAGCGACAGCCAGTCCCCCACCTCGGCCTGGTAGCCGTCGTCGAGCTGGACGACGTCGACCGGCAGCTCCAGCCGGTCCATCGCGTCGAGGTTCTCGACCATGTCGGCCTCGGTCACCTCGGTGAAGTAGTGGTACCAGGAGCACCAGACGGT
Source organism: uncultured Actinomycetota bacterium (assembly GCA_963803135.1). GTDB lineage: Bacteria > Actinomycetota > Actinomycetes > Mycobacteriales > CADCTP01 > CADCTP01. The sequence goes on along the minus strand of CAWDLH010000008.1, from coordinate 359,546 downwards.
CGGCGCCGGCCGCAGCGGCCCGACCCGCCCGGTCGCGTAGGCCGCCGCCCAGTCGCCGAGCGCCGCCGGCAGCCCGCACGGATGGGCGCTCTCGGCGACCGGACCGTCGGCGGTGACGACGACCCGGTCGCCGCGCACCTCGGCCCGGATCTCCGGCACCTCGACGGCGGGATCGGCCGCCGCCCATACCCGCACGTCCGCGCCGGTGCCCGGATCTACCGCGAGCAGCCCCTCGCCGGCGAACCCGCCGTGCCGGCCACCGGCGTGCTTGTAGTTCATCGTCCAGAACGCGGGGTCGGTGCTGCGCCGCGGCGGCTCCCCCAGCCGGTACGTCGAGGTCGGCGACCAGGACTGCCAGCCCTCCTCGTGGACCACGGCCCGGTCCGGGTCGACGGGCAGCTCGGCCAGCTCGGCGGACGTCGGCATGCGACAGAGGCTTTCACACCCCCGAGTACGCTGCCGGCATGACCGAGCCCCGCAAGCGCAACGTCCGCTGGGGCCTGCTCACCCTGCTGTTCCTGGCGATCGCGCTGGCGAGCATCCTCGCGTCCAACGCGCAGGGACGGTACACCGCGCTCACCCTGGCCGGGCTCCTCGTCGGCTTCGGCGGCGCCGGCTACTGCACCTGGAAGGGGCTCAAGGGCTTCAGCTGGCTGCCCCGCTGACCCGACCCGCGGCGGTCAGCACCCGGCGCGCAGGCTGAGGAAGCCGAGCCACCGGTACGACCGCCCGGCCCAGTCGAGGAACAGCCGCAGGTCCGGCCCGGACCCGCTGCCGTCGAGCCGGAACACCAGCACGTCGACGTGGTGGTAGTCCTCGCGGGTGCCGTCGTGGTCCGGGTCGAGGGTGAACGTGTAGCGCCCCGGGTCGAGGCAGTAGCGGCCGAGCACGAGGTCGACGGCCGCGGCGGCGGCACGCTTGTCCGGGCCACCGGTCGCCGGCAGCGGGCCGGACAGCCCGTCGCCGGTCTGGGCCGGCTCCGGGATCGGCGTGCGCCCCGGCCGCCGGTCGTACGGCGGGGTCGGCCGGGGTGGCAGCGAGACCGCCGGGCCGGGGTTGTCCACTGTGGACCGGGGTGAGCCGGACGGCGGGGAGTCCACAGTGGACCGCAACAGCACGAGGGCGGCGGCCGCCACCAGGACGACCACCGCCGCCCGTACGCTCCGCCGCCGCCAGACCCGGGACGCCCGCTTGGGCCGTTCCGGACCCGACGACAGCAGGTCCACCGCGAAGGCTCAGCCCTTGACCGCGCCCGCGGTGAGCCCACGGACGAAGTACCGCTGCAATCCGAGGAAGACGAGCAGCGGGACCACCATCGAGATGAAGGCACCCGCGGTGATCAGCTGCCAGCCCTGCTGCTGCGCGCCGACCAGACCCGCCACCGCGACGGTGAGCACCTCCTTCTCGCCCGGGCCGAGGAAGATGAGCGCCACCAGCAGGTCGTTCCAGGTCCAGAGGAACTGGAAGATCGCGAACGAGGCCAGCGCGGGCACCGACATCGGCACGATCAGCCGCCAGAAGGTCTGGTAGTGCGACGCCCCGTCGATCTTCGCCGATTCGATCACGCCCCGAGGCAACGTCGTCATGTAGCCACGCAGGATGAAGATCGCCAGCGGCAGGCCGAAGGCCGCGTGCGCCAACCACACCGAGGCGAAGGTGCCCTGCAGCCCCACAGATCCGTAGATCTTCAGCAGCGGCACCAGCGCCACCTGCAGCGGCACCACCAGCAGACCCACGATGAGGATGAAGAAGAAGTCCCGCCCGGGGAACTCCATGAAGGTGAACGCGTAGGCCGCGAACGCCGCGATGAAGATCGGGATGATCGTCGCCGGCAGGCTGACCACCAGGCTGTTGACGAACGCGTTGCGGCCGCCCTGGTTCAGCACGTCGGAGTAGTTGCTGATCGTCCAGTCCTGGAACGGATGGAGGATCACGGTCCACCAGCCGGTCGTCAGCGCCGCCTCCGCGGTGCGGAACGACGTGACCAGCAGACCGATGGACGGGACCAGCCAGAGGAAGCAGACGACGGTCAGAGTGACCCAGGCGAACCAGCCTCCCCGGCGACGAACCTTTTTCGGCGTAGTCGGGCGATCGGCGGTCTCGAGGCCCTCGATGGCGGCTGCGCCGCCGGGCTGCACGGTTCCGGTGCTGGTCATCGCGACGCCTCCTCGGCCCGGAAGTGGCGGACCTGGTAGATCATGACCGGGATCACCGCGATCATGAGCATGACCACGATGGCCGCCGCCTTGCCGGCGTCACCGTTGGTGATCAGCTGGTTGAAGAAGCTGACCGCGATCACGTTCGTGTTGAAGTTGCCGCCGGTCATGACGTAGACCACGTCGAAGATCTTCATGACACCGATCAGCACGGTGATGAAGACCGTGATGACCGTGCCCCAGATCTGCGGGACGACCACCCGGAAGAAGGTCTGCCGCTCGTTCGCCCCGTCGATCCGGGCCGCCTCCAGCGTGTCCTCCGGCACCCCCTTGATCGCCGCGGACAGCAGCACCATGGCGAATCCGGTCTGCCCCCAGACCAGGATGATCATGAGGAAGAACGTGTTGAGCTTGAACGTGTCCTCCTGCAGCCAGGCGACCGGGTTTCCGCCGAGCCCCGTCCAGACCGCGTTCTGCAGGCCGATCTGGGTCGTGCCGGCCGGCCGCACCTCGTAGACGAAGCGCCAGATCGCGGCCATCGCCACGCCGCTGATCGCCATCGGCAGGAAGATGAGCGTCTTCGACAGCCGCTCGCCGCCGGAGCTGAGCCGGTCGGCGAGCACCGCCACGGCCAAGCCGAGCACCACCACGAGGGTCGGCACGATGATGATCCAGAGCAGCGTGTTGACCAGCGTGATCTGGAAGTCCTTCGTGGTCAGCAGGTCGGTGTAGTTCTCCAGCCCGACCCACTCGGTGCTGGTTGGGTTCGCGAAGCTGTAGATGATCGTCTGGATCGCGGGGTAGATGAGGAACAGGCCGATCGCGGCCAGCGCCGGCAGGATGTAGAAGTACGGCTTCAGCCGCCCCTCCCACCTGCCCGGCAGCCGCTCGGCCAGGAAGTTGAGCACCCAGTAGAGAACCAGGATGCCGGCGACGCCGCCGACGATCGCCAGCAGCGCGTTGATCACCTTGATCACTGACCCGCTCCCTTCCCGGAGAAGCCGGTGCGCCCGCCCGGGGGAGGCGCGTGGCTCTGTGCGCCTCCCCCGGGCCGGGACGTCAGCTCGGCCAGCTGCTCTCGATGTCCTTCAACGCGGTGTCGAGATCCTTCTGGCCGCTGACCCAGGCGACCATGCCCTTCCAGAAGCTGCCCGAGCCCACCGCACCCGGCATCTGGTCGGAGCCGTCGAACCGGAAGACGGTCGAGTTCTGCCCGAGCTGCGCGATCTGCTGGGTCAGCTTGGACTTGTAGTTGCTCAGCGGGTAGTCCTTGCGCGGCGACAGGAAGCCGGCCTGCTCGCTCCAGCCGGGGTAGTCCTTTCCGGTCAGGAACGCCATCACCTGCTTGGTGTCGTCGTCCTTGCCGTTGAAGACCGCGGCGAGGTCACCGCCGCCGAGCATCGGCCTGGAGTCGGCCGTCTGCCCCGGGTACTGGAACACACCGACCTGGTTGTCGATGTTGGCGACGACCTTCGCCGGGAAGAAGCCGGCCTGGGTGATGAAGTTGCCCTGGCGGTGCAGGAAGCACTTCGGCGGGCTGTCGAACATCGGGTTCCCCGAGGTGGCGAACGCGGTGCTCACGGTCTGCTTGCGACCGCCGAGCACGTTGCCGTCGGCCAGCACGAGGCTCTCGAAGTCCTGCGCGGCCTTCTTGACCGCCGGGTCGTTGAACGGGATCTGGTGGTTGACCCACTTGTCGTACGTGTCGGGGCCGGCCTCCTGGAGCAGGTTGGCCTCGAGCCAGTCGGTGGCCACCCAGCCCGTCGCCGACTGGGACTCCATCCCCATGCACCACGGGGGGGTGCCGTCGGCCTTGATCTTGTTGGTCAGGTCGACCAGTTCCTGCTGCGTCTTCGGGACCTGGTAGCCCTTGGCCGTCCAGGCCTGCTTCGGGTAGAAGACCAGGCTCTTCACGTTCATCGAGACCGGGACGCCGTAGAACTTGCCGTCCACCTCGCCGGCGTCCAGCACGCCCGGGACAAGGGCGGACTGCAGCTGGTTGACATCAAGCTGGGTCGACAGGTCGGTCATCTTGCCCTGCTTGACGAAGTCCTTGAGGATGCCCGGCTGCGGGAACAGTGCGATGTCGGGCACGTTGTTGGCCCGCACCCGGGTGCGGATCAGGGTGTCGAAGGACTGCGACGCCTCGGTAAACTTGATCTTGATGCCGGACTGCTGTTCGAACCCCTTCAGCGACTGCTGGAAGCCCGTGGACTGGCTCCCGCCGAAGCCGAAGACGATCTCGACGTTCTTGTCGCCCGCCTTGGTGCCGCTGTTGCCGCCACCGCCGCTGCTGCCGCTGCCACTCAGGCAGGCCGACGCCCCCAGGGCAACCGCCGCCGCCAGTGCCACCCGCTGGATGGCCTTCCGCTTGCCCATACCTGCTCCTGTCTTGATCGTTCCGAGCCACCCGGGCCAGGCCTCCCGCTCCGTCGCGGGAGCACCCAGGGACGCGGATGACCGCGTTCCTACCGGTACGGCCTTGCCGGGAAACCGGCAGGAAACGTCTGCTTCCCGGCAAGGCGACGATCATGCCACTGGACCCGGCAATGTACCGCTGCGTCGTGCCATCTCCGTCACGTGCCCGTTGCCCCGGCGTCGGCCACATCGCCTCCTCTGGACAGCCCCGGGCCCGTGACGACATGATCGCGCCCCGAGCGCTCGGCTTACCCTTGCACATGACTGTGGCGCGGGCCACATTTCTCATGGCACCGTTTTCATAGCGTGTCGTTGCCGACGCCGCGCCCCGCCCGGAGCGTCACGACGAGGAGGTCGGATGGGCGCACCGCACGCCGTGCCGGGTCATGCGGGCATCTTCGACGTGGCCCGCCGCGCCGGGGTATCGGCCTCCACCGTCTCCCGGTCGCTGCGCGGTTCCGCCAAGGTGTCCGCGCACACCCGGGAGCGGGTGCTGCGGGCCGCGGCCGAGCTGCACTACGTCCCGTCGCCGGCGGCGTCCAGGCTCGCCTCCGGCCGCACCCACGCGGTCGGCGTGATCGTCCCGTTCGCCACCCGGTGGTTCTTCTCCGAGGTGCTCACCGGCGTCGAGGGCGCGCTCCGCGACGCCGGGTACGACCTGCTGCTCTACAACGTCGGCGACCCGGCCGGCCGGGTCCGGTTCTTCGCCACGATGCCGCTGCACCGGCGGGTCGACGCGGTGCTCGCGGTGGCCTCCTCCCTCGACCCGGCCGAGCAGGACGCGCTGCGCGCGCTGCGGGTGCCGCTGGCCGTCGTCGGCGGCCCGATCGCCGGGTTCTCCCGGGTCGGCGTCGACGACCGGGCCGGCGCGGTGATGGCGGTGCGGCACCTGCTGCTGCTCGGCCACCGGGACATCGTGATGATCAGCGGCGAGCCGGCGGACCCGGTCGGCCGGGCCACCACCGCGGCCCGGCGGGCCGGCTTCGAGACGGCGCTGGCCGAGGCCGGCATCGACGGCGGGCCGGACCGGGTGGTGCCCGAGCTCTGGGGCGTGGGCGGCGGGATGCGCGCGGTCGAGCAGCTGCTGACCGGGCGCACGCTGCCCACGGCGATCTTCGCCGAGTCGGACGAGATGGCCCTGGGAGCGCTCCAGGTGCTGCGCCGGGCCGGGCTCGACGTGCCCGGGCGGGTCTCGCTGGTCGGCTTCGACGACCACGAGATGGCGCCGGCCGGTGACCTCACCACGATCGCCCAGCCGGCCCGCCGGCAGGGCGAGCTCGCCGCCGGCCGGCTGTTGGCCGTGCTGGCCGGGCGCGAGCCGGACGAGCCGGTCGACCTGGAGCTGCCGACCCGACTGGTGGTCCGCGGGACGACCGGGCCGCCGCCGGTGGCGGTCCGGGCTGGCAACGCTTTCGCATAGCATCCGGCACATGGTCGACATCCGGCCGCCATCCGGGCTTCCGGCGGAGCAACTGCGGCAACTGGTCGACACGATCGGCCCGCTGGCCCGGGCCCGGCTCGGCGCGCTGGAGGGCGAGGCGTTCCTCGCCCGGCTCGAGCACGTGCACCCGGACGTCGTCGAGCCGCTGGAGATCCTGTACGGGACGCGCACCGACACCGCCGGGCTGGTCCGCGAGCTGGTCGGCGCGGCGCTGGACGCGGCCGCGGTGCGGCCCTGGCCGCTGCGGGTGCTCGACCGCCGGCGCGAGGTCGACCCGACCTGGTTCCAGCGCGCCGGCATGGTCGGCTACGCCTGCTACGCCGACCGGTTCGCCGGCACGCTGGCCGGCGTCCGGGAGCGGCTGGACTACCTGGCCGAGCTCGGCGTGACGTACCTGCACCTCATGCCGCTGCTGGCCAGCCGGACCGGACCCAACGACGGCGGGTACGCGGTGACCGACTACGGCGCGGTCGACCCGCGGCTGGGCACGATGGCCGACCTGGAGGCGCTCGCGGCCGACCTGCGCGCCCGCGGCATGGCGCTGTGCGTCGACCTGGTGCTCAACCACACCGCCCGCGAGCACCGGTGGGCCCGCCGGGCGGCGGCCGGCGAGCCCGCGTACCAGGACTTCTACCTGGTATTTCCGGACCGGGCGAAGCCGGACGCGTACGAACGGACGCTGCCGGAGGTCTTCCCGGACACCGCACCGGGCAGCTTCACCCACGTCCCGGAGATGGGCGGCTGGGTGTGGACGACGTTCCACGACTACCAGTGGGACCTCGACTACACGAACCCCGCGGTCTTCGCGGCGATGCTGCGCACGATGCTGGAGCTGGCCAACCACGGGGTCGAGGTGCTGCGCCTGGACGCGGTGCCGTTCCTGTGGAAGCGGATGGGCACGGACTGCCAGAACCAGCCCGAGGCGCACCTGCTGGTCCAGGCGTACCGGGCGCTGACCCGACTCGCCGCGCCCGGCGTGCTGTTCAAGGCGGAGGCGATCGTCGGCCCGGAGATGCTCGTGCAGTATCTCGGCGCGCACGACCGCTATCGGCCTGAGTGCGACCTGGCGTACCACAACCAGCTCATGGTGCTGCTGTGGTCGTCGCTGGCGAGCCGGGACGCCCGGCTGGCCGCCCGGTCGCTGTCCCGGCTGCGGCCGGCGCCGGCGGCGACCGGCTGGGTGACCTACCTGCGCTGCCACGACGACATCGGCTGGGCCGTCTCGGACGCCGACGCCGCCGCGGTCGGCTGGAACGGCTACGACCACCGGCGGTTCCTGGCCGCCTTCTACGCCGGTCGGCATCCCGGCTCGTTCGCCCGCGGCGCGCTGTTCCAGGAGAACGAGGCGACCGGGGACGCCCGCACCTGCGGGATGGCGGCCACGCTGTGCGGGATCGCGGCCGGTGACCCGGCCGGCGTCGACCGGCTGGAGACGCTCTACTCGGTGGTCTTCTCCTACGGCGGGATCCCGCTGCTGTGGATGGGCGACGAGCTGGGCCTGGGCGACGACCAGCGCTGGGCCGACGACCCGCTGCACGCCGGCGACAACAGGTGGCTGCACCGGCCGCCGATGGACTGGGCCGCCGCGGACCGGCGGGCGGACCCGTCCACCGTCGAGGGCCAGCTGTTCGGCCGGCTGCGGGCGCTGGCGGCGGCCCGCCGCGGCCAGCTCGCGCTGCGGACCGGTGGCGAGACGACGGTGCTGGCGCCGGACGACCCGCACGTGCTCGCGTACCGGCGGCGGCACGAGCGCAGCGCCCCGCTGCTCGTGCTGGCGAACTTCTCCGACGGCTGGCAGTCGGTGGACCTGGGGCTGGCCGCGGCGGCGGGCGTCGCCGACCCGGTGCACGTGCACTCCACCCGCGGCCGGCTCGACGTGGGTGAGGGCCGGATCCACCTTCCGCCGTGGGGTTTCGCCTGGTCGACCAGCAGGTAGCCCGGATCCGCCGGCACCGCGCGGGATCGGATCACGCCGGCCGGCCCGGGGATGTCTCTGATCCGAGGCGTACCACAGAGGGTGGTATTTGCTACTCCCTGTGGTAGGTCGCGGCGAGGGAAGGTCTCCGGTCGAGCCGCGACGGCACTCGTGCAGTCATAGGGCTTGACGTGACGGCGTCACTGACGTCATAGTGACGTCATGGACCTCACGCCTTACGTCGACGGCCTCCGTCGCGACCTCCTGGCGGCAGCGGCGGCCGGCACCGACGAGACCCGCCGGACCGCGGGCCTGCTGGCTGAGGCCATGGAGCCGGCCGCCCGGCTCGCGATCCTCGACGCGTTGAGCACCGCCACCGCTGACGTCACCGCGGCACTGTCCGGCGTCACGGTGGAGATCAGGATGCACGGCCGGGAGCCGCGGATCTCGGTCGACCTGGTGGAGAGCGAGCAGGACGACGGGCCGCCCGAGCCGCCCGCACCCCCCGCGCCCCCCGCCCCGCCCGGCGAGGACGACGGCACCGCGCGAGTGACCCTCCGCCTGCCCGAGTCGATCAAGGCCAGGATCGAGGAGGCGGCCACCCGGGCCGGCATCTCGGTGAACTCCTGGCTGGTCCGGGCCGTCTCCCGGGCCCTCGACGAGCCGGCGCCGGACCGGGGCGGCCGGGTGGGCCGCCGCCTGGTCGGCTACGCCCGCGGATAGCCCCAGAACTTCCGGGCCGCTCCGGCCCGGCCCCAGACCCGTCCCGTGGATCGCCGCACCGGCGACCCGCCAGCCGCCCGCGCCCCGAGCCGGGCGCCGACCCCAGGAGCGAACGCGATGAGCAACTACTTCTACGGTTCCGCCCTCGACACCGAGCTCGACTACCGGCGCGCCAACCTGCGCCAGCAGGCCTCGGACCACCAGCTGGTCCGGCAGGCCCGCCGCGGCGCCCGCACCGCCCGCCGGGGCTTCCGCGCCGCCGGCCGCCGCAGCTGACCCTCCTCCGGTGCCGGCCGGCGGCCATCCCCTCCGCCGGCCGGCACCCCCGGCACCCCCGGCACCCCGCCGCCGCACTGGACCGACGACCGACCTTCTCGACGAGGAGACAACCGTGCCCGACTACACCTTCGACACGCCGCAACCGGTCGACCTGCGGATCCGGGTCGCGACCGGGACCGTCACGGTGACCGCCACCGACACCGCGACCAGCACGGTCGAGGTCACCGCCCTCGACGACGCCGCCCGCGACCTGGCCGAGGCCACGGCCGTCCGGCTGGACGGCAACCGGCTCACCGTGGAGATGCCGGAGCGGATGGTCGGCTTCAGCATCCGGCGCAAGCGGGTCGACATCACGATCACCGTGCCGACCGGCTCGTCGCTGGTCTCCCGGACCGCGGCCGCGCGGGTCACCGCCACCGGCCGGTACGCGACCGCGACCGTGAACACCGCCTCCGGCGAGGTCAGCCTGGACCGGGTCGAGGGCGACGCCGAGGTGCACTGTGCCAGCGGCGACGTCACGATCGGCTCGGCCCGGGCGACCCGGGTGCGCTCCGCCTCCGGCCGGGTCCGGATCGACCACGCGACCGGCGACGTCGAGGTCCACTCCGCGTCCGGGAAGGTCCGGGTCGGCGTCGCCGACGCGTCGGTGAACGCGAAGACCGCCTCCGGAGACATCACCGTCGAGGACGCCCGCTCCGGCGTGGTGTCGCTCAACGCCGCCTCCGGCGACCTGCACGTCGGCGTCCGGTCCGGGGTCACCGCGCACCTCGACGTGAGCTCGGTCAGCGGCCGGATCCGCTCCGACCTGCCGATCGACGACGCCGCACCCGAAACCGGCGCCGCGCTGGACGTCCGGGCCCGGACGCTCAGCGGCAACATCGTGATCGCGCCGGCCAGCGTCCGGGTCATCACCTGACCGGACCGGCCCCGCGCCCCGCCGGCACCCCCGTGCGCGCCGGCGGGGCCGGCGCCGTGCCCTCCGCGTCCCTCCTCAGGTTCGTCCGGGCGGGGCAGCCCGGACGGCCACCGGACCGAGGATCACCCGATCGGCACAGTGGCCGCCGTCCCGACCCCCGCCGCCGCGACCGCCGCCGACAGCGCCGTCGCGAGGTTGCCCCGGGGCCACACCGCCACCGAGGCCAGCCCGAGCCAGCCGGCCAGGTCGGCCAGCTCGAGCGCCAGCTCGTCGGCGATCTCGGGCGGCGGCGCCGGGTGCTCCGACCACGCCGCCCGCACCTGCAGCACCCCGGCCGCCCGGTCGGCCTTGACGTCGACCCGGCCGACCAGCGCGTCGCCGAGCAGGAACGGCAGCACGTAGTAGCCGTAGACCCGCTTCGGTGGCGGCAGGTAGATCTCGATCTTGTAGCGGAAGTCGAACAGCCGCTCGGCCCTGGCCCGCTCCCACACCACCGGGTCGAACGGGGTGAGCAGCGCCCGGGCCGCGAGCCGCCGCGGCAGCCGCGCGTCGGCCCACAGCCAGGCCGGCTCCGTCCAGCCCTGCACGGCGACCGGCACCAGCTCGCCGGACTCGACCAGCTCGGCGACCCGGGCCCGGGTGTCGGCCAGCGGGAGCCGGAAGTAGTCGCGGATGTCGGCCAGCGTGCCGACCCCGAGCGCCCGGGCCGAGACCCGCACCAGCTCGCGCTGGCCGTCCTCGACCGACGGGGTCGGGACCGCCTGGATCTGCGGCGGCAGCACCCGCTCGGTCAGGTCGTAGAGCCGCTCGAAGTGGGGGCGGGCCGCGGTCATCACCTCGCCGACGACGAACAGGTATTCGAGCGCGATCTTGCCGTCGTGCCAGTTCCACATGGAGCCGGGGATGTTGGGCCGGTCCTCCCCGGTCGCGCCGGCGCCGAGCGGGCCCTCCCGCCGGACCAGCTCGCGGATGTCGTCGAGGTATCCGGGGCGGCGCTCGGTGATCCTCGTCGCCCAGCCGCTCTCCTTGACGCGGTTGCGCTCCATCCGCCAGCGCAGGCTCGGCTGCAGCCGCAGCGGGATCAGCGACGCCGCGTGCCCCCAGTATTCGAACAGCTCGGCCCGCCGGCCCCAGGACATCCGGTCGAGCAGGTCGCGCGGGTAGGGCCCGAGGCGCGCGAACACCGGCAGGTAGTGCGAGCGGACCAGCACGTTGACCGAGTCGATCTGCAGCAGGCCCATCCGGTCGATCACCCGGCGCAGGTGCCGCGCGTCCACCCGGCCGGTCGGCCGCGGCTCGGCGAAGCCCTGGGCGGCGAGCGCGATCCGGCGCGCCTGGCTGGCGGAGAGGGTCTCAGGTCTGGCCACCCCGTGGATGCTTCCAGACCGCTACGACACTTTCGCCGGCTCGGCTGCCCGCCGCCGCTGCCGGCTCTCCGCGCTCACGACCAGCGCGACCGCCGCCAGCACGACCAGCCCGCCGGCCAGCTCGATGCCGGTCAGCCGCTCCCCCGCGACCAGCGCGCCGAGCAGCACCGCCACCGCCGGGTTCACGTATGCGTAGGTGGCCACGAGGGAGACCGGCGCGTTCCCGAGCAGCCACACGTACGCGGTGAAGGCCACCAGCGAGCCGAACACCACCAGGTAACCCAGCGCGAACCAGGCCGACCCCGGCGCGTCGCCGGGCGCGAACCGGGACAGCTCGCCCCGGGTGGCCGCGGCGACCAGCAGGAACAGACCGCCGGCTGCCATCTCGACCGTGGTCAGCGTGAGCGGGTCGGCCGGCACCGGCAGCCGGGTCACCAGCAGCGAGCCGACCGCCCAGAACAGCGCGGCCAGCACGGCCAGCGCCGCGTACCCGACGTCGACGGTGCCGGACCCGCCGGGCAGGAAGATCAGCGCCACCCCGGCCAGGCCGATCAGGACGCCGAGCGCGGTCGCCACCCCCGGCCGGTCGCGCAGCAGCGCCCGCAGGATCACGATCCACAGCGGCACGCAGGCGATCAGCAGCGCGACCAGGCCGGAGTCGACCCGCTGCTCGGCCACCGTGACCAGGCCGTTCCCGCCGGCCAGCAGCAGGATCCCGGAGACCGCCGCGGTGGCCAGCTGGCCGCGGGTGGCGTGCAGCGCGGCCGGCCGCCGCACGGCCAGGTAGCCGAGCAGGAGCAGCGCGGCCGCGGTGAACCGGAGGGCGGCCGACAGCAGCGGCGGGAAACCCTCGATCGCGTACCGGATGGCCAGGTAGGTCGAGCCCCAGACGAGGTAGACGATGCCGAGCGCGCCGGTGGTCCTGAGGCTCACCCTCCCAGCCTGCCGGCCAGGTCAACCGGGATGACACCGACTGCGAGGATCCTCACATGGACAGCGCCACCGACGTCGTCTGCCGGCCCGCGACGCCCGCCGACCTGACCGACATCGCGACGATACGGATCCGGTCGTGGCAGGAGGCGTACCGGGGTTCGATCCCGCAGGACTACCTCGACTCGCTCGACGTGGCCGCGGAGGTGGCCAGGCGGCGGGGCGTCCCGCTCGACGGCCAGCACGTCGCCGAGGTCAACCGGAAGGTGGTCGGCTGGCTGTCCGTCGGGCCGTACCGGGCGGACGAGGACGAGCAGGTGCCCGGACCGTCCTGCGGCGAGGTGGCCGCGATCTACGCGTTGCCCGAGGTCTGGGGTCTCGGCGTCGGTCGCACGCTCATGGCGTACGGGCTGGGTCAGCTTCGCCGGCTGGACCTGAGCCCGGTGCTGCTCTGGGTCCTGGTGGCCAACCAGCGGGCACGCCGGTTCTACGAGCGGGCCGGGTTCCAGTCCGACGGCACGATCGTGGACTTCGCGGTCGGCGGCGCCACCCTGCCCGAGCTGCGCTACCGGTACGACGGATAGCGTGCGCTGCGTGGCGGACGCGGCGGTGCGAGCGGCGCGGCCCGGCGACGTGCCGGAGATCGCGCGGATCCAGGTCGACACGTGGCGGACGGCGTACCAGCCGTTCCTGCCGGCGTCGGTGCTGGCCGCGCTCGACGTGGGCCCGGCGGAGCAGGCGTGGGCCGCGGCGGTGGCGCAGCCGCCCTCACCGGCCCACCACGTGCTCGTCGCGACCGAAGGGGAGCACACGGTCGGGTTCGCGGCGGTGGGCCCGTCCGAGGAGGAGGACGCGCAGCCGGGCGAGGCCGCTGTCGCCGTGCTGCTGGTCGAGCCGCGCTGGGGCCGGCGCGGGCACGGCAGCCGACTGCTCGCGGCGGCGGTCGACGTCCTCGGCCGGGACGGGGTCACCCGGCTGGTCGCCTGGGTCCCGGACGGCGACCGGGCCTCGGCCGCGTTCTACCGGTCGGCCGGCTGGGAGCCGGACGGGAAGGCGCGCGTGCTCGAGGCCGACGGCGGCTCGGTCCGGGAGACGCGCTGGCACGTCGCGCTGGAGGCGGCATGAGTGAGCGGGGCACCAGGTTCGGCGGCTTCCCCGAGCGGGCACTGATCTTCTTCGAGGGGCTCGAGGCGGACAACTCCAAGCCGTACTGGACCGACAACCGGGACGTGTACGAGCAGCAGGTGCGCGCGCCGATGCTCGCGCTGCTGGCCGAGCTGGAGGACGAGTTCGGGGCCGGGAAGCTGTTCCGGCCGTACCGGGACGTGCGGTTCAGCAAGGACAAGACGCCGTACAAGACCAACGCGGCGGCGACGGTCGGCGGGTACTACCTCTCGCTGTCCGCGGACGGGCTGTTCCTCGGCGGCGGGATCTACCACCCGGCGCCCGACCAGCTCGACCGGCTGCGCCGGGCTGTCGCCGACGACGTGCAGGGCGCCGCGCTGGAGCGGGTCGTGGCCGAGCTGCGCGGCGCCGGCTTCGAGGTGACCGGCGACGTGATGACCCGCCCGCCGCGCGGCTACCCGGCCGATCACCCGCGGGTCGAGCTGCTCAAGCACCGCTCGCTGGTCGGGCACCGGCACTGGGAGCCGGCGGGCTGGCTGCACACCCGCACCGCGCTGACCCGGGTCCGGGACTCCTGGCGCCGGTTGAGCCCGCTGGCCGAATGGGTCCGGGCCAACGTCGGCCAGAGCGACCAGCCGCGCCGGTAGCTTTCGCTCCCGGCACAACGGCGGTACAGTTCGTCATCAGTTGGACAAACTGGACGAACCGGAAGGGGCGGCTGGTGGGTGGGTTCCTGGTGCAGCCGGGGGCGATCGCGGCTCGCGCCGGCGCGGTGCACGCCGCGGCGGGTCACGTCGCCGGCCTGGCGGGGGAGATCGGCGGGGTCGACACGGGCGGGCTGCCACCCCGCACCGGCGCCGCCCTGGAGTCGGCGCTGTCCGCCTGGCCGGGTGCGCTGCGCCGGCTGGGCAAGGCACTCGACGCGACCGCGGCCGCGCTGCGCTCGGCCGAGGGGCACTATGCGGCGACCGACGGCGGCGTCGCCGACGCCGCGCACGGGACGGGCCAGCATGGGCGCCCCTGACGGCGGCGTCGCCGACGCCGCGCACGGGACGGGCCAGCATGGGCGCCCCTGACGTCGAGGGCCTGCCCTGGCCGCAGGGCGAGCCCGCGGCGCTGAGCGCGGCCGCCGGACGGCTGCGCGGGATCGCCGGGAAGCTGTCCGCCGCCGGCGGGCCGCTCGGGCGGGCCGCCGGCATCGGGGGCTGGGCCGGTGAGGCATCGGTGGCGAGCTCCGTGTTGCTGTCCGCGCAGGTGCAGTCCGTGCGGGGCGCGGCCGAGGTGTTCGGCTCGACCGCGACCGCGCTGTCCGGGCTGGCCGCCCTGCTGTCCGCCGGACAGGACCGGATCCGGACTCTGGCCCGGCAGGTCCGCGCGGCCCGGGAGGCCGCGGAGGCAGCCCGGCACCGGGCGGCCGACGCGGCCTCGCGGATGTCAGCCAACCCCGACAGCACCGGTCTCGAGGGTGCCTACCTGCACCTCGGCGCGGCGGCCGGGCAGGCGGAGCAGCACTACCGGGACGTCCGCGACCGGGCGATGCGCGAGGCGCACGAGATCGTGGCCGACTGCAGGGCGGCCGACGCGGACACCGCCGGTGAGGTGGCCGAGGCGAAGGTCGCGGCCACCGCGGGCGCCAACGGCCTGCCGGCCGGGACGGCCGACGTGGACATCGAGCCGGTCGCGCTGGCCTGGCTCTACGCGCCGCACCTCCGCTTCCACCCGGACGAGCAGTATCTGCCGTCCGACCTCCGGGCGGCGTTGGCGCGCGGGATCCTGCGCACCGTCGACGGACGGGCCGTCCTCGACCTGCCGGACTCGTTCCGGCCCAGGGGCAGCACGTCCGCGCCGGTCGACTTCAGCGTGGTCCAGCGCGACGGCAAGACCTACCTGATGTACCGGGTGTGGTACTCGTACAACGACAAGGGCATGGACGACCACGAGGGCGACCTGGAGCTGTTCGGGGTGGAACTGGGGCCGGACGGGAAGCCGGCCGCCGCGCTCTACTACGGTCACGGCACGCCGCACCGGGTGCCGTGGGATCAAGTGCCGACCGACCACGGGCATCCGGTGTCCTACTCGGCGTCCGGCAGCCACGCGTCCTATCCGGCTCCCGGGCATTACCCGATCGGGAAGGTGGCCGGCATCGACACGGCCACCGACGAGGCCGCCGCCGGCGGCCGGCAGGAGCCGGTCGAGCACCACCTGCGGCCGGGGCCGGCGCACTACACCCAGCCGGACGGGTCGCCGATTCCGGCCGGGGCCCGGATCGGGGACGACAAGTCCCCGGTCGGCGGCAGCCCGCTCGCGCCCAACACCGGCGGCAACACCGAGCCGTTCCCAGCCGGGTCGAAGCCGATCGAGGGCGCACCGGAGCCGGGCGACGGCCTGGACGGCACGGTGGTGAACGCCGGCAAGGACATCGCCCACCTGGCCGAGTCGGGGGCGAAGATCGCCGCCACCCCGATCACCTTCGGCGCGGACGTGCTCGGCTTGTAGCGCCGCGGCTAGGGCAGGATGAGGTGCACGTCGCCGAACTCGTGCCAGAGGTAGCCGTGCTCCGCGGCGGCCGCGTACGACTCGCGCAGCAGGCCGTCCTCGGCCACGGCGGCCAGCATCCGCAGGTGCGAGGCCTCGGGCGGGTGCCAGCCGGTGAGCAAGCCGTCCACTGTGGACAGCCGGTCGCCGGGACCGATGACCAGGTCGGTCCAGCCCTCGGTGCGGCCGGTGCGGGCCGCCGACTCGAGCGCCCTGACCACGGTGGTGCCGATCGCGACCACCCGGTCGGCCCGGGCGACGGCGTCCAGTGTGGACACAGGCACGGAGAACCACTCGGCGTAGGGCGGCTCGTCCCGGTCCGGGCTGGACAGGCCGCAGTGCAGGACCACGGTGGCGACCTCGACGCCGCAGCGGCGCAGGTTGCGCAGCACCCGCGGCGTGATCGGCCGCCCAGCGCTGGGCATCTCGGCGCTGCCGGGCGTGTCGGCGTGCGCGGTCCGGTACGCAGCCAGCGGCCACGGGCCGGCGGTGTAGCCGTACCGGACCGGCTGGCCGTGCCCGGCCAGCCAGCTGTCCAGCGGCTCCGGCGTGCTCAGCTCGGCCGTCCACAGGCGACGGTGGCCGGGTACGTACGGTCCGGTGACGCGCAGCCGGGCCCCGGCCATCGCGACCCGCTCGCCGGTGCGGTCGACCAGCGCGGGCTGGCCGCCCGGCCGGCGGGACGACCGGCGCAGCTCGACCACCCAGCGGGACCGGGTCGACCGCAGCGCCTCGTCCGGACGGGCGCCGCTGGACGGGTCCACAGTGGACAGGTGTACGGAGACCGGGTCACCGGCCGCGGTCACCCCGCGCAGCGCGGCCGGCAGCGTGTCGGACGTGTTGAGCACGACCAGGTCACCGGGCCGCAGCACCGCCGGCAGCTGGCGGACCACGGTCGGCCGCAGCCCCTCGCTCGCCGACGCGACGAGCATCCGCACCCCGTCCCGGGCGATCCCGCGCGCCTCCGGCGGGCTGGTGGCCGCGGCGCCCTCGGCCAGCGGGGCGGCGGCGGTCATGCCGGCACCCTCGCGCCCGCGAGCAGGGCCGCGGCCTCGTACCGGCCATTGGGCAGGTCGCCGTCGATCAGCCGGCGCAGTGCCGGGACCACCGTCTCCGGCTCGGGCCGGTCCGAGATGTCCTCGCCCGGGAAGGCGGCGGCGTGCATGGCGGTACGCATGTCGCCCGGGTCCACCGCGTAGACCAGCAGCAGCGGTTCCTCGGCGCCGAGCACCGCGGCGAGCTGGTCGAGCGCGGCCTTGCTGGCGCCGTACCCGCCCCAGCCCGGGTACGCCGCCACGGCCGCGTCGCTGGACAGGGTGAGCACCCGGCCGGTGGCCGCCCGCAGCGCCGGCAGGAGGAGGCGGACCAGCGCGTGCGGGGCGACGACGTTGGTCTCCAGCACGGCGCGCAGCTCGGCCGTGGCCAGCTCGGCCAGCGGCGGCAGCGGCGACGGGCCCAGCGCTGAGGCGTTGAGCACGAGCAGGTCGACCCGCTCGCCCGCCGCGGCGGCGAGCGCGTGCCGGTGCTCCGGGTCGGTGACGTCACCGGAAATGGCGACGACGTCCGGCCCGAGCTCGCCGGCGACGGCGGTCAGCGCCGGGGCGGTGCGGGCGTCGAGCACGAGCCGCCAGCCGGCGGCGGCGAGGTCGGTGGCGAGCGCCCGGCCGAGGCCCTGGGACGCTCCGGTGATGACAGCAGTCGGCATACCTCCACCCTGCCGCCGCACCCCTGCCCCGCCATCGGCCCCCCGGCCGCCACGCCTAAGACCTTCGACCTAGGCCCACCGGACGTCCGTCCGGCCTGGCGACCCGTCACCGACCGTCTGGTCGCCCGGCAGCGTGGCCGGGAAGAGTGGTTCGGCGCCCACTGGATCCGCGTCGCCACGATGACCCGCGGCTTGGCACACCGATGACTTTCAGGCGGTCGGCAGTGAGGATGGAGCCGCCTTCCGCCGTCGGTGGGGTGAGGGTGAGGTGACTGGATGGATGGCACGACGTTCGCGGTGCTGGGTCCACTGGAGGTCTGCCGGGCGGGCGAACGTGTGGTTGTGCCCGGCGGGCGGCGGCGCGCAGTGCTCGGCGCCCTGTTGGTCCACGCCGGCGCTCCGGTGTCCGCCGACGCGCTGGTGGACGCCGGCTGGGGTGACGAGGTGCCGGCCGACCCGAACGGTGCGCTGTACACGGTCATCTCGCGCCTTCGCAGTCTGGTCGGACCGGACGTGCTCACCTCCGGCCCGGCCGGGTACCGCCTCGACATCCCGGACGACGCCCTCGACGCCCGCCGGTTCGAGGCGCTGTGGCAGCGCGCCGCCGAGGTCGGCGCGGCGGCCGCGGCGCAGCTGCTCGACGAGGCGCTCGCGCTGTGGCGGGGCCGCGCGTACAACGAGATCGCGGATCGGGATGTCGTGCGTACCGAGGCGGAGCGGCTGGAGCTGCTGCGTGCCGATGCGGTCGAGGAGCGGGCGCGGGTGGCCCTGGATCTGGGTGACGCCGCCGGGGCCGTACGACGTCTGGAGGAGCTGCTGGCGAGGCAGCCGTTCCGGGAGCAGGCCGTGGGGCTGCTGATGACCGCACTCGTCCAGGCGGACCGGACTGCGGACGCGCTGGCACGCTACCAGGACCATCGCCGGCGCATGGCCGCCGAGCTCGGCCTGGATCCGTCCCCTGTCCTTGAGGACCTGCGCACCCGGATGCTGCGGCAGGAGCCTGCGCACCCCCGGCCGCCGGTGCGGCCTCCGGCGTGGGTCGACACCTCGACGGCGATGTTCGGGCGGGAGGCCGAGCTGGCCGCGCTGCTGGACGCGGTGACGAGGAGCAGGCTGGTGACCGTCGTCGGTGCCGGGGGTGTGGGCAAGACCCGGCTGGTCGCCGAGGCGTTGGCGCCGCTGGGTCGTCTCGGCCTGCCGATCGTGGTGGTGGAGTTGGCCGTGGTCGGCAGCGGAGGGGTCGACGGGGTCGTGGGCGCCGCACTCGGGGTGGAGGGCGGCACGTCAGGACATGCGGCGATGGTGGACCGGCTACGCAGCGCCCCGGCGCTGGTCGTGCTGGACAACTGCGAACACCTCCTTGCCGAGGTCGCCGCGCTCGCCGCCGTCCTCACCCGGCGCTGTCCGCAGGCACGCATCGTGGCCACCAGCCGTCACCGGCTGGGTCTCGCCACCGAGCGGGTGGTCCGGCTGACAACCCTGCCGCAACCCCGCCCTGAGGATCCGCCGGAGGTCGCGAGGTCGACGCCGGCAGTCCAGCTTCTGATCGACCGGGTTCGCCGCGCACGACCCGACGTCATCCTCGCCCCGAACGATGTCGCGGCGCTCAGCGATGTCGCCCGGCTGCTCGACGGCCTGCCGCTGGCCCTGGAGTTGGTCGCTTCCCGGGTCGCCGTGCTCGGCGCCGACGCCGTGCGCGCGATCCGAGACCGCGGCCTTCCCACCGGAACAGAGCGCTTGGCGCTGCGGGCGATGGTCGACTGGTCGTGCCGCCTACTCACCGACGAGCAGCGTCAACTGCTCGCGACGCTGACCGTCTTCGTCGCCGACTTCGACCTGCCGACGGTTTGCGCGGTCGCGCGCCGGCTGTGGCCGTGGTCGGAGGCGGAGACGACCGCGATGTTCGCCGAGCTCGTCGACTCGTCGTTGGTCGTGCCGAACGCGGACGGTGGTAGCTACCGCCTGCTCGCGGTGGTGCGCGACCAGGTCGAGGCGTCAGTGAGCAGCCCCGGCACGCGAGCATGTGCCCAGCGGGCGCACGCCGGTTGGTTGGAGGAGGTCGCCGAGCGGATCGCCCAGGACTGCACCGGGCCACGGGCCGGCGCCGCGTTGCGGCGGTTGCAGCGGCTGCAGGGCGACATCGTCGCGGCCATCACATGGGCGATGCCCGCGGACGAGGTCGATGTCGCGGCCTCTGTCGCTGGCTCGCTCCAGCAGTGTCCACACTGGACTCCCAGGCCGGACCTGTCCGACCTGATCGTCGCGGTCGGACTGCGCTGCCGGGACAGTGCGGTCCCGCACGCGACGGTGGGGCTGGGAGCGGGCGCGGTCGCGTTGGCCGTCCGGGGTGAGCTGGACCTCGCCGCCGAGCTGGGGCGTGCTGCCGCCGAGCACGCCTCGTCCGCTGCCGAGCTCTACCTCGCTCGGCTGGCACTGGGTTTGACCGCGCTGTACGGAGGCGATCTCGATGAGTCACGACGACACTGGCAGGCCATCACCGGCATCCCGCACCTGCCCCTCGCGCTGGCGACCGAGGCGCACAGCTCGCTTGCACTCCTGGCGCGCTACGCCGGCGACCTCGTCCTCGCCCGCGACGAGAGCCGCATCGCGGTGATGCTCGCCGAGACCGCCGGATCCGCCCCCGTGCACGCGTTCGCGTCCTACGCCGCCGGCGAAGCGGCCGTCGCCGATGCCGACCGCGGGATTGCGCTGCTCACCGCAGCGGCGCAGGAGGCGGCCCGCATCCCCGCAGCGCACGTGAGCCAGGTCGCCCGGATGGCGCTGTTGGCCGCTCTGGTCCGCAGCGACGACTACGACCGGGCGCGCACGGTCGCAGCCACGCTCATCCCGGACCTGCGGGGCGCGGGGGCGTGGCCCCAGGTCTGGACGACGCTTCGCATCCTGGCCGAGATGCTGGCCGGGAGCGATCAGCCCCACGACGCTGCGCTCCTGCTGGCCGCCACCCGGTCCCGCCCCTCGGCGCCCCCGCCGATGGGCGAGGACATCGCCCGGTACGCCACGTTGCGCGACGCGCTCCGCCGCCGCATCGGGCCGCCGACGTTCGATCGGATCGATGCGGCCGCCCGGGCCAGCAGCTGCGACGAGGTCGCCGACCGTGCCCTGGCCCTGGTGAGTCGATCGCCGGTATCGACGGCTACAACGCGGACCCGGCCATGATCCGGCCGATGTTGGCATCGGAGAAGAACTCCGGCACCGGCAACGTCCCGGCGATCGTGCTGATGAAGCCCCGCGACGCCGTCGGGCTGGCCGCCACGGCCGCGAGCAGCGCCGCCACCTGCGGCCGCGGGGGCTGGCAGGTGGCACGCTCACAGGTCTGCTCGTAGATCGGCAGCGTCCGCTCGTCCCGGGCGGACTGATAGCCGGCCATGGCTTCCTCGAAGCTCTGCCGTCCGGCCTGGACCTCGAGCCAGGCCGCAGCCAGCAGCTCGGCGTCGCGGAAGGCGTCGCTGATGCCCTGGGCAGTGCACGGGTCGCGGTCGTAGCCGGCGTCGCCGACCAGGGTCCAGCCGGGGCCGTACGGCTGACGGTAGAAGTTGGGGGTGGCCATCCCGGTGAAATCGGTCTCGCGGGTGGCCGCGGCGAGCCGGTCGGCATACTCGGGGACGGCGCGCAGCGCAGTGAGGTAGTGCCCCTCGACGCCGGCGCGGAACTCGGGCATGTCAGCGATCTGCGCGGCGACCACCAGGCAGTTCAGGTCGTCATGGGTCGGCATACCGGCGACCACCCTCCCCGGGCGTAGGTGCACGTCGAAGTTGTCGACCGGTAGACCGCTCCAGTATGCGTAGTAGGCGACGTTCCCCGCCGGCCGTTCGCGGTAGACGGGAGCACCGACGGCCGCGGCGACTCTGGAGTGCCTGCCGTCGGCGCCGACGACAAGATCCGCGTACTCGGTCACCGTGGTCGACGCACTCCCCAACGACTTCGCCCGGATCCCGACGACTCGGCCGTCCTCGACAACCAGGTCCTGAACGGAGAGGTTCTCCCGCACCTCGGACCCGGCCTTGGCTGCAGCGTCCACGAGGAGCGTGTCGAGCACCGTACGCCGCGGCCCGTAGGCGACAGCCACCCCCGTTGCTGTGGGCAGGGGGGCGGCGGCGACGGTGAACGGCCCGAAGTCGAAGCTGTACTCCCGGATCGGCGGACAGCCGGTGGCGGCCAGGTCCTCCGCCAGGCCCCATCGGGCCAGTGCCTCGATCCCCGGCGCGTGCACCAGGTGGGTCGAGATCGTGTCACTCGGGAACCTCGCCCTGTCCACCAGCAGCACCCGCTGGCCCGCACGGGCGAGCAGCATGGCGACCGGCGAACCGGCACACCGAGCCCCGACCACGATGACGTCGTACTTGCTGGCCACCTCGAATCACCTCCACTGGTGGCCCGGCGACCACCGACCCGGGCAGCGTCGCCCCGCTGCCTTTCACCGGCCTTTCACCCGGACGAGAAGGCCGACCAGAGAAGCCTCGTGCTGGCCGTGGACGGAGCCCGATTGAGAAGCGCCTGGTCGAGCGCGTTCGATCGCCGGGCCCGACCTGCCTCGGCCAGGGCAAGTCACCGCACACCCACCGGCCGAGCCGCTCGATCAGCTCCGCGCCCTGCTCGCGCACCCGGGCGATCGCGGCCTGCAGCCGCTGCGGCCGGTCGCTCACGTACGGTCGCTCACGTACGCCGCGATGGTCGCGCGGGCGACATCCTGCGTCGACCGGCCCTCCTGCTCGGCCTTGCGCCGCAGGGCGTCGGTCTCGGCCTCGGTGAGCCGGAGGTTCATCGCCACGCGAGAGTGGTACCGCGATGGTACCGGTCAGTCGGTGGCGAGGTTGTGGCGGACGGCGTAGAGGGCGGCCTGGGTGCGGTCGGCGACGGCGAGCTTGCCGAGGATCGCGCTCACGTGGGCCTTGACGGTCTTCTCGGACAGGGCCAGGTCCCGGGCGATCAACCGGTTGGAGCGGCCGCGGGCGATCAGCCGCAGGACCTCCAGCTCCCGCGGGGTCAGCGAGCCGGCCGGGTCCGGCGCGGCCACGCTCGACATCACCGTCGCCGCGACCGCCGGGTCGAGCGAGGCTCCGCCGGCGTGCACCGCGCGCAGCGCGTCGGCCAGCTCGCCCGGGCCGACGTCCTTGAGCAGGTAGCCCGCGACCCCGGCCCGGACCGCCGGCAGCACCGAGTCCTCCCCCGAGTAGCTGGTCAGCACCACGACCTTGACCGCCGGGTGGACCGCGCGCAGCCGGCGCACCACGTCCAGCCCGGACATCCCCGGCAGCACGAGGTCGAGCAGCACGATGTCCGGCTCCAGCCGCGGCACCAGCGCGAGCGCCTGCTCCCCCGACCCGGCCTCGCCCACCACCGCCATGTCCGGCTGCAGGCCGAGGAACGTCCGCAGCCCGGCCCGGACCATCTCGTGGTCGTCGACCAGCAGCAGCCTGATCCGGCCGCCCTCAGCAGGCACCGGGCACCTCCAGCTCGACCCGGGTGCCGGCGCCGGGCGCGGTGAGGATCTCCAGCATGCCGCCGAGCGCCTCGGCCCGCTCCCGCATCGAGGTCAGCCCCAGCCGATGCGAGTCCCGCAGGGTGGCGGCCAGGTCGAAGCCGGCGCCGTCGTCGGCGACGACCAGCCGGACCGGGTCGCCGGTGTCCAGCGACACCTCGACCGAGCGCGCCGACGCGTGCCGCAGCGCGTTGGCCAGCGCCTCGGCGGCGATCCGCAGCACCTCGCGCTCGACCGTACGGTCGCGCAGCCGGACCGGACCCCGCGTCCGCAACGACAGCCGCACGTCGTGCACGCGCCCGAGCAGCTCGACCCGCTTGCGCAGGGCGCCGCCGAGCCCGTCGGCGTCGACGTCGACCGGCCGCAACGTCTCGACCAGCCCTCGCATCTCGGCCAGCCCGGCCTGGGCCAGCTCGCGCACCTGGTCGAGCTGGTCGACGAGCGTCGGGTCGGCCCCGCCGGCCAGCGCGGCGGCGCTCTCCGCGGCCAGGGTCAGGCTGAACAGCGTCTGTGTGACCGAGTCGTGCAGCTCGCGGGCCAGCCGCGCCCGCTCGGCCGCCACGGACAGCTCGCGGGCGCGCTCGGTGCGCTGGGCGTTGACCACCGCCAGCGCGGCGTGGGCCGCGAGGGTCTCGACCAGTGCCTGGTCGGCGTCGGTGAACTCGCCGCCGCCGGCCTTCTCGGCCAGGAACAGCTCGGCCAGCACCTCGCCGCCGGCCGCGATCGGCACGCCGAGGAACGACCCCATGTCCGGGTGCGCCGGCGGCCAGCCGCCGAACCGCTGGTCGGCGCGGATGTCGGCCAGCCGGATCGTCCGGGTCGAGGAGAGCAGCGCGCCGAGCAGGCCGTGCGTGCGGGGCAGCGTGCCGATGCGGGCCCACGTCTCGGCGTCGACGCCCGCGGTGAGGAACAGGCCGAAGCCACCGGCGCCGTCGGGCACGCCGATCGCCGCGTACCGGGCGCCGGCCAGGTCGCGGGCGGCGTCGAGGATGACCCGCAGCACCGGCTCGGTCCGCCGCTCGGCGCCGAGCGCGAGCGCGACGTCCAGCAGCCGCCGCAGCGCCACCGCGTCCGAACTTCCCACGCCGGCCATTCTGCGCCGGGCGCCCCGGTGCCGGCGTCGGCGGTGGGTCGGTCCGGGGCGGATTGTCGGTGGCGGGTTCTACGGTGTGGTGCGTGGAGGTGGCGTTCGGGTTCCGGCCGCACTCGGGGTGGGCGGTCGCGGTGGTGGTCGCCCTGGGGCCGGTGGTGGTGAGCCGGCACCGGCTCGACCTGCCCGGGGCGACCCAGCCGTACCACGACGCGGTCGGGCTGCCGGTCGCCGAGGCCGAGGCGCTGGTCGCCGCGGCCACGACCGCCGCGTACCAGCGGGCGGCCGGCGCGCTGGCCGAGCTGGCCGCCGGCCACGACGTGGTCGGCGCGGCGATCGTGGCCGGCGCCGGCACCGTCCGCGAGGACGTGCCGCTGGCCCGGGCGCTGTCCGCGCACGCCATGCTGCACGCGGCCGAGGGCGAGCTCTACCGGGACGCGCTCGCCGACGCCGCCGACGCCCGCGGCCTGCCGGTCACGCTCGTCCCGCCGCGGGAGACGCCGGCGCTGGGCCGGCGCGTGCTCGGCTGCGACGAGGACGACCTGCGCGTGCGCCTCACCGAGCTCGGCCGCCCCTTCGGCCCGCCGTGGACCCGCGACCACAAGGACGCGGTCGTCGCCGCGCTCGCCGTGCTGGAGCCTTAGATCTCCTTCAGCACCGGCAGCAGTTCCTTGGGCGCCCAGTCCAGGAACGCGTCCTGCTGCTGGCCGCCGATCTGCACCAGCGCCAGGTCGGTGAACCCCGCCTCCGTGAACGGCCGCACGGCGTCGACGACCGCCTGCACGTCCGCGCCGCACGGGATCGACGAGGCCACGTCGTCGGGCCTGACGAACTGCGCCGCCGCCTCGAACGAGTCCGGACCCGGCAGCTCGGAGTTCACCTTCCAGCCCAGCCCGAACCAGCGGAACTGGTCGTGCGCCCGGGCGACGGCCGCCTCCTTGTCGGTCCCGTACGAGAGGCCGAGCTGGCCGACCCGCGGCTTGCCCCGGCCGCCGGCGGCGTCGAACATCTCGCCGAGCTCGGGCCGCGGCTCGGTGGCGATCATCATGTCGGCATGCTCGCCGGCCAGCCTGGACGACTGCTTCCCGGACACCGCGATGCCGAGCTTCACCGGCTCGTCGGGGAGGTCCCACAGCTTGGCCGAGTCCACGTCGAAGTGCACGCCGCGGTAGTTGACGTACCCGCCGTCGAACAACCGGCGGATGATCTCGACCGCCTCGGTGAGCTTCTCGTGCCGGATGTTGGCCGGCTGCCACCCCTGGCCGACGACATGCTCGTTGAGGTTCTCGCCGGCGCCGAGACCGAGGGTGAAGCGGCCCTCGGACAGGAGCGCCACGGTGGCGGCCTTCTGGGCCACGATCGCCGGGTGGTAGCGCACGGTCGGGTTGGTCACGTACGTCATGAGCGGGATCCGCTCGGTCGCCTGGGCGACGGCGCCGAGGACGCTCCACGCGTACGGGGAGTGGCCCTGGGAGTCCAGCCAGGGGTTGTAGTGGTCGGAGATCACGGCGAAGTCGAAGCCGGCCTCCTCGGCCCGGACCACGTCCCGCACCAGCTGCCGCGGTCCCGCCTGCTCGCACATCATGGTGTAGCCGATCCGCATGGCGAACGTCTGCCCGCGAGCACCGCCGTCAATCCCGTCCGCCGCCGCGGACCGGCTCACTCCGGCCGGGTCCGCACCGGGCGACGGTGCCGAGCTGCGGAAACACCGCTGGTACGCCGCAGCGCAGCCCAGCTCGGACCGTTGACGACTTCGGACACATGCCCTGATACTTCGCAGAGCGGCCCGCGTGCCGGTGGATCCCTGCAAGGAGCGCCGATCATGACCAAACTGCTCCGCCTGCTCGCCGTCCTCGCCCTGGCGCTCGTGCCGGTCGGGCTGGCCGTTCCGGCCGCCGCCGCGCCCACACCGCTCAGCGCCTCCTGCGGGAGCTCGGCACCGAGGGACCTGGACGGCAGCGCCTACCGGACCGCGACGACAGCGGCGAACATCCGCACCGGCTCCAACGTCAACTGCACCTCCATCGGCGAGACCCAGTCCGGTGACCGGCTCGACTACTACTGCTGGACGGCGAACTCCTCCTTCAGCTGGACCTACCTGCGGGACGTCCGCACCGGAAAGAAGGGCTGGGTGCGCGACGACCTGCTGCCCAACGCCGGCAGCAACGTCTTCTGCGGCTTCTGAGCGGCTCGCCCCCGCCGCCGCTCGGCTCGAGCGGCGGCGCGGCGCCGTGCAGGGGGCCGGGCGCGGCGGCCGGGATCAGGGACGGGACGGTGCCGCGGCGTGCGTGGCCGCCGCCGACTGATGCGCCGCCGACTGCGTGGCCGCCGCCGACAGGTGCGGCGGCTGATGCGGCGACGGCTGATGCGGCGGCGCGACCGGAGCGGACGGTGCTGCGGCGCCGGGATCCTCGCCGTGGCGCGGCCCGGCCGCTCCCGCCCCGTCCAGGGCAGCGGCGCTGGGCGCGGGGTGCGGGAGCGTGGCGACGTCGGCGGCGGTGTCGGCCGGCACGGTGGGCTGGAGGCCGAACTCGGCGTGCAGCCTGGCCCAGAACCCGTCGCGCAGCGCGCGGCGCGCCTCCTCGTACGGGCGCAGCGAGCGGCTGATCTCCTCCTCCGCCTCGACCAGCAGCTCCTTGTCGATGACGGTCGGCAGGACCGGGCCGGGCAGCAGGTCGGCGACGTTCTCCCGGCCGCGGGTGAGCAGCCAGCGGGCGCCGATCCTGGCCCCGATCTGCTCCATCTCCGGCCGCTCCGGCCCGGGTCGCTCGGGCGGCGCGCCGAATCCGGGCGCCGGTCCCGCCGCGACCGGCCGGGTGGTGGCCGGGATCTGCAGCTTCCGCGCCGCGAACACCTCCGCCGGCGTCGGTACGGCCGGCTTGTCCTCCCGCGGCTCCGGCTCGACCGCCTCCCCCGCCGGGCCGGGTTCCGCCTCCACGTACGGCCGGCAGAAGTCGGCGTCGAGCTGGTCCACGGTGTCCGCCTCCCAGACCAGCCGCTCGGCCTGGTTACCCCCGTAGGGCGGCTCGACGCCCCACACGTGTACCCGCACCCCGTACGCCTGGGCCGCCTCGACCGCGGGCAGCATGTCCTCGTCGCCGGCGATGAGCACGACGTCGGTGACCGCGCGGTGGCGGGCCAGCACCTCGAGGTCCTGCCGCAGCTGCGCGTCGACGCCCTTCTGCTGGCCGGCCGAGTTGAGGTTGCCGAGCCTGACCTTCACGTGCGGGAGCGCGCCGATCTGCCGCTGCTCGACCGTGGGCACCCGGTCCCGGGCGGCGTCGTACCAGTACATCCGCAGCAGCTCGCCGGGCGTGGTGCGGTCGGCCCGGGCCAGCAGCGCGCCGATGAGCGGCTCGGCCATGACCCTGAACTCCCGGCGCGACGTGCGGCCGAGGACCAGCTGACCGACCGAGGCGTAGAGATAGCCCGCGTCCACCAGCACCGCGTGCCGGCCGACGTCCGCAACGACGTCGGACACTGCGCCTCCTGACACCCGAGACCACGCCGGGTGATCACCCGGACCCGCAGCCCGCAGCCTACCTCGACCGAGCCGGCCGGCACCGGGAGCGCGACGGAGGGCGCCCGCCGGCCTCTGCGCACGGGGGGACGCCGAGGACACGGCGGGCGCCGGTCCGCACCGGTCCACCGCGGTTGCGACGGATCCGGACATCCACGACCTGACTGTCCCAGGCGGACCAGGTCATGTACAGGTCGCAGTCAGCGTATCGCTCTCGGTCATCAACGTCGACACATTCCGCACAACCAGACGTGTCGGGACCCGGCGTACCGCGGAACCGGCCGTCACAGGTCGAGCAGGTCCTCCAGGCCGACCGTCAGCCCGGGCCGGGACGAGACCGAGCGGACCGCCAGCAGCACGCCGGGCATGAACGAGACCCGGTCGTACGAGTCGTGCCGCAGGGTCAGCGTCTCGCCGGTCGTGCCGAGCAGCACCTCCTGGTGCGCCACCAGCCCGGCCAGCCGGACCGAGTGCACCGGCACCCCGTCCACCCGCGCCCCCCGGGCCCCGTCCAGCGCGGTCGTCGTCGCGTCCGGCGCCGGTCCGCGGCCGGCCTCCGTACGGGCCGCCGCGACCAGCGAGGCGGTGCGGGCCGCGGTGCCGCTCGGCGCGTCGACCTTGTTGGGATGGTGCAGCTCGATGATCTCGACCGACTCGAAGAACCGGGCCGCAACCTGCGCGAACCGCATCGCGAGCACCGCGCCGACAGCGAAGTTGGGCGCGATGACCACGCCGACCCCGGGCACCTCGTCGACCCACCGCTGCACGGTGGCCAGCCGCTCCGCGTCGAACCCGCTGGTGCCGACGACGCAGTGGATGCCCTCGTCGATGCACCAGCGGATGTTGTCCATCACCACGCCGGGCGAGGTGAAGTCGACGACGACCTGGGCGCCGGCGTCGGCCACTCCGAAAAGCCAGTCCCCCGCCTCGACCATCGCGACGAGGTCGAGGTCGTCGGCGGCGTCCACGGCGCGGCAGGTCTCGCTGCCCATCCGGCCGCGGGCGCCCAGCACGCCGACCCGCAACGGCTCCTTCGCGGGGGTTTCGGTCATGCCGGAACCCTAGTGGACCCCTGCTTCAGTCCTCGGCGCCGGTGAAGTCGGCCTCGCCGAACGGGCCGACCACGGCCAGGCACTGCGGCCGGCGCAGCACGTCCGCGGCGACCGCCCGGCAGTCGTCCGGGGTGACCGCGTCGATCCGGGCCAGCACGTCGTCGACGGTGAGCACCTCGCCGTAGGAGAGCTCGCCCTTGCCGATCCGGGACATCCGCGAACCCATGTCCTCCAGGCCGAGCACCAGCCCGCCGCGGGACTGGCCGCGGCCGCGGACCACCTCCGCGTCGGCGATGCCGTGCTCGGCCACGTCCGCGAGCTGCTCGCGGACCAGCGCAAGCACCTCCGGCACCTTGGCCGGGTGGCAGCCGACGGACACGCCGAACTGGCCGGCGCCGGCGTGCTGCGCGGTGAACGAGTACACCGAGTACGCCAGGCCGCGCTTCTCCCGGATCTCCTGGAACAGCCGCGAGCTCATCCCGCCGCCGAGCGCGTTGTTGAGCACGCCGAGGGCGAACCGGCGCTCGTCGGTGCGGGCCAGCCCGGTCCCGCCGAGGATGAGGTGCGCCTGCTCGGTCGGCCGGTCGAGGACGGCGACCGGGCGCGCCGGCGAGCGGGCCGGGCGGGACCCGGACCGCGGCGGCAGCGGGGCCGCGGCCGGGTCCAGCCGGCCGGCGAACGCCGCCCGGACGTGCCGTACGGCCGAGGCGTGGTCGACCGCGCCGGCGACCGCGACGACCATGGTCTCCGGCCGGTACCGGCGGCGGTAGTAGCCGGCGATCCGGTCCCTGCTCAAGGTCTCGATCGTGGCCACGTCGCCGATCACCGGGCGGCCGAGCGGGGTCCGGCCGAACAGAGCCTCCCCGAACACGTCGCCGACCAGGTCGGACGGGTCGTCGTCGCGCATCGCGATCTCTTCCAGGATCACCCCGCGCTCGGCCTCGACGTCGGGCTCGGCGATCACCGCGTCGGTGACCACGTCGCAGACGAGGTCGATCGCCATCGGCAGGTCCTCGCCGAGCACCTGCGCGTAGTAGCAGGTGTGCTCGCGGGAGGTGAACGCGTTGAGGTCGCCGCCGACGGCGTCCACCGCGACCGCGATGTCCATCGCGGAACGGGTGCGGGTGCCCTTGAACAGCAGGTGCTCGAGGAAGTGCGAGGCGCCGGACAGCGCCGGGCTCTCGTCCCGGGCGCCGACGCCGACCCAGACGCCGACCGCGGCCGAGCGGGCGCCGGGCACGTGCTCGGTGACCACCCGCAGCCCGCCGGGCAGCACGGTCCGCCGGATCACCTCACCCCCGGCCCCGCGGCCGAGCACCTGCGTGCTGGCCCGCTGCGCCGCGCTCACCCGGCTCTCCCACCACGAGCCGACCCGCCACCGGCCGACCCGCGAAGGTCCGACGGGCGCCGGTCCGACGCGCGCCGGTCCGACGCGCGCAGGTCCGACGCGCGCCGGTCCGACGCGCGCAGGTCCGACGCGCGCAGGTCCGACGCGCGCAGGTCCGACGCGCGCAGGTCCGACGCGCGCAGGTCCGACGCATCGCCGGCCGCCGCGCGCAGGTCCGACGCATCGCCGGCCGCCGCGGCGCGGGCGGGGTCGGCGGGTCCGGCCGTACGGGCGGGGACGAACCGCGCCCCCGCCCGGACGGACCGGGCGGGGGCGGACGCCTTGCTCATGCTCAGCTGCCGACGCCGGCGGGCTCGGCGGCCGGCGCGGCCGCCGCCTCGTCCCGGACCGGGATCAGGCTGATCTTGCCGCGGTTGTCGATGTCGGTGATCTCGACCTGGAGCTTGTCGCCGACCTTGACCACGTCCTCGACCTTGCCGATCCGCTTGCCGTTGCCGAGCTTGCTGATGTGCACCAGCCCGTCCCGGCCGGGCAGCAGCGAGACGAACGCCCCGAACGCGGCGGTCTTCACGACGGTGCCGAGGAACCGCTCGCCGATCTTCGGCAGCTGCGGGTTGGCGATCGCGTTGATCCGGTCGACCGCCGCCTGCGCGGACGGCCCGTCGGCGGCGCCGACGTAGATCGTGCCGTCGTCCTCGATCGAGATCTCCGCGCCGGTCTCGTCCTGGATCGCGTTGATGATCTTCCCCTTGGGCCCGATCACCTCGCCGATCTTGTCGACCGGGATCTTCACCGTGGTGACCCGCGGGGCGTACGGCGACATCTCGTCGGGCTCGTCGATCGCCTCGTTCATCACGTCGAGGATGTGCATCCGGGCGTCCCGGGCCTGGGTCAGCGCCTGGGCCAGCACGTCCGACGGGATGCCGTCGAGCTTGGTGTCCAGCTGCAGCGCGGTGACGAACTGCCGAGTCCCGGCGACCTTGAAGTCCATGTCGCCGTAGGCGTCCTCGGCGCCGAGGATGTCGGTCAGCGCCAGGTACTGGGTCCGCCCGTCGACCTCGTCGGAGACCAGGCCCATCGCGATGCCGGCGACCGCGGCCTTGAGCGGCACGCCCGCGTTGAGCAGCGACAGCGTGGACGCGCAGACCGAGCCCATCGAGGTCGACCCGTTCGAGCTGAGCGCCTCGGAGACCTGGCGGATCGCGTACGGGAAGTCCTCGCGGGACGGGAGCACCGGGATCAGCGCCCGCTCGGCGAGCGCGCCGTGCCCGATCTCGCGCCGCTTGGGCGAGCCGACCCGGCCGGTCTCGCCGGTCGAGTACGGCGGCATGTTGTAGTTGTGCATGTAGCGGCGGCTCTTGACCGGCGAAAGCGTGTCGAGCTTCTGCTCCATGCCGAGCATGTTCAGCGTGGTGACCCCGAGGATCTGGGTCTCGCCCCGCTCGAACAGCGCCGAGCCGTGCGCCCGCGGCAGCACGTCGACCTCGGCGGACAGCTGCCGGATGTCCGTCGGGCCGCGCCCGTCGATGCGGACCCGGTCGCGCAGGATGCGCTGGCGGACCAGCTTCTTGGTCAGCGACCGGAACGCCGCCGACGCCTCGCCCTCGCGGCCGGCCAGCTCCTGGTTCGAGGACACGGCCTCGGCCGCGGCGGCCTTGATCCGGTCGAGCTCGGCCTCGCGCTCCTGCTTGCCGGCGATGGTCAGCGCCTGCGCCAGCTCGGCCGCGACGGCCCCCTCGACGGCCGCGAACACGTCGTCGCCGTAGTCGGCGAACGTCGGGAACTCCGCGATCGGCTTGGCCGCCGCGGCGGCCAGCTCGGACTGGGCCCGGCACAGCTCCCGGATGAACGGCTTGGCCGCCTCCAGGCCCTGGGCCACGACCTCCTCGGTCGGCGCGGTGGCACCGCCGGCGACCAGCTCGACGGCCTTGTCGGTCGCCTCGGCCTCGACCATCATCACGGCCACGTCGTCGCCGACGACCCGGCCGGCCACGACCATGTCGAAGGTCGCGTCCTCGACCTGGGAGTACGTCGGGAAGCCGACCCACTGGCCCTCGACGAGCGCCACCCGGGTCGCGCCGATCGGGCCGGAGAACGGCAGCCCGGACAGCTGGGTGGACATCGACGCCGCGTTGATCGCGACCACGTCGTAGAGGTGGTCCGGGTGCAGCGACATGACCGTGATGACGACCTGCACCTCGTTGCGCAGGCCCTTGACGAACGTCGGCCGCAGCGGGCGGTCGATCAGCCGGCAGGTGAGGATCGCGTCCTCGCTGGGCCGGCCCTCGCGGCGGAAGAACGAGCCGGGGATCCGGCCCGCCGCGTACATCTTCTCCTCGACGTCGACGGTCAGCGGGAAGAAGTCGAGGTGCTCCTTCGGGTGCTTGGACGCCGTCGTGGCGGACAGCAGCATCGTCTCGTCGTCGAGGTACGCGACGACGGACCCGGCGGCCTGCTTGGCCAGCCGACCGGTCTCGAAGCGGATGCTGCGGGTGCCGAACCTGCCGTTGTCGATGGTGGCAACGGACTCGTGAATAGTGCTTTCTGACACTCTTCTGTGCCCTCTTCCTTGCTACGTCCGGGCCGGACGCGCGACGCGGTGGGAGTCCCCAGCCGGTCTTCGATGGGAGCGCCCGGGGCGGTCGACGTCCCGGGGGCCACTACCGAGGACCGGCGTGTCTTCCGCCGAGCGCTCCGGCACGGAGCCCTTGGTCCCGTACGGCGGGTGCCGTACGAGGAAGGGGAGCGGCCCGGTGGCCACTCCCCTCTCGTGCTGCTACCGGCGCAGACCGAGTCGCTCGATCAGCGTCCGGTAGCGGGTGATGTCTGTCTTGGCCAGGTACTTCAGCAGCCGGCGGCGGCGGCCGACCAACAGCAGCAGACCCCGGCGGCTGTGGTGGTCGTGCTTCTGGGTGCGCAGGTGCTCGGTCAGGTCCGAGATCCGGCGGGACAGCATCGCCACCTGGACCTCGGGAGAGCCGGTGTCGCCCTCGACCGTCGCGTACTCCGCCATGATCTGCTTCTTCACGTCGCTGGCCAGGGCCACGCCGCAACTCCTCGTCGCTCTCAGGTGTGTGCCCCGGTCGTCGTCACGAAGGCAGACTTCACACCGCACCCGGTGGTGCGCAACCTACAGAGTACCAGTCGTGCAGGTCGTCAGTTCAACGCAGCAGCTCGCGGGCCTGTTCCACGTCCCGGCCCATCTGCTCGACCAGGTCCGTGACCGAGTCGAACTTCACCATCCCGCGCAGCCGCTCGACGAACTCGACCCCGAGCTCGACGCCGTAGATGTCCTCGTCGAAGTCGAGGATGTAGGCCTCGACCGTGCGCTGCTTGCCCTCGAAGGTCGGGTTGGTGCCGACCGAGATCGCGGCCGGCAGCCGCTTGCGGTGCAGCACGGCCCAGCCGGCGTAGATGCCGTCGGCGGGGATCGCGACGTGCTTGTCGGTGTGCACGTTGGCGGTCGGGAAGCCCAGCTGGCGGCCGCGGCCCTCGCCGCGCACCACGATCCCGTCCACCCGGTGCGGCCGGCCCAGCGCCTTGGCGGCCTGCCCGACGTCCCCGGCATCGATGCTGGAACGGACGAACGTGGAGGACAGCGTCACGTCGTCGTCGCGCAGCATCCCCACCCCTTCGGTCGAGAACCCGAACCTCGAACCCAGAGTACGCAACAGGGCCAGGTCGCCCGCCGCCCGGTGACCGAAGCGGAAGTTCTCCCCCACGACGACCGCGGCCGCGTGCAGCCGCTCGACCAGCACCACGTGCACGAACTCGTCCGCCGGCAACCGGCTGAAGTCCGTGGTGAACGGCAGCACGCAGAACGCGTCCACGCCGAGCTCCTCGACCAGCTCGGCCTTGCGCGAGACCGGCGTGAGCACCGGCGGGTGGGTGCCCGGCCGGACCACCTCGCTCGGGTGCGGGTCGAAGGTCACCACGACCAGCGGCAGGCCGAGCGCACGGGCCTTCTCCAGCGCACGGCCGATCAGCGCCTGGTGACCGCGGTGCACGCCGTCGAACACGCCGATCGTCACCACGCACCGACCCCAGCCCGAGGGCGTGCCCTCGATGCCCCGCCAGCGCAGCATGCCCCTCCTCCGGTCGACCCGCCGCGAGCCTAAGCTAGGCCGGCCTGAACACGACGACGGGACGGGCCATCTCGCCGCGGTCCTCGACCAGCGCGACCGCGTGGCCGTGCGGGTCGAACGCCCCGTACGGGCCGGGCCGGCCGAGCAGGTCCAGGCGGCCGCCGTGCCGCAGCCGGTCGGTCTCGGCCGCGGACAGCTCGCGCCGCGGGAAGGCGGCGGCGACCGCGGCGTCCAGCGGGACCGGCACCGGGTCGGGCCGTTCCGCCAGCTCCTCCAGGGTGACCGCGTCGGCCAGCGTGAACGGCCCGACCCTGGTCCGGCGCAGCGCGGCGAGGTGGCCGCCGGTGCCGAGGGCGCGACCGAGGTCGCGGGCCAGCGCCCGGACGTACGTGCCGGAGGAGCAGTCGACCTCCACGTCGAGGTCGAGCAGGTCACCGACCCGGCGGCTGGCGCGCAGCTCCAACCGGGACACGGTCACGGTGCGGGCGGCCAGCTCGACCTGCTCGCCGGCCCGCACCCGGGCGTAGGCGCGCCGGCCGTCGACCTTGACCGCGGACACCGCGGACGGGACCTGCTGGATCGTCCCGGTCAGCGCGGCCAGCCCCGCGGCCACGTCCCGCTCGGTGACGGCGGCGGCCGAGGACCCGCCGGTCGGCTCCCCCTCGGCGTCGTCGGTGACCGTGTCCCGGCCGAGCCGGATCGTCGCCGCGTACGCCTTGTCGGTCAGCGTGAGGTGGCCGAGCAGCTTGGTCGCCCGATCGACGCCGAGCACCAGCACGCCGGTGGCCATCGGGTCGAGCGTGCCGGCGTGGCCGACCCGCCTGGTGCCGGCGATCCGGCGCACCCGCGCGACGACGTCGTGCGAGGTGAGCCCGGCCGGTTTGTCCACCACGACGAGCCCGCCCGGCCCCGGCCCCGCCCGGTTCCGCCCGGGCGCCGGACCCGCGCGGTCGGACCCCGGCGCCGGGCCGGTGGCGGGGTCGGACCCGGGCGCCGGGCCGGTCATCCCGGGAGCTGGGGAGCGGTCGCGAGGGCCGTGCGGGCCGCGGCGACCGTGGCGTCGAGGTCCCGGTCGGAGCTGAACCCGGCCGCGAACCGGTGCCCCCCACCGCCGAGCGCGACCGCCGCCGCGCTGACGTCGACCCGGCCCTTGGACCGCATCGACACCGTCCAGCGGCCGTCCGCGGCCTGCTTGCAGACCATCGCCACCTCGGCCTCGGCCGCCGTCCGGACCAGGTCGATCACGCTCTCCGCCTGGTCGGCGCCCAGCCCGGCGGCGGCCAGGTCGGACAGCCTGGTCTCGGTCCAGACCAGGCCGAGCCCGCCGGCCGCGGCCGGCTCCAGCCGGGCCCGGGCCAGCGCCGCGCCGACCATGCCGAGCCAGCCGGCCGGGTGGGTGTCCAGCAGCCGGCGGGTGATCAGGTCGTGCCGGATGCCGGTCCGCAGCAGCCGGGCGGCCAGCTCGTGCGTCTGCGGCGTGGTCGAGGCGAACCGGAACGAGCCGGTGTCGGTGACCAGTCCCGCGTACAGGCAGGTGGCGATCTCCTGGTCGAGCTCGACGCCGAGCCGGCCGACCAGCTCCTCGACCAGCACCGCCGTCGCCGCCGCGGCCGGGTCGACCAGGTGCAGCGTGCCGTAGCGGGTGTTGGAGGCGTGGTGGTCGACGACGAGCACCTCGGCCGCGGTATCGACCAGCGGGGCCAGCGAGCCGAGCCGGTCGGCGCTGCCGGTGTCCAACGTGACCAGCAGCCCCGGCGCGGCCGGCACCTGCTCCGGCGGGACCAGCAACTCGACCCCCGGCAGCCCGCCCAGCGAGCTCGCCAGCTCGAACGGCGCGCTGAACGAGGGCAGCACCCGGGTGCCGCGCCGGCGCAGCACGTGCGCCAGCGCGAGCATGCTGCCGACGGCGTCGGCGTCCGGGCTGACGTGGCCGGCCAGGACCACCTCGCCCCGGTCGGCCGCGAGTGCCGCGACCGCCTTGTCCCACTCCGCCTCCGTCGGCGGTCCGAGCTCGGTCACGAGTCTGAAGACTGCCCGGCCGGCGGCGCACCGTCCACCTCGGTCGCCGCGCCGGGGTCGTCGGTCTGGTCCACGTCGTCGGGTTCGTGCTTGTACGGGTCGGGGTCACCGGCGTACGTCGCGCCCTGCCGGACCTGGGCCAGGCCCGCGTCCGCGTCCCGGGCGACCGCGATCAGCTCGTTGATGCGGTCGGCCTGCTCGGGCACGGCGTCCGGGACGAACGCCAGCGTGGGGGTGAACTTGATCCCGGTCTGCCGCCCGACCTGGCTGCGCAGCACGCCGCGGGCGCTGTCCAGCGCGGCGGCGGAGTCCGCTCGGGCCGCGTCGTCCCCGTACACGGTGTAGTAGAGCGTGGCGTCCCGCAGGTCCGGGGTGAGCCGGGCGTCGGTGATCGTCACCATGCCCAGCCTCGGATCCTTCACCTGGTTCTCCAGCGTGGAGGCGACGATCTCGCGGATGCGCACCGCGAGCCGCCGCGCACGCGCCTGGTCGGCCACCGGAACTCCCTCGTCGCTAGTCGCTGTCGCTGAACAGCTGGCGCCGTACGGCCAGCAGCTGCACCTCGGGTCTGTCCGCCAGCAGCCGCTCGCATGCGTCGAGCAGCTCGGTCACGTGGCCGGCGTCGGCCGCGACGGCGGCGACGCCGACCTGCGTCCTGCGATGCAGGTCGGCGTCACCCACCTCGGCCGCCGCCACCGCGTAGCGCCGGCGCAGCTCGGCCACGACCGGCCGGACCACCGACCGCTTCTCCTTCAGCGACCTGACGTCGCCGAGGAGAAGGTCGGCCACCAGCGACCCGGTGAACAACCCGGCGTACTTCCGCTACTTCCGCGGCTTCTCGCGCAGCTCGTACGTCTCGATCACGTCCTCGATCTTGATGTCGTTGAACGAACCGAGCCCGATGCCGCACTCGAAGCCCTCGCGAACCTCGGTCGCGTCCTCCTTGAACCGCTTCAGCGAGGTCACCGTCAGGTTCTCGGCGACCACCGAGCCGTCCCGGATCAGCCGCGCCTTGGCGTTGCGCCGGATCTCGCCGGACCGGACCAGTGCACCGGCGATGTTGCCGATCCGCGGCACCCGGAAGACCTCGCGGACCTCCGCCGTGCCGAGCTGCGCCTCCTCGAACTCCGGCTTGAGCATGCCCCGGAGCGCGGCCTCGATCTCCTCGATGGCCTGGTAGATCACCGTGTAGTAGCGGATCTCCACGCCCTCGCGGTCGGCGGCCTCCTTCGCCCGGCCGACCGGCCGGACGTTGAAGCCGATGACGATCGCGTCCGAGGCGGTGGCCAGGTTGACGTCGTCCTCGGTGATGCCGCCGACGCCGCGGTGGATCACCCGGAGCGAGACCTCCTCGCCCTCGCCGACCTCGATCTTCATCAGCGCGTCCTCGAGCGCCTCCACCGATCCGGAGCCGTCGCCCTTGAGGATCAGGTTGAGCTGCTCGACCGAGCCCTCCTTGAGCACCCGGTCCAGGTCGTCCAGCGAGATCCGCCGCCGGGACCGGGCCAGCTGCGCGTTGCGCTCACGGGCCTGCCGCCGCTCGGCGATCTGCCGGGCCACCCGGTCCTCGTCGACGACCAGGAAGCTGTCGCCGGCGCCGGGCACCGAGGTGAAGCCGAGCACCTGGACCGGACGGGCCGGGCCCGCCACGTCCAGCTGCCGACCGTTCTCGTCGAGCATCGCCCGCACCCGCCCGAAGGCGTCGCCGGCGACGATCGAGTCGCCCACGTGCAGCGTGCCGCGCTGGACCAGCACGGTCGCCACCGGGCCGCGGCCGCGGTCGAGGTGCGCCTCGATCGCGACGCCCTGCGCGTCCTGGTCCGGGTTGGCCCGCAGGTCGAGCGAGGCGTCCGCGGTCAGCAGCACGGCCTCGAGCAGGTCCTCGATGCCGATGCCCTGCCGGGCGGAGACGTCGACGAACAGCGTCTCGCCGCCGTACTCCTCGGCGACCAGCCCGTACTCCGTCAGCTGCTGGCGGATCTTGGCCGGGTTGGCGCCCTCCTTGTCGATCTTGTTCACCGCGACCACGATCGGCACGTTGGCCGCCTGGGCGTGGTTGAGCGCCTCCACCGTCTGCGGCATCACGCCGTCGTCGGCGGCGACCACGAGGATCACGATGTCGGTCACGTTCGCGCCGCGGGCCCGCATGGCGGTGAACGCCTCGTGACCCGGGGTGTCGATGAACGTGATCGGCCGCTCGTCACCCTCGCTGGTGCGCGCCTGCACCTGGTACGCACCGATGGCCTGGGTGATGCCGCCGGCCTCGGACTCCATCACGCTGGTCTTGCGGATGGCGTCCAGCAGCCGGGTCTTGCCGTGGTCGACGTGACCCATGACGGTGACCACCGGCGGGCGCGCGACCAGGTCGCCCTCGCCGCCCTCGTTCTCCCCGAAGGTGAGGTCGAAGGCGTCGAGCAGCTCGCGGTCCTCGTCCTCCGGGCTGACCACCTGGATCGTGTAGCCGATCTCGGCCCCGAGCAGCTGCAGCGTCTCGTCGCTGACCGACTGCGTAGCGGTCACCATCTCGCCGAGGTGGAACAGCACCTGGACCAGGGACGCCGGGTTGGCGTTGATCCGGTCGGCGAAGTCCGCCAGCGAGGCGCCGCGGGGCAGCCGGACGACGTCGCCGTTGCCGCGCGGGACCTGCACGCCGCCGATCGTCGGAGCCGACATGTTGTCGAACTCCTGCCTGCGCTGCTTCTTGCTCTTGCGCCCGCGGACCGGACCCCGGCCGCCGCCGCGACCGAACGCACCGGCCGTGCCGCCGCCGCGACCGCGACCGCCGCCGCCGGGACGGCCACCGGGGCCGCCGCGGAAACCGCCGCCGGGCGCGCCGCCGCCACCGCCGCCCGGACCGCCGCGGTAGCCGCCGCCACCGCCGCCGCCGCCACCGCCGCCGCCACCGCCGCCCGGACCGCCGCCGGGACGACCGGCGCCGCCGCCGGGACCGCCGCGGAAGCCGCCACCGCCGCCGCCCGGACGACCGCCCGGACCACCGGGACGACCGCCTGGGCCGCCGCCGCCCGGACGGGGACCGCCGGACGGGCGGCCGGGCATCATGCCCGGGTTGGGCCGCGGGCCGCCCGGGCCGGGACCCGGTCGCGGGCCGGGACGCGGGCCACCGGGGCCGGCCGGGCCGCCGGGCCGCGCACCGGACGGGCCGGGACGCGGGCCGCCGGGACCGGAGGCCGGGCGGGAGCCGCCGGACGGGCCGGGACGCGGGCCGCCGGCCGCACCCGGGCGCGGGGCCGGCGGGCGCGGCGGCAGGCCGGGCGTCGAGCCCTGGTTGACACCGAAGGGGTTGTTGCCCGGGCGCGGGGCCGGCCGCGGGGGCAGGCCGGGCGTGCCGGCGCCGCCGCCGGCCGGGCCGGAGCCGGCCGCGGGGGTGGCGGGGCGGGCACCCGGGCGCGGGCCCGGCGTGGTGGGTCCACCGGCCGGGGCGGGTCGGGTCGAGGCCGGCGCGGGGGCGCCGGCGGCGGCCGCCGGCCGCTGGGCCGAGCCGGGGCGCGGGCCGGGCAGCGTCGGGCCGGACTCGGCCGGAGCGGCCGGAGCGGCCGGACCACCGGCCGGACCAGCCGCCTCACCCTGGCCGCTCTGCTGGCCGCCGGCCGTCGGGCCGGGGCGCGGCGCGGGCGCACCGGAGCGGCGACCGGGCCGGGGACCCGGAGTCGGGGCCCCCCCGTTCGCCTGGCTGCCGTTGGCCGGGCTGCCGCTGGCCGGGAACGCTTCCTTGAGCCGGCGGGCAACCGGCGGCTCGATCGTGGAGGACGCGCTCTTGACGAACTCGCCCATCTCCTTGAGCTTGGCCAGAACGACCTTGCTCTCTACGCCGAGCTCCTTCGCGAGCTCGTGCACGCGGGCCTTGCCTGCCACTGGTCTCCTCGTCCGGAGCCGGGCGGCGGCCGCTCGGCTCAGCTAGGGGGTGAACACACTCATCGCTGGCGCTTCATGGAGTGCTCATTGCCTTTTCGACCTGCCTGACTTGGTCGGGGGGCGGGCACCGGTGCCCGCCTCCTTGGGTGCGTCCGGGGCGTGTTGCGCAACGTACTCACGGACCGATGCAGCGTCGAGCGGGGTGGTCACGCGCAATGCGCGACCGAACGCCCGGCGCCGCTCCGCGAGATCGAGGCACCCGGGATCCAGGTGCAGGGAAGCACCTCGACCAGGTGACCGACGACGTGGGTCGGGCTCGAGCCGGAGACCGGCCGGACCCTCCACCACCACGACACGCAACAGCTCGGAGGCCGGCGAACGGCAGCGGCAACCGACGCAGGTGCGCACGGGCACCGACGACGTCCGACGGACCACGGACAGTCTACCTCGCCGGAACCGGGTCCCGCCGGTACCCGACCGCGGGACATATGGCGCACCGCGGGGGCCCGGGAACCGCCGATCCCCCGCACACCACCACGAACGACTCAATTACCCAACGCATCCGACCACCCCGAATGCCCACACCCGACCGACCCGGGCCGGCCGCCACCCGCTCGGCGATCCCGGCGGTCGGGCGCGGCCGTGGGCTCACCGGGGGACGCGGGGGGCGGTGGTGGGGCGCGGGCGCGCGCCGGTGCGCAGCGAGGTGCCGGCCGGGCGCCCCGACGCCGCCGGGCCGCCGCCGGTGGGCGGTCCGGCGGGCGTGTCGGCGGCGGCGTCGCTGCGGATGTCGATCCGCCAGCCGGTCAGCCGCGCGGCCAGCCGCGCGTTCTGTCCCTCCCGGCCGATCGCGAGCGACAGCTGGTAGTCCGGCACGATCACCCGGGCCGACCGCGTCGCCGCGTCGACGACCTCGACCGAGATCACCTCGGCCGGCGACAGCGCCTGCGCGATGAACGCGGCCGGGTCGTCCGACCAGTCGACGATGTCGATCTTCTCGCCGTGCAGCTCGGCGACGACATTGCGGACCCGGGCGCCCATCGGGCCGATGCAGGCGCCCTTCGGGTTGACCCCGGACACCGTGGACCGGACCGCGATCTTGGACCGGTGGCCGGCTTCCCTGGCCACGGCCGGGATCTCCACGGTCCCGTCCGCGACCTCGGGGACCTCCAGCGCGAACAGCTTGCGCACCAGGTTGGGGTGGGTCCGCGACAGCGTGATCGACGGCCCGCGCGGGCCCTTGGTCACGCCGACCACGTACGCCTTCAGCCGCAGGCCGTGCTCGTACACCTCGCCCGGGACCTGCTCGGCCGGCGGCAACACGGCCTCGACCTTGCCCAGGCTGACCAGCACGATCCCGCGCTCGGCCCGACCCTCATGGTGCTGCACGACGCCGCCGACGACGTCGCCCTCGCGGCCGGTCCACTCGCCGAACGTGTGCTCGTTCTCCGCGTCCCGCAGCCGCTGCAGGATGACCTGCTTCGCGGTCATCGCGGCGATCCGGCCGAAGTCCTGCGGGGTGTCGTCCCACTCCCGCGCGACCGTGCCGTCCTCGCCGAGCTCCTGGGCCCAGACGGTGACGGCGCCGGTCTTGCGGTCGACCTCGACGCGCGCGTCCGGCTGCGGTCCCTCGGTGTGCTTGTACGCGGTGAGCAGCGCGGTCTCGATCGCCTGGACCACGGTGTCGAAGGAGATCTCCTTCTCCCGCTCGATCAAGCGCAGTGCCGCGATGTCGACGTTCACGAGTCCTCCTCCTCCGCGTCCAGCTCGTCCCCGTCGCCGTCCCCGTCGCCGTCGGCCCCGACCCGTCCGAACTCGACCTGCACCTTGCCGCGACCCAGCTCGGCCCAGCCGTGCCGGGTGCGGTCGCCGGCCGCGTCGGCCAGCTCCACGCCCTGCGCGTCGGCGGCGACCACCCGCGCCCGGGTCGGCTTGCCCGCCACCGGCACCTCGACCAGCCGGCCGATCGCGCGCCGCCAGTGCCGCGGCTCGGTCAGCGGCCGGTCGACCCCGGGCGAGGTCACCTCCAGCACGTACGGCGTGTCGCCGAACAGCTCGGTGTCCCGCGCGTCGAGCACCTCGGTCACCGCCCGGCTCACCGCGGCCACCTCGTCCAGCGAGACACCCGTGTCGGCGTCGACGACCACGCGCACCACCGTGCGGCGCCCGGCCGGGCTCAGCGCGACCGTCTCCAGATCGCATCCGGCCGCGGCCACGGCCGGTCCGATCGCAGTAGCCAGCCGCTCCCGCTGGGCCGCTCCGGACGTCATCGTTGGAGCCTCCTCACGCATGCGGCCAACCTCACGAGGGTAGCCGCTCCGACCTCGGGATACGAACAGTGACAGGGCCAGTCGCCGTACCACCCCGCCCGGCTGTACGGGTCACCTGGGAGACTTCCGGACCGTGGTCGCCGTCGCTCGTCGCAGCGTGCTGATCGGCGGCACTGTGGGGGCAGCGTTGCTGCTCGCCGGCTGCACCGCGGACGGTCCGTCCGGCCCGGCGCCGACCACTCCCCCGCCGCCCGACCCGCTGCTGGCCGAGCTGGCCGACGAGCGCCGGCTGGTCGCCGCGTACGACGCCACGATCGCGCGGCACCCCGCGCTGCGGGCGCGGCTGGCCGCGGTCCGGGCCGACCACGCCGCGCACGCCGCGGCCCTCGCGACCGCCCTCGGTCCGGCGGCCCCGCCCTCCCCGACCCCCTCCCCCGGTGCCACATCCCCCGGTGCCACATCCCCCGGTGCCACATCCCCCGGTGCCACCTCCCCCGGTGCCACCTCCCATCCGGTGCCACTCCCATCCGGCGCCGTCCCGATCCGGCGCACGTCCCATCCGGCGCCGTCCCATCCGGCGCCGCCACATCCGGCGCCCCATCGGGAGGCGCCCCGTCCGGCGGCACCCCCTCGGGCGCCCCGTCCGGCGGCGCCCCGTCCGGAGGCGCCCCGTCCGGAGGCACCCCGTCCGGCGGCGCCTCTGCCGGCGCCCCTCGCGCTTCGGTGCCGGGGACGGTGGGGGCCGCGGTGGCGGTGCTGCGGGCGGCGGAGCGGGCGGCCGCCTCGGCCCGCGGCACGGTCGCGCTGACCGCGCCGCCCGACCGGGCCCGGTTGCTCGCCGGCATCTCCGCCTGCGAGGCCAGCCACGTGGCGGTGCTGACGTGACAGCGCCGACCCCGACCGACACCGGCACCGGCACCGGCACCGGCACCGGCACGAACCCGAGCGCGAGCACGAGGCCGAGCACGACCCCGAGCACGACCCCGACCCCGAGCGGCACCGGCCAGGTGAAGGCCCTACAGACCGGGCTGGCCGCCGAGCACGCGGTCATCTGGGGCTACGGCGTGGTCGGCGCGCACGCCGGCGACGCGCTGCTGACCCAGGTGCGGGACGCCGACGACGCCCACCGCACGCTCCGGGACGACACGATCGCGCTCGTCGCCCGCTACGGCGGCGACCCGGTCGCGACCGAGCCCGAGTACGCCCTGCCGTTCCCGGTCACCGACCGGGGCTCCGCGCTCCGGCTGGCGGTGCACCTGGAGGAGGGCGCCGCCGCGGCCTGGCGGTACGCGGTGGCCGCGACCGACGACGTCGAGGTCCGCCGCAGCGCGCTGGTCGCGCTGTCCGACGCCGCCGTCCGGGCCACCCGCTGGCGGCTGGCGCTGCCCACCACCCCCGCCACGGTCCCCTTCCCCGGTGCCTAGCTGCCCGGGCGGAGTGAGGGCAAGCCGCCCGAGACCACGAGTCGGGCTTACTCTTCCTCCGCCCCGGGGGATGCGGCTGCATCGTGCTGGGGCGATTCTGGGGCGCTCGCGGTGTCTGATCGGGACGGCCGACGGTAGTCCCGGGCTGAGGGGTGGACCGTCGTGGCAGCGCTTCTCGCTCTCGTCTCGGCGATGTGCTTCGCGCTCGCCATGCCGCAGCGTGGTCGGTTCAGCCGGACGCAGGCCGGCTCGGCGCCGCCCATGGTGACGACCATCGCCCGGGCGCTCCCACTGGGGGTGACCGCGGCCGCGCCACTGGCCGCGCCGGGAGGTGCCGTACTCATCACCCTGGCCGACCGCGAGACTCCGGTGCCGGGCGAGCAGACCGGCACGTACGGCGCTCTCGCCGACGAGACGCTCAGTTGATCGTCGAGATCATCGCGCTCGCGCTGGCGAGCACGGTGCGCCCGACGAGTCTCGCGGCGGTCTCGGCAATTCTCTCGCATACGTCACGGCGTCGCCTCTTGCTCGCGTACGTGGTCGCGGGCCTGGCCTTCACGATCGCGTTCGGGGTCGTCGTGGTCGGCGCGTTCCACGGAATCCACCTCGGCGCGGGCAGCGACCGGACGAAAGGCATCGCCGCCGTTGTCGGCGGCGTGATCGCAGTGCTCTTCGGCTGCGCGGTCCTCACCGGACTGGTCCGACGACGGCCGGACCACGATGCTCCTGGAGCTGGCGGCGGCTGGAAGGCGCGGCTCGATCGGCGGATCACCGTCCCCGCCGCCGCCATCGCGGGCCCGCTCACCCACATCCCCGGCTTCTTCTACCTGATCGCGCTGAACGTCATCGTGGCCGACGACCCGCGGGTGCCTGGCGGCCTGCTGGCGGTCGTCATCTACGACGCGGTCTGGTTCGCGCTGCCGATCGCCGCTCTGGCGACGTGCATCGTCAATCCCGACGCCGCCCAAGCCGC
This sequence comes from uncultured Actinomycetota bacterium, assembly GCA_963803135.1. Taxonomy (GTDB): domain Bacteria; phylum Actinomycetota; class Actinomycetes; order Mycobacteriales; family CADCTP01; genus CADCTP01. Next base: position 314,882 of record CAWDLH010000008.1, on the reverse strand, counting down.
CGTCGCACGGGTACTGCGGTGGACCGGGCAGCACTCGCGCGCCCTCCTCCTGCTCACCTCGTTCATCGTCGGTGCCGCACTCGTCATCCGTGGCGCGCTGCTGCTGGCCGGCCTGTCGCCCGGCTAGCGCCAGGCGTCGATCAGGGGCAGGACCTCGGCCAGGCGGGACACGACCGCGTCGGGCTCCCCCTCGACCGGCCCCTGCTGGTACGCGGGGATCGCGCTGTGCGGGATCAGCACCGCCCGCATCCCGACCCCCTTGGCCCCGGCGATGTCGTCCCACAGCCGGTCCCCGACGAACACCGCGTCCTCCGGCGCGATCCCGCCGAGCGCGTCGAGCACCGCGTGGAACGCCGCCGGGTGCGGCTTGGTCCACTCGATCTCGCTGGTGTAGACGGCCGCGTCGATGAGCTCGGCCACCCCGTCGCGGCGGAACACCCGCTCGTGCTCGGCGCGCGGCCACAGCGTGTTGGACAGCACGCCGATCCGGATGCCGCGGGCCCGCAGCGCCTCCCAGAGCGGGCGCACGTCCGCGTCGGTGAACGTGTGCTCCTCCCACCAGGCGTAGTACGCGGCCAGCTCCTGCGGGCCGGCCGTGACCCCGGCGGCGGCGAACACCCCGTCCATCGTCCCGCTGCGCTGGGTGTCCCTGGCCCGGGCCCACGCCGTCTCCTCGGCCGCCACCAGCCGGGACGCGGCGTCCTCGCCGAGCCCGACCGCCCGCCAGGCGTCGGCGAGCTCGATCGTGTGCCAGGGGGTGAGCGTGCCGCCCCAGTCGAACACGGCCGCCTTCACCGTCACCGGGTCACCGCCCAGACCACGTCGTCCAGCCGCGACTCGGCGGTCTCGCCGCGGGCTCGGTCGCGCACCTCGACCACGCCCTCACCGGCCCGCCGGCCCACCACGACGATCCACGGCACGCCGATCAGCTCGGCGTCGGTGAGCTTCACCCCGGCCGTGGCCTCCCGATCGTCGACCAGCACCCGCAGCCCGGTGTCCGCCAGCCGCTCGGCCAGGTCCCGGGCGAGCGCCGGCTGGTCGCCGCGGCCGACCGGCACGACCTGCACGTCGTACGGGGAGACCTCGCGCGGCCAGACCAGCCCGCGCTCGTCGTGGTGCTGCTCTGCGACGACCGCGACCGCCCGGGACACCCCGACCCCGTACGAGCCCATGGTGAGCCGGACCGGGGTGCCGTCCGGGCCGGGCACGTCCAGCCCGAACGCGTCGGCGTACCTGCGGCCGAGCTGGAAGACGTGCCCGACCTCGACCCCGCGGGCCAGCGCCAGCGGCCCGCCGCAGCGCGGGCACGGGTCGCCGTCGACCACGGTGACCAGGTCGGCGTACGACGAGACGCCGAAGTCGCGGCCGGCGACCACGTTGCGGGCGTGCGTGTCGGGCCGGTTGGCGCCGGTGACCCAGCTCGTGCCGGGCGAGACCCGCGGGTCGGCGACGTACCGGAAGGCCCGGCCGGCCAGCCCCTGCGGGCCGACGTACCCGCGGACCAGCTCGGGGTGGGCGGCGAAGTCGGCCGCCTCGAAGATCCGCACCGGCCCGAGCAGCGCCTCGACCCGGCCGAGGTCGACCTCGCGGTCGCCGGGCACCCCGATCGCGACCACCTCGTCGCCGGCGTCCCCGGCCACGACCAGCAGGTTCTTCAGCGTCGCCGAGGCCGGCACGCCGAGGTGCGCGGCCAGCGTCTCGATCGTCGGCGTGCCCGGGGTGTCCAGCTCCTCGACCGGCCCCGGCTCGGCCACCGGCGCCGTCCGCCGCGGCGAGGGCACCGCCTCGGTGTTGGCCGCGTACCCGCACTGCGCGCAGGAGGCGAACGTGTCCTCGCCGACCGGAGTCGGCGCCAGGAACTCCTCCGACTGCGAGCCGCCCATCGCCCCGGACACCGCCGAGACGACCCGGACGTCCAGCCCGAGCCGGGCGAAGATCCGCAGGTACGCCTCCCGGTGGGCGGCGTACGAGGCCGCGAGCCCGTCGTCGGTGAGGTCGAACGAGTACGAGTCCTTCATCACGAACTCGCGGGTGCGCAGCAGCCCGGACCGCGGGCGCGGCTCGTCCCGGAACTTCGTCTGCACCTGGTAGACCGCCAACGGCAGGTCCTTGTACGAGGACAGCTCCGCCTTGGCCAGCAGCGCGAACAGCTCCTCGTGGGTGGGCGCGAGCAGGTGGTCGGCGCCGCGCCGGTCCACCACCCGGAACAGGTCCGGCCCGTACGCGGCCCACCGGCCGGTCACCTCGTACGGCTCGCGCGGCAGCAGGGCCGGGAACAGCACCTCCTGGGCGCCGATCCGGTCCATCTCCTCCCGGACGATCCGCTCGACGTTACGCAGCACCTTCAGGCCGAGCGGCAGCCAGGCGTACCCGCCGGAGGCGACCCGGCGGACGTAGCCGGCCCGCAGCAGCAGCCGGTGGCTCGGCACCTCGGCCTCGGCGGGCTCCTCGCGCAGGGTCCGGACGAACCAGGAGGACATCAGGTCGGGCACGATCCCGATCCTGCCAGGGCATACGCTTGCGGTGTGCTGAGGCTCGGCGGTGCGGCCCGCCTGCTGACCGGCGCCGATCTGCCCGCCCTGCGCCCCCTGCTCGACAGCGACCCGGTCGCGCACTGCTTCGTCGCGTCCCGGGTCGAGGCCGCCGGTGTCGACCCGTGGCGGCTCGGCGCCGAACTGTGGGGCTACGGCGGGAGCAGGCTGGAGGCGGCCTGCTTCTCCGGTGCGAACCTGGTGCCGGTCGGGGACGCCCCGGCCGCGCTGGCCGCGTTCGCCGACCGCGCCCGCCGGCAGGGCCGGCGCTGCTCCTCGATAGTCGGCCCGGCGCACACGGTCAGCGCGCTGTGGGAGCGGCTCGAGCCGCACTGGGGGCCGGCTCGGGACGTCAGGGCCAGCCAGCCGCTGCTGGCCACGTCGAGCGCGCCGCCGGTGCCGACCGACCCGGCGGTGCGCCGGGTGTCGCTGGACGAGCTGGACGTCCTCATGCCGGCCTGCGTGGCGATGTTCACCGAGGAGGTCGGCACGTCGCCGCTGGGCAGCGACAACGGCGCCGCCTACCGGGCCAGGGTCCGTGACCTGGTGCTGGCCGGCCGCGCGTTCGCCCGGATCGAGACCGGCCGGGTGCTGTTCAAGGCCGAGCTGGGCGCGGTCAGCGGGCGGGTGGCGCAGATCCAGGGCGTCTGGGTCGACCCGACGCACCGCGGCCGCGGGCTGGGCACGCTGGGCACCGCGGCGGTGGTGACCGAGGCGCTGCGCTCGGTGGCGCCGACGGTGAGCCTCTACGTCAACGACTTCAACCTGCCGGCCCGCCGCGCGTACGAGCGGGTGGGGCTGCGCAACGTCGGTACGTTCGCCAGCGTCCTGTTCTGAGTGCCGACCGTTCGAACCCAGGGAGACCTTGTGCGCCGCCGACCGCTCGTCGCGCTGCTTGCCGCCGTGGCCCTGCTGGCCTCGGGCTGCTTCCTCGGCAAGGACAAGCCCGGACCGGACGACGCCGCGACCGCGTTCCTGACCGCCTGGTCGGGCAACGACACCGCCGGGGCCGCCGGCCACACAGACGACCCGACCTCGGCGACCGGCGCGCTCAAGCAGCTGCGCAAGGCACTCGGCGACGGCGCGAAGCTCACCGCCACGCTCGGCACGGTGACGACGCAGGACGATGACCACGCCACCGCCGCGTACACGGCCCGCTGGGAGCTGCCCGGGATCGGCACGCCCTGGACGTACGACGGGACGCTGCCGGTCGCCCGGACCGGTGACGCGTGGACCGTGGGGTGGAAGCCGCAGGACCTGCACCCGAAGCTCACCGCGGCCGGGCTGGCCTCGCTGAAGGTCGCGCACGCGCTGCCGGAGCGGGCCGCGTTGGCGGACGCCGCCGGCGCGCCGCTGTTCGCGAAGACCGACGTGGTCACCGTCGGCGTGCAGCCGAGCCAGGTGACCGACCTGCCCGGGCTGGCGACCACGCTCGCGGCCGCGCTGAAGATCGACGCGGCCGACATCGTCGCCGACGTCAGGAAGGCCCCGCCGAACTCGTTCGTCACCGTGATCACGCTGCGCCGGGCCGACTACGAGCAGGTCCGCGCGCAGATCCACGAGCTGCCCGGCACGGTCTTCCGGGAGGGCCAGCAGCTGCTCGCGCCGACCCGCACGTTCGCCCAGCCGCTGCTCGGCCGGATCGGGCCGGCCACCGCGGACGTGCTCAAGGAGGTCGGCGCCGGCTACGACGGCACCGACCAGCTCGGCCTCTCCGGCCTGCAGCGGGCGCTCAACGACCGGCTCGCCGGCAAGCCCGGACTGCGGATCTCGACCTCCACCGGGGTGCTCGCCGAGCAGCCCGGCCAGGCCGGCAGCGCGGTGCGCACCACGCTCGACCGCGCGGTGCAGACCGCCGCCGACAGCGCGGTCGCGACCGTGTCGAAGCCGGCCGCCCTGGTGGCGGTCCGGCCGTCGACCGGCGCGGTCCTCGCCGTCGCCGACAACGCGCAGGTCCCGTTCGAGATCGGGCTGGCCGGCCGGTTCCCGGCCGGCTCGACGTTCAAGATCCTCACCTCGACCGCGCTGCTGCAGGCGAAGGTCGTGCAGCCGGCCTCGATGGTCGACTGCCCGGGCACGCACCGTCGTGTACGGCAAGGAGTTCGAGAACGAGGACAAGTTCGACCTCGGCCGGATCGCGCTGCGGGAGGCGTTCGCGCACTCCTGCAACACGACCTTCACCGGCCTGTCCCAGCGGCTCGACCCGGCCGCGCTGCGCCAGGCCGCGGCACTGTACGGGGTGGGCACGCAGTGGAAGCTGGCCGCGAGCTCGTTCGGCGGGTCGGTGCCGCTGCCGAAGGACGACACGGAGAAGGCGGCCGAGGCGATCGGCCAGGGCCGGGTCGAGGTCAGCCCGCTGACGATGGCACTGATCTCCGCCCAGGTGGCCAAGGGCGGGCCGGTCGTGCCGTCGCTCATCGCGGGCGCGCCGGCCGCGGGCCCGGCGCCGGCCGGGCCGCCGGCCGCGGTGCTGCCGGCGCTGCGGGACATGATGCGGGCGGTGGTCACCGAGGGGACCGCCACCGCGCTGCGGGACGTGCCGGGCGGGCCGGTGTCCGGCAAGACCGGGACGGCCGAGTACGGCACCGAGGTGCCGCCGCGTTCGCACGCGTGGTTCACCGGCTTCCAGGACGACCTGGCCTTCGCGGTGTTCGTGCAGGACGGCCAGTCCTCCGGCACCACCGCGGTCCCGGTCGCCCGGGCGTTCCTGACCGCGCTGGGCTGAGACCGTCGCCGCGCCGCCGGGCGGTGAGCAGACCCGCCCCGGCGGCGGATCAGAACAGCTTGACCGGGTTGACCACGTCGGCGACCACGGCGAGCAGGGCGAACGTGCCGAAGATCGCGACGAAGACCATGACCACCGGGGCGATCCGCTCCGGCCGGACGAAGCCGGGGTCGGGCCGCCCGCGGGACAGCGCGATCCGGCGGCGGATCCGCTCGAACCACATCACCGCGATGTGACCGCCGTCCAACGGCGGCAGCGGCAGCAGGTTGAACACGCCGAGGAAGACGTTGGTCCCGGCCAGCAGGGCGAGGAAGAACGCGATGCCGCCGACACCCTGGTTGCCGAGGATCTCGCCGCCGGCCCGGCTGGCGCCGACCACGCTGACCGGCGAGTCGGGGTCGCGCTGGCCGCCGGAGAGCGCGTCGATCAGCGCCGGCACCTTCGACGGGATCGACCCGAGTGCCTTGAACGTCGCCGCGATCATCGAGCCGGTCGTGCTCACCGCGGTGCCGAGCCCGCTGATCGGCCCCTGCCGGGTCACGGTGGTCGGCACGTCGCCGACCACGCCGATGGTCGGTGTCGGCACCAGCGTCGAGCCGGCGGCGGCGTCGAGCGGTGGCCGCTGGGCCAGCACCGGCCGGACGGTCGCCGTCCGCGTCTGGCCGTCCCGGGTGTACGTCAGCCGCACCGGCTGGCTGCCGTCCACCGCGCGCAGCGTGTCCTGGAAGGCGGCCAGGTTCGGGGTCGGCGTGCCGTTGACCGCGGTGACCACGTCGCCGGTCCGCAGCCCGGCCGCCGCGGCCGGCGCCGCCGGGTCCCCGGCCCGGCACGGCCGCAGCGCGCCGTCGGACAGCGTGTCGTAGCCGACCACCACGCAGTCGGAGATCGAGGCGAGCCGGGCCGGGGCCGTCGCCGGGTCGACCGAGCGCTCCACCCCGAACGCGGACAGCGCCGCCCACAGCAGCACGACCGCGAGGATCAGGTGGGTGGCCGAGCCGGCGAGCATCACCGCGGTGCGCTTCCACGGTGACGCCCGCCAGAACGCCTGCTGCTCGTGCTCGGCCGGGATGTCCATCACGTGCGGCGACATCCCGTCGATGCTGACGAACCCGCCCGCCGGGATGGCCTTCAGGCCGTACTCGGTCTCGCCGCGGCGGAAGGCGAAGACCGTCGGGCCGAAGCCGATGAAGAACCGGCTGACCCGCATGCCCAGCGCCTTGGCCACGCCCATGTGACCGGCCTCGTGCAGGCAGACCGACAGCAGCAGGCCGAGGGCGAACACGACCACCCCGACGACGTACGCCATCCGCTCCAGCCCTCCGACCGCCCGCCCCGACTACTGCACAACTTCTGCGTCGTCCCGCCGGTTCCCGGCGCTCCCGGCAGCACCACCGAGCGTACCTTCCGGTCCTCGGTCGTCGGCCGGCTCGCGCAGGCCGATCCGGTCGTGCAGCCGGCGCAGCGGCGCCGGGGCCCACCAGTTCCACCGGCCCAGCAGCCGCATGCTCGCCGGCACCAGCAGCGCCCGGACCACGGTCGCGTCGACGACGATCGCGATCGCCATCGCGACGCCGATGAGCTTGATGAACGTGATCCCGGACAGCGAGAACGCGCCGATGACGACGACCAGCAGCAGCGCAGCGGTGGTGATGATCCCGCCGGTGCGCTGCAGGCCGGCCGCGACCGCGGCGGTGTTGTCGCCGGTGCGCAGGTAGTGCTCGCGGATCCGGGACATGAGGAAGACCTCGTAGTCCATCGAGAGCCCGAACACGATCGCCAGCACGAGGATCGGCTGGGTCGCCTCCAGTGTCCCGGTCGGGGTGAAGCCGAGCGGTCCGGACAGGTGCCCGTCCTGGAAGATCCACACGATCGCGCCGAACGACGCGGTCAGCGACAGCACGTTCATCAGCAGCGCCTTCACCGGCAGCACCACCGAGCCGAACGCGAGGAACAGCAGCAGCACGGAAGCCCCGGCCACGATCAGCGCCATGTACGGCAGCAGCCGGCCGAGGCTGCCGAGCAGGTCGGACAGCACCGCGGTGTCGCCGCCGACGAGTACGGTCCCGCCGGGCGGCGGCGGCAGCGCGCGGACCCGCTCGACGAGGTCGCGGGACCCGGCCGACATCGGGTCGCCGGCGAAGCCGAGGTCGACCTCGGCCGTGCCGCCGCGCTCGCCGACCACGGTCGCCGAGGTGATGCCGGGCACGGTCCTGACCGCGCCGACCCAGGCCGGCAGCGCGGTCGGGTCGGCGCCGGCCGGCAGCGTGACCACGGCCTGGATCGGGCTGGTCGCGTTGGCCGGGAAGTCCCGCTCCAGCGTCTCGGCGACCTGCCGGCTCCCGGTGCCGGCCGGCAGCGCCCGGGCGTCGATCCCGCCGAACGTGACCCGCAGGAACGGCAGGCCGAGCAGGAGCAGCACCGCGACGACGCCGACCGCGTAGCGCACCGGGCGGCGCATGACGCTGCCGGCCAGCCGGGCCCAGGCGCCGGTGTCGGCCCGCCGCGGCGACCGGCGACGGCGCACCGGCAGCGCCTCGACCCGCGGGCCGAGCACCGCGAGCAGCGCCGGCAACACCGTCAGCGCGGCGGCCACGGCCACCAGCACGGCGGCGATCCCGCCGGCGCCCATCGACCGGAGGAACACCTGCGGGAAGATCAGCAGCCCGGCCAGTGCCGCGGCCACGGTCAGCCCGGAGACGGCGACCGTACGGCCGGCGGTGGCCATCGTCCGGACGATCGCCGCCTCGGTGTCCAGCCCGCGGGCCAGCTCCTCCCGGTAACGCCCGACGACGAACAGGCCGTAGTCGATCGCCAGCCCGAGCCCGAGGATCGTCACCACGTTGACCGAGAACACCGACACCTCGGTGACCAGCGAGAGCAGGTGCAGCGCGGTGAACGCGCCGAGGATCGCGACCACGCCGATCACCAGCGGCAGGGTGGCCGCGACGACCGTGCCGAACACGAGCACGAGCAGCACCAGCAGCACCGGCATGGACAGCGTCTCGGCCCGGGCGATGTCCTTGCTCACCCGTTCGTTGATGTCCCGGCCGACCGTCGTCGCGCCGCCGACCTCGGTGGTCAGCCCGGGCGCGGCCAGCCGGTCCTCGATCCGCTCCAGCGCGTCGGAGCGCTGCTGCTCGTCCCCGCGCAGGGTGAGCACCGCGTACGTCGCGTGCCGGTCGGCGCTGACCAGCCCGGGCGCGCCGGTCCCGAACCAGCTCACCGTCCGCGCGACCGCGTCGGCCGGCAGCGCGGCCAGCGTGCCGGTCACCGCCTGCCGGTACGCCGGGTCGTCGACCGTGCGGTCCGCGCTGCGGTAGAGCACGACCACGTCGGCGTCGTCCCGGCCCAGGTCGGCCGCGGCGACCGCGGCGGCCCGGGCGCTCTGGCTGCCGGGGTCCTCGAAGCCGCCGCTGGTCAGCCGGCCGAAGACGCCGGTTCCCCAGGCCACGGCCACGGCCAGGAACGCCACCGCCGCGGCCAGCACCAGCCACCGCCGCCGGTACGCGAACCGGCCCAACATCTCCGTCATCGCCGTCCTCCTGGACTAGACTCGCTCACTGTCGTGAACACCGTTAATTTGCGGACAGCACCAGGATGGGTACAGTGTTTACTAAAGTCAAGCCCGTTTAGGAGTGACCGTGGCGACTCCGCTGAGCCGGCGCGACCGGGTCCGCGCCGCGACCGTGACCGAGATCAAGGACACCGCTCGCCGGATCCTGGTCGCGCAGGGGCCGGACGGGCTGTCGCTGCGGGCGATCGCCCGGGAGATGGGGATGACCGCGCCGGCCCTCTACCGCTACTTCCCCAGCCGGGAGGAGCTGATCGGGGCGCTCATCGCCGACCTGTACGACGAGCTCACCGCGACGCTGGCCGCGGCCGGCACCGCGGCCGGCACCGCGGCCGGCACCGCGGCCGGCACCGCGGCCGGCACCGCGGCCGGCACCGCGGCCGGCACCGCGGCCGGCACCGCGGCCGGCACCGCGGCCGGCACCGCGGGCGATCCGCGGGCGCAGATCACCGCGGCCAGCCGGGCGTTCCGGTCCTGGGCGCTGGCCCACCCGCGCGAGTTCGGCCTGCTGTTCGGCAGCCCGATCCCCGGCATCGACGCGCACTCCGACGACAGCCCGGCCGGCCTGGCGGCGGAGCGGTTCGGGCAGCTGTTCGGCGGCCTGGTGGCGCGGATCTACCAGACCGACCCGTTCCCGGTGCCGGCCGACGACGAGATGGACCCGCAGCTGCGCCAGCAGCTGCGGGAGTGGTGCTCGGCGCTGCCGGTGGAGCTGCCGATCGGCGCGGCGCAGGTGTTCGTGTCCTGCTGGATCCGCCTGTACGGGATGGTCGCGATGGAGGTCTTCGGCCACCTCCGGTTCGCGCTGCCCGACGCGGAGCCCATGTTCGAGGCCGAGCTGCAGGACCTGGCCGTCAAGCTGGGGTTCGCTAACCCCCCGTGAAGCGGTGGAGCAGGGCTGCCCGGCGGGCCGGGGTGCCGGTGCGGGTCTCGGCGGCGTCGGCCGCCGTGGCCAGCCGGCGGACCGCGGTCGCGCCGGCCCAGCGCAGCGGCTCCGGCTCCCAGCGCCGGGACCGGTGCCCGACCCAGGGCAGCCGGGTCAGCCGGGTGTCCCGGCGCAGGATCAGGTCGGCCAGCGTGCGCCCGGCCAGGTTGCTGGTGCCCACACCGTCGCCGACGTACCCGCCGGCCCGGGCCAGCCCGGTCCCCCGGTCGATGCCGACGGACGGGAACCAGTCCCGGTGCGCGCCGAGCGGCCCGCCCCAGCGGTGGGTGACCGGCACGGCCCCGATCGCCGGCAGCAGCCCCCGCATGGTCCGCTCCAGCTCGGCGAAGACCCGCTCGTCCCGGTCGTACGCGGGGTCGGTCGCCGACCCGGGGTGGTACGGCGCGCCCCGGCCGCCGAACGCGACCCGCCCGTCCGCGGTCCGCTGCGCGTAGACGAGCAGGTGCCGGCCGTCGGTCAGCGTCTCGCAGCCGTCCCAGCCCAGCTGCGCCCACGCGGCGGCCGGCAGCGGCGCGGTCGCCACGACCAGCGAGTAGACCGGCAGCACCGCCCGCCGCAGCCCGGGCAGCTCCGCCGTGTACGCCTCGGTGGCCCGGACCACGACCGGCGCCCGCACCTCGCCCCGGTCGGTCTCGACCACCCCCGGTCGCAGCGCCGTGGCCGCGGTCCGCTCGTGGATCGCGACGCCGCGCGCCTCGACCGCCCGGGCCAGCCCGCGCACCAGCGCCGCCGGCTGCACCCGGGCGCAGTGCGGGGTGAACGCCGCGCCGAGCACGCCGGCCGCGCCGACCCGCTCGCCCACGTCGGCCGCGGACAGCCAGCGGGTGTCGGCCAGCCCCCAGTCGTGGTCGTCGGCGACGTGGGCGCGGATCCTGGTCTCGTGCGCCGGCGACGTCGCGAGCGTGAGCGTGCCGCCCTTGGCGTAGCCGCAGTCGATGCCCTCGGTGGCCGCGACCCGGCCGACCTCGTCGACGGTCTCGACCATCGCCGCGTGCAGGTCCAGCGCCGCCTTCCGGCCGGTCTCGCCGCCGCCGGCCGCCCGCGCCACCGCGGCCCGGGACTTGGCGAACAGCGCCGAGCACCAGCCGCCGTTGCGGCCGGACGCGCCGAACCCGGCGATCTCCCGCTCGAGCACGGCGATCCGCAGCTCCGGTGCGGCCTCGGCCAGGTAGTACGCGGTCCACAGCCCGGTGTACCCGGCGCCGACGACGGCGACGTCGACCTCGAGGTCCCCGGCCAGTGCCGGCCGGGGCACCAGCGGTCCGACCTGGTCCAGCCAGAGGCTCACGCCCGCGTACGACGTCACCCGGCGACCGTACGCTGCCCGGCATGCCGCGTTTCGGACCCATGCACGGACCGGACGTCACGTTCCTCGGCGTCCCACCCTGCGACCTCGCCGACCCGGCGACGTACGCGGACTCCGCCGCGGTGATCGTCGGCGCGCCGTTCGACGGCGGGGCCAGCCACCGGCCCGGGGCCCGGTTCGGTCCGCAGGCGATCCGGAGCACCGACTACCTTCCGCACGACGGCAGCCGGCCCCACCTCGCGCTGCGCGTGGACCCGCTGCGCGACCTGCGGGTCCGCGACGCCGGCGACGTCCGGATGCCGCCGGGGGAGATCGAGGCCTCGCTGCGGGCGCTGCGCGCCGCGATCGCCGCCGTCGCCGGCACCGGCACGATCCCGGTGATCCTCGGCGGCGACCACTCGATCGCGCTGCCGGACGTGCAGGGCGTCGCCGAGCACGTCGGCTGGGGTCGGGTCTCGGTCGTGCACTTCGACGCGCACGCCGACACCGGCGACGCCCAGTGGGGCTCGCTCTACGGGCACGGCACGCCGATGCGGCGGCTGGTCGAGTCCGGCGCGGTGCGGGGCGACCGGTTCCTGCAGATCGGCCTGCGCGGCTACTGGCCCGGCCCGGAGACGCTGGCCTGGATGGCCGAGCAGGGCTTCCGCTCGTACGAGATGACCGAGGTGGTCGCCCGCGGCCTGGACGAGTGCCTGACCGAGGCGTTCGCGATCGCGACCGACGACTGCGACGGCGTGTTCCTGTCGATCGACGTGGACGTGGTCGACCCGGGGATGGCGCCGGGCACCGGCACGCCGGAGCCGGGCGGGCTGACCAGCCGCCAGCTGCTCGACGCGGTCCGCCGCTGCGCGCTGGAGCTGCCGGTCGTCGGGCTCGACGTGGTCGAGGTGTCGCCGGCGCACGACTCGGCCGAGGTCACCGCGTACCTGGCCAACCGGATCGTGCTCGAGGCACTGTCCGGGATCGCGGTCCGCGGGAATTGAGTCGTCTTCACTCAGGTTATAGGAGTCGAGCCGGCTGTAGCCGGCCAGCGAACCTGAGGGAGACGCACGAGATGAGCACTCTGATCCTGCGGCCGGCGTACCCGGCCAGGCAGTTCGGTTTCACCCCCGCCGCGGAGATCGTCCGCGACGGCGATGACGCGGTGGTCAAGGTCGAGGCCCCGGGCGTGGACGTGGCCAAGGACGTCACGGTCGAGGTCGACCGCGGCCGCCTGGTCGTCCGCGGCGAGCGCCGCGACGAGCGGACCGAGGAGCAGGGCGGTCGCAGCCTGCGCGAGGTGCGCTACGGCGCGTTCCGGCGCAGCTTCCGGCTGCCGGAGGGCGTGACCGCCGAGGCCGTGTCCGCCTCGTACGACGCTGGCGTGCTGAGCGTCCGGGTCGCCGGGGCGTACGCCGGCACCGCCGCGCACCGGGTGGAGATCACCACCGGCACGACCACCCCGACCCCCGAGGTCGAGGCCGCCTGAGTCAGGCCGTGAGCCCCGGTCCCCGGGTGGGACCGGGGCTCACGCGTCCCGGCGGAAGATCAGCACCAGCACCCGCAGGACCAGCACCGAGCTGATGACCAGCAGGAAGTAGCCGAGCAGCTGGTAGAGCCCGAGCCGGGAGCTCACCACCGGCCCGCCGGACGTGCCGAGCAGCAGCACCGCCATCAGCCCGGCGGTCGCCCCGAGGACGGTGAGCAGCAGCTGCTGCAGCAGCCCGGTCGCGTACCGGCGGTCCCGCTCGTCGGCGAACAGCCGCACGCCGACCGCGAGCCGGCCGCCCTCGGCCGCGGCCAGGATGCGGTCCACCCGCCGCGGCAGCCGGCGCAGCATCGGCAGCAGCGTGACCAGCTCGTCGGTGGCCAGCTGCCGCGGCGACGCGGTCCGCCACTGCTCGGCCAGCCGCTCGGTCGCGAACCGGCGCGCCTCGGCCACCACGTCGAACCCGGGCGCGAGCGCGGTCAGCGTGCCTTCGCCGGTGGCCAGCGCCCGGAACACCGCCGCCACCGCGGGCGGGACGGCCAGCCCGAAGCCGGCGACGATCCGGACCAGGTCGGCGAACATCCGCAACCCCGGCGACCCGCCCGGACCGAGGTGGCGGGCCAGCACCACGCCGACCGCCCGCTCCAGCGCGGCCGCGTCGATCTCGTCCGGCCGCGGCACCACTTCCAGCAGCGCGTCGCTGACCGCCACCGGGTCGCCCCGGTCGACCGCGAGCAGCAGCTGCTGCAGCGCCGCCCGCACAGCCACGTCCAGCCGGCCGACCGAGCCGAAGTCGAGCAGCGCCAGCCGCCCGTCGGTGAGCAGCAGCACGTTGCCCGGGTGCGGGTCGGCGTGGAAGACGCCGTCCAGCACGACCTGCCGCAGCAGCGTGTCCAGCAGCGTGCGGGCCAGCTCGTACGGGTCGAGCCCGCGGGCGGCGATCTCCGGTCCGGCCGCGGCCAGCGGCACCCCGTCGAGGCGCTGCATGACCAGCAGCCGGCGGGTGCACAGCTGCCGGTACGGCACCGGGACGACGACGTCCCGCGCGGTCGCGCCGACCGCGACCATGTTCGCGGCCTCGACCCGGAAGTCCAGCTCCTCCCGCAGCGCCAGCGCGAACCCGTCGGCCAGCTCGCGCACGCCCATCGACCGGCCCCACGACGTGGTCGTGGCCAGCGTGCGGGCGAGCCGGTCGACGATGTCGAGGTCACGCGCGACCACCGGCTCGATCCCGGCCCGCTGGACCTTGACCACGACCTGCTCGCCGGAGCGGAGGGTGGCCGCGTGCACCTGGGCCACGCTGGCCGCGGCCAGCGGCTCCGGCGAGACGGCCGCGAACACCTCGTCGACCGGCCGGCCCAGCTCGGCCACCAGGGTCGCCTCGACCTCGGCCCACGGCGCCGGCGCGGCCCGGTCCTGCAGCCGGCCGAGCTCGGTGACGAACTCCGCCGGCAGCAGGTCGCGCCGGGTGGACAGCACCTGGCCGAGCTTGACGAACGTGACCCCGCCCTCGTCCAGCGCCGCGGTGAGCGAGCGGGCCAGCTGCTCCCGCCGCGCCGGGTCGGCCGCGGCCCGCCACCGCCCGCGCAGCGCCCGGCCGAGCCCGTGCCGGACCGCGATCCGCACGATCTGGCCGTACCGCCTGGTCCGGGCCGCGCGGGCCCGGGTCAGCCGCCACCACTCGTACGGCGGAGGCACCGCGCCGGCCGGGACGAGCACCTCGGCCAGCACCAGGAAGATCATTGCGGCCAGCAGTGCGAGCATGACCGCGAGCACCAGCAGCCCGACCTGCCCGGCGACGCCGGCGTCGGTGTCGATCCCACCGCGCATCGCCGCGAACAGCGGCCCGGACAGCGCGAAGGCGACGATCCCGGCCAGCAGCGTGCGGACGATCCCGAACCGCAGCCCGAGCAGCCGCCGGGCGACCGCCGCCAACGCGAGCACGGTGAGGGCGGTGATCCCGGCGGCGGCCACGTACGCGAGCAGATCCACCGGTCGGCACCCTAGCCGCCGACGGTTCGGCCCCGCCCGCTGCGGCGGGCGGGGCCGGTCGATCCGCTCCCGCACTCCCCCTCAGAGCACCAGAGGCGGCGGCCGAGCACGATCCCCCCAAGGCCGTGCTCGACATGAGGGTGTTCGGGCGCCGGCAGCCGATCGGTTGTGAGCCGATCGGGTGAATCTCCACACTCGGAGGCCCCGCCCCCGTGTCCCCCCGGGAACGATCTCAGCGGAGCGCGCGTACCGAGTCGGCCAGGATGCCGAGGCCCTCGTCGGCCTCCGCCTCGGTGAGCGTCAGCGGTGGGGCCATCCGGACCACGTTGCCGTACTTGCCGCCCTTGCCGACGAGCAGCCCGCGGGCCTTCGTCTCCTCCATGAGCTTCGCCGCGGCGGCCAGGTCCGGGGTGTCGGTGCCCGGCTTCACCAGCTCGATCGCCGCCATCAGCCCCTTGCCGCGGACGTCGCCGATCGCGTCGGTGTCCTCACCGAGGTCGCGCAGCCCGCGCAGCAGCTGGTTGCCGACCTTGAGCGCGTTGGCCTGCAGGTCGTGCTCGAGCACGTAGTCGATCGTCGCCGCGGCGGCCGCGGTGGCCAGCGGGTTGCCGCCGAACGTGGAGATCGAGTTGGCCGGCAGGTCGTCCATCAGCTCGGCCCGGGCGACCACGCCGCCGATGGCCATGCCGTTCCCGATGCCCTTGGCGAAGGTCATGATGTCCGGGGTCACGCCGTGCGCCTGGATGCCCCAGAAGTGCTCGCCGGTGCGGCCCCAGCCGGTCTGCACCTCGTCGGAGACCAGGAGGATGCCGTACTCGTCGAGGATCGGCTTCATCGCGCCCAGCATGCCGTCCGGCGGGACGACGAACCCGCCGACGCCCTGCACCGGCTCGGCGATCAGGCAGGCCACGTCGCCGGCGGTGGTCGACTCGATCACGTCCCGCAGGTCGGCGGCGCAGGCGGCGTTGTACTCGGCGTCGGGCAGGTCCCGGAACGGCGACCGGTAGCGGTAGCCGGCCTGCACGTAGTGCACCTGCACCGGCGACAGCGCCGAGGCCGACCAGCCGCGGATGCCGGTGATGCCCATCGCCGCGAACGACCGGCCGTGGTAGCTGTTGCGCAGCGCCAGCACCTGGGCCGACCGGCGGGCCTGGGTGGCCAGCAGCAGCGCCATCTCGTTCGCCTCGGTGCCCGAGGAGCAGAAGAACACCTTGGCGTTCTCGATGCCGGACAGCCGGGCGATCCGCTCGGCCAGCTCGACCTGCTCGCGGATGAGGTAGAGCGTCGAGGTGTGCACGACGCCGCGGTCGAGCACCTTGTCGATCGCCGCACGCACCTCGGGCACGTCGTAGCCGAGCATGTTGGTGAGGATGCCGGCGAAGAAGTCGAGGTACTCCTTGCCGTCGCCGCCGCGCAGCCGCCGGCCGGAGCCGCCGACGATCTCCAGCGGCTGCTCGTAGTAGAGCGTCATCCAGTTCGGGAGCACCGCCCGGTGCCGGGCGAGCAGGTCGTCGGTCATGCCTGCAAGCATGCCAGCGAAACGCCGGCGATGAGGGGACGGTCGGCCGGGGGAGACACGGCCGGCCGGCCCCCAGGCTCAGCCGGACGGCCAGTCGGCCTCGGCGACCGCGCCGCCGGTGACGGTCAGCCGCAGCCGGACCGGTCCGTCCGGCCGGACGTACAGCTCGTACCTGCCGGCCGGCAGCGCGCCGAGCACCACCGAGGGCAGCCGGCCGCCGGCCGGGAGTGGCCGGGCGACCACGCCGGCGTGCACCGGCGGGTGTCCGGCGCCGACCGGCCGGGCCTCGACCTCGGCGCCGAGCAGCGCGGGCGGGACCGCGACGACCGCGGCACCGACGTCGCCGCCGATGTCGAGCAGCACCGACGCGCCCCGGCCGGCGTGGGCGTTGTTCTCCGGGTGGGCGTGCATCTCAGGCCGCCGGTACGCCGGGCCGGCTCTGGAACCCACCGGCCGGCGCCCCACGTACGGGAAGTGGTCGGTGAAGCCGGCGTTGGTGTTGTCCGTCCCGTCGGTGACCGCGGCGGCCGCGTCGTCCGGCGTGAACGACGTGTCGACCAGCGGGATCGTCGCCCCGGCGATCGCCCGCAGCTCGATCGTCACCACGTCGTCGGCCAGCCGGCGGCCGTTCGGGAAGCCGGCCGGGTCGCCGGCGATCAGCCCGAGCACCTTCGGTGCCGGGGTCGGCGGGATCGCCAGGTTGAGCCGGAGCAGGTCGGCCTGCACCGGGCCGGTGAAGTTCTGGAAGCCCGGCACGACCCCGGCCGGGATGCCGGTGAGCAGGATCGCGGCCAGGTCCGCGCGCGGCTGCTGGTACCCGGCCAGGTTCGGGAACACGCCGGGGTAGAGCACCGGCAGCAGCCCGCCCAGCTCGGGCCTCGTCACGTACTGGGCGAAGTCCTTGTCGTCGCAGGGGTCGGTCGCGTTCCACCGGTCCTTCGCCGCCATCGGCACGATGACCTCGTTGAACAGCGGGTTGGCCAGCCGGGAGACCTGCACGAACGGGCCGAACCCGGTCGACCTGCCGGTGTCCCGGGGGCCCTGGCTGCCGTTGACGCCGACCGCGGCCGCCGACGGGATCAGGTGCAAGGCCTGGAACGGGCGCAGGAACGTCGCGTCGTAGTGCGGCGTGCTGCGGACGCCGACGTTGACCGGCGGCACCGCGAGGTTGCGGCCGAGCACGGTCGCCCGGCCGCGGCGGTCGATTCGGCTGACCGTGCAGAACTGCGGCCGGTTCCAGTTCGTGCTGTCGATCGAGTCGATCGGACCGGTGTTGTAGAGGAACGTCTTCTTGTTGCGTACCACCGTCGTGAACCGGAACTGGTACGTCACGTCCGTCCGGGCGTGCCCGGAGTTGGACACGTGGATCTCGTAGCGGACGTCGTCGCCGAACTCGTGGAAGTTCGGCCCCCCGTACGGCAGCTGGAGCGGGATGAAGTTCGCGATGAGCGTGACCGCGTCGGGCTTGTCGGGACTGACGAACGCGTACACGTCGGTGTTGTCGGCAACCGGGTCCTTCGAGATCTCCGGAGCCTCCCGGTGGCTGGACATCAGGCCGTCCTCCCGCCGGCGGCGCGGCTGAGCCGGGTGACGAGGTCGGGGTCGTGCACGACCGTCTCGGTCTCGCCGACCATCACCGAGACGCGGCCGGAGCCGGCGTCCTCGACGTAGGCGACCAGGGTCCGCCGGCGGCGGGACCGGCGGGTGCGGCACCGACCGCACCGTCGGACGGCGCGTCCGAGGCGGCGCGCCCACCCGCGACCGCGGCGACGCCGACCGCGGCCGCACCGGCCCCGGCGCCGGCCATGAGCAGGAACTTTCGTCTGTTCGGCTGTTCCATTGCGGTATCCCTCCCTGGGACTGATGGCGGCCTCGCTCTCCGTCTTCGCTGTGGTCGACCGACCGGTTCCGTCCGGCGCGGCGGATGATGTGCCGGTGGGCCCGGCGACGGTGGACGAGGTCACCGAGTGGACCGGTGCCCTGCTCGCCCGCCGCGCGGTCACCCGCCGGGGGCTGCTCGTCGGGGCGGGCGCGGCCGCGGCCGCGCTGGCGACGTACCCGCTGGCCCGGGCGGTGTTCCGGGCCGGCGGCGGGACGACCGGCCGGCACGGGCTGGTGCTCGCCGGGCGGCACCTGTCCTGGGTCGCCGACGGCGGTGCCGACAGTGCCGACCCCACCTCCGGGGTCAGGGTCACCGCGCAGCTGCTCGGCCCGGACGGGCGGGTGCCGGCCGGGCTGACCGCGGTGGCCGACCTCGGCGACGCCCCCGGCGCGTACGGGCGGCCGGTGCCGGCGCAGGTCGTGCACCTGGTCGGCGGCGGCAGCCAGTTCTACGTCAAGGCCGAGCTGGCCGGGCTGCGGCCGGCGACCACGTACCACTACCGGCTGCGGCTCTCGGACGGCACGGTCACCGGCGACGCGCACTTCACAACCGCGCCGGCCCGCCGCTCCCCCGGCGCCGTCGGGGCGGTGCCGGCGCCGTTCACGTTCACCGCCTTCGCCGACGTCGGGACCAACGCGCCGCCGCCGCACGGCACGCTCCGCAACGAGTACGCGCGGGACGACCCGATCGCTGGCGCGGGCGGCACCGATCCGCACCCCGCCACCACCCAGACCGGGCTGATGGCCACTCAGCGGCCGGCGTTCACGCTGCTCGCCGGCGACATCTGCTACGCCGACGCGGGCGGGACCGGGCTGCCGGCCGACGACTTCGACCCGTACGTCTGGGACGTGTTCCTGGCCCAGATCGACCGCCAGGCCGCGTACGTGCCCTGGCTGTTCGCGACCGGCAACCACGACATGGAGCCGCTGCACGGCGGCGCCCACGGGTACGCCGGGCACGCGGCCAGGCTCGACCTGCCTCGCAACGGGCCGCCGGGCTGCCCCTCGGTCTACTCGTTCGTCTACGCCAACGTCGGGGTCGTCTCGCTCGACGCGAACGAGCTGTCGGCCGAGATCCGGACCAACCGCGGCTACTCCGGCGGCGGCCAGGTGCGCTGGCTGGAGCAGACGCTGCGGGCCTGGCGGCGCGACCCGGCGATCGACTTCGTGGTCGCGTTCTTCCACCACTGCGCGTACTCGACGACCACGCGGCACGCGTCCGACGGCGGCGTCCGCGACGCGCTCGACCCGCTGTTCAGCCGCTGGCAGGTGGACCTGGCCGTGCAGGGCCACAACCACGTGATGGAGCGGACCGACCCGATCCGGGACGGGCGCCCGACCCGGCCGGCGCCGGACGGGTCGGTGCTGGAGCCGGCCCGGGACGGCGTGACCTACCTCTGCATCGGCTCCGGCGGCCGGGCGCGCTACGCGTTCCCGGCCGGGGCCGGCGAGCGCTACCGCGAGCACGCCGGTGAGGTCCACCCGGTGGACTCCTACGTCTGGGTCGCCGACGGGAGCAGGCAACCGGAGACCGTCGAGTGGTCCCGGGTCCGGTACGACGGCTACGCGTTCCTCGCCGTCGACGTGGTCCCGGCCCGGGCCGGGCGGCCGACCACGATGACGCTGCGGACGCTGGCCGACGCGCTGCCCGGCTCGCCCGGGCCGTACACCGAGATCGACCGGGTCACCCTCCGCCGGGTCGCCGGCGCGTCCGGGATTCTCTGACGAAATTTCTCCGGCGCTGTCGAAGAACGTCCGGGCCGTTCGAAGCACGGGTCGAGAGGGCCGGCTGGCGGCCCGCACCGGAGGAGCACCCGATGACCACCGCGACCCTGACCACCGCCCGCACCTGTGACCCGGCCACCGCCGTCACCCGGTCCCTGCTCGGCTGGGGCGTGGTCGCCGGACCGTTCTACGTCGCCGTCTCGCTGGCCCAGGCGCTGAGCCGGGACGGCTTCGACCTGTCCCGGCACTCGTGGAGCCTGCTGGAGAACGGCTCGCTCGGCTGGATCCAGAGCGCCAACCTCGTGCTCACCGGCGTCATGGTCGCCGCGTTCGCGGTCGGCCTGGCCCGGGCCGACCGCGTCCGGCCGGTCGGCCGGTGGGCGCCGCGACTGCTCGCCCTCTACGGCGCCGGAGCGGTCGCGGCCGGCGTCTTCACCGCCGACCCGATGGCCGGCTTCCCGGCCGGCACCCCGGCCGGCCCGGCCGAGACCCTGACCTGGCACGGCGCGCTGCACCTGGCCGCGGGCGGCATCGGTTTCCTCGGCATGGTCGCCGCCTGCCTCGTGCTGGGGCGGCGGTTCTCCAGGGCCGGCCGGCGTGGCTGGGCGCTGGCGTCCCGGGTGACCGGGGTCGCGTTCCTGACCGCGTTCGCCGGCATCACCACCGGCTCCGCCGCGGCCACGCTGCCGTTCGTGGCCGGCGTCGTCCTGTCCTTCGGCTGGCTCACCGCGCTGGCCGCCGACACGTACAAGAACGTCTGAGAGAGGATCCTGCGATGCGATACCTGACGCTGCTGCACGGCAACCAGCCCCCGACCCCGCCGCCGGCGGAGCTGATCGAGGCGATCATGAAGCTCGGCGAGGAGGCCACCAGGGCCGGCGTGCTGCTGGACACCCAGGGGCTGGCGCCGAGCGCGGCCGGTGGGGTGCGGATCGAGCTGGCCGGCGGGCAGCTGTCGGTCACCGACGGACCGTTCACCGAGGCCAAGGAGATCATCAGCTACGCGATCTACGAGGTGCGCTCGCGCGAGGACGCCGTGGCGTGGACCTCCCGGTTCGTGCTCCTGCACCGCGACCTCTGGCCCGGCTGGGAGGGCGACTGCGAGATCCGCCGGGTGTTCGGCCCGGAGGACTTCGGCGACCCGGGGGCGGCGGCCCCCTGACCACCGGGCGACCGGTGACGCGGCCCGCGAACACGCACGCGGCCGTCGAGGCGGTGTGGCGGATCGAGTCGGCCCGGCTGGTCGCCGGGCTGGCTCGGTTCGTCGGCGACGTCGGCCTGGCCGAGGAGCTCGCCCAGGACGCGCTCGTCGCGGCCCTGGAGCAGTGGCCGGCCGAGGGCGTGCCGGCCAACCCGGGCGGCTGGCTGATGTCGACCGCGAAGCACCGCGCGGTCGACCAGCTCCGCCGCCGCCAGAACTACCAGCGCAAGCTCGCGGAGGTGGGCCGGATGCTCGAGCAGCAGCCGTCCGGCGAGCCGGACCCCGACTACGTCCCCGACGACCTGCTCCGGCTGGTCTTCATCGCCTGCCACCCGGTGCTGCGGACCGAGGGCCGGGTGGCGCTGACCCTGCGGCTGCTCGGCGGGCTGTCCACCGCCGAGATCGCCCGGGCGTTCCTGGTCCCCGAGCCGACCGTGGGCCAGCGGATCTCCCGGGCCAAGCGGACCCTGCGGGAGCAGGACGTCGCGTTCGAGCTGCCTGCGCCCGCGCAGCTGCCGGCCCGGCTGGCCAGCGTCCTCGAGGTCGTCTACCTGATCTTCAACGAGGGGTACGCGGCGACCGCCGGCGCCGACTGGACCCGCCCCGAGCTGTGCGCGGACGCGCTGCGGCTGGCCCGGCTGCTGGCCGGCCTGCTGCCGGACCAGCCGGAGGTGCACGGGATGCTCGCGCTGCTGGAGATCCAGGCGTCCCGGCTGCCGGCCCGCACCGGCCCGGACGGCGCGCCGGTGCTGCTGCCCGACCAGGACCGCCGGCGCTGGGACCGGCTGCTGGTGCGCCGCGGGCTGGCCGCGCTGGACCGGGTGCAGGCGCTCGGCGGCGACTTCGGGCCGTACGCGCTGCAGGCGGCGATCGCGGCCACGCACGCTCGCGCGGTCACCGCCGGCGAGACCGACTGGCCGCGGATCGCCGCCCTCTACCGGGTGCTGGTCGAGGTCTCGCCGTCGCCGGTGGCCGAGCTGAACCGGGCCGTAGCGGTCGGCATGGCCAGCGGTCCGGCCGCCGGGCTGGCCGTGGTCGACGCGCTGCGCGCGGAGAAGGCGCTGGCCCGCTACCCGCACCTGCCGGCCGTCCGCGGCGACCTGCTCGAACGCCTCGGCCGCACCGCCGAGGCCGGGGCCGAGTTCGCCCGGGCCGCCGCCCTCACCGCCAACGAGCGCGAGCGCGCCCTCTTCCTCGCCCGCGCCGCCCGCGCCGCAGACTGACGGTCAGGCCCGGCGGCGGCGGCCGAGCAGCTGGCCGGCGAGGACCACGAGCAGGGCGGTGGCGAACATCGCGGTGCCGATGACGTTCGCCTGCGGCGGGATGCCGCGCGCGGCCGAGACGTACACGAACTTCGGGAACGTGGTGACGTTGCCCGAGTTGAAGTTCGTGATGATGAAGTCGTCGAACGACAGCGCGAACGACAGCAGCGCCGCGGCCAGGATGCCGGGCGCCGCCAGCGGGAGCGTGACCCGGCGGAACGTCTGCCACTCGTCGGCGTAGAGGTCCATCGCCGCCTGCTCCAGCCGCGGGTCGAGCCCGGCCAGCCGCGCCTTGACCGTGACCACGACGAACGACACGCAGAACATCACGTGCGCGATGACGATCGTCCAGAAGCCGGGCTCCAGCCCGATGTTGAGGAACAGCGAGAGCAGCGCGGCACCCAGCACGACCTCGGGCGTGGCCATCGGCAGGAAGATCAGCAGGTTGGTCGCCGACCGACCCCGGAACCGGTGCCTGGCCAGCGCGAACGCGACCATCGTGCCGAGCAGGGTCGCCGCCACCGTCGCCAGCAGGCCGATCTTGAGGCTGTTGACCAGCGCGCCGCAGACCTGCGGCGCGCCGCACGGGTTGGTCCAGTTCTTCGTCGTGAAGCCCTGCCAGACCAGGTTGGACCGGCCGGCGTCGTTGAACGAGAACGCGATCGTGTAGGCGATCGGCACGAACAGGTACACAAGCACCAGCAGCGCCACGATCATGACGAGGTTCCGCCGGAGCCACCCAACGGCCCGCCGCAACCGCGCGGCCGGGGGGTGCTCGGGGGCGTCCTCCCACGCCCACTCCCCCCGCGGACGTCCGCCCGAGAAAGGGGGGAACTCGGGGGCCCTCCCCCGAGGGTCGTCACACCAGCTCCTCGGTCCCGGCCCGCCGGATGTACGCGGTGACCAGGATGAGGATCGCCGCCATCAGCACGAACGACAGCGCCGCCGCGGTCGGGTAGTCGACGATCCGGAAGAACCGGCTGTCCACCACGTTGCCGATCATCTGCGTCGACGGGTTGCCGAGCAGCGCCGCGTTGACGTAGTCGCCGGCGGCGGGGATGAAGGTCAGCAGCGTGCCGGCCACCACGCCGGGCATCGACAGCGGCAGCGTCACCCGGCGGAACGCGACCGGCGCGGTCGCGTACAGGTCGCCGGCCGCCTCGACCAGCCGCGGGTCCAGCCGCTCCAGCGACGCGTACAGCGGCAGCACCATGAACGGCAGGAAGTTGTACGTCAGCCCGGCCACCACCGCGGTCCCGGACGCGGTCAGCGACTCGTTCGGCGGCAGCACGTGCAGCGTGTGCAGCGTGCTGGTCACCGGCCCGGTGTCGGCCAGCACCTGGCGCCAGGCGATCGTGCGCAGGATGAACGAGGTGAAGAACGGCGCGATGACCGCGACCAGCATGAGGTTGCGCCAGCGCCCGGCCCGCAGCGCGATCGCGTACGCCAGCGGGTATCCGATGACCAGGCACAGCAGCGTGGCCAGCGCCGCGTAGCCGAGCGACCGGAGGAACTGCGGGGCGTACTCGGTGAGCGCGTCGGTGTAGTTGGCCCAGCGGAACGTCTGCGTGTAGACGCCGATCTCGGCACCCGGCACCCGGGTCTGCAACGACATCGAGGCCAGCGCGAACACCGGCACCGCGAAGAACAGCACCAGCCAGGCCAGGCCGGGCAGCAGCAGCAGGTACGGCGTGAGCCGCCGGCCGCGCCGGACCTCCTCCGGCGCTCCCTCGGGCGGCCCGGCGACCCGCGTCCCGGCCGCGGCCGCGGTGAGGCTCATCCCCGGGGCTCCGGCGAGCCGGTGAGCTCGGCGATCCCGGGCACGTCGGCCGGCCCGCCGACGGTCCGCGGCAGCCCGCCGTCCTCGGTCTCGATCCCGGCCGCGGCATCCTCGGCGCCGTCGAGTGCGAACGTGTGCGCCGGCTCCCAGCAGACCGTCACCCTGGTGCCGACCGGCAGGACCGCGGCCCGCCCGGTGTTCTGGGCGAAGGCCGACAGCTGCCGGCCGGACGGCAGCCCCACCACGTACTGGGTGCTGGTGCCGGTGAAGCTGGCGTCGACGACGATCCCGGCCGGCAGCGCGTTGACCGCCGCGGCCGCGTCCCCGATCTCCAGGTGGACCTTCTCCGGCCGTACCCCGACCAGCACGTCCCGGGCGTCGGACCGGCAGCGCTCCGGCGGCACCGCGATCCGGGTCCCGTCGACGTCGACCAGGACCACGTCCACGCGCCGGTCCGCGACCACGGCCGGCAGCAGGTTGGACTGCCCGAGGAAGTTGGCCACGTACGCGCTGGCCGGCGACTCGTACAGGTCGACCGGCGAGCCGAGCTGCTCGATCCGGCCGCTGTTCATCACCGCGATCGTGTCGGCCATCGTCATGGCCTCCTCCTGATCGTGGGTGACGTGCACGAACGTGATGCCGACCTCGGTCTGGATCCGCTTGAGCTCGAGCTGCATCTGCCGGCGCAGCTTGAGGTCGAGCGCGCCGAGCGGCTCGTCCAGCAGCAGCACGTCCGGCCGGTTGACCACGGCCCGGGCCAGCGCGACCCGCTGCTGCTGGCCGCCGGACAGCTGCGACGGCTTGCGCCGGGCGAGGTGGCCGAGCTCGACCAGATCGAGCGCCTCGCCGACCCGGGCCCGCACGTCGGCGGCCCGGCGCCGGCGCAGCCCGAACGCGACGTTCTCGAACACGTCCAGATGCGGGAACAGCGCGTAGCTCTGGAACACCGTGTTGACCGGCCGCCGGTACGGCCTGGCCTCGGTGACGTCCTCCTCGCCGAGCAGGATCCGCCCGGCGCTCGGCCGCTCCAGCCCGGCGACCATCCGCAGCGTGGTGGTCTTGCCGCAGCCCGAGGGCCCGAGCAGGGCGAAGAACGACCCGCTCGGCACGTCGAGGGTCACGTCGTCGACGGCGGCGAACGACCCGAAGGACTTGGTGATCCGGTCCAGCCGGAGGTCCCGCCCGGCCATCAGTTGCCGATCACCTTCTGGAAGGACTCGGAGTACGCGGTCTCCTCGTCCGGCGTCAGCGTCCGGAACGTCTTGGCCTTCGCCGCGTCGGCGGCGGTCGGGAAGATCCACGGGCTCTTCGCCAGGTCCGGGTCGATCTTCTCCATCGCCTGCTGCGCGCCGTCGACCGGGCAGATGTAGTTGACATAGGCGGCGACCTCGGCCGCGACCTCGGGGTCGTAGTAGTAGTCGATCAGCTTCTCGGCGTTGGTCTTGTGCGGCGAGCCGACCGGGACGAGCAGGTTGTCGAAGGCCACCGTGCCGCCGGCATCCGGCAGCACGTACCCCCACTTGTCGCCGTTCTCCGCGTTGATCTGGAAGATGTCGCCGGACCAGCCGATGACCGCGAGCGCGTCGCCGCTGATCAGGTCCTCCTTGTAGGAGTTGCCCTTGACCTGGCGGATCTGCCCGTCCGAGATCTGCTTCTGCAGCACGTCGATCGCGTTGTTGAACTGGTCGGCGGAGAACTGCGAGGTGATGTCGACGCCCTGGTCGAGCATGATCAGCCCGACCGTGTCCCGCATCTCCGACAGCACCTCGACCCGGCCCTTGAGCTCCGGCTTCCACAGGTCGCCGACCGTGCGCAGGCCGCCGGGCACCTTCTCCTTGTTCCAGGCCAGCACGCCGTACACGCCCTGCCACGGGTAGCTGTACTTGCGGCCCCGGTCGTAGTCGACGTCGCGCTGCGAGGCGATGAGGTTCTTGGTGTTGGGCATCGCCGCCGGGTCGAGCTGCTGGGCGTACCCGGCCCGGATGCACCGGCCGGCCATCCAGTCGGTGAAGACGATCAGGTCCTTGCCGATGTCCTGGCCGTTGCGCAGCTGGTTCTGGATCTTGCCGTAGTAGGTGTCGTTGTCGTCGATGTCCTCGGCGTACGTGGCCTTGATCCCGGTCTTCTTCTGGAACGCCTCCAGCGTCGGGTACTTCTTGGTGTCCTCGTCGTAGTCGAGGTAGAGGGTCCAGTTGGCCCAGTTGACGACCTTGTCCGTGGCGGACCGGTCGGCGGCCGGGCTCGGCTTGGCGGCGCCGGTGCTGCCGCCGCCGCTGCCGGACGGCGTGTTGGAGCCGGTGCCGCAGGCGGCCAGGGCGGCGAGGCCGGCGGCGCCCAGCAGCACCGAGCGCCGGGACAGCGACGCCCGCACCAGGGCTTGGACGCGGGGATCGATCGGGCGGGTCACCGGGGGCCTCCTGCGGGGACTGGGGTCAGTGGCCGATGTAGCTCATCACGTGCTTGACGCGGGTGTAGTCCTCCAGCCCGTACACGGACAGGTCCTTGCCGTGACCGGAGCTCTTGAAGCCGCCGTGCGGCATCTCGGCAACGAGCGGGATGTGCGTGTTGATCCATACGCAGCCGAAGTCGAGTCGCTTGGCCATCCGCATCGCCCGGCCGTGGTCGCGGGTCCACACGCTGGAGGCCAGACCGTACTCGACCGAGTTGGCCCAGCGCACGGCCTCGTCCTCGTCCTCGAACGGCTGCACCGAGATCACCGGGCCGAACACCTCGGTCCGGCTCATCTCGTCGTCGCCGACCAGCCCGGCCACCACGGTGGGCTGGTAGAAGTAGCCGCGGTCGCCGACCCGCGACCCGCCGGTGACCACCCGGGCGTGGTCGGGCAGCCGGTCCACGAAGCCGCCGACCCGCTCCAGCTGGGCCGCGTTGTTCAGCGGCCCGTAGTCGGGGTCGTCGGCCGGCGGCCCGGTCGTGGTGCCGCGGGCCTGCTCGGCCAGGGCGTCGACCAGGTCGTCGTGGACCCGCGGCGAGGCCAGCACCCGGGTCGCGGCGGTGCAGTCCTGACCGGCGTTGAAGTAGCCGGCGCCGGCGATCCCCGCGGCCGCCAGCTCCAGGTCGGCGTCGTCGAAGACGACCACCGGCGCCTTGCCGCCGAGCTCGAGGTGGGTGCGCTTGAGCTGCTCGCCGGCCGCGGTCGCGACCTCCCGCCCGGCCCGCACCGAGCCGGTGATCGAGACCATCGCCGGGGTGGGGTGGGCCACCAGCGCCCGGCCGGTGTCCCGGTCGCCGGTGACCACGTTGAACACGCCGGGCGGCAGGAACTCCTGCATGATCCGGGCCATCAGCACGGTGGACACCGGCGTCGTGTCCGACGGCTTGAGCACCACCGTGTTGCCGGCGGCGATCGCCGGCGCGAACTTCCAGATCGCCATCATCAGCGGGTAGTTCCACGGCGTCACCTGGGCGCAGACCCCGACCGGCTCGCGCCGCACGTACGAGGTGTGGTCGGCCATGTACTCCCCGGCCGAGCGGCCCTCGAGCAGCCGGGCGGCGCCGGCGAAGAACCGGATCTGGTCGACCGCGGGCGGGATCTCCTCGTCCAGCGTCAGCTGCACCGGCTTGCCGGTGTTGCGCGACTCGGCCGCGACCAGCTCCTCGGCCCGATCCTCGAACGCGTCGGCGATCCGCAGCAGCGCCCGCTGCCGCTCGGCCGGCGTGGTGTCCCGCCAGGACTCGAACGCGTCGGCCGCCGCGGCCATCGCCCGGTCGACGTCCTCGGGTCCGGACAGCGGCGCGGTGCCGTAGGCCTCCCCGGTGGACGGGTCGATCAGGTCCATCGTCCGGCCGTCGGCACCCGGCGATTCCGCACCGCCGACGACGTTGCCGATCTCGACCTTGGACTCGGTGGTCATCGCGCTGATCCCTCCTCGGCCGACACTGCTGTGATGCTGCACCCCGCACCTGGGTGACGGCAGCTTACGCGTGATTCCGTAGGGTCATACAAGTCACAGAACGGAAACACTTGCGGAGCGTACCGAGAACTGCGATAACCGTGACGTGCGCGGACATCCCATCGTCGGCTCGGGGGTCGACGACGTCGGCAAGCGACTCATCGAGGAGCTGCAGCAGGACGGTCGCCGGTCGTACGCGGCGCTGGCCAAGACCGTCGGCCTGTCCGAGGCCGCGGTCCGGCAGCGGGTGCAGCGGATGGTCGACTCCGGGCTCATGCAGGTGGTCGCGGTCACCGACCCGCTGCAGGTCGGCTTCCACCGGCAGGCCATGATCGGCCTGCGGGTGGAGGGCGACCTGGTCCGGGTCGCCGACGAGCTGGCCAAGATCGACGAGGTCGACTACGTCGTCGTCACCGCCGGGTCGTTCGACATCCTGCTGGAGCTGGTCTGCGAGGACGACGACCACCTGCTGCGGGTGCTGTCCGAGCGGATCCGGGTGCTGCCCGGCGTCCGCGCCTCCGAGACCTTCGTCTACCTGAAGCTGGCGAAGCAGACCTACGCCTGGGGAACGCGATGACCACGACACCCGACATGCCGCTCGGCGCCGGCGACGACCAGCTCTCGGCGCAGGCCCGCGAGCACCTGTGGATGCACTTCACCCGGCTCTCGGCGTACGAGAAGGCGCCGGTGCCGGTGATCGTGCGCGGCTCGGGCCCGTACGTGTGGGACTCGGCCGGGCGACGCTACCTGGACGGCCTGTCCGGGCTGTTCACCGTGCAGGTCGGGCACGGGCGGACCGAGCTGGCCGAGGCGGCGGCGAAGCAGGCGGCGGAGCTGGCGTACTTCCCGCTCTGGTCGTACGCGCATCCGAAGGCGATCGAGCTGGCCGAGCGGCTGGCCACGCTGGCCCCCGGTGACCTCAACCGGGTCTTCTTCACCACCGGCGGCGGTGAGGCGGTGGAGAGCGCCTGGAAGCTGGCCCGCCAGTACTTCAAGCTGACCGGCGAGCCGACCCGCTACAAGGTGATCAGCCGCTCGGTCGCCTACCACGGCACCACGATGGGCGCGCTGTCGATCACCGGCATCCCCGAGGTGCGGGCGCCGTTCGAGCCGCTGGTGCCGGGCGCGATCAAGGTCGCCAACACGAACTTCTACCGGGCGCCCGAGCACGGCGACGACCGCGAGGCGTTCGGCCGGTGGGCGGCCGACGAGATCGAGCGGGCGATCGAGTACGAGGGCGCGGACACGGTCGCCGCGGTGTTCCTGGAGCCGGTGCAGAACGCCGGCGGCTGCTTCCCGCCGCCGCCCGGCTACTTCCAGCGGGTCAGGGAGATCTGCGACCGGCACGGGGTGCTGTTCGTCTCCGACGAGGTGATCTGCGCGTTCGGCCGGCTCGGCCACCTCTTCGGCGCCGACCGGTACGGCTACCAGCCGGACATGATCACCTGCGCCAAGGGCATGACCTCGGGCTACTCGCCGATCGGGGCGCTGCTGGTCTCCGACCGGATCGCCGAGCCGTTCCTGCACGGGACGGTCTCGTTCCCGCACGGGTTCACGTTCGCCGGGCACCCGGTGTCCTCCGCGGTCGCGCTGGCCAACCTCGACATCCTGCAGCGTGAGGACCTGCCCGGGCACGTCCGCGCGAACGAGGGGGCGTTCCGGGCCACCCTGTCCAAGCTGCTCGACCTGCCGATCGTCGGCGAGGTCCGCGGCGACGGCTACTTCTACGGGATCGAGCTGGTCAAGGACAAGACGACCCGGGAGACGTTCGACGACGACGAGTCCGAGCGGCTGCTGCGCGGCTTCCTGTCCCGGGCGCTGTTCGAGGCCGGCCTCTACTGCCGGGCCGACGACCGCGGCGACCCGGTGGTGCAGCTCGCGCCGCCGCTCATCTGCGACCAGTCGCACTTCGACGAGATGGAACAGATCCTGCGCTCGGTCCTCACCGAGGCCTGGGCCCGGATCTGAGCCGGGGGGTACAGGGGGCGTCCTCCGTCCGCGGAGGGCGCCCCCTGTTCCGGCTCGCGGCAGGCACAATGGGAACGCCATGACCGTGCTTCCCCTCGTCTTCGACGCACCCGCGCGCTCTCGCAAGCCGCCGCGGCACCTGGCCGACCTGTCCCCCGCCGAGCGGCGGGCGGCGGTGACCGAGCTCGGGCTGCCCGCCTACCGGGCCGGGCAGCTGTCCCGGCACTACTTCGGCCGGCTCACCGACGACCCGGCCGCGATGACCGACCTGCCGGCGGCCGCGCGCGCCTCGCTGGCCGGCGCCCTGCTGCCGGACCTGTGGACACCGGTGCGGCACGTGTCCTGCGACGACGGGGCCACCCGCAAGACGCTGTGGCGGGCGTTCGACGGGGCGCTGGTGGAGAGCGTGCTCATGCGCTACCCGGACCGGGTCACGATGTGCGTGTCGTCCCAGGCCGGCTGCGGGATGGCGTGCCCGTTCTGCGCCACCGGGCAGGGCGGGCTGACCCGCAACCTGTCCGCCGCGGAGATCGTCGAGCAGGTCGTGGCCGGGGCGCGGTGGCTGCGGGCGGACTCCGGCGACCGCGTGTCCAACGTCGTGTTCATGGGGATGGGCGAGCCGCTGGCCAACTACGCCCGGGTGCTCGGCGCGGTCCGCCGGCTCACCGACCCGGCCCCCGACGGGTTCGGGCTGTCGCAGCGCTCGGTCGTCGTGTCCACGGTCGGCCTCGTCCCGGCGATCCGCCGGCTGACCGGCGAGGGCCTGCAGGTCACGCTCGCGGTCAGCCTGCACGCGCCGGACGACGAGCTGCGCGACACGCTCGTCCCGGTCAACACGCGCTGGCCGGTGGCCGAGGTCCTGTCGGCCGCGAAGGCGTACGCGGACGCGACCGGCCGCCGGGTGTCGATCGAGTACGCGCTGATCCGCGACGTCAACGACCAGCCGTTCCGGGCCCGGCTGCTCGGCCGCCTGCTCGCCGACACGCTCGGCACCGCGATGGCGCACGTGAACCTCATCCCGCTCAACCCGACCCCGGGCAGCGAGTGGGACGCCTCGCCGCTGCCGGTGCAGCAGGAGTTCGTCCGGCTGGTGCGGGCCGCGGGCGTGTCGACGACCGTGCGGGACACCCGCGGCCGGGACATCGCCGGCGCCTGCGGCCAGCTGGCCGCGCGCGAGTAGCTACTCGTCCCGCCAGGCGTTCCTTCGGCGGTAGCGGTCGCGGACGAGCAGCAGCACGATCACCGCGACGCAGCCGTAGAGCCAGGGCGCCTGGGCGGTGTTGTAGTAGGTCGTCACGTTGAGCAGGCACAGGATGACCGCACTGGTCCAGCCGCCGATCCGGGCCCACTTGCCCCAGGCCCCGTGCCAGCCCCAGTCCGACGGCTGCTCGTGCCGGTGGGCCTGTCCGGTCGCCGCGTCCGGGTGCGACGCGTCGGCTCGCTCCGCCATGGCGGCCATCCTGCCAGACCGGTCAGCGGCCCTGCACCGCGGTGTAGAGCAGCCGGGCGGTCCGGCCGAGGTAGGGCGCCCAGACCACGCCGGCCATCCCGCGGTAGCTGAAGCTGGTCAGCGCGTACACGGCGGGCCGGCCGGCGGACATGGTCAGCCACGGGCCGCCGCTCGCGCCCTGGGTCATCGAGCAGGCCAGCCCCTGCGCTCCGGTCCGGTACCGGTCCGGGCGGGCGGTGCCGCGGCAGTAGAGCGCGCGGCGACCGGCGTTCGGAGCGGCGGCCGGGTAGCCGAGCGCCCAGACGTACGCGCCGCGCGGGGCGTCGAACGCCACCGGCACGCCACCGACCACGTCGGTGAGCCACCGGCCGGCCCGCGGCGCGACCACGGCCAGGCCGACGTCGTCGGCGGTGGCGCCGGTGCGCACCCAGCCGGTCGGGGCGGCCAGCCGGGCCGCCGGCCAGGTCCCGTACGGGCGGTGGCCGTCCCGGTAGCCGGGTACGAAGATCCAGTTGGTCGCGTACGGGCCGGGTCCCGCGCTGACGCAGTGCCCGGCGGTGAGCACGGTCGACCGGTTGGCGCTGCGGGCGGCGACGCCGGTGCAGGAGTAGTCCCGGCCGCGCACCGAGTAGAAGACCCGGCCGACGGCACGGGACACCGCGGCGGAGCCGGCCCACGCGGTGGCCTGGCGGATCGGCGCCGGGGCGGCGGCGAGCCGGGCGGTCGCCGCACCCCGGTCGAGGTCGACGGCGGCCCGGATGCGGGCGTCGCTCCAGCCGCCGTCGCTGCCGCCGGCGCCGGCCGCGGCCGGCCGGGCGGCCCCGCCCGCCAGCGCGCCGGCCAGGCAGGCCAGCGCGAGGACCCAGCCCAGCACGCGCCCCACGGCGTCTCGCCCCCGAAACGATGACGTGATGTTACTGATCGAGTGCGAAAGGTAACTGGTCGGCGCCACTAGGGCAACCTCGCCAGGACCGGTCCGGAGCCGTACGAGAGGATGAATCCCATGGATCTTGCCTCCGGCGGCGCGGGACCGCTGACCGCGCCCTACGGCGCCTGGCCCTCCCCGATCGGTGCCTCCGACGTCGCCGTGGCCGGCATCCGGCTGTCCGGCCCGGTGCCCGTACAGACCCCACCCGGCGACGCGGGCGGCGGCCACGCGGGCGGCGACGCGGGCGGCGGCCACGCGGGCGGCAACGCGGGCGGCAACGCGGGCGGCAACGCGGGCGGCAACGCGGGCGGCAGCGCGGGCGGCAACCCCGCGGCCGGCGCCGCCGACGCTGCGGGCGCCGGCAACGCGGCCGGCGACCCCGCGGGCGGGGCGGCAGGCGGCGAGGTGTGGTGGGCCGAGACCCGGCCGACCGAAGGCGGGCGGACCGTGGTGGTCCGGCGGGACGCGGCCGGCGCGGTGTCCGACGTGCTGCCGGCCGGCTGGAACGCCCGTACCCGCGTGCACGAGTACGGCGGGACCGCGTGGCTGCCGCTGCCCGGCGGCGGCCTCGCCTTCGCGGAGTGGTCGGACCAGCGGGTCTACCGCCTCGATCCCGGCTCGACCACGCCGGTGCCGCTCACCCCGATCCCGGCCGAGACCGCCGGGCTGCGGTACGCGGACCCGGTCCTCGGCCCGGGCGGCGACGAGGTCTGGTGGGTGCGCGAGGCGCACGACCAGGGCACGATCCGCCGGCACCTGGTCGCGGTGCCGCTGTCCGGTGCGGCCGGCACGGACCCGGCCGCGGTGCGGGAGATCGCCGGCGGCAGCGACTTCCTCGCCTTCCCGCGGCCGGCGCCGGACGGGCGGCGGGTGGCCTGGATCGCCTGGGACCACCCGCGGATGCCCTGGGACGGCACCGAGCTGCGGGTCGGCGAGCTCGGCCCGGACGGCACGGTGACGTCGGTCGCGACCGTGCTCGGCGGCGAGGACGAGTCGGTGCTGCAGCCGGAGTGGGCCGACACCGACACGCTCTACCTGGTCAGCGACCGGTCCGGCTGGTGGAACCTCTACCGGCTGCCGGCCGCCGGCGGCGAGCCGGAGCCGCTGTGCCCGCGGGCCGAGGAGTTCGGGCGGCCGCTGTGGACCCTCGGCGGGGCGACCTACCTGCCGCTGGCCGGCGGGCGGCTGGCCGTGCTGCACGGCACCGACACGGTGGCGCTCGGGGTGCTCGACCCGGCCACCGGCGAGCTGACCGACCTCGACCTGCCGTACACCCTGTTCACCTCGCTGGCCGCAGCCGGCGACACCGTGCTCACCACCGCGGCCAGCCCGGTCGAGTCGACGGTCGTGCTCGCGGTCGACCTGGCCACCGGCACCGGCAGAGTGCTGCGCCGGTCGATGGGCGACCCGCCGGAGCCGGCGTACCTGCCCCGGCCGCGCTCGATCGTGGTCGCCGGGCCGGGCGAGCGGGACGTGCACGCGCACGTCTACCCGCCGACCAGCCCCGACGCGGTCGCCGCTGACGGCGAGCTGCCGCCGTACGTGGTCTTCGTGCACGGCGGGCCGACCTCGCACTCGCCGGCGGTCCTCGACCTGGGGAAGGCGTACTTCACCAGCCGCGGGATCGGCGTGATCGACGTCAACTACGGCGGCTCGACCGGGTACGGGCGGGCGTACCGGGAGCGGCTGCGGCGGGAGTGGGGCATCGTCGACGTGGAGGACTGCGTCGCCGCGGTGCAGGCGTTGGTCCGGGACGGGCTCGCCGACGGCGAGCGGCTCGGCATCCGCGGTGGCTCGGCCGGCGGGTGGACCACGCTGGCCGCGCTGACCACGACCGACGCGTTCGCCGCCGGCGTGTCGCACTTCGGGGTGGCCGAGCTGATCGCGTTCACCGCGGACACCCACGACTTCGAGTCCCGCTACATCGACGGGCTGGTCGGCACGCTGCCCGAGGACCGCGACGTGTACGTCGAGCGGGCCCCGCTGTCGCATGTGGACCAGCTGTCCTGCCCGGTCCTGCTGCTGCAGGGCCTCGAGGACAAGGTGGTGCCGCCGTCGCAGGCGGAGCTGTTCGCGGCCGCACTGGCGAAGAAGGGCATCCCGCACGCGTACCTTGCCTTCGCCGGGGAGCAGCACGGCTTCCGCAAGCAGGAGACGGTGGTGGCGGCCCTGGAGGCGGAGCTGTCGTTCTACGGGCAGGTCTTCGGGTTCGAGCCGCCGGGCGTGCCGGCGCTGCCGTTAACCCGTGGGCAGGAAGGCTGACAGCAGCAGCCAGGACACGGCGGCCGCCGGCAGCAGGGAGTCCAGCCGGTCCATCAGGCCGCCGTGCCCGGGCAGCAGCGTGCCCATGTCCTTGATGCCGAGGTCGCGCTTGATCATCGACTCGGCCAGGTCGCCGAGCGTCGCGGTGACGACGATCGCCAGCCCGAACAGCGCGCCCTGCCACCAGGCCGCGTGCAGCAGCAGGGTCAGCAGCGCGATGCCGCCGGCCACGCAGGCCACGGTCGAGCCGGCGAAGCCCTCCCAGCTCTTGGCCGGGCTGACGGTCGGGGCCATCGGGTGCCGGCCGAACACGACGCCGGCCGCGTACCCGCCGACGTCGCTGCAGACCACCGTGGCGATGAAGGCGACCACCCGGCGCGCGCCGTCGTCCGGCACGGCGAGCAGGACCGCGAAACCGGCCAGCAGCGGCACGTAGAGCGCGACGAAGACCGCGGTCGACACGTCCCGCAGGTAACCGACCGGGCCGTCGGCGAGCCGCCAGACGACGCAGGCCAGCGCGGTGAGCAGGAACGTGACGGCCAGCGCGCCGTCGCCGCGGAACCACGCCAGCAGGTCCATGGCCAGCGTGCCGGCCAGCAGCGGCAGCAGCGGCGGGTGGGCGCCGGCCTTGCCGACCGCCCGGACCAGCTCCCGGACCGCGCCGCAGATGACGACCACGAGCAGGACGACGAACCCGAACCGGACCGTGAACAGCGTGCCGAGCACCAGCGCGCCGAGACCGAGGCCGACGCCGATCGCCGCCGGCAGGTTGCGGCCGGGACCGCGCCGGCGGCGCTGGGACTCCACCGACTCCGTCGCCACCCGCCGCCTCTCCCGCGCTGGTTGTGTGCCGGTCAGACCTCGAGCAGCTCGGCTTCCTTGTGCTTGACCACCTCGTCGACGGTCGCGACGTACTTCTGGGTGGTCTCGTCGAGCTCCTTCTCCGCCCGCCGGACCTCGTCCTCGCCGGTCTCGCCGTCCCGGGCCATCTTGTCCAGCGCGTCCTTGGCGTGCCGGCGGATGTTGCGGATGGAGACCTTGGCCTCCTCGCCCTTGTGCCGGGCCACCTTGCCGAGCTCGCGCCGGCGTTCCTCGGTCAGCTGCGGGAACACCACCCGGATGATCATGCCGTCGTTGGTCGGGTTGACGCCGAGATCGCTGTCCCGGATCGCCTTCTCGATCGCGCCGAGCTGGTTGGGGTCGTACGGCTTGATGACCGCCATCCTGGCCTCGGCCACCGTGATCGTCGCCATCTGCGGGATCGGGGTGGGCGTGCCGTAGTAGTCGGCGGTCAGCCGGGCGAACATCTGCGGGCTGGCCCGCCCGGTCCGCAGGGTGCCGAGGTCGTCGCGGGCGACCCCGACGGCCTTCTCCATCTTCTCTTCCGCTTCGAAGAGCGTGTCGTCGATCACAGGAACCTCCGTCGGCCGCTGCTGGTCAGGTGTGCCTCAGCTCGCCGAGCTGACCAGCGTGCCGATCCTCTCACCGGAGACGGCACGAGTGATGTTGCCATCGGTCAGAACGTCGAAGACGACGATCGGCAGGTCGTTGTCCATGCAGAGGCTGACGGCGGTCGTGTCGGCCACTTTGAGTCCCCGCTTCAGCACCTCGTCGTACTGGATGGCCTCGAAGAACGCCGCGTCCGGCACCAGCTTCGGGTCGGCGTCGAAGACGCCGCGCACGCCGTTCTTGCCCATCAGCATGACCTGGCAGCCGATCTCGAGGGCCCGCTGGGCCGCGCAGGTGTCGGTCGAGAAGTACGGCACGCCGAGACCGCCGCCGAAGATCACCACCCGGCCCTTCTCCAGGTGCCGGATGGCCCGGCGCGGAATGTACGGCTCGGCCACCTGCCCCATCGTGATCGCGGTCTGGACCCTGGTCTCGACCCCCTGCTTCTCCAGGAAGTCCTGCAGGGCGAGGCAGTTCATCACCGTGCCGAGGATGCCCATGTAGTCCGCGCGGGCCCGCTCCATACCCCGCTCGGACAGCTCGGCGCCGCGGAAGTAGTTGCCGCCGCCGACCACGACCGCCACCTGCGCGCCGAGCCGGACCGCGGCCGCGATCTCGGCCGCGATGCGGGCCACGACGTCGGGGTCGACGCCGAGCTTGCCCTCGCCGGCCATCGCCTCGCCGGACAGCTTGAGCAGCACCCGCTGCCAGCCGTGCCCGTCCGGAAGCAGACCGTCCGAGCCCGGCGTGCGCAGCCTGGCCCCGGCTCGGCCGTCCGCGTACCGCCCCGGCCCGCCGGGGTCGAAGGCCGGCTCGCCGCTGTCGTACGCGGACTCGATCCGGGGATCGAAGCGACCCCCCGGCGTGGGGAACGCCGGGCCGTCGTCGTCAGTCACTCCACTGCCTCCCCCACTGCAGG
This sequence comes from uncultured Actinomycetota bacterium, assembly GCA_963803135.1. Classification (GTDB taxonomy): domain Bacteria; phylum Actinomycetota; class Actinomycetes; order Mycobacteriales; family CADCTP01; genus CADCTP01. The sequence goes on along the minus strand of CAWDLH010000008.1, from coordinate 278,088 downwards.
GTCCGGGACCGTGCTGGATCGGCGTGCTGGGTCAGGCGCCGACCTCGAACCGAGCGAACCGGCTCACGGTAACGCCCGCGTCCTTCAACAGTTGCTGCACGGTCTTCTTGCTGTCCTGCACCGAGGCCTGCTCGAGCAGCACATTGTCCTTGAAGAAGCCGTTGAGCCGGCCCTCGACGATGCGGGTCAGCGCCTGCTCCGGCTTGCCCTCCGCGCGGGCGGTCGCCTCGGCGATGCGCCGCTCGTTGGCCACGACGTCCGCCGGCACCTCGTCGCGGCTGACGTACACCGGACGCATCGCGGCGATCTGCATGGCCGTGCCCTGCGCGGCGGTCAGGTCGTCGCCGGTGAACTGCACCAGCACGCCGATCTGCGGCGGCAGGTCGGGGTTGCGGCGGTGCAGGTAGGTCGCGACGGTGCCGTCGAAGACGGCCAGCTTGGACAGCTCGATCTTCTCGCCGATGACCGCGGCGACCGCGTCGATGTTCTCCCGCACGGTCTTGCCGTCGGCCAGCTTCTCGCCGAGCAGCGCCTCGACGTCCTCCGGCTTCGCGGCCGCGGCGTGCGCGACGACGTTGGTCGCGAGGGTCTGGAAGTCCTCGTTCTTCGCCACGAAGTCGGTTTCGCAGGCCAGTTGGATCATCGCGCCCTCGGCCGCGGCGACCAGCCCGTTGGTGGCCTCGCGGGTCGCGGCGCGCTTGTCGATCTTCGCCCCGGCCTTGATGCGCAGCGTCTCGACGGCCTTGTCGAAGTCGCCGTCGGCCTCGGTGAGCGCGTTCTTGCTGTCCATCATGCCCGCGCCGGTGAGGTCGCGGAGCTTCTTCACGTCCGCTGCGCTGATGGTTGCCATTGCTCGCTTCCTGCTCTCGTCTTCATGTCCGCGCGGGGGTCCGCTGTGGTCCGCGCGTGGTTCGTGGCTCATGCCGGTCCGCGGCGCGCGGTCGTACCGCCGACGCCGCGGACCGGCCTGTCGCTGGTCAGGAGGCGGGTGCCTCCGCCGTGCTGGCCGCCGTGCCGTTGCTCGCGACGGCGGCCGCCGCCTCGACCGGGGCGCCGGCCGGCTGGCCGCCGCTGACCAGCAGGTTGCGCTCCCACTCCGGCAGCGGCTCGTCGGCGCCCAGCTGACCGGTCGGCTCCGGCTTGTCCGCCTCGCCGCCGTCCCGGCCGGCGTTCGCGTTCGCGCTGGCGCGGCTCATCAGGCCCTCCGCGACCGCGTCGGCGACCACCCGGGTCAGCAGCGCGGCGCTGCGGATGGCGTCGTCGTTGCCGGGGATCTTGTAGTCGACCTCGTCCGGGTCGCAGTTGGTGTCGAGGATCGCCACCACCGGGATGCCGAGCTTGCGGGCCTCGCCGACGGCGATGTGCTCCTTCTTGGTGTCGATCACCCAGATGGCGCTCGGCACCCGGGACATGTCCCGGATACCGCCGAGCGTGCGCTCCAGCTTGTCCTTCTCCCGGGAGAGGATCAGCTGCTCCTTCTTGGTGAGCGTGGCGTTGCCGCCGGTCTGCTCCATGACCTCGAGCTCCTTGAGCCGCTGGAGCCGCTTGTAGACCGTGGAGAAGTTGGTGAGCATGCCGCCCAGCCAGCGCTGGTTGACGTACGGCATGCCGACCCGCTGGGCCTGCTCGGCGACGACCTCCTGGGCCTGCTTCTTGGTGCCGACGAACAGGATCGTGCCGCCGTGCGCCACGGTCTCCCGGACGAACTCGTACGCCCGGTCGATGTAGGTCAGCGTCTGCTGCAGGTCGATGATGTAGATGCCGTTGCGCTCGCTGAAGATGAACCGCTTCATCTTCGGATTCCACCGGCGGGTCTGGTGCCCGAAGTGGACGCCGCTGTCGAGCAGCTGCTTCATGGTGACGACGGCCATCCGTCGCGCCTCCTCCGCCGGGCTTGCCGCAGCCCGGCCTTGCGGACCCCTCGGGGCCCTTCCTCGGTTGTCGCGACGACCGGGAGGTCGCCGCCCTGGTGTCCGGTGTCGCGGCCATCCGAGCTCCCGCTGCCGGGAGACCGAGGGTGGTCGCCACCTCCCGCACAGGCGGGAGGTGGACACGCGAAGTCGACCCGCCGTGGCGAGCCGCACAACGAGTGTACGGCCGCGCCGCCTCCTCCCGCCAAATGGCCGTCCACAAGCTCTCCCGCCGTCCACAGATCCGACATTGCCCCTCCCGGTCGCGGGTCGCGCCGCGGCACCGTTGCCGCATGCGACTGCCTGCCGTCCTCCGCTTCCGCCGCCGTCCGTGGTGGCGCCGCCTGTTCCCGGCCGTGGCCCTGGCCGCCATCTCCCCCGCCTTTCCCGGCACCGCCGCCGCGATGACCGCCCATCTGTGGGCTGGCGGAGGTGGTCCCGCCGCCGCCGCACCGGCGGCCGGACCGTCAATGACGCCCGTACCCGTAGCGGTCGCCAGACCCCCGGCGGCGGCCACCCCGGTGACGGTCAGCCGACCCCTGACCACCGCCGCACCCGCGACGGTCACCCGACCCCCGACGGCGGCCCGGCCCAGGCTGGCGGCCCGGCCGATCGTTGCCGAGCCAGGGTCGGCGGGCCCGTCGGGGTCGGTGGCGGACCGGGTCGGCGCGGTCGGGCGGTGGCGGTGGCCCTTGCCGGGGCGTCCGGCGGTGACGAGGCCGTTCGACCCGCCGGCGGATCCGTACGGTCCCGGGCACCGCGGGGTGGACCTGGCCGGCGCGCCGGGCGACCCCGTACTCGCCGCCGGCGCCGGGGTCGTCGTCTACGCCGGGGTGCTGGCCGGTCGCGGCGTGGTCTCTGTCGACCACCCCGGCGGCCTGCGTACGACCTACGAGCCCCTCACCGTCGCGGTCCGCCCCGGCGCCACCGTCGCCCCCGGCGCGCTGCTCGGCCGGCTCGCCACCGGCCACCCCGGCTGCCCGGCCCCGGCCTGCCTGCACTGGGGCCTGCGCCGCGGCGCCGCCTATCTCGACCCGCTGTCCCTGCTCCGCCCGCGCCGGGTCCGGCTGCTGCCGCTGACCGGCGCGCTGGGCTCACGCCCTGGGGTGGGCCTGGCGGAAAGCGGCCCGCAACCGCTCCACCGAGACGTGCGTATAGATCTGGGTGGTCGACAGGCTGGCGTGGCCGAGGATCTCCTGCACCGCCCGCAGGTCGGCGCCACCCTCCAGCAGGTGGGTCGCGGCGGAGTGCCGCAGCCCGTGCGGACCGAGGTCCGGCGCGCCCGGCAGCCCCGCCAGCCGCTCGTGCACGATCCGCCGGACCGTCCGCGGGTCGACCCGCCGGCCCTTCGCCCCGAGCAGGAGCGCCGCCCCGCTACCGGCGCCGGCCAGCGCGGGCCGCCCCCGCCGCAGCCAGGCGTCGAGCGACCGCTCGGCCGGCGCGCCGAACGGCACGGACCGCTCCTTGTCGCCCTTTCCCACTACCCGGACCACCCGCCGGTGCCGGTCCACGTCGTCGACGTCGAGCCCGACCAGCTCGCCGACGCGGATGCCGGTGGCGTAGAGCAGCTCGAGGACCAGCCGGTCGCGAAGCCCGAGCGGCCCGTCGTCCGGGTCGGTCCGCTCGACCAGCGCCAGCGCCTGGTCCTGCCTGAGCACGGGCGGCAGCGTGCGATGCGGGCGCGGGCTGGCCAGCTGGGTGCCGGGGTCGGCGGGCAGCAGGCCGGTGCGGTGCGCCCAGGCGGTGAAGGTGCGGGCGGCGGCGGCCCGCCGGGCCAGCGTGCTCCTGGCCGCGCCGGTGCTGCGCAGCCGGGCCAGCCAACTGCGCAGGACCTGGACGTCCAGCCGCCCGAGGTCGTGCCCGCCCATCCGGGCGGCGTGGTCGAGCAGTCCCACCACGTCCGTCCGGTATGCCCGCACCGAATGGGCCGACAGGTTCCTCTCCAGCGCCAGGTGCCGCTCGAACCGCTCCAGCGCGTCCCGGTAGGCCTCCGGCAGCCCCGCGAGCCGCGCCGCAGTCGATACACCCCTCTGCACACGAGGGTGTGCAGAGGTGCCCGACCGCCCGTTGGAATCACCGGCAGCGGCCACGACCCGACGGTCCCGCCGACGGGCCGACCCGTCAAGATCATCGGCAGGGCGGCGTTCGAATCGAGTTGAGCCTGCTGGCAGGGTCGGTCCCATGGCGATCGCGTATCGGACCAGCGAGCCGGTCGACGGCCCCGCGCTCAACCGGCTCATGGACGATGCCTGGCCGGACCACGCGCTGATGGACCCCGACGTGCTGCGCCGGCACTCGGCCGGCTGGGTCTGCGCGTACGACGAGGAGGAGCTGGTCGGGTTCGTCAACGTGGCGTGGGACGGGGCGACGCACTTCTTCCTGCTCGACACGACCGTCGCGCGGTCCCACCAGCGCCGCGGCATCGGCGCGGCCCTGGTCGCCGCCGCGGTCGAGCTGTCCAAGGCCCACGGCGGCGACTGGCTGCACGTCGACTACGACGACGAGCTCGCCCCCTTCTACGAATCCTGCGGCTTCCGCCCGACCCCCGCCGGCCTGATCCAGCTCTACGACGACTGACCGGCCGAGGCGGGGTGGAACGCGGGGACGGCCCGACCACGCGGTCGACGACCGCCGCCGCCGCGGCGAGCGCGGCACGCGGGACGTCCCGGCCACGCGGTCGACGACCGCCGCCGCGGCGAGCGCGGCACGCGGGACCGACCGGCCACGCGGTCGACGACAGCCGCCGCCGCGGCGAGCGCAGCACGCGGGACCGACCGGCCACGCGGTCGACGATCGCGGGTGCTGCGTGGGCGCCGTCGCGGCGGGCGGCCCCGACGACCGTCAGTGCTGGGTGGGAACGCGACGGCCGGGTCGGCGGGCGGCGGGGCCGAGCTGCCAGCCGGCCGGAGTCGCTTCGACGAAGCCCTGCAGCTCCAGCGCGGGCAGGCAGCGCAGCACGTCGAGCGGCGGCACACCGCAGCTCACCGCGATCCGGTCGGGCGAGGCGACGCCCAGCGTCGGCAGCCCGTCGAGCACCTGGCGGGCGAGCGGCGCCAGCCGGTCCCGCGGGTCGGTCGGCGCCTGCGGCTGCTCGGCGAGGTCGGCGCCCAGCGCGCCGACCGCCTCCACCACCTCCGCGGTCCGGGTGACCAGCACGACCTCGGGATCGGAGCGCAGCAGCCCGTGCACGCCGGCCGACTCGTGCGAGCTCACCGGCCCCGGCACGGCCATGACCGCCCGGCCCATCCGCAGTCCCTGACGGGCGGTGGCGAGCGCACCGCTGCGCACGCCGGCCTCCACGACGACCGTGCCGGCGGTCAGGCCGGCCACCAGCCGGTTGCGGACCAGGAAACGGTGCCGCTGCGGGGTCGCATCCGGCGGGAACTCGCTGACGATCAGCCCGTCGCGGCCGATCCGGGTGAACAGCGACTCGTGCGCCCGGGGATACGGCTCGCGCAGGCCGCCGGCGACGATCGCGATCGTCGGCCCGTCGCCCGCGAGCGCGCCGCGGTGCGCGGCCGCGTCGATGCCGACCGCGCCGCCGGAGACCACCGTCCAGCCCGCGCCGACCAGGCCGTGGCCGAGCCGACCGGCGACCGCCGTCCCGTACTGGGTGGCCGTGCGGGAGCCGACCACCGACACCGCCCGGGCGAACGCCTCGTCCAACCGAGGTGCGCCGAGCGCCCACAGCGCGAGCGGCGGGGTCAGCTCGACCGGATCGTCGGACCGGGCGGCGCGACGGCGTCCCGGGCGCTCCCGGTCGTACGCGACCTGCATCGCGCGCAGCGCCTCGTCCGGCCACTCCTGGTCCTCGGGTGTCACCAGCCGGGCGCCCAGCCGGTGCCCCTCGGCGAGGTCGGCGGCCGCCCGGTCCTGCCGCCGTCTCGCCTCGGCCAGCGCGGTCACGGCCCCGCCGGCCTCGCCGGCCCGCAGCAGCCGCACCGCCTCCACCGGTCCGACCTCGCTGACCAGATCGAACGTGGCCCCCCGCCCCGGCTCCACGGCCCGCGTCAGCCACGCCCGCGCCAGCCGCACCTCCGCCGCCTCCGGCCCCCTCACCCCGCCACCTCCACTGCCCGGTCGCGGCGCCCCCACCGGCTCTGCGCCCGGCGCACCGGCCGCTGCCGGCCCAGGCGCTCGGCCGAGGCGGGTGACGCCGACCTCCGTGCGCCGGCCGGGCCGTCCGGCGCCGCCCACCCGCCGCGACCGCCCGCCCCGGCCGGCGCACGACGTGGCTGGACGGTGGCGTTCACGGCGTGCTCCAGTGGGAGCGGAGGGCCACGGCTTCGTCGACGTCGGTGGCGGTGGGCCGGGTCCGGCCGGCCAGGTCGCTGACCGACCACGCGACCCGCAGCACGCGGTCGTACCCGCGCGCGCTCAGCTCGCCGCGGTCGAGGCGGGCGTCCGCCGCCGAGGTCACGGCGGCCGGCAACCGCCACCGGCTGCGCAGCGCCGGTCCGGGCACGTCGGCGTTGATCCGCCAGCCGGTGCCGCGCAGCCGCTCGGCCGCCACCGCGCGCGCGGCCACCACCCGCGCGGCCACTGCCGCGGACGGTTCCGCCGCGTCGAGCCCGTCGAGCAACTCCCCCGGCGCCACCGGCTCCAGCTGCACCTGCAGGTCCATCCGGTCCAGTAGCGGCCCGGAGATCCGCCCGATGTAGCGCCTCCGGGCCACCGACGTGCACCGGCATTCGGCCTCCCCGGCCGGCGCCGCGCACGGGCATGGGTTGGCCGCCATCACCAGCTGGAACCGCGCCGGATACCGCGCGACCCCGCCCGACCGCGCGATCGCGACCTCGCCGCTTTCCAGCGGCTGCCGCAGCGCATCGAGCACCCCCGCCTGGAACTCCGGCGCCTCGTCCAGGAACAAGATCCCGCGGTGCGACAGCGACGCGGCGCCCGGCCGGGCCTGCCGCGAGCCGCCGCCGACCAGCGCGGCCGCGGAGGCCGAGTGGTGCGGGGCCTGGTATGGCGGCCGCCGCACCAGCGGCGCGTCCGCGGCCAGCAGCCCGGCCACCGAGTGCACCGACGTGACCTCGAGCGCCTCGTCGACCCCGAGCGGCGGCAGCACCCCGGGCAGCCGCTCGGCCAGCATCGTCTTGCCCGACCCCGGCGGCCCGGTGAACAGCAGGTGGTGCCCGCCGGCCGCGGCCACCTCCACCGCCCGTCGGCCGACCACCTGCCCGGCCACGTCCCGCAGGTCCGGCCCGGTCCGCTCCGGCCGCGGCCGCGCGACCGGGCGCGACACCGTGCGGGACGCGTCGCCCCGGAGGAACGCCAGCAGATCGGCCAGGTCCACCACCCCGCGCACGTCGAGCCCGGGCACCAGCGTCGCCTCGGCCACGTTCGCGGCCGGCACGACCACGCGGCCGATCCCGGTCCGGGCCGCCGCGATCACCGCCGGGAGCACCCCGCGGGTCGAGCGCAGCCGGCCGTCCAGGCCCAGCTCGCCGAGCAGCACCACGTCGTCGAGCCCGTCGATCGGCACCGCGCCGGCCGCCGCGAGCACGCCGACGGCCAGCGCCACGTCGAACATCGACCCGCGCTTGGGCAGCGTCGCCGGCAGCAGGGCCAGCGTCATCCGCCGCATCGGCCAGGCCTCGCCCGAGTTGACGATCGCGGCCCGGATCCGGTCCCTGGCCTCCTGCAGGGCCGCATCCGGCAGGCCGATCATCGTCACGCCGGGCAGCCCGTCGGCGAGGTCGGCCTGGATCTCCACCAGCTGCCCGTCGACCCCGAGCACCGCGACCGACGTGGTGCGCGCCAAGGTCATCAGAACGCGTCCCGCAGGTGGCGCACCAGCGGGTCGGCGTCCGGGCGGCGGACCACGGTGACCACGTCGAAACGCAGGTCGCGCCAGCCGATGCCGTGCGCGGCCAGCCAGCGCAGGCCGAGCCGGCGGATCCGGGCCGACTTGGCCGCGGTGACCGCCTCGGCCGGGTCGCCGAAGCCGGTGCCGGAGCGGGTCTTCACCTCGCAGAAGACCAGCGTGCCGCCGTCCTCGGCGACGATGTCGAGCTCACCCTCGGCGCACCGCCAGTTACGGTCGAGGATCCGCAGCCCGGCTCCGGTCAGATGCCGGGCCGCCACCTCCTCGCCGAAGCGGCCGATCGCGCCCTTGACCCGTCCCACCCGTTCCTCCCCTCGTCGGGGACGAGCGTGCTGGGGACCAGCCCCACGAACCAGGCCGAACCAACGCCCTGTGGACGCCGTTCGAACCCGTTCGAACCCGAGCCGAGCCGCGACGGGGTCCGGCCAGACACGGCAAAGCGGAGCCAAGCGGCAGCGCGGCGGAGACGGCCAAGCCGCGGCGCGGCGTCGGGGCAGGCCGCGGCGTTGTGTGTGCGGTGGGACCGAGCCGCTGCAGGTCCCGCGAGACCGAGCAGAACAGCTCCGGTCAAGGCCACGGCATGGCAGGTACGGCAGCGCCGGGGCGCGGCGGGTGCGGCGGGCACGGCACGGCGAGTCCGGCGGGACCGAGCCGCAGAAGTCCGGCCAGGCCACGGCACGGCGGCGGGTGCGGCCGGCGCGGCGGATGCGACCGGACCACCGGCACGGCGAGTCCGGCGGGACCGAGCCGCAGAAGTCCGGCCAGGCCACGGCACGGCGGCGGGTGCGGCCGGCGCGGCGGATGCGACCGGGCCACGGCACGGCGAGTCCGGCGGGACCGAGCCGCAGAGGTCCGGCGGGACCGAGCCGCAGACGGTACGGCGAAGCGGGGCGGGCGAAGCGGGGCCCGGAGCGGAGCGGAGCGGGGCGGGATGGGGTGGAGCGGGCGAAGCGGGGCGGGCGGGGGGCGGGCGGGGCGGGGCGGAGCTAGGCCGGGTCGTCCGGCTCGGGGGTGCGTACGCCCTGGACCGGCTCGGCGGTCTCGGAGGTGCCGTCGAGCGAGCGCACCGGCGGCACCGTCCCCTCCGGCACGTCGGCGGGCGCGGCGGGGACCTCCGGCCGCTCCGGGTCGGGGTCGGGCTGCTGGCGGGTCATGACCGCATCCCTACCCCGATCAGGCGTCGGGCACCTCGAGGTCGGGCTTCTCCAGCTCCTCGACGTTGACGTCCTTGAACGTCACCACCCGTACGTTCTTGACGAAGCGGGCCGGCCGGTACATGTCCCAGACCCAGGCGTCGCTCATCCGCAGCTCGAAGTAGACCTCGCCGTCGGCGTTGCGCACCTGCAGGTCGACGGCGTTGGCGAGGTAGAACCGGCGCTCGGTCTCGACGACGTACGCGAACTGCCGCACGATGTCCCGGTACTCCCGGTACAGCTGCAGCTCCATGTCGGTCTCGTACTTCTCGAGATCCTCCGCGCTCATCTCCCGCTCCTCGACCGGAGCCGACCTCGTCCCTCGGTCGGCTCAGCTCTCGTCTCTCCCCGCAGCCAGCCCTCGCGCCCGCTCACGCCCCCTCCTCGGCCAGGACCCGCAGCCCGTCCTCGGCATCATCTTCGCGCACCGGTGTGACCAGCACCGCGCGCCCCCCGACGCGGCGCACGTTGACGTAGGAGAACCGGTGCTCGGGGCAGGGTCCGTGCCGCCGCAGCGCCTGCGCATGCACCGGGGTGACGTACCCCTTGTGGGTCGCGAACTCGTACTCCGGCCAGCGCGAGTGCAGCTCGACCATGATCCGGTCCCTGGTCACCTTGGCCAGCACCGAGGCCGCGGCGATGCAGGCCACGGTCGCGTCGCCCTTCGGCACCGCCAGCCCCGGCACGGTCAGGCCGCGGACCGGGAAGCCGTCGGTCAGCGCGTACGCCGGGCCGGGGTCGAGCTGCGCCATCGCCCGGCGCATCCCCTCGATGTTCATCACGTGCAGGCCGTGCCGGTCGACGTCGCCGGCCGGGATCACCACCACCGACCAGGCCAGCGCCCGCCGGACGACCTCCGCGTACACCTCCTCGCGGACGGCGGCCGTGAGCAGCTTCGAATCGTTGAGTGCCGGCACCTGCCCGCGCTTGCCGTCGGGAAGGATGCACGCGGCCACCACCAGCGGACCGGCGCAGGCGCCGCGGCCGGCCTCGTCCGCACCGGCGACCAGCGGGAAGCCGCGGCGGCGCAGCGCGCCCTCGCACGCCCACAGTCCGGCGTCCCGGCGCACCAGGGCCCGCGGCGGTCTCAACGGGTCGGTCATGGCACAGCGAAGCGTACTCAGCCGACGCGGCGCCGTCGTCTCGTCGCCGTCCAACCCAGCCCGAACAGGACCACCACCGGGATCGCGACGAGCAGGGGCACCGTGTACGGCGCCCGCTTGCCGTCGCCGCCGAAGTCCGACGGCGTCCCCAGCGTCGCCCACCGGTCGATCGGCCAGATGATCACGAACGCCTTGCCGATCACGTTGTCCACCGGGATCGTGCCCTGGTCGGCGTCGTTGACGTGCGCGCGCGAGTCCGCCGACTCGTCCCGGTGGTCGCCCATCACCCACAGCTGCCCGGCCGGCACGGTCACCGGGCCGAACGGCTGCTCGTCGAACCTCGGGTCGGCGGAGTAGACGTACGGCTCGTCCAGGGGTCGGTCGTCGACCGTGACCCGGCCCTGCTCGTCGCAGCACTGCACGGTCTGCCCGCCGACCGCGATCACCCGCTTGACGAAGTCCTTCTCGCCCGGCGTCGCCACGCCGAACGTGCTCGCCACCGCGCGCGCTGCCTTCGCCACCGGGTTGGTCGGCTGGGAGAAGGCGATCTCCGGCGCCCACGACTCGGGGCCCTTGAACACGACGACGTCGCCCGGCCGCGGGTCGTGCAGCCGGTAGACGACCTTGTTGACCAGCACCCGGTCGCCCGAGCAGCCCGGGCAGCCGTGCAGCGTCTGCTCCATCGAGCCGGACGGGATGAAGAACGCCTTGACCAGGAACGTGTTGATGAGCAGCGCGAGCACGACCGCGATGACCAGCAGCACGGGCAGCTCACGCCAGAACGAGCCGCGCTTCGGCTGGGGTGGGGCGACGGTGCCGCGCTCCGGGTCGGGATCGGTGGGTCGGGCGACGGTGCCACGCTCCGGGTCGGGATGGGCGGGTCGGGCGACGGTGCCACGCTCCGGGTCGGGATCGGCGGGTCCGGCGACGGCGCCAGCCTCCGGCTCAGGATCGGCGGGTTGGGCGGGGCTCCCCACCGGGGTCTCGTCGGACACCCGGCAACCCTACGAGATGCAGATGTGTGCCCGGCGTCAGCGGGCGACCGGGTCGCGCTTCTCCTTGATCTTGGCCGCCTTGCCGCGCAGGTCGCGCAGGTAGTAGAGCTTCGCCCGGCGGACGTCGCCACGGGTGGCGACCTCGATCTTCTGGATGATCGGGGTGTGCACCGGGAAGGTCCGCTCCACGCCGACGCCGAAGCTCACCTTGCGGACCGTGAAGGTCTCCCGCACGCCGCTGCCCTGCCGGCGGATGACCACGCCCTGGAAGACCTGGATGCGTTCGCGCGAGCCCTCGACGACGCGCACGTGCACCCTCAGCGTGTCCCCGGGGCGGAAGCCCGGGACGTCCGTGCGCAGCGACTCGGCGTCCAGGGCATCCAGCGTGTTCATCTCGGCGCTTCCTTCGTACGACGGGCACGCGGATGCGCGCGCCGGGGGGCTCTCGGTCTGGGAAGTCGGGGACCCGTCCGGCCCGCGACAACCCGTCCAGGGTGCCACACGGGCTCGGGCATTGCGAAACCCGGGGTCAGTCCAGGACGGCCCGGTCCCGTTCGGACAGGTCGGCGTCGGCCAGCAGGTCGGGCCGGCGGACGGCGGTGCGGCGCAGTGACTGGTCCCGCCGCCACCGGGCCACGGCGCCGTGGTCGCCGGACAGCAGCACGGCCGGCACCTCGAGCCCGTGCCAGGCCGGCGGCCGGGTGTAGACCGGACACTCCAGCAGCCCGCCGGCGTGCGACTCCTCGGCGAGCGAGTCGGGGTTGCCGAGGAAGCCGGGCAGCAGCCTGGCCACCGCCTCGATGATCACCAGCACCGCGGCCTCGCCGCCGGCCAGCACGTAGTCGCCGATCGAGACCTCGTCGACCGGCATCCGGTGCGCGGCCCAGTCGACCACCCGCTGGTCGATCCCCTCGTACCGGCCGCAGGCGAAGACCAGCCACGGCTCGGCGGCCAGCTCGTGCGCCAGCTCCTGGGTGAACGGTCGCCCGGCCGGGGTCGGCACGACCAGCCGGGCGCCGCCGGCCGGCGCGATCTCGTCCAGCGCGAGGCCCCACGGCTCCGGGCGCATCACCATCCCCGCACCGCCGCCGTACGGGGTGTCGTCGACCGTCCGGTGCCGGTCGGAGGTCCACCGGCGCAGGTCGTGCAGGCGTACGTCGAGCAGGCCGCGCCCGACCGCCTTGCCCAGCAGCGAGACGTGCAGCGGGACGTCCAGGTACTCCGGGAAGATGGAGACGGCGTCGACCCTCACCGCAGCGCCCTCACAGGTCGAACAGCCCCTCCGGCGGGTCGACCACGACCCGGCCGCCGGGGAGGTCGACCGCCGGCACCAGCTCCCGGACGAACGGCACCAGATGCTCCTTCCCGTCCGCGTCCCGGACCACGAGCAGGTCCGAGGCCGGCGCGTGCACGACGTCGGCCACCTCGCCCAGCGCGGCGCCGGCCGGGTCGACCGCGGTCAGCCCGACGAGCTGGTGGTCGTACCACTCGTCGGCCTCCTCGATCTCCGGCAGCTCGGCCGAGTCGACCACCAGCACGGTGCCACGCAGCGCCTCGGCCTCCTCCCGGGACCCGAACCCGGCGAAGCCGACGACCAGCCCGCCGGAGCGCGGGTGCACCGCGGCGACCGTGAGCGGGCCACGCTCGACCGGATCGGTACGCAGCGACGACCCGGGCGCGAACCGCGCGTCCGGGTCGTCGGTGCGCACCTCGACGGTCACCTCGCCACGGACGCCGTGCGGCCGGCCGATCCGCCCGACGACGAGATCCACGGGTCGGTCAGTCGGTGTCGACCACGTCGACGCGCACGCCCCGGCCGCCGATGCCGGCGACCACCTGGCGCAGCGCCTTGGCGGTGCGCCCGCTGCGGCCGATCACCTTGCCGAGGTCGTCCGGGTTGACCCGGACCTCGAGCCGCTTGCCGCGGCGGGAGGTGACCAGGTCGACCCGCACGTCGTCCGGGTGCTCGACGATGCCCCGGACCAGGTGCTCGAGCGCCGCCTCGAGCACCTACGCCTCCGGGGTGGCCGGAGTCTCGGCCGGAGTCTCGGCCGGCGCCTCGGCGGGGGCCGCGCTCTCGGCGGCGGCCTTCCGGGGGGCGCGCTTGCGCGGCGTGGTCGCCTCGCCGCCGCCGGAGCCCGAGCCGCCCGCGTTCAGCGACTCCCGGGCAGCCTCCTCGAACGCGGCGCGCCGGTCCGGCCGCGGCGCGGCGACCTTCATCGGCGGCGGCGCCGGCTCGCCCCTGAACTTCTGCCAGTCGCCGGTGACCCGCAGGATCGCGGCGACCGACTCGGTCGGCTGCGCGCCGACGCCGAGCCAGTATTGGATGCGGTCGGAGTCGACCTTGATGGTCGACGGCTCGTCCTTGGGGTGATACTCGCCCACCGCCTCGATCGACCGGCCGTCCCGCTTGGTGCGGGCGTCGGCGACGACGATGCGGTAGTGCGGCTCGCGCATCTTGCCGATGCGCATGAGCTTGATCTTCGTGGCCACGGGTGTGGAAACTCCAGCTGCTCGGACGGATAGGCGACCGGCACCGCGAGTGGGGTCCGCGGCACGCTCACCAAGAGGGGCGCACCCCCGCCGGGTTGAGAGGGACCCGACCGGTCGTACGCGCTCAGCCGCCCATCATGCCAGATCACCACGATTCCACGGGACGGCCCCGGTCGAACCGCAGCAGGTGGGCGCTGCGCCCGACCACCCGCGGGTCGCGCCAGGACAGCCCGAACGCGACCAGCGCAGGCGGCCGGCATCAGCGGGCGGTCGGTCGCTCGGCACCCCGCGGCACGTCGGCGGGCCGGGCCGGTCGGCGACGGCCCGGGTGGCCAGCGCGCCAGCAGCACCGCGCCGGCCGCCACCGCGAGCACCGCCGGGACCGATCACCCGAGCCACCCCGGGGGTACGGGGCCCACCCCCGACGGTCAGTAGGCGCGGGCGCAGTAGGCCAGCACGTCCGGCTCGTCGCCGGTCTCCGGGAGCGTGCCGTCGGCGCGGACCAGGCAGCGGACGGTCACCGACCGCTCGGCCAGCCTGGCCTCGCCCTCGGGTCCGACCTCCGACCACGGCAGCCGGGCCCAGCCGGTCGCCGCGGCCTCGGCCGCGTCGTCGATCGTCTTGACGTCCACGATCCGCGCGTCCCGGGCCTGCTCGGCCTCCGCGTACAGCGCGACCTGGTCCTCGACCAGCGCGACCCGCACGGCGTCGAGCACGCCGGCCAGCGGCGTCGGGCTCTTGCCACCGCGGAGCCGGCGGACCAGCGTGACCCGGTCCTCGGCCAGGTCGCGCGGGCCGACCTCGACCCGCAGCGGCACGCCCTTGAGCTCCCAGTCCACCGCCCGCCGGCCGAACGGCACGTCGGCCCGGTCGTCGAGCTCGACCCGGATCCCCTCCGAGCTCAGCTCGGCCGCGAGCCGCGCGGCCGCCTCGGTCGCCTCGGCCTTGACCACGATCACCGCGACCTGGGTCGGCGCGAGCCGCGGCGGCACCCGCAGCCCGGCGTCGTCGCCGTGCGCCATGATGAGACCGCCGACCATCCGGGTGGAGCTGCCCCACGAGGTCTGCCAGACCAGCTCCCGCTCGCCGCTCGGGGCCAGGAAGTTGATGTCGAACGCGCGGGCGAAGTTTTGCCCCAGCTCGTGCGAGGTGCCCATCTGCAGGGCCTTGCCGTCGCCGGTCATCAGCTCCAGGGTCATCGTGTTGGTCGCGCCGGCGAACCGCTCGCGAACGGTCTTGCGGCCGACGACCACCGGCAGCGCCAGCACGTCGACCATGAAGTCCTCGTAGACGTCGCGCAGGATGCGCACCGCGTAGTCGCGGGCCTCCTGCGCGGTCGCGTGCGCGGTGTGCCCCTCCTGCCAGAGGAACTCGGTGGTGCGCAGCAGCAGCCGCGGCCGCATCTCCCAGCGCACCACGTTGGCCCACTGGTTGATCAGCAACGGCAGGTCCCGGTAGCTCTGCACCCACTTCGCGAACGACGCGTTGATGATCGTCTCGGAGGTCGGCCGGACGATGACCGGCTCCTCCAGTTCCTTGCCGCCGCCGATCGTGACCACGGCCAGCTCCGGGCTGAAGCCCTCGACGTGCTCGGCCTCGCGCTTGAGGTAGGACTCCGGGATGAACAGCGGGAAGTAGGCGTTGCGCGCGCCGGTCGCCTTGATCCGGTCGTCGACCTCGGACTGCATCCGCTCCCACAGCGCGTACCCGTACGGTCGGATGACCATGGTCCCCCGCACCGGGCCGTTCTCGGCCAGCTCGGCCTTGGCCAGGACGTCCTGATACCAGCGGGGGAAGTCCTCCGCCTGCGGGGTGAGCACGCGCGCCATGCCGTCAGAGGGTACGGGCCGGGCGACCCCGGTCCCCACCGGGTCAGCGCACCACAACGCCGCGCAGGACGATCCGCTCGGGCCCGGCCAGCACGGCGAGGTCGGCCCGCGGGTCGGTCGGGTAGACGACGAAGTCGGCCGGCGCGCCCTCGGCCAGCCCCGGCAGGCCCAGGTACGCCCGGGCCGACCACGACCCGGCCGCGAGTGCCGCCTCGGCCGGGATTCCGGCCTCGTGCATCGCCATGATCTCCCGGGCGAGCAGCCCGTGCGGGAGCACGCCGCCGGCGTCGGTGCCGGCCAGCAACCCGACCCCGGCCTCGTAGGCGTCCCGGATGCGCTGGTGGGCGCTGCGGTGCAGGGCGCGTATGTGGTCGCCGTACGCCGGGTACTTGCTGGCGCGCTCGGCGATGTCCGGGAACGTCTCGATGTTGATCATCGTCGGCGTGACCCGGATCCCGCGCCGGGCCGCCTCGTCGACCAGGCCGCCGGTCAGGCCGGTGCCGTGCTCGAGCGTGTCCACCCCGGCGGCGACCAGCCCGGGCAGCGCGTCCTCGCCGAACACGTGGGTGGCGACCCGGACGCCGAGCTCGTGCGCGCGGGCGACCGCGGCGGCCAGCACGTCGTCCGGCCAGAGCGGGGCCAGGTCGCCCGCGTCGCGGTCGATCCAGTCACCGACGATCTTCACCCAGCCGTCGCCGCGCCGGGCCTGCTCCTCGACGGCCGCGACCAGGCCGTCCGGCTCGACCTCGACACCGACATCGCGCAGGTAGCGCTTCGGCCGGGACACGTGCCGGCCGGCCCGGATCAGCCGGGGAAGGTCGTCGCGGGCCTGCACGAACCGGTTGTCCACCGGGGAGCCGGCGTCCCGGATGAGCAGCGCGCCGGCGTCCCGGTCGGCGACGGCCTGCTCGACCATCTCGGCCTCGTCGGCCTCGCCGGCGGGCTTCATGCCGACATGGCAGTGGCAGTCGACCAGGCCCGGCACGAGCCAGCCGGCGGTCGCGATCGTCTCGGCGTCCCGCACCGGCTCGTACGTGAGCCGGCCGTCGACGACCCACAGGTCCCGCTGCTCGCCGTCCGGCAGCACCACTCCCCTGACGTGCAGCGCCATGCGCTGCACCCTAAAGGGAGCCCGGGCCGCGCCGATCACGGCCAGGCGCCCGGCCGCCGGACGGCGCGGCTGCCGGCGGCGACGCCGGCGCGCAGCGCGGCCAGCGGGCTGCCGCCGCCCGCCCAGGCCGCCAGCAGGCCGGCATCGAACGCGTCGCCGGCGCCGGTGGTGTCCACCGGGCGTACCGGCTCGGCCGGCACGTTCCACAGCCCGGTGCGGTCCAGCCAGGTCGCGCCGCCGGCGCCGGCGGTGACCGCGACCGCGCGGACCGCGCCGAGCACGGCCTCGGGGCCGCCGAGCGCGGCCAGCTCGCCCGCGCTGGGCAGCAGCAGGTCGACGCCGCGGACCAGGTCGAGGAAGCCGGGCTCCAGCAGCTGGGCCGCCTGCGGGTCGACCGACGTGGTCAGCCCGGCCGCCCGGGCGGCGGCCAGCGCGGCCAGGCCGGCGGCGCGGGAGGACGCGTCGAGCAGGACGTACCCGGACACGTGCAGGTGCCGGGCGCCGGCGAGCACGGCCGGGTCGACGTCCGCGGGCGCCAGCCGGCCGGCGGCGCCCCGGTCGGCCAGCATGGTCCGCTGGCCGGTGCCGTCGACGAGCACGACCACCGTGCAGGTCGGCGCGTCCGGGTCGGCGGCCAGCACGGCCGGCACGCCGGCGGCGGCGAGCGCGTCCCGGATCTGCCCGGCGGCACGGTCGGTCCCGACCCGGGACAGCAGCACCGGGCTCGCGCCGAGCGCGGCCAGCCAGGCGGCGGTGTTGGCGCCGGCCCCGCCCGGGCGGATGCCGATCGAGGCGCGCGCGTCGCCGCCGGGTAGGGGCAGGGCGGCCGCGGTCGCGGTCACGTCGAGACCGGCGTCGCCGACCACGACGATGCGGGTCACGCCGCCCCTGCGGCGAGGGCGACCGCGACCTCGGCGGCCAGCGCGGCGTTCGCGACGACCAGCGCCTCGTTGGTGTCGATGCTGGCGCCGCCGCTCGCGGTGTGGAAGTGCTCCAGCAGGGCCGGGGTCACGTCGTGCCCGGTGATCCCCCGCTCGGCGAGCAACGCCAGGCCGCTCGCGAGCAGCTCGTCGTGGCGGTCGCGTGGCATCTCGGCCTCGGCCGGCACCGGGTTGGCGAGCACGATCCCGGCGTCCCCCGGCACCGAGCCGAAGTGCGCCCCGGCTACGGCGGCCGCCTCGGCCGGGGACCACACCGTCCACGGCGCCGGGTACGCCGACTCGCGCAGGTAGAAGGCCGGGAACGTCGAGGTCCGGTAGCCGAGGACGGGGATCGAGCGGGTCTCCAGGACCTCCAGCGTGGCGGCGATGTCGAGGACCGACTTCACCCCCGAGCAGACGACGGCGATCGGCGTCCGGGCGAGGACGTCGAGATCCGCCGACACGTCGAAGCTGTCCGCGGCGCCGCGGTGCACTCCGCCCAGGCCGCCGGTCGCGAACAGGCGAATGCCGGCGGCCGCGGCGAGCGCGGCCGTCGCGGCGACCGTGGTCGCGCCGTCGCGGCCGAGCGCGTACGCCGGGCCGAGGTCCCGTCGGGACAGTTTGACCAGGTCGCCGGTGCAGACCCGGTCGAGCTGGGCGGCGTCCAGGCCGACGACCGGCTCGCCGTCGAGGACGGCGATCGTCGCCGGGGTCGCGCCGGCCGCGCGGACGGTCGCCTCCAGGCGGTCCGCGACCGAGCGGTTGCGGACCGGTGGGAGGCCGTGGGCGAGGATCGTGCTCTCCAGGGCGACGAGTGGGCGGGCCTCGGCGAGGGCGTCTCGCACTTCCTCGCTCGTTCGCACGGGGGTCCTCTCTTCTCTCACTGGTCGTCGCCACGGTAGGCGGTGGTCTTCCCCCGCTCGCCCTCCCGCGTGGTCTCAGGTTTCCGAGGGCTCCGCGCCTCTCGACCCCGGCAGGGGCCCGGTCAGGGCTCCCGGGGGGTCCGCCCTCTCGACCCCGGCCGGGATCCGTTCCCCCTTTGGTCGGTGACTCTCGTTTGGTCTCGGGGTTTCCGGGGCTCCGCCCCTCTCGATCCCGGCCGGGGCTCCGCCCCCACACCCCCGGCAGGGGGCGGAGCCCCCGACAACCCCCCAAGGGGGCCAACTACCAGCCACGACAGCTCCCCGACTGCCCGGCTCGGGAAGCTACCCCCCGAACACCCGACCGCAGATTCCCGGACCCGGCAGCACCCCACCTGTTCTTCGGGGCCCACACCCCGGTTCCGGCACGACCACGCAAACCAACCCCCAGCCCTCCGGCGTACCGGGAACAACGACGAGTGGCCGCCCACCCGGGTCACGGCGAAGCCGCTCGGAGGGTTGTAGGGGCTCCGCCCCTGCCGGAGCCGAGCCCATCCAGGGTCGAGGGCGAGCCATCGGAACAGAGGACCGACAAGCCAAGGAACGGATGGACCCCAGGGGGCGAGCCCCGTCCCGGGGTCGGGAGGGGCGGAGCCCCCCGGAAACTGCGACCAACCGACAGACCCCTAGAGCGGCCGGTCGATATCCGTGTGCGCGGTCCCGATCCGACCGCGCACCTCGAGCGGCGGCCGCTCCGAAGCGTGCACCTCGCGCCAATGATCGAGCCGCATCCCCGTCACCGCCTCCAGCAGCGCGATGTCGCCGAGGAAGGACGGCAGCAGCGCAACCCGCTCGGCCGGCGTGAGCGGCGCCCGCTGACGCTGCTCACGCTGCAGGTGCCGTCGCACCGCCGGAACCACCCGCCCGTGGACCGACCCAGGCATCCGGTCGAGTACGGGCAGCACCCGACCGACGAGCCGGTCGACCCGGGACCCCGCCACCGCCGCCGTCACGTTCTCCGCCGGCACCGACCGCACCAGACCGGTGTCGACGCCGAGGAACGTGCAGATCCGGTCGAGCGTCCCGACCGGGTCCAGGCGCAGGTCCCGGTAGAGCACCACGTGCACCTGCTCGCGCGGGAACACGGAGAACAGGTGCGCCAGCTGCGCCCCGTACCGGCCCAGCTCGACATAGCGCCAGAACGGCCCCCATCCCCGCTCGGCCCGCGACTCCTCCAGCGAGCAGGCCCGCAGGAAGTCCGGCTCCGGCTCCAGGCCGGCCGACCGCAGGTGGGTCCAGTTGGAGTGGGCCCGGTCGACGGGGTCGCGCACCACCGCGACCAGCCGCGCGTCCGGGACGGTCGCGGCGATCCGCGTGTGCGCCGCCGGGTCGCGCAGGTAGAGCGTGGTCGACTCGCCCTTGCGCGTCCCGGCCGGCGCCGCGTCGAACAGCGCCGCGTAGTCGGACCGGCGCCAGACGTAGTGCCGGAACGTCTGCGCGTCGCCCGGCCCGCCCGGCCCGGCCGGCGGCGCGCCGTCGGTGAGGAAGAACTTCGGCTCCTTCACCGGCGACAGGTAGAGCTGCGGGTGCATGGCCAGCGCGACGTGCAGGGCGGTCGTGCCCGCCTTCGGCGCGCCGACGAGCAGGAAGTCTGGCAGGGCCACCGTCCACCTCGATCCGTATTCCCGACTAATTTACATGGAAAGGTATGGCAGGGTTTGCGGGTGACCTCGACCCGCAAGCGCGCCGCCGTGCCCCTGCCCCGCCTGGCCGCCTCCGAGCTGGTCGCCGCCCCGCCCGATGCCGGCGCCGGCGCCTGGGCCGGTGCCCCGAGCGCGCTGCTGGCCGGCGACATGTTCTACCTGGCGTACCGGCTGCGGCGGCCGATCGGCGAGGGCCGCGGCTACCGCAACGTGGTCGCCGCCTCCTCCGACGGGGTCCGCTTCGAGGAGGTCGCCCGGCTGGAGCGGAACCGGTTCGACGCCGAGTCGCTGGAACGGCCCGCGCTCGCGCTGACCCCGGACGGCCGCTGGCGGGTGTACGTGAGCTGCGCCACGCCGAACACCAAGCACTGGCGGGTCGACCTGGTCGAGGCGGCCACCCCGGAGGGGCTCGGCACGGCCGCGGCGACGACCGTGCTGCCGGGCAGCGACACGGCCGCGGTGAAGGACCCGGTGTTGCTGCACGACGGGAACCGCTGGCACCTGTGGGCCTCGGTGCACCCGCTGCAGCGCTGGGACGACGCCGACCGGATGACCACCGAGTACGCGACGAGCCCGGACGGGGTGCGCTGGAGCTGGCACGGCACCGCGCTGGCCGGCCGGCCCGGCGAGTGGGACGCCCGCGGTGTGCGGGTCAGCGCGGTGCTGGCGGCCGGCGACGCGATCGAGGCGGCCTACGACGGTCGCGCCACCGCCGAGCAGAACTGGGAGGAGATGACCGGCCTGGCCACCGCCGCGGTGGGTCCGGACGGGCTGGTCGGACCGCTGACCGCGGCCGGCGCCGAGCCGGTCCGCTCGCCGTTCGGCGGCGGCGGCGTGCGCTACCTGTCGGTCCTGCCGCTGCCGGACGGTTCGACCCGGATCTACTACGAAGTCACCCGTCCGGACGGCGCGCACGAGCTCCGTACGGAGCTGCACGCCTAGCGGCGGGATAATCCTGGCGTGCACCTTTCGGCGAAAGCGGACTACGCGGTACGGGCTGCGGTCCAGCTCGCCGGTGCCCCGGACCGGCCGGTGAAGGGTGACCTCATCGCGCAGGCCCAGGACATCCCGTTCGCGTTCCTCGGCTCGATCCTGCGCGACCTGCGCGAGGCCGGGATCGTCCGGAGCCAGCGCGGCGCCGAGGGCGGTTACTGGCTGGCCAAGCCGTCCGGCGAGATCAGCGTGGCCGACGTGATCAGGGCCGTCGACGGGCCGCTCGCCTGGGTCCGCGGCGTCCGCCCGGAGGACCTGGAGTACGCCGGGCCGGCGCGGGCGCTCCAGGAGGTCTGGATCGCGGCCAGGGCCAACCTGCGCGAGGTGCTGGAGACGGTCACGCTCGCCGACGTGGCCGCGGGCACCCTGCCCGGTCCCGTCCGCGCCCTCACCGCCGAGCCGTCAGCCTGGGAACCCCATTAGCGCCGGCTAGCGGCCCTTGGGCAGGTTGAGCTTCGACAGGTCCGGCACCTTCATGCCGGGCGGCAGCTGGTCGAGCGCCCCGGGCGGCAGCGCCGGCATGCCGCCGCGCACCTTCGGCGGCGTCGGACCGCGCCCGCCCTTGCCCTTCTTCCCCTTCTTGCGGGACTTCGAGCCGCGCCGCATGCCCGGCAGGCCCATCCCGCCGGCCATCTGCTGCATCATCTTGCGCGCCTCGACGAACCGGTCGAGCAGCTGGTTGACCTCGGTCACGGTCACGCCGGAGCCGCGGGCGATGCGGGCCCGGCGGGAGCCGTTGATGATCTTCGGGTCGTGCCGCTCGGCCGGGGTCATGGCGCGGATGATCGCCGCCATCCGGTCCAGGTCGCGGTCGTCGACCTGGGCGAGCTGGTCCTTCATCTGGCCCATCCCGGGCATCATCCCGAGCAGGTTGGCGATCGGCCCCATCCGCCGGATCGCCTGCATCTGCTCGAGGAAGTCCTCCAGGGTGAACTCCTTGCCGGAGGCGAGCTTGCCCGCCATCCGCTCGGCCTCGTCCTCGTCGAAGGCCTTCTCCGCCTGCTCGATGAGGGTGAGCACGTCGCCCATCCCGAGGATGCGCGAGGCCATCCGCTCGGGGTGGAAGACGTCGAAGTCGTCGAGCTTCTCGCCGGTCGAGGCGAACATGATCGGCCGGCCGGTCACGTGCCGGACCGAGAGCGCGGCGCCGCCCCGGGCGTCGCCGTCGAGCTTGGTCAGCACGACGCCGGAGAAGCCGACCCCGTCCTGGAACGCCTGCGCGGTCGTCACCGCGTCCTGGCCGATCATCGCGTCGACGACGAACAGGATCTCGTCCGGGTCGACCGCGTCCCGGATCTCCGCCGCCTGCTGCCATCAGCTCGGCGTCGATGCCGAGCCGGCCGGCGGTGTCGACGACGACGACGTCGTGCTGGGTCCGCCCGGCCTCGACCATCGCCCGGCGGGCGACGCGACCGGGTCGCCGACGCCGTTGCCCGGCTCGGGCGCGAACACCTCGACCCCGGCCCGCGTGCCGACCACCTGCAGCTGGGTGACCGCGTTGGGGCGCTGCAGGTCGGCCGCGACCAGCAGCGGGGTGTGCCCCTGCTCGCGCAGCCAGAGCCCGAGCTTGCCGGCCAGCGTCGTCTTGCCGGAGCCCTGCAGGCCGGCCAGCAGGATGACGGTCGGCGGCTGCTTGGCGAACCGCAGCCGCCGGGTCTCGCCGCCGAGGACGCCGACGAGCTCCTCGTTGACGATCTTGATGACCTGCTGCGCCGGGTTGAGCGCGCGGGCGACCTCGTCGCCGCGGGCCCGTTCCTTGACCGCCCCGACGAACGCCTTGACCACCGGCAGCGCGACGTCCGCCTCCAGCAGCGCGATGCGGATCTCGCGCGCGGTGGCGTCGATGTCGGCGTCGGACAGCCGGCCCTTGCCCCGCAGCGAGGTGAACACCGCGGAGAGCCGGTCGGAGAGCGTGTCGAACACCGGACCAGCCTAGCCGCCCTGCGGCACTCCCCTACCGGATGACCGGCTTGCCCAGCGGCATGGCCTTCCCGCCGAGATCCTGGCCGAACCCGTCGAACAGGACGTACGCGAAGACGGCGCAGAAGGCGAACGTGGTCACCCCCGCCCAGGTGAAGTAGTCGCGGTTGCCGTTCACCACCGCGAGGAACGCGAGCAGGAAGGTGAGGTCGACCAGCACGAAGCCGACCGTGAAGGCCAGCGGCAGTCGCAGCGTCGCCAGCGTGAGCAGGGTGAACACGCACAGGAACGACAGCAGGTAGGTCGCCTGGACCCGCTGGACGCCGCCCGCCGCGATCGCCCACCAGGTGCTGGTCAGCGCGGTGATCAGCAGCGCGAAGCTGAGCCAGAACGCGGAGAACACCGCGAAGATCGCGGCCACCGTACTCGCCCCGATCCGACCCGCCCACACCGTCGCGACGAGCATGAACAGGCCGGCCGACAGGGCCAGGGTGGCGATCATCCCGCCCGGCAGCGTGGCCGTGTCCAGGTAGCCGATGAACCACAGCCCGAGGGTGAGGGCCGACAGCAGGAAGGTGATCAGGGCCAGCAGGGCCGGGTTGCCCGCCGGCAGGGCCGGCGTGGCGGGCGCGGGAGCGACCGGCGCGGCGGCACCGTCGTCGCGATGGGACGCGGTGGGTACGTCGGTCTCGACAGTCGTCATGGCTCGCTCCCCGTCGACGCGATCAGACTCTGATCTGTACGGTCGACCGGAACGACGGGCCGGAGGTCTCAGAACGAGACGGGGCCGAGTATGCGGTCCAGGTAGGAGTTCGCGAAGCGCCCCTCCGGGTCGAGACGGGCCCGCAACGCGACCGCGTCGGCGAAGCGGGGATAGCGCGGTTCGAGCTCGGCGGTGGCCAGCGGGTGCAGCTTGCCCCAGTGCGGCCGGCCCGCCGGCCCGGCGACGGCCCGGACGATCTCGCCGACCGCGCCGAGGTAGTCCGCCCAGGGCTCGCGGACGTACCGGTGCGCGGCCAGGTACGCGGTCGGCCGCCCGTACGCGGTGGACAGCCAGCGGTCGTCGCCGGCGGCGACCCTGACCTCGACCGGGAACGAGACCCGCCAGCCGCGCCGGCGGATCGTCGCGTCCAGCTCGCGCAGCACGTCCGGCAGCAGGGCCTGCGGGAGCGCCCACTCGGTCTCGTGGAACCGCACCCGCCGCGGGTGCGCGAACACCTTCCAGGACAGGTCCGTGTACGTCCGGCTGCCGAGCAGCCGGGTCGCCAGCCGGTTGGCCGGCGGGACCAGCGCGGGGATCCGGACGCCGGCCCGGCACACCGCGCCGAACAGCCCGTTGGCCACCAGCTCGTCGTCGAGCAGCGACCGCCACCGCGGCAGCGGGGCCAGCTCGGCCAGCGGCACCCGAGAGTTCCGCTTGAGCTGCGCGTCCCGGGTGTGCGGCCACCAGTAGAACTCGACGTGGTCGGCCTCGGCCGGCAGCGTGTCCCAGCGCTCCAGCAGCGCGTCGACGCGCTCGGCCGACTCGACCGCGCGCAGCGCGAACGCCGGCACGCAGCGCAGCGTCACCGCGGTGACCACCCCGTACGCGCCGAGCCCGATCGTGGCCGCGGCGAGCAGCTCGCCGTCCGCGTCGAGCACCGAGCCGTCGGCGGTGACCAGCTCGAACCCGGTGACCTGGCTGGCCAGCCCGCCGAACGCCGCGCCGGTGCCGTGCGTGCCGGTGGCGACCGCGCCGGCCACGGTCTGCACGTCGATGTCGCCGAGGTTCTCCAGCGCCAGCCCGTGCCGGGCCAGCTCGACCGACAGGTCGTGCAGCCGGGTGCCGGCCCGGACCCGCACCGACTCCTGCGCGATTGCCACGATCCCGGTCAGCCGCCGCGGGCTCAGCAGCACGCCGTCCGTCAGCGCCGCGCCGGTGAACGAGTGCCCGGCGCCGACCATCCGCACCCGTAGCCCGTCCCGGGCCGCGTCCTTGACGGCCGTCGCCACGTCGGCCGCGTCCCGCGGGGCCAGCGTCCGCGCGGGGTCGGCGACCTGGTCGCCGGTCCAGTTCCGCCACGTCACGGCCGAACCGTACCCACGAGCGCGCGCCGGGCGCGCGGGGACGCGACACCCCGGACTTGCCCTCGGGCGCCGCGTGCCGTAGGAGCGACGCGTGAAGGTCACCGACCTGCAGACGCCGGCGCTGCTCGTGGACGCCGGCGCACTGGAGCACAACCTGGCCACGATGGCGGCCGCGCTGCCGGGCCCGCGGCTGCGCCCGCACGTCAAGGCGCACAAGACGACGGCGCTGGCCAAGGTCCAGGCCGGCCACGGGCACCGGGCGTTCACCTGCGCGACGATCCGCGAGGTCGAGGGCATGGTCGCGGCCGGGCTCGGCGACGACCTGCTGCTGGCCAACGAGGTGCTGGACACCCGCCGGCTCGGGGCGCTGGCCGACCGGGCCCGGATCACCGTCGCGGTCGACTCGGCCGAGACCGTCGGGGCGGCCGCGGCCGGCGGGGTGCGCGAGGTGCTCGTCGACGTCGACGTGGGGCTGCCGCGCTGCGGCTGCGCGCCCGCGGACGCCGGCCGGATCGCCGACCTGGCCCGCTCGGCCGGCCTGACCGTGCGCGGCGTGATGGGCTACGAGGGCCACCTGATGCTGGTCGCCGACGCCGACCAGCGGCGGGCGATGACCGCCGACTGCATGGCCCTGCTGGCCCGGGCGGCGGCGGACGTCGGCGGTGCGGTGGTCTCCGCCGGGGGAACCGGGACGTACGCGGACAACACCGTGGCGACCGAGATCCAGGCCGGGTCGTACGCGCTGATGGACACCGCGTACGGCGCGGTCGGGCTGCCGTTCCGGCCGGCGCTGTCCGTGCTCGCGACCGTGATCAGCGCGTCCCCGCCGAGCAGCGAGATCCAGCCGCCGTGGGTGGTCGCCGACGTCGGGCTCAAGTCGTTGGGCATGGACCACGGCAACCCGACGGTGCCCGGCGCGACGGTGTGGTTCTGCTCCGACGAGCACACGACGTTCGCACCGGACGAGCCGCGGTCGGTGCGCGTCGGCGACCGCGTCCGGGCGCTGCCGGCGCACGTGGACCCGACCGTCGCCCTGCACGCGGCCGTGCACCTCGTCGACGGGGGCACCGACGAGGCCGAGGTGCTGGAGACCTGGCCGGTGGACCTGCGCGGCTGGTGACCCGCGCATGCCCGGACGGTTGTCTGGGCAACTGATCCGTTGATCGATGCAACTCGACGAGGAGGAGCACGCATGCCGTCCCTGGACCGCCCCGACGCCCCGCTCCCGTACGACCTGCTGCCGAAGACCGCGACGTTCACCGCGAACAGCACGGACGTCACGGACGGGACCCCGATGCACCTGACGCACGTGCACGACTCGGCGGGCGGGGAGAACACGTCGCCCCAGCTGTCCTGGTCCGGCGCGCCCGACGGCACCCGCAGCTATGTGGTGAACTGCTTCGACCCGGACGCGCCGACCCCGTCCGGCTTCTGGCACTGGACCGTGGTGGACATCCCGGCCTCGGTCGCCGAGCTGCCCACCGGCGCCGGGCAGAGCGACGACACCCTGCCGCCGGGCGCGTTCCACGTCCGCAACGACTTCGGCCAGCGCCGCTGGGACGGCGCGGCCCCGCCGGCCGGCGACCGCGCGCACCGGTATGTGTTCGCCGTGCACGCGCTCGACGTCGACCACCTCGGCGTCGACCCGGACGCGACCCCGACGTACGTCGCGTTCAACGTGCTGTTCCAGACGCTCGGCCGGGCGCTGATCACCCCGACGTACCAGCAGCAGTGAGCACGACCTCGGTGACGGCCCGGCGCACGGCCGGGTCCGTCACCGGGGCGCCGTCGGCGCCGGCCAGGTAGAACGCGTCGACCGCGGAGCCGCCGAGCGTGCTCACCCGGGCGCCGCGGACGTCGAGCCCGGCCCGCTCCAGCGCCGCGGTCACCCGGTGCAGCAGGCCGGCCGCGTCCGCCGCCCGCAGCTCCAACACGGTCGCGCCGGTCGCGGCGCCGTCGAACCAGAGCACCCGGGGCGGCTGCTGCGGCCCGGACCCGTACGCGGCCTCCCTCGCGGCCAGCCGGTCGGCCAGCGGCAGCGTGCCGGCCAGCGCCCTGGCCACGTCCGCCCGCAGCAGCGCCGGGTCCGGGCCGGAGCCGAACCGCGGGCTGACCGTGAACACGTCCACCGCCGTCGTCCCCACCGTGACCGCGCTGGCCGCCCGGACGTCCAGCTGGTGCAGCGCCAGCACCCCGGCCGTGCGACTGAGCAGGCCCGGCCGGTCCGGCGCCGCCACGGTGACCGAGTCGCCGTCGACCCGCACCGCCACCTCGCCCCGGCTGGACCCGGCCAGCTCCCGCTGGGCGGCGGTGAGTGCCGGCGGCGGCTGCGGCGGCGCGCCGGCGACCGCGTCCCGGGCCCGGTCGACCAGCTCGGCCACGAGGTCGGCCTTCCAGTCCGTCCAGGCCGCCGGCCCGGTCGCCAGCCCGTCGGCGATCGCCAGCGCGTGCAGCAGGTCGAGCAGGTCCCGGGAGCCGTCGACGGCCTCGACGACGGTCCGCACGGTCATCGGGTCGGCCAGGTCGCGCCGGGTCGCGGTGTCCGGCAGCAGCAGGTGGTGGCGGATCATCGCGACGACCGTCGCCGCGTCGCCGTACGGCAGGCCGAGCCGCGGGCCGAGCTCGCGCGCCACCGCGACCCCCGCCTCGGTGTGGTCGCCCGGCCAGCCCTTGCCGATGTCGTGCAGGAACGCGCCGAGCAGCAGCAGGTCGGGCCGGGCCACCGTACGGGCGAGCGCGGCGGCCTCGGCCGCGGCCTCCATCAGGTGCCGGTCGACGGTGAACCGGTGCACGGGGTTGCGCTGCGGCCGCGAGCGCACCTGCGCCCACTCCGGGATCAGCCGCACCAGCAGGCCGGCCCGGTCCAGCGCCTCCAGCACCGGGACCGCGCGGTGGCCGGTGCCCAGCAGGTCGACGAACGCGTCCCGGGCGTCGGCCGGCCAGGGCGACGGCACCGGCGCGGACTCGGTGGCCAGCCGGTCCAACGCGTGCGGGGCCAGCGGCAGGTCGGCCCGGGCGGCGGCACCGGCCACCCGCAGCACCAGCACCGGGTCGGCCCACGGGTCGGCGTCGCGGGCCAGCACGACCTCGCCGTCCTGCTCGACCACGCCCTCGGCGAGCGGGCGGCGCTGCGGGTCCGGCACCCGGCGACCGGCCAGCACCCGGGTCAGCCGGGTGGTCCGCCGCCGCGCCGCGAGCTCGCCCTCGACCTGCCGCCAGGCCGTGTCCGCGGCGTACGCGACCGTGCGGCCGGCGTCGGCGACCGCGCGCAGCAGGTCGTCCTCGTCGGCTCGGCCGAGCGCGGCGGCGATCGCCGGCTGCTCCTGCTGCACCAGCCGGTCCAGCGCCCGGCCGGCCCGGGTGTGCAGCTCGCCGCGGGTGTCCAGGAGCACGTCCCGGGCCGTGACGACGGCCGGCCCCGGCAGGTCGAGCAGCTGGGCCGCGGCCAGCGCGTGCAGGGCGTGCACGTCGCGCAGCCCGCCGCGGGATTCCTTGAGGTCGGGCTCGAGCAGGAAGCCCAGCTCGCCGGCGGTGCGCCAGCGGGCCAGGGTGGCCGCGCGCAGCTCGGGGAGCGCGGCGCGGCGCGGCCTGGCGCCAGGCCGCGTACGCGCCGGCGTGCAGCTCGCCGGACAGCGCGGGGTCGCCGGCCAGGTGCCGCAGGTCGAGCAGGCCGAGCGCGGCCCTGAGGTCGTCCCGGGCGACCGCCAGCGCCTCGGCCACGGTGCGGACCGAGTGGTCGAGGCCGACCCCGGCATCCCAGACCGGGTACCAGACCGCGTCGGCGATCTCCTTCACGCCGGCCCGGCCGCGGTGCAGCAGGACCAGGTCGAGGTCCGAGTACGGCGCGGGCTCCCGGCGGCCGAGCCCGCCGACCGCGACCAGCGCCACGTCGGGCCCAGCCCCGGCGGCGGCCGCGACCACCTCGGCCAGCCAGGAGTCGTACAGGCCGACCAGCGCGTCGCGCAGCGCCGCTCCGGACCGCCCGTCCCCGACCAGCGCCGCCCGGGCCGCGCGCAGCTCACCTGCCGCGGACGGCCCCGACGCCTGGCCCGCGCTCACCACGGCGCCGCCTCCCGTCCCACTCGACCCCGAACGGACCCGAGCCCGTCCCGAGACCCACGGGCGCACCCGCGCCCGCGCGGCGGCCGGATCCACCCCCGCCGGGCCCGCGGCCGGGCGGGACGCGCGGCCGGACGCGGGTGCGGTCCGGGCCGGCGCGGGGGCTCCGCGCCGGACCGGACCGCGCCCGTACCGCTCAGAGCGCGTCGGCTCCGCGCTCGCCGGTGCGTACCCGCACCACGGTCTCGACCGGCGTCATCCAGACCTTGCCGTCGCCGATCTTGCCGGTGCGCGCGGCCTTGACCACGGTCTCCACGATCTTCTCGGCGTCGTCGTCGTCGACCAGGACCTCGACCCGCACCTTCGGCACCAGGTCCACGGTGTACTCCGCGCCCCGGTAGACCTCGGTGTGGCCCTTCTGCCGGCCGTAGCCGCGGACCTCGCTGACGGTCAGGCCGTGCACGCCGAGCGTCTCCAGCGCCGCCTTGACGTCGTCGAGCTTGAACGGCTTGATGATCGCCGTCACCAGCTTCACGTCGTCACCCCCTCACGGTGGGCCGGAGCCCGCTCCGAGCCGGACATCGGCTGCGCGCCCGCACCGAGCGACGACGGCGAGCCGCCCAGCGTCGAGAACTCGTACGCCGTCTCGCCGTGCAGCACGTAGTCGAGGCCCTCGTCCTCCACCTCGGCCGGCACCCGCATCTTGATCACCAGGTTGACCACGAACGCGATGATCATGGTCATCACGAAGGAGTACGCGATGACGGAGACGACCGCCAGCGCCTGCTTGCCGAGCAGGCTCCACCCGCCGCCGTAGAACAGGCCGTCCGCGCCGAGCGGGTTGGTGTCCAGGGTGGCGAACAAGCCGACGCAGAGCGAGCCGAGGATGCCGCCGACGAGGTGCACGGCGACGACGTCGAGCGAGTCGTCGATGCGCACCCTGCCCTTGATCGCGACGGCGAGCGCGCACCCGCCGCCGGCGATGGCGCCGACCGCGATCGAGCCGAGCGGGCTGACGAAGCCGGCGCACGGGGTGATCGCGACCAGGCCGGCGACCGCGCCGGAGGCGGCGCCGAGCGTGGTGGCCTTGCCGTCGCGCAGCTTCTCCACGCCGATCCAGGCCAGCAGCGCGACCGCGGCGGCCGTGTTCGTGTTCACGAACGCGTAGCCGGCCAGCTGGTTGGCGCCGAGCGCCGACCCGGCGTTGAAGCCGAACCAGCCGAACCACAGCAGGCCGGCGCCGAGCAGCACGAACGGCACGTTGTGCGGCCGCATCGGCTGGCTCGGCCAGCCCCGCCGCCGGCCGAGGAAGATCGCCAGCGCGAGCCCGGCGACGCCGGCGTTGATGTGCACCACGGTGCCGCCGGCGAAGTCGAGCGCGCCCCGCTTGAACAGCCAGCCCTCGGGCGAGAACACCCAGTGCGCGACCGGGCTGTAGACGAGGATCGACCACAGCGCGATGAACGGCACGAACGCGCCGAACTTCCACCGGTCCGCGGTCGACCCGACGATCAGCGCCGGGGTGATGACCGCGAACATCAGCTGGAAGATCACGAACACCATCGGCGGGATGACCTGCGCGAAGTTGTCCACGTAGCCGGGAATCGTGTCCCCGATGTGCTGCAGGCCGGCGAAGTGGAGGTCACCGATGAAGCCGTTGCCCTCGCCGAAGGCGAGGGAGAAGCCGCACACCACCCAGACCAGGCTGACGATGCCGATGGTGACGTAGTTCTGCATGAGCATGGCCAGGGCGTGCTTCGCGCGGACCATGCCGCTGTAGAAGAACGCCAGGCCCGGGGTCATGAGCAGTACCAGCGCACCGCTGGCTAGAACCCAGGCGGTGGCGCCGGTGTCGACCGAATCGAAGTCGAACGGCACTGCTCCTCCTCTCGCTGACGGGGTTTGGCAAAAAGGTGACAGCGAGCTGTTTCGGAGGCAGTTCCCGTCTGTTACCTGGCCGTGAACAGACCGGGCAGCCGGCTACGGCCGGGTTTCAGCACACCGGCGGGCCGCCGGCTCGGCCGGATCAGCGCGGCCGCCCGGGCCGGACCAGTGCCCGCCCGGGCCCGGGCCAGTGCGGCGGCCGGCCCCGGGCCAGTGCGGCGGCCGGGCCGGGGCCAGTGCGCTCGCCCGGCCGGATCAGCGCGGCGGGCCGAAGATGCCCTGCCCGGGCGCGAGCACCCGGCGCGGGTCCCAGGTCGCCTTGGCCGCGACGAACGCGGGGTAGTCCCGGCCGTAGTGGGCGGCCCAGTCCAGCGGCGTGAACGGCACCGAGCCGACCGGGTAGCGCGTGCCGCCGGCCGCGCGGGCCCGCTCGTACAGGGCGCGGTTGTCGGCGAGCTGGGCGGCCGGGTCGGTCGGTGGCACGGTCGTCCGCAGGATCGCGAACAGGAACGCGACCGCCTCGTCCGGCGTCCGCACGAACCGCGGCCGCACCAGCCCCGGGCGGAACGGGTAGAGCAGGACCGGCCCCTGCCCGGTGTCGGCCAGCGTCAGGTCGGCCAGCGTCGGCGCGACCACGGCCGCGGTCCGGCTGGCCGGCAGGAACAGGTTGACCCACGGGTGCGGCAGGAACCAGATGCCGAGCTGGATGAGCAGCTCGACGGTCGGCCGCAGCCGGTCGATCCAGTCCAGGAACGTGACGTCCTCGCTGACCGTCCGGGCCGGGTCGAACCGCAGCCCGCCGGTCACCGCGGCCTCGTCCGGCGGGGTGTCGGTGTAGTAGACGGCCGCGTCGATGAAGAACTCCCAGCCGTCGCCGGCCGCGGTGCGCTGGACCTGCCCCTCCAGCGAGCTGAACCGGCCCTCGGCCAGCGCCCGCCGCTGGTCGGCCAGGTAGGTGTCCAGGTCCGGGTAGAACAGCTGGTAGGTCCGGGCGTGGGTGGGCGCCGGCACCAGCCGGATCGTCGCCCGGACCACGATCGCGAGCTGGCCGAGGCTGCCGAGCACCGACTCGAACAGCGCCCGGTTGCGGGTCGGCGAGCAGCTGACCAGCTCGCCCTTGCCGGTCACCACCTCGAGCGCGAGCACGTTGTCGACCTGCATGCCGGCCCGCTGGGTGGTGCCGCCGATGCCGCCGGCGTTGAGCGTGCCGCCGACCGACAGGTCCAGGTAGTCGGTGAACACCGGCGGGGTCAGCCCGCGGGCCAGCGTCGCCCGGGCCAGGTCGATCCAGAGCACGCCGGCGTCCGCGGTGACCCGGTCGGCCCCGATCTCGTGCACCTGGTCGAGCGTCGAGGAGTCGATGACCACGCCGGCGTGCACCTGGGACTGGCCGTTGGTGCTGTGCCCCTGCCCGCGCATGCTCACCGCGATGCCGTGCCGGTTCGCGTACCGCACCAGGGCGACGACGTCGGCGACCGAGCCGGGCCGCAGCACGGCCAGCGGCGTGCGGTGCACGAGGTGGCCGAAGTCGTCGGCGACCGCGGCCAGGGCGGCCGGGTCGGTGGTGAGCTCGCCGTCCAGGCCGGGCACGGCGACCGCGCCGCGCGGCGTGCCCACGGCCGCCTCGGCCGCCGTCACCCAACCGCCCCGCAGCGGGTCGAAGGCGACGATCGCCGCCCCGGCCAGCGCGGTGCCCAGGAACCGGCGGCGGTCGAGTGAGAAGGACATCGGGCTCCTCCGGGTGCGAGCGGGCGCGAGAACGCCAGCTAACACCACAGGCCCTACGCCGTCTCCCCCAACAGCGCGTCCACGAACGCCTCGGGCTCGAACGGCGCCAGGTCGTCCGCGCCCTCGCCGAGGCCGACCAGCTTGACCGGCACGCCCAGCTCGCGCTGGACGGCGATCACGATGCCGCCCTTGGCGGTGCCGTCCAGCTTGGTCAGCACGATGCCGGTGATGTCGACGACCTCGGCGAACACCCGGGCCTGGACCAGGCCGTTCTGGCCGGTCGTGGCGTCGAGCACGAGCAGCACCTCGTCCACCGGGCCCTGCTTCTCGACGACCCGCTTGACCTTGCCGAGCTCGTCCATCAGCCCGGTCTTGGTGTGCAGCCGGCCGGCGGTGTCGATGAGCACCGTGTCGACGCCGGGTCCTCGGTCTCGATGCCCTCCTTCACCGCGTCGAACGCGACGCTGGCCGGGTCGCCGCCCTCGGGCCCGCGGACCGTCCGGGCGCCGACCCGCTCGCCCCAGGTCTGGAGCTGGTCGGCGGCGGCGGCCCGGAACGTGTCGGCGGCGCCGAGCACCACGGTGCGCCCGTCGGCGACGAGCACCCGGGCGAGCTTGCCGGTGGTGGTGGTCTTGCCGGTGCCGTTGACCCCGACGACCAGCACGACGGCCGGGTGGCCGTCGGAGTGCGGGACGGTGTGCAGGGTGCGGTCCATGTCCGGCTGCAGCGCGGTGACCAGCTCCTCGCGAGCAGCGCGCGCAGCTCGCCCTCGGAGCGGGTGCCGAGCACCTTGACCCGGGTCCGCAGCCGCTCGACGAGCTCCTGGGTCGGCGCGACGCCGACGTCGGCGGTCAGCAGGGTGTCCTCGACCTCCTCCCAGGTGTCCTCGTCCAGGCGCTCCCGGGACAGCAGCGTCGAGCAGGCCCTTGCCGAGGGTGTTCTGCGAGCGGGAGAGCCGGGAGCGCAGCCGCACCAGCCGGCCGGCGGTCGGCTCCGGGACCTCCAGCCCCGGACCGGTGGTGTCGACCAGGGTCCCCTCCCCCGGTCGCGGCTCGGGCTCGGTCTCCGGCTCGGCCCGTGCTTCCGGTTCGCCCTCGACCGGGGCCTGTGTGCCGGTCCGCAGCGGCGGCACCGCCTGCTCCGGCGCCGGCGGCAACCCACCCCCGCGCCGCCGCGGCACCACGAACCCCGCCACCGCAACGACGAGCACGACGACCAGGACCACCGCGAGAACCACCCACTCCATGCCCAGAGTCTCCCAGCCGCGGCACCGGAGCACCCGACCGGCACCGGCGGGCCACGGAGCTGATGGGGTCCTCCGCCCGCGGCGGAGCTCGGGGGAAGAGGTCGGTCGAGTGCTGCCAGTGCACCCGGGCCACCGCCCCGGCGGTCACGGGGGACCGCCCCCGACGGCGATCAGGCGTGCAGGACCTGGGCGGGCAGGCGGGGGTCGGGGATGCGGTCGTCGGTGGTGACGAGCGGGCAGTCCAGCTCGACGGCGAGCGCGACGTAGAGCGCGTCGTACGCGTTGAGCCGGTCGCGCAGGCCCCAGGCCCGCTCCACCAGCGAGTCCAGCGGGTGGCGCTCGACCGGCGCCGTGCGCAGGTCGTCCACCGCGACCGCGGCCCGGGACGGCGAGACCGAGCGGTTGCGTTCGAGGCCGCGCAGCGCGGAGAGCACCTCCGCGTCGATCACCGCCGGCGCCACCATCTGCCGGTCGTCGACCACGGACTGCACCGACTCGGCGCGCATCGTGCGCAGCAGCAGTTCGAGCAGGGCCCCGGCGTCAATGACGCAGTACACGGGCGGCCCGCGAGTCGCGGTCGGACCGCGACCCGTCCAACGCCCCCGCGACGTCCACGTCGCGCACCGGCTCCCGGTGGGCCAACGTGGCGAACCACTCCCGCGCGGACAGCCGGCCGGCGTCCCGCTCGAGCAGCCTCAGCACGTACGCCGAGAGCGTCACCCGGTCAGCCGCCGCCCGCTCGCGCAGCCGGCGGTGCAGATCGGGCGGCACGTCCCGGATCTGGATGGCAGGCACGAATGCAGATGCTAGCCCGCCGGCGCCGGCGTGTGGAAAAATTTGCTGCATTCGGCCGGGAGAAGTTGCGACGCTCGGGCTAGGACCGGCCCTATGCCGACTCGCGCTCCCGCAGCCGCTGGCTGATCACCGTGGTGATGCCGTCGCCGCGCATGCTCACCCCGTACAGCGCGTCGGCGATCTCCATCGTCCGCTTCTGGTGGGTGATGACGATCAGCTGGGAGGTCGAGCGCAGCTCTTCGATCAGGTTCAGCAGGCGGCCAAGGTTGATGTCGTCGAGGGCGGCCTCGACCTCGTCCAGCACGTAGAACGGCGACGGGCGGGCCCGGAAGATCGCCACCAGCAGCGCGACCGCGGTCAGCGACCGTTCCCCGCCGGACAGCAGCGACAGCCGCTTGATCTTCTTGCCCGGCGGCCTGGCCTCGACCTCGACGCCGGTGGCGAGCATGTCGTCGGGGTCGGTGAGCACGAGCCGCCCCTCACCGCCGGGGAACAGCGTCCGGAAGACGATCTCGAACTCCCGCGCGGTGTCCTCGTACGCCGCGGCGAAAACGTCGTGGATGCGCTCGTCCACCTCCCGGATCACCGTGAGCAGGTCCCGCCGGGTCGCCTTGAGGTCCTCCAGCTGCGTGGACAGGAACGCGTGCCGCTCCTCCAGCGCCGCGAACTCCTCCAGCGCGAGCGGGTTGACCTTGCCGAGCAGGGCGAGGTCGCGCTCGGCCCGGGCCGCCCGCTTCTCCTGCTCGGCCCGCTCGTACGGCGCCGGCTCGGGCGGCGCGCTCCCGTCCGCCTCGGCCTTGGCCACGGTCGGCGACCGACGGCGGTACCGCCACCGCGGGCCCGTACTCGGCGACGAGCGCGTCCAGGTCCACCCCGAACTGCTCGACCGCGACGGTCTCCAGCTGCTCGATCCGCAGCCGCTGCTCGGCCCGGGCGACCTCGTCGCGGTGCACGACGTCGGTGAGCCGGTCCAGCTCGCCGGCCAGCTCGCGGCTGGACGTGCGCAGCGCGAGCAGCTCGCCCTCGCGGACCACGCGGGCCTGCTGGGCGGCGTCCCGCTCGGTGACCGCGACCTCGAGCGAGCCGGCGATCCGGGCCAGCGCGGCCTCGGCGGCGACGACGACCGCGGCCGCCACCTCGCCACCGCGGGCCCGGGCCTGCCGCCGCTCCTCCAGCCGGGCCCGGGTGGCACGCTCGGTCGCGGCCGCCCGCAGCAGCTGGTCGGCCCGGCCGGAGAGGGCCCGCACCCGCTCCTCGCCGGTACGGACGGCGAGCCTGGCCTCCATCTCGGCCTGCCGCACCTCGGCGCCGCGGGCCTGCAGCGCGTCCCGCTCCTCGGTGGACGGCTCCTCGTCTACCGGGATCTCCTCGGCCGCGGACAGCCGGTCCTCCAGGTCGGCCAGCTTGGCCACGTCCTGCTCGCGGGCCTCGACCGCGCCGGCGCGGGCCTTGTCCAGCCGGTCGGCCTCGGCCGCGGCCGACCGGGCGCCGGCCCCGAGCCGGCCGAGCTGCTCGGCGACCGCGCTGAGCTTGGCATCGGACTCGTTGAGCCGGGTCAGCGCGGCCTCGACCCGGTGCCGGGCGGCGTCGGCGGCCGACTTCGCCTCGACCAGCTCGGCCGCGACCGTGGTCCGGCGGGACTCGGCCTCGGCCAGCTTGGTCTCGGCCTCGTCGACCGCGGCCTGCACCTCGATCACGCTCGGCGCGCTCGCCGACCCCC
The DNA here is from genome assembly GCA_963803135.1 of uncultured Actinomycetota bacterium. Lineage (GTDB taxonomy): Bacteria > Actinomycetota > Actinomycetes > Mycobacteriales > CADCTP01 > CADCTP01. The sequence goes on along the minus strand of CAWDLH010000008.1, from coordinate 241,729 downwards.
CGACCGCCCAGTCCGCCCCGAGCAGGTCCCCCGCCGCGGTCACCGCCCGCACGCCCGGTCCGGCTGCGACCAGGTCGCGGGCGGCGTCCAGGTCGGCCACCACCGCGACCCGGTCCAGCGCCCGGGACAGCGCGGACCGCAGCGCCGCCGGCGCCTCGACCAGGTCCACCGCCCACTGCGCCCCCACCGGCAGCGCCGGCCATCCCGCCGGGTCGCCCGGTCGCCCGGGTCGCCCGGGTCGGCCGTCCCGGGTCGGCGGAGCGGCCGAGCGGCCGGAGCGGCCGGAGCGGCCGGAGCGGCCGAGCGGCCGACCGCCGGGGCGGTGGCGCCGCCGATGAGCAGCCCGGCGCGACCGGCGTCGTCGTCCTTGAGCAGCCGCAGCGCGGACGCCGCGTCGGCCGGCGAACCGACCGCCACCGCGTCGGCGATGCCGCCGAGCGCGGCCGCCAGCGCCGCCTCGTACCCGGGCCGCACGGTCAGCAGCGCGGCGACCGAGCCGAGCAGCCCGGGCAGCCTCGTCCCGGCCGCGAGCAGCGCGCCGGCGCCGTCCCGCGGGTCAGACCGAGCGCGAGCGCGTCCTTGCGGGCGGCCCAGGTGGCGCGGTCCCGCTCGGCCTCCCGCTCCGCCTCGCCGAGCGCCCGCACCCGGGCCCGGGCGGCGTCGTACCCGGCGACCTCGGCCTCGTGCCGCTCGTCCAGCCCCAGCTCGCCCTGGTCGAGCACGCCGACCTCGGCCTGCAGCGCCGCGAACTCCGCCGTCGGCCGCCGCGGCCCGGTCCCGCGCCTCGGCGGCCGCGGCAGCGAGCCGGTCGATCTCCTCCGCCTTCGCGCCGAGCCGGGTACGCACGGCCTCGACCTGGCCGCCGAGCCGGGCCAGCCCCTCCCGCCGGTCGGCGACCGCGCGCACCGCGGCGACCAGCGCCCGCTCGGCCGCGGCCAGCGACCGCTCCAGCTCCTGGCGCTCGGCGACCGCCGCGGCCAGCCGGCCCCGGTCGTCCTCGAGGGCGTCCCGCAGCGCCTCCTCCTGGTCCCGGATCTCGGCCGCCTCGGCCTCCATCGCGTCCGGGTCCCGGCCGGTGCGGGCCTCGTCGAGCGCCGCGGACAGGTGCCGCCGCCGCTCCACCGCGAGCCGGTGCGGTGCCGCGGAAGCGCTCCTCCAGCGCGGACAGCCGATACCAGGTCTCCTGGGCCCGGGCCAGGGCCGGCGCGTCGGCGGCGATCGCCGCCTCCAGCTCGGCCTCCCGGGCCTGCGCGGCGGCCAGCTCCCGCTCGACCACGCCGCGCCGCTCGCGCACCGCGCTCTCGTCGGCGACCTCCCGGGCCAGCGCGGTCCGCAGCGCGACCAGGTCGTCGGCGAGCAGGCGCAGCCGCGCGTCGCGCAGGTCGGACTGCACGGTGGCGGCCCGCCGGGCGACCTCGGCCTGCCGGCCCAGCGGCTTGAGCTGGCGGCGCAGCTCGCCGGTGAGGTCGGTCAGCCGGGTCAGGTTGGCCTGCATCGCGTCGAGCTTCCGCAGCGCCTTCTCCTTGCGCTTGCGGTGCTTGAGGACGCCGGCCGCCTCCTCGATGAACCCGCGCCGGTCCTCGGGCTCGGCCTGCAGCACCGAGTCGAGCTGGCCCTGCCCGACGATGACGTGCATCTCCCGGCCGATGCCCGAGTCGGACAGCAGCTCCTGGATGTCCAGCAACCGGCAGGCCGACCCGTTGATCTCGTACTCGCTGGCGCCGTCGCGGAACATCCGCCGGGTGATCGTGACCTCGGTGTAGTCGATCGGCAGCGCGCCGTCGTTGTTGTCGATGGTCAGCGTCACCTCGGCCCGGCCCAGCGGCGGCCGGCCGGCGGTCCCGGCGAAGATGACGTCCTCCATCTTGCCGCCGCGCAGGGCCTTGGCGCCCTGCTCGCCGATGACCCAGGAGATCGCGTCGACGACGTTGGACTTGCCCGACCCGTTGGGACCGACGACGCAGGTGATGCCGGGCTCGAACCGCAGGCTGGTGGCCGAGGCGAAGGACTTGAAGCCCTTCAGCGTGAGGCTCTTGAGGTGCACGACTCTCCGGAAGCGGACGGCGGGTGGGCCGGCTCGGGAAAGGGCCCGCGACGAACGGTACCTGAGCACCTGAGCGGATCCGCGGAAGGCGTGCGGGGAGAAGCCAGCGATCGCCGGATCTCGCGTCCGGACCGGGACGCGTCAGCGGTGAGCCGGCAGCGGCCGGCCCCTACGTCAGGCCAGAACGGGTTCGGGCAGCTCGGACAGCTGCCGCAGCCCACGCTCCAGGTCAGTCGCTTCGCGATCGGTACGCAGTCGCGCGACCTCGGCCTCCAGGTCGCGAACCCGCGACCGGAGGTACGTCACCTCGTCGACGAGGCGACGATCCGGTACAGCACCGACGTAGCCGAGAAGGGCCTTCGCCATCTCGTGAGCCTCCACACCAGACGCTTCGGTGGGTCTTGGGAAGGGCACGCGAACCGCGGCCGGGCCCGGTGCGTGCGATGTGTATAGGGTCGCACGGACCGGCCGGGACGGTCAACGTCCGTCGTCGCAGCGTGTGTCCACGGCGTGTTAACGCTCTGCGAACCCGGTGATCCCACCGCGCGCTTCGGCCCATCGCTCGACTACTGTCCGCACCCGTCCGGGACTGCTAGGGCCATTCAGGGCATCGAGCAACGCCTGTGTGGCCGAACGGGGTCCTTCGGCCACGATCTCGACCCGGCCGTCGTCGAGGTTGGCCGCCCAGCCGACCAGTCCCAGCTCCAGGGCCCGCGCCCGCACCCACCATCGAAACCCGACACCTTGCACGTGCCCGTGCACCCAGGCCGTCAACCGGACGTCGTTCGGTACCTGTCCGGACATGTTCACCAGCGCCCGTTGCGCGGCCTCGGCTGGCAGCGTGGGCAGCTGAACGACGAGCGGTTCATGAACGCGTCGCGACGGATCGGCGTGCCGCAGCGGACACACGGCTCGCCCTCGCGGCCGTACACGTGCAGCGAGCGCTCGAAGTAGCCGCTCTCGCCGTTGACGTTGACGTACGTGCTGTCGAACGACGTGCCGCCGGCGGCCAGCGCCTCGTTCATCACCGCGCGCACCGACTCGACCAGCGTCGCGATCGCCGGCCGCGTCATCGTGTCGGTCGCGCGGGCCCAGTGCAGCCTGGACCGCCACAGTGCCTCGTCGGCGTAGATGTTGCCGATGCCGGAAACGAGCGACTGGTCGAGCAGCGCCCGCTTGATCCCGGTCCGCCGCGCGCGGACCGCGGCGGCGAACGCGGCCAGGTCGAACGCCGGGTCGAGCGGGTCGCGGGCGATGTGCGCGATGACCGCCGGCACGCTGTCCGCGGCGGGGCCCGCGAGCGGCTCCACCGAGAGCCCGCCGAACGTGCGCTGGTCGACGTAGCGCAGCTCCCGGCCGCCGTCGGTGAACGCGAGCCTGGCCCGCAGGTGCGGGCCGTCCGGTGTCTCCGGCGGCTCGACCAGCAACTGGCCGCTCATCCCGAGGTGGCCGAGCAGGGCCTCGTCGGTCCCGGACAGCGGCAGCCAGAGGTACTTGCCGCGCCGGTGGGCGCCGGTCAGCGTGCGGCCGGTGAGCCGGGCCACCACGTCGTCCGGGCCGGCGACGTGCCGGCGGGTCGCCCGCGGGTGCAGCATCTCGGCTCTGGCGACGGTACGGCCGACGACCCAGCGCTCCAGGCCGCTGCGCACCACCTCGACCTCGGGCAGCTCAGGCACGGTGCTCACGGTAGTGGCACCGTGCATGGGGGTAGATCATGCGGCCATGGAGTACGAGCAGAGCCGCCGGATGCCCGCGGCCGCCGACGTGGTCTTCGACATCATGTCGGACATCGAGACGATGCAGCGCTGGCTGCCCACCACGATGGATGTCGAGGACGCCGGTCCTGATCGGGTGCACGTCGAGGGCGAGGCGGGCGGTCACCACTACTCGACCGACGGGCTGTTCCGGGCCGAGAAGGAGCAGCTGCGGATGGAATGGGGCAGCGAGGGGCCGGACTACGCGGGCTGGGCGCAGGTCTACCACGAGGGCGACGACGCCAGCGAGGTGAACCTGCACCTGTCGTTCTTCGGCGACCAGCCCGAGGCCCACCGCGGCGCGGCCGCCGACCGGATCCTGGCGGGCATGCAGGACGCCCTCGAGCGGCTGGAGGACGAGGTGCGCCGGCGGGCGACCGGCTGAGCTACCGCCGCTCCTGCAGCGCCGTCCAGGCCGACTCGGCGGCCTTCTGCTCGGCTTCCTTCTTGCTGCGGCCCGCGCCGGTGCCGAACGACTCGCCGCCGACCCGGGCCACCGCCGTGAACGACTTGGCGTGGTCCGGTCCCTCCTCGCTCACCACGTACTCCGGGACGCCGAGCGACAGCGCCGCGGTCAGCTCCTGCAGCGAGGTCTTCCAGTCCAGCCCGGCGCCGCGCTTGGCCGCGTCGGCCAGCACCGGGTCGAACAGCTTGTGCACGACCTCGCCGGCGACGTCGAGCCCGTGCTCGACGTACACGGCGCCGAGCAGCGCCTCCAGCGTGTCCGCGAGGATGCTGGCCTTGTCCCGGCCGCCGGTGACCTCCTCGCCCCGGCCGAGCCGGACGTACGAGCCCAGGCCGGCCGGGCCGAGCGTGCGCGCCACGTCGGCGAGTGCGCGCATGTTCACCACCGAGGCGCGCAGCTTGGCCAGCTGGCCCTCGGGCAGGTCGGGATGGCCGTTGAAGAGCGCGTCGGTGATCACCAGCCCGAGCACCGCGTCGCCGAGGAACTCCAGCCGCTCGTTGGTCGGCAGCCCCCCGTTCTCGTACGCGTAGGACCGGTGGGTGAGGGCGCGGCCGATCAGCTCGGCGTCCAGGGTGACGCCGAGCGCGCCCTCGAGTGAGGACGGATCGGGATGGGGGCGGGGACCTCCGCTCACGCCGACAGGTCGTCTCGTCCGGTCAGACGGCGATGACCTGCTTGTTGTCGTACGTCCCGCAGACCTTGCAGACCGTGTGCGGCAGCTTGGGCTGGCGGCAGGCGCGGTTCTCGCAGATCACCAGCGTCGGGGCCGACGTCTTCCAGTGCGACCGGCGGGACCGGGTGTTGCTCCGGGACATCCGGCGCTTCGGGACTGCCACTGGTCTACTCCTTCTCGGGACTGCCACCGGACCGCTCGACGAGAGCGGCCCAGCGCGGGTCGGTGGTGGTGTGCGTGTGGTCGTCGGGCAGGTCGTCGAGACGCTCACCGCAGCCGGCGCACAGCCCGCGGCAGTCGTCCCGGCACAGCGGGGACAGCGGCAGGTCGAGCACCAGCGCGTCGCGGACCACCGGCTCCAGGTCGAGCAGGTCGCCGACGAGGTGGCTGACCTCGTCCTCCTCGGCGGTCTGCTCGGTCGCGGAGTCCGGGTAGGCGAACAGCTCGGTCACGCCGGCGCTCACCGTGTCCGACACCGGGGTCAGGCAGCGGGCGCACTCGGCGGTCACCGGCGCGGTCACGGTCCCGGACACCAGCACGCCCTCGACCACGGACTCCATCCGCAGGTCGAGGGTCAGCAGCTGGCCCTCGGGAATCGCGGCCATGCCGACGGCCATCTCGGCCGGCGCCGGCACCTCGACGCGGACAGCACGCATCGACCCCGGGCGGCGGCCGAGCTCGCGCACGTCGAGCACGAAAGGCCGGCGGGGGTCGAGACGAGGTGTCGTCCGCGCGGGCGGCGTCGTTCTGGCTGGCATAGGTCGCTTCTCGTGAACAGGCAGGGACACGGTCCGCGGCGGACCGACCGCCAAGGTTACCCGAGCCACCGCTGGTACGTCGAAGCGGCTAGCGTGACCGCCCGCAGCCGGCCTAGTCCCGCGCCGCCGCACAGCCAGATCATCCCCCGTCGCGGTCGCGCCCTCTTCCGGCCGGCGACGAGTGGAACGGGGGCCGCGGTGGCTAGGCCGGAGCGCGGTCGTCGGGGTGGGCGAGGCGGTCCCGGCCGCGCTCGACGGTGCCGAGCAGCCGGCTGAGCGTGTCGGCGAGGACGGCCAGCCGCTCGTCGGCGTACGCGTCGGCGTCGGCCTTCAGCCGGCCGGCCCGCTCCTCGGCCGCCTGCAGGATCCCGCGGGCCTCCGCCTCGGCCGCCCGGCGCACCCCGTCGGCGGACACCATCCGCCCGGCCGCGGCCCTGGCGTCGGCGAGCAGCCGGTCGGCCGCGGCCCGGGCCGCGCTCAGCACCCGGTCGGCCTCCTCGCGGGCGTCGGTGGTGACCCGGTCCCGCCGGTCCCGGGCCTGGCCGAGCAGCTCCTCCCGGGTCGCCATCACCTCGCGGGCGTCCTCCAGCGCCGGCGGCAGCGCCGCGCGCAGCTCGTCGAGCAGGTCGAGCGCCTCCTCGCGCGGGATCACGCAGGACGACGACAGCGGCATCGCCCGGGCCGACTCGACCAGCGCGACCAGCTCGTCGAGCGCGTCCGGCACCCGGCGCAGCGCGTCGCCGACCGTCGCGCTCACCCTGCCCTCCGTTCGCCTCCGGGCTCGCTCCGCTCCTCGGGCGGTGACCCGGGCGTACCGCCGTCGGCAGCCCGGCGATGCCCACTCACCCGTCGGCTCACCGCCGCTCGTCGAGCCGTGCGGTCAGCCGCTCCAGGACGGCCGCCGGGATCAGCCGGCCGACGTCCCCGCCCCAGGTCGCGACCTCCTTGACCAGGCTCGAGGACAGGAAGCTGAACTCCGGGTTGGTCGGCATGAACAGCGTATCCAGCCCGGTCAGGCCGTGGTTCATCTGGGCCATCTTGAGCTCGTAGTCGAAGTCGCTGACCGCCCGGATCCCCTTCACCACGACCGGGATGTCGTGGGCCTGGCAGTAGTGCACCAGCAGGCCGTGGAACGAGTCGACCCGTACGTTCCCGTACTCGGCGGTGACCTCGGTGAGCATCTCGATCCGCTCGTCCACCGAGAACATGCTCGACTTGCCCTTGTTGACGAGGACCGCGACGACGACCTCGTCGTAGAGCCGGCTGGCCCGGCCGATGATGTCGAGGTGACCGAGAGTCACCGGGTCGAACGAGCCGGGGCAGACGGCGCGACGCGGCGCGGACAGGCTCCCGGTCGTCACGAGAATCGACCGTACCAAAGCGTCCCCTCGCCGTAGCGGCGCTGCTTGAGAGCCTCGACACGGTCCGGCCAGCGCGGTCCGGGCCCCCGGCTGGACCGTTCGACGGCGAGCACCGCACCGGGCCCGAGCCAGCCGCCGGCCAGCCGCAGCAGGACCGCGGCGAGCTCGTCGTCACCCAGCCCGTACGGCGGGTCGGCGAAGACCAGCTCGTGCGGCGTGGGGTCGCCGGCGAGCACCCGCTCGACCCGGTCCCGGCGGACGGTGACCCGGTCCTGCAGCCCGAGGCTGCGGGCGTTGTCCCGGGCGACCGCGGCGGCGCCGGCGTCCGAGTCGACCAGCAGCGCGTGCGCGGCGCCCCGGGAGACGGCCTCGAGCCCGACCGCGCCGGAGCCGGCGTAGAGGTCGAGGACCCTGGCGCCGTCGAGGTCGACCAGTCCGGAGACGGTGGCGAACAAGGCCTCCCGGGTCCGGTCGGACGTCGGCCGGGTGCGCTCGCCCGGCGGCACCGCCAGCCGGCGGCCGCCCGCGCTGCCGGCCACGATCCGTGTCACGGGGGCCACGATAAATGCGTTGGGCCCGGCGCCCGGCCCCGGGTAGCGTCCGCAGATTGTGTCTGCGCTGCCTTCGCCCGCAGCGGCGGCGGCGCTGGTGGCGGCCGGCTTCCGGCGGTACGCGACCTACCGGCGGGCGACGCTGGCCGGAGCGTTCACCAACACGGTCTTCGGCGTGATCCGGGTGTCGATCTTCTTCGCGGCGGCGGACGCGGCCGGCGGTACGGTCGCCGGGTACGACCGCGCGGCGCTGTCGACCTATACCTGGCTCGGCCAGGGGATGATCGCGGTCGTCTGGCTGTTCGGCTGGACGACCGTGGCCCAGCGGGTGCGCAGCGGCGACGTGGCGATCGACCTCGGCCGGCCGGTGCACCCGATCGCCGCCTGGCTGGCCGAGGACGTCGGCCGGGCCGGGCAGGCCTGCCTGGTCCGGTTCCTCGGCCCGCTCGCGGTCGGCGGGCTGCTGTACGGGCTGCAGGCGCCGACGCGGTGGGCGACCGTTCCGCTGTTCGTGCTGTCCGCCGCGCTGGCCGTGGTGGTGAGCTTCGGCGGCCGGGTCCTCGTCAGCCTGGCCGCCTTCTGGCTGGTCGACGTCCGCGGCCTGCTCACCCTCTACGTGCTCAGCTCGAACGTCCTCTGTGGACTGTTGGTGCCGGTCCACTTCCTGCCCGGCTGGGCCCGGGCGGTCGCCTACGCGACGCCGTTCCCGTCGATGCTGCAGGTGCCGCTGGACCTGGCGACCGAGCGGGCCACCGGCTCCGGCGCCCTCGCGCTGCTGGGGATGCAGGCGGCCTGGGCGGCCGGCCTGCTCGCGGTCGCCGTCGTGGTCTTCGACCGGGGCACCCGCACGCTGGTGGTGCAGGGTGGCTGACGCGCGGGTGTACGCGGCCCTGCTGCGGGCCGGGGTGGCCGGGCAGGCGACGTACCGGGCGTCGTTCGCGGTCGAGCTGCTCGGCGCCGCGATGGGCATGGGCCTCGACTTCGTCGAGATCTTCGCGGTCTTCCACCAGGTGCCCTCGGTCGGCGGGCTCAGCTTCGTCGAGGTGGTGCTGGTCTTCGCGATCGCCTCCACCGGGTTCTCCACGGCCGACCTGCTGGTCGGGCAGAGCGACGCGGTGATCCGGCACGTCCGGGACGGCACCTTCGACGTGGTGCTGCTGCGGCCGCTGTCGGTGCTCGGCCAGCTCGCGGCCGGCGACCTGCAGCTGCGCCGGCTCGGCCGCGTCGCGGTGTCGGTGGCGCTGCTCGTCGCCGTGCTGGTCCGGCTGCACCTGGACTGGACGCCGGCCCGGATGGCGATGGTCGTGGTCGCGCCGGTCGCGGCCACGGTCGTGTTCGGCGCGCTGTTCGTGGCCGCCGGCGGGATCGCGTTCTGGCTGGTCGACGCGACCGAGGTGACCGCCGCGCTCACGTACGGGTCGGCGTACCTGGCCCAGTGGCCGACCGGGGTGCTGACCCCCGTGCTGGCGCGGTTGTTCACGTTCGTCATCCCGGCCGCGTTCGCCGGCTACCTGCCGGCGCTGGCGCTGCTCGGCCGACCCGACCCGACCGGGCTGCCGGCCTGGCTGCCGTCGGCCGCACCGCTGGCGGCGCTGCTCGCCGCCGCCGTGGCCGGGCTGGTCTGGCGGTCGGGCATCCGGCACTACGTGGGAGCGGGCGGATGAGCCAGTGGCAGCGAGGGGCGACGAGGACCGACCGTCCGGCGCCCGCGCCCGACGGTCGGTCCGAGCAGCGGGAGACGCCCGTCGTGGAGGTCGAGGAGCTCTCCCGGCATTTCGTCGTGCGCCGCCCGGCCGGCCGGCTGCGCCGGCAGAAGCGGGTGGTCCGTGCGGTCGACGGGATCTCGTTCGCGATCGCGAAGGGCGAGTGCGTCGGCTACATCGGCGCGAACGGCGCCGGCAAGTCCACGACGGTCAAGATGCTCACCGGGATCCTGGTGCCCACCTCCGGGCGGGTGCGGGTGTGCGGCCTGGAGCCGGTGCCGCAGCGGCGGGAGCTGGCCGGGCGGATCGGGGTCGTGTTCGGCCAGCGCAGCCAGCTGTGGTGGGACCTGCCGCTGGCCGAGTCGTTCCGGCTGCTCGCGGCGATCCACCGGCTGCCGGCCGATCGGGCCGGCGACCGGCTGGACCGGTGCGTCGAGCTGCTGGACATGCGCTCGTTCCTGGACACGCCGGTGCGGCAGCTCTCGCTCGGGCAGCGGATGCGCGGGGAGGTGACCGCGGCGCTGCTGCACTCCCCCGAGCTGCTGCTGCTCGACGAGCCGACGGTCGGGCTCGACATCGTCAGCAAGGAGGCGCTGCGGTCGTTCCTGGCCGCCGAGCGGGCCGAGGCCGGCACCACGATCCTGCTCACCACGCACGACCTGCCCGACATCGAGCGGCTGTCCGACCGGGTGGTCGTGGTCGACGGCGGCCGGGTGGTGCACACCGGCGACCTGGCGGGGCTGGCGGCCGAGGCCGGCGTCGACCGGGTGCTCACGGTCGAGCTGACCGCGCCGGCCGGCCCGCTCGACGGCGTGCCCGGGACCCGGCTGCTGTCGGTGGAGGCGGGCGGCCTGCGCCAGCACCTCGCGCTCACCGGCTCGGCCGCGGCCGCGGTGGCCGCCGTCTCGGGCCGGACCGAGCTGCGCGACCTCACGGTCGCCGAGCCGGACATCGAGGACGTCGTCGCCCGCCTCTACCGCCGCGCCGCCGCCCGTCGAGCGTCCACAGTGGACGACTAGGCGGGGCTCCCGACCGTCCCGGGTCCGGCGGCGATCCGGCCCTCAGGCCTTCTCCAGGAACTCGGCCCGCTCGGACTCGACGAGCGCGGTGACGGCGGCGGCGAGGCCGGGATGACCGGACAGGTCCGGGTCGGCGTCGACGACCGCGGTGGCCTCGGCCCTGGCGGCGGTGATGAGGTCGCGGTCGCGGATGAGCGAGAGCAGGGTGAACGAGGACCGGCCGGACTGGGCCTCGCCGAGGACCTGACCCTCCCGGCGCTGCTCCAGGTCGAGCTCGGCCAGCCGGAAACCGTCCACAGTGGACGCCACCGCGTCCAGCCGCTCGCGGGCCGGGGTGCCCGGCGGGGAGTCGGTGACCAGCAGGCAGAGCCCGGCGGCCGAGCCGCGGCCGACCCGCCCGCGCAGCTGGTGCAGCTGGGAGATGCCGAACCGGTCGGCGTCGAGGATCGCCATCACCGTCGCGTTGGGAACGTCGACGCCGACCTCGACCACCGTGGTCGCGACGAGCACGTCGACGTCGCCGGCGGCGAACCCGCGCATCACCGAGTCCTTCTCGTCGGCCGGCAGCCGGCCGTGCAGGATGCCGACCTGCAGCGCCGCCAGCGGTCCCTCGGCCAGCCCGGGGGCGACGTCCAGCACCGCCAGCGGGGGGCGCCGGGTCTCACCGTCCTCTTCGGACGGTCCGGTCTCGTCCTCCTCGCCGGTGCCGCCGATCCGCGGGCAGACGACGTACGCCTGGTGCCCGGCCGCGGCCTCCTCCCGGATCCGGGCCCAGACCCGCTCCAGCCAAGAAGGCTTCTCCCCCGCCGGCACCACCGTCGAGGAGATCGGCGAGCGGCCGCCGGGCAGCTCCCGCAGCGAGGACACCTCGAGGTCGCCGTACACGGTCATCGCGACGGTGCGCGGGATCGGTGTCGCGGTCATCACCAGCACGTGCGGGGTGTCGCCTTTGGACCGCAGCGCGTCCCGCTGCTCGACGCCGAAGCGGTGCTGCTCGTCGACCACGACGAAGCCCAGGTCGGCGAACTCGACGCCCTCGGAGAGCAGCGCGTGGGTGCCGACCACGATGCCGGCCTCGCCGGACGCCGCCTCGGCCAGCGCCCGTCGGCGGGCCGCGGCCGGCAGCGACCCGGTCAGCAGCGCGACCCTGGTCGCGTGCTCGGCCGCGTCCAGCTCGCCGGCGGTCGCGAGCGGGCCGAGCAGCGCGGCCAGCGAGCGGGCGTGCTGGGCGGCCAGCACCTCGGTCGGCGCGAGCAGCGCGGCCTGGCCGCCGGCGTCGACCACCTGCAGCATCGCCCGCAGCGCGCAGACGGTCTTGCCCGAGCCGACCTCGCCCTGCAGCAGCCGGTGCATCGGGTGCGCGGACGCCAGCTCGGCGGCCAGCGTCCGCCCGACCTCCTGCTGCCCGCCGGTGAGCGGGAACGGCAGCCGCCGGTCGAACGCGGCCAGGATCCCGTCGGGCACCGGCGGGCGGGCCTTGCCGGGGCGGCGCGCGGCGGCCAGCCGGCGCTGGGCCAGCAGCGCCTGCACCGGCAGCGCCTCGTCCCACTTGAGCCGCCGGCGCGCGAGCTCGAGGGCACCGCGGTCCGGCGGCCGGTGGATGTCGCGCAGCGCGGTGTCCAGGCCGACCAGGTCGTGCCGCGCCCGCAGGTCCGCCGGCAGCGGGTCGGCCGGCGGGTCGAGCACGTCCAGGGCCACCCGCACGCAGCGGGCGATCGTCCAGGTCGGGGTCGCGGCCGTGGCCGGGTACACCGGGATGAGCGCGCCGGCGAACTCCTCGATGTCGCCGGTCGGATCCGCGGCGTCCAGGATCCGGAAGTCGGGGCTGTTGAGCTGCCGCTTGCCGTTGAAGACCGTCACCCGGCCGGCGAACAGGCCCTGCCGGCCGACCGCGAGCTCCCGCTCGCGCCAGGGCTGGTTGAAGAACGTCAGCTTCAGCGTGCCGCGCCCGTCGGTGATCTCCGCCTCGACGAGGGATCCCCGGCGCGCGCGCATCGGCCGCCGGCCGACCTTGCTGACCCTGGCGACCACCGTGACGTCCTCGCCCGGGGCGAGGTCGCGCAGGTCGGTCAGCTTGCCCCGCTCCGCATAGCGGCGCGGGTAGTGGCGCAGCAGGTCGCCGACGGTCCGCAGGCCGAGGCCCTCGTCGAGGGGCTTCGCGGCCCGGCCGACGGCGTCGCGCAGCGGGGTGTCGAGCGTGGCCACCTACTCCACCCCGATCAGCAGCGGTACGTCCGGGCGCCGGACGCCGTGCACGGAGACCTCGACGCCGGGATGGTCACGGGCGACCTGCCCCTCCAGCCGGTCGCCCAGCGCCGCATCCGCCGCCGCCAGCACGAGCGTCACCAGCTCGCCGCCGCCGGCGAGCATCCGCTCCAGCAGCGCGGCCGCGACCGGCGGCAGCTCCCCGCCGATGAGCACCACCTCGCCGTCGACGAGCCCGAGCACGTCGCCGGCCCGGCACGGCCCGGCCATGGTGAGCGCGTCCCGGCCGGCCCGGAAGACCTCGCCCCACCGGGTCGCGGCCGCGGCCTCGGCCATCGCGATCACGTCGTCGCCGAACCGGCGGCCCTCGTCGTGCACGGCCACCGCGGCCAGGCCCTGCACCGGCGAGCGGGTCGGCACCACGGCCACCTCGACGCCCTCCGCCCTGGCCCTGGTCGCGGCGGCGTCGGCCGGCGCGGTCAGCTCGGCCCGGCCGGGCAGCACGACCGCGGCGCCGGTGCCGGCGGCCAGCACGGCGGCCAGCACGGCCTCCTCGGTGCCGTCGGCGAGCAGCACGCCCTCGGCCGCGAACAGCTCGGCCACGCCCGTGCCGGGGGCGACCGCGACGACCGCGGTGCCCTCCCGCCGGGCCGGCGGCTCGTCGGCGAACCGGGTGACGGTGATCCGGTGCGGCCGGCCGGCCCGCACGCCGGCCTCGATCGCACCCCCGATGTCGTTGACGTGCACGTGCACGGTCCAGATGCCGTCGCCGGTTCCGACCACGACCAGCGAGTCGCCGAGCTCGGCCAGCTCGCCCCGCAGCCGGGTGGTGTCCTCGGCGTCGAGCAGGTATTGCACCTCGTAGCCGTACGCGTCGGAGCCGGTCTCGCGGGCCGTCTCCCGGGCCGGCTGCGGGCGGCCCCGCGGCAGCGGGACCGGCTCGCCGGCCACCACGGTGGCCAGCGACTCGAGCAGCACGCACAGGCCGCGGCCGCCGGCGTCGACCACGCCGGCCCGGGCCAGCACCGGCAGCTGGTCGGGGGTGCGCGCCAGCGCGCGGGCGGCGCCGGCGGCGGCCGCCCTGGCCACCTCGGCCAGCGAGGCGCCGGCACCGGCCGCGGCCTGCGCGGCCGCCCGGATGACCGACAGCATCGTGCCCTCGACGGGCTCGGCCACCGCCGTCCAGGCCAGCTCCGCCGCCCGCCCGAGCGCGGCCGCCAGCGCCGGCCCGTCGACCGGGGCCGGCCCGGACCCGCCGAGCCGCCCCTCGCCACCCGGGCGCCCCTCACCACCCGGGCGCCCCTCACCACCCGGCCGCCCCTCACCACCCGGCCGCCCCTCACCACCCGGCCGCCCCTCACCACCCGGCCGCCCCTCACGCCCCTCACCACCGGGCCGCCCCTCACCAGCCGCCGGCGCTGCACCGGGCTCTCCGGGCGCGCCGGCCACCGGAGCCGGGGAGAGGGCCTCGGCCAGGCCGCGCAGGACCTGGCTCAGGATGACGCCGGAGTTGCCGCGGGCGCCCAGCACGGCCCCGCGCGCCATCGAGCCGAGCGTCGCGGCCAGGTCCCCGGGCGGGTCGGCGCGGACCGCCGCGTCCGCCGACCGGAGCGTGAGCAGCAGGTTGGTGCCGGTGTCGCCGTCCGGCACCGGGTAGACGTTGAGCCCGTCGATCTCCACCCGGGCGGCCTCCAGCGCCGCGACGGCACCGGTGCACCAGCGTCGCACGGCCGACGGGTCAAGCACCTCGATCGCCGCCACCTCCCCGGCAGGCGAGGGTACGGGTCCGGGCGCGTTTGGTGGCCCCTGGACCCGCTGGCTACACTGGCGCGGTTGCCCGGGACCCGTGTGCCCGGCGCCCGTCGAGACGATCCTGATTAGAGGAGTACCCCCGTGGCCAGCGTGTGCGATGTCTGCGGCAAGCGGCCCGGCTTCGGCAAGTCGGTGTCCCACTCCCACCGCCGCACCTCGCGCCGGTGGAACCCCAACGTGCAGACCGTCCGCGCGCTGGTCGCGCCCGGGACCCGCCGCCGGGTGACCGTGTGCACGTCCTGCCTCAAGGCCGGCAAGGTGACCAGGGCGTAGCCGCCCGCAGCGCTTCGGCGAGGCCCGCTCCCCATGCCGGGAGCGGGCCTCGCCGCGTCCGGCGTCCGGTCAGGAGGTGGTGCGCCGCTCGCCGAGCCAGCTGCCGAACCCGTAGTTGAGGCCGCCCAGGCCGAGGCCGGTGACCAGGGTGCCGAGCGCGGTCGCGAACCGGGAGATCCCGTCCCCGTCCGCGGCCAGCCAGAGGATGAACCCGAGCACGCCCGCGCCCGCGCATACGTAGCCGACGACCGTGAGCAGCGTGGCGGCCAGGGCGAGCCGGTCCTGCGGCGCCTTCGACGGGCCGGCCGGGCTGGGCGCGCCCGAGGACGGGTAGCCCGACCCGCCGTACCCGCCGCCCTGCTGCCCGTACGCGGTGCTGCCGCCGTACCCGTACCCGCCCTGCTGCCCGTAGGCCGGCTGCTGGCCGGACGGGTACTGCTGCTGCGCCGGCTGCTCCCCGTACGGCTGGCCGCCGTACCCGCCGCCCTGCTGCCCGTAGCCCTGCTGCGGGTCGTACTGGCCGGAGCCGTAGGTGGGCTCGCTCATGTCCTGCCTCTCTGTCGGTCTACGTCAGGCCCCGGTCCCGCGCGGCGGCGACGACCAGGTCGGCCGCGGCGGTCCAGGAGATGGCGGTGGTGTCGATCACCAGGTGGTAGTGCCGGGCGTCCGCCGGATCGGTCCGGTAGAAGTTGCGCACGTACGCGGCCCGGGCGGCGTCGTTGGACCGCACTGCCCGGCGGATCTCCGCCTCCGGCTTGCCGGTCCGCGCCACCGCCTGCGCGACCCGCACCTCCACCGGCCCGTCCAGCCGCACGTGCAGCGCGTCGTCGCGGCCGGCCAGCACGATCGCCGCCGCCCGGCCGAGCACCACCCCGCCGGACTCGGCGATCTCGTGCAGCACCTCCTCGGTCTTCTCCCGGAAGGCGTGCTCGTCGGTGAGCGTGTGGTACGCGAGCGGGCCGGCCCCGGCCATCTCCGGCACCAGCGCCATCGACGAGATCACCCGCCACAGACCGCGGTCGGTCTTCTCGTCCCGCCGCTCGGCCTGGTCCAGCGGCACGTCGAGCTTGCGGGCGACGCCGACCGGGACGGCCCGGTCCACGAACGGCAGCCCGAGCGCGGCGGCGACCGCCGGCCCGACCTCGCTGCCGCCGGCGCCGTACGACGCCGAGATGGTGACGACTCCCACGGGGGCAGAGCATGGCACGCGCGCCGCGTCAGGGCGCCACCCGCTTCGCGAACGACCGGGACAGCGGCTGGCCGGCGTAGTAGCCGAAGCCCTCGGTCGGCCGGTAGCCGCTCGACTCGTACAGGGCGATCGCCTCCGGCTGGACGGCGCCGGTCTCCAGGACGGTCCGCTCGATCCCGGCGGCCGCGGCGGTGCGCTCCAGCTCGGCCAGCACGGCCCGGGCCAGCCCGCGGTTGCGGTATCCGGGCGCGGTGAACATCCGCTTGATCTCGGCCCGGCCGTCGCCGAGGGCGCGCCAGCCGCCGCAGCCGGCCGGCACCCCGTCCACGGTGGCGACCAGGAAGAGACCCTTCGGCGGGAGGAACTCGGCGACGTCGATGGGCGCCTCGTCGCGGCCGCCGTAGCGGACCACGTACTCGTCCTGGACGAGCTCGACGAGCTCCAGCGCCGCCGGTTCGTCCAGCCGGGCCGGCTCGATCACGATGCTCACCGGGTCCATTGTTCGCCCTCGCTGCGCTGCCCGGGCGGTCGTCCCGGGTCGGCGTGGCCGCGCCGCCCGGGGATGCCCACGCCCGGTCGGGTCACCGCCACCGCCAGGCGTGGTCGACCGGACCGATGCCGGCGCCGAGCGGGAAGCCGTGCGCGATCGCCCCGGTGACGTACTCCTTGGCCGTGGCCACCGCGTCCGGCAGCGGGTCGCCGAGCGCGAGCCGGCACGCGACCGCGCTGGCCAGCGTGCACCCGGTGCCGTGGGTGTGCCGGTTGTCCAGCCGGGCCGACCGGTACGTGCGGCTGGTGCCGTCCCGGGTGAGCAGCAGGTCGACCGCGTCGCCGTCGAGGTGGCCGCCCTTGACCAGCACCGCGGCCGGGCCGAGGGCGAGCACCGCCTCGGCGGCCCGGGGCAGGTCGTGCTCGGTGCCGACCTTGACGCCGGTGAGCTGGCCCACCTCGTACAGGTTGGGGGTGACCAGGGTGGCGACCGGCAGCAGCCGGTCCCGGACCGCGGCGACCGCGTCCGGGGCGAGCAGCGCGTCGCCGTGCTTGCTGACCCCGACCGGGTCGACCACCACCGGCACGCCGACCGAGCCGAGCACCTCGGCGACCGCCTCCACCAGTGCCGTGGAGGCGAGCATGCCGGTCTTCACCGCGTCCACGCCGATGTCGGACAGCACGCTGTCCAGCTGGGCCCGGACCGCCTCGACCGGCAGCTCCCAGTAGCCCTGCACGCCGAGCGAGTTCTGTGCGGTGACGGCGGCCAGCACGCTCATGCCGTGCACGCCGTGCGCGAGCATCGTCTTGAGGTCGGCCTGGATGCCGGCGCCGCCGCCGGAGTCGGAGCCGGCCACGGTCAGCACGCGGGGAGGAGCGCTCACCCCGCCACGCTAGCTAACGGAAGTGGTCCCAGCCGCCGGGGCCCGGGTAGGCGGCGCCGTCCACGACCACGCCGCGCCCGCGGGCGACCCGGCCGATCACCGTCCACGGCGCCGGCGGCGGCGCGCTGCCGGGGAACGTCGCGGCCAGCGCGTGGTCGTCGCCGCCGGCCAGCACCCAGTCCATCGGCTCGACCCCGAGCGCCTTGCCGACGTCGCGCAGCTTCTCCGGCACGTCCAGCCGGGACGTGTCGAGCTCGATGCCGACCCCGCTGGCCACCGCGACGTGCTGCAGGTCGGCCACCAGCCCGTCGCTCACGTCGACCATCGCGGTGGCGCCGAGCTCGGCCGCCCGCGGGCCCTGCGCGTACGGCGGCTCGGGGCGGCGGTGCGCCGCGACCACGCTCACCGGCGAGCGGAACCCGCGCCCGAGCACGGCCAGCCCGGCCGCGGCCCAGCCGAGCCGGCCGGTGTACGCGACCACGTCGCCGGGCCTGGCCCCGGACCGGGTCACCGGAGCCCGCCCCTGCAGGTCCCCGAACGCGGTGACCGCCAGCACCAGCACGTCCGCGCGGACCACGTCGCCGCCGAGCACCCGGGCGTCCAGCGGCAGGCACTCGGCCCGCATCCCGTCGGCGAGCTCCTCCAGCCAGGCCACCGGCAGGTCCGGCGGCACCGCGAGGCCGAGCAGCAGGCCGGTCGGCACCGCGCCCATGGCGGCCATGTCGGCCAGGTTCTGCGCGGCGGCCTTGCGGCCGACGTCGGTCGCCGTCGACCAGTCCCGGCGGAAGTGCCTGGCGTCGACGAGCAGGTCGGTGGTGGCCACCACCCGGCCGTCCGGCGCCGCCAGCACCGCCGCGTCGTCGCCCGGCCCGAGCACCGGCTCGGGCGCTGATCCGGCGGCGAACCTCGCGGTCAGCCGCTCGATCAGGCCGAACTCCCCGACCTCGGCGACAGTGATGGCACGAATCCTCTCGTCCAGATCGGTCCGGCAGGCGACTGAGGTAGATTTTCCACCTCCCCGCATCCGTCCGACGAAGGGCTCGCCGTGGTCCAGGCCTACATCCTGATCCAAACCGAGGTCGGCAAGGCGGCCGCGGTGGCGAGCGCGATCGCCGACATCCCCGGGGTCGCCCAGGCCGAGGACGTCACCGGGCCGTACGACGTGATCGTCCGGGCCGAGGCCAACAACGTCGACGAGCTGGGCAAGCTCGTGGTCGCCCGGATCCAGGCGGTCGCCGGCATCACCCGCACCCTCACCTGCCCGGTGGTACATCTCTAGACTCGTCGGGTGCCCGCGGCGACCGACTCGCAGAGGCCCGCACCGGCGCGGGGCGACCGGCGGTCGGCCGCCTGGCTGGCCACGCTGGTCGCCGTGCCGGTGACGGTCGTGCTCGTCGCGGTGGCGGTTGTCGCCGAGCAGCGCGGCGGCTCCGGCGCCGGCCCGGTCGCCCCGGCCAGCAGCGCACCGGCCACCGCGGGCGCGCTGCCCTCGGTCACGGTCGCTCCGCCGCCGGCGCTGTCGGCCGCGCAGCAGCGGGCCTGCCAGGAGCTGATCTCGGCGCTGCCGACCGACCTCGGCGACCTGCCGGCCCGCCCGGTCGACTCCCCCTCGCCGTACGTGGCGGCCTGGGGTGAGCCGGCCGTGACGCTGCGCTGCGGGGTGGCCCGGCCGCCGTCGTTCATCGCGACCGCGGACGTGCAGCAGATCAACGGGGCGACCTGGTTCGCCGAGCGGCGCGGCGGGACCACCGCGTGGACCGCCGTCGACCGCCCGGTGTACGTCGAGGTGCTCGTCCCGGCCGCGGACGCCAGCGCCCCGGTGGCCAGGCTGTCCACGGCGGTGACCGCCGCCCTGAGGCCCCGCCCCCTCGACCCGGCGGACTAGGGAGCCGACCCGGCCCGGGCCAGCGCGGTGCGCACCAACCGGTCCAGCAGCGCCGGGTAGTCCAGCCCGGACGCCGCCCAGGCCCGCGGGAACACCGAGATCGGCGTGAACCCCGGCATCGTGTTCACCTCGTTGACCGTGACCTCCCCGCCGGGGCCGACGAAGAAGTCGACCCGGGCGAGGCCGGCGCAGTCCAGCGCGGTGAACGCCCGCGCGGCCAGCTCGCGCAGCCGCCCGGCCACGTCGTCCGGCAGGTCGGCCGGGATGTCCAGGGCGGAGACGTCGTCGAGGTACTTGGCCTCGAAGTCGTACCACTCCCGCCCGGCCAGCAGCCTGATCTCCGCCGGCACGCTCACGTCCGGTGGCGCCCCGTCGAGCCCCTCCAGCACGGCGAGCTCGATCTCCCGCCCCGGCACCGCCGCCTCGACCAGCACCTTGTCGCCGACCGCCCGGGCCGCGGCGACCGCGGCCGGCAGCGCGGCCCAGTCGTCCACCCGGCTGATCCCGATCGACGAGCCGCCGCGGGCCGGCTTGACGAACACCGGCAGCCCGAGCCGCTCCCGGTCCGCCTCGGCCAGCGTCGCCCCGGCCCGGACCACCGCGTACGGCCCCACCGGCAGCCCCTCGGCGGCGAGCAGCTTCTTGGTGAACTCCTTGTCCATCGCCACGGCGCTGCCGAGCACCCCGGACCCCACGTACGGCACGCCGGCCATCTCCAGCAGGCCCTGGATCGTGCCGTCCTCCCCGTACGGCCCGTGCAGGACCGGGAAGACCACGTCCACCCCGTGCAGCACCCGGGCGCCCTCCCCGGGTTCGACCACCACGAGGCCGCCGGCGGTCGGGTCGCCGGGCAGGACCACCGCGGTGCCGGTCTCGACGGTCGGCAGCTCGCGCCCGGATATGCGCAGCGCCTCCGGGTCGCCCGAGGTGATCACCCAGGCGCCCTTGGGCGTGATGCCGACCGGGACCACCTCGTACACCGACGGGTCGAGCGCGGCCAGCACGCTCCCCGCGGAGACGCAGGAGATCGCGTGCTCGGTGCTGCGGCCGCCGAAGACGACGGCGACCCGCACTCTCCGTCCGGGCATGGACATGCGCGGCACCCTACCCGGGGACTGGTACCCCATCGGTCAGGCACGGAGGGTGGTCAGCGGAACCGCGGGATGACCTGCGCGCCGAACCGGGCCATCTCCTCCGCCTGCGGGCTGAACTGCAGCAGCATCAGCCCGACCCCGGCCTGCTCGTACGCCCGGATCCGGTCGGCGACCTGCTCGGCCGTGCCGACCAGCCCGGCCCGCAGCCCCCGGTTGGACACGCTGTACTCGCGCAGCGTGAGCTCGGACTCCAGCTGCGAGCCCTTCACGAAGTCCTGGTACGACGCGTACGCCTCCGGGCTGGACCGCACGTCGAGCACCCGGTCCAGCTCGGCCCGCGCCTCGGCCTCGGTGTCCCGCACGATGACGAACCCGGACACGCCGAACCGCAGCGGCGGCTTCCCGGCCCGGTCGCGCAGCGAGGAGATCCGTTCGACCCGGTCGGCGATGACCTCGGGCGGGTCGCCGTGCATCACGTAGGCGTCGCCGTGCTCGGCGATCACGCCCAGCGCCCGCGGCGACTCCCCGCCCATGTAGACGTCGACGGCCTTGCCCGGCTTGGGCTCGAGGATCGCGCCCTCGAGGTCGTACCGGGTGCCGTGGTGGTCGACGGTCGGCTCGGACAGCAGCCGTCGCAGCACGGTCAGCCACTCCTCGGTCCGCTGGTAGCGGGCGTCGTGCACGTCGAACGGCATCCCGTACTGCCTGGCCTCGTCGGCCCACCAGGACGACACCACGTTGAGGCTGATCCGGCCCGGGCCGATCAGGTCCAGCGTGGACAGTGCCTTGGCGGTCAGCGACGGCGCGTGGTAATTCGGCCGGACGGCGAGCATCAGCTCCAGCCGCCTGGTCACGGCGGCCAGCGCGGCGCCGAGCGTCCACGCGTCCGCGGCCGGCGCGCGGTGGCCCTTGATGTCGTTGAGGTTGAGCTCGGCGACCAGCGACAGGTCGAAGCCGTGCCGCTCGGAGTCCACCGCGAGGTCGCGCAGGTACGGCCAGGCGACCGGCATCCCCTCGTCCTCGACGTTGCGCAGCCAGCCCCCGAACACCGGCATCCAGTAGCCGAACCTCATGCGCATTCCCTCTCCAGGCGGCCGAGGTAGCGGGCGACGGCGCGGGCGGCCGAGCGCGGCGCCTGCGCCTCGACGTCCGGGTTGTAGTTGGTGTTGGTGTTCACGTCGTACGTGACCGCGCGGCCGTCCGCGGTCTCCAGGAACTCGAACCCGGCCACCTCGAGCCCGTGCCGGGCCGCGAACGCCTCGTACGCGGCGGCGAGCCCGGCCGGCAACGGCTCGGTGCGCAGCGCGAACAGGCTGGCCGGCGTGCCGTCGACCGCGCAGGCGTCGGCCGGGCAGAGCTGGAACCCGCCCCGCTCGGTGTCCGCCGTGATCGCGTAGACCAGCTCGCCGCCGATGATCTCGGCCCGGGTGATCCGCGGCCGCGCCGGCTCCACGTACTCCTGCACCAGCAGCACGCCGTCGACCGGCTGGTCCAGCGCGGGCAGCGCGGCGGCGAGCTCGTCGACCGAGTCGAACCGGGTCACGCCGAGGCCCTTGCCGCCCCGGTTGGGCTTGACCACGACCGGCGACCCGACCGCGGCCGCCGCGGCCAGGACGTCGTCGGCCGACCCGCCGACCACCGCGACCGTGCGCGGCACCTCGATCCCGGCCGCCCGCAGCAGCGCCAGCTGGCGCACCTTGGACAGCTCCAGGTCGAGCACGGCCCGCCCGTTCACCACCCGCCGGCCGTACGCCTCCAGCGAGTCGAGCAGCGCGCGGGCGTGCTCGGCCGAGGCGGCGTGCCCGCGGGTGTGCGCGGACGCGCTCATCCGCGACCAGAACAGCCCGGGCGGCGGCGGCGCGGCCAGGTCGAGCGGCCCGCCGGTCACCAGCGTCTCGTCCCAGTCGACGCCCTCGGCCGCGAAGGCGGCCGCGAACGGCGGCATCCACTCCGGGTTCTCGTGCAGCACGTGAACGGTCACGCAACCGAGTCAACCACCGATCAGGCCCGCACCGGTCGCTCGTCCTTCATGCCCCGGCCCATGAGCATCGGCACCAGGTCGGTCGCCCGCATCTGGTCGTGGCAGACCCGCACGACGCCCTCGGTGATCGGCACGTCCACCCCGACCCGGCGGGCCAGCGCCAGCACCGACCGGCAGGACTGGACTCCCTCGGCGGTGGTCCGCACCGCCGCCCTGGCCTGCTCCAGCGACTCGCCCCGGCCCAGCCGCTCGCCGAACGTACGGTTGCGGGACAGCCGCGAGCTGCAGGTGGCGACCAGGTCGCCGAGCCCGGCCAGCCCGGCGAAGGTGAGCGGGTCGGCCCCCAGCGCCGCGCCCAGCCGGGCGGTCTCGGCCAGCCCGCGGGTGATGAGCGAGGCCCTGGTGTTGTCGCCGAAGCCCATGCCCGCTGCCATCCCGGCCGCCAGCGCGATGACGTTCTTCACCGCGCCGCCGAGCTCGCAGCCGACCACGTCGGTGTTCGTGTACGAGCGCAGGTACGGGGTGAAGCAGGCCCGCTGCAGCAGCTCGGCTCTGGCCTTCTCGACGCAGGCGACGACCGTCGCGGCCGGCTGCTCGTCGGCGATCTCCCGGGCCAGGTTCGGCCCGGACACGACCGCGACCCGGTCGGCCCCGCACCCGGCGACCTCCTCGATCACCTCGCTCATCCGCATCGCCGTGCCGAGCTCGATCCCCTTCATGAGGCTGACCAGCGTCGCGTCCGGCTCGATCGCCGCCGCCCAGCCGGCCAGGTTCTCCCGCAGCCGCTGCGCCGGCACCGCGAGCACCACGATCTCCGCCTTGTCCAGCGCCTCGACCGGGTCGACGGTCGCCCGCAGCGCCGGCGGCAGCGGGACGCCCGGCAGGTACTCCGGGTTCTCGTGCCGCTCGGCCACCGCGGCGACCAGCTCGGGCCGGCGACCGACCAGCGTGACGTCCCCGCCGGCGTCGGCGAGCACCTTCGCGAACGTGGTCCCCCACGAGCCGGCGCCGAGGACGGCTGCCCGCATCAGGACGCCTCGCGGGCCGGCGGGCGGCGGAAGAACTCCTCCGGCGGCGTCTCGCCGCGGACCTCGGCCAGCTGGTCCCGGACCACGCCCATGATCAGGTCGGAGACCTCCCGCAGCAGCTCAGCGGTCAGCGGCCGCCCCCGGTACGTCGACAGGTCGATCGGTGGCCCGGCCACGGCCCGGACCTCGTGCCGCGGGAACGGCCGCACCTTCCGGCGCTCCACGTCCAGCGCCAACTGCGGACCCCACTGCGCGATCGGGATGACCGGCGCCGACGAGCTCAGCGCCAGCCGGGCGACCCCGGTCCGCGGCACCATCGGCCACCAGTCCGGGTCCTTGGTGGTGGTGCCCTCCGGGTAGATGCAGATGCACTCGCCCCGATCGAGCGCGTCGACCGCCGCATCCAGGGAGTGTCGCGCGGCCGCCGTACCGCGGCTGACCGGGATCTGCTTCGCGCCGCTGAGCAGCCGGCCGACGCCGAAGACCCGGAACAGGCTGTCCTTGGCCAGGAACCGCGGCACCCGGCCGGAGTCCCAGATGTACACGGCCATGGTGAGGAAGTCGGCCTGGGAGAGATGGTTGGCGACCAGGATGGCGCCGCCGCTGCGGGGCACGTGCTCCCGACCCTCCCAGCGGACCTTGAAGAAGAACGCCACGGTCGGCTTGATCAACACCACCGACAGCCAGATCCAGATGCCAACGTGCCCCCGCCCAGGATTCCGCACCCGGACCACCTCCTCCACCCGACCCAGCCACCGATCCGGACGCAGTCTTGCGGGCCGCCGCCACCGGTGTCCACGCGGCCCGCGCGCGGCCCGGACCGGCGCGGGTACCGTGGGGCGCCGTGCGGTGGTCCGTGGTCGTGCCGGTCAAGCGGC
The DNA here is from genome assembly GCA_963803135.1 of uncultured Actinomycetota bacterium. GTDB lineage: Bacteria > Actinomycetota > Actinomycetes > Mycobacteriales > CADCTP01 > CADCTP01. The sequence continues at coordinate 217,682 of CAWDLH010000008.1, read as the reverse complement.
TGCGCCTGGCGAAGTCCCGGCTGTACGCGGTGGGCCGGCCGCGGCCGGAGCACGAGGAGCTGGCGCTGTCGCTGGCCCTGGACACGGTCGCGGCCGCGCTGCGCGCGCCCGCGGTGGACCGGGTGCTCGTGGTCACCGACGACCCGGTGGCCCGCGAGGCGGTCACCGCGGCCGGCGCGGTCGTGCTGCCGGACGAGCCGGACGCCGGCCTCAACCCGGCGCTGTCGCACGGGGCCGCGGCCGCCGCCCGGCTCGCCGCGGCGGACGGGGTCGCACTGCTGTCGGCCGACCTGCCCGCGCTGCGGCCGGACGAGCTGGCCGCCGCGCTGGCCGCCACGTCCGGGCACGACGCGGCGTTCGTCGCCGACGCCCGCGGCACCGGGACCACGCTGCTGGCCGCCGCGCCGGGCCGGCCGGTGCGGCCCCGGTTCGGCCCCGCGTCGGCCGCGGCGCACCGGGCCGCCGGCGCGGTCGAGCTGGCCGGCGACTGGCCGTCGCTGCGGCGGGACGTCGACACCGCGGCCGACCTGCTGGCCGCGGCCGAGCTCGGGTTGGGCCCGGCGACCTCGGCCTGGACCGCGAGCCACGCCGTCGCCTGAGTCCTAGGCTCGCGTCGTGCAGGCGACGGTGGCCACCTTCGACCCGGAGACCGGCGGCGGGACCGTGCTGACCGACGACGGCCGGCGGATCCGCTTCGACGGTGCGGCGTTCGCGGCCGGCGGGCTGCGGCTGCTGCGGCCCGGCCAGCGGGTCCGGATGGAGGTCGCGGAGGACCGCGTTGTCCGGGTCACGATCGTGACGATGCCCTGAGGGCTCCCACCGTTGGCTCGGCTGAGCAATCATGGCGGCATGAGCGCCGACGACATCACCCGGCAGCCGGAACCCGCGCTGACCCGGGCGGACCTCGAGCCGGACGACGATGTCGGCGGCGCGCTGGCCGCCGACTTCGACGGCCACCATGTGCGCCCCGCCCCGGACCTGCCGGACGACCGCTTCTCCAGCCGGGAGCTGTCCTGGCTCGAGTTCAACGCGCGCGTGCTGGCCCAGGCCGAGGACCGCCGGCTGCCGCTGCTGGAACGGACCAAGTTCCTCGCGATCTTCGCCAGCAACCTGGACGAGTTCTACATGATCCGGGTGGCCGGCCTGAAGCGCCGCCTCGACATGGGTCTCGGCATCCGCTCGTCCGACGGCCGGACCGCGCGCGAGACGCTGCTGCAGGTCTCGGTACGGACGCAGGAGCTGGTCGCCCGGCACTCGGCGGTCTGGCAGGACGACATCGAGCCGGCGCTGGAGGAGGCCGGCATCCGGGTGCTGCACTGGGACGACCTCGACGCGGCCGAGCGCACCCGGCTGGCCGAGTACTTCCGGGCCCAGGTCTTCCCGGTGCTCACCCCGCTGGCGGTCGACCCGTCGCACCCGTTCCCGTACATCAGCGGGCTCTCGCTCAACCTGGCCGTGCTGGTGCGCGACCCGACCGGCCCGGGCGGGGCGACCGAGCGGTTCGCCCGGGTCAAGGTGCCCAACAACGTGGCGCGGTTCGTCGACGTGAAGGACCCGCGCGCCGCCGCGGCGTACCTGCCGATGGAGGACCTCATCGCGGCCCACCTCGACATGCTCTTCCCCGGGCTGGAGGTCGTCGAGCACCACCTGTTCCGGGTCACCCGCAACACGGACATCGAGGTCGAGGAGGACCGGGACGAGGACCTGCTGCAGGCGCTGGAGCGCACGCTGACCCGGCGCCGGTTCGGCCCCGCGGTCCGGCTGGAGGTGCAGGCCACGATCACACCGCGGGTGCTCGACCTGCTGACCGAGGAGATCGACATCCCCGAGGAGGACGTGTTCTACGTCCCCGGGCTGCTCGAGCTCGCCTCGCTCTGGCAGATCTACGACGTGGACCGGCCCGACCTCAAGGAGGCGCCGTTCGTGCCGGCCACGCCGCCGCGGTTCGCCGAGAACGAGACGGCCAAGAGCGTGTTCGCCACGCTGCGGGAGGGCGACGTGCTCGTGCACCTCCCGTACGAGTCGTTCGCCACCAGCGTGCAGCGGTTCATCGAGCAGGCCGCGAACGACGCGAACGTGCTCGCGATCAAGCAGACCCTCTACCGCACCTCCGGCGACTCGCCGATCGTCGAGGCGCTCATCGACGCCGCCGAGGCCGGCAAGCAGGTCGTGGTGCTGGTCGAGATCAAGGCCCGGTTCGACGAGCAGGCCAACATCCGCTGGGCCAAGGCGCTCGAGCGCGCCGGCTGCCACGTCGTCTACGGCGTGGTGGGCCTGAAGACGCACTGCAAGACCGCGCTGGTGGTGCGGCAGGAGGGCGGCTCGATCCGCCGCTACTGCCACGTCGGCACCGGCAACTACAACCCGAAGACCGCCCGCCAGTACGAGGACCTCGGGCTGTTCACCGCCGATCCCGACATCGGCGCCGACCTCACCGACCTGTTCAACGTGCTGACCGGCTACTCGCGACAGACGGAGTACCGCTCGCTCGTCGTCGCTCCGCACGGCGTCCGCCGCGGCATCATCGAGCGGATCGGCCGGGAGATCGAGCACGCCCGCGCCGGGCGGTACGCGCGGATCCAGATCAAGACCAACCACCTGGTGGACGAGGAGATCATCGACGCGCTCTACCGGGCGTCCAACGCCGGGGTGCAGGTCGACCTGCTGGTGCGGACGTTCTGCACGATCCGGGCCGGCGTGCCGGGCATGTCGGAGAACATCACGGTCCGCTCGATCCTCGGCCGCTTCCTGGAACACAGCCGGATCGTCTGCGTCGAGAACGACGGCGAGTCCGAGTACCTCATCGGCAGCGCCGACCTCATGCACCGCAACCTCGACCGGCGGGTGGAGGTCCTGGTCCGGGTGACCGACCGGGTCGCCCGCGAGCACCTGCGCGCCACCCTCGACCTCGCGTTCGCCGAGGACGTGGCCGCGTGGGAGCTGCGGCCCGACGACGTGTGGACCCGCAACCCGGGGCAGCCGGGCAAGCCGCTGCGCGACTACCAGGAGGTGCTGATGCGCCGGCACGCGAGCCGCGCCCGGTGACCACGGGCGAGCAGATCCTCGCCGCCGGCGCGGTGCTCTGGCGGCCGGTCGCGACCGGGATCGAGGTCTGCCTGGTGCACCGGCCCCAGTACGACGACTGGTCGCTGCCGAAGGGCAAGCTGCACCCGGACGAGCTGGCGCTGGCCGGGGCGGTGCGCGAGGTGACCGAGGAGACCGGGGTGCGCCCGGTCGTCGGCCGGCGGCTGCCCACCCAGCGCTACGAGCTCGGCCCGGACCACAAGTACGTCGACTACTGGGCGATGACGCCGGCCGACGGGTCGTTCGTGGCCACCGACGAGGTGGACTCGCTGCGCTGGGTGGCCCCGGCGGTCGCGGCCACGACGCTGACGTACGACCGGGACCGCGTGCTGGTCGCGCGGTTCGCCGCCGAGCCGGTGCCGACGGCGATGGTGCTGCTGGTCCGGCACGCCAAGGCCGGCAGCCGGTCGCGGTGGACGGGCGAGGACACGCAGCGCCCGCTGGACGCCTCCGGCCGCGCCCAGGCCGACGGCCTGCGGCGCGCGCTGCGCTGGTTCGGCCCGACCGCGATCCGCTCGGCCGAGCTGGCGCGCTGCGTGCAGACGGTCGCCCCGCTGGCCGAGGACGTCGGGCTGCGGGTGGGTGCCGAGCCGGCGCTGTCGGAGGAGGCGTACGGGAAGGACCCGGCGGCCGGGGTGGACCGGGTGCTCGCGGCGGCCGCGGCCGGCGGGGTCACCGTGCTGGCCAGCCAGGGCGGGGTGATCCCGGGCCTGGTCGGCACGCTGGCCGAGCGGGACGGGATCGCGCTCGGCCGGTGGCCCGGCGGCGAGATCCCGGCCCGCAAGGCGAGCGTCTGGGCACTGTCCTTCGTGGACTTGCGGCTGGTCGCGGCCGACTACTATCCCGACCTCACCCGCGCGGCCCGGGTCACTCCATAGTGGACCGGGCCCGGCCGGCCGCGGTCGCCAGCAGGCCCGCCACCGCCGCGGGGTCGTCGGTCATCGGCAGGTGGCCGCAGCCGGGCAGCGCCGCGACCGTGGTGCCGGCGGGCAGCTGCTCGACGTGCCGGGACTGGCGGGCAAGCAGCAGGCGGTCCCGGGATCCGAAGGCGACCGTGACCGGCGCGCCGAGCGGCGCCGTGGACCGGTAGTGCCGGTGGGCGATGGCGCGCTCGGTCGGCCGGAAGCCGGGGCAGCGGGCCATGGCGGAGATGGCGTCGCGGGCCTGCTCCGGGGTCAGCCGCCCCGGCCGGCCGTAGATCTGGGCCAACGCGACCGACCGCGGGACCCGCCACCGCACCAGGGCGCGCAGCGGGCGCTCCAGGTGCTGGCAGAGCCAGCGGGTCGCGCGCAGGCTCGCCCGACCGTAGAGCGGGGTGCCGGCCGGCCAGAGCCCGGCCGGCGAGAGCAGCGCCACCGTCGCGACCGGCCGCAGCCGCGCCAGCTCGAGCGCGACCCAGCCGCCGAGGGAGTTGCCGGCCAGGTGCGGCCGGTCGATCCCCAGCTCGTCGAGCAGGTCGGCGACGGCGGCGGCCAGCGCGGCCGGGGTCGGCTCCACGCCGGCCGGCAGCAGCGGCGACGCCCCGAACCCCGGCAGGTCGACGGCCACCACGTCGAACCCCGCGGCCAGCGCGGGAACGACGGCCTCCCAGGCGCCCCGGTACGACCCGAGCCCGTGCAGCAGGACCAGCGGCGCTCCCGAGCCGGTCCGCGTGTAGGCGAGCACACTCACACCGCCAGGACGCGCTGGCCCCGCCGACTGTGACATCTACCCGCCGAGGTGCGCGCGGACGGTGGGATTCGCCGAACGCGGCGTCCCCGGGTCGGCGGAGTGCCGACCCGGGGACGCGGTGCGCGGTGCGGTCAGGACGTGGTCTTGCGCGGGCTCGCCTTCGTCGCCCGCTTCGCCGGCGTCGCCCTGGCCGTGGTCTTCTTCGCCGCGGTCGCCTTGGCGGTCGTCGACTTCGCCGCCGTGCTGCGCGTCGCCTTCGCCGTCGTCTTCTTCGCCGGCGCCGACTTGGCCGCGGTCCTCTTGGCCGGAGCCGCCTTCGTCGCGGTGGTCTTCGTCGCGGTCGACTTCGTCGCGGTCGACTTCGTCGCCGTCGACTTGGCCGGGGTCGCCTTGGCCGCGGCCTTGGCCGGCGCGACCTTCGGCAGCTTCTTCGACCCGTTCACGACGTTCTTGAACTCCTGGCCGGCGCGGAACGCCGGCACCGAGGTCTTCTTGACCCGCACCTTCTCGCCGGTGGCGGGGTTGCGCGCGGTCCGGGCGGCGCGGTCGCGCTTCTCGAAGACGCCGAAGCCGGTCAGGGCGACCTTCTCGCCCTTTTGCACGGTCCGGTAGACCGTGTCGAGAAACGCTTCCACCGTCGCGGCGGTGCGTTTCTTGTCCTCGCCGAGACGCGTGGAGAGCGCCTCGACCAGCTGGGCCTTGTTCACTGTTGGGTCCTCCCCGGGACAGGTCTCGGCTTGTCACGCCGATCGTGGGGCGAACGGTAGGCGCCGAACCGGCGTAAAACAAACACCAGCCTGCCCACAGAACGCCTGTGTCGCAAGCGGTTCCCGATTATGCCCGGCCGGAAACCATTGCGGTACAGGCGATTTCACTCTTCCGAGGGCCGTACGAGCAGGTCCAGCCGGACGAAATCGAGATCGTAGGACCCGTCGGCGCGTCGCAGCTCGGCCACCGCGCGCCGCTCGGACCGGCGGCGGAACTCCGCGACCGCCGCCGCCGGCAGCACCGGCTCGTACGCCGGAAAGGTCTGCGAGCGCAGCCAGCCGAGCATCTGCCCGGCCGTGCCGAACGACCGGACCTGGCGCAGCAGCCGCACCCAGCCGCCGTCCGGGACCGCGAAGCCGGCCGCCGCCAGCAGCGGCAGGTAGTCCGCCGGTGCCGGGAAGAACCAGCCGGCCGCGGCGCCGCCGAGCCGGGCCGACTCCTCGTCCAGGATCGCCTTCACCGCGGCGATCTGGCCGCGGCCGCCGAACTGGGCCCGGAACATGCCGCCGGCCCGCAGCACCCGGCGCACCTGCGCGAGCATGCCCGGCTGGTCGGCGGCCGGCACCCAGTGCAGCGCGGCGACCGAGAACACCGCGTCCATCGAGGCGGCCGGCACGACCCGGTCGAGCTGCTGGGCCCGGCCCACCGCGAACCGCACCGGCGCCGACGCGTGCCGCGCCGCGGCCGCCACCATCCCGGGATCGGCGTCCACCCCGAGCACCTCGACGCCCGGGCCGAGGGTCGCCAGCCGGGCGGTGAAATCGCCGACACCGCAGCCGACGTCGAGCACGCGCGCCCCGGCGGGCAGCGTCAGCCCGCCGAGGAAGTCGTCGTCGTGCCGGCGGTGGTGGGCGGTGTTGGCCGCGTAGAGCGCGGCGTCCCAGGACCCTGCCGCGGGTTCGGCCACCGGCTCAGCGGGCCGGCCGGGTGGTGGGCAGGAACGCCGGCCGGGCCGCCTCGTACGCGTCGACCTCGTCGGTGTGGGTGAGCGTCAGCCCGATGTCGTCGAGCCCGTTGAGCAGCCGCCAGCGGGTGAAGTCGTCGAGCTCGAAGCCGACCGTGGTCCCGCCGTACCGGACCTGCCTCGCCTCGAGGTCGACGGTCAGCTCGGCCGCCGGGTCCTGCTCGGACCGCTCCCACAGCCGCTCGACCACGTCATCGGGCAGGACGACCGTGAGCAGCCCGGCCTTGAGCGAGTTGCCGCGGAAGATGTCGCCGAACCGCGGCGACAGCACGACCCGGAAGCCGTGGTCCTGCAGCGCCCAGACGGCGTGCTCGCGGGACGAGCCGGTGCCGAAGTCCGTCCCGGCGACGAGGATCGAGCCGCCCGCGTACTCGGGGCGGTTGAGGACGAAGGACGGGTCGTCGGCGCGCCAGGCCGCGAACAGGCCCTTGCCGAAGCCGGTCCGGCTGACCTGCTTGAGCCAGACGGCCGGGATGATCTGGTCGGTGTCCACGTCGCTGCGGCGCAGCGGGACGGCACGGCCGGTGTGGACGGTGAACTTCTCCATCGCGAGCTCCCTAGAGGTCCGCGGGCGCGGCCAGCCGGCCGGTGACGGCGGTGGCGGCGGCGACGGGCGGCGAGACGAGGTGGGTGCGGCCGCCCTTGCCCTGCCGACCCTCGAAGTTGCGGTTGCTGGTGCTGGCCGAGCGTTCCCCCGCAGCCAGCTGGTCCGGGTTCATGCCCAGGCACATCGAGCAGCCGGCCGAGCGCCACTCGGCCCCGGCGGCGAGGAAGACCTCGTGCAGGCCCTCCAGCTCGGCCTGCTCCTTGACCCGCATGGAGCCCGGCACGACGAGCATCCGCACGCCGTCGGCGACCGTCCGGCCCTCGATCACCTCGGCAGCGGCCCGCAGGTCCTCGATCCGGCCGTTGGTGCAGGAGCCGAGGAACACCGTGTCCACCGGGATGTCGCGCATCGCGGTGCCCGCGGTCAGGGCCATGTAGGCGAGTGCCGACTCGGCCGCCGCGCGCTGGTTGGGGTCGGTCATCGCGGCCGGGTCGGGCACCCGCCCGGACAGCGGCACGCCCTGGCCGGGGTTGGTGCCCCAGGTGACGAACGGCGCCAGCGCGGCGGCGTCGAGCACCACCTCGCGGTCGAACGTCGCGCCCGGGTCGGACCGCAGCGTCCGCCAGTGCGCCAGCGCGGCGTCCCAGTCGGCGTCCCGCGGGGCGTGCGGCCGGCCCTTGAGGTAGGCGAAGGTCGTCTCGTCCGGCGCGACCATGCCGGCCCGGGCGCCCGCCTCGATCGTCATGTTGCAGATCGTCATGCGGGCCTCCATCGACAGCGCCTCGACGGCCGACCCGCGGTATTCGACCATGTGACCCTGGCCGCCGCCGGTGCCGATCTTCGCGATGAGCGCGAGGATCACGTCCTTGGCGGTCACGCCGGCCGGCAGCTCGCCGTCCACGGTCACCGCCATCGTCCGAAGTGGACGCAGCGGGAGCGTCTGGGTGGCCAGCACGTGCTCGACCTCGCTGGTGCCGATCCCGAACGCCAGGGCGCCGAACGCGCCGTGCGTGCTGGTGTGCGAGTCGCCGCAGACGATCGTCATCCCCGGCTGGGTGAGCCCGAGCTGCGGGCCGATGACGTGCACGATGCCCTGCTCGAGGTCGCCCATCGGGTGCAGCCGGACGCCGAACTCGGCGCAGTTGCGCCGCAGCGTCTCCACCTGGGTCGCGGACACCTTGTCGGCGATCGGCAGGTCGATGCCGACGGTCGGCACGTTGTGGTCCTCGGTGGCGATGGTGAGGTCGGGCCGGCGCACGGTCCGGCCGGCCATCCGCAGCCCGTCGAACGCCTGCGGGCTGGTCACCTCGTGCACGAGGTGCAGGTCGATGTAGAGCAGGTCGGGCTCCCCCTCGGCCCGCCGCACCACGTGCGACTCCCACAGCTTCTCGGCCTGGGTGCCGGCCATCCGCGCTCGCCTCATCTCACATTGTGGGACTAACATCTTGGCTCATGGGACAGCTTAGCGGAGTCGGCGTGCTGGACAAGTCGGTCGCGGTGCTCGACGCCGCCGCGCAGGCGCCGGTCGGGCTCGGCGAGCTGGTCGAGGCGACCGGGCTGCCGCGGGCGACCGCGCACCGGCTCGCGGTCGCGCTGGAGGCGCACCGGCTGCTGGTGCGCGACCCGTCCGGGCGCTGGGTGCCGGGGCCGCGGCTGGGTGAGCTGGCCCGCAGCGCGCCGGACCCGCTGCTGGCCGCGGCCGGACCGGTGCTGGCCCGGCTGCGCGACCGCAGCGGCGAGAGCGCGCAGCTCTACCGGCGCGACGGCGACGAGCGGGTGTGCGTGGCCGCGGCCGAGCGGACCAGCGGGCTGCGCACCACGGTCGCCCTGGGCGCCCGGCTGACGATGGGCGCCGGCTCGGCCGCCCAGGTGCTCGCGGCCTGGAGCGACGACGAGCTGGCGCCGGGGGCCCGGTTCGGCCCGCGGGCGCTGACCGAGGTCCGCCGGCGCGGCTGGGCCTACTCGGTGGGCCAGCGGGAGGCCGGCGTCGCCTCGGTGTCGGCGCCGGTGTTCGACCACGTCGGCGCGGTCACCGCGGCGATCTCCGTGTCCGGTCCGGTGGAGCGGCTCACCCGCCGGCCCGGGCCGCGGTTCGCCCCGCTCGTCACCGCCGCGGCGAGCGCGCTGAGCAGCCGTCTGTAAGGATCGCTGTTCGGACGTCCCTTTCTCAGGCGTACGGTCTGAGCTGCGTCGATGACCATAGAGTTACAACTTGATTGCATGACGTGATTCACCCGTTCGGATTCCCTGGTGGCCCGGCGGAAGCGCTTAGTGTTCGCGGAGTCCACGACAGCCCGCCCGGTCCGCCGGACCGGCTGGGCCCGGGCCCGCAACGGCGCGGTCCCGGGTCGTGGAGCCGGCGAGCCGCCGCGAGCGGCCCGGCACGAAGGTTGAGGGGAAGCGCTAGGGCCGGCGGGCGACCGCCGGCCCTAGCGCTGTCCGAGCCCGGCCCGGGTCTCGGTGACGAGCTGGCCGAGGGCGGTCCGGGGGTCGGCGGCGGCCCGCTGGCGGTCCGCCGACGTGCCCCGGCGCAGGATCGACTCGACGCCGGCGGTCACCGCGGCCCGGTCGCCCAGCTCGTCCAGCGCCGGCCGCAGGTGCTCGAGCAGCGCGCCGACCACCGCCCGGGCCGGCAACGCCGCCGCCCCGCGCGGGTCGACGAGCACGTCGGACAGCCCGGACCGGGCCGCCCGCCAGCGCGCGGCCCGGACCAGCTCCGGCCGCGGCGGCGAGAACGCCGGACCGGTGCCGGCCACCGACCGCAGCGCGGTCAGCACCAGCGCCCTGGCCAGGCCGGCCAGCGTGACCGCGTCGTCCAGCAGTGGCACCGCGTCGCAGACCCGCACCTCCAGCGTCGGGTAGCGGGCCGACGGCCGGACGTCGAAGTAGACCATCCCCGCGTCGGACACCGTCCCGGACGCGACCAGCCCGTCCACCAGCGCGCCGCGGGTCGACCAGGTGGAACTCCTCCTCCACCCCGACCGTCGGGCCGACCGCGCTCCCGGCGCCGTCCGCGGTCACCGGCCGAGACCGTCGACGACCTCGATCCCCGGCAGCCCGGCCAGCACCTCCCCCGGCAGCCGCAGCTTCGACCGGCGCAGGCCCGAGCCGATCACCACCGAACCCGCCGCCGCGACCGCGGTGTCCACCAGCACCGGCCAGCCCGCCGGCAGCCCGATCGGCGTGATCCCGCCGTATTCCATGCCCGTGCCGGCGACCGCCTCGTCCATCGGCATGAACGACGCCTTGCGCACGTCCAGCCGGCGGCGGGCCACGCCGTTGACGTCGGCCCGGGTGGTGGCGAGCACGACGCAGGCCAGCTGCCGCTGCTCACCCGCGCGCCGGCCGGCGATCACCACGCAGTTGGCCGACTCCTCGAGCGGCACCCCGTACCGCTCGGTGAAGGCGGCGGTGTCGGCCACGTCCGGGTCGATCTCGGCGACGGCGATCCGCTCGACCGGCTCCTGCCCTTCCCAGCCGCGCAGCGCGGCCGCCACCGGCGCGGCCAGCAGGTCGGGCCGGGTCAGCGCGGGCACCAGCTCGAGGGTCTCGATCACGTGTCCATCATTCGCCGGGCCGTGGGACGCTGCCCGCATGGGGGTCACCGTGGTCGTGCGGGTGCTGCGGGTCGCGGCGGCCGGGCTCACGATCGCGGCGCTGGTGACGGCGGCGACCGAGCGCGCCGGCACGCTGTCGAACTTCTTCAGCTTCTTCACGATCGAGAGCAACGTGCTGGCCGCGGCGGCCCTGCTCGTCGGCGGCCTGCTGGACCCGCGCTCGGACCGCTGGGCATACCTGCGCGGCGCGGTCACGCTCTACCTGACGATCACCGGCATCGTGTACGCGGTGCTGCTGTCGGGCACGGACGTCGGGCTGATCGCGCCGTGGGTCAACCACGTGCTGCACCAGGTGGTCCCGCTGCTGATGCTCGCCGACTGGATCTTCCGGCCGCCGTGGCCGCGGGTGTCGGCCCGGGCCGCGCTGGCCTGGCTCGGCTTCCCGCTGGCCTACTTCGCCTACTCGCTGGTCCGCGGGCCGATCGTGGACTGGTACCCGTACCCGTTCCTGGATCCGCGGCCGCACGGGTACGACCACGTGGTCGGGATGGCCGTGCTGCTCGCGGTCGGCATGGCGGTGCTCGCCCTGCTGGTGCGGTGGATCGGCCGGCAGCGGCTGGACGCTCAGTCCCCGTCGGCGCCGGCCAGGACGACGTCGAAGCGCACCTGAGTCCAGCTGCCCTCGACCACCCGGCCGTCCGGGGTCGGCCCGTCCGACCGCACGAACGGCATGACCAGCGACTCGCGGACGCCGAACACGCTGTCCCCGCCGAGCGACTCGCCGGCCACGAAGATGTGCGTGATCAGCGTGCGGAAGCCGGGCGCGCTGACCATGAAGTGCAGGTGCGGCGCGCGCATCGGGGACCGGCCGGTGGCGGCGAGCAGCCGGCCGACCGGCCCGTCGGCGGGGATCGGGTACGGCGTGGGGGTCAGCGCCCAGAATCGGAACCCGCCGTCGGCGTCGGTGCCGAGGTGGCCGCGGGCCCCGGTGCGGGTGTCCGCGTACTGCACGTCGTAGAAGCCGTCCTCGTCGGCCTCCCAGACTTCCATCAGCGCGCCGGGGACCGGCTTGCCGTCGACGTCGCGGACGGATCCCTCGACCCAGCAGGGCTCGCCGGGCGCGCCGAACGCCAGGCCGCCGCCTTGCTCGATCTCCGGCGAGCCGGCGACGAAGAACGGTCCGAGCACGGTCGACTCGGTGACGCCGCCCTCGACCGCGTGGTTGATCGTGATCGTCTGCATCGACAGCCCGAGCACGTCCGAGAGCAGGATGAACTCCTGGCGCCGGGCGTCGGTGATGTGGCCGGCGTCGGTGAGGAAGCCGACCGCGGCGGCCCACTCGTCCTCGGTCAGCCTGACCTCGCGGGCGAACGCGTGCAGGTGCCGGGTCAACGCGGTCATCAGCGTCCGCAGCCGCTCGTCCGGCGTCCCGGCGAAGCTGGCCACGACCGTCTCGGTCAGCTCCCGTTCCCGCTCCTCCTGCTCGCTCACCCACGCCCTCCCGCACGGTCGCCGGTCCCCGGGCCGGGCCAGCCGGCGGCGAGGCGGGCCGGGTCCGTGCCGGCCCAGGCCGCGCGCAGCAGCCCGGTCAGCGCGGCCTCGTCCACCGGCCGCGGGTTGCCCGGCGGCACCGCCGGCAGCACCGCCTCGACCGCGGCCGGCAGGTCGTCCTCGCGCAGTCCCAGGTCCCGCAGCGTCCGCGGCGCGTCCAGCGCGGCGCACAGGCTCCGCACGCCGTCGAGCGCGTCGATGGACCCGAGCCCGTCGGCGATCCGCGCCGCCGCGTCCGGCGCCGCGACCGCGTTGTACGCCAGCACGTACGGCAGCACGACCGCGTGCGTCGCGGCGTGCGGCAGGTCGAACCGGCCGCCGAGCACATGGCAGATCTTGTGGTGCAGCCCCGACCCGGTCGAGGCGAACGCGACCGCGGCGAGGTAGCAGCCGTACTGGGTGCGGGCGGCGTTGCCGGCGCGCAGCCCGTCGTTGAGGGCGCGCAGGCCCTCCACGGCCAGCGCCGCGTCGATGGGGTCCGTCGCCGGCCCCCAGAACGCCTCCACGCAGTGCGCGACCGCGTTCAGCCCGGAGGACGCGGCCAGCTCCGGCGGCATGCCGGCGACCATCTCCGGGTCGTACACCACGGTCTCGGGCAGCACCCGGTCGTCGGTGCCGGTCCGCTTGCCGTCCGCGTCGGTCCGGCCCCAGACGTTCGTCGCCTCGGAGCCCGCGTACGTCGTCGGGACCGCGACGATCCGCACCGGGTGGTCGAGCGCGATCGCCTTGGCCAGCCCGATCGCCGACCCGCCGCCGACCGCGACGACGACGTCGACGCCGGCCCCGGTGGCCGCCGCGGCGGCCCGGGCGGCCAGCGCGACCGGCACGTGCTGGACGACCTCGGTCCAGCGCAGCACGGTCCGGTCGGCCAGCGCGTCGGCCAGCGCCGCGTGCCGCTCGCCCGCGACCACCATGACCGCACGGGCGCCGAGACGGTCGAGCTCGGCCCGGACCCGGTCGACCGCGCCGCCGGCGTCGACCATGACCCGCTGGCCGAGGGTCCGGTGGCTAAAACGCATGTCCGGCCGGCCGGTGCAGGATCGCCCGGAGCGCCGCGGCCAGCGCCTCCTCCGGGTCGGCCGGCAGGCTGCCGGACCGCCAGCCGACGTGCTTGTCCGGCCGTACCAGCAGCGCGCCGCCCTCCTCGACCTCCCGCTGGTCGGCCCAGTCGTAGTAGAGGTCGTCGACCTCCCGGCCCGGACCGATCACGACCGCGGCCAGCGGCACGTCGAGCCGCTTGGCCACCGCCTCGGCCGCCGGCACCCAGGCCTCGCCGGCGATCCCGGTCAGCACCGTGAACCGCCCGTACGGGGCGAGGTCGTGGGTGGACAGCTTGCGCCGCGCGTCGCCGACCCAGGCGTGCGGCAGCCGCGCGCCCGGCGTCGTCGTCGGGTGGTAGTAGAGCACCGGGTCGCGGGCCGGGTCCGGGCGCGGACCGTCCGGGACGATCGCGCTCGACTGGTAGAACTGGCCCAGCTCGACGCCGTGCGCGTTGAACTCGTAGTTCTTCAGCTCCATGGCCTCCTTCAGCTCGGCCCGCTTGCGCCGGCCGGCCGGGGTGTTGGCCTTCCGCTCGTCGATCGCCGCCCGCATCTGCTCCTCGGTCTGGTCCGGGGAGATGCCCAGCGCGGTGAAGAACCCGCCGAACTCGCGGCTGGACCGGTTGGCCCGGGTGACGATCTGCTCGGCCACCGGCGCGCGCTCGACCGTGTACGTGTCGAGCAGCTCGGGGCCGGCCTGGCCGCGCAGCACCGCGGCCAGCTTCCAGGCCAGGTTGTAGCTGTCCTGGATGGAGGTGTTGGAGCCGAGGCCGTTGCTCGGCGGGTGCTTGTGCACGGCGTCCCCGGCGCAGAAGACGCGGCCGGACTGCAGGCTCGTCGCGTACTGCTCGTTGTTGCCCCACAGCGAGGTGCCGGTGATCTCCACGTCGAGGTCGGGCACCCCGACGAGGTTGCGCACGATCGAGACCGCCGCGGCCTCGTCGACCTGCGGCGGCGGCCGGCCGATGTCGTAGCCCCAGACGACCAGCCATTCGTTCCACGGCCGGACGGTCCGGACCAGGCCGGCGCCGATCCCGCCGACGTCCGCCCCGGGCTGGATCACCCAGTAGAGGATCGACGGGCGGTGGCCGACGAGCTCGCCCAGGTCGGCCCGGAACGTGATGTTCATCGAGCCGGCCACGTCCATCTCGCCCCGCATCGGCAGGTCGAGGTCGGCGGCCACGGCGGAGCGGGCGCCGTCGGCGCCGACGAGGTATCTGCTGCGGATCCCGTACGTGGTCCCGGTGAGCCGGTCCCGGACGGTGGTGGTGACGCCGTCGGCGTCCTGGACGTGGGAGACGTACTCGGTGGAGAACCGGCTCTGCGTCCCGCGCACGGTCGCGTTGCGGACCAGGATCGGCTCCAGGTACGTCTGCGGGATGTCGCAGTTGAGGCTGGGCGAGGCGAGCCGGTAGTCGCCCTCGCGGACCGGGTGGGTGCCCCAGGTGAGGATGCGGCCGATCTCCTCGCCGGCGATGGACGTGCAGAAGACGGTGTCGCCCATCAGCTCGTGCGGGGTGGCCTCGGCCAGCACCTGGGGCTCGACGCCAACGTCGCGGAAGATCTCCATGGTCCGCTGGTTGGTGATGTGGGCGCGCGGCGTGTTCGCGGTCCAGCGGTACTTGGTGATCATGATGTTGTCGACCCCGAGCGTCGAGAGGAACAGCGCCGCCGACGCCCCGGCCGGCCCCGACCCGACCACGAGCACGTCCGTCTGGACCCCGCCGGCGTCCGGCGGCCGGGTCTCCGCCATCCCGTCATCGAACCGACCCACGCCGCCCCTCCGCTCCGTCCACTCCCACCCCGCCAAAATGTAGCGTGCGCAACTAAATCCCACCCGCAGCTTCGCCGGTACGCCCAACCACCGACCCGACCTCGGGACAGTGACCGCGGCCGGGTTCGCCGACACCCGCGGGAACCTCATCCAGATCATCGCCCAGAGCTAGCAGCGAGCCGTCAACCCCCCGGTCCGGTCGGCGGCCTCCCGACGGCCGGACGGGCTGCGAGCACCGGCGCCGCGGACCGGATCCGCCCGAACGGGGAACCGGCCTCCGGTCGGACTGGACCGGGCCGGTTCGGCACGCGGGCCCGTCCAGCGAGCGGGAGTCCCCCCAGCACGCGTCGCGGGTGCAACCGCTCCCGGCCGGCCCCGCCGCGACGGGCGGCGCTGTTGCGGGGTTCACTGGGCACCATGGCGGACGGACCGGCGTGGCTGGCGCGCGGCGAGCCGACGCTGCCCGCCGACCTGTCCTGGCTGACCGGCGACGAGGCGGCGCGGGCCGGCGACATGCGCTTCCGCAAGCGGCGCACGGAATACCTGCTGCGCCGCTGGGTGGCCAAGCACGCGATCGCCGCCCGGGTGGACGTGCCGGCCGACCTGGCGTCGCTGGCCCGGATCGAGGTGCGCAACGCGGCCGGCGGAGAACCGGAGGCGTGGGTCGACGGGCGGCCGGCCGGGATCGGGTTGTCGCTCACCGACCGGGCCGGCTGGGCCGTCTGCGTGGTCTCCCGCCGGCCCCGGCGGGTCGGCTGCGACCTGGAGCTGGTGGAGCCGCGCAGCCCCGCGTTCGTCCGCGACTTCCTCACCGATCCGGAGCGCGCGACGGTGCGGGCGGCCGGCTCGCCGGCCGACCGTGACCTGGTGGCCAACCTGATCTGGTCGGCGAAGGAGAGCGCGCTGAAGGTGCTGCGGACCGGGCTGCGCCGGGACACCCGGTCGGTGGAGGTGCGGCTGACCGGGCCGGCGCTCCAGCCGGGCGGCTGGGCCGGACTGGTCGTGCGCGCGGACGAGGGCCGCGAGTTCCCCGGCTGGTGGTGCCGGCACGGCTCCTTCCTGCTGACCGTCGCCTACGACGCGCCCGCGCCACCGCCGTTCTCCGTGGAGGAGCCGGCCGCGCTCACCGCAGCCGAGCCGGTCCACGGCTGGGTCCACCGCCCGCTCTGATCCGGGCCCGGTCGTGCGGTCCGGGCCATCCCGCGCTCCAGCGCGTCCACGATGTACGGCCGCAGCTCGGCGGCGGAGATGATCCGGTCCACCGAGCCGACGCGCAGCGCCCGCTGGATGGTGTGGATGCCGTCGAACTCGGCCGCCACCTCGCCGAGCTTCTCCGCCCGCACCGCCTCGTGGGCCTGCTCGTACGCGGCCCGCAGGGCGGCGAGCGTCGCCGTCCGTCGGCCGCCGCCATCTCGTCCCGCAGCGCGACCAGCCGGGGGTCGCGCTCGGTGCGCGCCCTGACCTCGCGGACGAAGACCACCGCCGCCGCCGGCGCGCCGCCGATGACCGAGGCGAACGAGCCCTCCACCGCGGCGATCTCCACCTGCTCGTTCAGCCGCTTGGAGAAGACCACGAACGCGCCGCCGTGGTACCGGGAGATGACCACGAACACGATCGGGCCGCGGAAGTTCGTCACCGCCCGGCCGATCTCGGCGCCGTACTCCAGCTGCCACCGGCGCATCGACTCCGGCGACCCGTCGAACCCCGACAGGTTGGCCAGCATGACGACCGGCCGGTTCCCGCTCGCCGCGTTCAGCGCCCGCGCCACCTTGCGGGACGACTGCGGGAACAGCGTCCCCGAGGTCCAGGCCGGCGGGCCGTCCGCGGGCAGGAAGCCGCGCCGGGCCAGCGTCCTGGACTCCAGCCCCAGCAGGCAGACCGGGATCCCGCCGATGTGCGCGTCCCACACGACGGCCGTCTCCGCGGCCCGCCAGCGCGCCCACCGCTCCAGCGGGCTGGAGTCCGCGTCGACCACCGCCCGCAGCACCGACCGGATGTCGAACGGCTTCTTCCGCTCCGGGTTGTGGACGGCGGAGAAGACGTCGCCGACCGTGCCGGGGGCACCGCCGCCCACCGTCGCGTGCGGCGACGTCCGGACGTCCCGGTCGATCGGGTCGACCGTCCGCGCCCGGCGCGGGAACTGCTCGCCCGGCACCACGTAGGTGTGCTCGTAGTGCCGGAGCAGGATCTGGCACGCGCCGGCCAGCGTGGGGGCCCAGTACTGGCCCTGCCCGTTCGGGCCCATCACCCGCTCGAAGCCGCCGATGCCGACGTTGTCCTCGGCCGACACGCCGCCGGAGAAGTCCAGCGCCTGCTTCCCGGTGAGCACCATCGCGCTGTGCGGCGTCATGACCAGGATGCCGCGGGTGTGCATCAGCATGGTCGCCTCGGCGTTCCAGTACGGCTGGGCGCCGACGTTGATCCCGGTGACCACCACGTTGATCTCGCCGCCGGCCTGGGTGAACTCGATGATCCGGCGCAGCACCGCGCCGATCCAGTCCATGTTCTCGGTCCCGGAGTCCATCGCGATCCTGGCGCCGGAGGACAGCGCGAACCACTCGACGGGCAGGCGCTCGGCCGCGGCGAGGTCGAGCGCGGCGATGATGCGCCGGCATTCCGGCTCGGCGAGTGCGCCCAGGCCGCGGGTCGGGTCGCCGGCGATCGCGACCCGGGTCATCCCCTCGGGCACCTTCTCGGTCTCGTTGGTGACCAGCCCCACCACGAGGTTGGCGTTGTTCTGCCCGTACGGCCGGTGGACCGGCACCAGGTCGCCGGCCTCGGCCAGGTCGTACTCGACGAACCGGCCCGGGGGCAGGTCGGCGGCCGACCCCGGCGGCGGGGCCAACATCTTGATCAGCTCGTACGGGTACGGCACGCCGATGCGCCGGGCCCGCAGCACCCGCTGCCGGTAGTCGGTCAGCGGCCGGATCAGCGGTTCGCCGGGCGGCGAGACCCGGATCGCCACACCCTCCTCGCCCAGGCCCTCGACGTGCAGGACGGCGTCCCGCAGCGGCGCGTCGGCGGAGCCGTCCGCGTCGCCGTCGGCCATCCGCACCCGGAGCACCACCTTCTGCAGGCCGACTCCGGCGGCGAGCGGAGCCCAGCGGCGGGCCAGCGCGGGCCACAGCCGGCGCGGCACCTCCCACCGCGGCCGCACGTTCAGCACGATCCGGTTCGCCTGTGGACGGTCCCGGTCGGGCAGCCCCGCCAGCGCGTCCCGCATCGCGGCCAGCGCCTGCAGGCCGACGCGCTCCAGGGCCGGATACCCGACGATCTCGCCGCCGTCGAGGGCCGGGGTGAGGTCGCGCACCTCGGCCATGGCGAAGAGCCGGACGTCCTTGGGGTTGCTGTGCGCGACCGCGCGGAACAGGAAGATGTCCTCCGGCGACAGCAGCCGCTCCAGCGTGAAGTTGGCCAGCCGCCACAGCTCGATCCGCTCGGCGAGCATCGGGTGCAGGTTGCGGTAGAGCGGGTCCTCGACCAGGCCGCCGCCGGGGGCCGGCCGGAACGTGACGTGCTGCGTGCGGGCGTGCTCGGCCGACGAGCCGTCCAGGCTGGTGACCGTGATGTCGAGGCGGTGCAGCGTGCGGCCGAAGTCGCAGCCGGCGACCCGCTCGGCCAGCTCGGCGGCCATCGCGTCGTTGCCGGGGACATCGCCGTCCCGCCAGGTCACCACGTCGACGGCGACCGGCAGGACCGGGTCGATGTCGGCCAGCGCGGCGGCGACGTCCGCGGCGAGCGCCGCCAGGTCCGGCAGCGGCGCGTAGCCGACGACCAGGTGCTGATGCTCGTCGCCGAGCCGCAGCTCCGCGGCGCCGAGCAGGTGCCGCGACCGCCGGTGGAACTGGATCGGCCCCAGCTCGCAGTAGCGGTAGAACCGCCGCACGTGCGTCTCCAGCAGCACCTCGCGCAGGCCCGGACGGCCCGGCGGCTCCTCGGCGGCCGCCTGCCACCAGCGCAGCAGCGCCGGCCGCAGCGGCTGCGGGCAGCGGACCAGCTGCGCGACCAGATCCTCCCGGTCCGGCCCGGTCGGGTCGGCGGCCAGCGTGGCGAGCAGGCGCTCCATCCGCGAATAGACCTCGGCCACCCGCCGGTGCAGCTCCGGCTCGTCGAGCTGGCGGAACGTCAGGTCGGCCGCCAGGTCGGCGACCAGCGGGTAGCGGCTTTGGGTGGCCCGTCCGAGCCGGTCGAGCCGGGCCCGCAGCTCACCGTCGGCGGTGCCGGCCGCCGGGGCCGGCTCCCGCAGCCGGCGCTGCAGGATCGCCGCCACGGCCGGGGCGAGCTCGGCGGCGCGGCGGAAGGAACGGAACATCCACACGACGGCCGACTCGAGCTCGGCCGAGCGCTGCAGCCCGGAGATGCCGTACCGGGCGAGCGCGGTCGCCAGCCGGCGCCGGAAGGACTCCGGCAGCCCGGCCTGGTCCGGGTCCAGCCACTGCAGGTAGGACAGCAGGTATTCCTGGGAGCTGCCGCCCTCCAGTTCGAGCCGGTCCGGCTCCGGCTGCGGCCGGTACAGCCCGGCCACGTCCGCGAACAGGTCCAGCAGCTCGTCCTCGCAGCGGCGCCGCTGCGGCTCGACCGCGGTCGGGCCGTCGGTGAGCCCGCGCTGGTCGGCCATCACCTGCCGGGCCGCGGCCGGCGGCAGGTCGTAGCCGAGCAGGTAGCCGCGCAGGACCGCGTACACCGGCTCGCAGCCGCCGGACGCGGTGGCCGCGGCGGCGAACGCGGAGAAGTCCAGCGACGGGCGGGTGGGCGGCGTGGCCGGCGTGGCGTCCCGCGCGGCGTCCTCCGGCTTCGCCTCGCGGATGCGCAGCAGCGGCGCCCCGGCCTCCACCTGGGAGTTGGGCGCGATCGCGACGTCGGCCACCGTCCCCGCGAACGGGGCGAGCACGCTGGTCTCCATCTTCATGCTCTCCAGCACGGCGACCGGGTCGCCCTCGGCCACCCGGTCCCCGGGGGCCACCGGCACGCGCAGCACGAAGGCCGGCCCGGCGGCGCGCACCACCCCGCCGTCGTCGCGGCCGACCCGGTGGCTGACGCCGTCGACGTCGACCAGGAACGTGGCTCCTTGCGTCGCGACGACGGTCCGGTACGTGCGGCCGGCGACGGTCAGCCGGAACTCGTAGTCGCTCCACCGGTCGACCTGCAGGTCGACGAGCTGCCCGTCGACGTCGACCTGGTAGCTGCCCGGCCCGGTCCGGTAGACGCCGAGCCGGTACGCCCGGCCGCGGTAGTTCAGCCGGACCCGGTGACCGGCCTGCTCGGGCATCTCCGGCCGGCCGCGGGCCGCCGCGGCGTGGAACTCGACCTCCGTGGCCCGCTGGTCGGCGTCGTACGCCTGGACCGCGGCCTGCAGCAGCGCGACCGGGTCCGGGTCGGGCAGGTGGCCGCCGGCGGCGGTGAGCCGGTCCAGCCAGCGGTTGTCGAAGCGCCCGGCCCTGACCTCCTCGCGGCCCAGCAGCGACAGCAGGAACGAGCGATTCGTGGTGCCGCCCTCCACCACGACCACGCTCTGCGCCAGCGCACGGCGCAGCCGGGCGATGGCCTCGTCGCGGTCCCGCCCCCACGCCACCACCTTGGCGATCATGGAGTCGAAGTCCGCGGCCACCGCGTCGCCCTCGGCGATCCCGCCGTCCACCCGGATGCCCGGGCCGGCCGGCGGCCGCAGCAGCACGATCCGGCCCGGCGCGGGCCGGAAGCCCGCCTCCGGGTCCTCCGCGCACAGCCGGGCCTCCACGGCGTGCCCGCGCACCGGCGGCGGGGCCGGGGCCAGCAGCCCCCCGCAGGCGACGTGCAGCTGGAGTTTCACGAGGTCGATCCCGGTGGTCGCCTCGGTCACCGGGTGCTCGACCTGCAGCCGCGTGTTGACCTCCATGAACATGAAGCCGCCGGTCGTCGGGTCGACCAGGAACTCGACGGTGCCGGCGTTGCGGTAGGAGGCCGCGGACACCAGTCGCACCGCCGCGGCCTTGATCGCCTGCTCTGACCCGGCGTCCAGCACGGTGGACGCCGACTCCTCGATGACCTTCTGGTTGCGCCGCTGGATGCTGCAGTCCCGCACCCCCGCCGCCCAGGTCGTGCCGTGGTGGTCGGCGATGACCTGCACCTCGACGTGCCGCGCGGCGGACACGAAGGCCTCCACGAAGACCGCCGGGTCGCCGAAGGCCAGCATCGCCTCCGAGCGTGCCGACTCCAGTGCCGCGGCCAGCTCCCCCGGCTCGCGGACGAGCCGGATGCCGCGCCCGCCGCCGCCGGCGGCGGCCTTGAGCATCACCGGGTACCCGATCCGCTGCGCGTGCGCGGCCGCGTCGGCGGCGTCGGTGACGGGTCGGCCGCTCCACGGCACCACCGGGACGTCGGCCCCCTCCGCCAGCCGCTTCGCCTCGACCTTGTCCCCCAGCAGCCGGATCGTCGCGCTGTCCGGCCCGACGAAGACGATGCCGGCCTCCTCGCAGCGCCGCGCGAACGACGCGTGCTCGGCGACGAATCCCCAGCCGACCCAGACCGCGTCGGCCTTGGCCGCGCGCAGCACCGCCAGCACCCGCTCCTCGTCCAGGTAGGCCGAGATCCGGCGCCCGCTGGCCGGGTCCGCGACGGTCGCCGGCCCCAGCCGGACCGCCTCGTCGGCGGTCCGGACGAACCAGGCGGTGGCGTCCGGATCGGTGTAGACGGCGATCGTGTGGATCCGGCGGTCCGGGAACTCGTCGTTGAGCTCCGCGACGGCGTTGAGGGCGCGCATGGCCGGTTCGCCGCGGTTCACGACGGCCAGCCGGTGGATCTGGCTCACGGTGCACCTTTCTCGGTAATCGTGGATCTCAGTCCGCCATGGCGGCGGCCACCGGGGCCCGGGCGTCGTCGGCGAGGCGAGCGGGCAGGGCGATGGTTCGGTAGCCCTCGACGCGCACCAGCACCGTCCCGAGCTCGTTCACGACGGCGCAGTCGTAGCGCTCGTCGTGCGGCCGCACGACGGCGTACAGGCCGCCGGAGACGGTCCCCGGGTCGGCGAGCAGGCGCACGGCGTCGACGTGGAGTGGGAGGCCGAGCAGGCCCTCCCGACCGGCCTGCCACAGCCCCGCGGTCTGGAAGCAGAGCTCGACCAGCCGCGGGCCGGCGAGGGTCGGGGCCGTCTCCGGACGGTGGCCGGGCGGCAGGTCGGCCGCCAGCCGCCCGATGCAGCCGCCGTTGTACCGCCAGGCCCGGTCCAGGACCTGGTACGCCGGGCCGTGGAAGTAGACCCGGTAGACGTCCTCGGCCGTCACCGCGTGCTCGGCCTCCTTCAGCGGCGTGTCCTCCTGCTCGGGTTCGGGCGCCGCCCTGGTCAGCCGTACCCGGCCGGTGAAGTGGGTGGTGACCTGCGGGACGTCGCTGCCCGGGAGCAGCCGCTCGGCCTGCAGCCGGCAGTCGGCGAGCAGGTCCGCCCCGTCCGGGTGGACGACGGCGCCGATCGTCAGCGTCCGCGGCGCGTCCCGGTGGAACTTCACCGGGGCGAGGAAGTCGAGGTCCTCCACCGCGGCCACCCGGTAGCCGGGCGCGAGCAGCGTGGCCACCTCGGCGAACGCCTCGATGCCCATCACCCCGGGCAGCACCGCGGTGCCGTCGATGCGGTGGTCGTCGAGGAACGGCTGCCGCGCCGGGTCCAGCTCGGTGCGGACCACCAGGCCGGTGTGGACCGCCGCGCCCTGCACGGCGCCCACCATCGGGCCGGCCCCGGCCGTCTCGGCGACGGCAGCCAGGTCCAGCCCACCGGTCGGGTCGCCTTCCTCGGCCAGGACGCCGAGCCGGCCGGCGACCACGACCTCGCCGGACTCGGCGGAGCTGGTCAGCTCCCGCCGGATCCAGGCCACCCCGGCCTCGGGCGGCAGCATCTCGATCCCCGCCATCTCCATGATCTTCGGGATCGAGCCCCGGGTCGCCATGCCGATCCCGCCCCAGGCGGTCCAGTCCAGGACGATCCCGCGGGTGCCGGGCCGGGTCCGCCGGAAGTTGCTGGTGGTCTTGCACAGCAGGTCGTTCGCCGCGCTGTAGTCGGTCTGCCCGGCGTTGCCGAAGCGGCCGGCGATCGAGCTGAAGGCCACCGTCGCGCCGATCGGCATGTCGCCGGCGCCGGAGAGCACCGAGAACCAGCCGTCGCTCTTGACGTCGAAGACCAGGTCGTACTCCCGCTGCTGCTTGTCCGGCAGGGTGCGGCTGATCTCCACCCCGGCCGCGTGCAGCAGCACGTCGACGCGGCCGCTGACGGATCGCACCTGCGCCATGACCCGGCCGACGGCATCGCCGTCGGTGAGGTCGACGGAGTGGTAGTGCACCGTTCCGCCGGCGTCCCGCACCGCCTGGATGGCGGTGAGCGCTGCCTGCAGCCGCTCGTACCGGGCCATCTCCCGCTGCACCAGCACCGGCGTCGGCCGCTGTCCGCGGTCCTTCAGCCGGGCCGCGACGTCGGCGGCCAGCCCGTCCGGGTCGGCGCCGAACCGCTGCAGGTCGGGATCGGCCGGGTCCGGCGTCGGGGTCAGGTCGAGCAGGTGGAACGTGCCGCCGGAGGCGGCGGCCAGGTCGGCTGTGATCGCCGACACGATGCTGCCGGCCGCGCCGGTGACCAGGAAGACGGTCTCCTTGGTCAGCTCCTGCCCGCCGGTGCCGTCGCCGAACGGCCGCTCGGCGAGCCCGACGGTCCATCGCAGGTCGTCGCCGTAACCGACCTCGACGCACCCGGGGTCGCGCTGGGTCTCGGCGAGCAGCTGGTCGGCCAGCGCGGCGGTGCGCCGGCTCGGCGCGAAGTCGACGGCCTTCACCAGCGCGTCCGGCCGCTCCCGCGAGTACGCCTTGGCGAACCCGACCACGGCGCCGCCAAGCGGGGCGAGCGCGCCCCGCTCGTCGTACCCGTGGTAGCCACCGAGCCTGGTCCCCGAGACGAGGAACGGGCTGCCGTCGGGGAGCCGGTGCATGACCGCGTAGAGGTTCTTCACCCGGCGGCGCAACGCCTCCCGCCAGCCGGCGAGGTCCATGGCGGACAGCGGGCCCTCGTCGTCGAGGGCGGCCAGCCAGTAGACGCCCTGCACGGGGCCGTCGGCGAGCCAGCCGTCCAGCCGGCCGGTGAGCTCGTCGGTGCCGATGCCCGGTTCGACCGCGAGTGCCTGCACGCCGAGCGCGGACAGCCGCTTGACCAGCGCGGTTCCGACCCCGCCTTCGTCCTGCATCACCACGACCCTGCTGTCCGGGCCGAGGGTGACCGTGGTCGGCGTGCACCGGCTCAGGTCGGGCCGGAGCACCGGCACCGGCACCCGGCGAGGCACCCGGTCGGTCGCGGCCAGGTCACCGGTGACCGCCGGGGCGGTGTGCGGGGTGGCCGGCTCCGGAACCGCCGGCCCGGCCTGCGCCACCGCTGCGGGTGCGGCCTGGTCGGTCTTCTCCCGGATCCAACCGATCACGTGAGCCAGCGTCGGGAACTCCCGCAACTGCAGCGTGTCGTCCCGCTCCACCCCGAACTGAGTCCGCACGGCAGCGAAGATCTCCGCCTGCTTCACCGTGTCGACCCCGAGATCCGCCTCCAGATCCAGATCCAGATCCAACAACTCCGGCGGGTACCCGGTCGTCTGCGCGACCACCGACACCACGGCCTCAGCCACCGGATCCACCACAGAATCAGCCACCACGACAACCGGCACAGCAGCCGGCACAGCAGCCGGCACAGCAGCCGGCACAGCAGCCGGCACAGCAGCCGGCACAGCAGCCGGCACCGCTGCGGGTGCGGCCTGGTCGGTCTTCTCCCGGATCCAACCGATCACGTGAGCCAGCGTCGGGAACTCCCGCAACTGCAGCGTGTCGTCCCGCTCCACCCCGAACTGAGTCCGCACGGCAGCGAAGATCTCCGCCTGCTTCACCGTGTCGACCCCGAGATCCGCCTCCAGATCCAGATCCAGATCCAACAACTCCGGCGGGTACCCGGTCGTCTGCGCGACCACCGACACCACGGCCTCAGCCACCGGATCCACCACAGAATCAGCCACCACGACAACCGGCTCGACAACCGGCACAGCAGCCGGCACAGCAACCGGCACAGCAGCCGGCACAGCAGCCGGCACCGCTGCGGGTGCGGCCTGGTCGGTCTTCTCCCGGATCCAACCGATCACGTGAGCCAGCGTCGGGAACTCCCGCAACTGCAGCGTGTCGTCCCGCTCCACCCCGAACTGAGTCCGCACGGCAGCGAAGATCTCCGCCTGCTTCACCGTGTCGACCCCGAGATCCGCCTCCAGATCCAGATCCAGATCCAACAACTCCGGCGGGTACCCGGTCGTCTGCGCGACCACCGACACCACGGCCTCAGCCACCGGATCCACCACAGAATCAGCCACCACGACAACCGGCTCGACAGCCGGCACAGCAGCCGGCACAGCAACCGGCACAGCAGCCGGCACAGCAGCCGGCACAGCAGCCGGCACGCACGCCGCACCGGCACAGCAGCCGGCACAGCAACCGGCACGGCGACCGGCACGGCCTGCGTCACCGCCGGCTCGGACACCGCCGCAGCAGTGGCGACCGCCGCGGGGACGACCGGTTCCGGCCGGGGCGCCCGGGGTCGGGACCACGGGACCCTGGGCTGGCGTGACGACGGCGGGCGCGGCGGCCGTGTCGACGGCGGCCGCCGGTCGCTGCGGGATCGGCACCGGCACGCCGTCGTCGACGATCCGCAACCGGCGCTGCACGACCTCGAGCCGGGCACCGGACCGGCCGGCCGCGGCGTCCAGCCAGGACTGCCAGGCCGCCCGATCGGCGATCCGGTACGTGTATCCGAGTTCGCCCGGCCCCCGCCGCCGGCGGTCGGCGGTCGGGAACCAGTGCAGCAGTGCCATCGCGATCTGCGAGCCGAAGCCGGCGGCCAGCCGCAGCGCGTACTCCACCGGGTACGCGCCACCGAGGGACAGGTTCAGCCGGCCAAGCTCCGGATCGGGCTCCTTGTAGTTGGGCACCGCCGGCACCACGCCGGTCTCCAGGGCCTTCACGGCGACGACGTCCTCGACGCCCGCGCCCATGGCGTGGCCGGTGAAGCCCTTCGTGTTGGTGATCACGACGGAGTCCGCCCGATCGCCGAACGTCCGACGCAGCGCTTCGATCTCGGCGGCCGCGCTGCCTCCGCGGGCCGGGGTGTAGGTCTCGTGGGAGACGAAGACCGTGGCCGGAGCGATGGCCCGCCGGTCCAGACCGCGTGCCTCGGCCTGCCGCAGCAGCCTCTCCATGACCTGGCCGATGTGATCGACGTCCAGTCGGGTGCCGTGGTACGCGCTGTTCGCGGCGACCGTGCCCAGCACCTCGCAGATCGGCTGCAGGCCGCGCTCGCGGGCCGCCTCGGCGGACTCGACGACCATGGCCGCCGCCCCCATCCCGACGATCATGCCGTGCCGGCGCCGGTCGAACGGCGTGGCCGCGTCCTCGACCACGGCGTCGGTCGCGGCGGCGCCGCTGGCCAGGAAGCCGGCGCCGATCCACGGCAGCATCAGGTCGCTGGTGGCGTCGTCGGCGGAGACCACCACCACCCGGCGGCAGCGGCCGGTGCGGATCCAGTCCTCGGCCAGCGAGAGCGCAAGCGTCGTGCTCGCGCACGCGGAGTTCACCTGGGTGTTCGGGCCTCGCGCCCCGACGATCTCGGCGAACTGCGAGTGCCCCATGGACAGGCACTTGAACAGGAAGCGGCGGTCGAAGACGTACGGCTCGGTGTCCAGCAGCCGGCGCAGCTCGCCGATCCGGCGGTCGGCCTCGGCCACGGCCGGGTCGTCGGTGCTCATCCGCGATCGCACCGCCTCCAGCCCGGCGAGCTCGTCGCGCCGCGCGCGGTCGGCGTGGTAGCGGGTCAGCTCGTCGGTGTAGGCGTTCAGCCCGGGGAACGCGGAGGCGAAGATCACTCCGGTGTCGTCGCGCATGGACTCGGGCAGCAACCAGCGGTCGGCCAGCCTGGTGCCGAGCGTCGTCGTGCGGTAGTGGGTCACCAGCGGGATTCCGGCGTCCCGGAGCGCGTCGAAGCCCGCGCCGACGGCCAGCCGGGTGCTCACGTCGAACGCCCGGTCCCGCTCCGGCTCGACGCCGAACTCCGCCACCATGTCCAGCGGCGCGCCCCGGCCGGCCAGCTTGATGACGTCCCGCTCGCTGTCGATGGTCTCGAACGTCGGGTCGCCGGTCTCCCGCTTCACCAGCCGGGTGATGTGCTTGTCCAGCATCGCCTGCCGTACCCGCCGCGGGACGGCGTCGATGAACTGCTCGCCGGACAGGATCCGGCCGATGTTGGCGTCGTCGAAGACGCGCTCCGCGCCGGGCAGCCCGAGCGCGGCGCCGGTGATGACGACCGGCTCGGCGGGCAGCCTCCCGTCGCCGGCCGGGGCCGGCCAGGCGGCCGGGCGCCCCTGGTAGATCCGCATGCCTTGCTCGAGCACGCCGGCGAACAGCCGGCCGAGTTCGGTGATCGTGTCTGCTTGGCCGTTGCCGGTCATGGTGTTCCCCACTAGATCGTGTGCCGGTGCGGCCGCGGCCGCCGGTGCCGGTGCGGTGACGGCCGGCAGGTGGGCCGGCGGCGGTGCGGCGACGGGCACGGCGGCCGGCGCTCGCGCGGGAGTGGCCGCGGGCATCGCCGCGACCTCCGGCCGGGCCGCCGGGAAGCCGAGACCGGCCGCGTACAGCCCGCACAGCGCCTGGTTGAACGACGGCACGTCGCCGAACTTCGGGTGGTTGGTGAACAGCGCGCACACGTCGTCGTGCGAGCCGAGCACGTCCTCGGTGAAGCCGTGCAGCGCCTTCTTCGGCCCGACCTCGACGAAGACGCGGGCGCCGGCGTCGTACAGCGTCCGCAGGCCCGTGACGAACTGCACCGGCGAGGCGACCTGGGCGCCGAGGATGTCCAGCATCGTCTCGACGTCCGCGTCCGGCGGGTAGAACGCCCCGGTCACGTTCGCGACGATCGGGAGCTGCGGCGCCCGCACCTCCAGCCGGCGCAGAGCGTCCTTCAGCGGCTCGCTCGCCGGCGCGACGATCGAGGTGTGGAACGCGTGGCTGACCGGGATGCGGGCCGCGTTGTAGCCGGCGGCGACGAAGGCCTGGACGGCCTTCTCCACGGCGGCGGTGGCGCCGCCGATGACGGCCTGCCCCGTGCTGTTCACGTTGGCGACCACGACGTAGCCCTCGGCGGCGGCGACGATCCGCTCGACCTCGGGCAGCGGCGCGAACACGGCGGCCATCGCGCCGTTGTCCTCGAGCTGGAGGCTGGCCATCTCGTGGCCGCGGGCACTGACCGCCTCCAGCGCCGCCTCGAGGCTGAGCGAGCCGGCCGCGACCAGCGCCCCGTACTCGCCGAGGCTGTGGCCCATGACGAAGTCGGGCCGCACCCCGTACGCGGCCAGCAACCTGGTCAGCCCGAGGTCGGTCGCGAGCACGGCCGGCTGGGTGATCTCCGTCTGCAGCAGCTGCTGCTCCATCCGGGCCCGCGACTCCGGGTCGTGCCCGTTGAAGATGAACTCGGTGAGCGGCTTGCCGAGCAGCGGCGTCATCACCCGGTCGGCCTGGGCGAACGTGTCGGCCACGATCGGCTCGACCTGCCGCAGCGTGGCCAGCATGTTGACGTACTGCGATCCCTGCCCGGTGTAGAGGAAGGCCACCTTCGGCGCCGGCCCCCGGCCCACGAAGACGCCCTGGGACCGCAGCATCCGCCACATCGCCGGGTTGCCGGAGGTGAACGCGGTGACGGCCTTGCCGGCCTTCGCGGCCAGGTCCGCGGGGTCGGCGTAGTCGATCGCCACCCGGACCGCGGCGGCGGCCAGGGCCGGGTCGGGTGCGGCCGGGGCGGACACGCGGCCGGCGGTGGCGTCGGCCTGGGCGCGCCGCAGCGCGTCGACGACCTCGGCGTCATTCGCCCCGCCGACGACGAGCGCTCCCCGCAGCGGCGCCTTGGCACCGGTCCCCGCGGCCGAATGCGGGGTCGCGACGTCGGTCGCCGTCGGCGCCGCGGTCGCCGGGACGGCGGTCCACCGGCGGTCGGGCAGGTCGACGCCCGCGACGGCGAGCTTTCCGCTGCCCTTGCCGTGCAGCCCGGGCACGTACTCCTCCAGCGCCGCGTGGAAGTTCGTCCCACCGAAGCCGAACGCGCTGACGCCGGCCCGGCGCACCCCGTCCGCCGGCTGCTCCCACTCGCGCAGCTCGGTGTTCACCCGGAACGGGACGGCCTCCCAGTCCACGTTGGGGTTCGGGTCGACGAAGTGCAGGCTCGGCGGGAGGACCTTGTGGTGCAGGCTCAGCACGGTCTTGAAGATCCCGGCGGCGCCGGCGGCGGCCTTGAGGTGGCCGATGTTGGACTTGACCGAGCCGAGCGCGATCGCGCCCGGCGCCGCTCCGGCCTTGCCGAAGACCTCGGAGAGGCTGATCAGCTCGGAGGCGTCGCCGACCCGGGTCGAGGTCCCGTGCGCCTCGACGTACCCGACCGTGGCCGGGTCCACTCCCGCCACCTGCCACGCCCGCTCGATCGCCAGCCGCTGGCCGACCGGGTTCGGGGCGGTGATGCCCTTGCCCCTGCCGTCGCTGGAGCCGCCGAGGCCGAGCAGAACCGCGTAGATCCGGTTGCCGTCCCGCTCCGCGTCGGACAGCCGCCTGCAGGACGAAGACCGCCGATCCCTCGCCCATGACGAACCCGTCGGCGCCGGCGTCGAACGGCCGCGTCCCGGTCGCCGACAGCGCGCCGATCTTGCAGAACTTCACGAACGCGGCGACGCCCATGTTGCGGTCGACGCCACCGGTGATCACGGCGTCGGACTGGTGCGCCTGCAGGCCGGCGCTGGCCGCGGACATCGCGGCCAGCGCCGACGCGCAGGCGGCGTCGGTGGTGAAGTTGGGCCCGCGGAAGTTGAACAGCGCGGCGACCCGGCCGGCGATGATGTTCGCCAGCTCGCCGGGCATGGTGTCCTCGGTGATGTCGAAGTAGCTGGCCCGGAAGGCCCGCTGCGTCTCGGCCAGGATCGCTGCTCCGGGCTGCGTCCGGGAGCGCCGAGAAGGTGGCCGTCTCCCGAAGCCGCCGAGCGAACTGCGGGTACTCGATCCGCGTGTTGCTGGCGTAGTGCTTCTCGCCGCCGAGCGCGTTGCCGAGCACGACCGCCACCCGCTCGGAGTCGACGTTCCAGCCCGGCCAGCCCGCGTCGAGCAGGGCCTCGCGGGCCGCGGCGACCGCCCACTGCTGACCGGGGTCCATCTGCGCGGCCACCTTCGGCGGCACCGGCAGCTTCCAGGCGATCGGGTCCCACGGGAACTCGCGCACCCAGCCCCCGATCCGGGAGTACGTCTTGTCCGTGGCCGCCGGATCCGGGTCGTAGTAGAGGGCCGGATCCCACCGCTCCGGCGGGACATCGGTGATGCTGTACCGGCCACCGGTGATGTTCGTCCAGAAGGTGGGCGCATCCGGGGCGTCGGGCATGATCGCGCCGATGCCCACCACAGCGATGGGTTCCGGGGTGAACTGTGTCATGACTGTCATTCCTTCGAAGCCGGTAAGCGTCAGGCTGGCGTCAGGTCAGGCGAAGGGCAGGTAGACGGCGCGGGCGACCTGGTCCATGTCGGCCAGCAGGCCCGCCTGCGCCGCGCGGATCTCGTCCACGTGCAGGGACGAGGCGAGCGCGCCGACGTCGGCGCCGGTGCCGGCGCCCTGCACCCAGCGCAGCCCGTCCTCGGCGACCCTCCAGGCCGCCTCCCGGGCGTACACCCGGCTGATCGCGGCCAGGTCGGCCGGGGCGAAGCGGGTGTCGGCCTTGGGATGCAGGGTGCCGGCGGCGGCGGCCGCGGCCCGGTCGGCGAGGCTCGCGGCGCCCTCGGCGTACGCGATCAGCTCGCCGAGGCGGAGCAGGACGTGCTGGTTGCGGGTCAGCCGGCCGAGCCGGCAGGCCTCGAGGATCCCGCCCAGCGCCTCGAAGCCGAGGGCGGCCACGCCGGCACCGACCTGCGGATGGGACGCGTCCAGCGCCCGCAGCCGGGCCGCCCGGTCGCCGTAGTACGCCCCCCGGGTCTTCAGGTGCTGCTGCCACCGGTCGCGGGCGATCGTCATCTCCATGATCTCGGACGTGCCTTCGTAGATCGTGGTGATCCGGACGTCCCGCTTGATCTTCTCGACCAGGTAGTCGCGGGTGTAGCCGTAGCCGCCGTGCGCCTGGATCGCGGCCTCGGCCGCCGCGTTGCCGGCCTCGGTGGCGAGGTACTTCGCGATCGCGCCCTCGGTGTTCAGCGCACCGCCCTCGCCTTCGCCGGCGTCGATGCGGGCGCCGGTCTCCTCGATCAGGGCCCGCGCGGCCTCCAGCCGGACCAGGTGCGGGATGATCAGCTTGTGGGTGTAGCCCTGCTTCTGTGACAGCGGGCCGCCGGCCTGCACCCGCATCGTCGAGTAGGCGATGGCCCGGTCCAGCGCGCTCCAGCCGCCGCCCAGCCCGAACGCGGCGACCATCAGCCGGGTGTAGCCGAACACCTGCTGCGCCTGCACCAGGCCCTGGCCCTCGACGCCGCCGACCAGGTTCTCGACCGGGACGAACACGTCGTCGAGGAAGAGCGCAGCGGTGTTCGACAGGCGGATGCCGTGCTTGTCCTCGGGCCGGTTCGGGGTGAAGCCGGCCGCGCCCTTCTCCATCACGAACCAGCTCGGCCCGCCCGGGGCCGCGGCCAGGATCGTGTACGCGTCCGCAATGCCGCCGTTGCTGATCCACTGCTTGCGGCCGGTGAGGTGGTAGCCGACGACCGCGCCGTCGTCGACCACCGGCGTCGCGGTGGTGCGCAGCGCGGCGAGGTCGCTGCCGGCCTCGGGTTCGGTCGCCCCGTACGCGAACAGGATGCCGTCCTCGGCGATCCGGCCGAGCCACGTCGCCTTCTGCTCGGCGGTCGCCCCGACGGTGATCGGGTCGCTGCCCAGGAACGTCGCCAGGACGCTGGTGGCGAGCCCGATGTCGACCCGCGCCATCTGCTCGCAGAGGCGGTAGACGTCGACCGCGCCGCCGCCCATCCCGCCGTACTCCTCCGGAACGAACAGCAGCTGCAGGCCCAGCTCGTCGCCGCACATGGCCCGGACGAGATCCTCCGGGCAGACGTCGTCGCGATCCAGTTCCAGCTGCCGGCTCTCCGGCAGCTGCTTGGCGACGAAGTCGTGCAGCGACTCGATCGCCAGCGTGAGCGTCTCCACGTCGACGCCGGGCGTGGCCGCCGCAGCGAGCCGCTCTGGAACAGTCATGGCAATCTCCCCTGCATCGGCCGGCAGGTCGACCCTCCCCTGGCTGACACCGGGCGCGAAAGGGACCTTCGGTCCTCCTTGTCCCGACCGAGTCAGTCGCCGGTCGGTGCCCGCGGGCACACCGGCCGTGGATCATGACTGCCGCCGCGGTGCTGCTCGGCGCCGGTTGGCGACGATGTCGGGGGCATTCCTGGCAAATGTCCTGGGCCGGTACGTCCCGGTTCGTGATCCGGGTGCATGGCACAGTGGAGCGGGACGTCAGATCCATGGAGGCCGCGGTGGTCTACCGAATGCTGGCCGATCTTGTGGTGATCGCCCATTTCGGGTTCATCGTGTTCGTCGCGACCGGCGGGCTGCTGGCGTGGCGCAAGCCCGTCGTCGTCTGGTTCCACCTTCCGGCGCTGCTCTGGGCGGTGGCCATCATCACGGTCGGGTTCGAGTGCCCGCTGACCCAGCTGGAGAAGTACCTCCGGCGGCTGGGCGGCCAGCGCGGGTATGCGGGCGGGTTCGTCGACCACTACATCGAGAACGTCCTCTACCCGCAACGGCTCAGCCCGCTGCTGCTGGCCATCGCGGCAGCCGCGATCGTGCTGGGCTACGCCGGGCTGCTCAGCAAGCGAGCCCACGTCCCGATACCCCACCTTTGGGGGGCGGCCCGACCCGATCAGGGATAGGCGGGAGAAAAGACGCCGGCGCAGACTGGCGTCGTCGGACGTACGTACCCACGGACGGGCATCATGCCGGCAGGGTCTCACCTCGCTGCCGGCACTGCTCCGCTCGAGGCGTCTGCGGGGGGCGGAGAGGTGGTCACGATGTCTCCGGAACAGCTGTTCCTGGTGCGGGCGGAGGCCCTGACGCTGTCGGGTCTGTCGATGGCCGCGCTGGATCGCGCGGCCGCGGACGCCGCGATCCGGATGACGGTTCGCGCACTCGGCGGCGTCCGCAATTGCGGGGCGGCGTTCGCCCACGAGTTCGGGGAGCATCCGGACATCACGGCCGAGCGAATGCGGGGGGCCCGCTGTGCCGTCGCGCACCTGTACGGCGGCGGCTGAGCGGAGCGGGATCCGGAGCGGGGCGGCTGGGCACGACCGTCGGCCCCGACCGAGCGCTGCCACTCGCCGGCCGGGCTGGTGCCGGCCCGACGACCGCCGTCCACCCGTCATGTCGCCCTGCTCTCCGTGCCGCAGGGTCCACAGTGGACGGGTCGGGCCCGGTCAGGCAGAGTCCTCGCCGTGGCTGGCGTCAGCGGGTTCGAGCTCGGCACCGACGGGCCGCTCGTCATCGTGGTCGGGGTCGACGGCTCACCGACCTCGCTGCGCGCGGCGGCGTACGCCGCGGGCCTGAGCCGGCGACAGCACGCCCGGCTGGTCGTGGTCTATGTCGCCACCGGGTCCGGCATGGCCGACCTGGTGCCCGGCGCGGCCGCGACGGTGGCGGAGACCCGCCAGCAGCTCGTCGACGACCTGCGGCGACAGATCCAGGAGGGCGCCCGCTACGTCGGGGTCACCGCCCAGTTCGTCACCGCGCACGGTGAGCCGTTCGCGGAGCTGTCCCGGATCGCGACCGAGCTGCGCGCCGACGGGGTGGTCGTGGGGACGTCCACCCACGCCGGACACCGGCTGGTCGGCTCCCTGGCCGTCCGGCTGGTCCGCGCCGGCCGCTGGCCGGTCACCGTCGTCCCCTGAGGCGAGCAGGCTGTGCCGGACCGCAACTGATCCAGAACACACGCCGTCGCGGCGTCATGAACAGGACGGTCGCAACGAATGACAAGCTCGATCGGTCTCCAGGCCGTCGATCCACTCCACCTGCTGATCATCGGAGCCGGGCCCGGCGTCGGGATCGCCGTCGCGCGCCGGTTCGGACGTGGCGGCTATCGCGTCACCCTGCTGGCTCGCAGCCCCGACCGGCTCGCCGAACTGGCCAGCGGCCTGGCCGGCCTGGCCGGCGTGGCCGCGCAGGTCGCCACCGTTGCCGCCGACGCCGGCGATCCCGACGGCCTGCGCACCACCCTGAGGTCCCTGTACGCGCGCAGCGGCGCGCCCGGAGTCCTCGTCTACAACGCCGCGCTGATCACCCCGGACTCGCTCCTGGACAGCGACGTCGCGCACCTGCGACACGCCTACGACGTCGACGTCATCAGCGCCGTCGTCGCCGCCCAGGTCGCGGCCGCGCCGATGCGAGCCGCGGGCACCGGGACCATCCTGTTCACCAGCGGCGACCCCGCCCGAACCCTGGCCACCCTGTCCCTCGGCAAGGCGGCACTCCGGTCCGCCGCCACCATCCTGTGTGCCGACCTCGCCGACGACGGCGTACGTGTCGCCAGCGTCACCGTCGCCGGAGCAGTGGCCGAAGGCACTCCCTTCAGCCCGGACCGGATCGCGGAGAAGTACTGGACGATCGTCCACTCAGCCGCCGACTGGCACAGCGACTTCCGCATCGACGAGACATGAGCCGGCGCAGCCGGCCGACCCGGTCGGCCTCGCCGGAGGCGACGGCGCGCGTCAGCAGGCGCACCCGTCTCGCCGGCTCGCGCTCGGGACCGCGACACTCTTCTCTACGGCGGGAACATCACTCCCCTGCAGCCACCCGGTCGCGACCCGCTCGCTGTCGCGGGCGATCTCGGGCTGACCGGACCACCCGTCCAGGCCCAGGAGGTGCGAGGCGTCTCGATGCGGCCACCGGCGCGGCCACTGCGCGAAGGCATGTCACAACGCTGGTCCGGCCCATCCCACGAGACATTCAGCGCGGGTCCACAAAAGACCTTGACCTGCACATCGGTGCAGGTCAAGTGGTGTAGCCCCGACCGGATTCGAACCGGCGCTACCGCCTTGAGAGGCCTCACTCCGCCGCGCTAACCGTGCGCCGATACGTCGGCGGCGCTGCCGTTGATCGCGGCAACCAAGGGCTTGATATCGAATCCTGCCGCTGCTCCGTGGAGATCGCAGTCGGACGGTGTCTCGAGACGGTCCCCCAACCAACGTCTGCGGGGACTGCGGCTAATGCGTCCACATGGCGGCGAAGGCGGCGGGTGAGCCCATGTCGGGGAGGATGCCGCCCGACCCCGCGGGCCGGTCCGGTCGCATCTGCGCCCCGTGCATCTGTATCTCGCCGGCCACTGCCGCCTCTCCCCTCTGTCGGCCGAGCTCTGGGGCCAAGTCTTGTGGTGGGAGGAACCTCGATGACCAATGGACCTCCACCTCCCGGGCCCCCTCCCCCAGGCTGGCGCGGCAATCCCCCGGGCCCATGGCCATCCTCGCCGCCGGATCGGTCGCGACGCAGGAGCGTCTCGGACCGGACCCAACTGGTGGCGCTCATCGTGGCGTTGATCGGAATGCTGGGCTCGACGATCACCGTCGTCGTCGGCGACTATCTCCAGGATCAACGCCGCATCGCGGCCGAGCGCCAGTCCGCCTACCGGGAGTTCCTGCAGGCGGCCCGCGAATTCGAGGACCGGGAGATCAGGACGACGACGGCCGCCCTCCAAGACGTGGTTCGAGCAATCGCAAGCTATTCCGCCGACCCGGGCGGCTCGCAATCCGGGTACTCCCCCGCCTCGACAGTCGAGCACGACGCCTTCGAGAGCATCTGGAATGCGTGGGCGGCCCTGGAGGAAAAGGACGAGGGGATCAGGCTCGAGGGAAGTCCCGGAGCCATCAACAGCGCTGGAGCCGTGCTGGACACCGCATTGGCACGTTGGAGGTACCTCATCCACATAAGCAACCTGACAGCTGGCGACCCGAGCCGGATCACCATCACCAAGGAGCTGAGAACCTTTGCGGCCACGGACTTCGAGGACCAGCCCACCGCGAAACCGTTCTGGACGGCGTACTACGCATGCCGCGACCTCCTCGAAGGGCGCCCTGACGGGCGCTGATGTGCTCAGCCCGCGACTCTCAGCTGGCCGGCAACTGCCAGTCCATTTGTCGGTTAGGCCACGGGATAAGTATCCGACCGTCGTCGCTAATCCTGCCTGGTCAGCAAGAGCCCCTCAGTGAACCTTTTGATCCTGATCTTGGAGTGGCCGCGAGTATGCCCTGATCAGGTGTGACTGCCAGCGATACGTGGCGTTTCCCGGATTCATCTGGCGGGGATCGGGCCCGGGGTCGGGAATGAAGCCGCGGCGGCCGCATGTTGACCACCGCCGACCGACTCTGCCACCCCGGGAAGGCAGGCCCATGATGTCCTCGCCGACCACCATGCGCGCCGTCCGGCTCTCCGCCCCCGGCCCCGTGGACAACCTGCGGCTGACCACGCTCCCGCTCCCGCCCGAGCGGGACGGCTGGGTGCGCATCCGCGTCGAGGCGTTCGGCCTCAACCGCTCGGAGCTCAAGCTTCGGCTGGGTCTGAGCGTGGGCGTCAGCTTTCCCCGGGTGCCGGGTATCGAGGCCGCCGGCACCATCGACGCGGCCCCGGCCGGCAGCGGGCTGGCTGCCGGGCAGAAGGTCGTCGCGATGATGGGGGACATGGGGCGCACCTACGACGGCGGCTATGCCGAGTACGCGTCGGTGCCGCTGTCCCAGGTCATCCCCGTCGACACCGACGTGCCCTGGGAGGTGCTGGGCGCCCTGCCGGAGATGGTGCAGACCGCCTACGGTTCGCTCACCATCGGCTTGGATCTGAGGCCCGGTCAGTCCTTGCTGATCCGCGGCGGCACCTCCTCGGTGGGCCTGGCCGCCGCCGCGCTGGCCACCTGGCGCGGCGCCACGGTGCTGTCCACCACCCGGCGGCCCGACCGTCTCGCCTTGCTGACGGAGCACGGCGTCGACCACCCCCTGCTCGACACCGGCGAGGTCGCGCCCGCCGTGCGCGAGCTGTACCCGGACGGCATCGACGCCGCCCTTGATCTCGTCGGCACGCCGACCCTGCCCGACACACTGCGCGCGGTGCGCGTGCACGGCACGGTCTGCTTCGGCGGCAGCCTCTCCAACCAGTGGACGGTGCGGGACTTCTCCCCGAACGAGTATCTGCCGAAGGGTGTGCGCCTGGCGGGCTACTTCGGCGACGCCGCCGACCTGCCTCGGGAGGCCTTCCAGGAGATCGTCGACGCGGTCGCGGCCGGCCGGCTGGCCTTCCCCGTGGACCGCGTGTACGACGGCCTGGAGCAGGTGCCGCAGGCCCACGACGACATGGAGCACGACCGCGCCACCGGCAAGCTCGTCGTCCGTGTCCGGCATTGACACGCCAGCCAAGGCGGGCGGACCACGCCGGGAGTACGGCGCCGAACAGTGGTTCGGCGGGTGGTCGCCGGACCCGCGTCAGGAGGTTGTCCGTCAGTCGGGGAACTCGTAGAAGTAGATGAGGTCGGCGACGCAAGCGGGGCTGTCGCCGTCGGTCGTGTCGACGACGACGTGGTAGCCGGCGCGGGTCCCGGACGGGGCGCCCTCGACCTCGGCCAGGGTGACCCGCGCTCGGACCGCGGAGGTGACGCCGACCGGGCGGATGAAGCGGACCCGGTCGTAGCCGTAGTGGAGGGCGGAGCGGGGACCCGGACGCGGAACGTCTGGGCGGCCAGCATCGTCACCAGGCTCAGGGTGAGCAGGCCGTGCGCGATCGTCCGGCCGAAGGGACCGTCGGCCGCCCGCACGGGATCGACGTGGATCCAGGCGTGGTCGCCGGTCGTCTCGGCGAACAGGTCGATGCGGTGCTGGTCGACCGGACACCAGTCGGACGTGCCGAGCTCGGACCCGACCGCCGAGAGCAGCCCGGCGTGGCCGTCGAGGACGATCATCAGGCCAGGCCGATGGCGGCGGTCGCCGGCGCGCCGGCGTGACTGACGACCGTGCGCCGGCCGACCTCGCGGGTCAGCTCGGCCGCGCTGGACCGCTCGTCCTCGTCGAGCGTGTCGGCGAGCCCGACCCACATCCAGGCCAGGTTGACCTGCCGGTAGCCGGAGGGCAGGTGGCGCAGGGCGGCGCCGTGTTTGCTGTCCCGGAAGACGTTCTCGATGCTGGTGCGGTGCCGGTACCAGTGCTCGACGGCCGCGGCGTCCTCCGGTGTGGACACGTCGAGGTTGGTCAGGATGAACGAGTAGCCGTAGACCGTGTCGGCGTCGACGAGTTCGGCCAGCGGCAGCGCCCGCTGGTCGGGGTGCAGAGTGCGGCGGCGGCGGGAGCGAGGGTCGGGCGAGACCTGCCCGGCCGCGGCGTCGAGGCGGACCCGGCGGATCAGCAGCCGGGTGTTGGCCGGCCACCAGTCTGGCCGGTAGTCGCCGACCGCGACCTGCGCGGCGGGCATGTCGGTCGCGTCGGTCCAGTCGGTCTCGGCGATGCCGGCCAGCAGCCGCCACAGCGGGGTGATCCGCTTGGCGCCGATGGCGAACCCGATGCCCTCGGCGTGCGCGGCGCGGGCCAACTCGCCGGCAAAGTAGCCGCCGTCCGCGCGCATCCGCACCGCCCCGGCCCGCGCGGCCGGCGGGAGCGCAGCCAGCGCCCGGCGCAGCAGATCTGGCGCCCCGGGCCGGGGGTCGAGGTCCCCGGCCAGCAGGTCGGCGGCCAGCACGGTGCCGGTCTGCGCCCAGGTGGCCACGTGCGGCCGCCCGACCCGCTGGCCCTGGTAGTTGAAGGCGACGCCGCGTTTGAGCCGGCCGTAGACCTCCACGTCGGTGGTGTCCAGGTCGAGGGTCACCTGCTCGGCCAGCGCCGCCGCCCGCCCGGCCGGCAGCAACTCGAGCATCCGCCCGGTGCTCGTCGCGACCCCGGTCTCCACCGCCGCCCACTGCCCGGCGGTCATCCGCCGAGCCAACCCGGCCGCGGTCGAGGTGGCCAGCCCCGGCACCGGCGCCAGCGCCTGCCCGGCCGCATCGGCGCGCTGCCGGTCCAACCCGACCAGGAAATCCTCCCCGGCCAGCTGCGCCGCCGCGACCCCGACCAGCAGCTGCCCGGCCGTACAGCCCCGGTCTCGGATCTTGATCGGCCCCACCGCCGTGTCCACCGCGGCCACCACCCCCAGCCGCTGCACCACCTCGGTCACCGCCGCCATCCCCGCCACCGCAGTCAGCGACCCGTCCGGCGGACCAACCCGCACCCGCCCCACCCGCCGCCGACGTCGACCACGTACCCTGCCCACCAGATAGGTGCCT
The DNA here is from genome assembly GCA_963803135.1 of uncultured Actinomycetota bacterium. Lineage (GTDB taxonomy): Bacteria > Actinomycetota > Actinomycetes > Mycobacteriales > CADCTP01 > CADCTP01. The sequence continues at coordinate 178,421 of CAWDLH010000008.1, read as the reverse complement.
TCCCACTGAGACGATCTTTGGCCTCGCAACCACGATCATCCCAGCTCAGGACGGCACCTATCGCCATCTCCACCCCGTGTCACCGCGCTACTCGTGGATTCGGGTCTGAAGCGAAGTCTCCCGTCAAGATCGCAAATTGTGGCTCACGAAGGGTCGCCGACGGAAATACCTGGACAGCCGCGGCACGGACGGCGACACTGAATTCACGAATTCCGGGACTCTCGAGCGTACCCGCACGGCGCCGCAAAAGGGGCAGGCTCAGGAGCTGTGCAGAAAGGCGCGCACATGAAGCTCGCGGTCCTCCTTCTCACCTGTTCCGATACTCCTCGCACGACCGACTACGACCAGCAATGGGTCCAGCGCATGGTCGGCCATGTGGCCGGTTACTACGTGGACCAGACGGGCGGCCGGGTCAATGTCGAGTTCCGGGTCGTGGACTGGTTTCAGCTGCCAAAGACCAGCGCGGAGTGGAATGGCTTGGGGTTCGGTGCCGGGCCGGTCGTGCGGCCGCTCGTACAGGCAGGATCGGGTGTCGATCTGTCACCGTACGATCATTTCGCTCTTGTCATCGACAAGTTCGACGCCATGAGCGCGGCGGTCTCACCCGAGCATCCTGAGTACGTACACGTCGGCGCTCAAAGCTTCGATCCCGCTCTCCTCGCGCATGAGATGGGGCACTTCTTCGGCGCCGCGCATGCGAACCTCGACACTCCGGCCGGTCCTCGCGAGTACGACGACCCGTATTGCGTGATGGGTCGAGAGGGCGGCAAGTACAGCTTCGTCGAGGCGGCGTTGAACCGCGTACGGTCCGACGGCACGATCGACGTGACCTTGTCGGATTCGGGCCCGGGGATGGCCGCTCCGGGCCTGCGTGCATGTGGGTGGCTGGACCTGGCGAGCCACGGCATCGACCTGACCGGCGCCCTGAAGACCGGCACACGTCGGGTCGCTGTCGAGCTGGCGCCGCTGCGCGGAGCGCCGCCCGGCGCTGGCCAGCATGTCTGCGCCTGGGCCGACGACGTCGTGCCGGGTCAACGGCTCCTGCTGGAGTATCGATTCCGGGACGGGTGGGATCGGGGACTACCGGAGAACAGCTCCTGGGTCGTCGCCCACCTCACGGAGCCGATGGATAGGTCGCGCATGTCGCTCCAGATCGGTTCCGTGCCGGCCGCGGCCGGAGCGTCGACGGTGACCAGCAAGGGCTCGGTCATGCTGAGCATCGGCAGCGCGTCCCCCTCATCCGTGGCGTTGACCGTCGAGGTCATGGCGCCCGTCCCCGTCACGCGTACCGCGCCGGCCATTGCCAGTTGGGGCACAGATCGGATCGACATCTTCGCGCGCGGCCTCGACAAGGCGGCCTACCACAAGGCCTGGGCACAGGGCTGGTTTCCCTCGCAGAACGACTGGGAGCCGATCGGTGGTGGATTCGACGGTGCCCTCGGCGTCGAATCCTGGGGACCCGACCGGTTGGACGCTTTCGGTGTCGGACTGGACAAAGCCATGTGGCACAAGGCCTGGGCGCGAGGCTGGAGCCCCGGTCAGGTCGAGTGGGAACCGATCGGCGGGGAGTTCCTCACGTCCCCGTCGGTCACCTCCTGGGGATCGGACAGGCTCGACGTCTTCGCTCTCGGGCTCGATCGCGCCCTGTGGCACAAGGCCTGGGCAGAGGGCTGGTTCCCCTCCCGGAACGACTGGGAGCCGCTCGGCGGCGCGTTCATAAGCGCACCCACCGCCGTCTCCTGGGGTCCCGATCGCATCGACATCTTCGGCGTCGGGCTCGACAAGGCGATGTATCACAAGGCGTGGGCGCAGGGGTGGCATCCGTCACCGGCCTGGGAGTTTCTCGGCGGCGGATTCACCAGTCCGCCCGCGGTCTGCTCGTGGGGACCGGAACGCCTCGACATCTTCGCACTCGGACTTGACGGGAGCATGTGGCACAAGGCCTGGGCTCAGGGGTGGTCACCGTCCCAGGCCGGCTGGGAACCGCTCGGCGGCAAGTTCCTGAGCATGCCGGCGGTGGCCTCATGGGGCCCCGGGCGGATCGACGTCTTCGGCGTCGGGCTCGACGGCGCGATGTACCACCGGCCCTGGGAGAACGGTTGGGAGCCGTGGGAACAGCTGGGTGGGATCTTCTCCAGTCCTCCCACGGTCGTGTCCTGGGGGCCGGAACGTCTCGACATCTTCGCGGTCGGCAAAGATTCGTCCCTATGGCACAAGGCGTGGTCACAGGGCTGGTTCCCGTCGCCGACCGCGTGGGAACCGATTGGCGGCGGCTTCCTGTAGTCGTCGCAGCGGCCGGACACTGCCGTGGCGAGCCGCCGCGGCAGTGGGTCCTCCGGCCCAGCGCAGGCTGCCGCGGGCGAGCATGGTGCAGGCCGGTGCCTGAGCGACCGTACGGTCCGATCGCCGGCTCCGGCCTGCCCCTCACGTCGTGCTCCGGCACGACGTGCGTCGTTCAGCTGATGTCGGCGCGCCGGATCTGCCCGACGAGCCCGTGCGACTCGTCGTCAGGGCCGGCGCTGAACCAGACCGCGTCCGTGCCGCCGGTCGCCGCGGTGCCCGGCAGCAGCGCCCACAGGCCGTCGATCACCAGCGGCCTGCGGTGCACGTCCCGCAGCTGGCCGTCGAAGCCGCGGCCCGACCGGTCGTACACGCTGATCCGGCCGTCGCCGAAGTTCCCGACCAGCAGGTAGCCGGCGAACCTGCCGAACGACGGCGGCGCGATGGCCAGCCCCCACGGCGCGTTCAGGGCGCCGCGACTGGCGATCCGCCGCTGCAGCAAGCCGAACCGACCGTAGACGTCGACGAAGCCCAGCCCAGGTCCGGCTGTCTCGTCCGCCGAGCCCGGGGTCTGCTTCGCATAGCTCACGTACGTCCGGCCGTCGAGGAAGGCCACGTTGAACGGCGCGTATCCGTGCGGCAGCCGCCGGTCGGTGAAGAACGGCGCCGGCAGCCGGACCCGCTTGAAGCTGCTGTCGAAGACGTCGATCCGGCCGTGGGCGAAGTCGGCGGCGAGAAGGAACGACCCGAACGGCGTCGTCGCCATCGTCAGTCCCTTGTAGATGGCGCCCCGGACATGCGCGGCGACGATCGCGTGCGTCGGATCGGCGTCCGGACTCCAGCCCAGCAGGTCACCGGACTCCGTGACGAACAGGAAGCGGGCCGGGCCGGAGCCGGCGGATCCGCTGACGACGAAGCCGGCGCCGCCGTTGAAGGCCTGGCCGGTGGGCGCGCCGGGCACCGAGACCACGGCGGTCAGAAACCCTGCCTGCGCATCGTCGGTAAGATCTTCGCCGCGCTCACCGACTCGGCCGGAGTAACCGCGCATCGGCTGGGAGCCTTGGCCGCGGCCGAGTTGGTCCGTGGGCCGATGACCGCATGGGCGGTGTCCACGGTTCGACCCTGCGCCGAGTGGACGGTGTGGCGTAGCCGAGCGACACGTGCTCGGCTACGTAGTCAGCTGGCAGGGCGAGCCTTCCACTGCCGTCGGCTCGGTCGGCGAGGATGCCGCCGTCGGAACGGATCGCGATCAGCCGATAGGTTTCCCGATTTACCGGTCCACGGCGGTTGCCGTGGTAGCCGGCGAGGTCCCAGGCGTTGCGTCGAGCCTGGATGAGATCGCCGACGCCGGCGACCGTGCCGGCCGCCAGAGGAACGCCGTCCTCGACGACGCGACCGAGCTGGACGAGGTAGGAACGCACGAGCGCCGATACCTGCGCGGCCTGCTCGTTGGTGTCGACTATGAGGACGGCGTCCTCGCCGGCGCCACGATCGGCTTCGCCCTCTGTCTGGTCAACAGCATCACCGTCGCCTGCGTCCTCGCCCTGGCCGACGAGGTCGACGCCGTCACCTCGATGCGCGCGCTGGTACGTCAGGGCGTCGCCTTCGCCTGCCTGGTCGCCTTCACGGCACTGGCCGTCTGGACCACGACCGCCGCTGTTGTGGGCGGCATTGCCGCGGACTGGCTGGCCAACCACTTCCTTGTCGGGAGGGTCGCGACAGCCGGCGGTCTTGCCGCAGGCTTCGCAGTGGCGATCGTCGTGGCCGCCGTGATCGGGCTGACCGGATGCTGGGTGAACGCGCTCGGCCCTGGACGCGGCTACGGGTGGGTGCGCTACCTGCTAGGCGTCAAGAGCGCCGCGCGGCGGGGACTGCTGCCCGGACGGCCGGCGCTCTTCATCGACTGGTGCGTACGGACGGGGCTGATGCGCAGGTGCGGCACCAGGTTCCAGTTCCGCCACCCCGACCTTGCAGCGCTCGTCGGCGACCGGTACAGCGAGCGACCGGCTGCCGACCGCGCCCCCGCTCCAGCGCAGCCGAGCCTCGCCACCTGACGGTGCGGCTCTGCGACCACCGGAGATCACGCGGTCGGCGGCGCTGACGGAGGAGGCGGGCCGGAGGCTCGTGACTGCCTGGTGCACAACCGTGCGTTCTGCGAAGGGCTGAGCACGGACGTTGCCGCGCACGGCGACCCGGCCCGGGCATGGGTGACAACGCTGGGTCGAGCCAGCGCCAGTATGGGACGACTGGAGCATGCCCGAAGCCGAGCTGCGCCTGCTGCTGACGACAGCGCCGGGGATGGACGTGCTCGAGCTCGGCGGCGACAACCGGGTACGTTCGCTCTGGCTGGCCCGCCTGAGCGCCCGGCCGGTCGGCGTTGGACCTGGCCGCAAGTCAGCTGCGCGTCCCCGCGCAGAGCATCGGGTCGATGTAGATCCGGATGAGGTCGTCGTAGCGGTCCCGGGTGGTGTCCTCGAGCTGGGCGACCTCGAGCCACTGGTCGACCGCCTGCCGGACGGTCAGGTCGGACTTCGGGTGCCGGTCCTCGTCGACCTGATTCTGCAACCGGGCGAGCACCACCTCGGCAGCCTGGTAGGTCGTCACGGTCACCCGCTCCCCGTCAGCGGGTCCGCGCCTGCGTAGGCGATCGCCTGGAAGCTCCCCGACGGGAGCTCGCGGATGTGACCCCGCGGTCGGCGACGGCGCTGTGGCATGAGTGGGACGAGTGGGACGATAGACCCGCTCAATGCACGTTTCATTGCACGAGCGGGTCATGAAAAGGGTCTGACCTGCGTTTCCGCAGGTCAGTGGGTGTAGCCCCGACCGGATTCGAACCGGCGCTACCGCCTTGAGAGGGCGGCGTCCTGGGCCTCTAGACGACGGGGCCGTGCAGTGCTGCGATGGTGCTGCGGCGCTGGGGTACCAGGACTCGAACCTAGACTAACGGAACCAGAATCCGTCGGGCTGCCAATTACCCCATACCCCAATCAACGCGCCCAGCTGCCCGGCGCGCCGGGTGTCGATGTTAGCCCATGCCCGGAGCTGGCCCCAAACCGGCACGGGCCGCCCGGAGCCGCTCCAGCGTCCGCTCCCGCCCGAGCAGCTCGATCGACTCGAACAGCGGCGGCGACACGGTCCGCCCGGTCACCGCGACCCGCACCGGCCCGTACGCGACCCGCGGCTTGAGCCCGAGCGCGTCGACCAGCGCGGCCTGCAGGACCTCCTGTACGTCCTGCGCGGTCCACGAGGACAGGTCCGTGAGCACGGACACGGCCGCGTCCAGCACGGGCGCCGCGGCCGGCGTCAGCTGCTTCGCCGCCGCCGCCGCGTCGACCTCGAAGTGGTGGTTGGGCACGAGCAGGAAGCCGAGCAGGTCGGCCGCCTCGACCAGGGTCGCGGACCGCTCCTGCACCAGCGGCGCGGCCGCGGCGACCAGCTCCAGCTGGGCGTCGCTGACCGGCGAGCCGAGCAGCCCGCGCCGGACCAGGAACGGCAGCAGCCGCTTGACGAACTCGCCCGGGTCGAGCGACCGGATCTTCACCCCGTTGATCGCCGTGAGCTTCTTCACGTCGAACGTGGCCGGGTTGCGGTTGATCTTGTCGACGCTGAACGCGGCGACCATCTCGCCCAGGGTGAACAGCTCCTGGTCGCCGCCCGGGGACCAGCCGAGCAGCGCGAGGTAGTTGAGGATGCCCTCGGCGAGGAATCCCTCGGCCCGCACCTGCCGCAGGGACGCCTCCGGCGTGTTGCGCTTGGAGATCCGCCGCCGACCCTCGCCGAGCACCATCGGCAGGTGCCCGAACCGCGGCATCGGCCCGGACGCGATGCCGAGCGACCGCAGCGCGGCGTGCAGCGGGATCTGCCGCGGCGTGGACGGCAGCAGGTCCTCGCCGCGCAGCACGTCGGTGATGCCCATGACCGCGTCGTCGACGGGGTTGGTCAGCGGGTAGAGCGGGCTGCCGTCGGCGCGGGCGAGCACGTAGTCGGGCACGTTCTCCGGCTCGAACCGCACCTCGCCGCGGACCATGTCCTCGAACACGATCGGCTCGTCCGGCATCCGGAACCGCATCACCGGTGTGCGGCCCTCGGCCCGGAAGGCGCTGATCTGCGCGGCGGTGAGCTCGCGGTCGTGGTTGTCGTAGCCCTGGGTCTTGTCGCCGCGGGCGGCCCGGCGGGCCCTGACCTCCTCGTCGGTCGAGTACGAGTCGTAGGCGTAGCCGGCCTCGCGCAGCCGGGCCACGGTGTCGCGGTAGAGGTCCTGCACGCTGCGACTGCAGGTACGGCGCGTACGGGCCGCCGACCTCGGGTCCCTCGTCCCAGTCGAGGCCGAGCCAGCGCATCTGCTCGACCACGCCGCGGAAGGACTCCTCGGTGCTGCGGGCCGCGTCGGTGTCCTCGATCCGCAGCACGAACGCCCCGCCGGAGTGCCGGGCGTACGCCCAGTTGAACAGCGCGCTGCGGACGTTGCCGACGTGCAGGTCACCGGTCGGCGACGGGGCGAAGCGGGTGCGGACGGTCATCGCGCCCGCACCGGGTTGCTCAGCGTGCCGATGCCCTCGATGGTCACCGACACGGTCTGGCCCGCGGTCATCGGGCCGACGCCGGACGGCGTGCCGGTGAGGATCATGTCGCCGGGCAGCAACGTCATGACGTGCGACACGTACGAGACCAGCGTGGCCACGTCGTGCAGCAGCAGCGAGGTCCGGGAGTCCTGCTTGACCTGCCCGTCCAGCTCGGTGCGCAGGGCGAGGTCGGCCGGGTCGAGCACGGTCTCGATCCACGGCCCGAGCGGGCAGAACGAGTCGTGCCCCTTCGCCCGAGTCCACTGCCCGTCGTTCCGCTGCTGGTCGCGCGCCGTGACGTCGTTTGCGACCGTGTAGCCGAGAAGCGAGTCCAACGCACGTTCGCGCGACACCTCGCGGGCTCCGAGCGCGCCGACGACCGCGGCGAGCTCGCCCTCGAAGTGGACCTCCTCGGAGTCGACCGGCAGCCGGATCGCGTCGCCGGGACCGATCACCGCGGTCGGCGGCTTGAGGAACAGCAGCGGCGCGGCCGGCGCCTCGCCGCCGCCCATCTCGGCGACGTGCTCGGCGTAGTTCTTGCCGATGCCGACGATCTTGCTGGGCAGCAGCGGGGCCAGCAGCCGGACGTCGGGCAGGGCCCACCGCTCGCCGGTCAGCTCGATGGTGCCGAACGGGTGCTCGGCGATGGCCGCGACGGTCAGCGCCTCGACGGGCGCACCGGTCTCCCCCTCGACCTTGCCGAAGCGGACCTGGCCGGCAGGGGTCGCGAAACGGGCGATACGCACGGGCTGGACCCTACCCGCGGCCCCTCCGCCCTCGCGCAGCCAGGATGGGACTTCAGGCTCCCGTACCCCGCGCGGAGCCACGGTGGAAATTCGGACTCCCGCGCCCCCGCGGAGCGACAGTGGAGACTCGGGCTCCCGTGCCCGCGGAGCGATGGGGAACTCGGACTCCCGCGCCGCTCGCGGAGCGATGGGTGGGAACTCGGACTCCCTGCCCGCGCGGAGCGATGGGTGAGAACCCAGGCTCCCGTGCCCCTCGCGGAGCGATGGTGGGACACTGCTCGGGTGACGGCGGACAGGGCGCGGCGGCGCGCGGTGCTGATGCTCTCGGCGCTGGCCGGGGCGATGCTGCTGGCCGGCGTGCTGCCCTGGGTGACCGGCGCCGAGTCGACGATCCGGTTCCTGGCGCTGCCGCTGTTCCTCGCCGGACTGATGGTGCTCGGCGTGACGCTGCGGGTGTGGGCGGCCGGCCGCCGCCCGGCGCCCTCGGCGCCTCCGGTCGAGCGCGGCTGCGACGGCTGCACCTGCGGCCTGCAGGGCGGCTGCGCCGCGGCCGGGCAGTCGTCGTCCTCCGCCGCCGGGTGACCACATCGCTCCGCGCGGGCATCCGAGCCTGCGGCGCCTGACCATCGCCGCCCCGACCCGCCGCCGCGCCGGTGGGCGTCCGTGGCTGCTGGCCGCGTACCCGCTGCTGCTCGTCCTGCTGACCCTCGTCCAGGTCGTCGCGCCGCGGCGGAGCGGGCCGCTGGCGCTGACCGAGGTGTTCGCGCCCTGGCTGTTCCTGCCGCTGCTGGTGCTGCTGCCGTTCGCCTGGGCGCTGCGGGAGCGGGTCCTGGTGATCGCGCTGGCACTGGCAGCGGTGACCTTCGCCGTGCACCTCGGCCCAGCACTGGTCCCGGGTCCGCGCCCGCAGCCGCCGGCCGGGGCGGTGCCGGTGCGGGTGGTGTCCTGGAACGTCTACATCCGCAACCGGACGGCCCGGGTCGTCGACACCGTACGGTCGCTGGACGCGGACGTGGTCGGGCTGGTCGAGGTGAACCCGCGGCAGGCCGCCCGGCTGGACGCAGATCCCGCGCTGCACGCGCGCTATCGGACTGTGCTGCTGGTGCCGTCGGCGAACCGCGGCCTGTTGTCCCGCTATGCCTTGATCGACTCCGGCGTGCGCGAGGACGGGTCGGCACGGTCCGGGTCGGGCCTGCTGTGGGCGCGTCTCGACCTCGGCGGCGGCCGGCGACTCACGGTCGTCGTCGCCCACCCGCTGCCGGCGGAGGCGTCACCGTCTCCCAGCCTGCCGCTTCGCTGGGACGCGCGGCCCCGGGACGCCGAGATCGCGTACGTGAAGGCGTTCGTCGACGCACGGATCGCCGCTGGCGAGCGGGTTGTGCTGATGGGCGACTTCAACGTGACCGACCGCGAGCCGGCGAACGCGGAACTGTCCCGCGGCTTGCGGGACGCGCACGACGTGGCCTGGGGCGCGGGCGCGTCCTGGGGACCGCTGCCGCTGCGCCGGCGCGGGCTCGCGCTGATCCGGATCGATCGCGTCCTCGGCGGTCCGGGCGCCGTGCCGACCGGCCTCGACACGGACTGCACGTTCCACGGCAGCGACCACTGCCTCCTGCGCGCGACGCTCGCCGTGGCGCCCGGACCCGGGAGCTAGAAGCGGTACCGGGTCTGGCTGAACTCACCCTTGCCGAACGCGAGCACCTTCGCCGGCCGGACCCCGAAGACCCACGCGGTACGGCCGGCCCCGTCGCCGAACGCGTCCTGCCCGACCTCTTGCGGCCAGTCCAGCCTGGAGCTCCACAACGCGGCCAGCTCGACCAGCTGGTCCCGGTCGGTGATCCGCTCCGCGGTGCCCTCGACGACCACGTCGAGCCCGGACCGCAGCGCGTTGGTCCCGGTGGTGAGCACGCAGCGCGGGTCCCGGGACAGGTTGCGGGTCTTCTGCTCGTGCTCGCCCGTACAGAAGTGCAGGACGCCATCGGACCAGATCGCCGGGAGCGGCGTGACGTGCGGCCGGCCGTCCCCACGGACGGTGGACAGCCAGAAGATCTCCGCCGTCTCGAGCACGTCGACGACCGCGGACCACGGCGGGGCGACGGCGCCGGGCTGGCTGAACTGGGTGTTGAGCTCGACGGTCGGCTCGGTCATCTCGCTCCTCAGTAGAGAGTGGTGCCGGTGTCCACGACGGCGCCGACCCGCAGCGGGACGGTCACCGTGGCGGCGTGGCCGCGGTCGTCGGTCAGCCGGACCTGGTACGGCCCGGGCCCGGCGCCGGCAGGCGCGACCCAGTAGCCGTAGCCGGTCCGCTGCAGCGCCTGTCCACGCACGGTCACCGAGGCCAGCGGGTTGCCGGTGTCGATCGGCAGCAGCGCCAGCCAGTACGGCGACGAGCCCTCCTTGACCCGCACCCGCACCGGCCCGGCGCCCGGCGGGTCGGCGACGCGGGCGAACCTGATCGGCACGATGCCGGCGACCGGGTCGGCGATCCGGGCGAACGCCGGCGCGGCGAGGTCGAGGTGCCCGGGCTCGCACTCCGGGCACTGGTCGGCGACCGTGACCCGGACCGTGCCCTTCGGCCCGGTCACGTCGAGCACCGTGCCGCAGGCCGCGGAGCCGGCGAAGTCCGCCGGCGACAGGGCCACGTACGTCCCGGCGGCGGCCGCGTCCGGGTAGCCGCAGTTGGGCAGCCCGGCCAGCGTGTAGAAGGTCGCCGTCCCGCTCCGGGTGGCGCCGCCCGGCGCCGGCCGGGCCGGCGGCGCGGGCCGGCGCTCCCGGGACACCGCGCTCGGGGACGCGGCCGGTGCGGCGCGCAGCGGGCCGGCCGGCACCGGCGCGGGCGGCCGCCGGGCCGCCGGCGACGGCCGGGCGGCGGCCGGCATGCTCGGCGCGGCGGTCCGGGCCGACCGGCCCAGCGAGCCGGGCCCGGGACCCGGCGGCCCGCCGTCCCGCCCCGCGCCGGTGAGCACGAACGCGGCCGCGACGACTGCCACCACCGCTCCCACCGCCACCGGCGCCACCACGCGCCGCCGCCCGGGCTCGACCACGCGCGGCACAGTACCGGGCCGGCCGCCAGCCCGGCCGCCTCGCTGCGCTGCGTGCCGACCGGCCCACGCAGCGCGGAGACCTCAGCCCGCCGCGCCGAGCAGCCCGTACTGGACCGCGTCGGCGAGCGCCAACCAGGACGCCTCGATCACGTTGGCGTGCACGCCGACCGTGGTCCACTCCCGCCGCCCGTCGCCGGTCTCCACCAGCACCCGGGTCACCGCGTCGGTGCCGTGCCGCCCGTCCAGGATCCGCACCTTGTAGTCGGTCAGCGCCATCCCGGCCAGCGCCGGGTGGTACCGCTCCAGCGCGCTGCGCAGCGCCCGGTCCAGCGCGTTGACCGGCCCGTTGCCCTCGCCGGTGGCGACGATCCGCTCGCCCTTGGCGTGCAGCTTCACGGTCGCCTCGCTGGCCACCCGCCCGTCCTCCCGGCGTTCGACGATGACCCGGTACGACTCCAGCGTGAACGGCGGGCTCAGCTCGCCGAGCTCGCCGCGCACGAGCAGCTCGAACGACGCGTCCGCGGCCTCGAACGACCAGCCGTCGGCCTCGAGGTCCTTGACCCGCTCGACCACCCGGCCGACCGCGTCGGGCCGGGCGGACAGGTCCACGCCGAGCTCCCTGCCCTTGAGCTCGACCGATGCCCGCCCGGCCATCTCGGTGACGAGGATGCGCATGTCGTTGCCGACCAGCGCCGGGTCCACGTGGTTGTAGAGATCCGGGCTGACCTTGATCGCGCTGGCGTGCAGGCCCGCCTTGTGGGCGAAGGCCGACACGCCGACGTACGCCTGCTGCGGGTTCGGCGCCTTGTTGGCGAGGTCCGCGACGGCGTGCGCGACGCGCATCATTTCCGGCAGGCATCCTGAGGGCAGGACCCGCCGGCCCATCTTCAGCTCCAGCCCGCCGATCACGGCGAACAGGTCCGCGTTGCCGGGCCGCTCGCCGTAGCCGTTGGCGGTGCCCTGCACGTGGGTGGCCCCGGCGTCGACCGCGGCCAGGGAGTTGGCGACCGCGCAGGCGGTGTCGTTCTGCGCGTGCATGCCGACCCGGAAGCCGGTCCGCTCGACCACCTCGGACACGGTGCGGGAGATGCCCATCGGCAGCATGCCGCCGTTGGTGTCGCAGAGCACGCCGACGTCGGCGCCGGCGGCGAACGCCGCCTCCAGCACCCGCGGCCCGTAGTCGCGGTCGTACGCGTAGCCGTCGAAGAAGTGCTCGCAGTCGAGGAACACCCGCCGCCCCTCGGCGACGAGGAAGGCGACCGTGTCGGCGACCATCGCGAGGTTCTCCTCCGGCGTGGTCCGCAGCGCCCGGTGCACGTGCCGCAGGTCGGACTTGGCGACCAGGCAGACGACCGGGGTCTGGGCGTCCCGCAGCGCCAGCACCTGCGGGTCGGTCGCGGCCCGCGCGCCGGCCTTGCGGGTCGAGCCGAACGCGACCAGCTGTGCGTGCCGCAGGTCGAGCTCGGTCCGGGCCCGGGCGAAGAACTCGGTGTCCTTCGGCAGCGCACCGGGCCAGCCGCCCTCGACGAAGCCGACCCCGAGCTCGTCGAGCAGCCGGGCGACCGCGAGCTTGTCGCCGACCGAGAAGGACATTCCCTCGCCCTGGGCGCCGTCGCGCAGGGTGGTGTCGTAGACGTGGAAGGAATCGTCGAGCACTGGGATCTCCCCCGGAAAAGAAGAAGACCCCCCGCGGGTGCGGGAGGTCTGCGCGCTGGCGGTCGATCGCCGGCGCGCTAGGTGATGATGACCACCGAGTGGAGCACGCGACAACGATAGCTCCGTCCCGCGTCAATGAGAAACCTGTCCCACATCGTGGGACGGTGCGGTCAGGTCAGCGGGAACGGGGACTGCACCCACCACGGGGTGTCGGACGGGCGGATCTCGGTCACCCACTTCACCCACCAGAACCCGCGCCGATCGGGGGCGATCAGCCGGGCCGGGTAGCCGTGCCCGTAGCTGAGCGGCTCGCCGCCGACCTCGTACGCGAGCCACAGGCGGGACAGGTCGCGGGCCGGCAGGCGCAGCGCGTACCCGGTGGCCGAACGGACCTCGACGCTGCGGGCGCCGCCCAGGTCGACGAGCCGGTCCAGGCGGACGCCGCGCCACTCCTGCCGCGACCACCACTCGCTCGTGCAGTCCAGCACGGCCGGCACGGTGTCCGCCGGCAACGCCTGCAGGTCGGCCAGCGTGAGCGTCGCCGACCCGGCCCGCAGCCGCCACGTCTGCGGGTCGAGGTGCTGCACGCGGTCGTCCAGCCACTGGGACACCGGCATCGCGCTGGGGACGCCGGAGCCGATCTCGTGCGAGCCGGTGAACCGGCGGTCCGCGCCCGGCGCGCCGGCCGCGCGCAGCGTGGCCTCGTAGCCGAGCCAGGTCACCGCGGCCGCCCCGGCGAGCAGGCCGGCCCGCAGGAACGCCCGCCGGTCCGGGGACGTCGCCGCGAGCCGGAACCGCCGCCGCCGGACGTGGTAGAGCACCGGCGGGATCGCCAGCACCGCCGCCCCGATGTGCACCTGCATGATCGTCAGCCCGACGTGGCGGGCAGTGCCGCTCGCCGCGACGAGCCCGGAGACCAGGGTGACGACGACGAGGCCGGCCAGCACGAGCGAGACCGGCCAGCCGGGACGCGGCCGCGGCCGGCCCAGCGACCGGCGGGCGATGCGGACCTTGCGGGCGGACAGCAGCACGACGGCCAGCCCGCACGTCCCGTGCAGGATCCGGACCGGACCGCCCCAGCCGGTGCCGGCGGTGTTCGCGGTCAGGCCGGTGGCCACGGCAAGCAGCAGCAGGACGCCGAGGGCCACGTCGGTGCGCAGGTCGCGGGTGTGCTCGAGCCGTCGCCGGCCGCGCTCGTCGAGGTCGGGCACGATGACCTCCGGCCAGGGGCGGCAAATACTGCGAGATAGCAGTAGACTAGTGCGAGGTTGCGCTATGAACAAGAAGAACGTCCTCGTCGACGTCTGGCTGGTGTCCCAGCTGAGCCAGCGACTGGTGGACGGGCTGCTCGCAGGCACGCCGCTGTCCACCGACGAGTTCGCCGTCTACGGACTGCTGTTCGACCTTGGCCCGGTCACCGTGACCCAGCTCGCCCGCTGGACCGGGATGCCGCCTACGACGGCGTCGGCGCTGGTCCGTCGGTGCGAAGAGCGGGGCGAGCTGACCCGGGTGGCCAACCCGGCCGACCGGCGCAGCTCCCACCTCGCGCTGTCCGAGCACGGGATGGCCCTCTACCAGCGCTGCGTCGGGCCGTTCCGGGAGGCGCTGGCCGCGCTCGCCGCCGCGCTCGGCCGCCCCGAGGGCGAGGTCCGGGCAGCCCTCGCCGACCTCGACTCCGCCCTGCGCGCGGTCCAGTCCGTCGATCCCCGCCCGTACCAGGTCGAGCCGGCCGCGGGCGGCAACCGGCTGGACTACCCTGGTGCGGCGCTGACGCCGGGCCAGCGGGCCGAGGTGGTCGCCTTCGTGGACTGGCTGCGGCACCGCGACGGCACCGGCTGAGGCCCCGGGTGGACAGCGACCGGGCGGCAGGGTAAGCCACCCCCGGTACGGTCCGACCGCGAGGAGGCGGCATGCGCAGGTTCTGGGACCGGTACGGGGACCGGCTCGGCCATTGGCTCGCCGTGGCCGTCACCATCGTCGTGGTGATCACGTACATGGAAGTGCGCGACACCGCCGACTGGACCGTGTTCCTGCTCGCGGTCGGCCTGCTGCTCGTCCTCGAGTTCCTGTTCAGCGCGCCCTGGCTGGGCCGCCGCCGCGACCCGGGCCCGCGCCGCTGAGGGCGGCTCAGGCGTCCAGCAGGGCCCGGAACAGCCGGGGGTCGGTGCCCTGCTCCGGGTGCCAGAGCACGCCCAGCCGGAACCTCGCGGTCGGGTCCTCGACCCCCTCGATCCCGCCGTCGGACGCGTACGCGCCGACGGTCAGCGTGCCGCTGTCGGCCACGCCCTGGTGGTGGTAGCTGGGCACCTCGCAGCGCTCGCCGAGGATGCCGGCCAGCCTGGTGCCGGGCACGGTGGTGATCCCGTGCCGGCTGTACTCGCCGGGCCGGGCGCCGCGGTGCTCCCCGGAGTCGAGGTGCTGGACCAGCTTGCCGCCCGCGCAGGCCGACATCAGCTGCATCCCGCGGCAGATGCCCAGCGTCGGCAGGTCGGCGTCGATCGCGGCCCGCAGCAGCGCGACCTCGCCGGCGTCGCGGGCCGGTCGGATGCCGGTGGTACGCGGGTCCGGGTCGGCGCCGTACAGCGCCGGGTCGAGGTCGCCGCCGCCGGCCAGGATCAGCCCGTCCAGCCGGGCCACCACATCGGCGACGCCCTCCGGGAAGGGCGGGATGACCACGGCCCGGCCGCCGACCGCGTGCACCGCGATGACGTACGCCTGCGGCACCAGCGTGGCCTCGCGGTCGTACGCACCCCAGCGGGCCTGCTCGACGTATCCGGAGATCCCGATCAGCGCAGCCACCTCCCGACGCTACCTCTGCCCCGACGGCAGAATGTCCGCCGTGCGTACCCGGCGAGGCTTCGAGCGGCTGATCACCTTCGCGGACGCCGTGGTGGCGATCGCGCTGACCCTGCTGGTGCTGCCGCTCTCGGAGGTCGCCGGCGGCCTCACCGGGGACAAGGACGTCTGGGCGGTGCTCGCCGACCACCGCGACGAGATCGGCGCCTTCGCCCTCAGCTTCATCGTGATCTGGGTGCTCTGGATGGCGCACCACCGGACGATGGAGTACTTCGACGCGTACGACGGGGTGATCTTCCGGCTCACGCTGGTCTGGCTGTTCACGATCGTGGTGCTGCCGTTCGTGACCCAGCTGCTCTCGGGCGCGGAGTACGGCCTCGGCGCGGCCCCGCTCTACGACGGCGTGCTGCTGGTCTCGTCGTTGGCGCTGACCGGCATGACGTGGTGGGGGCACCGGCATCCGCAGCTGCTCATCCAGGACCGGGACGAGGTGGACCGCTGGCTCGCCGAGCCGGTGGTGCCGGTGACGCCGGTGATCCTGTTCGTCGCGCTGGTGCTGTCGATCTTCGCGCCGTCGGTCGGGATGTGGCCGCTGCTGGCGCTGGTGCTCGAGGACCGGCTCGAGCAAGGGTGGCTCAGGCTCCGCGGGAAGCGCTGACCGGCGCACCGAGCAGCTCCAGGCACGGCTCCAGCCCCTCGACCTCGACCGGCACCGACCGGTGCGCCGCCCACGCCTCCCGGTCCATCCGGAACCGCCGCTCGACCCGCCGCTGCCCGCGCACGCTGGCCACCTCGATGCCGTCGTCGGCGTACCCGAGCTTGCGGGAGACGCCGATCGAGGCCGGGTTGTCGGTGGCGGCCGACGAGACCGCCCAGTCGGCACCGAGCCCGGCGAAGGCCAGGTGCAGCACGGCGGCGCGCATCTCGGTGCCGATGCCGCGACGGTGGTGGCGGCGGCCGAGCCAGGAGCCGGTGTGCACCTCGCGGGTGACCGCGAAGTCGGTCCCGCTGACGCCCTGGATACCGGCCGGCTCGCCGCCGGCCAGCACCGCCAGCTCCAGCGTCCACTTCTGCGGGCTCAGCGCGCCCCAGGTGCGCCACTGGTACTGCAGGACCGAGCGGCCGCGCGGACCCGGCGGCAGGTCGGTCCAGGGCACCAGGAAGGGCATCGCGGCCGGGTCGTGCACGCCCTCGTCGGCCAGCGCGGCCAGCGCCGCGAGCTGCTCGAGCGAGGGCACCCGCAGCTCGAGCCGGGGCGTCCGCAGCACCAGCCCGAACAGCGGCCAGCTGTCGGTCAACACACCCCGAGTGTCCCGGCCTTGTCGCGGGATTTACTCCGCGACGTGCTCGTTCCACTCCTTGTAGCGGTCGGCCTCGCCGCGGGTCGCGGCGGAGAAGATCTCGCTCAGCTCCTTGGTGATCGGGCCGGGCCGGCCGGTGCCGACGTTGCGGTCGTCGACCGAGGCGATCGGCACGATCTCGGCCGCGGTGCCGGTGAAGAACGCCTCGTCGGCCATGTAGAGGTCGGTGCGCACCAGCGCGTGCTCGACCACCTCGTAGCCCTGGTCGCGGGCGATCGTCATCACCGACTCGCGGGTGAGGCCGGCCAGCAGGCCCTCCTGGATCGGCGGGGTGACCAGCGTCCGGCCCTGCACGAGGAAGATGTTCTCGCCGGTGCCCTGCACGACGTTGCCGGCCGGTGAGAGCAGCACCGCCTCGTCGTAACCGGCCTTCAGCGCGGCCACCTTGGACAGCGAGGAGTTCACGTACTGCCCGGTGCCCTTGCCCTGCGGGGCGATCGAGTTCTGGTTGATGTGCTGCCAGGACGACGTCATCGCCCGGCAGCCGTTCGCCATCGCCTCCGGGCCGAGGTAGAGACCCCACGGCCAGCAGGCGATCGCGATCTCGGTCTTGCTCGGCAGCGGGTTGAGCCCCATCTCGCCGTAGCCCAGGTACATGATCGGGCGGACGTAGCAGGACTCGACCTCGGCGATGCGGACCACGTCCTTCGTCGCCTGCACGATCTCGGCCTCGGTGAACTGCGGCTCCATGAAGTAGAGCCGGGAGGACCGGAACAGCCGGGCGATGTGGTCGGTGAGCCGGAAGATCGCGGTCCCCTGGCTGGTCCCGTACGCGCGGATGCCCTCGAAGACGCCCCAGCCGTAGTGGAGCGTCGGGTTGAGCACGTGGATCGTGGCGTCGTCCCAGTCGACGAACGTGCCGTTCATCCAGATCTTCTTGGTCGGCGTGATGGGCACGGGTCGACTCCTTCGGCGGCTGCTGGCCCGATCCGGGATTTATGTGGACGTCCTACCATCTCATTCGCGACGGCGACCGCGCCACCCGGTCCGGTCGGCTCAGACGGGAGTGTGCTGGCTGGTCAGCGCGGCGAGCCGGTCGCCGATCGCCTCGGTCTTGCCGGGGTCGGCGTGGTCGCGGGTGGCCAGGTCGAACGCTGCCGCGGCCTCCACCCGCCGGGCCTGGTCGCTGCGCCCGAGGTGGTCGAGCAGCAGGGCGATCGACAGGACGGTCGCGGTCGGGTCGGCGCGGCCCGTGCCGGCGATGTCCGGCGCGCTGCCGTGCACGGGCTCGAACATGCTGGGGTTGGCCCGGCTGACGTCGAGGTTACCGCTGGCCGCCAGCCCGATCCCACCGGTCACCGCCGCCCCGAGGTCGGTGAGGATGTCGCCGAACAGGTTGTCGGTGACCACCACGTCGAACCGGGCCGGGTCGGAGACGAAGAACATCGAGGCCGCGTCGACGTGCTGGTACGCGACGGTCACGTCGGGATGCTCCCGGGAGACCTCCTCGACCTTGCGCGACCACAACGACCCGGCGTGGGTCAGCACGTTGGTCTTGTGCACCAGCGTGAGGTGCTTGCGCTCGCGCGCGGCGGCCCGGCGGAACGCGTCCCGGACCACCCGCTCGACGCCGAACGCGGTGTTGACGCTCATCTCGGTGGACACCTCGTGCGGGGTGTCCTTGCGCAGCGACCCGCCGGCCCCCGAGTAGGGCCCCTCGGTGCCCTCGCGGACGACCACCATGTCGATCGACGGGTTGCCGGCCAGCGGCGTCCGCACCCCCGCGAACAGCCGCACCGGGCGCAGGTTGACGTGGTGGTCGAGCTCGAAACGCAGCCGCAGCAGCAGGCCGCGCTCGAGCACGCCCGGCGGGCACGCTCGGGTCACCGACCGCCCCGAGCAGGATCGCGTCCTGCCCGCGCAGCTCGGTCCATGACCGAGTCCGGGATCAGCTCACCGGTGCGGTGCCATCGCGCGGCTCCGAGGTCGTACGTCGTGGTCTCGACGTCGGCGCACCACCTCGCGCAGGACCCTGAGGCCCTCCGCCACCACCTCGGGTCCGATGCCGTCCCCGGGGATCACCGCCAGCCTCATGACCTCGAAGGCTAGCCGACACGCCGTCGCGCCCGGCGCACGGGCAGGTCTCTACTCGGTGTCGAGATCGACCCCGCGCACGTCGGTGGCGCCGATCGCGGTCCCGATCCCGGACAGCACGGCGGCCGCGACGGCGCTGTCCACGGTGACCACCATCAGCGCCTCGCCGCCGCGGCGAGTGCGGCTGACCTGCGCGCTGGCGATGTTCACGCCGGCGTCGCCGAGCAGCGCGCCGACCACGCCGACCACGCCGGGCCGGTCGATGTAGCGGAAGAACAGCAGGTGCGCCTCCAGCCGCAGCTCCACCTCGTAGCCGTCGATCTCGGTGAGCTTCTCGACCCTGCTTCGGCCCGGTCAGCGTGCCGGACCGCTCGACCGTCCCGCCGGTCGGCAGCACCCCGCGCACGGTGACGAGGTTGCGGTAGTCGGTCGCTGTCCGTGTACGTCGCCAGGCCGACGTCGATGCCGCGCTCCTTGGCCAGCAGCGGCGCGTTGACGATAGGTCACCTGCTCCTCGACGACGTCGGTGAACACGCCCTTGAGCGCGGCGAGCTGCAGCACGCTCACGTCGTGCTCGACGATCTCGCCGCGCACCTCGACGGTGATGCTCTGCGGCGACCCCGCCGGCGAGCCCGGTGAACACCTGGCCGAGCTTCTCGGCCAGCGGCAGGCCCGGCCGGACGTCCTCGGCGACCGCGCCGCCGGCCTGCACGTTCACCGCGTCGGGCGACGAACTCGCCGTGCAGCGCGAGCCGCACCGAGCGGGCGACCGCGAGCCCGGCCTTGTCCTGCGCCTCGACCGTGGACGCGCCCAGGTGCGGGGTGACGACGACGCCGGGCAGCCCGAACAGCGGCGACTGTCGGTCGCCGGCTCCTTGGCGAACACGTCGATGCCGGCGCCGCCGACCTGGCCCGACCGGACCGCGTCGGCCAGCGCCTCCTCGTCGACCAGCCCGCCGCGGGCGGCGTTGACGATCAGCACCCCCGGCTTGACCGTGGCCAGCTCGCGCGCGCCGATCAGGCCGAGCGTCTCCGGGCGTCTTGGGCAGGTGGATGGTGATGAAGTCGCTCGCGCGCAGCAGCTCGTCGAGGTCGACGAGCCGGACGCCGATCTGCGCGGCGCGGGCCGCCTGCACGTACGGGTCGTAGGCGACCAGCCGCATGCCGAACGCGGACAGCCGCTGGGCGACGAGCACGCCGATGCGGCCGAGGCCGATCACGCCGACGGTCTTGTCGGCCAGCTCGACGCCGGTGAACCTCGACCGCTTCCACTCCCCCGCCTGCAGCGACGCGTCCGCCGCCGGCACGTTGCGGGCGACCGCGAGCAGCAGCGCGATCGCGTGCTCGGCTGCGCTGACGATGTTCGAGGTGGGCGCGTTGACGACCATGACCCCGCGGGCGGTCGCCGCGGCCACGTCGACGTTGTCCAGCCCGATGCCGGCCCGGGCGACGACCTTGAGCCGGTCGGCCGCGGCCAGCGCCTCGGCGTCGACCTTGGTGGCGCTGCGGACGATCACCGCGTCCACGCCGGAGAGCGCCGGCAGCAGCGCGGACCGGTCGGCGCCGTCGACGTGCCGCAGCTCGAACTCGGCGGACGAGCACCTCCAGCGCGGACGCTGCGAGCTCCTCGGCGACGAGGACGACCGGACGGCGCTCGGGCTGGACCACTGCTGACTCCTCCTGGGACGTGGGCGCGCGCCGGACCCCGCCCGGCGCGGCTGCCATCGTAGCTACGGACGGTGGACGAGCCGACGCCGGCGGGGCAGCCCTGCGTCAGTCCCGGCGGGGATGTGACCGAGCAGTCAGTACCGACGGCTCACTGTTCGGGCGGTCCGTCGGGGGTCAACCCGGCCTGCTCGGCCGCGGACGGGCCGCCGACCCGCAGCGGCCGCAGCCAGACCCACAGCAGGAACAGCCCGCCGAGCACCGCCATCGCCAGGCCCAGCCAGAGGTTGATCCGGATCCCGTCGGCCTTGGCGATCTCCTCGTCGTTGTCGAACAGGCCGGCGACGAAGAGGATCACGCCGTAGAGGACGAACAGGGCACCGATGATCGTGCGCAGGTCGAACAGCCGTGACGCGGTGGTGTCCTCCGGGTTCCGGTAGTCGAGGTCGTCTCCGCGGTCGTTACTCATGGTGACCCCGCTCCTAGAGGAAGATCAGGCTGAGGACGAGGGTGATTCCCAGCGCGCCGAAGCCGAGCAGCTTCGGCGACTGCCACCAGACCGGCTTCGGCCCGGGCGGCGGGGCATCGGGGTTGGGGACCCCGTTCACCAGTCCGGCCAGCTCCGGTTCCGGTTTCCGAGCGGTCATGAGGCTGACCAGGACCGTGACGACCGCGTCGGCGAGGAAGGCGATGATGGCGCCGTAGAAGTTCTGCGACTGGGTGGACTCGATCGTCACCCACGGGTCCCAGACGTGCCAGCTGCCGATGTCGAGGCCGGTGAAGGCGAAGTGCCCGATCGTCGCGCCGAGGGTCCCGGCGACCAGCCCCCAGAAGCCGCCCCACGGGGTGGCGCGCTTCCAGAACATGCCGATGAGGAACGTGGCGAACAGCGGCGCGTTGAAGATCGAGAACAGCAGCTGGATGTAGTTCATGATGTTCGAGTAGCCGGAGGCGATGAACGCCGTGGCGATGCCGATCACCACCCCGGCAACGGTGGCGAAGCGGCCGACCCGCAGGTAGTAGGAGTCAGGTCGCCCGGGCCGGAAGTACGGCCGCCAGATGTCGTACGTGAAGACGGTGTTGAACGAGCTGACGTTGGCCGCCATGCCGGCCATGAACGCGGCGAGCAGCCCGGTCAGCGCGATGCCGAGCACACCGTTGGGCAGCAGCACGCCCATCAGGCGCGGGATCGCGTCGTTGAAGGTCGGGTTGTCCCCGCCACCCTCGCCGATCGCGGTGCCGCCCTTGCCGAGGTTCGGCACCAGGACGAGGGCGAGCAGGCCGGGGATGATCGTCAGCGCCGGGATGAAGATCTTCGGGTACGCGCCGATGAGCGGCGTCCGCTGCCCGGCGGACAGGTCCTTTGCCGCCAGCGCCCGCTGGACCTCGGCGAAGTTCGTCGTCCAGTACCCGAAGGAGAGCACGAAGCCGAGTCCGAAGACGATGCCGATCCAGTCGCCGAGCGGGTTGGTCGGGTGGCCGACCGCGACGCCGCCCCACTGGCTGAACAACGCGTCCCCGTTGGGCTGCGATGCGACGATCTTGTCCTGGAGGCCGCCCCAGCCGCCGACCTTGGACAGGCCCACGATGACGATCGGGATGAGGCCGGCCAGGATGACGAAGAACTGCAGGACCTCGTTGTAGATCGCGCCGGACAGCCCGCCGAGCGTGATGTAGGCGAGGACGAAGCCGGCCGAGATGACGATCGACAGCCAGGTCGGCCAGCCGAGCAGGCTCTGGATGACCAACGCCAGCGCGTACAGGTTGACCCCGGCGATGAGCACCGAGGCCAGGGCGAACGTCCACGCGTTGAACTGGTGGGTGGGCTTGTTGTACCGGCGGCGCAGGTACTCGGGGACGCTGTGCACCCGGGAGCCGTAGTAGAACGGCATCATCACCAGGCCCAGGAAGACCATGGCCGGGACCGCACCGATCCAGTAGAAGTGCACGGTCGCGATGCCGTACTGGGCCCCGTTGGCGGCCATGCCGAGGATCTCGATCGCCCCGAGGTTCGCCGAGATGAAGGCCAGCCCGGTGATCCACGCCGGCAGCGACCGGCCGGACAGGAGGAAGTCCTCGCTGGTCGTGATGGCGCGACGGGCCATGACCCCGATCCCCACGACCACGGCGAAGTAGATCGCCAGGATCAGGTAGTCGAGGCCGTTGACCGGAAGGCGACCGCTGTCCGCCGCCAGGATCAGGGAATCCTGTGTCACCCGAACCCTCCCCAGCTCGCACTGGACGGCTGCCCGAGCGCGGTCGCCCTGGGAGATCAATTTCACCGAACCGGTACAGCGCAAACCTGCGGGTCAGAATCTTCCCGTCCCGCCGGTCGGCGAAGCCCCCCGGTCGGGGCGGTTTTGCCGCATACCCGATCGGTCCGGACGGACCCCGGGCATACGCCGGCCGCCACCCCCGCGCTCCTGGCGGGGGGTGGCGGCCGGACGCCCGGTCTCCCTGGTGGGGGGCCCGGGCGGGTCGGAGGGTGCCTCGGGCGGTCCGGGTGCCTCGGGGCGGTCCCGGTGCCTCGGGGCGGTCCCGGTGCCTCGGGGCGGTCCCGGTGCCTCGGGGCGGTCCCGGTGCCTCGGGGCGGTCCCGGCGCCTCAGGCGGTCTCGGTGATCGGCCGGTCGACCCAGGACATGAGCGCGCGCAGGTGCGCACCGACCTGCTCGATCGGGTGCGCGGCGCCCTTGTCCCGCAGCGCGATGAAGTTCGGCCGGCCGGCGTCGTCCTCGGCGACCCACTCGCGGGCGAACGAGCCGTCCTTGATCTCGGCCAGGATCTCCTTCATCGACTCCTTGACGTGCCCGTCGACGATCCGCGGCCCGCGGGTGAGGTCGCCGTACTCGGCGGTGTCCGAGACCGAGTACCGCATCCGGGCGATGCCGCCCTCGTACATGAGGTCGACGATGAGCTTGAGCTCGTGCAGGCACTCGAAGTACGCGACCTCGGGCTGGTAGCCGGCCTCGACCAGCGTGTCGAAGCCGGCCGCCACCAGCGCGGTGGTGCCGCCGCACAGCACCGCCTGCTCGCCGAACAGGTCGGTCTCGGTCTCCTCGGTGAACGTGGTCTCGATGACCCCGGCCCGGGTGCCGCCGATGCCCTTCGCGTAGGCGAGCGCGAGCGGGAGCGCGCTGCCGGACGCGTCCTGCTCGACCGCGACCAGGCACGGCACGCCCTTGCCGTCGGCGAACTGCCGGCGCACCAGGTGGCCCGGGCCCTTCGGCGCGACCATCGCTACGTCGACGCCCTCCGGCGGGGTGATCAGCCCGTACCGGATGTTGAAACCGTGGCCGAAGAACAGCGCGTCGCCGGGCACCAGGCTCGGCGCCACCGACTCGGCGAACAGCGACCGCTGCACGGTGTCCGGTGCGAGCATCATCACCAGGTCGGCCTCCTCGCAGGCGTCCGCGGGGGTCAGCACCCGCAGCCCCTCCGACTCCGCCTTCGCCCGGCTGCGCGACCCCTCGGGCAGGCCGACCCGCACGTCGACGCCGGAGTCGCGCAGCGACAGCGCGTGTGCGTGCCCCTGGCTGCCGTAGCCGAGCACGGCCACCGTGCGGTCCTGGATCAGCGACAGGTCGGCGTCGTCGTCGTAGTACATCCGCGCGGCCATGGAACGTCCTCTCTGGACACCCACGGGGGGCGAGCCCCCCGTGCACCCCCCCAGGACGGGGTTTGGTGGAGTGTCGGGTGTGGAGTGTCGGGTGTGGATGTCGTCGGGTGGTCGGGTGTGGGGTGTCGGGTGTGGAGTGTGGCGTGTGGAGCGTTCGCCACGGAGGCAGGCCTCCGTGGTCAGGCCGAGCGGTCGAGGGCGCGCAGGGCGGTGCCGGTGATCGAGCGCGGCCCGCGGCCGACCGCCACCATGCCGGACTGCACCATCTCCCTGATCCCGTACGGCTCGAGCACCTTGAGCAGCGCGGCCAGCTTGTCCGCGGTGCCGGTCGCCTCGATCGTCACCGACTCGGTGCCGACGTCGACGACCTTGGCCCGGAACAGCTTCGCCACCTCGAGCACGGCGCTGCGCACCGCGACGTCCGCCCGCACCTTGACCAGCAGCAACTCGCGCTGCACCGACTGGGCCGGGTCGAGCTCGACGATCTTGATGACGTTGACCAGCTTGTTGAGCTGCTTGGTCACCTGCTCCAGCGGCAGCTGGTCGACCTTGACCACGATCGTCATCCGGGACACGTCCGGGTGCTCGGTCGGGCCGACCGCGAGCGACTCGATGTTGAAGCCGCGCCGGCTGAACAGCCCGGAGACCCGGGCCAGCACGCCGGGCTTGTTCTCGACCAGCACGGACAGCGTGTGGGTGGTACTCATCAGCCCTCGACCTCGTCCCAGACCGGCCGCACGCCGCGGGCGGCCATGATCTCGTCGTTGCTCGTGCCGGCCGGCACCATCGGCCACACCTGCGCGTCCTGGCCGACGATGAAGTCGATGACCACGGTCTGGTCCTCGATCGCCATCGCCTTCTCGATCGCGCCGTCCACGTCCTGCTTGGACTCGACCCGGATGCCGACGCAGCCGAGCGCGTCGGCGAGCTTCACGAAGTCCGGGATTCGGTGCTTGTGGGTGCCAAGGTCGGTCTGGCTGTAGCGCTCGGAGTAGAAGAGGTTCTGCCATTGCCGGACCATGCCGAGGTTGCCGTTGTTGATCAGGGCGACCTTGATCGGGATGCCCTCCAGCGTGCAGGTGGCCAGCTCCTGGTTGGTCATCTGGAAGCAGCCGTCGCCGTCGATCGCCCAGACCGTCGCGTCCGGCCGGCCCATCTTGGCGCCCATCGCGGCCGGGATCGCGTAGCCCATCGTGCCGGCGCCGCCGGAGTTGAGCCACGTGTACGGGTTCTCGTACTGGATGAACTGCGCGGCCCACATCTGGTGCTGGCCGACGCCGGCGACGTAGAGCGCCTGCGGGCC
This sequence comes from uncultured Actinomycetota bacterium, assembly GCA_963803135.1. GTDB lineage: Bacteria > Actinomycetota > Actinomycetes > Mycobacteriales > CADCTP01 > CADCTP01. The sequence continues at coordinate 153,357 of CAWDLH010000008.1, read as the reverse complement.
GGCGATCGCGCCGAGCCGCTCGATGACGTACTGCGGGGCCAGCGAGCCGTCGGCCGGCTCCTCGTAGCCGAGCGGGTAGGTGGCCCGCCAGGAGTCGACCTGCGCCCACCAGCCGGTGAGGTCGGCCCGGTGCCCGGCGTCGTACTCGGACTGCACCGCGGCGGCGAGCTGGGTGATGACCTCCTTGCAGTCGCCGACGATCGGGACGTCGGCCATCCGGTTCTTGGAGATCTCGGCCGGGTCGATGTCGGCGTGCACGACCAGCGCGTGCGGCGCGAAGCTGGACAGCTTGCCGGTCACCCGGTCGTCGAACCGGGCACCGAGCGCGATGATGAGGTCGGCCTTCTGCAGCGCGCTGACCGCGGAGACCGTGCCGTGCATGCCGGGCATGCCCAGGTGCTGGCGATGGCTGTCCGGGAACGCGCCGCGCGCCATCAGCGTGGTGACCACCGGGATGCCGGTGAGCTCGGCCAGCCGGCGCAGCTCAGTCGACGCGTGCGCCTTGAGCACGCCGCCGCCGACGTACAGGACCGGGCGGCGGGCCTCGGCCATCAGCCGGGCCGCCTCCCGGATCTGCTTGCCGTGCGGCTTGAGCACCGGCCGGTAGCCGGGCAGGTCCATCGTCGGCGGCCAGCTGAACCGGGTCTCGGCCTGCAGCACGTCCTTCGGCAGGTCGACCAGCACCGGTCCGGGCCGGCCGGTCAGCGCGATGTGGAACGCCTCCTGGATCGTCCGCGGGATCTCCGCGGGGTCCTTGACCAGGAAGTTGTGCTTCGTGATGGGAAGCGTGATGCCGCAGATGTCGGCTTCCTGGAAGGCGTCCGTGCCGATCGCGGCCGACGGCACCTGGCCGGTGATCGCGACGATCGGCACCGAGTCCATGTACGCGTCGGCGATCGGGGTGACGAGGTTGGTCGCGCCCGGGCCGGAGGTCGCCATGCAGACCCCGACCCGGCCGGTGGCCTGCGCGTACCCCTCGGCGGCGTGGCCGGCGCCCTGCTCGTGCCGGACCAGCACGTGCCGCACCGTGGTGGAGTCGAACAGCGGGTCGTACGCCGGCAGGATCGCCCCGCCCGGGATGCCGAAGACGACGTCCGCCCCGACCGCCTCGAGCGAGTGGACCAGTGACTGCGCTCCAGTGATCGGTCTATTGCTCTCTGTCATCGCTGCGGACCCCTCCGCGGGTCTCGTGGCCGGGTGTGCCCAACAAAAAACCCCTCGTGCCGCGGGGGCACTGAGGGGTGGCGCGTCGACCTGCTGGTCGACGCGCTAGCCAAGTACGAGAGTACGGCTGGTGCTCACGACTCCGGACCGTAGTGATCCCTGGGCACCTGCGTCAACTCGCATCCCAGATGGTGAGACCGCTGTCCCGTTCATGTCCGCCCTTGACGTATAACCATATGGGCATATGATTCTGCGCATGGCCAGGGCCGCGACCACCACCGACGCGTTCAACGCGGTGGCCGAGCCCCGCCGGCGGCGGATCCTCGACCTGCTCGCCGGCGGGGAACGGTCGGTCGGTGAGCTGGTCGAGCGGATCGGCCTGTCCCAACCGCTGGTGTCCAAGCACCTGCGCGTGCTGCGGGAGGTGGGGCTCGTGCGGGTGCGCGACGACGGGCGGCAGCGGCTCTACCGGCTCGACGCCGGCCCACTGCGGTCGATCGCCGACTGGCTGGGCCCGTTCGAGCGGGCCATGTCCGAGCGGTTCGACCTGATGGCAACGGTGATCGACGAACTCAAGACACAGGAGGAAGACGATGGCGACCACGACCAACTCGGCTGAGGTCACGCTCCCCAGCGACACCGAGATCCTCATCACGCGGGAGTTCGACGCGCCGAAGCACCTGGTGTGGAAGGCCTACACCACGCCGGAGCTCATCAAGCGCTGGTGGGGCGCCAACCACGGCACGGTCACCTCGGCCGAGGTCGACCTGCGCGTCGGCGGCAGCTGGCGCTACGTGATGACCGCCAACGAGGGCTTCGAGGTCGCCTTCCACGGGGAATACCGCGCGATGGAGGAGCCCGACAAGCTGGTCAACACCGAGATCTTCGAGGGCGCGCCGGAGGGGCTCGGCGTGGTCACCACGACCTTCACCGAGTCCGGCGGGCGCACGACGATCACCCAGCGCTGCGACTACGGTGACCGCAAGGTCCGCGACGCCGTGATCGACTCCGGCATGGAGAGCGGGATGCAGACCTCGTTCGACGAGATGGAGAAGGTCGCGGTCTCCCTCGCGTGAGGGGTTCGGGCTGCCCCACGCCGCCCGAGCCTCCGCCGGCCGGTCCGGGAGCCCCACGCCCCGGGCCGGCGGCTCACCCGCAGACGGCGCCGTGGGCGGCGGAGCCGACGAGCTTGGCGTACTTGGCCAGGGCGCCGGTCTCGTACCGGGGCGGGGGCAGCTTCCAGCCGGCCCGGCGGCGGTCGAGCTCGGCCGGGTCGACCAGCAGGTCGAGGGTCCGGCTGGCCATGTCGAGCCGGATCCGGTCCCCGTCGGCGACCAGTGCGATCGGGCCGCCGTGGGTCGCCTCGGGGGCGACGTGACCGATGCACGGTCCGGAGGTCGCCCCGGAGAACCGCCCGTCGGTGAGCAGCAGCGTGCTGTCGCCGAGCCCGGCCCCCTTGATCGCCGCGGTGACCGCGAGCATCTCCCGCATCCCGGGCCCGCCGGCGGGGCCTTCGTACCGGATCACGACCGCGTCGCCTGGCTCGATCGAGCCCGAGGTGACCGCGGCCATCGCGTCCTTCTCGTCGTCGAAGACCTTCGCGGTGCCCTCGACGACCGTCGACTCGAACGACGCGCTCTTCACGACCGCGCCCTCCGGCGCCAGCGACCCGTGCAGGATCGCCAGCCCGCCGGTGCGGTGGATCGGTTCGGCCAGCGCCCGGATGATCTTTCCGTCGGGGTCCGGCGGCGCGATCACGTCGAGCTCCTCGGCCATCGTCCGGCCGGACGCGGTGAGCGCGTCGCCGTGCAGCACGCCGGCGTCCAGCAGCGCCCGCAGCACCACCGGGATGCCGCCGATCCGGTCGACGTCGGTCATCACGTACCGCCCGAACGGCTTGACGTCGGCCAGGTGCGGCGTGCGGTCGCCGATCCGGTTGAAGTCCTCCAGGGTCAGGTCGACCCGCGCCTCGCGGGCGATCGCGAGCAGGTGCAGCACCGCGTTCGTCGACCCGCCGACGGCCATGACCACGGCGATCGCGTTCTCGAACGCCTCCTTCGTGAGGATCTTCCGGGCGGTGATACCGGCGTCGAGCTGGGCCAGCACGGCCTCCCCGCTGCGCACCGCGAACCCGTCCCGGCGCCGGTCCACCGCGGGCGGCGAGGCCGACCCGATCAGCGCCATGCCGAGCGCCTCGGACGCGGCCGCCATCGTGTTCGCCGTGTACATGCCCGCGCAGGAGCCCTCGGTCGGGCACGCGTGCCGCTCGATCTCGTCGAGCTCCGCCCGGCTGATCCGGCCGACCGCGCAGGCGCCGACGCCCTCGAACGCGTCGAGGATGGTCAGGTCCCTGTCGCCGATCCGGCCGGGCAGGATCGTGCCGCCGTACAGGAAGCAGGCGGCGAGGTCCAGCCGGGCCGCGGCCATGAGCATGCCGGGCAGCGACTTGTCGCAGCCGGCCAGCAGCACCATCCCGTCCAGCCGCTCGGCGTGCACCATCAGCTCGACCGAGTCGGCGATCACCTCGCGGGACACCAGGGACGCGCGCATCCCCTCGTGGCCCATCGAGATGCCGTCGGAGACGGCGATCGTGGTGAACTCCATCGGATAGCCGCCGGCCGCCCGGACGCCCTCCTTGGCCCGCTTGGCCAGCCGGTCGAGCGGCAGGTTGCACGGGGTCACCTCGTTCCAGGACGAGGCGACGGCGATCTGCGGCTTGGCGAAGTCCTCGTCGGCCATCCCGACCGCGCGCAGCATCGCCCGGGCCGGCGCCCGCTCCATGCCGTCGGTGACCTCGGAACTGCGCGGCTTCGGGTGCGGCTGCGGGTGCGGTGTCGGGTCGCTCACGGTAGCGAAGGCTACCCCCGGCGATTCTCAGGATCGGTACGGGAGGATGGGACCATGAGCGAGTACGTGGCACCGCCGGGGTACGCGGTGGTCGCCCCGGACTGGGACCGTGAGCTGCGGCGACCCGTGCTGCTGCGGTGCGACCGGTGCGCCGCGCTCGTGCTCGGGGCAGGTGACTCCGGCCGGCACGACGCCTGGCACGAGACGCTCGTGCCCCCGCCCCGGGTGAGCCCGGCATGACCGCGGCGGACCGGGACCAGCCGGCCGGGCTGCGGGTACGCATCCCGCGGATCAACCTGTTCGCGGTGGCGGTGGCAGCCGTCTGCACGATTCCGCTGGCGTTCGCGTCGCCGTGGCTGGCCGTCGTCTGGCTGCTGCCGATCGCCGGGCTGCTGCACGTCCTGCGCACCGGCGTGGACGCCGACCCGGCCGGGCTGACCATCCACACGCTCGCCGGCTCGCGCCGGCTGGCCTGGGACGACATCGCCGGGCTGCGGATCCGCCGGTCCCGGATCGGCGCGGTGCTGCGGGACGGGTCGACCGTGCGGCTGCCGGTGCTGCGGCCCCGGCACCTGTCGCTGCTCGCCGCGGCCAGCGGGGGTCGGCTGCCCGACCCCACCGCCGGCGCCTCCGCGACCCAGTAGCCCGACGCCCCGACCCGGCAGCCGGCCGCCGCGACCCCGACAGCCGGCGCCCCGGCGCCCGACAGCCGGCGCCCCGGCGCCCGACAGCCGGCAACCCGGCGCCCGACAGCCGGCAACCCGACCCGGCAGCCGGCGCCCGACCGCGGCACCCGGGCCCGGCGTCAGTAGCCGTTGCTGACGATGTTGTCCAGCGGCTCGCCGCCCACCCAGCGCTCGAGCTGCCGGCGGACCAGCGCGTACGCCCGGTCCGGGAAGCCGGCCACGGCCCCGCCGACGTGCGGGGTGAGCAGCAGGTTCGGCGCGTCCCAGAGCGGGTGGTCGGCCGGCAGCGGCTCGGGGTCGGTGACGTCGAGGGCGGCCCGCAGCCGGCCGGACCCCAGCTCGGCCAGCAGCGCGTCGGTGTCCGCGACCGGGCCCCGGGCGGCGTTGACGAACAGCGCCCCGTCGGCCATCCGGGCCAGGAACGCGGCGTCGACCATGCCCCTGGTCTCGTCGGTCAGCGGCACCACGACCACCACCACGTCGTGCTCGGGCAGCAGCTCCGGCAGCTCGTCGACGCCGTGCGCGTCCGCCCGGGCGGTCCGGGCGACCATCGTCACGGTCGTGTCGAACGGCAGCATCCGGCGCCGGATCGACTCCCCGACGTCGCCGGCGCCGACCACGAGCACCCGCTTGCCGGCCAGCTCGCCGGTGAACTTCTGGTCCCACTCGTGCCGCTCCTGCTTGCGGACGAACTCGGGAAGGTTCCGCAGCGAGGCGAGCACCGCGGTCATCACCCACTCCGAGGTCGAGCCGCCGTGCACGCCGCGGGCGTCGCACAGCGTGACCCCGGCCGGCACCAGGCCGACGAACGTGTCCGCGCCGGCCGTGGTCAGCTGCACCACCTCGAGCTTCGGCAGCGCCGCCAGCTGCCTCTCCAGCCCGTCCTTGCCCAGGTACTGCGGGACCCAGAAGCCGGCCTCGGCCGCCTCCGCCGGCGGCGGGTCGGTGGCCCGCCAGACCGCGACGGTGACCCCGTCCGGCGGCGGCCCGAGCAGCTTGCGGCCCTGCTCGGTGGGCAGGAGGGCGACGCGGGTCGGCACAGGCCAAGCGTAGCCAGCACCGGTCGCGCACCGGCGCCGGGGCCGGCGCGGCGCCAGGCTAGCGCCCCGTAGCCGGCGTCGGCCGGTGTGGAATCCTGCTGCCTGCAAAGGAATCGTTTGGTCGGTGGAGACTTGAGCGGGGCCAGGTTCACCCAGCCGATCTTCGCCCAGATCTCCGGCGCCCACTGCGGGGTCGCGCTGGGCGCCGGCGAGCACGCGCTGGACGAGATCCTGGCCCAGGCCGGCACCGGGCGGCAGCTCAACTCCACCTCGGCGCTGGCCGAGCGGGGCGCGTTCCAGCGCGACCTCGGGCACGCCCGGACCGCGCTGACGGCCGCCCGCGACCACGCCGCGCGCCTGCTCGGCCGGCTCGGCGAGGCCAGGGACGCCGACCAGCCGCTGGACGAGGAGTTCGTCGACGAGCTCGTCTCGGTGCAGACGTACACGACCGAGGTCGCGCTGGAGGTCGCCACGATGGCCTACCGGTACGGCGGGCCGAGCGCGCTGCGGCTGGACAACCCGCTGCAGCGGGTGCTGCGCGACCTGCTCGTCGCCCAGCAGCACCGGGTGATCGCCGACGTCAGCTACGACGCGCTCGGGCAGGCCCTGGTCGGGCAAACGGCCTGACCGGCGGCCCTGCCGGCCGGGGGATCCCCGGCCGGCCAGGCTCACGGACAGCTCACGGGCCGGCGGGGAGACTGGACGCATGAGCCGTCCCTGGCGTGCGCTGGTCGCGGTGCTCGCGCTGCTGCTGCTGACCGGCTGCAGCGCCGCCGCGGACGCGCTGCGCCCGGACCCGACCTGGGTGCCGCAGCCGGAGGGCCCGCCGCCGGCCGACCTGCCCCAGCCGCCGCCGGGGCAGGCCAGCCCGAGACCCGGGCAGCCGGGCCAGCCGGGCGGACCCGAGGCCGGCACCGCCGACGACCCCAACGTCGTCGCGGTCGGGCTGACCCTGCCCTGGGGGGTGGCCGTGCTGCCGGATGGCACCGCGCTGGTCGGCGAGCGGACCACCGGCCGGCTGCTGGTCGTGCAGCCGCAGCGGGCGCCGGCCACGCTGGTGCGGCGCATCCCCGGGCTGGACGCGGCCGGCGACGGCGGCCTGCTCGGGCTGGTGCTGTCGCCGAACTACGACGCCGACGGGCTGGTCTACGCGTACGTGACCACCCGCACCGACAACCGGGTGGTCCGGTTCGCGCTCAAGGGCGCGATCACCCCGGTGCTCACCGGCATTCCCAAGGGACGCACCGGCAACGGCGGGCAAGTCGCCTTCGGCGCCGACGGCAAGCTGTACGTCGGCACCGGCGACGCCGGCCGCCCGGCGCTGGCGGCCGACCGGCGCAGCCTGGCCGGCAAGGTGCTGCGGGTCGACACCTTCGGCCGGCCGGACCGGGACAACCCCGACCCGGCCTCGCCGGTCTACTCGCTCGGTCACGGTCGGCTGGCCGGCCTGTGCCTCAGCGGCGTCAGCCAGGTCTACACGACCGAGCCCGGCCAGGCCCGCCAGGACGAGGTCAACCGGGTCGAGGCCGGCCGGGACTACGGCTGGCCCGGGGGCACCAGGCCCGGGGCGGCCACCCCGGACCGGCAGATCCCGACCGCGGTCGGCGGGCTCGGCGGGTGCGCGGTGATCGAGCGCGGCCTGTTCGTCGCGTCCAGCACCGGCAAGCGACTGTACGCGCTGCCGCTGGACCAGTCCGGCGAGCCGGGCGCGCCGGCCGACTACCTGATCGGCGCGTACGGGCGGCTGCGCACGGTCGTCGCCGCGCCGGACGGCGCGCTGTGGCTGACCACGTCGAACAAGGACGGCGTCGGCACGCCGACGGCCCAGGACGACCGGGTCATCCGCATCATGCCGCCCGCGGGCTCGACCAACTCCCCCGCCTGACCCCCGCACTCCGGAGCGCCCATGACGCACATCCCCACCGTCCGCAGCCGGCGCCGCGGGCGGGCGCGCCTCGCCGCAGCGGGCGCGGACGGCGGCACGGCGGGCGCGGACAGGGGGGCGGGCCCGGGCGGCGGCACGGCAGCCCCGGGCGGAAGCACGGCAGCCCCGGGCGGAAGCACGGCAGCCCCGGGCGGAAGCACGGCGGCCCTGGGCGGCGGCACGGCGGGGCGGGCGGCGCGGGGACGGGGCCGCGGGGTGGCCGCGCTGCTGGCCGCGGTGAGCGCGGCCGGGCTGACGGCCTGTTCGTCGGACCAGCCGACCGCCGAACCGACGCCGTCCGCCCGGCCGAGCTCGGCCGCCCCGACGTCGGCCGGGCCCGCCGGCCAGGTGAGCGTGCTCGCCACCGGGCTGGAGGTGCCGTGGGGCATCGCCTTCCTGCCCGGCGGCGACGCGCTGGTCACCGAGCGGGACTCGGCCCGGATCCTGCGCGTGCCGGCCGGCGGCGGCACCCCGACCGAGGTCCAGCGGCTGTCCGAAGTGGACGGTGACGGGGAGGGCGGCCTGCTCGGCATCGCGGTGCCGCCGACGTACGCGCGCGACCAGCTGGTCTACGTCTACTACACGACCGCGCAGGACAACCGGATCGCCCGGATGCGGCTCGGCCAGCCGCCGCAGCCGATCGTCACCGGCATCCCGCGCTCGGGCATCCACAACGGCGGCCGGCTCGTGTTCGGACCGGACGGCTACCTCTACGCCGGCACCGGAGACGCCTCCGAGCACGGCCGGTCCCAGGACACCGGCTCGCTCGGCGGCAAGATCCTGCGCATGACCCCGGACGGCACGCCGGCGCCGGGAAACCCGTTCGGCAACCTGGTCTGGACGTACGGGCACCGGAACGTGCAGGGGCTGGTGTTCGACCCGGACGGCCGGCTGTGGGCCAGCGAGTTCGGGCAGAACCGGTTCGACGAGATCAACCTCATCCGGGCCGGCAAGGACTACGGCTGGCCGACCGTCGAGGGCGCCTCCGACGACCCGCGGTTCGCGGCGCCGCTGGTGACCTGGCCGACCGCGCAGGCGTCCCCGAGCGGGGTGACGATCGCCGGCTCCGCGCTCTACGTCGCGGCGCTGCGCGGCGAGCGGCTCTGGCAGGTGCCGCTCGAGGGCGACCGCACCGGCGCACCACGGGCCGCGCTGGACGGCGAGTACGGCCGGCTGCGCGCGGTGCAGCTGGCCCCCGACGGCTCGCTGTGGATCCTCACCTCCAACCGGGACGGCCGCGGCGACCCGACCGGCGACGACGACCGGATCCTCCGGCTCACCGTCTAGGACCGCCGTACCCGTACCGGTCGTAGCGGGACATGTCCGGCCTTCTGCGCGCAGCAGTTCCCGCGAACGGCTACCGCGCGTCCCGGCCCCGTCGCAGGATGGGGCCGGCTCGGGCTGTCGGGGCCCGGGGCCACGGGGAGGCGGCATGAACCAGGCACTCGAGCGGCTCGGCACCTGGGCGGCCCGCCGGCACTGGTGGGTCATCGGGGCCTGGCTCGTGATCCTCGTGGGGCTCTCCCTCGGCCGGGTCGTCGCCGGCGGCGACTTCGTCAACGACTACTCGGTGCCCGGCAGCGAGTCGTCCGAGGGGCTCGACGTACTCCGGGCGGACTTCCCCTCCGCCAGCGGCTACGGCGGGCAGATCGTGTTCAAGGCCGGCACCGGGACGGTCGCCGACCAGTCCGCGGCCGTCGGGACGGCGATGAAGAACCTCGGCGGCCTGCCGCACGTGATCTCGGCGACCGACCCGCTGACCGTGCCGAACACGCCGGCGGTGGCCAAGGACGGCACGATCGCCTACGGCAACGTGTCCTGGGACGTCGTGCCGGCCTCGCTCGACTCGACGTACCTGGCCTCGATGGACAAGGCCGTGCAGCCGGCCCGGGACGCCGGCCTGACCGTCGAGTACGGCGGCGGCGCCGGGCAGATCGGGCAGGCGCCCGACGACCGTACCTCCGAGATCATCGGCCTCACCTGCGCCCTGCTGCTGCTGCTGATCATGTTCGCCTCGCTGGTCGCGGCCGCGATCCCGCTGGTGGCCGCGATCTTCAGCGTCGGCAGCGGCCTGGCCGTGGTCGGCCTGCTCGCCGCGGCGACCCACCTGCCGACGTCCGCTCCGACGGTCGGCACGCTGCTCGGTCTCGGCGTCGCCGTCGACTACGGGTTGTTCCTCGTCGCCCGGCACCGCGAGCAGCTCGACCACGGGATGCCGCTGGTGCGGTCGATCGGCCGCACGACCGCGACCTCCGGCGCGGCGATCCTGGTCGCGGGGACCACGGTCGTCATCGCGATCCTCGGGTTGTACGTGTCCGGCGTGGCGTTCGTCGGCGCGCTCGGCCTGGCCTCGGCCGTCGTCGTCGCGGTCACCATGCTGGCCGCGCTCACGCTGGTGCCGGCGATGCTCGCGGTGGCCGGGCAGCGCGTCCGCTCCGGCCGGGACCGGCGGGCGGCGAAGGCGCACGCCGAGGTGCGCGAGCCCGACCACGAGAACAGCGCGTTCGCCCGCTGGGGCCGCAAGGTCAGCGGGCGGCCCTGGCCGTGGGCGATCGGCAGCGTGCTCGTGCTGGTCGTGCTGGCGATCCCGCTGCTCTCGCTGCGGCTCGGGCAGCTCGACGCCGGCACCGACCCGACCTCGCAGAGCAGCCGCCGCGCGTACGACCTGCTCACCCAGGGCTTCGGCCCCGGCGTGAACGGCCCGATCACCGTGGTGGTCCAGCTGCCCGGCGGCGCCGACCCGACCAGCACGCTCAGCGGCATCTCCGGCACGCTCGCCGCCACCCCCGGGGTGGCCTCGGTCAGCCCGCCGTCGGTCAGCCCGTCCGGCCGGACCGGCGTGCTCAACGTCGTGCCGACGACCACGCCGGACGCCCAGGAGACCAGCGACCTGGTCGACCGGCTGCGCGACGACGTGCTGCCCACGGTGAGCGAGAAGACCTTCCTGGTCGGCACGGTCGCCGGCTACGTCGACTTCACCGAGAAGATCGCCGGCCGGATGATCTGGCTGATCCTGGCCGTCGTGCTGCTGTCGCTGATCCTGCTCACCATGGCGTTCCGGTCGATCGTGATCGCGCTGAAGGCGGCCGTGCTCAACCTGCTCTCGGTCGGCGCGGCGTACGGCGTCGTCATCGCGATCTTCCAGTGGGGCTGGGGGTCCAGCCTGCTCGGCCTCGACCAGAAGGTGCCGATCCCCGCGTTCGTGCCGATGCTGATGTTCGCGATCGTGTTCGGGCTGTCGATGGACTACGAGGTGTTCCTGCTCTCCCGGGTGCACGAGGTCTGGGCCCGCACCGGCGACGCGCACCGCAGCGTGGCCGTCGGGATCGGCAGCACGGCGCGGGTCATCACCACCGCCGCCGCGATCATGGTCGTCGTGTTCACCAGCTTCGTGCTGGACACCGACCCGACGATCAAGATGCTCGCGATCGGCATGGCGGTGGCGGTGCTGATCGACGCCAGCCTGGTCCGGATGATCCTGGTGCCGGCGATCATGTCGATCCTCGACAAGCGGGCCTGGTGGCTGCCGGCCTGGCTGGACCGCGTCATCCCCGACCTCGAGCTGGAGGGCGCCTCCCCGGAGCCGGAGCCGGAGCCGGCGCCGGCCGTCCCGGTGCCGGCCGGCACGCCGGCGGTCGCCGCGCCGGCGGACCAGCCGCCGGTCCCGGCGCCGTCGGGCGCCACGCCCGAGCCAGCCACGCCCGAGCCAGCCACGGCCGAGCAGGTCACGGCCGAGCGGGTCACGGCCGAGCGGGTCACGGCCGAGCGGGTCACGGCCGAGCGGGCCGCGGCCGAGCGAGGGGCGGCCGAGCCACCTCCGGCGGAGCAGCCGCCGGCGGTGCCGACGCCGTAGCGGAGCGCCGGGTCAGCTCAGCTTCTGCAGGATCAGCTCGCGCACCGTGTTGGCGTCCGCCTGCCCGCGGGTCGCCTTCATCACGGCGCCGACCAGGGCACCGGCCGCCGCCACCTTGCCGCCACGGATCTTCTCGGCCACGTCGGGCTGGGCCGCGATCGCCGCGTCCACCGCCGCGGCCAGAGCGTCCACATCGGACACCCGCTCGAGCCCGCGCTCGGCCACGACGGCGTCGACCCCGGCGCCGGTCTCCAGCACCCCGTCGACCGCCTGCCGGGCCAGCCCGACCGACAGCGTCCCGGCCTCGACCAGCTCGATCACCCGGGCCACCTGCTCCGGGCCGATCGCGAGGTCGGCCGGCTCGAGCTCGGCCGCGTTGGCCTTCTGGGTCAGGTAGCCGAGCCACCAGTTGCGGGCCTCGGCCGGCGGCGCGCCGGCCGCCGCGGTCCGCGCGACCAGGTCGATCACCCCGGCGTTGGCCATCGACTCCATCTCGAAGTCGGTCGCGCCCAGCTCGCGGGCCAGCCGGGCCCGGCGGGCCGCGGGCAGCTCCGGCAGCGTGCCGCGCAGCCGCTCCACCCAGTCGGCATCCGGCGCCAGCGGCACCAGGTCGGGCTCCGGGAAGTAGCGGTAGTCGGTGGCCTCCTCCTTGCTCCGCCCGGGCGTGGTCCGGCCGTTGTCCTCGTCGAAGTGCCGGGTCTCCTGCACGACCCGGCCGCCGCGGTCGAGCACGTCGGCCTGGCGGCTCATCTCGTACCGGATGGCCCGCTCGACCGACCGCAGCGAGTTGAGGTTCTTGGTCTCGCTGCGGGTGCCCCAGACGCCGGAGCCGGCCGGCGAGAGCGAGACGTTCGCGTCGCTGCGCAGCGAGCCCTGCTCCATCCGCACGTCGGAGACGCCGAGCGAGCGCAGCAGCTCGCGCAGCTCGGCCACGTAGGCCCGGCCGACCTCGGGGGCGAGCGCGCCGGTGCCGGCGACCGGCTCGGTGACGATCTCGACCAGCGGGATGCCGGCCCGGTTGTAGTCGACCAGCGAGTGGTCGGCACCGTGGATGCGGCCGGTGGCCCCGCCCACGTGCAGCGACTTGCCGGTGTCCTCCTCCAGGTGCACCCGCTTGATCCCGACCCGCACGGTCCGGCCGGCGACGGTCACGTCGAGGTAGCCGTCCGTGCACAGCGGCTCGTCGTACTGGCTGATCTGGAAGTTCTTCGGCATGTCCGGGTAGAAGTAGTTCTTCCGGGCGAACCGGCACCAGGACGCGATGTCGCAGTGCAGCGCGAGGCCGATCCGCACGGTGGACTCGATCGCGGCCTCGTTCGCCACCGGCAGCGAGCCGGGCAGGCCGAGGCAGACCGGGCAGACCTGGGTGTTGGGCTCGGCGCCGAACGCCGTCGGGCAGCCGCAGAACATCTTCGACGCGGTGCCGAGCTCGACGTGCGTCTCCAGGCCGATCACCGGCTCGTACCGGCCGGCAACGTCGACAGCAGGGTCCACAGTGGACTCGAGCGTGGTCACAGCGCCGGGGCCTCCTCGGTGAGCGGGTGGCCGTGGTCGGCCTCGAGCGCGGCGGCCACCCGGTAGCAGCGGTCGTCGGCCAGCGCCGGCGCCATCACCTGCAGGCCGACCGGCAGACCGTCGGACAGTCCACTCGGGACGGAGATGGCCGGCAGGCCGGCCAGCGACGCGGGCAGCGTGCACAGGTCGGCCGCGTACATCGCCAGCGGGTCGTTCGCGCGCTCGCCGATCGGGAACGCCACGGTCGGGGTGGCCGGCGAGACCAGCACGTCCGCGGTCTCGAAGGCAGCCGCGAAGTCCCGGCTGATCAGCGTGCGCACCTTCTGCGCCTGGCCGTAGTAGGCCTCGTAGTAGCCGGACGACAGCGCGTACGTCCCCAGGATGATCCGGCGCTTGACCTCGGGACCGAAGCCGGCCTCCCGGGTCAGCGACATGACCTCCTCGAGCGAGCGGACGCCGTCGTCGCCGACCCGCAGCCCGTAGCGGACCGCGTCGAACCGGGCCAGGTTGGACGAGCACTCGCTCGGCGAGATCAGGTAGTACGCCGGCAGCGCGTAGTCGAAGCTCGGGCAGGAGACCTCGTGCACGGTGGCGCCGAGCTTCTCCAGCCGGGCCAGCGCGTCCCGGGTCGCCGCCTCGACGCCCGGCTCGTACCCCCGTCCGGACAGCTGCCTGACCACGCCGACCCGCAGGCCGGTCAGGTCGCCGGTGCCGCCCTGCCGGGCCGCGGCCACCACCGGCGGCACCGGCGCGTCGATCGAGGTCGAGTCCATCGGGTCGTGCCCGGCCATCACCTCGTGCAGCAGCGCGGCGTCGAGCACCGTGCGGGCGAACGGGCCGGCCTGGTCGAGCGAGGACGAGAACGCGACCAGCCCGTACCGGGAGACGCCGCCGTAGGTGGGCTTGTGGCCGACGATGCCGGTCACCGCGGCCGGCTGGCGGATCGAGCCGCCGGTGTCGGTGCCGATGCCGAGCGGCGCGGTGAACGCGGCCACCGCGGCCGAGGAGCCGCCGGACGAGCCGCCCGGGACCCGGTCGAGATCCCACGGGTTGTGGCTCGGCCCGAACGCGCTGTTCTCGGTGGACGAGCCCATCGCGAACTCGTCCATGTTGGTCTTGCCGAGCACCACGATCCCGGCGGCCTTGAGCCGGCCGGTGACCGTCGCGTCGTACGGCGGGATCCAGCCCTCGAGGATCCGCGAACCGACCGTGGTCGGCACGCCGCGGGTGACGATGACGTCCTTGAGCGCGAGCGGGACGCCGGCCAGCGGGCCCTTGGGCCCCTGGTCCGCATCGACCGCGCGGGCCGCGGCCAGCGCGCCGTCGGCGTCGACGTGCAGGTAGGCGTGCACCCGGTCGTCGACGGCGGCGATCCGGTCCAGGTGGGCCCGGGTGACCTCGACCGCGCTCGCCTCGCCGGCCGCGATGGCCGCGCCCAGCTCGGCGGCGGTCATCCTGGTGAGGTCCATCAGGCTTCCTCGTCCAGGATCCGCGGCACCCGGAAGCGGCCGTCCTCGGCGGCCGGCGCGGCCGCGAGCACCTCGTCCCGGGGCAGGCAGGGCACGATCACGTCGGGGCGGAACACGTTGGTCAGCGGCACCGCGTGCGACGTCGGCGGGATGTCGGCGGCGGCGACCTCCTGCACCCGCGCCACCGCGGCGAGGATCACGTCGAGCTGGCCGGCGAGCACGTCCAGCTCCTCGTCGGTCACGGCGAGACGGGCCAGCCGGGCGAGGTGCGCGACCTCGTCCCGGGTGATCCCGGCGGGAGCTTCGGGCATGCCGGTGAGTGTACGGCGGCGCACCCGGCACCCCCGAGGCGGTTTCGCCCGCGGTCAGCCGACGAGGGCCTCGGCCTTGGGGCGCAGCTGGCCCGAGTCGATCTGCTCGGCCCAGTGGCAGGCGACCACGTGGTCGGGCCGGACCTCGCGCAGCACCGGGACCTCGTCGGCGCAGCGGGTCTCCTGCACCCACGGGCAGCGGGTGCGGAACCGGCAGCCGGACGGCGGGTTGGCCGGGGACGGCAGGTCGCCGGAGAGCAGGATCCGCTGCCGGGTGTCCTCGATGTCGGGGTCGGGGATCGGGACCGCCGACATCAGCGCCCGCGTGTACGGGTGCAGCGGCTCGGTGTAGAGGTGGTGCGAGGAGGTCTGCTCGACGATCACGCCGAGGTACATCACTCCGACGACGTCGCTGATGTGCCGGACCACGGCGAGGTCGTGCGCGATGACCAGGTACGTCAGGCCGAGCCGGTCCTGCAGCTCCTCCAGCAGGTTGACGATCTGGGCCTGGATCGAGACGTCCAGCGCGGACACCGGCTCGTCGGCGATGATCAGGTCCGGCTCCAGCGCGATCGCCCGGGCGATGCCGATGCGCTGCCGCTGGCCGCCGGAGAACTCGTGCGGATACCGGGACACCGAGCTCGCCGGCAACCCGACCGTGTCCAGCAGCTCCCGCACCCGGCCGAGGCGGGCCGCCGAGCCGTGCAGGATCTTGTGCGTCCGCAGCGGCTCGGCCAGGATCGACTCGACGTTCTGCCGCGGGTCCAACGACGACATCGGGTCCTGGAAGACCATCTGCATCTGCCGGCGCTGCCGGCGCAGCGCCTCGCCCTTGAGCGCGAGCACGTCCACACCGTCGATGGTGACGGTGCCCGCGGTCGGCTCGACCAGCCGCAGCAGCGCCCGGCCGAGGGTGGTCTTGCCGCAGCCCGACTCCCCCACCAGCCCGAACGTCCCGCCGCGGGGCAGGTCGAGGTCGACGCCGTCGACGGCGCGCACCTGCCCGACCGTGCGCTCGATGATGATGCCGCGGCGGATCGGGAAGTGCACCTCGAGGCCGCGGGCGGACAGCAGCGCGTCGCCGGACCCGCCCGCCTCGGCCGCACCCGCGGCCATCGTCGTGCCGACCGGACCCTGGGCCTGCGGGTCGGCGCCGCGGCCTCCGGGCGGCCCGGCCCCGGTCGGGGGCCCGTCGCGGTCGGCCACGTCCCCGAGCCAGTCGCCGCCGCCCCGGTCGGCCCGGTCGCGACCGTTCCGGTCCAGGTCGGGGTCGGGGGCCGGGACGGCGCCGCGGGGGCCGTCGCCGGCGGGGTTACTCACGCCGGCCTTCCGCGCCCACGGCAGCGGCCTCCTCGGCGGGGACCGGGTTGTGGCAGCGCAGCCAGCGCGGTCCGTCCGGCTCCAGCTCCGGCGTCACGGTCGTGCACACCTCCAGCGCGCGCTGACAGCGCGGCGCGAACGCACAGGCCGACGACCACGGCAGGGTGTCCGTCGGCGAGCCCGGGATCGGCCGCAGGGCCGATCCTTCCACGGCGTCCAGCCGGGGGATCGACCCGAGCAGGCCGGTGGTGTACGGGTGCCGGGGCGAGACGAACAGCGTGCGCCGGTCGGCCTGCTCGACGATGCGCCCCGAGTACATGACGTTGACCCGGTCGCAGAGCCCGGCCACCACGCCCAGGTCGTGCGTGATCAGCATCAGCGCGGTGCCCTGCTCGCGGACCAGCCCCTTGAGCAACTCCAGGATCTGCGCCTGGATGGTGACGTCGAGCGCGGTCGTCGGCTCGTCGGCGATGAGCAGCTTCGGCTGGCAGGCCACCGCCATCGCGATCAGCGCCCGCTGCCGCATTCCGCCGGAGAGCTGGTACGCGTACTCCTTCAGCCGCCGCTCCGGGTCCGGGATCCCGACCAGGTCGAGCAGCCGGGCGGCCTCCCGCCGGGCGTCCGCGCCGGAGAGCTTCCGGTGCCGCACCAGCACCTCGGTGACCTGGGTGCCGATCGGAATCACCGGGTTCAGCGCGGACAGCGGGTCCTGGAAGATCATCGCGATCTCCCGACCACGCACGTCGCGAAGGTCGTCCTGACGCATCGTCAGCAGCGACCGGCCGCCGAACTCGACCGACCCGCCGACCCGGACGCCCTTGGGCGGCAGCAGGCCCATGATCGCCAGGGAGGTGACCGACTTGCCCGAGCCCGACTCGCCGACCAGGCCGAGCGTCTCCCCCGCGTCCACGGCGAACGACACGCCGTCGACGGCCTTCACGTCCCGCCGGCTGCGCCGGGTGAACGTCACGGCCAGGTCGGAGACCTTCAGCAGCGTCACCGCTATACCCACTCCTCGGACAAGGCGCCGGGCGCGAGCGCCAGGCGCCCAGCCCTCGTCGCTCCCCGCTCGCGCTGCGAGCCCTCGCGCTCGCTCATCGCCGGAACTTCGGGTCGAGGGCCTCGCGCAGGGACTCGCCGAGCAGCGTGAAGCCGAGCGCGGCCAGCACGATGGCGATGCAGGGATAGAACGCGAGCGCCGCCCGGGTGGACAGCAGGTTCTGCGCGTCCGAGAGCATCTGCCCCCACTCCGGCCGGGTGTCATCCGGGTTGCCCAGGCCGAGGAAGGACAGCGCCGCCGCGTCGATGATCGAGGTCGCGAGCGTCAGCGTGGCCTGCACGATCACGGGACCCAGCGAGTTGGGCACCACGTGCGAGAGCACGATCGTCCGCCGGCGCAGCCCGATGGACTGGGCGGCCAGCACGTAGTCGTTCCCGCGCTGGGCCAGCATCGAGCCGCGCAGCAGCCGCGCGAAGATCGGGACGTTGACGATCGCGATCGCGATCATCACCGAGGTCAGCGACTGGCCGAGGATGACCGAGATCGTGATCGCCGTCAGCAGGCCCGGGATCGACAGCATCAGGTCGCAGACCCGCATGATCAGGTTGTCGACCTTGCCGCCGAACGCGCCGGCCAGGCCGCCGAGGACCAGCCCGACGCTCAGCCCGAGCAGCGTGGACACGACGCCGACCAGCAGCGACTGGCGGGCGCCGTAGAGCAGCCGGGACAGCTCGTCCCGGCCGAGCTGGTCCGCTCCGAGCGGGAAGCCGGGCCGCGGGCCGGGCGCCGAGCCGGGGCGGACCTCGCTGAGCAGGAGCTGGTCGTTGGGGTCATGCTGGGCCAGCAGCGGCGCGAAGATGGCGATGAACACGAAGGCCAGCACCAGCAGGGCGCCGAGGATCGCCATCGGGTTGCGGCGCAGTCGGCGGAACGCCTCGCTCCATCGGCCGCCGGCGGACTCGTCGCCGGAGAACGCGCCCGGAGTTCCGGCTGCGTCGACCTGGGTCGCGGTCGTCATCGCACCCTCACCCTCGGGTCCAGTACGCCATACAGCAGGTCGACGATCAGGTTGATCACCACGTAGAGGATCGCGATGAAGAGAATGGCACCCTGCAGGACGGCGTAGTCCTTGTTCAGGATCGAGCTGTAGATTTCCTGCCCGATCCCGGGGAAGGCGAACACGGTCTCGGTCAGGATCGCGCCGGACAGCAGCAGGCCCAGCTGCAGGCCGATCGTGGTGACCACCGGCAGCATCGCGTTGCGCAGCAGGTGCCGGCGGCGGATCACCGCGGTGGTCAGGCCCTTGGCCTCGGCGGTGCGCACGTAGTCCTCGTTGACCACCTCGAGCACCGAGGCCCGGGTGATCCGCACGATGATGGCGAGCGGGATCGTACCCAGCGCGATCGCCGGCAGGATCAGATGCTTGATCGCGTCCCAGGACGCGTCGTACTCACGCGTGAGGAGCCCGTCCAAGACGAAGAAGTTGGTGATGTGGGTGGCGTCCAAGCGCACGTCCTGCCGGCCCGAGGGCGGCAGCCAGCCCAGCTTCACCGCGAAGACGTACTTGAGCAGGAAGGCCAGGAAGAACACCGGGATCGTGACGCCGATCAGCGAGCCGATCACCGACAAGCCGTCCAGCGGGCCACCCTGCCGCCGGGCGGCGAAGTAGCCCAGCGGGATGCCCACGCCGACCGCGAAGATCAGCGCGGCGATCGTCAGCTCGATGGTGCCCGGAAACTGGGTGCGCAGCACGTCGGTGACCGGCCGACCGTTCTGGATCGACTCGCCCAGGTCGAACCGGAGGATCCGGGTGAGGTAGCTCCAGTACTGAACCCAGATCGGCTGGTCGAGCCCGTACGCGTGGTTGATCGCGGCGATCCGCTCGGGGGTGGCGCGCTCCCCCAGGAGGGCCGAAGCCGGCCCTCCTGGGAGGAGGCGCAACCACGCGAACAGCAGGATCGACAGGCCGAGCAGGATCGGGATCAGCTGCAGCAGACGCCGTACGGAGAAGCGCAGCATCCCGGTCGGGTTACTGGCCCGTGGTGTAGACCAGCGAGAACTCGTCGTTGAGCACCGGGCTCGGAACGAAGTTCTTCACGTTGGCCTGCAACCCCACCGACGGCGGCGAGTGCGCCAGCGGGACGGCCGGCAGGAAGTCCATGATCTGCCGGTTGACCGCCTTGTACTGGTCGGCCCGCTGGGTCGCGTCCGGAGTGGCGTCGGCCTTCGCGATCGCGTCGAACAGCGGCTTGTTGGTGAAACCGAAGTCCGGCTTGAACCGACCGAAGAACGTGCCGTCGAAGTTGTAGGCGTCGTTGTAGTCGCCGGTCCAGCCGAGCAGGTGCAGGTCGGCCTTGCCGGTCTGCACGTCGGTCAGGTAGCCGGAGTTCCACACCTTCGAGATCGGCTTGATCTTGATGCCGGCCTTCTGCAGGTCCGCCGAGATGACGGTGAAGATCTGCTTCGGGTCCGGCATGTACGGCCGGCTGACCTCGGTCGGCCAGTAGAAGTTGAGCGTCAGGTTCGACTCGCCGGCCTGGGCCAGCAGCTGCTTGGCCTTGTTCGGGTCGTAGTTGTACGTCGTGACGTCGTCGGCGTACCCCGCGACCTCCGGCGGCATGAACTCCTTGGCGACCACAGCGGCCGGCGGGAAGCTCGACTTGATCAGCGCGTCCCGGTTGATCGCGTAGGCGATCGCCTGGCGCACCTGCGGCTTGGCGAGCGCCGGGTTCTTCTGGTTCATCCCGAGGTAGAGGATGTTGAACGGCGGCCGGTCGAGGATCTGCTCACCGGCGGACTTCAGCCCGCTGATGTCGCCCGGCGCGACCAGGTCGTAGCCGTCGATCGAGCCGGCCTGCAGCTCCTGCTTGCGGGCGTTGTTGTCCGAGATCACCTTGAAGACGATCTTGTTGATCTTCGCCTTCTCGCCCCAGTAGTTGGGGTTGGCCGTGATCGTGACCGTCTTCTGCGCCTCGTCGCGGCCGGCGTAGACGTACGGGCCGGTGCCGGTCGGGTGGGCCGTCGCGTACGCCGGATACTGGAAGGTGTCGCCGGCGGCGGTGACCTTGTCGGCGTCGTACTTCTTCAGCGCGGCCGGACTCTGCATCGCGAACGACGGCAGCGCGAGCGCGGCCGGGATCCGGCCGGTCGGGTCGGTCAGCGCGACCTTCGCCGTGTCCGCGCCGGTCGCCGTGCAGGACTTGTACAGGCTGGGCGGCAGGTCGGCGCTCTCGTTCTTCTTGAACCCGCCGAAGGTGTCCTGCCAGTACGCCGAGACGTCCGGGCTCTGCAGCGCGCCGGTGAAGTTGTACCAGCGGTCGAAGTTGTAGCAGACCGCAGCCGCGTCGAACGCGGTGCCGTCGCTGAACTTCACGCCCTGTC
Organism: uncultured Actinomycetota bacterium; assembly: GCA_963803135.1. Classification (GTDB taxonomy): domain Bacteria; phylum Actinomycetota; class Actinomycetes; order Mycobacteriales; family CADCTP01; genus CADCTP01. The sequence continues at coordinate 132,847 of CAWDLH010000008.1, read as the reverse complement.
GGAGGGTGAACGTCCACTCCTTGCCGTCGGGGCTGGTCTCCCACTTGGTGGCCAGGGCCGGCTCGATCTCGGCGCTGCCCTCCTTGGTCTTGACGAGGCCCTCGAAGACCTGCTTCAGCACGCGAAACGTCTCGCCGTCGCTGGCGAACGCCGGGTCGAACAGCTTCGGGTCCCCGGCCGCACCGAATACGAGCGTGTCCTTGCTGCTGGTCTGGCCATTGGCGGAACCGCCACCACTGTTCCGGTCGCTCTTCGCACAGCCGGAGATGGCGACCGACAGGGCCGCGACCGCAGCGAGGACCACCGTCCTCCTCGCCTTCTTACCTTGCATGTGGGCTCCACTGGTCTCGGGATCGCCGACAACCCTGGCGGCGCCGGGCTATTGGCGACACAGTAGCGCCGCATCGAAGCCCGCCGTAGCCGCGTCCGGGCACGGTCTGGTCACGACTGGAATGGTCTGACGTGGCTGACGGCCTATCGTTCGTACGCCCGGATGGCGGCGCGTCCCGGGGTGGATGGCGTGGGCGCACCGCCCGGCTCCGCGACGGCGCCGGCACCGGTAACACGCCGTACACATGTGTGCGGCAGGCTGGGCGCCGGAGGTGACCGGGCGTGTCCTACCTGCTGCGCGTGCTGCTGCCGGACCGCCCCGGCATGCTCGGCGCCGTGGCGACGGCGCTCGGCCAGGCCGGCGCGGACATCCTCGGGGTCGACGTGGTGGAGCGGTCCGCCGGGGTCGCGGTCGACGACCTCATCGTCGAGCTGCCGCCGGGCAAGCTCGCGGACTCGCTGGTCAGCGCCGCGGTCTCGGTGCCGGGGGTGAGCGTCGAGTCGATCCAGCGCTACTACGCCGGGCTCGGCGAGGCGCACCGGGAGCTCGAGCTGCTGGAGGCGCTCGCCGCCGCGCCGGACCGGGCCGCGGAGCTGCTCGTGTCCGGGGCGCCGCGGATCTTCCGGGCCGGCTGGGCGGTGGTGGTCCGGTACGACGAGCGGGGACCGCTGGTCGAGGCGGCGTCGCCGGCCGCGCCGGACCTCGGCGACGTCGACCTGCCGTTCCTGCCGCTGTCCCGGGCCGAGGTGCTCGACCCGACCGCGCGCTGGGTGCCCGCGGACTGGGGCGCGCTCGGCACCGAGCTGGCGGCGGCGCCGCTCGGCGACCCGGACCGGGCCGTGCTCGTCGGCCGCCCCGGCGGACCGGCCTGGCGCCCGGCCGAGCTGCTTCGCCTCGCCCACCTCGCCGGCATCGCCGTCACCGTCTCCGCCCAAGCGGCCCCGCCCCAACGCACCCGTCGCTGACCGGATCCCGGCGGGTCCGGCCCTGGGTCAGGGGGTGGCAGGGGCCTTCTCCTTGGTCTTCTTGGGCTTCTCGGGTGGGGTGGGTCTGGTGGCCACCTCCAGGGCGGCGTCCGGGCCGGCGGCGAGGAGCACGGCGAAGCCGGCGTCGTCGAGGATGGGCACGCCGACCTGCACGGCCTTGTCGTACTTGGAGCCGGGGTTGTCGCCGGCGACGACGAACGTGGTCTTCTTCGACACCGAGCCGGTGACCTTGCCGCCGCGGGACTGCACCGCGTCGGTCGCGCCGTCCCGGCTGTAGTCGGCCAGCGAGCCGGTCACCACGACCGTGACCCCGGCCAGCGGTCGCGGTCCCGAGTCGGTGCCGGCATCCTCCATCCGCACCCCGGCCTCGGCCCAGCGCCGCACCACGTCGGCGTGCCAGTCGACCGCGAACCACTCCCGGACCGCCTCGGCGATCGTCGGCCCGACCCCGTCGGCCGCGGCCAGCTCCTCGTCCGAAGCGGCCCTGATCGCGTCCATCGAGCCGAACTCCCGGGCCAGCGCCTGCGCCGCGGTCGGCCCGACGTGCCGGATCGACAGGCCGACCAGCACCCGCCACAGCGGCCGGTCCTTCGCCGCGGCCAGGTTGTCGAGCAGCCGCAGCGCGTTGGCCGACGGCGTGCCGTCCTTCTTCCGGAACAGCTCGGCCCGGGTGAGCCGGTCGACGTCGAGGAAGAACAGGTCACCCTCGTCCCGCAGCACCGGCTCACCGCCGTCGGCCGTCGACGTGGTCAGCGCGATCGCCGCCTCGTAGCCGAGCGCCTCGATGTCGAACGCGCCGCGCCCGGCGACGTGGAACACGCGCTCGCGCAGCTGCGCGGGACAGGACCGCGCGTTGGGGCAGCGGATGTCGACGTCGCTCTCCTTCTCCCGGCGCAGCGTCGTCCCGCACTCCGGGCACTTCGTCGGCATGACGAACTCGCGCGCGCCCGGCGGGTGCTCCCCCACCGGCGCGACGATCTCCGGGATCACGTCGCCGGCCTTGCGGACCACGACCATGTCGCCGATCCACACGCCCTTGCGGCGCACCTCGTTCTCGTTGTGCAGGGTGGCCAGCCCGACCGTGGAGCCGGCCACGACCACCGGCTCCAACTGCGCGTACGGCGTGACGCGGCCGGTGCGGCCGACGTTGACCTTGATGTCGAGCAGGGTCGTGTTGACCTCCTCCGGCGGGTATTTGAACGCGATCGCCCAGCGCGGTGCCCGCGACGTGGAGCCGAGCCGGCGCTGCAGGGTGAGCTGGTCGACCTTGACCACGACGCCGTCGATCTCGTGCTCGACGTCGTGCCGGTGCTCGCCGTAGTGGTCGATGAAGGCGTGGACCTCCTCGAGCGTGCGGACCACCCGGAACCGGTCGGACACCGGCAGCCCCCAGCGGCGCAGCAGCTCATACCACCCGCTCTGCCGGTCGGGCGCCGTGCCCTTGTGGGCGCCGACCCCGTGCAGCACCAGCCGCAGCGGGCGGGACGCGGTCACCCGCGGGTCCTTCTGCCGCAGCGAGCCGGCGGCCGCGTTGCGCGGGTTGGCGAAGGGCGCCTTGCCCGCGGCGACCAGCGACTCGTTGAGCTTCTCGAAGCCGGCGACCGGGAAATAGACCTCGCCGCGGACCTCGAGCAGCTCGGGTACGTCCGTGCCGGTGAGCCGGGCCGGCACGTCGTCGAGGGTGCGCAGGTTGGGCGTCACGTCCTCGCCGGTGCGGCCGTCGCCGCGGGTGGCACCGCGGACCAGCCGGCCCTTCTCGTAGACCAGGTCGACGGCCAGGCCGTCGACCTTGAGCTCGCACAGATAGTCGGCGCCGGAGCCGCCCTCGCGCTCCACCCGCTGGGCCCACGCGGCGAGCTCCTCGCCGGTGAACGCGTTGTCCAGGCTGAGCATCCGCTCGACGTGGTCGACCGGGGTGAACAGGGTCGAGTAGGTGCCGCCGACGCGCTGGGTGGGCGAGTCGGGCGTGCGCAGATCCGCGAACTCGTCCTCGAGCGCCTGCAGCTCGCCCATCATCCGGTCGTAGTCGGCGTCGGCGAGGGTGGGCCGGTCGAGCACGTAGTAGCGGTATTGCGCGTCGTCGATCGTCTGCGCCAGCTCGGCCGCGCGCTCCCTGGCCGCCGGCGTCGCGGCCCGCGGCTGGTCGCCGGCGGGCACCGCCGGCAGGTCCTCCCCGATCTCGCTCACACCGGCACGGTAGCCGCCGGCACCGACAGTTCGCCCGCCCGGCGGCGGTCAGCCGGTGGGGTCCTCGGTGATCGCCCTGGCGGTGTCGCGGACGCGGCGCAGGGCCGCCCGGGCGTACGCCGGCGACGTCCCGGCCAGCCCGCAGGCCGGGGTGAGCACGACCGCGCCGGGCAGCAGCTCGGCCGCGAAGCCCAGCCGGCTCCACCGGTCCCGCACGGACCGGACCGTGTCGCCGAGGTCGCCGAGGACGGCCGGGTCGTCGGTGGAGCCGGCCGGGACCACGCCGAGCCAGAGCCGGACGCCGGCCTCGACCGCGGTGCCCAGCGCCTCGTCGTCCGCGAGGGTCAGCAGTGCCGCGTCCAGCGAGACCGCCCCAGCCCCTGCTTCCCGACACAGCGTCACCGGTGGATGCGGCGCGCAGCAGTGCACCACGGTCTGTACTGCACCCGCTGCGGTCGCCGCCTCCAGCACCTCGGCGAGCCCACCCCGGACGACCTGCTCCTCGATCGCCCGCAGCGTGCCGAACCCGCTCGCGGTGGGCACGTGCCCGGACAGCACCGCAGGCAGCACCGGCTCGTCGAGCTGCAGCACGACCTGCGCGTCCGGCAGCCGGCCGGCGAAGTCGGCGACGTGCCGGCGGACCCCCTCGGCCAGCGACTGGGTCAGGTCGCGGGTGGCGCCGGCGTCGGAGACAGCCTTGTCGCCGTAGTGCAGCTCGACCGTCGCGGCCAGCGTCCACGGGCCGGCGACCTGCAGCTTCAGCGGACCGGCGTACCCCTGGGCGAGCTCCTCCAGGAGGTCGAGGTCGCGGGCGAGGAAGTCGAGCGCGCGGCGCAGGTCCCGGCCCGGGTGGTCGACCAGCCGCCACCCGGACGGCTGCAGGTCCACCGGCATGTCGACGAGGAACGCGGCGCCCCGGCCGATCAGGTCCGCGCCGGGGCCCCGGGCCGGCAGCTCGGGCACGTGCGGCAGGTCGGGCAGCTCGCCGAGGACCGTCCGCGTCGCCTCGGCCGGGTCAATGCCCGGCATCGACCCCACGCCGGTCGCGACACCCGCCGGCTGCTGCTCGGTCACGGCCGCGACCCTAAGCCATCGCTCCCGACCGCCTGGCGGCGCCGGCGCTCGGAAGGCAGGGCCGGGCTCGCGGCGGACTGTCGGTACCCCGGGGCACGATGACCGGCATGTACGCCGAACGCGCGCCGGCGGCCGACCTGGCCGGTCACCTGAGCTGCTCCTGGACCCGGACCACCGGCGGGCCCGGCACGGTGCTGCCGGACGGCTGCCTCGATCTCCTGTGGATTGCCGGCGAGCTGGTCGTCGCCGGGCCGGACACGGTGGCGGCCCGCAGCGAGCTCGGCCGCGGGATCGAGATCGCCGCGGTGCGGTTCCGGCCCGGTGCGGCCCCGGCGGTGCTCGGGCTGCCGGCCTCGGCGCTGCGCGACCAGCGGGTGCCGCTGGCCGAGCTGTGGCCGGACGCCACCGCGCTGGCAGCGCGGGTCGACGCGGCCGCCGACCGGGTCGCCGTGCTGGAGGCCGCGGTCCGCCGCCGTCTGGCCGACGCGCCGCCGGCCGACCCGGTCGCGCTCGCCGTCGCCGGCCGGCTGTCCCGGTGGCCGACCCCGCCGCCGGCCGCCGCGGTCGCCTGGCCGGCGCCCGCACCTCCCGGGGGCGGCCGCACCGGCGGGGAGGCCGGCGCGGTCGCGCACCGGGCGCCGCCACCTCCCGCGCCTGGCCGCGACGACGGAGGGTCCGCCGCGGACGCCCGCCCTGCGCCCGCACCGTCCGGGCGCGGCCGGGACCGGTGGGGGGTGGTGGCGGAGCTGGCCTGGCGGGCCGGGTTGTCGGAGCGGCAGCTGCACCGGCGCTGCCTGGCCGCCTTCGGATACGGGCCGAAGACCCTCGACCGGGTGCTGCGGCTGCAGCGGTTCCTCGCGCTCGGCCGGGCCGACCCGGGCGCGGGACTGGCCCGCCTCGCCGCCGACGCCGGCTACGCCGACCAGGCCCACCTCGGCCACGACTGCCGCGCGCTCGCCGGCGCGACGCCCGGGGTGCTGATCGCCTAGGAGGCCGCTGTACGACTGCCGTCAGGACGCCGCGGGCCCGGTAGACCCGCAAGTCAGCGGCTCGCGTTTCCGCGTCGGTCCGGCTTGTTCAGCGGTCTGCTGGTAGCAGACCTCGAGAAGCAGACCTTCTCCGGGGCGCAGCGGTCCGCGCGAGGGCGGTCCGGCTCACCGGCTGATGCTGCCCGGCTCGGCCGGCCCGACGCGCACCGCGGCCGCCGGCGCGGGGGCCGGCGTGGGGGCCGGGTCCGCGGCCGACACCGCGGCCGACACCGTGGCCGGCGTGGGGGGCGGCTCTGTGGCCGACTCCGTGGCCGGCGCGATGGCCGGCTCTGTGGCCGACTCCGTGGCCGGCGCGATGGCCGGCTCTGTGGCCGGCTCTGTGGCCGGCGCGGTGGCCGACGCGGTGGCCGACGCGGTGGCCGAGACGGTGGCGGAGCCGAGCACGGTGTCACGGTCGTAGAGGACGACGGCCTGGCCGGTCGCGACCCCGCGGACCGGCTCGTGCAGCCGCACCTCGACCGTGCCCTCGCCGGCCGCGTCCGCGGCGACCGTGGCGACCGCCGGCACGGCGCGGGCGTGCGCCCGCAGCTGGGCCAGGCAGGCGAACGAGCCCGCCGGCGGCGACCCGGCCGTCCACACCGGCCGCGTCCCGGTCACCGCGCCGACGTCGAGCAGCGCGACCGGGCCGACGGTCACCGTGCCGGCCACCGGCTCGATCGACAGCACGTACCGCGGCGAGCCGCCGGGGCGGTCGAGCCCGAGCCCCCGCCGCTGCCCGACCGTGAACCCGTACGCGCCGTCGTGCCGGCCGACCTCGGCCCCGGTCTGCGCGTCGACCAGCACGCCCGGCCGGTCGCCGAGGGCCCGGCGCAGGAAGCCGCGGGTGTCGCCGTCGGCGACGAAGCACACGTCGTGCGAGTCCGGCTTGCCGGCCACCGCGATCCCGCGGGCCGCGGCCTCCGCCCGCACCTGCGCCTTGGTCGACGTGCCGAGCGGGAACATCGCCCGGGCCAGCTGGTCGCGGGTCAGCACGGCCAGCACGTACGACTGGTCCTTGGCCGGGTCGACCGAGCGCCGCAGCACGCCGTCCTCGAGCCGGGCGTGGTGCCCGGTGACGACCGCGTCGAAGCCGAGCGCCAGCGCCCGGTCGAGCACCGCGGCGAACTTGATCTTCTCGTTGCAGCGCAGGCACGGGTTCGGCGTGCGGCCGGCCGCGTACTCGGCGACGAAGTCGGACACCACGTCGGCGTGGAACCGCTCGGCCAGGTCCCACACGTAGAACGGGACCCCGACCACGTCCGCGGCCCGGCGAGCGTCCCGGGCATCCTCGAGCGTGCAGCAGCCGCGCGCCCCGGTCCGGGTGGAGGCGGGGTCGCGGGCCAGCGCGAGATGGACCGCGGTCACGTCGTGTCCGGCGTCCACCGCCCGGGCCATCGCGACCGCGGAGTCGACCCCGCCCGAGACGGCGGCGAGCACCTTCATCGGCCCGCCGCGAGGACCGCCCGGCGCGACCGCTCCACCGCGCCGGGCAGCGCCTCGAGCAACGCGGCGACGTCGGCCCGGGTCGAGCTGTGCCCGAGTGAGAACCGCAGCGAGCCGCGGGCGAGCCCGGGCTCGAGGCCCATCGCGAGGAGTACGTGGCTCGGCTGGGCCACGCCGGCCGAGCAGGCCGAGCCGGTCGAGCACTCCACGCCGCGGGCGTCCAGCAGCATGAGCAGCGAGTCGCCCTCGCAGCCGGGGAACGCGAAGTGCGCGTTGCCCGGCAGCCGGTCGACCGGGTCGCCGGAGAGCACCGCGGCGGGCACCGCGGCGAGCACGCCGGCAACCAGGTCGTCGCGCAGGGCCGCCACCCGGGCCGAGGTCTCCGGCCGGGCGGCCACCGCGACCTCGGTCGCCACCGCGAGCCCGGCGATCGCCGCGGTGTTGAGCGTGCCGGAGCGGACCTCCCGCTCCTGGCCCCCGCCGTGCAGCAGCGGCGCGCACTCCACGTCCCGGCCGAGGACCAGCGCGCCGGCACCGACCGGGCCGCCGAGCTTGTGCCCGGTCAGCGTCAGCGCGTCGACCCCGGCCATGCCGGCGCCGACCGGCAGCGTGCCGACCGCCTGCACCGCGTCGGTGTGGAACGGCACCCCGTGCTCGGCCGCGACCGCGGCCAGCTCGGCCACCGGCTGGACGGTGCCGACCTCGTTGTTGGCCCACATCACCGAGACCAGCGCCACGTCCGGGCCGATCGCGGCGCGCAGCGTATCCGGGTGGACCCGGCCGTACCGGTCCACCGGCAGCCAGCTCACCTCCGCCCCCTCGTGCCGAACCAGCCACTCGACCGAGTCGACGACCGCGTGGTGCTCGACCGCGCTGGCCAGCACCCGGCGGCGGCCGGGGTCGGCGGCCCGGCGGGCCCAGTAGATGCCCTTGACGGCGAGGTTGTCGGCCTCGGTGCCGCCGCCGGTGAAGACCACCTCGTACGGCGTGGCTCCGACCGCCGCGGCGACCCGTTCCCGGGACTCCTCCACCTGCCGGCGGGCCCTCCGGCCGGCGGCGTGCAGCGAGGACGGGTTTCCCGTGTCGCGCAGTGCCGCGGCGACCGCCTCCACTGCCTCCGGCAGCATCGGGGTGGTCGCGGCGTGGTCCAGGTATGCCATCGTCGCAAGCCTACGGCGTGTCGCGGTCAGCCGGCGGTCGCGGAGGGCGCCGGGGTGGGGGCGGCCGGGCTGGACCGGGCGGGCCGGCGGGCGCGGCCGGCCAGGATCGCGCCGGCCACCGCGACCGCGACCATGAGCAGGTCGAGCGCGCCCGCGGCCCGGCCGAGCGGCAGCACCCCGCGAGCGCTGGCCGCGACCAGCGCGCCGGCCAGCCCGATGCACAGCGCGCTGGCCACCGAGTCGGACAGCTGCAGGGCCGAGGAGTTCACCCCGCGCTCGGCCGGCGGGCTGAACAACAGCAGCAGCACCGACAGGCTCGACATCGCCAGCCCCATGCCGCAGCCGCCGGCCACCCAGACCGGGTAGATCACCCAGGGCGGCGACCACGGCTGGGCGACCACGGCCATCCCGGCCGCGGCCACGCCGACGAGGACGAAGCCGACCCGGACCAGCAGGTGCCGCGGCGCGTCCGGGCGCCGGCCCTGCCAGAACGAGGCGGCCGCCCAGCCGAGCGCGCCGAAGGTCAGCGGCGCGCCGGCCGCGGTCGGCGAGTAGCCGTGCACGAGCGTGAGGGTCAGCGGAACCAGCGACTCCACCGACGTGAACGCGCCGGCCAGCAGCCCGCGGAAGCCGACCACCGCGGGCACCCCGCGGCGCAGCGCCGCCGTGCCGCGGGGCAGCAGCGCCCGCAGCCCGACCCCGAGCAGCCCCAGCCCGGCGGCCAGCACCGGCGCCCGCGGCCAGCCGAGGTCCTGCAGCGACCACTGCACCGCGGCCACGCCGACCGCGGTCGCCACCGCCGCGACCCGCCGGCCGGGTCGGGCCGGACCGGGGACGGCCGGCCGCCGCAGCCGTCGCAGCGTCGGCACCAGCGCCGCGATCGCCGCCGCGACCAGGGGCACCAGCCCGAGGAACACCCACCGCCAGCCAGGACCCTCGGCCAGCGCGCCGGCCACCACCGGGCCGACCAGCGACGGGATCACCCAGGCCGCGGAGATGGCGCCGAACACCGTCGGCCGCAGCCGCTCCGGGTACTGGTCGCCGACGACGACGTACATCACGACGATGAGCAGGCCGACGCCGAGGCCCTGCAGCGCGCGGCCGAGCAGGAACACGGCCATGCCCGGCGCCAGCCCGGCGGTGAGCAGCCCGGCCAGGAACGCGCCGACCCCGCCGAGCAGCGGCAGCCGGCCGCCGACCCGGTCGGTCAGCTCCCCCGCGGCGACCATGCCGACCACCGAGGTGACCAGCAGCGCGGTGAACGCCCAGCCGTACCAGGCCAGCCCGTCCAGCTCGCGGACCGCGGTCGGCAGCGCGGTCGCGACCGCGATCGCCTCGAAGGCGATCAGGCTGATCAGCCCGACGATCCCGGCGGTCGCCGCCCGGTACGGCCGGGCCAGGATGCCGTCGGTCACGCCCCCGACGCTATGCCTTGCGCTTGCCGACTTCCTCGGTCAGCTGTGGCACGACGTGGAACAGGTCGCCGACCACGCCGAAGTCGACCAGCTCGAAGATCGGCGCCTCGGGGTCCTTGTTGACCGCGACGATGGTCTTCGAGGTCTGCATGCCGGCCCGGTGCTGGATCGCGCCGGAGATGCCCACCGCCACGTACAGCTGCGGCGACACGGTGACGCCGGTCTGGCCGACCTGGCTCTGGTGCGGATACCAGCCGGCGTCGGTGGCCGCCCGGGACGCGCCGACCGCGCCGCCGAGCGAGTCGGCCAGCGCCTCGACCAGCGAGAAGTTGTCGCCGGAGCCGAGCCCGCGACCACCGGAGACGACGATCGAGGCCTCGGTCAGCGCCGGGCGGCTGCCCTTCTCCTCGACCACGCGCTCGAGCACGGTGGCCCCGCGGGCCACGTCGTCCAGCGTGACCTCGACCGTCCGGGTCTGAGCTTGGGTGGGGGCGGCCTCGGCCGAGACCGAGTTGGGCCGCAGCGTGACGATCGGCGTGCCCGTCCGGACCCGGGACCGCACGACGACCGCGCCGCCGAAGACGCTCTGGGTCGCGATCCCGTCGCCGTCGAGGTCGACCGCGTCGGTGAGGATGCCGGACCGGGTCCGGATCGCCAGCCGGGCGGCGACCTCCTTGCCCTCCGCCGTGGAGGCGACCAGCACCGCGGCCGGGGACTCGGCCGCGACCAGGTCGGCCAGCACCGCGGCCTGCGGGGTGACCAGGTGCTTGGCCACGTCCTCGGACTCGGCGACGACCACGGTGCCCGCGCCGTACTCGGCGAGCGTGTCGACCAGCGGCTGCGCGCTGCCGGGCGCGCCGACGACGACCGCGACCGGCTCGCCGAGCGCTCTGGCGGCGGTCAGCAGCTCCAGGGTGACCTTCTTGACCGTGCCCTCGGCGTGCTCGACGAGGACCAGAACGGATGCCATCGGGTTGTCCTCCTAGAGGAGCTTCTGGGCGGCGAGGAAGTCGGCGATCTTCGCGCCGCCGTCGCCCTCGTCCTTGACGATCTGGCCGGCCTGCCGCGGCGGCCGCGGGGTCATCTCGACCACCTCGCTGGTCGCGCTGGCCAGGCCCACCGAGCCGGCGTCGAGGCCGAGGTCGGCGGCGGTGACCGTCTGCACCGGCTTCTTCTTCGCGGCCATGATCCCCTTGAACGACGGGTATCGCGGCTCGTTGATCTTCTCGACCACGCCGACCACGGCCGGCGTCGAGCCCTGCACCCGGTCGAACCCGGTCTCGGTCTGCCGCTCGATGGTCACCGTGGACCCGTCCACCTCGACCTTGCGGGCGCCGGACAGCTGCGGCAGGCCGAGCTTCTCGGCCAGCATCGCGGGCATCACCGACAGCCGGGCGTCGGTCGACTCCGAGCCGACCACGACCAGGTCGTGCGGGATCGTGCCGAGCGCCGCGGCCAGGGTCTCCGCGGTCTGCACCGCGCAGGCCCCGTGCAGCGCCGGGTCGGACACGTGCACGGCCTTGTCCGCGCCCATCGACAGCGCCTTGCGGATCGTCTCGGTCGCCCGTTCCGGGCCCATGGTCAGGACGGTGACCTCGCCGCCGTGGGCCTCCTTGAGCCGGAGCGCCTCCTCCACCGCGTACTCGTCGATCTCGTTCATGACCGCGTCGACCGACTCGCGGTCGAGCGTGTAGTCCGATTCGGACAGCCGGCGCTCCGCCCACGTGTCGGGCACCTGCTTGACCAGTACGACGATGTCCACGCCTCGGTCCTCCTCCTGGTGCGCCGATGTTACTCAACAGTAGTCACCGGTCGCGGTGCTAGTGCTCACCGGCCTGTCCTCAGGCTATTTCATGCGGGGCGTCCCACCCGTATGACGGGCGTACGTAACACCCGGCCGCCCTGGTTGCGCTGCATGCGACCCTTCTGCGGTGCATCCCACGCTTGCACTGACCGGGGAGCGCACGCTGCCCGGGATCCCGACGGAAAACTACTGGTTCCGCCGGCACGAGGCCGCGTACGACGCGGTGGTGCCGTTCTGCGCCGGCGCGGTCGTGCTGGAGGCCGGCTGCGGCGAGGGGTACGGCGCGGACCGGATCGCCAGGACCGCCCGGGCCGTGGTCGGGATCGACTACGACGCGGCCGCGGTCGGGCACGTGGCCGCGGCGTACCCGCGGCTGGCCGCGGTGCGGGGCAACCTGGCCTGCCTGCCGGTACGCGCGGGCAGCGTGGACGTGGTCGCGACGCTGCAGGTGCTCGAGCACCTCTGGGACCAGCCCGGTTTCCTGGCCGAGTGCCGGCGGGTGCTCCGGCCGGCGGGCACGCTGCTGGTCACCACGCCGAACCGGCTGACGTTCTCGCCGCCGAACCGGCCGCTGAACCCGTTCCACCACCGCGAGCTCGATCCGGACGAGCTGCTCGGGCTGCTCGACGAGGCCGGCTTCGAGGCCACCCGGCTGCTCGGGCTGCGGCACGGGCCGCGGCTGCGCCGGCTGGACCGGCTGTTCGGCTCGGTGGTGGACGCGCAGCTGGCCGGGCCGCCGGCGACCTGGCACCGGCAGCTGCACCGGGCGGTGGCCGGGGTCAGGACGTCCGACTTCGTCCTGGCCGCCGACAACCTGCACAGCTGCCTCGACCTGCTCGCGGTGGCGGTCCGGCGGGCGTGACCCGGCCCGCGGGCACCTTCTGCCTGGTGCTGCACACCCACCTGCCGTGGGTGGCGCACGCCGGGGCGTGGCCGGTGGGCGAGGAGTGGCTGCACCAGGCGTTCACCGGCTCCTGGCGGCGGGTGCTCGCGCTGCTCGACCGGCTGGCCGCCGAGGGCGCCCGCGACGTGCTCACCCTCGGCGTGACCCCGGTGCTCGCGGCCATGCTCGACGACCCGTACTGCCTGCGCGAGCTGCACACCTGGGCCGGCACCTGGCAGCTGCGCGCGGTCGAGGCGGCGCCCCGGCTGCCGGAGCTGGCCGGGTACGAGTTCCGCGCGGCCACCGAGTGCCTGGCCGACCTGGAGGAGCGCTGGCTGACCGGAGGGCTGTCGGCGGTGCTGCGGCCGCTGGTCGACGCACGCGTGGTGGAGCTGCTCGGCGGTCCGGCCACCCACCCGTTCCTCCCGCTGCTGGAGCCGCGGGTCGCCGCCGGCGCGCTCGCGGTCGGGCTCGACGACGCGCGGCTGCGGCTCGGCCGGGCACCGGGCGGGATCTGGGTGCCGGAGTGCGGGCACGCGCCCGGCCAGGAGGACCTGTACGCGGCGGCCGGGGTCGAGCGGTTCCTGGTCGACTCCCCCGCGCTGCACGGCGACACGGCGGCGGCCCGGCCGGTCGGATCCGGGCCGGTGCTCTGCGTCGGCCGCGACCTCGAGGTCAGCTACCGGGTCTGGTCACCGCGGGCCGGCTACCCGGGCGCGCCGGACTACCGCGACTTCCACACCTTCGACCACGCCTCGGGGTTCCGGCCGGCCCGGGTGACCGGCCGGCACGTACCGCCGGAACGGAAGAAGCCGTGGGAGCCCGACCTGGCCGCGGCGGCGGTACGCCGGGACGCGGCCGACTTCGTCGACACGGTGCTGGCCCGGCTGCGGCAGCTCGCCGACCGGGACGGGCGGCCGGGACTGGTGGTGGCCGCCTTCGACACCGAGCTGTTCGGGCACTGGTGGCACGAGGGCCCGGCCTGGCTGGCGGCCGTGCTGCGGGAGCTGCCGGCCGCCGGGGTGCGGGTGACCACGCTGCGCGGCGCGGTCGAAGCCGGCCACGTCGGGCCGCCGGTGACGCTGGGCCGGTCGTCCTGGGGCGCCGGAAAGGACTGGCGGGTCTGGGAGGGCGCGGCCGTGCAGGACCTGGTGCTCGCGGCCAAGGGCGTGCAGGACCGGCTGCTGTCCACAGTGGACGCACACCGCGGGCCGGTCCGCGACCCGGTGCTCGACCAACTGGCCCGCGAGGCGCTGCTGGCGCTGTCCAGCGACTGGGCGTTCATGGTCAGCCACGACAGCGCGGCCGGGTACGCCCGGGACCGGGCGGCGAGGCACGCGGCGCGGGTGCACGAGCTGGCCGACCGGCTCGACGCCGGCGACCGGGCCGGCGCGGCCGCGCTGGCCGAGCGGTTGCGCGCGGTCGACGGGCCGTTCGGCCACCTCGACGCGCGGGTCTTCTAGAAGGCCCCGCCGCCGTAGTTCTGGTGGTGGGTGCGCTGGTTGTACTCAGCCTCCGCCGCCCGCCTCGCGTCGAGGCTGGCCTTCCGGTCCACGCCGCGGATCGGCCGCCCGGTCCGACGGGCCTTCATGTCGATCCACGCGGCCATGCCGAGCAGCACGACCACCGCCGCGATCCCGATAACAGGAACAGCATCAATACAGCCCTCCTCCGCCGTTGCAGCGCAGCCCGCGCAGCCCGCGCAGCTGGCCGTTGGCGCCGAGGTCGAGCTCCGACTCGTTGCGCCGCCGGCTGTCGCCCAGCACGCGGCCGTCGACGCGCACGCGCCGGCCGCGCCGCCGGGCCCGCAGGTCGATCACCGCGCCCGCGATCAGGAGCACCGGCAGGACCCCGATGAAGACCATCATGTCGCACCTCCGTGCCGTCGCTCCAGCCAGAGCGTACGCCGGGGGGCGTACCGCGGACTGTCGGACAGATCGCCTAGGGTCGCCGGCATGGAGCCCAGACTGCGCGCGCTCTGTGATCTGGCGGTGGCCGAGTCCCGCGAGGGTGCCGGCCGGCACGAGTACGACGGTCAGGTGCAGGACCTGTCCCCGAGCGGCGTCCGCCGCGGGCTGGCGGCGCTCGGCGGCGAACCGCTCTCCGACCCGTACGACGAGGCGCTGGTCCGCGCGCAGGAGGCGGCCGCGCGGGCGTCGTTCGGGCCGCTGCGGCTGCACCGCCGCAACCCTATGCCGCACCTGGCCAACCTCGACGTCAGCGGCTACGACCGGGAGTACGCACCGCCCGGGCAGCGGGCCGCGGCCAGGATCCGGCACCTGTCCGCCTGGCCGGCCGCGGTGGACGGCTCGATCGCCGCGCTCGACGAGGTGACCCCGGCCATCGCCGCCGCCACGCTGTCCGCCGCCCGCGGGCTGTCGGCCGGCCTCGGCCCCGACGACCCGGTCGAGGCGGCCGCGCTGGCCGCGCAGGCCAGGCTGGTCGCCCACCTGGAGTCGGTCGCCGGCTCCGGCGGCGAGAGCGGCGACAGCGGCGACGGCGCCCTCGGGCCGGCCGCGCTCGGCGCCGACGGGCTGACCCTGCTGCTGTCCGCGGCCGAGGCGACCGAGGTCGACCTGGCCGCGATGGCCGCCCGGGCCGATGCCGAGCGCGACCGGCTGCGGGCGATGCTCGAGCAGGCCTGCGGCCGGCTGGCCCCGGGCCGGCCGGTGGCCGAGCTGGTGCCGGAGCTGCTGCGCGACCACCCCGACGCGGACGGCGTGATCGCCGAGGCGCAGGCACTGACCGACGAGGTGATCGCCTGGGCCGCCGAGCGCCGGCTCGCGCCCTACTCGGACGGCACCTGCGTGGTGGCACCGGCCCCGGAGTCACGGCAGTGGGCGATGGCGATGATGGCCTGGGCCGCGCCGGGCGAGCCGGACACCCCGTCGTTCTACTGGGTCACCCCGCCACGGCCGGAGTGGCCGGCGCAGGAGCAGGCCGAATGGCTGCAGGTGTTCAGCCGGACGACACTGCCGGCGATCACCGTGCACGAGGTCGCGCCGGGCCACTTCTCGCATGGCCTGGCCCTGCGGCACGCACCGACCGAGCCGCGCCGGCTGTTCGGCAGCACCGCGTTCATCGAAGGGTGGGCGCACTACGTCGAGGAGGTCGCGATCGAGGAGGGCTTCCACGCCGACGACCCGCGGTACGTGATCGGTGTCTCGGTCGAGGCCCTGCTGCGGGTGACCCGGCTCGCCTGCGCGATCGGGCTGCACGCCGGCGGGATGACGGTGGCCGAGGCGGCCCGCCGGTTCGAGCAGGACGCGTTCCTGGCCGGGCAGGCGGCGCTGTCCGAGGCGCGGCGGGGCACGTTCGACCCGACGTACGGCCGGTACACCTGGGGCAAGCTGGAGATCCTCGACCTGCGCGAGCGCGCCCGGCGGGAGTGGGGCGCCGGGTTCGACCTGCCCCGGTTCCACGCGGCCCTGCTGGAGCTCGGCGCACCGCCGCTCGGCCTGCTGCCGTACGCGCTGGGTCCCGGCGAGGGCGTCGGCTGACGGCCCGGCCGGGTCACGGTAGTGTCCGGCGCCATGGCCTACGGATATGCGGGTCAGGTCGCCGCGCGCCGGCCGGAGCAGCGGGTCAAGGCCTCCGACGTGCGGGCGGTGCAGTTCGGCAAGCCGCCGTTCGGGCGCCGCGGGTACGACGAGATCGAGGTCGACGACTTCCTGCGCAAGGTGACCGACGCGCTGGCGCAGACCCGCGGGGTCCCGCCGCTGGACCCGGAAGAGGTGCACCAGGTCGCCTTCCGCAAGCCCCGCCTGGGCAGCCGGGGCTACGACGAGGACGAGGTCGACGCGTTCCTGGACCTGGTCGAGGCCGAGCTGCGCTGGCGGTCCAGCCCCGACGGCCAGGCCGAGTTGGCCGGCCCGGCCGCAAGCCCGAGCCCCGGCTACACGCCGGCCGGGATGGTGGGCCTGCCCGGCGGGCCGGGCGTGGTCGCACCGGCCGGTCCCGCGGTCCGCGCGGTGACCGTGGCGCTGCTGGCCGACCGCGGCCGGATGCTGGTGACCGAGCTGCCGGACCCGACCACCGGCCGCACCGCCTACCGGCCGCCCGGCGGGGAGATCGCGTTCGGCGAGCGCGGGCACGAGGCGGTCCGCCGGGCGATGCGCGAGGAGTTCGGCGTCCAGCTCACCGAGGTGCGGCCGATGGCCACGCTGGAGAGCATCTCCCGGTTCGCCGGGCGGGACGCGCACGAGCTGGTGCTGGTCTACGAGGTGACGACCACCGACCCGCAGGTCTGGTCGCAGCCGCGGCTGCGCAGCCGGCGCGGGGACGTCACCGCGATCTGGGCGCCGGTGGACATGTTCCGCCGCAACGAGGCGCAGCTGCTGCCGGAGGGGCTGCTGCCGCTGCTCGGCTGAGCGGGCCGCGGCCGCCGCCGGTCAGAACGGGCCGAGGCCGAGCAGGACCGCGGTGCCGATGACGCCGACCACGATCGCGACGATGCCGAGCGTCCGGGCGGTCCGAGAGGCCCGCTGCGCGCCCTCGACGTCGCCGCGGTTCCAGCGCCGGGCGACCTGCACGGAGAAGTAGATCGCGATCGCGCCGAACAGGAGCGAGCACAGCAGCCCGACGATCGACAGCGGCCAGTACGCGGGCGGCTTCGGGCCACCCGGCGGCATCCCGTCCGGCCGGCCCGGGCCGGGATAGCCCGGACCGCCGGCGTACGGCGG
The DNA here is from genome assembly GCA_963803135.1 of uncultured Actinomycetota bacterium. GTDB lineage: Bacteria > Actinomycetota > Actinomycetes > Mycobacteriales > CADCTP01 > CADCTP01. The sequence goes on along the minus strand of CAWDLH010000008.1, from coordinate 115,854 downwards.
GTGGGGCTGGCCGGCGCCGGGCCGCGCCGGGTCCGGCGGGCCGCCGGCGTAGGGCTCGTACCCGTCCTGCCGGGCCGGGTTCCGGGGACCGCCCGCGTACGGCTCGTACGCGCCCGGCTGGGCCGGGTCCGGCGGGCCGCCCGCGTACGGCTGGTACCCGCCCGGCTGCGCCGGGTCCGGTGGGCCGCCCGGGTACGGCTCGTACTCCCCGGGCTGCGCCGGGTCCGGCGGGCCGTCCGCGCGCGGCAGGCGGGAGCGGGCGTGGGCCGTCCCGGCGTACGGCGCGTACGGGTCCTGGGCGGTCCAGGGGCTGGTCGGCGGTGGCGGGGTCACCGGGTAGTGGGGGGTCGGGTCGGTCATCTCCGGGCTCTCCTCTGTCCCGCCGGGACCGCTGGCCGCGGTCGGCGCAGCGCCCCGCCTTGGACGCGCAGCGAGCGTAGGCCCGCGCGGTCCGTCCCGCGGCGGAATGCGCCGAAAGGACCGCCCCGGCCAGGAGATCTCCTGGCCGGCCCGGGTCGCGGTCACCCGGAGATGGCAGCATCGGCCGGATGCGCGTGCTGATGCTGTCCTGGGAGTACCCGCCGGTCATGGTCGGCGGGCTCGGCCGGCACGTGCACGCGCTGGCCGAGGCGATGGCCGGAGCCGGCCACGAGGTGACCGTGCTGACCCGGCAGCCGGGCGGCGCGCAGGTCGCGCACGACGAGGTCATCGGCGGGGTGCGGGTGGTCCGGGTCGCCGAGGACCCGACCCAGCTCAGCTTCGCCGAAGACCTGCTGGCCTGGACGATGGCGCTCAACCACGCGCTGACCCGGGCCGGGCTCGCGGTCTGCGCCGACCGCGCGTTCGACGTCGTGCACGCGCACGACTGGCTGGTCGCGCACGCGGCCACGACGCTCGAGCACCACCTCGGCGTGCCGCTGGTCGCCACCCTGCACGCCACCGAGGCCGGCCGGCACCAGGGTTGGCTGCCCGCACCGGTGAGCCGCACGATCCACTCCGTCGAGTGGTGGCTGACGTTCGAGGCGCGCCGGGTGGTGACCTGCTCGGCGTACATGCGCTGGGAGGTGACCCGGCTGTTCGAGCTGCCGGCGGGCAAGGTCGACGTGGTGCCCAACGGCGTGGACGCCGGCCGCTGGCGGGTCGGGCCGGACCGGGTCGCGGCCGCGCGGCGGCGGTGGGCGGCCGACGGTCCGCTGGTCGCGTACGGCGGGCGGCTGGTGCACGAGAAGGGCGTGCAGGACCTGCTGGCGGCGGTGCCCCGGCTGCGGCGGCGGCATCCCGGGCTGCGGGTGGTCGTGGCCGGGACCGGGCCGGCCGAGGCCGAGCTGCGGGAGCAGGCCCGGGCGCTCCGGCTGGGGCGGTCGGTGGCGTTCACCGGGTTCGTGCCGGACGCCGACCTGGCCGCGCTGGTCGCGGCGGCGGACTGCGCGGTGGTGCCGAGCCGGTACGAGCCGTTCGGGATGGTGGCGCTGGAGGCGGGCGCAGCCGGTACGCCGGTGGTGGCCGCGGACGTCGGCGGGCTGGCCGAGATCGTCGCGGACGGGCGGTTCGGCCTGCGGTTCCCGGCCGGCGACCCGGCCGCGCTCGCCGGCGCGGTGTCCCGGCTGGTCGGCGACCCGGAGCTGGGCCGGCGGCTGGTACGGGCCGGGCGGGCGACGCTGGCGGCCGAGCACGGCTGGGCCGGGGTCGCCGACCGGACCGTGGCGGTCTACCAGCGGGCGGTCGCCGACCAGTGGCTGCTGCACGATCCCGGCGCCGTCCCGCTGCGTCCCGCGCTTCCGGACGGGAACCTGCTCACCGGGCGGCGCGGTTAGGCCGTGCCCGACCGGCCGGCGCCGGACGATCGGGCGAGTACGCACGATCGGGCGAGTACGCACGATCGGGCGGGTACGGCCCTACGACGGGTCCCGGCCGTACTTCTGCCGGTACAGGGCGCGGGCCTGGCCGACCCAGTCCTCCCGCTCGATGCGGGTGCGGAAGTCGGTCAGCTCGGCGCGGACCCGCTCCAGCTCGGCGCCGTCGAGCAGGGCGAGCTGGCGGTAGCTGACGATGCCGAGGGCGTGCAGCGTGCGCTCCATCGACGGGCCGATCCCGCGCACCGCGCGCAGGTTGTCGGTGACGGCGGGCAGCTCCATGGTCGGCGCCTCGCTGAAGGTCGGCATCGCGATCCCGCTGTCGGTCTCCTCGTCCACCGCCTCCTCGTCCCGGCGGATCGACGCCGTCGGCTGCTCGTCCCCGCCCGGCTCCTCCACCCCGCCCGGCTCCTCCACCCCGCCCGGCTCCTCGACGACCACCGGCTCCTCGACGACCACCGGCTCCTCGACGACCACCGGCTCCTCGACGACCACCGGCTCCTCGACGACCACCGGCTCCTCGACGACCACCGGCTCCTCGACGACCACCGGCTCCTCGGCGACCACCGGCTCGGCGGCGGTCGCGGCCTGCGCCAGGTCGCCCGAGCGGGTGGCCAGCTCGGGATCGGTCGGCTCGTCGGCCGTCGGCCCCGGACCCGGAAGCTCCTCGGCCGCACCACCCGCCCCGGCACCACCCGCCCCGGCACCAGCCGGCTCGGCGGTGGGTTCGGGAGCGGCGTCGGCGACGGCCTGCTCGTACGCGGCCTCGTCGAGCACGACGACCTCGGCGTCGGAGGACTCGGCCAGCAGCTCGGCCACGCGGGTCTCGTCGACCGTGCCCGAGGGCGCTTCCGCGGCCGGCTCGGGCAGCTCGGTGAGCCCGGCGTCGGTCGCGAGCACGTCGTCCGGCAGCGTGCCGGCCGCCCTGGGCTCGTCCCCCGCCGGTCCGCCGGCCGGCGGCTCCACCCACCGGACGGCGCTCGCCCGCCGGCGCAGGAACGCCCACCACACGGTCCCGACCAGCAGCAGGAGCCCGACGAGACGCCGGGCTCGACGCGAAGCGGTGCGCACGATCCACCCTCCCTCTCGGGTCGCCAGGACCCGCCCTGACCGGGCAGCCTACGTTGCTGCGCTAGCGTGCGCGCGTGGGCAAACCGACCGATTCCGCGAGCGTCACCGCCACCGTGACCGACTCCGACACCGCCCGCGCCCTCGGCTCGGGCGACGTCGACGTGCTGGGCACGCCGCGCGCGCTCGCCCTGGCCGAGGCGGCCACCGTACGCGCCGCGGCCGCGTCCCTCGCCCCCGGCCAGACCACCGTCGGCACCCACGTGGAGCTGGACCACCTCGCGCCCACCCCGGTCGGCGCCACCGTCCGCGCCGACGCCGAGCTGGTCTACCGGTCCGGCCGAAGGCTCACCTTCGACGTGAGGCTCACCCAGGACGGCCACGAGGTGGCGACCGGACGGGTCGTGCGGGCCGTCGTGGACCGCGACCGGTTCACGGCTCAGGCCAGCACCGACGACCGCGGGTAGCTGTCGTCCGGGTCGGTCAGCACGTTGACCAGGTACGGCACGCCGGAGGCGAACGCCCGGTCCAGCGCCGGCCCGAGCTCGCCCGGCTCCCGCACGGTCTCCCCCGCCCCGCCCAGCGCCCGCACCACCTCGTCGTAGCGCGTCTCCGGCCGCAGCTCGGCCGCCACGTCGTAGCCGTAGATCGCGCGCATCGGGTGCTTCTCCAGTCCCCAGCCGCCGTTGTTGCCGACCACCATCACCACCGGCAGGTCGTGCCGGACCAGCGTGTCGACGTCCATCAGCGAGAAGCCGGCCGCGCCGTCGCCGAGCAGCAGCAGCACCTGGGACGACGGGCGGGCGACCCGCGCGGCCATCGCGTAGCCGAGCCCGGTGCCGAGGCACCCGTACGGCCCCGGGTCGAGCCAGCAGCCCGGCCGGTAGGAGTCCACGTACTTACCCGCGTACGAGACGAAGTCGCCGCCGTCGCCGATCACCACCGCGTCCCGCTCCAGCCGGGAGCGCAGCGCGCCGTAGACCGCCGGCGGCCGGACCGCGCCGCCGCCGCCGGCGAGCAGCTCCTCGTCGCGCGCCCTGGCCGCGTCCTCGGCCTCGCGCAGCCGGGCCAGCCACGGCTCGTGCGAGGCCCGGTCGCCGGCCCAGCCGGCCAGCCCGTCGAGGATCGCGGCCAGGTCGCCGGCCGCCGACCCGGCCAGCGGCCGGTGCGTCGCGACCCCGTCCGGTGCGTCGGCCAGGTGGACGACGCCGGCCGCCCCGAAGTCGCCGAACCCGAGCCGGAAGTCGAGCGGCGTGCCGACCACGACCACGAGGTCGGCCTCCTTCTTCAGCAGCCCGCGCACCCGGGCGAAGGCCAGCGGGTCGTCGGCGGGCAGGCAGCCGCGGCCCATCCCGTTCATGAACACCGGCACCCGCAGCGTCTCCGCCGCCCGCCGCAGCGCGTCCTCGGCCCGGCCGAACCAGACGTCCCCGCCGACCACGAACGCCGGCCGCTGCGCGCGCCCGATCAGCGCCGCCACCGCGGCCACCGCGTCCGGGTCGGGCGCCACCGGCTGCGGCCCGGCGAACTCGATCGCGGCGCTCGCCGGCGAGAAGATCGTGTCCATCGGCACGTCGACGAAGACCGGGCCGCGGTGCGGGGTCAGCGCCGTGCCGGGCGGCCTCGAGCAGGACCGGGCCGATCTCGTCGCCGGACGACGCGGTCCGGGCGAGCTTCGTCACCGGAGCGAGGATCGGCACGTGGTCGAGCTCCTGCAGCCCGCCCCGCCCCCAGTTCACCGTCGGCGCCCGCCCGCCGAGCACGACCAGCGGGACGCCGGTGAAGTAGGCCGAGGTCACCGCGGAGACCGAGTTGGTCACCCCGGGGCCCGCGGTCACCACCGCGAGCCCCGGCCGGCGGGTCAGCTTCGCCGTGCCCTCGGCGGCGAACGTCGCGGTCTGCTCGTGCCGGACGTCGACGATCCGCACCTTCTGCCGCACGGCCGCGTCGTACACCGGGAAGACGTGGCCGCCGGACAGCGTGAACATCTCCTCGACCCCGGCCGCCCGCAGCGCGGCCAGCGCGACGTCTCCGCCGTGACCCTCGATGGTCTCCATGCCCGCGACCCTACCGACCGGTAGTGCCCACCTACTGGGGACGTTCGGACGCCAACCTGGTCTTGCGGGCGATGTCGGCCAGCGCCGCCCGCCGGGCCGCCGCCACCTCGTGGTCGGCCAGCCGGTCCCGGACCACCCGGGCCGGCACCCCGACCGCCACCGAGTACGCCGGGAGGTCCTTGTTGACGACCGCGTTCGCCGCGACCACGCAACCCTGGCCGACCGTGACCCCGCGCAGCACGGTCACCTTGGTGCCGAGCCAGACGTCCGGGCCGATCCGCACCGGCGACTTCAGGATGCCCTGGTCCTTGATCGGGATGGTCACGTCGTCGAAGGCGTGGTCGAAGTCGCACACGTACACCCAGTCGGCGACGATCGTGGCCGCGCCGAACTCGATGTCGAGGTAACCGTTGACGGTGTTGTCCTTGCCGAACACGCACTTGTCGCCGATGCGCAGCGTCCCCTCGTGGCAGCGGATGCTGTTGCCGCTGCCGATGTGCACCCAGCGGCCGATGATGAGCCGGCCGTACCCGCGCCGCGCCTCCAGTGTCACCCGCCGGCCGAGGAAGACGAACCCCTCGGTGATCACGTGCGGGTTGCGCAGCTTGAAGACGGCGAAGCGCCAGTAGCGGGCGAGATACCACGGCGTCCAGGCCCGGTGCCGGATCACCCAGCGCAGGCTGGCCAGGGTGAGGAAGCGCGCCTGCCGAGCCACCCGGGAACAGTACCCAGACGGCCGAGGACCCCGGTCGGCGAGCCGGCCGGGGTCCTCGGGGGAGGTCTGGACTACATCGGGCGTACGTTCTCCGCCTGCGGGCCCTTCTGGCCCTGCGTCACGTCGAACTCGACCTTCTGGCCCTCGTCGAGACTGCGGTAGCCGCTCGTCGCGATCGCGGAGTAGTGCACGAAGACGTCGGCACCCCCACCTTCGACGGCGATGAAGCCGTAGCCCTTCTCGGCGTTGAACCACTTCACGGTGCCTTGTGCCACTTGCCACTCCTCATGCGTACGAACGGGCCGCCACGGTAACACCATCAGGTGTCCTCGTGGGCCGCCACGCCAGGTCGGATCCCGGTCACCAGCGCGTTGTAGAACATCCCGGCCGGCACCACCCGGGCCAGCCGGCGGTCCACGGCGGACAGCCGCAGCCAGGTCCGGTAGGCGAACACGGCCCAGTCCCAGCCCAGTTTCCCCGGCCGTACCGCGGCCTCGAAGGTCCGCACCGGCCAGCCGAACCAGGCCGCGGTGAGCTCCTCGGTGCGGACCGACACGTCGACCGCGCCGGCCGCGATCGCCATCCGGCGCAGCGCCGCCGGCGGGAACGTGTGCAGGTCGACGACCGCCTCCAGCGCCGCCGCCTGGGACAGCTCGTCCAGCTCGGGCTGCGGGCGCCGCCACCCCGCCAGCGGCCGCAGCGTGGTCACCCTGGTCGCGGCCCACCAGGTCGCCCGGGACAGCCGGCGCGCGATGAGGTCGCCGTGCCGGGTCGGCTCGCCGGCGAACACGAACCGGCCGCCGGGCTTGAGCACCCGCAGCACCTCGCGCATCGCCCGCTGCACGTCCGGGATGTGGTGCAGCACCGCGTGTCCCACGACCACGTCGAAGGACGCGTCCTCGTACGGGATCGTCTCCGCGTCGGCGACGCGCCCGTCCACGTCGAGGCCGAGCGACTCGGCGTTGCGCCGCGCGACGGACACCATCCCGGGGCTGATGTCGGTCACCGATCCGCGGGTCGCCAGCCCCGCCTGCATGAGGTTGAGCAGGAAGAACCCGGTGCCCGAGCCGATCTCCAGCGCCCGCGGGTACGGGGTGTCCGGCCAGCCGGCGACGTAGGCGAAGCGGTCCCGGGCGTAGGCCACGCAGCGCTCGTCGTACGAGATCGACCACTTCTCGTCGTACGAGCCCGCTTCCCAGTCGTGGTAGAGGACGTTGGCGCGCTTCGGGTCGTCCCGGGCCGCCTCGACCTCCTCGCGCGAGACGCTCAACTCGGGCTCGCTCATCTCCCGCTCCTCCGACGGACCCGACCTCGTGCCTCGGCCGGCTCAGCCCTCGACGCTCCCCGCTCGCCCTGCGAGCACTCGGGCTCGCTCATCCCCCGCTCCTCCGACGGACCCGACCTCGTGCCTCGGCCGGCTCAGCCCTCGACGCTCCCCGCTCGCCCTGCGAGCACTCGGGCTCGCTCATCGCCCCACGAACTGCGCCTTGCCGGGGCCGTTCTCGACGAACGAGGTCATCCCGATCGTCCGGTCCTCGGTCGCGAACAGCCCGGTGAACAGCTGGGTCTCCAGCCGCAGCCCGCTGGCGAGATCGCCGTCCAGGCCGCCGTCGATGGCCGCCTTGGCCGCGCGCAGGGCCAGCGCCGGACCGTTGACGTAGCGGCCGACCATCTCGACGGCCGCGGAGTAGACGTCGTCGGGGGCGACCACCTTGTCCACCAGGCCGATCGCCAGCGCCTCCTCGGCTCCGACGAGCCGGCCGGAATAGACCAGGTCCTTGGCCCGGGCCGGGCCGATGAGCCGGGGCAGCCGCTGGGTGCCGCCGGCGCCGGGGATGATGCCGAGCAGGATCTCCGGCTGGCCGAGCTTGGCGTTGTCGCCGCAGACCCGGAAGTCCGCGGTGAGCGCGAGCTCGCAACCGCCGCCGAGCGCGTAGCCGGTGACCGCGGCGACGGTCGGCTTCGGGATGCGGGCCAGCACCTCGAAGGCCACCTGCAGCGGCGCCGCCTGCTGGACCATCGAGGCATAGTCGGAGGTGACCATCTCCTTGATGTCGGCGCCGGCCGCGAACACCTTCTCGCCGCCGTAGATCACCACCGCGCGGACGTCGGCGCGGGCGCTCGCCTCCGTGCCGGCCTCGTGCAGCTCGCTCTGCACCTGCGCGTTCAGCGCGTTCATCGGGGGCCGGTCGAGCCGGATCGTGCCGATGCCACCGTCGACCTCGAGCCTGACGAACTCGCCCACGCCGATCCCCTTCCCGCTCGCCTCGTCCGGACCCTACCGGCCGGGGGCCGCCGGCCGGATGTCGGTGGCGGCGTCGCCCGCGCCGCCGGACGCCCGGCCCGCCGCCCTAGGGTGGGGCCGGTGGCGGACGTGGACGTGGTGGTGCTGGGCGGGGGGCCGGCCGGGCTGGCCGCGGCCTGGCGGGCGGCCCGGTCCGGGCGATCGGTGCTGCTGCTCGAGCGCGCGCCGGCGGTCGGCGGCATGGCCGCGTCGTTCGAGGTGGCCGGCGTCCGGGTCGACACCGGCAGCCACCGGCTGCACCCGGCCACCCCGGCGCCGGTGCTGACCCTGCTGCGCGAGCTGCTCGGCGACGACCTGCAGACCAGGCCGCGCAACGGCCGGCTGCGGGTGTACGAGCGCTGGGTCGGCTTCCCGCTCCGCCCGGCCGAGCTGGCCCGCACGCTGCCGCCGCGGGCCCTGCTGCGGATCGGCCGGGACGCCGCGACCAGGCCGTTCACCCGCCCCGACCCGGCCTCGTACGCCTCGCTGCTGGTCGGCACGCTCGGGCCGGAGCTCTACAACGCGCTCTACGGGCCGTACGCGGAGAAGCTGTGGGGGCGGCCCGGCCGGGACATCGACGCGGAGCAGGCCCGCCGCCGGGTCAGCACCGGCGGCGTCTGGGGCATCGCCCGCACGCTGGTCCGCCGGGGCCGCTCCGGGCCGGGCCGGGTGTTCTTCTACCCGCGCCGCGGCTTCGGCCAGATCGTCGAGGCGCTCGCCGACGCGGCGGCCGGGGCCGGCGCGACCGTCGAGACCGGGGCCGAGGTGACCGCGGTCCGGCCGGGGCCCGGCGGGGTCGAGGTGTCCACCGCGGACTGCCGCGCGGTCCGGGCCGGGCACGTGTTCTCCACCGTGCCGCTGCCGGTGCTGGCCCGGCTGGCCGGCGGGCCGGTCGCGCCGACCGGCCTGACGTTCCGGGCCATGGTCCTGGTCTACCTGGTCCACACCGGCGGCCGGTGGACCTCGTACGACGCGCACTACCTGCCCGGCCCGCGGACCAGGGTGACCCGGCTGTCCGAGCCGGCCAACTACCGGGTCAGCCGGGACGACCCGGCCGACCGGACCGTGCTCTGCGCCGAGATCCCCTGCGCGGTCGGCGATCCGGTGTGGACGTCCACTCCGGACGATCTCGCCGGGCTGGTCCGGGACGGGCTCCGGTCGAGCGGCCTGCCGGCGGTGGAGCTCGGCGGCGTCGAGGTCCGCCGGCTCCCGCACGTCTACCCGGTGTACGAGATCGGCTACGCCGACCGGCTGCGGCCGCTGGACGAGTGGGTCGACGGGCTGGACCGGGTCACCACGTTCGGTCGGCTGGGGCTGTTCGCGCACGACAACACCCACCACGCGATGGCCGAGGCGCTGGACGCGGTGGCCGCCCTGCGCCCGGACGGCACCCGGGACCCGGCGCTCTGGGCCGCGGCCCGGGCCCGGTTCGCCGCCCACGTGGTCGAGGACTAGCTGGTGTTCAGCTCCCGGTGCGCGGCCGGGATCACCGTGCGCAGGTAGGTGCCGAGCCGGACGAACGAGCTGCCGGTGGTACGGAACGCGTAGGTGATCGGCACCTCGGCGTAGACGAAGCCCTTGCCGAGCAGGTCGAGCGTGAGCACCTGGGCGTAGTTGTAGTCGTGCACGATCTCGGCCGCGGCCGCGGCCGCCGGGGAGAACGCGCGGTAGCCGCTCTGCCCGTCGGTCAGGTCGCGGCGGCGGGTCATCCAGCGCACCCAGCGGGTCAGCAGCCGGTTGCCCGCGGTCCGGTGCGCCCGCATCCGCCGGCTCCCGCCCGCGAACCGCGAGCCGACCACGTAGTCGGCCCGCCCGGCCAGCACCGGGGCGGCCAGCCGCTCCAGCTCCTCGGGGGCGTACTCGCCGTCCGCGTCGAGGTAGACCACGCAGGCCGGGCCGAGCGCGCTGGCCTCGGCCAGGGCCCGTCGCACCGCGGCGCCGAGGCCGAGGTTGCGCGGCTGGGCGACGACGGTGGCCCCGGCCGCCGCCGCCAGCGCGGCCGACCCGTCGGTCGAGCCGTCGTCCACCACGACCGTCCGGACCGGACGTCCACACGCGACGGACGGCACCCGGCGGACGACGTCGCCGACCACCGCCTCCTCGTTGTGGACCGGGATGACCGCGACGACCGGGGCGCCCGGGCCGGCCGCGGCCGGGGCCGGCCGGGGCGGCAGCGCGCGCGGCAGCCGAAGCCGGCCGAAGTACCCGGGGGCCGGGGTGACCAGCGCGACCGCGCCGAGCCCCAGCGCGTACCCGGTCTTGGTGGCGTGCGCGACCAGCGCGGCGGCGAGCGCCGGGCCGGGGCCGGCGCCGAGCCCGACCAGCGCCGCGGTCGCGGCCGCCTCGTACCCGCCGATGCCGCCCGGGGTGACCGCGAGCGTCTGGGCGGCGATCGTCACCGCGGTCACGGCGACCGCCTGCGGGTAGTCGAGCGCGATCCCGGCCGCGGCGGCCGCCGCCCACATCACCGCGGCCTCCAGCAGCCAGGCCGCGGACGCGGCGAGGGCCACGCCCGGGCCGGGCAGCCGCACCGCGGCCCCCTGCCGCCGCAGTACGGCCAGCCAGGCCAGCGCGGCGATCCCGGCCGCGAGCAGCCCGGCGGCCAGCAGCCAGCCCCAGACGCCGAACCCGCCGGCCACCGCGGGTGCCGCGACGGCGGCGAGCGTGACCACGGCGAGCAGGTCGGCCGCCCGCAGCGCGACCGCCGAGGCGGCCACCGGCGCGGCCGGCAGCGGGGTCCGCCGCAGCACGCTGGTCACCCGCAGCGCCTCGCCCAGCCGGAGCGGCAGCACGTGGTTGCCGAGCAGCGCGACGTGCAGCGCCGGCCCAGGACTGGCCGAACGGAAGCGCCGGCAGCACCCGGCACCAGGCCCAGGACCGCAGCAGGAACGCGCCGGCGTAGAGGACGACGGCGCCGAGCAGCGCGGCCGGGTGGTCGACCGCCGCGGCCAGCGCGGCGCCGAGCTCCCCGAGGTCGACGACCGCGACCAGGTAGCCGACCGCGGCGAGCAGCCCGAGCAGCCCCACCCACCGCCGCAGCTGCCGCACCGGCAGCCGCCGGACAGCGGCCGGCCGAGCTTCCGGACGCGGCCCGGCCGGGGCCGCGGCAGGCGAGATGACGACCATAGTGAGGGAAGGCTAGCCTAAGTTTCTCGCGGCAGGGATGCGGAGGGTGGATGTCAGTCGTGGTCACCGGCGCGGCCGGATTCCTCGGCCGGGCGCTGGTGGCGTCGCTGGCCACCGACGGGATCCCGGTCGTCGCCGTCGACCGCCGGCCGCCCCCGGACGGCCCCGGGATCGCCCCGCTGCGGGCCGACCTGCTCGACGGCGACCCGGCCGTCACCGAGGCACTGCGCGGCGCCGACGCGGTCTTCCACCTCGCCGGCCGGGCCGGCGTCCGCGACACCGGTCCGGCCGCCGACGCCGCCCGGGCCCGGGACAACGTGCACGCGACGGCGGCGGTGCTCGCCGCCGTGCCGCCCGGCCGGCCGCTGGTCGTCACCTCGTCCTCCTCCGTGTACGGCGGGGCCACCGGCCGGCCGTCCCGGGAGGCCGACCCGCTGCGTCCGCTCGGCGCGTACGCGCGCAGCAAGGCCGCGGTCGAGCTGCTCTGCGCCGGCCGGCCGGCCGCGGTGCTGCGACCGTTCACCGTGGCCGGCGAGGGGCAGCGACCGGACATGGCGCTGGCCCGCTGGATCGCCGCGGTCCGGGCCGGCGACCCGATCACGATCCTCGGCTCGCCCGGGCGGACCCGGGACGTCACCGACGTGCGGGACGTGGTCCACGCGGCCCGGCTCGCGGCCGAGCGCGGCCTGGTCGGGCCGGTCAACGTCGGCACCGGCCGGCCGCGCACGCTGGCCGAGCTGGCCGAGGCGGTGTGCCGGGTGCTGGACGCGCCGGCCGAGCTGGTCGTGCGCCCGGCCGCCGCGGTGGAGCCGGCCGCGACCTGGGCCGACACCACTCGGCTGGCCCGCGCGCTCGGCTTCGTCCCGAGCACCGACCTGGACGACGTGGTCGCCCGCCAGGCCGCCCAGCGGGTACGCGGCGAGGCCGAGCCGGTGCCGGCATGACGGCCACGGCCGAGCAGGCGCGGGCGCAGTCGGCCGGGCCGGACCCGGGGCGGGCGCCCCGGCTGCGGCTGGCCATGCTCCTGGTCGGGCTGCTCACCGTGCTGGCGGCCGGGGTCGGGATCGGCGTGCCGGCCACCCACGGCGGCCACGCCGCGGTGGACGAGCCGCAGTACCTGCTGTCCGCGCTGAGCCTGTGGGAGGACCACGACCTCGACATCGCCGACGAGCTGGCCGACCGCCGGTTCCTGGCCTTCCACGACGGCGACCTGCCGGTGCAGACCGCGGTCCGGCCGGACGGCAGCCAGCTGTCGCCGCACGACCCGCTGCTGCCGGTGCTGCTCGCGGCGCCGATGGGCCTCGGCGGCTGGGTCGCGGCCAAGCTGACCCTCGCGGTGCTGGCCGGGATCCTGGCCGCGCTGCTGCTCTGGGTCGCGGTACGCCGGTTCGCGGTGCCGGCGCGGCTCGCCGTGCCCGGGGTCGCCCTCGCCACCTGCACCGCCCCGCTGGCCGTGTACGGGCAGCAGGTCTATCCGGAGCTGCCCGGCGCGCTGGCCGCGCTGGTCGCCGTCGCCGCCCTCACCGCACCGCGGCCGACCCCGCGCACGCTCGCCGTGCTGTCCCTGGCGATCGTCGCGCTGCCCTGGCTGTCGGTGAAGTACGTCCCGGTCGGCGCCGCGCTGTTCCTGGTCGCGGCGGCCGGCCTGGGGGGCGCGGGCCGGCGCCGGGCCGCGGCCGTGCTCACCGGTGTGCTCGCCATCGGGGGCGCCGGCTACCTGGCCGCGCACAAGGCGATCTACGGCGGCATCACCGCGTACGCCAGCGGCGACCACTTCCAGAGCTCCGGCGAGTTCGGCGTGGTCGGCTTCCACCCGGACTACCCGGGCCGGACCATCCGGCTGCTGGGACTGCTGGTCGACCGGGACTTCGGCCTGGCCGCCTGGCAGCCGGCCTGGTTGCTCGCGGTCCCGGCGGTGGTCGCGCTGCTCGCCGCCCGCCCCCGGCACTGGCCGGCGCTGGCCGTGCCGCTGCTGGCCGGGTGGGCGACCGCGACCTGGGTCGCGCTGACCATGCAGGGGTTCTGGTGGCCGGGCCGGCAGCTGGTCGTCGTGCTGCCGCTGGCCGTGCTGGCGATCCTGGCCTGGCTGGCCCGGGCCGGCCGGGCCGTGGTGGTCGCGGCCGCCGTGCTCGCCGCCGCCGGGATCGGCTACTACGCGGCCCTGCTCGGCACCGGCTACGCCGCCGACACGACCTGGGTGCTGGCGCCGGACGACCTGGCGCTGCACTGGCCGGCCGCGCTGCTCCTGCCCGACGACCGCGACCTCGGCACCGCCGACCAGCTCCGGTACGCCGGCTGGGTGCTGGTCACTGTGGTCACAGTGGTCCCAGCGCTGCTCGCGCTGCGTACCGCCCGGCGGTCCGGTCGAGCGCCAGCGGCATCCCGAACGTCACGCTGAGCAGGTCCGCGGTGAGCACGTCGCCGATCAGTCCAGCCGCCACCACCAGGCCGTTGCGCAGCAGCAGCGCGTGCGTGACCCCGGGCGGGATCTCCTCGACGTGGTGGGTGACCAGGACCATGGTCGGCGCGTCCGGGTCGGCGGCCAGCGCGGCCAGCCGGCCGACCAGCTGCTCCCGGCCGGCCAGGTCGAGGCCGGCCGCCGGCTCGTCGAGCAGCAGCAGCTCCGGGTCGGTCATCAGCGCCCGGGCGATCTGCACCCGCTTGCGCTCGCCCTCGCTCAGCGTGCCGAACCGGCGGTCGGCCAGCTGCTGCACGCCGAGCTGGTAGAGCAGGTGCCGGGCCCGACCGGTGTCGAGCACGTCGTACTCCTCGCGCCACCGGCCGACCACCGCGTAGCCGGCGCTGACGACCACGTCGAGCACGGTCTCGTGGTCGGGCACCCGGGCGGCGAGCGCAGCGCTGGTCAGCCCGATCCGGGGCCGCAGCTCGAACACGTCGATCGCGCCGAGCCGCTCGCCGAGCACCTCGGCCGCGCCGGTGGTCGGGTGCAGGTGCGCGGCCGCCACCTGGAGCAGCGTGGTCTTGCCGGCCCCGTTGGGGCCGAGCACCACCCACCGCTCGTCCAGCTCGACCGTCCAGTCCACCGACCGCAGGAGATGCGCGCTGCCGCGCCGCACGCCGACGCCCGCCATCCGGATGACCACGTCCGGGTCGGGTGCGCTCACCGGCTCATCCAACCATCGCGCCGCGGCACCCTCGCACCCGCCGCGCCCGCGTCAGGCAGGATGCCGATGTGACCGGTCCCGACGAGCTCCCGATCGACGCCGCCGCGCCGTGGCCCGGACAGCCGCTGCCGCTCGGCGCGACCTGGGACGGCGAGGGGACGAACTTCGCGCTCTGGTCGTCCGGCGCGGAGGCGGTCGAGCTGTGCCTGTTCTCCGGTGGGGACCGCGGTGACGAGAGCCGGGCCGGCGAGGGCGAGTCCGAGACGCGCATCCCACTGACCGAGACGACGTACCACGTCTGGCACGGCTACCTGCCCCGGATCGGCCCCGGCCACCGCTACGGCTACCGCGTGCACGGGCCCTACCGGCCGCGCGACGGGCTGCGCTACAACCCGGCCAAGCTGCTGCTCGACCCGTACGCGCGAGCGGTCGACGGCGGGTTCACCCCGCACCCGGCCGTGTACGGGTACGCCGGCGCGGACGGCCCCGAGCCGCAGGACTCCGCGCCGTACGTGCCGCGCTCGGTGGTGGTGCACGACGCGTTCCCGTGGGGCAACGACACCAGGCCGCAGACGCCCTGGGACGACACGGTCATCTACGAGCTGCACGTGCGCGGCTTCACCGAGCGGCACCCGGGCGTGCCCGAGCCGCTGCGCGGGACGTACGCGGGGCTGGCCCACCCGGCCGCGCTCGAGCACCTGGTCCGGCTCGGGGTGACCGCGGTGGAGCTGCTGCCGACCCAGCAGTTCGTCACCGAGCCGGCGGTGACCCGGCGCGGGCTGTCCAACTACTGGGGCTACAACACCATCGGCTACTTCGCGCCGCACGCCGCGTACGCGGCCACACCGGGCGGGCAGGTGCGCGAGTTCAAGGCGATGGTGCGGGCGCTGCACGCCGCCGGCATCGAGGTCATCCTCGACGTGGTCTACAACCACACCGCCGAGGGCGACGAGACCGGGCCGACGCTGTGCTTCCGCGGCATCGACAACCCCGGCTACTACCGGCTGTCCGCCGACGACCAGCGGCGTTATGTCGACTACACCGGCTGCGGCAACACCCTCGACGTACGCCACCCGTACGTGCTGCAGATGCTGATGGACTCGCTGCGCTACTGGGTCACCGAGATGCACGTGGACGGTTTCCGGTTCGACCTGGCCTCCGCGCTGGCCCGCTCGTTCCACGACGTGGACAAGCTGTCCGCGTTCTTCGACGTGGTGCACCAGGACCCGGTGGTCTCCCGGGTCAAGCTCATCGCCGAGCCCTGGGACGTCGGCGAGGGCGGCTACCAGGTCGGCGAGTTCCCTCCACTGTGGACGGAGTGGAACGGCAAGTACCGGGACACGGTCCGGTCGTTCTGGGCCGGCGAGCGGATCGGCGTGCGCGACCTCGGCTTCCGCCTCACCGGCTCGTCCGACCTCTACGCCGACGACGGCCGGCGCCCGTTCGCCAGCATCAACTTCGTCACCGCCCACGACGGGTTCACCCTGCGCGACCTCGTCTCGTACGAGCAGAAGCACAACGAGGCCAACGGCGAGGGCAACCGGGACGGCGAGTCGCACAACCGGTCGTGGAACTGCGGGGTCGAGGGCGAGACCGCCGACCCCGCGGTGACCGCGCTGCGCGGCCGGCAGGCGCGCAACCTGCTCACCACGCTGCTGCTGTCGACCGGGGTGCCGATGCTGCTGGCCGGCGACGAGATCGCCCGCACCCAGGGCGGCAACAACAACGCCTACTGCCAGGACAACGGGACGTCCTGGCTGGACTGGTCCACAATGGACGAGCCGGGCGTGGTCGACCTGCTGGCGCTGACCCGGCGGCTGGTCGCGCTGCGGCGGGACTCGCCGGCGCTGCGGCAGCGGGGGTTCTTCGCCGGCCGGCCGGTGCCCGGCGGCGGCGGTCGCAAGGACCTGGCCTGGCTGCGCGCGGACGGCACCGAGATGACCGAGCGGGAGTGGCACTCGCCGGACGTGCGGACGCTGGGCATGTACCTCGACGGCGACGGGATCCGCCAGCGCGGGCCGCGGGGCGAGCGGCTGACCGACGAGACCTACCTGCTGGTGCTGCACGCCGGCGCCGAGGACGGCACGTTCGCGCTGCCCGGGCTGCCCTGGGCCAGCGGGTGGGAGGTCGTCGTCGACACCGGGTACTCCGACGGCCGGCCGCCGGCCGGCGCGGACCGGCCCGCCGCCGGGCTCGACCTGCCGCTGACCGGCCGCTCGGCGGTGCTGCTGCGCGCGGTCCGCACGCCGGTGGTCGGCGCTGCCCTGCTCTCGCCGGAACCGCCCGGCCCGGGCACCGTCTAGAACGGGAGCGGCTCGGTCAGGTAGCGCTGCAGGGTCTGGCCGATCACCGCGACCACCTGCTGCGCCGGCAGCGACGCCAGCGGCTCGATCTTGACCACGTGCCGCGCCATCACCATGCCGACCACCTGCGAGGCCGCCAGCGACCCGCGCAGCTCCGGCCGGTCGGACCCGAGCCCGGCCGCGAGCGGGGCGAGGATCTCCCGGCTCACCCGGTCCCGGACCACCTCCGCCGCCGCCTCCTCGCTGGCCGCCGCGCGCACCAGCCCGGTGAGCCGCGCATGGCCCTCCGGGGTCTGCAGCACGGCCAGCACGAACGACGCCAGCCGGGTCCCGATCGCGGCCGGGTCGCCCTCGAGGATCCGCGGGATCACCGCCGACGGGTCGAACGGCAGCCGCATGACCTCGGCGAACAGCTTCTGCTTCGAGCCGAAGAAGTGGCTGACCAGGGTCGGGTCGACGCCGGCCTGCAACGCCACCGAGCGCATCGAGGTCCGGTCGTAGCCCTGCTCGGCGAACTGCGCGCGGGCGGCGGCGCTGATCGCCTCCCGGGTGCCGCTGTCGCCCGGCCGCCGGCCGGACCGGGCCCGGCCACCCGACTGTCCGGTCACGGCGCCCACGGTACCTGTTGACGGATGAATTCCACACGTGCAGAATACAGCACGTACGGAATTCTGCCGAACGGACTTCCCGAGGAGCGTCCCGTGTCCGCTCAGCTCTCACCGGCCCGCCGCCGCGCCGTCCTCGCCGTGGTCGCGCTGGCCCTGATGATGGTCGTCTCCGCGGTCAGCGGGCTGAACGTCGCGCTGCCCGACCTGGCCCGGGCCACCGGGGCCAGCCAGACCCAGCTCACCTGGATCGTCGACGCGTACACGGTCATGTTCGCCGGGCTGCTGCTGTGCGCCGGCGCGCTCGGCGACCGGTACGGCCGCAAGGGCGTCCTCGTCGCCGGTCTCGTCGTCTTCGGCGCCGCGGCGGGTTGGGCGTTCACCATCGACGACCCGGCGATGCTGATCGCCGCCCGCGTGCTCATGGGCGCCGGCGCGGCTGCGGTCATGCCGACCACGCTGTCGGTGATCACCACCTCCTTCCCGCCGGAGGAGCGCGGCCGGGCGGTCAGCGTCTGGGTCGGCGTCGCCGGCGGCGGCGCGGTGATCGGGCTGTTCGGCTCCGGCATCCTGCTCGAGTTCTTCTCCTGGAACTCCTTCTTCGCCCTCAACGTGACGCTCGCCGTGCTCGCCCTGATCGGCACCATCGCGGTGATCCCGACCTCGCGCGAGGCCCGGCCGGGCCGGCTCGACGTGCCGGGCGCCCTGCTCTCCCTGGTCGGCGTGGCCAGCCTGGTGTTCGCGATCATCGAGGGCGCCGACCGCGGCTGGTCCTCGGCGGCCACGCTCGCCGCGGCCGGCATCGCGCTGGTGACGCTGGTCGGGTTCGTGCTGCGGGAGCTGCACACCCCGACGCCGCTGCTGGACGTGCGGCTGTTCCGGCTGCGCGGCTTCGGGGCCGGCTCCCTGTCGGTGACGGCGCAGTTCTTCGCCGCGTTCGGCTTCTTCTTCGTCGTCCTGCAGTACCTGCAGTTCGTGGTCGGCCGCAGCGCGCTGCAGGCCGCGCTCACCTTGCTGCCGCTGCCGTTCCTGCTGCTGCCCAGCGCCCGGCTGGCGCCCCGGCTGGTCGAGCGCTTCGGCACCAACCGGGTCGACGCCGCCGGCCTGCTGTCGATCGCCGCCGGTCTCGCCCTGGTCTCGCAGCTCGGCGTCCAGCTGAACCAGGTGACCCTGTACGCCGGCCTCGCCCTGTTCGCGGTCGGCATGGGCATGGCCGGCACGCCCGCGACCACCGCGATCACGGCCTCGCTGCCGGAGGCCAAGCAGGGCGTCGCGTCGGCGGTGAACGACCTGTCCCGGGAGTTCGGCAGCGCGCTCGGCATCGCGGTGCTCGGCAGCCTGCTCACCAGCAGCTACCGGGCCAGCCTGGCCCCCGCGCTGGCCGGCCTGCCCGGCCCGGTGGCCGACGGCGCGCGGTCGTCGGTCGCGTTCGTCACCTCCGACGCGGTCGCCCGGTTCGGCCCGCTCGGCCAGCAGCTCGCCGCCGCCGGCCGGCAGGCGTACGTGGACGGCGTCTCGGCCGCCGTGCTCACCGGCGCGGCCGTGCTCGTCGTCGCCGCCATCGTCGTCTTCTTCCGCGCCCCGAAGGCGGCCGAGCAGGACCTGCCGACCGGGGACCGGCCGGCGGCGGCCGAGCCGGCCGAGCGGTCCCGGACGGCGACTTCGACGCCGAGTTAGACGCCGAGTTAGACGCCGAGTTAGACGCCGAGCTCGACGTCGACCTCGGGCAGGCGATCGAGCTCGGCCTGGCTCATGCCGCCCGCGGCGGCGAACACCCGCCGCTGCTGGGCCCCGATCCGCTCGTCGACCAGGCGCAGCAGCGCGTACGCCAGCGCCCCGGTCTGCCGGACCGTGACCTCGTCCGGCAGCGGCTGCCGCAGCCCGGTGACCGCGATCCCGGCCGGCGTGCCGTCGGAGTTGCGGGACACCCCGACCGAGAACCGCTCCCGCGGGTCGACGGCCGGGTCGGCGTAGTGGTCGCGCATCCGCAGCAGCAGCCCGTGCCAGTCCTCGAGCGCGCCTTCCAGCTTCGTGTTCGTCACGTCGTCGACGGTGAGCCCGACCCCGCGCGACCCCGGCGCGAAGCAGCGCGCGTACGACAGCAGGGCGGTCGTCCACAGCGCCTCGGCCACCAGCTCGTCCGGCGGCGGCGTGGCCACCAGCCGCTCGCAGCAGCCGAGCACGGTCTGCAGCTCCTCGAACGTCGCCGTCAGGTCGGCCAGCGCCGAGGCGGCCGGCGTGCCGAGCTGCCGGACCCTGGCCCCGTCCGGCCCGCCCGGGCCGGTCACGTGAGGCCGTCCAGCAGGACCAGCAGCAGGCCGACCCCGGCGACCACGCCGGCTCCGGCCGAGAACGCCGGCGCCCGCCGCTCCCAGCCGTGCACCCGCCGGCGCACCCGTGAGGACATCAGGTCCCAGTCGGCCCAGGCGCACGCGCGCAGGTAGAGCAACGCGAGCAGGACCCCGGCCAGGCCCGCGACCAACAGCCCTACGGACAGCCGACCGAGCTCCGACAACGCCACGACACCCTCCCTCAGCCGAAGGTCTCCCACAGCAGGACCGCGTTGAGCGCGATGATCAGCGCGGCGATCGTGCTGAGGGCGACGGTGGTGCTGCGCGTGTTGACGAACGGTCCCATCACGTCCCGGCGGCATGTCAACAGTGCCAGCGGAACCAGTGCGAACGGGATCCCGAACGACAGGACGACCTGCGAGACGATCAGGCTCTCGGTGGCCGGCAGGCCGATCCCGAGCACGATCAGCGCCGGCAGCATGGTCAGCCCGCGGCGCAGCAGCAGCGGGATCCGCCGGCGGATGAAGCCCTGCATGACGACCTGTCCCGCGTACGTGCCGACCGAGGACGAGGACAGCCCGGAGGCGAGCAGCGCGACCGCGAACGCCAGCGCGGCGCCGCCGCCGACCAGCTGGGCCAGCCCGGCGTGCGCGGCCTCGATGGTGTCCACGTCGGACTGACCGGTCTGGCCGAACAGCGAGGCGGCGACCACGAGCATGGTCAGGTTGATCAACCCCGCCGTGCCGAGCCCGACGACCACGTCGATGCGGGTGAACCGGAGCAGTTCGCGCCGCTCGCCGTCGTCCCGGCAGGCCACCCGGGACTTGGTCAGCGCCGAGTGCAGGTAGACCACGTGCGGCATGACCGTGGCTCCGATGATGCCGGCGGCCAGCAGTACGCCGCCGTCCCCGCCGAAGCTCGGGATCAGGCCCTTGGCCAGCTCACCCGGCTGGGCGCCGACCGCGAGCAGGTCGTACCCGAAGCCCAGCAGCACCAGGCCGAGCAGCGCCGCGATCGCCAGCTCGAACCGGCGGTAGCCGCGCTGCTCCAGCGCCAGTACGCCGAACGCGACCACCGCCGTGATCAGCCCGGCCGGGAACAGCGGCACCCCGAACAGCAGGTTGAGCCCGATCGCGGCGCCGACGAACTCGGCCAGGTCGGTCGCCATCGCGACGATCTCGGCCTGCACCCACAGCCCGCGCGAGACCGGCCGGCGGAAGTGCGTCCGGCACAGCTCGGGCAGGTCCATCCCGGTGGCGATGCCGGCTTTCGCCGACAGGTACTGCACGAGCATCGCCATCGCGTTGGCCATCACGACGACCCAGGCCAGCGCGTAGCCGTGCCGGGCGCCGGCGGCGATGTTGGTGGCGAAGTTGCCCGGGTCGACGTACGCGACGGCGGCGACGAAGGCCGGCCCGAGCAGCGCGACCAGCCCGCGCAGCCGGCCCCGCGAGCGCAGCTCGTCCAGCGTGGACAGCGTGGACGGGGTAGCCAGTGTGGACAGTGTGGCCGGTGCGGCCAGTGTGGACAGCGTCGACGGGGGCAGCTCGGGGCCGGCCGAGGTGGCGCCGGCGGGGCGGTCCCCCGCCGGCGTCACCGGTGACGTCGGCACGTCAGCCCACCGACGGCCCGAGTCCGAGCGACTGCGGTGTGCTGGCGTCCGGCGACGGCTGGTGCAGCCCCTCGTCCAGCTGGCCGAACTCGGTCATCAGCGCCCGGCTGCCACCCCAGGGCGTCTGCTCCTCGGCGATGAGCGTGTTGGTGGTGAGCAGCAGCCCGGCCACCGACGCGCCGTTCTGCAGCGCGGACCGGCTGACCCGGAGGGGATCGACGATCCCCATCTCGAGCATGTTGCCGTACCGGCCCTGCAGCGCGTCGAAGCCCTCGTCCGGGCCGAGCCCGGTGAGCTTGTCCACCACCTCCTGACCCGAGTAGCCGGCGTTGGCCGCGATGAGGTACGCGGGCTCGGACAGTGCCCGGCGGACGATCTCCACCCCCATCGCGTAGTCGTCGACCACGTCCAGCTCGTCCAGGACCGGCGCCGCGTGCAGCAGCGCGACCCCGCCGCCGGCGACGATCCCCTCGGCCATCGCCGCCCGGGTGGCGCCGAGCGCGTCCTCCACCCGGTGCTGCAGCTCGGCCAGCTCGGCGTTGGTCGGCGCGCCGACCCTGATCACCGCGACCTTGCCGGACAGCGCGCCGATCCGCTCGGTGAGCACGTCCTCGTCGACCCCGAACGTGGCCCGGTCCCGCTCCGCCCGCAACCGGGCGATGCGGAACTCGAGCGCGTCGGGCGAGCCGTGCCCGCCGATGATCGCGGTCCGCTCGGCCGTGACCCTGACCTTGGCGGCCCGCCCGAGCTGGGTCGGGCCCATGCTCTCCAGCGCGAAGCTCGAGGTCTTGCTGTGCACCTCGCCGCCGGTGATCGCGGCGATGTCCTCCAGCTTGCGCAGCCGCCGGTCACCGAAGCCCGGCGCCCGCACCGCCACGCACGGGAAGATCCCGTTGACGTGGTTGTGCACGATCATCGACAGCGCCGGGCCCTCGACGTTCTCCGCCACGATGAGCAGCGGGTGCGGGTCACGCATCACCGTCTCCAGCACCGGCATGAGCTGCTGGACCTTGGTGATCTTCTCGCTGGACAGCAGGATGTAGGGGTCGTCCAGCACCGCCTCCAGCGCGGCCGGGTTCGTCACCAGGTACGGCGAGACGAACCCGTTGTCGAACTCGAACCCCTCGACGAACTCGACGCTCATGCCGAGCACCGGCGACTCCTCGACCGTGACCGTGCCGGTGTCGCCGACCGCGTGCAGCGCCCTGGCCAGCACCGCGCCGACCGCGTCGTCGTCGTTGGCCGAGATCGCCGCCACCCGCGCGTAGTCGTTCTCGTCGACCACCGGGTGGGCGACCGTACGCAGGTGCTCGGTGAGCCGGCCGACGGCGAGGTCGATGCCCCGCTTGACCAGCACCGGGTTGCCGCCGCCGGCGATCGCCTGCATGCCCTCCCGGACGATCGCGTGCGCGAGCACGGTCGCCGTGGTGGTGCCGTCGCCGACGACGTCGTTGGTCTTGATCGCGGCTTCCTTGACCAGCTGCGCGCCCATGTTCTCGAACTGGTCGCTCAGGTGGATCTCCCGGGCGATGGTCACGCCGTCGTTGGTGACCACCGGCGAGCCGGTGATCTTCTCGATGATGACGTTGCGGCCCTTCGGCCCGAGGGTGGACCGGACCGCCTCGGCGAGCTTCTCGACGCCGGCCAGCAACCGGCCGCGCGCGTCCTCGCCGAACCGCAGTTCCTTCGCCATGTCCGCCTCCCTCTAAGGCACGAGGATGGCCCGGCCGCGGACCTTGCCCGCGTCCAGGTCGGCCAGCGCGTCGGCGGCGGCGGCGAGCGGATAGATCTTGGTGTGCAGGGTCACCTTGCCGGCTCTGCGCCAGCACCATGAGCTCGGCCAGCTCGTTGTAGGTGCCGACGATGTTGCCGATGACGTTGCGCTCGGTGGAGATGATGTCCAGTGTCGGCACCTGCAGCTCGCCGCCGTACCCGATCACCGAGTACGACCCGCCGGCCGCGGTCATCGCGAAGCCCTCGTTCTCCGCGCCCTGTTCGGCCACGAAGTCGAGCACGACGTCGGCACCGGCCCCGCCGGTGAGGTCCTTGACGGCGTCCACGTGCGACCCGTCGGCGACCACGGTCTGGCTCGCGCCCAGCTCGGCGGCCAGCTTCAGCGCGTCCGGGTTGCGGTCGACCACGACGATCTTGGTCGCGGTCAGCGCGGCCAGGCACTGGATGCCGATGTGACCGAGCCCGCCGGCGCCGATCACCACCGCGGTGGTGCCCGGGTAGAGCAGCGGCACCACCTTGCGCACCGCGTGGTACGCGGTGATCCCGGCGTCGGCCAGCGCGGCCACGTCCTTCGGCTGCGTGGCCGGGTCGAGCTTCACGCAGGCCCGGGCCGAGGTGAGCAGGTATTCGGCCATCCCGCCGTCGGAGTCGAGCCCGGGGAACGTGCTGTTGACGCAGTGCATGTCGTTGCCGGCCCGGCAGGCCCGGCACAGCCCACAGGTCGGCGTCGGGTGCAGGATCACGGTGTCCCCGACGGCGACGTTGGACACCGCCGAGCCGATCTCCTGCACCCAGCCGGCGTTCTCGTGCCCGATCGTGTACGGCAGCGTCGGGCTCATCGCGGCCTCCCACTGCCCTTCCATGATGTGCAGGTCGGTCCGGCAGACGCCGGCCCCGCCGATCCGCACCACGACGTCGAACGGCCCCTTGGCGACGGGCTCGGGCACGTCGTCGACCTGCGGCGGCTGGTGGTATCCGTGCAGTCGTACGGCCTTCATCGGTCGATCTCCCTGTCAGCGTCGGCGGTGAGCAGAGTGAGCGGGAAGAAGGTCCCGCTGTCGTCGGGCGTCTCGCCCCGGCCCGGCGCGTCCCCGTAGCGGCCGCGCAGCATCCCGCGGCACACCCCGCCGTTGGCCTCGAGGCTGACCCGGGTCAGCCGGGCCCGGCCGAGGTGCAGCGGCAGCGCGTCCGGCTCGACCGGCGCCCCGGTGCTCGCGTCGACCAGCAGCGGCGCGTCGTCCCCGGCCGGCAGCCCGAGCTCGGCCCGGCGCGCCCGCAGCCGGTCCAGCTCGGGCGTGCCGGGCAGGTCGCCCAGCCGCAGCCCGGCGAGCTCCGCCGGGCTCCGACCGGCCGACAGCAGCGGCCGGGCGACCCGGTCGGTGCCGGCCAGCACGGCCTTGCGCAGGAAGTCCGCGCGCAGGTCGTCCAGCTCGGCCGCGGCCTGGTCGCCGAACGAGCCGACGAAGCCGGCCCGGGCCGCCACTCCCCCGTTGATCTCGGCCGCGGCGAAGTGGTCGTCCAGCACGATCTCGGCCCGGGCCACGCCCGGCACCGCACTCACCGCGTCGTACGCGTCGGCGACCATGAGGAACGCGAAGTTGGGCGCGCAGAAGTAGGTGGGCAGTCGCAAGTGGACGCTCGCGACCCCCTCGCAGGACACCACCGCGCTGGCCACGAAGCCCAGCGCGGTGACCGGCTCGTCCAGCTCGGGGTCGCGGACGGTGTCCAGCGCCGCCATGACCCTGTCCATGACGCTCGGCCGGCCGGGGCGGGTACCCCGGCCGGCCGGCGCCGTTGCCAGCGCGGTCACACCCTGGCCGAGGCTTCGTCGACCAGCTTGGCGTCGTCCTCCGCGGCCGGCGTGCCGGCGTCCGCCGGCAGCTGGAACTCCGCCGGCACCTCGATGCCGTAGAGCTTGGCCGCGTTGAGCCCGAGGATCTTCTTCTTGCCCGCGGTGCCGAGGCGCGGGTAGTCGGAGAACTCGTCACTGGGGTAGTCCCAGTCGACGAAGCCCTCGATCTGCCACTTGGGCTCCCAGATCCCGTAGTCGCTGCCGAAGGTCATCTTGTCCTCGCCGACCCAGAACAGCAGCTCGCCCATGACCTTGGCGAAGAACCGCGGGCGGGCGTGCATGAGGCCGCCGATGACCACCGACAGCCCGGCGTAGACGTTGGGCTCCTGCGTCGCCATGAAGCAGAAGTCCTCGATCCGGGGCAGGCCGACGTGCTCGACGATGAAGTTGAGATCCGGGTAGTCGGTCGCCGCGTGGTCCACGTCGGACACGTCGAACGCGTCCTTGTCCAGCGGCCAGATCGTCGGGCCCTTGTGGACGTGGACGTTCTTGATGCCGAGCTCCAGGCACTTGTCGAAGTACCGGTACGCCTCCGGGTCGCTCAGCTTCCAGCCGCGGGAGTCGCCGAACCACTCCGCGGTGTAGAGCTTGAGGCCCTTCGACCCGTACCGGGCCACGTTCTCCTCGAGCTGCTTGAACCCGGGGTCACCCTCGCGCGGGTCGAACCGGGTGTTGACGATGAACTTGCCGGGGTGCTTGTCGGCCAGCGCGCCGTTGCGCTCGGTCGTGTTGAACCCCTGCGTGTACCACTGCCTGAGGTACGTGGGCTGGAAGACGGCCACGTCGACGTGGCCGTCCTCGAAGACGTCCTTCATCAGGTCGTCCTCGGTGTAGCCCTCGAAGTGCTCCAGCGACCAGTGGGTCTCCTTCGGGCCCAGCGACTGGTACGCGTGGAAGCACTCGATCCAGCCCTTGGCGAACTGCTCCTGGCCGGCCACCCAGTTCTGCGGGGTGGCGTCCCAGAAGTGCATGTGACTGTCCACGATGAAGTACTTCTCGCCGTCCTTCTCGTACACGGCTCCTCCTGAGCGTCGGGATCCGGGCTGGGTCGGGTGCGTCTTGTCCGTGCTGCTGTCCTGAGTGGACTCAGCTGCGTGCGACCAGGTCGAAGTCGATGTACTCGGCCGCGTCCTCGGGGTTGGCGAACATGATCGTGCGGTCGTCCTGGTGCACCATCCGCCCGTAGTGGGTGGACATGTTCTCCTCGAACTCGGCGGCGTCGAAGAAGCCGGGCTCCTCGCCCAGCGCCTCGGAGACCTCGTCGTAGAGCACGTCCATCCGCCCGATCGCGTCGACCCGGATCATCGACGGCAACGGGGTCACCGTGACGTTGTCCTTGGTCGCCATGACCTGCGCGATCACGGCGCCGACCTGGTTGTTCATGAGGGTGAAGCCGCACTTGTTCGACGCGGTGTTGTCCGACTTGTACGGGCTCTCGGCCGTCTTGAACGACGTCATCTCAGGCTCCTGTTCGTCTCGGGGCAGGTCAGTGCGAGAGCTCGTTCGGCATCTGCAGGTCGAGGTCGCCGACGATGCCGGCGAAGCGGTTCTTCACCGTGTCCATCGCCTCTTCGAAGCGCGGCGGGCGGGCGTCGGACTGCGACCACAGCGGCTGCAGCTTGCGGGCGGCGACGATGCTGCGCTCGGTCCAGGTGGACAGCCAGCGCTGCAGGATCTCCTTGTTGTAGTCGGCGAACTCGCGGTCGGTGGTCAGCAGCTGGAACATCGCCCGCGTGTAGCGCAGGTCCCGCTGGGCGTAGTCGTACTCGCCGGCGCCGACGACGGTCGGGGTGACGAAGTCGCCGTTGTGCGGTGCCGCGTGCTGCACCAGCTGGCTCCGGAACAGCTCGCCGACCAGCGGCTCGAACACCACGTTGGTGGCGAACACCGCCTCGCACCAGTCGTCGATCGCGGTCAGCTGCTCGGCCACCTCGCGCACGCCCTGCCAGACCGGGTCCTCGTTCCAGGTGGACACGTGCGCGGCGCCGTCGAAGGACTCGATCTCCTCGGACAGCGTGAGGTTGTAGAGCGCGAGGTCCTGGGCGAACCGGATCCGGTGCATCGAGTTCACCGAGATCGCGTTGTTGTGCATGTTCGTCGGCGCCCGCCGCTGGGCGTTGGCGAAGACGTAGAGGCCGAGGCCGTGCTCGACGTGCATCCAGGCGCCGACGTTGCGGGCCACGAACCGGACCCAGTTGGGGTTCCACTGGTCGAACGCCTTGGTCTCCCTTGCCGCCTCGATGTTGGCGTTGACCTGGCGGACGACGTTCGCGTTGTAGCGGTAGAGGGTGAGCTCCCACTCCTCGTTCGGGTCGCGGAACTCGTGCCAGCCGTGCGCCGGCCAGTCGTAGCCCTTGCCGCCGGAGCCGGGGAAGCGCTCCGGCTCGGGCCGGTCGACGCCCCAGGCCTTCAGCACGGTCCAGTTCAGCGGGTAGCCGCCGCGCCCGTCGGAGAACCCGTACAGCCAGCCCTGCGACAGGTAGTGCCGCGGGTCCGGCTGGACCTCGACGGTCACGTCCTCGTAGTGGGTCTGCTTGCGCTTCTGCGGGACGAAGTAGTTGTAGCGGCGCGCGGTGGAGTCGGGGAACTCCTTCGCGCCCGCCTCGGCGTCGGTGAAGACCGGCTTCGGTACGGAGCGTTCGACCGGCTGCTCTGCGGTGGTCATCTCGGTGCCTCCCTTGGGTGGTGGTGCGCGCGTCCCTCGGGTCGGTGCTCACGACGCGGCCGGTCGGTCCCCATCGCTGGGTTCCGCGGCTCCCACATCGGCATTGCCGCCTCAGGCGCCGCCGTCACTTCTCGGCGTTCCCTGTGGTGGTGAACTTGTCGTAGTAGATGCGCTTCTCCTCGACGCCGAGCGCGCCGAGCACGGGCATCGCCGCCTCGACCATCGGCGGCGGTCCGCAGACGTACGCGTGCGCTCCGGTCAGGCTCTCCTCCCTCCGCTTGAGCACGTCGGTGATCAGGCCGGTCTCGCCGTCCCAGCCGGCACCGTCCGGTTCGGACAGTGCCGGCACGTAGCGGAAGCTCGGCAGCGTCCGCTCCAGCTCCCGCAGCTCGTCCTCGAAGCACAGGTCCCGCGCCGTGCGGGCGCCGTAGTAGAGGACGATGTCCCGGGTGGACTCCCGCTCGGCCAGCGCCCGCAGCAGGGCCAGGATCGGGGCCATCCCGGCGCCGCCGCCGACCAGCAGGATCCGGGCGTCGCTGCCCTCCCGCAGGGTGAACACCCCGTACGGGCCGACGACCTCGACCCGGTCGCCGACCGCGAGGTGGCCGCCGGACAGCAGCGAGGAGAACCGTCCGTCCGGATAGACCTTGATGACGAACTCCAGCGTGCCGGTCCGGCCGGTGGGCGTGTTCGCCATCGAGAACGACCTGGTGACACCGTGGTCCGGCACCGTCACGTCGACGTACTGGCCGGGGAAGTACCGCAGCTCGGGCGGGTCGACCAGGTTCAGCGTGACGTGCCGCAGGTCGTGCGTGACCTCCTCGATGGCGGCCACCTCGGCGGTGGCCCGCTGCAGCGGCAGCCCGGACTTGATCATGTCCTCGTCGTAGTTGAGGAGCTCGATCGTCACGTCCTCGTAGACGTGCGCCCGGCACAGCAGCGTGAAGCCCTCGTCCCTCTCGAAGTCCGGCAGCGCGAACGTCGAGTACCGGTCCAGCTCGATGTCGTCGCCCTCGAGCACGAACGACTTGCAGGCGGCGCACTGGCCCTCCTTGCAGCCGTGCATGAGCATCAGCCCCTGCTCGGACGCCGCCCGCAGGACCGTCTGGTCCTCCCCCACCTCGATCTCGATGCCGACCGGCTCGAACCGCACCAGGTGCTTGTCGTCAGCCATCGCGTCCCCCTGGCCGTCCACACCGGACCGGGCGCGGGAGGGCCGGCGCGTGTGCTCCGGCCCTCCCGCTCACCTGCGCACCCGACCCGGGGCTCAGGCGTCCGCCGGCGCCGGCCGGCCGGCCGGCCCCTGCTTGTTGTAGTCGGCCTGGTACGCGGCCCGCTCGTCGTCGGTCATCTGGTTGAGCAGCACGTTGGGGCTCTGCAGCGGCGGGCAGCGCCGCAGATGGTCCAGCGTCCACATCTTCTTGGGGTCGAGGTTCAGGTGTGGCTGGGCGACGAGGGTCTTGCCGTCGTCGCGCACGTAGCCCATGTCGGAGACCACGTCGGCCCAGTTCCAGCCGTGGTAGAGGGTCTCCCACTCGCGCTTGCCGATCAGCTGCCCCATGTTCGGCGTCTCCCGGCCCTGGTACGTCGGCCGGAACGCCTCGACGTCGGTCCACCGGCACGCCTCGTGGCAGTACGTGCGCCACTGGCCGTCGACCTCGGCCATGACCATGTCCTCACGGACCAGGCACGGCACCATGCAGACCCAGCAGCGCGCCGGGTAGACGTAGTCGACGTCCTCGAGCGCGATCGGGTTGTGCCCGTTCGGGACCGACAGCCGGGAGTAGTTCTCCCACCAGGCGCCGTACTTGTCGTACCAGCCCGGGTACTTGTACTCGAACCACTCGAAGTCCTCGTCGGTCATCCCGTCGATCCGCCAGTAGTTGGCGAGCCAGCCGGTGGCGAAGAACTGGGCCACCTCGTGTACGTAGCCCTTCTCCCAGATCTGCTTCCACGACTCCTCGATGAGGTCGTGCGGGATGACCAGGCCGTACTTCTCCAGCGGGACCAGGTACGAGCGGTAGTAGTCGTCGTAGATCCAGCGCCGCCACATCTCCGCGTACGACTCGCGGTCCTTGCGCCGGTCCTTGGTGCCGTACTCGATGAACGTGCCGATCGCGGCGTCGACGACGCGGTGGTTGTTCCACCAGGCGTAGCGCAGGTCGCGCTCGAGCAGCTGGTGGTTGCCCTCGTCGGCCAGCGCCATGAGCAGGGTGGCGTACCCGTTGCTGATGTGCCGGGACTCGTCGGACTGGACCGAGTGGAAGACCGTCGGGAGCAGGTAGTCCCCGTTGGCGGCCGCCTCCGCCGGCATGGCCACGAACAGCGTGTTGGTGAACGCGGTCTCGGCCACGATCGTCAGGTAGATGCTGGCCGCGGTGATCGCGTCACCGGTGATGAAGCCCTCGGCGAACTGCCGGCCGATCGTCCCGCAGTAGTCGTTCTGGAAGTTGCGGAGGCTGGAGTTGAAGCCGGCCGGGTCGATGTAGTTGTTCATGTACAGGCGCTTGAGGTTCTGCTGGATCGTCGAGTGCCTGACCTCGTCGATCATCTGGATGGCCTGGCCGTTGTGCAGCTCCGGGTTCGGGACCGTGCGGAACAGCAGCGGCATCGCCCGGGCGGCGGAGATCTCCGGGAGCGGGATGATCGACAGGAACAGCTTCTGCCATTCCAGCCAGCGCTCCTGAACCTGGCGGAACATGTTGCCCCGGATCGCCCCGTCCTGGGCGCCATACACCCGGTGGTCCTTCTCCTCCTGCATCGGGAAGTACGACCGGAGGATCTGCTTGAGCGGGTCCTTCTTCTGCGCCTTGGCGAACGTGTAGTCCGTCCCGTAGTGCTTGACCGGTTCGTGGTAGAGGGGCTCCCACGCGAGCTCCTGGATCTTCTGGTGTGCCTTGGCGACGCTCTGCCGACTCATCCTCGGTCCCCTCGGTCGATGAGCGATGTCTGCCGCCGATGAAACGTCCCGGCGACGACTCGTGCGGTCTCACAATGAGACGCGGGTCACTCCTGACCGAACACGGCGGCGCGCAGGGCGGCCAGCCGGTCCTGGACCTCCTGGGACACCTGGCGGTTGCCCTCGGCGGCCGGCTCGATGCCGAGCGACCGCAGCAGCGCGGCGGCATGCGGCGCCGGGTCGCCGTGCTCGCCGAGGACCGGATGAAGGCCGTGGTCGGCGAGGTGGCCGAAGACGAGGTTGACCACGGACCAGGGGTTGAAGGTCTCGGTGGCGTCCGGCGACTCGGGGGTGAACCTGGCCGGCGGCTTGGAGCCCGGATCGGTCATGACACGCCTCCCGTCGGGGCGGGACTGCCTCAGATATCCGGTCTACGCATGGCACCGCGCGCGGGCCGTCTCAATTTGAGACAGGGCCGACCTGGACGGCGCGCCTATGGTGAAACAACCACGCAACCTCCCGCGCCCCCGGGCGGCAGCGCCGTCTTCGGGGTGGACCGGGAGCCGAGGAGGTCGCATGCGTCCACGGCCGCCTACCCCCACCGACGGCGACGGCGTCGCCGCCAGCCGCGTGCGCTTCCTCACCGCCGAGGCGGCCGACCCGGCCGCGGTCAGGGACACCATCCTGGCCTCCTGGTGGCGCTCGCGCGAGTTGAAGGTGGCCGCCGACCGCATCGAACTGCCCTACATCCGCGACCCCGAGGTGGACAGCCCGCTCACCCGCAGCGCCGAGCCGGTGCTGCGGACCCTGCGCGACCAGCTGGAGGGCCAGCAGGTGAGCATCCTGCTCACCGACTCCAGCGGCCTGGTGCTGGTCCGGCTCACCGCCGGCGACGAGCTGGAGCGCTACCTGGACAAGGTCATGCTGGCGCCCGGCTTCTCGTACGCGGAGGAGTTCGTCGGCACCAACGGCATCGGCACCGCGCTGGAGGGCGGCCGGCCGATGCACGTGTTCGGGCACGAGCACTACGCCGAGAACCTGGAGAACCTGGCCTGCGCCGGGGTCCCGATCCACCACCCGATCTCCGGCAAGACCATCGGCGCGGTGGACCTGACCTGCTGGCGCCGGGACGCCGGCTCGCTGCTGCTCACGCTGGCCAAGTCGACGGCCGAGCAGATCCGCCAGCAGCTGCTGGCCGACTCCGGCACCCGCGAGCTGGAGCTGTTCCACGAGTACCTGCGGGCCTGCCGGCGCAGCACCGGCATCGTGTTCGCGGTCGACCGCGACGTGTCGATGATGAACGAGCTGGCCCGCACCGTGCTGGACCCGGCCGACCAGGCCGCGCTGGTCGGGCACGCCGCGGACGCGCTGGCCAGCGGGCGGTCCGGGCGGCTCGAGGTGCAGCTGCCCACCGGGCCGACCGCCCGGATGACGCTGCGCCCGGTCCCCGGCCGCTCCGGCGGCGTGGTCCAGGTCAGGATCGTGCCGCCGGCCGGCTCGGCGCCGGCGAGCGCGCCGGCCGCACCACCGCGGACCCAGCTGCCCGGCCTGGTCGGCACGTCGCCGCTGTGGCTGCGGGCCTGCGACGAGGTCGAGCGGGCGTACCGGGCCGGCGAGTGGATCGCGGTCGAGGGCGAGCCCGGCGTCGGCAAGGCGGCGGTGCTGCGGGCGGTGCAGCTGCGCCGGCAGCCGGTCGGCCGGTTCGCCGCGCTGGACGCGGCCGAGGCGGACACCCCGGGCTGGCTGGACGTGCTGCGCCGGACCGTGCTCGGCGAGGCCGACAGCGTGGTGCTCCGGCACGCCGACACGCTCGACGGGCCGCGGCTGCGGGCGGTCGCCGCGACGCTGCAGGAGGCGGCCCGGCTGCCGGTCCGGCCCTGGGTCGCGGTCACCGTCGCCACCACCTCGGCGGCCGGCGGGCGCGGCAAGGAGCTGACCAAGCTGCTGCGGCTGTTCCCGGGCACGGTGGCGATCCCGCCGCTGCGCCACCACATCGAGGACCTGCAGCGGCTGGTGCCGTTCCTGCTCGCCCGGCTCGGCCACGGCGGCGCGCTGACCTGCTCGCCCGAGGCCATGCAGCTGCTCATGCGGGCCAGCTGGCCCGGCAACGTGGAGCAGGTCCTCGGGGTGCTGCGGGAGGTGGTGCGCCGGCGCCGGACCGGCGTGATCCGGCCCGACGACCTGCCGCCGGAGTCGCGCACGGTCGCCCGCCGCCGGCTCAACCCGCTGGAGTCGATGGAGCGGGACGCGATCGTGCGCAGCCTGCTCGACGCTCGCGGCAACAAGCTCAAGGCCGCCCGCGCGCTGGGCATGTCCCGGGCCACGATCTACCGCAAGATCCACGAGTACGGCATCCTGACCTGAGTCCGCGGGGGGCGGTTCCGGACCGGGCGGTGCCGGGACTCCCGTACCCTCGCCGCTCGTGAGAGCCCTTCGACGCTTCACCGTGCGCGCGACCCTGCGCCCGGAGCTGGCCGCCCTGAGCGACCTCGTCATGAACCTGCGCTGGTCCTGGCACCAGGACACACTCGACCTGTTCGGGTCGGTCGATCCCGAGCTGTGGCGGGAGTGCGGCGGCGACCCGGTCCGGCTGCTCGGCGCGGTCTCGCCGGCCCGGCTGTCCACGCTGTCCCGGGACAAGCGGTTCCTGCGCCGGCTCTCCGACGCGGCCGACGACCTGGCCGACTACCTGTCCCAGCCGCGGTGGTACCAGGAGCAGACCGGGGTCCCGAGCAGCATCGCGTACTTCTCCATGGAGTTCGGCCTGGCCGAGGTCCTCCCGCAGTACTCGGGCGGTCTCGGCATCCTCGCCGGCGACCACCTCAAGGCGGCCAGCGACCTCGGCGTGCCGATCATCGGCGTCGGCCTGCTCTACCGCGCCGGCTACTTCGCCCAGGGGCTGTCCCGGGACGGCTGGCAGCAGGAGCTCTACCCGTCCATCGACCCGCACGGCCTGCCGCTGTCGCTCGTGCGCGAGGCGGACGGCTCGGCGCTGAAGATCTCCCTCGCCGTCCCCGGCGGTCGGACGCTGCGCGCCCAGGTCTGGAAGGTGCAGGTCGGCCGGGTGCCGCTGCTGCTGCTCGACTCCGACATCGAGGAGAACGAGGCCGCCGAGCGCCTGGTCACCGACAAGCTGTACGGCGGGACCAGCGACCACCGGATGGCCCAGGAGATGCTGGCCGGGGTCGGCGGCGTGCGCGCGGTCCGCGCGTACTGCCGGCTGACCGGCACGCCGGCCCCGGAGGTCTTCCACACCAACGAGGGCCACGCCGGCTTCCTCGGCCTGGAGCGGATGCGCGAGCTGGCCGCCGAGGGGCTGAGCTTCGACGAGGCACTGGCCGGCGTCCGGGCCGGCACCGTGTTCACCACCCACACGCCGGTCCCGGCCGGCATCGACCGGTTCGCCAAGGACCTGGTCCGGTCCTACTACGAGCAGCCCGAGTGGGCGGCGCTGCCGGTCGATCGGGTGCTCGCGCTGGGCGCCGAGAGCGACCCCGGCCGGTTCAACATGGCTCACATGGGGCTGCGGCTGGCGCAGCGCGCGAACGGCGTGAGCAGGCTGCACGGCGTGGTCAGCCGGGAGATGTTCCAGCCGCTGTGGCCCGGCTTCGACGTCGAGGAGGTGCCGATCACCTCGATCACCAACGGGGTGCACGCGCCGACCTGGAT
Source organism: uncultured Actinomycetota bacterium (assembly GCA_963803135.1). Classification (GTDB taxonomy): domain Bacteria; phylum Actinomycetota; class Actinomycetes; order Mycobacteriales; family CADCTP01; genus CADCTP01. The sequence continues at coordinate 81,996 of CAWDLH010000008.1, read as the reverse complement.
GTGCCGGGAGCTGCTGGAGATCGTCGACCAGAACGGCGCGGACGCGCTGCTGCAGGAGGCGGGCGGCTGGCAGGCGCTGGACAAGGTGCCGGACGAGGAGCTGTGGGCGCTGCGCCGGACGCTGCGGGAGCGGCTGGTCGACGAGGTCCGCCGCCGGGTGTACGCCTCCCAGCTGCAGCGCGGCTTCTCCGACGCCGAGCTGGACTGGACCGGCAGCGTGTTCGACCCGGACGTGCTCACCGTCGGCTTCGCCCGGCGGGTGCCGTCGTACAAGCGGCTGACGCTGATGCTGCGGGACCCGAAGCGGCTCAAGGCCCTGCTGCTGCACCCGGAGCGGCCGATCCAGATGGTCGTCGCCGGCAAGTCGCACCCGGCCGACGACGGCGGCAAGTCGCTGATCCAGCAGCTGGTCCAGTTCGCCGACGATCCCGAGGTGCGGCACCGGATCGTGTTCCTGCCCGACTACGACATCGGCATGGCCCACTATCTCTACTGGGGCTGCGACGTCTGGCTGAACAACCCGCTGCGGCCGCTGGAGGCCTGCGGCACGTCCGGGATGAAGGCCGCGCTCAACGGCGGGCTCAACCTGTCCATCCGGGACGGCTGGTGGGACGAGATGTACGACGGGGAGAACGGCTGGGCGATCCCGTCGGCGAGCGGGGTGGACGACAACCGCCGCGACGACATCGAGGCGGCCGGCTTCTACAACCTGGTCGAGACGCAGGTCGCGCCGCGCTTCTACGACCGGCGCGGCGAGGCCCCGGCGCGCTGGGTGGAGATGGTCCGGCACACGCTCAAGGGCCTCGGCCCGCAGGTGCTGGCGACCCGGATGGTCCGCGACTACGTCACCCGGCTCTACACGCCGGCCGCGGCCAGCTCGCGCACGGTCTCCGCGGACTTGTACGCGGCGGCGAAGCAGCTGGCGGCCTGGCGGATCAAGGTGCTCGGCGCCTGGCCGGCGGTCACCGTCCGGCACGTCGAGTCCGCCGGCGCCGGCGACACCCCGCAGCTCGGCGCGACCCTCGACCTGCGGGCCGAGGTGGACCTGGCCGGCCTGTCCCCCGACGACGTCGACGTGCAGGCCGCGTACGGCCGGGTGGACGAGACCAACGGCCTGCACGACGTGCAGACCCTGTCGCTGGCGTACGCCGGGGACGGCGAGGGGCTCCACCGCTGGGAGGGCACGGTGCCGCTGGAGCGCACCGGGGCGTTCGGCTACACGGTCCGGGTGCTGCCGAAGAACAGCCTGCTGGCCACCGAGGCCGAGCTGGGCGTCGTCACCGTGGCAAGCTGACGAAGCATGCACCGGAGCGGCCGGGCCGCCCCGGTGTGCCTGTGTTCCCCCACACCGGCGTGGGTACGGTCTCGTACGTGACCGGACGTCTGGGAATCACCGACGTGTCCCCCGTGGTGTCGTGCGGGCGCTACCCGGCGCGCGCGGTCGTCGGCGAGCACCTGCCCATCGCGGCCACCGTCTTCCGCGAGGGTCACGACGCGATCGCCGCGAACGTGGCCTGGCGCGGCCCGGACGGCGCCGAGGGCCCGTCCGGTCCGTTGCTGCGGATGGTCCCCGGGGTGCCGGGCACGGACCGCTGGCACGCGACCGTGGTCCCCACCACCGAGGGCCCCTGGACCTTCGCGATCGAGGCCTGGGGCGACCCGATGCAGACCTGGCGGCACAGGGTCGAGGTCAAGATCGACGCCGGCCAGGGCCCGGAGGACCTGGCCAACGACCTGGAGGACGGCGCCCGGCTGCTCGTCCGGGCGCTGCGCAACGTCCCCGAGGACCGCCGCGGCGTGCTGGAGGCCGCGGCCGAGGCGCTCCGGGACACCCGCCGCGACCTGGCCCACCGGGTCGGCCCGGCGCTGGCCGCCGAGGTGAGCGCGCTGTTCGACGAGCACCCGGTGCGCGAGCTGCTGACCCGCTCGCCCCGCTACACGGTCTGGGTGGACCGCACCCGGGCGCTGTTCTCGGCCTGGTATGAGCTGTTCCCCCGGTCGGAGGGCGCGGAGATCGACGCGGACGGCACCCCGCGCCGGCACGGCACGTTCAAGGACGCGGCCCGCCGGCTGCCGCAGATCGCCAAGTTGGGCTTCGACGTGGTGTACCTGCCGCCGGTGCACCCGATCGGCCGGGTCAACCGGAAAGGCCGGAACAACACGCTGATGCCCGGTCCGGAGGACGTCGGGTCGCCCTGGGCGATCGGCTCCGAGGAGGGCGGGCACGACGCGATCCACCCGCAGCTGGGCACGTTCGAGGACTTCGACGACTTCGTCGCCGCGACCCGCGAGCAGGGTATGGAGGTCGCGCTCGACCTCGCCCTGCAGGCCGCGCCGGACCACCCGTGGGTGACCGAGCACCCGGAGTGGTTCACCACCCGCCCGGACGGCTCGATCGCGTACGCGGAGAACCCGCCGAAGAAGTACCAGGACATCTTCCCGCTCAACTTCGACAACGACCCCAAGGGCAGCTACGCGGAGATGCTGCGGATCGTGCGGCTGTGGGTGTCGCACGGGGTGAAGATCTTCCGGGTCGACAACCCGCACACGAAGCCGCTGAACTTCTGGCACTGGCTGATCTGGGAGGTCAAGAAGACCGACCCGGACGTGCTGTTCCTGGCCGAGGCGTTCACCCGGCCGGCGATGATGCACACGCTGGCCCGGATCGGCTTCACCCAGTCGTACACCTACTTCACCTGGCGCACGGCGAGGTGGGAGCTGGAGGAGTACGGCCGGGAGCTGGTCGCCGCGGCCGACTACATGCGGCCGAACTTCTTCGTCAACACGCCGGACATCCTGCACGCCAGCCTCCAGCAGGGCGGCCCGCCGATGTTCCGGATCCGGGCCGTGCTGGCCGCGCTGATGAGCCCGAGCTGGGGGGTCTACTCCGGCTACGAGCTGTTCGAGCACCTGCCGGCGCGGGAGGGCTCGGAGGAATACCTCGACTCGGAGAAGTACCAGCTGCGGCCGCGGGACTACGACCAGGCGATCCGGGAGGGCCGCAGCCTCGCGCCGTACCTGGCCCACCTCAACCGGCTGCGCAACGCCCACCCGGCCCTGCAGCAGCTGCGCAACCTGCGCTTCCATCACATCGACAACGAAAACCTTCTGGCATTCTCGAAGCGCGACGACGAGAGCGGTGACACCGTGATCGTCGTCGTCACGCTCAACCCGTACTCGGTGCAGCAGGGCACCACGTCCCTGGACATGCCCGCGCTCGGCCTCGACTGGAACGACCGCATGGTCGTGCACGACGAGATGGGCGGCGGCAGCAGGGAATACGAGTGGGGGCAGTTCAACTTCGTCCGGCTCGACCCGCACGTCGAGCCGGCACACGTCCTCGTGGTGCGACGCTAGATCAGGAGAGCGCGTGGACCTCCCCGCCGAGACCGACCCCGGCGCGTTCGCGGCGGCCGACGCCGATGCCGTGGCCCTGGCCGCGCCGGCCGCGGCCGAGCGGGCGGCGACCGCGCGCGCCGCCGCGGCCGCGTCCAGGGACTCGCTGACCGGCCTGTCCGCCGGCGACGACCCGGAGTGGTACAAGCGGGCGGTCTTCTACGAGGTGCTGGTCCGTGGGTTCGCCGACTCCGACGGCAACGGCAGCGGCGACCTCGGCGGGCTGATCTCGAAGCTGGACTACCTGCGCTGGCTCGGCGTCGACTGCCTCTGGCTGCCGCCGTTCTACCCGTCACCGCTGCGCGACGGCGGGTACGACATCGGCGACCTCGTCGGCGTGCTGCCCGAGTTCGGCACGGTCGAGGACTTCCGCCGGCTGCTGGACGACGCGCACGCACGCGGGATGCGGGTGATCGTCGACTTCGTCATGAACCACACCTCCGACCAGCACCCGTGGTTCCAGGCCTCGCGCACCGAGCCGGACGGCCCGTACGGGGACTTCTACGTCTGGGCCGACGACGACGCCGGCTACCCGGAAGCGCGGATCATCTTCATCGACACCGAGACGTCGAACTGGACCTTCGACCCGGTGCGGCGGCAGTACTTCTGGCACCGGTTCTTCTCGCACCAGCCCGACCTCAACTTCGACAACCCGGCCGTGCAGGACGCGATCATCGACGCGCTGAAGTTCTGGCTCGACCTGGGGATCGACGGCTTCCGGCTGGACGCCGTGCCGTACCTGTTCGAGCGGGAGGGCACCAACTGCGAGAACCTCCCGGAGACGCACGAGTTCCTCCGGCGGATCCGGGCCGAGGTGGACAAGACCTACCCGGACCGGGTGCTGCTGTGCGAGGCCAACCAGTGGCCCCAGGACGTGGTCGACTACTTCGGCGACCCGACCAAGGGCGACGAGTGCCAGATGGCGTTCCACTTCCCGGTCATGCCGCGCATCTTCATGGCCGTCCGGCGGGAGCAGCGCTACCCGATCTCGGAGATCCTCGAGTCGACGCCGCCGATCCCGGCCAACTGCCAGTGGGGCATCTTCCTGCGCAACCACGACGAGCTGACGCTCGAGATGGTCTCCGACGAAGAGCGCGACTACATGTGGTCGGAGTACGCCCACGACCCGCGGATGAAGGCCAACCTCGGCATCCGCCGGCGGCTGGCCCCGCTGCTCGACAACGATCTCGACCGCATCCAGCTGTTCACCGCGCTGCTGATGTCGCTGCCCGGCTCGCCCGTGCTGTACTACGGGGACGAGATCGGGATGGGCGACAACATCTGGCTCGGCGACCGGGACGGCGTCCGCACCCCGATGCAGTGGACGCCCGACCGCAACGCCGGCTTCTCCACCTGCGATCCCGGCCGGCTCTACCTGCCGGTCAACATGGACTCGATCTACGGCTTCCAGGTCACCAACGTGGAGTCGCAGACCCGAAACTCGTCCTCGCTTCTGCACTGGACGCGGCGGATGATCCAGGTCCGCAAGGCCAACCCCGCCTTCGGTCTCGGCTCCTTCATCGACCTGGGGGGTTCCAACCCGAGCGTGCTGTCGTACGTGCGGGAGTTCGGAGACGACATCGTGCTGTGTGTGAACAACCTCTCCCGGTTCGCCCAACCCGTCGAGCTCGACCTGCGCCCGTGGCACGGCCGGGAGCCGCTCGAGCTGACCGGCGGCGTGCGCTTCCCGCCGATCGGCGAGCTGCCGTACCTGCTGACGCTGGCCGGGCACGGCTTCTACTGGTTCCGGCTGCCGGCGCCGGCGGTCGAGGGACAGTGATGGCGGCGCCCGAGGAGCTCGGCGGACTGCTGGAGACCTGGCTGCCGCGACAGCGCTGGTTCGCCGGCAAGGGACGCGCCTTCGGGATCGTCGCGGTCTCCGCCGCCGGCATCCTCACCGAGCGGCCGTGGCGCAGCGACGTCTGGCTGGTCCGGGTGCGCTACGCCGACGACGGCTCCACCGACACGTACCAGGTTCCGCTGGTGCGCCGGCCCGAGCCGGCCGACCAGGTCGCGCACGTGCTCGTCGGCGAGACGCCCGACCCGGACTACGGCGGCCGGTCCTGGTGGTACGACGCGCTGCACGACAAGGAGGTCACCGGCGCCTGGCTGGCCGGCATCGAGGCCGGGCGGGCGGACGAGCAGCTCCGGTTCACCGCGGGGCCGGGCGACGAGCCGTTGCCACTGGACGCGAGCAGCCTGCCGATCGCCAACGAGCAGAGCAACACGTCGCTGGTCTACGACGACGCGGCGATCCTCAAGGTGTTCCGCCGGCTCTATCCCGGCCGCAACCCCGACATCGAGGTGCACGAGGCGCTCACCGGGCTGCCCGACGGGGCCAGGCATGTGGCCCGGCTGCTCGGCTATGTCTCCGCGCGGTGGCCCGACAGCGCCGGCGGCGAGTGGGCGGACCTGGCCATGCTGCAGGAGTTCTTCCGGACCGCCACCGACGGCTGGGAGCTGGCCAAGATCAGCGTCCGCGACCTGTACGCGGAGGGCGACCTGCACGCCTCCGAGGTCGGCGGCGACTTCGCCGGCGAGGCTTTCCGGCTCGGCCAGGCGACCGCCGAGGTGCACGCCGACCTGACCGAGGCGCTGCCGACCGGCGTGCTCGGCGCCGAGGAGCTGGTCCGGATGGCCGGGCGGATGGAGCAGCGGCTGGACGCCGCGCTGGCGGCGGTGCCGGACCTGGACGGCTACGCGGCCGGGTTGCGCGACGCGTTCCGGGGGCTGGCCGGGCACGCGGCCGGCGTACCCGTGCAACGGGTGCACGGCGACTACCACCTCGGCCAGGTGCTGCGCACGTCGCACCGCTGGGTGGTGCTCGACTTCGAGGGCGAGCCGGCCAAGCCGCTGTCCGAGCGGACCGGGCTGGACTCGCCGGTGCGGGACCTGGCCGGGATGCTGCGGTCGTTCGACTACGCGGCCCGGAACATGCTCGCCGACCACCCGTTCGAGCCGCACCTGACCTACCGCGCGGACGAGTGGGCGACCCGCAACCGGGACGCGTTCCTGGACGGGTACGTCGACGCCGGCGGCCGGGACCCGCGCGAGGACCCCGTGCTGCTGCGCGCGTACGAGGCGGACAAGGCCGTGTACGAGGCCGTCTACGAGGCCCGCAACCGACCGTCCTGGCTGCCGATCCCGCTGGCCTCGCTGGCCAGACTCACCGAAGGAGCACGGTCGTGACGTCCACGCAGCTGGCCGCGGATCCCGCCGGCCTGTCCCGGGAGGAGCTCGACCGGCTCGTCGGCGGCGTGCACCACGACCCCCACTCGATCCTCGGGCTGCACCCGCTGCGGGCCGACCTCGAGCCGGCCGCCCCGGTGTCCACCGGCGACGGCGGGCCGGACGCGGTCGACCAGGTCCGGGCGGCGACCGACGCGGTCACCCCGGTCGCCGGCAGCGGTGTCGCGCTGGAATCCGGTGCCGACCCGGTGCCGGCCGGCGCCGGCCGGCTGGTCGTACGCACGCTGCGGCCGGACGCCACCCGGGTCGCCGCGCTGCTCGGCGACCGGCGCTACCACCTCGACCAGGTGCACCCGGCCGGTGTGTTCGCCGGCGTGGTGCCCGGGCCGGCCGGGGACTACCAGCTCGAGGTGGCCTACCAGGTCGAGGGCGGGGCCGAGGAGACGCACCTGGTCGACGACGCCTACCGGTGGCTGCCGACGCTGGGCGAGATCGACCTGCACCTGATCAGCGAGGGTCGGCACGAGCGGCTGTGGGAGGCGCTCGGCGCGCACGTGCTTACGTACGAGACCCCGCACGGGCCGGTGACCGGCACGTCGTTCGCGGTGTGGGCGCCCAGCGCCCGGGGCGTGCGGGTCACCGGCGACTTCGACTACTGGCAGCGCCGGGCGTACCCGCTGCGCTCGCTCGGCCGCACCGGGGTCTGGGAGATCTTCGTGCCGGGCGTCGTGCCGGGCGCGAAGTACAAGTTCTCCATCCTCGGGCCGGACGGGCAGTGGCGGGACAAGGCCGACCCGCTGGCGTTCGCGGCCGAGCGGACGCCGGCGACCGCGTCGGTGGTGCACGAGACCCGGTTCGCCTGGGACGACGACGAGTGGCTGACCAGCCGGGGCACGACCCGGTGGCACGCGGCGCCGATGAGCATCTACGAGGTGCACCTCGGCTCGTGGCGCAAGGGCCTCGGCTACCGGGAGGCGGCCGACCAGCTGGCCGACTACCTCACCGAGACCGGGTTCACCCACGTCGAGCTGCTGCCGGTGGCCGAGCACCCGTACGACGGGTCCTGGGGCTACCAGGTCACCTCGTACTTCGCGCCGACCGCCCGGTTCGGCCCCCCGGACGACTTCCGCTACTTCGTCGACCGGCTGCACCGGGCCGGCATCGGGGTGATCGTGGACTGGGTGCCCGGGCACTTCCCGAAGGACGCCTGGGCGCTCGCCCGGTTCGACGGCACCCCGCTGTACGAGCACGCCGACCCGCGCCGCGGCGAGCAGCCCGACTGGGGCACGTACGTGTTCGACTTCGGCCGGCGCGAGGTGCGCAACTTCCTGGTCGCGAACGCGCTGTTCTGGCTGGAGGAGTACCACGTCGACGGGCTGCGGGTGGACGCGGTCGCGTCGATGCTCTACCTCGACTACTCGCGGTCCGAGGGCGAATGGCTGCCGAACCAGTACGGCGGGCGGGAGAACCTGGACGCGGTCGCGTTCCTGCAGGAGATGAACGCGACCGTATACCGCCGGGTGCCCGGCGCGGTGACGATCGCCGAGGAGTCGACGGCCTGGCCGGGCGTGACCCGGCCGACCCACCTCGGCGGCCTCGGCTTCGGCTTCAAGTGGAACATGGGGTGGATGCACGACACCCTGGACTACGTCTCCCGGGACCCGGTGTACCGGCAGTTCCACCACCACCAGATGACGTTCTCGCTCATGTACGCCTTCAGCGAGAACTTCATCCTGCCGCTCTCGCACGACGAGGTCGTGTTCGGCAAGGGTTCGCTGCTCGGCAAGATGCCGGGCGACCACTGGCAGCAGGCCGCCACCCTGCGCGCGCTGCTGGCGTTCATGTGGGCGCACCCGGGCAAGCAGCTGCTGTTCATGGGCGGCGAGTTCGGCCAGGGCTCGGAGTGGGCCGACGCCCGGTCGCTGGACTGGTGGCTGCTGGAGGACCCGCTGCACAGCGGGGTGCAGCGGCTGACCGGCGACCTCAACCGGGTCTACCGGGCCACCCCGGCGCTGTACACCCAGGACACCTCGCCGTCCGGGTTCTCCTGGATCGACGCCAACGACGCCGCCGACAACACCTTCTCGTTCCTGCGCTGGGGCGCCGACGACTCGGTGCTGGCCTGCGTGGTCAACTTCTCCGGCGGCCCGCACGAGGGCTACCGGCTCGGGCTGCCGCGCACCGGTCGCTGGCAGGAGATCGTCAACACCGACTCGGAGGCGTACGGCGGGTCCGGGGTCGGCAACCTCGGCTCGGTCCAGGCCCGGCCGGAGCCCTGGCACGGCCAGCCGGCCTCGGTCACCCTGCGGGTGCCGCCGCTCGGCGCGCTGTGGCTGCGGTACACCGGCGAGCGGGACTGAGGCTTGACGCCCGTCACACCACCCGGCTGGCAGGGTGGTGGGTAGCCGACCGGGTATCCGACGGGGCCCCGCGGCCGGGCAGGATGGCACCCGGCGGTGCGGCGACGAGGGGTGGACGTTGATGTCGAGGTGGCGGCGGCTGGTGCCGGCGACCGCGGTGCTCGCGGTATTGGCCACCGGCTGCGTGCAGGAGGTCCCCGGCCTCGGCTCGTACGGGTCGAGCCGGGCCAAGGCGCCGGACGCCAAGCTCGACATCCACAACACCGACAACGGCCCGATCGACACGCTCGCCGGCAACGGCATCGCGGACATCCAGCAGTTCTGGACCGACCAGATGCCCACGCAGTTCAACGAGCAGTACCGGCCGGTCTCGGGGCTCTACTCGATCGACCCGGACGGCTCGGTGGCCGCGCCGTGCACGGAGGAGCCCGCGGACATCCGCGGCAACGCGTTCTACTGCCCGACCCGGGACATCGTGGCCTGGGACCGCAAAGGCCTGCTGCCGGAGCTGCAGCACCGATTCGGCGACTACCTGGTCGCGATGGTCCTCGCGCACGAGTGGGGGCACGCGATCCAGAAGCGGACCAAGCTGCCCAGCGACCACACGATCGTGGTGGAGACCCAGGCCGACTGCTACGCCGGCGCGTTCACCGACTGGGTGCTCAAGGGCAACGCGCCGCACTTCGAGATCTCCCGGGCCGACCTCGACCGGGCGCTGTCCGGCTTCCTGCTGTTCCGCGACCCGCTCGGCTCGACCGCCTCCGGCCGGCAGGCGCACGGCAGCGGCTTCGACCGGGTCTCCGCGTTCCAGGACGGCGCCGAGAAGGGCGTCCCGTTCTGCGCCAAGTTCGACGACGAGCGGACGTTCACCCAGACCGGCTTCACCACGCCCGAGGACGAGCAGAACCAGGGCAACCTGTCGGTGTCCGACACGCTGACCAGGGGCCCGAAGGACGTCGACGCGTACTGGACGGCCTCGTACCAGAAGCTCTACGGGCAGCCGTGGAAGCCGCTGGCCGCGGTGAAGCCGTTCACGGACGCCGACCGGCCGCAGTGCGGCGGGCAGCCGGTGCTCGACGCGCAGTACTGCGCGGCCGACGACACGATCTACTACGACACCGACGCGCTGCGGAAGGTCTACCAGCAGGCGGACGGCGACTTCGGGCCGATCTCGCTGGTCGGCATCGCGTACGGGCAGGCGGTCCGGCAGCGGCGGGGCGAGTCCTCGGCGACCGACAGCGAGTCGGCGCTGCTGTCGTCGATCTGCGCCACCGGCGGGTACGCCCGGGACGCGTTCACCCAGCGCGACCAGACCCGGCTGTCGCTGTCGCCGGGCGACCTGGACGAGGCGATCCGGGCGCTGCTGGACACGGCCGGGTCGAGCGAGTTCACCAACGTGCACACGACGACCGGCTTCGACCGGGTGCAGGCGTTCCGCGACGGTTTCAGCGACGCCAAGTCCTGCCAATAGTCCCGCGCCGGGCATTGTCGGGCCGTCCACTGCCGTCGCTGGTGACCGCGGCCACCTCCACGCGGACCCGCCCGAGAGGTGACACCCGCGCAGTTGCGGACGATCAGGCGGTGCGCGCGGGCACCGGGTCGAACCCGAGGATGGCGTCGACCTCGGCGGCCATCATCGTGGACAGCTCGCGCAGCAGCCGGCGCGCCTCGGCCGGGTCCCACTCATGGGACGCGAGCCGGTCGACGACGGGGTGCATCGGCACCGCGACCCGGTCCCTGCGCTCCTGGTAGCCGGCCAGTGCGCACTCGGCCGCGCGTTCCGATGCCGCCCCGGCGACGACGGCGGCGGCGAGCAGCTCCGCGTCGTGCAGGGCCGCCGTGATCCCGTGAGTGGACAGCGGATCCTTCCACCAGCCGGAGTCGCCCACCAGCGCCCAGCCGGGCCCGTACGGACGACGCAGCCGCGCCGGCAGTCCGCCGAAGACTCGCACCGGCCCGCTCGGTGCCGCTGCCGCGAGGTCGGCGAGGCCTCCGTCGATCCGGGCCAGCAGCTCCCGCTGCGCGGCCAGCGGGCGGCGGTGGCGCGTGGCCGCGGTGACCACGTCGGCCGGGCCGCCGACGAAGACGCAGGCGAGACCGCCGTGGGTGGGGATGATCCCGGCGGACAGGCGGTCGCCGTAGTACCAGTGGTAGCCGTCGACGTCCCCGGCGGGCCAGTACCCGTAGGCGTACGACGGAGCGTGGGCACCGGCCGCGACGGTCGGGGCGGCCACCCGGGCGGCCACCACCGAGCCGCGCCCGTCGGCACCGACGACGAGCCTGGCCATCTCGGTCCGGGTGGCTCCGTCCTGGTCGCGGATGACGACCCCGACGACGCGGCCGGCGCCGTCGCGGGCCAGGTCGGTCACGGCCCATCCGAAGCAGACCCGGGCGCCTGCCTCCTCGGCGGCGTCGGCGAGCAGGGCGTCGAGGACGGCACGACGGGGCGCGTAGAGCGCGTCCACGCCGGCGGACGGCTTCAACGCGACCGGCACCGACTCGGCTCCGTAGTGGAACGTCACCCGGCGCACCGCCGGCACGCCGGTCGCCGTCACCCGGTCCAGCAGGCCCCAACGCCGCAGCTGCACGACACCGCCGCGCATCAGCGCGTGGGTGGACAGGGTGTCCGAGCCGCGGCGGGCGCGGTCCACGACCAGCACCCGCAGGCCCGCGCGGGCGAGCAGCAAGGCGGTCGACGCGCCGGCCACGCGCGCCGACGACGACGTCCCAACCGGTGCGGACGTCCGGCCGGTGGCCCTGGGAGGCCGTCATCTCGGTGTCCTCTCGGGTCGTCGGTGCCGGCTCGGATCACCGGCAGCCGGGCCGGGGCGTCAGGGTGTGGTGACGTCGATCTGGACGTCGGTGCCGTTGGCGAGCACGTCGTAGACCGCCGACCGGCTGCGGGACCGCTCGACGAGCGCCACCAGCTCCTCCCGCGTCGCGTCGCCCTCGACCTCGAACCGCACCCGGATCTGCCGGTAGCCGTTGCGGACCTCGTCGGACAGACCGAGGATGCCGAGCAGCTCGATGTCGCCCTCGACCGTCGAGCGGACCCGCCGCAGCGTGATCCCGCGGGCGGCGGCGATGTTGGCCAGGCCCGAGGTGAGGCAGGCGGCGATGGCGTGCAGCAGGAACTCCACCGGGGTCGGGCCGTGGTTCGATCCGACGAGCACGGCAGGGTGGTCCGCGTCGTACGCGAACGGCTCGGTGCGCGACGTGTCCTCCTGACCCGCGCCGTAGAAGCCTTGGATGACCGAGCGGGTGTGGGTGCCGCTGACCCAGTCGTTGCTCGCCCGGAACTGGAACTGGGCGAGCTGCGGCGCCGCCTTCACCGCGTCGACGGTGGCGAACAAGGTCAGGATGTCGACACCGTTGCGGGCGGCGTTCTCGGTGCTGGTCATGGACTCGCTCCTCAGCTCTGGCGGACTCCGGCGGCGGGACTCGCCGCGAGTCGAGGCTCGCCGGCCGAGGGCGGTGACACATCCGTGCCCGGCACGGATCCGCGACCTCGGTGCCCGGCACGGACGCCGCTCGAGGGCTGCCCCGACCTCACCGTGCTGGCGACGAGCCGGACCCGCCTCCGCCTCCCGTACGAGCGGGTGTACGTCGTACCGGGACTGTCGGTGGGCGGCCGCGGTGGGGATGCCGTCGACCTGTTCGCGACCCGGGTGGCGGCCGCGACGGGCGATGCCGCGCCGCCGGACGCCGTGCGGGTAGCGGCGCTGTGCCGGGCGCTGGACGGCATGGCACTGGCCATCGAGCTGGCCGCGGCCCGGTTCCCGGCGCTCGGACTCGACGGGTTGGAGTCCGGACTCGACCAGCGGCTGCGGTTCCTCAGCGCCGGCACCGGCCGGGCCGACCGGCACGCCTCGTTACGGGCGGCCATCGGCTGGAGCTACGACCTGCTCCCGGGCGACGATCGGGCGCTGCTGCGTGGCGTCGCCGTGTTCGCCTCGTGGTTCGACGTCGACACCGCCCATGCCGTGGCCGGCGGCGGCCGCGAGCGGGCCGAGGTGGCCGACGGGCTGGCCCGCCTGGCCGAACACAGCCTGCTGGTCGTCCAGAGGGGTGAACCGACCAGGTACCGGGCGCTGGAGACGATCCGTCAGTACGGCGTCGAGCGACTGGCCGCGGCAGCCGAGCTGGACCAGGCCCGGGCCGACCACGGGCGGTGGTGCCGGCGGGCCGTCGCGGAGCTTCGCCGTACCGCCCCCGGGGACATCGGCGAGTCCTGGTGCGCCCGGTTCGACCGGCTCGTCGACGACGCCGGCGCCGTCATCGCGTGGTACGCGGGCGACGAGACGCGGCGGACGGCCGCGGCCGAGATGGCCGGCGAGCTCGCCGGGCTGCTGTTCCTCCGCGGCCGGCCGGCGCAGGCACAGCGGCACTACGAGCAGGCGGCCGAGCTCGCGACGGCGGGTACCGAGCGGGCGGCGTACCTGAGGCTCGCCGCCGGCTCGGCCGCCAGCCGCTTCGTCGGCGACGAAGCTTTGCGGCTGTTCCGGATGGCGGCCGACGCCGCCGTCCCGGCCGGCGACCGCGCCGGTGCGGCGCGGGACCTGGCCACGATGGCGATGTACGTCAACCGCGCGCCGGGGATCATGGGGACCCCGCACTCGCGGGCAGAAGCCGACGAGCTGGTCGCCGAAGCCCGCTCCTTGTCCGACGGCTCGTTGCCCGCCCAGGCGGCGCTCGCTGTGGCGGAGTTCAGCCACCTGGCCACGGTCGGCGACACCCTACGCGTCGCCGGGCTGGCCGAGCGGGCCGGCGACGGGATTCTGCACAGCATCGCCCTGGACCAGTTGACCCTCGCCTGCCTGGTCGACGACGACATCGCCGAGGCGGTGCGGGTCGCCCGCAGGCGGCTCGAGTTGCTCGACAGGCTCGCGGTCGGTCCGCTCAGCGGATTCGAGCTCGGCGACGGCCAGCTCATGGCGGCCGAGGTCGCCCTGGCGGCCGGCAACGTGACCGCTGCCGCCGGTCATGCCGAGGCGCTCGCCGGCCTGCCCTTCTACCGCGACGAGGACCACCTGGCCATGTCCCGGCGCCTGCTCGTCGACGCGCTGGCCGGTCGCTTCGACGACGTGGTCCGGACCGGGGAGCGCTTCCGCGCCGGCTGGGAGCGCGCGGGGCGACCGGTCGCGCCGAACCTGGCCCGCTCGTCCTATGCCGTCGCGATGGTGCACGGCATGCGTGGCGACGACGAACGCCGGGCGGAGTGGATACAGCTGACGATCGACCTCGGCGTCGACGCCGAGGGACTGGCGAGCTCCGAGCGGGGCTGGCCCGCGGTGTTCGACGGGCTGCTCGCGCTCCATCGCGACGACCCGGCCGCGGGGGCGGCGCTGCTCGCGGCCGACGTCGACGACCCCGAGCTGTTCCGATCCCTGGGTAGCAGGCCGTGGCGGCCGTGGTACGCGGCCCTCTGGGCCGAGGCCGCGGTGCTCGCCCGCCACCACGACGTGGCTAGCCGCGTGGAGCGCAGCCGGCGCGCGGCGCGGGACAACCCGATAGCGGCGGCCGTCGTCGACCGCGCCGAGGCGATCGCCGCCGGTGACCGCGACGCGCTGGTCCGCCTCGCGATCACCTTCGCCCAGCTCGGTTGCCCCTATCAGCAGGCACGAACCGGCGGGCTCGCGGCCGGCCCGCTCGCGCCGCCGCACCGGTCCCGGTAGTCCTCGTCCGGGCGGGGCATCGGGTCAGCTCGCCGCGGGACGGGCGCGCCTCGCCACCGCGCGGGGGGAATCCTCAGGGGTGCGTCGAGTTGAGGGCCGAAGCCGCGGCGGAGCGGACCGCCGCGTCCGCCCCCGGTGCCGGAGGCTGCGCGGGCGGACCCTGCACAGGCGGATCCTGTGCGGCCGGCCCCTGCGTTGCCGGGGCCTGCGTTGCCGGGGCCGGGGTTGCCGGGGCCGGGGTTGCCGGGGCCGGGGTTGCCGCGGCCGGGGTTGCCGCGGCCTGCGCCGGAGGCTGCGTTGCCGGGCCTTGCGCGGCGGGGCGCTGCGCGGCCGGCCCCTGCGTTGCCGGGGCCAGGGTAGCCGGGGCCTGCGCGGCCGGGCGCTGCGCGGCCGGGCGCTGCGCGGCCGGGGCCCGGGTTGCCGGGGACTGCGGCGACCGGGGCTGGGGCGCGGGGTCGGCGGCCGGGCCGATCTCGCCGTCTACGTGCGGCTCGTCGACCCAGAGGGCGCGCAGTTGGGTCTGCATGAAGGTGAGCAGCCGCGACCGGTAGTCCCGGTCGAACTCCTGCAGGGACTCGATCTGCTGTTGCAGCGACTCCCGCCGCGCGGCCAGGTTGCCGACCTCCTCGTCGTAGCGCTGCCGGGCCAGCCGCTCGAGCCCGTCGGCACCCGCCCTGGCCTCCTCGGCGATCTCCGCCGCCTGGGCCCGGGCGTCGGTGACGATCTTCTCGCCGTCCTGCCGCGCGGCCTGCGCGTGCGCGTGGACCTCCCTGGCCGACTGCTCGGCCTGCGTCCGCGCGTCGGACAGCACCTTGTCGGCCTCCCGCCGGACGGCCTCGGCCTCGGCCTGGGCCTCCCGGACGATCTGCTCCGCCCCAGCGTGCGCGTCGGTCAGGATGGCGTCCGCCTGCCGGTGCGCGGTGGCGACGTGCTCCTCGGCGGTCCGCTGGGCCAGGGTCAGCATCTGGAGGGCCTGCTGGACGTCGGTGCCGGACTGAGCGTCGGCCGCCCCGGGAGGGCCTGGCGGCGGGGGCCGCATGCCGGGCAGCGCGGTCATCCGGGCCTCGTCCGGGTCAGCCTCCCGGTGCTGCCCCTTGGCGCGGGCCTTCATCCAGCTGTCGGTCAACGCAGGACCTCCCGGTGTCGGCGGCGAAACTACCAAGCCGGGCGGAATGGTTCGACGGGGAAGGCCGACCGTGACCGACGAACTACATTCTGGGTCCGCGCTAGTACAGCGCCCTGGTCAGCTCCTTGCGAGCGGCGGTCACCCGCGGGTCCTCGTTGCCGATGACGTTGAACAGCTCGACCAGCCGGAGCCGGACCTGCTCACGCTGGCCGCCGGCGGTGTCCCGGATCGCGGCCAGCAGCCGGGCGAACGCGTTGGACACCTCGCCGCGGGCGAGCTGCAGGTCCGCGGCAGCCAGCGCCAGGTCGACGTCGCCCGGGGCGGCGTCGGCCTTCTCCACCGCGTCCGGCGCGGCCGTGCCGACCCGGCGCAGCAGCTCGACCTCGCGGATCGCGGCGGCCGCCCGGGCGTGGCCGGGCTCGGCGGCGAGGATCGCCGCGTACTGCCCGATCGCGTCGTCGTAGTCGCCGCGCTCGGTCGCCTCCTCGGCGGCGATCACCCGCGGGTCGTCCGGCTCGGCCGGCTCGGCCGGCGAGCCGTCGGCGGCCGCCGCCGCGGCACCGGTCACCTCGACGACCTGGTCGAGGAACGTGCGCACCTGGTCCTCCGGCAGCGCCCCGGCGAACTCGCCGAGCAGCTGGCCCTGGAAGACGGCCTTCACCGCCGGGATCCCCTGCACCCGAAGCGCCTGCGCGATCGCCTGGTTGGCGTCCACGTCGATCTTGGCCAACACCCAGGCCCCGTGTGCCTCGACGGCGAGCTTCTCCAGCACCGGCGAGAGCTGCTTGCACGGCTCGCACCACTCGGCCCACAGGTCGAGCACCACCGGCGTGCGGAACGACCGGTCCAGCACCTCGGCCTGGAACGTCGCCTCGGTGACGTCGATGACGGTGACCGGCTCGCCCGGGCCCTCGCCCTGCGCCTGCGCGGCGGCCTGCGCCTCGGCGCGCTCGCGGGCCTCGTTGCGGGCCTGCAGGGCGGACAGGTCGACCGCGCCGGCGAGCGCGGCGGACAGGGCGGGACTCGGCGCCGGCGCGGCGCCACGCGAAGGACGACCAGGCTGCATACGCTCCAGCGTAGTCGCGCCCCGGACGTCGACCGCCGCGCAGCCCGGCGAACCCCTGCTTTTGGGGATGCCGGCCGCCGCTGGGACGCCGCCTAGAAGCGGGCCGGCTCGGTATAGGCGCCCCACTCGTCGCGCAGGGCCCCGCAGATCTCGCCGAGGGTGGCCTCGACCCGGGCCGCGGCGAGCATCGGCGGGACGAGGTTGGCCCCGCCCCGGGCCGCGTCGACCAGCGCGGCCAGCGCCGACCCGACGACCGCGTCGTCCCGCGCCGCCTTCCGCCCGGCCAGCGTGCGGACCTGCTCCCGCTCGACCTCGCCGGAGATCCGCAGGATCTCCAGCTCCGGCTCGCCGGCGGCCGCGTACGCGTTGACGCCGACGACCTTCTTGTCGCCCTTCTCCAGCTTCTGCTGGTACTGGAAGGCGGCCTCGGCGATCTCGCCGGTGAACCAGCCCTCCTCGATGCCGCGCAGGATCCCGGAGGTCATCGTGCCGTCGGTGCCCATGTCCTTGATCCGGGCGAAGATCTCCTCGGCCTCCCGCTCGAGCTCGTCGGTGAGCGCCTCGACGTACCAGGAGCCGCCGAGCGGATCGGCCACGTTGAGCACGCCGGTCTCCTCGGCGATGACCTGCTGGGTGCGCAGCGCGATCCGGGCCGCCCGCTCGCTCGGCAGTGCCAGCACCTCGTCGAGGGCGTTGGTGTGCAGCGAGTTGGTCCCGCCGAGCACGGCCGAGAGCGCCTCCACGCGCCGTCCGCACGATGTTGTTGTCCGGCTGCTGGGCGGTCAGCGAGACGCCGGCGGTCTGGGTGTGGAACCGCAGCCACTGCGCCCGCTCGGTCCGCGCCCCGTACACGTCGCGCATCCAGCGGGCCCAGATCCGCCGGGCCGCGCGGAACTTGGCGATCTCCTCGAAGAAGTCGATGTGCGCGTCGAAGAAGAAGGACAGCCCGGGCGTGAACTGCTCGATGTCGAGGCCGCGGGCCAGCCCGAGCTCGACGTACCCGAACCCGTCGGCGAGGGTGAACGCGAGCTCCTGCGCGGCGGTCGAGCCGGCCTCCCGGATGTGGTAGCCGGACACCGACAGCGGCTTGTACGCGGGGATCTCGGCCGCGCAGAACTCCATCAGGTCGCCGATCAGCCGCAGGTGCGGCTCGGGCTCGAACAGCCACTCCTTCTGCGCGATGTACTCCTTGAAGATGTCGGTCTGCAGCGTGCCGTCGAGCCCGGCGATCGGCACGCCCTGCCGCTCGGCGGCGACCAGGTACATGCAGAAGATCGGCACGGCCGGGCCGCTGATCGTCATCGAGGTGGTGACGTCGGCGAGCGGGATGCCGTCGAACAGCACGTCCATGTCGGCGGCCGAGTCGATCGCGACCCCGCAGTGGCCGACCTCGCCGAGCGAGCGCGGGTCGTCCGAGTCGCAACCCATCAGCGTCGGCATGTCGAACGCGACCGACAGGCCGCCGCCGCCCTCGGCCAGGATCATCTTGTAGCGCTCGTTGGTCTGCCGCGCGTTGCCGAATCCGGCGAACTGCCGGATGGTCCACGGCCGGCCGCGGTAGCCGGCCGGGTAGAGCCCGCGGGTGAACGGGAACTCGCCGGGCCAGCCGATCCGCTCGAAGCCGGGTACCGGCGCCGGCGGGGCCGTAGACCGGCTGCACATCGACGCCGGAGAGCGTCGTGAAGTCGGCGTCCCGCTTCCGGGATGCGTCGTATCGATCCTGCCAGCGCCGGCGCCCGGTCTCGATGTCGTCCACGTGAAAATACTAGGACGTCCAACTAAATCGGGCCAGCGAACTGGACCGATATCACACCGTGAGTAGCTAGTCGACCGTCTCGGCCGGCGGCTTCTCCTGGAAGTCGCCGGCCTCCGAGCGCACGGTGCGCAGCGCCGCGAACGCGCTCTCCCGGGTCCGCTCGTCCAGCGCGCCGAGGCCGAAGTCGATCGCCATGAGGTCGCGGGTGCCGGCCTCGGCGACCGCGCGGCCGTGCGCGGTGATCGAGGCCAGCGCGCCGCGCCGGTCCCGCGGGTTGGCCAGCCGCTCGACCAGCCCGGCCGCGGCCAGTCGGGTGATCGCGTTGGTCACGCTGGTCGGGTGCACCATCAGCCGGCTGCCGATGACCTTGAGCGGGAGCGCCCCCGACCGGCTGAAGTGCAGCAGCACCAGCACCTCGTAGCGGGCGAACGTGAGCCCGTGCGGGCGCAGCACCTCGTCGTACCGGCCCAGCAGGATCTGCTGGACCCGCATCACCGAGGTCGCCACCCGCATGGCGGATGCCGGGCCCCAGGTCTGGGCCCATATCTCGCCGGCGCGCTCGATCGGATCGAACGGCAGGTCCAGCGCCTTGGCCACCTACCGACGGTATCGAAGTCCCCCGCAGCCCCTCACCCCCGACCCCGCACGCCCGCCCGACCCTGCCCCCGCTCGGGCCGCCCCCCGACGGTGCGGTGGCCCCCCCCAGCCGCCCCTATGACACGAGTGCTCGGGGCGGCCCCTGGACGGTGCGGTACCCCCAGCCGTCCCCGTGACACGAGTGCTCGGGGCGGCCCCCCGACGGTGAGGTGCCCCCGCCAGTCGCCCCCCCCACGACGGGGAGCTCGGGGGCGGGCCCCCGAGTGTCGGTATTGACAGCGACTGGTCTAGTCTGGTCTAGTCCACCTTGCCGCTGCCGCGCGTCTGATCAGCTCAGCCCACGTCGTCCCGAGGAGCACCATGTTCCGACGTCGCGCGCGCCTGACCGCGGGGATCGCAGCAGCCCTGGTCGTCGCCGGTCTCAGCCTCGCCCCCGACTCCGCCGCTGCGGCCGGCGGCCTGACCGCCACTTTCACCAAGACCTCCGACTGGGGCACCGGGTACGAGGCCACGTACCGGATCTCCAACGGGGGCACGGTCGCCACCTCCAGCTGGACGCTGGAGTTCGACCTGCCGGCCACGGCCAGGGTGACCTCGCTCTGGGAGGGCACGTTCACCCAGGCCGGCAGCCACGTGACCGTCCGCAACGCCGGCTGGAACGGCACGATCGCGCCCGGCGCCTCGGTGGCGCCCGGCTTCGACGTCGCCTACACCGGCACGTTCGTCGCGCCGGTCAACTGCCTGGTCAACGGCGGTTCGTGTGCCGGCGGCGGCACGCCCCCGCCGCCCGACACCACCCCGCCGACCGTGCCGGCCGGGCTGCGGTCGACCGGGACCGCGTCGAGTTCGGTCTCGCTGGCCTGGACCGCGTCGACCGACAACGTCGGCGTCACCGGATACGACGTGTTCCGCAACGGGACGCTGGCGACCACGGTGACCGGCGCGTCGGCGACGGTGGCCGGCCTGACCGCCAGCACGGCGTACTCGTTCGCGGTCGCGGCGAAGGACGCGGCCGGCAACTCCTCGGCCCGCAGCACCGCGATCAGCGTGACCACGGCGGCCGGCGGCCCCCCACCACCGCCGCCGCCGGGCGGCGCCCGCAAGGTCGGCTACTTCGCGCAGTGGGGCATCTACGGCCGCAACTTCACCCTGCGCACGCTCGACGCGCAGGCGATGGCCGGCAAGCTCACCACGATCAACTACGCGTTCGAGAACGTCGGTTCCGACGGCAGGTGCTTCGAGGTCAACCTGGCCGGGCAGGGCGACGCGTTCGCCGACTACCAGAAGACCTTCGACGCAGCCTCCTCGGTCAGCGGCGTCGCCGACACGTTCTCCCAGCCGCTGAAGGGCAACTTCAACCAGCTGCGCGAGCTCAAGGCGAAGTACCCGAGCCTCACCGTGCAGCTGTCGATCGGCGGCTGGACGTACTCGAAGTTCTTCTCCGACGCGGCGCTGACCGCAGCCTCCCGGCAGGCGCTGGTCGCCTCCTGCATCGACATGTTCCTCAAGGGCAACCTGCCGCTCGTGCAGGGCGACCCGTCCGGCGGTCCGGGCTCCGCGGCGGGCATCTTCGACGGGATCGACATCGACTGGGAGTGGCCGGGTTCGGAAGGCAACGTCGGCAACGTGATCCGGCCACAGGACAAGCAGAACTTCACCCTGCTGATGGCCGAGTTCCGCCGCCAGCTCGACGCGTACGGCGCGACCGTGGGCAAGCACTTCTCGCTCTCGGCGTTCCTGCCGGCCGACCCGGCCAAGATCTCGGCCGGCTTCGAGGTGCCGCAGATCTTCAGCTCGCTCGACTGGGCCACCGTGCAGGGCTACGACTTCCACGGCGCGTGGGAGACCAGCACCATGCACCAGGCCAACCTGTTCCCGGTGGCGAACGACCCGTCGCCGGTGAAGTTCAGCGACGACCTGGCGATCGGCTCGTACACCTCGGCCCGGGTGCCGGCGGCGAAGCTGCTGCTCGGCCTGCCGTACTACGGCCGCGGCTGGACGGGGGTCGGCGCGACCAACAACGGGCTGTTCCAGCCGGGCACGGCCGCCCAGGGCACCTGGGAGGCCGGGATCGAGGACTACAAGGTGCTCAAGAACCGGCCGGGCACCCGGTTCCGGGACACCGCGGCCGGCGCGCTCTGGCTGTACGACGGCACGAACTGGTGGTCGTACGACGATCCGACCGTCATCGCGCAGAAGACCGCGTACGTGAAGCAGAAGGGGCTCGGCGGGGTGATGGTCTGGGAGCTCGACGGTGACGACGGCACCCTGACCACCGCGGTGGACACCGGGCTGCGGTAGGGGCACCGGACGGGGCCCGGGGAGGCGTGGCAGCGGACCTCCCCGGGCCTCTCGGCGGGCTACAGGACGGTCAGCGGTTCGGCGCCGGCGTCGGTGACGACGATGGTGTGCTCGGCGTGCGCGGCCCGGGAGCCGTCGACGGTGACCACCGCCCAGCCGTCGCGCTTGTGCTTGTAGCGCCCGGCGCCGGCGACCAGCATCGGCTCCAGCGCGACCGTGTTGCCCGGGCGCAGCCGGAACCAGCCGGCCTCCTCGGTCGGCACGTTGGCGACGAGCGGGCCCTCGTGCATCCGCCGGCCGATGCCGTGCCCGCCGTGGTCGGGCACGTGCTGGTAGCCGTACGCGCGGGCGACGGCGTCGATGGCGACCGCGACGTCCCGCAGCGTCGCCCCCGGCACGGCGGCCGCGATCCCGGCCGCCAGCGCCTCCTCGGTGGCCAGGCGCAGCCGCTCGTCCCCGGCGCCCGGCTGTCCGATGTGGACGGTGACGGCGCCGTCGCCGTGCCAGCCGTCCACGATCGCGCCGCAGTCGACCGACAGCAGGTCGCCGTCGGCCAGCCGGCGGCCGCTCGGCCGGCCGTGCACGACGGTCTCGTTCGGCGACAGGCACAGCACGCCGTCGTACGCGCGCGGGGCCCAGGTCGGGGCGTAGCCGAGGAAGGAGGGCGTGGCACCGGCGTCGGCGATGCAGGTGCGGGCCAGGTCGTCGAGGTCGCGCAGCCGGACGCCCGGGGCGGCGGCGGCGCGGACCGCGGCCAGCGTCGCGGCGACCACCCGGCCGGCCGCGCGCATGCTGTCGATCTCGGTGGGCGTGCGGGTCGGCAGCGCGAGGTCCATGCCGACCACGGTACAACTATCCCGGGATAGTTATCGTGGTGGGGTACCATCCGGTTCGTGGTCCGGGAGGCGTTGAGCGAGCTGGAGCGGGCGCGCGGGCTGGCGCTCGGGGTGGCCCTGCGCCGGGCCCGCGGCGAGATGGCGGTGCGCGAGCTGGCGGCCCGGGCCGGGCTGGCCGAGGAGACGATCCGCAAGATCGAGCGCGGCGGCGTGCCGACGCCGGCCCTGTTCACCGTCGCCGCCATCGCCGCCGTCCTCGAGATCCCCCTCGACGACCTGGTCCGCGCCGCCACCGGCACCACCGAGACCGCGGTCGCCTGACCCGCCGCCGCCCGGACCCCGCCCGCCGCCGGCGCCGGGGCCGGCGCCGGGGTCAGTGGACCGTGAAGGTGGCCCAGGCGCGGATGTCCCGGGAGGAGCTGCCGACCAGCGCCTGGTAGCGGCCCGGGGCGACCACCCAGCGGCCCGCGCTCCAGGCCGCCAGGTCGGCGGAGCCGAGGCGGAACGTGACCGTGCGGGTCTCGCCGGGCCGCAGGGTGACCTTGGCGTAGCCCTTGAGCTGCTTCGGCGGCTCCTGCGCGGCGGCCGGCGAGCCCAGGTAGAGCTGGGCGACCTCCGACCCGGTCCGGCGGCCGGTGTTCGTGACCCGCACCGCGACCACCTGCCCGCCGCCGGCCGCGGCCACCCGCAGCCCGCCGTACCGGAAGGACGTGTACGACAGCCCGTACCCGAACGGGAACAGCGGACGCTGCCCGGTCGCGTCGTACCAGCGGTAGCCGACCAGGACGCCCTCCGCGTACCGCTCGGTCGTCAACCCGAGGTCGCGGTAGTCGGACGCCGGACCCTGGGCCGGGCTCGCCGGCCACGTCATCGGCAGCTTGCCGGACGGGTTCGCGTCGCCGAACAGCAGCGCGGCGAGGGCACCGCCGTACTCCTGTCCCGGATACCACGTCTCGAGCACGCCGCCGACCTGGCCGAGCCACGGCGCCAGCACCGGCCCGCCGGTGTTGAGCACGACGACCGTGCGCGGGTTGGCCCGCGCCACGGCCGCGACGAGCTGGTCCTGGTCGCCCGGCAATGCCAGCGAGGTGCGGTCGCTGCCCTCGCCGGTGACGTCGCTGACGACCACCACGGCGACGTCGGCCGCCCGCGCCGCGGCGACCGCCCGGGCCCGCAGCGCCGGGTCCGGCGGCTGCCAGCCGACCCGGAGGGCCGGGCCGATCAACGCGTGGGCGCTGCTGTAGTCGACCCGGATCGAGACCGGGCGCCCGGCGGTCAGCCGCACCGGCGCCGGCCGGACCGTCCCGGCGAAGTCCGCGTACTTCAGGTTCGCGACGAGCCGGCCGCCGACCCACATCCGGAACGCCCCGGCGCCGGTGACCGAGAACAGGTAGTCGCCGGTCGCCGGCGGCGTCAGCGTGCCGGTCCAACGGGCGGACCAGGCCGCGGGCAGCCCCGGCACCGGCGCCCCGGACACGTCCACCGCCGGCTCGACCCGGGTCGCCACCGGCGCGCCCGTCCAGTCCGTGCTGGGGTAGTACGTCGCCCGCAGGCCGGTCCCGAGCCCGGGACCGGTCAGCAGCGGCAGGGTGGCGGTGCCGACCGTGCCCGGCGCGTACGTCACCACCCGGGTCGACCCGGCCCGGGCCCGGATCCCATCCAGCGGGCTGACCACCCGGGACGGGATCACCGCGCCCGAGCCGCCCTCGGAGTACTGCGCGGTCTCGCTCGCCGCCGCGCCGATCACCGCCAGCGAGCGCACCCTCGGGCCGAGCGGCAGAACCCCGCCGGCGTTCTTCAGCAGCACGCTGCCCTGCTCGGCGATGCGCCGGGCCAACTGCTGGTGCGCGGGCGTGCTGACGTCCGCGGCGCCGACCCCGTCGACCGGGCGGTCGAGCACGCCGATGCGGATCATCGACGTGAGGATCCGGCGGACCATGTCGTCCAGCCGGGACGGCGGCACCTGTCCGGACAGGACGGCCTGCTTCAGCGCGGCACCGAAGTGGGCGCCGATCGGCATCTCCATGTCCAACCCGGCGAGCGCCGCCTGCACGGTGGTCTGGGTGGCGAACCAGTCGGACATGACGAAGCCCGAGAAGCCCCACTGCCGCTTCAGGGTCCCGAACGTGTCCGCGTTCTCGCAGGCGTACGCGCCGTTGACCTGCTGGTAGGCGCACATCACGCTGCCGGCACCGCCCTGCTGCACCGCCGCGCGGAAGCCGGGGTAGTAGATCTCCTGCAGCGCCCGCTCGCCGATCAGCTCGTCCACGGAGGGGCCGGCCGCGCTCGGCAACCGCCCGGTCTCCTGGTTGTTCGCGACATAGTGCTTCGCCGTGGCGATCACGTGCTGGCTCTGGATGCCGCGCATCTCGGCCACCGCAGTCCGGGCGTTGAGGTACGGGTCCTCGGTGTAGGTCTCGGCCTCCCGGCCCCACAGCGGGGTGCGCAGGATGTTGATCGTCGGGGCGAGCGCGACGTTGTGCCCCTTGCCGCGCTGCTCGGCGCCGAGCGCGGTGCCGAACCGGTCGGCCAGGCCCGGGTCCCAGGACGCGGCTGTGGTGACCGCGGCCGGGAACTGGGTGACCCCTGTGCTGCCGTTGCCGACGCCGTTCGGCCCGTCGGCGAGGTAGAGGTCCGGGATGCCCAGCCGGGGCACTCCCGGCACGTGGCCGGCGTACGTCCCGCCGGTGGGGAACGCGTCCCCGTGCACCATCGCGATCTTCTCGTCCAGCGTCATCCGGGCCACCAGCGCGGCGGCGCGCTGCTCCGGCGGGCCGGTCACGGCGGCGGGGGCGGCGGTGGCCGGTGCGGCGGTGGCGGGCGCCAGCAAGGCTGCCACCGTGGCCACGATTCCGGCGACCAGCACGACTGCGCGGCGGCCAAGGATCCGTCTGGTCATGGGTCCCCTCCTACGTCCCGGCCAGTGGCGACCTCGCCGGGATGGGGTGTGCCGGACGACACCGGACCGTAGGCTGAACCGTTACAAACGGTCAAGCAATCGGCGCGTCGTGCAGACCGGCACGGCTAGGCCGTGAGCGTGCCGACCAGGTGGTCCGCGGCCGTGTACGGGTCGAGCGTGCCGCCGACGACATTGGCCGCCAGCGTGTCCAGCGCCTCGGAGCCGTGCAGGTCGCCGATGCGGGCCCGCAGCGCCGCCACCGCGATCGCCTCGATCTCGGCCGCCGCCCGGGCCCGGCGCCGGCGCTCGCCCTCGCCGGAACGGGCCAGCCAGCTGGCGTGCTTGTCCAGCGCGGCCAGCAGCTCGTCCACACCCTGGCCGCGGGCCGCGACCGTCGAGACGATCGGCGGCCGCCAGGCCCCGGGCTCCGAGTGCCGGCCGCCGAGGGCCAGCATCGCCTTGAGGTCCCGCACGGTCTGTGCGGCGCCGTCCCGGTCGGCCTTGTTCACCACGAGCACGTCGGCGACCTCGAGGATGCCCGCCTTCGCGGTCTGGATCCCGTCACCCATGCCCGGCGCCAGCAACACCAGCGTGGTGTCCGCGGTCGAGGCCACCTGCACCTCGGCCTGCCCGACGCCGACGGTCTCGACCAGCACGACGTCGCAACCGGCGCCGTCGAGCACCCGGACCGCCTGCGGCGTCGCGACCGCCAGCCCGCCGAGCTGCCCGCGGGAGGCCATCGACCGGATGAACACCCCGGAGTCGGTCGCGTGGTCCTGCATCCGGACCCGGTCGCCGAGCAGCGCTCCGCCGGAGAACGGCGAGGACGGGTCGACCGCGAGCACGCCGACCCGGTGCCCCTGCGCCCGCAGCGCCCGGACGAGCATCGCCGTCGAGGTCGACTTGCCGACCCCGGGCGAGCCGGTCAGCCCGATCACCCGGGCCCGGCCGGTGTGCGGGGCCAGCGCCGCGGCGACCTCGCGCAGCGTCGGTGAGGCGTCCTCGACCAGCGAGATCAGCCGCGCCACCGACCGCGCGTCTCCCTCCCGCGCCCGCTGGACCAGGGTCGGCACGTCCGGCGGTCGCCGCGGTCGCGCCGACGCCGCGGACCCGGCACCCGTCCCGCGCGCGACGGCCGCCGCCGGGGTGGAGTGCTCGGCGCTCACGCCGGTCACGCTACCGGCGGGGCGCACGCTCAGGCCGCCGGCACCTCGAGCAGCAGGGCATCGCCCTGGCCGCCGCCGCCGCAGAGGGCGGCCGCGCCGAGACCCCCACCACGCCGGCGCAGCTCGAGTGCCAGGTGCAGCGCGATCCTGGCCCCGCTCATCCCGATCGGGTGGCCGAGCGCGATCGCGCCGCCGTTGACGTTGACCATGTCCGGGCCGACGCCCAGATCTCGCATCGACTGGATGCCGACCGCCGCGAACGCCTCGTTGATCTCGATGAGATCGAGCGCGGGCACGCCCAGGCCGGCCTTGGCCAGCGCCGTACGGATCGCGTTCGACGGCTGGGACTGCAGCGAGTTGTCCGGACCGGCCACGGTCCCGTACGCGCCGATCTCGGCCAGGACGCTCGCCCCGTGCCGCTCGGCCGCGGCCCGGGACATGACCACGACCGCGCAGGCCCCGTCGGAGATCGGCGAGGAGCTGCCGGCGGTGATCGTGCCGTCCGGGGTGAACGCCGGCTTCAGCCTGGCCAGCGCCTCGGCCGTCGTGTCCGCGCGGATGCTCTCGTCGTCCCGCAACTCGACCGGGTCCCCGCGCCGCTGCGGCACCTGCACCGGCACGATCTCCTCGTCGAACAGCCCGTTCTTCTGCGCGGCCGCGGCCCGCTGGTGCGACCGGGCGGCGAACTCGTCCTGCTCCTCGCGGCTGATCCCGAACCGCGCGTTGTGCCGGTCGGTCGACTCGCCCATCGGGACGTGGTCGAAGGCGTCGGTGAGCCCGTCGTACGCCATCGAGTCGAGCATCTCGACCGCCCCGTACCGGTGGCCCTTGCGCAGGCCGGGCAGCAGGTGCGGCGCGTTGGTCATCGACTCCATGCCGCCGGCGACCACGACCTCGAACTCGCCGGCCGTGATGAGCAGGTCGGCCAGCGCGATCGCATCCAGCCCGGACAGGCAGACCTTGTTGACCAGCAGCGACGGCACGGTCATCGGGATGCCGGCCTTGACCGCGGCCTGCCGGGCCGGCATCTGCCCGGCCCCGGCCTGCAGCACCTGGCCGAGGATCACGTAGTCGACCTGGTCGCCGGAGATCCCGGTCCGCTCCAGCGCCGCGCGCACCGCGACCGCGCCGAGGTCGGTGCCGGACAAGTCGCGCAGGCCGCCAAGCAACTTGCCCATCGGCGTCCGCGCGCCACCCACGATCACAGAACCCGGCACGGCGGACCTCCTACCACTCGATGTGCATCCCCACCTGCACGGTACCGCCGGCCCGAACCCGTGAGTTACGGTCGGGATTGTGTTCCTGCGCATAGACCACGTCGGCATCGCCGTACCGGACCTGGACGACGCACTCGCCTGGTACGCGAAGACCTTCGGTCTGGCCAGCGTGCACGAGGAGGTCAACGAGGACCAGGGAGTGCGGGAGGCGATGCTCGCCGTCGGCGACGGCACGACGCAGGTCCAGCTGCTGGCGCCGCTGCGGCCGGACTCGGCGCTGGCGACGTTCCTGGACCGGCACGGACCCGGGCTCCAGCAGGTCGCCTACGCGGTCGAGGACGTCGAGGCCGCCGCCGAGACCCTGCGCGGGCGCGGCCTGCGGGTGCTGTACGACCGGGCCCGCCGGGGCACCGCCGGCTCGCGGGTGAACTTCGTGCACCCCAAGGACGCCGGCGGCGTGCTGGTCGAGCTCGTCCAGCCCGCACCCGGGCCGGCGCCGTCATCGCACTGAGCCGACGGCGTCGCACTACCGCGACCGGCACCCGAACCAACAGGCCCCACAGAAGGGGTTGATGGGACGATGGGACGTATGGACCGCCGCGAGCAGCAGACCGAGCTCCTGCCCCTGCTGGAGGGCGCGACCACCTTCGACGTCGTGCTGCGCGGGTACGACCGCCACCAGGTCCAGGAACACGTGGAACGGCTGGAGGCCGACCTGCGCATCTCCGTGGCCGAACGGGACACCGTGGCGGCGCGGCTGACCGAGCTGGCCGGCCAGCTGGCCGCCGCGCACAACGAGATCGACGCGCTGCACGCCCGGCTGGGCCAGGTCACCGCCGGCGAGCCGTCGCTCGACGACGTGAGCGACCGGATCCGCGGCATGCTGTCGCTGGCCAAGGAAGAGGCCGCGGAGATCCGGCGCCGGGCCGAGCAGGAGGCGGTCGAGCTGCAGCAGCGGTTCGAGCGGCTCAACTCCGAGGTCCAGGAGAAGCTCAGCACGACCGACCGCAGCACCGCGCAGCGGCTCGCCGGCGCCGAGCAGGAGGCCGGGTCGCTGCTCGGGGACGCCGAGCAGCGGGCGGCACGGCTGGTCAGCGAGGCCCAGGCCGCGGCGTCGGCGCTGATCGCCGAGGCCGAGTCGCGCTCGGCCGGGCTGACGAGCGCGGCGGAGGAAAAGTCGGCCGCGGTCGAGAAGGAGGTCGCCCGGCTGACCGCGGAGGCCGACGAGAAGCGGCGGCTGGCCGACGAGGCGGCCGAGGCGAAGCGGACCCAGGCCAGCGAGGACTTCGAGATCACCCTGCGCAACCGGCGTACCCGCGAGCTGGCGGCGGACGAGCAGCGCCGGGCCGAGCTGGCCCGCGAGCTCGAGGAGCGACGGGCGACGGCGGAGGCCGAGGCGGCGCGGCACGTCGACGCGGCCCGGTCGGAAGCCGACCGGCTGGTCGCCGAGGCGCGGCGGCGGACGCAGGAGCTGGCCGAGGTGCGCACCACGGTGCTCGGCCAGCTGTCGGCGGTGCGCGGGATCCTCGGCCAGGTGCCGACCGCGGCGGCGGCGTCGCTGGAGGAGTGGCCGGACCGGGACTGAGCGGCGCCGGACCGGTCGACAGGTGCGTCCGGGCTGGTCGTACGCTCCCGGCGGCGGGCGTTCGGCGGGAGGTGCGCGGCGGTGAGCGAGGAGGGACCCGGCCGGACCAGGGTCGACCAGGCCATGGACCCGGCCCCGACGCCTCGCGCCCCGACCCGCGGCGAGGACGCCGCGACACGCTCCGACCCCGCGGCCGCCCCGGACGAACCGACCCCGACCCGCGGCGACGACGCCGCGACACGCTCCGACCCCGCGGCCGCCCCGGACGAACCGACCCCGACCCGCGGCGACGACGCCGCGACACACTCCGACCCCGCGGCCGCCCCGGACGAACCGACCCCGACCCGCGGCGAGGACGCCGCGACAGGACCAGGCACCGGGGCCGCCCGGGACGAGCCGACCCCGGCCGGCGACCGCGCCAGGGCGGCCGACCACGAGGCCGGCGCCGACGCCGCCCGCGCCGACGCCGAAGAGGCCCGCGACGAGGCCCGGGCCGCCCGCGCCGACGCCGCCGAGGCGGAGCGGGGGGCGGCAGCGGCGGAGCGCGGGGCGGCGGCCGAGCGGCACGACGCCGCGGCGGAGCGGGCGGGGGCCGAGCGCGCCGGCGCCATGGCCGCGGAGGCGGCCGAGGCGGCCGGCGGCGCCGACAGCGCGGACGGGCGAGGGCTGGCGGACATGCCCGCGGGCGACCCGGTCGTCGACCACGACGTCCGCGCCGAGGAGGCCGGCGTCGACGCGACGTTCCCACTCGGCCGTCCCGGGCGCCCGATGAACCACCGCTCCCCGTTCCGGGTCGGCTTCGCGGGCGCCCTCGGCGCCGGCTTCGCGTACCTGCTCTACCAGGCCGTGGTCAGCGCCCGGTCGGTGCTCGTCCTCGTCATCGTGGCCGCGTTCCTGGCCATCGGCCTCAACCCGATCGTGTCCCGGCTGGAGCGCGCCGGGATCCGCCGGGGCGCCGCCGTCGGGATCGTGTTCGTCGGCGTGCTCAGCTTCTTCGCCCTGTTCGGGTACGCCGTGCTGCCGCCGGTCATCAACCAGGTCTCCAACTTCATCGACGCGCTGCCGAACTACGTCAAGGACCTGCAGACCAACGCCACGGTCCGGGACCTGGACAGCCGCTTCGGCGTGATCGACAAGCTGAACGACTACGTCACGACCGGCGACTTCGGCACCCGCATCGCCGGCAACGTGGTCAGCGTGACCCAGCGGGTCGCCGGGCTCGTGCTCAAGGGCCTGACCATCCTGATCCTGACGCTCTACTTCCTGTCCTCGTTCAACGCGATCAAGCGCACCGCGTACCGGCTGGTGCCACGCACCCGGCGGGCCCGGGTCAGCCTGATCGGCGACGAGGTTCTCAGCCGGGTCGGCGGGTACGTCGCCGGCGCCGTCGTGGTCGCCCTCATCGCCGGCGTCGCGTCGCTCGTCTGGGTCAGCGCGCTCGGCATCCCGTACCCGCTGGCGCTGGCGCTGATCGTCACCCTCACCGACGTCATCCCGCTGATCGGGGCGACGATCGGCGCGGTCGTCGTGACCGCGGTGGCGTTCTTCGTCTCGCTGCCCGTGGGCATCGCCACCGGCATCTTCTTCCTCGTCTACCAGCAGATAGAGAACTACCTCATCTATCCCAGGGTGATGAGCCGGTCCGTGGACGTGAACCCGGCAGCCGCCATCGTCGGGGCGCTGATCGGCGGTACGCTGCTCGGGTTCGTGGGGGCGCTGCTGGCGGTGCCGGCGACGGCGGCGATACAGCTGATCCTGCGGGAGGTCCTGGTCCCCCGCCAGGACGCACAGTGACGACTGTCGGCACGGCAGGATGGGTGGTATGTCCGAACGCACCGACCTGGGCTACTTGAACGATCTGGGCGTCGACCACGGCTTCGACGTGGCCCTACGCGGCTACGACCGGCGGCAGGTGGACGACTACCTCGCCGGCCTGGAGAGCCAGCTGGCCACGCTGCGGCACGAGCGGGAATCCGCCGGCGACCGGGTCGGCATGCTCGAGCAGCGGCTGGAGGAGTTGCAGATCGAGCTGCAGACCGCACAGCGCCGGGTCGAGGAGTTCGAGCCGTCGTACGCGGGGCTCGGCGCCCGGGTGGAGAACATCCTCCGGCTGGCCGAGGAGGAGGCGATGAGCCTGCGCGCCGAGGCCGGCGCGCACGGCGACCGGGTGCGGGCCAAGGTCGAGGAGGACGCCAAGCGGCTGCGCGCCGACGGCGAGCGGGAGGCTCGGGAGATCGTCGCCGCGGCCGACCGGGAGGCCGGCCAGCGCCGGGCCGCCGCGCTGGCCGAGGCCGAGGCGATGCGGGCCGAAGCCGGCAAGGACGCGGCGGCGGTCCGGGCCGAGGCGGCCAGCGAGCTGGAGGAGGCGCGGGCCAAGGCCGCGCAGGCGGCGAAGGACTTCGAGACCACGCTGTCCCGTCGTCGCGACCAGGCCGAGCAGGAGCTGTCGGCCCGGCTGGCCGACGTCGAGCGCCGGCTGGCCGAGACCACCGAGGCGGCCGAGCAGGTCAAGCGGGACGCGGACGCGCACCGGGCGGACAGCGAGCGGCGGGCCGGGCAGATCCTGGACGGGGCCCGCCGGGAGGCCGAGACGCTGGTCACCGAGGCGACCGCGAAGGCGACCCGGCAGCGGTCCGAGGTCGAGCGGGAGCTGGCCACGCTGGTCCGCCGCCGCGACAGCGTGCAGGCGCAGCTGCAGAACGTCCGGGAGATGCTGGCCACGATGACCGGGGGACCGGTCAGCGGTCCGGCCGAGGACGAGGAGCCGCCGGCCGAGGAGCCGCGGAACAGCCAGCCCGGCTGAGCCCCGCCCGGGCGGCGCCCGGAAACGAGGCGCCGCCCGGAAACGAGGCGCCGCCCGAAGCGAGGCGCCGCCCGGAAGCGAGGCGCCGCCCGGAAGCGAGGCGCCGCCCGAAGCGAGGCGCCGCCCGGACGTGACGCCTGTTGCTGCTAGGCGGCGTGGCTGCCGGGGGCGACGATCCGGTCCAGCTCGGCCAGGTCGTCCTCGTCCGGCTCCCACTCCCCCGCCGCCGCGTTCGCCCGCAGCTGGTCGGCCGACGTCACCCCGGCGATCACCGACCCGACCGTGGGCTGCGCGGCCAGGCCGCCGATCGCGACGTCGAGCATCGACAGCCCGCGGCGGTCCGCGTACGCCCGGAGGCCCTCGACGACGTCCCACGGCGCCGAGTCGTACAGGTCCCGGCGCCGGTCACCGAGCCTGGTCCCGGGCACCGGCGGCTCGTCCGGGGTGTACTTGCCGGTCAGCAGCCCGTTGGCCAGCGGGTAGAACGGCAGCAGGCCCACCCCGTACGCCGCGCAGGCCGGCACCAGCTCGGCCTCGGCGCGCCGGTCGAGCAGGCTGTACTCGTTCTGCGCGCTGACGAACCGGGCCGACCCGGCGGTGGTCGCGACGTGGTCGGCCTGGCCGACCTGCCAGCCGGCCAGGTTGGACGAGCCGACGTAGCGCACCAGGCCGGCGGTGACCAGCTCGTCCAGCGCGGCCAGGGTCTCCTCGATCGGGGTCACGCCGTCGGGCTTGTGGTACTGGAGCAGGTCGAGGTGGTCGGTCCGGAGCCGGCGCAGCGACGCCTCGACCGCGATCCGCACGTATCGCCGGGAGCCGCGGGCATCCCAGTCCGGCCCGTTGGCGCCCTTCATGCTCCCGCCGAACTTCGTCGCCAGCACGAACCGGTCCCGGTCGGTGCCGAGCACCTCGCCGAGGATCTCCTCGGCCTCGCCGGGGTGGCTGCCGTACACGTCGGCCGTGTCGAGCAGGGTCACGCCGGTGTCGAGGGCGGCGTCGAGGGTCTTGCGGGTCGCGGCCGCGTCCATCGAGCGGCCGACGTTGTTCAGGCCGAGGCCGACGGCGGACACGACGAGCCCGGAGCGGCCGAGGGGGCGATAGCGCACCCATCCAGCCTATGCGAGGCCTTTCCGGGGGTACTCGGGGGCGTGCCCCCGAGGGTGGCGGCTCAGATCGCCGTCTGGCCCCCGTCCACCACCAGCGCCTGCCCGGTCATGAACGACGACGCGTCGCTGGCCAGGAAGACCGCCGGGCCGGCCATCTCCTCCGCCCTGGCCCACCGCCCCATCGGGATCGTCGCGGTGAGGCCGGCGTACACCTCCTCGTTCTCCCAGAGCATGCGGTTGAGGTCGGTGGCGGTCCAGCCCGGGCACAGCGCGTTGACCCGGACGCCGGTGCTCGCCCACTCGACGCCGAGCGTGCGGGTCAGCGAGATCAGCGCCGCCTTGGACGCGCCGTACTGGGCCATGGCCGGGGTGGCGGACAGCCCGGCCACGCTGGCCACGTTGATCACCGAGCCGGAGCGCCGCTCAAGCAGGTGCGGCGCGGCGGCCTGCAGCACGTGCACGGCCGAGTCGACGTTGAGCCGCATCACCTTGGTCCAGCCGGGGAAGCGCAGCTGCGGGAACGGCACCATCACCCCGTTGCCGCCGACGTTGTTGACCACCACGTCGAGCTGGCCGAGCCCGTCGATCGCACCGGCGACGACCGCGCGGGCGGTGTCCTGGTCGGTGACGTCGCCGGGCAGCACGAGCGCCCCGCCGACCTCGTCCGCCGTCGCGCGCAGCTGCTCCTCGCCCCGGCTGTTGAGCGCGACCTTCGCCCCGGCGGCGACGAAGGCGGCGGCGATCGCGGCACCGATGCCGCGGGACGCGCCGGTGATCAGGGCGGTCTTCCCGGTGAGCTCGAACACGCCCCTCACCCTAGCGCCGGGGCGTCCTCGCGGTGCGCCGGTCGCGGGCCCGCCAGCAGGCCGTGTGCCAGTGCCGGCGGCCGCCCGCCTCGGGGTCGGCCAGCGGCCAGGCGACGACGTGCGGTGTGGCGGTGCGGATCAGCTGGTCGCAGCCGGGGCAGCGGTAGGGCTTGGTGCTCGAGCTGCCGGTGATCCGGCGGACCTGGTAGTCCTCCCCCTGCCACTCCTCGACCGTGTCCACACCTCGAGGCTACGCCGTGCCCGCGGCCGTCCCCGGCCCGAACCGTCCACAGTGGACCGTCCCGGGGCCGGCAGCTCGCCGGGCCCGGCCTCGATCCGGCCGGCGCCGGCCGGATCGTCGCCGCCGTTACGGCTGCTTCGGCGCGCGCCCGTAGCGGGCCCGGACGACCAGCGCCAGAATCCGGATCGACCAGGGCTTCCGGTCGAACCGGGTGACGTCGATCGGAGCCGCGAACCGGGGCCGGGTGATCGACTTGGCCCGGGCGAACTCGCGCAGCCCGTCGTCGCCGTGGATGCGGCCGAAGCCGGAGTCGCCGACCCCGCCGAACGGCAGCGCGCCGACCCCCGCGTACGACAGGACCGAGTTGACGCTGGCCATCCCGGACCGGATCCGCCGGGCGATCTGCTCGCCGCCGGTGCGGGCGAACACCGCCGCGCCGAGCCCGTACGCGGAGGCGTTGGCCTTCTCGACCGCCTCGTCGACGTCGGCCACCCTGGTCACGGTCAGCGTCGGCCCGAACGTCTCCTCGGTCACGGCCGGGGCGTCCTCGGGCACGTCGACCAGAACGGTCGGGTACGCGTACGGCGGGCGCACGGCGTCCGCGCCGCCGACCACGGCCCGCCCGCCGCGCGCCAGCGCGTCGGCCACGTGCCGGCCGATCACCTCCAGCTGGCGCGGCATCGTCGCCGGCCCGTACGACGCGCTCCGGTCCTCGCCCGGGCGCAGCGCCCGGGCGCGCTCGGTCAGCGCGGCGACGAACCGGTCGTAGACCGCGTCCACCACGTACACCCGCTCGATGCCGATGCAGGTCTGGCCCGCGTTGGACATCCCGCCCCACAGCGCCGCACCCGCCGCGGCCTCCACGTCGGCGTCCGCCGCGACGATGAGCGGGTCCTTCCCGCCGCACTCGAGCAGCACCGGGGTCAGCGTCTCGGCGCAGGTGGCCATGACCTTCTTCGCGGTGGGCGTCGAGCCGGTGAAGGCGATCTTGTCGACGCCGGCCCGGCACAGCGCGGCACCGGTCGGGCTGCCGCCGGTCACCAGCTGGAGCACCGGCTGCTCGGGCACGACCCCCTCGAGGCTGTCGACCAGCCACCGCCCGACCGCCGGTGCGTACTCGGACGGCTTGAAGACCACCGCATTGCCGGCCGCCAGCGCGTAGACGATCGAGCCGAGCGGGGTGAAGATCGGGTAGTTCCACGGGCCGATCACCCCGACCACCCCGTAGGGCTGGTATTCGAGGGTGGCCGAGAGGTTCGCGACCAGCAGGCCGGGCCGGACCTTGCGCCGGCCGAGCACCCGCTGCGCGTTGGCCGGCGCCCAGTGCAGGTGCTCGATCGCGGTGGCCAGCTCGATCATCGCGTCGTCGAGCGGCTTGCCGGTCTCGCGGTGGACGAGCTCGGCCAGCTCGGCGGCACGGTTGGCGATCCGGGCCCGCCAGCCGTGCAGCCGGCTGGTCCGGCCGGCGAAGCCGAGCCCGGCCCACCACTCGGCCGCCGGGCGGGCCCGGGCGACGGCGGCCCGTACGTCCGCCTCGGTGTGCGCCGGGAAGGTGTCGACCGGTTCCCCGGTCGCCGGGTTCAGCGACTCGAACGTCTCGCTGTCGACTGCGGTCACGGGGCGGCTCCGGTCAGGGCGGGGGTGGCGACGCGCCCGCGGACGAGGTCGGCGGCGCGCTCGGCGATGGCGATCGTCGGGGCGTTGGTGTTGCCGCGGGGCACGCTCGGCATGACGGCGGCGTCGGCGACGCGCAGGCCGGCGACACCGTGCACGCGCAGCTCGGCGTCAACCACCGGCCCGATCGCGCAGGTCCCGACCGGGTGGTAGAGCGTCTCGACGCCGGCCCGGATCGCGTCGACCGGGTCGCTCATGGCGGCGACCCCGTACGGTTGCCGGATCAGCTCGGCCAGCGGCCCGGCAGCGGCGATCCCCCGCGCGATCTCGACGCCGGCCCGCATCGCCGCGAGGTCCGCGCCGGCCTCGTCGGTGAAGTAGCCGGCCTCGATCCGGGGCCGCCAGCGCGGGTCGGTCGAGCGCAGCGTGAGCCGGCCGCGGCTGCGGACGTGCACCAGGGTCGGCGCGATCGTCACTCCCGCGGCGAGCAGGTCCCGGCCCTGGTCGGACACGATCGCCGGCATCGACACCAGCTGGATGTCCGGCGCCGGGGCGTCGACCGTCCGCACGAACCCGCCGACCTCGGCGACGTTCGAGGTCAGCGGGCCGCGGTGGCTGACCAGCCAGCGCAGCACGTTGGTCGGCGTCTCGGCGTCGCGCAGGTCGGACACGCCGTGGGTGAACCAGCTCAGCGGCAGCATCGGGTGGTCCTGCAGGTTTTCCCCCACCGGCAGGTCGGCGAGCACCTCGATGCCGTGCGCGCGCAGCTGCGCCGCCGGGCCGATCCCGGACAGCAGCAGCAGGTGCGGACTGCCGATCGCGCCGGCCGCCAGCACCACCTCGCGCCGGGCGGTCGCGGTCGTCGCCTCGCCCCGCACGGTGTAGCCGACGCCGGTCGCCCGGCCCCGCTCGACGAGGATCTTCCCGACGTGCGCGTCGGTCACCACCGTGAGGTTCGGCCGGCGCAGCGCCGGCCGAAGGTACCCGTCGGCCGTCGACCAGCGCCGGCCGCCGCGCTGGGTCACCTGGTAGGGCCCGAAGCCGTCCTGGGCCGCCCCGTTGAAGTCGGGGTTGGCCGGGTGACCGGCCGCGGCGGCGGAGGCGAGGAACGCGTCGGCCAGCGGGTGCCGCTGGCG
Source organism: uncultured Actinomycetota bacterium (assembly GCA_963803135.1). Taxonomy (GTDB): domain Bacteria; phylum Actinomycetota; class Actinomycetes; order Mycobacteriales; family CADCTP01; genus CADCTP01. Next base: position 45,121 of record CAWDLH010000008.1, on the reverse strand, counting down.
CAGGTCCTCGACCCGCAGTGGGCCGCCGGTGGCGTGGAACGGGCCGGCGCCGCGGGCATTGTCCTCGGACCGCAGGAAGTACGGCAGCAGGTCCGGCCACCCCCAGCCGGGCACCTCCCAGCCGTCGAAGTCGACCGGGTTCCCGCGGATGTAGATCATCGCGTTGATCGACGAGCTGCCGCCGAGCGTCTTGCCCCGGGGCCAGCGCAGCCGGCGGCCGGCCAGCGCCGGCTCCGGCTCGGTCAGCAGGTCCCAGTCCCGCTCGGTGCCGAACAGCTGGTAGAAGGCGGCCGGCAGCCGGACCTCCACCGGATCGTCGGGCGGGCCGGCCTCGAGCAGCAACACCCTGGTGGCCGGATCCTCGGACAGCCGGGCAGCCAGCACGCATCCCGCGCTGCCGGCGCCGATGACCACCACGTCGTAGTCCCCGATCATGCCTGTCAGGCTACTCGCCGGTAACTCCCAGCGGGACAGAATCGTTCAGCCGTACGACCGAACGGGTATGAAGAGGACGACGAATCGTCCGCCGGATCCCGACCGCCGGGACAGCCCGTCCGGACGTCCCGCCCGAGGAGGCTCGGCATGACCAGCGACACCGACGCGGAGACGCGCCGGATACCCGGCCGCGGGGCGACCCGGATCGCGACCGAGGTCCGGCGCGGTCTCGTCGGCACCGTGGTCGGCGTGGTGGTCGTGCTGCTCGTCGCGCTGCTGGCGCTGTTCGGGCTGGCCCGGCTGACGCACTGGCCGTTCGGCAGCGAGGAGCGCGACCGCAGCGGGCCGGCGGTGCTCACCGCCATGCGCGACCTGTCCGAATACCACGCGGCCACCGGGCAATATCAGGTGGTCATCGACATCCAGCAGGACGCGAAGTTCCTGCCGGACATCATCAAGGGCAAGCGGACGATCTTCCTCGCGATCGGCTCGGTCGACGCGTACGTGGACTTCCGCAAGCTCGGCGACGACGCGGTCTCGGTCTCCGCCGACCGCAAGTCCGTCTCGATGACGCTGCCCCGGGCACAGCTGTCCAAGCCCAACGTCGACCCGGACCAGAGCCGGGTGCTCAACCAGGACCTCGGCGTGATCGACCGGCTCGGCAACCTGTTCTCCGACCAGCCCAACCCGCAGAACCAGCAGATGTACCAGATCGCCGAGCAGCGACTGGCCGACGCGGCCACCCAGGTCGGGCTGCAGAAGCGGGCCGAGGACAACACCAGGACCACGCTGGACAAGCTGATGCGCTCGCTCGGGTTCAGTACCGTGAACATCACATTCGTCGACCCGGCCGCCGGCGGGTGAACCCGGCCGCGCCCCGGCTACGTTGCCACACCATGGCCAGCGCGGTGTTCGAGGTGTGCGAGCGGTACGTGACGGGCCTTACGGCCCTCGACCCGGTCTGGGCGACCATGCACGGGGTCGCCGGCGCGCCGGGCGTGTCCACGGACTACGGTCCGGAGGGCATCCGCGCCCGAGCCGACCTGGCCCGGGCCACCCTCGCCGAGCTCGACGCCGTCTCCCCCACCCGCGCTCCTGACCGGGCGCCCGGAGGCGCCGCATCAGCCCGATCGGGTGCCGCGGCCGGATCCGGAGCGGCCGGATCCGGAGCGCCCGGATCCGGAGCGCCCGGATCCGGAGCGGCCGGATCCGGCGACGGTGTGGGTGGCTCGCAGGCGGGGCGGGACGAGGCGGCGGCCGAGTTCCTGCGCGGCCGACTGCGGGCCGAGCTCGCCTCGGTCGAGATCGGCGAGCCGCTGCGGGCCCTGCGCGCGCCGTTCGGGCTGCTCGGGACCGTCCGGGACAGCATCGACCTGATGCCCAAGGCCGGCGCCGAGGACTGGGCCGCGGTCGCCGCCCGGCTCGCCGCGGTGCCGGCCATGCTCGTCTCCTGGCGGGACGCGCTGGCGCTCGGCCTCGACCGCGGCCTGCCCGCCGCCCGCCGCCAGGCCGTCGAGGCCGCCGCGCAGGCCGACCGGTACGCCGGGAACACCACCCACGCCCCGGTCGTCCTCGCGTACGGCGACGGACCGCTCGGGCCGGCCCTCGCCGCCGGCGCCCTCGACGCGCACGGCGCGTACGCGGACACGGCCGACTGGCTGCGCCGGGTCTACGCGCCCCGGGCGGCCGACGCCGACGGTGTGGGACCGGAACGGCACGCGGTCGCCCGCCGGCTCGTGCTCGGCGCCGACCTCGACCCGGTCGAGTCGTACGAGTGGGCCTGGGCCGAGCTGCACCGGATCGAGGACGAGCTGGCCGCCGAGGCCGAGCGGGTCGCCCCGGGCGCCGGGATCGAGGCGGCGACCGCACTGCTCGACGAGACCGACGTGGTCGACGGCGCCGAGGCGTACCGGGCCTGGCTGCAGGACCAGCACGACGCCGCGATCGAGCGCCTCGACGGCGTGCACTTCGACATCGCCCCGCAGCTGCGCACGGTCGACGCGACGCTCGCGGTCGGCTCCAGCTCCGGCTCGGCGTACTACACCCCGCCGGACGAGGCGTTCACCCGGCCCGGCCGGACCTGGTGGCCGCTCGGCGACCGGGACCGGTTCGCGGTCTGGGCCGAGCAGACCACGGTGTTCCACGAGGGCGTGCCCGGCCACCACCTCCAGCTCGGGCAGGCCAGGCTGATGGGCGACGCGCTGTCCCGGCACCAGCGCGTCGGCGGCGTGTCCGGTCACGCCGAGGGCTGGGCCCTGTACGCCGAGCGGCTGGCCGACGAGCTGGACTGGTTCGACACCCCGGGCCGCCGGCTCGGCATGCTCAAGGGCTCGGCGCTGCGGGCGGCCCGGGTGGTCATCGACATCGGCCTGCACCTGGACCTGCCGCTGCCGCCGGCCGAGGCACACCGGCACGGCCCGCGCTGGACGTTCGCGGTGGCGACCGAGGTGCTGCGCGACCGCGGCCGGATCGCGGCGCACCGGCTGCACCCCGAGGTCGTGCGCTATTGCGGCTGGCCGGCGCAGGCCACCGCGTACAAGCTGGGCGAGCGGGCCTGGCTGGCCGCCCGGGCGGAGGCACGCACCCGGCTCGGCGCCGGCTTCGACCTCAAGCGCTGGCACACCGCCGCCCTCGGGCTGGGCCCGGTCGAGCTGGACGCCCTTCCGGCCGCCCTCCGGGCCACCTGACGCGCTAGAAGAGCCGCCCGGACGGGTCGTCCACGCCGCGCAGCGCGTCGTAGTCCAGCGTCACGCACGCGATGCCCCGGTCCGCGGCCAGCACCCGCGCCTGCGGGGTGATCGCCTGCGCGGCGAAGATGCCGCGGACCGGGGCCAGCACCGGGTCCCGGTTCATCAGCTCCAGGTAGCGGGTGAGCTGCTCGACCCCGTCGATCTCGCCGCGCCGCTTGATCTCCACCGCGACGCTGGCGCCGCCGGCGTCCCGGCAGAGGATGTCGACCGGCCCGATCGCGGTCGGGTGCTCCCGGCGGACCAGCCGGTATCCCTCACCGAGGGTGGAGATCTGCTCGGCCAGCAGCCGCTGCAGCTCGGCCTCCACACCGTCCTTGATCAGCCCTGGGTCGGAGCCCAACTCGTGCGAGGAGTCGTGCAGCACCTCCGCCAGCGTGATCAGCAGCTGCTCGCCGGCCTTGTTGGTCACCGTCCAGCGGCCCGGCTCCTCGCGCAGCGTGCAGGGCGGGCTCATCCAGTTCAGCGGCTTGTACGCGCGGTCGTCGGCGTGGATCGACACCGACCCGTCCGCCTTGACCAGCAGCAACCGCGGCGCCATCGGCAGGTGCGCGGTCAGCCGCCCGACGTAGTCCACGCTGCACCGCGCCACGACCAGCCTCACGGCCGGACACGCTACCGGTGCGCGGCGGAGTCAGGCCGGGACGCGCTGCGGGGCCGGCTCCAGGGTGATCACCCGGTGGAGCCGGGACACCCGCAGCAGCCGGGTCACCCGGGCCGAGGCGCCGCGCAGCACCAGGTCGCGGCCGGCCCGCCGGGCCCGGTGGTGCGCGCCGACGAGCACGCCGAGGCCGGTCGCGTCGAGCAGCTCGACCCCGGTCAGGTCGACGATCAGCGGTCCGGAGCCGGAACCGGCGCCGAGCACCGCGTGCAGGGCGTCGCGGACCTCGCCGGCCGAGCGGCCGTCCAGCCGCCCGGTGAGCACGACCTCGTCTTCGATGCCCGTCCGCTGCACGGTGACCTGCATGGCGTCTCCTCCCCCGACGGTTCGCCGCTTCCAGCAGACCTCGCCGCAGGTGCGGGCGATGCGAGTTCGGCTGAACTGTCACCAGATCGTCACCTTACGCACAGTCGGCGCTCAGCTCCGGGCCGGTCGAACCGGGCGCCGCGCGCCGTACGGTGCGAGACTGGGCGATGTGCCCGTCGACGGCGTCAACAGCACGCACCTCGCGGTCGGCCCCGTGGTGGCGATCGTGGTCGTCGCCGCGCTGGCCATGCTGAGCAAGTGGGTCTTCGGCACCGGCCGGCGGCGCACCGCCGCCCGCTCGCTCGTCCCGCCCGGGGTGCAGGTCGACACCGGCCTGCTCCGCCCGGTCGCCGAGCTGCCGGACCGGGCGGCCGCGGCCGCGCTGCGGGCGGTGCTGTCCGACGCCGGGATCCGGTCCACGGTCGGGGTCCGCCGGGACGGCCGGGTCCAGGTGCTGGTGTTCCCCGACGACGAGCAGCGGGCCCGCCGGCTGGTCCCGCCGGGCCCGGTCGCGCCCGGCTAGGGTCACGGCATGGCCGTCCACCTCACCCGCATCTACACCCGGACCGGCGACGCCGGCACCACCGCGCTCGGCGACATGAGCCGGGTGCGCAAGACCGACCCGCGACTGGTGGCGTACGCGGACGTGGACGAGGCCAACTCGGCGATCGGAGTCGCGCTGGCGCTCGGCCGGCCCGAGCCGCGGATCGCCGAGGTGCTCCGCTCCGTGCAGAACGACCTGTTCGACGTCGGCGCCGACCTCTGCGTGCCGGTCGCCGACGATCCGGAGTTCCCGCCGCTGCGGGTCACCGACGCCCAGGTGGAGCGGCTGGAGCGGGCCTGCGACGAGTTCAACGAGGGGCTGCCCAAGCTGGACAGCTTCCTGCTGCCGGGCGGCACGCCGGCAGCGGCGCTGCTGCACCAGGCCAGGACCGTGGTCCGCCGGGCCGAGCGCAGCGCCTGGGCGCTGATGGAGGCCGACCCGGACCGGACCGCGCCGGTGCCGGCCCGCTACCTCAACCGGCTGTCCGACCTGCTGTTCATCCTGGCCCGGGTGGCCAACCCGGACGGCGACGTGCTCTGGACGCCGGGCGCCAACCGCTGACCGTCAGCTCGCCGCGTACCCGGGTACGGCGAAGCCGGGGGGCGCCGACTCTAGCCAGGACAGGAAACCGGTCACCGCGCCCGCGCTCATCGCGACCTGCACCGGCCCGTCGTCGTTCTGGCACTCCACGATCACCGCGCCGGCCTGCACCGCCCACGACTCGGCCCCGGACGGCTGCCGCCGGCCGATCACCTGCAGCTCCCGCCGGGACAGCGTCCGGGCCGGCTTCACGGTGAGCGCGAACAGCCGATACCAGTGCAGGTCGTCGCCGGTGTAGCGGCCGACACCGAGGGCCCAGCCGCCGCCGATCCGGCCGAACCGGGTGCGCAAGCTCATGTCGATCGAGCCGGCCGGGCGCAGCAGCACCCGCCGCCGCAGCGCCAGGATGACCAGCCCGAGGCCGACCAGGGCCACCGCGACGGCGACGGCGAGGACGACCTCCACTGCCATGGCGGCTACACGGTCTGGCCGGCCGCGCGGAGCCGGGACATCGCCCGGCCCGCGGCAGCGGCTGCCTCGTCGTCGTCCTCACCGGCGGACCGGGCCCGCTCCAGCGCCTGCTCGGCCCGGGCGACATCGATCTCGTCGGACCGCTCGGCCAGCTCGGCCAGCACCGAGGCCCCTTCCTCGGTCACCGACAGGAACCCGCCGTGCACGGCGAAGACCAGCTCCTCGCCGCCCTCCTGCTGGATCCGGACGATGCCGCCCGGGGCCAGCTCGCCGAGCAGCGGCGCGTGCCCGGGCAGGACGCCGAGCTCACCCTCCGTGGTCCGGGCGATGACCATCGTCGCGTCACCCGACCACAGCAGGCGCTCGACCGAGACGAGCTCGACGTGCACGGTTGCCACCCAGGATCTCCTTTGCCGTCGGAGGTCAACCGCAGTCTAGCGAGGCCCACCGCGGCGGCCGGAACCGGACTCCGCCCGGGTGCGCGGATGCAGGGTTCGGGCTCCGTGCGGTCGGCCCTGGCCGACCCGGCTCGGTCGCGTACCGTGATCGCGTGTCCGACCGACCGTACGTGCTGCTGAGCGCGGCGGTCTCCCTCGACGGCGCGCTCGACGACCGGTCCCCGCGCCGGCTGATCCTGTCCGGGCCGGAGGACCTGGACGCGGTCGACGAGCTGCGGGCCGGCTGCGACGCGATCCTCGTCGGCGCCGGCACGGTTCGCGCCGACGACCCGCGGCTGCTGGTCCGCTCCGAGCGCCGCCGGGCCGAGCGGGTCGCCCGCGGCCTGCCGCCGACCCCGGCCCGGGTGGTGCTGACCGGCAGCCACGACCTCGACCCGGGCGCGGCGGTGTTCGCCGGCGAGCCGGCGCCGCTGCTGCTCGGCGGCGAGCTGCCGGACGTGCTGGCCGAGCTGGCCGGCCGGGGCGTGCGCCGGTTGCTGGTCGAGGGCGGCGCGGGCGTGCTGACCGCGCTGCTCGCGGCCGGGCTGGCCGACGAGCTGCGGCTGGCCGTCGCGCCGGTGTTCGTCGCCGACCCGGCCGCGCCCCGCTTCGTCGGCCCGCCCGGCGCCAGCCGGCGACGGCTGCTGGACGCGACCACGCTCGGCGACACGGTGGTGCTGCGGTATGCGCTCTGACCCCGGCGGCGACCCGGTCGACACGGCCCTGTTGGCCGAGGCGGTCGCGCTGTCCCGGCGCAGCCCGCCGAGCCCGGCCGCGTACGCCGTCGGCGCCGTCGTCATCGGTCCCGGGCCGGGCGCCCCGCGGGCGGTGGGCTGGTCCCGGCGGCACCACCCGCTCGACCACGCCGAGGAGGTCGCGCTGGCCGCGTACCCCGGCGACCCGGCCGGCGGCACCCTCTACACCTCGCTGGAGCCGTGCTCGCGGCGGCGCTCGCGCCGGCGCACCTGCACCGAGCTGATCCTCGCCGCCGGCCTCGCCCGCGTCGTGTTCGCGCTGCGGGAGCCGCCGCTGCTGGCCGACTGCGACGGCGCGGAGCTGCTGGCCCGCGCCGGGGTCGAGGTCGTCGAGCTGCCGGAGCTGGCCGCCGAGGTCCGGGCGGTGAACGCGGTCCTGCTCGGCTGAGCAACCTCCCGGCGCGCCGGTGTCCGGACCGACACCGGACGAGGCGGGTCTCGGGGTCGGCGGAGCCGGCGACGCCGGCATCACCCCCTGACGCGACCGAGCGGGTCGGTCCACTGTGGACCGACCCGCTCCGGGGCGTACCGGCCTAGCGGTTGAGCTCGGACGCCTTCTTCTCCACGTCCTCGATCCCGCCGCAGAGGAAGAACGCCTGCTCCGGCAGGTGGTCGTAGTCGCCGCGGGTGAGCGCCTCGAACGACTCGACCGTCTCCGACAGTGGGACCACCGAGCCGGGCTGGCCGGTGAACTGCTCGGCCACCAGCAGGTTCTGGGACAGGAAGCGCTGGATCCGGCGCGCCCGGCCGACCAGCACTCTGTCCTCTTCGGACAACTCGTCGATGCCGAGGATCGCGATGATGTCCTGCAGCTCGTTGTACCGCTGGAGGATCCGCTTGACCTCCTGGGCGACGTCGTAGTGGCGCTGCCCGATGTACTGCGGGTCGAGGATCCGCGAGGTGGAGTCGAGCGGGTCCACGGCCGGGTAGATGCCGAGCTCGGAGATCGGCCGGGACAGCACCGTGGTCGCGTCCAGGTGCGCGAACGTGGTGTGCGGGGCCGGGTCGGTGATGTCGTCCGCGGGCACATAGATCGCCTGCATCGAGGTGATCGAGTGGCCCCGGGTGGAGGTGATCCGCTCCTGCAGCACGCCCATCTCGTCGGCCAGCGTCGGCTGGTAGCCCACCGCGGACGGCATCCGGCCGAGCAGGGTGGACACCTCGGAGCCGGCCTGGGTGAACCGGAAGATGTTGTCGATGAACAGCAGCACGTCCTGGTGCTGCACGTCGCGGAAGTATTCCGCCATGGTCAGCGCGGACAGCCCGACCCGCAGCCGGGTGCCGGGCGGCTCGTCCATCTGCCCGAAGACGAGCGCGGTCTGCTCGATCACGCCGGACTCGGTCATCTCCAGGAACAGGTCGTTGCCCTCGCGGGTGCGCTCGCCGACGCCGGCGAACACCGACACGCCGCCGAACTCCTGCGCGACGCGGCGGATCATCTCCTGGATCAGCACGGTCTTGCCGACGCCGGCGCCGCCGAACAGGCCGATCTTGCCGCCGGCCACGTAGGGCGTGAGCAGGTCGATGACCTTGATGCCGGTCTCCAGCAGCTGGGTCCGCCCCTCCAGCTGGTCGAACGGCGGCGCCGGCCGGTGGATGGGCCAGGTCTCGCCGGCCACGAAGTCCGGGTAGTCCAGGCAGCGGCCGAGCGCGTTGAACACGTGCCCCTTGACCTGGTCACCGACCGGCACCTCGATCGGGTGGCCGGTGTCGGTGGCGATGGCGCCGCGGATGAGCCCGTCGGTCGGCTGCATCGAGATCGTCCGCACCGTGTTGTCGCCGATGTGCTGGGCGACCTCGAGGGTGAGCTCCTTGTTCAGCGGGTTGCCCTCGCTGATGTCGACCTCGACGTGCAGCGCGTTGTTCAGCTCCGGCATCTCGTCCCGGCCGAACTCGACGTCGACGACCGGGCCGGTGACCCGGACGACGCGGCCGGTGCCGGTGGTTTCCTCTACCGCGGTCATGACCTCTCGCTCCCTGCCGCGGCGAGCGCGTCCGCGCCGCCGACGATCTCGCTGATCTCCTGGGTGATCTCCGCCTGCCGGGCCTGGTTGGCCACGCGCGTGTAGGTCTTGATCAGTTCCTCGGCGTTGTCGGTGGCGGACTTCATGGCCCGCCGCCGGGAGGCCGACTCCGAGGCCGCCGACTCCAGCAGCGCGGCGTAGATCCTGGCGTTGACGTACTTCGGCAGCAGCGCGCCGAGCAGTTCGGCCGGCTCCGGCTCGAACTCGTACGCCGGGAGGTAGCCCTCGGGGGCCTCCTCCTCGCTCTCCTCCACGACCAGCGGCGCGATCCGCTTGGCCGTCGGGCTCTGGCTCAGCATCGACTTGAACTCGGTGTAGACGATGTGGATCTCGTCGACGCCGACCCCGCCGTCCTCGCCGTCCGCGCCGTCCGCGCCGGTGCCGTCGGCACCGGCCAGGAACGCCTTCACCAGCGTGGAGCCGACCTCGCGGGCGTCGGTGAACGCCGGCTGCTCGGAGAACCCGGTCCACTCCTTGGCCACCTCGCGCCGGCGGAAGCGGTAGTAGGCCGAGCCCTTGCGACCGATCACGTAGCGGACCGGCTCCTTGCCCTCCTCCCGCAGCAGCGACTCCAGCCCGTTGGCGGTCCGCAGCGCGTTGGCGCTGTACGCCCCGGCCAGCCCACGGTCGCTGGTGATCACCAGCACCGCGGCCCGGCGCGGGTCGGGCCGCTCGGCCAGCAGGGGGTGGTCGGTGTTGGCGTTGGACGCGAGCGCGGACAGCGCCCGGGTCAGCTCGTTCGTGTACGGCAGCGCCGCCTCCACCCGCTGCTGCGCCTTGGCGATGCGGGAGGTGGCGACCAGCTCCATCGCCTTGGTGATCTGCTTGGTCTGGGTGACCGCCCGGATCCGGCGGCGGAGGACCCGCAGGGTGCCGGCCATCGTCAGCCCCGGTTCTGCTGGGGCTGCGGCTGCCGGTAGCGGGTCACCTTCTCCTGCCCGACCTCGTCGGCATCCATCGCCTCCGCCTCGGGCTCGTTGACCACCAGCTGCCCGCCCTCCGAGGTCTGGTACTCCTGCTTGAACTGCCCGATGGCCCGCTTCAGGCTCTCGATCGTGTCGTCCTCGATCTTGCCGGTCTGCCGGATCGCGTCGTAGACGCCCTGGTGCTGGCGGCCGACGTAGTCGAGGAACTCCCGCTCGAACCTGCGGATCTCGGAGACCGGCACGACGTCGAGCTCGCCGGTGGTGCCGGCCCAGATCGACACGACCTCCTGCTCCACCGGGTACGGCGAGTACTGCGGCTGCTTGAGCAGCTCGACCAGCCGGGACCCGCGGGACAGCTGGTCCTGCGAGGCCTGGTCGAGGTCGGAGCCGAACGCGGAGAAGGCCTCCAGCTCGCGGTACTGCGCGAGGTTGAGCCGCAGCGAGCCGGCCACCGTCCGCATCGCCCGGATCTGCGCGTTGCCGCCGACCCGGGAGACCGAGACGCCGACGTTGATCGCCGGCCGCACCCCGGCGTTGAACAGGCCGGTCTCCAGGAAGATCTGCCCGTCGGTGATCGAGATGACGTTCGTCGGGATGTACGCCGAGATGTCGTTGCCCTTGGTCTCGACGATCGGGAAGCCGGTCATCGAGCCGCCGCCCAGGTCGTCGGACAGCTTGGCGCAGCGCTCCAGCAGCCGGGAGTGCAGATAGAACACGTCGCCCGGGTAGGCTTCGCGACCCGGCGGGCGGCGCAGCAGCAGCGAGATCGCCCGGTAGGCCTCGGCCTGCTTGGACAGGTCGTCGAAGACGATCAGCACGTGCTTGCCGCCGTACATCCAGTGCTGCCCGATGGCCGATCCGGTGTACGGAGCGAGGTACTTGAAGCCGGAGGCGTCCGAGGCCGGGGCGGCGACGATCGTCGTGTACTCCATCGCGCCCTGCTCCTCGAGGGTCGCCCGCAGCGCGGCGACCGTGGAGCCCTTCTGCCCGATCGCGACGTAGATGCAGCGGACCTGCTGCTTCGGATCGCCGGTGGCCCAGTTGGCCTTCTGGTTGAGGATCGTGTCGATCGCGATCGTCGTCTTGCCGGTCTGCCGGTCACCGATGATGAGCTGGCGCTGGCCCCGGCCGATCGCCGTCATCGCGTCGATCGCCTTGATGCCGGTCTGCAGCGGCTCCTTGACCGGCTGCCGCTGCACCACGGTCGGCGCCTGCAGCTCCAGCGGGCGGCGCGTCTCGGCCTGGATCTCACCGAGGCCGTCGATCGGGTCGCCCAGCGGGTTGACCACCCGACCGAGGAAGCCGTCCCCGACCGGCACCGACAGGATGTCGCCGGTGCGGTACACCTGCTGGTCCTCGTCGATGCCCTGCTGCTCGCCGAGGATGACCACGCCGATCTCGCGGACGTCCAGGGTCTGGGCCAGGCCCAGCGTGCCGTCCTCGAACCGGAGCAGCTCGTTGGTCATCGCCGAGGGCAGGCCCTCGACGCGGGCGATGCCGTCACCGGTCTCCGCGACCGTGCCGACCTCCTCGCGGGAGACCTCCGGCGAGTAGGACGACACGTAGTCGTCCAGCGCGGCGCGGATCTCGTCCGCGGAGATCGTCAGCTCAGCCATTGCCTGCACCCCTGCATTCGCTCTACGTCAATGGTCCCAGTGTCGCCTGCCGGCGCGGCCGCGCGCACTCCGGCGCTCCTACCCGGCCATCCGATGCCGGATCGCGGCCAGCCGCGACACCGCGCTGCCGTCGATGACCTCGTCGTTCACCCGCACGACCAGGCCACCGAGCAGCTCGGGGTCGATCGTGACCTGCAGCGAGACCGGCCGGCCGTAGACCCGGGCCAGCGCGGCGCCCAGCCGGCGCTCCTGCTGCTCGGTCAGCGGCGCGGGCGCTGTCACGTAGGCCACGTACCGCTCGCGGCGGGCAGCCGCGAGCTCGACCAGCTCGGTGACCGCCCGCTCCAGATCGCGCCCGCGCGGGGCCCGGACGGCCTGCTCGAGCAGCTGCCGGGTGGTCGGGGCGACACGGTCGCCGATCAGCCGGTCCAGCAGACCGAGCTTGCGGTCGACCGGCGCCGCCGGGTCCTCCAGCGCGAGCCGCAGCTGCGGCTCGGCCACGAGGATCCGGCCGAACCGGAACAGCTGGTCCTCGACGTCGTCGAGGGCCCTCGACCGCTCGGCGATGCCGAGTGCGGCCCGCCGGCTGAGCACCTCGATCGCGTCGGCCAGGTCGCGTGGGCGCGACCAGCGCTCGCGCACCAGCGGACGGAGCAGCTCGAGCGCCTGGGCGTCGAGCTGGGTGCCGAGAAGACCGTCGAACAGCGCCTGCCGGCGGTCCGGGTCGGCGGACGGGTCGGCCAGCGCGCGGCGCAGGCCGATCTCGCGGTCGAGCAGCTCGGTGACCGCGAACAGCTGGTCGGCCAGCGGGCCGAGCTGCTCCGGCCGGGAACGGTCGATGATGCCGTCGAGGGCGCTGATCCCGGCGGCCAGGGTCTCCCGGCTGGCCGCCCCGGGGGCGGTCATCGGCCGCGGCGGGAAGGCCCGCCGCCGGAGTCCTCGTCCCCACCGGACCCGCCACCTGACGCGCCACCCGACGTGCTGCCGGACCCGCCGCCGGACGTTCCGCCGCCCGACGTGCTGCCGGACCCGCCGCCGGACGTTCCGCCGTCGCTGGGGCCGGCCGGGAACCCGGTCTGCCCGGCGCCGGTCGGCCCGCCACCCGGACCCACCCCACCGTCCGCCCCGGATCCCTCACCCGACGCACCACCCGAGGCACCGCCCGAAGCACCGCCCGACGCACCGCCCGAGGCACCGCCCGAGGCACCGCCCGACGCACCGCCCGACGCACCGCCACCGGCCGCACCACCCGACGCGCCGCCACCCGACGCGCCGCCACCCGACGCGCCGCCACCCGACGCGCCGCCACCCGACGCGCCGCCACCCGACGCGCCGCCACCCGACGCGCCGCCACCCGACGCGCCGCCGGTCGGCGCGGTGCCGCCGGCGGGAGCCGAGCTGGCCGAGGCGTCTCCGCCGGCCGGGCCGGCATCGCCGTCAGCGGCCCGACCGCCGACTCCGGCCGGCACCGACTCCGCCATCCCGTCGAGGTCGTCGAGGAAGCGGTCGACCGTCCGCTGCCGCGCGGTGTCGTCGGCGAGCGACTCCCCCACCACCCGCTCGGCCAGCGAGATCGCCAGCGTGCCGATTTCCCCGCGCAGCTCCCGCACGACCTGCTGCCGCTGCACGGTCAGCTGCTCCTCGCCGCGGGCGACGATCCGGGCTGACTCCTCCTGCGCGGTGACCCGCATCTCCTCGATGATCTGCTGGCCCTCGGCCCGGGCGTTGTCCCGGATCTGCGCCGCCTCGGTGCGGGCCTCGGACAGCTGCTGGCGGTATTCACCCAGCAGCCGCTGCGCCTCGGCCTGCGCCTCCTCGGCCCGCTTGATGCCACCCTCGATCGCGTCGCGGCGGACCTGGAAGGTGGCCTCCATCCGCGGCCAGGCGTACTTCATCAGCACGAAGACCACGATGGCGAACGTGAGCAGACCGATGATCAGCTCGCCGACGTTGGGGATGACCGGGTTGGGACCGGACTCTTCGACCGGCACGTCGGCCGCGGCCAGGTAGAAAGGCAGCATCGCGGGGCTCCCTCGCGCCGGGGATCAGGTGATGATGAACGGGACCACGAAGCCCAGGATCGCCAGCGCCTCGGACAGCGCGAAGCCGAGGAACAGGTACGTCCGGGTCAGCGCGGCCGACTCGGGCTGCCGGGCGGTGGCCTGGATGTAGGCGGCGAACACGATGCCGACACCGATACCGGGACCGATGGCCGACAGGCCGTAGCCCAAGGTCCCGACGTTGCCAGTCACTTCGGCGAGAACGGACACGGATGGATCTCCTTCTCGAGGTCGCGTGAGCCCCGCTCACGCGGACGGACGGGGCGAGGCCGCGGCCTCAGTGCGCCTCCTCCATGGCGCCGGCGATGTACGTCGAGGTGAGGACCACGAAGACGTACGCCTGCAGCACCTGGACCAGGAGCTCGAAGAACGTCATGATCACGGCCATCGCGAACGACACCGGTCCGAAGATCGCCGAGAAGTTCCCGACGGTGAACAGGTACACGGTGCCGACGGAGAAGATGGCCAGCAGCAGGTGCCCGGCGAGCATGTTGGCGAACAGCCGGACCGCGAGCGTGAACGGCCGGAACACGAACGTCGAGGCGAACTCGATCGGCGTGACCAGGATGTACAGCGGCTTGGGCACGCCGACCGGGAAGAGGTTGTTCTTGAAGTACGGCCCCAGGCCCTGCTGCCGGATGCCGACCCAGTTGAACAAGATATAGGTGATCGCGGCCAGCACCACCGTGAACGAGAACCGCCCGGTCGGCGGGATCTGCGCGAACGGGATGATCCCCATGATGTTGTTGATGACGATGAAGAAGAACAGCGAGGCGAGGTAGGGCGCGAAGCGCAGCCCCTCGGTGCCGATGACCTCGCGCGCGACGCCGTCGCGGATGAACGAGTAGCCGGACTCCGCGAAGTGCTGCCGGCGGCCGGGGACCAGCTGCATGTTGCGGGTGGCCGCGACGAAGAACCACACCATCAACCCGGTCGCGATCCACAGGATCACCGTGATCCGGGTGATCGCGAAGTGGACGCCGAACAGGTCGAAGGTCGCCAGCGGCTTGGGGAAGAACTCGAGCACGCTCGGTGCGCAGAAGCCGGGGTCGTCAGGCGGGCACTCTGAGGCGAGGACGATGCTGGCGCTCACGGGCACTCCCCTCTCACTCGGTCCTGCTGAATCGGTGGTGCTCGGTCGTGCGCTCCCGACCCGTGCGGTGCCCGGTCACCCGGCCTTGCCGTACTTGACGACGACCAGGTAGACCGCCGTGGCCAGACCGACGAGGACGCCGATCGCCTTCACGAACGTGGTATCCAGCCAGAGATCGATCAACCATCCGATCCCACCCCAGACGACCACACCGGCGAACAACGTCCCGACGACGGCCCAGCCCTCGTTCGCGCCGGACACACCTGAGGGCTGACGTCCGTCGGTCATGGCAGGCGTACGTTATCAGCCGGCAAGCTGCCGGCCCGGACCCGCCCCCCGGCCAACTTTGGGCAAAGGACCTGGGATAATGCCCGGTCAGCGCGACGGCGGATCGACGTAGTAGAGCTGAGCCGTCCAGACCCTGCGGGCGTGCACGACGGTCCAGGCCACGGTCCCGACGGCGATCGCGATCCCGAACGGCTTCGGGTCGAGCCACGGCTTGTCCCGCACCCAGACCAGCAGGACCCCGAGCATCGCGATCTTGATCGCGTAGGTGCCCAGCGCGACCGGCAGCGTGAGCGAGTCGGACACCCGCCCGGCGGCGGCCACCGCGTACGCGCTGACCGAGAAGAAGGCGGCCACGATCGCCAGCCCGGCCAGCACCCAGACGGCGGCCCGGCCGTCGCGCACCAGCCAGGCGAGCGGCGCCCCGAGCACGGCGAGTACGGCGGTCGTGACCAGGCCGGCCCGCACGTGCGAGAGGTCCCAACCGACCGGGGGCACGCCCCCCGTCACCCCGCCGGTGCCGGGGGCCGCCGCGGTCACGGCACCCGCCTGGACGCGCGCAGCCGCGGCACGCTGGACAGCACGATCGCGATCGCGGCCAGCGCGGCGACCACCGAGAGCACCCGCAACGGGTCGTCGATGATCGACATCGCCACCCCGCCGAAGGCCAGCAGCGCCGACCAGAAGTAGATGACCAGCACGGCCCGGCGCTGGGTGTGCCCGATCTCCAGCAGCCGGTGGTGCAGGTGCAGCTTGTCCGGCGAGAACGGGGACCGGCCGGCCTTGACCCGCCGCACCACGGCCATGACCAGGTCGACCAGCGGGACGGCCAGCACGACCAGCGGCAGCAGCAGCGGCAGGTACATCGGCAGCGTGTCGGCCGGCGAGTTCGAGAACGTCTGCGAGTCGGCCGTGCTCGACGCGGTCACCGCGGACGCGGCCAGCGTGAGCCCGATGAGCATCGAGCCGGAGTCGCCCATGAAGATCCGGGCCGGGGAGAAGTTGTGCGGCAGGAAGCCGAGGCAGGCACCGGCCAGCACGGCGGTGAGCAGCGACGGCGCGAACGCCACGTCGTCGTACCCCTCCCGGGCCAGGTGGTAGGAGTACGCGAAGAAGGCCAGCGCGGCGATCGCCGACACGCCGGCGGCCAGCCCGTCCAGGCCGTCGATGAAGTTGATCGCGTTGATCGTGAGCAGGCAGAGCACCACGGTCAGGCCGACCGAGTCGTTGCGGGCGAACGAGAGCGTGCCCACCCCGCCGAACGGCACGTACAGCACCAGCAGCTGGACGCCGAGCAGCACCATCACGCCGGCGGCGAAGACCTGCCCGGCCAGCTTGGTCAGCGAGTCGAGCTCCCAGCGGTCGTCGACCACGCCCAGCAGGCAGATGATCCCGCCGGCGATGAGCAGCGCGGTGGTCTCCGAGCCGGTGTCGTACGCCCGGCGCAGCGTCGGCATGAGGTGCGCGACGAGCAGCGCCACGGCCATGCCGATGAACATCGCCACACCGCCGAGCCGCGGGGTCGGGATCGCGTGCACGTCCCGGTCCCGCGGGCGGGCGACCGCCCCCCACCGCCGGGCCACCACCCGCACCACCGGCGTGAGCAGGAACGTCACCGCCGCCGCGATGCAGCAGACCAGCGCGTACTCGCGCATCCGAGAAGGTTAACCCCGCGTAGCGGGCCCCTCGGGGGGGACGCGGCGGGTCTCCCCCCGCGGGTGCGGGTACGCCGGGTGGGCCTGGACGAGCACGGCCACGCCCTGGGCGACGTCGGTCGCCGCGCCGGGGTCCCGCACCGCGCGGCCGATCAGCGCCGCGATCTCCTTGGCGTCACCCTCGGTCATCCCCTGGGTGGTGATCGCCGGGGTGCCGACCCGGATGCCCGAGGACGTCATCGGGGGCTGCGGGTCGAACGGGATCGAGTTCTTGTTCAGCGTGATCCGGGCGGCGTCGCAACGGGCCTCGGCGTCCTTGCCGGTCACGCCGACCCCGCGCAGGTCGATGAGGGCGAGGTGGGTGTCGGTGCCACCGGACACCGGCCGCATCCCTTCGGCCGCCAGCCCCGCCGCGAGCGCCTGGGCGTTGACGATGACCTGCCGCGTATACGCCTGGTACTCCGGCTGCATCGCTTCCTTGAGCGCCACCGCCTTGGCCGCCACCGAGTGCATCAGCGGGCCGCCCTGGGTGAACGGGAAGACGGCCTTGTCGATCGCCTTCGCCATGTCCTCGCGGCAGAGGATCATGCCGCCGCGCGGGCCGCGCAGCACCTTGTGCGTGGTGATGCAGACCACGTCGGCGTACGGCACCGGCGAGGGGATCGCCTTGCCCGCGACCAGCCCGATGAAGTGCGCCGCGTCGACCATGAGCTTGGCGCCGACCTCGTCGGCGATGCTGCGGAACGCGGCGAAGTCGATCAGCCGCGGGTACGCCGTGGCGCCGCAGATGATCATCTTCGGCCGGTGTTCCCGGGCCAGGTCGCGGACCTGGTCGTAGTCGATCAGCTCCGAGTCCTCGCGCACGCCGTAGGACGCCGTGTTGAACCACTTGCCGGAGAAGCTGACCTTCGAGCCGTGGGTCAGGTGACCGCCGTGCGGCAGCGACATCGCCAGCACGGTGTCACCGGGCTGGCAGATCGCCGCGTACGCCGCGAGGTTGGCGCTGGCGCCCGAGTGCGGCTGGAGGTTGGCGTGGTCGGCGCCGAACAGCTCCTTGGCCCGGGCGATGCCGATCTCCTCGGCCTGGTCGACGACCTGGCAGCCGCCGTAGTAGCGCCGGCCGGGGTATCCCTCGGCGTACTTGTTCGACAGGGTCGAGCCGAGCGCGGCCAGCACCGCGGGCGAGGTGAAGTTCTCGCTGGCGATCAGCTGCAGGCCGCCGCGCAGCCGCTCGAGCTCGCCCAGCACCACGCCGGCGATCTCGGGATCCTCCGCCTGCAGGGCGTCGAAATCGGGTCCCCAGAAGGGCGTGCTGGTCATCGGACGACTCCTCGCGCGGCTCGGTGGCGGCTCCACTGTAGGGCCCGGACGACACCGGGCACCCTATCCCGGCGGCCGCGGCGGGCCCGCGCCGGTCCCGCCACCGCATCGAGCACGAACTCGACCCAGACCGCGGTCTGCCCGACCATGTCGCGCTGGGCCGGGTCGTTGTCGGTCGGGTCCTCCAGGTCGTACGCGTCGGACACGTACGGCGAGCCGGGCCGCAGCCGCTGCTCGCGCAGCGCGCTGGCCCGGTCGACCAGGGCCCGCAGCCGGGCGGCCGGCGGTCCGGTCGGCAGGTCCTCGGCGGAGATGCCCTCGGTCAGCCGGGCCAGCTCGCCGAGCGTGAACGCGCGGTACCGGGAGGCCAGCTGGAACCGCCACACCGCCCGGACGTGCTCCGCGGTCGACCCGATGAGCAGATCGGCGCCCGCGACCGCCTCCGGGGTCAGCCGGCTGGACCGGGCCGCGGCCACGTCGGCCGGGTCGACGCCGGCCCGGCGCAGCGCTCCGGCCGTGCCCGGCTCGACCGGCCGGTCGACGCTGGCCCAGGTGCCGGCGCTGGCCACCACGATCTCCGCGTCGGCCGCGGCGCCGAGTCTGGCCCGCAGGCCCGAGCGCAGCAGCAGCTCCGCCGCGGGCGAGCGGCAGACGTTCGCCGTGCAGACGCAGAGGACGTGTGCGGGGTCGCCCATCGGCCCAGGTTACGTCGGCCGCCCAGGTCGGCTCGCCTCCACGAGCTCGGGGACGACCTCCTGGAGCTGGCTCAGCGACACCTTGCCCCGCCGCAGCATGGCCGGCACCGGCCCGGTCACGTCGACGATCGTGGACGGCGCCGGGTCGATGCACATGCCGCCGTCCAGGTAGACGGCGACCGCGTAGCCGAGCTGCTGCTGCGCGTCCTGGGCGCTCAGCGGCACCCGCATGCCGGTCAGGTTGGCCCCCGAGACCGCCAGCGGGCCGGTGCGGGCGAGCAGCTCGAGCGCGACCGGGTGCATCGGCATCCGGATCGACACCGCCCCGCGGTCGTCGCCGAGGTCCCAGGCCAGTGATGGCGCGTGCTCGACCACCAGGGTCAGCGGCCCGGGCCAGAACGCCTCGACCAGCGACCGTACGGACGGCTGCACCATGAGCGTGAGCCCGTCCAGGCCGGCCCAGGAGCCGACCATGACCGGGATCGGCAGGTCCCGGCCGCGGCCCTTGCTCGCGGCCAGCGCGTCCACCGCGGCCGGCTGGAACGCGTCCGCGGCCAGCCCGTACGAGGCGTCGACCGGCAGGACGACCAGCTCGCCGCGGCGGATCGAGTCGACCGCGGTGTCCAGCCCGTCGGCCCGCTCGACCGGGTCGGTGCAGTCGAAGACCAGGCTCATCTCAGAACGACTCGATCGACAGCGAGGTCGTCGCCAGCGCCGGCAGCCGCTGCCCGCTGGCCAGGTAGTCCCAGGTCGCGAGGCCGATCATGGCGCCGTTGTCGGTCGACCAGCGCAGCGGCGGCAGGCTGAGCCGCACCCCGGCCCCGGTGCACAGCTCGCCGGCCGCGGCCCGCAGCTGCGGGCTGGCCGCCACCCCGCCGACGATCACCAGGCACTCGGACCGCTGCTCGGCCAGCGCGCGGCGGCACTTGGCCACCAGCACGTCGAGCACCGCGGCGACGAAGCTCGCGGCCACGTCGGCCGGCGCCGCGTCCGGGTTGGCCGCCAGGAACCGTTCGACCGCGGACTTGAGCCCCGAGAACGAGAAGTTCAGCCCGTCGGTGAGCATCGGCCGCGGGAACGGGAAGACCGGCTCGCCGGTCGCCGCCAGCTTGTCGACCACCGGGCCGCCGGGGTAGCCGAGCCCGAGCATCCGGGCGACCTTGTCGTACGCCTCCCCCACCGAGTCGTCCACGGTGGAGCCGAGCAGCGTGATCGTGCCCGGGTCGGTCATCCGGGCCAGGAACGTGTGGCCGCCGGAGACCAGCAGGATCGTGGCCGGGTAGTCGACCCGGCGCTCCTCGAGGTCGGCGCTGCGCAGGTGGCCGCGCAGGTGGTTGATGCCCAGCACCGGCACGTCCCAGCCCTGGCCGAGGCCGGCCGCGGTGCTCACCCCGACCATGAGCGAGCCGATCAGGCCGGGCCCGCGGGTCACCCCGATCGCGCGCAGGCCGCGCGGGTCGACGCCGGAGTCGTCGAGCACCATCCGTACGGTCGGCAGGATCTTGTCCACGTGCGCCCGGGACGCCATCTCCGGGTAGACCCCGCCGTACCGGTTGTGCAGCGCGACCTGGGACGCGGTCGACGCGGCGAGCACCGTGCCGTCCCTGTCGACCAGCGCGACCGAGGTGTCGTCACAGGACGTCTCGATCCCCAGGACCAGATCGGTCATGCCAGCACCTTGGCGATCTGGTCGGCCGGGACCGCGCCGACCCGCTCGACCGCGGGTGCCGGCAGGTTGCAGTTCACCAGCGTGGACGGGACGGTCGCCCGCACGCCGCCGTCGAGGGTGAGGTCCGGCCGGCCGTCGAGCTGGTCGAGCACCTGCCTCATCGACTCCGGCGTCTCCTGCGCGTGCAGGTTGGCGCTCGTCACCAGCAGCGGCCCCGCCGTGCGCAGCACCTCCAGCAGCAGCGGGTCGTCCGGGATCCGGATCGCGACCTCGTCCCGGCCGGCCAGCCAGCCCGGCGCCCGGGCCAGGTCGAGGCCGAGGGCCAGGGTGAGCGGCCCGGGCGAGAACGCCGCGAGCAACCGCCTGGCCGGCCCGGTGACGTCCGCGCCCAGCTCCTCGGCCTGCTCCGGCGAGGCCACCATGACCGGCAGGTTGCGCGACAGCGGCCGCCGCTTCATCGCGAACAGCCGGGCCAGCGCGTCGGTGCCGAGCACCGGGTGCACCGCCAGCCCGTACACGGTGTCGGTCGGCAGCAGCACGATCCCGCCGGCGTGCAGCGTCTCGATCACGCGCTGGGCGTCACTCATCGCTGCCTCCGAACAGCGGCGACTGCTCGGTCAGCGGCGTCGCGGCCCGCTCCCGGGTCGGGTCGAGGGTCGGCCGGTCGGCGGTCACCCGGTGCAGCACCCGCACGTCCGGGCCGGCGATCCCGGAGTCCTTGACCAGCACGCCGGGCAGCAGGTCGGCGACCTCGGCCCGGAAGTCACCGGCGACGACCACCTCGGGACCGGTCACCAGCCTGACCACCTCGGCCAGCGGCCCGTGCCGGTAACGCGCCCCGCCGCCGGCGAACCAACCCGCGTACGCCCGGCCGGCGCCGGCGTTGCGCAGGGCCAGCACCGGCACGTCCGGGCCGGCCTGCGCGGCCATCAGCTCCAGCGAGTTCGCCGTGGCGACACCGGCACGGAGTGCGAACGCGAGCCCGTTGCCGTACGCGACCCCGGTGCGGACCGCGGTCAGGTTGCCGGGGCCCACGTCGACCGCGATCCGGCCGACGTCGGCGAAGGACCGGCCGGCGTCCGCCAGCAGGCCGCTGACCAACGCGGGCAGGTCACGCCGGGCCGGTGGCCGGCCGGGCAGGTCGCGACTGGCCAGCACCTCGCCGGCGCTGGCGAGCGCGGCGGCGAAGGTGGCGGTGGAGGTCTCCAGGGCCAGCGTGAGCATCAGGCGGCCCCGGCCAGCAGCTCGGTCTCGAGCGCCTCGGGCACCCCCGACCAGCGGGCGCCGCGCCCGGTGATCGTGATCGTCCGGCGCTGCTCGGCGCCGGGGTCGGCGGTGAGCGTCACGGCGAGGTGCTCGGGCAGCTCGCCCTCGACCAGCCCGCCCCACTCGACCAGGGTCACCGACTCGGCCAGCTGCTCGTCCAGCCCGAGGTCGCGGAACTCGGCCACCCCGGCCAGCCGGTAGGTGTCGATGTGCAGCACCGGCACCCGGCCGCCGCCGTAGAACTGGGCCAGCATGAACGTCGGGCTGGTCACCTGGTCCGGCGAGCCGAGCGCGGCGGTCGCGGCCGCGACGAACGTGGTCTTGCCGGCGGCCAGCTCGCCGTGCAGCAGGACCACGTCTCCGGCCCGGAGCTGCCCGGCCACCGCGGCCGCGGCCGCGGCCGTGCGTGCTGGCGACTCCGCGACCACGCGGATGCTGTCTGTAGTCATTACCCGGCTCTCGCTGTGCTCCGAAGGTCCGAGGATACGACGAGGTCTCGAAACGGTTGCCCTAAGGGGCACTTCTCGCCCTGGCACCAACTTATCCGGCTTCCGGAGCGTCCCACTGTCGACGGATTTTCTCGGCTGGGGAGAGACATGACCGGATCCGTACGGGCCGGGGTGCTCGGGTCGCTGTCCGTGGAGGTCGGTGACCGTCCGCACGAGGTACCTCGGGCGGAAGTGGTGCGGGGACTGCTCGGCGTGCTGTTGCTCGCCGGCCGCGAGCCGTTGTCGGTGGACCGGCTGATCGGGCTGGTCTGGGACGACCGGGCCGGGCACACCCGACCGGCGTCGGTGCACGTGGCCGTGACCCGGCTGCGAAGCTGGCTGGATGAGGCCGGGCTGGCGGCCGAGGTGCGCCGGGAGGGCTGCGGCTACCGGCTGGCCCACGGCTTCGACCTCGACCTCGACCGGCTCACCGAGCCCGGCGCGGCCGAGGAGCCGGCGGCCGACCGGAGCCTGCGGCTGGCGGCGGCGCTCGGCCGCTACCGCGGGCCGGTGCTGGCCGACGTGGTCCGGCTCGGCCGGGCCGACCCGCTGGTGCTCGGGGCCGAGCGGCTGGTGCTGCGGCGCTGCCTGGAGCTGGCCGACGTGGCCGAAGCGACCGGCCGGCCGGAGCTCGGCGTCGGCCCCCTGGAGACGTACGCGTCCTGCGACCCGTACGAGGAGATGGTGCAGGCGCGGCTGGTCGAGCTGCTCGCCGCGGCCGGGCGGCCCGAGGCGGCCCGCCGGCGCTACGAGCAGGCCAGGGCGCTGCTCGCCGCGGAGCTCGGCGTGCCGCCCTGCCCGCGGCTGCGCAGCGCCGGCAGCCGGGCGGTGGCCTGAGTCAGCGCCGCCGGGCGGTGGTGAAACGGGGGCGGCCGGTCAGGTCGGGATGGTCGCGCACGTCCGCCCAGCGCCGGAACACAGCCGGCACCGACTCGCCCTGCAGGTCGGCGTGCTCGACCGCCACCAGCCCGCCCGGGCGCAGCAGCCGGGCCGCCGCCCGCTCGACCGCGCGTACGGTGACCAGCCCGTCCTCGCCGCCCCAGAGCGCGGCCGGCGGGTCGTGCTCGGCCACCTCGCGCTCCACCTGCCCGCCCACCGGGATGTACGGCGGGTTCGCGGTGACCAGGTCGACGGTCCCGTCCAGGGCCGCCAGCACGGCCGGGTCGGCGACGTCCCCGCGGTGCAGCAGCACCGGCAGCCCGGTCTTCTCCACGTTGCGGGCCGCCCAGGCCAGCGCGTGCTCCTCCCGCTCGACCGCGTGCACGGTCACGCCGGACGCCTCGTCCGCGACGGCCAGCGCGATCGCGCCCGACCCGGCGCACAGGTCGACGACCAGGTCGCCGGGCCGCAGCCGGGCCAGCGCCCAGTCGACCAGCACCTCGGTCTCCGGCCGGGGCACGAAGACCCCCGGCCCGACCGCGAGGTCCAGCCGACGGAACCCGGCCACCCCGGTCAGGTGCTGCAGCGGCACCCTGGCCGCCCGCTGCCCGACCAGGTCCTGATAGCGGTCGGCCGCGCCGGCCGGCAGCCGGTCCAGCAGCACCAGCCGGGACCGGGACAGCCCGAGCAGGTGCGCGGCCAGCTCCTCGGCGTCGTGCCGCGGGCTGGCCACCCCGGCGGCCGCCAGCACCGCCGCGGCCCGCTCAATCTCCGGCAGCACCGGCCAGCAGCGCTTCCGTGTCGGCCTTCTCCAGCGCCGCGATGACGTCGTCGAGACCGCCGTCGAGCACCTGGTCGAGGTTGTAGGCCTTATAGCCGACCCGGTGGTCGGAGATGCGGTTCTCCGGGAAGTTGTACGTGCGCACCCGCTCGCTGCGGTCGACCGTACGGACCTGGGAGCGGCGGGCGTCGGAGGCCTCCTTGTCCGCCTCCTCCTGGGCCAACGCGAGCAGCCGGGAACGCAGCACCCGCAGGCCGGCCTCGCGGTTCTGCAGCTGGCTCTTCTCGTTCTGCATCGACACGACCGTGCCGGTCGGGACGTGGGTGATCCGGACCGCGGAGTCGGTGGTGTTCACGCTCTGGCCGCCCGGCCCGGACGACCGGTAGACGTCGATGCGCAGGTCGGCCGGGTCGATCTGGACCTCGACGTCCTCGGCCTCGGGCAGCACCAGCACGCCGGCCGCGCTGGTGTGGATGCGGCCCTGCGACTCGGTCGCCGGCACCCGCTGGACCCGGTGCACGCCGCCCTCGTACTTCAGCTTGCGCCAGACCCCGGAGTCCGCCCGGCCGCGGACCGCGACCGTCACGTCCTTGTAGCCGCCGAGGTCGGACTGGTCGGCGGCGAGGATCTCGGTCTTCCAGCCCTGCCGATCGGCGTAGCGCAGGTACATCCGCAGCAGGTCGCCGGCGAACAACGCCGACTCCTCGCCGCCCTCGCCGGCCTTGACCTCCAGGATCACGTCCTTGCCGTCGTGCGGGTCGCGCGGCAGCAGCAGCTCGCGCAGCCTGTCCTGCAGCGCGCCCTCCCGGGCGGCGAGGTCGGTCGCCTCGGCGGCGAACGACGGGTCCTCGCCGGCCAGCTCGCGCGCGGTGGCCAGGTCGCCCTGGGTGGCCTCGAGCTGGTGCGCGGCCTCGGCGACCTGGGACAGCTCCGCGTACCGCCGGCCGTACCGGCGGGCCAGCGCCTGGTCGGCGTGCACGGCCGGGTCGGCGAGCTTGCGCTCGAGCTCGGCGTGCTCGGCGAGCAAGGCCGGCAGGCTCTCCGGAGTGGTCATCGTGGTCTCCTGAACAACGAACGACGCCCACCCCGCGCGGGGGTGGGCGCCGTGGGAAGAGCTAGTTGCCGGCGCGCTGGCGCTTGCCGTACCGCTGCTCGAACCGGGCGACGCGGCCGCCGGTGTCGAGGATCTTCTGCTTGCCGGTGTAGAACGGGTGGCACTGCGAGCACACGTCGGCGTGGATCACGCCGTTGGGTGCCGTGCTGCGGGTCTGGAACGTGTTCCCGCAGGAGCAGGTCACCGTCGTCTCGACGTAGTCAGGGTGGATTCCGGGCTTCACGAACGGGTCCTCTCGTCGTTGGCCGCCGGGTCGCACCTCCCGCGTCGGGGGGTACGTGGGGGCTTGCCCCCCACGGGTGCGTGAACCGGAGCCGAGGTCGTGACCAGTGTGCCAGAGCGGCGCACCGAAGGTTCAAACAGTACCGGCGACCTGGGCATTCCCCGCCGGGTCGAGCGCCGGGTTGAGCGCCGCCATGCAGACCACGTCGTGCCGGCGGCCGTCCCAGAGCAGGCCGCCGCGCCGGACGCCTTCGACGGCGAAGCCGTTCTTCTCGTACGACCTCTGCGCCCTGCGGTTGAAGTCGAAGACCTCCAGCTCGACCCGGTAGAGGCCGAGCTCGCCGAAGGCGAAGTCCAGCACCAGGCCGGTGGCCTCGGTGCCGAGCCCCTCCCCCGGGCGGCGCTCCAGCGCGATCCGGAAGCCGCCCGAGCCGTTGTCGGCGTCGATGTCGTTGAGGGAGCAGTCACCGAGCCAACCGCCGCCGTCGGTCTCGGTGACGGCCCAGTCGTACCGGCCCTCGGCGTCGCGCCGGCTCGCCAGCCAGGCCTCGATGTCGGCCCGGGTGAACGTCCGGTGCGTGCCGGTGAGCCGGCGCATCTGCGGGTCCTGCACGGCCCGCATCTGGTCGTCGGCGTCGCGCTCGTCGAGCGGGCGCAGCGTGACCCGCGGGCCGCGCAGGACCTTCTGCACTAGTCCTGGCCGGGGGTGGACTTGGCGATCTGCATGAGGAACTCGACGTTGGTCCGGCTCTGCTTCAACCGGTCCAGCAACAGGTCGATCGCCTGCTCCGGGTCGAGCGCGTTGAGCACCCGGCGCAGCTTGTGCACGATCGCCAGCTCCTCCGGCGCCAGCAGGATCTCCTCCTTGCGGGTGCCGGACGCGATCACGTCCACCGCGGGGAAGACCCGCTTGTTCGCGATCTTGCGGGAGAGGATGAGCTCGGCGTTGCCGGTGCCCTTGAACTCCTCGAAGATCACCGTGTCCATCGTCGACCCGGTCTCGATCAGCGCGGTGGCCAGGATCGTCAGCGAGCCGCCGTGCTCGATGTTGCGGGCCGCGCCGAGGAACCGCTTCGGCGGGTAGAGCGCGGTCGAGTCGACGCCACCGGACAGGATCCGGCCCGACGCCGGCGCGGCCAGGTTGTACGCGCGGCCGAGCCGGGTGATGTTGTCCAGCAGCACGACCACGTCGTGGCCGAGCTCGACCAGCCGCTTCGCCCGCTCGATCGACAGCTCCGCGACCGTGGTGTGGTCCGTCGGCGGCCGGTCGAACGTGCTCGCGATCACCTCGCCCTTCACCGCGCGCTGCATGTCGGTGACCTCCTCCGGCCGCTCGTCCACGAGGACGACCATGAGGTGGCACTCCGGGTTGTTGGTGGTCACCGCGTTCGCGATGGCCTGCATGATCATGGTCTTGCCGGCCTTCGGCGGGCTGACGATCAGCGCCCGCTGGCCCTTGCCGATCGGCATGACCAGGTCGATCACCCGCGAGGTGAGCAGGTGCGGCTCGGTCTCCAGCCGCAGCCGGTCCTGCGGGTAGAGCGGGGTCAGCTTCATGAACTCCGGCCGGCTCTTGGCCTGCTCCGGGTCCAACCCGTTGACCGTGTCCAGCCGGACCAGCGCGTTGTACTTGTCCCGCCGCTCGCCCTCGCGCGGCTGGCGGACCGCACCGGTGATCGCGTCACCGCGGCGCAGTCCGTACCGGCGCACCTGAGCCAGCGAGACGTACACGTCGTTGGGGCCGGTCAGGTAGCCGGAGGTACGCACGAACGCGTAGTTGTCGAGGATGTCGAGGATGCCGGCCACCGGCAGCAGCACGTCGTCCTCGGCGATGACCGGCTCGGCCTGGTCGGCGAAGCGGTCGGGGCCGCCGGAGCGGTTGCGCCGGTTGCGGTCGCGGAACCGGCCGCGCCGCCGGCTGCTGCGGCCGTCGAAGTCCTCGTCGTCGTCCCGATTGCCGCGGTCGTTGCGGTCGTTGCGGTCGTTGCGGTCGTTGCGGTCGTTGCGGTCGTTCGTCGTTGCGGTCGCCGCGGTTGTCGTTGCGGTTGTCGCCGGCGCTGGCGGCGCGCTGGTCGGAGCGGTCCCGGCGGTCGCCGGCACCGCCGCGGTTGTCGCCCTGCTCGCCCCGGTCGCCGCGGTTGTCGCGGTCGGCCCGGTCGCCGCGGTTGTCGGCGGCGCCGCGCTGGTCGGAGCGGTCCCGCCGCTCACCGCGGTTGTCGCCCTGCTCACCGCGGTCACCCCGGTCGCCCCGGTCGGCGCGATCCGTGCGGTCGGCGCGATCGGTCCGGTCGGCGCGATCGGTCCGGTCGGCGCGATCGGTCCGGTCGGCGCGATCGGTCCGGTCGGCGCGATCGGTCCGGTCGGCGCGATCGGTCCGGTCGGCGCGATCGGTGCGGTCGGCACGATCGGTGCGGTCGGCACGATCCGTGCGGTCGGCCCGGTCACGGCGCTGGCCGCGGTCACCCTCGGACCGGTCACCCTCGGACCGGTCACCCTCGGACCGGTCACCCTCGGACCGGTCACCGCCGGTGCGATCACCGTCGGGCCGGTCACCGCCCACCCGGTCGCCCGCCACCCGGTCGCCCGCCACCCGGTCGCCCGCCACCCGGTCGCCGTCGGGGCGCTCGGACCGGTCCCGGCCCCCGCGCTCGTCACGGTCGGTGCGCTCGTCCGTACGGTCGGCGCGTCCCTGACCGTCACCCGGTCCGCGCTCCCGCCGGCTCGGCCGGTCGGTCGTCGGCGCGGCGGTGTCGCTCGCGCCGTGCGCGGTCCCGGCCGGAGGGTCGCCGACCGGCGCCGCCGTACCGGCGGTCGCGCTGATCGCGGCCAGTGCCGCGCTCGGGCCGCGACCGTCCGCCCCGTCCGGCGCACCCGCCCCGGTCGCCGGGTCGGAACCGGCCGGCGTGGCCGGGTCGGCCGGCGGGTCGGTGCTGACAGGGCTGCCGGCGGGCCGGCTCGCGCCCCGGCGCTGCCGGGTCCGGGTGGCCGGCGCCTCGGCCGGTGCCGGGGTGCTGCCCCCGGTGCCGAGGGGGAGCTGGTCCTGCCCCGGCGTGGAGCCCTGACCAGCGCCGTTGCCGCTCTGCCGGGCCTGGATGGCCGCTACCAGCTCACCCTTGCGCATCCGGCCGGTGCCGGTGATGCCGAGCGAGGTGGCGAGGCCCTGCAGCTCCGGTAGCAGCATGCCGGACAGCCCGGCGGCACGCCGGCGCGGGCGGGTCTCGGCGCGGGCGGCGTCGTGGCCGGACTCTGCGGTCCGCCCGGCGCCCTCGGTCAGGTAGTCCGTGGTGTCGCTCACGGTGTGTGTCCCTTCGTCGGCCGGGATCAACCCGCGGCCGGGGTCGAGCTACCGGCCGGTCCGGCCGGTGTAAACGGTCCGCCTCGTGGCGGACGGTGTGGCAGCCTCGCTGGAGCGCCGCGGAGCGAATAGCTGAGCTCCGTGAGAGACGGGACAGCGAGGTCTCGTACGGGAGTTCACCAATGTGCGGTGCCACGAAACAGAGACCCCACCGAGAGCGCACCCTCGGGCGGCTGGTGATGAGAAGCCTAGACGCTGTGCTGCCAGACGGGCAACAACAACGCCCACCAGCGTGTTCCGCGGTCCCTCAGCCGGCCAGCGCGAGCAGCTCGGCGCCGGCCGGGTCGACCGACAGCACCTCCACCGACCACCCGCGCGGCGCGTACGAGCCGAGGTCGTCGGCGGGACCGGCGAAGGCCAGCACCGACGGGCCGGCCCCGGAGACCACAGCCGGCACGCCGTCGGCCCGCAGCGCCTCCACCAGCCCAGCCGTGCGGGCGTGCGAGGCGGCCCGGTACGGCTGGTGCAGCCGGTCCTCGGTCGCGACCAGCAGCAGGTCGGGGTCGGCCGCGAGAGCGTGCACGAGCAGCGCGGACCGGGCCGCGTTGCCGGCCGCGTCGGCGTGCGGCACGGTCTCCGGCAGCAGCTTGCGGGCCCTGGCCGTCGAGGCGCCGGTCGCGGGCACGAACACCACCGGCCGCAGCGCCGGGCTGACCGGCAGCCGGACCGCCCGGGCCGGCCCGTCGGCCGGGGTCCAGGCCAGGGTCAGCCCGCCGAGCAGGCAGGCGGCCACGTTGTCCGGGTGGCCCTCCAGCTCGGCCGCCAGCGCGAGCAGCGCGCCGTCGTCGAGCGTGTCGGCACCGCCGAGCACGAGCGCGCGGGCCGCGGTGAGCCCGGCCACGATCGCGGCGGCGGACGAGCCGAGGCCGCGGCCGTGCGGGATCCGGTTCGCGCAGACGACCTCGATCCCGCGGGGCTGGCCGCCGAGCGCGTCGAAGCCGGCGTACAGGGCGCGGACGACCAGGTGCCGGCGGGTGCGCGGGACGCTGTCCGCCCCTTCGCCGGCCACGTCGACGAACAGGCCCTCGTCGGCGACCCGGACGACCACGTCGTCGTACAGGCCGAGGGCCAGGCCGAGCGCGTCGAAGCCGGGGCCGAGGTTCGCGCTGGTCGCCGGGACGCGGACCCGCACCGGGGCGGCCCGGAACGCCACCCGCGACGCCCGCGCCACGCCTCTCCCCACGGCCGGCAGGCTACCGGTCAGGCCAGGCCGAGGGCGGCCGCGGCGGCGGCCGCGTCGACCGGGATGGTGACCGGGGCCGGCGCGCCGGAGATCGCCCAGTCGGGGTCCTTGAGCCCGTTGCCGGTGACCGTGCAGACGACGGTCTGCCCGGGTGGCAGGCCGGCGCCGAGCAGCCCGGCCACGCCGGCGGCCGAGGCCGGCTCCACGAACACGCCCTCCGAGCGGGCCAGCAGCCGGTACGCGGCGAGGATCTCCCGGTCGGTCACCGCCGCGATCCGCCCGCCCGAGGCGTCCCGGGCCGCCACCGCCGCCGCCCAGGACGCCGGGTTGCCGATCCGGATCGCGGTCGCGATCGTCGTCGGCCGCGGCACCGGCTGCCCGGTCACGATCGGCGCGGCGCCGGCGGCCTGGAAACCGAGCATCCGCGGCCGGCCCCGGTCGTACTCGGTGTAGCCCTTCCAGTACGCCGTGATGTTGCCGGCGTTGCCGACCGGCAGGCAGTGCACGTCCGGGGCTCGGCCGAGGATGTCGCAGATCTCGAACGCGGCCGTCTTCTGGCCCTCGATCCGGTCCGGGTTGACCGAGTTGACCAGCGTGACCGGGTAGCGCTCGGACAGCTCGCGGGCGACCGTGAGGCAGTCGTCGAACCCGCCGTCGACCTGCAGCAGCCTCGCCCCGTGCACCAGCGCCTGGGCCAGCTTGCCCAGCGCGATCTTGCCCGCGGGCACGAGCACGGCGCAGGTCAGCCCGCCGCGGACCGCGTACGCCGCGGCGGACGCCGAGGTGTTGCCCGTGCTCGCGCAGATGACGGCCTGGGATCCGGCCGCGACCGCCTGGGTGATCGCGACGGTCATCCCGCGGTCCTTGAACGACCCGGTCGGGTTGAGCCCCTCGACCTTGAGCCAGACGTCGCAGCCGGTCCGCGCGGACAGCGTCGGCGCCGGCAGCAGGGGCGTGCCGCCTTCGAGCAGCGTCACCACCCGGGCCCCGGCCGGCACCGGCAGCCGGTCCCGGTACGCCTCGATCACGCCGGGCCAGCCGGCGGCCCGGCCCACGTCGATCGTCACCCGGAAAGAGTAGCCGCGGACTCCCCCTGCTCGACGCGCATCACGGAGGTCACCTCGCGGACCGCGGACAGCGAACGCAGGTCCTCGACGGTGGCGGCGAGGGCCGCGTCCGGCGCGGTGTGGGTGACCAGCACCAGCGTCGCGTCGTCGCCGCGGCCGGCCTGGCGCACGGTCGAGATGCTCACCTCGTGCGCCGCGAACGCCTGCGCGACCGCGGCCAGCACCCCCGGCCGGTCGAGCACGTCGAGCGAGATGTGGTAGCGGGTCGGGCTCTCGCCCACTGGCCGCACCCGCAGGTCCGCGTACGCCGACTCGCCGGCACCGCGCCCGCCGGCCAGCCGGTTGCGGGCGACCGCGACCACGTCGCCGAGCACCGCGGACGCGGTCGGCGCGCCGCCGGCGCCCCGCCCGTAGAACATGATCTGCCCGGCCGCCTCGGCCTCGACGTACACGGCGTTGAACGCGTCGCCGACGCCGGCCAGCGGATGCGTACGCGGGATCATCGCGGGGTGCACGCGGACGCCGATGGAGCCGCCGTCCGGGTCCCGGTCGCAGATCGCCAGCAGCTTGACCGTGCAGCCCATCGCCTTGGCCGAGGCCACGTCGGCCACGGTCACCCCGGCGATGCCCTCGCGGTACACGTCCGCGGCGGTGACCCGGGTGTGGAACGCGAGCCCGGCCAGGATCGCCGCCTTGGCCGCGGCGTCGAAGCCGTCGACGTCCGCGGTCGGGTCGGCCTCCGCGTACCCGAGTGCGGTCGCCTCGGCCAGCGCCTCCGCGAAGCCGGTGCCGGTCGCGTCCATCCGGGACAGCACGAAGTTCGTGGTGCCGTTGACGATGCCGAGCACCCGGGTGATCCGGTCGCCGGCCAGCGACTCGCGCAGCGGCCGCAGCAGCGGGATCGCGCCGGCCACCGAGGCCTCGTAGTAGAGGTCGACGCCGGCCTGCCGGGCCGCCGCGTGCAGCGTCGCGCCGTCCTCGGCCAGCAGCGACTTGTTGGCGGTGACCACCGACTTGCCGGTCTTCATGGCCGACAGCAGCAGCGTGCGGGCCGGCTCGATGCCGCCGATCACCTCGACGACGACGTCCACATCCGTCCGCTCGACGAGCGCCTGCGCATCGGTGGTGAGCAGCCCGGCCGGGACGGACGGGTGCCGGGCCGGCCGGCGGACCGCGATCCCGACCAGCTCCAGCGGCTCGCCGACCCGGGACGCGAGGTCGCCGGCCTGCTCGTCCAGCAGGCGGACCACCTCCGCCCCGACGGTGCCGCAGCCGAGCAGCGCGATCCTCACCGACGCCGCCGGAAGATCACGCCGAACACCAGCCAGACCACGACGAGGCCGGCCACCAGCGTCGCCACGATCGAGCCGCCGCCCTCGCCGGTCGCGGCGAGCAGGATGACCAGGACCGCGAGCGCGGCGAGCAGCCAGGTGCTGGTCTTCGCCTTGCCGGCCATCAGGGCACGTCCAGCCGGAGCAGGTCCTCGACGGTCTCCCGGCGCACCACGACCCTGGCCGCCCCGCCGGCGACGGCGACCACCGGCGGCCGCGGCTGGTGGTTGTAGTTGCTGGCCAGCGACCGGCAGTACGCGCCCGTCGCGGCCACCGCGACCAGGTCCCCGGGCACCAGGTCGGCGGGCAGCCAGGTGTCCCGCACCACGATGTCGCCGCTCTCGCAGTGCTTGCCGACCACCCGGCACAGCACCGGCGGCACCCCGCTGACCCGGGACGCGAGCACGCACGTGTACTGCGCGTCGTACAGGGCGGTGCGGATGTTGTCGCTCATCCCGCCGTCCACCGAGACGTACCGGCGGTGCGGGGTGTCCTTGACCGTGCCGACCTCGTAGAGCGTGATCGCCGCCGGGCCGGCGATCGCCCGCCCCGGCTCCACGGCCAGCCGTGGCTCGGCCAGCCCGGCCGCCGCGCACTCCCTGGCCACGATCGCGCGCATCGACGCGGCCAGCGCCGGCACGTCCATCGGCGTGTCCGCGGCCGTGTAGGCGATGCCGAAGCCGCCGCCGAGGTCCAGGTACGGCCGGCGCGGCGTCGAGCTCGTCCCGCAGCCGGGCCAGCAGCACCACCGCGCGGTGGGCCGAGACCTCGAACCCGGACGTGTCGTAGATCTGCGAGCCGATGTGCGAGTGCACGCCGACCAGCTCCAGCGACGGGTGGTCGAGCACCCGCTGGCACGCATCGAACGCGTCCCCGCCGGCGACCGAGAAGCCGAACTTCTGGTCCTCGTGCGCGGTGGCGATGAACTCGTGGGTGTGCGCCTCCACCCCCACGGTGGCCCGGACGAGCACCGGCTGGAGCCGACCGCGCTCCTCGGCGAGCCAGGCCAGCCGGGCGATCTCGGCGAACGAGTCGACCACGACCCGGCCGACGCCCACGTCGAGCGCCTGCTCCAGCTCGGCGACGGACTTGTTGTTGCCGTGGAAGGCGATCCGGTCCGGCGGCACTCCGGCCCGCAGCGCCGCGGCCAGCTCGCCGCCGGAGCAGACGTCGAGGCCGAGGCCCTCCTCGACCACCCAGCGCAGCGAGGCCAGGCTGCAGAACGCCTTGGCCGCGTAGTGCACGTCCGCGCCGGCGAACGCCTGCACGAAATCACGGCAACGGGACCGGAAGTCCGCCTCGTCCAGCACGTACGCCGGCGTGCCGAACTCGGCCGCCAGGTCGCGGACGTCGACGCCGCCGAGCACGAGCGCGCCGGACTCGTCCCGGGTCGCGGTCGCCGGCCAGACCGAGGCGGCCAGCATCCCCGGATCGGCCGGCGGGATCAGCAGCGCCGACGGCGGCTCGGTGACGTCGGCGTGCAGGGCGCCGGCCTCGTGCGTCCTCACGTCACATCCGGTCGGGCGCGGAGACGCCGATCAGGCCGAGACCGTTCTCCAGCACGATCCGGGTCGCCTCGCACAGCGCCAGCCGGGCGTGCACGAGATCGGGCCCGGGCGAGTCCTCGTGCTCGCTGGGCAGCACCCGGCAGACGTCGTAGAACCGGTGGTACGTGCCGGCCAGCTCCTCCAGGTAGCGGGCGACCCGGTGCGGCGCCCGCAGCTCGGCCGCGGCCGCCACCACCCGCGGGAACTCGCCCAGCGCCCGGAGCAGGTCGCCTTCCCGCTCGTGCGAGAGCAGCCCGTAGTCGATCTCCGCCGGCGGCGGCAGGCTGACGCCGAGCTCACCCGCGTTGCGGCCGAGCGAGGCCAGCCGGGCGTGCGCGTACTGCACGTAGAAGACCGGGTTGTCGTTGGTCCGGGCGGCCCACAGCTCGACGTCGATGTCGATCGGCGAGTCCATCGACCAGCGGACCAGCGCGTACCGCAGCGCGTCGGTGCCGAGCAGCGCGATCGCCTCGTCCAACGTGACCAGGTTGCCGGCCCGCTTGCTCATCCGGCCGCCGTGCAGCGACACCAGCTGGCCGATGATCACCTCGACCGTCTCGTCCGGGTCGTCGCCGAAGCAGGCCGCGATCGCCCGCAGCCGCCCCACGTACCCGTGGTGGTCGGCGCCGAGCAGGTAGACGAGCCGGTCCGCGCCGCGCCGCCGCTTGTCCAGGTAGTACGCGCAGTCGGCGTCGAAGTAGGTCGGCCGCCCGTCCGAGCGGACCAGCACCCGGTCCTTGTCGTCGCCGAAGTCGGTGGTGCGTAGCCAGACCGCGCCGTCGGCGTCGTAGACGTGGCCCTGCTCCCGCAGCCGGGTCACCGCCTCGTCGATCTCGCCGTTGGCGTGCAGCGTGGCCTCGGAGAACCAGACGTCGAACTCGGCGCCGAAGTCGGCCAGCGAGCGCTTGATCGAGGCGAGCATCAGCTCTACGCCCTCGGTGCGGAGGATCTCCGCCCGCTTCTCCTCGGGCTCCTCCGGCACGCCGGGATGGGCGGCGACCACGGCGGCGGCGATCTGGTCGATGTAGTCGCCCTCGTACCCGTTCTCCGGGGTCGGCCGGCCGGTCGCCGCCGCGACCAGCGAGGCCGTGAACCGGTCGATCTGCGAGCCGGCGTCGTTGAAGTAGTACTCCCGGGTCACCCGGGCGCCGGTCGCCGACAGCAGCCGGGCCAGCGAGTCGCCGGTCGCGGCCCACCGGGCGTGCGCGAGGTGCAGCGGGCCGGTCGGGTTGGCCGAGACGTACTCCAGGTTGAGCTGGCGGCCGGCGTTGACCTCGCTGCGCCCGAAGGCCGGCCCGCCGGCCAGGACCGTGCGGACCAGGCCGCCCAGCGCGTCCTTGGCCAGCGTGACGTTGAGGAAGCCGGGGCCGGCGACGTCGACGGCCGCCACCCCGGGCTGCTCCCGCAGCCGGGCGGCGACCAGCTCGGCGACTTCGCGCGGCGGCCGGCCGGCGGCCTTGGCCAGCCGCAGCGCCACGTTGGTGGCGTAGTCGCCGTGTTCGCGGGACTTCGGGCGCTCCACGACCGCGCTGTCCGGGACGGACACGGCCAGGTCACCGGCGTCCACCGCGGCACGGACGGCGGCCAGCACGGCGGCGGCGAGCTCCTCAGGGGTCACCCGGACAATGCTACTGAGGGCTGCGGGACGACCTCACAGCGCTTTAAGCCGGCGCCCGTAGCATATGGCCGTCGTTGACCCTTCAAGCGAGAGCGCCGGGATGCCGCCCAAGAAGAAGACCACGCCCCGCAAGAGCACTCCGCCGGCGCCGGCGGGTGGTGGCGGGCGGTCCGGGCGCCGGCCTCCGCCGCCGGTCATGGTCGGCCGGCCCAAGCCGTGGGGCCTCATCGCGCTCACGCTGGTCGTCGTGGTCTTCGCCGGCCTCGTGATCGGGTACGCGGTGTTCCGGGTCAACAAGTCCAACCAGAACACCCCCGAGGCCAAGACGAACGACGCCAGGGCGATCCCGGGCATCGTGCTCAAGGACTTCCCGAGCCGCAACCACGTGCAGGGCGTCGTCAACTACGCCGACAGCCCGCCGTTCGGCGGCGACCACGACCCGACCTGGGCCGACTGCAACGGCACGGTCTACCCGACCGAGCTCCGCAAGGAGAACGCGGTGCACATGCTGGAGCACGGCGCGGTCTGGATCACCTACAAGCCGGGGCTGGCCAGCGACCAGCTCGACGCGCTGACGAAGAAGGTCTCGGGGGTCGGCTACATGGCCCTGAGCCCGTACCCGGGGCTGAAGAACAACGTGTCGCTGCAGTCCTGGGGACACCAGCTGTTCGTGGACAGCGCGAGCGACCCGCGGGTGGACCGGTTCGTCGACGACCTGCGGCTCAACTCGGCGGTGACGCCGGAGTTCGGCGCGAGCTGCACCAACCCGCAGTTCAAGGCCAGCCCGTCGCCGCCGGATCCGGCCGGATCGGCCGCGCCGTCAGCCAGCTCGACCGCGGGCTGATCCGGGACCAAGGGCCCGGCCGCCCGCACCCGAGGAGGGGGACACTGTCGCCATGGCGACCGTCGAGCAGGACCAAGGCACCGCCGAGGTCTCGTACGGGTACCAGCGGCCAGGTTGGCTGCTCGCCGTGCTCGGCGTGGTCTGCGCGATCGCGCTGCTCGGCGCCGGCGCGGCGCTGACCGTGCTCACCGGCGTCGGCACGGACCGCCCGCCGGCGGTGGACTCGGTCGACGCCGGCTTCGCCCGGGACATGGCCACCCACCACGACCAGGCCGTGCAGATGGCGCAGGTGGTCCGGGACAACAGCACCGACCCCGCGGTGCGCCTGCTCGCGTACGACATCGAGACCGGGCAGCTCGCCCAGATCGGCCAGATGCACGGCTGGCTGGACGCCTGGGGCCAGACCGGTCAGTCCGCCATCCCGCAGATGGCCTGGATGGGGCATTCGGTCCCGGCCGGGCAGATGATGCCCGGGATGGCCACCCCGGCCGAGCTGGCCAAGCTCCGCGGCCTGCGCGGCAAGGCGATGGACGTCTACTTCCTCCAGCTGATGATCCGCCACCACAAGGGCGGCCTGGAGATGGCCCAGTACGGCGCGGCGCACGCGTCGACGCCGTACGTGCGGACCATGGCCAGCGCGATCGTCAGCGCGCAGCAGAACGAGGTCGTCACGATGGAGCAGATGCTGCGCGAACGCGGCGCCCAGCCGCTCAGCTGACCAGCCGGCGCACCGCGGCCACCAGGTCGTCCGGATCGAACGGCTTGGTGACGTACTCGTCCGCGCCGGCGTCGCTGCCCCGCTCCAGGTCCGCCGGTCGGGTCCGCGCGCTGATCAGCACGATCCGGACCCGGCTGGTCAACGGGTCGGCCCGCAACCGGCGGGCGGTCGTGATCCCGTCCAGCCCCGGCATCATCACGTCGAGCGTGATCACGTCGGGGTCCAACTCCCGCGCCTTCTCCAGCGCGTCCAGCCCGTCGACCGCCTCGTGCACCTCGAACCCCTCGAGCTCGAGGTTGATCGCGATCAGCTGGCGGATGACGGCCTCGTCGTCGACGACCAGCACCCGCGGCGGTCGCTCCGGCACGCCCGCCACCGTACCGGCCGCTGCCCGCCGTGGCCCCCTGGTAACCTTTCCGCGTCGCCGAGCCCCCGTAGCTCAGGGGATAGAGCACCGCCCTCCGGAGGCGGGTGCGCAGGTTCGAATCCTGCCGGGGGCACCATGCGCGACCTGCGCTAATGGCTCTCAGTGACCGCTACCGGTGGCCGGAATGGCCGTCCATGGGGCGTGTCGTGGAGCGAAACCGTCCCACGACGGCCTGCCGCCGCCCTTCGACGCGCGGGTATCCACCTCCTACCAGCGAAGGTGCATACGATTCACGATGCGAGGCACCGCCTCCGGCGGGCGGTGCTCACTTCGTCCCTCACCGTCCCTGGAATCAGACCAGTGACAGAGCGTGGCGTGATGACCCTCGGCACCATCGGCTCGGTCGGACGTCCGGAATTGACTCGCCCGTACTTGGGCCAGAGACTGGTACGATAAGTCGTACAGGAGGAGGCTCAGATGTCGATCACGGCGAGCGAGGCCCGGCAGCGACTGTTCCCGTTGATCGAGGAGGTCAACGACGACCAAGTCGCAGTCGAGATCGTCTCCAAGAAGGGCACCGCCTTCCTGGTCTCGGCGGACGAATACCGGTCGCTGAAGGAGACCGTCTACCTCCTTCAGTCGCCCCGCAACGCCGAGCGGCTGCGGGGAAGCATCGCCCAGCTGCGCGCCGGCGACACCGAGCGCCACGAGCTCGCTGAGTGAAGATCGTCTTCACTCAGCACGGCTGGGAGGACTACTGCAGCTGGGCCGGCGACCGCAAGACCCTCACCCGGATCAACCGGCTCATCACCGAAGCCGCCCGCGATCCTGGCGTCGGCACCGGCAAGCCCGAGCGTCTCTCCGGCGACCTGGCGGGCTTCTGGTCCCGACGCATCGATCAGGAACATCGCCTCGTCTACACCGTCAACGACGACGGCCTGGTGATCGTCCAGGCGCGTTACCACTATTGATCGCCCGGCTGCTGAGCCACGACTCCACGTCGGACAAGACGACGGCCCGTCGCGCGCATCCAGCGGCTATCTCAGACTGGCGGACGGTTCCGGTCTGGCCAGGCTGGGGTCATTGGCGGAGCAGGCCGTTGGTGTTTCGTTGCTGCCGCGCTCTTCGTCTGCGGCTGCGACGTTGGACCTATTACGTGCGCTCATCTGGTCGGCGTTCCGAAGCCGCAGGTAGATTTGTAGGGCCGCTGCGGCAGGTACAGGGCCCACTCAGCCCGGGTGAGGTCGCGGCCCACGACGGAGCAGGCATGTTGCTCCCACCGCGCGGGCTCGAGCGAGTAGCTGGCTCCCTCCTTCGCGGAGTGCACGATCCGGGCGCCGGAGAACAGGTTGAGCGTCGTCCCGATCGGTCCGATGATGACGCATCCGAAAGAGCCGTCCTGGAAGGCCGGCAGGGACACGCCTCCCACCGCCTGACGCTGCACGTCGTACAGCTGCACCCGGCCGTCGTCGCCGCCGTAGGCGATCGATGAGCCGTCCGGGAACCACTGCACGCTGATGCCGGCGCCGGTGAAGCGGTGCCCGCTGCCCGGAGCGGGCAGGCCGTCTGCGGTCTGCCAGATGTCCAGCACCCGGCTGACGCCGACGGCGGCCAGTTGCCGCCCGTCGGGACTGAAGGCAAGGTCCCGAACGGAGCCCAGGGACTGCATCCGCCGCTCGATCGCTCCGGACGACGCGTCGATCAGGTCGGTCGCGCCGGTGGCCAGGCCGGCTGCCAGAGTCTGGCCGTGAACCTTCAGGGTGTTGACGGCGGCGTGCAGGTCCGGCCCGAACGGGCGCACCGTCCAGGTGGAGGTGTCGGCCACCCAGAGCCGGCCCTGAGTCGGCCTTGAGCGTAGTGCCGATGAATAACCGTTTGCCGTCGGCGCTCCAGGCGCAAGCGAACACGAGGTTAGCCGCGGCGCCCGCCGCCGGTGACCACGGTCCGGATCACCGAGTGCGACGCGGTGTTGATCACCGCGACGGAGCCTCCGGTCGCCATCGCGGCCTGGCCCGGCGGTCCGGCGGAGGCTTCCACCGTGGAGGGAACGCCTCCTAATAGTCTGCTGCTGACCGGAAGCCCGAACAGAGTTCTCCGGCTGACTGGGTCGATGAACATGGCGAACGGGCGGGGATCCCGACCATCGGCGGTTGGAGGCCGGAAGGATGGCAGCAGCAGGGGAGCGTCCGGTCCGGATCCGGTGGGCACCGGATCCGCAGACGCGACCATCCACGGGCCCGTAGCGGACTTGCTGGGCGTCTTACCCGCCGAGTCGACGTCGGGCGCCCGGATCGGCTCGACGTACCGGCTGAAGCTGTTCCCGCCGGTCAAGTCCCACTGCACGACGCTGCCGTCGTCCGCCGCAGAGACAACTGACTTTCCATCCGGGGCGATGGCGATGTCCTCGATGGTGCCCCGCTGGCCGCTGAGGACTTGCGCCTGCTGCCATCTCCCACCGGAGTCGCGCTGGTGCACTATGACCCGCTGATCGGCTCCCCCGCTCGCCAGGATGTCACCGCGGCTGTTGCTGACCACCACGTTCGCCCTCCCGACGTGCGCCGGCAGTTCCTGGGCCACTGTCGTCGAACCGGTCGGGTACCAGTACATCAGCCCACCGAGATCGGTCTCGACGACACCGCCCGGTACCGGGAAGAACGTCTCGGAGACGGGATCTCTGCCTTGAATGTCGAGCACCGTGGACGGTCCGTTGGGCAACGTCCAGACCACGGCATGATCATCGGCTATCATTCCCGCCGATCACCCGGCTGGCATCCGGGGCCAGCCCGCTGATCCAGGACAAGATCCCTGTCACCGTCGAACGGCGCCCGGTCAGTGATGGGGGTGGTCGTGCTCGTGCTCCGTCCGGTTTCGGGATCGATCAGGTCGACCCCGTGCACCGGCGTGCTGCCGGTCGGGTCTGGAATACCTCCATCGCCAACTGGCGCCCGTCGGGGTGAACCGCGCCGAGACCGGCCACGCGTTGAGGGCATTCGACGTGACGACCTGTGTCGACCCGTACGGGTAGATCAGCCACAGGGTGGGACCGGTTCCGCCGGTCTCAGGCGGCCCGATCACCGCAATCGTCCCTGTACGCGAGACGGCCAGAGATGCCGGCACGCCGAGGTCGTTCTTCAGATCGATGATCCGGCGGGGCGGCCGGTGGGGCGCGGCCAGGTCCCAGGCCCGCACGTACCGGCCGTCCAACCCGTACAGCGTGTGACCGTCAGGCCCGAACGCGATCTGCCGGATGCCGTCGTCCTGCAGCACCGCCTGCATGTGGTCGTGCGCGACGACTGAAGCCAGCAACGTGTCTCGGGTCTGCGGGGTCGAGGCGATCCGGTTGGCCTGAACGGCTAGCAACATCGACAGGTCAGGGCTCGGCGCAGTCAACGAGGCGGCCGCCAGTCCATCGGCGTCGGCCAGAACGCTCGACGCCACCGCTTTGCGTTGCCCGTTCAGGGCGAGCACGCCGGCCAGGAGCGCGACCGCTGCTGTGGCGCCCAGCACGAGCGCGAGGTTGCGGGTGCGGCGGCGTCCGGCCCGCTCGGCGTCGACCCGGGCGCGGGCCTCCGCCAGCTCGGCCTGCGACCGGGCTTTCGACGCGCCGACGAACGCGACCTCGGTCGCCGTCGGATCGCTGTCCGGCCGCTCGATCCACTCCTGCGCGGCCTCCAGCCGGGCCCCCCGGTACAGCTGGTCGGCGGGCCGGCCTTCCGCCTCCCACACGGCGGCCGCCGGCGCCAGATGCGCGCGGACCGCGCGACCAGCGGCGTCCTCGACCAGCCAGGCCGCCAGCCGCGGCCAGGCCGTGAAGACGGCCTCGTGGGTGACCTCCGCCCGGTCGTTGTCCACGGTGACCAAGCGAGCCGCGACGAACGCCTCCAGCGTGCGGCTGCGATCGGTGGCTTGGCCCGGCAACACCCCCAGCTCGGCCAGCGGCGCGCTGCGCCGGACGACGGTTCCCGCGTCACCGGGGACGGCCAGTCGCACCAGCATCCGGTGAGCCAGATCCTGCTCGGCCGGGCCGAGGGTGGCCAGCGCCTCCTCGGCGACGCTCGCCAGCGCGCCGGTCACCCCACCGCACTCCAGGTAACCGCTCAGGGTGAGGCTGCGCCCGCGGCGGCGCTCCCAGGTGCCCGCCAGCGCGCTGGACAGCAACGGCAGGACGCCCGCTCGCCCGCTCACCTCACGCAGCACCGTCTCAGTCAGGTCGGGGTCCACCAGCAGCGAGGCCACTGCCGCCGGACCCTGCACCACCTCCCGGACCTCACTCTCGGTCATCGGCGGTGCCAGGACCAGCCCGCTGGAGGTGGCGTCGGCCAGCTCTGCCATGTCGGCCAGCCGTCCCAGATGATCACCGCGGACCACCAGCACGAGCCGTTGAACCGGCCCGTTGTCGAGCAGCTCCAGCAGGCCGGCCAGAAACGCCTCCCGCTCCCCGTCCGAGACCGGCCCCGTCCACAGCTCTTCGAACTGGTCGACCACGAGCACCGTCGGCTCCGGCGCATCGCCCGTCAGCTCCGCGGCCGCCAAGCGGTCGACCGGACGCTCACCAGGAGTGATCACCATCTGTCGCCAGGATCCACTGCCGGGGATCACGTCCCTGGACAGCTCCGGCAACAGCCCGGCACGCACTAGCGAGGACTTCCCGGCGCCCGACGGCCCGGACACCACGACCAGCCGCGCCGACCGAACCCGCGCCACCAGCCCGCGGATCACCGGACCTCGACCGAACAGGAGCCGAGCGTCCGAGGCCTCGTACCGGGCCAACCCGCGGTAGGGGCAGGTGTCCGCCGGCGCGCCGTTCGACACTTCGGGGCTGGCCGCGACGCCCCCCGCGGCGACGGTTTCCGCTGCGACGCTCGCTGGGACGACTCCTGCAGCAACCGTCCCCGCTCCGCCGCTCCGCGCCGCCGCCGTGGGCTCGAGGGTGGCCGACTGCCGCAGGATTTCCTCCTCGAGCTGGCGCAACTGCGGGCCGGGCTGCACGCCCAGCTCGCGATCCAGCCGGGCCCGGGCCCGGCGCCCGGCGGCGAGCGCATCCGCCTGCCGCTCGCTGCGGTAGAGCGCAAGCATCAGGCGTCGCCACCAGCCCTCATTGAGCGGTTCCGCCGCGGCCATCGCCTCCAGCTCGGGCAGCAGTTCCCGGTGCCGGCCCAGTGCGAGATCGGCGTCGATCCGGCCCTCCAGCAAGCCTTCCCGGATCCCGGCCAGGCGTCGCCGTTCACCCTCCGCCCAAGGCGCGTCCGGCCAGTCCGCGAAGGCCTCGCCACGCCAGTACGCGAGCGCGTCGGCGAAGAGCGTGCGCGCCGCCGGCGCCTGACCGGCGGCCAGCGCGGCCCGGCCGGACGCAG
Organism: uncultured Actinomycetota bacterium; assembly: GCA_963803135.1. GTDB lineage: Bacteria > Actinomycetota > Actinomycetes > Mycobacteriales > CADCTP01 > CADCTP01. The sequence continues at coordinate 2,748 of CAWDLH010000008.1, read as the reverse complement.
CCGACAGCCCCACCAGACCGGCGTCGACCTCCTTCGGGCTGAATGCCAGCAGATAGCCGTCGCCGCGGTGCACCACGAACTGGCCGGGTGAACCGCGAGGACGTTCAGGCTCCAGCGAGGTCCGCAACCGCACCACATGCGCCTGCAACGACTTGCGCGCGGACGGCGGTGGCGCCCCGCCCCACAGGTCATCGATCAGCGTGTTCACGGGAACCGCGCGCCCTGGGCAGATCAGCAACCGGCCCAGAAGAGCGCGCTCCTTCGCTCCGGGCACAGCACGCGGGGTCGAGCCGGAGCCGGGCTCGCCGTCACTCACCTCCAGGGTTCCCAGAACCCTCACGAACATCCACTGATTCTAGCCGCGCAGTTAGCCCCAGGATGATCGCCGAGGTGGCCGGAAGGCGGCGAAACCCCTCGGCGAAAGCCAGTGCAACCACTTCACAACCGGCTGAAACCGAATGGCGACCGCGACCCGGTCGGCTAGCGGCCGTCACTACCCGCCCTTTCAGCTGGGCGCACCTCACTACCACGACTGAGGAGATCGGTCATGAACCAGAGCGTATGGATCGCCCAATAAGTCACTCGTGATCATGCGATGAACCGCTTGTCAGAAGCGGCCGAATGGCGGCTCGCGGCAGAAGCGCGGCGTCACCCTCGGCAGCGGCGTCAGCGGTCAACCACCGGCTGGCGCCCGCTGTTGCCAGCGAGGCTGTCGCGGATGGCCCGGCCATAGGGATCAGCGATGGAACCCACGACCGCTCAGCGCCCCCGCTCGCACCACCAGTGAGCACTGCGGCCGGACCCGACCGGTCCCATCGCGGTTAGCACGAAAGGAGATCGTCATGACCAAAAAGGGATGGATCGTCGGGCTGGGCCCCGGTGGTCTGCTCGTCATCACCCTCGGGCAGTTCGCGCTGCTGCTCCTGCTGCTGCTCGGGTTCAACTACGGTTGGCTGAACCTGGACAGCCTCCCGGTAATCATCGGCGGAGTACTCCCAATCGTTGTGCCGTGGGGCGCCGCCCTCGGAGGCATCTGCATCGCCTTGGTCAGCATCACCGCACACTGGGCCAAGTGGGACGCGCCGGCCGACGGCCGTCCCTCCGCGGAAGCGAAGACCTGGAACGGCTGGCTGCTCGTGCGCATGCCGCTAGGCGCCGCGCTCGGCACCGTGGCCGTGCTTATTGTGGTACTGCTGCTGGGCACCATCGGCGCAGACGCCGGTGGGGGCGTCGCGGTGTCCCCGACCGGCGCGGCGACCCTGATGGCCGTCGCGTTTATCGTCGGTTACCGGCAGGAGACGTTCCGGGACCTGGTCGCCCGCAGTGTGGACGTCATCCTCGGGCCCGGCACCCCGGCCAAGAACGAGTCGATCTCGCTCGACACCGCCAAGGTGGACTTCCCGCAGACCCCGGTGAACGGCAGTTCGGACCAGGCCGTCCAAGTCAGCAACCTCGGCCGCAAGCTTCTGGTGCTGCCGTCCTCCCAGGTCACCGTAACGAAGCCCTTCAGCGTCACCACCATGCCCGGCAACCTCGCCGGCGGCGGGACCGGGAGCATCGGGCTGAGTTTCCGTCCCACCGACCCCGGCAGCTACAGCGGCACGCTCACAGTCACCGCCGACGGCGGCACCCGCACCGTCGAGCTGACCGGCAGAACGCCCTGAGTCCACCACCCGAGCGGACGCCTTCCCCCGGCGTCCGCTCCGGTTCCACCCATCAATCAGGACAAGTGCGTCTACAGCGATAGGAGCCAGAGATGTCCGTTACCGAGGACCCGATCGTTGCCACCTCGATCGCGACGTTCGGGGACGGTGACAGCCCCGCAGCGAGCATCCACGCCTGGGCCCGAACGTTTAGCGACGCGGAGTTCCCCGTGGCCCAGGCATTCGAGCTCGGCCGGTCCAACGAGATCGCCGGTGAGGCGCTGGCCGCGTACCGGGCCGGTGACTGGCGACGCGCCGTCGCCATGGCCCGGGAAGCTGGTCGCCGGGCCGCCGGTGGAGGGGTCGCACCTGGCAGCGCAGCCGGGGCAGCCCTCCAGGTCGGCGCCGTCGCAAGGGACGCCGTCGCCCGGGTCGGCGCGGCCAGGGCGGCCAGGGCGGCCGCGCGGCCGCCGCTCGCGAGGTCGTGGTGCCCGCCGTGCCCGAGCCACCAGTGCTGCGGGAGATTCCGGCGCCCGAGCCGATCCTCGGGGTCAGCCGGGGTGCTCGGCCGGTGATCGTAGGCCCTCACCCGGATCAATCGGCTCATCACCGAGGCCGCCGGCGATCCTGGCGTCGGCACCGGTAAACCGGCCAGCTGCTCCGCCACGACCCACGCCGCATAGGACGGACCAGCGTCCTGCACACAACGGCAAAGTCGTGCGGCCCGCGCGCAGCGCGGTAGAGCCGCGCCGCCCGCGCGCCCCGCGGCGTCGACGTGGACTGCTGAACGCGTGTCCCGGCGCTGCTCAGTGTGGGGCATCAGAGCTCAGGGGGGAGCTGATCTGGTCGCCGTCACCCCGAGGGACCTTAGCCAACGCCAGGTCGCTATGTGCCCCGTTTCGAGGTCGTCTCGCGTCCGAACGCACGGCTCGCCGAAGTGCAGGCCGACGCCTCCGCCCAGCCGGCCTGCTCGGATCGAGTAACGGTGCCCGCCCTCGCCGAACCGTGGCGGTTCTGCGGACTGGTCTCCCCTTGGCCTCCCGCCGTCCGGCAGTCGTGGAGTTCTCTGGGCGCCCCGGGGATCGAAGGGAGGGCGTCATCGACG
>CAWDLH010000007.1:0-724193 GCA_963803135.1 uncultured Actinomycetota bacterium | reverse complement strand
CAAGCTGACCTGACCCCTCGGGAACCGCGACAACAGCGCAGCGTCTCGCGCCTGGCGCTGGACGGCCCGCGACCCGCTGGCCGTCCGCGTCGCCGACTGACCCCTTGCGCACGACCACCGAACCCGGAGGCGCGGCCAGCCGCGGGCCGCCAGGACAGGTAGTCGGATCGTCAGCGGGTCGGTGAGGCGGACGCGAAAGGCGGCTGGAGGCCAGATGCGACCGGCCGTCATCGCGCGTCCAGGCGCTTGAGGCCGCGATCGGCTGCGGCCAGATGCAGGTCGGAGGGAGCGGGGCTGCTGATCGTGTTCATCCCCTCGGCGTTGTGGCCGGTGAAGGTCCCACCGGTCAAGGGCCGATGGGTCACGTCGGAGCTTTGTGGCCGGGTGCGGCGTAGCACAGCTACCGTCGCCAGCGGCCGCAGCACCGCTCCCCAGATCAGGGCCAGCCCGCCGAGGGTGACCGCGGTCATGCCCAGGTCGGACAGTGGCTGCAGGAGCGCGCGCGGGGGCTGGCCAGCCAGCGACCGGGATTCCGAGCAGGCACACTGCGGCCCAGGCGACGTTCAGCAGTAGGGGCGCGGCGACGCGGGCGGCCAGGTCGAGCCGGCCGCGGGGTCGGCGTTCCGGCTGCCGGAACCAACGCCGCCACAGGGCGGCCGACCGGAGAACACCGGCGAGCTGGAGCAGACCGCCGGCGAGCAGCACCGCCAGCGGGATCGTGTACGGCTGGGCCAGTAGGCCCGCAGCCGGCGCCGGTTGGTGGCCGAGCAGCCGGGCCATCACGCCCTGCGCGATCGCGTCCTGACCGTTGGGCCGTAGGTCGTTCGATCCGTTGGTCAGCAGGACGACCCCCCAGCCGGTGCTGGGCAGGATGCTCATGTACGCGTGTGAGCCGCCGGTGTCGCCGGCGTGCCAGGCGAATTGTTTCCCGTCCACACCGGTGCTGGAGACCCAGCCCATCGCGTACGAGTCGGTGCCGCCGATGGCGGCGGTGCCCCGGTGCAGTTCGGCGGTGCCGGCCGCGGACAGGATCCTGGAGTTGCCGTAGCGGCCGCCGTTCAGCTGGGCGATGAGGTAGTGCGACATGTCCGGTGCGTCGGAGACGATCAGGCCGGCCGGCGTGACGGCGCGGTTGAACGGCATCCCGCCGCCGGCGAACGGCCGGTCGAACCAGTACCGGTGCTCGGTGGCCAGTCCGTGGGCCCGAGCGGTCGGGACGTCGAGGAAGGTGTTGGTCATGTCGAGGGGCGCGAGGATGTGCGTCTGCACGTAGTGCTCGTAGGAGTCGTGGGCGACGGTCTGCACGACCAGGCCGAGGATCGTGAAGTTCGCCGAGGAGTACTCGAAGGTGGTGCCGACCGGGTGGACCGGCCGCACCGAGCTCATCGACTGCACGGCGTCCGGTAGCGCAGTGGGACTGCTGTCGGTCTTCCAGAAGTAGTTCTCCCAGTCGGGTAGGCCGCTGGTCTGGTTCAGCAGGTGCCGGATCGTGATCTGCGCGGACGCGACCGGGTCCGCGATGCGGAACCAGGGGAGGTAGCGCTGCACCGGCGCGTCGAGCGAGATCTGCCCGGCCTCGGCGAGTTGCATGACCGCGAGGGCGGTGAAGGACTTGCTGTTGGATCCGATGTAGAACGGCGTGCGGGCGGCAACCGCGCGGCCGGCGTCATCCGCATCGCCGAACGCCGCGACGTGCGCGAGCTGGCCACCCTTGACGATGGCCAGGCTTGCCCCCGGCAGGTGCGCTTCCTGCATCCCGGTCCGGACGTCCTGGTCGATGGCCGCGAAGGTGGCCGCGAAGGTGGCCGGAGCGGCGGCCTGCACCGGTGCGGCCGACGCGGGAGCGGCGCCCGCAGCCACGATCCATGCCGTGGCGACGGCGCCGGTGAGCAGGGTCGGCAGCAGGCCGCGGGCCCGAGACGGACGGTGGGTCTGAGAACGATCGGTGGCGGCCATGACGGCTCCTGCTGATCCGGAAGTAGGTAATGCCACCCTCAGCCCGGAACCGTGCGCGTCGCCCCCGGGTAACCACGGGGTTCACGGTCGCGGGCGCTCAGCCGAGCGGGAGGCCGACGAGTCCGCCCCTGGACCGGACACCGAGCTTCTGGTACGCGTGTGACAGGTGGTACTCGACGGTGCGGGGGCTGACGAACAGCCGCCCAGCGACGTCCCGGTTGGACAGTCCCTGGCTGACCAGGCGGGCGATCTGCTGCTCTTGCGGGGTCAGGTGCAGAACGGTGGACGGCTCCCGCCGGCGGGCTGTCTCACCGGAAGCGCGCAGCTCGCTGCGGGCCCGGTCGGCCCAGGTCGCGGCGCGGAGGACCTCGAAGGCCTCGAACGACTCCCGGAGCGGCAGGCGGGCGTCGACCCGCCGTCCCGCGCGCCGCAGGAATTCGCCGTACGCGAGCAGAGTGCGAGCCTGATCGAACGGCCGCGACCCATGCCGGTGCAGCGCCAGCGCCCGCTCGAAGTGCGCCGCGGCCGCGGCGCCTTCGCTGATCAGCGCTCGCGCGTGTGCCGCGACCGCACCGGCCCAGTCGGCACCGATCCCGTCGCCGAGCTGCTCGAGTTCTTCGGCCCTCTCCTTGACCGCGGCCAGCTGGCCGGTGTGGGCCGCGACCTCCACCCGGTCCAACGCCGCGAGTCGCTGCACGGCCGGGAGCGAGATCCGCGAGAGATGGTGGAGTCCCGCGGCCGGGTCGTTGTCCGCGACGGCGCCGATCCCGCGGGCCCACTCGACCGTGTCCGAGACGACGACCGCACCGACGCCGAGCTGATGACCGGCAAGCAGCGGGGCCAGCTCCGCCAGGGCGTCCGGGCCGCCGGCCGCGCCGCGCAGCGCGGCCAGCAGGGCCTTCCAGGCAAGCGGCAGGGCGGTCAGCGCCGGCTGGCCCGTCGCGACCGCCAGCGTCAGCGCCTCCTCGGTCGACGTGCTCGCCGCGTCCCACTCACCGAGGGCTACCTGCGCGATCGGCAGGCGGGACAGCGCGACGAGGATGAGCGAGACCGCGCCGGCGGTGCGCCCGATCTCCAGCAGCCGCGAGAAATCGCGCATCGCCACCTCGAAGTCGCCGAGATGGCAGGCGGCGAGGGCCGTGTTGACCAGCAGGTCCAGATCCTCGCCCACCTCAGGGACCAGCTCGAACGATTGCCGCAGCGCCACCGCGGCCGCCGGCATCCGGCCGCCGACCAGATGCTGCTGACCGGCCAGCAACGCCTCCAGGCAGCGCAGCCGGGCCGGAGCGTCCGCTGGGAGAGGCCGAAGGAATCGGCTGGTGTCGATCCCTGCCACCCCGGAGCCAGCGCCGTAGGTGGCCAGGGCGGTGCCCAGCATCGCCATCTCCAGTGCCCGCACAGCGTCATGGGGAGCCACGTCACGGGCGGCGACCATGACGATGCGGTGACCGGTCGGCGCCGAGCCGACGCTCCATTCCAGCCGAGCCCGGAGCCGGTCGATGTCCGCGCCCAGGATCGGGTCGGCCGTGTGTCGGCGGGCGTCCTCGGCGAGTGTGCGGGCCCGGCCAGGGTGGCCGCCCACCCAGGCACTCATCGCCCCGGCTTGCAGGCGGCCGGCCCGCCGTTCGGGGTCCGGGGTGAGCGCGGCGGCCCGTTCCCAGGCCGCGCTCGCCGCCGCGTGACCGCCCCGCAGGCCAGAACGACGCGCCACCGCATCCAGCTCGCCGGCGACATCCTCGTCCGGACCCTCGGTCGCCAGCGCCAGGTGCCAGGCCCGGCGGTCCACCTCGCCCACAGCCGCCAGCACGACGGCCAGCGCGGCGTGCACCCGTTCACGCTCGGCCATCGGCGCCGCCCCGTACACCGCCGAGCGCACCAGCGGGTGCCGGAACCGCAGCTCGGCACCGGTGACCCGGACGAGGCCGGACTGTTCCGCAGCGGCGAGCGTCTGTTCGTCGAGACCCAGCTCGGCCGCGGCCGCCTGAACCGTCGCGACCTGACGTGAGTCGTCCGCGGCGGCGACCAGCAATAAGGTTTGGGCGTCGGCCGGGATCCGCCGGCACCGGTCGAGGAAGGTCCGTTCGACACCCGCGGTCAGCGGCAGTCGCTCGGGCAACCGGGCCGCCCCGGTCAGCTGGTCGTCCGACAACACGGACGGGAACTCGACCAGCGCGAGCGGGTTGCCGCCGGTGTGCTCCAGCAAGGCATCCCGGACCTCGGCGGTGACCGGTTTACCAACCCGGTCGGCGAGCACGGCCGCGGCGGCCGCCGCATCGATGCCGCCAAGAGTGATCTCATCCACCCCTGGCGCGTCGAAACGCCGCACCTCACCGTCGCGGGCGCCGAACACCATCGCGACCCGGTCCGACCCGAGCCGCCGCGCCGCGAACAGCAGCGCCTCCGCAGACGCCGGGTCGAGCCAATGCGCGTCATCAACCACAGCCACCACCGGAAGGGCCTCAGCCGCCTCGGCGAGCAGGCTCAACGCCGCCACGAACACCACCAAACGGTCGGCGGCCGGCCCGACGTCCACCCCCATCGCAACCCGGAGCGCCATGGCATGCGCCGGCGAGAGGCGATCGAGATCACCGAGCACCGGACGCAACAGGCGGTGCAGCGCCCCAAACGCGAGCGGCGACTCAGCCTCCAGGCCCTGGGTCCACAGCAGCCGCACACCGGTCGCACGGCGAGTCGCGTCGCCAAGCAGCGCGGTCTTGCCCACCCCCGGCTCCCCCCGCACCACCAGTGCCCCGCCGCGGCCCGCCGCCGCGGACGCCAGCAGCGAATCGAGCCGGGCGGTCTCCGCTCCCCGTCCGTGCAACACGACCTCAAGCTACCGGCAGGACAGCCGCAACCTGCTGGACGATCAGTACCCGGACCACGACCGCCGCCCAGGCTCGCCGCTCCCCTAGAGACAACATCCGACTCTCGGCATGAGCGGATGGCGAGGAGGCTGCCGTGCGGATCTGCCCCGGACCAATCGGGCGTTACTGTCCCGTTACTCAGGCGGTTAGGCTCAACTTGCAACGAGCCCATACCACGACTCTGGAAGAAGGGTCGTACCGAGGTCGGGATGTCAACCTGTACCCCGACACCAGCCGTCGTCTGCGGCTACGTTGCTCGCGAACGGCTCACAGTGCCGTCCCCGTGGAGGCGGTGGGTCAGTGCGGTGTGGCGGCGGCCGGTACCGGCGGTGCGGACCGCGATGGCGAGGGCCTTGCGGCTGCCGACGAGGACGACGAGCCGTTTGGCGCGGGTGACGGCGGTGTAGAGCAGGTTGCGTTGCAGCAGCGTGTAGGCGCTCATGGTCAGCGGGATGACCACGGCCGGGTATTCGCTGCCCTGGGAGCGGTGCACGGTGATCGCGTAGGCGTGCTGGAGTTCGTCCAGCTCGTCGAAGTCGTAGTCGATGTCCTCGTCCTCGTCGGTGCGTACGGTCAGCTGCCGGTCCACGGTGGACAGGGCGGTGACCACGCCGACGGTGCCGTTGAATACCCCGGCCGCGCCCTTGTCGTAGTTGTTGCGGATCTGGATGACCTTGTCACCGACCCGGAACACCCGCGCGCCGTGGCGCCGCTCCGGCGTCCCGTCCCGATAGGGGGCGAGGGCCTGCTGCAGCAGCGTGTTGAGGTTGCCGGCACCGGCCGGGCCTCGGTGCATCGGGGTCAGTACCTGGATGTCGCGTGGGCTGACGCCGAACCGGCCCGGGATCCGCCGGGCGACGATGTCCACGACCAGCTCCGCGGTCGCCTCCGGCTCCTCGACCGGGAACAGGAAGAAGTCCGGGTGCTCGCCGAACACCGGCGGCTGCCCGGCGTTGATCCGGTGGGCGTTGACCACCACCCCGGACTGGGCGGCCTGCCGGAAGATCTTCGTCAGCCGGACCCGGGGAATCGGTCGTCGGCGGCCAGCACGTCGCGCAGCACCTCCCCGGCACCCACCGACGGCAGCTGGTCGACGTCGCCGACCAGCAGCAGGTGCGCGCCGGGTGGCACCGCCTTGACCAGCTTGTTGGCCAGGATCAGGTCCAGCATGCTCGACTCGTCGACCACCACCAGGTCGGCGTCGATCGGGTTGTCCCGGTCGAAGGACGCGTCCCCGCCGGGGCGCAGCTGCAGCAGCCGGTGCACGGTGGCGGCCGGGTACCCGGTCAGCTCGGTCAGCCGCTTCGCGGCCCGCCCGGTCGGCGCCGCCAGCACGATCTTCGCCCGCTTCGCCGCCGCCAGCGTGATGATCGATTTCACGGTGAACGACTTGCCGCAGCCCGGCCCGCCGGTCAGCACCGCGACCTTCGAGGTCAGCGCCAGCCGCACCGCCTGCTCCTGCTCGGCGGCCAGCTCCGCGCCGGTGCGGGTGCGCAGCCACGCCAGCGCCTTGGCCCAGTCCACGCTGGCGAAGGCGGGCATCCGGTCCGCCTTGGTGGTCAGCAGCCGCAGCAGGCTGCCGGCGAGGGAGGTCTCGGCGCGGTGGAACGGCACCAGGTACACCGCCGGGATGCTCGCCGCCGTCGCTGCTCGGGTTGGGCACCGGCTCGCGGACCACCCCCTCGGCCGCGGCCAGCTCGTCCAGGCAGGTCCGCACCAGATCGGCCGGTACCTGCAGGATCTGCGCGGCGTCGGCGATCAGGTTCGGCTCGGGCAGGAAGCAGTGGCCGTTGTCGGCGGCCTCGGACAGGGTGTACTGGATGCCGGCCTGCACCCGCTGCGGGCTGTCGTGCGGGATCCCGACCGCCTGGGCGATGGTGTCGGCGGTCTTGAACCCGATGCCCCACACGTCGGCGGCCAGCCGGTACGGCTCGTTACGCACCACCGAGATCGACGCGTCGCCGTACTTCTTGTAGATGCGCACCGCCAGCGAGGTGGACACCCCGACGCCCTGCAGGAAGACCATCACCTCCTTGATGGCCTTCTGCTCCTCCCACGCCGCGCCGATCATCGCGGTGCGTTTCGGGCCCGAGGCCGGGCACCTCGACCAGCCGCCCCGGCTCCTCCTCGATGACCCGCAGCGTGTCCGCGCCGAAATGCGCCACGATCCGGGCGGCCATCTTCGGCCCGATCCCTTTGATCAGCCCGGAGCCCAGGTAGCGTTCGATGCCCTGGATCGTGGCCGGCAGCACCGTGGTGAACGAGTGCACCTCGAACTGCCGGCCGTACTTCGGGTGCGAACCCCACCGGCCCACCAGCCGCAGGCTCTCGCCCGGCTGCACCCCCAGCAGCGAACCCACCACGGTCAGCAGATCCGTGCCGGAGCGGTCGGTGGCGACCCGGGCGATGGTGTAGCCGGTCTCCTCGTTGGCGTAGGTGATCCGCTCCAACACCGCGTCCAGCACGGCACTTCTTCCAGGTGCACCGCGGCTCGGGCGTACCCGGCGAGTGTCGTCTCCAGATGGAAGGACATCAGCCGACGCCGCCGATCTCCTCTCGGCCGCCCCGCTCGCCCGAAGCATCCGGGCCGCCGTCCGGGCCGGGAGCGTTGGACTCGCCGCTGAGCTGGCTTGCGGCGAGCCCGCCGCCGGACCCCGCCCCGTGGTCGTTGGCAGCGGGGCCGCTGCCGGCAGCTCCTGCGGTGGGGTCGGTCAGGGGCAGAGTCGTGCGGCAGACGGGGCATCGGCATCCGGCGGTGGCGCCGTCGAGGCCGTGCCGGAACACCGCGATGGCGTGGTCCTCGATCCAGGCCGGCAGGCAGACCGGGCAAAGGGTGTCGAGGTGGGCGCACCAGCCGGGCGGGTGGACGATCGGAACCGGCCGGAACACCCCGGTCGGTTCCGATCGTCCACGCCGGTCGTGGCGGTGTCCAGCGGAAGTACCTGGGCCTGCGCGGCATGCCGCCAGCGGGTCGTGCTGGCCAGCACGGTGGCGTGCGCCCACGCCGCCTCATCCGACCCGTCCGGCACGCCTGCGCCGCTGGCCTCATCCACCTCTTCGGCACCGTTCGGCTCGTCCGGACCGGCATCCCGGGAGCCTGGGGTGGTCGGTTCCTGCGGCTGACCTGGTGCGGTCGTGTCGTCGCCGGTCATGTCCCCGCTCCCCACGGGCGACCATCAGTGCTGTCACCGGCGCTGCCACCACCGGTCCGGCGCAGCAGTCGGCTGGTGGGGCGCCGGGGGACGGACGGTGTGCGTGCGGCCGGGGTGCTGGGGTTCGGGGTGCCCGGGCTCGGGTCGGCCAGCGCTAGCAGCAGGAACGCCGACTCGTCGTATCCGCACTCGATCAGTGCGGCGGCGGCTACGTCGACGACGGCTAGCGCGGCGAGCCCGGGGGCGGCGAGTCGGCGGCCCGGGGTGGTCGGCGGGGTTCGGCGGAGCGCGGCCGGGTCGAGCAGGACGGCGGCGGCCAGCGCTCGCGCCCAGGTGGTGACCCGGCGGGGGTTGCCGTGGCCGGCGGTGCTGCTCTGGTGGGGGCCGTCTCGGTGGCGGATAGAGTCGTTCATGGATCTCGTCCCCTTTCGTGAGGGGTCGGGGTCAAGGCCTGGGTGTCGGCGTGTCCGCGCCGTCCCGGGTCGCCTTGTGTGCGGGACCGGTGCCTCCGGAATCTGTGGGGGCCTGGTTCGTCCGGCGCCCCCCGGCTCCGGCGGTTCAGCTGGCGGTGTCGAGGGTGTAGCGGCGGGGCGAGCCGGAGGCCAGGCGAAGGTCGCCGTCGCGGACGAGCTTGTCGCAGGAGTTGCGGACAGCGCCGCCCGAGCGGCCCAGGGACCGGCCGACCTCGCCGGCGGTCAACGCCGTACCCGGATGCGCGGCGAAGTGCCCGGCGACCAGCCGCGTCAGCGCTCCCGGCTCCAACTTCACCGTCCCGGTCACGCGGTTGCGGGCCGTGTCGGCGGCCCCGGCATCCGTTGCCCGACGCCGGCGTTCGGGGTGGGCCGGCTTCGTGGTGGGCTGTGCCGGAACCGACGGGTCCGCGCCGGGGCCGCGGTGCCCGGTGGACGTTGCGCGCTTCGGCTTCCGGCCGGCGGGCGGGGGGGTGTCATTGGAGGGGCCGCGGCAGCGCCGCTGTCGGTGTCAGTGTCAGTGCCGGTGCCGGTGCGGTGCCGGTGCCGGTGCCGGTCCGGGTGCCAGGTTCCACCGGTCGGCTGTGCGGGTGATGCCGCTGCCACTGGCTGGGCTGCGGCTGGCTTGACCGGTGGCGGCGAGGCGGTTGAGGGCCTTGGCCACGGTCGACTTGCCGAGCCCGGCGGCCTGTGCGATCTGGGGAACGGTGAGGTCGTGCCCTGATGTCAATGCGGCCTGTACCAGGGTGTCCGAGGATCCGGACGGCGGGACCGAGGCGCCGTGTCCGGCGAGGCGGGCGGGCCGCGGGCGGGCCCGGGGTCGCTGGTCGTCGCTGGACCGGTGGCTCGGTGGGGGCGGTTCGCGGCGGCGGCGGTTGTCGGCGGTGCCGCTCGCGGTGGTGCCGGTGGCGGTGGGCATCGTCGTGTTCCTTCCGTGATCGGGTGCGCGGACCCGGGCGGGGGTGGCGGGTGGGCGGTTCTGTTCCTTTGGGGGTTGTCGGGTCGATGGACGCTCGACTCCGTCGGGAAGTCAAGTCCGATGCGCTCGTCTCTGGTCTGTCCTTTCGAGACAGTCCATTGGAGACGGTCAGCCGCATTACCTCGGGTTTGGTTGGCGTCCCGGCGCCCGCCGGGGCCGGTCCGGGTTCAGGGGGTGGCGCGGAGGGCGGTGGTGGCGGCGCGGGCGATGGCGTCGGCGGTGGCGGTGGGGTCGGTGAGCTGGTGGACGGTGGCGCCGGCCAGGGGCTCGTTGCCGCGGCGAGTCCGGGGCCAGCCACAGGACGGCGCAGCCGGAGGCGACAGCCGGTCGAGGCGCTGCTGGCCGTCGCGGCGGGGATCGGGGCGGAACAGGCCGTCGGAGACGATGACCAGCAGCCGGGCGGCGTCGGGGCGGGACAGGCCGAGGGCGTGGTCGAGGGCGTCGATCGCGGTGGGGATGTTCTCCCACATGTCGCTGGCGTCGAACTCGGTGACGTGGCCGGGGGTGGTGCCCGGGTGGGTGACCGGTCGGACGGTGTGCCCGAAGATCACGGTCGCGGTGGTGGCGGGGACGGGGGTCAGGTGGGCGGCGCGGGCGAGGATCCACGCGGCGGAGGCGACCGGCCCGGCGAAGGCCCGCATCGATCCGGACACGTCGCAGGCGATCCCGAGCCGCAGCGGCGGGGTGGGTACCGGGCGGCGGACGGTGCGGGTGAACGGTTCGGCGGTCGGGACGGCCCCGGCGGCGCGTTGCGCGTCGGCGGCCAGCGCGCCGCGCATCCGCAGCCGCCCGGGCGGGGTGGCGGAGGTGGTCATGGTGGCGACGCGTTCCCGGTGCCCGGCGGTGGTCAGGGCGGCGGCGACCCGGCGGGCGGCGGCGACCTCCGCCGGGCGTGGGCGGCCGGGTGCCGGTGATCGCGGTACGTCCGCCGGTCCCAGTGCCGGCGGACCGCTGGCCGCGGTGCGGGCGGTGAACACTCGCCGGGCGGCGCCGGCCGCGGCCTCGGCGGCGGCGGCCTCGGCGGCGCGGGCGGCTGCGGCGGCCTCGGCAGCGGGGTCCGGCGGCGGCACCGGCGCGGTCTCGCCCGCGACCGCTTCGCGGACCTTGGTCATGGCCGCGGTGATCGCCTCGGCCAGCTCCGACCGTGGCCGCGCTCCGGGATCTCCGGATCCCGTGGCGTGCGGTGCCGGCGCTGCCGGTGCCCGCGCGCTCGGCTCGGGCGCGCCGGGGTCCGGGTCCGGCGGGGTCGGCTGCTGGTGGTCGGCTGCTGGGGTCGGCGTCGTGGTCGGTGCCGAGGGCGTCGCACCAGCGGCGGCCGAGCTCGAGCATGCCCGTCGGTGTCGTCGTCGCCGGTGCGCTGCGCGGCCTGCCACAGCTCCCGCAGGGTGTCGAGGCTGCCCGGGCCGAGTGCGGTGTCGAGGGTGGTGCGGATGGTGGCGGCGAGGTCGCGGTCTCGGCTTCGGTGAGGATGCCGGCGTCGACGCGGGCGAGGATCAGCGCGGCGGCGTGGCCGGCGGCGCGGGCGGTCATGGGCGGGGCGTGGGTCGGGGTCGTCGGCGCGGGTGTCGGCGAGGACCAGTCCGGTCGCGGAGGCGCGCAGCCAGTGCCGGTCGTCGGGGCGGCGGCGGATCTGCGCGGCCTCGATCCGGGATTCCTCGAGCAGCATGGCGGCCTCGGCGACGGCCGGCGGGGTGTCGGCGGTCGGTGTCCAGGTCGAGTGTGCGGCGTGCGCGGCTTCGTGGGTGAGCAGGCCCCAGGCGATCGGGTAGCGGGCCCGGTCGGACGGGTCGGCCGGGTGGGCGGTGGCCGGGTCGATCCCGAGGTGGGTGCCGTCGACCTCGACGGTGGCGTGCGGGGGCAGGAAGCAGGCGGGTGCGCCGTGCCCGGCGCCGGGGGCGATGGTGACGATCAGGTCCTCACGGTCGGCGATGTCGGGGATCTGGTCGGTGACCTCGGCGGACAGGGTCAGCCACGCGGCCGACGGTGGCGGGGTCGGGCGGGGTCGGTCGCGGGGTCGGTGCTGGGCGGTGGGGGTCGGTCGGAGTGATGGTTTCGTCGGCGATCAGGTGGGCGGCCATGGCTGGGCTGGGTCCTTCCGGGGCGGGCGGTTCGCGGGCTGGGTGTTGGCCGGTACGGGCGGTCAGGTCGGGGTGCCGATCTGGCGGCCGAGGGACAGCGGCGCGACGCTGGCCCCGAACGCGGCGGTGACGACGGCGGCGACGGCGTCGCGGTCCTGCGCGGGGGCGATGCCGATCAGGTTGCCGGCGGCGGCCAGCGGGCCGAGGACGGCGGCGATCCGCTCGAAGGCGATCAGCTCCCGCAGTTGCGGGGACCAGCCGATCTCGCCCTTGGCCTGGCGGGTGGCGAGGTTGCGGGCGACCCGGACCGCCCGGCAGTCGATCTTCAGTTGGCGGGCGAGGTCGTAGTCGGTGGAGACGTGGATCTGCGCGGAGAACCGGGAGGACAGGGCGTCGGTGAGCACGGCGCCGTGGACGCCGGGGTTGTGCCCGGCGACCACGTAGAACCCGGGGGCGGCGGTGACGACCTCGCCGCCGTTGGCCTTGACGATGATCTGCCGGCGGCCGTCCATCGCCGGGTACACCACGGCGAGCACGGTGGGCGGGATGAGGGTGGCGTCGTCGATGAACAGCGGCCGGCCCTCGCGCATCGCGACGATCAGCGGGCCGTGGACGAACACGTACCGGCCGTCGGGGGTCTGGGTGTACTCGCCGACGAAGTCCGCGACCGCGGTGTCCCCGTCCCCGGCCACCGTGACCAGGTCGGCGAACGCGGCCTCGACCACCGAGGTTTTCCCGGTCCCGGGCGGCCCGTAGAGCAGGGCCGGCACCCCGGCCGTCGCGCAGCCGCCGCAGCGCGGTCACGTCCGGCAGGTCCGCGAGCAGCCGCGGGTGGTACGCCTGCCCGTTCGGCCGCAGCACCGGCCCCGACACCGGCTCGGATCCCGGATCGGTAACCGGCCCCGTACCGCCGCCGGCCGGCGTGGTCGCGCGTGCGGCGGCGGCCGTGCCGCCCGCCGGGGCCCGGCTGCTATCAGCCGTGGGCGGCGTGCGAGGTGACCTCGGGCGGGCGGGTCGGGCCGGCGGCCGGCACAGCGGGGGCGGGCGGCGCGGCGGCGGCGGTCGCGGTTGCCGCGGTGGCCCGGTACCGGACCGGCTTGGCCGTGGTCTGCTCCGCCGCCCCGGCAGCAGCCAGCGCGGCGAGCGCATTGGCCACCGCCCCGGCCGACCGGTCCGACAGCGCCCGGGCGATGGCGCCCGGGGTGAACTGCTCACCCGGCCGACCGGCCAGGAACGCGGCGACCTGCCGCCGTAGTTCCCCGTTCGGCAACCGGCTCGGACTTCCCGGCCCCGGCGACGGCGCCGGACGGCGCGGACGGTGCGGGGGCGGGGACTGGCCGGGGTGGCCGGCGTGCGGGCGGTCGCTGTCGTGGCCGCGGTGGGGGTTGGGGCCGGGGTGTGGGCGGGCATCGGAGGGTCCTTCCGGGCGGGTGTGACGGGGCCGTGGGCGGGTGCGTGTTCGTGCGTCGGCGAGCGCGGTCGCTGTGGGGTGCCGCGGCGATGGATCCGCGACTCGCGGGCGTGGCGCAAGTCCGCTGGCGTTCCGGTGACGCGCGGGTCAGTTCCGCGGTCAGGCGTCGGGCTGTCAGGCGTCGGTGGTGTCAGTGCGGTGCCCGGTGCTGGTGGTATCCGCGACGGCGGCGCAGTCCGGGCACAGCAACGCCGGGCCGGGGCCGGGGACCGTCTGCCCGCACACCAGACACGGCGCGCCGTCCGGGTCAAGATCGTGCAGTGTCGTGTCGTCGTCGGTGTCGGTCGGGGTGAGGTCGTCAGGGCGCATTGATCCTGTCCTTTCCATGCCGGTGGATGCAGCGGGAATCGACGACTGCTGCGACGTGATGCGGGCGGGAATTACGTCCGCTCCGACGCTGTGTTCCGGGTGTGCGGGGGCGGCTGTTGTTTCCGTGTTCCCTGCTCTTTCTTTAGGTCTACCCTAGCTCGATCCGCGCCCGATTCCAAGAGATTGAGCGCCCTTTCTCGGGCCGATTTCTCCGGGAGGACTCGCCAGATACGATGAAAGGACTTGCCGCTCGCCGTGGGTCGGTTTAGGGGCGAGTGCCAGCGGGCGAGTCTGCAGGCACAGAGCGACGACCGCGAGACGGAGGAAATCGACTCGGGAAGGGACTGAGGAGAAAGGGAAACAGGTAAGACGAATTGGCCGGGAGCGAGGAGAATTGCAAGGAAGAAGACGGCGGAGATGAAGAAGACGAGAATGGTGAGACGCAGAAGCCGGACGGGAGGAGCAGCCGGCAGGTCATGGGCGGAAGGAGCAGTCAGCTTTCCTTGGGAGTCGGGCTGCCGAACTGCGCGCCTAACTGTGCCTGTGAACTGGGGTTCCTTGGGGTTGAGGTGTCGCATCCTAGTGCGCGCTCCGAGACGGTCACCGGCCCGCGCTCCGACGCGGCCTCCGACACGACGCCACTTCCTGCGATGTTCCGTGCCCCGGGGCGATCGTCGAAGCGCAGGCGCTCATTGTGGCACCGGCATCCGTCGGCTCGGTAGTGCGGGACTCGCTCTTTGGCCCGCTCGTCCTTTACAGCCGCAGGCGGGACTCCTATTGTCGCCTCCATGCGCATTATCTGTCAGCTGACGACTATTGCTGAACTGCGGTTCAGCATAGCTCGAACTCGGCCGCCGGGCACCGACGCGGAGGCGGATTATCAGCCGCGTGCGGTGGGCCGGGTGGCGCCGAGGAATCCGGTCGTCCACACGGCCGCATATTGCACGCGCTCACCCGGTCTGGGGTGCGTGGATGACACGGTTATCGCCGACGTAGAGGGTGACGTGGGTGGCTTTGGCGGGGGTGCCGTAGAACAGAAGGTCGCCGGGCTGCAGGGGCTGGCCGGCTGGGGATAGCAGGGCCGGCGCGCCATTGGAGGTCGGCGGTGCGGGGGATGGTGATGCCGGCGGTGGCGTAGGCGGCTCGGGTCAGTCCGGAGCAGTCGAAGCCGCCCTCGGCCGGGCCGTCGCCGCCCCAGACGTAGGGCACGCCGAGCTGGCTGGCGGGCGAAGGCGACGGCCTTGGCGGCGGCGTCGGCGGCGTCGGCCGGGGCTGCGGCCGCCGCGTAGGCGCGGGCGATGGCGAGGACGTGGTGCACGTAGGCGTCGGAGTGGTTGTAGTGCCAGATCGCGCCGGCGGATGTCTGGGCCGGCTCGGGCACCGGAGGCGCAGAGGTAGCGGGCGGCGGCGTGGACGGCGTCGACCGGGTCGTAGGGGCTGGGCGGGTTCGCGCCGCCGGGCGGGACGGGCCGGCTGTAGGCGGCGAAGGTGGCGGGCAGGAACTGCATCGGTCCCTGCGCGCCCGGCGGAGTTCGCTCCACTGTGGACGCCGGGGAGGGTGGACCGGCCGTGGTCGGACTCGACCTTGCCGATCGCGGCCAGCACGGTCCAGGGCAGCCCGTCGCAGTCGGCGGTCGCCGCCCGCTGGTAGAGCGCGAGCATGTCGGCCGGGATGTCGGCGACCGCGTTGGAATTCGCGCCGGGCTGCCCTGCCGCTCGAGCCACCGCGGACCCGTCGGTCGCCGACGACTGCCGGCGGCAGCGGCCGACAGCAGCAGCACCGGGACGACCAGCGCCGTCACCGCCGCGGCGATCAGCCTCCCCATCGCGCTCATCGGGGTCGGGCGGCGACGGGTCGGCTCGGCCGGTCGCGGATGTGGGCGCGGGTCCGGCGCGGCCAGGCCAGCCCGAGATCGACCTGCGGCGACCGGCAACGTTCCGGTGGCAGCCCAGTCGGCGGTGAGCTGGTCGAGGTTGACCCTCGCCCGCCGCCTCGCCTGGACGCCGGGCCCGGGTGCGGGCCGGCCGCCACACCGCGCCGGCGGGGCCGCCGGCGTGGGCGGCGTGGTCGGCGGCGGCGGTGGCGACCAGCAGCCCGGTCGGCGTCGAGGTGGCGGTGCAGGCCGGTCTCGCGGGCGAGGGAGGGCAGCCAGAACAGCACCGGCAGCACGGCGCCGGTGCTGGCGGCGAGGTCGGCGTAGTCGGCCAGCTTCGCCGCCACCCGCGGCAGGGGCTCGGACCCGGTGTCGTACTCGACCGCGAACCCCATCCTGACCTCGCCTGCCGTGGCCGCGCTGGCCGGCTGACGGCTGCGGCCTGGGCGGCGACGGTGTGCGGCGGGTGCGGTCCAGGTGGCGGCGGCGTCGGGGCGGGCCAGGTCGCCCCAGGTCGCGGCGCAGCGGCGTTCCCCCCACCAGCCGACCAGCCGCCACCGCGGCCGCGTCGGCGCCATCCTGGCCGCCGCTGGCGGCGAGGGCGGTGAGCAGGGTGTTGGTGCCCAGGGTGTGGGCGAGGTGTTCGGAGTGGGCGACGGCAAGGGCGGCGGCGCGGGAGTAGCCCAGGTCGCGGAGCTCGATGCCGTGGCCGGCGGCGAGGACGGCGGCGCCGGCGTCGTCGAGGACCCAGTGGTACGGGGCCGACCCGCCGCCGAGTGGGGTGAAGGGGCGGAACCGGTCGACGCACCGCCACGCCCACAGCTGCGCCAGCCGCCGTTCGGCCTGCCGGCGGCCGGCGAACCCCAGCGCGGCGAGGTGGGCGGTGGTCAGCACCCGGTGTTCGGCGAGCATCGCCAGCAGCCACCGGTCCCGGCCGGTCGAGCCGCCCGGCCAGCGCGGCGAGAAGGTCCGGTGACGCCGCGCGGCGCCGCTCGGTCCGACCGCCGCGGCTGCCGCCGCGCCGCGCACGCGGACTGCTGGCCGCGCCGGAGCAGGGTGGGGTCGAGGGTGTCCGGCTCGAGTCGGGGCGGGACGGGTCGGAACGGGGGTGGCGGCTGCAGGAGCGGGCGGTGTGGACACGGGTGGTGTCGACGGGGCGGGGCGCGTGGTCGTCGGTGTGGTCATGCGCGGGTCCTTCCGTCGGGCGTTCGGCGGGACGGCCGCTGGCGGGGTGATTGGCGGGCGAGTGGTGGCCGGCCCGGTCGAGAGTGGCGGCGGCTCGGCGGCCGCCGGCTGATCCGGCCGTGGGCGCTGTCGGGCGGGGCGGTCGGCGGTTGTCGTGCTGGTGTCCTGCGGGTCGCGGTGTGGGCGGCTGCGGCGGCGCGGGCGGCGTCGGCGCGGCCGGGCACAGCGGGGCCGAGGGGCCGGGTGCGCAGGGTGAAGGCGGGGGTGCGGCGGTTGTCGACCAGCAGCCGGGCGGCGGCCTGGTAGCCGTCGAGGTGGGCGAGGTCGTGGGCGGCCAGGCGGGGTGCGACGTGCCGTTCCAGGGCGCGGGCGTCTTCGGGTGAGCAGGTGAACAGGATCTTGGAGCGGGCGTTGGCGGAGATCCCGTCCCGCAGCTCCGGTCCGAGCTGGGACAGGTGCTGGTGGGCCAGGACGAGGGACAGCCGGTAGCCGCGGGCTTCGGCGAGCATGTCGTCCAGGGCGTGCGGGAGGGTGCAGGAAGTTCTGGCATTCGTCGAGGTAGACGGCGGCGTCGCGGCGGGCGGCTTGGCCGGTGCGGGCGCGGTGGGTGGCGGTCTGCCACACCCGGGCCAGCAGGAACGATCCGAGCAGCCGGGCGGAGTCCTCCCCGAGGCTGCCTTTGGGCAGCGCGGACCAGGCAGATCCCGCCGTCGAGGATCTTGGTCATGTCGATGGTGGACGGTCCGGCGGCGAGGGTGTCGCGGACGAACGAGCGCAGCAGCACCGCCCGCAGCTTGTTCAGCACCGGTCCGGTGGCCTGGGCCCGCGCGGCGTCGGACAGGCCCTCGTACCAGGACCAGAACCCGCGCAGCACCGGGTCATCGATCCCGGAGACGGCGCGGCGGCGGGCGTTGGGTTCGGTGAGCAGCTTCGGGACCGCGGCCAGGGTGCGCAGGTCGGTGCGGCGGTCGTTGGAGGGGTGGCGCAGGGTGAGGACGGCGGCGCGCAGGATGTCGTCGGTGCGGGGCCCCCACCAGGCGGAGAACAGGCGGGACATGATGCCGACGGCGTGGTCGGCGACCAGGTCGACGTCGGGGCCGTCCAGGACGTTCAGCGACGGCGGCGGTGTCGGGTCGTCGGGGTCGATGAGCACCAGCCGGTCCAGCGCCCGTTCGGGGAGCCGGTCGAGGATCTCAGTGACCAGGTCACCTTTCGGGTCCACCGCGAGCACACCGCGGCCGGCGTGGGCGTCGGCGAGGATCATGTTCGCCAGCAGGGTCGACTTTCCCGACCCGGTCTCGCCGAGGACGTGCACGTGCGCGCGGGAGTCGGCGACGGCGAGCGCCACCGGCCGGGGTTGCCGGCGTCGGCGTCACCGAGCACCTTGCCGAGACCTTCCCGCCGGTCGGAACCCGGGGCAGCGGGGCGACCCGGCGGGCGGCCGCCGCCTCCAGCCCGGGCAGCTCGGTGTCGTAGGGCAGGTGCGCCAGTGCGGCCAGTTCGATCCACCGACAGCAGGAACCCGCGCCAGAAGCCGCGGCGGCCCAGCAGCTGCGCGCGCGGAGCGCAGGTGCAGCCGGTGGCGGGCGAGCCGGTTACGGCCGGTGTAGGCGCCGAACGCTGAGGCCACCCCGTCAGCCAGCCCTCGCACCCGGCGCAGAGCAGCGCGGTCCGGTCGACTTGCCGCCGCGCCACCACCTGCCGCGGGGGTCGCTGCGGTCGTAGCCGTGGTGCTGGTCACTGCGGCGTAGCGGACGGCGACCTCGAACAGAGGCTGCGCGGTCTTGTCCTTCACCGCCCGCAGGTCGTCAGCTAGCCACGGATCGACCCAACCCAAACCGGGCCTCGGCCGCGCGCCGCTACCGCCGCGGCGGCTACTGCCAGGGCTGGCCAGGTCGGCGAGATCCCCGGCCCACGCCGCCCACCCGGCGGGCACCGCGGCCTGGGTTTCGCAGCTTCGCCGCGGCCGCACGGGCACGGCGGGTTCGCCACCGCGGCGCAGGTCGGGCGAGGACCTGCACGCACGCGCTCTCCCCGGCCTGCAGCGCGGACAGCGCGGCCAGCAGCGGCCGAGCCGGATCGACGTCATGCTTGGTCCGCAGCGGGAACCAGTCCGGGCCGGCCAGCCGCAACATCCCACCCGTGCCCGCGCCCGAGGTGGGCACGGGCGGGGACGGGGGTTGTTCGTCGACGCGGGTGCCCGGCCAGGCCGCGGTCAGAGCGTGCTCCACCAGCCCGGGCGGGACCCCGCCCGCGATCCACATCGACAGCCGCGGCCCGTCCGCGTCCGCGGACAACTCCACCCCGACATGCGGCTGACCGAACAGCGCCCGCCGCCACCGCGGCCGGTGCAGACCCAGCAGCGTCCGCCACAGCACCTCACCCCCGGCCGCGTCCACTGACGCAGGCGGGCGGATCACCAGCAGCCGCGCCTCAGCCTGCCGGCGCCGCCCGCCGGCGACCCGGCCAGCCAGCACCGCCGTTCCCGCCGCCAGTGCGAGCAGCAGGATCCCAATCGCCGCCGGCGACCCCACGACTCCACCCAGGACCGCACTGAGGGCGTCGCGTCCAGCGCGGAGAAGGAGACGCAGGACGTGGGTTGCGGCGCCGGGCAGATCGGGCCGGTCGTCCGTGGTGGACGTCAGGTTCCCGGCCGCCGGGCCGGCTCGTACGGCAGCTGGTGCGACCTCGTTGGAGAAGGAAGGACCTATCCAGAGCAGCACGAGGTTCCCTCCGTGCATGAGAGAGGAGTAGAACGGCGACGACCGGTGCGTCGCCGGCTTGGTAGACGAGCGGCGTCAGTCAGACCCGGCGAGTGCCAGCGCGGTCCTAGCCGACGGCGTCGTCCACAAAGGACTGGCGGAGCTCGTCGTCGAAGGAGCCGTCGTAGAAGCCGTCCTCGACGGCGTCTTCGGTGGCCTGGCTGTCGGCGGAGTCGCCGTCGCCGTCGAGGGCGTCACCGACCTCACCGAGGTCGTCGAGGTCGTCGAGGTCGTCGCTGGGGTCGTCGGGCAGTTGGGTGGGATCAGTGGTGATGAGCCGGTCCTCCTCGGCGGAGGCGAGCGCATCGAACACGACCCGGTCGCCGGCCGCCGCCGAGCAACAGGCCGTGTCCGCGTGGGGCGGCGGTCAGCCAGGCCCGTTCGCCGGCGGTCAGGTTGAACGCCTTAGCGACGGCGGCGGCGGCTTGGGGTGCGTGGCGCAGCAGGATCTGGGTGGCGGCGTTGGCGGTGACCGCCTGACCGAGCTCGGTGCCCAGCAGGTCGCCGGGGTCCTGAGTGATGACGGTGAGCCCGGCCCAGTGCTTGCGGCTGGCCTTGGCCATCCGGAACAGGAACCGGGCGCCGTGCTCGGACTGCATGAGCGTCCACGCTTCGTCGACCACGACCAGCCGCCGACGCCGACCCGCGCCGCCGCTGGTACTGCTGCCTGCGTTGCTGGTGGCTGTGATGCTGGTCCAGATGCGGTCCAGCGCGAGCAGGGTGCCAGCCGCTTTGAGTTCGTCGGGCAGCTCCCGCAGCGACCAGACGACCAGGTGCTCGGCCGGGTCCGGGGTGGTCGTGGGCCCGTCGAACAGGCCCGCCCAGGAGCCGGTGACGAACGGCTCCAGCCGAGCGGCCAGCTCCCGACCCGCAGCATCCCCGTCGGCGGGCGGGGTCGTCGGCGAGGGCGGTGGTGACGTCGGCGAGCAGGGGTGGGCGGCGTCGCCAGGTCCGCGGGTCGGAGGTGATCCCGGCGGCGGCGTAGGCGGCGATGATGGCCCGGTCCAGCGCCGGCCCGCTCCCGCCGGATCAATGTCGGTGCCGACAAGGACGGAAACCAAGGTGTGGCAGAACAGCGCCCGCCGGGTCAGGGCGTCCGACCGCCTGCCGGCACCGGCGTTGCCGCCGGTGCCGCTGCCTAGGCCGAGGGTGGTGGTGAGGTCGAGAGGGTTGAGCCGCACGCCGGGGGCGCCGAGGCGGATGGTGCTGCCGCCGACGGCGTCGGCGAGCCGGCCGTACTCGTCTTCGGGGTCGACGACGGCGGCGTGCACGCCGGTGTGCAGGTTGCGCAGGAGGTCGAGTTTGGCGAGGTAGGACTTGCCGGCGCCGGAGCGGGCGAGGATGACGGTGTTGTGGTTGTCCGCGGCCCACCGGTCCCACACCACCAGCCCGCCGGTGGCCACGTTGATCCCGTACAGGACTCCGGTGGGGGCGGCGCCGGGGGTGGCCGGGTCGGCGGCGGGCAGGTCCGGGGCGGTGAACGGGAACCCGGCGGCGAGCGCGGCGGTGTCCAAGGTGCGGCCGATCTGCAGCAGGTCGACCCCGAACGGCAGGGTGGTGATCCAGCCCTGCAACGCCCGCCACGACACCGGGAACGCAGTCCAGCAGCAGCGAGGCGGCGATGCCGCGGACGGCGGCGACCTCGGCGTCGAGGTCGTCTTCGGTGTCGGCGTGCACGGTCAGGTACAGGCCGACCTGGAACAGCCGTCCCTCACCGCGGGCCAGCTCGCCGGCCATGTCCTCGGCATCGGCGACGGCGGCGTCGATGCCGGGGTCGGCGAGCTGTCCGCGGCCGGCGGTGATGCGGCGGGCGGACTCCAGCCGGGTCAGCTGCCGCCGCAGCCGCGCGGCCGCGACCGAAGCGGGCACGGGGTCGATGTGGACGGTGACGTCCAGGCGGCCGGGCCAGGCGGTCAGCGGGTCCAGCCAGCCCGCGCCGACCTGGGCCGGGTAGCCGACCACGGCCAGAGTGGCGGCCCAGCCGTCACCGACCCGCACCTTCCGCGGCTGCACCTCCACGCCCGCGCCGGCCACACCCAGCAGTCCAGTGCGGGTCGAGCCGGTCGAACCGACGCCGCGAGCAGGCTTGTTCATCGGGTCGGGGGCGGTGCCGGCGGCCCGCCGCGGACGCAAGAGTCGGGTGCCGGGCAGTCGCATGCTGGTCACCTCCAGGAGAAGTCGTCAGGCACCGGCGGCCGCCTCTGCCGGAGAATGGCCTGCCGGCGAGGGGTGGGCCGGTGACGGTGGCGTCCGGGGCGGACAGGCCGGCGGGAGCCGGTGGGCGGGTGGGCTCGGCTGCGGTCGCCAGCACGGCCGCCGCGGCAGCGGCGTCCAGGACAGTGACTCGAATCCCCGACCGTAGCCAGCGCTGCCGCCGTCTCCACCGCCCGCTGTTCCGCCCGGGCCCGCGCCGCCTGCCGCCCACCCCGGCCCGCCACGCCGGCTGGGCAGGGGCTCGCGGATCACCAGCAGGATCTGACGGCGGAGCAGGTCCCGGCCTGCCGCGAGATCAGCAAGGAACTCGGCGTGGGCCAGCGCCGCAGCCTCCAACGCCGGGTCCGCCAGCTCGGCCGCGCCGTCCTCGAGCTGGACGACGAGGGGCTCGAGATCGATCCGGTCCGCCCGGACGAGGACCTGCACCGGTCCGCTCAGCGAGTTCAGCCAGGCGCCGTAGCCGGCCATCAACGCGTCCTGCTCGGCCGGTGTGCGCAGACCCAGGTTCACCGTCGTGGCCGCGCACACCACCGCAGCCCCGTCGCTGCCCAGATCCAGCACCCCGGCGCCCTCGGCGCCGCCACCGCTGCCGTGACCGGTAGCCGTCATGGGCGCCGCTGTCGATGCCGGCGACCGGTAGCCGCAGTCGGGCGACCTCCGGCTGCCGCGGGGCACCCACCCAGGCCGGCACCGGCCGCGCCGGCTGCGGCGCCAGCCGGCGCGGCGACCGCAGGAACCGGACGGCCGCCATAGCCAGCTGGTCCAAGCCGATCCCGTCCCGGCGCAGCGTCACCACGGCGAACGCCGCACCCGCGACCGGCACCGCGACGGCGACGGCGGCCAGCGGCGGCATCATCGTCCGCGTCGCGACCCAGCCTCCGTAGAGAGCCGGCGGCGACCGCGGCGAGGATCAGCAGCTGCCGCGCGGTCAACCCGGCCAGCACCGTGTCCGGACGATTCACATCCGCTGGAACCCGCACCACCCGGTGACCCCCGGACGCCTCACTCACGGGTCATCTCCCATGTCGTGTCGTAGGTCATCAGTGGCTTCTCCGTTGCTGGGCGGTCGGGCTCGATCGGGTCCGGGCGCCGTGCGGCCAGCGTCGAACGCGGCGGTGGACCGGACTGTCGACGCTGCTGCGGATGTGCTCGGCAGCGCCGGCGGGTCGAATAGGAGCCGCCGTCGGCCGGGCGAGTTGTCTGCCGGGACGCCCCTCGGGCGATTCCTGCCGCAGCGGTCGCACCATCGGCTCGCCGGCCTGCCCGATCCAGCTCAGCTCGTCGGTCGTAGGCAGCCGGTCGCCGCGGGGCACCGGTCGAGGTGGGGCGCCGGTCAGGGCGCGGGAATGACGGCTCTGGAGCTCGGGTGCTTGCGGGCGGGCCTTCGGTCGCTGAGTGCGATCCGCGGCCGTGCCGTCGCCGATGGTGCTGGGCTCGATCTCGCACCCTCGGGCCGCGGACGACCTCGGCGGTCACCAATCTGGGGTTGAGCGGCGCTGCGGGGGGTCGTCGACCGGGTAGGTGCGCGCTGAGGCGAGACTCTGCCCGCCGCGCCTGCGGCGCTGCCTCGGCCCGGCACGGCAGCAGGTGTCGGGCTGGACGTGCGTTCGGCCGTGTCCGGCCATTCTGGTCGCCTGTGGCTGCGGGGTCGCTGCGCCGGAGGTACCCGGCCGCCAGCTTCGCGGCGCTGTCCGCGGACTGCCGGCGCGGCCGGGCGTGGACAGTAGGGCAGGCGCCGGCGCGGCCCATCCGGCGTCATCCGGGCGGCGCCCTGGACGGCGGCCGGACCGGGTCGGGGCCGGGTTGGGCCGGCGCTGCCGGTGCACCGGTCCGCCCGCCGCCCGGATAGACACCGATCGTCGACCGACCGCGTACCGGCGGGAGCATCTGGCCGCGGGCGGGGACGTCGTGCACCACCGGGCCGCGGTTCCGGGACCTCCGCCCGGGCCACCTCGGGGACCTCGAGGGCGGGGACCTCGCGGACGCGGATCCTGTCGGGCCGGAAGGGCCGCTCCCACCACCGGGTCCTCGACGCGGTCCACCACCGGGTCCGCCCAGCCCACCACCCGCCCGGCCCGCCACCCGGTCCGCGGCCGCCGGCCGCCGGGCCCCTGGCCCTCGGCCCGGTCCGCTCCCGGCCCGGTGACGCCGCTCCGGCCGAGGCGGGACAGCCCGGACCGGGCCAGGCCAAGGGTCTTGGCCAGGATCAGGGTTCGGACCACGGTGCCGACCAGCGACCGGCGACCTCCACCGTTGAAGATCATGTGCCGGGTCCAGGTGGGGATGCGGATGCACACCCACAGCAGGCAGATCGCGAGCAGAATGTTGATCAACCGGCCGCTGACGGTCAGCCCGGCCGCGGCGGTGCCGTCGGAGACCAGGAACACCCGCACCGCCGTCACGAGCGTGAACGCCTGCGCCAGCTGCACGCCCAGCGTGCCGGCGAGCGCCCGCCACCACAGATTGGCCACGCCTTCGGTCTGCGGCAGGGCGTGGCAGGACAGCGCGAGCGGCGCGGACACCGCCAGCAGCACGACCATCGCGGCCCGCAGGATGCAGGTGGCGATCAGCACCGCCGCCAGCACGACGACGACCAGGCACAGCAGGATGATGAAGATGCCGTCGCCGGCGACCGGGACGATGACCAGCTTGCTCCAGGTCACCCCCTCGCCGGGTCGCACGCCCTGGCCGGTGAAGGCTTGGCAGAGGGCGTTGGTGAACCGGACCGCCTGCCCGACCAGCCCGAGGCTGACGTTGGCGGCGACGAACCCGACCACCAGGCGGGGGAGGATGTCCTTGACCGCGGTGCGGGTCTGCACCGTCTCGTAGCCCATACCGATCAGGCCACCGACGACGACGAGCAGCCCGTAGCAGGTATTGGCGATGATCACCGCGGTAGTCCACAGGTCCCGGATCCGCGGGTTGGTCTCCGGGTCCGGAGTGGACAGGACGGTCCGCCCGAGCGCGTCCAGCAACGACGAGGCGGCGGAGGTGACCAGGTTACGGAACCAGTCGTTGATCGCCTTACGGATCTTGCCGCCGACGTCGAAGAACCCCGGGTCGTTCTCCCCGCCGCCCGGGTCGAGCGGGTTCCCGGCCGGGCCGGGTCGGGCCGGAGACGGATCGTCGGTGCCGGCCGGGATCGGCGCGGACGGCACCGGGCTCGGCCACGCCGGCGCGGCCGGCACAGTCGCGGCCGGCGCAGTCGGGGCCGGCGCGGTTGCGGCGGGCGGTGCGGCGGCCGCGGCCGTCCCAGTACTGGCGATCAGCAGCCCGATGAGCAGAGGACCAACCAGGCCGGCGGCGACTCCGACGAGTCCGCGCCCACCGCCGCGAACACCATCGCCGCCCCCGCCGGCTGGCGCTGCGCCGCCGGGCCAGCCGGACGAGCCCGCCGGGGTCTCCGGCCCGACCGTGGGGCGGCGGTCATCAGGACACGAAGGTGCTGAGGATGGTGACGACCAGCGGCGCCAGCAGCGCGAGGCCGTAGCCGAACGCGGCGTTACGCCACGCCGTCTTGGCCTTCTCGACGTTGCCCGGGTCACCGCCGGCGGCCATGTACCGGACGCCGCCGTAGGTCAGAAACAGCGTCGCCACGCTGGCCGCGATCCCGACCAGCCAGGCAGTGATCCGCGACATCACCTCCTGCAGCGAGGCCGGCGGCGCCGCGATCGCCGGCCCGGCGCTGGTCGCCACCAACAGCACCGAGAGCGGCGCTCCGGACAGCACTGCGCACGCCCGCAGCCGGTACCGCGCCCGGCCGACGACCCGGGCGCCGGTGATGGCGTAGGCGGTGACGCGGGACCGCGGCACGGACCGGGGCAGACGGTCGGTGCGGCCGGAATGCTGGCCAGGTTGGGCAGGTCGCCGGGTTGACCGCGCGGTCCTGGAACGGCGGACGGGCCGGGTGGGCCGGCCGGCCGGCCCGGAGGGCGTCGCCCGGGCCGGCGCGGACGCCGGCGCAGCGGCCGGTGCCTGGGTCGGCGCAGGGGCTCGCGCGGGCGGCTGTTGGGGCCGGAGCCGGGGGTGCGGGATCGAGCGGGGTGGCGCCGGTCGCGGAGACGTGCGGTGGGGTGGTGTCGGTCACGGTGTCAGCTCCCGCGGTCGCGGACGACCCGGGGGGTCGTCGGACTGGTGGAGGCCCGCGGGCTGCTTCGAGGGCCGGTCGGCTGCCTCCTTCCGAGACAGGGGTGGCCGGATGGTCCGGTGGGGTGTCAGCGCCTACCGGCGTCCGCCTACCGGCACCTCGAAGCGGTCCCGCGTCCTACGCCGCGCCAGCCGAGACCCGCTCCGGCCGGCCGCTGGTCGGCTCGGGGGGTCGGGGCAGGGGAGTGCGGCACTCCGCAACCGCGCTATCCGGGCCGGGAAGGACACGCCGAGCCCGAGATTCCTCGACCTGCTTCCCTCCGGGCCGGTCCAAGTCCCGGTCGCGGTGTCCGCTGCCGTTGAGGCGGCAGGGGTGAGCGTGGTGGTCAGATCGCCGCTGTGCAGCGCGGCGACCAGCCGCCGCTCGGCGCGGTACCGGCGCTTGAGGACAGCGGCGCGGGTGCTGCCCCGGACGGCGGCGACCTGCTCGAGCCGGACACCGTCGAGGCGGGTGGCGCCGATCAGGTCCGCCTCGTCCGCGGTGATGACGCCGGCCCGGACCGCGGCGGCGAGAACGAAGTCCGGGTGCCCCCAGGGCTGGTGCGGAGCGGCGCCCCGGCAGCGGCGGCGCGGCGCCGGACGTCGTCTTCGTCGCGGTGCCGCAGCGCGAGACCGGCGCGGTAGCCGGCCCAGCACAGCCGGGCCGCCAGCCGGCCGGAGTCCGGGTCGATGGTGTGCAGCGCGGTGAGGAACCCGGCCAGGACTTCGGCCTCCAGGTCGTCGCGGTCACCGGCGTAGCCGCGGGCCAGCCGGTTGACCTTGGCCGCCAGCCCGGGCAGCAGCACCCCGGACGCGCCGACGATCCACTCCGGCGCGCCGGTCTGCGCACGGCGCACCAGCTCGGCCAGCACCCGGTCCTTGGCGTCCGGGTCCATCCGGCCGCGGCGCGCCAGCAGCAGCCGCTGCGCTTCGACCAGGCGGACCGGCCGAGCGCGGTCCGGCGCGAACAGCGCGCCGGGCAGCGCCAGCGGCGCCGGCCCCCGGCACAGCGACCAGAACGTGTCATTGAGCGTGGTGAACACCGTGCTCCACTGCGCGCCGGAATCGGGCGCCGGACGCCCGGCGGAACGCGTGGTGCCGTACGGAGAAGATTCATCGGCGGACATGGACAAGGACCTCCGGAAACAGCCGGCGGAATGAAGGACCTGTCCATGACGCACAGCCCGGCCCTAACTGAACCCGAACCTGGCCGCTAACCTGGCCGGCAGCATCGTCCGCTGCCCTAACTCCACCCGAACTCTCCCGTCGGCCTTACGCCAACGCGGCATCCGCCGGTGCCCCACGACGTCGCTGACCTGCGCAATTAGGAGTGGGTTCGGGCCTCAGGTCGGAGGCGCCGACCGACGCAAGGTGATTCCGAGCCGAGGATTGCCTCCAAAATTGTTGATCGAGGCAGGTAAGAAAACGTTCGACTCGGTCGGCTTCGTGCGACGTCTCGACGGCACGAGCGGCAGCCTGGCCGAGTTAGGCTTCAGTTCGGTCGCCGATTCGGGTCACGGCGCGCCGCCGACGGCCTGGTACGCAGCGTCGACAGCGGCCTGACGGTCGCTGTCAGCCATAACACACGCATCGCTGTGCTGCTCAGCGCCACGATGAGGAGCTCCCCAGCCCCATGGAGCGGCCACCGAGCACCGCTGCCGGAGCGCCGTGTCCGGTCCATCGCCGGCGCGCCGCGTCGATGGCCTTGCCACGTCGGGATGCCCCGACGACGCGTACACGCTGAGCGTGCCGGCCGTGCCGCGATGTCCAGCGCGCCGTCTCCGCAGCGCGCCGCGCCGGCACCGGGAGTCAGCGCGCCGCGTGCAGCGCGCTGGCGCGATCGCGGCCCTTGTCAGCGCGTCAGCGCGCCGCGTCGCTCCCCGTAGGCAATCCAGTCTGCTCCGCGGTGGTGGCGCGCGGTGCTAGAGAAGTTCAGAGTGCGTAGCGGAGAATTCGGCGTCAGGTGTCCTCGACGGCCGGATTTCGCCGGTTGTGAGGGTGTCAGCGTCTACCCGGCCGCCGCCTCGGCGACCACCACATGCCCCACCGCAGCGACCACGATTCCGCCGACCAGTCCGATCATCACCACACCGGACCTCCGGAGCGACACAAGCCCTCGAAGACTCGGCGGCCGGCCCTTCGGCAGCCGCAGCCCGTTCCGTTGGCGGTCTGGTTCGTCCCCGCCGACCCGGCCGACCTCACCAGCCAGCGTCGGTCCGGCCCCGGAGGCTCCTGGCAGCTGCCGCCGCTGCTGGCCGAGAAGATCATCAGCGACTACGCCAACCCCGGCAGCACCGTGCTCGCCCTGGGCGGCAGTACCGCGAGCACCGCGGCCGTCGAACACACCGCCGCCCGTCTGGACTGCCGCCTACCAGCCCGCCCCGACTCTCGCCGCACCTCAGACCAACCCGCCTCGGTCGACCTGCTGATCCTCACCCTCCACCACGAGCGGCCACCCGCCACCGGCGGCGCCAGCGACGATGACGCCGACGACCACGCCGACGCCACCGGTGTCTGGCGGCGTTGGGGTGCGCTGCTCAGCCCGGGCGGCATCCTGGCCGTCGTTCTTCCGCCCGGCCGGCCGCCGCAGCAGCCAGCCGCAGTCGTTGCCGCGGCGGTCGGCGCCGGGCTGGCCTACCTCCAGCACATTCCCACCGTCCTGTGGACGCCTGGCGAGGACCACCTCACCCCATCACCCAGCCTGGACTGCGACGTCCTGACCCAGCTGTGGCGCCCCGACGACGCCCCGATCGGGGACCTGCTTCCCGCCCACGCCGACGTGCTCCTGTTCACCGCACACCCGGGAGCCGATCCTCTCCCTCCGCCGCGGTCGGACAGCCCGGCCGGTATACGCCGGTCGGCTGGAGGTGTCCGGTGACGCCGCCGGCCGCGGCTGCGCGGTCGACCGGCGACCAGACCGGGCTCGTCGAGGCAGGCACGGCGACGGCTTCCGTTCGTCTTCAGTACGGGCCGGCGACCGGGTCGGTGTGGCTGGTCGGGCAGTCCTCGGCGCGGGCGCAGCGGTCTGGCCGGTACCTGCCCGGGTCGGTCGCGCACCCGGGCCGGATGATGCCCGCGCTCGCCCGCACCGCCATTACCACCTACACCAGCCCGGGCGAGCTGGTCCTGGACCCGATGTGTGGCATCGGCACCACCCTCGTCGAGGCTGTGCACGCCGGCCGGACTGCCGCGGGGATCGAGTACGAGCCGAAGTGGGCCACCCTCGCCCGTGACAACCTGCGCCTCGCCGAGCAGGCCGGCGCCGCCGGCCGGGCCACAGTCGTTACCGGGGACGCGCGGCGAGCTGCGCAGCTGCTGCCGCCCGAGCTGGCGGGGCGGGCGCGGCTGCTGCTGACCTCACCCCCCTACGGCCCGGTCGGGCACGGCCGGGTCGACGTGCCCGGCTCGGCCAAGGTCCGCAAGTGGTACCACCGCTACGGCGATGACACGGCCAACCTCGCCCGCCGCCGGCTGCCCGAGTTGCTGGACGGCTTCCAGCAGATCCTGCGGGCCTGCTTGCCCCTGCTCGCCCCCGGCGCGGTCGTCGTGCTCACCGCCCGGCCCTACCGGCAGGCCGGCCAGCTGATCGACCTGCCCGGCGCCGTCCTGCACACCGCCACCTGCATCGGCCTGGAGCCGGTCGGCCGGTACGTCGCCCTGCTCGCCGGCGTCCATCCCGACCGCATCATTCCCCGCGGCTCCTTTTTCCAGATGGCCAACGTCCGCGCCGCCCGCTCAGCCGGGACCCCGCTGCGGGTCATCGCCCACGAAGACGTGCTCGTCCTGCGGACCCTAGGACTAGCGCGATGTGACCTACCGGCCCTCGCCGTGGGAGCCGACAGTCCACCCTCTACCGCGTCGGGAGCCACGGATGAGGACTGAGCCCGTCAACCACGACCGTGCAGCATGGACAGAGCGGCAGGTCCGGGCGCTCGGCGTCACCACCGACCTGGTCACTGCAGCGGCGATCCTCGGGATCGGCCGGACCACCGCGCACGCCCTCGCCCGCGCCGACCGGTTCCCTGTTCCGGTGCTCCGGGTCGGCCGCCGCTACCGGGTGCCGGTCGCGCCCATCCTGCGGCTGCTCGCCCTGACCACCGAACCGTCCCCCAATGATGCGACGACCACCAACCCGGCGGTGGGGCAGCCGCCCTCCCACACCAGCCTGTGGGACGGGCCGGGGGAGTGGCCACGAGGTTTGCACGCAACACCGACCAGCGGCCCGGGCTGACCCAGCGGACTTGACCCGCTCGACCGAGTCGAGCGTCGATCCGCGGCGTCGGTCCACCGCGGTCGTTCCTGGACACGCCGGCCGGCGCCCCGCCAACCGCACGTGACCAGGAGTCCTCCATGCAGGGATCGCTGTTCAAGAGGTGCCACTGCCGGAACCAACTGACCGGGCGGGAGCTGGGACGCGGCTGCCCCCGGCTGCGCCGCCCGGACGGGCGCTGGTCCCGCGAGCACGGCATCTGGGGCTACCAGCACGAACTTCCTCCCACCCGAACCGGGCGACGCCGCCCGCACCGCCGGGTCGGGTTCGACTCCGCCGCCGCCGCCCAAGCCGCGCTGGACCACGTCCAGGCCCTGCTCACGCTGGCCGACCCCTTCGACCCCGACCAGGCCATCCTCATCGGCGACGTCATCCACGACGCCACCAGCAACCGCAGCCCCCTGCCGTCCGTGGCCGAGATGGGAACCCGGCTGCGGACCGGCAACCCCGCCACTGCACCGCCCACGATCGCCGACTACCTGCCCGGCTGGCTCGCCGGCCGCCGCAACCTCGCCGAAGGCACCCGCCGCGCCTACGACGCCCACATCCGGCTCCACCTGATCCCCAACCTCGGCCCGGTCCGACTCGACCGGCTCCGGCTCGCGCACCTCAACGACATGATCGACGCCATCGCCGACCGCAACCAACTCATCCGCGCCAGCCGCACCAGCAGCGACCCCGCCCAGCGCGCCGCCGTCCGCGGCATGCGGCCGGTCGGCCCGACCACCCTGCACCGCATCCGCGCCACCCTCCGCAAGGCCCTCAACGACGCCATCCGGCACGGCCTGATCGCCGCCAACCCCGCCACCCACCTCGAACTGCCCGCCGGCCGACGGCCCCGACCCGTTGTCTGGACACCCGAGCGGGTCACCCGCTGGCAGGCCACCGGCGCCGTCCCCTCACCGGTGATGGTCTGGACCCCCGAACACACCGGGGCGTTCCTCGACACCGCCGCCGGCGACCGGCTCTACGCCCTATACCACCTCATCGCCCACCGCGGCCTGCGCCGCGGGGAAGCCTGCGGCCTGCACTGGACCGACCTCGACCTCGACCACGCCGCGCTCACCGTCAGCTGGCAGATCGTCCAACACGGCTGGGCCACCGAACTCAAAGCCCCCAAGACCGAAGGCTCCGAACGCCTCGTCGCCCTCGACACCGGCACCGTCACCGTCCTCCGCGAACACCGACTCATCCAACGGCGGGAACGGCTCGCCGCCGGCCCGGCCTGGACCGACACCGGCCTCGTCTTCACCAAACCCGACGGCACACCCCTGCACCCCGCGACCGTCACCGAACAATTCCACGCCCTGGTCGCCGCAGCCGACTTGCCCCCGGTCCGGCTACACGATCTCCGCCACGGCGCCGCCACCCTCGCCCTCGCCGCCGGCACCGACCTCAAAATCGTCCAAGAAATGCTCGGCCACTCCACCATCACCCTCACCGCCGACACCTACACCAGCGTCCTACCCGACCTCGCCCGCACCGCCGCCGAAGCCACCGCCGCCGTCATCCCCCGCACAACCCGCAGCAACATGTGTTAGTCGGGGACTCAACTGGACGAGAGCAGGTATCGGGGGTACTGACATGCCTGCGTGCTCGGGAGGGCGGAGGTCAGCGACGCTAACGTGAACCAGCACTTTCCGCAGAAAGTATTTCAGGTCGGCGGCCCGCCATCCAGGGAGTCGTCGTGTTGGAAGTCCTCATCGACGTAGGCCAGGAACTCGGCCTGGGTAGTTCGGTTTTCTTGCCAGAACTTGACGGGGGTACTCGGTCGTCTCCTGAAGTCAACGTGCGTCAGGACGAGTTCCCTCTTCGCCCGCGAGATGGCAACAAAGAACTCCGACTTCGCTTCACCCCCCCAGAACAGCTGCTCCTCGACCCCAAGCACGACAACCTTTTCGAATTCAAGTCCCTTGCACTTGTGGATCGTGAGGATCCGCAGTGCATCAGTATCTGAGAGCCGCTTGAGCGCCTTGACGGGGTCACCGTCGATGGCAAGCTCTTCGTCGATTGCTCCGAGCGCCTCGTCAATTACTTCCTCGAGCCGAGAGTCCTGCTGATAGGCATAGGATAAGGTCTTGAGCACCGGCCAGGACACCAGATCGAGAAATCCGACGATGATCCGTCGCCATGCTTCTGGGCTTGTCTTGGCGAATAGGGGACTACGGACTGTTGCCCTGGAATCGCGCAGTAGACGCCTGAGCTGGCTGTCGAACTGGAGCGCCGCCTCTTCCGTGGTGCTCGAGCGCGATGCCACGCGCATGAGTTCAGCATACGCGTTCGGGCGGCGATCTGTGGCGACCACCCAGAGGAAGTTAAGGATAAGCTCTGCGACTGGCTCAGCGGCGAGGTCCTGACGGTCTTGCTCGTTCCGGTATGGAATACCGCGAGCGTGAAGCCTCTCGCCGAGCGTCTCCGTCACCTGCTTGGATTGCTGGCGAACCAGAATTGCAATCTCACGTGGCGGCACGCCTACGGCGAGCCAGCTGTCGATGTGATCGACGATCGCCTCCGCTTCTTCGACCTGGCTGGCGAAGTGCGAAACATGGATGATGCCTTCGTCGCCAACAAGGTCCTCCTTTGGACTTGCGGCGGCAGGGTCCATCTCTTTGATCATGCGGTTTTGCATCCTGCGAAGGCGCGGTGCCGAACGAAAGTTCTGGTAGAGCGGTAATGACGCGGCGTCGAAGTCCTCAGCAAACTTCTTCATGATTCCGTCGAGAGCTCCCGCCCAGACCATAATGCGCTGCTTAACGTCACCGACCGCCGTGAGTATCGCGTCAGTGCCGGAGAATGCAGTTGTCACGAACGCGTACTGGTTCCGAGTCGCATCTTGGAACTCGTCGAGGAACACGTGACTGTACGTTTGACGAAGAGAGCAACGCGCGTACCGGTTGCTTGTTAAAATCTCCAGCGCTAGAGGAACTATGTCATCAAAAGTGATCTGCTCGCCTTGAATGCGGATCACTGGGTCGATCCGGTAGTCCGGTTGCAGGGCGTTCTGCCCGGTCAGGGCGGGTCGGTAGTTGTCGATCAGCCGCTTGGCGAAGGCGTGGAAGGTAAAGCTGTCGAAGCGCGCTACATACTGTCCGCCTGACCGGGTACGCACTCGGTCTCGTAGATTCCGAGCGGCGTCGACCTTGAACGAGATGGCGAGGATCCGGCGCGGATACGGGCATGCGCCGGTGCGGAACAGGAAGTCCGCTCGCTGTGCTAGCAACTCGGTCTTGCCTGCGCCCGGACCCGCAGCGACTACGACACTCTGCTCGATCTCGGTCGTAGCAGCGAGCGCGTTGGGCTCAGCTTGAGGCCGCCGACTGGCCGCCATTCCTCCCGTCGAATCACTCAGGCAACCCGCGAGCTTTTCCTGCACCCGTTCGATGAGCCGCCGCAATACGTGAGGCAGCCCAGCAAGCAACTCATCGTCCGTCAGTGCGGACAGGGCTGTGAGATGCATGGCCGGCTTGCTCTTCAAATCGAACTTCGCATGGTATTCGTCGAACAGATTCAAGAGATCTTCACCGAGGAGAACCTCGTTGGCATGGCTCTTTCCAAGCACGGCGATGATCGTTGACTGGTCCGGGCTCGACCAGCTCCACCTGGTATGCATCTGGATAGGCGTCGAGCATTAACAAGTCGAGGTCGACAGGGTGTGAGAAGAATACGTCCCGGCGCTCCAGCGCAGCAATGGGAGTCCGACCGGCCGGATACTCTGAATCATCGAGCTGCGGAAATCCGTGATCATCGTCCCACTTCGGAAGTGCGGCGATGGCCTCCTTCTCGAAAGGAGGCTGAGCATTGATCGCGTTGACCTGCTGGAGTGCGTTCCGGACACGGCCCCAGCCGCCTTGGTAACGGCCGGAGTCGAGGTCGAGCAGCGTTACATACGGAATCTGCAGCCCGCTCAGCAG
Source organism: uncultured Actinomycetota bacterium (assembly GCA_963803135.1). GTDB lineage: Bacteria > Actinomycetota > Actinomycetes > Mycobacteriales > CADCTP01 > CADCTP01. The sequence goes on along the minus strand of CAWDLH010000007.1, from coordinate 690,573 downwards.
TCGCCAGAAGTGGTTGACGCGACGCCCACCCAATGGCACCACCGAGACCGAAGCGTCGTCCTCGGCGACGCCAGACGCCGCTAGGATTCGCGGCAAGACAACTTGCTCGCTGTCGCCTTCGCCAAGGACCACCAGCCGAGAGAAGTAGAGTTCGGGGTAGGCCTCGACGGCCTCGCGAACGTATTTAGCCGCCTCCTCGTTGTTCTCCGGGAGAACGATGCGATGCACCGTCGTCTCGCGGCTGGCGTTGAGCCGTAGGAAGCAGATCGACTCCGGCTGCACCCGGCGTAGCAGCGTCGATGCGTGAGTGGCTATTAGGGCCTGCAAATCGCCCTGCTCGCAGGCCGCACGTACTTGCCGGATGATTCGACCGAGGTAACGCGGTGCGAGGCTGTTCTCGGGTTCCTCCAGCGCGATGACCGTGTGTACCGGAGCGCGGAGGCGATCCGGGTCAAGCGAGGTCTCCTTGCCGCTGAGTACTCGCCGGGCCAGCGCCTGCCATGCCAGGACCAAGGAGATGTAGAGCAGCGACTTCTGCCCGTCGCTCAGACGCTCGAACGGTAGTGGTGTGTCACCGTGGGACGGAGAAAATGTCACGGTTAGTTGACGAAGGACCCCTTCCAGCTCGCCGCGACCGAAGGCGATAGACGGATCCTTGAAGAATGCTCCCGAGTGGAGACCGGACCACTCCTCTGCCAACTGGTTCCCAATCTTGGCGACTGCCCCGTTGGCCAGGAGAACATCGGTGACCTGTGTCATGAGGTCGGTGAGCGACTCACGTTCAAGGCTCCAATCCGCCGCGCGCAGGGTGCGTCCGATGAGCGATGCGGTCGTGTACGAGATGTGGTCGGCAGGGTCGCGGCGAGCGGGCAAATAGTGAACCTCGATGTAGCCGCGGTCGTAGCGCGACATCTCGGCACGGCCCGTTGGCTCACCATCCTCGTCAGCTTGTAGTATGTACTCGATCTTTTCGTCAATCTCGCCATCTGCTGCGAGCACAGCCGTTCAGGCGCACCCTTACTGCCGGTATGTCGTCTTGATTCTCGATTGCCATGTGCGAGAAGTTCGGCGGGATTGAAGCATGCTGGTCGTCGTCTCCCGCCTCGGGAAACTCCAGGTCAACTTCGATCCAGAGCATCGGCTGCTCCGCGCGAACTTGGCTGGCACCTCGGTAGGCCGGAATGTGGAAGTCCTCGACGCGGACCCTGCGCTGAGCCGAGAGTGGGCTGAACAGCCGAGATAGCGCTTCAAGCAGTGCTGTCTTGCCCGAACCGTTTGGACCGAGGATATAGGTGAGTTCCTCAAGATTGACGGTGGTTGGTTCAGGACCGAACGATTGGAATCCCCTGAGACGAAGATGACGGATCCTCATGCTTGGTCCTTGACCTCCTCGGTTCGCCGTCCCGCGCGCCGGTCGTTGTGCTCAAGACACACACCTGACGCTACCGGTGGGATCGACGCGGCGCACTCGGCTCGCCGCGCCTCCCGGCAACGATCGCTGACCCGGTCCAGCCTCTGGGTTAGCGGTGACGGCCGGGGCAGAATCGGCTGCGCGGCCCACTGCAGCAACCCGCGCCACGCTCTGGTCCTGCCCGCCCACCTGACTACCGCGACCCGCGGCACCACCGGCATCGAGGCGGCCGCCGGCGCCTCGGTGACCTTGGCGCTTGTGGCCACCCAACCATGCTGCGGGACTACATCCGGGGCCTGGACGACGCCATTGGGGGCGCGGACGACGGTCGGGTACCGCTATGGTCGCCGGGTGGCGCGGCGCGGGGAGCGGATCGGATGAGCGCAGTCCACGGGGACCCTGAGTACGCGGTGCCGGTGGTCGCCGCCACGTTGCGCTTCCGAGGGCGGACCGTGCAGCTCGAGGCCAGGGTGGATTCGAGTGAGATTTCCCGCCGTACAGACGCCGGGCTAGGGGCGTTGACCCAGCCGGCGCTGCTTGCCGCCCTAGTGAGTCTGCCGGTCGGTGAGCCGGTGTCCTGGTCTGGGCTGGATCGGCGGTTGCAGCGGGTCCTGCGGTCGGCTCCGGTCGGCGTTGTGGAACGAACCCATCGCCAGGTGATCCGGTTGGCCGCCGCGCCGCTGATGGTGCAGTCGATTACAGTCGATGCGAGGGCCGCACGGACCGCCTTGGAGGTGGCGTCGACGTTCGCGCCGTTCTGCCGGCGCAGCGTGAGTCTGCCGTTCGCTTCGATTGACGAGTGGGTGCTCTTCGAGGCCGCCTTCTATGGCATCGGCGTTGAGCTGCACGGCTCGCCCGTCCGTCAGGTCGTCTTGGCGCCGGCGCCGTTCGTGATGCGTCGTTGGACGTGGGCATCCTGGCAGTTCCATGAGGAAGTGTGGGATTTACTCGGTCGGTCGGTGGATCACGAAGACCATGTTGACAGGGAACGCTGTTCCTAGTACTCCAGCCGTAGATCGTGATCTTGCGGCGTGGCGGTCCGGGACGTAGGGCGGCCACCGCGTGATCCTCGTCTGTTGTGTCGACATCAGATGATCAAGCGGTGGCCGTGGACCACAGGATAGAGGCAGCTCGTTGGGCGGCTGAAGCCGACAGGCTGCTGGGACGGGTGGCCGGGCGGTTCGGGCGGGTCGAGACCCGCCGCCGGGCCCGCGGGTTCCTGCTCGGCCTGCTGGCTGATCTGCCGCGGAAGAACTGCTGGAGCCTCGCCGAGCACGCCGGGGATGGCGACCCGCACGGAATGCAGCACCTGCTGGCGCGGGCCAGCTGGGACACCGACGGGGTGCGTGACGATCTGCGCGACTACGTCGTGGAGCACCTCGGCGACGCGGACGCTGTGCTGGTGGTCGATGAGACCGGCGATGTGAAGAAGGGCCGGCACACCGTCGGGGTGCAGCGCCAGTACACCGGCACGGCCGGGCGGATCGAGAACGCCCAGGTGGCGGTCTATCTGGCTACGCCGGCGCCGGTGGTCACGCGATGATCGACCGCGAGCTCTACCTCCCGAAGTCGTGGACCGGCGATCCCGGCCGGTGCGCCGCCGCCGGAGTGCCTGACGACGTCGGGTTCGCGACCAAGCCGGCGCTGGCCCGGGTGATGCTCGCCCGGGCGTTGGACGCTCGGGTCCCGGCGCGGTGGGCGACCGGTGACGAGGTCTACGGCGCCGACCCTGGTCTGCGCGCCGAGCTGGAAGCACGGCACCTCGGCTACGTGCTGGCCATCGGCTGCGACCGGCGCGTCCCGACCGCCGCGGGGCCACTGCGCGCCGATGAGATCGCCAAGCGCCTACCGCAACGGGCCTGGCAGCGGCTCTCGGCCGGATCCGGCGCGAAGGGCGAACGCTTCTACGACTGGGCTCTGATCACCCTGCACTCTCCCACCGGCGAGCCTGCCGAGGAGCGGGCCAGCACCGGGTGCTGGTGGCTGCTCGTACGGCGGCATCGGCGCAGCGGCGAGCTGGCGTTCTACCGCTGCCACGCGCCCACCCCGGTCCCGCTGCGCGAGCTGGTCCGCGTCGCCGGACGCCGCTGGACCATCGAGGAATCCTTCCAAGCCGGTAAGGGCCTGACCGGCCTCGACGAACACCAAGTCCGCCGCTGGACCTCCTGGCAACGCTGGACCCCGCTCGCGATGCTCGCCCACGCCCTGCTCGCCGTACTCGCCGCCACCGAACCGAGCACACCCCCACCCCGACCGGGCTGATCCCGCTGACCTGCAACGAGATCCGCCGACTGTTCACCCCCCTCGTCATCGAGCCAGCCCGCGTCCTCGCCTGCCCCAGATCCTGGTCGCAGTGGCGACGACGCCACCAACACCGCGCCCGAACCAGCCACTACCGCCACCGATCCAACACATGATCACGATCTACGGCTGGAGTACTAGGAGCCAGCGGCGTTGGGTGGCGGGTTTAGCCGGATCCAGTGCTTCAGCGCGCCTTCTGGCTTGATCGTCATGACGCCGGTCTCGATGGCCGTGCTTTGATGAGCCATCTCGGCGGCGGCAAGCATGTCAGCCCACCGCAGGTTCCGGTATGGCGCTGCCAGCAGGTCGCGGTGCAGGCGGGTGATGACCTGAAAGTTGTGACGGTGCGCTTCGAGCCTGGCGGGTGTCGAGGAGTCGAATCTATTCAGCACGCGACCGGCGCATACCCGGCAAGCGCAGGAAGGTTCCCCGCCGTTGGCGAACCAATCCCGAGTCATCTGCCACGACTTCTTAAACCGCAGGAGCCGGGTCAGCAGCACGTTGGGCGAGCGGTCGACTCCCTTGGATGGTGAGTAGGCGACTTCGCCGGGTGCCACGATGTGGCGCTTGGAGGAGGTGACACCCACCGCGCCGCCGAGCGCACCGTTGGCGAGGGCGTCGAGCGCACCAAGATCGGTGTGCCAGAGAAAGACGTTGGCGCCGGTGGCGGCGAGCAGTAGGTGAATGCCATCGACAACACCCGCCTGGCTTGCCGGGTCGGACTTGTGAGCCATGGACAGCGCCACCGGATGTCTGGAACGGGTTACCGCCGCGATCAGCTTCGTCCGATCTCCCGCTGCCGAGAGCCATCGGTGGCCGACCGGAAGATGGAGTATTAGGTCGTCGCGGTCGAGTTGGTTTGCGGCCTTGACGACCGCCGTCATCGTCTGGTGGTCACTGGCCGGGATGTGGCCGGTCGGCAGGATGGCTGCATTCGCGCCGTTGTCGAGTTGCGCGTCCAGGTACTCGTTCAGTGTTTGCTCGATGGGGAAGAGCGACTCCTGCGCGGTCTCCTCCTGCTCGTCGAGGAACGGGAATGGTGCGGCCGGCGTAGCTACCCCTTGTTCATGCGCAGCTGGTTGCTGTAGTGCGACCATTTCGGGGTAGGCGAGGCGGAGTGCCCGAACGGTGTCCCGGGCGTCGCCTCCGACGACGACTGCGCCGCCGATGGAGTGATCTATGCCGGACGCGAGGTCTCGAACGTCAGGGGCGGCGCCGAGCACCAGGATCCGGTCCTTCAGCAGGACGCGAGCGGGTGCCCGCCGTAGGCGCGGCGTGGTCATCCTGCGGCCTCCAGGTACATCGACGAGAACTCTTCGTCAGTCATTCGCGCCCTGCTGGCCAGTTGGCCGAGCTCCTCGCCTGCCGCCTGACGATGATCGATCGCGCGGGACAGAAGGCTTGGTGTCTCGTACTGCAGTGGAACCGGCTCTCGGATTCTGTATCCACCAGCCGACAGATCAATGTTGAGCTGGCGGTACCGGTAGTCGCTGATCACGCCGAGGTCCCAGGCGCGACGGGCGAGGGCGGCCATCGACACGCCCCAGCGCGCCTTCAGATCTGCCAGGCGGGCTAGATTCAGATCGGCCGTGAAGAGACGGCGCCCATCGACGGCCGGCAGCAGCAGCTCAGCAGCGAACTGATCCGCTTCGGACTCCTGGTTGAGGCGGGGAGAAGCGTGTAGAACCGTGTGGCCCAGCTCGTGGGCAAGGGTGAACCGGCGTCGGTCCGGCGGTGCGGTCACGTTGACGAGCATCAGCGGCCGGTGATCAGGCGGCCATTCACCCAGTGCGTCAATTCGACGATTTCCCAGGTCGCGCACCACGACCACGACTCCCATCCGCTCAAGCAGCTCGGTCAGGTCGGTGATTGGTCCAGTCGGGACACCAGCTCGGGCGCGGATGTGGGCAGCCATCTCGGCTGGCGAGATCCAGTCCTCGTCCTCGACCGCGCGTCGTTCGAGGCTGACCGGCGGCACCGCCTCATCCACTCCATCGAGCAGAGCGTCGACCTGCATCCGTGTGACCTCGAGAACCGCCCGTACTTGTTTCTCCGCCGAGACTGGAAGAGAGTTCCGCTTGCGCGGGAAGGCGCATGCGGTCGGAGCGGGCGTGGCGGCCATGTCCTCGATGAAGAACTCCACCGGGTACCCGAGAGCGCTCGCTACATCGATCAGTCGGCTGCCAGTCAGTTCGACTGCTCCCTTCTCGGCTTTCGACAGGTATGCCTGCGAGACGCCCGACTTGGCCGCCAGCTCCGCCTGCGTCAAACCCCGGGCGGCCCGGGCGAGGGCGAGGGCAGAGGGCACCGCGGCGCTCGGCGCATGTGGGCGGGCCATGTCGAGACCGTAGCAGCTCGACGGAACAAACACAGCAGGAATATTCCTGCTGCTCTGGGGTGGTTGTCGGGGGAGCACTCGGTCGGACCCGGCCTACGGCAGATGACCGCCTCCGCCGTCATCGTCCTCGCGGCACCGACCGGATGACAGCGCCTCGCCGACGGCGTCGGCCGCCGTTGGTTCCGGCGGCGCAGAAGATGCTGTTCCAGGCAGGCTGGGATCCGTCCGCGTCCCCCGCGGAGGACCGCTCGACCTGTGCCGCGCAGGCCGTCGACCGCCATCGTGCGGTTTGTATTGTGTACGCCGGGCCCCCTGCCGGATTCAAACCCAACACCCGGGGCAGGTCCGAGCGGTGCGACAACGTGGTCACGCTGCGGGACGAGCACCGGGCAGCAGTCCACCCATGGTCCCGACCGACGTTCATGGCGACCAGCGGACTTCACGCCGGCCCGGTTTCCGCCAGCGAGCACCGTTCGAGCACCGGAACGTCCACATGCGACCGACAAAGGATCTTGTCGATCACATGTGTGCAGGTCAGGGCCTGCTACGGGTGCGCCGCCAGGGACTCGAACCCCGAACCCGCGGATTAAGAGTCCGCTGCTCTGCCAATTGAGCTAGCGGCGCATCGGGGGAGAAGGTTACCAGGTTGATCGCGGGGGGTGCGAACGGTCGTCGTGTCGTTCGGTTCTGTCAGAGCCGAGTGGCAGCATGGGTGTGTCCCGGGTGACCGGCTAGGAGGCGTTGGCGTGGCTGCACAGCGGGGAACGCGCAGGTCAGTGGTCCTGCGGTGGCTCGTGGGGCTGGTTGTGGCGGTGGCCGCGGCGGCTGGGTGCACCTCCGGTTCCGGGTCGGGTTCGGGCGGTGGCGCGCAGGCCGGCGGGGGCCAGGCGGGTGGCGGCGAGCAGAGCTCCGCGCCGGCCGCGCCGGCGACCGTCGCCGTGGTCCCGGCCGCCAACGCGGCCGCGGTCGCGCCCAGCGACCCGGTCAAGGTCACCGCCTCGGGCGGCACGCTGACCTCGGTCACCGTCGCCGGCAGCGGTGCCGCGGTGAAGGGCACGCTCAACGCGGCCAAGACGGTCTGGACCTCGACCGACAAGCTCGGCTTCGGTGCCCGCTACACGGTCTCGGCGGTCGCGACCAACGGCGGCGGCCAGAAGACGACGAAGACCAGCGCGTTCACGACCGCCCGGGCGGCGAAGACCGTCTTCCCGGCCGTCTCCCCGCTGACCGGTATGACAGTCGGCGTCGGCATGCCGGTCCGGGTCTTCTTCGACAACCCGGTCACCGACCGCAAGACCGCGCTGGCCCGGATGAAGGTCACCACGTCCGTGCCCACCGTCGGCGCGTGGCGTTGGTTCTCCGACACCGAGGTGCACTGGCGCCCCAAGACGTACTGGAAGGCCGGCACCAAGGTGGCCCTCGACACCGACCTGCGTGGCGTGTCCCTCGGTCCGGGGACGTACGGCAGCGTCAACGCCGACCGGCACATCGCGTTCGCGATCGGCGCGTCCCACGTGAGCATCGCCGACGCCAAGACCCACCGGATGAAGGTGTGGGTCAACGGCAAGCTGACCAAGGACTTCCCGGCCAGTCTCGGCAAGGAGGTCAGCGGCCGCTACACCCACACCGGCGTGCACGTCGTCACCGACAAGAAGGCGTCGATGACGATGGACTCGACGACGTTCGGGTTGGCGCTGGATGCGGGCGGCTACCGGACGGCGGTGAAGTTCGCGACGCGCATCTCGAACGGCGGCGAGTTCGTGCACTCGGCGCCGTGGTCGGTCGCGCAGCAGGGCCGGGAGAACGTGTCGCACGGCTGCGTGAACCTGGCGCCGGCGAACGCAGAGTGGTTCTACGGGATCTCCCAGCCGGGCGATGTCGTCCAGGTCACCGGGACGCCGGTGCCGCTGAGCGGCAGGGACACCGACGTCCCGGACTGGACCATTCCGTGGAACCAATGGGGTGAGTGATGGGACTCGAACCCACGACACCCAGGACCACAACCTGGTGCTCTACCAGCTGAGCTACACCCACCATTGCACGAGCCGGTCCATCGTACCGGCTCACTGAGGGTCGGCGGACAGCACCTCCGCGGCGGCCTTCTGTGCCTGCTCGCTCGTCGGCCCGGGCAGCGGCACGAACACCGTGCCGCGGTAGTAGCGCAGCTCCCGGATGCTCTCCTTGACGTCCGCGAGCGCGCGGTGGGCCAAGCCCTTCTGGGGCTGGGCGAAGTAGACCCGGGGATACCAGCGCCGGCACAGCTCCTTGATCGAGGAGACGTCGACCATCCGGTAGTGCAGGAACCCGTCGAGCTCCGGCATGTCGCGGGCCAGGAACGCGCGGTCGGTCGCGATCGAGTTGCCACAGAGCGGGACGGTGCGGGCCTCGGCCACGTGCTTGCGCACGTAGTCGAGGACGATCCGCTCGGCCTCCGCGACCGTCGTGGTCGAGGCCCGGACCGCCTCGGTCAGCCCGGAGGTGGCGTGCATCTCGCGCACCACCGGCTGCATGCCGGCCAGCAGCTCGTCCGGCGCGGTGATCACGATGTCGACGCCCTCGTCGAGCACGCGCAGCTCCGAGTCCGTGACCAGGACGGCGATCTCGATCAGCGCGTCGTGGCGCAGATCGAGGCCGGTCATCTCGCAGTCCACCCACACCAGCCGGTCCATGCCCTTGTCCGCCACACACCGACCCTATCCGCGCCGATCCCGGATACCGGCGCAGGCCGGCCGGCGGCACTACGCTCCGGCGGGGACGTCGCCGACGAGGGGGACCGATGGGCCAGCCGGACCGTACGCCCACACCACCGGACGCCACCGCCGGACCCGCGCCGGCGGCCGGCACCCCGCCGGCCGGCTCGGAGGGGGTCACCTCCCCGACCGGGCAGGCGGCCGGCGGCGGGGGTGGCGGGTCGGCCGGGCCGGCACCGGCCGGGTCGACCGGGAAAGCACCGGCTGGGTCGGCCGCGGGAGCACCGGCCGGGTCGACGACCGGGGCAGCACCGGCCGGGTCGGCCGGGACAGGACCGGCCCCGTCGGCCGGGGGACCCGCGGACGGCGGGGACGCTGCCGGGGTGGCGGCGCGGATCGCGGGTGGGTACGCGTTCGACGGGGCGGCGGTGGAGCTCGGCTCCGTGGTCGCCGACGGGACGCCGCATCCATCGGCGCGGGTGCGGGTCCCGATCGGGATGCTCAACCGGCACGGCCTCGTCGCCGGCGCCACCGGCACCGGCAAGACCAAGACCCTCCAGCTGATCACCGAGCAGCTGTCGGCCGCCGGCGTGCCGGTGTTCGTCGCCGACATCAAGGGGGACCTGTCCGGCCTGGCTGCGCCGGGCGAGCCGGGCGACCGGATCACGAAGCGGGCCGCCGACACCGGCGACGACTGGCAGGCCGCCGCGTACCCGGTGGAGTTCCTGGCGATCGGCGGCATCGGCACCGGCGTCCCGCTGCGGGCAACGGTGACCAGCTTCGGTCCGATCCTGCTGGCCAAGGTGCTCGGCCTCAACGAGACCCAGGAGTCGTCGCTCGGGCTGGTGTTCCACTACGCCGACAAGGCCGGCCTCCCGCTGCTGGATCTGAAGGACCTCCGCGCGGTCATCCAGTATCTGGTCTCGGACGAGGGCAAGGCCGACCTCCAGCAGCTCGGCGGGCTGTCGAAGGCGACAGCCGGGGTGATCCTGCGGCAGCTCGTCACGCTGGCCGACTCGGCCGACGCGTTCTTCGGCGAGCCGGAGTTCGACAGCAGAGATCTGCTGCGCGCCACCCCGGACGGCCGCGGCATCGTGTCCGCGGTCGAGCTGTCGCAGCTGCAGGACCGGCCGGCACTGTTCTCCACGTTCCTGCTCTGGCTGCTCGCCGACCTGTTCGAGGACCTGCCGGAGGTCGGCGACCCGGACAAGCCGAAGCTGGTGTTCTTCTTCGACGAGGCGCACCTGCTGTTCAACGGCGCCTCGAAGGCGTTCCTCGACGCGGTCACCCGTACCGTGCGGCTGATCCGTTCGAAGGGCGTCGGCGTCTTCTTCGTCACGCAGCAGCCCACCGACGTGCCGGACGACGTGCTCGCGCAGCTAGCGAACCGCGTGCAGCACGCACTGCGGGCCTTCACGCCGGACGATGCGGACGCGCTGCGCAAGACGGTGCGGACCTACCCGAAGACCGGCGACTACCAGCTCGAGGAGGCGCTGACCGCGCTCGGCACCGGCGAGGCGATCGTGACGGTGATGTCCGAGCGCGGTGCACCGACCCCGGTCGCGTGGACGATGCTGCGGGCACCGCGCTCCCGGATGGCACCGGCCGATGCCGCCGCGATCAACGCGATCGTGTCCGGCTCCTCACTGCAGGGGGAGTACGGCCAGACCGTCGACCGGGAGTCCGCGTACGAGCGGCTGGCCGCCAAGCTGGCCCCGCCGGCCGCGGCCGTCCCGCCGGCGCCGGGCCGTGCGGAGCCGGGCCGGGAGGAGCGCCGCGAGCCCGAGCCGGAGCAGGGCGGTCTCGGCGCCGTGGTGACCAGCGTGCTCGGGTCCTCGGCGACGAAGTCGTTCCTGCGGTCCGCGGCCACGGTGCTCGGCCGCGAGATCACCCGCGGGATGCTGGGCACGGCCCGCAAGCGCCGCTAGCCCCGCGAGAACGCCGGCCGGCGCGGGAGCGCCGCGGTGGCTCGCGCGGGCCGGTCGCACGGTCGAGAGGCGCGCCGGTGGCGGCGTAGGCGGGCGCCGGACCGCGGAGGCTCGCCGGACGAGCCCCATGGCCGGGAGGTGCGCCGGTGGCGGCGTGGGAGGGCGTCGGACCGCGGATGCTCGCCGGACGACCGTTCGCGCAGAGCGGAGGGCGGTGGCGGCGCGGAGCGCGCACCATGGATGCATCTGTAACGCTGTAAGTGAGGTGAGCATGGAGGTCGACCAGGACGCGCTGGACGCGTACTCGCGTGTGGTGAGCTCGGTCGCGGCGGCGGTGACGCCGCACGTGGCCAGCCTGCAGCTGGGCCGCGGCGCCGGATCCGGCGTCGTGTTCACCGAGGACGGCTTCCTGCTCACCAACGCGCACGTGGTCGGCGGGTCCCGGGCGGGTACGGCCGCGTTCGCGGACGGCACGGAGTCCCCGTTCGACGTGATCGGCGCGGACGCGCTGTCCGATCTGGCCGTCGTCCGGGTCCGCGGCGGCACACCGGCCGCCGCCCGGCTCGGCGACGCCGACAAGCTGGTCGTCGGCCAGCTCGTCGTCGCGGTCGGCAACCCGCTCGGCCTCGGCGGCACGGTCACGGCCGGCGTGGTCAGCGCGCTCGGCCGGTCGCTGCCGACCCGCAGCGGGCGGGCCGGGCGGGTCATCGAGGACGTCATCCAGACCGACGCCGCGCTCAACCCAGGCAACTCCGGGGGCGCCCTGGCCGACGCGGCCGGTCGGGTGGTCGGGATCAACACCGCGGTCGCCGGCATCGGGCTGGGTCTGGCCGTGCCGGTGAACACGACGACCCGGCGGATCATCAGCGCGCTGCTCAGCGAGGGCCGGGTGCGCCGGGCCTACCTCGGGCTGGTCAGCATGCCGGCGCCGCTGCCCGAGCCGGTGGCCGAGCGGGTCGGCCAGCGCACCTGCCTGCGCATCGTCCAGGTCGTCCCGGGAAGTCCCGCGGCCCGGGCCGGGCTGCACACCGGCGACCTGGTGCTGTCGGTCGGCCGGCGGCAGGTCAGCGATGCGCAGGGCATCCAGCGGATGCTGTTCGCCGAGGCCGTCGGCGTCGGCCTCCCGGTCACCGTGCTCCGCAACGGCGCGATGGTGGACGTGATCGCGGTCCCGGCGGAGTTGACGGACAGCTAGCGCACCGACCGGATCGGCAGCACCAGCACCGCGCCGGCCAGCGTCACCAGCGCGGTGAGCGAGTAGAGCATCGGGTAGCCGCCGAGCCCGGCGACCACCGGTGCCGCCAGCGCGGGCGCCAGCACCTGCGGCGCCGCGTTCGCGATGTTGACGATCCCGAGGTCCTTGCCCCGGTCGGCCGCGGCCGGCAGGACCTCGGTGACCAGCGCCGTGTCCACGGCCATGTAGACGCCGTAGCCGATGCCGAGCAGTGCGGCGGCCACCAGCGCCGCGGTCCACGTCGGCCACACCGCGAGCAGCGCCGCGCCGGCCGCCATCACCAGGCTGGAGACGATCACCAGCGGCTTGCGCCGTCCGGTCCGGTCCGACCAGATCCCGCCGCCGACCGCGGTGGCGACCGCGCCGGCGGCATAGATGAGGATCAGCACGAGGACGCCGTCCTCGGCCGACTTCCCCGGGAACAGCTGCTCGTAGTGCACCTTGTCGCGCAGGAAGTAGAGCAGGTAGAGGGTGCCCAGCGCGTTGCCCAGCGAGATGAGGAAGCGGGTCAGCCAGGCCCAGCCGAAGTCCGGGAACCGCCGCGGGTCGATCCACCAGCCCCGGGCCAGCGACAGCGCCGGGCGGTGGGCCGGGTCGAGCACCGGGTCCCTGGTCACCGCCGCGAACGGCAGCACGAGGACCGCGACCGCCACGGCGACGAGCGCGTAGCCGGCGGCGACGGTGGTGGTGAACGAGGTCACCAGCGCCACCCCGACCACCACGCCGACCGCCTGCGGCAGCCCGAACCAGCCGGACACCGTGCCGCGCTGCACCACCGGGACGTGGTCGGGCACCTCCGCGGTCAACCCCGCGTACGCGGCGTTGAGGCACGCCTGCGCCACCGCCCAGCCGAGCAGCACACCGACCACTGTGGACTGTCGCGAGAGGACGACCAGGGCGAGCGCGCCGAGCAGCGCGCCGCCGACCAGCCAGGGCAGCCGCCGGCCGAACCGGGAGGTGGTCCGGTCCGACAGCGCCCCGGCCAGCGGCGTGGCCAGCACCGCGACCAGCGCGCCGGCGCCGGTGACCAGGCCGAGCGCGCGCACCTTGCCGCCGTCGCCGGCGATGTCCTCGAGCTGCTCGGGCAGCAGCAGCTGGATCGGCGTGAAGAAGCCCATCCAGACCGCGAGGTTGGCCAGCGCGAGCGTGCCGACGAACACCCGCCGCACCCGTACGGCCGGAACCGGCCCGACCGCGCCCGGCAGCACGCCCGGCCTACCGCTGCTGCGCCGCGATCAGGTCGCGGAACCAGCCGTACGAGTCCTTGGGCGTGCGGGCCAGCGTGCCGAAGTCGACGTGCACCAGCCCGAACCGCTTGGAGAAGCCCTCGGCCCACTCGAAGTTGTCCAGCAGCGACCAGCAGTAGTAGCCGCGCACGTCGACGCCGTCGTCGATCGCCGCCCGCACCGCGCGCAGGTGACCGTCCAGATAGGACACCCGGTCGGGGTCGTGCACGGCGCCGTCCGGCCCGACCGCGTCGTCGTACGCGGCCCCGTTCTCGGTGACGTAGATCGGCGGGGCGGCCGCGCCGTACCGGTCCCGCAGTCCGGTGAGGGTCTCGGTCAGCCCGGCCGGCACCACCGGCCAGTCGAACGCGGTCCGGGACGGTGCCGGGAACTCGACCTCGGCGCCGCCGAAGAAGCCCGCCGGGTCGGCCCGCATCAGCTCCGGGAAGTAGTAGTTCACGCCGAGGAAGTCGATCGGCGCCGCGATCGTGGTCAGGTCGCCGTCCCGGACGGTCTCGCCGGCCAGCGGGAGCACCGGGTCGGGGTAGCGGGCCAGCAGCACCGGGTCGGTGTACAGGTGGTTGTGCAGCGTGTCCCGGAACTCGGCCGCCTGGACGTCGGCCTCGTCCCGGCTGGCCGGGTGGACCGGCCCGTAGTTGTTGGTGATCCCGACCGGCACGCCCGGGGTCGCCGCCCGCAGCGCCGGCACCGCGAGCCCGTGCCCGAGCAGCTGGTGGTGCGCGACCGGGAACGCGCCGGCGCCGAGCCGCAGCCCCGGTGCGTGGCTGCCCTCGATGTGCCCGTTCCAGGTCACCACGACCGGCTCGTTGAGGGTGATCCAGCGGCCGACCCGGTCGCCGAGGCCCTCGGCGACCACCGCGGCGTAGTCGGCGAACCGGGCCGCGGTGTCCCGGGCGAGCCAGCCGCCGGCGTCCTGCAGCGGCTGCGGCAGATCCCAGTGGAACAGCGTGGCCGCCGGCTCGATCCCGGCGTCCCGCAGCGTGTCGGCCAGCCGCTTGTAGTGGTCCAGGCCGGCCTCGTTCACCGGGCCGGCGCCGGCCGGCAGCACCCGCGGCCAGGCGATCGAGAACCGGTACGCGGCCACCCCGAGCCCGGCCATCAGCCGCACGTCCTCGGCGTACCGGTGGTACGAGTCGCAGGCGACGTCGCCGGTGTCGCCGCCGCGGATCGCGCCGGGCGTGTGGCTGAACGTGTCCCAGACCGACCGGCCGCGGCCGTCCTCGGCCACCGCCCCCTCGATCTGGTACGCGGCGGTGGCGGTGCCGAACTGGAATCCGGGCGGGAACTGGAGGCCGTCGTCGATCACGGCGCCACGGTATCCGTTGGCTAGGGTCGGCTCGTGATCCCGCGCACGCTGTCGCTGCGCCGCGCCGGCTGGCTGGCTCTCGCCGGCCTCGCCGTCGTCGTGCTGCTCACCGCGCTGCTGGGCCGGCTCGGCGGCGGCTCCGGCGCCGGATCGGGTCCCGCGCCGGCCGGACCGACCAGGACCGACGCCCGCCCGACCCTCGGCCCGGGCGGCCCCGAGGCGAGCGGGGAGTGGACGTTCGACGAGGGCGCCGGCCGGGCCGCGGCGGACACCGCCGGCGGCAGCCCGATCGCGCTCCAGGACGGCGCCGACTGGAGCCAGGACGGGCGCAGCGGGCCGGCGGTCGCGTTCGACGGCACCCGCGGGTACGGCGAGACGAGCCGGTCGGTGGTGGATCCGGCCGGCAGCTGGACGGTGACCGCGTGGGTGCGGCTGGACCGGGTCCCCGACGGGTTCGCCACCGCGGTGAGCGAGGACGGCGGGCCGGACAGCGTGTTCGCGCTGCAGTACGTGCCGAGCCGGCGGTGGGCGGTCACGGTGCCCGGCAACGTCCGCGCGGTGTCGGAGGACCCGCCGGTCCGCGGCCGGTGGACGCACCTCGCCGGCGTCCGCGACGCCGGCACGGGCCAGCTCACCCTGTACGTCGACGGCGCCGCCCAGGGCTCGGTCCGGTACGCCGGGCAGCCGGGCCAGAGCGGCCCGCTGGCGATCGGCCGCGGCCTGTCCAACGGCGCGAAGGTGCAGTTCCTCCCGGGCGGGGTCGACGGCGTCCGGGTGTACGGCGGCGCGCTCACGGCCGAGGAGGTCCGCTCTGCGTACCAGTCCGGCGACTGAGGGTTGATCGTGCCGTTGCCGGGTGATGATCTCCCCATGACTGCCCCGCCCGACCTCGCCGGCGCAGTCGCGGCCGTGCGCGACCGGGCCGCGGCGCTCCGGCTCGGGCTGGAGGTGCCCGGCGCCGACACCGCCCGCCGGTCCCGGGACGAGGTGGTCCGGCAGGTCGACGACTACCTGCTGCCCCGGCTCGGCCGGCTCGACGCGCCGCTGCTCGCGGTGGTCGGCGGGTCGACCGGTGCGGGCAAGTCGACGCTGGTGAACACGCTGGTCGCAGCGGTGGTCAGCCCGGCCGGCGTGCTCCGGCCGACGACCAGGGCGCCGGTGCTGCTGTGCGCGCCCGGCGACGAGCGGTGGTTCGCCGACGGCCGGGTGCTGCCCGGGCTGGCCCGCTCGGCCGGGCCGTCCACGTCCGGCGAGCGCTCGCTGCAGCTCGTCCCGCATCCGGCCGTGCCGGCCGGGCTGGCCCTGCTCGACGCGCCGGACGTCGACTCGGTCGTGACCGGCAACCGCGAGCTGGCCGCGCAGTTGCTCGCCGCCGCCGACCTGTGGATCTTCGTCACCACCGCCGCCCGGTACGCCGACGCCGTGCCGTGGGAGCTGCTGCACACAGCCGAGCGGCGCGGCACGGCGCTCGCGGTCGTCTGCAACCGGGTGCCGCCGCCGGCGATGCGGGAGGTGGTGGGCCATCTCGGCCAGATGCTCGCCGAGGGCGGGCTGAGCCGGGCGGCGCTGTTCGGCGTGCCGGAGGTGCCGCTGTCCGACGGGTTCATCCCGGCTGCGGCGGTGGCCCCGCTGAAGGACTGGCTGCTCGGGCTGGCCGCCGACGCCGCCGCCCGGGCCGAGGTGGTGCGGGCGACCCTGGAC
Source organism: uncultured Actinomycetota bacterium (assembly GCA_963803135.1). Taxonomy (GTDB): domain Bacteria; phylum Actinomycetota; class Actinomycetes; order Mycobacteriales; family CADCTP01; genus CADCTP01. The sequence continues at coordinate 674,417 of CAWDLH010000007.1, read as the reverse complement.
GGGGCGCTGCGCAGCATGTCCGAGCGGGTGCCGGCGCTGGCCCGGGCCGCGGACGAGGCGAGCGCGGCGGCGGCGGTCCTGCTCGAGGACGTCGACGTGCTCTACGCGGCCGCGATCCGGGACGTCGACGACGGCGTCCGCGGCGGGACCGTGCTGCGCGGCGAGGTGCTGGCCCGCTGGCAGGAGTTCGTCGGCACCGGCGAGCTGCTGCGCGGCCTGCAGTCCCGGGTCGGCCGGATCCGCGACCGGGTGGCCTCGGCGTTCACCGGCCGGCCGCTGCCGGACGAGGAGGTCGCCGACGCGGTCGAGTCGAGCGTGGAGTCGCTGGTGCGGGCGGCCGCCGACCGCGCGGCGGAGCGCAGCGCGGAGGCTTGGCGGGGCCGGCCGGGCGGCGCGGCGCTGCTCGGCACGTCCCGGTCGGTGCTGGCCCGCTCGTCCGAGGACTTCGCCGAGCGGCTGCGTACCGAGGTCAGGGCCTGGCAGGGCGACGTGCTCGGGCTGGTGTCCTCGCAGGGTGCCCAGCGCCGTACGGCGGCCCGGATGGCGTCGTTCGGCGTGAACGGCGCCGGCCTCGCGGTCATGCTGCTCGTCTTCGCCCAGACCGGCGGGCTCACCGGAGCCGAGGTGCTCATCGCCGGCGGCACGTCGGCGGTGTCCCAGAAGGTGCTGGAGGCGGTCTTCGGCGACGGGGTGGTCCGGGCCATGGCCACCCAGGCCCGGCTCGACCTGATGGAGCGGGTGGAGAAGCTGCTCGACGACGAGGCGGAGCGGTTCCGGACGCTCGTGCTCGCCGGCGCTCCGGACGCGGCCGCGGCCGAGGGGTTGCGGGCGGCGGCGTACGAGCTGGAGCGGGCCCGCCGGGCGTCGGCCGCGGTGAGCCATCCCGCGGCCCCGCCTCCCGCGCCGGCCCGGCCGCCCGCCGAGCCGGAGCCGAGGCTGTCCTGGTGGCGGCGTGCCTTCGGCTAGCGCCGCGCTGGCCGAGCGGCTGGCGGCGCTCGACCAGGTCGTCGAGCTCGGCCGCGGGCGGCTCGACCCGCCGCTGGTCGACGAGGCGGCCCGGATCGCCGGCAAGGCGGGCGCGCGGCTGCGGCTCGGCTCGGCGCACACCGTCGTCGCGGTGGCCGGAGCTACCGGCAGCGGCAAGTCCTCGCTGGTCAACGCGCTGGCCGGGGAGCCGGTGAGCCAGGTCGGGGTGCGCCGGCCGACCACGTCCGCGGCGACCGCGGTGGTGTGGGGCCAGGACGGCGCCGGTCCGCTGCTCGACTGGCTCGACGTGCCCCGCCGGCACGCGGCCGGCCCCGCCACCCCGTACGCGGCCGACGGGCTGGTGCTGCTCGACCTGCCCGACTTCGACTCGGTACGGGTGGAGCACCGGCTGGAGGTCGACCGCCTGGTCGAGCTGGTCGACCTGCTGGTCTGGGTGCTCGACCCGCAGAAGTACGCCGACGCCGCGCTGCACGAGCGCTACCTGCGCCCGCTCGCCGGGCACGCCGACGTGACCCTGGTCGTGCTCAACCAGGCCGACCAGCTCGACCCGGCCGGCCTCGAGGCGTGCCTGGCCGACCTGCGCCGGCTGCTGGCCGCCGACGGCCTACCCGGCGTGCCGGTGCTGGCGGTGTCCGCCCTGACCGGCGCCGGGTTGGACGCGCTGCGCGCCGAGTTGGGCGCGCGGGCGGCCGCGCGGCGCGCCTCGGTGCAGCGGCTGGAGGCGGACCTCGGCCGGACCGCGGCGGCACTGCGCCCGGCCTGCCCGGCCGGCGCCCGCACCGGGATCCGCCGGCAGGACCGGTCTGCGCTGGTCGACGCGCTCACCGACGCGGCCGGCGCGGACACGGTCGCGGCCGCGGTCGACCGGGCGCACCGGGCCAGGGCCGCCGTGGTCACCGGCTGGCCGTTCACCCGCTGGCTGCGCCGGCTGCGGCCCGACCCGATGCGCCGGCTGCGGCTGCCGGAGACGCCGTCCGAGGCGATCCGGACCGGGCTGCCGGGGGCGTCGGCGGTGCAGCGCGCCCGGGTCGACGGCGCCCTGCGCGAGCTGACCGCGCGCGCGACCGACGGGCTGCCCGAGCCGTGGCCGCGGGTCGTCCGGCAGGCCGCCACCGGCGCGACCGCCGACCTGCCCGACCTGCTGGACCGTACGGTCGCCGGCACCGACCTCGGCACCGCCCGGCGGCCGCGGTGGGAGCTGCCGGTCGGCTTCCTGCAGGCGGTGCTGGCCGTCGCGACCGTGGCCGGGCTGGTCTGGTTGCTGGTGCTGCTCGCGCTGGACTGGCTGAAGTTCCCGGAGCCGCCGCTGCCGCACGTCGGCCGGGTGCCGCTGCCGACGCTGCTGCTGGTCGGCGGGGCGCTGGCCGGGTTGCTGCTCGCGCTGCTGGCCCGCCAGCTGGCCGCGGTCGGCGGCCGGCGTCGGGCCAGGGCCGCCCGCCGCCGGCTGCGCCGCCGCGTCGAGGAGCTGGCCGAGGCCCGCGTCGTGGCCCCGGTCGAGCAGGAGCTGTCCGTCCACACACGACTCTGCGAGGCCGTCGGGCGACTCGGGTAGGCCTGGCCGGGGGAGGGTGAGCGGGGTCTCGGCGACGCCGGCGGGTCGCGGCAGGCCTTAGGGCGGCGCTGCGACCCGGCTGTCCGAGGGCACGGTGTAGATCCAGGTCGGCCGGATCCCGGCCGGGCTCGGTCTGCGGGCGGCGCCGCGACCCGGGCTGTCCGAGGCACGGTGAAGATCCAGGTCGGCCGGATCCCGGCCGGGCTCGGCCTGCGGGACCGGTCCAGGCGGTCGTCCTCGCGGGCGAGGCCGGAGTGGTCAGGCCCGGGACATCTCCCACGGTGCCCGGGGCAGGACGTGGCCGGTCTCGAGCAGGGACTTGAGGTTGGACAGCACGGCGGCCCAGCCGGCGGCGGCGCCGGCCCGCTCGGCCTCGTCCGCCAGGTCGGAGTGGGTCACGGTGAGCCGGACGATGCCGTCCCAGGGCTCGATGTCGAACGCGACCCGGGACGTGCGGCCGGGCTGGCCGTCCGGCGGTCCCCAGCTCAGCACCAGGCGGCGCGCCGGCTCGGACTCCTCGACGGTGCCGCCGCCGTCGGTCTCGCCGGAGCCGTCGGTGCGGACGTGGTCCCAGCGGTCGCCCGCGTGCCAGCCGGTCGACACGTTGCTGTGCCCCCAGTAGGCGGCGGTGAGCTCGGGGTCGGTGAGGGCGTCCCACACCCGCTCGGGCGTGGCCTCGATGTAGGTGACGTAGACGAAGGTCGGGTCGGTCATCGCATCCTCTGCTCGTCGTCTCAGCTCACTGAGCGCCCGCAGTCGCGACCGCTCGAACTTCTCGATCCAGCGCTCCTGGATCTCGTGCAGCGGGACCGGGTTGAGGTAGTGCAGCTTCTCCCGGCCGCGCCGCGTCGTGCTGACGAGGTTGGCCGCCTCGAGCACGCCGAGGTGCTGGGTGACGGACTGCCGGGTCATGCCTGCGCTGGCGCACAGCTCGGTGAGCGTCTGCCCGTTGCGCTCGTGCAGCCGGTCCAGCAGCGCCCGCCGGGTCGGATCGGCGAGCGCCCGGAACACCCCGTCCATCCTCTCCCGCACCGGCCGACAATATGCAGGCGATTACCTGCATGTCAACGACCGGTTCGTGCCACAACGGTGCCCTGTGGAAAACCGGCAGACAGGATCGACCCGTCGATGCACTCTTGTCTCTGTGGCCCGGTCGATCCGAACCGGCCTGTCTCGCCGGTTCCTGCTCCCGGCGCTTCTCGCGCCGGCGATCCTGGCTGGGCTGGCACCGACGGCGGTGGCGGACGCGTCCGCACCGGGCGACCCGATCCTCCTGGAAGTGACCGCTCCGCCGCCTCCTCTCGGCGTCGACGCAGCGCACGTCTTCGCGGTCCGGGCAACGCAGTCCGGTCGCGATGTCGACGTGCCCGGTGATGTCACACTGTCCGTTCGGCCGGAGGGCAGCTGCGACGAGTTCACCTGTACGTTCGACGAGCCGGGAGAGCACTCCGCCGGGGCGGTCCGCAACGGCGAGCCAGCCAGCGGATTCACCGACTTCCTCGTGGTGCCGGTCGACACGGTCGTGCTGCTGCCGGCGGGGTCGACCGTTCCCGCCGAGGAGCCGAAGAAGCCTGCGGCGTCCACCGTCACCGTCGGGACGCTGCAGGCGTACACGGCGCGAGGCTGGGCCACGGGCCGGGATGCGGGGGACGTCACCGCGCGGACCGCGCTGTCGACCGGCGAGCCGGGCTTTTGTGACAAGGAGAAGCACGCGTGCGGCTCCGATGTCCCTGGCCGGTACACGGTCAGCGGCCGCCTGGACGGGGCGAAGAACGACGGCACGGCCATGCTGACCGTCGAGCCGCGGCTGGCCAGCATCCGGCTGGACCCGGAGACCGCGACGATCGTGGCCGGGGCGACGCAGGTCTTCCGGGTCGACGGCTTCGGCCCGTCCGGTGAGCCGCTCGACGACGTGACCGGTCGGGTCGAGTTCCGCATCGACCGCGGGGGGCGGTGCGATGGGAACGAGTGCGGCGCCGAGCGGGTGGACACCTACACCGTGACCGCGACCGCCGCCGGGGTGCGTCCGGCGACGGCCGCGCTGACGGTGATTCCCGGACCGGCGGCCGCGATCGAGCTGCAGCCTCGGCGGGCGAAGATCACGGCCGGGGCGGAGCAGCCGTACACGGTGCTGGCCCGCGACGCCCACCGGAACCCCGCCGGCGACGTCACCGATCTGGTGCGGCTCACCATGACGAAGCGGGGCACCTGCGACCTGGACAGCTGTACGGCGACCAGGCCGGACGGCTACCACGTCACCGCGTCGTTCCCGATCGGCGGCGGGCGCCGCCTGACGGCCGAGGCCGTCCTGACGGTCGTGCCGGACAGGGTGGTCGGGCTGCAGCTGAGAGCGGACTCCGACGAGATCGTCGCCGGCGCGCGACGCGCGTACACAGCGTTCGGCTTCGACCGGTTCGGCAACCCGCTGGGTGACGTCACGGCCCGGACCACCTTCTCGACCGATCGGTCGGGACGGTGCGAGGGCGCCAGCTGCGGCGCCGACCGGACGGGGGACTACACCGTGACGGGCCGGCACACCGGAACCGGTGCGATCGGCCGAGCCGTCCTGCACGTGCTGGCCGGGCCGCTGATCAAGCTGGTCCTCGCCCCCGACGGGGCGAGGGTCGGCGCCGGCGCCGCCCTGCCGTTCGAGGCCCGCGGCCGCGACGCCCTCGGCAACGACGTCGGCGACCTCACGGCCGGGTCGAAGTTCACCATCGACCGCGGCGGGACGTGCGTACGGGAGAGCTGCTCGGCCGACGAGCCGGGGGACCACACCGTGACCGCGACCCGGATCGGCACGCGGGTGCGCGGGCGGGTCGTCCTGCACGTCGTCACCGGTCCGCTGTCGAGCGCGACGCTGGAGCCGACGACGGCGGCTGTCACCGTCGGCGCCTCGGTGCGTTACCAGGTGCGAGGGTTCGACGCCAAGGGCAACCCACGGGGTGACGTGACCGACCGAGCCTTGTTCAGCATCCAGCCGGAGGGATCCTGCCATGGTTCCTCGTGCACGGCCGCCGAGCCGGTTCGTCACACGGTCGTCGCCCGGGTGGCCGGTCGGGCCGGCACGCTCACCGCCGTACTGGAGGTCCAAGCCAAGCCGGCCGCGTCGCTGCGGCTCGATCCCTCCGAGGCGGTCATCGCGGTCGGCGCCGGCCAGCAGTACCGGGTCGAAGCTCTCGCGGCCGACGGCACCAGCCTCGGTGACGTGAGCCGGGCCGCGTCGCTGAGCATCGACCGCGACGGCTCCTGCGGCCGGTCGGGGTGCACGGCGCGGCGGCCGGGAACGTACCGGGTGCAGGCCAGCATGCCCGGCACGCTGGCGTCCGGCGAAGCGGTCCTGCACGTGCAACGGGGCGAGCCGGCGATCCTCGAGTTGGAGCCGGCGTCGGTCGCCGTGGCCGTCGGCAGCGCTCAGGCCTTCCGCGCCCGCGCCTGGGACGCGGCCGGGAATTTCCTCGGCGATGTCACACGCCAGACGGTGTTCTCCGTCGGCCCGGACGGGTCGTGCGACGGGCCGACATGCACCCCGGCCGCCGCCGGTCGGCACACCGTGACCGGCCGGACCGTGGTGGGGTCGGCGCAGCGCACCGCCGCGCTGACCGTGGTGACGGTGTCGCCGCCACCGTCCCGGCCGACCGGGTCGACGCAGCCGCCACCGCCGCCCGCGGTGGAGGGCATCGTGGCCGAGCCGGCGACCGGACAGGTCGCGGCCGGGGCGTGGTTCGCGCTGGCGGTCAGGGCCGTGGACGCGACCGGCCGGGACCTGGGTGACGTCACCTCGAAGGCGACGATGGTGATCAGCCCCGACGGATCCTGCTCCGATGGCCGGTGCACCGCCCGGGTCACCGGCACCCACCAGGTGGCGATCGCGGCCCGAGGAGAGCGGACGGCGGCCACGCTCGAGGTGGTCGCCGCCGGGCAGGTGACGCGGATCATGCTCGATCCGCAGGACAGCGCGGTGCGGACCGATGCCGCCCAGGACTATCGAGCCTGGGGTTTCGACGCGTACGGCAACGAGCTCGGAGACGTGACCGACCGCACGACGTTCTCGATCCGCGGCGTCGGCCCCTGCGCCGGCGCGGCCTGCAGTGTCGAGCGACCCGGCGTCTACGAGGTCATCGGCGCGGCGGACGGCGCGAAGGACACCGTCCGGCTCGAGGTCGTCCCTGTTCCCGCAGCCACGCTGGTGCTCGACCCGAGCTCCGGTTCCGTCGAGCCGGGCACGCCGATGGCGTTCCGGGTGCGCGGGTACGACGATGTGGGCAACGATCTGGGCGACCTCACCGGGGCTGCACGCTTCGCGATCCGGCCCGGCGGCCGGTGCTCGCCAGCGGGGTGCACCGCGGACACTGCTGGCGCCTACACCGTGACCGCCAGCGCCCCGGCCGGCGTCGCCGGCTCGCTGCTGTCGGCCGATGCGGCACTGCAGGTGCTGCGACTGCGCCCAGCCGGCCTCCCGGTGCCGGCGTGGTCGATCGGGCTCATCGCCGCGGTGGTCGCGATCCTGTCCGGCGGAGTGCTCGCGCTGGCGTTCCCGGGATCCCAGGGCGGCCCGGGCCGGTCGTACGAGCGTGAGCGCCGGCCGGATCGGCACGACCGGCCGCGCACGCCGCACCTCTCCGTCCGTCCGGTGCCGGATCGCCCGACCACGCGGCTGCAGCAGCGCCGGCGGCTCCGGCCGGAGCCGTGGATCCGGATCGAGCCGCACGGGGACCCGGACGGGGTACAGACCGTACGGGAGGGTCCGCCATGACCGCGGCCGTGTCCCTGGACGAACCGCTGTCGGTCCGGAGGTTCCTCGGCGACGACGACAGCCTGGCCGCGCTCGCCCGGGCCCGGTCGGAGCAGGGCTTCGGCCGGATCGCGACCCGGGTGCTACAGCAGGCGACGGAGTCGGCCCGGTCCGCCGTCGGCGCCGAGGTCATGCGCTCGGTGGACGGGCTGCTCGACCTGGACCTCGGCCGGATGCTGCTGGCGGGCTGGCGGAAGTACCGGAGGCTCGTCGAGGCCGCGGAGCAGACCCGCACCGCGCCGGAGACGTCGGCGGTGGTCAGCCTGGCCGAGCACACGGTGACCTCGACCCATCGGCCGCGCGTCGACCTGCTGGTGCGCGAGAAGCGGGTGGCCAGCGTCCACCTGGAGCTGTCCGTCCGGTTCACCGTCCGCGGGGTGGCGGCGACCGTGCGCGACGGCAAGCTGGTGTCGCTGACCGGGGGTGCCGCCGAGATCGGCGCCGGGCTGTCGATCGAGGACCATGAGGTCGCCCGCCGGACCAGGCGGCTAGACCTGCCCCTGGTCGTTCGCCTCGGCAACGGGGTCCCGCTCCGTCGCGCCGCAGGCGAAGACCTGCCGGCCCAGGGCGTGCCGGCCCAGCGCGTGTCGGTGGAGGGCGTCCGGATGGAGGGCGTCCGGGTGGAGGGCGGGCCGGTGGAGGGCGGGCCGGTGGAGGGCGGGCCGGAGGTGGGGCCGGTGGAGGGCGGGCCGGGCCGGCGGCCGGCTGGCGTCGAGGGTTCGGGCGAGACGGGGCTCGCCGTGCACCTGCCGGGGCGGGACGAGCCGTTTCCCGAGAGCTGATTTCCGAGCGGCCGAAGTGCCGGGTCGGGATACTGCCCTGGTGGCGTACGACGAGGATCTGGCCGAGCGGATCCGGGATCGGGTTGCGGGCGAGGACGGTCTGACCGAGCAGCGGATGTTCGGCGGCCTGGCGTTTCTCGTCAACGGCAACATGGCGGTGAGCGCGAGCAGTCAGGGCGGGCTGCTGCTGCGGGTCGACCCCGGGCGGACCGACGAGCTGATCCAGGCGCCGCACACCGGCCGCTTCGTGATGCGCGGCCGCGAGATGGACGGTTGGTTGCGCGTCGACCCCGCGGCGGTCGCCACCGACCCCGACCTCGCCCACTGGGTCGACATCGGCATCACTTACGCCCGCACGCTCCCGCCCAAGTAGCCAGACGACCGCGGCCTCCACGGATGCCGCCGCCGGCGGCCGTCGCCGGCGGCCCGGGCGGTCGCCCGCAGCCCGGGCCGCGGGTCGCGCGGCCGCGGGTCGCCCGGGCGGGTGGACGGGGCGGGTGGACGGCCCAGCGCGGTGGGGGGACTGGTCAGGGGGTGGGGGGCTCGCCGGAGGGGACGCGGGCTTCGCGGGGGGTCGAGTAGCGGGCGCCGGCCCGTTCGGCGATCGCGCGTACCCGGGCGGCGAGTGCCTTCTGCTCGACCTCGGGGAGGTAGGCCCGCTGGTAGCGGCGCTCGTAGTCCTCCGCCAGGCCGGGGTCGCGGGGGCGCAGCCAGCCGAGGAAGTGCTCGCGGACCCCGGGACGCAGGTGCAGCGCGATCGCGGTGACCGACTTCGCGCCGGCCGCCACGCAGGCGGTCACGACCTCCTCCAGCTGCGCCGGCGAGTCCGACAGGCCGGGAAGCACCGGCGCGACCAGCACCCCGGTCCGGATCCCCGCCCCGGCAAGCTGGCGCACCGCGTCCACCCGCCGGCGCGGATGCGGCGCGCCCGGCTCGGTCGCCCGCCACACCGCCTCGTCGAGCGTGCCGATCGACAGCGACACCGACACGTCGGTGCGCCGCGCCGCCTCGGCGAGCAGGTCGAGGTCGCGCAGCACGAGCGCCGACTTGGTCAGCACCGAGAACGGGTTGCGCGCCTCGGCGAGCACCTCGACGATCCCGCGGGTCAGCCGGTATTTCCCCTCGCACCGCTGGTACGGGTCGGTGTTGGTGCCCATCGCGATCGAGTCGCCGGTCCACTTCGGACTGCGCAGCTCGGCCTTGAGCCGGTCGACCGCGTTGACCTTCACCACCAGCCGGCGCTCGAAGTCCTCGCCGATGTTCAGGCCGAGGTAGTCGTGCGTCGGGCGGGCGAAGCAGTAGGTGCAGGCGTGCGAGCAGCCTCGGTAGGCGTTGATCGTGAACCGGAACGGCATCCGGGACGCCGCCGGCACCTCGTTGATGATCCGCCGCGCGTGCACGTGCAGGAACTCCGTCCCGGACAGCCGCCCGGTCCCGCGCTCCACGGTCATCAGGTCGTCGGAGGAGAACAGCGACCCCTGTCCCGGCGCGTCGGTGCCCGGCTCGTCGGCCAGCCGCCACCGCAGCGGCACGGCCGTCACGCCGGCCCCCGGCGGCCGGTCCGCCCGCAGTCACCCGCCCACCCGCTCCGTCCCCCGGAGCCGGCTCGGTCGGTGGTGGGTCGGTCGGTGGCGCCGCGGTCGGTGAGGGCGTCGCCGCGAAGGGCCAGACCCGGGGTGCGGCTCATCGGAAGTCCCGGGAGGTCGACTTCACGGACAGCTCCAGCTTGTCGATGCGCTCGGCGACGACGTTGGTGACGCCGTCGACGCGCTCCAGCATCCCGCGGATCACCAGCGCCGCGGACTCCCGCGCCACCCGGCGGTGCCGCGCCCACACCACCTTCGAGCAGATCACGTTGACCAGCCCCGTCTCGTCTTCGAGGTTGAGGAAGGTGATCCCGCTGGCCGTCGCCGGCCGCTGCCGGTGGGTGACCACCCCGCCGACCAGCACCCGGGATCCGTTGTCCACAGTGGACAGACCACGGGCGGTGAGCACGCCGGCGGCGGACAGCTGGTCGCGGACGAACTGGGTCGGGTAGCTGTCCGGCGACGTCCCGGTCGCCCACACGTCCGCCATCGCCGTCTCCACCGCGCTCGGCAGCGGCAGCGGGGGAGCGTCGGCGCCGACCACCAGCCCGGCCAGCCGGTCGGGCCGGTCCTGAGCGACCGCGCCGGCCGCCCACAGCGCCTCCCGGCGGGACAGCCCGAAGCAGTCGAACGACCCTGCTGTCGCCAGCGACTCCAGCTGCGTCTCGGTCAGCGCGGTCCGGCGGGCCAGGTCGGCCATGTCCCGGTAGGGCCGGCCGGCCGCGATCCGCTCCGCCACGTCCGGTCCGATCGACCGGATCGAGGCCAGACCGATCCGGACCGCGAACCCGGTGGCCATGGTCAGGTCGCTCCAGTCGGGCGCGACCGAGGACACCGGCGGCGCCCCGTCCGGGTCCTCCAGCTCAAGCGTCGGCCCGGCCGCGGAGGCGTTGAGGTCGGGCCCGCGCACCACCACGCCGTGCCGGCGGGCGTCGGCGACCAGCGTCTGCGGCGAGTAGAACCCCATCGGCTGCGCGTCCAGCAGCGCCGCGCAGAACGCGGCCGGGTAGTACTTCTTGAAGAACGCCGACGCGTACACCAGGTAGGCGAAGCTGATCGAGTGGCTCTCGGCGAAGCCGAAGTTGGCGAACGCGGCGAGCTTCTCGTAGATCTCGTCGGCCGCCTCGTCGACGATCCCGTTGCGGGCCATCCCCGCGTAGAGGTCGCCGCGCAGCGCGGCCATCTTCTCGTGCGACCGCTTGGAGCCCATCGCCCGGCGCAGCAGGTCGGCGAACGCCGGCGTGCAGTCGGCCGCGTCCATCGCCATCTGCATGAGCTGCTCCTGGAACAGCGGCACCCCGAGCGTGCGGTGCAGCGCCGGCTCCAGCAGCGGGTGCGGGTAGGTCACCGGCTCCAGACCCTGCCGGCGGCGGATGAACGGATGCACCGAGCCGCCCTGGATCGGGCCGGGCCGGATCAGCGCCACCTCGATCACCAGGTCGTAGAACTTGCGCGGGCGCAGCCGGGGGAGCGTGGCCATCTGGGCCCGGCTCTCGACCTGGAAGACGCCGATCGAGTCGGCCGCACAGAGCATGTCGTACACACCCTCGTCGTCGACCGGCAGCGTGGCCAGCTCGACCTGCCGGCCGTGATGGGCGCGGATCAGGTCCATCGTCGTGTGCAGCACCGCGAGCATGCCCAGCCCGAGCAGGTCGAACTTCACCAGCCCGGCCACGGCGCAGTCGTCCTTGTCCCACTGCAGCACCGAGCGGTCGGTGAACGAGGCCCACTCCACCGGGCACACCTCGGCCACCGGCCGGTCGCAGATGACCATGCCGCCGGAGTGGATGCCAAGGTGGCGCGGGAAGTGCATCAGCTCGGTGGCCAGCTCCACGACCTCGCCGGGGATGTCGTGGTCGACGGTGTCGGCCAGCGGCGCCCACTGCTCGATCTGCTTGGACCAGGCGTCCTGCTGGCCCGGCGCGTAGCCGAGCGCGCGGGCCATGTCCCGCACCGCCATCCGCGGCCGGTAGGTGATGACGTTGGCGACCTGGGCCGCGCGATCGCGCCCGTACCGCTCGTACACGTGCTGGATGACCTCCTCGCGGCGGCCCGACTCGATGTCGAGGTCGATGTCGGGCGGCCCGTCCCGGTCCGGGGCGAGGAACCGCTCGAACAGCAACCCGTACGCCACCGGGTCGACGGCGGTGATGCCGAGCGCGTAGCAGACGGCGGAGTTGGCGGCCGAGCCGCGGCCCTGGCAGAGGATCCCGCTCTCCGTGCAGAAGTCGACGATCTCGCTGACGATCAGGAAGTAGCCCGGGAAGTCGAGCTGGGCGATCATGTCCAGCTCGTGCGCCAGCTGCTTGTACGCCCCCGGCACCCGCTCCGCCTCGGGCGGCCCGTAGCGCCTCACCGCCCGGGCGAGGGTCAGCTCGCGCAGCCAGCTCATCTCGTCGTGCCCGGGCGGGGTGTCCCAGTCCGGCAGCTGCGGGGCCACCAGGTGCAGGTCGAACGAGCAGGCCACGCCGAGCTCGGCGGCCCGCTGGACGGCGCCGGGGAAGCGGGCGAACCGGGCCGCCATCTCCGCGCCGGAGCGCAGGTGGGCGGTGCCCGCCGCCGGCAGCCAGCCGTCCATCTCGTCCAGGCTGCGCCGCGCCCGGACCGCGGCCAGCGCGGTGGCCAGCCGGCGCCGCCGGGGTGAGGCGTAGTGCGCGTTGCCGGTGGCCACGGTGACCAGCCCGCGGGCGGCGGCCAGCTCGGCCAGCGCGTCGTTGCGGGCATCGTCGACCGGGTCGCCGTGGTGCCACAGCTCGACCGCGACGTTGTCCCGGCCGAACCGGCCGACCAGCTCATCGAGCGCGCCGCGGGCCGCGTCCATCCCGGCCGCGCCGCCGCGGGCCAGCGCGGCCGGGACCGCGCCCTTGCGGCAGCCGGTCAGCACCAGCCAGTGGTCCTCGTGCGCGCCGGCCAGCTCGTCGGCGTCGTAGACCGGGCGGCCCTTGGTGCCGCCGCCGAGCTGGGCCGCGCTGATCTGGCGGCACAGCCGGCCGTAGCCCTCGGTGTCGCGGGCCAGCACGAGCAGGTGCTCGCCGTCGGGGTCGGCGTGGCCGCCCTGCGGCTCGGTCAGGCCGAGGGACAGCTCGGCGCCGTAGATCGTGCGCACCCCGTGGGCCTTGGCCGCCTCGGCGAAGCGGACCACCCCGTACATCCCGTCGTGGTCGGTGAGGGCGATCGCGTCGAGGCCGAGCCGGGCCGCCTCCTCGGCCAGCTCCTCCGGGTGGCTGGCACCGTCGAGGAAGCTGAAGTTGGAGTGGCAGTGGAGCTCCGCGTAGGGCACCCGGTCCCCGGTCGGCGGCTGGGGCGGAGGCGCCACGTATTCTTCCCGGCGCCGGGACCAGGCCGGGCTGTCACCGCCGTCGCCGGGCCGCGCGGCGGCCGGGCGGCGGCCGGAGAGCTTGCGCTCCAGCTCCGCCCACGGGATCGGCGGGTTGTCCCAGCCCATCACGCCCCCTCTCGACCGTCTCGAACGGGGGCAACTCTACTCGAACGCATGTTCGAACGGTCAAGGTCGAATTCAGTTACGACAGTGCTGTTAGGATTCGTCCCGTGCCCGGCTTCGTTCCCGCCCGCGCCCTCGGCACCGAGCTGCGCGCGCTGTTCGAGCAGATGGACGCGGACGTCGGCCGCGCGCTCGCCGACCTCGGCCTGGCCGGCTACCGACCGCGGTTCTCGCCGGTGGTCCGGGTGCTCGCCGAGGGCCCGGCCAGCGTCCGGGACCTCGCCGCCGCGACCGGCGTGACCCACTCCGCGGCCAGCCAGACCGTCGCCGCGATGGTCCGGTCCGGCTGGGCCGCGCAGCGGGTCGGCGCCGACGCCCGGGAGCGGATCGTCGAGCTCACCGACGCCGCCCGGGCCGCGCTGCCGGCGATCCGGGCCGAATGGGAGGTCACCGCGGCGGCCTTGGCCGCGCTCGACGCCGAGCTGCCGTACCCGCTGACCACGTTCGTCGACGACCTGCGCGCGGTGCTGGAGCGCACGTCGTTCCGGGCCAGGATGGCGGCCGCAGCCCGGGACCCACGGGCGTCCGCCGACGTCGCCGGCCACCGGGAGGCGCTCGGCGGTGCCTAGGGTCCTTCTCGACGTGCGACCGCTGCGGGTGTCGGCCGACTTCCGACGGCTCGCGGTCGGGTCGACGCTGTCCCAGCTCGGCGGCCAGATGACGGCGTTCGCGGTCGCGCTGCAGGTGTTCACGCTGACCGGCTCCTCGGCCGCGGTCGGCGGTGTCGGGCTGGCCGCGGGTGTGCCGGCGATCGTCGCCGGCCTGCTCGGCGGCCCGATCATCGACGCGGTCGACCGGCGCCGGCTGGTGCTCGTGGTCAGCGGCGCCCTGGCCGCGGTGTCGGCCGCGTTCGCCGCCCAGGCGTTCGCCGGCCTGGGCAGCATCTGGCTGCTCTACGGCCTGGTCGCGGTGCAGAGCGCGCTCGCCGCCGTCAGCGGCCCGGCCCGGCGCACGTTCGCTCCCCGGCTGCTGCCGCGCGAGCTGATCCCGGCCGGCGCCGCGATCACGATGCTGTCGATGCACCTGAGCCTCGTCGCCGGTCCGCCGCTGGCCGGCCTGATCGCCGCGGCCGGCGGGCTCCGGTTCTGCTACGCGGTCGACGCGGTCAGCTTCGCCGCCTCCCTGTACGCGACGCTCCGGCTGCCGCCGATGCCGCCGGAGGGCCGCCGGGCCGACCTCGGCCTGCGGGCGGTCGGCGAGGGGATGCGCTTCATCGCGCACCGGAAGGTCGTGCTCGGCGCGCTGCTGTCGGATCTGTCGGCGACCGTGCTGGCGATGCCGTTCGCGCTGTTCCCGGCCATCAACGCCGACCGCTTCGGTGGTGACCCGGCGACGCTCGGCCTGCTCACCGCGGCCGTGGCGGCCGGCGGCATCCTCGGCACGGCGCTGTCCGGGCCGGTCTCGCAGGTACGCCGGCCCGGGCTGGCCATGCAGCTGTGCGCGCTGGTCTGGGGCCTCGGCCTGATCGGCTTCGGCCTGGTCGACGGGCTCGCGGCGACCCTCGGCTTCCTGCTCGTGGCCGGGGTCGCGGACGTCCTCGCGGTGGTGTTCCGGACCAGCGTGGTCCAGCTGGCCGTGCCCGACAACCTGCGCGGGCGGACCAGCGCGACCGAGTTCGTGGTCGGCGCCGGGGCGCCACAGCTGGGCAACTTCCGGGCCGGCCTGCTCGGCTCGGTCACCTTGCCCGGCGCCGCCGCGGCTCTCGGCGGGGCCAGCAGCCTGGTCGGCGCCGGCCTGATCGCGCTGTTCCTGCCGGCGCTGCGCCGCTACCGCCCGGCCGACGAGCCGGTCCCGATCGTCCCGCGGCCGGATGCGGCCCTGGTCCCGCCGGAGGGTTAGGTCACCAGCCGATCGGTCGGTTCGCCCGGGAGCCCGGTTCAGCGCTTGACCGCGACCGCGATCACGTTCTTGCCCAGCGGCGGGGCCGGGACCGCCTTCTGGACGAGACGGCTGAGCGGGACCAGCACCCGGTCGTAGCCCCACATGCTGCCGCCGCTGATGGCGTCCCGGTGCAGGAGGCGGTAGACGACCAGATAGGGCAGCACGCCGAGCACGTCGAAGTATCGGGTGTAGACCGGCTGCAGCCCGGCGTGCTCGAGCAGCGTGCGCAGTCGGTCGGTGTCGTAGCGGCGGTAGTGGCCAGCCCGGTGATCCAGCTCGCTGTAGAGGACGTCCATCGCCGGGCCGAACACGAGCAGGGCGCCGCCGCGCCGCAGGGCGTCGGACGCCAGGCGCAACTCCGCCGCGTCGTCCTCGATGTGCTCGAGCACGTTGAGGTACATGACCGCGTCGAAGAGCCGGTCGCTGTCCGGCCGGTAGTCGGCGAGGGTCGCCTGGCGGGCGGTGACCCTGGGCGAGACGGCGGCGAACGAGTTGAGCTCGGCGAACACGTTCCCGGCCGGCTCCAGGGCGACCAGGCGCAGTTCGGGATACCGGTCGGCCAGCACCCGGGTGATCGTGCCCAGCCCGGCGCCGACCTCGAGCACCGAACCGTGCAGGTAGGGCTCGAACTCGTCGAGCACCCAGTCGAAGAAGTGCCGGGCGGTGCCCAGCCGCTCCAGGTCACCCGCGGCGCCGAACCGGTCGGTGCGGAAGGATCGCCGGCCGGGCTCCACGCGGTGCTGGCGGAGATCCCGGGTCTCCCGCCGCAGCCGCACGAGCTGGCCGGCGAATCCGGTGACGTCCGCGGTGGTCAGCCGCGCCTCCCGGCCGGCGGCGAAGCGGTAGATGATCGGGCCCTCGACCACCCGGTAGCCACGGGCGACGCAGAAGGCGGTGAACGACGTCTGCATGGTGTACGCGGTGAACGGGCCGTGGACCGGGCCGGCGGCCAGGAAGTCGCGGATGACCTCGGCACGGGCCACCCGGAACGTCGTGGTCGCGTCGAGCACCGCGTGCGTCCCGGTGATCGTCCGGAACGCGAGGCTGGCCGAGCGGCCGCGGAGCCAGCGGCCGAAGCCCAGCCCGGGCGTCCCGCTTCCGCGGGCCCAGCGGGAACCGACGACGACGTCGGCCCCGGTGTCGTCCAGCTGCTCCACGAGGTGTGCGATCTGCACCGGGTCGTGCCGGCCGCTCGCGTCCAGCGTGACCACGAGGTCGGCCTCGTCCCGCGCCAGCACCTCCTTGAATCCGGCCAGATACGCCTCGCCGACCTCGGTGGGCGCCCGGCACAGGTCGAGGTCGAGGCCGTGGTCGGCGGCGGCCTGCACGCCGGCGTCCCCGGCGGAGCTGCCGGGCGGCTCGAGCAGCAGCACGCTGAGCCGGTCCCCGCGGGACGACAGCGCGAACGCCCCGATGGCGAGGTCGCGGACGATGGCGGAGATCGCCTCGCCGCCTCCGTGGGTCGGGAGCACGACCGCCACGGTCCGTGTCATCGACAACTGCCTCCCCCGTTGACGTCCTGCCAGACCTCCATGCCGCCGACCAGCTCCGGCGGGCGGTCGAGCAGCAGGGTGAAGAACCGGGCGATCTGCTGCCGGTGTTGGGTCGGCCCGACCAGCACGGTGCGGACCTGCCAGCCCGCCAGCTCGCCGCGCACCGCCCGGCACAGCTTGCGCTCGAGCGGGTCGGCGGTGGCGGTGCCGGCTCGCAGCTGTGCCAGCGCCGACCGGGTCGTCGAGGCCGGCGGTCCGAACCGGGCCCGGCCCTGCTGGTCCGGCCCGAGGAAGTAACCGCCGACCATCTTGAAGCGGATGCCGCCGGCCGCGTGCCAGAGCATCGGCTCGGTGGTCGCGGGATCGGGGAACGGCACGACCAGCGCCACGCTGCCGGGCGGGACGCTCGCGATCCCTGACCCGTCGAAGAAGGCCGGGACGCGCACCGGACCCATCCCGGCCGCGACCTGCTTCGGCACCAGCGGAGCGAGCGCGAGCACGGCGAGCGCGACGCCGAGCGCCGGCCACCGCCACCTGCGCACCTCGTCCAGGAAGACGGCCACCAGCAGGCCGGCGAACAGCGCCGTGAAGAGCGCGAACCGGCTCGCGATCATGCTCTCGAACAGCGGCAGCCGGTTCACCGCGGCCCAGGGCAGCGGTACGCCGGTGCGGTGGCCGCCGACGTACAACACCGCGCCCATCGAGAGCACGGCGGTGACCAGCCCGGCGATCGCGGCCAGCCGGACGTGCGGCCGCGACCGCCAGGCGACGGCGACGCAGACCACGAGCAGAAGGAGCGGGACGCCGAGGTATCCGGTCCGCTCGGCCGAGTTGCCCGGCAGCCTGGCCGCGAGGTCCACCGAGGCCGGGGTCGACAGCACCTGCTGGCTCGGGACGACGAACGTCAGCAGATCGTTGACGTACCGGTACGTGACCCCGGAGGCCGAGCCGTAGTACCGGTACGGGCCACGGAACTGATACCAGAGGGGCACCGCGACGAGCACGGCGCACACGACGGCGGCGACGGCGAGGGCCCGCAGCGCGTGCGGCGCGTGCGACCGGATCTTCGTCGGGAACGAGAGCGCCAGCAGGAGCAGCACGACCCCGGCCGTGATCGCGGTGGTTGCCAGCACCTCCTCGCCGGTCAGGAACTGGGCGGCGGCGAGCAGGCCGAGCAGGACGCCGTCCACCCAGGCGCGGCGCTGGTGCTGTACGACGATGTCGTGCACCAGCAGCAGGAGCAGCGGCGGGAGCAGGGCGAGGGTCAGGTTCACGTGGCCGAGCGACTCCGCGCGCATGTACGGCGAGAACCCGTACACCAGCCCGCCGGCCGCGGCGGCGAGGTGGTTGCGGACGAAGCGCCGGATGGCCAGGTAGGCCGTCCAGGCCGAGCCGCCGACGGCGACGGTCAGCAGGATGTTGTAGGTGAGCACCGATCCCCACAGCAGGGTGACCGGGGCGAGCAGCAGAGCGGGCAGGAACAGCGACGTGTTCCACATGAGGTTCACGCCGTCGGGGGCGTTGAGGTAGCCGGTGACGAACGGGTTGTGGCCGTGTGCGAGCGCGAACGGCATCCACCGCAGGACCCAGGTGTAGAACGGCACCTCCCCGCGGCCGTGGGCCAGGGTGGTGGTGGCCGGGGAGAGCTGCCAGCCCCGGAACATCACCGCGGCGAGCACCAGGTAGGCGACCAGGATCAGCGCGGGCACGAGGAACCGGCCGCGCCGGGGTCCCCTGCCCGGCTCGGCCGCCTCAGGCGCCGGCTGCTCGGAGGTGGTCTCCGCGCGGTCGGCGGCATCGTCAGCCACGGTCGTGGCGGGCGGTTCGGCGGAGCCTGAGCCCATAGGAACCAAGTATGGGACGGCAGCCGAACGCCGGTGTCAAGTCTGACTTCTCCGGCACCCGACTCGATGGGCGTGGGTCTAGGGGACCAGCCAGACGCGCCACATGGCGGCCGGGTCGGACAGCGGATCGCCGTGTACGAGCACGAAGTCGGCCGGGCCGCCGACCCGGATCACGCCCGCGTCCGGCTCGCCGAGCAGCGTGCCGCCGTTGCGGCTGGCCGCGGCCAGCGCCTGCCACGGCTCCAGGCCGGCGCTGACCAGGCACTCGATCTCCCAGGCCAGCTGGTTTGCCCGGGTCGAGCCGCCGCCGAAGTCGGTGCCCGCGGCGATCAGCACGCCGGCCGCGGCCGCGTGCCGCAGGCTCTCGTACGCGCGCTCCTTGCGTTCGGCGGTCTGCGCCCGCCCGGCCGGCTCGGCGAACCGGGGCAGCGTGGTCGTACTGGCGAACGAGCGCCACGACTCCAGAACCGTCAGCGTGGAGACGAGGGCAACACCGTTCGTGGCCATCGTGCGGGCGGTGTCGGCGTCGAGCTGGAAGCCGTGCTCGAGCGAGTCCACCCCGGCCTCGGCGCCGACCCGCGCGCCCGGCAGCAGCCCGGAGTGCGCGGCCACCTTGGCCCCCCGCCCGTGCGCGAGCCCGACCGCATCGCGTACCTCTCCCACGGTGAACGGCGAGGTCTCCCGGTCCGGCCCGTCCAGGTAGAGCTTGACCAGGTCGGCGCCGTCGTCGAGCTGCCGGGCCACCGCGGCCAGCAGCGCGTCGCCGTCGTCGACCTCGACGCCGAGCCCGCCCGGCAGCCCGCCGGTGCGGACCACCCAGGTCCCGGCCGCCCGGACGTACGGGTACTCGCGGTGCCCGGCCCAGCGGTCCCGCACGCCGAGGGCGAGTGCGCGGACGCGGCCGTCGACCGGGTCCGGCCCGGTGGGGGAGCCGACGTCACGGGCCCAGCGGACGCCGGCCGAGCGCAGCAGCCGGGCGTTGTGCTCGGCCACCTCGACCAGGGCGTCCGGCGGGTCGGAGGCGCGGTCGATCCAGTGGGCGCCGCCGGGCAGCGTGAGGTGGCTGTGGCTGTCGACGAGGCCGGGCACGATCGTGCAGCCGGACGCGTCGACCACGGCCGCGCCGGGCCCCGGATCCGGCTCGTCGCCGGTCGCGCCGATCCAGGCGATCCGGTCGGCGACGACGAGCACGCTGACGCCGAGCCGCAGATCCGGACCGGTGCCGTCGGCCAGCGCCGCGTCCCGGAACAAGGTTCCCGACATGCGGCCACCCTGCCCCCGGGCCGTCTCTCCCAACCATCCGGCAGTCGGGAGACGACGCGGCCGGGAGACGACGCGGGCGGCCCGGCGGCGGGAGAGGACGCGGCCGGCCTCGGCGGCCGGGAGACCGCGGCCGGCCTCGGGCGGCAGGAGAGGACGCGGCCGGCCTCGGCGGCCGGGAGACCGCGGCCGGCCTCGGGCGGCGGGAGAGGACGCGGGCGGCCTCGGGCGGGCGTCGACAGCCAGGAGACGACGCGGGCGCCCTCGGGCGGCGGGAGACGACCGGGGGCGTGGTCGCCGGCATGCTCGGCATATCGGCAACCGGCCGGACCGCCGCGGGCATCGACCGACGATCCGCGGACCCGACCTACTCGTTCGCGGCGAGGAAGCGGCGC
The DNA here is from genome assembly GCA_963803135.1 of uncultured Actinomycetota bacterium. Taxonomy (GTDB): domain Bacteria; phylum Actinomycetota; class Actinomycetes; order Mycobacteriales; family CADCTP01; genus CADCTP01. Next base: position 654,340 of record CAWDLH010000007.1, on the reverse strand, counting down.
AGCGTGTCCGCGACCAGGTCGGGTGCGGTACTGCTGGCGAAGTGGGCCTGGCCGGCCCAGACGACCCGCTCGACCCGCGGCAGCGTCGCGGCCAGCTGGTCCATCGTGGCCGGCATCGGGTCCCAGGTGTCCGCGCCCTGCATGAGCAGCGTCGGGACCTCGACCGCAGCCCACCGGCCGACGTCCCCGTCGTCGGCGGCCATGGCCTCCAGGTCGTGCAGCGAGCCGACCGCGCCGGCCGGGTCGGGTTCCGGGTCGCCGAGCGCCGCGAGCAGCGCGTCCGGCACCCGGGACACCTCGCGCAAGAACAGCAGCGTCGCCCCGGTCAGGTCCCCGGCCGCCAGCCGCCCCCGGTACGCCGCGAGCACCGGCTCCAGCCGCGGGCCGGCCGCGAACAGCGGCGGCTCGTACAGGCCGAGCGATCGAAGGGGTCCCGCGCCAGCCGCGCCGGCATGCAATGCCAGCGTCGCCCCGTGCGAGCTCCCGACCAGGTGCGCAGGGGCGCCGACCGCGTCGAGCACCGCGCGGACGTCCGCGACCTCGGCCGGGAACGAGCTCGGGCCGGTCGGGACGTCGCTCGGCGGGTAGCCGCGCCGGCAGACCAGCCACAGCTCGTACCGGTCGGTGAGCAGGTCGGCGACGGCCCGCCAGGAGTGCAGCCCGCCGCCGGAGCCGTGCAGCAGCACGACCGGGATCCCGGCGCCGAGCCGGCGCACCGTGAGCCGCGTGCCGTCGCCGGACCGTACGGACATGTCCACGGGGAGGTGATCATGCCAGGTGTCCGCTGTGGGCGGAATTCGATACGAGCCAAACCCGTTTCTAATCCAGGGCGGAGGGGACTAGATTCAATACGAGTCAGTACCGTATCGAATCTAAAGGAAGCGCAATGGCTCAGCTCCAAGCCGCACCGACCGATCTCGGTCACCCCCGGCGGTGGACCATCCTCGCGGTGATGGTGGTCAGCCTCCTGGTGGTGGTGCTCGACAACACGATCCTCAACGTCGCGTTCAAGTCGATCGCCGACCCGCGAAAGGGCCTCGGCGCCAGCCAGAGCGACCTCGAGTGGACGATCAACTCGTACACGCTGGTCTTCGCCGGGCTGCTGTTCACCGCCGGCCTGCTCGGTGACCGCCTCGGCCGCCGCCGGGTGCTGATGACCGGGCTGGCGATCTTCGGCGTCGCCTCGCTCGCCAGCGCGTACTCGCAGACGCCTGGGCAGCTCATCGGCGCCCGCGCGCTGATGGGACTCGGCGCGGCGGCGATCATGCCGGCCACGCTGGCGATCATCTCCAACGTCTTCGACCCGCGGGAGCGCGGCCGGGCCATCGGGGTCTGGGCCGGCGCGGTCGGCCTGGCCGTGGCGATCGGCCCGGTGGTCGGCGGCGTGCTGCTCGAGCACTTCTGGTGGGGCTCGGTGTTCCTCATCAACGTGCCGGTCGTGATCGCCGGTCTGGTCGCGATCACCGTGCTGGTGCCCGAGTCGCGCAACCCCTCGCCGGGACGGATCGACGCGGTCGGCGTGCTGCTGTCGGTCGCCGGGCTGGCCACGTTCGTCTACGGGATCATCACCGGCGGCGACTCCGGCGACTGGGGCTCGGCCCGGGTGCTCGGGCCGATCGCGGCCGGCGCGCTGATCCTGGCCGGGTTCGTCGCGTACGAGCGGCGGGTCGCGTTCCCGGCGCTGGACGTGCGGCTGTTCCGCAACCCGCGGTTCTCGGCCGCGGTCGGCTCGGTCGGGCTGGTCTTCTTCGCCGCGATGGGATCGCTGTTCTTCGGCACGTTCTACCTGCAGCTGGTCCGGGGTTACTCGCCGCTGCAGACCGGCCTGCTGTTCCTGCCGTTCGCGGCCGCGCAGCTGATCTTCGCGCCGCGCAGCGCCGCGTTCGCCGCAGCGTACGGGCCGAAGGCGGTCACCTCGACCGGCATGGCCCTCGTGACCGTGAGCCTGGGGTCGTTCGTGCTCATCAGCGGCTCGACGCCGATCTGGGTGCTCTGTGTCGTCTACTTCGTCATGGGCGCCGGGATGGCGTCGGTGATGGCGCCGGTGACCGAGGTCGTCATGTCGACGCTGCCGCGGGAGCGGGCCGGCGTGGGCTCGGCGGTGACCAACACCGTGCGGCAGGTCGGCGGCGCGCTCGGCGTCGCGGTGCTCGGCTCGGTGCTGTCCGAGGTCTACCGCAGCGGCATGCAGGGCCCGCTGTCCGGGCTCCCGGCGGCGGCGCGGGACGTGGCCTCGGAGTCGCTCGCCTCGACGTACGCGGTCGCGGCCAATTCGGGTCGGGCCGGCGCGGCGCTGATCGCCCCGGCGAACGACGCGTTCGTGGACGCGATGCACTGGGCCGCCGGCGGCTCGGCGATCGCCGGCCTGCTGGGAACTATCGCCGTGCTGCGCTGGCTGCCCGGACGGACCGCGACGGAGGCCGAGGTCGTGCCACTCGCCGAGATGGAGGCGAGTTTGGTCGACGCGACGTAACCTTGACGTCACCATGACCGCGATGCCCACGATGCCTGCTCCGCGGCCGCCAGGACGGCCGCGGAGCAGTCACGCCGACGCCGCGATCATCGACGCGGTGCTCGGCCTGCTGTCCGAGGGGACGACCGTCGAGGCGCTGACCATGGAGGCGGTAGCGGGCAGGGCCGGCGTGGGCAAAGCCACGATCTACCGCCGGTTCGCCGACAAGGACGATCTCGTGCTGGCCGCGGTGGAGGCGGTCAAGCCGCGCCCGCCCGAGCCGGTCGGCGAGTCCGTGCGGGACGACCTCATCGCGATCGCCGCGCACGTCGCTCGCGTCCGGGAGGGCATGGCCGGGCAGATCATGCCGTGCATGGTTCCCGAGCTGCAGCGGCCCGGCCGGCTGCGCGACCTCTACCTCAAGCTCGTCGACGACCGGCGCGAGGTGACCCGGTCGGTGCTGCGGCGCGGCATCGCCAGCGGGGAGCTGCGCCCGGACATCGACGTCGAGCTGGCCGCGGTGCTGCTGGGCGCGCCCAACACCATGACGTCGCTGGGCTTCTCGCAGCACCTCGACCCCGACCGGCTGGCCGAGCGCACGGTCGACACGGTGCTGCGGGGCATCGCGGCCTGAGCCGGTCACCGAGCGGCGCCTGATCCACCTGGAGTATTACCCGTTCGGACGTTCGGAGTTCGCTGGCGCCGTCGTACGCTTTCGGCATCTCCCCTATCGACTGGGAGGTTTGCCATGTTCCGTCCCGTCCTGGCCACCTTGGGCGCGGCGGCGCTCGGCCTGACCTTCCTCGCCCTGCCCCGCCCGCGGCCGCGGCGGCCGTCGTGCACCGGGTCCTGTTCGATGACAGCAAGGCCGAGACGGCCGGCAACGCCGACTGGATCATCAGCACGGCGATGCCGGACCCGACCGCGCAGAACCCCAACCCCACCGGCGAGACGTCGTGGACCGGCGCGATCTCGTCCTGGGGCGTGGCGCTGCAGCGGACCGGGCAGTATGCGCTAGGCACGCTGCCGCCGGGCAACACGATCACCTTCGGCGGTGGCGGGGCGCTCGACCTCGCCAACTTCGACGAGTTCGTCATGCCGGAGCCGAACGCGCCGCTGTCCGCGGCGGAGAAGACCGCGATCCTGCGGTTCGTGCAGAACGGCGGCGGCTTCTTCCTCGTGGTCGACCACACCGGCAGCGACCGCAACAGCGACGGCTGGGACTCCGTCCGGATCGCCAACGACCTGTTCAGCAGCAACGGCGTGGACAACACCGACCCGTTCGGGATCAGCGTCGACGCGGTCGACGTCGCGAACGAGAACGACGTGGCGATCCGGGACACCACCAACCCGGTGGTCGGCGGCCCGTTCGGCACCGTGACCGGGGCGGTCGTCCGCGACGGCAGCACCCAGACGCTGCACCCGGCCGACAACCCGGCGGTCCGCGGGCTGGTCTGGCGGCCGACCGCGAACCAGACCGGCACGACCGGGGCGTTCTTCAGCACCAGCACGTTCGGCGCCGGCCGGGTCGCGGTCTGGGGCGACAGCTCGCCCATCGACGACGGCACCGGGCAGGCCGGCAACACGCTGTTCGACGGCTGGAACGACCCGGCCGGGACCGACGCCGCGCTGGCCCTCAACGCGAGCGCCTGGCTCGCCGGTGCGGGCACGACCACCCCGCCGCCCGGCGGCTGCGCAAGCCCGGGGCAGAAGCTCGGCAACCCCGGCTTCGAGACCGGTACCGCCGCTGCGTGGACCGCGACCGCGGCGGTCGTCTCGAACGACCCGGCCGAGCCGGCACACGCCGGCAGCTGGAAGGCGTGGCTGGACGGGTACGGCGTGGCGCACACCGACACGCTGCGGCAGGCGGTGACCGTGCCGGCCGGCTGCACGACCGCGACGCTGTCGTTCTGGCTGCACGTCGACACCGCGGAGACCACGACGACGACCGCGTTCGACACGCTCACGGTCGCGGCCAACGGCAGCACGCTCGGCACGTTCTCCAACCTCGACCACGGCACCGGCTACGCGCAGCGGTCGTTCCCGGTCAGCGTGCCCGCCGGCGGCTCGGTGACCGTGACGTTCACCGGGGTGGAGGGCAGCAAGCTGCAGACGTCCTTCGTCGTCGACGACGCCGCGCTGACCGTGTCGTAGCTAGTCGTACGTGGCCTCGAGGTGCCAGCCGGTGCCGTCGCGGGTGACCAGCCAGGCGGTGCCGTCGGTGCCGACCAGCTGGAAGCGGACCCGGCTGCTCGCGGTCGGCGGGTCCCACCAACGCTCGTCGGCCGGCCACGGGCCGGCCCAGGCGGCGATCTCCACCGGCGGCCGGCCGGCCAGCGCCAGCCGGGCCGGGCGGCCGGTGATCGCGAACCGCTCGGTCATCCCGACCGGCACGCCGGCCTCGTCGGTCACCTCGGCCGGCACCGGTGCGGGCAGCACGGTCGCCGGGGACGGCGCCGGCAGCCGGCCCGGCCAGGGCGGCTCGGCCGGGCGGTCGGGCACCCGCTCGTCCCCCCACGGCACCAGCCGGACCTGGTCGCTGGGGTCGCGGCCGCCGCCGAGCACCGCGGTGAGCACCCGGTCCGGGCCGAGCATGCCCTGCACCCGGGCCAGCACCCGGCCGGCCCGCTCGTCGGCCTCGCCCATCCCGCCCCAGAGCCCGAGCTGCATCCCCCCGTACGGCATCACCTCGTCGGGGACCAGCCGCAGCAGCACGATCCCCGCGGTCGGTCGCTCGACCCGGCTCGACCCGCCCGGCGCAGCGGCGCGAGCCGAGCCGGACAACCAGCCGTCCAGCTGCCAGCGCACCCGGTCCGCGATCGCCGCGGGGGTGAGCACGCCCTCGTGCCGCCACAGCCGGGTCAGCTGCTCGCCATGCTCGGTCTGCGCCTCGATCGCCACCCGGGTGCAGGCCAGGCCGCGCCGGGCCAGGCCAGCGTGCAGCTGCTCGGCCAGGGCCTTCGCCGCGAACGCGGCGGTGTCGACCCGCTCCACCGGCGGGTCGAGCTCGGTCTGCACGGCCAGCTCGGGGGCGGCCGGCCGGGCGGCGAGCGGACGGTCGTCCAGGCCGCGGGCGAGCCGGTGCGCGCGGGCGCCGTCCGGGCCGAACCGGGCCAGCACGTCCCCCGGCGGCAGCTCCGCGAACGCGCCGAGCGTGCGCAGGCCGAGGCGGCGCAGCACGTCGGGCAGGTCGGGGACGGTCAGGGTCTCCACCGGGTACGGCGCGAGGAAGGCGCGTGAGCCGCCGCGCGGGACCACCGCGTGCTGCTGGGCGGCCAGCACGGCGGCGAACCGGCCGTCGGCGACCCCGACCATGGCGACCGCCTTGGTGCGTTCGGCGACGAACCGGGCCAGCCGGTCGGCGACCGCGCGGTCGCCCCCGAAATATCGCGCCGGGCCCCGGGCGGCGACCGCGCACACCCCGGGCCGGATCACCTCCACCCCCGGCGCCAGCTCGGCCACCGCCGCGACCACCGGCTCGAACGCCCGCGCGTCCCGGGCCGGGTCGGGCGGCAGCACCACCAGCCGGGGGCAGCGGGACTGGGCCTCCCGGCGGCGCAGGCCGCGGCGGACGCCCTCGGCCCGGGCGGCCGGCGTGGTGGAGACGACGCGGTTGGCGAACACCACCGCGGCCGGGATGTCCTCGGCGCCCTCCGGGTCGACGCCGGCCGCGGCCATCGCGCTGCGTACCGGCCAGTCCGGGCAGCGGACCACGACCGTACGCACGGGCACGGGTCAGCCTCCCCTCGCTGGCCTGGCCGCCGGCTCCGGCGGTGGCGTGGGCGGTGCCTTGGGTGGCGGCTTGGGCAGCGTGGACGCCGGCCGCAGCCGGGCCAGGACATCCGCCGGGATGGCGGGACGAGGGCCCGCGGTCGGGGGTGGTGTTGCCGGGGAACCACCCCCGACCGGGGCAGGCCGCCCAGCCGGCACGGGGGAACCAGCCGGGCGGGGTCTCGAGCCGTCCGCGGGCGACGCGGCAGCGCCCGCTCGCGGCGCCGCCGCGGGGTGGGGAGTGCGGCGGGGTGGGGCGGTCGGGCGCGGGTGGACGGTGGGATCCGCGCGCCGGCCGGCCGGCGGTCGGGCGCCGGGTCGGCGGGTGACGTCCTGCCACAGCGCCGCGATCGTCGGGGTCGCGACGATCTCCTCCGGCTCACCCGGCCCGCCGGGCGAGGAGGTCCGGCGGCCCGATGCTCGCAACGCCGCCATCCCGGTGGTTCCGGCGGTCCCGGCGGCCCTGGCGGTTCCGGCGGCCTTGTCAGTCCCGGCGGCCCTGGCGGTTCCGGCGGCCTTGTCAGTCCCGGCGGCCCTGGCGGTCCCGGCGGCCTTGTCAGTCCCGGCGGCCCTGGCGGTCCCGGCCGCCCTGTCAGTCCCGGCGGCCCTGGCGGTCCCGGCCGCCCTGTCAGTCTCGGCGGTCCTGGCCACTTCACCGCCATCCGGCGAGGTCCGGAGGACCGGCGTGCGACCGGCCGCCGTCCCGCCGGCGGGTGCCGTGACCTCGGCGATCGTGATGGCGGTGATCCCCACCTCGTCGGCCGCTGTGGTCTCGGCGGGGAGGGGGCGCAGAGGTGGGGGAACAGGGGGGAGGTCGGCCGCTGTGGTCTCGGCGGGGAGGGGGCGCAGAGGTGGGGAAACAGGGGGGAGGTCGGCCGCTGTGGTCTCGGCGGGGAGGGGGCGTAGGGGTGGGGGAACAGGGGGGAGGTCGGCCGCTGCGGTCTCGGCGGGGAGGGGGCGCAGGGGTGGGGCGACAGGGGGGAGGTCGGGAACGGCGTGGAGGTGGGCGGTGGGGGCGGGTGTGGGGGAGAGATCGGGCGGGGTCGGCAACGCGTGCAGGGCGGGGACGGCGCGGATCTCCCCGTCGGGAGCCGGCAACCACAGCACGAGCTCGGAACCGCGGGCGGCCGACCCGCGGCCCTCCCCGCGGACCACCACCCGCCGCGACCGCAGCCGGCCGGACCCGTCGCCGAGTCCCTCCCAGACCGCGCCGGCCAGGCTCAGCCGCACCTCCGCCCCGGGCCACGGCACCGACCCGAACGGCACCAGCACCGCGCCGCGCTGCCGGGCCCGGGCCGCCAGCCGGCGCACGTCCGGGTCTGGCACCCGCCCACGCGGCGCGACCACCACCACCTCCATCGCGTCGAGCAGGGCCGCCGCGACCGCGGCCCAGTCCCGCCCGGGGTCGGGGACGAGCGCCAACCGCTCCAGCGCGATCCCGGCCTCGGCGGCGGCGACCAGTCCCAACCCGGGCAGCCCGACCACTCCGCACCAGGCTCCTCGCCGGGACGGCTCGGCCAGCAGCGCGAGCAGCAGCGACGCCGAGCCGCGCACCGCCACCGCGGAGCCGCGGCGCAGCCCGCCGGCCGGGAACAGCGGCTCAAGCGCGGGCAGCACCGGCAGCGGCCGGTCACCCTCCGACCGGCCCACCGCCTCCTGGCGCCCCGCCGGCACCGTCCCCGCCGTCCCCGTCACGAGGTCGATGCTCGAACATATGTTCGAATACGTCAACCCCCGCCCGGGTGGTCAGCCGGTGTAATAGTCAGCCAGCGGCGTCACGCCGGCTCGGTCACGCCCGCAGGACGAACGTGCCCATGACCGTCCCCGAGGTCCGGGCCGGCATCCGGGCGACCGCGTTCAGCCCGCGTACGGTCAGCCGGGACTCGTGCGGCGACGAGGCGTACCCGATCGGGGTCAGCGGCAGGACCGCATCGGGTCGCCCGGGCGAGCCGGCCTGACCGACGTCATCGAGATGTCACCGGCGGGCGCCGGATGTGCTTCACTCTTCGCATGATCGCGGACGGGTCGTACTGGGTGGGCCGCCGGGCCCACCACTTCGACCAGCGCTGTTGCTGACGCCGCCGGCCTGAGGCGCGCATCGCGCGAGGGTCGGCAGACGCGTCCGCCGACCGCACCGTCCCGAGGATCTCGTCATGTCCGCCGTCCTGACGCCCGCGCGCACCCAGCGAACCCAGCAGCACACCCTGACCGGCCGTACCGTCGTCGTCCTGCACGCCCACCCCGACGACGAGGCCATCTTCACCGCCGCCACCATGCACCGGCTGGCCCGCCGCGGTGCCCGGGTCGTCCTGGTCACCGCGACCGCGGGCGAGCTGGGACCGGTGCTGCGCCGGCTGCGGCGGAACGAGACCCTGGCCGGGCGGCGCCGGGCCGAGCTCGAACGTGCCGCCGCGGTGCTCGGCGTCGCCCGCCTGGTCCTGCTCGGCCACCGGGACTCGGGCATGGCCGGCTGGGACGCCAACGCCCACCCGAACGCCCTGGCCGCCGCGCCGGTCGACCGTGTCGCCGCCCGGCTGGCCGCACTGTGCGCACAGGAGAGCGCCGAGGCGCTGGTGCACTACGACCCGCGCGGCATCTACGGCCACCCCGACCACGTCGCCGTGCACCGGATCGGCGCGGCCGCGGCCGCACTGGCCGGCATCCCCGGGTACGAGGCCACGGTCGCCGCCGACCGCCAGCGCACCCGCCGCCCACACCTGGTCGACCGGGCCGCCGGCACGTCGGTGGGCTGGGAGGCCGGCGGCATCACCACGGTCGTCACCGCGGACCCGGCCGACCTGCGGGCCAAACGGCGCGCGATGGCCGCGCACGGCAGCCAGATCCCGCGCGACGCGGTACGCCGGGCAGGATTCGCCGCCGCGTACGGCCGGGAGTGGTTCCGGCGCACCGGCGGGCCCGGGCTGCTCGACACGCCGTTCTAAAGGAACTCCCAAGAGGCGTCTCCACGTTGGCCCGGGGGTAACACGGACCGACCGATCCGAGAGAGGCGACACCCATGGGACTCCTGGACCGACTGCTCGGCCGCGGGGACCAGAGCCGGGACCGGCCGGCTTGGAACACGCAGCCGCGCCAGCCCCAGCAGCGGCAGCGTACCGACGACGAGGTGGCGATCGAGCGCTACCGCTACATGCTGCGCACCGCACCGCCCGAGCAGGTCGAGCAGGCGCACGCGGAGGCGTTCGCGAAGCTGACCCCGCAGCAGCGCCAGCAGGTGCTGGAAGACCTGTCCGCGGCCGTGCCCCCGGGGGAGCGGGTGCAGTCCGACGATCCGCAGTCGCTGGCCCGGATGGCCACCCGGGCGGAGATGCGCCAGCCCGGCACGATGGAGCGTGCGCTCGGCGGCCGCGGCATGGGTATGGGCGGCATGATCGTCGGCGGCCTGCTGGCCAGCGTGGCCGGCGCGTTCATCGGCACCGCGATCGCCGACGCGATGTTCGACGTCAACGACAGCGGGGAATCAGCCGAGGCGGCCGGTGACAGCGGTGACAGCGGTGACAGCGGTGACAGCGGTGACGCCGGCGGCGCCGGTGACGCCGGTGACGCCGGCAACGCCGGCAACGCCGGTGGCGACTACGGTGGCGACTACGGAGACGGCGGAGGGTTCGACGGAGGCGACTTCGGAGGCGACTTCGGCGGCGGTGACTTTGGAGGTTTCTGATGGCTCGGGACGACCGGCCGACCGGTGAGGACGTGGTCGAGGACGTGATGTCCGCGCCCGGCCCGCCGGAGGTCCGCAGGGACCGGCGGGAGCACGGCGGGGGCGGGATGCCGATGCACGTCGACGACGACGCGCTGGCCGAGCGGACCGAGCAGGAACGCGTCGAGTCGGGCGTGGCCGACTACGACCCCGACGACGTCCCGCCGGCGACCGACGATCCGGTGCCGGTCGACATCACCGAGACCGAGCAGTATCAGGACGAGCGGGCCGAGATCGACGTCGAGATCGACAAGGGCCTGCTCTCCAGCGGCGGGCAGCGGCCGGACTTCCCGCCCAGCAGCTACCCGGACAACTGACCGCGGGACCGGCCGGCGGATCGCTCGCCGGGCGGTCGCCGTGTCCTACCATGACTGCGCACGCCTTCCGACCCCCTTCGGACGGGTGATGACCAGCGTCAGGCCCCACAGCTCCTACCGGCATGAGGCGTTTCTCTATCGCGGCGAGGACGAGTTCCTCGCCGGGACGGTGCCGTTCGTCGGTGCCGGGGTGGCTGCCGGGCAGCCGGTCATGGTCGCCGTGCCCGGATCCAAGCTGCCCGCGCTGCGGTCCGCGCTCGGGGCCGCCCGGGACGAGGTGCTGTTCGTCGACATGACCGAGCTCGGTCACAACCCGGCCCGGATCATTCCGGGCTGGCGTCGCTTCCTGGACGAGCGCTGCATCGACCACCGGCCGGTGCGCGGCGTCGGCGAGCCGATCTGGGCCGGCCGGCGGCCCACCGAGGTGGCCGAGGCGCAGCTGCACGAGGCCCTGCTCAACGTGGCTGTCGACCCGGACACCCCGCTCTGGCTGCGCTGCCCGTACGACGTGGCCGCGCTGACCGAGGCGGAGCTGGCCGAGGCCGCCCGCAGCCACCCGATCCTGGTCGAGTCCGGCGCGCTGCGGGGCTCCCGCAGCTACGCCGGGATGCAGCACGTCGAGGACCTGTTCGCCGGCGACCTGCCCGAGCCCGACCCGCCCACCGACGGGATCGCACTGCCGGCCGCTCCGTCCGAGGTGGCCGCGCTGGTCAGCCGGCACACGCAGGCCGCCGGTCTGGACACCGAGCGGTCCTGGGAGCTGTCGCTGGTGATCCGGGAGGTCACCGCGGCGGCCGTGCCCGGCTGCACGCTGCGGGTCTGGGCCGAGCCCGGCGCACTGGTCTGCGAGGTCCGCGACCCCGACCCGATGGACGAGCCGCTGGTCGGCCGGCTGGAGCCGGTCGGCGGCGAGCCGGACCCGCGCGGGCTCTGGCTGGCCAACCAGATGTGCGACCTGGTGCAGGTCCGCTCCACCCAGGACGGCTCGACCGTACGGATCGTCAGCTGGCTGTGATCAGGCGTCGACCAGGTCCGGCGCGTACGTCCTCGGTACGGCGAAGCCGTTGAAGTCGCTCGCGTAGCTGGTCGTGTACGCACCGGCGGTGCCGAGGAATACCCGGTCGTCGACGGCGAGGTCGACGGACAGCGGCACGTCGAACATGATCGTGTCCTGGCTGTCGCAGGTCGGCCCGGTCAGGTGGGCCGGCGAGCGCAGCGCGGAACCGCAGGAGTCGGTGACCGGGAAGCGCAGCAGGTTGCCGCTCTCCAGCGCCTCCATGAAACCGTTGAACGCACCGACGTCGAGGTGCACCCAGCGCCGCCCGGCCCGCTCGGCCAGCCCGATCACGGTGGCGACCATGACCCCGGCCTCGGCCACCAGCGCCCGGCCGGGCTCGACCGCCAGCGTCGCCGGCCGGTACGGCAGGTGGGCGGCGACGCCGGCTTCGATCACGTCCGCGAACTCGGCCAGCGGTGGCGGGTCGGCGTCGCCGTACCGGGCCGGGAAGCCGCCGCCGAGGTCGAGCAGGCCGAGCCGGATCCCGTCCGCGGCCAGCTCGCGCAGCACCTCGCCGGCCTGCCGCAGCGCGGCGTCCCAGGCCGCGGGCGCGAGCATCTGCGAGCCGACGTGGAAGGCGAGCCCGTGCGGGCGGAGCCCGCAGTCCCGGGCGGCCCGGAGCAGCGCCGCGGCCTGGGGCCCGGCCACGCCGAACTTGCCCTCGCTCGGCACGGTGTTGCCGCCGGGCGAGGTGCGCAACCGCGCGTACACCGCCGCGCCGGGGGCGTTGGCCGCGATCTTGGTCAGCTCGGGCTCGCCGTCGAAGGCGAACCGCGACACCCCGGCCCGCCACGCCTCGGCCACGTGCGCGGCCGGCTTGACCGGGTTGCTGTAGAGCACGTCGGCCGGGTCGACCCCGATCTCGACCAGCGCGCGCAGCTCGGCGACCGAGGCGATCTCGAACCGGCCGCCGAGCCGGTGCAGCCGCTGCAGCACCCGTTCGTCCGGGTTGCACTTCATCGCGTAGTGCACGGCCACGCCGGGCAGCGCGTCGGTGAAGCCGAGGTACGCGGTGGCCACCCGATCCAGGTCCAGCACGAGGAACGGGGTCGGACCCGGCAGCCGGGCGAGCCGGTCGGCGGCCAGCGGGTCGGTCATCGGTGAATCAGCCTCTTCCGCAGCTCGTACGTGGGGATGACGACGGCGTAGAAGCCGACGTCGGCGAGCAGCTTGCCGATCAGCAGCCCGCCGGCGACGCCCGCGCCGGCCCAGCCGGCGGCGAGGTAGATGAGCCCGGGCCGGATCAGGAACGTGTCGCCCAGCTCGGCCGTGAGGAAGTCACTGACCTCGGCGAGCAACGCGCGGGCGGTGCGCAGCGACCGGAGCAGCGGCCCGGCGCGGGCGTGCGCCGCGTACAGCCCGGGGACGGTCCGGCGCAGGACCACGCCGTAGTACGCGATCGTCTCGGCGACCGAGCCGGCCAGCGCGGCCGAGGCGAGCGAGCCGGTGCGCGCGTGCACCGCGAGCGCCGCCGCCAGCGCGCACAGCGTGCCGGCGATCTCCGCGGCCAGATACCGCCGACCCCACTCCCGCAGCTTCCCCCGTATCGCCACACCGGTATGAGGCCGCAGGGGTGGCCGTACGGACGGCGCGCCGGCCACCGCCCAGCTGCGACCGGGACGACCGGTCGCCCAGCCCCAGTCGGGACGGCGCGGCACCACCGGCCGGACGGTCGTCCAGCTCCAGCCGCGCAGCACGGTGGTGCCGACCACCGCGTCGGGCGGCAGGGTGAGCGGGGTCGTCCTGGGGGCCGGCCCTGGCCGCGCGGCGGCAGCCTGGGACTCCCCGCCGTCCCGCTCCGCCGCGCGGACCGATCGGTCAGCGACCGCCGTCATCCGATCGGCTGCGGCTGCGGCTGCGGCCGCGGCCCGCGGCCCTGCTGGGGCTCGGGCGCCGGCGCGGTGCCGAGCCAGTCGGCCAGCGCACCGGGGGACATCGGGTCGCCGATGGCCGCGCCCTGCACCGCACCCACCCCGTACGACCGGACGCGGTCGATCAGCTCGGCGGTGTCCACCCCGTCGGCGACGACCCGGATGCCGAGCGACTTGGCCAGGCTCACCGTCGAGCGGACCACCGCCTCGTCCGGCGCGCTCTGCAGCACCGAGGCGACGAACGAGCGGTCCAGCTTCAGCTCCTGCACCGGCATCGTGCGCAGCCGGGTGAGCGAGGGCGCGGACCGGCCGTAGTGGTCGAGCGCCAGCCGGACGCCGAGCGTGCGGAACTGGCTGAGCGCCCGGCGGGTCCGGCCCGGGTCGACCAGCAGCAGGTCCTCGGCCAGCTCGAGCTGGATCGCGCCCGGTGGCACGCCGGCGTCGCTGACCAGCCGGGCCAGGTCGTACGGCAGGCGGCTGTCGAGCACGTCGGCGGTGGCGAGGTCGACCGCGACGCCGAGCTGCACGCCGCTGGCCTGCCACCAGGCGCACCGGCGGACCGCCTCGGCCAGCGTCACCCGGGTCAGCCGCCGGGTGAGCCCGGCCCGCGCTGCCAGCGGCCGCAGCGTGGCCGCGTCGAGCACGCCATGCTCGGGATGGACCCAGCGCAGCTGGGCCTCGAGCTCCACCGCGGCGCTGCTGGTCAGGTCGACCTTGGGCTGATACCAGGAGCCGATCCGGTTGGCCTCGATCGCGCCGATCAGCTCGGGCAGCAACCGCGGGCCGAAGTCGCGGCCGATGTCCTGGGCCGGGTCGTAGACCTCGACCTCCGACTCGGTCGCCTTGGCCCGGCGCAGCGCCTCGCCGGCGCAGCGGAGCAGGTCGCGGCCCTGGGTGGCGTGCATCGGGCCGGCCGCGACGCCCGCGGAAAGCTCGATCTCCACCTCGACGCCACCGACCCGCACCGGGCCGGCCACGGCGGCGAGCAGGTCCCGCATCGACTGCTCGGCCCGGGCCAGGTGCCCGTCGAACGGCTGCAGCAGCGCGATCTCGGCGCCGCCGAGCCGGGCCGGCACGGCCCGGTCGCCGACCTGCTCGCGCAGCCGGGTGCCGAGCGCGGCCAGCATGCCGTCGCCGTACTCGTAGCCGAGCGTCTCGTTGATCGCCGACAGGTGCCGGATGCTCACGATGCCCACCAGCAGCGGACGGCCCGCGGTGGCCGCGGTGGCCAGCGACGGCAGCCGCTCGTCGAGCATCCGCCGGTTGCCGACGGTGGTGAGCTCGTCGGTGCGCGCCTCGGCGCGGCTGCGGGCCAGCGCCCTGGTCTGCTCGAAGGTCAGCGCGGTGCGCCCGCCGGCCGCCACCAGGCAGAGCGCGGCCAGCACGACGGTGACCGGGTGCAGGTCGGCGAACGAGGCGACGACCAGCACGACGAGCGCGGCCAGCGAGAACAGGATCGGCACCAGCAGTGCCGCGAACCCGCCGATGGCCGGGGGCGCCGGCCGCTGCCGCAGCGAGCCGGCCAGCGGGACCAGCGCGATGCCGACCATCCACAACCCGTCGACCCAGGAACCGTCGACGTACCAGCTGTTGGCGCCCAGCAGGTAGGCCGTGTCGGCGACCGCGAACAAGGCGAACCCGGCGACCAGCAGCCACCAGACCGGGTCGGCCCGCCAGCGCACCATCGCCAGCGTCGCCACGGCGACGACGATGAGCACCAGGTCGCCGACCGGGTAGGACAGGTTGGTGATCACGGCCGCGGCCGAGCCGTCCACCCCGGAGATGATCTGCTTGACCGTGAACGCCGAGAACAGCGCGCCGACCGCGAGCGAGGTGACCAGACCGTCGAGCAGGACGCTGGCCGGCACCTGGCGCAGCAACGAGCGGGCGAGCAGGATCAGCCCCACGTACGCGAGCGGGTAGAGCCCGACGTAGCCGACGTCGGCCGGCGAGGGCACCGGGATGTCGTCGGCGTCGGCGAACATGATCGACCAGTACTGGTCGCCGATCGCCCAGGAGATCGTGGCCAGCGAGAGCAGCAGCCAGGGCAGCCGGTTGCGCCGCACGGCCAGCGGCCGGGCCAACCCGGCCAGGGTTACCGCCATGATGACGAAGCCGTAGAACCAGGTGTCGACCCAGTCGGGCTTGTCGCCGGAGGGCAGCAGCGTGCTCAGCGCGTAGACCGCCGCGAGAGTTCCGAGGACCCACCGGCCCGCCCGGAAGGCGGCGGAGTCGAGGACGGCGTCCTCGGCGCGTGCGTCCGTACCGGTACCAGACGGTGCCTCCATGACGGCGAACAGTAGGGCTCTGTGTCACCGCCGTCACCGGATTGCCGCAGATAGGCACCAGAACTCCCCGATCGAGTGAATCTGATGCTCTTGATTGCGGAATGGCGCTGAGAATCCCAAAAGCCTGACTTTTACCGGTGCTGGCTCGACCGCACGGCATCATGGCAGACCGGGCCGGGGGCGGGGACCGCTGCCGTCCACCCGCCCCCGGCCCGAGCCCGGGTCAGCGCCGCGTCACGCCGTCAGTGCGCGAACGTGAACCAGTTGACGTTGACGAAGTCGGCCGGCTGGCCGCTGCTGAAGGTCAGGAAGACCGTGTGCACGCCGGTGACCGCGCTGACGTTCGCCGGGACCGTGCGCCAGCTCTGCCAGCCGCCCGTGTTGGCGATCGCGAAGCTGCCGATCGGCGGGTTGGCCCGGCTGTCCAGCCGCACCTCGACCAGGCCGCTGACCCCGCCGGCCGCACCCGAGGCGACCCTGGCACTGAACTGGTGCGCGGCGGTGCTGCCGAAGTCGACGTTGGCGTACGACGCCGAGTCGCCGTTGGCGATGAAGCCCATGTCCTGGCCGCCGCCGGCGTCGGTCGTCGCCTCGAGCTGGGTGCCGCTCTGCGCGCTGAACGACTCGGCCTGGAGCGTGCCGTACGCCCCGGTCCCGGGCGGCGGCGGAGGCGGCTGCGTGCCACCGCCGGCCGAGTAGACCGCGACGTAGTCGACGAGCATCGGCACGCCGGGCCGGGTCGAGGCGGTCGGGCCGCCGCCGAACGCGGCCGGGAAGCCGCCGCCCATGGCCACGTTGAGGATCACGAAGTAGCCGTGGCTGAGCGCGGTGTCCCAGGCCGCCTGGTTGACCTGGTTGCGGTTGAGCGAGAAGTAGACGGCGCCGTCGCGGTACCACTGCAGCGTCTCCGGGTTCACGCTGCGGTCCCACTCCACGCCGTAGGTGTGGAAGCCGGTCTGGCAACCGGGGCAGGCGACCTGGCCGCTGCCGAGCCCGGTGGTCTCGTTGCAGGTGCCCGGAATGGACGGTCCACAGTGGAGGGTGCCGAACACGGAGCTGAGCCCGTTGATGTCCTCCATGATGTCGATCTCGCCGATGCTCGGCCAGTTGGTCGCGCCGACCGGCCGGGCCGGGGCGCCCATCGACCAGAACGCCGGCCAGTAGCCCGCGGCCGCGGCGCCGGAGACGTTCGGCTGCTGGAGCGACGCCTCGATCCGCATCTTGCCGCCGGCCGGCGGCTGGAAGTCGGTGCGTCGGGTCTCGATCCGGGCCGAGGTCCAGTTGCCGGCGGCGTCCCGCAGCGGTGTGATCGCGAGGTGGCCGGCGCCGTCCATGCTGACGTTGGCCGAGTCGCTGGTCATCCGCTCGACCTCGCCGGTGCCCCAGTTGGCCGCCCCGCCCGGGTAGCCGGTGCCGAGGTCGTACTGCCAGTTGGCGTCGTTGAGCCGGGTGCCGGCGGTGCCGTTGAAGTCGTCGCCGAACACCAGCGTGTAGCCGGCCGGCGGCGCCGGCACCGCACCGGCCGGCGTGGGAGCGGCCAGCACCAGCGCGGTGACCGCGGCGGCCGCGACGCCGCCCGCAGCGAGGATCCGCCATCGACGAGGACGGGACATGGCTGGCTCCCTACTGTCGGCCCCCCGAGTACCTGCTGGGAATTGTTGGGACCGTTCCCAAACGTACGGTAGGCATCTGATCTCCGAGGGTCAATACGGCTCACTCCGATGGCGCAATCGGAGCAGTCGGGCCGAGTCGCGCCGCCGGGAACGGTCCCGGCCGCGCGCGTCGGGCTGGCTGGCGGTCCGGTCGATGTATAACGAGCCCATGGTCAGGTCCTCGGACACGGCGCGGACGATCAAGGAGGTCGCCGCGGTCGCCGGGGTCTCCAAGTCGACCGTGTCCCGGGTTCTCAACGACACCCCCGGGGTGAGCCGGACCGCGCGCGAGCGGGTGCGCTCGGCGATCGAGCGGACCGGCTACCAGCCCAACCGGGCCGCCCGCAGCCTGGTCACCCGGGCCACCGGCTCGATCGGCCTGGTCGTCTCCGAGCCGCACGCACGGATGTTCTCCGACCCGTTCTTCGCCAGCGTGGTCCGCGGGGCCACCGAGGTGGTCCGGCCGCTCGGCGTCCACCTGGTGCTCATGCTGGCCGAGGACCAGCGGGCGCGGGACCAGTTGCTGGCGTACCTGCGGCACGGGCACGTCGACGGCGTCCTGTTCGTGTCCTCCCACGCCGCCGATCCGCTGCCGCGGATCCTCGTCGCCGAGCGGCTGCCGGCGGTGCTGTCCGCCCGCCCGGTCGGTCGGCTGCCGATCAGCTACGTCGACGTGGACAGCGTGGCCGGGGCCGGGCTCGCGGTGGACCACCTGGTCGAGCGCGGCCGGCGCCGCATCGCCACGATCGCCGGGCCGCAGGACATGGCCGCCGGCCAGGACCGGCTGCGCGGCTTCGAGGAGGCGCTGGCCCGGCACGGGCTCGCCCCGGGCCCGGTCGCGTACGGGGACTTCGACCGGGGCAGCGGCGCGCGGGCGATGGAGGAGCTGCTGGCCACCGGGCAGCGCTTCGACGGGCTGTTCGTGGCCTCCGACCTGATGGCGCTGGACGCGCTCGCCGTGCTGCGGGAGCACGGGCTGCGGGTGCCGGCCGACGTCGCGGTGGTCGGCTTCGACGACTCGGTCGCGGCGACGCAGGCCCGGCCGCCGCTGACCACGGTCCGGCAGCCGGTGGAGGAGATGGCCAAGGCGCTGACGCTGACCCTGCTGGACCGGATCAGCGACCCCGACGCGCCGATCACCAGCCGGGTCTTCCCGCCGAAGCTGATCCGGCGCGCGTCGACCTGAGCAGCGCGGTGGTCATCGCGCGCGACTTCACGACGGTCTCGGCGTACTCGGCCGCCGGGTCGGAGTCGGCCACCACCGCGCCGCCGACGCCGAACGAGACCAGACCGGGCGTGGCGACCAGCGTCCGGATCAGCACGCTGAGCTCGGCCGGGCCGGCCAGCGAGAACCAGCCGAGCGCGCCGGAGTAGACCCCGCGCGGGGCGCCCTCCAGCCGGTCCAGGATCGCCATCGTCGCGACCTTCGGCGCGCCGGTCATCGAGCCCGGCGGGAACGTGGCCCGGACGGCGTCCACTGTGGACACATCCGGACGCAGGGTGCCGCGCACGGTGGAGACCAGCTGGTGCACCGGCGGGTACGTCTCCACCGCGCACAGCCGCGGCACGGTCACCGAGCCGACCGCGCAGACCCGGCCGAGGTCGTTGCGGACCAGGTCGACGATCATGACGTTCTCGGCGCGGTCCTTGGCGCTGGTGGCCAGGTCCCGGCGCAGTGCCTGGTCCTCGGCCGGGGTAAGGCCGCGCGGCCGGGTGCCCTTGATCGGGCGGGACTCGACCACCCGGTCGGCGCCCACGGACAGGAAGCACTCCGGCGAGGCCGAGAGCACGGCGACGCCGGGCAGCTCGAGCAGGGCGCCGTACGGGACCGGGCTGGCCCGGCGCAGCTGCCGGTACGTCGCCGGCGGGTCGAGGTCGAGCTCGGCGGTGAGCTCGTTGGTCAGGCAGAGCTCGTACGAGTCGCCGGCGGCGATGGCGGCCAGGCATGCCCGGACCCGGTCCAGGTAGCCGGCCCGGTCGTGCCGGGGCACCAACCAGGGCACCTCGGTCGCGTCGACCAGGGGGCCGGGAGCATCTTCGGCCGCGGCCGCGCCCCCCCGACCAGTGGCGGAGTCGAGCGCGGGCGGCCGGTCCTCGGCGCGGTCCAGCCCGGCGAGCCGGCCGGCGGCGTGATCGAGCCACGATCCGTCCACTGTGGACAGGGCAAGCAGCCAGGACCGGCCGTCCCGATGG
Source organism: uncultured Actinomycetota bacterium (assembly GCA_963803135.1). Taxonomy (GTDB): domain Bacteria; phylum Actinomycetota; class Actinomycetes; order Mycobacteriales; family CADCTP01; genus CADCTP01. Next base: position 635,021 of record CAWDLH010000007.1, on the reverse strand, counting down.
TCGACCGCGAGCATCCGGTCGGCCAGCAGGAGCGCGGCGTCCGGTGTCCTGGCCTCGTGTGCCGCGGCGCCGCCGGTCTCGGCCTTGAGCTCGTAGCCGAGGTAGCCGACGTACCCGAGGGTGAAGCCGAACGGCAGCCCGGCCGGCGCGGGTACCCGCCGCCGGCGCAGCTGCACGTCGAGGTGGTCGAGGAACGGCTGCCGGGTCCGCTCGATCCCGTCGGGCCGGGTCACCGTGACCGTGCCGGACGCGACGCGGTAGGTCAGGTACTCGCGGCCGGTGCCGAGGAACGAGAACCGCCCGCCGTCCAGCCAGAAGCGGTACGGCCGCGCGGCGAACAGCGCCCGGTGGGCCGCCTCGGTGTCGGGTGCGAACGGCAGCGGCCGGACCTGCACCGTCACGGCCCGGCGAGGGCCGCGGTCACGAACGGCGTGTCCGAGGTGAGGACGTCGTGCAGGTCGATGCCGTTCTGGCAGAGCACGACCGCGTGCCCGCCGGTGGTGCGCAGCGCGACGGTCGTGTAGCCCGGCACGCCGCCGTGGTGTCCGAACGCGACGGTGCCGTCCCGCTCGTACCGGACGAGGCCGAGGCCGCGCCAGGTCCCCTCGGCGAGGACCTCCGTCCGGGCGGTCATCGCGGCCAGGTCGGCCGGGTCGACCGCTCCCTCGAACACCACCTCGCCGCCGTCCGTGACCAGCCCGAGCAGGCCGGGACCGTGGTCCTCGCCGGACCGGGCCAGCGCCTCCGCCAGCCCGGTCACGGCTGGACCGTCTGCGGGAGCAGGGCCAGCTCGGTGTCCCGCCGCCATTCGACGAGCAGGGCGGTCGCGTCGTCCTGCAGCTCCGGCTGGGACAGGTGGGTGTCCTCGAGCAGCGCGGCGCACGCGTCCGCCGTCGCCGCGGCCAGGGCGGGGTCGGTCATCCCCGCATCCTGCCCGGATACGATCGGCGGGTCGAGGAGGGCCGCATGCGCGTCACGCTGATCCAGACCGAGATCGACGGCTCGCTGCCGCTGGCCGACCGGGTGGCCGGGGTGGTCGAGCAGGTCGCGGCCCGCGGCGGCGACGATCTGGTGCTGCTGCCGGAACTGTGGGCGACCGGCTACTTCGCCTTCGACGACTACGCGGCGACCGCCGAGCCGCTGGACGGGCCGCTGGTCCGGGCGCTCGGCGCCGCCGCGGCGCGAGCCGGGGTCACCCTGCACGCCGGCAGCATCGTCGAGCGGGACGGCGCCGGGCGGCTGCACAACACGAGCCTGCTCTTCGACCCGGACGGCACGCTCGCGCACACGTACCGGAAGGTGCACCTGTTCGGGTACGGCTCGCGCGAGCAGGAGCTGCTGACCCCCGGCGACCGGGTCGGCGGCCGCGGCCAGCTGGCCCTGTCCACGTGCTACGACCTGCGCTTCCCCGAGCTGTTCCGGGCCCAGGTCGACGGCGGGGCGCAGCTGTTCCTGGTCGCGGCGGCCTGGCCACTGGCCCGGCTGGCGCACTGGCAGGTGCTGCTGCGCGCCCGGGCGCTGGAGAACCAGAGCTTCCTGCTCGCCTGCAACGCCGCCGGCCGGCAGGGCGAGGTCGCGCTGGCCGGCCGCAGCGCGGTGGTCGATCCGTGGGGCACGGTGCTGGCCGAGGCCGGCGACGGGCCGCAGATCCTCACCGTCGACATCGACCCCGACCTTGTCCTCCGCGCCCGCAAGGAGTTCCCGGCCCTGGCCGACCGTCGCCTGTAGACACTCACGACTCGGCCCCACGAAGCAGCGCCGCCGCCTCGGCGGCGTGAGCGACCCGCTGCGTGCCGAGCCTCAGGCGAGCTCGACGGTCAGGCCGGTGAGCTCGGTCAGCAGCTCGGCGTCGCCGGCGGCGGACAGCCGCAGGTCGAGCGGCTGGCCGCCGACCCGCAGCCCGCGGACGGTCAGCTCGCCGACCGGGGACGGGCGCATCGGCCGGAGCGTGAGCCGGCCGGCCGGCACGTCCGGATCCAGCCCGGCGGTCGCGGTCAGCACGACCAGCGCCGCGGCCGCCGACCAGGCCTGCGGCCGGCACGCGGCCGGGTACGCCAGCGGCAGCCGGCCGTCGCCCGCGGACTCCCCGCCGTGCAACTCCGGCAGCCGGAAGGCGAAGGCCGGGGCGGCCGCGAGCAGCCCCCGGGCCAGGCTCGCGGCGACGGCGCCGGCCTCCGGAGTCGCGACCGCGGCCAGCCCGCGCAGCACGATCGCGGTGTCGTGGCTCCACACCGACCCGCCGTGGTAGCTGAGCGGGTTGAACCCGGCCGACCGCGACGACATCGTCCGCAGCCCGAAGCCGCAGTCCATGTCCGGCGCGGCCAGCCGGCGCACCACCGCCGCGGTCTCGGTCTCGTCGAGCAGGCCGGTGCCGAGCAGGTGGCCGATGTTGGAGGTGACCGTGTCGGCCGGCCGGCCGGCGCCGTCCAGCGCGATCGCGGGGTAGCGGCCGGCCGGGTCCTCGACCCAGAACGCGGACCGGAACCGGTTCCGCAGCGCGGCCGCCCAGTCCCGCCAGCCGTCCCCGCCGGGCCGGCCGAACGCGTCCAGCAGCGCGGCGCCCTCCCGCGCCGCGGCGAACGCGTACGCCTGGACCTCGCACAGCGCGATCGGCGGGTCGGCCAGCCGGCCGTCGGCGAACTGGATCGAGTCGAACGAGTCCTTCCAGCCCTGGTTGGCCAGCACGTTTGCGTTGTCGACGTACCGGACGAAGCCGTCCCCGGCGGTGTCCCGCAGCCAGCCCAGCGCCGCCTCCAGGTTGGGCAGGAGCGCGGTCACGTCGGCCTCCGGCAGGCCCCAGCGCCAGGCGTCGTGCAGCAGCGAGATCCACAGCGGGGTGGCGTCGACGGTGCCGTAGTAGCTCTCGGCCCCGGCCGGGCCGACCCGGACCTCGTGCAGGATCTTGCCCGGCTCCTGCTTGGTGCCCGGGTCGGTGCGGCTGCCCTGCCGGCGGGCGAGCGTGCGCAGCGTGCCGGCGGCGAGGTCGGTGCCCAGCGGCAGCGCCATCCGGGCCGCCCAGAGCGAGTCGCGCCCGAACAGCGTGAGATACCAGGGCGCGCCGGCGGTGAGGTAGTGGTCGTCGGTGGCCGCCGGGTCGGCCGCGAGCAACCCGGCCAGGTCGGCCACGCCCCGCTCGACGAGCGCCGGCAGCCGGTGGTCGCCCGCGGTCACCGCCGGCGCCCGCCACAGCTGCCGGGTCGGCGGCGCGGCGACCGGTTGGCCGCCCGGGGCGGTCGCGGTCACCTCGACGGTCGCCTCCCAGCGGCCGCGGGCCGGCAGCGCCACGTCCCAGCCGGCCAGCACCCGGGACGGCGCGGACACCCTGGCCTCGTCCGGCGCGGGGGAGAGGGTGGCGACGACCGCCACGTCCTCGGCGACCGGCCAGCGCACCAGCCCGGGGCCGGCCAGGTCCGGTCGGAACGGCGGCATCCCGGTCGGCCGGCCGGACTTGACCTCGGCGACGTCGGCCAGGTCGGCGTCGAGCTCGAGGTTGACCGTGCAGGTCAGCGGCTCGCGGGCGCGTGAGACCAGCCGGATCGTCTCGCGCAGCCCGCGCGGGGAGACCGTCCGGTCCCGCTCGACGAACACGGTCGGGTCCGGCCCGGAGTCGCCGAGGTGCCGGACGACGCCGACGAAGCGGGCGGTCGCGGTGTCGAGGGACTGGCCGGCGACGGGCGCGGGCTCCTGTCCGTCCACGCCCACGACCAGCCGGGACAGCACCCGGCGGTCGGCCAGGTAGACGCCGGTGGCACCGGCTCCGGTAAGTTGCCCGGCGCTGTCCGAGAGGGCCAGCCCCGGCGCGGCGACCACGGTCACCAGCTCGTGCAGATAGGGCTGTTCGTCCCGGACCGACGCCTCCCCAGGGGCCATCTCCACTGCCGACACCGGTTCAGACTAGCGATTTGATCGTTCATGAGACAGACTGTCGGCGAAGCGATTTGAACGATCAATGGTGTGAACCGGCTAACAACACCCCTCGACGGCGAAGCAGGCAGCGATGGCAGGACGTGCACCGGGCATCCGCCCGACGGTGGAATCCGTCGCGCGGCATGCCAGGGTGTCCCGGCAGACCGTCTCCAACGCGCTGAACGCGCCGCAGCGGGTGCGGCCGGACACGCTGTCGCGCGTGCTCGCCTCGATCGAGCAGCTCGGCTACCGGCCCAACTCGGCCGCCCGCAACCTGCGCACCCAGTCCACCAGGCTGCTGGCCTGCCGGCTGCTGCCCTCGCTGCAGATGGGCACCGGCGGCGTGCTCGACCGCTTCCTGCACGCGCTCTGCGACGCCGCCCGCGAACGCGGCTACGACGTGCTGAGCTTCGCCGCGTCCACCGACGACGCCGAGCTCGACGTGATCGACGACCTGCTGCGCCGGACCGCCGTCGACGCGTACGTCATCTCCGGCACCAACCACGCCGACCCGCGGCCGGCGTGGCTGGCCGCCCGCGGCGTGCCGTTCGTGGCGTTCGGCCGGCCGTGGGGCGAGCCGGACGCGACCCACTCCTGGGTCGACGTCGACGGTGGCGCCGGGACCGCCGCGGTCGTCGAGCACCTCGTCGCGCAGGGGCACCGGCGGATCGCCTTCGTCGGCTGGCCGGAGGGCAGCGGCGTCGGCGACGACCGGTTCGCCGGCTGGGTCCGGGGGACCGCCGCGCACCGGCTGCCCACCCGGGGACTCGTGCTGCGCAGCGAGGACGGCGTCGCCGCCGGCGCCGCGCTGACCGACCGGCTGCTCGACCTGTCCCAGCGGCCGACCGCGGTGGTCTGCGTGAGCGACGTGATGGCGCTCGGCGCGCTGCGGGCCCTGGACGACCGCGGGATCCCGGCCGGCACCGGGGTCGCGGTGACCGGGTTCGACGACAGTCCACTCACGACGGTCGTCCGGCCCGGCCTCACCAGCGTCCGGCAGCCGCTGGAGGCGGTCGCCGAGAAGGTCATCGAGGTGTTGCTGGACCGGCTGCAGGACGGCGGCGCCGCCCCGGCCCAGGTGGTGCTGGACCCGGTGCTGGTGGTCCGGGACAGCAGTGACCGCGGCGGGCCCCCCGGTGCGGGCCGTCGCTCATCCCCGAGCGCGAAGCACGAACCCCCGAGTGAGGAGTGATCGACGATGATCCGACGGACCCGGGCACCCCTGGCGCTGGTCGCCGGGCTCGGCCTGATGCTCGCCGCCGCATGCGGCGGCGGCGACAGCGGGTTCAGCAACGGCAACGGCGGCGGTGCCGCCAGCGGTGGGCCAACCACCGGCGTCAAGCTGACGATGCTCATCGGGTCGTCCGGCGACGCGGAGACAAAGGCGGTCGACGACGCCACCGCCGCCTGGGCGAAGAAGGGCGGCAACACGGTCACGGTGACGCCGGCCAAGGACCTCACCCAGGAGCTGACCCAGGCGCTGGCCGGCGGCAGCCCGCCGGACTTGTTCTACGTGGACGCGTCGAAGTTCGCCGGGCTGGTCAAGGCCAACGCGCTTGCCGCGTACGGCGACCAGATGCCGAACAAGGATGACTTCTATCCCAACCTGCTCCAGTCGTTCACCTCGGACGGCAAGGTCTACTGCGTGCCGAAGGACTTCTCCACGCTGGCGCTGCAGATCAACACCGACATGTGGAAGAAGGCCGGGCTGACCGAGGCGGACTACCCGCAGACCTGGGACCAGCTCGAGGCCGTGGCCAAGAAGCTCAGCACCGGCGGGGTCGCCGGCCTGGTCTTCAACGACACCCTCGACCGGGTCGACGCGTTCATGCGGCAGGCCGGCGGCTCGCTGCTCAACGCCGACGGCACCGCGTTCACCGCGGACTCCCCGCAGAACCTCACCGGCCTGCAGTACGTGCAGAAGCTGGCCCGGGAGGGCGCGCTGAAGTTCCCCAAGCAGGTCGACGCCGGCTGGGGCGGCGAGGCGATGGGCAAGAACAAGGCCGCCATGGCGATCGAGGGCAACTGGTTCGTCGGCGGCGTGAAGAACGACTATCCCAACCTGCACTACGCCGTGGTCCCGCTGCCCAAGGGGAGCCAGCAGGCGACGCTGTCGTTCACGAACTGCTGGGGCATCGCGGCCAAGAGCAAGAACCAGGCCGCCGCCATCGACATGGTGAAGTACCTGACCTCGACCGACCAGCAGATGACGTTCGCCAAGGGCTTCGGCGTGATGCCGTCGGTGAAGTCGGCGGCGGCGCAGTTCTCCCAGCAGTTCCCGGCGCAGAAGGCATTCGTGGACGGCGCGGCGTACGCGACCGGCCCGACCAGCCTGCCCGGCTTCGACCAGGTGCAGAAGGACTTCGACGCGAAGATCCTCGGCCTGTCCGACGGGTCCTCGGACCCGAAGGCCATGCTCGCCGCGCTGCAGAAGAACGGTGACGCGGCGCTGAAGGCCAACAACTAGGCTCCGCGGCGGGCGGGCGCCCGGGCGGCGTCCCGCCCGTCGCGGGTTCCAGCCCCGGTCGGCTCGGGTTCGAGCCCGGGTCCCGGTGCCCGCCCGCCGCGGGTTCCGGTCCGGGGTCCGCCGGGTGCGGACCCCCGGCCCCGAGCCGGCGCGAATGCCGTCCGGGATACCCGGCCCCGGCGCGAGTGCCGTCCGGGACCCGGAGGCCGGCGCGAGTGCCGTCCGGGACCCGGAGGCCGGCGCGAGTGCCGTCCGGGACCCGGAGCCGGCGCGAGTGCCGTCCGGGACCCGGAGGCCGCCCGGCGCGAGTGCCGTCCCGACCAGGGCTGGCGCGGGCTCCGCCCGACCGTCGGTGATGCGACGGTCCGGGTGACCGCGATGCCGACCGTCATGCCGACGCGGAAGGACCGGCCGTGACCTCGTCAGTCGGATCGACCACCGGAACAGCGGGCCAGAGTGAGCTGGCCGGAGCGATCGAGGCGACCGCCGCCCCGCCGCCGCGCCGGCGCGGCCGGGGCAGCGCGCTGCGCCGGCAGGAACGCTGGGCCGGCTGGGTCTTCGTGCTCCCGGCGCTGGCCATCCTGGTGATCTTCCTGGTCGTCCCGATCGGGCTGGCGTTCTACGTCAGCCTCACCCGCTGGGACGGCCTGTCCAGCCCGTTCGGCGGCGGGGCGAAGTTCATCGGGTTCGGCAACTACAAGAGCCTGCTCACGGTCGACAACCTGACCCGGCAGAACTTCGCCACCTCCATCCGCAACAACTTCTACTTCGTGCTGTTCGTAGTGCCGCTGCAGACCGCGCTGGCGCTGTACCTGGCCGTGCTGCTGAACAACCGGTTCCTCAAAGGACGGAACTTCTTCCGCACCGCGTTCTTCTTCCCGTCGGTGACCAGCAGCATCGCCACCACGCTCGTGTTCCTGTTCCTGTTCTCCGGCAGTGGCGCGATCAACCAGCTGCTCAGCTTCGTCGGCATCCATGGTCCCAACTGGACGGCCGACTCGCGCGGGGTGTTCCACCAGGCCCTGCGGGTCGTCGGGGTCGACTCGGCGCCCGGCTGGTCCCAGCACCAGTTCTTCAACCTGTCCTTGTGGGACTGGCTGTCCGGCCCGTCGGTCGCGCTGTGTGTGATCATCACGCTCGTCGTCTGGACCACGTCCGGGACGTTCATGCTGATGTTCCTGGCCGGCCTGCAGAACGTGAACGAGGAGGTGCTGGAGGCCAGCGAGGTCGACGGCGCCACCGCCTGGCAGCGGTTCCGGCTGGTGACGCTGCCGATGCTGCGCCCGACGCTGATCCTCGTGCTGACCCTCGGGCTGATCAGCACCTGGCAGGTGTTCGACCAGATCTACCTCACCGGCAACAACCCGGCGACGATCACCCCGGCCTACCTGTCGTACAACCAGAGCTTCCAGAACCAGGCGTTCGGCATCGGCGCGGCGATCGCGTTCCTGCTGTTCGCGCTCATCATCCTGCTCGCCGCGCTGCAGCGGCGGCTCGTCGGCACCGGGGAGGACTGATGTCGGCCCAGCAGTACTCGCCGCCGTGGCGGCGGGGCCTCGGGTACGCCGCGCTCATCCTGTTCGCGCTGGTGTTCATCGGGCCGTTCCTCATCCAGCTGGCGACCTCGTTCAAGACCGATGCGGACGCGGCGAACAACTCGCTGTCGCTGATCCCGCACCCGGTGACCCTCTCGGCGTGGCAGCGGATCTTCGGCTTCACCGAGAACGCCGGTATCCCGTTCGGACAGTGGCTGGTCAACAGCATCATCGTGGCCACGTTCATCACGCTCGGCCGGGTCTTCCTGGACAGCCTGGCCGGGTACGCGCTGGCCCGGCTGCGCTTCCCCGGCCGGCAGGCGGTGTTCTGGGGCATCCTCGGCGTCCTCGCGGTGCCCGGCGCGGTGCTGCTCATCCCGCGGTTCCTGGTGCTCAAGGAGCTGACGCTGTTCAACTCGTACCCGGGGATGATCCTGCCGATCGTCGTCGACGCCGCCGGCATCTTCCTCATGCGGCAGTTCTTCGTGAGCATCCCGACCACGATGGAGGAGGCGGCCCGCATCGACGGGGCCGGCGTCTTCCGCACGTACTGGTCGGTGATCCTCCCGATGGCCAAACCGGGGCTGATCACGCTGACGATCCTGAGCTTCCAGGGCTCGTGGAACGAGTTCCAGCTCTACCTGGTGGCCGCGTCGGACCCGAAGTACAACACGCTCACCACGGGCCTGGCCAAGTTCTCCAGCGGCCAGCTCGGGTCCGGCACGCAGTATCCGCTCACGCTCGGGGCCGCGTTGCTGTCCACGATCCCGGTGGCGATCGTGTTCTTCACGTTCCAGCGGCACTTCATCGGCGGCCAGCTCGCGGCCGCGGTCAAGGGCTGAGCCGGAAGACCCCGTAGCCGAAGCCCCTCGGCGCGGCCCGCACCGGCGCGGACCGACGCGCCGCCGGCCTCCAGCGGCGTGGGTCCCGCCCGGACAGCTCCGGCGGCGCGACCTCCACTCGCTCCCGGCCCGGGTCGACCACGACGAGGTGGTCCGCTCCGCGCAGGTAGGCCAGCGGGTAGCCGCGGGTCGGCACGGTCGTCGGGGCCGCGGTGCGCAGCGCGGTCGAGATGGGTGGCCCGGTGCGTCCGGGTTGCAAGGATTTGCGGTCACCCGATGTGGTGGACCATCTCCGCGCAGTGATGCACCATCGGCCGAAAGGGCTTACCGTTCGTCGTACGGGGACCTGCACGCGACCGTCCCGGGGTGATGGCCATGGCCCGTTCTCGTACCGCCAGCGTCGAATACGAGCTGCGGCGCCGAGAGCTGGAGGCCGCCGCGGCCGAAGCCCGCCAGGCCGAGCGGGCCGCCCGCAAGCAGCGGGCCGAACAGGCGGCGCAGCAATACTTTGCGGACCGGGCCGCAGAGGTGGACCGGCGATCCGGGGCGCTCGCCGGCCGGATCGCCGAGCTCCGCACCCTGCTGGAGCGCGGGCTGCGTCGCAACCCGCGGATCGACCTGGCCGCGCTGCGGGCAGAGTTCACCCAGCCGGCGCCGGATCTCGGCTCGGTCGGCTGGCGGGCGATCCCGCCGGACTGGTCCCGGTTCGAGCCGCCGCCGCCCTCGGTGGTCGGCCGGCTGGCCGGCGGCACCCGCTACCGGCAGCAGCTGGCCGCCGCCCGGACCGCGTACGAGGCGGCCAGGGCCGACTACGAGCGGGCCGAGGCCGAGCGGCAGCTGCGCTTCGACGAGACCCGCCGCCGGTACGCGGCCGAGCTGGCCCAGGAGCGGCGCCGGGTCGAGGAGCACAACCGGCAGGTGGACGGGTTCGTCGCGGCGCTGCGGCGGCGGGAGCCCGCCGCGGTCACCCGACACCTCGAGATGGTGCTGGACGCGGTGCCGCTGCCGGCGTCGTTCCCGCGGGCGGCCGCGGTCTCCTGGCCGGACCGGAGGCCCGGCCCGGTCGTGCGGTTCGAGCTGCCCGGCGCCGAGGTGGTGCCGGCCGTGCGGGAGATCCATTACCACCGCCCGACCGACGAACTGCGCGAGTTGCCGCGCCCGGCCGACGAGGTCGCGGCGCTGCACCGGACGGTGCTGGCTCAGGTGGTGCTGCTGTGCCTGCGGGACCTGTTCGCGGCCGACCCCCGGCTGGAGGCGGTGACGTTCGTCGGGCACGTACGCGGGGTGGACGTGGTGCGGGTGGACACCCGCCGCCCGGCCGTCGAGGCGCTGGCCGGGATCGACCTGCCGCCGGACGCCGCACTGTCCGGTCTGTCCATTCTGGACCCTGCGGCGGAGCTTCGCCTGGCCTCGTGAGCACCGCGGGCCGGTCTGACATCATGGGCCGGTGACGCACCCGTCGGGCGAGCAGGTCGAGCTGGTGCACGGCGCCCACCGCGCCGTGGTGGTGGAGGTCGGCGGCGGCCTGCGCGAGTACACAGTGGACGGCGTGCCGGTGATCGACGGCTATCCGGACACCGAGATGTGCAGCGGCGGGCGGGGCCAGACGCTGATCCCGTGGCCCAACCGGATCGCCGGCGGCCGGTACGAGTTCGACGGCGAGACGCTGCAGCTGCCGCTCACCGAGCCGGAGAGCGGCAGCGCCATCCACGGCCTGACCCGGTGGGCGAACTGGTCGGTGGTCTCCCGGTCCGGCTCGTCGGTGGTGCTCGGGCACGTGCTGCACCCGCAGCCCGGCTACCCGTTCGTCCTCGACTGCCGGCTGGAGTACGGGCTGTCCGACACCGGGCTGACCGTCCACACCGTGGTGACCAACGCCGGCGACCGGCCGGCGCCGTACGGGACCGGCGCCCACCCCTACCTCACGGTGGGGACGGACACCGTCGACCAGGTCACGCTCACCGTTCCCGGCGGCCGCTACCTGCCGACCGACGACAACGGCATCCCGACCGGCACCGCCGACGTCGAAGGCAGCCCGTTCGACTACCGCGCCGGACGGCTGATCGGCGCGGCGAAGGTCGACCACTGCTTCACCGACCTGGCTCGGGACACCGCCGGTGTCGCCGCCGTGACGCTGGCCGCCGGCGACCGGCCGGTCCGGCTCTGGCTGGACGCGAGCTACCGCTACCTGCAGGTGTTCACCGGCGACACGCTGGCCCCGGCCCGGCGCCGGCGCGGGCTCGCGGTCGAGCCGATGACCTGCCCGCCGGACGCGTTCCGCAGCCGCACCGGGCTGCACGTGCTGGAGCCCGGCCGCGGCCTCGAGACCACCTGGGGGATCGCCGCCGGCTGAGGCCGTGATGGGATGGGACCCGTGACCGAGATGCTGCGAATCGGGTCGGTGGAGCTGTGCGCGCAGTCCTTCGGCGAGCGCGGCGACCCGGCGATCCTGCTGATCGGCGGGTCCAGCTCGTCGATGGACTGGTGGGAGACCGACTTCTGCTCACAGCTCGCGGCCGGCGGCCGGTTCGTGATCCGGTACGACCTGCGCGACACCGGCCAGTCCGTGCACTACCCGCCGGGCGAGCCGGACTACGGCGGCACCGACCTGGTCGCCGACGCGGTCGGCGTTCTCGACGGGTACGGGATCGGGTCCGCCTGCCTGATGGGGATCTCGATGGGCGGCGCGATGGCCCAGCTCGTCGCGCTCGACCACCCCGACCGGGTCGGCTCGCTGGTGCTGGTCTCGACGACGGCGCCCGGCGGGCCGTCGGTGCCGATGGACGCGCGGCTGCGCGCCCACTTCGAGTCGGCGCCGGAGGTGGACTGGTCCGACCCGGACGCGGTGGTGGCCCAGCAGGTCGAGCACGCCCGGGCGCTCGCGTCCACGTCGGTCCCGTTCGACGAGGCCGGGACGCGGGCGCTGATCGAGCACGCGCTGGGACGGACGGCGGACGTGCGGGCGTCGCTGACCAACCACAACATGCTCCGGGACGACCGCACACCCTGGTTCTCCCGGCTGGGCGAGATCCGGGTGCCGACCCTGGTCGTGCACGGCGAACAGGACCCGCTGTTCCCGCTCCCGCTGGCCGAGGCGATGGTCGCCGAGATCCCCGGCGCGACGCTGCTCGTCGAACCCGGTGTCGGGCACGAGTTCGTCCGCCGCAGCTGGCCCCTCGTGATCCCGGCGGTGCTGAAGGTCTCCGATGGCTGAGCGCTACCCGGAGATCGAGCCGTACGAGTCGGGCTTCCTCGACGTCGGGGACGGGCAGTCGCTGTACTGGGAGACCGTCGGCGACCCGGCCGGGACGCCGGCGGTCTGGCTGCACGGCGGTCCCGGCAGCGGCTGCACGCCCGGACACCGGCGGCTGTTCGACCCGGCCGCGTACCGGACGGTGCTGTTCGACCAGCGCGGTTGCGGGCGGTCCCGGCCGCTGGCCGACAGCGCGGCCGCGGACCTCACCACCAACACGACCCAGCACCTCGTCGGCGACATCGAGCTGCTGCGCGAGCACCTCGGCATCGACCGCTGGGTCGTCTCCGGCGGCTCCTGGGGCGTGACGCTCGCCCTCGCGTACGCGCAGCGGCATCCGGAGCGGGTCCGCGCGATGGTGCTGGCCGCGGTGACCGCGGGGACCCGGCGGGAGACCGACTGGATCACCCGGGACATGCGGCGGGTGTTCCCGCGCGAGTGGGACGCGTACGCGGCCGAGGTGCCGGAGTCCGAACGCGACGGTGACCTGTCGGCGGCGTACGCGCGGCTGCTCGCCGATCCCGACCCGGCGGTGACCGAGCGGGCCGCGCTGGCGTGGTGCGCGTGGGAGGACACGCACGTCTCGCTGGCGCCCGGCGCGACGCCGCACCTGCGGTACGCCGACCCGACCTTCCGGCAGGTCTTCGCCCGGCTGGTCACGCACTACTGGAGCAACGGCTGCTTCCTCGACGACACGCCGATCCTGCCGGCGATGGACCGGCTCGCGGAGATTCCCGCCGTGCTGATCCACGGCCGGTACGACGTGTCCGGACCGCTCGACACGGCCTGGGACCTGCACAAGGCCTGGCCCACGAGCCAGCTGGTGGTCTGCGCGGACGACGGCCACGGCGGCGCGGCCATGACGACCGCCATGGTCGACGCGTTCGACGGGTTCCGGGACTGAGCGTGCAGCTGCTGGCGTCCGGTCGGGACGCGGACGTGTGGGTGCTCGACGCCGACCGGGTGCTGCGCCGCTATCGGAACGGTCGGGACATGAGCCCGGAGGCGCGAGGTGATGCGACATGCGGCCGCCTACGGTTTCCCGGTGCCGCGGGTCTTCGGCACGTCAGCGGACGGCATGGTGCTCGAACGGCTGCATGGGCCGACGATGCTGGCCGCCCTGCTGGCCGGCGATCTCGCCCCCGCGGCGGCCGGCACGATGCTCGCGGACCTGCTGGTCCGGCTGGGCGCGGTCCCCTACCCACCCGGCGGCGCGCTGCTGCACCTCGACCTGCACCCGGACAACGTCGTGCTCACCGCGCGCGGCCCGGTCGTCATCGACTGGAGCAACGCGGCCGGTGGTCCGTCCACATTGGACGTCGCGATGTCGGCGCTGATCCTCGCCGAGGTGGCGGTCGGCGGTCAGCTCGAGGTGCCGGCCGCTTCGATCGACGAGCTGCTCGACGCGCTGCTGCGGGTCACCGGCCCGGCCGACCCGGTCCAGCTCGAGGCGGCGGTCGCCCGCCGCACCGGCAACCCGACCCTCAGCCGCGCGGAGAAGGCGACCCTCCCCGCCGCCGTCCGTCTCGTAGGCCGGCTCCCGCGGCGGGATCCGGAGTCCTGACGTCCGTCCTCGACGCCGACAGCGGTGCCACCGAGGACCGGCTCAGCCGGATTCGGGGTGCCAGCCGCGCGGAGGGTCCTCGCCGACGCGCCCGTCGACGGCCTCGCGCAGCAGGTCGGCGTGTCCGGTGTGCCGGCCGTACTCCTCGACCAGGTCGCAGACCAGCCGCCGCAGGCTGGCGCGGCTCCCGTCCGGCCAGGTCAGGTGGACGAGTTGGTCGAGCCCGCCGTCGGCCACGGCCGCGTCGAGCGTCGCCCGGGACCGGGCGATCGTGCTGTCCCACAGCGCGTAGAGCTGCTCCGGCGTGTCGTCCGCGGCGGAGGTGAAGTCCCAGTCGGGATCGGCGTCCCAGGGCGCGGTGTCCCACGGCGCACCGATCGGCGCGCCGCTGAGCTTGGTCCTGAACATCTCGTCCTCGGCGCGGGAGAGATGCTTGAGCAACCCGCCCAGCGTCAGCGACGAGGCGCCGATGCGCGTCTGCAGCCCGACCGCGTCCAGCCCGTCGGCCTTCCACCGGAACGTCGTACGCAGCCGATCCAGCGCCCCGACGAGCTGCTCGACCTCAGTGCCGGCCAGCGGCGGTTCCCACCAGTAGTCGCTCTTGGTCATGCCGGCACGCTAGACCCTGATGCGGACGGTCCACGTCCGCAACCGCGCCGCTCTGGACGGCTCCGACGCAGCGGCGTGCTCGGGGCGAGCTCGCTGCCCGAAACTCGGGTGCCGACCCGCGCCGGTGGGGCCATGCTGCGGGCATGGCCCGGACACGCGTCGGCCGCCGCGTCCACGATGGACACGGCGGCCGGGCTGCGGGGTGATCAGCGGCGGCGTGACCGGCGCCGTGCCGTCCTGCGGCTCGTACGGCGGGCGACCCTCCGCGTCGAGGACGCCTGCGTGAAGCCCGGGATCACCGGTTGCACCGATCCGATGACCGCGTCAGTGCCGGTCCTCACGCAACTCGCCGCCGTGCGCGATCAGCGCGTAGATGACCAGGACGTCGACGGTGATGATGAGCAGTGACCAGACCGGATAGGCCGGGATGAAGGCGAAGTTCACGACCGCACTCAGCATGGCGGCGATCACACCGAGCGTCCGACCCCAGACCCGCCCGGAGAAGACGGCGGCGCCCGCCGCGATCAGCAGGATGCCGAGCAGCAGGTGGACCCAGCCCCAGGCGGTGTAGTCGACGTTGACGACCAGGCCGCTGGGACGCACGACGTACAACTCGTCGTTGAACAGCGCTATCAGGCCGTCGATGGCCTGGAACGAGCCGACGAGGATCATCATGATCCCCGCGTAGAGCAGCCAGCCGACCCACGCGGTGGGGGCCGGGGCGGAGGACCGGTGTGGGGCGGCGCTCCGCGTCGACGGGGTCTCGGTCACCTTCGTCTCCTTATGTCGCGACGGACGTGCGATGTCCACGGTGCAGCGTCCCGAATTCCGGCGCCTCATCCCCGCCGGATGGTTGGATCACGCTCTTGGTACCCGATCGCCCCGGTGGCGCCCGCGTACGCCGCGGTGGTGGACTCGCCTCGAAGACCCGGACGGGCTCATCCCTGCCCGCCTCCGCCGGTGACGGCTCGGAGCGGGCGTCGCCGTGCACCAGGCTCCGGCGGCCGGCGTGTCGGGACGGCATCCCCGCGGGCGAGACCGGCACCGGCGACCGGTGCGTGGCCGCCGGTCATCCGGCCGGGATGAGTCGCCGCGGGCAGCACCCGGGTCAGGCTGTCCAGTGTGTCGGACCGGGGGAGGGCACCGTGCTGGGACTTGTCGTGGTGCCGGCCGTGGTGCTCGCCATCTCGCTGGCATCGCGGTGGCCCGGCCGGTACGGCGGGACCGCCGGCAGGGCGCCGGCGGCGGCCGCGCTGCTCGGGTCGGAGGTGCGCGGCCGGGCCGTCAGCGGGTGGCCGGGGCCGCCGGGGCCGGCGTCCGTCCTCTTCGGACTGCTGGCGCTGGAGGAGCTCACCGGCGCGGATGCCGGCTTCGTCGCCGAGGTCGTCGTCGTCGCGGTGGTCCTCAGCGCCGTCGTGCCCGGCCTGACCGCCGGACCGGTCGCCGCCTCGCTCGGCGACTCAGGGACCGAGGAGAAGGCGGAAGCGATCGTCGCGACCCACCAGGCCGAGCTGCCGCCGCGCTAACGCCGCGTCCCTCCCTCGAGCGGTTGGCGCGAGCGGGGGTTGCCCGAGGAAGGAGCAGGCAGATGGAGTACCTGGCGCTGCTCGCCCCCGTGCTCGCGCTGGCCGGCCTGCCGCTCATCGAGCGGCTGGAGCGCTGGGCGATCTCTCCGACGTCGATGACACCCCTGGTGCCGCCGGACGGCCGGCCCGCACCGGCGGGACCCGGCGACGCGCGCCCGGGCCCCGTCCCACCCTCCCGAGGGGGTCATCCTGCGGATCCGGGGCCGCCCCGTGCGGCGCCCCACCGGCGGCGGACGGTGCCTGCCCGTCCCTCGTCCTCGCCGTCAGTGTGAGCGGGCGGTCGCGTCGCCCCCGGCTCGGCCACCCATCCCTGACGGGCGGTTCTAGCTGGACAGCAGGCCGAGCTCGCGGGCCCGGTTGACCGCCTCGGTCCTGGTGGAGGCCTGCAGCTTGCGGTACACGGAGCCGACGTGGCTCTTCACCGTATGGCGGGAGATGTACAGCTCGTCGCCGATCTCGCTCAGCGAGAGGTGCGTCGGGAGCAGCCGCAGGACGCGCTCCTCCGCGGAGCTCAGCGCCATCGCGCTCGGCACCGCGCGGCGGGCGCGGGCCCGCGCCACGGCACCCGAGAGGGCATCGAGCCTGTCCCGGAGCACGCCCTCGGTCAGCAGCCGGGCCAGCTGCCGGCGCGCGTCCTCGATCCTGGTGCGAGCGGCCGCGACGTCGTCCACCTGGAGCGACACCTCGCCGAGGACCAGCGCCGTCTGCGTCGCCAACCACGGGAACGCGGTCGCCGGCACCGCCAGGTAGATCCGCACCGCGGTGCCCAGCTCGTGCTGGGCCGCCGTCCGCCGCTGGGCGCGCAGGTGGGCCTGCGCGGTCACCAGGTGGGTGAGGACGCTCATCATGTCGTTCTGCAGGTCTCCCGCGACCATGACCGTGTGGGCGCTGTGCGCGTAGTCGTCGGCCTTCGCGTCCTCGTGCCGGTCCGCGGCCAACAGTGCGAGCTCGGCCAGCGCCAACTGGGCGGACGCGCGCGCGTTCTCCTGGCCCAGCAACGCGGCCTGCTCGAGTTGCTTGGTCGCGTCCTCGGGCGAACCGGACAAGAGCTCGGCGACGCCCAGCGTCAGCGCGGCCACCGGATGGAACGGGCTGCCCGGTGGCTCCAGCTCGACCGCCTCCAGGGCGTCCGCGCGCATCCGGTCGATGCCCAGCGAGCCCATGGTCGCCCGCAGCACGGCTACGCCCGAGCGCAGCGAAGCATGGCCGTCCGGCATCGGGCCGGCGAACTCGGCCCGCTCGGCCGCCAGCAGGAATTGGTGGGTCCGCGCGGCGTCGCCGGACAGCGCGTACGTCCACGCCGCCGTGAGTGCCGCAGGCGGGTAGCTCTCCACCGCCTCCGGACCGACCGTGTCGAACCAGCCCCGCACGGTGGCGATCCGGCCGCCTGCGATGAACTGGCGCCCGTACCGGGCTGCGAGGCGGGTGACCGCAGCCGGCTCGGTGCCGGCGCTCCAGTGCGCGACCGCCTGCTCCACCATGCCCTGCTGCTCGTACCAGTCCGCAGCCCGGCGGTGCACCTGTTGTTCTTCCCCGGGCTCGCGTTGACGCAGTTCCGCGGTCAGCATCTCGGCGAAGAGCCGGTGGTACCGGTACCACTCGCGATGGTGATCGAGCGGGACCAGGAAGAGGTTCCGCCGCTCGATCTCGGCCAGCCGGGCGGCGGAGCCGGTGCTGCCGAGGACGGCGTCGCACAGCGCCGCGGACAGCGGCCCGAGCACCGATGTGCGCAGCAGGAACCGCACCGTCTCCGGCGACTCCCGGGCTATCAGCTCGTCCCGGAAGAAGTCGGCGATGTAGGCGTCGTTCCCGGTGAAGCTCTCCGGGGCGGCGGCCAGATCGACGCGGTCCCGCAGAGCCACCGCAGCCAGGTAGATCCCCGCCGGCCAGCCTTCGGTGCGCTCCAGTAGTCGCAGCACGTCCTTCTCGGACGCCTCGACGCCGGCGTGAGCCAGGACGTCGGCCGCCTCCTCGGCGTCGAAGGCGAGATCCGCCGGGCCGAACTCGGCGCAGCGTCGATCCGCCCGCAGCCGGCCCAGCTTCAGCGGCGACTGGCTCCGGCTGGCCACCGCCAACTGGGAGCCGGCCGGTAGGCGGGTGGCCAGCTCGACCAACAGGTCGGGCACCGGCCCCCGGTGCAGGTGGTGGAGGTCGTCGAGCGCCAGCAGGATCGGTGCTCCCCGGCTGCGGATCCGCTCGACCAGGTCGGCCACCCGGGGCCTGGGCGCCGGGGGGAGCTTGACGCCCGGCTCGGAGTCCCGCTCCAGAGCCCGCAACGCGATCCCGATGTGGTCGAGCATCCTCGTGGGGTCGTTGTCGGACTCCTCGACGGTCAGCCACACGGCGTCCCGGTCGTCGTTCTCGACCCACTGCGCCAGCGCCGTCGTCTTGCCGTATCCCGCCGGGGCCACGAGCAGGACCAGCGGATGTGCGGACGTCAAGGACAGCCGCTCGAGCAGCGCGGAGCGCCGGACGAGTCCGGCGCGGTGGACCGGCGCTGTCAGCTTCGGACCGACTGAGGCGACCGTCATCAAGGCGGTAGCTCCCCGTCTCCTGGAGGAACGCCGCCGCGCATCCCCCCGTATCGTCCGGCCACAGACTCCCTCTGGTGGCGCCGCCGGAACCCTTCCGTCGTCGTCGCCGTGCCTGGACCTCCTACTGAACCCTCCCTGCGGGCGGCGCGCAACGACTTTGGCGAATCGTCGCCGGTCATCCGCTGCGAGCGAGGCGCAGCCGCGAGCGCCGGGCGATGCTGGTGTCCGGTTTGCCAACCCTGGAGCGTGCGATGACCATGAGCATGCCGTCCGCCGAGGACATCTCGATCGTGTGGGCGGTCGTCGGTGGCGCGCGGGTGGGGCGTCGGCGGCGGCGGCCGGTGCTGGGCGCGGCGGTCGCTGCGGTCGCGTGTCGGTGGACCGGCTGAGCTGCGGGCGATGGCGATGGAGCTCGGTCCGGTCCAGATCGTGGTCATCGGGCTCGGTGAGGCCGGTCTGGTCGCCGAGTTGGTGCCGGAGCTGCGGCGGTTGCGGGAGCCGAACGGGGTCCGGCTGATCGACCTGGTGCTGTTGCACAAGACCGACAGCGGTCGGTTGGTCAAGCTGGATGTGGCCGGCTGCTCGGCGGCGGAGGTGGCCGAGTTCGGTGAGGCCGCGGAGTTGCTGGTCGGTGCTGGTGCGGTGGCGGAGTTGGGGTTGTGGGTCGGGGCCGGGGCGGGGGCCGGGTCCGGGCTCGGCGCGGCCGGCTCGACGCAGGCTTGGGCGGTGTCGGACGCGATCCCGCCGGGTACGACCGCGGCGGTCGTGCTGCTCGAGCACCGGTGGGCGATCCCGCTGCGCAGCGCCGTCGTCCGGGCCGCCGGCTATGCCCTGGAGGACACCTGGGTCCGTGGGGTCGACGTGATCACCACCGGCGCGACCCTGCCCACCCGCTGAGCCCGGCCGCTCCGGTCATCCGTTGCGGACGATGCCACCGCCCCGGGGGTAACGGGGGGACGCCCGCCGGGCGCCGGGAACGCCGGCGTCCGGCGGGTGTGGCGGTCGCCCGTCCGGCTACCGCAGGCCGTTGATCGCGGCACCGGCCAGAAGAGTGCCGAGTACGACCAGGAGGACGGCCAGCCCGCTGCCGCTGACCCGGTGCAGCAGCACCGCGGCCCGCTCGAGCGGGCCACGCAGCCGGTCTGCGCCGACGGCGTATCCGAGTACCGGGACGGCGACGGTGGACGCCGCGATCCCGGTGAAGACCACGGCGGCGAACAGGGCCGGGGCGACCTGGAGGTCCTGGCCGGCGAGGGCGACGCCGGCCGCGACGCAGAGGGTCAGGTTCTTGGGGCTGGCAGCGCACAGCACCAGGCCGAGTGTGGCACCTCTCGTGGGCGTCAGCGTGCCGATCGCCGCCATCCACGAGTGCACCCGCGCCGGCTCGGCCGGCGAGCGGGGGCGCGTCCAGTGCCGGATCCCGACCGCGATCAGCAGCACACCGACGGCCAGCTGCAGCCAGCCGGCCGTGGTCGCGGCGCGGGCGCCATCGACGTTCCCGGCCTCGACGGCGACGAACGAGATACCGGTGGCCAGCACGATGCCGGCCGTCCAGCCGATGAGGAGGCCGCCGCTCCTGCCGTGCGCCCGTGGCGCGAGCAACATGAGGATCGCCGCGGCGATCGGCAGCGGCGAGATCGCGACGGCCAGTCCCATCGGAAGCAACGTCCGGACAGCCGAACCCATGGGTAATGCCTACTCCGCAGACGTGCGCAGCGGGCCGGTTCGGGCGGACCAGACGCAGTCCGCCGACCTCGGTGGGACGCCGACCGTCGACCGCAGCGTCGGCCCTGCCACCGCCGGCCGCGTGCTCCCCGCGGATGGCGCAGGACCGGACCTCACTCGGCCGGGATGAGGTGGTCACCGGCCGGCGCGGCTTGCATAGGTGGTAGTGACCCGGCAGGAAGGAGACGATCATGTCGACTCTCGTCGCGATCGGTTATCCGGACGAGACCACCGGCGCGGCGGCGGCGGAGGAGGCCCGCCGGCTGGCGACCGAGCTCATCATCGAACCGGAGGCCATCGCCGTCATCACCCGGGACCGGGAGGGCCGCTACCGGGTCAGCACCAGCCACCACGCGGTCGGTACCGGCGCCTCGTACGGCATGTTCTGGGGCCTCCTGTTCGGGCTGCTGTTCTTCGTCCCTGTCCTCGGGATGGCCGTGGGCGCCGGGCTCGGCGCGCTGATGGGAAAGGTCGCCAAGACCGGCATCGACAAGCAGTTCCAGGACCAAGTGCGGGACATGGTGCAGCCGGGCACCTCCGCGCTCTTCCTCGTGGTCGACAAGGTGACCCCGGACAAGGCGGTCGAGGGGCTGAGCCGGTTCGGTGGCACCGTCCTGAAGTCCTCGCTCAGCAAGGAGCAGGAGAAGGAGCTGCAGGAGGCACTGCACGGCGAGCCGGCCCAAACCTCTGCGTCCTGAGATGTTGAGCGACCACGAGCGGCGCGAACTCGCGCTGATCGAGCAGGGGCTCGAGACCGACCCGCGGCTGGCGGCTTCCCTGGCTGAGGTGCCGCGCCGGCGCAGGTGGCCGATCCGGCTGCTCACGATCTTCGGCGTGCTGCTGATCCTCATCGGGCTGCTCACGGGTGCGGGTGGACTCGTGCTGCAGGGCCTGCTGGCCGCCGGAGCCGGCGTGGCCTGGTCCCGATGGAGGACCTGGCAGGCAGCCAGACAACGCCGCGCACCGGGCTGATTCGCCCGATGCGCCGGCCACGGACGACGTCGACGTCCTCATGACCGCGACCCCGGTGCCTCCGGTGCTCGTCACCGGAGCGACCGGCCGGGTCGGGCGCGCCGTGGTCGACCTACTCATCGACGCGGGCGTGCCGGTCCGCGCCCTCACGCATCGGGGCGAGGCAGCGGCGACGCTGCCGGCGGACGTCGACGTCGTGACCGGCGACCTCACCGTGCCCGACTCGCTCGACGCAGGACTGCGCGGTGTCGGCGCGGTTTTCCTCGTCTGGACCGCCCCGCCGGCGGCTGCTCCGGCGGTTGTCGAGCGTCTCGCGACGTACGCGCGACGAGTCGTCTTTCTCTCGTCACCGCACCAGACCGCGCACCCCTTCTTCCAGCAGCCGAATCCGATGGCGGTGTTCCACTCCGATGTGGAGCGACTCATCGCGGCCGCCGGGCTCGAGTCGACGATCATCCGGCCAGGGATGTTGGCGTCGAACGCGCTGTACTGGTGGGCGACGGCGATCCGCGCCGACGGTGTCGTCCGGTGGCCTTACGGTGCCGCCGAGACAGCACCCGTCGACGACCGCGACGTGGCTGCCGTGGTGGCGCGGACCTTGTACCAGGACGGGCATGCAGGCGGCGACTACGTCCTCACGGGCCCGGAGTCACTGAGTCAGGCGGAGCAGGTGAGCATCATCGGTGCCGTCCTGAGGCGTCGGATCACGTTCGAGGAGCTGTCGCCGGACGAGTTCCGACGCGAGACGGAGGAAAGCTGGCCGCGCCCGGCCGTGGACATGCTGCTCGCCGCGTGGTCCGCAACGATGGGAAGGCCGGCGTTCATCACCTCGACGGTGTTCGACATCCTCGGATCGGCGCCGCGATCGTTCCGCCGGTGGGCCGCCGATCACGCCGCCGCGTTCATGGAACGCCCAACCCCGTAGAGCCTCGCCACGGTCGCGCGGCGATCCCTGCGTCGGTTTCGGCGTCTCGGACGGCGCGGGCTAGGCGTACGTGTAGAACCGGGTGTGGTCGATCAGGTCCGCGGGCCGCATGTCGTTCCACGGCGGCAGGAGCTCGCCGGCGTCGACGACGTTCGCGGTGCCGGCGAGCGGCAGGTACCGGCTGGTGCCGGCCGACTGCAGGGCGCTCCAGTCCGCCCAACACTTGTCGATGAAGGCGTGGTGCAGGAAGAACGCCGGGTCGTCGGGGGACACCGTCTGCAGCATCTGGCCGCCCATCCAGACGTGGACCTGGTTGTGCAGCCCCTCCAGCGCGGTGCGCATGCCGCTGGGCGAGTTCCCCGACCACGGCGCCGTGTCGTACGGACTCTTGTGCAGCACGGTGTTCAGCTGGGCGGCGGTCGGCAGGGTCGGCGTCTGGACGCCCATCGAGCGCACCAGGTACGGGCGGCTGTCCACCCGGACGGTGAGCGTCCAGTTGCCGGTGGCGTACGCGAACGGCCCGGTCATCACCTGGCGGTCGCCGGATCGCCCGTCGCCGCCGAGGAAGTTGGCGGCCCACACCGGCGATGCCGGAGTGGCGTCGACGGTCCAGTTCCAGTACGGCACTGTCACGGCCGGGTTGATCGCCTGCAGCCGGCGCTCGAGGTCCAGCAGGTAGCGGCGGTGCCAGGGGAGGAACGACGGGCTCTGGTGGCCGATCCGGTTGCCGGCGCCGTCGGCCGTCATGCGGTCGAAGTGGATCCTGACCAGCGCGTCGTAGCCACCGCGCCGCTTGAGCTCGATGAGCGCCGCCACGAAGGCGGCCTTCTGGGCGGACGTGAGCGAGGACGCGCTGCGGCGCACGGGTACGGGCACGGCGGTCTCTCCTGGGGTGGTGTGGTTCGGTCGGTGTCGCTGACGCCGGCGGGTGCCGGGTCAGTGGTGCATGCGCAACAGCTGGGCCCCGTTGAGGCTGACCACCGCTGCGCGGGCGGCCTGCCCAGGAGTGGCGTACGTCTGGTAGTGGTTGACCGAGGTGGTGAAGCCCCGGCCGCTGCGCATGAGGTGCAGCTCGACGCCGTCGACGTAGACCGCCGGGACCAACCGGGCGCCGCGCAGCTCGAGCCGGCCCTGGATCCGCCGGCCGGCGAAGATCTCGTCGAATACCGTGCCGTCGTCGGCGGCTGCCGGCCCGGCGTCCACCAGCCGGGAGACGACGGTCGACGTGCCGACGGCGGCTGCTGTCAGCATCCCGAGACGGAGCGCCTGGCGGCGGTCGAGCGGGATGCGAAGGCTCCTGGTGATCACAGAGAGCGATAGTATATTGCGGACAGTGATCGCAGTGGGATTTCCGCAAGGTCGGCTCCGGGCCCGGCCGCAGCGCGCGGCCGGAGCCACGGTGGGCGGGCACTCAACCTCGGAGGGCTGCGCCGGCGTGTCACCGTGCAACAGAGCGGTGAAGGAGCTGCCCGGTGGACGCGAGCGCGGAGGACGACTTCCGGGAGTTCGTGGTGGCGCGTACACCGGCTCTCCTCGGCACCGCGTACGCGCTCACCGGTGACCGCGAGCTGGCCGAGGACCTTCTGCAGACCGCGCTGCTGAAGACCTACCGGCATTGGCGGAACGTCCGGGGCTCCGAGCACCCGGACGCGTACGTCCGTCGGGTCATGGCGAACCAGCGGATCTCCTGGTGGCGTCGCCGTCGGGTCGCCGAGTCGGATGGGCCGCTCCCGGATCGCGCGAGCCCGGACCGGCCGACGGGAGTCGAGGACCGCGACGAGCTGTGGCGGGCGCTGCGCCAGCTGCCGCCCCGGACCCGCGCGGTGGTCGTCCTCCGCTACTGGGAAGACCTGCCCGAGGCGGAGGTGGCGGCCATGCTCGGCTGCTCCGTCGGCACCGTGAAGAGCCAGGCGTCCCGCGGCCTGCACCGGCTGCGAGCGGTGCTCGCGGCCGACCGCGCGACCAGCGAGCGGGAGGGGACCACGCCATGACCGAGCCCGACGACCGCGAGGTCCGGCAGGCGCTGCGCGCCATGCTGTCCGACCGGATCGGCACGCTGACCCCGCCGAACGTATACGACTCGGTGCGCCGGCGGGCGCGTCGCCGGCGGCGGGTGACCGTGGGCGGTGCCCTGGTGGTCGCCCTCGCCGCCGTCGCGGTGCCGTCGTTCGCGCTCGCGGACCGGCGGGCCGCCCCGTCGGCCGCCGACCGGCCGGCCGAGCGACGCTGCGAGTTCGACGGGGCCGTGCCCGAGCCCGTGCCGGACGTCCGGCTGCCGGCACAGCGGGACGTGCGTGGGTCGCTCGGCGGGAACGCGGAGCTGGTGTCCACTGTGCTGCGGGTGGGGTGGGCGACCCTGTACGCCGACGCCCGTGGCGCGCCGCTGGACCCGAGCACCGCCCGCGTGGAGATGGTCCAGCGGGTCGAGGGGCAGATCGTCGGCATGATCAGCGCATCCGGTCCCGACCGGCGGTCGCTGCGGGACTGGTGGGTCTGGGGACCGGACGCCGAGCATCTCGTCGGGTTCCCCGTGGTCGGAGCCGCTCCCGCGGTGCCGAGGCGAACCCCGTACGCGACCGGCGACGCGGTCGTGCATCAGGCGACCATCTGCGGCCTCCCGTACGTCCTTGTCGCCACCGCGCCCGGCGCCACCGGCAGGGCGAGTTGGATCAGCGGGATCTCGCCCCAACTGCGCCCCGTGCGGAGCACGTTGACGGTGCCGATGCGCGCGGATGGCATCGCGGCGTTCCGGGTCGACGCCTACAAACCCCGCGTCCGGCTGGAGCGGGCCGGGCGGGTCCTGTTCGACGGGCCGGCGACGACCTCTGACGGCGACCCGTTCGGCCCGACCGAGGACGAGCTCGACCGGGTCGCGGCGGAGGCACCGGGCGACGGCGACCCCGACCTCGTGCGGTCGATCGTCGAGATGCAACTCGGCGCGGCCGGCCTGCCGGTCCCGCAGTCCGATCGGCGGGTGCTGTGGGCGGGCCGCGCCGGTGCCGCGACCGTCGCGATCTCCGCGTGCACGCTGCCCGGCGGCGTCGCGTTCGTCACGGGTGGGACCACCGCGACCGCGGGCAGCCTGGACCGGCCGTACTACTCCGGCCTGCTGGCGCCCGGCGCGCTGGAGCGCACCGTGCTGGCGTGGCGGATCGGGCGGCCGGGCGAGCCGGTGGTGGCCTTCGCGGTCGGCGGCGTGCGGGCGGAGGCGGTGCTTGCGAACGGCGACGTACGCCGGTTCGCCCTCTCGGGCGGTGGCGGTGTGCTCGAATCCGGCGCGACGGTGCGCCGGGTCCGGGTCTACGGTGCCGGCGACCGCCTCATCGGGGAACAGGTCCCCGGCCAGGGCCTGGTCGAGGTGCCGAGCGAAACGCCGGTGTGAGGGTGGCGCCGGTCAGCCGGGCCAGTCGGCAGCGGTGATGCCGTCGGCGTGACCGGCGGGCCACTGGACCAGCTCGATCCGGTTGATCCGTGCCGCGGTCGGCGGGAACCGCCGGCGGTCCGGTGACGTCTCTGCCCCATGACGACGGGTCCGGGCGAGCCGGCCGTGGTGCGGCGCCGGCGGCGGGGCGTGGTACAGGTGGCGCTCAGCGCCGCGGCGGTGCTCGTCATCGCTGGTGGCGCGCTGCTGGCGGTGCGGCTGGTGGGCGGGTCGGACGAGCATGCGACCGGCGCAGGCGGCAGCCGGCCGCCGGCCGAGCTGACGATCCACGGCAAGACCGTGCACCGGCAGGGCGCCACCCCGATCGTCTCCGTCCAGGCCACCGACCGGCCCGCGAGGAGGCTGCTGGTGCTGGCCTGTTGCGAGAACCCGGCCGTGCCCAACCCGTGCAATCCGTGGACCGACGTGCGGGTCGTCGGCCAGGACGACCGGACGATCACCCTCGCCGCCACCACGTACGTCGACCGGACCGGCGCCCCGGACGTCGCCTGCTCCGGTGGCGGCCGTGGTGGCGGACGGTTCCCCGTGCCCCTCGCCGCCCCGCTGGGAACCAGACGGGTGGTGCAGGACGGCCGGGTGGTTCCGGTGCTGCTGACCAATTCCCTCCTGCACGCGACGGTGCTGCCCGCCGGCTACGCCAGGCAGCCCAGGGTGGAGGAGGACACCCAGGTGCCCGGCCTGACCATCTCCACGTACTCCGGACCGGACCAGGACACCCGCATCGAGATCGGCCAGGGTCGGGTCGACCAGCCACCCACCGACCCGAGGGGGTCAGCAGTGACCGTGGTGCTCGGCCGGCTCACGGTGCGTGGCCACCCGGCGGTCTTCCGGCAGACCGGCGGGTTCCCCGATCTCCGCTGCCTGGTCTGGGCCGAGACGGCCGGCACCGGCGTCGCGGTGTGCAGCCGCGGCGTGCCCGCGGCGCCGCTGTCCGCCGCCCAGCTTGCAAGCGTCGCCGAAGGACTCGTCCGCAGCCGCTGACCGGGGCCGTCAGGAGCTGCTCCTCGACGTCCCCGGGGAACGTGCGGTCGTCGCGCACCGGGTAACTTGCGCACGGTCGAGATGAGGAGGAGACGAGTGACTGCTGGTGGCTTCTCGTCGAAACGGCTGGCTCGGGTGCGGGGGCTGCTGGAGCGGCACGTCGAGTCCGGCTTCGTCCCGGGTGTGGTGGCCGTCCTCGCCCGGCACGGCGAGGTGCACGTCGAAGCGACGGGCACTCTCGCGTTCGAGGGCGCGGGGTCGAGGACGCCGATGGCCGGCGACACGATCTGTCGCCTGGGCTCGATGACGAAGCCGATCGTCGCCGCGTGTGCGATGACGCTCGTCGAGGACTGCACCCTCCGCCTCGATGACCCGGTCGACCACCTCCTGCCGGAGCTGGCGGACATGACCGTGCTCGCCGATCCGGACGGGCCGCTGGACGACACCGTCCCGGCGAACCGCCCGATCACGCTGCGGGATCTGCTGACCTACACCCTCGGCACCGGCATGGTGCCGGCCGAACCGGGGACGGTCCCGATCGCGGACGCGATGGATGTGCTCTACAAGGCGGCGCCGCCGGATGAGTGGATGGGCCGACTCGGCGCGCTTCCGCTCGTCCACCAGCCAGGTGAGCGCTGGATGTACGAGACCGCCGCCAACGTGACGGTCGTGCTCATCGCCCGGGCCACCGGCAGGTCTTTCGGGGACGCCGTGCGCGAGCGGGTCTGCGATCCGCTCGGGATGAAGGACACCGCCTTCAGCGTGGGCGGCGAGAGCCTGGACCGGTTCGCGACGGCGTACGCGCGCGACAATGCCGCCACCGGTGGGCCGGTCGCCGAAGACGGCCCCGACGGGCGGTGGAGTCGGCCGCCGGTGTTCGAAAGTGGTGGCGGCGGGCTTGTCTCGACCGCCGACGACTACCTCGCGTTCGCCTCGGCTCTGCTCGCGGGCGGTGCTCACCACGGCGAGCGGGTGCTCTCCCGGCCGTCGGTGACGCTGATGACCAGCGACCAGCTGAGTCCGGCGCAGAAGGCGGTCTCCGGTTTCTGGCCGGGGTACTTCGACGCCATCGGCTGGGGTTTCGGGATGTCGGTCCGCACCCGCCGCACGCACCTCGGCCCCTCGGTCGGGACCTACGGATGGTCCGGCTTCTACGGCACCGCCTGGTACAACGATCCGGCCGAGGACCTGACGACGATCGTCCTCATGCAGCGGGCGCACATGGGCGACCAGACGCTGCCGATGTGGCACGACTTCTGGACCGCCGTCTACCAGGCGATCGACGACTGACCGCGGGCGCCGGAGACCGCCAGGTCAGGCAGCCGGTGTCCGCAGGCGCCGCCCGGAGAGCGGCTCTCGCTCTTCCGGCTCGGCGAGACCACCGAACGGCCCGGGACCCCGGGGGCGGGCTGAGTGGGTCGGGCATCAGCGGCGGGTGGTCGCGCAGCGCAGGCAGGTCGTCGTGGTGGGGCGGGCGGTGAGCCTGTCGGCGCTGATCGGTTCGCCGCAGGACTCGCACCGGCCGTAGGTGCCGGCAGCGAGCCGGGCGGCGGCCCGGTCGAGGTCGGCCAGGCGTCCACGGGACGAGGCCAGCAGCGTTGCCAGCTGTGCCCGTTCGAAGGCGATGGTTGCACCCTCGGGGTCGTGCTCGTCGTCGGCGTTCGCGCCGACAGCCGAGTCGATCAGGCGGTCCAGATCGTCGGTGAGGGATGCGATCAGCTCGGCGGCACTCGCCTTCTCGGCCGCGAGCAGCCCGGCGAGCACGTCCTCGTCCACCACCGTCCCAGCATGCACCGGCAAGGCAACCGACGCGCGCCATGCCACCGGTCGCTCGCGGATGCAGGGCGGAGCACGGCCCTGGGTCCGGCGGAAACCGGGAGCTGGACCCCGGGACTCACGGGTACGAACGCGCGCGGGCGGCGGGACGCTCGCCGCATCCACAGGCCTCCCCGCGGGCCAACGACGTGCACCGCCGTACGTGGCGGGTCGCCGCTTCGCAGGAAGGCTGTCGGTTCCCGCGGGACGACAAAGGCAAAGGCAAGGAGATCGCACTCCTTGCCACTTTCAACGTATAGCGCACCGGGGGGCTTGCGGCAAGACCCCGGTCGGGCCGCAGAATCGGCGGCCGGACCGAGAACGGACGAAGACATGGGGCCACGACGTGCGTGTGTTGTCGACGGACGGGGGACGCGGTGACGGACCGCTGGTGGGACTGGCGGTGCGGTTGCGGGCGCTGGGCGCGGAGGTGCGCGTGTGCGCGCCGCCCGACTGGTCGGGGGCACGGCAGCGGCCGTCCCGAACACGAGGTTCGACACCGCGCGAGGCGCCGGTGATTCGACCGGCCGGTGCAGCGCGACGGAGCACGGCTGCCTCGGAGGTGTCGCGATGATCGAGCAGTCGGTGTTGGGTCTTCACGAGGTCGACGAGACGCAGGTCGCGGTCGTCGGCGGCAAGGGCGCACAGCTGGGCGAGCTGTCGCGGATCGACGGCATCCCCGTGCCGGCCGGCTTCTGCGTGACGACGGACGCCTTCCGACGGGTCATGGCGGACGCGCCGTCGATCGACGATCGGCTCGATCAGCTGTCCCGCCTGGACCCGGACGACCGAGAGGCGATCCGCACGCTCAGCGCGGAGATCCGCCGGACCATCGAAGAGACCGCCATCCCGGCCGACATCGCGGCGGCGATCACCCGCGCGCTCGCCGCGCTCGGCGAGCACGCTGCCTACGCCGTCCGATCCAGCGCGACAGCAGAGGACCTGCCGACAGCCTCCTTCGCCGGCCAGCAGGACACGTACCTGAACGTCGTGGGCCAGGCCGCGATCCTCCGGCACGTCAGCCGGTGCTGGGCGTCGCTGTTCACCGAGCGGGCCGTGACCTACCGCCAGCGCAGTGGCATCGACCACCGTACGGTCGGAATGGCCGTGGTCGTGCAGCAGATGGTCTTCCCGCAGGCGGCCGGCATCCTGTTCACGGCCGACCCCGTCACGTCCGACCGGAGGGTCGCCTCCGTAGAGGCCAGCTTCGGCCTCGGTGAGGCCCTGGTCTCCGGCCTGGTGAACGCGGACGCCTACACGGTGCGCGACGGCGAGATCGTCGGCAAGGCGGTCGGCACCAAGCAGCTCGCCATCCGCGCCTCGCCGGCGGGCGGGACGCGGGAACAGGCGGTCGACCCGGAGCTGCAGGACCAGCCCGCGCTGACCGATGCGCAGGTCGTGCGGCTCGCGCACCTCGGCCGGCGGATCGAGGCGCACTTCGGCCGCCCCCAGGACATCGAATGGTGCCTGGTCGACGACGGCTTCCAGATCGTCCAGAGCCGGCCGATCACCACGCTGTTCCCCATCCCCGAGTCCGGCGACCGGGAGAACCACGTCTACCTCTCCGTCGGTCATCAGCAGATGATGACCGACGCCATGAAGCCCCTCGGGCTGTCCTTCTGGCAGATGACGACCCCCGCGCCCATGGCCGAGGCCGGCGGCCGGCTGTTCGTCGACGTCACCCAGAGGCTGGCCTCGCCGGCGAGCCGCGCCGGCCTCCTGGAGGCCGTGGGGAGAGGCGATCCGCTGACCGGGGACGCGCTGCAGACCATCCTCGAGCGCGACGGCTTCATCCGGCCGCTCCCGGACGAGGGTCCGCCCGGGCCACTGTTCGGCGGCGCGCCAGCTCCGATCGAGACCGATCCGGCCATCGTCACCGAGCTGATCGGGCGCAGCCAGGCATCGATCGCCGCCTTGGAACGCGACATCCGGACGAAGTCCGGAGCGGCGCTGCTCGACTTCATCCAGGCGGACATCCAGGAGCTGAGGCGGATACTGTTCGATCCGCAGAGCCATCAGGTGTTCATGTCGGCGATGGAGGCCGCGTGGTGGCTCAACGATCAGCTGCTGGCGTGGCTGGGCGAGAAGAACGCGGCTGACACGCTCACGCAGTCCGTTCCCCACAACGTCACCTCGGAGATGGGGCTGGCGCTCCTGGACGTCGCGGACGTGATCCGCCCGCATCCGGACGTGGTGGCGTTCCTGCACCACGTCGAGGACGAGGATTTCCTGGACGAGCTGGCCACGCTCCCGGGCGGGCGGGAAGCGCGAGACGCCCTCGAGGCGTGGCTCGAAAAGTACGGCATGCGCTGCGTCGGCGAGATCGACATCACGCGGCCGCGGTGGAGCGAGCGCCCCTCCACGCTCGTGCCGGTGATCCTCGGCAACATCAAGAACTTCGAGCCGGGCGCCGGCGCGCGGCGCTTCGAGCAAGGGCGGCAGGAGGCCCGGGCGAAGGAACAGGACGTGCTGGAGCGCTTGCGGGCCTTGCCGGACGGGGATCGGAAGGCCGAAGAAGCCAAGCGGATGATCGACCGGGTGCGGACCTTCATCGGGTACCGGGAGTACCCGAAGTACGGCATGGTCAGCCGCTACTTCGTGTACAAGCTGGCCCTGCTGAAAGAAGCCGAGCGCCTCGTGCAGGCCCGCGTGCTCCGGGAGAAGGAAGACATCTTCTACCTGAGGTTCCCGGAGCTCCACGACGTCGCGCGCACGAACCACGTGGATGACCAGCTCATCTGCCGGCGCAAGGACGCGTTCAGGTCGTATCAAGCGTTTACGTCCCCCCGGGTGCTCACCTCGGACGGCGAGGTCCTCACCGGGGCGTACCGACGCGACGACGTGCCGACCGGTGCCCTGGTCGGCCTACCGGTCTCCGCCGGGGTCATCGAAGGGCGGGCCCGCGTCATCCTGGACATGGCGCAGGCCGATCTCGAAGCGGGCGACATCCTGGTCACGGCGTCCACGGACCCCAGCTGGACGCCGCTGTTCGTGGCGATCACCGGCCTGGTCACGGAGGTGGGAGGCCTGATGACCCATGGCGCGGTGATCGCCCGGGAGTACGGCTTGCCGGCCGTCGTCGGTGTGGTCGACGCCACCCGGCTGATCCCCGATGGGCAGCGGATCCGCGTGCACGGAACCGACGGGTACGTCGAGATTCTCGGCTGCACGACCCCCGGCGCACCTGCGTGACTCTGCTTCTGGACGCCAGGGTGCCGCGGCTGTGTGCGCCCGGCAGGAATCGAACCTGCGACCAGGTGCTTAGCAGCCATCCCTGCCCCGACGCCGTGCTGACCGGCGTTCCCGCAGGTTACTGCTGAGCGAAACGTCGATAGTTGTCTGCTCGGTAAGCGATCTGTGGGTGTGGTGATCGCGGGGAGCGGCTCAGGTCGACGTCAGGCGCTCGATCGGTTGGCCGGTGACATCCGCGATGATCTCGAAGTCCTTGTCGAGGTGCAGCACGGTCAGTCCGGCGAGTTCGGCGGTGCCGGCGATGATCAGGTCCGGGATCGAGGGAGCCCGGTGTTGGCCCCGGTCGGCTAGCAGCGTCAGCACCTCGACCGATCGGTCTTCGATCGCGGGTGTCTGGTGCTCGACCGGCATGGAGGACAGCGGAGGTCGGCGCAACCCGATGCGCAGGTCTGGCCCCGACCGGACCGAGTAGCCGATCTCGAGTCGGGTCACGGTGGCGATCCGGACGAGGCCGCGTTCGATGCGGGCGGCCCAGTCGGCGGCGTCCGGGCTCTCCGCGAGTCGGACCAGCGCTGACTTGTCGATCAGCCAGGACGTCAGCGCCACTTAGAAGCCATCGCTGCCGAAGCGCTGTGCTGACCTAGATTCTTGCTGGTCGTCACCGAGCGCTGTGCAGGTAGTTATCTGCTCTAAGAACGATCTTTGTCAGCTCGCTTCGAGATAGCGGTTGATCGCATCGCGCACGACATCACTGACCCGACGATGGTCACGCTCCGCGATCCGCTGGATGGCTCCGTAGGTCTCGTCGTCGACGCGAAGGTCGACCCGCCTAGAGTGGCCGGCCCGGCCGGACAGCGACGGCCGTCCGGCGTGCCGGCGGGTCAGGGTCGCAGGGTCGAAGCCGGCCTCGGCCTCCTCGGTCAGCCGCCGCTCGTAGTCAGGGTCGAGCCGGGACCCGGCCTTGGTGACTTCCGGCTCCCTTTCGGGTCGCTTCACTGTCGCCACTTCTTCGCCTCCTCGTACAGGTCGTGGTAGCTGGACCGCATTGGCATGGCATGGATGATCCGCAAGCGTCCGTCGGCCAACTCAACTCCGACAACCTCCAATGGCGTGCCGATCACGTCGTCGCCGTACTAGGAACAGCAGCGCTTCGTCGGGTCGGACGGGAGGGGAGGCTGGCTGGGCAAAGAACAAGCCGGCATGGCTGACGACGTGGCGTACCTGGTCACGGGAGACTCGGTGTTTGCGCGCGGCAGCCGTCCAGGACAGTCCGGCGTACTCCATCGGACCATTTTGTCCGACAGAATCTCGGTTGTCGAGGTTGGGCTGATCAGACGAGCTGATGCACCGCCGTCCTACGATCAGGCCCCGCCACAGCCGGTCCGACCGCCCTTAAGAGATGGCCGGAGCGATCTGGACGAGGTCCCCGAGGAGCGCGGGTAACAGGCCTTCCTCGAAGGCGGGGATGCCGGTGCGGCGCATGGCCTCGGCCAGTGCGGCGTCCCAGGGGGTATGGAGCTGGTCGGTGCGGCTGGGCCGGAGGCTGCTGAGCGGGTCGACGGAGGCCGCGTAGTCGGCAGCGGTCATCCGCCACGGTCTGGCTCCGGGCGCAGCCGCCAGCAACGCGGTCACGTGTCTCAGCCCGGCTTCGTCGAAATCGGCACGGGCCGCGATCTGCCAGCCGGCGCCGCGCAGGCGGCCAATCGCCGCTGCCTCCACTGTGGACGGTGTGCCGAACGTGCACAGCAGGCGGACCGCACCCGCCGACGTCAGGTGGCGGTACGCGGCGGTGAGGACCGAGGGGTTCTCGGTGACGAAGATCCACTCGTCCGACCGGTCGGGCGCCGGCCAGTCGCACGCGGCCAACTCGGCTGGCGGAAGCGTGACAATCGCGGTCGGCGGCAGCCGCCAGCCCGCGGGATGGATGCCCAGGGCGACGAGCCCGCATCGGGAACGCGACCACCGTGCCGTCGGTGTCGGCCTCAAGGTCATGCGCGCGGTCCGGGTGGCTGGGCTCAGATCGTCCCGGACGCCGTTCCGTACCTGCACGCCGACCCCACTGGACGCGGCCGCGGCCCGCATCTTCCGGTTCACCTGCCGGTTCCAGTCGAGCAGCCACTGCCAGTCGAGCCCGATCGCACGGGGCAGACGGCCGATCACGAACTCGCGCAACGCCCGTTCCTCGGCGGCGGCCAGCGCGCGATGCGCACGCTCCTGCAGCGTCCGCGCCCGCTCGGCCGCCGCGTGCGGGGCGTACGACTGGTCCTGGTGCGTGAGCACGTACGTGTCCAGCTCGCCGTGGCTGTCGCCAGGGTCGAGCGCCCAGGTGCCGGCCAGCTCGGCTCGGACGGTGTCGTACCGCTCGCGGACGGTCTTACGAGCGTACGTGCGGCGCCCGGCCAGGACGCCCTGAACGGTTCCGAGCAGGCCCGCGTCGTCCGGCAGAGCGTGCGGGTCGAGACCGAGCGCCGTCGCGGCACCGGGCGCGTCGAGGAGGGCGCGTAGCGCGCGGCGGCTGGCCGCGCTGGCCGGCTCGGCCTCGGCGGCGACGCTGTTGGCACTAGCCCGGCGCGCCTCGGCCTCGACCTCCTCGCGCTCCCGTTCCCGGGCGGTCGTCTCCGCTTCGTTCACGTCCTGCTCAGCGTCCCGCCTGTCGGCACGGGCCGTCGCGAGCTGGTTGAGCATCCGCTCGACCGGCGCGCCGACGAGCTTCTGCAACTCGTCCAGCGCCGCCTCAGCCGTGGTCGCCTCCTGGTGGGCTGTCCGCGCCTCGGCGGCCAGCCGGCCGAGCGCCTGGACCTGCTCCTCGGCGGCGCGGGCGTCGGCCAGCGCGCTGTGCAGCCGCCCGGCGAACTTGTCCCGGAGCGCGGTCGCGCACCGGGCGAGGACGTTGGCCGCGCGCCCGCCGGCCTCCCGGATCGAGACGAGATCGGCAAGGTCAGCAGGCAGCGCTCGTGCCCTGGTCCGGGCCACCCACGCCTCCCGCTCGGCCTGGTACGCCGAGCGCAGTCGCGCGGCCCGCTGCCCGGACCGCTCCGCGGTCTCGGCGGTCTCGGTGGCAGCCTTCGCCGCAGCGGCGCGGGTCGCCTCGGCGCCGGACAGCCGGTCCCGCCGCGGGAATGCCCTCGCCCGGGCGCGGAGATGCTCGGCCTCTGCGGCGAACCGCGCCGCGGCCGCCGCCGACTCGGCGGCCTGTCGCTCCAGCTCGACAGCTTGCAGGTCGAGTGCCTCGGCGCGAGCCAGGGCCGCGCGGCGCCGCTGCCGGGCGCCGACGTGCCCGGCCGGGGGCAGGGCGGCGGACTGGTCCATGTCCGGCGGCCGGCCGGAAAGCACACCGGCGCGGAATGAGCCGTCGGCACCGATCAGCAGGTGCTCGCCGGGCTCGGCGCCTGTCGCGGTGTCGGCGAGCGCTATCCGCACCAGAATGCCTGCGGCCTCCGCGGCCTGGGGATGCTCGGGGTCAACCGTCACCAGCTCGGCCAGGCTGCGCGTGGCCCGGGCGCCGGCGGCTGTCACCGCCCACGCCGCCGTCCGGGCGGAGCGGTCGTCGCCCAGTGTCGCGCCGAGCACACCGGAGGCCGCGAGCGCACTCTCCAGCAGCGCCCGCTGCCGCTCGTCGGTCACGCCGTCGGCCCACTCCAGCGTGGCGCCGAGCGCCGCCTCGTCGTCGCCCTCGCCGGCCCAGTGGGGCCGGGGTAGCGATGCGGGCGCGGGCGTCCGCCAGCCGCTCTCGCGCCGACTCGAGCTCCTTACCTGCCGCGGCGCTGGCCTTCCGCGCTGCCTCCGCCATCGAGGCGGCGCGCTGGGCCTCCCGTTGCCGTCGCCGGATGGTCTCGTGCCGCTCGGCCGCCTCGGCATGTGCGACCCGTACCGTCTCCGTAACGTGCCCGGCCCAGATCTCGGCGAAGTCGGCGAGCACCACGGCCGCCCGCTCGTCCCGCTCGAAGGATTCCCGGGTCGCCTTAGACTCCGCGAGCGCGTCGGCGGTCGCCACGATCACGTCGCGGTCGACGCCGGGCAGCGACGCCCGCAGTGCCTCGGCCGCCTCCCGTGGACTGACCTCGCCGAGCAGCGTCGGGTTGCGGACCTGCCGCATGCGCTCGCCGAGCAACCGGACGTCGTCTGCTGCTGACGATGACCAGCGGCGGGGTCGCGGTCCACCTCACCGTCCCAGCGGCCGCCGACGCCGTCGACCGAAGTGTGGTCGGCGGGGAGGGCGGCGCGATCAGCGCTTTGGGAGGGGTCGACACTGGATCATCTCGTTGGCCGCATGGGACGTCGGCTGAGCGTGGACCCGAAGAGGTGCGTCAACATTGACCGAAGGTTCGACGACACCGCGGACCTGTGGTCGCCCGACCAAGTCGGGCGATCCCTGCCGGGCTCGCATATACGGCTCTGAGGTTGCCTGCTCTCGGCACGTCACGGACGCCGAACGTGAATCGGCAGACGCCTACCGGAGAGGATATTCCGCTGGCTACCAGCAGGGTCTTAATTCTGCCAGGGGCGCGGAGCAACTCGCCGTCGAGCACCTTGAGCGGCGCATCCGCGATCTTGAACAGCGACTCAACGAAGCGGAACGATACTACGAGCTCGACGGACATCAGGTCGTTGAAGTGGGACGATATGCCTATCGCTGGCGAGGGAGCAGTCCGCTGTCGGTCGGGGACCGAGTGGTATTGCCCGAGAACTGGCTCAGCCGAATCAAAGATGGTCCCGGAGGTCGAGAAGATGTCGTGACGAAGCTCGGCGCGACATACCGTGGCGAGCTGGCGTTCATCGTTCGACGAGTCGAGTAGCAGGTGCTTGGTCTCATCGGCAATGCCCAGAAGCTGTTGTTGCCATCATTGACGCCAATCCGAGTCTCCGCCGCCGGGCGGTTGCCGGTGGCGGGGTCGTCACACCACCCAACCGGGATGCCCGCAGCGAGGGTGGTGCGCCCGGCAGGAATCGAACCTGCGACCAAGTGCTTAGAAGGCACCTGCTCTATCCGCTGAGCTACGGGCGCGGTGAACCGTGGCAGGTTACCGTGGACGGTCCTTACCGGGGACGTGGGGGCGCTGGGACGGCTCACAGGTTGTACCCAGGGTGCGCACAGGGGTGTCCCATTCGGCGGGGCGAGAGTGTGCATCATGAACGAGACGCCCCACGGGTCGCACGACCCCGTGCAGACCGACAACCCTTCTACGCCGCAGGTCGAGCGGCCTCCGTACGCCGGGTCGGAGTGGCGGCGTCCGGACGCTCCGGACACTCCGCCGATGGCCGGCGGCGACACCGCGCACGCCCTCATACCCGAGTTCGGCTCGGTCGAGGACAGCGCAGGCGACGAGCGGTCCGTACACGGTGACGCGGGGTCGCACCCGGCGGCCGGGTGGCCAGCGAACGGGTCGCCCACGAACGGCACTCCGCCCGCGGACCAGAACCGGATCGGCTCGCCCGGCGCCCCGGCGCCGACGGCGGGCGCGAGCAAGGTCGGGTCGCCGTGGACGGCGGAGCGGCCGACCGGCGGGGCGTATGGCGGTGGGCCCTCGGCGGGCATGCCGTCCGGGTACGGGACGCCGCAGTACGGCCCGGGCGGCTACCCGAGCGGCGGGTACGGGACGCCGCCGAGCGGCGGGATTCCGCCGAGCGGCGGGATTCCGCCGACCACCGGCGGGCCGTGGCCGTATGCCGCGCCGGAGCCGAGGAAGCCGCGCGGGCGGCGGCTCGTGGCGGTCGGTGCGCTGACCGCGGTGCTCGGCGGGCTCGCCGGCGGCGGCCTCGTCGCCGCGCTGGACCGGAACGACCCGGTCGTTGCCGGCGGCATCACGGTGCAGGGTTCGAGTGCGCCGATCGCCGCGAACCAGTCCGGGACCGCGGAAGCGGCTGCGGCGACCGCGATGAAGAGCGTGGTCACCTTGTCCGTACGCGGGCAGCAGGAAGGCGGCACCGGCTCCGGCATCGTGATCCGCTCCGACGGCTACATCCTCACCAACGAGCACGTCACCGCCGTGGCCGACGGCGGCGGGTCGATCACCGTCGCGTTCTCCGACGGCCGGACCGCCACCGCGAAGCTGGTCGGCGCGGACAAGGCCACCGATCTCGCCGTGGTCAAGGTCAACCTCACCGGACTCACCGCGGCGACGTTCGCCGACTCCGGTGGAGTCAAGGTCGGCCAGACGGTCGTCGCGGTCGGCTCGCCGCTCGGCCTCAACGGCACGGTCACCGAGGGCATCGTCAGCGCCTTGCACCGTCCGACCAGCGGTGCGTCGGACAACAGCGCGGTGATCGACGCGATCCAGACCGACGCCGCGATCAACCCGGGCAACTCCGGTGGCGCGCTGGTCGACCTGGCCGGCCGGGTGGTCGGCATCAACCAGTCGATCGCGACCGCCGGCTCGAACTCCGGGCAGCAGGGCGGGGCCGGCAACATCGGCATCGGGTTCGCCATCCCGTCGGACACCGCGGTGCGGATCTCGCAGCAGCTGATCGCGACCGGCAAGGCCACCCACGCGCAACTCGGCGTGGAGACCCAGACCGCCACCTCGGACGACCAGCAGACCGCGATCGGCGCCACGATCGCGCAGGTCACCGCGGGCAGCGCGGCCGCGGACGCCGGGATCAAGGCCGGCGACGTGGTCACCAAGGTCGACGACCGGGTGATCGGCCAGTCCGAGGACCTGGCCGCGACGATCCGCTCGTACGCGCCGGGCACGAAGGTGACGCTCACGGTCAAGCGCGGCAACGACACCCGGACCGTGTCCGTGACGCTCGGCTCCGACGCCGGGCGGTAGACCCCCGGTAGAGAAGCGGCGGGGACGGCCCCCGAGCCTCGGCCGTCCCCGCCGCTTCGCCCACCTGCGAGCCGGCCCAGCCCCGTCTGGGCCGGCTCCCCTCTGTCCGGACCGGGCAGACCCGTCCGCCGTGCTCGGCCCACCCGTCCGGTCGGCCGCCTCGACCGGCCTTGGGTCGTCAGCCGGTGGTGGCGGGCTCGGTGGTGGTGGGGGCCGGGGTGGGCGACGGGGTGTCGCTCGGGGTCGGCGTCGGGTCCGGGGTGGCCGTCGGTGTCGGTGGCGGCGAGGTCGGCGTGACCCGCCGCGTCGTCGGGCTGCTCGACGGCTGGTCCTCGACGTCGCAGGCGATCCCGTCACCGTCCCGGTCCAGGTCCGTCCGGTAGCCCGGCCGCCCGCTCGGGATCGGTGCCGCGCCGGCCGCCGACGCCGCCGCGCAGCTCCCGTAGGACGCCGCGGACTCCGTCGGCATCGGCGTGCCCGAGCGAGGCTGCGCCGGGCCGGTCGGGTACCCGACGCCGGGGTAGGGCGGCTGGCCGGGCACCGGCGTCGCCGTCCCCCCCGATGCCGCCGGCGTATCGGCGGCGTGCTCGATCCCGTCGGACAGGCTGTGTGCGGCGACCGGAGCCGCCGCCGGCCCCCGGGTCACCGCTCCGAGCACGGCGAACAGCACGAACACCGCGCCGGCCGCGGCCCACACCGGCCACGGCTGGACCCGTACCCACCGCAGCCCTCGTTCCCACCGGGCCCGGTCCAGGCTGCGCACTGACTTTCCCCCCGCGAGACGGCGCGTGATCGGAACCCGGCGGAGGATAGAGGGTCCGGCCCCGGCCCGGTACCCGTACGGCACTACTCGCAGGCCACGCCGTCACCGTCGCGGTCGAGGCCGGTGCGGCTCACCGACGTGCAGCGGTGCGGCGCCGGGCGCCCGAGCAGTTCGGCGACCGGCAGCGCCGTCGGCGTTTCGCTGAGATCAGCCCAGCAGGGACTCGACCTGCCGGACCATCTCGAGGTCCTCCCGGGCGGTGACGACGGCCACGCCGGCCACGGCGCCCGGTGCGGAGACGTTGGCGTCGCCGCGGGCGGCCTCGTTCTGGCCCGGGTTCACGGCGATCCCGAGATGCTCGAGGCCGGCCACCGCGCCCTCCCGGACCGCGGGCGACGCCTCGCCGACACCGCCGGTGAAGCTCACCGCGTCCACACCGGACATCGCCGCCGCCATCGCGGAGATCGCCGCACGCACCCGGTACACGTACACGTCGAAGGCCAGCTTGGCGGTGTCGTCGCCGGAGTCGGTCCGGGCCAGCACCTCGCGCATGTCCGCGGTGCCGGCCAGCCCGAGCAGCCCGGACCGCGACTCGAGCCCGTCGAAGACGTCGTCCGCGCTCAGCCCGTGCTGCCGTTGCAGCCAGAGCACCAGCCCGGGGTCGACGGAGCCGGACCGGGTGGCCATCACCAGTCCTTCCAACGGGGTGAACCCCATCGTCGTGTCCACCGACCGTCCGGAGTGGACGGCGCACAGCGACGCTCCCGCACCGAGATGGCAACTCACCAGCCGAAGCCCGTCGACCGGCCGGTCCAGGATCTCGGCCGCCCGCCGGGCCGAGTACGCGTGCGACAGCCCGTGGAAGCCGTACCGCCGCGCGCCGAGGTCACGCCACTCCACCGGCAGCGCGTACGTAGCCGCTTCGGCCGGGATCGTGGCGTGGAACGCGGTGTCGAAACAGGCCACCGAGGGCACCGACGGCAGCGCCGTACGCACGGCGTCCAGCCCGGCCAGTGACGCCGGCAGGTGCAGCGGGGCCAGGTCCACAATGGACTCCAGCTCGGCCCGGACCCGGTCGTCGACCACGATCGCCGACGTGAACGACGGACCGCCGTGCACCACCCGGTGCCCGGCACAGTCCACACCGGACTCGCCGGCCAGCTTTCCGACCGCCCGGGCGACCTCCGACGGGTCCAGTGTGGACGGTGCCCCGAGGTCGGCGGAACCGGTCAGCTCGCTGCCGTCCAGCAGCCGCAGCTTGACCGAGCTCGACCCGGTGTTGACGACGAGAACCCTCACCCGGACGCCGCCATGGCGTCCTCGCCGCCGGCGGACTGGTTGTCGTCGCCCGTGTCCTCGGCCACGCCGCCGGCCGCGCCGACCCGGTCGCCGGCCGCGTCGTACGGCCAGGACCAGCCGCTGATCTCCGGCTGGTCCTCGCCCTGCTCGCGGGTCCACGCCCGCGCGGCCAGCCGCGCGTCGGCCATCCGCTGCCGCAGCTGAGCCTGCCGGGCCGCCAGTCCGGGCACCCGGTCGATGACGTCCATCACCAGCCGGAACCGGTCCAGGTCGTTGAGCATCACCATGTCGAACGGCGTGGTGGTGGTGCCTTCCTCCTTGAACCCGCGGACGTGCATGTTGTCGTGGTTGGTCCGCCGGTAGGTCAGCCGGTGGATCAGCGTGGGATAGCCGTGGTAGGCGAAGATCACCGGCCGGTCGGTGGTGAACAGCGTGTCGAACTCGCGATCGCTCATCCCGTGCGGATGCTCGCTCTCCGGCTGCAGCCGCATGAGGTCGACGACGTTGACGACCCGAACCCTGATCTGGGGCAGGTGCTGGCGGATGAGGTCGACCGCGGCCAGCGTCTCCAGCGTCGGGACGTCGCCGGCGCAGGCCAGCACCACATCCGGCAGCTGGCCGTCCTCATTGGACGCCCAGTCCCAGATACCGGCACCGCGGGTGCAGTGGGCGATCGCGGTCTCCATGTCCAGGTACTGCAGCTGCGGCTGCTTGCCGGCCACCACGACGTTGACGTAGTTGCGGCTGCGCAGGCAGTGGTCGTACGTGGACAGCAGGCAGTTCGCGTCCGGTGGCAGGTAGACCCTGACCACCGAGGCCTTCTTGTTCACGACGTGGTCGATGAAGCCCGGGTCCTGGTGGGAGAAGCCGTTGTGGTCCTGACGCCAGACGTGGCTGGAGAGCAGGTAGTTCAGCGACGCCACCGGCCGCCGCCACGGGATGTCCGATGTGGACTCCAGCCATTTGGCGTGCTGGTTGAACATCGAGTCCACGATGTGGATGAACGCCTCGTAGCAGTTGAACATCCCGTGCCGGCCGGTGAGCAGGTAGCCCTCGAGCCAGCCCTGGCAGAGGTGCTCGGACAGCACCTCCATGACCCGCCCGTGCGGCGCGAGGTGGTCGTCCCCGGGCACCCGCTCGCCCTCGAACACCCGGTCGGTCGCCTCGAACACGGGCGACAGCCGGTTGGACGCGGTCTCGTCCGGTCCCATCAGCCGGAACGTCGTGGGGTTGCGCCGGATCACGTCCCGCAGCCAGGTGCCGAGCACCTTCGTGCTCTCGTCCTGGCCGCGGCCCGGCTCGGGCACCTCCACGGCGTAGTTCCGGAAGTCCGGCAGCCGCAGGTCGCGCAGCAGGATGCCGCCGTTGGCGTGCGGGTTGTCGCTCATCCGCCGCTGCCCGGTCGGCGCGGTCGCCCGGATGTCCTCCCGCAGCCGGCCGCCGTCGTCGAACAGCTCCTCCGGCCGGTACGACCGCAGCCACCGCTCGAGCTGGGCCAGGTGCTCCGGATTCTGCCGCACCCCGGCCAGCGGCACCTGGTGCGCCCGGAACGTCCCCTCGACCTGCTGACCGTCCACTTCGCGGGGCCCGGTCCAGCCCTTCGGCGTACGCAGCACCAGCATTGGCCACTGTGGACGGTCGGTCGTCCCGTCGGCGCGGGCGGCCCGCTTGATGTCGGCGATGCGGTCGAGGATCTCGTCCATTGTGGACGCCATCCGCGCGTGCACGTCGAGGTGGTCGTCGTCCAGGCCGGCCTCCAGCACGAACGGCTGGTAGCCGTATCCGCGCATGAGGTCGAGCAGCTCCGGCTCGGGGATCCGGGCCAGCACCGTCGGGTTGGCGATCTTGTAGCCGTTCAGGTGCAGGATCGGCAGCACCACGCCGTCGCCGACCGGGTCGAGGAACTTGTTCGAGTGCCAGGACGCCGCCAGCGGCCCGGTCTCCGCCTCACCGTCGCCGATCACACAGGCGACGAGCAGGTCGGGGTTGTCGAACGCCGCCCCGTACGCGTGCATGAGCGAGTAGCCGAGCTCGCCGCCCTCGTTGATCGACCCGGGCGTCTCCGGTGCGGCGTGGCTGGGGATGCCGCCGGGGTACGAGAACTGGTGGAACAGCTCCTGCATGCCCTCCTCGTCCTCGGTGACCGCCGAGTAGAGCTCGCTGTAGGTGCCCTCCAGGTAGGCGGCGGCGACCACGCCGGGGCCGCCGTGGCCGGGACCGGTGACGTAGAGCGCGTCGAGGTCGCGGTCGACGATGGCCCGGTTGAGGTGTGCCCAGAGGAAGGTCAGCCCCGGCGTCGTGCCCCAGTGCCCGAGCAGCCGCGGCTTGATCTGGTCGACCTCCAGCGGCCGGCGCAGCAGCGGGTTGTCGCGCAGGTAGATCTGCCCGACCGACAGGTAGTTGGCCGCGCGCCACCAGGCGTCCAGGAGCCGGAGCCGGTCGAGCTGGACGGTGCGCTGGCCGGCCGCGGGTGCGGGCGTGGTGCCGGTCGTCATGGGTCCTCCTTGGGCTCGCTCGGGGTCCAGCGTTCCCGGCGGACGCGATCTATACCAGCGTCGGCGGGCGGTCGTCGTCGGCGACGGCGGTCCAGACCTGGTCGCCGATCGTCGGCAGCACCACCACCGGGCAGGGCGCCTGCCGCAGGCACGACAGCGTGGTCGACCCGGGCCCGGAGTCGAACCGGCCGCCTGGGATCTCCGGCGCCCGTGTCGCGACGACCAGCAGCTCGGCCCGGCGGGCCTGGCTGAGCAGCGCCGGCACCACCGCGCGATCGTCGACCAGCTCGCGCACCGGCACCGGCGGCGCGTCCCCGAACGCCGTCCGGACCGCGCCGGCCAGCAGGGCGGCCGCGCGCCGGGCGCTCTCGTCCGGGTCCGCGCAGTCGCTGACCGGCGCGTACGAGGCCGGGCGCAGGACGCTGCCCCAGGCGTGCACGGCCACGATCCCGGCGTCCCGGCGCAGCGCCTCGCTGGCCGCCCAGCGCAAGGCAGCAACAGTGCGCGGCGCTCCGTCCACTCCGACCACTATCCTGCTGGTCATCTGCGGATGCATCGTTGCGTCCTCCTCGCAGACCCACCTGGGCCCACAGCCGGGGACTGGTGCCCCTGGGCGTCGCACAGCATCCCACCTGCGAGGGCACGATCGAGACGCCGGTCCGGCGGGTAAACGGACAACTGTACGTTTCTACTTGCGATCCTTGGCATGTCGTACGGAGGTTGGAGATGGACGGCGGACCGGCGTACGGGCATATCGTCGTCGGCGTGGACGGCTCGCCGACCTCCCGATCCGCCCTGCGCTGGGCCGCGCGGGAGGCCGAACTGCGGCACTGCGCGCTCGACGTGGTCTACGGCTGGCAGGTCAAGGGCGAGCCGCGGCCGCCGGGCGAGTGGGGCGGGGTCGCCCCGCCCGTGGCGGCGTACCAGGAGCAGGCGCAGGCGCGGACCGAGGCGATCGTGGACGAAGTGCTGCCGGACGGCGTGAGCTGTGAGGTGACCGTGCACGCCATACACAAGCCGGCCGGGCGGGCGCTGCTGAGCTTCTGCGCCATGGCCGACCTGCTCGTGATCGGGACCAAGGAGCACGGCCGGCTGGCCAGCTGGCTGGTCGGGTCGGCGTCCGACGAGGCGCTGAAGAACGCGGCCTGCACGGTGGTCGTGGTGCGCCCGCCGGTCGAGGCCGCCGCTGCCTCGCCGGCGTCCTCCGCGGGCGCGCCGTCGCCCGAGCGGTCGGAGATGCGCGAGGAGGAGTCGGGATGACCCGGGCGGATGAGGTGCGGGCGGCGGTCGCCGGTCACCTCGGCATCGAACCGGACCGGCTGACCGAGCAGGCCTCGCTCGCCGGGGACCTCGGCCTCGACTCGCTGGCGGGTATCGAGCTGGCGACCGCGCTGGAGGACCGGTTCTCGCTCCGGATCACCGACGACGAGCTCGCGGCCGTGCGGACGTACGGGGATCTCCAGCGGCTGGTCCTCCGCAAGGTCGCGGCCTGAGGGGCGATTTCGTCACGGCATGTCGCGTTTGCCTCCGGGGTCGCCGGAGGTGATGCTCTTCCCAATGGCTGCGTCAGCCCACCCGGCCCTCCTCGGAGTCGGGGCCTACCGCCCATCCCGTTCTGTCGGCAACGACGAGGTTGCCGGCTCGATCGGGTCCACCGACGAGTGGATCGTGACGCGCTCCGGCATCACCAGGCGCGGGTTCGCCGGGCCGGGGGAAACCCTGCTCGACATGGCCGCCGCGGCGGCCGGCAAGGCGCTCGGCGAGGCCGGCCTCCCGCCCGGCGAGGTGTCGCTGGTGCTGGTGACCACGATGAGCAATCTCCGGCAGGCGCCGCCGCTCGCGGCCGAGCTCGCGTTCCGCATCGGCGCGACCGGCGCCGGCGCGCTGGACACCGGTGCCGGCTGCGCCGGCTTCTG
The DNA here is from genome assembly GCA_963803135.1 of uncultured Actinomycetota bacterium. Taxonomy (GTDB): domain Bacteria; phylum Actinomycetota; class Actinomycetes; order Mycobacteriales; family CADCTP01; genus CADCTP01. The sequence goes on along the minus strand of CAWDLH010000007.1, from coordinate 590,430 downwards.
CTACACGCTCGCGGTCGCAGCGGACGCGATCCGGTCCGGCAGCGCCCGGTACGTCGTGGTGGTCGGGGTCGAACGGATGACCGACATCGTCGACCCGACCGACCGAGGGACGGCGTTCCTGTTCGGGGACGGCGCCGGCGCGGTCGTCGTCGGCCCGGCCGCCGAGCCGGGGATCGGGCCGGTGCGGTGGGGGTCGGACGGGTCGAAGGCGGCCGCGATCGCGCAGCCGTACTCGTGGGCGGCGGTGCGGGACGACCCGGCGACGCCGCCGCCGACGCTGCGGATGGCCGGGCAGGAGGTGTTCCGCTGGACGGTCACCGCGCTGGCTCCGATCGCCGCCGACGCCGTCCGGCTCGCCGGGCTGACGCTGGCCGACATCGACGTGTTCGTGCCGCACCAGGCCAACCTGCGGATCACCGACGCGCTGGCGTGGAGGATCGGGCTGCGCCCGGACGTCGTGGTGGCGCGGGACGTGGCGACAGCGGGCAACACCTCGTCGGCGTCGATCCCGCTGGCGATCGAGCGGCTGCTGGCCTCCGGGCAGGCGCGCGGCGGCCAGCGGGCGCTGCTGCTCGGCTTCGGCTCCGGCCTCCTCTACGCCGCTCAGGTCGTCCGCCTGCCCTGACGTCACGCCGGCCCGGCGGTGGTCAGGGAGTGCGGGTCCAAGGACTCGGCGACGGCGAGGAATGCGGTCGACGAGGGTCCCGGCCCCCGTCGACCTCCGGCGCCCCCGGCACCGCTTGTCCGCCGACGGCGATCCGGGCGGTGCGGCCGGGCGCGTAGACGTTGGCCAGCGCGTAGTCGACGCCGGCCGGGTTCAGCGGCCGTCCAGGAAGGAGAGCACGGCCAGCACGCGGCGGTGGTCGGTGTCGGCCGGCTGCAGCCCGAGCTTGGTGAAGATGCTGCTCACGTGTTTCTCGACCGCGCCGTCGGTGACCACGAGCGCGGCCGCGATGGCTCCGTTGGACCGGCCCTCGGCCATGAGCTTGAGGACCTCCTGCTCGCGCGGGGTCAGCGCGTCCAGCGGCCGTCGCCGGCCGCGCAGCAGCAGCTGGGAGACGACCTCGGGGTCGAGCGCCGCCCCGCCGGCACCGACCCGGCGCAGCGCGGCGACGAACTCGTCCACGTCGGCGACCCGGTCCTTGAGCAGGTAGCCGACGCCGCGGGTGTCGCCGGCGAGCAGCTCCGTCGCATACCGCTCCTCGACGTACTGGGAGAGGACGAGGACAGCGGTCGACGGCCAGCGCTGGCGGATCACCAGCGCGGCCCGCACGCCCTCGTCGGTGTGCGTGGGCGGCATCCGGACGTCCGCGACGACGACGTCGGGCGTGTGCTCGGCGACCGACCGCAGCAACTGCTCGCCGTCGGCGACCGCCTCCACCACCTCGAAGCCGGCCTCGTCGAGCAGCCGGGCCAGGCCCTCCCGCAGCAGTACCGAGTCCTCGGCGATCACGACGCGCACGGCAACTCCACGGTGAGCACGGTAGGTCCGCCCGGCGGGCTGTCGACGTGCAGCCGACCGTCCACACCGGAGACCCGGTCGGCAAGCCCGCGCAGGCCGGTGCCGAGGGCGGGGTCGGCGCCACCGACACCGTCGTCGGTCACCACGACCCGCAGCACTCCGTCGAGCCGGCGCACGACCACCGCGGCTCGGGTCGCCCGGGCGTGCCGGGCCACGTTGGTCAGCGCCTCGGCCACGACGAAGTAGGCGATCGCGTCGACGACCGGCACCGGCTTGTCGCCGGCGGCCGGGTCGACCTCGACCACCACCGGGATCGGGGCCCGCGCGGCCAGCCCGGACAGCGCCGCATCGAGGCCGCGGTCGGTGAGCACGGCCGGGTGCAGCCCGCGGGCCAGGTCGCGCAGCTCAGCCAGCGCTGCCTTGGCCTCGGTGTGCGCCTCGTCGAGCAGCGCGCGGGCGCCGTCCGGGTCGCTGGCGAACCGGGATCTGGCTCGACCGAGCTGCATGGCCAGCGCGACCAGCCGTTGCTGGGCGCCGTCGTGCAGGTCGCGCTCGATCCGGCGGCGCTCCTCCTCGGCCGAGACGACCACCGCGGCTCGACTGCGCTCGAGCTCGCCGACCCGCGCGGCCAGCTGGTCCGGGCCGAGCAGCCGGCGGGCGATCGCGAGGTCGGCGATGCCCAGCCAGCGCACCATCCGCGGCGCGTTGATCAGCAACAGCACGCTGACCAGGAACACCAGGGAGAGTGACCACCAGCTGCGGACCGTGAACAGGGCGAGGTTGGCGCCGCCGTGCGGCAGCGACCAGTTGTAGATCGGCAGCGACAGCCCGCCGAGGGGCAACAGCCAGACGGCCGTGACGAGCACGACCTGCACCGCCGAAAGCGGAAAGCGCAGCAGGTTGTAGCCGGCCTCGCGCCACCGGGCCGGCGTCCGCAGCAGCGTGCGGAACCGGTCGATCAGGCTGCCGTCCGGCTTCTCGTCCGGGTGCGGCGACGGGATGTCGACGCCGAGCACCATCCGGTAGCGCCCACGCTCGATCACGCCGAACCAGCGGGACAGCAGCAGCGCGCACGCCAACAGCGGCAGTCCGACCAGGAAGACCGGCGTGAGCACCAGCGAGACCGGCAGCAGCCAGCCCAGGAAGACGAACGAGAGCAGCCCGGTCCACAGCCCGATGAGGATGTTGAGCGTCGTCAACCAGGCATCGGCCCCGGTGGGTCGCCGCACCTCGGCAGCCGCCATCGTCGATCCGCCCACCGACGGGGGAGCCGGAGCCGACGCGACCGTCGTGGCCGGCGCCGCGCTCGGGGCGGCGCCGGGCGCGGCACCAGGGGAGGACTGCGCGGCGGTCAGCTCGACCTGCCCCGCCTCAGTCGCGCCCGGCTCGACCGTCACCTCGTCCCCTCCCATCGGCTCGCCCGTACGGCCTCCACGGTAGGGATCGGCACCGACATTGCCGACCCGGCAGCCCGCCCTCTCCGGGGTGCGGACAACCCCACCAGAAGACGGGGGATCACCGTCCTGACTCAGCCCGGCCCCGTCGACAGGCTCAACGTCGACCCGGAGATCCGAGGCGGAAGGACGACGGCAGTGGTGAACAGGCGCCCGAGCAGGGTGGTCCGGATCGCGCGGTGGAGTGCGGAGCACCGCTGGCGGGCGGTGCTGGGATGGGTCGCGTTCGTCGCGATCTGCGTCGCGGCCGGCGGCATGGCCGGCACGACGCAGCAGACCGACGCGCAGCAGGCGGTGGGCGAGTGGGGCCGGGCCGAGAAGATGCTCGCCGACGCCCACTTCGCCGACCCGGCGGTGGAGAACGTCCTGGTCACCGCCCGATCCGGGTCGCTTGACGGGGCCGCGGCGACCGCGGCCGCGACCGAGGCGGCCGGCCGGCTGCGCGGCCTGCCCGGGGTGGCGAGCGTGTCCACGCCGGTCACGGCTCCCGGTGGCCCGGCCGTGCTGGTCCGGGCGGAGATGACCGGCGACCCGGACGAGGCCGCTGACCGCGTGCAGCCGCTGGTCGACGCGACGGCGGCGGTCCAGGCGGCCCACCCGGACCTCCGGGTCGAGGAGGTCGGCGGCGGCTCGATCGAGCAGGCGCTGCAGAAGACGTACGGCGACGACTTCCACCAGGCGGAGGTGCTGAGCCTGCCGGTCACGCTGGTCATCCTCGTCGTCGCGTTCGGAGCTCTGCTCGCGGCCGCGGTGCCGGTGCTGCTCGCGCTGACCTCGGTGGCCGCCGCGCTCGGCCTGTCCGCGCTCACCTCGCACCTGCTGCCGGTCACCGACACCACCTCGAGCGTCGTCCTGCTCATCGGCATGGCCGTCGGCGTCGACTACTCGCTGTTCTACGTGCGCCGGGCCCGGGAGGAGCGGGCCAGGGGCCGCAGTCCGCTCGACGCGGTGGAGATCGCCGCCGCGACGTCCGGCCGCGCCGTGGTGGTCTCCGGCGGCACCGTGGTCGTGGCGATGGCCGGCATGTTCCTGTCCGGCAGCGCGATCTTCTCGTCCCTCGCGGTGGGCGCGATCCTCGTCGTGGCCGTGTCCGTGCTCGGCTCGATCACCGTGCTGCCGGCCGTGCTGGCCAAGCTCGGCCGCTGGGTGGACAGACCGCGGGTGCCGTTGCTGCACCGGCTGACCATGCGGCCCGGGCGGCCGCCGCGGCTCTGGCCGGCGTTGCTCCGGCCCACGCTGCGCCGCCCCGCGCTGGCGCTCGGCCTCGGCGTCGCCGCGCTGGTCCTGCTCGCGCTGCCCGCCCTCGGCATGCGTACCAGCCTGGGCAGCGAGGACGACCTGCCCCGGTCGATCCCGGCGATGCAGACGTACGACCGGCTCACCGCGGCCTTCCCGAGCGAGGGCGCGGCCGACGACGTCGTGGTGCGGGCGGCGCCGGAGAAGGGCGCGGCGGTGCGGGCCGCGCTGCTGGAGCTGTCCGGACGGGCCGCGGTCGACCCGCACTTCGCGCCCGGGCGCCAGCCGGAGATCGACCTGTCCGCCGACGGCCGGATCAGCCGGCTGCACGTGCACGTCCGCGCCGGCGCCGACTCGCGCGGGGCCACTGAGGCGCTGGGCCTGCTGCGGACCAAGCTGATCCCGGACACGGTCGGCCGGGTGCCCGGCGCCGAAGTCGCGGTGACCGGGGACACCGCCGCCTCGGTGGACTTCTCCACGCTCCTGTCCGACCGGCTGCCGCTGGTGGTCGGCTTCGTGCTCGCGCTGACGTTCCTGCTGGTTCTCTGGACGTTCCGGTCCGTCGTCGTCGCCGCGACGGCACTCGTGCTCAACCTGCTCTCGGTCGGCGCCGCGTACGGACTGCTGGTGCTGGTCTTCCAGCACAGCTGGGCGGAAGGGCTGCTGGGCTTCCGTTCCTCCGGGACGATCATCGCCTGGCTGCCGATGTTCCTGTTCGTGGTGCTGTTCGGACTGTCGATGGATTACCACGTCTTCGTGGTGAGTCGGATCCGCGAGCTGGCCGTACGCGGGCTGCCCACCCGGGACGCGGTCCGGCAGGGAATCGTCGGCTCGGCCGGCGCGGTGACCAGCGCGGCCGTCGTGATGGTCGCGGTGTTCGCGATCTTCGCCACGCTCAGCGCGACCGAGTTCAAGCAGATGGGCGTCGGCCTGGCCGTGGCCGTGCTCCTCGACGCGACGCTGGTCCGGGCGGTGCTGCTGCCGGCGGCGATGACGCTGCTCGGCCGGTGGAACTGGTGGTCCCCGGCTGTGCTGCGCCGCCGGCAGCCGGCACCCGACGCGGCGACTGGCCCGCTGGTGCGCGCCTGACCTGCGGGTTCGCGACCGCTGGCAGCCATTGACAGCCCCTGTCAGAGGCTGCCAGCGGTCTGTGCGCGGGATGCCAGCCCTGCGGCCCAGCCTCGTACCCGACGAGAAGGGAGAGCTGCATGTACGCGATCGAGGCAGAAGGCCTGGTGAAGCGGTTCGGCGAGACGATCGCGCTGGACGGTGTCGACCTGGCGGTGCGGCCCGGAACGGTGCTCGGCGTGCTCGGCCCGAACGGCGCGGGCAAGACGACGGCGGTGCGGGTCCTGGCCACGCTGCTGCGCCCCGACGGGGGCAGCGCACGGGTCGGCGGCCTGGACGTGGTGTCCGACGCCGCGCGGGTGCGTCGGCTGGTCGGCCTGACCGGGCAGTACGCGGCGGTGGACGACGACCTGACCGGCACCGAGAACCTGGTGCTGATCGGCCGGCTGCTCGACCTGCGCACGCGGGATGCGAAGCGCCGCGCCGCCGAGCTGCTGGCCGAGTTCGACCTGACCGAGGCGGCCGACCGGGCCGCCAAGACGTACTCCGGCGGCATGCGGCGGCGGCTCGACCTCGCCGCGAGCCTGGTCGGCCAGCCGTCGGTGATCTTCCTGGACGAGCCGACCACCGGGCTCGACCCGACCAAGCGGGACGAGGTCTGGATGACCGTGCGCGGCCTGGTCGCGCAGGGCGCCACCGTCCTGCTCACCACGCAGTATCTGGACGAGGCGGACGCGCTGGCCGACGAGATCTCGGTCTTCGACCACGGCAGGATCATCGCCCACGGCACCCCGCACGAGCTCAAGCGGATCGTCGGCGACCAGAGCCTGCAGGTGCGGCCGGTGGACGAGGCCAGGCTCCCGGACGTGTCCCGGGTGCTCACCGCGGTGTCCGGGGCCGCGCCCGAGTCGCCCCGCCGCGGCGTGCTGCAGGTGCCGGTGCGCGGTGACGAGGCGATGACCGAGGCGGTGACCCGGTTCGCCGCCGAGGGGATCGCGGTGACCGAGCTGGCGCTGAAGCTGCCCGGGCTGGACGAGGTGTTCGCGGCGCTGACCGGCGCCCCCGCCACGAGCGGCGACGAGGAGGAGGCGGCATGACCACCACCCTGGAGCAGACCATCCCGACGCGGGTTCCGCCGCCGGTCTCGGCGCCGGAACAAGGCACCAGGCCGTTCCCACTGCTGCGGCACAGCCTCGTGCTGGGCGGCCGGGCGGTACGCAAGATCCGCCGTACCCCCGAGCAGTTCATCGACGTCACGCTGCAGCCGATCATCTTCGTGATCCTCTTCGTGTACGTCTTCGGCGGCGCGATCTCCGGCTCCACCCACGACTACCTGCAGTACGTGCTGCCGGCGATCATGGTGCAGACGGTCCTGTTCACCTCGCTGTCCATCGGGGTGAACCTCAACACCGACATCAAGAAGGGCGTCTTCGACCGGTTCCGGTCGCTGCCCATCGCGCGGTCGGCTCCGCTGATCGGCGCGGTGTCGGCCGAGGTGGTCCGGTTCGGCACGTCCGTGCTGGTGCTCATGGCGTTCGGCTACGCGGTCGGCTTCCGGATCGGCACCGACCCCGTCTCGGCGCTGGCCGGGTGCCTGCTCGCCATCGCCTTCGCGCTCTGCATGAGCTGGGTCGCGGTCTTCCTCGGCACCTGGCTGCGGGAGTCCGGGGCGGTGCAGGGCATCGGGTTCCTGGTGATGTTCCCGCTGACCTTCGGCAGCAACATGTTCGTGCCGACCGCCTCGCTGCCGGGCTGGCTGCAGGGCTGGGTGAAGGTCAACCCGGTCACGCACCTCACCGACGCGACACGCGGCCTGCTGGTCGGCGGTCCGGTCGCCGGTCCGGTCGGCTGGTCGGTGCTCACCGGCGCGATCATCCTGGCGATCTTCGCCCCGCTCGCGGTCGCGACCTACCGGCGCAAGACCAACTGACTACCCGTCGGCGCTGCCGCGCAGCAGGCCCACCGCCAGCTCGCGCGGCAGCGCCGCGCCTTCGAGGTAGACGCGCTCGAAGCCGTCCTCGCCCAGGGCGGCTTCGAGGTCGTGGCGCAACCGGCGGACCTGGCGGCTGCCGCGGTCCTCGGTGCCGCGCAGGGCGAGGGCCGCGCCCATCAGCCGGGCGCTGTGCTCGGGCAGCCCGGCCAGCAGCTCGACGTACGCCCCGGCGAGCGCGGCGAGGCCCAGCACCGGCATGTCCCGGTCTGCCATCGGCAGCGACACCGCCGCCCGCAGCCGCTCCCGGCCGCCGTCGGGGTCGCCGTCCTCCGCGTCCAGCGCGGCCAGGAAGGCCTCCACCACGATGATGAGCTGCGGCGGCGCGCCGGCGGTCGACATGACCGCAGCCAGCGCGACCTCCCCGAGCCGGCGGGCCTCGGCCCGGTCGCCCGTCTCGTCGGCCAGCTCGGCCATCCCGAGGTAGACGCTGGACAGGCCGATCGGCGATCCGCTCCGCTCGGCCTCGACCCTGGCTGCCGCGAGCTCGGCCCGGGCCCGTGGCACGTCCCCTCCCCGCGCGTACGCCGCGGCGAGCCGGGTCCGGGTGTAGGAGGCGTCCTCGTTGGCGGTGATCTCGGCCATCAGCCGGTGCGCCTCCGCGTACGCCTCGACGGAGCCGGGCACGTCGCCGTCGGCGAGCCGGGCGTTGCCGGTCGCCGCGAGCGTGGTGGCCAGACCCCAGCGATCGCCGACCTCCCGGTATCCCTCCAGCGCCCGCTTCAGGTAGCCGCGGTGCTCGTCGAAGTGGCCCTCGTTCTCGTGCAGCATCGCGCCGAGCAGCCAGCGGGTCGCCCGGGTCCACGGATCGGCCGGCTCGGGCCCCTGCTCCAGCAGCTCGAACGCCTCCCGCTCGTTGCCGGACAGCATCGCGGCGAGCGGCTCGAGCAGGGAGAGCAACGGATGCTCGGCCCAGTTGCCGGGGTTGAGCGCGCGGGCCCGGGCCATCCGCTCGGGCAGCCCGCTGAAGTCGGCGGTCATGGCTGCGCCGCTCACCGTGCCGACCACCAGGCAGACCGCCCGCGCATCGGGCGGCGCCTCGCCGGGCAGCTCGCCGGCGGCCGTGAGCAGGGTCGCGGCGGCGACGTGCTCGCTGCGCGCGGTCCAGAACCAGGCCAGCGCGGCACCGAGCCTGACCGCGGTGTCGGTGTCGCCGGTGTCGATGACGAACCGCATCGCGGCGCTGAGGTTGTCCCGCTCGACGATGAGCTTCCCGTACCACTCCAGCTGCTCGGGCCCGCGCAGGTGCGGGTCGGCCCGCTCGGCGACGGACAGGAAGTGCAGCGCGTGCGCCCGCTTGACCGCGGCCACCTCGCCCGCCGCGGCCAGCCGCTCGGTCCCGTACTCCCGGAGGGTCTCCAGCATCCGGTAGCGCGGCTCCACCCCGGGCAGCTGCTGCAGCAGCGACTTGTCGCCCAGCGCGGCCAGCAGGTCGGGCACGTCGGCGGCGTGCACCGGGCCGCCGGCACAGACCGCCTCGGCCGCCTCCGCGCTCACCCCGCCGGGGAAGACGGCCGCCCGGTCGGCGAGCGCGGCCTCGGCGTCGGTGAGCAGGTCCCAGCTCCAGGCGACCACCGCGCGCAGCGTCTGGTGCCGGGGCAGCGCGGTCCGGCTGCCGCCGGTGAGCAGCCGGAACCGGTCGTCGAGGCGGGCGGCCACCTCGGTCACCGGCAGCGAGCGCAGCCGGGCCGCGGCCAGCTCGATGGCCAGCGGCATCCCGTCCAGCCGGCGGCAGATCTCCACCACCGGGCCCACCGTGTCCTCGTCCACCTCGAAGCCGGGACGGACGGCGGCGGCCCGGTCGGCGAACAGCCGCACCGCCGGGAACGCCAGCGCTCCGGCCGGCGCCGCGTCCGCGGCGGCAGACCCAGCGGGGCCACCGGCGCCAGCGCCTCGCCGGTGATCGCGAGCGGCTCCCGGCTGGTGGCCAGGATGCGCAGCTGCGGACAGCGGGCCAGCAGCTCGGCGGCGGTGCGCGCGGCGGCGTCGATGAGGTGCTCGCAGTTGTCCAGCACGAGCAGCGTGGCCCGGTCGGCGAGCAGCTCGACCAGCAGGGTCAGCGTGTCGGCCTGGCCCTGTCCCGGCTGCTCCCGGCGCAGCCGGTCGGCCAGGCCGATCGCGCCGAGCACCGCCTGCGGCACCTGCGCCCCCTCGGTCACCGGGGCGAGCTCGACCAGCCAGGCCCCGTCGGGGAACCGGTCGAGCACGCGGACCGCGGTCTCGGCGGCCAGCCGGGTCTTGCCGGCGCCGCCCGGCCCGACCAGGGTGACCAGCCGGTGTCGGTCGAGCAACGCGGTGACCGCGGCCAGGTCGTCGTCGCGGCCGACGAAGCTGGTGAACTGGGCGGGCACGTTGGTCCGGCCGACCGCCGGACGCGGCTCCGGGGTCGCCCGCAGCACGCGCAGGTGGATCTCCTGCAGCGCCGGGGAGGGATCGACGCCGAGCTCGTCGGCCAGCTGCCGGCGGACGTCCGCGTACGCGGCGAGCGCGTCGGCCTGGCGACCGGCGGCGTAGAGCGCGCGAACCTGCTGGCCGCGGATGCGCTCGCGCAGCGGGTGGTGCCGGGCCAGCGTCTCGAGCTCGGCCAGCATCTCGGCGTGGCCGCCGAGCTCGAGCGCGGCGTCGACGCGGTCCTCGGTGGCGGCCAGCCGGCGCTCGGCGAGCCGGTCGGCGGCGGCGTCGGCCCAGGGCTGGCCGGCGGCGTCGGCCAGCGCCGGGCCGCGCCAGAGGGCGAGCGCCTCGGTCAGCAGCCGGCGGGCGGCCGCGGGGTCGCCGCCGAGCGCGCGGCGACCGGCCGCGGACAGCCGCTCGAACTCGCTCGCGTCGACCTGCCGCGGGTCGACCGCCAGCCGGTAGCCGGTCGGCACCGACTCGACCGGGGCGCCCGGCAGGACCCGGCGCAGCCGGGACACCAGCGACTGCAGGGCGTTGACCTCGTCGGCCGGCGGCGCGTCGCCCCACAGGTCGGCGATCAGGGCGGACACGCCGACCGCCCGGTCCGGCTCCAACGCGAGCCGGGTCAGCAGGGCGCGCAGCCGCGCGCCGCCGACCTCGACCGGCCGGTCGGCGTCGTCCGTCACGAGGAGGGCCCCGAGGATCGCTACCCGCACGGTTCCACTGTGACAGGTCGGGGTGACGGCTTTGCCGGGCACGCTCAGCCCGGTCACAACGGCCCGGTTCGGTAGCACTTCGGGTCGGATCCGTCCAACTGCCGTCCACAGCCGCGCGGTCGTCCACAGGACGCGCATCGAGGGTTCTGCGCATGGCCGGCGCGCGGGAGTCTTCGTGCCGGCGCCCGCTGCGGTGGCGGGCATGTTCGGGAGGAGTCCTGCGTTGAACGAGACGTTCGTAACTATGGTGGGCAACCTGGTCGACGACCCCAAGCTCCGCACCCTGGAAGCCGGCCATGACGTGGCCAGCTTCCGGATCGCCTCGACCTCGCGGCGGTTCGACCGGGACAGCCAGCGCTGGATCGACTCCGGCCAGCTGTTCCTCGGGGTGACCTGCTGGCGGGAGCTCGCCGGCAACGCGGCGGCCTCGCTGCGTCGGGGCGACCCGGTCATCGTCAGCGGCAAGCTGTCCACCCGCACGTACGAGAAGGACGGCCAGAACCGGTCGGTCTGCGAGCTCGAGGCGCTCGCGGTCGGGCCGGACCTGGCCCGCGGCACGGCGGTGTTCCGGCGCAGGCAGCGACCGGCGGAGGAGCCGGCCGGCGCTGTCGCGGAGCCGGTGGCCGAGGAGTCGCGCCTGGTGGGAGCCGGCGTGTGACCCTCGCGCGCCGGGCTGGGACACTGGAGCGGAATCAGGCGACGGGAGCGGCAAGCAGCATGGCGCAGTACATCTACTCGATGCGCAAGGTGCGCAAGGCGCACGGCGACAAGGCAATCCTCGACGACGTGACGCTGGCGTTCCTGCCCGGCGCGAAAATCGGTGTGGTCGGCCCCAACGGGGCCGGCAAGTCGAGCGTGCTCAAGATCATGGCGGGCCTCGACACCCCGTCCAACGGGGACGCGGTGCTGTCCCCGGGTTACTCGGTCGGCATCCTCATGCAGGAGCCCGAGCTCGACGAGAGCAAGGACGTGCGCGGCAACGTCGAGCTGGCGGTGGCCGAGACCCGCGCGGTCCTGCAGCGCTTCGAGGACGTCTCGGCCGCGATGGGCGAGCCCGACGCCGACTTCGACGCGCTCATGGCCGAGCAAGGCGAGTTGATGGAGCAGATCGAGCACCGCAACGGCTGGGAGCTCGACAGCGCCATCGAGCAGGCGATGGACGCCCTGCGCTGCCCGCCGCCGGACACCCCGGTGACGACCCTGTCCGGCGGCGAGCGGCGCCGGGTCGCACTGTGCGCGTTGCTGCTCGAGCAGCCCGACCTGCTGCTGCTCGACGAGCCGACCAACCACCTCGACGCGGAGAGCGTCGACTGGCTGGAGCAGCACCTCGCGAAATACCCAGGGACGGTCCTCGCGGTCACCCACGACCGCTACTTCCTGGACAACGTGGCCGAGTGGATCCTCGAGCTCGACCGCGGTCACGCCTATCCCTACGAGGGCAACTACTCGACCTACCTGGAGACCAAGCAGGCCAGGCTCAAGGTCGAAGGGCGCAAGGACGCGAAGCGGCAGCGCATCCTCGAGCAGGAGCTCGAGTGGGTGCGCAGCAACCCGAAGGCGCGGCAGGCGAAGAGCAAGGCGCGCCTGCAGCGCTACGAGGAGCTTGCCGCCGAGGCGGAGAAGACCCGCAAGCTCGACTTCGAGGAGATCCAGATCCCGCCCGGTCCGCGGCTGGGATCGGTGGTGGTCGAGGCGTCCGACCTCGCCAAGGGCTTCGGCGACCGGGCGCTCATCGACGACCTGTCGTTCACGCTGCCGCGCGGCGGCATCGTCGGCATCATCGGTCCCAACGGGGTCGGTAAGACCACGCTGTTCCGGACGATCGTCGGCGAGGAGAAGCCGGACGCCGGGTCGCTGCGGATCGGCGACACCGTCCGCCTGTCGTACGTCGACCAGGGCCGGTCCCGGCTCGACCCGACGAAGTCGGTCTGGCAGATCGTGTCCGACGGTCTGGACCACATCAAGGTCGGCAACACCGAGATGCCGTCCCGGGCGTACGTGTCGGCTTTCGGCTTCAAGGGCCCCGACCAGCAGAAGCCGACCGATGTGCTGTCCGGCGGCGAGCGCAACCGGCTCAACCTCGCGCTCACCCTGAAGGAGGGCGGCAACCTGCTGCTGCTCGACGAGCCGACCAACGACCTCGACGTCGAGACGCTGCAGTCGCTGGAGAACGCGCTGCTGGAGTTCCCGGGCTGCGCGGTCGTGATCTCCCACGACCGGTGGTTCCTGGACCGGGTCGCGACCCACATCCTGTCCTGGGAGGGCACGGACGAGGATCCGTCGCGCTGGTTCTGGTTCGAGGGCAACTACGCCGACTACGAGGCCAACAAGGTCGACCGGCTCGGCGTCGAGGCGGCTCGGCCGCACCGGGTCACCCACCGCCGGCTGACCCGCGACTGACCGGTGTCCGGGTTGCGGCTGGCGGGAGCGGCTGAGGCGGCGGATCTGGCGTCGTTCCTCGGCCGCCTCGTCGCGCTCGACCCGGTCGCGGTCGTGCGGCTCCGGTCGGCCGGGGCGCGGGTCACCGCGTACGCGCGGCTTCCGTTCGGGGTGCTCGTGAGCCGGACGGTCGGCGGAGCGGGCGACCCGGCGGACGTGACGATCGGCGCCGGCGACCTCCTCGCCGCCCTCGGTGCCGCCCTTCCGGGCGTGACCTCGTCCGATGTGCGGGGAGAGCGGACGGGCGTCGGCGTGGCGGTCGGCTGGCCGACACGACGGGACATGGACTGGCGGGCGGCGCTGCCGCCGGTCGACGGGTGGGTCCGGCTCGACTCGGTGCCCGGGGGCGTCGTGCGCAGGCTGGTGCGCGCCGGGCAGGTTGCGCTACGGGCGGTGCCGGCCAGCGCGGCGGCCGCCGCGGGCGAGTCCCTGCTCGACCACGAGTCGCTGACCGTCACCGGGGCCGGGCGGACGGTGGCGCTGCCGCTGCGCGTGCTCGGCTCGCTGACCCGGATGGGGTTCGTGGGCGACGGCGCCGAGCCGGTCGTGGTCTCGGTCGCGCCCGGGTGGACCCGGATGGCCGGGGCCTACGGGTCCGCCTACCAGCACACGGTCCCGGGGCTGGCGCTCAATCCGCGCTGAGCCCCGGCTCAGACCAGCCAGACGGCGGTGTCGGCGGGGAGGGCGCCGTCGTCGCCGAGCGGGCTGCTGGCCAGCAGGACCTGGCCCGGCGGCATCGGCACCGGCTCGGCCGAGGCGTTGAGCGCGCAGAGCAGGCCGCCCGGCCGGCGGAAGGCCAGGCAGCCCTCCGGGCCGGTGAACCACTCCAGCCCGGGGTCGTCGAAGCCGGGGTGCTCGTGCCGCAGCTCCAGCGCCCGGCGGTAGAGCGACAGCGTCGAGTCCGGGTCCTCCAGCTGCGCCTCGACGGTCAGGTCGGCCCAGTCCTCCGGCATCGGCAGCCACGTCCTCGTCGTGCTGCTGAACTCGTACGGCGGCTTCTCGCCGGACCACGGCATCGGCACCCGCTCGCCGTCCCGCCCGCGCTGCTGGTGCCCGCTGCGTTCCCAGACCGGGTCCTGCAGCGCCTCGTCGGGCAGCTCGACGTCGGGCAGCGCCAGCTCGTCGCCGTAGTAGAGGAACGCGACCCCGGGCAGCGCGAGCTGCACCAGTGCCGCCGCCCGGGCCCGGCGCCGACCGATCGCCCGGTCGACGCCCCGGGAGTACCGGCTGGCGTGCCGGACCACGTCGTGGTTGGACAGCACCCACGTCGTCGGCGCGCCCACCGAGTCCATCGCGGCCAGCGAGTCCGCGATCGCGCCCCGGAACGCGCCCGCGTCCCAGTCGGCCTGCAGCAGCCGGAAGTTGAACGCGAGGTCGAGCTCGTCCGGCCGGACGTACCGGGCCAGCCGCTCGTCGGTGTGCACCCAGACCTCGCCGACCGCCATCCGGTCGGGGTAGGAGTCCAGCACCCGGTGGATCAGGCGGTGCACGTCGTGCACGTCCTCGACGTCGAAACGTGGGTCCTGGCCACCCCCCGGGTCGGGGACCGTGCTCATCCGTTCCGGCCGGTCCATGTCCGGCAGGCCGGACGCCTTCGCCATCCCGTGGGCGACGTCGATGCGGAAGCCGTCCGCGCCGCGGTCCAGCCAGAACCGCATCGTCGCCTCGAGGTCCGCGGCCACCGCCGGGTTGGTCCAGTCCAGGTCGGGCTGCTCCGGCGCGAACAGGTGCAGGTACCACTGCCCGTCCGGGACCCGTTCCCACGCCGTCCCGCCGAAGATCGAGTGCCAGTCGTTCGGCGGCTCGGCGCCGTCCGGGCCGCGCCCCTCCCGGAAGACGTACTTCGCCCGCTCCGGGCTGCCCGGACCGGCGGCCAGCGCCGCCGCGAAGTCGGCGTGCCGGTCCGAGGTGTGGTTCGGCACCAGGTCGACCGTCACCTTGATGCCCAGCGCGTGCGCGTCGGCGACCAGCGCGGCGAAGTCCGCGAGGCTGCCGAACAGCGGGTCGACGTCACGCGGGTCGGCGACGTCGTAGCCGTGGTCCACCATCGGCGACGGGTAGAACGGCGTCAGCCACAGCGCGTCCACGCCCAGCAGGTGCAGGTAGCCGAGCCTCGCCCGGATGCCGGCCAGGTCGCCGACGCCGTCGCCGTCGGAGTCGGCGAAGCTGCGGACGTACACCTCGTAGAACACCGCGGTCCGCCACCACGGCTGCTGCGTCCCGGACCGGGTCGGGGAACTGCGACTGTCGGGCGAGCGGTGCACGGATCTCCTCGGCGGCAGTGTGGTCGTCCCCAGCGGGCCGGCGCGCCGGCCCGGCGGTCGTACGACGGGGGTCAGACGGCGCGGCTGCTGTCCAACCGGTTCTGCATGCTGTGCGCGGCCGTCTCCAGGTAGTGCCAGAGCGGCTGCTCCTGCTCCGGCGGCAGGTGCAACGAGTCGACCGCATCGCGCATGTGCCGCAGCCAGGCGTCGCGCTCGGCCGGCCCGATCGCGAACGGCGCGTGCCGCATCCGGAGGCGGGGGTGCCCGCGACGCTCCGAGTACGTCCGGGGGCCGCCCCAGTACTGGATCAGGAACATCCGCAGCCGCTCCTCGGCCGGGCCGAGGTGCTCCTCCGGGTAGAGCGGCCGCAGCACCGGGTCGTCCCGGACGCCCGCGTAGAACCGGGCCACCAGCTGGCGGAACGTCTCCTCGCCGCCCACGAGGTCGTACAGCGTCGGCTGGGGCTGCGCGTCGGTCACGCGCACCATTGTCCCGCATCCGGTCCGGACGCCCGCGCCGCGGCCGGACCGGATCGGGCGAGCGCGGAATCAGCGGCGCAGGTGGCCGGCGAGGAAGCCGGCCGTTTCGACCCAGGCGGCGACCGCGGGCTTGTCGCGGTGGTCCGGCCGGTCGGCGTTGGCGAACCCGGGCGGCACCCCCGACCAGGTCCGCACCGTCAGCTCCGTGCCCGACGTGCGCAGCTCGTGCAGGAACGCGCGGACCGCCGCGTCTTGCTCGGCCGGCCCGCCGGTCAGGTGCAGCAGGGTGGGGCACGGCACCAGCGACCGCTCGGCCGGCTCGAGCACCGCGTAGAACGCCACGATCGCGTCGAGCGCCCCGGTCGTCGCGGCGAGCAGCGCGAGCCGGCCACCGAGGCCGAAGCCGACCGCGCCGACCCGCTGTGGCCTGACCTTGGGCCGGGCCAGCAGCTGGGTCGCCGCGATCGCCACCATCCCCCGCGCGCGCATCTGGTCGAGCCCGCCGGCGAGCCGCTCCGCGTCCGCCGCCGTGCGCGCGACCTGCCCGTCGTAGAGGTCGACGGCAAGCGCGACGAATCCCGGCCTCGGCCAGCCAGTCGCACCGGCGCCGCACGTGCGGGAGCAACCCGTACTCGTCGTGGACGACGACCACGCCCGGGCCGGTCAGCGCGGGCTCGCTGAGATAGCCCCGACCGCTGCGGCCCGCCGCGCCCAGCGTCACCTCCGAGCCCACCCCACTTCACCCTTCCGTGGCACTTCTGTTCGAACACATGTTCGATAGAGTGACCGTACAAGCGGGTTCGGTCGGTCGGCAAGCGGCAGGAAATGGGGTGACGCGGATGTTGTTACGGGGTCTGGCGTGGCTCCCGCGCGCCCTCGCCCGCCTGCTCCCGCGCCGCCCTGCCCTGCTCGGCGGCGCCGGCGATGTTGCGCGCCATCGCGCCGAAGACCAGGCCGTGGAAGGGCCACACCGACCACCAGTAGAGGTGCCCCGGCAGCCCACGCGGGTGGAAGAGCGCGCGCTGGTGGTAGCGGGTGCGCCCGTCGTCGCCGCCCTCCACCCGAAGCTCGAGCCAGGCCTCGCCGGGCAGGCGCATCTCGGCCCGCAGGCGCAGCAGCTCACCCGGGAGGAGCTCCTCGACCCGCCAGAAGTCCAGGGCCTCGCCGACGTAGAGCTGGTCCGGGTCGCGCCGGCCGCGGCGCAGCCCGACACCGCCGACGAGCCGGTCGAGCAGGCCGCGGACGGTCCAGCCGAGCGGGAACGAATACCAGCCGCGCTCGCCGCCGATGCCGACGATCACCGGCCACAGGTCGTCCGGGCCGGCGTCGACCACCCGGGTCTTCTCGTCGGAGTAGAGCGAGCCGCCGGCCCAGTCCGGGTCGGTCGGCAGCGGGTCGCTCGGCGCGTCCGACCACACCGCGTTGGACCAGCGGGTCTCGACGTCGGCGTCGCGGATGTTGGCCAGCGCCAGCTCGACGGCGCGGTCGACGCCGATCAGCCCGTCCTCCGGGTCGGGGATCCAGTGGGCGATGTCGTGCTCCCGGCAGACCACCGTGTTGCTCAGGCTCTGCACCAGCGGGCGGGCGATCCGGCTCGGCACCGGCGTCACGATGTTGACCCACAGCGAGGACAGTCGCGGGGTGAGCAGCGGGACCGGGACGATCAGCCGCCGGCGCAACCCGGCCACCTTCGCGTAGCGCTGCATCATCTGCTCGTACGTGAGGACGTCCGGGCCGCCGATGTCGAACGCGCGGCTGACCTCGGCCGGCAGCGCCGCGGCGGCGACCAGGTAGTGCAGCACGTCGGCGACCGCGATCGGCTGGATCCGGCTGCGCACCCAGCGCGGGCAGACCATCGCCGGCAGCCGCTCGGTGAGGTAGCGCAGCATCTCGAACGACGCCGACCCCGAGCCGATGATCACTGCCGCCCGCAGCACCGCGGTCGGCACGCCGGAGCCGAGCAGGATCTCGCCGACCTCGGAGCGGGAGCGCAGGTGCGCCGACAGCTCCTCGTCGTCCGGGGCAAGCCCGCCGAGGTAGACCAGCCGGCCCACCCCGGCCGCCTTCGCCGCGGCGGCGAAGACCTGCGCTGCCCGGCGGTCGGTCTCCTCGAAGTTGCTGCCGGTGTCGATGGAGTGGATCAGGTAGTACGCGACGTCGACGCCGGCCAGCGCGTCCCGCAGCGAGCCGGCGTCGAGCGCGTCGGCCTCGGCGATCTCGACCCGCCCGGCCCAGGGGACGTCCCGCAGCCGGCCCTCGCTGCGGGTCATGCACCGCACCTCGTGACCCGCGTCGAGCAGTCGGGGCACCAGCCGTCCACCGATGTAGCCGGTGGCTCCGGTGACCAGGCATCGCATCACCCCAGTCTTCCCCGCCGCGGCCACCCCGGCATCTCGACCGCCGCGGGCGGTCGCGGCCCGGCGGTCACGCGCCGGGACTGTGGGGTCGCCGGCTCGCCGCCACCGGGCACCTGCGTCGCGTCGAGCCGCCGTCGGGTCGGCGGCGGTCGCGGCCGGGTGGTGCGCGGGGGGTCAGCGGGGGAGGGGGTCGGAGTCGGTGGGACCGGTCGGCGGCTGACCGCCGGAGCCGTCGGCCGGTGGCACCGCGGTCTCGTCCCGGGCCGGCTCGGTGTGCACGTCCAGCCCGGCGCCGGTCCCGCGGCGGATCCCGTCCTCGGCGAGCCGGTCGGCGATCCGCTGCCGCAGTGCCCGGGCGATCCGCCACTGGTCGGCCGGGCGGACCTTCACCGTCAGCCGCACGACGACGCCCTTCTCGACGTCGATCTCCTCGACGCCGAGCAGCTGCGGCTCCTCCAGCACGGCCTCGGCGAAGTCGTCCTCGGCGACCAGCTCCTCGGCCGCCGCCTGCATGGCCGCGCCGGCCGCGTCCACGTCCGAGCCGTACGGGACGGGCAGGTCGACGGTGACCAGCGCGAAGCCCTTGCTCTTGTTGCCGACCCGGAGGATCTCACCGTTGCGGGCATACCAGAGCGTGCCGTTGCCGTCGCGCACCCGGGTCACCCGCAGCCCGACCGCTTCGACCGTGCCGCTGGCCGCACCGAGGTCGACGACGTCGCCGACGCCGTACTGGTCCTCGAGGACCATGAAGATCCCGGACAGGAAGTCCTTGACGACGTTCTGCGCGCCGAACGCGAGCGCGACGCCGACGATCCCGGCGCCGGCGATGAACGGGCCGAGCTTGAAGCCGACCTCGCCGAGGATGAGCATCAGCGCCAGCACGCCGATCACCAGCGAGGAGACGCTGCGCAGCAACGACCCGACGGTCTCGGCCCGCTGCCGCCGCCGCTCGGTCACGATCCTGTCCTCGGCGCCGTTGTTCAACCGCTCCTTGAGCGGCCGCAGCACGACCGGCACATCGCTGTCGGCGGTGGATCGGACCATCCGGTTGATCGCCCGGAACAGCAGCCAGCGGATCAGCAACGCCAGCAGGATGATCACGATGATGTGGATCGGTACGACGATGATCGCGTGGCTGTTGTCGGAGACGAACTGGCCGAACGACCGGCCGTGCTCCACTGCCTGCTCGGTGGCGGTCACAGCGCCAGCCCCAGCCGGTCGGCGAGGAAGGCGAGCTGGTCGACCGACAGCGCGACGGTCCGGCTGACGGAGCGGGCGCCGTGACCGACGTCCTTCTCCCGCCGCAGCAGCACCGGTCGCGTGCCGGCCGTCGCGTGCTGCAGCGCCGCGCACATCTTCCGGGCGTGCAGCGGGTCGACCCGCGTGTCGCTGTCGAAGGTCGTGAACAGCACGGCCGGGTAGTCGACGCCGTCGCGCACGTGGTGGTAGGGGGAATACGCGGCGAGCCAGCCCAGCTCGACCGGGTCCGCCGCCGTGCCGTACTCGTCGTTCCAGGTGCGGCCGAGCCCGAACAGCTCGTAGCGGACCATGTCGAGCAGCGGCGCGCTGCAGACCACCGCGGCGAACAGGTCCGGCCGCTGGGTGAGGGCAGCGCCGACGAGCAGGCCGCCGTTCGAGCCGCCGAAGATTCCCAGTTGCTCGCGCGTGGTCCAGCCGGCGGCGAGCAGCTCCTCCGCCGCGGCCGCGAAGTCGTCGAACACGTGCTGCTTGTGCTCGCGCATGCCGGCGCGGTGCCACTGCTCGCCGTTCTCCGAGCCGCCGCGCAGGTTGGCCACCGCCCAGACCCCGCCGGCTTCCACCCAGGCCAGCATCGACGGCGTGTACGCCGGGGTGAGCGCGATGTCGAAGCCGCCATAGCCATAGAGCACGGTCGGCCGCGGCCGGTCCGGTGCGGCGACCGGGGCGACCACGAACATGTGCACCCGGGTGCCGTCGGCGGACGTGTAGTGCACCCGGCTCACGTGCACCGCGGGCGGCTCGCCGGCACCCGGCGCGAGCGCCCACGGGGTGACCGCGGCGGGGTCGTCGGCGGTCCAGCGCCACACCATGGGCGGGGTCACGTGGTCGGTGTAGCCGATCCACGCCTGGCGACCGCCCTCCGGCCGCCCGGTCATTCCGGCTACGCTTCCGGCGCCGAGCCCGGTGACCGTCCCGAGCCGGGCCGCGGAGCGCGGTTCCCACCAGGAGAGCGTGTCGGCCGCGTCCCGGGAGTGCGCGGCGAGCACGGCGACCACGTCGCCGGCGCCGTCCGCCGACGAGAGCAGCACCACGTCGGCGAGCACCTCGTCCGGCGACTCCGGCACCACGTCGACCCAGGTCTCGTGGCGCGCGTCGGCCGGGTCGGCCCGGACCAGCCGGCCGCGCGGGGCGTCGCGGTCGGTCTGCAGGTAGAGCTGGCCGTCCGGGCCGATCCAGGGGTGCACGCGGGCGTCGACGCCTTCCTGCACCGGCCGCAGCACGCTGTTTCCGGTCAGGTCGGCGATCCACACGTCGTCCCGGGGCGCGGTGCCGGCGGACGCGGTGACCAGCAGCCAGCGGCCGTCCCGGGAGACGCGCACGTCGTAGTAGTTCGTCGGGTCGAGGCCGGCGCCGTGCACCTCGACGTCGGTGGCCGGGTCGGCACCGACCCGGTGCCGCCACACCCGCCGGTGAAACTGCTCCTCCGCGGGCGGCACCGCGTCCGGCGGCAGCCGGCGCACATAGTAGAGCTCCTGCCCGCCCGGCAGCCAGCCGACCGGGGAGTAGCGGCACCGGTCGATCGGGCCGTCCAGCCGCTCGCCGGTGTCGACGTCGAGGACGTAGAACCGGGACTCCTCGTCCCCGCCGGTGGACAGCTGGTACGCGACCCGGTCGCCCTCGATGCTCGGCACCGCCGCGTCGAGCGTGGTGGTGCCGGCCGGGTCGAGCTCGGTCGGGTCGACCAGCACCCGCTCGGTGCCGTCCGGCTCCCGCACCAGCAGCGCCTCGTGCTCCTGGCCGGGCTGGCGCCGGGTGAAGAACGCGCGCCCGCCCCGCCAGGACGGCGGGCGCACGCTGCCGGTGCGCTGCAGCTCGGTCAGCCGCGCGGTCAGCCGGTCCCGGCCGGGCAGGGCATCCAGCGCCGGGCGGACCAGCTCGTCCTGCGCCTGCGACCATGCCTCGGTGCGCGGGTCCGCCGCGTCCTCCAGCCAGCGGTACGGGTCGGCCACCGGGATCCCGTGCAGCTGCTCGACCAGGTCGAGCCGCTCGGCCGGCGGGTGGTCGGGGCGGTCCTGGCCGGAGCCAGGGTCATGGCGCGGATGGGTCACGCCGTACGAGGTTAGAGGCGTGCGGGCCGGCCTCCGGCCGCCGGGGTCAGGTAGTTCACACCGTCGACACCTGAGCGTCTTTATCGATCCAGTACACTGGAGGTCGTCAACCGAAGAGATCGATCGAGAAGGACAGAACGCCCATGCTCCAGTCCCTGACCGCCCCGGCCGCCGTGCAGGCTGCGCGGTTCCGCGCTCGGCGCGCCCAGCGTGCGGAGCGCAACCGGCTGCGGGCCGAGCTTGCCGCCTACCGGACGCCGACCGAGCAGGCCGAGCTCGAGGCGATGCTCGCCCGGCACACGCCCGAGGAGATCGCCGACCTCCACGCCCGGCTGCGCTGACCCCACCCGCACCCCACCCGCCCCCGACCTCGCCGCCCCCGATCTCCCCGCTCCGCCGGGCCGGCCGGGGGCGGCTGCGTCTGTGTCACCCGGCGGGGCCGGGTGGCGGCGGTTCCGGCTGTGACTCGGGCGCCAAATACGTGCGTCCGGGGCCGGCTTCGGGTTCACTGGTCTCACCTCGAGGAGGTGGGGCCATGTCGCCGGCGACCGTCACGTTGCTGCTCAACGCGACGTACGAGCCCCTGTGCGTGGTCTCCATCCGGCGGGCGGTCGTGCTGGTGATCGCGCAGAAGGCCGTGCCGGTCGAGAACGGCGACGGCACCTTCCACAGCGCGACGACGGCCGTGCCGGTGCCCAGCGTGCTGAGGCTGACCCGGTACGTGCGGGTGCCGTACCGGGCGCAGGTCCCGCTGACCCGCCGCGCCGTGTTCGCCCGCGACGGCGGCCGCTGCGTCTACTGCGGGGCCGCCGCGAGCTCCCTCGACCACGTCGTCCCGCGCAGCCGCGGCGGCGCGCACACCTGGGAGAACGTGGTCGCCTCGTGCGCCCGCTGCAACCACACCAAGGCGGACCGCGCGCTGGTCGACCTGGGCTGGCGGTTAGGGACACCACCGAGAGCCCCGTCCGGGACGGCCTGGCGGGTGCTCGGGTTCCGCAACCCAGACCCGCGCTGGCAGGCCTACCTGGACGACGGCGAAGCCGCAACCGCATGACATGCCCGCCCCGTCGTGACGACGGGGCGTCGTTGTGTGAAGCCTTACGGTGATGCGAGTCGACTTCAGAATCGGTTCTTGATAAAAACTTGCGCGGATCACGCCAGGGCGTGATCCGGCACGATCGGGCGCCGGTGGTGAGGCGGGTGTCCGAGCCGGTGCTGCGGGATGGGGCCGCGGTGCCGGAGGGTCGCGGTGGGGCGGCCCGGCACCGACGGGGATCGGCAGGGTTTCGGCACAACTGGGAAGGAACTCGATGGCTCATCCCCCCGCCCACCACCACCGCGACCGCGCCCTTCGGCGACTGTCGCTGGTCACCAAGGGGGTGGCCGCCGGAGCGGTGATCGCGACCGGCGGGCTGTCGGCGGCGATCGCCGGGGCCACGCCGGCGCAGACGCCGGCTGCGAAGACCTCGCCCGCGCCGGCGGCGAAGGTGCCGCCGCGGACGGCGGCAAAGGCCAAGCCGGCGACGCGGGCGAAGCGGTCCGCGCCGGCCAGGACGACGACCGCGGCCCCGCGGACTCGGCAGAGCACGCCGTACGTGCCGTCCGCGCCCGACCCGACCACGACCGAGGCCGCGCCGCCGCCCCGGCCGACGACGTCGAGGGCCACGCCGACCAGGGCTCCGGCGCCGCCGGCGACGACCGCGCCCGCGCCGCCGCCGGCCCCGCCGACGACCAGCGCGCCGGCCCCGACCACGGACCCGGTGCCCGCTCCGACCCCGACCGGCGGCACGTGAGTTCAGCCGCCCCCAGCCCGGCACCGCACCGCGCCGGAACTTCCCCGCTTCCCGTCCCGCCGGCCCCGGCCGCCCGGGCCCGTTCCCTCCTGGCCGCGCGGCGTGAGGCGCGGGTGCTGCGGGGGCGGTTCGAGGCGCTCGGGACGTACGGGGAACTGCTGCTCGACGGGCGGCCGGACGCGCTCGGGACGGCGATGCGCATCCTGCGGATGGAGCTGGCCGCGATCGACCTGGCCTGCAGCCGGTTCCGGCCGGACTCCGAGCTGCTCGCCGTCAACGCCGCGGCCGGCCGCACGGTCGCGGTGAGCCCGCTGCTCGCCGAGGCGGTGCGGACCGCGCTGGTGGCCGCCGAGCAGACCGGCGGCGACGTCGACCCGATGCTGGGCCACGCTCTGGTGGCCGCCGGGTACGACGCCGACTACGCCGCGCTGCCCGCCGACGGGCCGGCCGCGCACCCGGAGCCGCCGCCCGCGGACGCCTGGCGGCAGGTCGAGCTCGGTGACGGCACGCTGCGCATCCCACCCGGCACCGCGCTCGACCTCGGCGCCACGGCCAAGGCCCTCGCGGTCGACCGGGTCGCGACCGCGATCGCCGCGGACACCGGTGCCGGCGTGCTCGTCAACGTCGGCGGCGACCTGGCCGCGGCCGGACCGGTCCCGCCGGCCGGCTGGCCGGTGCGGCTCACCGACGACACCGCGCGCGAGCACGTGACCAGGCCGGGCCGTACCGGGCCGGTCGTCCGGATGCACGGCGGTGGGCTGGCCACGTCGAGCACCGCGGTCCGGCGCTGGCGCCGCGGCGGCACCGCGTACCACCACGTCCTCGACCCGCGTACCGGCCTGCCGGCCGAGCCGGTCTGGCGCACGGTGACCGTCACCGCCGCGAGCTGCGTCGACGCGAACACCGCCAGCACGACCGCGATCGTCCGCGGCCGGCGCGCGCTGGACTGGCTGGCCGCGCTCGAGCTGCCGTCCCGGCTGGTCGGCGCGGACGGCACGGTGCACCGCGTCGCCGGCTGGCCCGCGGACCGGGAGGACGCAGCGTGAACAACCTGATCGGCAACCCACAGCTGACCTGGTTCGTGACCCGCGCCAGCGGCACGGTCGCGCTGGCCCTGCTCACGTTGAGCATGGTGCTCGGCGTGGTCGCCGGCGCCCGGCTGTCCAGCGCTCGGTGGCCGCGGTTCGTCACCCAGGGCCTGCACCGCAACATCTCGCTGTTCGTGCTGGTGCTGCTCGCCGTGCACGTGATCGCCGCCGTCGTCGACGACTACGTGACGATCACCGTGCAGGAGTCCTTCATCCCGTTCATCGGGACGTACCGGCCGGTGTGGATGGGGCTCGGGGCGCTGTCGTCCGATCTCGTCATCGCGATGATCGTCACCAGCCTGCTGCGCCAGCGGATCGGGTACGAGACCTGGCGCGCGGTGCACTGGACGGCGTACCTGTGCTGGCCGCTTGGCATCGTGCACGCTCTCGGCACGGGCTCGGACGTGCGGAAGGCGTGGTCGGTGCTGTTCACGCTCGCCTGCGTCGCGGTGGTGCTGCTGGCCCTGGCCTGGCGGATCGTCGCCGGCTGGCCGCGGCGGGCGGTGCTGCGCACCACGGCCGTGCTGGTCACCGCCTGCGCGGTCGCGGTCGTCTTCACCTGGGCCAAGCAGGGACCGTTCGCGCCGGGCTGGTCCAAGCGTTCGGGCACCGTGCAGACCACGGGGCAGAAGTGAGCGCCCCGGCCTACCACCGGCCGAGCTGGCCGGACCAGTCCACGACCGGGGAGTGGGTCCGGGAGGACGTGCCCGGGCAGGGGGCGCCGGGCCGGGCGCCGGCCGGCGAGATCACCGGCGAGTGGCCGACCGGCAGGTGGGAACGCCGTTCCGGGCTGCGGGCGCCGGCGGAGCCGGCGACGACCGTCCCGGCCGGGATGCCGCGGCTGCTCGCCGCGGTGCGCCCGGACGGCCGCCCGGTCGGCCTGGCCGAGCACCGGGCCACGTACGGGCCGCCGCGCACCGCGGGCGCCGGCCGGCTGATCGCCGAGAGCGGGCTGCGCGGCCGCGGCGGGGCGGGCTTCCCGGTCGACGCGAAGGTGCAGGCGGTCCGGTCCGTCCGCGGGAAGCCGGTGGTGGTCGTCAACGGCGCGGCCGGCGACCCGCTGGGGGAGAAGGACACGTTCCTGCTCAGCCGGGTGCCGCACCTGATCCTCGACGGTGCGCAGGTCGCGGCCGACGCGGTCGAGGCCAGGCAGGTCCTCGTCTCCGTCGTGTCGCGCCCGGGCGTGTTCGACGTGATGGAGCGGGCGCTGTCCGAGCGGCGCAAGGCGGGGCTGGACGAGGTGCCGATGAGGCTCGTCGCGGCGCCGGACCGGTACGTGACCGGCGAGTCGTCGGCGACCGCGGCCTACCTGTCGGGCAACGCGGCGCTGCCCACGTACTCGCCGCCGCACACGGCGGAGCGCGGCGTGAAGGGGCGCCCGACGCTGGTGCAGAACGTCGAGACGATGGCCAACCTCGCGCTGCTGTCCCGGTACGGGGTGGAGTGGTTCCGGCAGGTCGGCGAGCCGGCCGAGCCAGGGTCGCTCGTGCTCACCGTGCGCGGCGCGGTGGCGCAGCCCGCGGTGGTCGAGGTGCCGGTCGGGGCGACGGTCGAGCAGGCGCTGGCCGGCGTCGGCTGGCTGACCGAGCCGGTCGGCGCGCTGCTGGTCGGCGGCTGCGCCGGTCGCTGGCTGCCCGCGACGACCGCGCTCGCCGCGCCGCTCTCGCACGCGGGGATGGCGGCGGCCGGCGGGACGCTCGGAGCCGGCATCGTCATCGCGCTGCCCGACCGGGCCTGCGGACTGGACGAGACCGCGCGGCTGGCGCGCTACCTGGCCGACCAGTCGGCCGGGCAGTGCGGCGCCTGCCTCAACGGGTTGCCGGCGATCGCCGGTGCGCTCACCGCGCTCGCCACCGGGAAGGGAGACCGGTCGACGGTGACCCGGCTGCACCACTGGTGCTCGATCGTCGCCGGCCGCGGGGGGTGCTCGCACCCGGACGGGACGACCGGGCTCGTCGCCTCGGCGCTCGAGGTGTTCGCGGAGGACGTCGAGCGGCACCTGTCCGGGTGGTGCGGGCGGCCGCTGCGTGGTGTGCTGTCGCTGCCGCCCGAGCAGCGGAAGGGGAAGCGGCGGTGAGCCGGCACGCGCGCGGGGACGAGTCGTCGGCGTCGCGCCGGTCCCGCCGGCGAGCGGCGCAGGAGGAGCCGTCCATCGCCGAGTGGTTGGACACGGGCACCTACGGCCCGTACGCGGCGGACTCCAACCGGGTCGCGGCCCAGCCCGAGGCGCCGTCCGCCGAACCTCCGTCCACTTACGACGCCAGCCCGTCCGCCTCGTCCTACGACACTGCTTCGCCGCCCGGATCCCCGTACGCCCACGATGCTGCGGCGCCGTACGGCGCCGGTTCTTACGAGACGTCCTCTTCGGACGCCGGGCCGTCCTACGGCGCCAATGGGGCGGCGTCCTCCTCGGAGGCCGCGCCGTCGTACGGCGCTGGTTCTTACGGGGCGTCGGCTTCGGAGGCGGTGTCGTCGTACGGCGCTGGTTCTTACGGAGCGTCGGCTTCGGAGGCGGTGTCGTCGTACGGCGCTGGTTCTCATGGAAGCGCGTCTTCGGACGCGGCGCCGGCGTACGGCGCCGCACCTTCCTACGGTGCCGCGTCGTATGGGGCCTCGTCTTCGGACGCCGCGCCGCCTTACGGCACGGGCTCTTACGGGGCCTCGTCTCCGGACGCCCCGCCGTCCTACGGCGCCGGTCATGGGGTGTCGTCTTCGGACGCCGCGCCGCCGTACGGCACGGGCTCTTACGGGGCCTCGTCTTCGGACGCCCCGCCGTCCTACGGCGCCGGTCATGGGGCGTCGTCTTCGGACGCCGCGCCGCCGTACGGCACGGGCTCTTACGGGGCCTCGTCTTCGGACGCCCCGCCGTCCCACGGCGCCGGTCATGGGGCGTCGTCTTCGGACGCCCCGCCGCCTTACGGCACGGGCTCTTACGGGGCATCGTCTTCGGACGCTCCGCCGCCTTACGGCGGCGGCTCTTACGGGGCATCGGCTTCGGACGC
This sequence comes from uncultured Actinomycetota bacterium, assembly GCA_963803135.1. Classification (GTDB taxonomy): domain Bacteria; phylum Actinomycetota; class Actinomycetes; order Mycobacteriales; family CADCTP01; genus CADCTP01. The sequence continues at coordinate 563,380 of CAWDLH010000007.1, read as the reverse complement.
CCCGCCGCACTATGGTGTCGGCTCCCAAGGCGCGTCCTCTTCGGACGGCGCGACCTCCTATGGCGCCGGCTCTCACGAGTCGTCGTCTCCGAACGGTTCGGCGTCCTACGGGTCGTCCCGTGGCGCGACCTCTTACCGGACGTCGTCCGGCGACGGCTCGCCGTCCTACGGCTCGTCGCCTTACCGGACCGGCTCCTACGGAACGGCCTCCTCGGAGGCGTCGGCGTCCTACGGGCCGTCCTCCTATGGCGCCGGTCCTTACCAGACGGCGTCCGGCGACGGCTCGTCGTCCCACGGGTCGTCGTCCTACGGAGCCGCCGCCGCCGGGACGTCGTCCTCGGATGCGCCGTCGTACGGGTCGTCGTCCTACGCAGCCGCGCCCTATGGTGGGTCGTCGTCGGCGGCCGCTCCGTCGTACCGGTCGGCGGACCACGGGTCGTCGCCGTACGACGCCTCCTACGAGGCAGCGTCTTTCGAGAACTCGTCCTACCCGTCGTCGCCCTCCGGCGTCGCGTCCCATGGCGCGCCATCGACGGAGGTCCCTCCCTCCTCCGGGTCACCGTCGAGTCAGGACGGTCGGCACGCCGGCGGGTCGCCGGACCACGGGTCGGCGTCCTACGGGCCGCCGCTGACCTACGGGTCTCCGGCCGCGCACGACGCCAGCCCCTACCAGGCACTGCCGGACTACGCGTCGTCGTCCTCCTATGACACCGGCTCGTACGAGCCGCCGTACGGCGGCTCTCCGTACCCGGCTCCGTCCACTGACGACAGTGGCGGCTCGCGGTACGGCGGCTCGCCGGGGGGCTACGGGAGGGCGGGATCGTTCCTGGCGCCGCCGGAGTACGAGCGGCCCGGTGCCGAGCGGTACCGGTCGATCGGTGGGGTGGCGGACCCGGCCCGGCCGGCGCCGGGAACGTACGGGCCCGGCCCGGAAGCCGGCCCGCCGATGGCCGACTACCTCACCCGCCCGCCCCGGCAGGACCCGGGCCAGGACCCGGTGCGCCAGCTGGTGCCGGAGCCACGCACCCCGGCCCGCACGCCGACCGTGCCGATCCCGAGCGCCGCCCGCTCCCGCAAGGCGCCGAAGGAGCCCCCGACCCGGAGCCCCGGACGCCTGCGCCTGCGGGTCAATCCGATCACCTGCGACGGCCACGGCATCTGCGCCGAGCTGCTGCCCGAGCTGGTCAGCCTGGACGAGTGGGGCTACCCGATGCCGGTCGTCGCCGAGGTGCCGGCGGAGCTGGAGAACCACGCCCAGCGCGCGGCGCAGCAGTGCCCGACGCTCGCGATCATCCTGGAGCGCCGGCAGCCCCGGCCTAGGTGACCCGGGCGATCTCCCGCGGGTAGTCCAGGTGCGTCCCGGACGACACCACGTCCCGGATCACCGCTGTCGCGTCGTACACCTCGGTGTAGCGGGTGGTCAGCGGCGCCGGCCCGAGCCGCAGCCGGTCCGGCGTCCGGTAGTCCGGCACGACCCCGCGGTCCAGCAGCGCCTGGCAGACCTGCCACGCCTCCGGGTGCGCCAGCGACACGTGCGACCCGCGCAGCGCGGGGTCGCGCGGCGACGCCAGCCGGAAGCCGAGCGGCGCGAGCCAGGCGTCGGCCAGCGTGACCAGGTACGAGGTCATCGCCTGGCCCTTGGCCCGCAGCCGGTCGATCCCGGCCGCGGCCAGCACCCGCACGCCCTCCTCGACCCCGACCAGCGACAGCACCGGCGGCGTCCCGACCAGGAACCGGTCGATGCCCGGTCCGGGCTCGTACGCCTGGTGCATCGCGAACTGGTCGGCGGCGCCGAACCAGCCCTGGATCGGCTGCCGCAGCGACGACTGCAGGTCCGCGCGCACGTAGAGGTACGCCGGCGAGCCCGGCCCGCCGTTGAGGTACTTGTACGTGCAGCCCACGGCCAGGTCGGCGCCGGCCGCGGCCAGCTCGACCGGCACCGAGCCGCCCGAGTGCGACAGGTCCCACAACACCAGCGCCCCGGCGTCGTGTGCCGCCGCGGTGATCGCCGGCAGGTCCAGCAGCGCGCCGGACCGGTACGCCACCTGCGAGAGCACGACCACCGCGACCGAGGAGTCGAGCGCGTCGACGACCGACCGCACCGAGATCCCCGCGTCGATGTCGGCCGGCACGTCCCGCAGCGTCAGCCCGCGGGCCGCGCACAACCCCTGCAGCACGTACCGGTCGGTGGGGAACTCGTCGGCCGACGACAGCACGACCGACCGGCCCGGCCGGGCGGATACCGCCGCCCAGGCCAGCTTGTAGAGGTTCACCGAGGTCGAGTCCGAGACCACCACCTCGCCCGGGCGGGCGCCGAGCAGCGAGGTCCCGATGAGGTCGCCGATCCCGCGGGCCAGCGAGATCCAGCTCGACCAGGACCGGACCAGCCCGCCGCCCCACTCGTCGGCCACCACCCCGGCCAGCCGGCCCGCGGTCGAGCGGGGCAGCCGGCCCAGCGAGTTGCCGTCGAGGTAGAACACTCCCGGCGCCGGCACGAACTCGGCCGCGAACCCGGCGAGCGGGTCGGCCTCGTCCAGCGCCAGCGCGTACTCCCGCGCTGTCTCATCCATCCGGCAGATCATCTCCCGCGGGACGCCCGGCTAGGGTGCGAGCATGCCGGAGCTGCACGAGATGACCGCGTTGGAGCAGGCCGAGGGGGTGCGCAGCCGCCGGGTCAGCCCCGTCGAGCTGGTCGAGCACTACCTCGACCGGATCGAGCGGCGCAGCGCCGAGCTCGGCGCGTTCGTCACGGTCACCGGCGAGGACGCGCTCGCCCGGGCCAAGGAGGCCGAGGACCAGCTGACCAAGTCGGACCCGGCCACGCTGCCGCCGCTGTTCGGGGTGCCCACCGCGATCAAGGACCTCAACCTGACCGCGGGGGTACGGACCACGCTCGGCTCGACGCTGTTCGCCGACTTCGTGCCGCCGGTGGACGACAACGTGGTCACGCTGCTGCGCCGGGCCGGCACGATCAGCCTCGGCAAGACCAACACGCCGGAGTTCGGGCTGCCCTGCTACACGGAGAACGACGTCGCCCCGCCGGCCCGCACGCCGTGGGACCCGAGCCGCTCGGCCGGCGGCTCCAGCGGCGGTGCCGCGGCCGCGGTGGCCGCCGGGCTGGTCCCGTTCGCGCAGGGCAGCGACGGCGGCGGTTCGGTCCGGATCCCGGCCAGCGTGTGCGGTCTGTTCGGGATCAAGGTGGCCCGCGGCCGGGTCAGCAACGGCCCGATCCTCGGCGACGTCACCGGCCTGGCCTGGAACGGACCACTGGCCCGCGGCGTCCGGGACGCGGCCGCGATGCTGGACGCGATGGCGGTGCCGATGCCGGGCGACCCGTACTGGGCCCCGCCGCTGGTCGGCGGCGCCACGTTCCTCTCGTACGCCGGGCGCGACCCGGGAACGCTCCGGATCGGCCGGTACGCGACGCCCGCCATCGAGGGGGTCGAGGTGCACCCCGACTGCCTGGCCGCGTACGAGGCGGCGAGCGAGGCGCTGACCGGGCTCGGCCACGAGGTCGAGGACATCGAGGGGCCGTTCCCGCCCGAGGCGATCGGCGTGTTCGAGACCGTGTGGGGCGTGTCGGCGGCGTCGGCCCCGGTCGACCCGGCCCGGGAGGACGAGCTGCTGCCGCTCACCCGGTGGCTGCGGGCCCGCGGCGCGGCGACGACCGGAGCGCAGTTCGTCGGCGCGCTGTCGCAGCTGCAGATGCTCACCCGGCAGTGGATCACCCGGACGGCCGGGTACGACGTGGTGCTCACCCCGACGCTGGCCAGCCCGCCGGTGCCGGTCGGCTGGTTCGCCGAGACCGGCGACCCGGCCGAGGACTTCGCCCGGCAGGAGCGGTTCACCCCGTTCACGGCGGTCTACAACGTGACCGGGCAACCGGCCGTCAGCGTGCCGCTGTACTGGACCGACGGCGGGACCGACACCGGGCCGACCCTGCCGATCGGGATCATGCTCGCCGGCCGCCCGGCGGACGAGGCGACGTTGATCTCGCTGTCGGCCCAGCTGGAGGACGCCGTGCCGTGGGTCGACCGGCACCCGCCGGGATGGTGAGCCGCGGGGACCGCCGCCTCCGGTTCCGGCGAGCCCCGAGGTGAAGGGCCTGGTCGCGTTCGCTACCGTTACCGCGTGACCGTCTGGCAGACCGTGCTGGTCTTCGCGGTGGTGCCGCTGGCTGGGATCGCCCTGCTCGCGGCGCTGACCTTCGCGCCCGGCGCCACCCGCAGCCCGCGCTACCGGGTCGGCCGGCCGTGGGACTACGAGCCGGTCTGGTATATCCCGCGTCCGGACGTGGCGGCGCCGGCCGGCAGCGCCGAGGGTCGGGCCGCGCTGGCCGCGGCCGCCCGACCCGAGCGGGCCGAGCTGACCAGCGGCGGCCCGGCGCACGGCCCGGCGTCGGTGCTGGACGCGGACACCGGCACGGCGAGAGGTGGGGCCAGTGGCGAGTGGTGAGGTGCGCACCGAGCCGCACGTCGACCCGGCGGTCGCGGCCCGGACCGACACGGTGGGCCGGCCGGGCGGCGATCTCGGGCCGGCGGCCAACGCCGGGCACACCAGGGAGCTGGTGGCGGGCGGCAAGGACAGCGAGATCACCGACTACACCGCCGTGGCCGGGCGGCGCTCGCCCGGGCCGTTCACGCCGCGCCAGCTGTCCCGGCTGGACGAGGCGCTGACGCTGTCCAGCCGGGAGACCGGGATCCAGTTCTCGGTGTACGTGGGGAAGCTGGAGGAGCCGACCCGCGAGCACGCCGAGCGGCTGCACTCCGGCCTGCCGCGCCCGGCCGACGGCGTGCTGCTCGCGGTCGCGCCGGAGCAGCGGGTGCTCCAGATCGTCACCGGCGAGCACTCGTCGCGGCGGCTGCCGGACCGGGCCTGCGCGCTGGCCGCGCTCTCGATGCGGGCCTCGTTGTCGGTCGGCGACCTGGTCGGCGCGCTGGTCAACGGGCTGCGCATGCTCTCCGACCAGGCTGGCCGCACCAGCGAGCGGGCCGCCGGCACCCCGCTGGCCCCGCCGCACCACCGCTAGCAGCCGAGCGCCTCCGCCAGCTCGACGAAGTCGCGCACGTTCAGGTCGCACCAGGGCTCCGGGTTCGTGTCCGGGTCCCCGTCCGGCCCGAGCTCGTCCGGCCGGCCCACGAACGCCGTGTGCATCCCGAATCCGCGCGCCGCCCGCAGGTCGTACTTGTGACACGCGACCAGGAGGATCTGCCCGGGCGGGACGCCGAGGAGGTCGACCGCCAGCCGGTACGCCGCCGGCGCCGGCTTCGCGGACCGGGCCAGCTCGGTGGACAGGATCGCGTCGAACGGCAGGCCGGCGTGCTTGGCCACGGCGACCGCGGTGGCCATCCCGTCGTTCGTCAGCGGCGCGGTGACGTACCGGCGGCGCAGCCGGGTGAGGCCCTCGACGCTGTCCGGCCACGGGTCGAGCCGGTGCCAGGCCAGGGTCAGCCGGTCCCTGGCCGCCGCGTCGACCCGTCCGGACAGGCCCTGCTCGGCCAGCAGCGCGTCGAGCCCGTCCCGGTAGACGGTGTCGGTGGGCACCCAGGGCGTGCGACCGGCCGCGATCGCGGTCATCCGCTCGCGGTAGAGCCGCCGCCAGCCGGGCACGAGCGCGCCCCAGTCGACGGACGGGTCGAGCTCCCGGCCGGCCCGTACGACCGGGCGGTAGAAGTCCGCGGACGTGCCCTGCAGGTCGAACACCAGGGCCCGGATGTCACCCGGCGTCCACCGGCGATCGCCGGACACGGCCTACCCGGCAGCGTCGCGGGTCCGGCCGCGCAGCGAGCGGACCGTGTCGTCGCGGCCCTCGGCGACCAGCCGGCGCAGCGCCGGCGGGTTGGCCGGGTCGGCCAGGAACGCCTCGGCCCGCTCGACGACGTCGCTCGACGCGAAGTCCGGGAACAGCCCGAAAACCACGTTCTGCGCCGGCTCGCTGGTCCGCCGCTCCCACACGCCCGGGATCGCCGCGAAGTAGGGCTCCACGTACGGCCGGGTCAGCTCGACCTGGGCCGGGTGGAAGAAGCCGGCGATGATCGCCCCGTTCATCGCGTTGGGCAGCTCGTCGTCCTCGGTCGCGAGGCGCCACGCCTCCGCCTTGGCCTCGGGCGCCGGCCGCAGCGCCCGCGCGGTCGCCGCCCGCCGCTGGCCGGCCGCGGTCGGGTCACGGTCGAGCTCGGCCTCGATCTCGTCGGGCCTGGCGGCACCGACCGCGACCAGCGCGGACAGCAGCGTCCAGCGCAGGTCGGTGTCCACGGCCAGCCCGGGAACGGTCTCGGTCCCGTCCAGCAGCCCGCGGACCAGATCGACGTGCGCAGGCGTGCGGGTGGCGCCGGCCAACGTCCTGGCCCAGGCCAGCTGCAGGTCCGACCCCGGCGCGGCCGTCCGAAGCTGCTCCTCGGCCAGCTCGGCCAGCAGTGCCCATCCCGTCGGCGCCCAGGCCGGGTCGACGTAGTGCACCAGCGCCGAGTGGATCTTGCCGTGGATCGACTGCACCACGCCGATCTCGGTCTCCCTGGTCACGCCGGCCAGCGCGAGGGCCACGTAGTCCCGCGCGCGCATCTCGCCGTCGCGCGTCATGTCCCAGGCCGCGTTCCAGCACAGCGTCCGCGGCAGCGGGTCGTCGATGTCGCCGAGCCGGGCGACCACGGTGGCCAGCGAGCGCTCGTCCAGCCGGACCTTCGCGTACGTCAGGTCCTCGTCGTTGACCAGCAGCAGGTCCGGCTGGGCGACACCGACCAGCTCCGGCACCTCGGTCCGGGCGCCGGACACGTCCAGCTCGACCCGCTCGGTGCGTACCAGCTTGGCGCCGTCGGCCCGGTAGAGCCCGACCGCGAGCCGGTGGTCGCGCATCGGCCCGCCGGCGGCCGGCGACTGCGTGATCGCGAACGACGCGTACCGCCCGGACTCGTCCAGCTCGAACTCCGGCCGCAGCGTGTTGACGCCGGAGGTCTCCAGCCACTGCTGCGACCAGCGGGACAGGTCCCGGCCGGACTCCTCCGTGAGCACGCCGAGCAGGTCGGCCAGCGTCGTGTTGCCGTACTCGTAGCGGCGGAAGTAGACCTGCATCGCCCGCAGGAACCGCTCGATCCCCACGTATGCGGCCAGCTGCTTGAGCACGCTGGCGCCCTTCGCATACGTGATGCCGTCGAAGTTGACCTCGACCGCCTGCAGGTCCGGGATGTCGGCGGCGATCGGGTGGGTGGAGGAGAGCTGGTCCTGCCGGTAGGCCCAGGTCTTCTCGATGTTCGCGAACGTCGTCCAGGCCGAGGTGAACCGGGTGGCCTGCGACTGCGCGAGCACGGACGCGAAGCTCGCGAACGACTCGTTCAGCCAGAGGTCGTCCCACCAGCGCATGGTGACCAGGTCGCCGAACCACATGTGCGCCATCTCGTGCAGGATCGTGTCGGCGCGCCGCTCGTACGAGTAGTCGGTGACCTTCGAGCGGAAGACGTAGTCGTCGAGGAACGTGACACAGGCCGCGTTCTCCATGGCGCCGGCGTTGAACTCCGGCACGAACAGCTGGTCGTACTTGTCGAACGGGTAGCGGTAGTCGAACGCGCGGTGATACCAGTCGAAGCCCTGCTTGGTGACCAGCAGGATGTCGTCCGCGTCGAGGTGCTCCGCGAGCGAGGCCCGGCAGTAGACGCCGAGGTCGATGCCGTCGTGTGAGTCGGTGACCTTGTGGTACGGCCCGGCGACCAGCGCGGTGACGTACGGGGGGAGCGGCGGCGTGGTTGCGAACCGCACCACCTGCGCGCCGCCGACGCCCTCGGTCACCTCGACCGCCCGGCCGTTGGAGACGACCTCCCAGTGCGCCGGCGCGGTGACCGTGAACGCGAACGTGCCCTTGAGATCGGGCTGGTCGAAGCAGGCGTACACCCGCTTGGCGTCGGCGGTCTCGAACTGCGAGTAGAGGTAGACCTCGCCGTCGACCGGGTCGACGAACCGGTGCAGCCCCTCGCCGGTGTTGGTGTAGAGCAGGTCGGCGTCGACGACGAGCACGTTGTCGGCGGCCAGGTCGGGAACGGCGATCCCGTCCTCCGGCCGGTATCCGGAGGTGTCCAACGGATGGCCGTTGAGGGTGGCTTCGCGGAACCCGTCGGCGATCACGTCGACGAACGTCGCCGCGCCTGGCCGCGCGGCGGCGAACCGGATCGTGGTCCGGGACCGGAACGTGCGCTCGCCGGGCTTGCCGCCGCCGTCGGTGAGGTCGAGCTCCACCTCGTACCCGGAGACGGTCAGCAACGCCGCACGGGCCTGTGCGTCGACCCTGGTCAGGTTGGGGACACCCATTTCCGCAGTTTGTCATGTCGGTCGCACCGGCCGACGGGAATGCGACCGCTCGGACCGGTGCTGCCGTCGTGGGGACGTCCTGTTTCGGTAGGAGGAGTTGGATGAGCGAGCGGACCACGGTGGACTTCTGGTTCGACCCGATTTGCCCCTGGGCGTGGCTGACGTCCCGGTGGATCCTCGAGGTCGAGAAGCAGCGCCCGCTGGACCTGAAGTTCCACGTGATGTCGCTGTCGGTACTCAACGCCGACAAGGAGGACCTCCCGGACAGCTACCGGGAGTTGATCGCCAAGGGCTGGGGCCCGGTGCGGGTCGCGATCGCGGCGGAGCAGAAGTTCGGCAACGAGGTCCTGCGCACCCTCTACACCGCGCTCGGGACGCGGATCCACCAGGACAAGGCCGGGTACGGGCGGGACACGCTGGTCGCCGCGCTGGAGGAGGCCGGGCTGCCGGCCGAGCTGGCCGACGCCGCCGACTCCTCCGAGTACGACGAGGCGCTCAAGGCCTCGCACCACGCCGGCATGGACCCGGTCGGGTACGAGGTGGGCACGCCGGTCCTGCACGTCGAGGGGACAGCGTTCTTCGGCCCGGTGATCTCCCGGGTGCCGACCGGCGACGAGGCGGTGAAGGTCTTCGACGGCGCCGTCGCGCTCGCCACCAACCCGTACGTCTACGAGCTCAAGCGGACCCGCACCGAGGGGCCGCAGTTCGACACCGTCCCCGCGTAACGCTCAGGCCCGGTCGAGCAGTCGCAGCGCGCCGAGCTCGGGCGGCTCGACCGGGTCTACCGCACCGGTCGCGGCCCGGAACGCGTCCCGCACCGGCGCGCAGCGGAAGATCCCGCCGACGCCGGCGACCGGCAGATCGGCGCCGAGCCGGGCCCGGACCGCCCCGGCCAGCTCGGCCAGGTACACCGCCGCCTCCGCCAGGATCCGGCTCGCCACCGTGTCCCCGCCGGGTGCCGGCGCTCCCGGGCCGAGCGGCGTGCCGGTCGCCGCGGCGGCGACCAGGGGCACCAACCGGGACAGCAGCTGCCGGTCGGTCGGCCGCTGGTGCACCAGCGTCTCGGCGCCGGTCAGCGAGTCGAACGCCCGGCGGACGAGCTCGGTCAGCGCGGTCGGCGGCCCGGTCCCGTCGGCGCCCCGCAGCGCCGCTCGCACCGCCTCCCGGCCGATCCAGTAGCCGCCGCCCTCGTCGCCGAGCAGGAACCCGTGCCCGCCGACCCGTGCGGTCCGGCCGGCGGCGTCCCGCCCGGCCGCGCCCGAGCCGGTGCCGGCGATCACCACGACCCCGGGTCCGCCGGCGAACGCCCCGGCCAGCGCGGCGTCGGTGTCGTCGCCGACCGCCACCCGGGCGCCGGTGCGCCGGGCCAGCTCGGCGGTGAGCTCGCGCGCGTGCTCCGCGGACCGCAGCCCCGCCAGCCCGAACCCGGCCGCCGCGGCGCCGGCGTCGGTGACCGCGGCGGCCAGCCGGTCGACCGCGTCGGCGTGCAGCAGCACGTTGATCGGCCCGAGGTCGTGCCGCTCGACCACGGCACCGTCGCGGACCACCACCGCCCGGCTCCCGGTCCCGCCGGCGTCCACGCCGACCGCGATCACCGGTCGCCTCCGCCCGGACCGGGCGCGCCGCGTACGGCCCGGGACGGAGCACCATGGCGCACCACCGCCCCCCGGCGCCCGGTCCGGCCGGCGCCCGCGCCGACCGCGATCACCGCTCGCCCCCGCGCGGACCGCATGCGCCGCGCCACCCACCACCGCGTGTCGTACCGGTCGGGACGGCGCACCATCCCCGCACCGCCCGGCGCCCGGTCCGGCCGGCGCCCGGGCCGACCGCGATCACCGCTCGCCCCCCGGACTGTATGCGCTGCGCCACGTACCACCGCCTGTAGTAATTACTACACACGGTGGTACGGCCCGGGACGGAGCACCATCCCGCACCACCGCCCGGCGCCCGGGGCCCGGGCCGACCGCGATCACCGCCCGCTCCCCGGACTGCGTGCGCCCGGGACGGAGCATCCTCCCGGACGCTGCTCGGCGCCGGTCGGCGGACGGCTCACGGCCCGGTCCCGAGCAGAACCTCGGCGGCGGCGCGGGCCGAGGCGGCCGAGGCCCCGCCGGTGGCGATCCACCCGACCGCCGGTGGAACCGGCCCGGGCAGGCCCATCTCCACGACCACCGCGTCCGGCCGCGCGGCGAGCAGCCCGGCGACCGCGCGGCCGACCCAGCCGACCCGGGCCGCGTCCCGGGCGACCACCACCAGCCCCCGGCCGGCCGGTACCGCCGGCAGCGCGTCGTCCGGACCGACGACCAGCTCGGTCGCGCCGGGCAGCAGCCCGTCCAGCCCCCATGCGGTGCGTCCGACCGCGATCGTCGGTGCCGGGTCGAGCCGCACGACGACCGGCGGCCCGGCGGCCAGCCGCACCCGCCCGGCGCAGTGCAGCGCCCGCCGCGCGACCGCCAGACCCGCCTTCTCCAGCTGCGTGGCGACCGCCGGCACGGTCCGCGGCCGCCTGCCCAGCGCACGGACCCGGCCCGCGGCCGCGGCGAGCCGCTCCGCCGGCAACCGTCCACTTCGGACAGCCGCGACCAGCGCGTTCCTGGCCGCGTCGGCGATCGGCTCGCCGGCCGCGTCGCCGCCGAGGCAGAGCGCGTCGACCCCGGCCAGTTGCGCCAGCACCGCACCCTCACCGACCCCGACCGTGCCGGCGATGGCGCCCATCTCCAGCGCGTCGGACACCACCACCCCGTCGAAGCCGAGCTCCCGGCGGAGCAGGCCGTCGACCAGCGCCGGGTTGAGCGTCGCCGGCAGGTCGCCGTACCCGGACACGAGCAGGTGCCCGGTCATCACGGTCAGCACGCCGGCCGCCACCGCGGCGCGGAACGGCTCCAGCGCCCCGGCCAGGTCCGGTCCGGCCGTCGGCAGGCCGACGTGCGAGTCGACGGTCGTGTCCCCGTGCCCGGGGAAGTGCTTGGCGCAGGCCGCGACGCCGGCCTGCTGGATGCCGGTCACCGCCGCCGCGACGTGCCGGGCCACCAGCTCCGGCGCGGCCCCGAAGGACCGGACGCCGATCACCGGGTTGTCCGGGGCGCTGTTCACGTCCGCGACCGGCGCGAGGGTCCAGTCGATCCCGACGGCGGCGACCCGCTGGGCCAGCGCCAGCGACACCCGCTCGGTCAGGCCGGGGTCGTCGACCACGCCGAGCGCGTACGGCCCGGGCACGGGGGAGCCGGTCGCGGCGAACAGCCGGGTGACGTCGCCGCCTTCCTCGTCGGTGGCGACCAGCACGTCGGCCCGCTCCGCCCGCAGCGCCGCGGTGAGCGCGGCGACCTGCCCGGCGGACCCGCAGTTGCGGGCGAACAGCACCACCCCGCCGAGCCCGGCCGCGACCCGCCGGCGCACCCAGTCCGGCGGCGCCGTGCCGCCGAAGCCGGGCAGCAGGACCGCGTCGGCGAGCGCCTCGACGCTCATGCCCGCTCGCTCATCCCTTGACCGCGCCGGCCGCTGCCCCGGTCGCGATCCGGCCCTGCAGCACGACCGCGAACACCACGACCGGAATCGCGACCAGCGTCGAGCCGGCCATCAGCCCGCCCCAGTCGACGCCCTGCGGCGTCTTGAAGGTGCCCAGCCAGACCGGCAGCGTCTGGTTGCCCTGCTCCATGAGCGTCAGCGCGATCACGAACTCGTTCCAGGCCTGGATGAAGGCGAACACCGACGTGGCCACCAGCCCCGGCGCCATCAGCGGGAACGTCACCCGCCAGAACGCGCCCCACCGGGTCGCGCCGTCGATCATCGCCGCCTCCTCGAGCTCGACCGGCAGCGCCGCGATGAACCCGCGCAGCGTCCAGACCGTGAACGGCAGCACGAAGGCCATGTACGTGGCGATCAGCACCGGTATGAGGTTGAGCAGGTCGGCGTCGCGCAGGGTCAGGTACATCGGGATGACCAGCGCCTCCAGCGGCACCATCTGCACGATGAGGATCACCAGCAGGTACGCCCGCCGCCCGCGGAACCGGAACCGGGCCACCGCGGTCGCGGCCAGCAGCGCGACGAGCACCGCGAGCACGGTGACCGACAGCGAGACCACCAGGCTGTTGCGCAGGAAGGTCCAGAACCCGGCCGCGTGCACGGCGGTCCGGAAGTTCTCCAGCGTCACCGAGTGCGGGATGAGCGAGACGTCGAACGTCCGGATGTCGCCGGCCGGCTTGAACGCCGTCGAGACCATCCAGTAGACGGGGAATGCGAACAGCACGAACACGACCAGCCCGGTGACGTTGGCCGCGACCGTCCCGCGCCGGGACCGCAGAGCCCTACTGGTCACAGCTCCTCCTCGCCGACGCGGATCATCGAACGTACGTACCAGATCGTGGCCAGCAGCGTGATCAGCACCATGATCACCGCCGCGGCCGAGGCAACCCCGAACCGGCTGGCCCCGAAGCCCTCGAGGTACGTGTAGAGGTTGATCAGCAGCGTCTTGCGGCCCGGACCGCCGCGGGTGATCACGTACACCTGGGTGAAGACCTTGAGGTCCCAGATCACCGACAGCGAGGTGAGGATCAGGTACAGCGGCTTGAGCATCGGCCCGGTCACCGACCAGAACGACCGCCACGCGCCGGCGCCGTCGATCCGGGCCGCCTCCAGGATCTCGTCCGGCACCGTGGTCAGCCCGGCGTAGAGGGTCAGCGCGACGAACGGGATCGCCTGCCAGACCACGCAGAGCACGATCACGCTGAACGCGGACAGCTGCGAGTCGAACCAGGCGTGCTGCGACCAGTCCAGCGGGGTCAGCGTCGCGATCAGCCAGTCGACCACGCCGTACTGCTGGTCGAACAGCCACTTGAACACCGTCGCCGCGCTGACCGGGGGAGTGGCCCAGGCCAGCAGCAGGCCGGCGGAGATCAGCAGCCGCATCCCGCGGCCGACCCGGCGCATGAGCAGCGCGACGAGCGTGCCGAGCCCGATCGTGAGGGCGACGCAGACCGCCGCGAACACCAGCGTCCGGACCGTGACCGCCCAGAACTCGCCGTCGGTCAGGATGGTCCGGTAGTTGTCGAGTCCGGTCCAGACGGTCTGCCGGCGGATCAGCTGGCGCAGGTCGAGCTGCTGGAACGAGGTCCGGACGAGCACGTAGAGCGGGTAGCCGAGCAGGCCGAGCACGAGCACCGCGCTCGGCACCAGCAGCCCGTACGGAAGCGCCCCGCCGGCCCGCCGCCTCCGCCGCCGCCGCACCGGCGCGCCGCCCGCCACCCGCGGACCGGCCGCCACCCGCGGACCTCCCGCCACCCGCGGACCGGCCGCCACCCGCGGACCGGCCGCCACCCGCGGACCGGCCGCCACCCGCGGACCGGCCGCCACCCGCGGACCTCCCGCCATCGGCGGACCGGCCGCCACCGGCGGAACCGGCCCGGCACCGGCCGGAGTCGCGACCGTCGCGGCGGCCTCCGGTGGACCGGTCTCGGAGACCGGCGGAGTGTCGTGCGGCCGGGGAGTCACCGCGACGGCGGCGTCCGGCCGGCGGCCGCCGGCGCGGGTCGGTCCCTTCCCGGGATCAGCGGTCACGCGTCCTCCTCGTGGGTCCGGGGCCGGCCGGGCCGCCCGCCGAACACGTTCACGGGTCGGCCCCGGGTCGGGTGTGTCCCGGCCCGGGGCCACCCGGGGATGGACAGTCGGCCGCCCGACCCCGGCGGAGAGCCGGGCGGCCGACAGGCTACGAGTTCAGCGTCTTGGTGATCGCCTCGGTGGCGTCACTGGTGGCGTCGGCCACGCTCTTCTTGCCGCTGAAGATCGAGACCAGCATGTCCTGCAGGACCGTGCCGCTCTCCACGTTCGCCCACTTCGGCGTCGACGGCGTCGACCGGCTGTTCTTCGCCGCCGTGTCGAACACCGACAGCACCGGGTCCTTGGCGTGCAGGGTGAGCAGCGCGGTCGAGTTCGGGATCACCCCGCCGGTGGTGGCGAGGTCGGTCTGCGCCTTGGTGCCGGCCAGGATCTTGATCCACTCGTACGCCAGCTCGGGCGCGTCGCTGCCCGCGGAGACCGCCAGGTTCGACCCGCCCAGGAACACCGGCGCGGTCTGGCCCGGGTTCTTGCTCGGCACCGCGAAGACCCCGATCTGGCCCTTGAGGTTGGAGTGCGCCTTCTCCACCGTGCCGACCTTCCAACCGGCGTCGATGATCATGCCGGCCTTGCCCTCACCGAGCGGGACGGCCGGGTCGTTGTCGTTCTCGTTGCCGTTGACCGGGGCCTTCGAGTACTTGGTCACGATGTCCTTGAGCGCCGACAGGCCGGCCTGCGACTGCGCGCTGTCCAGCGCGCCCTTCCACTGGCCGTTGTCCTGGACCGCGACCTCGCCGCCCTCGTCCCAGATGAACGGCAGCGCCGCGTACCAGTACTGCCCCGGGAAGTAGAGCGCGGAGAACTGCTTGTCGCTGCCGTACTTGGCCTGCAGCTTGGCCATCGCCGCCACGAAGCCGGCCCGGTCGGTGGGCAGCGTGGTGATGCCGGCCTTGGCGAACATGTCCTTGCGGTAGAGCACCGCGCGGTCGCCGGCGTAGTACGGAATGCCGTACAGCTTGCCGTCCAGCGTGCCGGCGTCGGTCAGGCCCTGCAGCCAGGAGTCCCCGCCGAGGTCGGCCTTCTTTCCGCTGAGGTCCTCCAGGCCGCCCGAGTCGGCGAACTTCGAGACCAGCGTGCTGCCGATCTCGAGCACGTCCGGCGGGGTGTTGGAGGCGAGAGCGGTGGTGGTCTTCTCCTGGATGCCGTCCCACTGCTGGATCTGAATGGTGACCTTGGTGTTGGGGTGCGCCTGGTTGAACTGGGCGTTGACCCGCTGGATGACGGCGTCCGGAGCGGACCCGTTCATCAGCCAGACCGTGATGTCCTTCGCCTGCGTGTCGCCGGTGTTGCCCGACGCCGACTCGGACGAGTCGCCGCTGCCGCACGCCGCGGCGAACAGCGCCACCGTGGCGCCGACGACGACCGCCGCGCGCAATTTCCGATGCATCCCGCGATCCTCCTGGTGCGACCTGGTACGACGCCGTGGGACTGGTCCGTACTGGTCCAGACCAGTGGTGGGAAGATGGCACAGTGGGCCGGACAGTGTCAAGGGCGGCCCGTACGGTGGGTTCCATGACCTCGACCGACGCCCGCACCCTGCCGGGGCACCTGGACGCGCTGTTCGTCGGTGGTGCCTGGGTGGCGCCCTCCGGTCCGGACATGCTGACTGTGGTCAACCCGACTACCGAACAGCCGCTGGCGACCGTGCCGGCCGGCACTCCGGCCGATGTCGACCGCGCGGTGGCCGCGGCCCGGGAGGCGTTCGGCGGCTGGTCCGCGACCCCGGCGGCCGAACGGGCCGCGCTGCTCGGCGCGCTCGCCGACGGGCTGGAGGCGCGGGTGCCGGAGCTGGCCGGGCTGATCGCCCGTGAGGTCGGCTCGCCGCTGAAGTTCGCGACGTCCACCCAGGCCGGGCTGCCGATCGCGGTGCTGCGTTCCTACGAGTCGCTGCTCGGTGAGTTCTCGTTCCAGGAGCAGATCGGCAACTCGCTCGTGCTGCGCGAGCCGGTCGGCGTGGTCGGAGCGATCACGCCGTGGAACTACCCGCTGCACCAGGTCGTGGCCAAGGTGGCCGCGGCGCTGGCCGCCGGCTGCACGGTCGTGCTCAAGCCGACCGAGGTGGCCCCGCTGTCGGCGTACGTGCTGGCCGCGGTCGCGTCGGAGGTGGGGCTGCCGCCCGGCGTGCTCAACGTCGTGCCCGGCACCGGCCCGGTCGTCGGCGAGGCGATCGCCGCCCACCCGGACGTGGACATGGTCTCGTTCACCGGGTCGGTGCGGGCCGGCCGGCGGGTGCAGGAGGTCGCCGCCGGCACGGTGAAGAAGGTCGCGCTCGAGCTCGGCGGCAAGTCGGCCAACGTGATCCTCGACGACATCCTCGACGGCGGCGACCTGGCCCGGGCGGTCAAGGTCGGCGTGGCCAACTGCTACATCAACGGCGGCCAGACCTGCACGGCCTGGACCCGGATGCTGGTGCCGGAGTCGCTGCACTCGGCCGCGGTCGAGCTGGCGATCGACTCGGCCGAGAAGTACACGGTGGGCGACCCGCTGGACGGCGCGACCCGGCTCGGGCCGATGGTCAGCGCGGCGCAGCGGGACCGGGTCCGCGGCTACATCGAAACGGGGATCGCCGAGGGCGCCACGCTGGCCACCGGTGGGCCGTCCGCCCCGCTGGACCGCGGCTTCTTCGTGCGGCCGACGGTGTTCGCCGCGGTCCGGCCGGGGTCGACGATCGCCCAGGAGGAGATCTTCGGGCCGGTGCTGTCGATCATCCCGTACCGGTCGGAGCAGGAGGCGGTCGAGATCGCCAACGGCACGCCGTACGGGCTGTCCGGCGCGGTGTTCGCGCACGACCGGGACCGGGCGGTGGCGTTCGCCCGGCGGATGCGCACCGGCCAGGTGATGGTCAACGGGGGCGCGTTCAACCCGGTCGCGCCGTTCGGCGGCTACAAGCAGTCGGGCACCGGCCGGGAGCTCGGCCGGTACGGCCTGGAGGAGTTTCTCGAGGTCAAGTCACTGCAGTTGTAGGTAGGCGCGCTCGACCCCCGCCAGCGCGCAGTCCCCGAAGTACGGCAGCTGCTTCGCCACGTCCGCGGCCGGGCGGCCGTTCGCGTGCCCGTCGCGGGCGGCGGTGACGAGCTCGCCGTGCTCGGCCCGCTGGGCCAGGACGAAGTCCCGGTCCACGACCGCGCCGTGCCCGGGCACCAGCCGCCCGGTGACCAGCTCGGCGACCGCGTCGAGGGTCCGCGGCCAGTCCAGCGGGTACGCGCTGCCGAACTGCGGCGGCGCGCCCTCCTCGACCAGGTCGCCGGCGATGACCAGGCCGTCCGCGTCCGGCAGCGTGAGCACCAGGTCGTTGTCGGTGTGCCCGCGGCCGAGGTGACTCAGCCGCACCGGCCGGCCGCCGACGCTGAGCGTGGCCAGGTCGTCGACGAGCTGGTCGGGTGGGTCGATCGGGCTCGCCTCGATGTCGGCGGCCATCTCGTCCAGCCCGTGCTCCCGGTAGCGGCCGGCGATCCCGCCGCGCATCCGCTCGCCGTCCGCGATCAGCTGCTCGGCGCAGCGGCGGTGACCCCAGATCTCGGCCGGCCGGAAGACCGCGTTGCCGAACGTGTGGTCGAAGTGGAAGTGGGTGTTCACGACGGCCCACGGGTGCGGGGTGACGGTCCTGATCGCCTCGGTGAGGTCCCGGCCCTCCTTCAGGCTGGCCCGGGTGTCCACGACCAGGCAGGCGCCGTCGCCGACGATGAGGCTGACGTTGAGGTCCATGCTTTCGTGCCGCCGGACGTACACCCGGTCCGCGACCTCGGCCCAGGTGTCGGTCATCCCCGGCGCTCCGCGATCGTCACGTCGCCCGCGGCCCAGTGGGTCGCGGGGACCTCTCTCAGCACGACCCGGACGTTGTCCTTCGGCGCTCCGACGGAGTCCACGACCGCGGCGGTGAGCCGGCTGATCAGCGTACGCAGCTGTTCGGGCGTGCGACCCTCGACCAGGGTGACCTCGACCAATGGCATGACGTCCATCTTGCCGGGCTGGGAAACTGGGTTTCATGCGCGTCTACCTGGGCTCCGACCATGCCGGCTTCGAGCTGAAGAACTACCTGCTCGAGCACCTCGCCAAGGCCGGCCACGAGGTGGTCGACTGCGGGCCCGAGGCGTACCACGCGGACGACGACTACCCGCCCTACTGCTTCCGTACGGCCGAGCGGGTCCTGGCCGATCCGGGCAGTCTCGGGGTGGTGATCGGCGGGTCGGGCAACGGCGAGCAGATCGCGGCCAACAAGGTGCCGGGGGTCCGGGCGGCGCTGGCCTGGTCGGAGGAGACCGCGACGCTGGCCCGGAAGCACAACGACGCGCAGGTCGTCGCCGTCGGAGCGCGGATGCACACCATGGACCAGGCGGCGACGCTGGTCGACACGTTCCTGGCCACCCCGTTCAGCAACGGGGAGCGCCACCTGCGCCGCATCAGGATGCTCGCCGACCAGGAGGTCTCGACCGGCCGTCCGCCGCGGACCGCCCTCGGCCTCGAGTAGCCGCCCTACCGCGCGCCGGGGAGGGCGCCCGGCGGGACGTAGTGGCGGCGGGCGATGACCAGGTCGCGCTCGGCCGCGGCCAGATCCTCCGCGGTCGGCCGGGCCGCGTCCCGGGCCCGCATCGCGCCGACGACGCCGACCTGGGACGAGCCGGCGCCGACGATCCCGCGCAGGCTCCGCTCGGCGTCGGTGCGCCGCGTCCGCGGCTTGCGCCTGACCGGCGCCGGCCCCGCGGTGCCCTGGTCGGTGGCCGGCGTCGCCCGCGCGGTGCCCAGGTCGGCGGCCGGCCCGGCGGTGCCCAGGTCGGTCGCCGGCGCCGGCCCTGTGGTGCCCTGGTCGGTGACCGGCGTCGCCCGCGGGGTGCCCAGGTCGGTGGCCGGCCCGGCGGTGCCGAGTGCGGTCGCCGGCGCCGCCCCCGCGGTGCCCAGGTCGGTCGCCGGCGCCGCCCCCGCGGTGCCCTGGTCGGTGGTCGGCGTCAGCTCGGCCGCGTGCACCGGCGGAGCCGCGGCCTCGGCGCCCGGAGTCGCGCGCTCCCGGCGCCGCTCCCGGCGCCGGTGTCGCGGCGAGCCCTTTTCCTCCACCCCGTCACCATCGCACAGCCGGCTCAGAACACCTCCGGGCACCACGGCATCCGGTCGCCGGCGAACGCCCGGCTCGCCGCCGCCAGCGCACCCGGCCGCAGCTCGGTGACCAGGCCGGCCGCGGCCAGCGCGACCAGCGTCGGCCCGCCGAGGTAGACCGCGCCGAGCTCGGTCGAGGACAGCGCCAGGTCGGCCGGATCCTGGGTCCGCTCGCAGACCGCGCCGGACCCGTCCGCCGACAGCCGCCAGCGCCCCGCGTTCCACGGGCAGAACTCGTCCACCACGTCGAGCACCACGTCCACCGGCGTCGAATAGGCCCGCCCGGCCAGCGCCGGTCCTACGTCGGCCAGCCGCACCCAGAGCGAGTCGTACAGCGACATCTCCAGCACGCGGACGTTGGCCAGGATGTACTGCAGCGGGTCGTCGAGCGGCGACCGGTAGCGGGACAGCATCGGCACCAGGTCGATGCCGGCGAGGTAGGACCAGAGCGACGCGTACGCCGCCGGGGTCGTCGCGAGGACGTCACCGACCTCGATCGTGCTCTCGTTGCGGCCCGGCCCGCCGGCCGGCCGCGTCCGGTAGACCGCGAACCCGGTGACCGACCCGTCCTGCTCGGTGTGCAGCGCGTGCCGCTTGGCGCTGCCGCCGCGCCGGGTGTGCTCCGGGTCGGCCGCGATCCGGTCGCCCCACGCGGCCGGCCGGGACAGGAAGCCGACCGAGGTCGGCCGGAGCGCCTCGTAGACCGCCTCCTCGTGCGGCCGGGCCTGCTCGGGCGCGGCGAGCAGGACCCGGCCGGCGCCCAGCGGAACGCCCGGCCGGACCCGCAGCGAGTCCTTGGGCCCGGTCCAGGCGAGCTGCCGGGCCGCGACCCCGTAGCCGAACCGGCCGTAGATCCCGCCCTCGGAGGCCCACAGCGCGGCAACCGGCTCGCGCTGCTCCTCGTACAGCCCGGTCAGCTGGCGGCGCATCATCGCGGTCAGCAGACCGCGCCGCCGGTGGGTGGGCAGCACCGAGACCACGGTGACGCCGGCGACCGGCCGCGGCCCGCCCGGCACGGTCATGTCCCGGGTGTAGATCCCGGCGGTCGCGACGATCTGCCCGTCGTCGAACGCGGCCAGGCTGCGCTCCGGCTCGAACACCGTGCCCAGCAGCTCCCGGTCCTGGTCCACCGGGTCCTCGAGGAACACCTCGGCGAGCACCCGGTAGAAGTCCGGGAACTCGGCCTGGTCGATCGGCCGCAGCTCGAGATCGGTCATGCGGCCTTCCTACTCCGGGCGTCTGACAGAACGCGACGGAGTTCCGGTGAAGTCGGCCCTGTGCGTACGGCCAGGTCATATCCGCTCGCTACTGTGCGCGCGGTCATGGTGTGGCATCTGTGGGGATCTCTCGCCGGCAGCGTGCGCCGGCTGCGCCGGCTGCTCGGCGACGTCGGCGCCGCGGCGGCCCTCGTCGCCATGGCCGGCGTGCTCTCGCTCGGCGCCCTCGCCGCGCCGGACGTGATGCTGCCCGGGACCGTGCTCGCGGTGCCGGTGCTGCTCGGCGGGCTCAGCCTGCCGCTGCGCGAGTTCCGGCTGCTCGTGCTCGCCTGCCTCCTGCTGGGCGGGCTGGTCGCCGCGGCCCGCGGGGTGTGGGTGCTCAGCGCCGGCTCGGTGTTCGTCTTCGTCGTCGTCGTCCTCGTCTCGTACGAGCAGACCCGGCGGCGGGAGCGGGTCGGCGTGCGCCGGGCCCGGCCGGACCAGATCGTGCTCGACCTGCGGGAGCGGCTGCGGGTGCAGGGCGAGGTGCCGCCGCTGCCGCCGGAGTGGGGGATCGAGGTCGAGCTGCGCCCGGCCGGCGACGACGGGCTGGCCGGCGATTTCGTCGTCGTCCGGGTGCACGCCGTCGACACCCCGGACGGGCGGCACGACCTGCTCGACCTTGCGCTGGTGGACGTGTCCGGCAAGGGCGTCGACGCGGGTACCCGGGCGCTGCTGCTGTCCGGCGCACTCGGCGGCCTGCTGGGTGCGGTGCCGCCGGGAGACTTCCTCGCCGAGGCCAACCGCTACCTGCTGCAGCAGCGGTGGGCGGAGGGCTTCGCGACCGCCGCGTACCTGCGGGTGGACCTGACCACCGGGGCGTACCGGGTGGAGAGTGCCGGGCACCCGCCGGTGGCCCACCTGGACGCCGGCAGCGGGACCTGGCGGCTGCTGCTGCGACGCGGCCCGCTGCTCGGGGTGGTGCCGCACGTCGGGCACGAGCCGGACACCGGGGTGCTACGCCGCGGCGACGCCGTGCTGCTCTACTCCGACGGCGTGGTCGAGGACCGGCACCACGACATCGAGGTCGGCGTCGACCGGCTGCTCGGCGCCGCGGAGCGGCTGGTGCCGCGCGGGGACTACCGGGGCGGGGCTGCGTCCCTGGTCCGCGAGGTGCCGACCGACCGCGGCGACGACCGCGCGATCGTCCTGCTCTGGCGCTCGTACTAGCCGCGGTCGACGACCAGCGCGGATACGCCCGCGATGGCGTCGAGGTCGTACCGGTCCGGGTCGGTGGCGGTGCGCAGCACGGTGCCGCCCGCCAGCCCGGTGCGCCGGACCCCGTCCAGCTCGGCGCTGGCCGCCCCGCCACCCACCCGCACGCCGGTCGCGACGCCGGCCGGCACGTGCACGGTCAGCTCGCTCGCCCCGCCGGCCATCCTGATCGGGATCGCGCGGTCCGGGGCCGGCAGCCGCAGCTCGATCCGGGTCGCGCCGGCGGCCAGGTCGACCCCGGACAGCCGGGCGCCGCGCAGGTCGAGCAGCTCATCGGTGGCCCCGCCGGACATCCGCACCTGCCAGCGCACCCGCCGGTCGAGCAGCACGGTCACCGCCGCCGGCCCCCGCTCGCCGGTGGACACCAGCTGCACGGTCACCGTGTCGCCGCCGCCGTCGAGGGCGGGGGCGACCGCGGCGCCGTCCGGGGTGACCGCCGCGATCCGGTCCCGGCCGAGGTCGGCCGTGCGCACGGTGACCGTCGTCGCCCCGCTGACCAGGTCCACGGTCGCCGCCTCGGCGCGCAGCCACCTGGCCGCCTCGTGCGGCCGCGGCTGGACCGGGCGACCCGGAGCCAGCGGGTTGGCCGGCCCGGCGACCGGCTCGCCGCCGCCGGAACAGGCGGTCGCCGTCAGCACCACCGCCAGAAGCACCCACCACCGCACGGATCGGACGTACCCGCTTGTCGCCGTTCCTAGGCGCATGTCGCTCGGCCTGCACCCGGCCGCCGCGGCCGACGTCGAACTCCGCATCGCCTGGATGACGGCCACGCTCAGGGGCCGGGGTGCCGTTCGACCTTGCGGCGTAGTTCGCGCAGGCGGCGCAGGCGTGGGGACTTCTCGGTGTGGCCGGTCCGGAGCGTCCCGACCGCGCAGGCGAGGAAGCAGGCCGCGCCGGCGCTGGTGGTCACGTTGGCGGCGGCCTGGTCGAGGACCGAAGTACTCGACGCCACGACGTAACCCGCGATTGCGGAGACGCCGAAGAAGACGCAGCCGAGGAGGTTGACCGCCGGCTCCCACCAGCCGGGCGCCCGTCGGGCCGGCAGCCAGCCGCGCCGGGCGGAGGCGCGGTAGGCGATGAACCCGGACACCAGGAAGCAGATCGAGCCGAACGCGTCCGGGCGCCACACCAGCCGGTCGTAGTGCGGGTCCGAGACGACCACCTGCGTCGCCCTGAACGTCGTCACGTTGAAGAACAGGGTGCCCGCCAGCTGGACGACCGCCGACCACCACGCGGCCCGGCCGATGCCGCCGGCGTGTCGCTCGGGCGCGGCGATCCAGGTCTGCAGCGCGCCACCGGTGGTGAACAGCAGCGAGCCGACGAAGAAGGTCACCCCGACGGCGGCCGCACCCACGAGGGAGCCGTAGCCCGGGAACGGGCCGACGAAGAAGCACAGTGACCCGAGGGCGAACGCGGCTGCCATCCACCGCTCGCGGGACATGCCCCGTCCTCGGGTCTGCTGCGACGTCACCAACCCGACTCCCGGTCCGTTCTGCCCTCCGCTCAGGGGACAGCTCCGGCGCCCGCGGCACCTCATCCAGCACGGATGATCCGGGGATGCGAGACCTGACGGGACGCCTGGGCCACGACGCGATGATCTACCGCCACGGCTCGCCGGGGCTGGCCGGCCCCCACATGCTGGAGGACGATCCGTGGCGTGGAGGCGCTTGTCGTCTACGGCCGACGGCACGCCGACCCCCGGTGAAGCCTTCATCCACGCTGAGAGGGGGTGTGGCAGAGCAGCCGCCGGAGGTGAGAACACCCTGGCTGACCTGGGAGGAGAACAGAGAGCGGGTGACGGGAATCGAACCCGCATGGTCAGCTTGGAAGGCGCCTCCGAAGCTGACAGCACCCCGCCTGACCTGCGCCTCCGGTTGTCCGCCAGTGACCGCCGCACGCCTGCGCAGACCCCCTGATCCCGCTCGATCTGGCACGCGTGTGGCACGCGCCCCACCGTCCCTCGCAGCTCTCACGTTAGGCGGGGCCGGCCGGTGTTCGAGCACCGACCGACCCCTTGATCCCGCACCTTCCGCAGAAAGGGCGAGACCCATGGCGAACGGTAGTAGCCGACGTGTGACGTCGGGACAGAGGGCGGTAGCGGCGGCGGCCCTGGTCGATCAGGGCCGGCTGTCGATCGCGGAGGCGGCGGTGTGGGCGGATGCGCTCGCATTGCTGGTGGAGGACGGCCAGGACGACGGGGCCGTGGTGGTCCTGAGCCGGGTGGTGGATCGCCTGACAGCGGAGCGGGTGCGCCGGGCGCTCGTGGGCCGTCCGGGGGCCGTGGATGAGGAGTTCGCGGAGGCGGTGGAGGAGGTCTTCCGGACCGCGGTGGCGGTGCCGGCCGGCGAGCTGCCGTCATGGGCAGAGACGGGGATCGTGGATCCGGCCGGTCGCCGAGTGTTCGGCAAGCACACCCTCGATCTTGACGCGGCGGAGCTGGCGGACGGGATGCCCTGGCCGCCGATCACGGTCATGGCGCTTGAGGTGACCGGGGGACCGGCCGGCGTGCTCCTGGAGGTCGGTCCGGCAGGCATCCCGCACCGGATGCTCAGCCACCAGGCCCGGAGGATTGGCGGCGCTCTCATTGACGCGGCGGACTTGGCGGACGAGGTGAATGCGTGAGGTGGCCAGCCGAGGAGGACCGCGCGCCTGCGGCCGAGGTCGGGCGCCGACTTAGAGGTGGCGTCTGATACGGAGGCTGACCCAGCAGCAGACCGCAGACCCGCTCGGCGGCGGTCGGATCGTCGTCCTAACGGCGGAGGGGGCAGCCGCGGGCCCGACCTGGTGCGTCTCCCGTCGCCTCGCTGCTGCCGTCGGTGCCCCGTTGGAGAAGCTGCTCGACGAGGACCGCACGACCGCTCCCGTGGCCGGCTGACACTCGGGACCGCTCCCCGTAGGCGCCGATCTCCTCAAGTGGCCCGGGTCGCGTCCAGGGCGGCGCTCTCGCCGTCGCGTAGCGATGCCGTAGGCACCCTTGACGCGGCCCGGCCACGCCCGAGGACAATGACCGCCTCCGTCGAGCGGTTTCGCGGGACAACGAGGAGGCAGGGATGGTCCGTTTCAAGTCGGCGACGGGCTGTCAGTTGTCGTGGGTGGCCTCTCTATGATCTGGGCCCGGTTATGGAAGTATGCTCGGCGCTTTCTGGCAAGGATCTTGAGCCACGGAAGAGGGTCTTCTGACGTGAGCGACTCCACTGGCGCTGAGGGCAACACTGTGCGCGTGTCCATCAACGCTTCAGGCGAGCGCACGGTTGAGTGGTCGGTGAACATGATCGGTGAGAGCTATGACTTTCAGCATCAGCTGCCAGATGCCGTCACCCATCATTACAAGTCTGAAAGCGCCAACATTCCTATCCCGTTGTTCGAGGGGGCATTCAAGAGAAACGACGATGCTACGTCTTTCCACGGCGCCGTGCTATTCCGATGGTTTCCCACTCCGCGCGTCGAGGCGAGTGGATCGCGGCCCGCCATCGACGACGACTTCAATCGCATCCTCAATGGCTCAAATAATGCCACATTTTGGGTGGACCCGTTAGCTCTTGACATTGATCTGATTGACAGCGAACTGCCTGCCCAGCCGGAGGCAATATCCGGTGATCCGGCCAACCTGGGATACTCCTTCACCGACCGAGTAGAGCAGACGCTCGGTGACCCGAGCGGAGTTGAGTGCGTTACCTTCATGGTGCCGAATGGATGGCAAGGCATTGACGGAGAGGGCGTGTGCGACCCGAACGACTTAACAGCTACGTGGAGGGGTCGGACAAGGGCCAGCGGAGATGGATGGCAGGTCACGATCGACCGAAACCGTGAGATGGACAACGACGCCTGGAAAGAATTGGCGGAGCTCGGCGGATATCGATTCACGCATACGGGACGTCTTCAGCGCGCCGACGGGGGAGCTTTCAACGCAGCCGATGCTTTCGGCGTCTTAGATCGCGTGCGTATCGGCATGAATCTCGCCCTCGGGCGGCGCACAACCTGCGCTCTTCCCGTCGGCTGGCGGGGCGATAAGCCGATCTGGGCGAGATGGAGAAGTTCACCGATTGATCCGTACTCGTCGAGCAGCCATTGGCTGGACGAGACAATTGCCTATCGTCAAGTTGGAGAGGTGCTCTCCGAGGTGCTGGATTTCACCGCAGACGAAGCGAACCGGGAAGCACTTCGGCCAGCGGTGGCTTACTACGTCGCGGGAAACGTCGATGTCGATGTCGAACTGTCAGTCTCCGTTCCACTCTCAGGTCTTCAACTCCTCTCCTACTACACTTTTGTAACCGAGAAGAGGAACTACTCGCAGACGCAATGGGACAACGCTTTGAGTACCGAAGATCAGATACGTCTGCTAATAAATGACACTGGTGTTGACACCTCCGTGCCGACACATTTCGCTCATCTAGTAAGCGTACAACAGGAGCTTGCAAGAAATGCTCCACAGCGTGATCTTCTTGGCATAGTAGTAAAGATGCGCAATGTCGTTACTCACCCCGAGCGTGACAAGCCCTCGCGGTTCTCGCCGTACGAGTGGGCCGAGGCCGGCATGCACGCTCGCTATTGGCTTTGCCTCGCATTGCTGAAGCGGCTGGACTACCGAGGCGAAATCGCGTCCGTCCTGGGTGATCGACCTCGATGGACGGGACAGGTCCGCCCTGTTCCATGGATGTAGTAGAGGTGAGGCGTCGCCGAGTTGCGCGACCGAGGACGGCCGAAGGCCGCCCGCAGTGTCGCGTCGGCTCGGCGTCGCTTGATAATGAATAGGCGGATTCGGCAATGAGTCTAGACCTGCATCGATGGTCTGAGTATGTCGGTCGGTGTGGGAGTGACCACTTTGCGTAGGGACTCTGGGGGGCGTGTGCCGACGGTCGGACCCGCGGGACGGTTCGGATCCTTCTCGTTGAGAGCCGTGCTATTGACTATCATTGTGCTGGTCGGAAGTATCATCTTGCTTGCCGTTGTAATTGGCCCAGCATCCTGGCTTCTTGCTGGATCGACTGTACGGGGAATTGCCTCGCCGACGGAGCGGGCGAGCGCCATAACTCAGGTTCGGCAAACCCTTCTGACCGCTATTGGCGGAACCGCAGCATTGGTAGGTATTGCATTTACTGGTCGGACATATTACTTGTCGCGGCGGGCTCACTTTACGGATCGTTTCCGAGAAGCGATTGCGCTCTTGTCGTCAGATGACATGACGGCGCGAATAGGCGCCGTCTACGCACTGGAGCACCTGCTCATTGAGTCGCCGCGGGACCATGACGCGATTATCGATATCTTGTCTGGCTACATAAGAACTAGGGCTCCTCGACGTAACGAGGAAGATAGCGATCTTCCTGCCGTTCGAGCCACGAGGGAGAACTACTACTCGTTGCCGCACCCTGAGGTCGACATCCAGGCGGCGCTCACTGTTCTTGGGCGTAGGCCCAATCGCCCTGAAAGGAAGCCGCTCGATTTGGCTAATTCAGACCTTAGTGGTGCCTACATGGCTGATGGCCGCTATCAAGGCACATATTTCACGCGGTCTCTCTTGACAAGCTCCTATATGCCACGGGCGAACCTAGATGGGGCAATCTTGGCCTTCGCGGATCTGCGAGGTAGTAGTCTAAGGGACGCCGCGCTGCGGGGTGCTGACTGTAGGGGTGCTCGGTTCGAGGAAGCGACTCTTGTCGCAGCAAAGCTCCAGGGTGCCAAGATGGACCGTGCAAGAGGCCTCACTATGGATCAGCTGACCAATGTAGAGATCGATGAGAAGACCACCTTGCGTCGAGGCTGGTCTAGAGCACTGCGGTCCAAGGGCTGAGTGCCCTACCCTGCAAAGTCGGCCGACACTCGCGGGGCACGAAAAGCGGCGTCTTGTAGCATTAGCAAGGTGACGTTCGTTTCTGGCATCTTGCTTAGCCACTTCCGAATGTCAGTCCTAGACTCACCGGCCGACAGGGCGGCCAAGGATAGGACTCGAATCACATGAGAACTGTTGCTGTTGCGGATTGCCGCTCTAATAACGGCTCGGGCTTCGCTTGGATCCCAGGACGCCTGAGAAGTCTCGCATTCGCCTTGCAGCGAACTTGACACTAGTTCTATTGGCGGTGTCGGGACTGACGAGTATCTTCTCGATCAACTCCTCTAACGGCCTTTGATTAGAACTGAAGATTAAGGCGTCGTCCACGGCACTGTGCTCGACTTCGCGAGCTTGTTCAGCGACAGCGGCGCCCTCAAGTAGCTCGGTTTTCGCGGAGTTTAGGGCAAGTCCGCGGGACTGGGCAGCGTGCTGAAGCTCGATCTGTGCTGCTCTAGCCTGTCCGGCATCGTGGCCGAATAGCCACATGTCATCCATCCACCGTGCGAAGCTACGATACTTCAGCCCCTTACGAGCACGCCCAGGAAGTGGATGTGAGGTGTGGGCCAAGACGTCGTCAATCGGTCCAAGGATCGTGTTGGCGATTACTGAAGACGCCAAGGACCGTTGCGGTATGCCCGATCGCTCAGGAACTGTCGAGAAGCCCTGAAGAAAGGAGGCCAAGCGGTCCGCGACTGAGCCCCCCGGCGCGCGTGCTGCAAGCTCGTCTTCGACGACAGCGAGGGACATGCTCGCGAAGAAGGATACGATATCCGTCTTGAGCGCGACCGGATACAGACCAGCCAGCGTGCTCAGGTGGTCTCTATAGAGGTCCCATTGATTCTTATTTGTTGAGTACGTTCCACGCTTCGGCGATCTTGCGGGGAGGCGCCAACCGAATACTTCATTTGGCAGTGCGGCTATGAGATCGATGGACAATCGATCAACTAGAGCCTGATAGGTTATCCTGTCGACGATGTCAAGCACGACGGCCGGCCTTGAGCCCCAGTTCTCCTTGGGTACGTCGATCGGAAAGACTTGCCGAATACCGTCTGACTCACAGTTCTGCGCGACCAAATCTTGGTTCTTTGAGGCAACATACCTCAACTCTGGCCAGTCCCACGGATCTCTGTGCCAGTCTCCAACGAATTCGTGCCGTAGATTGGTTGAGGCCTGCTGAAGATCTAGGACCTTGCTCCAGTCGGGCGTCGCCACTGCTGCCTCGCTTACGATTCAACGAACAGGGGTGTGCCAGGTCTGAGAACCCCTCTGGATGGCGAGCGCTGCGATGTCTTTGCCGGACGCGGTCGTCAGCGCGGATATCATGTTGTCTATAAACGACTGCACGTTGATATTGCCCGCCTCGCGATATTCGATAGCCTGGAAGAGGCATTCGAGCTTGTCGGCGTCGCGATGAATGATCGATTCCTTGGTCTCGTAGGACTCGATTTCATCGACGATGGCCGCCAGAGTCTCGCGGACTGCGGGCGGGGCATCGGCGGTCTGGTCTGCGGTGACGTCGCGGTTGTCGGCGGCTTTGACGTAGCGACGGCCGATGTAGGCGATATCTCCGACGCGGGTCTCCTGGGTGTCGTGGACGACGCCCATGAAGGCGACCTTTGCGGGGTCGGCACCTTCCATCATGGCCAGGACCGCGCCGATGAGGCCGGTTCGGTAGGAGTGCTCGGCGACGCTCTCGGGGTGCTTGATGCCGGCGTTGAGCCAGCCGGTGCGCGGCAGGCGCTTGAGAGCGCCTGCCTCGAAGAAGTAGTCGACGATCGCGGCGACCTGGTTGTCGTCTGTGGTGGCCTGGACCGGTTCGTCGGTCACTCATGCTCCCGGGCGCAGCGTTGGTTCAGGTGCGGACGCCCGCCATCGTAAGCGCGCAGGGGATTGACTCGGCCTCGGAACGCACGCCCGGGGCAACGTCGGCGGCGTCGAGTAGGACGGCGACTCGGGCCGCGAGCGATCGGGCGAGGACCGGGTCGTCTTCGAGGATCCCGCAGCGGGCGACGATCAGGGCCCAGACGGTGTGGACGTTGAGGGCCAGGTCGTCGGCGTCCGGACCGATGCGGGCGGTGAGGTGGTCAAGCAGGGTCAGTCCCCGCCAGCGCCCGAGGTCGGCGCCCATGAAGGTGTCGTCGCGTTCGATGCGGCGGGTCTCGCCGGCCCAGTACGCCCAGTAATTCAGGTTCGCGGTCTCCCACGTGTCGTCCGTGCGGCCAAGCTGGACAAAGCGGGTCAGGGCGTCGGGGTTGCCTTGGCGGCCGAGGGCGACAGCGACGGAGCGCGCTTCGGCCCAGCCGGGGGAGAACCGGCTGCCGGCGGCGGTTCGAGCAACCTTGGCTCGGAGCTCGGCGAGCCATGCGGCCGTGTCAGGGGCGCGGTCGAACGAGGCGAGATAGGCAACCTGGCGGCGTACCTGGGAGACGCGGTCGGCCGGCGCGGTCGGACTCTCGGCGGCGCTACGGAGATTCGTTAGCAGGCGCCGTCGTTCGTCCGCGGTCAGCATGGGGCCAGTGCCCACCGGTCCCCGGCGCGGTGGCCGGCGGGCTGAGGTCACCACGCGCGGCGGGCTCGGGTTCAGGGGCCATGCCAGCAGATCCGACAACGGCTGCGGCAACACCCGGGAGGCGAACGGGTGGCGGTCGGCGTCATCGTCGAGGAGCCGGTCGAGCAGGTAGTCGGCCTGGGCCGCAGTATCAAAGGAGTCGACGAGCTGCGGGTCGGCGCCGAGATCGAGCAGCGTGAACCGCAGCAGGACGGCCGTTCCCGTCCGCGCGGACGTGAGTGGCCGGCGGCCGGTCTCCCAGCCTTGGACGGTGCTCTTGTCGGCGCCAAGAGCGTCTGCCAGGTCCTGTTGGGTGAGATCGGCGGACTCGCGCGCCACCTTGAACAGAGCGCCGGAGATGAGGCCGCGGGAGGCGTCGTCGAGGCTGGGCCGACCAGCAGTCAGCCTCGGGGATGACGCACTGCTTCGCGGCGATGCCACCGCAACTCCTCGCTGTGTCGCAGGCGTACCACTGGTCAGTCCGATTTAACCACGTCCGTTCCTAGTGTTCCCTCCATGCCGCTAACGGAGCGGCAAGTCATTACACGAAGGGAACACCCGAATGAGTATCGGACTGGGAACACGATTCCGGGTCGCCATGGAGGACGTCTTCTCGCACGGGGCGTACTTCCGCCTGGTCGAGCCGGACAACGACTTCGACCTCGTGCGGTCGAGGGCGGCCGACGCGCAGAAGCGGGACAAGGAGAGCGGCGAGCGGCTGTGGGTCGTCACCGTGCTCGACGGTGACCCGGATGCGCGAACGGCCGAGGTGAAGGTGCGGATCGCTGCACCGGTGCAGCCCATCCCGCCGTCGCCGGCGCCCGGCATGCCGTTTCCGCCGGTCGAGTTCGCGAACCTGTCGGTGATGCCGTGGGTCGATGGCCAGCGGTGCAAGAGCCGCAGGGCGGACGACCACGAGTGCCGCGGGCGGGTCGCGTACAGCCTTCGGGCGACCGACATGCGGCCAGTGACGGCGCGGCCGGCACCGGCCAAGACAGGAGCGGCGCAGTGACCGCGGTGGACGGGTTCCGATCGGACGGCTGCTGTCATCTCAACTTCGAGGCGGACGGCTCGCAGATCACCCGGCTGTTCGCGCATGTTGACGGCGGCACGGTCATGCGGACGACGAACTACCCGGCGGAGTCGCGGGTCGTGCTCGACCTCGGTGACCGATCGGCTGGTGGCGTCGCCGTCTTCCTTCGGGCGGCTGAACTGGCGCGGCTGATCGACCTGCTCGACGACGCGTACACCCGGGTCGCCTGCCGGCCCGGCGCTCTCCGCTCGCGGAGCAGCGTGACCCCCCATGACGACGCCCGGCCGGATCGGTTGGCGCCCAGCCGGCCGGGCGTCTGTCCCCAACCCCTGCATGGAGCGAGGAGACAGTGATGAGCGTATCCAGGCGTGAGGTCCGGCGACTGCGGTCTGCCGGGTGGGAGGTCGTCGAGACCGGCCCGGGTGTGCGGGTCCGGCGGGTGCTGTGGTGGCTGGTGACCGGTAGTCGGCCGGCGCGGGCGGTGTCGGTCATACGGGCGCGGCAGGGGTGGTCGCAGTGATGGGCCGGCGGCACGTGCTGCGGGTCGAGGGCCTGGAAGTCGAGTCGCCGTACCTGCGTTGGTCGCGGGCGGTCGGCCGGTGGGTCTCGCGCTGGCGGGCCGAGCTGGCGACGCTGTTCGTCGGCTGGGTGCTCTACCGGCTTGGGTGCTTTGCGGTCGGCGTTCTGACGATGCGCCTCCTGCTTCTGGCGGCCGTCGTGGGCCTGCTGGCGTGGCCGGCCTCGCGGGGATTCCTTCAGCGGACCGGGATCCGGTGGCTGACGAGGCGACGGTTCCTCGTGGCGGTGCGCCGGCTGGCGCTCGTGTCGGATTTCGACCGGTCGCCGACTGTGGTTCGAGTCCGTGATGTGCCGGCCGGGCAGCTGCTCGACGTACGGGTGCCGTCCAGGCCTCACGGCGGTCGACCTGGACGACCGAGCCGAGGCGCTCGCGGTGTGCTTGCAGGTGCGGGACGTCCGGGTGAAGCGGGATCCGGACAATGCGGCCCGCTCGACGGTGACGGTGGTCCGTAGGGATCCGCTTGCGGTGATCGGTGCGCTCGTCTTGGCCGCCGGCCGAGGCAGAGCGGGCGTCGCTGTGGGAGCCCGTCCCGGTCGCGGTCGATGAGGACGGTCAGCCGGTGGCGGTGCGCTTGCCGGAACGGAACGTCATCTTCGGTGGCGAGCCGGGTGCAGGGAAGTCAGTGGCGCAGTCCTTGCCGGTCGCGGCGGCGGCGCTGGATCCGGACGTCGACTTGTACTTGTTCGACGGCAACCAGGTGGAGCTCGCCCCGTGGGTCGCGTGCGCCACCCGCACGGTCGGCCCGGACATGGGCCGGGCGATCGAGGTCCTGGGTGAGCTGGGCATCGAGATGGACGCTCGGTATGGCGTCCTGCTGGGTGAAGGCCGGCGGAAGATCACGGCCGGGGATGGGATGCGGCTAATCGTGGTCGCGGTAAACGAGCTGGCGTTCTACACCGCCACCGGCGACCGCAAGCAGCGCACCGAGTTCGCGGATCGGCTGCGGGATCTGGTCGCCCGAGGACGGGCTGCCGGGATCATTGTGCTCGCGGCGACGCAGCGGCCGTCCTCGGACGTGGTACCGACGTCGCTGCGGGATCTGTTCGGGTTCCGGTGGGCGCTGCGCTGTTCTACCCCGGACGCGTCCGACACCATCCTTGGCCGCGGTTGGGCGACGGCTGGTGTGTCGGCGACCGACGTGCCCGCGGAGGCACGCGGGGTCGGCTACCTCCTGGCGGAGGGTGGTCAGCCGGTGCGGTGCAAGGCGTACTACCTCGACGACGAGACGATCCATGCCATCGCGCAGCGCGGTGCGTTGCTTCGCGGCTTGCGTCCGGGACCGCACGGGCTCGCGGCATGAACGCCGACGGGGCTCGAGTGGCGCGGGCGTGCCTGATGTCAGCCGCCGAACCGGGTGACGTGGAGGTGGCCCGGCTGGTCCTCGAGCACGGGCCCGTCATGGCCGCCGAGCTGTCGGCCGCGATCACGGGTGATGTGTGGATGCGGGCCGCGGAAGAGCTGGCGCAGGCTCAGTCCACCGGGCTGCAACTCGTGACCCCGGAGGACGAGCAATGGCCAGCGCGGCTGTCCGTGCCGTTGCCGGCCAGCAGCCGAACCGACCGGACGGCTCCACCGCTCGGACTGTGGGTCTATGGCGAAGGCCGGCTGCATGAGCTGCTGAGCCGGGTCGTCATCATCACCGGAACCCCGCGGGCCACGCCGTACGGGGTATCGGTGGCCTTCGACCTCTCGCGGGACCTCTCCGGAGTGGGATGGACGGTCCTCGGCTACGGCCGCGCCGGCATCGCCTCGGCGGTCCTGCGCGGTGCGCGGGAAGCTTCCGGGCTGGTCGTCGTCCTGCCGCCCGGGCCGGTGATCGGCTGGCGATCGCGCGAACTCCTCATGCCTCCGGGCCACGGACTCCGCTTCGGTGAGCGGATCGTGCAGCGGGATCATCCGGTGTACGCGGACATCGTCCGGGATGCGCAGCTCGCGGTCGCCGTTGCTGCCGCGGTGGTGCTGGTCGAGCCGGACAGCCGGGGGATCGACAGGGAGACCATTCGCTTCTGCCTCTCCACCGGCCGGCAGATGCTCGCCGTGCCCGGCTCGATCAGCTACCGGGGCTCGTCCTTCGCCCACGACCTCATCCGCAGTGGACGGGCGCGGCTGATCACTGGCGCTCATGACGTCCTGATCGATCTCGCTGGCCCGCAGAGGAGCTGCGGATGACCGGGCACCAGTCGCGGGCAGCCCGGCTCGCATGCCGCTCGCCGCGGGCAGTCGTCCAGGCGGCCGCGGTCGAGAACGGCGTCTGCATCCGGCCGCTGTCGGTCCGCCGGGTGGACCTGGTCACCGGGCGGCCGAGCCGATCGACCTGCCGTGCGGCGCCACGTTTGCCAGCCAGTGCCCATCCTGCGCCGAGCGCGCCCGCCGGCTGCGGATGGTGCAGTGCCGGGAGGGCTGGCATCTCGACGCCGAACCGGTCCAGACCGCCGAGCCGGCGACCGCCGAGCAAGGACCTCGCCACGCTCCGGGCCGACCTGGAATACGCCCGGGTCGACACTGACGACGCCGGCCGCGACCGACCACGTGGACCAGGTCGACGACCAGGTGGACGGGCTGGTGGCCGAAGCCGGCGTGCGCGGCCGAATCGGTGCGGGCCGCGATCCCTCGGCGTTCCCGCTCGACGCGGCGGCGGCAGGACGCCGCCGATCTCCCTCGGCGGCGGGTCGACTCCCGGACGGTCGGCCGGGTCTACGGCGAGCGGTTCCGGCCCGTCGCTGTTCCTCACGCGACGCTGGACTCCTACGGCCAGGTCCGCTCGCGACGGGACGCCGGTCGACCCGGACCCCTACGACTACCTCCGGGCCGCCCGCGACGCCCTGCACTTCTCCCGAGTGATCGATCGGTTCGTGCAGAACCTGCGCCGGTCCGTCGGCTGGGACGTGCAGTACTTCGCCGCCGTGGAGCCGCAACGCCGGCTGGCGCCGCACCTGCACCCGGCGATGCGCGGGACGCTCTCGCGGGTCGACCTGCGGCAGGTCGCGGCGGCGACGTACCACCAGGTGTGGTGGCCGCATCGACCAGGTCGTCTACGACTGCGTCCTGCCGACCTGGGACCCGGAGCGGACGGCTACGCCGACCCCGAGACCGGGGAACCGCTGCCGACGTGGGACGAGGCGCTCGATCGCGGTCGACGAGCCGGCGCACGTCGCCCGCTTCGGCGTCCAGGTCGACGCGCAAGGTGTCCTCGCCGGTTCGCCAGGCGCCAACCGGCGATGGGCTACCTCGCGAAGTACCTGACCAAGTCCATCGCCGACTGCCACCGGCCCGAGACCGACCGCCAGCGCGACGCACATGACCCGGCTCCTGGACGTCCTTCGGTGGGAGCCGTGCTCGGAGCGGTGCGCCAACTGGCTCCGGTACGGCGTCCAGCCCAAGGGCTCCCGCGACGGGCTCCGCCCCGGGATCCTGCCGGGGCAAGGCGCACCGGCCCGAACACCTCGGCTACGCCGGCCGGCGCGTGCTCGTCTCCCGGAAGTGGTCCGGCAAGACGCTCGGCGACCACCGTGCGGACCGCCGAGACTGGGTCCTCAACTTGCTCGGCAACTCGACCGAGCCGGCCGATCCCAACCGGTACGCCTGGGAACAGGTCCGCTCCGGTGACCCGGACGTGCGCTCGCTCGACCGCCGGCTCCTGCTCGCGATCGCCCAACGGACGGTCTGGCGGGCTGCGCTCGACGAAGCCAAACGCCGGGCCGGCCTCGACCCGCCCCACGCTTCGGCAACCGCGACGACCGCCGCCTGAGAGGAGTGCTGATGCGTCAGAAGCTGCTGACAGTCGAGGAGACGGCGGAGCACCTCGGGACGTCCGTGCGGTTCGTCCGGCGGCTGATCGCGGAGCGACGGATCGCCTTCGTCCGGATGGGCCGGCCGGGTGCGCCGGTCCGGATCACCGAGGAGGACGTCGCTGCCTTCGTGCTCGCCTCCCGGGTCGAGCCGCCCCCATCTCGTCGAGCGCGGCGAGGTGCGGCCTGATGGCGAACCCGCGGCACTTCGGCGCGATCCGCAAGCTCCCGTCCGGTCACTGGCAGGCTCGCTACCGCGGGCCCGACGGGGTCATGCGGCCCGCGCCGGAGACGTTCGAGCGCAAGGGCGACGCGGCGCGGTGGCTGGCCGAGATCGAGACGGACATCGGTAAGGGGGAATGGCGCGACCCGGACCGGGCCAAGCAGCTCGTGACCGAGTACGCCGAGACGTGGATCAAGGAACGCCCGGGCCTCCGTCCTCGCACGATCGAGCTGTACGAGGGACTGCTCCGCCGGCAAATCGCGCCCTACTTCGCCGGCGTCACGCTCGCCAAGATCGACAACAACCCGGCGGCCATCCGTGCCTGGCGGGCGGCGCTGCTCTCGGCCGGCGTCTCGGTCAGCGTCTCGGCCAAGGCGTATCGCCTGCTTCGCGCGGTGCTGCACACTGCGGTCGACGATGACGTCATCAGGCGGAGCCCGTGCCGGATCAAGGGCGCCGACCAGGAGCACACGGCGGAGCGGCCGACGCTCACCCCGGCCCAGGTCGCGGCGCTCGCCCGGCGAATGCCGCCCCGGCTCGTGGCACTGGTGATGCTGGCGACGTACGCGAGCCTTCGATGGGGCGAGCTGGCGGCGCTACGCCGCGTCGACCTGGACCTGCGACGCGCGACCGTGCGGGTGGAGCGAACGCAGGTCGAGGTCGGTCGGCCAGGTCAGCGAGGGACCCACCAAGTCCCGGGCCGGCCGTCGGGTGGTTGCCTTACCGGCGGCGCTGGTCCCGCTGCTCCGCCAGCCACCTCGCGGAGTACGTGGGGGAGGAGCCGGCGGCGCTCGTCTTCACCGGACCGAAGGGCGCCCGGCTGCGCCGGAACAACTTCGGCAAGCTCGTCGCCTGGTCGGAGGCGGTCGCGGCCGTCGGCGCTCCCGCGCTCCACTTCCACGATCTCCGACACACCGGCAACGCGTTCGCGGCCAAGGTGCCCGGGACCACGATCCGGGACCTGATGGGGCGCATGGGCCACGACTCGACCCGCGCCGCGCTGATCTATCTCCACGGCTCGCCGAGCGCCGATCGGATCATCGCCGACGCGCTCCCGATCGAGCTTCGACGACCGGAGGACTGAGCCGGCCCGTGGCACGTCCGTGGCACGCGAGCACCAGAAAGGAGGTGTTGGAGAACGTGCAGATGACAACGGACAGGTCCCCTGACCTGCAGGGAGAGACGAGAGCGGGTGACGGGAATCGAACCCGCATGGCCAGCTTGGAAGGCTGGGGCTCTGCCATTGAGCTACACCCGCGTGGAGCAGGGACCAGCGTAGCGGTAGGCCGGGGCGCACCCGTCTACACTCGCGGACGGCGCCGGGGTGTGGCGCAGCTTGGTAGCGCACTCGCTTTGGGAGCGAGGGGCCGTGGGTTCGAATCCCGCCACCCCGACCATCTCGCCGACCACCGCCCCGGTGGCCGGCCCGCATCCGCAGCCCCCGAGGAGACGAGCGCGTTGAAGAGCACAGTCGAGACCCTGAGCCCGACGAGGGTCCGGCTCGCCGTCGAGGTGCCCTTCGACGAGCTCAAGCCAAGCCTCGACAAGGCGTACGCGAGCATCGCCAAGCAGGTCCGCGTGCCCGGCTTCCGGCCGGGCAAGGCACCGGCGCGGATCATCGACCAGCGGGTCGGGCGGGCCGCGGTGCTCGAGGAGGCGGTGCAGGACGCGCTGCCGCGGGCGTACTCCGACGCCGTCCGTGAGAACGAGCTGCGCGCCCTCGGCCAGCCGGAGATCGAGCTGACCAAGCTCGATGACGGCGAGAGCATCGCGTTCACCGCCGAGGTGGACGTGCGGCCCGAGGTGACGCTGCCCGAGTACGACGGCATCGATGTGAGCGTGGACGACGCGGTGGTGGACGAGGCCGACGTGGAGGAGCAGGTCTCCGCCATGCGGGAGCGGTTCGCCGTGCTCAAGGCGACCGAACGGCCGGTGCAGGACGGCGACTACGTCTCGATCGACCTCAAGGCCACCGTCGACGGCGAGGAGGTGCCGGGCGGCTCCACGACCGGCCTCTCGTACGAGGTCGGCACCGGCTCGATGATGGACGGCCTGGACGAGGCGCTGGTCGGCGCCTCCGCGGGGGACAGCCGCGAGTTCGCGACCGAGCTGGTCGCCGGCGAGTTCGCCGGCCGGACCGCCGACATCGCGGTGACCGTCCGCTCGGTCAAGGACAAGGAGCTGCCCGAGCTGGACGACGAGTTCGCCCAGACTGCGAGCGAGTTCGACACGCTGGAGGAGTTCCGCGCGGACGTGCGCGACCGTCTGCAGCGGGTGAAGGTGCTCGAGCAGGGTGGCGCAGGCCCGCGACAAGGTGCTGGCCGCGCTGCTGGAGAACACCGACGTGCCGCTGCCGGAGTCGGCGGTGCGCGGCGAGTACGACTGGCGCCAGCACGACATCGGCCACCAGCTCGAGAATGCCGGCCTCGACCTGGACACCTATCTCTCGTCCGAGGAGTCAGACCAGGGAGGACTTCGACGCCGAGGTCAGGGGCAACGCCGAGACCGCGGTGAAGACGCAGCTCATCCTCGACGCGATCGCGGACAAGGAAGAGCTCGGCGTGTCCGACACCGAGCTGACCGAGCGCGTCGTCACCCAGGCCCAGCAGTACGGCGTGTCGCCGCAGGAGTTCGCCCAGCAGCTCACCCAGGGCGGCAACCTGCCCGCTCTGGTCGCGGACGTGCGCCGGTCGAAGGCGCTGGCCACCGTGCTGGAGCGGGCGCACGTCACCGACGCGTCGGGGCGCCCGGTCGAGCTGGAGCACCTGCGGCTGCCGCGGCCCGACGAGGCGCGAGGCCACCGGCGAGGCCACCGGCGAGGCCGCCGAGGAGCAGGCCGACCCGGCCGTGACCGAGGTCGGGTCGGCCACCTCGATTCGGCCGATCGGCCCCTGACCCGGCCCCCTGCGCCGTCAGCGAACACCGGCCCGGCGGCCCCGATCGCGTCCCACCCGCGAGCTAGGGTCGAGTCAGATGTTCAGCACACCCGACAGGAGAGCCGTGAGCGCCATCGAACCCGTCCAGCCGATCCGCGCCCTGCCCGACCTGCGGTCGCCGGGTGCGGGCATGACCCTCAACGACTCCGTCTACGACCGGCTGCTGCGGGAGCGCATCATCTTCCTCGGCCAGGCAGTGGACGACCCGATCGCCAACCAGATCAGCGCGCAGCTGCTGCTGCTGGCGGCGGAGGACCCCAAGCGGGACATCCACCTCTACATCAACTCGCCCGGCGGCTCGGTGACCGCGGGCATGGCCATCTACGACACGATGCAGCTCATCGAGCCCGACGTGGCGACGTTCGCGATGGGCCTGGCCGCGTCGATGGGCCAGTTCCTGTTGTCCTCCGGCATGCCCGGCAAGCGCTACGCGCTGCCGCACGCGCGGATCCTCATGCACCAGCCGTCCGCCGGCATCGGGGGCACCGCGTCGGACATCGCGATCCAGGCCGAGCAGTACAAGCTGACCAAGCGGGAAATGGCCGAGCTGATCGCCCAGCAGACCGGCCAGACCATCGAGCAGATCGAGCGCGACTCCGACCGCGACCGGTGGTTCACCGCCGCGCAGGCGAAGGAGTACGGCTTCGTCGACGAGGTCATCGAGCGGGTGCAGGAGATCCAGGGCCCGTCGGGCACGGCACCGGCGTAACCACGGACAGAGCGATTTCAGGAGACGCCATGAGCCAGTTCGCCCCCTCCGCGCGGTACGTGCTGCCTTCCTTCGTGGAGCGCACGAACTACGGGGTCAAGGAGTCCAACCCGTACAACAAGCTCTTCGAGGAGCGGATCATCTTCCTCGGGGTGCAGATCGACGACGCCTCGGCCAACGACGTGATGGCCCAGCTGCTCACGCTCGAGTCCAACGACCCCGACCGCGACATCACGATGTACATCAACTCGCCGGGTGGCTCGTTCACCGCGCTGACCGCGATCTACGACACGATGATGTTCGTCCGGCCGGACATCGCGACCGTGTGCATGGGCCAGGCCGCCTCGGCCGCCGCGGTCCTGCTCGCGGCGGGCACCCCGGGCAAGCGGGCCGCGCTCGAGCACGCCCGCGTGCTCATCCACCAGCCGTCCGCGGAGGGTCAGGGCCAGGTCAGCGACCTGGAGATCCAGGCCAACGAGGTGATGCGGATGCGCGCGCTGCTGGAGAAGATCCTGGCTCGGCACACCGGCAAGCCCGAGGACCGGGTCCGCCTCGACATCGAGCGGGACACGATCCTCACGGCCGAGCAGGCCAAGGAGTACGGGTTCATCGACGACGTCATCACCACCCGCAAGCTGAGCGCACTGAAGGTCGGCTGAGCCTCTGAGCTGGGCGGAGCCGGGCCGGTTCGCCGGTCCGGCCCGGGGGCCGTCCGGGTGATCGTGACGGATCCGGCCGCGGCGCGCCCGAAAGGGGGGTGCAACGATGGCCGGAGGAGGTAGCGTCAACGAACGCACCGGCTAGCGGCCCGGTGTCCGAGACGGAGAGGGTCGAAGGGTGGCACGCATCGGAGACGGCGGTGATCTGCTGAAGTGCTCCTTCTGTGGCAAATCGCAGAAGCAGGTGAAGAAGCTCATCGCCGGCCCTGGCGTGTACATCTGTGACGAGTGCATCGACCTCTGCAACGAAATCATCGAAGAGGAGCTCTCCGAGTCCTCGGAGCTGAAGTTCGACGAGCTGCCCAAGCCGGCGGAGATCTTCGACTTCCTCAACCAGTACGTGGTGGGCCAGGACTTCGCCAAGAAGCAGCTGTCCGTGGCGGTCTACAACCACTACAAGCGCGTGCAGGCCGGCGGCGACGCGGGTCCCCGTTCTCCGGACGGCCAGGTCGAGCTGGCCAAGTCCAACATCCTGCTGCTCGGCCCGACCGGCTGTGGAAAGACGCTGCTGGCCCAGACGCTGGCGCGGATGCTCAACGTGCCGTTCGCGATCGCGGACGCGACCGCCCTCACCGAGGCCGGGTACGTCGGGGAGGACGTCGAGAACATCCTGCTCAAGCTGATCCAGGCCGCGGACTACGACGTCAAGCGCGCGGAGACCGGGATCATCTACATCGACGAGGTCGACAAGATCGCCCGCAAGTCGGAGAACCCGTCGATCACCCGGGACGTCTCCGGCGAGGGCGTCCAGCAGGCGCTGCTGAAGATCCTCGAAGGCACCACCGCCTCGGTGCCGCCGCAGGGTGGGCGTAAGCACCCGCACCAGGAGTTCATCCAGATCGACACCACCAACGTGCTGTTCATCGTCGGCGGGGCGTTCGCCGGGATGGAGAAGATCATCGAGGCGCGGGTGGGGCGCAAGGGCATCGGCTTCGGCGCCGAGCTGCGCAGCAAGTTCGACGTGGACTCGGCCGACGTGTTCGCCGACGTCATGCCGGAGGACCTGCTCAAGTTCGGGATGATCCCGGAGTTCATCGGCCGGCTGCCGGTGATCACCAGCGTGCGCAGCCTCGACCGCGAGGCGCTGATCTGCATCCTGACCGAGCCGCGCAATGCGCTGACCAAGCAGTTCGCGAAGCTGTTCGAGCTCGACGGGGTGGAGCTGGAGTTCACCGACGACGCGCTCGAGGCGATCGCCGACCAGGCCATCCTGCGCGGCACCGGCGCCCGCGGTTTGCGGGCGATCATGGAAGAGGTCCTGCTCTCGGTCATGTACGAGGTGCCGAGCCGGGACGACGTGGCCCGGGTGGTGATCACCCGCGAGGCGGTCCTGGAGAACGTCAACCCGACGATCGTCCGGCGGGAGACCCCGAAGCGGGAGCGCCGGGAGAAGTCGGCGTAGTCGCGACCCTCACCCGCCCGGGCCGGGGCGGCCGGTCTCGAGGATCTCGCGCATGTCGCGGCGCATCGTGGAGCGCAGGTCGGCCCGCAGCTCGCCGAGGCGGGCGTCGCCCTCGCCCAGGCCGGACTCGATCCGCTCCATCCGGACGGCCATCGTCTCGACCGTCTTCGCCATCGAGAACAGCTCGTCGCGGACCCGGTCGACCCGATCGATCGCGCGGAACAGCGCCCGGGCCAGGAGCACGACCAGCGCGGTCACGGCGACCGTGAACACCGCGAGCGCGCACCACGCGAACGCCTCCACCGCAGCTCCACCTCCTCGATCCTCGGTGCACCCACGCGGGTGACCGACGACGGACGGTAGAGCCTCCGCCGGGCCGCGTACCAGTCGG
The DNA here is from genome assembly GCA_963803135.1 of uncultured Actinomycetota bacterium. GTDB lineage: Bacteria > Actinomycetota > Actinomycetes > Mycobacteriales > CADCTP01 > CADCTP01. The sequence goes on along the minus strand of CAWDLH010000007.1, from coordinate 521,760 downwards.
ACTTCGGATCTGTGGACGGCCGCCCGGCCTGTGGACAGCGGTTCGCATCGCCCCGCTCCGGATCCGTACCATCCCAGCGTGACCGCGACCGAGCCCACCCACGACCCCGCCGGGCCGAAGCCCGGTGCCGACCTGCCGAGCCAGTTCGTTCCCGCGCAGGTAGAAGGCCCGCTCTACGAGCGGTGGGTCGACCGCGGCTACTTCGCGGCCGGCCGGCCGGAGGACGCCGGCAAGCCCCCGTTCTGCATCGTGATCCCGCCGCCCAACGTGACCGGTTCGCTGCACCTCGGCCACGCATTCGAGCACACGCTGATGGACGCGCTGATCCGGCGCCGGCGGATGCAGGGCTACGACGCGCTCTGGCTGCCCGGCATGGACCATGCCGGCATCGCCACGCAGAACGTGGTGGAGCGGGAGCTGGCCAGGCAGGGCCTGTCCCGGCACGACCTCGGTCGGGAGGCCTTCGTCGAGCGGGTCTGGCAGTGGAAGGCCGAGTCCGGCGGGAAGATTCTCGGTCAGATGCGCCGGCTCGGCGACGGCGTGGACTGGTCGCGTGAGCGGTTCACGATGGACGAGGGCCTGTCCCGCGCGGTGCAGACGGTCTTCAAGCGGATGTTCGACGACGGCCTGATCTACCGCGCCGAGCGGATCATCAACTGGTGCCCGCGGTGCCTGACCGCGCTCTCGGACATCGAGGTCGAGCACACCGACGACGACGGCGAGCTGGTCTCGATCCGGTACGGGGAGGGTGACGCCTCGATCGTCGTCGCGACCACCCGGGCCGAGACCATGCTCGGCGACACCGCGGTCGCCGTGCACCCCGACGACGAGCGCTACAAGCACCTGATCGGCACCGAGCTCGAGCTGCCGCTCACCGCCCGGCGGATCCCGATCGTCGCCGACGACCACGTCGACCCGGCGTTCGGCACCGGCGCGGTGAAGGTGACCCCGGCGCACGACCCCAACGACTTCGAGATCGGGCGCCGGCACGGTCTCCCGTCGCTGACCGTGCTGGACGAGCGCGGCGTGGTCACGGCGCCGGGACCGTTCCAGGGGCTCGACCGGTTCGAGGCCCGACCGGCGGTGGTGGCCGCGCTGCGCGAGCAGAGCCGGATCGTCGCCGAGAAGCGGCCGTACGTGCACTCCGTGGGGCACTGCTCCCGCTGCGCGACCACCGTCGAGCCGCGGCTGTCGCTGCAGTGGTTCGTCCGGGTCGAGACGCTGGCCAAGGCCGCCGGCGACGCGGTCCGCGACGGGCGGGTGGCGATCCATCCGGCGTCGATGGAGGGCCGCTACTTCGCCTGGGTCGACGACATGCACGACTGGTGCATCTCGCGCCAGCTGTGGTGGGGCCACCGCATCCCGGTGTGGTACGGGCCGGCCGGCGAGGTCGTCTGCGTCGGTCCCGACGAGCAGCCGCCCGGCGGAGAGGGCTGGACCCAGGACGCCGACGTGCTGGACACGTGGTTCTCCTCCGGGCTGTGGCCGTTCTCCACGCTGGGCTGGCCGGACGAGACCCCGGACCTGCGCCGCTTCTACCCGACCAGCGTGCTCGTCACCGGCTACGACATCCTGTTCTTCTGGGTCGCCCGGATGATGCTTTTCGGGCTCTACGCGATGGACGGCGTGCAGCCGTTCGACGTGGTCGCGCTGCACGGCATGGTCCGCGACAAGCACGGCAAGAAGATGTCGAAGTCGTTCGGCAACGCGGTCGACCCGCTCGACTGGATGGACGCGTACGGGTCCGACGCGCTGCGGTTCACCCTGGCCCGCGGCGCGAATCCCGGCGTCGACGTGCCGATCGGCGAGGAGTGGGTGCAGGGCAGCCGCAACTTCTGCAACAAGCTGTGGAACGCGGCCCGGTTCGCCCTGCTCAACGGCGCGACCACGGCCGAGCCGCTGCCGCCGGCGGAGCAGTTGTCCGCGGTCGACCGGTGGCTGCTGTCCCGGCTGTCCGCGGTGGCCGCGAGCGTCGACGCCGACTACGAGCACTTCGAGTTCGCCAAGGCGGCCGAGTCGCTCTACCACTTCGTCTGGGACGACTTCTGCGACTGGTACGTCGAGCTGGCCAAGGTGCCGCTGGCCGCCGGCGGCGACGCGGCGCACCACACCCGGCTGGTGCTCGGTCACGCGCTGGACACCGTGCTGCGGCTGCTGCATCCGGTGGTCCCGTTCGTGACCGAGGCGCTGTGGACGGCGCTGACCGGCGGCGAGTCGCTGGTGGTCGCGAGCTGGCCGGCCGTGGACCCGGCCCGGCTCGACCCGGCCGCGGAGACCGAGGTCGGAGCGTTGCAGGACGTGGTCACCGAGATTCGCCGGTTCCGGTCCGAGCAGGGGCTGCGGCCCTCGCAGCGGGTCGCCGCGCGGCTCGGTGGGCTGGCGGCGACCGGCATCGCCGGGCACGAGTCACTGGTGCGGGCGCTGACCCGGCTCGAGCCGCCGGCCGACGGGTTCGCGTCGACCGCGTCGCTGTCGGTCCGGGCGGCCACCGTCGAGCTCGACCTGTCCGGCGCGATCGACGTCGCGGCCGAGCGGGCCCGGCTGACCAAGGATCTGGCCGCCGCCGAGAAGGAGCTGCGGACCGCGACCGCCAAGCTGGCCAACACCGACTTCATCGACAAGGCGCCGGAGCCGGTGGTGGCCAAGGTGCGGGCGCGGTTGGCCTCGGCCGAGGCCGACGTCGAGCGGATCACCGGGCAGCTCGGGGTGCTGCCGCGGCCGTGAGCACCGATCAGGCCGAGCAGGACCGGGCCGACCTGGCCCGGGTCCAGGCCGAGCTGCGGCACCGGTGGCCGGAGTCCCGGCTGGACCCGACGCTGGACCGGGTCCGGGCGCTGGTCGACCTGCTCGGCGACCCGCAGCGCAGCTACCCGGTGATCCATGTCGCCGGCACCAACGGCAAGACGACGACCGCCAGGATCATCGACGCGATCCTGCGCGGGTTCGGGCTGCGGGTCGGCCGCTTCACCAGCCCTGACCTGGTCTCGCCGACCGAGCGGATCAGCCTGGACGGCGAGCCGATCAGCAACCGCCGGTTCGTCGACACGTACGAGGACATCCGGCCTTACCTGGAGCTGGTGGACAAGGACCAGCCGGTGCCGCTGTCGTACTTCGAGGTGCTCACCGCCATGGGGTTCGCGGCGTTCGCCGAGGCGCCGGTGGACGTGGCGGTCGTCGAGGTCGGCATGGGTGGCACGTGGGACTCCACCAACGTCGCCGACGGACGGGTCGCCGTGCTGACGCCGGTCGGGCTCGACCACATGAAATACCTTGGCGACACGGTGGGGCAGATCGCCGGCGAGAAGGCCGGGATCATCAAGCCCGAGTCGGTCGCGGTGCTGGCCGCGCAGCAGCCGGAGGCGGCCGAGGTGCTGCTGCGGCGGGTGGCCGAGGTCGGCGCGACCGTGGCCCGGGAGGGCAGCGAGTTCGGCGTGGTGTCCCGGGCAGTGGCGGTCGGCGGGCAGGTGCTCACCGTCCAGGGCCTCGCCGGCGTATACGACGAGCTGTTCGTGCCACTGCACGGTGCGCACCACGCGCAGAACACCGCGGTCGCGCTGGCCGCGGTGGAGGCGTTCCTCGGCGCCGGTGCGGACACCGGGGTGATCGACATGGAGGTGGTGCGGGGGGCGCTGGTCGGGGTCAGCTCGCCCGGCCGGCTCGAGGTGGTGCGCGGAGCGCCGACCGTCATCGTCGACTCCGCGCACAACCCGCACGGGATGGCGGCGAGCGTGGCCGCGCTGGGGGAGTCGTTCTCGTTCCGGCGGCTGGTCGGCGTGGTCGCGGTGCTCGGCGACAAGGACGCCACCGGGATGCTCGAGCTGCTCGAGCCGGTGCTCGACGAGATCGTCGTGACGGAGAGCTCGTCGCCCCGGCGGATGCCGGCCGACAACCTCGCCGCGCTGGCGGTGCCGGTGTTCGGCGCCGAGCGGGTCGTCGTCGAGCCGCGACTGGACGACGCGATCGAGGCGGCGGTGCAGCTCGCCGAGGAAGGTGAGGACCAGCTCGGTGGCTCCGGCGTGCTCGTCACCGGCTCGGTCAGCACCGCCGGCGAAGCCCGCACCCTGCTCGGCGCCGGCCGCAGGTCCCCGTGACCGACCCGACCCGCAGCCGCCCCGTCGATCCGGCGCACGGCCACGTCGATCCGGCGCGCGGCGAGCGGACCGGGTCGCCGGACGCGGACGCCGCTCCGAGCGGGCCGGACGGCGGGCCGGACGCGGGCGTGGCGGGTGCCGGCGTGGCGGGCGCGGGCGTCGCCGACGGGGGCCATGCGGCCGCCGACGGGGGCGGCGTGCCGGATGCCGGTGCGGCGGATGCCGGTGCGGCGGATGTCGGCGTGGCGGGCGCTGGTGTGGCGGGCGCTGGTGTGGCGGGCGCTGGTGTGGCGGGCGCTGGTGCGGTGGCCGGGGCCGGCGCCGCGGATCTTGGTGGGGCGGGGGGCCCGGGTGGGCCGGCGGGGGAGGCTGAGCGGGCCGCGGCGCGGCGGCGGGAGCGGGCGGTCAGCGGGACGCTCGCGGCGGGGCTGATCCTGGAGGGCATCACGGTGCTGTTCGTGCCGCTGGCGATCGCACGGATCGGTGCGGACGGGATCAGCGGCACCCAGCTCACCCTGCTGCTCCTGCTCGCAGCGGCGCTGTTCACCACCGCCGGCCTGCAGCGCCGGCGGGCGGGCCACGTCGTCGCCAGCGTCCTGCAACTCCCCGTCATCGCCACGGGCGTCCTGGTCCCGGCGATGTACTTCCTGGGGTTGCTGTTCGCCGGCGTCTGGGCCTACCTGCTCTGGGTCCGCCAGGAGATCGTCCGCGCCGGCGCCAGCACAACCCCGGGCTGAGCCGCCGGCCAGGCCCGGTGTGCCGGAGCACGGGGCGCGGCGGCGGGTCGCCCCAGGATGAGCGACGGTGCCGGCGACCACTTACGCTCTGGCGCAGTCCGTACCGCACCGAAGGAGTCCCGTGGACACCGAGCGCACCCTCGTCCTGATCAAGCCCGACGGCGTCGTCCGCGGCCTGGTCGGGGACGTCGTCAGCCGGATCGAGCGCAAGGGCCTGCGGCTGGCCGCGCTGGAGCTGCGCACCCTGGACCGCGAGACCGCTCAGACGCACTACGCCGAGCACCGCGAGAAGCCGTTCTTCGCCTCGCTGGTGGACTTCATCACCTCTGGCCCGCTCGTCGCCGCGGTGGTCGAGGGACCGCGGGCGATCGAGGCGTTCCGGCAGCTCGCCGGCGCCACCGACCCGGTCAAGGCAACCACCGGCAGCATCCGCGCCGACCACGCGATCGAGGTGCAGAGCAACATCGTGCACGGCTCCGACTCGCCCGAGTCGGCCAAGCGCGAGATCGCCCTGTTCTTCCCGCAGCTCTGAGCGAACGCGCGCTCCGCCTCCCGCGAAACTCAGGAGAAGTTGTCGGAGGCCCTGGGTAGCGTCCCCGACATGACCGAGCCACCCGCCGACAGCCTGGTGTACGCACGCGGCCTCACCAAGAGGTTCGACGGCTTCACCGCGGTCGACGGGATCGACCTCGACGTGCACCGGGGCGAGGCCTTCGGCTTCCTCGGACCCAACGGCGCCGGCAAGTCGAGCACGATGCGGATGATTGCCTGCGTGTCGCCGGTCACCGAGGGCACGCTGCGGGTGCTCGACCGCGACCCGACCGTCGACGGCGCCGAGATCCGGGGCCGGCTCGGCGTCGTCCCGCAGGAGGACTCGCTCGACCTCGAGCTGACCGTCCGGGAAAACCTCCTCGTCTACGGGCGCTACTTCGGCCTGTCCAAGCCGGTGATCCGCGAACGCGCCGCCGAGCTGCTCGAGTTCGTCCAGCTGACCGACAAGCGCGACGCCAAGGTCGACTCGCTGTCCGGCGGCATGAAGCGGCGGCTCACGATCGCCCGCAGCCTCATCAACGACCCGGAGGTCCTGCTCCTCGACGAGCCCACCACCGGCCTCGACCCGCAGGCCCGCCACGTGCTGTGGGACCGGCTGTTCCGGCTCAAGCGGCAGGGCGTCACGCTGCTGCTCACCACCCACTACATGGACGAGGCCGAGCAGCTCTGCGATCGGCTGGTCGTCATGGACAAGGCCCGCATCGTCGCGGCGGGATCGCCGGCCGAGCTCATCGCGAGCTGGTCCAGTCGCGAGGTCGTCGAGGTGCGCTTCGCCCCGGACGAGCACGAGGCGATGGCCGGCAAGCTGGTCGACCTCGCCGACCGGATCGAGGTGCTGCCCGACCGGCTGCTGCTCTACACCGGCGACGGCGACGCCGCCGCGGCCGCGGTGCACGAGCGCGGGCTGCGCCCCGTCGGCGTGCTGGTCCGCCGGTCCACGCTGGAGGACGTCTTCCTGCACCTCACCGGCCGGACGCTGGTGGACTGATGGCCGCCGCCGCCCCGCTCGCCCTGCGCTCGTTCGAATACTGGCTGTTCCAGTACAAGCGGACCTGGCGCGGCTCGGTGATCAGCACGATCCTGTTCCCGGTCCTCTTCCTCGCCTCGATGGGAATCGGCCTCGGCACGCTGGTCGACTCCTCCACCTCAGGGGGCGTCGAGGGTCACAGCTACCTGGTCTTCCTCGCCCCGGGCCTGCTCGCTGCGACGGCGATGCAGACCGCGGTCGGCGAGTCGACCTACCCGGTGATGGGCGCGATCAAGTGGATCAAGACCTACCACGCGATGCTCGCGACCCCGCTCGGCGTGCTCGACGTGCTCGTCGGTCACCTGCTCTACATCGGCACCCGGGTGCTGATCGGCTCGGCGATCTTCCTCGCGGTGATGGTCGGCTTCGGGGCCGTGGACAGCCCGCTGGCGCTGCTCACGTTGCCGGCCGCGGTGCTGACCGGCCTGGCCTTCGCGACCCCGGTGGTGGCCTACTCGGCGGTCCTCGACAACGACTACGGCTTCGCCATCCTGCTGCGGTTCGTCGTCGTGCCGCTGTTCCTGTTCGGCGGGGTGTTCTACCCGGTGACCCAGCTGCCGCCGGTGCTCGAGCAGCTCGCCTACCTGACCCCGCTCTGGCACGGCGTGGCGCTGTCCCGCGGCCTCGCCCTCGGCACCGCGACCCTCGACGGCACCCTTCTGCACGTGGCCTACCTGTCCGTCTGGATCGCGGTCGGGTTCGCGTTCGCCGCCCGCAACTACCAGCGCCGGCTGGCGGTCTGAGATGGCCCGCGACACCGTGACCCCGACGCTGGCCGCCCGGACGACGCCGCTGCCGCTGGCCGGTGGCAAGTCCTGGCGGCTGGTCGAGCGCAACCTCGTGGTCTACCGGCGGATCTGGCCGCTGATCGTGTCCGGCTTCTTCGAGCCGGTGTTCTACCTGCTCTCGCTCGGCGTCGGCATCGGCGCGCTGGTCGGCACGGTCGCCGGGCCGGACGGGCAGCCCATCGACTACACCGCGTTCGTCGCGCCGGCGCTGCTCGCCTCCAGCGCGATGAACGGCGCGGTCTACGACTCGACCATGAACGTCTTCTTCAAGCTCAAGTTCGCCAAGACGTACGACGCGATGCTGGCCACGCCGCTCGGCCCGGCCGACATCGCGGTCGGCGAGATCACCTGGGCCCAGCTGCGCGGCACGCTCTACTCGGTCGCCTTCCTCGTCGTGATGGCGGTGTTCGGGCTGATCGCGTCGTGGTGGGCGCTGCTCGCGCTGCCGGCGACCATCCTGATCGGGATGGCGTTCGCTGCGGTCGGGATGGCGGCCACCACGTTCATGCGCAGCTGGCAGGACTTCGAGTTCGTGCAGCTGGCCGTGCTGCCGATGTTCCTGTTCTCCACGACGTTCTTCCCGCTGTCGGTCTACCCGCGGGCGATCCAGGTCGTCGTCCAGCTCACGCCGCTCTACCACGGCATCGAGCTGGTGCGCCCGCTGACCACCGGAGCGGGCGTCGGATTCGGGCTGCTCGGGCACGCGCTCTACTTCGTGGGACTCGCGGCGCTCGGATTTTCCGTCACGGCACGCCGGCTCGAGAGGCTCCTCTTGAAGTAGTCGTACGTATCCCACGGGTAGCATCGACGGACCCGAGCGACCGCCCACGCGCCCGAGGAGAACTCCCGCATGGCGAGCAACACGCTGTCCTTTCTCGGCCGCGACATGGCGATCGACCTGGGCACCGCGAACACGCTGGTATACGTGCGCGGCCGCGGGATCGTGCTCAACGAACCGTCGGTCGTGGCCACGAACACCAACACCGGCGAGATCCTCGCGGTCGGCATCGAGGCAAAGCGGATGATCGGCCGCACGCCGTCCAACATCGTCGCGGTGCGCCCGCTCAAGGACGGCGTGATCGCGGACTTCGACACCACCGAGCGGATGCTGCGCTACTTCATCCGCAAGGTGCACCGCCGGCGCTACCTCGTCCGTGGGCCGCGGGTCGTGGTGTGCGTGCCGTCCGGGATCACCGGCGTCGAGCAGCGCGCGGTGAAGGAGTCGACGTACGCGGCCGGCGCCAGCAAGGTGTTCATCATCGAGGAGCCGATGGCCGCGGCGATCGGCTCCGGCCTGCCGGTGAGCGAACCGACCGGCAACATGGTCGTCGACATCGGCGGCGGCACCACCGAGGTCGCGGTGATCTCCCTCGGCGGGATCGTCACCAACACCAGCATCCGCATCGCCGGCGACGAGATCGACCAGGCGATCATCTCGTACGTGAAGAAGGAATACTCGCTGGCGCTGGGGGAGCGCACCGCCGAGGAGATCAAGATCGCCATCGGCTCCGCGTTCCCGATGCCGGAGGAGGACCAGGCCGAGATCCGCGGCCGGGACCTGGTCACCGGCCTGCCGAAGACCATCGTGGTCGCCGGCGAGGAGATCCGGCGGGCGATCGAGGAGCCGGTCAACGCGATCGTCGACGCGGTGAAGGCGACGCTCGACAAGTGCCCGCCGGAGCTGGCCGGCGACATCATGGACCGCGGCATCGTCCTGGCCGGCGGCGGCGCCAACCTGCGCGGCCTGGACGAGCGGCTGCGGCACGAAACCGGCATGCCGATCCTCATCGCCGACAACCCGCTGCACTCGGTCGCGATCGGTTCCGGCCGCTGCGTCGAGGACTTCGACGCGCTGCAGCAGGTGCTGGTGTCCGAGCGCAAACGGTCCTGGTCCTGACCGGGGGTGCGCCACGATGACCGCGCCCACCCGCGGCCAGCGGCGGGCGGTGATCCTGCTCTCGCTGCTCTCGGTCCTACTCATCACGCTCGACCACCGGGGCGATGCGTTCCGCGGAGCCCGCAGCACCGCGCACTCGGTGGTCGACCCGGCCCAGGACGGCGTGACCACTCTGGTCGCCCCGGTCGGCCGGTTCTTCGGCGGGCTCGGCGACGTCGCCGACTCCGGCCGGAAGATCGACACGCTGCAGAAGGAGAACGCCGAGCTGCGCCGGCGGCTACGGGAGAGCGAGCTGTCCGCGACCCGGTCGGACGAGCTGCAGAAACTCAGGCTGCTGTCCGGACAGGGCGGGTTCACGGTGATGCCGGCGACGGTCACCGGGCTCGGCCCGTCGATCGGGTTCGAGTGGACGGTCACCGTCGACGCCGGCCGCCGGGACGGCGTGCAGCCCGACCAGACCGTGGTCGACGCCGACGGGCTGGTCGGCCGGGTCAAGGTGGTCGGCGACAGCTCGTCCACGGTGGTGCTCGCGGTCGATCCCGCCTCCGCGGTCGGTGTCCGGGTGGCCGGCGCCAACGCGCTCGGCGTGGCCGCCGGCAACGGCCTCGGCCCGCTCACGTACACGCCGCTGGACCCGGCGACCCGGGTCAACGTCGGCGACCGACTCCTCACCGGCCCGTACGGCGGATCGACGTACGTGGCCGGGCTTCCGGTCGGCGAGGTGACCGGCGTCTCCGGCGACCCGGGCGCGCCGGCCCGGGAGGCGACCGTCACGCCGTACGTCTCGTTCGCCCGCCTCGACCTGGTCGGGATCGTGCTGGCCGCACCGCGGGCCGACCCCCGCGACCGGCTGCTGCCCGGGCCGACCGGCACGCCGCAGCCGACCGGCACACCCCGGCCGACGGGCACGCCGCGGCCGACGGCCACGTCCCAGCCGTCCCGCACTCCGGGGTCGACGCCATGAGGGCCGGGCCCGGAGCCGCGGCCGCGCTCGCGATCCTCGCGGCGGTGATCCTGCAGGCGGCTGTGCTCGCCCGGCTGCCGCTGCCCGGCGGGCCGCCGAACCTCGTGCTCGTCCTCGTCGTCGCGATCGGCCTGGCCGCCGGCGGCAGCGCCGGCCTGGCCGCCGGCTTCGCCGCCGGGCTGCTCACCGACCTGCTCTCCGACCACCCGCTCGGCGTGCTGGCGCTGTGCTTCGCGCTGGCCGGCTTCCTCGCCGGGCAGCTCGAGGTCGACGTGCAGCGGGGCGTGCTGGTGCCGGTCGTGGTGGTCGCGGTCGCCACCGGCGCGGTCTACCTGACCTACCTCGGCGTGCTCGGACTGCTCGGCGAGTCGGTCGCCGACGGCGCCGGCGGCGTGCTCGGCACGATTGCCTACGACGTGCTGCTCACGCCGTTCGTCGTCCCCCTGGTCGCGGCGGTGACCAGGCGCTTCGCGCCGGCGAGGCGACTGTGAGCAGCGTCCGGCTGGCGGTGATCCGGGTCGTGGTCGTGTCGCTGCTGCTCACCCTCGGCGCCCGCCTCTACTACCTGCAGGTCCTCGACGACGAGAAGCTGGTCCAGACGGCCAACCGCCAGCACACCCGCGAGGTCATCCTGGCCGCGCCCCGCGGGACGGTGGTCGACGACCGCGGCCGGCCGCTGGTCACCAACCGCAGCTCGCTGGTGGTCAGCGTGAACCGGTCGGCGCTGCAGGCGCAGGCCGACCGCGGCAAGGCCGTGCTGCAGCGGCTCGGCGCGCTGCTGCGCGTCGCCCCGGCCGAGCTGGCCAAGCGGATCACCCCGTGCGCGAAGGGCGTGCCGCGCCCGTGCTGGAACGGCTCGCCGTACCAGCCGGTGCCCGTGGTCACCGACACCACGCCGGCCGTCGTGCTCACGATCGCGGAGCGGCAGGAGGACTACGCCGGGGTCAGCGCCGAGTCGCAGACGCTCCGGCAGTACCCGAACGGCAGCCTGGCCGCGCACTCGCTCGGCTACGTCGGCCCGGTCAACCAGGACGAGCTCGACGCCGCCCGCAAGGCCGGCCGCACCGACCTCAACCTCAACGCCCAGATCGGCCGGTCCGGCCTGGAGAAGACCTACGACGCCGACCTGCGCGGCACCGACGGCGTCCGGTACGTCACGATCGACAACCGTGGCACGCTGATCGGCACCCAGCGCGAGACCGCGCCGCAGCGCGGCAACACGCTGGTCTCCAGCATCGACCGGGACGTGCAGCGGATCGCGGAGCAGGCGCTGACCGCGGAGATCACCAAGCGGCGGACCGAACGGGACAAGAACGGCCAGCCCTACGCGGCGCCGTCCGGGGCGGCGGTGGTCATGGACCCGCGCGACGGCCGGGTGATCGCGCTGGCCAGTACGCCGACGTACGACCCGACCGTGTTCGTCGGCGGGATTTCCAGGACCGAGCTGGCCCGGCTCACCGACGAGGGCGCCGGCACGCCGCTGGTGTCCAGGGCGGTCCAGGGCCAGTTCGCGCCGGGCTCGACGTTCAAGCTGTCCTCGGCCTCGGCCGAGATCACGTCCGGGCGGGCGCCGCTCGACGGGACCTACACCTGCCCCGGCTCGCTCAAGGTCGGCAATACGACCAAGGACAACTTCGAGGGCCGGGGCATCGCCGGCACCATCGACATGCGGATAGCGCTGGCCAAGTCCTGCGACACGATCTTCTACGGCTTCGCCCAGACCGACTGGTACTCCGACGAGGCCCGCATCGACGCGCACCAGAAGCCGGCCGAGACCCTGCAGCGGATGGCCCGGGCGTTCGGGTTCGGCTCGCCGCCGGGCATCGACCTGCCGGCCGGGGAGCAGACCTCCGGCCGGATCGTCGACCGGGCTTTCAAGAAGGCCCGCTGGGACGCGGACAAGGCGCAGTACTGCTCGGACGCCCGGCGCGGCTACCCGGAGGTGACCGACCAGGCGCGGCGCACGTTCCTGACCGAGCTCGCCGCGGAGAACTGCTCGGACGGCTGGCGGTTCCAGGTCGGCGACGCGGCCAACCTGGCCATCGGGCAGGGCGAGACGACGGTGAGCCCGCTGCAGCTCGCGGTGGCGTACTCGGCGCTGGTCAACGGCGGCACGCTCTGGCAGCCGCGGCTCGGCCGGGCGGTCGTCGACCCCGACGGCAAGGTGGTCCGCGAGATCAGGGCCAAGTCCCGGGGCAAGGTGCCGGTGAGCCAGCAGGTGCGCGACTACATCAAGTCCTCGCTGGCGTTCACCCCGGCCAACGGCGCCTCCGGGTCGGTGGCGTTCGGCGGGTTCCCGCTGGACAAGGTCCTCGTCGGCGGCAAGACCGGGACCGCGGAGGTGTTCGGCAAGCAGGACACCTCCTGGTTCGCGTCCTGGGCGCCGGCCGACAAGCCGGCCCAGTACGTCGTGGTGGCGATGATCGAGCAGGCCGGCCTAGGCGCGCAGGCCGCAGCCCCCGTCGCCCGGGCCATCTTCGAGGGCATCTACGGCCTGACCGGCAAGAAGGCCGCGTTGCCGACGGGTCCGCCGTCCGCCGTGCCGCACGTGACGGGCAACCAGTGACCAGGTACGGTGCGCCGCTCGGCCGGATGCCGCTGGACCGGGGCCTGGTCGGGCCGCGGGAACGGGACAGCGCCTGGTGGCGGGTCGACTGGCTGATCGCCGGCTCCGCGCTGCTGCTGTCGCTGCTCGGCTCGCTGCTGGTGTGGTCGGCGACCAGACCGCGGCTGCTCGACGCCGGCGACGACCCGCAGGCGTTCGTCAAGCGGCACCTGTTCAACCTGGCCATCGGGCTGGTGCTCTGCGCCGTCTTCACGGTCGTCGACTACCGCGCGCTGCGGGCGTACGCGCCGCTGCTCTACGTGGCGTCCTGCCTCGGCCTGGTCGCGGTGCTGCTGGTGGGTACGACGATCAACGGCGCCCACTCGTGGATCGTGCTCGGCGGCGGGTTCCAGATCCAGCCGAGCGAGTTCGCGAAGGTCGCGCTGGTCGCGGCGATGGCGGTGCTGCTGGCCGAGCGGCGCACGCAGGAGCGGGCGTCCCGCGGCCGGGACGTGCCGCTGGTCCTGGCGCTGGCCGCCGTACCGCTCGGGCTGGTGATGCTGCAGCCCGACCTCGGCACGGCCATGGTGTTCGTCTTCACCGTCTTCGGCGTGCTGCTGCTGGCCGGGGCGCCGGCGCGCTGGCTCGGCGGCCTCGTGCTGGCCGGTGTGCTCGTCGTCCTCGGTGCGGTCCAGCTCGGCGTGCTCAAGGAGTACCAGCTGGAGCGGTTCAAGGCGTTCACCCAGCAGGATCAGGACACGCTCGGTGCCGCGTACAACATCACCCAGGCCAGGATCGCGATCGGCAACGGCGGGCTGACCGGGACCGGGCTGTTCCACGGCACCCAGACCAACGGCAAGTTCGTGCCGGAGCAGCAGACCGACTTCGTGTTCACCGTGGCCGGCGAGGAGCTGGGGCTGGTCGGCGCCGGCGGGATCATCCTGCTGTTCGGGCTGCTGCTGTGGCGGACGCTGCGGCTCGCCGGGCGCTCGCCCGACCTGTTCGGACGGCTGGTCGCGGGCGGGGTGGCCTGCTGGTTCGCGTTCCAGACGTTCGTCAACATCGGGATGACGCTCGGCATCATGCCGATCACCGGGCTGCCGCTGCCGTTCGTCTCCTACGGCGGCTCGGCCATGTTCGCCAACTGGATGGCCGTCGGCCTGCTGCTCAACGTCGGCCGGAGCCGGGACGCCGACGGCTTCTGACGGCTTCTGACGGCTTCTGACGGCTTCTGACCGGTAAGGCTGGTACGGCGGGCTCCTGGTCCGCAGGAGGCCGCCGTGGTCGCGGCTTTCCGGATGACGGGGGCGGCAGCGGATCCTGGTGACCGTCGATCGTCGCCTACTCTGGTGACCCATGACCGTCGAGTCGCTGTATCCGCGCCTGGAGCCGCTGCTGCCCCGGGTGCAGAAGCCGATCCAGTACGTCGGCGGCGAGCTCAACAGCACGGTCAAGGACTGGGACGCCGCCACCGTCCGCTGGGCGCTGATGTACCCGGACGCGTACGAGGTCGGCCTGCCCAACCAGGGCGTCATGATCCTCTACGAGCTGCTCAACGAGCGCCCGGACGCGCTGGCCGAGCGGACGTACGCGGTGTGGCCCGACCTCGAGGCGCTGATGCGCGAGCACGGCATCCCGCAGTTCACCGTCGACGGCCACCGGCCGGTCGGCGCGTTCGACGTGCTCGGCGTCTCGTTCGCCACCGAGCTCGGCTACACCAACCTGCTCACCGCGCTGGACCTGGCCGGGATCCCGCTGTCGGCGGCTGCTCGCGACGAGTCGCATCCGCTGGTGGTCGCCGGCGGGCACGCCGCGTTCAACCCCGAGCCGGTCGCGGAGTTCCTCGACGCGGCCGTGCTCGGCGACGGCGAGCAGGCGGTCGGCGAGATCACCTCCGTCCTGGCCGACTGGAAGCGGGCCGGCTGCCCCGGCGGTCGGGACGAGATCCTGCTCCGGCTCGCCTCGGTACCGGGCGTGTACGTCCCGCGCTGCTACGACGTGGACTACCTGCCCGACGGGCGGATCCAGCGGGTCGTGCCCAACCGGCCCGGCGTGCCGTACCGGGTGCAGAAGCGCACGGTCCTCGACCTGGACGAGTGGCCGTACCCGAAGCAGCCGCTGGTGCCGCTGGCCGAGTCCGTGCACGAGCGGATGTCGGTGGAGATCTTCCGCGGCTGCACCCGCGGCTGCCGGTTCTGCCAGGCCGGGATGATCACCCGGCCGGTGCGGGAGCGGTCGATCACCGGGATCGGCGAGATGGTGCGGCGCGGGCTCGACGCGACCGGCTTCGAGGAGGTCGGCCTGCTCTCGCTGTCCTCGGCCGACCACAGCGAGATCGCCGAGGTCACGCGCGGGCTGGCCGACCGGTACGAGGGCACGAACACGTCGCTGTCGCTGCCGTCGACCCGGGTGGACGCGTTCAACATCGACCTGGCCGAGGAGCTGTCCCGGAACGGACGGCGGTCCGGGCTCACGTTCGCGCCCGAGGGCGGGTCGGAGCGGCTGCGCCGGGTGATCAACAAGATGGTCTCCCGCGAGGACCTCATCCGCACGGTGACCACGGCGTACGCGAGCGGCTGGCGGCAGGTGAAGCTCTACTTCATGTGCGGCCTGCCGACCGAGACCGACGAGGACGTGCTGGAGATCGCCTCGATGGCGCACGACGTGATCCGGGCCGGACGGAAGGCGGCCGGGTCCAAGGACGTGCGCTGCACGGTGTCGATCGGCGCGTTCGTGCCCAAGCCGCACACGCCGTTCCAGTGGGCGGCGCAGGCCGGTCCCGACGTGGTCGACGGTCGCCTTCGCCTGCTGCGGGAGGCGATCAACGCCGACCGGTCGCTCGGCCGGGCGATCGGCTACCGCTACCACGACGGGCAGCCGTCGCTGGTGGAGGGACTGCTGTCCCGCGGCGACCGGCGGGTGGCCGCGGTGATCCGGCGGGTGTGGGAGGACGGCGGCCGGTTCGACGGATGGAGCGAGCACTTCTCGTTCGACCGGTGGATGTCCGCGGCGGCGGCGGTCGGCATCGACGTCGACTGGTACACGACGCGCGAGCGGGGCGAGAACGAGGTGCTGCCGTGGGACCACCTCGACTCCGGGCTCGACAAGGAGTGGCTCTGGGCCGACTGGCAGGACGCCCTGTCCGAACAGGAGCAGGACGACTGCCGGTGGACGCCGTGCTTCGACTGCGGGGTCTGCCCGGGGATGGACACCGAGATCCAGGTCGGGCCGACCGGCGGCACCCTGCTGCCGCTGCCGACCGTACGGTCCGCGATCGCGTCGAGTGGTTGAGATCCGCCTCGCGCTGCCCGCGGACGGCCCGGCGGTGGCCGCGCTGCGGGCGGTGTGGACGGTGGAGTGGACCGGCATGGTCGAGGACGACTCGTACCCGGCCCGGTTCGCGGACTGGTGGGAGTCGGAGGCGGGCCGGCGGCTGACCTGGCTCGCCTGGGCCGACGGGGACCCGGTCGGAATGATGAACCTCGCCGTGTTCGAGCGGATGCCCCGGCCGGGGCGGCCGCCGTCACGGTGGGGATACCTGGGCAACGCGTTCGTCCTGGCATCCCATCGGTCGCAGGGGATCGGCACGGCGCTGCTGGCGGCGCTGCTGGCGTACGCGCGGGCCGAGGGGTTCGTCCGGATCGTCCTGTCGCCGAGCGAGCGGTCGATCCCGCTCTACGAGCGCGCCGGCTTCGGTCCGGCCACCTCGCTGCTCCTGCTGGAGCCCTAGGCTGGGCGCGACCCCTGTGGATGACGGGAGCGGGGCCGGTCGACAATGGACAACGATGATCCGCGGGAGGAGGCGCCACCGATGACCGCACAGCTGTCCTGGCCGGATCGACAGGTCTGGACCGTCGACGACCTCCTGCCGCTGCTCCCGGTGGAGGTCCGGCCGGCGGAGCTGGTCGGCCCGAGGCGGAGGGACTGACCGTGGCCCGGCAACCGGACGGGCCGCCGCCGCCGCCCGTCGTGCAGCGGGTGCGGATCCGCTACGCGAAGCGCGGCCGGCTGCGGTTCACCTCGCACCGCGACTTCGCCCGCGCGTTCGAGCGGGCGCTGCGCCGCGCCGGCGTCCCGATGGCGTACTCGGCCGGCTTCACCCCGCACCCCAAGGTCTCCTACGTCGGGGCGGCCCCGACCGGCGTCGCGAGCGAGGCGGAATACCTGGAGCTCGGGCTGGCTTCGGTCGTGGACGTCGAGCGGCTGCGGACGGTGCTGGACGCCTCCCTGCCGGACGGGCTCGACCTGCTGGAGTGCGTCGAGGTCCGCCCGGGCACCGGCGCGTTGCCCGACCGGATCGACGCCTCCGCCTGGCGGATCGAGCTGCCCGGGGTCGCGCCGGCCGCGCTGGCAGCCGCCCTGGCCGCGTTCCTGGCCGCCGACCGGGTGGAGGTAGAACGGCTCACCAAGACCGGTCGCCGCGAGCTGGACGCCCGCGCGCCGGTGGTGAGCGCGATCGCGTCCGCCACCCCCGACCGGGATGACTGTGCGATACTCGAACTGGTCGTACGGCAGGCGACGCCGGCGGTACGACCCGACGACGTGCTCGCCGCGCTGCGTGCCGTCGCCGGCCTGGTGCCAGCCGTCCCGCCAAGGGCGACCCGGATGGCGCAGGGCCGGCTCGACGGCGGCGGCCGGTTCGCCGACCCGCTCGCGCCGGATCGCGTGGCGGACATCCCGGCCCCCGAGGCCACGGGTGGGCCGCGCCCGGAGGGGCAGGCGGTGCCGTCGGTCGGCTCCACCCCTGCGGGCTGATCAAGGACAGGTCGGCTCGCGGGACCACGAAGACTTGGTGGTGCACCCGCAGTTCGTGGGGAGGTGCCACCGCAGACCGCTCCCGTGCGGTCGCGTGCCTCACCGTGCGCGCCCGGGAGCCGAAACGGAGACAACCGGATGCTCGACACCGAGCCCACCGGCGCCGACGGGGACGAGACCCGCGACGCCGTCGAACAGAACACCAATCCGGCGGACCCACCGGCCCGCCCGCGCCGCCGTCGCGCAGCGACCTCTGCTGCCACGGCACCCCCGCCCACCGACCCGCCCGCCGGCGGGCCGGTGGGTGCTGCCGGCGGGCCTGTGGGTGCTGCCGGCGCGCCGCCGGCGGCCTCCGTCGACCCGGGCGCGGCGGCTGCTCCGGCCGAGCCGGCCGAGCCGGCCGCGCCGGTGAAGGCTCCGCGCAAGCGCACTCCGCGGAAGGCGACCGCCGCCGCGGCGGGCACGGCGACCCCGGTGCCGGAGAACGCGCCGGCCGCCGGGGAGGCGCCCGACGCCCCGGCGAAGCGGACCCGTTCGCGGCGGTCGGCGAGCGCTCCGGCCGGCTCCCCGCCGCCCGCCGACCAGCCAACGCCCGCTGGCGGCCCTGGAGCGGTTGCTGGCGGTGCGGTTGCTGGCGGTGCGGTTGCCGGCGGTGCGGTTGCCGGCGGTGCGGTTGCCGGCGGTGCGGTTGCTGGCGGTGCGGTTGCTGGCGGTGCGGCGTCCGGTGACGCGGCCGGGGACGTCGTTCCGGCCGTGACCGCGGCGACGGTCGCCCAGGTGGGCGATACCGCCGCGGCCCCGGCGAAGCGGACCCGGTCCCGCCGGGCCGCGGCCGCGCCGGCCGGATCGCCGGCCCAGGTCGAGCCCGCCGCGGGCGCGCCGGGTGGGGCTGCCGACGTGCCGCCGGACGTGGCCGCTCCGGCCGCCGAGCCCGCCACGGAGGCGCCGGCTCGCCGGCGCCGGTCCCGCGCGACGAAGGCGACCGCGGCCGACCAGGCGCCCGCCGGCGTCGCCGACACGCACGCCGCCGATGCCGCCGGCGCGCCGGCCGCCGCACCGGCCCGTCCTGTGGCGCAGGAGGGTGCCGAGACCACCGAACCCCCGGTCACGGCCGAGCCGGTCAGGTCGGCCGCCGCCTCGCCGTTCACCGACGCTTCCACCGAGCCGACCCGGCGCACCCGCCGGCGGGCCACCGCGCCGGAGACCACTCCGGCGCCGGCCCCGGCCGTGATGTTCGTCGCGCCGACCGAGGCCGAGACGGCGCCTCCGCGCCGCCGGTCCCGCACCTCCGCGCCCCCGGCCGACCAGCCGGAGCCGGCCGAGCCGCAGGCCGCTGCGCCGGCGGAGGAGCCCGCCGCCGAGACCCGCCCGCGCCGCCGGCGCCGCACCCGTTCCGAGGAGCAGCCGCCCGAGGCGACCGCGCCCGACGCGAGTGCGCCCGAGCCGACCGGGTCCGAGGCCGGGTCCGAGGCCGGGTCCAAGGCCGGGTCCAAGGCCGGGTCCAAGCCCGCGTCCAAGGCGAGCGAGGAGGCCCAGGCCGCGGACGAGGCGGAGGAGGCGGAGGAGCCCGGCGCCGAGGACACCGAGGGCACCGGCGACCGCCGCCGGCGCCGCCGCGGTCGCCGCGGTCGCGGTCGGAGCCGTACCGACGGTGACGCCGAGCAGGACGACGAGGCCGAGCAGGACGAGGCCGACGCGGAGGAGACCGAGGAGACGGCCGAGGACGGCGACCGCCCGGGGTCCCGCCGGCGCCGGCGCCGGCGCCGCCGCGGCGGTGGCGGTACCGACTCGGACGAGCCGGCCGACGACGACCCGCCGGACACGGTGGTGCACGTCCGGGACGGCGGGCGCCCGGCCAAGTCCGGCGACGACGAGGTCCGCGGCGTCCGCGGCTCGACCCGGCTGGAGGCCAAGCGGCAGCGCAGGCGCGAAGGCCGCGACACCGGCCGGCGCCGGCCACCGATCCTGACAGAGTCCGAGTTCCTGGCCCGTCGCGAGGCCGTCGACCGCGAGATGGTGGTCCGCCAGCGCGGCGACCGCACCCAGATCGCGGCCCTCGAGGACGGCATCCTGGTCGAGCACTATGTGACCAAGGCGAGCTCCACGTCGTACGCGGGCAACGTCTACCTCGGTCGCGTGCAGAACGTGCTGCCCAGCATGGAGGCGGCCTTCATCGACATCGGCAAGGGCCGCAACGCCGTCCTGTACGCGGGCGAGGTCAACTGGGACGTCGCCGGTCTCGAGGGCCGCGCCCGCAGCATCGAGCACGCGCTGAAGTCGGGCGACAACATCGTCGTGCAGGTCACCAAGGACCCGATCGGGCACAAGGGCGCGCGGCTGACCAGCCAGGTCAGCCTGCCCGGCCGCTACCTCGTGTACGTCCCGAACGGCTCCATGACCGGCATCAGCCGCAAGCTGCCCGACACCGAGCGGGCGCGGCTGAAGGACATCCTTCGCCGGATCGTGCCGGCCAACGCCGGCGTGATCATCCGTACCGCGGCCGAGGGCGCGAGCGAGGAGGAGCTCACCCGCGACGTCGAGCGGCTCAAGACGCAGTGGGAGACGATCCAGCAGAAGGCCGCGTCGACGAAGTCCGCGCCCACCCTGCTCTACGCGGAGCCCGACCTCGAGCTGCGGGTCGTCCGGGACGTCTTCAACGAGGACTTCACCAAGCTGGTCGTGTCCGGGGACGACGCCTGGCAGATGATCAGCCAGTACGTCGACCATGTGGCGCCCGACCTGCTGCCGCGGCTGGAGAAGTGGACCGGCGCGGGCGACGCCTTCGCGGACCTGCGCATCGACGAGCAGCTGCTCAAGGGGCTGGACCGGAAGGTCTGGCTGCCCTCCGGCGGCTCGCTGGTCATCGACCGTACCGAGGCGATGACGGTCATCGACGTCAACACCGGCAAGTTCGTCGGCCAGGGCGGCAACCTCGAGCAGACCGTGACCCGCAACAACCTGGAGGCGGCGGAGGAGATCGTCCGCCAGCTGCGGCTGCGGGACATCGGCGGCATCATCGTCATCGACTTCATCGACATGGTGTTGGAGTCCAACCGTGACCTGGTGCTGCGGCGGCTCACCGAGTGCCTCGGCCGGGACCGGACCAAGCACCAGGTCGCCGAGGTGACCTCGCTGGGGCTGGTGCAGATGACCCGCAAGCGGGTCGGGCAGGGGCTGCTCGAGGCGTTCTCCGAGCCGTGCCCGACCTGCGGCGGCCGCGGGCTGCTCGTTCACACCGAGCCGGTCGACGACGCGCGCAGGAAGAGTCCGGAGCCGGCGCCGCGGCCGGGCCGGCGCGGCCGGCGCGGGGCCGTCGCAGAGGCCGGTTCGCCGACGCCGGCGCTGCTGGCCGGGCGCAGTCCGCAGGCACCGACACCGGACGAGGTCGACGTTGCCTCGGAGGACCACCGCACGGCCGACGAGGCCATCGACACCGTCGAGGCGATCGAGCCCGAGGCGGACGTGACCGTACGGCCGGACAGCGAGCCGGCGGCCCCGGTCGTGGCGGGCTTCGACGCGCTGCCGCCCGCGGTCCCCGACCCGAACGCCGGCCCGCCCAACGCCGCCGAACCGGTCGTCGACCCGGACGCCCCGGCCCCTGAGCCGGCGCCCGGGCCGGTCCCTGAGCCGGCCTCCGGTCTGGCACCTGAGCCGGCCTCCGGTCTGGCACCTGAGCCGGCCTCCGGTCTGGCACCTGAGCCGGCCTCCGGTCCGGCGCCTGAGCCGGCCTCCGGTCTGGCACCTGAGCCGGCCTCCGGTCCGGCACCGGAGCCGGCCTCCGGTCCGGGCACCGAGCCGCCTTCGGGTGCGGCTTCCCGGCCCGCCACCGGACCGGCCGCCGGTGATGTCACGGGTGAACCGGCTGCGGCCGGCACCGGTCGCCGCCGAGGCCGCCGCCGCGCCGAATCGGCCGCCGGCACCCCGCCCGCGACCTCCCCGGAGGCCGCCACCGCCGCGGGACCGCTGGAGACGGTGGGCTCAGGGTCGAGCAACGGCGTGGCTGTCGAGAGCGCCGGGACCGGCCTGCCGGTCCTCGAGACCGGGCGGCCGGAGGGTCCGGACGGTGGCACCGCGCCCGACGAGACCACGACCGTCGCCGGTTCCAACGGCGTGGTCGCGGCCGGCACCGACACCGCGGAGTTCCCGGCGGCGCCGGAACCGGTCGCCGGCTCCAACGGCGCCGTCGGCCCGGACGGCAGCGGCACCACCGCGACCCCGCGGCGACGCCGCCGTACCGCGAGCCGTCCGGCCGGACCACCGCAGCCGGTGTCCACGGAGTGAGCCGGGGGCCGGTTTGACCGGCCCGGAAGCCGGTCCGTACCCTGTCCTACTGGCCCACCGCGACGTGGACCCGATTTCGCGTGATCACACCCAAGGAGCAGTCGTCGATGTACGCCATCGTCAAGACGGGCGGCAAGCAGTACAAGGTCGCCGTCGGTGACGTCGTCGAGGTCGAGAAGATCGTCGGCGAGCCCGGCACCAGCGTCGACCTCCCGGCGCTGCTCCTGGTCGACGGCGAGGACGTCACCACCGACGTCGACGCGCTGGCCAAGGTGGCGGTGACCGGTGAGGTCGTCGCCCACACCAAGGGCCCCAAGATCAAGATCCACCACTTCAAGAACAAGACCGGCTACCACCGCCGGATGGGTCACCGCCAGCCGCTGACCCAGGTCAAGGTCACCGGCATCGAGAGCGGGAAGTAGAGATGGCACACAAGAAGGGCGCGTCCAGCTCCCGCAACGGCCGCGAGTCCGCCGCCCAGCGGCTCGGCGTCAAGCGGTACGGCGGACAGCTGGTCAACGCCGGCGAGATCCTCGTCCGCCAGCGCGGCACCAAGTTCCACCCGGGCGACCTGGTCGGCCGGGGCGGCGACGACACGCTGTACGCGCTGGCCGCCGGGCACGTGAAGTTCGGGGAGCGACGCGGCCGGAAGGTCGTGAGCATCCTGCCGCCCAGCGAGGGCTGACAGCACCGGATCGGTTTTCGGAAGGCGGGCCCCGTTGTGGGCCCGCCTTTTCGCTTGGAAGGAGCACATCCCGTGGCCTCGTTCGTCGACCGCGTCGTGCTGCACGCGGTCGCCGGCAACGGCGGGCACGGTGCTGCGTCCATCCACCGGGAGAAGTTCAAGCCGCTCGGCGGCCCGGATGGCGGCAACGGTGGGCACGGCGGCGACGTCGTGCTCGTCGTCGACCCCGGCGTGCACACGCTGCTGGACTTCCACTTCCATCCGCACCAGCGCGCCGGCAACGGCAAGCAGGGGATGGGCAGCCTGCGGTCCGGCGCGACCGGGGACTCGCTGGAGCTGCGCGTCCCCGACGGGACGGTCGTGCAGACCGCCGAGGGCGCGGTGCTGGCCGATCTGACCGGCGCCGGCACCCGGTTCGTGGCCGCCCGCGGCGGCCGTGGCGGCCTGGGCAACCATGCGCTCGCCTCGAAACGCCGCAAGGCGCCCGGGTTCGCGCTGCTCGGCGAGCCGGGGGAGACCTGCGACCTCGTCCTGGAGCTCAAGAGCGTCGCCGACGTCGGCCTGGTCGGCTTCCCCAGCGCCGGGAAGTCGTCGCTGGTCGCCGCGCTGTCCGCGGCCCGGCCGAAGATCGCCGACTACCCGTTCACCACGCTGCAGCCGAACCTGGGCGTCGTGCAGGCGGGTGGCACGACGTACACGGTCGCCGACGTGCCTGGGCTGATCCCGGGCGCGGCGCAGGGCAAGGGGCTGGGAATCGAGTTCCTCCGGCACGTCGAACGCTGCGCCGTACTGCTGCACGTCGTCGACTGCGCCACCGAAGCACCGGGCCGCGACCCGATCGCGGACATCGACGCGATCGAGCACGAGCTGGCCCAGTACGACACGGCGCTCGCCGACCGCCCCCGCCTGGTCGCGCTGAACAAGATGGACGTGCCGGACGCCCGGACGATGGCCGAGATGGTCCGGCCGGAGCTGGCCGACCGCGGCTGGCCGGTGTTCGAGATCAGCGCGGTCACCCGGGAGGGACTGACCGAGCTGTCGTACGCGCTGGCGGCCGAGGTGGAGCGCTACCGGGCCAGCCTGCCGGCGCCGGAGCCGACCCGGATCGTGCTGCGTCCGGCCGGCGTCGACGACGGCGGGTTCACCGTCGAGCCGGACCCGGACGACCCGGAGGCGTTCGTGGTCCGCGGTGAGCGGCCGGAGCGCTGGGTCAGGCAGACCGACTTCGCCAACGACGAGGCCGTCGGCTACCTGGCCGACCGGCTGGCCCGGCTCGGCGTCGAGGACGAGCTGGTCAAGGCGGGCGCGGTCGCGGGGGCCGGGGTCACGATCGGCGACGTCACGTTCGACTGGGAGCCGACTTTGGCCAATGCGACCGAGGCGGGCGAGGGCCCGCGCGGGACCGACGCGCGGGTGGAGACGCGGTCCCGGGCCTCCTCCTCCGAGCGGCTGGTCGCGTACCGGACCCGGCACGCGGGCATCGATCCTGACGCCGCCGAGTCCCTGGAGGAGGACGACACGCCCCCGGAGGCGACCGCCCGGCACCGGCGCCCGGGCCGCGGCGGCCCGCGCCGGCGATGAGCGTCCGGGCGGCGGTCCGGGACGCCGACCGGCTGGTCGTCAAGGTCGGGTCCTCCTCGCTGACCACTGCCGCCGGCGGCCTCGACCCGGACCGGCTGGACGCGCTCGTCGACGTGCTCGGCGCCCGCCGCGGCGCCGGCACCCAGGTCGTGCTGGTCTCGTCCGGCGCGATCGCCGCCGGCCTGGCACCGCTGCTGCTGCCGTCCCGGCCGCGGGACCTCGCCACCCAGCAGGCGGCGGCCAGCGTGGGTCAGATGCTGCTGGTCGAGCGGTACGCGGCGTCGTTCGCGCGGTCCGGCCTCGTCGTCGGGCAGGTGCTGCTCACCGCGGACGACCTGGTCCGCCGGGCGCACTACCGCAACGCGAACCGGACGCTGGAGCGGCTGCTCTCGCTCGGCGTGGTGCCGGTGGTGAACGAGAACGACGCCGTCGCGACGGAGGAGATCAGGTTCGGCGACAACGACCGGCTGGCCGCGCTGGTCGCCCATCTCGTCGCCGCCGACGCGCTCGTACTCCTGTCCGATGTGGACGGTCTGTACGACGGAGACCCGCGTCGGACGGGCGCCCGGCTGGTGCCGGAGATCCGCGGCGACGACGACCTGGCCGGCGTGCGGGTCCGCCGGGCCGGCTCCTCCGGCCTCGGCACCGGCGGGATGGCCAGCAAGCTGGACGCGGCCCGGATCGCCTCCGGCGCCGGCGTGCCGGTGCTGCTCGCCGCGGCCGACCAGGTGGCCGCCGCGCTGGCCGGTGAGCCGGTCGGCACCGCCTTCCCGGCGACCGCCCGCCGCACGGCGTCCCGGCTGTTCTGGCTGCGGTACGCGACCACGCCGCGCGGCCAGCTCGTCCTCGACGCCGGCGCGGTCGACGCGGTCGTCCGCCGGCGCACCTCGCTGCTGTCGGCCGGGGTGACCGGCGTGCGCGGCGAGTTCGGCGCCGGCGACCCGGTCGAGCTGCTCGGCCCGGACGGGGTGGCCGTCGCCCGCGGCCTGGTCGGGTACGACGCGGCCGAGCTCCCGGACCTGCTCGGCCGCTCGACCAGGGAGCTCGACCCGGAGCACCGGCGCGAGGTCGTGCACCGCGACGACCTGGTCCTCCTGCGCGGTTAGGCCGCGGCGCCGGCGTGACCGGCCGTACGCTGCCCGTACATAGTCATTCGGTGTCCTGGTGTCGCTCCTGTCTCCCTGCCAGAATCCCGTGATCCAGCACCGGTTATGTCCTTGGGGGAATCCTTCATGCCCGATGCGTCCGGCTCGGTCCCGTTCGATGTCGCCCTCCGCGGTTACGACCGCGACCAGGTGGACGCGCACCTCGCCTCGCTCGAGTCGGAGTTCTCCGGCGCGCTGAACGAGCGTGACCGGCTCGCCGACCGGGTGAAGCAGCTGGAGGCGCGCGTCGAGGAGCTGCACCTGCAGCCGGGCGACGACGACTCGGCCGAGAAGCCCGCCTCCTCGCTGAGCGGCTTCGGCGTACGGATCGAGAAGATCATGCGCGTCGCCGAGGAGGAGGCCGCCGCCGCCCGGCAGGAGGCCAAGGAGGAGATCGACCGGGAGCGGGCGGAGGCGAGGAAGAAGACCGACGCGCTGCAGGCCGCCGCCGAGAAGGACGCCGCCGGGCACCGGCAGAAGGTGCAGGCCGAGGCCAGCGGGCTGCTGGACAAGGCGCGCCAGGAGGCGGCCCGGGTACGCGCGGACGCCGACGCGCAGGCGGCCGCCACCCGCGAGGAGGCCAGCGGGCACCTGGAGTCGGTCCGGGCCCGGGCGGCGCAGGCCGCCGCGGACTTCGAGACCGCCCTGGCCAAGCGCCGGCAGAAGGCCGAGGCCGACCACATGGCCCGCACGACCGCGGCCGAGCGGGAGCTGGCCGAGACCGTCGCCCGCACCGACCAGCTGCGGGCCGAGGCCGAGAAGATGCGCGCGGACGCCGAGCGCCGCTCCCAGGAGATGCTGGCCGCCGCCCAGCGCGAGTCGGCCGAGCTGGTCGCCGAGGCGCGGTCGCAGGCCGACCGGACCCGCCGGGAGAGCGAGCGCGAGCTGGCGTCGCTGTCCAAGCGCCGCGACGCGATCACCGACCAGCTGCGCAACGTCCGCGAGATGCTGTCGACGCTGACCGGAGGCGGGGTCGCGACCGAGTCGGAGCCCGCCGCGGCGGCCCCGGAGGCGGACGACAAGCCGGCCGACGTACCCGCTCCCCGCAACGGCGTCCGCTCCACCGCCGGCCGTTGACCGACCGACCCGGGCCCGGGCGTCCCCCACCGCCGCCGTTGACCGACCGACCGCGCCGACCCGGTGCGTCCGCTCCACCGCCGGCCGTTGACCGACCGACCGCGGCCGGGGACCCGGTGCGTCCGCTCCACCGCCGGCCGTTGCACCGACCGCGGCCGGCCCGCGCGTCCGCTCCCCACCGGCCCTGCCGACCGCGGCCCGGGACCCGGTGCGTCCGCTCCACCACCGGCCGCTGACCGACCGACCGCGGCCCGGACCCGGCCGCGCCAGGCGCGCCGCCTCCGCTGTGCCGCCGGCGCCGCACGCCCGGCCTTCGGGGAGCTGGCCACGTCGCCGCCGCCCGTGCTGCGCTCACTTCGGTCCCGCCGACTCCGCACCCCCGGCTCCAGGGCGGCGGCCGGGTCGGCGGGTCAGGGGTTGGGGGCGGCGGCGTCCAGGCGGGTGAGGAGGCTGAGGAGGCGGTGCTGTTCCGCCGGGTCCAGCGGGCCGAACAGGTCCTCCGCGGTCTCGAGCCGCGCCTCGGCGAGCTCGTCGAGCGTCCCCCGGCCGGCATCGGTCAGCGACACCAGCACCGAGCGCCGGTCGCCGAGGTCGGTGTCCCGCCGGACCAGGCCGGCGTCCTCCAGCCCCTCGACCACGCCCGTGGCCGACCGCGGCACGACCCGCAGCGCCTCGGCCAGCTCCGCCATCCGCATCGGCCCGCCGGCGCGCTCCAGCACCGACAGCGCCCGGCCCTGTCCTGGTGTCAGCCCGAGCGGCGCCAGCCGACGCCGCGTCCCCTGCCGCAGCCGCCGGGCGAGCTGCTGCACCGCGTCCGCGAGCTGGGCGGTCACCCCCTCCACGGGAACAGTCTACCGCGTTAGTGAGTTAGGCTCAGTGTGAGCCAACCTCAGAAACGTAGGAGACCGCATGCCCCCACTCCCTGACGTCCGCCCGGACGACGCCCACGTGGATCCGCGCCGGATCCTCCACCTCTTCCGCCCGTACACCGGCCGCCTCGCCCTGGTCGGCCTGCTCATCGCCGCGTCCTCGCTGGTGAGCCTCGGCTCGCCGTTCCTGCTGCGCGGCATCATCGACGACGCGCTGCCGCAGCGGGATACCGGCCTGCTCGCCCTGCTCGCGCTCGGCATGATCGGTGTGGCGGTGGTCAGCACGGTCGTCGGCGTCTACCAGACGCTGCTGTCGACCACGATCGGCCAGCGGATCATGCGTGACCTGCGCGTCGCTGTCTACGCCCACCTGCAGCGCATGTCGCTGGCGTTCTTCACCAAGACCCGCACCGGCGAGATCCAGTCGCGCATCGCGAACGACATCGGCGGCATGCAGGCCATCGTCACCAGCACGGCGACGTCGATCGTGTCGAACGCGACGGTCGTGGTCGCCAGCGCCGTCGCCATGCTCGCGATGGACGTCCGGCTCGCCCTGCTGAGCTTCGTCCTGCTGCCCGGGACGGTGTGGATCAACCGCCGGGTCGGGGCGATGCGGCGGCGGATCACCACCGAGCGGCAGCGCCGGCTGGCGCTGATGACGTCGCAGGTGCAGGAGTCGCTGTCGATCAGCGGCGTGCTGCTCGGCCGCAGCATGGGTCGCTCGCCCGAGCT
Source organism: uncultured Actinomycetota bacterium (assembly GCA_963803135.1). GTDB lineage: Bacteria > Actinomycetota > Actinomycetes > Mycobacteriales > CADCTP01 > CADCTP01. The sequence goes on along the minus strand of CAWDLH010000007.1, from coordinate 494,034 downwards.
GACCGAGCGCTTCGCCGGCGATGCCGGTGGCCTGGCCGATCTCGAGGTCCGCTCCCAGATGGCCGGCAAGTGGCAGCAGTCCACGATCTCGATCACGTTCGCCGCGGTCCCCGCCGTCACGTACTGGCTGGGTGGGCAGGCGCTGGCCGGCGGTTCGACGGTCTCGATCGGCACGCTGGTGGCGTTCACGACGCTGCAGAGCTCCCTGTTCAGCCCGCTGAACGCGTTGCTGCGGACCGGGGTGCTGGTGCAGAGCTCGCTGGCGCTGTTCGCGCGCATCTTCGAATACCTCGACCTGCCGGTCGACATCGCCGAGAGCCCGTCGCCGGTCGCGCTGCCCGCGGTGCGCGGCGACGTGCGGTTCTCCGACGTCTCGTTCGCGTACGAGCCGACTGCGCCGACTCTGACCGGCGTCACGCTCGACGTGCCGGCCGGGTCGACGCTCGCGGTGGTCGGCGCCACCGGCTCGGGCAAGACCACGCTCGGCTACCTGCTCGCCCGGCTGTACGACGTGGACTCTGGCTCCATCACGATCGACGGCATCGACGTGCGCGACCTGTCGCTCGCGACGCTGGCCTCGACGGTCGGGGTGGTCTCGCAGGATCCGTACCTGCTGCACGCGTCGATCGCAGAGAACCTGCGCTTCGCCCGCCCCGACGCCACCGACGACGAGCTGGTGGAGGCCGCCCAGGCCGCCCGGATCCACGACCTCATCGCGTCCTTGCCGGACGCGTACGACACGGTGGTCGGGGAGCGCGGATACCGGTTCTCCGGCGGCGAGAAGCAGCGCCTCGCGATCGCCCGCACCGTGCTGCGCAACCCGCCCGTGCTGGTGCTGGACGAGGCGACCAGCGCACTGGACACCCGCACGGAGCGGTCGGTGCAGGCGGCGCTGGACGAGCTGTCCGCCGGCCGGACGACGGTCACCGTCGCGCACCGGCTGTCGACCGTACGGTCCGCGGACCGGATCGCGGTGCTCGACCGTGGCCGGGTGATCGAGATCGGCAGTCACGACGAGCTGGTCGCGCTGGGCGGTCGGTACGCCGAGCTGGTCGCGGCCGACATCCGGGTCCCGGTCGCCGCCTGACGCCCGGCCGCCGGGCCGGTCAGGACCGTGCAGGAGCACCTGCCCAGTCGGCCGGAAACCGAGGGCCTCGTCGTAGTGGTGAGATCCGGCGAGCAGAACAGGGTGACGACCGGGATCGGCTGGAGCGGCGCGTTCACCAGCACTCCGCCGACGCCGGCCCACGGACATCCGGTGCGACGACGACTTCCTCGAGATGGGCCCGCGGAACCGTCGGTAGCGGTCCGGCCGAAGCCGACCAGGCGGTCTCGCTGCCAGGCCCCGACCGCCGGTCCGCTGCCCAGCGCGGAGCGGACCTGCTCGGTGCTGCGCTCAGGCCACCAGCCCTGGGCCCGGTAGGCGCGATGACCTGGCCGGCCGGGATGGGCCGGGCGGCGTGCGCGGCGACGGCGACGGCGGCGATGCCGGCTACCGGGCTAGGCCGTACGGACGGCGTAGACCACGATGTTGTCCCGGTACGAGCGCTTGGCGTGGTCGAACGAGCCGCCGCAGGTGATCAGCCGCAGCGCGCGGTCGGGCGTCGGACCGTGCACCTTCTGCGTCGGGAACGCGTTCTTCGGGTAGCGCTCGACGCCGGTCACCGTGAACGTGGCCGTGATCCCGTCGGACCGCGGCACGGTGACCTTGTCGCCCGGCCTGAGCTCCTTGAGCCGGAAGAACACCGCCGGACCGGCCCGCGAGTCGACGTGGGCGGCGATGACCGCGGGCCCGGGCTCACCGGGAACCGGACCGCCCGCGTACCACCCGGCCTGCTCGAACCGCGCCGGCGCCGCCAGCTCACCCGTCGCCGGGATGATCGCCAGCGGCACCAGGCTGGTCGCGTCGACCCCGATGGCCGGGATCCGTACGCCGAGCGGCCGGACGCCGGCGGCCGCCAGCTCGGTCCGCGCGGCCACCGGCGACTGGCCGCTCACCGGCCCCCACGACCCATCCGGCCGGGTCGTCGCCACCCCCGCGATCGCGGTCGGCGTGGACCCGGCCGCCCCCGGCGGGGCTGCCTCGACCGACGCGGTCGAGGCCCCGCCGGCCAGCCGCGGCTCGTCGCGGTCCCCGGCCCCGACCGCCACGCGCACCCCCACCCCGCCGGCGACGAGCACGAGGACGACCCCGGCGCCGGCCAGCATCGCGACGCCCCGGTCGCGCGGCCGCAACCGCTGCCGCGCGCCGCCCTCGGCGGCGGATGTGCCGGTCGACCCCTCGTCCCGGCCACCCTCGCCTCCGTCGCCCGCGACGACCGGGCGGTCCTCGACCGGGCCGTCCTGGGCCGGACGGTCCTCGACCGTCGCGGCCCCGCCGCCGGTCGTCCCCGTCCAGGCGGCGGCGGTCGGCGACGGCGTGGAGTCGGCGGACCGGCGCTCGTCCGGTCCGCCGGACGCCGAGCCCTCGTTCACGCCGCGTGCAGACCCGGGCTCCGCCGGGACCGCACGTACGCGGCCGTCAGCAGCGTGAGGCCCGCCGCGGCCACTCCCGCCGGCAGCCACAGCGGCAGGTGGGGCCCGGCCGTCCCTCCTCCACCGGTCTCGATCGACCCGCTCGGCGTCACCGCGGCCGACACGGCGTCCGGATGCGTCGCCAGGGTCAGCCCGCCGTCCCCGGCGTCGAGCACGACGAGCGAGTAGACGTCGCCGGCCGAGAGGGTGACCGCCGAGGTCGCCTCGAGATCCGGCTGGGCGGTCGAGGCGACCTGCAGCGTCCACTTGCCGGCCGGCACCGCCGAGTAGGGCGTCGTCTTGGCGAACCCGACCCCCTCGGTCACAGTCGGACCGTTCTGCGCGGTCACCGAGACGGTCTTGGCCCGCGCGGACCCGTTGAGCACCCGCGCCCGGGCCTGCCCGGAGGACGGCAGGGTCAGGTCGTCGTCGAGGACGGTCAGCCCGAGCGCCGCGTACGGCCCGACGCCGGCGACCGTGTATGCCTTGCCCGGCGCCGCGTTGAGGTTCGTCGAGAGCACCGGCGGGCTGGACGCCGGGGCACCCGCCGGCCGCATGCTCACCGCGTACCGGTCCGGCTGCACCCGCTGGTAGGGCGAGACCGCGCCGTAGCCGACGCCTTTGAGTAGGAACTTCCAGTCCGGACGAGTGTAGGAGGTCATGTAGACGTCGACCTTCGGCGTGTCCGGGGAGAGATGGGCGAGCCGCACGTAGCTGGGCGACGCAACGGCCCCGGCCGGGCTGCTGGTGAAGGCCAGCCCGGCTGCCGCGGCAACGAACGCCACGGCTCCGGCCAGCCCGAGCTGGCGCGCCGCGCGTCGAGGTGAGCGGGTCACGGAAATCCTCCTGGGAGAGTGAGGAATACGTGCGGGTGGTGCTGAGGGTCGATGCGCGCTCAGGGCGGCAGCAGGCCGGTGCTGCCCAGCGCGTCGTACCGGATCAGCAATACCGGCTTGCCCTCGAGCTGGCTGAGCTCGGCGGCGGCCGGCCGGTACGGGGGCTGCTGGGCGCGCAGCCACTGGTCGAGCGCGGTGACGGCCGGTGTGCCGGCCCGGACGAGCTGGTTGTCGACGGCGGCCACCGCGATGAGCCGGCGCGGGGCCCTGGCGTCCTCACCCGGCACCACCGGGAAGTCCACGATCTCCACCGAGTGCTGGCCGGTCACCGCGGCCAGTACGCTCAGCGCCCGCGAGTCGAGCTCGCCCGTGCGGATCAGGTTCGCGGCTCTGGCGCTGAGGCCGAGCCGGGCGTTGGCGGCCAGCGCCTGCCCGGCGGCGACCCGGCCGGCTCGCTCGCGCCGGGCCGTGGCGCCATGGTCCGGGTCCGTCAGCACCCTGCGGACGCTGATCGCCTCGGCGTCGTCGCCGAAGGTCGCCACCATCGTCGAGCTGGCCCAGGCGGCGTCGACCGGGGCAGCCCCGTCGAGCAGCGCGGCATCGTTGCCGATCGCGTACTGGGCCGCGGACCAGGGCCAGGGCGCGCGGTCGGGTCCGAGCCCGCCAGACTCGGCGAGTTGCTCGGCCGGGTAGCCGGACTTGACCAGGCAGGCCCACATGGCGTCGTCGACGACCAGCTTCGGCCGGCTCGGCAGGTTGGCGAAGACCCAGGCCCGCGCGTTGCTCACCGCTGTCTGCCGCGACCCGTCCACCGGCTCGCGCACCAGGTCGAGCGTCGGCGCCCAGGCCAGCACCGCCGCGACCGCGAGCGTGCTGACGATGACCACCCGCCCGGGCAGCCACGGCTCCTGCCGCCGCGCGACGGCCGCGGCGTCGACCGCGGCCGGCAGCACGACGGCTCCCAGCGGCAGCGCGACGAGGACCAGCGAACCGCGGATGTCCGGGGCGACGGCCGCGGCGACGACCGTCGCCAGCAGTGCGGCCGCAAGCGGGCGCAGCCAGCCCACCCGCAGGCCGCCGATGCCGGCACCGACCGCAGCGACCGCCAGTACCCAGTCCAGGGCGCCGAGGTCGGGGATCACCGTCGCGCCGCCGCCAGGAAGGCGACCCGCGGCGGCGAGCGCGACGAGCGCCGAGTACCCGACCAGCCCACCGGCGGCGGCGCCGATCCGCACGGGTCGGCCGAACCGTCCGAGCGAGCCCGACCAGACCAGCATCGCGAACAGCGGCACCAGGGCGACCAGCACGAGCGCCGACGTCGCGGCGGCCAGCCCGAGGTACGCGGCGCAGGCGACGGCGGCGCCGACCGGCCGCGCTCCGCCGCCGGCCAACGCCAGGGCCACGCACGCCCACAGCACCGCGAGCTGGACGGGGTCGACCGTACGGTGCATCAGCAGCGCGGCTGGGGTGAGCCCGAACAGGATCGGCACGGCGACCACGGCGGGTGCCGACAGCCGGAGCCGGCGCGCGGCGACGGTGAGCGCGACCGCGGCCAGCACCGCCGCGACGCTCATGGCTTCCCGGGCGGCGACCACCACCGTGGCCGAGCGGCGCAGCGCGCCGGTGATCGTCTCGTAACCGGCGACCTGCAAGGCGGCAAGGCCGCCGTCGTACCAGGCCAGGTGCCCCGCGCCGTACCCGAACTTGTTGATCGCGAAGGCCCGGGTGGCGAACGCATTGACCCCGATCGACACCGCGGGCCGCGCGCTGAGGGCGGACAGCAGGAGCCAGCCGGTCGCGGCGATGGCGAGGGCGGCGAGCAGCAGCACGACGGCAGGCATCCATCGCCCGCCGGCGCGCAGGTCCCCGCTCCGGACCGGAGCCGGTTGCCGCGGCCTGGCCGGCACGCCGCGCAGCCCGACGTCCATCGGGTCCCCCCATCGCACACCCGGGTCCGCGCTCGTACCCAGGATGTGTTCGCAATACACCCACATGGTGGATGGCCGCGGCAACCGAAACGAGAAAACTCATCGTCACCGGAAACCCGCGTATCGGAGTCAATTGCCCACGTAGAGTGACTAAGGATCAGAGGCAGGAGCGCAACCGCACCCCACGGTCGGCGCTGCGAGTTATGTCCGCCCGGCCGCCGCGGCCGGCCACGAAGTGGGCGAGGTCGCGCACCAGTTGCTCCCGCGACTCCGTGTCCGCCAGCACGATGTTGACGTACGTGCAGAGGCTCCGGCCGCTCCGGAAGGTCCCGTAGCTGTCGCCGAGCCAGCGCCCGGCTGCGCCCGCGTTCGTCGCCCGCCGTCCGCCCGTGATCAGCGCCGCCAATCCGAACTCCCCGAGCGTGCCCGTGTCCACCCGCTGTCCCTGCCCCGGTGGCGCCCGCACGCCCAGCGGCTCGACCCCCTCCTGGTACGCACTGGGATCGATGATCTGCGCGGTCGACGTCGGCGGCCGCCGGAGCGCCGCGTCCACCGCCGCGCCGCCGCCCTGCTCCGCCAGCGCTGCCGCGAAGTCCCGGCCGACCGTCGCCGGGAACGCGGCTGCCAACTGCCCGTACGAGGTCGGGGTGGGGGAGTAGTCGTGCGTCGCCCGCACCGCCGCCTGGTCGGCGGCGGGCAGCGAGGCCAGGTAGGACAGCTCGATCCGGGTGGCGTCGCCCTCGAGCAGCGCCGCCAGCGCCCGGGACCGGTCCGGGTCGTCGGCCGCCTGCCGCCGCAGCGTCGCCAGGTCGGCGTTCTGGTCCTGCAGCGCCAGCGTCAGCGCGTGCACCAGCCCGACTCTCCCGGGCGCGTCCACCGGCTGGCCCTCGCGCACGTAGACCACGTGCTCCTGGTAGCTGTACGCCGCGGCCGGCGCTGTCGTCGCCGGGCGCCCGGTGAAGCCCAGCGCCCGGTCGGTGAGCGCCCGGCCGCCCGAGTCCACCGCCGTCGCCTCTGCCGCCGCCCGGGTGACCGTCGCCTGGTCCACGACGCGTGTCACCGGCGGCTGCCGGAAGCGCAGCCCCCGGGCCTGCTCCGCGTACCCCGCCAACACCGGGACGGTCGCCGCCACCGGGTCGGTGGTCCCCGCGTCGTACGCCGCGCGCCCCGGCGGAACCGGCTTCCCGCCGGCCAGCGCCAGCAGCCCGGTGATCGTCAGCAGCATGACGCAGATCACGATCCCGAGCCGCCACCGCGCCCGCCGCCGCAGCGCCGTCGCCTGCTCGCGCTCGGCCCGCAGCGACCCCACCGCCGCACCCTACTGATGGGCGCCAGCTCGCCGCATTTGTCCGGTCCGTTCGCGTCGGGGAGCTCACGCCCGGTGACCTCGCCGCCGTCCGGCCCGGTGGTGGACGATGGGTGTCGTGCAGACCCCACTGTTCGGCTCCGCGACTGAAGTCGGCGAGCGGCTCGCCGGGGTCGGCTACCTGGCCGACGCGGCCACTGCGACGACCGTCTTCCTGGCCGACCGGCTCGGCAAGCCGCTGCTCGTCGAGGGCCCGGCCGGCGTCGGTAAGACCGAGCTCGCCAAGGCCGTCGCCGCCGTCACCGGCTCCGGCCTGGTCAGGCTGCAATGCTACGAGGGCATCGACGAGGCCAGGGCCCTGTACGAGTGGGACTACCGCAAGCAACTGCTCCGCCTGCAGGTCGACCGGGACATTGGCGAGACCGGCTGGGACCTGGAGCGCGGCCACATCTTCTCCGAGGAGTTCCTGCTCGCGCGGCCATTGCTGGAGGCGATCCGGCGCACCGATCCGACCGTCCTGCTGGTCGACGAGACCGACAAGGCTGACGTGGAGGTCGAGGGTCTGCTGCTGGAGGTGCTCTCGGACTTCCAGGTCACCATCCCGGAGCTCGGCACTGTGGTCGCGCAGCGCCGCCCGTTCGTGGTGCTCACCTCCAACGCGACCCGGGAGCTGACCGAGGCGCTCAAGCGGCGCTGCCTCTACCTGCACCTCGACTATCCCGAGGCCGACCGGGAGCGGGCGATCGTGCTGGAGCGGGTCCCCGAGATCGGCGAGCAGCTCGCCGAGCAACTCGTCCGTACGGTCCGGGCGCTGCGGGCGATGGAGCTGAAGAAGGCGCCGTCGATCGCGGAATCGATCGACTGGGCCCGCACCCTGCTCGCTCTCGGTCTCGACACGCTGGACGCCGAGGCCGTCCGGACCACCCTCGGCGTGGTGCTCAAGCACGCCAGCGACGCGGCCCGGGCGACCGCCGAGCTGAAGCTGAGCTGAGCCGTGAGCCTGCTGGACACCCTGGAGGGTTTCACCGGCGCGCTGCGCGAGGCCGGGGTGCCGGCCGGCACCAGCGAGGTCCTCGACGCCACCAGGGTGCTCGGCGCGGTCGACCTGCTCGATCGGTCCCAGCTGCGCGCCGGTCTGGCCGCCGCGCTGGTCAAACGGCCGGTGCACCGGCCGACCTTCGACCTGCTCTTCGACCTGTGGTGGCCGCCGGCGGTGGGCGACCCGGTCGATCTGGCGACGCGCGGCGGCGACGAGTCGGGCGACGAGGGCGGCCCACCGGCCGAGCCCGACCTGGACGCGCTCCGGGACGAGCTTCGCCGGCTGCTGCTCGACGGCGACGAGGAGGCGTTGCGCCGGTTCGCGCGGCTGACCGTGGCCGAGCTCGGGCACGTCGGCGCGCAGCCGGGGCGGCAGTCCTGGTTCACCTATCGGGTGTTGCGCGCGCTCTCGCCGGAGACCCTCGTCGCCTCCATGCTGGACGCGCTGCTGGCCGGCGAGCCACGCGGCGGGCTGGCCGAGCAGCTGGCCCGGCAGCGGCTGCAGGAGCGGATCGCGGCCCTGCGCGCGTACGTCGAGGCCGAGGTGCGCCGACGGGTCGCCGAGGAAAGGGACCGGGACCAGGTCGCGCGCACCGCCCTGCCGCCGCTGGCCGACCAGGTCGACTTCCTGCGGGCGCAGCGGGAGGAGCTGGCCGCGATGCGCCGAACCGTGCATCCGCTGGCCCGCCGGCTCGCGTCCCGGCTGGCCGCCCGTCGCCGGCTCGGGCGCGAGGGTCGACTCGACGTCCGCCGCACCGTCCGCGCCTCGCTCGGCACCGGCGGCGTCCCGGTCGAGACCCACCATCGTCCACGCCGAGTCCACAAGCCCGAGCTCGTGGTGTTCTGCGACGTGAGCGGATCGGTCGCCGGATTCGCCCACTTCACGCTGATGCTCACCGCTGCTCTGCGCGAGCAGTTCTCCCGGGTCCGTGCGTTCGCGTTCATCGACACCTGCGACGAGGTCACCCGGCTGTTCGGGCCGGGCGCCGACCTGGCCGACTCGGTCCGCCGGCTGGCCCAGGAGGCCGACCTGGTCTCCTATGACGGGCACAGTGATTACGGCAACGCGCTGCGGGTGCTCGTCGACCGCTTCCCGGACGCGGTGGGGCCGAAGACGTCGTTGCTCGTGCTCGGCGACGCCCGCACAAACTACCGGGATCCGGGGATCGGGCTGCTCAAGGGCCTGGTCGACCGGTCTCGGCACGCGTACTGGCTCAATCCCGAGCCGCGACGGGAGTGGGGCAGCGGCGACTCGATGGCCCACCGGTACGGGGAGGTCATCGAGATGGTCGAATGCCGGAATGTCGCGCAGTTGACCGACTTCGTCGGCCGCTCGCTGCCGGTCTAGCGTCCCTCCCGTGGCTGGCATGCGACTCGGCGTCATGGGGGGCACCTTCGACCCGGTGCACCACGGCCACCTCGTCGCCGCGAGCGAGGTCCAGAACCTGTTCTCACTCGACGAGGTCGCGTTCGTGCCCAGCGGGCAGCCGTGGCAGAAGGTCGGAAGGCTCGTCAGCCCGGCCGAGCACCGGTATCTCATGACGGTCATCGCAACCGCCTCGAACCCGGGCTTCTGGGTGAGCCGGGTTGACATCGACCGCCCCGGCCCGACGTACACCATCGACACGCTGCGCGACCTGGCTGCCCAGCACCCGGACGCGGAGCTGTTCTTCATCACCGGCGCGGACGCGTTGGAGCAGATCCTGTCCTGGAAGGACGCCGACGAGCTGTTCGAGCTGGCCCACTTCGTCGGCGTCACCCGGCCGGGATACGTCCTGTCCGACGACCACCTGCCGCGGGACGCAGTCAGCCTGGTCGAGGTGCCCGCGATGGCCATCTCGTCCAGCGCCTGCCGGGAGCGGGTGCTGGCCGGGCGCCCGGTCTGGTACCTGGTGCCCGATGGCGTCGTGCAGTACATCGGCAAGCACCGCCTGTACCGTGGAATGCCAGCCGAGAACCGCGGCCGGGTCGCCCGGCCGGCAGAGATGGAGTGACCCGCCCTGTGACCGCCACCGACCGGGCCCGCGAGATCGCGCTGGCCGCCGCCCAGGCCGCTGCCGACAAGCTCGCCACGGACGTGGTGTTGCTCGACGTGAGCGATCGGCTCGTGATCACCGACGTGTTCGTGATCGCGTCCGCCCCGAACGAGCGGCAGGTCGAGTCGATCGTCGAGGCTGTCGAGGAGCGGCTGCGGCGGGACGGCGTGAAGCCGGTCCGCCGAGAGGGCGAGCGCGAGGGCCGCTGGGTGCTGCTCGACTTCTCCGACGTCGTCGTGCATGTGCAGCACGCGGAGGAGCGCTCGTTCTACGCGCTCGAGCGGCTGTGGAAGGACTGCCCGACGATCCCCTTCGTCGACCAGTCGCTGCCGGCTCAGGCCGGCAGCGAGTGACCGCCTCCCACCGGGCGTTCTGACGTGTCCGAGCACGGCCTGACGCCGCGCCGCGTCCTCGTGTGGCGGCACGGGCGCACCCGCTGGAACGTCGAGCATCGCTTCCAGGGCCAGGCCGATCCGCCACTGGACGAGGCCGGCCGCCAACAGGCAGCGATCTCGGCGCGGCTGCTCGCCGCGTACTCGCCGAGCACGATCATCTCGTCCGACCTCTGCCGCGCCGTGCAGACCGCGCGCCCGCTGGCCCAGTTGACCGGGCTTCCGGTGCTCCTCGACCGCCGGTTGCGGGAGCGCTCGCTCGGCGAGTGGGAGGGTCTGACGCGGGACGAGGTGAGCTGCCGCTATCCGGAGCAGTACGCGCAGTGGCTGGCCGGCCGGGACGCACCGCAGCGCGGCGGCGAGGCGCGCACCGAGCTCGGCGAGCGGGCGCTGGCGGCGCTCGCCGCCGCCGAGGGTGACACGGTCGTGCTGGCCACACACAGCGCGACCGCGATGGCGCTCACCGGCCGGCTGCTCGGGCTGCCGGTCACAGGCTGGCGCGCCGTCGGCCCGCTCGGCAACGGGCGGTGGAGCGAGTTCACCCGCGACGAGCACGGCTGGCGGCTGCGCGGGCACAACCTCGGCCCGCTCGGCTCCGCGGTCACCGGGCTGTCCACTTCGGACGGATCGGTCGCTGCGGTCGAGGAGACCGTCGCCGACGCCGAGGCCGTCGATGCCGAGCCGGCGCGCTGACCGGGAACCGCCGTGAGCCTGCTGGTCGTCGGGGACTCGTTGGCTTTCCACGGTCCCGAGCGCGGCGAGCTGGCCACGAATCCCAGGCTGTACGGGAACGTCGCCGCGGCTGCGCTCGGCACGACGCTCGACCTGGTCGCCCGCTCGGGCTGGACCGCCCGGGACGCGTGGTGGGCGCTGACGAAGGATCCGCACGTCTACTCGGTGCTGCTGCCGCGGGCCGAAGCCGTGCTGCTCGCCGTCGGTGGGATGGACTACCTGCCGGCTGTGCTGCCCACGTACCTGCGCGAGGGCATCGCGTATCTTCGCCCACCGGGGCTGCGCCGGGCGGCACGATCCGCGTACCTCGCCGCGCTGCCGGTCGGCGCCCGGCTCACCGGCGGCCGCTGGCGGACGCTGCCGCAGCGCCTGACCGACGACTACCTCTCGCTGTGCGTCTACGGCGTCCGCTACTACCACCCCGGCGTGCCGGTGCTCGGCATCCTGCCGCCGCCGCATCGGGCACCGCTCTACGGCCGGGTGACCACCGGACACCCGGCTGCTGTGGCCGCGGCCCGGGCGTGGGGCCGGCGCGAGGGCGTGCCGATGGTGGACGTCTCGGCCATCGCCGCCGGGCACCTGGCTGACGGGCGGTGCAATCCCGACGGCATGCACTGGGACTGGGACTGCCACGCGGAGGTCGGGCGGGCGGTGGCGGCGGTGGTGCGAGCCGAGTTGCCTGGGCGCGCTACCATTGACCTGTGAGCAACGCCGCACGCCTGCTCCTTCCCGGGCCGCGCTGATCAGGAACGACGTCAGCGCGGCGAGCCCCTGTGGACACGGGGGCTCTTTTTCTTGCCACAGTCCCGGGAACGAGCCTCGACAGGAGCGACGACGATGACCGACGACCGCTACGACTGGCGGGCTATCCAGGAGCGATGGCTGCCCGAGTGGGAGAAGCTGGATCCGTTCCGGGCCGGCCAGCGCGGTCCCGACGCTGAGCGCCGATACGCGCTGGACATGTTTCCCTACCCGTCCGGCGACCTGCACATGGGTCATGCCGAGGCGTTCGCCATCGGCGACGTGGTCGCGCGGCACTGGTTCCAGTGCGGCTACGACGTGCTGCACCCGATCGGCTGGGACTCCTTCGGCCTGCCCGCGGAGAACGCCGCGATCAAGCGGAACACCAACCCGGCCGAGTGGACGTACGAGAACATCGAGACCCAGGCGGAGTCGTTCCGCCGGTACGCGGTGTCCTTCGACTGGTCGCACCGGCTGCACACGTCCGACCCGCAGTACTACCGCTGGACCCAGTGGCTGTTCCTGCAGCTGTACGAGCGCGGCCTGGCGTACCGAAAGGCCTCGCAGGTCAACTGGTGTCCGAAGGACCAGACGGTGTTGGCGAACGAGCAGGTCGTCGCCGGCGCCTGCGAGCGGTGCGGCACGCCGGTCACCAAGCGCGAGCTGACCCAGTGGTACTTCCGGATCACCGACCACGCGGAGCGGCTGCTGGACGACATGACCCAGCTGGAGGGTCGCTGGCCGGAGCGCGTGCTGACCATGCAGCGCAACTGGATCGGCCGCTCCACCGGTGCGCAGGTCGAGTTCGTCATCGAGGGTCGGGACCGGCCGGTCACCGTGTTCACCACCCGGCCGGACACCTTGTACGGCGCGACGTTCTTCGTGGCTGCGGCAGACTCCCATCTGGCCGACGAGCTGTGTGCGCCCGAGCAGCGGGAGGACTTCGAGTCCTACCGCGAGCAGGTCAGGCGGCTGACCGACATCGACCGGCTGGCCGAGGGCCGGGAGAAGACCGGCGTCCCGCTGGGCCGGTACGCGATCAACCCGGTCAACGGCGAGCGGATCCCGGTCTGGGCTGCCGACTACGTCCTGTCTGACTACGGCACCGGCGCCATCATGGCCGTCCCCGCGCACGATCAGCGCGACCTGGACTTCGCCCGCACGTTCGGCCTGCCCGTGCGGGTGGTTGTGGAGACCGGCGAACCCGACCCGGCGAGCACGGGGGAGGCGACCGCCGGCGACGGCGAGCTGGTCAACTCCGGCCCGCTGAACGGCATGCGCAAGCAGGAGGCGATCGACGCGATCGTGCGCCGGCTGGAGGAGGCCGGCCGTGGCCACGCCGCCGTGAACTACCGGCTGCGCGACTGGCTGGTGTCCCGCCAGCGTTACTGGGGTGCACCGATCCCGATCGTGCACTGTCCAATCGACGGCGAGGTGCCGGTCCCGGAGGACCAGCTGCCGGTGCTGCTGCCGGACCTGCGTGGCCAGGATCTGGCGCCGAAGGGCGTGTCCCCGCTGGCCGCCGCGACCGACTGGGTGCGGACGACGTGCCCGCGCTGCGGCGGCCCCGCCGAGCGGGACACCGACACGATGGACACGTTCGTCGACTCCTCGTGGTACTTCCTGCGCTACCCGTCGGTCCACCGCGACGACGTCGCGATCGACCCGGTGGAGACGAAGCACTGGGGCGCGGTCGACCACTACACCGGCGGCGTGGAGCACGCGATCCTGCACCTGCTGTACAGCCGGTTCATCACCAAGGTGCTGTGCGACCTGGGTTACATCGACTTCGTCGAGCCCTTCAGGTCCCTGCACAACCAGGGCCAGGTCATCAATCAGGGCAAGTCGATGTCCAAGTCGCTGGGCAACGGCGTCGACCTGGGTGCGGAGCTGGCCCAGCACGGCGTCGACGCGATCCGGTTGACGATGCTGTTCGCGGGTCCGCCGGACGAGGACATCGACTGGGCGGACGTGTCGCCGACCGGATCGGGCAAGTTCCTGGCCCGGGCCTGGCGCCTGGCCCGGGACGTCACCTCGGAGCCCGGCATGGACCCGGCCACCGGGGACGCGGCACTGCGGGCGACCACCCACCGTGCCGTCGCGGAGATCAGCTCGCTGGTCGACGCCTTCCGGTTCAATGTGGCCGTCGCCCGGCTGATGGAGCTGGTCAACGCGGCGCGCAAGGCGATCGACTCGGGCCCGGGCGACGCGGACCCGGCCGTGCGCGAGGCCGCCGAGGCAGTGGCGGTGATGCTGTCGCTGTTCGCGCCGTACTGCGCCGAGGACATGTGGGCATCGCTGGGCCACCACCCCACGGTTGCACTGGCCGGCTGGCCGGTTGTCGACCCCGCGCTGCTGGTGCAGGAAAGCGTGACCGCGGTCGTCCAGGTCGCCGGCAAGGTCCGCGCCCGGCTGAGCGTCCCGCCGGACGTGACCGAGGAGGCGCTGCGCGAGTTGGCGCTGGCCGATCCGGCCGTGGCTCGGGCGCTGGGCGAGCGTCCGGTGCGGACGGTGGTCGTCCGGCCGCCGAAGCTGGTGAACGTCGTACCGGCCTGAGCCCGATACGGTGCTGGCATGGGTGGCCGCGTCGTCGTCGTAACCGACTCGACCGCCTACCTCCCGGCAGGGCTGGCCGACGATCTCGAGGTGCGGGTGGTGCCGCTGCAGGTCGTGCTCGGTGGTCGATCCGGCGCGGAAGGTCGCGAGGTCACACCGGCTCAGGTGGCGTCGGCGCTGTCGGCCTGGGTGCCGGTGAGCACGTCGCGGCCGACGCCGGCAGACTTCGCCGCGGTCTACCGCGACGCGCTCGCCGGCGGCGCGTCGGGGGTGGTCTCGCTGCACCTGTCCCGGGAGCTGTCCGGCACCTGGGACTCCGCGCGGCTGGCTGCCGGCGAGGTCGGCGCCGGCTCGATCCGGGTAGTCGACTCCCGGTCGGCAGCCATGGGGCTCGGCTTTGCGGTGCTGGCCGCAGCCGAGGCCGCCGTGGCCGGCGGAAGCCCCGAGGAGGTCTACGCGGCCGCCGTGGGCACGGCCGAGCGGACGACCACGCTCTTCTACGTCGACACGCTGGAGCACCTGCGCCGGGGCGGCCGGATCGGCGCCGCGCAGGCACTGCTCGGCACCGCGCTCTCGGTCAAGCCGATCCTGCACGTGAACGAGGGCCGGATCGTGCCGCTGGAGAAAGTGCGCACGGCCAGCAAGGGCGTCGCTCGGCTGGAGGCGCTTGCCGTCGCGGCCGCTGGCGACGGCCCGGCTGACGTCGCGGTGCACCATCTCGCTGCGGCAGAGCGGGCGGCGCTGCTCGCTGAGCGGTTGCGGGCCCGCCTGCCGCAGGTCGGACGCTTCTACGCTTCCGAGGTCGGCGCGGTCGTCGGCGCCCATGTCGGACCGGGCGTGCTCGGCGTCGTCGTGGTCCGGCACGGACTGCCGGCCAGCACGGCGGGCGGCTAGAGATCCGGTCAGCAAGCTGCCAATCAGCCGTATCACGAGGCAGGCTTCGTTGCTCCTACCAGTCGAGAGCGGGCGTCCGCCACGGGACGAGCCGACGCCGCGCGCGGCGACGAGACATGATCGAGGACCTATGACAGCGCAGGTGTGCCGGGGAGATCGGCGGCATCGACCGTCGCCGGGCGACATGTCTTCGACCACGCCCCCAGCACCGATCGTGATGCGTCCCGCCGACGGAAGGGGGCGCACATGACCCTCTCGGCGGCGGATGTGACCCTTCTGGTCGAGCTCGGTCGACTGGTGGACCGACTCGACCCGGTGCCGCCCGAGTCGCTCGACCAGGCCCGGCAACTCTTCTGCTGGCGCTCGGTCGAGGCCGAGCTGGCCGAGCTGTCCTTCGACTCGCTGCTCGATCGCGGGCTGGCGCTGGCCGTCCGGTCCGGCGAGTCCGTTCTTGAGCCACGCATGCTCGGCTTCGGCGCGGTGGTCGACGGTGAGGACCTGTCCATCGAGGTCGAGGTGAGCGCGACGGACGGGCAGTGCACGATGATCGGTCAACTCGACCCGCCGGGCGCTACGACCCTTGGCGTCGAGGCCCGCGACGGCGAGATCGTCGAGGCGCCGGTCGACGAGATGGGCCGCTTCGTCGTGCGTCCGGTGCCGAGCGGCGCGGTCCGGCTGCGCATCGAGCACGCCGGACACCTGGTGCACACCACCTGGGTGTCCTACGCCTGCTGACGCCGCGCTCCGCGGCTGGCTCCCCGTCATGGCGGCGAAGGTAGCCGCGAGACAGTCGCCGGCAAACTCGCCATCCACAGGCTGGACCGTTGTCCACAGATCCGGGATTCTGGCTTCCGAGGGTTGACCCGGCGCTCGTACCGTCGCTCGCGTGCGTGCCATCCTCCGGAAGTCATCTCGTCCGTCCACTAGCGACGTCGCGGCGAGGAGACTGCGCCTGTTGCTGGACTCTTCCTCCTCGATGCGTGAGTCCACTGTGGACACGGAGGAACATCCATCCAGAGTGGACGATGAGCCGCGGAGCTCCGCGACGGATCGGCTGCGCGAGGTCGTGGAGCGATGGTCGCCCGCCGGGCTTCGCGACGCCAGGACGGACCCTGGGCGACGCGGAGCGGTGGCGCTGGTCGGGGTCGCGCTGCTCGCCGCCCTGGCCGTCGGGGCGTACGTCTGGCACGGACGACCGCAGGCGCAGGCGATCGCGCCGCCGCCGGTCGTCTCCAGTCCGGCTCCGGGCGCCCCGGCCGCCCCATCTGCGTCGGCGGCCACGCTGGTCGTCGCCGTGACCGGGAAGGTGCGGCGCCCGGGCGTAGTCACGGTCTCGGCCGGCGCCCGGGTGATCGACGTGGTCAAGGCCGCCGGTGGGCCGCTGCCCGGCGCGGATCTCGGGATGCTCAACCTGGCGCGGAAGGTGGCGGACGGCGAGCTCGTGGCCGTGGGGGTGGTTGGCGCGCCAGCCGAGGCCGGCCCGGCTCCGAGCGGGGCAGGTCCGCCGGGAGCCGGGGATCCGGGCGGCGGCGCGGCTGGGCCGATCGACCTGAACACCGCGACGGTCGCCGAGCTCGACACGTTGCCCGGCGTCGGCCCGGTGCTGGCGCAGCGAATCGTGGACTGGCGCACCCAGCACGGCCGGTTCGCGGCGGTGGACCAGCTCTCCGACGTGCCCGGCATCGGGGATGCCAGGATGGCCCAGCTCCGCGACCTGGTGCGGGTGTGAGATGGCCGAGCCCGTTGCTCCCGACGCGCCGGCCGACCTCCGGCTCGCCGTCGGCGCGCTCGCCGCCTGGCTGAGCGTGCTTCTCGCGCTGACGGTGCCGCCCCTCACCGGTGCTGTCTCGGGTGGCGTCGGGGTCCTGCTGGCCCCGGTCGCACTGGCCGTCCGGCGGCGCTGGTCGGCCACAGCCGCGCTCCTGCTCGGCTGCGCCGGCGCGGCCGCCCTGGCCACCTCGGCGCGGGTCGCCGGTGTCGACCGTTCGCCGTTGACCGGGCTGGCCGAGCGGCGCGCGAGCGCCACGGTCGAGTTGGTACTCAGCGACGATCCGCGGCCGCTCAGTGGCGGGGCCGGACCGCCCACCATCGCGGTCGCCGGGCGGGTGCGGGAAGTGACCGCAGCCGGCCGCACGTGGTCGCTGGCCGACCGGGTTCTCGTGCTGGCTCCAGCGGAGGGGTGGAGCGAGCTGCTACCGAGCCAACGGGTGCTGGCCGACGGTCGGCTGACGCCGCCGTCCCGGCGTGACCTCACCGCCGCCGTGCTGTCGGTCCGGTCCGCGCCGGCCCGGGTCGACCCGCCGTCGGCCGTGCAGACTGCGGCCGGCACCATCCGGACCGGTCTCCGCGAGGCCGCCGCGGTGTTGCCGGAGGGACCGCGCGGCCTTCTGCCCGGCCTGGTCGACGGTGACGTCAGCGGGCTCGATCCCCAGCTGGCCGCCGATTTCAAGACGGCCGGCCTGTCGCACCTCACCGCGGTCAGCGGCACCAATGTGGCGATCGTGACCGGCGCGGTCCTCCTGTTGCTCCGCGCGCTGACGGTCGGTCCGCGGACCTCGGCGGTGGCGGCCGGTATGACGTTGGCGGGATTCGTCGTGCTGGCCCGGCCTTCGCCGAGCGTCCTGCGGGCGGCGGTCATGGGCTTCATCGCGCTCCTGGCGCTGGCGACGGGTCGACCGCGGTCCGCGCTGCCCGCGCTCGGTGCCGCCGTGCTCGTGCTGGTCTTCGTGTCGCCGCCGCTGGCGCGCGATCCCGGGTTCGCCCTGTCGGTGCTGGCGACGGCCGGGCTGATTCTGCTCGCACCCGGGTGGGCCGCGTGGTTGCGGAACCGCCGCGTTCCGCCCGGCGTGGCCGAGGCGCTTGCGCTGCCTGCTGCCGCCAGCGTCGCCACCGCGCCGGTCATTGCCGCGATCAGCGGGACGGTGAGCCTGGTCTCGATCCCGGCGAACCTGCTCGCAGAGCCGGCGGTGGCTCCTGCGACGGTCCTCGGCGTGCTCACGGCGGTCGTGTCGCCGCTGTCGGGCGGTGCCGCGCGGTGGCTGGCGTGGCTCGCCGGCGTTCCGGTCGGATGGCTGGTCGAGGTCGGCAAGCGCGCGGCGCACGTGCCGCTCGCGGCGCTGCCCTGGCCCGGCGGCGGGGCGGGAGCAGCAGTGCTGGTGCTGGGCCTGGTCCTGGCCGTGTTGCTGCTCCGGTGGCGACCCGGACGGCGTGTCGCCCTGGCCGCGACGGCCGGCGCGGCGGTGGTGCTGGTGCCGGTACGGGCGGTGTCGCCCGGGTGGCCACCCCCGGGCTGGCTGTTCGTCGCCTGCTCGGTGGGCCAGGGCGATGCTCTCGTAGTTGCGGCCGACGCAGGCACGGCGATGGTCGTCGACGCGGGCCCCGAACCGATCGCGGTGGACCGGTGCTTGCGCCGCCTGGGAGTGCGGTCGGTGCCGCTGCTCGTGCTGACCCACCTGCACGCCGATCACGTGGACGGGCTCGCCGGCGTGCTGCACGGCCGGTCGGTCGGCGAGCTTGACGTGGGTCCGTCGCGCGAACCCGCGGCCGGGTGGCGGGAGGTGGAGGAGGGCGCCGGACGGTACGGCGTGCCGGTGCGGACCGTGTCGGTGGGGGAGCGGCGGAAGATCGACGGGCTGACGGTGGACGTCCTCGCGCCCGAGCGGCCGTTCCACGGCACCCGCTCCGACCCGAACAACTCCTCGGTGGTGCTGCGGATAGCGACGAGCGGGCGGACACTGCTGCTCACCGGCGACATCGAGGTGGAGGCGCAGGAGGCGCTACTGCGCGCCGGGATGGACCTTCGGGCCGACCTGCTCAAGGTCCCGCACCACGGATCGGCGTACCAGAGCCCGGCGTTCCTGCGGGCTGTGCACGCCGCGGTCGGGGTGATCTCCGTCGGGCGCGGCAACGACTACGGCCACCCCTCGCCGGCGCTGTTGCACGAGCTCGACCGGCTCGGGATCCACACCGATCGGACCGACCTTGCCGGTGACGTCGCGGTCACCTTGCGGGCCGGCCGGCTCAGCGTCGTGACCCGCTCCCGGGCGCCGCCGTGAGCGTCCGCCGACGGGCGCCGCGGCCGTGCCAGGATGGCGCCGTGGCCGACTCGCTGGACGCTCCGCTGCGACTCGTCGTGGGGGACGAGGAGCTGCTCGTCTCCCGCGCGGTGGCCGACGTGATCGCGGCGGCTCGAGACGCCGACCCGGAGACCGACATCCGTGAGCTGGCCGCGGGGGAGCTGGCCGCCGGCGACCTGTACGACCTGCTCAGCCCGTCGTTGTTCGGCGGCGGCCGGGTGGTCGTGCTCCGTGGGGCGCACGAGGCCAAGACCGACGTCGTCGATGCGCTGCGGGTGTACATCGCCGACCCGACCGACGAGGTGGTCCTCGTCGTCGTGCATCCCGGTGGTGCGCGGGGCAAGGCGCTGATCGACGCGATGCGCACGGCCGGGGCGGTCGTCGTCGAGTGCGCCAAGCTGACCCGCGCCGAGGAGCGGCAGGCATTCGTGCGGGCCGAGGTCGCGCGGGCCGGTGGGACGATCAGCGCGAGCGCAGTCGCCGTGCTGCTGGACGCGGTCGGTAACGATCTGCGGGAGCTCGCGATCGCGTGCTCGCAGTTGGTCGCGGACACCGGCGAGCGGATCGACGCCGACGCGGTGACCCGCTATCACCGCGGCCGGGCGGAGGTGACCGGGTTCGCGGTGGCGGACCGCGCGGTCGTCGGCGACGTGCCCGGTGCACTCGAGGCGCTGCGCTGGGCGCTCGCCATCGGCGTCGCGCACGTGCTGGTCGCCGACGCGCTCGCCGACGGGGTCCGGTCGATCGCCCGGGTGAGCTCGGCCGGCCGCGGCAACCCGTACGCGATGGCGGGCGCGCTTGGGATGCCGCCGTGGAAGGTCAAGCGGGCCCAGTCCCAGGCCCGCGGCTGGACGGCAGCCGGGCTCACTCGGGCGATGCGGACCGTCGCGGCCCTGAACGCCGACGTCAAGGGAGTCGCAGCCGATCCCTCATACGCCCTGGAGGCGGCGATCCGCGAGCTCGCCGCCGCGCGCGCCACCGCGGACTGACAGACGCCCGCGGCGGTGACCCAGCCGACCGCGGGTGAGGCGGGGTCAGCCACCCGGCAGGCGCTCCGCGGGGTGCCGCCACGTCACGGCCAACGGCCCGGCTGGTGGGCGCGGACGAGGCGGTCTGCGCGCGGGGACGGATGGCGAGGAGCCGGCACCCCGCGTGGGTGCCGGCTCCTCGCCGAGAGCGCGTGAGCGGGCGGCTCAGATCGCGTTGGCGCGCTGCGCCATCGCGGACTTCTTGTTCGCCGCCTGATTGGCGTGGATGACGCCCTTGCTCGCGGCCTTGTCCAGCTGGCGCGACGCGTGCTGCAGGGCGGCCTGCGCCTCCTCGCGGTCGCCGGCGTCGGCGGCCTCGCGGAAGCGGCGGACTGCCGTCTTCAGCGACGACTTGACCGACTTGTTGCGCAGCCGCGCCTTCTCGTTGGTCTTGATGCGCTTGAGCTGGGACTTGATGTTCGCCACGCGGAAGCCTCGGGTCGGTCGTCGGGTATCGGGGCGCGCGGCAGCCCAGGTGAGCTCGGCGCGACGAGTCAGGTTACCAGCCGGGTGACGACCGGCTCAAACGCGCTCCCGCCCGGACTGCTCTCCCGGCATGGGACGATCGAAGGGCACCAACCCCACGACCCGAACGGACCTGCGTGACCAGCCCTGCCACCGATCCGGCCCGCATCCGGAACTTCTGCATCATCGCCCACATCGACCACGGCAAGTCGACGCTGGCTGACCGGATGCTCGAGGCCACCGGTGTGATCGAGCAGCGCAACATGCGCGCCCAGTACCTGGACCGCATGGACATCGAGCGCGAGCGTGGCATCACCATCAAGGCGCAGAACGTCCGGCTTCCCTGGGACGGGCACGTGCTCGACCTCATCGACACGCCCGGCCACGTCGACTTCAGCTACGAAGTGTCACGCTCGCTCGCGGCCTGCGAGGGCGCCGTGCTGCTCGTCGACGCCGCCCAGGGCATCGAGGCGCAGACGCTGGCCAACCTTTACATGGCCCTCGAGGACGACCTGACGATCATCCCGGTGCTCAACAAGATCGACCTGCCGGCGGCCCAGCCGGACAGGTATGCGGCCGAGGTCGCGCACATCCTCGGCTGCGAGCCGGCGGACGTCATGCGGGTCAGCGCGAAGACGGGGGAGGGCGTTACCGACCTGCTCGACCGGATCGTCAAGGACGTCCCGGCGCCGACCGGTGACCCCACGGCGCCGGCCCGGGCGATGATCTTCGACTCGGTGTACGACACGTACCGCGGCGTGGTCACGTACGTCCGGATGGTCGACGGACACCTCGAGCCGAGGCAGCGGGTACGGATGATGGCCACCCGGGCCACGCACGAACTGCTCGAGCTCGGCGTCATCTCCCCCGAGCCGCGGCCGACCAGTGGGCTGAGCGTCGGCGAGGTGGGATACCTCATCACCGGCGTGAAGGACGTTCGCCAGTCCCGTGTCGGCGACACCGTGACCGACGCGGCCGCACCGGCGGTGGAGGCACTCGGCGGATACCGCGATCCCAAGCCGATGGTCTTCTCCGGCCTCTATCCGCTCGACGGCTCGGACTACCCGCTGCTCCGCGATGCGCTGGACAAGTTGCGGCTCAACGACGCGGCACTGACGTACGAGCCGGAGTCGTCGGGCGCGCTCGGCTTCGGCTTCCGGGTCGGCTTCCTCGGCCTGCTGCACCTGGAGATCGTCCGCGAGCGGCTGGAGCGTGAGTTCGGCCTCGACCTCATCTCCACCGCGCCCAACGTTGTCTACCGCGTGGTAATGGAGGACGACGCCGAGCACGTCGTCACCAACCCCAGTGACTGGCCCGGCGGCAAGATCGCGCAGGTGTACGAGCCTGTGGTGAAGGCGATGATCATCGCGCCGAGCGAGTACATCGGGGCGATCATGGAGCTCTGCCAGGCGCGACGCGGCGTGCTCGGCGGCATGGACTACCTGTCCGAGTCGCGGGTCGAGCTGCGCTACACGATGCCGCTGGCGGAGATCATCTTCGACTTCTTCGACGCGCTGAAGTCGCGGACCCGCGGGTACGCGTCGCTGGACTACGAGGCCGCCGGGGAGGCGGCCGCTGAGCTGGTCAAGGTCGACATCCTGCTGCAAGGCGAGCCCGTCGACGCGTTCAGCGCCATCGTGCACAAGGACAAGGCGTACTCGTACGGCGTCTCGATGGTCGGAAGGCTGCGCGAGCTGATCCCGCGGCAGCAGTTCGAGGTGCCGATCCAGGCGGCGATCGGCTCCAGGGTCATCGCGCGGGAGAACATCCGCGCGATCCGCAAGGACGTGCTGGCCAAGTGCTACGGCGGCGACATCACCCGCAAGCGGAAGCTGCTGGAGAAGCAGAAGGAAGGCAAGAAGCGGATGAAGATGGTCGGCCGCGTCGAGGTGCCGCAGGAGGCGTTCATCGCGGCGCTGTCGACCTCGGACGAGAAGCGGGGCTGAGCCGGCTGGCTGTCAACCCGAACCGGCGACACTGTGGACGCCGGGACGGGATGTGGACAACGCTCGGAAGTTGTCGGTGGTGGGTCGAACACTCGTGCGAGGTCGACCCGAGGAGGAGCCGATGATGTCCGAGATGTTCGACGGGGCGGTCGTCACGAGCCCGTCTCCTGGATTCGGTCACGCCGATGCTGTGCTGGCGCTGGCGGGCGTGCTGCGGGCGGCCGCGCCGCCCGGTCTGCGGGTGCTGTCCGCGCCGTTCCCGGTGCGGCTCGGCCGGCAGACCGAGCTGCGGCCCGACCTGCTCGTCGCGCGGTACGTCGACCTGGTCCGTGACGAGCTGACCACGCCCCCGCTGCTGGCGGTCGAGGTCGGCTCGCCGGCCAGCGATATGGTCGACCGCAGCCTCAAGCGCATGGTGTACGCGCGGCATCGGGTGCCGAGCTACTGGATGGTCGACCCCGAGACGCCGGCAGTGACCGCGCTGGAGCTGGATGCCGGCGGGGACTACCAGCCGGTCGCCGACGTGGTCGGCGTGGATACGTTCCTCACGCTGCGACCGTTCCCGGTGCGGGTCTGCCCGCTGGAGCTGGTTGCCGGACTACGGCCGTGCTGACCGCGGTGCGGCGGTGGCACGATCGGCTGCGTGCTCGTACATCCCTGGGACGCCCCGCTCGACGATTCGGAATGGCGCGGCTGGTTGCTGCAGCACGACTTCGGGCAGCTCATCGCGCCCGGCGACGGGCGGGACCTGCCGGTCGTGGTGCCGACCCATTTCCTGTACGACGGGGCGACCACGGTCCGGCTGCATCTGGCTACGCCCAACCCGGTGTGGGCGGCGCTGGCCGAGCGGCCGCGGGCGCTGCTCACCGTCGTCGACGACTACGCATACGTGCCGTCGGCGTGGCAGGCGGCGCCGGGCACGCCGACCGAGCTCGGCGTGCCCACGTCCTACTACGCCACCGTCCAGCTCTCCTGCGGCGTCGAGGTGGTCGACGACCCGGAGGCGAAGGCAGCGATCCTGCGCGACCAGCTGGCGCACTTCGAGCCGGAGGGTGGCTACCTGGAGCCCGACGCGGGCCACGAGCACTTCCGTCGCCGGCTGCCGGGCATCCGCGGGCTGGTGCTGACCGTGACCTCGGTCCGCGCCAAGTTCAAGTACGGCGGCAACAAGGAGCCCGGGCACCGCGAGCTGCTGGCCGAGCATCTGGCCGAGCGCCAGGGTCCGGCCGACACGGTCGCCCGGGAACACCTGCTGCGCCGGCTGCGGGCGGGTCGGTAGATCGCTCAGACGGTGAGCACGATCTTGCCGGCCGTGTCGCCGTTGACGATCTTGGCGAAGCCGTCGGCCGCCCGGTCGAGCCGCATCGTGGTGTCGATGACGGGGCGGACGCCGGTGGTGACCAGCATCGCCATCAGCGACTCGAGCTCGGAGCTGGTGCCCATCGTCGAGCCGACCACCGACAGCTGCAGGAAGAAGACCCGGTTGAGGTCGGCCGGTGGGTTGGGGCCGCTGGTCGCGCCGCAGACGACCAGCGTGCCGCCGGGCGCCAGGGATTTCAGCGAGTGCGACCAGGTCGCCTCGCCGACGGTCTCCATCACCGCGTCGACGCGGCTCGGCAGGCGGGCGCCGGGCTCGAAGACGGCGTCGGCGCCGAGCGCGAGCGCAGCCTGCCGCTTGGCCTCGGTCCGGCCGGTGACCCACATCCGGTAGCCGGCTGCCGAGCCGAGCGCGATCAGCGCGGTCGCGACGCCGCCGCTGGCGCCCTGGACGAGCACGGTCGCGCCGGGTCGGACGCCGGATTTCACGAAGAGCATGCGGTACGCAGTCAGCCAGGCCGTGCTCAGGCAGGCCGCCTCCTCGTGCGAGAGCTCGGCCGGCTTCGGCAGCACATTGCGGGTCGGTACGACGACCCGCTCGGCCATGGTGCCCTGATGCTTCTCGGACAGCAGCGTGCGGCGCGGGTCGAGGGTCTCGTCGCCGGACCAGTCCGGACTCGGGATCACCGCATGCACGACGACCTCTCGGCCGTCGGGGTCGACGCCGGAGGCGTCGCAGCCGAGGATCATCGGATACCTGTCCTCGGCCAGGCCGACACCGCGCAGCGTCCAGACGTCGTGGTGGTTGATCGACGCGGCGCGCACCGTGACCGTGGTCCACCCGTCCGGGGCCTCGGGGTCCGGGCGGTCGCCGACCGCCAGCGCGGCGAGCGGATCGGACGGGTTCGGCGCGGTGGCGAAGGCGGCGAGCACGCAAGCACCCTATTGCGCCGAGCGCCGCCGCTGGATCCCCGGGTCCGGGAGCGACGCGGGCGGCATCCGTCGGTGGATAGGTGGTGCACTGCCGTCCGTCGGATCGTCGGGCGGGGGGGCCACCGGCGTGGCGGGGCGTCGCGGTGGCGGGTTGTCGCGGTGGCGGGTTGTCGCGGTGGCGGGTGGTGTCGCGGTGGCGGTGTGTCGCGGTGGCGGGTGGTGGAAGTGGTGCGGCTCTAGGGTGGGCAGGTGCTTCGCACGCGCCGGCCGCTGCTCGCGCTGCTGCTGCTCGGGGTTCTGCTCGCCGGCGGTTACCTGGTGTCCGCGATCCGGTCGGACGGCTCCGCGCCGAGCGGGTCCGGGCCGCGCGCCACGGCGTCGGCCGGTCGGTCCGGGTCGGTGGCCGCGCCGAGCCAGGAGGCGGACGGGCTGGCGACGGTGCGGTCCGCGGACCTGCCACCGCAGGCACGGCAGGTGCTGGGCCTCATCGAGGCCGGCGGCCCGTTCCCGTACCGGCAGGATGGGACGGTGTTCGGCAACGTGGAGCGGTTGCTGCCGGTGCACCCGCGCGGCTGGTACCGGGAGTACACGGTGCCGACGCCGGGGTCGGGCGACCGCGGCGCGCGGCGGATCATCGCCGGCCGGGACGGGGCTCGGTACTACACCGCCGACCACTACGAGTCCTTCGCCCGCATCGAGGACTCGTGAGCGCGCCGAGACCAGGGGTGCGGACCGTGCGCCGGCCCGCGCCCGCGGTGGTCGCGGACGCCGAGCGGCGCGGAGCGGCCGCGGTCGTCGTCGGGCCGGCGGAGACCAAGGCCGGGCTGCTGGACGAGTTCGCCCGGGCGCTCGCATTCCCCGGCTGGTCGGGGCGCAACTGGGACGCGCTCGCCGACGCCCTCGGCGATCTGTCCTGGCTGCCGCCGGGGCCGCGTGTCGTCGTCTGGGCCGGCGCCGACGCGCTCCGCTCCGCGCAGCCGGACGCGTACCGAACGGCGCTGGAGGTGCTTCGGGACGCCACGAAGCGCTCCACGCGGGGCGACCGACCCTTGACGATCCTTCTGGCCCCGAGTCCCGAGCCCGCCTGAAGTGCGGCCCTGTCGGCCGGCAGTAGCCGGCAGTAGCCGGCGTAGCCGGGGAGTGTCAGGGGGCGGGCGGGGCCCAGGAGGGGCGGCGCTTCTCAGCGAAGGCGGCGACGCCCTCTCGACCCTCGGGGCTGGCGAAGCGCTCGGCGGACAGCGCCGAGAGCACCGCGTAGTCCGTGGACGGGTGGGCGAGCAGGTCCTTGACCGCGGCCAGCGCCCCGGGGGCGCCGAGGGCGAGCATGTCGACGTAGCGGCCGACCTCGGCGTCCAGCTCGCCGTCATCGACGACCCGTGTCACCAGGCCGACCTCGGCAGCCCTAGCGGCGTCGAAGACCTCGCCGGTGAGGAACAGCTCCCGCGCCGCTCGTGGCGCCAGCATCGGCAGCACCGGTACCGAGATCACCGCGGGCACCACGCCGAGCCGGACCTCGGTGAACGCGAACGTCGCCGACCGGCCGGCCAGCGCCACGTCGCAGGCGGCGATCAGCCCGATCCCGCCGGCCCGGGCCGGCCCCCCGACCCGGGCGACGACCGGCTTGGGAGACTCCGCGAGCGCGGTGAGGAGCGTCGGCACCGACGCGATCGGCATGTCACCGGCGCCCGTCGCCGCCGCGGTCGCCTTGAGGTCGGCACCAGAGCAGAACACCCGCCCGGCGTGGGTGAGCACGATGACTCGGACCGCCTCGTCGGCGACCGCGGCGACCAGGCCGGCGGCCAGCTCGGACATGAGCTGAGCGGACAGGGCGTTGCGGTTGGCGGGCGAGTCCAGGGTGAGCGTCGCGACCCCGGCCGTGACGGACGAATGCACCAGCTCGGTCACGGTCCCGACCCTAGAGCGTCCCGGGTGGAACACTGTTCCGCCGTGCCCTCCCAACTGCCGGACGGCGCGCCGGCCCCCGCCGACGGCGCGCTGCCGTTGGGTGCCCGGCGCGAGTTGGGCCGCAACCCGTTCGGGATCTACGTGCACGTGCCGTTCTGCACGACGCGCTGCGGGTACTGCGACTTCACGACGTACACCGCGCAGGAACTCGGTCCCGGTGTCTCCCAAGCCGCGTACGCCGACACCGCGATGCTGGAGCTCCGGTTGGCGCGGCACGTGCTCGGCGATCGGGTGCCTCGGGTGGACACCGTGTTCTTCGGCGGCGGCACGCCCACGCTGCTGCCGGCGGGGCATCTCGGTTCGATCCTGCGCGAGATCGACGAGCTGTTCGGGCTGGCGCCGGGAGCCGAGGTGACGACGGAGGCGAACCCCGAGTCGGTGACGCCCGCGTACCTGGAGAGGCTGCGCGAGGCGGGATTCACGCGCATCTCGTTCGGGATGCAGTCGGCGGCGCCGCATGTGCTGCGACTGCTCGACCGGCAGCACACGACCGGGCGGGCCGTCGAGGTGGTCGGCGAGGCACGCCGCGCCGGGTTCGCCCACGTCAACCTCGACCTGATCTACGGCACGCCGGGGGAGTCCGAGGCGGACTGGCAGTCCTCGCTCGACACGGCGATCGCGGCCGGGCCCGACCACGTGTCGGCGTACGCGCTGGTGGTCGAGGAGGGGACGGCGCTGTCCCGGCGGGTGCGCCGCGGCGAGCTGCCGGAGCCGGACGACGACGTGCTCGCGGACCGGTACGTCCAGGCGGACGAGACGCTGTCGCGCAGCGGGTACGGCTGGTACGAGGTGTCGAACTGGGCCCGCGGGACGGCGGCGCGGTCCCGGCACAACCGGCTCTACTGGACCGGCGGCGACTGGTGGGGCGTCGGGCCGGGCGCGCACAGCCACGTCGGCGGGGTGCGGTGGTGGAACGTGCGGCATCCGGCGCCGTACGCGGGCCGCCTGCACGCGGGGGAGAGTCCCGCGGCCGGGCGCGAACTGCTCGATCCGCCGGCGCGCCGGATGGAGGCGACGATGCTCGGGCTGCGGCTGCGCGAGGGGTTGCCGATGCGGGAACTGTCGGCGCGGGCGCGGGACGTCGCGGGATCGGCGGTCGGGTACGGCCTGCTCGACCGGCGCGCGCACGACGACGGGCGCGCGGTGCTCACCCTCCGCGGTCGCCTGCTCGCCGACGCCGTCGCCCGAGACCTCACCGACTAGGTCACCACCCCGCCGACCCGCGCGCCGCCGCCACCACGCCCGCCACCTGGCAAGCCGCCGTGGGGCTGCTAGGGCGTGGCTGGTGGGGCCTCGGGCGTGGCGGCCGGGGGGTCGACCGGTTGGTCCTGGGTGGGGTCGGCCACCGGGGGGTCGGCGGCGGGCGGCTCGGCCGGTGGGGAGTCCGGCGAGGACTCGGGGGTCGGGTCCGCCGGCGACGGGTCGACCGGCGGGTCCGTCGGGTCCTGGACGGGCGGGGACGGATCGACGGTCGGGGTACCGGGGTCGGTGGGCACCTCGGTCGGGTCGGTGACGGGGGGCGGGGCGGTGGTCGGGTCCGGCGCAGGCGCGGTCGTGCCGCCGGCCGGCGGCGGCGCCGGATTGCCACCGGTCTGCCCACCACCGGGAGCACCCGCCGACGTACCCGCCGATGCGCCACCCGACGAGGACGCGCCGGCCGACGAGACGCCCGGCACGGCCGCCCGCCCCGGCACCAGGTCTTCCGGGTAGACGACGGTCGCGGAGGACCCGCCCGACGAGCCACCGGAGTAGCCGGAGGAGCCGGACGAGCCGGACGAGTGCCGGGACGTTCCCGAGACGTCGTGCCGAGCCGCCGCCTTCCCGCCCGAGGACGTCGGGGAGACCGCGTCCGACTGCGACGGCGCGCCGACGATCCCGGGCAGCACCGCCAACCGCTCGAACGGCTGGGTCAGCGCCGGCGGCGCCCCGCCGAGCACTGCGGCGACCGCTAGCCCGCTGGCCGCGACGATCGCCGACCCGGTCGTCCACATGCCGATCAGCTGCCAGCGGGACGGCTCGTCGTCGACCCGGACGATCCGTCCCCCGATCGACGGCACGAACCCCACCAGCCGACGCAGCGGCGCGGTCGCCCGGCCCACGGCCGTCGCCGGTCCGGGCAGGATCCGGACCAGCTCGGGCTTGTCGGTCGGGATCGGCGGGTCGTCGGAGGTGAGCATCTCCGGTCTGGTGCGAGCAGAGAACCACTCGCCGGACTCGGGCATCTAGTCCTCCTCCCCGCACGGCATCCCGCGACGTCGGGGGTGTAGCCGGACGTTAGCGACCAGACGGTCGCGATGCCGGCCTTCCACACCCGGTGTCACCCGGACGGGTGACCAACCACTCCCAGCGGCGGTTCGGTGGTCGGCGAGGGCGACGGCGACTCGGTCGGCGACGCCGACGGCGACCCGGTCGCCGACGGCGGCGGTGTCGTCCGTGGCGGCGTGGTCCGCGGCGGAGCCGGCACCGACATCCGCGTGGTCGGTGCCGGCGTGGTCGGCGAGCCGGACACGGTCGATGCCGGCGACCGGTACGCCGTCCGCGCCGGCACCGCACCCGACGGCCGGTCCGGCGGCTGCTCGGGCGCTGACGAGTTGGCCGACGACGTCGATCCGGAGGCCGAGCGGACCACCTCGGTCGGCGCCGGCAGCCCCGGCCCGCCCGGCTCGGGCGAGGACGAGGAGGTCGGCCGCAGCGCCACCGCCGCGCCGACGAAGGCCAGCACGACCACGAGGATCCCGGCCGCCGCACCGGCCTCGGCCAGCCGCCGGCGCCGCCCGGTCCCGGCCGGAAGCAGCACGTACCGGTCCCGCGAGCCGGACGAGTCCTCCCCGCGCAGCGTCGCCATCCGCTCCCGGACCCGTGCCAGGCCGTCCCTCATCCGCTCTCCTACCCCCGCAGCTGCCGCCGGAGCCCGTGTGCCCGAGCCGGTCGGTCCCGGCGGGCCAGTTAGGGGATATCACGCCCTACCGACGCGCCGACGACCACGCGATGACGGCTCAGACGTCAGCCGGCTCGGTCTCGTCCAGGCTCAGCACCCGTACG
This sequence comes from uncultured Actinomycetota bacterium, assembly GCA_963803135.1. Taxonomy (GTDB): domain Bacteria; phylum Actinomycetota; class Actinomycetes; order Mycobacteriales; family CADCTP01; genus CADCTP01. The sequence goes on along the minus strand of CAWDLH010000007.1, from coordinate 464,289 downwards.
TGCAGGCTGTTGCGCTGTTGCAGGGCCGCCCGCAGCGCCCGGTGCAGCCCGTCCTCGAGATAGAGGTCGCCCTCCCACTGCACCGCGTGCGGGAAGAGGTCGCCGTAGAAGGTCGAGTCCTCGTCCAGCAGCCGATCGAGCTCCAGCTCCCGCTTGGTGGTGATCAACTCGTCCAGCCGCACCTGCCGCGGCGGCAGTCTGGCCCAGTCGCGGGTGGACAGCCCGTGGTCCGGGTACGGCCGGCCGTCACGAACCGCCTTGAAGATCACGTCGCTCCCTCGTCCGCTGTCCGGCTCCCCTCTGGCCGGGGAAGAGCCTAACCGGCTTGCGGCGGGACGGGTCACGGGCGGGACACGATCGGGTGCCGTGCCGGCTTCCCGCCGGTAGACTGGCACTCGACGACACGGAGTGCCAGGGAGGTGCCGATGAACCTCGAGGAGCGCAAGCTCGAGGTGCTGCGTGCCGTCATCGAGGACTACATCGCGACCGAGGAGCCGGTCGGCTCCAAGGCGCTGGCCGAGCGCCATCACCTGGGTGTGTCGCCCGCCACCATCCGCAACGACATGGCGTTGCTGGAGGAGGAGGGCTACATCGCCCAGCCGCACACCAGCGCCGGCCGGGTGCCGACCGACAAGGGATACCGGCTGTTCGTGGACAAGCTGGCGGGCCTCAAGCCGCTGTCCACCGCGGAGCGCAAGGCGATCGCCAGCTTCCTGGAGGGCGCGGTCGACCTCGACGACGTGCTGCACCGCACGGTACGGCTGCTGGCCCAGCTGACCCGCCAGGTCGCCGTCGTGCAATACCCGTCGCTGGCCCGCTCGGCCGTGCGCCACCTGGAGGTCGTGCACCTGGCCGCCACCCGGCTGATGCTCGTGCTGATCACCGACACCGGTCGGGTGGAGCAGCGGGTGGTCGAGCTGCCGGTGCCGGTCACCGAGAGCCTGGTCGCCGACCTGCGCGCGACGCTCAACTCGGCGCTGCGCGACCGCCGGCTCACCGAGGCGCCGGAGATCGTCACCGCGCTGCCGGAGGAGACCGGTCCGGAGCTGCGGCCGCTGCTCACGACGATGACCACCGTGCTGCTGGAGGCGCTGGTGGAGCGGCCGGAGGAGCGGGTCGTGCTCGGTGGCACGGCCAATCTCACCCGCAGCGCGCTCGACTTCCCGGGGACGATCCGGCCGGTGCTGGAGGCGCTGGAGGAACAGGTAGTGCTGCTCCGGCTGATCGGTGAGGTGCAGGACCCGAGCCGGGTGCTGGTCCGCATCGGCGAGGAGAACCCGTACGAGGGGCTGCGGTCGACCTCGGTGGTCACGGTCGGGTACGGCCCGGGCGAGCGGGCGCTGGGCGGGCTCGGCGTGCTCGGTCCGACCCGGATGGACTACGCGGGCACGATGTCGGCGGTCGCGGCGGTCGCCCGCTACATCGGCCAGATCCTCGCCACCGGCAGCTGAGCCGGACCCGCCGTCCCGCTGGGGCGGCATGCTCCCCCTACCGCGCCTGCTCGGGCGCGTGCCCGGATCGGCCTGCCCGGATCCGGTCGGACCGGGCACGTGAGCGGGATCGCATCGGCTGTCGGGTCGGAGCCGGTGGGTATGGTCCGGACCGTCGGGCGGCCGGGCCCGCTCAGTCGGGCCGGTTGCGTCTGGTCTGGTCGGGGCGGCCGCGGTCCGGCCGGTCGGGCTGGTCCCCGTCGGACCGGTCGGGGTCGCGGTCGACGACGGGCGGGCCGACGATCGGCGGCGTCAGAAGCGGCGGCGTCACCAGGGGCGCCGCGAACACCAGGGGCAGTACGGACGGCAGCACCGGCGCGGTCAGCAGCGACACCGGCTCCGACAGCGCCCGCCGGCCCACCGGCTTCCACCAGGACGGCCGCTGCCCCGGCTCGCGCCGGGACGGCCGCTGCCCCGGCTCGCGCCGGGACGGCCGCTGCCCCGGCTCGCGCCGGGACGGCCGCTGCCCCGGCTCGCGCCGGGACGGCTGGGCTGCTGGCTTGTGCGGGGACCGGTCGGCCACGGGCGTCCGCGGCGACGGCGGGACCACCGGTTCTCGCCGGGACGGCCGGGCCGCTGGATCGTGCGGCGACCGCTCGACCATCGGTGTCCGCGGTGACCGCTCGACCATCGGTGTCCGCGGTGACCGCTCGACCATCGGTGTCCGCGGTGACCGCTCGACCATCGGTGTCCGCGGTGACCGCTCGACCATTGGTGTCCGCGGTGACCGCTCCGCCATCGGCCCCCGTGGCGCCGGCCGCGCTTCCGGCTCCCGCCGCAACGGCCGTACCGCTGGCTCCGGCTCCCGCCGGAACGGCCGTACCGCTGGCTCCGACCGCTCGACCACCGCTTCCCGCGGCGACGGCCGGGACGTCGGCGCCGCGGGGGAGACGCCGGCCAGTGGCTGGGCCGACGGGCGGGCGCCCGCGGGGAGGCGGCGCTGCGGCGCAGGCATCCGGTTGGGCAGCCCGGACAGCCCCAGGACCGCCGGCGAGGCCAGCACCGGCACGAAGTCCGGCACGTCGATGCGCGGCTCGCTGATGCTGCGGACCACGATCAGCGACGCGGCCAGCAGGCTGAGCGCGACCATCCCGTCGAGCCAGAAGTGGTTGGCGGTGCCGATCACGACCAGCGTCGTCGCCACCGGGTGCAGCACGGCCAGCCAGCGCCAGCGCGTCCGCGTGGTCGCGATGATGCCGATGGTGACCATCACCGCCCAGCCGATGTGCAGCGACGGCATCGCCGCGTACTGGTCTGCGAGCGTGTTCCGGTTCGGCGGGCCGTACACGGCGGGGCCGTAGACGGCGGCGGTGTCGACGAAGCCGAGCGGAGCCAGCATCCGGGGCGGCGCGACCGGGATGGCCAGGTGCACGAGCAGCCCGGAGGCGGTCAGCAGGGCCAGCGTGCGCCGCACCCACAGGTAGTCGCCCGGCCGGCGCAGGTAGAGCCAGATCAGGAACAGCGCGGTGGCCGGGAAGTGCACGGCCGCGTAGTAGATGTTCGCGCTCTTGGTCACGACCGTGTTGTGCAGCATGAGCCCCTGGACGGACAGCTCGTCCGGCAGCCGCAGCAGCCGCTCCAGGTCCCAGACCACGTACGCGTTGTCGAACGCCGTGCCGACGTGCTTGGCCGCGGCGATCCGGCCCAGCTTGTACGCCCCGAACATGACCGCGATGACGACCAGCTCGAGCAGCGGCCGTGGCCGCTCGCCGGGCACCGCGACGCGGCGCCAGCCGCGGCTGTGGTCGGGCAACCGGCCGGCGTCGCGTCCCGGCACCCGGCCGGACATGACGACCGCCGGCCCCGTGTGGTGTTCACCCCGACCAGAGATCACCACCGGTCAACGTTCTCCGGCCGGATTTTCTGCGGCAATGTGGTCCATGCCACACAATTAGCAGGACGGCGCTACCCGATTTGGGCCCAGGCTGTCGAGGACCGCCGCACAGATGTCGCCGAGCTCACGCACCTGGTCCGGGGACAGCCGGTCGAACAGGTGCTCGCGGACCGCGGCCACGTGCCCGGGCGCGGTCCTGACCAGCATGTCCATGCCGGCGTCGGTGAGCACGGCGACGGTGCCGCGCCCGTCCCCGGGCGCCGGCTCGCGGCGCACCCAGCCGCGGTCCTCCAGCCTGGCCACCGCGTGCGAGAGCCGGCTCGGGGACGAGTTCGCCCGCACCGCGAGGTCGCTCATCCGCAATGCCCGGTCCGGCGCCTCGGACAACATCGCCAGCACGATGTACGAGGCGTGCGTGATCCCGGCGTCGCGCTGCAACTGGCGGTCAAGCGCCGCGTACAGCAACTCGGAGGTCGCCAGGAAGGACCGCCACGTCCGCTGCTCGTCTTCGTCCAGCCAGCGCGTCACCCCGGACCATCCCTTACTTGAAGGCTCAAATAGCCCAGCGTACCGTCGGGGACACCGACCTGGGGAGATCGCCATGCCCGTGCAGCGACTCAACCACGCCGTGCTCTACGTGCGCGACGTGGACCGCAGTGTTGCGTTCTACTCCGAGGTGCTCGGGTTCCGTCAGGTCATGGGGATGGGCGGCGCGGCGTTCCTGCAGGCCGAGGGCAGCAGCAACGACCACGACCTGGGGCTGTTCCAGATCGGCGCGGACGCGGCCGACTCCCCGGCCGGCCGCGATGCGGTCGGGCTCTACCACCTCGCCTGGGAGATCGACACCCTCGACGAGCTCGAGCGGATCGCCGGCCGGCTGGCCGACGCCGGCGCGCTGGTCGGCGCGTCCGACCACGGCACGACCAAGGCCCTGTACGGCAAGGACCCGGACGGGCTCGAGTTCGAGGTGTCCTGGCTGCTGCCGGCCGAGCTGATCACCGACGACGCGCTGGCCGCGCGCAGCCGGATCGGCCGGCTGGACATCGCCGGGGAGAAGGCGCGCTACGGCGGGTCGACCCGCGGCGGCGTCGGCGTCTCGGTGGCCACGACCGGCTGATCCCGCGCCGGCCCGCTGGCACGTAGACTGGCAGTCGCAGCAATCGAGTGCCAGAAGGCAGGGTTTGGTGGCGACCGACTACTACGGCGTGCTGGGCGTGCGACGGGACGCGACGGGCGAGGAGATCAAGCGCGCATACCGCAAGCTCGCCCGGGAGTTGCACCCCGACGTCAATCCCGACCCGCACGCGCAGGAGCGGTTCAAGGAGGCGACCACCGCGTACGAGGTCCTCTCCGACCCGCAGAAGCGGGAGATCGTCGACCTCGGTGGCGACCCGCTGTCCCAGAACGGCGCCGGCGGCAACCCGTTCGCCGGTGGCTTCGGCGGGCTCAGCGACATCATGGACGCGTTTTTCGGCGCGTCCGGCGCACGCGGCCCGCGCAGCCGGGTCCGGCAGGGCGCGGACGCGCTGATCCGGCTCGACCTGGAGCTGGCCGAGACCGCGTTCGGGGTGACCCGGGACCTCACCGTGGACACCGCGGTGGTCTGCTCGACCTGCTCGGGTGCCGGCACGGCGCCCGGCACCCACCCGGCCACCTGCGACACCTGCGGCGGGCGGGGCGAGATCCAGAGCGTGCAGCGGTCGTTCCTGGGCCAGGTGATGACGAGCCGGCCGTGCCCGACCTGCGCCGGCACCGGCACGGTGATCCCGACCCCGTGCGGGACCTGCGGCGGCGACGGCCGGGTCAGGGCCCGCCGGACGGTGCCGGTCAAGGTGCCCGCCGGCGTCGAGGACGGGATGCGGATCCGGTTGTCCGGCCAGGGCGAGGTCGGCCCCGGCGGCGGCCCGGCCGGCGACCTGTACGTGGAGATCCACGAGCTGCCGCACGACATCTTCACCCGCGAGGGCGACGACCTGCACTGCCGGGTGCAGCTGCCGATGACCGCGGCCGCCCTCGGCACCGTGCTGATGCTGAGCACGCTGGACGGCGACGAGGAGGTCGACATCCGGGCGGGCACCCAGTCGGACACGGTGATCCCGCTGCGCGCCCACGGCGTGCCGCACCTGCGCGGGGTCGGCCGCGGTGACCTGCACGTGCACGTCCAGGTGGTCACGCCGACCCGGCTGGACGAGGAGCAGGAGGCGCTGCTGCGCCAGTTCGCCGAGCTGCGCGGCGAGGACATGCCGGCGTCCACCCGCGGGCACGGCGGGGGCGGGCTGTTCTCCAAGATGCGGGACGCGTTCAACGGGCGGTGAGCACCCGGCCGGTCTTCCTCGTCGACGCGCTGCCGGGCGGCGCGTCGACCGTGCTCGACGGCGCCGAGGGGCACCACGCGGCGACGGTCCGCCGGCTGCGGCCGGGTGAGGAGCTGGTGCTCTGCGACGGCGCCGGCGGCGTCGCGGACTGCGTGGTGACCGGGCCGGCCGACGGCGGGCTGCGGCTGGCGGTGACCGCGGTGCGCCGGCTGGCACCGCCGGACCCGCGGTTCGTGCTCGTGCAGGCGCTGGCCAAGGGCGACCGCGGTGAGCTGGCGGTCGAGCTGGCGGTCGAGCTCGGCGTCGACGAGGTGGTGCCGTGGGCGGCGGCCCGGTCGGTGGCCCGCTGGGATGGCGCCCGCGGGCAGCGGTCGCTGGAGCGCTGGCGGTCGACCGCCCGGGCGGCGGCCAAGCAGTCCCGCCGGGCCTGGTCGCCGTCGGTGGCGGAGCCGGCATCCACCCGGGAGGTCGCCGGGCTGATCGCGGCGGCGGCCGGAGCGCTGCTGCTGCACGAGGCGGCAGACGTGCCGCTGGGCTCGGTGCCGCTGCCGGACGGCGGTGACCTCGTGCTCGTGGTCGGCCCCGAAGGCGGGCTGGACGAGGCCGAGCTGGCCGCGCTCACCGAGGCCGGCGCGACCGCGGTGCGCCTCGGCGCCCCGGTGCTGCGCACCTCGACCGCCGGAGCTGCCGCGCTCGCGGCACTCTCGCTGCGCACCGGCCGCTGGGACTAGGGCATCTCTCCCCACCAGTTGGCAGCGCTGGCCGACCTCCGTCGACTCGGAGGATCGTCGCGGCTCAGGCGTCGCGGAGTCCGAGCAGGATGCCACCGACCATGAGTGTTGTCCCGGCGTACGCCGCGAGCACGGCGAGTCCTGGCCAGGGGCCGACCGGCATGGCATCGAGTCCCCGGGTCGCCTGGACCGCCAGCCCGGCGGACATGGGCGACCATTCGGTGAACCACTCGCGCCAGCGTGGCTCGGTGACCAGCGCCCCGACGACGGGGAAGACGAACAGCAGCGACAGCACCGTGGCCATGGCGGCGGCTGTGTTGCGTACGGCCAGGGAGACACCGAGGCTGAGCAGCGCGATCAGGCACAGGTAGAGCACTGTGCCGGCGCTTGCGCGCAGGGTTGCCGGGTCGCCGAGCGACAGTGCCGGGTAGCCGTGCGCGGCGGTGAACCCGTTGGCCGGGAGGACTGCCCTCGCCACCAGCAAGGACCCGGCCACCGCGAGCAAGGCGGCGAGGAGCACCGGTCCGACCACGACGGCTACCTTGGCGAAGAAGGTCGCCCACCGGCCGGGGACGGCGGCCAGGGTCGTCCGAATCGTCCCGGTGGCGTACTCGGACGACACGACCAGCACCCCGAGCACGACGGCGGCGACCTGTCCGACGTACACGCCGGAGAGCGCGATCCGCGCCGCGTCCAGGTCACACTCACCGCTCGGCGGAGCGCATCCGTCGAAGCGGACGCTTCACCCGATCACGGCCCCGAGGCCCACTGTGAGCGTGGGGACGCCGACCAGCAGCCAGCCCGAGGACCTGACCGTGCGCAGCTTGGTCCACTCGGCGTGCAGCGCCCGGGTCACGACGCTCACGCGTCCCGCCGGCGAAGCAGGACGACGGCGGCCACCAGGGCCACGGCGACCCACGCGCCCAGGACGGCGATGCCCGGCCAGGGTCCGATGACGTCGTCGAAGCGGTCGCGGGTCTGCTGGATCGCCAGCCCGGCCACCGGCGTGACCCGCTTGAGCCACGCCTCCCCGTCGAGGGTCAGGAAGGGTCCGATGATCGAGGGCAGCACGGCAGGGGAGGCGCTGCTCGATCCCGCCGTGACCCGTCGGCTCATCGGAGAGTTCGCCCGGCTGCGCCCCCGGCGCGCTCCGGAGTCCTCGCTGGTGGCTGAGCTCACCCCGCGAGAGACCGAGGTCCTGACGCTGGTGGCCGAGGGTCTGTCCAACAACGAGATCGCGGAGCGGCTGGTCGTCAGCGACCAGACGGTGAAGAGCCATGTGAGCCGGGTGATCGCCAAGCTCGGCCTCCGCGATCGCACCCAGGCGGTGATCACGGCGTACGAGTCCGGCCTTGTCGTGCCACGCTCGGCCGCCCAGCAACCCCACCGTCGATCGTCCCGATAGTCGCGGGACATCACGCGCTCGGGCACGGCGTTCCGGAGCACGGCAGCCGCGGCGCGACCCTCCGGCACACCGCCGGCCGGCTCACGACGGGCACCGTGATGCTGTCGGGAGCCCCCGGCCGCGACGGTCGGCCGCGCATCCAGGACGCTTCCCGGGGCCGGATCGTCTACCCGTACGATCCCCGCCGTGGCCGACTGCCTGTTCTGCTCGATCGTCGCGGGCGACCTCCCGGCGACCGTGGTCCGCGAGGACGAGCTCACGGTGGCGTTCCGGGACGTCAACCCGCAGGCCCCGACGCACGTCCTGGTGATCACGAGGGCGCACCACCCGGACGTGGCCGAGCTGGCCGCGAGCGACCCGGAGGCGCTGACCGCGCTGCACCGGACCGCGGCGGCGGTGGCCGCGGACGAGGGCGTCGCCGACCGGGGCTGGCGGCTGGTGTTCAACACCGGTCCGGACGCCGGCCAGAGCGTGCCGCACGTGCACGGCCACGTGCTCGGAGGCCGGTATTTGGAGTGGCCCCCCGGGTAGACTGGCTCACGTCATATTTCCGTCTTAGGGAAGAGGGCCGCCCCGACCCGTGCCGACCACATCCACCAGCGAAGGCGCCGCTCAGACCAAGATCGTCGTGCCGGGCTCGCAGGCCATGGTGAGCCTGCTTGGCTCCCGGGACGAGCTGCTGAGGATCATCGAAGAGGCGCTGGCCAGCGACGTTCACGTCCGCGGCAACGAGATCACGATCAGCGGCGACCCGACGGACAACGCCCTTGCCGTGCGCCTGTTCGAGGAGCTGCTCGAGCTGGTCGCGGCGGGCCAGACGCTCACCGCCGACTCCGTCCGGCACTCCCTCGGGATGCTGCAGGCCGGCGAGGCGGAGCGGCCGGCCGAGGTGCTCAGCCTCAACATCCTGTCCCGGCGCGGCCGCACGATCCGGCCCAAGACGCTGAACCAGAAGCGGTATGTCGACGCGATCGACCGGCACACGATCGTGTTCGGCATCGGCCCGGCCGGCACCGGCAAGACCTACCTGGCCGTGGCCAAGGCCATGCAGGCGCTCCAGTCCAAGCAGGTCAACCGGATCATCCTGACCCGGCCCGCGGTCGAGGCGGGGGAGCGGCTCGGCTACCTGCCCGGCACGCTGTACGACAAGATCGACCCGTACCTGCGGCCGCTGCTGGACGCGCTGCACGACATGGTCGACCCGGAGTCGATCCCGCGGCTGACCCAGGCCGGGACGATCGAGATCGCGCCGCTGGCGTACATGCGGGGACGGACGCTCAACGACGCGTTCATCATCCTGGACGAGGCCCAGAACACCACGCCCGAGCAGATGAAGATGTTCCTGACCCGGCTCGGCTTCGGCTCGAGGATCGTGGTCACCGGCGACGTGACGCAGGTCGACCTGCCGGCCGGCCAGCGCAGCGGGCTGCGGGTGGTGCGGGACATCCTCGACGGCGTCGAGGACGTCCACTTCGCGGAGCTGACCAGCACCGACGTGGTGCGGCACCGGCTGGTCGGGGACATCGTCGACGCGTACACGCGGTACGACGCCCAGGTCATGCACGCCGCCCCCGGCCCGCACACCCGGGGCGGTCGACGCCGGTGACGAGCGAGCGCGCGGGCTCGCGGCAGGAGCGGGCATGAGCATCGAGATCGCGAACGAGTCGGGGATCGACGTCGACGAGGCGGCGCTGTCGGCGGTCGCCCGGCACGCGCTCGACCAGCTCGGGGTGAGCCCGCTGGCCGAGCTGTCGGTGATCGTGGTCGACGTCGCGGCCATGGCCGCGCTGCACGAGCGCTGGATGGGCGAGCCCGGCCCGACCGACGTGCTCGCGTTCCCGATGGACGAGCTGGACACCGCGCGCGGCCCGGACGAGCACGAACCCGGTCCGACGCTGCTCGGCGACGTCGTGCTCTGCCCGGAGTACGCGCGGCGCGGCGCGCGCACCGCCGGCCACTCGCTGGCCGCCGAGCTCGAGTTGCTCACCGTCCACGGGGTGCTGCACCTGCTCGGCTACGACCACGCCGAGCCAGAGGAGGAGCGGGAGATGTTCGCCCTGCAGGCCAGCCTGCTCGAGTCCTGGCGGGCCGGCGCGCAGGCGAGATGAGCGGGACGGACGTCCTCCTCGTCGTCGTCGCGGCGCTGCTGGTGCCGCTGGCGGGGGTGCTGGCCGCCCTGGAGGCGGCGCTGGTCCGGGTGTCCCGGGCCCGGGTCGAGGAGATGGAGCGCGGCGGCGACCGCCGGGCCACCCGGCTGCTGACCGTGCTCACCGACCTGCCCCGGCACACCAACCTGCTGCTGCTGCTGCGGGTGGTCTGCGAGACCCTGGCCACGGTGCTGCTCGCGCAGGCGGCGATCGACTGGCTCGGCCCGCACTGGACCGCGGCCGCGTTCACGGTCGCGGTCATGGTCGTCGTCCTGTACGTGCTGGTCGGCGTCGGGCCGCGCACGCTCGGCCGGCAGCACCCGTACCGGCTGGCCCTGGCTACGGCCGGGCTCGTGCACGGGCTGGCCCGGGTGCTCGGACCGCTGGCGTCGCTGCTGATCCTCATCGGCAACGCGATCACGCCGGGCCGCGGCTTCCGCGAGGGCCCGTTCGCGACCGAGGCCGAGCTGCGCGAGCTGGTCGACCTGGCCGAGCAGCGCGGCGTGGTCGAGCACGGCGAGCGGGACATGATCCACTCGGTGTTCGAGCTCGGCGACACGATCGCCCGCGAGGTGATGGTGCCGCGCACCGACGTGGTCTGGATCGAGCGCGGCAAGAGCGTCCGGCAGGCGCTCGCGCTGGCGCTGCGCAGCGGCTTCTCCCGGATCCCCGTGGTCGGCGACAACGTCGACGACATCGTCGGCTTCGTCTACCTCAAGGACCTCGCCGCGCGGGCCCAGGACCAGCACGCCCGGGCGACCAAGGTCGAGGAGGTCATGCGGCCGCCGACGTTCGTGCCGGAGTCGAAGCCGGTCGACGAGCTGTTGCGGGAGATGCAGGCCAGGCGCACGCACATGGCCGTGGTGATCGACGAGTACGGCGGGACCGCCGGCGTGGTCACGATCGAGGACGTCCTCGAGGAGATCGTCGGCGAGATCACCGACGAGTACGACATCGAGCGGCCGACGGTCGAGTGGCTGGACAAGGACACCGCCCGGCTCACCGCCCGGATGGCGGTGGAGGACTTCGGTGACCTGTTCGACGTGCCGATCGACGACGCCGGGGACGTGGAGACCGTCGGCGGGCTGCTGGCCCGGGAGCTGGGCCGGGTGCCGATCCCCGGAGCCTCGGTCCGGGTCGACGGGCTGACGCTCACCGCCGAGACCACCGGCGGGCGCCGGAACCGGATCGACACCGTCCTGGTGCACCGGGAGCCGCCGGAGCCCGAGAGGGACGGCGCCGTGCCGGCCCGCCAGCCCGCCGAGCAGTCCGCCGAGCGCTGACCCGCCTCAGCCGGCCCGGCGGAAGCGGCGGGCGTCGCGGCCGGGGAGGCCCGGGGCGAAGTGGGCCCGCACCTCCGGCCGCAGCACGAACCACAACAGCCCGCCCAGCACGACCGCCTGGAGCAGCTGCTCGGCCCGCATCCAGGCCGGGTACGGCGTGAGCTGCACGAGCAGCAGGGCGGCGATCCCGATCGCGCCGAGCAGGATCACCCGCCGGTAGGCCCACCGGCGGCCGCGGAACAGCGCCCGGACCAGGAACACGTACACCACGCTGAGCACGACGTTGCCGAGGATCCGGCCGTAGATTCCGGCCGTGTAGCTGCGGCGGAGGACGGCGCGCTGGGCCGGGTCGGTGAGGTGCCGGTGGTCGAGCTGGTAGGCGACCACGCTGTGCCGGGCGACCAGCACCGTGATCGTGAGCAGCACCGACAGGCCGAGGTTGGTCAGCAGCAGCACGACGACCGGGCGCAGCTGACGCGGCGCGGGCGGTCCCGGGGCTGGCGGCGGCGGTGGGGGCGGCGGCGGAGCGGGCGGGAATTGTCCGGTCATGAGCCCGATTCTGCGCCCGTGGGCTGACCGCGGCACGCCCGGGGCCCGGTCGGTCGTCAGCCTGCCGGCTGGCGGCACCGGCCGCCCTGGCACGATCGCGGGGTGAGCGAACTGGACGCCGAGGACGCGAAGATCGTGGCGCTGGCCCGGGCCGCCCGCGGACGGGCCGGCGCGGCGGAGGGGGCCGCGGTCCGGGACACCGACGGCCGGACGTACGTGGGCGCGACCGTCGCGCTGCCCTCGCTGGCGCTGTCCGCCCTGCAGGCCGCGGTCGCCGCCGCGGTCGCCAGCGGGGCCACCGGCCTGGAGGCGGCCGCCCTGGTCACCGAGGCCGACGAGGCCGACGAGGCCGACGCCCCCGGCCGCTCCGCCGTCGCCGATCTCGCCCCCGACGCCCAGGTCATCGTCGCCGGCCCCGACGGCACCCCGCGCCCCTGAACACGCCGAGAGGGCGGTTCCCCGGGGGAACCGCCCTCTCGTACGTGACGCACCGGCCCGGCTGGTCGCCTCTCGGCGAGTGGTCGCTCGTGGCGACTGAGTGTGGAGCCCGGGGACACAGATCCAGGTCGGTACGTCCCGATCAACGTACCCCGGCCCGGGCACATTCCCTGTTGCCGGGACGTAAGAACTAGCCCTGAGCGGCCCGGCCGGCGGGGCGAAGGGGAGACCCGGCCGAACTGCCGCAGATCCGGGTCGCGACCTCGTAGGCGTCCAGGTGCTCGCCCGGGGGCCTGGCAGGATGGCCGGGTGACGACCTCCCGCTCCGGCTTCGCCAGCCTCGTGGGCCGGCCCAACGCGGGCAAGTCGACGCTGACCAACGCCCTGGTCGGCGAGAAGATCGCGATCACCTCGAGCCGGCCGCAGACGACCCGGCACGCGGTGCGCGGGATCCTCACCCGCCCGCACGCCCAGCTCGTGCTCGTCGACACCCCGGGGCTGCACCGGCCGCGGACGCTGCTCGGCGAGCGGCTCAACGCGGTGGTCCGGGAGACCTGGGCCGACGTCGACGTGGTCGCCCTGTGCCTGCCGGCGAGCGAGCCGGTCGGCCCGGGGGACCGGTTCCTGGCCCGGGAGCTGGCCGGGCTGGCCAAGCCGGTGCTCGCGGTGGTGACCAAGACCGACCTCGTCGAGCCGCCGGGGGTGGTCGCCGCGCTGGCCGCCGTCCAGCGGCTGGGGGAGCAGACCGGGCTCGAGCTGGCCGAGATCGTGCCGGTGTCCGCGGTCGAGAAGTTCCAGGTCGACCTGCTCGCCGACCTGCTCATCGCCCGGCTGCCGGAGGGACCGCCGCTCTACCCGGACAACGAGCTGACCGACGAGCCGACCGAGACCAGGATCGCCGAGCTGATCCGCGAGGCCGCGCTGGAGGGCGTACGGGAGGAGCTGCCGCACTCGCTGGCCGTGTCGATCGACGAGACGTCCCGGCGGGACGACCTCACCGTCATCCACGCGACCGTGCACGTCGAGCGGGACAGCCAGAAGCCGATCGTGCTCGGCGCCCGGGGCGCGCGGCTGCGGGCGGTCGGGACCACCGCCCGCCGGGAGATCGAGGCGCTGCTCGGCGGCCGGGTCTACCTCGACCTGCACGTGAACGTGCTCAAGGACTGGCAGCGCGACCCTCGCCAGTTGCGCCGCCTCGGCTTCTGAGGTGTTCCTCGGTCCGTACCGGGAGGTCTTGCGGGTTCCGGGGGCGGTCGGGTTCGTGCTGGCCGGCCTGGTCGCCCGGCTCCCGATCTCCATGCAGGGCCTCGGCGTCGTGCTGCTGGTCGAGGCGACCACCGGCTCGTACGGGCTGGCCGGTGCGGTGGCCGCGACCTTCGCGCTGGTCCAGGCGCTGCTCGCGCCGCTGCTCGGGCGGCTGGTCGACCGGCACGGCCAGGCCAGGGTGCTGCTGCCGGCGCTGGTGCTGTACGCGGCCGGGCTCGGCGGCCTGGTCGTGCTGGCCCTGGCCGACGCCCCGTCCTGGACGCTGTTCCCGGCGGCGGCGGTGTACGGCGGCAGCTACCCGCAGCCCGGCTCGCTGGTCCGGGCCCGCTGGGCCCACGCGCTCGGCGGCGGCCCGCTGCTGGGGACCGCGTTCTCGCTGGAGTCGGTGCTGGACGAGGTCGTGTTCGTGGTCGGCCCGGTGCTCGTCACGCTGCTCGCGACCGGGGTCGTGCCGGCGGCCGGCGTGCTGACCGCCGGGGTGTTCACCGTCGTCGGCTCGCTGGCGCTGGCCGCGCAGCGGCGCACCGAGCCGCCGCCGCACCCGGCCGGGGCCGGGGTGCGGACGCCGTCGGTGCTGCGCTCGGCCGGGGTCCGGGTGCTCGTGCTGGTCGGCGTGGCGGTCGGCGGGATATTCGGCTCCGTCGAGGTGGCCACGGTCGCGTTCACCGACGAGCACGGGCGGACCGCGGCGGCCGGGCTGGTGCTCGCGCTGCTCGCGCTGGGCAGCCTGCTCGCCGGCCTGTGGTACGGCACCGTGCGCTGGCGGGCGCCGCTGGCGAGCCGGTTCGTCCGCGGCGTCGTGCTGCTCGCCGCGGTGACCGTGCCGCTGCCGCTGGCGCCGACCGTGCCGGTGCTGGCCGGGCTGGTGTTCGTCGGCGGCTTCACGATCTCGCCGACGCTCATCGCCGCGTTCGCGCTGCTGGAGGAGCTCGTCCCGGCCGCCTCCCGGACCGAGGGGCTGACCTGGTTCAGCACCGGCATCGGCATCGGGCTGGCGGTCGCGGCGTCGGCGACCGGTCAGGTCGTCGACGCCGCCGGCGGGCAGGCCGCGTTCGGAGTCGCGGTCGCCGCCGGGGTGGTGGCCGCGCTGCTGGCCCTCACCGGCGCCCGCGCGCTCAGCCGAGCCGGCTGACCAGCTCGCCGACCTCGCCCTGCCACTCGGCCAGCGCCCGGTACGGCCGGAAGCCGAGCCGGGTGTTGATCCGCAGCATGTGCTCGTTGCTCGCGGCGTTGCCGGTGATCACCTCGGTCATGTCCGGCCGCTCGGTCCGCAGCCGGCGCAGCATATCGGCCTTGACCCACATCCCGAGCCCGGATCCGCGGTGGGCCGGCACGACGGCCGTGTCGTCCTGGTAGGCCCGCGGCGGCTGGGCCAGCTGCAGCTCGGTCAGCGCGGCGACCGCACCGCTCGGCTCGTGCACGGCGACCGTGGCCCACGAGGTGAAGCCGATCGCCCGCCGGCCGCGCTCGTCCTCCCGGATCACCTCGGCGGAGTAGACCCGGTCGCCCATGTCGACGTCGTCGGTCGGCGCGTCGTTCATCGCCGTCTTGGCCACCGCGAACTGCTCGACCAGCTCGTCCGGGCAGCGGTCGGTCCAGCGCACCAGCCGGTAGCCGGGGTGCACGGCGCTCGCGGCGGCCTCGACGTCGGCCCAGTCCACGTCGGCCAGCCGCAACAGCGACAGCCGCTCGCGGCCGACCGACCGCAGGCCGTGGGCCCGGCAGAACGCCTCGCCCGCGCTGCCGTCGTCCGCCTCGACCAGGAAGGTGCTCCGGCCGTCGGCGGCCGCGACGGACACGGCCTCGCGCAGCAGGGCTGTCCCCAGCCCGCGCCGCCGCCGCTCCGGGTGCACGGTGACGTTTGCCATGGCCAGGTGCCGGTTGTCGAGGTCGGGCAGGACCAGCACGACGTGGCCGACCAACTCCTCGCCGCTGCGGACCACCCAGCGCAGGACGCGCCGGTCGGCCCGGTGCACCCGCAACCGGCCGGCGGCCTCGGCCAGGTCCGTCGGCGGGTCCTCGGGGCGGTCGACCGCCTCGGCCGCGGTGATGAGCCGGTGGAACGCGACGCCGTCGGCGTCGGTCGGGTGTTCCAGCCGGTCGAGCTGTGTCGTCCCCATACCTGAGACGGTCCGCGGTCGGTCAACCGGATTTGGTCGGACCGCGGTGGGAGACTGGCGCCGTGAGCCTGTACCGGGATGAGGGCGTCGTGCTCCGGGTGCAGAAGCTCGGCGAGGCCGACCGGATCGTCACGCTGCTGACCCGGCGCACCGGGCGGGTGCGCGCGGTCGGCAAGGGGGTGCGCCGGACCACGTCCCGGTTCGGCGCCCGGCTCGAGCCGTTCAGCCACGTCGACCTGCAGTTGTGGACCGGTCGGTCGCTGGACATCGTCACCCAGGCCGAGACCCTCGGGGCGTACGGGAAGGACATCGTCGGCGACTACGGGCGCTACACCGCCGGGACCGCGGTGCTGGAGACGGCCGAGCGGCTGACCGGGGAGGAGCGGGAGCCGGCGCTGCGGCTCTACCTGCTCGTCGTCGGCGCGCTGCGTGGGCTCGCGACCGGGACGCACGACCCGTCACTGGTGCTCGACGCGTTCCTGGTCCGGGCCATGTCGGTGGCCGGGTGGGAGCCGGCGCTGGCCGAGTGTGCGCGCTGCGGGGCGCCCGGGCCGCACCGGGCGTTCTCGGTGCCGGCCGGGGGAGCGATGTGCGCCGACTGCCGGCCGGCCGGCTCGTCCACGCCCGACCCCGAGTCGATCGCGCTCGTCCTCGCGCTGCTCTCGGGCGACTGGGCCGCCGCCGAGGCCAGCGGCGCGCCGGCCCGCCGGGAGGCCAGCGGCCTCGTCGCCGCCCACCTCCAATGGCACCTCGAGCGCGGCCTCCGCTCCCTTCCTCTCGTCGAAAGGGCGCTACCCTCTTGATGACATCCTGCATCATGGGCTACCATGTGCTACATGGCGGCGGTGACCGGCGTGGATGACGTCGGAGTGCGCGAGCTGCGCCAGAACCTCAGCGTCTACCTGCGCCGTATCGCGCAGGGCGAGACGCTCCGGGTGACCGAGCACGGTCACCCCGTGGCCCTCCTGACCCCCATTCCCCGATCCGACAACAGGGCCCTCGACCAACTCGAGGCCGAAGGGCTGCTCGAACAGAGGGTCGCCCGCCGGACCGGGCCGCTGCCCAAACCTGTGCCGCGGCTGCCTGGCGAGCCGCCGATCAGCGAGCTGATCATCCGCGAGCGTGAGGAGGACTGGCGCTGACATGGCCCTTTACATGGACAGCTCGGCGCTGGTGAAGCTGGTGATCCGGGAGCGCGACTCGGACCAACTGCGCAGATTCGTCGGCGACCAGGAGATGGTGAGCAGCCAGATCTCCCGTATCGAACTGATCCGCGCCGTGGCGCGGAACCAGCCGGACTCGGTGGAGGCCGCTCAGGATCTGCTGAGCGAGCTGACGCTGATCTCGCTCAGCCGGGTGATCACATCCCGCGCGGCCTGGGTCCCTCCGCCGTCCTTGCGGAGCCTCGATGCGCTGCACGTGGCCACTGCCAACGCCATGCGGGACAACCTCGATGCGCTGGTGACGTACGACGGCCGGATGATCGATGCCGGCCGGATGGCCGGACTGCGGGTCGCGTCACCCGGAGTCGGGTCGGAGTGAGCGACAACCGGGCGGCGCGCGGGTGGCTCGCGCCGCCGGCGCATCCGTCCGGGGCGCGGCCGCCGGCGATCCCGGCCGAGCTGGTGCCGCGGCACGTCGCGCTGGTCATGGACGGCAACGGCCGGTGGGCCAACCAGCGCGGGCTGCCCCGGACCAAGGGCCACGAGGCCGGCGAGGCCGCGCTGCTCGACGTCATCCACGGCGCGATCGAGCTCGGCATCGGCACGCTGAGCGCGTACGCGTTCTCGACCGAGAACTGGCGCCGCTCGCCGGACGAGGTGCGCTTCCTCATGGGCTTCAACCGGGCGGTGATCCGCCGGCGCCGGGACGAGCTCAACGCGCTCGGCGTCCGGATCCGGTGGGCCGGCCGGCGGCCGCGGCTGTGGCGGTCGGTGATCTCCGAGCTGGCCGACGCCGAGCGGATGACCGTCGACAACGACGTGATCACGCTGCAGTTCTGCGTGAACTACGGCGGCCGGGCCGAGATCGCCGACGCGGCCAAGGCGATCGCTCGCGAGGTCGCCGCCGGCCGGGTCGACCCAGAGAAGGTGGACGAGCGGATGATCGCCCGTCACCTCGACGAGCCCGACCTGCCCGACGTCGACCTGTTCATCCGTTCGTCGGGGGAGCAACGCACGTCCAACTTCCTGCTCTGGCAGTCGGCGTACGCGGAGTTGGTCTTCCTCGACACGCTGTTCCCCGACTTCGACCGGCGCGACCTCTGGCGGGCCTGCGAGCTGTACGCGGCGCGCGACCGGCGCTACGGCGGCGCTGTCGACGCCGCCGCACCGCGCTGACGTTCAGGCCGGGCAGGGCTGCGGGTCACGGACCGCCCGCGGGGCCGGCGTCCGCAGCACCACCGCCGCGACCGCGAGCGCGCCCAGCGCGAGCGCCCCGGCGACCGCGAACGCGAGCCGGAACCCGCCCGCCAGCGCCACCGGTCCCGACCCGCCCAGCGCCGCGGTCCGGGCCGCCGCCACCGCGGCCAGCACCGAGATCCCGAGCGCGCCGCCGATCTGCTGGGACGTGTTCGCCAGGCCGGAGGCCAGCCCGGCGTCGGCCTCGGTGGCGTCCGACATCGCCAGCGCGGTCACCGTGGGCAGCGCCAGCCCGGCCCCGGCGCCGAGCAGCAGCAGCGCCGGCAGCAGGTCCACCGCGTACGAGGCCTGGGCGGGCAGCCGGGCCAGCACCGCCATCCCGGCCGCGAGCAGCCCGAGCCCGGTCAGCAGCACCGGCCGCGGGCCGAACCGCTGCGCCAGCCGGCCGGCCGGGCCGAGCGAGAGCAGCCCGATCGAGACTGCGACCGGCACCACGGCCAGGCCGGTGCGGGCCGCGCCGTAACCGAGGACCTGCTGCAGGAACAGCGCGGACAGGAACTGGAATCCGAGCGCGGCCGCGACCATCAGCACCTGCGCGCCGTTGGCCCCGGACACCGCCCCGCGGCGGACGATTCAGACCAGCCGCTGCACCAGCACGTACCCGACCAGGACGAGCACGAGCAGCCGGGTGAACCGGCCGGTCGACTCGAGCCGCGGCCAGCCGAGGTAGGTCAGCCAGAGCAGCCCGAGCGCGAGCACGGCCAGCAGCGCGGCGCCGACCGCGGGCGGCGCGAACAGGCCACCGACCAGCAGCGCGAGCACCAGCACGAACGGCACCCAGCGGGGGCGGGTGGCGAGCCAGGTCAGGGCGCCGACGCTGCGGCGCTCGACCGCGCGGCGCAGCGGGGACGACACGCGCGCTCACCACCTTTCGGTACGGTTCCCGGCGGCGGGCCCGGCCGGGTCCGATTCCGATCCTTCCAGGCTGAGCCTGGCCGTGGTGGCGGGGGTGGGCGCGTGCTGGTGGTGTCCCGCTTCACCGTGCCACCGGCCGAGGGCGACCGGTTCGCCGAGCTGGCCCGGGCGGCGCTGGAGGCGCTCGCCGGCCGGCCCGGGTTCCGCCGCGGGCACGCCGGCCGTGCGGTCGACGACCCGGCCGAGTGGGTGCTGGTGAGCGAGTGGGACGGGGTCGGCGCGTACCGCCGGGCCCTGGGGACGTACGAGGTGAAGCTGGCCGCGACCCCGCTGCTGGCGCAGGCCCGGGACGACGCCGGCGCGTTCGAGGAGCTGGTCACCGCCAGCCCGGGCGGCGTCACCGCGACCGCCACCAGCGACCGGGCCGCGGACGCCGACACCGCCGGCCCCGGATACCCGCTAGGGACCGGCGAAACGCCCAGGTAGATTCGGCATTCTCACCGACCGCCAGCCGGAGGAGCGCCGACCAGTGCCAGCCGACCGCATCGAGACCATCGTCAGCCTCGCCAAGCGCCGGGGCTTCGTCTACCCGTCCAGCGAGATCTACGGCGGGCAGCGGGCGGCGTGGGACTACGGTCCGCTGGGAGTCGAGCTGAAGGACAACGTCAAGCGCCAGTGGTGGCGGTCGATGGTGCAGGCCCGCGACGACATCGTCGGCCTCGACTCCTCGATCATCCTGGCCCGCGAGGTCTGGGAGGCCTCCGGCCACGTGCAGGAGTTCGTCGAACCGCTGACCGAGTGCCAGTCGTGCCACAAGCGGTTCCGGGCCGACCACCTCATCGAGGCGTACGAGGAGAAGCACGGCCACCCGCCGGAGCACGGCCTGGCCGACGTCGTCTGCCCCAACTGCGGCACCCGCGGCGCGTTCACCGAGCCGCGGATGTTCAACGGCCTGCTGACCACCCACCTCGGCGTGACCCAGGACGAGTCGGGTCTGGCCTACCTGCGGCCGGAGACCGCGCAGGGCATCTTCATCAACTTCCTCAACGTGCTGCAGTCCAGCCGGAAGAAGCCGCCGTTCGGCATCGCGCAGCAGGGCAAGTCGTTCCGCAACGAGATCACCCCGGGCAACTTCATCTTCCGGACCCGCGAGTTCGAGCAGATGGAGATGGAGTTCTTCGTCGAGCCCGGCACCGACGAGCAGTGGCACGACTACTGGATCGCCGAGCGCACCCGCTGGTACACGGACCTCGGCATCGACCCGGACAACCTGCGCCACTACGAGCACCCCAAGGAGAAGCTGTCGCACTACGCGAAGCGCACCGTCGACATCGAGTACCGGTTCCGCTTCCAGGGCTCGGAGTGGGGTGAGCTGGAGGGCATCGCCAACCGCACCGACTTCGACCTGACCACGCACTCCACCCACTCCGGCGCCGACCTGTCCTACTTCGACCAGGACAAGGGCGAGCGCTGGGTGCCGTACGTCATCGAGCCGGCCGCCGGCCCGGCCCGGACGATGATGGCCTTCCTGCTCGACGCGTACAACGAGGACGAGGCGCCCAACGCCAAGGGCAAGCTGGAGAAGCGCACGGTGCTGCGGCTGGACCGCCGGCTGGCGCCGGTGAAGGCGGCGGTGCTGCCGCTGTCCCGCAACGCCGACCTGTCGCCGAAGGCGCGCGACCTGGCCGCGGTACTTCGGCAGAGCTGGAACGTCGAGTTCGACGACGCCGGCGCGATCGGCCGCCGCTACCGCCGCCAGGACGAGATCGGCACTCCGTTCTGCCTCACCGTCGACTTCGACACGCTCACCGACGACGCGGTGACGGTCCGGGACCGCGACTCCATGCAGCAGGACCGGGTCGGGCTCGACCGCGTCACCGCGTACCTGACCGAGCGACTCCCCGGCTGCTGAGCCGCTCCGGCCGCCCGGCCGGGTTCAGCGGGCGCGGCGGGCGAGCAGGCGGCCGTAGATCGCGCGCGGGATCCGCACCGCATGCATGGTCTTGGTCTGCATCAGCGCGTCGTACTCGGCCGCCTTGGCCCGCCACACCACGACCTGCTCGTCGTCGCCGCCGAGCTTCGCGGTCAGCGTGGCCACCTCGTCCCGCAGCGACTCGACTTCCGCGGTCCGCCGGGCCAGTTCCTGCTGCAGCGCATCGATCGCCTGCCCGGTGTCCTCGATGCCGTTCGCCACGCCGACCCCATCCGTCCGGTGACCCGGCCGTGCGGCCAGGTGCATCCTGCCCGGCGCCGGATGGGCTCCCGTGCGCCGTGGTCAGCCCTTCTTACACGGTTCGCGCGCCGACGTCGTCCTCCGGTCGTCATCGACGCGTTGCGCACCGCACGGAGTGGCCAGCGGCGCGCCGGCCACTCCGTGCGGGCTCGGGCGGGTCGGGGTCCGCCCGGTCGAGGCCTCCGGCCGCCCGTGGTCCGGGGACGACCGGAGGCTGCGGCACCGCCCGGGCCCGAAGTCCCGGGCGGCACCGCAGCGCCCGCTCAGTCCCGGTGCGTCGGCGGGGCTGGGTGGGCCGGAGTGCCGCTCGCGTGTCCGTCGGCCGGCGGTTCGGTCGGCTCGCTGCCGTGCGGGGTCGACCCGGGAGTGGGCGGCGGGGTCGGGTGGGCAGCGGCCGACGGATGGCCGGACGCGCCGCCCTTGTCCTCGCCGACCAGCGCCGAGCAGTACGGGCCGATCGCGTCCGCGCCGCCCGCGGCGGTGGCGAGCCGGTCGACCACGGCCTGGGCCGGCATCCGGCCCGCCGCGTCGGTGACCAGCCAACTCCGGCACGCGCCGGCCAGCCCCCGGCCGTCCCGGCCCGCCGCGGCGCCGGCCGCGCGGCGGGCGGCCGCCGCGACCGTCCCGCAGTACGCCGAGATCTTGTCCGCACCGCCGGCGGCGTCCGCAAGCCGCCCGAACGCCGCCGAGTCGAGCCGCTGGCCGTTCTCCCCGCCGGAACCGGACCCGTAGGCCTGGCAGAGCCCCGCGGCGCCCGGCAGTGTCGCGGCCGCGCCGGCCCCGCCGGCGCGGGCGCCGGCGTCCTCGGCCGCGCCGGTCCCGTGATCGGACCGGTCCGCATCCGGGACCGCCGCGACGATGCTGTGCGCCTTGGCCTGGGCCTGGTCGGGCAGTGCGCCGGCCGCGGCCGCGGCCGCGGTGCCGACGGTCGCCGTTCCCAGCACGACGGCGGCGACCGCCTTCGCGCCGAGCAGCTTGCTGAACACGGACGTCCTCCTGGGGGGATCGACGGGTCGCCGCGTCGACCGGAACGTCGCCAGGGCCGCGGCCTCCGCCGAGGGGCGGGGCGCGGCGGGGGCGGCCGCCGCCGCCAGCACACGGGCGACGTCCCGGTAGTCCCGCGGGACGTCGTCCTGGTGGGCGGCGCCGTCCAGCAGCCGCTCGACCATGGCGGGGTCGAGCGCGGGGACGGAGTTCCGGTGGTGTCGACGCATCTCGCCCTCCATAGCGTCGCCAGGCTCCACGGCGTTACACCCCCGTCCGCTCGGCCAGGTGCTCGGCCAGCCGGCGCAGCCCGCGGTGGGCGAGCACCCGCACGGTGCCGGCCCGCTTGCCGACGATCTCGCCGACCTGCGCGGCGTCGAGGCCGGCGATCACCCGCAGGGCCACCACCTCGGCCTGGTCCGGCGGCAGCATGGCGATCAGCGCCAGCGCGTCCCTGGTGGCCTGCGCTTCCAGCGCGGCCTCGGCCGGGTCGTCCGCGGCCCGCCGGTCGGGCATCCGGTCGGGTGCGGCCGGCCGCACCGGGCGCCGGGCGGCCCGCCGGGCGGCGTCGACCGCGCGCATCCTGGCGACGGTGAACACCCAGGACCGGAAGCCCGCCTCGTCGCCGCGGAACCGGTCCAGCCCCCGGCAGACCTCGAGCCACACGTCGGCCGCGGTGTCCTCGGCCGTGGCCGGCGCGACCACCCGCAGGTAGCGCAGCAGCGCCGGGTTCAGGTCCCGCCACACCAGCGCGAACGCGCGCTCGTCGCCGTCGCGGGCGCGGGCGAGCACCTCGCCGAACCCAGGACCGATCACGATCCGCCCCTTCCGCCGGACGCGCCGGCCCGGGGCCGGCGAGACGCCGCGCCCGACCCGCGGCTCGCACGGGTGGCGACCCTAGGGGCACGATCGCCGGGAAGTAAGGTCGCCCGATGCCGTTCACCGTTCTGGACGACGTTGCCGTGGTGGACGTGGTGGCCGGGCGCACGGCCCCGCACCGGCAGGTGGTCATCGAGGGCGACCGGATCGTGGCCGTCCGTCCCGCCGGCGCTCCGACCGAACCGGGCGCCGACACCCCGGACGTCCGCGGCCGCACGGTGGTGCCCGGGCTCATCGACTGCCACGTGCACGTCAAGGCCTGGCACGCCGACCTCGGGACGGTGCCGCGGCAGCCCACGTCGTACACGGCCGTCAAGGCGGCCGGCCTGCTGGCGGCGATGCTGCACCGCGGCTTCACCACCGTCCGGGACGCCGGCGGCGCCGACGCCGGGCTGGCCGCCGCCGTCGCGGACGGGACGATCCCGGGGCCGCGGCTGTTCTTCTGCGGCCACGCGATCAGCCAGACCGGCGGGCACGGCGACGCGCGGGCGGCCGGGGACGACCGGCAGCCCGGCGGCGGCGACGGGCTGTCCCGGATCGCCGACGGGGTCGACCAGGTCCGGCTGGCCGCGCGGGACGAGCTGCGCCGGGGCGCGCACTTCCTCAAGGTCATGGTCTCCGGCGGGATCAGCTCGCCGACCGACCGGCTCGACTCGCTCCAGTACGGCCGGGCCGAGCTGGCGGCGTTCGTCGAGGAGGCCACCAACGCCGGCCGGTACGTCACCGGCCACGCGTACACGGCCGCGAGCGTGACCCGCGCCGCCGAGGCCGGCTTCCGCTGCGTCGAGCACGCCAACCTCATCGACGGCCGCACCGCCCGGCTGCTGGCCGACAAGGAGATGTTCCTGGTCGGCACGCTGGCCACGTACGAGGCGCTGGCGACGCGGGGCAAGGACGAGGGGATGCCGGCCGACCAGCTGGCCAAGCTGCAGCGGGTCCGCGACGCCGGGCTGCGCTCGATCGAGCTGGCCAGCTCGGCCGGGGTGCGCCTGGTCTACGGCACCGACCTGCTCGGGGCCATGCACGACGCCCAGCTGACCGAGTTCACCCTGCGCGCTCAGGTGCAGCCGGCCGGCGAGGTGCTGCGGGCGGCCACCGTCGACGCAGCCGCGTTGCTCGGGCAGCCGGACCTGGGTCGGATCGAGCCGGGAGCCCGTGCGGACCTGCTCCTGCTCGACGCCGACCCGCTGTCGGACATCGCGGTGCTGACCCGGCCGGAGCGGCACCTGAAGGCGGTCGTCCAGGGCGGCCGGACGGTGGTCGGCGGCCTCGGCCCGGCGTCCGGATAGGCTTCGCGGAGGGACCGCAACCGAGGAGCTCACCGTGCCCAAGTACGTGTACGACTTCAGCGAGGGAAACAAGGACCTCAAGGACCTGCTGGGCGGCAAGGGGGCCAACCTCGCCGAGATGACCAACCTCGGCCTGCCGGTCCCGCCCGGGTTCACAATCACCACCGAGGCCTGCACGACCTTCCTCACCACCGGAAGCGAGCCGCCGGAGCTGGCCGACGAGGTCACCGCACACCTCGACGCCATGCAGCGGGCGATCGGTCGCCGGCTGGGCGACCCGGACAACCCGCTGCTGGTCTCGGTACGGTCCGGGGCGAAGTTCTCGATGCCGGGGATGATGGAGACGGTCCTCAACATCGGGCTCAACGACTCGTCGGTGCAGGGCCTGGCCCGGCGGTCCGGCAACGAGCGGTTCGCCTGGGACTCGTACCGGCGGCTGATCCAGATGTTCGGCAAGACCGTGCTCGACATCGACGGCGAGCACTTCGAGGGCGCCATCGACGAGGCCAAGAAGGCCAAGGGCAGCAAGAACGATCTCGACCTCGACGGGTCGGACCTGCAGAAGCTGGTCGAGACGTTCAAGGGCGTCGTCCGCGAGCACGGCGGCCGGGAGTTCCCGCAGGAGCCGCGCGAGCAGATGAACCTGGCCATCCAGGCCGTGTTCAACTCGTGGAACGCCGACCGCGCGATCCTCTACCGCCGCCAGGAGCGCATCCCGTCCGACCTCGGCACCGCGGTCAACGTGCAGTCGATGGTCTTCGGCAACACCGGGATGGACTCCGGCACCGGCGTCGCGTTCACCCGCGACCCCGCTTCCGGCGCCCAGGGCATCTACGGCGACTACCTGCAGAACGCGCAGGGCGAGGACGTCGTGGCCGGCATCCGCAACACGCTCTCCCTGCACGACCTGGAGCGGATCGACAAGCCGGCGTACGACCAGCTGCTGGAGATCATGACCACGCTGGAGGGCCACTACAAGGACCTCTGCGACATCGAGTTCACGATCGAGAACGAGAAGCTCTGGATGCTGCAGACGCGCGTCGGCAAGCGCACCGCCGCCGCCGCGTTCGTCATCGCGGCCCAGCTCGTCGACGAGGGCAAGATCGATCTGTCCGAGGCGCTGACCCGGGTCACCGGCGCGCAGCTGGCCCAGCTGATGTTCCCGACCTTCGACGAGAAGGTCGACAAGCAGCAGATCGCCAAGGGGATGAACGCCAGCCCCGGCGCCGCGGTCGGCAAGGCCGTCTTCGAGTCGCACCGGGCCGCGGAGCTGGCGGCCAAGGGCGAGCAGGTCATCCTGGTCCGCCGCGAGACCACCCCGGACGACCTGGTCGGCATGATCGCCGCCCAGGGCATCCTCACCTCCCGGGGCGGCAAGACGTCGCACGCGGCGGTCGTCGCCCGGGGCATGGGCAAGACCTGCGTCTGCGGCGCGGAGGAGCTCGAGGTCGACCTGCGCGACCGCAAGTTCACCGCGCCCGGCGGGATCGTCGTCAACGAGGGCGACGTGGTCTCCATCGACGGCACCAGCGGCAACGTCTTCCTCGGCGAGGTGCCGGTGCAGGCGTCCCCCGTGGTGCAGTACTTCGAGGGCACCCTGAGCGCCGACTCGGACGCGCTGGTCGCGGCCGTGCACCGGCTCGTCGGGCACGCCGACGAGGTCCGCCGGCTCGGCGTGCGGGCCAACTCCGACAAC
The DNA here is from genome assembly GCA_963803135.1 of uncultured Actinomycetota bacterium. Taxonomy (GTDB): domain Bacteria; phylum Actinomycetota; class Actinomycetes; order Mycobacteriales; family CADCTP01; genus CADCTP01. The sequence continues at coordinate 438,355 of CAWDLH010000007.1, read as the reverse complement.
CCGGAGGACTCCGAGCGGGCCCGCCGGTTCGGCGCCCAGGGCATCGGGCTGTGCCGGACCGAGCACATGTTCCTCGGCGACCGGCGCAAGCTGGTCGAGGACCTGATCCTGGCCGAGTCCGACGACGAGCGGCAGGCGGCGCTGGACGCGCTGGAGCCGCTGCAGAAGGAGGACTTCCTCGGCATCTTCACCGCGATGGACGGTCTTCCCGTCACCGTGCGGCTGATCGATCCGCCACTGCACGAGTTCCTGCCCGACCTCACCGACCTGTCGGTCAAGGTCGCGGTCGCCGAGGCCAAGGGTGAGGACCCGGGCCGGGACGCGACCCTGCTGGAGGCGGTGCAGCGGCTGCACGAGGCCAACCCGATGCTGGGCCTGCGCGGCGTGCGGCTCGGCCTGGTCATCCCGGGCCTGTTCGCCATGCAGGTCAAGGCCATCGCGAGCGCCGCGGCCGAGCGGAAGAAGGCCGGCGGCGACCCGAAGCCGGAGATCATGATCCCGCTGGTCGGCGCGGTCCAGGAGCTCGAGCTCGTCAAGGACGAGGCGATCGGTGTCCTGGCCGCGGTCAAGGAGGAGTCCGGCGTCGAGGTCGACACGCTGATCGGCACGATGATCGAGGTCCCGCGGGCGGCGATGACCGCCGGGCAGATCGCCGAGGCGGCGGAGTTCTTCTCCTTCGGCACCAACGACCTGACCCAGATGGGTTGGGGCTTCTCCCGCGACGACGTCGAGGCGGCGTTCTTCTCCAAGTACCTCGACCTCGGCATCTTCGGCGTCTCGCCGTTCGAGTCGCTGGACACCGAGGGCATCGGCCGGATGGTGGAGATCGCGACCACGGAGGGCCGCCAGACCCGGCCCGACCTCAAGGTCGGCGTCTGCGGCGAGCACGGCGGCGACCCCGACTCGGTGCACTTCTTCCACAAGGTGGGGCTCGACTACGTGTCCTGCTCGCCGTTCCGGATCCCGGTCGCCCGCCTGGAGGCCGGCCGCGCGGTGATCGAGTCCGCCGGCTCCGACTCCCGCTGATGCCGAGGGGCGGGGCTCGCCGGCCCCGCCCCACCATCCTGTGCCGGTCGCCCGGTCCTTTCCGGCCGGGTCGGCCTAGTCTCGGGGGAGTGGAGTACGGCGAGCACGAGCGGGCCCGGCGGGTGCCCGAGCCGGCCAAGCGGGCCCAGCTCGGCGCGGGCGCGGTGGCCCGCTCGGAGTTCGAGCGCGACCGGGCCCGGGTGCTGCACTCCCAGGCGCTGCGCCGGCTCGCGGCCACCACCCAGGTGGTGGCGGCCGGCGAGGAGGACTTCCCGCGCACCCGGCTGACCCACTCGCTCGAGGTCGCCCAGATCGGCCGCGAGCTCGGCGCCGCGCTCGGCTGCGACCCGGACGTGGTCGACGCGGCCGGCCTCGCGCACGACCTCGGCCACCCGCCGTACGGGCACAACGGCGAGGCGGCGCTCGACGTCGTCGCCCGGCCGTGCGGCGGGTTCGAGGGCAACGCGCAGACCCTGCGCGCGCTGACCAGGCTCGAGGCCAAGGTGCTCGATCCGGACGGCGGGCCGGCCGGGCTCAACCTGACCAGGGCCGTGCTCGACGCGACGGTGAAGTACCCGTGGCCGCGCCGGCCGGGCGAGCGCAAGTTCGGCGTGTACGGCGACGACCGGCCGGCCTTCGACTGGGTCCGCACCGGCGCCCCGGACGGTCGTTGCTGCCTGGAGGCCCAGGTCATGGACTGGGCCGACGACGTGGCCTACTCGGTGCACGACGTGGAGGACGGCGTGCACGCCGGGTACGTGAAGATCGAGGCGCTCGACCGGGCCGCGGTCTGCGAACTGGCCGCGGACACCTACTCGGCGGAGACTCCCGCCGACCTCGCTGCCGTGCTGGACGACCTGCTAGCCCTGCCGGTGCTGCGCGACCTGGCCGACCACGACGGCACCCGCGGCGCCCAGGTGGCGTTGAAGCGGGCGACCAGCGAGCTGACCGGGCGCTTCGCCGGCGCAGCCGTCGCCGCGACCCGCGAACGCGCCGGCGACGGACCCCTCCGGCGGTATGCGGCGGATCTCGTCGTCCCGCGCCGGGTCGCCGCCGAGTGCGCGCTGCTCAAGGCGGTCGCCGCCTGCTACGTGATGAACCGCCGGGACGTCGCATCCGTGCAGTCCCGACAGCGAGAGCTGCTCACCGAGCTGGCCGGCCTGCTCGCCGACCGCGCCCCGGCGGTGCTCGACCCGGCGCTGCGGCCCGACTGGCTGGCCGCACCCGACGACGCCGCCCGGCTGCGCGTGGTCGTCGACCAGGTCGCCGGCCTGACTGATTTGTCCGCGCCGGCCTGGCACGCCCGCCTGGCCGGGTGAATGGGGAAGGTACGCCATGGATCCGTACGTGATCGTCGGTGCCGGGCTCGCCGGTGCGAAGGCCGCCGAGACCCTGCGCGCGGAGGGCTTCGAGGGCCCGGTCGTGCTGATCGGCGACGAGACCGAGGTGCCGTACGAGCGGCCGCCGCTGTCCAAGGGCTACCTGCTCGGCAAGGACCCACGCGAGGGTTCCGCCGTCCACCCGGCCGAGTGGTACGACGAGCAGGGCATCGACCTGCGCCTCGGCGCCGCGGTCACGGCGGTCCACCCGGCCGAGCACGAGGTCGAGCTGACCGGCGGCGAGCGGGTCCGCTACGGCAAGCTGCTGCTGACCACCGGCTCGGTGGTGCGGCCGCTCGACGTGCCGGGCGGCGACCGGGTGCGGACCCTGCGCAAGCTGCCCGACGCGGACCACCTCAAGGAGGCGCTGGCCCGCGGCGGCCGGGTGGTCGTCGTCGGCGGTGGCTGGATCGGGCTCGAGGTCGCGGCGGCGGCCCGGGAGTACGGCGCGGACGTCACGCTGATCGAGGCGCTTCCGCAGCCGCTGTCCCGGGTGCTCGGCGACGAGATCGGCGCCGTCTTCGCCGACCTGCACCGCGCGCACGGCGTCGACGTCCGGCTCGGGTCCGGGGTCAAGGAGATCACCGACGACGGCGTGACGCTGCCGGACGGCAGCACGGTGCCGGCCGACCTGATCCTGGCCGGCGTCGGCATCCGGCCGGACACCCGGCTGGCCGAGGAGGCCGGGCTGGCCGTGGACAACGGCATCCTGGTCGACGCCGCCCTGCGCACCTCCGACGCGGACATCTACGCGGCCGGCGACGTGGCCAACGTGGACAGCCCGCTGTTCGGCCGGGTCAGGGTCGAGCACTGGGCCAACGCGCTCAACGGCGGCCCGGCCGCGGCCCGGTCGATGCTCGGCCAGGCGGTCAGCTACGACCGGGTGCCGTACTTCTTCTCCGACCAGTACGACCTCGGCCTGGAGTACTCGGGGTGGGCGCCGCCGGGCTCGTACGACCAGGTGATGGTCCGCGGCGACCTGGCCGCCCGGGAGTTCGTCGCGTTCTGGCTGTCCGGCGATCGGGTGCTGGCCGGCATGAACGTCAACGTCTGGGACGTCACCGACCCGATCCAGGCCCTGGTCCGCCGCGGCACCCCGATCGACCCCGCCCGCCTGGCCGACCCGGGGGTCCCGCTCGACCAGCTCTGAGCTCAGTCGGCCGCCTTCGCCTCCGGGCTCACCGGGATCGGCGTCGACCTCGGGTTGGCGTCGACCGAGAGCGTCGTGGTGACGACCGGCGCCATCGTGTCGAAGTCGAGCCGGGTCGGGTCGCGCCAGGCGCCGTCGAAGAACGTCTGCACGAGGTCGTTCCGCTGCTGGTCGGTCGCGAAGACGTCCAGCCGCTTGGCGCCCCACGAGGCCACCGTCAGGCCGGTCAGCTGGGTGCGGTCCGGTCCGGTGCCGAGACCCTGCAGTCCGCGCCACGCACCGGCGTCGTACCACCAGTGCGCGATCTGGCGGCCGCCGGTGAAGAGCGCGAACACGTCGAGCCGCCCGGGACCCCAGGAGGTGACAGCGGCGGGCTGGATCAGCGCCGCCCCGCCGGGGCCGCGGCCCTTGCCGGCCCAGCCCTGCCAGCGGCTGCCGTCGAACCAGAACTGGGCCAGCGATCCGGCGGAGTCGACCGCGAAGACGTCGAGCCGCCGCACGCCCCGGCTCGCCACGCTCGGCACGTAGTCGCCGCCCGGCCCGGCGGCCAGCCGCTGCGGGCCGAACCAGGTGGTCCCGGACTGCCAGAAGTGGATCAGGTCGTCGGTCGCCTCGTCCCGCGCCACCACGTCGATCCGGCCGGCGTCCCACGACACGGCCGCCGGCGCGGCCACCCGGTGCCCGCCCGGCCCGAAGCCCCGGTCCACCCAGCCCCGCCAGCCGTGGTCGTACGTGCGTTGCAGCAGCTGCCCGGTCACCTGGTCGACGGCGAACACGTCCAGCCGCCCCGGCGCCCAGGAGGCGACCGTCGGCGGCCCGATCGGATGGCCACCCGGGGCCGCTCCGAAGTTGACCCAGCCGCTCCAGCCGCTCGAGAAGTACTTCTGCAGCAGCTCGCCGGACTGTCCGTCCCGGGCGAACACGTCCAGCCTCCTCGGTGCCCAGGCCGCCGCCGCCGGGGTGGCGATGTCGCGGGTGTGGATCTGGGTCCGCAGCCCGGTCGCGAAGCTCGTGTAGCTGGGGTAGGTGCCGTGCATCCAGACGACGTCCATGTCGTCCGTGGTCTCCCCGCGGGGCGAGATCGGCCGGTAGTTGTTGCGGACGGACGGCGCGGTGAGCGGGCGGGTCGACCAGGTGGCGCCGCCGTCCGGCGTCGTCCAGGCCTCGACCTCGAAGACCCCGTTGACCTGCCGGGACAGGTAGACGATGGACGGGTCCTCGTGGTCGAGGCTGATCCCGCCCGAGTAGTTCGGCTCGGCCGGGTCGACGCTCATCGAGCGCCCGGCCCGGACGAGCTCCCGGTCCACCCACCGGGTCCCGTCCCAGCGGGCGTACCGGTAGCGGTGGTCGGTGTCGGTGGGGAAGACCGCGTACACGATCACCGGGCGGCCCGCTGCGTCCAGGGCCACGTCGTGCACCCAGGCCTTGCCGCTGGTGGCCGAGTCGTACACCTTCTGCCCGCGACTGGGCGCGATCGGCAGTTGGCTCATGGTCGCGATCACCGACCCGTCGGCCCGGCGCAGCGCGCCGGCCCGGTAGGCGGCGTAGTAGATGCTCGTCTTCAGGGTCGGGTTGCGCGGATGAGCCTCGGTGAAGGCCATCGCGATGGTGTCCCGGCCATTGCTCGCGTACTTCACGTACGGCCGCTGGCCGGCGTTGTAGATCACGGTCCGGGCCGGCGTCCACGAGTTGCCGTCCATGGACGTGGACATCGCCGGGTTGAAGTTGCCGCCGCGCCAGAACAGGTAGATCCGGTTGCCCTCGGCGGACAGCTGCATCGGGTTCGAGTACGTGTAGCCGAGCTTGCCCGGCGTGTTGGTGGGGAAGACCCGCTCGGGCTCCCAGCTGGTGATGTCCTCGGCATGCAACGTCCGCCGGTACCACATGGTGGGGCCGGCGTGGGTGGACCAGAAGACCATCAGCCGACCGTCCGGGCGGACCAGGATGGACGGGTTGTCGTGGTCGTCGATCTGCAGCCTGGCCTTGAGCGTGACCACGACCCGGCGGCCGGTGTCGTGGTCGTAGCTGCCGATCTGGATGCTGCCGTCCTGCGCGACCCAGCCGGCGTACGTGCGGCGGTGGGCGCCCTGGTGGTAGACCGCGCGCGGGTCGGTGAACCAGGTCCACCCGGCGCTTGCGCTGAACTCACGCTCGCGCAGCGGCTGCGGGGCAGCCTGGGCCGTCGTGGAACTGCTCCCGACCACCACGCTGCTGGCGGCCACCACGGCCGCCGCTACCGCCGCCAGCCGGCGCAAACGGAATGCTGACATGCCGACCCCTCCTCCGTGATGTCAACAGTGGAGCTTATACGTCAAGATCGATGTAGAGTCGTTCGGCCCAGGTCATCCGGCCGAGTGGGTCGGCGGTGCGGGGGCTGGGGCATAGGATCGCCCGCGTGGCGGGGCGGATCAGGGACGAGGACATCGCGCTGGTCCGGGAGCGGTCACCCGTCGAGGGCGTGATCGGCGAGCGGGTCGCGCTGCGGTCCGCGGGCGGCGGCAACCTCAAGGGACTGTGCCCGTTCCACGACGAGAAGTCACCGTCGTTCAACGTCACCCCGGCCCGCGGGCTCTGGCACTGCTTCGGTTGCGGGCTCGGCGGCGACGTGATCGCGTTCGTCCAGCGTACGGACGGGCTCTCGTTCGCCGAGGCGGTGGAGCGGCTGGCCGACCGGGCCGGCATCCGGCTGCGGTACGAGCAGGGCGGCGCCGCGCCGTCCCGCCCGCAGGGCCAGCGCACCCGGCTGGTCGAGGCCAACCGGCTGGCCGCCGCCTTCTTCGCCGCGCAGCTGGCGTCGTCCCCGGAGGCCGCGCCGGCCCGGGACTTCCTGCGGGCCCGCGGGTTCGAGGCCGCGGCCGCCGAGACGTACGGCTGCGGCTACGCGCCGGCCGGCTGGGACGCGCTGACCGCGCACCTGCTGGACAAGGGCTTCAGCCAGGCCGAGCTGGTCACCGCCGGGCTGTCCCGGCAGTCCAGCCGCGGCTCGTTGATCGACCGGTTCCACCGCCGGCTGCTCTGGCCGATCCGGGACATCTCCGCCGACGTGGTCGGCTTCGGCGCCCGCCGACTGCACGACGACGACCCGATCGAGGCCAAGTACCTCAACACCCCGGAGACTCCGCTCTACCACAAGTCGCAGGTGCTCTACGGCGCCGACATCGCGAAGAAGGAGATCGCCCGGCGCCGGCAGGCGGTGGTCGTCGAGGGCTACACCGACGTGATGGCCTGCCACCTGGCCGGGGTACCGACCGCGGTGGCGACCTGCGGCACCGCGTTCGGCCCGGAGCACATCGGCGTGCTGCGCCGGCTGCTGCTCGACTCGGACGAGTTCGCCGGCGAGATGGTGTTCGTCTTCGACGGTGACGAGGCCGGCCAGCGGGCGGCGCTGCGGGCGTTCACCGAGGACCAGCGGTTCGTCATGCAGACCTTCGTCGCGGTCGAGGAGTCCGGGCTCGACCCGTGCGACCTGCGGCTGGCCAAGGGCGACACCGCGGTCCGCGACCTGGTCGCCCGCCGGCAGCCGGCGGTCGCGTTCGCGCTCCGGGCCCAGCTGCGCGAGTTCGACCTGGACACGGCCGAGGGTCGGGTCCGGGCACTGGAGAAGACCGCCCCGACTGTGGCCCGGATCAAGGACCGTGCGCTGCGCCCGGAGTACGCGCGACGGCTGGCCGGCGAGCTCGGCATGGAGGTCGAGCCGGTGCTGGCCCGGGTGATGGAGCTGGCCGGCGAGGGTGCCCCGCGCGACCGGCGGCCGGTCCGCCGCCCGGCCGCCGACGACCCGGCCGTCGCGGTCGAGCGGGAGGTCCTCAAGCTCGCCGTGCAGGTCCCGCAGCTGACCGGGCCGGTGTTCGACGCGCTCGACGAGACCTCGTTCACCGAGCCGACGTACGCGGCGATCCGCCGGGCGCTGGCCGCCGCCGGCGGGGTGGCCACCGCGCGCTCGGGCCCGGAGTGGGTGGAGCGGATCGGCGAGTACTGCCCGGACCTGGTGGCCAGGTCCACGCTCATCGAGCTGGCCGTGGAACGGCCGCGGACCAGCGGCGAGCCGGACGAGCGGTACGTGGCCAGCCAGCTCGCCCGGCTGCGCGAGCTCGGCGTCTCCCGGCAGATCAAGGCGCTGCGGTCGAAGCTGCAGCGGGTCAACCCGATCGAGGAGCCGGACGAGCACGTCCGGCTGTTCGGCGAGCTGGTCGCGCTGGAGCAGTTCAACCGCGGCCTGCGCGAGCAGGCGCTGGGAGCCCAGTGATGTGGCTGTTCCACCGGCGGGAGAAGCCGCCGGCCGAGGCGACCGCACGGCTCGACCCGGACGAGCGGGTGGTGTCCTGGGCCCCGGTGTCCGGTGGCACGGTGGTGGCGACCCAGCTCGGTCTCTGGCTCCCCGGCGTACCCGACCGGCTGCCCTGGCATCTCATCGACAAGGTGACCTGGCGCAGCAACGTGCTCACGCTGATCCCGGCGGTCGACCCGGGCGACGGCGTGCTCGTCGAGCAGCCGCCGCGGTCGGTCCGGCTCGACCAGCCGCGGGACATCCCGCAGACGGTCCGGGTCCGGGTGGAGAAGGCGATCGCGTTCACCCGGCACCACCCGCTGCCCGGGCCGGAGGCGACCGGGGTCCGGCGTGGCGTGCGGGTGGTGGGGCGGCGGGTGCCCGGCCACGACGGGGTGAGCTGGCAGCTGGTCTTCGACACCGGCGTCGACCGGGACGACCCGGCGGTCCGCGCCGCCGCCACCGCGTACGTCGACCAGGCCCGAGCCGAGCTCGGCCTGTAACGCTCAGTAATCAATCGGCCGGTTTCAGGTCGGGAGCAAGGCCGGTGCGGGCCGGGTGCGGTCCCGCTCTGGCCCTCGTAGTCCGGTTCTTGGCTACATAGGGTTACCACAACGGGTCGCCACACGGGCACCCCCGCTGTGGAGGACCACACCGTGAGCCGCATCTTCCGGACCGTACTGGTGATGGCGATGTTCGCCGGCCTGCTGACCGGCGCGGTCGGCACCGCCCAGGCCTCGAGCACGCCGACCGCGGGCACGGGCGTCGGCTGCTCCTCGACCCGGTCGTGCAGCACCGGCTCCGGCGGCGCGCTCATGCTGACCCGCGGCCACTCCTGCACGGTCGGCCTCCCGGTCCGGACCCGCGGCGGCCGGTGGTACGTGGTGACCGCCGGGCACTGCGTCGCCGAGGGCGGGCGCAGCACCTGGACGGTCGGCGGGGTCGCGCTCGGCAAGGGCTACCGCTGGGAGTACGGCGGCCGCGGCACCGAGGGCGCCCGCGGCACCGGCGACATCGGCCTGCTCCAGATGACCCGCAAGTCCCGGTCCCAGGTCGTCGTGATCAGTCGCGGCAAGGCCACCACCCGGGCGATCACCAGCACTCGGGACGCCCGGCGCGGCGAGCGGGTCTGCATCACCGGCGGCCGCACCGGCGCCACCCAGTGCGGCACCGTGGTCGCCACCACCACCTCGCTGCGGTACGCCTCGCCGGGCCTGGCCGCCCGCACCATCACGAACCTCGCGCTGGTCAAGGGCGTCTGCGTCAACCCGGGCGACAGCGGCTCCCCGGTCTTCGTCGGCCGCACGGCGGTCGGCATCACCGTCGCCAAGTCGGCCTCGGGCTGCTACGCCTGGTACTCCAAGCTCCCGGGCCAGCTGAAGCACTTCGGCCTCACGGTCGGCTGACCCGCGCCCTCCGGCCGGCCGGCTCCGCCATCATGCCGAGGCCCCGCTCGTCCGAGCGGGGCCTCGCCTGTGCGTGACGGCGGCGGTCCGGTGGCGGAGGATCGGAGCCATGGGCACCCTCGTCGCCGGCATCGACTGCTCGACGCAGTCCACCAAGGTCCTGGTCTGTGACGCCGAGACCGGGCAGGTCGTCCGGTCCGGCTCGGCCCCGCACCCGGACGCGACCGAGGTCGACCCGGCGGTCTGGGCGGCTGCGCTGGAGTCGGCGTCGTCCGGCGGGCTGCTGGACGGCGTGGCCGCGATCGCGGTCGGCGGCCAGCAGCACGGCATGGTCGCGCTCGACGAGGCCGGCGCGGTCGTCCGCCCGGCCCTGCTCTGGAACGACATCCGCTCGGCCGGCGCCGCCGCCGACCTCGTCGCCGAGCTCGGCGGGCCGGAGAAGTGGGCCGAGGCGGTCGGGTCGGTGCCGGTGGCCAGCTTCACCGTGACCAAGCTGCGCTGGCTGGCCGCACACGAGCCGGCGAACGCGGCGCGGGTGGCGAGCGTGCTGCTGCCGCACGACTGGCTGACCGCGCAGCTGTCGGTCGACGGTGTCGCCGGCGCGCGGACCGACCGCGGCGACGCCTCCGGCACCGGCTACTGGTCACCGTCCACAGGAGACTACCGGGGCGACCTGCTGCGGCTGGCGTTCGGCCGGGAGGTCGCGCTGCCGCCGGTGGCCGCGCCCTCGGCGCCGGTGGGGCGGACCGCGGCCGGGGCCGTGCTCGGCCCGGGTACCGGGGACAACATGGCCGCCGCGCTCGGACTCGGCGCGGTGACCGGGGACGTGACCGTGTCGATCGGCACCAGTGGCGTGGTCGCCGCGGTGGCCGAGACGCCGACCGCGGACGCCAGCGGGCTCGTCGCCGGCTTCGCCGACGCCACCGGCCGCTTCCTGCCACTGGTCTGCACGCTCAACGCGGCCCGGGTGCTCAGCACCACCGCCACGTTGCTCGGGGTCGGCCTGGCCCGGTTCGACGAGCTGGCACTGTCCACACCGGACAGTGGCGGGCTGGTGCTGCTGCCGTTCCTGGACGGCGAGCGGACGCCCGACCTGCCGGACGCGCACGGCCTGCTGTCCGGGCTGACCCGGGCGAACGCCACGCCGGCCCGGCTGGCCCGGGCCGCCGTGGAAGGCCTGCTGTGCGGGCTGGCCGACGGGCTGGACGCGCTGCGGGCCGAGGGCGTACCGATCCGGCGGGCTCTGCTGGTCGGTGGCGGCGCCCGGTCGCCGGCGCTGCGGGCCCTGGCCCCGGCGATCCTCGGCGTCCCGGTCGTCCTGCCCGAGCCGGCCGAGTACGTCGCGCTCGGGGCGGCCAGGCAGGCGGCGTGGACGCTGTCCGGCGACCCCGCGCCGCCGCCGTGGGACGTCCCCGCCACCGAGCTCCCCGAGGCCCCCCCGGCCACCGCCCTGCGCGAGACGTACGCCACCGTCCTCGCCAGGGCGGACCCCCTGCTCCGCTAGCCTCCCTCGGGTCCGTCCGCGGCCGCCGCCGGTGCGCGTACCGTGCGGGTATGGCGGTGGTGCGGCCGGACAACCCGCAGCAGGCGCGCCTGCTGCGGCTGCTGCGCGACGACGGCCCGCGGTCGCGCGCGGAGCTGGGCGACGCGGTCGAGCTGTCCCGGTCCCGGCTCGCGGTCGAGCTCGATCGGCTGGTCGCGCTCGGGCTGGTCGAGACCGCCGGCCTCGCGGCCTCCCGTGGCGGTCGCCGTTCCTCGATGGTGCAGATCGCCCGCAACGCCCGCTTCCTCGGCATCGACATCGGCGCGACCTCGATCGACGTGGCGGTGACCGACGGCGAGCTGCGGGTGCTCTCGCACGCGTCCGAGCCGATGGACGTGCGGCAGGGCCCGGAGGCCGTCATCGGCCGGGCGCTGGAAATGGTCGGCAAGCTGCGCGCCGCCGACACCGCCCCCGGGTTCGCCGGTGCCGGCGCGGGCGTGCCGGGCCCGGTGAGCTTCGCCGAGGGCCTCCCCGTGTCGCCGCCGATCATGCCGGGCTGGAACCACTTCCCGGTCCGGGAGGCCTTCGCCGCCGAGCTCGGCTGCCCGGTGCTGGTCGACAACGACGTGAACATCATGGCCCTCGGCGAGCGGCACGCCGGCCTGGCCCGGTCGGTCGACGACTTCCTGTTCGTCAAGATCGGGACGGGCATCGGCTGCGGAATCGTGGTCGGCGGCAAGGTCTACCGCGGGGTGTCCGGCAGCGCCGGCGACATCGGGCACATCCGCGTCGACGACAACGGACCGATCTGCCTGTGCGGCAACACCGGCTGCCTGGAGGCGTTCTTCGGCGGTACCGCGCTGGCCCGGGACGCGCTGGCCGAGGCCCGGTCCGAGCGGTCGGACGAGCTGGCCGCGATCCTCCGGCGGGAGGGCACGCTGACCGCGGCGGACGTGGCGGCGGCCGCCGCGGCCGGCGACCCGGTCGCACTGGGCATGATCCGCGACGGCGGCCGCCGCGTCGGCCAGGTCCTCGCCGGGCTGGTCAGCTTCTTCAACCCCGGCCTGGTCGTGATCGGCGGTGGCGTCGCCGGGATCGGGCACGTGCTGCTCGCCGAGATCCGCGGGGTGGTCTACCGCCGGTCCCTCCCGTTGGCCACCGGCAACATGCCGATCGTGCTGTCCGAGCTGGGCGGGCAGGCCGGCGTGATCGGCGCCGCCCGGCTGATCAGCGACCACGTCTTCTCGGCTGGTTAGAGCCGGGAGCGCCCGGTTCCCGGCGGGGGACCGGGGTCAGGGGGCCGACGCGGAGCTGGGTCCGGGCGGCCGCGGACCGCCGGTCGGGGTCGGGCCGACCCGGACCGGGGTCAGGCGGGCGTCAGAAGCGGACGGTGCGGAGGAACTGGTAGCCGACCCTGGCGGTGTCGAGGGCGTCCTCGGGCGCTCGGGGCGGGGAGCCGGCGTCGTCGCGCTCGACGATGTACTCGTCGACCGCGTGGGCGCGGAAAATGCGGGCGAAGTCGATGAGACCCTGACCCGGGTCGGCGAAGCTGCCGGCCTGGTTGAGGTCCTTCACGTGGTATTGCCGCACCCGATCGCCGGTCAGCCGGAACAGGTCGACCGGGTCGGCGGCCCCCCGCCAGGCCCAGAAGAGGTCGAGTTCGAGGTGGACGTAGCGCGGGTCGGTCTCCTTCACCAGCACGTCGTACGCCCGGTCGCCCGAGCCGTCGTCGAGGCGGAGGAACTCCCAGTTGTGGTTGTGGTAGCCCAACCGCAGCCCGGCCGCCCGGGCCTGCCGGCCGGCCCGGTTGAGGTCGTGCGCGAACGCTGTCCAGGTGGCCCGGTCCCGGACGATCTCGCCGGTGCCGAAGTTGATGCCGAAGAACGGGTGCACGATGTAGCGCGAGCCGAGCACCCTCGCGTCGGCCAGTGAGGCCTGCCAGGCCGTCGCGTCGAAGGGTTGCGGGATGCCGACGTGGCCGGAGCTGGCCCAGATGCCGGCCGCGTCGAGCGCGGCCTTGAACTCGGTGACGGTGCGGCCGACGAAGCCGGCGTGCTCGACCCGGCGGTAGCCGATCGCGGCGAGCGCGGCGAGCGTGCCCTCCAGGTCGATCGCGAGCTGGTCGCGCAGGGTGAAGAGCTGGATGCTGATCTTGTCGGGCGGCACTCGGTGGTTGCCGCCGGAGCCGCGGCCCTCGGCCGCGGCCGCGGGTGTGGCCAGGGCGCCGGTGGCACCGGCCACCGCGACGCCGGCGGCACCGACCGCCGCTGTGCGCAGGAAGCCGCGGCGGGTGACCAGCCGGGCGATCTCTTCGTGGGAGGCGGTGGCGTCGTGCTCGGTGCACATGGGCAGTCTCCCTCACACGTGGGTACGGACGGTCCCCGACGGTGTGCTGCGGGTATCGGTGCGTACCGTACGGACTTCTGCTGGCGACCGGAAGATGTCAGCTGAGATTCGTCTGAACAACGGCAGGCGAGCGCGGAAGTACCTCGCGACACTGCGGCGACGCAGGCAGATACCGAGACCACTTCGTTACTTTTGCTCGGGCCGAGCAAAAGTTTGCGCCGTGTCAGGCAGAAGAACCTTGTCAGCCCGCTCGTTACTGCTCTAGGTTGCCGTTTGTCGCCGTCGGATGACGTGCGGGTGACCGGAGGTGGGCCATGGAGGCGTTGCTCAAGGTCAGCGGGGTGGTAAAGGAGTTTCCAGGGGTCCGGGCGCTGGACGGCGTTGATCTCGAGGTCGAGGCCGGCGAAGTGCACTGCCTCCTCGGCCAGAACGGCGCCGGCAAGTCGACCCTGATCAAGGTGCTCTCCGCGGCCCACCGTGCCGACTCGGGCGAGATCCGGTGGAAGGGCGAGCCGGTCACGTTCCCCACCCCGGTCGCCGCGCTGCGGGCCGGCCTGGCGACGATCTACCAGGAGCTCGACCTGGTCGACGGCCTGTCCGTCGCCGAGAACGTCTTCCTCGGCCACGAGTCGTCGTCGCTCGGCTTCAGCAAGCGGGGCGAGATGAACGAGGCCGCCCGCGTCCTGCTCAAGCGGCTCGGCCACAGCGAGATCCGGCCGGCGCGGGAGGTCGGCTCGCTGTCCGCGGCCGGCAAGCAGGTGGTCAGCATGGCCCGGGCGCTCTCCCATGAGGCACAGCTGATCGTCATGGACGAGCCGTCCGCGGTGCTGGACAGCGGCGAGGTGGAGAACCTCTTCCGGGTGATCCGCCAGCTGACCGCCGACGGGGTGGCCGTCATCTACATCTCGCACCGGCTTGACGAGATCAGGGTCATCGGCGACCGGGTCACCGTGCTGAAGGACGGCCGCACGGTTGCCGTCGGGCTCCCGGCCCGATCTACGCCCACCGCCGAGGTCGTGCGCCTGATGACCGGCCGGAATGTCGAGTACGCCTTCCCTCGCTCCCAGGGGGCGGCGCCCGACGCGGCGGAGATCCTGCGGGTGGAGGGCCTCGGCCGGCGCGGCGAGTTCTCCGACGTCTCCTTCAGCGTCCACAGTGGAGAGATAGTCGGCTTGGCCGGCCTGGTCGGGTCGGGTCGGTCCGAGATCGTCGAGACCGTGTACGGCGCGCGGAAGTCGGACACCGGCCGGGTGACCGTCGACGGCAAGGTGCTCCGTCGCGGCTCGGTGTCCGCGGCGATCCGGGCGGGTCTCGGGCTCGCGCCGGAGGAGCGCAAGAGCCAGGGACTGCTGATGTTCGAGCCGGTCTACCGGAACGTGTCGGTGTCCAGCATGCGTCGTTTCACCCGCGTCGGGTTCATCTCCTCCGGCCGGGAGTTGGCCGAGGCGACCCGGGTGACGAAAGAGCTGGACGTACGGCCGCCCGACCCGCGGCGGATCATCCGCACGCTGTCCGGCGGCAACCAGCAGAAGGTGGTGCTCGCGCGGTGGCTGCTGCGCGGCTGCCGGCTGCTGATCCTGGACGAGCCGACCCGGGGCGTGGACGTGGGCGCCCGGTCCGAGATCTACCGCCTGGTCCGCAAGCTCGCCGACTCCGGAGTGGGGGTGCTGATGGTGTCGAGCGAGATCCCCGAGGTGCTCGGGCTGTCCGACCGCGTCCTGGTCGTCCGTGAAGGCCGCGTCGTCCACAGCGGCGCAGCAAGCGAGATCGACGAGCCGAAGGTCCTGGACCTGGTGATGGAAGGGGCGGCCGCATGAGCGAGCGAACCGACGGGTCGCCGGAAATGGCGCCCGAAGCCCAGCCGCCCGCTGGCCGGACGTCGACGGTCGCGCCGGCCGGCGAGACCGGCGTCGAGGTCCCGCCGGTCGACGAACACACCCGGATCGAGGAGGCGGCTGCCGCGGCCGGCACCACCCGCCAGCCGTCCTGGGTCGTGGGCCGGCTCTCCGAGGTGCGCAACCTCGGCCTCGTCGGTGTGCTGGTCCTCCTCGGGATCGTCGGCGTGATCACGACCGACGGGCAGTTCCTCACCACCAGCAACATCGTCAACATCCTGGTGAGCGCGTCGATCATCGGTGTGGTCACGGTCGGGATGACCTTCGTGATCATCGGCGGCGGCATCGACCTGTCGGTCGGCGCGCTCGTGGCGCTGGCGTCGGTGTGGGCGACCACCCTGCAGACCCAGTCGTACGGGCCGGTCGTCATGGTGATCACCGCGCTGCTCGTCGGGATGGGCGCCGGCCTGATCAACGGCGTGCTCATCGCGTACGGCCGGCTGGTCCCGTTCATCGTCACGCTGGCGATGCTGGTCTCCGCCCGCGGGCTGGCCCAGGCGATGTCCGACCGCCGGACCCAGCTGGTCACGGTCCGGGAGATCACCAACATCGCCACCAAGGAAGTGCTCGGCATCCCGCTGCTGGTCTATCTGTTCGCCGCGGTGGTCGCGGTCGGCTGGGTGGTGCTCAACCGGACCACCTTTGGTCGGCGCACCTTCGCGATCGGCGGCAACTCCGAGGCCGCCCGGCTGGCCGGCATCGACGTGAAGCGGCACACCGCGCTGCTCTACGTGCTGTCCGGGCTGTGCTGCGGCATCGCCGCAGTGATGATCATGGCGCGGACCACCACCGGCTCGAGCACCCACGGCGACCTCTACGAGCTGGACGCCATCGCTGCCGTGATCATCGGCGGCACGCTGCTGACCGGCGGCCGAGGAACCCTGATCGGGTCGGTCCTCGGTGTCCTCGTCTTCACCACCATCACCAACCTGTTCGTGCTGAACAACCTGGCCTCCGATGTCCAGAACATCGCCAAGGGCCTCATCATCATCGCTGCGGTGCTGCTGCAGCGCCGGAGCAAGTCGGCCGGTCCATAGCGTCCCGGGCGGCGGCGTCCCGGCCGGACCCACCGTCGCCCCCTGACCCGCTCGACGTGACGACAATCCGCCGCTCGACCTCGTGTTCAGAAGGAGCAGTTCCATGAGCCATCTGCGTTCCGCCGGCCTCGACCGGCGCCGTTTCCTCGCGGTGGGCGGCGTGGTCGGCGCCGGCGCGGTCCTCGCCGCCTGCACAGGCAACGAGCCGGACACGCCGGCCGCCCAGAACGACGCCGCCGCCGCCCCCGCGGGCGACAACGCCGCGCCCGGCAAGGAGGTCACGATCGGCTTCTCCGGTCCGCAGGGCGACCACGGCTGGATCGCCGCGATCAGCAAGAACGCGGAGGCGCAGGCCAAGAAGTACTCGGACGTGACGTACGAGCCGGTCGAGGCGACCAACGAGGTGACCAAGCAGATCTCCTCGATCGAGACGCTCATCGCGAAGAAGGTCAGCTCGCTGGTGATCCTGCCCTTCGATGGCAAGGCGCTGACCGCGGTCGCGCAGAAGGCGATGAACGCGGGCATCCCGGTGGTCAACCTTGACCGCGAGTTCGACACGCCGCAGGCGTACCGGACGCTCATCAAGGGCGACAACTACGGCATGGGCGTCGCGGCCGCGACCTACATCGGCGACCAGCTCAAGGCCAAGAATGTCAGCAACCCGGTGATCGTCGAGATCGCCGGGATCGACAATCTCCAGCTCACCCAAGATCGCAGCCGCGGGTTCAAGGAGACGCTGGCGAAGTACGGCTACACGATCAAGGCACGGCAGGCCGCCTCGTTCACGGTCGAGTCCGGGCAGCAGGTGGCGGCGAACATCCTGCAGGCGGAGCCGAAGATCGACGCGATGTGGAACCACGACGACGACCAGGGCGTCGGCGTGCTGGCCGCGATCCAGCAAGCCAACCGCAAGGAATTCTTCATGGTCGGCGGTGCCGGCTCGGCGAACGCTATGCGGGAGATCAAGGCGGACCAGAGCGTCCTGAAGGCCACGGTGACCTACAGCCCGAGCATGGCCAACTCGGCGATCTCGCTGGCCCGGCTCATCGCCCAGGACAAGGGCATGACGGACCTGGTGGAGAAGGAGGTGCCGGCCTCCATCACGCTCGCCTCCGAGACGATCACGAAGGAGAACGTCGACCAATACATGTCGCTCGGCTTCGAGTCCTGATCGGCACGCAGTCCTAGGAAGGAGCCCAATGTCCACACCGGACGTCCCCGTCCTGGGAGTCGGGATGGTCGGCTACGCCTTCATGGGCGCCGCCCACTCCCAGGCCTGGCGCACCGTCGGCCGGGTCTTCGATCTCCCGCTCGACGTCCGGATGGCGGTCCTGTGCGGACGCAACCTGGAGTCCGCGGCAGCCGCCGCGGCCAAGCTCGGCTGGGAGTCGGTGGAGACCGACTGGAAGGCGATGCTGGCCCGGGACGACGTGCAGCTGGTCGACATCTGCACCCCGGGCTCGAGTCACGCCGACATCGCGACCGCCGCGCTCGAGGCGGGCAAGCACGTGCTGTGCGAGAAGCCGCTGGCCAACACGGTGCCGGAGGCGCGGGCCATGGTGGAGGCGGCGCGCTCCGCAGCGGGCGCCGGGGTCCGCTCGATGGTCGGCTTCAACTACCGGCGGGTGCCGGCGGTCACACTGGCCCGGCAGTACGTGGCGGCCGGCCGGATCGGCACGGTCCGGCACGTCCGTGCGCAGTACCTGCAGGACTGGATCGTCGACCCCGAGTTCCCGCTGGTCTGGCGGCTGCGGGCGGAGGAGGCCGGCAGCGGCGCGCTCGGTGACATCGGCGCGCACATCGTCGACCTCAGCCAGTTCGTCACCGGGCAGCGCCTGACCGGGGTCAACGCGATGCTGGAGACCTTCGTGAAGCAGCGGCCGCTACCGTCGGCCAGCTCCGGGCTGTCCGCGTCCGGCGGCACCGAGGTCGGCGACGTGACCGTGGACGATGCCACGGTCTTCTTCGGCCGGCTGGACGGCGGCGCGCTGGCGTCGTACGAGGCGACCCGGTTCGCCACCGGCCGGAAGAACTCGATCCGGGTGGAGGTCAACGGCTCGGCCGGCTCCCTGGCCCTCGACCTGGAGCGGCTGAATGAGCTGGAGTTCTACGACGGCACCGGGGACCCCGCGGGCGAGGGCTTCCGGCGGATCCTGGTGACCGAGCCGACCCACCCCTATCTCGCCGCGTGGTGGCCGCCGGGGCACACGCTCGGCTGGGCCGATACCTTCACCCACGAGGTCAGGGACCTGGTCGAGGCGGTCGCCACCGGTACCGACCCGCTACCGTCCTTCGAGGACGGGCTGCAGGTGCAGCTCGTCCTGGACGCGGTGCAGCGCTCCGCTGC
Source organism: uncultured Actinomycetota bacterium (assembly GCA_963803135.1). Lineage (GTDB taxonomy): Bacteria > Actinomycetota > Actinomycetes > Mycobacteriales > CADCTP01 > CADCTP01. The sequence goes on along the minus strand of CAWDLH010000007.1, from coordinate 420,019 downwards.
CGACCGCGGCTGCTGGACGGAAGTGGAGGAACCGTGACGACTCTCACCCCTGTTGCGAGCAAGGAAGACAGGTTCACCTTCGGACTGTGGACGGTCGGCTGGCTCGGCCGCGACCCGTTCGGCGACGCGACCCGGTCACCGCTCGACCCGGTGGAGACCGTGCACCGGCTGGCCGAGCTCGGCGCGGCCGGGGTGACGTTCCACGACGACGACCTGATCCCGTTCGGGTCGTCCGAGGCCGACCGGGCCAAGCTGATCGCGCGGTTCAAGGACGCCCTCGCCGAGACCGGCCTGACCGTCCCGATGATGACGACGAACCTGTTCACCCACCCGGTGTTCAAGGACGGCGCATTCACCGCGAACGACCGGGACGTGCGCCGGTTCGCGATCCGCAAGGTGCTGCGCAACATCGACCTGGCCGCCGAGCTCGGCGCGCGGACGTACGTGGCCTGGGGCGGCCGGGAGGGCGCCGAGTCCGACGCCGGCAAGGACCTCAAGGCCGCGTACGACCGGTTCAAGGAGGCCTTCGACCTGCTCTGCCAGTACGTGCTGGACAAGGGCTACGACATCCGGTTCGCCCTGGAGCCGAAGCCCAACGAGCCGCGCGGGGACATCTTCCTGCCGACCGTTGGCCATGCGCTGGCGTTCATCGAGAAGCTCGAGCACCCCGAGATGGTCGGCGTGAACCCGGAGACCGGGCACGAGCAGATGGCCGGGCTGAACTACACGCACGGCATCGCCCAGGCGCTGTGGGCCGGCAAGCTGTTCCACATCGACCTCAACGGCCAGCACGGCGTCAAGTACGACCAGGACCTCCGGTTCGGCACCGGCGACCTGAAGAGCGCGTTCTTCACCGTCGACCTGCTCGAGGGGGCCGGCGGCACCGGCCCGGCCTACACCGGACCGCGCCACTTCGACTTCAAGCCACCGCGTACGGAGAACGTCGACGGCGTCTGGGCCTCGGCCGCCGGCTGCATGCGGACGTACCTGCTGCTGAAGGAGCGGGTCACCGCGTTCCGGGCCGACCCCGAGGTGACCGAGGCGCTGGCCACCTCCCGGGTGCCGGCGCTGGCCCAGCCGACCCTGGACGCCGGCGAAGGCTGGCAGGGCCTGATCGAGTCCGGCGCCGACTTCGACCCGGAGGCCGCCGGCGCCCGCGGCATGCACTACGAGCGGCTCGACCAGCTCGCGCTCGAGCACGTCCTCGGAGCGCGCTGACCCGTCACCTGGAGGACCGATGCCCCGACCCGTCACGCTGTTCACCGGCCAGTGGGCCGACCTCCCGTTCGAGGAGGTGTGCCGGCTCGCCGCCGAGTGGGGGTACGACGGGCTGGAGATCGCCTGCTGGGGCGACCACTTCGAGGTCGACCGGGCGCTCGCCGATCCGTCCTATGTGGACGGTCGGCGGACGATCCTGGCCAAGCACGACCTGCGGGTGTTCGCGATCTCCAACCATCTGGTCGGGCAGGCCGTCTGCGACGACCCGATCGACGAGCGGCACCGCGGGATCCTGCCCGACCGGGTCTGGGGCGACGGTTCACCGGAGGGGGTGCGGCGGCGGGCGGCGGAGGAGATGAAGGACACCGCCCGCGCTGCCGCCCGCCTCGGTGTGTCCACTGTGGTCGGTTTCACCGGGTCGTCGATCTGGAAGACGGTGGCGATGTTCCCGCCGGTGCCGGCGGCCATGGTCGACGCCGGCTACCAGGACTTCGCCGACCGGTGGAACCCGATCCTCGACGTGTTCGACTCGGTCGGGGTGCGCTTCGCGCACGAGGTGCACCCGTCCGAGATCGCCTACGACTACTGGACGACCGTACGGGCGCTGGAGGCGATCGGGCACCGGGAGGCGTTCGGGCTCAACTGGGACCCGTCCCACTTCGTCTGGCAGGACCTCGACCCGGTCGGCTTCCTGTGGGACTTCCGGGACCGGATCTACCACGTCGACTGCAAGGACGCGAAGCGGCGGGTCGGCAATGGGCGCAACGGCCGGCTCGGCTCGCACCTGCCCTGGGCGGACCTGCGCCGGGGCTGGGACTTCGTCTCCACCGGGCACGGCGACGTGCCGTGGGAGGACTGCTTCCGGATGCTCAACACGATCGGCTACGGCGGGCCGATCTCGATCGAGTGGGAGGACGCCGGGATGGACCGCCTGCTCGGCGCGCCGTCGGCGCTCGCGTTCGTCCGGGAGCTGGCCGCCATCGAGCCGCCGGCCGCCGCCTTCGACGCCGCCTTCGCCTCCCGCTGAGGGTTCCGCGGGTCCGGCCGCCGCTCCTGAGGATCCGGATTTCCGCGCCCCGCTCGGGACGATGGGTTGCCGCGCATGGGAAGGGCGGGCCGACGAGTCGGCCCGCCCTTCATGTGACGCCTCAGGGGTTGTTCGTCGTGCCGTTCACCGGGGTGGTGGGCGTCGGCTCGAAGAGGTCCGTGGTCGGCGCGGTCTCCACGGTCTCGACCGGGGCGGTCGATCCGGCGGTGGACCCGCTGGTCGAGCCGTACGACGGCGTGTCCGTGTTGTCCTTGCCGACGGTCGACATGACCTTGGCGGCGAGGTCGGACTGCTTGGCCTTCTCCACCAGGTCGCTGCCCTTGGCCTGCAGGGCGCCAGCCGTGCTCTGCACCTTCTCGTTGCCCGCCACCTTGCGGGCCTGAGCCACGATCTCCTCGTACCGTTGCCGGCCGGCCCTGGTGCCCAGCACGTATCCGGCCGCGAACCCAGCGGCCACGGCGAGCTTCCCGTACATGTCCGTTCTCCTTCGGTTGGGTCGGTCCGTGTGTCAGCCGGTCATCGGGTGTCTACCCGGCTGTCAGCACCACTACTCCCGATCGGGTATCGTCTCATCCCGTCGCCACCGCGCGACCGGTCCCCCGTAGCTCAATTGGCAGAGCATGCGACTGTTAATCGCAGGGTTAGTGGTTCGAGTCCACTCGGGGGAGCCCTTCCCGCAGGTCAGGGCCTCGTAGCCCACACTTATCAAGATCACGATCACAGGAAACTCAGGCTCATTCTGCCGAGGTCGGCCGCATGGCCGCGTCCAGCGCGGCGGCTGTCAGGGGGTTGACGATCTTCCGGCCCATGTAGACGTCCTGAGTCATCGACGGTCGGGCGTGGCCGAGCTGGTCTGCGATGTCGCGAGCCGACATACCCGCCTCGTCCAAGATCGTCGCGCAGGTCTTCCGGAAGACGTGTGAGGTCACCCACGTGAAGCCGGCGGTACCTCGCGCCGTTCGAAGGTCCCGCGACGTGTTGCTGGGGTCGCGCCAGCCGCCGATCGAGTCGGGGAACAGTGGATCATGGACGCCGGTCCCCGGTTGACGTCGCCGGAGCATGTCGACCGCGAACTGGGGGAGGGGCCGCGGGCACACCACTCGTCGGGTCAACGCCCTTCGCCATGGCCCCTCCGCCGCCCGTCCGCCGTCGGTGTACGCGCCCCTACCCCCGTCACGCGTAAGCAGCGGCGTCTACAAGAACCTCGCTCGCGGCGTCGTCGCGCTGGTCTTCCGCTGCCATGCCACCGGGGGAGTGCTCGAAGCAACCGCCGAGGCCGGCGACTTCCGCTGGCTCCAGCGCCCCGAGCTAGCCGCCCTGGTGACGCCCGCCTACGCCGTCCGACTGACCGATGCGCTCTGTAGATGCCGTGGCACGGTCACTCTCCGTGTCAGGCTCGGTGCCTCGGCAGGGGTCTGCGAGCCGCTCGGAGCTACCGATCATGTCGATGTGCGTGCGACGCGAAGCCGCCGCGGGGCAGGGTGTGACCGTGAAGGCAGAGGCACGGATCGACCTGGCCGAACGACGGAGGGTTCGAGGTCCAGGATGGTGTCCAGCCCCGTAGCGGTCACGGCAGATCGGCAAATGGAACGATACCTGTGGATCGCCTGCTCATGAGAAGGGAGCGATATGACAACTCAGTCCAGTCAGAGCGTCCTGATCAACGGGTTTGGGGTGCTCTTCGTGATATTGAACGCGTTCGGGTTGGGCCTCAGGCTTCCGGTCGGCAAGCTGCTGGCACAGGGCTTTGCCCATTGGAAGATTGCGGTGTGGGCGTTGGTGATCAATTTCGTCATCATCCCGCTCCTGTTCATCGGCTATTTGCTGACGATAGCCTCGTCCATTCCGGGAGAGATCAAGGTCGGGTTCTGTGTCGCCGCGCTGAGTGCAGGTATGCCTTTCGCTCCCCTCCTCGCCCGGTTAGCCAAGGCGAATGTCAGCATATCCACCACGCTGTTAGTGGTCTTGACTGCCGCGACCATTATCGCCCTCCCGGTGGGGTTGCCCCTCGCCATCGACGCGGTCGACGCGCCACTCAAGACCTCTGTCTGGGATGTCGCTTGGCCGCTGCTGCTCTTTCTGCTCCTGCCGGTGCTTCTCGGGTGCGGCTTCAGGGTCTGGTGGCCCGACCTGACGCCGCCATTGGCACCGTGGGTTGTCCGAGTTGCAATTCTGTGTCTGCTCTTCAATCTCAACTTCACGCTGGTTGCGTATTGGAGTCTGTTCGTGCAGACCTGGGGCACCGAGAGCTACATCGCGGCTATTGCCGGTCCATTCATCGGCCTCGGGTGTGGCTACCTTCTAGTTTCCAGTCTTCGAGTCAAAGACGTGGGAATCAGGCATGCGACCGAGGTGACGACGGCGGTACGCAACATCGCTCCGATGCTCCTGATGATGATTTTCCCCTTTAGAGCCGACCCGCTGGTCACGGTGTCAATCACGATCCTCAACACCGTCGGCATCGTGACCGTTCTACTATTCGTCCTGATGTGGAGGCGCGCTGCTTCACCATCGGACACTCACGCAACAACCAACCAGCCAGCAAGCGAAGCCCTGCCCCCGCCAACCTCGACGTGACGAGTGATCCACCCATCGTCGCTGACCCCCCCGACGAAGGTGAGTTCTTCCTCGTCCCAGTAGGAGCGAACCCACCCGGCATGTCGTCACCGTCGCACGTCCGAAGCACACTCTATGCCGCTGGTCGCGACGCACGGCGCCGGGCCGCGCCGTGCTGCGGAGTTGACGGCCCGTAGCCGCCCCAGTGGGCTCCGCGGCGCATCTGTCACGCATCAACTGAGGCCGTTCTGTCACGCGTCAACCGGCGCCGGACAGACCCCGACCTCCGCCCGTCGAATACTTTCCCTACGAGATCAAGGGCGGGCGCTACGCGCCCGCCGCGCCACCGGCCCGGCCGCTGCGAGACCTTCGGCCGTCGCGCGGCCGGCCGTCGCGCGGCTACGCAGGCGCCGACCGATCTCGCGGTGTATGACTGGCAACGGGTCGCGTCGGGCAGACGACTCCTGTCCGGTCCAGCCCTCCGAGCCGCTGATCGTCCAACGGCCGCCATGTCCGCTCAAGGGCGCCTACGGCGTCGCTACGCGATGCAATGCCGCGTAGTTAGGGGGTTGTGGGGTTGTCGAGGATCTAGGTTTGACCTGCAGGCGGGTGGCGAGTTCCTGGCCGGTCCAGCCGCGGCTGGGGTCGGTGTTCATGATCGTGGTGATGCGGTGGCGGCGGGTCGGTGGCTGGGGTTCGCGGGCGGGGCTCTGCGCCGCCGGCTCGGACCGGCGCCGCTGAAGGCGCTGTTCGAGGTGGTGGCCGGGCCGCTGGCCCAGCCCCGCACCCCCGGGGTCCGGTTCCGCGGGTTGCGGACGGTCGCTGAGGAGTGTTCGCCCCGGGCCATCTCGGTGAGCTGACCCAATACCTGCCGTTCGAACTTGTCGATGACGTCCTGGCCCAGACAGATCGCCGCCGAGCCCGCACCAGTCAGCTCGCTGTACGCCCGCAGCTGCGTCGAGCCGTCGGCCACGGCGCCGAGGAGGGCGTAGGCGTACTCCTCACCGTCCGGCTGGTCCAGCGAAGCTCGACAGGTCCACACCGGCGTCGCCGTCCGGTGGCCGCAGCATGGCGATCTTGCTGCGGGAGTCGGGGATGCCGGGTCGGATCGCTGACGGCGCAGCGGAAGGTCCTCGAAAGAAGTCCGAGAGGCGGTGTCGGATCGGGGCGGTGGTGTTCGTGGCAGGGGTGAGGCCGCCCACAAGGGGTCGGCGCCAAGGTAAAGGAACCGCGATCATGAAGCTGACGACCATGACTCAGGTCAGCGTCGATGGAGTGATGCAGGGAAACGGCGCCGCGTCCGAGGAAGACCGCAGGAACGGATTCGAGCGCGGCGGATGGGCCCTGGGGAAGGGCGACGACGAGACCAGGACGTTCATCACGCAGACCTACCAGCGCGCCGAGGCGTTCCTGTTCGGCCGGCGCACCTACGAGCTGTTCGCCGGCTCCTGGGGATCGATCGACCAGATGCGCGCACACCCCATCGGCGTGGCCTTGAACGAGGCCCCCAAGTACGTTGCCTCGACCACGCTCACCGCACCGCGCTGGGAGGACACGACCGTTCTCCGCGGTGACCTCGCGCCGGCCATCTGTGAGCTGAAGGCCAAGCCCGGGGGCGAACTGCAGGTGCACGGCAGTGGCGCCCTGACCCGGTGGCTGCTGGAGAACGATCTGGTCGACGAGATGACTCTGATCGTGATCCCGGTGATCCTCGGCCAGGGCGCGAGACTGTTCCCGGAGACCGGCCCGGATCTTGCGCTCGACCTGGTCGAGTCGCGGGTCGACACGAAGGGCGTGACGATCCAGGTCTACCGGCCGGCCGGGCGCCCGCAGTATGCAACGGCCTGAAGTCCCCGACCACCGAACCACGCTGTCTCGACGCCCTGACCAGGCGCTTCGGTGACCTCGACATCGCCGATCATCGCCCTCGACCGGGCCATCGCGGTCGCGGAGCTCGACGGCCCGTCCGCAACTGCGTCGAGTGGACATCCGCGCCGGGCTGGAATCGCTATGTCGTCTGGACCATCCGCGCCGGGTGATACGCGCGCAGCGCCGAACATGTTCTGGTGAGCCCAGCCTCCGGCTGCGAGCGGGTTCTGGCTGCCGTCGGATGGTCGGGTTCGACGGGGACGATGGGAGCAGAGATGGCTGAGAACAAGCAACTGGTGCTCGTCGCGGCGTATCAGGACGACCAGCTCGCGCAGCAGGAGTTCGACGCTCTGGTCGGTCTGGTGAAGGCCAAGGCGGTCAGGACCGACGGGGTGGTTCTGGTCGCCAAGGACGCGGAGGGGACCGTCCGGCTGTCCGACACCGGCGACCATCTCGGTCGCAAGGGTGCCGGTTGGGGCGGCGGCGTCGGGGTGCTGGTCGGGCTGTTCGCTCCGCCGATGCTGGCCTCGGTGGCGGTCGGTGCCGCTGCGGGCGCGGTCGTCGGCAAGTTCGCCGATCACAAGGTGAAGAGCGGGTTGGAGGACACGCTCGGGGCGGCCTTGGCGGCGGGCTCCGCGGCGGTGATCGCGGTTCTGCCGCCGTCGTCGCGGCTGGCTGCCGAGCGGGCCCTGCCGGGTTCTCCGGCGAAGTCGGTGGTCGAGATGGACGGCAGCAAGCTGACCGACTTGAAGACCTCGTTGGCTGAGGCGATGGGCAAGTTCAGTCAGGACCGGACCGTGCTGCCCATCCCAGATCGGGCGTTCGGCGGTACGGCCGGCCGGACGCTGCGGGATTCGGTTGCCGACTGGTCGATGATCCCGGGGCCGAAGGCTCCGGAGGGTGCTCCGAACGTCCTCGTCGTCTTGATCGACGACGCGGGGTTCGGAGCGATCGATACCTACGGCGGTCCGGTCAGCTCACCGGCCTTCACGCGCGTGCAGCAGATGGGGGTCACCTACAACCGGTTCCACGTCACCGCGGTGTGCTCGCCGACCCGGGCCGCGCTGCTGTCCGGGCGCAACCAGCATCGGGTCGGGTTCGGCTCGATCGCGGAGTACCCCGGCCCGTTCCCCGGCTACACGGCCGCCAAGCCGCGCAGTTGCGCGGCGTTCCCGCGGATCCTGAAGGAGAACGGCTACGCCACCGGAGGTTTCGGCAAGTGGCACCTGACCCCGGACAACGTGCAGGGTGCCGCGGGACCGTTCGACCACTGGCCGATGTCATGGGGATTCGACCACTGGTGGGGGTTCCTGTCCGGCGCGGCCGGCCAGTACGACCCGATCATCAGTCAGGACAACTCCACCCTCGGGGTGCCCCTGCGTGACGACGGCGAGCAGTACTACTTCCCGGACGACCTCACCGACAAGGCTGTGGAGTGGCTGAACGCGGTGCGGGCCCAGGACTCGGAGCGGCCGTGGATGATGTACTACTCCACCGGCTGCGCGCACGCCCCGCATCACGTCGCCTCGGACTGGGCGGACAAGTACAAGGGCAAGTTCGCCGACGGTTGGGACGAGCTGCGCCAGCGGATCCTGGCACGGCAGAAGGAGCTGGGCATCGTCCCACCGGACGCCGAGCTGACCGAGCGGCCCGACGCCTTCCCGGCCTGGGACTCCCTCACCGAAACCCAGAAGGCGCTGTACGCGCGCCAGATGGAGGTTTACGCCGGCTACCAGGAGAACGCCGACTGGAACGTCGGCCGGTTGCTGGACGCCGTCGAGGCACTCGGTGACCTGGACAACACGCTGATCTTCTACATCTGGGGCGACAACGGCGCCAGCCTGGAAGGCACCACCACCGGGTCCTTCAACGAGATGACGTTCCTCAACGGCCTGGTCCTCGACGCCGACGAGCAGACGGCGCTGATCGAGAGGTACGGCGGGGTGGAGGCGCTCGGCGGTCCCCACACGGCACCGCACATCGCCGCCGCCTGGGCGCACGCCTGCAACACGCCGTTCCAGTGGGGCAAGCAGGTTGCTGCCTACCTGGGCGGCACGCGCGACCCGATGGTCGTCGCCTGGCCCAACCGGCTGCGCCCGGACACGACCATGCGCTCCCAGTTCACGCACGTGATCGACATCGGTCCGACCGTGTTGGAGGCGGCCGGAATCCCGGAACCCACGTCGGTGGACGGCATCGCCCAGGAGCCGATGGACGGCACCAGCTTCCTCTACACCCTCGACGACCCCTCCGCCGCCGAGCGTCACACGCACGCAGTACTTCGAGATGTTCGGCAGCCGCGCAATGTACAAGGAGGGCTGGTGGGCGGCCTCCAACCCGGAGCGACTGCCCTGGGACGTGTCACCGCAGACCCTGGCGCAGTTCGGCCCAGAAGCCGACTGGGACCCCGACCGGGACGTCGGCTGGGAGCTGTACTACCTGCCCGACGACTTTAGCCAGGCCAAGAACATCGCCTCCGACCACCCTGACAAGGTCAAGGAGTTGCAGGACCGGTGGTGGCAGGAGGCCGAGCGCAACCGCGTGCTGCCGCTGATGGGAGGCATGTCGGTCGTCTACGGAATCCTCCCGCCGCTCCCCACCGTCACCCGGCTCAGGTTCGCCGGCGACGTGCAGAACATCCAGCGCGGCATGACACCCCGGATCCAGGGCCGCTCCTACGCCATCGAGGCCCAACTGCACGTCCCCGACGACGGTGCAGAGGGCGTGATCGTCGCCAACTGCGACTTCATCGGCGGGTACGCGCTCTGGGTCGACGACAACCGCCTCCTGCACCACACGTACTCGTTCCTCGGGGTGAACACCTTCAAGCAGGTGTCCAGCGCACCCATCCCCACCGGCGACGTCAATGTCAAGATGCTCTTCGAAATCGACGAGGCCAAACCGGGCAAGGGCGGAAGGGTCACGCTCTGGGCCAACGACGACCAGATCGGCGACGGCCGGCTCGACCAGACCGTCCCCATCGCCTTCAGCTCGTACTCCGGCATGGACATCGGCCGTGACAACGGGCTGGTCGTCGACCTCGACTACGAGGACAAGGCTCCGTACGCGTTCACCGGAACCGTCAAAGAAGTCGTCTTCGACCTCGCGCCCGCAACCCACCAGGACCAGATATCCCTGCACCAGCATGCGGCGCACCACGCGGTCGCGGCTGGCGTCGCCGGCTGAACACGCCAACCGTCCGCCCGCGCATCGTCGAAGTCGCCGCCGCTGAGCGAGGTGCTGTCGGTGGTGGAGCCGGTCCGCGAGCTGGCCGGGACTGCGAAGTCAACAATCCGATACGCCGACCTATTCTGAACTGATCTCTGCGGGGTGCTACGGCGGCGGCCAGGTTCCGGGTGTGGTCTGGGACTTGTGCCAGACGGCGCCGTTCGGGTCGAGAGCGAAGGCGTGCGCTCGGAGGTCGCTGTCGAGAGCAAAGTCCAGTTGTCGGAGCCCGACGCTGGGCGACCCGAACGGCTGGAGCGGACCCCACTGGCCTGACGGGAGCAGGTCTGCGTGCCAGGTCGAGTAGTCGGGGCCCGTACCGGCCAGGGCGACGGCGATACCGCCGTTGTTCCAGATCGGGGTGATCGTGCTCAGTAGGTCCGCGGGGTCGCCGAACCGTACCCAGGCATTGCTGCCGGGTGCGCGGCGCCAGATCGTGTCGTCCAAGGCAAGACCGAACACGTCGGACTCCGAGCCGTCGGGTCCGCCGGTGCGTAGCGAGGCGACTGCATGGAATCGGTCGCCGGGTGCCCCGAAGGGTTGCCATCCGGTCCACTGGTCGAGCTCGTAGACGTGCGCCGAGTTCCTCCAGACAGTGCTGTCGTCCGAACGGATGCCGATGGCCTCGATCGTGAGGTCGTCGGGCCGGCCGATGGTGAGCGTACTGAGGCGCAACGATCTTTCTCCGAATTCCTGCCAGCCGCGCCATCGCTCGGGGTGCTCCACGCGGTCAAGGATGTTGATCCAGACCGCGTCGTCGACGCCGAGACCGAACACCACGTTCACCAACGAGACTCCGGCACTCGGAACGACCACCTCGCGCAGCCCTTCGGAGGCGCCGAACCGTGCCCACCCGTCCGGGATGACGCTGAACCGCCGCCTCAAGTTGGAGATGACGCCGAACCGCAGCCACCCTCCCCAGCCGTCCATCCCCCAGGTCTGCCCGTTCAGCCATGCGCTGCCATCGCTGGCCGCGCCGAACACTCGCAGCCGCCCGTCGTACGAGATGTTCACGCCGAGACTCACGAGCCCAGGATTGCTTCGGCCCGGAAACACTCTTCCGGGATCCGGTCGCCTTCCGAACAGAGACCAGCCAGTCCAGTCATCGATGGATGGGGTCGTGGACAGGTTCTGCCAGACCGAGCCGTCCTCGGCGAGGCCGAAGACCTCCAGTCCACCACCGCGGGGGGCCCGAGCGGCCGATACCAGGCGAAACTGTTGGTCCGAGTCGCCGAACGACTCCCACATTGGTCCTCCTCCCAGCGGTGCCGGTGCCAGCGGCTGTGCCGCCAGCCGCAACCTCGACGACTTTTCAGGGCTGTGGCATGGGGCCCAGGCGCCCCTTCCGGAGCCGCTGCCCGACGACATCGACGACGTCGGTCTGCGGCCGGCTCATCTCGCTCTCGGCGAGGAAGCGGCGGCCATGATCGAGGCGGACGGGTGGCACCTGATCGACCTTAGCCTCACCCTGAAATGGGGCGGAGCAGCGACCTGGCCTCCCGCAGGGATCCGCGCCGCCTACGTCGTGGTGCCGTTGCCGAGCTGCGTTCGGGTCAGCCCGGGACGAGGGGGGTGCCGGTTCCGACCGCCGGTCACTTGGTCCGTTCGGAGCGGCCGGAGCCCGTCCCGCCGGACCCGGGAGCAAGATCCGTGAACCGCTTCTCCAGCTCGGCCCAGGTCTTGCTCCACTCGGTGAGCGGCACGATGATCCGCTCCAGCACGGCGAGTTGTTCGTCGAACGCCTCCAGTTGGGTCCTCATGGCGGCGATGCTCTTCCGTTGCGCGCCGACGGTCGTGGCGACCGAGTGCAGCTGCGCTGCCGAGAGCGCGCCCGGAGGCGGCGGCAGCTTCGGCAGGCCCGGCAGCGACGGCAGGCCGGACACGGAGGGAAGGGCCTGGGCGAGCCCGGTGAGACCGGCCAGCCGGTCCGTCACTCCGCGGAGCTGGGCGATGAAGTCGTGCATGGACGCGCCGCCGCCGCTGGGTTGGCTCTCCTCGTCGGCCATCGTCTGCTCCTCTCCTGGACGCACCAGCGTCCCGCGGTTCGTTCCGACTGTGCCAGGCGCGGCGGCGGACCCAGGTGATCGGGCGGATCCGGCCGACCGCCGGAGATCCACCAACGAACCGTGGTCCAGGCTACTTGCCGACGATCTCGGCCGACCCGCGCGGGCCGCAATGTCCTCGCCGCTTTCGTCGGCGGCAGGGAGAATTGCGAGCAAGTCGTCGGGTGGGGTTGTTGTTGCGTTCGGCTTGGACCTGGCTCGGACCGCCACGGGGGATCCGGAACGAACATCGGGATCGCGAGGAGGGCGCATGACCGCGCAATCGAGGAGGAGTTCCGGCGGTGGCCGGCCGGTTGTCGCGGTCGTCCTGTCCGGCGCGGCCGCGCGCGGCGCGTTCCAGGCCGGTGCGCTGGCCGAGATCGTCCCCGCCCTGGAGCGCGACGGGCTGACGCCCACCGTCTGGCTCGGCACGAGCGCCGGCAGCATCAATTGTGTCCTCTGGGGGGCGGCCGCTCATCGCGGCGCCGCGGCCGCGGCCGCGGAGGTGCTCGGCGTCTGGCGGCGGATGAGCGAGGAGAACGTGTTCCGGCCGCTGCTCTCGCTGGGGCGTACGGGGCTGCAGTTCGCCACCGGCGCGGTGCTCGGGCTCGGCCCGGGGACGACGAGCCTGCTCGACACCGCCCCGCTGCGCCGGACCGCCGCCGAGGTGCTGCAGTCCGGGCAGCTCGCCGCGAACGTGGCGGACGGGGTCCTCTCGGCGGTGGGGGTCGTCGCCAGCCGGATGCCGGCGGAGTCGGACAGCGCCGTCACCGGCGCGGCGAGCGGGCGGAGCACGCTGTTCCTCGACGAGCACGCACCGGGGGGCTACGCCGGCGACCAGGATCGCGCGCTCGACGTGGTGCGGGGAGCGGTGGCCGTCGACCATGTCCTGGCGTCGTCGGCGATCCCGGTCGCGTTCCCCCCGGTCCAGGTCACCCAGCCCGAACAGGCGGCGGGCTGGTACGTCGACGGCGGCGTCCGACTCAACACGCCGCTGCACCCGGCGGTCGGCCTCGGCGCGACCAGGGTCCTGCTCGTCTCCGCCACCGCCACGACGTACGGGCCGCGACCGCTGCCCGACCCGGCGAGCCCGACCCCGGACCTCGCCGACGCGGCCGCCCAGGTCCTGCACGCGGTGCTGGCCGACCGGACCACCGAGGACCTCGCCCAGCTGCGCCGGACCAACCGGCTGGTGGCCCGGGCGGCCGACGCCGGCCAGCCCGACCTGCTGACCGACCGCGGCGGACGGCCGTACCGCGGGATCGAGGTGATGGCGGTGTCCCCACCCGCCGGCGAGATGGGGCGGATCGCCGCAGAGGTGTTCAACCGCAGGACCAGCGGTCTGGGCCGCATCACCGAGAGGGACAACTGGCTGCTCGGACGACTGATCCGCGGCGCGGGGGACGCGGTCGGACGCCGCGAGCTGCTCAGCTACCTGTTCTTCGACGAGGAGTACTTCGCGGCCACCATCGAGCTCGGTCGCCGGACGGCGGCGGAGGCGCTGGCGCGCGGCTGGCTGCGCTGACCCGCGGCGCCGGCCGGCCGCGCGTCGGCAGCGGTCAATGTGACCTGTCGGCGGCGGGGCCGAGCGTCAGCTGCTGGCGGTGGAAGTCGAAGTGCTGGGTGCCGTAGTGGTAGACCTCGAGCAGGGTCATCCGGTCGCGGAAGAAGGGGTCCCAGTCGACCGGGAAATGCATGGTCCGGTTCAGGTCCTCGTCGGTCTCCTGCTCCACCCTCCGGCGGAGGGCTGCGACGGTGCGATCCATCTGTCGGATCAGTCGCGGGCCGTGGAAGACCAGCGCGCCGCCACAGGAGCCGAGGTAGTTCACGATGTGGAACGGTCGGCGGCCGCCGTTCAGGAGCCCGGCGAAGACCACACCAGCCTTGTCGGGCAGCCGGCCGAAGAGACGTACCAGCGGTAACAAGGCCCGGACGACCATGTATCCGAACACCATGTGGAACAGCAACTGCTCGTTCGTCCAGCGGGTCCCGGCCGAGGCGCGGCGCAGATCCGCCGGTGATGCCTGCGTTGCCAGCGACTGCAGCACTGCTTCGGCCCGCTGCAGCTCCGCCTGAACTGACTGGCGGTCCACGACGGCCTCCCGTCCGGCTGACGGACTGCGCAGGCTCGCCAGCATATGGCCACCCCGATGCCCCGAAACCAGCCGCCACCGGGTCCGCCGGATCCAGGTCGTAGGCAGAGCGGAGCCGGCCAAGATCTTGGGGCCGGCTGGACGGACGGTCAGTGGGCGAGGGTGAGTCTGTTGGCGATCTCGACCAGTTCTTCGATGTTGAGGCTTGCGGACATCGCTTGCATGCCGTGGCCGTCCTCCACCCAGTGGACCGATGTCTCGCCTGGCGCCCGTAGCCGTTCGGCCCCGGCTTTGTCTCTATCCAGCCCACGAGTTGATCTGGTTCGCACCAGGTAAGGCTAGTGCGGGAAAATGCGGACGGATTTGAGAGGGGACATCATGCGGCGGCGCGGGCAGCTCGCAACAGGCATTGCCGTGGCTGCTGCGCTTGTCCTGGCCGGGTGCACCGGCGGGGGTTCGGACGAGGCGCCCGGTTCGGTGACGATCACAGCCGCGCCGCGGACGGCGCTGATGGACGTGCCGGTGCGGGTATCGGTGACCGGGCTGCGGCCGGGTTCGACCGTGACGGTCAGCGCCGAGACGACCGACAGGGACGGGGTGCGCTGGTCCTCGCGTGTCGACCTCGCCGCCGACGCGAACGGCAGGGCATCAGTCGACCGCGCGCCGACCGGCGGGAGCTACACCGGCGCCCACCCGATGGGCCTGTTCACCACGATGACCCCGGACAAGCCGCTGGACCGCCCGTACTTCACACTGGCCGGACCCGACTACCGAGTCACCCTGAAGGCCACCGCAGACGGTCGGCAGCTCGCTTCGACCACTGCCATTCGGCAAACCGCGGCCACGGTCGGGGTACGGGGTCGGCCGCTGGACCGGTCGACCGGCCTGCACGGCACCCTCTACCTGCCGACCGACACCAGCCGGCGCCGGCCCGCGCTGCTCGCCTTCGGCGGCTCCGAGGGCGGTGAAAGCAGGGACTACGCGGCAAGCATGATCGCCGCGCACGGCTACCCGGTCCTGTCGCTGGCGTACTTCGGCGCCAGCGGGGTGCCGGCGACGCTGGAACGGATCCCGCTGGAGTATTTCGCCCGCGCCGCCGCGCTGCTCGCCCGCCAACCTGGAGTCGACCCCCGCCACGTGCTGGCCTGGGGCGTCTCCCGCGGCGGCGAGGCCGCCCTGCTGCTCGGCGTCCATTATCCGCAGCTGATCCACGGGGTGATCGCCACCTCGACGTCCGACCATGTCAACGCCGGCCTGCCCGACGAGCACGCCCCCGCCTGGACTCTGCACGGCAAGCCGTTCCCGGTCGGCCTCCCCGGCGACTTCGCCACCCCGGGCGCACCCGGCGCACCGGCCTCCGTGATCCCGGTCGAGCGCGTCGCCGGTCCGGTCATCACCGTGTGCGGCGCCGCCGACGTGCTCATCCCGTCCTGCCCGTTCGCCGAGGCCATCGCCCGGCGCCGCGGCGATCGTGGCACGCGCTTGGGCGACATCCACCTCGCCTATCCGCGCTCGGGCCACCTCGTCGGAACCCTGGACTCCTACTTCAGCACCACCACCGTCGACGGCCAGCGGGCCGACGGCAGCGTCCTCCCGCTCGGCGGAACAGTGGTCGACAACGCCGAGGACGCCGGCGCCGCCCACACCCGACTTCTCGCCTTCCTCGCCACACTGCAGTGACCGTTCCGAAGAGGCTGCTGGCGCAGGGCCCATGAGGGGCCGCCGGCGAAGAGCGAGGACGAGGCGGTGAACAACGCCGCCGCGGTGGCGGCTTCGTGCTGCTTGTCGGCACTTCCTGATGGTCCGACGGGCCGGGCGGGAGCGGATGAGGTCGTCCGTTCCGGGTGATGGAGCCGACCGGGAGTCGTGGCGAGACTCGAGGTATGACGACGAGTTCTCGTGACGCCAGCGCTGCCATCCGTGCCCAGCAACAGGACGCTCTGGTGTCTCTGCCCTTCTCGGACGCCCGGGACTTCGAGGACGCCCGTCGCGGCCTCATCGCGCCGGTCGAGGATCCTGTGGTCGCTGAGGACGGCACCGTGCTGTGGGACAACTCGACCTACGACTTCCTCCAGGGCGACGCACCGGTCACGGTGCATCCGAGCCTGTGGCGCCAGTCGCGGCTCGTGGCGATCGACGGCTGTTCGAGGTGGCCGAGGGCATCTACCAGGTGCGCGGGATGGACCTGTCGAACACCACGATCGTCGAGGGCGACGAAGGCGTGATCGTCTTCGACACCCTGCTGTCGGTCGAGACCGGGGCGGCCGCGCTCGCGCTCTACCGCAAGCACCGCGGGGACCGCTCGGTCAAGGCGGTCGTCATCACGCACTCGCACGCCGACCACTTCGGCGGCATCAAGGGCTTCGTCTCCCAGGAGCAGGTCGACTCCGGAGACGTGAGGATCTTCGCCCCCGAGGGCTTCATCGAGCATGCGGTCTCGGAGAACGTGTACGCCGGCACCGCGATGAACCGGCGTGCTGCCTACATGTACGGCGCGGCGCTGACCCGTGGCGCGCACGGTGGCGTCGGTGCCGGGCTGTGCCAGACGATCTCGACCGGGACGGTCTCGCTCATGGAACCCACCGACATCGTCACCACGACCGGCCACGAACAGACCGTCGACGGTGTCCGGATGGTCTTCCAGATGGCACCCGACACCGAGGCGCCCTCGGAGATGCTGGTCTACCTGCCCGACTTCAGGGCGTTGTGCGCGGCCGAGGACGCCACCCACAACCTGCACAACCTGCTCACCCTGCGCGGCGCCGTCGTGCGCGACCCGCACGGGTGGTCGAAGTACCTCACCGAGACCATCGACCTGTTCGGCGACGAGGTCGAGGTCGTCTTCGCCTCCCACCACTGGCCGACGTGGGGCAGCGACCGCGTGGTCGAGTACCTCGCCAGTCAGCGCGACCTCTATGGCTACCTGCACGACCAGACCGTGCGGATGCTGATCCAGGGCATGGTCGGGCCGGAGATCGCCGAGGAGATCGTGCTGCCGCCGGCGCTGGAGCAGACGTGGAGCTCGCGCGGCTACTACGGATCGGTGAGCCACAACGTGAAGGCGATCTACCAGCGATACCTCGGCTGGTTCGACGGCAACCCGGCCCACCTGTGGGAGCACACCCCGGTCGAGAAGGCCAAGCGCTACGTCGACGTCATCGGCGGAGCCGACCTGGTCGTCGACAAGGCGCGGGTCGCGTTCGACGCCGGCGACTTCCGCTGGGCCGTCGAGCTGCTCAACCACGCGGTCTTCGCGCAGCCCGACCACGCCGCCGCCCGGGACCTGCTCGCCGACACCTACGAACAGCTCGGCTACGGCTCGGAGAACGGCACCTGGCGCGACTTCTACCTCTCCGCCGCCACCGAGCTGCGCGACGGACAATTCGGCACCCCCACCGAGACCACCGCCCCCGACGTCATCGGACAGCTCACTCCCTCGATGCTCTTCGACGCCATCGCCATCCGGGTCAACGGCCCGCAGGCATGGGACGAGAAGCGCAGCATCGACGTGGTGCTCACCGACGTCGACGAGCGGTACCGGCTGCGGCTCGCCAACGGAGTGCTCACCTACAGCCCCCGACCGCAGAAGGGCGACGCCGACGCCACGCTGACCACCACCCGGCGCGCGCTTCCCGCCCTCGCCATGGGCGGCCTCTCGGCCGAAGGCCTCGCGAAGGCCGGCATCGAGCTCAGCGGCGACGGGTCGGTCCTGATGCGGCTCGCGGCGGTGCTCGACGCGGGCGACAAGAACTTCGCCATCGTCACCCCGTAACAGGCCGACGACCGGGCGACCGGGCCAGGGCCGTCGGTGACCGTCCCGTCGGTGACCGCGGCATGTCAGCCGCGCGTACATGACGGCACCGGACGGCACCAGCGAGGCGCAGTCGGGGCTCGGTGCTGTCGATCAGGACAGGCCAGCAGCGTCGTGCAGCATCAAGCATCTGACCCACCAATCCACAACGCTCGATAGGGGCGGGTGCTTTCCTGCGGCCGCCTTGCTGCGGTGCGCGGCCGGACTCATCCGTGCCGGATGAAGCGCCGGGGTACCGGCCCGGCAAGTGTGGCCGGCAACCGGAATCAGGGAGGCCACGATGGCCAAGCAAAAAGAGGACGCTCTGTTCGTGATCGCCGCGGCGTATGACGACCCGGATGCCGCGGTCGCGGACTACGAGGCGGTCAAGGCGCTGTACCGGGCCGTGAAGACCTCGCACGACTTCGACGCGGCCGTCATCGCGAAGGACGAGACCGGGAAGGTTCGTATCGTCAAGAAGCACGAGCAGCCGACCCGTCACGGCGCCGTTGTCGGGCTGGGCTGGGGTCTGGCGGTCGGCGTCGTCGCGGTGCTGTTCCCGCCTGTCGGCATCGGCATCGTGACCGCCGGGGCGGCCGGTGCCGCTATCGGAGGCGTGGCTGGACACGCGAGCGGCGGGATGTCGCGCGGCGACCTGAAGGAACTCGGTGAGGTCCTCGACAACGGCCAGGCCGGCCTGATCGTCATCTACGAGACGAACCTCGCCGACCAGGTCGCGGCCAACATCAAGGCCGCCAACCGCATCGTCTCCAAGGCCACCGACATGGAGGCCGACCAACTCGCGGAGGACATGAAGAAGGCCGAGGCCGAGCAGACAGCCCAGCCGGCGCAGTAGGACGACTGGTCGGGCCGCTACAGGCGGGCTTCTCGCCTGGCGGACAGACGCCAGAACAGCCGCAGCACCGTCTGACAGCCGAGGCTCACCTCCGGGCAGGTCTTCCCTCTGCCGGTTGTCCTTACCGCCGCAGGCCGTCCGTCAGGGCCGACTTCCAGCGCCCGCCGCCGGTTGGCAGCAGCGCGGCCAGGCGCGTCGGGCCGAGGGTTGTGTTCAGCCGCGTCGCTCGGTGTCGAGCTCGTCTTCCTGGCGCTGGTTGACGGCGTCGGTGCGGTCACGTCGGCTGTTGGCGGCGATGTAACCGAGGCCGAGGGCGATGACGATGACGGCAACGACCCACAGGGCGTGAACGGCGAAGCCGATCAGCCCGAGAACCAGCGCGGCGCTCAGGACGACCAGCATCACTTGGCTGAGGCTCGTGCGCTGGCCGAGCAGGAGTGAGATTCGTTGGGTCAGCCGGCGCCCTTCGGGTGTCTGGCGGGTGCCGCGGGTCGACCGGGTGGGCCTTGCTGGGGGCGGTGCTCCTTGCGGGATGTCATCGCCGTTCAGGTGGCTCGCCGTGCCGTGCGCGGATCCGGTGGTTCCAGGAGCTACCTCTGGCGATCCCGGTTCTGACATGACGGTTCCTCTCGGTCACGCTGGCCGGGTCGGCGTTCGACGGCGTCGTTCCTGTCTGCCCGGCCCGCTCGGTGTCGCCGTTGGGCCCTGTCGACTGGTGTTCCCGCTAGCCCGGTGGCCCTTCCCGGTGGTCCGGGTCCGCGTCGGCGCCCGCGGTCTCCTGCTGCCGCGCTTGGGCGCGGTCGACGCGATCCTGGTTGGCTGCTGCCGTCTCGCGACGGGATTGCTTGAGTTCACTGCGGGCGGTGCGGCCGCGACGCGCGGTCCGCCGGGCGCCGGCCAGCAGCAGGCCCAACCCGAACAGACCGACCGCGCCGACCACGATGCCGTAGAGGAACAGCAGGCCGGTGGAGCCGGTGACGTGGTAACCGAGCACGGCGTACTGGTCGGTCAGCGTGTGCCCGGCACCACCGTTGCTCAGCACGCCCGCCACCCCGACCACCACGGCGGCGACGAGGATGACCAATCCGATGAGAATGATCATGGCGGCTCCGTGGCTCTACATTGTCCAGGTAGCTCTAGTCAACGCCTGCGGCGTACCCGTGTCGATGCTGAACCCGTCTGACAGACGCGCCTGGAGCTGCGCTCGCGCGGGTGTAGGTCGCGGCAATGGATCGTCGCGGGAGTCGTCAGCCGGCTCACGCGTCGGGCTTCGCCTCGATCGCGTCGAGGTCGCGTACGGCGTACCGGTGGTGCTCCCACTCCTCCTCGAGGATCACGTGCAGGCAGGAGAGGGTGGTCTGCTGGTACGACTCGCCCCACGGGTCCTTGCGGGTCGCGGCCAGCTCGCCCGGGGTGACGGTGGCGAGGAAGTCGCGCACCATCGCGACGCGGCCCGCGCGGACCTCGAGCACGTCGGCGTACGACGGTGTGACTGTCGTGAAGATCGACATGTCCACGCCGCCGGCCGCGGCGCCGGCGTCCGGTTGACCGAGGGGGTGGAATGGTTGTGCGATCTCCAGGATCGCCCCGCCCAGCCACGTGTCGGTGGCCATGACCAGGTGCCGCAGCGTCTGCGCGAACGACCACTCGCCGCCCACCGACACGTCGACCGTGCCGGCCGGCATCGCCGCGACGCGATCGAGCGTGGCCGCCCAGGTGCGCTCGAGCGTGGCCCAGGCCGCGCGCAGGCCATCCGGATCCGCGGCCCGCCGGTCGGCGCGGCCGGGAAAGCGGCGGTTGAGCTCGGCCTCGACGAGTGGGATCACGTCGACGCCGTTGACGCGCAAGAAGTTCCCGCCGTCGAACAGCCACGGTGAGTCGATGTCCGCACCCGACACGTCGACGGCGCGCATCAGGACGCCGGACAGGTCAGCCCGGACGAACCGGGCGCCACGCAGGTCCGTGCCGACGAACTCCGCTCCCTGCAGGTCATCGGACCGGGTGAAGGTTGCCATGACTTCTCCTTGTCCAGCGCCCTCGGCGGGGCCCATGCTCCGTACACCCTAGTTGCGTCGTCGGTCGGGATCCCGCAGTGAGGTCGGGGAGAGGAACGGCTGGAGTGGGCCGTCGTCGACGGTCCCCGGCGACCGCCGGGCCACCCCGGCCAGGAGGTCCGCGACCTGAACCCGCGGATCGTCCCGGGAGTCGACCGTCACCAGCCCAGCCAACGGTGACACCCCGGCCGGGGACGCCCCAGCCTCGTCGGCACCTGCTGCCGACGGTCCGGCGCCGTCGGCCAGTACCTGCTGCAGACGCCTCAACCGGCCGGCCGTCAGAGCGCTCTGCTCGTCGTGGATCACCAGCACCTGCCGTTGTCCGCCGCTCCAGAACAAGACGGTCTCGGCCAGCGCCGGCAGCATCGGCTCCAGCGGTGGCGGGATCGACCGGTCGTCGTTCGTCAGCCTGGTCAGGACAGCCCACACCCGGGTCCGGCTGAGCTCGTCGAGGACATCCTCGGCCGGCCCGCCGAGCCCGCCTCGTACCAGCGCATCCCGCGCCTGGAAGAACCGTTCCAAGACCTGGCGATCCGGCTGGTGCCGCCGCTTGATGCGAACCAGGTCGACGAAGGCCGCGAGGAAGGCGTCCCAGTCGCGACCAGCCGAGCGCCCGGCCCGGTACAGGGTGAGGGCGGCCGGACGGTGGTCCTGGGTCAGGCGGGTACCGGCCGCGTAGGACGGCTCGGCCAGGAAGCAGGTCGACGATCCGGGTGACGAGGAAGTACTCCTTGTCGACCAGGTGGACGTGTGCCCGGCCGCTCAGCGCCGCCAGGAACCTACTCCAGCGCCGTCGCCGGCCTTCGGGTCGCGAAGGAACTGCCCGGACTTGAACTCGTTCAGCGAGCACCGGAACCCGGACCGCAGCGCCGCGATCAGTTCGACCGCCTCGCCGACGCACAGGTCGACACTCGCGTGCGTGATCACCGGGGTGGCCGGATGGAGCAGATTGCTGCCGGAGAACCCGGACTCGTCACAGGCGATCTCCACGACGGCGCCGGCGACCGCATCCACCGGCGGCAGCCCGCCCTGAGGCGGCAGCCTCACACCCGATCCCTCACCATGCCGACCATGCTCGCCCGCCCACCCGGATCGAACCACCGAAATTGCGCTCCTCGTCGGATGCCGGTCGAGGCCGGCCGGCTCGGCACGGAGTTGACGGTCCTCCAGCGCTGCGCTTCGGCCCCGGACGTGCGGCCGGTTGGTCGCCTTCCGGTGGAATTCCTGCGCCAGCCCCGAGCGGCTACTGTCGGTCTCGGCACAAGAAGGGAAGGGCTCGACCATGACCAGCGGCGGAACCCGTGATCGGACGACCGGACGGCCGGCGGCCCGTGGTGAGCCGTCCTCCTCGTACGCGGCGCAGCCGTCCGGGTGGAATCAGCTGGCGGAGCGGCTGAGCGATCTGTCCCGGGAGCTGCAGGACGAGAGGGACGTCCAGGGGACGTTGGACTCGATCGTGGGCGCGGCGGTCGGCACCGTGCCGGGGGCCGAGTACGCCAGCATCTCGGTCGTGATAAAGCGGCGTGAGGTCCGGACCCAGGCGGCCACCGGGGAGCTGCCGCGCGCGGTGGACCAGGCGCAGTACGACTCCGGCCAAGGTCCCTGCCTCGACTCGCTGTACACGCACCGGACCGTCCGGCTGCCTGACCTCGACTCGGAGACGCGGTGGCCGATGTTCGCCGCTCAGGCCCGGGCGGTCGGCCTGCGCAGCATGCTGGCGATCCAGCTCTACGTCAACGGCCAGGACCTCGGTGCGCTCAACCTGCACTGCACCGAGCCTGACGCGTTCAGTGACGAGTCGGAGCAGGTCGGCCTGCTGTTCGCGGCGCACGCCGCGGTCGCCATGGCCGGCGCCCAGGAAGAGGAGCACCTGCGGACCGCCCTGGGCACTCGCGACGTCATCGGGCAGGCGAAGGGCATCCTCATGGAGCGGTACAAGATCAGCTCCCAGGACGCGTTCAGGCTGCTCGTGGTCGCCAGCCAGCACACCAACATCAGGGTGCACGAGGTGGCCGACTACCTCGCTCGCACCGGCCAACTCAGCACCCGCGCCCCCTGACCCGTCAAACGCCGACGGGTCCGCGCGACGCGCCGGACCGCGCGCCTGCACGGCCGAAGGCCGCCGACGAGACAGCTCAGCCGCCGACGACACCGCCGGTCCGGGGCGCCGTCTGGCGTGCGCGGCAGACGGCGCCTCGACAGGATCAGGTCACCTTGCGGCGGCCGGTCACGGTCGCGGCGATGACGACGAGCACGGCGGCGACGATGATGCTGATGATCCACCGCAGCCAGTCGATGCCCTTGGTCGCTTCGACTCCGAAGGCTGCGGCGACGTAGTAGCCGATGAGGACGCCACCGATGCCGCAGAGGACGGTGAGCCAGAGCGGGATGTTGTCGCGGTCGCCGGGCGCGACGAGCTTGCCGAGCAGGCCGATGATGACGCCCGCAATGAGAACTCCGATGATGTCCACTGCAACTCCTTCGGGACGGCTAACCGGCAGGCCGGGCCGGGCGTGGGACGTCCGTGCTGCTGGCACGCAGGTCGTCGTCGCGTGCGTTGCCGAGCCAGTCGGCCGGAGGCCCGATGTCGGAGAGCTCGCAGAGGGTCAGCGCCCGACTGTCGGACAACTCCAGCAGGCTTTCCGAGCCGACCATCGTCGAGATGACCTGCTGTTGGTCGGCGACCTGGACCGGCTGGCCGGTCCGGTTCTGAACGGTACGCCCGAACGTCCGGATGGGACCCCCGCGCAGTTCGCTGCCGGCGATGAGGCACCGTACGCCGGTCTTCGCCGGCCCTGACCAGACGGCCAGGTATCCGGACGGGCACTCACGGGTCCGCGGAGCGCGCTTGAGGCTGCCGAACCAGTTGTGGCTCACCAGACCTCCTCTCGGCCTGCTGCTGGAGCGTCACGAGGTCGTGGTGGACGGACCCGGCTTCGCCGTCCCGTGGGCGAGGGGAGAGAACCCGTGGGCGAAGCCGGGCCCGGGTCGACGGCGAACAGACGCGTCGACACCGAGAGACGCACGTCCGGCTGCACTGCCCTCCGAGCCGGGGTCACGAGCTCGCGCGAGGGTGGCCCGGCCACCGGTGCGTCCCCCTCAAACCCGGCCGGGGAACCGTTCGCGGATGGAGCTCGACGAACCCGTCCCAACGCGATGAACAAGCGCTGTCATCCCCAGCCCTCCCCGTGCGGTCGGCTCTGACTACGCTCGTGTCGAGCCGCCGTGATGAACAAGATACGGCGCGTTGCCGGGCTTCGCTACACGGATGGCGATTCTGGCGGCCCGGCGCCGGCGGCCTCGCGAAGCTGCCGGCCGCGTCCCATGATCGGTCGGTCGACGCCGGAACGAGTGCCGACTACGGCGAATCGGGTCGGCCCGGTGCCGGTCCCCGCTGCCGGCGCAGCGGGGATGCCTGGCCGGGCAGGTTGAGGGCGCCGGTGTCGCCGACGTCGGCGGCGACCTGCGCGAGCTTCCGGTTCGTATTCTGGCTGGCCACTCGGAGCAGGTCGAACGCCTGGTTGCGGGTGATCTTGTACTGGTTCATCAGCACCCCCATGGCCACCCCGATGTCCCGGTTGGTGGTCAGCGCCTGCTGCAGGTGGGCGGCCAGCTCCCGGGCCGCGGCGGCCGAGATGGCCAGCGCACCGTGCGTCGCCAGCAACGTCCCGACGGTCTGGGAGGTGTCGTCGAAGGCTTCGCGCGTCGTGGCGTACAGGTTCAGACCCGCGGTGAGGTCGACGTTCTCCAGGAACAACCGGAACGACAGCATGCTGCGCACGCCGAGACCGATGGCCCGGCGGCCGAACTCCGGCCACCGCGGATCCGCGCCCAGATCTCCGGTCCGGAAGACGGTCTCCTGAAGGATCGCGTCCACACAGGGGCCGGAGCGCAACTCGTACTGGATGCCGTCCGCGCGGGTCGCCGCCGCGTCGGTGCTGGCGATGGTCTCGAAGGACCCGTTCCGGCCTCGGGTGACCGACGCCCACTCGGCGCCCGGAACACGCAGCACGGAGATCTCGACGACCGCGGCCAGGGCGTCGGCGGTCCGTTCGTGCGCGGTGAGCTGTCGGCCGATGTCGGCGAAGAGAGTGGCCAGTCCCGGGGCGGACGGATCGAATGTCACACGGACACGAGCATGGACAGGTTCGCCTCATGTGGTCTTGATGTCTTCACCGGGAGAGGACCCGAGGCTGTTGACCCAACCGTGACCGACGGTACCCCACCGCCAGACCCGAACCCGGCCGGGCGCCGCGCGCGGCCGGCCCGGGCGCCCTAATTGGAACTCTGGTGGAGGTAGGCGGTCCGGACGGCGGCGAAGAGGGCTTCCGGGTCGGCGTCCTTGACCAGGCAGCCGAGCGCGCCGGCCTCGACCGCCTGCTGGATCTTCGTTTGATCCGTGTCCCCGGTGAGGATGACCACCCGCGCGTCGGGGTCGGCGGTCACGATCCGGCGGGTGGCCTCGATGCCGTCCAGCCGCGGCATGCCGATGTCCATCAGCACCACGTCCGGGGTCAGCGCGTCGACCTGGCTGAGAGCCAGGACGCCGTCCGCGGCGGTGCCGACCACCTCGATGTCGTCGACGGTGCCGAACAGCAGCGACAGTCCCTGTCGGACGACCGTGTGGTCGTCGACGATCAGCAGCCGGATCACTGGATCGACACCTCGGAATCTCGTACAACTCCCGTCCCCCAGCATCCATCACCCGTACGGGCGGCGCAGCCGATTGATGCGACAAGCCCGTCGACCACAGCGCTGCGGACCAGTCGGTGACGGTGGGTTCGCGGGATCGGCTGAACCGCACGTTGGGTACGACGTGTCCGGACGATACCAAAGAGTCCTCAAGGAGGAGGTTCCCGTGGGTGTGAAGCGACGCACGGCCTGGCGGGCCGCCGTACTGGTCGCCGTGGCGGCGACCGCGACCGGGGTGCTGGCCGGGTGGGCGAGCGGCGACAGCGGCTCCGCGCCGGCCGGTGCGCCCAGGGCGACCGACCTGGCGGCGCTGGGCCGGCACGCGACCTGGACGACGATCTTCACGGCGACCGACGGCATCGAGGGTCTCACCGCCGACGGCCGCGGGAACGTCTACGTCGCCGAGCGCGGCCCCGGCGCCGCCCCGTGCCCCGTGTGGCGGATCGCGACGGCGACGCGGGCCGTGACCCAGGTCGGCTTCCTGCCCGGGCCGTGTTCGCCCAGCGGCATCGCCTTCGGCCGCGACGGCCGGCTGTACGTCACCGGCGGCAACGCGCCGGCCAACGACACGATCCTCGCGCTGCGCCCCGGCACCGCCTCGACCGCGGCGACCGTGTTCGCCACCGGCGTCCCGGCCGCGAACGGGCTCGCCTTCGACCGCCGCGGCACCCTCTGGGCCAGCGACGGCGGCAACGCGCAGGGCATCGTCTACCGGATCGGGCCGTCCGGCGGCGCCGGCGTCGAGGCGTTCCGGATCCCGCCGACGGCGAACTCGATCGGCGTCGGCCGGCAGAACGCCACGCTGTCGGGGACCACGCCCAACACGCCCAGCCCGCAGAACATCGTCGCCAACGGGATCGTCGTCACCCGCGACGGCGACCTGGTCGTCGCCGACACCGCCCGCGGTGCGCTGTGGAACGTCGGGCTGGACAGCGAGGGCCGGGTGACCAGCCCGACCGGCTGCGACGAGACGTACACCGCCGACGCGCTCTGCCTGGACGCCGTACGGGTCGAACACCCGGCACTGGAGGGCGCGGACGGCATCGCGCTCGACGCCGCCGGCCGGATCTGGGTCGATGCCAACGAGCGCAACACGGTCGCCGTGGTGGACCAGCGCGGCGGGGTGACCGAGTTCTTCCGCAACCCGGTCGACCCGGCGACCGGCCGGCGCAACGCCGGCCCGCTGGAGTTCCCGACCAGCCCGGTGTTCCTCGGCCGGCAGCTGTGCACCACGAGCTCCGACGGCGCCAGGCGGGACAACGCCCCGAACACCGCCGGCGAGGTCGCCGGCAACGGGAAGATCTCCTGCCTGGACCAGCGTCTCGACGTCCCCGGCGTGCCGCTGCCGGTCCGCTGACCGTCGGGCGGGGGTGCGGCCGGGCGCACCTCCGCCTACTGGAACAGGACTGAGACACTCTCCCGGGCCGCGATCCGGCGGATCGCCTCGGCGAACAGGCCGGCGATCGACACGACCTCGACCTTGCCGGACAGGCCGGCCGGCTGGGTCTCCACGCTGTCGGTGGTGAACAGCCGCCGGATCGGGCTGGCGTCCAGCCGCTCGTTCGCCGGGCCGGTCAGCAGCGCGTGGCTGACCGCCGCGTACACCGCGGTGGCGCCGCGCTCGACCAGCACCCGCGCGGCGTCGGTCAGCGTGCCGGCGCTGATCGTGAAATCGTCCACGAGCAGCGCGGTCCGCCCCGCCACCGAGCCGATCAGCTCGACGATCTCGGCCGACTCGGTGTGGTCGACCCGCCGCTTGTCCGCGATCGCGGTCGGCGCGTGCAGCCGGTTGGCCCACTGCCGCGCCTTCTTCGCGTACCCGGCGTCCGGCGCGACGACCACCAGGTCGGTCAGCCGCTGCGCGGCGACGGCGTCGCAGAGCACCGGCAGCGCGTAGAGGTCGTCGACCGGCAGGGTGAAGAACCCCTGCACCTGCGGCGCGTGCAGGTCGAGGGTGACCACCCGGTCGGCGCCGGCGGCCTGGATCGCGTCGGCGCAGACCCGGCCGCGGATCGAGACCCGCGGCTCGTCCTTCTTGTCGCCCTTGGCATAGCTGAAGTACGGGATGACGGCCGTCACCGACGCGGCACTGGCCCGGTTCAGCGCGTCGATCCAGAACAGCAGCTCCATGAAGTTGTCGTTCGCCGGGAACGCCGTGCCCTGCACGATGAACACGTCCCGCCCGCGCACGTTCTCCAGTACCCGGACGAACAGATTGCCCTCGGAGAACCGGATCACCTCCGACGCGCCGAGCCGCACGCCGAGCCGGGTGGCGATCGCCTCGCCGAGCCCGCGGCTGGCCGAACCGGCGAAGACCATGACATCCACGGTCGAAACCGTATCGGCTCGCCGCCGGGGGATACGGTGCGGTGCGTGAGCGAGGACTGCTGCGAGGTCGTCGTCACCGCCGCCGACGCCGGCTGGCTGGCGGAGTTCACCCGCCGGCTGGTCGCCGACCGGCTCGCCGCGTGCGGGCACGTGATCCCGGCGATCCGGTCGATCTACCGCTGGGAGGGCGCGGTGCAGGACGAGGACGAGGCCAGGGTGGGCCTGCACACCAGGGCGTCGCTGGTGCCGGCGATCACCGCGCGGGCCGACGCCGAGCACCCGTACGACGTGCCGTGCGTGATCGCGCTCCCGATCAGCGACGGCAACCCCGCGTACCTGGCCTGGGTCCTGGAGTCCACCGACGGCGCCGAGTCGTGAGTCCCGAGTGGACAGTCGGCGAGCTCGCGGACGCCCAGGAAGCCCGCGTGGTGAAACCGGTGTGACGGGCCTGTCGCCGTCCGGCCCTAGCCGCTGGTGGGGGCGGGCACGAAGCTCTGCTCGGCCAGCTGCAGGACCCGCCGGCTGCCCGCGCTGTCCCACTGGCTCTGCGGGGTGGACCAGTAGATTGCGTGCGCGCGGGCGGAGCTGACCCTGATGTTGCGGTCGAGCACGTGCGTGCCGCCGAGCAGGAACTCCCAGTCCGCGGTCGACCATCGCTCCTCCGGGCGGTAGTCGGGGACGCGGCGGATCCCGAGCGACCGGTAGCCGGTCTTGCCCTGGCGGAACTGGCGCTCGTAGTCGATCCAGTTCTGGTACGGGTCGGCCAGCGGGGTGTCGGAGGTGTCGATCCGCAGGAACCGGCTGGAGCCAGGGTCGTCGAAGTCGACCCTGGTGTCCCGGCGGACCGGGCGCCAGCCCGCGGGCAGGACGAGCGAGAAGCCGTCGCGCGGGTCGGTGTAGCGGGTGAAGCCGGCCGGCGCGGGCACGGCGCTGCCGGTCGCCTGGCCGCCCGGGGCCTGGCTTGGCGCCGTCCGGCTCGGTGCGGGTCGGCTCGCCGTGGGCGCGGTGCTCGGGGCGGTGCTGCGGGCGGTGCTCGGGCCAGCGGTCGCCGGGTCCCCGGTCGGTGCGGCGGACGCGGTCGGGGTGGGCCCGGTGGCCTGGTCGGGAACGCCGTTGCCGCCGTCCCGGAGGACGGGCACCAGGACGGCGACGATGCCGGCGAGCAGGAGCACGACCAGGCCCGCGACCAGCGCCGGCCGCCGGCGGTCTGCTCGCGGACCTGCCGGCTCCCCACCAGGCACGGCTACGGGCTCACCGTGGCCGGCTCCCTGACCCGGGTCGGCGGCGGTGTCGGCCCTGGAGGCGGCGCCGTCGCGACCGCCGGCCGTGCGGCCTTCCGCCGCCGTCGGAGCGGTCCCGGCGGTCTCGTCCGCTCCGGCGACCTGGTGGGCACCGGCGGCCCCGTGAACGTGGGCGGTCTCGTCGGCTCTGGCGGTCTCGTCGGCTCTGGCGACCTGGTGGGCACCGGCGGCCCCGTGAACGTGGGCGGTCTCGTCGGCTCTGGCGGTCTCGTCGGCGTGGGCGGTTGCCTCGGCGCCCGCCACCGTGGTGGGTGACGGTCGGACGACGTCGGGCCCGGGGGTGGGGGCCGGCGTGGTCGCTGTGTCGTCGGGTGGGTGGCGGGGGATGGGAAGGGTCCCACCCGCTGAGCGCCCGCGCAGCACCCGCTGCAGCATCGACCGGGTCCGGTCGGCGTCGAGCCGGTGTGCCGGGTCCTTGACGAGCAGTCCGTCGATGATCGGCCGCAGCGGGCCGGCCAGCCGCGGCGGGTCCGGCTCGTCCATGACGACCGCGGCCAGCGTCGGCAGCGGCCCGTTCCGCTCGAACGGCCGCCGTCCCTCGACCGCGTCGTAGATCGTCGCGCCGAGTGACCACAGGTCCGCCGCGAGCCCGCCCGCCCGGCCGCGAGCCCGCTCCGGCGCCAGGTAGTCCGGCGAACCGACGATCAGCCCGGCCGACGTGAGGGTCTCGTCGCCCGCCTGCCTGGCGATCCCGAAGTCGGTCAGCACCACCCGCCCCTCGGCGGTGACCAGCACGTTCGCCGGCTTGACGTCGCGGTGCTCGACCCCGGCGGCGGCCGCGGCCACGATCGCGTCGAGCACCCGCAGCCCGATCCCGGCGACCCGGGCCGGCGGCAGCGGTCCGTCGGTCCGGATCATGTCGGCCAGCGACCGGGCCGGCACCAGCTCCATGACGATCC
This sequence comes from uncultured Actinomycetota bacterium, assembly GCA_963803135.1. Classification (GTDB taxonomy): domain Bacteria; phylum Actinomycetota; class Actinomycetes; order Mycobacteriales; family CADCTP01; genus CADCTP01. The sequence continues at coordinate 390,048 of CAWDLH010000007.1, read as the reverse complement.
ACGGCCGCCCGTCCTGCTCGACCACGTCGAAGATCGTCACGACCGCCGGGTGCCGCAGTCGCGCGGCGGCCTGCGCCTCCCGGATCGTCCGGCGGCGCAGCTGCTGGCGGGCGTCGTCGTCCAGACCCGGCGGCAGCCGCACCTCCTTGACCGCGACCGGCCGGTCGAGCAGCAGGTCGACGGCGCGCCAGACCGTACCCATGCCGCCACTGGCGAGGGGCTCGACCAGGCGGTACCGCCCGGACAGCACGAAACCGGCCCCGACCGCTGCGCTGCTCATTGCACTGCCCTTACCCGGCTCGGGACGCAGTGCAACGGTGGCGCGGTGAAGTCCGTGCTGATCGTGCAGCTCGACCCGGCCACGTTGCGGGCGCTCGCCGCCGGGGACCCGCCGACCGCGAGCCCGGTCCCGCTCACCGACCACCTCGCCGGCCCGGACCACCGTCCACTGTGGCGCCGGCGCAGCCGGCAGGTCGACGCCGACCCGACCGCGGCCAGGTGGGTCACCGGCGTGGTCTGGGCGCCCGGGATCGGCACCGCGGTCGGCCGGGCCGGCTTCCACGGCCCACCGGACGGCACCGGCGCGGTCGAGGTCGGGTACGCGATCGACCCGGCGTACCGGCGCCAGGGGTACGCCCGGGCCGCCCTCGCCGCGCTCCTCGACCGCGCCGCCCGCGAGCCGGCGGTCGGCACGGTGCTGGCCAGCGTACGGCCGGACAACGTGGCGTCCCGCACGCTGATCGAGTCCTTCGGGTTCGTCCCGGTGGGGCAGCAGTGGGACGACGAGGACGGCCTGGAGATCGTGTACGAGCGGCCCGCCTGAGCCGTGGGCGGGCCGGGATGGGACCATCGGCGCCGTGAGTACGCTCTCCGGACCGGTGCCGCGCGGGCTGCGGGCGGCCTTCGTCGTGCTGACCGTCGCCGCGGTGGCGCTCGCGGTGTTCGCCGGGTTGCGCGGGGTCTGGTTCCTCTGCGTGATCTGCGGCGTGTTCGCCGTGCTCAACCTCGGCGTGCTGTGGACGACCCGGTCCGCCGGCCGCCCGGATCAGCGGTCAGGCTCGCCCGCCGACTAGCTCGGCGAACCGGGCTGCGCCCACGTTGCCGCCCGACAGCGTCACCCCGACCCGCTTTCCGGCGATCCCCGGCACGTGTCCACTGAGGACGGCCGCGAGCGCGCTGGCTCCGCTCGGCTCGAGCACCACCTTCATCCGCTCGAACGCGACCACCATCGCGGCGACGATCTCCTCGTCGGTCACGGTGACGACGTCGTCGACCAGCCGCTGGATGATCGGGAAGTTGAGCTCGCCGGGGGAGGTGGTCTGCTGCCCGTCGGCGATCGTGCGCGGCACCGGGATCGTCACCCGCTCGCCGGCGTGCAACGACTGCCGCACGTCGTCGCCGGCCGCCGGCTCGACGCCGACGACCCGGGTGGAGCCGGTCGCGGTCGCGGCCAGCGCGCAACCGGCGATCAGCCCGCCGCCGCCCACGCACACCACCAGCACGTCGAGCGGCCCGGCGTCCTCGACCAGCTCCAGCGCGACCGTGCCCTGCCCGGCGATCACGTCGGGGTGGTCGTAGGGCGGGATCAGCGTGAGGCCGCGCTCGGTCGCCAGCGCCGTGCCGAGGTCCTCCCGGTGCTGGGTGTAGCGGTCGTACCGGACCAGCTCGGCGCCGTAGCCGGCCGTCGCGGCGACCTTGGTCTCCGGTGCGTCGTGCGGCATGACGATCGTGGCCGGGATGCCGTGCAGCTGCGCCGCGAGCGCGATCGCCTGCGCGTGGTTGCCCGAGGAGAAGCTGAGCACGCCGCCGGCGCGGGCGGTGGGGTCGAGCGCGGCGATCGCGTTGTACGCGCCGCGGAACTTGAACGCGCCCATCCGCTGGAAGCACTCCGCCTTGGCCAGCACGGTCGCGCCGACCATCCCGTCCACGGTCCGGGAGGTCAGCACCGGCGTCCGGTGCGCGACCCCGGCCAGCCGTCCCGCTGCCGTCTTGACGTCCTCGAAGTCCACCACGACAGGCAGTCTGCCTCAGCCGTCGAGCAACGCCGCGACCTGCTCCGGTCGGGACACGTGCGGGCAGTGGCCGCCGGGCACCTCGATCGGGTCGGTCTTCAGCCGGTCCCGGGCCGCGCGGCGCATCCAGTCCGGCGTGAGCGTGCGATCGTCGGCCGGCACGACGACCGTGGCGGGCGGCAGGTCGGTCAACGGCGCGCCCGGCGCTTCGAACAGCGCGCGCACCGGCCACAGCCGCGTCGTGGACAGCGCCCAGCGCAGCGTCGCGAGATCGCAGTCGTGGAAGAGGAAGTACGCCGTCTCGGCCGGCGCGCCGGCCAGGTCCCCGGTCCAGTCGTGCCACTCGGCGCCGAACATGCCGGCGTCGGCGGCCAGCTCGTCGAGCACGCTGCGGCCCGGGTCGGGGATCACCGCGCCCAGCCACGCGACGTGCCGCGCGCCGACCGCGGCGGCGATCGCCGGCGCGGCCACCCCCGCCGCGGAGTGCACGACGAGCACCGGCTCGGTGAGCGCGTCCGCCTGCTGCCGAACGACCTCCGCGTACTCCGACGCCGTCCATTGTGGACGGTCGACCGGGAGGTCCGCGGCGACCGTGCGATGGCCGCGTTCGCGCAGCGCCGCGGCCAGCCGGTCGTACCCGCGCGGTCCCTGGGTGCTGCCGTGTACGAGCAGGAAGTCCATGCTCGCCAGCCTGGACCGGCATCCGCGGTGGGTGCCAGGTTGTTCGCTCAGCGCAGGATGCAGAACTCGTTGCCCTCCGGGTCGGCGAGCACGACGAACCCCTCGTCGCCGGTCTGCCCCACGTCGGCCCGGGTCGCCCCGAGCGCGAGCACCCGCTCCACCTCGGCGTCGACGTCGGTCGTCCGCAGGTCGAGGTGGGTGCGGTTCTTGCCCTGCTTCGGCCCGCCGCTCGGCTGCCGCCCGCCGGCGGCCACAGGTGGGTGATCCCGTCCGGCTGCGTCTCGATGTCGTACCCGAGCACCCGCGACCAGAACTCCGCCATCCGCCCGACGTCCTGCACGTCGAGGGTCCACTGCGCGATCCGGCTCGTCACCGCTGACACACCTCCGCTGCTCCCGGTGCGTCCGGCGTACCCGCTACGCTCGGTCGAGCACCACCCGGGGCGGTAGCTCAGCCGGTCAGAGCAGCGGACTCATAATCCGTCGGTCGTGGGTTCGAGCCCCACCCGCCCCACCCCGCTTGACCTGCAGCGATAGCCCAGGTATGCGATCTTGTGTCCGTTTCATGACGCGAATCGTCGTGTCATGCCACCGTCCTCGCATCGCTCGCGCTCCCGCGGAACCGTCGACGAGTTGCCGAGCGGAGCCTTCCGTGTGCGGGTCTGCGCCGGCTTCGATCCGCTCCCCGGGACGCGGCACGACCTGACGGAGGTCGTTCCGCCCGGCCCGAGGGCGGCGGCGGAGGCCGAGAGGGTCCGGGCGCGCTTGCTCGACCAGGTCGACGAGCAGCGGAACCCGCGAACGAAGGCGACGGTCAACCAGCTGAACGTCGCGCTCCAGTGCACGTAAACGGGCTGATGGAATGACTTGCGGGCTTCGCCCGGGTCTGTGTTGGCGACACTCGCCGCAGGAGGAGCGATGGGTAAGGTCATTGCATCCATCACCACATCGGTCGACGGGTACATCACCGGTCCCAACGACGGGCCGACGTACGACCTGGGCCGGGTGGCGAGCGCCTGCACTACTGGGTGACGGGCGGCCCGTGGACCTACCAGGGTGGCCACGACTTCGCGCACGGGCGGTTCCGTGCGCGGTGAGGGCGCGACGAAGGCGGGACAGGGTCGGGTTCCCGGCGATGTCGATAATGAGTCGTAGCGGCGGCTGCCGTCGGCGAAGTCCTCGCGGGTGTGGTCGACGATGTGATCCGCGCCGAGAGACCGCACGTAGTCGGCCTTGCCGGGGCTTCAGACTCCGGTGACGTGTGCGCCCGCGGCCTTGGCGAGCTGGACGGCGAAGCTGCCGACGCCGCCCGAGGCACCCGCGACGAGGACTTGCTGGCGTTCCTTGACGCGCCCGTGATCGTGCACAGCCTGCAGGGCGGTCACCCCGGAGACGGGAGGGTCGCCGCGTGCTCGAAGGACAGGCCGCACGGCTTGTGCGCGAGCCGGTCCTCGGCGACGAGCGCGTACTCCGCGAGAGCTCCTCGGCCGAAGCCGAACATCTCGTCGCCGATGGAGAACCTCGTCACCGCGGGGCCGACGGCGACCAAGCTGCCCGCAAGGTCAGTGCCCAGCACTGAGTTCTTGGGTCGACGCACCCCGAAGATCGGACGACTCAGGTAGGGAAGCCCGGTCATCGCATGCCACGCGCCACGGTCGAGACCCGCCGCCACGCGCACGACGACGTCGTGGTCGCGGGGCAGCGGGCGCGGGACTTCGTCGAGATGCAGGACCTTGGTGTCTCCGTACCTGTCCCGCACGATCGCCCTCATCGTGCCGGTGGTTGGCTCGGGGCCGTTCGTGCTGCCCGTCGTGGGCGACGAACTAGCCTCAATGCGCATTGCGGACCTCCATGATCTGCGCCGGGTCGACCGCTCGCAGCCGCCGGCCGGCGACCAGGAGCCAGAGCGCGAGCAGCAGCTCACCGAGGAAGGTGAACGCCGAGACGCGGGGGAGCTCGAGGGCGAGGACGGCACCCACGGTGTCGAAGGCGTAGCCGGCCCCGGCGACGACGAGCAGCGCACCGACGACCTTGGGGATGAAGTCGGACCTGAGTGACAGGTAGCCCAGGAGCGCCAGGTGGATCCCGAACAGGAACAGCCCGAGGTCGTAGAGGTCCTGGAAGGCGTTCAGCTCGAGCAGGGCACGCCCGGCGACCCCGTCGGCCGACGCGGCGAGAGTGGAGCCGGCCGTCAGGACGTCGACAGCGCGCAGCAGCTGACCGACGGCCACGAGGAGCACCGCTGCGTACGCGAACCGGAACACGGCGGCCAGCATCGAGACGGCCGGGCCGACCGGCCGGAACACGCGGTACAGCGCCCAGGCGATGACGACGTCGAGGACCACGATGAGCAGCCAGGCGAGCACCCCCAGCCGGAAGGTGCCTTCCCGGGCCACGATCTCAGCGGCCGTGGCCGGCCCGTCGTCCGGTGTGAGCATGCCCTGGACGACGACGAAGTTGGCGAACGCCGCCAACGCGACCATCACCAGCAGCGCGACACCGGCGACGACGCCGGCTCGGCGGACTGTCCATCAGGCCTCTCGGCTCGGACCGAGGTGTGGTGCCGTTCGGTCATCTGGCGCGACGGGGCGCAGGTCGATGTTCGTCATGATGGTGCGCCTTCTCTCTGCCAAGAGGATGAATGGTTCGTTGCTTCTCGCGTGGGCACGCGGCTGTTGCTCAGTCCGCCGCGCCCGGGACGGCCGCACTGGAGGGCTCGGGCGCGGGGGCCGTGGAGAATCCCTTGGCGATCAGCCAGATGGCGAACGTCAGCTCGAACAATCCACCGGGGATGGCGCTGACGAGCCCGGCGCCCGCGACGCCGAACAGCTCCAGCAGGTTGCCCCCGGCGAAGCACGCGTAGCCGATGAAACCCCAGACAGCTAGGAAACGCGGAACGAGTCCGGTGCGGAAGAGCAGAGCGCAGAAGAAGAGGCTTCCGATACCGAGCCCGGCCTCGGCGACGTTGTAGGAGACGGAATTCGCGTGGATGGCGGCGGAGCCGGTGAGGACGATGAGGCTCACGACACCGATGGCCAGGACGACACCCTCGAAGATCCGCGTGCCCAGGTAGCCCGCAGCTATGGCCTTGTTGTGGGGTCGCAGGATCGGGAACATCAGGACACCGATGCCGATCACGATTGCCGAGTTGAGCAGCATCAGCGCGGCGCCGGTGACGAACATCGCGGTGGAGCCGCTGCGGTCATCGGAGCGGGCGTTGCCCGTCGCTATGACGCTGCCTACGCCATATGCCAAGTAGCCCGCAAGGAAAAGGACCCCGACGATTCGGGCGGTCCGACGCACGCTGGAGTCCGGGCGAACGACTGGCGGGGAGGTCGAGTGGTTGGAGGCGGGTATCGGGTCCTCGCGCAAAACGCCTAAGGTGACCGCGATTTGTCTTGGTGACATGAACTTCTCCCTTGATTCACCGTTCGTGAGAAGACTTGGATGGCTCGGAGCTGTGCCGCGTCTCACGACGCCGTGCAGATCACGCTAGGGAGCGGGGGGTCCGGCCACGATGGGGTTGGCTGCACCACCGAGGGGGTCAGCACGCCGGATCGTGCGGGCATCCCCCTGAAAGGCGCGCGGCGCGGTCCCGGCACACCAGCGGAGCAGTTACCCCTGGGTACGATCGCTAGAGTCCGGTCATGGCGCTGCGGGTCGTCTTCGCCGAGGACAACTACCTGGTCCGGCAGGGCGTCACCTCCTTGCTCACCGAGGTGGAGGACATCGACGTCGTGGCCGTGGCGACCGACCTCGCCTCGCTCCTGGAGTCGGTGGCCGAGGCCTCGCCGGACGTCGTCCTGACCGACATCCGCATGCCTCCCACCCACACCAACGAGGGCATCGAGGCCGCGCGTCAGATCCGGTCGCGGCACCCAGGCGTCGGCGTCGTGGTCCTCTCGCAGTACGTCGAGGAGGACTACGTCTTCGAGCTGCTGGCGAACGGCGTCGCCGGCCTGGGCTACCTGCTCAAGGAGAGGGTGACCGATCTCGACGAGCTCGTCCGCGCGCTCACGGAAGTGGCCCGCGGCGGTTCGGTTCTCGACCCCGTGGTCGTGGAGACGCTGATCGCCCGCCGGCGCGCGCACGGCCCGCTCCTCGGACTGACGGACCGGGAGCGTGAGGTCCTGCACGAGATGGCTGCCGGCCGGAACAACGCGACGATCGCGAAGACGCTCTTCATGAGCGACCGGGCGGTGGAGAAGCAGATCGGATCGCTCTTTCAGAAGCTCGGGCTGGTCGACGAGCACGAAGTGAGCCGCCGGGTGATGGCCGTGCTCGCGTACCTGAAGGCCACCGGGGCGAGCAGCTGACGCCCGCAGTTGGGCCGGGTCGACTCGCGCCCCACCTCCGCGGCGAGTCGGGGTCCTCCCGCATCGCCCGGATGAGGCGCACACTCGCCACATGCAGACCCGGCGCGCGGTCGTCCGGCGTCACGGCGGAGTCCGGCACCGCCTGGTGGTGACGGGTGTGCTGGCGTGCTTCGTCGTCGCCCTGTACGCGGCCGTGGTCCTCGGCGGTGGCGTCCTGCTCGGTCAGACGGAGTCACCGAGCCTGCTGCTGTCGGTGGTGGCCACTGCGGCGGTCGCTCTGCTCTTCGCGCCGGCCCAGTCCGCGATCGAGCGGATCGCCAGCAGGGTGGGACACCCTGCGGTCGCGACGCCGTACGACGTCCTGAGCCGCTTCTCCGAGGCCGTCACGGGCGGTTGCGAGGCCGCCGAGCTGCCGGCGCGGATGTCCAAGGTGCTCGCCGAGGGGACGGGGGCGCAGTGGGCGCAGGTGTGGCTCCAGGTGTCCGGCCGGTTGACCCTGGCCGCCACGTGGCCCACGGACGCGCGGGCCGATGAGCGACCACCCGCTCCGGGAGCCGACGGCGTGGACGCCACGGGCGTCGGCCGCCGCGCGGAAGAGGTGCGGCACGGCGCCACGTCGTTGGGCGTCCTGCGCCTGCAGGAGCGACCCGGCATGCCGCTCACCGGGGTCGAGCAGCGGCTCATGGCGGGACTTGCCGCGCAGGCCGGACTGGTCCTGCGGCTGGCCGCGCTCCGTGCCGAGCTCGAGGCCCGTCACGCGGAGCTGGTGTCGCGAGCCGGCGACCTCCGAGCCTCGCGGGACCGGCTCATCGCCACTCACGACTCCGAGCGCCGTCATCTCGAGCGGGACCTCCACGACGGTGCCCAGCAGCACCTGGTCGCTCTGACGGTGAACCTCCGGCTCGCGCAGACGATCTCCGGCCGCTCACCGGAGCGCGCCGCCCACCTGCTGAGCGCGCAAGGGGATGCGGCGCGGGTCGCGATCGACACGCTGACCTCGCTGTCCCGCGGGATCTACCCGCCCCTGCTCGGGGCGGAGGGGCTGGTGCCGGCCCTGCGGTCGGCGGCGGCCACCAGCCCGATCCTGATGACCGTCGACACCACCACGACGGAACGGCCGCCGAGGGCGGTGGAGGCTGCCCTGTACTTCTGCTGCATGGAGTCCGTGCAGAACGCCGCGAAACATTCCGGTGCCGCCTCGCGTGTCGGTGCGGCTCGCCGACCAGGCCGGCTGGTGGCGCCTCTCCATCGCGGATCAAGGGCGCAGGCTTCGACTCCCAGGACGTCGCAGCACTCGGGGGCCGGCGTCGGGCTGGTCAACATGCGCGACCGGCTCGACGCGGTCGGCGGCACCCTGACGCGTGCAGTCGAGGCCGGGCCGGGGGACGACGGTCACCGCCGAAGTCCGCCGGATCCCGGACTCGCGACGCGGGTCGCACATGCGCTCACCCTCACCACTCCCGGCGGCGTGACGTGCGCGTCGCGATGGCGCGGGCGGTTCTCGGTCTGACCGTTCTCGCCGCCGTCCTGGACACGCTCTTCACAGCCGCCTACCGCCCGCTGCTGAGCGAGGCGACCTGGGCCGACCACGGCTGGCCGCTCGCCCCGCTCGCCGGCGTCAGCAGCGCGCTCATGGGCGCCGTGATCGTCTCCCGCCACCCGAGACACCCCCTTGGCTGGCTGCTGTCCGCGTCCAGCCTGCTCTCGGTGACGCTGGCGGCCGAGGCGTACAGCGTCTGGGTCCTCGACGGAAACGGTCCGGGAACCGCGTACTGGGCTCACGTGGCGGCATGGGCCTCGCCTCTGCTGGGATGGCCGGCCTTCACCGCCTTGATCTTCGTCTTCCTCCTCTCCCCCGACGGGCACCTGCCGTCGCCGCGGTGGCGCTGGGCAGCGTGGGTCACGGCGACGGGTCTGTGCGTGCACACGCTGGGCACCCTCTCCCTCCACCCCGGCGACTTCGAGGTGGGGCAGAGGTCCGGCGACCGCAGCATCTCCGAGCCGTTGCTCGCGGTCGGCGTCGCCCTCGTCGCCGCCGGCCTCGTCGCGTCCGCCGTCTCCATCGCCTGGCGGCTGCGGACCGCGGGGGACGACCTGCGTCGCCAACTGCTGTGGATCGCGTCCTCGGCGGCCTTCCTCGCCTTCGGCGTGGTCGTGATCCTCGTGGTCCCGATGGTGCAAGGCGAGGAGGGCACCTGGGTGGCCGCGCTGCCGCTGAAGCTCGCGCAACTCGCGGTGCCGCTGTGCGTCGCGGTCGCGGTCCTGCGGCACCGCCTCGTCCAGATCGACCTGATCGTCAACCGCGCACTGGTGCTCGCACTGGCCACCGGCCTCGTCGCCGTCGGCTACGTGGTCGTCGTCGTGGTCGCCGGCGCGGCAGTCGGACAGGGGACCACCGGCTTCTGGCCCTCGCTGCTCGCGACCGCCGCTCGTCGCCCTCGCCTTCCAGCCGATCCGGCGAGCTGTGGTCAGGGTCGCCGACCGGCTCTCCTTCGGCGCCGCGGCCGCGCCGTACGAGGCGCTCGCCGACTTCAGCCGCAGGGTCGGCGACAGCCCCGACCCGTCCGACCTCCTCCCGGCGGTGGCGGAGGCGACCGGGCAGGCGGTCGCCGCGGCCCGCGTGGTCGTGCTCCTGCACGTCGAGTCGGGGCCCGACCAGAGGGTCGGGTGGCCGCCGGCGCACGACGGCCGCCCGCTGACCACCGGGACCGAGCTCGCCGTCGTCGACCGCGGGGAGCGGCTCGGGAGCATCACGGTCGAGATGCCGGCCGGACACCCGCTGCGTGTTCGCGAGCAACGCCTGTTGGCCGACCTGTCCGACCAGGCGGGCATGGCCTTCCGTAGCGCCCGGTTGACCGCAGAGCTGTCCGGGCAGGTCGAACAGCTGGGCCGTCGGACGATCGAGCTCGCCGAGTCCCGCCGGCGGCTGATCACGGCGGCCGACGCGGAGCGCAGCCGCCTCGAACGGGCGATCGCACGTGAGGTCCTGCTGCATCTCCAGCCGCTGCCGGACCGGCTGCGGCAGCTCTCCTCCGCTCGACCCGCGGCGCGGAACCCTCGGTCGACCCCTCCTCGCTCGAGCCGTTGGTCGAGTCGCTGAACGCAGTCGCTGGAGGCGTTGCGCGAGATCACCCGCGGGGTCTTCCCCGCCCAGCTCGTCCGCTCCGGGCTTCCCATGGCGCTCACGTCGCTGCTCGCCCGGACCGGCGGCGCCCGTTCGCCTGGTCGTCGAGGACCTCGCAACTCGGCCGGCGGTTCGACCCACGGGTAGAGGCCGCGGCCTACTTCTGCACCCTGGAAGCGGTGCACGACCTCGGAGAACCAGTGGTGGTCGTGCTGGATGCTCGAGCCGACCAGTTGCAGCTGACCGTGAGCGGTACGGACCGCGGGGGCCTCCCGATCGACGAGATGCGAGACCGCGTCGAAGCGGCGGGCGGTTCGGTGTGGGTCGGCGAGGATCTTGGGCGCGCCGTCATCGAAGTGCGCGCGCCGGCAGCCTCCGCCGGATGATGAGAACACCGGCCGGGCTCGGGCTCCCTGATCAGCTGCGCGATCCGGACCACGCCTGCTCCAAGCGGTCCGGGCCGAAGACGGCCTTGTGCACGTAGGCCGCCGCGCCCGACTCGGCGACGAATTGCTGCCCCGCGTCGTCGTCATACGTCGAGAGCAGCACGACCGTTGGCGGGCAGGCACCGAGCAGCAGCCGTCGCGTGGCCTCCACGCCGTCGATGCCGGGCAGGTGTACGTCCATGAGCACGAGGTCTGGGAGCGACTGCGTCGCGACGACCAGCGCGTCTTCCCCCGAGGATGCCTCCGCGACGACCTCGAATCCCGGCGTCTCGTCGACGACGGCCACCAGGGCGCCCAGGTAGGCCACCACGTCGTCGACCACCAGCACTCGCACCACAGCCACGTCGCCCACCCCTTCCCGCTCCATCGTGGGCGCGACGGCGGCGGTCGGCGGAGAGGGCCAGCCGCACGGCGACGGGTGTCAGCCCCCGAACACCGCTTGGCGGCGTGGACGTCGTGCGACTGCCGCCCGAGCTGCCGTGAAAGCGCCGGGCCAGAGGACCGGAAGCCGGCTGCCTGGCCGCCTCGGTGTGGGTCACCATGGGGCCAAGCGGCCGCTGCGGGCCGCACGGCGGATGGTCTTCCAGGAGGCGGTGCGGCGGTGGCAGTTGTCCTCCTCGAGAGCAAGCACCGCGTCCCCGGCCGCCGCCCAAACGCTGTTGCCCGCCCCCGCCTGGACGAGGGCCTGAACTCGGCGCTCTGTTCCCGGCTGACCGTGCTGTCCGCGCCCGCAGGTTTCGGCAAGACCACCTTGCTCACGGAGTGGCTGGCCACCTTCCGGCCGGGCGCGCCTGCGGTCGCCTGGGTCTCGCTGGACGAGCGCGACAACAACGCCGCGCTGTTCTGGACGTACGTCGTCACCGCGATCGGCAGGGCGGTCGAGGACGTCGGCGGAGCCGCCTTGGGGCTGCTGGACGCGTCCCCGCCCGCCACGGAAGCGGCCCTCGCCGCCCTGCTCAACGACCTTGGCGGATTGACGCGGGACCTGCTGCTGGTCCTCGACGATTACCACCTCGTCGAGGCGGCCGACGTGCACGAGGAGATGACCTTCCTCCTCGCGCACCAGCCACCGCAGCTGCACGTGGTGCTCGCGACCCGCGCCGATCCGCCGCTGCCGTTGGCCCGAATGCGGGCCCGAGGCCAGCTATCCGAGGTCCGGGCGGCGGACCTTCGCTTCACCGTGGAGGAGTCGGCGGCGTACCTGAACGACGGCATGGGCTTCCGGCTCAGCGAGGGCGATGTGACGTCGCTGGACGGACGTACCGAAGGGTGGATCGCGGCCCTGCAGCTGGCCGCCCTGTCGATGCAGGGCCGCAGCGACGTGAGCACGTTCATCGCCGGGTTCGCCGGGGACGACCGCTACGTCGTGGACTACCTCGGCGAGGAGGTCCTGGCCCGCCAGCCTCCCGACGTCCGCCAATTCCTGCTGCAGACGTCGATCCTCGAGCGCCTGACCGGCCCGCTCTGCGACGCCGTCACGGGACGGCGCGACAGCAAGGCCACCCTGGTCGCGCTCGAGCGCGCCAACATGTTCGTCGTCCCGCTGGACGACAAGCGGCAGTGGTACCGCTACCACCACCTGTTCGCGGACGTCCTGCGGGCGCACCTCCACGACGAGCAGCCCGAGCGCACGGCCGAGCTGCACGCGCGGGCCAGCGCCTGGTTCGAGGCCGACGGCGACCGCTCACAGGCGGTCAGCCACGCGCTGGCCGCCGGCGACTCCGATCGAGCCGCCGACCTCATGGAACTCGCCGTGCGGACGATGCTCCGGGACCGGCGGGAGGCGGAGCTCGCCGGCTGGGTGCGCCTACTGCCCGACGACGTGGTGCGGAAGCGGCCGGTGCTCGGCATCGGCTTCGTCGCCGCGCTGGCGCAGGTGTCGAACTTCGACACCGTCGGCCAGCGGCTCTCGGACGTCGAACGCTCGGTGCGGGCGGAGGGCGGCAGCTGGCCGCTGCAGCCGCCGCCGGACCTCATCGTCGTCGACCGGGTGGCCTACCGCTCACTGCCCGCCCAGACCCACCTGTACCGAGCCGCCCTGGATCTCGCCGGCGGAGACCTCGAGGGCACGGTCACCCAGGCGCGGGAAGCGCTGTCGCTCGCCCCGCCGGACGACGCCCTCACCCGCGCCTCCGCAAGCGCCCTGCAGGGACTCGCCTCGTTGTCCACGGGAGACCTCTCCCGTGCTCACGCCGCCTACACCCGGACCGTCGCCGAGCTGACCAGTGTCGGGTTCCTCGCCGACGTCCTCGGCTGTTGCATCACCCTCGGCGACATCCGCCGGGCCCAGGGACAGCTGGACGAGGCGCTGCGCACCTACCAGCGGGCGCTCGACCTGGCGCCTCCACAGGCCGGCGTCGACCCGCTGCGGGGAACCGCCGACATAGATGGCACTCACCGCCGATCACATCCTCGTTCTGGGCCGCGGCCGCATCCTCGCCGACGCCAGCGTCGCGGACATCATCGCCCGTTCCAGCGGCAACACCGTCGTGGTCCGCAGCCCGCGGGCCGCCCAGCTCGTGGAGCTGCTGCGCGGGCCGGACGTCACCTGCACCGCGATCGAACCCGGCGCGGTCGAGGTCACCGGCACCACCGCCGCAGTCATCGGCGAGGCCGCGGCTGCCGCTGGCATCGTCCTGCACGAGCTGTCCCCCCGCACGGGGACGCTCGAGGACTCCTACCTGTCGCTGACCGCCGACGCGGTCGAGTACCACTCGTCACCGGTTCCGTCCCCGACGGTGCCGGCCGCCCTCTCAAAGGAGCAGCTCCGATGAGCACGCTGACCACGACGGCCGCCGGCGGCACCACACTTCGGCGCCACACCCGGCACCGGGTCACGTTCACACACGTCCTGCACTCCGAGTGGGTCAAGTTCTGGTCGCTGCGTTCCACGGTCTGGACCCTCGGCGCCACCGTCGTCCTGATGGCCGCCGTCAGCTACCTCGCGGTCTTCTTCACCGCACGTGAGGCATTCGATCCGGCGACGAAGCCTCAGGACGCGGCGGTCCTCGTCGCGCTGCTGCACAACCCCTCGGTCGTGATCACGGGTGCCGACCTCGCCAAGCTCGTGGTCGCCGTCCTCGGTGTACTCGTCGTCACCGGTGAGTACTCGACGGGCATGATCCGTACAACTCTCGCTGCTGTACCCAAGCGGCTGCCGGCACTGTGGGCGAAGGCGCTCGTTCTGGCCGTGGTCACGGCCGCCACCGCCGCCCTGGGCGTCGTCCTCGCGTGGCTGGTGGCGCTGCCGACCCTGCACGCCCACGGCGCAGCGCTCGACCTCGCGGACGCGCAGACCCGTCGCATCCTGCTCGGCGGTGTCCTGTACCTGGTCGGGGTCTCCCTGTTGGCGTTCGCGATCGGGGCGATCGTGCGATTCTCCGCCGCCGCCCTCGCGACCGTGCTCGGGCTGCTCCTGGTGGTCGAGGTCCTGTTCCGCACCATCCCGGCCGATGTCTTCCGCACCGTGAGCCCGTTCCTGCCGGGTACCGCCGGGCATCAACTCCTCGCTACCCAGGCCGCCATCGACCAGGCCAGGGCCACCTCAAGCGGACCCGTGCTGGACCCGTGGACCGGCTACGCCATGATGCTGGCGTGGGTCGCGGCCGTGCTGGTGGTGGCCGCGGCGCTGCTGCGCCGCCGCGACGCCTGACCGAGCACGGCGCCGGTCGGGGTGCTCATCGGACCCGCTTCACCGGCAGGATGGCGAACGCCCCGACCACGGCGCAGAGCCCGGCAACGGTGTACAGGACGCTGTAGCTGCCGCCGCCGGCAGCCAGGATGGCCGGGGCGAGCGCCGGTGCGATGGTGAAGGGAAGCGCGCCGGCGATGTTGAACACACCCAGATCCTTCGCGGCGTTGTCCTTGTCTGGGAGCACCTGCGTCACGAGCGCGAGGTCGACGGCGAAGTACACCCCGAAGCCGAGTCCGCTGATGGCCATGCCGACGAGGAAGCCGTTGATGTCCGTGGCGGCGGCGAGCACGAAGAGCGCGAAGCCGTACACGATCGACGCTCCCAGGACGAACACCTTCCGCCGGCCGGTCCGGTCGGACAGCCGGCCGCCGACGAGGGAGGCAAGGACGACGAGGGCGGCCTGGACCAGCGCTCCGAGGAAGACCTGTTGAGGCACGTCGGCCTCCGCGCTGCCGAGCTTGTTCAGCAGGTAGTAGACCTGGTAAGTGGCGAGGAAGGCGTACGCCAGGACGAGCAGGAAGCGGCTGGCGAAGGCCCAGGCGAAGTCGGGGCTCTTGCGAGGGTTGACGTAGAAGGTTGCGGCGAACTCCCGGAGCGACCAGGGCGGCTTGTCGGCCGGGGCGAGCCGGCGGTCGTCGAGGACCACCGCGAACAGGAGGATGAAGAACCCGCCGATCAGGCAGGGCGCGAGGAACATCACGACCAGGTTGCCGGTGAACAGCTTGACCAGGAAGGTGCCGGTCACGGACGCGACCGGCGTACAGATCCCGAGGACGCCGGCGACCGTGCCGCGCTGAGCCTCGGGGACCTGGTCCGGCAGCACGGCCACCTCAGCGGCGAGCAGCGCATTGAAGAAGACCTGGGCGATGCACCAGCCGACGAGGACGACAGGGATGTTGGGCGCGACCGCGATGACGAGGATCCCCGACGAACCGGCCAGCAGACCAATGACCATCCACGGCCGCCGCATGCCCCACCGGGAGGAGGTGCGGTCGCTCATCCTGCCGAAGAACGGATTCGCGACGATCGACAACAGTCCGCCGATGCTGGCGACCAGCGACAGGCTGTTCGGCGCTCGTTCCGTCCCCACGAGCGAGTTGACCTTGAGCGCCAGGGTGACGAGAAGGGGCGCCAGGAACAAGAGACTCGTGCTCAGGAACGCCAGCGTGTAGAGCACCACGAAGCCCGGTCCCACTCGTCGTACGCCGGGCAATCCGCGCTCCGCCGTCGTCGTGCCCGTCGTCCCCTGCGTCGGGGCGCCCCGAGGGCGCGGAGGGCGGACCGTCGGGCGGGCAACCGGAGGAGGCGGGGTGTCGGTCATGGCGCTCTCCCTGCAACGAGCTGCGCGGACCCCTCTGCGGCGCGAGTGACTCGACGCGTCACCGGCGGGCCCGGCGCCAGCATGCTCCTGGCGGTGGCGCTCGTTCCAGGCTCCGCGGGGCAGCGGCCTCCTACCGACCGAGGAGCTTCTTCACGGGGACCGCCGCCTGGGTTCGACGCTCGAAGCCGACCTTGGCCAGCAGGCTCGCCACGTCGTCCCTCACCGTCTTCTGCGCCAGGAACATCTCGGGGCCGACGTGCCCCTTTGGTCATGCCATCCACAACGAGCTCGAGTACGCCGGGCCCCTGCGGCGTCAACGACGCGAGTTGCTTCGGTTCCCGCCCGCCCGCAGCCTGTGCGGATCCGCTCCCCGCACACGCTGGCTGACGACCGGGTCGACCAGGCGGCCGCCGGCGGCGACGGCCGGATCGCGTGGACGAGGCAGGGCACGCGGCCGAGTGGCGACGGGTTCGACCGTGGATCGCGCAGCCGTGGCCATGTCAGCGAGCCAACAGCGGCCCTAGGCTGTCGCGATGCCTGTGCTGGGCACCAAGCTCCACCTGCCCTCGCCTCGTCGCCGGCTTGTGCAGCGGGCCCGGCTCATCGAGCGACTAGAGGCGAAGGGAGGCGAGATCCCGCGGCTCGTCCTTGTCGCGGCACCCGCCGGTTTTGGGAAGACGACGCTTCTGACGCAGTGGCTGGCCGAAGCCGGAACGTCGCACCGGAGAGTGGCGTGGTTGGCTCTCGACCGGGGCGACACCGACGCTGGCCAGTTCCTGACTCATCTCGTGGCGGCGATCCAGAGCACCGAACCCGAGGCCGGGATCGATGCGCTGGCCCTGCTGGCGGCCAGTGGCAGCACGCCGACCGAGGCCGTGCTCGTCAGCCTGATCAACGACCTCGACGTGCTTGCCGGTCCGACGGTCGTGGCCCTGGACGACTACCACGTGATCGAGGGAGCCGCCGTCCATGAGGCGGTGACCTTCCTGCTGGACAATCTGCCTCCGCAGGTCACTCTGGCGATCACCACGCGCGCCGACCCGCCGCTCCCGTTGTCCCGTCTGCGTGCGCGTGGCGAGCTCGTGGAGGTGCGCGGGGCAGACCTCAGGTTCACCCGGAGCGAAGCTTCGGTGTTCCTCAACGAGGTGATGGGGCTGCGGCTGGAGCCCGCGCTCGTGGCCGCGCTCGAGGCGCGCACTGAGGGGTGGGCGGCCGGGCTGCAGTTGGCCGCGCTGTCGGCGCGGACCCATACGGGCACGGGTGAGGGATCTGGAGACATCGATCAGTTCGTTGAAGCCTTTTCTGGAAGCCACCGGTTCGTCCTGGATTACCTCATCGAGGAGGTTCTGGACCGGCAGCCGGACGACGTGCGCGCCTTCCTGCTCGACACGTCCGTGCTCGACCAGTTGACCGGCGACCTCTGCGACGCCGTAACCGGTCACCTGGACGGTCAGGCAATGCTGGAAGCCCTCGAGCGCCAGAACCTGTTCGTCATCCCGCTCGACGACGAGCGGCGGTGGTACCGCTACCACCACCTGTTCGCCGACGCCGTGCGCGCCCGCCTGACTGCCCGCGATGCCGGCCGGGTCCGTGAACTGCACGCCGCGGCGAGCCGATGGCTGGCAGAGAACGGGCTGCTGGCCGATGCGCTACGGCACGCGATCGCCGGCCGTGACTACGAGCACGCCGCCGACCTCGTCGAGCTCGGTCTGGCCGACCTGCGCCGACGACGCCAGACCGGCACCCTTCTGGACTGACTGGCCGCGCTGCCGCACGACGTCGTCCGTCGCCGCCCGCTGCTCGCCGCCTGCGTGGGGTGGAGCCGGCTCTGCCAGGGCGACGTCGACGGGGCGGAGGAGTGGCTCGACGCCGCCGAGGCCGGTCTGGACACGACGCCGCCATCGACCATCCCCGCAGCGCCTCCCTGGCCGAGGCGGCCATGGGCCGGGAGGTCGAGGTCCGCTCCCTCCCCGCCACGATCGCCGTGTTCCGCGCCTCGGTCGCCCAGGCGCGGGGCGACGTCGACGGTACGGTCTCGCACGCCCGCCGGGCACTCGCGCTGGCCGGGCCGCAGGACCACGTCGCGCGAAGTGGCGGCGCAGGCTTCGTCGGCCTGGCGGCCTGGGCCGCCGGCGACCTCGACACCGCGGTGGACACGTTCACCGTGGCGGTCGCCAGCCTGCGCGCGGGCGACATGGCCGCAGACGAGCTGGGTACCACCGTCGTGCTGGCGAACTTGTGTCTGGCACGTGGACGTCCGGTCGAGGCGCGCCGACTCTACGAACGCGCGCTGGCCACGGCCCGGGGCTACTCCGGCGCGGTGCTCCCCGTCACCGGCGACCTGCACGTCGGCCTCGCGGACGTGCTGCGCGAGCAGGGCGACCTCGATGCGGCCACGGAGCACCTCGAGGTCGCCCGCGAGCTCGGCGACGGGGCGATGCTGCTGGAGAACCGGCACCGCTGGTACACCGCGACGGCCGCCCTGCTGCAGGCGAAAGGCGACTTCGAGGGCGCGATCGCGATGCTCGACCAGGCCGAGCCGCTCTTCCTGCCCGGGTACTTCCCGGACGTGCGGCCGATCGCCGCGGCCAGGGCCCGGGTGCGCATCATGCAGGGCCGCCTCGACGACGCGCGGGCGTGGGCGCGCGAGCGGGGGGTCGCGCCTACGGATCCGCCCACCCATCTGGCCGAGTACGACCAGCTCACCCTCGCCCGGCTGCTCGTCGCCGAGGGGAGCGCGCGCCACGCGCTCGACCTGCTCGACCGCGTGCTGGACGTCGCGCAATCGGCGGGCCGCGGCGGCAGCCTGATCGAGGACGACACGCAACCCAATACGGTGATCAGCTTCCATGCGGGTCGGGGTGCACCTCCGCGCGTTCGCTCCCGGCTTGGGCACGAACGAGCATGCGTTCCCCGGGCCGGCCGAAGATGCTCAGGACCTCTGCAGCGCCGTCCCCGGTGCTGCCGAACCAGTGCGGGAGCTGGGTGTCGAACTCGGCTGCCTCGCCGACCCGGAGGACGAGGTCCTGGTCGCCGAGGACCAGCCGCATCCGGCCGGAGAGCACGTAGAGCCATTCGAAGCCGTCGTGTGCGCGGAGTACCGAAGTCGACTGCGACGCCGGGATGAGGATCTTCCAGGCCTGCACACCCCCTGGGGCGGTCAGTGGAAGCACGGTCCGGCCGTTCACTCGCCGCGGCTTCAGCCGAATCCGGGGGTCACCGACTGGCGGTGCTCCGACCAGGTCGTCGATCGGCACCCGGTACAACTGGGCCAGCGGGAGCAGCAGCTCCAGGGTGGCTCGACGCTGCCCGTTCTCCAGTCTGGAAAGGGTGCTCTTCGAGACCGTCGTCTGCTCCGCCGCCTGGGTCAGGGTCAGCCCGCGCCGCTCCCGAACCTCGCGCAGGCGTGGCCCGACCCGCGCCAGGGACTGCGAGATGGCTGCGCTCGTCGGATCCGGCTTCTGGTCGCGTCGCCCTGCCACCTGATCATTGGAGCCGGCGGTCCCGGAATTGGCAACAACCGTTGTCTGCGCTGTCGGGCTCCGGTCACTCTGACGGCATGAACGACTATGACGTTGCGATTGTCGGCGGTGGCGCCGCCGGGCTGTCCGCCGCGCTGGTCCTGAGCCGCGCTCGGCGTCTCGTGGCGGTGGTCGATGCCGGCGAGCCCCGGAACGCACCTGCCGCCCACATGCAGGGCTTCCTGGGCTCCGACGGCATGCCGCCCCGCGAGCTGCTGGCGGCCGGTCGCCGGGAGGTCTCCAGCTACGGCGGCGACCTGATGGACGGCCGGGTCACGAGGGTCGAGCCGTCGAGCTCAGCGGACGGGAACCCGCTGTTCGAGGTCGTCCTCGACGACGGTCCACCGCTGCGGGCTCGGCGCCTGATCGTCACCACCGGACTACGGGACGAGCTGCCTGACGTCCCGGGCGTCCGCGAGCGCTGGGGTCACGACGTGGTGCATTGTCCGTACTGCCACGGGCACGAGGTCCGTGATCAACCGCTGGGCGTCCTGGGTGGAAGTGCAGAGGCCGTCGCCCATGCGCTACTGGTACGGCAGTGGTCGGCCGACGTCGTCTTCTTCACTCGCGGCGTTGGTCTGACCGGTGAGCATCGCGAACAGCTCGCCGCTCGGAAGATCCGCGTCGTGGACACGGCCGTCACCCGGCTGGTGGTGGAGGCCGACCGCTTGACCGGCGTGGAGCTGGAGACGGGGGACGTGGTGCCCCGGACGGCGGTCTTCGTGCGTCCCACGTTCGTGCCGCACGACAGCCTGCTGAAGGGGGTCGGTTGCGCCACCGATGACACCGGGTGGGTCCGCGTCGACCCCACAGGACGCACCACCGTCCCCGGTGTCTGGGCGGCGGGGAACGCCGTCAACCCACGTGCGCAGGTGATCACAGCCGCCGGCGAGGGCTCCGCCGCCGCCATCGCCGTCAACAACGACCTCGTCGAGGAAGACGTCCGCCTCGCGGTCGCCCAGTCTCAGGTCCTTCACTGAACCAGTCACTCAGGAGCATCCCTCATGTCGAACCATCTCAGCCATGTCGGGCCGCCGACCAAGCACCAGCTCGCCCTCATGATCTGGCTCGCGGTCTTCCCGACCCTGACCGTCCTCAACCTCGCGCTGGGGCCCTGGCTGGCGCACCTCGGCCCGGTCCTGCGCACGTTCGTCCTCGCCACCGTCGCGGTCCCGATCGTCATCTACGGCCTCATGCCGCGGCTGCACCGCATCCGCGTGCAGCTTCTCGCCCGTCGAGCGGGCTGACCCTGTCGACCTCATTCCGCGGATGATGGATGGGTGGGCCGATCACCACCGCTGGTCGCAGGGCGGTCTCGATCGCAGCGCTCCCGCAGTGAGGGGCAGGTGCCGCAGGTAGAAGCTGCAACGCGTGACGCGACTCGTGACGCGAACTCCTGGTCCCGCAAGCCGATCGGAGCAGTTTCAGGATGATCGATTGACATCGAAGTCGCAGGTAGAAGGCCTAGGAGCCTTTGTCGGGCATCCTCATAATCCGTCGGTCGTGGGTTCGAGCCCCACTCGCCCCACCAGGTCAGAGCCTTGCTCCTCCTTCGACACGCCGTCGCGTGAAGCTATTCGTGGTGCGAACCAGGTAGTGTCAGCTCCGTAGCTTCTGCCTCGAAGGCCGCCCGACGCAGCGACACCGTCGAGACGCTGACCGTCGAGCTGGACCTCGGCCAGGTGCACCGGGCGCGGAAGGACTTCCCGGCGCTGGCCGACCGCCGCCGCTGAGCCCGGCCGGCTCCGGGTCGGGCCCGGCGGCCGGCGCCGGTCGTCCGCGGCGGTGCTTCCCAGGGGTGTACATCGGATGTACGGCGGCTGGACCGGCTCTGCCAGACTGGGCCGGTACGCCAGGGCCGAGAGGGGGCCGGGTGCGCCACGCGGCAGCTCGCCACGACCTCGAGGACGCGCACGCCACCGGCGCCGCCCAGCCGCCGCCGGTGCCCGGCGTGTCCGGGCTGGCGGTGCTCGCCGAGGCGGGCTTCTCCGTGGTCTACCGCGGCATCCTGGACCGGACCGGCGCGGCCGTCGCCGTCAAGGTCCTCGCCACTCCGTTCGACCGGGACACCCGCGAGCAGTTCGACGCCGACCGCACCCGGATCGGCCGGTTGCGCCACGTTCCGTCGATCCTGCAGGTCGACGACGTGGACGTGCTCGACGACGGCCGGCCGTACCTGGTCGCCGAGCTGTGCGCGGACTCGGTCGGCGCGCTGCTCGCCCGCGGGGACCGGTTGGACGCCGAGGAGGTCACCGCGGTGGGGTCGGCAGCGGCGGCCGCGCTGGCGGCGGCCCACGGCTCCGGCGTCCTGCACGGCCGGATGACCCCGACCAACCTGCTGGTCCACGCGTCCGGCCAGCCGGTGCTGTCCGACTTCGGGCTGGCGCTGCGCCAGCACTATCCGGGCGACCCGACCGACGCCGGCGAGTACACCGCTCCTGAGACGCTCCGGGACGGCACCATTGACGCCCGGTCCGACCTGTACGGCCTGGGCGCGACGCTGTACGCCGCGCTCACCGGCCGGCCGCCGTTCCCGGCCCGGATCGGTGAGCACCCGAGCGAGCGGGTGCTGCGGGTGCTGCGGCAGGCGCCGCCGCCGCTGGGTGAGGACGCGGTGCCGGTCGAGCTCGGGATGCTGCTGGCCGAGCTGCTGGCCACCGAGCCGGGCGAGCGGCCGCCGGACGCGGCCGGCGTCGCGGCCCGGTTCGACGCCCTGCTGGCCCGGCCGGTCCCGCCGGTCGGCGGGCCTGTCCCGGGGCCGCCGCGCGGTGCGCCGGCCCGGCGGCCCGCCGGGACCGACGCGGCGGGTGTCGGTGGGTGGCCCGGTCGGGCGGAGCCGGCAGGTGCGGGTCAGGCTGAGCCGGCCCAGCGGCCCGCCGAGACCGGGCCAGCCGACCTGGTCGGCCAGGCAGACCGGGCCGACCGGGCCGACTTGGCTCGGCGCCCCGCCGATGCCGACCCGGCTGACGCGGCCCAGCCGGCCGCCGAGACCGATGGGGCGGGCGCGGGTCGGCCGGGCGAGCCCGGTGAGCACAGCGAGCCCGGTGAGCACAGGGATCCGGGCGACCTGCTCGCGGAGCTCGACGCCGCCGCGAAGGCGGCGGCGGAGTCCGCTCCGGACGACCCGCCGGAGTCCGATCCGACCGCGTCCGGCGCCGGCTGGTTCCGCCTGCTGAGCGCCGCCGACACCGACGACGACCCGACCCGGCCGGCGCCCGTCCGGCGCCGGCTCGCCCTGCTGGCCAAGGTCGCCGGCGGCACGGCGATGGTCGTCGCCGCCGCGCTGCTGACCCGGCACATCGGCAGCGGGCCGACCCCGGCGACCGGACCGGCCGCCGCCCCCACTGCGAGCGCGACCGCCGCCGCCCCGGCGGCGACGGTGCGGCTCACCTCGGTCAAGGTCGGCGACCAGGGGCGGAAGGTGACGTTGAGCTGGCAGGGTCCGCCCGGCATGAGCTACGCGGTGATCGTCGCGATGGCGGGCGGGTCCGCCCCGTCCGCGAAGCTGGTCAACCAGGCCCGGAGCAGGGTCTTCGCGATCCAGCCGGGTCAGCCGTACTGCTTCCAGGTCCAGGGCACGTTCGACGGGGTGAACGCGGTGCAGAGCGCGCCCAAGGGCATCAACGGCGCCGCCTGCCAGAACTGACTACCGCGGCGGGAAGAGGCTACGTACCTCGAGAGCCGCGCGGACCCGCGCGGCCAGCGGTCCGCCAGCCAGCTCGCGCCGCACCGCGGCGACCGCGGCCCAGGCCTCGTCGACCAGCTCCGGGCCGACCGCCGCGCCGGACCACGCGGCGGCGTCGACCGACTCGGCGAGCCGGCGCAACCCGGCCCGGCCCGGGCCGCCGGCGGCCACCACGCCGGCCGTCACCGCGGCCAGGTCGCGGACCGTCATCGCCCGGCTGACCACGACCCGGTACGCCCGGAGCTGGTCGCGCGCCTCCAGCCAGGCCGCCACCACCGCCGCCCGCCCGGTACGGCGGCGGCGCCGGGCCCGCCGTACCGCCTTGGCCGCCGGCACCCCGGCCAGCCAGCCGAGCAGGCCGGCCACCAGCACGGCTCCGGCGACCGACAGCCAGACCCACCTGGCCGGGACGCCCGCCGGACCGGTCGACCCCGGCTCCGCGGCGGCCGGGTCGGTCTCCTCCGGCGGCGGCGCGGGCGCCGGCGGGTGCGGCCGCGCGGCGGGCGGCCGCGGGGCCGGGGGCCGGACGGCCGCCCCGCTGGCGTCCCGCTCCGGCAGCGGGTCGACCGGCACCCAGCCGGCGCCCTGCACCGCCACCTCGGGCCAGGCCAGCACGTCGGCGTTGCGGACCACGTACGTCCCGTCCGCCTCCGGCCGGGCATGCTGCCGGAAGCCGACCACCACCCGGGCCGGGATACCGAGCACCCGGGCCAGCACCGCGTACGCGGTGGCGAACTGCTCACTGGTGCCGCTGCCGCCCTGCAGCAGGAACCGTTGCAGCTGCAGCCAGCCGCTCCCGGTCGGCACGGCGGCGGTCCCGTTGGCCAGCGGGTAGTGGGTCCGCAGGTACTGCGCCAGCAGCAGGGCGGTGCCGACCGAGGCCCGCCGGTCCCGGACCGCCGCCTCGGCCAGGTCGCTGATCCCGGCCGGGACCTCGGCCAGCCCGGGCCCGCTGTCCTGCGCGGGCAGCGCGGCCGGGTCGAGCGGCCGGTCGCGCAGCTCGGCCGCGGTCAGCACCGGAGCGGCCCAGCCGAGCCGGTAGCTCGCGCCGGGCGCCGCGGCCGGCGCGACCAGCGTGCCGGTCGCCGCGTCCACCAGGGGCTCGATCCCGGTCACCGTGGTGGTGCCCCGCTGGCTCGGCAGCCAGGGGGACGCCAGCCCGCCCACGGTGATCGTGGCCTCGCCGCGCCGTCGCGGCGCCGTCACCGCCGGATCGGGCGGCAGCTCGGCGCCCAGCCGCAGGTACTGCGCGCCGGGCGTCCAGCCGGCGCCGTCGAAGCGGTCGAGCACGACCAGCTCCCAGCGGTCGACCGCCGCCGAGGTCCGGACCCGGAAGACCTCGGTGCCGGGGTCGGTGAGCCGCTCGGCGATCTCGTCCAGCGGGTTGCCGACCGGGGCGCCGAGCTGCAGCGGCGGGGTCCGGGCCAGCGCGGCCGCCGGCCGGCCGGCCAGGCTCCCGGTCCCCAGCGCGACCGCGGCGAGCAGGGCGGCCAGCACCGTCGGGAGGCCGACGGTGGCCGCGGTCCGGGCCGCCACCCGGACCCGGGTCGCGGCGGACCGGTGCGCCAGGACCGGGATCCGGCCGGCCGCCTGCTCGCGGTCGCGCCGGCCCAGCACGGCGGCGGCCGCGGCGGCGAAGCCGAGCGCGGCCAGCGCCGCGGTCCAGCCGGTCACCGCGTGGTACGCCTGGGCCAGCCCGGCCGCCGCGAGGCCCGGCAGCAGCGCGAGCGCAGGGGAGCCCGGCCGGTGCAGCGCCGCCGTGCCGAGCAGCACCGCGAGCAGCACCAGCAGTGGGACGAGCAGCAGCCGCTCGGGCGCCGCCCCGGCCGGCCAGGTGGTCTGCAGCGTGAGCTGCCAGGAGTCCGTCGCGCCGCGGTACAGGGCGCGCAGCGACACCGCGGTAGGCAGCCCGTACCAGGTCGTCGGCCGCAGCACGGTGCCGAGCAGTCCGGCCAGCGCGGCGGCCGCGGTCAGCGGCAGCTGCCAGCCGGCCAGCGCCGGCCAGCGGCGGGCGGCCTCGAACGCGGCGTACCCGGCCGCGGCCACCACCCCGACCGGCAGCAGCAGCGGCGCCAGCCCGAACACGGGGGCGAACAGCAGCCCGGCCAGCACAGCCGCGCCCAGCACGCCCGCCGTCGCCACCCGGTCCCGGTTCAACGCGCCACCGCCCGGTTCCAGTCGCGGACCGCCGCCGCGGCGTCCGGAGCCCGGACGGCCAGCACCCACGGCGGCGGGGCGTCCCGTCCCGGCGCAAGGTCGAAGACCGCCACCCGGCTGTACGCGGCCCGCAGGGCGGCCAGCGTCGGGGCGTCCGCGGCCGCCCGGCCACCGGTCACGTACACCAGGGCGCCGCCGCCAGCCGGCGGCCGGATCGCCGTCCCGGCCGGCTCGGCGGTCTGCTCCAGCTCGGCCAGCCGGTCCAGCAGCGTCCGCGCCGCCGCCAGGCCGCCGGCGGTCACCGTCTGCTGCTCGCTGGCGGTGGTGAGCAGCTGGCTGTGCTGGCCGCCCGCCGCGGCCGCGTGCAGCAGCGACGCGGCCACCTCCACCGCCTCCTCGAACGCCGCCGGCGTGAGCACCCCGGCCCGGTCGTCCAGCAGCAGGGTGAACCGCGGCTGCGCGGGATCGACGTACTCCCGGACCATCAGCGTCCCGGTCCGGGCGACCGCCTTCCAGTGCAGGTGCCGGACCTCGTCGCCGACCACATACTCGCGGACCGTCCGCAGGTCGGTCGAGCCGCGGAGCGGATCGGGCGGCGGCCGGCCGGTGTGGTGGTGCCGCGGCCGCAGCCCGGCGAGGGACCGCACCGGGTGCCGCTGCGGGTGCACCCACAGGGTGGCGGTGGCGCCGGTCCCGACCCGGCTCCGGACCAGCCCGAACTGGTCGGTCCGCTCCAGCGCCAGCGGGCCGACGACCACCCGGCCGCGGCGGCGGGTCGGCAGCTCGTAGCGGTACGTCGCGGCCTGGCCGGGCGCCAGCGGCCGCACGACCACCCGGCGCTGCTCGCCGCCGAGCAGATCGCGCACGGTGCAGCCGGGCTGCCGGTGACCGCCCGGGTTGCGCACCCGCAGCGTGGCCAGCGCGGCCGCGCCCCGCTCGACCCGGTCCGGGTAGAGCTCACGCTCCACCAGCATCCGCGGCGGCCGGAGGACGCTGGCCGCCCCGGCGGCCACCGCGGCGACCGTGACCCCGGCGAGCGCCCGGAAGAGCGGGTAGCCGAGCAGCTCGCCGAGCAGGTACGCCACCGCGGCCGCGGCGAGCAGGCCGGCACCGCGCGCGGTCAGCCGCATCGCCTCAGGTCCGCTCGCCCGAGCTGTCCGGCATCGGCACCGGCACGCTGGCCACCACGTCGGCGACCACGTCCCGCGCCCGGCGCTGGTTCAGCTCGGCCTCCGCGGTCAGGATCAGCCGGTGAGCCAGCACCGGCTCGCTCGCCGCCTTGACGTCGTCCGGGGTGACGAAGGCGCGGCCGTGCGTCGCGGCCAGCGCCTGCGCGGCGCGGACCAGGGCGATGCTGCCGCGCGGGCTGGCGCCATACCGGACCGCGGCGTGCCCGCGGGTGGCCGCCGCCAGCCGCACCGCGTACGCGCAGACCCGGTCGTCCACGTGCGCGCGGCGCACGGCGTCGATGACCTGCCGGAGGGCCGGCAGGTCCAGCACCGGCTCGAGCTGGTCCGCGGCGATCCCCGCGGTGTCGCCCCGGATGACGCGCACCTCGGCGTCGTGGTCGGGGTATCCCAGCTCGATCCGCATCAGGAACCGGTCGAGCTGCGCCTCGGGCAGCCGGTACGTCCCCTCCAGCTCGATCGGGTTCTGGGTGGCGACGACCAGGAAGGGGCGCGGCACCGGATGGGTGACGGTGTCCACGGTGACCCGGCGCTCGGCCATCACCTCCAGCAGCGCGGACTGGGTCTTCGGGGTGCCGCGGTTGATCTCGTCGGCGACGACGACATTCGCGAAGATCGCGCCGGGGTGGAACTCGAACTGTTCGGTGCCCTGGTGGTAGACCATCACGCCGGTCACGTCGCTGGGCAGCAGGTCGGGGGTGAACTGGATCCGCCGCCAGGTCCCGCCGACGCTGTGGGCCAGGCACCGGGCCAGGGTCGTCTTGCCGAGCCCGGGCACGTCCTCGATCAGCAGGTGGCCCTCGGCGAACAGCGCCGCCACCGCGAGTCGCACAGCCTCCGGCTTGCCCTGGATCACCCGCTCGACGTTCGCCGAAATGAGCTTGTACGCCTCGCCCGGACTCACTCAGGTGTCCTCGAAGTACCAGGTCTGGCAGGAGCTGCCGGTGAGCGCGGCCACCCGGACTCCGGCGCCGTTGCTGCTCGAGCAGCCAGCGGGCTGGAGTGCCTGCCCGGAGCTCACCACCCTCAGCGTGTAGCCGCCGCCGGCGGCCGCCGTGATCCGCCACTGCTGGCAGGAGCGGCCGCTGTACCCGAACAGCCACGGCGTGCTCGAGCTGCAGGCGTCGAGGGCCTGGCTCGAGTCCGCCTTGACGATCCGGTAGGTGCCGCCGCCCAGGCTGGTCACCGTCCAACGCTGGCAGTGGGCGCTCGACCCGGCGACCCGGGACCACATGCGCAGCGCGGACTCGTCGGCGGTCTCGCACTCGGCGACCTCCACCGTGTCGCCGCTCGGCGATCCCTGCCGGAGCCGGTAGGTGCCGTCCGGGACGGAGGCGGCCGGCGGCGGCGCCAGCTGCTGGCCCTGGCCCGGCCGGCCGGTGCCGATCGCGTTGGTGCCGACGGCGGTGACGGTCGCCGTCGTGCCGACGGTGGCGTTGATCTGGAACGTCGTCCGGCCGGCCCGGCAGGGCAGGCCCGGGTAGCTGGTGGTCCCGATCAGCACCCGGCAGCTCACCATCGCGGCGGCCCCGTCGGTCACCTGCCCGACGACGGTCACCTGGCCGCCGGACTGCTGCGCGCTCACCACGTCCACCCGCGGCACCGTGGCCGCGGTCACCGGGACCGCGGTCGACGGGGCGCCGGTGACGGTCGAGCCAGCGCCGCCCTGCTGGCGGGTGAGCGCTCGCACCGTGAACGCGTACGACCGGCCGGCGACCAGCCCGGTGACCGTGGCGGTGGTCCCGGACACCGTCCGGGCCGTCACCCCGGCGGAGGCCACCCGGTAGCCGGCCAGCTCGCCGCCGTTGAGCGCGCCCGCCGTCCAGGTCAGGGTGGCGGACCCGTCGCCGCGGGTCGCCCGGACCCCGCCCGGCGCGGCGGCCGGCCGGAACGGCGTGACCGCGTTGCTGGGCGCGGAGGCCGGTCCCACCCGGCCCTGCGCGTCGACGGCGGCCACCGTGAAGGTCTGCCGCGTGCCGGCCGGCAGCGCCGCGAACACCGCCTGCCGCGCCGTCACCCGCTGGCCGGACCCGCTGCTCGCGGTGACCTGGTACGCCGAGGCGGCCGTCCCGGCGGCGGGCCGGAAGGTCACCGTCACCGAGCCGTCGGTGCCGTCGGCGGCGGCCCGTACGCCGCCCGGGGTGCCGGGTCCGGCGGCGACCGGCGTCACCGGGTTGGACTCGGCGGCGATCCCGCGGCCGGCCCGGTTTTCCGCGGCCACCGTCGCCACGTAGGCCACGCCGTCGGACAGGCCCGACGCGGTGGCCCGGCGAGCGTCGCCGGGCAGCGTGGTCGAGCTGAACGCCGTGCCCGCGGCCGCGGTCCGCCAGGACACCCGGTACGCCGTGATCGGCGCACCGTTGGTCGGGCCGGGCCGCCAGGTGAGGGTCGCCGTGGCGCCTGTCACGGTCGCCTGCACCCCGAGCGGCGCCCCGGGCACGGCGACCCGCGCGGGCGGCGCGCCGGCCGGCGGCTGGCGGTCGGGCGGGCTGGTCGGCTCGGGACCGGTGGTCGGCTCCGGAGCGGTGGTCGGCTCCGGAGCGGTGGTCGGTTCCGGGCCGGTGGTCGGCTCGGGCTCGGTCGTGGGGTCGGTCGGTGTCGCGGTCGGGGTCGGCGTCGCCGAGGGCGTCGGGGTGGCGGGGGGCGCGGGCGGCACGCTGCCGGACGGCGGGGCCGGCGAGGTCGGCCCGGTGCCCGGGACCGGGTCGGTCAGCGGCACCTCGTCGATCTCGCCGGAGCCGTCAACCACCACGGCGTGGTCGGTGGCGCCGTCGACGTCGGCGTAGACCCGGCCGTCCTCGGCCCGGCTCAGCCGCACCTCCGCGCCGGCGGGCAGGTCGGTGCTCGCGATCCGCGCCCCGCCTGTGTCGTACGTGACCAGCTTGTCGTGCTGCTGGTCGACGATCGCGACGGCGCGGCCGGCGGTCGCCGGCGCGCTCACGTCGCCGGTGTCCAGCCGGACGGTCCGCGGCGCGGCCGGCGGGCGGCCCGGCGCCAGCCGGGTGGTGTCGACCAGCAGCAGCGAGCGGTCGGCCGGGCGGACGATGGGCAGCTGGCCGTCCGCGTCTGCCGGAGCGACCTTCGCGTCGTCGCCGAGTCGGGTGCCCAGCGGCATGCCGGGACCCAGGCCGTCGCTGTCGATCCGGTGCAGCTCGGCGCTGGTTGTGTCGACGAACGCGGGCCGGTCGCCGATCACCGTGAGGGCGCCGCGATGCCCGGCCGGGGTTCGGTCCGGGCAGCTCACCTCGGTGGCGGTGCGGGCCAGCGAGCACACCGCCCCGTCGGTGAGCCGCAACACCCACACCGTCCCGTCGGTGGTGGCCACCGGGTCGCCCAGGCTGCCGCCGAGCTGGATCGTCGCCATCGGCGCCAGCCGCTGGATCACGCCGGTCTTCCGGTACACGTAATACGGCCCGCCAGGCACCTCCAGGCCGACCGGTAGCTCGTTGACCCCGGTCGGCTGCACGGCCTTGACCTTCAGCCGGGACTTGCCGAACTCGATCGTGGTGCCCTTGTCCCCGGGCACGAAGACGCTCGTCGGGCTCTGCACGGCCGGCCCTCCGGCCAGCCGGCCGCCCTGCACCTCGCCGGAGGCGTCGACCGTCTTGGCCGCGCCGTTCACGTGGAAGACCCGGCCGAGCGTCCCGGAGTAGACCCAGTGGCCGACCTGGCGGAAGCCGAGGTCGGGGGCCGCCCCGCCGGATCCGCTGGTCGCCGCGACCCCGACCAGCACCAGGCTGAGCGTCACCCACACCGCGACGGAGGCGCGGACCCGTCTCCGTCCGGCGGCGGCGGACCGGACCGGAGCCTTCTTGCGACCTGGGACCGAGGGGTGGTCCATGCCGGGAACGCTCCTTTCTTCCGATCTGCGTAGAGCTGCCATAGTGTCACCTGATCGGTCAGAATCGGCCCGTCCGGGCCAATGGCCAGACGATACCGAAGATGCGGCCCTCGACCAGCCGGTTGTCCACAGGGCCGAGCTGCCGGCTGTCGAGCGAGCCGCACCGGTTGTCGCCGAGCAGGTAGAGGTGCCCGGGCGGCACCAGGACCGGGCCGACCGGGGCCCGGGCCGGGCCGCAGTCCCGCCCCGCGTACGGCTCGACCAGGTGCACGCCGTTCACCGAGACGGTGCCGTCGCGGGCCGCGACGCGCTCGCCGGGCAGGCCGATCACCCGCTTCACCAGATCCTCCTCCTCCGTGCCGGCCCCGGTCGGCCGGTGCACCACGACCAGGTCGCCGCGCCGCACCCCGGCCAGCCGGTAGGTCAGCCGGTCGGCCAGCACCCGGTCGCCGGGTTGCAGCGTCTCCCGCATGGACGAGGAGTCGACCGAAAAGGTGCGGACCACGTACGCGCGGAGGGTCACGGTGGCCACGACGGCCAGGCCGGCCGCGAGCGCGAGGTCGGCCGCCCGCAGCCGGCCGGCGGTGTGGTCGGGCCGGCCGCCGCCCGGCCGGCGGCGCCGGGTCGCGCCCCGCCAGAGCAATACCGCCAGCGGGCCGCCGGTGGCGATCGCCCCCGTGCTGACGGCCGGGTCGCCGGCGGTCAAGGCGGACAGCGTGACCAGGCCGACGGCCACCGCGGTCAGCCGGCTCGCCCGGCCGGCGGCGTGCGTGCCGGACACCCGGGAGCCGGTGAGTCGCCACGCCGCCGCCCGCACCAGCCGGCCGCCGTCCGTCGGCAGGCCGGGCAGCAGGCTGGCGGCCGCGAGCAGCAGCGCCGCGCGGGCCAGCGCGGCGAGCGCCGGGTGCGGAAAGCTCCCGGGCGGCGTCCGAGCGGCGCCCGCCGCCGCGAGACCGGCCGCCAGCACCAGGGTCAGCGGCCCCACCAGAGCGGTCAGGCACTCCTCCCGCGGACTGTGCGAGCGCGCGTCGTGCCGCGCGAGCAGGCGGCCCACCAGGATCCGGGCCGGGGCCCGGCCGAGCGCGACGCTCGTCGCGGCCCGGGTGAGGTCGCGGGCGAGCAGCGCGGCGGCCAGTCCGGCGGCGAGCACCAGGGCCATCCGCGGGCCTCCCGCGAGGGCCGCCAGCAGGGCGATCGCGGCCAGGGAACCGGCTGCCGGGCGCGGCAGGACGACCGGCACGCCGAGGAACCGGCCGAGCGGCCACCCGGTCCCCGGGCGGGGATCCGCCGCGCTCACGGCAGCCTGAGCTGGAGACGGCGGCCGGGCTCGCCGGTGCCCCGCGCGTTCGTGCCCAGCACGTAGATGTCGTACCGGGCCGGCCGGGACAGGCCGGGGACCCGCAGCTCCACGGTGCCGGCGCAGGAGCTCGCCAGCCGCTCCACGGAGTTGAAGAACACGTGGCAGAACACCGGGCCGGCGCCGGTGACCCGGAGCCGGACGGCGATCTCGGCAGCGCCGCTGACCCGTGCCGCGAGGACGTCGGCGACCGGGACGCCGCCCCCGCCGGAGGCCCCGCCGGGCTGGGCCGGCGTGGGGCTGGGCGTCGGCGCGGCGGTCGGCCTCGATGCCGTCGGGGCGACGGCGGTCGGCGCCGGCACGGTGGTCGTCGGGGCCGGTGTGGGCTGCGGCGTGGGCTCCGGCGTGAGCTCGGGCGTGGTCGGTGCCGGCGCCGCGGTGGTCGGGGCGTCCGGCGCCGGCGCCGGAGTCGTCGCCCGCGCCGGCGCCGGCACGGTGGTCGTCGGCACCGGCACCGGCGACCGGTAGCGCGGCGCCGGGCCGCCGTACCGGACCGCGGTCAGGGTGCCGTCGCCGTCCATGACCACGCTCTGCCGGCCGTCGGTGGCGTCGGCGTACACCCGGCCGTCGTCGCCCCGGGTCGTCCTGATGCCACCGGTCCGGATCACCGCCGCGCCGCGGCTGCGGCCCCGGCTGTCGTAGCTCGCGACCCGGCCCGTGTCCTGGTCGACGAGCGCGACCGCGTCGCCCCCGGACACCGGCCGGTCGAACCGGCCCTCGGGGAGCGGCACGGCGAGCGCGTCGGCGCCGGGCCGGAGCAGCAGCAGCCGGCGCCCGCCCGGGTCGACCACCGGCAGCCGGCCGCCGGCGTCGGCCGAGCCGATCCGGGCGTTCGGGGGCAACCTGACGCCTAGCGGCGTGGCGGTGCCGGCGCCGCGCCCGCTGACCGGGCGCACCGTGCCGGCGGTGATGTCGACGAGGACCGGGTGACCGCCGAGCAGGCTCAGCGCGGCGCGGTGCCCGGCGGGAACCCGCGCCGGGCAGCTCAGCGCGGTCCCGTCCGGGTCGAGTGCGCAGGCCTCCCCGGTGTCGACGCGGTGCACCCACAGCGTGCCGTCCGCGGCGGTGACGGGGTCGCCGAGC
Source organism: uncultured Actinomycetota bacterium (assembly GCA_963803135.1). GTDB lineage: Bacteria > Actinomycetota > Actinomycetes > Mycobacteriales > CADCTP01 > CADCTP01. Next base: position 357,624 of record CAWDLH010000007.1, on the reverse strand, counting down.
GGCCCGCCGGTGCCGACGCTGGCGTGCCGCGGGGACAGCCGGACCACCAGGCCCGCGGTGCGGTAGACGACGTACGCGGCCCGGGCCGTCTCCACCGGGACCGGGCTCTCGGCGACGCCCGTCCCGGGCAGCCCGCCGGTCACCCCGGCGGTCGAGCCGAAGACGATCACCAGGTCCACGTCCACGACGTAACCGGCCCGCCCGCCCTGCAGCACGGGGCTGCCGGGGCTGGCCGCGCCGACCGCGACGGTGGCATCGACCTCCTTGCTCTCGCCGTCGACGTGGACCGCGGCGGCCAGGCCGGGGACGTAGACCCAGTGACCGGTCAGCCGGGGCGGCGGGCTCGGGACGGAGCGGCTCGTCCCGGCGGTCACCAGGAGTCCGACCAGCATCGGACCGAGCGCGCACAGCGCGATCGTCACCCGGGCCCGGCGATCCGCCGCCGCACCCCGGTCGCTGGCCAGGTCCGGCACGGGACCGATCGTGCGCGGCCCCGATACAGCGCGGATCCATTCCGGGCCGGGCGGCCGGGGCGGGCGGTGTACCGGCCCTGGACGCCGGGCGTACCGGCGCGCCGGACGATCGCGGCCGGACCGCTCGACGGGCAGGAGGGCCGATGGCGCGGTGGGCGTTGCTGGTCCGGATGCGGCGGGTGCGGCTGGTGGTCGCGGCCATGACGGCGGCGGCCACCGCGCTGGTGCTCTCGCCGCTGGCCGCCGCGCCGGGCGACGCGGACGCGGTGGCCGCGCGGGTGCTCGCGGCGACCCGGACGCTCGACGGCCGGGACAACAACGAGCGGTCGCCGTCGTTCGGCCAGGCCGGCACGCCGTACCTGCGGCTGGCCCCGGCGGCCTACCCGGACGGCCGCGGCGCGATCGTCGGCGGCCCGCCGCCCCGGTACGTCAGCAACCGGGTCTTCGCCGACAACGGGCAGAACCTGTTCTCCGAGCGGGACCTCTCCCAGTGGGTCTGGATCTGGGGCCAGTTCATCGACCATGACGTCGGCCTGCGGGACGAGAGCAAAGGGGAGAGCGCGCCGATCCGCTTCGACGCCGCGGATCCGCTGGAGCGCTACCGCAACGACACTGGCAGCATCGCCTTCAGCCGCACCCCGGCGGCGCCCGGGACCGGCACCGCGGACACGCCCCGCCAGCAGCTCAACCAGATCAGCTCCTTCATCGACGGCTCGACCGTGTACGGGCTGTCGGCGTCCCGACTCGACTGGCTGCGGGCGGGCCCGGTCGACGGCGACCCGGCGAACAACGAGGCCCGGCTGCTGCTGCCGGACGGCTTCCTGCCCCGGCCGGGGGCCCGCGGCAACGCGGTGGCGGCCCCGCTGATGGACCTCTTCGGACCGCAGACGGGGCGCCCGGAGCTGGCCCGGATCGCCGGCGACGTGCGGGCCGACGAGAACACCCCGCTGACGCTGGCGCAGACCCTCTTCGCCCGCGAGCACAACCGGATCGTGGCCGCCCTGCCGGGCACGCTGACCGAACAGCAGAAGTTCGAGATCGCCCGCAAGGTGGTCGGTGCGGAGATCCAGTTCATCACGTACGCGGAGTTCCTGCCCGCGGTCGGGGTCAGCCTGCCGCGCTACCAGGGGTACGACCCGGCGGTCGACCCGTCCCTGTCGAACGAGTTCGCCGCGGTCGGCTACCGCTCGCACAGCATGGTGCACGGCGTCTTCAACCCGTCCTTCCGGACGGCCGAGTTCTCCGCCGCCCAGCTGGCCGCCTTCCGCCGCCAGGGCATCGGCGTGACCAGCGCGAACGGCGTCAACACGCTGGACATCCCGCTCGGCGCCATGCTGGGCAACCCCGGGCTGGTCGGCCAGGTCGGCATCGCGAAGCTGGCTACCGAGTTCGCCGTCGGCCACCAGTACCGCAACGACGAGCAGATCGACGACTCGCTGCGCAGCGTGCTCTTCCAGCTGCCGCGGCGCGGGCTGGCCAACCCGCCGCGCTGCGGCGACCCGCTGGTCCTGCCCGGCTGCTTCACCGCGGTGACCGACCTCGGGGCCATCGACATCCAGCGCGGCCGGGACCACGGGATGCCCTCGTACAACGAGCTCCGGCGGGCCTTCGGGCTGGCGCCGCGGACGTCGTTCACGGCGATCACCGGCGAGCGGACCGACCAGTTCCCCGACGACCCGAGGGTCGACCCCGCCGACCCGGTCGACGACCCCCAGATCCTCGACTTCGTCGCGCTGCGCAAGATCGACGGCACCGCCATCGACCGGAACGACCGGACCGCGATCCTCGAGCAGGCGGTCAGCGGCACCCGCCGGGGCACGCTGGCCGCGCGGCTGCGGGCCGTGTACGGCGGCGTCGACAAGCTGGACGCCTTCGTCGGCATGCTGGCCGAGCCACACCTGCGGGACTCCGACCTCGGCGAGCTGCAGTCGGCGATCTGGGGCGACCAGTTCCGCCGGCTGCGGGATGGGGACCGGTTCTTCTTCGGCAACGACCCCACGCTGGCCGCGATCGAGAGCGCGTACGGGATCAGCTACCGACGGACGCTGGCCCAGGTGATCGAATCGAACAGCGTCGCGCATGTCCAGGATGACGTCTTCGTCATCCCGCCGGGCTGAGGCCCGCGCCGACAGCTCGCCGGCTGCGCAGTTCGACCACCGGCTGAGCAGGCGTCGCCGCTCAGCCGCCGGCGGAACTGATCAGTCGCCGGGGCGCCTGCTCAGGAAACCGGTCGGGCCGGGAGCCTAGGACCCGCGGTGGCGTCGGCTCCTGCGGCCGCGCGGCTTCCGGGGCCGGCCGCAGCTGTGGTACGTCGTCCGGTGGCTGGCCTTCTTCCGGCGGCTGACCTTCTTCCCGTTGTCCTTCTTCCGGTGCTCGTCCTTCCGGCGCCGGCCGTCGGCCTTGCGGCCGTCCGCCTTGCGCCGGCGCTTCCCGGCGCCGGTGTCTCGGTCCTGCTTGGGCTTCGCCTTCGGCGGCGGCGGCTTCCGCTGCGGGCGGGGAGCGGGCTCGCCGTCCGGCGCCGGCCCCGGCTCCGCCGTCGCCGGCGGGCTGGTCGCCGGCGATGTGCCCGGCGGCGGGGTGCTCGCCGGCGGGATGGCCGGCACCCGCGGGGCGGTGCTGCCCGGTGGTGGGGCGGTGTCGGGCGGTGGGGTGGTTTCCGGTGCTGGGGTGGTGCCGGTGGTGCCCGGCGGCGGGGCGCCGGTCGTGGCGGGTGTCGTCGGCGTGCTCGCCGGTGGCGGTGGCTCGCCCGGCGGCGGCGAGCCGTCCTTCTCGGCCAGCGCGTCGTCCGGCTCCGGGGGGATCCAGCCGGTGGGGTTGGACAGCCGCGCCATCCGCCGCCGGAACTCCTCGTCCGACTCCCCGGGACGGCGGCCGGACCACCGCGGCCGCCCGTCCCGGCCCGGCGGCACTCCGTCGACGAGCTCCTCCAGATCGGCGACCAGCGCTGCCAGACCGGCGGTCCGCAGCAGCGGCCGGGCCGAGTCGACACCGGCCGGGCGGGTGCCGAGACGCAGACCGTCCGCCAGCGTGGACAGCACCCCGATCGCCGCCAGCCGGGCCGCCCCGGTGGACGTGCGCACCTGGCGGACCGCCTCCCGCAACCCGGCCAGCGCCTGGTGGTCGGCGACCGTGAGCGGCCCGGTGGCCACCGAGGCGGACAGCACCGCCGGCCCCACCGGCACGGTCCCGCGGGCCGCGAGCACCGTCCCGGTCACCGTGGCGGCCACCGCCCGCTGCAGCGCGGCGGCGGTGAAGCGGCCGTCGAGCCGCAGGGCGACGCTGTCCGAACCGGTCCGGGCCGGCTCCACCGGGCGCCCGCCCGGGACGTCGCCGACGGACAGTTCCACCCGCACCGCGTCGTGGCCGGGCACCCGTACGTCGAGCAGGCCGGCGTCGAGCACCCGGACCTCGGCGCCGGCGGCCACGGCGGCCCGCTCCAGCGTGTCGGCAGCGGCTGCCACGGCGGTGGCCGCCGACCGCCGCCAGTGCCCGGCGGCGGCCTTGGCCTGCTCGTAGAGCGCGAGCCGGGCAGCCAGCCGGGGGCCGAGCCGGGCCCGGCGCTCCCGGGCGCCGTGCGCGAACGGCTCGAGCTGCAGGTCGGCGATCAGCCGGTCGGCCGCGGCGCGCAGCGCTCGCCGCTCCCGCGGCGGCGCCGCGGGCAGCGTGTCCAGCACCACCGCCAGCCGGGCCTGGCCGGCCAGCTCGGCCACGGCGTCCGGCCCCACCACCCGGCCCGACCCCGGCCCGGGGCCTGGGACGGGGGACGGCGCGGCGTCGGGACCGTAGAGGTCCGCGACGGCTTCGTGAAGAGCGGTGGTGCGGTCCGGTCCGTCGAGGCCGGGCGGGAGGGCGGGGGCGATGGTGCGGGCGTCCTCGTGCACGGCGGTTCCGAGGAGGTGGTCGAGCAGGCTGCGCAGCTCGGCGTCGACGGCCGGCCGCTGGTCGAGGTCGGTGCGGGCGTCGAGCAGGACGGCGATCTCGGCCAGCCGGCCGCGGTCGTGGGCGGACAGGTCGGCCAGCTCGAGGGTGGCCCAGCCGCCGGGCGGGGGACCGCCGGTGAGCAGGTCCACCTCGGGCGCACCGTCGATGGCGGCGGCGGCTTCGGCGAGGTCGTGGGCCAGGGCGCGGCGCATCTCCAGGACGGAGCCGGGGTCGCCGCTGAGCCGGGCCTGCTCGGAGACCCGCAGCTCGACGGTGTGTCCGGTCGGGCCGGTGCGGACGGTCCGGGCGGCGGTCGGCCAGTGCTCGACGCCGTCGATGACGCTGGGCCGGCCGACCCGCCGGGCGGGGACGACGTCGACCCGGGTGAGTCGGAACGGCACGCCGCCCGCCGTGTACCAGCGCACCGTCCCGTCGGGGCTGAGCTGGGCGGTGATGCCGGCCGCGGCGGCCAGCCGCTGCGGGTCGGCCAGCTCGGCCGCGACCTCGGCCCGAGCGGCCGGCCCGCGCGGCGTTCTCGAAGCCGTCCCGTGCGACCCGGACCCCGGCACCCAGGCGTCCGTCCCGGAGACGCCCCCGCCACCACCCTGGCCGAAGCCGCCCGAGTAGCTGCTGGTGGCGGGGTGGCTGGCGGTCCACTCGGGCGTGAAGGGCAGCGGTGCCCCGAGGTCCAGCACCTGGTGCTCGACCACCCGGCCGCGCCGGCGCAGCTCCGCCCGGATCTTGTCCGAGAACATCCCTGGCCGGTCAAGGGTCGCGTGGAAGAACGGGCGGAGGTCCAGGACATCGCCGAAGTGCTCCTGCAACAGGTAGTCCACGTGCCCGAGCGCGTTCGCGAACCCGCCGTCGTCCACCCGGCTGAAGAGCCGCCCATCCGGCTCAGCGCGGTACTCCCGCAGCACGCCGCCGGCGTCGGTGACGTCCGCGAGGACCGTCGCGCCGAGCTCCCGGGCCAGCAGCCGGGCCCGGATGAGCTCGCGGTACGGGTATCGCCCCTGCTCCGTCGCCGTGACGCGAACGACGCCGCCCGGACGGCCGGCCGCCGGGAGCCGGTCCCGCACCTTGGCGGCCATCGTCGGGTAGACGTTGTAGTAGCGCGGCAGCCACGCCTCGTCCTCCGACAGCTCCTCGGACCGGAGCTCGTCCCGCGCCCACCTGGGGTAGAGCTCGTCCAGCGACAGCACCCCGCCCGCGCCGGTGCGGTCGGCGGGCCAGTCGCCGTGGTCGAGGTCCGTGTCGTCCTCGAGCCGGTCGGCCGCGTACGCCAGGGCGGAGTCGAAGGCGGTCACGTACGCCGAGCCGATCGCGGCGTTGGGCACCTCGCGCTCGATCATCAGCTCGGGGCCGTCCGGCCCGAACCGCCACCTGCGCAGCAGGAGGCCGAAGTCCAGGCGCACCTTGTTGGTGCCCCCGGAGCCCTTCTCGTTGTCGGTCAGCTCGTGCCGGCTGCCGCCGCCGAGGCTGCGGCTGACGGCGCCCTGCTCGCCGGAGCCCAGGGGCACCGGGCCGAGGGTGACGAACCGGCCGGTCGGGTCCAGCCGGGACCGGTCGTCCGAGGTCGGCGTGGTGTCCTCGGTCCGTTCGATCTCGCCGATCTCGACGTCCGCGTTCCCCCGCAGGACCCGCTGGCTCTCGCTCACCGTGGCGCTGACCCAGACCCCGACGGCCTGGTCGGGGTGCCCGGGCACGTCGACGAGGACGAGCCGGTGACCGCCCTCGCTCTGCACGAAGCGCAGGCTGCTGCGCTGGGCCAGCGGCGACAGCTGCCGGTCGAGCAGCGGGCGGGACCGCCGGACGCCGCCCGGGCCGAGCAGGTCCGGCTCGGCGAGCTGGGCGAGGATCACCTCCGTGAGCGGGCCCGCCTCGATGTCCTCGGTGACGAACCGGTCGGGCAGGTCGCCCTGGCGCACGTCGGCGTACCGGACCGGTTGGCTCGGGTGGGCCGTCACGATCCGCCAGCGCAGCAGGCCAGCCTTCTGCGGCCGCGTCCGCCGGAGGGCGAGGCCGGCCGGTAGCTGCCTGATCGCCGTGCCGGTCAGCAGGAGCGTCGCCGCCCGCACCCGGGAGCCCTGTCCCGCGACGTCGGACACGAGCGTGCCCGGTCGCCGCCACCCGATGGTCCGCTCGGCGGTGATCCTGATCCCGATGGGGTGCCGCACCCGTTCGACCCCGCCGAACTTGGCCAGCCGGCTCAGCGTCGTGACCGTCGTCGCGGCCGCCCGGCTGCTGGTGTGGCTCCGGTCGGTACCCACGGCGACGTCCGGGCCGAGCGCCGGCGTGCCGATCCGCCCGCCGCCCCCCCAGCCGACCGACTCGCCGGCCGCGCTGGTCCACCAGATGTAGGTCTGGTTGATCAGCCCGGTGTCCGGGTCCCGGCCGAGCAGCTCCGTCTCGTCCGTGTCGAAGCCGGCCTCGAGCCGGACGACGACCCGGTCGCCGCCGATCACCTCGTCCAGCAGCCGGAAGCCGCCGGGCTCGATCATGTCGCGCAGCCGGGCCCACCAGCGCTCGCCGCCGCCGAGCAGGCCGCGCACCCCGCGCCGCAGCTCGGGCCGGCCATCGACCGCGTCCGGGGCCACCCGGGCCAGCAGGTCCAGCACCGGCTGGGCCAGGTCGGGCACCGGCCGGCCGTACCGCTCGGTGAGCTCGACCCGCTCGACGTCGGACAGGCCGGCGATCGCGAGGTGCTCGGCCAGGTCGACCCGGACGGGCGCCCGGAGCACGGACGCGAGGTGGTGCAGGGCGGCCAGCAGGCCCGGCTCCCCGTCGATCCGGAGGACGGTCTCACCCTCGATGGCGAGGAAGTCGTCCTCCTCGACGCGCTCGATGCCGAAGCTGTCGCCGGTCGCCGACGCCATCAGCTCGACCCGCTCCGTGACGTCGGCGAAGGAGCCGGTCAGCCAGTCGATCAGCCGCTCGACCGGGATGGCGGGCACGGGCGGGAGGGTGGGATCGGCCCGGGCGGCCGCGAGATCGGCCAGGTACTGCCGGACCAGGGGGATGGCGACCGCCGGGTCGAGCGTCAGGCTCTTGTTCAGCAGGCGCTCGATCGCGTCGGCGACCTGCGCCGGCGGCACCGGGAAGCCCGAACCCTCCCCGTACCACTCCAGGACGTCCCGCTCGGAGAACGACACCAGGACCTGGCCGTCGGCCAGCTTCCGCGGCGCACCCCGGCCACGCTCGATCCCGGTCAGCACCGTGTCCACGCCGAGCCGGTAGACGTACTGGAGGCCGGTGTTGATGCTCAGCGTCTCCACGCCGTACGAGGTCGCCTGCCGGCTCGAGGTGCCCGTGCTGGTCGAGCCGGAGCCGGTGGCGCTGCCGTCCGGTGCGTCGGTCCCGACCGTGATGCTGCCGCTCTGCGCCCGCTGCCAGTCCTGGGACAGGCCGAAGCCGACCTGGGTCAGGTTGATGTGGCCGGTCACCAGGGCGCTGGGGCCGACCCAGGTCAGCTCGCGCGGCTCGACCTGGAGCGACACCGACGCCTCCACCGGCAGGACCAGCCGGCCGAGCACCTCGACGACCGTCTCGTACGGCATCACGGCCAGCTCCGGATGGGCTACGACGCTGAGGACGTCGGCGAACCGGGCGAGGTGGGACAGCGCCGCCTCGCCGGTCAGCGGGAGCGCGGCGAGGATCGCGTCCAGCACGGGGCCGAGGTCCGCGTGCAGCCAGCGCGCGCGGACGAGCCGCGGGACCAGGTACCGCTCGAAGGCCTGCGTGACCTCGTGGTGGGTCTCCGGCTCCGCCTGGTCCGGGTCCAGCAGGTCGACCGGGAGGAGCACCTCGGCCGAGCCGGGCCGGCCCTCCACCAGCGGGTGCCAGCCGCCCTGGCGGTACTCGTCCACGATCAGCCGGTGCGGCACCTCGAAGATCGCCACCGGGGCGGCCGACTCGACCAGGCTGACCTGGCTGACGTTGTCGTCCACCGACGAGGTCGCGGTCCGGACGGGTCCACCGCCCGCGGTCGCGGAGGCCGGCTCGCTCGCGGGTCCGGCGTCGAGCGGGTCGTACGTCTCCTGGGTGCCGACCGTGAGGGATCGGGCACGCTGGGTCGACTGGGTCTGCCCCCGGCTCCAGGCCTCGGCGGCGATGTGCAGGTTGACCGGGACCTCCGCGGGGAGGTGGCCGCGGTACGCGGCGGACGCGGTGTCCTGGATCAGCCGGACCCGCAGCGGCCAGTGCCGGGGCGGCCGGCCGGTCCGCTCCAGGACCAGGTCGAGGACCATCCCGTCCTGGCTGGCCTGGTCGTAGCCGGTCTCCAGCCCGGCGGCCGACAGCCGCTCCGTCACCTCGGCCAGGTTCTCCAGCTGGCTCTTCGCCTCCAGCCGGTCGGGGGACAGGACCGGGAAGCCGGTCGGGTCCAGCTCGGGGAGCCAGCCGAGCTGCTGCAGCCGGGTGATCAGCTCGGCACGGGCGTCCTCGGCGCCGGTGAGCTTCTGCACCGACGCCGGACCGGCGCCCCGCAGGCCGTCCGGCCCCAGCCACCCGGGCAGCTCCGCGCGGCGACCGGGCGGCGGCGCCGGGTCCGGGTCGTCGCGCAGCCGGACCACGCCCGGGTCGTCGCGCGCCACCGCGGCCGCGTCCACCGGCAGGCCGTAGTGGTAGGCGTCCGGCTCGGTGAGCCGGACCAGGGCCTCCCCGCGCCCGGTGACCGCCGGCCGCGGCGTCTCCTCGCCCACCACGTGCACGGTCACGGTGTGCTCGAGCTCGAAGAGGTATGCCTGGGTGCGACCGGCCCACCGCCGCACACTGGGGTGGATCGAGGTGGCGCCCACCCTGGTCTGCCGGGGCAGGCTCCGCCCGCGGTCGACCCTGCCCGCCGCCCGCCCGCCGTCCGGCGTCGCCTGGGCGCCGGCCGCGACGTTCCCGCCCCACTCGACGGCACGGCTCACCGCCGAGACCGCCTGCGAGTAGCCGATGCGCAGCCGCTCCAGGTGCTGCTTGATGCTGGCGGTGCCGACCATCGGCACGGACCGGGCCGGCTTGCGGACCACCTTCGTCTGCACCCGGACCACCGCCACCAGCTGCCCGTGGTCGGTGATCAGCGCCGGCGGCAGGCCGTGCTCCTCGTTGACGGCCGTCTCGAGCCGCCCCGGCAGGTGCTCGGTCAGCAGGACGTCCAGCTGCTGCCGCACCGCGCCGCCGGTCGGCGCGATCTGCGTCCCGAGCTCGGTCACCACCTGGTCGGCCAGGCGCCGCAGCCCGCGCACGTCGGTCGCCCAGTGCTCCGGGACCGGCGCCTCCGGGGGCACCTGCCCGGGCCGGTACCGGGACGCCCATTCCGCCGGGGCCTGCACGGTGTAGGAGTGCGGGACCTTCAGCCGGACGCTCGACCGCTCGGCGGGGCCCTCGGCCGGCTCGAGTGGCGCCCACCCGGCCGGGGTCGCGCCCAGATCGATCTCCCAGCGCGCGGCCAGGTCGAAGAAGGTCGACTCGCCCCGGTTGTCGTCTACCGCGCCGCGCAGGGCCAGGGCGGCCGCGGTGGCCACCCGGCCGGTCCGGTACCCCATCCGGCCGCTCAGATCGAGCACGAGGTGGCGGCCCACCAGCTTGACCGCTGCCTGCCACGGCACGGTGTCGTCGAGCCCCTCGGTGTACAGCCGTACGGCGCCGGCCACCGAGCCACCCAGCCCGCCGGTCCGGGCGCGGTTGACGGTGAGCGACACCGTCCGGCCGCCCTGCGGGAAGTGACCGGAGGACGACTGGCTGTGCTGCACCGCGCTGGCCAGCAGCTCGACCGGGCCGGACAGGGCCAGCCGGACCCGCAGCTCGGCGGCGTCCGGCCGGGAGCCGACCCGGAGGACGACGCCGTCCGCGGAGGCCACCCGCGGCCACCGGCCCCGCAGCTGGCGGTCCAGCTCGTCGACGGTGAGGCGGTCGGGCCGGCCGCGGCGGGCCAGTTCCTCGTTGAGGACGCCGACCAGCCGCTCGACCTGCGGCAGCGCGCCGGTCGGCGTGCCGGCGACCAGCGCCCGCTCCGGCGGCAGCGCGCGGCGCAGGGCGGCCTCGTGCCGGCCGTAGGCCTTGGCCGCGGCACGAGCGGCGAGGACGAGCCGGGTGGCCAGCCCGGCCCGCACGGACGAGGACGGGTCCGCGGCGGTCAGCACGGCCAGGGCGTCGGCTACCGCCTGGACGTGCTGGCTTGCCTCGGCGGCCAGTTCGGCGGCCCGCGCGTACGCGGCGGCGATCCGACCGTTGCGGGCGACGGCCTGCTCGGCCACGTCGGCCTCGGCGCGCTGGGTCCGCTCCCGTTCCGCCGCCTGCCGGTCGTCCATCCCGGCCGCGTCGTCGGCCGCCGCGTGGATCGCCGCAGCGTCGTGCTGGGCGTCCTGGGCGCCGGTGCGGTGCGCGTCCGACCGTACCTGCAGGCCGGCCCGGGTCCCGTCCAGGTCCCCGACCAGCCCGTGCACCGCGCTGGCCAGCGTGGTGGCCGCCTCGTCGAGCGCGCCGGTGCCGTGGACCGCGGCCGCGACCGCCAGGGCGGCGTCGACGACGGCGCGGGCGCCTGGGCCGTGCCGGCCCGGGCGCAGGGCGGCCTGCGGGTCGCCGGCCGGCGCGGGCGTGCCGTCCGCGGACGGGTGGAGTAGCCGGCGGGCCGGCCCGGACAGCGCGGGCACCGCGTCGGCCGGGACGGGGCGACGGCGCAGCGTCGCGGCGGCCTTCTCCGCGGCGGCGGCCGAGCTCTGCGGTCGCGAGTCGGCGAGCCGGCCGAGGGCGTCCAACGCGTCCTGGACCTGGAGCCGGCCGGTGGTCTCGGCGATCTCGGCACCCAGCAGCATTGCCGCGGCGGCGCGCACGCGCTCGGCGTCGATGCCGTCGCCGAGGTTGCGGCTCAGCCCGTCCGCCAGCGTGCGAACCCGGTCGGCCGGGACGTCCCGGCCGACGCCGTCCGGGCCGGTCAGCCGCAGGCCGCCGTCCGGCAGCCAGAGCGCGTCCGCGGACAGCAGCACGGCGGCCTCGTGGAGAAGCGCCACCCCGTCGGCCGGACCGGCCGGTCCGGCCGGCGGGACCGGCGCGGCGGGCAGCCCGAGCAGCGCCTCCGCCAGCGCGCCGGCCAGCGGCTCGGCGAGCCGGATCCGACTCAGGTCCGGGGACGCTGTCACCGTCACCACGTCCCCGGCGACCTCGATCCGGATGCCGTCGGGCCGGCTCCCGGGCACCACCTGCACGGTCACCTGCCGGCCGGTCGAGGCCACGGTCGCCCGGACGAGACCCTCGCCGAGCGGCTCCCCCCGGCCGACGATCTCCGCGGTCCGCAGCACGGTCTGGCGCACCTGCTCGCGCCAGCGCCGCAGCTGCGGGTCGGCCAGCCCGGCCAGCTCCGCGTGCACATCCGCCGGCACCAGGCCGGCGGCGACCATCGCGAGGTGGCGCAGCTCGCCGCCGGGCTGGTCGAAGCCCAGCCGGGCGGACGCCACCAGCTGCCGCAGCTCGTCGGCGGTCGGCCGGCCGGGAGCGGTGCCGCCCGCGTACGACCGGACCGCCGCGACGAGGTCGATCAGGATGGCGACGTCGGCCGTGGAGGCCGGTCCGGCCGGCCCGGCCGGCGGAACCTCCGCGGCGAGCAGGCCGGGCCCGATCGGCGCGCCCTCCAGCTCGGCCACCGTGGCGGCGATCGCCCGCTCGACGATCCGGGCGAGCTCCGGCTCGGCCGTGCCGGCCGGCGGCAGGGTCAGCACCCGGACGCCGGCGGGCGCCAGCTCGGGGGCCGGGAGGGGTTCGCCCGCTCCCGGGGCCCGCTCGGCCGGGCGGAGGTGGATCGCCACCTGGTGGCCGGAGACCGACAGCAGGACCCGGGTGCCGCCGACCCGGGTGGCCAGCGCTCCCCGCCGCCCGGCGGCGTCGGCGATCAGCCGCCACGCCCGCGCCGGCCCGGTCAGCGCCCCGGCGGCCCCGCTGATGAGGAGGTTGATCGCGGCCACCCGCTCGTTGAGGCCGCCGACTGCGGAGATCTGCAGCGGCGCCAGGCTGAACGGCCCGGTCTCCAGCTCCCCGGTGGCCGGGTCGACGGTCAGCGTGATCCCCAGCAGGTGGTCGAGCAGCAGCGCCAGCTCCTGGTTGGCCCGCTCCCGTAGGGCCGGGTCGAGCGCCGCACCCAGCAGCACCCCGACCTCGGCCAGCCGGGCCCGGTCCTGCGCGCTCAGCCGGGCCGGATCGAGCTGCCGGGCCTCGGCCGCGGCGTCCGGGGTCAGCTGGTCGGCGCGGCTGGTCGGCGTGCCGTCGATGAGGGCCGCCGCCTCGGTCAGCTCGTGGGTGAGGGCGCGGAACACGTCGCGGACCCAGCGGGGGTCCGGCCGGGCCACGTCGCCGCCGAGGAACGGCAGCCGGGCGCGGTCGGACACCCGGATCGTGACCGTGCCCCGGGTGACGTCGACATCCGCGACCGCGGTGGGCCGCCGGACGACGCCGCCGACCACGGAGGGCGGCCCCAGCGTGTCCGCGGGCACCACCGCCCACCCCTCGATCTCGAAGTCCAGGCCGCCCTCGGTGGTCCACAGCAGCGTCCCGTCCTCGAGGCGGACGTCGAGACCGGCGGCCCGGGCCAGCTCGGTCGGGTCGGTGAGGATGCCGGCGACCTCGGCGTCGACGTCGTCGTGCCGCGACTGCGGCGCGGCCTCGCCGTGGGTCGCCGAGCCGGGCACCCAGGAGTCGGTGATCTCGACCCGGGCGGCCCCGACGGCCCGGCGGAGCAGCTCGGCGGCCACCGGCGCCAGCTGCCGGCGGTCGAGGCCGGCGGCGAGGTCGCGATCCAGCTGCTCCTCGATGGCCCGCACGGCGGCCGCGGGGACGTACCGGCCGATCCCGTCCGGTCCGGCCATCCGCAGGCCGCCGCCCGGCCGCCACTGCACATCCGCGGCCATCGCGGTCGCGACCTCGGCCAGCAGGGTGGTGCCCGGGGACCGAGCCGGGCCGACCGGGGTCGGGGCGCCGAGCCGGGGGAGGAGGGCTCCGGCCAGCGCCGCGGTCAGCGGGCCGACCGCTCCCTCCTGGCTGGTCGCCCAGCGGGCGGTGACCGTCACCAGGCTGCCGGTGACCCGGGCCTCCACCAGCGCCCCGGAGGCCGGCTTCCCGGGCACCAGCTCGACGGTGAGCCGGGTGCCGGTCGGACCGGTCACGGTGGCCAGGCCGTCGCCGAGCGGTTCCACCCGCAGTCCCTGCAGCTCGCCCCCGGCCAACCTGCGGATCCGGGTCACGGAGACATCCCGCAGCTGCCCGCGCCAGTCCCGCAGGCGCGCGCCGCGCAGCCGCTCGAGCGTGTCGTGCACGTCGTCCGGGATCAGCCCGGCGGCCCGCAGGGCGCGGTAGCGCAGCTCGCCGCCGGGCTGGTCGAAGCCGAGCTGGGCGGCGGCCAGCCGCCGGCGCAGGTCGCCGGCGCCGGTCAGCCGTTCCAGCCAGCGGCTGCTGGCCCAGTACCGGACCGCGGGGACCAGCTCGGCCGCGGTGCCGACGTCGGCCGAGGTCAGGTCGCCCGGGGTCGGCTCGGCGGTCAGCGCCTCCTGGGCGAGCACGCCGGGACCGACCGGCCGGCCGCGCATCGCGGCCACCGCGGCGGCGACGGCCCGGTTGACGCTCCGGACCACCTGCAGGTCGTCGGGGCCGGCCGGGGCCACGGTCAGCCGCAGGAGCCGGTCGAACGTCCACCCCTCGGGCGGCTGCTCGTCCCGCACCTGCGGGCCCCGGGGGTCGACCCGGCCCGGCGCGGCCTCGGGGGAGCTGAGGTGGATCGCCACCCGGTGCCCGTCGACCGCGAGCACGAGCCAGCGGGCGCCGACCGGCGTGGCCGTCGCCCCGGCCCGGGCCGCGGAGAGCTGGACCAGGTGCCGCGCGACCGCCACCCCGAGCATGTCCTCCGGGAGCTGCCGCAGCATCCGGTTGACCACGATCGCCCGGGCCTCGACATCGGCCGCCGTCAGCAGGTCCGCGAGCACCGGGTCCTGGACCGGTCGGCCGGTGACCGCCACCTCGCCGGTCTCCGGGTCGAGCGCCACCGGCACCCCGAGCAGGGAGTCGAGCAGCACCGCGAGCTCCCGACCGGCGCGGTCGCGCAGAGCGGGATCCCGGGCGGCGCGGAGCAGCACGCCGACCTCGGCCAGCCGGGCCCGGTCGTGACCGGTCAGCTCCCAGGGGCTGACCGGCCGGCGGGACGCCGCCCGGTCCGGGGTCAGCGCGTCCCGGTCGCTCGGCGCGCCGTCGAGGAGGGCCGCCGCCTCGGTCAGCTCGTGGGTGAGGGCGCGGAAGACGTCGCGGACCCACAGCGGGTCCCGCTGGGACACGTCGCGCCCGAGGAACGGCAGCCGGGCGCGGTCGGAGACCCGGATGTGCACCCGCCGGTTCGGCACGTCCACGGTCGCGGCCGCAGTGGGGTGGCGGGTGACGCCGCCTACCACGGTGGGCCGGCCGACCTGGTCCGCGGGCACCACGCCCCAGGTCACCTCGAACGGGATCCCCTCTTCGGTGAGCCACTCCGGCGGGCCGTCGGTGCGGGCGCGGAGCGCGAGGCCCGCCGCGGCCGCGACCCAGGCCGGCTCGCCGTCCAGGATCGCGCCGGCCTGCTCCGTCACCAGGTCGGCCCGGGCCTCGGCCGCCGCCTCACCGTGGGACGCCGAGCCGGGCACCCAGGAGTCGGCGACCTCGGCCAGGGCGGGCACCGTCGCGTCGACGGCATGGCGGAGCAATGGGAGGTCGAGGACGTCGTCCAGGGCGGCGAGCCGCAGGCCGGCGGTGCCCCGCCGCTGCTCGACGTACCGGAGCTCGGCGGCGCGACCGGCATGGGACGCCGCCGGCCGCGGGATCCCGTCCGGGTCGGCGGCCCCGGCCAGCCGGTCGGCCGCGGCGCCGATCTGGTGGGCGAGGACCCGGCCAACCGACCGGCGCAGCGCCTGCTCGGAGACCGTCACGTCCACGGTTCCGGCGTCGGCGTCGACCTCGCCGGTGGCCAGCGCGGTCTCCGGCGACGGCAGCGCGCCGGCCCGTGCGGTCAGGATGAACGACCGCTCCGGGTCGGTGCCGGTCGCCGGGCGCCGGAGCTGGTAGCGGCCGTCGCCGAGGGTGGCCACCACCGTGAAGCCGCTCGCCCGGGCGGCCGCCTCGACCTGCGCGTCGATCTCGCGGCCGACGATGTCGGGCCGGGCGATGCTCGAGGTCTGGCCGGGCAGGGCGGCCAGGTGGAGCGGGTTCGCCGTCCCGGTGCCGGTGCCGGTGCCGGTGCCGGCCGCCGGTCCGGCCGGGGCCGCCGGGTTCGGTGTGCCGTCGGCCCCGACTCCGACTGCGTCCGCGTCCGGGTCCGGGTCCGGCGTGGACGTGTCCGGCGCGGCTGGGGAGCTGGTGTCCGGTGTGGCCGGGGTTGCGGTGTGGGGGTGCGCCGCCGGCGTGGGCGTCTGTGCCGCGGCCGCCGGTCGGCTGTCCGGCGTGGACGGGGTCGCGGTGCCGGGCTGGTGCGCGGCTGGGGAGCTGGTGTCCGGTGTGGACGGGGTCGCGGTGCCGGGCTGGTGCGCGGCTGGGGAGCTGGTGTCCGGTGTGGACGGGGTCGCGGTGCCGGGCTGGTGCGCGGCTGGGGAGCTGGTGTCCGGTGTGGACGGGGTCGCGCTGCCGGGCTGGTGCGCGGCTGGGGAGCTGGTGTCCGGTGTGGACGGGGTCGCGGTGTGGGGGTGCGCCGCCGGCGTGGTCGTCTGTGCCGCGGCGGCCGGTCGGCTGTCCGGCGCGGCCGGGGTTGCGGTGCCGGGCTGGTGCGTGTGTCCGGCGCGGCGGGCGGCCGGGTGTCCGCTGTGGACGGTGGCGTGCTGCCGGGCGGCGGCGCAGTTGGTGTCCGGGTGTCCGGAGTGGACGATGGCTGGGCGCCCGGTGCGCGTGCGTCCGGGGCCGGCGCCCCGGCCGCCGGCGCCCCGGGGGCAGCCGCCGCCCCGGTGGCAGCCGGCCCCGTGGCAGCCGGCCCGGCCGCGGGTGGCGCCGCGACCCCGGGTGGCCCCGCGACCCCGGCCGCCGGGGGCGCCCCGGCGCTCGCGGACGCGCCCGGCCGCGGGGCAGTGGCACCACCGGGCCCCGGCACGAACGGGAAGGACTCGCTGATCGTCGCCGGGTTGAACGGCACCCCCGCGCGGGTCCCCGCGTACATCCGGCCGAGGGCGCCGACCGGGTCGGTGACCGCCGAGACCACCACCGGGTTGAACGGGCTGATCGTGTTGGTCCGCCCGGCCCCGCCGAGGAACGCCCCGAGCGCGTCGGACCCGGTCGGCGGGGCGAACTGCTGGTACACGGCCACGTTCGCGACCAGGCTGGCGGTCGGCGAGGTGATGACGTTGCTGAGCCCGGTGTCCAACGCCCGGCCCGGGAACCGGGCGAAGGCCGGGACGATCCCGCGGATGGACGCCCCGCTGGCGTCGGTGCCCCACCGGACGAGGTCGCGGACGAGCGGTGCCCGGCTGGTCAGCGCGCTCGTCAGCGGCGCCGCGGCCTTCATGCCGATCAGCCCGCCGATCCCGCCGCCGAGGCCGGAGGCGAGGGTCCGGCGCCAGTCCCAGCCGTGCTCCCGGTGGGCCTGCGCGGCCAGTTCGGCCTGCTTGCGGTTCGCATCGCCGTCGATCCAGAGCTCCTCGCCGGTCTCCTCGACGATCTCCCGGCCGAGGTGGCCCAGCAGCGGCCGGGCGGTCATCCGGCCCACCGCCCGAGCGCCGAAGTCCCGGGCCGCGGCGACCGCGAGCCGCTCCATGAGCTGCACGATCGCGGCCCGGCCGGCCAGGGCGAGCGGACCCACGGCGGCGGCCGCCACCCCGAGGCTGAACGACGCGGCGACCAGCGCGGCGAACACCGCGGCGACCGTCACCCAGAAGGCCGAGTTGACGGACAGCTTGGTGTACTGGGTCTCCCGGGCGAGGTTGTCGGTCTGCTCCGCGTACGAGACCGCGGCCTCCGCCAGCGCCAGCAGCCCCGAGCCGGGGTCCCGGACCAGCTGTCGCATCATCTCCTCGAAGGCCACCGCCGCCGGGCCGTCCCAGCCGCCGAGGACGAGGTCGCCGGCGCTGGCGTGGTCGGCCGCGGCCCGGTCCAGGCTGGTCTGCAGCTGCTGGAAGCTCCGGCTCAGCTCCCAGGTGGCCGTTTCGCTGGCCTCCGGCCAGGCCTGGCCGGCGGACAGCAGCGCGATCAGGTCGGTGGCCCAGGCGGGCAGGCCCTCGCCCCAGGCCGGGGTGACGTCGCCGGGCATCGTCGCCCTCCGCGCGCCCGGCGCCGACGGTCAGCCGCCGTCGATCGCGGCGATTCCCGCGGCGCCGCCCCGGTCCACGTCGAGCAGCTGGGCGAGGGACTCGGTGAGCCCCCGGCCGACATCGCCGACCATCGTGACCACCGCCTGGCCGCCGGTGGGGCCGAAGAGGACCTGGGCGGGCCCGCCGCCCTGCAGGTACGAGCCGGCGAACGCGGTCCCGGGTCCGTCGGTGCCCCAGGTGCGCTCCGTGCTCAGCGCGAGGATCGCGGCGCGGAACTGCGCCCAGGCGGAGTCCAGGTCGACGGAGGCGGCTTCCCAGCGCGCCGCGCCGGCGGCCACCAGGTTCGGCCGGACCGTGATGTCGTCGGGCACGCCGGTCACTCCTTTCCGAGCAGCTGCTGGGCCATCCGGTCCAGGACGCCCTCCAGGTCGCCGTCGAGGTGCATCCGCATCTGCTCCTCGCCGACCAGCGGGGCGAACAGCTCGACCACCCGGGCCCGGACCTCGGCGGTGGCCAGCTGGACGGCCTGCACGACGGACTCGGCCAGCGCCCCGGCGTCCGGGTGCCGGTAGACGCGGGGGTCGATGTCCAGCGCGATCAGCTCGCCCTGCGCGCCGACCGTCGCCGCGACCAGCCCGTCCCAGGATTCCCGGGTGACCTCGACCTGGCGGGCCTCCGCGTGGATCGCCGGGGCCCGCGCGGCCAGCCGCTCGAAGCCGGCCCGCAGCGCCTCGACCTGCGCGCGCCGGCCGGCGGCGCCGGGATGCTCGGAGAAGTCCATCGGACCGATGGTCGCCTCTCCGCGCCGCATCCGGCCCCGGCCTGGCACTTTCCGGCCACCCGGGCCGGGTGCTACTGGTAGGGGTCGACCGGCACCCGGTGCTCGCGCCGGTTGCGGACGTCGGCGGTGGGCACCCGGGCCCGCCAGACCCCGCGCTCGATCCGGTCCAGGCCCAGCGCCCGGGCGACCGGTGCCCGCCCGCCGACGTACTCGACGACCAGCTCGTCCCCGTCCTCGCCGTGCACCTGGACCGGCTCGCCGCGCCACTGGCCGACCGTGGTGACCTGGGCGACGTCCGTGCACTCGGCGGCCGGCACCGGCCAGACCCCGGCGGGGGTCCGCAGCCGCAGCGTCAGCCGGTCGCCGACCTGGTCGAGCGCGGCCGCGTACTCGGTGCCCTGCCAGCGGGCCCGGTACGCACACCACGGGTCGGCCCGGTCGCCGTCCAGCACGGCCCGCCGGTGCTCGGTGCCGTCCGCGGCCAGCTCCCACAGCTCCGCGCCGTGCGGCAGCCCGACACCGTCCACTTTGTACTCCCGCACCACCCGGTCCGGATTGCGGCCCAGGCCCATCCCGGCGAACGGCGGCTCCTCCACCACCCAGCCCGCCACCGCCGCCATCCGTTCCTCGTCGGTCCCCCCGTACGGCGTCGGGTAGAGCCGGGGACCGACCGCGATCCAGCGCAGCACGGTCAGCGAGCCCGCCGGCGAGGTCAGCTCGACCCGCCGGGCGGTGTCGCCGAGCGCCTCCAGCAGCGCGTCCGGGGTGGTGGCCGCGGAGACGTCGAGCAGCTGGTGGACGTACCCGGACACCCGCCGCCTCCGGGCCAGCAGGGCGGCAACGTCCGGTCCGGTGAGCACCTTCTGTAGCACCGGGGGCAGCGCCTCCGGGTACGCCAGCCGGTTCTCCGCCAGGCCGGGGACGGCGAGCCGGGCGACCGTCCCGGACTCGAGCTCGACGTGCGCCGGCAGCCCCGGGTTGACCGCGAGCCGCCAGCGCGGGTCGGGCCAGCCGGCCGCGAGCTCGACCAGGGTGGCGACCCGGCAGGGCTGCCGGCCGCCGGTGGCGGCGGCCATCGCCGGCACCGAGGTGAACGCGAGCAGCCAGGTCGTCCCGCCGGCCAGCACCGTCGGCCAGGCCGGCGGGCCACTGCCGGGCAGCGGCAGCGCGAGCTCGGCGGCGCGCAGCAGCACCAGGCAGGCCGCCGGGTCGCCGTCCCGGCACGCCTGCTCCAACCGCCGCTCGAACTCAGTCGCCGGTGACCACGCCAGCACGACGCCACCGTAGGGCGGCCCGGCTGCCGGCCGCGGTGCCCGGCCGCTTCGTGCCGCCCGGGGTGCCCGGGACCCGGGGGCGTCCTACAGTCGCCCCGTGGAGCTGCTGCTGGCGCGGACGAACAGGGAAGCGCACCTGCACATGGACCTGCACCCGTGCCGGTGCGGCGACCGGAGCCGCCCCACCGAGAGCGCCGTGCTGGACCTCGACGGCACCCTGGCCAGCCGCTACTCGGGGACCTGCCCGTCCTGCGGCACGCACCGCGAGTTCCTCTTCCGGCTGCCGGACGAGCTGCCCGCGCCGCGGCCGGGGACGGTGGTCTTCGGCGCCGGCGGACCGTCGGAGCTGCTGGACCCGGGCGAGTGGCTGTGGGTCGCCGACCGGTACGCGGCCGCCGCGCCGGCCGACGCCACCCGCTTCGGCCCGGACGCCGCGCGGGCGGCCCGCCGGGCGGTGGCGTACGCGGAGGCCGCGATGGCCGAGGTGCTGGCGTTCGTGCCGGCCGGCGCCGACGCGGTGCCGGCGGAGGCGTTCCGGTCCGAGCGCGGCCGGACCGTGTACGGGGCTGAGCCGGGCCGGTTCTCCCGCGCGCGGCTGGAGGTCGTGCGGGACACGTACCGGGAGATGCGCACCGAGTTCGCCGCGCTGGCGCCGTAGCCGCTGGCCACTTGCTGCCAGCGGCGGGCGCGGTCGCCGGCCCGTGCGCACACTGGCCGGGTGGTGCGCGGTCGGGCACGGCAAGGTGCGGCGGCGCCCGCTCTGTCCGCCCTGGTGGCCCTGCTCGGCACGCTCACCGCGGCCGGGTCCGCCGTCCTCGCCGTGGCCGCCCCGGCGACCGCGGCGCCGCCGCCGGGCGCCTGCCTGAGCGTGCCGCGCACCGCCGAGCCGCTCCCGGCCCGGCCTTGGGAGGACCGGCAACTCGACCCCCGGCGGGCCTGGCCGGTCAGCCGGGGCGCCGGCGTGGTCGTCGGGGTGATCGACTCCGGAGTGGACAGTGACCATCCGCAGCTGGCCGGCCGGGTGCTGGCCGGCTTCGACTACGTCCGCAACCGGCCCGGCGCGCGCTTCGACTGCGCACCGCACGGAACCGCGGTGGCCAGCATCATCGCCGCCGGGCCGGTCGCCGGCACCGCGTTCCACGGGGTCGCCCCGGACGCGCGGATCCTCCCGGTGCGGGTGACCGACCGGGACCGCCTCGACGACTCCGACAGCTCGTCGGTCCGGCCGGCGACGATCGGCACCGCGATCCGGTACGCGGTCGACAACGGGGCACGGGTGCTGAACATGTCGCTCACCGTGTTCCGGGACGTCCCGGAGATCCGGGCCGCGGTGGCGTACGCGCGCTCCCGCGACGTGCTGGTGGTGGCCGCCGCCGGAAACCTGCACGGCCAGGGCGACCCGACGCCGTACCCGGCCGCGTACGAGGGCGTGCTCGGCGTCGGCTCGATCGACATCGCCGGCGCCCGGGCGGAGACCTCGCAGGTGGGCGACTTCGTGGACCTGGTCGCGCCGGGCGTGAAGGTGACCGGGGCCAACCCCGGGCGCGGGCACGAGCTGTGGGAGGGCACCAGCTTCGCCACCCCGTTCGTCAGCGGCACGGCCGCCCTGGTCCGTGCCGCCCGGCCGGACCTGACCGCCGACGAGGTGGCCGACCGGCTGCTCCGGACGGCCGGCGTGGCCCGCGGCGGGGCCGGCAGCGCCGAGTACGGGCACGGGGTGGTCGACCCCTACCGGGCGGTGACTGACACGGTGGTCGGCGTACTCGCGACCCCGGTCCCGGCGGCGGCGACCCCGCGGGTCGACCAGCGGGCCCAGCAGGCGCAGGCGGCCGCGCGCCGCTCGTACGAGTGGTCCCGGCGGGCTTCCGTGCTCACGCTGGGCACGACGCTGGCGGTCCTGGCGCTGGCCGGACTCCTGGTCCGGAGCCGGCGGCGCGGCTGGGCAGTGGTCCGCACCGCCCCAGCGGCCGGCGACGACGACCCCGACGAGCCGCCGGACCGGTCCTCCCTGCCGGGCTGACCG
Source organism: uncultured Actinomycetota bacterium (assembly GCA_963803135.1). Classification (GTDB taxonomy): domain Bacteria; phylum Actinomycetota; class Actinomycetes; order Mycobacteriales; family CADCTP01; genus CADCTP01. Next base: position 335,932 of record CAWDLH010000007.1, on the reverse strand, counting down.
CTGTCCGCCGATCTTGAGGAAAGAGCGGCGATGGCCGGCGTACGGCGGACACCTTCCTCAAGATCGGCGGGACAGGCACGGCGGAGTGCCGGCACGCAGGTCGCGTGCCGGCACTCGGCGGGGTGCGGTCAGGCCTTCGACGCGGACACGCCCGGCGTCGACCGAGCGGTGGACAGCTCCGCGCTCTCGAACTCGTTCGCGGACCCTTCGACCGCCCGGCCGACCTGGGCCTGGCGGAGGTGCAGGTCGGCCTGGATCCGCTTCCACTCCAGCCGGGCCTCGTCGAATGCCTGCCGGGTCGGGCCGTCCCAGGTCTGGTAGCTGGCGAGCAGCGTGCGCTCGAGGGTCGCCATCTCGGTGTCCATCTGGCTGACCGTGGCGGCGATGTTGCTCGACGCCTCCCGCATGTCGGCCCACTGCGCTCGGATGACCATGATCTTCCTCCCTGTTGGCGCCGGTTCGCCGGCTAGGCCTGGTTGAGCGTCGCGGACAGGCCGCCGGTCGGCGCCGACTGCCCGCCGGCGGCGTTGTTCAGCCGCTGGTTGCTGGCCGCGTCGGCCGACTCGCGGGCCTGCGCGGTCCGCCGGATCTGCACCGCCAGCTCCTTGAGCTTGCTGTAGAGCCCGTTGAACGAGCTCATGTAGTCGGTCTGGAACGTGCTGAACGCGGTGCCGGTCCGGCCGACGAGCGCCTGCTCCATGGGGACGAGCCGGCTCTGCAGGGTGGACGCGTGCTGCCGCATCCGCTCGGCCACGGCATCGGTCGCCTGCGACGCCTGCAGCAGGACGGCGGTGTCGCCCTGGGCGCGGTTCATACTTGGGGCGGTCATGGGCTGCTCCCAGCACTGTCGGGGCGCCGAGCGGTACGGCGCTCTGCGGACACTTCCGCCGCCTGGCGGCTCGACAGCGAACGTAAATGCCGCGGCCGTGCGCCCCGGCCCGGCCGGCACGTTCAGGCCAGCGCCGCCGGCGCCGGTGGCCCCACCCGGTCAGCCGCCCGGCCGGCCCCGGCAGCCGCCCCGAACGGCCGCTGCGCCCGGCCGCGCGGGCGGCCGGCGGGTCAGCCACCGGGCAGCGGACGGCGGGCCGCGGCCGGGTCGAGCGCCGGACCGCGCGGCACCCGGTCCGCCAGCGGCGCCGCCACCCGGACCGGCGCGACGCCGTCGTACCCGAGCACCTGCCGCACGTGCTCCGGGTCGGCCAGCGGGAACAGCCGGCCCTGGTCGGTGACCAGGGCGACGGTGCCCTGCCCGGCCGGCTGGTCCGGCGCGGCCACCACCTCGACCAGGGCACCGCGGCCGGCCGGGACGACCACCCGGGGATCGCCGGCCGCGCCGGCCGGGGCCGCCCGGTCGGCGTCCAGCGCCGCGCCGACTACCACCCGCGGGACGAAGCTGCCGGGGTCGAAGACCGCGCACACCGGCGCCTGCGGGTCGTCGACCGCGGCGAAGTCCGGCCGGCTGCGCGGTGCCTCGCCGTCGGCCGGCGGCTGCGGGACGGTGAGGGTCGCGTCGGCGATCTCCTCCCGGGTCACCGGCACCGGGTCGCCGGCCCCGCCGGCTACCTGCTGCAGCCGGGCCTGCAGCGGTGTCACCGGCTGCAGCTGCCGCGGCTGCACCAGGTAGCGCGGCTGCTCCGGCACCTCGCCGGCCGCGGGGTCGTCGACCTCGACGAGCTGCCCGACCCGCAGCGGCAGTCCCGGCACCGCGGTCGAGTCCCGGCCGGCGCCGGTGACCGGGATCGGGGCGATCGGCTCGCCCCGGGGCAGGCTGTCCAGCCAGGCCGGCGCGACCGGCACCTCGGACTCCCGGCCCAGGTCCAGCGCGAGGTCGGCCCGGGCCCGGACCTCGTGCCGGTGGCCCTGGACGACGACGTAGCGCACCTCCGCGGACCGGACCAGCAGCGCCCGGGCGTCCAGCGGCGTCCCGGCCGCGGGCTGGCGGCCGACGAGCAGCACCGACCCGACGGTCCGCGCGCCGACGTCGTCCACCCCCGGCTGGGTGCAGAGCGTCCAGCCGCCGGTCAGCAGCTGCCCGGGCTCGGGCAGCGTGTCCGGGGCGTCCGGGATCCCGATCCGCGGCCCGCGCGGGAGGCCGAGCAGGGAGCGGCGGGACACCGAGCGCACCGCCGCCGGCCGGTCCAGCGCCAGCACCGCGGAGCTGTAGTTGGCCACCGGGTGCAGCTGCCCGTCGATCAGCACATGCCGGGCGCCGGTCTCCTTCTCCACCGCGACCACCTCGGTGCTGGTGAACGGCCGGCTGCCGCCCGGCACGACCAGCCCGAACACCCAGACAGCGGCCAGCGCGACCACGGCGATCGCCAGCGAGCCGACGGCCGCCAGCAGCGGCCGGCGGTACGGCGGGTGCTCCGGGTCGGTCTCCTGCAGCGCCAGCGCGGACACCACCCGCTGCAGCATGAACTGGTACGCCTGGAGCTGGTCCTTCTTCGACGCCACGCGCGCTCAGCCGCCGGCCGGCTCAGCTGCCGAGCCCGCGCAGCCGGCCGTACAGGCCGAGCACCGAGCAGGCCAGCGGCAGCACTGACAGGATCACCAGCAGCTCGAAGATCTCTGCCGACCGGCCCAGGTACGGGCTCGGCGCGCGCCGGCTGTAGACCAGCCCGCAGGCGACCGCGGCGCCGCCGAGCGCGAGCAGGCCGGAGCCGGCCGCGGTCAGCTGCCCGCCCGGCCGCGCCAGGCCGAGGCCGAGCAGCAGCGCGGTCAGGCCGGTCAGCCCGGTCAGCAGCAGCGGCACCCGCTGCCGGACGATCGGATAGAGCCGGGCCCGCAGCAGGAAGCCGACGGTGGCGAGGAGGGCCAGCAGCCGGCCGGCCGCGCCCTCGCTGCGGACCAGCAGGACCAGGCAGACGGCCGACACCACCGCGGTCCCGAGCAGCATGCCGGTCAGCAGCGCGTCGGCTCGGGCTACCGCGGTGTAGACCGCCGGGCGGGGCGGCTGCGGCTCGTCCCGGACCAGGTCGGCGGTAGAGGTGGGCAGGGCCGGCAGCGGCACCCGGCCGAGCCGGATGGCCAGCGACGGGAACGCCGGGGAGAACGGCAGCAGCAGCCCGACCAGCACCGCGGCCGCCTGGTCCGCCGGCAGGTGCCAGGTGCCGCTGAGCAGGGCGCCGACGACGCCCAGCAGCCCGGCGCAGGCCCCCCCGGCGAACAGCCAGGTCGCGTCCGCGATCGCGGCGTAGCCGACCAGCGCGGCACACAGCAGCAGGGCGGAGGCCAGCAGCAGCTGCGGCGCGCCGAGCGCGGTCAGCGGGCGGTCGCCGGCCTGGGCCAGCGCCCCGCCGGCGACCGCGTACGGCAGCGCGAGCAATCCGACGACCGCACCCGCGCCGGAATCGCCGGCCACCCGGGACAGCACGATCCCGGTCACCAGCAGCAGCGCCCCCTGGCCGAGCAGCCACCGCGCCGCGGGGCCCCAGTCCGGGCCGGAGCCGGCGACCGCGGCAAGCGCGAGCAGGACCGCCGTGCACCCGACCGCCAGCCCGGCCTGCCGGGTGTGCCGGCGGGTCCAGCGCCCGGCCCGGCGGCGGGATCCGGTGGCGATGGCGTCCACCAGGTCGTCGTAGTCCAGCTCCGGCCACTCGGTCCGGCGCGGCACCAGGTGCAGGACCTCGCCGTCGCGGACCCGGTGCGACGACAGCGTCCGGGTGTGCCCGAGCGGGCTGCCGTCGGTCCGGCGCAGCACCCACCCGCCGTGGCCGACGCCCTCGTCGGCCAGCTCCTCGCCGGCGTGGGCCAGCAGCCCGGGCAGGATCTCGGCGACCGGCACGTCCTCGGGCAGCGCGAGGTCGATCCGGCGCCGCGGCGCGGCGACCGTGACCCGGGCCAGCCCGGCGGAGTGCACAGCCACACCCGCGACCGTGCCCCAAACCGGCCGCCGCGGAGCGCCCGCGGCAGCAAGCTGCCGTCCCGGCGCCGGGCCGGCCGCGGCCGGTTAGCGTGCCGGGGCCGGGAGTAGTGGACGGGGAGGTGCCCGTGGGGACCGTCGTGGTGCGGCGCCCGCCCCGCCGGCCGGCCCCGGAGCTGCCGTCCGGGCAGCTGGTGCTCCAGCCGCCGCCGGAGATCCCGCCGCCGGCCGGCGGCCGGATGATGGCCCAGTCGGCGATGATGCTGCCGATGATGGCCAGCTCCGCGGCCATGGCGCTGATGTTCACCGGCGGTTCCTCGGGCCCCATGCGGTGGGTCGTCGGCGGGATGCTCGCGCTGTCCGGGGTCGGCATGATGGCCGTCGGCATGGCCAGCCAGGGCGGCGGCCGGCGGGAGATGGGCGTCGCCCGCCGGACGTACCTGCGCCACCTGGCCCAGCACCGGGTGCGGGTGTCCCGGACGGCGCGGCAGCAGCGCGAGACGCTCTGGTACCTGCACCCGGACCCGGAGGAGCTGTGGTCGCTGGCGGCCAGCTACCGGTTGTGGGAGCGACGCCGGGACGACTCCGACTTCGGCGTGGCCCGGATCGGCCTGGGCCCGCAGGGGCTCGCCACCACGCTGGTCCCGCCGGCGACCGGCTCGCTGGAGTCGCTGGAGCCGCTGTCCGCGCTGGCCCTGCGCCGCTTCATCACCAGCTACACGGCGCTGCCGGACCTGCCGGCGGCGATGGCCGTCAACGGCTTCGGCCGGGTGTACGTGCGGGGCGGCCCGGAGCGGACCCGGGGCCTGGTGCGGGCGCTGCTCGGTCAGCTCGCGACGTTCCACGCGCCGGACGACCTGCGGATCGCGGCCTGCGTCGACCTGGACCGGCGGGCCGGGTGGGACTGGCTGAAGTGGCTGCCGCACGCGCTGCACCCGGACAAGGCCGACGCGGTCGGGGAGGTCCGGCTGGTGGCGCCGTCCGTCCCCGCGCTGGAGGCGATCCTGGACGACCTGATCACCGACCGGCCGCGCTTCGACCCCAACGCCGCCCCGGGCGCGTTCGCCGGCCCGCAGATCGTGCTGGTCCTGGACGGCGGCGACGTGACCGGCTCCGACCACCTCACCGTCGGCGCCGGCATCGAGGGCGTCACGGTCCTCGACCTGTCCACGCCGCCCCCGCGGGCGCTGGACCGCTCGGAGGTCGTGCTCGAGGTCGACGAGGCGGGCCGGCTCGGCTCCCGCACCCTGGACGGCGCGGCCGGGCTCGGGCGGGCGGACCTGCTGGAGCGGACCGCCGCCGAGGCGCTGGCCCGCCAGCTGACCCCGCTGCGGCTGTCCGCGGTCGGCCGCGGCGAGCAGCCGCTGAGCACCGAGCTGGGACTGGCGGACCTGCTGGAGCTCGGCGACCCGTACACCGTCGACCCGGCGCGGACCTGGGTGCCCCGGCCGAACCGGGACCGGCTGCGGGTGCCCCTCGGCGTCCAGCCCGACGGCCGGCCGATCGAGCTGGACCTGAAGGAGTCGGCCCAGGACGGCATGGGACCGCACGGCCTGCTGATCGGCGCCACCGGCTCGGGCAAGTCCGAGCTGCTGCGCACTCTGGTGCTCGCGCTGGCCCTGACCCACCCGTCCAGCTCGCTGAACTTCGTGCTCGTCGACTTCAAGGGCGGCGCGACCTTCGCCAGGCTGGACCGGCTGCCGCACTCCAGCGCGGTCATCACCAACCTCGCCGACGAACTGCCGCTGGTCGACCGGATGACCGACGCGCTCAACGGCGAGATGCTGCGGCGGCAGGAGCTGCTGCGCCGGGCCGGCAACTACGCCTCGCTGCGGGACTACGAGAAGGCCCGCGCGGCCGGCGCCCCGCTGGACGAGCTGCCGACCCTGCTCGTCGTCTGCGACGAGTTCTCCGAGCTGCTCACCGCCAAGCCCGACTTCATCGACATGTTCGTCCAGATCGGCCGGTTGGGCCGGTCGCTGGGCGTGCACCTGCTGCTGGCCTCCCAGCGGCTGGAGGAGGGCCGGCTGCGCGGGCTGGACACCCACCTGTCGTACCGGATCGGGCTGCGCACCTTCTCCGCCGTGGAGAGCCGGGTCGTGCTCGGGGTGCGCGACGCCTTCGAGCTGCCGCGGGCGCCCGGGCACGGCTTCCTGAAGGTCGGCACCGACCCGATGACCCGCTTCCGGGCCGCGTACGTCTCCGGCGTCTACCGGCGCGCGGACACCGGGCCGGCCGGGACCGTGCGCGGGCCGGGCGAGCTGCGCGAGTACGGCTGCGGCTACCTGGCGCCGGCCGGCGCCGACGAGGCCGAGGCGGCGGCCGCCGCTGCGGAGGCCGACGACGAAGCGGTCGGGGAGAGCCTGCTGGACATCCTGGTCGAGCGGCTGGAGTGCCGGGGCCGGCCGGCCCACCAGGTGTGGCTGCCGCCGCTGCGCGAGCCGGCCACCCTCGACCAGCTGCTGCCCCCGCTCGGCCCCGACCCGGACCGCGGCTACACCGTGCTCGGCGACACTGCGCTGGGCGGCGCGCTGCGGGTGCCGATCGGCATCGTGGACCGGCCATTGGACCAGCGCCGTGATCCGCTGCTGGTCGACCTGGCCGGCTCCGCCGGGCACGTGGTCGTGGTCGGCGGGCCGCAGAGCGGCAAGAGCACCACGCTGCGCACGCTGATCACCGGCCTGGCGCTCACCCACACCCCGCTCGAGGCGCAGTTCTACTGCCTGGACTTCGGCGGCGGCACGCTGGGCTCCCTACGCGGCCTGCCGCACGTCGGCGGGGTGGCGTCCCGGCAGGACGGCAGCGCGGTCCGCCGCACCGTCGCCGAGGTCCGGCAGGTGCTGCTGGAGCGGGAGGCCCGCTTCGCCGAGCACGGCATCGACGGGATGGCCAGCTACCGGCGGGCGTGGCACCAGGACCTGTTCGGCGACGACCCGTACGGCGACGTCTTCCTGGTGATCGACGGCTGGCAGACCGTCCGCAGCGACTTCGAGGACCTCGAGGACCAGATCACCGACCTGACCACCCGCGGCCTGTCGTACGGGATCCACGTGGTGGTCACCTGCGCCCGCTGGTTCGACCTGCGGCCGGGGATCCGGGACCTCTTCGGCACCCGGCTGGAGCTGCGGCTGGGCGACCCGGGCGACTCCTTCCTGGACCGCAAGGCGGCGCTCAACGTGCCGGCCGGCGCGCCCGGCCGCGGGATTACCGAGACCCGGCACCAGATGATGGTCGGGCTGCCGCGGGCGGACGGCCGGCCGCAGGTGGAGGACCTCGCCGACGGCGTCGGCCGGCTGGTGCGGGCGGTCGCCGGGGCCTGGCCGACCCGCGGCGCCCCGCCGGTCCGGATGCTGCCGGCCCTGGTGCCGCACGGCGACCTGCCGCGCGGCGAGGCCGGCCGCGCGCTGGCGATCGGGATCGCCGAGCACGACCTGCGCCCGGTGTACCTGTGGCCGGCCACCGACCCGCACTTCCTGCTGTTCGGCGACTCGGAGTCCGGCAAGACCAGCTTCCTGCGGCAGGTCGCGCAGCGGATCACCGAGGCGTACCCGCCGCAGCAGGCCCGGATCCTGCTGGTCGACTACCGGCGGGGCTTGCTCGGCGCGGTCGGGCCCGACCACCTGATCGGCTACGGCACCAACCTGGCGGTGACGGCCGGCCTGATGGCCGACGTGGCCGACGCGATGGCGGTCCGGCTGCCCGGACCCGAGGTGACCGCCGAGCAGCTGCGGACCCGCAGCTGGTGGCGTGGCTCGGACCTGTACGTCCTGGTGGACGACTACGACCTGGTCGTCGGCGCGGCCGGCAACCCGCTGGCGCCGCTGCTGGACTACCTGGCCCAGGGCCGCGACATCGGCCTGCACCTGGTGCTGACCCGCCGCTCCGGCGGCGCCGGGCGGGCGCTCTACGACCCGGTGATCCAGCGGTTGAAGGAGATCGGCACCCCCGGCCTGGTGCTGTCCGGGGACCGCGACGAGGGCCCGCTGCTCGGCGCCGTGCGGCCGTCCGCGCAGCCGCCGGGGCGCGGCCACCTGGTCGGCCGGCGCGGCGCGGCGCAGCTGGTCCAGCTGGCCTGGTTGCCGCCACCGGGCGACTGACGGTGCTGGCCGTTGCTGCCGCCGGCCGCTGACGCCCGGCTCGCGCGCGCTGGCCGCTTGTGGCCGTCGCTGCAGGCGCCCCGGCCGACGCCGCTAGCGTCGGCCCCGTGCTGGAACCGGTGCCGGGACAGGTGCAGATCGAGGACCCCTCGTCCCTTCTCACATATGCGAAGTTCACCCGCGTGGCGGCGCACACGATGCTCAAGCTGGGCGGCCCGCACCTCCCGATCGACCCCGGCCCGGAGAACCTGTTCGCCGACGTGAACGCGGCCAACAACCGGGCGCACGACCGGTTCGCCCAGTTCGCCGCCGACGCGTACCGGGGGCTGGGCGGCCTGGCCTGGGTCGCCCGGGAGATCGGCACCAGGTTCCCCGACGTGGACGCCCGGCACGCGGGAAACCTGCGCGCCCTCGAGGCCAGCGTGCTGGCCTCGGTGCCGACGCCACCGGCCGCCACCCAGCCGGACCCGCGGTTCGCGTCCCCCGCCGTCCCGCGCTAGGGAGGGACCGTGGCCGGCGAGCGGTGGGCGCAGGTGCGGGCGTTGCTGGCCGGACTGCCCATCGAGTCGCTCCGGGCCGCGGCCGCGGACTGGGACCGCCTGCGCGCCGTCATGGATCGCGTCACGCGGGTCCAGCCCAATCCGGACACCGCCCTCGAGCAGGCGGGGACGGTCGCGGTCGCCTCCCGGGAGCTGCTCCAGGGGGCCAAGCAGGCGTACGCCGCCGTCGAGGACGGGTTCTCCGCGGCGGGCGCTCCCGGGAGGATCCTGCGCGAGCTGGCCATCGATCTCACGCTGCTGCGACTGCAGATGGCCCGGGAGGAGGAGGGTGGGCCGCTCGGCTTCAACGCCCTCCCGGACCCCGCCGCGGAGCCGGTGACGCCGGCGATGCAGATCGCCCGCGACCACCTGCTGTACGAGTACGACCAGCAGGCCGAGGTGTACGAGCTGCGCCTGCACGAGATGCTGGCCGCAGCCCGGGCCGCTCTCGACCGCAGCGGGAGCGCCACCTGGCCGCTGAGGCTGCCGCGGGCCGACCCCGACGCGCCGCCCGGCTGAGCCGTTCCGGCGGGCCGGCCGCCGCTGGCCGGATGATGCCGGTCCCGGACCCGGCGGCCTGGCCGGCGTCGCCGACACCGTGGCGACCCGGATTCCGAGGTGGACGCGTCCTCGGTGGCGCAGCTGCGGGCGCTCGTCGGCGAGGTCGAGGGTGCGGTACCCCCGCTGCCGGAGGGCGGCCGAGCCCGGACCCGCGGGTTCGTCTCCTCGACCGGCCGGTCGCGGTGGCCGGTTGGTGCCGGGACGGCCGGCCAGGTCGGATCCGTGGCTAGCGTCGGCGGCATGGCCGGAGACGTGCGGATCCAGCAGGCGCAGGGTTTCGGGAGGTTCGGGTCGGGGGTCCGGACGCAGGCGGAGACCCTGCGGGCGCTGGGCAACCGCCGGCACACCCCGATCCACCCGGTGCCTCCGGCCGAGGACCCGAGCCTGGGCGACCTGAAATTCTCCGTGGGATGGCTGCAGGCGGCCAACGACGGGGCGATGCAGCGGCTGGCCCAGTACGCCACGTCCGCGCACCGCGGGCTCGGCGGCCTGGCGTACACCGGGGACCTGATCGGCCTCCGGCTCCCCGGCGTGGACCTGGCCGCCAGGGAGGTGCTGGGCCGGCTCGTCAAGGAGGCGGAGGCCGACGCGCCGGCCCCGCCGGCCGACATGCCCGGCACGGACCCGCGGTTCGTCTCGTTGCCCGTCATCCCGTAGGGGGATCCATGGCGGGCGAGCGGTGGGAGCAGGTCCGGGCGCTGGTCTCCCGGTTGAACCTCGGTCGGCTGGAGGTCGCCGCGCAGGACTGGGACTTCTTCGGCTCGACCCTGGCCACGGTCCGGGACGGCATGGCCGGCCCGAGGGCGGACCTGGAAGCCACCGGGCTGGATGCCCTGGTTCGCGATCCGTTCTTCACCTCGGTCGGGAAGGCGGAGCAGTCGTTCGGGATCGTGGCCGGCGAGCTCGCCCCCGGTGGCGGCCGCCGGACTCCGGGAGTGATCCTGCGGGAGCTGAAGAGCAGGATCGAGGACGTCGGCAAGGAGATGGACGCGGCGGCGGCCGGTGGGTTCCTCGGCGCCGGTGCGTTCCCGGCGCCGGGCGGACCGACCGCGGGAGGCATCGCCGCCGACTACCTGCGGCGGGACTTCGACGCGCAGGCCGACACGGTGATGACCAGGCTGCAGGGACTGTTCAACGCCGCCGCGGAGGAGGTCGGCCGGTCCGCGTCGATGGTCTGGCCGCCCGGTATGCCGGAGGTCGACCCGGCCGTCCTCCCGGACGCCGCCCCGCGGGCGCCGGGGCCGGCCGACGGGGGAGCCGGTGCGTCGCCGGGGCCGGCCGACGGGGGAGCCGGTGCGTCGCCGGGGCCGGCCGACGGGGGAGCCGGTGCGTCGCGGGGGCCGGCCGACGGGGGAGCCGGTGCGTCGCCGGGGCCGGCCGACGGGGGAGCCGGTGCGTCGCGGGGGCCGGCCGACGGGGGAGCCGGTGCGCCGCCGGGGCGGGCCGGCGGCGCTGGTGGTGGAGCCGACGCGCCCGGCGGTGCCGGAGCGGGCCCGGGCGGTGACCTCGGCGGGGGCCCGGACGGTGGCTCCCCGGTGCCGGCCGATCCGACGTTGGCCGGCGGGCCCGCGGCCGGGGACCCCCGGTCGGCGGTGAGCCTGCCCGGGTCGCCGGCCACCGGTCCCGGCGCCGCCGCGGCGGCCCGGGACAGCGGTCCGGTGCTCGCCGGCCACCCGAGCGTGCCGACGGTCCCGACGGTCCCGGGCGGGACCGGGTCCGGCACCATGCCGACCACCCGCCCGGGGGACCTGCTGCCGCCCTCCACGGGGACGGGCGGCACCGGGATCCCCGGCGCCTTCGGCGCTCTGCCCGGCGCCCCGCACCCGGTCACGCCGGGGATCTCCGGGAGCTCGGCGCGCTCGGGTGCGGTGGACCCGGCCGAGCTGGTCGGGCGGTCGGGCAGCGGGATCCCGGGCGGGTTCGGATCGCTCGGACCGGGCAGCAGCGGGGCCGGCACCGGGACGGGCGCCGGGGCGGGCGGCTCCGGCCGGGTCACCGGGAGCGGTGCCGGGCCGGGCACCGCGGCCGAGTCGGTCCGCCTGCCGGCGGTGGCGCGCGGGGGCGTGGAGGCCGCCGCCGGCAGCCCGGCCGGGGTCGCCGGGAGTCCCGGCGGCGCGCCCGGCGCGCCCGGCTTCTACCCGCCGATGATGCCGCCGATGGCGCCCGGCGCCGGCGGCGGGACCGGCGCCCCCGGTGCCCGGGGCGGTGCCGGGCCGGGCGGCGGCCCGGTCGGGCGCCCGCCGGCCGAGCGGGACACGCTCCGGGCGGGCGTCCGGCCCGAGCTGCTCGGCCGGTCCGCCGACGGCGGGCGCGCGGGCGACTCCCGCGGCCGGCAGGCGGCCGGGCCGGCCGGCGGTGTCCTCGACGAGGAGCTGTGGGAGGTGCCCGAGCCGGCGCCACCCCCGGCCGCGCCGCCCGTCTCGGTACCTCCGACCCGCTCGCGCCGCCCGCCGCCCGCCCCCGCCCGCTGACCCGCCCCCCGCGCACCCGCGGACCGCGCGGCTCCGCTTCCCCCGAGCCCTGCGCCGCCGTCCCACCGTCCCGCCGTCGCGTCGCGCCGCCGTGCCGCCGTGCCGCGGCCGCGGCGGCCGCGGCGGCCCCGGCGGCCCCGGCGGTGCCGCGGTGCCGCGGTGCCGCTGTGCCGCTGTGCGGTGCCGCGCGGGTAGGGCCGCCGGGCGGCCCGGGCCGCGGTGCCGCTGTGCGGTGCCGCGCGGGTAGGGCCCGGGCCGCGGTGCCGCTGTGCGGTGCCGCGCGGGTAGGGCCGCCGGGCGGCCCGGGCCGCTGTGGGCGCGGTGGGGCGGGGCCGGGAGGTGGGCAGGCGAGCGGCAGCTTCAGGCCACCGGGGGCAGGCCCGACACGGCCGCCCACCGGGCCGGTGGCCGGATGGTGTCCAACCCGCCGACCGGCCGGAACCCGTCGCTAGCGTCGGCTGCGACCACGGGCCGAGACCCCGGTCTCGCCCGCACCCGACCGTCGACCCATCCCTTTCGGAGGAGCCGGTGTCCCATCACCTCTCGAACGTAGCCCTCGAGTCGGCGGCGAACCGTGCGGTCGTCGTCGAGCAGGCTCCGGCCGACGGCGCGCGGTCGGTGGCTGCCGCCCCGGCCGCCGCGGCCGAGCCGTCCGCCGCCGCACCGACCGCGGCCGCGGCGCCGACCTCGGCCGGCACGTCCGGCCTGGCCGGCGCGAACGTCCCGGTCGAGAACGTCCAGTCGGCCAGCACCCAGATCAGGACCGCCGAGGCCGACCTGACCACCACCACGTCCGCCCCGCGCCGCCTGGACGGCCTCGACGGGGTGGGCGGTGGTGGAGGCGGTGGCGGCGCCGGTGGCGGCGCCGACGTCCAGGAGAGCGGCGGCGGCCAGGTCGCCGGCGGGACCGCGAACCAGGACGTCAGCCAGACCGGCCTGGGCAGCCAGACGACGGACAAGCAGGTGTCGAACGACGCCATCACCGTCAGCGCCGCGACGGACGGCGGCGGTGCCAACGCCGTCGACCCGACCGCCGGCTCCACCACCCAGGGGGTGTGACCGGCCGTGCCGATGATGATCGAGGCCCAGTTCCTCGCGCTCACCAACCGGGCCGCCGTCACGTGGACCCGGGACTTCCAGGAGCACCTCAACCTCAGCGTCGCGGCGATCAGCAACCAGCTGATGCGGGCGGCCGACAGCGCCAGCCTGACCGACGACAACAGCTCACGGAACCTGGCCAGGGCGGCCGGGCCGATGGCCCCCACCGCCACCACCACCCCGACGGCGTCCTGACCGCGCCCGCCACCTGCTGAGCCGCAAACCCCAGGGGACGACATGACCGCACCGACCACGACGACGACCGGTGTCGACGTCAACTTCAAGGATCCGACGATCATCGCGGAGTCCGGCGCGTCCGGGATCACCGGCACCGGCGTCCCGACGGTGGGCACCAACCAGGTCGCCCGCTGGGAGCTGTGGGACCCGAACCGGTGGTGGACCGACTGGCGGATCCCGCCCAAGCCGCAGGCCACCTGGGAGCGGTGGTTCGACTGGATCAAGCAGCTGCGGGCGCAGGTCCCGGCCATCCGGGCGGCGGCCGACGACTGGCGGACGCTGGCCGGCCAGCTCGACGCCGGGCTGCGGGCCGTGCAGCGGCAGCGGCCCGACCTGGCCAGCTGGACCGGTCCCGCCGCGCGGACCATGTCAGGGGCGCTGGACAACCTCGAGACCGCAGTACGCAGCCGGGCCGACGCGGTCCGGGGCAACCCGGCCGTGCTGGAGGACCTGGCCCGGAGCATCGAGGACGCGGTCGCCCCGATGACCACGCTCGACGCTGAGTACCAGCAGGTCCTCACGAACGACGCGCAGTGCCGGGCGGTCGCCCTGCGCGGCGCGCCGATCATGGTCGGCGTGGCCGACAAGCTGCTCACCGCCGGCAACACCCTGCAGAACAGCGCCCGGGACGAGAAGCGGGCGCCGATGCCCGCACCGGTGCAGCCACTGGTGCTGCGGAGCGGCCCGCAGGGACCGACCGACCAGCTGGACCAGGTGGCCGGATCGACCGGCAACGTCGACCCCGGGGCGGTCACGCCGGGCACGGTGGTGCAGCCGCCGGCGCAGCCGACCGTCGCGGCGGCCGGCAGCACCACGGACGGCCCGGTCACCGCGGCGGGCGCGACGGCCCATGCCGCCCTCCCGGGCGTCGCGGTGACCGCCGGCGGCGCCGACCCCGGCGCGGTCACGCCGGGCCCGGCGGTGCAGCCGGCGGCGCATCCCGGTGTCGCGGCGGCCGGCACCACCGCGGACAGCGGCACCGTCACGACCGCCGGTCCGCTGGGCCGGCCCGACCTGCCCGACGTCATGCTCGCCGGCGGCAGCGCCGGCACCGTCGGCCCGGTCGCGCCGGCCGGGTCGGCGGCAGCGTCCTTCCCGGGCCACGTGTCGAGCGGTGGGGCGCTGCCGGCCGGTGGCGGGATGCTGGCCGGTGGTGCGCTGTCGACCGGTGGTGCGCTGCCGTCCGGCGGCGGCGCCATGCCGACCGGTGGTGCGATGCCGGCCGGTGGTGGAGCGCCGCTGGGTGGCTCGCTGCTCGCCGGCCCGCTGTCCGCGACCGCTCCGGTCGCGGTCGGGGCCGCCGCGCCGGCCGATCGGCCGGCGGACGCGTCGAGCCGGCGGCGCGACCGGGAACGGGAGGCGGGACCGATGGTCGCCGTCCTCGTGCCTCCGGCCGCCTTCGGCAGTGTCGGGAACGCCCGGCCGACGGTCCGTCCGGGTGCCGCCACCGGGGCGTCGGGCCGGGTCGCCGTGCCCGGCGGCCTGCTCGGGCGGGCCGCTGCCGATCCGGACGGGCCGCGGACGGTGCCGGTCGGACTGTCCCGCCGGCGCCCGGACGGCTCGCGGCCGGAGTCCGAGGACGCCGACGTGCTCGACTCGGAAGCCTGGCACGGTGACCCGGGCGGCCCGGGTCTGGTGGCGGCGCCCCAGGACCGCTGACCGTGGTCGGGAGAAGCGATGGCCGACGCAGCCGGCGCCACCCAGCACCCCGCCGACCGCGCCGCCGGCGGGGACGCCGCGCCGCCACCCGCCCGCCCGACCGGCGACCGGGCGGGCGGTGACCCCCGGCGCCGGCTGTGGGCCCGCGCCGTCGAGCACAGCGGCGCCGGCGGGCACCCGGACCCCGTACCCGCCGGCCGCCCGGCGGCGACCGTCCCCTCCGGTCGCCGCCCCGCCCCCGGTCGGGCGGTCACCCCGCCCGTGACCGGGGTGGCCCCCGCCGTACCCGCGGCGGGAACCGCGGTCCGGCTGCCGGGCGGAGCCACCCACGCCGCATCCGCGGCGGGAACCGCGGCGCCGGGCCGGGCGACCGCCGCGGCCGGGACCGCGGTTGGTGCGGACGTCCGGAGTACCGCGGCCGGCACCGCGGTCCGCCCGGGAGCCCTGACTACCGCGTCTTCCGGGTGGCGCGGGGTCCGGAGCGCGGCGGCGGCGGCCTGGGCCGGGACGGTGGCCGACGCGGCGGCCGATCGTGCGGCCGCGGCCGGTCGCGGGGCCGGGGCCGGCCGCCCGGTAGGCGGCTGCTCGGCATGGCCCCGCCTGCGCCGGGTGCCCCGGACCGCCTTCCCGCGCCGGGAGCACCGGCTGTCCTGGCTGCTCGGGGAGGTCAGCGTCGGGCAGATCCTGTGCTGCCAGCTCGCCGTCGTCGCGGTGACCCTGGTCCGCAACCGCGGCGTCCTCGTCACCTTCGGCGTGGTGGCCGCCGCGACGGCCGTCGTGCTCGCCGCCACCGTGCGGGTCCGCGGCATGTGGCTGTTCCAGTGGCTCGACCGGTACGGCCAGTTCACCGTGCGGGTCGGGCGGCAGCGCACCACCCCGACGGACGGCGCTGGCGGCGCCGCCCTGGCGCTGCTGTCCCCGCACAGCACCGTCGAGTCGGTGGTCATCGACGGCGTGCCGGCCGCGGTTGTACAGCATCCCGGCGGCGTCACCGCGGTGCTGGCCCCGCACAGGCCGGACGGTTCGCACGACGACGGCGCCACCCTGGCCACCCTCAACCTGTCCTCGCCGGCGCCGCTGCTGCCCGCCGCCGGCCCGGACTCCCCGGCGTACTCCGTGCAACTGGTCCTGCAGGCCAACCCGGTCGGCCGGGACACCGACTGGTCCCGTCGGGCGCTGCCGCGCCAGCAGACCTGGATCGCCCTGCAGGCGCTGCGCACCGCGGACAGCTACCGGGACGAGGAGCTGCTGGCCGCGCTTTCCAACGCGGTGCGGCGGCTGCTGCGCCGGCTGGCCCGCGACGAGCTCCCCACCCGCACCCTGGACCGGGACGAGGTGCTGGCCCTGCTGTCCGGCCTGGCCCGGGTCCGCGCCGGGGAGCCGGCCCGGGAGGGCTGGCGGTCCTGGGAGACCCCGGCGCTGGCCCAGGCCTGCTTCCGGCTGACCGGCTGGCACGAGCTCCCCGAGGCGACCCGCCGGACGCTGCTGGCCCGGCTGCTGATGCTGCCCGGTCAGGGCACCACGATCGCGGTCGCGGCTCGCCGCGCCGACGGCCGGCCGCCGGTGGCGGTCGACATGGTGGTCCGGATCGCCGACGCCAGCCGGGAGCTGCTGGACAGCTCGGCGGACCTGCTGGCCTTCGCGGTCGCGGGGGCGCGGGTCCGGATGGAGCGGCTGGACGGGGCCCACGGGCGCGCGCTGATCGCGTCGCTGCCGCTGGGCGGATTCCTGCCCGGCGCGCTCGGGGCCGGGGTCATCCGGTGACCGGTCCGACCCGGCTGGCCCGCCTCGGCCTGGACGCGCTCACCGAGGGGGTCTACCGCGCGCTGCTGTCCCGTCCGGAGTGGACACCGGCCGAGCTGGCCGGCCGGCTGGGCCTGGACGCGGACGTGCTGGCCCCGGTGCTCGGGCAGCTGGTGGAGCTGGGGCTGGCCCGGCGCGGGGACCGCGGCGAGCTGTGCACGATCAGCCCGCGGATCGGGCTGGCCGCGCTGGTCGCCGACCGGGAGGCCCGGCTGGCCGCGGACCGGTACGAGCTGGAGCAGAGCCGGCTGGCCGCGGCCCAGCTCGCCGCGGAGCACGAGGAGCCGCGGCGGCCGCCGCCGGCCGGGTCCCCGGACGTGGTCTACGGCGACGGCGCGGTGCGGGCCCGGATCGCCGCGCTGGTGGGCACGGCGACCGGCGAGGTGATCTCGATGAGCCTGGCCGCGGCCGGCTACCTCGACCCGGTCGTCCCGCCGCCGGCGGTGTACAGGGCCGCGCTGGCCCGAGGCGCGACGTACCGGGCGCTGTTCTTCGACCGGGTCAGCGTCGACGAGCAGCTGGCCCGCTGCCTGCACGAGCTCGCCGACGCCGGCGTCCTGGTGCGGACCGCCGCCGGGCTGCCCACCTCGGCGCTGGTCGTGGACGGGCGCGTCGCCGTGCTGCCGGTCGCGCTGTCGATGACCGGCCGGCGGCCCGGGGTGGTCCTGCTCCGGCTGCCCAGCGTGGTGACGGCCACCGTGGAGCTGTTCGACCGGGTCTGGGCCACGGCGACCCGGCTGGCCCGGGCCGGCGACGCCGAGCCGGACGGCGCGGGGGAGTCCGAGGAGGACCTGCTGGCCCTGCTGCTGGCCGGCAGCACCGACGAGGCGGCGGCCGCCCAGCTGGGCGTCTCGCCCCGCACGATCCGCCGCAAGGTGTCCCGGCTGATGGACTCGCTGGACGCGCGCAGCCGGTTCCAGGCCGGGGCGCGGGCGGTCGAGCGCGGCTGGTCCGCGCGGTGACCCTTCCGGGCCAGCCGGCCGGCGGCGCCGTGGCCGGTACGGGCCGCACCCCGCCGCAGGGCCGTCCGGCCCGCCTACGTTTCCCCTGATCAGGACGAGAGCGAGGAGTGGGCGATGGCTGAGAAGGTGCGGGCCGATGTCGCGCAGGTCGCGGCCACGGGCAATTCGGTCGGCGACGTCGCCGGCCGGATCGGGGTTCATGTCAAGGGCATCGACCAGGCCATCCAGGACCTGACCAGCAGCGGGTGGCAGGGCGACGCGGCCAAGCAGGCCATCCAGTTCGCGGTGGTGCAGCGGGACCGGGCCAACCGGCTGCTGACCACCCTCACCTCGCACGGCGAGGCGACGTCCCAGGCCAGCGTCGGTATGGACGCGCAGGAGCAGAACGCGGCCAAGCAGCTGGCCGGCATCGCCGCCGAGCTCAACCACGGTTCCGACCGGCGCGCCTGAGCGACCGCGGACCGGACGAGAGGAGACCGACCGATGCTGAACTACACCGCGCAGATCCCCGCCGTGATGGCGGACGTGGCGAACAAGACCGTCCTCATCGACGGCGAGGTGACGAGGCTCCAGGGGATCGTCAACGACCTCGTCGGCAGCTCGGACGGCGAGACGATCCTGGCGCTGCAGTCGGCGATCGACGTCTGGAACCGGGAACAGGCCGACCAGAGCGAGAAGGTCAAGCGGTTCGCGAAGCTGGGCGAGGGGGCGTACGTCGACATGGTGTCGACCGACCGCCAGCTCGCCGGGCGCTTCGACCGGCGCGCCTGACCCAGGGTCCACCGTGACCGGCGTCCAGTTCGACCAGCGGCTGCGGGAGGCGGTGGCCCCGGCTGAGCCGGGCGCCGCGCCGGACCGGCGCGAGCTTGGCTGGCAGCTGGTCGGGTGGGCGTCGCTGGGCCTGTTCCTGGCGCTCGTCGTGCTGGTCACCGGGACCGCGCCGGCCGCCCGGCCGGAGGCGCCGCGGGTCGGGCCGGTGCGGGTCGTGCCGGCGGCCGTCCCCGAGCCGGCCTCGGCCGGCTGGATGATCCAGCCGGTCGTCACGCCGGTCGAGCGGTTCTTCGGCGGTCGGCCGGTGTGGGCGTACGGCTGCTTCGGGCCGACCTGCCGGGACGCCCGCACGCATCTGGGCAGCTACCCGCGCGACTTCCTGGCCGCGGTCCGGACTTACGGCGCCGGGCGGCTCAGCAGCGGCCCGTACCGCGGCCGCTACCTGCTCCGGGTCGCCGGGGTTGGCTACCGGCTCGACACCGCGCCGCGGGACGGGCGGGGTCGGCCGCTGCGGGCGTGGCGGTCTGCGGTGGCCGGCTCGCTGCCGGCCGGCACCGCGGTCCGGGTGGTGGCCTGCGGCGGCGGCGCGCTGTGCGTCCGGCTGCGCGCCGCCGCCTGGACCGTCGCCGAGCGGTCCGGCGCGGTGGGCGGCCGGACGCTCCGGCTGTACGCCGGCGACCAGACCGGCCCGCTGCCGACCGCCCTGCGCGGCGCCGCGGTGCGGGTCCGGCGCAGTTGACCCCCGCTGTATGCCGGCTGGACCGGCGCCCGGCACGGTGGTCCCGGTAGCCGGCCGCGAGACACGAGGTGCGCAGTGCCAGTGACAGCCAGCGGGTCGAGCCCGACCCCGACCCGGCGGACCGGGACGCCGCCGGTGCGGCTCGTCGGCGGCTCCCGGCCCTCCCGGGGGATCCCGGGCCGGCCGTCGGACGACGGCCGGCTGGTCCGGCTCGGGCTGGAGCCGCAGGCCGAGGCGGCATACCGGGCCGCGCTGGAGCGGCCCTGCTGGACGCTCGGCGACTTCGCGGCCCGGCTGGCCCTGCCGGCGGCCGAGGCCGCCGCGATGGCCGACCGGCTCGCCGAGGTCGACCTGGTCCGCCTCGACGCGCCCCGGACCCGGCTGTGGCCGGTGAGTCCCCAGCTCGGGCTCACCGCTCTCATCGCCCGGCGGGAGGCCGAGCTGGCCCGGTCCTGGCACGACCTCGAGCAGGGCCGGCTGGCCGCCGCCGACCTCACCGCCGACTTCGAGTCGACCCACCGCACCCAGCTCGCCGGGGCCCTCGACGTCGCGTACGGCGCCGAGGCGGTGCGGGACCGGATCGCCGACCTCGTCCGCCGGGCGACCGGTGAGGTGGTGTCGATGAGCCTGTCCGCCGCCGGCTGCGTGGACCCGCTGGCCGGGCCGCGACCGGACGACCTGGCCGGCCTGGCACCCGGCGTCGGGGTACGCACCGTGGTCCCGGATCGGATCCGGGCCGACCCGCTGGTCATGCGCCGGCTGGTCGGGCGGGCCGGCGCCGGGGCGGAGATCCGGACCGCCGCCGCCGTGCCGATGTCGGCGTTGGTGGTGGACGCCGGCGTGGTGGTGTTCCCGGTCACCCCGGCCCGGTCGCCCCGGCGGGTCGGCGTGGTCGCGGTCCGGCTGTCCAGCGTGGTGGCCACCACGCTGGAGCTCTTCGAGCGGGTGTGGGCGGACGCCGTCCCGGTGGGCCAGCCGCGCGGAGCGGAGGAGGAGGGCGGGCCGGCCGAGCGGGAGCGCGAGCTGCTCGCACTGCTGCTCGCCGGCTCCACCGACCTGGCCGCCGCGCACCGGCTCGGCATCTCGGTGCGCACGGTGCGCCGCATGGTGTCCGACCTGATGGACCGGCTGGGCGCGCGCAGCCGGTTCCAGGCCGGGGCCCGTGCAGCGGAGCGGGGCTGGATCAGCCCGCAGGCGCTGCGCGGCACGGGGACGTGAGCCGCACCCTGCTGGTCGCACCGGACCGGCACGGCGCCTGCCGGACGCTGGGCGAGGCGCTGGCCGCGGCCGCCGACGGCGCGGTCATCTCGATCGCCCCGGGCCGGTACGCCGAGACCCTCGACCTCGGCGACCGGCGGGTGACCCTGCGGGCCGCCGAGGGCGCCGGCACCGTGGTGCTCGACGCGACGGAGTCGTACCTGCCGGTCGTGCGCAGCGCCGGCGGCACCGTCGGCCTGCACGACCTGGAGCTGCAGGCCGGCGAGGCGGCCGCGGTGCTGGTCGCCGGCGGCCAGCTGACCATGCGCCGGTGCACGGTGTCCGCCACCTTCGGTCCCGGGCTGAGCGTGAGCCGGGAGGCGATGGTCGCGGTCAGCCGGTGCAAGCTGCGCGGTGGCCTGCACGGCGTGGTCGTCGACGGCGCCGGCGGCGTGCTGGAGTCGACCAGCATCGGCGAGGTCGCCGGCGACGGCATCATCGTCCGGCTCGGCGCCGACCCGACCATCCGGGACTGCACGATCTCCGGCTGCGGCCAGCGCGGCATCTACGTCTACCAGGCCGGACGGCCGGTGATCGAGGGCTGCGAGGTCTCGCACGCGGGGCAGGAGGGCATCGCGGTCGCGCACGAGAGCGCGCCGGTGATCCGACGCTGCCACGTGCACGACACCCGCGGCCCGGGCCTGGCGTTCGGGCGCGGGTGCGGCGGGACGGTCGAGGCCTGCCGGGTGGAGAACGTCGCCGACCCGGCGATCTACCTGGCCGAGCGGGCCTCCCCGCGGATCGTCGTCGCGACCCCGCGGCCGGTGCCGGCCGGCCCGGGCGACGGCGGCCCCGACGGGGTGGACGTGCTGCTGGCCGAGCTGGACGCGATGGTCGGGCTGCCCGGGGTCAAGGCCGAGGTGCGCGGGCTGGTCGACGAGATCCAGGTGGACGAGTGGCGCCGGCAGGCCGGACTGTCCACCGGGACGGTGAGCCCGCACCTGGTCTTCTCCGGCGCGCCCGGGACCGGGAAGACCACGGTCGCGCGCCGGTACGGGCGGCTGCTCGCGGACGCTCGGCGTGCTGCCGCGCGGGCAGTTCCGCGAGGTGGCCCGCCGCGACCTGGTCGGCCAGTACATCGGGCACACCGCCAAGAAGACCACCGAGGTGTTCACCGACGCGCTCGGCGGCGTGCTGTTCGTCGACGAGGCGTACACGCTGGCCCGCGGGACGCCCGGCGGTGGCGACTTCGGCCAGGAGGCGATCGACACCCTGGTCAAGCTGATGGAGGACCACCGCGGCGAGATCGCGGTGATCGTCGCCGGCTACACCGCCGAGATGCGCGACTTCGTCGCGGCCAACCCCGGCCTGGCCTCCCGCTTCTCCCGCACCATCGCCTTCGAGGATTACACGACGTCCGAGCTGGTGCTGATCACCACCCAGCTGGCCCGGTCGGCCGACTACGACCTGGCCGGCGCCGACGAGCTGCTGGCCGCGCACTTCACCGAGGCGTCGCGGCGGCCGGACTTCGGCAACGCCCGGGACGCCCGCCGGCTGTTCGAGGCTATCCGCAAGGCGCAGTCGCGGCGGCTGCGCGGGCTGGGCCGCACCCCGGCGTTGGAGGAGCTGCGGGCGCTGACCGTCGAGGACGTCGCCGCGGCGACCAGCCGGGAACCCAGTACCGTCGAGGGATGCGACGGGCGCGCCGGCGGGCGCTGATCGCGGTCGCCGTGCTGCTGCCCGCCGTGCTGGTCTACACCGCCCGGCACGTCGCCGCGCCGGTCCCGGCCACCGACCGCACCGCTGCCGTCCCGCCGGTCTTCGTCGGCCGGCTCACGCCCGCCCAGACGATCGGGAGCGTCGGGCGCCCGATGCGGGTCACCGTCGAGATCAGCGCCGACCGGCCGGTGCCGCTCGACGCGATCCGGGTCTGGGTCAGCGACGGCCGGCCGGCGGAGATCCGCCCGTTCACGGTGGGCACCGAGCCGCGGACGGTCCCGTTCGACGTCGTCTTCACCAGCCGGGGGGACCACGCACTGGTCCTGCAGGTGCGGCTGGCCGGCGACACCCCGTGGTCGAACCTGCCGCCCTCGGCCAAGGTCATCGTGGCCTGAGGCGCTAGGTGCTGGGCGCCCGGTGGGCGCCGGCCGGCGCCGTCGGGATGGCCAGCTCGAAGATGGCCCCGCCGTCCGGCGAGTTGTGCACGGCCAGCCGGCCGCCGTGCGCCTCGGCGATCCAGCGCACCACCGACAGCCCCAGCCCGGACGACCCGGCCGTGCTGACGAACCGGTCCGTCATCCGGTCGCCCAGCGCCGGGTCGACGCCCGGCCCGTTGTCGGCCACGATCGTGCGGCCGTCGGCCACCGTGACGTGCACGATCGCCGGCGCGCCCGGCTGCCGGCCGTGCCGCAGCGCGTTGTCCAGCAGGTTGCCGATCGCGCGCTGCAGCAGCATCGGGTCGGCCAGGACGGTGGACTCGGCGGCGGTCAGCGTGACCTGGGCGCCGCCCGCCGGCGTCTCCTCCACCACCACGGCGACGAGCTGGTCCAGCCGCACCGGCTGGATGTCCAGCCGCTCCACGCCGGCGGCCAATCGGGCCCGGGCCAGCAGGCTGTCGATGACGCCGCCCATCCGGTGCGCCAGCCGTACGGTGCGGGGCAGCAGGTCCGCGCGCTGGCCGGGGCTGGCCAGGGCGGTCTCCGCCAGCGCGCGGAGCGCGGCGATCGGCGTCCGCAGGTCGTGCGCGGTCTCGGCCAGCAGGGCCTCCTGCTGGCCGAGCGCGGCGGCCGCCGGCCGGATCGCCCGGCCGGACAGCACGTGGCTGGCCAGCGCCAGGCCGAAGACCAGCACCGCCAGGCCGCCGCCGACGAGCGTGGCCAGCAGGTCGTGCCGGTCCACCGAGGGCTGGGCGTCGACGCTGGCCACCACGGCCCCGGCGTAGCCGTTCGGGCCCTGGAACGGCTCGGCCAGCACCCGCGCCGTCCGGCCGTCGCGGTCACGGACGTACCGGGCGGTCTGCCGCCCGGACCGCACCGCGCCGACCGCGACCTGGTTCAGCGTGGCCAGGTCGACGGACGTGCACCGGACCCGGCTCTGCCGGCCGAGGAACGGCTTCTCACCCACCGGCAGCACGGCGAACTGCGGGCAGCCGCCGGCGATGGCCGCGGTGTCCAACCGGGACAGGTCGACGTCGGCCGGCTCGTTGAGATCGATGAGCTGCAGGGCGGCGAGCGTGACCCGGCGCAGGTCGCCGTCCAGCTGCTCCCGCTCCTGGGCCGCGTCCGCCCGGATCGTCAGCCAGGCGAAGATCAGCAGCGCCGGGGTGTTCACCGCGACCAGCAGGGCGGTGAGCAGCCACCGCAGCCGGTCCAGCTGGGCGGCGGCCGGGGCCGGGGGACCAGGTGCCGTCACGCGTCGAGCCGGTAGCCCTGTCCGCGGACCGTCGCGATGAGCGGCGGATCGCCGAGCTTGCGCCGCAGCTGCCTGATCACGACGTCCACCACGTTGGACATCGGCTCGGCCATGGCGTCCCAGCAGTTCTCCTCGATGTCCGCCCGGGAGACGGCGTCGCCCGCCCGGACCAGCAGGTACTCGAGCACGGCGAACTCCTTGTAGGTGAGGGCCAGCAGCACGCCGCCGCGGCGGACCTCTCGCCGAGCCGTGTCCATCTCCAGGTCCTGGCTGCGCAGCAGGGCGGGGCGCGGCCGGCCGGCCCGCCGGCACAGGCTCAGCACCCGCGCCACCAGCTCGGCGGTCCCGAACGGCTTGACCAGGTAGTCGTCGCCGCCGCCCTGGAAACCGGCCACCCGGTCGGCCGGGGTGTCGCGGGCGGTCAGGAACAGCACCGGCACCGCCCAGCCGCCGCGCCGGCGGCTCCGCACGTCCTCCAGCGCGTCCCCGTCCGGGAGCATCCGGTCGAACACCAC
Source organism: uncultured Actinomycetota bacterium (assembly GCA_963803135.1). Classification (GTDB taxonomy): domain Bacteria; phylum Actinomycetota; class Actinomycetes; order Mycobacteriales; family CADCTP01; genus CADCTP01. Next base: position 312,010 of record CAWDLH010000007.1, on the reverse strand, counting down.
GCAGTCGTACGCCGTGCCGAACAGCGCCTCGTCGGCGGCCGCGAGGTCCACGGCCGTGTCCACGGCCAGCGCGGCCGCGCGCAGGGCCCCCGCCACCGCCTCCCGCAGGTCCTCGTCGTCCTCCACCAGCAGCACGCGCACTGGTGTCACCTCATCGTTTCCTCATCGGCGACTTCGGATGCTAATGCAGCTGGAGTCCGAACTCTGGGGGTGCAGGTGCTGTTCAGCGTGCTGGGCCCGGTGGAGGTCCGTGTCGGCGGCGGCCGCGTGGAGTTCGGGCGCAAGCCGACCGCGGTGCTTGCGCTGCTGCTGCTGCACCCGAATTCCTGGGTCAGCCTGGACGCGCTGATCGACTCGGTGTGGGAGGACGGCGCGCCGGTCTCGGCCGACCGGAACGTCAAGACGTACGTGTGGCAGCTGCGGCACCGGCTACCGCCGGCCGCGGGCGGGCCCCGGATCCAGAGCCGGCCGGGCGGCTACCGGATCGTGGTCGAGCCGTCCGAGCTGGACGCGCTGGCCTTCGAGGAGCTGGCCGCCGCCGGCCGGCAGGCGTTTGCGGCGGCCGACCCGGCGCTGGCCCGCGAGCGGTTCACCGCGGCCCTGCGGCTCTGGCGCGGCGCGCCGTACGGCGAGTTGCCCTGCGACGCGGCCCGGATCGCCGCCGCCGGGCTCACCGAGCTGCGCTGGGAGCTGCTCCAGCGGCTGGCCGACGCCCTGCTCGTGCTGGGCGAGTTCGCCGAGGCGGTCACCCTGCTCCGGCCGCTGACCGCCGCGGAGCCGCTGCGGGAAGGGGTGTGGACGGCGCTGGTCCGCGCGCTGCACCGGGCGGGCCGCCGCGGCGAGGCGCTGGACGCCTATCGGCAGGCCCGCCTGCTGCTGCGGGACGAGCTCGGCGTCGAGCCCGGCGCCGAGCTGCGCGACGCGCACCGGCAGCTGCTCGCCGGGACCGAGCCGGACCCGTCGGCCGGCCGCCGCGCCCTGCAGCCGCGGGGGTCCAACAGCCTGCCGCGGGACGTGCCGGACTTCGTCGGCCGGGCCGCCGAGCAGGCCGCGCTGCGGGAGCTGGCCGCCAGTGCCTACAGTGCCGGCCGGGCGGTCCGGGTGGCGGTCCTCGACGGCATGGCCGGCGCGGGCAAGACCGCGCTGGCGGTGCACGTCGCGCACGGGCTGGCCCGCAACTATCCGGACGCGCAGCTCCACGCCGATCTGAAGGGCCACTCGGCCACCGCGGCGCCGGTCGATCCGGCCGCGGCGCTCGCCGGCCTGCTGTGCACCGTGGGCGTGCCGGACGCGGGACTGCCGGCCGGGCTGGACGAGCGGGCGGCGTTGTGGCGCTCGGTGCTGGCCGACCGCCGGGTGCTGCTGGTCCTGGACGACGCCGCCGGCGCCGCCCAGGTGCGGCCGCTGCTGCCCGGCGACGGCCGCAGCCTCGTGCTGGTCACCAGCCGGGTCCGGCTGGCCGCCCTGGACGGCGTGGAGACGGTGTCGCTCGGCATGCTCTCGGAGCCCGAGGCGGTGCGGCTGCTCGGCGACGTGGTCGGCGGCACCCGGGTGCAGCGCGAGCCGGCCGCCGCCGCCGAGGTCGTCGAGCTGTGCGGCCGGCTCCCGGCGGCCGTCCGCATTGCGGCCGCCTGGCTGCGCCGGCGTACGGCGTGGAGCGTCGGCCTGCTCGCCGACTGGCTGGGCGAGGAGCCCGGCCGGCTGACGGCCCTGCGAGCCGAGGACCGGAGCCTGGAGACGATGTTCGCCGGCTCGTACGGGCGCCTGGCGCCGGACGCCCGGCGGCTCTTCCGGCTCCTCGGCCTGGCCGGCGGCCGCGAGCTCGGCGCCGGCGTCGCCGCCGCGCTCGCCGGCACCGACCCGGACGCCGTCGAGCCGCTCCTGGAGCACCTGCTGGACCAGCACCTGCTGGTCCAGGAGGTCGTGGGCAGCTACGCCCTCCACCCGCTGCTCGGTGCGTACGCGCGTCAGCGGGTGCTGGCCGAGGAGCCGCTGGCGGAGCGGCGGGCGGCGCTGAGCCGGCTGGGCCGCCTCGGCCGGCCGCGCGGGCGGGCCCCTCTGGCGGTGCCGGGCTGGCCGGCATGAGCCGGCTCGCGACCCCGCCGGCCCGCGTCGGCCCGGCCGGCTGACGGCCGGGGAGGCCGACGGTGCGCGAGCTGCTGGCCGACTGGCGGGACCGGACCTGGCCGCACCGGCTGCTCGCCGGCCAGCGCCCGGAGCCGGCCAGCGTGGTCGCGGTGGCCGGCGGGTCCGCCCGGGCCGGCACGACGACGGTGGTCGCGCTGCTGGCGACCGCGTACGCCGAGCCCGGCCGGGGCCGCGTGGTCGTGGTCGACGCCGGCGCCGGGATGGCTCAGCTGGCCAGCCAGCTCACGGTCACCGCCGGCGGCACGGTGGTGGCACCGGGGGTCGACTCCTGGTCGCTGCTGGCCCAGCACCTGGAGCGGACCGCCGGGGGCGTCTGGACCGTCGCGCCCGCCGCCCAGGCCGTCGCCACCGGTACGGCCGACGCCGGTGGACCGCCGGAGGCCGACCTGCTGGCCGCCCAGGCCGTGCTCGCGGCCCTGTCGCCGCACTTCGCGGTGGCGGTCCTCGACTGCGGTCAGCAGGCCGCTCCGCAGGCGCGCTTCCTGCTCGGGCTCGCGCACGCCCGGCTGCTGGTCGCGGCCGCGTCGGTGGACGGCGTGCTGGCCGCCGCGGCGGCCGCGGACCGGCTGGAGCTGTCGTCCCGGCCGGACCTGGCGGTACACACCCTGGTGGGGCTGGTGGGCACGAGAGCCGGCCCCGGTGTCGACGTCGGCGTGGCCAGCGCGTTGTTGCGGACCCGCGGCGGGGAGGTCCGCTGGTTCCCGTACGACCCGGCGCTGGCCGGCGGCGGTCCGATAGCGCTGGCCGAGCTGTCCGGCGGCCTGCGGGCGACGACCCTTGCCGCCGCCGCCGAGCTCCTGCGCCGCGCGGGGCGCTGTCCTTAGGTCGGTGTATCGCCGGTGTATGCGGGTGTTGCTCGATGGGGCGGTGTTCTGGATCGACCTCTCCGCCGGCGACCCGGCGTTCTACACCGGCCTGTTCGGCTGGACGCTCGGGAGCGACGGCCTGTTCGCCCGGGACGGCCGGGTCGTCGCCGGATACGGTGCCCCGGTTCCGCCGGACCACGGGCCGTCCTGGACCGCGCACCTCTTCGTCGACGACCTGGAGCGGGCGGCGGCGCACGTCACGGCCGGGGGAGGGCGGGTGGAGCTGCCGCCCGGAGACACCCCGCTGGGCCGGATGGCGGTCGTCACCGACCCCGGCGGCGCGCGGTTCGCTGTCCGGGAGGCCGGCCGGCGGGCCGAGCTGGTCCGGCAGCCCGGCGCGCTGTCCTGGACCGAGCTGTGCACGCCGGACATGGCCGCCGCGCGGGCCTTCTACGTCGACCAGTTCGGCTGGGACCCGGTGGCCACCACGATGGCGCTGCCCGCCGGTGAGGTCCCGTATACGGTCTTCTGCCGGGGCGGAGCCGAGGTGGCCGGGCTGATGCCGACCGGGGGGCCGTTCCCGCCGCCGCCGGCGGCGCGCTGGCTGGCGTACGTCGAGGTCGCCGACTGCGACGCCACCGCGCAGCGGACCGGCGACCTGGGCGGCGGCGTGCCGGTGCCGCCGCTGGACATCCCGCGGATCGGGCGGGTCGCGATGCTGACCGGCCGGTCGGGCGAGTCCTTCGCGGTGATCCAGATGCCGCCGGGAGCCTGATCGACCCAGCGGCGGTGGACCGCCGGCAGCCCGCCGGGGCGCGCGGCTCGGCCGCGGCGGCCGCCAGGATCGGCCGCTTCAGCCGGGGCGGCGGCTCGCAGCAACTGCGCCGATCGACGGTGGATCGCCAGTTCGGTCTCCAGCTCGGCGATCCGCACCACCTCGGACACCGACTGGCGCACCTTCAACGACCGCGAACGCCCACCAGGACCGCCTCACCACCGAGCTCGCGACCGACGCCGACGACTGGTGACCGCCTCCGGCGGGGCCGACTTCCCCCGGCCGGCCGGACCCGATCTGGACGGAGGAACCGAGGTCCGCCGATCAGCGCCAGCCGAGCTCCGGCGCGAGGTGTCGTACGACGCTGTCGACGAGGTGGGTGTTGTGGTCGACCCCGAGCTGGTTCGGGACGGTGAGCAGCAGGCTGTCGGCGGCTGCGATCGCCTTGTCGTCGGCGAGGTCCTTCACCGGTTGCTCGGGTTCCCCGGTGTAGGTCTCGCCGAACCGGGCCGTGCCGCCGTCGAGGTACCCGACCTGGACCACGCGCCGCCCGAGAGGCCGAGCGCGCCAAGACACGCCTTCTGGCCCAAGTCGATGAGAGACGCAACCCGCGCACCCGCTCGGTCGCATTTGGACGTTGACGATCCGGCCGCCACCGCACACTTTGAGCACGAGGGCATCGGTGACGACGTACGTGTAGGCCGGCCAGCGGGGCCGGGCAGGTCCTGGTGCACCAGTTCGTCTTGGGTGGTACCGGGGTACCGCTGACCGGTGGTGGCCGACCCGTCGCGGAGATCATCCAGCAACCCGACACCGGAGAACGGGGGCGTATCGGCGAGCTCCCTGCGTTCGCGCGTGTAGTGCACCGCTCCTTGGGGTAAACGGCGACAAGTGGGTGACCGCACAGACACGTTCGCGGTGGAGGTCCGCGACCTCGTCAAGCGCTACCCTAGACGACCCGTGAACGCGGTCGACGGCATCTCGTTCGGCGTCCGGACCGGTGAGGTCTTCGGGCTTCTCGGGCCGAACGGTGCCGGCAAGACGACCACGATAGGCGTGCTGACGACACGGGTAGTGCCGACCTCGGGCACCGCCCGGGTGGCCGGGGTCGACGTGGTCGGCGATCCCGTTGCCGCCCGCCGCAGGATCGCCGTCGTGCCACAGTGGAACAACCTGGACCGAGCCCTGAACGCGCGCGAGAACCTCGTTCACCACGCTGCCTACCACCGGATCCCAGCGGCAGAGCGCGGGCGGCGGGCCAGCGAGTTGCTGTCGCAGTTCGGCTTGGGGGACCGGGCGGGCGACCACGTCGACAAACTGTCCGGCGGCCAGGCGCAACGACTGATGATCGCTCGTGCCCTGATCCACGACCCGGACGTGCTGTTCCTGGACGAGCCGACCACCGGGTTGGACCCGCAGGCCCGACTGTTCGTCTGGGACCGGATCCGCGAGCTGCGCGCGTCCGGCCGAACTCTCCTGCTCACCACGCACGACATGGACGAGGCCGCCGCGCTGGCCGACCGCGTGGGCATCATCGACCACGGCAGAGTGCTCGCGCTGAACACCCCGGAAGCGCTCACCCGGACGCTGCCCGGCAGCTCCACGGTGGAGCTGGACATCGGGCTGCCCGCCGGCGCCTGGGGAGACCAGCTGGACGGCGCCGGATCGGGGCGGCGCGCCCCGGCGCCGGCCAGCACCGTGGCGGCACTGTCCGCCGACCTCGCTGCGCTCGACGCCGTGGAGCGGGTGGAGCCGGCCGGAACGGCCCAACCGGACGGTCCGAACGTTCCGTCCGAAGTGGATGGTTCGCCGTACGGGGAGCAGCAGGTCCAGCTGAAGCTCTACCTGTCAGTGGACGGCGCCCGGCTGCTCGGCCCGGCGGCGACCGCGGTCGCCGCGCGGGGCGGGCAGGTGCGCGACGTGCGGCTGGGCCGCCCGAGCCTCGAGGACGTGTTCATCCATCTGACCGGCCGAGGCCTGCGATGACGGCGCTGACCGGCCGAGGCCTGCGATGACGGCGCGGGCGCGGCCCCGGCCCTGGGTGCCGCCCCCGGTGCCGCGGCCCGGAGGCGTCTTCCTCGCCCTGCTGCGCCGTGACGTGGTGGTCGCGCGGCGTGAGATCAGCACGATCCTCGCCCAGGGGATCATGCAGCCGATCTTCCTGCTGCTCGTGTTCGGCCGGGTGCTGACCCAGCTCGGCCTGGCCACCGCCGGCTACGACGACCTGCTGTTTCCCGGCATGGTGGCGCTCGCGGTCGTGCTCACCGCGCTGCAGAGCAGCGCCCTGCCGCTGGTGATGGAGTTCTCCGTCACCCGGGAGATCGAGGACCGGCTGATGGCGCCGGTGTCGACCACCCTGGTCGGGATCGAGAAGATCGTCTTCGCCGCCATGCGGGCGCTGTTCGCCGGGTTGCTGATGTTCCCGATCGGTCTTCTGGTGCTCGGCGCAGTGCCGTGGCGCTCGACCGGGCTGCCCCTACTGGTTGCCGGATCGGTACTCGGCGCGCTGGCCGCCTCCGCATTCGGGATGTGTCTCGGCACGGCGATCTCCCCGGCCCAGATCAACATCATGTTCGCGCTCATCCTGACCCCGGTGCTGTTCACCGGCTGCACTCAGTACCCGTGGCCGTCGCTTGACCGGCTGCCCTGGTTCCAGGTGTTCACCGCCGCGAACCCGTTGACCTACTTCAGCGAGGCGATGCGGGCCGCGCTGGTGCCGTCGGTGCCGCACATCCGGCCGTGGATCAGCCTGCTGGTGCTGGCCGGGACGCTGGCCGTTGTCGGCTGGGCCGCCTTGCGCGGCTTTGACCGCCGCGCGCACGACTAGGAGACTCCTGAACTATTGCGTGTCGTCCCGGTCCTGATCTTGGGGGGTCGGGAGGATGTGTTGATGCAGGGTCGCGTGGGTGATCAGCGGGAGTTGTTGGATGCCGAGTCGGTCGCCGGGCACTTGTTGAGGCCGGGGAGCGTGTTCGCGTTCCTGGCCGAGCATCGCGGGGTGTTGTTCCCGGATGAGATGTTCGCGGACCTGTTTCCGTCCGGCCGGGGTCGTCCGTCGGTGCCGGCGGAGGTGATGGCGTCGGTGATCGTGTTGCAGACCCTGCATGGCCTGTCGGACTCGGAGACGACTGATGCGGTGACGTTCGATCTGCGGTGGAAGGCCGCGGTGGGCTGGCCGGTCATGAGCGCGGCGTTCCACGACACGACGTTGACGTACTGGCGGCGGCGGCTGGCGGCCAGCAACGACCCGAACCGGATCTTCCACGCGGTGCAGAAGGTCATCGCCGAGACCGGTGCGATCAAGGGTAGGACCCGGCGGGCGTTGGACTCCACTGTGCTCGATGACGCGGTCGCCACTCAGGACACGGTGACGCAGTTGATCGCGGCGGTGCGCCGGGTCCGCCGTGAGGTTCCGGGTGCCGCGGCCGTCGTCGCGGAGGTGGCGTCGGCGCACGACTACGACGACCCCGGCAAGCCGAAGATCGCCTGGAACGATAAGGCCGCCCGCGAGGTGCTCATCGACGCGCTCGTGCGCGACGCCCTGGCCGTCTTGCAGGCCCTACCGGAGCCGGAGCCGGAGCCGGGACCGGGCGCGGACGCGGTCGGGCTGCTGGCGCTGGTCGCCGGGCAGGACGTCGAGCTGCTCGACCCGGACGATCCCGACGACCGGCAGGGCGGGCCGCGGTGGCGGATCGCCCGCCGGGTCGCCCGGGACCGGGTGATCAGCGTGGTCGACCCGGAGGCCCGGCATGCGCACAAGACCGTGCACCGCCGGCAGGACGGGTTCAAGGCGCACGTGGCGGTCGAGCCCGACACCGGGCTGGTCACCGGCTGCCAGCTCACCGCGGCCGCAGGCGCGCAGTCACACGACGCGGTTGTCGGGATCGAGCTGCTCGGCGCGGAGACCGGCCCGGTCGAGGTGCTGGCGGACAGCGCCTACGGCACCGGCGAGGCGCTCGCGGCCCTCGGCCACAGCGGGCACCGGCCGCTGGTCAAGCCGTGGCCGGTCAAGCCCGTCGTTCCCGGCGGGTTCACCATCGATGAGTTCACCGTCGATGAAGCCGCCGGCACCGCGACCTGCCCAGCCGGCGTCACCCGCCCGATCAGCCGGACCCGGGTCGTCACCTTCGGCGTCGCCTGCCGCGGCTGCCCACTACGGCAGCGCTGCACCACGGCGAAGGAGGGCCGAAGCCTGAAGATCCACCAGCACGACGCGCTGCAACGCGCTCACCGCCGCCGCGCCGAAGACCCCCAGTGGCAGGCCGACTACCGCCAGCACCGGCCGATGGCCGAACGCGCCATCGCCTGGCTCACCGCCCGAGGCAACCGCAGGCTCCGCTACCGCGGCGTCGCCAAGAACAACGCCTGGCTCCACCACCGCACCGCCGCCCTGAACCTGCGCCGACTGCTCACCCTCGGCCTCACCCACCAGCAAGGAACCTGGATCCTCGGCTGAAGCAGCCCGGGACCGACGCCCCGCACGCACAACGGCCGCAGCGGCAAGCCACTGCGGCCCTTCCCCTCGTCCCACACCACCGACACCCGGCCAGGACAGGGTTAGTTCAGGAGTCTCCTAGAGCGTGTCTCCCCTGCCGGCGGTGGACAGCCGGAGCCGGCCGGCCTCGCGGTACAGCCGCGCGGGACCGCCGTCGCGCAACGCCTCCACCGCCGCGTGCCGGTAATGGCGGGAGATCGAGGCGAGGTCGGTCATCCCGAACGCGCCGTGCAGGTGCACGCCGATCCGGGTCGCATCCAGCGCCAGCTCCGCGGCGGTCGCAGCCGCGTGGACGGCGGGCAGCTCGCACGGCTCGCCTGCGTCCTGGAGCCGTCCGCAGTGGCGCACGCACCGGCGGGTGGCCTCCAGCCGGACGGCGAGCTCGGCGAGCGGGAACGCCACCGCCTGGTTGTCGGCCAGCAGCCGATCGAACTGCCGCCGCTGGCGGGCATGCCGCACGGTCAGGGCGTGCGCGGCGCTAGCCAGGCCGACCAGGTAGGCCGCCCGGCGGATGCGGGCCCGCACCCGCACCCGGGTCGGCAAGGCCGAGCCGGGTGCGGCATCCGGCCGATCCACGTCGGAACCGGCCAGTTCGGGGCCGCCCGGGTCAGGACCGCTCGCGTCGAGGTCGGCCGGATCGAGCGCGTCCGGGGGATACAGCCGCAGCCCGTCCAGGTGGAGCGCGCAGAGTGCGACAGTCGGCATCGCCGCATGCGGCTCCGACCGGCTGCCGGGGCGGGCCGCCGGCACGACGTGCAGCCGGCGCCCGCCGCCGGTCCGCGCCGCGAGCAGGTACGCGTCCGCGCGGTCGGCTCCGGTGACGAACGGGATCACCCCGTCTACCCGCCAGCCGTCCTCAGTGGACTCGACAGCGGGGTCGGCGTCCACGGCCAGCGCGATCCGCAGCCGCCCGGCCAGCAGCGCATCCAGCATTGGCCGGTGCGGCTCGGCGCCGGCCAGCAGGTCAGCCGCGGTCATCGTGTCCAGCAGCAGCGGATCGGCCAACTCGTGCCCGAGCTCCTCGCAGATCCCGACGGCCGTGCCGAGTCCGAGGCACAGGCCGCCGGAGTCGGCCGGCAAGCCGGCGGCGAGCGCACCGAGCTCCGCGAGCCGCGGCCAGCCGCGGTCGGCGTCGGTGCCGGCGCGCTGGGCCACCCGACGCACCGCCCGGCGGAGCTCGCGGTCCAGCAGGTCCGACCGGGTCGCCACCGCTCAGCCCTCCTCGCCCGCCAGCACGGATCCGCTGACCGTCTGCAGCATCATCTCCGACGTGCCGGCCGAGATCGTCAAGCCGGGCGACTCCCGGTACGCCGCCTCGAACAGCCCACCGAGCGGCGCGTGTGGGTCGGCGGCGCCGAGGCAGCCGGCCAGGCCCTCCTGCTCGGCCGCCCAGCGCGCCACCCGGGTCGCGGCTTCGCTGCCGTGCCACTTCGCGGCGGCCGCCAGCGCCGGGTCCCCGGTGCCGGTCTCGAGTTGGTCGAGCACCGCCGCGGTGAGTAGCCGGCCGATCTCCACCGCGGCGTCCAGCCGGCCGACCGCCTCGGCGTCCGCCCGGCTATTCCCGGCGTTCCCACGGGCGGCCAGCCGCTCGATCGCCCGGTCCAGCCAGTACGCGGCCCGCGCGGTGTACTCGACGCCGGTCCGCTCGATCGCCAGCGCGTCGGTGAGCAGTGGCCAGGCCTCGCCGACCGGGCCGACGACTGCTTCCGGTCCGACCTGGACGGCGTCGAGCAGAACGTCCGCGAACGGTTCGTCAGCGATGCCGGGCAGCGTGCCGATCTCCACACCGGCAGCGTCCAGCGGCACGAGAAACAGGGTGAGACCGCGGTAGCGGGGCGCCGCTGGGTCGGTGCGGGCGAGGACCAGCGCGTCGTCCGCGCAGTCCACGCGGACGCTGTACACCTTGCGCCCGGACAGCAGCCAGCCGCCGTGCGGAGTGGACACGGCCTCCGTGCGCAGCGCCGCGAGGTCGGACCCGGCCTCCGGCTCGGAGTACAGCACGGTCGCGAAGCGCCTCCCGGCGGCCAGCGAGGGCAGCAGCCGGTCCCGTTGGGCGTCGCTGCCGGCATGCAGCAGGAACGTCCCGACGATCTGCACCGAGAGCAGGTAGAGGGCGTCCGGGACGCCGGCCCGCACCAGCGCCTCCACCACTGTCGCGACGTCCCGCTGGCGCCCGTCCCGCCCGCCGTACCGGGCCGGCCAGTGTGGGGCCAGCAGCCGGCGCTCGCCCAGCAGCCGGTACACCGGCCGCGGATCGGCGTCCCCCGGTTGCACCGCCCGCAGCGCTGCCAGCGCCGCCGTCCCGTCCGGACCGGACAGGGCGGCACCCACCTCGGACAACAGCTCGCTCACTGCCCCTCCAGCCCGTCCCGCCGGCTGCCGGTGCCCCAGCCGAGCGCGCTCAGTGGACTGTCCGGATCGGACAGTACGCTCGCGAGCAGCGTCGCGAACGTCCGGTCCAGCGTCGCGATGGTCCCCGGGTCGAGCAGGGTCGCGTTGTACTCCAGACCGCCGGCGATGACCCCGCCGGGCCGCTCGCGCAGCACCATCCCGAGGTCGAACTTGCCGGTCAGCGGGCTGTAGAACTCGAGGATCGGGTTGAAGTCGCGCCCGGAGTCGTCCGGCATCGGTTCCATCCCGGACGCGCCGGCCAGCCCGCCGCCGCGGATCGGGGCGTTCTGCAGCGAGAAGATCAGGCGCAGCGCCGGCCCATCGGCACCGAGCCGCTCCACGAGCAGGTCGAACGGCACGTGCTGGTGGGCATAGGACTCGGCAGTGGCCGCCCGGACGCGGCCGACCAGCTCGGCGAAGCTCGGATCGCCGGCGAGGTTCACCCGCAGGACGATCCGGTTGACGAAGAAGCCGACGACGTTCTCCCACTCGCTGCGGGTGCGGCCCGCGATCGGGGTCACCAGCAGGACGTCCTCGGCGCCGGTCATCGCGCCGACCAGTGCGCCGAAGCCGGCCAGCAGTGTCATGTAGACGGTGGCCCCGTGCCGGCGGGCGACCTGCGGCACGGCGGCGCCGACGGCGGCGGGCAGCCGGATGTTGTGGTAGCCCGGAGTGAAGTCCGGCGCGGCCGGGCGTGGCTGCAGGTAGGGCAATCGAAGCTCGGTCGGCGCTCCGGCCAGCCGGTCCCGCCACCAGGCCAGGTCGGCCTCGGCATCCGGGCCGGCAAGCCAGTCCCGCTGGGCGCGCACCAGCTCGGGGTAGCGCGATTCGGGTGGCGGCAGTTCGGCCCGGCGGCCGGCCAGCTCGGCGGCGTACAGCTCGGTCAACTCCGGCAGCAGCACGTTCCCCTGCGACCAGGCATCGGTGACGATGTGGTGGGCGACGAACTGGACCACGTGGTGGTCGGCGGCGAGGCGCAGCACCTGGAGGCGGACCAGCGGCCCACCCTCCAACTGGAACGGCGCGGCCCACTGCTCGCCGACCAGGCGGCGCGCGGTCTGCTCGCGGCTCGCCGGGTCGAGCCGGCCCAGGTCGACGAACCGGTACGGCACCTCCGGGTCGGCCGCCACCCGCTGCCACGGCGCGCCGTCCCGCTCGACGAACCGGGTGCGCAGGCCATCGTGGCGTCCGACCAGCGCGACGAAGGCCCGCCAGCACGCCTCGGGGTCGAAGCGGCCGCGGACCCGTAGCGCCAGCGGCGCGTTGAGCACCGGGTTCTCCGGCTCCCGGTGGTGCAGCATCCACACCCGCTCCTGCGGAAGCGACAGCGGCAGCAAGCCGTCCCCCGCGCGGGGGGTCGTGTCGTCCCGGACGCCGTCGTCCCGGACGCCGTCGTCCCGGACGCCGAGCGCGTCCAGCGCGCCGAGCAGGTCGTCCCGGCCGGCGGAGTGGCGGTCCCTCGCCGCGTCGACCAGCTCGGCGAGATGCGCCGCGGTCGGCCGCCGGAAGAAGTCGACCAGGTCGACCTCCACGCCGAACGCGTCCCGTACTCGCGACGTCACCTGGGTCGCCTGTAGCGAGTTGCCGCCGAGAGCGAAGAAGTCGTCCTCGACACCGACATCCGGCACGCCGAGCAGCGGACCGAGGATCTCGGTCACGATGCGCTCCTCGGCCGAGGTGCGGGCGGGCGTGCCGCCGGCCAGCGGCGACCGGCTGAAGTCCGGTCGCGGCAGCGCCTGCCGGTCGACCTTGCCGCTCGACGACAGCGGCAGCCGGTCCAGCCGCACTGCCCGGTCCGGCACCATGTACGGCGGCAGCCTGCCGGCGAGCAGCTCGCGCAGCTCGGCGGTGTCCGGCGGCCGCGGTCCGGCGACCCAGGCGACCAGGTGCCGGGTGCCACCGTCGTCGACCGCGTCGACGACGGCCGCGTCGATGCCCGGATGCGCCCGAGCGGCCGCCTCCACCTCGCCGGGCTCCACCCGGAAGCCGCGGATCTTCAGCTGGCGGTCGACCCGGCCGAGGAACTCCAGCGACCCGTCCGGCAGCCAGCGGACCCGGTCGCCGGTGCGGTACATCCGCTCGACCGGCCCGGCGCCGTCCGGGTCGTACCGGTCCGGCACGAACCGCCCGGCGGTGAGCCCGGGCTGCCCAAGGTACCCGCGGGCCAGTCCGGGGCCGGCCACGTACAGCTCGCCCGGGACGCCGACGCCGACCAGCTCGAGGTCCTCGTCCAGCACGTATGCGCGGTGGTTGGGCATCGGCCGGCCGATCGGCGGTGGAGCGGTGTGCCGGCCGCTGACCTCGGCGAGGGTGACCGCGACGGTGGCCTCGGTGGGTCCGTACCCGTTGACGAACCGCCGCCGCGGCGTCGCCCACCGCTCGACCAATTCGCCGCCCGGGGCCTCGCCACCTACCGATACCAGGCGCAGGTCCGGCAGGCGGTCCGGGTCGAGCAGCGGCATGAGCGCCGGCGGCAGCTCCGCGACGGTGACCCGCTCGCGGGCCAGCAGCCGTTGCAGCCGGTCGGTCGACAGCCGGTCCTCGTCACTGGCCAGCACCACGGTGGCGCCCCGACCCAGCCCGGCCAACAGGTCGAACACGGACACGTCGAACGTGAGTGGCGCCAGCGCGAGCAGCCTGGTGTCCTCGTCGAGCCGGTACGCGACGCCGATCTGCTCGACGAAGTTCACCACCGAACGGTGCTCGACTACGACGCCCTTGGGCCGCCCGGTACTGCCGGAGGTGTACAGCACGTACGCGGTGGACCTCGGGTCGGCCGCCGGCTCCGGCCGGACCGCGGACTCGGCCGCCACCTCGTCGCGGTCGGCGCCATCCAGGACCACCGCGGTCCCGCCGACCTCGGCGACGAGGCTGGCCAGCTCTCGGTCGGTGAGCACGAGCGCCGCGCCCGAATCGGACAGGATGCCGGCGATCCGCGCCGGCGGGTGCCGCGGGTCCAGCGGCAGGTAGCCGCCGCCGGCCTTGAGCACGGCGAGTACGGCGACCACCATGTCCACCCGGCGCGGCAGGCATATCCCCACCAGCCGCTCCGGCCCGACCCCCCGCCTCCGCAGATGGCGAGCGAGCCGGTTGGCCCGCACTTCCAACTCCCGGTAGCGGACGTCCACGCCGGCGGCGCGCACCGCCACCGCATCCGGCCGCCGGTCGACCTGGCGTTCCACCAGCTCGCTGACGGTCAGCGGCGGTATCGGCGCCCGCGGCGCGACCGCCCAGGAAAGCAACCGGGCGCGCTCCTCCGGGTCCGGCGGCGTGGTCGCCCGTTGTCGCGGTCCGCGCAGGCCGCGCAGCCACCGGGAGTGCTCCGACTCGGTCGGCTCCGGCGCGTCGCCGGCCCGGTCGACCTCCGCCCGCAGGCTGGCCAGGAATGCTGCCCGGCGGTGCGCCGGAGCCCTTCGCAGCCGGGCCAGCAGGTCGGCATCATCCACGTCGGACGACGTGGCGTCGGGTGCGCCGGCCGGGACCGGCACGGCTGCCGCCGCCGCCAGCGTCTCGATCGGACAGTCCAGGTCGGCGGCGAGCGCAGCGAGGACCGCGGACAGCCGTCCGCCGAGCGCCGCGACGGCGGCCGCCGGCATCCGGTCCGGGTCGTGGTCCAGCCGCACGGCAAGCTCGCCACTCTCCACCCGGGCCGCCACGACCAGCGGCACCGTCATCCGCTCCAGCCCGTCGACCACCTCCACCGACAGCGGCCCAGCCGCCTCGGCCAGCGACTGGGCGGTGTAGAACTGCTGCACGTCCACCGTGCAGTCGAACATCGGCCTGCCGCGCGGCAGTTCGGTGCACGCCTGCACCCGACCGAGCGGGACGTGCTCGTACCGTCGGCCCTCGAGCAGCTTGTTGTGCAGCGCCGCGAGCCAGCCGCCCGCCGCACCGGCGGCCGGGACCCGCACCCGCGCGGGCAGCGTGCCGACGAACGGCCCCACGATCGACTCCACCCCGGGCAGCTCGGCCGGCCGGCCGGACACGGTCATCCCGGTGACGACGTCGCCCGGCTCGCCACCCGTCACTGCCAGCGCCCAGGCCGCCTGGACGACGGTGTGCAGAGTCAGCCGGTGCTGCCGAACCGCCGCCAGCAGGCTGGCGGTCAGGTCGGCCGCCAGGCTCACGAAGTGCCGGCCGGGCTGGCTGGTGGAGCTGTCGGGGGCCGGCCGGTCCACCCGGCCGGGCAGCGCGGTGGCGGCCGTGACGCCGGCCAGGTAGCGCCGCCAGAACCGGTCGGCCTCGGTGTCGTCGCGACGCTCGAGCAACGCGACGAACTCCCGGTAGCCGGGTGCCGGCGGAAGCCGCGCCGGGCGACCGGCCAGCTCGGCGCGGTAGTGGGTCATCGCCTCGGTGAACGTGGACAGCCGGCTCCACCCGTCCAGCACCAGGTGGTGGTTGCTCACGGCGAACAGGTGCTCCTCCACACCGGTGCGCCACAGCGCCAGCCGCAGCAGCGGCGCTCGGGTGAGGACGAAGCCCGACCGGGCGACCTCCGCGAGGTGGTCACGGGCGCGGGCCAGCTGCCGGTTGGGGTCCAGCCCGCGCAGGTCCGCCTCGGTCCAGGGCAGGTCCGCCCGCGCCAGCACCGCCTGCACCGGCCGGCGCTGGCCTTCCCACACGAACGCGGTGCGCAGCGCCGCATGGCGGTCGACCACTGTCTCCCAGGCCCGGCGGAACGCAACCGGGTCGAGCTCGCCGGTCAGCCGGTAGAGGAACTGCTGGATGTACACCCCGCTGCCGCGATCTGCCAGAGTCTCGAACAGCATCGCCTGCTGCACCGGGGACAACGGGTAGATGTCCTCGATCCGACCTCGGAAGGCAGTCGTCACCCGGCGTCCATCCCGAGCGCATTCGTGACGGCGTCCAGCTCGGACTGATCCAGCTCGGCCAGCGGGAAGTCAGCGGGCGTGTACGCGGGACCGGAGCGGCTCCTTGCGTGCAGGACGATGTCGTACAGCCCGCTCAGCGTCCGGTCGGCGAGGTCGGCGACGGTGTCGCGGTCCAGCCGGGACGGGTCGAACGTCCAACTGAGACGCAGCTGGCCACCGTCGACAGCCGCGTCCAGGTCGAGTGCGTGCCGCCTCGCGGACCGCCAGCGCAGCCGGGGCGGCCGGTCCCCGAGCAGGCCGCCGGTCAGCCCCTGATCGAGCAGTGCGTCCAACCGGCCGAGGTAGGTGACGCCGAGGTCCGCCGCCGGAAGCGCGGCGAGCCGGGCAGCCGTGTCCGGGTCAGTGCCGGCGTGGCGCAGCAGGCCGTACCCGATGCCGTCCCGGGGAACCGCGCGGAGCTGCTCCTTGACCCCCACCAGCGCGCGGTGCGGATCGACGACCGGGTCGACGTCGAGGACCGCGGGGTAGCCGGCGCTGAACCAGCCGACGGTCCGGGACGGATCCACGCCCTCGGCCAGCTCGACCCGGCCGTGCCCCTCCAGGTCGACCAGCAACGGGGCGGCGCCGGCCGTTTCGGACCGGCCACTCGCCACGGCCAGCGCCACCGCCGCGAGCAGCATCTCTGGCAACCGGGTGCCGTGCGCAGCGGGCACCTCCTCCAGCAGCGCCGCCGAGGTGTCCGGATCCGCCGACACCCACAGCACGTCCGTCGAGCCGGCGGTTCCACCGGCTCCGCCGGTGCCGGCCGCGCCCAACCGCTCGACCAGCGACCGGGCCCTGGCCCGGGCCGGATCCAGCCAGTAGGGCGCCTCGGCCGCGGTGGCCGGCGACGCCGCCTCGGCGGCGAGCAGCCGCGCCCAGCCGGCGAAGCTCGCCCCGGCCGACGGCAGATCCACATCAGCCGCTGACAGCCCCATAGCGATCTGCCGGTAGGCGGTGTCGAGGTCTTCCAGCAGGATCCGCCAGGACACAGCGTCGACTGCGAAGTGGTGCGCCAGCAGCAGCAGTGTCCGGTCGCCGGCGGGGCCGTCCAGCACGGTCGCGACCAGCAGCCGCCCGGCGGCGGGGTCCAGAGTGGACTCCATCCTGGCAGCGTGCCGGTCCAGCTCGGCATCGTCGCCGGTCGCGGTCCCGGTCGGCTCGACGTGCTCGACCGACAGGGGCACCGGCACCGCCTCCGCCGACAGTTGCTGCCGCCACCCGCCCGGGTCGCGGTGCAGCCGTAGCCGCAGCGCGTCGTGGCGGCGCACCAGCGCGTCCAGCGCGCGCTGCAGCGTCTCGACGTCCAGGTCCGCCGACAGGCCGGTCACGAGTCCCTGGTGGAACCTGCCGACCTCGGCGTCACCGGCCGGCCGGGAAGCCAGGAACGCAGCCTGGGCGGGGGTCAGCGGCACCGAACCGGGTGCAGCGTCCAGGTGGGACGCGCCGGGCACCGGCGCCGCGGCCGCGGCCAGCTCGGCGAGCGTCTGGTGCCGGAACAGCTGCCCGGGGGTGAGCGCGAGGCCAGCCGTCCGGGCCCGGGCCACCACCCGGATGCTGAGGATCGAGTCGCCGCCGAGGTCGAAGAAGTTGTCCACGACGGACACCCGCGGGACACCGAGCACGTCGCGCCAGACCGCGGCGAGGGTCCGCTCCGCGGGTGTCCGGGGCGTTGCCGCCACGTCGCCGACGGCCGCCGCGGCGTCCAGGTCCGGCACCACCAGCGCCTTGCGGTCGACCTTGCCGTGCGCGGTCAGCGGCAGCGCGTCCAACGCCACCACGGTCGCCGGCACCATCTGCGCCGGAAGCAGCTGGCGAGCGTGCGCCCGCAGCCGGTCCGGGTCGACTTGGGCACCGGCCCGCGGCACCACGTACGCGGCCAGGGCGGGACCGGCCGGCCCGTTCGCGAGCACCGCAGCGACGCTACGGACGTCGGGATGCTCGGCCAGCGCGGCCTCCACCTCGGCGGGCTCGATCCGCATGCCGCGGATCTTGACCTGGTCGTCCCTCCGGCCGAGGTACTCGATCCGGCCGTCGGCGTGGCGCCGCGCCAGGTCGCCGGTGGGGTACATCCTGGCGTCCGGCTCGGTCGAGAACGGGTCCGGCAGGAACCTCGCGGCGGTCAGCTCCGCGTCCCCGACATACCCCCGGGCCACGGTGTCGCCGCCGACGTGGATCTCGCCGCGAACCCCGGCCGGCACCGGCTCTCGGTGCTCGTCGAGCAGGTAGATCGCCGTCCCGGCCAGTGGCTGGCCCAGCGGCGCGGTCACGCGGCCGGCCAGCGCGCCGCGGTGGAGCCGGCCGCAGAGTACGCCCACCGTCGTCTCGGTCGGCCCATAGTGGTTGTAGACGGAGCAGCCGGCACGCTCGACCAGTTCCGCAACCCAGTCTGCCGGCGCCGTCTCCCCGCCCAGGATCAGCGCTCTGCGAGGAAGCACGGCGTCGGGATCGCCGCCGGACCGCAACGCCGCCAGGTGCGACGGCGTGACCTTGAGGTAATCGACCGGATCGTGCCGGAAGACCGCGGCGAGGGCCGCCGGATCGCGGGCGGTGTCCCGGCCCACCAGCCGCAGCCGGCCGCCGGTGACCAGCGGTGGGACGATCATGGTCAGGCACGAGTCGAACGTGACCGGCTGGATCATCGCCGATGTCTCGCCGGGGCCGAACCCGACGCGTTCGATGATCGCGCGGGTGTACGCGGTCAGCTGCCGGTGCTCGACGGCGACGCCCTTCGGCTTGCCGGTCGAGCCGGACGTGTAGACGACGTAGGCGAGGTCGGCCGGGCCCACCGCCGGCAGCTCCGGCCCGTCTACATCGGACACGTCCGCGGTCCGGCCGGGCACCGCGACCGCGCGCACCCCCGGCGGCAGCGGCGACGGCTCCCCGGCGGTGACCACGACGCCGCTGCCCGCGTCGGCGAGCAACAGCGCGGTGCGGTCGACCGGGTCCGCCGGATCCAGCGGCAAGTAGGCGGCGCCCACCGTGAGCACTCCGAGCACGGCGACGACCAGCGCGGTCGACGGCTCCACCCGGACACCGACCACGTCCCCGACCCGGACACCGTGGCCCGCCAGCGAGCGGGCCAGTGCGGTCGCCTTCTGCCGCAGCTCGGCGAAGGTCAGCTCGCCGTCCGGGCCGACGACGGCGACCCGGTCCGGCGTCCGGCCGGCCTGCGCCGCGACCATGTCCGGGAGGCAGTCGCCCGGCGCGGTCTCGGCGGCCGGCCGCGGGGCCGGGCGCAGCAGGCGGTTGCGCTCGTCCGGGTCGAGCAGCGCGAGCGTGCCGATCCGGACGTCCGGGTCGGCGGACACAGCGGCGACGATGCGGCCCAGCTGCTCGGCCATGCGGGCGGCGGTGTCCTGGTCGAACAGGTCGGCCCGGTACTCCAGCAGGCAGTCCAACCCGGACTCGGTCGGCGTCACATCGAGGTTCAGGTCGTGCCGGACGGTGCCGTTGCGGTATTGCCCAGGGTGGTCGGCGATCCCGGGGTGACCGGCCCGCGCCGGCGGCTGCAGGTTGAACCCGACCTGGAACAGCGGCGCGCGGGATGCGTCCCGGCTTGGCGCCAGTTCCTCCACCAGCCGCTCGAACGGGGCGCCCTGGTGGGCGAAGGCGTCCAGGCAGACCTGCCGCACCCGGTGCAGCAACTCGCGGAACGTCGGGTTGCCGCCGGCGTCCACCCGCAACACCAGCCGGTTGACGAACAGCCCGACGACCCGCTCCAGCTCCGGGCCGTCCCGGCCGGCGACAGGCGAGCCGATGACCACCTCCGGCTGGCCGGAGGACCGGTGCAGCAGCACCGCGTACGCCGCCAGGAGGGTCATGAACAGCGTCGCCCGGTGCCGGCGGCCGAGGTCTTCCAGCGCCCTCGCCATGTCGGTGGCTATCGCCACCTCGCAGCTGCCGCCGGCGGCCCCGGTCGCCGGCGGCCGGGGCCGGTCGGTCGGCAGGTCGAGGGTCGGCAGGCCGGCGAGGTGCTCGCGCCAGTACGCCAGCGTCTCGGCGCCGTCGGGTCCGTCGACCTGCCGCCGCTGCCAGGCGGTGTAGTCGGCGTACTGGACCCGCAGAGGCTCCAGCGCGGGCGCCCGGCCGGCGGCCAGGGCTGCGTATGCCTCCTGCAGATCCTCGATCACCACCAGACACGACCAGGCGTCGGCGACCAGGTGGTGGACGACGAGGATCAGCTCGTCGGCGGCGTCGCCGCGGAGCAGCCGTGCCCGCAGCAGCGGCCCGACGGCGAGGTCGAACGGCCGCCCGGCCTCCTGCTGGCGCCAGCGTCGGGTCTGCGCCGCCTGGTCGTCGGCGGGCCGGCCACGCAGGTCGGTCACGGACAGGTCGACCTCGGCCGAGCGCAGCACGACCTGCATGGGCGCGCCGTCCCGTTCGGCGAAGACGGTCCGCAGGCTCTCGTGCCGGCCGACCACTTCCCCGAGGCTCCGACGGAGCAGGCCCGGGTCGGTGCCAGGCGGCAGCGGCATCGCGACGTTGATGTTGTATGCCGGCTGGCCCGGGTCGAGCTGCTCCAGGAACCACAGCTGGCGCTGCGCGTACGAGGCCTCGTGCAGGAGCACCGCCGAGGCAGGAGGGGAGACCGAGTCAGACATTCCGCTGGCGCTCCGACAGGCTCAGGTAGTCGACCTTCCCGTTGCTGGTCCGGGGGAGCGGGTCGACCCGGCGGATGGTGAGCAGCGACGCCGGGATGCCGAGGTCCGCCGCGACCCGGGGCCGGGCCGCGTCGAGGTGCGCCGGTGGCTGCTCGGTGAACAGCAGCACGCCACGGTCGCCGGCGTCGACCGCGGCGACCGTCCCGTCCGGCTCGAACAGCCGCTCGATGTCGTCCAGGCTGAGCCGCAGGCCGAGCACCTTGGCGATCCGCTTGCGCCGGCCGGTGAGGTAAAGGAAGCCGGAGTCCAGGCAGCCGAGGTCGCCCGTGTGCAGCACGCCGCCGGTCATGTCGCCGAGGCCCAGATCGAGGCGGGTCCGCGCGTAGCCCAGCATCACGTTGGGTCCGGTGTAGACGATCTCGCCATCGCTGCCCCGGGGCAGTCCGGCGCGGTCGGCGATGGTGATCCGGCCGCCCGGGATAGCGGTGCCGACGGAGCCCACCCGCTCGGGCAGGCAGTCCGGGTCCAGGCAGCTGATGCGAGACGTGGACTCGGTCTGCCCGTACATCATGAAGAGCCGGCCACCACGCCGCCGCAGCCGCTCGGCGTAGCTCAGCACCAGCTCGTCCCGCAGCCGGCTGCCGGAACACGTCATGGTGCGCAGCGTGGGCACACTGTCCACTCCGGACGCCATTCTGGCCAGGATCTCGTAGGTGGGGGCCACGCCGGGGAAGTTGGTGCCGCCGGCTGCGGCGAACCGCCGCCAGAAAGCCCGACCGGTCGGTCGCTCGGCGCAGACGAGCACGCTGGCGCCGGCGATGAGGTGGCTGCTGACCACCGACAGCCCGTACCCGAAGTGCAGCGGCAGCGCCGTGACCGCCCGATCGGTGTCGACGACGCCCAGCGATGCGGCGATCGCCCGGGAGTTGCTCTCGATGTTGCGGTAGGACAGCCGCACCGCCTTGGGGTTGCCGGTGCTGCCAGAGGTGGAGAGCACGAGGGCAAGGTCGGGATGCAGGTCACCGCCGGGATCGGCGGTGCGGGCCCAGACGGTCGCGGTGCCGGGATCGGCATGGTGGCCGTAGCCGGGCGGCGGACCGGGGGCCGCGGCGCCGTCCTCGCCGCACCAGGCCACGAAGTCCGGCCGGTACGCGGCCAGGAACCGGTCCCTGGCGGCGGCCGGCATCCCGGCGTCCAGCATGGCCACCGCGTGGTCGAGGCGCAGCACGGCGAGGTAGCAGGCCACGGTCGCAAGGTTCCGCCCAGCCAGGCAGATCACCAGCGACTTCCGGTTCGCGGCGAGCGCCCGGCACCATTCATCGGTGATGGTGCGCAGCCCGGCGTAGTCGACCACGGTCCCGTCCGACGACACCAGCGCCGGCGAGGTCGGTGCGTGGCCCGTGCTGAGCGCGTCGAACAGCGTCGCGCCGGCGCCTCCCGGCCGCTGGCCGCTGTCCAGACCGGCGAGCTGGCTCATCGCGCGGCCGCCAGCCTGCGGACGGTCCCCGCCTCGAACAGCTCCTCCAGCGACACTTGCATGCCGGTACGCTCCTCGAGCAGGTTGGCCACCTCGACGGCCCGCAGCGAGTCGCCGCCGAGCTCCAGGAGATCGTCGTCGAGCCCGACCCTGGCCAGGTCGAGGACCGCACCGAAGATCTCCGCGATGGCCTGTTCCAGTTCGGTCTGCGGCGGGACGTACCGGGAGGTCGGCGGATCGTCCTCGGCCAGGATCCGGCGCAGCTCGAGCAGGTCGACCATGCCCTGCTCGTCCTTGGGCAACTCCGGCAGCAACGCCACGATGTCCGGGCTGCGGTCGTCTCCGAGCTGCTGCCAGGCGTAGTCCCGGATCTCCGGACCGCTGGCGAACTCGACCGGCACGACGGCGGCCGCGACGTCGGTCGACGTGTCGCCGTCGAGCGTGAGCCCGGCGACCTCGCGGACATCCGGATGCGCCGACAGCACCTGCTCGATCCCGCCCAGCTCGTCCCGCGCCGTCACCTGCTACACCCCTCCCGAATCGCGCATCCGCCACCGTTCGAGCTTCCCGGCGGCCGACCGCGGCACCGTCGACACGAAGCTCACGTCGCGAGGCACCTTGTACGGCGACAGGCGGGTCACGCAGTGCCGGATCAGGTCGGTCCGGCTCAGCCGGGCGGACGCCCGGGGCACCACCCGGGCGTGCACGACAGATCCGAGCACCGGATCGGGTGCGCCGACCACCACCGTGTCGAGGACAGCGGGATGCTCGAGGATGGCCGCCTCGACCTCGGCCGGGTAGACGTTCTCACCGCCGACGTTGATCAGGTCGGTCCGGCGCGGCGCCAGGAAGAGGTAGCCGTGCTCGTCCAGCCACCCGTGATCGCCCACGGTGGCGAAGCCGTCCGGCGTCGAGTCCATCCGCAGGTCGCCGAGGTACGACGTCCGACCGGCCGGCCGCGGGCTACGCATGTAGACGGTGCCCACGTCGCCCGGGGGCAGCCGCCTGCCGGCCTCGTCCAGGATGCGTATCTGGGTGAGGAATCCCTTCCCGACAGTCCCGGGCCGGGCCAGCCACTCGTCGCCGCGGACCAGGGTGACACCGATCTCCTCGGTGGAGCCGTAGGTCTCGAAGACCCGCTCCGGGCCGGCGAGCTCCAGCCACGCCTTCTTGGTCGCGAAGTCGCAGGCCGCCGCGGTGTGCAGGAGCGCCTGCAGGCCGCCCAGGTCCGCCGAGTCGGGCTCGGCGAGCTGGAGGATGCTCCGCAGGTGCGCCGGTGTCACCTGGAGCCAGTCGATCGCGTACCGGCGGATCGACTCCAGCAGCAGGTCGGCGGCGAAGATCGGCAGCAGGACGACCGTGTGCTCGTCCAGCATCCCGTTCAGCCAGTGCGTGAACGGTGCGGTGTGGTGCAGCGGACCGGCGACCAGCTGCCGCTGTCCGGACCGCCAACCGGCCTTGACCAGCAGCGGCGACGGGATCAGCGCCGGGTCGTAGCGCACCGGCCCGGGCACCGCCACGACCTTCGTCATGCCGGAGGTCCCGCCGGTCGCGAGCAGGTATCCCAGGGCTGGGCGGGCGGGGTCGGCCGGCGCGGGCTCGCCGACCGGGGTGACCGTATCGCCGTCGAGCAGCAGAACCCGCCCGTACGCGCTGGCTACGAACCCCAGCAGTTGCTCGCGCTCGGCCTCCGGCGCCCGCGGGTCGAGCGGCAGCACCGGGAGCTCGGCGGCCAGCGCCCCGGCCAGCCGGACCACGGTGTCCGGGGTGGTCGGAGCGGGAACGGCGACCACCGGCGGCGGCCCGTCCGGACCTGCCCGCTCTCGCAACTCGATCGCGACGCGCCTGGAGCGGTCCGCGAGCGTGCACCAGGACAGCAGCTGCTCGGCCCCGTGCTCGTCCAGCCCGATGACTGCGGGAGCGTCGGCACGCCCGGCCGCGATGGCGCGGATCCGCTCGGCCACCGTGCTGCCTGCTCCGCTGGCCCGCCGACGCCCGCCGCCGGCGGGCCTGCCGCCGGCCCGCTCGCGGCGGGCTCCCGCTGTCGCGAGCTGCGACCGGTCTCGGCCGGTCATCCCCGGGCCAGCCGGGGAATCGACTCGTCCGCGCCGGCCGTACCGCGCAGCTCCTCGACCTTCCTGGCCATCCCGGCGACCGTCGGCGCTTCGAACAGCGCACGCATCGGCAACCTGACATTCACCGCCTTCCGCACCGCTGCGAGGAGCTGCACGGCGATCAGGGAGTTGCCGCCCAGCTCGTACAGGTCGTCGTCGACCCCGACCTCGCCGACGCTCAGGACGTCGCCCCAGATGCGCGAGAGAGTGGCCTCCAGCTCGGTCCGCGGCGCGACGTACTCCCCCTCGACGAACCGGTCCTGGCCGGTCGGGTCCTCGGCGTCGACGTCGGCGTCCACCGCGCCTGCGTCCTGCTCGACCGCGCCGGCCCCGCGCCGGTCGTTCTCGGCCAGCAGCTGCTCCAGTGACATCGGGCCGACCACGACCTGCGGCCCCAGGTCGTTGGCGAGCAGGCGGTGGAACGCGTCGGCTCCGTCCCGCGGTCGGATGCCGGCTTCGCCACCCGCGTCCGCCGCACCGGTGTCACCGTCAGCAGTGGACCTGGCGTCGGCCGCCCGGACGGTGCCGCTCACCGCGGCTGGATCGACCCGGCGGAGCAGGAACTCCTCGACGCTGACCACCTCGTGGCCGTCGTCGTCCAGCAGCGACACGTCTGCGGCGATCACCTCGTCGCTGGTCGAACCGGTGTAACGCACGTGGCTCCACAGCCGGGCCGGCAGCCGGTCGCGGACCAGCAGCCGGCCGTATCCGAGCGGCAGGTAGCCGGCGCCGTCGGCGGCCCCGGGCAGTCGCGGGAACGCGATGGCCCGGTCCAGCAGGGCGGGGTGCACCCAGTACCGATCCAGCTCGGCAGCTAACGGCCCGGCCTCCAGCAAGGCGAGCTGCTCCCGCTCTCCGACGTACGCCTGGACCGGGACCGGCCACTGTGGACCAACGGAGACCAGCGCCGCGGTGTCGCCGGCGGGCTCCGGCTCGAGCGGCTCTGCCGGCCGGCAGCGGTCCCGAATCGCGGCGAGGTCCCGCACGGTCGTCGATGCAGGGTCGACCCAGCCGGCGCTGCCCCGGGCGTGTACCCGGTCCGTGTCGCCGGCCCTGCTCACCACCTGGAACTGGGCGGTGCCGTCGTCGCCGGAGGTCACCAGCACCCGGATCTCGGTGGTGTCGCCGTCCGGCACGGCCAGCGGCTGGTCGAGCGTGACGTCCCGCAGCTCGATGGCCGCACCGCCGCCGTCCGGTTCCGCGGCCCGCAAGGCGGAGCCGGCGAGGTCGAGCTGCGCGGTGCCGGGCAGCACCGGAACGCCGCCGACCCGGTGCTGGTCGAGCAGCCAGCAAGTGTCCGTGGCCAGCGTGCCGCCGCACCAGTAGCGCCCGTCCCCTCCGGTCTGCCGGGAATCCAGGATCGGGTGGTCCACCGGGTCGCCGGCCGCGGCGACCTGCCCGGCCTCGGCAGCCATGCCCACCTCGAGCCAGGCACCCCAGTCGATCGACAGGGTCCGGCTCCGGAAGCCCGCCGGGCTACGCGCGAAGGCGTCCAGGAAGGCATTCGCGGCGCAGTAGTCGACCTGGCCGAAGCCGCCGGCAACCCCGGTCACCGACGAGAACAGCGCGACGAAGTCGAGGTCGAGGTCGCCGAACACGGTGTGCAGCGCCAGCGTGCCGGCCAGTTTCGGGGCCAGCACCTGCTCGGCCGCGGCCCGCTCCCGCACCTCGACCATGCCGCCGCCGGGCATGCCGGCAGCGTGCAGGATGCCGTCCAGCCGGCCGAACCGGCCCAGCGCCAGCTCCCGCACCCGGCGCAGGTCGTCCACGTTGGACACGTCGGCGGCGACGGCCAGCACCTCGGCACCCGCCCTTTCCATCCGCCTGATCTCCGCGATCGCCTGGCGGACGCGGCTGTCGGTACCGGCCGGCGGCGCGTCCCATTCGGAGCGCGGCGGCAGCTCCGTCCGGCCGACGAGGACGAGCCGGGCCTGCACCCGTCGCGCGAGGTCGTGGGCGAGAGTGCGGCCGATGCCGCCTAGCCCGCCGGTGACCAGGTACGTCCCGCACTGTCGAAGCCCCGCGGCCGGATCCTCCGGCGCGGGTACCGGCACGGGTTGGTAGTCCGGCAGCCAGCGCCGGCCGTGGCGGAGCACCACGGCCGGGTCGTCCGGTGCGCGCAGCAGCTCGGCAACCGCAGCGCCGGTCGCCCGCCGGGATCCGGCCCGGTCGAGGTCGGGATCGAGGTCGGGATCGAAGTCAACGTGCCGGACGGTCAGACCAGAGATCTCCAGCGGCACGACCTTCGCCACGCCGGCGACCGTCGCGTGTTCCGGCCGCAGCAGGTCGGTGCCGGTGACGTCCTGGGTGCCGCCGGTAAGGACGTCGAGGTGCACGGGTTCGGCGAGCTGCATCCCGGCCAGCGCCTGGCAGAGGTTCAGCAGGCTGAAAAAGCCGAGATCCTGGGCCGTCCAGGCGGCGCCGATCTCGACGCCGGCCGGCTCGCCGCCCAGCGTCCAGGCATGCACCACCCGACCGGGCACCCCGCCGCCGACGACGAGGTCGGCGACCAGCTTCTCGTAGTCGGTGCGCTCGCTCGGCCGGATCGTGTACCGCCCGGCCTCATCCTGACCGTACCCGTCGCCCGGGACCACCTCGACCACGTCGACCCCGGCGGCTCGCAGCCCGGCCACCACCTGGCCGGCGAGCTGCCCGTCCCCGGCCGCGGCGAACGCAAGGCACCGGGCGAACGGCACCGGATCCGGGGCCGGTACCACATGCCGCCAGGTCGGCACGGTGAACCAGTCGTCGACACCGCGCGGCCCGCGCCGCCCGACCACGGGGGACGCCTCGGGCAGGTCCGGCTCGATCCAGTACCGCTCGCGCTCGTACGGATAGGTGGGCAGCCGGACCCGCCGCCCCTCGTGCGCCGGCATCTCCGCCGGTACCTCGACCCCCGCCGTCCACAGACGTCCGAGCGTGTCGGCGAGCACGTCCAGGTCGCCCTGCGGGTCCTTCGGCCCCGGCAGACTGGATAGCGGCGGCAGGCCGCCCGGCGGCGTCTGGGCACGAGCCAGGGCGGCCAGCTGCCGACCCGGACCCACCTCGACCATGGCCCAGCTGCCCCCTTCCAGCAGCCGGGCGACGCAGTTGCCGAACCTGACCGGGTGCCGCAGGTGCCTCGACCAGTACGACGGATCGGTGGCGTCCTCGGCGGTCATCCAGTCGCCGGTGAGGTTGGACAGGAACCGGTGCTGCGGCTCCCGCCGCTCGACCCGGCCGACCGCCGCGGCGAACTCGTCCAGGATCGGCTCCATCATCGGCGAATGGAAGGCATGCGAGGTGCGCAGCAACGTGCTGCCCACGTCGGACTCGCCGAGTCGGGCCGCGAATTGTCGCACCGCGTCCGTCGGTCCGGCGACCACGCAACTGCCCGGCGCGTTGACCGTGGCGATCGCCAGATCGGCGGGCAGCAGCTCGGCCATCGAGTCCTCGTCGAGTTGCACGGCCAGCATCGAGCCGGGCGGCATCCCTTGCATCAGGCGTCCGCGGAGGGCAACCAGGCCCAGCGCGTCCCGCAGCGAGAACACCCCGGCGACGGTCGCCGCCACGTACTCGCCGATCGAGTGGCCGATCATCGCCGCCGGTTGCACTCCCCACGATCGCCACAGCTCGACCAGCGCGTACTCGATGGTGAACAGCGCCGGCTGGGTGAGGCGGGTCTCCCGCAGCCGGCGGTCGGCGTCCTCGCGCGCTTCCCCGCCGGCGAACATGACCTCGCGCGGGTCGACCGGCAGTTCGCCGACCAGGATGCCGGCGCAGGTGTCGACCGCGTCCCGGAACGCCGGCTCCGCCTGGTAGAGCTGTGCGCCCATCCCGGCGTACTGCGCGCCCTGGCCGGACAGCAGGAACGCCACCTCCGGCGTGGAGCGACCGACCGCCGCCGGATGCAGCCTGCCGCGGTCGACCAGCCCGGCGGCGGCGTCTGCGGTGTTCCGGGCGACCACCACCCCGCGATGCCGGTGTTCAGGGCGCCCGACCGCGAGGGTGTGTGCCACATCGGCCAGGTCCAGCTCCGGATGCTCGGTCAGATGTCCGGCCAGCCGCTCCGTCATCGCCGCCAGCGCGGTCCCGGTACTCGCCGAGATCCGCAGCAGGTGCGGCTTGGCCTCGGGCCGATCAGCCTCGGGCCGATCAGCCTCGGGCCGATCAGCCTCGGGCCGATCAGCCTCGGGCCGATCAGCCTCGTGCCGATCACCGCCGGACCGGGCGCGGTCGCCCGACGGTGCCTGCTCCAGCACCGCGTGCGCGTTCGTGCCGCCGACGCCGAACGAGCTGACCCCGGCCCGGCGAGGTGTGCCGTTGCAGTCCCATCCGGACAGTGCCGTGTTGAGGTAGAAGGGGCTGGACTCGAGGTCGATCGCCGGGTTCGGCTGCTCGACGTGCAGAGTCGGCGGGATCTGCCTGTGTTCCAGCGCGAGCACGGTCTTGATCACGCTGACTATCCCGGCCGCCTGGGACAGGTGGCCGACGTTGGACTTCACCGAGCCGAGCCCGCACCAGTTCCGGTCGGTCGAGCTAGCCCGGAACGCCTGGGTCAGCGCGGCGACCTCGATCGGGTCGCCGACCGTCGTGCCGGTGGCGTGCGCCTCGACATAGCTGACCGTGCGGGGGTCCACTCCGCCGACCGCCAGCGCCCGGGTGATCGTCTCGGCCTGACCCGCCACGCTCGGCCCGGAGAACGTCGGCTTGCTGCCGTCGTTCGTGAGGGCGCTGCCGCGGACCACCGCGCGGATGTGGTCCCGGTCAGCCAGCGCGTCGGACAGCCGCTTGAGCACGACCAGTCCGCCCCCGGAGGCCCAGACCGTGCCGGCCGCCTTCGCGTCGAACGGTCGGCAGACGCCGTCCGGAGACAGGATGCCGCCCTCGATGTACCGGTAGCCCCGGCCCAGTGGCAACATGACGTGCACGCCTCCGGCCAGCGCGACGTCGCAGTCGCCGGCCCGAAGCGCGCTGCAGGCGAGGTGCAGCGCGACCAGCGACGTGGAGCAGGCTGTGTGCAGGGTCAGGCTGGGGCCGCGCAGGTCGAGCCGGTAGGAGGCCAGCGTGGCAACGTAGTCGGGATCGGATCCGGTGACGGTGAGCTGGCCGGCTCGGGACAGCACCTCCGCGTTCTTCAACACGTGGTTGAACTTGTAGTCCTCGTGGCCGGTGCCGGTGTACACCCCGATCCGCCCGGGATACCGCCACGGGTCGTGACCGGCGTCCTCGAGCCCGGTGTACGACAGCTCCAGGAACAGCCGGTGGTTGGGGTCGGTGAGTTCGGACTCCCGTTCGGTCATCCCGAACAGGGCTCGATCGAACAGCTCGGCGTCGTCCAGCACCAGGGCCGCCGGCACGAAGTCGGGGTCGTCGAGTTCCTCCTCCGGGACCCCGAGCGCGGCCTGTTCGTCCCGGCTGAACCAGCGGGTCGAATCCACGCCGCCAGCGAGGTTCTGCCAGAACTGTCGCTCGTCCGCGGCCCCGGGTAACCGGCAGGCCATGCCGACGACGGCGAGCGGCTCGGCGGCGCCCGTCTGTCCACGATTTGTCGCAGGTAGCCGCTGGTCGATCATCCTCTGCTCCCCTACGCCGGCCACCTTCCCTGCCCATTCCCCGCCGCGCCGACGTCACCGGCAGGTGACTCTTGGGTGCCTACCCACAAGGACGCGGGGTATCAAACAGATCAAGATGCAAAGCTTTGAACACGTTGTGTGATAGGCGATTACTGACCGTCCAAAATGGCCCGATTCATCGGATGTGGTTCGGCGGACACCCGAATGGGAAAGACGACGCCATTGAACGAACCGTCGTCTCCCATCCAACGTGCCACAAGCTTGGGAGGTAGGCCCTCTTGTTGGCAGCGACGCGCGCCGGCTCCGACGGCAGCGGCGCTGCGGGTCCCTTGCCCGTCGCCGTTCGGGTCGCGCTCCGCATCGAGACGGTCGAACCCCTGTCTGCGGGCGGCAGCCCGGCCCACGTCTGGCGGGTGCACACCGCCAACGGTGAGTCCCTGGTCGTCAAGTCGCTGACCGACCGGGACGGAATCGTCGATGGTCACGACCTCGGCTCGTTCATCCGCAAGCCGCGCCAGATCAGAGCGGTGCACCAGTGTTTGCCGCTGCTGTCGCCGTTCTACGCCGACGTGGTCGGCGAGTGGCGCGGCCCGGGCTGGGCGGCCTACGCGATGCCTTACTACCGGGGCGACGATGTCACCGCGCCGCTTCGTCGCGCGGAGCCGGACCTCACCGGCTTCCGCCGCGACCTCGACCGGATCTTCCGCACGCTGACCGAGTACGGCTATGCGGTGCATGCCCGGCCGGCACCACCGAACCACTTCCAGTGCACCCATCTGGACCGGGTGTCGCGCCGGCTGCCGCTGCTGCGCCGGTGTCTCCACCCGGACCTGTTCTCGGCCGAGTCGGTCCTGGTCAACGGACAGCGCTGCGTGACCCTTCCGCGGCTGCTGCACCGGCTGTCCACCGACGACCGGCTGCACGCCGCACTCCAGCCGGCCCGGCTGCATTTTCCTGTCCACGGCGATCTCAACCTGGGCAACCTGCTGTTGCGCCGGCAGGCGGGCGAGCCGCCGTTCGTCGTCCTCGACCCCCGCGGGACGCTGCAGTTCTGGGACCCCGTCTACGACTTCGCGAAGGCGCTGTTCAGCCTGACCGTGTTCGAGCCCTTGCTGGCGTCGGGCTGCACAGTGCGACGGCAGCCGGGTCAGGGTCGTGCGGCCACCAGCGCAACGCCGAGTTATCAGGTGGCATACGGCGACTATCTCGGCGGTCATCTCGCCGCAGCAATGGACTTCCTGCCGTTCCTCGAACGGCTGCCGTTCGTCGCCGAGATGGATCGGACCGATCCAGGTTGGCGGCAGCGGTTGCTCTACGCGCACGCCGTGCACTGCCTGGCCGAGGCTGCCTGCCGGCTGTCGGACCGCAAGCCGCGCAGCTACCCCGGCGCCCGCGGCTGGGACGCATGCGTACTGCTGGCCACTGGGCTCTATCTGATCGGACTGCGGCTGCTCAACGACCTCGCTCGCGCCGGCGGCCCGGTCACGACCACCGACCATCTGGGCTGGCTAGGCGACCGACCGGTGCCCGTCCGACCAGCCATGGTGCAGCGGCAGAGAGGACGAACGAGGCCATGATGAAACGGCAGGACTGCGTGATGCAGACCGTCTCCGGCGTGCTCGCCGCCGCCGACCGGCACCCCGCCACGCTGCGCCCGTACTTCTACGACGAACCGGCGCTGCGGGCGGCGGTGCGGACCCGGGACCACCTGCTGTATCGCGCCGAGCGTGACGTCTGGCTGCCGAGCAGGGCGGAGACCGACGATGGGCCGGTCCGGGAGTGGCGGCTGGACCGGGTCTGGTACCCGGTCGCGGACTTGCCCTCGGGCGAGCTGAACCGATCGACCGGGCACTGGAACCCAGCCGACCAGTGGGAGATCTTCCAGGTCGACCAGGGCGAGGTCGTCATGCTGGTCCGCCGTCCGGGATCGGCCCGGCCGGCCGAGTTGATCCGGTGCGGGCCGGGCAGCCACGTCACGCTGCTGCCTGGGTCCTGGCACCTCACGTACGTCTGGCGCGGCCCGGCGGTCGTCACGAACGCCTACAACGTCAGCACGGCGCACCGGGCCGGGGCTGAGAAGTACTTCGGCCGGCCCAGCCTGCGCTGCGGCCTGCGCCGGTACGGCGCCCGTGTCGCCGTGTTCCGCGACGAGGCCGATCCGCAACAGGACGCCGGCCCGCTCGAGTGGCGAGACGCCGAGCCGGCCGCGCGGCTGCCGCCGCTGCCGCCGCTGGAGTCGCTGTTCGCCCGCCTCGACCGGGCTGCGGCGGCGTCCACTGTGGAGCGGTACGTGGCCGCGCTCGAGGAGCGGATCGGCTAGGTCTCCGGTGGCGGCCGACACGTCCCCTGCGGTGGCGTTCTGTGGCATCGGCCTGATGGGCGGTCGGATGGCCCGGCGTCTGCTGGAGGCCGGTATCCCGGTCACCGCCTGGAACCGGGACGCGGCGCGGAGCGGCGAGCTGGCTCGGCTCGGCGCGGCTGTGGCCGACTCGCCGGCCGCGGCGGCCACCGGAGCCGCGGTAGCCATCACGATGCTCGCCACACCGGCCGCGGTGCGGGAGGTGGTGTTCGGACCGGGCGGCATCGCTGCCGCCCGGCCGAGCGTGCTGATCCAGATGTCCACAGTGAGCCCCGGCGACACGCTCGGGATCCGCGGGCGGCTGCCCGCTGGCGTCGACCTGCTGGATGCACCGGTACTAGGCAGTGCTCCAGAGGCGGCGGCCGGCCGGCTGCGGATCCTCGCGGCGGGCGACCCTGTCGTCGTGGACCGCTGCCGGCCGGTGCTCGCCCCTCTCGGCGAAACCGTCCACGTCGGACCGATCGGTGCCGGGTCGGCCTTGAAGCAGGTGGTGAACGCCGCGGTCGCGCCGATGGTGGCGCTGCTGGCCGAGGCGGTCGCGCTCGGCGGCCGGCTCGGCCTTGACCAGGGCCTGGTGCTGGACGAGCTGGAACGGTCTCGGATCGGACCGCTGGTGCGTCGGAAACGGAGCCGGATCGAGCGCGGCGAGTACCCCGCCGACGTTCGGCTCGTCACGTTCGGCAAGGACATGCGCCTGGTGGAGCGGGCTGGGCAGGAGCGCGGCGTCCCGATGCGGATGGCGGCGACCGCCCGTGAGCTCGCCGATGAGGCCGTCGCGGCCGGGCTTGGGCAGTTCGACTACTCGGTCCTGGTCGAGCATGCGCGGGCGGAGGCCGCCGGGTGCGACTGATCGTGGTGAACGACCGGAGCTTCGTCGAGCCGGTCGCCGGCCCGGACGGCGTGTCGTACGCGGACGCGTCCGGAGCGCTGCGCGGACGGCTCGACCCCGGTGGCCTGGCGACGTCACTGACCGGCGATGACTTCCCCAAGCTGTTCGTCGGATCGGTACGGACGCCTGCGCAGCAGGTGTTGGCCCGGCCCGGCGGCGTGCCGGTCGACGTGGGCGGCCGGCGGCTCCTGGTGCGGCTGGTGCCTTCGGAGCCGACCGCGTACCGGCAGTTCTACGACGTCGCGGCGAACCGGCTGCTCTGGTTGCTGCACCACGGCTGCTGGCCACACGCCGGCGTCGGCCGCGTCGATCTGGCCGCCTACCGGGACGGCTACCGGGTCGTGAACGCGAACGTCGCGCGCGCGGTCGCGCAGGAGCTGACCGCCGGGGACGGGCCGGTCCACGTGTTGTGGCAGGACTACCAGTTCTACCTCGCCCCTCGGATGGTCCGAGCCGCGGCTGACCAGGCGACGCTGGACCGGACGGTGCTCCAGCACTTCGTGCACGTGCCGTTCCCCCCGCCGGAGGCGTGGTCGGCGCTTCCTGTCGCGGTGCTGCAGGAGCTGCTGTCCGGGCTCCTCGGCAACGACCTGGTCGGCTTCCAGCTGCCCGGCTACGCCGAGAACTTCCTGCGCTGCTGCGAGACGATCCTCGGCCTGGCCACCGACGCCGACCGCGGCCTCGTGCAGCTCGGCGACGGCCGCGCCGTGCGGGTGGCGAGCTATCCGATCCCCCCGTCAGTGGCGCACTTGCGGGACGCCGCGACGGCGCCGACGACGCAACGGTACGCGGCGGCGCTGCGCCGCAGGGCCGGCGGCCGGCGCATCGTGTACCGGACGGAGCGGGTCGACCCGGTGAAGGCGTTCGGCCAGGCAATGCACGCGTTCGCCAGCCTCCTGACCCGCCCCCGGATGGCCGGATCGGTGCTCTACGCGGCACAACTCATCCCCGTCCGGACCACGATCCCGGACTGGGTGGCGGTCCGCCGGGAGGGCGAGCGACTGGCGGCGGAGATCAACGCCCACTTCGGCGACTTGCCGCCGCCGGTCGAGTTGATCGTCGAGTCGAACTTCGAGCGAGCGGTCGCCGGCTACCTGGAGTACGACGTGCTCGACGTGGTGCCCCGCGCCGACGGCATGAACCTGGTCGCGCTCGAGGGACCGGTGGTCAACCGGCGGGACGGGGTCGTCGTGCTGGCCACCACGGCGGGCGCTCATCAGCTGCTGCGTCCACACGCGATCGCGGTCGACCCCGGCTCGGTGCGGCTGCACGCCGACGCCCTGCACCGGGCGCTGACGATGCCGGCCGCCGAGCGCACCGACCGGGCCCGAGGATTGCGTACGGCCGCCGCTGCCGGCGATCCGGCGGACTGGCTGCTCCGGCAGGTCGAGGACGGCGCCCGCTGCCGGACCGCCGACTCGGCGGGCTGATCGTCAGCCTGGCGACCGGGAACCCGTCCGGAACAGCGGCCCCCGGTCGCCGGTCGGCGGGAGCGCGCAAGACGGGTCCGAGGTGACATCACGCAGCAGGTTCTGCAGCCCCGTGGCCAACTCCTCGACCACACGTCGATCGAGCACGTGGGTGTTGTAGTCGAACAGCCCGACGATCTCGGCGCCGTTGTCGGTGAGGTTGCAGATCAGCTGTTCCCCGCGCCAGGACTCCGCAGGCACATCGATCGGATAGTCCCTGGGCAGCGCCTGGGTGTCGACCTCGAGGCCGCGGAACCGGGACCGCGGTGGCGGCGGCGCGACGTTCAGCCAGACCTCTGCGGCGGCGACCCCGGCCCGTCCCGCTACGAGCGGGAACGGGGCGTCCTGGTGGCTGTTCGCCTCCAGCACGCCTCGTCTGGCCCGGTCGAGCAGGTCGGTGAACGACCGGGCACCGGCCAGCCGGGTCCGTACCGCCACCGGGTTCGCGAACAGCCCTACCAACCGCTGGTACTCAGTCTGCCTGCGGCCGGCGACCAGCGTCGTGACCGCTACGTCGCCGTCGTCGGCGTGCCGGCCGAGTACCGCGGTCAGCGCCGCAAGCAGGGTCGTGAACAGCGTGACCCGCTGCCGCTGGCCGAGCCCGCGCAGCCGCCTTGTCAGGCCGGACGGGATGTGCAGCGGCACCTGTCCGCTGAGGTAGCCGCCGGGCCACGCCGCTGCCGGTCGTTCGTAGACCAACCCCAGCGGCCCGGGCCGAGCCAGCCGCCGGGCCCAGTAGTCGAGCTGCTCGTCGTATCCTCCGGTCGCGGCGAGCCGCCGTTGCCGGACCGCGAAGTCCCGGTATTGAGCAGGCAGAGGCCACAACCGGCGTTCCCGGCCAGCCACGGCGGCACTGTAGAACGCGGACAGCTCGGCCAGGATCAGCCCGATCGACCAGCCGTCGCACACCGCATGGTCGATCGTCCAGAGCAGGTAGTGGTCCTCGTCGCCTACCCGGACCAGGCGGGCGGCCAGCAGCGGCCCGCTCGCGTGGCTGAAAGCGGTCGCGTGCTCCGCCCTGGTGATCCGGTCCAGTGTGGACTTCAGCTCCGCCGCCGGCAGCTGGCGCAAGTCCACTTCGGGCAGCGGGACCGGCGCAGGTGGACGGACGACCTGCACTGGCCGGCCGGTGGAGTCGCGGTCGAGGCTGGTGCGCAACACCTCGTGCCTCCGCACCACCTCGTCCAGGCCGCGGCGTAGCGCCTCGCTGTCGAGCGGTCCGCGTAGCCGCCACGGCAGCAGCATGTTCCACCCGGCGTTCGGATGCTCCCACTTGCCGGCCGCCATGTACTCCTGCAGGAACGATTGCGGCAGCACAGTGTCCACGGGTACAGACTTACCCGCGGTGGTCACAGTTGCATCGCCCCGCCGGATTCGTCACTTCCGGGCCGGACCGGCCACCTGAACCGGAGCGGGCGGCACGTCGTTTGCAGGTGGTAGCGACGACTTCGTCTCGACCGCCGCCGTCTCGACAGTCCGCCCCGTCGACTGGGAGACTGATGAGGGCCAGGAAGGTAGAGAAATGGCGATGAAGCCTGAGGGCGGCTCCCGTGTTCCGGTTTCGGCTGCCGGCGCCGGCCATGGCGCGTTGCGCTCAGTCATCGTCTGGCAGGTGCTCAGCGCGCTGCTCCTGCTGACCATGGGCGGGATCCACCTGTACCTCGCCGCCAAGGGTGCCGGATCGCTCGGCAAGCCCTTCTGGCTGAACGCGGTCGGTGGGCTGGTGCTGGCGATCGCCATCGTGGTTCTCCGGGGGCGGCTCCTGCTGCTGGCCAGCGTGCTCGGCACGCTGTTCATGGCGGGCACATTGCTCGCCCTGATCCTCGCGCTCACCGTCGGACTGTTCGGTATCCACGAGGTACTGAGCTACGGGCCGGTGCCGCCCACCCTGGTCGTGGAGTCCGTCGGCACGATCGTGCTCGCCGTGACGACCGCCCTGCTGTACCAGACGATGCGCGGGAGCCTGACACGGTCGCGCGGGGTCTGAATCTGAGCATTGCATGCGGCTCGGCGTCTTCCCGCATGACACGGCGGACCGGTGACTCAAGCCTGCCGCCAGCGTCAGCTCGGGTCCAGCCGCAGCCGGCCGTCACTGATCTGCCGGACCATCTCGTCCAGCTTCTGCCGGCTGAGGAACGCGAGGGACTCCGAGACCGCGGCGACCGGCTCGGCCCGGGTGCTGCCACGCAGGTCGAACCGGTAGGTCACGCAGCCCCCGTCGAAGGTGTAGTGCCGCTCGCCGCCGTAGCCGTTGCTGACCCTCGTCACCCGCTCGAACCGGCGCATCTCCGGATGCTCGCTGGGCACCTCGGTGGCACCGGTGAGGTCGCAGGACGGGCGGAGCAGGACGGTCAGCGCGTGCATGCCGTCCCGGTCGGAGCTGAACAGCAGGATGGCCTCGCCGTCGCGCGGTCGGACCTCGTCGAACGACCAGCCCGGCGGGACCGCCCGGATGCAGGGCAGCCACTGCGCGCTCGGCACGGCCTGCGCCATGATGAGCACGCTGCGGCGGACCGTGCCGGGATGGCTGGTGCAGCTGGGCAGCCGGCCGACGTCCTCGGCGAGCTCCCCGCTGTTGACGCAGCCGCCGGCCAGCGCGGCGAGCAGCAGCAAGGACAGCAGCGCCGGGCGCCTCACAGCGGGCTCCGCAGCAGCGCGACGACGAGTTGAGAGGCCAGAACGGCCAGCACGACGACGCCGACCAGCAGCCCGACCCGGCGGACCGTCCAGCGTTGGATGCGGATCGGCGGCAATTGCTCCGGCAGCAGGTTGGTGAACTCGACGTGCAGGTCGCGGCCGTGCTCCCGGATCATCCGGCGCAGCTGGGAGGGCATGGTCAGCCCACGGGTCGCGGCGAACGCCTCCGCGATCTCGCTGTCGGAGAACTGCAGCCGGGCGCGGGCGTAGACCGTCTCGGCGTCGCTGCGCAGCGCCAGGACCAGCATCATGTTGCCGAGGTCGACGGCCTGCCGCCAGGGACTCGGCCGGATCTCGGCGAACGCGGAGTCGATCAGCACCAGCCGGCCGTCCCGGACCAGCAGGTTGGCCGGCTTGATGTCGCGGTGGGCGAGGCCGGCCTCCCACAGGTGCCGGACTATCTGCAGGCCCTGGTCGATCAGAGCCTCGTCGACCTCGGCGTCGCCGACCTCCCGGGCGTCGGCGAAGAACTCGGTGACCAGCAGGTACTCCCGTTCCGGGGTGATCTCGACGAACCCGTACGGCTCCGGGACGGGCAACTGGGCCGAGTGCATCAGCCGCAGCACGTAGTCCTCGTACTGGACCAGCCGGCGCACGGTGTTGAACGGCTTCTCGTCTTCCAGCCGGCCGTAGAGCAGCGTGCGGCCGAACTTGTACCACCGGTCCGAGCGGAGGTGGGTGATCGCGTACAGCTTGCCGAACAGGTACGTCTCCGGGTCGCCCTTGACCGTCATCCGCAGCGGTGTCGAACCGCCGGAGCCCTCCAGCCCGAAGGGCTTGACCGCCGTCACCACCACGCCCAGCTGGTCGTGCAGCGCGCGCAGGATGGCCTCGCCGCGGTGCCCGGTCACGTCGAGGTGGGCCGTCCGCCTGCGCCGGTACGTGACCGGGAAGACGTCGTTGGGCACCAGCAGGCGCCAGCCCGCCAGCGGGATCGCCACGCCGAGGGCGACGCCGACCAGAATGTCGGTCGGGTGGTCGATGGCCAGGTAGACCCGGCCGGCGCAGACGAGCCCGACCAGCCCGGCGGCGATCAGCTTCCCGCGGTCCCGGGCCCGTCCGGCGGGCACCAGCGCGTAGAGCACGTTGACGGCGGTGGCCGCGAGCACCGCCACCGGCCGGGACGGCATCGCGAACCCCTGCCAGGAGCCCACGATCTCGACGGTCAGCGGTCGCGGTCGCTGGATGACCTGGTCTGCCACGTCGGTCAGGTTGCTGACCAGCCACATGGTGCCGACCCACACGAACAGGTGCCGCCACCGGCGCCAGATCAGCATCACCAGCAGACTGCCCCACCACACGCCGAGCACGACCGGGCCGACCGCGGCGTCCAGGCCGCGGAAGAACGTCGTGAGCGCGTCGACCCGGAGCGTGGCGAGCCCGGACAGCACCGGCCCCTCGATCTCGTCCAGGCGCAGCGTGAGGCCGCCGGACGGGATCAGCAGCCCGCAGAAGAGGACCGCGACGCCTGCCACCGCGAGCCAGAACTTGCCGGACTTGTTCAGCTGCCGCGGTAGCGGCGGCGGCTCGCCGGACGGCCGCCGCCGGCGCCCGGCCCGGGCCGCCGGTGGCACCGGCAGCCGGACGGCGTCGGCCCGCGACGTGCCTTCGGCTGGTACCGACATCGGCGGCCGCCTCGAGGTACGGGGCTGAGCGTGCCGAACATGCTATCGGCTGGTGGCGGGCCACAACTAGAATCAGCCACCGCTACCGAACGCCTGGAGCCGGTCCCGATGAGACCTGAAGCTGGCCAAGGAACCAGCCGGTGGGGCTCGGCCGCCCTGCTCTGCGTGCTGCTCGTCCTCGGCTGCGTCGCCTGCGTCCGGTCCTCTGCCGGAGCCCGCCCGGAGCCCCGCGAGCCGGGCCGCGTCCGGATCGCGTCGTTCGACTTCCCGGAGAGCCAGGTTGTGGCCGAGCTCTACGCGCGGGCGCTCCGGGACGCCGGGATCGCGGTCGAGGTGCTCTCCGGGCTCGGCACTCGTGAGGTCGTGGCGCCCGCGCTCGAGCAGGGGCAGGTCGATCTCGTCGTCGACTACGCCGGCAGCCTGCTCGACTACCTCGGCGGCGGCGCGGCGGAGACCCACGGCCCGCCGCAGCAGGTGCGCGCCGCGCTGCTCGCGCGGCTGGGCGGACGTGGCCTGACCGCGCTGGCCTTCGCCCCGGCCGAGGACGCCAACGCGTTCGCCGTCCGGACCGACTTCGCCCGCCAGCGCCAGCTCAGCCGGCTCAGCGACCTGCGCCCGCTGGCCGGCCGGCTGACCTTCGGCGGGCCGCCCGAGTGCCCGACCCGCCGTTACTGCCTGCAGGGTCTGCAGAAGACGTACGGGCTGCGGTTCGCCGAGTTCCGGCCGCAGCCCAGCCGAGGCACCACCGTGACCGCCCTGGAATCCGGCGAGATCGACGTCGGCCTGCTGGAGACCACGTCCGGGCAGCTCGGCGACGGCCGGCTGACGCTACTCGTCGACGACCGCAGCCTGCAGCCGCGGGAGAATCTCGTACCGGTCGTCCGGACAGAGCTCGTCCGGAGGTACGGCACCAGGCTGACGGCACCGCTCGACGCCGTCGGCGCCAGGCTGACGACGGCCGATCTCGTGCGGCTGAACCACATAGCGGCCGTGAATCCGGTCGGACCGGCGGAGGCCGTCGCCGCCTACCTGCGCCTGACCGGGCACTAGGGAAGCCGACGACGAGCCGGGCGCGGCCGCGATCCGCGGTGCCCGTCAGCCGGGCCGCGGTCCGTCCACGTGGACAGGCGTGCCAGCACGTCCGGCTCGCCTGCCGGCGGCCCGCTGGGACCGCCGGCTCACCGTGTCTCTACTCGGTGACCACGGCCTGCAGCACGTCGAGCTTGGCGGCTCGGCGGCTGGGTGGGACGGCTGCCGCCATGCCGGCCACCGCGGCGAGGAGCACCACGACCGCCAGGCTGACGTACGGGACGCGGAAGACAGTGATCCCTTCGTCGGAGAGCGCGGTCACCAACGCCCACCCGAAGAACAGGCCGATCAGCAGGCCGAGCACCGTGCCCTGCAGCGCGATGATGACCGACTCCCAGCGGATCGTCGCGCGCAGCTGCGACCGGGTCATGCCGACGGCTCGCAGCAGCCCCAGCTCGCGGGTCCGCTCGAAGATGGACAGAGCCAGCGTGTTCGCGATGCCGAGCAGGGCGATGAGGATCGCCAGTCCGAGCAGCGCGTAGACCAACGTCAGCAGCTGGTCCAGCGGCTTGGTCTGCTCGGCCTTGAACTGGGCCCGGTCCATCACCTTGACGCCGGGGTACGCCCGCGCGACCTGCTTCACCGCCGCCAGCGCCGCCGCTGGACTGGCGCCCGGCGCGAGCTTGACCAGCACCTTGGTGTCGAGCTGGTTGGTGAAGTTCGCTTCGTACGCCTCGGTGCCGAGCAGGTAGTTGCCGGCCTGGCGGTTCTCGCCGTAGATCAGCGCGAGGCGCAGAGTGCGCCGACCGGTGTCCTTGAAGACGACCGGCACCGGGTCGCCCACCTTCAGGTTCTTCCTGGCCGCGACGTCCTTGTGCAGACCGATGGAGTCGCGACCCAGGTCGGTCGGCGATCCGTTGACCGGATCCACCTTCATCAGCTCGACCGCCGTCCGCGGATCGGTGGCCTGCACCAACACGGCGCTTCCGGCGACCTGGGCCACGCCCTGGCGGAGGCTCGCCGCGTCGGCGACCTCGGGGAGCCCGTCGAGGCGCTTGGCCAGCGCGGGATCGACGCCGCCGAAGAACCCACCACCGGAATCCACCACGATGTCGCCGGTGAACGCCCGGTCGACGGCCGCGTCCATGGACGCCTTCGTGGAGGACACGAAGATCGTGATGAGGCCGACGACGCCCACGCCGATCATCAGCGCGGAGGCGCTCGCCGCCGTGCGCTTGGGGTTGCGCATGGCGTTCTCCCGGGCGAGCGCTCCGGTGACGCCTCGCAGCCGTGGCAGTGGCGCGCCCAGGACGCGGCTGAGCGGTAGGGAGATGGTCCGGCCCAGGATCGACACGCCGAAGAAGACCAGCAGGGCGCCGGCACCGACGATCGCCACCGGCTGCTCGACGTCGCGGAAGAGCCCGGTCAGTAGCGCGGCCAGGCCGAGACCGAGAACGGCGGCGCCCACGATCACCCGCTGCTTGGACCCGTAGCCGGTGCTGCCCGTGGCGCCTTCCTGCATCGCCGTGACGGGCGCGACCTTCGCTGCCTTCCGGGCGGGGGAGAGCGCGGCCAGGACCGTGATGCCGACGCCCACCGCCAGGCAGATGACGGCGGTGGCCGGAGTGAACACCACGCTTCCGGTCGGGATGTCGAGCCCGACGGCCGCGAGGAGGCGCTTGAGGCCGAGTGCGACGGCGAAACCGCCGACGATCCCCAGCATCGAGGCCAGGATGCCGACGGCGAGCGCCTCGAGCAGCACGGACCCGAGCACCTGCCGCCGGCTGGCCCCGAGCGCCCGCAGTAGCCCGTTCTCCCGGGTGCGCTGAGCCACCGTGATCG
The DNA here is from genome assembly GCA_963803135.1 of uncultured Actinomycetota bacterium. Lineage (GTDB taxonomy): Bacteria > Actinomycetota > Actinomycetes > Mycobacteriales > CADCTP01 > CADCTP01. The sequence continues at coordinate 270,864 of CAWDLH010000007.1, read as the reverse complement.
AGAACGTATTGAAGATCATGAAGCCGCCCACCAGCAGCGCGATCACGGCGAAGATCAGCAGGAAGGTGTCGAAGAACCGGAACGCCTGCGCCATCTCGCTCTGCGTCTCCGCGGTGATCGCGGCGCCCGTCAGTGCCTCCGTGCCGGGTGGGATCACTCCGGACAGCCGGCGCACGAGCTCGGTTTGCGAGACCCCGCTGGCAGCGAGCACGGAGACCGAGTCGTACTTGCCCGGCTCCCCGATCAGTCGCTGCGCGGCCGCGCGCGTGAAGGCCACGATCGAGGCTCCGCCGGGGCTGTCCGCGTCACCGTAGCGGGCGATGCCCGCGATCCGTACCCGTTGCGGCGGCCCGGTCACCATCACCGTGGTGGTGTCGCCGACGCTCAGGCCGGCGTCCCGCGCGCTCTTCCGGTCGATCACGACCTCGTCGTCCCGGCTCGGCGGTGCCCCGGAGACGAGGGTGAACGTGTTGAGCGCCCTGTTCTCGGTCCAGCTCAGGCCGAGCGTCGGCGCGCCCGTGGCGGGATTGCCGAGCGCCTGCCCGTCCTTGCCGACCAGGCGGGCATAGCCACCGACGTCACCCTCGGCCGCCGCCACTCCGTCGACCCGGCGCACGGTGTCCACGAGGGCGGCGTCGACCCGGCCCCGCTGCACACCGGCTCCCGGCGGCCCCTCGAATGACGCCTTCGCGCGAACCACGGCGTCGGTGCCCTGGTAGACGTCAGCGAAGAGGTTGTCGAAGGTCGACCGGATCGTGTCCGTCAGCACGAGCGTGCCGGCCATGAAGGCGACTCCCAGCATGACCGCCAGCGCTGTGGCCACGAAGCGGAACTTGTGACCCAGCAGCCCTTTCCATGAGGTGCGGAACATGGCGGGTCACTCCCCGAACCGCTTCATGCGTTCCAGGACGAGATCGGCGGTGGGATCCGCCATCTCGTCGACGACGCGTCCGTCGGCGAGGAACACGATCCGGTCCGCGTAGCTGGCCGCGATCGGGTCGTGGGTGACCATGACGATCGTCTGCTCCATCTCGTCGACGGCCCGTCGCATGAAGGTCAGCACCTCGGCGCCCGCCCGGGAGTCAAGGTTGCCGGTCGGCTCGTCGCCGAAGATGATCGCGGGCCGGGTGGCCAGTGCCCTTGCCACCGCGACGCGCTGCTGCTGGCCGCCGGACAGCTCCGCCGGGCGGTGCTGGATGCGATCGCTGAGACCCATGGTGTGGACGACGCTGCTGATCCAGTGTTCATCGCCCTTCCGCCCCGCCAGCCGCATGGGCAGCGTGACGTTCTCGATGGCGCTGAGCGTCGGGATGAGGTTGTACGCCTGGAACACGAACCCGATGCGGTCCCGGCGCAGGATGGTGAGATCGTGGTCGTTGAGCGTGCTGAGATCGGCGTCACCGATGTACGCGCGTCCGGAGGTCAGCGTGTCCAGTCCCGCGATGCAGTGCAGCAGCGTCGACTTCCCGGAGCCGGACGGGCCCATGATCGCAGTGAACCGGCCGGTCCCGAACTCGACCGTGACGCCGTCGAGGGCCCGCACCTCGGCCTGGCCCTTGCCGTAGACCTTCGTCGCCTCCACCGTGCGCGCGGCGACGGTGGGTCGCGCCCGCGTGCCGGCTTCCGTCGTGAGGGTGGACATGGGGGACCCTCCTCCCTTACGGCCTTTTTCCAGCCTGCCGCGGCGCGCTCCGCCTGCCTAGGGGCGTAAGGCCTGACCATGCCGCGGGTGTGCCGGTAGCCGGTCTTGTCCGTCCCGAACCTTCGATGGGTGTGAGGCGACCGAGGGCGTCTTGGCGACGCCGGCGGTGGCTGGTCGCTCGATCCGAACGACGATCACCAGCGGGTCACGGGTTCGCCAGCGGCGGCGGGCCCGCCGCCGGCTGCCCGGCGACCTCACCGCCGTCTCGGTCGTCGACGCGGCCGGCGGTCTCGGGGGTGCCGAGGGTGGTGTAGAGGGCCTGGGCTGCGCTGTGGTGAGTGCGGGCCCGGGCGGAGTTGCCGAGGGCCTGGTGGGCGGCCGCGAGGCCGCGGTTGGCCCGGGCTTGCTGGTCGAGGATGTCGTGCTCGGCGGCGCGGGTCAGCGCGGCGGTGTGGTGGCTGAGGGCAAGCGCCGGGTCGCCGACGGCGAGGGCGGCCTCGCCCAGGCCGTTCAGGCACCAGGTCTCGCCGTCGCGGTGGCCCATGGCGCGGAACAGGTCGAGCGAGGCCGTGAAGTGGGTGGCGGCGGCCTCGGGATCGCCGGCGGCGAGTTGGGCGGTGGCGAGGGAGTCGAGCGTCTGTGCCTCGTTGTAGCGGTCGCCGAGCCGGCGGGCCAGCGCCAGGGCGCGCTGCAGATGCGATTCGGCGTCGGGGTGGCGCAGTTGGCCTTCGAGCGAGCCGAGGTGGCTGAGCGTCTCGGCTTCGATGCCGGGGTCGCCGGTCTCGCGGGCGATCGCCAGCGCGTCGCGGTACGAGTCGAGCGCGAGGCCGTGCTCGCCGAGGCGGCCGAGGACGTCGCCGAGGTTGTTCAGCGCCTGCGCCTGCCCGGTCGCGTCGCCGACCCGCCGGAACAGCCCGAGCGCGGCCCGCAGCTGGTCCGCCGCGGCGGCGTACCGGCCCTGCCGGTCGATGATCACGCCCAGATTCGACCGCGCCCGGCCGGCCCCGACCGGCTCACCGGCCTGCTCGAACAGCGCAGCCGCGCGCCGCATGCACTCCGCCGCCGGCTCGTAGCGCCCCTGCTCCATCGCGACGCTGCCCAGCCCGATCAGCGCATGCCCCTGACCGGCCAGGTCACCGGCGGCGGTCGCGGCGTCCAGCGCATGCCGGTGGATGGCCTGGCCGTCGACCAGATAGCAGCCTGCGGCGAGGTAGCGGAACAGCGCGATCGACAGCAGCACCGGGTGCTCCGGGCGGCCGTGGCCGGCGGCGTACGCGGCGGTGTCGACCAGTGCCGCGCGCTCCCGGTCCAGCCAGGCGGCGGCGGTTGCGGCATCGGGCAGCGGCGGGACCGGGGTCCCGGGCACCGGGATCGGGCGCCGCCGGCGGCGGGCGTGCGCCGGGTGCAGCAGGTCGGCGGCGGCTGCGGCGGTCCAGAGGAAGTATTCGAGCAGCCGGTCGACCGGCGCCCGGTCCGCCCCGGCCAGCTCGGCCGCGTACGTGCGGAGCAGGTCGTGCATCTCGTACCGGTCGGCCCCGAGCGGCCGCACCAGGTGCGCGGCCGCCAGCCGGTCCAGAGCGCGGCGGCTGTCCTCCAGGTCGGTGCCGGTCAGAGCGGCCAGCGCGTACGGCTCCAGCTCGGTGCCGGGGTGCAGGCCCAGCAGCGCGAACGCCCGTCCGGTCGGGGCCGGCAGCTGCCGCAGCGACCAGGAGAAGACGGTGCGCACGGCGGTGCGCGGGTCGCCGTCGACGGCGAGCCCGTCCAGGCCCGGCGGCAGGCCGGCCGCGACGTCGATCAGCCGATCCAGCCCGACACCGGGCCGGCGCGCGGCGAGGTCGGCGGCGATCCGGAGCGCGAGCGGGAGGCGGGCGCAGCGCTGCGCGAGCACGGCGGTGGCCGGGCCGTCGGCCCGCGAGCCGAGCAGCCGCTCCAGCAGCGCGACCGCGGCCGGCAGCGGCAGCAGGTCGACCTCGAGCCGGCGGGCACCGTCCCTGATCACCAGCCCGGGCAGCGAGTCCCGGCTGGTCACCAGGACCGTGCAGGTCGGGGTGCCGGGCAGCAGCGGGCGTACCTGCTCGACGGAGGCGGCGTTGTCGAGCACGACCAGCGCGCGGCGGCCGTCCAGGGCGCTGCGGTAGCCGGCGGCGCGCTCGTCCAGCCCAGGCGGGATGTCCCGGTCGGGCACGCCGAGGCTGGTCAGCAGCCGGGCCAGCGCGTCGGTGGCGTGCACCGGCAGGTCCGGGTCGTAGCCGCGCAGGTTCAGGTAGAGCTGGCCGTCGGGGAAGCGGCCCCGGGCCTGGTGCGCCCAGTGCAGGACGAGCGCCGACTTGCCGACGCCGGGACTGCCGGAGACCGCGACGATCGGGAGTACGGCCGGGGCCGGCGCGGTCAGCCGGTCCAGCTCGGCCAGCTCCGCCTCGCGTCCGGTGAACGCGGCCACGCCCGCCGGCAGCTCCGCGGGCCGCGCCGATGCCGGGCTGCCCGCGCCGGCCGGCGATCCGGATGGTGCGGCCGGCGGCTCGTCGGGCCGGGTGGTCGCCGGTTGCGGTCGCTCGGTCCGGGCGGCGGCCGCGCCGGTCCGGCGCCCGGTACGCAGGATCTCCAGGTGCAGGTCGGCCAGCGCGGGCGAGGGATCGGCACCGAGTTGGTCGGCCAGCGCCGCGCGGACGCGGGCGTAGCTGTCGAGGGCTTCGGCGGGGCAGCCGACGGCGGCCAGCGCGCGCATCAGTGGGACGACGAGGCCCTCGGCGCACGGCTGGTCGGCGAGCACCGGGCGCAGCTCGTCGATCACGTCGGCGTACCGCTCCAGGTGCAGATTCGCGGCCGCCCGCCGCGCCCGCAGTTCCAGGCCCTCGGCGGTCAGCGCGGCGCGGCTGCGGGCGGCCCAGGCGCCGTCCAGGCCGGCCAGCGGCTCCAGGCTCCACTCGGACGTCGCCGCGGCCAGCAGGTCGGCGGCTTGCGCGTGCTCACCGGCGACCTCGGCGGCGCGGGCCGCCTCGGCCCGCTGCCGGGCGCGGTGCAGGTCGACCGAGCGGGGGTCGCAGTCCAGGCGGTAGCCGCCGTCGGTGTAGCGCAGCTCCACGCCGGCCGGCAGCAGCTTGCGCAGGCGGGTGATGTGCGGTGCGGCGGCGTTCGGCGATTTCGGCGGCTGGTCGCCCCAGACGCGGTCGATGAGGGCCTCGACCGGCACGGCACGGTTCGGCCGCATCAGCAGCACTGCCAGCACGCAACGCCGCTTGGCCGGACCCAGGTCCTGTTCGATACCGCCGGCCGTCAGCCGGACCGGACCCAGCAGTGCGAAACCCGCCGCGTCGACCACCGCAGCCACCTCCCTGTCAGTACGGAGCAGCGCTCCGCCAGTCCGGTTGCGATGCGAAGAAGCAGCACAACGCAAACGAAAACCGGGCGCAATCCGGATCGGGGACAGTGTCGGTGCCGGCCGCCGCGGCGGCCGCCGGATCGAGCCCTCCCGGGAGGTGAACCGAGTGAAGATCGAGATTCGTAAGGTCGAGCCGACCAAGTCGACGATCCTGCCGACCGACTCCTGACTCTCGGCGGGGCGCGGCCGCCGGGCGCCGCGCCCCGCGACATGCCCGGGTACGGAGGTAGCCGTGCGGATCGTCCTCAAGGACTGTTCCTGGGAGCGGGACGGCGACGTGCTCACGGTCGTCCGCGACCCGAGCCGGAAGATCGAGCTGGCCGACCCGAGCGGGCAGGTGGACCTGTTGCTGACCACGCTGGCCGAAGGCCCGCGGACCCTGCCCGGGCTGCAGGAGCGGCTGGCGGTGGCCGGGGTCGAGGTGCCGCTTCCGGAGCTGCAGGAGGCGGTCGCCGCGCTGGACTCGCTGCGCCTGCTCGCCGCTGCGGATGACGCCGGCCTCGGCTCCGGCGAGCTGGCCGAGCGGTACTTCAGCAATCTGGCCTTCTTCGACCTGTTCTCCTCGCTGGCGCTGACCGGCGCGGAGATGCAGCGCCGGCTGGGCCGGGCACACGTCCTCGTGCTCGGCACCGGCGGGCTCGGCAGCAACGTGCTGCAGAGCCTTGCCGGGCTGGGTGTGGGGCGGCTCACCGTGCTGGACCACGACACGGTCGAGGACCGCAACTTCGCCCGCCAGTTCCTCTACCGGCGTCGCGACGTCGGACAGTCCAAAGTGGAGCTGGCCGCCCGATGGTTGCGTGAGTACGACGGCCGCATCGAGGTGACGGCCGTGTCCCGCCGGGTGAGCGGGCCCGCCGACCTGGCCGACCTGCTGCCCGGTGTCGATCTGGTGGTGGCCGGCATCGATCGGCCGGACGACGTGGACCTGTGGGTCAACGAGGCCTGCCTGCGGGCCGGGGTGCCGTGGGTCCGCGGCGGCATGTTCGGCAGCGAGCTGATCTACTTCTCCGTCCACCCGGGACACAGCCCCTGCTGGGCGTGCCGGCGGACCGCCGCCGAGGCGGAAGCCTGCGAGCCGGCCGGGGTGGGGATGCGGTTGGCCGACACCCGGGGCCGGGTCAACGCGGGCATCGGGCCGGCCGCCGCGCTGGTCGGTTCCCTGGTCGCGTTCGAGGCGCTGCGGTACCTGACCGGGTTCCAGCCGCCGGTCGCGGCCGGGGCAACCGTGCACGTCTCACTCCTCGGCGACCGTCCACAGCGCACCGAGCCGTGGCCGGCGGATCCCGGCTGCCGCCTGTGTACGGCGGCGCCGGGCCGCCAGCCGACGGCCGTGATGGCGTCGTGACCGCCGTCGACGGCCGCGGCACCGGCGACACCGGGGTAGCGCTCCGGCCGCTGTCGCTGGTCGACGACGGCGGGGACGTGGTGGTCGGCGACCCCGCCACCGGCAGTTTCGTCGCCATCCCGGCCATCGGCGGGGTGGTCATCCGCGCGCTGCAGGCTGGCGCCACGCTGGCCGAGGCGGCCGCCGCGGCCGAGCAGCACGCCGGTGAGCCGGTGGACGTGGCCGCGTTCGTGGCGGCGCTGCGGGAGCTGGGGTTCCTCGACGACGGCAGCCGGGCCGAGCCGGCGCGCACCGCGCCGGTGCAGCAGCGTCGCTGGCTGGCCGGCGTCCCGCAACGGTGGGCCGCGCGGCTGTTCGGACGGATCGCGTGGAGCTGCTATGCGGTGGCGCTGGTCTTCTGCGTGGCCTGTTTCGCGCTGCGGCCGTCGCTGTGGCCGCACCCGGCCGAGGTCGGCCGCGATGGCGTCATACTCACCCTCGCGCTGCTGCTGACCCTGTTGCTCAGCGGTGTCCACGAAGGCTGGCATTGGCTCGCCGCGCGGGCGCTCGGCCTGCAAGTCCGGTTCGGCGTCGACCGCAGGTTGTTCTTCCTGGTCTTCGAGACCGACCTGTCCCAGCTGTGGACGGTGCCGCGGCGGCAGCGGTACGGACCGCAGCTCGCCGGGCTGGCGATCGACTCCGTGGTGCTGGCCGGGCTGCTCGGGATGCAGCTCAGCGCGGCGGCCGGCCGACTGCCGCTGGCCGGGTCCACCGCCCGGCTGGTCGCCGCGGTCGCGTTCCTCAAGGTCGGCACGATGCTCTGGCAGTGCCTGGTCTTCCTGCGCACCGACCTGTACGGGGTGCTGGTCACCGCGACCGGCTGCCGGAACCTGTGGGCCGTCAAGAGCCTGCAACTGCGGCAGGCCTTCGGCCGGCTGACGGACGACCAGGCGGCCGAACTGGCCGCGGCCGACCCGCGCGACGTCCACATCGGACGGTGGTTCCGCTGGCTGTACCTTGCCGGGTTCCTCGGCACCGCCGGCTACCTCGGCTACTTCCTCTTGCCGGCGCTCGTGTCGGCGGTGCAGTGGTCCTCCGACGGAGTGTCGGCCGGTCCCGCGCACGCCGAGTTCTGGGTGACCGTGGCCGCGTCCGCGCTGCTGTACCTGCCGCTGCTGGCCGCCGGCGCACTCTGGCTGGCCGCCCGCGGCCGCCGGTCACCGCAGCCGCGTTGACCGCCCGGCCGGACGGACCCGAGTCGGCGGCAGCCGGATGTAGTCCGACGGGCCGAGTGGCCGCCGGGACTGGGTGATCACGGAAGGAAGCGGACCCGCGGCCGCCCGGGAGGCAGCCGCGGGTAGGTCGCCCAAGCCGGCCAGCCTGTCCCGGCTGGTGACCACGACCGCGGCCGTCGGCGTGCCCGGCAGTAGCGGCCGGACCTGATCGACGGTGGCGGCGTTGTCCAGCAGCACCAGCATCCGCCGGCCGGCGATCTCGCTGCGGTAGCGGGCGGCGCGGTCTTCCACACCGAGTGGAACGTCCTGCCCGGGCACGGCGAGCGGCCGGCGCCGCGAGTGGTGCGAGCAGCCGATCGTCCTGGACGAGGATCTGCCGGTGGATCTCGGCCAGCTGCGGCGAAGGGTCCACACCGGACTCCTCGGAGAGCACCTCGCGGGCGCGCCGGAACGTCGCCAGCGCGTCCGACTGCCGTTCGGCCCGGTACAGGGCGCGCATCAGCTGCCCCCACAACCGCTCGTTCCCTGGATGCTGGCGGGTCAGCTCGTCCAGTTCGGCGGCCAACTCCCCGCCCATCCCGGCCGCCAGGCCCACCTCCACCCGGTCGGCGACCGCGGCGAGGCGTACCTGCTCCAGCTTCGCGGCCTCCGCACGCAGGACGGGGGTGGAAAGGAACTCGGCGTACGCGTCGCCGCGCCAGAGCGCCAGCGCTGCGGTGAGCCGCTCGGACGCCACCGCCGGCCGCTCCGCCTCCAGCGCCTGCCGCCCCTGCCGCACCAGCCGCTCGAACCGGACCGCGTCGATCGCCTCCGGATTCAACCGAAGCAGGTATCCGGGAGGCCGGGTCACGATCAACCCCTCCGCGCCCGTGCCAGCCGGCAGCAGCGCCTCACGCAGCCGCGTCGCGCCTGTGCCGCAGAGCGCGCTGCTCAGGCGACCAGCGGATGTACCGGCGGCCAGATAGGCCGTCCGCCGACGTTGCCGTGTCGCACCCCCCTCAGTTCCTGCCTTCGAGGGGCGAGGTAGTAGGAATCCGGTCCGGGCCGCAGGGCGATATCGTCGAATGCGTGAGCACTGCTGGCCGCCCGCTCCTTCCCGGGCCGCGCTGACCCAGCCGGTCAGCGCGGCGAGCCTTGATCACTACAGGGCTCCTCAGCTGTGCGGACTGAACAAGGAGCGACGAGAGATGGCCGAGCCGTCCGACGCCCCGCCGTACCGGTACACGGCGGCGGTGGCCGGCCGAATCGAGGCGGCCTGGCAGGATCGCTGGGAGCGGGAAGGTACGTTCCGAACGCCGAACCCGACCGGTCCGCTCGCGGACGGGTACGACCGGGTCGCTGACAAGCAGCACCGGTATCTGCTGGACATGTTCCCGTACCCGAGCGGCGACGGGCTGCACGTCGGCCACCTGCTCGGCTATATCGGCACGGACGTGTACGGCCGATACCTGCGGATGTGCGGCGTCAACGTCCTGCACACGATGGGCTTCGACGCCTTCGGCCTGCCGGCGGAGCAACATGCAGTGGAGACCGGGAGGCACCCCCGCTCGACCACCGACGCGAACATCCGTACCTACCGTCGGCAGCTGCGCCGGCTTGGCCTCGGCCACGATCAGCGCCGGAGCGTCGCGACGACGGATGTCGGGTTCTATCGCTGGACACAGTGGATCTTCTTGCAGATCTTCGGGTCCTGGTACGACCCGGACACTGGCCGAGCCCGGCCGATCGCCGAGATGGTCGCGGAGTTGGACGCCGGTACCCGTACGCCGGCCAGGGGCACGAACCCGTTCGGGCGGCCGTGGCCCGAGCTGTCCGAGGTGGAACGGCGGCAGGTGATCGACGGACACCGGCTGGCGTACCGGGCCGATGCGGTCGTGAACTGGTGCCCGGGCCTGGGGACGGTGCTGGCGAACGAGGAAGTCACCTCCGACGGGCGCAGTGAGCGCGGCGACTTCCCGGTCTACCGGCGGCCGCTGACCCAATGGATGTTGCGGATCACGGCGTACGGGGGCCGGCTGGTGGACGACCTGGACACGGTCGACTGGCCGGAGCCGATCGCGGCGATGCAGCGCAACTGGATCGGCCGGTCCACCGGCGCCCGGATTCGTTTCGAGTCACGCGCCGGCGACATCGAGGTCTTCACGACCCGGCCGGACACGCTCTTCGGCGCCACCTACCTCATGATGGCTCCGGAGCAGCCGCTGGTCCGCGCCGTGACCGCGGAGCGGTGGCCAGACGGCACACCGCCGGAGTGGACCGGCGGCGCCGCCACCCCAGCCGACGCCGTGGCCGGGTGCCGGAGAGCGGGCGTGCAGCGCACGGGGCCGCGGACGGGGGGACGCGACAAGACCGGAGTCTTCACCGGGTCCTACGCGACGAACCCGGCCACGGGCCGGCCGATGCCGATCTTCGTGGGCGACCACGTCCTGATGAGTTACGGCACCGGGGCCATCATGGGGGTGCCGGCGCACGACCAGCACGACCTGGAGTTCGCCCAGCGCCTCCGGCTGCCGGTCACCATGGTCGTCCAGCCGCCGCCATCGTGGTTCGCCCAGCACGGGATCACGCCGGACACCGAGGCCGCACAATGGCCGGAGGCCTACCCGGCCGATGGCGTGCTGGTCGCCTCCGCCAACGCCGGCGTCGCCCTGGACGGACTGGGTCAGGACGCGGCGAAGGAGCGGATCACCGGTTGGCTCGCGGCTCAGGCGCGGGGCTGCGCAGCGACCGAGTACAAGCTGCGGGACTGGTTGTTCAGCCGGCAACGGTACTGGGGCGAGCCGTTCCCGATCGTGTACGACGAGCACGGCTTGCCGGTGGCCCTGCCGGAGTCGATGCTGCCGGTCGAGCTGCCGGCCACGGACGACTTCGCGCCGCGGACGTACGACGGGCTAGCCGCCGCGGGCTCAGCGCCGGAGCCGCCGCTGTCCCGGCGGACCGAGTGGCTCGACGTCGAGCTGGACCTGGGCGCCGGGCCGCGCAGGTACCGCCGCGAGACCAACACCATGCCCCAGTGGGCGGGCTCGTGCTGGTACGAGATCCGCTACCTGGATCCGGCGAACTCGCGGCGCTTCGTCGACCCGGAGGTCGAGCGCTACTGGATGGGCCCCGCGGCGCGGCGTCCCACCGGCGGCGTCGACCTGTACGTGGGCGGTGGCGAGCACGCCGTCCTTCACCTGCTGTACGCGCGGTTCTGGCAGAAGGTGCTCTTCGACCTCGGACACGTCTCGGCGGCCGAGCCCTTCGCCCGGCTGGTGAACCAGGGCTACATCCAGGCTCCGGCGTACGTCGACGAGCGTGGCTTCCACGTGTCCGCAGCCGCGGTGGTCCAAGGTCCGGACGGGTTCGTCCACGACGGCAGGCCGGTGACCCGGAAGTTCGGCAAGATGGGCAAGAGCCTGAAGAACTCCGTGACTCCCGATGAGATCTACGACCGGTACGGCGCGGACACGCTCCGCCTGTACGAGATGTTCAGCGGTCCGCTGGAGTAGTCCAGGCCATGGGACACCACGGCGGTCGTCGGCGTCTTTCGGCTGCTGCAGCGCATCTGGCGCACCGTGGTGGACGAGGGAACCGGCGCGCTGCGGGTCTCCGACGAACCGGCGGACCACGAGATCCGTCGCCAGCTGCACCGCACGATCGCGGCCGTGAACGAGGGCATGGCCGCGCTGCGGTTCAACACGGCCGTCGCCCGACTCACCGAGCTGAACAACGCGCTGACCACCCGGTGGGGGACCACCGGTGGCGCTCCGCGGGAGATTGTCGAACCGCTACTGCTGATGCTGGCCCCGCTGGCGCCGCACATCGCCGAGGAGCTGTGGTCCATGCTGGGTCACCCGGAGTCGCTGGCACGGGAGCCGTTCCCGGTCGCCGACCCGGAGCTGCTGACCGCCGATAACCTGCGGCTCGCCGTGCAGGTGAACGGCAAGGTGCGGGCAACCCTGGACGTGCCCGCGGGCACCGACGACGCCGGTGTCGGGACGCTGGCGCTGGCCGACGAGCGGGTGGTCCGAGCGGTCGCCGGCGCCCCGGTCCGTCGGGTCATCGTGGTCCGTGATCGGCTGGTCAACGTCATCACCGGCTGACCGGCCGTGCGAACTGAGAATCGGCCGTCAGCGGCACCGACTTCTTCACCGGCATCCCGCCGGGAACCAGATCGGTCATCAGCCGGTGCAGCCGTGTCAGTCCCTGGGTGCGGCGCGGGACCGGAATCTCGCGCGGGCCATGTGACCTGCGCTTCTCCTGCACCGACCGTTGCCAGCTCCGCTGAACGCAAGAGACCCTTTGGCGGCGCCGCCCTTCGCCGGCACCGCCGGCGCCACAGTCCACAGTGGAGAGACGGAGACGGTCGCCCGGAAACCCCGCCGCAGGGGTGTGGCCGCCGGCCGGATCGGGTACGGTAGCTGGCGCGCAGAACAGTCGAGTGACTCAGGCCGTGCGCACCCCCAACAAGTCGGGCAGCCCGCGGTCCCCGGTCCCTATATCGCCGTGCCCCACACGGCCGGGACACTGTTCGACGCTGTGATCCCCTTCGGGACGGCGCCGGTGGTCGCGTGCAGTCGCATCGTGCGCCTGCGTCCTGTGCTCCCGCGCGCCTCCTTGACACGGCGCCGACGGACGAATCGTCGTCGGGAGGCCTTGTGGACGTAGCCGTTTCTCCCTTCCCCACCACAACGCTCGCCAGCTCCCCGTCCGCTGCCCGCGCGGACGCGTCCCCATCGCCGCCGGATGTTCCGGGCCGCCGCAGCGACCTGGTCGACGGCCGGCGCGAACAGGCCCAGCGGGCGTTCCTACAGCTGTCGGACCTTCGGCCCGGGACCGCGGAGCACCAGGAGCTGCGCGCCCGGCTCGTGGAGATGCACCTTCCGCTCGTCCGGTACTTCGCCCGCCGGTACACCGGCCGCAACGAGCCGTTCGACGACCTCGTCCAGGCCGGTGCGCTGGGTCTGATCAAGGCGGTGGACCGCTTCGACCCGCACCGCGGCGTCGCCTTCAGCACGTTCGCCGCGCCGACGATCCTCGGGGAGATCCGCCGGCACTTCCGGGACCGGACCTGGGCAGTGCATGTGCACCGCTCGCTGCAGGTGCTCACCGGTGAGGTGGACACCTACCGGCGGGACATGAGCCAGGAACTCGGGCGGACGCCGAGCGACGCCGAGCTGGCCGACCGGATGCACCTGCCACCGGAGCGGATCCGGGAATCGCTGCAGTGCAGTGCCGCATACCGGGCGACCTCGCTGGCGACGCCCGTCGGCGACAACGGAACGCTCGGCGGCGATCCGCGTCCCGAGCCCCGGACCGAGCCGCGATGCGCTCCCAGGGTCCGCCCGCCGGCTACGCCCGGGGCCGTATGACGACCACGGAGCAGGGTGCGTACCGGACGCACTTCTCACTGACCGATCCGATAAGCAGCCGACTGAAGCCGCCATGGCCACGGGAGCCGACGACGAGCAGGTCCGCACCCTCAGACCGACGTAGCAGCACGGTCGCCGGATCGCCTGCCTCCACGACCCGCTCGATGTCCAGAGGCTCCTCGTCTGCCAGGACTTCCCGCAGTGTCTGGTCCAGGGCGTTCTCGGCGCGGCGAGCGACCTCCCGCGGATCCGGCAGGCCCGCCGGTTGGGGTGAATAGCTGGTGGCCAGACCCGAGAATGGGAGATCCCAAGCGCACCACCTCGGTCACGCCCGGCGCCGACCAGGCCGTCCGCTCGGCCGCGTCCCGCTCGGCCCAGGACCGCACCTGCCCGTCCAGGATGACCTTGCCGCCGTCCACGTCGACCTCGATCCGCTCGGCGTCGGTCTCGGCGTTGCGCACGAGCGCCTCCTCGATGCGGCGCTTGAGCTCCGACTCGGCCGGCTGCACCTTCGGCTTGACCGTGATGAGGTTGGTGACCCCGCGGACCCCGGTCAGCCGGCGAACCGCCCGCTCGGCCGCCCGCCGCTGGAACTCCCACTCGACGGTGCCGTCCAGCCTCACCCAGCCCTTGGATACGCTCACCTTGACGTTGCCCGGCGGGATCAGCGCGTCCCAGTCCAGCGCCCTGGTCGCGGCCGCGGCGATGTCGGTGTCGGTCCGCTCGGCCGAGCCGGGTAGCCGGACCTCGATGTCGTTGGCCACGGCGACGACGCCGCGGACCCGGTGCGCGGCCCGCTCCGCCGCCCACTTCTTCGCGAATGAGTCGACCCAGCCGGTGAGCGTGACGATGCTGTCCGTCACGGCCACGCCGATCTCGTTGGGCTGGACCTCGGCCTCCCAGGACAGCTCCTCGAGGACGTCGCGCTGGATGTCCTCGTCGCTGCGTACGGTCGTCGGTGCGGACATCGCCGCTCCCTTCCGGTCACCCGGACCCGCCGGTCGGGTCTGCGGTCCGCACCAGCGTCGGCACCGGTCCGGCGGCGGCGCATCCCTCGATCACGTGGTCCGGTCCGGGCCCGGCTCCCGGACGACGAGGCGGGTCAGCTCGACCCGGGACGGTGTGCCGGGACAGGAGCAGCTGCTCGGCCGCCTGCCGGTTGGTCAGGCCCTCGGCGACCGCGACCGCCATCCGTCGCCAGGCCTCGGTAAGGCTCGCCCAGTCCCAGTCCGGATGATCGGTGCGCGACCAGTGGCAGGCGCGTACGCCGAGCGGTGGCGGCCCGTAGCAGCAGCGGATACAGCAGTGGGCTCAAGCGTGGCTCACGGCTGTGCGTCCAGGCTGCCATGCAGGTGCGCGCACGCCAGCTCGACGCCCACGTTCTCGTACTGACCGGCCCGGGACTCCGCGGACAGCACCGCGCAGCGGTGGACGTTCCGGAAGTCCCCGTACGGGAACTTGTACCGCTGCTTCGTCTCCTCGCGGTGCTCGTCGTCGATGCCGAGGAACCACTTCTCGTACTCGCTCCACCCGTGTTCGGCCAGGAAGTCGTTCTCCTGCCCGGCCGAGGGCCGGTGCTCGCTCCAGGCATCCCGGTCGTCGCGGACGGCCCGCCCGTCGTCGAGCAGGCGCTGCGCGTGGGCGTACGCGCGCTGGTTCAGGGTCACTGCCATCGCAGCGAGGCGGCTCAGCCGACGCTCTCGTGCTGGCGCCGGACCTGCAGCAGCTGGTCGGCCAGCCAGACCACCGCCGGACCGCTCGCGTTCATGCCGGGCAGCAGGCGCAGCGCCTCGTACGCCTCCTCGACGCAGGTGATCAGGACGTCGCGCTCCTTTTCCAGCGGATCGGTCTTGTCAGCCATGACTACCTCCTCGGGTCCATCGGGTGGTCGCCCGCCGGTGTCTGGGCGTGGGTCGCCGCCGGCGTGACCGGCTCCGGACCACGCTCGCCCACGCCGAGCCGGTCGGCATCCCTTGATGGCGTAGTCCTCGCCGGACCGCGCCCAGCGCGGCACGCTCTACCCAGGGGTCGGCAAAGTCCTGGCGATCGGCCACCCTGTCGCGATGGGGGAGTCGCTGGGCGGCGTCGCATGGTCGTCGCCGGGCGGCCGCGCCGAGGCCCTCGGCCGCTCGAACTGGCGGGGCAGAGCAACCGTGTAACTCTTCCACTTTACGTCTGATTAGTCGCCTTTCAACTCCTGGATCCTGTCCTTCAGCAGGGTGGTGGCGATCGTGGCGCGGTACGGCTCGCCGCGCAGGAACGCCTGCGCGAAGTGTTTGGCCTGCTCGTAGCTGACCGTGCCCGGCATGGGCGGCTCGTTCGGGTCTACCGCCACGTCGACCAGCGCGGGGCCGGGATGGGCGAGCGCCTCACGCAGCGCCTGCTCGAGATCCCCGGGCTTGGCCACGCGGACGCCGAAGCCGCCGCAGCCGCGGGCCCAGGCCGCGTAGTCGGGCATCGGTTCGCGGAAGCGGACGCCGTACTCGGGATACCCGAGAACCATCTGCTCCCAGAGGATCATCCCCAGCTCGTTGTTGTTGTTGATGACCACCTTCACAGGCAGGTCGTACTCGGCCGCCGTGTGGAACTCGGCCATCAGCATCGCGAAGCCGCCGTCGCCGGTGTACGCGATGACTTGGCGCCCCGGATGGGCGTGCTGGATGGCGATGGCGTACGGCAGCGCGGGCGCCATTGTGGCGAGATTGCCCGACAGGTAGAACTCGCGGCCGCCACGGATGCCCCAGTGCCTGGCAGCCCAGACCGCGACCGTACCCGAGTCGCAAGTCAGCACTGCGGTGTCGGTGGCCAGCCGGTCCAGCAGTGAGGCGAGGTACTGCGGCAGGATCGGCTCGCGTTCGGGCGACTCCAGCCGGTTCATCTTCTGCTGCCAGCGACGGGTCTTCTCCTGGTACCTCTCCAGCAGCCCCCGGTCGGAACGGCGGTCGAGCATGGGCAGCAGCGCCTGAACGGTGGCGGCCACATCACCGATCAGCGGAACATCCGTCGGTAGCCGCATCCCGGCCCGGGTCGGATCCATCTCGACCTGCACCACCCGGACCCTGTCCGGCTTCGGGAGGTGCTTGGTGTACGGGAAGTTCGAGCCGAGCATGACCAGGGTGTCGATGTCGTCGACCAGCTCCTCGCTCGGTGCCGTGCCGAGCAGGCCGATGCCGCCGGTGGTGTACGGCGAGTCGTCTGGCACCACCATCTTTCCGGGCAGCGTCTTGATGATCGGTGCGGCCAGCGTGTCAGCCAGGGCCACGACCAGGTCCCCGGCTCCCCGGGCGCCCACGCCGACCAGGATCGCGATGCGACGGCCCGTGCGCAGCACCTCCACCGCCCGCTGCAGGTCCTCGTCGCGGGGACGCATGCTGGGCGGCAGGTACACCGGTGCCGTCGCCGGAGGCCGGGCCTGCGAGACCTGCCGATACGGCTCCATGTCGGCCGCGGCCACCTGGATGTCGTTGGGAACGGTCAGGTGCGCCACGCCCTGTCGGGCGTACGCGGTCCTGACGGCGATGTCGACCAGCCCGGGCAGCTGCACCGGGTTGACAACCATCTCGTTGTAGACCGCCACGTCCTCGAACAGGCGATCCAGGTGTACCTCCTGCTGATAGCCGGTGCCGAGCACGCTCGTCTCCTGCATGCCGGTGATCGCCAGCACCGGGGCATGGTCGAGCCGTGCGTCATAGAGGCCGTTGGCGAGGTGGATCCCGCCGGGACCGGAGGTGGCAAGGCACACGCCGATCTGGCCGGTGGCCTTGGCGTGGCCGGTCGCCATCAGCGCCGCCGCCTCCTCGTGGTGCACCAGCACGAATCCGACCCGCTCGGCGTTGCGACGCAGCCCTTCCATGATCCCGTTGATGCCGTCCCCGGGCATCCCGAAGACGGTGTCCACGCCCCAGTCAGCGAGTCTTGAGATCAAGACCTCTGATGCGATCGCACCCATCGCTGCCACCTCGCCCCTGCTCTGGAGCGAGGCGTCGTACCCCGACGATCCGCCGTCTATACCTGGTGGGTGACCAGCGGTCGACCGGGTGGCCGGGGAGATGGCGGGCTTGCGGGTCGGCGTCGAGTCCCGGCAGCAGCGAGCTTCGGGAGGCGCGCGGAGTCGGCCCAGCGCAGCGGCACGCGTACGAACCAGCAGGCCGGAGGAGCTCGCCGATGTCGGCGACCGGCCGGGAACCGTCGTCAGCAGCCTGCAGGTGCGGCGATGCCGCGTTCGCGCCGCACGTCAGGCCGGCTCCGGCAGTGAAGAACGTCCAGTTGCCACGCCACCAGCGCGCGAGAAGCGGGCCCTTCACACCGCCGCCGACCCAGCGGCATGATCAGCACCCGACGCGTGGGGAAGCCGGGGTCACGCTGGGAGAGACCCTCTCAGGGGACGGGGTGACACGCCGCGGCCGTGAGATGCCGCTTGCCTGCGTTCGTGAACGTCTCGCCACACGGCACCTCACCTCCGGGGAAGGAGCACGCGTGTCCACGATGCATGTCCACCGGACGACTACCTCGACGCCCGGACAGTTCGTCGCCGGGCTCACCGACTTCGGGCCGGCCGCTCGACGCTCTATGGCCGCACCGCCGACGACTGCCTCAAGGTCCATGACCGGGGCCGCGCTGAGGCCGACGTCACGGAGGGCGCGGGCGGGGTCCGGGAACGGCTTCACAACGACCGGTCGGAGGCCAACCGCGTGATCACGACCACCACCGACTCCAACGTGTGGGGCGGCCCACTCAGGCCATACCTGATCTCCGCGAGTCCAGCCTGCGCTATGAGGGGAGATGTGGCGGCGACATGAACGGCAAAGCTTCCGACGCGGCCCGGGCGGAGGCATCGTCCTTCGGCACCGTCAAGATGATCGATGCCGGCGCGCTCGGTGTCGCCTACGCCGAAGCGGGCCCGGCCGACGGTCGAGCCGTGATCCTCCTGCACGGCTGGCCCTACGACATCCACAGCTATGCCGGCGTCGCGCCGTTGCTGGCGGCGGAGGGCCATCGGGTCATCGCCCCGTACCTGCGGGGTTTCGGCGCGACGCGGTTCCTGGCGGACGAGACCCTCCGCAACGGCCAGCAGTCCGTGCTAGCGGTCGACACCATCGCGTTGATGGACGCTCTCGGGATCGAGAAGGCAATCCTTGGCGGCTTCGACTGGGGCGCACGGACGGCGGACATCGTCGCGGCGCTCTGGCCGGAACGCTGCACTGCGCTGGTCTCCGTGAGCGGGTATCTGATCGGGAGCCAGGAGGCCGGCAGGCGTCCGTTGTCGCCGGAGGCCGAGCGTGAATGGTGGTACCAGTACTACTTCGCCACCGAGAGAGGCCGGGCCGGCTATGGCAGGCACCGGCGGGAGTTCGCGGCGCTGATCTGGCGGACCGCGTCGCCGGAGTGGCGGTTCGACGACGCCACCTTCGAGCGCAGCGCGGCGTCGCTCGACAATCCGGATCACGTCGAGGTCGTGATTCACAATTACCGCTGGCGGCTGGGACTCGTCGACGGCGAGGCGCAATATGACCGTCTGGAGGAGCGGCTGGCCGGAGCACCGCCGATCACCGTGCCGACAATCACCCTCGAAGGTGATGCGAACGGCGCTCCGCATCCGGACCCTGCCTCGTACGCCTCGAAGTTCACCGGACGGTATTCGCACCGGACCGTCGAGGGCGGTGTCGGGCACAACCTTCCTCAGGAAGCGCCGGACGCCTTCGCCCGAGCTGTCCTCGACGTCGACGCCGACTAGGGAACTCTCATGCTGAGGGTGCCGACGCGACCGACCGCAACGCGCGTCGCCCCCAGCCATCGACGGCTGTCGGCGCGGAGCTGGCAGCTGGCCGCCGAGCTGACGTTCCCGACCGCCGGCCGGTACATCGTCAACACCGAGTTCCGCCGGCAGGGCGAGATGGACGACATCCACCAGCGGCAGGTCCTCACCGTCCGCGGCACCCCATCGGCGCCGGAGGTCCTGTCGGCCGGCCCGCGCAGCGTGGTCGTCGACGGCGTGCGGGTCGAGCTGGACGGAGACGCCGAGACCGGTGGCACCAGCGACCTGCATTTCGGCCTCACCGACGCCGCGACCGGTCGACCGATCGACGACCTGCAGCCGTACCTGGCCGCCGCTGGCCACGTGATCGTCATGAGGGCCGACGGAACGACCTTCGCCCATGAGCACGCCGAAGTGACCGACGAGCATGGGCGTCCCAAGTTCGCCCTTCCCGGCCAGACCTTCGGTCCGAGCTGGACGTACACGCAGAGTTCCCCACAGCTGGCGTCTACCAGACATGGGCCCAATTCCGTCTCGCCGATGGATCGCTGATCACGACGCCCTTCACGATCGAGGCGGCCTGAGCGACGGCCGGGCTGCCGGGACCGCGATACCGATGCGGTCCCGGCAGCTGTGACAGGGCCACAACGGCGGGGCCAGACAGTCAGCGGGGGGACGGCGTTTCCTTGTCGCGGAGAATGTCGAGACGGTGCCGGTACTCCTGCTCGTCGATCTCGCCGCGGGCGAAGCGTTCGGCCAGGAGCTGCTCTGCCGCCGATCCTGTCGGGTGTGAGGCTGGCCGCTGGTCCCTGCGGAGGTGGCGCACGATCAGCACAACTCCGGCGATCGCGAGCCCCCAGAACAGCAGCATGCTCACCGTCATGAGCCCCCAGCCCCAGCCGCTCATGTGGTCGCCGTACCAATACATGTCGTTCCCCCTCCTCGTCGCTCATTGCGCGCCGGTGTCCCGGCATTCGTCGACGGCTGGATGGTGGTTGCACCTGTCGCCGGTCGAGTCGCCGCCGGCGCCCTTCTGCTGCCCAGGATGTGCGTCCGACGCCACGGAAGCGACGGTCGAAGGTCCTTTGCGCAGCCGCGACTTCCGACCTCGAGACCGCGGACCCGACCTGCACCGTCACCGGGATCGTCAAGTTCACCAGAAGGCTGGCCGCCCACAGCAGGTGGGCGGCCGGTCCGCGTGCCTTACCGGAGAGCCTCCGCCCAGACGACCTCGGCGCGCGGGCGCTCCGGAAACTGCTCCCGGACCGGCACTGCGGAACCATCTTGGTCGGGCCGCGGGACGGCGGTGATGGTCGGTGAGGACGGCCGGGGGTGCGGTATCCGGGCGACCGGCCCTCGGCCCCGGCCACGAAGGACCAAGGATCCTGTGGGACCGAAGATCTCGTTCCTAGCGTCTCGAAGAGAGGCCGGGAGCGCTGATGTCCCGGAGACCGTCCTCGCCCGGAACTCGTTTGCTGCAGGTATCACCGACGATCTCGCGACAGACAGGAACCGATATGCGCGTCAAACCCACAGCTGTCACTGGGCTTCTGGTCATCGTCGGCTACCTGGTGCTGGTCTTCGCCGTATGGGGGTTCACCGGCCTGAAGTACGACGAGGTCGGCGACACCGTCGAGAACGTCCAGAAGGGTGTGACCCTGGCCATCGGACTCGGGGCCGTCTACCTGATCGTCGTCACCACCGCCCTCGGCTGGTGGAGGCCGGCCATCCACGAACCTCGCCGGGTCGGCGGCGGGTGGATGTGGGCCATCCCCGCGGTCCTGCTGGTCGGTGCGGTCGCGAACCTGGCCGGCACCAAGTGGGGCGAGATCGACAACGTCGGCCCCTACGTGTTCTGGCTGGCCGTGGGCTGCGCCTTCGTGGGCTTCTCCGAAGAGCTGCTCACCCGAGGCATCGCGATCGTCGGCGGCCGCGGCTCGATGCACGAGAAGTGGGTGTGGGTCTTCTCCGGTGTCATCTTCGCTCTGATCCACGCGCCCAACGCCCTGTTCGGCCAGAGCGTGAGGACCACCGCGTACCAGATGGTGTTCGCCTTCGCCGTGGGCCTGACCTACTACGTCACCCGTCGGATCTCCGGCATCCTGATCGTCACGATGGTCCTGCATGCGATATGGGACTTCTCCACGTTCATCCAGGGACACTCCGTCGATGGCCTCGTTGACAAGCCCGTCGCAGTCGGCGGCATCGTCGTCTACGTCGCCGTCGCCCTCGGGATCGTCGCCCTGGTGAAGATCCTCAAGACCGGCGACGTGGTCGAGCCCGGCACCGACCAGCTCGGCGAATTCGCCACGACCGCCTAGGCCTGCGGCCCTTGAGCGTCGAGGAGACGCTCGACGCCGAGGTTGCGTTCGCTGGATACGACCCGCCCCGACACGGGGGAATCGGGGCAGGCCGCTCCCGCGATGATTCCCACTTCCGCGCAGATCCATGCCGACTGGGCGGTGCCCGCTCACCCCTCCATCCTTGGCGCTGCTGGGACAACCGCCGGGTGACGAGCTGACCGAGCCGTCGGAGCAGTACTGCGCCGGCCGGATCGCCGAACACGTCATCAGATGAACGGACGGGTGACCTTGCCGCGGGGCGCGTGCTATCCGATTCGGACGTTCGCTTGGACGGGGAGGGAGCGTGAGGAGTCGCCGACGTAGAGGCGATAGGTGCCGTTGTGGAGGACCCAGCCGCTGTCGGGGTTGTCCCAGGAGGCGAGCGACGAGAGATCCAGGGTGAGGCTGACGCGCCGGCTTTGGCCTGACCCGAGGCTCACCTTGGTGTACGCCTTGAGCTGGCGCCGCGGCTCGTGCGCTGCGGCGGGCGATCCCACGTAGAGCTGGGCGACCTCCGCGCCGGCCCGGCGGCCGGTGTTGGTCACGGTCACCCGCGCCACCAGCTTGCCGCCGCCGCGGCTCACGGTCAGGTGGCTGAAGCGGAAACTGGTGTAGGACAGGCCGTACCCGAACGGGAACAGCGGCCGCTGTCCGGTGGCGTCGTACCACCGGTAGCCGATGAGCAGGCCTTCGGCGTAGTAGACGTCGTCACCGTCTCCTGGGTATTCGACGGTGCTGCGGGCCGGGCGCTGGTTGTCGCTTCGGGGGAACGTCACGGGCAGCTTGCCGGAGGGGTTCACGTCCCCGAACAGCACCTTGGCCAGCGCGGTGCCGGAGGTCTGACCCGGGTACCACGCCTCGACGACCGCGCCGACCGCCCCGAGCCACGGCATGGTGACCGCGCTGGAGCTGTTGAGCACGACGACCGTACGCGCGTTCGCCCTGGCCACGGCGGCGATGAGCTTGTCCTGGTCGGCGGGCAGGGCGAGGCTGCTGCGGTCCATGCCCTCGCTGGCCGGGACGGACACCACGACGACCGCGGCGTCTGCGGCGCGCGCGGTCGCCGCGGCCTGGTCGATCATCAGGTTTTCTTGGGGCTGCCAGCCCAGGTGCAGGCCCGGGCTGACCGCGAACGCGTCGACGGTCACCAGAGTGGCCTGGAACGGGGTGATCTCGACCCTGATCGAGTGCGGCCCGGCGGTCAGATGGATCAGCCCGTTCTGGAAGGGCTCATGGAACGGCGCGTAGCTGACCACCAGTCGGCCGTCGATCCACGCGCGGACGGTCCCGCCCCCGGACAGGGTGAACCGGTAGTCCCCGGTGGCGGGCGCGGTGAGGGTGCCGGCGTACCGGGCGGACCAGACCGGGTGGCCGGCGACGGCGGCGGGGTTGCCGGTGTAGTCCAGGTTGGGCACGGTGCCGGTGGCGATCGGGGTTCCCGACAGGTCGGCGCTCGGATAGTAGGTCACGGTCAGGCCGGCGCCGAAGGCGCTGGCCGGGACGGCGGGCAACGGTTCGGCCACGCCGAGCGTGCCGCGGGCGTGGGTGACCCGCACGGTGCTTCCGGCCCGGGCGGCGATGCCGGCCAGCGGGGTGACGACGGGCCGGGACGGCAGGACGGTGGCCGAGCCGCCGGCGGCGGTCTGCGGGTGCTCGCTGGCGGCGTCCCCGATGACCGCGATCGAGTGCAGGTTGCGGGTGCTGAGGGGCAGCAGCGACCGGGCGTTCTTCAGCAGCACGGTCCCGTCGGTCGCGATCCTCGTCGACAGCGCGAGGTGGGCGGGCGTGCTGACGACGTTGTTCTTGACGCTGTCCGGGTTGGGCAGCGGGTGGTCGAACAGCCCGATCCGGAACATCGCCGTCAGGATGTGGGTGACCATCGTGTCCAGAGTGGACTCCGGGACCGAGCCGTCGAGCACGGCGGCCTTGAGTTTGCTGCCGAAGTACTGTCCGCCGAAGAGCTGGTCGATCGGGGTGGGGTTGGACTCGTCGGCGACGCCGGGCATCTCGAGGTCGAGCCCGGCCCGGGCCGCCTTGACCGTGCTGTGCAGCGCTCCCCAGTCCGACATGACCAGGCCGTCGAACTTCCAGGCGTCGCGGAGGGTGTCGGTCAACTCCTGGCCGTTCTCACAGGCGTACGTGCCGTCGACCCGGTTGTAGGAGCACATGATCGCGCCGACCCGGGCGTCCTGCACCGCCATCTTGAACGCCGGATAGTAGATCTCCTGCAGGGTGCGCTGCCTCGCGACGACGTTGATGTGGCTGCGCAGGATCTCCTGGTTGTTCGCGACGAAGTGCTTCGCCGTCGCCATGACGTGCCGGCTCTGCACGGCCCGGATCTCCGCGGCGGCCTGCGCCCCGGTCAGGTACGGGTCCTCGGAGAAGGTCTCCGGCGCCCGGCCCCAGAACGGCAGCCGCAGGATGTTGATGGTCGGCATGAGCGCGATGTTGTGGCCCTTGCCCGCCTGCTCGGCCCCGTACGCGCTGCCGTAGGCGGAGGCCAACGAGGTGTCCCAGGTGGACGCGACTGCGGAGGTGTCCGCCCACTGGGTGACCCCGGTCGACCCGTTCCCCACCCCGACCGGCGAGTCGGCCAGGAACAACGGGGGAATGCCGAGGCGCGTGTTCGCCGGAACCACGCCCGCGTAGCCCACGTTGAACGCGAAGCCCGCCCCGTGCACCATGGCGATCTTCTCGTCCAGCGTCATCTGGGCCACCAGGAGCCGGGCCCGCCGCTCGGCGGAGAGCCCGGTGTTCATCCACGGGCGCGCCGGGGCCGACGCTGCGGTGGCTGCGGGTGCGGAGGTGGCGACAGGAGCCGCGACGAGCGAGGCCGCGGCCAGCGCCAAGCCGGCGAGGACACTGACGTTCTTGACCTTCATGCGCTGCTCCTTCGGGGCGTACGACAGCTCGGCCCGTCAGCGCCGCAACCGATCCGCGAGCCCTGTGGCGCCGGTCAGGCTGTCGCAAGGAGAGACGATCGAGACGTTAGCCTCCTGTGACCCCCGTCACAAGGTTGCCAGTTGGGGCGCGGACGCGGGCAGACACGTCAGGCCGTGAGGTCGATCACCGGCATGGTGGACCAGAACGTGCACTGGTGCTCGGCAACGTAGGTCGAGTCCTTGATCACCCTGCTGTTCCCGCCGGCCCGCAGCGACAAGGTCTCGCCGTGCCGGCCGTACGGCGGCCACGGCGATTGGCCGCTCACGCTCGGCGTCCCGCGTGCCGTGAAGGCGCCCCAGTACCGGACCATCTCCCGCGCGAGCCGGCGCTCGGCCGCGTTGAACAGCGGCGCGATGGGCGTGCCGTTGTCGAACGAGGGCCAGATGTAGGCGAGCTCGGCGGCGTGGCCGGCGCCCCACACGTAGCCCGGGATCGGGGTCAGGCCCGGACCGGTGCGGTGGGCGAACTCGTACGCATAGGTCCGTGTCCAGCGGGCGAAGGTCTTCGTCAGCCTGCGGTTGGTGCACCCGCCGATGCCGGCGATGAGCCCGGCGTCGGTCTCGATGGCGCCGACCAGGTACGCGGCGGTGAACCGGTCCGGCGTGGCCGGCCACGGGTAGTGCGCGAGCACCTCGCCGGCACGGTCGCCGAAGACCCCCCGCACGAAGCCCTCGTAGGCGGCGCGGTCCGCGCCGATGAACCCCTGGGCGAAGGTGCGCCCTTCGTCGCGGTTGGCGCCGATCACGACCGGTACGCGCCGGAACCGCCCCGCCGCCACGGCGGCGGCCGGAGCCTCGGGGAAGCTGGCCGTGCCGGAGACGAAGCTCGCCGCGAAGTCACCGCTGGCGTCCAACAGCGCGCCAACCGGCGCGGCGCGAAGGCAGGCGACCGCGTTCGGCGGATCCGGGCAACCCGCCGCGGCGGCGTACGCGGTGCCGCGTTGCTCCGCACGCGCCGGCGTCTGGCTGTAGCAGGAGCCACTCTGGATCATCGCGCGGGAGAACAGTCCGCGGGAGCCGGGCGAGACGAGGTGACCGCAGACCGACCAGCCTCCGGCCGACTCGCCGTCGATCGTGACGCGGTGCTTCTCGCCGCCGAACGCCGCGATGTTGCGCTGCACCCACCGCAGCGCGGCCTGCTGGTCGAGGAAGCCGTAGTTTCCGGCGTCGCGGTTCTCGGCGGCGAGGCCGGCGATGCGCAGGAAGCCGAAGACGCCGAGGCGGTAGTTGAACGAGACGCCGAGGACGCCCGTCTCGCGGACCAGCTTCGACTCGTCGTTCTGGGCGCTGCTGCCGTTGACGAGGCCACCGCCGTGGATGAACACGTGCACCGGCAGATGGTTCCGGGCGGTGGTGCCGGCCGGTCGCCACACGTTGACGACCAGGCAGTCCTCGGTCTCGCTGCGCGGGCCATTGGTGCTCGGCAGCACCGGGCACGGGTTGCCGAAGCTGGTGGCCGCGCGGACCCCGGACCAGGCGGCGGCGGGCTCTGGCGCATGCCAGCGCAGCGCCCCGGTCGGGGCCGCAGCGTAGGGAATGCCGAGGAAGCGCTCGACTCCGCCGGAGACGGCGCCGCCCACGGCGCCGCGGTCGGTCATCACCACCGGCGAGGCACTGGCGGCGGCGGGTGGAGCGGTCAGCGCCACCGCGGCGAGGGCCAGGGGAAGCGCGGCGCTTGCCGCGCGTGTCCAGCGCGCCATTTTGTCGTCCTCCTCGTCGATCAAGACCAGGCGGGAACAGCCCAAATGGACGCTACGCCGTGCGCCATAGAGGTCAAGAGGACGAACCGCTCATTGCTCCGAATCGACCTGTGCAGAGCAGTCAGGAGTCGACGTACCGTCGGATCGCATCAAGGTCCTTCTCGACGTCGTGACGCCCGCGAGCAGTGCGGTGCGCAGCTCGCTCCCGTGGCGAGCTCGCCGCCTCTAGTCTCCCTTGGTGTCCTTTCATGGCGCGTGGGAAGACTTGGCGCCGGCGGTCCGCCGTAGCCTCGAGCTGGCGTACGACTCGCTGGTCGCCGGCGGGCTTGCGGTCGGCGCGGTGCTCACCGACGCACGAGGGGCCATCCTCGCCGAGGGCCGCAACCGTGCCTACGATCCGCCGGGTGGCTCGGACGCACTGCAGGGAACCCCGCTGGCACACGCCGAGATGAATGTGCTCGCTGCTGTGCGGACCGGGTGGGACCTGTCCGGCTGCACTCTCTGGAGCACGCACGAGCCGTGCTCGATGTGCGTGGCCGCCGCTGTGTTCACGAAGATCGGCACGGTCCGGTACGTGGCGCCGGACCCGTGGGCGGTAGCGGAGGGCGCGGGCTCCGGTCCGGATCCCCGGGCCGCTCCCGTCGCCTCGCCGTTGGGTGATCCTCGCTGGTCCCGGGTCGCGGGCCTGTTGTTCGTCCTCGGGGTCGCCGATCGGGTCGGACCGGACAGTCCCACGGTGACCGCCAACCCGGAGCTCGCCCGGTTCGCGCTCGAGTTGTTGCCGGCGCCGACCGGGGGTTCGCTGGCCGACCTCATCGCTCCGCTGTGGCGGCGGATCTCGACGAAGTGATCCACACCCTCGCGTCCCGCAACTCATGGCGCGGGGACAGGGAACCCGTACTCGTGCCGCTGCTGCCGTGTCCTCACCGGCGGACGGCGGCCCGGGACGTGCTGGCGGATGCGTGAGACCTGAGGGGGATGCCGGTCATGGATGAGCGGGCGAGTGGACTGGTCCTGGAGCTCGAGCTGGTTCTCCAGCCGTCCCGCGAGCGGATCTTCCGAGCGCTTACCGAGCCTGCGGAGCTGGCGGCCTGGTGGGGTCCGCTGGGGTTCACAATTCCCGAGATAGATCTCGACCTGCGCGTCGGGGGCCGTTACCGGTTCACCATGGCGCCGCCCGACGGGGAGCCGTTCCATCTCTCCGGGGAGTTCCTCGCCATCGACGCGCCGAGCCGGCTCGCCTACAGCTTCCGCTGGGAGGAACCCGATCCCGACGACCGGACGACAGTGGTCACGCTGTCGCTGCTCGAAGTCGGACAAGCTACCGAGCTCTCGCTCCGGCAGGGTGACTTCGCCACGCCGGCCCGTCTGGCGCTGCACCGCGACGGCTGGACCGACTCGTTCACGAAGCTGCGCGACCTACTCGGCTCAGACTCCTAGCCGGCGACCCTGCCCGGCGTGGGACCCCGGCCTCCGCCGGCGTGACGGCAAGCTACCTCCCACATCTGCCGGGTCATTTCGTACTCGACCTCGCCCAGTTCTGTTCCGGGTAGCGGGTCGTCCCACGGCGGGAAGTAGGTACGCACGTACCGCATGCCGATGGCCTCCATCACGCCGCGGGAACCGGCGTTCACGGCCATGGTCTGGGCGATGACCCGGCTCTGCCCGACGGCATCGAAGGCGTGCCGCAGCAGGACCCGGGATGCCTCACTGGCCAAGCCCTGGCGCCAGTAGCGCCGGACGAGGCGGTAGCCCAGGTCGCTGACGGTGGGGTCGTCAGGTTGATCGGGGCCGTGCGCGGGCGGGAGCATCATGAGCCCGATGAAGTCGCCGTCGTCCTCCCGCTCCGGCGGTATGGTGTCACGCTTGCCGCCGTCGGAGCCGAACGCCATCCAGTAGCCCAAGCCGTCGACCTTGTTCGCCAGGGCCATCCGCTTGGCATGGGAGGCGATCACGTCGTCCCTGGAGCGTGGCCGCCCGGTGATGTGGCGAAGCACCTCCGGATCGGAGTCGAGCCGGATCTCCAGTTCGAGGTGCCGGTCCGCCAGCGGGACCAGCAGCAGGCGGGCGGTGCGGAGAATTGGTTGGGGCATCCGATAACAACCACTCGACGGCGTACGCGGCGTTGGCAGCAGCAGATCCGGGACATTCTCTCGCGGAACGGACCGCGTGTCGACGGCGGCCCTCCGGCCGCGTCGACTGTGCCGCGGGGCGCGCGTCAGGCCCGTCTGCGAGCACGGTGTCGAGCCACTTGTCCACGAGCCCGCACGCAGCCGGTCGGCACCAGGTCCTGAGCGGTCGTGCGCACAGCGAAGCTTCCCTGATCGCGGACACCTCGGCCAGCCGCCCTGCGTCATGGCGGGCGCTGGTCGGGTCACCGACGGTGGACTTCGGCAGCTGAGGGCTTCCTCATCCGGTAGGGATGGTGAGGAGATGGCCCGAGTGCGACGACTGTGGTCCCCGCGTGGAAGCAGAGGTGCAAGTACGGCAGGAGGAGATCCATGGTTCAGCCGAACACCAGCGAGAGTACGAGCGGTGCCGGACAACGAAAGGGGTTCCGGCTCGGCGCCGGAGCGATCGCGTCACTCAGCGGAGCCGCGCTGCTGATCATCTTCATGATCCAGAACACCGAGGACGTCACGCTCAACTTCCTGTTCTGGAGCTTCACCTGGCCGCTGTGGTTGTTCACCTTGGTGACCGCGCTGATCGGGGCGTTCGTGTGGTTCGGGCTCGGCGTGATGCGCCGTCATCGACGCCGGAAGGAACGGCGCGAAGCACGCCGCGACTGACGTGCACTCGAGCGGCGTCCTCGCATGACCGCCATGGAGGAAGCCGGTGACCTGCTGCGCTCGGGCGTCGGGCCGTCGAATGGTCCGCGCTCGGCGGCAGTGCGCGCCGGCGGGTTCCCGGATGACGTTCTCGGCTCGAGACTCGCGCAACTCCTGGACGTCGTCGAGCCCCCCGACTTTTGGGCAGGAGCGTCCGGCGGCGCCTTCGGCGTAGGAATGGGTCTTCCGACACATGAGGACTCTGACGATGACGCCGCGAATCGCCACCCTTGTCCCTGTGCTCGCGGCGGCCGGGATCGCCGTCGCCGGCTGTAGCGCCGGCGACCCGTCCGCCTCCGGGCCCACGTCACCCCATGTCGGGTCCCAGTCGAACTCGCCAGGTCCTGGCGTCTCCGCTCGTGCCCTCGAACCACCGTCGGCCGCCGGCTCGACCGGCTCGACCGGCTCGACCGGCTCGACCGGCTCGACCGGCTCGACCGGCTCGACCGGCTCGACCGGCGACGCCAAGGGCGGCGCCCGCGGCAGTGGTCAGGGCGGCAGCAGCACCGGCGCCCTGCCGGCCCCGAACGGCAACTCCGGCCCCGGCTCGCTCCCGGAGGGTTTCCACTTCCGGGCGATACCACGCTCGGCCGGATCGCGGTCCGCTCGACCGACATCACCGCGCCGATGCAGGTGCCCGACGGTGATCGGGCCGCCGCCTTCTGGAGGAAAGAGCTCCCCGCGGCCGGATACAAGATCAGCTCGGCCGTGGTGCACAAGGCGATCGGTGACATCAAGTTCAGCGGCAACGGCTGCAAGCGCGGCAGCGACATCGCGATCAGCGGCGAACAGGTAGCGTTCCTCTGCCGCCGCTGACCGGGTTCGCGCCACGCACCGTAGGGCCGATGCGGGGCGGCTCGCCGGCGGCCGGGTGGGTGGGAAAGCTGTTGGCAGGACGGTGGCCGAGTGTGCAGGGTTGGGTGTGAGTGACGATCGAGATCGGCTGCTGATCCATGAGCTGCTCAACCTGCACGGGCACGTGATGGACGACGGCGCCTTTGAGCGTCTGCCCGAGCTGTTCACCGCGGACGTGCGGTATGACGTGTCTGCGCTCGGAGGTGGCTGTCTCGAGGGGCGGCATGCGATCGAGGCCGCCGGCAGAGCACTCGGCGACAAGAATCCGCTCGGCCATCACGTGACCAACATCGTTGTGACCAGCATCGCCGACGACGTCGCCACAGCGCGGAGCAAGGGCCTGGCGGTGATGGCGGACGGGACGACAGGTTCGGTGACCTACGACGATCTCCTGCGGCGCACCCCGGACGGTTGGCGAATCGCGGTCCGCCGCGTGCTACCGCGGAGAGAGCCTCTTCACCCGGCGACCTAGCCGGACCGGTCAGCGGGGGACTCCTTGTGGCGGCGCCGTCCGGAGCCGGTCCCGCCCCACGACAGCCAGTGAAACCGCAGGTAGACAGCGGTGCGCGGGCCTCGCGGGCTGGTCACGGCCGACGGTCGCGGGTTGAGGTTCCGCCCGCCCACCGGCCCGCACCGCCGCGCTGCCGTTCGTGGGCGTCCTGACCGGATCCGGCCGTCCCCGGTCAAGGGCGCACCGGCCCGGGAATCATCCGCGCTCGCACGCGTTGACACCAGTAAAGTACCCGAGAGCCGGACCGGTCGTCCGACGACGAGTTTTTTTCGGTGCGTGGCCATCGGCCCGGCCACCGGCGGGTTCCGGGTCGGTGTGAGAGCCTGTCGAGGCCGGCTGCGTCGATCCTCGGAGATCCGCAGGTCGGCTCGGCGCTCGAAACACCGGGCCCGCTGCTCGGGACGTTCCTCGTCCCGGCAGCACGACTGTGCGGGCATGCTTCCGCGGCCACCGTGCCGCGGCGTTCCGGAGGAGGAGTCTGTGGCTCGACCAGGCCAGCGCCAGACGGGCGCTCGCCGTGCCGCCCCGCGGAAGCAGCTGCACGTCCGCGGCGGCCGTGGCGACGTCGTCTCGGTGCTCGCCCGAACCGTGCGTGAGGTCGAGGCGGCTGTCCGGCGCGGCCGCGTGACGCCTGGCGTTCGCGCGCGGTTCCAGGCCGTCGCCCTGGTGTTGCGGGACGAGCGCGCCCGCGTCCAGGCGACGGCCGGAAGCGACCGGGCTGAGCAGCTCAAGCGCCTGGACGGCATCGCGACCGTCCTCGCGCGGACCGCCGTCCGGGACGCCGGGCTGCTGGCGTTGCTCGCCGAGGAGTCCGAGGTCTCCGACGCGGCCCGGTCGCTCAAGCGGGAGATGCAGCGGGACCTCGGCATCGAGCCGGCGCCCGAACAGGTCGCGCCGCCGGAGACCGCGCCCGCTTCCGCCGGTACGGAGCGGCGGGTCGTGCCGCAGTCGGTGGTCTCCGGGCAGCTGGCGAACCCGTTCCTCGCCCCTGACTTCTCCGCCGTCCCGCAGCGCACCTCCCGTCCGCGCCGCCTGCCCGGCTGGGAACTGCTCGGCCCGCTGCTGAGTTCCTTCGAGCGCGCCGGTGGGGGAGCCTCGGCATGCATGGCGCTCCCGGCGCCGACGGCACGGTTCACCCCGGCGGGCCTGGAGCTGATGCCGCACCAGGGGCAGCTGGTCGCCGCGGCCGCTGCCGGCCACCGCACGTTCCTGCTCGCCGACGAGCCGGGTCTGGGCAAGACGGCGCAGGCGCTGCTCGCCGCGGAAGCGGCGAACGCCTACCCGCTGCTCGTCGTCGTGCCGAACGTCGTCAAGACCAACTGGGCCCGGGAGGCGGCGCGCTGGACGCCCCACCGCCCGGCCACCGTGGTGCAGGGCGACGGCGAGACCGTCGACGGCTTCGCCGACATCGTCGTGCTCAACTACGAGCTGCTCGACCGCCACGTGGGCTGGCTCGGCGACTTCGGCTTCCGCGGCATGGTGGTGGACGAGGCCCACTTCATCAAGAACAAGACCGCACAGCGCTCGCAGCGCGTCCTCGCGCTCTCCGACCGCATCCGGTCCCGTACGCCGCGGCCGCTGCTGATGGCGCTGACCGGCACCCCGCTGATCAACGACATCGACGACTTCCGGGCGATCTGGCAGTTCCTCGGCTGGATCGACGACAGCAAGCCCCTCGGCGCAGCTGCTGGACGCGCTCGAGGACACCGGCCTGACACCCGCCGACCGGGACTTCTACGCCGCGGCCCGGCAGTGCGTGATCGACCTCGGCATCGTGCGCCGCCGCAAGGTCGAGGTGGCCGCCGATATCCCCGCCCGCCGCATCGCCGACCTCCCCGTCGAGCTGGACGGACGGGCCGGCCGGTCGATCCGGGCGGCCGAGCGGGAGCTCGCCGCGCGGATGGTGGCGCGGTACGAGACCGCGCTCGCGAGCCGGCCCGCCGACACCGCCATCGAGGGGATCGACGGGGCTATCGACCATGATCTCGTCCGCCGGGTGGCCCGGTCGGAGCTGAAGGACGCGACGACGAAGTCCGGCGAGAACGTGTTCACCATGATGCGGCACATCGGCCAGGCGAAGGCCGATCTGGCCGCGGACTACGCGGCGCAGCTGGCCCGCAGCGCCGGCAAGGTCGTCTTCTTCGCCAAGCACATCGACGTGATGGACGCCGCCGAACAGACCTTCGCCCGGCAGGGGGTGCGCTTCTCCTCGATCCGCGGCGACCAGACGCCGACGGCGCGGCAGGCGAACATCGACGCCTTCGTCGAACGACCCGGACGTCGCGATCGCGGTGTGCTCGCTGACCGCGGCCGGCGTGGGCCTGAACCTGCAGGTCGCCTCGAACATCGTGCTGGCCGAGCTGTCCTGGACCGCCGCGGAGCAGACCCAGGCGATCGACCGCAGCCACCGCATCGGGCAGACCGAACCGGTCACCGCGTGGCGGATCATCGCCGCGCAGACCATCGACGCCCGGATCGCCGAGCTGATCGACAGCAAGGCCGGGCTCGCCGCCCGGGCGCTGGACGGCTCCGACGAGGAGGTCTCCGCGTCGGCCGACGTGCAGCTCGAGGCGCTGGTCGCGTTGCTGACCGACGCGCTGCGCGAGGGCGCCCCACGAGCCGCCTGACGGCTCGCCTCCACCGGGCCACCGGCCACACCACGGCCGGCGCTGCTCGCTCAGTCCGGGTCATGGCCGGGGTCGTGGACGACCAGGACGGGGCAGCGCGCGTGAGTGATCGTGTGCTGGCTGACCGAGCCGAGCAGGTTCCCCACCGCGGTGACGCTGTTCGGGTACCCGCTGCCTGTCCGGCTGCGACTCCGGGTCGTTCGGCCCTGTGTGGCGCGGACGCCGAGCAGGAGGGTCGTGGCAGGGAGGTGGTGTCGGTGGCGCCCGCCGTTCGGTTCGCCGTCGTATCTGCACTCGTCGGGTATGGCGCCGCGCAGGTCCTGGGCAGGCGAGCCGGCTCTACCGCGCAGGAGCGGCGGATGCGGCTGCCGGGCGACGATCTGGTCGCCCGGCCGCGGCTACGTACCGACCATGCGGTCACCGTCGACGCGGCCCCCGAGGAGATCTGGCCATGGCTGACGCAGATGGGCTGGCACCTGGGCGGCTACTACACGCCCGAGTGGGTCGACCGGCTGCTGTTCCCGCAGAACTGGCCGAGCCTTGACCACCTCGATCCCGCGCTGGTGCGCGACCTCGAGGTGGGAGACACGATTCCGGACGGCGCGCCGGGCACAGCCTGGTACGTCGTGACCGAGGTCGGCGCCCCGCACACGCTGGTTCTGCGCTCCACGACGCACCTGCCACCCGGCTGGCGGAACAGGTTCGGCGCCGAGATCGACTGGACGTGGAGTCTGCGGCTCACGGAGCTGCCCGCCCGGCGAACCCGGCTGCAGTTGCGGGTCCGCGGCCGCACAGCACCGTGGTGGGTGACCGCGATCTACCTCGCGACGATCGTGCCGGCCGACTACATCATGTCCCGGGGGATGCTCCGCGGGATCAAACGACGCGCTGAGTCCCGCCCGCCGCGGCGATCCTCCGGCCGGCAGCCGCTGACCGCCGCCGTGGTCGACACATGACGTGGCTCACCCCTGCCGCCTGCGCCGCAGCGCGACCCCACGACGAGCGTGCGGTGATCAGCAGCAGCCAGGCCGTGCTCGCCGCCACGATGAGGTAGCTCACGAGCCCGCCGGCGGACACCGTACGGGTCGCGATGTTCGACCTCGGCGGCTCGCAGCTGTCGGGCGCCGGCGGCAACATGGTCGGTTTCGTGCACCCGAAGTCCGTCCACGACGTCCTCGTCGACCCGACGCGAGTTGAGCACGCCGGGATCGTGAACCGGTCCGGGCGGTACGTCGTGAGGACTGGTAGCGACGACTTCGCCTCGACAGCCGCGGGCTCGAGGGTCCGTCTCATCCGATCGGGGCACTGATGCGTACCAAGAAGGTGGAACAGACATGGCAATGAAGTCTGAGGGGATCGGCTCGAGTGTTCCGGTCTCGGCGGCCGGCACCGGCCGTGGCACGCTGCGCTCGGTCATCGCCTGGCAGGTGCTGAGCGCCCTCCTCCTCCTGACCATGGCCGCGATCCACCTGTACCTCACCTTCAACGGCGTCGGCGGAACGCTCGGCAAGCTGTTCGTCCTGAACGGGGTCGGCGGGCTGGTGCTGGCGATCGCCATCGTGGTCCTGCACGGCCGGCTCCTGCTGCTGGCCGGCGTGCTCGGCACGCTGTTCATGGCGGGCACACTGCTCGCCCTGGTGCTCGCGCTGACCGTCGGACTGTTCGGTATCACCGAGGTACTGAGCTACCAGCTGGTACCGACCACGCTGGTCGTGGAGTCCATCGGCACGATCGTGCTGGCGGTGACGACCGGCCTGGTGTATCAGACGGTGCGCGGGAGCCTGACGCAGTCGCGGGGGACCCGACTCTGAGCGTGGCCATGCGGCTCGTCCGCTGCCGGCGATCGGCATCCGGAGCCCTGTCTTCCCAGGTCACGTGAGCGCCTCCCGGACCGGGCACGAGGCGGGTCGTGAGCATCCCGGCTAGGGTCGGGGTCCATGGCCTCGGTGACGACCAGCGACGGCGTGCGGCGATGACCACTCTGACGGAGGCACTGGCCGGCCTGGACGTCGTGACCGACCCTGACGTGCTGCGTACGCTCGGGCACGACGAGGCTGAGTGGGCGCCGGCCGGCGAGTCGGTCGCGGCCGTGCGCGCCCGCTCGACCGAGGACGTCCGGCGGGTCGTCGCCGCCTGCGCCGAACGGGACATCCCGGTGGTGACCCGCGGCGCCGGCACCGGCCTGTCCGGCGGCGCCAACGCGGTCGACGGCGGCCTGATCCTCGATGTGTCCACAATGGACCGGATCCTGGAGATCGACGCCGAGAACATGGTCGTGGTGGCGCAGCCGGGGGTGGTCAACGACGACCTCAAGGCGGCGGTGGCCGAGCACGGGCTGTGGTATCCGCCGGACCCGGCCAGCGCGCCGTGGTCGACGATCGGCGGCAACGTGGCCACGAACGCCGGCGGGCTGTGCTGCCTCAAGTACGGGGTGACCCGGGACTACGTGCTGGGGCTGGAGGCCGTGGTGGGCGGACCGGCCGGCGCCTACGGGACGGCGGTCCGGCTCGGGCGGCGGACGACCAAGGGGGTCAGCGGGTACGACCTGGCGGGCCTGTTCGTCGGCTCGGAAGGCACGTTCGGTGTGATCACCGAGATCACGCTGCGGCTGCGCCCGGCCCGTCCGGGCCTGCCCCGGACGGTGGTCGGCGCGTTCGACACCGTGGTCGCCGCCGGCGAGGCGGTGGCCGCGACGACCCGCCGCGGCCTGGTCCCGGCGGCGCTGGAGATGCTCGACCGGTTCACCCTGCGCGCGGTCGAGGACTGGAAGCACCTGGGCCTGGACGCCGACGCCGAGGTGCTGCTGCTGGCCCAGCTCGACACGCCCGGTCGGGCCGGTGACGAGGAGGCGGCCACGCTGGCCGAGGTGTTCCGCGGCGCCGGGGCACTGTGGGCCGAGCAGTCGACCGACGAGGTCGAGGCGGAGGCGCTGTTCGCCGCCCGGCGGTTGGCCTACCCGGCGCTGGAACGGCTCGGGCCGCTGCTCACCGAGGACGTCTGCGTGCCGCGGTCGAAGGTGCCGGCCATGCTCGCCGCCATCGAGGACATCGCCGAGCGGCACGGCACCAGCATCTCCACCATCGCGCACGCCGGTGACGGCAACCTGCACCCGCTGATCCGCACGCCGGTCGGCGACGACGCTGCCCGGGAGAAGGCGCAGGAGGCGTTCGAGGAGATGCTGCTGGCCGCGATCGACATGGGCGGCACGGTCACCGGCGAGCACGGCGTCGGCCTGCTCAAGCGCGCCGGCATGCGGCAGGAACTGTCGCCGGAGGTGCTGGCCATGCAGCAGGCGGTGAAGCAGACCCTTGACCCGCTGAACCTCTTCAATCCCGGGAAGGTCGTCGGGATCCCCTGACCGCCGCGGCTCGCGCGGCCAAGCTCCCGGGGTGCGGCTACAGCCGGAGGCGCGCCTCGTGGAGTCGCTCGTAATGCGGGCGACTGCGCTGTGCCGCCGCACGGGCGGCGCCGGCGAGCTCGACCTTCCGCGGTCGATAGGGCTCGAAGCCGGTCGAGGCGAGCACGGCGCCGTACCAGTAGGGCGCCCATACGCCGTCGGACTCGCGCGGCCCGGCCGGCCAGTGCAGCATCCGATCGGTGAACTGCACGTCGACGTAGTCGCAGAGCCACCGCAGGTGTCCCTCCGGGTCGCGCAAGAAGTCCGCGGCGTCGATGACGGGGACGTCGGTGCCGAGCTGGTCGTAGAGCTCGGTCTGCTGGACAAGTCCGATGTCCTCGGCGACCACGTCCGCGCGGGAGCGGACGTAGGAGGCGACGACCTCGACCGGGTCGCGGATCAGCAACACGTTCGTCAGCGACGTGATCCAGTCGCGAGGCAGCTGCGGGACGAGGTGGTGCGTCATGTGCTTCTGGTAATAGACGCCCGTGACCGGCGCGGTGAGCTCGTCGACCACCACCCGCCAGGAGGTCTCGCCGGCGGCGATCACCTCGTCGCGGCCGGGATGGTTCAGGCCCGTCTCGGTCAGGTAGAGGGCGTAGAGCGGCTCGTCGACCACGCGCGTGTCCGGCCGGTTCTCCCACGAGCGCATCAGCGCGGTCGAGATGTTGCGCGGTCCCGACCACATCGCCAGGCGCACCCCGTCGCTCACGGCGCACGCCGCCCGGCGACGTCCTCGCGGACGAGGTCGCGGTAGAGGGTCTGCAGTCGTCCGACCACCGGCCCGCGACGGCCGTCCCCGATGCGCCGACCGTCCACCGTGTGCACGGGCACCAAGCCGGCGAACGTACCGGTGACGAAGGCTTCGTCGGCGCTGTAGACCTCGGTCAGGCTGAAGCTGCGCTCGCGGGACGGGATGCCGGCCCGCTCGCAGAGGCGCAGCACGTTCGCGCGGGTGATGCCGCCGAGGCAGTACATGCCGGTCGAGGTCCACACCTCTGCCCCGCGCACGATGAAGAAGTGCGTCGAGTTGCCCGTGGCGACGAACCCCTGCGGGTCGAGCATCAACGCCTCGTCCGCGCCGGCGGTGTAAGCCTGGATGCAGGCCGTGATGTCGTTGAGCTTGCTGTGCGAGTTGATCTTCGGATCGAGCGTGTCCGGCTGCGCGCGGCGGACATGAACGGTGAACAGCGACAGGCCGCGCTCAACCGTGGCCGGCAGCGGATCCTTGTACTCGGCGATGATCACCAGCGTGGCCGGGCCGGCCGACATGCGCGGGTCCTGGTACGGCGTCGACTTCGGCCCGCGGGTCACCATCAGCCGGATGTGGACGCCGTCGCCGGCCATGCCGTTCGCCTCGAGCGTCTTGTAGATCTCGGCGGTCAGCTCGTGCCGGCTGCGGCCGATGTCGAGCGCGATGGCCGCGGCACCCTCCCACAGCCGGTCGAGGTGCTGGTCGAGGAAGGCCGGGTGGCCGGCGCTGACCCGCAGCCCCTCCCACACGCCGTCGCCGAGCACGAAACCGGCGTCGAAGACGCTCACCACGGCCTGGCCGCGCGGCACCAGCCGGCCGTTGACGTTGATCAGGATCTGCGCGTTGCGCGGGTCGTCGGCATGGTCGTGGGTGCCGTGCGTGGCGGCCACCCTCTCCGGCGGTAGGTCAGTCACGCCCGAGTTCTACCGCCCGACGGCCCCCGGGGACCGCTGCCCCACGCCCCGGCGCCGGTGCGGCGGGCATTCGGTGGTCCTCGAGTCGTACGGCGCGTAGCGTCGCGAGCAGTCTCGGATCTCGGATCCGCTCGACCTCGGAGGCGCCATGAAGGCCGTCCATCTGCCTGCCTACGAGGCGTTTCTCCGCTACCTCGAAGTCCCTGGTCGTGATCCGGCGTTGCTGTGGCTGCACGGCTGGCAGTGCACGTCCTCCGGGGAGTTGCTCGAAGCCGCGGTCCAACCATCGTTGTCCGGGCGCCGTTCCCTCCTGATCGATCTTCTCGGGCACGGCTACAGCGATCGGCCGGAGAAGTTCGGCTACACGCTGGAGGACCACGCAGACACGGTCGTGACCCTGCTCGACAGTCTCGGGCTGACCGAGTGCGGGATCGTCGGGCACAGCATGGGTGGCACGGTCGGGATCCAGGTCGCCGCGGCCCGACCGGACGTCGTCTCGCTGCTGGTCCTCGCGGAGGGAGGCCCCGACATCGCGGATCCCGAGCCGGACGACCCAGCGCACCGGACAGGTCAGAGTGAGGCCGACTACGTGGCGACCGGCTACGCCGAGCTGCTCGGCGGCCTGACCGAGACGGGTCTCGCCGACCCGGCCGGCATCAGCGCCGTCCACCTGGGAATCACCCGCGCGGTCGACC
Organism: uncultured Actinomycetota bacterium; assembly: GCA_963803135.1. Classification (GTDB taxonomy): domain Bacteria; phylum Actinomycetota; class Actinomycetes; order Mycobacteriales; family CADCTP01; genus CADCTP01. Next base: position 232,610 of record CAWDLH010000007.1, on the reverse strand, counting down.
CCCGCGCCATTCACCGCGAGGCCAGCTCGATGGACAGCACAGACGATCGCGCACTCGCCTCCGTCCTGGTCGGGCTCGCGATGCCGCGGTGGTACCTGCAGGGCGAGCTGAGCGAGCCCGAACCTGGCTACGAACGATTCCTAGCCGAGTCCGGCATCGGATTCCGCCTCGTCCCCGCCGCCGGACACCCCATGGGTCTGCAGAACCCCGCAGGTCTCGCCGCGACGGTCGCCGGCGTAATCGCAGAGTCCGGGCAATCCTGGTCCTAGCGCCCTCATCAGACGACACCGCCGGCCCGCTCGGCGGCCGTGGGGGGCGGCAGCGCCATCCCCAACCGGGCCGCGATGTCGGGATCGGGCTTCGACGCCAGCGCCGGCGGGAGGTAGAGCGACGACGCGTTCGACCATCGCTCCCCGGCCAGCGCTCCGACGGTCGTCCAGCGCAGGGCGTCGGCGGCCGAATCGCCGGCGCTGATGCGGAAGTGCAGGGCGGCGTGGCCGGCCGGGTACACCTCGACCAGCCGGTCGACCAGCATCCCGGCCCGCTGCCCGTGGTGCCCCTCGGCCCGGTGCACGCGCGGGCCGATGCAGGCGGGCTGGAGGATCACCACGTGCCCGTCGGCCTGCAGCCCGCGGTGGTAGAGCAGCAGGTCGGTCGCTTCGAGCACCTGCAGCCCGCCGAAGCCGGGATCGACGCCGACCAACGCCAGCAGCATGTCGACGGAGCTGATCCCGGGCAGGATCGTCACCGGGATCCGGGCCCGGCGGGCGCCCCGGACGGTGAGCTGGACACCGGTGTGCAGCAGGCAGGGATGGCCGGGAACGGCGAGCGCCACCTGCGCTCCGGCCGCCGCCTGGCCGAGCACGAGGTCGGCCATGGCCCGGTACGCCCGCAGTCGGGGCGCCCCGTCGGCGTACAGCGGGATGAGATCGTGCTCGGCCCGGGCCAGCGAGCGCACCCACCGCACCGTCGCCGGATCGCCGAGGCAGTGGAACACCACGTCCGCGGCGCGCAAGGCCGCCTCCACCTCGGCGCTGACCTGCTCCGGCCCGCGGATGCCGACTCCGGCGACGACGACGCCCACCGCGCTCACCCCGCCTCGACCGCGAAGACCCGCAGGTCGCCGTCCGCGGCGGGGACGGCGACCCGGTTCCCGTGCACCGCCGGCGTGGCCCGCACCGGCCCGCCGACCCGGACACCGGCCGCCACCCGGCCGTCGACCGGGTCCAGGACAGCAAGGTCGCCGCCCTCGGACGCGGCCACCACGAACCCGCCCGGCACCGCCACCACCCCGCCGAGGACCCTCCCGGCGACCGGAGCGACCCAGGCGATCGTGCCGGTGTCCGGGTCGAGCGCCACGACCCGGCGGTCGGCTCCGACCAGCAGGCACGCGCCGACCGGCACCGGGCAGCACACCAGCCAGTCGGCGAGCCGGGTCCGCCAGCGGGACTGCCCGGACTCCAGGTCCAGCGCCTGGGCGTGCCCGGTGTAGCCGCCGAGCACGACCGTCCGCCCGACGATCGCGGGCCGCCCGCGCACCTCGCCGCCGGTGCCGGCGACCCAGCGGGTGTCGCCGCTGTCGAGGTCGAGCGCGTGCACCGAGCCGTCACCGAGGCCGACCACCACCTGTCCCGACGTCCCGTCCGGGGTGGGGCGCGCGGTGGGTGGCGCCGGCAGCGCGCGGCGCCAACCGGGCGCGCCGCTGCCGCCGTCGAGCCGGGCGATCCAGCTCCCGTCCGGGCCGTCACCGGCGACGAGCAGCAGGTCTGTCCGCGGGTCCGCGGCGGGCTCGACCGCGATGCGGCCGGGCAGGGCGCAGGTCCACCGGACGCCGCCGCTGTCGGCGTCCAGGCACCGCACCGTGCCGCGCAGGTCGCCGACGATGACCGCGCTCCCGCAGAGGACCGGTCCGGCGCGGACCGGGCCGCCCGTCCACGAGCGGCGCCAGACGTCCTTGCCCGCCCACGTCGCGGAGACGACGAAACCCCGGTCGCCGGCCACGATCAGCCGGTCCCGGGCCGGATCGTCGATCGGGCTCGGCTGCAGGACGCGCCGCCCGGCGGTCACCATCCCGGGTTTGGTCCACAGTGGACGGAGGTGGGCGCACCCGGTGGGGACCTGCGGGCCCAGCCCGAGCTCGGCCACGGTGAACACGCGCTCGAGCGGCAGCCCGGTCCGGGCCCACCGCCGGACGGCGGCCGGGCGGGCGAAGTCCACCAGGGTCGCGCCGGCGACCACCTCGGCGCCGGTCGCGGTCACCGCCGCGTACGCCCGCTCCAGCGACCGTCCCGAGGAGACGACGTCGTCGACCAGCACGACCCGGCGGCCGGGGCCGAGCGGCGGGCCTTCCACCAGCTTGCGCAGCCCGTACTCCTTCGGTGACTTGCGCACCGAGAAGCCGCTCAGCGGCGTCCCGTCCGCGGCGGCCTGGTGCAGCAGGGCCAGCGTCATCGGGTCCGCGGACATCGTCATGCCGCCCACCGCGTCCGGGTGGTGCCGGCGGACCAGCGGCCACAGGAGCTCGCCGACCAGCGGCAGCGCGCCGGAGGTGAACAGCACCTCCCGGCAGTCGAGGGTCCAGGCCATCGGCTGGCCGGCGCCGTCCCGACCCTCGCCGAGCTTGACCGCGGATCGCCAGAGCGCGGCCCGCAGCTCCGACCGGCCGGCCGCACCGGGTGGCTCAGCATCGCCCGGCATCGAGCCCCTTCACCAGCGCGGCGACCAGGTGGCTCGTGTAGTCCACCCGCAGCTCCGAGCTGCTCTCGGTGGCGCGTACGCCGCCGACGGCGCGCGGGCCGGACCGGAGCGCGAAGACGTCCCCGGGGCCGATCGCGAGGCGGGAGGCGAAGCCGACCGCGGCCCACCAGGAAGATTCGTAGCGCCGGGCCCGGGCGTCGTCGCCGAGCCGCCGGGCCAGCGACCACGCGTCGGCCATCCCCTCGGCCACGACCGCGGTGTGGAAGCTGGCCACCGGCGCCATGTCGGTGAGGAAGGCGCCGTTCTTGCGCAGCTGGCGGTCGATCGCCCAGTCGGCGAGTGCGAACACGAACTCCGCGTACCGGTCCGCCGGCTCGATCCGGTGCACCGCCGTCCAGGCCTGCAGGTGCCAGGCCAGCAGCCCCCAGGGCCGCACGTTGGCCCAGCGGCGTCGGTAGAAGGCCAGCGAGGGATCCCAGTCGAGGCCGAACGCGAGATTCCCGGTCGCCCGGGAGGCCGCCGCGAGCGCCGACAGGGTGACGCCGGGCAGGTAGTCGTGGTCCTGCAGCTGGCGTACCGGTTGGCCGCCGCGGCCGGCGACCGATCCGTCCGCCCGCACCAGTTGGCGCAGCGCTCGTCCCAGCGGGAACACGGCCGAATGCGCATGCAGTCCCGCGTCCGGCGTGCTCGCGACCGCCTCGAGGAGCGCGGCGTCGGCCATGGCGCTGCACTGCTGGCCGGGGAGTGCGAGCCGGGCGTCGGCATCGTCGGTGACGACCGCGTCCAGGCAGCGGCCCAGGCCGACGGCGGCGGCGGGCAGCCACTCCGGGCGGCCGGCCGGCCCGGCGGCGGCGCCGAGCGCACCGAGGGCGTGGACCAGCCGCGCGGCCGTGCCGGTCCGCGACCTCGGTTCCACTCACCGGCAAGACCCGGTACGCCGGCAGCCCGTCCGGCCCGATACCGCGGTGCAGGAAGGCGCCGGCGGACTCGAGCAGCGCGGCCACCCCGTCCGGGTCGGTGGCCGGGCGCGCCTTGGTGAACCCGCACCGCAGCCCTCGTACCTCGCTCGGACCGACCCAGGACGTCGTCCGGTAGGTCGACCAGCTCGCGCCGTCCGCCGTGATGCCGGCCTTGTCCAGGAGCTTCTGCACGGCCTGCTCGGTCGACCAGTTGAACTGGGGCACGACGGAGTCGAGGTAGACCGCCTGGCGATCGCCCTTGTGCACCGACACGGAGTCGAGGCCGGCGCGCATCTTCCGGGCCGCGCCGGCCGGGGGCACCGGCCCGAGCCGCTCCCGGTCGTGCAGCACGGACACCACCACGGTGCGGCCGGCGGCCCCGGAGTCGGGGACGAACCTGCGGTCCCGGACCGCGCCCCGCGCGGCCGCCGCCAGCGCCTGGTCCACGCCCGCCGCGCACCAGGCCACCCCGCACCCGACCACCCCCTGGTCGTAGAGCGTCACCGCCACCGCGTCGACCGGCACCGGGATGACGGCGTCGCTCAGCGCAGGACCCGTCGGCTTCGCTCCCGCGACGAGCGCGCGCACCAGCTCCCAGGCGCGCCGGGTCAGCGCGCGGCCGATGTCGTCGTCGTCCCGCCACGCCGCCGCCTTCCCCTCCTCCGATCCGTACGGCGGCCAGCTCATGCCGGGCTGGACCTGCTTGGCGATGTCGTGCACGTACAGGTCGTGGGCCTCGAAGAGGGTGACCCCGGCGTTCACCCGGCGGGCGTGCGTGTACTGCTCCAGCTCGCCGGTGAAGACCTGGGTGTTGGGCAGCGCGCCGCCGACCTTGGTCGGCCAGTACCGACTCCGGACCACGATGCCGTACCGGTCGAAGTCCAGCTCTGCCGGGGCCACCTCGCGCAGCGGGCCGAGGAAGCTCACCGCGATCTTCACCTCGTCCAGCCGCTGGACGAGCGCGACCCGATGACCCCGCACGGTCCGTACGGTCGCCAGCACGAGGTCTCGCGGCGGGTCGGCCTGGTCGGGGTCGAAATGCCAGAAGCCGTCGCGGCAGAGACGCTCGTCGGTCCGGACGTCCCGGAGGCTGACGAAGACCCCGCCCCGCCCGTCGACCTCACCGGCCAGCCGGCCCGGTGGCCGCAGCGCCTGCCCGGTCCGGACGAAGTGCTCGGCCACGGCCCTGGCGGCGTCCGCGGGATGCAGGTCGTCCGGTACCTGCTCGGCGGCCCAGGACACCTGGATGCGTTGATGGGCCGGCCGGTACGGCGGGATCGGCATCCGCAGGTCGCGCCACACGTCCAGCAGGGTCTCGACCCGGTAGCCCAGCGCCCGGGCCCACTCCGCTCCGCCGCGGTGCGGGAAGTGGACGACCGCGAGCACACCCTCGACCTGGAAGCCGTCCTCCTCCAGCGCCCGGGCCGCCCGGCGGAACGAGGTGCCGGCGCTCAGCGAGTCGTCGATCACGGTCACCGGACGGGACCGGTCGCCCGGCCCCTCCACCTGCCGTCGCGCGCCGAACTCCTTGCGGGCCTCCCGGATCACCAGGCCGGTGTAGCGGCCGTTGCCGGCGGCGACGCACGCGGTCATCAGCGGCATCCCGGTGTAGCCGACGCTGGCCAGTTGGCTGGACTCCATCGTCGCCAGCCGGTCCAGCAGGCAGGCGGCCGCGAGCCGCATGCCGTCCGCGGTCAGCGTGAGCGCCGGCGTGTAGAGCATCCACGGCACCGCGGAACCGTCCCGCCCCGTGATGCGCTGGCCCGGGCCGGCGGTGAGGATGCCGGATCCGCGCAGGCGTTCGGCCAGTTCGCGGAGGTCGGCGGATCCGGTGCGCCCGTCCGGGGAAGCGACGGGCGGGGCGGACTCGAGCGGGCGCGGCGGGGCGCCGGTCACCGCGGACCCGGGAACTCGGGGAACTCGGGTCGTTCAGGAAGCTCGGGGAACTCGGGTCGTTCGGGGAACTCGGGTCGTTCGGGGAGCTCGGGTCGTTCGGGGAGCTCGGGGAACTCCGGGGGTTCGCCGTCTCCGATGGGTTCGCCGTCTCCGATGGGTTCGCCGTCTCCGATGGGTTCGCCGTCTCCGATGGGTTCGCCGTCTCCGATGGGTTCGCCGTCTCCGATGGGTTCGCCGTCTCCGATGGGTTCGCCGTCCCCGATCGGTTCGCCGTCCCCAATGGGTTCGCCGTCCCCAATGGGTTCGCCGTCCCCGATGGGTTCCCCTTGATCCGGTCGTTCGGGCAGCTCCGGCCGTTCTGGAAACTCGGGGAACTCGGGTCGTTCGGGGCGCTCCGGTAGTTCGGGGAACTCCGGTCGCTCGGGTAGCTCGGGAAACTCCGGGCGCTCGGGTCGTTCGGGGAACTCGGGTCGTTCGGGCAGCTCCGGTCGTTCGGGCAGCTCGGGGAACTCGGGTCGTTCAGGGAACTCGGGTCGTTCGGGCAGCTCCGGTCGTTCGGGCAGCTCGGGAAACTCGGGTCGTTCCGGGAGCTCGGGGAACTCGGGTCGTTCGGGGAACTCGGGTCGTTCGGGCAGCTCCGGTCGTTCGGGCAGCTCGGGGAACTCGGGTCGTTCAGGGAACTCGGGTCGTTCGGGCAGCTCCGGTCGTTCGGGCAGCTCGGGAAACTCGGGTCGTTCCGGCAGCTCGGGGAACTCGGGTCGTTCGGGGAACTCGGGTCGTTCGGGCAGCTCCGGTCGTTCGGGCAGCTCGGGGAACTCGGGTCGTTCAGGGAACTCGGGTCGTTCGGGCAGCTCCGGTCGTTCGGGCAGCTCGGGGAACTCGGGTCGTTCCGGCAGCTCTGGCCGCTCAGGCAGTTCGGGGAACTCGGGTCGTTCGGGCAGCTCGGGGAACTCGGGTCGTTCGGGCAGCTCGGGTCGTTCGGGCAGCTCGGGGAACTCGGGTCGTTCGGGCAGCTCGGGTCGTTCGGGCAGCTCGGGGAACTCGGGTCGTTCGGGCAGCTCGGGTCGTTCGGGGAACTCCGGTCGTTCGGGGAACTCCGGTCGCTCGGGCAGCTCCGGACGTTCGGGAAGTTCGGGTTGTTCCGGCAGCTCGGGCTGTTCGGGTTGTTCGGGGAACTCGGGTTGTTCGGGGAGTTCCGGCTCGCGCAGTTCTTCCGGCTCGGTCATGGGAGCTCCTCTGCGCTCGGCGTGACGTTCACTGTGATCTCAGGCTCCGTGACTGCGGGCGGCGTCCGCCGCGGCCGGTCCGCGAGCAGCCCTGCCTGCGGACCAGCCGGGATCGGGCGCGGCGCCGGTGGTGAAGTGGCGGATCGCCGCTCGTTCCGAGGGATTGAGCTGCGGGTGCCACACGTCCAGCAGCAGCACCAGGCGCGGCTCGCGGCCGGTGTTCCACACCTCGTGGACGAACGAGTCGTCGAAGAGCAGGCAGCGCCCCGCGGTCCAGGTCCGCGCCTCGCCGCCGACGCGGATGCCGCAACCATCCGGCGTCACCAGGCCGAGGTGGCAGCGGATCCGGAGGTTGTGCGGCCCGCAGTGCGGCTTCACCCCGACGCCCGGTTCGAGCACCGAGAGGTAGACGAGGCCGGACTCCTCGGCTCCCGGGATCCGCCGCACCGCCTCGAGGGTGCGCGGGCAGGCCCGGCAGTTCTCGTCGTTGCGGACACCGGTGCGGATCAGCTCGACGGTGTCCCAGCGGCCGGCATCGAGGAGCCGGCGCGACTCCGGATGGGGGGTCGCCAACCCCTGGGCGGCGACGCCGAGCAGCTCGTCGCGCAGCCCGAGCCAGCTGTCCTCCAGCTCGGCCACCCACCGGTACGCGCCCGGATCATGCCAGGGGCGCGCGGCGAGGCCGGGCACGTACAGGCGGGGACGTTGCCCCTGCCGCCATGCCGGGGAGACCGGCCGGTCCCGCACGGCCTGCTCGAGCCGGCGGAGGTCTCGCATCGGCACGTCGCTGCGGGCGGCCCACTCGCGCAGGCGGTCGACGTCGAGGTCGAGCCGGCCGGCTCCCGCCGGGACGGTCACGACCCGGCCCGGAAGCAGAGACTGGCCACGCCCACGAACGACCCGTCCTCGACCCTCACCCGCTGGTGCGGCAGCACGTGCCCGTACAGGAGCAGGAATCCGCTCGGTGGCAGGCTGACCGACCGCCCTCCGGGCAGCAGGCCGCCGTACCGCCGCGACCATCGTCCGAGAGCCCGCGGCGGCGTGCCCGCAAGGGTCGGGAACACCGTGAGCGGCGCGGGCGTGCCCATGGTCGCGACCAGGACGGTGAGCCGGCACTCGGGGACGTCGGTGTGCAAGCCCATGTAGTCGCCCGGCCGGTAGTACAGATAGGCGGACCGGGTCGGGATCACGGTCGAGCCGGTGATCTCTCGCAGGGTCCGCAACAAGGACGGGTGCCCGTGCAGGGCGTGCAGCACCGACCGGGTGGTCGCGACGTGGTATCGGGCCGGGGAGCGGACGCTGGTCCCGCCGGCGTAGATCTCGTACGCCGACCGGACCGTGCGCCGAGCGGCCGGCCGCAGCGCGATCGCTTCCGCCTGGACGGCCCGCATCCAGACCGTCTCGAACCGATCGACTGCGGATGCGGCGCCGTACTGCCTGAGCTCCGTCGCAGCGTCCACATTGTCCGGTGCGCGGTGGACGGTCGGATCCGCGGGCAGGCCGAATTCACGCGGGGCGACGACTTGGTCCGCGCTCATCGGTCCGCCTCGGAGCGGAGGAAAACTGTTCCAGCAGGGACTCTTCTGAAGCAGAGCAGAACGACGGGTCCGCCGTCAAGGGTGCGACCACGCCTCGTCCCGTACTGCCGCCGCTGCTCGTCCCCGGCCTGTGCGGAACGACGCGTCCAGCGACGACATCCACTCCAGCGCCGTCACAACCCCCGCTTCACGATCTTGTTGGCGGCGTTCTTCGGCAGAACGTCCCGGAACTCGACCACTCGCGGGTACTTGTACGACGCGATCCGCTCCCGGACGTACTCGATCAGCTCCGTGGCGCTGGCCGTTCCGCCGGCCCTGAGCACCACGACCGCCTTGACCTCCTGGCCGAGCCGGTCGTCCGGAACGCCGACCACGGCTGCCTCCGCGACCGCGGGATGGGTGTAGAGGACGTCCTCGACCTCGCGCGGGTAGACGTTGTAGCCACCGCGGATGATCAGCTCCTTCTTCCGGTCGACGATGAAGATGAAGTCGTCCTCGTCGACCCAGGCCAGGTCGCCGGTGTGGAACCAGTCGCCGGTGAACGCCTCGGCGGTCGCCTCGGGGTCGCCGTGGTAGCCGCGCATCACGTTCACGCCGCGGACGACGAGCTCGCCGATGTGCTCCCGCCCTCGCGGCAACCGGCCTCCCTCGGAGTCCCAGATCTGGACCTCGACGCCCCAGATCGGCTTGCCGACGCTGTAGACGCGGCGCTCCTGGGCGCTCGGGTTGAAGGTGATGGTGGCGGCGGTCTCCGACATGCCGTACCCCTCGAGGATCACCACGCCGAACCGCCGCTCGAACGCGTCGAGCACCTCGGCCGGGATCGGCGCGCCGCCGGAGATGGCGACCCGGAGCGCGGTCAGGTCGTACCGGTCGAGGTCCGGGGCGTCGAGCACGGCGACAAACATGGTCGGCACGCCCTCGAACACGGTCACCCGGTCGCGCTGCATCACTTCGAGCACGGTCGACACGTCGAATCGGGGGACCAGCGTCATGGTGGCCGCGAACCGCACGCAGACGTCGAGGATGCTGGACAGGCCGAAGACGTGGAACATCGGCAGCACGGTCAGCACCACGTCGTCGTCGCGGATGCCGAACAGCCGGCCCGGTGTGTCGGCGTTCATCAGCAGCTGGAAGTGCGTCAGCTCGGCACCCTTCGGCCGGCCGGTCGTCCCGGAGGTGTACACCACCACCGCCACGGCGCCCGGGTCGGTCTGGACGAGCGGTGGCTCACCCGCCGGCGCGGTGGCGAGCAGCTCCTCGAACGGGCGCCCGGCACGGCTGGCCGGGAGTCCCGGCGGGGTCAGCACCGCCACGTCGGTGAGTCCGGCACCGGCAGCCCCCTTGGCCGCCTCCTCGGCGGAGCTCGCCCAGGTGATCAGCATCCGCGCGCCGCTGTCCCGCAGCACATGCTCGACCTCGCCCGCCTTGTACAGCACGTTCATCGGCACGACGACGCAACCGGCCTTGAGGATGCCGAAATAGGCGACGACGAACTGCGGCACGTTGGGCAGCTGCAGCGCGACCGCGTCACCAGCCACGAGCCCCCGCCGCTGCAACCCCACGGCGAGCCGGTCGGATGCCGCTTCCAGCTCGGCATAGGTGACTCGCCGGTCGTTCATGATGACCGCGGGCTTGGCTGGGTGGCTGCGGGCCGACTCCCGCAAGATGGTCGCGAGGTTCAGGCTCATGGTGGACCCCTTTCGCCTGCATGTGCCGATTCCACCGTGCCCACACCGATCCCGTACCGCCAGAAGCGAAGGTCCCGGCTTGTCCGGCGGCGTCAGCCCGGAATGGGCTTGGGCTGCCGGGCGAGGTGGACGACGGCGACACCGGGGACCGTGCGGGCGATGGCGACGGCGGCCCGGCCGTCGTCGGTATCAGTGTCTGCGTCGATGTCTGCGTCGGTGTCCGTGTCGGCGTCGGTGTACGTGCGGGTGTAGGTGTATGTGTCTGCCTCGGTGTCCCGGACCAGCAGCACCCTTCCATCGGTCACCTGGACGTCCCACCGGTCCCGACCCGAAACGTGGTCGGCGAGGCGCTGCAGGACCTCGGCCCGGATCGCGTCGTCGTCGCGGACGAGGATCCGCAGCAGGTCGCGCCGGCTGACGATGCCGACGAGAACGGCTCCTTCGACGATCGGGATGCTGCGGACGTCACCGTCGAGCATGGTCTGGGCGAGGTCGGCTGCGTCGGTGGACGGGCCGAGTGTCACCGCCGGGGTGGTCATGACCTCGCCGACGGTCTGCGGCCCAGATGGCCCGTCCGGCATCGGCCGGAGCTCCGAACGGGAGTCGTGGCTGAACCGGCCGACGACCAGGTCGCCCTCGCTGACCATGCCGACGAGCTCGCCGTCGGCGTCGAGAACGGGGACGGCGGTGATGCGGTGCTCGAGCAGCAGCGCGGCGGCGTCGCGGAGGCCGGTGTCCGGTCCGACGGTGACGACCGGCGTGGTCATGATCTGCTGTGCCTGCATAGTGGGCCTCCTTCAGGCGTGGGCGAGGTCGACGACCTCGTCCACCGCGTCGAGTCCGGCGCGGTCGTGACTGATGAGCAGGACGGTGCGTCCGGTCGTCGCGTCGAGCACGTCCCGGGTGAGGGCCAGGGCGGCGTCCGCGTCGAGGTGGGCGGTCGGCTCGTCCAGGACGAGGATCGGCGGGTCGGCCAGCAGGGCCCGGGCGAGCGCGAGGCGCTGTTGCTCGCCGCCGGAGAGCAACGCTCCGTGCGTGCCGACCGGGGTGTCCCAGCCGCCCGGCAGGCTCTCGATCCACGGCAGCAGCCTGGCCCGGCGGGCGGCGTCGCGGACCTGCTCGACGGTGGCCTCGGGACGGGCGAGCCTGAGGTTGTCCCGGATCGTCGCGTCGAACAGGTACGGGTCTGCCGGCAGGCCGCCGATCACCGTGCGGACCTCGTCGGGATCCAGCTCGGACAGCGGCACACCGTTCAGCTCGACCCGGCCGCCGTCGAGATCGAGGAACCGGAACAGGACCGAGGCGAGCGTGGTCTTGCCACTGCCGCTAGGGCCGACCAGGGCGACCCGGCGCCCAGGCGGAAGGGTGAGATCCACAGTGGACAACCGGCCGGCGACGGACGCTTGCCGGACGGTGAGTGTGTGTGGTCCGGCCGGCAGCGGGCGCGGGCGCGCGGGCGACGGCGCCGTGTGCGGGTCGTCGAGGACGGCGAACAGCCGGGCGCTCGCCTCGTTGGCCGCCGCGAGCTGGGCCGCCGCGCCCGGGAGCGGGGTCACGGCTTCGAACACGGCCAGCGCGGTGAGCACGATCACGGCCAGCGGGACGCGGCCGGTCGCGGCCGTCGCCAGCAGCAGCACGGTCCACACGGTCGCGCCGGCGATCAGCGTCGCCGCGGCGGCACCGGTCGCATGGACCCGGGTGTGCCGGCGGCCGGCCGCCGCCACGGCATCCTCGGCTGCCGCGACGCGGGCCAGCGCCCGGTCGGTGGCGCCGTACGCGAGCAGTTCCGGGGCGGCGTCGAGGGTGTCGGCGACCGCGGTGGCCAGCCTCGCCCGGGCCCGGACAAGGTCGCGACCGGGCCCGGCGGCGGTGCGCACGAGCCAGAGTGGCAGTGCCGCACCGGCAAGGAGCAGGCCGGCGGCCAGCACGAGACCGGCCGGGACGAGCAGCGCGGCCGCGAGGCCGGCCGCGGCGGCGCCGGCGCCGGCGGCGACCAGCGGCGGGACGACCCCGCGGACCAGCACGTCCTGCACGCCGTCCACATCGGACACCAGTCGGGTGAGCAGGTCCGCGGACCGCAGCCGGATCAGCCGGTCCGGAGCCAGCCGGGTGAGCCGCTCGTAGACCCGCGACCGGGTGTCGGCGAGGACCCGGAAGGCGGCGTCGTGGGTCGTGAGCCGCTCGGCGTACCGGGCCACGCCCCGGGTGATGCCGAGGAAGCGGACGCCGACGACGGCCACTGCGAGGGCGGCGACCGGCGGGTGCGCGGCGGCCGTGGCGAGCAGCCAGCCGGACAAGGCCATGAGTCCGGTCCCGGCGGCCACGGTGACCGCCCCGGCCGCCGCGGCGAGCCCGAGCCGTGCCCGCAGCGGCCGGGCCAGGCGGACCGTGCGCCACAGCGGGAGGGTCGTCATGACGCCACCGCCAGCTCGGCCGGCCGGCCGGACCCGATCCGGACGACCCGGTCGGCCCACTCCGCCCAGCCCTCGTCGTGGGCGACGACGAGGACGATCCGGCCGCCCGACAAGGCGGTCACACCGGCGCGCACCGCGGCCGTCGCTGCCGCGTCCAGGTGGGCCGTGGGTTCGTCCAGCACGAGGAGCGGGACGTCGTCGACGAGCACCCGCAGGAACGCACGCGCCAGCGCGACCCGCTGCCGCTGCCCGGTGGACAGCCGGCTCCCGCCTTCACCGACCGGCGTGTCCCATCCGTGTGGGAGCGAGTCGAGGGCCGGTGTCAGCGCGGCGAGCCCGGCCGCCCGGTCGAGATCGGCCTGGCCGGCCGTGGGTGCGCCGAGCCCGACGTTGTCCGCGATCGTGCCGTCGAGCAGGCGGGGCCGCTGCGGCACCCAGGCGATCTGCCGGCGCCAGGCCTCGGCGTCCACATCGGACAGGTCGACGCCGTCGGCGAGGATCCGGCCGGCGGTCGGCTCGGCGAAGCGCAGCAGCAGGGCGAGCACGGAGCTCTTGCCCGCGCCGCTCGGGCCGGCCAGCGCCACCCGGTCGCCGCGGTGCAGGTCCAGCGACAGGCCGGCGATCGCCGCCGCGTGCCGGCCGTCCCGGTGCAGCCACACGTCGCGCAGGGCGACCGTCGTCGCCGCCGGTGCGGGAGCGCCGGCGGTCGGCACCGGTTCGTCGAGCACGTCGAGGACCCGGGTCGCGGCGACCGTCCCCTCGCGGCTGGCGTGGTACTCGGCGCCGACCCGCCGCAGCGGCAGGTACGCCTCCGGTGCCAGCAGCAGCACGAACAGGGCGGTGGCGTACGGGATCCCGCCGTCGAGCAGCCGGAGGCCGACCTCGACCGCGACGACCGCGGTGGCCAGCGTCGCGAGCAGCTCCAGTACGAGCGCGGACAGGAACGCGATCCGCAGCGTCGCCATGGTCGCCAGCCGGTGCTGCTCGGTCACCCGGCGGACGTTCTCGACCTGGGCCCGGGCCCGGCGGAACACGGTCAGCGTCGGCAGTCCCTCGACCACGTCGAGGAAGTGACCACCGAGCCGCTGCAGCTGGTCCCACTGCCGTTCCGTACGCGCCTGGGTGTGCAGGCCGACAAGCGCCATGAACACCGGGATCAGCGGCACGGTCAGCGCGATCGCGACCGCGGACGGCCAGTCCACGCCGGCCAGCAGCACGACCACGGCCACCGGGACCGTCGTCGCGAGCACCAGCTGCGGCAGGAACCGCGCGAACCAGCCGTCCAGCGCGTCCAGACCGCGGGTGGCCAGCGTGCCGAGCGAGCCGGTGCCGCGGTGGGCCAGCCATCCCGGGCCGAGCTCGACCGCCCGGCGCACCACCGCCGCGCGCAGCGTGCGCTTGGTCCCGGTCGCGGCCCGTCCGGCGACCAGCTCGACCGCTCCGGCCACCGCGGCCCGCGCGAGCACGACCGCCGCCAGCCACGGCAGCGGCCCGGTCGTGCCCCCGGCCACCGCACGGGCCAGCAGCCAGGCCTGGGCGACGACCAGCGCCGTACCGGCGAGGCCGAGCCCGACCGCGGCGGCGAGCCCGACCCGCGCGGCGGCGGCGTAGCGGGGGAGTCGGGGATCGACCGGCGGCATCAGTGCGTCCCGACCGTCTCGCGGGTCAGCCGGGTCCGGAACACCCAGTACGTCCAACCCTGGTACGCCAGCACCACCGGCGTGACGAGCACCGCCACCCACGTCATGACCTTGAGCGTGTACGGGGTGGACGACGCGTTGTGGACGGTCAGCGAGTTGCGCGCGGGGTCGACGGTCGAGGGCAGCACGTCCGGCCACAACACGGCGAACAGCGCGATCACCGCGAGCCCGATCGCGACGGCGGTGGCCGCGAACGCGCGGCCCTCGCGGCCGGCCGCGATCGCCGCGGCCGCAGCCAGCAGCGCTCCCGCGGCCGCAAGCATCACCAGTCCACTTGCGACGGTCCCCTGGTCGAGCTGGGTCCAGAGCAGGAACGCCGCCGCGACCACGATCACCGGCACGCTCGAGCGCAGGGCGAACGCCCGGGCCCGGTGCCGCACCTCGCCGTCGGTCTTCAGCGCCAGGAACACCGCCCCGTGCAGGACGAACAGCCCGACCATCGTCAGCCCGCCCAACAGTCCGTACGGGTTGAGCAGGGTGATCAGGTTCCCGGTGTACTCGTGGTCGGCGTCCAGCGGGACGCCGCGGACGATGTTGGCGAACGCGACGCCCCACAGCAGCGCGGGCAGCGCGCTGCCGACGACGATCGCGCTGTCGCACCGCCGCCGCCAGGCGGCGGTCTCGCCCCGCTGCCGGTACTCCAGCGCGACCCCGCGGACGATCAGCGCCAGCAGGATGAGCAGCAGCGCCAGGTAGAAGCCGGAGAACAGGGTGGCGTACCACTCCGGGAACGCGGCGAAGGTCGCGCCGCCGGCGACCAGCAGCCAGACCTCGTTGCCGTCCCAGACCGGTCCGACGGTGCCGAGCACCACCTGCCGGTCGGCCTCCTCCCGGCCGAGCACCGGCAGCAGCATCCCGACCCCGAAGTCGAAGCCCTCCAGCACGAAGTAGCCGATCCACAGCACCGCGATCAGCACGAACCACACAGTCGTCAGCTCCACTGTGGACTCCTCAGTAGGTCAGCGTCGTGGCGGTGTCGCGGGGTTCGAGTTCGGCCTCCGGCGGCGGCCCCTTCCGGATCAGCCGCAGCAGCAGGCCGATCTCGACCAGCGCCAGCCCGCCGTAGAGGAGGGTGAACGTGGTGAGCGAAAGGAGCACCGAGCCCGCGCCGACGCCGGGTGAGACGCCGGCCGAGGTTCTCAGCTGGCCGAAGACGAGCCAGGGCTGGCGGCCCAGCTCGGTGAAGATCCAGCCGAACGAGTTGGCCAGGAACGGCGTGGCGATCGCGGCGATCGCGGCCCGGTAGAACCACCGGCTCGGAAGCCGACCCCGCCGGGTCAGCCACAGCCCGACCAGGGCGACCAGGATCGCCAGCGCACCGAACCCGATCATCAGCCGGAACGACCAGTAGGCCACGGGTATCACCGGCTTGTACGACCCGGGCCCGTACGTCTGCTCGTACTGCCGCTGCAGGTCGTCGATGCCCTCGACCTTGCCGTTGAACGAGCCGGTGGCGAGATAGGACAGCAGCCGCGGCGCCCGCAGGCTGGTAGTCCGGCCGGCTGCCGTCGAGCGTCCCGATCGTGAAGATGGAGAACGCCGCCGGCTGCTCGGTGTCGTAGAGCGCCTCCGCGGCGGCCATCTTCATCGGCTGCTGGTCGGTCATGATCTTCGCCTGGATGTCGCCGGTCACCGCGGTCCCGATTCCGGCCACGACGACCACCCACAGCCCGATGAGCAGTGACGGCCGCATCACGTCGAGATCCCTGTTGCGCAGCAGCAGGAACGCGCTCACCGCGACCAGGAAGATCCCGGCCGTGAGGAACGAGGCGGCCAGCGTGTGCGGGAACGTGATCAGCACGGTCGAGTTCGTCATGACCGCCCAGATCGAGGTCAGCTCGGCCCGGCCGCGCTCGGCATTGATGGTGTAGCCGACCGGGTGCTGCATCCAGGAGTTCGCGGCGAGGATGAAGTACGCCGAGATGTTCGTGCCGATCGCGGCCAGCCAGATCGTCGCCAGGTGCAGCCGCTTCGGCAGCCGCTGCCACCCGAAGATCCACAGACCGAGGAACGTCGACTCGAGGAAGAACGCGATCAGGCCCTCCATCGCCAGCGGCGCACCGAAGATGTCGCCGACGAAGCGCGAGTAGTCGCTCCAGTTCATGCCGAACTGGAACTCCTGCACGATGCCGGTCACCACGCCCATCGCGAAGTTGACCAGGAACAAAGACTCCCCAGAAGCGCGTCATCCGCAGGTACCGCGGGTCGCCGGTGCGCACCCAGGCGGTCTGCATACCGGCCACCAGTATCGACAGGCCGATCGTCAGGGGCACGAACAGGAAGTGGTACACGGTGGTGATGCCGAACTGCCACCGCGCCAGCAGGAGAGCGTCCACACCGGAACGGTCGCCGACCGGCCGGGACCTGCGGCAGGGCCGAAAGTCCCGGGACCGCGCCTCCGGTCACCGTCCGAACGTGACAGAGTCGCCGCGGGCGCATCCGCGGCGGCTCTGTCGCCTCCGGCAGGGATCAGAAGAAGGGAGCGGCGGTCGTCTCCTGCCGTGCCTGCTCCACCGTCCGGTGCAGCTCCGCGCGCGGCTCCGGCTCGGAACGGACCACGGTGACCGGGCAGCGCGCGTGCAGCACGCACTGCATGCTCACCGAGCCCAGCACGAGGCCGCGGAAACCGCCGTGCCCGCGGGAGCCCACGACGAGCAGGTCACTGTCGGCGGACCGGTCGACCAGCGCCTGCGGCGCCGGCGTCGCCGTCACAACCGGGTCGACGTCGAGACCCTCGGCGCCGGCGGCGGCGAGCATCCGGTCGAGTTCCTGCCTCGCCCGCTGCAGCGGTTCCTCTTCCGGGTGGGGGCGCACCACGTACGGGTCGATCCATGCGTAGTCCGGCAGCTGGATGGCCATGATGGCCATCAGCGTCGCGTTCCGCATGCGGGCCTCGCGAACCGCGAACTCCAGTGCCGCGTGGGCCGCGGGCGAACCGTCGACGCCGACCATGACTCGTGGCCGCCGGCCGGTCGTGCTCTCAGTCATCGCTGTCTCCTTTCCTCTGATCCTGACCGTCCGCCTCGTCGGTGCTGACCAACAGAGACCTTGGTCTCGACCCGAGCCGACGGACGGCTCACGACCGCAGCACGTCACCGAGGGCGCGGCGCGGTGTCGGCGGCCGCAGCGGCTCCCGCGGCCGCCCGAGCCCGAGGAGGACCTGGGGGCAGCCGGGCAGCTCGAGGTCGGTCCGGAGCCGGGACCGCAGCGCCGGGACCTCCAGGACCTGACCGAGGAAGGAGCCGGCCAGGCCGACCGCGGACGCGGCGAGCAGGGCGTGCTGGAGTGCCTGGCCGGCCCGCAGCCAGTCGTCCCGGTGGTCGTTCGGGCTGCAGATCGCCAGCAGCCCCGGCGGCGGTTCAGGCGACGGCGTGGCGGTCGGCCAGGTGGCCGTCTCCAGGGTCAGCAGCGCGTCGGCCTGCCGGTCGGCCGCGACCCGCCGGGTGAGGTCGGCGACGGCCCGCCGGTGGTCGGGCCGCAGCCACCGGGGCGACACACCCTCGTGCCGGACCCGGTCGGCGAGCTGGACCTCTAGCTCGACCGGTATCGCGTCCTCGGCGAACGGGGTCCAGATCGTCCTACGGCGACCCAGCTCGCCGTAGAGCCGGTCGTCCTCGTCCGGAGCGTGCACCGGACCGGCGGCGACGACGAGCGCCGCGAGGTCGGGGTGGGCGTGGTCGCGGCTCAGGCCGACCACCGGGCGCAGCCCGAGCCGGGACAGCGCCAGGCGCACGCCGAAGACGGCCGCGCCGAGCCCGAGGAACAGCTGCCGCCCGTCCGGATCGGCGACCGGGCACCTCCGGGAGCGGTCGACGTAGACCTCGACCTGCCGCGCCGCGACCCGGAACGACCAGGGCTGGGTGTTGCGGTACGACGGCGCGCGGGTCGCCGCCCACACGATCTCCTCCGCGTGGTCGCGCAGGTCAACCGAGTGGTCCGGCCGCCGTCGCCCCAGCTGCGACGGCACGGCCGGCATCGTCGTCGTGGGCACGGGTCAACCGTCCGATTCGGACAGTGTGTGGACCCGTGCGTCCGGGCCGGGGAAGACCAGCGTGGTCCGGCCGTCGTCGGCCCAGCGCACGACGAACGGCGGCGAGCCGTCCGGCCCGTGGGTCTCGACGATCTCGCCGTCCCGTACGGGCCGGTCCAGCGCCTTGGACAGGATCACCAATTGGTCGCCGACGTGTGCGCGGAGCCCGGGCATCGGGATCACGCCCCCGCGGTCCGACCGGTCGGAACCAGAGCCGGAACCGGAGCCGGAACCGGCGGCGGAACCGAAGCCGGCAGTGCCGCCAGGTCGTCCGCGGTCATCTCCAGCAGCCGATGTCCGAGCGCGGTCAGCGCCCGGGAGGTCGCCAGCTCGGCACCGATCTCCGGCACGGCCGCGGCGGCGCTGAGCCGGGCCTTGCCGCGACCGACGACCGGGCGCGCGGCGTCGGCGTGCAGCACGGCCTCGGCGGTCACCTCGGCGTCCTGCTCGTACAGGAAGACATCGATCTTCCACTGTCCGATGTGTGCCATGACTCGACGGTAGGAACCCACTGCGACGTCCGACAGGGCCGGAGGTCCCGAGCGCGGCCGTCGTGCGCATCCCGGCACTCATCAGCGCATCGACTCAGCGCATCGACTCAGCGCATCGACTCAGCGCATCGACGGCGGCGGGCCGGCCGCCGTGACGACCGTGGCCAGCTGCTCGCCCCACTGGCGGGCCCGGTCCAGCTCGCCGGCGGCCAGCGGACCCGGCGTCGCCGTCACGACAAAGGACTCCGGTTCGGCCACGAGCGTGGCGCCGAGCCGGCGAAGCCTCCGCGCGATCCCGCGCGCGGCGGAACCGGGAACCCAGCCCTTGTCGATCCGGGTGTCGAACGCGGCGCCCCGCCGGATGCCGGCGGGCGCGGACGCCAACCACTCCCGGACGCCGACGTCGACCCTGGCCGAGCTTCCGGCCTGCTTGACGGCGTCCCGGCGGCTGTTGGGCCGGCTCATCCCGAACACTTGCGTCGGTCCTCCGACGACGACGAGGTCGACGCCCTCGGCAAGCTCGGCCGGCGCGTCGTCGACACTGCGGACGTCCACCGTCATGAAGTTGCCCAGCCCGTCGGCCACCGCGCTCGCGACGGCCAGCGTGTTGCCGAACCACGACTCGACCACGACCAGTGCACGCATGTCCCTCACCTCCGGGCGGATCGTCTCCCTCGGCGGGTGGGCGCGCCCAGGGTCGAAGGGCCTCCGGCGGCCCGCGCCTATCTCTGCCCGACGAGCCTCGAGATGCCGTCGTGCCCGGCGGGCTCGGGCGCCGGGCGCCGCCGTCGGGTCGAACGGACCACGGCGACCGGGCACCGCGCCTCGTCCAGGCAGCGGGCCGACACCGAGCCGGCGGTCGAGACCGAGCCGGCGGGAGCGCCGAGGACCAGCAACTCGGCGAACCGGGAGCGGTCGACCAGCGCGTCCGCGGCGGCCGCGGTGGTCACGACCAGAGCGACCTCGACGCTGCCGGTCCCCACCGACTCCAGGAGCTGCCGGAGCCGGTGCTCGGCTCCCTCGATCCGTCCGGTCGACACACCCCGGGTCGACCCCGACCGCACGGTGCCGTCGACCGACATGACCGCGACCAGGTCGGCGTCCCGCAGGACCGCCTCGCGGACCGCGAACTCCACGGCGCGACGACAGCCCGCCGAACCGTCCACGCCCACCACGACCTCAGCCCGGTGAGGCCCGTGCCACCCGCCGCCCATCGGACTCTCCTCTCCTTGCCCTCCCGACGTTCCTCCGGACCGGCGTCTCGTGGCCAGGGACCTTCGGCTCTGCGGAGGCGACCCGGAGCCCGGAAGTCTGGAGTGGACAGAGGGACGAGTCCGCGCTGACGCCACCAGCTCAACCTGCGCGTCGCGGTGCTCGACGCGGACGGTCGGGCGCTCGGTCAGGTGGCCGGCATTCCGGCGGGCGGCACCGGTGCGCCGTGGTCCGCCACGGCCCTTGCCACGTCGACCCGGCCGGGAGCACCGTCTGCACGACGAGAGGCGTATGCCGACGGCGATCGGAGGGCGCAATGCCGAGGACCCTGGTGCTCGAGGGACCGCGCCAGCTCCGGCTCCAGGAGCAGCCGTTCCGGCCGCTGCGGGCCGGCGAGGTGCGGTTGCGGTCGCGGCTGAGCGGGATCAGCCACGGAACCGAGCTGAACCTCTACCGGGGAACGTCGGCGTTCGCCGACCGGGTCTTCGACCGCGGCCTGCGCGCGTTCGTCACGCCGCACGCCGGCACCGTGGCGGCCTATCCCGTGACGCTGGGCTACGAGATGGTCAGCGAGGTCATCGAGACCGGTCCCGAGGTGACCGCGGTCGCGGTGGGGAACCTCGTGCACACCGGCACGCCCCACCAGGAGGAGACCGTCCTGGACGTGGCCGCGTCGCTGCAGGCGACCTATCCGCTGGTCGTGCTGCCCACCGCCGACGGGCTGGAGCGGGCGTTGTTCGTGAGCCTGGCCGCGGTCGCGCTGCAGGCGGTCCACGACGCGGAGATCAAGCTCGGCGACGCGGTGAGCGTGCACGGCCTCGGCGCCATCGGCCTGCTGGCAGTGCAGATGTGCCGGCTGGACGGAATCCAGACCGTGTTCGCCGTCGACCCCGATCCGCGCCGGCGAAAGCTGGCCGAGTCGCTCGGCGCGACCCACGTCCTCGACCCCGCGTCCGGCGAGTCCGAGGGCCTGCAGATCCGGGAGCTCAACGGCGGCCACGGCGTGGACGTCGCGATCGAGAGCTCCGGGGCGGACCGTGGCTTGCAGGGGGCGCTGTCGGCGGCCGGGCTCGGCGGGAGGGTCGTCGCCGCCGGCTTCTACCAGGGCGGCGCCGCACACCTGCGGCTGGGGGAGGAGTTCCACCACAACCGGCTGTCGCTGATCGCGTCGATGGGCGGGTGGGGTGCGCCGGACCGGCACGCTCCGCTGTGGGACCGCCGCCGGGTCGTCGACACCGCCGTGCGGCTGCTCTACACGGGACAGGTGTCAGGAGCGGGGCTGCTCGACCGGACGTTCCCGTTCGACGACGCGCCGGCCGCGTACCGGTGGCTCGAGGAGAACCCGCACGGGCCGGTGAAGGTCGCGCTTGCCTACTGACCGCGACGGCACGTCCTCCCCGCACCGGCGGGCAGGTCAGAGTCGGCGACCCGTGACCGTGTCGGGATGGACGGCGATCCACTCCGGCCGTGGCACCCGGTCGCCCCACGGCCCCAGGCCGCTGGCGCGCAGCCGCGTGAGCAGCGACCCCTCACTCACCAGCCGGGCCCGGCCCTTGATCAGGACGCTCCAGCCGGTACGCCGATCGGCGTCGTACCGGTCGACCTCGAACGCCACGACGGATCCGTCCAGCGCCGCGCCGAGCTTCGTGCCGTCCGCCGTGCGAAACCCGACGAGCCCGTCGACGACGCAATGGTTGACCGGGAAGACCTGGATGTCGCCGCTGTCGGCGAAGGCGATCCGACCGACCGGCTCCGAGCCGGCCAGCCTCAGGCACTCTTCGTAGCTCAACACCGCCAGGCCCGCGTGGTCGCGCGGACGATCGTCCGGGAGAGTCACCGTCACCACCGCCTGGAACTTGGAATGATCTCACGCTACGCGGACCGCACCGCACCGGGGGAGGGTCCAAGGACCCGTCCGCGCACCGGGTTCACGGCGGACCGGAGCCGGCGGAGGGAACAGAGTCGAAGGTCCCGGCGGGACGCGACCTGGGACCCTCCGCCGACGCGGCGGCCCGGCTAGCGTCGGGTCATGAGCGTCGGGTCCGAGGTCTGCGCCGAACACGTGATGTCGACTCCGGTGTTGGCGGTGACCGCCGAGCACAGCCTTGCCGCGGCGTGGGAGGCGATGCGGGAGCGCCGGGTGCACCACTTGGTCGTGCTGGACGAGCAGGGCCTCGCCGCCGTCCTGGACGACCGGACCCTGGCGGCGCGGTGGCCGGCCGGCGGCCCCGACGTCGCGTACTCCGTCAAGGTCGGCGACCTGGTCTCCCACGGGGTGCGGTCCGTGCTGCCCGACCAGTCGGTGAGCGCCGTCGCGCGCATCATGGCGGAGGGCCATTGCGACGCCGTGCCCGTCGTCAGCGCGGCCGGGATCCTGTTGGGCCTGGTGACCGCGACAGACCTGATCGAGGCCGTGGCGCGTGGTGCGGTGCCCGTCGCCGCCCGCGGCGAGTCGTGGAAGCATGACAACCGTGACTGAACCAGGCGTTTCGATGGTGCGGGTGTTCCTCCTCGACGACCACGAAGTGGTCCGTCGCGGGGTGGCCGACCTGCTGGAGGCCGAGTCGGACCTGACCGTGGTGGGGGAGGCGTCGACGGCGGCGGAGGCGCTGGCCCGGGTGCCAGCGGTGCGGCCCGACGTGGCGGTGCTCGACGTGCGGCTGCCGGACGGGGACGGGGTGACGGTCTGCCGGGAGCTGCGGTCCCGGATGCCGGACCTGCGCTGCTTGATGCTCACGTCGTTCGCCGACGACGACGCGCTGTTCGACGCGATCATGGCCGGGGCGTCGGGGTACGTCCTCAAGCAGATCCGCGGCACCGACCTCGTGGGCGCGGTCCGTACGGTCGCGAATGGACAGTCGCTGCTCGACCCGCGGACGACGGCGCAGGTACTCGCGCGGATGCGCTCGGTGGCGGAGAAGAAGGGCCCGGTGGCCGGCCTCTCCGAGCAGGAGCGGACCGTGCTCACTCTGATCGGGGAGGGGCTGACCAACCGGGAGATCGGTGAGCGGATGTTCCTGGCCGAGAAGACCGTCAAGAACTACGTGTCCCACCTGCTGGCCAAGCTCGGGATGCAGCGCCGCACGCAGGCCGCGATCCTGGCGACGGAGCTGCGCCGCACCGGCGACCTCGAGCCCTGAGTGGGCGGTCGACCCGCCGGTGCGGGTCTAGTCGAGCGGGCGCGCCCGGAGCAGGACGGCCCACAGGGGCCGGCGCGGACCCCGTACCCGCGGTGCGGCGGCGCCGCCCTTGAAGCTCACCCAGCCGCCCGAGCCTATCGTGATGCGCTGCACCCTGGGTCGGCGGAACGCCGCGGCGACCAGGCCGGCCGTCGCGACCGCGCCTGCGGTCACCGTCGCCATCGTGACGAGCCGGTCGACGTCGCTGGTCGGTTGCCACCGGGCGCCCTTGTCGTCGACGAGGACGACGCCGATGGTCCTCCCGCGCCGGACGACCGGAACGACCGGGACGACCGGGGGTGCACCGTCCGCCATCGGGACCGTGCCGTTCGTCGTCGTGGTCATGCCGTGATCGTCCCGCTGGGCCCGACCGGCCGGAAAGGGTGGTACGTCCCCGGCCGGTACCAACGCCCCGCGGGCTCGGGACCTTCGGCCCCGGACGCTCACCCGCCCCCGGCCCTAGCGTCAAGACATGACCGAAACAACCCAGGCGCCGACGCGGTCCGAGGTCGAGCGGGCCGTGACCTACGGCGTGCGAGCGCCCTCGATCCACAACACCCAGCCCTGGCGCTGGGTGTACAGGGGCGGCGTGCTGGAGTTGTACGCCGACCGCACCCGCCAGCTGCCCGCCCTGGACCCGGACGGCCGGTCGGTCCTGCTGTCCTGCGGAGCGGCGCTGGAACTGGCTCAGCTCGGGTTCGCGGTCGCGGGTTGGCAGGTAGAGGTCGACCGGTTGCCGGACCCGTCCCGTCGCGACCTGTTGGCCCTGATCCGACCCGTGGCCAGGACCACGCCCGACCCGTGGACCGTGGACCGGGCCCGGGCGGCCGAGCGCCGGCACAGCGAGCGGCGGCCGTTCCGGCCGGAGCCGATGCCCGCGGAGGCGATCCGGTCGCTGCTGGCCGTCGCGACCGGCGCCGGTGTCTACGCCTACGCAGTCGAGCGCGCCGAGGAGAAGCTCGACCTCGCCGTCGTCTTCTCCTGGGCGGACGGGGTCGAGTTGGCCGACCCGGCCTACCGGGCCGAGCTGGCCCGGTGGACCCGCTACATCGACGCGGACGCGCCGGACGGCGTTCCGGCCTTCGCGGTTCCGCACCTGCCGGCCGGGACGCCGCGGCACACGGACGTGCCCATCCGGGACTTCGAGGCCGGGATCACCGGCGGCCAGCCGCTGACCGACGTGGTCGACGAGCGCCCGCTGTACCTGGTCGTGTTCAGCACGTCCGACGGCCGTGAGGGCCGGCTGCGGGCCGGCGAGGCGTACGCCCGGATCTCGGTCCAGGCGGAGCGGCTCGGCCTGGCCAGCTCGGCGATGACGCAGGCGGTCGACCTGCCCGCGGTGCGCGAGCGGTTCCGGGCGCTGATGGACTGGCCGGACCACCCGCAGATGGTGCTGCGTGTCGGCCGTCCCCAGGCCGGCCCGACCCCACCGCCGACCGGGCGCCGCTCGCTCACCGACGTCCTGACGTTCGAGGACTGAGCGGCCATGTCCCCGCGAATCGACGCGGTGTTCGACCTCCGGCCCGCCGCCGAGGCGCTGGCGGTGGCCGGCGGGGCGGCGCCGTCGCTGCACAACGCGCAGCCGTGGCGGTTCCGGGTCGGTCGCCAGCACGTCGACGTGCTGCTCGACCGCACCCGGCTGGTCCCGGTCGCCGACCCGGCGCGCCGGCAGACCCACCTCGGCCTCGGTGCCGCCGTGTTCCTGCTCCGCCTCGCCCTGTCCACGATGGACAGGACGGTCGAGGTGGTGCCGTGGCCGGATCCCACCGATCCCGACCTCGTCGCCCGGCTCACGGTGGGCGACCGGCGCAGCGCATCCGACGAGGAACGGCGGCTGGTCGCGGCACTGCCGGCCCGGCGTACCGTGCGGATGCCGTTCACCGCGGCCACCGTGCCGGTGCCGCTGCAGGTCGGCTGGCGCGATGTCGCCGAGGCCGAGGGTGCGCAGCTGCGCTGGGTCGCGGCGCCAGGAGAGCGCGCCGGCGTGTCGGCGCTGGTGGCCGCGGCCGAGCGACTTCAGCAGCACAACCCTGCCTACCTGGCCGAGCTCGACCGGTGGACCGCGGCCGGCCGCGTCGCCGAGGGGGCCGGCGTCCCGCCGGCCGCGTTCGGAGTGAGCGCCAGCACCGGACATGCCGCCGAGTTCCCGCTGCGGGACTTCGCCGGCGGAACCCGCTCGGTCCCGGAACGTCCCCGCCAGCCGCTGGAGGAGCACCCGGTGGTGGCCGTCCTGCACACTCCCACCGACCGCGCCGAGGACTGGCTGTACTGCGGCCAGGCGCTCATGCGGGTCCTGCTCGCCGCGGCCGCCGAAGGGTATGCCGCCTCCTACCTCAACCAGCCGCTGGAGCTGCCGGGCCTGCGCCAGCAGCTGCGCGACGAGCTGCGTCTCGACGGCTGGCCCCAGCTGATCCTGCGGCTCGGTCAGCCGGCCGGCCCGCTTCCACCACCGACGCCCCGACGCCCGGCCCGCGACCTCCTGGACCGGGGGCCGAGCCGCGGCTGACCCGGCCCGGCACGACTGTCACCACCGAGCACGCCTGGGAGGGAGCGGTATCCGCTCCTCCCAGGCTCGTGCGTCCTCACCGCGCGGTGGTGCCGATCCGCAGATCGGCGGCGATGCGGTCGGCCCAGGCCCGCACGGCCGGCCAGTCCCGGTAGTCCGCGTCGGTCGTGCGGTCGAGCGACAGCCGCTCCCCGGTGTCCAGCAGCCCCCGGTGCAGCGCGCCGGGGAACATCACATGGTCCCGGGCGCCGACCGCGGCGGCCAGCTCGATGGCATCGGCCGGCTCGGCCTCCGACACCGACGGGTCACTGACCGGACCGCTGGAGAACAACCAGACCGGTCGCTGCCGGAGCGCCTCCGCATGCAGGGTCACCTGCCAGCGCGCCTCCTCGAGCCACTGTCCGAAGTAGACGGCGCTGCCCAGGACGACGGCGTCGTAGCAGGCGAGGTCGCCCACGCGGGACAGCGGGACGACATCGACGCCCGCCCCCGGCAGTGCCCCACGCAGGGCCTTGCCGAGCTCGGTCGCGATCTCGGCGGTCGAGCCGTGCCGGCTCGCCGCGGTCACCAGCACCCGCATCGGGACCACCTCCTCACCTACCTACCTACGCTTCAGCGGGCCACGACGACGGGGCAGTGCGCGTGCCGGAGCACCGTGTGGCTCACCGACCCGAGCAGCATCCCGGCCAGCCCACCGTGCCCGCGGGTGCCCACGACCAGCAGGCTCGCGGTACGGCTGGCCTCGACCAGCCTCTCCGCCGCCCCGCCTTCGGTCACGTCGGTGCGGGCCTGCACCTCCGGGTACTTCTCCGTCCACGTCCCGACGCTGTGCTCAGCCGCGCGGGCGGCCTCCACCCGGATGCGGGCCAGCTCGTCGGTGATCGGGTACGGCGGCACCGGGTACGGCATGATCGGGTAGACGAACGAGCCGAGCGTGTACACGTGCAGTGCCACCAGCGGTGTCCCGTGCCGGGCCGCGTACGCGAAGCCGTAGTCGAGGGCCGCCTCGCCGTGCGGGGAGTTGTCGATCCCGACGACTACCGGACCGGTGTCCGACTCGCCGCGGACGACCACGGCCGGGCACGGCGCGTGCTCGGCGACCCGGCTCCCGACGGAGCCGATCAGCAGCCGGCCGAACCGTCCGGAGCCATGCGAACCGACCACGACCTCGTCGGCGCCGGCCGCCAGCCGGGTCAGCTCGGCCGCCGTGTCGCCGCTGAGCACGCGGCCCTCCACAGGTGCGTCGCCGACCACGGCCCGGCCCCGGGCCACCGCGGCGTCCACCTGGCGCCGCGCGGCGGCCTCGGCCGTGCCGACCAGCTCGGCGCTCAACGGGACGTCCGCCAGCCGGGGCAGATCCACCACGGTCGCGATGGTCAGCGGCAGCTTCTGCTTCGCTGCGTCCGCGGCGGCCCAGGCCAGCGCCAGCTGGGAGCACGCCGACTCGTCCACTCCGACCAGGACGCCGATCCCCTCAGTGCGCATCTTGGGTCTCCTCGGACAGGGACCGCGTCCGTACGGTCCGTCAACTCCATCGGACCGCGTCCACCGCCCCGGCAGCAGAGCCGGAAGTCCTGCCGTTGGTCCCGTGGGAACGGGCCGTTGGACCAGGGTGCCGGTCCCGGCCGCTGCCTGGCGTCGCGGTCATGACCCTCCACCTGATGTCCGTCGTCCTGGCCCGGCACGCGCATCCCCCTCGCGGTGCGGCCCGACGGCATGGCGACCCGGTCCGTTCCGGTCTCGTCATCGCGGCACTGGGCGTCGTCTTCGGGGACATCGGCACCAGCCCGCTGTACGCGCTGCAGGCGGTCTTCGGTATCGACGGCGGAATCGTGCGGGCCTCGCCGCAGGAGGTCCACGGCGTCATCTCGCTGGTGTTCTGGTCGGTCACCCTGGTCGTCTCGGCCAAGTACGTCGGTCTGGTGCTGCGGGCCGACGACGCCGGCGAAGGAGGGGTGCTGGCGTTGTCGGCGCTGGTCCGCCGGTCGTTGCGGCCGCGGTCGGGCCAGGCGGCGCTGGTGCTGGCGCTGGGCGTGGCCGGCGCGTGCCTCTTCTACGGCGACAGCGTCATCACGCCGGCCGGCCTGGCCTCAGCGGAGCCGGCGGAACAAGGGGTCGTGCCAGAGCTCGTGGTCGGCGCCGATGCGGGCGACCCGGATCTTGGCGTCGACGGTGATCAGGCCGTCGGGCCGGGCGATGACGGGGTTGAGGTCGAGCTCGGCGATCTCGGGGACCTCGTCGGCGAGGGTGCTGATCCGCTGGAGCAGGTCCTCGACCGCGGCCGTGTCGGCCGGCGCGGCGCCGCGGTAGCCCAGCAGCAACGGGGCGGTGCGCAGTTCCCGGATCATGTCGTGGGCTTCGGCGTCGGTGATCGGGCTGAGCCGGGTGGCGGTGTCGCCGAGCAGCGCGGTGGCCGTGCCGCCGGCGCCGACGAGCAGCACGGGCGGGTAGGGCTCCGTGCGGCTGACGCCGACGAGGAGCTCGACCCCGGAGCCGGCCATCGGCTGGACGAGCACGCCGGCGCCGGGGATGGCCGCGGTGATCGCCTGGTACGCGGCCCGCACCGCCACGGCGTCGTGCAGGTCGATGTGCACGCCGCCGAGCTCGGTCTTGTGGGCGAGCGTCGCCGCCGTCTTGAGCACGACCGGCAGGCCCAGCCGTTCGGCGGCGCCGACAGCCTCGTCGGCGGAGCCGGCGTGCTCGACGCGGCAGTAGGGGACGCCGATGCCGGCCAGCAGGTCGGCGAGGTCCTCCGAGTCGAGCCAGCAGCCGTCCGGGTGGTCGGCCAGGACGCGGACCGCGACGGCCCGGGCGGCGCCGGTGTCCATTCCGGACGGTCGCCGCACCGTCCCGGCCGGGCGGCGCAGCCAGGCACCGTAGGCCGCCGCGTGGCCGATCGCGCGGACGGCGGACTCGGGGAACGCGTACGGGGGCAGCGGCTGGACCATGTCGTTGGGGTCGGTGAGGGCTCCGCCGGCGTCGGTGCCGATCAGCACGGCGGCGACCGTGACCCGGCCGTCGCCGGTGCGGGCGGCCCGGCGGATCGCCGAGGCGACCGACGGCGGGTCGCTGACCGAGGTCGCGGCGTGGATGACGACGGCCGCGTCGACCTCGCCGGAGGCCAGCAGTACCCGGATCGCCTGCTCGTACGCCTCGGGACCGGCGGCCGCGCCGAGGTCGATCGGGTTGCTGGCGGAGGCGAGGCCCGGGGCGGCGGCCTGCAGGGCGTCCTGGGTGGCGGCCGACAGCTCGGGGACGTCGAGGCCGGCGTCGGCGGTGGCGTCGGCGGCGAGGATCCCCGGGCCGCCGGCGTTGCCGAGGATGCCGAGCCGGTTGCCGGCCGGCACCGGTTGTCCGGACAGCACCTGGGTCACGTCGAGCAGTTCCTCGGTGCTGCGCACCTGGATGACACCCGCCTGCCGGAGCAGCGTGGTGACGACCACGTCGGGGGTGGCGGCGGCGGCTGTGTGGGAGAGGCCGCCGCGGGCGCCGGCGGCGGTGCGGCCGGCCTTGAGGGCGACGATCGGCTTCTGCCGAGCGATCCGGCGGGCGTGCCGGAGGAACTTCTCCGGGTTGCCGAACGACTCCAGGTAGAGCGCGATCACCTTGGTCGCCGGGTCGCCCTCCCAGTAGAGCAGGAGGTCGTTGCTACTGACGTCGAGCTTGTTGCCGAGCGAGACGAAGCCGGAGACCCCGACGTGGCGGTGCGCGGCCTCGGCCAGCAGGCCGATGCCCAGCGCGCCGGACTGGGACGCGACGCCGACGACCCCGGGCGGGGGCGCGGCGGCCCCGAAGGTGGCGTTGAGCCGGACGTCGGCGACGGGTGCCGCGATGCCCAGGCAGTTCGGCCCGACCAGCCGGACGCCGGCCTCGCGGGCGGTGTGCAGCAGCCGCCGCTCCCGGTCGGCGCCGTCGGTGTCGGCCTCGCCGAAGCCGGCCGAGAGGATGACGGCGGCCGGCACGCCGCGCGCGCCGCAGTCGCGGATGACCTGCTCCACGGCCGCACCGGGCACCGCGACGATCGCGAGGTCGACCGGCTCGGGCAGCGCGAGCACCGACGGGTACGCCCGCAGCTGCCGCACCCGGCGCCGGTTGGGGTTGACCGGGTGCAGCACCCCCCGGTAGTGGCCGTCGACGATGTTGCGCAGGACGGCGCCGCCGACCGACCCCGGCCGGTCGCTCGCGCCGACCACCGCCATCGACCTCGGTGCCAGCACGTGCCGCAGGCTCGCCGCGTCCGCGGCCCGCTCCCGCAGGTCCACCGCGTGCTGCGCGGCCGGTGTCGGGGCCAGGCTCATCCGCACGTGGGTCACGTCCTGGTCGGGCCGGCGCTCGACCAGGAAGCCGGCGTCGGTGAACACCCGCTGCATGAGGGCGTTGTCCGACAGCGTCTCGGCGACGAACGAGCGGATCCCGGCGTGGCGCGCCGCCGCGGCGAGGTGCTCGAGCAGCAGGGTCCCCACCCCCCGGCGTTGGTGGGCGTCGGACACCAGCAGCGCCACCTCGGCGTCGGCGGTCCCCGCCAGCCTGGTGCAGCCGGCCATCCCGATGACCGTCCCGTGCTCCTCGGCGACGAGAACCAGCTCCTCGGGGCCGCCGTGCAGGATCTTGGCCACGTATCGGTCGCCGGCCAACCGGTTCAGGCTGAAGTACCGCAGGTAGATGCTGCGGTCGGAGGCGGCGTTGTGCAGCGCGACCAACTGGTCCTCGTCGGCCGGGGTCACCGGGCGGATCTGGACGAGGCCGCCGTCGCTGAGCAGCGCGTCCCACCCACCCGTCGTCGCCGGCGCGGTCGTCGTGCCCGTCATACCTCGAGCCTCCCGAGACCGGTCCGCCGGCGGCAGGGTCCAAGGACCCCGGTCCACGCTGCTGACGGCCTGATCCGCCAGCGGAGCGACCGGCCGCGGGGCCGGCAAACCGAGCGAGGGCCGCCGACCGGGCCGGTACGACCGGAATCGACCACGACGCGGTCGCCGCCGTCAGTCGGCCACCCGGACGGCCACGGCCGGGCGGATCCGGGCGGCTCGGCGTGCCGGTGCCACGGTGACGAGCAGCGAGGCGGCGAGCGTGCCGCCGACCGTGATCCCGATCGCGGCCCAGGCGATCGGGAACGACCCCGACAGCGTCCCGAACGCCGGGCTGTTGGTGTAGAGCACCCAGGTGGTGAGGACCCCGAGCACGGTCCCGATGACCACGCCCTCGACCGCGATGAACGTGCTCTCCGCGAGGAAGGAGCGCCTGACGGTGGCGGCGCGGACGCCGAGCGCGCGCAGCACCCCGATGGTCCGTCGCCGCTCGCGTACCGCGCGGACCATCAACACGCCGAGGCCGGCGACGCCGACCAGCAGGCCCAGCGCGAGGTATCCCTGCATGAGCCGGAAGAGCTGCCGGTTCGCGGTGAACGACGCCTCGACCCGCTGCCGCAGGTCGGTCACGACCACTCCGTTGCCGAGCAGGCCACCCTGCAGCGACGTGCGCAGGGCCGCGAGATCGGTTCCCGGGGCCGTGCGGGCGAGCGCGCTGGCCGGTTCGGCCGCCCGCCCGAACGCGGTGGCGACCGCCGCGGTGCCCATCACGACCGGCCAGCGCTTCTCGCCCGGGTCGATCCCGTAGAAGGCGGTGGCGTCGTCGAGCGACCCCGCGACGACGAACCGGCTGACCCGTCCGGTCCGGGTGTCGGTGAGCGCCAGCTCGGTGCCGGGTTGGATTCCCTTGCCCTGCGGTCCGCCCGAGGAGCCGTAGAGCGAGTCCACCAGGACGTACCGGGGGTCCCGCTCGACGAGGGCCCACGCGTCCGCGGCGGTCGGCAGCGAGGGCAGCGGGTCCCGGACCGCCGGCGCGCCGGAGACGAACGACGCCGGCACCCCGATCGCCAGCACGGGCAGCGGGTCGGCGGTCCGGCCGAGCGGGTCGGCGCCGTCCGCGGTCGCCGTGACCAGCGGCGTGACGTCGGTGATCGCACCGCCGGAGGCCCGGCGGAGGTCGGTGGCCGGGTCGGCCAGCGGCGTGCTGCGGGTGAAGTCCACCCGGAGCGTGGACGCGCCGGCCGCCTTGCCGACGGCGTCGGAGACGCCGGCGTCGACGATCGCGGAGATCTGGGTGAGCAGCACGATGACGAGCGTCACGATCGCGTACATCGCCAGCGTGGCCCCGGTACGGAACCGCCGGGCCGTCGGGTAGGCGACGGCGAGCCGGGCGGCGAGCCCGGCCTCGCCGGGCCGTTCCACCAACGGCCGCAGCGGCCGCAGCAGGACGTCCTGGTTGACGCTGACGAGCACGACCGCGGCCGAGGAGAGCAGACAGCCCAGCACGATGTAGGTCGCCGTCGATGACTCGTCGTAGATGGACGGCCGGGCGATGTTCGCCAGCAGCCCCCAGCCCAGCGCGGCTCCGGCCACGAGGGTGTACGAGGCCCGCACCGACAGCCGGGTGCGCAGCAGCGGCAGCGCGGCGAAGGCGGCGAGTGCGGGCAGCAGGTAGGTCAGCGCGCCGTTGTCCGCCGCGGCCACGACCGGCACGGCCGCGGCCGCGAGGACGGCCGTGGCCACGGCGCTGACCACCGCGGCCCGCCGGGCCTGCCGGGCCTTCGGCCGGACGTTGAGGTCGCGGATCGCGGCGATGACGTTCTGCCGCGCGATCCGCACGCTGGTCAGCACGACGGCCAGGAACGAGATGAGGAAGCCGGCCGCCACCCCGTTGAGCACGCTGCGCGGCGTGACCGCGAAGACGAGCGTGAGCCGCTGGTCGCCGCCGGCGAAGCCGTTGAGGATGGTCACCGCGACGCCGACGACCGCCCGGGCGATGAGCACTCCGAGGGCCGCGCCGAGAACGGCGGCCAGTCCCGTGTAGACCGCCGCCTCGACCGCGAAGCCCGCGGTCACCCGGCGCCGGCGCATGCCCACCGCGCGGAGCATGCCGAGCTGCCCGCGCCGCTCGTCGGCGAGCATCACGAAGATGTTCACCAGCAGCATGATCCCGGCGACGATGCTGAAGCTCGCGATGAACAGGAACAGCGAGCCGAGCACGGCGCCGGCCTCGTCGGCGGCGGCCAGCACCTCGCGCTTGACCGTGCCGACCTCGCTGCCGCGGCGGTCGAGGCCGCCGAGCGCGGCCCGGATCCGGGCGGTCACCTCGTCCGTCCCGGCAACCCCGTCCTCGACCCCACCGGCGTTGGAGACCAGCGTGGTCGTCACGGGTGCCCGGTGCGCGCGGGCGGCCGCGGCGGTCAGCGTGCCCGGCGCAACGAACGCGTCCCGGTTGACCGACGCGCCGATGCCCATCCCGGCCAACCCCTCGGCCGGCACGACGGCCCGGACGGTCAGCCGCAGCGGCGTGCCGTAGGCGAGCAGGCCGATCTCGTCGCCGGTCGTCGCCCGCAGCGAGTCGGCCAGATGCTGGTTGATCACCACGCCCCCCGGCCCGGGGTCGCGCGCGTCGAGGCCCGACGCGGTCGGGGCGCCGAAGCGGGCCGCGGCGGCGAAGTCGAGCTCCCAGACCAGCGTCCGCGGCTCGGCGAGCCGCCGGCCGCCGACCGTGCGTTCGGCCGCGGCCTGGTCGCCGCGGACGGTGAGCACGCCGTCGACGACCGGGTCGGCGGCGAGCGGGGCCAGCCGGCGCGCGGCGTCGGCGCCCTGGGCCGGGTCGGCGGTCCGCACGTACTCGTCGATCGGGCCGAGGACCTCGTAGGCGGACTGGCGGACCGAGCGGTTCAGCGAGTCGCCGACGGCGAGGCTGGCCACCAGCAGCGCGGTCCCGAGGACCGCCCCGAGCACGACGAGCGCGGACTCGGTCGGGCGGCGGGCGATCTGACGCAGCGCCAGCCGCCGCTGGACCGGCTGGCGGGCGACGACCATCGCCACGTAGCCGAGCGCGACGCCGGCAAGCACGACGAGCGGGAGGGTGAGCTCGGGGTACACGGCGATCTCCTCAGGCCGGGCGCGCCGCGACGGCGGGCTCGATCCGCTCGTCCGAGACCAGCATGCCGTCGCGCATCCGGATCAGCCGGTGGGCCGCCGCGCCGATCGACGGGTCGTGCGTGACCAGCACGATGGTCTGGCCCTCCTCGGCGTTGAGCTCGCGGAGCAGGTCCATCACCTGCTCCGCCATCGCCGAGTCCAGGTTGCCCGTCGGCTCGTCGGCCCAGACGACGGCGGGCCGGGCGACGAGCGCCCGAGCGATCGTGACCCGCTGCTGCTCGCCGCCGGACAGCTCGTTGGGGCGGTGCCGTTCCCGGCCGTCGAGGCCGACCCGGGCCAGCATCGCGGCGGCCCGGTCGCGCGCCTCCCGGCGTCCGGTGCCCACCAGCAGCAGCGGCAGCTCGACGTTCTCCACGGCCGTGAAGACCGGGATCAGGTTGAACGACTGGAACACGAAACCCATCGACCGGGCCCGGTGCTCGGTCCGGTCGGCGTCGCGCATCGCGAACAGGTCCCGCCCGCCGATCACCACCCGGCCGTCGTCGATGTCGTCCAGTCCGGACAGGCAGTTGAGCAAGGTGGTCTTCCCGGACCCGGACGGGCCCATCACCGCGACCAGCTCACCGGCCCGCACCCGCAGGTCGAGCCCGCGCAGCGCGGCGACCTCGACGTCACCGGTGCGGTAGACCTTCCGTACCCCTTCGGCGACCAGCAGGGTGGTGCCGCTGACGTCCCTACCGCGGATGTCGGCCACGGTGTCCTCCTGCGCATGTGGACGGTCGTCGGGCCTCATGCGACCGCGGACGACCGCGAGGGCTCGAGGTCCCTGACCGCCGCGTGCGCCGCCGAGATCGACGCCCCGACGGTTGCGGTGGTGTCGACGACCGTGGCCGAGGGCCAGGGCGCGAAGTCCGCCGCCATCGCGGCCGCGACGGCCGGGTCGGCGTCGGAGAGGTCACCGACGCGGTGCCGCAGCCGCTGCTCCGCCACCGGCCGGGGGGCGACGCAGTGCAGCTCGGTCAGCTCGGCACCGGCCTCGCCGGCGAGGCCGACCGCGAGCTCCCGGAGGTCCGCATCCGACCAGGACGCGTCGAGCACGACGGACTCCCCGCGCTCCAGCACGGCGCGCGCGTCGTCCAGCAGCGTCCGGTACGTGGCCTCGGTCACCCCGGGCTCGTACAGCCCGGTCCGGTACGCCGCCGGCGTCGGCTCGTCCACGCCGAGCAACGCGAACTCCTTGCGGATCCGGTCGGTCCGCAACAGCGTCGCGCCGATCCAGTCGGCCAGGCCACCGGCCACTGTGGACTTGCCGACTCCCGGCAGGCCGCCGACGAGGACGAGGTGCACCTGGGCGGCCCGCAGGTGGTGCAGCGCGATCCGGACGCAGGCGCCCGCCTCGAGCCTCGCCGTCGGATCGCCCTGGGCGGCCCGCAGACAAGCGACCTTCGCCCGCACGAACGCGCGGTAGGCGATGTAGTGGTGCTCGAGCGACGGCACCCGCGCGGCGCCGGAGAACTCGACGTACCAGTCCAGGAAGGACCGGCCGAGCGACGGCGCGCCCAACCGCTCCAGGTCCATCGCGAGGAACGCCGCGTCGTCCACGCCGTCGACGCAACGAAGCCGGTCGTCGAACTCCAGGCAGTCCAGCGCCCTGGGTCCGTCCGGCAGCAGGAAGACGTCGTCGGCGAGCAGGTCACCGTGCCCGTCGCGGACCAGGCCGGCGCCGGCCCGGTCGGAGAACAGCCGCTCGCGGCCGGCGAGATAGCGCAGCGCGAGCCGCTCGACCTCGGCGGTCTCCTCCTCGTCGAGAACGCTCCCGCGGAACGGCCGGGTCTGGTCGAAGCTGGCCCGCCACCGGTCCCGGACGGCATCCCGCGAGCCCTCGGCGGCGGCCTGCGGGTCGGATCGGGCGGCCGCGTGGAAGGTCGCCAGCTGCTTCGCCAGCGCCCGCAGCCCGTCCCGGACGTCGGCGCCCGACCTGACCAGAGTGGACAGTCGCCGGTCGGCGGGCATCCGCCGCATGACCACGAGGGAGTCGCACGGCTGCCCGTCCGGTCCGGTCACGTCGGCGACACCGAGGTAGACGTCCGGGGCGAGCCGGCGGTTGAGGCCCACCTCCCGCTCGCAGGCCCGCCGCCGCGCCGCCACGGTGCGGAAGTCGAGGAAGCCGAGATCCACCGGCTTCTTCAGCTTGTACGCCCGGTCACCGAGGAACACGACCACCGCGCAGTGCGTCTCGGTGATCGCGACCGGTGTCGCCGTCATCGCTGCCAACTCCCCTCGGGCAACACGACCACCGGGCACGGCGGATGCCGCACGCAGCCCAGCGCGGTCGACCCCACGCCGATCCCGGTGGCCAGGTCGACGCTGGTCGCGAGAACGAGCAGGCAGGCGCCGCGCCCGTGGGCGAGCAGCGCCCGGATCGGTGACGTCGGCTCGCAGACCTGCCGCACCGGCACCGGGGGCTCGGCGCCGAGCGCCGCGCTGACCAGCTCGGCCAGATGCTCGGCCTCGGCGCCGATCACCGTCTCCGGCGCCGGCGTGGCCGGATGGACCGGCGCGTAGACGGCGACCGCCGGTGCCGGGTCGCAGGCGCGCACCGCACACAGCTCCACGCCACGGCGGGCGGCCTCGTCCGCCGCCCAGCGCAGCGCCCCGATCGACCGGGGCGTGCCGTCGACCCCCACGACCACCGGTCCGCTCCGGCCCGGGGCGAGCGGCGGGCGGGGACGGACCCCGCCCGCCGACGCCGTCGCGTCCTCAC
Source organism: uncultured Actinomycetota bacterium (assembly GCA_963803135.1). Taxonomy (GTDB): domain Bacteria; phylum Actinomycetota; class Actinomycetes; order Mycobacteriales; family CADCTP01; genus CADCTP01. Next base: position 196,391 of record CAWDLH010000007.1, on the reverse strand, counting down.
CATCGCCGGGCCGGCGAGGCAGCCGACCGGCCGTCGCGGCCGTCGGCGCCATCGTTCACCAACCCCGGGCGGCGACGAGCTCGACCAGGTCCAGCAGCCGGTGGGTGTAGCCCCACTCGTTGTCGTACCAGCCGAAGACCTTGACCAGGTCCCCCTGGGCCTGGGTCAGCGTCGAGTCGAAGAGGCAGGACGCCGGGTCGCCGACCACGTCGCGGGAGACGATCGGGTCCTCGTTGTAGACCAGCAGCCCGGCCAGCTCGCCGTCCGCGGCCACCCGGAAGGCGTCGTTCACCTCCGCCGCGGTCACCTCGCGGTCCAGTACCGCAGCGAAGTCGCAGAGCGAGCCGTCGTCGATCGGTACCCGCAGGGCGAGTCCGTCGAGGCGACCGGCCAGCTCGGGCAGCACCAGTCCCACGGCGCGGGCGGCGCCGGTGGTGGTCGGGATGAGGTTGACCGCCGCGGCGCGGGCGCGATGTAGGTCCTTGTGCGGCCCGTCCAGCACGTTCTGGTCGTTGGTGTAGCCGTGCACGGTGGTGAGGAAGCCCTTCTGGATCCCGAATGCCTCGTGCAGCACCTTGACCATCGGCGCGAAGCAGTTCGTCGTGCAGGACGCGTTGGACACCACGTCGTGAAGCGCCGGGTCGTACTCGTCGGCGTTGACGCCGAGGACGAGCGTCGCGTCGACGCCCTTGCCCGGGGCGGACAGCACGACCTTGCGGGCTCCGGCCTTGAGGTGACGGGCGGCGTCGTCCCGGGCGCGGAACTTGCCGGTCGACTCGACGACGATGTCGGCGCCGACGGCAGACCAGTCCAGGTCGGCCGGATCCCGCTCCGCGGTGGCGCGGATGCGCCGGCCGTCGACCACGAGGGCGTCACCGTCGGCGGTGACCGACCCCGGGTAGCGGCCGTAGGTGGAGTCGTACTTCAGCAGGTGCGCGAGCGTCGCGACGTCGGCGACGTCGTTCACGCCGACGACCTCGATGTCGCGGTCGCGGGCGGCGCGCACGACCAGGCGGCCGATCCGGCCGAACCCGTTGACGCCGATCCGTACGGTCATCTCTCTCACTCCCGATTGTCTACTGTGGACGTTTCCGTGGACTCAGTGGGCGATCAGCACCGGGCAGTGGGCGTGCCGCAGCACCTGCTGGCTGACCGAGCCGGCGATCAGCCCGGTGAAGCCGCCGAAGCCGCGGGCTCCCACCACGAGGACGGCCGCGCCGTCGGCCGCGCCCAGCAGGACGCGGGCCGCCGGGCCCTGCTCGACCCGACGGTCGATCTTGACATCCGGATTGCGGTCCTCCACGTCGCCGAGCGCATCGGCGAGGACCTCCTCGGCCATGTTGCGTTCGATCTGGGGGTTGAAGCCGGGGTTCGGCGCGTATGCGGCCGCCACCGGCGGCAGCCGGTAGGCGTGCAGGGCGATCAGCATCCCGCCGGTCCGGCGGGCCTCCGCCAGCCCGAGCTCGAGCGCGTGGGCCGCCTCCGGCGACCCGTCGACGCCGACCACGACGTCGGTCGCACCCGCGGGGATCGGGCGGACGACCGCCACCGGGCACGCCGCGTGCTCGGCCACCTGCCCGGACACCGATCCCACGAGCAGCGCCGGGAAGCCGCCGATGCCGCGGGCACCGACGACGACCATGGCTGTCTGCTTGGCCACCGCGAGCAGGGCCCGCGTCGGGTTGCCCGTGCCGATGACGCCGGTCACCGGCAGGTCAGGATGCGCGGCGCGGACGGCGTGCAGCGCGGCCGCGACCACCCGCTCCGGCTCGAGCCAGAGGCTGGGGTCGCCGTCCTCGGCCATCGGCCGGGGAGCTTGCTGGCCCGGCCGCCATTCGCAGACGTGGCAGACCACCAGTCGGGTGCCCCGGGCCTCGGCCTCCGCCGCTGCCCAACTCAGCAGGGTCTCGTCGGTGTCCTCGTCGTCAATGGCGACGAGCACCGCGTCCTCGTACGTCATCCCCGCCACCTTCCTGTGCACCTACCTCAATTCCAGCGCTCGGGTGGAAATCCGGACAGGGTCGGAGGTCCCGCTCCGGGCAGGACGTCCGGTCCGGGCCAGGGACAGGGGACGCCGGCGGTCAATCGGGGCGGCAGCGCCGCCGGCGGCAGGATGCGGGCCAGCTCCGTGACGACGGACCGCACCGCGACGGCCGCGACCGGTCGGGGCAGGCCGGTGGTCGCGGCGACCGCGCCGCTCGGGCCGTCCCGCGCACCGACCAGCGCACAGTGCCGGCAGCCGGCCAGCGAGCGCACGTCCCATGGCAGCCACCGACAGGCCTCCCGCCACTGTGCGGCGGTCATCCGGGCAGCCAGCTCGGCCAGCACCGCCGCCAGGAGGTCCTCCCGCTCGTCGGGACGGATGCCGGCGCGCGCGGCGGCCGCGTGCAGCCGGCGCAGCGCCGACGAACGGCTTCGAATCCGCTCGGGCATGGCGCGACCTCCATCCGGTGCATCGGGGACGGGCGGGTCGGCTCAGCGGGCCACTACGACGGAAGGCCCGAATGGTGATCACCGGCGGGTCGACCCACCGTCACGTGTGGACAGTCGGGGTCTGCTTCACCCGAAGCTAGGCGCCAGGCCCTGCGGCGCGCCAGAGTCATTGGTCCTGACGGAGCGTCGCGGACCCCCGGGCCGGTCGCCCGCCACGTCCTTCGGCCTGCGCCTTCCCAGTCTCGGTGGTTCGGACAGGGTGGCCATCGGCGGCTCGGTCAGGCCGTTCGACTCTCGTCCGGTCGGCAGTGGCGAGGTCGACTTGAGGGGTGACCACTTCGACGAGAAGGAGGGATCGATGTGACCAGCCTGATGAGGCGCGACCGGCCGATGATCGGGGAGTTGTTCGACTGGCTCGAGGGTGAGTTTCCGCCGATGTTCCGGCCGTTCACGGGCGGGCGCCCGATGCGGGTCGAGGACTACGTCGACGAGAGCGGCCACTACGTCCTGCGGGCCGAGCTGCCCGGGATCGACCCGGCCAAGGACATCGCCGTCACGGTCGCCCACGGCGTCCTGACGGTCAAGGCCGAGCGGCGGGACGAGACGAAGGACGAGCACCGGACGGAGTTCCGGTACGGCGCCTTCGTCCGCACCGTGACCCTGCCGGCCGGCGCGAACGAGGACGACGTCACGGCCAGCTACACGGACGGCATCCTCGAGATCCGGATCGGGATGAAGGCGGAGGACCCGGAGCCCAAGCAGATCCCGGTGACAGCGGGCTGACCGCGTCGCGGGTCGACCGACCGGCCGGGGGCCGCCGCGGGGGTGGCGGTTCCCGGCCCCTCCGTCGGAGCCGGCTGCCACCAGCCCGGCACCGGCACAGGCACGACGCAGTGGCGGTAGGGAACGAGGTAGAGGGAGATGGCCAGTCTCGGTGTGGCGATCGTGCGCCAGTACGAGCGCGGAGTGGTCTTCCGGTTCGGGAAGATCCGCAAGGTCCGGGAGCCGGGAATCCGGTTCATGATCCCGGTGGTCGAACGGATGCGGAAGGTGACCCTGCGCACCGTCACCATGCCGATCCAGTCCCAGCAGATCATCACGCAGGACAACGTGTCCATCGGCGTCGCGGCGGTCGCGTACTTCCGGCGGGTGGATCCGGTGAAGTCCATTGTGGAGATAGAGGACGTGCAGACCGCGGTGAGCCAGATCGCGCAGACCACCGTGCGTAACATCGTCGGCCGTTCGCCGCTGGACCAGGTCCTCAGCGACACGGAGACGCTGAACGAGGCGATCAAGCGGATCCTGGACAAGTACACCGAGCAGTGGGGTGTGTCGGTCCAGCTGGTGGAGCTGAAGGACATCGAGCTGCCGCAGGCGATGCAGCGGGCCATGGCGCGGCAGGCCGAGGCGGAGCGGGAGAAGCGAGCCAAGATCATCGCGGCGGAGGGGGAGGCGCTGTCCGCCGGCCGGCTCGCCGAGGCGGCCGACGTCATCGCCGCGCACCCGGTCGCGCTGCAGCTGCGCAACCTGCAGGGGCTCGGGGAGATCGCGGTCGAGAAGAACTCGACGATCGTCTTCCCGGCCCAGTTCCTGTCCAGGGTGAGCGAGCTGTCCCAATTCGTCGGGGCGGAGCAGTCCGCCGACCGGCTCCCGATGCTGGTGCCCTGACCACACCGAGGGGGGCGGGACGGCCGAGCCCGCCCCCGGCCCAGCTTGCCGGCTTCCCGCGCGCGCGGTAGACAGGGTGCGGATCAGTGCTTCAGCCCCGAAAGGCGGGGAGAGCGGTTGGTTCCGAAGCAGCCGGAAGCATCCGACGGAACGGCACCCGAGCCCGCGATCGATCGAGACCGCGGTCCGGTGACGTCGTGACGTCTGAGCCCGCCCAGCCCCCCGCGCCCGCCGAGCCCCCAGCGCTGTCCGAGGCCCCAGCGGTGTCCGAGCCCGCAGCGGTGTCCGAGGCCGCCAGCGGTGTCCGAGGCCGCGCCCGGCGTCGTCGCGACGTCTGAGTCCGCTGAGTCCGAGTCCGTCGAGTCCGTCGAGCCCGCGAGCCGTCGAGTCCGCCGAGCCGGCCGCGGTTGCCGAGTCGCTGAGTCCGGCGGTTGCCGGGTCCGCTGAGTCCGTCGGGTCCGAGTCCGTCGAGCCGGCCGAGTCCGCCGAGCCGCCAGCCGCCGAGTCCGCCGAGTCCGCCGAGTCCGGCCGGTCGCCGAGTCCGCGACGGTCGCGGAGCCGGCTGGGGGCGCGGGGGACTTGACGTTCCCGGATTTGCCGCGGTTGGAGCTTGATCAGTTGTTGGGTCAGTTGGTGGAGCGGGCGCAGGAGGTTATGGCGACGCAGGGTCGGTTGCGGGGGTTGTTGCGGGCGTCGCAGACGGTGACGCGGGATTTGACGTTGCCGGCGGTGTTGCGGCGGATCGCGGAGGCGGCGCGGGAGTTGGTGGGGGCGCGGTATGCGGCGTTGGGGGTGATTTCGCCGGGGGGTGGGTTGGTGGAGTTCGTGCATTGTGGGATGCCGGTGGATGTGGTGGGGCGGATTGGGCATTTGCCGGAGGGTAAGGGGTTGTTGGGGGCGTTGATTGATGATCCGCGGCCGATCCGGTTGCGGCGGATCGGGGTTGATCCGCGGTCGGCGGGGTTCCCGGTGGGGCATCCGCCGATGAACAGTTTTTTGGGGGTGCCGATCCGGATCCGGGATGAGGTGTTCGGGAATTTGTATTTGGCGGAGAGTTTGCGGGGGGAGTTCAGCGCTGAGGATGAGGAGTTGACCACGGCGTTGGCGGGGACGGCGGCGGTGGCGATTGAGAATGCCCGGTTGTTCGCGGCGGCGCAGTCGCGGGGGGAGTGGTTGCAGGCGATCGCGGCGATCACCCGGCAGGTGTTGGCGGCGGATCCGGATGATGCCGGGCAGGCGTTGGAGTTGATCGCGCAGACCAGTCTGCGGATCTCCGGGGCGGACCTGGTCACGGTGGTGCTCCCCGGTGGTCCGGAGGAGTTGGTGGTTGAGGTCGCGGTCGGAGCCGGCGCCGGTGACCTCGTCGGGGTGCGGATGCCGATGCGGGGCACGCTGTCCGGGCAGGTGTTGGCTAGTGGCGCCCCGTTGCGGCGGGCGCTCGGGGACGACAGCGGGCACGGCGGGCACGGCGGGCACGGCGGGCACGGCGGGCACGACGGGCACGGCGGGCACGACGGGCACGACGGCACGACAGGGACGGCAGGCACGGCGGGCACGACGGGGACGGTGGGGACGGTGGGGATGGGACGGGGACGGCGGTGAGTTGATGACGGCGCCCGGGTTGGAGGTGGGGGCGGTGTTGGCGGTGCCGTTGCATGGTTCGGCGCGGGTGCATGGGGTGTTGTGGTTGGCTCGCCGGCGGGGGTTGCCGGCGTTCGGGGTGGAGGATGTGGACATGGCGGCCGGGTTCGCCAACCAGGCCGCGGTGGCGATCGAGTTGGCTGAGGCCCGGGCCGAGCAGCAGCGGGCGGTGATGCTCGACGAGCGGGAACGGATCGCGGCTGACCTGCACGATCATGTGATCCAGCGGTTGTTCGCGGCCGGGTTGTCGTTGCAGAGCACCGCGGTGACCCTCGGCTCGGGTAAGGCGACCGACCGGATCCTGGCCACCGTCGATGACCTGGACGCCACCATCCGCCAGATCCGCACCAGCATCTTCCAACTCCAGCAGCTACCCCAGTCGCAGCTGCCCAGTGTCCGGGCCCAACTACTCGAGGTCGCCACCGACGTCGCCGCCGGGCTCGGTTTCGAACCGACCGTCCGGCTGTCCGGGATCCTCGACACCCTGCCCGAGGACATCGCCGAGGACCTGATCGCCGTCATCCGCGAATCACTGACCAACATCACCCGCCACGCCCACGCCAGCACCGCCGAAATCGACGTCACCGCCACCCCCGACCGGCTGAGCGTCGACGTCCGCGACAACGGCACCGGGATCGGCCCCACCACCCGACGCAGCGGCCTGGACAACCTCCGCCGCCGCGCCGAACGCCACAACGGCACCCTCCAAACCCACCCACGACAACCCCACGGCACCCACCTCTACTGGTCCATCCCACTGACCTGAGCCGGCTCCGGCCCCGGGGACCTTTGCCTCTCCCGTACGGCGGTCCGGCGCCGCATTCTGGAGTTGTCACCACCGCGGGAGGTGGTCGTCGTGGCAGCCGTAAATTGCCCGCTGTGCGAACTCCGGTTCGCGTCGAAGAACGAGCGGGACTGGCACCTGCGCAACGAGCACGAACACCTGCACGTCCACCCGCCGGTGGATCCGTCGCACCACATCTGGTGGCGGCACCAGGAGCCGGACGAGGAACGGGACGGGGAACGGGACGGGGACGTCCAGGACGCCGGATCACCGGGATGATCCGGGTCCGGCGGTCCAGCCCACGGCGGTCGCCGTCGTCGTCGCGGGGATCCCGACGGTCGCTGCCGTGGTGGGCTTCGGCCGCCGGGGACGTCGTGGTCTGACCGACGGCTCGACGGCGCCGGCACCCGCCGCACACCGAGCGCGGACGAGTCGCCGCTGGTCGCCGGGCACGCTGCTCGGCGGCGCGCTCGTGGCGGCCCGCGACCGGTCGGCACAGCCGGCGGCCGGTGGGAAGGGACCAAAGACCTCACGACGAGGGTCAGCGTTCCCTGGCCGGCCGTGCGGGCGGGCGACAAGGCTGGGGTCGTGGCCCGAGTGGAGCGGATCCTGGAGCGGTTGCGCCCCGCCGGTGCGCCGGGAGCGGCCGCGCCCGGCGGCGTGCCGGCCGACCGGTCGACCGAGCTCGCCGCCGAGCTGCAGCCGGTCCTCGCCCGCCTCGACGACGTGCAGGCGGAGTGCGACCGCATCCGGGCCGAGGCGACCGCGGAGGCCGCGCGGCGCCGGCGGGTCGCCGTCGAGCGGGCGCGGCAACTGGTGGCCGACGGCAGGCGCGCGGCCGAGGCCGAGCGGGCCGCGGCGGCCGCTGCGGTGGAGCACGAGGTGGCAGCGGAGACGGCGGCCGCCCGGGCGGCCGCCGAGCGTTCCGCCGCCGCTGTGCGGGAGCGAGCCGGCACCCGGACGTCCGACCTGGTCGACCGGGTGGCGGCGGCGGCGGTGTTGGCCCTCGCCGACGAGTCCGGCCCGGCGGCGCCGACACGACCCGGGGGCGGCTGAGATGGCCGCCGGCTGGGTGGCCGGGAGCGTACGGGCCCGCGCGCTGGCCCGGCGCAGGCTTGGCCGGGCCGGCGCGCGCGCTCTCGCGACCGGCGGCTCGCTGCCGACCGCGGTCGAGGCGCTGGCCGGGTCGCCGTACGGGCGGGACGTCAGCGCCGGCTCCTCGCTGGCGGACGCCCAGCGGGCGGTCGGTGCGACACTGCTGTGGCACCTGCGGGTGCTCGCCGGCTGGCAGCCGGTCGAGGGCAGCCAGGCGGTGCGGGCGCTGGCGGGCTGGTTCGAGATCGCCAACGTGGACGACCTGCTGCGGGCGCTGGCCGGGACCAACCGGCCGGAGCCCTACCGGCTCGGTCGGTTGGCGGTCGCGTGGTCGCGGCTGGTCGGGGCGACCTCGGCCGAGCAGGTGCGCGGCGTCCTGGCGACCTCGGCCTGGGGCGATCCCGGCGGGCAGACACCGTGGCAAGTCGGGCTGGGGATGCGCTGCGCCTGGGCCGAGCGGGTGGCCGAGGTGTCCGACGCCACCCGGCGCTGGGCGGTCGGCGGGGCGGCGCTGCTGCTGGTCCGGGAGCGGTTCGGGTCCGGCCGGCCGCTGCACGAGCATGCGGTCGCTCCCGCGCTGCGCCTGGTCGGAACCGGCGTTCTCGCCGCTGCCTCGCTCCCGGAGGCCGCCGCCCGGCTGCCGGTCGCCGGGCGGGACGCGTTGGCCGGTGTGACCGGTCCGCAGGACCTGTGGGCGGCGGAGGCCCGCTGGTGGGCGCGGGTCGAGCAGGACGGGTTCGGGATGCTGCACAGTCCGCGGTTCGACCTGGACGCCCCGGTCGGCGCGGTCGCGGTGCTCGCGGCGGACGCCTGGCGCGTCGCCGCCGCGCTCGAGGTCGCGGCCCGCGGCGGCCCCGTGGAGGTGCTCGATGCGCTGGCCTGAGCCCCCGGCGCCGGCCGCGATGAGCCGCGTCGCGGTCGTGGCGCCGGTGGCCGATCTCCGTCCCGTCCTGGTCGGCGTCGCCGGCGCCGGCACGGTCCAGGTCGACCCGCCCGGGGCCGAGGTGCCGCCGGGCGAGGCCGCGCGCCGGCTGCAGCGGCTCGGCCGCGCGACCGGCGGGACGTCGCGAGTCGCCGCCGTCCGGCCGGACCTCGACGTACTCGAGCGGTCCGGCCGTACCGACCTGCTCGCCGGGGAGGCGGAGCTGGAGGAACGGGCGGCCGGCGCCGTCCGGCGCGGCGCGGTGGCCGCGCTCGCGGGCTGGGTCCCGCGAGCGGACCTGCCGGACCTGACCGCACGGCTCGCCGGCGCCGGCGGCGCGGTCGTCCCGCTGCGGTCCCCGCCGGGCGTCGACCCGCCGACGCTGGTCCGGCACGCCGGCGCGGCCCGGTCCTTCGAGCCGCTGGTCGGTACCTACGCGACCGTGCCGTACCGGGACGTCGATCCGACAGTGGCCGCAGGCGTCGCCTACATCGTGATGTTCGGGATGATGTTCGGCGACGCCGGGCACGGGCTGCTGCTCCTGCTGGCCGGCCTGGCGGTCCGGGCCGGGTGGCCCCGGTCACTCGCCCGGCTTCGCCCGCACTGGCAGTTGATCGCCGGGGCGGGGCTCGCGGCGACGCTGTTCGGCGTGGCGTACGGCGAGTTCTTCGGTCCGACCGGGGTCATTCCGCCGCTCTGGCTCGACCCGCTCGAGGAGCCGACCACCCTGCTGGCGGCGGCGGTCGGTCTCGGCGCGCTGCTGCTCGCCGGCGCGTACGGCATCGGGATCCTCAATCGGCTGCGCGAGGGCGGCTGGGCGTTAGCCCTGTACGCCACCGGCGGCATCGCCGGGGCCACCCTCTTCCTCGGCGCCGGCCTGGTGGTGGCCGGGTGGTACGTCGGCACGGGATGGCTGGCCGCCGTCGGCGGCGCGGTGGCGGTCATCGGGCTGGCCCTGGCCTTCACCGGGCTGTACGTCGGGTCCGGCGGAGGCGGTGCCGGCGGCGCCCAGGCGGTCGTCGAGCTGGTGGACACGGTCACCCGGCTCGGCGGGAACGTCGTCTCCTTCGCCCGGCTCGCCGCCTTCGGCATTACCCACGCGGCCATCGCCGGCATCGTGTGGGCCGGCGCCGTCGCGTTGTGGGGAAAGGGCCCGATCGGCGCCGCCGGCGCGGTCGTGCTGTTCCTCGTCGGCACCGCGCTCGCCTTCGGGCTCGAGGCGCTGGTCGCCGCGATCCAGGCCCTGCGGCTGGAGTACTACGAACTCTTCTCCCGGGTCTTCGCGAGCGAGGGCAGGCCGTTCCGTCCGTGGCAGTTGCCGGTCGTCCCGGCGGAGGAGGTGCCGCAATGAGCGTGTGGTGGTCCGCGATCCCGGTGGTGCTCGGGGCGACGATCGGCGTCGGCGCCCTGGTCCGCCGGTACGGCCGGCGCGCCGTGTACTGGGTCGTGGCCGGCAACCTCGTGCTCCTGGCCGCCGCGCTGGGCGTGCTCGTGTTCGCCGCCCTGGGCCCGTCCCCGCCGGCGGACGCGACCCCGCCCGCGCCCGCCGTCGCGACCGCTACCACCACCGGGGCCACCGGCGCGCCGGCGACCGACCCGGTCGCCGCACCGGCGAGCTCGTCCACCGGCGTCGGCGGGCCGGCGCTCATCGCCGCGGCGATCGCGGTCGCCGGCTCGTCGCTCGGTGCGGCGATCGCGGTGGCGTACACCGGAGCGGCGGCGCTCGCGGCGATCAGCGAGCGGCCCGAGTTGTTCGGCCGGGCGATGGTCATCGTCGGGCTGGCCGAGGGCATCGCGATCTACGGACTGATCGTCGCGATCATCCTGATCGGGCGGGCCTGAGATGTGGCGGGTGGCCGTCCTCGGCGAGCGGGCCCTGGTGGAGGGCTGGGCCCTCGGCGGGGCGCGGGTGCTGCCGGCCGACTCGCCCGAGCAGGTCCGCACCGCCTGGGCCGGCCTGGGCGCCGACGTGGCGGTCGTCCTGCTCACCCCGGCAGCCGCCCGGGCGCTCGACGCCGGCCCGGCCGGCCGGCCCGGGCCGCTCACGGTGGTGCTGCCGCCATGACCGTCCACATCGGACCGTCCGCCGGCCCCGAGCGACTGCCGTCCGGCTCGCTCCCGGCCGCCTCGGCCCGGGCTCCCCGGCCCGACCCGATACCTCCCGCCGGTCCGCCGGTCGCCGGTTCGCCTCCCGCCGACCCCTCCGTCGCAAGCCCATCTGTCGCGGGTCCGGCGGCTCCAGGTCCGCCAGTTCCAGGTCCGCCGGTTGTAGGTCCGCCGGTTGTAGGTCCGCCGGTTGTAGGTCCGCCGGTTGTAGGTCCGCCGGTTGTAGGTCCGCCGGTTGTAGGTCCGCCGGTTGTAGGTCCGCCGGTCGCGGGTCCGCCGGTCGCGGGTCCGCCGGTTGCCGGTCCGCCGGCCGCCGGCCCAGCCGTCGCGGGTCCGGTTGCGGGGCCGGCGGCCGGCAGCGCGGCGGCCGGCACCGACCGGGATCCTGCCGACCCGGTGGAAGCCGGGCTCGAGCCGGTGCGGGCGGCGTTGCTCTCGGCGGCCCGGGCGGAGGCCGCGGCGGTGCTGGCCGCGGCCGACGAGGCCGCCGCGGCGACGGCGGCGGCCGCCGGGACCCAGGTGGCGGACCTCGTGGCCGCGGCTCGCGCGGAGGGTGCCGCGGACGCCGCGGCCATGCTGACGGCGGACCGGGCGCGCGGCCGCCGGGAGGCCCGCCGGATCGAGCTGGCCGCCCGGCAGGAGGTGTGGGGCCAGCTCCGCGGCCGGGCGAGGGTCACCGTGACGGCGCTGCGGGCGGACCCGGCGTACGACCGCCTCAGGGACCGGCTGGCCGCCCGGGCGCGGCAGCTCGCCGGGCCCGGCGCCGTGCTCACCGAGCCTCCGGAGGGCGGTGTGGTCGCCGTGGCGTCCGGGCGACGCTGGGACCTCTCCCTGCCGGCGCTGGCCGAGCGTGCGGTCGACGCCCTGGGCCCGGAGGTGGAGCAGTTGTGGACGCCGTGACGCCGTTGACCGACGCGGTCCCGGGCACCGGACACGTCGGCCGGGTGACCGGGCCGGTCGTCGAGGTCCTCGATCTCGCCGGCGTGGCCCTGCACGAGCTGGTCGAGCTGGGCACCGACCGGATTCCCGGCGAGGTCGTCGCGATCCGCGACGGGCTGCTGATGGTGCAGGCGTACGAGTACACCGGCGGACTGTCGCCGGGGCAGCCGGTCGTCGCGACCGGCCGGCCGCTGTCCGCCCGGCTGACGCCCGACCTGCTCGGGCAGGTCTTCGACGGGCTGCTCCGGCCGCTGTCCACCGCCGGGACCTGGCTCGTGCCGGGTCCGGGCGCGCAACCGCCGGACCGCCGCTGGATCTGGACGCCGGCCGACCCGGCACCGTCCACAGTGGACGAGGGTGGCGAGCTCGGCACGATCGACGGCGCCGGCTCGGTGCCGCACCGGGTACTGGTCCCGCCCGGCCGGCGCGGCCGGGTACGGGCACTGCGCGCCGCCGGGCCCATCGGCGCCGCCGACCCGGTCGCGATCGTCGGAGACACGCCGGTGACGGTGGCGGAGATCTGGCCGGTCCGCCGGCCGCGGCCGTTCCGCTCCCGACGGGAGGCCGCGGTCCCGCTGGTGACCGGTCAGCGGGTCATCGACATGCTGCACCCGGTGGCCCGGGGCAGCGCGGCCGGCGTGCCGGGCGGTTTCGGCACCGGGAAGACCGTGCTCCTGCAGCAGATCGCGAAGTGGTGCGACGCCGCCGTCATCGTCTACGTCGGCTGCGGGGAGCGGGGCAACGAGCTCGCCGACGCCGTCGCGGAGCTGTCCGAGCTGGACGACCCCCGCACCGGCGGCCGGCTGATCGACCGGACCGTGGTCATCGCCAACACGTCGAACATGCCGATGATGGCGCGGGAAGCGAGCATCTACACCGCCGCCACGGTCGCCGAGTTCTACCGGGACATGGGGCTCGACGTCGTCGTCATCGCGGACTCGACCTCCCGGTGGGCGGAGGCGCTGCGCGAGTTCGCGTCGCGGACCGGGGAGATGCCGGCCGAGGAGGGCTACCCGGCGACGCTCGCCTCGGCGCTGGCGAGCTTCTACGAGCGGGCCGGCCGGGTCGAGACGCTCGGCGGCCGGACCGGGTCCGTCACCGTCATCGGCGCGGTCTCCCCGCCCGGCGGCGACCTGACCGAGCCGGTCACCGCCAACACCCAGCGCTTCGTCCGGGCACTGTGGACACTGGACCGCGACCTCGCCTACTCCCGGCACTACCCGGCAGTCGGCTGGGCCGGCTCGTTCTCCCGGGACGCCGCCGTCCTCGGTCCGTGGTACGCCCGCAACGGCGACCCGGCCTGGTCCCGGCGCCGGGAGCGGATCCTGAGCCTGCTCGCCGACGCCGACCGCGTCGGCGGGCTGGCCGAGCTCGTCGGCGCCGGCGCGCTGCCGGCGTACGAGCGGGTCGTCCTGCTCGCCGGCCGGCTGCTGCGCGAGGGCGTGCTGCAGCAGAGCGCGCTCAGCGCCCGCGACGCGCGCAGCGGTCCAGCCCGGTCGGCGGCGCTCGCGGACGCCGTCCTCGCCGTGGTCGACAGCTGCCTGGAGGTGGTCGGCCGGCAGGTCCCCGCGGCCGCGGTCGAGGAGCTCGACTACGGGCCGCTGGTCCGCGCCCGCGAGGAGATCGGCGACGACCCGGGGGAGATCCGCGCCCGCGCCGACGCGCTGCGTACCGCGCTGGAGGAGCTGCGATGACCGGGACCGGGCCGGCGGCCGAGTTCACCGACGTGCGGGAGATCGCCGGGCCGCTGCTCGTGCTGCGCGGCGTCACCGGTGTCGGCTGGGACGAGTACGCCAGGGTGCTGGTCGACGGTGAGCCGGATCGGCACGGGCTGGTCCTCGAGGTCGACGGCGACCTCGCGGTCGTGCAGGTGCTGGAGGGCACGGACGGGTTGCGGCGGGCGGGCAGCCGGGTGGCGTTCACCGGGTCGCCGCTGCGGGTGCCGGTCGGCGCGGGCTGGCTCGGCCGGGTCTGCAACGGCCGCGGCGAGCCGCTCGACGGCGGGCCACCGGTCCTCGCTCGGGCCAGCGCGCCCGTGAACGGTGCGCCGCTGAACCCGGTGCACCGGCAGCCGCCGGCCGAGCCGGTGCTGACCGGGATCTCGGCGATCGACGCGCTGACCACCCTGGTCCGCGGGCAGAAGCTGCCGGTGTTCTCGGTCGCCGGCCTGCCGCACCTGGAGATCGCCACCCAGATCGCCGCGCAGGCCACCTGCGGCGGGGAACCGTTCAGCGTCGTGTTCGCGGGCATGGGGCTCACCCACGCCGACGCCGCCGCGGTCCAGGACGACCTCGAGGACCGGCTCGCGGCCGGTGAGCTCGTGCTGCTGCTCAACACCGCGGACGACCCGGTGATCGAGCGGATCGTGACGCCGCGGGTCGCGCTCACGATCGCCGAGCACCTGGCCTTCACCGCCGGCCGGCACGTGCTCGTCGTGATGGCCGACATGACCAGCTACTGCGAGGCGCTGCGCGAGGTCTCGGCGGCGCGGGGCGAGATCCCGGCCCGGCGCGCGTACCCCGGCTACCTGTACAGCGACCTCGCCTCCCTGTACGAGCGGTGCGGCCGGATCCGCGGCGTGCCGGGCTCGGTGACCGTCCTGCCGGTGCTGACGATGCCGGCCGGCGACATCACCCACCCCGTCCCGGACCTCACCGGCTACATCACCGAGGGCCAGGTGGTGCTCTCCGCGGACGTGGCCGCCCGCGGCGTCTACCCGCCGGTGGACCCGCTGAGCTCGCTGTCCCGGCTGATGCGCCACGGCGCGGGCCCGGGCCGGACCCGGGAGGACCACCTCGACGTGGCCGCCCAGGTGCTGGCCGCGCTGGCCCGGGCCGCCCAGGTGCGGGAGCTGGCCGAGCTGATCGGCGCGGACGCGCTGTCCAGCACCGACCGCCGCTACCTCCGCTACGGCGAGCTGGTCGAGCGGACCCTGCTCGACCAGCGCCGGGACCAGAACCGCGGCATCGACGAGACGCTCGGTCGGGCCTGGCGGTCGCTGGCGGCCCTGCCGCGGCAGGAGCTCACCATGCTCTCGCCCGCCCTGCTCGACCGGTACCTTCCCGCCGCGGAGGCGGGGCCGTGACCATCCGAGGCATGCCGCCGGGTCGGGCCGGCCGGCTGTGGCTGGAACGGCGGATCGGCGTCGCCCGGCGTGCCGCGGACGTCCTCGACCGGCGGCTGCACATCCTCGCGACGCACCAGGCGCGGCTCGAGGCGGACGCCGGCCGCGCCGAGGCCCACTGGCGCGGGCGGCACACCGAGGCGGAGACCTGGCTGCTGCGGGTCGCCGTCCTCGGGCACCGGCGAGGGATCCGGGCCGCGGCGGCCGACCGGCCGGAGGCGGAGATCGAGCTGGGCCGGGAGGTCGTCGCGGGGGTGGCCTACCCGGTGCTGGTCCGGTTCACGGCCGGGGACCGGGCACTGTCCGCCGCGCCGGTCGCCACCGCGGCGGTCGACCCGGCCGCGCGGGCGTGCACCGCGGCCCTGGAGGCCGCGGTCCGGTACGCCCTGGCCGACGGGGCCGCGCGCGCGGTGCGGGCGGAGGCGGAGCAGACCCGGGTACGCCGCCGGGCCGTCGAGGACCGCTGGCTGCCCCGCCTCGACGAGCGGTTGCACACCCTGACCGCCGCGCTCGACGAGCAGGAGCGGGCGGAGGCGACCAGCCGGCGGCGGAGGCTCGGCCGCTGAGCCGGACCCCCGGCGCCGCCGCGGTCAGTCGCTGGGGTACTTGGCCAGGATCTCCCGGAGTCGCTCGACCAGGCGCAACGACTCGTCGTGCTGGCGCTGCCAGATGTTGCGGCCGAAGATCAGGCCGGTGGCGCCGGCTTCCATAGACTCGCGAGCCTTCTCCAGCATGGCCTCGTCGCCGGCCTTGCTGCCGCCGGAGACCAGCAGCAGCGTGCGGTTGGCCGAGCGGACCACTCCGCTGATGGCCTCCTGGCTGGAGAACGCCTGCTCGTTGTAGGGAGTCTTGACGCCGATGGTCTTCTCCGGGTGCGGGAAGTTCACCTTCACCATGTCCGCGCCGAGCTCGCTGGCGACCCGCGCGGCGTAGTCGACGGCGTAGAAGGAGTCCTTGCCGCCCTTGGCCTCCACGGCCGAGCCGCGCGGATAGGCCCAGACGATCAACGGCATCCCGAACGCCTGCGCGTCCTCGCGCACCTGACGGAGCTGGGCGAAGTCGCGCTCCACGGCGGGCGTACCGACGTAGAGGGTGTAGCCGACCGCGTCCGCGCCGAGCCGGACGGCGTCCGCGACGCTGGCCTGCAGCGGGGAGAGTGCCTCCGCGTCGGGCGGGAGGTCGGTCTTGCCGTTGAGCTTGAGCACCAGCGGCACCTCGCCGGCGTAGTCCCAGTAGAACTTCTCTGCCAGCCCGATCTGGATCGCGATGCCGTTGAAGCCGCCCTCCAGGGCGAGCTTGACGATGTAGCGCGGGTCCCCCGCGTCCGGGTTGGCGAAGAAGTCCCGGGGGCCGTGCTCGAGCCCCTGGTCGTACGGGAGGAACAGCGCGGTCCCGTTGCGGAGACCGTGCCGGAACAGGATGCGGTGCAACCGGGCCTTCTTCCCGGATCCCAGCCCGATCTGGGCCAATGACGGTCGCTGCGTCATGGCGAGCCCCTTTCATGGTCTGTACCGAGCCTCCTGCCGTCGACCCCGCGGACGACAGAGCCGAAGGTCGCTGCCGTCCGGCGTTCCGGCGCTCGGGCCGTGGAACCGGTCAGCGCGCGACGGCGACGGGGCACTGCGCGTGCCGGAGCAGGTCGCCGCTGACCGAGCCGAGCAGGCTGCCGGGCCGGGCGGCGGCGCCGAGGCTGCCGACCACCACCAGGCTCGCGCCGCCGGACGCCTCGGCCAGGATCGCCGGCGGCGGTCCGGACCGGATCACCGGACGGACGTCGACCTCCGGGAACTTCGCCGCCCACGGCTCGATCACGCCCGTGACCATCCGCAGCGCCGACGCGGCAGCCGGGTCGACGGCTCCGGGCGGTTCACGCCCGGCGTCCCCGGGCGCCGGCGGCGCCTGCACGTGGATCGCCTGGACGGCGAGCCCGTGCCGGGAGGCGTACCGGAACCCGTGCTCGACCGCGGCCGCGCCGTGAGCGGAGCCGTCGACGCCGATCAGCACGCCGCCCCGGCCTCGCCGATCGGGTCACGATGGTCACCGGGCGGCGCGCCCGCTCGACCACCAGGGTCGGCAACATCCCTGGCCGGATCCGGTACGACCCGTGGATCCCGCTGCTGCCCAGCACCAGTTCGTCGGCGTCCGCGGCCAGGTCGGCCAGCACCTGCGCCGCCGGCCCCTAGGAGAGCACGCTGTCCACGGACAGCCCCGGGCAGGTCCGCCGCACCCGCTCGACGACCGTGTCGAGCAGGCGTTCGCCGCGCTCCGGCAACGATCTCGGTATCCCGTGCGGCGACGACGTCTCGCCCGGCGGGTACCGCAGCACGTGGCAGACGGTCAGCCGGCCGGACCGGGCCGTCGCTTCCCGCGCGGCCCAGTCGACAGCGTGGCCGCTGCCCGACGAGTCGACACCGACCAGGACGCCCGAGAACCCGGTCATCTCCATCACCACCGCCGTCGGTGCGAGGCCGCTCGAAGCCCCTGAAATCCCCCCACGACCACGGTAGGACCGCCACCGCGGCCCGACGACGGCCAAAGGTCACCGCCGCGGCGACCCGGGGGACGACCCGACCGCCCGCCGGCCGGACGCGGCCCGCGGGGGTCGGTGTCCGGCCACCGTCAGCTGGCCAGGGCCGAGAACGCCTCGTACACCAGGAAGGCGGGCCACACGAACGGCTTGAGCACGGCGAGCAGGTACTCGCCGAACGAGTCCGCCTGCTGCCAGTAGAAGACCAGCGCGCCGATCCATCCCAACCCGTAGACGGCGTTGCCGGCTCCGGCGCAGCTGCCGGCGCGTGCCCGCCGGCGACCCGATCGTGCCTCGGTGTCAGTCATGGTGATCACCTCTGACCACATCGTCCGGCCCGGTCCGTCGGGCCGGACAGGGCCGAAGGACCCACCGGCCCGGCGGCGAGCGCCTCACGGCCGCGACCGGGCCGGTCGACCTCCACGCCGCTCGGCCCGCAGGATGAGGACGGCCCAGACGATGACGGCAACCGACGCCGCGGCCGCGACGTCCTTGGTGCCGTCGGTGGCGCTGGCCATGTTGAGCGTGGTGTGGCACAGCGCGACCACCAGTATCGAGCAGCGCGCATGGTCGTACAGCCAGCCCAGCACGAGCGAGCCGGCGGCCATGCCGACCAGGAACCCGGGAATGACGAAGGGCTGGAAACCCCGCATCCCGGAGTCGAGCCAGAAGAGCGGGATGTGCCACAACGCCCACGGCACGGTGAGGATGAGCGCCGCGGTTGCCAGGCCGTGCCGCTCGCGCAGCTGCGGCCAGGCGAACCCGCGCCAGCCGGTCTCCTCTCCGTAGCCGTTCACCAGGAGAGTGAGCAGGAGCACGCCGAACCAGCCCACCGCCGGCAGCCCCGGCATGTGGCCGATCTCGTCGAGCGACGGCAGGTCGGCGCCCGAGACGGCCATCACCGCGAGGGCGGCCGCCGCGGCGGCCAGCGGCACCAGAGCTGCGGCGTACCAGCGGGCCGGCACCCGCCAGCGTGCCATCCGCCGGAGCAGGTCGGCGACGCCGGGCCGGCCCGCGATCGCGGTGGTGACGGCGAACGCCGCCAGCAGCGGACCGAGCAGCCCCGGGAAGTGGCTCAGGTGGCCGCCGGTCGCAGCGACCGGGATCCAGTAGCTCCACGAGAACAGGTACGCCAGCAGGAAGTACGCCGCCAGCGGGTGCCCGCGGATCGCGGCCGGCAGGCCGCGGTCCTGACCCGGTGCCCGCGAGCGGTCGCTGTCGTGGGCCGTCGAGGCGCTCATCGGAAGCTCACCGGCGCCTGCGCGGCCACCCCGGCGTCCGGCGCCGCCGGTCGCCGGTCATCCCGGCGTCCGGGACCGGGCGGGCCGCGGTGACTCGGCGAGGGCGCGGCGGGTGTGCTCGTAGCCGGCCAGCATGAATCCCGGCCAGTCGGCCACGTCGAGGAACTGCCGGTAGAAGCCCGCACCGCGGACGGTCTCGTACGGCACCGGCTCCAGCAGAAGGGTCCGGCCGTTGTCCCGGAGGCGGCGCAGGTTCTGCCGGGCCAGCTCGAGGTGCTGGCTCGTCCGGACCTGACTGGCGGCGCGCAGGATGCTGCCGGCCTGATGGTCCCAGCCGGTCGCGTCCTCGCCGGCCAGGCCGGGCGGACAGAAGACGTTGACGGCCAGCGTGGTCGGGCACGGCCGCTCGGCGTCGAGCACCGGCCCGGCCGGGAGGATGTCCACGATCCCGCCGTCGCACCAGAGCTCGCCGTCCAGCTCCACCGGCTCGAAGAACAGCGGCAGGGACACCGCCATCCGGATGGCCCGGGCCACCGGGACGTCCGGATGTGTCCGCGGTCCGAGGTAGGCCAGCCGGTTGTGTTCCACGCTCCACACCGGCGCGTACGCCGGCACGGGGAGCTGGCCGAGGGTCAGGTCTCCGAGGCGGTCCCGGAAGTACGCCTCGATCTGCTCGCCGCGCAGGAGGCCGGTGAAGCCGCGGCCGGCCGCCAGCGGGGCGGCGGCCAGCGAGCGCCAGGCCACGTCGACGTACCGGTCCGGGCGCAGGCCCAGCAGCAGGTCGGCCACCTCGGCGGCGGGCAGGCCGGCCGCCAGCGGGAAGCCGAACAGGGCCGAGCCGGAGCACAGGGAGTAGACGTCGGGACGGCGACCGGCCTCCTCCAGCGCCCGGGCCACGCCGACCAGGCAGGCGGTGGCACCGCTGCCGCCGGAGGCGACGACCGCGAGGCGCCCCTCCGGCGGCCGCACCGGCCGGCGGGGCGGCATGTCGGTGAACGGGTTGACGACCCGTACCGGCCGGTCGAACGGGAGCGGGAGCACGGCCCGCCGCGCCGTCCGGAGGAACCGTACGTCCCGCACCAGCTCGGCGCCCTCCAGGGCGGCGGCGAAATACTGCCGAACGCGGTGGATGTCCAGAGCCAGATCAAGCGGGCTCGAGCCGGCGGGAGCCGGTACGGGCGCAGCCGCCATGGTCGCCTCCCGATCCTTGCTGTGCCTACAGCCTGCTCGCCGCGGGGACGGCTCACCGCGGCCATCCGACCCCTTGCCGCGGGACGTTGGTCCCTTCCCACAGCCGAATCCCGGCCGCCGTCCGGTCCGGGACCTTGGTCCCTTCTTCAGGGGCGGAACGGACCTGGTTCGGCTACGGAACCGCCCCGATCCTCGATACATGCGACCAGTGCTGCAGCGGCGCCGCCCCCGCCCAGACCCGGGACCTGACTATGCCGGCGCTGTCGAGACGCCGGACCTGACCGGTCGGCCGGCAGCGCTGCTCACGGCGGTGCCCCCCACCAGCCAGGCCTGCTGCTGTTCCGCGGCGCCTGCCTTCCAGGTGGTGCTTCCGTCCACAGAGGACCAGCCGCGGCCCACCGAGATCCTCCTCTGCGGTCACCACTACCGCCAGCACCGCCGGAGCCTGCAGGCGCAACGGGCGGCGACCTACGACCGGGCCGGCTGGCCGGTCGACCTTCCGGCCTGACCTCCCTGGCCCGGCCGGGGTCCGAGCCCGCGAGCCCGACGTGTGGGGTTCACCGGAGCACGGAGTCCAGCAGCGTCGCGTACTGCGCCAGGTGCCGGTCGCCGAGGAAGCGCGCGCGGACCGTCCGGTGCGCGCCGTCCCCGAGCCGCTGGGCGAACACCGGGTCGGCGATCAGCCGGGCGACCGCATCGCCGAATGCGTCGAGGTCGTGGGGGTCCTGGATGAGCAGCCCGTCGTCGCCGTCGCGGATCTGGTCCTGGATGCCGCCGACGGCCGAGGCGACGACGGGCCGGGACTTCCACATGGCCTCGGCGACGGTCAGCCCGAATCCCTCGGCGAGGCTCTTCTGCGTGACGACGGCGGCATGCCGCTGGATCGCGTTGACGATCCTGGCGTTCTGCTGCGTGTCCACCATCGGCACGCTCGCCAGGTGGACCCGGTCCCGCAGCCGGCCGGGGAGTCGCTGCCAGGTGGCCAGGCACTGGGCGAGCACGTCGCTGCCCTCGGGGTCGTCGACCACGCCGGTCACGTCGGGTCCGACCAGCATCAGGTGGACGTCGTCGGGGACGGCGGCCGTTGCGAAGCCGCGGATGACACCGGGCATGTCCTTGAGCCGGTCCCAGCGGCTGACCTGCACGACCAGCCGTGCCTCGACCGGTGGCGGGGAGGTGCTCGCCGTGGCGCCGGTGGATCCGGCCGCACCGGTCCCGGCGAGCAGGCCGGCACCCTGCAGGATCCGCAGGCACTCCGCCGGATCGATCGGCCGGTTCTTCTCCGACAGCGGGTCGATCGACGGCGGGATCACGCTGATCCGGTCGGGCGGCAACCAGGCTGGCGCGTACTGGCGGCGGGAGAAGATCGCGATCTCGACCGGCTCGACGTACGGGCGGAGGAAGTCCCAGGCTGCCTTGGACGTGCCGTTCGGGGTGTCCCGCCCGATGTGGCACCGCCAGATGACCGGGATGCCCGCCTCCTGCAGCGGCACGACGAGACCCGCTGCCTGCGGGTCGTGCAGGATCACCACGTCGCGCGGACCCACGAGCTCCAGCAGGGCCGGAAGGTTCCGCTGGAACAGCACGTCCTGGTAGTGCGCGCGGTCGGAGTCGCCAGGGGTGGAGATGTCGCCGGCTCCGTGGATCGCGTTGTGGAGCCGCTTGGTCAGCGCGAAGAAGGGCGGGTCGCCGCCGAGGACGAGCCAGCGGGTACGGATGCCCGAGTCGAGCACGTAGCCCAGTATCGAGCGCAGCATCTCGGCCACCCCGCCGCCGGTCGCGGTGGAGTTGACGTTCCAGATCGTGCGGCCGGACAGTGCGACTGCGCTCCTGGCCACGACCGCCCGCAAAGCGTCGGCCTGCTCGGTGGTGAGCACCCCGGCGAGCGCCTCGAGCGGCCGGCGCGGCACCTCCACTTCATGCACGGGCGACATCCTGCCCTAGCCGCGACCGCCCGGGAAACAGCGCCGGGCCTCAGGTCACCTTCTCGACGTCGAGGGTCAGCGCTCGACCGCTGCCGGACGGCAGGATCGCCGCCCCGGTCACGGCCAGATCCCCGAGCAGGGTGTTGAAGCGGTGCCGGTCCCGGATGCCCACGAGCAACGGCGTCTCGGGCGGAAGGGCCTCCAGCAGCGCCAGCAGCTGACCCACCGTGATGGTCCTTTGGTCCGGCGTCACGTACGTCACGGTGCTCACCTCCCTGGTCATCCCTCGATCTTCTCCGTTCCTCCCGGCGGGGCGTAGGGGCCAAGGGCCCGAGTCACCTCGTCGTCGCCGTTCCCCGGCCCGGCGTCGCTGGCCGGAACGGCAGGCGTGGTGGCAGTCCCGCTCGTACCGGCGTGGCCGTCCACTGTTGACCTGGATGGTGCGGTATGTCCGCGCGCCGCCGGGCAGAGCCCGTTCCTGCTCGACTCGCCGCGACGGCGTGGTCCGGTCGACGGCAGTGCGCCTGGGCGACCGCCGGTCACCGGAGTGCGGGCGCGCTCGCCAGGTCGGCGAGCTCGCGGCGGAGCGCGTCGGCGAGGCCGGCCAGGTCCGGGACGGCGTCCGGGTCGGCGACGACGGTGATCGTGAGCGTGCCCGCGTACGAGAGGACGTCGACGCCGACCCGCACGTTGCCGGTCTCCGCCGACACCAGCGGCACGATCGCCACGACCGTGCTCCCGCCCAGCGTGATGGGCTCATCCGGACCGTGGATCGAGCTGACCATCGTGTGCATCCGCCGCTGGTGAGCCATGTAGCGGCCGAGCAGTCCGAGCCGGGCGGCCCACCACATCGCGGTCGCGACCCCGGGCGGCGGCGGTTGGGTCGCCGCCGCGCGGCCGCGGCGGACCGCCGCCGCGACCCGCTCCAGCCGCTCCGACACGCCCCCGCCGACCGGGACGGGGACGAGGATCGGCGCCACCTGGTTGCCCAGCGTGGCCGAGGTGGTGGAACGGCGCATGGACACCGGGACGCCGACCGCGATCGGGTCGACCGCCTCGCCGCGCGCCGCCAGCAGATCGCGCAGGGCGGCGCCCACCGCGACCAGCACCGCGTCGTTGACGGTCGCGCCGTGCCGGCGGGCCACCGCCCGCAGCCCCGCCGCCTCGGCCCGTACGACCTCGTATCGGCGCCGCCGCCCGACCGGCCCGACCAGCGAGCAGGCCGCCGCCGGGACCGGCCGCGAGCCGCCGGCCGCACCGAGCCACCGCCGCAGCGCGCGCATCCCACCGGGCAGCCGCCGCACCGCCTGCCGGCGCCGGGTGGCCGCGTCGGCGGCCAGCTCGCGCCGGGTCGGCATGGGTCGGGGCGGCGCGGCCGGCCCTGGCTCCGGCGCGCCGTCGGCGAGCGCGGCGAGCACGGCCAGCCCGCCGACGCCGTCGGCGAGGACGTGATGGAGCACGACCAGCAGTGCGACCCCGCCGCCGGCCACCCCGGTCACCACGGCCGCCGACCAGAGCGGGCGGACCGGCGGCAGCGGGGTGGTCATCACCCGTGCGGCCAGGTCGAGCAGCGCGCGCTCGTCGCCCGGCGCCGGGCACTCGGTCCTGCGCACGTGCGCGGCGGGGTCGGCGGCCGGGTCGTCCACCCACACCGGCGGCCCGCAGCCGAGCGGCGCCGGGACCAGCCGCTGCCGAAGCCGTGGCACCGCACCGGCCCGCTCGGCGACCAGCCGGACCAGGGCGTCCGGGTCGCCGCCGGGGATCCCGGTGAACCGCAGGAGCGCCCCGACGTGGGACGGCGCCGGTCCGAGGTCCATGGCCAGCGTGACCACGTCGCCCGGCGTCGCCCGCTCGACCGCCGTCCGCGCATCGACCGCGCCGTGCTTCCTGGTCGGGTCCATGGTCACCTCCGGGTCGCCGGATCGCCCGCGGCACCAGCGTCGCGGGTTTGCATGGGTGCTCTCCAGGGTCGAAGGACCTGACGGCCGATCGGCTCGTCCCGACGGCGGCGGGCGGCGCGAGCATGGCCGCACGCCGGACGGGCAGCGACCCGTAGCAGCCCCCCGTCATTCGGTCACATCGCTTATGCCGACCTCACCGGCGAGGGCCCGACCCGACGGACCCCGGGCCCGTCTTCGCCGCGCCACCGCCCGGGCCGCTGCGCCGACCGGCGATGCGGACCGAGGTGACGCCCGCGACCGTCCGGGCCAGCGCGACCGCGTTGCGGCCGTCGTCGCCGTCCCCCTCGCCGACCAGCAGGACGGTGCCGTCGGTGACCTGGACGTCCCACCAGCCGGTCGGCTCGCCGCAGCTGCTGAGGCGCTTGAGGATCTCCGCCCGGATGTCGTCGTCGTCGCGGACCAGGGTCCGGAGCAGGTCGCGGCGGCTCACGATGCCGACGACGGTGGCGCCCTCGACGATCGGGATGCTGCGGACGTCGGAGTCGAGCATGGTGTGCGCGAGGTCGGCGGCGTCGGCGGACGCGCCGAGCGCGATGACCGGCGTGGACATCACCTCGCCCACGGTCTGCGGGCCGGGCGGCTCGTCCTCGACCGACCGGAGCTGGGAGCGGGGGTCGTGGCTGAACCGGTCGACCACGAGGTCGCCCTCGCTGACCATCCCGATGAGCTCACCCTCGGCGTCCAGGACCGGCGCGGCGGTGATCTGGTGCTCGACCAGCAACGTCGCGACGTCGCGAACGGTCGTATCCGCCCGGACGGTGACGACCGGCGTGGTCATGATCTGTCGGGCCTGCATCACGGGCCTCCTTTCGGCGGACGAAGGACGCGGGAGAGCCGCCGCGGGACGGCTCTGCCGGCCTTCTTCCGGTGGGTCTCCCGCTGACCCCACCGTCCGCCCCGCCGGCCCGATCGGACAGGGACCTTGGTCTCGACCTCGGCCTTTCGTCGCGCCTGTCGTGGTCCCCGCGGGCTCGGTCGGGCACCATCCGCCCGGAGGCGGCGCCGCACCGTCTGGTGCGCTTGCCGACCGGCCCCGTCGCGGAGTAGACAGAGTCACGGCCTGTAATCGACGGCCGAAAGGCGGGGGACAGCGAGTGGTCCGAGGCGGCGGAACCTCGCGAGCGAGCGGCACGGGAGGCTGCGGTCGGTCGAGGCCGCGGCCGGTGACGTCGTGACGTCCGAGCCCGCCGCGCCGGCCGGGTCCGCGCAGCCTGCCGAGGCCGCTTCGCCCGCCGCGCCGGCCGGGTCCGCGCAGCCTGCCGAGGCCGCCGCCGCGCCGGCCGGGTCCGTGCAGCCGGGCCGCGCCGGCCGCCGCCGGCCGACTCGGCCGAGTTCGGCGGGTCTGTCGGCTCTGTCGTGGTCGGTGGAGGGTTGACGTTCCCGGATTTGCCGCGGTTGGAGCTTGATCAGTTGTTGGGTCAGTTGGTGGAGCGGGCGCAGGAGGTTATGGCGACGCAGGGTCGGTTGCGGGGGTTGTTGCGGGCGTCGCAGACGGTGACGCGGGATTTGACGTTGCCGGCGGTGTTGCGGCGGATCGCGGAGGCGGCGCGGGAGTTGGTGGGGGCGCGGTATGCGGCGTTGGGGGTGATTTCGCCGGGGGGTGGGTTGGTGGAGTTCGTGCATTGTGGGATGCCGGTGGATGTGGTGGGGCGGATTGGGCATTTGCCGGAGGGTAAGGGGTTGTTGGGGGCGTTGATTGATGATCCGCGGCCGATCCGGTTGCGGCGGATCGGGGTTGATCCGCGGTCGGCGGGGTTCCCGGTGGGGCATCCGCCGATGAACAGTTTTTTGGGGGTGCCGATCCGGATCCGGGATGAGGTGTTCGGGAATTTGTATTTGGCGGAGAGTTTGCGGGGGGAGTTCAGCGCTGAGGATGAGGAGTTGACCACGGCGTTGGCGGGGACGGCGGCGGTGGCGATTGAGAATGCCCGGTTGTTCGCGGCGGCGCAGTCGCGGGGGGAGTGGTTGCAGGCGATCGCGGCGATCACCCGGCAGGTGTTGGCGGCGGATCCGGATGATGCCGGGCAGGCGTTGGAGTTGATCGCGCAGACCAGTCTGCGGATCTCCGGGGCGGACCTGGTCACGGTGGTGCTCCCCGGTGGTCCGGAGGAGTTGGTGGTTGAGGTCGCGGTCGGAGCCGGCGCCGGTGACCTCGTCGGGGTGCGGATGCCGATGCGGGGCACGCTGTCCGGGCAGGTGTTGGCTAGTGGCGCCCCGTTGCGGCGGGCGCTCGGGGACGACAGCGGGCACGGCGGGCACGGCGGGCACGACAGGCACGACAGGCACGACAGGCACGACGGGCACGACAGGCACGACAGGCACGGCGGGCACGGCGGGACGGCGGGGACGGCGGGGACGGGGACGGTGGGGACGGGGGACGGGGACGGTGGGGACGGTGGGGATGGCGGGGACGGCGGTGAGTTGATGACGGCGCCCGGGTTGGAGGTGGGGGCGGTGTTGGCGGTGCCGTTGCATGGTTCGGCGCGGGTGCATGGGGTGTTGTGGTTGGCTCGCCGGCGGGGGTTGCCGGCGTTCGGGGTGGAGGATGTGGACATGGCGGCCGGGTTCGCCAACCAGGCCGCGGTGGCGATCGAGTTGGCTGAGGCCCGGGCCGAGCAGCAGCGGGCGGTGATGCTCGACGAGCGGGAACGGATCGCGGCTGACCTGCACGATCATGTGATCCAGCGGTTGTTCGCGGCCGGGTTGTCGTTGCAGAGCACCGCGGTGGCCCTCGGCTCGGGTAAGGCGACCGACCGGATCCTGGCCACCGTCGATGACCTGGACGCCACCATCCGCCAGATCCGCACCAGCATCTTCCAACTCCAGCAGCTACCCCAGTCGCAGCTGCCCAGTGTCCGGGCCCAACTACTCGAGGTCGCCACCGACGTCGCCGCCGGGCTCGGTTTCGAACCGACCGTCCGGCTGTCCGGGATCCTCGACACCCTGCCCGAGGACATCGCCGAGGACCTGCTCGCCGTCATCCGCGAATCACTGACCAACATCACCCGCCACGCCCACGCCAGCACCGCCGAAATCGACGTCACCGCCACCCCCGACCGGCTCACCGTCGACGTCCGCGACAACGGCACCGGAATCGGCCCCACCACCCGACGCAGCGGCCTGGACAACCTCCGCCGCCGCGCCGAACGCCACAACGGCACCCTCCAAACCCACCCACAACAACCCCACGGCACCCGACTCCACTGGTCCATCCCACAGACCTGAGCGCGGGCGTTCCCCGCCGCCGTCACCCTGGACCGGCTACCAGCGGCTGTGGCTGAACTTCGCCGCTTCCAGGACGGAGACGTAGCCGGCCCGCGCGTACACGCCGGGGTCGGTGTGCTCGGCGACGCTCAG
Organism: uncultured Actinomycetota bacterium; assembly: GCA_963803135.1. Lineage (GTDB taxonomy): Bacteria > Actinomycetota > Actinomycetes > Mycobacteriales > CADCTP01 > CADCTP01. The sequence goes on along the minus strand of CAWDLH010000007.1, from coordinate 169,477 downwards.
CACGCCGCGGACGGCGTCGATCGACTCGAACCCCTTCCTCGACATCCAGTCGGTCAGCCCGTCCAGGAGGACGCGGACGTGACCGGGGCCGTGCCGGAGCAGGGCCGAGGCGGTCATCACGACGTCCGCGCCGGCCAGCAGGTACTTGATGACGTCCGCCGCGTCCTCGACCCCGGTCGTCGCGGCCAGAGACGCCCGCACCCGTCGCCGCAGCAGGGCGATCCACGTCCGGGCCAGTCGCGCCTCCGCCGGCGAGGAGAGGTCGAGCGTCGGCACCAGCCGCAAGGTGTCGGGATCGATGTCCGGCTGCAGGAACCGGTTGAACAGCACGAGCCCGTCGGCGCCGGCCGCGTCGAGCCGGAGGGCGACCTCTCCGGAGGCGATGAAGAACGGGCTGAGCTTGACCGCGACCGGCACCGACACCGCGGCCTTGACCTCCGACAGCACGTCGACGTGCCGCTGCTGCACGTCGGCGTCGTCCCGGCCGGGACCGGGGATCCAGTAGAGGTTCAGCTCGACGGCGTCCGCCCCGGAGTCCTGCATCGCTCGCGCGTACCGCACCCAGCCGCCCGCGGTCGCCCCGTTCAGGCTCCCGATCACCGGCACGTCGACCGCCGAACGGGCCCGTTCCAGCAGGCTCAGGTACTCCACCGGGCTCAGGTCCTCGGCCCGCTGCCGCCGGTCGACACCGGCCGGGACGGCTGCGTCCCGGGCGTCGACGGCCGTCTCGCCACTGAGCCGCTCCTCGAACTGCGAATACAGCACGACCGCGCCGACCCCCGCGTCGGCGAGCCGCCGGATGCCGTCCACGGTCTGCGACAACGGGGAGGCCGAGGCAACCAGCGGATTGCGCAGCCGCAGCCCGAGGTAATCGGTGGCGAGGTCCATCGGCTCCTCCTCGCATGGGTCCCCGCGCGAACGGATCAGGCGACCGTGCGAATGATCGCATGCCGGCGCCGGCCGGGACACCTCACTGCGTGGTCAGCACCTCGGCCACCGGTCGCCGGGCGGTGACGGGGCCGCCGGGGCGGGCGTGACCGACCCGCAGGATCAGCTGCGGCGGGCCGCCGACGCCCAGCTCGACCTGGAGCAGTTGCCGCGTCCACGGCAGGTCCAGCGCCTGCCCCAGCGGAGACGCCGCGAGCTCGAGCGCGGTCGCCCGCAGCAGCACCCGGACGAGCGCCTGCCCGGCCCGCAGCCAGTCGGCACGTCCGTCGTGAGGCGTGCAGAGCACGGCCAGGTCGGGCCGTTCCACCGGAAGCGGCAGGTGCTGCGGGTCGGCGTTCGTGGCGTCCGTGTCGGCCCCCGGGAAGTCCCGCAGCGGCACGTCGGAGGACCGCAGCCCGTACGGGAGGTCCGGCAGCGCGTCGGGCGGGATGCCGTCGGCGGCCGTACCGTCCGGCCGCAGCCACCGCGCCAGCTCGACCCGGATGGCGGGGTCCGCACGCTCGACCCGTTCGGCCCGGTCGGTGAGCACGGCCAGGGCCGCCCGCTGCCGGACCGTGTCCAGCCACCGCAGCGACGCTCCCTGTGCCTCCGCCGCCCGGTCGAGCGTCGCCCGCTCCGACCGTGACAGCGGGATGGCGTCGAACCGCTCCCGGACCGTCCGCCGCCGCCCGATCTCGCGCACCAGGGCGAGGTCGCCGGCGTCGACCGGGACGGGCCGGCCGATCGTCAGCCGGGCCAGGTGATCGGCGTCGTCCGGGTCCGGAAGCAGCTCCACCGAGCAGGCGTAGCCCAGCCCGGCCACCGCGAGCCGGGCCAGGCCGAGGGCGGCGCCGCAGCTCATCGTCAGCTGCCGGCCCGTTGGGTCGAGGGCGATCAGCTGCCGGGTGCGGTCGGCGTGGATGTCGAGCGCGGTCGTGGTCGCGACGAACCGCCACGGCTGCGTGTTGTGCACGGACGGCGCCCGCGTCGCCAGCGCCACGATCCGCTCGGCCAGTTCCGCATCCATCCTGCACCGCCGTTCCCGGGTCGAGGCCGAGCCGCGCGGTACCGGACGGCTGGTCCTGCTACTCAGAAGCGGAAGACCAGCCGGGCCGGGACGTCACCGGCGAGGACCTCGTCGAAGGCGGCGTTGACCTCCTCCAGCTTCCGGGCCTGGGCGATGACCTTGGTGCGGCCGGCCGCGTGCAGTTCGAAGACCTCGCGCAGGTCCTGCCGGCTGCCGACGATCGACCCGATGATGCTGATGCCCTTGAGGACGGTGTCGAAGATCGGCACGGCCAGCTCGCCGGCCTTGGGCAGAGAGACGAGCACCAGCCGGCCGCCGGGCCGCAGTGAGGCGTGCGCCTGCCGGATCGCCTCGGGGTTGACGGTGAGGGCGATGGCGACGTCGGCGCCGCCGAGCGCCTGGATCGCCGCGGCCGGGTCCTCGGCCGACGCGTCGACCGTGTGCGTGGCGCCGAGCGCCTTGGCCAGGTCCAGCTTCTCGTGCCGCACGTCGACGCCGACGACGGTGCACCCGGCGATGGCGGCGTACTGGACCGCGAGGTGGCCGAGGCCGCCGATGCCGACGATGCTGACCAGGTCGGTGGACCGGGCGCCGGAGACCTTGAGCGCCTTGTAGGTGGTGACACCGGCGCAGGTCAGCGGTGCGGCGTCGAGAGGGTCGATGCCGTCGGGCACGGGGATGGCGAAGCGGGCGTCGGCGACGGCGTACTCGGCGTACCCGCCGTCGATGGAGTAGCCGGTGTTGGTCTGGGCCTGGCACAGGGTTTCCCAGCCGGAGACGCAGTAGCGGCAGGACCCGCAGGCGCTGCCGAGCCAGGCCAGCGCGACCCGGTCGCCCTCGGCCGGGGTGGTGACACCGGCGCCGAGCGCGACGACCCGGCCGACGCCTTCGTGGCCGGGGATGAACGGGGCCGTCGGGGTGACCGGCCAGTCGCCGCGGGCGGCGTGGATGTCGGTGTGGCAGAGGCCACTGGCCTCGATCCGGACGAGAACCTGCCCCGGCCCCGGCTCCGGCACCGGAACTTCGCGAATCTCCAGCGGAGCGCCAAGGGACGGTACGACGGCGGCGCGCATGCGGACTCCTTCATCGGAAGACTGTCTGTCCGATTCAGAGTTGGCGGCGGCGGCGGCCGCCAGCCAGGGTCGGAGGTCCCTTTCCGGTCGTGGCGGCCGAGGCGCGCCCGCGGGACCTCCAGTGTCCACATCGGACCGTACGGTCGGCACAGAGGTCCGCTGTCCTGTTTCGCGACGGCCGGGACCTAAGCCTCTGCTACACCGCCGGGCCCGCGAGAAGGCTCGAACGGAGGACCGGCTCCGGCCGATCAGGAGCGGCGGGTGGCCTTCCAGACCTCCTCGGAGGGCCACCGGCGGGCCCAGTCGAGGGTGACGTACGGCCAGGGGGAGTGGGCGCCGTCGGGTGGCCGGATCTCGACCAGGTCGTCGATCTCGAAGCCGTTGTCGCGCAGCAGCCGGATCACCTCGCCGTGCGGGAGCTGGAACTCCAGCGTGCGGTCGTCGATCAGGTGCACCGCGTGCAGGCCGAAGTAGTCGCGTACCAGCCGGTCGCCGGCGGGACCGCCGGTCGGGGTGCACATCGTGGCCAGCGGCGTGCTGCTGAGCACCACCAGCCGGCCACCGGGCCGCAGCAACCGGGCCGCCTCCGGGATCCAGCGGCGCGGGTCGCACGCGGTCAGGCCGTACTCGGAGATCAGCAGGTCGACGGTGCGGTCGGCCAGCGGCGGCCGTTCGGCGTTCGCGTGCAGCAACGGGAACGACAGGCGGTGCTCCCGCTGCAGCGCGCGGGCTATCCGCAGCTGCCGGGCGGCGAGGTCGATCCCCACCGGGCGGGCACCGAGGCGGGCCAGCCAGGCCGACACGTACCCGGTGCCGCAGCCGAGCTCGAGCACGTCCATGCCGGCCACGTCGTCCGGCAGCAGCCGCAGCTCGGACTCGGGGACGCTCCAGTCGCCCCACACCGGCGCCGGCTCGGCCCACCGCTGCCGGCCGTGGCCGGCCTGGTCGCCGTGCTCGCCGGCCTCCGGAGCCAGCCCTTCCCAGAACTCGCGGTTCGCCGTCAGGTAGTCGGGTCGCCCGGCCGCAGTCACGCTGCACATCAGATGCCGGGAACGGTGCGGCGGTCAACCTCGGGCCGCTGCGCGACCGGTACGGGACCGAGCGCTAGCCGAGACACTCCCGCAGCCGCCGGAAGCCCTCCGGGATCCGCTCCGTGCGGACCGCCCCGTAGCCCATCACCAGGCCCTGCTGCGGCGTCCGGGTCACCGCGTACGCGGAGAGCGGCAGGGACATCTCGACGCCGCGGCGCCGGGCCAGCTCGAGGATCTCGACGTCGGTGCGCCGCACCTCGGGCCGCAGCAGTGCGGTGATGTGGATGCCGGCCCAGGACGGGACCCGGACGAGGCGGTCGGCCAGCTCGGTGTCCACAATGGACGCGATCAGCTGGTGCCGCTCGGCGTACGTGCGGCGGGTGCGCCGGATGTGCCGGGCGAACGCGCCGGACTCGATGAGCTCGGCGAGGGCGTCCTGCATCGGTCCCGGGGTTTGCCAGTCGGTCACCAGCTTGGCCGTGCGGAGCGCGGGCTGCAGCGACGGCGGCGCCAGCAGGAAGCCCAGCCGCAGCGTGGGCAGCAGGGTCTTGGAGAACGAGCCGACGTAGAGGACGCGCCAGGAGCGGTCGAGGCTCTGCAGCGTCGGCAGCGGCCGCCCGCCGTAGCGGAACTCGCTGTCGTAGTCGTCCTCGACGACCACCGCGCCGGTCCGGTCGGCCCAGTCGAGCAGCTGCCGGCGGCGCCGGTCGGACATGCTCGTCCCGAGCGGGAACTGGTGCGACGGCGTGACGTAGACCAGCCGCGCCCCGGCCGGGATCGCCGACGCGACGAGGCCCTCCTCGTCCACCGGGACGCCGGCGACGCGCAGGTGCAGCGACCGGAACAGCATGACCGGCGGCCGGTAGCACGGGTCCTCGACGGCCACGAGGTCGCCGGGCCCGAGCAGGACGCGGGCGGCCAGGTCGAGCGCCTGCTGGGTGCCGCTGGTGACGACGACGTCCTCGGGTGCGGCCCGGACGCCCCGGGACACCGAGACGTGCCTGGCGATCGCCTCCCGCAGCGCCGGCGTGCCGGCCGGCTCCCCGTACGCGCTCGTGCCGAGCACGGACGGCCGCAGCTGCCGGGAGACGCTGGCCCGCCAGGCGGCGTACGGGAAGTGCTCCCGGGACGGGATGCCGGCCCGCAGGTCCACCTCCGGCCGCGCGCCGGGGTCGTGGTCGGCCGGCCGGATCGTCGCCCAGACCGGCTGCGGCTCGGGCGGGGCGGCGGGCTCCTTGGCGTCCGGCCGGGTCGGCGCCGGCTCCGCGCCGCCGACGAACACCCCGCTGCCCGGCTTGCTGCGGACCAGGCCCTCGGCGGCGAGCCGCTCGTACGCCGCGACGACGGTGTTGCGGGACACGTCGAGCCGGTCGGCGAGCTCGCGGGAGGACGGCAGCGGCTCGGCCGGGCGCAGCCGGCCGTCCCGGATGGCCGCCCGCAGCTGCCGGTAGATCTGGTCGGCGAGGTCCCGCCGGCCGGCGAGGCTGACGTGGACCTCCACGGGCGAAGCCTAGTGCGCGTGACGCGGCGGTGACCGGCCTACGACAAGTCGGGTCGAACTGGACCGCCTGCTCCGGCCGCCGCTCAGTAGCGTCGCCGCCGGGATCTTGACCAACCGGACAGGAGGACCTGCCATGCGCAAGACCGTCCGACATTCGATACTCGGACTCGCCGTGCTGGGAATGCTGGCGGCGGCCCAGCCCGCACTCGCCGCCGACGGGACGGCCGGCGGCCGCGGCGGCGACGGCAGCCACGGCTGCGCGGCGAAGTTCGAGACGGCCCAGCGCACGGACATGGAGTCCTTCCGGGACTACGACGCCGCGACGTTCCGGGCCGGCCACGCCCCCGACGCGGTGAGCATCTTCGCGCAGGGGCAGCGGTTCGCCGGGATCGACGCGATCATGACCGCGCTGCGGAGCCACTTCGCGGACCGGGAGGCGGTCTGGTCGTGGACCGAGATCGCCCGGCACGTCGACGGCTGCCGGACCGCGTTCATCGAGTACGACGCGGTCTACGAGATCCCGCGCATCGGCTTCTACCAGCGGTCGCTCACCGCCGTCACGTACGTCTACGAGCACGGGCGGTGGTTGGGGATCCTCGACCAGGGCACCCTTCTCGAGCTGCGCACCGGCCCCGCGGCCTGACCGGCGCCGGCCGGCCCCGGCGACGCCCCGACGGGGCCGGCACGCGGTACGGCCCCGGCTCAGGTCCGGCCCCCGGCTCAGGTCCGGCGTCCGGGACGCCGACGACCGGTCGGCGGGCCCTCCTCCTCACCGGGGAGGAAGATGGCGCCCGTGGACGTGGATCTGGTGTCGTTGCCGGCGGACGCGCGGGCCGCGAGCCTGGCCCGCAACGCGGTGCGGGAGCGCCTGCGGACGTGGGACCTCGACGACCTACTCGAGGTCGCCGTCCTGCTGACCTCCGAGGTCGTCGCCAACGTCATCGTCCACACCGCGTCGGCGCCGTCGCTCGGGGTCAGTCAGGACGGCCGCGGCGTGCGGGTGACGGTCGTCGACGGGTCTCCCTCGCCGCCGGTGCTGCGGCGGCACTCCCGGACGGCGACGACCGGGCGCGGCGTGCAGATGCTCCACGACCTGGCCCACGACTGGGGTTGGGAACGCGTCGGCGCCGGCAAGGCGGTGTGGTTCGTCCTGCGGGGTGCGCACGAGCCGTGGGACCGCCACCCGGCGCAGCCGGCGACCGACCCGGCCCCGGACGCCGGCGCCGCCGCCTCGCCGCTGGGCCGGTACGGGGGCACCGGCGACCTTGCGTCCGGGCTAGTCACCGTGGAGCTGCTCGGCGTGCCGGTGCGGGTGCTGGCCGCGGCGCGGGAGCACCACGACGGCCTGCTGCGCGAGTTCCGGCTGCTGGCGATGTCCGGGCCGCCGGCCGGCCCCGCCGCGCCGGATCGCCTGGTCGAGCTGACCGAGGCGCTCGGCGTGCGCTACGCGGCGGCAACGTCCCGGCCCGACCGCGACTTCGACCGGGCGGTCGAGCAGGGACACGACACGGTCGACCTGGTGTACCGGGTCCCGCGCGGCGTGGCCGGCGGCGCCCGCGAGCTGGAGGCGCTGATGGCCGAGGCCGACGAGTTCTGTCGCGCGGCGCGGCTGATGACGCTGGCCCGCGGCCCGGTCGTCGCCCGCTTCGGGCGGTGGTACGTCGCCCAGTTCGTCGACCAGGTCGCCGGCCGCCGGCCGGCCCGCTGGGACGGCCCCCTCGACCCCGACTGAAGGATTTGTCCGGATGTCGAAATAAGCGGCCCTGATTCGACGTAGGGACAGCAACGCAGTGGTGCTCGACCACATCGGAGGTGGGCCATGTGCCAGCACCGACCCCCGTGCCCGGCCGCCGACCGTCCCGACCGGGACGCGGCCCGGACCGTGGCGATCCACCCCGAGCAGGGCTGGAGCGTGCTCGGCAACGGCGTGCTGCTCCTCGACGACCTTGACGACCTCGGCGAGCTGGTGTCCGGCGGCCGTGCCGGGCAGGCCGGCGCGGGCCCGGCTCCGTCTGCTGGCCGCCGCGGCCTGAGCCGACCGGACCTCGCCGGTCTGCGCCGCGCGACGGCGTGCGACCTGCGGCGCTGGTCCTCACCGGAGCCGAAAATTGCCCTTTGAGAAAGGAATTCCTGAGGCTTTCTCAGTGCGCACGCAAACGTCGTTGACGCTCGAGGCTAGCCGTCAATAGCGTCCCCGCGGAGTGGGGAGAGGGAGAGAGATGACAACGTCGGCCGTACGCCTGCTGACCGGGCGTCGCACCAAATTCCTGGTGCTGGTCTTCTGGCTGGTCCTGGTCGGGATCGCCGGCCCGCTGGCCGGCAAGCTGACCGGTGCGGAGAAGAACGACTCGGCCTCATGGCTGCCGGGCAGCGCCGAGTCCACGAAGGTGCTGCAGATCCAGCAGTCCTTCCAGTCGCCCAACGCGTTGCCCGCGGTCATCACGTACGACCGGCCGAGTGGGCTGACGGCGGCGGACCGGGCCAAGGCCGCGGCGGACGCGCAGCAGCTGGCCGGGTTCGAGGGCGTGCAGGGCAAGCCGACCGGTCCGGCCCCGTCGGCCGACGGCAAGGCGCTGCAGACGGTCGTGGTCTTCGACCTCGGCGAAGACGGCTGGCAGAAGGCGCCGGGCATCGCCGATCGCATCCGCGACCTGCCGGGCGGCTCGGACGGGCTGGCCGTACACGTGACCGGTCCGTTCGGCATCGCCGCGGACTCGGCCTCGGCGTTCGAGGGGATCGACGGCGCGCTGCTGTTCGCCACGATCGGCGTGGTCGTCATCATCCTGCTCATCACCTACCGCAGCCCGCTGCTGTGGCTGCTGCCGGTGGTCTCCGCCGGCGTCGCGCTCGTCGTCGCCCAGGCGCTGATCTACCTGCTCGCCAAGCACGCCGGCCTGGTCGTCAACGGCCAGAGCGCGGGCATCCTGACCGTGCTGGTCTTCGGCGCCGGCACCGACTACGCGTTGCTGCTCGTCGCGCGCTACCGGGAGGAGCTGCGCCGGCACAGCGACCGGCACGAGGCCATGGCGGTCGCGCTGCACCGCGCCGGTCCCGCCATCATCGCCAGCGCCTCCACGGTCGTCATCGGCATGCTCTGCCTGATGGTGGCGGAGACCAACTCGACCAGGAGCCTCGGCCCGGTCGCCGCGATCGGCGTCGCCGTCGCGCTGCTGGTCATGATCACGCTCCTGCCGGCGCTGCTGACCATCTGCGGCCGGTGGATCTTCTGGCCGGTCAAGCCGCAGTACGGCTCGGCCGAGCCGACCACGCGCGGGTTCTGGGCCAGGGTCGGCAACCGCATCGCCCGGCGACCGCGGCTGGTGTGGGTGAGCACCGCCCTGATCCTCGGTGTGCTCTCGATCGGCATCGTCAAGCTCGACGCCAACGGGCTGTCCAACGCGGAGTCGTTCACCGGCCGACCGGATTCGGTCGTCGGCGAGCAGGTCATCGCCGACCACTTCCCCGACGCCGGGGGAGCGGGCGACCCGGTCGCGATCGTCGCCGACGCCGACGCGGCCGAACAGGTGCGGTCGACGGTCGGCCAGACCGCCGGCATCGCCGCGGTCTCCACGCCGGTCGTCCGGGACGGCCACGCCTACATGGAGGGCACGCTCACCGACGCGGCGGACAGCCCGGCCGCGTTCGCCACGATCGACCGGCTGCGCGACTCCGTGCACGCGGTGCCCGACGCCGGCGCCCTGGTCGGCGGCAACACCGCCATCAACCTGGACCTGCAGCGGGCCGCCAAGCACGACCGGAACCTGATCGTCCCGATCGTGCTGGTCGTGGTGCTGGTCATCCTCATGGTGCTGCTGCGGGCGGTCGTGGCTCCGCTGATCCTGATCGGGACGGTGGTGCTGTCCTTCGCCGCCGCGCTCGGGGCCAGCGCGCTGATCTTCGACTGGGTCTTCGGGTTCGCCGGGGCGGACTCGTCGCTGCCGCTGTTCGTCTTCGTCTTCCTGGTGGCGCTGGGCATCGACTACAACATCTTCCTGATGACCCGCGTCCACGAGGAGTCCAGGCGGTACGGCACGCGCCGCGGCGCGCTGATCGGGCTCGCCGCCACCGGAGGCGTCATCACGTCGGCCGGAGCGGTCCTGGCCGGCACCTTCGCCGTCCTCGGCACGCTGCCGCTGGTCTTCCTGGCCGAGCTCGGCTTCGCCGTCGCCCTCGGCGTGCTGCTGGACACGATCGTCGTCCGCTCGGTGCTGGTGACCGCGCTGAACCTGGACATCGGCCGGCACATCTGGTGGCCGAGCCGGCTGGCCCGCAAGGCCGACGTGAGCCCCGACGAGCTGCTCGAGGAGGGTTCGGTCGACCGGTCGGAGCCGATGCCGACCTGACCGCCCGCCCGGGCCGCGGCCGACCAGTGCTGGTCGGCCGCGGCCCCGGGGGTCAGGGCGCCCCGGGGGTCAGGGCGCCCCGGGGGTCAGGGCGCCCCGGGGGTCAGGGCGCCCCGGGGGTCAGGGCGCCCCGGGGGTCAGGACGGCTCGGGTCAGGACGGCCCGGGGGTCAGGACGGCCCGGGGGTCAGGACGGCCCGGGGGTCAGGACGGGAGGCCGCGGAAGAACGCGCGGAGTGCGTGCCCGACCTCGGCGGGACGCTCCTCCGGAAGGAAGTGACCGCCGGCGACCGGATGGCCGGTCGGCCGGGCGACCCACGGGCGCCAGAGCTCGAGCGGGTCGGCGTACCACTGGGCGAGCGGGCCGTCCGCCGACCACAGGACGAGTACCGGGCAGTCGATCCGCCGCCGGCCGCGGTCGGCCTCGTCGTGGTCGACGTCCAGGGTGGCGGCGGCCCGGTACTCCTCGCAGATCGCGTGCACGGTCGCCGGGTCGGTGAACGGCCGCACGTAGTCCGCCCGGATCTCCGGCGGGAAGGCCGACGGGTCGGCCGACCAGGCGTCGAGCATGTGGTCGACGAGGGCCGCCGGGTCGTCGGCGAGCAGCCGCTCGGGGACCGGCTCGGCCGCGGCGAGGAACGACCAGACCCAGTAGCCCAGGGCGAACCGGGCGTCGGCCCCGGCGAACGCCTCGGCGGTCGGCACGACGTCGAGCACGGCGAGCCGGTCGACCGCGCCGGGCGAGTCGAGCGCCATCCGGTAGGCGCAGCGGCCGCCGCGGTCGTGACCGGCGACCCCGAACCGCCGGTGGCCGAACGAGCGCATCACCGCGACCTGGTCGCGCGCGATCTCGCGCATGGCGTACGGCGCGTGGTCGGCCGTCGAGGCCGGGGTGCCGCTGTCGCCGTACCCGCGCAGGTCGGTGACCACGACCGTGAACTCCTCGGCGAGCGCGGGAGCGACCCGGTGCCACATCAGGTGGGTCTCCGGGATCCCGTGCAGCAGCAGCAACGGCGGCCCCGACCCGCCGCGGCGGCCGTGGATCGTCGTCCCGCCGACCCGGACGTCGAAGGCCTCGAACCCGTCGAACACCGTCCGGAGGCTAGAGCAACGGGCCCGCCGACGGGCGGCACGCCCGCGCGGCGGAGGGTCCTGGCGGTCGGGCCGCCGGTACGGAAGGGTGCCGGGAACCGGTGGGCCGAGCCGAGGAGGACCGCGTGGCGCCGATCGACATCACGACCACGGCCGAGTGGGACGCCCTGTCCCGGCACCACGCCGAGATCGGCGGCCGGCACCTGCGCGAGCTGTTCGCCGCGGACCCGGACCGGGGCGGCACGATGGCCGTCGAGGCGGCCGACCTCTACCTGGACTACTCCAAGCACCGGGCGACCGCCGAGACCGTGCGGCTGCTGGTCGCGCTGGCCGACCGGGCGGGGCTGCGGGACCGGATCGACGGGATGTTCCGCGGCGAGCACATCAACGTCAGCGAGGACCGGGCGGTCCTGCACACCGCGCTGCGCCTGCCGCGGGACGCCGGCCTGACCGTCGACGGCCAGGACGTGGTCGGGGACGTGCACGAGGTCCTGGACCGGATGGGGCAGTTCAGCGACCGGGTGCGGTCCGGGCGGTGGACCGGGGCGACCGGCCGGCCGATCCGGGCCGTCGTCAACATCGGCATCGGCGGGTCCGACCTCGGCCCGGTCATGGCGTACGAGGCGCTGAAGGACTACAGCGACCGGGACCGGACCTTCCGGTTCGTGTCCAACATCGACCCGACCGACGTGGCCGAGGCGACCCGCGACCTCGATCCGGCCGAGACGCTCGTCGTCGTGTCGTCGAAGACGTTCGGCACGCTGGAGACGCTCACCAACGCGAAGGTCGTCCGGCGCTGGCTGCTCGACGGGCTCGATGACGCGGCCGGCGAGGACGCGGTGGCCAAGCACTTCGTCGCGGTGTCCACGAACGCCGAGCGGGTGGCCGACTTCGGGATCGACCCGCAGAACATGTTCCCGTTCTGGGACTGGGTCGGCGGGCGGTACTCGATGGACTCGGCGATCGGGCTGTCGACGATGCTCGCGATCGGCCGGGACGGGTTCGCCGAGCTGCTCGCCGGCTTCCACGCGATGGACGAGCACTTCCGGACGGCACCGTTCGAGGCGAACATGCCGGTGCTGCAGGGCCTGCTCAACGTCTGGTATTCGGGCTTCTTCGACGTGCAGGCGCACGCGGTGCTGCCGTACAGCCAGCATCTGCACCGGTTCCCGGCGTACCTGCAACAGCTGACGATGGAGTCGAACGGGAAGTCGGTGCGCTGGGACGGCACGCCGGTGCCGACCGCGACCGGCGAGGTCTTCTGGGGCGAGCCGGGGACGAACGGGCAGCACGCGTTCTACCAGCTGCTGCACCAGGGGACGCGGCTGATCCCGGCGGACTTCATCGGCTTCGCCGAGCCCAACCACGACATCGACGACCTGCACGACCTGTTCATGTCGAACTACGTGGCGCAGACGGCGGCGCTGGCCTTCGGGCGTACGGCCGAGGAGGTCGCGGCCGAGGGGACGCCGGCCGAGGTGGTGCCGCACAAGGTGATGCCGGGCAACCGGCCGACGTCGAGCATCCTGGCGCCGAAGCTGACGCCGGGAACGCTCGGCCAGCTCGTCGCGCTGTACGAGCACACCGTCTTCGTGGAGGGGACGGTGTGGGGGATCGACTCGTTCGACCAGTGGGGGGTCGAGCTCGGGAAGGTGATGGCGCAGCAGCTCACGCCCGAGCTGACCCGGGCGCAGCCGCCGTCCGCCGACCTGGACAGCTCGACGCTGACCCTGGTCCGGCGCTACCGCACCGCCCGCCACCGCGCCACCTGACCGCGGCCCGGCCCGCGCCCGCTCACGGCCACGGCCGGTACGCACGGCCGTGGCTGCCGACGAAGATGGGTGGTCGGCCGGCCGGTCTGGGGGGTCGGTACGGATCCCCGGTCGCGGAGGCTTTCCTAACGTCCCCGGTAGCGCAGTCGCGAGACCGGAGGACCAGGCGATGCCGCTCTACCTGGATGCCCACGCCGATGCCGGTGGGCGGACGACCGTCATGCCCGACCCGCCGCGGCCGGCCGGCCCGACCCCGGCCCCGGCTCAGGCTCTGGCCCCGGCTCAGGCTCTTGCCCCGGTGCCGGCTCCGGCCCCGGCTCTGGCCCCGGCTCAGGCTCTGGTGACGGCTCTGGCCCCGGTGCCGGCTCCGGGACCGGGACCGGCCGGGGGACCGGCTCCGGCCCGAGGACCGGCTCCGGGGCGGACCGGCGGCCTCCGCGCCGTCGGGGACGCTCTCGTGGGGATCGTCGCCCTGGTCGTGTTCGCCTCCGTGATGACCGCGGTGAGCGGTCATGGGGCGGGAGCGGCCGGCCACGCCGGCCACGCCGGCCACGCCGGCCACCCCGGGGCCGGTCGCGACCGACTACCTGGCGATCGAGGCGGCGGACCTGGTCCGGCCGGCTCCGCGGCCGGGGCCGGCCGCCTCGACCGGATCCTTCGCCGCCCGGTGCGGACACAACGCCGACGGCCACCGCAACTCGGACAACTTCATCACCGCGCCGGGGCGCGTCAACGGCGCCCATCATGTCCACGACTACGTCGGCAACGCGTCCACCGACGGCAGGTCGACCGACGATTCGCTGGCGGCCGCCGCCACGACCTGCGCGCTGGGCGACAAGTCGGTCTACTTCTGGCCGGTGCTGCGGGACATCCGGCACACCGGCGCGGACGCCGGGCAACCCGGCGGTGGTCGGGACGGCAACCTCGGCCACATCCTCACCCCCGACCGGGTCGCCATCGAGTTCCTCGGCAACCCGCGCGCACCCGTCCGACCGATGCCGCGGTTCCTGCGGGTCGTCACCGGCGATGCGAAGGCCGTCACCAAGGGGCCCGCCGCGGCCCGGGCCCGCTGGGCCTGCTCGGGCACCCCGGGGCGGGCGAGCGGCACGCACTATCCACTGTGTCCGGCCGGCCAGTCGGTCCAGCGGGTCGGCGAGTTCCCGAGCTGCTGGAACGGTGTGGACCTCGACAGCGACACCCACCGCACGCACGTCACGTTCCCGGACCCGGTCACCGGTGCCTGCCCGACCGGCACCGTGCCGATCCCGCGGCTGCAGATCACCCTGAGCTACCGCGTGCCGGCCGGGCGGTCGTACGCCGTCGACACCTTCCCCGACCAGCAGCGCAAGCCCGTCACCGACCACTTCGACTTCGAGAACCTGATGCCGGACGCTCTGACGACCCACGTCACCGCCTGCCTCAACACCGGCAGGACCTGCTGATCCCGCGGGCCAAGGCCCGGCCGGCCGCTCGGCTCGATCTAACCGGCGGCCGGCTCGGCCGGTCGCCGGTCCCAGCCGTGGAAGTGCGAGCGGTCGCCCGCGTCCCAGGCCTCGCGCAGGCCCGGCGCGGCCAGGTCCCAGTCCGGGCGGATCTCGCTCGTCGCGGCCCGCAGATCGCGCCAGAGGTCGTGCGTCGACGGACGGCCCCAGAACCAGTAGCCGTTGTAGACGGTGTGCACGACCAGCCCGGGCTTGAGCACGAGCGTGTGCGGGATCATCGGGTCGTGCTCCGGATCGGTGTACTCCTTGATGTCGAGGTCCTGCTGGACGATCCGGCCCGGGTCGGAGAGGAAGGTCCAGAAGGCGCCGACCGACGCTCGGAACTCCTGCAGCGTGTGGTGCTCGTCGGTGGCGATCGTCACGATCCCGGTGTACGCCACGGCGAGCTTGGGCTGGAGCGCCGCCAGGTCGAGGTGCTGCTGGTGCTCCTTCGGGCAGTAGTGACCCCGGGCGAGCGTGAGGATCAGGGGGTCGTCGCCCTGCAGCTCGCTCAGCGCGCGAACGGTGCCGGTGTGGTCGGGCAGCGAGTAATCCGGGAAGATCCCGCCGGGAACGATGTCGGAACGCATCGGGACGTCCACCTCTCCTCGACTCGGAACCTCCCATCTAACCGTCGGCAGGCCGGCGCGGCAGCTCCGGGGCCGGGAACCAGTAGGCGGGCCAGGGAGTTTCCCTGGGTCGAGCCGGGTGCGCCGTTCGCCATGGTGGTCCGGCCGGCATCGACCCGCGCCGACTCGGACAGAGCGGAGTTGCGAGCATGGACATGAGATTCGAGGCCGTCGTCCTGCCGGTCTCCGACGTCGACCGGGCGAAGCGGTTCTACCAGGGCCTCGGCTGGCGGGAGGACGCCGACTTCGGCGGTGACGGGGACTTCCGCATCGTCCAGCTGACGCCACCGGGCTCGGCCGACGCCACCAGCCTCCCCCGCGCGCGCTTCCACGTCGAGGACGCCAGCCTGCGGGCGCCGGGGCTCGCCCACGGCCGCGGCACGTACCGGTCGTTCGCGTCGTTCAGCGACCCCGACGGCAACGGCTGGGTGGTCCAGGAGATCACGACGCGCCTGCCCGGAAGGGAGTGAGGAGCCGATGGACGTCGCCGCCCTGGCGGAGCTGCTGCGCGAGACCGAGCAGCACCACGGCCGGTACGAGCCGACCGCGCCCGAACACCGCTGGTCCGACTGGTACGCGGCCTACATGGTCGCCCGGCAGCGGGGCCGGACCCCGGACGAGGCGTACGAGGACGCCGTCGCCGCGGTCGAGACGGCGGGCCGATGACCGACTTCGACGTCAACGTGCTCGACGCCCAGGTCTCCCGGGCCGCGGCGGCCACACTCGGATCGGAGGCGGCATGACTGGTGCGATCGACGGCCCTGCCCCCGGGCGGGGGCCGGCCCTGCTCGGCCAGACCGTCGCCGTGATCGGCGGCAGCGCCGGCATCGGCCTCGCGACGGCCCGGCTCGCCCGCACCGAGGGGGCCGAGGTCGTCCTCACCGGCCGCGACCCGGACCGGCTCCGGCAGGCCGCGACCGCCCTCGGCGCGCGCAGCCACGCCGCCTTCGACGCCACCGATCCGGGCGGTCTCGACGCGTTCTTCGGGTCCCTCCCGGCGCCGGTCGATCACGTCATGGTCACTGCCGGCAGCCCGTACTACGCGCCGCTGGCCGAGATGGACCTCGCCGACGCCCGCCGTTACGTCGCCGCGGAGGTCGGGCTCGTCCTGCAGGTGGCCCGCCTGGCGGCCGGGAAGGTCCGGCCGGGCGGGGCGCTGCTGTTCATGAGCGGGACCGGCGCCCGGCGGCCGGCCATCGGGATCAGCGTGACGGCGCTGCTCACCGCCGGGCTGCCCGCGCTGACCGCCGACCTCGCGCTCGAGCTGGCGCCGGTCCGGGTCAACGTCATCGCCGCCGGGTTCGTCGACACGCCACTGTCGGCGGCGCTGCTGGGCGACGGGCTCGACGCGCGCCGCGACCAGCTGCGGGCCACGCTGCCGATCGGGCGGGTCGTCGGGCCGGAGGATGTCGCCGCGCTCGCGGTGCACCTGATGACC
Source organism: uncultured Actinomycetota bacterium (assembly GCA_963803135.1). GTDB lineage: Bacteria > Actinomycetota > Actinomycetes > Mycobacteriales > CADCTP01 > CADCTP01. The sequence continues at coordinate 153,164 of CAWDLH010000007.1, read as the reverse complement.
AACACCGCGCTCACCGGCGCGACCTACGACGTCGACGGCGGCCAGCAGCTCACCTGACGCCTCGCCGTCCCGCCGTCAGGCGGTGAAGGCCGAGATGCCGGTGATGGCCCGGCCCATGATCAGGGTGTGGATCTCGTCGGTGCCCTCGTACGTGCGGACGGCTTCGAGGTTGTTGGCGTGGCGGAGCGGCGAGTGGTCGAGGGTCACCCCGTTGCCGCCGAGGACCGTACGGGCCTGGCGGCAGATGTCGATCGCGGCGCGGACGTTGGCGAGCTTGCCGAAGCTGATCTGCTCCGGCCGCAGCGTGCCGGCGTCCTTGAGCCGGCCGGTGTGCAGCGCGACCAGGGTCCCCTTCTGGATTTCCAGCACCATGTCGACGAGCTTCTGCTGGGTCAGCTGGAACGCGGCGAGCGGCACGCCGAACTGCTGCCGCTCCAGCGCGTACCCGAGGGCGGCCTGGTAGGCGTCGCGGGCGGCGCCCATGGCCCCCCACATGATCCCGTAGCGGGCCTCGTCGAGGCAGGTGAACGGTCCCTTGAGCCCGGCCGCGCCGGGCAGCGCCGCGTCCGCGGGCAGCCGCACCCCGGCCAGCGTGACGTCGCACTGGACGGACGCGCGCAGGCCGAGCTTCGACTCGATCGGGGTGGCGGTGAACCCGTCGGTGCCGGTCGGCACGACGAACCCGCGGATGCCCTCGTCGGTCCGGGCCCAGATGATCGCGACGTCGGCGATCGAGGCCAGGCCGATCCAGCGCTTGGTGCCGTCGAGCACCCAGGAGTCGCCGTCGCGGCGGGCCCGGGTCAGCATGCCGGCCGGGTCGCTGCCGGCGGCGGGTTCGGTCAGCCCGAAGCAGCCGATCAGCTCGCCGGCGGCCATCCCCGGCAGCCAGCGCCGCTTGTGGTCCTCGGAGCCGAACGCGTGGATGGCCGTCATCGCCAGCGAGCCCTGGACGCTCATGAACGTGCGCAGCCCGGAGTCGCCGGCCTCCAGCTCCATCGCGGCCAGGCCGTACTCGACGGCGCCGCGCCCGGCGCAGCCGTAGCCGGTCAGCTGCATGCCGAGCAGTCCCAGCGCGCCCATCTCGACGGCGAGCTCGCGGGGGAAGTGCGCGGTCTCGTACCAGCCGGCGATGTTCGGGCGGATCCGCTCGTCGACGAAGGTGCGCACGCGCTCCCGCAACGCCCGCTCCGGCGCGGACAGCAGGCTGTCGAGGTCCAGGTAGTCCTGGGCCAGATCGGTCACGTTGGCTCCGCCGGGTGGTGTCTGGTCGGGAAAGGGCCGGGCGGGGTCAGGGTAGGCGGTCCGGGGGAGTGCGCCGGCGGTCGGGCGGTCACCCGGCGCAGCGAGAACGCTGCCGGCAGTGGCCGGCGCGGGTAGTGTTCTTGCGACGGGCCGAGGCGAGGGGGGGCCGGTGAGCCGCTTCCGGTCGGCATCCGCGGCGGTCATCGCGTTCGTCGCCGTAGTGGTCGCCGTCGCCGGCTCCGGGGTGCTGCCCGACCGGGCCTCGACCGCGGTCAACGACCTCGGCCAGCTGGTCGGCGGGATCGCCGCGGCGCTCGCCTGCGGCGTCACCGGGCTGCGGGCCACGGGTCCCGAGCGGCGCTGGCGGCTGCTGCTGGCCGCCGGCTTCGCGGGGTGGAGCGGCGGCCAGGCCCTGTGGACGTGGTCCCAGGTGGTCAGCCAGGACCCGATCCCCTCGCCGTCGCTGGCCGACGTCGGCTACCTGATGCTGCCGGTGTTCGCGCTGCCGTCGCTGCTCGTGCTGGCCGTGGCCGGCCGCCGGCGCCCCGCGGACGGATGGCTGCGGTCCGGCCGGTCGCGGTCCGTGCTCCTGCTCGACGCCCTGGTGATCGTCTGCTCGATGAGCGTCCTGGCCTGGTCGACGGTGCTCTCGGCGGTCGTCCGGGCCGGTGCGCCGACCCCGCTGGCGTTCACGGTCGCCATCGCGTACCCGGTCTCCGACCTGGTGCTGGTCGTGCTCGCGCTGCTGATGCTGACCCTGCGCCGGGTCGAGCGCCGGCCGCAGCTGTTGCTGCTCGTCCTCGGCCTGGTCGCGATCTCGGTCTCGGACAGCGTCTTCGCCTACCTGGTCAGCTCCGGAGCGGCCGACCTGCCGCCGATCGGCGACATCGGGTTCGTGGCCGGGCCGTACCTGGTCGCGCTGGCGGCGCTGGCGCCGGTCCGGGCGCGTCCGGCCGGCGCCGCCGGGCGGACCGAGACCGCGCGCTGGCACCTGCTCGTGCCGTACGTGCCGCTCACCGCGGTGGGGATCCTGTTGCTCGTGCAGACCGCGCTGGACCGGACCTTCGACCGGATCGAGGTCTACCTCGGGCTGCTCGTCGTCGGCCTGGTCGTCACCCGGCAGTTCGTCACGCTGCGGGAGAACACCCGGCTGCTCGAGCAGGTCCAGCGCGGCCAGGAGGAGCTGGCCTACCAGGCCTTCCACGACCCGCTCACCGGCCTGCCCAACCGGGCCCTGTTCGGCGACCGGCTCGCGCACGCCGCCGACGTGCACCGGGACGAGCGCCGCCCGCTCGGCCTGCTGTTCGTCGACCTGGACGAGTTCAAGGTGGTCAACGACACGCTCGGGCACGCCGCCGGCGACGCGCTGCTCCGGCAGGTGGGCGACCGGCTGCGGGCCTGCGCCCCGGCGGCCGACACGGTGGCCCGGCTGGGCGGCGACGAGTTCGCCGTGCTCGTGGAGAGCGACCTGCAGCCGGCCGTGGTGGCCGACCGGGTATGCGCCGCGCTGGCCGCGCCGTTCGCGCTCGACGGGCAGGTCCGGACCGTACGGGCCAGCGTCGGGCTGGTCGTGCCGGACGGGCACGGCCCGGCCGCGTCGGCCGAGCTGCTGCTGCGCCGGGCCGACGCCGCGATGTACGCGGCCAAGCGCCGCGGCGGCGGCGTCGTGGTCCACTACGACCCCGCCCTGATCTCGCTGCTCGACGACCCCGGCCTGTCGACCCGGCTGGCCGAGGCGCTGGACCGGGGCCAGGTCGACGTGGCGTACCAGCCGATCGTGCGGCTCAGCGACGCCAGCACCGTCGCCGTGGAGGCCCTGGCCCGGTGGACCGACCGGGAGCGCGGCCCGGTGCCGCCGGAGGCGTTCGTCGCCGCGGCCGAGCGGACCGGCCTGATCGGCACGCTCGACGACTACGTGCTGGACCGGGCGTGCCGGGACATGGCCGCGCTGCGGGCCCGCAGCGGGATCCCGCTGGCGCTGCACGTGAACATCTCCGCGACCCGGCTCGCCGACCCGACCCTCGAACGGGCCGTCCGGACGTCGCTGGGCCGGCACGGGCTGCCGGCGACCGCGCTGGTCCTGGAGATCACCGAGACCAGCATGGTGCCGGACCTCGCCACGGCGACGCCGATCCTGCAGCGGCTCCGCGCGGCCGGCGTCCGACTCGCCCTCGACGACTTCGGCACCGGGTACGGCACGCTGGCCAGCCTGCACATGCTGCCGATCGACGTGGTCAAGCTCGACCGCACGCTCGCGGTCGCCGCGGGGGACCCGGACCGGGGCAGCGCGCTGCGCCGGTCGGTCGTGTCGATCTCCCGCACGCTCGGCATGCTCGTCGTGGGGGAGGGCATCGAGACCGCCGAGCAGGCCGCCGACCTCACCAGGCTCGGCTGCGACCTCGGGCAGGGCTACTTCTTCGGGCGGCCGGAGCCGCTGTCCCGGCTCCGGCTGACCGCGCCGCACGTGCCCGCGGGGCGCCCCGAGACCGTCCTGCGGTAGACCGGCCAGGCCGGCTCCGGCGGACCCGGCCCGGGTTCCCCGGACCCGCCCGGGTTCCGCCGGACCCGGCCCGGGTTCCCCGGACCCGGCCCGGGTTCCGCCGGACCCGGCCCGGGTTCCGCCGGCGCCGGGTTCGCGCTCCGCTGCGCCGGGCGCGGCTGGCCGACGGCGTCAGCGGGTGAAGCCGGTGAAGCCCATCTGGAACCCGCTGAACGGCGGCCGGTTTCCGTTCACCGCGATCCAGTCGCCGTGCGGGCGCATGTGCGGCAGCTGCGTGCCGACGTTCTCCAGGGTGATCCCGCCATGGAACAGCGTGCGGGTCGTGGCCTGCAGCGTGGCGTCCATCGTCGCGTCCGGCCCGAGCGTGTCCGATCCCGTCGCGAGGATCGACCGCTCCCGGAACAGCCAGTCCACCGCGGCGCCGGCGAAGCCCGGCGCCGGCGTGGTGACGTAGGGCGAGTCCTCCCCGCTGCCCTGGAAGAACAGCGGCGCGTACCCGGTGAGCAGGAGCACGCAGCCGCCGGCCGGGATCCGGCCGTGCCGGCGTTCCCAGCGCTGCAGGTCGGCGCGGGTGACGAAGAAGTCCGGGCCGTCGGCGTGGATGCGGGCGCGCACGTCCACCACGGCGAGCGGCATGAGCGTGAAGTCCTCGTCGAGCTGGTCCAGCCGGCGTCCGCCGATGATGAAGTGCACGGGCGCGGAGATGTGGCTGGCCGTGTGCGTGCCCAGGCTGGTGATCTGCTCGAGCAGGAACCCGCCGTCGTCGTGCTGGGGCGTGCGGGTGTCGATGAACACCTCCCAGCTGAACGCCGGGTCGCCGGGGAACAGCGGCACGCCGTCGCGCAGCGACAGCGTCAGCGGCACCCGCCGGGCGGTGCGCGGGTCGACCGAGCCGTACCCCGGCGGGATCCGGTGGCTCCGCCCGGACCGGGCCGTGGCGGAGGCGGGCTCGGCGGCCGCGTTCGACGCCGGCAGCACCGCCACCCCGGCGGCGGCGAGCCCGGCCGCGATCACGGCCCGCCGGCCGAGCCGGATGTCCGACACGCTGTCTCTGCCCATCGCTGCTCCCCCTTCGACCCTGGGTACGTCAGCGGCGATCATGACGCATCGGCGTCCTCCCGCGCCGCCAACCGCACCGGGTAGGTTGGCCCGATGCCGCGGTTCGTCCTGCACGCCGGCGCCGTGCTGGAGCTCGTGCGCCTGGACATCCAGGTCTCCGGCGGGCACGAGCTGCTCGCGCCGACACTGCTGCGGTCGCAGACCCTGTCGGCGCTGCACGAGGCGGTCGCCCGCGGCGAGCTGCCGGCCCGCGTCGCCCGCGACCGCCTCGCCCGCATCGGCCGGCTGCCGATCAGGCTGCTCGGCGACGCCGTCCTCCGGCGCCGGGCCTGGGAGCTGGCCGACCGGCTCGGCTGGGCCTCCACCTATGACGCCGAGTACGTCGCCCTCGCCCAGCTGCAGGCCGGCACGTTCGTCACGACCGACCAGCAGCTGGCCCGCAGCCTCGACGGCATCGTCCCGACCGCCTCCCTCGACGCCCTGCGCTGAGCCGGCCGCCGGGTCAGCTCCGGCCGAGGGTCTGCACGGGGGTGGCGCCGGGGCGGGTCCACTGCGGCACCGGGCGGCTGGTCGGCCCCCAGGTGGCGTTCCCGTCGGCGTCCGAGCGCCAGTACCAGCAGGCTCCCGGACCGCCGTCGGGCGGGCGATCCTGGTGGCCCTCGGGCCAGCCATCGGGGTTGTCCTCCCACGCCTCGCGGCGGCCGTACGGCGTCCGGTCGAGCAGGCCGAAGGACGACCCGGCCGCCGGCTCGTTGCCGCGGCCGGTCGTGGAGTAGGTGAGGAACACGCGCTCGCCGTCGCGCAGGAAGCAGGTGAGGTGACCCATGGGGCCGCCGACCGGCGCGGCCACGTCGCGCACCGAGTACCAGGGCTGGGTGTAGCCCATGAACTCGACGTAGGCGGCCACCTCGTCCCACCGGCCCGTGGTCAGGACGGCGAACGAGACGCCGCGGGCGTTGAGGTAGACGGCGTCCTTCAGGTGCCAGGTCGTGAAGGTGCAGCCTTCGCACTGCCCCTGGTGCGGCGCGCCGTCGTACCACATGTGCTGGTAGACCACGAGCTCGTCGCGACCCTGGAACAGGTCCAGGAACGGGACCGGGCCGTCGGGACCGACGACCTCCACCGTCCCGTCGAACTCCACCATCGGCAGCCGGCGGCGGGCCGCGGCGATGGCGTCGCCCTCGTGGGTGTGGGCCTTCTCGCGGACCAGAAGCTCGTCCCGGGCCCGCTGCCAGGTGGTCAGGTCAACGACGGGCGGGCGGCCCGGCAGTGCGGTGCTGGGATCGTCCGGCATGATCGTCATGGTGTCCTCCGTGGCGTCTCGTGTCGTGTCGAAGACAGGTGCCTGGCTCCGTCCTAGCGGGTGACGTGCCGCTCCGCGACGTGAACGCGCAGCGGCGGACCACGACCGGTAGGAGACTGGTATGCGCAAGGTGATCGCGAACGAGTGGCTGACGCTGGACGGGGTGGTCCAGGCGCCGAGCTACGCCGACGAGGACCTGACCGGCGGCTTCGAGCACGGTGGCTGGCACGCCCGCTACCTCGACGACCAGTCGATGAACTGGGTGATCGAGAACGTGCGCGGGGCGGGCGGCTTCCTGCTGGGCCGCGGCACGTATCAGATGTTCGCCGCGCACTGGCCGACGGCGCCGGAGGACCAGCAGGCGCTCGCCGAGCCGCTGAACACGCTGCCGAAGTACGTCGCCTCGACGACCCTGGCCGAGCCGCTCGGCTGGCAGAACTCGCGAGTGCTGCCCGGCGACGTCGGCGCGGCCGTGCGCGCGCTGAAAGCGGAGCAGGGACGCGACCTGCACGTGATCGGCAGCCCGGGGCTCGTCCAGTCGCTGATGGGGCTGGGTCTGGTGGACGAGCTCCGGCTGATGATCGACCCGTTGCTGGTGGGCGGGGGCAAGCGTCTGTTCCGGGACGACGGCGTGCTCCGGCCGCTGCGGCTGGTGGACAGCACGGTGACCACCACGGGCGCGGTGCTCGCCACCTACGTGCCGGACGACGTCTGACCCGCCGGTGTCGAGAGGTCGCGGCCGGTCGAGGTCGCGGCCGTACGGGACGGCGGCGCTCGCGTGGTCGCACTGGCGGGTCAGCCTTCCTGGGCGGTGGCGTCGTGGGGGGCGCCGACCGGCTTGGACTCGGGGGAGCCGCGCTGGCGCAGGTAGATGGAGAACAGCACGGCCGAGCAGACCGCGAGGAACTCCGACTGCCAGTTCTGCAGGGTGCGGTTCCAGAAGTCCGCCGACGTCACGTACCCGGCCCAGGAGACCGGGTCGGCGAAGTCGGCCAGCTGCTCGGCGTTGTACGCCGCCCGCCCGGCGATCGACTGGGCCAGCAGCGAGCCGAGGAAGAGCAGGCCCATCACCGCGGCCAGCGACCGCGAGTAGACCGCGGTGCGCCAGCCGCCGAGCCTGGCCCAGCGCGGCGAGCCCTGGTCCGCGTGCGGCCCGACCTTCTGCTCCCGGTCGGACTCCTTCCCGACCTGGTCGAGCTGCTTGGACTCCGTCGAGCCGCGCTGCACGAGCCAGACCGTGATCGTGATCATGAGGAAGAACTGCAGGTACTCCGACTGCCAGTTCTCGGCGACGTCGACGGCGAAGCTCGAGGACGTCACGTACGCCCAGAACGAGATCGGCTCCGCGCCGGAGTGCAACTGGTCGTTGTTGTAGAGCGCGAGCCCGGACACGGCCTGCCCGAGCAGGGCGAGCAGGAAGATCGTGCCGAAGAACAGCGACAGCCCGTTGTCCCGCAGCCGCCTCACCGGTGCACCAGCCCGAGCACGATGAAGTACGCGAGACCCAGCGTCAGGAGGACCAGCAGCGAGACGTACAGCGCGCGCACCTCAGCCCTCCACGTCGCAGTCGTACGGCTCGTCGCCCTGGAACGTGCAGCCGGCGCCGCTGACCCGCCAGCCGGCCGACAGCCTGGTCAGGAACAGCGTGTCGGCCCCGGTCCGGACCTGGGCCCGGTCACTCCAGACCTGCACCGCCTCGACCGGACCGTCGCCCGGCAGGTCGAGGTCGCCGACCGCCTGCGGGCAGGTCTGGTCGCCGGAGGCGACCGACTGCGCCGCCGCGGGCGTGAGCATCCGGCACAGCGCCGCCGCGTCCCGCGCCCGCGCGGCCGCCAGCCACTGGTCGGCGGCCCGGGTCACCGCGTCGGTGCCGGGGACCGCGCCGCACCCGGCGGACAGCAGCGCGACCAGCGCGCCGGCCGCGATCGCCCGCTCCCGCCGCACGGCCGGGACCGTACTCCACCACCCGTGCGACGACCGAGCGGGCTGGCCCGGTCAGGCCAGCAGGAGGCCGGCCGCGAGCAGGACCGCGTAGGCCAGCTGCAGCCGGCCGGTGTCGCGCAGGGCCGGGACCAGCTCGCGGCCCGCGCGGCCGGCGGCGACCGTGCGGGCCGGCCGGGCGGCCAGCGGCGCGGCGGCCAGCGCCAGCAGCGTCCACGGCGTCACCGCGGCCAGCGCGACCGCGACCAGGAACGCGCCCGCGATCAGGCCCAGGTAGAGCAGCCGGGTGCGCCGGTCGCCGAGCACCACGGCCAGCGTGCGCTTGCCGGTCACGCTGTCGGTCGGGATGTCGCGCAGGTTGTTCACCACCAGCAGCGCGCAGGCCAGCGCGCCGCAGCCGGCCCCGCCCCCGACCGCGGCCGCGGTCACCCGCTCCACCTGGACGTACGCGGTCCCGACGGTCGCGACCAGGCCGAAGAAGACGAACACCGAGATCTCGCCGAGCGCCCGGTAGCCGTACGGGCGGGAGCCGCCGGTGTAGGACCAGGCGGCGAGCATCGCGACCGCGCCGATCACGACCAGCCACCAGGTGGTCAGCGCGGCCAGCACCAGCCCGGCCACCGCGGCCACCGCGAACGCCGCCAGCGCCGCCCGCTTCACCGCCGCCGGGCTGCTCACGCCCGAGCCGACCAGCCGGAGCGGACCGACCCGCCCGGTGTCGGTGCCGCGGACGCCGTCGCTGTAGTCGTTGGCGTAGTTGACCGCGACCTGCAGGGCCAGCGACACGACCAGCGCGAGCAGCGCCCGCCCGGGCCGCGCGTCGCCGGCCGCCGCGGCCGCGCCGGTGCCCACGAGCACCGGTGCGACGGCGGCCGGCAGCGTGCGCGGCCGGGCGCCCTCGATCCACTGCGCGACGGTGGTCACGCCAGCGCCCGCCGGTCGAGCTTGCCGGACGGCAGCAGCGGCAGCGTGTCGACCACCCGCAGCTCCCGCGGCGCCGCCACCTCGGACACCAGCCCGGCCACGTGCCGGCGGGCCTCCGCCAGGGTCAGCCCGGCCCCCTCGCGCAGCACCACCACCGCCACCACCCGCTGCCCCCACTCCGGGTCGGCCACCCCGACCACCGCCGCCTCCGCCACCGCCGGGTGCTCGGCGAGCGCGTCCGCCACCGCCGCCGGCGCGACCTTCTCGCCGCCGGTGACCAGCACGTCGTCCGCCCGGCCGAGCACGGTCAGCCGCCCGCCGGCCAGCCGGCCCACGTCGCCGGTGACGAACCGGCCGCCGGCGAACGCCCGCCCGGTCAGCTCGGGCCGCAGCCGGTAGCCACCGGCCAGCACCGGGCCGCCGATCCGGATCCGGTCGCCCTCGGCCAGCTCGACCGTGACCCCGTCCAGCGGCACCCCGTCGTACACGCAGCCGCCGCAGGTCTCCGACATCCCGTACGTGACCACGACCGGCACCCCCGCGGCCCGCGCCCGCGCCACCAGCCCGGCCGGCGGCGCCGCCCCACCGAGCAGCACGGCCGCGTACGAGCGCAGCGCGTCGAGCGTCGCCGGGCCGGCCGCGAGCAGCCGGCGCAGCTGGGTCGGCACCAGCGAGGTATAGCGCCGGCCCGGGCCGAGCGCTGCCGTGCCGGCCGCGAAGTCGTCCCCGGCCGGCACCGGCGGCGCCCCGGCGCGCAGCGCCCGCAGCACCACCTGCAGGCCGGCGACGTGGGTGACCGGCAGCGCGAGCAGCCACCGGCCCGGACCGCCCAGCCGCCGCTCGGTCGCGGCCGCGGACGCCGCCAGCGCGGCCGCGGACAGCAGCACGCCCTTCGGGTCGCCGGTGGAGCCCGAGGTCGGCACCACCAGCGCGGTCCCCGGCTCGGCCGGCTCGTCCGGGCGCAGCGCGGCCCGCAGCCGCTCGCCCTCGACGTCGGCCGGCAGCGGCAGCACCGCCGGGCCGGTGCCGTCGACCGCGGCCGACAGCGCGGCGACCAGCTCCGGCCCGTACCGGGCGGGGATCGTCCGCATCAGTAGTAGTACGGGAACGGCGACCAGTCCGGCCGGCGCTTGTCCAGGAAGGCGTCCCGGCCCTCGACGGCCTCGTCGGTCATGTACGCCAGCCGGGTCGCCTCGCCGGCGAAGACCTGCTGCCCGACCATCCCGTCGTCGGCGAGGTTGAACGCGTACTTGAGCATCCGCTGCGCGGTCGGGCTCTTGGCGCAGACGGTCAGCGCCCAGTCCAGCGCCACCCGCTCCAGCTCGGCGTGCGGGACCACCTCGTTGACCATGCCCATCCGGTGCGCCGCGGCCGCGTCGTACGGGCGGCCGAGGAAGAAGATCTCCCGGGCGAACTTCTGCCCGACCTGCCGGGCCAGGTAGGCGGAGCCGTACCCGCCGTCGAAGCTGCCCACGTCCGCGTCGGTCTGCTTGAACCGGGCGTGCTCGGCGCTGGCCAGGGTGAGGTCGCAGACCGCGTGCAGGCTGTGCCCGCCGCCGGCGGCCCAGCCCGGGACGACCGCGATCACCACCTTGGGCATCATCCGGATCATCCGCTGCACCTCGAGGATGTGCAGCCGGCCGGCCCGGGCCGGGTCGACGGTGTCGGCGGTCTCGCCGGAGGCGTACTGGTAGCCGGCCCGGCCGCGGATCCGCTGGTCGCCGCCGGAGCAGAAGGCCCAGCCGCCGTCCCGCGGCGACGGGCCGTTGCCGGTCAGCAGCACGCAGCCGACGTCCGCGGACATCCGGGCGTGGTCGAGCACCCGGTAGAGCTCGTCGACGGTGTGCGGCCGGAACGCGTTGCGCACCTCCGGGCGGTCGAACGCGACCCGGACGACCGGGCCGTCGCCGTCCGGGGTGACGTGCCGGTGGTAGGTCACGTCGGTGAGGTCGAAGCCGGGGACCTGGCGCCAGCTGGCCGGGTCGAACAGCTCCGAGACCTCCGGTGACGGCATGCGCCGATCGTAGGGGGCAGGATGGAGCGGTGCCGCCCCCGCCCGACCTGCCCGGATGGGCGGAGCTGACCGCCGGCCTGCACGTCGTACGGGTGCCGCTGACGGTGCCGTTCCGGGGGGTCACCGCGCGCGAGGCGGTGCTGCTGCGGGGACCGGTGGGATGGGGGGAGTTCGCCCCGTTCGTCGAGTACGGCGACGCGGAGTCGGCCCGCTGGCTCGCGGCGGCGGTCGAGGCGGCCTGGGTCGGCTGGCCGGCGCCGCGGCGGGACTCGGTGCCGGTCAACGCGACGGTCCCGGCGGTGCCGGCGGCGGCGGTGCCGGGCGTGCTGGCCCGCTTCCCCGGCTGCACGACCGCGAAGGTCAAGGTCGCCCAGGCCGGCCAGGCGCTCGCCGACGACGTGGCCAGGGTCGCCGCGGTCCGGGACGTGCTCGGCCCGGCCGGGCGGATCAGGGTCGACGCGAACGGGGCCTGGTCGGTCCGGGCGGCGGTCGCGGCGCTGACCGCGCTCGCCCGGTACGGGCTGGAGTACGCCGAGCAGCCGTGCGCGGGCGTGCCCGAGCTGGCCGCGCTGCGCCGCGAGCTGGCCGGCGCGGTGCCGGTCGCCGCGGACGAGAGCGTGCGCAGGGCCGCCGACCCGGAGCGGGTCGCGCTGGCCGGTGCGGCCGACCTGGTCGTGCTCAAGGTCGCCCCGATGGGCGGCGTGCGGGCGGCGCTGCGGGTGGCGGCCGGCTGCGGGCTGCCCGTGGTGGTCTCCAGCGCGCTCGACACGTCGGTGGGGATCGCCGCCGGGGCGGCGCTCGCCGCCGCACTGCCCGACCTGCCGTACGCGTGCGGGCTGGGCACGGTCGGGTTGCTGGCCACCGACGTCACCGCCGATGCGCTCACCCCCGTCGCGGGCCGGCTGCCGGTACGGGCGGTGGCTCCGGACCCGGCCCGGCTGGCCGAGCTGGCCGCGCCGGCGGACCGCCGGGCCTGGTGGGTGGACCGGCTGCGGCGCTGCCACGCCGTGCTGGCGGGGTCGTGAACCCGTCGACCGCGCTGGCCCGGGTGCTGGTGGACGAACTGGTCCGGTGCGGCGTGCGCGAGGCCGTGCTGGCGCCCGGATCCCGGTCGGCGCCGCTGGCGTTCGCGCTGCATGCCGCCGACGCGGCCGGCCGGCTGCGGCTGCACGTGCGGATCGACGAGCGGTCGGCCGGGTTCCTCGCGCTGGGACTGGCCAAGGCGTCCGGGACACCGGCCGTGGTGCTGACGACGTCCGGCACGGCCGTCGCGAACCTGCACCCGGCGGTGCTCGAGGGCGCCCACGCCGGCGTGCCGCTGCTGGCGCTGACCGCCGACCGGCCGCCGGAGCTGCGCGGGGTGGGGGCGAACCAGACCGTCGACCAGCTCGGCCTGTTCGGTGCGGCGGTACGGCTGTTCGTCGAGCTGGGGGCGCCGGAGCAGCGGGCCGGGCAGAACGCGTACTGGCGCTCGGTGGTCTGCCGGGCCGTCGCGGCCGGCGGGCCGGTGCACGTCAACCTGGCGCTGCGGGAGCCGCTGGTGCCGGAGCCGGGGGAGGGCTGGCCGGAGCCGCTGGACGGGCGGCCCGGCGGCCGGCCGTGGACGTCGGTCCTGCCGCCGGCGCCGGCCGGCCCGGTCGTCGACGACCTGCCGGCGCGGACGGTCGTGGTGCTCGGGGACGCGCCGGCCCGGACGGCCGCCGCCGCGGTCGCGCTGGCCGAGGCCCGCGGCTGGCCGGTGGTCGCCGAGCCCAGCGCCCGGCTCGCGGCCGGGCCGTGCCTGCTGCCGGGCGGCGACCTGCTGCTGCGCGGCGGGTTCGTGGCCGCGCACCGGCCGGACCGGGTGCTCGCCGTCGGCCGGCCGACGCTCAGCCGCGCCGTCGCCCGGCTGCTGGCCGCCGCCCCGCTCGACGTCGTCTCGGCCGGCCTCGGCTGGACCGACCCGGCCGGCCAGGCAGTCCGCGTCCTGCCCGCCGTCCCCACCCCGCCCGTCGGCGGGCCGGGCGGGCCGGTCGGACCGCCCACCCGCGGCGACGCCGCGCCGCCGGAGGCCGGCGGCCCCGACCGGGACGCGGGCTGGCTGGCGGCGTGGCGGGACGCGGCGACGGCGGCCCGGGCCGCGGTGGACGCGCTGCTCGACGGCCCGGGCCTGACCGAGCCGGCCGTCGCGGCCACGCTGATGGACGCGGTCCCGGCCGGGAGCCTGCTGGTCTGCGGGTCCTCCAAGCCGGTGCGCGACCTGTTCCTGGCCGGCCCGCGGCCCGGGGTGAGCGTGCTCGCCAACCGCGGCGTCGCCGGGATCGACGGGACCGTGTCGACCGCGGTCGGCGCGGCGTTGGCCGCCGGCGGGCCGGCGTACGCGCTGCTCGGCGACCTGACCTTCCTGCACGACGCGAACGGCCTGGTCATCGGCCCGGGCGAGCCCCGGCCGGACCTGACGATCGTGGTCGTCAACAACGACGGCGGCGCGATCTTCGGCCTGCTCGAACAGGGCGCGGCCGAGCACGGCCCGGCGTTCGAGCGGGTCTTCGGCACCCCGCACGGGGTCGACCTCGCCGCGCTGTGCGCCGCCACCGGCACGCCGCACCGGCGGGCCGGATCCCGGGCCGAGCTGCGCGCGGCGCTGGCCGGGCCGGCCGGGATCCGCGTCGTCGAGGTCCGCACCGACCGGCGCGCCGCGGCCGAGCTGGACGCCGCGATCACCGCCGCGGCGGGCTGAGCGTCTCAGGACCGCAGCGCGTCCCGCACCGGGACCAGCTTGGCCTCGCTCTCGGCCAGCTCGTCGGCCGGCTTGGACCCGGCCACGATCCCGCAGCCGGCGAACAGCCGCAGCCGTTCCGGCGCGGCCGGGTCGATCTGCGCGCACCGCAGCGCGATGCCCCACTCGCCGTCACCGGCGGCGTTCATCCAGCCGACCGGCCCGGCGTACCGGCCGCGGTCCAGGCCCTCGATCTCCCGGATCACCCGCAGCGCCGCCCCGGTCGGCGACCCGCACACCGCCGCCGACGGGTGCAGCGAGGCGAGCAGGCCGAGCGAGGTCGAGCCGTCGGCCACCACCGCGGACACGTCGGTGGCCAGGTGCATCACGTTGGGCAGGGCCAGCACGAACGGCTCCTCCGGCACCTCGACCGACCGGCAGTGCCGGGCCAGCGCGTCGGCCACCGAGCGGACCCCGTACCCGTGCTCCTCGAGGTCCTTGACCGACCCGGCCAGCGCGGTGCCGTCGTACCGGTCCCGGGCCGGGTCGCCGGTGCGCCGCAGCGTGCCGGCCAGCACCCGCGAGCTGGCCACCCCCTTCTCCAGCCGCACCAGCATCTCCGGGGTCGCGCCGAGCAGGCCGTCGACGGCGAACGTCCAGCAGCTCGGGTACTGCTCGGCCAGCCGGCGCAGCGGCCAGCGCGGGTCGACCGGGCGGCCGGCCCGCACGACCATGTCCCGGGCCAGCACCACCTTCGCCACCTCGCCGGCGGCGATCCGGCGGACCGCTTCGGCGACCAGGCCGGTCCATTCCGCGGCGGTGCGGGCGCCGTCGCCGGCGGACAGCGGGCCGGGGGCGGCCGGCGGGTCCCGCCGCTCGGGCAGCCCGGCGGACCGGCCGACCGTGGTCAGCCACCACACGCCGTCCTGGACGCCGACCACCGTCTCCGGCACGACCAGGGTCGACCGGCCGGTCTCGGCGTCGAACGCGAACGACCCGAACGCGACCGGCCCGCACCCGGGCAGCCCGACCTCGTCGACGACCTCGACGCCCGCCGTCAGCTCCCGCCACCAGGCCTCGGCCCGGCCGAACGGGTCCGGCCCGGTCAGGTCGAGCCTGGCCGCGGTGCCCCAGCCGACCATGCCCTCGCCGTCGGTCACCCAGGCCAGGGCGCCGGGCCCGGGCAGCAGGTCGAGCAGCACGCCCGGCCGGGCGATCGGCACCGTCCGGACCGGGCCCAGGCGATCAATGGTCACGCCTCAGCGTAGAGACCCGGTGGCCCGGTGGCCGGCCGCGGGTGGTTGGCTGCCGCACGTGGACGGGATCGAGGACTGGAGCCGGGCTCAGGAGCGGGTGATCGCGCTGGTCACCGGCCTGTCCCCGGACCGGGTCCAGGCCAGGGTGTCGGCCTGCCCGGACTGGACCGTGCGCGACCTGCTCGCGCACATGGTCGGCCTCGGCGCCGACGTCGTGGCCGGCGACGAGCCGGACGACCACAACGCGGCCTGGACCGCGCGCCAGGTCGACCGCCGCCGGGACCGCGACGTGGCCGGGCTGGTCGAGGAGTGGCGCGCGGTCGCCGCGCCGTTGCGGGACTGGATGGGCGCGCACGGCATCCGCCCGCTGTTCGACGTGACGATCCACGAGCAGGACCTGCGCGGCGCGCTCGGCGAGCCGGGCGCCCATGACACCCGGGCCATGGCCGCGGTCCGGGACCGGTTCGTGGCCCGGCTGGCCGACCGCCTGCAGGGCCGGCCGCCGCTGTCGCTGGTGGGCGACAGCTGGCGCTGGGAGTCCGGCGCCGGGCCGGCGGTCGTGCTGCGCGCGCCGGACTTCGAGCTGACCCGGGCGCTGCTGGCCCGCCGCTCCGCGCACCAGCTGCGCGGGTGGACCGTCCGCGGCGACGTCGACCCCTTCCTGGACGCGTTCACCTCCCTCGGCCCGCTGCCCGACACGGACCTGTCCGAGTCCGGCCGGCGCTAGCGGCCGGCCGCCGACGGCTCGGGCGGCGGGGGGAGCGGCGGCCGGGCCGGGCTCAGCTCGGGATCGGCACGCGGTGCAGCTTGTCCGGGTTGTTGACCGCGTAGATCCCGGTGATGCGGTCGCGGTCGACCCGCAGCGCGCACACCCGCGGCTCGCCGGCGACGTAGAGCACGCCGGCCGGCTGGCCGTTCACGTCGATCGTCGGGCCGACGGAGAACTCCCGGTGGGCCAGCAGCCCGGCGATGAACGGCAGCACCCGGTCGATGCCGCTGACCGGCCGCAGCGCGGCCCTGACCTTGCCGCCGCCGTCGTTCCAGACGGTGATGTCGTCGGTGAGCACCCGGCCGAGGTCGGTGACGTCGCCGGTCTCGGCCGCGCGGAGCAACGTGCGCAGCAGCCGGGCGTACGTCTCCGGTGCGGGCCGGAACCGCCCCGCTCCGGCGAGCCGCCGCCGGCCCCGGCTGTGCAGCTGGCGGCAGTTGGCCTCCGAACTGCCGATGATCTCGGCGATCTGCTCGTACGGCAGCTCGAACGCCTCGCGCAGCACGAAGACGGCCCGCTCCGGCGGCGAGAGCCGCTCCATCAGGTGGACGGTGGCGTAGGCGACGCTGTCCCGGAGCTCGGCGGTGTCCAGCGGGCCGAGCGCCCCGGTCGCGACCGGCTCGGGCAGCCAGGGCCCGACGTAGCGCTCCCGCGCCACCCGCGCCGACTTGAGGTGGTCCAGCGCGATCCGGGTCACCACGGTGAGCAGGAACGCGCGGGGGTTCTTGACGTCCTGCTCGGCCCGGGCCCAGCGGGCGTACGCGTCCTGGACGACGTCCTCCGCGTCCCACATGCTGCCGAGCATGCGGTACGCGGCGCCGAGCAGCAGGGGCCGGTGCTCTTCGAACACCGTGACCGAATCCATGACCGCCAGCATGAGACCTCCGCAGAACCGACGGAACTGCGTCACAGACGAGCGAGCGCCGCCGGATGTGACAGCCGGGCCGGTTGTCACGCCGCGGCCGGCCGGCTCGTCCTCCCGTGGTCCACCGACCGACCAAGGAGGTTCCCGTGCGCGCCCTCGTCTCCGCCCTCACCCTCGCCGTCGCCGGCCTGGCCCCGGTCACCGCGGCGGCCGCGACCAGCTGCGACCCGCAGTGCCAGCAGCGTGCGAACGCCCTGCCGCGGACGGCCTTCTTCCACCCGCCGGACCCGCTGCCACCCCGGCCGCCGGGCACGCTGATCCGGTCCGAGACCTTCGACGGCTACCGCGTCGGCGGCACGCCGGTCGCCGCGACCCGGATCCTCTACCACAGCCGCAGCTCGGCCGGCCGGGACGTCGCCGCCTCCGGGGTCGTCCTGGTGCCGCCGGGACGGCCCCCGGCGGGCGGCTGGCCGGTGGTCGCCGACGCCCACGGGACCAGCGGCGTCGCCGTCGGCTGCGCGCCCTCGCTGATGCGCGATCTCTACCACGGCGACCAGATGCTGCGGTTCGTCGCCCGCGGCTGGGCGGTCGTCGCCCCGGACTACGCCGGGCTGGGCGCCGGCGGCCGGGCGGAGTTCCTGAACAAGACCGCGGCGGCGAACGACGTGCTCGCGGCGGTCCGCGCGGCCCGATCCCTGCCGCTGTCGTCCCGCTGGGTGCTCTGGGGCCATTCCCAGGGCGGCGGCGCGGCCCTCGCGGTGGCCGAGCGCCAGGTCACCCGGCCCGACCCCGGCTACCTCGGCGCCGTGGTGACCGCGCCGGCCGCCGACCTCCGGCCGAGCGTCGAATCCATCGTGGCGACGCCGGGGCTGGGTGCCTTCCTCCCGCTCATCGCGTACGGGGCGAAGCTCACCGATCCGCGAATCCGGCTGCGCGACGTGCTGTCGGCCGAGGCGCTGCGGCTGCTGCCGTCGGTCCGCACGGACTGCCTCGGCGTGCTCTCCGCCCGCTACGCCGGGCTCACCGGCGACGACCTGGTCCGGCCCGGCTATCTCGCCGAGCCGCACTTCGCCCGGTTCCTGGCCGCCAACAGCACCGGCTTCCGGCCGGTGGGCGGGCCGGTGCTGCTGCTGCAGGGCGGGGCGGACCAGGCCATCCCGACGGCGATCACCGACCGGGTCGCCGACCGGCTGTGCCGCACCGGCTCGGTCGTGGACCATCGGACCGTCCCCGGGCTCGGCCACGACACCATCCCCGGCGTCGTCACCGGCATCGACGACGGCGCCGCCGAGCAGATCCTCGCCTGGGTCGCCGACCGGTTCGCCGGCCGGGCCGCCCGGTCCACCTGCTGACAGGAGACGACAGTGACCTGCACCCGCACCCATACGCTCGTCACCGGTGCCTCGTCCGGCATCGGCCGGGCCACCGCGCTCCGGCTCGCGGCCGCCGGCCAGCACGTGTACGCCGGGGTCCGCACCGACGCCGACGCCGCGGCCCTGGCCGGGGCCGCGGCCGGCTGGGAGCTGACCCCGGTCATCCTCGACGTCACCGACCCGGTCCAGATCGCGGCGGCCGCGACCACGGTGGCCGACCACGTCGGCGCGGCCGGCCTGGACGGGCTCGTCGACAACGCCGGGATCGGCGTCGCGGCCCCGGCCGAGCTGCTCCCGCTCGACACGTTCCGGCGCCTGCTGGAGATCAACGTGGTCGGCCAGCTCGCGGTCACCCAGACCTTCCTGCCGCTGCTGCGGGCGGCCCGCGGCCGGATCGTCGTGATCAGCACGATCGGCGTGCGGTTCCGGCCACCGTTCGCCGGCGCGCTCGACGCGACCAAGGCGGCGCTGGCCGAGCTCGCGCACGCGCTGCGACAGGAGCTGGCACCGTGGGGGATCCGGGTCATCCTGGTCGAGCCGGCCAGTATCGCCAGCGCCGCCGCCGACAAGGTCGCCCGGGACGCCGAGGCGACGCTGGCCCAGGCCGATCCCGACCGCCGCGCCCTCTACGCGGACACGTTCACCCGGATGGTCGCCCTGGTCGTACGGCGGGAGCGCAACGGCAGCCCGCCCGAGGTGCCGGCGGAGACGATCGTCCGGGCACTGACCGCGCCGCGCCCGCGCGACCTCTACCGGACCGGGAAGTTCGCCCGCCGGATGGCCGTGCTCAGCCTGCTGCCGACGCCGCTGCTGGACCGGCTGCGCCGGCGGCTGTTCGGCCTGCCGGCCGCCGGGTCGCTCAGCCGCCCCCGACAGCCGCAGCGGACCTGACCGGCGGCGGCCGCACACGTGACTGGAGGCCGTGGTCAGGGCCGGGCGGCCGCGGCTGCTGCTCTGACCCGGGTCAGCCGAGCAGGTCGGTCAGCGCAGGGGCGATGTCCCGGACCGAGCGCACCATCCGGGCGACACCGCCGCCGCGGGCGGCCAGCGCCCGCGCGGCCGCCTCGGCCTCGGGCGTGGGCAGCGGGCACAGCACGTGCAGCCGGTCGATGCCGGCCAGCGCCGACTCCGGCGGGTCGCCGGTGGTGTGCAGGCAGTCGGACAGCAGCACGACGACCCGCTGGTCGGCCGTCGCGGAGTGCAGCTCGACCCGGGCCGCCCGCAGCGCGGCGGCCACGTCGGTCAGGCCGTGCCCGCGCAGGGCGAGCAGCCGGCGCACCACCGCCTCGGCAGCCGGGCGCCGTCCCGAGCCGGCCACCACGTCGACGTCCCGGCCGAAGGCCAGCACCGCGGTCTCCAGCCGGTCGTCGCGGCGCAGCACCACGCCGGCCGCGGCCACCGCGGCGATCGCCACCGCGAGCCCGGTCATCGACCCGGAGCTGTCCACGGCCAGGCAGACCGCGCGCTGGTGGCCGGTCCAGCCGCGGGTGACCAGGTCCTCGGCGGCCACCGGGCTGGTCCCGGTCCACCGGTCGAAGGTGCGGTCCAGGTCGAGGTCGCCGTCGCCGCGGCGCTGCGCGACCAGCCGCCGGGTGCCGCGGGACGGGGTCCGCCCAGTACGGCCGACCTGCACGAACACCCTCGCCGCGACGCGCTGCGCGGCCGCCCGCAGGTCCCGGTCGGTGGCCAGCGCGAGGTCGCTGAGCAGCGCGGCCGCGGCGTCCGGGTCGGCCGCCAGCAGCGCGCCCAGCGCGTCCTCGTCCAGCTCGCCGACCTGCGGGCTGACCTCGTCGAACGACTCGTGCCGGGCGGCCAGCTCGCGCCGGCCGACCTGCCGGCGGCCGCCACCGGTACGGCGGTCCCGGCGCAGGGCTGAGGCGGAGTCAGGGCCCGCAGGCGGCGGGCCCTCGGCTTTTCCCGGGTCGTCCGCGCCGGCCGGCTCCGGGTGCTCCTGCTCCGGCGGCGGCGCGCCCGGCGGCCAGACCGCGTCCAGGATCTCGTCGATGACCGACTCCGGCGTACGGTCGATGCCTTCGGTCAGCCGGATCCGGCCGGACAGCGCGGCGTGCGCGGCGTCCCGGGTCGCCTCCCGGGCCACCGGCGCGGTCAGGTCCGCACCGCCGCGCACCTCCAGCAGCCCGCCGAGCAGCAGCACCAGGTCGATCGCCCCGCGTACGGACGAGCCCATCCGCACGTCGCGGTGCTCCCGGGTCGCCCGTACCAGCCGCACGGCCAGGCCGATCAGCTCCGGCTCAGTGCCGGCGACGACCGCGACGATGGCCCGCTCGCCGGCCGCGTCCTGGTAGCCGAGCACCACCCGGCACATCCGGTCGGCGATGGCCTGGGCGACCCTGGCCGTGCCGACGGCGTCGAACGGGTTCATCGCCGCGATGAGCCGGAACCCCGCGGTCGCCCGGACGTGCCCGAACCGGGGGACGGTGATCTCGCCCTCGGTGAGCACGGTGATCAGGACGTTGAGGGTCTCCTCCGGGATCCGGTTGAGCTCCTCGAGGTAGAGCAGGCCGGAGCCGCGCATCGCGGACAGCAGCGGGCCGTCGGTGAAGCTGCCCGGCACGTACCCCTCGGCGAGCACCGCGGCCGGGTCGTACTGGCCGATGAGCCGGGCCGGGGTCAGCTCTGCGTTGCCCTCGACGAAGACGACCTCCTGGCCGACCTCGGCCGCGATCGACCGCAGCAGCGTCGACTTGCCGGTGCCGGGCGGGCCCTCCAGGACGACGTGCCGGTTGGTCCGCAGCGCCACGGTGAGCACCTCCCGCTCGCGGCGCAGCCCGATGACGGGCGGACCCTCGGTCACGGTCGTCTCCTCGTACGGCGGTGGCCGGGCCCGGTCCCGGACCCGGCCACCGGTGCCGGCGTCGCGGTCAGGCCGGCGTCCCCTCCAGCGGCGCCGTGTCGTACACGATCACGCCGCGGATGTTCTTGCCGTTGACCAGGTCGTCGTAGCCGTCGTTGACCTGGTCGAGCGTGTACGTCGTCGTGATCAGCTCGTCCAGCTTGAGGTCACCGGACTGGTAGAGCTCGACCATCCGCGGGATGTCGTGGAACGGGTCGCCGGAGCCGAACAGACTGCCCTTCACGGTCTTCTCGAACAACGTGAGGATCGAGCTGTTCAGCTCGATGTTGGGCTTGGTCGGGTCGGCGAGGCCGGTGATGACGGCCGTGCCGCCCTTGCGGATGACGTTCACCGCGTCGGCGACGACCTTGGCGTCGACCACGCCGACCGTGATGATCGCCTTGTCCGCGCCGACGCCCCGGGTCAGCTCGTAGGCGAGCTGGTTGGCCTCCTCGGCGGTCTCGCAGCTGTGCGTGGCGCCCAGGCTCTCCGCCGCCTCCCGCTTGTTCGGCAGCGGGTCGACGGCGATCACGTTGCGCGCGCCGGCGAGGGCCGCACCCTGCACGCTGTTGATGCCGATCCCGCCGATGCCGTAGATCACGATCGTGTCGCCCGGCTCGGTCGCCGCCGCGTGCACGGCCGAGCCCCAGCCGGTCGGCACCCCGCAGCCGATCAGCACGACCTTGTCCAGCGGCAGGTCGGGGTCGACCTTGACCGCCGAGTTCTCGCTGATCACCGACCGCTCGGAGAACGTCCCGAGCATGCACATGCCGCCGTAGTCGTTGCCCGCCTCGTCGTGGAACCGGTACGTCCCGTCGGTGAGCTGCCCGTCCAGGATCGTCGCGCCCATGTCGCACAGGTTGGACCGGCCGGTCGAGCACCAGCGGCAGTGCCCGCAGACCGGCAGGAACGAGCAGATCACGTGGTCACCGGGCTGCAGCCGGGTGACGCCCGGCCCCACCTTCTCGATCACGCCGGCGCCCTCGTGGCCGCCGACGATGGGGAAGCGCGGCACGATGTCGCCGTGCCGCAGGTGCTCGTCGGAGTGGCACAGCCCGGCGGCCGTGTACCGGATCAGCACCTCGCCGGCCTTGGGCTCGTCCAGCTCGAGCTCGGTGATCTCGAACGGCTGCCCGACGGCTCGGAGTACGGCTGCCCTGGTCTTCATCGACTCTCCGTTCCCGGCCCCCGCGGGGAGCCGATCGTGATCGGCGGACGCGTTGAGGACGACGGTCCCCCGCCTCCGCCGTCCAGACCGTCATCGTCGGTCCTCGCCGCGGATCCGGCCACCCCTGGACGGGGGCAGCGGTCATCGGCCGGCCGGTCCGGCCGGCAGGAGCCGGGCGGCGATGGCGCGGGCGCAGCCGATCGACTCGGCGTGGCCGGTGTCGACCTCGAGGTCGTACGTGACGCCTTCGTGCACCATGTCCGCTTGCGCGGCCGCCATGCCGACCGCCCGGTCGCCGCGGGCGAGCTCGCGGCCGGCCGCGATGGCGCGGTCACAGCGCACCCCGACCCAGAGCACCGACAGGCCTTCGAGGTGGGCGCGCACGCGCCGCTGGGAGGCGGCGCCGCCGAGGAACACGTCGTCGAGGACGATCCGCGCACCGGCCCTGGCCATGGCGGCGACGCCGGTCATCCAGGCGGCCTCGACCGCGCGGAAGCCGTCGCCCACGGCGACCTCGCCCTGCGGCCCGAACGCGATGCCGCCGCCGGCGTCGAGCAGCGACGGCGGCAGCGCGTCGACGAGGTCGTCGACGCCGAGGCTGATCCACGGCGTGGGGAGGATCGCCTTGAGGCACCGGACGATCCCGGTCTTGCCCGAGCTCGACCCGCCGTTGAGCACGATCACCTGCGTCACCGGACCGGACCGCCTCCTCCCGTCGCGCGGCCGAGTCTGCCAAACCCACCGCCGGCGCGGCCGCGGCACCCCACCGTCCGCCGCACCGGCCGCACGCTGGCCATGGCGGGGGTGCGCGCGGTCAGCTCGCCCGCGGGTCGATGTGGACCTTCGGCCCGGGGCCGGCCGCGGCGGGGCGCCACCCGGCCAGCACGGCGCCGACCTCGTCGAGCCCGACGGTCGCGGCCACGAGCGGGCGTGGGTCGACGGCGCCGGACGCGTAGGCGGCGATGGTGTCGTCCAGGCCCGGTGACGCGGACAGGATCCCCACCGCGGTCACGTCGTTGAGCACCAGGGCGCGGGTGTCGATCCGGCTCGGCCGCCCCGACAGTCCGATGTAGACGACCCGGCCGGCCGGCTCGACCAGCTCCAGCGCGCGGGCCGGCAGGTCCGCCGCGGTCGACGCGTCGACCACCGCGTCGAACGGCAGGTCCGGCAGCGTGTCCTCGGTCCACGCGTGCTCGAACCCGAGCGAGCGGGCGAAGTCCGCCGACCGGTCCGGGCGGTCGAGCAGGTGCACCTCGGCGCCGGCCGCCCGCGCGAACAGCGCGACCAGCAGCCCGATCGTGCCCGGCCCGAGGACGAGCGCCCGGTCGCCCGCCCGCAGCCGGGCCGCCCGGACGCAGCGCAGCGCGTTGCCGCCGGGCTCGACCAGCGCGCCGAGCACCGCGTCCACGCCGCCCGGCAGCGGGTGCAGCGAGCCGGCGGGCACCGCGAGCTGCTCGGCCAGCGCGCCCGGCCGGCCGCCGCGGATGCCGACCTCCTGGCGGTGCGCGCAGACGTGCTGGTGCCCGCGGCGGCAGCGGCGGCAGGTGCCGTCGCCGAGCATCGTGTCGCCGGTGACCCGCCGGCCGACCCAGCCCGGGTCCGCCCCGGCACCGACCGCGGACACCGTGCCGGCCCACTCGTGCCCCAGCCGCATCGGATACCCGGCGTGCCCCTGGTGCAGGTAGGCCATCTCGCCGGTGAAGAACTCGACGTCCGTGCCGCAGACCCCGACCCGCTCGACATCGACGACCGCCTCGCCGGGGCCGGCGACCGGGGCCGGCACCTCCTGCACCGTGCCGCGCCGCGGCCCGGTCAGGACGTACGCGCGGATGCGCATCGGGCGGCTCCGGGTGTCGGTGGCACGGACAGCCGGAGTAGACCATCCCTGGGGACGACGGGAAGGGACGGTGGCCGTGGAGCTCCGCAGCGCGCAGTGGTACGCCGGCGAGGATCGCAACGCCTACATCCATCGGGCCTGGATGCGCCGCGGCCTGCCGGGCGACGCGTTCGGGCGGCCGCAGATCGCGATCGCCAACACCGCCTCGGACCTCACGCCGTGCAACGCGCACCTGACCGAGGTGGCCGCCTCGGTGCGCGACGGCGTGCTCGAGGCCGGCGGCGTCCCGCTGAACCTGCCGGTCGTGTCGCTGGGCGAGACGCAGGTCCGGCCGACCGCGATGCTGTGGCGCAACATGGCCGCGATGGCCACCGAGGAGATGCTGCGGGCCAACCCGATCGACGGCGTGGTGCTGCTCGGCGGCTGCGACAAGACGATCCCGGCGCTGCTCATGGCCGCCGCCTCGGTCGACCTGCCGGCGGTGGTCGTGCCCGGCGGCCCGATGCTGACCGGCACGTTCCGGGGCGTGCCGCTCGGCTGCGGCACCGACGTCTGGCGGCTGTCGGAGGAGGTGCGGGCCGGCACGCTGACGGCGGACCAGTTCGCCCGGTCCGAGTCGTCGATGATCCGCAGCCGCGGGCACTGCAACACGATGGGCACCGCCTCGACGATGGCGCTGCTGGCCGAGGCGCTCGGCACCGTCGTGCCCGGGGTCGCCGGCACGCCCGCGCCGGACAGCCGGCTGCTGGCGGCCGCGCACGAGACCGGACGGCTGGCCGTCGAGCTGGTCGCGACCGGCCGCCGGCCCAGCGACATCCTGACCCGGGCGTCGTTCCACAACGCGATCGTGGCGCTGGCCGCGATCGGCGGGTCGACCAACGCGGTCGTGCACCTGCTGGCGATCGCCGGCCGGCTCGGCATCGACCTCACGCTGGACGACTTCGACCGGATCGGCTCGCGGGTGCCGCTGCTGGTCGACCTGCAGCCGGCCGGCCGGTTCCTCATGGAGGACCTGCACCGGGCCGGCGGGCTGTCGGCGGTGCTCCGGGAGGTGCGCGACCTGCTCGACCCGAGCGCGGTCACGGTGACCGGCCGGCCGCTGGTGGACCATCTCGGCGACGCGCCGATCTGGGACGCCGAGGTCATCCGGCCGCGGTCGGCGCCGCTGGTGGCCGAGGGCGGCATCGCCGTGCTGCGCGGCAACCTGGCCCCGGACGGCGCGCTGATCAAGCCGGCCGCGGCCTCGCCGCACCTGCTCCGCCACCGCGGCCGGGCGGTGGTGTTCGACTCGATCGAGGACTTCCACGCCCGGATCGACGACCCGGCCCTCGACGTCGACGCGGACTCCGTGCTGGTGCTGCGCGGCTGCGGGCCGAGGGGCTACCCGGGCATGCCGGAGGTCTCCAACATGCCGCTGCCGACGAAGCTGCTGGAGCAGGGTGTGCGGGACATGGTGCGCGTCTGCGACGGGCGGATGAGCGGCACCGCGTACGGGACCGTGGTGCTGCACGTCGCTCCCGAGGCCGCGGCCGGCGGACCCCTGGCGGTCGTCCGCACCGGGGACGTGGTCCTGCTCGACGTGGCCGCTCGCCGGATCGACGTCGAGGTGCCGGCCGCGGAGCTGGCCCGGCGGACGCCGACCGAGGCCACGCTGGCCGGCTTCGCGTCGCCGGCCCGGGGCTGGGAGCGGCTGTACGTCGACCACGTCGGCCAGGCCGACACCGGCGCCGACCTCGACTTCCTCCTCGGCTCCAGCGGCTCGGCGGTGAGCCGCGACTCCCACTGACACCGGCGAGCTGCCGCCCCGGCCGCCGGGCCGCCGGCCGGCTACGGCGTGACCGCGAGCGGGAGGCTGCGCAGGGCTCGCAGGGTGTTGTTCAGCTGCGGCTCGGGCGGAGCCGACAGGCTGACGGTCGGGTAGCGGCGGGCCAGCTCGGCCAGCACGGCAGTGCCCTCGGCCCGGGCCAGCGCCCCGCCGACGCAGGCGTGGATCCCGGCTCCGAAGGCGACGTGACCGCTGGCCTTGCGGGTGATGTCGAACCGGTCCGGGTCGGCCCAGCGGCGAGGGTCCCGGTTGGCCGCGCCGAGGAACAGCAGCACCTTCTCGCCGGCCGGGATCTGCACGCCGCCGACCACGACCGGGCGGGTGGTGGTGCGGAAGAACGTCTGCACCGCGGACTCGTACCGCAGCGCCTCCTCGAACGCGGCTCCGGCCCGGGACGGATCCGCGCGCAGCAGCGCGTACTGGTCGGGGTTCGCCGCCAGGCACCACAACGCGTTGCCGATCGCGTGCACGGTCGTGTCGAGCCCGGCTGACAGCAGCGAGCGCATGAGCAGCGCCGACTGGTCGGGCTCGAACCCGTCCTCGGCCGCGTACGCGTGCAGCTGCGCGCCCATCCCGCCGGGCGCGAGGTGCTCGGCCCGGCAGGCGTTCGCGACCCACTCCTGCACCGGTGCGGCGCCGGCCACCGCCTCGGTGAACAGCCGGTTGCGCGGGCCGAACCCGTTGAACACCAGATCGCCGTACGGCAGCAGATGCTCCCGCCCCTCTGCCGGCATGCCCACGATGTCCGGGAAGACCGTCAGCGGGTACGGAATCGCGACGTCGCCGATGCCGTCGATCCGGTCCCGTCCGGCGAGCCGGTCGAACAGCGCCGCGGCCTCGGCCGCGAGCGGATCGGCGTGGCGGCGCACGGTCCCCGGCGACATCGCCCGGGTGACCGGCCGGCGGGCCCGGGTGTGCGCCGGCGGGTCGGCCTCGAGCAGCAGGCTCGGCGGCCGCCACGGCGGCTCCTTCCGGAAGTCGCTCAGCCCGACGCCGGCCGACGAGCAGAACGTGTCGTGGTCGACCAGCGCCGCCTGCACGTGCTCGTACCGGGCCATCGCCCAGATCCCGTACGCCGGGAGCCGGACCACCGGCCCCAGCTCGCGCAGCTGCCGGTGCATCGGGTACGGGTCGGCCAGCACCGCCTCGTCGAACGGGTCGACCGAGCTCGCCGGCACGTCGTTCATCCGCCCAGTCTGCCGTCCCGGACCGGGGACGAACTAGCGCGCGGCGATCCGGCCGGCAATCCCGTCGAGCAGGAAGTCCAGCCCGCGGCTGAGCTGCTGCTCGGCCGTCGGCCCGGCCGGCGCGGCCATCCACCGGCCCAGCAGCGGGTGCGTCGCCGCCACCGCCTGGCGCAGGTCCCGTACCGCGGCGGCGAAGGCGGCGTCGCCGTCGACGCCGTAGGTGCGCAGCATGGCCCGCTCCTCGGCGTCGGCCAGCGCCGCCGCGTACACGTGCCGGTCGAGCATCTGCACGTAGCTCAGCGCCTCGGCCAGGTCGAGGCCGGTCGCGGTGAGCGTGCCGAGCAGCGCCTCGGTGCGGCGCAGCAGGTTCGGGCCCAGCGGCGGGCGCGTGTGCACCAGTTGCGCGTACCAGACGTGCCGGCGAGCCATCGCCCAGCTGTCCAGGGCGACCCGGCGCACCTGGGCCCGCCAGTCGCCGGCGCCCGGGTCGGGCAGCGGGACCTCGGCGACCACGTGGTCGAGCATGAGGTCGACCAGCCCGTCCTTGCTGTCCACGTACCGGTAGAGCGCCATCGCGCTGTACTCGCCGAGCCGGCCGGCGACCGCGGACATCGTCAGACCGCCGGCTCCGGCCTCGTCGGCGACCGCGACGGCGGCCCGCACGACCGCGGCCCGGGTGAGCCGGCGACCGTCCTGGGGCTCGGGCGAGAGCCAGACGAGCGGGAAGTCGGGCTTGACCACGGGACTAGTGTATGAGCTAAAGCCAAGTTTAGAAGATAAACCAGGAGTTCCGATGGAGATCACCCTCGGCGTCGTCCGCGGGGTCAGCTACGGGGTGTTCGGGCCGCCGGACACCTTCGTGCCGCAGGCCCGCTCGCTCGGCGCCACGCTCGTGCGCGCGTACGTCTACTGGGCCCAGGTCGAGCCGACCCCGGGCCGGTACGACTGGACCGCGGTCGACGCGCTGCTCGACCAGCTCGACGGCACGCCGGCCTGGCTGACGGTCTGCTCCAGCTCGCGCTGGGGCACCCGGGTGCCCACCGACTTCCAGCCGCCGTCGCCGGCCCTCGACGACGGCGCGTACGAGCGGTTCGTCGCGCGCGCTGGTCCGCCGCTGCGCCGGCCGGGTCCGGCACTGGCAGTGCAACAACGAGCCGAGCAACACCGGCCTGCTCTGGTCCGGCACCGCCGGCGAGTACGTGCACCAGCTCGGGCTGTTCGCCCGGGCCGTGCGCGCCGCCGACCCGTCGGCGCAGGTCGTCCTCGGCGGCTGCGGGTACGACGTGCTGGCCAGCCCGCCCGGCAGCCCGCAGCGGGCGTTCTTCGACGAGCTGGCCCGGTCCGGCCGGGACGCGTTCGACCTGTTCAGCGTGCACCTCTACGACGACCCGCACCGGGTGCCCGAGCACCTGGCCACCGCGCGCGGGTTCATGCGCGCGCACGGGTACGAGCGACCGCTGGTCGCCGGCGAGCACAACGGCCCGACGCTGTTCGACTTCCCGGCCGCGACGGCCGAGCTCGAGCGCTCGATGGCGGCCGCGTTCGCGGCGTCCGACGGCGGCCCGGTGCGGATGAGCACCGGCGAGCTGGCCGCGCAGGTCGCCGCGGAGAGCCCGGACCGGCGGGCGCTGCGCGACCTCTACGCCCGCCGCGACGAGCTGCCGCCCGAGCTGCGGCTGTTCCTGGCCGACGAGCCCGCGCCGACGCAGGAGCTGCGGGACCGGATCGCCGGCCGGCAGCTGGCCCAGCGGGTGCTGCTCGCGCTCGCCGGGGGCGTCGACACGCTGGTCTGCTGGAGCCTGGCGCCGGAGGTGCCCGACTACGCCGACCCGTACAACGTCATGGACCTGATGTTCGGCCGGCTGGCGCTGATGGACTTCGCCGACGGCCGGATCGCGCTGGTCCGGCCGGAGGGCGCGGCGCACCGGCGGCTGGCCGGCGTGCTGCGGGGAGCCGACCGGGTCGACCGGATCGACGCCGGCGACCCCGAGCTGTACGCATTCCGCGTTCACCGCGGCTGCGGCCCGGACCGGCTCGCGGTCTGGGCCCGCGGGGACGTGCTCGCCGAGGGGCCGCCGCCGCGGCCGGTGCGGCTGCCGTGGGCGGCCGAGCGCGCGAGCGCGGTCGACGTGCTCGGCGCGGTCCGGCCGGCCCGGTGCGCGGACGGCACGGTGAGCCTGGACGCCGACGGCACGCCGGTGTTCGTCACGGCGGAGGTGGCCCGGTGAGCGACATGCAGTACGGCCGGCTCGGCCGCACCGGCCTGGTCGTGTCCCGGATCGGCCTCGGCATGATGAGCATCGGCGACACCAGCCGCCGGGCCTGGCACCTGACCGCCGAGCAGGCCGAGCCGCTGGTCCGGCACGCGGTCGAGGCCGGCATCACGCTGTTCGACACCGCCGACATGTACGACTCGGGCGCCAGCGAGGAGGCGACCGGCACCCTGCTGCGCCGGCTGTTCGGGCACCGGGACGACTACGTGCTCGCGACCAAGGTCTACTTCCCGCTGCGCGAGGGCGTGACCAACGCCGGCGGCCTGTCCCGCAAGCACGTGCTCAGCGCCGTCGACGGCTCGTTGCGCCGGCTCGGCGTCGACCACATCGACCTCTACCAGATCCATCGGTACGACCCGCAGACGCCGATCGAGGAGACCATGCAGGCCCTCGACGACGTGGTCCGCGCCGGCAAGGCCCGCTACCTCGGCGCCTCGGCCATGTACGCCTGGCAGTTCGCGCAGGCCCAGGAGCGGGCCCGGGCGTCGGGCTGGACACCGTTCGTGTCGATGCAGAACCACTACAACCTCGCGTACCGCGAGGAGGAGCGGGAGATGCTGCCGTACTGCCGGGAGACCGGGGTCGGCGTCCTGCCGTTCAGCCCGCTCGCCCGCGGGCTGCTCACCGGCAGCCGCAGCCGTGCCGACCGCACCGCGACCGTCCGCGGCCGGTCCGACCCGCTGGCCGACGCGACGTACGGCGAGGGCGACTTCGACGTCGTGGACGCGCTGGTGGACGTCGCCGCCGGTCGCGGGGTGCCGCCGGCGCAGGTCGCGCTGGCCTGGCTGGCGAGCCGGCCGGGGGTGACCGCGCCGATCGTCGGCGCGACGAAGATCGCCCACGTCAGCGACGCGGTCGCCGCGCTCGCCGTCACGCTGGACCAGGACGAGGTCGCCCGGCTGGAGGCGCCGTACCGGCCGCATCCGGTGCTCGGCCACGACTGACGGCCGGCTCGGCGACGCCCCGATGCACGCCCCGATGCACGCCCCGATGCACGCCCCGATGCCGCCCGTGCCGGCCGTGCCGCGGCCGGGTGCGCGGCCGGCTGCGCGGCCGGGTGCGCGGCCTCGCGCGCGTCCCGGTGCGCGGTCGGGCTCGCCGCCTGGTGCGCGGCGATGCCGGCGACCACCAGCGCGATGCCGAGCAGGTCCCGCCCGGTCGGGACCTGGGCCAGCACGAGCAGGCCGATCGCGGTCGCGGTCGCCGGCAGCAGCGCCAGCATCAGCGCGAACGTGGCCCGGGGGAGCCTGGCCATCGCCAGCTGGTCGGTCACGTACGGGATCACCGACGAGCAGAGGCCGACGCCGACGCCCCAGGCGAGCCAGAGCGGGTGACCGAACGCCGCGGCCGCCTGGTGCACGCCGACCGGGGTGGCGACGGCCGCGGCCACCAGCATCGCCGCGCCGAGCTGGTCGATCCCGCCGAGCGGGCCGGCGCCGCTGCTGGCGACGCGGTGGCCGAGGACGACGTAGAGCACGAAGCCGGCGCAGTTGGCGAACGCGAAGGCGAAGCCGAGCGGCTCGCCGGCGAGGTGGACGTCGGTGAGCACGGCGACGCCGCCGACGGCGAGCGCCAGCGCGAGCAGGTTGCGCCGGGTGCGGGCGCCGGCCGCGGCCAGCACGATCGTGCCGAGGAACTCGACCGCGCCGACGGTGGCCAGCGGCAGCCGGTCGACGGCCAGGTAGAACAGCGAGTTCATGGCGGCGAGCACGGCGCCGAGGGCGACCAGCACGCGCCGCTGGGCCGGCGTGGCCCGGCGCAGCACCCGCCAGGGCCGGCGCCAGAGCGCGAACACGACGGCCGCGGCGGCGATCCGCAGCCAGGCCACGCCGAGCACGCCGACGTGGGCGAACAGCAGCACCGCCAGCGCCGGGCCGAGGTAGTGGAAGACCGCGCTGGTGAGGAAGAACGAGCTCGGCGGCAGCGCCGCGACGGTGCCGGCAACCCGACCGGTCGGTACGGACACCTGGCCTATCGTCCAAGGCGAACCGGTGCAGGGCCATGGCCGATCCACGGCCGGGCGGTCCGTTTGCCGAGGATGTGCAGGTGAGACCGATGGGTGAGCTTCAGAGCCGGTCCGAGCTGCTGGACGCGGTCAACTGCCGGCTGCTGCGGGAGCTGCACGACGACCCGCGGATCACCATGTCGGCGCTGGGCCGCCGGGTCGGCATGTCGGCGCCGGCGGTCACCGAGCGGGTGCAGCGGCTGCAGCGGGCCGGGGTCATCACCGGGTTCCGGATGGACGTCGACCCGGCCGCGCTCGGCCTGCCCGTCACCGCGTTCGCCCGGATCCGGCCCACCGCCGGTCAGCTGGACAAGATCGCGGCGCTGGCCCGGGAGACCGCCCAGGTCAGCGAGTGCCACCGGATCACCGGTGAGGACTGCTTCCTGGTCAAGGTGCACGTGGCCCGGATCCAGGACCTGGAGGACGTGCTCGACCGGTTCCTGCTGTACGGGCAGACGGTCAGCTCGGTCGTGGTGTCCACCCCCGTGCCGCCGCGGTCGCTGCCGGTGCCGGGCGGGACAGTGCCGGGCGGGACAGTGCCCGGCGGGACAGTGCCCGGGGGTGCTGGCTAGCCGTGCACCCCGATCAGCTGACCGTCCCGGT
This sequence comes from uncultured Actinomycetota bacterium, assembly GCA_963803135.1. Taxonomy (GTDB): domain Bacteria; phylum Actinomycetota; class Actinomycetes; order Mycobacteriales; family CADCTP01; genus CADCTP01. The sequence continues at coordinate 121,468 of CAWDLH010000007.1, read as the reverse complement.
GGCGACCGTCCGCGCGCTGGTCGACGCGCAGTTCCCGGCCTGGCGGGACCGGCCGATCACCAGGGTCGCCGCGCACGGCACGGTCAACGCGATCTTCCGGGTCGGCGACCGGCTGGCCGCCCGGTTCCCGCTCGTCCCGCGGGAGGCCGGCGCGGCCCGGGCGTGGCTGGCGGCCGAGGCGGCCGCGGCCCGGGAGCTCGCCGGTCGCACCCGGTTCCGCACCCCCGAGCCGGTCGCCGTGGGCGAGCCGGGCGCCGGCTACCCGCTGCCGTGGTCGGTGCAGACCTGGCTGCCGGGCACCGTCGCGACCGACCAGGACCCGGGCGACTCGGTCGCGTTCGCGCACGACCTGGCCGAGTTCATCCGGGGCGTACGGGCGATCGACACGCGCGGGCGGGTGTTCGCCGGCACCGGCCGGGGCGGCGACCTGCGCGCGCACGACGCCTGGCTGGAGACCTGCTTCGAGCGCAGCGAGCGGCTGCTGGACGTGCCCCGGCTGCGCCGGGTGTGGGCGCGGATGCGGGAGCTGCCGAGGGGGCCGGCCGCCGACGTGATGAACCACGGCGACCTCATCCCCGGCAACGTGCTCGTCTCCGCCGGGCGGCTGGCCGGTGTCCTCGACGTCGGCGGGCTCGGTCCGGCCGATCCCGCGCTGGACCTGGTCGGGGCCTGGCATCTGCTCCAGCCCGGCCCGCGGCTGGCCCTGCGGGACGAGCTCGGCCCGGCCGGGCCGGAGTGGGAGCGCGGCCGGGCCTGGGCGTTCGTGCAGGCGATGGGCGCGGTCTGGTACTACGTGGACAGCAACCCGTCGATGAGCCGGATGGGCCGGCGGACCCTGGAGCGCGTGCTGGCCGGCTGAGGGCCGGAGCGGCGCACCGGGCGGTCATGATCTGCCGGGCGGCCGGCCGGCTAGGCCGGAGCCGCCAGCCGGGCGGTCATGATCTGCCAGGCGCGATCCAGGCCGGCGGCCAGGCAGCCGTCGACGACGGCGTCCGTGCCGAGCGCGCTGACCCGCAGCTCCGGCAGGACCGGGGCCATCCGCCGCACCTCGCGGGCGACCGCGGCGAGGAAGCCGTCGGCCCGGCCGACGCCGCCGCCGAGCACGATCAGCTCCGGGTCGGCCACCGCGACCACCGCGGACAGCGCCCTGGCGATCAGCTGGGCCTCGGTCGCGACCACCGCGGCGGCCCGCCGGTCGCCGCGCTCCGCGGCCTCGAACACCGACCGCGCCGTCATCCGACCGCGCAGGCCGGCCCGCCGGGCGGCCCGGACGATGCCGGCGGCGGACGCGGCCGCCTCCAACGCACCGCGCCGGCGGGCGTCCCTGGCGTCGCCGGGATGGCCGCTGGGCAGCGGCAGGAAACCGATCTCGCCGGCCGCGCCGTGCGCCCCGCGGTGCAGCCGGCCGCCGATGACCAGGCCGAGGCCGACGCCGGTGCCGACGGAGACGAACGCGAAGTCGGAGACGCCGCGGCCGTGCCCGTGCGCCTGCTCGGCCAGCGCGGCCGCGTTCACGTCGTTCTCCAGCCGCAGCGCCGGCCCGAACACCGCCCGCAGCTCGGCCAGCACCGACGGCTCGTCCCATCGCGGCAGCGCGCCGGCCATCCGGAGCGCGTCCCGGGTGGGGTCGTGCACGCCCGGGCTGCCGAGCACGGTCTGGGTGACGTCGGCGAGGTCGATCTCCGCGTCGGCGCACAGGCCCTTGGCCAGCCGGCTCAGCTCGGCCACCCGCTCGTGCCCGGTGGTCGCGGCGGCCCGCACCGTCGAGTGGGCCCGCACCGCCCCGGACAGGTCGCTGACCGCCCCGCGGAGGAACTCGCTGCCGGCGTCCAGGGCGAGCACGAAGCCGGTCTCCGGCCGCACCTCGTAGAGCAGCGCGTTCCGCCCTGGCGCGCCGGTCTTCAGCCCGGACGTGCGGATCAGCCCGGCCCGCTCCAGGTTGGCCAACGCCAGCGAGACGGTCGGCTTGGACAGCCGGGTCAGCCGGGCCAGGTCGGGCCGGGAGATCTTGCCGGCCCGGCGGATGTAGTCGAGCAGCAGCTGCTCGTTGAGGGAGCGGATCAGCTGCTGCCGTGCCCCCGTCGGCCCCACCGCCACAGGTCCTCCCCACCGGAGCGCCGGCCGCTCGGCGCCGGCCTCTTGCCGCCCGTTGAACGAAAGTCTAGTTTCCTAACAATCAGACGTCCACGAAGCGAGGGGCCGTCGATGAAGACCACGCGCAGCACGATCGCCGCCGCCGTCGCCCTGTCGATCACCCTGCTGGCGGCCGCCTGCAGCGGGTCGACGACGAACTCGTCCACCGACAACGGCACCGGCGCGAGCGCCCGGGAGGGCAGCAGCACCGACAAGGCCGCGCACAAGCAGGGCGGCTCGGTCACGATCGCCAACGTGCAGGGCCAGACCTGGACCTGCCAGTTCAACCCGTTCAACCCGGCGGTCAACACGGTCGCGCTCGGTTTCGTCTACGAGCCGCTGGTGTACGTCAACCTGCTGCAGGACCAGAAGGAGACGCCGATGCTGGCGTCCTCCTACCAGTGGAACGCGGCCAAGACCTCCGTCGTCTTCACGATCCGCCCGAACGTGAAGTGGAACGACGGCCAGCCGTTCACCGCCGAGGACGTCGCCTACACCTTCGACCTGATGAAGCGGGTGCCGGCGACCGACCTCTACGCGCTGTGGACCGGAGCCGGGCTGCGCAGCGTCACCGCCGCCGGCGACAAGGTGACGATGACCTTCGGCCAGCCCGCGGAGCCGTACTTCTTCAACTTCGCCAACCAGGTCGGCATCGTGCCCAAGCACGTCTTCTCCATCGGCCCGGCCGCGGAGCACCCGGACACCTGGGACGACCGGGCGCCGGTCGGCACCGGCCCGTACAAGGTGGACCCGTGCAGCGCGAACAACATCCAGTACGTGGCGAACCCGGACTACTGGCAGGCCGGCAAGCCCTACCTGGCGAAGATCCAGTACCCGGCGTACCTCGACAACGGGCCGGCGAACCTGGACCTGGCCAGCGGCAAGGCCCAGTGGGGCAGCCAGTTCATCCCGAACATCAAGGCGCTCTACCTGAGCAAGTCCAAGGACAACCACACCTGGTCGCCGCCGGTGACCAACGTCGAGATCGTGCCCAACCTCGACCCGTCCCGCGCCGCGACGAGCAAGCTCGAGGTGCGGCAGGCGATCTCGCTGGCCATCGACCGGCAGCGGATCGCGCTCATCGGTGAGGGCGGCCAGCAGCCGGCGGCCAACCAGACCGGCATCGTGGTGCCGACCTTCCAGAAGTACTACGACCAGGCCGCGGTGGCGGCGGCCGGCTACGCCAAGCCCGACCCGGAGAAGGCCAGGAGCCTGCTGGCCGGGCTCGGCTACTCGGAGGCCGCCCCGCTCAAGCTCACGATCATCACGATCACCGGCTACACCGACTGGGACGCCTCGCTGGCCGTGGTCAAGCAGCAGCTCAAGCCCGTCGGCATCGACCTGACCGTGTCCGACCTGGCCCAGCAGACATTCGACGACCGGCTCTACAACGGCAACTTCGACCTCGCCTACTACGGCCAGCCCGGCGGTCCCACGCCGTACTACGAGCTGCGGCAGATGCTCTACTCGAAGAACTCGGCGCCGATCGGCAAGCCGGCCAGCACCAACTACGAGCGCTACCTCAACAAGGACGTCGACGCGCTGTTCGACCAGTACCCGACGGCCGACGAGGCCGGTCAGGTCGACATCGTCAAGAAGGTCGGCGCCGCGATGCTGCGGGACATCCCGATCATCCCGACCACGGAGTCGGTCGACTGGTTCCAGTACAACACCGAGGACCTCGCGGGCTGGCCGACCGAGGCCGACCCGTACGCGCAGCCGGCCGCGTTCAACGTGCCGGACGTCGAGCAGCTGCTGCTGCACGTCTACTCGAAGTCCGCGCAGAACTAGGCGGCCCGGTGCGGTACCTGCTGCGGCGGCTGGGGTTCTTCCTGCTCACGCTCTGGGCGGCGCTCACGCTGAACTTCTTCATCCCGAGGTTCATGCCGGGCAGCCCGCTGCAGGCGCTGCGGGACCGCACCCACAACCGGCTCTCCCCGGCCGCGCTGGAGCAGATGCTCACCTCGTACGGGTTCAAGCCGGACGAGAACGCGCTCGTGCAGTACGTCGACTACCTGAAGAACATGGTGACCGGGCAGTGGGGCATCTCCATCGGGGCCACGCTGGGCGAGCCGGTGACCCGGATCGTCCGGCAGGCGCTGCCCTGGACGCTCGGGCTGGTCGGGGTCACCACCGTGCTGGCGTTCCTGCTCGGCTCGCTGATCGGCATGGTCGCCGGCTGGCGGCGCGGCGGCCGGCTCGACTCGCTGCTGCCGCCGGCGTTCGTGGTCACCTCGGCCCTGCCGTACTTCTGGGTCGGGCTGCTGCTGATCCTGGTCTTCTCGGTATGGACCGGCGGGCTGCTGCCGAGCGACTTCAACTACGACAGCGGGCTGCAGCCGGCGGTCACGCCGGCCTTCGTGGTCAGCGTGCTCTCGCATGCGCTCCTGCCGGCGGCCACGATCCTCATCACCTCGATCGGCGGCTGGATCCTGACCATGCGGAACAACATGATCACCACGCTGGCCGAGGACTATGTCCGGATGGCCCGGGCGAAGGGCCTGTCCAACCGGCGGATCATGACCGCGTACGCGGCGCGCAACGCGATGCTGCCCAACCTGTCCGGGTTCGCCATGTCGCTCGGCTTCGTGATCGCCGGGTCGATCCTGGTCGAGTACGTCTTCAACTACCCCGGCCTCGGCTACCTGCTCTACAACGCCGTGCAGAACACCGACTACCCGCTCATGCAGGCGCTGTTCATGCTGTTCACCGTCGCAGTGCTGGTCGCGGTGCTGGCCTGTGACATCGCGATCGCCTTCCTCGACCCGCGGTCGCGGGAGCGGGACCGGAGCGGCCGATGACCGCGCTGCTGGTCGACTCGAGCACACCGGCCGAGGCGCCGGTCCGGCGCCGGGGCGGCGGGCTGTGGGCCGCGGTCCGCGGCAGCCGCAAGGCGATGGTGGGCCTGGCGATCTTCCTCGTCTTCGCCGTGCTGGCCGCCGTGCCGCAGCTGTTCACCTCGGTGGACGACCCCAACGCGCTGGAGTTCCAGCCGGGTCTGGGCTCCTCCCGCGAGCATCTGCTCGGCACGACGGCGCTGGGCCAGGACATCTTCGCCCAGCTGGTCTACGGCACCCGGCAGTCGCTGGTGATCGCGCTGGTCGCGGGCTTCTTCGCCACCGTGCTGTCGGTCATGGTCGGCGTCTCGGCCGCGTACCTCGGCGGGGTCTCGGACGAGGCGCTGTCGATGCTGACCAACGTGTTCCTGGTCCTGCCGACGTTCCCGCTGATCATCATCCTGGCCACGTACGCGGGCAAGGGCACGCTGCCCGTCATCATCATCGTGCTGGTCGTGACCGGCTGGTCGTACGGGGCGAACCAGCTGCGCGCGCAGACGCTGTCGCTGCGCAACCAGGACTTCCTCGAGTCGGCCAAGGTCCGCGGCGAGCGCCGGTCCTACGTCATCTTCTACGAGGTGCTGCCGACGATGACCTCGCTCATCGTCGCCAACTTCCTCGGCGCCGCGCTCTACTCGGTGCTGACCGCGGCCGGCCTGCAGTTCCTCGGGCTCGGCGACCCCAACTCGATCAGCTGGGGCACGATGCTCTACTGGGCGCAGAGCCAGCAGGCGCTGCAGACCGGCCTGCCCCAGTGGTCGCTCGCGCCGGGCCTCTGCGTCGCCCTGCTCGGCGTCTCGTTCGCCCTGGTCAACTACGCCTTCGACGAGATCGGCAACCCGGCGCTGCGGCCGGTGCGGAGGCCGCGGAGGAGGAGGATGCGTGCCCGCCGCGCCCGTGCTGGAGGTCCGTGACCTCCGGGTCGAGTACGCCACCGCCCGCGGCGCCGTCGCCGCCGTCGACGGCGTCGACCTCGACGTGCACGAGGGCGAGTTCGTCGGCGTGGTCGGCGAGTCGGCCTGCGGCAAGTCGACCCTGCTGTTCGCGATCGCCCAGCTGCTCAGCCCGCCGGCGGCGGTGCGCGGCGGCAGCGTCGTCTTCCGCGGCCACGACCTGGTCACGATGACCGACCGGCAGCTGCAGTCGCTGCGCTGGCGGGACTACTCGGTGGTCATGCAGAGCGCGATGAACGCGCTCAACCCGGTCATGTCGATCGGCGCCCAGTTCGAGGACGTGCTGGCCGCGCACGCCCGGATGTCGGGGCGGCAGATGACCGAGCGCTCGGTCGAGGTGCTCCGGCTGGTCGGCATCGACCCGATCCACCTGCGCAGCTACCCGCACCAGCTCTCCGGCGGGATGCGGCAGCGGGCGATGATCGCGATGGCGCTGCTGTTCACCCCGGACCTGGTCATCATGGACGAGCCGACCTCGGCCCTCGACGTGGTCGCCCAGCGCTCGCTGATGGTGCAGATCAAGGACCTGCAGCGGCGGCTGGGGTTCGCGGTCGTCTTCGTCACCCACGACATGTCGCTGGTCAGCCACTTCTCCGACCGGCTGCTGGTGATGTACGCCGGCCAGGTGGTGGAGGTCGGGCCGACCCGGACCGTGTTCGACCGCCCGGCCCACCCGTACAGCCGGGGGCTGCTCGACGCGTTCCCCTCCGTGCGCGGCCCGCGGGTGCCGCTGACCGGGATTCCCGGGGCGCCGCCGGACCTGGCCCGGCCGCCGGCCGGCTGCCGGTTCCACCCGCGCTGCCCGGTCGCGTTCGACGACTGCCCGCACGTCGCGCCCGAGCTCTACCAGGTGGGGGAGGCGCGGGCCCGGTGCCTGCTGCACGCGCCGGACCGGGCGGCCGGGACTGCCCGGCCGGCGAGGAAGAGGAGGTGCGCAGGTGATCACGCCGCTGATCGAGGCCCGCGGGCTCACCAAGCACTTCAAGGTCGGCGGCGTCTTCTCGCACACGCTCCTGCACGCGGTCGACGGCGCCGAGTTCGCCATCGGGGCCGGCGAGATCGTCGCGCTGGTCGGCGAGAGCGGCAGCGGCAAGAGCACGGTCGCCCGGCTGCTGGCCAAGGTGCACCGCCCGACCAGCGGCGAGATCCGCTACCAGGGCCGCCCGCTGTCCTCGATGCGGGCGCGCCGGCAGACGCTGGCCTACCGCGGCGACGTGCCGATGGTCTTCCAGGACCCGTTCAGCTCGCTCAACCCGGCCTACCGCGTCTCGCACGGCATCCTGCGCGGGCTCACCCTGCACCGGCCGGAGCTCGGCCGGGCCGAGCGGGCGGCGGAGGCCGAGCGGGTGGTCGATGCCGTCGGGCTCACCCCGCCCGCCGACGTGCTCGACCGCTACCCGTACGAGCTGTCCGGCGGCCAGCGGCAGCGGATCGGCTTCGCCCAGGCGCTGGCGTACCGGCCGAAGCTGATCCTGGCCGACGAGCCGGTGTCCATGCTGGACGTCTCGATCCGGATCGGCCTGCTCAACCTGATGGCCGCGCTGCGGGAGCGGGAGGGCGTCTCGTTCCTCTACATCACCCACGACATCGCCAGCGCCCGGTACGTCTCCGACCGGCTGCTGGTCATGTACGCCGGGCACATCGTCGAGTCCGGCCCGACCGAGAGCGTGCTGGCCGACCCGAAACACCCGTACACGCAGCTGCTGCTGTCGGCGGTGCCGGACCCGCGGGCGCCGCTGGCGGTGCCGGCGGCCGAGGTGAGCGAGCCGCCGCTGGTCGTCGACCCGGGCGAGGGCTGCCGGTTCCGCGGCCGCTGCCCGCTGGCGATCGACGAGTGCACCCGGGTCACGCCGCTGCCACGGGAGCTGGCGCCCGGGCACAGCGCCGCCTGCCACGTGGCCGCGCGGGCGGCGGTGGGCCGGTGAAGATCGCGGTGGTCGGCGGCGGCAGCACGTACACGCCCGAGCTGATCGAGGGGTTCGCCCGCCGGGCCGGCGTGCTCGCGGTCGACGAGCTGGTGCTGCAGGACGTCTCCGCCGACCGGCTCGACGTCGTCGGCGGGCTGGCCCGGCGGATCACGGCGAGGCAGGACTTCCCCGGCCGGCTGGCCACCACGACCTCGCTGGAGTCCGCAGTGGACGGTGCCGCGGCCGTGCTCGTCCAGCTGCGGGTCGGCGGTCAGCGGGCCCGGCTGGTGGACGAGACGCTGCCCGGCCGGTTCGGGCTGCTCGGGCAGGAGACGACCGGTCCGGGCGGCTTCGCCAAGGCGCTGCGGACCGTGCCCGTCGTGCTCGGGATCGCCGACACGGTCGCGGAGCTGGCCGGCCCGCGGGCGTGGATCGTCGACTTCACCAACCCGGTCGGCATCGTCACCCGGGCCCTGCTAGACGCCGGGCACCGCGCGGTCGGGCTGTGCAACTCGGCGATCGGGTTCCAGCGCCGGCTGGCCGGCGTCTTCGGGGTGACGCCGGACCGGGTCCGGCTCGACCACGCCGGCCTCAACCACCTCACCTGGATCCGGGCGGTCTGCGTCGACGGCGTCGACCGGCTGCCCGAGCTGCTCGACTCGCCGAGGCTGGCCGAGCTGGACTCCGGCCTGCCGGCCGACCTGCTGCGGACGCTGCGCGCGATCCCGTCCTACTACCTGCACTACTTCTACTGCACCGACGAGGCCGTGCGGGCGCAGGCCGACGGACGCACGCGGGCCGAGGAGGTGCTCGAGATCGAGCGGGCCCTGCTGGAGATGTACGCCGACCCGACGCTGGACCGCAAGCCGGAGCTGCTGGAGCGGCGGGGCGGCGCGTACTACAGCGAGGCGGCCGCGGCGCTGGTGACCTCGCTGCTGACCGGGGACGGCGCGCGCCACTACGTGGACGTCCGCAACGACGGCACGATCGCCGGGCTGCCCGACGAGGCGGTCGTCGAGGTGCCGGCGCTGGTCGACACCGGCGGGCCGCACCCGGTCCCGGTGGCCCCGCTCGCCCCGGAGATGCTCGGCCTGGTGCAGGCCGTGACCGCGTACGAGGTGCTGGCCATCGAGGCGGCCCGGACCGGGTCGCGGGCGACCGCGCTGCGGGCGTTGGTGGCCAACCCGCTGGTGCGGCAGTGGCACCTCGCCGTGCCGCTGCTCGACGCGCTGCTGGAGGCCAACCGCGCCCACCTGCCGCGGTTCTTCCCCGGCGATGGCTGACCACGTCGTCGCCGTCGACGGCGGCAACTCGAAGACCGACGTGGTGGTCGCGTCGACGACCGGCCGGGTGCTGGCGCGCATCCGCGGGCCCGGCGTCGTCTCCCCGCTCGGGGACCCGGCCGGCTGGCGGGACGGGCTCACCGCGCTGGTGGCCGGGGCCGGGCGGGCGGCCGGGGTGCGGGCCAGAGCCGCCTGCGCCGCGTACTTCCTGGCCAACGTCGACCTGCCGGTCGAGCGCCGGATCGCCCGGCGTGAGCTCGCCCGGGCCGGCCAGGCCGAGGTCACGATCGTGCGCAACGACGCGCTGGCCGTGCTGCGGGCCGGGGCGAGCCGGGACTGGGGCGTCGCGGTCGTCTCCGGCGCCGGCATCAACGCGGTCGGGATGCACCCGTCCGGGCGGACGGCCGGCTTCCTCGCCCTCGGCGACTACACCGGCGACTCCGGCGGCGGGACCGGGCTCGGCATCGCCGCGCTCGGTGCGGCGGTCCGGGCCCGGGACGGCCGGGGGCCGGCCACGGTGCTGACCCGGTCGGTGCCGGCGGCGTTCGGGCTGCGGCGGCCGGCGGACGTCGCGGTCGCGGTGCACACCGGCGCGGTCCGGTACGACGGGCTGCACGTGCTGGCGCCGGTGCTGTTCGCCGCCGCGGCGGACGGCGACGCGGTCGCCACCGGCCTGGTCGACGCGTTCGCGGACGAGGTCGCGGTCATGGCGACCGCGCTGATCCGCCGGCTGCGGCTGACCCGCAGCGACGTCGAGGTGGTGCTCGGCGGCGGCACCCTGCAGGCCGGCGACGGCGGCCTGCACGACCGGGTCGCCGCCGGGATCACCGCGGTGGCGCCGCGGGCCAGGGTCGCCGTGCTCGACGCGCCGCCGGTCTTCGGCGCGGTGGTCGAGGCCCTGACCACCGTCGGCGCGCCCGCCGCCGCCCTGCGCCGGGTCCGCCGCGCCCTGGTCGCCGGCGCGTAGCCGCCAGTTCGGCGGTCCGCGGGCCGACCCGGCGGTGGCGTGGTCAGCGGGCCGCGCGGGACAGCCGCGCGTGCGCCCGGGCGAGTGCGTCGAGCGAGAGCAGGAACCAGTGCCCGTGCACGCACCGGACCCGGGCGTGGTCGACCGGGCCGTCCGTGCTCTCCAGCACGAACCGGTCGACCACCTGGGCGGTCGCGCCGCATTCGGGGCAGGCGGTGAGGTCCATCGTCGTCCCCCGGCTCAGCGCAGGCAGCCGGGCGGAAGGTGGAACTCGCGCAGCGCCTCCAGCTCCGGCGGCAGGCCGCTCGGCCGGTCCGGCAGCGCGTCCGGTCCGGCCGCGAGCACCGACCGGGCCCGCTCCAGCTGGCCGGCCAGGGCGTCCTCGCCCAGCCGCGCCGGCGCCGGGACCGGCCCGGACAGCAGCTCGGCCAGCGCCGGGCCGGTCCCGGCCGGTGCCGCCCGGTGCCGCCAGCGCCCCGACCGCGGGTCGAAGGCGTAGTCGCCGAGCAGCCGGTGCCCGTACCCGGCGACGAGCTCGACGGCCTCGACCACGTAGTCGACGACCGCCTCGGACATGAAGTACGGGAACGTGAGCCTGGCCCAGCCGGGCTTGATCCCGAGGTAGCCGCGGGCGGCCTGGGCCTGCAGCGCCGCCGATCGCTGCGGGGTGATGCACAGCAACCGGTGGCCGTACGGGCCGGCGCACGAGCAGCCGCCGCGGGCCTGGATTCCGAACAGGTCGTCGAGCAGCGCGACGACGAACTCGTGGTGCAGCACCCGCCCGCCGCGGTGCACCCGGACCGAGACGATCGGCAGCCGCGGCGCGTCCGGGTGGCCGAGGATCTCCAGGTGCGGGTCGCGGGTCCACCGGGTCAGCACCCGCAGCCGCCACCGCCGCTCCAGGTCGAGGATGCGGCCGGTGCCGACCGCCTCCTTGAGCGCCACGACCAGGCCGGCCCGGACGGACTCGACGATCGCGGGGGTGCCGCCCTCCTCCCGGGCCACCGGGTCGTCGAGGTACGTCGCCCCGGCCGGTCCGACGAACGCGATCGTGCCCCCGCCCGGGGTGGTCGGCACCGGCCGGCGCAGCAGCTCGCGGCGCACCACGAGCACGCCCGGCGTCTGCGGGCCGCCGGCGAACTTGTGCGGCGAGAACACGGCCGCGTCCTTGGCGTCGATCCCGCCGGCCGTGACCTCCCGGATCCGGACCGGCCGGTACGGCGCGGCCGCCGTGTAGTCCCAGACCGCCAGCGCGCCGTACCGGTGCAGCAGGGCGGTGATCCCGGCGGTGTCGGACAGGATGCCGGTGACGTTCGACGCGGCCGAGAAGCAGCCGACGCGCAGCGACCGGTCCCGGGTCGCGCCCAGCCGGTCGGCCAGCTCGGCGGCGTCGATCCCGCCGCGCCGGTCCTCGCCGATCGCCACCACCTCGGCGGCCGACTCGCGCCAGGGCAGCTCGCTGGAGTGGTGCTCGTACGGGCCGACGAAGACCACCGGCCGGTCCGGCCCGGCCGTCCCGGTCGCGCCGACGCCGAGCAGTCGGGTCAGCTTGTCCACCCCGGCCGTGGCCCCCGAGCCGCAGAAGACCACCAGGTCGTCCGGCCCGGCCCCGACCGCCTGGGCGATCCGCGCCCTGGCCTGCTCGCGCAGCGCGGTGGTCCGCCGGCCGGTGGACGAGCTCTCGCTGTGCGTGTTGGCGTACCCGGGCAGCACCGCGGTCCGGATCGCGTCCTCGACGAAGTCCAGCGACCGGCCGGACGCCGTGTAGTCGGCGTAGGTCAGCCGGCGCGGCCCGTACGGGCCGGGCAGCAGGTCGCCCTCCCCGATCAGCCCGGCCCGGATCCGGTCCACCAGGTCCCGCGCGCCGCGCGCCGGCACCGCCCCCACGGTCGTGGTCATGTCCCCCGCCCCTCCGCGGCCGGCGTGGCGCCTGGCCGCTGGGTGGATCGTGGCCGAGCCCGGCCCGGCCCGGCGTGCGCGGGAGCTACCTACGTTGGGCCGCGACCCGCCTAGGTTTCGGCCGGCAGCAGGCCGAGCCGGGCCGCGGCCTCGGCGACCTCCTTGCGGGACCGGACGTCCAGCCGGCGCAGGAGTGCGGCGACGTGGTTGTCGATCGTCCGCGGCGAGACGACCAGCCGGGCCGCGATCTCGGTGTTCGTCCGGCCCTCGGCCAGCAGCGCCAGCACCTCGAGCTGGCGGTCGGTCAGCTGGCCCGGGTTGGCCCGGGTCGCCGCCCGCGGCCCGCGCGGCACCGGGACCCCGGCCCGGCGCAGCCGGCGGCGGCAGGCCCCGGCCGCGGCCGTCGCACCGAGCCGGTCGAGGCCCGCCAGGCCGACCCGCGCGGTCGCCGGGTCCGGCGCCTCGGTGAGCTCGAGCGCCTGCTCGTACGGGTTGCCGGCGAGCTCCCACAGCGCCGCCGCGGTGGCCCAGTCGCCCTCGATCCCGGCCGCGAACGGCGCCGGGCAGCCCTCGAACGGCTCGACCCGCTCACCGGCCCGGCGCCGGTAGCGCAGGATCTCCGCCCGCAGGAACGCGTGCCTGGCCCGGACCGCGGCCTCGAGCAGCCGGCCACCGTCGGCCCTGACCCGGTCGGTGTCGCCGGCCAGCCAGAGCCACTCGATGCGCGCCCCGGCCGCCACCGCGCCCTTCTGGTCCTCGCCGGCCGCGGCGGCCAGCTCCAGCGCCCGCGCGACGAAGCCGGCCGCGGCCGGGTCGCCGCGGCGGGCCAGCAGCCGGCCGAGGAACGCCAGCGGGTTGACCGCGTTGGCGCCCGGGTCGCCGCCGGCGTCGAGCAGCGCCCGCAGCCGTCGCTCGGCCTCGTCCCAGCGGCCGCGCAGGATGAGCACCCAGCACCGCTGGGCCTCGATCCGGTAGGCGGCGGTCTCCAGCCGGTGCTCCCGGGCCATCGCCGCCCCGAGCTCCAGGTACGGCTCCGCCTCGGCGATCCGGGCCGAGCGCAGCAGGACCACGGCCAGGTTGTGCGCCGCGACGGTGGCGTAGTCGGCGTGCCCCAGCGCACGGGCCAGCCGCACCGACTCGCGCAGGTCGGCCAGCCCGGCCTCGTCGCCGAGCGAGGCCAGCGAGACGCCGCGGTAGTTCAGCGCGTGCGCGACGACGTCGTCCGCGCCGGTGCGCCGGGCCAACTCCAGCGCGGTGTCCACACGCGACACCGCCTGGGCGAACCGGGCCTGCAGCGTGTCCTGGGCGCCGAGCGTGCTGTGCGCCAGGGCCAGCTCCCGGGTCGGCCCGAGCGGCTCCAGCACGGCCAGCGCCCGGGCCGCCTGGGCCCGGGCCGCGGCGGGGTCGGCGAGCAGCGTGCTCATCCGGGCCGAGATGAGCAGCGCCTCGCCCAGGCCGAGCGAGGTCTGCCCGGCCGCGTCCCACAGCGCGACGGCCCGGTCGGCGTGGCCGGCCGCGTCCCGGAACCGGTTCAGCGCGTACGCCGCCCGCGCGGCCAGGCCGTGCAGCTCGGCCGCCTCGGACGGGGCCAGCTCGCCGGAGCCGATCGCCAGCTCGGCGTACGCGACCGCCTCGCGGTGCCCGTTCGCGGCCGCGGCCTCCCTGGCCGCGGCCGTCGCGTACCGGGCCACCGCGGGCGCGTCGCCGACCGCGACCGCGTGGTGGACCAGCCGGGACGGCTCGGCCCCGGCCGCCGCCAGCGCCGCCAGCACCCGCCGGTGCAGGACGGTGCGCCGGGTGCCGGGCAGCGCCTCCTCGACCGCGCGCCGGGCCAGCTCGTGCCGGAACCGCACCGCCCCGTACGAGGAGAGCAGGATCCCGCGCCGCTCGGCCGGCTCCAGCGCGGCCGGGTCCTCGACCAGGGCGGCCAGCAGCCCGGCCGGGACCTCGGTCGGCACGACGGCCAGCCGCTCCAGCGCCTCCCGGCAGACCGGCGGGAGCGTCGACACCCGGGCCAGCACCGCGTGCCGGACCGAGGTCGGCACCCGGCTGCCGGGCGCGGCGAGCAGCTCGGTGACCAGGAACGGATTGCCGGCCGCGGCGGCGGCCACCGGCGCCGGGTCGACTCCGGCCTCGACGGCCAGCACGGCGACCGCGGCGTCGGACAGCCCGGCCAGTTCCAGCCGGAGCACCGCGTCGCCGGCGAGCCCGCCGGCGACCCCCCAGCAGCGGGTGGTCGCCGCCGAGCTCCTCCTCGCGGTAGGAGACCACCAGCAGCGCCGGCAGTTCCGGCACCCGCCGGGCGAGCGCGCGCAGCACGTCCAGCGAGGCCTGGTCGGCCCAGTGCGCGTCCTCGACGACGACGACCGCCGGCCGCTGGGTGAAGCTCATCTCGGCCAGCAGCGCGTCGAGCAGCGCGTCCCGCTCGGCCGGGCCGACGCCGACCGGGACGCCGGGCAGCTCCCGGGCCATGTCCCGGAACGGGCCGAGCGTCCGGGCGGTGACCAGGTCCTCGCAGGAGCCGCGGAACAGCCGGGCCCGGCCGCCGACCCGGCCGGCGAACTCGGCCAGCAGGCTGCTCTTGCCGATGCCGGCCTCGCCGGAGACCAGCACGACGCTGCCCCGGCCCCGCCGCGCCCGCTCCAGAGCGGCGCGGAGACCGTCGAGGTGGGCGTCGCGCTCCAGCAGCCTCATCGACCCCTCAGCAGAGCAGCACGCCGCCCTCCGGTCAACGCCGATGACCCAGGTCGGCTGAAGCGGTGTGGAGCGCGCCGCCCACCCCGGTCTGCGGCGCCGGCTCAGCCGATCGACGCCAGGATGCGCTCGGCGTCGTGCACGGTACGGGCGACGATGCGGTCCGCCGGCAGGACGTCGGAGATGAGCCCGGCCGACTGGCCGGCGAACGGGACGTGCTGCTGGCCGCCACCCTCGAGCACTTCCTTGACGATCTGCGGGCCAGCTCGGGGGCGCGCCGGGCGAGTTCGGCGGGCTTGCCCGCCCACTCGTCGAGGAACGGCGTGCGCAGCACCCGTACCCCGGCCGGGTAATGCGGCCGGTTGTACGGCGGCAAGAGCAGGTCGAGCACGTCGGCCCGCACCGCGTCGCCGGACGCGGCCCGCACGATCATCTGCTTCCACTCCGGGTCGACCGACATCTCGTCCGAGGCCAGGAACCGGGTGCCCATCGCGACGCCGGCCGCGCCGAGGGCGAGCGCGGCGGCGAGCCCGCGGCCGTCGGCGATCCCGCCCGCGGCGACGACGGGGGTCGCGCCGGCGACGTCGACGACCTGCGGCACCAGGGCCATCGTGCCGACGAACCCGCTGTGCCCGCCGGCTTCGCCGCCCTGGGCGACGATGACGTCGACCCCCCGCCGGACCGCCTCGCGGGCCTGCTCGACGTCCATCACCTGCTGGATCCAGCGGATGCCGGCGCCGTGGGCGCGGGCGACCAGCTCGCCGGGATCGCCCAGGTGGAAGGAGACCGCGGCCGGCTTCGCGTCGAGCGTGGCGGCGAACGCGTCCTCGTCGAACGGCCGGGTCACGTGGTTGATCGCGAACGGGCGGTCGGTGCGGGCACGCAGCCGGCGCCACTGGTCGCGCAGCTCCGGGACCGGGCGGACCGCGGTGCCGAGGCTGCCGAGGCCACCGGCGCGGCAGACGGCGGCGGCCAGCTCGACCGAGTCCCACGGTCCGAACGGCGCCGCGATGATCGGCACGTCGATGCCGAGAACGGTCACACAGTCGGGTACGCATGCCGGCCAGGATGCGGCGCCGGGCCGGCCCGGCGGATCGGGCGAACGCCCCATCGTCAGGGCGGGTCGAGCAGCCCGTGCGCGACGGCGAACAGCGCGGCCGCCGCCCGGGTGGAGACGCCCATCTTGGCGTAGCTGTTCTCCAGGTGCCGGCTGACGGTCTTGGCCGACAGCAACAATTGGTCCGCGACGGCCTGCCTGGTCGCGCCGCGGCAGGCGAGCCTGAGCACGTCGACCTCCCGGTCGGTCAGCCCGGCCGGCCAGCGCACCGGCGGGAGCGGCGCGTCGGTGCCGGCGGCGAGCACGGCCGCGACCGCCCGCCGGGCCAGCCGGCCCTCGCCCGCCTCGGCGGTCAGCTCGGCGCAGGCCGCGGCCGGGGTCAGCGCCGGCCGGTGCGGTCGGGCCTGACGCATGGCCGCGTACGCGTCGGCGGCGGCGAGCAGCTGCTGCTCGGGGCCGAGCTGGTCGGCGCCGACCCCGCGGTAGTAGCCGGTGCCGTCGAGCCGCTCGTGGTGCGCTCCGGCCAGCGCGGCGAGCGGGCGCAGCGGCGCCGAGCGGGTCAGAACCTGTTCGGACAGGTACGGGTGCAGCCGGACCTTCTCCAGGTCCGCCAGCGTCAGCCGTCCGGGCCGGTCCCAGACCCGGTTGCTGATCCCGACCCGGCCGAGGTCGTGCACCAGCGCCGCGCGCCGGAGCCGGGTGCGCGCGGCCGGGTCGAGGCCGGCGTCGGCGGCGGCGGCCCCGGCCAGCCGGGCGACCGTGCGGGAGTGCCCGAGCGCGTACGGGAGCTTGGCGTCGGCGAAGTCGGCGAGCACCGTCAGCAGCGCGTCGAACCGGTCGGCCGGGACGAGCGCGGGGACCGGCTCGGTGTCGAGCAGGTCGGGCCAGCCGGCCTCGGCGGCGCGGCGCAGCAGCGGCTCGCCGGCCGCGCAGAACGCGTCGGCCACCCTGGGGTCGTACGCCGTGCCGCGCCGGGACCGGACCGTCTCGGCCGCGGCGGCGTACCCGCCGCGGCGGGACCACAGCTCGGCGTCCCGGGCCAGGACCGCGATCCGGGTCGGCAGCGGGACCGCGTCGCCGGCCAGCCCGGCCGGGTGGCCGGTGCCGTCCCAGCGCTCGAAGCCGTGCCGGAGCGCGGTCACCACGGTCGGGCCGAGTTCGAGCCGCGCGGCCAGCAGGCCGGCGGCCTCGCAGTGCGCCCGCAGCGCCGCCGCCTTGGCCGGCCGCAGGTCGGCCGCGCCGACCGCGCGCCGCTCGTGCTCCGGGTCGCCCATCACGTGTGGCGCGACCGCGACCGCGAGCGCGATCTCGTCGCCGGCGTAGGCGGCTACCTCGGCGGCGTCGGCGGTGCAGCCGAGGTAGCGCAGCAGGCCGACGCGGACCACCTCGGCGCGGGCGCCCGGATCCAGGCCGAGCTGCCCGGCCAGCCCGTCCGCGATCAGCGCGCAGCGGATCGCGTGGCCGAGCGGCTGGCCCATCCCGAGGTCGGTGGCCAGCGCGAGCGCGGCCAGCACCTCGACCAGGCGTATGGGCGCCGGCGGGCGCCCCGTCGCGTCCACCCGGCCAGTCTGCCCCGCGCACCGGGCCGTCCGCGACGTCCGGCCCGTCGCTACGGTTGCGCCGTGGCGTCGAGCGGCGAGTGGGCGGAGGCGGTGAGCGAGGTGGTCGGCGAGGTGGACGCGGTGCTCGCCGCCGTTCCTCCGGACGGCTGGCAGCGCCCGGCCGCGTACGTGGACTGGACCTGCTGGCGGACCGCCGAGCACGTCGCCGGAGTCCTGGCCCACTACGCCGGGCAGGTCGTCGGCCGGCCGCGGGACCACTACGTCGCCTTCGGCTTCGACACCGGCCGGGCCCGGTCGGCGGCGGAGCTGCGCGAGGTGATCCGGGTCGCGGGCGGCCTGCTCGCGGCCGCGGTGCGGGTCGCCGACCCGGACGCCGTCGGCTGGCATCCGCGCGGCATGCTCCGCCCGGCCGGTTTCGCCGCCGTCGGCTCGGCCGAGGCGCTCGTCCACACGTACGACATCGCCGCCGCTCTCGGCCTGCCCTGGATCCCGGCCGAGGACCTGACCCGCCTGATCCTCGACGCCGTCTTCCCCGCCGCCGGGCCGGGCCCCACCGCCGACCTCCTCCTGCGCCAGACCGGCCGGGCCACCACCACCGGGGCACCCTGGACCTACCCGGCCGCCAGCCGTCTCTAGCCGAGCAGTGCGGCGGTCCGGGCCGGCCGACGCGCGGACCACGCCGCCGGTGGCGTTCCCGCCGCGGGTGGCGTTCCCGCCGCCGGTGGCGTTCCCGCCGCGGAGCGGGACGTCGTCGGTGCCGCCAGGCGGGCCCGGGGCACGTGGGCGGTGGTGGAGGATGACCTCGGGTGACCCGGGTGGTGGAGAGAGGGCGGCGTGGCGGGTAGGGCCAAGTCGGCGGCGCTGACCGCCGCCATGGCGGTGCTCGCGCACCCGGTGCTGGTCGCCGGCGCGCTCGTCACGGTCGCCGTCGGCCTGCTGCTCGACCGGCCGGAGGGCCTCCTGCTGCCGGTGGCCTGGGTCGGACTCGGCGTGGCCGGCGCGCTGGCCCGCCGGCCGGGGTTGCCCGGCCGGGAGGTGGTGCCCGCGGCGGAGCCTGACCTCGCGGAGCTGGTCGACCGGGCGGCCGAGGCGGTCGGCTTCGACCAGCGGGTGGTGGTGCGGGTCGTCCCGGAGCCGACCGCGTCGCTGGCCCGGCCACGGGTCGGCGGCACCCGCACGTACGTCCTGGTGCTCGGCTGGCCGTTCCTCCGCATGCTGGCCCGGGCAGAGCTGGAGGCCGTCGTCGCGCACGAGCTGGCCCACCGGGTCGAGCTGACCTCGGTGGCGTTCCGGGCGCTGTCCCGGTCCCGGGAGCGGCTGGCCGACGGGCTGGAGCACCGGCCGCGGGTGCCGGCCGCGCTGGCCGGCCGGCTGCTGCGGGCCAGCCAGGCCCGGATGTGGGCGCTGGAGCTGGCCGCCGACCGGGCCAGCGCGCAGGTCGCCGGCCCGGCCGCGGCCAGCGGCGCGCTCACCCGGACCGCGACGCTCGGCGTGTTGTTCGAGCGGCTCGTCGCCGGCTGGATCGACGTGGCCGCCGGGCGCGGCCGCTTCCCCGAGGACGTGTTCGAGGCGGTCGCCGACGCGCTGGCCGACCCGCAGGTCGAGCGGCGGGCCCGGCTGCTCGTCGCCGGCGAGGAGGCGCTCGACCCGTACGCGGCCGCGGACCACCCGCCGCTGCGCGACCGGCTGGCCGCGCTGCCGGTGGTCCCGCCGACCGGGTACGACCCGGCGCCGGTGCCGATCCGGGACCCGGTCGGGCTGGAGGAGTGGTGCCTGCGCGACCTGCGCGACCAGCTCGGCGCCGAGCCCGGGCTGGAGCCGTTCGCCCTGCGCGACGCCGAGCCGCAGGCCTACCTGCCGCCGGTGTGGGAGGCGTACTCGGCGCTGCGGGTGGCGACCGGCACCCGCTCCACCGACGCCGCCGTCGCCGCCGCGCTGGACGCGGTCGAGGACGGCGGCTGGGTCGCGCTGGCCGCGTCCGTGGAGCCGGCCGTGCGCCGGCTGCCGCCGCTGCTGCGCCGCCCGGCCGCCCGGGAGGTGCTCGCCGGCTGTCTCGGGGTCGCCGTCGCCGGGCGGCTGCTCGACCGGGGCTGGCGCGGGGGCAGCCGCTGGCTGACCAGCGTCGTCCGCTCGCCCACCGGCGAGGTGCTCGACCTCCAGGAGATGGTCACCGCGGCGGTGCACTCCGGCGAGGCCGGCCCGCTGCGCGACCTGCTGACCGCGCCGACCGGCGCCCGTTGAGCTCAGCCCCGGGCCGGGGAGCGCGGCCGGGCCCGGAGGTGCGCGCGCTCGCCCTGCCGGCCGAACAGGCTGAGGAACTCGACCGCATCGGTTCCGGCTTCCGCCGCCGGGCGCCGGCCGGGATCACCAGCTTGTACGCCTGGATGCCCCCGGCCCGCCGGGTCAGCGGCAGCATGGTCATCCCGTGCCGGGTGACCGGGCGCAGGTGGATGCGCGGGTCGCCGGTGGGCGGGGCGCCGACGAGCTCGTCGAGGGTGACTCCGTGTGCCCGGGCCAGCGGCAGCAGCAGTTCGAGGGTGGGCTTGCGGGCCCCGGACTCCAGTCGGGACAGCGTGCTCACCGAGATGCCGGTCGCCGCGGACAGGTCGGCCAGCGTGGTCTCGCGCTGCCGGCGCAGAGCCCGCAGCCGCGGACCGGTGGCCGTCGGTCGTCGCCTCGGCATCAGCCTCCGCGGGGCCAGGCACGCCAGGCGTCCCGGTGGCGGGACTGCGTTCAGTGCTGGAGCTGTCCTCGGCGTCCGGGGTCTGTCGACCGTCGGACTGTGACTGCAGGGCGACCCACTGGGTCGCCTCGCGACTGGAGAGGTCCTCGATGCGCAGCGCGAGCAGTGCGTCCGGGCGATCGGCGTCGGCGTAGTCGCCGGCCCGGGCCGTCCACAGCGCCTTCTCGCGTTCCATGGCCGCGGTCGTCCACCGGTAGCGGACCCAGTTGTCGTGGAACCGGTAGAGCTGCTGGATGCCCTCGAGAACGACGATGAGCCCACCGAGCGAGCCGGTGACCAGCTTCGGCAGGTCGAGTCCGGCGGCCGCGGCTGGCTTCGCGCGGTCCCGCCGCGCCCGGCGCCGCGGTGGGGACAGTGCCGTGATCCGGCGCACGGAAGGGAACACGGCGGCGCCGAGGGTCGCTGCCGCAGGCGTGGAGCGCGTACGGACAGGCGGGTACGAAGGGTCGGTGGTATCGCCGGGCACCGCTGCGAGCGGGTCCGAGGCCGGGCGCGGGCGGCGGCTGCTGACCGGGATCAGCTGGGCGGCGGCCGCGTGGGGTCTCGGCTACGCGGCCTACCGCGGCTACTACGCGTTGGGCGGCACGGGATTCCTGCCGGGTACACCGGTGCCGGGCGGGACGTTCCGGCGGATCAACGCCGCCGCCACGGTGATCCTGCTCGCCGCCGCGATCCTGCCGCTCGCGGCGCTGCCGCTGTGGTCCCGCCGCCGGCTGCGGCCGCTGCTGCTGGCGGTGTGCTGGGTCGTGGCCGTGACGGGTTGCGGGCACGCACTCATCGAAGGCACCGAACGAGTGCTGAGCCTGTCCGGCCGGCTCAGCATCGACTACCCCGCCTCGGTGTGGACCTCGGTCGACCGGCGGGCCGCCGACCTGCAGGACCTGTTCTTCAACGAGCCCTGGTTCCTGCTGGAGGGCCTCGCGTTCGGCGCTCTCGGCTGGCTCGGCGTCCGCACCGCCCGCGGCCGGCGCTGGTGGGTCGGCAGCGTGGTCGTCGCCGTGCTGGTGGCCCTGGCGGTCGGACTGCTCAGCGCGACCGGCGTGATCGGCCGGGCCGTCATCGGCTGACGAGCGCAGCGCCGGGCCGAGCCCGACCGGGCCCGCCGCCCGCACGTGCACGTCGGCTGAGCGGTCACCGGGGCGTGCGCGCGGTCTGGTCGGCGTACCAGGCGTCCAGGGTGGTGAAGAACTCGGCCGGCTGGTCGTACCAGGGGAAGTGGGCGCTGCCGGCCAGCTCGACCAGGTGCGCACCCGGGACCCGGCGGGCGATCCGGCGCGCCTGCGCCGGCGACAGGAGCACGTCGTACGAGCCGGCGACGACGAGCGTGGGCGCGGTGATCGCGGCCAGCCGGTCGACGGCGCTCCAGCCGGCGAGCACCTCCATCGAGCGGGCCATCGCCTCCGGCGCCGGGACCACCGCCTGCATCCGCCGGCCGAGCTCGCTGACCGGGTAGCGGTGCACGTAGTAGTGCAGCACCGGCCGCATCGTGGCGACCGTCTCGGCCGCCGAGGCCGGGGCCGAGGCGAGCGCGGCGGCGAGGTCGGCCGGCACCGGCTCGCCCAGGTCGGCCGGGTCCTCGCCGGTGCCGGGCCCGCCCGGGCCGGTCGCGACCAGCACCAGGCTGCGGACCCGGTCCGGGTGCCGGATCGCCAGCTCCTGCCCGATGAACCCGCCGTACGAGTGGCCGATCACGTGCACCCGGTCGGCGCCGAGGTGGTCGGCCAGCGCGACCGCGTCGTCGGCCAGCTGCGGCATGGTCAGCGTGGCCAGCGGCGGCCGGCCGGACCGGCCGTTGCCGCGGTGGTCGTAGCGGACCACCCGCAGCCGGTCGCCGAGCCGGTCGAACTCCCGGTAGAGGGACCGGTCCAGGCCGAGACCGCCGTGCAGGACGAGGCAGACCGGGCCGCTGCCGACCTCGTCGTACCAGAGCGTGGTGCCGTTGATCGTCGCGGTGCTCATCGCGTGCTCCCGTCAGTGGTGTCACCCAGGGGCGCAAGCTCGGACCTGGCGGCCCGCCAGACCGGATCGCGCGCCCTCCGGGGGCAACCGACGAGACGGAGGTGGACCCATGGGATCCGAGACCCCACAGGCCGTGCTGGAACGGCTGACCGTGGAGCTGGGCAGTTCGCTGGGCACGGTGCTGACCGGCCTCGGGGTGCGCTGCGGCCTGTGGCAGGCGCTCGCCGGCGCCGGGCCGCTGTCCGCGGCCGAGGTCGGCGCCCGGGCCGGCATCGTCGAGCCGTACGCGCGGGAGTGGCTGCGGGCGCAGGCCGCCGGCGGCTGGCTCGACTACGACCCGGCGACCGACCGGTTCGCGCTGCCGGAGGCGGTCGCGGTCGCCCTGCTGCAGGCCCCCGGCGGGGCGATGGCGGACGCGTGCCTGTCGATGTTCGCGTCGATGGGCGCCGGGTTCGGCGAGTTCGAGCGGGCGTTCCGGGCCGGTCGGGGGTACGGCTGGGACCGGCGCGACACCGCGCACTGGCAGGGGACCGACGCGCTCACCCGGGCCATGCTGGCGCCGCCGGCGCTCGCCGGCGCGGTCGAGCGACTGCCCGGGATCGCCGAGCGGCTGCGTCGGGGCGGCCGGCTCGCGGACGTCGGCTGCGGCTACGGCGCGCCGACGATCATGCTGGCTCAGGCCTTCCCGGGAGCGCGGATCACCGGCTTCGACTATCACGACGTGTCGGTGGCCGCGGCCCGCAAAGCGGCGGCGGAGGCCGGGGTCGGCGTGGCGTTCGAGGTCGCGGCCGCCCTCGACCTGCCCGGCACCGGCTACGACCTGGTCACGTTCGTGGACTCGCTGCACGACCTCGGCGACCCGGTCGGTGCGCTGGCCCGGGCCCGCGCCGCGCTCGCACCCGGCGGCGCCGTGCTGCTGGTGGAGCCGCCCGGGGCGGACACGGTGGCCGGCAACCTCACCCCGCTCGGGCGGATGTTCTACGCCGTCTCGACGCTCGTGTGCACGCCGAACGCTCTGTCCCAGGGCAGCTCGGCGCTCGGCACGCTCGCCGGGCCGGCCCGGCTGGCGGAGGTCGCCCGGGCCGCCGGCTTCGGCACCGTGCGCCGGCTCGAGACCGACGCCCCGATGAACCTCATGCTGGAGCTGCGCGCGTAGCCGGGTGCACGATCAGCGTCGTGGCGACGCTCGCCGGCCGGGCCGACGCGCTCCGTACCGCCGGAGCCGCGCTGGATGCGGCGCTGGCCGGCGACGGGCGGCTGGTGCTCGTCGCCGGCGAGCCGGGCATCGGCAAGAGCGCGCTGCTGGGCGAGCTGGCCCGGGAGGCCGGCGACCGCGGGGCGCTGGTGCTGGCGGCGGTCTGCTGGGACGGGCCGGCGGTCCCGGCGTACTGGCCGTGGACCCAGCTGCTGCGCGCCGCAGCGGCCGCGGGTGCGCAGCTCGGCGCCGCGGCCGAGCTGGTGTCGCGCCCGGCCGTGCCCGCCGCCCCGGCGCTGCCGGCGGCCGACGCGCGGTTCCGGCTGTCCGAAGCGGTGGTCGCGGCGCTCGCCGGGCTCGCCGCGGACCGGCCGCTCGTCGTCGTGGTGGACGACCTGCAGTGGGCGGACGAGCCGTCGCTGCGGCTGCTGGAGTTCGCCGCCGCGCACCTGCGGTACGCGCGGGTGCTGCTGCTGGGGGCGTACCGGGACACCGAGCTGGCCGCGCCGCCGACCGACCGCGGGACCGTGCTGCCGCTCACCGGCCTCGACCCGGCCGGCGTCGCGGCCGTCCTGACCACGCTCACCGGGGACCGGCCCGACCCGGACCTGGTGACCCGGCTGCACCGGCGCACCGGCGGCAACCCGTTCTTCGTCCGCGAGCTGGCCCGGCTCGGCGACGCCGCGGCGGCGCCACCGGGGACGGCGCGGGACGCGCTGGAACGGCGGCTGGCCCGGCTGTCCGCACCGTGCGCCGAGCTGGTCGAGGTGGCGGCGGTCGGCGGCCCGCGGATCCGGCCGGAGGTGCTCGCGCTCGTCCTGCCGGCCGGGCACGACGTGGCCGCGCTGGTCGAGGAGGCGGTGCGGGCCCGGGTGCTGGTGCGCACCGGGGATGGGCCGCGGTTCGCGCACGACCTGTTCCGGGAGACCGCGGCCGACCTGCCGGCGGCCAGGGCGGTGCAGGTGCACGCCCGGCTCGGCGCCGCGCTCGCGACGCTGCCGGGCGCCGAGCCCGGCGAGGTGGCGGCGCACCTGGTCGCGGCGATCCCGGCCGCCGGCGCGGTGGTCCCGGCCGCCGGCGCGGTGGTCCCGGCCGCCGGCGCGGTGGTCCCGGCCGCGGGCGCGGTGGTCCCGGCCGCGGGCGCGGTGGTCCCGGCGGTCCGGGCCGATCTGGCCGCCGTGGCCGAGGCAGTCCGGTGGTGCGAGCGGGCCGCGGTGGCCGCGGCCGCCCGCCTCGGCCACGCCGAGGCCGCCACCCACCTCGCCGCCGCCCTCGCCCTCCTCGACAGCACGGTCGCCCTCCTCGACAGCACGGTCGGCGACCTCGACAGCACGGTCGGCGACCTCGACAGCACCGTCGACGACCCCGGACCGGAGCGGGCGGCGGACGGCGGGGCGGGCGTACGGCGGGTGCTGGGGGAGCTGGCCGAGGCGCAGGACCGGGCGGGGGAGACCGGCGCGGCCCGGGCGAGTCTCCGGCGGCTCGCGGCCGAGGCGCGCGCCGCCGGGGACACCGCCGCCCTGGGCCGGGCGGCGCTCGGCGTGCACCGGCTCGGCTCCCGCACGGCGGCCGAGTTCGCCGAGTCGCTGGCGCTGCTGGCCGAGGCGGAGGCGGCGCTGCCGACCGGCGCCGACCGGGAGCGCTGCGCGGTGCTGTCCGCCCGGGCCAGCGACCTGGTGCACGCGGGCTGGAACAGCGTCCCGGACTCCGCCGCCGCCGAGGTCGCCGGCCGGGCCCTCGAGCTCGCCCGTCGCACCGGCGACCAGGCGCTGCTGGCGACCGCGCTGCTCGCCGCGCACAACGCCTGCTGGTGGCCGGGCACCGCGGCGCAGCGGCTGCCGATCGCCGACGAGATGGTCGACGCCGCGGCCGCCGACCCCGACCTGCTGGCCCAGGCCCTGCTGCTGCGGGCCACCGCGCTGCTCGAGCTCGGCGACCCGGCCGCCCCGGGGGAGCTGCGTGCGTACGTGGAGGCGGCCGGGCGGCTCGGCCACGCCCGCGGCCGGCACGCGGCGCTGACCCGCAGCGCGACCGCCGCCCTGCTCGCCGGCGACCTCGACGCCGCGGCCCGCCGCGCCGACGAGGGACTGGCGCTCGGCCTGGCGATGGGCGCCCCGGAGGCGATGCCGGTCTTCCTCACCCTGCGCGCGTCGCTGGCGCTCGCCGGCGGGCCGCCGCCGCCGGCCGACCCCCCGCTCGCCATCCCGCCCGACGACCCGGCCTGGGCCCTGCGGCCGCTGTGGGAGGCGGCCGCGGCCGCCGGCGCCGGCCGGATCGCCGACGCCAGGGCCGCCCTGGCCGGCTGGCGGATGTCGGCGCTGCCCGGCCTGCACGATCTGGAGTGGCCGGTCATCGCGACCCTCGGCATCGCCGCCGCCGGCACCGGGGCCCAGCGGGCCGACTGCTACGCCCGGCTGGCCCCGTACGCGGGCACGCATGTCGTGGTCGGCGGCTGTGCCTCGTACTCCGGCCCGGTGGACCTCCATCTCGGCGTGCTGGCCGAGGCGCTCGGCCGCACCGCCGAGGCCGCCGCGCACCGCCGCGCCGCTCTCGCCGCCAGCGAGCGGCTCGGCACGCCGGCCTGGACCGCGGCGATCCGGGCGGCACTCGCGGACGCCGCCGTGGAGGCCGCGTTCCGGCGGGACGGCGAGACCTGGACGCTCCGGTACGCCGGGCGCGAGGTGCACCTCGCCGACGCCAAGGGCCTGCACGACCTGGCGACGCTGCTGGCCAGCCCCGGCACCGAGGTCAGGGCGTACCGGCTGCTCGGTGCGGAGGCGGAGCCGCCGGGCGCCGACCCGGTCCTGGACGAGCAGGCCCGCGCGGCGTACCGGCGGCGGCTGGCCGCGCTCGACGCCCTGCTCGACGCGGCCGACGCCCGTGCTGACCCGGCCGCGTCGGACCGGGCCCGCGCGGAGCGGTCGGCGCTGCTGGCCGAGCTCGCGACCGCCACCGGACTGGGTGGGCGCCGGCGCCGCCTCGGCGACGAGCAGGAGCGGGCCCGCAAGGCCGTCACCGCCCGGATCCGCGACGTGCTCCGGCGCATCCGCGCCGTCCACCCCGACCTGGCCGACCACCTGACCGCCTCGATCAGCACCGGCACCACCTGCTGCTACGCCCCCGCCGACGCGATCTCCTGGCGGGTGTCTCAGTAGTGCTCGCCGCCCATGCGCAGCTCGCCCCCGTGGACGACGAGCGCGTAGACGACGAGCAGGTCGACAGCGATGACGACCAGCGACCACGCCGGGTACGCCGGGATGAAGGCGAAGTGCACGACCGCGCTGAGCAGGACCAGCCCGATCGCGGTGAACCGGGCCCACGGCCGCGCGGCGAGGACCGCGTAGCCGAGCAGGATCATCGCGACGCCGATCACCAGGTGGGCCCAGCCCCAGACCGAGTAGCTCACGTCGAGGGTCAGCCGGGCCGGCCGCACCGTGTACAGGTCGTTCTTGAACAGCGAGACCAGCCCGTCGATCACCTGGAACACGCCGACCAGCACGAGCATCGCGCCGGCGAAGAACATCCAGACCACCCAGCCGGTCACCGGTCGTTGTCCGGTCGACCGTTCCGGGCCGGGCCGGACAGGCGGCTGGATCTCAGGTCCGGTCACGGTCGCCACCTCCGGGTCCACCGTGGGCGACGGCGGCCGGGCGGTCCTCACCCGGCGCGGATGAGCAGCGTGGGCAGGAGCCCGGGCAGCCTGCCGCCATGGGTGCTGTGATCGGCGATCTGCTGCCGCTGGCCATCGGGATCGCGATCAGCCCGGTGCCGATCATCGCGGTGATCCTCATGCTGCTGTCGGCCAAGGCGACCGCGACCAGCACCGGGTTCCTGCTCGGCTGGGTGGCGGGCGTCGTCATGGTCACCACGGTCGTGCTCGTGCTCGTCGGTCAGGCCGGCGACACCAGCGGCGGGAAGCCGTCGACGCTGTCCTCGGTGTTGAAGCTCGTCCTCGGCGCGCTGCTGGTCCTCCTGGCCGGCCGGCAGTGGCGGAGCCGGCCGAAGGAGGGCGAGGCCGGCACGATGCCGAAGTGGATGGGCGCGATCGAGTCGTTCACCTTCAGCCGGGCGCTGCTGCTCGGCTTCGGGCTGGCCGGGATCAACCCGAAGAACCTGCTGCTGTGCCTGGCCGCCGGTGCCACGATCGGGGCCGCGCACCTGCCGACCGGCCAGATCGTCGTGGCGATGGCGGTCTTCGTCGTGCTCGCCTCCAGCACGGTCGCCGTCCCGGTCATCGGCTACCTGGCCGCCCGGGACCGGATGGCCGCGCCGCTGGACCGGCTGCGGGCCTGGTTGACCCAGAACAACGCCACGGTGATGGCCGTGCTGCTGCTCGTGCTCGGCGTCGTGCTGATCGGCAAGGGCATCGGCGGATTCTGACCGGCCGTATCATCCGCCGAAGGTGAGGACCGGCACCGGTTCCGGTCGGACCCTGGCTGCATGACCGGGTTGCCGACCACCGACCCCGCCGCGAGCGGCGCCGGGCCGGAGGGGATGGTGTGGATCCCGGGCGGCACGTTCCGGATGGGCTCCGACGACCACTACCCGGAGGAGGCGCCGGCGCATCCGGTCACGGTCGACGGGTTCTGGATCGACCCGCACCCGGTGACCAACGCCGAGTTCGGCCGCTTCGTCCGCGCGACCCGGTACGTCACCGTGGCCGAGCGGCCGGCCGACCCGGCCCGCTACCCCGGCGCCCGGCCGGAGCTGCTGCTGCCGTCCTCGTCGGTGTTCCGCAGCCCGGACCACCCGGTGCCGCTGACCGACCCGTACCAGTGGTGGACGTACGTGCCGGGCGCGGACTGGCGGCACCCGGACGGCCCGGGCAGCTCGATCAAGCGCAAGCCGGACCATCCGGTCGTGCACGTCGCCTGGGCGGACGTGGTCGAGTACGCGCGCTGGACCGACAGGCAGCTGCCGACGGAGGCCGAGTGGGAGTTCGCCGCCCGCGGCGGCCTGGACGGGGCCGAGTTCGCCTGGGGCGACGAGCTGACCCCCGGCGGCCGGTGGATGGCCAACACCTGGCAGGGCGACTTCCCGCGGCACAACACCGCCGAGGACGGGTACGTCGGGACCGCGCCGGTCGGCCGCTACCCGGCCAACGGCTACGGTCTGCACGACATGATCGGCAACGTCTGGGAGTGGACCGCCGACTGGTACGAGGCGCACGCGGACACCTCACACGCCTGCTGCACGATGGAGAACCCGCGCGGGGGCGAGCGGGAGCGCAGCATCGACCCCCGCGATCCGGCCCGGGTCGCGCGCCGGGTGATGAAGGGCGGCTCGCACCTGTGCGCGCCCAACTACTGCCGCCGCTACCGGCCCGCGGCCCGGATGGCCCAGCCGGTCGACACCTCGACCAGCCACCTCGGCTTCCGCCTCGTCGTCCGGCCCGGCTGACGCCTCCCGCGCCCGGGCGGCGGGCCCGGCGCCGGTTGCTGCGCGTCGCCGTCGCCTGCTGCCCGCCGTCGCCTGCTGCCCGCCGAAGACGCGGGGAGCGGTGCGGCGGGGTCCGGGCACGACGTCGGCCGCCGTGTCCACTGTGGACGCGGCGGCCGGTGGTGCCGGGTCTCAGCGGCGCGACACGCGCCGTGCCGTCCTGCGGCCGGTACGGCGAGCGACCCTGCGGGATCCGAACATGTGTCCTCCTTCGTTCCGGTTGGCCGGCGGTCAGTTGCCCGGGCTGGCGACCGCGGTCCTCTCCATGGCGTGCAGTTGGGCGGCTTCCTCGGCCTCGATCAGGCCGATCTCGACCAGGTCCAGCGGGGAGATGAAGCCGTCGCTGATCCGGAACCCGCCGGCCCGCATCACCGCGTCGCGCAGCGGGACGGCCCACTGGTGTTCCAGCAGCAGCAGCGCCGCGGCCGAGTCGTTCGGGATCTCCTCCAGCACGTCCCAGGCCTGGTCGTCGGTGAACAGGTGCGCCCCGTCGGCCATCGCCTCGGCGCCGGCCTCCGCGCCGAGCACCATGCCGTCCTCGCCGTCGACGCCGAGCCCGACCAGGGCACCGACGACCGTGCCGAGCTCGACCGCCTCCTCGGTGGTGAGGTTGCTCAGGTGCTCGACCTCGATCTCGCCGGCCGCGTCCTTGTAGACCGCCAGCGCGTCGATGACGCGCACCTGGTCGCTGGCCCGCAGCCGCTCCAGCTCGGCGATGACCTCACCGTGGAAGTTCGGCTGGGTGAAGCCCAGCACTACCAGCTGCACCGGTCCGATGGCCACCTCAGTACCGGTCCTCGCGGTAGCGGTCCTGACGCAGTTCGCCGCCGTGCGCGATCAGCGCGTAGATGACCAGGACGTCGACGGTGATGATGAGCAGCGACCAGATCGGATAGGCCGGGATGAACGCGAAGTTGATGATCGCGCTGACCATCGCGGCGATGACGCCGAGCGTGCGGCCCCAGACCCGGCCGGAGAACACGGCGTAGCCGGCCGCGACCAGCAGGACGCCCAGCACCAGGTGGGTCCAGCCCCAGGCGGTGTAGTCGACGTTGACGACCAGGCCGTTGGGACGCACGACGTACAACTCGTCCTTGAACAGGGCGATCAGGCCGTCGATGGCCTGGAACGTGCCGACGAGGATCATCATGATCCCCGCGAAGAAGATCCAGCCGACCCATCCGGTGGGGGCCGGGGCGGGGGACCGGTCTGTGCCGGCGCTCCGCGTGGTGGGTGATTCGGTCACCTTCGTCTCCTCGTGTCGCGACGGGTTGTCCGACACCACCGTGCTACGCCCCCGGCCGCGGCGCCTCATCCTGGACGGATGGTTGAGGTCACCCTCGCGATACTCGACCGTCCAGGCGGCACCCCGGCCCGTACGCGCGAGCCTGACCGGGCTGCAGCCTGGCGTCGATCCGTGCAGGTCATCCGGTACGACGGAGGCGCGGCCGCGGGCGCCGGCCGATGCTGGGCACGCGGTGCCGCCGACTCAGGAGCGTGCGATGACCATGAGCATGCCGTCCGCCGAGGACATCTCGATCGTGTGGGCGGTCGTCGGTGGCGCGCGGGTGGGGCGTCGGCGGCGGCGGCCGGTGCTGGGCGCGGCGGTCGCTGCGGTCGCGTGTCGGTGGACCGGCTGAGCTGCGGGCGATGGCGATGGAGCTCGGTCCGGTCCAGATCGTGGTCATCGGGCTCGGTGAGGCCGGTCTGGTCGCCGAGTTGGTGCCGGAGCTGCGGCGGTTGCGGGAGCCGAACGGGGTCCGGCTGATCGACCTGGTGCTGTTGCACAAGACCGACAGCGGTCGGTTGGTCAAGCTGGATGTGGCCGGCTGCTCGGCGGCGGAGGTGGCCGAGTTCGGTGAGGCCGCGGAGTTGCTGGTCGGTGCTGGTGCGGTGGCGGAGTTGGGGTTGTGGGTCGGGGCCGGGGCGGGGGCCGGGTCCGGGCTCGGCGCGGCCGGCTCGACGCAGGCTTGGGCGGTGTCGGACGCGATCCCGCCGGGTACGACCGCGGCGGTCGTGCTGCTCGAGCACCGGTGGGCGATCCCGCTGCGCAGCGCCGTCGTCCGGGCCGCCGGTTATGCCCTGGAGGACACCTGGGTCCGTGGGGTCGACGTGATCGCCACCGGCGCGACCCTGCCCACCCGCCAGGAGCTCGGGGCGTGCCGCGTCAGAGCACGTTCAGGCCCAGCTCCTGCGCCCGGCTGACGACCTCCCGGCGGGACGAGACGCCGAGCTTGCGGTAGAGGGAGCCGGCCTGGGTCTTGACGGTGTTCCGGGAGACGTTGAACCGCTCGCCGATCTCGCCGAGGGACAGATGGGTGGCCATCAGCGGTAGCAGCCGCAGCTCGGCCGCCGTGAGCGACGACGCGCCGATCGGGGCCTTCGCGATCCGGTCGAGCCGGGAACGGAGCTGCCCGGCCTCGATCGGCAACACACCCAGCTCCGGCCGCTCCCGCAGGATGTCCTCCGCCTGCCGCAGGACCGCGTCCGCGCCGCCGGTGTCGGCCAACGTCATGTATGCCCGGGCCATCTCGAGCAGCGCCTGGACGGAGACGACCGGCAGCGGATAGATCAGCAGCGGCCGCAGCCGCGCGGCCCGGGCGAGCTGCGTGCGGGCCCGCTCGACCTCCCCCCGGTGCAGGGCCGCTCGCGCCGCCACGGCGTAGACGAGGGCACTGGTCCAGTAGTTCTCGAAGTGGCCGTCCGCGACGATCGACTCGGCCCGGCCCGTCAGCGCGTCGACCTGCGCCCAGTCGTGCCGGCCGATCGCGACGATGGATCGCTCGGCCAGGACGAGGGCGGCCAGCGGCTGGGAGTCCGCGTCGAACGCGGCCTCGAACGCCGTGGCGAGAATCGGGTCGGCCCGGTCCGGCTCGGCGTCGAGCAGGTACGAGACGCCCTCCGTGTGGATCATCGTCGCCCGGTACGGGCTGTCCGGGCTCAGCTGCTCCAGGCCGATCCGCGCGTCCCGGCGCATCGCCTCGACGCCGTTGTCGGCCAGTATCGCGCGCAGGTAGGCGAGCAGGCCCCCCATCGTGCTCCCGTCCGGGAACGTGCCGTCGGGGTACGCCCGCCGGGCGACGGCGGCCCAGCTCTCGGTCCGGGCGGCGTCGCCCAGCAGCGCGAAGAGCAGCGCTCCGTGCACCGCGATGGCCGGGTAGCGCTCGAGGATCCCGCGGTCCTCGAACCACGCCATCCAGCCCAGGACCGTCCGGGCCCGCCCGCTGGCCCAGACCGGCTGGATCAGGTCCAGCACCATCTCGGCGACCTGATCGGTGTCCCCGGTGGCCTGCGCGTGCTCGATCGCCGCCTCCGGCATGCCGTTCGCCTCGAACCAGGCCGCCGCCCGGGCGTGCAGGTCCCCGACGATCTCGGGCTCGCGGCGGCGGAGCTCGGCGTGCAGCAGCTGCCGGAACAGGTGGTGGTACCGGTACCACTCGCGGCGCCGGTCCAGCGGAACCACCAGGAGGTTGCGGCTTTCCAGCTGCTCGAGCACCCGCGCGGACCCGGTCCGGCCCAGCGTGGCGTCGCAGAGCGCCCCGGTCATACGGTCGAGCACCGAGGTGCGGATGAGGAAGGACCGCTCGCTGTCCGACGCCCGGTCGAGCAGCTCGGAGCGCAGGTACGCGCCCAGGTAGCGCTCGTCCCCGGTGAAGGCGAACCCGGCCGCCCGCCGCGTGGTCCCGACCCGGATAGCGAGCGCGCCGAGGTACAGGCCGATCGGCCAGCCCTCGGTCCGCTCCAGGAGCTTCTGGGTGCCCCCCTCGGCCGGGTCCAGTCCGACACCCGCGAGCAGTGCGTCGGTCTCCGCCAGGTCCATCGCCAGGTCGTCGGCGCCGATCTCGACGATGCGGCCCTGCGCGCGCAGCCGCCCCACCGGGAGCGGCAGCGGATGCCGGGAGGCCAGGACGAGCTGCCAGCCGCGCGGGAGCCGGACCGCGATCTCGGCGATCGTGTCGAGGCAGTCCGGGTTGGTGATCGCCTCCACGTGGTCGAGGACCAGGGCGACCGGCGCGCGCGTCGGTGCGATCCCGGCCAGGAACCGGGGCACCGCGGTCACGCCCGCGCCGGAGCTCGCCAGCATCCCGAACACCGCCGGGTCGATCGGCCCGACCCTGGCCACCGCGGCGGCGAGGTAGGTCAGCAGCGCCGCCGGGTCGTTGTCGCCGTCGTCGCACGACAGCCACGCCGGGGGCGGCCTCCGCCGCCGCGCCCACTGCGCGAGCAGCGTCGACTTGCCGTACCCCGGTGGAGCGACGACCGCGACGATCGGCACGGAGGAGGTGGCGACGAGGCGGTCGACCAGCGCGGTCCGGCGCACGATCCCGGCCCGCGCCTCCGGCGGGTCGAGCTTCGATTCGGCCAGCTCGAAAAACGGGCCGGCGATGGCGTCCTCGATAGTCGTTCTCTCCACAGCCATGGCTGCCACCCAGCCGGTGTCGCCGGCCGGAGCGTACCCGACCCGGAGGGCACCGGCCCGGTCGGCGGCGCCGGCGACGTCGGGCCTCCGGGCGCCGCGGGTGGCCCCGGTCGGACGGCCGTGATCGTGGTCCTCCGAACTAGTCCGCCGGCGGGCCGGCCAGTCCTCGGCTCGGCGCCGCGGCGCCGCGGCCGGCCGCCTTCGCCGCCCGCCGCCGGCGCCACCAGGACCAGGCGAAGCCGGCGCCGCCGACCAGGAGGCCTTCGAGGAAGAGCCGGCCGTCGCCGCAGGCGGCTCCGACGGCCAGCAGCAGGATCCCGAAGCCGAGCAGCGCGCGGATCCGGCCGGTCCGGGAGGGGACCGGCCGGCCGCCGCCGAGCACCTCGACCAGCCGGCGGTCGTCGGCGAGACCTTCCTTGATCATGGCCAGCTCGCGCTGCTCGTGGTCGCTCAACATCGTGTCCTCCTTGCGCCGACGCATAGATGGTGTGAGTTGCCCGGCCGCGGGTCGTCATCCCCCGGGGGTGAGGACCGGTGTCCGCCCGGCCGGCAACCACGAGCCGTCCGCGGTGGCTCGGTTCATCTCAGCGGGGTGAGGCGCGTCGGCTCGCCGGCGGGCTCCCATGGGTGACTGGATCAAGGCGGGTGATCGATGTCCTGGGCGCAGCTGGCGACCGGTACGCTCGCGCCCCGGTTCACCCGCGGGTTCCCGCCGCCGGCCGGCGCCGACCGGGCCGCGACGCCGGGCGGACCGGAATGACGACGGAGCAGATCCTGCTCGGCGTCGGCCTGACGGTCGCGCTGGCCGTCGGCTCGCAGGTCGCCGGGCGCCTGCTGCGCATCCCGGCGCTGATCATCCTGTTGCCGGTCGGCTTCGCCGCCGGGGCGCTGACCGACGACGTGGACCCGATCAAGCTCCTGGGCCCGGCGTTCCAGCCGCTCGTGTCGCTGTCGGTGGCGATCATCCTCTTCGACGCCGGCCTCGGGCTGAGCCTGCGGAAGCTGCAGGGCGACACCCGGCGCGTCGTGCGCCGGCTGATCGTCGTCGGCGTGCCGATCACCTGGGCCTTCGCGGCCTTCTTCGGCGCCGTCCTGCTCGGCGTCCCCGGCCGGGCCGCGGTCATGCTGGGAGTGATCCTGGTGGTGTCCGGACCCACCGTGGTGGGGCCGCTGCTCGACTTCGTCCGGCCCACCAGGCGCGTGCAGCGACTGCTGTCCTGGGAAGCCTCGCTCATCGACCCCGTCGGCGGCATCCTCGGCGCGCTCGTGTTCCACGCCGTCGTCGCCGGGCGCCGGCCCGGCTTCGGCGCCGAGATCGCGCAGTTCCTGGCCAGCGTCGGCGTCGGCCTCGCCGGGGGCGTCGTCGGCGTGGCGCTGCTGTGGCTGCTGCTGCGTCGGATGGCCCTCGGCGAGGTCCTCGGCACCGAGGTGATGCTGGCCGCCGTGATCGCCGTGGCGGCGGCGTGCGACAACGTCCGCGACGACACGGGCCTGATCGCCGCGATCGTCATGGGCCTCGGCCTGGCGAACCTCCGCGGCTTCGACATCCCCGTGCGCCGGCCCTTCTTCGAGACCGTCGTCCAGCTCATCATCGGTGTCCTGTTCATCTCGATCTCGGCCACCGTGACGCCGCAGTCCCTGAACGGCCTGCTGCTCCCGTCCCTCGGCCTGGTCGGCGTGCTCGTCCTGGTGGCCCGGCCCCTGGTGGCGCTGGCCTCGACGCTGCGGACCGACCTGTCCCGGGCCGAGCGCGGCTTCGTCGGCTGGATGGACCCGCGGGGCATCGTGGCCGCCTCGACGGCGTCGACCTTCTCGGCGACCCTGGTCACCGACGGAATCCCGGGTGCCGACAAGATCCTGCCCGTCACCTTCCTCGTGATCGTCATGACCGTGCTGGTCTACGGGCTGTCCGCGGCGCCGGTGGCCAGGTTCCTCGGTGTCGTCCGGCCCGCTCGTACCCGACCGCTGCTGGTCGGCGGCGGCTGGGTGGTGGATCTGGGGTTGGCCCTGCGGAACGCCGGCCTCGACGTTCTCATGTGGGCGGGCCTCGAGGAGGAACGCGACCGGATCGGCCGGGCCGGCCTCGAGCTCGCGCCCGGAGAGCTGCTCGCCGCCGCGACCGGTCGGGGCGCCGAGATGGAAGGGGTCACGGCGGTGCTCCTGCTGACGGTCGAGGACGACTTCAACGCGCTCGCCTCGACGACGCTGGAGGGCAACCTCGACGGGGTGGTCTACCGCGCCGCGGCGCCGGCCGACCGGCACGGTGTGGTCGCCCCCTACACGGGCGGCCAGGTGCTCTTCGGCGGTGCCCTCACCGGGGCCGCCATCGGACGGCGGCACCAGGACGGGGCCGAGATCCTGACCAGGCCGTCGGCGGACGCCGTCCCGGACGGCCACGACCTGCTCTTCGTCGTCCATGCCGACGGTCGACTCGTGCCGATGACCGACCACGACCGGCCGACGCCGGAGGACGGCGACACGCTCGTGCTGCTCGGCCCGGCCCGGTCGCCGGCTCCGGACGAGGGGCACCGGTCGACGGACCCGGTCCGGGACGTGTCGGCGTCGTAGCCGCCGCGGCCGATCCTCCCTGGGGGACGACGGCGGCGGCCCCGCGAGCGCGGTCGACGTGCTGAGCCGATCCCGCGGTGGTGCCGGTCCTCACCCGTCCGCCGGGGACGGGGCGGATCCGTCGTGCTCCGCCCGCTCCGGTGCGGACGAGGTCAGGGCGGCCTCGGGCGCCGCGTGCGCCTCGGTGAGGTCGGCGTCGTGGTCGGCGGCGAGCCGGTCGGTGAAGTCCAACCGGTAGAGAAGGACCAGCGCCGGGCCGACCAGGATCACCGCGATGACCGTGACGATGATCAGCCAGCGCAGGGTGTCCGGGTCACCGGCACCCGCCTGGATGGTGAGCGTGGTCGGCAGGATGTACGGCCGCTGGGCCATGCCCCAGGCGAGGACCATCGAGGTCACCGCCGCGATCGCGCCGAGCCGGGTGCCGGCGTGGCGGCCGCCGCGGACGAGCCAGGCCGTACCGACCGTCGCGACGACCGCGACGAGGAGGAAGGCGAGACCCCAGCCGCGCAGCAGCCCGTCGAACAGGCGCCGGGAGTCGAACCGGAACACCACCAGGGCGACCGCCGCAAGCACGACCAGCGCGCCGGCCGACAGGACCGTTCGCCGCCGGAAGTAGGCCATCAGGTCGGGCGCGCCGTACCGGCGGCCGTCGGAGACCAGGAACACCGCGGCCACGAAGGCGGAAGCGGCCACCGCGAGCGCGCCGAACAGCACCGAGGTCGGGTTGAGCCACGAGGTGACCGGGTCACCCGCGCGGTTGCCCACCGGGATCCGCCCGGAGGCCACGCCGCCGAGCGTCGCGGCGAAGAAGAACGGCGCGAGGATCGAGCTGACGCCGAACACGGCGGTGTACCGGCGACGCCGCACGAGCTGGCGGGTCGGCTTGCGCAGGGCGAACCCGGCCCCGCGCAGCACGAGCCCGACCGCGGCGAGGACGACCGCGACCCAGGCGGTCGAGACGACCGACTCGAACACCTGCGGGAAGCCGGTCCAGGTCACCACGAACACGAAGATCAGCCAGACGTTGTTGGTCTCCCAGACGGGTGCCATCGCGTAGTCCACCAGCGCCCGCGGTCGGGCACCGCGGTCGCCGCCGGCGGTGAAGTCCCAGAAGCCGGCGCCGTAGTCGGCCCCGCCGCCGCAGGCGTAGGCGGCGATGGCCAGGACCAGTACCAGCGCGATGACGTCGGCGCTCGTCACGGCACGGCCTCCGCCCGCGGCGGCTCGGCCACCGGTTCCTCGGGCGGCGGCTGCTCCCGGGCCAGCTGCGCATCCTGACGTCGCCACCGCAGCCGCATCCGCAGCAACAGGCCCACGAACGCCCAGGCGATCAGGGCGTACACGACGACGAGGACGGCGAACGAGGCCCAGATCGGCCCGGCGCTGATGTTGGTTACCGCCTCGGCCACCTTCATCTGCTCCCAGACGACCCACGGTTGCCGGCCGACCTCGGCGGTGATCCAGCCGGCCTCGACGGCGACCACCGAGGCGATCCCGGCCATGGCGGCGCATCGGTAGAACCACCGCGACCGCGGCAGGTCACGGCGCCGCAGCCAGGCCAGCCCGTACCAGAGCGCGAGCAGCAGCAGCACGGTCCCGATCCCGACCATGGTGTCGAACGCCCAGTGGGCGATCGTCGCCTCCCGGGCGGTCGGCCGATTCTCCGCCGGCACCTCGCTGAGGCCCTGCACCACGGTGCTGCGGCTGAACCCGGCCAGGAACGAGTCCAGGCCGGGGATCTTGATGCCGCCGTCGACCGTGCCATCCGGCTGCAGCCGCCCGTAGAGGTACTCGGCCTGATTCGATCCCGTCGTCCAGACGATCTCGATGGCCGCGAACTTCGCCGGCTGCTCCTGGAAGACCGAGCGGGCGAGGCCGTCCCCGAGCACCAGCTGGATCGGCGTGACGATCGCGGCCAGCGTGAACGGGACGAGGAAGCCCAGCCGGTGGTAGCGGTCCCGCCGCCCGCGCAGCCAGCCGACCGCGTAGACGCTCGCGACCAGGAACCCAGCGGTCATGTAGGCGGCCGCGATGAAGTGCCAGTACTGCGGGCCGAAGATCGGGTTGAACAGCACCTTGCGGACGCTGATCGCGGTCGGGTTCCCGGCCGAGTCGAGGGTGAAGCCCTGCGGCGTGTTCATCCACGCGTTCGCGGACAGGATGCCGAACGCGCCCAGCAGCGACACCAGCGGTATCGGCAGCCCGAGCAGGAAGTGCACCCTCGGGCGCAGCCGCTTCCAGCCGTACAGGTAGATCGAGATGAGGATGGCCTCGAGGAAGAACGCCCATGCCTCGATGCCGAAGCCGATGCCGAAGACGTCGCCCCACCGGCCCATCAGGCCCGGCCAGAGCAGGCCGAACTCGAGGCTGAGGACGGTGCCGGTGACGACGCCGATGGCGAACTGGATCGCCATCACCGTCGACCACCGCCGGGCGAGCTGGATGGCGACCGCGTCCTTTCGGCGCAGCCCCAGGTAGTTCATCAGGAGCGTGATGAGGGGCAGGGCCACCCCGAGCGGCACCAGGATGACGTGGATCATGAGCGTGAAGGCCATCTGCTCGCGCGCCGGCAGCACCTGCGACCCCTCGGCCAGGAGCTGGTACGTGCCGCCGGTCACGGAAGACCCCCAGCCGGCGCGGCCCGCTCATCCGGGCGAGGCTGCGCGGCCGCGTCCGGACGCGCGCTGCCGTCCGACGGCGCCGCCGCGTCCGGCCGGACTCCTTCACCCGCCGACGGTGCCTGGTAGACGTTCGCGCCGGCGACGATCTGCTGCATCGAGAACGCGCGCTCCCGGCGCGACTCCCGGCTGAAGGCCAGCGCCCAGGTGAGGATGGCCCCGAAGCGGTTGCGGAAGCTGGTCAGGAACGCGATGTGGATGCCGAGCCAGGCGAACCAGCCGAGCAGGCCGCTGAACTGGAGCCGCCCCACCGAGATCACGGCGTGACCGCGCGAGAGGTAGGCGGCCGAACCGAAGTCGCGGTAGTGGAAGGGGGCGGCGGGCTTGGGGGACCTGCCTCCGGCGTCGACCCGCTGCCTGATCATCTTGCCGGCGTGGAAGCCCGACTGCATCGCCACCTCGGCCACGCCCGGCAGCTTGTCCAGGCTCATCAGGTCCCCCACCACCGAGATCTCCGGATGGCCGGCGATCGTCAGGTCGGGCTGGACGACGATCCGCCCGGCCCGGTCCTGCTCGGCCCCGGTGACCTTGGCGAGGATGCCGGCGAGCGGCGGGGCCGTGACGCCGGCGGTCCACAGCACGTTGCCGGCCTCGTGCCGGGTGGAGACGCCGTCCTTGTCCCGCACGACGAGCCCGTGCTCGTCGACGTCGGTGACCATCGAGCCCATGTGCATCTCGACGCCCATCCTGGCCAGCGACGCCGCCGCCTTCGCGGAGAGCTTCGGCCCGAACGGGGCGAGCGGCTCGCTGCCCGCGTCGAACAGCAGCACCCTGGCCTCCTCCGGGTCGACGCGGCGGAACTCGTTGCGGAGGGTCAGGGTGGCGAGCTCGCGGATCTGACCGGCGAGCTCCACGCCGGTGGGGCCGGCGCCGACGAGGGCGAAGGTCAGCCAGCGCCGGCGCTCGGCCGGGTCGCTCGCCGTCTGGGCCATCTCGAACGCGCCGAACACCCGCCGGCGGATCGCCAGGGCATCCGCCAGGGTCTTCATCCCGGGCGCGTGCGGCGCGAACTCGTCGTGACCGAAGTACGACTGCTGGACCCCGGCCGCCACGATCAGGTCGTCGTACGGGATGC
The DNA here is from genome assembly GCA_963803135.1 of uncultured Actinomycetota bacterium. Classification (GTDB taxonomy): domain Bacteria; phylum Actinomycetota; class Actinomycetes; order Mycobacteriales; family CADCTP01; genus CADCTP01. Next base: position 82,096 of record CAWDLH010000007.1, on the reverse strand, counting down.
GGATCGTGCCTCCGAACGGGCGGACCGCCAGCACCTCGCGCGCCTCCACGTCGAACTCGGTCACCTCGGCCAGCACGCAGTCGACGTTGTCGTGGCGCTTGAACAGGCCACGCAGCGGCACCGCGATCTGTCCCTCGGACAGCACCCCGGTGGCGCACTGGTAGAGCAGCGGCTGGAAGAGATGGTGCGCGGTCCGGTCCACCACCGTGATCTCGACCGGCCGGTGCCGCAGCTCCCGGGCGGCGAACAGCCCGGCGAAGCCACCGCCGACGATCACCACGCGCCGCGGGACGATGTGGTCGTCCATCCGGCTCAGCCTGCGGGGTCGTGCCAGGTGCCGCCCTCGGGCAGCAGCCGGTCGGCGTCCTTCGGCCCCCAGCTGCCCTTCGGGTACGGCTGCACCGGGACCACCGGGCCGAGGACCGGCTCCACCACCCGCCAGGCGGCCTCGACCGTCTGCTGCTGGGCGAACAGCCACCGTTCCCCCTCCAGTGCCGCGCCGATGAGCCGGTCGTACGGGCGCATGTCGGATCCGGTCTGCTGCGCGAAGACCAGATGCTCCGGCTGCGGGACCCAGCCCGCTCCGGGCTTCTTGCCGTTGAGGGTCAGCCCGACCTGGGTCTCCGGCCAGATCCGGAACCGAAGCTGGTTGGGCTCGAACGTGAGGCCCGGGTCGAGGAAGTCGTGGGTCGAGCGGCGGAAGTGGATGGCCACCTCGGTCGCGGTGACCGGCATGCACTTGCCGGCCCGGATGGCGATCGGGACGCCGTCCCACCGCGGCGTGTCGGCCGACAGGCGCACCGCGACGTAGCTCTCCGTCGTCGATCCCGGGGCGACGCCGGCAACGTCCAGGTAGCCCTCGTACTGGCCCTTGACCGTGTCCTGCGGGCTCAGCGGCCGGAGCGACCCGATCAGGTCGGCCTTCTCCTTCCGCCAGGCGTCGTGGCCGCGGGCGGCGGGCGCGTCGGCGAGCACGCTGGCGAGGACCTGCAGCATGTGGTTCTGGACGACATCGCGGATCGCCCCGGTCCGGTCGTAGAAGCCGCCCCGGTCGGCGACGTCGAACGCCTCCGCCATCGTGATCTGCACGCTCTCCACGTGGTCGCGGCTCAGCAACCGATCGATGACGTGGTTGCCGAACCGGGCGAACAGCACGTTCTCCAGCGGGTCCAGACCCAGCCAGTGGTCCACCCGGTAGATGACGTCCTCCGGGAAATACTCGTTCATCGTCCGGTTCAGCTGCTGGGCGCTGGCGAGATCGGTGCCGAACGGCTTCTCCACCATGACCCGGGCGCCGTCGGCCCGGCCGGAGGTGGCGATGCCCTTGGCGATGCGGCCGAACAGCGGCGGCGGCACCTCGAGGTAGAACAGCGCCCCGCCGCGGCCGCTGCCGATCTCGTCGGACATCGCGGAGTACGTCGCGTCGTCGTCGAGGTCGCCGTCGACGTACCGGAGCAGTCCCAGCATCTTCGTGGCGGCCGGGCTGCCCGGGTCCATGCCGTTGAGCCGCAGCGACGCGGCGGCGTAGTCGCGGAACTGCCCGAGTCCCCAGCCGCTCTTGGCGACGCCGACCACCGGCACGTCGAGCACGCCCCGCTCGACCAGGCCCACGAGGGCGGGGAAGGTCTCCAGCTTCGCCAGGTCCCCGGTCGCGCCGAAGATGACGAGCGCGTCCATCGATTCGGTTGCCATCGGAAAGGCCTCCTGCTCTCGGTCAGCCGAGCCGGTCGATGAGGTGGTCGCCGACCCGCAGCGCGTTGGCGATGGCGGTCAGGGACGGGTTCACCGCGCCGATGCTCGGGAAGAAGCTGGTGTCCACGACGTAGAGGTTGTCCAGGTCGTGGGCCTTGCAGTTCACGTCCAGCGCGGAGCTCGCCGGGTCGCGGCCGAAACGCACCGTCCCGGCCTGGTGCGCGGTCGCGCCGATCGGCATCCCCTTGTGCATGTAGATGCTGTGGTCCAGCAGCCGGTGCGGGTGCATGCCCAGCTCCGAGAGCATGCCGTCCAGCTTGTGCAGCAGACGCTTGCTGCCCTCGATGTTGTTCTTCTCGTCGAGGGCGAGGTGGATGGTGTCGTCCGGCCCCAGCGTGACCCGGCTGTCCGGGAGCGGGAGGTCCTCGCCGCACAGCCAGAAGTCCACCGCGTGGTGGGCCAGCACCTCGAACGGCATCCCGGGCGAGACCTTGCCGGCCCACCGCGGTGCGCCGCTGCGGACCTGCTCGGTGTCCGACTTGCCGAGCATCTGGATGCCGCCGAGCGGGTAGTCCCAGTCGTCGGACCCGAGATACCAGTCGTTCATGGCCAGGGTCTTCTGGAACCGGGTCGGGTTCGGCTCCTTCGACACCGCCATGAGGGCCTGGTTGTTGTGCCGCATGTAGTGCCGGCCGACGACGTCCGAGCTGTTCGCCAGCCCCCGCGGGTGCCGGTCGTTGGCCGAGCGCAGCAGCAGCACCGCCGAGTTGACGGCCCCGGCGGAGACCACCACGACGTCCGCGCTGTAGCCGACGGTCGAGCCGTCCGCGAGCGAGGTCACCACCCTGGTCACCGTGCGGCCGCTCTCGTCGGTCTCCAGCCGCAGCACGTGGGCGTTCGTGACCATCTCGACGTTGTCGTACGCGAGCGCCGGGTCGACGCAGATGATCTGGGCGTCGGACTTCGCGTTCACCACGCAGGGGAAGCCGTCTACCCGGTCGCACCGGATGCAGACGCTGTCGTGGGTCGCCCGGCCCTGCCCGTCCTGGGTGAGGTTGACGCCGATCGGCAGGTGGAACGGGTGCAGCCCCTGCTTCTCCAGGTCGTCGCTCAGCTGCTGGATGCGCGGCTCGTGCTCCACCGGCCCGAACCGGTACGGCGCACTCGCCGGGCCCTCGGTGGGATCGTCCCCGTGCCGCCCGTGCACCAGGTAGAGGTGCTCGGCCTCGGTGTAGTACGGCTCGAGGTCGCCGTAGTCGATCGGCCAGGCCGGCGAGATCCCGCCGTGGTGGCGCAGCTCGCCGAAGTCCTCCGGTCGCAGCCGGAACAGGGCCGCCCCGTAGAACTTGGTGTTTCCGCCGACGTAGTAGTTGACCTCGGGCGGGAACTCGTGGCCGTGCTGGTCGTACCAGAACTCCGGCGCCCGGTACCGGCCGGTCACGAAGACGGCGTCGGAGTCCCAGTTGTCGCGCTCCCGCGGCAGGTAGTCGCCGCGTTCGAGCAGCAGCACCCGCTTGCCGGAGGGAGCCAGCCGATGGGCGAGCGTGCCGCCGCCGGCCCCGGAACCGATGACGATCACGTCGTAGTGGGTGTCGTCTGCCACGTCTGCACCGTCCTGCCGGAAACCACCTTCACGGATAGGAGCCAGTGAACGAGATGGGATGGGCTAGCTCCTCATCCCGCGCGGATGGTCTACCGGCCGTGGCCGTCAGTGACAGGACCGCCCGCCCGGGGTGAGGCGCGACGCCGGCTCACGCGGGGATTCGCCCGTGGACGCCGCCCGGCGGATTGCGTGGTTGCGCGCGGGCGATCGCGTCCGACGGAGACGGCGCCTCTGCTCGGCGCCTTCCTGCTGATGGAGGCGCCCGGTCTGGCCGGGGCGCTGCTCGACGTGGCGCCGTGGCCGTCGTGGTCAGCCACGTGGCGACCGCCAGACTGGCGCAGCGCCCGGTGGCAGCGGCTCCGCCCGCACCGGCGGATATGCCCGCCCGGATCCCGGGCTAGGGTCCGCCGGCTCAGTCCTCGTCCCGGATCGGCCGGGCCGGGCCCGGCTCCGGGTCCGGCGGTGCCGCGACCGCCTTCCGCTGCAGCCCCGAGCCGACCGCCCTCAGCAGCAGCCGCGCGACCACTCCGATGAACACGAGGTCCGCCAGCATCTGCACCATCGTCGTGATCCGGGCCGGCTCGCTCAACGGGACGATGTCGCCGAAGCCGACCGTGCTGAAGACGGTGATCGTGTAGTAGAGGCTGTCGGTCCGGCTCAGCGGCTCCGACAACGAGCCCGGCTGCGCGCGGTTCATCAGGTAGTAGGTGACCGCGAAGATCACCAGGAACAGCGGCGCCGCGGTGGACATCGCCTCGATCGCCCGCAGCCGGGGATAGTCCGACCGCGCTATCCGCCACACCTGGGACGCCACCAGCGCGATGAAGACCAGCAGTCCGACCGCCAGGCCGAGGGCGACGGCGGCCCCGTCGACGCCGTCGAGCGGCACGACGTAGTAGAGGACCACCAGCGCGGTCGCCGAGCCCGCGGACCGCAGCAGCGCGAGCGCCGTCAGCCGCCGGCGGGCTCGGCGGCTGAGGTCCGCGTACCGCGGAGCCGTCGCCGCGGTCGGGGCAGCGGTCACCGACTCAGGAGAGCTCGGCGAGCCGCTCGGAGACGATGATCCGTCCCGCCGCTTCGATGAGCGCGAGGTGGGAGAACGCCTGCGGGAAGTTCCCGAGGTGCCGGCCGGTCCCGACGTCGAACTCCTCCGCGTAGAGCCCGAGCGGCGAGGCGACCCGCAACAGCCGCTCCATCAGGTCGCGGGCCTGCTGGTGCTCGCCGACGATGGCGAGCGCCGAGACGAGCCAGAACGAGCAGATGAGGAACGAGCCCTCCTTACCGGACAGTCCGTCGTCGGTCTCGTCGGTGCGGTAGCGCAGCACGAAGCCGTCCTCGGTCAGGTTCTCGGCGATGGCGAGGACGCTGGCGTGCAGGCGTTCGTCGGCGGGCGGCAGGAAGCCGAACATCGCGGCGAGCAGGGTGGAGGCGTCCAGCGAGTCGGTCTCGTAGTGCTGGCGCAGGACGCCGCCGCCGGTCAGGCCGTGGGCGAGAATGTCCTGCTTGATCTCCTCCGCGGTGGCGCGCCAGCCGGCCGCCAGCTTGGGATCGGCGCGGATCTCGGCGAGCGCGGCCGCCCGGTCCAGGGCGACCCAGCACATGAGCTTGGAGGAGACGTAGTGCTGGGGCTTGCCGCGGGCTTCCCAGATGCCCTGGTCCGGCTCCCGCCAGACCGCCTCGGCGCACCGGGCCTGCGACTCGACCAGCGTCCAGAGCCGCCGCGGCAGGCGCTGGCTGCGGCGGGCGTGCAGCAGGATCGAGTCGAGCACCGCGCCGAAGACGTCGTTCTGCCGCTGGTCGAAGGCCCCGTTGCCGATCCGGACGGGGTGCGCCCCGGCGTAACCGGACAGCTCCTCGCGGAAGGACTCCGAGAGGTCCCGCCGGCCGTCGATGCCGTACATGATCTGGAGGCCGCCGTCCTGGTTGGGCTCCAGGTCGGCGACGAACTCCATGAACTCGTCGGCCTCCCAGTCGAGGTTGAGGTAGTGCAGGGCCTGCAAGGTGAACGTCGAGTCCCGCATCCAGGTGTAGCGGTAGTCCCAGTTGCGCTCGCCGCCCGGCGTCTCCGGCAGCGACGTGGTCAGCGCCGCGACCGTCGCGCCGGTCGGCATGTAGGTCAGGCCCTTGATGACCAGCGCCGAGCGCTGGATCGGGTCGCGGAAGCGGTGGTCGGGCAACCGCGCCCCACCGAGCCAGGTCCGCCAGAAGCGGCTGGTGTTCTCCAGCCGGCGGGTGGCATCGGCCACGTCGGGCACCGACACGTGATCGTCCGCCCAGGACAGCACGCAGTAGGCCTCCTCACCGGCCTGCAGGACGTGCCGGGCCCGGACCCGGTCGCCCTCGATGCCGAGCTGGAGGTCGGTCTGCAGCCGGACGGTCCGCTCACCACCGGTCGCCTCGGCGATGTGGCGGCCGCCGTCGACCAGTGCCCACTCTGCCGGGCCGCGGCCGTAGTCGAACGTCGGTTCGCAGACCAACTCGACCTCGACCGCGCCCTCGAGGCATCGCACCGTACGTACGAGCAGGTGGTCGGCGTCCTCGTCGGCCGGCGGCCGGGTGTGCGGCGTGACCACGTCCTCGCTCTCCAGCGGACCCATGGTCAGCGCGTCCCGCACCACGATCCAGCCTCGCTGCGTCTTCCAGGTCGTCTCCAGGATGTTGGTCCCGGGCTCGTACACCCGGGCGGTCGGGTGGTGGATCCCGAACGGGCCGACCCGGAAGTAGCCGGACTGGCGGTCGAGCAGGCTGCCGAACACGCTCGGCGAGTCGAACTTGGGCACGCACAGCCAGCCGACCGACCCGTCCGGGGAGACCAGGGCACCGGTGTGGCAGTTGGACAGGAAGCCGTAGTCCGCGATCGGCGGGAACGGCGACGGCGCGGCCGCGCTCTGCTCCGGACGCGGTGCCCCCTGCTCCGAACGCGGCGCCACTTGCTTCGCCCGCGGCGCCGCCGCGGCCCGCTCGTGCCCGCCGTGTCGCGTGGTCCGCTGCGTCGTAGCCATCGCCACTCCTTAGTCGCTCACCTGTCGGTGCAGCACCGGCACCCGCCGGCCCGCCGTCGGTCGGGCGCCGGCGCGCTGCGGAGCACCGCGCTCAACCGCCGACGCTACGAAGGATCGGCCGAGCGGACGTCACCCCTTGAGGATGGTTGCCGCGGGATCCAGGCGGCCCCGGCCGCCTCACCGGGTGGCCTCGGGAAGTGGCAACGCCATCGAGGCCCGCAGGTCGGTCAGCGGAGTGGTCGGGACGCGGATCAGCCCGCGCGTCGGCCGGTCCAGGTCCAAGGTGACCGCGAGGATCAGCGTCACCACCGCCGCGGCCAACGCCACCGTGACCCCGCCGCGGCCGAGCGTCGTGAGGTGCAGAGCGAGCAACGCGAGCGCGGCAGCGGAACCGACCACCGCCAGCAGCAACACCTCGTTCGGCACCCGGTTGCCGAGGCCGTAGACGAGGCTTGACTGCGAGTCGAACGTCTCGTTCAGGCTCTCCACGTAGAGCCGGGCGGCGCTGCCCTCCGGCTCGGCCTTCAGGGCCCGTCCGGCCAGCGCCCACAGTCGGCGCTCGATCCGGCCGCTGTCCGCGACCGCGGCCCGTTGCGGGGCGGTGCCCGGGACCGTCCCCGAGATGCGGATGCTGGTGTCGTTGAACTGCCGCAGGAGAGCGAGCGACTGGGTGCGTACCGGCTCGGTGAGGGTCTGCGCCCGGAGGTAGGTCGTGCCGATTGCGTTGGCCTCGTCCACCACCGCGGCGCGGCGGCCCTCGTACCGCTGCACGGCGAGGCTGAGACCGAACGCCAGGACGAGTCCCATGAAGCCGAGGAGGGCGACCTGCATCACTCCGAACGGCTCCCGCAGGCTCTCGGACTTGTCCCGCATGCGCCGGCCGATCCCGAGGCCGAGCATCGTCGCCCCGGCCATGATCGCGAACAGGATCGCGGCCAGGGCCCCCGTGCTCAACTGGAAGAACACCGGCGGCCTCCCCGGTCGATCCGGGGGACCGTCCCGTCCTCGGCACCAGGGTGCCGGATTCCGTCGGAGTCCACCGTCCCGGCCGGTGGCTCCAGTGCGGGTCAGATCAGCTGGAGATCCTTGGCCCGGCGGATGGCCTCGTTCCGGCGGGAGGCCGCGAGCTTGCGCAGGATGCTGCGGACGTGCGTCTTCACCGTGTTGACCGACACGAACATCGCGCTGGCGATCTCCTCGGTGGACAGCAGCGCGGCGAGACAGCGCAGGACTTCCTGCTCCTTGTCGGTGAGCGGTTCGACGATTGCCGGCGGCGGAGCGGCGGACGGCGCCGGGCGCGCCCGGAGCGGTGCCGACCTGATGTCCGGGCCGATCCCGAGCCAGCGATGCCGGGTGGCCAGGGCCAGATCCTGACGCAGGAAGCTGCGCAACCGGGGCGGAGCCTCGACCACGGGGCGGCGGATCCGCTCCGGCTCGGCCAGCCGCAGCGCCCGGCTCAGTGCGGCCCGGGCGGCGGGCTTCTCGCCCCGCTCCAACCCGCAGGACGCCTCGAGCAGGCAGCCTTCGACGCGGACACCGACCGGCAGGTCGGGGCGCTGCAGGAGGCTGGCGGTGGCGGCCGCGGCGGCCGCGACGTCGCCGCGCGCCAGCTCCGCCCGCGCCAGCTCGAGCGCGATCACGGCGCTGCCCGACGCGATCTCGGCCTTGATCGTCCGGATCGCCGTGTCCGGCCGGCCGGCGGCGACCTGGAGGGCTGCGGCGGCCGCCTTCAGCCGATGATCCACCCACCTGGAGTGGCGATGCAGCGGCGGCCGGGGCCGCCCGATCGCCGCGAGCGCGCCGTCCAGGTCACCGGTGGCGCGCAGCAGCGTCGAGCGGACCAGGGCGGCCAGGGCCGCGGTAATCGGATCCGTGCGGACCTCGGCCGCTGTCTCGGCCCGGTCGGCGTACCTGCGCGCGCCGGCCAGGTCGGCCGACTCGGCGTGGACCCAGGCCAGCGCCAGGTCGGCCGCCGGGGAACGCTGCTGCGGCGACAGGCCGCACCGGTCCGCCCGGGCGCCGGCGGAGCGGGCGAGCTCCGCCGCCGGGGCCAGGCGCCCGCGCACCGCCTCGACCAGTGCGAGCTGGCCGAGGCAGGCTGCCGACACCGGATCGCACTCCGCGCCGCGGGCGGCGCCCACCGCCTTGGCCAGGGTCACCGCAGCCGTCTCGCTCTGTCCGGCCCCGAACTGGGCCGAACCGACATCGAGCAGCACGGTCGCGGGTAGCCAGGCGGGAGCGGCATCGTCGGTGACCGGCAACTGGTCGAGCGCCGTCTCCACGGCGGCGGCCGACCCGAGCACGCCGTCCGCGTCGTCCCGGGCGAGGGCGATGCCGAGACCGACGAGCGCGATCGCGAGGCCCAGCATCGCGGCCCGCCCGGCCGGAGCGTCCGCGACCTGGTCGCGCGCGCGGGTGAGCTGGACCGCAGCCGTGTCCAGGTCGCCCCGGTCGACCGCCAGCGCGGCGAGGATGACGGCCGGCTCGGGGCCGGGCGTGTCATCCGGCATGCCGGCCGCCTCGGCGAGCAGACCCCGGGCATCGTGGGCGGCCGGCTGCGGGGCGATGGCCAGGTTGTCGACCAGCAGCTCGGCGGCGGCGGTCCAGTCGCGGGCCGCGGCCAGGTGCCGTACCGCGTCGGCGGGCGATCCGGCCGCGGCGAACCAGGCCGCTGCCACCCGGTGCAGCCGTACGACCGGCGTGGATCCCTCCTGGCCGAGCTGCGTGCGCACCGCCCCCGCGAACAGCGGGTGATAGCGGTAGCAGTCCGCGTGCTCGGCACAGACCTCGAGGAAGGTGTCCGTCTGGGCCAGCGCGGCGAGCGTGTCGGCGGAGTCCCGCCGTCCGGTCAGGCGGTCGGCCAGGTCGGGCACGAGGTGGTCGGCGACGCTGGTCCGCAGCATGAAGCGACGGATCCAGGGCGGCTGCGCGTCGAGCACCTCGGCCCGGAAGAACTCGGTGAGGTCGGCGGCGTCGAGGACCGGCCGGTCTCCGGCGGGCAGGCCGACGCGCTGGGCCATCGCGATCGCGGCCAGCGCCAGCCCGGCCGCCCAGCCCCGGCTCTGGTCCATCAGGCTGGTCAGCGCGTCGTCGGTGACCGCGACTCCCCGGGCCCGCAGGAGTGCGCGGGCCTCCTCACGGCTGAAGGCGAGGTCAGCGGTCCCGATCTCGCTGATCGAGCCGGCCAGTCGATGCCGGTGCAGGCCGAGGCGGGCGGACCCCCGGGTGACCAGCACGACCGCGAGCTGGGCGTCCGAGTGCCGGACGACGAAGTCGAGCTGCTGCAGCACGGGCGCGCCGGCCAGCACGTCGGCGTCGTCGAGCACGACGACGACCGGATCCGGCTGCCCGGCGAGGGCGGCCGACAGGCGGACCAGGAGAGCCCGGTCCACCTCCGCGACCTCCACCGGAACATCCAGCGGGGACAACGAGACCCCGCTGCGGGACAGGCCGGCGAGGACGTAGGACCAGAACACCGCCGGCTCCTCGTCGCCGGCGTCGAGGGAGATCCAGGTCAGCGCCCCCCGCGGCAGCCCGGCGCTGGCCCACGAACTCACCGCGGTCGTCTTGCCGGATCCGGCCGGCGCGGTCACCAGCGTGAACGGGCGCCGGATGCCCTCGGTCAGCTGGTCGTGCAGCCGGCGGCGGATCACCGCCCCGGCCGGTCCACGCTCGATCCGCAGCTTCGCCGCCATCAGCGGTTCCCCGGCGGCCGTCGCCGCCCGGACCGCGCAGCCGGCTCCGGCTCGGGTGTCTCGTATGTCCTTGACCACCGCGAGTTGTTCAGTCACGCCGACCCCCGACCGCCGGGCGGGACGGCTCCCACCCACGGTCCCGACCGTTCCACCGGCGATGGCCGCGGTCATCGGCCAGGATGGGTGAATCTCGGCCATCCACGCGGGCGGCGTGTCGGGTTCCCGATGGACGGCCGGCGAACGGACCGTGAACGGCGGCGATGATCCTCGGTTAGGACCCTATGCGTAGCCAGCTGAACCGGTATAGTGATCATTCTCCAGCCGGAACATGTCTCGGGTGGCCGCTTGTGTCTCATCTTGGGACAGGTCCATGATCAGCACCCGCTCGAAGTGGCCGTCCACCTCGGCCGAGGCGAAGTTCCAGCTGCCCTTCCACCGGGATGGCGTGATCCTCCGGACCGGACTCGTCGGGCGGCTCGCCGCCGTCCCGGACGACGTCCCGCTGGTGCTGCTGACCGCGGCCGCGGGGTACGGGAAGACGACGGCGCTCAGCCAGTGGGCGGCGGACGACGTCCGCGACTTCGCCTGGCTCACCGTCGACCCGGCGGACAGCGACCCGGCTCGGCTGGCCGCGCACATCGTCCTCGCCCTGCACCGCATCGAGCCGCTCGACGTCTCCGTATTCCGCGCGTTCGCCGCCGCGGACAGCTCCCCGTTGCTCGCCCTGCCGCAGTTGCTCGACTCGCTGCAGCGGTGGCCGCGGCCGGTGGTGCTGGTCCTGGACGACTTGCACGAGCTGCACGGCGTGGCCGTGATGAGCTTCCTCCGCGAGCTCATCGCCGGCCTTCCGCCCGGGTTCCAGGTCGCCGGCGGGTCCCGGCGATGGCTCGACCTCGGTCGGCTCCGGACCGAGAACCGCTGCGTCGAGCTCGGCCCGGACGACCTCGCCCTGACGGCCAGGGAGGCGGCGGCGGTGCTCGCCGAGGCGGGCGTCGACCACTCGGCCGGCACCGTCGAGGCGGTGGTCCGGCGCACCGAGGGGTGGGCGGCAGGCGTCTACATGGCCGCGCTGGCCATGCGGACGACGCCGGACGCCGCCCGCACGGCGAGCCGGCTGACCGGCGACGACCCCTACCTCGTCGACTACCTGCGGGACGAGCTGCTCGGGCGGGAGACGCCGGAGACCGTACGGTTCATGGTGCGTGCGGCCGCGCTGGACGAGATGAGCGGCTCGCTGTGCGACCACGCGCTGGCCAGCAGCGGCTCGGCGCGGCGGCTGACCGAGGCGGCGCGGCGAAGCCTGTTCGTGGTACCACTCGACCGGGACGGCGAGTGGTACCGCTACCACCACCTGGTCGGCGAGATGCTCCGCTCCGAGCTGGAGCGCCGGGAGCCGGGAGAGAGCCTGCGGGTGCACCGGCGCGCGGCCGGCTGGTACGAGCAGCGGGACCAGCCCGAGGAGGCGATCGCCCACGCACTGGCCGGCCAGGACCAGCGGTTGGCGGCGCGGCTGCTGGACCGGCATGCCCGGGCCCTCGTCGCCGGTGGTCGGACGCGCACGGTCCAGGGTTGGCTCGACGGGCTGGACGACGACGCGCTCGCCGGCCACCCGCCGCTGGCCGTCTCGGCCGGGTGGATCTTCGCCCTGCACGGGGATCCGCTGCGCGCCCAGCGGTTCGTCCACGCCGCGGAGCGCGGCTCGTACCCGGGCCCGCTCCCGGACGGCAGCGCCTCACTCGCCTCGGCCACCACGGCCCTGCGGGCGGCGCTGGGATCGTTGGGCGTCGACCGGATGCTCGCCGACGCGGCCAGGGCGGTGGAGCTCGAGCCGCCGGGGAGCCCGTGGCACCCGATGGCCACGGCGGCGCTCGGCATCGGGTACGTCCTCACCGGCGCGCGCGAGCACGCGGTCGACGAGCTGGGCCGGGCGGTCCGGCTGGCCCGGGACGGCCACTGGCCGGAGGCCGTCCTCGCGCTCGCGGAGCTCTCGCTGCTCGCGGCGGACGCGGCCGACTGGCCCACGGCCGCGCGGACGGCCGAGGAGGGCCTGGAGCTGATGGCGGCCGCGGGCAGCCAGGACCACGTGTTCAGCATCCTCGGCTTCGCGGCCGCCGCCCGGGTCGCGGTGCACCGCGGTGAGCCGAACCGGGCCCGCCGACACCTCGGCCGGGCCGTACGGCTGTGTGCCAGCCGGCCGCCGGATGCCATTCCCTGGCTGTCGGTGCAGGTGTCGCTCACGCTGGGGCGGATCTTCCTCGACCTGGGCGACTTCGCCGCCGCCCGGTTCCGGGCCGAGGAGGCGCGCCGCGACCTGGCCCGGCTGCTGACCGAAGGCGTCCTGCGCGACCAGCTGCGCGGGCTGTCGCTGGCCCTGTCCCGGGGCGGCGGGCACCGGCGGGTCCCGAGCGCGATGGCGTTGACCACGGCGGAGATGCGGGTGCTGCAGCTGCTGCCCACGCACCTCTCGCTGAGCGAGATCGGCGCCGAGCTGCACACGTCCCGCAACACGGTGAAGACACACGTAGCCGCCGTCTACCGGACGCTGCAGTGCTCCACCCGCGCGGAAGCCGTGCGCCGGAGTCGGGACCTCGGGCTGATCGAGGCGTGAGGGCGGCCGTCAGCGCCCGGTGCCGCCCGCGCTGACCTAGCCGCCCGCCGGGTCGTTCTGCCGCCAGCCCTGTGCACCGGCGACGGCGGCGGAGCGCGCCTGGGCGTAGCGCCGGCGCGCCATCGCGCTCGGCGGCTCGTCCCACTGCCGCACCCAGCTGCGGGTCGCGGTCACCGCGGCCACGGACACCGCGATGCCGCCGCCCATGCACAGCAGGCAGCCGACCCCGAGCATGACCAGGCCGGCGGTGAGCAGCGGCCGGTTGATCTCGATGGTCGCCGAGCCGCCTGCGGTGACTGGAGCTGTCATGACTGCCTCCTGCGTTGAGTCCCGGAACGTCCCGCTGGTCGAATCCTGGCTGCGGGCGACCGGCCGGTCCTCACCCGGTAGGAATGAGTACGCCGGAGCCGGGCGATATCTCTCGGTCCGGACGGAGCGCCCGGCACCGGACTCCCGTCCACTGTGGATCCATAGTGGACACGAGCCTGCTCCGGCTCGTCGAGCCGGCCCGAGGGCGGCTCAGCGGCCTCCCCCGTCGCGGGTCCGGTTCGGCTCCTCCGGCAGGTGCACCGGGTCAGGCCGGCCGGCGGCGGGCGCCCGGCCCGTGCGCGGACAGCGGCGCGCGGAGCCGGGCCGCCCTGCCGACCGCCTCGCCCTCTCGGCGCTCGGGTGCGCGACTGGCGTCCGGTCAGCTGCCTCGCCCCCTCTGGGCCCGCGGTCGGTCGCTGGCCATCGGGCCGACCGGGCGGCACCGTCGCGTCATCCGGCGCGGATGACCTCCCGCGCCGGAACTCGGGTTTTCCGGCGCCGGCAGCCGGGAATCCCCTTCAGACCGGGTCACGAACCCGGCGGGTCTCCGGCAGCGGGGGACCGGCACAGTCACGATGGGTGGACCGACCTCAGATGCAGTCAGAGCCGGCCGCTGGCTTCGTCGTAGAGCGCACCATGCTCTCGGACGGCTCCGTCCGCCTCGCCGTCGTCGGCGGGGTCGACGCCGAGACCAGCTGCGAGCTCCTGGACCACCTCGTCGACGGGATCGTCCCCGGCGGCCGGCTGGTCGTGGACCTGGCCGCGGCCACGGAGGTCGACGAGACGGGCATCGCCGCGCTGGCCGTGGCCGACCGCCTGGCCCAGCTCCACCAGGCGACGCTGGAGGTGGTGAGCTGCACCGGTGACACGCGGTGGTGGCCGGCAGGATGCAGATCGCCGCGGTCGACCCGGCCGGACTGCGCCGCCACCGCGCCGCGGCGGCCGGCCGACCCACTGTTCCGGGACGGCGGCATCGCCGGCTTCTGACCGCGTCGGCACATCACCCGTGGTAGGTGAGGTTCGGCCGCCGGCCCCGATCAGACCAGGTAGCGCCGCCGGCGTCGCTCGACCCGGACCCGCGGCCCGCCGACGACGGCCAGCACCTTCGCCGCCCCGGGCCGGCGCCTCACACCGCCGGGGTGAGGCGCCGGCCGGTGGAGGCCGACATGGTCCAGGCAACGAGAGGGAGCCAACCATGCCGGACAAGCCGAACATCCTGGTGGCCACCGACCCGCTGCCGTCCTGGCGCGACACACCGGCCCGGGCGGCGATCACCGGCTTCGTCGAGTCGACCGCGGACCTCCCACCGGCCGACCGGATCGCGGTCTTCGACAACGACGGGACACTGTGGACGGAGCAGCCGCTGCCGGTGCAGGCCGACTTCCTGTTCCGCCGGATGGCCGAACAGGCGAAGGCGGATCCGTCGCTTGTGGACAGACAGCCGTGGAAGGCGGTGGCGGAGCACGACTACGGCTGGCTCGGCGGCGCTATCATCAAGCACTACGAGGGTGACGACAGCGACCTGAAGGTAATGGCCGTCGGCCTGCTCGGCGCGTACGAGGGGTCGACGATCGAGGAGTTCGAGGCGGTCGCCGGCGAGTTCCTGCGCGGGGCGCGGCACCCGACGCTGGACCGCCCGTACACCCGGACCGCTTTCCGGCCGATGATCGAGCTGCTGCGCTACCTGGAGGCGAACGGGTTCGCCTGCTACATCGTCTCCGGCGGCGGCCGCGACTTCGTCCGCTCCGTCAGCGAGGAGGTGTACGGCATCCCGCCCGACCGGGTCATCGGCAGCACGGTGACGCTCGAGTATCGCGACGGCCGGATCGTGCACACCGCCGAGCTGGACGTCCTCGACGACGGGCCGGCGAAGCCGGTGCGGATCTGGAGCCGCACCGGCCGCCGGCCGATGCTGGCCGGCGGGAACGCCAACGGCGACGTGCCGATGCTCAGGTACGCCGCCGACGGCAAGCCCGGTTTCGCCCTGCTCGTCAAGCACGACGACGCCGAGCGCGAGTTCGCCTACACCGCCGGCGCGGACGCCGCGCTGGAGCAGGCCGCGGCGCGCGGCTGGACCGTCGTCAGCGTCCGCGACGACTGGGCCACGGTCTTCGCCGACTGAGCCAGCCCGGCCGGGACAGCGCTGGGTCAGGCCGGCCGGGACAGCGCGGGGAACGCGCCGAGCGCCAGCGCGAGCGCGATCAGCGCCACCGACCGCACGGTGGCCCGCAGGAAGAGCGCGATCGTGTCGAAGGCGACCGCGTTCGCGGCTTGCGACCGTTCCGGCGGCAGCGAGTCCAGGTACCGGTGTCGCACGTACGCCAGCACGCCAGCGACGACCAGCATCATGACGAAGATCGCCACCCCGGCCAGGACGGCCGCCCGGCGGTGGTGCGGCACCACGTAGACGCCGAGCACGACCAGCGCCAGCACGACGAACGGCAGCCAGTAGCCGAGCTTGTCCAGCAGGTCGTACGCGGTCTGGACCTCCCCGATGTCGTCGGACTGGAACAGCGTGAACTGAACGTTCACCGCCGGGATCCGGTCGGCCAGGGTGAAGCCCTGCGCCACCAGCTGCTTCACCTGGTCCAGGAACGGCGAGAGGTTCAGCGTGACCGCATTGTTGGCGACCGTCACCCCGGCCGTCGTGTCGCCGGTGCGGCGACGACCGCGGTGTGCGCCGTCCGGTTGGCGGTGATCCAGGCGTTGGCGACCGCGTCGCTCTGCACCAGGCGGCCGACCTGGTCGCGGGTGACGCCCTGCACGCCGCCGGTGATCGGCCCGACCAGCGCGTCCAGCCGGGTGGCCGGATCGTCGTTGCGCGATGCAACCGGGCGCCGGCCGGCCGTGCCTCACCCGGCCGGAGTGAGCCCGGGTCCATCTCACCTCCTGCGGAGGAGTCGCAGCCGGCCGCCGGTGCGGGAGCCTGCAACCTCCGGCGAGAGGTGTACGCATGAGCGGCAGCGGCACGACCGGTCCCGGCGACACCCGCCGGCGGTGGAGGGTGGACGCCGCCCGGCTGTGGATCGGCGGCGCCATGGCCGGCGTGGTCGGTGCCGGCGTCGTGGTCGTCGGCTTCATCGTCACCCGCGGCATCCTCGACGTCCCCGTGCTGGTGGAGCGCGGGGGCAAGCTGGTGAACGCCAACGTGTGGTGGTACGCGGCGGGCGCGTTCGCCGCCGCGCTGGTCGCCACCGGCCTGCTGCACGTGCTGCTGGTCGGCGCGCCGCGGCCGTTCACCTTCTACGGCTGGATCACCGGCCTGGCGGTCGTGATCGCCGCGCTGGCCCCCTTCACCACCGGCGCAGAGCTGAGCACGAAGGTCGCGCTCGCCGCCATCAACCTCGCCACCGGCGCGGTGATCGCGACCATCATCGGGACCGTCGGCCGCAGCGCGCTCCGGCCGACCGAGGCCCCGCCGTACGGTTCGGGCGGCCCCGGTTACCCGTACCAGTCGCAGGTCCGCCCCCCGGACGAGTACCGCGACCCGCCGCCCGGCAACTGGTAGTCGCAACGGAGGACGCCCGGACCCGGCGCGGCGGCGACGACCCGACACCGACCACGGCCGGAGCCGGATCCGGACGCTGGTGACCCCGACGACCCGTCCGTGGCGGGCGAGCCGGCGCGTCTCGTCTTCGCCGGGTGAGGCAGCTGACCGGGCTACTCCCGGCGCCGGCCGACGATCACCGCGCCGGCCAGGGTCGTGCAGATCAGCACCGTCATCACCACGAACAGCCAGGAGATGTACGTGAAGGCGATGCCGAGCGCGCCGTACTGACGGGAGGCCGAGTTCAGCGCGCGGGGGAGGTAGAACTGGCTGCCGGCCGAGATCAGCCCACTGCCGATGCCCATCAGCACCCCGCCCGGCAGCAGCCGCCGCCAGGCAACCTGGCCGGCGAGCAGCACCCAGGGCGTCCAGACCCAGACCACCGTGGTCAGCGCGAAGGACGAGAGCGCGTCCAGCAGGTTGTCGTAGGGCACGTGCTGCCACAGCCGCTGCAGCGTTCCCAGCACGACGATCGCGGCCGAGATCGCCGCCAGCGTCGCGAACCAGCGCCAGGCGCCGCGCAGCTGGCGCGGCGGCGACACGTGCCAGACCCGCGCGTACACCCGGCCCAGGGCGCGGGAGAAGCTGGTCGCGCTGACCAGCACGATCAGCAACCCCAGCAAGCCGAACGCCCCGAGCGTGCGGGGCTCGCTGGGCAACGCCTGCTCCAGCACCTTCCTGGACGTGTCCGACGAGGACAGGAGGTCGGCCAGGTCGTCGCCGAGGTTGTCGCTGCGCCCGGGGCGGACCGCGGCGATCGCGATGATGAGCGGGAAGATGCTGGTGAAGGCCTGGGCCGCCA
This sequence comes from uncultured Actinomycetota bacterium, assembly GCA_963803135.1. Classification (GTDB taxonomy): domain Bacteria; phylum Actinomycetota; class Actinomycetes; order Mycobacteriales; family CADCTP01; genus CADCTP01. The sequence goes on along the minus strand of CAWDLH010000007.1, from coordinate 64,838 downwards.
GCGTCATCGCCCGGTCCAGGACCTCCAGGTCGCGGAAGTCGCGGATCATGGCGGTGATCATGTGAAGCACCGTGGGCGGCAGCCGGTCGGCCAGCCGGTCGGCGACCTCCTCCACGCGCTCCCGCAGCGAGCTCACGGCGTCGGCTCCGGCGACTCGTCGCCGCCCAGCAGCACGAGCAACCCTCCGGGGACCGACCAGGAGGGGTCCGGTCCGGACGGCGGCCGTTTTCCCACAGCAGCCTCCAGTCAGGGCGGACGGACCTCGAGTCTCCCGGCCGCGGCGAACCGGGCGTCCCCCGACGGGGGTGAGGCGCACCCGGCGGGATCCACCTAGCGTCCGCCACACCGTCCCCCAGCACGGGGCGCGGCGCGACCTGAGGAGGCACTGTGGCAACACTGACCGCATGGAAGTTTCCCACCCCGAACGGCGCCGAGCAGGCGGAGAAGACCGCGTTCGAGCTCCAGAAGCAGCAGCTGATCACCGTCCACGACGCGGCGACCGTGTCGTGGGAGGAGGGCAAGCGGAAGCCGAAGACCCGGCAGGCCAGGAGCCTGACCGGGGCGGGCGCGCTCGGCGGCTCGTTCTGGGGCCTGCTGTTCGGGCTGATCTTCTTCGTGCCGCTGCTCGGCCTGGCGATCGGCGCCGGGATGGGCGCGCTGGCCGGCTCGATGGCCGACGCCGGGATCGACGACGAGTTCATCAAGCAGGTTCGCGACCAGGTCAAGCCGGGCACGTCGGCGCTGTTCATCCTGACCTCGGACGCGGTGCAGGACAAGGTGCGGGACGCGTTCGCCGGTCAGCAGGCGGAACTGATCTCGACGAACCTCAGCAACGAGCAGGAGGCCGCGCTCCGCGACGCCTTCGCCGACGAGTGATCGACCGGCACCCGACGATTCGGGGCGGGCTGTCGGAGCCGGACGTGCCCGTCCTGCGTCGAGCGACAGGAAGCAGGACAGCCATGGACCAGCGACCCGGCGATCCCGGCTCTGGCGAGGGCCGGGACCGGGAGCCCGACGACGAGAGCGGCTCGGCCTTCCCGAGCCGGTACGAGGTGCATGTCCACGGGCGGGTGTCCGACCAGACGCTCGCGGACTACCCGCTGCTGGCCGCCGGCGTGGAACAGGTGGAGACGATCCTCGTCGGCGTCGTCCGCGACCAGTCCGAGCTGTCCGGACTCGTCCTCCGGCTGCAGGACGACGGTCTGGAGGTGACCGAGTTCCGCCGGCTGCCGGACTGAGCCGCGGCACATGGCGTAATGACGGCTTTACTAGCCGTGATCAATCCCCCGAAAGGGGTGAGGCACCTTCCGCTCCGGGCTGGTCATACTGCGTGCTGATGACCACGCACTCGAGCAGTGGGTACGTGGGCGGGAACGGTGTAGCTCCGGAGGCTGCGGCCGCTGTCTCCGGGAGGCCCGAGCCCGCCGCGCCGTCCCGGCGGCCCCGGGACAGCCCGTCGATCCGACCGCGTGCCCTGACCCGGACGCACCGGGCGATCCCGGCCGGGGACGCGCCGGCGCCCGAGGGACACAGCCGCCGACCCCTCGCCTCGGCCGGTGCCCTGCTCCCGCGGGAGCGGTTGCACCGGCTGCTCGACGGCGCTCTGGACGGGCCGTGGGCGGTGCTCTCCGCGCCCGCGGGCTGCGGCAAGTCGAGCCTGCTGGCCAGCTGGACCGCCGCGCTGCCGGCCTCGGTCGCGATCGATGTGGTCACCGACGGCGACCTCGGGTCCCGGCTGCGGGAGGAGACCGACCGGCGACCGACCGGCGACGGTCGGCGCCGGGTGCTGCTGATCGACCACCGGGACAGCCTGTCCCGGGCGGCCTGGCGGCGGCTGGCCGAGTTCGCCGAGGGGGACCGGGGGACCACTGTGGCGGTGGCCACCCGGGTCGACCCTCCGCTGCCGCTCGGCCGGCTCGCGATCGCCGGTCAGCTTGTCGACATCCGGGCCAAGGACCTGCGCTGGACCGAGCCCGAGATGCGCGCGCTGCTCGGGCTGTCCGGGCTCGACCTGGACGAGAAGGCCATCGACCTGCTGCGGGCGAGGACCGCGGGCTGGTCGGCCGGACTCCGGCTGGCCATCGCCGGCATGACCCGGGCCGAGGACCCGTACGAGTTCCTCACCCGGTTCGGCGATGACGACCACGCCACCATCGACTACCTCGCGCAGGAGGTGTTCGCCGCGCTGCCGCAGCAGCTGCGCCAGCTGCTCGCCGCGACGGCCGACACGCCCGACCTCACCGCGGAGACCGCGGCCGCGATGAGCGGGCTGCCGGACGCCGGCCTGCTGCTGGACAACCTGGTCGACGAGGGGCTGCTGTGCACCGCCGACCACGCGGAGGTGCGCCGGTACCGGTATCACCCGCTGCTGCTCTCGCTGCTGCGGCGCGGCAGCCAGGCGCCCGGTCGGGTCGCCCGGCATCGGGCCGCGCACTGGCACGCGTCGCACGCCCGCCCGGCGGCCGCCGTGGTGGACGCCTCGTACACCGGTGACCACGAGCTGACCGGCGGGTTGCTCCAGGAGCACGGTCCCGAGCTGCTCGGGACCGGCTCCGGCCGGCGGGCGCTGACCCGGGCGCTGACCTCGCTGCCGTCGGGGTGGCGGGACACGTACGGGCGGCTGCTGCCGCTGGCCGGCCTGGTCCAGGTGCTCGACGGCGACCTGGAACGGGCGACCCAGATGCTCACCGACGCCGAGCGCCGGCCCACCGGCGACTGGCCGGCCGCGGCCCGGTACGACCTGCTAGCGCTGCGCGCCTGGGCGGCGGCGCGCGGCTGGCGCGACCCGGCCCGGTGCCTGGCCGACCTGGCCGAGCTCGGCTACCTGCGGCTCGACCCGCCCGGGCTCGTGGTCGAGACCGACCTGGCCCGCGAGTCGATGGTGCTGGGCCGGCTCGGGATCCTGCTGGCCTGGCACGGTGACGCCCGGACCGCCGGCCTCGTGCTGGAGGCGGCGGGACGGTCCGGCCGGGGAGCGCACGGCGGCCCGCACCGGATCGGGGCGTTCGCCCGGGAGGCCCGCGCCGCCCAGGCCCTGCTGTCGGCGACCGCCGGCCAGCCCCGGACGGCGCGGACGATCGCGCAGGAGGTGCTCGCCGCCGACGACGACTCCGCGCTCGCCGACGCGACCACCGCCACCGCGCGGCTGTCCGTGGGCTGGTGTGCCTACCTGCGCGGACTGCCCGGCGAGGCCCGCACCCAGCTGGCCCGGGCGCAGGCCGGCCTGGCCGACGCGGACCTGCCGGTGCCGGCGCTGCTGGCCGCGGTGCTGCGGGCCCGGCTGCTGCTGCCGGCGGAGGGGCCGGCGGCGGCCCGGACCGCGTTGCAGGCCGGCTGGGCCGACCGGCTCGGCGCCGTGCCGGTCTGGGCGCGGGCGCTGGCCGCGACCACGCAGCTGCGGATCGCCCTGATGACGGGGGAGCCGGAGCCGGCGCTGGCCGCGGCGGCCCGCGACCTGCCGGCCGGCGGCGCCGAGGTCGCCACGCTCAGCGCCATGCTGGCGCTGCACGCCGGTGATCCGGCCGCCGCCCGGGAGCAGCTGCGGCCGGTCCTGACCGGGGATGTCCCGGCGGTGATCCCGTGGACCGTGCTGCGGGCCTCGCACGCGGAGGCGGCCGCGGCGCACGTCCTCGGCGACGCCGCCGGCGCGGCCCAGGGTGTCGTCCGCACGCTGGTGCTCGGGGCGGCCGAGGAGCTGGTGCTGCCGCTCGGCGAGCTGTCCGCGAGCCTTCCCGGTGTGCTGGACCTGCTGGACGCGTACCCGCGGGCGGCCGGCGTCGCCGGAGCGCCGTCCTATCTGGCGGTCCTGCGGGACCGGCTGCCGGCGCTGATGACACCGCTGCCGCTGATGCCCGCGATCGCGCCGGCCGCCGTGGCGCCGGCACTGCCGGGGGCGGCGCTGCCGCCGGCCCCCGACGTCGACCCGGCGTTGCTGGCCGGCGCCCGCACGCTGACCGAGCGCGAGCTCGAGGTACTGGCCCGGCTCGACTCCGTGCTGCCGCTGAGCAGCATCGCCGACGGCATGTACGTCACCCTCAACACCCTCAAGACGCACGTCGGTGCGATCTACCGCAAGCTCGGCGCCGACAACCGCGCCGGCGCGGTGGAGCGGGCGCAGCAGCTCGGGCTGATCAGCCGCCGCTGACCGCCGGGTCCACCCCTGACCCGGGTGCGGTCAGACCGCGACCGCGCTGTCGACGGGGGAGTCGCCGCGCCGGATGAGCGGCGCGAGGTCGGAGGGCTACCGTCTGCGCCATGAGGACTCGGCAGAGGCGCATCCTCCTCGGCATCGCCGCCGTCGTGGTCTGGACGCTCGTGGCCAGGCTGCTCGGCTACCGGTTCGGCGCCAACACCGTCGTGCGGTGCCGGCGCGGCCACCTGTTCACGACGATCTGGATCCCGGGCGTCAAGCTCAAGGCGGTCGACCTGCTCGTCGCCCGGATCCAGTGGTGTCCGGTGGGCCGGCACTGGAGCCTCGTCACCCCGGTCCGGGACGCCGGTCTCACCGCCGAGGACCGCCAGCGCGCCGCCGCCCACCACGACGTCCGCATCCCCTGACGGACCCGGTGTACCTGGACCGTCTGCAGCACGAGCTGGTGATCGTCGCCGTGCTCGTCGTGATCGCCGGCGTGCTGCGCTTCGAGATGTTCTGCCTGGACGACATCCTGCACGCCGAGTACGTCCGTGGGTTGACCCGGCCGGCCTGGATCGTGCTGTGCGTGCTGATGATCCCGATCGGCGGCATCCTCTACCTGTTGTACGGCCGCCCTCCCTCCTGAGCGGTGGGCGCGCGCAGCCCGGTCCGGGCCGCGTACCCGGACGGCGTCGACGCGCTCATCGACCTCGTCGCGTACACGGCCAGGACCATGCCGCTGGCCGCGGTCGGCCGGGGCGGCGTGGTGGCCGGCGCGCTCGGTGCCGCCGACCCCGAGGCGCTGCTCGCGGCCGGTCTCACCGGCGGCAACGTGACCGGCCGGGTCACCGCTCATCGCCCGGCTCGCCGAGCAGGCCGCCGCCGGTGCCCTCACGGTCGACGTGACCTCGGTCCTCCCACTGGACCGGGCCACCGACGGGCTGCGCCAGCTGGCCAAGGGCGAGGCCCGCGGGAAGATCGTGGTCGCCGTCGCGAGCTGACCGCACCGCACCGACCGGGCCACGCCGTATCGTCCCGGCCCGGTCAGCCGGTCGGCGCCGCCGCCGGCGGTCCAACGGCCGGCGGTCCAACGGCCGGCGGTCCAACGGTCGGCGGTCCTGCGGTCGGCGGTCCTGCGGCCGGCGGTCCTGCGGCCGGCGGTCCTGCGGCCGGCGGTCCTGCGGCCGGCGGTCCTGCGGCCGGCGGTCCTGCGGCCGGCGGTCCTGCGGCCGGCGGTCCTGCGGCCGGCGGTCCTGCGGCCGGCGGTCCTGCGGCCGGCGGTCCGGGGGGCGCCGGTTCAGCGGCGGCCGGCTCTGTGGCCGGCCAGGGCTGGGCGGCGATCGCGTCGAGCGTGGTCGGCCGGCCGTAGTGCCAGCCCTGCGCGGTGTCGGCGCCGAACTCGCGCAGGCAGCGGGCCTGGGCCGCGGTCTCGACGGCCTCGGCGGTGACCGTGAGGTCGAGCCCGTGGGCGAGCTGGACGAGCGTGCGGACCAGGTGCAGGTCGGCCGGGTCGGCCCGGGCGGGGTCTCGCAGGGCGTCCAGGAACTCGCCGGCCAGCTTCAGCTCGTGCACCGGCAGCCGGCGCAGGTAGGCGAGGTTGGAGTAGCCGGTGCCGAAGTCGTCGATGGCGATGCGGACCCCCAGCTCGGCCAGCGTGCGCAGCACCGCCGGCGGGCCGGCCGGGTCGGCGGTCATCACCGCGTGCTCGGTCACCTCGAGCTGCAGCCGGTCCGGCGGCAGCCCGCTGTCGGCCAGCGCCCGGGTCACGTTCTCGACCAGGCCGGGGTGCTGCAGCTGGCGGACCGCGATGTTGACCGACAGCAGCAGGTCCGGCAGCGCGTCCCGGTACGCCGCGGCGGTCCGGCAGGCCTCGGCGAGGATCCACCGGCCGAGCGGCAGGATCGCGCCGGTCTGCTCGGCCAGCGCGATGAACCGGTCCGGGCCGAGCAGGCCGAAGCGCGGGTGCTGCCAGCGCAGCAGCGCCTCGACGCCGTGCAGCCGTCCGTCGGCCAGCCGAACCAGCGGCTGGTAGAGGACGGTGAACTCGCCGCGGTCGAGCGCGCCGGGCAGGGTCGCGGCGAGCGTGTAGAGGGTCAGCTGGGTGGCGTTGCGGTCCGGGTCGTGGAAGACCACCCGGCCGCTGCCCTCCGCCTTGGCCTGCTGCAGGGTGATGTCGGCGGCCCGGATGAGGTCGGCCGGGGTGGAGTCGCCGGCCGGCGCGTCGACCGCGCCGATGCTCGCGGTCACGGCCAGCTGGTAGCCGTCGATCGTCACCGGCACGGCGACCGCGGCGAGCACCGCGCGGGCCAGCTCGTCGAGCTGCTCGGGCTCGGTGTGCCGGGTCAGCACGACGAACTCGTCCCCGCCCAGCCGGGCCACCAGCCCGCCGGTCCCGGAGCCGGCGACCGCGCCGGTGAGCCGGTCGGCGACGGCGGTGAGCAGCCGGTCGCCGACGGTGTGCCCGAGCGAGTCGTTGATGACCTTGAAGCTGTCCAGGTCGAGCAGGGCCAGCCCGACCCGGACGCCCGGGGTCCGGTCGGCGAGCGCGTGCGCGAGCCGGCTGAGGAACAGCGACCGGTTGGCCAGGTCGGTGAGCGGGTCGTGGGTCGCCTCGTACGCCAGCCGCTCGGTCAGCCGGTGCCGGTCGGTGACGTCCTCGATGATCGCGGCCTGGAACCGCGGCTCGCCGTCCGGGCCGCGGATCAGCGAGACGGTCAGCTGGGTCCAGATCGTCGCCCCGTCCGCGCGGAAGAACCGCTTCTCGCCCCGGAGCGACTCCCGCCGGCCCTCGACGAGCTCGCGGTAGTCCTCCCAGACCGAGGCCGCGTCGTCCGGGTGCAGGAACTCGGCCACCGTACGGCGGCGGAACTCGTCCAGCGGGTAGCCGAGCATGTCCACCATCGCCGGGTTGACGTCGAGGATGTTGCCGGCCACGTCGCCGATCCCGATGCCGACCGCGGCGTCGGTGAACACCGCGCGGAACCGGGCCTCGCTGGCCCGCAGCGCCGCCCTGGCCCGGTCCCGGGCGTGCAGTGCCGCCTGTCGGATCTGCTCCTGCTCGGCCAGCACGACGCCGAGCAGCGCGCGGGTGTAGCCGGAGGCGACCGCGCCCGGCAGCGCCGGCAGCCGCGGGTCCTCGGCCGTGCCGAGCACGTGCCGGCCGAGCAGCGCGACGGTCCGGTCCAGCGCGGCCGAGTCGGTGAAGTGGGCGTCGACCAGCGCCTGGCCGACCTGCTCGCCGGTGGCGGTGACATCGGCGGCCGGGTCGTCGGCCGCGGCCGCGACGAGATCGGCCAGCCGGCCGGTGAGCTGCGCCAGCTCCGGCCGGCCGAGCGCGACGAAGCTGGTGCCCTGCAGCGTGTCGGCCCAGGCCCGGGCCAGCTCGTCCCGCGCGGCCCCGCCCCACCGCCCGCCCGTCACCCGCAGGTCACGGCTTGCGCCCCACCCCGGCCAGCCCGGTCATCCGCTCCGGCCGCTCCACCGCCGGGGCGCCCGGCTCCGGCCGCCACTGCGGCAGGTAGACGACCCCGGGCTCGACCAGCTCCCACCCGTCGAACAGCGCCACGACCTGGTCCCGGCTGCGCATGGTCATCGGCGTCGCGGTGCGCCGGTAGAGACCGCGGTGCTCGGCCGCCCGGTCGGCCTGCTCGCCGGTGGTGGCGTGCGAGAGCGCCAGGTAGCTGCCGGCCGGCATGGCGTTCCGGAACCGGGCCACCAGCCCCGCCGGGTCGTCCGTGTCCGGGACGAAGTGCAGCACCGCGACCATGAGCACCGCGGTCGGCCGGCCCGGGTCGAGCATGCCCTGCACGGCCGGGTCGCCGAGCACCGCGTCCGGGTCGCGCAGGTCCGCCTGCACCACCGCGGTCCGGTCGTCGCCGGCCAGGATCGCCTGCGAGTGCTCGACCGCCACCGGGTCGTTGTCGACGTACACGACCCTGGTGTCCGGGGCGAACCGCTTGGCGACCTCGTGCACGTTGCCCACGGTCGGGATCCCCGAGCCGAGGTCGAGGAACTGCCTGACCCCGGCGTCGACGAGGAACTCGACCGCGCGGCGCAGGAAGCCGCGGTTGGCCCGCATGATCTCGGGCAGCTCCGGCCACATCGAGACGGCCTGCCGGCCCATCTCCCGGTCGGCCGCGAAGTTGTGGAAGCCCCCGAGATAGAAGTCATAGACCCGGGCCGCCGACGGCCGGTCCAGGTCGATACCCACGGGCGCCCACTCCGGCCGTTCCACACCGGCACCGTACTTGGTGGCTTTCCGCACTCCGTGTCTCATCAACCAAAAGAGTGGCCTCGATCCGGGCCCGGCGTGCGCTGTCCCGGTGCCGGTCAGGCCGGGTTCGTCGAGCCGAACGCGACGACCTCGGTGGGCCTGGTCGGGCGGTCCGGCCCGGGTTCCGCGCTGATCGCGAACGCCTTGCTGACGTCGACTCCGGCCGGAGGCTCGATGTTGCAGGCGCTGAACCTGGTCACCGGAACGGTGAAGCCGGCCAGCGGCACCGGGTCCGCGTCGTGCGGCCCTTGCAGGCTCCACAGCCAGTACGTGCGGGGGGCGGGCTCCGGCGGCAGCGTCTCCGTGATGAGCCCGAGGCGGCCGTCCTTGACCACCACGGTGGCGCGCCGCTGGCCGGTGCCGCCGGGGCCGCGGATGACCGCGACCCGGGCCGGACCGGGGTCGGTCAGCCGGGCCACCAACGCGTCCCGCTGAGCCACCATCGCGTCCCGCTGGGCCACGGCGTCCCGCAGCCGGTCCTGGTCCGAGCGCAGCTGTACGTTCCAGGCGCCGACCGCGGCCAGCAGCGCCACCGCGGCGGCCACCGCGGCCCGTCGCACCCACCGCCGCCGCCGGGACCCCAGCGGCACCACGGCGCCGCCCGCCGCCGCCTGGTCGGGGTCTGCGGCCCGGGTCGGGGCACCGGCCGCCGCCTGGTCCGCGTCTCCGGGCCGGGTCGGGGCACCGCCCGCCGCCGCCTGGTCGGGGTCTGCGGCCCGGTCCCGGGCGTCGATCGGCACCGCCCGCCGCCCGGCGGAGGCGGGCCCGCCCGGGGCGTCGACCCCGGCCGGGGAGACCGAAGCGGACGCGGTCGGGTGCTCGGCGCGCTCGGCCGCGGCCGCCTCCATGATCCGCTGGCGCAGCCGCTCCGGTGGCGGTTCCGGCGTCAGGGCGTACGCCAGGTCGGCGACCGTGTGGAGCGCGTCCCGCACGGTCGCCGTGCACCGGCCGCAGGTCGCCAGGTGCCCGGCGAACCGGCGCTCGTCCTCCGGGTCGAGCGCGGTCATCGCCCAGCCGACGGCGAGCGCGTCCCACTCGCCGTGGCCGCCGTCGACCGCGGGCCGGGTCATGACCGCGCCTCCGGCGAGGCCGCGCTGTCGAGCAGGGTGCGCAGCTCACGCATCCCGCCGACCATGCGGCTGCGCACGACCTCGATCGGGGCGCCGGTGTCCACGGCGATCTCCTGCTGGGTGTGACCGGCGAAGTAGGCGAGGATCAGCGCCTCCCGCTGCGCCGCCGGCAGCGTTCCCAGCGCCCGCCGGGCCTGGTCACCGCGGTTCCCGCCGGGGCCGGGCGGCGCGGCGGCACCGCGGGCCGTCTGCGCGGCCAGCTCCTCGCGGCATCGCCGGGCGGCCGTGACCTGGCGCGTCGCCTCCAGCGCCGCGTGGTGGGTCGCCGCCAGCAGCCAGCCCGGAAAGCCGCCGCGGCGGGGGTCGTACCGCACCGGGTCCCGCCAGAGCTGGACGAACACCGCGTGCACCACGTCCTCGGCGAGATCGGGGTCGCCGGTGATCCGGGTCGCGAGCGCGAACGCCGGGCGGCCGTAGCGGTCGTAGAGCGCGCCGAGGGCGTCGCCGCTCCCTTCGGAAACCCGGTGCACGAGCACGCCGTCGGAGACCTCGTTCCCTGACGAGGTCTCCGGGTCGGTCATGGCGTGCTCCGGGCGGTCCGCATTGCGCCGGACACTCTACCCAGATGAGCCAGTCCTGATCCACGCGACGAACCGGACGGGCTACTCCGGCGCCGGGAGCAGGCCGTTGCGGCGGGTGACGCCGGCGTACCAGCGGGCGCTGCTCTTCGGGATCCGGCGCTGGCTGGCGTAGTCGACGTAGACCAGCCCGAACCGCTTCGAGTACCCGTACGCCCACTCGAAGTTGTCCAGCAGGCTCCAGACGAAGTAGCCGCGCAGGTCGACGCCGTCGTGGAGGGCCTGCCGGGCGGCCCGGAAGTGGCGGTCCAGGAAGTCCACCCGGTCCGGATCGGCCATCTCGCCGTCCGGGCCGGGCGCGTCCGCGAACGCCGCGCCGTTCTCGGTCACGTAGATCGGCACCGGGCCGTAGTCGGCGGTGGTCCGGCGCAGGACGTCGTACAGGCCGGAGGGGTCGATCTCCCAGCCCATCTCGGTCGCCGGCAGGCCCTGCTCGACCTCGGTGACCTGCTCGCTGCCGACCCAGGCCGGATTGGGTCGCGCGGCCGGCGCGGCGCTGACGACCGTGCGCCGGTAGTAGTTCACGCCGAGCAGGTCGATCGGTGCGGCGATGGTCCGCTCGTCGCCGTCCCGGACGAACCCGAAGTCGGATCTGGCGGCGACGTCCGCACGCAGGTCGGCCGGGTACGCGCCGCGGAAGATCGGGTCGAGGAAGACCCGGTTGGTGACCGCGTCCACCCGCCTGGCCGCGTCGACGTCCTCCGCCTCGGCGCTCGCCGGGTCGACCGGGTGCAGGTTGAGCGTGATGCCGAGCGAGCTGCCCTGGTCCTGGGCCCGCAGCGCCCGCACGGCCAGGCCGTGCCCGAGCAACAGGTGGTGGGCGGCGGCCAGCGCGGCCGCCGGCTCGGTCCGCCCGGGCGCGTGGTCGCCGGCCGCGTACCCGAGGAACGCCGAGCACCAGGGCTCGTTCAGGGTGGTCCAGACCCGGATCCGGTCCTTGAGCCGGTCGTGCACCGCCGCCGCGTAGTCGGCGAACCGCTCGGCGGTGTCGCGGACCGGCCAGCCGCCGGCGTCCTCGAGCGGCTGCGGCAGGTCCCAGTGGTAGAGCGTGACCCACGGCTGGATGTCCCGGGCCAGCAGCTCGTCGACCAGCCGCTGGTAGAAGTCGAGCCCGGCCGGGTTGACCGGGCCCCGCCCGGACGGCTGCAGCCGTGGCCAGGCCAGCGAGAAGCGGTAGTGGGTGACGCCGAGGTCGGCCAGCAGCGCGACGTCCCCGCGGTAGCGGTGGTAGTGGTCGTCGGCGACGTCGCCGGTGTCCCCGCCGAGCACGGCGCCGGGGCGGCGCGAGAACGTGTCCCAGATGGACGGTCCGCGTCCGTCCTCGCCGACCGCGCCCTCGATCTGGTAGCTCGCGGTGGCCGCGCCCCAGGCGAACCCCGCCGGGAACAGCAGCTCCTCGCCGGTCGCCTGCGTGACGTCCTCGGTCCTCATGCGGATCCTTCCTGCGGGTCGACCGGCCGGGCGCTCACTGCGGGGCCGGCGGTGCGGTGGAGCGCCGGACCACCAGTTCGGTGGCGAGCTCGACGTGGTACGAGTCGACCTTCTCGCCGGCGGCCAGCAGCAGCGCCCGGCGCAGCGCGGCCGCGCCGATCTCGCGCAGCGGCTGGCGGACCGTGGTCAGCGGCGGCGCGGCGAACCGGGCCACCGAGGTGTCGTCGAAGCCGACGATGCTCAGGTCCTCGGGCACCCGCAGGCCGCGCGCGCGGGCCGCCTCCATGACGCCGAGCGCGGTCTCGTCGCTGCCGGCGAACACCGCGGTCGGCGGCTCGCGCAGCTGCAGCAGGGACGCGCCCTCGACCACGCCGTCGCGGTGGTGGAACCGTCCGTACCGGACGTACCCGTCCGGCACCGGGAGGTTCTCGGCCTCCATCGCCGCCCGGTAGCCCTGCATCCTGGCCAGGTTGCAGGCAGCCTCCGGTGGTCCGCCCACGTACGCGATCCGCCGGTGGCCGAGCTCGAGCAGGTGCCCGGTCGCCGACAGCCCGCCGGTGAAGTTCGTCGAGCCGACGCTGGTCACCTTCGTCCGGGGCAGGTTGAACGGGTCGATGACGACGACCGGGATCCTGGCCCTCGACAGCGCGGTGAGGTCGGAGGAGGGCAGCTCGCTGGTCACCGTGATCACCGCCTGCCGGCCGGCCGCGACCAGGCCGCGCACCCAGGCACCGGACCGCGCGGCGGCGGACCTGCCCTCCCCGCGCGGGCGCAGGCTGACCGCGACGGCCGCGCCGAGCTCGCCGGCGGTGGTCAGGATCCCCTCGAACACCTCCAGCGAGTACGCGTTGAGCTCGCCGTGGAACAGCAGCTCGACGGTGGGGAACCGGCCCGAGTCGGGCCGCCGGCCCACGTAGTCGTGCTCCTCGAGCAGGTCCTGCACCAGGGCCCGGGTCGCCGGGGCCACGTCACTGCGGCCGTTGAGCACCTTGGAGACGGTCGCCACCGAGACGCCGGCGGACGCGGCGACGGTGGCCAGGGTGGCGCGGCCGTCCTTGGCGTCCACCTCGACCTCCTCCGGATCCATCCTCAGCCCTCCCTCCGGGGCCCAGTGGGCGGTCCGGGTGCACCGCGGGCGGCCGGACCGAGCTCGACCGGGGTGTCCAGCCGGCGATCTGCCCCGACGACCCGCCGCGGTCCCCCGATCCGGACCGTACCCCGGCAGGGCAGGTCGGCCGCGGACGTGCCGACCTCCACCGCCAGCTCGCCCGGGGCCACGACCCTGGTCAGGTCGAGGTCGACGAACGCGGTCCGGTCGGCGTGCACCCGGAACGTCACGTCGCCGGCCTCGCCGGGGTCGAGCCGGACCCGGGCGAAGCCGGCCAGCTGCCGCACCGGGCGCACCACCCGGGCCGGCACGCCGCGCAGGTAGAGCTGCACGACCTCGTCGCCGGTGCGGCCGCCGGTGTTGCGGACCCGCACGGTCGCGGTGAACTCGCCGTCGGTGCCGATCTCGGCCGGGTCGAGGCGCAGGTCGTCCACCGCGAAGCTGGTGTACGACCCGCCGTACCCGAACGGGAACAGCGGGGTCGGGTCGAGCGGGCTGATCCCGGCGCTGTCCGGGCTGCCCAGCGGCGGCTGCAGGTACGTGCTGGGCTGGCCGCCCGGCCGGCGCGGGATCTGCACCGGCAGCTTGCCGCCCGGCTGCAGCCGCCCGGACAGCACGCCGGCCACCGCCGCGCCGCCCTCCTCGCCCGGCATGAACGCCTGCACCAGCGCGGCCCGCCCGGCCAGCTCGCCCAGCGCGTACGGCCGGCCGGAGACCACGACGACGACCAGCGGGGTGCCGGTCGCGAGCAGCTCCGCCAGCAGGTCGGCCTGCAGCCCGGGCAGCCGCAGGTCCTCGGCGTCGCAGCCCTCCCCGGACGTGCCCCGCCCGAACAGGCCGGCGAGGTCGCCGACGTAGGCGACGCAGAGCTCGGCGTCCCGGGCGGCGGCGACCGCCTCGGCGAACCCGGACCGGTCACCGCCCTGCACCGGACAGCCCCGCGCGTAGGTGACCTCGGCGCCGGGCAGCTCGGCCCGCAGCGCGTCGACCGCGGTCGGCACGTCGATGCCGAGTCCGAGGCCGGGGTGCCGGGGCAGCACGTGGTTGGGGAAGGCGTAGCAGCCCATGAACGTGCGCGGGTCGGCCGCGCACGGCCCGACCGCGGCGATCCGCCGCGGTGCCGGCCGTCCCGGGCCGAGCAGCGGCAGCGAGGCGCCGGCGTCGAGCAGGATCACCGAGTGCTCGGCCAGCTCGCGGGCCAGTGCCCGGTTGGCCGGCGGGTCGAGCTCGACGCCCGGCTCGGCCACCGACCCCTCCGGGGTCCAGGCCGGATCGAGCAGGCCGAGCTCGGCCTTCTGCCGCAGCAGCCGGCGCGCGGCCCGGTCCACAAGCGACTCGGGTACGTCGCCGGCCCGCACCCGATCGGCTAACGACTGGTAGCCGACCGTGTCGGGCAGCTCGACGTCGAGGCCCGCGGCCAGCGCCAGCACCCCGGCCGCTCCGGCGTCCGCCGCGACCCGGTGCATGCTGGCCAGGAACGGCACCGCCCAGTAGTCGGAGACGACGGTGCCGGCGAAGCCCCAGCCGTCCCGGAGCACCTCGGTGAGCAGCCAGGCGTCGGCGCCGGCGGGCACGCCGTCGACGTCCGCGTAGGAGTTCATGACCGAGCCGGCGCCGGCGGCCACCGCGGTCTCGAACGGCGGCAGGATCACCTCGAGCAGCTCCCGCCGGCCCATCGAGACCGGGCCGTGGTTGCGGGCGGCCCGGGAGGCCGAGTAGCCGGCGAAGTGCTTGAGCGTGGCCAGCACGCCGGCGCCCTGCAGCCCCCGCACGTACGCGGCGCCGAGCATCGAGACCAGGTACGGGTCCTCGCCCATGGTCTCCTCGACCCGGCCCCACCGGTAGTCGCGGACCACGTCGAGCACGGGGGACAGGCCCTGGTGCACGCCGAGCGCGGCCATGTCCCGGCCGATCGCGGCGGCCATCCGCTCGACCAGCTCGGGGTCGAACGTCGCGGCCCAGGCGATCGCGGCCGGGTAGACGGTCGCGCCGTAGGTGGTGAACCCGGTCAGGCACTCCTCGTGCACCAGGGCCGGGATGCCGAGCCTCGACCCGTCGAGGACGACCCGCTGCTGGCGGACCAGCTCGGCCGCGCCCTCGGCCGGGCTGACCGGGACGCTGCCGTAGACCCGGGTGAGGTGGCCGAGCCCGTGCTCGCTCGCCTCGGCCAGCGACCGCGCGGACCCGGCCGCGAACACGTCCTGCATCGGCGCGACGTTCAGCGTGCCGTCCTCGTCGGCGACCTCCTCGACGCGGATGTCCGCGCCGACCCAGCGGCTGCCGAGCTGGGCGACCTTCTCCTCGAGGGTCATCTCGGCCAGCAGCAGCTCGACCCGCTCGGCGGCCGGGCGGCGGGGATCCCGCCACGGCCCGGTCCGTTCCGCGGTGCGGGTCGGGTCCGATGTCGTCACGCGTCTCCTCGGCGGATTCGATCTTTCGAAAGGTTTCGCCGCTCTCTGCTGGCCGCTTCGGCATCATGGCACGCCCGGCCCGCCCTCGTCACCCCGTCGTTTTCGAGGCTGATCGCGCCTGTGCACCGGTGTTTGCTTACGTTACGGAAACGTCTAGGCAAGACTCTTGACACGGATGCGGCGCGTTCCTACGTTAACTGTTGCGATCGCCGGTCGAAAGATCAGTCGTCTTCGTGCGGAGGGGGCACGAGCGAAAGTCCCCGCGGCCGATCGCTTCCCCACCTCAGATGATCGGCCGGCCGCGGGAGGCCGCGGCTCACGACTACGGAGATGAGCGTGGACCCCACAACGACCTCCCGCCGCACCTTCCTCAAGTTCGCGGTGGGCGTGCCCCTCACCGGTGCGGCCCTGGCCGCCTGCGGCGGCAACGACGCCCCCAGCCAGGCCGGTGCCGGCGGTGGCGGTGGCAATGCCGGCAGCGCCGGCAGCGGCACCGCGACGTACTGGTTCCTGTCCGGGCCGCCCGGCGAGGCCATCCGGACCGCCAGCGTCAACCGGTTCAACCAGGCCAACCCGAACTCGAAGATCAAGGCGACGACGTTCCAGAACGACGCGTACAAGACCAAGATCAAGACGGCGATCGGTGCCGGGCAGGCCCCGACGATCATCTGGGGCTGGGGCGGCGGCGGCCTGAAGAGCTACGTGCAAGCCAACCAGGTCGAGGACCTCACCTCGTGGTTCGCGCAGAACCCGGACGTGAAGAACCGGCTGTTCCCGGCCTCGTTCGGGGCGGCCACGGTCGACGGCAAGATCTACGCGATGCCGTCCGAGACCGTGCAGCCGATCGTCCTCTACTACAACAAGAAGGTCTTCGACAAGGTCGGCGTCCAGCCCCCGCAGACCTACAGCGACATCCTGGACCTCGTGCCGAAGTTCAACTCGGCGAACATCGCACCGTTCTCGCTCGGTGGCCAGTCCCGCTGGACGAACATGATGTGGCTGGAGTTCTACCTCATGCGGCTGGGCGGCAGCGACCTGTTCAACCGCGTCATGACGGAGAAGGGTGCCTGGTCCGACCCGAACGCGATCAAGGGCCTGCAGATGACGCAGGACCTGGTCAAGGCCCAGGGCTTCGTCAAGGGCTTCTCGTCGATCACCGCGGACTCCAACGCCGACCAGGCGCTGCTCTACACCGGCAAGGCCGCGATGATGCTGCACGGCTCCTGGTCGTACGGGATCCAGGTCGCCAACGGCGGCAGCTTCGTCCCGAGCGGCGGCCTGGGCTGGATGAACTTCCCGCCGATCGACGGCGGCAAGGGTGACCCGGGCGACACCGTCGGCAACCCGGGCCAATACCTGTCGATCTCGGCGAAGGCGACCGCCGGCGAGAAGGAGACCGCGAAGAACTTCTTCAAGACCGCGGTGCTCTCCGACGCCGAGAACAAGCAGTGGATCGACACCGGCCAGGTGCCGATCGTGGTGGGCACCGAGAGCCAACTGTCCCAGTCCAAGGACAAGGACTTCCTCGAGTTCGTCTACGGCGTCGCCAGCAAGGCCAAGTTCTTCGGGCAGTCCTGGGACCAGGCGGCCAGCCCGACCGCGGCGGAGGCGCTGCTGGACAACATCGCCAAGCTGTTCCAGCTGTCGATCTCGCCGCAGCAGTTCGCGGACAACATGAACAAGGCCGTCGGCCAGTGACCGCGCTCGCTCCGCCCGCCGCGGCGCAGGTGACGAAGTCCGCCACCAGAAGCGGTGGGCGGAGCGGGTCGGTCGCCTGGATGGCGCTGCCTGCCCTGCTGGTGTTCCTGGCCTTCGGGGTGGTGCCGTTGCTGGGTGTGCTGTTCCTCAGCTTCACCACCTGGGACGGCATCGGCGTGATCCACTGGGCCGGATTCCGGAGCTGGAAGGCCGAGCTCACCGATCCCGGGCTGCCGCACGCGCTCTGGGTCACGTTCCTGATCATCGCGCTGTCGTGGCTGGTCCAGACGCCGATGAGCCTGCTCATCGGCACGTTCCTGGCCGGCCGGCAGCGCTACCGCGGCTTCCTCGCGGTGATCTACTTCATCCCGCTGCTGCTGAGCTCGGCCGCGCTGGCCATCACCTACAAGGCGCTGCTGGACCCGAACTTCGGGCTCGGTGCCGGGCTCGGCATCCCGCTGCTGTCCCAGGACTGGCTCGGGCGGGAGAAGCTGGCGATCGGCGTCGTGGTGTTCGTGGTGTCCTGGCAGTACATCCCGTTCCACTCGCTGATCTACCAGGCCGGCGTGCGGCAGATCCCGATCGCCCTGTACGAGGCGGCGCAGATCGACGGGGCCGGCCGGATCCGGCAGTTCTTCAGCATCACGCTGCCACAGCTGAAGTACACGATGATCACGTCGACGACGCTGATCGTGGTCGGGTCGCTGACCTTCTTCGACATCATCTTCGTGCTCACCGCCGGAGGCCCGGCGGACGCGACCCGGACGCTCGCGCTGGACATGTACATCACCGGCTTCCAGGGCAACGAGATGGGCACCGCGAGCGCGATCGCGATGATCCTCGTGCTGATCGGTCTCGCGCTCGCGTTGCTGCTGCAGCGACTCGGCGGCCGCGACCAGTCCGCGAGCCAGCAGGAGGGGATGTGACGTCCACCCTCCGCGCCGACCGCGAGCAGGCGGCCGAGGCGTCGCCCCGCCCGCGGCGCCGGCACCGCCGGCGGGACCTGCTGCACTACAACTGGATCGGCGGGCTGCTGTCCTGGCTCTGGCTCGCGGTGGTGATCATCCCGATCTACTGGATCGTGATCACCAGCCTGAAGAGCCAGGAGGTCTACTTCTCGGAGAACCCGCTGAAGCCGCCGACCGACATCACGTTCGACAGCTACCGGCTCGTTATCCAGTCCAACTTCATCCGGTACTTCTTCAACAGCGTGATCGTCACGGTCGGCGCGGTGGTCCCGGCCGTGCTCTTCGCCTTCATGGCGGCGTTCGCGATCATCCGCGGCGGCAGCGGGAAGTTCCTCCGGTCGGCCAACACCGTGTTCCTGATGGGTCTGGCGGTCCCGCTGCAGGCGACGATCATCCCGGTCTACCTGATCATCATCAAGCTCGGGCTGTACGACACCCTGCTGGCGATCATCTTGCCGTCGATCGCGTTCGCGATCCCGCTGTCGGTCCTGGTGTTGTCGAACTTCGTCCGGGACGTGCCGAACGAGCTGTTCGAGTCGATGCGGTTGGACGGCGCCACCGAGTGGAGCACGCTCTGGAACCTGGCCTTCCCGCTGACCCGACCGGCGCTGGCCACCGTGGCCATCTTCAACGGGCTGGCCATCTGGAACGGATTCCTGCTGCCGCTGGTGCTCACCCAGGACCCCGGCCGGCGCACGCTGCCGCTGGCGCTGTGGACGTTCCAGGGGCAGTACAGCGTGAACGTGCCGGCCGTTCTCGCCTCGGTGGTGCTGACCTCGCTGCCGATCCTCGTGCTCTACGTAGTGGGTCGCCGCCAGCTGGTGTCCGGATTGACCGCCGGCTTCGGCAAGTGACCCCCTCGGCCGACGGCGCCGCTGACCCCCGCGGCGGCGCCGTCTCCGAGGCCGGGGAGTCCTCGTACGACCGCGCGGTCGGCGCGGTCCGGGCCGGCGCCGACCCGGTCGCCGCGGCCGGCGAGCTGCTGGCCGGCCTGACCGACGCCGAGCTGCTCGGCCTGCTCGACGGCGACGAGCCGTTCTGGCCGGGGATGCCGGACATGGTGGGCAAGGGCTACAACCTCGTGCCGATCGTGGCCGGCGCGCTGCCCCGCCTCGGCCTGCCCGGCATCCGATTCAGCGACGGCCCGCGCGGCGCGGTGATCGGCCGGTCCACCGCGTTCCCGGTGCCGATGGCCCGCGGCGCGACCTGGGACCCGGCGCTGGAGGAGCGGGTCGGCGAGGCGATCGGGGCGGAGATCCGCGCCCAGGGCGGCAACCTGTTCGCCGGGGTCTGCATCAACCTGCTGCGGCACCCGGCCTGGGGCCGGGCCCAGGAGACCTACGGCGAGGAGCCGGCGCTGCTCGGCGCGCTGGGCGCCGCGCTTGCCCGCGGCGCCCAGCGGCACGTGATGGCCTGCGTCAAGCACTATGCCTGCAACAGCATGGAGAACGCCCGGTTCACCGTCGACGTCCGGGTCGACGAGCGGGCCCTGCACGAGGTCTACCTCCCGCACTTCGCGGCGGTCGTGGAGTCCGGGGTCGCCGCGGTGATGAGCGCGTACAACTCCGTGAACGGCGAGTGGTGCGGGCAGAACCGTCCACTGTTGACGGACGTGCTGCGCGGCGAGTGGGGCTTCGCCGGCTTCGTCATGTCGGACTTCATCTGGGGCCTGCGCGACCCGGTCGGCTCGGTGGCGGCCGGGCTCGACCTCGAGATGCCGTTCGCCCAGCAGCGGGCGCGGGTGCTGCCGGCCGCGCTGGCCTCGGGCGAGCTGGACCGGGGCGACGCCGAGCGGGCCGCGCGCCGGATCGTCGCGACCCAGCTGCGGTACGCGGCCGGCCTGCCGGCGGCCGGCCCCGGACCGGAGGTGGTCGCCTCGGCCGCGCACCGGGCGCTGGCCCGCGACGTCGCCGGCCGGTCGATGGTGCTGCTGCGCAACGAGCCGGTCGGCGGCCGGCCGCTGCTGCCGCTGGACCGGTCGGCGCTGCGCCGGGTCGCCGTGCTCGGCCGGCTGGCCGACCTGCCCAACACCGGCGACCACGGCTCGTCCGACGTGCGGGCGCCGGAGGTCGTCACGCCGCTGGCCGGCCTGCGCGCGGCGCTGCCCGGGGTGTCCATAGTGGACGATCCGGCCGGCGCCGACGCGGCCGTCGTGGTGGTCGGCTACACGGCCGAGGACGAGGGCGAGTTCGTCGGCTCGTACGACCCGGCGCTGGCCGCGCTCTACCCGCCGGCCGACGACCCGGACGCGCTGGCCGAGCTGGCCCGGGTCTGGGACGCCGGCCCGCAGTCGGTCGGCGGCGACCGCGACTCGCTGCGGCTGCACCCCGAGGACGAGCAGCTGGTCCGGACCGTCGCCGCGGCGAACCCGCGCACGGTGGTGGTCGTCGTCGCCGGCGCCGCGGTGACGATGGAGACCTGGCGGCACGAGGTGCCGGCGATCCTGGTGGGCTGGTACTCCGGGATGGAGGGCGGCGCGGCGCTGGCCGACGTGCTGCTCGGCGACCGCGAGCCGGGCGGCCGGCTGCCGTTCGCGATCCCGCGCGACGAGGCCGACCTGCCGCGGTTCGACCGGACCGCGACGGTGGTGACCTACGACCGGTGGCACGGACAGCGACTGCTCGACCGGACCGGCACGGCCGCCGCGTACCCGCTCGGGTTCGGGCTTTCGTACACGTCCTTCGCGGTCTCGGACGTCTCGGCGAGCGTGGCCGGCGACGTGCTCACCGTCCGCGCCGCGGTCACCAACACCGGCGGCCGTCCCGGTGGCCACGTCGTCCAGGTGTACGCGACCCGGCCGGACCCGGACGCCGTCGACCGGTTCCTGGCCGGCTTCGCCCGGGTCGAGGCCGGGCCGGGGGAGCGGGTGCCGGCCACGGTCGAGGTGCCGCTGCGCCGCCTCGCGGTCCGCGCCGGCGGGACGTGGCGGCTGCCGCCCGGCCCGTACCGGCTCGACGTGGGCGGGCACGCCGCCGACCCGGCCGCGGTCGTCCTCACCCTCGACCTGCCGGCCTGACGACCGCGGGGCGGCCCGCCCGGAGCCGGACGGACCGTCGGTCTCCGGGAACCGCCGACCGCCGCCACCAGGACGCCGGGATGGCAGGCTAGGCCGGGTGGAGGAGCAGACCGGCGTCGCGCTGCACCCGCTGCTGGCCGGCCGGTGGAGCCCGGCCCGGTTCGACCCCGACCACGAGGCGACCGAGGCCGAGCTGGCCTCGCTGCTGGAAGCGGCCCGGTGGGCGCCGTCGGCCGGCAACTCGCAGCCGTGGTCGTTCCTGGCCGGCCGGCGCGGCGACCCGGTGCACGGCCGGCTGGTCCGGCACCTGGCCGGCAGCTCGGCCCGGTGGGCGCCGTCGGCCAGCCTGCTGGTCGCCAACCTCTGCCACCGGTACGTCGAGGACACCGACTGGGACTACTCCGAGTTCGCCCTCTACGACCTCGGCCAGGCGGTGGCGCTGATGACGGTCCAGGCGCAGGCACTGGGCCTGGCCGCCCGCCAGTTCCGGGCGTTCGACCGGGCCGGCCTCGCGGCCGAGTTCGGCGTGCCGGCGCACTGGGAGGTGACCACGATGACCGCGTTCGGGCGGGCGCCGCGGGCGGCCGCGGCCGACCGCCGGCGGCGCAGCGTCGGTGAGATCAGCTGGCCCGGCTGACGCCCGGAACGGGCGTGACTCGACGCGTTTGTCCCGGCAATGCCTGCCGTTATCTTCTCGATGCAATGATTCACCCGGTAGGGGGTTATCTGCTAACCACGAATGTGCCTTACTGGGCTTCGGGATCATATGCCGGATTACGGTCCGTCACTACGGCAGCAATCGATTGCTGGGGGGCGCATGCGCGGGACGGCGAGGACGACGGTCGCCCTCATCGACGACCATCAGACGCTTCTCGACCTGCTCACCTTCGCCATGGCGAGCGAGGGGGACATCGAGGTGGTGGGAACGGCCACCACCGCCGCGGAGGGTCAGCGCCTCGTCGAGCGCACCCGGCCCGACGTCGTCCTGCTCGACTTCGTGCTGCCGGACGTCGACGGCGTGACGCTGGCCGCCGGGCTGGTCGACCGGTACCCCGACGTGCGGGTCGTGATGGTGACCGCGTCGGAGGACGCCGACCTGATCAGCCGGGCGGCCACCGCGGGCGCGTCCGGGTTCGTCGCGAAGTCCGGCGCACTCGACCAGGTGCTCGACGCGGTGCGGTCGGCCCGCAGCGGGTCGATGATCGTCGACCCCGCGTTCCTGGCCCGGCTCGGCTCGGGCGGGCGGTCGCAGGGGTCGGCGGAGCGGCCCGGCCCGCACCGGCCGGTCCTCACCCCACGCGAGCAGGAGGTGCTGGAGCTGCTCGGCCGCGGCAAGGACCCGCGCACGATCGCCCGGGAGCTGTCGATCAGCCTGCACACCTGCCGCGGGTACGTGAAGAGCACGCTGGCCAAGCTGGACTGCCACTCCCAGCTCGAGGCCGTGGTGACCGCCGGCCGGCTGGGCCTGCTGCGCAGCCCGGTCATGCAGCCCGCCCTCGGCGGCCGCGGCTCCATGGCCCGCCGCTAGCGCGGCGGTCGCCGACCCGGTCCCGCCGGGGCGACGCGCCGGCCCTGCTCGGCCTCGCCGCCGGCCGGGTCAGGAGGTGCGCACGACGGTGATCCCGGTGAGGGTGGGGACCAGCACGTTGCGCCCGGCGATCGCCGGGGTGGCGAACCGGCTCGTCGGGCCGACCGCGACCTGCTCGCGGCTGCGCCCGGTGGCCGGGTCCAGCGCGTGCAGCACCCCGCCGTCCTGATCGAGTGTCCACACGCGACCGCCGCCGACCACGGGCGAGCCGGCCAGCGCGTCGTCGGCGTGCCAGCGCACCGACAGCCGGCCGGACCCGTCCACGGCGACCGCCCGGATCCCGTCGGTGCAGGGCACGTAGACGATCCCGGCCGCCACCGCGGTGCCGCCGAACGAGCGGCACACCTCGGCCTGGCTGACCTGCCCGCCGATGCCGCCGAGGTGGTCGCGGCGCAGCACGTAGCCGGTGCCGGACTTGCCGGCGGCGAACACCCAGGGCCCGACCAGCGTCGGTCCCTGCGAGCCGAGGTCGAGGTCGGCGTCGTTGTCCGTCGGCCAGGTGGTCGGCGAGAACGAGTCGCGCAGCCGGCCGTCCGGCCCGATCCGCAGCACCGAGTCGCTGTGGTCGTACGGGTCGCCGACGCCGGACTCGCCGTTGCCGACGGCGACGAACAGGTCGCCCGAGGGGTCCACCACGGGCCCGGGCGGCGTCCAGATGCCGGCCTCCCGGGTGGTCGGGACCGTGTAGCTCACCGGAGCACCGGTGCCGTCCAGCCGGATGCCCACCAGCCGGCCCTTGTAGCCGCCGCAGTCGCCGGCCAGCCCCCCGAACGGCACCCACACCCGACCTCCGGTCACCGCGAGCGCGCCGCGCTCCTGCATCGCCCTGGTCTCGGTGCCGGCCAGGTCGACGCTGCGCCGCCAGCGGACCGCACCGGTGCGTGGGTCCAGCGCGACCAGCTCGTGCCGGGGCGGCCCGCCGTACTCGGCAGCGACGTAGACCAGCCCGCTGCCGGCGTCGTACACCGGCGTGCCGGTGATGCCGAGCGGGTCGATGTTCCCGCACGGCCGCTCGCCCGCGGGTGACGGGCTGCCCAGATGCTGCCGCCAGACCGGCCGGTACGCGCCGTCGAACGCGTAGACGGTGTCGTTCTCGGTCGCGACCACAGCGAGCCCCCGGGCGACGATCGGCGCGGCGTAGACCGCGCCGTCCAGCCGCACCGAGGCGAGCACGCTGAGCCGGGACACCGCCGGCATGCCGGCCGCCGCGCCGGCCCGGTCGGCGCTGCCGTGGTAGGCCGGCCAGTCCCGGCCGCCGACCGGCGCGCTCGTGGCCGGGGACCGCGGGGTCGAGGTCGCCGCGGTCGCCGGGGTGGTGGTCGCGACCGCGGTCGGCGACGGCGCGGCCGCGGGCGAGCCGCCCGAGCACGCCGCCGCGGCCGTGATCAGCAGCGCGGCGGCGGTTCGCCGCGCGGCGCGGGGTGGTCGGGTGTGCACGGCGCCCATCCTCGCCGACGCGGTCAGGAGCCGGCCCGCCAGTGCTCGATGCGGTGCCGGTCCGGAGTGAACCCGTGCTCCACGCCCCAGAGCACCGCCTGGGTCCGGCTGCCCACGCCGATCTTGCGGTAGATCGCGCGGATGTACGACTTCACCGTGTTGGGGCTGAGGAAGGTCAGCTCGGCCACCTCGGCGTTGCTCATGCCCTGGGTGATCAGCGCGAGGATCTCCGACTCGCGGTCGGTCAGGCCCTCGGTGCGGCCGGGCCAGTCGAGCCCGACCGCGCTGCGGGCCCGCCGCGGTGGCGGCTCGCTGACCACGGTCTCGCCCGCGTGCACGGCCTCCAGCGCGGCGACCAGGTCCCGCGCCGAGAGCGTCTTGGACAGGTAGCCGTGCGCGCCCTGCCGGCGGGCGTTGTCGACGAGGTGCGGGTGCAGGTTCCAGCTGTAGACCACCACCCGGCGCGCCCGCGGGTTCGCCACCAGCGCGCTGACCTCGTCCCGGTCCGACTCCGGCTGCGCGAACGAGTCGTACAGGACGATGTCGACGAGCTCGGCGACCGGCTCGTTGGCGTCGATCTCCACGATCACGGCCCGGTCCCGGTAGCGGTCGAGCATGCGCGCGAGCCCGGCCAGGACCACGTCGTAGTCGTTGACCAGCGCGACGGTGATCGGCGCCGGGGACATTCCCGCACCGTAAACCTCCGTAGGGGTGTAGTGAACCCGCCCTGGGGGTGGTTCCGTCGGGGCAGCACCGGTCCCGAGGGAGGCGCGTCATGCAGGCCGACCTTGGCGGCCCCGCCGACGCCGAGCTGCTCGCCGCGGTGCGCTCCGGCGACCTCGAGGCGTACGGGCTGCTCTACCGGCGGCACGCCGGCGCGGCGCGCACCCAGGCCCGGCAGCTGGCCGGGCCGGGGCCGGAGGCCGACGACCTCGTCGCCGAGGCGTTCGTGCGGGTGCTCGACGCGCTGCGCGGCGGCGGCGGTCCGGAGGCGGCGTTCCGGGCGTACCTGCTGACCACGATGCGGAACGCCGTCCGCGACCGGGCCCGGCGCGACCGCCGGCTGGAGTGGTCGGCCGACCTGGCCGGGCACGACCCGGGCGTGCCCTGGGAGGACACCGCGGTCGCCGCCCTGGAGGCCGCGCTGGCCGTGCGGGCGTTCCACCGGCTGCCCGAGCGGTGGCGGCGGGTGCTCTGGCTGACCGAGGTCGAGCAGGCGCCGCCGGCCGCGGTGGCGGCGCTGTTCGGCCTGACCCCGAACGGGGTGGCCGCGCTGGCGTACCGGGCGAGGGAGGGCCTGCGCCAGGCGTACCTGCAGGAGCACCTGGTCGTCGGGGGCGGCCGGGCGCACGCGCCGACCGTCGACCGGCTCGGTGCCTGGGCCCGCGGCGCGCTCACCCCGCGGCTGCACCGCCGCGTCGACGAGCACCTCGCCGCCTGCCGCGGCTGCCGCGCCCTGGCCGGCGAGCTCACCGACGCCAACAGCGAGCTGCGGGCGACGAGCTGACCCGGGCGCCGAGGTCCGGCGCAACCGCCTCGGCGCCGCCGTACCGTGCTGGCGTGGGCGAGGCGGACTGGGACTGGGACGCGGACGAGCTGCGCCGGCACGGGCACCGGATGGTGGACCTGGTCGTCGAGCACCTGAGCGCGCTGCCGGAGCAGCCGGTGTTCCGGCCCTACCCGCGGGAGCTGGCGGCCGAGCGGCTCGCGGCGCCGCTGCCCGAGGTCGGCCGGCCGGCGGGCGAGCTGCTCGACGAGATCGCCGCCACCGTGCTGCCGTGGCCGCTCGGGAACGGGCACCCGCGCTGGGCCGGCTGGGTGAACGGGCCGCCGAGCCCGGTGGCCGTGCTCGCCGACGCGCTGGCCGCGGCGATGAACCCGTCGGTGGCCGGCGGCAACCACGCCGCGACGTACGTGGAGAAGCAGGCGGTCCGCTGGCTGGCCGAGCTGCTCGGCCTGACCGGCTGGGGCGGCCTGCTGGTCAGCGGCGGCTCGGCCGCGACCGTGCACGCGCTGGCCGCCGCCCGGCACCGGGCCACCGGCGGGACCGTCCGCGAGGACGGGCTGGACCAGTCCCGCGCGCCGCTGACCGTGTACGCGTCGGACCAGGCGCACAGCGCGGTGGCCAAGGCGGTCGAGCTGCTCGGGCTCGGCGCGGCCGCCCTGCGGGTGCTGCCGTCGGACGGCGACCGCCGGCTGCCGGTCGACGCGCTCACCGCGGCGGTGGACGCCGACCGGGAGCGCGGGGCCCGGCCGATGGCGGTGGTGGCCTCGGCCGGCACGGTCAACACCGGCGCGATCGACCCGCTGGCCGGGATCGCGTCGGCGTGCGCCGACCGCGGCGTGTGGCTGCACGTGGACGGCGCGTACGGCGCGCCGGCCGTGCTCGACCCGCGGTACGCGGCCGCGCTCGCGCCGATGGCCACCGCCGACAGCGTCGCCGTGGACGCGCACAAGTGGCTGTCCGTGCCGTACGAGGCCGGGGCGGTGCTGGTGCGGGACGAGGAGGGGCTGCGGGCGGCGTTCAGCCGGGTCGCCGCGTACCTGCGGGACGACAGCGACCCGGACGGGGTGAGCTGGCTGCCCTGGTACAGCGAGTACGGCACGCAGCAGACCCGCGGGTTCCGCGCGCTCAAGGTGTGGGCGGCGCTGGCCCACCACGGCCGGTCCGGGTACGCGGCGACGATCGGGCGGGACCTCGACCTGGCCGAGCGGCTCGCCGACCGGGTCGAGCGCTCGGCCGGGTTGGAGCTGGTCTCCCGCGGGCTGAGCGTGGTGACGTTCCGCTGCCGGCCGGCGGGCGTGCCGGCGGCGGAGCTGGACGCGGTGAACCGGGAGGTGCTGCGCCGGGTCCAGCTCGGCGGCGAGGCGTTCCTCACCGGCACCGAGCTGGACGGCGCGCTCGTCCTGCGGGCCTGCATCACCAACCCGCGGATGCGGCCGGAGGACGCCGACCGCATCGTCGACGTGGTGGTCGGGTCCGGCGTCGCGGGCTGACGCCGCCGGATTGCCCGGGGCCGGGAAGTGTTGGGTCGATGTGAGCGCGACGATTCCCGAGATCATGGTCCGGCTGCGGCGGGCCTGGTCCGCCCAGGTGCTGCTGCAACAGCGCTATCTCGATCGACACGACGTCACCGGGGCCGAGGCCCGGGTGGCCGTGCGGCAGTTGCGCTGGTCCGGATCGGCGCTGGTCGGCGAGCTGCTGCCGCCGACCGACGGTCAGCCCCGCCGACCCTGACCGGTCTGGTCCGGGTGGTCCCGCTCCGGCCCGAGCCGCAGCGGCGGGTGGCTCCGGTCCGGTGGGACCGAGGGCGGCGACCGGGTCCCGCCGGAGCACGACTCCGAGCCGGGTGAGCGGGTCGACGGCGTTGACACGCGCCGCCGGACGCTCCATCATCTGATACCTGAATCGGCTGTCATGTTCAGGGAGATGCGATGAAGCACCTGCCCACGATCGTCGTCGCCGCCGCGCTCGCCGGCGTGACCGCGCTCTCCGGCTGCGCCTCGGACGACCAGAAGGCGGCCGGGTCGGACTCGGCGGCCGTCAAGGTGGCCGTGGTCTACAGCAAGACCGGCCTGCTCGCCGCGTACGGCCAGGAATACCTGCAGGGGTTCCGGGCCGGCCTCGACTACGCCACCAAGGGCACGAACAAGGCCGGCGGGCGCCAGATCCAGGTGAGCTACGCCGACGACGCCGGCGACCCGGCCAAGGCGGTGACCACGGCCAAGCAGTACATCGGGCAGGGCTACCGGATCCTCGCCGGCACCACCGACTCCGGCGTGGCCAGCCAGCTCGCCCCGCTGGCCGCCCAGAACAAGGTGCTCTACGTCGACGGCCCGGCCGCGACCGACGCGATCACCGGCGCCAACCACTACACGTTCCGCTCCGGCCGCCAGTCCTACCAGGACGTCGCCACCGCGGGCTCGTTCGTCGGCGACCCGGCCGGCAAGAAGGTGCTGGTCTTCGGGCAGGACACCACGTTCGGCCAGGGCAACGCCGCGGCCGTCAAGGCCGTGCTCGGCGGCAAGGGCGCGCAGGTCAGCCAGCAGCTGGTGCCGGCGGCGGCGACCGACTTCACCCCGTTCGCGCGGCAGGCGGCGCAGGCCAGGCCCGACCTGGTGTTCGTCGCCTGGGCCGGCAACACGACCGCGGCGATGTGGCAGGCGCTGGACCAGCAGAAGGTGCTCAGCTCGACCACCGTCGTCACCGGCCTGGCCAACACCGCGTCGTACGGGGCGTACGGACCGGCCTCGGGGAAGATCAATTTCCTCAGTCACTACTTCCCGGACGCCACCGACAACCCGGTGAACACCGCGATGAAGCAGGCGATCACGAAGGCCGGCGGCACGCCCGACCTGTTCTCCCCGGACGGGTTCGTGGCCGCCCAGATGATCGTGCACGCGGTGGAGAAGGCCGGCGGCGACGACGTCGAGAAGATGATCTCCGGCCTCGAGGGCTGGACGTTCGACGCGCCGAAGGGCAGCCAGACGGTCCGGGCCGGCGACCACGCCATGCTGCAGCCGATGTTCCAGGCCAAGCTGACCGGCTCCGGCACGTCGTGGGCGCCGAAGCTGGTGACCACCGTGCCGGCGACCACGACGGCCCCGGCCGCCGCCGGTCAGTGAGCGAGCCCGCCGCGCTGGCCGTGCGCGGGTTGTCGCTGGCCATCGGGGGAGCGGCGATCCTCGACGGGATCGACCTGGAGGTCGCGCCGGGCGAGCTGCTCGGCGTGATCGGTCCCAACGGCGCCGGCAAGACCACGCTGTTCAACGTGCTGTCCGGGATCGTCCGGCCCACCGCCGGCACCGTGCACCTGGCCGGCCGGGACGTCACGAGCCGGTCGGTGACGGAGCGGGCCAGGGCCGGTCTCGGCCGCTCGTTCCAGACCTCGACCCTGTTCGCCGAGCTGACCGCGCTGGAGAACGTCCGCATCGCGGCCCAGACGAGGCTCGGGCGCGGGATGAGCGTCCTCGCCCGTCCACAGTGGACCGACCGGGCCACCGCCGCGAGCCGCGCGCGGCTGGCCGAGGTCGGCCTCGCCGACCGGGCCGGCGTGCCGGTGGCCGCGCTGGCGCACGGCGAGCAGCGCAAGGTGGAGATCGCGATGCTGCTCGCGCAGGACCCGGCCGTGATCCTGCTCGACGAGCCGATGGCCGGGGTCGGCACCGGAGACGTCGCCGGGCTGGTCGAGCTGGTCCGCCGGGTGCACGGCCAGGGCCGGACCGTGCTCATGGTCGAGCACCACATGGACGTCGTGCTCGAGCTGGCCGACCGGATCGCGGTGCTGCACCACGGCCGGCGACTCGCCTGTGCCACGCCGGCCGAGGTGATGGCCGACCCGGCCGTGCAGGACGCGTACCTCGGGCGGGCGGCATGACCGCACCGTCCATAGTGGACACCGTTCTGGCCGTGCGCGGGCTGCGGGCCTGGATCGGCTCGCAGCAGGTGCTGCAGGGCGTCGACCTCGAGGTGCCGGCGTCCGGCGTGACCGCGCTGCTCGGCCGCAACGGGGTCGGCAAGACGACCACGCTGCGGGCGATCCTCGGGCTGGTCCGCCGGGCCGGCGCGGTCGAGCTGGGCGGCGTGGACGTCTCCGCCGAGCCGACGCACCGGATCGTCCGCCGCGGCGTCGGCTACGTCCCGGAGAACCGGGAGGTGTTCGGCGGCCTGTCGGTGGCCGAGAACCTCCGGTTGGCCCGGCGCCGGGACGCCGGAGCGGGCCGCGCCGCGCTCGTCGCCGACCTGTTCCCGGACCTCGCCGCCCGCGGCGGGCAGGCGGCCGGGACGCTGTCCGGCGGCCAGCAGCAGATGGTGGCGCTGGCCCGGGCGCTGCTCAACGACAACCGGGTGCTGCTGGTGGACGAGCCGACCAAGGGGCTGGCGCCGCGGGTGGTCGACGAGGTCACCGGCGCGCTGGCCCGGGCGGCCGAGCGGGTGCCGGTGCTGCTGGTCGAGCAGGACCTCGCGGTGGTCGAGCGGCTGGCCGATCGGCTCGTCGTGCTGTCCGAGGGCCGGGTGCGGCACGCCGGGCCCGCGGCCGACTTCCTCGCCGACCGGGACCTGGTCCGGTCGCTGCTCGGGGTCGGGCGGAGCGAGGAGCGCGGGCTCGCAGCGCGAGGGGGGCGCGGCCCGGGCGGTCCGAGCGTGCGAGGGCCTGTCCGAGGAGCGGGTCATGAAGCATCGCCGCCGTCCTGCTCGCGATCACCGGGCTCGGCCTCGGCGGGCTCTACTTCCTCGTCGCCTCCGGGCTGTCGCTGATCTACGGCGTCATGCGGGTGCTCAACTTCGCGCACGGCGCGTTCCTCACCGTCGGTGCGTACGTCGGCTACGAGGTCGGGCAGCACACCGGTCGGCCCGGCAGCTGGCCGGCGTTCCTGTTCACCGTCCTCATCGGACTGGTCGCCGGCGCCGTGCTCGCGCTGCTGGTCGAGCTGCTGCTGGTCCGCCGGCTGTACGAGCGGGAGATCGAGCAGGTGCTCGTCACCGTCGGGCTCGGGCTGGCCGCGGTCGCGCTGGTCGCCGGGATCTGGGGCACCGACGCCCGGCCGTTCCCGGCACCGGCCTGGATGCAGCGGACCACGTCCGTGCTCGGCGCCCAGGTGCCGAACCTGCGGTTCGCCTGCATCGCGGTCGCGCTCGCCGTGCTCGTCGGGCTGCGGCTGCTGCTCGACCGGACCCGGTACGGGCTGATCATCCGGGCCGGGGTGGAGAACCGGTCGATGGTCTCGGCGCTCGGCATCGACGTGCGCCGCACGTTCACCGCGGTGTTCACCCTCGGCGGCGCGCTGGCCGGACTGGCCGGGGTGCTGACCGCGCTCTACAACAGCACGGTCAGCCCGACGATGGGCGACGCGCTGCTGATCTACGCGTTCATCGTCGTGGTGATCGGCGGGCTCGGCTCGGTGACGGGGACCGCGGTCGCGGCCGCGGCGGTCGCGCTGCTGCAGCAGTTCGCGAACTACTACACCACCAGCGGCGTCGGCGATCTGGTCGTCGTCGGCGCGCTCGCCGCCGTGCTGCTGCTGCGCCCCGGCGGCGTCCTCGGCCGCCAGGTGCGGGTCGCATGACTGCCGATCGCGGCGCGACGGCCGCGCCCAGCAGCCCGGCGCCCAGCAGCCCCGCGCCCAGCAGCCCGGCGCCCCGCGGCGCGGTCGGGTGGGCACAGCGTTGGCTGCGCCGGCCCGGGCGGTCCGGGCCGGCCGGCGCCGGCAGGTGGTGCGGGCCGTGCTGGTGGCGGCCGTGGCTGTGCTGCTCGTGGCGTTGCCGGAGCTGAACGTGTCGGTGCCGGGGGTGCTGCCGGGGGCGGCGTACACGCCGGGGACCCTGCAGCTGCTCGCGATCTGCCTGCTGATCGGGGCGCTCGCCGTCACGTACGACCTGCTGTTCGCGGTGACCGGGCTGCTGTCCTTCGGGCACGCGCTGTTCTTCGCGCTGGGCTGCTACGTGTTCGCGATGCTGCTGCAGCACGCCCAGCTGGCGCTGCTGCCGGCCGCCGCGCTCACCCTGGCCGCCGGCGCGGCCGCGTCCGTCCTCATCGGACTGGTCAGCCTGCGCGTCAGCGGGATCGCGTTCGCGATGGTGACGCTGGCATTCGCCCAGGCCGGCTCGGTGCTCGCGCTGCGCAACGTGCACGGGCTGACCGGCGGCGAGGAGGGCCTCGGCCTCACCGACGCGAAGCTGCCCGACGCGCTGCTCGGGGTGGCCAACACCCGCAATCTCTACTGGCTGTCCCTCGGCGTCGCCGGGCTCGTGCTGGCCGTGGTCGGCTGGACCGTCGCCACCCGGGCCGGCCACCTGATGGCCGCGGTCCGGGAGAACGAGCTGCGGGTCCGGGTGCTCGGCATCCGGCCGTACGCGGTGCGACTGCTCGCGTTCACGGTCTCCGGCACGCTCGCCACCGTGGCCGGGATGGCGTACCTGCTCGTCCTCGGCGGGGCCAGCCCGCAGGTCACCACGTCCTCGTTCACGCTCACGCTGCTGGTCATGGTCGTGCTCGGCGGGCTCGGAAGCCGCTGGGGTGCCATGCTCGGCGGGGTGATCTACACCCTGGCCAACCAGAGGCTCGGCGTGCTCGCCGCCTCCGACTCGATCACCGGCATGCCCGCGGTGCTGCGCGTGCCACTGTCCCAGCCGATGTTCCTGCTCGGCGTGCTGTTCGTCGTCGTCGTGCTGTTCCTGCCCGGCGGGCTCACCGGGACGATCGCGCGGGCCGCCGGCCGGCGCGACCGCGCGCTGCTCGCCGAGCTGTCCGAGACGGAGCGCGGATGAGCGCGGCCGGGCCAGTGGGCCTGCACACGATCGGGCGGTGGGTGGACGACCGGGCCCGCGCCGACGGGGCCGCGCCCGCGATCGACGACCGCGGCGTGGGCACCAGCTACCGCGAGCTGGCCGACCGGTCCCGGGAGCTGGCCGACCGGCTGCTCGCGGCCGGCTGCCGGCACGGCGACCGGATCGCGACGCTCACCGGCAACAGCGCCGAGCACGTGGTGCTGTTCTTCGCCTGCGCCCGGGCCGGGCTGGTGCTGGTGCCGCTGTCCTGGCGGCTGACCGCGCCGGAGCTGGCCGCCCAGCTCGCCGACGCGCAGCCGGCGCTGTTCTGCGTCGAGGAGGAGTTCGACGTGACCGCTCGGGCGGCATTGGCCCAGCTGCCCGAGCCGGTGCCGACCTCCCGGCTGGACCGGGTCGGGCCGGAGCTGGCCTCCGCCGGCGGCACCGCGCCGCCGCCCGTGCCGGTCACCGACGACGACGCGCTGCTGATGATCTACACGTCGGGCACGATGAGCCGGCCGCGCGGCGCCGTGCTCACCCACGCCAACTGCTTCTGGACCTCGCTGTCGCTGTCCCGCACGCTCGAGATCCGGCCGGACGACGTGGTGCTCTCGGTGCTGCCGCAGTTCCACATCGGCGCCTGGACCATCCAGAACCTGCTGGCCTGGTGGACCGGCGCCCGGGTGGTGCTGGAGCGCGGCTTCGACCCCGGCCGGGTGCTGCGGCTGATCGCCGAGAAGCGGGTCACGACGATGATGGGCGTGCCGGCGAACTACCTCTTCCTGGCCCAGCACGCCGCGTTCGCCGAGGCCGACCTGGGCAGCCTCCGGTACGCGGTGGTCGGCGGCGCGCCGATGCCCGAGCCGCTGTTGCGCACCTGGCTCGGCCGCGGCGTCCACCTCGCCCAGGGGTACGGGCTGACCGAGGCCGCGCCGAACGTGCTGTGCCTGCGGCCGGAGGACGCCGGCGCGCACGTCGGCTCGGCCGGCCGCCCGTACCCGCACGTCGACGTGGCGGTCGCCGACCCGGTGTCCGGGGCGCTGCTGGACGGCGTGGCCGAGGGGGAGCTGCTGGTCCGCGGTCCGAACGTGTTCCCCGGCTACTGGCGCGCGGAGGAGGCGACCGCGTTCGCGCTGCGGGACGGCTGGCTGCACACCGGCGACCTCGTCGCCCGGGACGCCGACGGGTTCTTCCGGATCCTCGACCGGGTCGACGACGTGTTCATCTCCGGCGGCGAGAACGTCTCGCCGGCCGAGGTGGAGAGCGTGCTGTTCGAGCACCGGGCGGTCGCCGACGTCGCCGTGGTCGGCCGGCCGGACGAGCGCTGGGGCGAGGTCGGCGTCGCGTACGTGGTGATGCGGCCGGGCGCGCACACCGACGCGGTCGAGCTGACCGGACACTGCCGCCGGCTGATCGCGCCGTACAAGGTCCCGCGCGAGGTCGTCTTCGTCGACGAGCTGCCCCGCTCCTCGGTGGGCAAGGTGCTCCGGCGCGAGCTCAGGGAGGTCGCACCGTGAGCCGGACCGAGCGGGGCAACCGGACCCGGGCGAAGATCCTCGAGGCGGCCGAGGAGGTCTTCGCCAAGCACGGCTACCACGACGCGTCGATCGTCAAGATCACCGAGGCCGCCGGCGTCGCCCAGGGCACGTTCTATCTCTACTTCGGCGGCAAGCAGCAGGTCTTCGACGAGCTGGTGGAGGACCTCAACCGCAGGGTCCGGCACGCGATGAGCGAGGCGTCCGCGCAGGGACGGGACCGGATCGAGGCCGAGCGGCTCGGCTTCGCGGCGTTCTTCCGGTTCACCGCCGAGCACCCGGCGCTCTACCGGATCATCCGGCAGGCCGAGTTCGTCTCGCCGGCCGCGCTGCGACTGCACTACACCCGGATCGTCGAGGGCTACATCGCCGGGCTGGACAAGGCGAAGAGCAACGGCGAGATCGCCGAGCTCGACCCGTCGGTGGCGGCGTGGGCGCTGATGGGCATCGGCGAGCTGGTCGGGATGCGCTGGGTGCTCTGGACCGAGGACGGCGAGCCGATGCCCGAGCACGTGTTCGACGAGGTGATGGCGTTGATCCGGCGCGCGCTCGGGGCCCGGTCGGCGGACGGGGGACCGGCATGACGAGGTACGAGGCGCACGACGTGCCGGTCCGCGGCGGCTCGCTGCGGGTCGGCACCTGGTCGGCCGGCGGGCCGGTGCGACGGGTGGTGCTGGCCGTGCACGGGATCACCTCCTCGCACCGGGCCTGGCCGCTGGTCGCCGAGCGGGTCGGGTCCGCGCCGGGCACCCTGTTCGTCGCTCCTGACCTGCGCGGCCGCGGCCGCAGCGCCGACCTGCCCGGCCCGTACGGGATGGCGGCGCACGCCGAGGACCTGGTCGCGGTGCTGGACCGGCTGGCGCCGGGCCGGGCGGCCGTCGTGGCCGGGCACTCGATGGGTGGCTTCGTCGCGGTCACGCTGGCCGCCCGGCGGCCGGACCTGGTCGCCGGGCTGGTGCTGGTCGACGGCGGCATCCCGCTGGAGCTGCCGCCCGGCTGGACCCTGGCCGCGGCGGCCGAGGCTGGCCTGGGTCCGGCTGCCGCGCGGCTGTCGATGACCTTCGCCGACCGGGAGGACTACCGCGACTTCTGGCGCGCGCACCCGGCCCTCGCGGAGTTCTCCGCCGTCGTACGCGACTACGTGGACTACGACCTGCGGCCGGGCGGGCCGCCCTGGCGGTGCAGCTGCGTCGCCGAGGCCATGTACGCCGACCACGCCGAGCAGTTCGCCGGCGGGCCGGTGGATCGGGCCTGGGCCGGCGTGGCCGCGCCGGTCACCTTCCTGCGGGCGCCGCGCGGGCTGCTCGACGAGCCCGGCGGGCTCTACCCGGAGCCGGCGGTGTCCCGCTGGCTGGCCGCGCATCCGGGGGTGAGCCGGGTCGACGTGCCCGGCGTCAACCACTACACGATCACGCTCGGATCGGCCGGAGCGGCCCGTACGGCCGCCGCGGTCACCGCCGCCCTGGACAGAACCGTGCGGCCGGCTGTGGCCGCGCCCGACTGAACCCGCCGCCCCGACCCCGCGGCCCCGCCTCACCGACGAGGAAGCGCAGGGAGGACACGCCATGTCCGGTCGAACCCGCCGGCTGCTCGCCGCCGCCGGCACCGTGCTGGTCACCGCCGCCGCCACCGGGGTCGCCGTCGGGGCCGCGGCCCCGGCCGGGGCCGCCGCCGGGTCCCTGGTCCAGGTCACGAGCTTCGGCAGCAACCCCGGCGGGCTGGCGATGTTCGCCTACACGCCGGCCGGGCTGCCGGCGCAGGCGCCGCTCGTCGTCGCCCTGCACGGGTGCACGCAGACCGCGAACGACTACTTCACCCACTCCGGCTGGGCCGAGCTCGCCGACACGTACAAGTTCGCGGTCGTGTTCCCGCAGCAGTCGAGCGCGAACAACTCGCTGCAGTGCTTCACCTGGTTCGACCCGGCGAAGGACGCCCGCGGCGCGGGCGAGGCGGCCTCGGTGAAGTCGATGGTCGACTACGAGAAGGCGCACCTGTCGATCGACCCGGCCCGGGTGTTCGTGACCGGGCTGTCCGCCGGCGCCGGGATGACCGCCGACCTGCTCGCCGACTACCCGGACGTGTTCGCCGGCGGCGGGATCGACGCCGGGCTGCCGGCGCAGTGCGCGACCACCCAGACCCAGGCGACCAGCTGCCAGCAGAACAACCAGGGCCTCTCGCCGGCGCAGTGGGCGGCCAAGGTGACCGGCTCGTTCCCGAGCTGGACCGGGCCGTGGCCGCGGGTGACGATCTGGCAGGGCACCTCGGACTTCGTGGTCGTTCCCGGTCAACGCGACCGAGCTGCGCGACCAGTGGACCGCCGTGCACGGCGTGAGCCAGACGCCGGCGGCGACCGCCAGCCTGCCCGGCGGGACGACCGAGACGACCTACGGCGACCCGGCCCAGCCGGCCGTAGCGCTGTTCTCGGTCTCCGGGATGGGGCACGGGACCGCTGTCCACCCGGGCACCGGTGTCGACAACTGCGGGTCGACCGGCGCCTTCTTCCTCGACTTCATCTGCTCCTCGTACTACACGGCCCAGTTCTGGGGGCTGACCGGCGCAGCGCCGAGCCCGCCGCCGACCACGTCGCCGGCGCCGAGCCCGACCCCGCCGGCCGGCGGCACGTGCGTCACCGCGAACAACTTCGTCCACGTGAGCGCCGGCCGGGCCCACCAGAGCGGCGGGCACGCGATCGCCAACGGCTCCAACCAGGACATGGGCCTGTGGAACGTCTTCGTCGTGCACACGCTCCGGCCGACCGGCCCGAACTTCTGGGTGATCGCCGACGGCCAGTGCTGAGCCCGGCCTGACCCGTCAGACCGGGCGGTAGTCGCGGGCGATCGCCTGCTCGATCCGGCCGTAGTCGCCGTCCGGATCGAGCCCGAGGACGCCGGCCCAGGCCGGCACCAGCTCGTCCTGGTAGCGGTGGCCGTGCCCGGCCGGCGAAGTTGGGCGTGCCGACCCAGACGGCGCCGTCGATGCGGTCGAGCATGTCGGCCGCGTCGCGGAACGCGGCCTGGCCGCCGTACGCGCCGAGCGACTCGCCGCCGAGCAGCAGCCTGGGTCGGCTCGCGGCGGGGCGGCGGGACAGCTCGGCCTCGACCTCGGACAGCAGCGCCCGGCCGGCTGCGGCCGGGGTGCGCCGGTCGGACAGCAGCGCGACCGGGCCGGGCAGGTAGGAGTACTGCATGGCCGCGATCGCGGAGTCGCCCCCGGTCAGATACTCGATGGAGGACGCCGTCCACTCGTCCACCCAGCCGCGGCCGGTGGTCGTCATCAGCGCCAGCACGCCCCGGTCGAAGGCCCCGGTCCGGCGCAGCTCGGCGACGACGGCCTCGGCGACCTGGTCGACCGACCGGCCGTTCGACAGCCCGGCGTAGACGCGGATCGGCTCGATGGCCGGCTGCCCGGTGGCGGCGGCGATCGCGGCCGGGGTCGACCCGTCCGCGACGAACGCCTGGCCGTTGCGGCCCAGCGACCGCCAGGACTCGGCCGACGCGGGGCTGCCGGACCGCAGCGGCGAGGTCGGCGCCGTGCGGCCCTCCGGGGTGACGCCGTTGACCACCGCGGCCTTGTCGGCGGCGTAACCCATCGCCTTGCGGTAGACCAGCGAGTCGGACAGCACCAGGACCACGGTCGCCACCAGCACCGCGGCCAGCGCCGTCGCCACCCAGGGATGGAGGAACCGCTGACCGAGCTTGGATCCTCGGCGGGTCAGCGCCCGCAGCCCGCGGGCGGCCAGGATCACCAGCACGAACACCAGGACCGTGGCGGCCAGCCCGAGCACCAACGTCAGCGGACCGGGCGGGGACTTGCCGACGATCCACGCGGTGTCCCGGTTCCAGCGCAGGCTGCGCAGCCAGACCAGCACGACGACGACCGCGAGAGCGGCCCAGCCGGCCCGGCGCAGCCACCGCGCCGGCACCCGGGGCCATCGTGATCCGGATTCCCAGGGCGTCGCGGAGCTTGCGCCAGCACCAGGCGATGACCAGGCCAAGGCCGTACCCGTAGGCGGCGCTCAGACCGCTGGCCACTCCCTGCATCAACCAGCCGCGCGGGATCAGGCTCGGGGTGATCGAGGCCAGGAAGAACCAGGCGGCCACCAGGATCGCGGCGGTGCGGCCGGGGTGCGCCGGCGGGCGCGGCACGGCCGTCGCGCCGCCAGACACCTGCTCCGGGTCGGCGCGCGGTTCGGTGCCGGTCGTCATACCGCCGACGGTGGCAGCGGCGTACGGGCCGCGGAGGGCGGCGGACCGGCCGGGTGGGGGCCGGGTTTCTGGTCGGCCGCCGGCCCGATCGGGATCTCGGCCCGGATGCGGGTCCCACCTCCGGGCGGCGACTCCACTCGCAGCCGGCCGTCCAGCGCCTCGACCCGGTCGGCGAGCCCGCGCAGGCCCGAGCCGCGCCCGGGGTCTGCTCCGCCCACCCCGTCGTCGCCGACCTCGACGACCAGCGTGGCGCCCACCACCCGTACGTCGACCACCGCGGATCCGCTGCCGGCGTGCTTGCCGGTGTTGGCCAGGCACTCGCAGACCACGTAGTACGCGGCCACCTCGACGTTCTCCGGCAGCCGGGGCACGCCGTCGACGTACAGCTCCAGCGGCAGCGCGGTGCGGGCCGCCACCGACTCCAGCGCGACCGCGAGCCCGTGGCCGCTGACGACGGCGGGGTGGATGCCGCGGGCGATGTCGCGCAGCTCCTGCACGGACACCGCGACCTCGCGCCGGGCATGCTCCAGCCGGCGGTGCGCCTCCGGGTCGCCGTTCAGCGCGCCCTGCAGCATGCCGAGCTCCAGCGACAGCGCTATCAGCCGCTGCTGCGCGCCGTCGTGCAGGTCGCGTTCCAGCCGGCGACGCTCGTCCTGGGCCGCGGCGAGCAGCCGGGACCGAGAGCCGCGCAGGTCCTGCAGCCGGGCCAGCAGCTCGGCCTGCAGCCGGCCGTTCTCCAGCGCGATCGCGGCCGCGGCGCTGACCGCGGTGACCAGCTCCGGCTCGTCCCGCAGCGAGGGGTGGTAGAGCAGCGCGGCCAGCGGCTGGCCGCGCTGCTCGACCACGGTCACCCCGCGGCGGTCGTCCGGGCCCGGCAGCGTCACCGGTACGCCGTCGGCGCCGGCCCACGTCTCGTACTGCGGCAGCCAGTACGCCAGCGTGAGCGAGTCATCCCGCAGCGCCCGGGCGATGAGCTCGCGCAGGTCCGGCTGCGGCTCGGCGTTCAGGCGCACGATCATCTCGGCCACCCCGGCGCGGGCCAGCCGGGCGTCGAGCAGGCCGAGCAGGAACGCCACCGGCGCGAGCCCGACCACGGCGAACGTGACCAGTCGGACGACCTCGAAGCCGGGCAGCTGGAACGTGCCGGCGACCAGCAGCGCCGCCACCATCAGCAGCGCCGCGCCGAACGCGTCGACGAGCAGCGCGACCGGTCGGCGCGGCACCGGGACGGTCGCGTGCTGGCGTCGCCACAGCGCCGCCACCCCGACCAGCGAGAGCCCGGCCAGCGCGAGCAGCTGCACGTTCTGCACGGTCTCGGCCAGGTCCGGCCTCGTCACGACGGCCAGCAGGTGGCGCTGGTCGAAGCCGCCGAGTGTGAGCACGACCAGTTGCAGGACCACCGCCGCGACGTACCCGGCCGCCACGACCAGCCGCCGGCCGCGGCCGGTCACCCGCCCGGTCGGGTACGCGAGGAACACGTGCAGCCACAGCGCCGGCAGCAGCAGGTCGCACAGCTGCCCGACCGTGTTGAGCGCCGGCCGGTCGGACCACTGCAGCGAGCTCGCCGGCGTGACCAGGCCGGCCGTGATCAGCAGCGGCCCGAAGCGGCTGTCCGGCCGGCGGCGCCAGGCGATCATGCCGGCGCCGATGAACGGGATGGTCGTCCAGCCGAGCAGCAGGAGCCGCAGCTCGCGCTGGTAGACCTCGGACCCGCCGTACGCGAGGGCGATCGTGCCGGCCGTCGCCGCCACGGTCACCACGCCGATCGCGGCGAGGAGGGCGGCGCCGGGCGGCGTTGCGGCTGCGGGATCCTGCCGCCACGACGCCATGCCGGACTCCTCACCGCGAGGCCGGGAGCCGATCAGCACGGGTCGGTGCCGTGCTGTCTGCAGACCATACGCCCGGAGGTCCGCCCGCCGGCCCGCGTTACCGCACCGGGTCCCGGCGCCGGGTCGCGAGCGGCAGCACGATCAGCAGGACGCCGCCGACCAGCAGCAGCCCGCCGCCCACGAACAGGCCGATGGTGGCCGCGCGCAGCACCGGAAGGGAGCCGCCGAGGTCGACGTCGGCGTGCACGCCGGCCGAGCCGTCGGCGTTCATCACCACGACGGTCCAGTCCCCGGTGGCCAGCGGCCAGGTCACCGTACGGGTGCCGGAGCCGGCGTCGCTGCGCTCCCAGAACGCCTGCTCGCCGGGCGGGGAGGCCGGGCCGCCGCCGGGGTGGGCGGTGTAGTCGACCCGGGCGGGGTCGACGTCGAGGTCGCGCGCGTCGTCGTGGCCGACGCCGCGCAGGTACGCGTCGACGTCCGCGGTCGGCGCGAGACCGAGGAACACCGGCCGGGCCGGGTCGTCGGAGGTGGCCCGGATCCGCACGGTGCCGAGCAGCCCGCGGGCGTACGCCTGGTCCGGGCCGCGGACGTCGACGCCGAGCCCGGGCACCGCCACCGCGTACGCGTCGCTGTCCACCTGCACCGGGCCGGCGGTGACGAAGCCGGCGCCGTCCCGCGAGTGCCCGGCGACCGCGACCGCGGCCCCGCCGGCGAGCAGGCCGAGCCCGATCAGCGCGAGGACCGAGCCGATCACGATCATGGCCACCTGGCCGCCGGTCAGCGGGCGCGGCGGGCCGGGTGCCCGCGAGGGGGCGGAGACGGGGGTGGTGCTCACGGCGGTCAGCTCCCTTCGGCGGCCGCGGCCGACCAGGCCGAGTTCAGGCCGCTCTGCATGTAGGCGAACAGCGCGGGGCTCAGCACCAGCGCGAGGACCAGCCCGAGCCAGCCGTTGACCGGCAGCCGGCGGTGCAGCCGCTGCGCGGCCTGGATCCGCTGGAACGTGGTCACCGTCGTCCACACCGCGGGCACCACGACGATGGCCCCCGGGAACAGCGCGAGCGTGGACAGCGCGGGGTCCTCGCCGAGGTCTCGGCGGCCGCGGGCCCGGCCGTGCTCGGCCAGCTCCTGGTTGACGAGATACCACCAGACGACGGTGTAGATCCCCAGCGTCACGAACGTGAGCACCCCGACGGCGACCGGGTTGCGCAGCTTGACGGCCGGCGCGGGCGGTGCCGCGGCGGCGCGGATCGAGGTGTCGGACATCGCGGCTCCCGGAATGAGCGGTGCTGGTGCTGGCGCCACCACCGTCGCAGTGCCCCCGACCTGCGGACAGGTGGCTGGCCCGTGGTCGGCAGGCCGGTTTTCTGGTGTCCGCCGGCGCGGTAGCGTCCGGTCGAACCGGGCCGCGAAGGGGCCGCCGTGCGGGTAGCGATCGCCGAGGACAGCCTGCTGCTGAGAGATGGCCTGGTCCGGCTGCTGACCAGCGCCGGCATGGACGTCGCCGTGCAGTGCGCGTCGGCGGCGGAGCTGCTGGTCCGAGTCCGCGAGGACCCGCCCGACGTGGTGATCGTCGACATCCGGCTGCCACCGACGCACACCGACGAGGGCATGCGGGCCGCGCTGCACGTCCGGGCGCACCATCCCGGCGTCGGCGTGCTGGTGCTCTCGCAATACCTGGAGTTCGGGCTGGCCAGCCAGCTGCTGGGCGACTCCGCGGACGGCGTCGGCTACTTGCTCAAGGACCGGGT
Source organism: uncultured Actinomycetota bacterium (assembly GCA_963803135.1). GTDB lineage: Bacteria > Actinomycetota > Actinomycetes > Mycobacteriales > CADCTP01 > CADCTP01. The sequence goes on along the minus strand of CAWDLH010000007.1, from coordinate 23,482 downwards.
CAGCGACGTCGACGAGTTCGTCGCGGCCGTCCGCCGGGTGGCGGCCGGCGGGTCGGCGATCGACCCGGAGATCGTCTCCGCGATGCTGCGCCGGCAGCGCCGCGACGAGCCGCTGCAGCGGCTCACCCCGCGCGAGCGGGAGGTGCTCGCGCTGATGGTCGCCGGCAGCTCCAACCAGGGCATCGCCGACGCGCTGACGATCACGCTGCGGGCGGCGGAGAAGTACGTCTCCAGCATCTTCGGCAAGCTCGGCGTGCCGGCCGGCCCGGCCGACTCCCGCCGGGTGCTCGCGGTGCTGCACGTGCTGCGCTCCTGACGGTCAGCCCAGCACCTCCCGCAGCCGCGGGCCGGAGAACTCGGTCTTGTCGATGAACCCGCGGGCGCCGCTGCGCTCGACCAGCCCGCCGTAGTCGGACCGGGGCCGGCCGGAGACGAGCACGACGACCGGCGCCCCCGGCCGGCAGGTCAGCTCGCGGGCGAGCTGGAAGCCGTCCGCGTCCGGGAGCTGCACGTCGACGACGACCACGGCGGGCCTCAGCTCCCGGGCCAGCCGGAGCGCGCCGGCGGCGTCGGCCGCGCCGGCCACCACGTCGAATCCGGCCGCCGACAGCACCCGCCCGGCCGCGTCCCGGAACGGCGCGTGGTCGTCGACGATGAGCACCCGTGGTGGCACGGCGGGCGCGGCGCCCCCTGGCCAGCGCCCCGGCTCAGCGCTGGCCAAAGGCCGGGTCGAACGGCTCGTGGTCGGAGCCGCACCGGCTGCCCCGGGCCGGCGTGAGCAGATGCACCAGGTACGCCGACAGCGCCGCGTCCACACAGGCGCTGGGATCGTTCGCGGTGAGGTGGCCGTACCCGTCCTGGACCAGCAGCACCGCGTCGCCCAGCCGCCGTTCTGCGATCCGCGCGCTGACCAGCGGCGTGTTCGGCTCGTACCGCATGGTGACGAGCAGGATCGGGGTGCCGGTGTGCCGGTCGAACGGCCCGTCGTAGCGGGCCGCGCTGCGGGCCGGCCAGGACGCGCAGGGCGCGCCGATGATCCAGCCGAACGCGGCACCGCCGATCCGGCTGATCCGGGTCAGCCGGTGCACGACCGCCGGCCACTGCGCCGCGGTCTGGCGGGACGGAGTGTCGGCGCACGTCAGCGCCGTGTTCTGCTCGAACGCCAGGCGGACCGCGTCCGAACTCAGGTCGCCGGTCAGCTGCTTGAGGACGGTCCCGTCGCCCTCGAGCGCCAACTCCAGCGCGACGCTGGCTTCCGGCCAGCCGGCCGGAGACGCCGGCACGTTGAACTTCGCCGCCGCCAGCAGCTCGCCGTACGTCAGCGGGCCGGCCGGGGTCTCCATCGGCGCTCGGCGCAGCCGGGCCAGGAAGGCGTCCACCCGCGGAGCCACCGGGCCCTGGCCGGCCAGCGCGCACCGGTCGGGACCCGCCGCCTGGCACAGCGACAGGAACTTCGACCACACGAGGTCGGTGTCGGTCAGCCCGGTCGCCAGCGCGGTCGCCAGGCCGTGCCGGTACACGATCGGGTCGACGATCCCGTCCAGCGCCATCGCCCGGACCCGGCGGGGGAACATGTTCGCGTACGTCTGGCCCATCAGCGTGCCGTTGGACTCGCCGAAGAACGTCAGCTTCCGGTCGCCGACCAGGCCGCGCAGGTGGTCGAGGTCGCGGACCTGGTCGGCCATCGAGATGTGCGCCAGCAGTGCGCCGTTGCGCTGCCCGCACCGCTGCGCGAGGTCGACGGTCTTGGCCAGGTAGCGCCGCTCGTCGGCGCGGGTCGTCGGCACCAGCACGTCGCCCCAGAACGCGGCCCGCTCGGCCGCGGTCGCGAAGCAGGACACCGGGGCGCTGCGGTTGCTGCCCCGCGGGTCCCAGCCGACGATGTCGAACCGGCCGCCGGTGAGCGCGTCGAAGTGCGCGCCGCGGGAGGCGACCTCGTCCACCCCGGAGTCGCCCGGGCCGCCCGGGTTGACCAGCAGCGAGCCGATGCGGTGAGCCGGGTCGGTGGCCAGGTGCCGCATGACGGCCAGCGAGATGGTCGGCCCGTGCGGGCGGGACCAGTCCAGCGGCACCGGCACGGTCGCGCACTCCAGCCGGTCGCCGCACAGCGCCCAGCTGACCCCGCCGGCGGTCGCGGTCGCGCCGGCCGCGGTCGCGCCGGCGGCGGTGGGCGCGGCGGCGGCCGTGGCGGGGGCGAGGACCGCGGCGGCGAGGGCGAGGACGACCCCGCCGAGCAGGGAACGCGGTCGGCGGGACGAAGAGCGCATCGCAGCCTCCGGGGAGCGGGCGGGCGCAACGGCGGGCCGGTGCGGCGGCCCGGGCGCGGACCGCGCGGTCACCGTCGCAGCGGCGGCCGGCCGCGGACAGGAGGCTGACCCGTCACTGCGGGGACGGGTTTCTGGTGTCCGGGACTCGCGGACCCCGACGGGTGACCGCCGACCGTGATCGGCGAGGATGAGTCCGGGCGAGGCTGGGACGGGAGGCGGTCGTGGGAGGCATCGCGGCGATGGCGGCGGCGGTCGACCAGCAGTATCTCGACCAGGCCCGGCAGATGCAGGCGCTCTCGTTCGCCGTGCACATCCCGCTGGTGTGCTTCGGGATGGCGTTCCCGGTGCTGGTCCTGTTCGCCGAGTGGACCGCGATGCGGACCGGCAACGACGTCTACCGGACGCTGGCCCGGCGGTGGAGCCGGGTGCTGGTCGCGCTGTTCGCGGTCGGCGTGGTCACCGGCACGATCCTGTCGTTCGAGATGGGCCTGCTCTGGCCCAACTTCATCGGCACGTTCGGCTCGGTGTTCGGGCTCGGCTTCGCCATCGAGGGCTTCTCGTTCTTCGTCGAGGCGATCTTCATCGGGATCTACGTGTACGGCTGGGACCGGCTGTCTGCGCGCTGGCACCTGCTCAGCGGCGTCCCGATCGCGATCACGGGCGTGACCGGCTCGTTCATGGTGATCACGGTGAACGGGTGGATGAACCGCCCGTCCGGCTTCCGCCTCGTCGACGGCCGGGTGACCGACGTCGCCCCGGTCCGGGCGCTGTTCCTCAACCCGTTCTTCTGGCATGAGTTCGTGCACATGTACCTGGCCGCGTTCATGGTGACCGGCTTCGTGCTGGCCGCCTGTTACGCGGTCGCGCTGCTGCGCGGCGACACCAGCCGGTACGTGCGGACCGCGCTGGCCCTCCCGCTCGCCGCGGCGGCCGTCGCCGCGCCGGTGCAGGTGCTGGTCGGCGACTGGGCCGCCCGCACCGTCGCCGCCGACCAGCCGGTCAAGCTGGCCGCGCTGGAGGGGCTCGGCGAGACCACCGCCGGCGCCCCGGTGCACGTCGGCGGCTGGTACGTCGACGGCGAAGTCCGCTTCGGACTGCCGATCCCGCGGCTGCTCTCGCTGCTCGCCGAGCACGCCCCGGACGCCACGATCCGCGGGCTGAACTCGTTCCCGGTCGCCGACCTGCCCCCGGTGAACGTGGTCCGGTTGGCGTTCCAGACCATGGTCGGCATCGGGTTGGCGCTCGCCCTGCTGGCCGTCTGCTACCTGTGGGTGCGGTTCCGGCGGCGTCGGCAGCCGCGGTCGCCCTGGTTCTACCGGGCGGTGGTGCTGGCCGGGCCGGCCGCCGTCGTCGCGCTGGTCGCCGGCTGGGTCACCACCGAGGTCGGCCGGCAGCCGTGGGTGGTCTACCGGGTGATGCGCACCGAGGACGCGGTCACCGGCGCCGGTGGCATCCCGGTCGGGTACGCGGTGCTGGCCGCCGTCTACGCCGGCGTCGCCGTCGCGGTGTGGTGGATCCTGCGCCGGCTGGCCGGCCAGCCCTTCCCGGAGGACCCGGCCGACGTGGTGGCGGAGGTGGGTGTGCCGTGACCCTGCTGCCGCTGCTGTTCGTGCTGGCCGGGCTGATCCTCTACACCGTGCTCGCCGGCGCCGACCTGGGCACCGGGATCTGGCAGCTCACGGCCGGGCGCGACCACGGCCTGCGCAGCCGGATCTACTCCTCGATCGGGCCGGTGTGGGAGGCCAACCACGTCTGGCTGATCTTCGTGCTGACCGTGCTGTGGACGGCGTACCCGGGCGTGTTCGCGGCGGTCTGCACCACGCTGGTGGTGCCGTTGTTCCTGGCCGCGATCGGGATCATCCTGCGCGGCACCGCGTACGCGCTGCACGGGGCATCCCGCGGGCCGGACGACCACCGGGAGATCGACGCGGTCTTCGGGCTGTCCTCGGTCCTCACGCCGTTCGCGCTCGGGGCGGCGGTCGGCGGGGTGGCCTCAGGGCGGGTGCCGGCGACCGGCTCCGGCGACGAGGTGACCAGCTGGCTCAACCCGACCTCGGTGCTGGTCGGGGTGCTCGCGGTGGTGCTGGGGGGCTATCTGGCCGCGGTGCAGCTGGCGGCCGACTCGGTGCGGGTCGGCGACGCCGCGTCGGCGGTGGCGTTCCGGCGGCGGGCGCTGGTCAGCGGGGTGCTGGCCGGGGCGGTCGCGCTGGGCGGGCTGCCGGTGCTGCGGGCCGACGCGCGGCCACTGTACGACGGGCTCACCCACGGCGCCGGGCTGGCCGCGGTGATCGTGTCGGTGCTGCTCGGGGTCGGCGCCCTCGCCCTGGTCTGGGCGCGCCGGCTGGACCTGGCCCGGTTCGCCGCGGCCGCGGCCGTCGCGGCGCTGATCGCCGGCTGGGCGCTGGCGCAGCGGCCGTACGTGCTGCCGGGGCTGACCGTGCGGGCGGCGGCGGCGCCGACCTCGACGCTGGTCGCCGTCGTGGTCGCGGTCGTCGCCGGTGGGATCATCGTCTTCCCCGCGCTGGGGCTGCTGTTCGGGCTGGTGCTGCGGGGACGGCTGGACCGGCCGCGGCCGGCGCCCGGCGGGACGGCCGCCGCGGCCCGGCCGGCGCGCACCCGGCTCGTCGGGCGGGTGGCGCTGGCCTGCTTCGTCGCCGGCGGCGCGTTGCTGATGTTCGGGCCGGACGGGGCGCTGCTGGCCGCCGGCGTCGTGCTGCTGCTCGCCGCCGCGGTGCTCGGCTTCCTCGCCGCCGCGCCGCGCACCCTCGACCCCAGCTGACCCCGGGCCCGCCGAAGGCCGGCGGACCGTCCACTGGGTGCGGACGGGCCGGCCGGTGCCTCGATCGCCCGGAGCCTGGCCGGGGGCGCTCACCCGGCGCTCCAACGCGGCGCCCGGGACGACCGTGCTGTCGTCGGTGCTCATGGCTGCGCGGCCGGACACTCCAACGCTGATCCAAGCCGGATTGCAGCGGGGAATGTCGGTGCCGGGGGCCATCATGATCCGGGCGAGAGGAGACGCGGTGGAGTACGAGACGGTGGCCGAGGCTTACCGGGACCTGGAGGCGGCGACCGGCCGGCTGGCGCTGATCGACCGGATGGCCGAGCTGATCCGGGCCACCCCGGACGACGAGCTGGGCCGGGTCTGCTACCTGTGCCAGGGCCTGATCGCGCCCGAGTTCGCCGGGGTCGACCTCGGGCTGGCCGAGAAGATGGCGGTCCGGGGCGTCGCCGCCGCGGTCGGCGCCGAGCCCGACGCGGTGACCGCCGCGGTGCGCAGCCAGGGCGACCTCGGCGAGGCCGCGGAGGCGCTGCTGCCCGACCGCGCGCCGAGCCTGACCGTCGCCGAGGTCGTCGACACGCTGCACGAGATCGCCGCGGCCGAGGGCACCGGCTCGCAGGGCCGCAAGCTCGACCTGCTGGCCGGCCTGCTCGGCCGGGCCACCCCGGTCGAGGGTCGCTACGTGCTGCGCCTGGTCACCGGCAGCCTCAGGCTCGGCATCGGCACGCCGACGATCCTCGACGCGCTGGTCCGGGTGCACGCCGGCGGCAAGGTCGACCGCCCGGTGCTGGAGCGGGCGTACAACATCTGCTGCGACCTCGGCGTGGTCGCCGAGACGCTGGCCCGCGGCGGGCTGGCCGCGGTCGAGGCGATGGAGGTGCGGCCGGGCAACCCGGTGCGGGTCATGCTGGCCCAGCGGCTGGCCGAGGCCGACCAGATCCTGGGCCGGCTCGGCGGCGAGTGCGCCGCCGAATACAAGTACGACGGGGTCCGGATCCAGGCCCACCGCACCGCCGACGGCGAGATCGAGCTGTTCACCCGCGGGCTGGAGCGGATCAACAACCAGTTCCCCGACCTGGTCGAGGCGATCGACGGCGCGCTCGGCCCGCGGGCGGCGATCTTCGAGGGCGAGGCGGTGGCGTACGACGCGGCGGCGGGGGAGCTGCGGCCGTTCCAGGAGGTCATGTTCCGCCGGCGCAAGCACGGCATCACCGAGGCGGTCCGGGACGTGCCGGTGAGCCTGTTCTGCTTCGACCTGCTCTACGCCGACGGCGAGGACCTGACCCGGGTGCCCTACCCGGCGCGCCGGTCCCGGCTGGCCGACGCCCTCACCCTGTCCGACCGGATCCGGCTGACCACCGCGGTCGAGGTGACCACGCCGGACGCCCTGGACACGGCGTTCGAGCAGGCCATCGCCGACGGCTGCGAGGGCCTGATGTGCAAGTCGGTCGGGCCAGACTCCGGCTACCGGGCCGGCAACCGCGGCTGGCAGTGGATCAAACTCAAGCGCGACTACCGCAGCGAGCTCTCCGACACCGTCGACCTCGCCGTGGTCGGCGCCTTCACCGGCCGGGGCCGCCGCCGCGGGCTCTACGGGGCGGTCCTGCTCGCCGCGTACGACGCGGACGCCGACCTGTTCCGCACGGTCGGCAAGTGCGGCACCGGGTTCTCCGACGCCGATCTGGCCGAGCTGTCCACCCGCCTCGCGCCCTACCGGCGGGAGGAGAAGCCGGCGCTGGTGGACGCCCGGCAGCCGGCCGACGTCTGGTTCGAGCCCGGGCTGGTGCTCGAGGTGCTCAGCGCCGAGCTCACGCTCTCGCCCAACGCCACCGCCGGCTGGGGCCAGCTCAAGCATGATTCGGGGCTGGCGATGCGGTTCCCGCGGTTCACCGGCCGGTGGCGGGACGACAAAGGCCCGCGGGACGCGACGACCACGACCGAGCTGGTCGAGCTCTACCGGCAGGCGCGGCACCGGGCCTGACCCGCTAGTAGCGTCGGTCAAGTGAGCATCTATGCGGATCTTCCGGCCTTCGTCTCCCTGCCCCGGGTCACCGGGCTGGCGCTGAGCCTGGACGGCTCACGGCTCGTCGCGAGCGTGCAGCAAGCCGACCGGAAGGGCGCGCGGTACATCTCGGCGCTCTGGGAGGTGCCACTCGGGGGCGGCGAGCCGGCCCGGCTGACCAGCTCGGAGAAGGGCGAGGCGGCGCCGGCGTTCCAGCCGGACGGCTCGCTGCTGTTCACCTCGGCCCGGCCGGAGCCGGACGCGGACGGCGACGACGAGGAGGCGGCGCTGTGGGTGCTGCCGCCGGCCGGGGAGCCGCGGGTGCTGGCCCGGACGCCGGGCGGGCTGTCCGCCCCGGTCGTCGCCCGGCACACCGGCACCGTCCTCGCCACCGGCAGCCGCCTTGTCGCCCCCGCCCCCGCCGGACCGGGCGCACCGTCCCGCGACGCAGCCGCCGCCCCGTCCGCGGCTGAGTCCCGGTCCGCGGCTGAGTCTCCGTCCGCGGCTGAGTCTCCGTCCGCGGCTGAGTCTCCGTCCGCGGCTGAGTCTCCGTCCGCGGCTGGGTCTCCGTCCGCGGCTGGGTCTCCGTCCGCGGCTGAGTCTCCGTCCGCGGCTGGGTCTCCGTCCGCGGCTGGGTCTCCGTCCGCGGCTGGGTCTCCGTCCGCGGCTGGGTCTCCGTCCGCGGCTGGGTCTCCGTCCGCGGCTGAGTCTCCGTCCGCGGCTGAGTCTCCGTCCGCGGCTGAGTCTCCGTCCGCGGCTCAGTCCCGGCCCGCCGCCTCGACCGCGGCTCCGTCCGCGGCCGCCGCTCTGTCCGGGGGCGCCTCGACCGTGGTCGCTGCTGGCGACGTCGGCGCCGTCCCCTCCAGGGCCGCGGTTGTGGGCGTCGCCGCTGGTCCCGATGGCGCCGGGTCGGACGCTGGCGGCGCCGGGGGCGACGGGCAATCCGAGGCCGAGTCCGAGGCCGAGCGGGACGCGTGGCGGCGGAAGGCGCGCAAGGAGCGGAAGGTCAGCGCGGTCCTGCACACCGGCTTCCCGATCCGGCACTGGGACCACGAGCTCGGCGCCGAGTCGCCGCGGCTGTTCCTGGTCGAGCCCGGCGGCGAGCCCCGGGACCTCGTCCCGGACGCGGGCTTCGCGTTCACCGAGGTCGACTGTTCGATCAGCGCCGACGCGGTCACCGTCGCCGCCTCCTGGCGGACTCGCGGCCCGGGCGGCGCGTTCCCGCGCGGGGTCGTGCTGGTCGACGTGGCCAGCGGCGAGCGCACCGTGCTGGCCGGGGAGCCCGGCCGGCAGCAGAGCGCGCCGCGGATCTCCCCGGACGGCTCCCGGGTCGCGCTGCTCTCGACGACCGTGGGCTCGTACGACACGCCCCAGGAGTTCGAGCTGCGGATCGTGCCGGTCAAGGGCGGCGAGCCGCCGGTGGCGGTCCCGGTCGGCGACCTGTGGCCCGGGGAGTGGGTGTGGTCGGCCGACTCGCAGACCCTCTTCGTGACCGGCGACCGGCACGGGCGCGGCGCGGTGCTGGCGGTCGACTCGGCCGCCGGCACGGTCCGCCGCCGGCTCGCCGCCGACGCGTCCTATTCGAGCCTCTGCCCGTCGCCGGACGGCCGCTGGGTCTACGCGTTGCGCTCGGCCGTCGACGCCCCGCCGACTCCAGTCCGGCTCGACACCGCCGCGGACGACCAGCAGCCGGTCGCGCTGCCGAGCCCGGCGCCGGTGCCGCCGCTGCCGGGCCGGCTCACCGAGGTCGCCACCGACGTCGACGGCGCGAGGGTCCGCGGCTGGCTGTGCCTGCCGCCGGAGCAGGAGGTCCCGGCACCGCTGATGCTGTGGATCCACGGCGGCCCGTTCTCCTCGTTCAACGCGTGGAGCTGGCGGTGGAACCCGTGGGTCGCGGTCGCGCACGGCTGGGCCGTGCTGATGCCCGACCCGGCCCTGTCCACCGGCTACGGCCCCGGCTTCATCGCCCGGGCCTGGCCGCATCGCGCCGGCGCGGTCTGGGCCGACCTGGAGGCGCTGCTCGACACGGTCGTGACACGGTCCGATGTGGACGGTGCCCGGACCGCCTGCCTCGGCGCCTCGTTCGGCGGCTACCTGACCAACTGGGTCGCGGGGCACACCGACCGGTTCGGCGCGATCGTCACCCACTCCGGCACCTGGGCGCTCGACCAGAAGAACGACACCGCTGACGTCGCGCACAACTGGCTGACCTGGTTCGGCCGGCCCGCCGACCATCCGGACTGGTACGCCGAGAACTCGCCGCACCGCTTCGTCGACCGGATCCGCACGCCGATGCTCGTCACCCACGGCAACCGGGACTACCGGGTGCCGGTGAGCGAGGCCCTGCGGCTGTGGTGGGACCTGGTCAGCCGGTGGGACGGCGACCCGGCCGAGCTGCCGCACCGGTTCCTGAACTTCACCGGCGAGGCCCACTGGATCCTGTCCCCGGCCAATTCCGAGGTCTGGTACGCGACCGTGCTCGGCTTCTGCGGCCGGCATGTGCTCGGCCGGGCGTGGACCGAGGCGGACGCGCCCTAACGGCGGCGCAGCGCGCCCAGCACCAGCGCGAAGCCGAGCACGCTCCGCGGCGCGTACGCGGCCCGCCACAGTCCACCGTGGACGGCCGCGTACGCCTCGTCCTGCCACGGGTGCGCCCGTGGGGTCGGCGCGGTGTTGAGGTCGCGGACGAGCAGCGCGGCGAGCAGCGTGCTCGCGGTCGCCGGCTCGAACACTTCGACGCCGAAGTGGTGCGCACCGTTGAACGCGGCCGCCAGCACCCGGTTCTTGACCACCGAGCGGGTCCGGGCGGACGGGGCGACGTGGATGGACACCGGCGTGCCGGCCGCGCGGGCGACCGCGGCCCGCCACCGCTGCACCCGCTTGGCCAGCGCGTAGTTCGGCCCCTGCTGCGGGATCAGGCTGTCGTTGACGCCGGGGTCGGCCCCGGGCCGGTACGGCGGCTGCAGCAGCCGCCCTCGGCTGACCGCGCGCACCGGCGGGCGCAGCAAGGCGGCCGCGGCCGAGCGCCGCCCGTACCCGCCGGTGGCCGCCGCGACCGCCGCGCCTGGCACCGCGAAGGTGTCGGTCGGGGTGGCCAGGAAGGCGAGGGTCAGCTCGTCCCGCCGCTGCCGCAGCCGCCGGCCGAGCACGTCGGCGGCGCCGGACACCCGCACGTGCAGCCCGCCGTCGGCATAGGCGTACGTGCCCAGGACCAGCCGGCCCGGCTGCCCGGCCAGCCACTCGGCCACCGCCGGCACCTCGGTGAGCAGGTCGGCGCCGTCCGCGCCGGTGGCCGGGTCGACCGGGACCAGCAGCCGGCCGGCGCCGGCCCGGGCGGTGCGCCGCAGCCGTTCCCACAGGTCTGGCCGGGGCAGGTCGACGGCCGCGACGGTCGCGCCCCAGCGCAGCAGCGGGCCCACCGGCGCCATCTCCGCCGCGGCGCCGAGCGCGGCCACCGTGACCCCGTCGAGCCGCAGCCACTCGGGATGCGCGAGCACGTCCTCGACCGGCTCGGCCAGCGACGGCTCGGCCACCCCGGCGGCGATCCAGGCCTCGACCTGGCGGCGGATCTCGTCCCCGCGCAGCCGGCGTCCTCGGTACGGCAGGACCAGCTCGCGCTCCGGTTCGCCGGTGCCGGCCACCTCCGCGGTACGCAGCGGCCGTCCGGCCGGCTCGGTCAGCGCCGCCGGCAGCGCGTCCTCGGTGCCGTCCGGCCGGGCCAGCCGCAGCTGCCGGTCCAGCTCGGCCAGCCCGCTCTCGGCGATGGTGAGCCAGCTCTTGGGGTCGGGCAGGCCGGCCTCGACGAGCCGGCGGAAGTGCACCGGGTAGTCCGACCGCCACGCGGCCGACTGCTCGACCGCCGTCGCCCCCGGCTCGTCGACGGGCCGCAGCGCGGCCGCGAGCACGGCCCGGCCGAGCGCGGCCGTGCTCCGCCGGCCGTCAGGTCCGGCGGCCACGACTACTCCGGCCAGCTCCCGGTCCGCCATGGCCACCTCCCCGGTCCGCCGCCATGATCCCCCGCGGACTCCGCCCCCGGCCAGCCCCCGCTCCACCCGCCCAGCCCTCGCCCCGGAGGACCACGGCCCTCGGTGTCGGACCCGCCAGAACTTCGGCCCTCGATCCGCCAGGCCAGCGTGTCGCACTGCCTCAACCTCAACCACGAGGACCACGCGATGATGTTCTCCTGGACGATCACCCGGTAGGCGCAACTGCCTCCGCGGCACCGGGTCGCCCGCCCGGCACGCGGACCGCCGGCCCGGGGGAGCGCGGCAGACGAGCCGGCCGGTCACCGCGGCTCCGCCTCCTCCTCGACCGGCGGATCCGCCGCGCCGGGCAGCCAGCCGGGACGGCCGACCTGTGCTCCTTCGATCCACAGGTCGAAACCGGCGCCGGTGAGCAGCGTGGGCAACGGCATCCCGAGGGCCGTCGCCACCAGGCTCAGCCGGTATGCATCGAGGTTCTGCGCCGCGCGCTCCATCGCGCTGACGAAGTTGCGGGAGACGCCGCTGGCCTCGGCCAGCGACTGCTGGTCGACGTCGAGCAGGGCCCGGGCGCCGCGCAACCGGCGCGCCAGCGCGAGCTTGGTGTCGCGCTCGGTCGGGTGGTTGCCGGGCACGGTGACCGTCACCAGTCCCGTGGCCGCGGCGTGGGCCTCGGTCGGGCGTCGTCTCACCATCGTGGCCGTCACTGACATCGATTCCTCCGGGTCGGTCGCGGGTTCATTTGGTCGCGGGCAAACCGATGTGCCGGTCGACGAACTCGTTGGTCACGAGGTCGTCGGGCCGCAGATCGGCCTTCAGCTTCTTGTGCTGGGCGGAGTAGATGGGCAGCGAGATGTCGATGAGCTTGCGTACCCGGGCGCTCTCGAAGTCGCCGAGCGTGCGGTTCGTGCCGTTGGCGACCAGCCCGAGGCCGCGCATCTGCTGGACGGTGAACGCGGCCAGGCCGGGGGAATAGGCCCAGGCGTCCGCGTACTGCCGGACGACGTCCACGACCAGGGCACTGGTACGCGCGGGCGAGGCGAGCGTGTCCACCGCGGAGCGCTGGATGATCGGCACCAGCTTTCGCAGGCACGGTGCGAGCCGCTCCCGGTCACCCTTCCGGATCACCACGCCCTGCCCGTAGAGCGGGTAGCCGGTGTCGCTGACCAGCTGGTAGTCGAGGTCGAACGACTGGCCGCCGGCCAGCTCGTGCTTGTAGACGTACGGCTGCTGGGTCGCGAAGATCTGCTGCGCGATCGTGCCGTGGCTGGCGACGAAGCGGGCCGGCGAGCCGTCGAAGCTGCCGTCCACCTGCGGCTGCCGGAGCAGGCCCGAGCCCAGCAGGTACTGCATGTACGCGTCGGTCTGGAAGTAGAGCACCCTGGTTCCTGTCTGGCCGACGTCGGCGATGACGTTCCAGTCGGGGTGCTGGTGCTTGTCCCAGCCGATCGCCACCGGGATGTACTCCATGGGCGCGACGACCTGCATCGTCGGCTGGGCGGCCGAGTTCTGGATCGACTCGTCCAGCGTCGCCTGGCCCAGCGTGATCGCCTTTTCCTGGTACATCCGCGCCGTCACCGACTGGAAGCCCAGCGCTGGCCCGCCCTCCCGGATCTCGAGGTCGATCCCGGTGTCCTTGCCGGACGCCACGAGGTCGCCGACGACGCGCTTGCCGGACCGGTCCACCCGGTATTTGCCGCCCAGCAGGCCGTAGTACGCCGCGTACTCCATCTCCGGATACCAGTCGGACTGGAAGACGACGGTCGAAGGGCAGACGCCGCGCAGGTCGAGCGCGTCTCCGCTGCCGGCCGTCGGGGCGGCGCTGCCGCCCTGCTCGGGTCGGCCGCCGTCGGCACAGGCGGTCGCCGCCAACAGCACGGCGATCAGGAGCATGACCAGGCGGCTCACTCCTGAGGGCTGGTTGCTTGACGGACGGTGGGTTTCGGGCAGCATGAGCGGGCCGCTCCCTTCCTGGGAGAGGTCGGGCCGCCCGCGGCCGAGAGGCCGCTCAACCTGACCGGCCGCGGGCGGCGGTTCTGTCGCGGCGGATGCCGCAGGGGTTCTGTCGCGGCGGATGCCGCGGGGCTGTCAGCGTCAGCGCGCCGGCGGACCTCGCACGGCCGCCGGCGCGGGGAACGGGATGTCCTCGATGACGTCCGCAACCGGAGTCCCGAGCAGGAACAGGCGCCGGGTCAGCCGGACGACCGGGGCGTCGCCCGCCCAGCCGGCGTCCCGCGCGGCGTCCGCGGACAACTGCTCAACCTCGAGCGTCTCCGGCGTCCAGAAGGCGCTGGCACGGTCGAGCAGCTCGCTGAGCGGGTCGGATCCCCGGCGGGCGGCCGGCCGAACGCAGTCCGGCAGCCGCGCGCCGACCAGGGCGGTGGCCGAGAGCGCGAGCGCCCGATGCGGCGGCCGGCTGTCGAGCAGCCGGTGCTGAAGGACCCTGACCAGGCGCCGGTCTCGGTCCGGGTCGCCGCCGGCGTGGATCTCGACCACCCGGTTGCCGACCGGCTCTGCGCGCACGGGCCGGTGCAGCACCGCCGCGAGCAGTTCCGCCGCCGACCGCGACAGCCGCGCCAGCGCAACGAACCGATCCCAATCCGCCACCGAACATCCCCGCTGCGGGAGCACGCCACCGGCCGACCGGAGCGTGACCGCGGCGACCGGCACCACGGATGCTCGACCCCGCCGCGGACCGGCAAGCCCCTCGCACACCACCTGGCGCCGCCCGCGACTCACCGACCCGGCCGGAGTGCCGGCGCCCAGCAGCCGGTCCGGGCCCGGGACGGTGCCGCCGAACGCGTCGGTCGCGGTGCTCATCAACCCGCCCATCCGCTCGGGCGGTGCCGTGGGACGCTCTGGCCCGCACGACCTCCGGCGGCCACCTGGTCGAGCATCTTCCGGGTGCGACAGGGGTGGTTGTCCCCGCACTCGGCGCAGTGAGCGTGGCCGTCATCGCGGTGGTAGCCCCGGATCTCGCTCACCGCGACGACCAGGTTGCGCAGGGCCGGGCCGACTGAGATGAAGAGGTCCGCGTCGGCCGGGCGGGTGAAGCTCGCGACGAACCGGGAACTGGGACCGGCCGTGACCCGGTGCCGGCGTGCAGCCGTCCGGACGACCGTGAACGGCCCAGGGGAGGAGTGGAGCACCATCCTCATCAGCCGGCCAAGTGCATCGCCGGCGTCGTCGGCTTGAACGGACCCGGGTTGCATTGTCGGGGTTCTCCTACAGACGTGGGTTTCTTCCTACAGGCAGAAAGGTCGCTCGGCGCCGGTCGCTTACGGTTACGGATGTCATGACAGCGCCATCAGGGGACGAGCGTGCTCGCCTCGTGCGTATCCGCCGCATGGCACTGGCGAGGCGACTGCGAGAATTGCGTCACGACCGTGGCTGGTCTCAGGAGACGGTCGCTCGGAAGGCTGGGGTCGATCGGTCCTTCTATGCCGACTTGGAGTTGGGCAACCACTCTCCTCGGGTGGACATGCTGTGGGACCTCGCCGCCGCGTACGGAGTGCAGATTCGCGACCTCTTCCCGGACACTCGGTGAAGGTCACAAAGCCCGTACCAACGACCATGTAGAGGCTTGCATGGTCGTTGGGTTAGGTCAAGAGGCGTAGTCGGCCAGATCCGATGGAAGCCTGTGCCGACCGCGGGAGATGGGCCATCCTGTGGTCGCTCGCGATGCCGTTGCGCGCATCGCGTCAGGCAGACGACGGAAGCCGAGGAACGAGGACGTATGGCAGGCGGCCGGCAGGGAGCGGCAGGGTTCGATCCAGGTCGCCTGCGAGCCGCCCGGTTGGCCGCCAACCTGACCCAGACCGCGTTGGCCGCGGTCGCCGACGTTCATCCGAACGAGGTCGGCTACTGGGAAGCCGGGACCCGGGTGCCCAAGGTGGAGACCGTTGCGGCACTCGCCCGTGCGCTCGGCATCAGCCCGGCCGACCTGCTGGAACCCAGCACGGGCGGCCGGCCCACCCTCCGCCAGCTGCGCGTCGCCGCCGGCTTCAGCCAGGAGCAGGCCGCCGATCGAGCGGGTCTGCAGAAGCACCGATATGCAGCCCTGGAACGCGGCGAAGCAGCTCGGCTGACCGACGCGGAGGTCACCTCACTGGCCCGGGCGCTCGACGTCGGCTCGGATCAAGTCCGCGCCGCCCACGCCGCCGGCCGGACGGGCCGTCTGGCGGCGCAGGTGGCGGAGAAAGGTCCAGGCGACGCTCGAGTCGCCCGAGCTGAACGCGCTGAGTAGTGGCTATCCGCAACCGCAGCTGTCCGAGTGTGACGCCTTCGGGCTTCTTCCTACAGACAGTTGTGTGCCTCACCTGTTCTCCCTCAACCTGGTAACTGACTGCGACAACCAATGGGCGAGCGCACGGCCCCATCCGTGACTCGTCAGCTCCGTTGAGTCGACCTTGCCAGTGCCACCGAGCGTCGAGAAGGGGGAGACGAGCAGGCGACTGTACACAAGACCGGGGCGGGACCTACGGCCGCCGGTCGGTACTGCCCGCCGCCGGGGTGCTGCAACGCCACTCGACTGCAGCTGTTGGGCTGACCATTCGAACCTTGCCAGGCACTCAACCGATCCGCGCCTCTCGGGAGGGGCCATGCGTCTCGACGGCGGCAGCTGGACTTGACCGGACCCGAATCACCCGACTTCCGTCCTGAAGGAGGTGCTTGTCATGCGTCTCGACGGCGGCAGCTGGACCTGACCGGACCCGAATCACCCGACTTCCTCTTGAAGGAGGTGCCGCCATGCGTCTCGATGGCAGCATCCGGGGCTGATCTACGGTCGGCGGCTGCACATTGCACTCACTGCTACAGGCGGGTCTGATGTCGCAAGATCGCCCATTGGGGTGGCGACTGTCCGTACCCGGCCACGTACCATCCGGCGCGTGAGATATTGCGCCAAACCAGGTCGGCTCGGATGAGTATGCCAGGTTCGCTGCGATCGCTTCCGCTCTTGATCGGGTCGGTTGTCGCGATCGCGCTAGCCTGGCTGTTGATCGCGGCGATCGCGGCTGCTCGATCACCGCTGCCCGCGGCGCCGGTTCTTGCTGGATGCCTGACGCTGATGGTCGCCGGGGTGCGGGTGCATCTGAAAGTCCGACTCGGTGCAGAGCGGTTCGAGCTCACATGGAGCGAGGCTGCGCTCATCCTGGCGTTTGTAGTCGTGCCGGCTCCATGGGTGGTTCTGTTGACCCCGGTGGCTGTTGGCGCAAACTACGCTCAGCGTCGGATCACCCCAGTAAAGACTCTCTATAACGCCGCCAGCTACACGGCGGCCGCGGGTACTGCGAGCGGACTCCTGGCGCTGGCCGGCGTTTCTCGCCCGTTTGCTGGCGCGGATCTGTCCGTGCTCGTGGCAGCCGGAGCGGTGGCGGGACTCCTGACTCTCCTCGCGGCTGCGGCGGTAGTCGCGGTGGTGCGGGACGTCGGATTGTTTGCCGCGTGGCGTGCCAGCGGCAGCGTGCTTGCCCTCACGCTTGTTGGCAATCTGGGCCTCGCAGCGAGCGTGCTATTCCTTTTCCGACATGATCCCCGTCTAATTATCGCACTCCCGTTTGTGGGATTCTTGTTGCATCAGGGTTATGTCGGTCGATTTAGGGGTCATCAGGAACGTCAGGCCGGTCGCCGGAAGTCGGTGGCCATCAGCCACTTGACGGCTGATCTAGACGAGCCCGGCGTCATCCGTCGGACTGCGGAAGAGGCGGCTATTCTGATGCAGGCAGATGCTGTGGACGTCGAAGTGCTCGGGGCAGAAGGGTCGTCCTCGTTGCTGTACCGGCACTTTCGGCGCGGCGATCCGTGGATCGGTGCGCCGAGGGAGGCGCGGGCGCTGCCGGGGCAGTTGGCCGCTCGGGCTTCGATTGCCGGTGAGGGCCAGGTCCCGGTCGGGGAGCTACGGGTATGGCTGGCCGCGAGCGCTACCGACCTCGCGATCTCCTCGGCCGACCAGGACGCGGTCGACATTTTAGCTGCGGCGGCCGCGACGGCCTTGGTAAATGCACGTACCCACGCCGAGCAGCGACGCCTGGCGAGGACGGATAGGACGACCGGTCTGCCGACTCGGCAGGTATTGCTGGAACGGATCGAAGAGACCGGCCGCCGACCCGCGGGGGTCACTCGGCCGGGCGTCGCGCTCATTCTGATCGATATCACTGGGTTCCGCGGTGTCGTACGGGCGCTGGGCCACGATGCGGCGGAGGAACTCCTTGCCCGAACTGGTCGGCAGCTGCGTGCCGCCGGAGCCGGCGAGAATCTTGCGTTCGTCGCTGGCGACGACTTCGCGGTCTACCTCGACGACGCAGGAGATCCGGCTCGGGTCCGCGACTTGGCCCTGGCGTTGGTCGAGGCGGTGGCCGAGCCGCTGCCGTTGCCGGTCGGCACGGTGACGCTCGATGCGGTGGGAGGAATCGCTTACTCGCCCGTTCCGGTGACAAGTGGGGTCGAACTGCTGCGGCAAGCGATCTTCGCCATGGAGCAGGCTCGCATGCGTAACCTGCAGGCGGACTTCTACGATCCGGGGGAGGATACACTTGGTGGACCGGCCGCGGTGGTGATGGCGTCCGAACTGCACGAGGCGCTGGAGAACGGCGAACTTGACTTCCATTACCAGCCTATCCTGCGTCTGCCGTCGCGGGCACCACTGGCGGTCGAGGCGTTAGTGCGGTGGACTCATCCGACGAAGGGCTTAATGCTACCGGGTGATTTCATGCCGGTGCTCGAGCAGTCACGTGATCACGCCCCGTTCGTACGTTGGCAGCTCGACCAGGCTCTTCAGGTTCGGGCGCTGTGGGGTGATCGAGATCTGCCGATCAGCGTAAATCTCGCTGCCCGGTGCTTCTTGGACAAGGCATTCCCGAAGCAGGTCCAGGCGGTCTTGGAGAATTGGAGCGTGAGGCCGAACCAATTGATGTTGGAGCTTACCGACACCCCGGCGCTGACTGGCTCGGCCACCGCCACGTCCGTGCTGACGGGGTTACTGGACCTCGGCGTCCGGATAGCGATCGACGGTTTCGGCACGGGCTACGGTTCGCTGATCGATCTACTTGAGCTGCCGGCGACCGACCTGAAGATTGGCAGCCAGTTTGTCCGGCTGATGTTGGCCGATGGCCGCGCCATGGGTGTGGTGCGAATGGCGACCGAACTGGGACGCCTGTCGGATCTACGGGTGACAGCTCTAGGAGTTCCAGATGAGGAGCACGTAGAGGCACTGTGGCGGGTCGGCTGCGGCGCGGGACAGGGCAATTACCTCGCTCCTCCATGCTGACCTCCGAATTGCGTGATTATCTCGCTGCTGCTCCATCCGCAGCTCCGGAACACGACGCCGGCGTCATCCGGCTCGACAGCAGGCGCCTCGTGCGACCGAATTAGCGATATCACACCGTCGACGCGGTCGTGGAGAGTCGCATGGCGATCATTTATCCAAGTCGGTTGCCCGGTCGGGCGCCGGTATGACTTACTCCGGGTCGGTGGCACTCGCCAGACCTTAGAACCTGAACTGTGTCGTATAGGGGAGGAGGTCCTATGCTGCGCCTCGATGGCAACGCTTGGACCTGACTGGTGCCCTAGTACTCCAGCCGTAGATCGTTATGTCCATGCGTGGGCTGCTTGCTGGCGCTGGTAGTGGCTGGTGCGGGCGCGGTGCTGATGGCGTCGCCGCCAGGTGGACCAGGTCAGGGGGCAGGCGATGGTCCGGCCGGGTTCGATGACGAGGATGGTGAACAGTCGGCGGATCTCGTTGCAGGTCAGCGGTATCAGCCCGGTCGGGACGGGCTGGTCGGGGTGCTCGTTGGCGGCGATCACCGCGAGCAGCGCGTGCGCGGCCATCGCGAGCAGCTGTCCAGCGCCGCCAGGAGGTCCAGCGGCGGACCTGGTGCTCGTCGAGTCCGGCCAGGCCCTTGCCGGCCTGGAAGGATTCCTCCACCGTCCAGCGGCGGCCGGCGACGCGGACCAGTTCGCGCAGCGGAACCAGTGCCGGTGAGTAGCAGCGGTAGAACGCCAGTTCACCGGTGCGCCGGTGGCGTCGGACCAGCAGCCACCAGCACTGGCTGTCGGCGGGATCGGCAGGACCTGCGGGGTCGGGGTGGGCGATCCAGGCCCAGTCGTAGTAGCGCTGTCCCTTCGCGCCGGGCCCGGCGGAGAGCCGTTGCCAGGCCCGTGTCGGCAGGCCGGCGGTGATCTCGTCGGCGCGCATGAGCCCGGCCGCGGTCGGGATCCGCCGGTCGCAGCCGATGGCCAGCACGTAGCCGACCCGCCGTGCCTCCAGCTCGGCGCGCAGGTCCGGGTCGGCGCCGTAGACCTCGTCGCCGGTGACCCACCGCGCCGGGACACCGGCGTTCAGCGCGCGGCGGAGCATCCCCGCAGCCAGCGCGGGCTTGGTGGCGAACTCGATGTCGTCGGGAACCCCGGCCGCGGCGAGCGGTCGGGATCGCTGGTCCAGGACCGCGGGAGGTAGAGCTCGCGGTCGATCATGGCGTGTCCGCGCGCGCCGGCGTAGGTCAGGTAGACCGCGACCTGGGCGTTCTCGATCCGCCCCGCGGTGCCGGTGTACTGGCGCTGCACCCCGACCGTGGCGATGCCCTTCTTCAGGTCCCCGGTCTCGTCGACCACCAGCACCGCGTCGCGGTCACCGAGACTCGGCGCTGACGTAGTCACGCAGGTCATCACGCACGCCGTCGGTGTCCCAGCGGGCCCGGCGCAGCAGGTGCTGCATGCCGTGCGGATCGGCGTCGCCGGCGTGCTCGGCGATGCTCCAGCAGTTCTTGCGCGGCAGGTCGGCCAGCAACCCGAGCAGGAACCCGCGGGACCCGGCGACGGGTCTCCACCCGGACGAACCGGCCCGCCATCCGGCCAGCACCTGTCGGCCTCGGCCTGCCAGCCGGCAGGCCCTACGCTGTGGCCCACGGCCACCGCATGATCATCTGATGTCGACACAACGGACGAGGATCACGCGGTGGCCGCCCTACGTCCGGGACCGCCACGCCGCAAGATCACGAACTACGGCTGGAGTACTAACCGGCTCTTCACAAACGAGGGTGTAGTCGGGGTCTGAAACCGCCGGTTTCGAGCAGGCTCCTGGCGATGTAGTTGGTGAGGTTGCGGAAGCCGAGGGCAGAGCGGCGGAGGTGTTCCAGCCGCCCGTTACCGCCTCGGTCGGTCCGTTGTTGGTGCCGGGGCGGTCGAAGTAGGCGAGCACGTCGTCGGCGCGTTTGTTCAGGGTCCTGCCGAGGGTGATGAGTTCGGTGAGGGCGGCCGGGACGCCGCGGCGCAGGGCGTCGATCAGGCTGCTCATCAGCTGCCGACCCCGGGCCCGGTCGGGTTCGCGGTAGGCGCCGATCATCCGCTGGTAGATGCCCCACGTGGCTTCGACCTGCACGTGCTCCTCGACCCCGAACAGGACGGTGAGCCGTTGGCGTTGCCGGTCGGTGAGCAGGTCGGCACCGGTGTGCAGGGTGCGGCGGGCGCGGTAGAGCGGGTCGTCTTTGCGGCCGCGATGCCCGTGCAGGTCCTGCTGGACCGTCGCCGGCAGCGGTCGAGGGCGTCGCCGGCGAGATGGACCACGTGGAAGGGGTCCATCACCGCTGTCGCGTCTGGGAGCTCCTCGGTGGTAGCGGTCTTGAACCCGGTGAACCCGTCCATGGCCACCACCTCCAGACCCTGCCGCCAAGCCTCGGGACGCTGGGCCAGCCAGGTCCCGAACGCCTGCTTGGAGCGGCCTTCGACCATGTCGAGCAGCCGGGCCGGGCCGGTGCGGTCGGTCACGGCGGTGAGGTCGATGATGACGGTGACGTACTTGTCGCCGTGGCGGGTGTGACGCCAGTCGGGTCGGCTCGGGGCGCGGTGACGGCATTGCTGTCGTTCGTTTCCCGGGCCGCCCGCCGAACCCGCCGTGCGACTTTCACCGCAGCGGGCTCTCCACGATCGGCTGCCGCCCGGGCTATGCCGGGCTGGTTGATGGTGTCCACGGGGTCGGGATGCGATAGCCGCGGTAGAGGTATCGGGTGACCGTGACGCTGGCGGCGCCACGGAACCGTTGCCCGTCGTGGGCCAGGCGCCAGCTGCCGGGCAGGCAGAACCTGCGTCGCAGTGCTGGCCATCCGATGCGGTGCTTCTTGCGCAGCCACGCGGTGATCCGCTGCCACGCGTAGGAGTCGATCCCGTTGAAGATGCGTTTGGAGACACCGTGGCGGAAGTAGTTCGCCCAGCCACGCAGCACTCGACCCAGGTAGTCCATCAGATAGCCCGGGTCGCGGTGCAGGGTCGCTCTGTAGGTCATGGCCCGCACCCGCGCCCTGATCGAGGCGATCGCCTTTCTCGACGGCACGGTGTAGACGAAGAACTTCGCGCTTCCCCGCTTGCGCATCCGACGGATGTTGAAGCCGAGGAAATCGAAGCCGTCGTCCAGGCTGACCACACGGGTCTTCTCCGCGGACAACTGCAGCCCCATCGGGGCCAAGACGTCCGCGACGCGCTCACGTAAGGCCTCGGCGTGTTCCTTCTCGCCGGTCACGACGACGACGAAGTCGTCGGCGTAGCGGACGAGTCGGAAGTTCGCCAGGCCGTGGCGGCGACGCTTCTGCCGCTGTTGTTCGCTGGCCATCGTCGCCGTCCACTGCTGCATGAAGTACTCATCCAGCACCGACAGCGCGATATTGGCCAGTAGCGGCGAGAGAATCCCGCCCTGCGGGGTTCCGGTGATCGTTCCTTCCGTGGTGCCGATGGTGGTCATCACCCCGGCCTTGAGGAAAGACTTCACCAGCGCCAGGATGCGTTTGTCGCTGATCCTGTGCCGGAGGCGGTCCATCAGCGCGGCGTGCTCGATGTTGTCGAAACACGCCTCGATGTCGGCCTCCAGCACCCACCGATACGACTTGCTCGTGTAGTGGTGGATCTCGGCGATAGCGTCCTGAGCGCGCCGGTTCGGACGGAACCCGTATGAGCACGGTGCGAATAGGGTCGGGACGAGGCGCGGTGCTGGTCTTTCGACTGGTCCGTTTCCTCGTCCCGCCCTCCGACCCGGTGTGCCCGTTGCCGAGCACCGGGCTCTCCGCAGGTGTGCGGGTGGGTGTGGTCAGCTGGTGAGGCGTTGCTCCAGTAGTTCCAGGCGGTGCCGCTCGTCGTGGATGCGATGGAAGGCAGCGCTGGCGTGCTGGAGTTGTTCGGTGTTCCACGGCGTGGCGATCTTCGTTCCTCGGTAGCGGTAGCGGGTGACCGGTATCGAGTCGGGCCGGAAGAGTGTCACGCCCGCCTCGGTGAGCCCGTCGGTGCCGAAGTAGCGCCGCCGGAACCAGGCCCAGTTCGCCGTGGGGTGTTTGGCCCGTAGCCACCGCATTACTCGCCACCAGGTGTAGTAGCCGAGGTAGTGCAGTGTCTGTTTGACCGCAGCGTGCCGGACGTAGTTCGCCACTCCCCGGAGGACGGGGTTGATGGCTATCAGCAGTTCGGACAAAAACAGGTTCAGGGTGTGGCGGCGGGTCAGCGCCTTCACCTTCCGTTTGGTCGCGGCCAGCATTGGCCGGGACATGAAGGTGTAGGCGCACGGGGTTTTCCCTGGCCGGGTTCGGCGCTGGATGCGGAACCCGAGGAAGGTGAACCCGTGATCCACGTGGGTGATGAGTGTCTGGCCTCCGATAGCCGCAGCCCGTGGCGGGCCAGCAACGCTGCGGTGTCGGCCCGCAGGAACTCGGCCTGCTCGCGGGTGCCGTTCACCAGGATGACGAAGTCATCGGAGTACCGGACCAGCCGGTAGGTGGCGACCCCTTTCGAGCGCAGGTAGGAGCGCTGGTTGCGATACCGTGACGTGGCCTCCCAGGCGGCCTGGAACGGCTCGTCCAGGATGGACAGCGCCAGGTTCGCCAGCAGCGGGGAGATGATCCCGCCCTGCGGTGTGCCCAGCGCCGACCTGCTCAGCCGGCCCAGTTCGGTCAGCACCCCTGCCTTGAGGAACGCCTTGACTAGTACCGCGTCAGGCAACCTTGGCCCGTTTGATGGTCTGGGCCCGGCGGATGACCTTGCGGAGGACGGGGTCGGTGATGTGGCGGTTCCGCCAGGCGATGTAGCGGCGGATCATGTTGGCTTGCTCGGTGTGGCTGGGGTGGTCGGTGCCGTCGAGGGCGAAGTAGCGCAGGGCGGTGAACTGGGCCTCGATCCGGTTGAGCCAGGAGCCGTAGAAGGGCACGTAGGCCAGTTCGACGTTGTTCGCCGCGGCCCACTCGCCGACCCGGGCGTCGGTCCTGGTGGACAGGTGCGGGCTGAAGTTGTCCAGCACGATCGCGATCCGGATCTGCGGCGGGTGCAGGGATCGCAGGTAGCGGGCGAACGCGAGGAACTCGGTTCGGCTCTTGCGGGTCTTGACGTGCCCGTAGAGCCGGTCGGTGGACAGGTCGTAGCCGGCGAGCAGGTGCCGGACCCCGTGCGGGCGTTTGTAGGTCGCCCGCCGGCGCCGCCGCCGGGG
>CAWDLH010000006.1:0-432311 GCA_963803135.1 uncultured Actinomycetota bacterium | reverse complement strand
CACTCTTGGGTCTGGGTAGTACCCGGCGTTCGCGCTCACGGCCGGCGAGGGTTGACGCGGCCCCGGCGCCCGCTGGCGGCGGGCGCCGGGCCTGGTCGGGGCTACGTGGACCGGGGCGGGTCCGGGGTTACGGGATGATGGTCCAGGAGAACATCATCGCGTGGTCCTCGTGGTTGAGGTTGTGGCAGTGGGCCACGTACGGGCCGACGAAGTCGCGGAACCCGCGGTAGAGGATCGTGGCCTCGGACGGGTCGAGCGCTACCACCTCCTCGCGCGAGATGTCGTCCGGGTGTCCGGGATCCGGCGTCACCGTCACATCCTTGTTGTTCCGCACGACGGTCCGGTGCTCCTCCATGTGCAGGTGGATCGGGTGCACCCACCCACCGCCGCCGTTGCGGATCTCCCACAGGTTGAACGAGTTCTTCCTCGGCGTCGCCGGGTGCTCGTTGCCGGCGCGGTTCTTCAGGCTGATGAGTTCCTTCTTCGGGTCGAACGGCTTGCCGTTGATCAGCCACTCCAGCTCACCGCCGGCCGACCCGCGCTGCACTTCGAAGATGAGCCGGTCGTCCAGCAGCGTCTGCCAGTTCGCCGGCAGCGGCGGCAGGTCGCGCAGCTTGGTCGCCGGGCCCGGCAGCACCGAGTTGTCCGGCGCGTCGTCGCCGATGACGATCTTCATCATCGGGATCTTGTAGCGGGGGTCGGGCGAGAACCGGTTGGAGGCGTCCCACATCCGGCCGGTGAGCATCTTCATCGTGTTGGTCAGCCAGATGACGTCGCCCTTCTTGGTGGGCGAGCCGTCCATGTACTTCGAGCCGGCGGAGCTGGACCAGCGACGCCTCGCCGACCCTGGCTGTGCGGCGGGGCCCGCCGCGGGGCGGTTCGTAGGGAGCGAGCCAGCGCACCGCAGGTGACTGAGGCGGGCAGAGGACACCGGCGAGATTGCCGGCCGTCGGCTACCCGATCGGGCACGGCCGCGTTGCGACGGCAACAGTGACCCGTCCGCGTGCATCTCCCAGTCGTACGCGGCGCGACAGGCGCCGCTTTCGGGGGGAGCAGTCATGCAGATGCGTTCGCGTCCCGTCTCAACCGCCGTTCTGGTGCTCGCGGTCGCGGGCGCCACGCTCGCCGCGGGTTGCACCAGCTCGCCGGCAACGAGTGCCGATGCGCCGCGGGGCCCCACTCAGGATCCGGTCACCGTCCCCGTCACGACCCCGCCCACCGACCTACCCGCGCCGGGGACGGAGACCCCTCGGCAGAAGCCGGTGCCGCAGCCGCCGTCCGCCGCCGACAGCCTCGCGGCGTTCTTCGCGGCCGCGCAGGCCGATGACATGCGGATCCGGGCGGCGGCACGGGCTGTCAACCGGGAGATAGGGCCGACCTCGGTCCACGTCACCCGCGCCATGGTGCAGACAGCCGAGGCGGCCGCGCCGGAACGCACTGCCCGGGCGATACCGGCCGGCCTGGACGCCGACCTGCTGCAGGCGACGATGATCGTCTACGGCGACCTCGCCACCCGGGCGAGCGCCCTCAACCCGGCAATCGACTTCATCGACATCAACGAATCCCGGCCCCGGACCGACCCCTACGTCGTTGGGTACCTCGACGGGCTGCACCGCGGATCGCTCGTCGCCCGTGCCTACCCAGCAGACCTGGCCTCGGCCCGGGCACTTGCCGCCACCAAGCCGCCCATCGTGCCGGCGCAGCCCGGCTCCCGCGCGGCGGCCGAACTCGCCGTCCGGATCGCGGTGGTCCACCTCGGCAACAGCTGCGATGGCGGCAACCCTCCCGTTCGCCGCTCCCTGGTGCCAATCATCTGGAAGCCGGCCGGCACCTCCTCCGGGGGCTCCGTTGGCGGCATCGGGTTCACGGCTGGCTTCGGGATCGAGGGCGGGGGCTGGACCGTCAACCTCAACGCCTGCTGACGGCACCAGCACGGCCGACCCGGCAATCCACCGGGTCGGCTGTTCCGCCGAGCGCCGCACCGGACCGCGAAACCCTCGGCCTGCGGTGTCACCGAGCGGCGCCTCGACGGCGAGGTGTTGGGACCGCCGACGCCCCGCCCGCAGCCGAGTAGAGAAAGGTCCGGCGGGGGTTTCCCCGCGGCACCGGCCGACGCTTGGTGCCCGTCCCGCTCTGGCAGGATTCGAGGCATGACCCAGATTCCCGCCCGCCTGTCCGTCGTCACGCTGGGCGCGCGGGACATGAGGGTTCTCCGCTCGTTCTACCGGCAGCTGGGTTGGCCGGAGTTGACCAGCGGCGATGACACCTGGACCGGGTTTCTGCTCGGTGGTGTCCTGCTGGCGCTCTTTCCGGTGCGCGATCTGACCGCCGAGGCCGCGCCCGGCAGCGCCGACCCGACCGGATGGTCGGGGGTCACCCTCGCCTGCACGGTCGACACCCGGGACGAGGTCGACGCGGCGTTCGTCGCAGCCGTTGCCGCCGGCGCGACGCCGGTAGCTGAGGCGACCGACCGGTCGTGGGGCGGCCGCTCGGCGTTCGTCGCCGATCCTGAGGGCAACCGCTGGGAGATCACCTGGGGACCCAGGGCCATCTTCGACGCCCGCGGCGCCCTGCTCTCCTGGGACTGAGCCCGGACCGGGCCATGGCCGGAGAAGGAGCCGTAGCGCGAAGGGTCAGCCGCCATCCCCGTCCTCCACGACCTCCTCCCCGAAAGGTAGTCGTCGCTGCCGTGCGGATGCAGAAGAGCCGGTCTCCGCGGGGCGGACACCGGCTCTGAGCTGGGTGGGCGATACTGGGATCGAACCAGTGACCTCCTCGGTGTGAACTACCGGCAGGGCAGTCGATCGGGGTCGACTGCGAGGTCGGTGCGCCAGCGGTGGCCGAACACGGATGTACTTCGCCGACCCCGTTGCTGTACTTCGCTGCTGTACTGCCTTCATCGTTCAGCTGCCCGGCCGGCGCCGCCGCAGTTCGCGGAGGCGTCGGTTCGTCTCTTCCACCGCCTCCGCGCGCTGCTCGACTGCCGCCGCCGAAGCTGGGTCCTCGGTGCGCTCCTGCGCCGCGCGGTGGAGACGCCTGCCGATCCGTAGGAGCTCGCGGCCTCTGAACGTCACCAGCACGTCTCGACCGTAGGACAAGGCCGGGTGAACCTCCCAGGGCCTACTGAATCGACAACGCAAGGAGCCTGGCTAGGAGACCTCGTGACCTGCCGCGATGCGCGGTGAGATGAATCCGTAGGCGGCCCCGGACGGTGTTGGCGCACCGTCCGGGACCTAGATCCCCACCCTGACTGGAGGGCGGAGACCGTATGACGGACCCTATCGACCACCCTGAGCGCTGTTTCCGGGTGGAACTGGACGGCGGCGCGAGCGTGTACGCCGAGACCGAGCAACCCCCGACGGTCGGCGACCCGGTCCCGATGGTGACTATCCGACTGCCGGCGTCCCGGGGCGCACGCGCTGGCGCACCTAATGCGTGACTGGGTGTCGGCGTTCCGGGTCACGCCGGACCGGCTCGACAAGCCGAGCACCTACCTCCTCGGCCGGTCCATCGAGGATGCAGCGGCCGCGATTGGCGAGACCGGAGCCATGGCCTGCGTGATGCATGCGGCGGGGACGGTGCCGTCCCGACAGCGCCTCGCCGCGGCCGGCGTGCTGCGGGTCGCAGAGCCGGCCATGTCCCCGGTCGAGCGAATTGCGGTCGTTGACGCGGCCGCGCGGTGGCTCGATGAGGACAGCGACGGTGAGCTGGCCCTGGCGTTGCTGCGGGCGGCGTGCTCGTCCGAGGTCGTCGCGACGCAGGCGTACGTCGAGCTGCTCTCAGCGGCGCCGGGAGGCGCACACGCCAGTGAGGCGATCGAGGAGAACCGGTGAGCGGCAATCTGAGTTGGCGGCGCGAGCTTCCCGACTTCGTCTCGGTCGCCGTTGACGGCCACATCGGCGGGATGGATCCGGACGTCACCGATCGGACGCCTGGCCGCGTGGTGATCGTGATGCCGGACTTCACCGCGGACGCTGTCGCCCACGCGCTCGGCGACCTCGGCGAGCTGGCGGATCGGATCCATCTGGAGCGGGACTGGACCGGTGAGCGCGAGCTGGCGGCAGCACTACTGGAGGCCGCCGAGGTCGCCGGCTACCACTGCCCAAGCCGTACCAGCCGCAGAGGAGGGCCGTCGTGACGCTAGGCCATCCCGAACGACTCAGCCGCCTGCTCGACGCCGACGAGGCGGTCACTCTTACTCGCATGGTCGGAGGCTCCGACCGGCTTCCGGGCATCAACGCCCCGGAGGAGGACCGGCAGAAGGTCCTCGAACCGCAGCCGGTGGGCTTGCTGGTCTTCTTCTCGCAGCCGGGGACCTACCGGACGGTGTCCTGGCACTGGCGCCGGGCGCATTAGCTACCGACAGAGTCGCCGTCGCGACCCGCGTGGGGTCGGAGGTGTCCGGTATGGCTGACGCGATCTGGGCGGCATCGGGCATTCGGCTGCCCGAGTTGTCGGCGGCTGAGCGAGCTCGGGACGTTCCTGGCCGGAACCATTCGGGTCTACCAGCGCAACACATGGGGGCGGTTCCGGTTCGGTCATACGCCGCGTCGACAGCCCGGCACCGAATCCAACGAGGTTCGGTGACCGTGATCGATGCGGAGCGCATCAGACTCTTCCGCCTGGCCACGGTCGTCGACAGGTCAGTGGTCGAACTGCTCGACATCACGGCGGCGATCCTGCCTCGCTACCCCGAAGCTTGATCGCATCGGCGTGCATCATCCATGACGGTCGGGTCGGGCAGCGACGTCGCGCCGAAGCGGCGCGGCTGGTGGACCCGGCCGCCGCCGTTCTCGAATGATCTTTCTTCCTGATCGTCCCGGGCCGCCGCGACCGGGGCCCGCCGGCCGGGGCGCGGTGCGAGCACGGCGCGAAGCGCCGCGCACAGTGACCGCGACCCCGGCCGAGCGGACCCGCCGGCCCGCAGGGCCGGCTCTCGACCAAGGAAGGAAAGTCCTCACAGCGCGGGAGACAGCGGGAGTGTCGTACGTCGCTTGATGCTTGACGCGGTGGATTCAACCGGTCAATGCAACACTGGGGCGGATCTTGTGGTTTGGACAGTAGCTGGTCGAGGGCCTCGGCTGGGGTGCGCCAGCCGAGTCGTTTGCGTGGGCGGCGGTTGAGTTCGGCGGCGATGAAGTCGAGGTAGTCGCGGTGGTAGCCGGATAGGTCGGTGCCCTTCGGGAAGTACTGACGCAACAGGCCGTTAGTGTTTTCGCTGGTGCCGCGTTGCCACGGCGAGTGGGGATCGCAGAAGTAGATGTCTATCTCGGTGGCCTCGGCGATGTGGACGTGGTTGCACATCTCACGCCCTTGCTCCCAGGTCAGGGTGCGGCGCAGCGTGTCCGGCAGCGAGCTCATGACCTCAACCATCGCGTCCTGGACCGCCAGTGCGCCGTGCGCTATGGGCAGGTGCAGCAGCATCACGTATCCAGTCGCGCGCTCGACGAGGGTGCCGATCGCAGACTTGTTCCTGAGCCGGTGATGAGGTCGCCCTCCCAATGGCCAGGAACGGCCCGGTCCTCGACTTCGGCGGGACGTTGACTTCGCCGTTCTGCGACGGGGTCCGCGCAGTGCTCGGCCGGTGCGCAGGCATGTTGTCAGCTCTCGCCGCAACGCGCCGCGGCCCTGAGCCGGCGGTCCTACAGACCGGCGCGACAACAGCCCGAGCGGCGTGCTGACCAGCAGATCTACGCCTAAGGCGCAGGGGTGACCCCCGCGCACTCCGCGCATGTTCCGCGAGCCGTTCGGACCGCGGCATCGGATGCGGCCGGGCCGTCGTCGCGGGTATCGCGGGCGCCGGCCCGCACGTGCTGGTCGACGCGCCCGTCGCCTGGGTGATGGCCGACCACCGGCTTCTGTTCCGACCCGCGAGCGTGCATCGGCGCGCACTATGGAGTCGTCTGACGGACCCGCAGGGTGAGACGCGGAGGATGAGTGTCGTGACAACGGGGGCTCCACCGGGCATAGGCCGGTATCAGCTGGAGACGGGTTTCGCGCAGATGACGCCGGCGGAGCGTGCCTCCCGGGGTAAGCAAGCGCGGGCGGCGGTGCCGCGGGAGAGCCATGCGGCGTTCGAGCCGCGGTCGGACCGGCCCGACCCGATCGGGCTGCTGGAGGAGCAGGCGGCGTCGCGGGTGCCGGAGTTGGTGCCGATCCGGTGGGGCCGGATGATGGTCTCCCCGTTCACCTTCTACCGCGGTGCGGCGCTGCCGATGGCCAGCGACTTGGCCGGGACGCCGGTGTCGGGGCTGGCGGTGCAGGCGTGCGGCGATGCGCACCTGTCGAACTTCGGGGTCTTCGGCTCGGCGGAGCGCCGGTTGGTCTTCGACGTCAACGACTTCGACGAGACGCTGCCCGGGCCGTGGGAGTGGGATGTCAAGCGGCTGGCGGCCAGCCTGGAGGTGGCGGCACGTGGCAACGGGTTCCCCGACAAGGACCGCCGCGTGATCGTGACTGCCTCGGTCGCCCGGTACCGGCAGGCGATGCGGACCTTCGCCGGGATGACGAACCTGCAGGTCTGGTACGCGGTCATGGACGTGAACGAGCTCCGCGCGCAGTTCGACTCACAGATGAAAGGCCGGCAGCGCAAGACGGTGGACAAGGACCTGGCCAAGGCGCGGACCCGCGACAGCATGCAGGAAGTGGCCAAGCTGTGCCGCCTCGTCGACGGTCGGCCGCGGATCATCTCGGAGCCGCCGCTGCTCGTGCCGGTCGATGAACTGCTGCCCCGGCCGGAGGACGCCGAGGCGTTCGAGTCGCAGCTGCTCGGCCTGATCTCCACCTACCGGCGCACCCTGGAAACCGACCGCCGGTTCCTGTTCGAAACGTTCCGGTACGCCGACATGGCTCGCAAGGTCGTCGGCGTGGGCAGCGTCGGGACCCGGTGCTGGATCGTGTTGATGTTCGGCCGCGACGAGTCCGATCCGCTGTTCCTGCAGGTGAAAGAGGCTCAGGCGTCCGTACTCGCCCGGTTCGTCGGAGCCAGCAAGTACACCAACCAGGGCCAGCGGGTGGTCGCCGGGCAGCGGTTGATGCAGGCGAGCAGCGACATCTTCCTGGGCTGGGACCGGACCGAGGTCGGCCTGGACGGCCAGCAGCGCGACTTCTACGTCCGCCAACTGCGCGACTGGAAGTACTCCCTCCCCATCGAGGCCATGGTGCCGCGCGGCATGCGGACATACGGCGAGGCCTGCGGGTGGGCGCTAGCCCGCGCCCACGCCTGCTCCGGCGACCGGATCGCCATCGCCGCGTACCTGGGCGGCTCGGACGTCTTCGACAAGGCCATCACCCGCTTCGCCACCGCCTATGCCGACCGGAACGAGCGCGACCACCACTCTCTCCTCGACGCTGTCGCAGCAGGGCGGATAACCGCCCAGCGCAACCTGTGAGACCCGGTGCTCGACGCCTTGTCGGGTCCCACAGTCCACATCTCCATGTCGGTGCCAGTGTCGAGGTCTTCTGCGGCGTCGACGTGACCCGCGAGATCCATCACGCAGTCGCGGTCGACCGGAGTGGGCGGACGCTGGCCGACCGGCCGCTGCCGAACGACGAGACTGCCCAAAGACGGCGACCCGCGAAGTCCCTCTGACTCTTCCTCGACCCGGGATGGGGCCAGCTACAGCCAGCCGTAGTGTCGGAAGGCGCGGTACAGGCCCAGGCAGATGGCGACCATCACCACCAGCACCAGCGGGTAGCCGAAGCGCCAGCTCAGCTCCGGCATGTGCCGGAAGTTCATTCCGTAGATGCCGGCAAGCAAGGTCGGGACGGCCCAGATCGCGGCCCAGGCCGAGATCCGGCGCATGTCGGTGTTCTGCCGCACCGACACCTCGGCCAGGTAGGCCTGGAGCGCGTTGGCGAGCAGGTTGCCGAGCGCGTCG
Organism: uncultured Actinomycetota bacterium; assembly: GCA_963803135.1. Classification (GTDB taxonomy): domain Bacteria; phylum Actinomycetota; class Actinomycetes; order Mycobacteriales; family CADCTP01; genus CADCTP01. The sequence continues at coordinate 424,431 of CAWDLH010000006.1, read as the reverse complement.
GCCCCATCGACCAGGTGCTGCAGGTGGGTGCGCTGCTGGCGGAAGTGCCGCCTGAACCGGTCGCCGGTGGAGGCGGGCAACTCGGTGGCCAGGCGGTCGAGCATCTCGGCCAGCGGGGCGGCGGCCCGCCGGAACTCCAGCACCTGCCGGGCGAGGTGGTAGAGGCGCTCGGTCGGCCGGGTCCGAGCGGGGTTGAAGACTGCCTGCGCGGCCTCGTCGACCGCGTCGTTGAGGGCGCTGAGGACGGGGCCGTAGCCCTCTACGGCACTGTCGAGGACGCAGGTGAGCACCGCCGTCGGGCCGGCGCCGGCCAACTCGGCGTCGGCCCGGAGGTCCTGACTCACCCGCTCCACGGCACGCTCGTTGCGGTCGACGCTGACCACGAAGCCGTCGCCAAGCACCAGATGGACCCTCTCGAGCCGTACGGCTTCCTCGGCAACCAGCCAACTGATCGTGTTGACCTCCGCGCAGACCAGTTCGTCGGAAACCTCCAGGGCCGGCCGGTTGCCCGACGTGTGGAGGTCGTCGATCAGCGGCCCCGGCAGCGCGAACTCGTGCTGGACGGACGTCAACTCCTCCGGGCTGGGGTCGAGCAGGCTGACCCAGACGAACGTGTGGCCGGCCGGCGCGGCACCCTCGGCGCCGCGCCCGTCCTGATATGTGGTTCGCGCGGTGGACATCACGCTCCCGCCACTCCGTCCAAACAGCTGCGCTGCAGCCGTCCGCGTCCGCAGGACGGCCAGCACCGCTCGGTCACGGTCCGGGCTCGACAAGCATGGCCCAGCATGACCGCGCGCCCCCGCGCGCTCACGCGTTCTCCTTGGTCCTTGACCTACGCAGCTTCCCTGCCGCCGGCCCCGGCAGGGAAGCTGGCTTCTCGAAGCGGTGGAGATCAGCCGGCCAGGCGCTCGGCCTGCCTGCCGATGTCACGTAAGGCAAAGGCGGCGAAGATTTCGTTCACCCCGTAGAAGATGGCCCACACCCCGACCACGGTGACCAGGGTCAGCAGCGACCGCTCCCAGGAGCGGGCCGCCCAGATTCCCGGGACCAGCTCGGCGATCCCCAGCAGTAGCCCGGTCCACCACCGCCCCACCTTGGGGCCGGCCAGCGCGTCGATCATGTGGATGATGCCGAAGGCGATCAGGTACCAGGCGACCAGGATGGAGACGACATACAAGGTGATGTTCGGCCAGGCGAAGGTGAGGATCCCGGCGGCCACCCCCAGGATGCCGGAGAGGATGAACAGCCACCGCCAGCTCTGCACCCGGCTGGCCACCGCGAGCTGGGTGATACCGCCGACGAGGAAGGCCACGCCGACCAGCGCGGCCACCGCGGCCAGGCTGCCGACGCGGTAGGACAGCACATACATGCCGACAGGGTCCACAGGATCCCCAGGAGCCGGACAGCTCCCGCCCGCCGGTCCGCATCGCCTCCCGCAGCGTCGCGGCGGTGCGGCTGCTTCCAAATTTGCGTGGTGTGTCCGGCCAGCCGGTCAGGGCCAAGGCCAAACGGCTAGGAGGCCGTCGACTTGGCGAGGCCGTCGGCGTAGACGCGCGCGTCGATGGCGTCCAGCATGGCCAGTTGCGCATTGTCGACCGCCCAGTCGGCGTAGTCGATGGCGTCGGCCGCGTCGGCTTCGGCCCAGTCCGCGTCGGTGGCTGCGGCCTTGGCGTCCAGCTGTCGGTTCCGCTTGTCGACCTTGGCCTGGAAGTCGTCCATCTTGCCGGCGGCGTCGGCCTTCATCTGCGCGAACTTGCTGCGCGCGCGGTCGGCGGTCTGGTCGGTCCGTTGCTGGGCCCGCTGCTGGGCGTCCTTGGCGTCCTGCTGGGCCTGGTCGATTCGCTGCCGGAGCTGCTCACGGGACTCGGTGGCGGCAGCCTGCACCGCCGACTTGGTCGCCGCGACGCGCTGCTGGAGCTCGTCGACTCGTGCAGAGAAGTTCATGCTTCCTCCTTGGATTGAGACCAATACCGATCTGAGCTGCTGCTCGGCGACGACGCTACGACGCTCGGCTGCCAGGCGGCTGCCAGGCGGCTGCCACGAACGCCGGCCTCGCTGCCGGGCGTCCATCGGCAGATCAGCGACCGACACTGGCGTCGGTGTGAGTGCTCGCGCGGAGCGTCGTCCGCGTCCGCTACCACGGCAGATCAGTGCTCGCGTCGAGCAGGCGCTGAAGACCCGGGCGGACTCGTGCCGGCCACCTCGCTGGCCGGTTCGGTGAGTCGCTCGGTGTTGCGAGCGAGCACGGCGGCGATAGCCACCCCGTCGGAACCGGCATGCGACTACGCCCGCGACGCCTGGCCCGTTCCGATGATCAGCAGACGGAGGGCATCAACGGCGGCGGCCCAAGGCCTGAGGCCTGACGCCTGAGGCCTGAGGCCTGAGTGAGCCTGTCATTCGCTGCGACCGTCCTCTTCAGGACGTCGCGCGCATGCCTTGGCTCAGTGGTTGTTCGGCGTCGCTGGGCCGGTCGTGGTCGGGTTGTCGGGTGGTGGGTTAGATCGGCTGGCCAGGACGACGTCGACGGCGATGACTTTGATGGTGGCGGCGATCGGTAAGGCGAGCAGGGCGCCGGCGAAGCCGGCCAGGATCGCGCCGGCGAGGGTGCTGATGATGACGGCCGCGGGTGAGAGGTCGATGGAGCTCTTGTACACGCGCGGGGCCAGGATGTAGTTCTCGAATTGCTGGTAGGCGATGAAGAACAGGACGGTCGCGGCGCCGTCGGCGGGGCCCTTGGTCAGGGCGACGAGGACCGCCGGTAGGGCACCGAGGTAGGCGCCGACCTGCGGGATCAGGTCGGCGACGCCGGCCCACAGGCCCAGTGGCACCGCGTAGTCGACGCGCAGGCCGAGCAGCGCCACGACGGTCGCTGCTCCGCACACGGCGGAGGTGATCAGGTTGCCGGAGACGTAGCCGCCGATCTTGTCGAACGAGCGCTGGAGCAGCAGGTCGACGTGGGCGCGGCGGTCCGGGCTGACCAGCTTGGCGATCGTCGCGGGCAGCCGCGGGAGCGCGACCATGAAGTAGATGCACAGGATGCCGACGGTGAATACGTCGAAGACCCGGCCGAACGCCGTGCCGGCGGCGCCGACGATCGCGGTGAACGAGTGGCCGATCTTCCCGGGGAGGTCGGCGATGAACTGCCTGACCTCGGTCGAGACGTTGGCGTGCCGGAAGGCGTTGCCGAGCCAGTCGTCGCGCCGTTGCAGGTCGGCGAGATAGCCGGGCAGCGCGCCGGCGAACTGGGGCACCTCCCGGGTCAGCACCGGGATCAGCAACGCGACGAACAGGGCCAGGAACACGACCAGCCCGACGAAGATGATGGCCACCGCCCAGCCCCGGCGGATTCGCAGCTTGCCGAGCCACTGGACGGCCGGATCCAGGCCGACGGCGAGCACGAACGCGACCAGCGCCAGGAGAAGGACGTGGGAGATCCGCCGGGCCGCGGCGACCACGAGCAGCGTGGCGACGACGGCGAGCGTGGTCCGCACCCAGTAGGTCCACGGCGGCCACACCTGCGACCACGCCGGCTGAGCCGGCGCTGGGGCCGGTTCAGGTCCCGACGTGCTGGTGGATCCGGTCTCCGCCTGTGCGGCCTCCGCTGGCTCGCTTTGGCCAGGTGTGCCGGAACCGTGGTCAGCGGTGGCGTCTCCGGGCTCGGTGACCATCCGCACCTCCTGGTCCAGTCCCCGAGACGTTAGGTGGTCACGGTCGCCTGAGAAAGGTCGGCTACCAGTACCGCGATCGCCGCGACAGGCTCGGCCGCCATGGACAGGCACGAGACGTCGGCATGCCGGCCCGGCGGCCGCTTACTTCCGCGCCGGCGTGCCGCGCGAAGTCAGTCCGTTGGCCCGAGTCGAGGGGGTCGTAGGCAAACTCCGGATAGCTTCTGGCGGAGTGTGAGGCCGGCGTGCATGAACTAGGCGCAGGCGGTGTCGGCCGTCGCTGTCGCGTCCCGGCGCGAGCCGAGTGGCCAACCCACGGCCCGAGGTGAGCGGCGCGCCATCCATTTCACTAGCGCAGCCGCGCCCGTGCATCGCTCAGGTCGGTGCAGCCGCTTCTAGTGCATCGGGCGAGTCGCGGTCCGCGATCACGGCGGCGCGGGCCTGTAGGTCCTCGGCCGCGTCGTCGTGTCCGCGGGCTGCTGCAAGCCGCGCCAGGCCGTGCAGCGCCGCCGCCCCGGGGCTGCCGGCGAGCCCGACGAAGAGCGACTCGCGAACCTGCCGCGGCCGCGCCGTCTGCGACCACTCGACGACCCTGTTGTATAGCGTTTCGGCGGTGTCCGTGTCGCCGGCCCTTTCCTGGACGTGGGCGAGCTGCACGCGGGCATGCGCGGCGGGCCATGACGTCGACGCCGCCTCGGCCATGGCCAGCGCCCGCCGACACAGCTCCTCGGCCTGGTGCGTGTCCCCGCGAGCGAGCGCGTTCGAGCCGAGTTGGGCCAGGGCGAAGGAGGCGTGGTCGGCGAAGCCGATTCGCGTGGCGAGCGCGAGCGCGCGCCGGTAGGCGTTTTCTGGGGCACCAGGTTCGTTTCGCCGCTCGGCGACCCAGGCCTCGAGTAGCATCGCCGGAACCTCGAATGCGCTGTAACCGACCGGCTCGGAGTTCCGGAGGATCTCGGCCGCCATGGTCGCGACGGTGGAGACCTGTCCCTGTTGGACGGCACCCTGGGCCCGGACGAGGCTGCTCGCCGCCACGCCCCAATGGTCTCCGGCTCTGCGGTAGGCTGGCGCGCGCCTCGTCCGCCAGCGCTGCCGCTCGGACGTCGTCGCCGAACAGCGCAAGGGCGAGCGAGAGCGCCACCTGTGCGAGGGCCGACTCGGACGGTGCAAGACCGGTGGCGGCAACGGCTAACGCACGTTCACCGACGTCGATCGCGGCGTCGAGGTCCAGCTCCTCGGTCGTCAAGTAGCACAGGAACGCGAGTAGCTCGGTGTGTTCGCTGACTGGTGTGGCGGGCGACGCCGCCGCACGTGCGGATTCCAGGAAGCTACGCCCCTCGGAGACTCGCTCTGCGAGGGCGAAGTACCAGCCCAGCCCCGCCCCCAGACGGACCCCGATCGCCGGGTCGGCTGCGTCGCGGGCGTAGGCCAGCGCGGCCCAGAGGTTGTCGTGCTCCAGCTCCAGCCGAGTGGCGCAGGCCAGCCAGTCGGGCCCGCGAAGCTCGGCCCGCGCGGCGTCGGCCACGGTCGCGAAGTACTCGGCGTGCACCAGTTGAGCCGCGCTGAGGTTGCCGGCCTTGGCCAGTTGCTCGACGGCGTACTCGCGGACGGTGTCGAGCAGGTCGTAGCGCGCTCCACCGTCTGGGAACGACGCCGTGAGGATCGACTTGTCCACCAGCGCGCCCAGCAGCTGCGTCGCCCTCGCGGCATCGATCTGGCTCCGAGCGGCGGTGGCGAGCACTGCCGACAGTGGCACCCCGCCGCGGAACACCGCTAGCTGGTGCAGCAGCGCCCTTTCGTCCGTGTGCAGGAGGTCATGGCTCCAGGCCACGACGGTGCGCAGGTAGCGCTGGGGGACAGCCTGGCGATCTCGGGCCTCGACAAACAGCGGCCTCCGACTCTCGAGCGCCGACAGGATCTCGCGCAGCCCCAGGACGCTGACGCGTGCGGCTGCCAGCTCGATCGCCAGCGGTAACCCGTCCAATCGCCGGCAGATCTCCGCCGCCAGGGCGAGGCGGTCCTCGGTCAGCGGCAGCCCTGGCCGTGATGCCCGCGCCCGCTCCAGGAACAGCCGCACCGACTCCGAGGCCGCCACCTCACGGGCGTCGGCGCCCGCGTCCGGGACCGCCAGCGGCGCCACCACAACCCGGACCTCACCCTCCAGGTGCAGCACCTCCCGGCTGGTCGTCAGCACGTGCACACCAGGGCATCCGGCCAGCACGCCCGCGGCCACCCGTGCCGCCTCTTCGATCACAGGTTCGCAGCCATCCAGGACCAGCAGGACGTTGGCCTGGCGCAGGCGTTCGACCGCCCGTGCCAGCGGGTCGCGGCTTCGGGTCGGCCCGCGGGCGTCCAGCATGCGCGCCGTCACCCGGGCCACGTCGGGGGGACGCGCGGCGCGGGCAAGCTCGACGAACCAAGCCCCGCCGGCGAAGTCGTCCTCCACAGCCCGCCCCAGCTCCAGCGCAAGCCGGCTCTTGCCGACCCCAGGCGGACCGATCAGGCTCACCAGCCGGTGCCGCCCAACCAGCTCGGCCGCCTCTGCCAGCGCCTGCTGGCGACCCACGAAGGAGCTGACCGGCGCCGGCAGACGGCCCCGCGGCGCCACTGCCGCGGGCACGCTGGCCAGGGCGGGGTCATGGGCCAGGATGGCCGCCTGCAGCCGCTGCAACCCGGGTCCCGGCTCGACCCCCAGCTGCTCAGCCAGCACCTGCCGGGCCCGCCGGAAGCTCTCCAACGCCTCCGCCTGGCGGCCGCTGCGATACTGGGCCAGCATCAGCTGGCCCCAGAGGCGCTCCCGGAACGGATGTTCCTCCAGCAGCCGGCGGATCCGGTCGACGACCTCGGCGTGGTCCCCCAGTGCCAGTGCCGCCTCGAACTGCTCCTCCAAGGCGTCGATCCGCAGCGTCTCCAGGCGGGCGGCCTCCGCACCGGCCCACGAGCTGTCCGGCAGGCCCTGCAGCGGGCGCCCATGCCACAACGTCAGCGCTCGGGCGACCAGCTCAGCGGCCTGGCCGGCGTCACCCGCCCGCTGGGCGCTGCGGGCCGTGGTCAGCAGCTCCTCGAACCGCACGGCGTCGACGGTGGCGCTCGTCAGCGCGTACCCGTCGGGGGCGGCGGCGATCGAGTCGGCTCCAAGCGCGGCCCGGAGCCGCGAAACGTGGTGCTGGACGGCGTTGCGCGGCGCCGCAGGGACCTCCGCCCCCCACAAGGCGTCGACCAGCACCTCGACCGGGACCATGCGACCGCCGCCCAGGGCCAGGAGCGCCAGCAGCGCAGGGCGTTTGGGGCCGATCACCTCTGCACGGCGACCATCGACCAAGGCCTCGAATGGGCCGAGAAGCCGGATTTCGAGCGAGGTAGTCATGGCGGCGGGTCCTCGACTGCCGGAGCGCCAGTCTGGCACGCCGCGACGCGCCTGTGAACCACCTCACCGGCTCTTCCCGGGCCAGCCACCAGGCCGGCGGGCGCAGCGACCCTTACCTGGCGCCGGACAGGGTCGGGCCGGCCATTCCGGCGTTGCCGTGGTAGGCCATGCCAGGATCGTAGGGTTAGTTCGGAGGTCGCAAGTGCAGTCGCTGAGCCCAACACGCAGGCTGAGCGCGATCGTGGCCCTGGTTGCGGTCGTCGCCATGCTGGCGGTTGTCGTGGTCGGCCTCCTCCACCGCCCGCTGGTGTTGGTGGTGGCGATCGTGTGTCTGGGGGTGGCGATCGGCGCGGGCTCCTACGCCCTCACCCGGACCGGCGTACGCCGGCTCGTCGCGGCGGCGGTGGCGATCCTGGCGCTGGCAGCGCCGCTAGTGCTGGTGGTGGCCTACGGCCAGCTGCTGCAGCTGCTGCTCCTGATCGCGCTGGTGGCCTTGGCCGCAGTCGCGACCCGCCATGGGTTGGGACGCGACATCGCGTCGCTCAAGAGCAGCCCCACCCCTGGCACCCTTGTGGGATCTGCGATCCGCCCCGTGCTGCTGATGAACCCCAGATCCGGTGGCGGCAAGGTCGAACGATTCCACCTGGTCCAAGAGGCGCGCCGGCGCGGCATCGAATCGGTCGTCCTTGGTCCGGGCGACGACCTGCGCGGGCTTGCCGAGCAGGCCGTAGCCCGGGGCGCCGACGTGCTCGGCATGGCCGGCGGCGACGGCTCCCAGGCACTGGTGGCCGGCGTCGCCGCCGCCCACGATCTCGGGTTCGTCTGCGTCCCCGCCGGGACCCGCAATCATCTGGCCATGGACCTCGGACTGGACCGTGACGACCTGATCGGGGCCCTCGACGCTTTCGGTCCGGCGGTGGAGCGACGCACCGACCTCGGCTGGGTCGGTGACCAGGTCTTCGTCAACAACGCCACCCTCGGCCTCTACGCCAAGATCGTGCAGTCCCCGGCCTACCGCGACCGCAAGATGGGCACGGCCCTGGAGCTCCTGCCAGAGATGCTGGGCCCGCACGCCGCCCCGTTTGACCTGTCCTTCGTCGGCCCCGACGGCAGGGAGCACCAGTCCGCCCACCTCATCCTCGTCTCCAACAACCGCTATGAGCTGAGCCACCCCGAGGGCTTCGGGTCCAGGCGCCGCCTGGACACCGGCACCCTCGGCATCGTCGCGGCACGGCTCGAATCCCCAGGCGAAGCCGCCAAATCCGCACAACTGAGGTCCTCCGGGCGCAGTCGCCGTCCTGCCGGCTGGGCCGAGTGGACCGACACCAGCTTCGAGGTGCGAGCAGCCGCACCGGTGGAGGTCGGCGTCGACGGGGAAGCGATGCTGCTGGACCCACCGATCCGGTTCCGGATCCTGCCGGGGGCGCTGCGGGTACGGATCCCACCCCAGGCGCCCGGCTACTCGCCCGCCGCCGCCGTGCCAACCCCAGGCTGGGCCACCCTCACCGCACTGTGGCAGACCGCCGCGGGCCGACCGGTAACGATTGAGCCGTGATCCCTTCTGGCTGCTGCCTGTCCAAAACATCGCCGCTCGGGCCCGTCAGCCCGGCCCCAGCAGGCCGTTCACGAGGTCGGACAGCACCAGCTTGGCGCGTGGGAATCTGACTCCCATCGGTCATTCGCCCGATCTCCGCGCGCCGACTAGCAGCAGTGACGCGGTCCACGCGGCAGGGGCCGGACGATCCCACCCTCCTCAGCGTCGCCGGGACCACGCACGCTGGGCCGCGTGGTCGACGTGCTGACCGTGGGCATCCTCTGCGTCTAGCTCATGCTCTCGCTGCCTGCCCTACGTCAGAGGTGACGTGTATGTGGTCTGCGGTGAAGGGGGGCAGGCCGGCACATAGCGCTGACAGATCGCGGCCTGCCCGTAGCACGGTGCCGTCGGGGCGGACGATGGCGGAGGTGGCGTGTCCGCGGCGCAGCCAGCGGTGCAGTGCGCTGGCGGGGCGGGCCGGGACGAGGACACCGCCGCGCAGCGCGACCTCCGAGCGCTGGTCCGATGACACATCGGTCGTAGTGACGACGGCGAATCGGCCGCCCGCCACGTCGTCGAACCGGCGGCCGTCGTCCAGCACCGCGTTCGGGCACAGCCGGCCGACCGGTGAGCGGCGCAGCCGGGGCCGGATCACCAGCCCGCCGCGGCGCAAGGGGGGCGTTTCGCTACTCAGGACGAGCTGGGAGACGCCGGGCAGGAGGTACAGCCGCGGCGCGACCAGACGGCGCAGCAGGTTACCCGGCTCACCGCCCTCGGTCATCGCCATGCCGACGAGTCGGGCCAGCCGGATCAGCGCGCGGGCGTGCGGTTCCGCTCGGCCTGGTAGGTGTCCAGCACCCGTTCGGGGAGGGTGCCGTCGAGCACCCCGGCCAGCTTCCAGGCGAGGTTCGCCGCGTCCCGCACGCCGGCGCCCATACCCTGGCCGATGAACGGCGGGGTGAGGTGGGCGGCGTCGCCGAGCAGGAACACCCGGCGGTCGCGCCAGCGGTCGGCCAGGCGGGCGCGGAAGGTGTACTCGGCCAGCCTCACCAGGCGGAGCCGGTCGACGGGGACGTTGCCGGTCCAGGGGGAGATCAGCGGGTGCAGCCGGCCAACGCCGCGGAAGTCGTTCTCGCTCTCCCCGGGCCGCAGCCGGAACTCCCAGCGGTACCGGGTCGCGCCGACCCGCATGTAGGTGCCGGCCCGGGGCGGGTCGCACAGCTGGTGTACGCCCTCCCACTGGGCGAGGTCGGCGTCGGTATCGACGTCGACGACCAGCCAGCGCTGCTCGAGGTGCAGGTCCTGCATGGCAGGCGCCGATCGTGGCCCGGACCAGGCTGTTGGCGCCGTCGCAGCCCAGCACGTACTCGGCGAGGATCGACTCGTCGCGGCCCGTGACCCGGTCGGTGACCTCGACCCGCACCCGGCCCGCGCCATCCTGGATGACGTCGGTGACCTCGCTGTTGCCGCGGACGGTGACCGAGGCATACCGCGCGAGGTTCGCCCGCAGGATGCCCTCCAGCACCGGCTGGTCGAACATATTCGCCTCGGGGTAGCCGTGCCGGCCGGTCCCGGTACCGCGGCGGAACTCGGCGAGCACCCGCAGGTCACGGCCCAGCAGCCGCAGCCCGTGGCACGGCCGGGAGATCGCGGCGAACTGCTCGCGCGACCCCGAGCCGGGCCAGGATGCGGTAGATCTCGTCGTCGAGGTGGACCGCCCGCGGCTGCGGGTAGACCGACTCCCACCGGTCCAGCACCAGGCACTCGACGCCGTACTGCCCGAGCAGCGTCGCCGCGGTGAGCCCGGTCGGACCGGCGCCGACGATGACGACAGGAACGGCACTCATCACGACGTTCCTATCAGGGCGGCGAAGTAGCCGGCGACGAGCACGCCGCAGACGACGGCGGGCGCGGCCTCGCGCGGCCCGTCGCCGTTGCGCAGGTGCGTGACCGCGGCGCCGGCGAGCAATGCAGCAGCCCGACGCCGGCGAGGCCACCGATCAGCGGATAGATCAGGCCGATCAGCACCCCGGCGGCGCCGGCGACCTCGAGCACGCCGATACGCCGGTAGGCGGCGACGGAGAAGCCTGCGTGCGCAGCCGCGGCCGCATCGGCGGCAGCGGCGAGGATCTTGGCCGCGCCGGGCGCGATGAAGACGGCGGCGACGAGCACGGCGAGGACGACGGAGACGTTCATGACTTCACCACGATCTTCCAGGCGATGGCGTAGCGGCCCAGAATGGCCTGTGACGGCGGCCTCGTCGGCCGGCGAGCCGACCTGACGGTGGCCACGATGGAGCCGCCCTCGATCGGCGGTGTGTACCCGGCGCACCAGCGTCGAGCCCGTCGAGCGCGCGGCGAGCTCTCGGCGGGTGGCGTCGGCGCGCAGCGGCAGCTTGTACGGCTTGCCGACGGCGGTGACCGGCAGTGCGTCGAGGACCGTCACCGCCTTGGGCGCGGCAGCGCGGTCCGGCACCCGCTTGGCGGCCCAGTCGCGCAGCTCGTCCTCGGTCACGGTGGCGCCGGGGGCGAGGGTGACGTAGGCGACCGGCACCTCGCCGGCGTGCGACGTCGGGGCGCCCGACCGCCGCGGCCGCGGTGACCTGCCAGATGCGCGAGCAGCGCGTCCTCGACGATCGCGGGGTCGATGTTGTGGCCGCCGCGGATGATGAGGTCCTTGGCCCGGCCGGCGAGGTGGACGAAGCCGTCCTCGTCGACGCGGCGAGGTCGCCGGTGTCCAGCCAGCCGTCGACCAGCTTGCCCAGTCCGTCCAGGACGTGGCCGTTCTCGTCGCGGCCGGTGACGTAGCCGGGGAACACGGTGGTCCGCTGATCGCCAGCACGCCGGTCTGGCCGGCGGGCAGGTCTTCCCAGCTGCCGTCGGCTGCGACCCGTACCGCCTTCATCTGCTGGTAGGGCAGCCGCTGGCCGACCGAGCCCGGCCGCGGCGCGTCGGGGAAGCTGCGCGCGCTGGCGCAGGTCGCCTCGGTCAGCCCGTACCCCTCGATCAGGGACACCCCGGTGCGGGCCTGGAAGTCGGTCGCGGACCGCGGCGGGCAGCGGTGAGGCGCCCACCACGGCCAACCGCAGGCTGCTGATGTCGGCGTCCACCGGCTGCTGGGCCAGCGCGGCGTAGACGGTGGGCACCGCGCTCATCGCCGCGATCCGGTAGTGCTCGACCATCTTCCAGAACTCGCCGTACAGCGCGGGGTCGCGGTAGCCGAGCGGACCGGCCCACACCACCTGCTGTCCCTTGAACAGCGGCGCCAGCAGGGTGACCACCAGCGCGTTGACGTGGAACAGCGGCAGCGCGGCGAACACCACCGACTCGGGCGTCGAACAGCGGTCTGGCGGCCAGCATCCAGGCGTCGGCGACCTCGTTGCGTGCGTGTGCGCGGCCAGCTTGGGCGCGCCGGTAGTGCCGCCGGTGTGGAACAGCGCGGCCAGGTCGGCCGAGCCGGGGCGGGTCGCCGGCGAAGCTGGCCGGGTCCATGCCGGCCGCCAGCTCGCCGAGGTAGCCGACGCGTACCCGGTCGACGGCCGGCAGCGGCTGCGGGCGGGGCCGCGGCCGCCGGTGGGCCGCAGCACCAGGATCGCGTCGAGCATGCCGTCGCCGGCGAGCGCCAGCGCGGTCTCCCAGGTCGGCGCGGCGAGCTCGGGCCCGGCGGTGACCAGCACGCGGGCGCCGGAGCGGCCGCAGCAGTTCGCGCGAGGTGCTCCCGGTGACAGCGCGCCGTTGAGCGGCGCCGCGATCCCGGCCAGCTGCGCGGCCAGCGTCGCGGTGATCAGCTCGGCGCAGTTGGGCGCCATGAGCGCGACCGCGTCGCCGCGCCGCACGCCCGAGCCCGTGCAGCAGGTTCGCGTACCGGTGGACGTCGGCCAGCAGTTCGGCGAAGGTCCGGCGCAGCGGCTCCCGCCAGCGGGCGGCGTCGGGCAGGACGGTGATCGCGGTCCGCTCCGGCCAGCGGCGTCGCCGCCCGCGCGAGCAGCGCGTACGTCGACTCGGGCAGGCCGCGCGCCGCCAGCGGCACGGCCTCGATCGCGGCCAGGTCGGCGGGCGTGGCGTAGGGCGGCCACAGCAGTCGTCGGTCGCGTCATCGTGGCCGTACCTCACGACGCGTGCGCTGGGTGCCGAGGTCGATCGCGCCGTCGTCGGTGGCGACGGTGGCCTCGATGACGTCGCCGTCCTGCAGGTACCTGGGGTTGCGCGCCTGGCGGCCGAAGAACATCTTCCACCTGACCGCGGGCGGCAGCAGCGAGGCGAGCGATCGCGACCGGCTTCGGCGGCGCGCTCAGCGCGGTGCCGACGGGGGTGCCGGTCAGCACGAGGTCGCCGGGGTCGAGCCGCTGGAAGCGGGTCAGCGCCTGCAGCGCCTGCACCGGGCGGTAGATCATGTCGGCGGCGAGTCATGTCCTGCCGGACCTCGCCGTTGACCCGACAGCCGCAGCCGCAGGTCGGCGAACCGCTTGAGCTCGTCGGCGTCCAGCAGCACCAGCGCGGGCCCGACGGGGGTGAAGGTCGGGTAGGACTTGGCCTCGTAGAACTGGGTCTTGGGCAGCTGCACGTCGCGGGCGGAGACGTCGTTGGTCACCACCAGGCCCGCGACGTAGTCGGCGAGGTTGTCCTCGGTGACCGTCGTGCCGACGGGCACCTCGCGGCCGATGACCAGCCCGATCTCCGACCTCGTAGTCCAGCAGCCGCACGTGGGCGGGCCGCACCATGTCGTCGTACGGGCCGCTGATCGAGCCCGGACGACTTGCGGAAGAACGTCAGCGGGATGGTGTCCGGGTTCATGCCGGACGTCCCTGACGTGCGAGGCGAAGTTGGTCATCTGCGCGACGACCCGGCACGGCGCGGTGACCGGGGAGACCAGCGCGAGGCTCGTCGACCGGCACCGGCTGTCGGTGCTCGCCGCGGCCGCGGCGATCGCCGTCCGGTCGGCCAGCAGTTCCGCGGTGGTGGCGGCGCCGGTGTCGATCCTGGCCGGCGCCCGTGGGGGTCTGCACGTACCAGGCGTCGGCGGTGCGCAGGACGGAGGTGCTCATGACGTCGCCACCTTCAGCAGGCCGCGCAGGCGGTGCAGGTCGAACTCGTTGTCTTGCGCGCAGCGCGCGGGCGATGGCGCGCAGCTCGTGCAGCGACTCCCGGCCGGGCTTGATGCCGAGGAAGTCCTTGGTCGCGGGCGGCCCCCACTGGGCGAGCCCGGACGCGGTCATCGGGGCCCAGCCCGGCTCGAGCGTGCAGTCGAACAGGTCGCCGTCGGCTGAAGTGCTCGACGAGGAACCCGTCGGGGTCACGCCAGTAGTCGAAGATCTGGCTGCCCTGGATGTGCCGTCCGATCCCCCAGGACCGCTGGTAGCCCTGCTCGCGCAGGTACTCCCCGCCGGCGGCCAGCGCGTCCAGGTCGGCGACCTGGTAGGCCGAGTGCACGTACCGGTTGGCCGGGCCGAGGGCCATCGCGAGCGTGTGGTGGTCGGTGGGCGTCGCGCCGCGGTCGCAGCGGATGAAGCTCATCACCGGCCCCCGCTCGCGCTGCCCCGGGTAGTACAGGAAGTCGCTGACGATCAGGCCGAGGTGCTCGAGATACCAGTCCAGCGTCTGCAGGTACCGGTGTGGTCTGCAGCACCACGTGACCGAGCCGCTGCACCGCGGCCGGCTCCCGCGGCGGCCGCTGGGTGGCGTTCGTCCGCGTCGGCTGCGTGCCCGACGTTCAACGTCAGCGGCGCCTGCCCGGGCAGCGCGGGAGTTCGTGGGTGTCGGCGACCACCCGCACCCGCTGCCCCGCTCGGGTCGACCAGGTCCACCGTCACCCCGCCGATGCTCTCCGGCAGCGTCGCGACCTTCCGCCCGGTCGCCTCGGCCAGCCGCAGCGACGTCGGTCGGGTCGGCCGCCCGGAACGCCGCGCCGACGAACCGCGAGCGCGGACCCTTGCGGATCAGCACGCAGGGCGAGCCCGGGTCGGTGCCCCGCAGCTGCAGCTCCTCCGGGGTGCGCAGCGCTGTGTGAACCCGAACGCCCGGGCGAACAGCTCCGCCCGGTCCAGATCCGGCTTCTTGAACTCCAGCCAGGCCAGGTCGTGCACCTTCACGATCGGGTTGGCCGCCCGCCCCGGGTGCTCGCCCCTGCAGCGCGCCCCTGCTCGCTGTGCAGGCCGCTGTGCGGGTCGGAATCGTAGCTCATCGATCGCTCCCTCCGCGTGATACTGATTACATCATCAGTCCTGAGGATGGAGTCAGTCAAGAGGTTCTGATGATGTGCTCAGATTCGGGCTGCCAGCTCATCGACGACCACCCGCTCTGGCATCGATCCTGATCCTTCTGTCAGTTCTGACGGCGGACACTGATACGCTTCGCGGTATGACGGAGGTCGCCACGAGCCGGCTTGACCGGCGGAAGGCCCGTACCCGCGCGTCGCTGGTCGGTGCCGCCCGCACGCTGCTCGCCTCGCGCGAGCCGGCGGAGGTGAGCATCCAGGAGATCACCGATGCGGCCGACGTCGGGTTCGGCTCGTTCTACAACCACTTCCAGAGCAAGCAGGACCTGTTCGACGCCGCCGTGGAGGAGGTCCTCGAGGAGCATGGCGCCATGCTCGACGCGGTCACGGCCGGGATTGCCGACCCAGCGGAGGTATTCGCGACGGCTGTCCGCATGACGGCGCGACTGCCGAAGACCCAGCCACAGATCGCCAAGATCTTCGAGCAGATCGGCTTCGACCTCGTGACGGCTCCGCACGGGCTCGCGCCCCGGGCGCGCCGGGACCTGCAGCGGGCCCAGGCGGCCGGCCGGTTCACCGTCGACGACGTGGACGTGGCGCTCGCTTGTGCCGCAGGCGCCCTGCTCGGGGTATTGCATCTGGCATCCAACGCCAAGCCCGCTGCCATCGACCGGGCATCGGACAAGCTGGCGGTCAACCTGCTGCGCATGTTCGGCGTTCCGGCCGACGAGGCCACCCGGATCGCCCGCGCCCGCCTCCCGCGACCCGCCTAGCGCCGAGGCAGGCCGGGGCCGCGACGGCACGGGCCGGTATGACACGGGCGTCGGAGAACCGATCGGCGCCGCGGACTCGCGGTTCAACTCGTTGCGGCGGCCGGGAACGCTCGACCGCCGTGCCTGCCGGACGACCGCGCGTGTCCGGAGAACGGGCGACGCCGCGCGCTCGCGGTGCAGCTCGATCGCGGCGGCGGACCGGGGATCGGCGAAGCCAAGGCGTGCCGGGCACTCTCCGTGCCCGCCACCCGGGTCCCGACCGAAAGTGACTCGGCTATCAGTGCTGATGAGCTCTTGACAACCTTGAGCGGCGCAACTGATGATGTCATCAGAAAAGCTCGAGAGATCAGAATCGCTTCGGATCGCGCGGTCCGGTAGCTCGCATGCCCCGCCGGCAAGTATCCGTCCTGGCAGCGAGCCGAAGCGACCTCATCCCTCCTCGAGGATCGCCCGTCGTCCACCGGCGGTCTCCGTTGCCTGTTCGGTCGTGGACTCCATCCCATAAGGAGGCATCCGTGTTCAAGTCCCTGTCATCCGCGCTGCTGTGGCGAGGGCTGCTCGCCGTGGTGATCGGCGTCGTGTCCGTCGCCTGGCCCGGTATCACCGTCGGCGCGCTCGTGATCGTCTTCGCGGTCTATGCGTTCCTGGCCGCCCTCGCCGACGGGGCTCGGGCGTTCAGCAGTGACCACGCCGGGCCGGTGGCCGGCTACCTCCTGCTGGCCCTGCTGTCGACGGCCGCCGGCGTGACCGCGCTGGTCTGGCCCGGCATCACCGCACTCGTCCTCACCACCTGGGTCGCCGCCTGGGCGTTCGTCACCGGCGCCATCGAGGTCGCGATGGCGTTCCGCGGTGGCGAACGCGCCGGCGAACGCGCCATGTGGGTGCTCACCGGCCTGGTGTCGGTCTCCCTCGGCGTGGTGCTGGCAATCCGGCCGGACATCGGCGCGCTCACCCTGGCCACCGTGTTCGGACTGTTCAGCATCGTTTACGGCATCTCCACGATCACGCTCGGCGCTCAGATCCGTCGGGCCGGGCAAGACCTCCGGCCGGCTGACTCACGCCCCGGCCTGACCCACGCCACAGCCTGACCCACGCCACAGCCTGACCCACGCCACAGCCTGACCCACGCCACGGCTCGACCCACGCCACGGCTCGACCCACGCCACGGCTCGACCCGGTCAGTGGCCGACTCCCGCTATCAGGTCGGGGAGCCGGCCACCGACGCAACCACCGACCTCCACCGCCACCTGCTCACGAAGCCACTCAGATGACGACCACACCGACCACCGCGCCCGCATCGGACGATCTGGCCGACCAGGCCGTCGGGCTCGACGCGCTGCTCGTAGACGCCGCGCTGGGCCGCCTGCGGTGGCTCACCCCGGACGCGTCGACCGTCAAGCTCGGCGCCGGGCTGGCCCGGCGCCCGCGGTCGACGGCCCGGCGGCTCCGTGGGCTGGCCACCGAGATGATCCGCGTCGGGGCCGGCACGTCGACG
The DNA here is from genome assembly GCA_963803135.1 of uncultured Actinomycetota bacterium. GTDB lineage: Bacteria > Actinomycetota > Actinomycetes > Mycobacteriales > CADCTP01 > CADCTP01. Next base: position 407,387 of record CAWDLH010000006.1, on the reverse strand, counting down.
GTCGGCCCGTCGACGCGCGACCGCCGGTTCGTCGACCCCGCCTGGTCGGGGAACCCGCTGCTGCGCCGGGCCGTGCAGGCGTACCTCGCGACCGGGCAGACCGCCGACCAACTGGTCGCGGACGCCGAGCTGGGCTGGCGGGACGAGCAGCGGGTCCGCTTCCTGGTCGAGAACCTGGTGGAGGCGCTCGCGCCGAGCAACGCCCCGTTGCTGAACCCCGCATCGGCAAAAGCGGCGATCGACACGGCTGGCCTGAGCCTCGTGCGTGGCGGCGTCAATCTGGTGCGAGACCTGGCCGTCCCGCCGCGCGTGCCGCAGATGGTCGACACCTCGTCGTTCGAGGTCGGACGGACCATCGCGGTCACCCCCGGCGCGGTGGTCCGGCGGACCGAGATGCTCGAGCTGATCCAATACCGGCCGCAGACCGCGCAGGTCCGCGAGGTGCCGCTGCTGATCGTGCCGCCGACGATCAACAAGTACTACGCGCTGGACCTGGCACCGGACCGCAGCCTGGTCGAGTACCTCGTCCGGAACGGCCAGCAGGTGTTCGTCATCTCCTGGCGCAACCCGGATGCGCGGCACGCCGACTGGGGTCTGGACGCCTACGTACGTGCCGTGCTCGACGGGCTCGCCGCCGTCGAGCGGGTCAGCGGCACCGACCGCACTGCGCTGCTCGGCGTCTGCGCCGGCGGCATCATCGCCAGCATCACCGCCGCCTATCTCACCAGCACCGGTGACCGAGACCGGCTGGCCGCGTTCGGCCTGCTGGTGACCGTGTTGGACAACGCCCGGGCCGGAAGGGCGGGCGCGCTGGTGGACGAGCAGCTGGCCGCGGCGGCGATCGCGACGTCCAGGCGGCGTGGCTACCTGGACGGCCGGACTCTCGCGGAGGTGTTCGCCTGGCTGCGGCCCGGGGACCTGATCTGGAACTACTGGGTCAACAACTAGCTGCTGGGCAAGAAGCCGCCGGCGTTCGACATCCTGTTCTGGAACTCCGACACCACGCGGATGCCCGCCAAGCTGCACGCGGACTTCGTCCAGCTGGCGATGCGGAACGCGCTGGTGACCCCGGTGCGGTAGGCCGGGAAGCCGTACAGAAGCTCGGTGGCGATGCGCAGACTCCCGGCGGGAGCCTTGCCGCGCTGGGCCAAGTGCTCACGCAGGAACGACCGGCGGGCCTCGGTCGCGACCTGCCAGTCCTGTTCGAACAGGCGGCGGACTTCGGCTTCGGCCGCCTCGGCCTCGGCCTCTTCGCGGGAGCGGTGCTGGTAGCCGGGCGGGGTCTGGTGGCCGTAGTCCTTGGGATGCTGGCAGACGAAGATCGCGCTGCCGTCGGCGTCAACGATGGCGGCGTGGCCGGCGCAGCGGCGGTGCTTGCCCGGGGTCAGCCGGCGGCCGTTGTCGTCGGTCAACTGGTCGAGTTCGATCGCGGCCGAGCCCCAGGGAAAGGTCTTCGGCTTCGTGATGATTCGCACGCCGTCGTCGGCCAGCCGTTGCCGGGTCTCGGCTGCCTTGGTCTTGCGGTCCCGCTTGGCCCGCTCCTCGGCAAGCGCGAAGTGCAGGTATGGGCCGGTCACCTTGGCCAGCCGGGCCACCGCATGCTCGTCGTCGGCGAACTCCTCGACCGCGGCGGCCTGCTCCAACGTCCACTCTCCCGCCGCCACCTTCGGCCGTACCCGATCCGGCAGCGCGGCGACGGCCAGGCCGTGCCGGACCCGTTCGGTCTTCCGCCCAACGCGCGCCGCGATCTGATCCGGGTCCAGTCGAACGCCGCGAGCTGGGCGTAGCCGTCGGCCTCCTCGACCGGGGTCAGGTCGGCCCGGTGCAGGTTCTCAGCCAGCATGTCCGCCACCTGCTCGGCGTCCTTCGCGATGTAGTCGGCCCGGACGATGCTCGGGACGGTGGCCAGCTCGGCGGCGATCGCGGCCTCGCGGCGCCGGTGTCCGAACAACACCATGTGCCCGCCTACCTGGGACGGGGCCACGACCAGCGGTTCCAAGACGCCTCCCTGCCGGATTGAGGCGGTCAGCTCGTCCAGGTCGCCCGGGTCGGTACGCGGGTTGCGGGGGTTCGGGATCAGCTCGCGCGGGTCCAGGTAGGTGATCAGCTCGGTCGTGGTGGGTCGTGTGGCCTCGGCCATGGTCGGCTCCTTGTGCGTGTCGTGGTTGCCTGACGGCGGGCGACGGTGCTGTTGCCGTCGCCGCGTCCTGGCGCCGTCCGCGCTGCCCGAGGCTCGCCCGCAAGGGACCGGTCAGAAGTTTCGGCACACGCCAACCGCCGCGTCGTCCATCCGACGGGACGCCGAAAGTTCTGGCCGCACGCCCTTGCGGGTGAGAGGCAGTGCGGCAAGCTAGGGCGACCAGCGGGCAGCCCGCCTAAGGCGGTCGATCGATGTCCTTGGCCCGCCGGCCTTGAGGTCGCCGCAGTCAGATGGTGCAATGCAGGACAAGGTGTGGGTGAACGACCCTGATGGTGCCCCGTGGGAGGTCTACACCGTCCTGGCCGACGCTCCGGCAGAGGTCGTCGCGCCGGCGCGGGTCGGAGACGCCGCCTGCTGTGGGGCCACCGCGGAGGCGGCGCAGCCCGCTGGAGTAGGTGCCTGCTGCTGAGCAGGCCGACCAGGCCGGGTGTCGAGATCAGGCGCCCGGTCCGGTCAGCGAGGCCAGTGCCTCGCGCCTCCGACGCGACCCGGCGGCCGAGTGTCATCGGCCTACGCCGTTGAGCGCCGCGCGGCGAGCCAATCGCGACCGGATGCGATGTGGTCAGTTTCGCTCGACGGAAGCGAGGTACGCGTCGACAAGGGACTGAGGCAACGTGCCCGTCGTGTTGACCTTCATACCCTGCGCACGTGCCCACGTCCGGACGGCCCGATTGAGCTGGCTCGGGCGTGTTCGATTGTCGAGAGCCGTTCGTTCTCGGACCTCGGCCGAACTGCTTGGGAGCAGTTCATCGAGACTCTCCACGAGTGCCGCCAGAAGAGCCCGGCAGGCGCTACTTCCGCGTCGCACCATCTCGACGTCAATCTGTGCGTAGCGGGTTCGCTCGATGATGTCGCCGCCGGCGACGATATTGGTTGCGCGGGCATGCAGGTCGTCGATGGCAGCTCGGATTCCGCGCCGCGCATCCGCATCGGGAAGACCACCGGCATGGCGGGACTCTTCGCTGGGACGCTGCTGCTCGGATGCCAGTAGCTCGCTGGCTCGATCCCACGGTATTGGCATGTTCAGCGTCCCGAAGAACATGCGTTCGAGATCCGAGACCGACCCCGGCGGCTCTGCACGAAGGCGTCTCCGCACGAGGTCCGAGAGTTCCTCCGGCGGACGAGATGCCATCCAGAGTCGTACGACCGTCTCGGCATCGGACCGCAGGAGATCCACGAGGAGCGTGCCTGTCCTCCCACGTCTGATCGCCTCGGGCGCAGCGAGTGCGGCCAGATCAGCTGTCGCACTCACGAACGAACGCTCGACCAGCACCAGGGCCGCTCGCAGGACATCTTGGAGCGAGTCTGGGTCGCTCTCCCTGAGACTCCGGAGCTGACTGTGCGCGCTCAGGATGTGCGCTACCTGCAGCTGGGTCCGCTCGAACGTCTCGGGTACCACGAGCCAAGACTGTACGGCGGAGGCTCTACGGAGGTCTCGGGCGCTGTGATCTGAGGTACGCCAAACCGGGACATCTTGACGAGGTCACCGCGTCCTCCGCCTTGTGTTGGGTTGGGCGGAGGCATGGGACGTGAGTTGCGGGGGATGGAAGCGGTAGCCGCGTCGCCTCACAGTTCTAATGATGTCCACATCATGTTCGGCAAATCTCGAACGCAGGCGGTTGATCGCAACCGCAGCCGAGTTGGAGTTGGGCGAGAGCTTGCCGCTCGCCCAAAGCGCGTCCTGGAGCTCGCGCACCGTGACGACGCGGTCTCGATGGTAGATCAGGTACAAGAGGACTTCGAGCTCGCGGACAGGCACGGGGATGATCTGGTCCCCCAGGAACACCTCGTAGGCCAGCGGGTCGACCTTGAGCGGTCCCACCTGAAGCGGTACGGCATCGAGCTCGACGCTGCTCCGGAAGTCCAGCATGACCGCACGGAGTTGATCGATGGAGTAGGGCCGCTCGATGAGGCGGTCGGCGCCGGCTTCGATCGCCGCTGCAACGAGATCAGATTGACCCGGCCCCGCTCCGACGATGATGTGCCTGTCTGATATCTCTCGTACGGTCTTTATGACTGCGGGAGCGCCTAACGGGGGGAGATCCGCGGCGATCAACAGCACATCGGGGCTCAGCCGGCCAACGTCAAGCAATGCCCGCGCTCCGTCGTCCGAGCAAGCGACCTCGACGTTCAGGCCGAGGAGACCCTCCGCCAGGGATTGTCTCGCGGCACTCTCGGGTTCGCAGATCAGTAACCGAAGGCGATCCCGCGGCTGACGGATATTGGCGAGCCGAGCCGCGGGAAGATCAATGACTCCTCGATAGCCAGCCTCGCGGCTGGAACTCATCCGAACCTTCCGGAAATGTAGTCCTCGGTCGCCTTTACGGATGGGTTGGAGAAGATCTTCCTTGTGTCGTCGAACTCGACGAGGTGTCCCGGCTGCCCGACCCCGTCCAGGCTGAAGAATCCAGTGGCGTCACTGACGCGAGCTGCCTGTTGCATATTGTGTGTCACGATGACAATCGTGTACTTGTCTCTCAGCTCGCTAATAAGGTCCTCGATCGCCAGGGTGGAGATTGGATCGAGAGCGGAGCACGGCTCGTCCATGAGGAGGATGTCGGGCCCTACTGCTATCGCCCGAGCAATGCAGAGCCGCTGCTGTTGACCGCCGGAAAGCGCGATGCCCGGCTTGTTGAGCCGGTCCTTTACTTCTTCCCAGAGATTCGCTTGGTGCAGGGTACGCTCGGCGACCTCATCCAGTGCCTTCCGGCTGTGACCACCCTGCAGACGTAGCCCGGCAGTCACGTTGTCTTTGATGGACATCTTCGGGAAGGGGTTCGGACGCTGGAACACCATTCCGATGGTGCGGCGGACCGCAACTGGGTCGACCTTGGCGTCGTAGATGTCTTCTTCATCAAGCAGGACACTCCCCTGGACCCGTGCCCCAGGGATTACTTCGTGCATCCGGTTGATCGTCCGCAGAACCGTTGACTTGCCGCAGCCGGAGGGGCCGATCAAGGCGGTCACCTGGCGAGGCTCGATGGTCACGTTGATAGATCCGACCGCATGGAAGGACCCGTAGTAGGCGTCGAGGTCCTTGAGGTCGATGCGCTTAGACATGATGAGAGATCCCTGCTCACGAACTCTTGGGGGCTACCAGGCGAGCTATCACTGCTGCGAGGGCCGTGATGACAGCGATGATGATGATGAGCGTCAACGCGCCGCCCCAGACCCGGAGCTGACCGGCAGGAGTCGGGTTGATGAGCTGTGTGTAGATCAGGAGAGGCAACGACGCCATATTGCCCTTGAGGACGTCGTAGTTGATCGATGTGCTGTAGCCGACCAGGACCAGCACCGGGGCGGTCTCACCCATGACCCGGGCGATGGCGAGGAGGGTGCCGCTGACGATTCCGGACAGAGCTGTCGGCAGTACGACGCGCAGGATGGTCCTGTACTTGGGCACTCCTAGCGCATAAGAGGCCTCCCGCAGCTCATCCGGAACGAGCCGGAGCATTTCCTCGGTGCTCCGGATCACGACCGGGAGCATCAGGAGGACGAGAGCCAGTGAGACAGCGAATGCGCTCTGCTCGAAGCCGAACCGACTGATCCAGACGGCGAAGATGAACAGGGCGGCGACGATCGAGGGCACGCCGGACAGGATGTCGACCATGAAGGTGGTGACACGGGCGATGGATCCGCGGCCGTACTCGACGAGATATATAGCGACGAGGATGCCGATCGGGATGGCCACAATGGCCGCGATAGCCGTCTGGACGAGAGTGCCGTAAAGAGCGTGATAGATTCCCCCGCCGACCTGACTCGGGAGGATGCCGCGCTGGGACTTAGTCCACCAGGCGGCCGTGGTAATCGCCTTGAGGCCCTTGACGAGTACATAGACCAGAATCCACACCAGGGGAATCAGCCCGATAGCGAAGGCTGTCCAGGCCAGGCCGGTCGCGACGGCGTTCTTGGTGTTGCGGCGACGGCTGATCGTGGCGAAGGCGTCAGCTGCGGATGCGGAGCGATCTCCGGTGGCGACACTCATCCGTTCACCTTCCCTCCGGCGACGGCCCGGGCGGCCGCGTTCACCAGGAAGGTGAGAACGAACAGGACGAAGCCGGCCGCGATGTAGGCACCGGTCGGCAGGGGTTCACTGAACTCCGCCGCGGCGGAGGCGATCTTGGAAGCAAAGGTGTAGCCGCCGTCAAAGAGCGAGCCCTTGGCCGCCGTCGAGGCGGTGCGCAGGATGATGAGTACGGCGACGGTCTCTCCGAGTGCGCGGCCAAGCCCAAGCATCGCCCCGGCGATTGTTCCGCTCCGGCCGTACGGCAGTACGGCCGTCCGAATAACTTCCCAGCGTGTAGCGCCGAGGGCGGTAGCGGCCTCGATGTGGGACTGCGGCGTCTGCCGGAATACCTCCCGGGAGATGGCAGTAACGATCGGAAGAATCATGATGGCCAGCACGAGCGCGGCGGTGAAGATATTGCCGCCACCCGATAGAGAGACGTTCCCGTCCGAAAACAGCGGAAACCACCCGAGCTTGTCGTTCAGGAATCTCGTGAACGGTTCGATCTTCGGAGCCAGGACGAAAATACCCCAGAGCCCGAAGACGATAGATGGGACTGCGGCGAGAAGGTCGATGACAGAGCCGGCGACTCGAGAGACACTGCGAGGCGCATACATCGTGATGAACAACGCAATGAACACGGCGATCGGTACCGCCAAAATGAGCGCCACTATAGAGCTCATGAGCGTGACGACCAGCAGGTCACGGATCCCGAATCTGAGGTTGTTCGCGTCATTGGTGTCGAATTCCGCGCTGGTCAGGAAGTTGACGTGATCGGCCCGCAGGGAAGGAATGGCTTGTATGAGGAGAAAGAGCGCGATCAGGATGATCAGCACGATGATCGATATCGCGGCGGCGGTCGACAATCCCTGGAAGATGGAGTCGCCACGGTGTCGGCTTCTGCGACCTGCAGCATCCTTGGCACCCGAGCCACCGGAGTGGGCCCCCGATGCAACGACATCCGCTTGACTCACGCCCTCGCCCTCCTCTCCTCAGAGGCGCCGCAGCCGTCCCGAGCCACCTGGTGAGCGGTGGCCCGGGACGGCGCGCCCCGTTACTCGGCCTCGCAGTGGCTACGAGATGGCCTGCACGGCCTGAGTCAGCTTCGACTTGAACTGGTCCGGGATCGGGATGTAGCCGTTGTCGGCCAAGCCGTCCTGGCCGGGGCCAATCGTCGTGGTGAGGAACGACTTCACGGCTTTGCCGGTGTCGGCGTCGGCGTACTTGGAACAGACGATCTCGTACGTGGCCAGCACGATCGGGTACGCCCCGGTCTGGGTGGGCTTGTAGAACGACGTGGTGTCGAGGACGAGGTCGTTACCGCTGCCCTTGACCTTGGCACTCTCGATCGTCTTGCCGACGGTCTCGGGTGAGATGGCGACGGGGTCAGGGCCAGCCGAAGTGACGATCGACGCGATGTTCAGGCCCTGCGCGGTTGCGAAGGACCACTCGTTGTAGGTGATGGAGCCATCAGTGCTCTTGATGGCGGCGGAAGTGCCCTCGTTGCCCTTGGCACCCTCGCCTACCCCGCCGTTGAACGTCTTGCCTGTGCCCTTGGTCCAGCTGCCATCAGAAGCCGAGGTGAGGTACTTCTGGAAGTTGTCGGTGGTGCCGGACTCGTCGCTGCGGTAGACGACATTGATCTTGTCGGAAGGCAGCGATACGCCGGGGTTCAGCGTCGCGATGGCCGGGTCATTCCAGGTGGTAATGCCGCCGCTGAAGATCTTCCCGAGGGTGGGGCCGTCGAGTACGAGCTTGTCGACGCCAGACACATTGTACGTGACCGCGATCGGTCCGAAGACCACGGGCAGGTTCCAGGCGTCGGAACCGCAGCGCTTTGCGGCCGCGGCCACCTCACCCTTGTCCGCGTTGAGAGGCGAATCAGAGCCGCCGAAGTCCGTCTGGTTGCCAGTGAACTCCGAGACGCCGGCCCCGGACCCGTTCGACGTGTAGTCGAGCGAGAAGCCCGGGCACGCGGCCTGGTAGGCGGCGATGAACCGCGTCATCGCGTTCGCCTGGGCCGTCGAACCACTGGCCTTGAGGTCCTTCTTGCCGGCGCAGTCGCCGCTCGCGGCCGATGATCCCCCTCCCGAACTGCTTGTCGTGTTGTTGTCACTTCCGCAGCCCGACATCAGCAGGACGGTTGCCAGCAGGCCGACCGCCGCCACTCCTGATCGATTGAGCTTCACCTAGAGTCCTCCGAGGCTGGCGGGGGCTTCGCCCCCAACGAGGTCGTTGACTACGGACACCTACGCGACGGCACTCCGCCGCCACGATCCAGGACGCTAGGGACGCGCAATGAACCGATTCCTCTCAGTAGATGAACGGACGGTGAACGGCGCGCCGACATCACGCGGGAACGCGACACGGCCGAAGGGAAGGCGTCAGCCACGCGTGGCGCCTGTCACGACCTGTTGGCTGGCGAGCACGTAGTGGGGCAGGCGCACGCGGTTGCGGCCACTGCACCGACGGCGGTGCCCGTCGAGCGGGCCACCCCGAACAAGGCCGTGACGCCCCGGCCGTCGACGATGACTCCACCCCAGCAGGTGGACGTCCGAGGGCTAGGCCCGCCGCGAGCCAACGGTGCTGCGCTATCGGCGAGTGCTGCGAGTCGCCCATATCGACGCGCTCCGTGTCGGACGTCCGCGCCGCGCTCCGGTCGGCGCTGTCCAGCGCGATCGACCGGGAGCTCATCACTCGCAACCCTGCGACCCGGGTCAAGCTGCCGGCGGCGCGCAAGAAGCGTCGGAAGGCGTGGACCAGCGAACAGGCGCGTCGCTTCCTTGAGCACACTAAGACAGCCGAGGACGGACTGTACGCCGGGTTCGTCCTGGTCCTCGTCCTGGGACTTCGGCGCGGGGAGGTGCTCGGGCTGGCGTGGGACGACCTCGACCTGGACGACGGCGAGCTGACCGTCGGGCTGCAGATCCAGCGGGTCGGTGGCGAGCTGCTGCACCGTCAGACGAAGACGGAGGGTTCTGAGGCCACGCTGCCGCTTCCGGGCATCTGCGTCACCGCGCTCCGTTGGCAGAGGGGCCGCCAAGACGAGGCACGGCAGTCGGCCGACGGAGCCTGGCAGGACGAGGCCGGGTTGGTGTTCACGACCCGCTACGGCACGCCGATCGAGCCGAGGAACATGTTGCGGTCGTTCCACCGCCTCAGCGCGGCGGCTGGTGTGCCTGACATCACGGTGCATGACGCGCGGCGCACCTGCGCGACGCTGCTCGTCGACCTGGACGTCCACCCACGGGTGATCATGCAGATCCTCCGCCACGCCCAGATCAGCGTCACGATGGAGATCTACAGCCAAGCCCCTTCCAGCCAGACCCGCGAAGCCCTGCGGCGCCTCTCGGACAGCCTGGACGGCTGACGATGGCGCGCTGCTGTACTTCGCTGCTGTACGGAGACGAAAGAGCCGGTCTCCGCGGGCGGACACCGGCTCTGAGCTGGGTGGGCGATACTGGGATCGAACCAGTGACCTCCTCGGTGTGAACGAGGCGCTCTCCCGCTGAGCCAATCGCCCGGGAACCCGTAAAGCATACCGGATCAGCTGGTGACGAACGGGAGCCCCACGGACAGGTGCAGGGTCAGGCCTACGACGCCGACCACGAACGCGAGGGTGGCCAGCGAGACCAGCGCGCGGACCGCGAGGTGCTGGCGGCCGAGCCAGCGCAGCCAGGACCGCAGGGTCCGCCGGCCGAAGCCGAGCAGGCGCTCGGCCCAGGCGAACTCGGTCGCGAGGATGCCGAGGCCGAGGAAGACGATCAGCCAGCCTGGCCCGGGCAGCGGGACGAGGGCGAGGCCGAGCAGGACGACCGCGGTGCCGACCACCGCGACGCCGATCCGGTACGCCAGGCCGAGCGCCGGGTTGCGCTTGAGCCGGGCGCGGAACCCGAGCTTGTCGGCGACCTCGTCCAGCAGGCCGGGCTCGTCGTCCTCGCGACGGTCCTGGTCGGTGGGCAAGGTCCCTCCCCGTGGGCTACTCCGCCTGCCCCACGGCCACGACCTGCCGCGGGGCCTTCGGGGTCGCCTTGCCGAGCTCGGAGCTGATCGCGAAGCACGGCGCGCCGGCGACCCCAGGATCCGATCCTATGTCGCGGACGCTGAACTCCGACTGAGCAACAGTGAACCAGCGGATCGGCTTGAGGTCAGTGGCTTGCTGTGTGTCGCAACGCAGCGTCCAGAGCCAATACGTCTCGTTGCCGGTGGTGGCGCCGAGGGTCTCGGTGATGATCTCGATCCGGTCGCCACGGACCACGAGCGTGGCCCGTCGCTCGGGCGACGGCTTGCCGTCGGCGGTCAGGGCGGCCACCCGGGCCGGGCCGCTGGCGGTGAGCTCCTGGATAGCGGCCTCGCGCTGGGCGGCGATCTGGCGGAGGTCGGCCCGCTGATTGCGCAGGTCGACGTTCCACGCGACCAGGCCGGCGATGAGCGCCAGCACCGCAGCCGCCCCGACACCGACGCCGATCCGGCGGGCCAGCCGCCGGCGGCGCGAGGCCAGCCGGACCACCTCGGCCCCTTCACCCGAACCAGTCACGTCCCGGTCCGCCACGTCCCGGTCCGCCACGTCCCGGTCCGTCACGTCCCGGTCACCCATGTCCAGATGGGCCGCCGCCCGATCAGTCACGCCGAGATCGGTCACGCCCAGGTCGGTCGCGCCCAGGTCGGTCGCGCCGCGGTCGGTCGCGCCGCCGTGAGTCGCGCCACCGTCAGTCGCGCCACCGTCAGTCGCGCCACCCTCGGTCGCGCCGCTCTCGGTCGCGCCGCCCTCGGTCGCGCGTCGTCCGCTCGGTCGCGCCGCGCTCGGTCGCGCCGCCGCGTCGGTCGCGCCGCCCTCGGTCGCGCCGCGGTCGGTCGCGCTCCGGTCGGTCCCGGCCAGATCGGTCGCGGCCAGAGAGGTCGCGCCCGTGCCGGCTTCGGGGAGGTCACCGCGGTGGTCGGCCGGCGGGCGGCGCGGGCCGGTCGGCTGGTCCTCGTCCCCGTCGGTCCGCGGGTCGTCGCGGTAGTCCGCGGGCTCACGGTCGAGGTCGACGGAGATGCGTCCGTCGACCTCGTCGCCGGGGGTCGGCGGGCCGGTCAGGTCGGGGCGGTTGGCCCCGATCGTGGGCTCGGCGACCGGCCAGCCCGCCGGCGGCTGCGTGCCGGTGCGACCGTCGCCGACCGGCGGCTGGTGGGTTTCCGGCTCACCGGACGGCGTCTCCGTGGACCGCGGTGGCTTGGCGAACCAGTCGATGCCGTACCCGGGACTGCCCGGGTGCGGCTCGCCCAGCGGCCACTCCTCCTCCGGCTCGGGCTCGGCCGGCGCCACCTCGGGCTCGGGCGCTGCGCCGGGCGTCCGCGGCTCGGCCCCCACCGCCGCCATCAACCGGGACTTCAGCGCCGGCGGCGGCGCCTCGTCCGGCAGCGCGTACGCCAGGTCGGCGACCGTGTAGAGCGACTCCCGCACGGTTGCCGTGCACCGCGCGCATCCGGGCAGGTGCTCGGCGAAGCGCTCCTCGTCCTCGGGGTCCAGCGCGGACAGCGCCCAGCCGACGGCGAGCGCGTCCCACTCGCCGTGCTCGCCGAACTGCTCGCGGGGGTCGATGGGCTCGCTCACGGCCGACCCCCTTCCGTGGGGTCGGCGAGTTCGTCGAGGAGCTGACGAAGCCGGCGCATGCCTGCGAGCATGCGTGTCTTCACCGTCCCGAGTGGCACCCCGGTGCGCTTGGCGATCTCCGACTGCGTGTAGCCGGCGTAGTACGCCAGCACGAGCGCTTCCCGTTGCGGCGGCGGAAGGGCCGACAGCGCTTTGCGTACCCGTTCGCCGCGCAGCCCGGCCCACGCCGCGTCCTCGACCGGCGGCAGGTCGCCCGCGCCGGCTGCGGTGTAATAGTCAGCCTCCTCGGCCAGGCTCGCCCGCCGCGACCGCACGGTCTGCTCGCGCCGGACCGCGTCCACGGCCTTGTGGTGGGTCGCCGCGAGCAGCCAACTCGGGAAGCCGCCGCGCTGCGGGTCGTACTTGGCGGGATCCCGCCACAGCGCCAGGAAGACCTCCTGGACGACCTCCTCCGCGAACACCGGGTCGCCGGTGATCCGCCGGGCCAGCGCGAACGCCGGCCGCACGTACCGGTCGTAGAGCGCCTCGAGGGCGTCGTTGTCGCCGTCGGTGAGCCGTCGCACGAGCACGCCGTCCGAGGCGTCGGCCTCGGGCGGCAGCGCTGGCGGCCTCTCCATGACGGCGCTCTCCACGGGAAAGTCTTCGCGACCCGGGGCAAACCGGTTCACGGAAATCCTGTCTTCGTCGGGCGACACATTACCCATCTGGAGCGACGGTCGTTGCGAAGTTAGTCACGCGTGGTAAGAAGTCATGCACACGGGGGGATCAGATATGGCCGGTCGAGTGTCAGAAGTCCGTACGGCAGTCACGTTGCGTCTAGTCGTGCCACGCGCTGACGTCCTTCTGGACGCCTCGCTGCGGTACGACCGCGACGATCCGTACGCGGTGCACCTGTCGTTCCCGACCTTGCCGGGCCGGGATCCGATCGACTGGATCTTCGCCCGGTCGCTGGTCTCGGACGGCCTGACGGTGCCGGCCGGCGACGGCGACGTGCGGATCTGGCCGTCGCCGGAGGATCTCAGCGGACCGGTGTACGTCGAGCTGTGCTCGCCGTCCGGCCGGGCGCTGTTCGCGGTGGCCCGCCCGGTGCTGGCCGACTTCGTCGTCCGCTGCCACGCGCTGGTGCCGCCCGGTGCCGAGGCCGAGTACCTCGATCTCGACGCCGAGCTCGACCTCCTGCTGCACGACGACCTGAGTTGACGCGGTGGGCCGCCGCGGCGGTCAGGGGCGGGTCGCGGTGACGAAGAGGTTGGCCTGGTGGAACAGCCGGGCGTCCAGCCGCTGCGGGGAGTCCAGCGCGCGCGCGAGCTGCCCGGGCAGCAGCAGCGCCGGCACCTGGAACAGCCGCCAGAACAGGCCGGCGCCATCCCGCGCGGTCGGCACGAAGCCGGCGGCGGCCACGGCGGCGAGCAGGTCGCCGGCGCGGTAGTTGGTGTGCTCGGGGCGATCCCAGGCCATGTCGCCGCGCAGCCCGTCGGCCGCGTCGACGAACCGCCGCTCGTACTCGGCCCCGCCGAACCGGCGCTGGTATACCGCCCGGTGCAGGCGCGGGTGGGTCAGCTTGGCGTCGTCCGGGTCCAGCACCGAGAACGCGTGCCGGGCCGGCACCGTGAGCACGAGCAGGCCGCCCGGGCGCAGCACGCGATGCAGCTCGGCCAGCGTGCCGTTCTCGTCGGCCACGTGCTCGAGGACGTCCAGCGCGCTGACCGAGTCGAAGGCGCCCGTCGCGAACGGCAGCGCGGCGGCGACGCGGGTCAGCGCCAGGTCCGGCTGGGCGGTACGCAGCCCGCGGAGGTATTCCGGGTGCGCGTCGACAGCCACCACGTCCAGCTTGGTGTCCCGGTGCAGCGCGGCGGTGAAGGTGCCGTCGCCGACGCCCACGTCGAGGTGCCGGCCGGTACGCGCGGCCAACTGTGCCCAGGCCCAGCGGTAGCGGGCCAGCGGGTGCCGGTCGAACGGCCCGGCGGCGGGAAGGAGCGCGGCGTCGAGCGTCTCGGCCAGCCGGTGCGGGTCGACCGGCGGCGGTAGCGGCAGCGCGGCGGCGAGCAGCTCCCGCTGCACCTGGAGATGGTCGGCGACCGCGCCGGCCAGCGGCGGCTCGTCGCCGGCCAGCACCCGGACCCGGCCGCGGGCCTGCTCGCCGGCGAGGTACGCGACCTGGTGGTCGTTGCGCATCTCCCCGCGGGCAGCCTCCCGGGCCAGCGCGATCGGCACCCTCCCGGCGCGCTGCGCCAGCCGCACGGTGTTGCCGCCGTGCGTGACCACGACGTCGGCGCCCCTGATCCGGCGCAGCGTCTCGGCCGGTCCCAGGAAGCGCCGGTGCGGGCATGGAGGCACGACCGAGGAGGTACCTGTCTGAACGAAGACGTCGTGCTCCGCGCACAGCGGGGCGACCGCACGGACCAGCCGGTCGAACGGCCAGGGCCCCATCCCCACCGTGACGAAGACCGAGCTCACCAGAGCTCCCCCACGTTGACCGCGCGCCGGTGCCGGGCCAGCAGGTGCGGCCGCTGCACGACGACCTCGCCGGCCAGCCGGGCGCACAGCCGGGCGGCCAGGCCGGCCCGGTCGACGATGTTGAACGTCTCCACCCAGACTGCGCGCACGCCGGCCGTACGGGCCGCGAGGAACCAGGGAACGGCGACGCCGCTGCCGGCGGAGACGACGAAGTCGACCCGCTCGCGCGCCAGCACGGCCCGGGCCGCGGGGACGGCGGCCAGCACCCGGTCCGGCCGGCCCGGGCTCAGCTCCGCGACCCAGCGGACCCGCTCGCCGGCCAGCAGTTCCCGCGTGTCCGGAGCGTCCACCGCGACCCAGCCCGCGTCGTACCGACCCCACCACGGGCGCAGTGCCAGCAGGTCTGGCAACACGCCACCGCTGGACGACACGAGCAGCACGCGCGGCACCAGACAACCCTAAGTCGTGGCATCTCGGCGACGACAACGTCACCGGTCGTCGGCGCCGCCAAGAGGCGGCTGCGGCATGGCGCCTCGTCTCCGGCGCCGGATGATCGAGTGACACGGCCCGAGTCGATCTCCAACGGTAGATGCGGGAACGTAACAAGAATGTACCGCCGAGGCCGAAAGAGGATAGGTTGTCCCCGGGTCGGGGTGGAGGAGGTACCGAGCGGTGCGTGGGGCTGTGGTCGTCGTCGGCGGTGCCGGGTTCGTGGGGTCGGCCGTCGCCCGGCGGGCGGCCGCGCGGGGGCGGCCGGTGGTGAGCGTCGACCGGGTCCGGCAACCGCCGCCGCGGCTGCCCGGCGCGGTCGAGCAGCGCCTGGTCGACCTGCTGGTCGATCCGGTCGAGCTGCCGCCCGGACCGGTCGTGCTCGCGGCCGGGGCCAGCGACCCGCAGGGCGGCGACCCCTGGCGGCGGGTGCTCGACAACGTGGTTCCCACCGCGCGCCTGCTGCCCGCACTGGCCGGCCGTCAGGTCGTGCTGGTCTCCTCGGCCGAGGTGCACGGCCGAGCCGGCGGCGCGCTGCCCCTGGCCGATGCCGCCCTGGCCGACTGGTGTGCCGAGCTGCGCGGGCTGGCCGGCCGGCCCTGCCCGCCCTGGCAGGTGGCCGGGCTGTGCCGCGAGCTGGCCGCCGCCGATCCCACCGGCCGCTGGACGTACGGGCTGGCCAAGCGGGCGCAGGAGTTGCTCGTGCGGTCGGTGGTGGAGCCGTCCCGGCTCACCGTCCTGCGGGCGGCCAACCTGTTCGGACCGGGGCAGGACCGGGTTGTCGCTCAGCTGGCCCGGCGCGCGCTGGCCGGGCTGCCGCTCACGGTCACCGACACGGTGCGGACCTTCCTCCCGGTCGACGACCTGGCCGCGGTCGCGCTCGGCGCCGAGCCGGGCATGCTCGACGCCGGGCTGGCCGCGCTGCCGCTGCCCGAGCTGGCCTCGCTGGTGCTGGAGACGCTCGGCCTCGACGTGCCGGTGACGATCGCCCCGCCACCGACCGCGGACGTGTCCGGCCGGGTCGACACGGCCGAGTTCCGCCGCCGGCTCGGGGCCGGCGACCAGGCCGGCGACCAGGCCGGCGACCAGGCCGGCGACCAGGCCGGCGACCGGGCCGGCGGCCGGGGCCGAGACAGGGCCGGCGAGGGGGCCGGCGAGGGGGCCCAGCGGCTCGACCGGGAGCTGCGCTCGTTCGTCGCCGGCCTTCGCGACGAGCGGCTGCCCGCGTTCTCGCCGCCGGTCTCGGTCGTGCTGCCGCCGCGCCCGCGCCGGCCGGACGAGGTCGCCGCCCGGACGCTGTCCTGCCTGGAGACCGGCCAGGTCAAGGGCGGCCGGTGGGCGGCCGAGCTGACCGCGCGGCTGCGGGCCGAGCTGGCGCTGCCCGCCGACTCGGCGCTGTTGCTGACCGCGTCCGGCTCGGCCGCGCTGCGGCTGGCCGTGCCGGCGATCGCCGGGCCGGTCCGGCCCGACGACGTGGCCGTCGTGCCGTCGTTCACGTTCGCGGCGACCGCGGAGGTGCTCGCGCAGCTGGGCTACACGCTGCGGTTCTGCGACGTGCGGCCGGACACCTGGACGATGGACCCGGACTCGCTCGCGGCCGCGCTGGCCGACGGCGACGCGGCGGTCGTGGTCACGGTCGACGCGCTCGGCGTGCCGGCGGACTACGCGGCGCTGACGAAGGTCTGCGCGGACGCCGGAGTGCCGATGGTCGCCGACTCGGCCGCCGCGCTCGGGGCCCGGTACCAGGGCCGGCCGGTGGCGACCCAGGCCGCCGCCCATGCGTACTCGCTGAGTTTCGCGAAGGTGGTCTCCGCCGGCGGGGGCGGGGGCGCGCTGGTGCTGCCGGCCGACGCGGTCGAGCGGCTGCGGTCGCCGGTGGACTGGCTGCGCTCGGTGCCGATGGTGGAGACCGCGGCGGTCGCCGCCCTCGACCTGCTCGACGACCTCGACGTGCTGGTGGCGCGGCGGCGGGCCGTCGCCGCGCGGTACGCGCAGCTCGCGGTGGCGGAGGGGGTGGTGCCGCAGCAGGTGGCGGAGGGGGACGCACACGCGCTGGTGCACTGGGTGGCGCGATTCGGCGCGGTCGACCGGGACCGGCTGGCCGCCGAGCTGGACCGGCTCGGCGTCAGCACGAAGCCCTACTACGCGCCGCCGCTGCACTGGCACGACTGGGGTCCGTGCGCGGAGCGCCCCGGTCCGCTGCCGGTCGCCGACGCGCTCGGACGCGAGGCGCTCGCCCTGCCGATGTCCTCGGAGCTGTCCCTGCAGCAGGCCGAGCGGATCACCACCGCCGTCCTCGCCGCGCTGGCCTCCGCCCGGCGTTGACCGCCGCGGAGCGCCGGTCAAAGCCACCGCACCGGCGCTGCCCGCCCCGAGCGCCGGCCGCGGCCACCGCACCGTCAGGCGGCCGGCCTGCGGCCGATCACGAGCAGCTGCTTGCCGAGGTCGGCGAGCCCGGGCTGGCCGGCGAGGCGGCGCTCGACGGCGAGCTGGGCCGCGTAGTCGCGGTCGAGGCGGGTCACCAGGCCGGCGCGGCCGTGCGCCGACGCGCCGACCAGCAGGCCGGCCACCCGCTCGGCCTCGAGCCCGGCGGCGCGCACCGCGGCCACCAGCTCGGCCGCGTCGAGCAGGTGCAGGTCCGCGGCGTGCCCGCCGACCTCCCAGACCCCGCGGCGGGTCGCCAGGCGCTCCAGCGCCTCGTCCGTACGCCCGGCCGCGAGCAGCTCCAACACCAGCGCCTGCCGCGAGTCGAGCAGCACGCACACCGCACCACCGGGCCGGACCCACCCCGCGCAGCGCGTGATCGCCGCCCGCGGATCGGTCGCGTACTGCAGCGACCCCATCGCCAGCACCACGTCCGCCGCGCCGGCAGGAAGGACCGCGTCCTCGACCTGTGCCTCGACCAGCGTGAACGGCGACCCGGCCAGCCGCTGCCGGGCCCGCGCCGCCATCGCCGGCGCCGGTTCGATCCCGACGACCCGATGGCCGGCCGCGACCAGCCGGGAAGCCCACCGGCCCACCCCGCAGCCGACGTCGACCACGGTCGCCGGCGCCGGCCCGATCGCCGCAGCGCAGCCCTCCCAGGCCAGCTCGTCGTACGCACGCCGGTGCGGGGCGGCGAAATGCCGCTCGTAGTCCGCGGCCAGCGCGTCGTACAGCGGCGTGCTCGGCCTCACGCCGGCGCCGCGGCCGGCTCCGGAGCCGGCGCCAGCGAACGCCGCCCGGCCCGCCAGAGCACGTCCGCCGCGTACGTCCGCGGCCGCCAGGCCAGGTTGAGCGCGTAGTTGCTGCCGCAGCCCACGCACTCCTTGCGGAAGAACCGCTCGTGCTCGTCCCGGTAGTGCGTGCCGGCGACGATCTCCCGCAGCGGCGTGGTCCGCACGTTCGCCGTCGCGTCGTGTCCCCAGCAGCCGCCGACGTCTCCGGTCGAGTGGACCATCAGCTTGAGCTGGGACTCCGCGCACGGCAGCGGCTTCTGCAGCAGGTCGGCGAAGTGCCCGCGCAGGTACGCCAGCTCGGAGTAGCGCGGCAGGAACCGCCGGTCCGCCCGCAGCACCTGCTCCACCTCGGCCAGCGCCCCATCGACCTGCGCCCGGTCGACCCTGGCCTCGATCGCGACCTGGCCGTCCCGGAACAGGAACGTGTGGTCGGTGGCCAGGTTCAGGTAGAGCTGCACCCGCAGCCGCTGGGCCAGCCGCATGATCTCCGGCAGCGCCGCGACGGTCGACCGCATGACCGTGTAGTTCATCCGCACCCGCATGTCGAGCTCGTCCCGGCGGGCGAGCAGCCGCTGCAACGCCTCGATCGTCGTGTCGAACGCGCCCGCCTTGCCGCGGATCCGGTCGTGTTGCGCGGCGTCCGGGCCGTCGACCGACACGTTGAACGAGCGGACGCCCGCCTCCAGCACCGCGCCGAGGCGCCGGTCGTCGAGCAGGATCGCGTTGGTGTTCAGGTGCAGGGACCGGATCCCCGCATCCCGCGCGTACGCCATGAGCTCGGCGGCGTCCCGGCGCAGCAGCGGCTCGCCGCCGGTGAAGTTGGCCTTCAGGATGCCGAGACCGGCGAGCTGGTCGATCACCCCGCGCCACTCGTCACCGTCCAGCTCGCGCCGCGTGACCGTGCGCCAGCAGGCGCAGCTCACGCACTTGAGGTTGCAGTTGTCGGTGAGGAACAGCTCGGCCACCAGCGGCCGCACGTGCAGCCGCGGGGCCAGGCGCTCCTTGACCGCCAGCCGGGCGAAGAACCCGGCCAGCCGCGCTCTGTCGCCGAGCCCGGTCACCGGCAAGGTCCGCATGGCCTCTCACCCTAAGCCGCCGGGTGCCCGGGCCGCGCGGGTGCCGGCCGGCGGGATGGGTCCGCGACGCGCGCCGGCCGCGTCGTCAGTCGAAGGTGCGCCACGCGCGCCGCCCCCGGCCGCGTCGTCAGTGGAAGGTGCGCCACGCGCGCCGCCCCCGGCCGCGTCGTCAGTGGAAGGTGCGCCACGCCCGCCGCCCCCGGCCGCGTCGTCAGTGGATGGTGCGCGAACCGGAGACCGGGACTCCGCCGACGACCGTGGTGCGGACGGCCGGCGCGCCGAGATGGGCGAGCAGGTCGGCCTCGTGCCCGGCGTCGAGCACGAGCAGGTCGCCCGGGTGAGTCAGCCTCAGCACGCCGAGCTCCGGCCGGCGCAGCGCCGCTCCCCCGCCGGCCGTGGCGGCCCGGATCGCCTCGGGCACGGTGAGGCCGAGCAGCGGCGCCGCGAGCTGCAGCGCGTACGGGACCGACTCGCACCAGGACGTGCCGGGGTTGCAGTCGGTGCCGAGCGCGAGGGTGACGCCGGCGTCGCGCAGCACCCTGGCGTTGTCCCAGCCGCCGCCGGTGCTCAGCGTCGCGGTCGGCAGCAGCACGCCGACCACGCCGGCCGCGGCCATCGCCTCGGCCCCGGCCTCGTCGACGTGCTCGAGGTGGTCGGCGGACGCGCAGCCGGTCTCCGCGGCCAGCCCGGCCGCGCCGGTGCGGGACAGCTGCTCGGCGTGCAGCCGGCCGCCCAGCCCGGCAGCGGCGCCGGCCCGCAGCAGCGTCCGCGCGTCGTCGACTGTGTACGCGCCGCGGTCGCAGAACACGTCCAGCCACCGCGCGCCGGCCGCGGCCGCCGCCGGCAGCGCGGAGACCAGCCCGGCGACGTGCCCGGACCGGTCGGCCCCGGGCGGGACCACGTGCGCGAGCAGGGTCGGCTCGACCCGCAGCGGCACCCGGTCGGCGAGCCGGCGGACCAGGCCGACCAGCCGCAGCTCGGCGTCCGGGTCCAGCCCGTAGCCGGTCTTGACCTCGACGGTCGTGGTCCCGTTCGCGGCCATCCGGCCGAGCCGGGCCGCGGCCAGGTCGAGCAGCTCGCCGTCGGTGGCCGCGACGGTGGCGGCGACGGTGGCGGCGATGCCGCCGCCGGTGTAGGACTCGCCGGCCAGCCGGGCCGCGTACTCCTCCCGCCGGGAGCCGGCCCACAGCGCGTGCGTGTGCGGGTCGACGAAGCCGGGCAGCAGGCAGGCACCGCCGGCGTCCAGCTCCGGCGCGTCGGTGATCGTCCACGGCACGCGGTCGTCCGGTCCGATCCAGGCGATCACCCCGTTGCGCACGGACACCGCCGCTGGGCCCGGCACCGGCTCGCCGTCGTTGGTGACGACCCGCCCGGCCCGCCGGACCAGCAGGTCTCCCGCCGGCGGCACTAGGGCGTTTCTCTCATGCGTCGGCGGATGCCGGCGGCGAACCGGGCGGCGCTTGCCAGCCCGGGGCGTGGGTGGCGGGGTCGAGCGGGACGCGGATGCCGACCTCGCGGGCGGTGCGCTCGGCGATCTCGTAGCCGGCGTCGGCATGCCGGAGCACTCCGGTCCCGGGGTCGTTGGTGAGCACCCGCTCGACCCGCTCCCGCGACGCCGGTGACCCCTCGGCCACGACGACCACGCCGGCGTGGATCGACTTGCCGATGCCGACCCCGCCGCCGTGGTGCACCGACACCCACGACGCCCCGGACGACGCGTTGACCAGCGCGTTGAGGATCGGCCAGTCGGCGATCGCGTCGGAGCCGTCGCGCATCCCCTCGGTCTCCCGCTCCGGCGAGGCCACCGAGCCGGCGTCGAGGTGGTCGCGACCGATCACCACCGGCGCCGAGATCACGCCCCGGGCGACCAGGTCGTCGAACGCGGTCCCGGCCACGTGGCGCTCCCCGTACCCGAGCCAGCAGATCCGGGCCGGCAGCCCCTGACCCTTGACCCGCGCCTCGGCGAACCGGATCCACCGGTGCAGCCCGTCGTCGTCCGGGAACGCGTCGAGCACGGCCTGGTCGGTCGCGGCCAGGTCGGCCGGGTCGCCGGACAGGCAGACCCACCGGAACGGCCCGGCGCCGCGGGCGAACAGCGGCCGGACGTACGCGAGCACGAAGCCCGGGTACGCGAACGCGTCGGCCAGGCCGGCGTCCTGGGCCTGCCCGCGCAGCCCGTTGCCGTAGTCGAAGACGACCCGGCCGTCCCGGGCGAACGCCACCATCGCGGCGCAGTGCTCGGCCATCGACTCCGTGGCCCGCCGCACGTACTCCTCCGGCTTGGCCCGGCGCAGCTCCAGCGCGTCGGCCAGCGGCAACCCGGCCGGGACGTACCCGTTGAGCGCGTCGTGGGCGGAGGTCTGGTCGGTGACCACGTCGATGTCCGGACAGGTCGCCTGCAGGTGGCCGAAGACCTCGGCCGCGTTGCCGATCACGGCGACCGACAGCGGCCGCCGGTCCCGCTTCGCCCGCAGCACCAGCGCGAGGCCCTCGTCCAGCGAGCCGGCGATCACGTCCAGGAAGCCGCCGGACAGCCGCCGCCGCGCCCGGGCCGGGTCCACCTCGACGCAGAGCACCGCGCCGCCGTTGCCGGTCACCGCCAGCGGCTGGGCGCCGCCCATCCCGCCGAGCCCGGCGGTCAGCGTCGCGGTGCCGGCCAGGGTGCCGCCGAAGTGCTGGGCGGCCACCTCGGCGAAGGTCGCGTACGTCCCCTGCAGGATGCCCTGGGTGCCGATGTAGATCCACGACCCGGCAGTCATCTGCCCGTACATGGTCAGGCCGGCGTCCTCCAGCTCCCGGAAGTGCTCCGGGGTGGCCCACTTCGGGACCAGCAGCGAGTTCGCGATGAGGACCCGCGGCGCCTGCTCGGTGGTACGGACGATGCCGACCGGCTTGCCGGACTGCACGAGCAGCGTGTCGTCCGGCGCCATCGTGCGCAGCGCCTCGACGATCGCGTCGAACGAGCGCCAGTCCCGCGCGGCCCGCCCGGAGCCGCCGTAGACGACCAGGTCGTCAGGGCGCTCGGCGACGTCCGGGTCGAGGTTGTTCTGCAGCATCCGCAGCGCGGCCTCGGCACCCCAGCTGCGCGCCGTCCGCTGCGGCCCGCGCGGCGCGCGGACGGGTCTCGATCCCTGCATGAGCCCGACCGTAGCCGCTCGGCCGTCAATGCGGGGGTCGCGCCGGTCGGTCCGCCACACTCTGCCGATGACCGTCCGGCCCGGCTCCGCCCGTCCCGGCCGGGTCGCCGTCCTCGCCACGCTGCTGGCCGGCTCGGCGCTGGTCGGGTGTACGTCCGGGGACCCGGCGCCGGCCGTGCCGCGGACCGCGCCGGCCAGCCGGCCGGCGGCCACGCCGGCGCCCGCGCCGTTCCCGGCCGCCGAGGAGCGGACCAAGCGTGGCGACCCGAACTGGTCGCAGATCCTGACCGGCGCCCAGCACGACGTCGAGGGCTGGACCGACCGCGACAGCGTGCTGCCCGGCCAGCCGGTGCGACTGTTCGTCTCCACCGTCGCGCGGCACGTCCGGGTCCGCGCGTACCGGATGGGCTGGTACGCCGGCGCCCGGGCGCGGCTGGTCTGGCAGTCGGCACCGGTGCCGGCGCACCGCCAACCGGCCACGCGGGTCAGCGGCCCGACGCACACGCCGAGCGCGCCGTGGCGGCCGACGCTGACCGTGGACACCACCGGCTGGCCGGCCGGCGACTACCTGCTCCGGCTCGACACCGACCGCGGCCGGCTGCGCCGGTTCGTCCCGCTGACCGTGCGAACGGCGAGCAACCGCGGCGCGGTGGTGCTCCTGAACGCCGACACCACCTGGCAGGCGTACAACGCCTGGGGCGGCTACAGCCTCTACCACGGCCCGGACGGCAGCCGGGCGGACCGGGCCCGCGCGGTGACCTTCGACCGGCCGTACGACTACGGCGCCGGGACGGCGGACTTCCTCGGCGCCGAGCTGCCCCTGGTCACCCTGGCCGAGCGGCTCGGCCTGCGCCTCGGCTACGCCACCGACGTCGACCTGCAGCGCGACCCCGGTCTGCTCGCCGGCGCCGCCGCGGTCATGTCGCTCGGGCACGACGAGTACTGGTCGCCGGTCATGCGGGCGGCGCTCACCCGCGCCCGCGACCGCGGCACGAACGTCGGGTTCCTGGGCGCGAACGCGATCTACCGCAAGATCCGCTTCGGTCCGACCGGGCTCGGCGCCGACCGGCTGGAGATCAACTACAAGGACGACACCGACCCGATCGGCCGGACCGACCCGGCCCAGGTGACGACCCAGTGGCGGGACCCGCCGTCCGACGACAACGAGAGCAGGCTGACCGGGACGGACTACGGCTGCAGCCCCGTACGCGCGCCGATGATCGTGGTGGACCCCGGCAACTGGCTGTTCGCCGGGCTCGGGCTCCGGGCCGGCGCGCGGCTGCCCGGCCTGGTCGGTTCCGAGTACGACCGGGTCTTCCTCGGCGCACCGACCCCGCGACCGATCGAGGTGCTGACCCACTCCCCGCTGGTCTGCGACGGGAGGGCCGACGCGGCCGAGGCGGCGTACTACACGACCCGCTCCGGGGCGGGCGTGTTCGACTCGGGCACCAGCGACTGGGTCGCCGGGCTGGCCTCGCCGACCCCGGTGGTGCGCCGGGTGGTGACCGCGGTGACCACCCGGCTGCTGGTGGCGTTCGCGAAGGGGCCGGCCGGACGGGCGCACCCGGCTCGGGACACGGCGCCGCGCTACCGCTGAGCGAGCAGGTCCGACGGCCGCGGGTCAGGCCAGCGGTCCGGTGACCTCCTCCGCGGCGGCCACCAGGTCCGGCAGCAGCTCCCGGACGGCCTCGATCTGCGGGGTGACCTCGCGGTCGACGTCCATCGCCGGCACGTGCTCCCGGATCAGCGCGTGCACCGCGGCCGCGGCCGGCCCCGGCGCGGCCGTGCCGGCCCGCAGGTCGATGCCCTGCGCCGCGCAGAGCAGCTCGACCGCGAGGATCGTCGACACGTTGGCGAGCACCTCGCCGGCCTTGCGGGCGGCGTGCCAGCCCATCGAGACGTGGTCCTCCTGGTTGCCGCTGGTCGGGATGCTGTCCACGCTGGCCGGGTGGGCCAGCACCTTGTCCTCCGCGACCAGCGACGCGGCCGTGTACTGGGCCAGCATGAAGCCGGAGTTCGTCCCGGCATTGCGGGCCAGGAACGGCGGCAGGCCGCGGGACGTCGCCGGGTCGAGCAGCCGGTAGACCCGCCGCTCGGCGATGCTGCCGAGCTCGGCCACGGCCATCGCGAGCATGTCGCCGGCGAACGCGAGCGGCTGCCCGTGGAAGTTGCCGGTCGACATGACCTCGTACCCGGTGCCGTCCACGTCGTCCACGACCACCGGGTTGTCGACGACGGACAGCAGCTCGACCGCCACGACACGCCGGCAGTACGCAACCGCGTCCCGGGAGGCACCGTGCACCTGCGGCGCGCAGCGCAGCGAGTACGGGTCCTGGACGGCGTGGCTGGAGTGCCGGTGGCTGGCCAGCAGCGGGCTGTTCGCCAGCAGCCGGCGCAGGTTGGCCGCGCTCGCGAGCTGCCCGGGATGCGGGCGGATCCGGATCACCCGGTCGTCGTACGCGCGGTCGGTGCCGAGCAACGCCTCCACCGACAGCGCGCACGCGACGTCGGCGGTCCTGGCCAGCGACTCGGCGTCGGCGACGGCCAGCGCGAGCAGGGCCTGCATCGGCTCGGTGCCGTTGATGAGCGTGAGGCCCTCCTTCGGCGCGAGCACGAGCGGCTCGAGGCCCTCGGCCGCGAGCACCTCGGCGGCCGGGCGGCCGTCCAGCCGGCCCTCGCCGACCAGTGGCAGCGCGACCGCCGCGAGCTGGGCCAGGTCGCCCGACGCGCCGACCGAGCCCTTGGCCGGGACGGTGGGCAGCAGGTCGCGGTCGAGCAGCTCGAGCAGCCGTTCCGGCAGCTCCGGGCGGCAGCCGGACGCGCCGGCGGCGATCGTGCGCGCCCGCAGCAGCAGCAGCGCCCGGACCACGTCCGCGGGCAGCGGGGCGCCGGTGCCGGCGGCGTGCGAGCGGACCAGCGCCAGCTGCATGGCCTCCAGGTCCTCGCGGGCCACGGACACGTCGGCGAGCGCGCCGAAGCCGGTGCTCACCCCGTACACGACCGCGCCGCGCTCGACCGCGTCGGTGACCACCTGCCGGGCGGCCGCCATCCGCTTGGGCACGTCCGGACCCAGCTCGGCCCGGGCCCGCCGCCGGGCCACGGCCACCACGTCGTCGAGCGCGAGCCCGTCGCCGTTGACGAGAATCGTCCGCATCCTCAGGACCGTAACGCCGCGCTACGGTCGCCGGATGGGTGGTGCCCTCCTGCGCCGGATCGACGCGATCAACCAGGCGCACCCGTGGAGCCACAACGACTACTACGTCCCGTGGGTGCTCCGCCAGGTCCCGCCGGGCGCGGCGACCGCCCTGGACGTCGGCTGCGGTACCGGCACCCTGCTGCGGGCGCTCGCCACCCGGGTCCCGCACGTCCAGGGCGTCGACCGGGACCCGGCGATGGCGGCCCGGTCCGGCGCCCGCCCGGCCGACCTGTTCGACCTGCCGGCCGAGCCCGCGTACGACGTGGTCACCGCGGTGGCCGTCCTGCATCACCTGCCGCTCGGTCCGGCTCTGCGGCAGCTGCGGGCGCTGCTGCGGCCCGGCGGCCGGCTGCTGGTCGTCGGCTGCTACCGGCCGGCGACCACGGCCGACCGCGCGACCGACCTGCTGGCCGTGCCGGCGAACCTGGCGATCGGCCAGCTGGCGCGGCGGCACGCCGCAGGCGCCCGGGTCGCGATGTCGGCGCCCACCGCCCCGGCCCGGGAGACGCTGCGGGAGATCCGGGCGGCGGCACCGGCCGCGACCGTCCGGCGCCGGTTGTTCTGGCGCTACACCCTCGTCGAGGACGCCCCGCGTTGAGGTGAGCCGCCGGATCAGCGCGGGCCTGGCGGGTCAGCGCGGGCCTGGCGGGTCAGCGCCAACCGGCGGGTCAGCGCCAACCGGCGGGTCAGCGGCAACCGGCGGGTGAGCGCTGGCCGGCGGGTCAGCGCCAACCGGCGGAGCGGCCGAAGTCGGCCAGCAGCCGGGTCTGCGGGTCGGCGCCCGGCGGCACCGGCGGCGGGGGCGCCACCGCCCCGGCGGAGCGGTAGGCGTCGGCGACCCCGGCGAACCAGGTCCGGCACACGTCGACCAGCTCGGGATCCATCCGGTCGTCGGCCCCGATCGCGCGGGCCAGGTCCCAGCCGTGCACCAGCAGGTCGGCCAGCAGCTGCATGGCGTACTCGTGGCCCGGGAAGTCCCCGAACGACAGGTGCACGGTCCGGTCCAGGGCGGCCGGGTCGTCGACCGCGGCGATCGCCGCCGCGGCCGAGTCGTCCCAGGCCGCGGTCGGGTCGCGGCCGAGCAGGTCGCCGTCGAACCGGTCGCCGACCTCCTGGATCGTGCCGCCGGCGAACAGCGGCACGGCCCACCGGTTCTCCCCCACCACGTGGTTGACCAGCGCTCGGACGTCCCACTCCGGACACGGAGTCGGCGATCCCCACTGATCGTCCCGTACGGCGTGCACATGGCCGCCGAAGGCGTCCATCGCACGGTGGTAGAGCATGCGTAGGTCCGTGGCCATGGTCCCCTCCCCGCTGCCGGGCGGCTGGGCCCGGCGGGATCCTGGTCGGTGCGGTGCTTGTGCCGCCAGTGTCCTCCCGGGCGGTCCCGCCTGGACGGCCGGCCGGGTACCGCTGTCCCGCGGCCGGCCGGCGCGCACTCGGCCGGGTCCGGCGGCGGCCAGGAGGCGCTGCCGGGACGGGCGGTCGGACCGGGCGGATTGCCCGAGGCGGCTCTGGACGCCCGGTCGGGCGGGTCGTAGCGTCCTGGGCAGCCGGACGCCCCGGCGAGCACCCCGGGGATCCGGCGGAGGACCACGTCTCGGGGGAGGATCCATGTTCGTCCAGGTGATCGACGGCAGGACCGGCAAGGCCGAGGAAGTTCACGCCGCGATGGAACGGTGGATGCGGGAACTGGCCCCGGGCGCGGTCGGCTGGCTCGGCTCCACGGCCGGGGTGACCGACGACGGGCGGCTGATCGCGCTGGCCCGGTTCGAGTCGGCCGAGGCGGCGCGGCGCAACGGCGAGCGGCCCGAGCAGGACCGCTGGTGGCGGGAGATGGCCACGCTGCTCGACGGCGACGCCGGCTTCGCCGACAGCGAGGACGTCACGCTCGACCTCGTCGGCGACCCGGACAAGGCCGGGTTCGTCCAGGTCATGCGCGGCCGCGGCACGGACCTGGAGCGGGCCAGGGAGCTGATGACCCAGGACTCGGCGAAGTGGGCCGGCTTCCGGCCGGAGATCCTCGGCACGGTCGCGGTCGGGCACCCCGGCGGCGGCTACACGGTCGCGATCTACTTCACCTCGGAGGCGGAGGCGCGCGAGGGCGAGCGCCGGGAGCCGCCGCCGGAGCTGGCCGCGCAGATGGAGGAGATGAACAAGCTGATGACCGGGGAGCCGGAGTTCCTCGACCTCACGACACCCTGGATCTACTCCCGCTGAGCCGCGGGACGGGTCAGCGCAGGGCTCGTTCCAGGGTGCGGCGGTGGGCGGCGGTCCAGGCGTACTCGGCGCGGATCGCGTCGCAGACGCCGCTGTCGCGGAGGCTCGCCTTCGCCGGGTCGCCGGCCGCCGCCTCCGCCTCGATGCCGCGCCAGCAGCGGTCCTGCCACCACAGGACGGACCCGACCAGGTCGTCGCGGTCGGCCAGGCCGTACGCGTCGGCGATCAGGCGGACCTGCGCCGCGGCCCGGTCGGGGTCGGCGTCGGGACCGAGGCCGACGAACTGCCAGCAGACGTGGGCGACGTCCTCGACCCGCCGACCCGCGGCGGCGATGTCCCAGTCCACGAACGCGACCGGGAGCGGTCCGGCGCCGCCGTCCCGGTAGACGGTGTTGCGGGGGGACAGGTCGTTGTGGCAGGCGACCTCGGCCCCGGCGGCGAAGCCGGTGCCGGCGGTGAGGTCGTGCAGCTCGCGCACGAGAATGGCCACCCGGGCCAGCGCGGCGTCGGTGCGGACCGTGGCCTGCCGCTCCGGCTGCCACGGCACGTCCCCGTGCAGGTACGTCAGGACGTCGCGCCCGCGCTCGTCCACCCCGAGCAGCCGGGGCGCCCCATCCCACCCCCGCTCCTCCAGGAAGGTCAGCAACCGGCGCGTGTACGCGGGCGCCGCTGCCCGCCGCACGGTCTCCCCCACCCGCGTCACCACGGTCACGAACCCGCCCGCCAGCACCTCTTCGTCCTCCACCCGCCCACCATCCCAGCACCCCCACCAACGAGCGCATCCCCCCGCCCCACCGAACCCCGACGAGGGCAAGGCCCGGACCACCACCCCCACCCCGGAACACGACAAGGGCAAGGCCCCGACACCGCCGCCCCCGGACGCGACGTGGGCAAGGCCCGAAGCCGCCGCCGCCCCGACCCCCCACTCGCCGGAACACGACAAGGGCAAGGGCCCGAAGCCACCTCCCCCGACACCGCCGCCGGTCGGACTCGACGAGGACACCCCCGAAGCCGCCACCCCCGACACCGCCACCCGCCGGACTCGACGAGGACACCCCCGAAGCCGCCACCCCCGACACCGCCACCCGCCGGAACGTGGGGCCCCGCGGGGGTCGCCCCCGCGGCCAACATGACGAGTGACCCCTGGTCCGCGCTTCCCGCGGACAGGGGCCACCCAGGTCACTCGTGGGCGCTACTGGGATCGAACCAGTGACCTCTTCCGTGTCAGGGAAGCGCTCTCCCGCTGAGCTAAGCGCCCGAGGCGGAGGCGGGAATCGAACCCGCGTACAGGGCTTTGCAGGCCCTTGCCTATGCCACTCGGCCACTCCGCCAGGAAGCCCGAGTGACCTCGGGAGACCGACAGGACACCCGAGGGCGTCTCCGAGCGGACGACGGGATTCGAACCCGCGACCCTCACCTTGGCAAGGTGATGCTCTACCAACTGAGCCACGTCCGCAACGCGTAGATGACTCTATCCGATCCCGGATCACCGCTTCAAACCGGTACCGCCGGCCGGGCAGGATGGCCGCATGAGGCCCTGGGACTCCGACTTCGTCGGCCGGTACGAGCACGTCACCGTCGAGTCCGCCACGCTGCGGGGCAATCCGCTCGGCGACGACTGGCGCCGCCCGTTGTGGGCCTACCTGCCACCGGCGTACGACGCCGAGCCGGACCGCCGGTTCCCGGTGATCTACCTGATCCAGGGTTACACCGGCACGCTGGGGATGTGGGCCAACCGCAGCCCGTTCCGGCCGACCGTGCTCGAGCGGGTCGACGACCTGTTCGGGCGGGCCGGCGCGCCGCCGGCGCTGGTGGTCGGCGTCGACGCCTGGACCGCGTACGGCGGCAGCCAGTACGTGGACTCCCCGGGCACCGGCCGCTATCACACGTACCTCTGCGAGGACGTGGTGCCGTTCGTGGACGCGCGCTGGCGGACGCTCGCCGACCGTGAGTCGCGGGCGATCACCGGCAAGTCCAGCGGCGGGTTCGGCGCGATGATCACACCGATGCTGCGGCCGGACTTGTTCGGCGCGCTCGCCACCCACGCCGGCGACACCCTGTACGAGCTGAGCTACGTGAAGGACTTCGCCGAGGCGGCCCGCACGCTGCGCGACTCGTACGGCGGCTCGTTCGAGAACTTCTGGGCCGACTTCCGCTCACGGGTGCCGTTCACGAAGCCGGGCGACGCCGTCCTGGTCAGCACGTACGGCGTGGCTGCGGCGTTCTCCGCCGAGGAGGACGGGACCGTGCGGCTGCCGTTCGAGGTGTCGACCGGGCGGCTGGTCGAGCCGGTCTGGCAACGGTGGCTGGACTGGGACCCGGTCCGGATGGTCCCGCGGTACGCGGAGGCGCTGCGGTCCCAGCGGGCGATCTACGTCGACGCCGGCAAGCGCGACGAGTACTACCTCGACCTGGGCGCGCAGGCGTTCGTCGACGAGCTCGCGGCGATCGGCGTGACCCCGGGCTTCTTCGAGCTGTTCGACGCCGCGCACGGGGCGATCGAGTACCGCTACCCGCTGGCGCTGCGGTTCCTGGCCGAGCGGCTCGTGCACTGAGGTCCGCGAGCCGGCCGGCGACCGGCCCGGAGGGCAGCTCCCGCGAGGGATGCCCGCCGGCGGGGTCAGGACGCCGCGGCGGCGAGGCCGGCGCAGCCGGCGAGGCCGGCCCACGCACGCTGGATGCGGGCGGCGGTGTCGCCGGTGGCCGGCACGGGGACGCCGCGCCGGTCGATGCGGGCGGGCGCGAGCGCGGCACCGACCACCCGCCGGCCGGCGAAGGTGAGCCGGAGCACGCCGGTGTCGTCGGAGTACGCGGAGTTGCGCCACCACAGGTAGTTTCCGAGCCCGTAGGCGACGTAGGTGGGGCCGAGCCAGCCGGCGCCGAGCAGCAGGTGCGCGTGCGTGCCGACGACCGCGTCGGCGCCGGCGGCGGCCAGCCGGGCGGCCACGGCGCGCTGGTCGCCGCTCGGGCAGTCCTGGCCTTCCACGCCCCAGTGCAGGTAGACGACGACGATCTCGGCCCGGGCGCGGGCGGCCCGCACGGCGGCGACCAGCCGGTCGTCGTACGCCGAGGCGATGCCGGGGCTCGACGCCCCGGCCGACCAGGCGGCGAGCGTGTGGTCGCGGACCTGGCTGGCGGCGAGCAGCGCGACGCGGTGACCGCGGACGGTCACCAGATAGGGCGCGTACGCCCGGGCGGCGTCGGCACCGATCCCGATCGTCGGGAACCGGGTCGACCGGATCGCCGCCAGCGTGTCGGCCAGGCCGACGGGGCCGTAGTCGGCAGCGTGGTTGTTGGCCATCGTGGCGACGTCGACGCCGGCCGCCCGCAGTGCGGCGAACGCGGTCGCCGGCGTGCGGAAGTGAAACTCCTTCGGCTCCGGGCTGCCCCGCTCGGTCACCGCCGTCTCCAGGTTGACCATCGTCAGGTCGGCCGCGCGCAGGGCGGCGGCGGCCTCGCCGAACGCGGTGGCCGGATCGGCGGCCAGCCGGGTGGCGGTGCGCTCGGCGAAGTGCACGTCGCCGGCGAACGCGAGCGTGATCCGGGCCGCGGCCGGGCTGGTGGCGGGCACGGTCGGCACGGTCGGCACGGTCGGCGTGGCGGCCCGGTCCGTCGGCCGCGTAGGCGCCGCCGCCGCGGACCCGGCCCGACCCGCCGCCTCGCCGCGCGCGACGGCGGCGAGCCCGCCCGCCACCAGCGCGACCGCGACCCCGGCCGCGACCCAGGCGCCCGGTCCCGGCCGGCGGCGGTCGGACCGGTGTTCCGGCACGCGCCACGGCGGTCGCCCCGACTGCACCGCCGGACCCTACCCCGCCGCACCCCCCGGGGGTGGTGGGAAGGTGGTGGGGTGGCCGTGTTCGAGGACGGGGTGGAGATCGCGCTGCCTAAGGGTGACGTCACCGAGGGGGTCGTCCGGGTCGGGGACACGGTGCGGCGGCCGCGGCAGCCGCAGTCCGCGTTCGTCGCCGCGTACCTCGGCCATCTGGAGCGGGTCGGTTTCGCCGGCGCGCCGCGGTTCCTCGGCGTCGACGAGCGCGGGCGCGACGTGCTCGACTTCGTGCCCGGCGACGTGCCCGGCGCCCCGCCCGAGGCGTGGGCCTGCACCGACGAGGTCGTGGTCGGGATCGGCCGGCTGGTCCGGGAGCTGCACGAGGCGTCCGCCGGCTGGCAGCCGCCGGCGGAGCTGCCCTGGTTCGGCCGTGACCGCGCCGGCCCGGACATGCCGGCCGAGCTGGCCGCGCTGCCCGGCCCGCCGGAGCTGGTCGCACACTGCGACGTGACCCCGCAGAACGTGGTGTTCCGGAACGGGCGGCCGGTCGCACTGGTCGACTTCGACCTGGCCCGGCCGACCCGGCGGGTCGTCGACCTGCTCACGACCGCGATGTGGTGGGTACCGCTGCTCGACCCGGCCGACCGGGCGCCGGCGCAGCGGGGCGTCGACGTGCCCGCGCGGTTCGCGGCGATGCTCGACGCGTACGGGCTGCCGGGTGCGGAGCGGGAGGAGTTGCTCGACCTCGCCGACGGGATGTGGCGGCGCAGCTGGCTGCTGATGCGGCACAACGCGCAGACGCTCGGCGGCGGCTGGGCCCGGATGTGGGCCGACGGGGTCGGCGACACGATCGACCGCCGCCGCGCCTGGATCGCCCGGGAACGCCCCGCGCTGTCGCGGGCGGCCCGCCGCTAGCATCCGGCCATGACCGACCCGGCCGAGCTGCTGCCCGAGCTGCCGCTGCCGCCGGCCGCCGGCCCGGCGCCGGACGAGGCCGCGCGGGAGGCCCGCTGGCGCCTGCTCAACCAGCGCGCCCAGCTGGCCGTGCACCCGGGCGAGGACGCCAGCTACTCCCTCTACGCGGATCACCCGGCGGTCCGGGCCGAGCTGGCGACGCTGGCCGCGGCCGAGGCGGCCGCCCACCCCGAGCTGGAGATCGCCGCGCTGCTCGGCGACGGGCACCTCATCCTGGCCGTCCAGGTCCGGGACTGACCCGCGACCGCCAGAGCTGGTCGACCTTGGCCCGCAGCTCGTCGGGCGTGCCGTCGTTGACCAGCACGACGTCCGCGGCCGCCCGCCGCTGCTCGTCGGTGGCCTGGGCGGCCATCCGCGCCCTGGCTTCCTCGCCCGGCATGCCGCGGTCCCTGGCCAGCCGCCGCACCCGCAGCTCCGCCGGCGCCGCCACCACGACGACCAGGTCGTACGTCCCGGCCTGGCCGGTCTCCACCAGCAGCGGCACGTCCTGGACGACGACCGTGCCGGGCGGTGCCGCCGCGATCAGCTCGGCCGCGCGGGCCCTGATCCGCGGGTGCAGGATCGCGTTGAGCCGGCCGCGGGCGGCCTCGTCGCCGAACACGACCCGGGCCAGGGCCGGCCGGTCCAGCCCGCCGGAGCCGTCGAGGACCTGCTCGCCGAACTCGGCGACCACCGCGGCCAGCCCGTCGGTGCCCGGCTCGACCACCTCGCGGGCGAGCGCGTCGGCGTCGATCACCAGCGCGCCGAGCTCCGCGAACCGCCCGGCCACGGTCGACTTGCCCGAGCCGATCCCGCCGGTCAACCCGATCTGCACAGCCAAGACACTACGGCGCGAAGTCGACATGCTGACGACACCCCGGCGCGCCGCACAAGATCGCGACGACCCAGCCCGTAGGCTCCCGGCCGCGACGGCTTCCTCAGCCCGAAAGGTGGTCGCGACATGGCCAAGCACCGGCGACCACCGACCGTGGGACGCCACCGGTACGGCACTCCGGGCCTGGTGCACTGCCGCTCCCACGAGGCTGTCATGCTCCGGATCCGGGAGACCCGGTTGCCGTTCTGGTCGGTGCTGCGCTGGCGCGGTCGCCACACCGAGCTCGCCCTCACCCGCAGCGGCGCCCGGCCGCAGCCGGCGT
This sequence comes from uncultured Actinomycetota bacterium, assembly GCA_963803135.1. GTDB lineage: Bacteria > Actinomycetota > Actinomycetes > Mycobacteriales > CADCTP01 > CADCTP01. The sequence continues at coordinate 373,912 of CAWDLH010000006.1, read as the reverse complement.
TCGCCCTGATCGCCTCGCTCTAAGTCGGGTAGGTCCGGTCACCGGCCCCAGTTGGCCAGCACCCGCTCGGCGACGCCGACCGCGGCGGCGTCCAGCTTCACGCCGGTGAGCGTGCGGGACAGCGTGACCGCGACCGTCCGGTCGCCCTGGGCGAGGACGAGGTTGTAGTCGGCCTTGGTGCCGATCATCGTCGCCTCCTGGCCGGCGACCGACGCCGTCTTCTGCGAGGTCGCGCTGCCACGCAGGGCCGCGACGGTCGCGGCGACCCGGTCGGTCGCCGATTCGGCGTCCTTGTACGTCGACACCCCCACCTCGAGCAGCGCCGGGCCGTGGCCGCCGGCGGGCACGCCGAACTGGCAGGTGACCCGGCCGGTGCGACCGATCGCCGGCTCGGCGACGCCGCGGACGTACCGGGACTGGCCGAACAGCGGCCGGCCCAGGGCCCGGTCGAGGTCGGTGAACGGGAGGATCTGGTCGCAGCCGCCGGGCAGGTCCGGCGTCGGCGTCGGCGTCGGTGCCGCGGAGGAGCTGGCGGCCGGCGCCGGCGAGCTCGACGGGGACGCGCCGGCCTGCGGCTGGTCGACCCCGCCAGACGTGCACGCCGCCGCGAGCCCGGCCAGCGAGAGCAGCGCAAGCCCGGCCGCGGCCGCGGCCGCACGCACCGTCATGCGGCAACGGTAGCGGCCACCCCGCACGAACCCGCCCACCGACGCACCGCCCATCCCGGACTCCGGAAGTGGGCCGGGACTCCGGCGCCCGGGCGACGCGGGCACGGCCGGGAAACCGGAAGTGGGCCGGGACTCCGGCGCCCGGCGGCGCGGGCCGGCCGGGAATCCGGAAGTGGGCCGGGAATCCGGAAGTAGGCCGGGACTCCGGCGGCGTGGGCCGGCCGGGTCGGGGCAGGGGCTCGCCGACCGAGGCGGCTCACCCGGGGAAGACGCCGGAGGCCCCACCCGGCGGTGCCGGGTGGGGCCTGCGTGCAGAGCTGGCGGAACTAGGCGCGACCGCCGGCGAGCTTCTCGCGCAGCGCGGCCAGCGCCTCGTCCGACGCGAGCGTCCCGCCGGAGTCGGCCGTGTCCGTGCTGTACGACGTCTCGCCGGTCGCCTCGGCCTCCGCGGCCTGGGCCTCGCGGACCTGGCGCACGTGCGCCTCGTACCGCGCCTGGGCCTCGGCGTACTGCTTCTCCCACTCCTCGCGCTGTGTCTCGTACCCGTCGAGCCACTCGCCCGTCTCCGGGTCGAAGCCCTCGGGGTAGATGTAGTTGCCCTGCTCGTCGTACTGGGCCTCCATGCCGTACTGCGTCGGGTCGAACTCGCCCGGCTCGCCGCCGGTGCCGGCGCCCTCGTTGGCCTGCTTGAGCGACAGGCTGATGCGGCGCCGGTCCAGGTCGATGTCGATGACCTTGACGAAGATCTCCTCGCCGACCTGGACGACCTGCTCCGGGATCTCGACGTGGCGCTCGGCCAGCTCGGAGATGTGCACCAGGCCCTCGATGCCCTCGTCGACGCGGACGAACGCGCCGAACGGCACCAGCTTGGTGACCCGGCCCGGGACGACCTGCCCGATCTGGTGGGTCCGGGCGAACTGCCGCCACGGGTCCTCCTGCGTCGCCTTGAGCGACAGCGAGACCCGCTCGCGGTCCATGTCGACGTCGAGGACCTCGACCGTGACCTCCTGGCCGACCTCGACCACCTCGGAGGGGTGGTCGATGTGCTTCCAGGACAGCTCGGAGACGTGCACCAGACCGTCGACGCCGCCGAGGTCGACGAACGCGCCGAAGTTGACGATCGAGGAGACCACGCCGGTGCGGACCTGGCCCTTGGCCAGCTTGTTCAGGAACTCGGTGCGGACCTCGGACTGGGTCTGCTCCAGCCAGGCGCGGCGGGACAGGACCACGTTGTTGCGGTTCTTGTCCAGCTCGATGATCTTCGCCTCGAGCTCCCGGCCGACGTACGGCTGGAGGTCGCGGACCCGGCGCATCTCGACCAGTGAGGCGGGCAGGAAGCCGCGCAGGCCGATGTCGAGGATGAGGCCGCCCTTGACGACCTCGATGACGGTACCTTCGACGACCCCGTCGTTCTCCTTCATCTTCTCGATCGTGCCCCAGGCGCGCTCGTACTGCGCGCGCTTCTTGGACAGGATCAGGCGGCCCTCCTTGTCCTCCTTCTGGAGGACCAGGGCCTCGATCTCGTCGCCGAGCTTGACGACCTCGTTGGGGTCGACGTCGTGCTTGATCGACAGCTCGCGGGAGGGGATGACGCCCTCGGTCTTGTAGCCGATGTCGAGCAGGACCTCGTCCCGGTCGACCTTGACGATGATGCCGTCGACGATGTCGCCGTCGTTGAAGTACTTGATCGTCTGGTCGATCGCGGCGAGGAAGTCCTCCGCGGAGCCGATGTCGTTGACCGCGACCTGCGGGGTCGTGGACGTGGTAGAGGCCGCCGTCTGCTCGGGACGGGTCTCGGTGGTGGACGTCATGTGGTGGGGCGCTCCGGTCGCGGGCAGGAATCGTATGGACACGCGGAGGGCCCGTTGTTCGCCGGTGACGAGACCGTGCACGCCGGCTGACGTGCCTGATGACATCCTTGACGAGCGCGGCCTGCTCCGTCTGAGGCGCGCAGGCCCACAGCGCACTGTCCAGCATACGGAGAGCGCCAACGGACATGCAACGAGGGAGGTCCGACGCTGACCGGCGTTGCGGAACCGAGACCTACTGCTGGCCCGGCCGGAGTGTCGCACGAGCCGGTCACCGCCGACCAGAGCAGCCGGGCCAACCGGTCGTGGTGGGACTCCGACGCCGACGAGTACCACGCCGAGCACGGCGACTTCCTCGGCGACGTCGACTTCGTCTGGTGCCCGGAGGGGCTGCGGGAGGCGGACGCGCACCTGCTCGGCCCGGTCTCCGGCCGGCGCGTGCTGGAGATCGGCGCGGGCGCGGCGATGTGCTCGCGCTGGCTGGCCACCCAGGGCGCGGTGCCGGTCGCGCTCGACCTGTCCGGCGGCATGCTGCAGCACGCGCTCGCCGCGGCCGAGCGGTCCGGCGTACGGGTGCCGCTGGTGCAGGCGGACGCGCAGCGGCTGCCGTTCGCGGACGGCTCCTTCGACGTCGCCTGCACGGCGTTCGGCGCGGTGCCGTTCGTCGCCGACTCGGCCGGGGTGATGCGCGAGGTGGCCAGGGTGCTGCGGCCCGGCGGGCGCTGGGTGTTCTCCGTCACCCACCCGCTGCGCTGGGTGTTCCCCGACGACCCCGGGCCGGACGGGCTCACCGTGCGCACCCCGTACTTCGACCGCACGCCGTACGTGGAGGTGGACGAGACCGGCGAGCCGGTGTACGTCGAGCACCACCGCACCCTCGGCGACCGGGTCCGCGAGCTGGTCGGCGCCGGTTTCCGGCTGGTCGACCTGGTCGAGCCGGAGTGGCCGGCGGGGCACACCCGCGAGTGGGGCCAGTGGAGCCCGCTGCGGGGGGCTCTCGTCCCCGGCACCGCGATCTACGTCGCCGAGAAGCCCCGCTGACCGCGGGCCCACCGTCGCGTTGTGCACCCCCGGTCAGCGGGGTACACAGCGGGCCGGGAGGCACGATGCTCGCGGTCACGCTCCTCGGCCCGGTCGCCGCGGCCGTCCGGGACCGGCCCGTGCACCTGACCGGCCGGCTGGGGCGCACCACGCTGGCCGCGCTCGCGCTGCACGAGGGGCGGGCCGTCGCAGTCGCGGCGTTGGTTGACGCGCTGTGGGGAGACGCGCCGCCGGCCACGGCGCGGGAGCAGGTGCACAACCAGATCTCCCGGCTGCGCCGGGCCGGCCTCGGGCCCGCGGTGGTCACGCTGACCGACGCGTACCGGCTGGACGGTGCCGCCGTCGACGTCGCCACCGTGCATCGGCTGCGCGAGCAGGCCCGCGCAGCCGGCGACCCGGCCGCCGCGGCCGCGCTGCTGCGGCAGGCCGGCGACCTGTGGCGGGGCGAGCCGCTCGGCGGGGTCGGCCCGCACCTCGCCGCCGCCGAGCGGCCGGGGCTGACGGCGCTGCGACAGACCGTGGTCGAGGAGTACCTGGACGCGGAGCTTGCCGCCGGCCGGGACGCCGAGCTGCTGCCCGAGCTGGCGGCCGGGATCCGGGCCCACCCGTACAGCGAGCCGCTGCATCGAACCCGGATGCTGGCGCTCGCCCGCGCCGGCCGGCCCGCCGCCGCCCTGCGCGCGTATGACGAGGCCAGGGCGCTGCTGCGGGAGGAGCTGGGGATCGAGCCGTCGGCCGAGCTGCAGGAGCTGGCCGACCGGCTGCGGGGACAGCGCGCTGTCTCGACCCGTCCGGCGCCTGGCCGGCCGCTCCCGCCGGCGCAGCTGCCGGCGCCACCGCGCAGCTTCGTCGGCCGGGCGGCCGAACTGGCCGAGCTGGTCCGGCTGCTCGGCCCGGCGGAGCCGGCGGCACCACGGGTCGTGCTGGTCAGCGGCATGGCCGGCATCGGCAAGACCGCGCTGGCATTGCGTACGGCGGCGGCGGTGGCCGGCGAGTTTCCGGACGGTGCGCTCTACGTCGACCTCGGCGGCGGAGACGGCCGGGCGCTCGACCCGACCGTGGTGCTGGGGGCGTTCCTGCGGGCACTCGGCCTGGACGGGCCGAGCCAGCCGACCGGGCTGGCCGAGCGCAGCGCCGAGTTCCGTACCCGGACATCCCGCCGCCGGCTGCTGGTGCTGCTCGACGACGCCGCCGACGAAGCCCAGGTCGAGCCGCTGCTGCCGGCCGACCCCGGCTGCGCCACGATCGTGACCAGCCGGTCCGCGCTGGCCGGGCTGGATGCCGACCGGGTGCCGCTCGCGCCGGTCCCGGCGCCGGACGCCAAGGCGATCGTCACCGCGTTCGCCGGCCGCCGGTCGCTGCCGGCCGGCGCCGCGCTGGACCGGATGGTGGCCGCCTGCGGCGGGATGCCGCTGGCCCTGCGGCTGGCCGGCGCCCAGCTGGCGGCCGCCCCCGAGCTGACCGCGGCGGAGCTCGGCCGGCAGCTCGACGGCGGCCGGGCACTCCGGCTGGCCGCCGGGACGCTGAGCGTGCGGGCCAGCCTGGAGTCGAGCGTCGCCGCCTGCGCGCCGGAGGCCCGTACGGCGCTCGGCCGGCTGGCCCGGCTCGGCCCGGTGGTCGAGCCCTGGGTGGCCGCCGCGCTGCTGGCCGTCCCGCTCGACCGGGGCCGGAACCTGGTCGTCGAGCTGGCCCGCGGCAGCCTGCTCGAACCGGGCGCGGCCGGGGCCTACCGGTTCCACGACCTGGTCCGTGCGCACGCGGCCGAGCGCGGCCGGGGCGACGCCGGCTGGGACGACGCCTACGCCCGGGCCACGGGGTGGGCGGTCGCGCTGGCCGCGCACGCACAGCGGTCGGCCTTCCCGGACCGGCCGATGCTGCCGCCGGCCGACGCGGTCCCGGGCCCGGCCGGGCCGCCGGTGGCGTTGTGGTCCTCGGTCGGTGCCGACCCGGCCGGCTGGGTGCAGGACCACTGGCCGGTGCTGGAGCAGCTGCTCGGGGCGGCACTGGCCGCCGGCGACCTGCGCACGGCCACGGCGCTGGTGGCGAACACCGCCGACCTGCTGCAGCGCTGCGAGCTGCTGGACGAGTCCGAGCGGGCCGCGACCGGGCTGGCCCGGGCCGGCGCCGGCGATCCGGCCGCCCGGGCGACCGCCGCGCTCGCCGAGGCCGGCGTGTGGGCCCAGCGGGGCCGGCATCCCCGGGTGGCCGAGCTGGCCGACCGGGCGGCGGCCGAGGGCGAGGCGATCGACTCGTACCTGCGCCTGGACGCGCTGGCCACCGTCGGCAGTGCCCGGATGATGTGCGACCAGCCCGCCGCGGCGCTGGTCGCGCTCACGGCGGCGCGCGAGCTCGCCCGCACTCTCGGCCACCGGCGCGGCGAGTACGCGGCGACGTTCGGGATGGCCGAGATCCACCGAGCGGCCACCGGCGACCTGGCCGCCGCGCTGGAGCACACCGGCCGGGCCCTCGCGCTGGCCGACGCCGGCAGCGACAGCAAGGACCGGGCGATGGCTCGGTTCAGCGCCGCCCGGGTGCATCTGGCCCGAAGCGAGGCCGAGCCGGCCGGCCGGCTGGCGGCCGAGGCGCTGGAATTCTGCCGGGACTCCGGCGACCGGGTCGGCGAGGCCTGGTGCCTGCTGCTGTCCGCGGACGCGGCCACCGCCGGCGCCGACCCCGCCAGGGCCGTCGAGCTGGCTACCGCGGCGGTCGCGCTCGCCGCCCGGCTGGACCGGCCGGACGCGCAGGCGGGCGGCGAGGTCGCGCTGGCCCGGGCGCTGGCTGCGCTCGGCGACCTGACCGGCGCCGGCGCGGCCGTCGACCGGGCCCAACGGCTGCACGAGGAGTTCGACGGTCCGGCGGAACGGCGGGCGGTCGAGGACCTCGCCCGCGACCTGGACGCCCGGCGGCGGGCGGGCGGCCCGGGTGGCGGGGCAGGGGCGATAGCCGATCGATAGCCGGCCGAGAGCCGGCTGGGTCACGATCGCCGCGGTCCGGTCCGAGGAACCCGGCCCGAGGAGGCGATGTGAGCCCGACCCCGTACGGGATCCGACCGACCCACGCCGGTCCGTGGCGGACGCGATGATCCCGGCGGCCAAACAGATCGCCTGGACCCGCGACGGCGACGACCTGCTGGTCGTGCTCGACCCGCGCGAGTGCCTCCGGATCGGCGATCCCGGCGGCCAGGTCGAGACGCTGCTCTCGCTGCTGCGCGACGGCCGCCGGACGACCGCGGAGCTGGCCGCGGAGCTCGACGTCGATGAGCCAGGCGTGGCCGCCGCGGTCGAGTTGCTCGACGCCCACCGGCTGTTGCGGCCGGCGGACGGGCCGCGCCGGCTGACCGCCCGCGAGCGCGAACGGTACTTCTCCAACCTGGCCTTCTTCGACTCCTTCGCCGACCTCTCCCGCGGCCCGGAGGACTTCCAGCAGCGGCTGCGGGACGCGCACGTGCTGGTGCTTGGCACCGGCGGGCTCAACTCCAACACGATCCCGCACCTCTGCGGGCTCGGCGTCGGCCGGCTGACCCTGCTGGACCGGGACCGCGTCGAGCCGCGGAACTTCGCCCGCCAGTACCTGTACCGGTGGGCTCAGCTGGGCGAGCCGAAGGCGGCGGCGGCCGCCGAGTGGGTGCGCGAGTTCGACCCCACGGTCGCGGTGTCCACCCGGCAGGTCTCGCTGGACGGCCCGGCGGCGGTGGCCGCGCTGCTCGACGAGCACCGGCCGGACGTGGTCATGGACGGCGTGGACAGCCCACCCGGCGTCGACCTCTGGGTGAACGACGCGTGCCGCGCCGCGGGGGTGCCGATGGTCCGGGCCGGGATGGCCGTGACCACCGGCACCGTCTGGTCGGTCGACCCGGCCGGGGGCGCCTGTCGGCACTGCCTGTTCGTCGGCCGGGACGGATTCGCCGACCCGGACGGCAACCTCGCACCGGACGGCAACCTCGCACCGGACGGCAACCTCGCACCGGCGGTGGATGCCGCCGACGGGCTGGCGCTGTCGATCAACGACCTCTACCTGACGATCCCACGGACCAACCGCGGCATCGGCCCGGTCGCCGGTCTGCTCGGCGCCCTCGCCGCGTTCGAGGTGCTGCGCTACCTGACCGGCTTCGAACCGCCGGCGTACGCGGGAGCGACCCTGCAGATCGACTTCGCCCGCGGGTGCGCGACCAGCACGCATCCGTGGCAACGACACCCGCAATGCCCGGCCTGCGCGGGCCGGCGCGGGCCAGAGACGGCCACCGGCGAGGCCGCCGGTGGCGCCGGCACCGGATCAGCGAAGGAGGTGACCGCATGACGATCAAGATCACGCGCATCGAGAACGCACGGCTGACCCTCGTCCCGCCCACGGGGCACGACTCGGACAGCTGACGGTCCGGCGGGGTGCCCGGGACCTGCCCGGGCACCCCCCGGGACGACCCGGGAGAGATGGCCACATGACCGATGTCCACGCCGCCGCGAGCACCGTCGACGACCTCGTGGCGGAGCTGCGCGCCAGCGCTCTGACGGTGACCCACGACGGGGACGACTTCGTCCTCGGCAGCCCTACCACCGGGGTGTACGTCTCCGTCCCCGAGCCCGGAGCGGTGCTGGTCGAGGCGCTGAACCGGGGCGAGACGCTGGAGCGGGCCACCGAGGCGGCCTCCGCCGCGGCCGGGACCGAGGTGGACGGCGCGGGGTTCGTCGCCGGCCTGGCCGAGGCCGGCATGGTCGTCCCGGTCGCCACCCCCGCCGACACCCCGGGGCGGACCGCGGCCGGCCCCGGCCGGCCGGTGCGCCTGGTGCACGGGGTCTCGCAGCGGACGGCGGCCAGGCTGTTCGGCCCCGCGGCGTGGGCGGTCTACGGGTCGGCGGTCGTGCTCGGCGTGCTGATCGTGGTGACCGCGCCCGCGGTCCGGCCGCGGTACTCCGACCTGTGGTTCCTCGACGACCGGGCGCTCGCGGTACTGGCGCTGGTCCCGCTCTGGACCGTCCTCGGCGCGCTGCACGAGATGTGGCACTGGCTGGCCGGCCGGGCGGTCGGCGTTCCGGCGGTGTTCCGACTCAGCCACCGCGGGCCGTACCTGGCCTTCGAGACCGACCTGACCCAGATAGTGACGCTCCCCCGGCGCCGCCGTTACGGCCCGTTCCTCGCCGGCATGGCCGTCGACTGCTGCGTGCTCAGCCTGGCCCTCGCCCTGCGGCTGGGGATCGCCAAGGGGGTGCTGGCGCTGCCCGGCCCGGTGGACCGCCTGCTCGCCGCCGTCGTCGTGGTCGAGCTGCTCGGCCTGCTCAACCAGTGGTTGCTGCTGTTCCTGCGCTCGGACGGGTACGCGGTGATCGCCAACGCGCTGCACTGCCACAACCTCTACCGGGCCACCTGGCTGACGGCCAAGCGGCGGCTGCTCCGGCTGGCCCCGGACGAGCAGCGCGAGCTGGCCGCGACCAGCGCCCACGACCGCGCGGTGGCCCGGTGGTTCAGCCTGGTCTACTGCGCCGGACTGGCCGGCGTCGCCTGGGTCGCCGCGGTCTGGACGGTGCCCTTCGTCATCGGCACCCTGCGCTGGGCCGGCCACCAGCTGGTCGCGACGTCACCGGGCGACGCCCGGTTCTGGACGGCCGTGGCCATGGTGGCCTATCTCGGTCTGACCAACGCCGTCCCGCTCGTGCTGGCGATCCGCGAGCGGCGGCAGCGCCGGCGCGGTGCGCTGCTCTGACCGCCCCTAGCCGCCGGCCATCGCGCCGACGATGAGCAGCGGCTCGGCCCCGGTGCCGACCGCGTCCGGCAGCGGCGCGTCCGGCGGCTCGTGCGAGAGGTCCTCCTCACAGGCGAAGAACCGGACGAACGGCCGGCGCTGCTGGGTGGTCGCGTCCCGGACGGTGCCGCACAGCTTCGGGTAGCGGGCCTCCAGCGCGTCGAGCACCGACCGCTGGGTCACCGGGCCGGCCACCTCCAGCCGCACCTCACCGTCGATCCCGGCGACCGTACGCAGGTGGGCGGGCAGCCGGACCCGGACGACCCGGCCGCCGGTGGTCTCCGGCGCGGTCACGGCAGCGTCTGGACCTCGACCGACAGCACGGCCGGCAGGTCCCGGACGATCGGCTCCCAGCTGTCCCCGGCGTCGGCCGAGGCGTAGACCTGGCCGCCGGTGGTGCCGACGTAGACCCCCGGCTCGTCGAGCGAGTCGACGGCCATCGCGTCGCGCAGCACGTTGACGTAGCAGTGTTCCTGGGGCAGCCCCTTGGTGAGCGGCTCCCAGTCGCCACCGCCGGTGCGGGTCCGGTAGACCCGCAGCCGGCCGTCCGGCGGGAAGTGGTGGGTGTCGCTGGTGATCGGCACCACGTAGGCCGTGTCGGGCTCGTGCGGGTGGACCGCGATCGGGAAGCCGAAGTCGCTGGGCAGGTCGCCGCTGATCTCGTGCCAGGAGTCGCCGGCGTCGTCGCTGCGCATCACGTCCCAGTGCTTCTGCATGAACAGCACGTCCGGCCGGGACGGGTGCATCGCGATGTGGTGCACGCAGTGGCCGACCTCGGCGTCAGCGTCGGGGATGCCCTCGCGAGCGCAGGCCGCGGTTGATCGGGCGCCAGCTCTGGCCGGCGTCGTCGGAGCGGAACGCGCCGGCAGCCGAGATCGCGACGACGATCCGCTGCGGGTCGGCCGGGTCGAGCAGGATCGTGTGCAGGCACATCCCGCCGGCGCCGGGCTGCCAGCTCGGCCCGGAGCCGTGACGGCGCAGCCCGGACAGCTCCTGCCACTCGTTGCCGCCGTCGACCGAGCGGAACAGCGCCGCGTCCTCGACCCCCGCGTAGACCGTGTCGGGGTCGGTCGGGGAGGGCTCGAGGTGCCAGACCCGGGCGAACTCCCACGGGTGCGGCGTCCCGTCGTACCACTGGTGGGTGCCGGGCACGCCGTCGTACTCGAACCGGCTGCCGACCTGCTCCCAGGTCGAGCCGCCGTCCTGCGAGCGCTGGATCAGCTGGCCGAACCAGCCGGTCGACTGCGACGCGTAGAGCCGGTCGGGATCGGCCGGTGACCCGGCCATGTGGTAGACCTCCCAGCCCGCGAACAGCGGGCCCTGCACGTCCCAGCGCTCCCGCCTGCCGTCGGCGGTCAGCACGAACGCTCCCTTGTGCGTCCCGACTAGGACGCGTACACCGGTCATGGCCTCTCCCCTCGCAGGGACGCGACCATAGCGCCGGGCACCGACAGAAGTCAGGGTCAGGCCGGGGTGGGCGGGGCCTCGGGCTCGGCCGGTGGTTCCTGCTCGCCGCTCTCGCGGGTGGCGGCCCGGTCGGCGGCCACCATGATGATCAGCCCGGCGGCGATCAGGACGAGGCCGACCAGCAGCCCGATGAGCGGCAGCCAGATCGTGACCAGGTCGATCTTGCCGATGTTGTCCTTGGCCAGCTGGGCCTGGCTGCGCTGGGACGCGGCGTCGAAAGTGAGGTCGTACTCCAGGACGACGGTCCGGTCCTGCCCGGCGCTGTCCCGCAGCGTGGTCTTGTTCTGCTCGCTGCCCTTGACGATCACGCCGGTCTTCGGCTCGACCCAGACCGTGCGGCTGTCGGTGTAGTAGACCGGCGCCTGCACGCTCGGCGCGCTCTCCCCCACCAGCGAGCCCGGCACCTCCTGGGTCTGGATCTGGGTGGCCGGGACCTCCTCGACGAACTTGTACGTCGTCAGGCCCTGCACGGTTTCTTCGGAGACGTACCGCGCGGTGGCCGCCGTCTTCGCGTTCGCGTCCCAGAACTGGTAGTCGCGCTTCTCGGTCCCGAACGGGAACTTGTACGACACGCCGCGGTGCCGGGTCGGCACCGAGTCGACCGCCTCGCCGCAACAGTTGACCGCCTCGCCTGTCCGCCGGTCGGTGGCGACCCGGTCGACCGTGGCCCGGACGAACTGGCCGTCGCCGGTGGACAGCACCACCGACACGTCCCAGACCGCGGTGTCCTTGTTGCTGGCCGCGACGTCGCCCTTGAGCGTGCGCACCGCGACCAGGTCGGCCGAGCGCACCTGCAGCGTGGCCGGGTCGAGGAAGGAGCCGGGCCCCAGCGACGTGGTCTGCGCGTACTGGTCGATCGGGGTGACGATGACCCGGTCGGCGACGTAGAACTTCAGCAGCCCGGCCAGCACGAGCAGGAAGACTCCGACCCCGAGCAGCACCGGGCCCAGAAACCGCCGCATGGCATTTCCCCTCATCGCCCCAGACCCGCTGATCGCCATGATCAGGTGGCGGAGGTTACCAGCGAGTGTCGGAAGAACGGGACATCCGACCACGGCCGTCCCCTACCGTCGTAATCGCATCGTGACCTGGACGGCCCGTACGGTGTCCGGATGAGCGGGCGGCGGCCGATCCCGGCGCTGGACGGCCTGCGCGCGGTGGCCGCCGGCGCCGTGTTGCTCACGCACGTCGCCTTCCGGACCGGGCAGACCCAGGCCGGGGCCGGCGGTGCGGTGCTGGCCCGGTTCGACGCCGGGGTCGCGGTGTTCTTCGTGCTGTCCGGATTCCTGCTCTACCCGGCCGCCCAGCCGCTGCGCCGGTACGCGCTGCGCCGGGCGGCCCGGATCCTGCCGGCGTACTGGCTGCTGCTCGCGGCGGTCAGCGTGACCGGGTCCGTGCCCGCGGCGTACTGGTGGCTCGGGCAGGGGTACGGGACCGAGCCGCTGGCCGGCCCGCTGACCCAGACCTGGTCGCTGGTGGTCGAGGTGGCGTTCTACGCGGTGCTGCCCGGGCTGGTGTGGCTGGCCCGGCGGTGGGAGTGGCCGGTGCTGGCCGGCTGCGGGCTGGTCACGTACGGCTGGATCGCCGCGGTGCACCTGTTCGACCTGCCCGACCGGATGCTGCTGTGGCTGCCCGGGCATCTCGACTGGTTCGCGGTCGGCATGGCGGTCGCGGCCCTGGCCCGCCGCGGCGTGCCCGGCTGGCTGGCCCAGCTGGCCGCGGCCCCGGGCACCTGCTGGGCGGCCGCCGGCGCGCTGCTGTTCCTGCTGGCCACGCCGGTGGCCGGGCCGCTCACGCTGGCCCCGCTGCCGGGCGGCGCGGCCGTGCTCAAGGAGGCCGGGTACGCGCTGGTCGCCGGGCTGCTGCTGGTGCCGGCCGCGCTCGGGCCGCGGCCGGGCCTGCTCGGCTCGCCGCCGCTACGGCTGCTCGGCCGCTGGTCGTACGGGATCTTCCTGTGGCACCTGGTCGTGCTCGACGCGGTCTACCGGCTGACCGGCTGGGCCGACTTCAGCGGGCGCACGGTCCCGGTCGCCGTGCTCACCGTGCTCGGCGCGGTGGTCCTCGGCGGGCTGTCCTGGGCGCTCGTCGAGCGGCCGGCCCTGCGACTGGCCCAGCGACTGGCCCTGCGGCCGGCCCAGCGGCCGGCCCGGCGGGACCCAGTCCACCAGCGCGGCGGTGAGCACGCAGAGCGCGGCGGCGGACAGCGCCTGGCCGGCGGCCTGGACCCAGCGGGCGTCCGGGCCGGCGGCGAGCAGCACGCCGGCGACCGCGAGCGCGCCGCCCGCGCCGGCGGCCCACCAGCGCCGCGGTAGCGCCAGCGCCGCCGCGGCCGAGACCAGCCCGACCGGGCCGATCAGCAGCCCGCCGGCGGCGGCCACCGGGGCCGCCCGCCACCACCGCCCCGGCGCCGGCGGCAGCGGATCGGGCCGCAGCCGGGACCGCCGGCGCGCCGGGACCAGCGCGAGCACCAGCACCAGCAGCGCGGCGCCCAGCCCGCCGAGCAGCAGGCCGTGCTGCACCCGGCCGGGGCCGAAGGTCAGCGTGACCTCGGCCGCCCGGCCCCGCGGCAGCTTCCAGCCCTGCTGCCAGCCGTCCAGGCGGACCGGCGTGAGCGTCCGCCCGTACGCGGTCGCCCGCCAGCCGTCGTTGAACCCCTCCGGCAGCGCGAGGTAGCCCTTCCCGCCACCGCCGACCTCGACCACCCTCTCCTGGTCCGACCAGGAGAGGGTGCGGACCGCGCGGGCCGGCGGTGCCGTCGACGGCCGCCCGCTGGACAGCTCGGCGGTCGCGACCTCCAGCGCCCCGGTCGCGATCGAGGACATCCGGTGCGAGCCGCCGGCGACCTCGATCGCCGGCCCGCACCGGGTGGCCCGCACCGGGGCCAGCGTGAGCAGGTCCGAGACCGGGGCGGTGACCGCGAGGCTGCGGGCCCGGCCGTCCAGCTGCACGGACGGGGCGGCGCCGCAGTCGACCCGGACCGGGGCGGTGGCGCGGGCCGGCGCGCCGGTGAGGTCGAGCCCGCGCACCGCCATCGGCACCACCGCGCCGCTCGCGTCGACCGTGCGCCGGAAGGTCAGCGTGACCTCGTCGGTCCGGACCGGCCGGAACGACCCCGCTCCGGTTAGCGTTCGCCGCTCGCCCGTACGGGTGGTCAGGTCCACCCCGGCCACGCCGGACCAGTCGGCGCCGGTGAGCCCGCTGATCGTGGCCACGCGGCCGAGTGCGAGCGTGAGGCGGGGCGCCTGGTCGCCGGCGGCCGGCAGCCAGGCCGTGGCCGGGTCGCCGTCGTAGGCGGCCCCGGGCCGGGCGGCCGGGTCGGCGGTGATCCGGGAGGTGCCGTCGCTGCGGTAGCCGAGCGTCTCGTCCAGCAGCCGGTCCAGCCCGGGGCCGGGCCGCGGCCGGACCGTGCCGGCCACGGCGACCTCGCCGGCCGGTGCCTCGAACCGGCGCTCCAGCGACCCGCTCTCCTCGCCCGAGTCGGCCAGCCCGGGCACGCAGGTCCAGCCGTCGGCGCCGCGCAGGCAGTCGCCACGCCGGCCGTCCGGGCGCTCGGCCAGCACGGTCCACGGCCCGCCGGTGGCGTCCTCGGTCGGCGGCAGCGCGATCGCCTCGGTCACCCGCAGCCGGGGCACGGTCAGCTCGCGGATGCCGATCACGCCCGAGCCCGGGTCGCCGGCCACGCCGGTGATCGTGACCCGCAGGTGCGAGGTCGCCCCCCGCCGCAGCGGCACGGTCGCCTGCCCCTGGTGGACCGGGGCGGACGCGGTGCCGGCGTCGGTCGTCACGGCCACGCTGGTCACCGCCGGGCCGAGCGCCGGGTCGGTGAGCAGGTCGACGGTGACCTCGCGGGGCCGCATCGGCCGCAGCAGGGACAGGTCGAGGTACTGCCCGACGGTGCCGGACGCGGACACCCAGGCCGTCTGCTCGTCGCCGTCCACCGCGGCCGCCGGGCGGTGGTCCGGGCCGAGGTAGCCGGCGCCGTCCGGGTCGGTCGCGAACGGGTCGTCCGCGCTGCTCGACGCGGTCACGCCGGAGGCGCCCTCGAGCACCGAGACGGCCTGCTCGGCCGTGTCGTACGGGCCGATGTCCGGGCGGGGCAGGGCGTCGCCGGCGCTCAGCGTGGCCGAGTAGCGCCGGCCCGGGTCGCCGCCGGGGTTGTACGCCCGCCGCCGCTGGGTGTCGGTCAGCACGACCGCGTCCATGTCCGAGCCGGTGCCGGCCTCGGCCAGTGTGCTCGGCGCGTCCGGCTGGTCCTCCTCCTCGTCCTCGTCGGCGGCGTCGGCGGCCGCCGCGTCGACCGTGCCCATCACCGCCCGGCCGGCGAGCAGCCCGGCGTCGGCCAGCGAGAGCACCCCCTCGGGGCCGCCGGACAGCGCCACCGCGCCGTCGTCCGGGTACGCGGTGACCCGCTCGGCACCGGCCACCGCGAACACCTCGAGCGCCGGCGGGTCGGCGGCCGTCGACCCGACCGGCCGGTCGCCGGACCGGAACGCCGGCGGCTGGTCCGGCCCGAACCCGGCCACCTCGGCCAGCCCGGGCGAGCCGGCCAGCGCGGCCCGGACCACCGCCGGCCGCAGGGCCCCCGACCGGTCCGGGTCGAGGTCGTTGCGCAGCAGCACGAACCGGATCCCGGCCCGGGCCAGCACCTCGGCGTACGCGGGCGAGGGCTCGCCGGTGGCCAGCCGGGCGTCCAGGCCGTCGAGCAGCCGGGTGCTGCCGGGCGCGCCGAGCGGGGCGCCGTTGCGCACCGCCCAGGGCGCCGACGCCAGCGCCTGCAGCGGCTCGTCCCGCGGCGTGCCCCACCGGTAGACCGGCGCGTTCGCGGACGGCAGGAGCAGCGTGCGCCGCCCGTCGGCGTGCGCGTCGAGCCAGCCGGCGGCCTGCTGCCAGTAGGTGGGGGTGGCCGGGTACGCGCCCTTCGGCGCGAGCCCGCTGTCCCACGCCGGCAGCAGCGTCGCCAGCACGAGCGCCGCGACGACCGGCCCGGCCGCGACGGCGGCCAGCTGCCCGGCGACGGTCCGGCCGGGGGTCGGGACAGCCGCCCGGCCGCTCTCGCCGGCGCCCCCGCCGGCCGCCCCACCCGCGGCCGGGACGGCGGCCGGGACGGCGGGCGGGACGGCGGGCGGGACGGCGGCCCGGCCGGCAGTGCCGCCGGCGGCCGGGAGGGCGGTCCGGCCAGGGGCCTGGGCGGCGGCGGCCCGGCCGGCGACGGCGAGGAGGTGGGCCAGGCCGAGTGCCAGCGGCAACCGGAGCACCGGGTCGGCCTTGTGCACGTTGCGCAGCGGCGCCAGCGAGCCGTCCAGCGCCGACTGCAGGGTCCCGGCGAACGGCCCGGTGAGCACGCCGGTGTGCGCCGCGGCGACCAGCACCGTGCCGAGCAGGACGCCGCCGAGCAGCCAGCGCCGGTCCGGCAGGCCCGGCAGCAGCAGCCCGGCCACGCCGACCGCGGCGATCAGCGTGGTGACCACGACCAGCCCCGGCCGGGTGGCCAGGTCCCAGCCGGCCGTCCACACCGGACGGGCGTCGAGCACGAGGTACCCGAGCCAGTGGTCGCTGCCGCGCAGCGTGTCGGCGAGCCCGGTGACCGACGTGGTGATCTTCGAGGTCTCGATGAGGTCGAGGAAGTTGTAGCCGTACCGGCCCAGCACCAGCAGCGGCATGGCCCACCAGGCCACGGCCAGGGCGGTGACCGGCGCCCACCAGGCCAGCAGCCGAAGACGCACCCCGGCCGGCCGGGTGACCAGGTACAGCAGCGGCAGCGGCAGGACCGCGGCGGACGCGGTCGCGTTGACCCCGCCGAGGCAGAGCACGGCGAGCCCGGACCAGGCCGCGGCCCGGCGCGGGCTGAGCTGGCCGGCGGCGCCGCGGACCAGCGGCAGCACGATCCACGGCAGCACCGCGGCCGGCCAGGCCTCGACCGAGATCGTGCCGAGCACGGACAGCACCCGCGGGCTGAGCGCGTACGCGAGGGCGGCCACCAGCCGGGTCGTCGGGGTGCCGATCCCGAGCGCGCCGGCCAGCTTGAGCGCGCCGGCGAAGCCGACGACCAGGATCAGCGCCCACCAGCCCCGCTGCACCACCCAGCCGGGCACCCCGAGCGCGTGGCCGAGCCAGAAGAACGGACCCATCGGCCACAGGTAGCCGTAGGACTGGTTGGCGACCACCCCGAAGCCCTGCGCCGGGTTCCAGGCCTGGACGGCGCGGCGCAGGAACCCGCCCGGGTCGAGCACGAGGTCGGACTTGGTGTCGCCGACCAGCCGGCCCGGGGCCTGGCTGAACGCGAGCGCGACGAGGGCCACGGCGGCGGTCGCGACGTGCAGCCGCCGGATCAGGCTGGGCGCCGGGCCCGCCAGGGTGTCCGTCATCGGCGGCGCAGCACGAGCCAGAGGTTCCAGGTGGCGACCTCGCGCAGCCCCGGCACCCGCAGCAGGCCGCGCGCGTACGCCGGCAGGTAGCGGGGCCGGGCGTCGAGCAGGTCGGCGTCCGGGCGGCCGCGGGCCCAGCGCAGCCCGGCGGCGACCGAGACCGGCCAGAGGCCGGCGCCGTACCGGTTCTTCGGCGGGTGGCCGT
Source organism: uncultured Actinomycetota bacterium (assembly GCA_963803135.1). Taxonomy (GTDB): domain Bacteria; phylum Actinomycetota; class Actinomycetes; order Mycobacteriales; family CADCTP01; genus CADCTP01. The sequence continues at coordinate 356,624 of CAWDLH010000006.1, read as the reverse complement.
AGCGGCGCCCGTACCGCTCGGCCGCCGGGTAGCCACCGAGGTAGTGCCAGGGCGAGGTCTCGTGCCCGCCCCACGGCGACAGCCAGTTCGTGTACGCGACGACGACCAGACCGCCCGGCCGGGTGACCCGGACCAGCTCGTCGGCGAACCGCCACGGCGCCGGCACGTGCTCGACCACGTTCGAGGAGAAGCAGACGTCGACCGACCGGTCGGCCACCGGCAGCCGCTCGCCCCGGCCGGCGACCGCGGGCCGGGTGGCCAGCTCGGCCGGGTCCGCGTCGAGCGCCACGTACCGCGCGCCGGCCGCCCGGAACGCCGCGGCGAACTGCGCCGGCCCCGCGCCCACGTCGAGCACCGTACGGCCGGCCAGTGAGCCGTGCTCGCCGACCATCCGTACGGAGTCCCGGGCGAGCAACCCGTAGAACCTCGCCGGGTCGGTCTGCTCGACCCGGAACGCCCGGAGTAGGCCGGCCGACCGCCGGAGACCTGCGGTGCCCGTGCGGGCAGCAGGCATCGACGGAAGGACGGCACCGGCCCCCCGGGAAAGGTGCACGGTGCAAACCTAGACGTCATTCCGGACGGTTTGGGCGACAGAGCCCCGGTCTCACCCGGGCCGGTGAGCCACCAGCTCGATCGAGGGCCGCAGCCGGGGCAGTGCGACCCGCCCGGCCACCGCGGCCGGCGCCGCGACCAGCGCGCCGAGGACCGTCCCGCGCTCGGCCAGCACCCCGCGCGGCCGGGGCCGGCGGGCGGCCGCCCGGCGCAGGCTGGCCACCTCCATCGACAGGGTGTCGAGCAGCAGCCGGCGCACCCGCACGCCGGTGAAGCCGGCCCGGGCCAGCGCGCGCCGGGCGGACTCGGGTGAGAAGAACCGCAGGTGGGTCGGGTCCTCCAGCAGCCACCAGGCCGACCCGAACCAGTCCGGCCCGGCCGAGTCGGCGGTCGGCGTGACCAGCGCGAGCGTGCCGCCCGGGCGCAGCAGCCGGTGCGCGGCGGCCAGGCCGGCGGCCGGGTCGCGCAGGTGCTCGAGCACGTGCACGCCGACGACCAGGTCGTGCCCGCCCGGGCCGGCGATCCCCTCGAGCTCGCCCCGGTCGAGCCGGCCCCGCCGGGCGACCTCGGCGTCGACGCCGAGCTCGAGCTGGCCGGAGTCCACGCCGGCCACCGACCATCCGTTGTCGAGGAAGCGGCGCAGCAGCGCGCCCGAGCCGTACCCGATCTCGAAGACCGATCGGCCGTCCGGGACCAGCGCCCGCAGCCGCCGCTCGGTCAGCCGCAGCCGTACGACGTCCAGACTCGGGTCGCCGCCGTACGCAACGTCCCGGGCGCCGGCCGGGCACGCCGTCAGGTCACGCTCGGCATGGCCGCAGTCCGGGCAGCGGTACAGCACTCCGCCGCCCCGCAGGCGCCAGTCCCGCAGGGCGGCGCCGCACACCTCGCACTGCCGCGACATGCCGCAGACCGTACCGGTGGGTAACAGGATGCGCCGCGATCGACTACGCTGCCGCTCCTACCGGAAAGGGGCGTCGACGCTGATGCGGGACCGGCTGCGCGTGTTGCTCCTGAACTGGCGCGATTCGGGGCATCCCGAGGGCGGCGGGGCCGAGAGCTTCTGTGAGCGGGTGGCCAGCGGGCTGGCAGCGCTCGGGCACGACGTCACCGTGCGGTGCGCCCGCTATCCGGGCGCGGTGGCGGACGAGACCATCGACGGGGTGGCGTACGTGCGGCGCGGCGGCCGGTTCACCGTCTACCCGCGGGCGGCGCTGGCCCTGGCCCGCCGGCCGCGCGCGTACGACGTGGTGCTGGACGTGCAGAACGGGATGCCGTTCTGGGCGCCGCTGTTCACCCGGGCGCTCGTCGTCAACGTGACCCACCACCTGCACCGGGAGCAGTGGACCGCGGTGTTCGGCCGGAGGCTGGGCCGGGTCGGCTGGTGGCTGGAGTCGCGGCTGGCGCCGCGGGTCTACCGGCGCTGCCGCTACCTCACGGTCTCCGCGGCGACCCGGGCCGACCTGGTCGCGGTCGGGGTGCCCGCGGACCGGGTCGCGGTCGTCTACTCCGGGCTCGACGCGCCGGTGCTGCCGGTCGACGCGGCGGCGTGGCCGCGCAGCCCGCAGCCGAGCGTGGTCGTGCTCGGCCGGCTGGTGCCGCACAAGCGGGTCGAGCTGGCGATGGACGCGGTCGCCGCGCTGCCCGGGGCGACGCTCACCGTGGTCGGTCACGGGTACTGGGAGCCGCAGCTGCGCGCGTACGCGGCGCGGCTCGGCATCGCCGACGCGGTGACGTTCACCGGCTTCGTGGACGACGTGACCAAGCACCGGCTGCTCGCCGCGGCCTGGGTGCACGCACTGCCCTCGGTGAAGGAGGGCTGGAGCCTCGCGGTGGTGGAGAGCGCGGCGCACGGCACGCCGACGGTCGCGTTCCGGTCGGCCGGCGGACCGACCGAGTCGGTGCTGGACGGCGAGACCGGGCTGCTCGTCGACGACGTGCCGGAGTTCGCCGCCGCGCTGCGCCGGCTGCTCACCGAGCCGTCCCGGCGCGAGTCGATGGGCCGGGCGGCCCGCACGCACGCGGCCGGCTTCAGCTGGCCGGCGACCGCGGCGGCCGTGGAGGCCGAGCTGCGCGTGCTGACCGGCCTGCCGGCCCGCGCGCCGGTCGCCGCCATGCCGCGGCGGCTGTCCGACCCCGCCGCCCATCCCTCCGTCGAAGCCGCCGGCTGAGCCGGGCGGGTCCTCGCCTACTTCTGGTCGTAGGTGATGAGGGGCTTGTTGACGGGTGGGGCATCGGTGTTGTCGGCGGAGGAGACCAGCACCAGCGAGGCGCCGACCGCGAGCAGGCCGCCGACCACGGCCGCCACCACGGTCGAGATGAGGATGGCGCCGCGGTCCGAGGGACCGGTCCGCCGCTCGTCGCTGAGCACCTGCGTCACGCTCCGGTTCAGTCGTCGGGTGTGCGCGAGCGTAGCAGTCGGGGCCTTCCGCGGACGATCACCGCGCCCGTGCCGATACCGGCCGCGCCGAGCCCGACCGCGGCGATCCACCGCCGGTCCGCCGGCGCCGGCGCGACCGGCCCCGGCAGCTCCACCAGCAGCAGGTCCCGGCTGGTGTAGCGCACCGGCAGCCCGGCCAGCGCCCGCTCGGTCGCGGCCGAGCCGGGCTGGGTCCGGTGCACCGCCGCGTACCGGGCGCCGGCGGCGCGCAGCAGGTCCGGCAACCGCTCGCCGGCGGCCAGCCCGGCGCTGACCCGGGCCGCCCGGGGGTCCTCGCCGTGGACGGTCACCGTCGACAGCGGCAGCGCGTCGTCGGCGAGCGTGCGCCGGTCCAGCAGCCGGGGCAGCGGGTCGAGCACGACCCGGTCGCCGGCCCAGTCCAGCCGCCGGTACGTCCCCCAGGGCAGCACGGCGACCGGGCCGGGCGGCGCCTGCGCGACCGCGGCCCGCAGCCCCGGCCAGTCGGCCGGGTAGCCGGTGGCGGCCAGCCGGCCGCCGACCCCCCAGGCCAGCGTCGGCAGCGCGAGCACCGGCAGGGCGGCGAGCAGCACCGCCCACGGCGCTGTCCGCGGCGCCCGGGCGAGCCGGTCGACCGCGTACCCGGCGGCGAGGGCGACCACCAGCGCGGCCGGCGCCAGCAGCTTCTGCCCGTCCCGCAGCAGGCCGCCGCCCGGCACGTGCACGACGACGGCCCGCAGCACCGCACCGGCGCCCGGCACCGCACCCGCGGCGGCGAGCACCAACCCGCCCGCGCCGGCGGCGACCAGCCCGCGGCTGGCCGACAGCACCGGCCGCAACCCGAGCACGAGCGCGGCCAGTACGCCGGCCAGGGCGAGCACGGCCAGCGCCGAGTCCCGCGCGGCCGGGACGGTGGCCGGGTTCCAGATCCCGCCGAGGGTGAGCAGGCTGCCGGCCAGCCCGAGCGGCGTGTCGGCGCGGGCGGCGAACGCGGCGACGCCGGCCGGGTCCGCCGGCACCCCGCCCGGGCGCAGGACGGCCGGCACGATCCACGGCAGGTTCACCACGGCCGCGAAACCCACCACCCCGGCGGACCGCGCCGCCGGGCGGGCGCCGAGCACGCACAGCGCCGTGGCCGTGGCGATCAGCGCCGAGCTCGAGCCGGCGGCCGCGGCGGCGGCCAGCCACAGCAGCAGCGGCCGCAGCGACCCGCCGCGCCGGGCGGCGAGCGCGGCACCCACCACCCACGGCAGCAGGCCGTACCCGAGCAGGAAGGGCCAGTGCCCGATCAGCAGCCGCTCGGCCACGTACGGGGTCCAGGCGTACGCGAGCGCGGCGGCCGCCGCGCCGGCCCGTCCGGGCACCAGCCGCGCGGCCCCGGCGCCGGCGAGCACGAACACCGCCAGCAGCAGTCCCTGCTGCACCAGCGCGACCGGCAGCACCCGGGCGAGCAGGTCGGCGAGCAGCTCGGTCGGCACCGCCCGCGGCACCGACCCGTCCGTGCCGAGCACCGCCCCGGTGATCGGCGGGTCCGGCACGAACACCATGTCGTACGAGAGGACCACGCCGCGGCCGAGCACCGGGGCCAGCACGAGCAGGCCGACCGCGAGCCCGACCGCCGCACCGAGCGGCCCGCGCCTCACCGCCGCTCGACCTCGGCTAGCGCGGCCTCCATCCGCGCACACTGCACGCTCAGCTCGTGGTGCTCCTCGACGTACCGCCGGTTGTACGCGCCGACCGCGGCCCGCCGGGCCGGATCGGCGAGCAGCCCGAGCAGCGCCTCGGCCAGCGCACCGGCGTCGTCGACCACCCGCTCGTTCGGCGGCACGACGATCTCGTCGTTGGTCCCGCAGGCCGTCGTGACGACCGGCAGCCCGCAGGCCATCGCCTCCAGGTACGCCAGCCCGAACTGCTCGGACCACTTCCAGGTCGACCGGGGCGCGGTGACGAACACGGCGGCGGACCGCAGCACGGCGGCGACCCGGGCGGCGTCGCCGCGGCCGAGGTACTCGACGCCCGGCCCGCGCACGGCCGGCACCAGCGGGCCGTCCCCGAGCACGAGCAGCCGGGCCTCCGGCACCTTGGCCCGGACCAGCGCGAACGCGGCCAGCACCCGGTCGATGCCCTTGTTCGCGGCGACCGGCGAGACGAACGCCAGCACCGGTCCGGCGACCGGCGCCGGCGCGGGCCGGAACAGGCCGGTGTCGATGCCGGGCAGCACCACCCGGATCCGGTCCTCCTCGACGCCGAGCACCCGCAGGTGGTCGGCCGCCGCGCCGACCAGGCAGAGGAACAGGTCGGCGCCCTCGAGGGACCGCCGCACCGCGGCCCGGTACGGCGGCAGCGCGTACAGCGGCTGGCGCGGGTCGTTCTCCCAGGTGACCACCAGCTGGCGCAACCGGTGCCGGCGGGCGTACCCGGCGGCCTGGCCGGTGACCAGCGAGCACAGCTCGAGCGAGCCGACCCAGTCGTACGCGGGGGGCAGGGCGGCCAGCTCGCGCACCCGGGCCAGCGCGCCGGCCTCGACGAACCGGCGCACCGGCCGGCGGTACGTGGCCCGGACCCAGCCGGCCGGCGGCAGCGGCGGTTCCGCGGCCAGCGCGGTGAGCCGGGTGCCCGGCAGCAGCGACAGCCACCGCTGCTCCCGCCCGGCCCGCTGGTCCGCCAGCGACACCCACAGCAGCCGGCGGGTCATCGGCGGCGGCCCTGGTGGTAGCCGACGGCGTACGCGCCGGCCTCGGCCGCGCGCATGACCAGCAGGCCGGCGGCGCGGACGGGGTGGCGGGCCAGCCGGCGGCGGTGCCGGAGCAGCGCACGGGCGGCGCCGGCGCCCTGGCCGGCGAGCGCTCCGGGATTCTTCGCCGCGAACGCCGGCAGGCTGCGCCCGTAGTAGACGCGCTTGGCCAGGATCGACTGCAGCGTCAGCCGCCCCTCGTCGTGCACGATCAACACGTCCGGGCACAGCGCGGTCCGGGTGCCGGCCGACCGCAGCCGCAGCCGCAGGTCCGTGTCCTCCGGCCCGGCCATCGCCGGGTCGAAGATCCCGTCGCCGAGCAGCAGGTCCCGCCGCAGCAGCCGCGGGTTGTGCAGGCCGGGATCGTCGACGTAGCAGGACCGTTCCAGCGCCCGGCAGGAGGTCCAGAAGCCCGCGCCGACGCTGATCTCCGGCACGGCGACCGCGTCGGCACCGGTCTGTCTCGCTGTGGCGAGGGCGGCCGAGACGGTCTCCGGCGGCAGCACCATGTCCGCGTCGATCCACAGGATCCAGTCCGCGGTGGCGAGCCGGACGCCGGTGTTGCGCTGGGCGCTGCGCTCGGGTCCGCCGCGGACCGCGGTGTCGGCCAGCTCGCGGGCCAGCTCGTACGTGCCGTCGGTGCTGTCGTTGTCGACCACGATCAGCTGGACCGGCACGTCCTGGGCGCGGATCGAGTGCAGGCAGGCCCCGAGCGTCCGCATCGAGTCGCGGGTCGGTACGACGACGGCGGTGCTGGCCGGGGTGCTCACCGGCAACCCTGATCAGTCGGCGCCGCCCGGTCGGCCCGGAGTACGCCGAGCACCAGGAGCAGGAGGCCGAACGCCGCCAGCCGACCCGGCCACGGATCGTCCAGCACGATCCGGGCCGTGATCCGGCCGCCGGTGTCCGGCCGCAGGATCAACCAGACGACGGGCACGGCGGCGAGGACGACGACCGCGGCGGCGACGAGCCGCCGCGGCGAGGGTGGGCGAACCAGGTGCCATCCGGCCAACAACGCCGCCGGAGCGGCCAGCCAGACCCCGCCCAGCATCCAGGCCAGCACTGCCACCGCGGCCCAGCCGAGCAGCAAGCGCAGGACCGCTGGCACCGTCGGGGGTCGTCGGCCGAGTCGCCACCCGTCCGGGCCCCGGCGCCCCCCGCGCCACCACGGCCGCGCGCCCGACCGGCGGCCCGGTGGCCCGCCCCGGCGCCGGACCTGGTGCCACCGCCGGCGCCACCGCGATCCCGTCGCGATCGGGTCGCCTGGACTCGGCCTCCCGCCGGACTGAGGGTCGCTCCGACCGGCGGGCGGAGCCGGGGGCCCCGGCCGGACCAGGGCGACCAGCAGCGCGCTGCCGAGCGCCACCACCCCCGACCCCACCACCGCGGCATCGGTCCCGGTCTGGCCCGTGTACCGAACCGAGATGGTGTGGTCTCCGGGCGCGTCGATCCGCCAGCCGGCCGCGTACCCGTCCAGCGCGACCGGTGCCCCGAGGTCGCGGCCATCCAGGGTGGCCCGCCAGCGCGCGTCGAAGGCCTGCCCGGTGACCAGGAAATACGGCTCGCGCGCGGCGGTCACGTGGGCGGTGAGCCCCGGCCCGCGCCCCTCCTGGACTCGGACCGCAGGCACCGCGGGAGCGGCGACGGCGCGCAGCGCGTCGCGCAACACCACCTCGTCGGCGGTCCAGCCGGGCACCGGGCGCAGCCGGTGCCGCCCGGCGCTGACCTGCAGCGGGCTGCAGCCGACCCATGGCGCCGGGTCCACGGACAGGATCGGACGCTGCGGGCGCATCAGCACGGGCGCGCCGTCCAGGGTGGCCACCGGTACGCACGCTCGCGCCGAGCGATCGGCGGAGAACGGCACCCGGGCGCCGCCGAAGCCGACCTCGGCGATGCGCACAGCGCCGGTCGGGTTGCCGGTCAGGGTGTCCAGCACGGTGATCCGTACGGTCGAGGCGACCTGGGGGGGCACCGGGATCCGGGTCGTCCTCGGACCCACATCGGCGTCGATGCCGGGTCCGCCGTCGAGGTTGATCCGGACCCTGGTGATCCGGTCCCGCGACTCGGTCCCGCCCGCACCAGTCAGCGTCAGGCCGACCGAGTCGACCCGGCGGGGCGGTGCGCCGACGGTCAGCGACTGCCCGATGATCGGGCCGCCCGGCGCCCACGCCGTATCGGTCCGTCCGTCCACCGCCTGCGAGGCTCGGACGGTCGGCAGTCCGAATGCGCGCGAGGTCGAACTGGCTCGTACCGGCCCGTACGCTCCGGCGAGCAGGTCGAGATCCCGCTCGGACAGCCGCGGGCCGACGCGGATGACGGCGGTCGCCCGATATCGCCGGGCGACCGGGGTGGCCAGATCGCGGTCCAGCCCGGCCTCCTCGTCGTCCGTCGCGGAGGCGGTGCCGCGGACGCGAGTCAGCACCACGTCGAACGGCGTCCGGCGCAGTGCGGCGAGCCCGACCGGGTCGAGCCCGGCGACCAGATCCTCCACCGTCCGAGGGGTGCGGGCGATCCGGGCCAACCGCACGCCGGGAATCTGCACCTCCTGCACTCCGACGAGATTGAAGCCGGTGCCGCTGACACCGAGCACCGTGACCTTCACCGAGTCCGCGACCGTCCGCCGGGGCAACGCCAGCACCGCCGCGCCGGACCCGTCGACCGCCCTGTCTGCGCTCACCCCGCCGGTCTCGATCCGGACCTTGGAGATCCGCTGCGCGTCCGCCGTACGGACGCGGACAGTCACCCGTGGCACCAGCCGGGGCTGGTCGAACCGTACGGTGATCGACTGGCCGACCGCGCGCCCGAAGTCCCCGAACAGCCACCCGGTGTTCGGGTCTCCGTCCACGGCGTTCTCCGGAGCCCCGGCAGCGACCGGGCCGAACACCGAACCGACATCGGTCGCGCTGACGGACCCGCCGGCCACCTCCAGCACGGTCTGCCGGTCAGCGTCGAACAGCGTTCGGCTGCCGCCGGGGTCGCTGCCGGCGGGCAGCAATGGTCCCTGGCTGCCGCCGAGGCGGCCGGCCGCGGTGCTGCGGCGCCGGTTCGTGTCGGTGAGCACGACCCGCCCCACCTCGTCGCGGCGGAGCATGGCGGCCAGGCCGGAGCTGTTCAGATCGCCGAGATAGCGGAACGGCCGCCGGCCGTCCAGGAGCCCGGCACCGACCAGTGGCGCGACGGCGAAGCCATCGCCGTCCACCAGCACGGTCCCGGCAACCGGCTCGGCTCGTACTACCGGCGCAGCGTCGGCGACGGCGTAATGCTGCAGCGGTGGCAGCGACGCCTCGGCGAACGACAGCGAGGGGTAGACCGGGGAGACGGTGTTCTCCCCGGGTGAACCGTAGTTCCCCTTCGGCAGCAGCCCCCTGTCCTCCTTCACCTGGTCCTGCAGGACTTGCGGGCGGCCGCCGCCGACGTTCTCCCAGACCGTGTCGTTGCGCACGAGCAGGTCGCCGACACCGAGGTAGCGCGCCGTTGCGGACAGTGCACCGGGCGGCAGCGAGCCCTCCTGCAGCTGGACGTCGGTGGCGGCAAGCAGGTTCGCAGCCAGCGGGGTGGTCACCGGGATGACCGTGCGCAGCAACGCCGGCCTGGACAGCAGCGACGGAGCCAGGTCGTCGGGCCGCGACTGCGACCAGCGGTACTGCGAGAGCACCTCGCCGGGCACGAACCAGACCCGCTGGTCGGCCGGTCCGCGGTTGAGGTCGGCCGCAGCCGCCCGCCAGTAGCTCGGCAGGTCGACGGTGCTGGTGTAGAGACCACCGGTCCAGGCCGGCACGGTCGCCCCGGCCAGCACGACCGCGAGGCCGACCACCAGCAGCGTCCTGCGCTCCGGGTCCCGCCACCGACGCAGCGCGGCCGTGGTGCCGGCCGCCAACAGCAAGGCGGTGCCGAGCACCAGCAATGAGCCGATCTTGTTCGTGGTCCGGAACGCCGCGGCTCCGGGCACGCTGTCGAAGGTCCAGCGCAGCACCCGGCCGAACCCGGTCGGCGCGGCGGGCGGGTGCACCCCGACCATCACCGGCACGGCCACCGCGACGAGCAGCAGGCCCAGCCGCCGAACGGTGCCGCCTCCGGCCAGCAGCGCCGCCGCGGCGGCCAGCGCCGGCAGCGCGAAGCTGAGTAGCACCACGACCGGGTCGTTGAGGTAGCCGGTCCACTGCGGGACCCACGGGCCATCCGGGCCGGAGCCGTACAGCGGCCAGAGGCCCAGCCCGCGCAGGACCTCGGCGGCCGAGGACGGGCCGAAGATCCCCTCCAGGGTCTCCGAGTTCTGAACGACGACCGCACCGGCGTGCAGCGCCAGCACCGAGGGTACGACCCAGTACGCCGACAGCGCCGCCACCAGCACGGCGCACCGGCCCAGCACCGCGAGCACCGGCCGCCACCGGAGCCCGTCCGACCGCCGGACCACCAGCGCGACCACCGGCACCGCGACCAGTTGCAGCAGCGGGACGACACCGGCGTTCATGCCGCTGGCCGCCGCGAAGGCCAAGGCGAACGCCGCCGGCCACCTCCACCGGACGGCCCGAGCCCGCCAGCCCCGCCCGACCACGGGCTGGCGCAGCGCGCGGACCAGGAACAGTAGCTGCCACGGCAGCACCGCCCAGGGCAGCAGGATCGCCTGGGTGCCGCCGGCCACCACCACGTACGGGTTGGCGACGAACGCAGTGCCGGCCACCAGCGGCCCGGCCGCCGCCTCGGCGTCGGGCTCCGCGTCTTCGGCGACCGGCCGCAGCGCCCGGTAGAGCCTGGCCGCCCCCCAGGCGCCGGCGACGACCAGCAGGAACCGCAGCACGCGTACCGACAGTGCCGGCGAGATGCCCGTCGATTGGATCAGTCCGATCGCGACAGCAACCGGCACCAGACCGACATTGAAGCTGGGGAAGCCGAGCTGGGGATTCTCCTGCCAGGCCGACAGGTACGCGGCCGCGGTTCGCCAGGGCGCGAAGTAGAGCTCCGGCTTGGCGTCGGCGGCGAACGATCCGGCGGTGCTGGCGAAGGTCACCGCCGCCAACAGCAGCCAGAGCCCGGCCGCCACCATCAGCGTCCAGCCGACCCGGCGGCGGGAGACGGCGGGCGGCGGAGCGTTCCCGCCGGCCTGTGCGGGCCGACCCGCCACGTCCACCGCGCTCACGACACCTCCGCCGGGCGCACCCGCTCGTCGACCCTTCCGAAGGGTCGCGCTTCCGGAAGGCTCGGACAGCGTAAACGGCGTCCTCGACGGTGCCGACCCAACGCCGCCAACGGCCGGAGTCGGCGGGCCCGAGCCGGCGGCGGAGGCATCGGTAGCCTCGGCAGGCGTGCCGTGCGATCAGGCCGGCCGGACGGAGGTGCGGTGGGCGCCCACGACGCGGCCCGAAGCAGGCCGGGCGGCCTGGCCGGCGGTGTGACCCTCGGGCTGACCAGCGGCCTGGCTACCGTGCTGGGTTACCTGTTCACCGCCATCCTGGCGCGGTCCTTCGCGGCCGCGGACTACGGGGCACTGGTCGCGCTGTTGAGTGTCGGCCTGATCGGCACCATCCCCGCCGCCGGCTTCCAGTACGTGGTGGCTCGCCGGACCGTCGCGCTGGACCTGCCGGCAGGTCGCAACGACGGCCCTTCCCTGCGCCTGTCCGGACTGGCCGGGATCGGCCTGCTCGTGGTCGGCACCGCGGTCGCTCCCCTAGCCACCCCGTGGCTGCACCTGGACAGTGTGCAGCCGGTCCTCGCGTTGGCGGTCTCGCTCGTCCCGCTGACCCTGGCGGGCACATTCCAGGGCGCGTTGCTCGGGCACCGCCGATTCGTCGCGCTCGGCGCGGCGTACGTGGCCACCGCGCTGGGCCGCCTCGCCGTCGGGGTGCTCACGGCGCTGGCCGGCTGGGGGATCACGGGCGCGTTGTGGACGTTGGCCGCCGCGGCCACGCTCAGCACCGGGTTCAGTTGGTCGCTCACCGGACCGCGGTCCTGGCAGCCGGCCACCGGCCGAGCCGGCGACCTGACCCGCGAGGTGGTCGGGGCCTGCTCGACGGTCGCCGGGATCCTGGTGCTGACCAACACCGACGTGCTGCTCGCCCGGCACTATCTGGACCCCGAGGCCTCCGGGACGTACGGCGTGGCCTCGCTGTTCGCCAAAGGCGTGTTGTGGGGGTCCCAGTTCGTCGTGCTGGCGGCGTACCCGGCGCTGGCGTTGGTGGACGGCCGCCGTCGGCTGCTGCGGCGGACGCTCGCGGTCACCACCGGGCTCGGCCTGATCGGTATCGCCGGCGCCGCCGTCCTCGGCCGTCAGCTCGTCCTGCTGGCCACCGGCAGCAGCTACGGCGTCTCGACCGGGATGCTCGTCGCCTTCGCGCTCCTGGGCACGGCGTGGTCGGCGACCCAGGTGCTGCTGCTGGCCGCGGTGGCCGTCGGTGACCGGCGGCCCAGCCGGATGCTGTGGGGGCTCATCGCGGCCGAGGCCACGGTGGTAGCGCTGGGGCTGCACGCTTCCACCGGCGAGATCCTGGCCGTCTGCACCGTCGCGGTGCTGCTCTTCGCCGGAGTCGTCGCCACCCTGGAGTGGACCGGCGGGCCGGCGGCGGCCCTCGGACCGGCGCCCAGAGCCGAGCCTTCGCCTGGTCCGCTCGGATCCTGAGGGCGCCCGGTAGGGTCCGCCGGCGTGGACACCGCCGCGTTCGCCGCCCGGCTGCCGGACTGCTTCGCCGACGGCGACCCGTACGCGGACTCGCCGTTGGATCGGCGCTTCGCCAAGATCGTGGAGACCGTCGACGGCATGTCGACCGAGCACACGCTCACCGTGCTCAACCTGGCCGCCTCTCTGCTGCCGACGGGCGAGAGCTACCTGGAGGTCGGCTCGTACCGGGGCCGGTCGGTGGTCGGAGCCGCTCTGGGCAACCCGGACCGCGCATTCACCGCGATCGAGAACTTCCGTGAGTTCGGCCTAGAACCGGCCGAGAGCGAACGACTGCTGCGGGCCGCGCTGCGCGACTGGGACGTGGCCGACCAGGTCCGGCTGCTGCGCGGCGACGCCTTCCGGCTGATGACCCGGGACGCGGTGCCGGGGCCGGTCGGCGTCTACTTCTACGACGGCGCACACTCCCGCCTTGCCCAGCACCTCGGGCTTGGCCTGGCCGAGCCGGTGCTCGCGGACGAGGCGCTCGTGGTCATCGACGACGCGACCTGGCCGCAGGTGGAGCGATCCACCACCCGGTACGTGGCCCGGCACCCCGGCTACCGGCTGCTGTTCGACCTGCGGGCCCAGCGGCCCGAGGATCCCCGCTGGTGCAACGGCGTCAAGGTGTACGCCTGGCGCCGCCCGGCCGGCGCCCGCCGTTTCCGGCTCGATCTCGCCTGGCGCCGGCCGGCCCACCTCTACCTGCACGAACCGGTGCTGGCCGCGGCTTGGCGGCTGCTGCCGCGCCGTCCACGGCTGTCCGCGGCGCTCAAGCGGGTCTACCTCCACGGCGGGAGCGAGGTCCCGCCGCAGGACTAGGCCGGTTCCTCGCGGCGGACAGTACGGGACCGCTTCGGCACCAGGCGGGTCGCCAGCGGCACCAGCCCGGGGAACCGGTTCAGCGCCCGCCAGACGACCGAGGTGGCCGGCCCGCGCCCGTACACCTGCAGCAGCCTCCGCCACCGCACGTCCGCACCCATCCGGGGCAGCCATCCCGGCGGTCGTCGCCATGCCAGCACCAGCAGCCCGTTCGCCCACCGCGGATCGTGGTCGCCCTCGGCCCGGACGTCGCGCAGCACAGTCCACCCGGGGTGCCGGTCCAGGTACCGGCGGGTGGCCGCCTCGACCATCGGGTACGACGAGTCGTCCACCAGCACCAGCGCCTCGTCGGCGAGTAGCGGTTCGACCACACCGAGGGCGAGGTAGTGCGCGAGCCCGGTGTGCGCGCCGTCGTAGAAGTAGACGCCGACGGGCTCGGGCACGGCGCCGGGCCGGGCCAGCACGGCGAAGCAGTCGCCCGCGCGCAGGATCAACCGGCGCCCACCGCCATATCGATCCAGGTTGGCTGCCAGCTCGGCCCGGGACGCCTCGGCCAGCATGCCGAACTCGCGGAAGCTCTCCACCGCCACGTACGTACGGTCCGGCGCGTCCAGCAGGGCGCCGGCCATCGACCGGCCCTTGAGCGTGCCGACCTCGAGGTATGCCTCCCCCTCCGGCAACCGTCGGGTCGCCAGGTTCAGCACGGCCAACTCCGCCGGCGTGCAGTGACCGGCGACGTCCGCGGTGATCGCGGTGAAGCGCGGGTCGGCGGGGAGGCCGTCGGCCAGCGGGCCGGCGAAGACTCCGTCCAGGGCGGCGGCGAACGCCGAGGTGTCCACTGCAGCTCCGTTCGTCGGGGTGGGCGGAGGCTAGCCGACTAAGCTGCCGCCGTGACGTCGGCGACGGGGTTGCGCTACCGGCCCGGGCTGGACGGCGTCCGGGCGATCGCGGTGCTCGCCGTGCTGCTCTATCACGGTCAGGTCGGCTGGGCCCGCGGCGGGTTCGTCGGTGTCGACATCTTCTTCGTGCTCAGCGGCTTCCTCATCACCGGGTTGCTGGTGACCGAGTGGCGGCGCTGGGGCTCGATCGACCTGCGGCGCTTCTGGCTGCGCCGGGCCCGGCGCCTGCTCCCGGCGCTGTTCCTGGTGCTGGCGGCCGTCTCGCTCGGCGCGGCCGGTTTCGCCTCGGCGGCCGAGCGGGAGACGTTGCGCGGAGACGCGCTGGCTACTCTCGGCTACGTCGCCAACTGGCGGTTCGTGTTCGCGGATCGGTCGTACTTCGCTCAGTATGACGAGCCGTCCCCGTTGCGGCACATGTGGTCGCTCGGTATCGAGGAACAGTTCTATCTGCTCTTCCCGCTGCTACTACTGGCGCTACTCACCCTCCGGCTGCGCCGGCGCGGGCTCGCCGTGGCACTCGGTCTGGGCGCCGTCGCCTCGGCGGCGCTGGCAGCCGCGCTGTACACCCCGGGCGCCGACCCGTCCCGGGTGTACTACGGCACGGACACGCGCCTGGAGGCGCTGCTCGTCGGCGCGCTCGCAGCCGTGCTGACGCGGGACAGGGTCGGAACCCGGCCGGCCGCATACCTCTCCGTGGCCGGGCGCGACGTCCCGTTACCCGGCCGCCAGTCGACCGGACTGCTCGGACTGGCCGGGCTCGCCGTCGTGCTGGTCGCCGCCCGGGACAGCGCGGGATGGCTCTACCAGGGCGGCTTCCTGCTCGTAGCGGTACTCGCCGTGCTGGTCGTGGTGGCCGCGGCGGACGACCGCTCGACAACGGGCCGGCTGCTGTCCTGGGAGCCGCTGCGCCGCATCGGCCTGGTCTCGTACGGCCTGTACCTCTGGCACTGGCCGGTGTACGTCGTGCTCACGCCCGACCGGGTCGGCGCCACCGGCCCGGCGCTGCTGGTGCTCAGACTCGCCGTCACCGGCCTGCTGGCCGCCGGGTCGTACGTGCTGGTGGAGCGGCCGGTCCGGGCCGGCGTGCTCGGCCGGCGCTGGCCCGCCCGCCGGCTGCGCCCGCTGGTCGCAGGGGCGCTGGTCGCCGTCGTCGCGCTCGTGCTCGCGGGCACGGCCGGAGCCGGCGCGCCGGCCGGTGCTCCGGCCGCGCCCGCTGCGGCCCAGCAACGCCGAGCGGGCGACGTGGCCGCGTACCTGCTCGGCGACTCCGTGCCGTACAGCCTTCGGATGGGCTTCCAGCCCGAGACCGTGCCCGGCCTCTTCGTCGCGGGGAGCACCCAACTCGGCTGCGGGCTGGTCCCGGTGCCATTGGCCGTCGACGGCCAGCCGAAGACGCTGGATTCGAGGTGCCGGCCGTGGGACGCCGCCTGGCCGGCCGACGTCACCACCGTGAACCCGGATGTAGCGGTGCTGTTCCCGGGCATCGGCGAGCAGTTCGACCAGGTCGTGGACGGCCGGATCATCACCTTCGGCAGCCCTGCGTACGAGCAGCACCTCGTCCGCGTTCTCGATTCCGACACCCGCCGGCTGGGTGCCGGGCGCCGGCCGGTCGCGCTCGTCACGGTCAGCTGCCACCGGGTCCCTGACAGCGGGCTGAGCCCGGATCCACCGATCATCAACGACGAGTCCCGGGTGCGCTGGCTCAACGGCGTGCTGACCCGCTACGCCAGCCACCGAGCGGGCCGGGTGACCCTGCTGGACATGCACGGCTTCCTCTGCGCCGAGGGCTACACGGCGACGCGGGACGGTGTCGCGCTGCGCTCGGACGGCCTGCACTTCACTGCAGCGGGTGCGGCGGTGGTGTGGCGGTGGCTGGGCCCGCGACTGCTGCGGTTGGCCGGCCGGTCCGGCTGAGCGCCTCCAGCCGTGCGGGCTCCTGCCGCGCGTGCTACTCGCGGTAGAGCGGGGACTCGCCGTCCTCGGTCGTGGCCCGAGCCCGCTCCTCCCGTCGGGACGAACCGAAGACCAGTAGTCCGCCGGCCGCGACGATGAGCGCACCGCCGGCCAGGAATCCCGCCTGCACCTGGTGGCGCTCGGCGAGTCGGCCGCAGACGTTCTTCTGGAACTGGTCGCTCGGCGGCCGCAACCCTGACCCGCAGGCGAATATCGGACCCTGCGGGCTCTGGATGTCGATCGGCGTAACGATCTTGTACACGCCGAACAGCAGCAACAACAGACCGAGCAGCAGGCAGGCGCGCGCTCCGCGAGTGAGCACGAAGACCGTCCGACCGACGGGCCGCTGATCCGACATGCGCCGGAGCCTACGACACCACTCGAGCAGGCACGGATCGGGTCGGTAGGGTGCGCTGGCCGAGAGAGGGAGTCTCCGTGGTCGTCCGGTCCCGAGCCCCGCTGCGGCTCAGCTTCGCCGGCGGCGGGACGGACGTGGCCCCGTTCCCGGAGACCGAGGGCGGCGCGGTCCTGTCCGCGACCATCGACCGGTACGCGTACGGCTCGCTGACGCCGAGGGCGGACCAGCGGATCTCCGTGCACTCCCTCGACCTCGGCACGTCGCTGGACTTCGACGCCCGGGCCGAGCCGTCATTCGACGGGCGGCTCGACCTCGTCAAGGCCGCGATCCGGCGGCTCGGCGACCGTGCCGGCGATGGCGGCGGCTTCGACCTGCTGCTGCGCTCCAGCGTGCCGCCGGGCTCCGGCCTCGGCTCGTCGAGCACGATGCTGGTCGCGCTGGTCGGCCTGCTGCGCGAGCACCACCGGCTGCCGCTGACCGACTACGAGGTGGCCGAGCTGGCGTACCAGGCCGAGCGGGTCGACCTGCGCATCCGCGGCGGGCACCAGGACCACTACGCGGCCACGTTCGGCGGGTTCAACTTCATCGAGTTCGGCGAGCGGGTGATCGTCAACCCGCTGCGGGTGAAGGACTCGGTGGTCGACGAGCTGCAGCTCAACCTGCTGCTGTGCTGGACCGGCACCACCCGGCAGTCGGCCCGGATCATCGAGGACCAGTCGGCCCGGCTGGCCGGCGGCGAGCTGGAGACGCTCGAGGGGCTGCGGGCGCAGAAGGAGCTCGCGGTCGCGATGAAGTCGGCGCTGCTGCGCGGGGAGCTGTCCGAGTTCGGCTCGCTGCTCGGCGAGGCCTGGAAGCAGAAGAAGCGGATGTCGCCGCTGATCGCCACCGACTTCATCGAGGAGGCGTACGACGAGGCGATGCGGGCCGGCGCGCTCGGCGGCAAGGTCACCGGGGCCGGCGGCGGCGGATACATCCTCTTCTACTGCGACTTCACCCGGAGGCACCGGCTGGCCGAGGCGCTGACCCGGATGGGCGGCGTGGTGACCGATGTCGCGTTCGAGCGGCGCGGGCTGACCACCTGGCACGCCTGAGCGCGACACTCGTCCGGTGTCGTCCTGCGCCGGAAAGCCGGTCCGTGATACCAAGTCGGACGGTCGCCGACGTCTTCTTGGGAGCCCGCACTGACCACGCCCACCCCGACCTTGCCCGGCACGCCGGTCGAGCGGACCGCCACGTCGGGCGGGATCGCCGCGGCGGTCGGCACCACCGTCGCGAACGTCCTGTCGTACGGGTTGAGCCTGGCCGGGGCCCGGCTGCTCGCCCCCGAGCAGTACGGCGTGTTCGTCGCCCTGCTCGCGGTCACGCTGGTGGCCTCGGTCCCGGCGCTCGCGCTGCAGGCCGTCGTCGCCGTCCGGGTGGTCCGGGCCACGGTCGGCCCGGCGCGGACCAGGGCCGAGACCGAGGCTGTCGGACTCGGTCTGGCCGCCGCGGGCACCATGCTGGTCGTCGGTATCCTCGCCGCCCCGGTGCTGGACCGCTTCCTCCAGCTCGGCGGCCCGGAGCCGGCGCTGTGGGTGGCGGTCGCGGCCGCCGCGACCACCGTGCTGGCCGCGCTGCAGGGCATCGCCCAGGGTCGGCAGGACTTCCACCGCCTCGCCGCGATCCTGATCGTGTACGCGGCGGCGCGGGTGGTCGGCGGCCTGGCCGGGCTTCTCGTGCTCGACGACGTGACCGGCGCACTGGCCGGCGTCGCGGCCGGCGTGCTGGCCTCCTCCGCGGTGGCCTGGCTGCTGGTCGGCCGGCCGCGGCCGGCCCGGGGCGGCTGGCGGGTCGGCGAGCTGCTGGTGGCCGGGCAGGCGCTGGCCGGGCTCTACCTGCTCACCAACCTCGACCCGGTGTTGGCCCGGCATTACCTGCCGGCGGCCGAGGCCGGGCTGTACGGGGCGGGCGCGGTGCTGGCCAAGGCCGCCTTCTTCCTGCCACAGGCGGTCGTGCTGGTGCTGCTGCCGCAGCTGGCCGCCTCGCCCCGGCCCGGCCGCGCGCTCTGGACCGGGCTGGCCGTGCTGGCCGGGCTCGGCCTGCTGATGACCGGAGTGACCCGGCTGGCCGGGGGGCTCGCGGTCACCGTCGTCGGCGGCGACGCGTACCAGGGGCTGGCCGGGTCGGCCTGGATGTTCGTCGCGGTCGGCTCCGCGCTGGGGATCGTCCAGCTGCTGCTCTACGCGCAGCTGGCCGCGGCCAGGGCGCACGCGACGATCGCGGTCTGGGCCGTGGTCGCCACCGAGGCAGCGCTGGTCGCGACCGTCGCCCACCACTCGCTGACCCAGGTGGTCGGCGCCGCGCTGGCCACCGCGCTGACCGCGACGGCGCTCGGCCTGGCCTGGACGGCCCGGACCGCGCTGGTCAGGAAGTGGCGGCCGGCCACGGCCCCGGCCGGTAGCTGAGGTCGAGCCCGGGGTCGGAGCCGAACGCGGTGGCCAGCGCTGCGCCCGTCGGGTAGACCCCGCCGCGCGCCCAGCCGTCGAGCGCGGTCACCGTCCCGGTCAGCTCGTCGGCGGTGAAGTTGCAGTGGCCGGCCCCGTACGGCGCGGGCTTGGCGTAGCGCGCCGGCGCCTTCGTGTAGAGCTGCACCAGGTCCGCGGTCTTGGTGGTCGAGGCCGCGACCTTGCCGGCGAACACGGCCTCGTTCTGCACCAGCACCAGCGGGTCGGCCTCGGTGTGCAGGGTGAGCGTCGGCACCCGGATGTCGCCGGTCGGCGTGCCGAGCGCCGCGAACCTCTGCCGCGCCCCCCGGTCGGGCGAGATCCGCGGGCCGCGCGCCAGCAGCGCCAGGTCGCGCGCGGCCGACCCGGGCGCGACCGCGTCGAGCAGGGCCCGCTCGGCCGGCGAGACCCGGGCGGCGTAGTCGGCACCGGTGTTGCCGGACGGGTTGCCGCCGACCCGCTGCTCCAGCTCCTGGCGGACCGCGGTGCCGAACGCCAGCCCGGTGATGATGCCTTCGACCAGCGCGGCGCCGCGGGACCGCAGGGTCGAGCCGTCGTAGCTCGCGGTCTGCGCCGGCGCGTCCACCAGCGCGGCGAGCAGGGCCAGCGCGCCGAGCCCGGCGGCGCTGCCGGCGGCGGCGAGCACGGCCCGGTCGGCGCGCCGGAAGTTCGCCACCGCCTCCGGGAACGAGGCGTACCCGTGCGTCTTCAGGCCCGGGTCGAGCAGCGTCTTCACCCCGTACGCCAGGTCCATGGCCAGGTCGAAGTTGAGGTTGGTGCCGCCGATCACGCCGCAGAGCGGGGCCGCCCCGGCGACCCAGTCGGGATGCTTCTCGGCCAGCAGCTCGGTGATCAGGCCGCCGAGCGACTCGCCCCAGACGTACGTGCGGTCCGGGCGGCCGACCTTCCGCCCGAAGAAGTCGTGCAGCTGCTCGCCGGCGGCCACGCCGTCCGCGACGGCCCAGCCGTTGCTCGCGTACGCCGACCCGGCCAGCGCGTAGCCCTTGGCCAGCAGCGCCTGCGCAACCGCGCGGGTCGGCGCGTCCTGCGCGTCGGTCTGCACCCGGGCGAAGTCCGGCGGGGCCGGCTCGGCGTTGCGGTAGCCGTGCGAGAACAGCAGCAGCGTGCCGTTCCACGTGCGCGGCAGCTCGATCTGGTATTTGGCGCCGGCCAGCGTGCCGGTGCACGCGACCTTGTCGCAGCCGGTGAACCGGACGGCGGTCGCGGTCGACCGGACCTGGTCCGTGCGCGAGCGCGACTCCGGCTGCGAGCTGCACGCCGCCACCAGCAGCACCACCGCGACTGCCGGCACGACCCGCCGCCACGACCCTCCGAGCATCCGCGCAGTCTCGCAGAGCCTCCGTGAGCCCGCCGTCAGCCGCGATCACCGCCGGCGTCGTCAGTGGCCGGCGTCGTCAGTGGCCGGCGTCGTCAGTGGCCGGCGTCGTCAGTGGCCGGCGTCGTCAGTGGCCGGCGTCGTCAGTGGCCGGCGTCGTCAGTGGCCGGCGTCGTCAGTGGCCGGCGTCGTCAGTGGCCGGCGTCGTCAGTGGCCGGCGTCGTCAGTGGCCGGCGTCGTCCCAGGTCCGGCCGACGCCGACGGAGACGTCGAGCTCGACGGACAGCCGGTAGGCCCCGCCCATCTGGGACCGGACCAGCCGCTCGACCGCCTCCCGCTCCCCCGGCGCGACCTCGAGCACCAGCTCGTCGTGCACCTGCAGCAGCATCCGGGACCGCAGCCCGGCCTCGCGCAGCCCGCGGTCGACCCCGAGCATCGCGACCTTGATGATGTCCGCGGCCGAGCCCTGGATCGGCGCGTTGAGCGCCATCCGCTCGGCCATCTCCCGGCGCTGCCGGTTGTCGCTGGTGAGGTCGGGCAGGTAGCGGCGGCGGCCGAGGATCGTCTCGGTGTAGCCGTCCCGGCGGGCCTCGTCGACCACGCCGCGCAGGTAGTCGCGCACCCCGCCGAACCGCTCGAAGTAGGCCTCCATCAGGTCGCGCGCCTCGTCCGGGTGGATCCGCAGCTGCTGGGCCAGCCCGAACGCCGACAGGCCGTAGGCCAGCCCGTACGACATCGCCTTGATCTGGCGGCGCAGCTCCGGGTCGACCGACTCCGGCGGAAGGTTGAAGGCCTTGGACGCGACGATGGTGTGCAGGTCCTCGCCGGACTGGAACGCCTCGATCAGCCCCGCGTCCTCGGACAGGTGGCCATGATCCGCATCTCGATCTGGCTGTAGTCCGCGGTCAGCAGCGACTCGAACCCGTCGCCGACGACGAACGCGCGCCGGATCCGTCGGCCCTCCGCGGTGCGGATCGGGATGTTCTGCAGGTTGGGGTCCTGCGAGGACAGCCGCCCGGTCGCCGCGATCACCTGGTTGAAGGTGGTGTGGATGCGGCCGTGGTCGTCGATCATCGGGATCAGCGAGTCGACCACGGTCTTGAGCCGGGACACGTCCCGGTGCCGCAGCAGCGCGGCCAGCAGCGGCACGTCCGGCGCCTGCTCGGACAGCCAGACCAGCGCGTCGGCGTCGGTCGTGTAGCCGGTCTTGGTCCGCTTGGTCTTCGGCAGTCCCAGCTCGTCGAACAGGATCGCCTGCAGCTGCTTCGGCGAGCCGAGGTTGAACTCCCGGCCGACCGCCGCGTACGCCTCCTGCTCGACGGCCTTGACCTGGCCGGCGAACTCCGACTGCAGGTCGACCAGGTAGTCGAGGTCGGCGGCGATGCCGGTGCGCTCCATGCCGGCCAGCACCCGGGTCAGCGGCAGCTCGACGTCCTGGAGCAGCACGGTCGCGCCGCGCCCGTCGAGGTCGTCGTCGAGCGCGCGGGCCAGGTCGGCGACCGCGCGGGCGCGCACCGACTGTTCCTCGGCGATGGCGGCGTCGGCCTCCTCCTCGCCGCCGTCGAGGGTGAGCTGGCCCTCCTCGATCGGCTCGGTGCCGGCCCGCAGCTCCAGCCGCAGGTAGCGCAGCACCAGGTCGGCCAGGTCGAACGTGCGCTGCCCGGGCAGCGCCAGGTAGGCCGCGAGCGCGGTGTCGCTGGTGACCCCGGCGACGTCCCAGCCGCGCGCGTAGAGCGCCAGCAGCGTGCCCTTGAGGTCGTGCACCGCCTTGGGCAACGAGGGGTCGGCCAGCCACTCGACCAGGGCCCGCTCGTCGACGTCGGTCAGCGCCTCGGCGTCGACGTAGGCCGCGTCGTCGGGCTCCCCGCCCTCGACCGCGAGCCCGAGACCGAGCACCACGCCGGTGCCCCGGCCCCAGGTGCCGCGCAGGCTCAACCCGACCCGGCGGCCGGACCGGGCGTGCTCCTCCAGCCAGCCGGGCACCTCGTCGGGGCCGAGCACGGTCGCGGTCACGTCGAAGCCGGAGTCCGCCTCGGGCTGGCTCGCGGTCAGCGTCTGGAACAGCCGCTCCCGCAGCACCCGGAACTGCAGGTTGTCGAAGAGCTTGTGCACCTCGTCGCGGTCCCACTGGCCGAGCACGAGGTCCTGCGGGCCGACCGGCACCGGCACGTCCCGGACCAGCTCGGTCAGCTGCCGGTTGCGCAGCACGCTGGCCAGGTGGGCCCGCAGCGTGTCGCCGGCCTTGCCCTTGACCTCGTCGACGCGCTCGACCAGCGCGGTCAGCGAGCCGAACTCGCGGATCCACTTGGCCGCGGTCTTCTCGCCGATCCCCGGCATGCTCGGCAGGTTGTCCGACGGGTCACCGCGCAGCGCAGCGAAGTCCGGGTACTGAGCGGGGGTCAGGCCGTATTTCGCCTCGACCTCCTCCGGGGTGAAGCGGGTCAGCTCGGACACGCCACGCCGCGGGTAGAGCACGGTGACGTGCTCGTCGACCAGCTGGATCGAGTCGCGGTCACCGGACGCGATGAGCACGTCCATGCCCTGCCCGACCGCCTGGGTGGTCAGCGTCGCGATGACGTCGTCGGCCTCGTAGCCCTCGACCCCGAACCACGGGATCCGCAGCGCGCCCAGCACCTCCTGGATGAGGCTGACCTGGCCGCGGAAGTCGCTCGGCGACTCCGACCGGCCGGCCTTGTATTCCGCGTAGGTCTCGTTGCGGAAGGTCTTGCGGGAGACGTCGAACGCGACCCCGATGTGGGTGGGCTGCTCGTCGCGCAGCTGGTTGATCAGCATCGAGGTGAACCCGTAGACCGCGTTGGTCGGGATGCCCATCGTGGTCTGGAAGTTTTCCACGGGCAGCGCGAAGAACGCCCGGTACGCCAGCGAATGGCCGTCCAGCAGCAGGAGTCGGGGTCGCTCGGTCACGCCCGGAGTCTAGGACCGGCGTACGACAGATTGGCGGCCGCGCCCGCTCCCGGTGCGGGTGGGCTCAGCCGGTGCGGCGCAGGCGGGAGCGGGGCAGGGCCCGGGCCAGACCCGAGCGGGTCGGGCCCCCGGTCCGGCCGGACAGCGTGTCCACGCTCGGGTCGGCGCTGGCCAGCGCGCGGCGCAGGGCGGCGACGGGCGCGACCCGCCGGATCACCAGCGGCGCGAAGCCGAGCCGGGCGAAGAACCGGTTGGCGTCCCGGGTCGTCGGCGCGACCGCCACGACGACCGAGTCCACCCCGAGCTCCTCGGCGTAGCCGGCCGCGGCGGCGACGAGCGCCCGGCCGACCCCGCGCTTGCGGTGCGCCGGCGCGACCAGGAGGTGACTGACGTACACCGAGGGCGGGTCGAGCAGCCCGCCGGTGGTGTCGGCCGACAGCACCGCCGCCCCGACCACCGCCCCGCTCCCGGCGTCGGGGGCGGATCCGGTGGCGGGTTCTTCGACGGCGACGACCACGCGGTGGGTGGAGTCGGCGACCAGGCGCTCGCACTCGGTCCGCAGCCCGTCCGGCCAGCTGCGGGCGACCCGGCGGCCGCGCACCGGCCCGAGGTCCGTCAGGCTCCCGACCAGCGCCACTAACTCGCCGACGTCCTCCGAGGACGCCGTACGCACCCGCATCCGGATCCGGGACACTCTCCGCCTCCACCCCACAGCCGCCGGCCGAGCTCCGGCGGGAGAGACGTCCCGGATACCGGCGGCAGGCCGCTCACCCTACCGGGCCAGCGCATCCCCCCGGCAGCGGCCGAACGGACGAGCGGCAACCGGCGGTTTGACTCCGGCTCCAGCCGGCCCTACTCTCTGCAACGGCCAGGGCACGCTGAGTAGAGAACGTTCCGTGATGCGGAGGACGGGACGGCGCCAAAGGCGGCCCGGGTTTTTACCTGTCCCGGCTCGGTTTTGCAGTGCTGTGACAGTCGGGCGATACGGTCGGATCGTGCGCCGAGCCACCGCCGCCCTCGCGACCCTGGCCGCTCTCGCCCTGGCCGGCGCGGCCGGGTGCACCTCCGACTCGGGTGCCGCGACCGCGCCGTCGCCGACCGCCAGCCCGACCTACCGACTGGCTCCACGCACCGCCCGGCCGTTCGAGACCCCGCTACCGACCGCGAGCGCCACCGGGCCGCAGGTGACGGTGAGCGTGGTCGGCCTGCGCGTGCACCTGCTCTCGATCATCGGCACGCACGCCGAGTGGCTGCCGAGGGGCGAGTACGAGCGGCTCCGGATCGCGCTGGACAACGGGATGTCGACGTTCCGGGCGTTCGACACCCGCAAGATGCTGCTCCTCGACGCGAACGGCAAGACCTACCAGCCGGACTACGACGCGATGAATATCGCCCGCCAGCCGGCCGTGGCCACCGTGCCGGCCGAGGGCCGGCTGGAGATGGACCTCTGGTTCGACCTGCCGGAGAAGTCGGTCGTCCGCGCGCTGCGCGTGCAGGACCTGGGCAAGGACATCGCCGTGCCCGGCACCTGACCCGCGGGGTGCTAGCGGGTGGCCGCGCCGCCGAGGTATGCCTCCCGGACCGAGGGGTCGTCGAGCAGCTCGGCGGCCGGCGCGGTCTTCACCACCGTCCCGGTCTCCAACACGTACGCCCGGTCCGAGAGTTGCAGCGCCTGCACCGCGTTCTGCTCGACCAGCAGGATCGTCGTGCCCTGGTCGTTGATCTCCTGCAGGATCTCGAAGATCTGCCGCACGATCAGCGGCGCCAGCCCCATCGACGGCTCGTCCAGCAGCAGCAGCCGCGGCCGCGCCATCATCGCCCGGCCGATCGCGAGCATCTGCTGCTCGCCGCCGGACAGCGTGCCGCCCGACTGCCGGCGCCGCTCGGCCAGCCGCGGGAACAGCGTCAGCACCCGGTCGAGGTCGGCCGCGTAGTCCGGGGACTTGCGCGCGTACGTCCCCATGTCCAGGTTCTCCAGGACCGTCATGCCCGGGAAGATCCCCCGGCCCTCAGGCGCCTGGCAGATGCCGAGCAGCACCCGCCGGTGCCCGGGCACGTCGGTGATGTCGTTGCCGGCGAACCGGACCCGCCCGGTGCTGACCCGGCGCAGCCCGGACAGGGTCTTGAGCGTGGTCGTCTTGCCGGCGCCGTTGGCCCCGATCAGCGTGACGATCTCGCCCTCGTCCACCTCGATCGAGATCCCGCGGATCGCCTCGATCTTCCCGTAGTGGACCCGCAGGTCCTCGACCTCAAGAAGCATCGGCGGGCGCTCCCAGGTAGGCGGCGATGACCTTGGGGTCGTTCTGCACCTCGGCCGGCACGCCCTCGGAGATCTTCTGGCCGAAGTCGAGAACCGCGACCCGGTCGCTGATCTGCATGACCATGCCCATGTCGTGCTCGATGAGGAAGACGGTCCGGCCGGTGTCCCGGATCTGCCGGATCAGCTCCGCCAGCGCCAGCTTCTCGGACGCGTTCAGCCCGGCCGCCGGCTCGTCGAGCAGCAGCAGCTTCGGCTCGGTGGCCAGGGCCCGGGCGATCTCCAGCCGGCGCTGGTTGCCGTAGGAGAGGTTCTTCGCGGTCTCCTCGGCGACCGCCGGGATCCCGACGAACTCCAGCAGCTCCAGACCGCGGGTCCGGCCGTCCCGCTCCTCGCGGCGGTGCCGGGGCAGGCCAAGGGCCGCGCTGAACACGCCGGACCGGTGCCGCGCGTCGGCGCCGACCATCACGTTCTCCAGCGCCGTCATGTTGTCGAACAGCCGGATGTTCTGGAACGTGCGGGCCACACCCGAGCCGGTCACCAGGTGCGGCCGCTGCCCGGAGATCCGGTTGCCGCCGAACCGGACCTCCCCCTCGGTCGGCGTGTAGACGCCGGTGACGAGGTTGAAGACGGTGGTCTTGCCAGCGCCGTTCGGCCCGATCAGCGCGAAGATCGAGCCCTCCGGCACGCTGAGCTCGATGTCGGACAACGCCACCACGCCGCCGAAGCGCTGGGTGACGCCGACGAGCTCCAGCAGCGCGCTCACGCCCCGCCCTCCCGCTCGTCCCGGCCGGCCAGCACCTCGGGTGGGTGCCCGGAGTACAGCTCCGGGTCCGCCTCGACGCGCTGGCCGGCGACCGCGCCGGCCTCCCCGCCGAGCGAACCCATCCCGCCGGTGCCCTCGGCCAGCTCCGCCCGGCGTTGCCGGGACGGCAGCAGACCCTCCGGCCGGAAGATCATCATGATCACCAGCGCGGCGCCGAAGGCCAGCACCCGGTACTCCTCGAACCCGCGGAACCGCTCCGGCAGCCAGGCGATGAGGAACGCGCCCAGGATGACACCGAGCAGGTTGCCGGACCCGCCGAGCACCACCGCACAGAGGATCAGCGCGGAGAGGATGAACGGGAAGTTCACCGGGGTGATCGAGGTCGTCTGGGACGCGAATACCACCCCGGCCGAGCCGCCGACCGCCGCGCCGATGACGAACGCGCCGATCTTGAACCTGAACGTCGGCACGCCCATCAGCTCGGCCGCGTCCTCGTCCTCCCGGATCGCCGCCCAGGACCGGCCGACCC
This sequence comes from uncultured Actinomycetota bacterium, assembly GCA_963803135.1. GTDB lineage: Bacteria > Actinomycetota > Actinomycetes > Mycobacteriales > CADCTP01 > CADCTP01. Next base: position 329,966 of record CAWDLH010000006.1, on the reverse strand, counting down.
GGCTCCTCTCCAGCCGCTTCACGATGATGATCATCACGATGATGACCAGGAGCAGCAGGTAGTAGTACGGCTTGGCGTCGATCACCCCGTACCGCAGCGGGGTCTGCCCGAAGATCTCGAACGAGCGGTTCGACGGCGGGTGCGGGATCGGCGAGATGCCGCGCGGCCCGCCGGTGTACTCCAGGTTGTTCGCGGTGATCCGGATGATCTCTCCGAATCCGAGCGTGACGATGGCCAGGTAGTCGCCGCGCAATCGCAGCGTCGGCGTGCCCAGAATGACCCCGGCCGCGGCGCAGACGATGATGCCCGCGGGCAGCACGGCCCAGAAGTTCCAGCCGTGCTTGGTGGTGAACACCGCGAGCGTGTACGCGCCGATGGCGAAGAACGCGACGTAGCCGAGGTCGAGCAGGCCGGCCTGGCCGACCACCACGTTCAGCCCGATGGCCAGCAGCACGTAGATGCCGATCGGGTAGAACAGCACGCTCGGCCAGTCCGACTCCGGGGTCATGAACGAGCCGATGGCCGGTGCCGGCAGCACCAGGGCGCCGAGGATCAGCAGCAGGTAGACGACCCAACGGCCGAACCACGGGCGTGCGGTCCCAGCGGGCGCCCATCACGCCGATGACGTCCGGGAACTGGATCCGGCGGCGCAGGCCGGACGAGCGCTCTCATGCCCGGGCCCGCTGCAGGTTCTCGCCGAGGATGCCGGTGGGCCGGAACATCAGCACCAGGACCAGGACCGAGAACGCGACGACGTCCAGCCACTGGGTGCCGAAGATGCTGGCCCCGTAGCTCTCGATCAGTCCGAGCACCAGGCCTCCGATCAGCGCGCCACGGATGTTGCCGATGCCGCCGAGCACCGCCGCGGTGAACGCCTTGATGCCCAGGAGGAAGCCTACGTTGTACTGGGTGAGCTCGAAGAACAGTCCGTAGAGCGCGGCCGCGACGCCGGCCAGGATGCCGCCGAGCAGGAACGTCACCATCACCACCCGGTCGATGTTCACGCCCATCAGCACCGCGGTGTCGGGGTCCTGCGCCGTGGCCCGGATGCCGCGGCCGAGCCGGCTCGTGTTCACGAACCGCTCCAGCAGCAGCATCATCACGACCGCGGCGACGATGACCAGCACCTTGTCGTTGCGGATCTGGCCGGACCCGATGTTGAACAGCGTGTCCTTGTTCATCACCCGCGGGATGCGGAGCTGGTCGCGACCCAGCCAGATCGCGAACAGCTCCTGCAGGAAGAACGACGCCCCGATGGCCGAGATCAGCGCGGCCAGCCGGGAGGCGCCGCGTTTGCGCAGCGGTCGGTACGCGATCCGTTCCAGCAACACGGCGCTGCCACCCGAGGCCACCATCGCGACGACCAGCATGAGCAGCAGCGTGCCGACCAACGCCAGCCCGGTCTGCGGGCCGCTGATCCCGAGCAGGTTCAGCGCGCCGAGGGCGGCGAACGTGCCGATCATGAAGATCTCGGAGTGCGCGAAGTTGATCAGCCGCAGGACGCCGTACACGAGCGTGTAGCCGAGCGCGATGAGCGCGTAGATCGAGCCGTTGGTCAGGCCGTCGATGGTGGACGCCCAGAACTGCTGGGTGAAGTCATTCCACATGGGGAGACCGCTCCGCGGGTGATCTGGGAACGCGGCGGGGCGGGAGCCGGGACCGTAGGTCCCGGCTCCCGCCCGCACGCTGCGTCCGGAACGGTCAGGCGCTCGGCTTCGCCTGACGAGGTGTCGCCGAGGAACGACAGCTTGCCGTCCTTGACCTCGGTGACGAACAGCAGATCGCCGGCGAGCTCGCCGTTCGGCTCGAACTTGATCTGCTTGGACACACCCTTGAAGTCGATCTTCGTGACGAAGTCGTTGATGTCCGAGGTGCTGGTCTTGCCGGCGTCGATCGCCTGCAGGAACGTGTTCGTCGCGTCGAAGCCCTCGGCCGAGTACGTCGCCGGGTCGGCGTCGAACTTGGCCTTGTAGTCGGTCGCGAACTTCTGCACCGCCGGGTCGGTGGAGCCGACCGCGGAGGAGCAGGTGCAGGTCAGCAGCGCGCCGTTGGCGGCGGCGCCGCCGCCGGTGATGAGCTGCGCGTCCAGCGCTGCCGTCACCGGACATGAACGTGCCCTGGACGCCGCCGTCGCGCAGCTGCTTGACCAGCTTGCCGGCCGCCGAGTAGTAGCCGCCGAAGTACACCGCGTCGACGTTGGCCGGCTTCACCTTGTTGACGGTCGAGGAGTAGCTGGACGCGTCCGGGTTGATCGAGTCGTTCACGGCGACCTTGACGCCGTCGGTCGCGAGCTGCTTGCGGACGGCGTCCGCCAGGCCCTTGCCGTACTCGCTCTGGTCGTCGATGACCGCCACGGTCTTGGCGCCCACGGTCTTGGCCAGGAAGTCGGCCGCCCCCGGCCCCTGCACGTCGTCGTTGGCCAGCACGCGGTGCCAGGTCTTCCAGCCGTTCTGCGCCAGCGAGACGGCGGTGGCCGACGGCGAGACGTTCGGGATGCCGGCCTCGTCGAAGATCGGCACGGCCGTCTTGGACTCGCCGGAGAACGCCGGGCCGACGACGCCGACGACCTTGTCGGTGAGCGCCTTCTTGGCCTGGTTCGTCGCCTGCGTCGGGTCACCCTGGGTGTCGTACTTGATCAGCTTGACCTGGGTGACGCCGGACTTGGCGTTGTGCTGCTCGACGGCGAGCTCGACGCCGTTGGAGATGTTGATGCCGAGCTGGGCGTTCGGGCCGGTCTGGGCGCCCATGAAGCCGATGGTCGCCGGACCGCCGCCGGACGAGCCGCCGGAACCGCCATCGTCGCTGTTGTCGTTGCCGCCGCAGGCGGAAAGGACGAGGGCCGAGGCAGCCGCAGCGGCCACCAGACCCCGGGAGTACGCACGCCGCACGAGTTACCTCCGTGGAAACGGGTATGACACACCGACGACCGGCCCGTCCGGCCAGGGTCGGCGATGTCGGGGAACATAGCGCACGCGTCCGTACGGCCGGTCATCGAGGCAGTGAAGTCGTAACTGAACCGCGACGCGCCGAACGGTACACGACGACGCCGCTCCGGTCTTCCCAACGAGTCTCTTGCCAGCAGTTTGCCCAGGCGAGGCAGGTCAGCGGCCGGAGTCGGCGGTGAGGTCGAAGCCGGCGGCGAGCACCGCCTCGGCGACCGCCCGCATGGTCGTGCGCCGGTCCATCGCCGTGCGCTGGATCCAGCGGAACGCCTCCGGCTCGGTCATGCCGTGCTCGGTCATCAGCACGCCCTTGGCCCGCTCGACGGTCTTGCGCGCCTCCAGACCGCTCCTGCAGGCCCCCGACCTCCTGCTCGAGCGCGACGATCTCGGCGAACCGGGACGTCGCCATCTCGATGGTCGGCACCAGGTCCTTCTTCTGGAACGGCTTGACCAGGTAGGCCATCGCGCCGGCCTCCCGGGCCCGCTCGACCAGGTCGCGCTGGCCGAAGGCGGTGAGGATCACGACCGGGGCGACCCGCTCGCCGGCGATCCGCTCGGCCGCCGCGATCCCGTCCAGCTTGCGGCATCTTGACGTCGAGGATGACCAGGTCCGGGCGCAGCGGTCGGGCCAGCGTCGATGGCCTCCTCGCCGTCGCCGGCCTCGCCGACCACGTCGTAGCCCTCCTCCTCGAGCATCTCCTTCAGGTCGAGGCGGATCAGCGCCTCGTCCTCGGCGATGAGGACGCGGCGGGGTGGGGCTCGGACACGGGCACTCCAAGGCGTGGGGCGGACACGCGTCGTCGCGAGACCGGAGACCGCAGCGTACCTGGATAGACTCCGAGTGCGCGCCGAGCCGGGATGGTGGAATCGGCATACACGGGTGCCTCAAAAGCATCTGCCCGAAGGGCTTGCGGGTTCGAGTCCCGCTCCCGGCACGCGCTCAGCGTGCGGGGAGCGCTTCGGCTGCTCCGCTGGCCGCTGGGGGGCCGGTCGCCATGCCAGCCCAGGGGGCCGAGCCCCCTGGAACCCCACGGTCCGGGCCGTCGCCTTTTGGTGGGGGTCAGGGCGCGCCTTCGGCGCGTGCGGATGGAACGACCCGGGGCACACCGGCCCGGCCGGGCAGCTCCGGCGCGCACGGGCCGGACCAGTCCGGGCCACACCGACCCGGCCGGCCCGGGCCACACCGGCCCGGCCGGCACCCCGGCGGCGCACGGGCCGGACCGACCCGGACCACACCGACCCGGCCGGCCCCCCGGCGGCGCACGGGCCGGGCCGCGGGGGGCGGGCGGCTGGAAGCGCTGCGGGAGGGCGTGTCACCTTGGGCGGGTGCATATGACGCCGGAGGAGTTTCGGGAGTACGGGCGCGAGGTCGTGGACTGGATCGCCGACTACTGGGAGCGGGTCGGGTCGCTGCCGGTGGCGGCGCGGGTGCGAGCCCGGGGAGGTCGCCGCGCCGCTGCCCTCGTCGGCGCCCGAGCAGGGCGAGCCGTTCTCGGCGGTGCTGGCCGACCTCGACCGGGTCGTGCTGCCGGGGTCACGCATTGGCAGCATCCGGCGTTCTTCGCCTACTTCCCGGCCAACGCGTCGGGGCCGGCGGTGCTGGGCGGACCTGCTGTCGTCGGGGCTCGGGGTGCAGGGCATGCTGTGGGCGACCTCGCCCGGCGGCGACCGAGCTGGAGACGGTCGTGCTGGACTGGCTGGCCGAGCTGCTCGACCTGCCGGAGCGGTTCCGTTCGCGCGCCGGCGGCGGGGTCATCCAGGACACCGCGTCCTCGTCGATGCTGTGCGCCGCTGCTGGCCGCGCTGCACCGGGCTCGCGGCGGGCCGGTGCGGACCGGCGGCGTCCGGCGACCGGTACGCCGTGTACCTCTCGCCCCGAGACGCACTCGGCCGTCGAGAAGGCGGTCGCGGATCGCGGGGCTCGGCGACGCGGCGATCCGGGTGCTCGACGTCGACCCGTCCTCGCTGTCGGTGCACCGCGGACTCGCTGCGCGCCGCGGTCGCGGCCGACCGGGCCGCCGGGCGTCCGCCGCTGTTCGTGGTGGCCACCGTCGGCACCACCTCGACCACCGCGATCGACCCGGTGCCGGGCGCTCGGCGAGATCTGCCGGGCCGAGCGGGATCTGGCTGCACGTCGACGCCGCGTACGCCGGCGTCGCCGCCGTCTGCCCGGAGCTGCGCTGGCTCAACGACGGCCTGGAGCTCGCCGACTCGTACGCGACGAACCCGCACAAGTGGCTGCTCACCAACTTCGACTGCGACGCGTTCTGGGTCGCCGACCCGGACGCGCTGGTCGGCGCGCTCTCGGTGCTGCCGGAGTTCCTGCGCAACGCGCGCGACCGAGTCCGGCGCGGTGATCGACTACCGGGACTGGCAGGTGCCGCTCGGGCCGGCGGTTCCGGGCGCTGAAGCTCTGGGCCGTGCTGCGCTGGTACGGCGCCGAGGGGCTGCGCGAGCACATCCGCACCGGCGTCGCGCTGGCCCAGCAGCTCGCCGTCCTGGGCCAGCGCCGACCCGCGCTTCGAGGTCGTCGCGCCGCACCCGCTCGCGCCTGGTCTGCCTGCGGCTGGTCGCCGGCGACGAGGCCACCGAGGCGCTGCTGACCGCGGTCAACGAGTCGGGCCAGGCGTACCTGTCCCACACCCGGGTGCACGGCCGGTACGTGCTGCGGGTCGCGATCGGCGGCACGTTCACCGAGCGCCGCCACGTCGAGGCGCTCTGGGCCCTGCTGCGGCGCCTGGCCGGCTGAGGCTCGGCCCGCCGCCGGACGATCTTCGCGCGCCGGCTCGGCACCCGGCGGACGCCACTCAGCCCCGCGCCGCTTCCATGATCGCCTCGTCGACGGGACGGCCGTCCTGCTCGGCCCGGCGGGTGGCGTCCAGGACGCGCTTGTAGTCACGCGGCACGACCGCGGTGACGCGGCCGAGCGCAGCGTCCCAGTCCGCCAGCAGCGCCGCCGCGACCGGCGACCCGGTCAGCTCCGCGTACCGGGCCACGGTCGCCCGCAGCCACCCGGCGTCGTCCGCCGACACCGGCTCCAGGTCCACCATCGCCGGGTTGACCCGGCCGGGATCGAGGTCGAGCACGTACGCCAGCCCGCCGGACATGCCGGCGGCCAGGTTGCGCCCGTGCCGGCCGAGGATCACCACCCGGCCGCCGGTCATGTACTCGCAGGCGTGGTCGCCGACGCCCTCCACGACCGCGGTCGCGCCGGAGTTGCGCACGCAGAACCGCTCCCCCACGACCCCGCGGACGAACAGCTCCCCGGACGTCGCCCCGTACGCCAGCACGTTGCCGGCGACGACGTTGTCCTCGGCCGCGAACGGCGCTGCGGGGTCGGGCCGGACCACGATCCGCCCGCCGGACAGCCCCTTGCCGACGTGGTCGTTGGCGTCGCCGTGCAGCCGCAGCGTGATGCCCGGCGGCAGGAACGCCCCGAACGACTGCCCGGCCGACCCGGTGAACGTCAGGTCGATCGTGTCGTCCGGCAGCCCGGCCGCGCCGTACCGCCGGGTGACCAGTGAGCCGAGCATGGCGCCGACGGTCCGGTTGACGTTGCGGACCGGCAGCTCCAGCGTCACCGGTGCGGCGTCCAGCAGCGCGCCCTCGCACAGCTGGATCAGCGTGTTGTCCAGGGCCTCCTCGAGCCCGTGCTGCTGGCCGCGGGTCCGCCGCCGGGACGCGCCCGCCGGCAGCTCCGGCACGGCCAGCAGCGGGGTCAGGTCGAGCCCGGCCGCCTTCCAGTGGTCGACCGCCGGCCGGGTGTCGAGCAGCTCGGCGTGCCCGATCGCCTCGTCCAGCGAGCGGAAGCCGAGCTCGGCGAGCAGCTCGCGGACCTCCTCGGCGACGTACTCGAAGAACGTCACGACGAACTCGGGCCTGCCGGTGTACCGCCTGCGCAGCTCGGGATTCTGGGTGGCCACGCCGACCGGGCAGGTGTCGAGGTGGCAGACCCGCATCATCACGCAGCCGGAGACGACCAGCGGCGCGGTGGCGAAGCCGTACTCCTCGGCGCCGAGCAGCGCGGCCACCACGACGTCCCGCCCGGTCTTCATCTGCCCGTCGACCTGCACGGTGATCCGGTCGCGCAGGCCGTTGAGCAGCAGCGTCTGCTGGGCCTCGGCCAGCCCGAGCTCCCACGGCATGCCGGCGTGCTTGAGCGAGGTCAGCGGGGCCGCGCCGGTGCCGCCGTCGTGCCCGGAGATCAGCACGACGTCCGCGTGCGCCTTCGACACCCCGGCCGCGACCGTGCCGACGCCGACCTCGGCGACCAGCTTGACGTGCACCCGCGCCTCGGAGTTGGCGTTCTTCAGGTCGTGGATCAGCTGGGCCAGGTCCTCGATCGAGTAGATGTCGTGGTGCGGCGGCGGGCTGATCAGCCCGACCCCGGGCGTGGAGTGCCGGGTCTTCGCGATCCACGGGTAGACCTTCGAGCCCGGCAGCTGGCCGCCCTCGCCCGGCTTGGCCCCCTGGGCCATCTTGATCTGGATGTCGTCGGCCGAGACCAGATACTCGCTGGTCACGCCGAACCGGCCGCTGGCGACCTGCTTGACCGCGCTGCGCCGCAGCGGGTCCCGCAGCCGCTCGGAGTCCTCGCCGCCCTCGCCCGAGTTGGACCGGCCGCCGATCGTGTTCATCGCGACCGCGAGCGTCTCGTGCGCCTCGATCGAGATCGACCCGTACGACATGGCGCCGGTGGAGAACCGCCGCACGATCGACGAGACCGGCTCGACCTCCTCGATCGGGACCGGCGGGCGGGCGTCCCGGCGCAGCCGGAACAGCCCGCGCAGCGTCGCCGCCTGCTTCGAGAGCGAGTCGACCTGCTCGGTGTAGCGGCGGAACACCTCGTACCGCCGGGACCGGGTGGCGTGCTGGAGCAGGAACACGGTCTCCGGGTTGAACAGGTGCACCTCGCCCTCGCGCCGCCACTGGTACTCGCCGCCGCCCTCGAGCCCGCGGTGCGCCCGCTCGGCCGGGTTGCGCGGGTGGGCCAGCCGGTGCCGGGCGGCGACCTCCTCGGCCAGCACGTCGAGCCCGACGCCGCCGAGCCGGGACGAGGTGCCGGTGAAGCAGTCGTCGACCACCTGCTGGCTCAGGCCGAGCGCCTCGAACACCTGCGCCCCGGTGTACGAGGCGACGGTGGAGATGCCCATCTTCGACATCACCTTGAGCACGCCCTTGCCCAGCGCCCTGACCAGGTTGTGGGCGGCCTCGGCCGGGCCGGCCACCCCGGGCAGCCGGCCGAACCGGAACAGCTCCTCGACCGACTCCATCGCCAGGTACGGGTTGATCGCGCCGGCGCCGTACCCGATCAGCAGCGCGGCGTGGTGCACCTCGCGGCAGTCACCGGTCTCCACGACCAGGCCGACCTTGGTCCGCAGCCGCTCGCGGACCAGGTGGTGGTGCACCGCGGCGGTCAGCAGCAGCGACGGGATCGGCGCGTGCCCGGCGTCGCTGCCGCGGTCGGTCAGCAGCACGATCCGGGCGCCGCCCTCGATCGCGGCGACGACCTCCGCGCGGACCCTGGTGATCGCCTCGGCCAGCGCGGCGCCCCCGCCGTCCACCTCGTACAGCCCGCGAACGGTGACGGAGGGCAGCGTCGGCGTGCCGGCGGCGACCTTGGCCAGCTCGTCGTTGGCCAGCACCGGGAACGGCAGCACGATCTTGTTCGCCGCCTCCGGCACCTGCGCGAGCAGGTTGGCGTCCGGGCCGATCGTGGACGCCAGCGAGGTCACCAGCTCCTCCCGGATCGCGTCCAGCGGCGGGTTGGTGACCTGGGCGAACAGCTGGCTGAAGTAGTCGTAGAGCAGCCGCGGGCGCTGCGAGAGCACCGCCACCGGGGTGTCGGTGCCCATCGAGCCGGTCGGCTCGGCGCCGGTCGCCGCCATCGGCTCCAGCAGGACCCGCAGCTCCTCCTCGGTGTAGCCGAAGATCTGCTGCCGGCGCAGGGTGTCCTCGTGCCTCGGGTGCGGGTAGTCCCGCGGCGGCAGGTCGGCCAGCGTCACCATGCCGGCCGCCACCCAGTGCCGGTACGGCTCGGCCGCGGCGAGCTGGTCCTTGATCTCGTCGTCCTCGACGATCCGGCCGGCGGCGGTGTCGACCAGGAACATCCGTCCCGGCTGCAGCCGGCCCTTGGCCACGACCTCGGCCGGGTCGACGTCGAGCACGCCGGCCTCGCTGGCGAGGATCACCCGGTCGTCGGCGGTCCGCCACCAGCGGGCCGGGCGCAGCCCGTTGCGGTCGAGCACCGCCCCGATCAGCGTGCCGTCGGTGAACGCGACGCCGGCCGGACCGTCCCACGGCTCCATCAGGCTGGCGTGGAACTCGTAGAACCCGCGCCGGGTCGGGTCCATCTCGGTGTTGTTCTCCCACGCCTCCGGGATCATCATCAGCACCGCGTGCGGCAGGCTGCGGCCGGCCAGGTGCAGCAGCTCGAGGACCTCGTCGAAGGACGCCGAGTCGGATGCGCCCTCGGTGCACACCGGCAGCAGCAGGGACAGCTCGCCGCCGAACGCATCGGTCTCCAGCAGCGCCTCGCGGGCCCGCATCCAGTTGCGGTTGCCCTTGATCGTGTTGATCTCGCCGTTGTGCGCGATGTAGCGGAACGGGTGGGCCAGCGGCCAGGACGGGAAGGTGTTGGTCGAGAACCGGCTGTGCACCAGCGCCATCGCGGTCGCGGTCCGCTCGTCGTGCAGGTCGGGGAAGAACGTGGCCAGCTGCTCGGTGGTGAGCATCCCCTTGTAGACCACCGTGCGGGCCGACAGCGAGGGCAGGTAGACCGCGCAGCCCTCCTCGGCGGCGCGCCGCTCCAGCCGCTTGCGCAGGCAGAACGCCCGCCGCTCCAGGTCGAGGTCGCCGGTCAGCGGGGTGGTCGGGGCCAGGAAGACCTGCCGGAACCGCGGCATCACCGACCGCGCGGTCGGGCCGAGGCCGGTCGGGTCGGTGGGCACCTCCCGCCAGCCCAGCACGGACAGCCGCTCCTCGGCGGCGAGCTCGGCGGTGACCGCCGCGACCCGCTCGGCGGCGCCGGCCTCGGCCGGGACGAAGGCGATCCCCGTCGCGTACCGGCCGGCCGGGGGCAGCTCGACGCCGGCGACGGCCCGGTAGAACGCGTCCGGGACCTGCATGAGCAGGCCGGACCCGTCGCCCGAGCTCGGCTCGGCCCCGGCGGCGCCGCGGTGGCGCAGGTGGTGCAGCGCGGTGAGGGCCTGCTCGACCGTGTCGTGGGTCCGGCGGCCGCGCAGGTCGGCGACCATGGCCAGGCCGCACGCGTCCCGTTCGGACCGGGGGTCGTAGAGCCCTTGGGCGGGCGGAAGCGCGGAGAAGGGCAACACGGGCGGCTCCCGTCGTCTGCAACTGTGGTCGAGGCAGGGACGACGTCGGCCCAACGATCAGTGGAAGTCTAGCCGGGTGGGTGCCCGCGGGCACCTCCGGCGTGACGGCGGTGTTACGGATGTGACAGGCGCCTCACCGGCGCCGACGCAGCACCCTCACCGGCGCCGGCGCAGCACCGCGAACAGCGCCGCGAGCAGGGCCACGGCGGCCAGCACCGGGAGCACCCGCTTGGCCACCGCGGCGCCGGCGGCCTCGATCAGGTCGATCGTGTCCGACTCGCGCCGCGGCGGAGCATCGAGCACCGAGGCCGGCGCGGACGCGGCCGGGGACTCCGGTGCGCTGTCCGGGACGCCGGCGGCCCCGGCCGGCTCGGTACCGGCCGATCCCGTGCCGGCCGATCCGGTGCCGGCCGCCGGGCCGGCGGCGGCCGCGGGCGGCTCGGCGGCGGCCTGGCTCTGCGCGGGCACGCCGGACTCGGCCGACGCCGACGCCGGCGCCGCACCGGCCGGAGCCGGCGCCGGCGTGGCCAGGGCCGGGTCCGAGCCGAGCTCGCCGGCCAGGCAGTCGGCGAACCGGCCGAGCAGCTTGTTGCCCACGTCGCTCATCACGCCGCGGCCGAACTGGGCCGGCTTGCCGGTGATCGACAGGTCGGTGGTCACCGCGACCCTGGTCGAGTCGGCGCCGTCGTCGAACAGCTGCGCGGTCACCCGGGCGGTGGCCGTGCCGGAACCGCGGGTCTCCTTGCCGCGCGCCTCGATCACCGCGATCCGCTGGGCCTCGTCCTTCTCCAGGAAGCTCGCGGTGCCGCCGTAGGTCACGGTGATCGGGCCGACCTTGACCTTGACCGTGCCCTCGAAGTCGTCCCCGTCCACCTTCGTCACGGTCGCGCCGGGCATGCACGGCCCGACCCGGTCGATGTCCAGCAGCACCGGCCAGGCCTGGGCGGCCGGGACCGGCACGGTGAACTCGTGGTCGAGCCGCATCGCTACTCCTCCCCCGCCGCCATCGCGGCGAGATCATCCGGCACGTCGACGTCCCGCGGGTCGCCGGTGCCGTCGCACGGGACGAGCCGTACCCGATCGCGGTGGGCGTCCAACCACGGTCCGGCACCGCGGTCGCCGGTGGCGGCGGCCGCCACCGCCGTGATCACCGTACGACCGAGCAGCACGGGGTGGCCAGGCCGCCCCCCGTAGGTGGCCTGCGCGGCGCCGTCCGGGCCGCCGGCCACGATCAGCCGGCGCACCGACTCGGGGCCGAGCCCCGGAGTGTCGACCAGCGTCACCACGACCGCCTCGGCCTCGGCCGGGACCGCGGCCAGCCCGGCCCGCAGCGACGAGCCCATCCCGGTCGGCCAGTCCGGGTTGAGCACGGTCCGCGGCAGCCGGGCGGCGGCCAGCACCTCGTCCGCGGCGGCGCCGAGCACGACCACCACCGGGTCGCAGCCGCCGGCGGCGAGCAGGTCCGCGGCCCGCTCGACCAGCAGCCGGCCGCCCAGCCGGACCAGCGCCTTGGGCGCGCCGTACCGGCTGCCGCCGCCGGCGGCGAGCACGATCCCGGCGACGGTCATGCGGTCGCACGCACCGCGCGGTGGATGGCGCCCTCGGTCCGGCCGAGCGGCACGCCGGTGCCGCCCCACCGGCCGGCCACGATCTCGGCCGCCACCGCCACCGCGGTCTCCTCGGGCGTACGGGCGCCGAGGTCGAGCCCGATCGGGGAGCGCAGCCGGGCCAGCTCCGCGTCGGTCATCCCGACCTCGCGCAGCCGGGCCAGCCGGTCCTCGTGGGTGTTCCGGGAGCCCATCGCGCCGACGTACCAGGCGGGCGTACGCAGGGCGACCTCCAGCAGCGGCACGTCGAACTTCGGGTCGTGGGTGAGCACGCAGATCACCGTGCGCTCGTCCACCCGCTGGCGGGCCAGGTAGCGGTGCGGCCACTCGACGACCACCTCGTCGGCGTCCGGGAACCGGCGCGCCGTCGCGAACACCGCCCGGGCGTCGCACACGGTCACTCGGTAGCCGAGGAACGAGCCGATCCGGGCCACCGCGGCGGCGAAGTCGATCGCGCCGAAGACGAGCATCCGCGGCGGCGGCGCGTACGCCTCGACGAACACCGTGACCTCGTCCCGGCGCCGCTCGCCGGCCGGGCCGTAGTGCCGCTGCGCGGTCGCGCCCTGGGCCAGCATCCCGCGCGCGTCATCGGTCACCGCCACGTCGAGCCCCTCGACGCCGAGCGTGCCGCTGACCCGGTCCGGCCAGACCGCCATCCGCGCGCCGATCTCGCCCATCCCGGCGACCACCGTGGCCAGCGCGACCGGCTGGTCGGCCTCGATCGACGCGAGCACCTCCCCGATCTGGGGGTGCTCGGCCGCGGACACCGCCTGCACGAACACCGACACCGACCCGCCGCAGGTCAGCCCGACAGCGAACGCGTCCGAGTCGGAGTAGCCGTAGGCCTGCAGCACCGGCGGCTCGCCGCCGAGCACGTCCTGGGCCAGCTCGTACACGGCGCCCTCGACGCAGCCGCCGGACACGCTGCCGGCCACCTCACCACCCGGCTCCACCGCCATCGCCGCGCCGGGCGCCCGCGGCGCGCTCTTGGAGGTGCCGACGACCGTGGCCAGGGCGAACGGCTGCCCCGCGTCGTACCAGGACCGCAGCGAACCGAGAACGTCACGCACCGCGTACCTCCACCCCGGCGACGATCCTCGCCAGCTGTTCCAGCGCCGCCAGGCTGTGCCCGGAGACGAAGTCGTCCACGTGCGGCAGCGCGGCGGCCAGGCCGCCGGCCAGCGGCGCGAAGCCGGGCCGGGCCGCCCGCGGGTTGCACCAGACCACCCGGTGGGCCAACAGCGCGAGCCGGCGCATCTGTGCCCCGAGCACCGCCGGATCGTCCCGCTCCCAGCCGTCGGACAGGATCACCACGACCGCGCCGCGGGCCGCGCCGCGCTGGCCCCAGCGGTCGAGGAACTCTCGCAGCAGCACGCCGAGCCGGGTGCCGCCGGACCAGTCCGGGATCGCCGCGGCGACCGCGGCCATCGCCCGCTCCGGGTCCGGGCCGGCCATCTCCCTGGTCACCCTGGTCAGCCGGGTGCCGAGGGTGAACACCTCGGTCCGGGCGCCGCGCCGGCGGGTGGCCGCGTGCGCGAACCGCAGCAGCACGTCGGCGTACCCGCTCATCGAGCCGCTGACGTCGACCAGCAGGACGACCGGCCGGGGCCGGACCGAGCGGCGGGTCCAGCGCGGGCGGACCGGCTCGCCGCCGGACCGCAGCAGCGCGCGGACCGTACGCCTGGGGTCGACCGCGCCGGGATGCGGCGAGGGCCGGCGGCGCCGGGACGGGCGGGCCTCGCCGGGCAGCGACAGCGCGGCCAGCGCCCGGTCCAGCACGGCCCGCTCGGACGCGCCCAGCGTGGTCACGTCCTTGTGCCGGAGCGTCTCGACCGTGCTCGCCGCGGCCCGCAGCACGGTCTCCGGGCCGGCCTCGGTCTCCTCCTCGTCCCCGGTGCCGGCGTCCGGCACGGCCAGCGCGACCGGCACGGTCCGGACCAGGTGCCGCGCGCGGGGCCGCAGCCGGGGCACGTCGCCGGCGGTCAGCGCGGCGAAGACGGCGTCGTACTTGGCCAGGTCGTCAGGGTTGGCGCAGAGCGTGAGCCGGCCGGCCCAGTAGAGGTCGGCGCGCCGGTTGGGGTCCAGCGCGACCGCGGCCCGGACCGCCTCGGCGACCCGGTCGGGGCCGACCCGCAGCCCGGCCGAGTCCAGCGCCCGCCCAAGCCCCACCATCACCCGCAGCGGATCGCCCACCCCGTCCGCTTCCCCGGCCCGCGCGCCGGCGCCGGCCCCGGCCGCGACCAGCCGGGCGGCGGCCGTCGCCGGCCACTCGCCGGCCGCGTCGGGGTTCACGCGCCCATCACCGCCCGGGCGACCAGGGCGCCGACGTCCAGGGAGCGGACCCGCTCGACGTCCTCGCGGTACTTCACCACCGCGCCCAGGGTCGCCGCCGCCAGCGCCGGGTCGAGCCCGGGCGCGCCGAGCGCGGCCAGCGCCTGGGCCCAGTCCACGGTCTCGGCGATGCCCGGCGGCTTGAGCAGGTCGGCGCCGCGCAGCGCGTGCGCGGCCGCGGTGACCTCCTCGCACAGCCGGGCCGACGCCTCCGGCACCCGCAACCGGACGATCGCGACCTCGCGGTCGAACTCCGGGTGCTCCAGCCAGTGGTAGTAGCAGCGGCGCTTGAGCGCGTCGTGCACGTCGCGGGTGCGGTTGGACGTGACCACCACGGCCGGCGGGACGGCCGCCCGCAGCGTGCCCAGCTCCGGCACGGTGATCGAGAAGTCCGACAGCACCTCGAGCAGGAACGCCTCGAACTCGTCGTCGGCCCGGTCCACCTCGTCCACCAGCAGCACGGACGGGCTGGTCTCCAGCGCCTGCAGCAGCGGCCGGGCGACCAGGAACCGGCGCGACCACAGCTCCGCCTCGACCGTGGCCGGATCGAAGCCGGCCGCCGCCTCGGCGGTGCGCAGGTGCAGCAGCTGGCGCGGGAAGTCCCAGTCGTAGAGCGCCTGGGACGCCTCGATGCCCTCGTAGCACTGCAGCCGGATCAGCGGCGCGTCCAGCACGCTGGCCAGCGCCTTGGCCAGCTCGGTCTTGCCGACCCCGGCCTCGCCCTCGCAGAACAGCGGCCGGTGCAGCCGCAGCCCGAGGTACGCGGCGGTGGCCAGGCCCTCGTCGGCCAGGTAGCCGACGTCGGCGAGCCGGCCGACCAGGTCGGTCGGCGACTCGACGCCGGCCGGCAGCA
Organism: uncultured Actinomycetota bacterium; assembly: GCA_963803135.1. Lineage (GTDB taxonomy): Bacteria > Actinomycetota > Actinomycetes > Mycobacteriales > CADCTP01 > CADCTP01. Next base: position 314,899 of record CAWDLH010000006.1, on the reverse strand, counting down.
GACCGCGCGCGTCCACTCACCCTCCTCGATGCCGGGGAACCCCACCCATACTGCGCCGTGGCCGCCCCGGTTTCGAGGCGGCCACGGATCGTGCGGTTGTCGGTGCGGTCAGCCGGCGGCGACCGCCTTCTGCACCGCCCGCCGGGTGAGCACCCTGGCCAGGTGCTGCCGGTAGTCCGGCTGGGCGGACAGGTCGGCGGCCGGCTCGGTGTCGTCGGCGGCCAGGTCGGTGGCCTGGGCGACGCCGCCGTTGCGGGTCGAGACGCCGGTGAGCGCCTGCTCGGCGGCGCGGGCGCGCAGCGGGGTCGGGCCCATGTTGGTCAGCCCGATCCTGGCCTCGGCGATCGAGTCGCCCTCGGTCTTCACCAGCGCGGCCACGCCGACGATCGCCCAGGCCTGGGCGACCCGGTTGAACTTCTCGTACGCGCTGCCCCACCCCGGGCCGAGCACCGGCACCCGGATCTCGACCAGCACCTCGCCCGGCGCCACCGCCGTCTCCAGGTAGTCGGAGAAGAACTGCGACGCCGGGACCGGGCGCCGGCCGTCGGCCCCCTCGATGACGAACGTCGCGTCCAGGGCGAGCGCCACCGCCGGCAGGTCCCCGGCCGGGTCGGCGTGCGCGAGCGCGCCGCCGAACGTGCCCCGGTGCCGGACCGCCGGGTCGGCGACCGTGCCGGTGGCCTGGGCAAGCACCGGGCAATGCTCGGCCACCAGCGGGTCGTGCAGCACCTCGTGGTGGGTGGTCATCGAGCCGATCACCAGCTCGTCGCCGTCCCGCCGGATCCCGCGCAGCTCGCCGACGCCGCCGAGGTCGATCAGCGCGGTCGGGTACGCCAGCCGCAGCCGCAGCAGCGGCAGCAGGCTCTGCCCGCCGGCGAGCACCTTGGCGTCCTCGCCGGCCCGGCCGAGCTCGGTGACCGCCTCGTCGACCGAGTGCGGCTGCAGGTAGTCGAACTCCGGGGGGATCACTCGGCACCTCCGGCCGTCGTCGCGGTCTGCGGGCCGCCGTAGGCGATCGTGCCCTCGGCGGCGCGCTCGCCGCCGTCGGAGCCCCGCTGGTTGATCGCCCGCCACACCCGCTCCGGTGTGGTCGGCATCCGGATCTCCTGCACGCCGAGGTGGTGCACGGCGTCGATCACCGCGCCGACGACGGCCGGCGTGGAGGCGATCGTGCCGGCCTCGCCGACGCCCTTGACCCCGAGCGGGTTGGAGGTCGCCGGGGTCTCGGTCCGGTCGGTGGTGAACTCCGGCAGGTCCGGCGCGGCCGGGACCAGGTAGTCCACCATCGTGCCGGTCACCAGGTTGGCGTCGGCGTCGTAGACCGCCTCCTCGTAGAGGGCCTGGGCGATGCCCTGGGCGAGCCCGCCGTGCACCTGGCCCTCGACGATGAGCGGGTTGATCACGTTGCCGATGTCGTCCACCGCGACGTACTTGCGGATCGTCGGCCGGCCGGTCTCCATGTCGACCTCGACCGCGCACAGGTGGGTGCCGTGCGGGAAGGAGAAGTTCTCCGGGTCGAGCACCGCGTCGGCGTTGATCGTCGGCTCCATGCCCTCGGGCAGGTTGTGCGCCGCGAACGTGGCCAGCGAGACCTCCTGGATGGTGGTCTTCGCGTCCGGCGAGCCCTTGACCGCGAACGTGCCGCCGCTGAACTCGACGTCGCCCTCGGCCGCCTCGAGCAGGTGAGCGGCGACCCGGCGGGCCTTCTCGACGACCTTCTGCGCGGCCAGGTGCACCGCGACCCCGCCGACGACAAGCGACCGCGACCCGTACGTGTCCATGCCCTGGGACGAGGACCGGGTGTCGCCGTAGATCACGTTGACGTCCTCGAACGGCACGCCGAGCGCGTCCGCGGCGATCTGGCTCCACGCGGTCACGTGGCCCTGCCCGTGCGGCGTCGTGCCGGTGACGACCTCGACCTTGCCGCTGGGCAGCATCCGGATCGAGGCGGCCTCCCAGCCGCCCGCGCCGTAGGACAGCGAGCCGAGCACCCGGGACGGGGCCAGCCCGCACATCTCGGTGAACGTCGAGATGCCGATGCCCAGCTGCACCGGGTCGTTGCGGTCCCGGCGCTCCTGCTGCTCGCGGCGCAGGTCGTCGTACCCGAACAGCCGCAGCGCCTTCTCGGTCGCGGCCTCGTAGTTGCCGCTGTCGTAGGTCAGCCCCGCGATCGTCGTGTACGGGAACTCCTCGTGCGTGATCCAGTTGCGCCGGCGCAGCTCCATCGGCTCGATGCCGAGCTCGTAGGCCAGGTCGGTCATGATCCGTTCGATCGCGTACGTCGCCTCGGGGCGGCCGGCGCCGCGGTAGGCGTCGGTCGGCGTCTTCGTGGTGAACACGCCGGTGCAGCGGAACCGGTACGCGTCCATCTTGTAGATCGAGTTGTACATGAACGCGCCGAGCACCGGGATGCCCGGCGTCACCAGCTGCAGGTACGCACCCATGTCGGCCTTGAGGTCGACCGAGAGCCCGAGGATCTTGCCGTCCCTGGTCGCGGCGACCTCGATGTCCTGGATCTGGTCGCGACCGTGGATGGTGGCCTGGAAGCCCTCGCTGCGCGACTCGGTCCACTTCACCGGCCGGCCCAGCTTGCGGGCCACCACCAGCGCGATGACCTCCTCGGCGTACACGTTGAGCTTGGAGCCGAAGCCGCCGCCGACGTCCGGGGCCACGACGCGCAGCTGCTGCTCGGGGATGCCGCAGGTCAGCGCCAGCATCAGCCGCAGGATGTGCGGGATCTGGGTGGCCGAGTAGACCGTGTACTCGTCGCCCTCGGTGAGCGGCTCGACGACCACCGACCGTGGCTCCATCGCCGCCGGCACCAGCCGCTGCTGGATGTAGCGGCGCTTGAACACGATGCCGCCCTCGGCCTCCGCCCGCGCCCTGGCCGCGTCGTAGTCGCCGCCGTCGAACGGCCACAGGAACGTCCTGTTGGTGCCCTTGTCCGAGTGGACGAGCACCTCGTCCTCGAGCGCCACCTCCATGTCGGTGACGGCCGGAAGCGGCTCGTAGTCGACCTCGACGGCCTCCAGCGCGTCGGCCGCCGCGTAATTGTCGGTGGCGACGACGACCGCGACCGCCTCGCCGACGTGCCTGACCTCGTCGGTGGCCAGCGGGTGGTGGTCGGGGTGCACCATGTCCGCCGTCACCGGCCAGGCGCAGGGCAGCACCCCGAGCGCCTCGCCGAGGTCGGCGGCGCTGAACGCGGCGATCACGCCGGGCCGCTCGAGCGCGCCGCTCACGTCGACCCGGTTGATCCGGGCGTGCGCGATCGGGCTGCGGACGATGGCCAGGTGCATCAGCCCGGGGAGTTGGATGTTGTCGGTCCAGCGGGTCCGGCCGGTGATCAGCCGCCGGTCCTCCTTGCGCTTGAGCGGGCGGCCGATGTGGCGGGAGGGGTCCGGCTGGTCGATCTGCTCCGGGTGCTCCTCGATCTGCTCGGCGATCAGGCCGGCGTCGACTTCCTCGGTCACGCGGTCACCTCTGCGCTCGACTGGGTCCCGGCGCTGGCCCCGGCACCGTTCCCGGCCGGCTGACCGGAGGCCTGGCGGACCGCGCGGACGATGTTCTGGTAGCCCGTGCACCGGCAGAGGTTGCCCTCCAGGCCGTGCCGGATCTCCTCGTCGCTGGGCGACGGGTTGTGGTTGAGCAGGTCGACCGAGGCCATGATCATGCCCGGCGTGCAGAACCCGCACTGCAGTGCGTGGTTGTCGTGGAAGGCCTGCTGGACCGGGTGCAGCTGGCCGTCCTGGGCCAGCCCCTCGATCGTGGTGATCTGCGTGCCGTCGGCCTGCACCGCCAACATCGAGCACGACTTCACGCTCACCCCGTCGACGTGCACCGTGCAGGCGCCGCAGTTGGAGGTGTCGCAGCCGATGGGCGTGCCGACCTTGCCCAATCGCTCGCGGAGGTAGTGCACGAGCAACAGCCGCGGTTCCACCTCGTCGCGGTAGCGGATGCCGTCGACGGTGACTTCGATCCTTGCCATGGGCACACTCCCCCAACTGCCTTCAGCCGGTGATGCCGATCACCCTAGGTCCGAGGGGAGCGGCCCGGAAGTTGTACGGTCACACAGCCTCCTCGCGGGTACGGCACCCGCAGGCGCCATCGATCCGCACATGCGGGTCCTTTTCGACGGTGGCACCGCGGATTCGAATGCATCCGCGCGACGGGGTACAGCGCGTGCCCGAACGGGCCTTCTACCGTCTGCGCCAACCCGCCGGACTCAACCGCCGCCGCCGCTGCTCCCCCACCCCGTCCTCCGCCCGCTCGCCCGCGTCGGCGCCGTCCCCGGCCGTCCCCCGCACGGCCGGCTCCACGTCAGCGGCCGGCTCCACGTCAGCGGCCGGCTCCGCCGCGGCAGTCGAGCCGGCGGTCTCATCGGCGGACTCCGCGCCCGGCGGCTCCACCTCATTGCCCGGCCCCGCCGCCGCCGACTCACCCACGGCCGACTCACCCACGGCCGACTCACCCACGGCCGACTCACCCACGGCCGACTCACCCACGGCCGACTCACCCACGGCCGACTCACCCACGGCCGACTCACCCACGGCCGACTCACCCACGGCCGACTCCGTTGCGGGCAACTCCGTCGCGGCCGACTCACCCACGGCCGACTCACCCACGGCCGACTCACCCACGGCCGACTCCGGCGCGGCCGGCTCCGTCGCGGGCAGGTCTCCCGTGGGCAGATCTCCCACGGCCGACTCACCCACGGCCGACTCCGTCGCGGGCAACTCTGCCTCAGCAGCAGGCTTCGTGTCGCCGGCAGGCTTGGTCCCGGACGTCTCGGTGGGATCGGTCGAGCCGTCGTCGTCGGGCCCGGCCTCCGCCGTCGCTGCCCCGGCCGTCGCTGCCCCGGCCGTCGCTGCCCCGGCCGTCGCTACCTCGGCCACCGACTTCTCCCCGGCGGCCGACTTCTCCCCGGCGGCCGACTTCTCCCCGGCGGCCGACTTCTCCCCGGCCACCGAGTCCTCCCCGGCCACCGAGTCCTCCCCGGCCACCGAGTCCTCCCCGGCCACCGAGCCCTCCCCGGCCACCGAGCCCTCCCCGGCCACCGAGCCCTCCCCGGCCACCGAGCCCTCCCCGGCCACCGAGCCCTCCCCGGCCACCGAGCCCTCCCCGGCCACCGAGCCCTCCCCGGCCACCGAGCCCTCCCCGGCCACCGAGCCCTCCCCGGCCACCGAGCCCTCCCCGGCCACCGAGCCCTCCCCGGCCACCGGCTCTCCCTCCGCCGAGGTCTCCTCGGCGGAGGTCGCGGGGGTGGGGGCGTCGGGGGCCGGTTCGACGACGGTTTCGCGGGGGCCGCGGTGGAGGAGGAAGTACGCCAGCCCGCCGGCGAAGACGAGGATCGAGGTCCACACGTTCAGGCGCAGCCCGAGGACGTGGTTGGCGGTGTCGATGCGGAGCATCTCGATCCACACCCGCCCGGCCGTGTAGCCCATGACGTACAGCGCGAAGACCCGCCCGCGACCCATCGTGAATCGCCGGTCGGCCCAGATCAGCACGCCCGCCAGCCCGAAGTCCCACAGCATCTCGTAGAGGAACGTGGGGTGGTATCCGGTGGCTCCCGGCACCGTGCTCGGCCGGTCCGGGTCGATCCGCACCGCCCACGGCACGTCGGTCGGCCGCCCGAACAGCTCCTGGTTGAAGTAGTTGCCCAGGCGACCGATGCCCTGGGCGACCGCGATCCCCGGCGCCGCCGCGTCGGCGAACGGCGGCAGCTTGATCCCGAGCCGGCGGCAGCCGATCCAGGCGCCGACCCCGCCGAGCGCGATCGCGCCCCAGACCCCGAGCCCGCCCTCCCAGACGTAGAACGCCCGCCAGGGATCCCGGCCGGCCCGGAAGTAGAGCTCGTTGTCGCTGATCACGTGGTAGAGGCGGCCGCCGATCAGCCCGAAGATGACCGCCCACACCGCGATATCGGACACCGTGCCGCGCCGCCCACCGCGGGCCACCCAGCGCCGCTCGGCCATCCAGATGGCGGCGATGATCCCGGCGATGATGCACAACGCGTACGCCCGGACGGGGATCGGGCCGAGATCCCACACGCTGCGGCCGGGACTCGGAAACGACGCAAGAAGCACCCGCCGAGTCTAGGGGCGACCCCTTAGCACCGAACGGCCGCCCGGTTAGGGTCTGTCACATGGGGCACGTGACTCGGGCCGCCGCGGCGGTTCTCTGCGACGTCGAAGGCCGGGTGCTGCTGGTCCGGCAGGCCAACGCCCAACACCGCTGGGGTCTGCCCGGTTCGTGGATCGACCCGTCCGACGCGCCGCCCGTGGCGGTGCTGCGGGAGTTGCGCCGGGAGACCGGGATCGAGGCGCGGATCGTCGACCTGCTCGGTCTCTACCTGCTCTGCGGACAGCTGCGCGGCGACGAGGAGGACCTGCCCGACCTGCTCACGTACGCGTTCCGGTGCGAGCTGGTCTCGGGCGAGCCCGTGCTCAACGGCCGGGGCCGGATCGACGACCTCGGCTGGTACGACTCCGGCTGCCTGCCGACGCGGGTGACCGCGACCGCGGCGGCCGCGGTGCAGGACTGCGCCGGCTCGCTGTCCGGCGTGGTCCGCACGCTGACCCGCGACCTGGCCCGCGTCTGATGCGCGCGGCGATCATCCGCGCGCACGGCGGCCCCGAGGTGATCGAGGTCGCCGAGCTGCCCGACCCCGTACCCGGGCCGGGACAGCTGCTGGTCGACGTGGCCGCGGCCGGGGTCAACTTCGTCGACGTCTACTACCGCACCGGCGCGTACCCGGGCGAGCTGCCGCTGCAGCTCGGCACCGAGGCCGCCGGCACGGTCGCCGCGGTCGGCGAGGGCGTGGTCGCCATCGACGTGGGCGACCGGGTGGCCTGGGCGATGCGCCCCGGCGCGTACGCGACCCGGGCCGTCGTCGCCGCGGAGCGGGTGGTCCCGGTGCCGGCCGGGGTCGACGACGAGACCGCCGCCGCGGTGCTGCTGCAGGGGATGACCGCGCAGTACCTGACCCACACCACCTACCCGGTGCAGCCCGGCGACACGGTGCTCGTGCACGCGGCGGCCGGCGGCACCGGCTCGCTGGTCGTGCAGATGGCCCGACAGCGCGGCGGGGATGTGCTCGCGACCACCTCGACCGAGGAGAAGGCCAAGCTGGCCAGGGAGGCCGGCGCCGTCGAGGTGATCCGGTACGACCTGGTCGACGTGGCCGAGGAGGTCCGCCGGATCACCGGCGGCGACGGCGTGGCGGCCGTGTACGACGGGGTCGGCGCCTCGACGTTCGACGCCAGCCTGGCCAGCCTGCGCCCGCGCGGCTACCTGGTGCTGTTCGGCGCGGCCAGCGGCCCGGTGCCGCCGGTCGACCCGCGCCGGCTGCAGGACGGCGGCTCGCTGTTCCTCACCCGGCCGACGCTGGCGCACTACATCGCGTCCCGGGAGGAGCTGCTGGAGCGCTCGGCCGCGGTGTTCGACGCGGTCGCCGACGGGTCGCTGACGGTACGGATCGGCGGCCGCTACCGGCTGGACGAGGTCGGCCGGGCGCACGCCGACCTGGAGAGCCGCCGCACGACCGGCAAGCTGCTGATCATTCCCGCATAGCGACGGTCAGACCCCGTCGAGGCCCGGCGCGTCCGGCGGCTCGGCGGCCGGGTCGGGGCGGGCGACCCGGCGGCGGACACCGGCGGCCAGGTCCGCGGCGAGCGCGGCGGCGGCCCGGCCGGCCTCGGCGTCCGAGCCGGCCTCGAGCACCGCGCGGACGAACGCCGACCCGACGATGACGCCGTCGGCGTAGCCGGCGACCTCGGCGGCCTGGTCCCCGTTCGACACGCCGAGGCCGACGCCGACCGGCAGGTCGGTCACCCGGCGGACCCGGGCGACCAGGCCGGGCGCGGCGGCCGACGTCCGCGTGCGGGCGCCGGTCACCCCCATCACGGACGTCGCGTAGACGAAGCCGCGGCACAGCGCCGAGATGCCGGCGATCCGCGTGTCCGTGGACGAGGGCGCGACGAGGAAGATCGGGTCGAGCGCCTGCTTGTCCGCGGCGGCCAGCCACGGCCCGGCCTCTTCCGGGGTGAGGTCCGGGGTGATCATCCCGACCCCGCCGGCCGAGACCAAGTCGGCCGCGAACCGGTCCACGCCGTACTGCTCGATCGGGTTCCAGTAGGTCATGACGACGACCGGGACGCCCGTACGGGCCACCGCCTCGACCGTGCGCAGCACGCCGGCGGGCGTGATCCCGGCGGCCAGCGCCCGGTCGACCGCCCGCTGGATCACCGGCCCGTCGATCACCGGGTCCGAGTACGGCAGGCCGACCTCGACCACGTCGACGCCGGACTCGACCATCGCGGCGAACGTCGCGTCCGGGGTCAGCCCGGCCGGCAGGTAGCCGACCAGCGTCCCGCGCCGGTCGGCCCGCGCCGCGGCGAACGCCTCCGCCAGCCGGCTCACCCCGCGGCGCCGGGGTCGAGCAGGTCGAACCAGCGGGCGGCGGTGTCCATGTCCTTGTCGCCGCGGCCGGACAGGCAGACCAGCACGATCCGGTCCGGGCCGAGCTCGCGGGCCAGCTCGACCGCGCCGTGCACGGCGTGCGCGGTCTCGATCGCGCACAGGATGCCCTCGCTGTGGGCGAGCAGCCGCAGCGCCTGCATGGCCTGCCCGTCGGTGACCGACCGGTACGAGGCCCGGCCGGTGTCGTACAGCCAGGCGTGCTCCGGGCCGACCCCGGGGTAGTCGAGCCCGGCCGACACCGACGCGGTCGGCAGGGTCTGCCCGTCCGGGTCCTGCAGGAGGTAGGTCCGCATGCCGTGCAGCACGCCCGGCCGCCCGGCGGCGATCGTCGCCGCGTGCAGCGCGCCCTCCACGCCGGTGCCGCCCGCCTCGTACCCGATCAGCGCGACGCCGGGGTCCGGCACGAACGCGGTGAAGATGCCCATCGCGTTGGAGCCGCCGCCGACGCAGGCGACGACCGCGTCCGGCCGCCGGCCGGTCAGGTCGAGCAGCTGCGCGCGGGCCTCGTCGCCGATCACCCGCTGGAAGTCGCGAACCAGCATCGGGAACGGGTGCGGTCCCATCACCGAGCCGATCACGTAGTGGGTCGAGGCCACGTTGGTGACCCAGTCCCGCATCGCCTCGGTGATCGCGTCCTTCAGCGTCCGGGTGCCGGTCCGCACGGCCACGACCTCGGCGCCGAGCATCCGCATCCTGGCCACGTTGAGCGCCTGCCGGACCGTGTCCTCCTCGCCCATGTAGACCACGCAGTCCAGGCCCAGGTACGCGCAGGCGGTCGCGGTGGCCACCCCGTGCTGGCCGGCCCCGGTCTCGGCGATCACCCTGGTCTTGCCCATCCGCCGGGTCAGCAGGGCCTGGCCGAGCGCGTTGTTGAGCTTGTGTGAGCCGGTGTGGGCCAGGTCCTCCCGCTTGAGCAGGATCCGGGCGCCGCCGGCGTGCGCGGTCAGCCGGGCCGCGTCGGTCAGCGGGGTCGGCCGGCCGACGTACGTGCGCAGCAGCCGGTCGAGCTCACCGGTGAAGGCCGGGTCCTGCCGGGCGTCCGCGTACGCGGCGGCGAGCTCGTCCAGCGCCGCCACCAGCGCCTCCGGCACGAACCGCCCGCCGTACGGGCCGAAGTGACCGGACGCGTCGGGGACGGTCTCAGCGGTCATGGGCCGGCCGCGGCGTGGCCGGGTGCGAGCCGGCGGTCACCAGGTCGGCGACCGCCTGGCGCGGGCTCGGCTTGGTGACGATGCCCTCGCCGACCAGCACCGCGTCCGCGCCGGCCCCCGCGTACGCGATGAGGTCGTGCGGGTCGCGCACCCCGGACTCGGCGATCTTCAGCACGCGGCTGGGCAGGCCGGGGGCGATCCGCTCGAACACGCTGCGGTCGACCTCGAGCGTCCTGAGGTTGCGCGCGTTGACGCCGATGACCTTGGCCCCGGCCTCGAGCGCCCGGTCGGCCTCGGCCTCGTCGTGCACCTCGACCAGCGGGGTCATGCCGAGCGACTCGGTCCGCTCGACGAGGCCGACCAGCGCGTTCTGCTCGAGCGCGGCCACGATGAGCAGCACCATGTCCGCGCCGTGCGCCCGCGCCTCGTGCACCTGGTACGAGGACACGATGAAGTCCTTGCACAACACCGGCACGTCCACCCGGGCCCGGACCGCGTCCAGGTCGGCGAACGAGCCGGAGAACCGGCGCTCCTCGGTGAGCACGCTGATCACCCTGGCGCCGCCCGACTCGTACTCGCCGGCGAGCCAGGCCGGGTCCTCGATCGGGCTGATCGCGCCCGCCGACGGGCTGGCCCGCTTGACCTCGGCGATGACCCCGACCCCGGGCTGGCGCAGCGACGCGATCGCGTCGCGGGCCGCCGCCCGGCCGGCGGCGGCCGCCTTCACCTCGGCGAACGGGGTGACGGCCGCGCGGGCGGCGACGTCGGCGCGGACTCCGACGAGGATCTCGTCGAGAACGGTCACGCTGGTCCCTTCCTCGGCTGCCTCCCCAAGGCACCCTACCGACCGCCGGGGGCAGGAACCGAACCGGCCCCGGCCGGCCCCGGCTGCGGCAGCGGGACCGTGATCGCGTGCGGGGACGGCTGCAGCGGCAGCCGGACCGTGAAGCAGGCCCCGCCCTCGGGCGCGCGGCCGGCGTCGGCGGTGCCGCCGAGCCGGGTGGTCAGCCCGTGCACCAGGGCCAGTCCGACGCCCGTGCCGACCTGCCGGACGCCGCGGTAGCGCTGGTAGAGCACCGAGCGCTCGAACGCCACCGGCAGGTCCTCCGGGGCGAGGCCGGGCCCGCCGTCGCGGACCTGGAGGACAGCGGTGTCGGGGGCGCTGCCGGGCGTCTCGTACAGGCCGAGCAGGACCGGGCGGCCGGCCGGGGTGACCCGCAGCGCGTTCTCGGCCAGCCCGTCGACGATCTGGCGGACCCGGGTCGGGTCGGTGACGCAGAGCACCGGGTGCCGGGGCAGGTCGGTCAGGCCGACCACGCCGACCGCCTCGCAGCGCGCCCGCCACACCTCGCCGGCGGTCTCCATCAGCGCGGTCAGGTCGACCGGCCGCAGGTCGATGCGGAAGTCCTGGGCGCCCAGCCGGGCCAGGTCGAGCAGGTCGCTGACCAGCCGCTCCAGCCGGTGCGCCTCGCCGAGCACGGTGCGGGCGACCGGTTGCACGTCCGGGCCGGTGGTGACCCCGTCGGCCAGCGACTCGGCGAACCCGGTGATCGCGGTGAGCGGGGTGCGCAGCTCGTGGCTGACCGAGAGCAGGAACTCCCGCTGCCGGCCCTCGCTGACGGCCAGCGCCGCGGACAGCGCGTTCAGCGAGTCGGCGACCTCGGCCACCTCGGCCGGCCCCTCCGGCGGCACCCGGACGTCCCGGGCGCCGGCGGCGAGCAGCCGCGCGGTCTGCGCGGCGTGCCGCAGCGGGCGGGCCAGCAGCCGGGCCAGCAGCACCCCGGCCAGCGCTGCCACCGCCAGGCCGATCAGCAGCGACAGCGCGATCCGCTTGGCCGCGTCGCCGGCGAACGAGGCGTCCGAGACCGACTGGGCCAGCACGACGCCGCCGACGGCGGCCGGCCGGGCCTCGACCAGCGTCCGGACGCCGCCGACGTTCCGGGTCAGCGACATCGACCGGCCGGCCACCACCGCCTTCCGCTCGGCGTCGGTCAGCGCCCGGCTGGCCAGCCCGTCGGCCGGGCCGCCGCTGGTCGCACCGGTGCGGGTGAGGAAGGTGAAGTCGATCTTGAGCGCGTTGAGCTGGTTGCGGGTCCGCGTCCGGCCCACGACCGGTCCCTGCCGAGCCGGCCGCTACCGCCGGCGCCTTCGGCCGCGGCGTCGGCCAGCGCGGACAGCGTCCGGCGGGCGTCGGCGTCCCCGGCCCGGTTCACCAGGCTCAGCGACACGAGCCCGGCGACCAGCACCGCCACCGCCGCGACGGCCGTCGTGACCAGCGCGATCCGGCCGGCCAGGGTGCCCCGGCGGCGAGCCGGCGGCGGCCCGGCGAGCAGCCGGTCGCCCGGCCCCGGCTCGCCCGGCCCCGGCCCGCCCGGCCCCGGCCCGCCCGGCCGCGGACCGCCCGGCACCGGGCGCGGCGGGCCCGGACCGGGCCCGGTCACGGGGACTCCGCCGAGTAGCCGACGCCGCGGACGGTACGGATCGGGCTGGCGTCGCCGAGCTTGGCCCGCAGCTGGGCGACGTGCACGTCGACGGTGCGGGTGCCGGCCGCGGCCGCGTAGCCCCAGACCTCGGACAGCAGGTGCTCGCGCTCGTACACCCGGCCGGGCCGGCGGAGCAGGAAGGCGAGCAGGTCGAACTCGGTGGTGGTGAGCCCGACCTCGGTCGAGTCGACGTACGCCCGGCGGCGGTCCGGGTCGAGCGAGACCCGGCCGACCCGCAGCAGCGGGGTGGACCGCTCGACGCCGCGGGTGCGCCGGAGCACGGTCTTCACCCGGGCGACCAGCTCCCGCGGCGAGAACGGCTTGGTCACGTAGTCGTCGGCGCCCAGCTCCAGGCCCAGCACCCGGTCCACCTCGTCGTCGCGAGCGGTGACGAACAGCACCGGGGTCCAGTCGCCGTCCGCGCGCAGCCGCCGGCACAGCTCGGTGCCGTCCAGGCCGGGCAGGCCGACGTCGAGCACGATCGCGACCGGGTGCAGCCGGCGGGCGGCGGCGAGGCCGGCGGCGCCGTCGGCCTCGACGTGCACGCCGAAACCCTCCCGGGCCAGGTAGAGCCGGACCAGGTCGGCGATCGCGCGCTCGTCCTCGACGACGAGGACGAGCCCCTTGCTCTCCCCCACCACGCCGCCACCGTACGGTCCGCGGTGGCGCGGTCCCATCAGCGCCGTGTTCGAGGAGCGTACGGGCCGGGTCAGGGACCGGCCGTGGGGTCGTCGCCGCGGTCGAGCGCGTCCCACACGGCCGCGTCGGTGCGCGGGCGCTCGGTGCGGGCGGCCGGCGTCTCGTACCGGGCCGACATCGCCGGCCAGCGCCGCGACCGGGCGAGCGCGGCCAGCCCGCCGAGGGCGAGCAGCAGGCCGCCGGCGGCGGCGAGCAGCGGCCAGCCCGGGTGCGCGGTCGCGGTGACGACGGCGGCCCCGGCCGCCCGGCCCGAGTCGGTCAGCCGGTCGCGCGCCTCGGCGGCGTCCGGGGCGGCCAGCCGGGTCAGCGAGGTGACCAGCACGGCCACCCCGGACAGCGCGACGATCGCGGCGACGGCCAGCCGGCCCCAGCGCCGGGTCGCGAGCAGACCGACCACGCCGGCCAGCCCGACGACGCCGAGCCCGGCGACGAGCGGCTCGAGGGTGCGCCCGGACAGCGCGAGCGTCACGTCCGGCAGCGGCGAGGGCCGGCGGGCCACGAGCTCCACCCACGGTCGCCCGACGGCGAACAGCACCATCCCGCCGCCCACCGCGCACACCGCGGCGACCGAGGCCAGCTCCCGTCCCGCGGACCGCGCCGGCCGCCCGGTCCCGGCCGCCCGCCGCCCCGGCCGCCGGATCCGACCCGCCGACCCGCCCGGCCGCCGCCAGCGGATCCGACCCGCCGACCCGCCCGGCCGCCGCCGGCAGATCCGACCCGCCGACCCGCCCGGCCGCCGCCGGCAGATCCGACCCGGGGGCCCGCCCGGCCGCGGTCGCGCCGGGCGATCCGGGGAGGGGGGACCGCCGGTCCCCCGCCGGGTCGGGGGGCGGGGTCGGGTCGCTCACGGGACCACGGGCGGGGTGAGGGTGGCCGCGGTGGCGAGGGCCTGCAGCACCGCGCGGGCCTTGTTGCGGGTCTCCAGCTCCTCAGACGCGGGGTCGCTGTCGGCGACGATGCCCGCGGACGCCTGGACGTACGCGGTCCCGTCCCGGACCACCGCGGTCCGGATCGCGATCGCCATGTCCAGGTCCCCGGCGGCGTCGAGGTAGCCGACGCGCCCCGCCGTACACGCCCCGGCGGACCGGCTCCAGCTCGTCGATGATCTCCATCGCCCGCACCTTCGGCGCGCCGGTCAGCGTGCCGGCCGGGAAACACGCGGTGAGCACGTCGAGCGCGTCCCGGCCCGGCGCGACCTCGCCGGTGACGGTGGAGACGATGTGCCAGACGTGCGAGTAGCGCTCCAGGGCGCCGAACTCGACCACCCGCACTGTGCCCGGCGCGCACACCCGGCCCAGGTCGTTGCGGGCCAGGTCGACCAGCATCACGTGCTCGGCCCGTTCCTTGACGTCGGCGACCAGCTCGGCGGCCAGCTCGGCGTCCCGCTCCGGCGTGTCGCCGCGCTTGCGGGTGCCGGCGATCGGGTGCAGGACGGCCCGCCCGCCGGTCACCGTGACCAGCGCCTCCGGCGACGACCCGACGATGTCGAACCCGTCGAGCCGCAGCAGATACATGTACGGCGACGGGTTCAACGTCCGCAGCACCCGGTAGACGTCGAGCGCGTCCGCCTCGGTGCTGGTCTCGAACCGCTGACCGATCTGGACCTGGAACACCTCGCCGGCCCGGACCGCGTCCAGCGCCGCCTTGACCGCCGGCTGGTACTGCCCGGCCGGCGTGCGGGAGACCGGCTCGGCCGGCGGCACCGGCCGGGTGACCGCGACGCTCGGCGGAGCCGGCGTGGCCAGGTCCCTGGTCATCGCGTCCAGCCGGCCGAGCGCGTCGTCGTACGCCGCCTCGACGGCCGCGGCCGGCGCGTCCGGCGGGACGAGCGCGTTGGCGACCAGCAGCACGCTGGCCTCGTAGTGGTCGACGACCGCGACGTCGGTGGCGACCAGCATGGTCAGCTCGGGCAGGCCGAGGTCGTCGGTCGCGTCCGCCGGCAGCCGCTCGATCCGGCGCACCACGTCGTAGCCGAGGTAGCCGACCAGACCGCCGGTGAGCGGCGGCAGGTCGCCCAGCTCCGCGGCCGGGGCCGGGCCGAGCAGCGCCCGCCAGGTCGCGGCCAGCACCTCCAGCGGGTCGCCCTCGGCCGGCGCACCCGGCGGCGGGGTGCCGGTCCACACCGCCCGGCCGTCCCGCTCGGACAGCGTGGCCTCCGACCGCACGCCCACGAACGACCAGCGCGACCAGGACCGGCCGTGCTCGGCCGACTCGAACAGGAACGTGCCGGGCCGGCCGCCGGCCAGCTTCCGGTAGACGCCGACCGGGGTCTCGCCGTCGGCCAGCAGCCGGCGGGTCACCGGCACCAGCCGGGAGGTCCGGGCCAGCCGCGCGAACCCGGCCCGGTCCGGGACGGCCTCCCCGGTCGTCACGGCGTCCCCCGGTCCACGACCGCGGGGCGGTCCAGCACGACCGCGGGCAGCCCGCCGGCGTCGAAGCAGGTCCGGTCGCCGGTGTGGCAGGCCACACCGACCTGGTCGACCGCGACCAGCACGGTGTCCCCGTCGCAGTCGAGCGCGACCGAGCGGACCCACTGCTGGTGGCCGGACGTCTCCCCCTTCACCCAGTACTCCCGGCGGCTGCGCGACCAGTACGTGCAGCGGCCGGTGGTCAGGGTCCGGTGCAGCGCCTCGTCGTCCATCCAGCCGACCATGAGGACCTCGCCGGTGTCCCACTGCTGGGCCACGGCCGGGAACAGGCCGTGCTCGTCGCGCTTGAGCCGGGCGGCGATCCCGGGGTCGAGGTCGGACTGGCGGGCGGCTGCGGACATGCCGCCATTCTGCCGCGCGGCCGACCCCGGTAACCGGGCAGGATGGGGGCGTGACGTGGACGACGGCGGACATCCCCGACCTCACCGGCCGCACCGCGGTGGTCACCGGCGCCAACTCCGGCATCGGCTACTGGACCGCGGTGGAGCTGGCCCGGCACGGCGCGGCGGTCACGCTGGCCGCCCGCGACCCCGGCCGGGGCGCGGACGCGCTGGCCCGGCTGCGGTCCGAGGTGCCGGCCGCCGCCGCCGAGCTGGCCCCGCTCGACCTGGCCGACCTGAGCTCGGTCCGGGCGTTCGCCGCCGCGTACCGGCCGGAGGGCGTCGACCTGCTCGTCAACAACGCCGGGGTGATGGCGGTGCCGCTGCGGCACACGCCGGACGGGTTCGAGAGCCAGTTCGGCACCAACCACCTCGGCCACTTCGCGCTGACCGGGCTGCTGCTGCCGCGGCTGCTGGCCCGGCCCGGGGCGAGGGTGGTCACGGTGACCAGCCCGTACCACAAGATTGGCCGGATCGACTTCGCCGACCTGGATTCCCGCGGCCGCTACCGCAAGTGGTCGGCGTACGCGCAGTCGAAGCTGGCCAACCTGCTGTTCACGTTCGAGCTGCAACGACGGGCGGACGCGGCCGGGGTCGACCTGCGCGCGGTCTCCGCCCACCCCGGGTACGCGGCGACCAACCTGCAGAGCGCCGGCCCGCGGCTGGCCGGCAACAAGATCATGGAGGCCGGATCCGCGGTGGTGACCCGGCTGCTCGGGCAGCCGGCCCAGGCCGGTGCCGAACCCACGCTTCGGGCCGCGACCGACCCGGCCGTACGGGGCGGCGAGGTGTTCGGGCCGGACGGTGCCTTCGAGCTGCGCGGCGCGCCCAAGCGGGTGGCGGTCAGCCGGCGGGCCCGGGACCGGGCCGTGGCGGAGCGGCTGTGGACGGTGTCGGAGCAGCGGACCGGGGTGCGCTACCCCGCCCTCGACCCGGCCTGAGTCCGCCGCAGCAGCGTCGCCGGCAGCGTGGTCATCGCCACGCCGACGGCCATCTGGACGAACCACCAGGCGGCGATCTCGTGGTGGCCTTCCAGCGGGCAGCTGGCGCTGAGCGCGAGCAGGCTGGCGCCGGTGACCAGGCCGGTCCACAGCGACCAGCGGCGGCCGGCGATCGAGCCCACGAACACGGTCAGCAGGCCGAAGAACGCGACGGTGTTGAGCGCGTCGGCCCACCACGGGGCGACCGGCTGCGGGCCGTCGGGCACGGGCTGCACGGCGACGCCGAGCGCGTAGAGGGCGATCATCGCCGCGCCGAACAAGCGCACGCCGCGGCTCGAGAGCATCCGGCGGACCCGCGGCGGGGCCGGCGGCCGGACCGGGGCGGCCTGGCTGACCGGCGACGGTTCCGGCTGGGCCGGGCTGACCGGCGGGACCCGAACGACCGACGGCGCCGGGGTGACCGACGGCGCCAGCGGCCGCACCGCCTCCGGGGCCTTCTCGCCGACCTGCGCGGACTGCGGTTCCAGGATCGCCGTCATACGGCAAACGATAGGGATCCGAACCCCGGACCGGAACCCCGCCGCGCGGCCGGCTGAGAAGTCGGTCAGCCGGGCGTCGGTGCGGACGCGGGCGGGGCCGGCTCCGGTGCCGGCGGCCCGGCCGGGACCGGGACCGCCGGCAGCCGCACGGTGACCGTCGTGCCGTGCTCGACCGTGGAGTCGAACGTGACCCGGCCGCCGTGGTCGGCGACCAGCGCGTCGACGATCGACAGGCCGAGGCCGCTGCCGCCGCGGACCCGGGTGCGGGCGGCGTCCGCGCGCCAGAACCGGTCGAACACCTGCGCGGCCTGCTCCGGCGGCAGGCCCGGCCCGCCGTCGACGACCCGCACGACGACCTCGGCGCCCTCCCGGGCGGCGGTCACCTGGATCGGCACCGGCGCGGTCGCGTGCACCGCGGCGTTCGTGAGGACGTTGGTGACGACCTGCAGGAGCTGGTCGCGGTCGCCGAACACCATCAGCGGGCCGCGGTCGGTCACCGCGACCTGCCGCTGCGGGTAGGCGGCGCTCAGACCGGCGACCGCGTCGTCGACCACCCCGGCCACGTCGACCGGGGCCCGCTCGACCACCGTGCCGCGGTCGGAGCGGGCCAGCGTGAGCAGGTCGTCGACCAGCCCGCCCATCCGGGTGCCCTCGGCCTCGATGCGGCGCAGCGAGTCGGACGCCTCGGGATCGAGGCCGCCGCGCATCCGGACCAGCTCGGCGTACCCGCGCAGGGAGGTGAGCGGGGTGCGCAGCTCGTGCGAGGCGTCGGCGAGGAAGCGGCGCAGCCGCTGCTCGCTCTCGTAGCGGGCGGTGTACTCCCGCTCGACCGCGCCGAGCATCGTGTTCACCGCCTCGGCGAGCTGCCCGACCTCGGTGCGCTGGTCGCCGCCGGGCACCCGGTTCTCCAACCCGCTCCCGTCCGGCCCCAGCTCGGCGGCCACGGTCCGCGCGGTCCGCGTCACCCGCGCCAGCGGCCGCATCTCCAACCGCACCCCGATCGTGCCGAGCACCGCCGTGGCGACCACCGCTGCCCCGCCGATCGCGATCTCCAGCGCCAGCACCCGGCCAAGCGTGTCGTCGACCTGGTAGGTCGGCAGCGCCACGATCACCTTGGTGGTGGCCCCCGGGACGGCGAAGGCGGTGGCCCGGACGGGTTGGCCGGCGGCGTTGTCGATGGTGACCGGGTGGCCGGCCCCGATGACCGTGGCGGCCGCGCCCGAGGTCAGGGACAACCCGGCGTCGTCGGCCCGACCGAGCGAGGCCGGCTCGACGTCGGCGCCGTTGACCACGGCCGCGGACGCCTCCCGGTCGGCCCGCGGCGGCGGACCGGTCACCTGCCCGGCCACCCGCCGGGTCAGGTAGCTCTGCACGTCGGACGAGGTCTGCTGCAGGCGGCCGTCGAGCTGGTCGTAGAGATAGTTGCGCAGCGAGAAGTAGGTGGCGACGCCGACCAGCAGGACCGCGAAGGCGACCAGCGCGACCGCGAGGGCGACCAGGCGCGTGCGGAGGGAGAAGCGGTTCATCTCACCTGGGCGCGCGAAGCACGTAGCCGACGCCGCGGATGGTGTGGATCAGGTGCGGCTCGACCGAGTCGACCTTCTTGCGCAGGTAGCCCACGTAGAGCTCGACGATGTTGGACCGCCCCTGGAAGTCGTACTTCCAGACCCGCTCGAGGATCTGCGACTTCGACAGCACGACCCGCTCGTTGCGCATCAGGTAACGCAGCAGCTCGAACTCCGTCGGGGTGAGCTGCACCTCCTGCCCGGCCCGGCGGACCTCGTGGCTGTCCTCGTCCAGCTCCAGGTCGGCCACCGCGAGCATGGACGCCGGCGGCCGGTCCGGCGGCGCGGTGCGCCGCAGCACGGCGTGCACCCGGGCGAGCAGCTCCTCCACGCTGAACGGCTTGACCACGTAGTCGTCGGCACCGGCGCGCAGGCCCTCGACCCGGTGCTCGCCGGCGTCGCGGGCGGTGAGGAACACCACCGGCACGTCCGACCCGCCCGAGCGCAGCCGCCGCAGCACCTCGACCCCGTCCAGGTCGCCGAGCATCACGTCGAGCACGACCAGGTCGGGCTCGTGCTCGGCCACCGCGGCCAGCGCCCGGGAACCCGAGTCGGCGGTGAGGGTCTCGAACCCGTCGAACCGCAACGCCGAGGACACGAGGTGGGCGACGTTCTCCTCGTCGTCGACCACCAGCACCCGGCGGCGCGCACCGTTCACAGTCCCACCCATCGTGCTCATGCTGTCACCCACCCACTCGATCGTCGCGCTTCGAGCCTGCCCGGCGCTGCTGTGCCGGCACTGGGCGAACGCTGTGCGTCAGCTGTGCGCGCTGCGCTCCTGCCAGGCGAACGAGTGTCAGGCCGCGGTGGTGCCCGGCGGCCGCCGGTCGTGCAGCCGCGCCGGCGCCGCGGCCCACCGCCAGCCGTACCCGCCGGGCACCGGATCGGCGACCACCAGCTCGTACGACCGGCAACCGGCGACGGTCAGCTCGCGGCGGGAGACCTCGGCGCCGTCGCGCGCCCGCCACCGGTGGGTCAGCACGGCGTCGGGCGTCGCAGCCGGGTCGAAGCTCAACCTGAGGTGCAGGCTTTCGACCGGGTGCGCGACCAGCTCACGGAACACCGGCACGGCCGGCCGGCCCGGCCCGGCGGCCCGCGGCTCGTACGAGACCAGGAACGTCACGTCGTACCGCTCGCCCAGCGCGAGCGGCCGGTGCAGCACCAGTTCGGTCGCGACCAGCCCGGGCCCGGGGCGGCCGGGCTCGGCCACCCGGCGACCGGCCCGGCAGCCGGCCGTGCCGGTGACCTGGGGGCGCAGCCGCGGGTCGTCGCCGTCGACGTACCAGAGCCGGTCGACGCCGGCCTGCACGGCCAGCACCCGGGCGGCCACCCGTACCCGCAACGGGCGACCGGCCGGGTCGAGCCGGACCTCCTTGGCCAGCGTCATCGGCAGCACCTGCTGCGGCCCGCCCACCGCGCCGACCAGGTGCACCAGCCTGGCCCGGCGGGCGGCCGGGCCGTCCTGCTCGCCGGCGGCCGGCGGCCGCGGCACCGGCACCGCCGGGCCGCCGGGCAGCAGCAGGGCCAGCTCGCCGAGCGGCAAACCGAGCACCCGCTCCAGCGCGAGCACCCGGTCCAGGCCGGCGCCGGTGCGCGGCGGCGCGCTGCTGCCGGACTGCCAGGCCGACAGCGTGGCCACGCTCGACGCCAGCCCCGGGTACGCGCGGACCAGCTCCGTGGCCAGCTCCCGCAGCGGCAGCCCGTGTCCGGCGATCGCCGCCCGGACCGCGGCCGCGAACGCGACACCCTCCCGCCGGCGCCGGTCCGGGTCGGTGCCGGCCCGCAACCCGCGGTCGCCGAGCCGGCAGCGCGGCGAGCAGAACACCCGCGGGCGGCCGCGGCGGCGCCGGCCGTCCGGGGCGAGGGCCTCGGGCACCGGCGACCCGCAGATCGGGCACCGGCGCGGTGGCGGTGGGCAAGTGGGCACGGGCCCTCCCGTGGTGAACTGGACAACAGATGCAGTGTGGCATCATGCTGGACCAGAACTGAGGCGCTACCCACCTCGGACAGTAAGCGACCGGCGTTGCGACGACCAGTAGTCGAATGGGGGAACTCTTGCGACTACGGGTCAGCGCCGCTGCGTCATCCAGGACGCGTACAGCCGCGCGTACGGCCCGTCCTGGGTCACCAGCTCGGCGTGCGTCCCGCGCTGCACGACCCGACCGGCGTCGACGACGAGGATCTCGTCGGCGTTCTCCGCGGTGGCCAGCCGGTGCGCGATGACCAGCGTGGTCCGGCCCCGGGTGAGCGAGTCGAGCGCCCGGGTGAGCCGGACCTCGGTGGCCGGGTCGACCGCGGAGGTCGCCTCGTCGAGCACGAGCACGTCCGGGTCGGCGATGTAGGCCCGGGCGATCGCGACGAGCTGCCGCTCCCCCACCGACAGCGCCTCGCCGCGCTGACCGACCCGGCTGCCCACCCCGTCGGGCAGCCCGGCCAGCCAGTCGCCGAGCCCGAGCGCGCCGAACGCGGCGACGATCTCCTCGTCGGTCGCGTCCGGCCGGCCGTACCGGACGTTGTCGGCCACCGACTCGTCGAACAGGAACCCGTCCTGCGGCACCATGACCACCCGGGACCGCAGCGAGGCGAACGGCACGTCGGTCAGCGGCACCCCGCCGATCAGCACCCGCCCGCTGGTCGGGTCCATCAGCCGGGTGAGCAGCTTGGCGAACGTGGTCTTGCCCGAGCCGGTCTCGCCGACCACCGCGACCCGGCTGCGCGGCCGGATCGCCAGGTCGACGTCGACCAGCGCGGCCCGGTTGGCCTGCGGGTAGCGGAACATCACCGAGTCGAAGCCGACCCCGAGCGGTCCCGGCGGCAGCGGGGTGCCGGCCGCGGGGTCGGCGACGTCCGGGTCGGCGTCGACCACGTCCAGCACCCGGCGGAACGACGCGAGCGCGTTCTGCGCCTCGGACAGCGCCTCGGACGCCACCTGGACCGGGGCGATGAACAGGGTGACCAGGAACAGGAACGCGACCAGCTTGCCGGCGGTCAGCCCGTGCCCGCCGACGCCGAGCAGCACGCCGACCACGACGACGGCCGCATTGGCCAGCGCCGCCACCAGCTCGCCGGTGGTGAACACCATGACCGTGGTCCGCTGCGCCCGCACGGCCGAGCGGTAGTGCCGGTCGATCGCCGCGTCGATGCGCTCCGCGGTCCGGTCCTCGACCGCGTACGCCCGCACGGTCTGGGCGCCGACGACCGACTCGGACACCGAGCCGAGCAGGTCGCCGATCCGCTCCCGGACCGTCCCGTACGCGCCGGCGAGCCGCCTCTGCAGCTTCGGCAGCGCGATCGCCAGCGGCACGAAGCAGGCCCACACCAGCAGGGTCAGCGGCCAGGAGTAGACCGCCATCAACACGGTGGCGACCAGCAGCTGCCCGGTGGAGGTGACGACGAGGATGCCGCCCCACTGCATGAACACCGACATCTGGTCGACGTCGCTGGTCACCCGGGACACCAGCGAGCCGCGCCGGGCGGCCTGCTGGTGCAGCATCGACAGGTCGTGCACCCGGCGGAACGCGCGCACCCGCAGCGCGGCCAGCGCGGTCTCCGTGGTCCGGAACAGCCGGAAGTTCAGCCAGTACGCCGCCAGCGCGGTGACCAGCACGGCGCCCGCGCAGCCGGCCACGATCCAGGCGATGGTGCCCGTGTCCGGGCCGCTGTCGCCGAGCAGCCCGCGGTCGATCGTCTGTTGCACGGCCAGCGGCACGACCACCCGCCCGGCGGTGGCGACGAGCGCGAACAGCAGCGTCAGCCCCAGCCCCTGACGCAGCTCCGGCACCAACCGCAGGCCGCGCCGCAACGTCGCCAGCGCGCCGTCCCGCCGGCCGGCGCCGGCCAGGGTGAGCGCGTCGTCGGTATCCAGTGGGCGGTTCGCCGACATCCGGGTCATCGGGCCGGCTCCTCGGCCGCGATCAGCCCGGCCCGCCGCTGGGCCTCGTCGTCGTACGCGTTGACCAGCAGCGCGTAGGGCGCGGTGCGCTCGACCAGCTCCTCGTGCCGGCCGCGGTCGACGACCCGGCCGCGCTCGATCCACACCACCTCGTCGGCCAGCGCGATCGTGGCCCGGCGGTAGGCGACCACGACGACGGTGGCGCCGAGGTCGGCCGAGCGCAGCCCGCGCAGGATCGCCGCCTCCACCGCCGGGTCGACGCTGGAGGTGGCATCGTCCAGGACCAGCAGCCGCGGGTGCCGGACCAGCGCCCGGGCCAGCGCGAGCCGCTGCCGCTGGCCCCCGGACAGCGTCGTGCCGCGCTCGCCGATCCGGGTGTCCAGCCCCTGCGGGAGCGCGTCGACGAACCGCTCGGCCTGGGCCAGCGCGAGCGCCCCGCGGACCTGCTCGTCGTCGATGTCCGCGCCGAGCGTGACGTTGCCGCGCACGGTGTCGTCGAACAGGAACGTGGACTGGCTGACCAGGGCGGCCTGCTCGGCCACCCCGCCGCGGGCCAGCTCGCGCAGGTCGTCCCGGTCGAGCAGGACCGCACCGGTGTCCGGGTCGACCAGCCGGACCAGCAGCGAGACCAGTGTCGACTTACCGCTGCCGGTCGGGCCGACCAGCGCGACCGTGCGGCCGGCGGCCACGTCGAACGAGACGCCGGTGAGCACCGGGTCCGGCTGCCGGACCTCCTCGGCGTACGCGCCGGACAGGTCGCCCTCCGGGTCGACCTGCGGCGCGTACGCGAAGCCGGCGCCGGCGACCTCGAGGGTGGCCGGTCCGGTCCCGGCCGGCCGCACGGCGCCGTACTCCTGGCCGCCCTCGGCCTGCAGCACCCGCTGCACCCGGTCCCAGCCGACCACGACCCGGGGCAGGTCGCCGAGCACCCAGCCGATCGCCCGGATCGGCGTGGCCAGGATGCTGAACAGGTACGCGACGCTGACCAGCGCGCCGACCGTGGTTTGCCCGGCCTGCAGCCGCACGCCGCCGACGAGCAGCACCGCGAGCGTGCCCAGCGTCGGCAGCGCCTCCATCGCCGGGTCGAACAGCCCGCGCAGCCGGCCGACCCGGATCATCGCGTCCCGCAGCTCCTCCGCGCGCCGGCGGAACCGGGCGGTCTCGCTGTCCTCCCGGCCCAGCGTCTTGACCACCAGCGCGCCGTCGAAGCTCTCGTGCGCGATGTCGCTGACCTCGGCCCGCAGCTGCTGGGCCCTGGTCATCCGGGGCGCCATCCGCCTGGAGTACATGAAGTTGACCGTGAAGATCGCCGGGAACACGACGAACCCGACGATCGCGAGCACCGGGTCGGTGACGATCAGCGCGACCGCGGTGATCACCAGCATGATCAGCGTGCCGCAGGCGAACGGCAGCGGGGCCATCGTGTACCAGCTGGCCTCGACGTCGGCGTTCGCGTTGGACAGCAGCGTGCCGGTCGGGTGCTGCTGGTGCCAGGACAGCGGCAGCCGCAGGTACTGCCGGGTCACCCGGCGGCGGTACTCGGCCTGCAGCCGGTACTGCACGACCCCGGCGCAGACCCGCCGGCCGATGATCCCGACGACCTTGAGCAGCGCGACGCCGAGGATGAGCGCGGCCGCGCCGGCCAGCGCGCCCGCCGTGGTCTCGCCGCTCTCGAACGCCGGCACGATCACCCGCGAGGTCACCCGGCCCAGCACGAACGCGCTGGCGACGGTCATCGCGCCGTACAGCGCGCTGCCGATCACCGCGAGCGTGAAGACCCGCCACTGCTCGCGGATGCCGATCCCCAGAACACGAAGGCCGCGGACAAGAACATCGGTGGACCCCCTGGACAAGCGCTCTCCTCTCGCGGCACAACCTTTCCCACCCTACGACCGGATCGTTAGGCGCGCGAACGACTTGCAGGTTCTGCGGTCGTTCGTTCCGTGGGGGTACGGCCTAGCCCATCGACGTCCGTTCCGACGTGATCCGTTTCACAAGATCACGTCCGGCACGGCGCCGTCGCGAGCGCTCGGGACCGCCGGGGGCCCGCCGCCGAGTGGCGCAGAAGGCCGGCCAGCACCGCGGGCGCCACCGCAATCGCAGGGCTCGGTTGCGGGAACTATCGGCCCCGGCTCAGGGAGTCGAGAGCAGCACCGCGGCGCGTTCGGCTTCGCTCACCACGAAGGCCCCGAACTCGGCGGGACTCATGTGCATGGGATCCGCGTCATGCTGCGTCAGCCATTCCGATAGTTCTGCGGTGGCGAGGGTGTCCGCGATGTCGCCGGCGAGCGTGCTGACGGTGCCGGCCGGTGTGTGCGCCGGCGCCCAGATCCCGTACCAGATCGGGAAGTCGAAGCCGGCGACACCAGCCTCTGTGAGCGGCGGTACGTCCGGCAGCAGGCGCGAGCGGCGCGCCGTGCTGGCCCCGAGCGCGACGAGCCCGCCGTCCTGAAGGTAGGCAGCGGCCGGCGGGATCGGCAGCATCGCGTATGCGGTGTGGCCGGCCGCCGTGCCGGCGATCACATCGGTGATTGCGTCCGTGGCCGCGGGCGGCGTGTGCACCGCGGCGATGCCGAGGTCGCGATTGAGCTTCGTCACCGCGAGGTGGGTACCGGTGCCGATGCCGGCGGAGGCGAAGCGGATCTCGCCGGGTCGGTCGTTGGCCGCGGCGACGAGCTCGCCGACGGTGGTGATGCCGGACTGCCCGCCGGCGACGAGTACGTAGGGCTGGCTGGTGAGCGCAGCGACGGGAACGAAGTCCCGGAGGGGGTCGTACGGCAGCTCGCCTGCCCGGGCGGCGCTGTATGCCTGGGCGCTGGTGTTGATCAGCAGCGTGTACCCGTCGGGGGGCGCTTGTGCGACCAGCGCGGGCGCTGCGGTGCTGCCGGCGCCCGGGTGGTTCTCCACGATCGCCGGCTGACGCCACGCCGCCGCCAGCCTCCTGGCAAGGGCGCGGGCGATGACATCGACGCCCCCGCCGGCGCCAAACGGATCGATGATCCGGGCAGCTCCCATCCGATCGCTGCACCGACCTGCCGTGCGCGCTCGTCCAGACTGCTGATGTCTTCGGCCTCCGGTGCCACGGCACACCTGTAGCACGCGCCTGTCGCCCCGGAGACGCGACCGGCACCGCAGTGCGCGGGTTCCAGCAGGCGTCACACGCGGACATCCCCCGGTGGTGCCGGACGGCATCGTCGGCCCGATCACCTGGCGTGCGCTGGTGAGCGGGATGCTGTCCCTCTGACGGCGCCGTCCGTAGGGCCCGGCGACCGGCTGCAGCGGAGGTCCACCACCGTCCTGGCCGCGCATCGCTGCCGGTTGACAGGTCCTGCAACGAGGAAGACCCTGCCGCAAAGGGTGATCATCATGGACGAGCGCAGCGAACTCCGTGAGGGCTACGCGGAGGTCGGCGACCAGCGACTGCACTACGTCGAGGCCGGCGACGGACCGCTGATCGTTCTGCTGCACGGCTTCCCCGAGTTCTGGTACGGCTGGCGGCAACAGATCGAGCCGCTTGCGGCGGCGGGATTCCGGGTCGTCGCACACCCCCGACATGCGCGGCTACAACCTGTCGTCGAAGCCGACCGACGTCGCGGCCTACGACACCGACCAGCTGACCGCGGACATCCGTGGTCTGATCCAAGAACGTGGCGCCGAGTGGGCGCTGCTGGTCGGTCACGACTGGGGCGGAAGCGTCGCCTGGGCCACCGCGATGAACCACCCCGAGATGGTCGACCGGCACTTCTTCCGGCACTTCCTGCACGACGCCAACCCGGCCTACACACCGGAGGAGATCGAACGCTACGTCGAGGCCTGGTCGCAGCCGGACGCGGCGACCGGGATGATCAACTACTACCGGTCGTCGGTACGTCAGTCGCAGAAGAAAGCCGAGGCGGCTCTTCGGCCGACCTCGGCGCCGACGCTGGTCATCTGGGGGCAGCGCGATCACTACCTAGGCCCCGAGCTGGCCGAGCCCGACCACGACGACGTACCCAACCTCGACCGCGTCGAGCGCCTGCCCGACGCCTCGCACTGGGTCCATCACGACGAGCATGAGCGCGTCACGCAACTGCTCATCGACTTCTTCGCCCCCGGTCGACGAACAGGAACCGGCTGAAGATCAACTAGTCGCGCGTCTCCGGCAGCGGCAGCTCGTCATCGGCCTGCTCGACAGCACGACAGCCCGGGCGATGGTCCGCGATCGTTCCGTTCGGACGCCTCACTCGCCCTCCCGAGGTCTGGCGAGTCGTTAGTCGCGCTAACGGTACTAGGATTCCGGGGTGACGAGCATCGCCGACACCGAGCGGGCCGCGCTCTGCGACCTGCTGGACGAGCTGGGTCCGGACGCGCCGACGCTGTGCGCGGGGTGGACCACCCGGGACATGGCCACCCACCTGTACGTCCGGGACCGCGATCCCAAGGCCTGGGCCGGCATCTCCATCGGCCGCCTGCACGGGCTGGCCGAGCAGGCGATGGCGGCCCAGGCGGACCGCCCGTACGAGCGGATCGTGGCCGACGTGCGGGCCGGGGCGCCGAGATGGTCGCCGATGGCACTGCCCGGGGCGAAGGAGCTGGTCAACCTGCTCGAGTTCGTCATCCACCACGAGGACGTGCGCCGGGCCCAGCCGGGCTGGGGACCGCGGGCGGTGCCGACGACGCTGGCCGACTCGGTCTGGCGGGCGATCAAGCTCGGCTCGCGGGCGACGCTGCGGCGGGCGCCCGACGGGGTGGTGCTGCGCCGGGCCGGCACCGACTCCTCGATCGTGGCGAGGAAGGCGCCGCTGACCGTGACCGTGGTCGGCGACCCGGTCGAGCTGGCGCTGTTCACCTCCGGCCGGCAGCGGGTCGCCCGGGTCGACCTCGCCGGCGACGACGCCGCCGTCGCCCGCCTCGTCGCTACGCCACTGGGGTTCTGACGGTGACGCCCGCGGCCGCCAGCGCGGACTTGACCTCGGGGATGCGCAGCTGGCCGAAGTGGAAGACGCTCGCGGCGAGCACGGCGTCGGCGCCGGCCTCGACCGCGGGCGCGAAGTCGGCCAGCGCACCGGCGCCGCCGGAGGCGATCAGCGGGACCGTGACCCTGGCCCGGACCGCGCGGATCATCGCCAGGTCGTAGCCGGACCTGGTGCCGTCGGCGTCCATCGAGTTGAGCAGGATCTCGCCGGCGCCGAGCCGTTGCGCGTCGGCGGCCCACTGCACGGCATCGATGCCGGTGCCACGGCGGCCGCCGTGCGTCGTCACCTCGAAGCCGCCGTCTGGCGTACGTCGTGCGTCGATCGAGAGCACGATGCACTGCGAGCCGAACCGGTGCGCGGCCTCGCGCAGGAACTCCGGCCGGGCCACCGCGGCGGTGTTCACCCCGACCTTGTCCGCGCCGGCCCGCAGCAGCGCGTCCACGTCCGCGACGGTCCGCACCCCGCCGCCGACGGTGAGCGGGATGAACACCTGCTCGGCGGTGCGCCGCACCACCTCGTACGTGGTCTCCCGGCCGGACGACGAGGCGGTGATGTCGAGGAAGGTGAGCTCGTCCGCGCCCTCGGCGTCGTACCCGCGGGCCATCTCGACCGGGTCGCCGGCGTCCCGCAGGCCGGTGAAGTTGACGCCCTTGACCACCCGCCCGGCGTCCACGTCCAGGCACGGGATCACCCGCACGGCGACGGTCACCCGGCCCGCTCCCCGGACCGGGAGCCGGCCGCGGGCGCTCGGCGGCCGGCCCTCGTCGCCGCCTGCTCGCCCTGCCGGTCGGGCTCGCCCACGGCCGCCAGCGCCTCGGGCAGGGTGAACGCGCCGGCGTAGAGGGCCTTGCCGACGACCGCGCCCTCGACGCCGAGCGGGGCCAGCGACGCCAGCGCGCGCAGGTCGGCCAGCGAGGACACGCCGCCGCTGGCGATCACCGGCGCCGGCGTGGCGGCGCAGAGCCGGCGGTAGAGGTCGAGGTTGGGCCCGGACATCGCGCCGTCCCGGCGGATGTCGGTCACCACGTAGCGCGCGCACCCGGCCGCGTCCAGCCGGGCCAGCGTCGGCCAGAGGTCCCCGCCGTCCCGGGTCCAGCCCCGCGCGGACAGCGTGTCCCCGCGGACGTCCAGCCCGACGGCGATCCGGTCGCCGTGCTCGGCGATGGCCCGGGCGACCCAGTCCGGCCGCTCCAGCGCGGCGGTGCCGATGTTCACCCGCCGGGCCCCGGTCGCCAGCGCCGCGCCCAGCGACGCGTCGTCGCGGATCCCGCCGGACAGCTCGACCTCGACGTCCAGCGCGGCGATCACCTCGGCCAGCAGCTCCGCGTTGGACCCGCGGCCGAACGCGGCGTCGAGGTCGACCAGGTGCACCCACCCGGCCCCGTCCCGCTGCCAGGCCAGCGCCGCCTCGCGCGGGTCGCCGTACCGGGTCTCGGTGCCGGCGGCGCCGTGCACGAGCCGGACCGCGGTGCCGTCGGCCACGTCGACCGCGGGCAGCAGGGTGAAGCTCATCGGGTGCTCCGGCCCAGGATCATCGTGACGATCGCCGGCGTGGCCAGCAGGGCGAGCAGCACGACGCCGACCCGCGGCGCCCAGGAGTCCAGCAGCACGTAGGCGGCCAGGGCGACCGCGAGCAGCGCCACCGCGGTGATCGCCCGCTGCTCGCGGGTCCGGCGGGACCAGCGCCGCCGGCGCGGCAGCAGCGAGCGGACCGCGGTGGTCCGGCGCTCGCGCCGCCGGCGGGCCACGATCTCCCGCTCGGTCCTGGCCCGTGCCTCGGCCACCCGCCGGGCGCTCTCGGCCACCCTGACCTCGCGCCGCCGCGCCCGCTCCTTACTCAAGGGTCCGCACCCAGGCCCGGAGCAGCTGCGCCCCGGCGTCGCCGGACTTCTCCGGGTGGAACTGGGTCGCCCACAGCGGCCCGCGCTCGACCGCGGCCACGAACGGCTCGCCGTGCTCGGCGGTGGTCACCAGCCCGTCGGTCGCGACGGCCGCGTACGAGTGGACGAAGTAGAAGCGGCTGCCCGCCGGCAGGCCGGCGAACAGCACCGAGCCGGCCGGCGGCGCGACCGTGTTCCAGCCCATGTGCGGCAGGACCGGCGCGGTCAGCCGGCGCACCTCGCCGGGTAGCAGGCCCAGCCCCTTGGTCACCTCGCCGTGCTCGTCGCCGGTGTCGAAGAGCACCTGCATGCCGACGCAGATGCCGAGCACCGCCCGGCCGGCCCCGACCCGGTCGCGGATCGCCGGGCCGGCGCCGATCGCGTCGATCCCGGCCATGCAGGCCGCGTACGCCCCCACGCCCGGGACCACCAGGCCGTCGGCCTCCCCGGCCCGGTCGAGGTCGGCGGTCACGGTGACGTCCGCGCCGGCCCGCTGCAGCGCCCGCTCGGCCGACCGCAGGTTGCCCGACCCGTAGTCCAGGACGACGACACCGGTCACAGGACGCCCTTGGTGGACGGGACGCCGTGCACCTTCGGGTCGTACGCGGTCGCGTCGCGCAGCGCCCGGGCGACGGCCTTGAACTGCGCCTCGACGACGTGGTGCGCGTCCCGGCCGGCGAGCACCCGCACGTGCAGCGCGATGCGGGCGTTGTGCACGAACGACTCGAACACGTGCCGGGTCAGCGTCGTCGCGTACAGCGGGCCGATCGTCGCCGGCAGGTCCGGCTCGCTGTGCACCAGGTACGGCCGGCCGGACAGGTCGACGGCGACCTGCACCAGCGCCTCGTCCAGCGGCACCAGCGCGTCGCCGAACCGGCGCAGCCCGGCCTTGTCCCCCAGCGCCTGCCGGAACGCCTCGCCCAGCGCGATCGCGGTGTCCTCGACCGTGTGGTGGGCGTCGACCTCGAGGTCGCCCTTGGTCCGGACGGTCAGGTCGAAGCCGCCGTGCTTGCCGAGCTGGGCCAGCATGTGGTCGTAGAACGGGACGCCGGTCTCGACGTCCGTGCGCCCGGTGCCGTCGAGGTCGACCTCGACCAGCACCGAGGACTCGGCGGTCTCCCGCTCCACCCGGCCGGTCCGGCTCATGCTGGTCATCGGTTCGCCTCCGGACTCGGTCCGCTCCCCGGGCGGTGATGCCGACGCACCGCCGCGGGCAGCCCTGCGATGCTCACTCCTGCGTCGGCTCGCAGGACCCGCACCTCCCGCACCACCTCGGCGGTCGCGCCGAGGAACCCGTCGACCTCCCAGCCCACCCCGGCCGTGACCCGCAGCCAGCCCGGGATGCCGGGGTCGCGGACCAGCACCCCTTGGTCCAGGTACGCCCGCCAGGCCGCGGCCGCGTCGGCGAACCGGCCGAACAGCACGAAGTTGGCGTCGCTCGGCACCGCGGTCAACCCGTGCGCCGGCAGCGCGGCGACGATCCGGTCCCGCTCGGTCTTGATCGCGGCCACGCTGGCCAGCAGCTCGGGCGCGTGCGCGAGCGCGACCCGGGCGACGGCCTGGGTCAGCGCCGAGAGGTGGTACGGCAGCCGCACCAGCTGCACCGCGTCGACCACCGCCGGGTCCGCGGCCAGGTAGCCGAGCCGCAGCCCGGCCATCCCGAACGCCTTGGACATCGTCCGGGTCACCACCAGCCGCGGGTGCCCGGGCAGCAGGGTCAGCGCCGGCGGCACGCCGGGTCGGGCGAACTCCGCGTACGCCTCGTCGACGACGACCATCCCCGGCGCCTCGGCCAGCACGGCCTCCACCGTCGCCGGCGGCAGCGCGGTGCCGGTCGGGTTGTTCGGGCTGGTCAGGAAGACCACGTCCGGGTCGTGCTCGCGCACCTGCGTGGCGGCGTCCTTCGGCGTGATCCCGAACTCGGCGTCCCGCACGCCGGGCAGCCACCGCGTGCCGGTGCCGGTCGCGATGATCTCGTGCATCGAGTACGACGGGGTGAAGCCGAGCGCGGTCCGGCCCGGGCCGCCGAACGCCTGCAGCAGCTGCTGGATGATCTCGTTGGAGCCGTTGGCCGCCCACACCTGGTCCGGCGCCAGCCCGTGGCCCAGGTACGCCGCCAGGTCCGCCCGCAGCGCGACCGCGTCCCGGTCCGGGTAGCGGTTCAGCCCGGGCGCGGTCCTCGCCGCGGCGTCCGCGATGTCGTCGAGCAGCCCCGGCGGCAGCGGCGAGCTGTTCTCGTTGGTGTTGAGCCGGACCGGCACGTCGAGCTGGGGCGCCCCGTACGGGCGGCGGCCGCGCAGGTCGTCCCGCAGCGGCAGCGCGTCCAGGCCGGTCACCGGCCGGTCCGCTTCAGGATGGCGTTGGCGTGCGCGGGCAGATCCTCGGCGTGCGCGAGGGCGACGACATGTCCGCCGATCCCCCGCAGCGCCTGCTCGTCGTACTCCACATAGTTCACGCCGCGCAGGAACGTCTCGACCGACAGGCCGGCGGTGTGGCGGCAGCTGCCGCCGGTGGGCAGCACGTGGTTCGAGCCGGCCGCGTAGTCGCCGAGCGAGACCGGCGACTGCGCGCCGATGAACACGCAGCCGGCGTTGCCGACCCGCCGGGCCAGGCCGGCCGCGGCGGCGGTGTGGATCTCCAGGTGCTCGGCGCCGTACGCGTCGGCGACCTCGAGCGCCTGGTCCAGGTCGCGGACCAGCACCGTGCCGGACTGCGGGCCGGTCAGCGCCCTGGTGACCCGCTCGACGTGCTTGGTCTCGGCGACCTGCCGCTCCAGCTCCGCGTCGGTGCGGTCGGCGAGGCCGGCCGAGTCGGTGACCAGGACCGCGGCCGAGGTCGGCCCGTGCTCGGCCTGGCTGAGCAGGTCGGCGGCGACCAGCACGGGGTCGGCGGTCGCGTCCGCGACCACCATCACCTCGCTCGGTCCGGCCTCGGCGTCGATGCCGACCACGCCGCGCAGCAGCCGCTTCGCCGCGGTGACGTACACGTTTCCCGGTCCGGTGACGAGGTCGACCGCAGCGACGCCCTCGACTCCGTACGCGAGCATCGCGACGGCCTGGGCACCGCCGACCGCGTACACCTCCTCGACGCCGAGCAGGGCGCACGCGGCGAGGATCGTGCGGTCGGGCAGCCCGCCCTCGTCCCGCCTCGGCGGCGAGGCGACCGCGATGCTGCCGACACCGGCGACCTGCGCGGGGATCACGTTCATCAGCACGCTCGACGGCAGCGGCGCCAGGCCGCCCGGCACGTACAGGCCGACCCGGCCGACCGGGAGGTGCCGGCGGGTGACCGTGCCGCCGGGGACGACCTCGACGGTCGCCTCGTCGGGGAGCTGTGCCTCGTGCACCAGGCGGATGCGCCGGATCGCCTCGTCCAGGGCGGCGCGCACGTCGGCGTCGAGCTCCTCGGCCGCCCGGTGCAGCGCCGCCGGCGGCACCCGCAGGTCGGTCAGCTCGACGCCGTCGAACTGCCGGGTCGCCTCGCGGACCGCGGCCGCGCCGTCCCGGCGGACCGCCTCGACCGTGGGCCGGACGAGATGGGTGGCGGCCTCGACGTCGACGGCGGCGCGCGGCAGCACGCCGGCCAGTCCGGGGCCGCCGGCGGCCGGCCGGCCGGTCAGGTCGAGGCGGGTCAGCACGCCGACCAGTATCCCTGCCGCTCCTCTAGCCTGGTCAGGTGGCCGAGGCACTTCCGCTGTTCCCGCTCGGTCACACCGTCCTGTTCCCCGGCGTGGTGCTGCCGCTGCACGTGTTCGAGGAGCGCTACCGGGAGCTGGTCCGGACGCTGGTCGAGCTGCCCGAGGGCACCCGCCGGCGGTTCGGGGTGGTCGCGATCCGGCAGGGCTGGGAGGTCGGCGAGGACGCGGTCTCGGCCCTGCACGACGTGGGCTGCGCGGCCGAGCTGCGCCGGGTGTCGCGCTACCCGGACGGGCGGTACGACATCGTCAGCGTCGGGACCGACCGGTTCCGGCTGCGGTCGGTGGACCGCCGGTCCCGTCCGTACCTGGTCGGGGCGGTCGAGTGGCTGCCCGCCGAGCCGCCGCCGGCCGGGCTGGCCAGGCTCGCCACGACCGTCGGCACGCTGTTCGCGGACTACGTCGACGCCGCGGCCGGGCTGCAGGGCCGGCCGACCGAGCCGGCCGAGCTGCCGGAGGACCCGGCCGAGCTGGCGTACGCGGTCGCGGCCGGGGCGGTGCTCACCCTGGAGGACCGGCAGGCGCTGCTGGAGGCGGAGACCGCCCGGGCCAGGCTGCGGGCCGAGCTGTGGCTGCTCAAGCGGGAGACCACGATGGTCCGCCGGCTGCGAGCGCTGCCGGTGCCGATCGCCGAGCTGCAGATCAGCCAGAGCCTGAGCTAGCCCGCTGCCGGCCGAGGTCGGTGCGGGAGGTGAAGCCGACACCCAGCAGATAGACGACCACCGCGGCGACCGGCTCCACCACGAGCGCCGACTTCGCCCGCAGTCGCAGCGGCTGGTAGATGATCTTGCCGACCTGCTGCAGGTCGGCCGGCCTGTAGCCGGTGCCCAGACGCATCCCCAGCCGCCAGGTGATCACCGCGCCCAGCAGGCCGCCGGCGGCGAGTGCCAGCAGCACCAGCGGGCCGCGGCTGCGCCGCAGCAGCCAGCAGGCGATCCCGGCGACTATGCCGACGAGCAGGGTGAGGAATACGAACCGGCCGTCGGCGCCGATGTACTCCTCCGCCTCCGGCAGCACCGGCAGCGCCCGGCCCGGCTGGTCGACCCGGAACGCCAGCCGCGGCGCGAGATGCGCCCACAGCGGGGCCAGCGCGGCGCCGACGACGGCCAGCGCGCCGATCACCGCCGCCGCGGTCAGCCACTCCACCCGCCCCGGCCGCTCGACCCGGCGCGCCGCCCGCGGCGCCCCGGACCCGTCCCCGAAGCCGCCGCGCGGCGCCGGATAGGGCCCCGCCGCCGCCCCTGGCGTCTCCCACGCTTCCGGCCCACCGGAACCCGGGGTCTGCGCCGCGGCGCCGGAACCGCCCGTGCCGCCGGAGGCCGGACCGCCGGAGGCGCGGTCGGGGACCGGGCCGAGGGCGGTCTCGTCGGTGCCGGCCCACGGTGGGAGGCCGGTGCCGTTCGTGGGGACACGGGGGTCGGCCGAGGCGGACGGGTGGCCCGGTGCCGCGCCCGGGCTCGTCTCGGGTGGCCCGCTCACGAGCCCAGTGTGTCAGGCGCCCCTTCGGGCGGCTCCACGAGCCGGCCGTCGCAGACGATCGCCCGCGGCACCCGCCACACCCCCGGCTCGACCAGCGGGTCCCCGTTGAGCAGCACCGCCGCCGCCGGCCGGCCCTGCTCCAGCCGTCCGGTCCGCAGCCGCATCCCGGCCACCCCCGCCGCGCCCTCGGTGGCCGCCCGCAGCGCGCCGAACCGGCCGAGCCCGGCGTCGGCGAGCCGGTCGAGCTCCCGCGGGTCGA
The DNA here is from genome assembly GCA_963803135.1 of uncultured Actinomycetota bacterium. Lineage (GTDB taxonomy): Bacteria > Actinomycetota > Actinomycetes > Mycobacteriales > CADCTP01 > CADCTP01. Next base: position 280,072 of record CAWDLH010000006.1, on the reverse strand, counting down.
CGCCGGTGCGGGTGCCGGCGTTGCCGAGGTCGGTGCCGTAGACCAGGCGCGCCCCGGCCCGGTGCAGCGCGGCCGCATTGGCCGCGGCCACCCGCCCGGTGCCGCTGGAGAAGAACGTCTGCAGCGTCGAGACGACCGTCACCCCGGCCGCGGCGACCCGGTCGACCAGCACCTCCGGCAGCGCCTCGACCGGCGTGTGGGCCAGCTCGTCCACCCCGGCTTCGAGCACCCGGCCGACCGCCTCGGCGGTGAGTGCGTGCGCGACGACCTTGAGGCCGGCACCGTGCGCCGCCTCCACCACCGCGCGCAGCACCGCGGTCGACGGCACCGGCCAGGCGCCGTCCGGACCGCGTTCGACCGCGACCTTGACCACGTCCACGCCGTCGCCGGCCAGACCCCGCACGGTGAGCCTCGCCTGCGCCGGGGTCGTCAGGAACGAGGCGAACCTGTCCGCGCCCCAGGACTGGGACGGGTAGCCACCGGTGGCGGTGAGGATCGGCCCGGCCACTCCGACGTACGGGCGGTGCAGCGGCGGGCGGCGGTGCCCGGTGCGGCGCCGCAGCGCGTCCCGCCGCGGCGAGCCGAGATCACGGACGCCGACCACGCCGCCGCGCAGCGCCTGCTCGGCCGGCCCGAACGCGAGGTGCACGTGCGCGTCGACGATGCCCGGCCCGACCCAGTTGTGCCCGGCGCCGATCACCCGGACGCCGACCGGGATCGGCACCCGGCCCGGCGGCCCGATCCGGTCGATGATCCCGTCCGGGGCGATCAGCACCACCCCGTCGTACGGCTGGGCCGCACCGCCCGGCCACACGGTGCCGCGCAGGGCAACACCACGACCGAGACTGCCCTCCGGCAGCCGCTCTTCCCGGCGCGGCGCGCGCACGGACGCCACCGCACCGCCGGCCGCCCGCATCAGCCGCCCGGCCGCGCGCACCACGCCCGGCCCGCCCATCCCCCCATGATCCCCCGCACCGCCACCCCGGGGCCAAAGCCACGCCCGCAGCGCCGGGAGATCCCGGGCCGGATGAGCGCGGGACGGGCACCCGGTCAGCGCGAGGTGGGGGCCTCGTCGAGGACGCGCAGCGCGCGGTCGAGCTGGGCCCGCGGCAGCACCCGGTCGATCTCGATGTCACGCAGCCGGGTACGCGCGGTGCGCCGCGAGTCGGACGAGCCGAGCCGGACCGCCGAGCGCGGGAGCGCCATCGCCGAGTTGGGCATGCCGACCCGGCGCAGCTCCCCGCGCAGGTTGGCCTTGCCGGCCTCGACCGCGGCGCGCAGCTCGTCCTCGACCGGGCGGTAGCGGCGCGGCAGCGTGCGGTGCGAGATCAGCCGGACCGCGACGACCCTGGCCACGATCAGCAGGATGCCGAGCACGATCACGGCGAGGCCGATCCAGCGCGGGCGGACGAGCAGCAGGAGCAGACCGACGACCGGGAGCGGGAACGCCCACCGGCCCAGCGCGCGGACGTGGTCGATGGCGAGCAGGCCGACCAGGTAGCGCAGGATCGTCGTGGTCCGCCGCCCCCCGTCGGCGCCGGGCACCACGTCCCGCACCCGCCACGTCCCCGTGTCCCCCGGATCGAACGCTCCACGCATGCCGTCCCCCTGCCGCATTCCGCTGCCCCCGCTCGCGTTCATCTCGTCGACCTGCCGCCGCGGCCCCGGTACCACCCCGCCCGGACCCGGATACGGCCGGCCCAGGTCACCCGGCTCCCCGCCGGCCGCCACCGGCGGGGACCGGCGCCGGCCGGCCGGACCCCGGTCGGCGGCCGCGGGTGGGCCCGGCCGGAACGGGTCAGCAGGGTCGTGGTCGGTCGTCGCCGGCCGGTCGAGCTGGGCCGGCCCGGGGTCGGGCCTGGCCGGGCCGGCCGGTGGGGTGGGTCGGGGCCAGCCGGTGCCGGAGGGCGACTCGGTGAAGGCCTCGGTGAACGGGCGGCCGGCGGCCGCCTCCGCCGCCTCCTGGGCCCGCCGCCGCTCGGCCCGGGTCGCCCCCGGCGCCTCCTGGGCCTGCCGCCGCTCGGCCCGGGTCGCCCCCGGCGCGGCCGGGAGCGGCTGCGGGGGTTCCGGCGCGGCCGGGAGCGGCTGCGGTGCGTCGTCGGGCGCCTGGCGGGGCCGGGCGAACCAGGCCTCGTCCTCGGGCAGCCCGCGAGCCGGGTCCTCGCCACGCTGCGTCGTCACAGACGCATCATTCCCCTGTTGGCCCCGCTGCGATCACCCGGCCAGACAGGTAGGCCCGAGCAGCGCCTTCAGGTCGCCCATCAGCGCCGGCGTCGCCGCCACCCGGTATCCGTCCGCGACCCGCAGCGCCGTCCGGCGGTCGCCGTTGACCAGCTGCAACTGCACCTCGGTCGTCCCGGGATGGGTCGCGAGCACCTCGCGCAGCCGCTCCACCACCGGCGGCGTGCACCGGGCCGCCGGCAGGGACACCACGACCGGCCCCCGCGGCCCCTCGGACAGGTCCGGCACCATCAGGTCGGACGCGATGAGCTTGGCCACGTCCTCGCGCCGGTCGACCCGCCCCTTCACCACGACGATCGCGTCCTCGGCGATGTTGACCGCCACCTGCGCGTACGTCTGCGGGAAGAACAGGACCTCGACCGAGCCCTCGAGGTCCTCCAGCACCGCGGACGCCCACGGCGCGCCGGCCTTGTTCACCCGGCGCAGCACCGAGGACAGGATCCCGGCGAGCACTATCTGCTGCCCGTCGCCGACCTGCTCGGTGTGCAGCGCGCCGACCGTGATCTCCGAGTGCGCGGCCAGCACGTGCTCCACGCCGAGCAGCGGGTGGTCGGAGACGTAGAGGCCGAGCATCTCCCGCTCGAACGCGAGCTTGCCCATCTTGTCCCACTCGCCGTCCGGCACGGCCACCGCGAACACGGCGTCGAGCACCTCGTCGCCGCCGGAGGAGGAGTCGCCGAACAGGTCGAACTGCCCGGTCGCCTCGACCTTCTTCGCGGCCAGGAAGCTGTCCACGGCCTGGTCGAACACGGCCATCAGCCCGCGCCGGGTGTGCCCGAGCGAGTCGTACGCCCCGGCCTTGACCAGCGACTCGACGACCTTCTTGTTGCAGGCGAGCGGGTCGACCTTCTTGAGGAAGTCGGAGAAGTCGGCGAACGCGCCCTTCGCCTTCCGGGTGGCCACGATCGAGGCGACCACGTTGGCCCCGACGTTGCGGACCGCGGTGAGGCCGAACCGGATGTCGGCGCCGACGGTCGTGAAGTTGGCGTCGGAGGAGTTGACGTCGGGCGGGAGGACCTTGATCCCCATCTTCCGGCACTCGTTGAGGTAGACCGCGCTCTTGTCCTTGTCGTCCTTGACCGAGGTGAGCAGCGCGGCCATGTACTCGGCCGGGTAGTTGGCCTTGAGGTACGCCGTCCAGTAGGCCACCAGGCCGTACCCGGCTGTGTGGGCCCGGTTGAACGCGTAGTCGGAGAACGGGACGAGGATGTCCCACAGCGTCTTGATCGCGCCGTCGGAGTAGCCGTTCTCCTTCATGCCTTCGGAGAACGGCACGTACTCCTCGTCGAGGATCTCCTTCTTCTTCTTGCCCATCGCCCGGCGCAGCAGGTCGGCCTTGCCGAGCGAGTAGCCCGCGACCTTCTGGGCGATCGCCATGACCTGCTCCTGGTAGACGATGAGCCCGAAGGTCTCGTCCAGGATCTCGCCCAGCGGCTCGGCCAGCTCCGGGTGGATGGGCACGACCGGCTTGCGCCCGTTCTTGCGGTCCGCGTACTCGTTGTGGGCGTTGGCGCCCATCGGCCCGGGCCGGTAGAGCGCGAGCACCGCGGAGATGTCCTCGAACGAGGTCGGCCGCATCGACCGCAGCAGCGCCCGCATCGGCCCACCGTCGAGCTGGAACACCCCGAGCGTGTCGCCGCGGGCCAGCAGCTCGTACGTCGGGGCGTCGGCCAGGGGCAGGCTCTCGAGCACGACGTCCTCGCCCCGGCTGGCGCTGATGTTGGCCAGGCAGTCGTCGAGGATCGTCAGGTTGCGCAGGCCGAGGAAGTCCATCTTCAGCAGCCCGAGCGACTCGCAGGCGCCCATGTCGAACTGCGTGATGATCGCGCCGTCCTGCTCGCGGCGCTGGATCGGGATGACGTCGAGCAGCGGCTCCCGGGACAGGATCACCCCGGCCGCGTGCACTCCCCACTGCCGCTTGAGCCCCTCGAGCCCGCGGGCGGTGTCGACGACCCGCTTGACCTCCGCGTCCGACTCGTAGAGCGAGCGGAACTCCGTGGCCTCCTTGAAGCGCGGGTGCTCGGGGTCGAAGATCCCGTACAGCGGGACGTCCTTGCCCATCACCGGCGGCGGCATGACCTTGGTGATCCGGTCGCCGGTGGAGAACGGGTAGCCGAGCACCCGGGACGCGTCCTTGACCGCCTGCTTGGCCTTGATCGTGCCGTACGTGATGATCTGGGAGACGCGGTCCTCGCCGTATTTCTCCGTCGCATAGCGGATCATGTCGCCGCGCCGGCGCTCGTCGAAGTCCAGGTCGATGTCGGGCATCGAGATGCGCTCGGGGTTGAGGAAGCGCTCGAACAGCAGCCGGTGCTCGACCGGGTCGAGCTCGGTGATGCCCAACGCGTACGCCACCAGCGAGCCGGCGGCCGAACCGCGGCCGGGCCCGACCCGGATGCCGGCCTCCCGCGCGTGCCGGCAGAGGTCGCCGACGACCAGGAAGTATCCGGGAAAGCCCATCTGGATGATGACGCCAAGCTCGTACTCGGCCTGCTTGCGGTGGGTGTCGGGCACGCCGTCCCGGTAGCGGCGGGCCAGTCCGCGCTCGACCTCGGCGGTCAGGAAGCTCGCCTCGGTCATCCCGTCCGGGACCTCGAAGCGCGGCATCAGGTCCTGGTGGTCGAGGGCCTCGCCGTAGCCGGTGACCTGCTCGGCCACCAGCAGCGTGTTGTCGCAGGCCGCCGGCATGTCCCGCCAGACCCGGCGCATCCCCTCCGGCGACTTGAGGAAGTAGTCCGACCCCTCGAACTTGAACCGCTTCGGGTCGGCCATGGTCTTGCCGGACTGCACGCACAGCAGCACGCCGTGCGCGTCGGCGTCGGACTCGAACGTGTAGTGCAGGTCGTGGGTGGCCAGCGGCCGCAGGTCGAGGTCGTCGCGCAGCCGGAGCTGGTCGTCGCGCAGCCGGCGCTCGACGCCGAGCCCGTGGTCCATCAGCTCCAGGTAGAAGTTGTCCGGACCGAAGATGTCGCGGAACTCGGCCGCCGACGCCCGCGCCTTCTCGTAGTTGCCGATCCGCAGCCAGGTGCCGACCTCGCCGCCGGGGCAGCCGGTGGTGCCGATGAGGCCCTCGCTGTGGCGGGCGAGCAGCTCGCGGTCGATGCGGGGCTTGTAGAAGTAGCCCTCCAGCGAGCCGAGGCTGGCCAGCCGGAACAGGTTGCGCAGCCCGGTCTCGTCCGCGGCCAGCAGCGTCATGTGCGTGTAGGCCCCGCCGCCGGAGACGTCGTCCTCGCCGCCCTCGGCCCAGCGCACCCTGGTCCGGTCGAACCGGGAGGTGCCCGGTGTGACGTAGGCCTCCATGCCGATGATCGGCTTCACCCCGGCCGCGGTCGCCTGCTTGACGAAGTCGTACGCCCCGAAGACGTTGCCGTGGTCGGTCATCGCCAGCGCCGGCATCCCCATCCGGGACGTCTCGGCGAACAGGTCCTTCAGTCGGGCCGCGCCGTCCAGCATGGAGTATTCGGTGTGCACGTGCAGGTGCACGAAGGAGTCGCTGGAAGCCCGGGACACGGCGCGAGTTTAGGCCGCCGGACCGACAGAATCCGGTGCCCGCACAGACCCGCAGGAGACCCGGGCGTGTCGGCAACTAGGGTGTCCGAATGCCGCTGCCACCGGCCGTGTCGGCCCTGGTCACCGAGCGCCTCGGGACCGTGGACGCAGCGCTTCCCGGCTTCGTCACCGCACTCTGGGTGACCGGCTCGGCGGCCTCCGGCGACTGGCGGACGGACCGCAGCGACGTCGACTTCGTGGCCGCCACCAACCGCGTGCCGGCGCTGGCCGACGTGGAGGCGCTGGCCGCGCTGCACGCCGCCCGCCTCGAGCCGCTCTACGACGGGATCTACGTCGCCGAGTCCGACCTCGCCGCGCCGCCGTCCGCCGAGGAGCCGGCCGCGCACGTGACCGACGGCGAGTTCGGCACCGGCCCGTGCGGTCAGTGCACACCGGCCGCCTGGCTGGAGCTGCGCCAGGACGGCGTCGCCGTCCGCGGCCCGGCGCCGGCCGAGCTGGTCCCGGCGCCGGAGCCGGTGGCGCTGCGGTCGTGGCTGCTGGGCAACCTGCGCGGCTACTGGTCGGACACCGCCGCGCACGCGGAGCGGGTCGGCGCCGAGCGCCCGGCCACCGCTCCGGTCGACGGCTACCCGGTCGTCTGGATGGTGCTCGGCGCACCCCGGCTGCACGCCACGCTGACCACCGGCCGGATCGTCTCCAAGACCGCCGCCGGTGCGTACGCGGCCGAGCGGTTCCCCGAGTACGCCGAGCTGGCGGAACGGTGCGTGCGCTGGCGGGCCGGGGAGCCGGAGGAGTTCACGATGGCCGACGGCCTGCGCGCCGCCGCCCTGGTCCGCGCGGTGGTCTCGGCCGCGCAGGCCGCCGCGGCGGCGTAGCCGAGCCGGCCAGGGTGAGCCGGAGGACCCGGGAGAGGTCGGCCGACCGCTGGACGTCGCCACGTCCCGACCGTGGTATCAGCGGCCGAGGCGGCCGTGCAGGACCAGCGCCCAGGTCAGGCAGCCGAACGCGAGCGTGCAGGCCAGCGTCCGGACGGCGTTCCAGCGCACCCAGGCCGCCTCGAACTGCTCCCGCACCGCGTGCAGGTCGCCGATCCGGCGCCGGGTCGCCGGCCGCGTCGAGCCGGTCGTTGAGCGGCACGTTCGCCGCGAACGTCACCACCAGCACGACCAGGTAGAGCACCGCCCCGGCGACGATCCACGGCAGCACCGACCGCCGCTCGGCGCCGGCGTGCAGGACCGCCGCGAGCACCGGGAACACCAGTGCGCCGGCGAAGCACAGCCCGAACCAGCCGTTGAGGATCGCCACGTTGATCCGCTGCATGCCGTCGACGAAGGCGAGGTCGCTCGCCCGCGCCAGACCCGGCATGACCGCGTACCAGAACGCCGCGAACAGGCCGGCCATCAGCCCGGCCGCCAGCGTCGCCGCGACCAGCGTCGCGCTCGTCCAGAAGCCCACTGCCCTCTCCCTCCTCGTGACCGGAGCCGTCACCGCGGCCCCCAGGCGGCCGCGGCGAACTCGGTGAAGTCCCGCGGCGGCCGGCCGAGCGCCTCGACCACCCCGCCGGTCGTGGCCACGTTGCGCCCGTCCAGCACGGCCCCGAACACGTCGCCGAGCCCGGCCGCGACCTCGGGCGGGTACCCGGCCCCGACCGCGCCGGCGACGAACTCGTCGACGGTGACCGGCACGTACCGGACCGGCCGCCCGGACGCGGCCGTGATCTCCGCCGCCACCTGCCCGAACGTGAGCGCCCGCGGGCCGGTCACCTCGTACACCCGGTCCAGCGGGACCGTACCCAGCAGCGCGGCGACCGCGACGTCGGCGATGTCGTCGGCGTCGACGAACGGCTCCGGCACCGCACCGGCCGGCAGCGCGATCTCGCCCGCCTCGACCGGCCCGGCCAGGAAGTCCTCGGTGAAGTTCTGCATGAAGAACGCGGACCGCACGACCGCCCACTCCAGGCCGGCGGCCGCGACCGCCTTCTCGCCGGCCAGCGCGCCGTCCTCGCCGCGGCCGGACAGCAGCACCAGCCGCCGCACGCCGCTCGCCGCGGCGAGCGCCGCGTACTCGCCGACGGCCTCGGCCGCGCCCGGGAAGGCGAGGTCCGGCTGGTAGGTCAGATACGCGGCGTGCACCCCGGCCAGCGAGCCCGCCCAGGTCGCGCGGTCGGTCCAGTCGAAGGGCGGGTCGCCGGCCCGGGAGCCGATCCGCACCGGACGGTCGAGCGCGCGCAGCCGCTGCGCCACCCGCCGGCCGGTCTTGCCGGTGCCACCGAGAACGAGAGTCGGGTCTGTGTTCGTCATGGCCCCAGTCCATCGGCCCGAGGCGAGACGATCCATCGTTCACAGGCGCGCAAACATGTGCGATCGTCTACAACCGTGGACGCGCTCGGCGGATTGCTGGACGGACCCCGGGCCCGCGGCGCGTTCCTGCTCCGGGCGGTGTTCGCACCGCCGTGGTCGATGCGGATCGAGGACCGGGCGCCGCTCACGCTGACGGCCGTGCTAGCCGGCGCGGCCTGGGTACGCCCGGACGGCGCCGGCTGGGTCCGGCTCGGCCCCGGCGACACGGCGGTCGCGGTCGGGCCGGAGCCGTACCTGGTCGCCGACGACCCCGGCACCCCGCCGCAGGTCAGGATCCTGCCCGGGCAGGTCTGCGTGACCCCGGACGGCGCGGAGCACCCGGAGTGGTTCGGCACCCGCACCTGGGGCAACGACGCGGCCGGGTCGACCACGCTGCTGGTCGGCACGTACGAGGGCGACGGCGAGGTCGGCGGCCGGCTGCTGCGCGCGCTGCCGCGGCTGCTCGTGCTGCCGGCCGAGCAGCTGGACTCGCCGCTGGTGCCGCTGCTCGGCGCGGAGATCGGCAAGGACGAGCCGGGCCAGGAGGCGGTGCTCGACCGGCTGCTCGACCTGCTGCTCATCGCGGTGCTGCGGGCCTGGTTCGCCCGCCCGGACGCGCAGGCCCCCGGCTGGTACCGGGCCAGCGCCGACCCGGTCGTCGGCCCGGCGCTGCGGCTGCTGCACCACGAGCCGGCCCGGGCCTGGACGGTCGCGTCGCTGGCCGCGCAGACCGGCGTGTCCAGGGCGGCGCTGGCCCGGCGGTTCACCGAGCTGGTCGGCGAGCCGCCGATGGCCTTCCTCGCTGGCTGGCGGCTGGCGCTGGCCGCCGACCTGTTGCGCGACCCGCAGACCACGCTGGCCGCGGCCGCCCGCCAGGTCGGCTACGGCAGCCCGTACGCGCTGAGCACCGCGTTCAGGCGGGTTCGCGGGGTGAGTCCGCGCGAGCACCGGGCGGCGGTCGCGGGCTGAACGTCCGCGCCGGCCCGGCCCGGTGCCGCGGCGGGCGGACCGACAGGACGACCAGCCGCAGGTCGATCAGCACGTGGAACAGCACCGGCAGCAGCAGGCTGCCGGTGCCGAGGAACAGCACCGCGAAGCCGGCCCCGAGCACGCCCGCGGTCAGCATCCCGGTCACGCCCTGGTAGGTGTGGGCGACCGCGAACGCGAGCGCGCTGACCAGCACCAGCCGTCCCGGGCCGAGCTCGGGGGCCTCGGCCGCCACCACGGCGAGCAGGAACCCGCGGTAGAGCAGCTCCTCGCAGGTGCCCGCGGTCAGCGCGAGCCGGGAGAAGGCCCGCCGCTCGGCCGCGCTGCGCGGCAGCAGCGCGGCCACCTCGGCCGGCGCGACCACGCGCACGCCCCGGTCCACCCGCCGGCGCAGCGCGGCCAGCAGGGCGACGCTGAGCACCAGGCCGAGCGCGCCCACCACCGTGTACGCCGAGGCCCGCGGCCAGGCGACGCCGAGGTCGCCGAGGTCGAGCCCGGGCGCGACCAGCACCAGCCCGACCGCCAGCCCGGCCAGCGCCCACTCCAGCACGGTGGTGCGCAGGTAGCGGCGGCGCCGGGCGCCCGGCCGGCGGTCCTCGCGCTGCCGGCGGGCGCTCCACCAGCCGACCACCGGCTGGCCCACCACCAGGTACGCGGCGAGCAGCAGGGCCAGCAGCCGCACGCCGCCGGCCAGCGTGGCGCCCTCCGCGACCGCCCTCACGGCGCCGGCTGCCCCGCCGCGCTACTCGGAGACGAGCGCGAGCGCCCGCGCCAGGTCGTCCGGGTAGGGACTGGTGAACTCGACCCACTGCCCCGTCGCGGGGTGCTCGAAGCCGAGCCGGGCCGCGTGCAGCCACTGCCGGTGCAGCCCGAGCCGCTCGGCCAGCGTGGGGTCGGCGCCGTAGGTGAGGTCGCCGACCAGCGGGTGCCGGACCGCGGCCAAGTGCACCCGGATCTGGTGGGTCCGGCCGGTCTCCAGCTTGACGTCGAGCAGGGTCGCCGCCCGGAACGCCTCGATCGTGTCGTAGTGGGTGACGCTGGGCCGGCCGCCGGCGACCACGGCGAACTTCCAGTCGCTGCCCGGGTGCCGGTCGATCGGCGCGTCGATGGTGCCGCGGGTGGGGTCCGGGTGGCCCTGGACGAGCGCCGCGTACCGCTTGTCCACGGTGCGCTCCCGGAACGCGTCCTTGAGCACCCGGTACGCCCGCTCGCTCTTGGCCAGGACCATGAGCCCGGTGGTGCCGACGTCCAGCCGGTGCACGACGCCCTGCCGCTCGGCCGCGCCCGAGGTGGCCAGCCGGTGACCCATGGCGGCCAGGCCCTGGGTCACGGTCGGGCCGTCCCAGCCGGGGCTCGGGTGGGCCGCCACCCCGACCGGCTTGTCCACCACGACGATGTCGTCGTCGGCGTGGACGACCGTGAGGCCGGGGACCGGCTCGGGCGCGGCGGCCGGCGCGGCCGGCGGCTCCGGCATGTCGACCTCGAGCCAGGCCCCGGCGGTGACGCGGTCGGAGCGGTCGCGGGCGCGGCCGTCGACGGTGACCCCGCCGCTGTCGACCAGCGTCGCCGCGGTGGTGCGGGAGAAGCCGAACATCCGGGCCAGCGCGGCGTCCAGCCGCAGGCCGTCGAGCCCGTCCGGGACCGGCACGGTCCGGCGCTCAGCCACCGAGCCCCCCGCCCGATCCGTCCGCCGCCGGCCGCCACCCACCGAGCCCACCACCCGGCCCGTCCGCGGCCGGCTGCCCGCCGGCCAGTCCGCCGCCGCCCGGATCCTGCGGCGTGGGGCGGGCGGCGGCGGGATCGGCCGGGCCGGGCAGCGGCCGGCTGGACGGCACGTACCGCTGGCCGGCCGGCGGGGCGGCGGTCGGTGGCCGGTCGGGCCGGACCGGGGGCGGCGGCGGCGCCAGGGGTGGGACCGGCTGGTCCTTGCCGCCGCGGGTGCCGTCCATCTCGACCCCGAGCAGGGCGAGCAGGACGGCCAGGATGCCGCCGCAGACGATCCCGGAGTCGGCCAGGTTGAAGATCGGGAACAGCATCCTGCCGTCCGGCGACCGCAGGCTGATCCAGTCGACGACCCAGCCGCGCAGCGGAGCCGGCGACCGGAACAGCCGGTCCACGAGGTTGCCCGCGGCCCCGCCGAGCACCAGCCCGAGGCTGATCGCCCACGCGGTCGAGCGCAGCTTCGACGCCGTCCGCACGATCACCACGATGACGATGACGGCGACCGCGGTGAACAGGACGGTCGCGCCCTCGGCGAAGGAGAACGCCGCCCCCGGGTTGCGCGCGTGCACCAGCCAGAGGAAGTCGCCGGGCAACTTGACCGGCGCCCGGTGCATGAGCTTGGCCACCACCAGCAGCTTGGAGACCAGGTCCAGTCCCAGCACCAGCACCGCCGTGGCCACCAGCACACCGGTGCGCCGGTGCCGCGGAGCCCCGGGGTCGGGGGTCGGGCCGCCGGGCGGTCCGGGCCGGGAACGGTGGGAGCTCACGCCCCCATCGTCCCAGGCCCCGCGGACCGCGTCAGCGGCGCTCCTCCCGCTGCTTGCACTTCACGCAGAGCGTCGCGCTCGGGAACGCCTGCAGCCGGGCCTTCATGATCGGCTCGTGGCAGCTCTCACACCGCCCGTACGTCCCCTGGTCCAGCCGCTCCATCGCGCGCTCCATCTGCACGAGCAGGTCGCGGCGGTTGTTGGCGATGGACAGCTCCTGCTCGCGCTCGAAGGTCTTCGAGCCGGCGTCGGCCTGGTCGTCGCCGGCGCCGTCGCCGCTGGCCTGCTGCAGCCGGGTGAGCTCGGCCATCGCGCGGTCGTAGTCGGCGCGCCGCTCGGCGATCTCGCGCTGCAGGTCGCCGCGGACCTCGTCGAGCTCCTCGACCGTCCAGTCGGTGCCGGCCGGCACCGGGACCCGGTCGGCGACCGCGGTGTGGGCCGGCGCCCGGCCGCGGGTGCTGCGGCTCGCGGTGGTCTTGCCGGTCGTCCGGGTGGAACGCCCGGTGGCGGCCTTGGCGCCCGCCCCCGTTCCCCGGGCACGGCGTGCCGGTGTGCTGTCCGGCTGGGTCCCGGACCTCGGGGTCGCCGTCGTGCTCGTCTCGGAAATGTGACCGCGGGTGGCCTCGGCCACCTTCGCGGTCGTCGCGTTCTTCGCCACGGTCGTCCGCACCGCCTTCACTTGTGTGCCAGCCGGCCCGCAGCTCGGGAGCCGCAGGCCTCGGTCATGGAGCGCTCCCCCTCCTTGCAGAAGCTCGCGCATTAGAAGCGCCCGTGATCCTCGGGATCACGAGCCGGTCCAGAGGATACGTTCGCCAGGACTCCCCGACAACAGCTATCGACGGAGAGTGATACTTGCGGCCTCTCCGGGGGCTTTACGCCCCGCTTTGACCGGAGACAGCGGCACGCAATGCCACTCTCACTATCCGTCACCGTTCCGGCGGCGCCCGCTCCAGCCAGGTGGCCAGCCGCCCGGCGCGGCCGACCGCGCGCAGCCGGCGCTCGGTCGCGGCCCGGGCCGGCGAGGTGGTGACCACGAGCAGCTGGTCGCCGTGGCGCAGCCGGGTGTCCGGTCCCGGCACCATCCCCTGCCCCTCGCGGACCAGCAACGACAGCGCGGCCCCGTCCGGCAGCCGCAGCTCGCGCACCAGCACGCCGTGCAGCCGCGACGACTCGGGGATCCGCACCTGCAGCAGGTCGGCGTCCAGGTCGCCCAGCGGCGCCGAGTCGACCTCGACGTCGCGCGGCTCGGCGGCCGAGGACAGCGCCAGCAGCCGGGCCAGCGGCGCCAGCGTGGTGCCCTGCACCAGCGTGAACACCAGCACCAGCACGAACACGATGTCGAAGAACCGGCGCGCCTCGGGAACCCCGGCGGTCAGCGGGATCGTCGCCAGCACGATCGGCACCGCCCCGCGCAGGCCGGCCCAGGACACGAACACCTGCTCGGCCCACCGCACCCGGAACCACGCCGCCGACGCGAGCACCGACAGCGGCCGGGCGAGCAGCAGCAGCGCCGCGCCGATGCCGAGCGCCGGCAGCAGCGCCGACCCGAGCCGGCTCGGGCTGACCAGCAGCCCGAGCAGCACGAACAGCCCGATCTGGGCCAGCCAGGCCAGTCCCTCGACGAAGCCCAACGTGGCGTGCCGGTGCGGCAGCGCCGCGTTGCCCAGCACCAGGCCGGTCAGGTACGCGGCGAGGAAGCCGGACGCGTGCGCGACGCTGGCCACCGCGTACGACCCGACGGCCACGGCGAGGATCGACAGCGGGTAGAGCCCGGCCGCCGGCAGCGCCCCGCGGCGCAGCAGCCAGGCCGCACCGAAGGCGATCCCCAGCCCGATCGCGGCGCCGGCCACCAGCTCGTACGCGACCAGCCCGACGATCTCGGCCGGCGAGCCGCTGGCCTCGCTGGACAGCAGCGTGACCAGGATGACGACCGGGGCGTCGTTGATCCCGGACTCCATCTCCAGCGTCGCGGTCAGCCGGGCCGGCAGCCCCAGCGCGCGCAGCGTGGAGAACACCGCCGCCGCGTCGGTGGACGAGACGATCGCGCCGAGCAGCAGCCCGGCCCGCCAGCCGGTGTCGAGCAGCAGCACGGCCGCGCTGGCGGTGACCGCGACGCTGACCGCGACCCCGAGCGTGGACAGCACGACGGCGAGCGGGACGGCCGGGCGGACCGCGCTCCACCGGGTGGTCAGCCCGCCCTCGGTGAGGATCACCACGAGGGCGGCCAGCCCGAGCGTCTGCGACAGCGCGGTGTTGTCGAACCGCAGCCCGAGCCCGTCCTCGCCGATGGCCACGCCGATGCCGAGGTAGAGCAGCAGGCTGGGCAGTCCGAGCCGGCTGGACACCCGCACCGCGGCCACCCCGGCGAGCACGACCGCGGCGCCGGCCAGCGCGACGATCTCCAGCGGGACGCCGGCGACCTCCGCGCCTTCCGCCGCCAACCCCGCCATCGGTCCATGATCCCAGCCGGGGTGCGGATTGCCGTTGCGACGCCCGCTAGGCTGGAGGGTGACAAGGCGTCGATGGGGACGAGTAGCGCCGGACGCAGCCAGCAGCGACCCGGGGGCGGTGGGAGCCCGGGGGCCTGGCCGGCGTGAACATCACCCCGGAGCCCCGGAAGAAACGCGCCCCGCGCGGAGTAGACCCGGCGAGCACGGCAAGAGCGGGGTGTCCTTTCCCAGGTCGCCCAAGGAGGGTGGTACCGCGGGCCGACCGGCTCGTCCCTCCATCGGAGGCCCGATGGAGGAAAGGTAAGGACAGTGCCCCTCACGCCGCTGCCGGCCCACGTCGACCTGCCGACGCTGGAGCACGAGGTGCTCGAACGCTGGCGCTCGGACAAGGTCTTCGAGCGCAGCCTGCAGCAGTCCGCCGGAAACCCGACCTGGATGTTCTACGAGGGCCCGCCGACCGCGAACGGCACGCCCGGCGTGCACCACGTCGAGGCCCGGGTGTTCAAGGACGTCTTCCCGCGCTACCGGACGATGAAGGGCTACCACGTGCCCCGCAAGGCCGGCTGGGACTGCCACGGCCTGCCGGTCGAGATCGCGGTGGAGAAGGAGCTCGGCTTCAGCGGCAAGCCGGACATCGAGGCGTACGGGATCGCCGAGTTCAACGCCCGCTGCCGGGAGTCGGTGCTGCGGCACGTCGACGAGTTCACCGGGATGACCGAGCGGATGGGCTACTGGGTCGACCTCGACGACGCGTACTGGACGATGGACCCGTCCTACGTCGAGTCGGTCTGGTGGTCGCTCAAGCAGGTCTTCGACTCCGGCCTGCTGGTCGAGGACCACCGGGTCACGCCGTACTGCCCGCGCTGCGGGACCGGGCTGTCCGACCACGAGGTCGCCCAGGGCTACGAGACCGTCGTCGACCCCTCGGTCTACGTCCGGTTCCCGGCCACCTCCGGCCCGCGGCCGAGCACGGCGCCGACTTCCTGGTCTGGACGACCACGCCGTGGACGCTGGTGTCCAACACCGCGGTCGCGGTCAACCCGCGGGTCGAGCTACGTGGTGGCGCCGCAGCCCGCAGGGCACGTTCGTGGTCGCCGAGCCGCTGCTGGCCGCGGCGCTCGGCGACGACCGGGTCGAGGTGCTGGACCGGTTCGCCGGGCACGGCGCTGGAGCGCTCGGGCTACCGCCGGCCGTTCGACCTGGTCGAGATCCCCGGCGCGCACTACGTGATCCTGCGCCGACTACGTCACCACCGAGGACGGCACCGGGCTGGTGCACCAGTCCCCCGCGTTCGGCGCCGAGGACCTCGCCGCCTGCCCGCGCGTACGGGCTGCCGGTGGTCAACCCGGTCGAGCCGGACGGCCACTTCCGGGCCGAGATCCCGCTCGTCGGCGGCCTGTTCTTCAAGGACGCCGACGACGCCGCTGGTCGCCGACCTGCGCGAGCGCGGGCTGCTGTTCCGGCAGCAGCCGTACGAGCACGCGTACCCGCACTGCTGGCGCTGCCACACCCCGCTGCTCTACTACGCGCTGCCGTCCTGGTACATCCGCACGACCGCGGTCAAGGACCAGCTGCTGGCCGAGAACGAGAAGACCAACTGGTACCCGGAGACGGTCAAGCACGGCCGGTACGGCGACTGGCTGAACAACAACGTCGACTGGGCGCTGTCCCGCAACCGCTACTGGGGCACCCCGCTGCCGGTGTGGCGCTGTCGCGGACGAGCACGACACCTGCGTCGGGTCGCTGGCCGAGCTGGCGAGCCCTGGCCGGCCGCGACCTGTCCGACTCTGGACCCGCACCGGCCGTTCGTCGACGAGGTCACGTTCACCTGCCCGCGAGTGCGGGGCCGAGGCCCACCGGGTGCCGCGAGGTGATCGACGCCTGGTACGACTCGGGCTCGATGCCGTTCGCGCAGTGGGGCGCGCCCTGGCAGCAACGAGGACGAGTTCGAGCGGACCTACCCGGCGCAGTACATCTGCGAGGCGATCGACCAGACCCGCGGCTGGTTCTACTCGCTGATGGCGGTCGGCACCGCTCGTCTTCGACGGTCGTCGTACGAGAACGTGCTCTGCCTGGGGCACATCCTCGCCGACGACGGCCGGAAGATGAGCAAGCACCTGGGCAACATCCTGGAGCCGATGCCGCTGATGGACCGGCACGGCGCGGACGCGCTGCGCTGGTTCATGCTCTGCCAGCGGTTCGCCGTGGTCGGCCCGCCGGGTCGGGCACGCGGCGCTGGAGGAGATCGTCCGCAAGGTCCTGCTGACGTACTGGAACACCGCCTCGTTCCTGACCCTGTACGCCGGGGCCGCGGGCTGGGCGCCGGGCACGCCGGCGGCCGAGGTCGGCCGACCGGCCGCTGCTGGACCGGTGGGCGCTGTCCGAGCTGCACCGGACCGTGGCCGAGGTGGACGCGGCGCTGGAGGACTTCGACACCGCCGCGGGCCGGCAAGCGGCTGGCCGCGTTCGTCGACGACCTGTCCAACTGGTACGTGCGCCGGTCGCGCCGGCGGTTCTGGGACGGCGACCCGGCCGCGCTGGCGCACCCTGCACGAGTGCCTGGAGGTGCTGACCCGGCTGCTGGCGCCGTTCACGCCGTTCGTCACCGAGGCCGTACACCGGGCGCTGGTCACCTCGGTCTGGCCGGACCTGCCCGACTCGGTGCACCTGCGCGACTGGCCCCGGGTCGGCCCGGACGGCGGGCTCTACGACCCGGTGCTGGCCGAGCAGGTCGCGCTGGTGCGCCGGCTGGTCGAGCTGGGCCGGTCGGCCCGGACCGCCTCGAAGGTGCGCACCCGGCAGCCGCTGGGCCGGGCGCTGGTCGGCACCGGTGCCGGCTCCGTCGGCTGGGCGGCGCTGCCGGACGAGCTGCGGGCGCAGGTCGCCGACGAGCTGAACGTGCAGTCGGTGGAGGCGCTGGGGTCGGCCGGCGGCGAGCTGGTCGACGTGAGCGTGAAGCCCAACTTCCGGGCGCTGGGCAAGCGGTTCGGCTCGGGCACCAAGGCGGTCGCGGCGGCGGTCGCGGCCGCCGACGCCGGTCGCTCTGGCCGGCGCGGTCCGGGACGCCGGCGCGGCCACGGTGACCGTGGACGGCGCGCCGGTGTCGCTGGCGGCCGACGAGCTGGTCGTCACCGAGACGCCGCGCGCGGGCTGGGCGGTCGCCACGGACGGCGGCGAGACCGTCGCGCTCGACCTGACCGTCACGCCGGAGCTGCGCCGGGCCGGGCTCGCCCGCGAGGTGGTCCGGCTGGTGCAGGACGCGCGCAAGGCCAGCGGGCTGGAGGTGACCGACCGGATCGCGCTGACCTGGTCGGCGGCTTCGCCGGAGGTGGCCGAGGCGGTCCGTGAGCACGCCGACGCGGTGGCCGGCGAGGTGCTCGCGACCTCGTTCGCCGAAGGCCCGGTCGCGGACGGGCGGCGGGACGACGAGCTGGGGCTGGAGTTCGCGCTCGCCAAGGTGTGAGGGCGGGCCGGTCGGCGCAGCGGCCGTACGGCCGGGACGCCGGTCGGCGCCGCCCGGCGAATACGTACCGCTAAAGTTGCTGACCCTCGTCGTCGGGCCATCCGGCCCAACCGTCCTCGGCCTTCTGCCGGCCCCGGTCGCGCGAGCGGGCCAGCAGGGCGGCGTCCGGGGCGCACACGGCGCACGGGGTGAAGCCGCCGCGGCGGGCCGCGGAGACGGCCAGCGGGATGGTTCCGGCGCCGGCCAGCGCCGGGCAGCCGGCGAGGTGGTAACGCGGGTGCCCGTCCACGACGAGGACCTCGTCGTCCATCTGTGCCACCCGCAATGCGACCCGCACCTCGACCCGCTCCGCCCCCGGCTCGCCGTCGCCGGCCTCGCCCCACGGGTCCGCCGCCGCGTCAGGCGCCGCGGGGTCCGGCGGGGCGGCGCGCGCGCTCGCGGCGTCGGACGAGGCGGCGTCGGACGAGGCGGCGTCGGACCGGCCAGCATCGGACCGGCCAGCATCGGACCGGCCACCACCAGACGGGACGCCACCCGACGGGATGGCGTCAGACGGGACGGCATCGGACCGGCCACCAGACGGGACGCCACCCGACGGGACGGCGTCAGACGGGACGGCATCGGACCGGCCACCAGACGGGACGCCACCCGACGGGACGGCGTCAGACGGGACGGCATCGGACCGGCCACCAGACGGGACGCCACCCGACGGGACGGCGTCAGACGGGACGGCATCGGACCGGCCACCAGACGGGACGCCACCCGACGGGACGGCGTCAGACGGGACGACGTCAGACGGGACGGCGTCAGACGGCGCGGCAGCGTGGGGGAACGCCGCGGCGGCGGCGGGCGACGCGGGCGCGGTGCCGCCGGGCGGGGTTGCCGCGTCAGGAAACGCCACGGCGTCGGGGCCGGACGTTGCGGCGGCATCCGCGGGCGGCGCTGGGGTGGCGGGCGCGGACCCGGAACCGGCCCGCGGGGTCGCGGGGACGGGTCTGGTCCAGCCGGAGCGGGATCCGGCGGCTGGATCCGCGTCCGGGGACCCGGGTGGCGGGGTGGTCCAGGGCCAGGACCGGGCGTCCGGCCAGGTCCCGGGCGGGGACACGGGACCGGCGGCAGGCGGTGGTGCTGATGGCGCTGGTGGTGCTGGTGGTACAGCGGCGGGTCGGGACGGCGTCGGGGAAGGCGCCGGGTCGACCCCGGCTGACGCTGCTCCGACCGCTGCGGAGCCGGCCGTCCGGCCGGCGTCCGGAATCGCCTCCGGCACCAGCTGTCGACGGTGGTGTACGACCGAACCGGCGACCAGCGCGATCGCACCGAGGCCGGCGACCAGCGAGACCCAGATGAGCGGGTCGCTGGAGGCGAACACCCCCCACGCCAGCGTCACCGCGGAGGCGGCGACGAGCGCGAGGCTGAGCAGGATCACGAGCGACCCCCGGGCACCGGCCCGGGGCCCGGCTCGGACCGGGCGAGCGTGTCGGTGCGAGCGTCAGTTGCCGCCGCGACCGTCGCCCTCGCCCCGCCCACCGTAGGCACCGGCGTAGCCCGCGCCCGCGGCCGCGGCGACAGCGGCCGGCTCGGCCGAACCGCGGCCGTCCAGGTCGCGCAGCTGCGACTCGAGGTAGGACTTCAGCCGCGTCCGGTATTCCCGCTCGAAGGTGCGCAGCTCCTCGATGCGCTTCTCGAGCGTGCCCTTGCGCTCCTCGAGGCCACCGATGATCTCGTTGTGCCGCCGCTCGGCGTCCTGCACCAGCGTCGTCGCCTTGCCGCGGGCGTCGCGCTCGACCGTGGTGGCCTGCGTGCGCGCCTCGCCGACCATCGAGTCGGCCTTGGTGCGCGCCTCGCCGATCATGCGATCGGCGGTGGACCGTGCGTCGCCGATCATCCGGTCGGCCTCGGACTTGGCGTCCGAGACGTACTTCTCCGCGGTCTCCTGGGCCATCGCCAGCACCTTGACGACCTGGCTGTTCTCGTCGATCCGGGGCGGCTGCGGCGGAGTCGGCTGCATCGCCATCGGCTCGGGAGCCTGCGGGGGCGGCTGCTGGCGCAGCTGCTGGGGTCCCGGACCCTGCGGCGGGCCGGACCGGGCCATGTCGTCGACCTGCTGCTTGAGGTCGTTGTTCTCCTCGATGAGCCGGGCCAGCTCGGCCTCGATGAGGTCGAGGAAGGCGTCCACCTCGTCTTCGTCGTAACCGCGCTTCCCTATGGGCGGTTTCTTGAACGCGACGTTGTGCACGTCCGCTGGAGTCAGGGGCATCGGATCACCTCGGGTCGACGGGACACAGGCCAGACTACGGCCTCGGCAGACGGTACCTGCTCAGGCAGCGGCTGATTGCACGACCTGCATCAGCACGTACACCACGAACAGCAGGACCATGAAGCCGAGGTCGATGCTGAAGTTTCCCAGACGCAGCGGCGGGATGACGCGCCGGAGCGCCTTGAGTGGCGGATCGGTGACCGAGTAGACGACCTCCAGCCCAACCGCCGCTACGCCGGATGGCCGCCACGAGCGGGCGAACATCATGACGTAGTCGAACACCAGCCTGGCGATGAGCAGGATGAAAAAGACGAGGAGGACGAAGGACGCCACCTCCAGCACTACGCGCACCGATCTCCCGTGTCAGCTCTGGTTGAAGAACCCGCCCTCGGCGATGCGGGCCTTGTCTTCCGCGGTGACGTGGACGTTCTGCGGGGAAAGCAGGAACACCTTGTTCGTCACCCGCTCGATGCTACCGCGCAGGCCGAAGATCAGCCCCGCGGCGAAGTCGACCAGTCGCTTGGCGTCGGTGTCGTCCAGGTCGGTGAGGTTCATGATGACCGGGACGCCTTCGCGGAAGTGCTCCCCGATCGTCCTGGCCTCGTTGTACGTCCGCGGGTGCAGCGTGGTGATCCGGTGGCTGACCGGCTCCTCGACCATCTCCCGGTACGCCGGCTCGCGGTAGCCCTCGTGCGGGGCCGGCACGACGGCGCGGGCCTCGGCGTCCTCCCAGCCGCGGCCGGCGGCGACCCGGCGGACCGGCACGACCTCGGCCTCCGCGTACTCGTCGTACTCCTCGTAGTCGCCGGCCTCGCGGCGGTCGTCGTCCTCGACAAGGCCGAGGTAGACCCCCATCTTGCGCATGGCACCCGCCACCAGGACCCTCCTCCACGCCGGAACCGACCGCGGACCGGAGCCGTGCAGGCCCGGCCGCGCGCCGACATTACCTCCGATGTGGCGGCCGACCGCCGAGCAACGCCGTACCGATCCGAAGGTGTGTCGCGCCGTTCCGGACCGCGGCCTCCAGGTCGCCGCTCATCCCGGCGGAGATCACGGTTGCGCCGGGGTGCGCGGCCCGCAGCGCCCCGGCGATCTCGCGGAGGGTGGCGAACGCCGCGTCCGGGTCGGCGTCCATCGGCGCGACCGCCATCACCCCGGCCGGGCGCAGCAGCCCGGTCGCCGCGGCCGCGTCGGCGAGCGCGACGACCTCGCCGGCCGGAGCGCCGCCGCGGTCCGGGTCGCCGTCGATGCTCACCTGCACGAGGACGTCGATCGGGTCCCGGCCGGCCCGGCGGACGCCGTTGGCCAGGGCGCGGACGAGCTCGGGCCGGTCCAGCGAGTGCACGACGGCCGCGTACCCGGCGACCGAGGCGGCCTTGTTGCGCTGCAGCCGGCCGACGAAGTGCCAGCGCGCCCCGGGCACCGCGGCGGCCTTGAGCCGCGCGTCCTGGTCGCGGTTCTCGCCGAGGTCGGTCACCCCGAGCGTGACCAGCCGGCGGGCGTCCTCGACCGGGAACGTCTTGGTGATCCCGATCAGCGTGAGCTCGCCCGGGTCCCGGCCGGCCGCCTTCGCCGCCGCCCCGATCCGCTCCCGCACCTGAGCGACGTTCGCGGCGATCTCCGCGGTCCTGGGGTCGGCGCACACGCCTCGATCCTCCTCCGCCGGTCTACGGCGTGATCCAGGCCAGCGCGGCCTGGCGCCCGGTGGTGCCGTCGCGGCGGTGGCTGTAGAGCTCGGGGTCCTCGGCGGTGCAGCGCGGGTCGGTGACGATCCGGTCGACACCGAGCGCGGCGAGCTGGCGGGCGAGGCCGGCGCGCAGGTCCAGGCCCGGCGTGCCGCGCCGGGTCCGTACCGCGCTGCCCGGCAGCCGCGACTCGACCGCCGCCTGCATGTCCGCCGGCACCTCGTAGCACGCGCCGCAGATCGCCGGGCCGAGCAGCACGTCGCTGGCCGCCGGGTCGCCGCCCGCGGACCGGAACGCCCCGACCGCCCGCGGCAGCACCCCGGCCGCGGCGCCGACCCGGCCGGCGTGCACCGCGCCGACCACCCCGTGCACCGGGTCGGCGAGCAGCACCGGCACGCAGTCGGCCACCAGCGCCGCGACGGCGATCCCGGGGGTCGCGGTCACCAGCCCGTCGGTCGCCTCGACCGGGCCGGTCGGCGGCCGGTCGACGACCTGCACGGTCACGCCGTGGATCTGCTCCATCCAGGTCACCGCGCCCGGCGCCAGGCCGGCGGCGTCCGCGAGCCGGCGCCGGTTCGCCGCCACCGCGGCCGGGTCGTCGCCGACGTGGTCGCCCAGGTTGAACGACGCGTACGGAGCCGTGCTCACCCCGCCCGACCGCGAGGTGACGATGCGCCGGACGGTCACCCCTTGAGGAAGTCCGGCACGTCGAGCTCCTCGTCGATCTCGACCGTACGGCGGACGTGGCCACCGTTCGCGCTGCCGGCGCCGGAGCCGGCACTGCCGCCGCGGATGCCGGCGTTCGCCGGCGGCCCGTACCGGGAGGTGACGGTCGGGGTGGTCGAGCCGGCCGGCGGCACCGGGGCGGTGTGCTGGCGCTCGGCCGCCTGCTCGCGGCGCTGCTGCTCGGCCGGCTTGTGCTTGGGCGCCCCGCCGTCGAAGCCGGCCGCTATCACGGTCACCCGGACCTCGTCGCCCAGCGCGTCGTCGATGATCGCGCCGAAGATGATGTTGGCTTCCGGGTGGGCCGCGTCGGCGACCATCGAGGCGGCCTCGTTGATCTCGAAGATGCCGAGGTCGGAGCCGCCGGAGATGGACAGCAGCACGCCGTGCGCGCCGTCCATGGAGGCTTCCAGCAGCGGCGAGGCGATCGCCAGCTCGGCCGCGGACACCGCCCGGTTGTCGCCGCGGGAGCTTCCGATGCCCATCAGCGCCGAGCCGGCCCCGCTCATCACCGACTTGACGTCGGCGAAGTCGAGGTTGATCAGGCCGGGCGTGGTGATCAGGTCGGTGATGCCCTGCACGCCGGACAGCAGCACCTGGTCGGCGCTCTTGAACGCGTCCATCACCGAGACGCCGCGGTCGCTGATCTGCAGCAGCCGGTCGTTGGGGATCACGATGAGCGTGTCGCACTCGTTGCGCAGCTGCTCGATGCCGAGCTCGGCCTGCCCGGCCCGCTTGCGGCCCTCGAACGAGAACGGCCGGGTCACCACGCCGATCGTGAGCGCGCCGAGCTTGCGGGCGATGCTCGCCACGACGGGCGCGCCGCCGGTGCCGGTGCCGCCGCCCTCCCCGGCGGTGACGAAGACCATGTCGGCCCCCTTGAGGACCTCCTCGATCTCCTCCCGGTGGTCCTCGGCGGCCTTGCGGCCGACGTCGGGGTTGGCGCCGGCGCCGAGGCCCCGGGTCAGCTCCCGGCCGACGTCGAGCTTGACGTCGGCGTCGCTCATCAGCAGCGCCTGCGCGTCGGTGTTGATCGCGATGAACTCGACGCCCTTGAGGCCGACCTCGATCATCCGGTTGACGGCGTTGACGCCGCCGCCGCCGATGCCGACGACCTTGATGACCGCCAGGTAGTTGTGCGGTGGTGTCATCGACAGTGCCTTCCCTCGTGGTGGTCGCCGGGCTGCCCGTCCATCGGGTCTCACCCTCAGGTCAACGGTTAATGTTATGTCAACCTCTCCGCTGGACGGGACAGTAAGCAGCCGGTCCGGGCCGGTCCACTACCTGCGCGGCGTGTCGGCGCAATCGGTGTGTGTCACGTACGGTGATCACGGACGACTCGTGGTCACCAACGGGGGGCGCGATGACGAGCGAGCGCCGCACCGCGGTCGTGGTGGTCCTGCTGCTGCTCGGCGCCGGCGGGATCGGGGTCGCGGTGGGCGCGCTGACCGGCGGCCCGGACGCCACCCCGGGCCGGCCCGTCCCGGCCACGCTCGGCGCGGCGGCCGGGCCGCAGCCGGCGACCGGCCCGATCCCGACCGGGGCCGTGCTGTCACCGGGTCGGGTCGCGCCGCGGATCCCGGCCCGGTCCGTCCCGGTGTACGTACTCGGCCCGACCGCCGGCGGCCCGCGGCTCTACCGGGAGTTCCGGCTGCCGAGCGTGGCCGACCGGGTCGAGGCCGCGGTGGCCGGGCTCGCGGCCCCCCCGGCCGACCCCGACTACCGCTCCCCCTGGCTCGGCACGCCGGCCCGGGTGCAGCGGTCGGGGACGGTCGCGACCGTCACGTTCGCGCGGGCGCCGGCGCTGACCCGGGCGAGTGCCCGGCTGGCCGCGCAGCAGGTGGTCTACACGGTCACTTCGGCCGACCCACGGCTGCGCACGGTGCGGGTGGTGGCGCCGGACCTGCCCGCCGCCGGCCCGGCCGGGCGGGCCGACCAGTCCGCCGTGCTCGCCCCGGTCTGGCTGCTCGACCCGGTGGACGGCGGCACGGCCGGCCGCCGGCTCACGGTCTCCGGGAGCGCGTCGGCGTTCGAGGCGACCGTCGAGGTCGAGGTCAGGCGCGGCCCGCGGGTGCTGGCCCGGGCGACGGCGACCGCCTCGGCCGGCGGGCCGGGGCGGGGCGACTGGCGGGCGACGCTCTCGGTGCCACCCGGCAGCTACGTGGTCGCCGCGTTCGAGCCGTCGGAGAAGGACGGCGCCGAGGTCGCGGCCGACACCAAGCGGGTCACGGTCAGCGGACGGTGACCACCGACGGCGTGCTCACGTCGTAGTAGCTGCCCGGCCGGCTGAGCAGCGCGCCGACCACCGCCGCCTTCGCGGCCGAGTCCTCGCCGCCGCCCCAGAACACCGTCCGCTCGTCGGCGAGGGTCAGCGTGACCTGCTCCGGTGTCGGCGCCTGCACGGACGCGACCGCGGCCAGCAGCCGCGGCGGCAGCGCGGCGAGCGCCGCGAGCGCGGCCGTCGCGGTCGGGCTGTCCGCCCCGACCGCGGTGAGGTCCAGCAGCGGCAGCTTCGGCCGCGCGGCCACCCGCTGGAAGACGACCCCGCCCGGGTCGACCAGCCAGTACGCGCCGGCCCGGTCGACCACGGCCACGCCGTGCCGCTCGGTGATCGTGACCCGCACCGTGCCCGGCCAGGACCGGACGACGGCGACCCGCTCCACCCCGGGCAGCGTGCGGACGTGCTCGGCGATCGCACCGGTGTCGAGCCGGGCCAGCGGCTGGCCGGTCGGCACCCCGGCCGCGGCCCGGACCTGCTCGGCCGACAGCGCGCGGACGCCGGTCACGGCGACGTGCCGGACGCCGAGCAGCCCGGTGAACCCGACCGCGTAGACGCCGGCCGCGACGACCGCGACGACCGCGACGGCGATGCCGAGCAGCCGCACGCGCCGGGACGAGCGCGCCGGCCGGGCCGGTGCCGGCCGCACCGGCGCGACCCGGGTCGGCGGGCTCACCGGCGCACCCGGGTCCGGGCCGGCGCGTCCGGCGTCGGCGGGCTCACCGGCGCACCCCGCCGGTCCGGTCCGGCGTCGGCGGGCTCACCGGCGCACCCGCCGGTCCGGTCCGGCGTCGGCGGGCTCACCGGCGCACCCCGGTCCGGGCCGGCGCGTCCGGCGTCGGCGGACTCACCGGCGCACCCCGGTCCGGGCCGGCGCGTCCGGCGTCGGCGGGCTCACCGGCGCACCTCGGCGGCGGTGGCCAGGGCGGCCAGGATGTCGGGGGCGAGCGCGGTCACGTCGCCGGCGCCCATCGTGATCACGAGATCGCCGGGGCGGGCGCGCCGGGCCAGCTCGCCGGCCACGGACGACCGGTCGAGCGCGAAGACCACCCGGTCGGTCGGCAGCGGGACCGCATCGGCGACCAGCGCGCCGGTGACCCCGGGCACCGGATCCTCCCGGGCCGCGTACACGTCCAGCACGACGACCTCGTCGGCCAGCCCGAGCGCGTCGCCGAAGTCCCCGGCGAACGCGACCGTGCGGCTGAACAGGTGGGGCTGGAACGCGACCAGCACCCGGCCGGTGCCGGCGACCGTGCGGGCCGCCCGCAGCTGCGCGGCGACCTCGGTCGGGTGGTGCGCGTAGTCGTCGTACACGGTCACGCCGCCGGCCGCGCCGCGCCGCTCGAACCGCCGCCGGACCCCCGCGTACCGCCCGAGGCCGTCGACCAGGCCGGCGGCCGGCAGGCCGAGCTCGAGACCGGCCAGCAGCGCGGCGGCCGAGTTGAGCGCCATGTGCCGGCCGGGCACCGGGACCCGCACCGGTGGCAGCGGCGTGCCGTCGAACACCGGCTGCCAGCTGGTCCCGGTGGCGTCCTCGGCCAGCTCGGTCAGCCGCAGCTCGCCCGCCCCGATCCCGTACGAGCAGGTGCGCAGGCCGGACGCCGCGGCGGCCAGCGCGGTGCGCCGGGCGCCGGGGTCGTCGGCGCAGGAGACCAGGAAGCCGTCCGGGTCGATCCGCCGGGCGAACTGCTCGAAGACCACCGCCACCTGCTCGGCGGTGCCGTGCTGGTCGAGGTGGTCGGCCTCGACGTTGGTGACCACCGCCGCGTACGGCGAGAGCAGCAGGAACGACCCGTCGCTCTCGTCGGCCTCGGCGACGAACAGATCACCGGTCCCGTCGGCGGCGTTGACCCCCGAACCGGCCAGGTCGCCGCCGATCGCGTACGCCGGGTCGGCGCCGCAGGCCTGGGCCGCGGTCACCAGCATCGACGTGGTCGAGGTCTTGCCGTGGGTGCCGGCGACCGCGATCCCCCGCCGGCCGGCCATCACCGCGGCCAGCGCCGCGGCCCGGCGCAGCACCCGCAGCCCGAGCCGGTGCGCCTCGACCACCTCGGGGTTGGCGTCCCGGATCGCGGTGGAGACGACGACGGTGTCGACGCCGGCCACGTTGGCCGGGTCGTGTCCGATGTGGACAGTAGCGCCGGCGTCGCGGAGCGCCGCCGAAGTCGCCGACTCGCGGGCGTCGCTGCCGGTCACCGGCACACCGCGGGCGAGCAGGATCCGGGCGATCCCGCTCATCCCGGCGCCGCCGATGCCGACGAAGTGCACCCGGCCCAGCTCGGCGCCCGCAGCCCGGTTCATCGACCCCGCCCGGCCAGCTCGAGGACCACGGTCGCGAGCGCCACGTCCGCGTCCCGGTGCCCCAGCCCGCCGGCCGCCTTGCCCATCGCCGCCAGCCGGGCCGGGTCGGTCAGGATCGGCGGCAGCGTCGCCGCCACCCACGCCGGCGTGCACTGCGCGTCGGCGACCTCGAGCCCGCCGCCGGCGGCGGCGATCGGCTCGGCCAGCAGCCGCTGCTCGCCGTTCCCGTGCGGCAGCGGCACGTACGCGGCGGGCAGGCCGACCGCGGTCAGCTCGGCGCAGGTGTTCGCCCCGGCCCGGCACAGCACCAGGTCGGCGGCCGCGTACGCCAGCTCCATCCGGTCCAGGTACGGCACCAGCACGTACGGCGGGTCGCCGGCGGCGACGGTCGGCGCCGGCACCTCGTTGCGCGGGCCGGCCGCGTGCAGGACCTGGACGCCGGCCCGGGCCAGCGCACCGGCCGCCCCGATCGCGGCCGTGTTGAGCGTCCGCGCGCCCTGCGAGCCGCCGGTGACCAGCAGCGTCGGCAGGTCCGCGCGCAGCCCGAACGCCTCCCGGCCCTCGTCCCGGCGGCCGGCCCGGTCGAGCGTCGCGATCTCCCGGCGCATCGGCAGGCCGAGCGTCACGGTGTCCTTGAGGCCGGCGACGCCGTCGGTCGCGGTGACCACCCGGGCCGCGAACCGGGCACCGAGCCGGTTGGCCAGCCCGGCCCGCGGGTTGGCCTCGTGCACGACGATCGGGATCCCGCGCCGGCGCGCGGCCAGGTAGGCCGGTGCCGACACGTACCCGCCGAAGCCGACCACGGCGTCGGCGCGGACCCGCTCCAGCACCGCCCCGGCCGCCTTGACCGCCGCGCGCAGCCGGCCGGGCATGGCCAGCCACTCGACGCTCGGCTTGCGCGGCACCCGCACCCGCGGCACCAGCTCCAGCGGGTAGCCGCGGGCCGGCACCAGGCTCGCCTCCAGCCCGCGGGAGGTGCCCAGCGCGGTGATCGCCGTGCCCGGCGCCAGCCGGCGCAAGGCGTCCGCGGTGGCCAGCAGCGGGGACACGTGCCCGGCCGAGCCGCCACCGGCTAGCACGACGGAGAGGTCACGGGTCATCGGCGGCGGGCCTCCCGGCGCGGGCTGGTCTGGCGGGACGGTCGGCTCGATCCTGCCGCCCGCGGAGCCGGCGGGCTCAGCCGACTCCCGCCGCGGTCACCCGATCGGTCTACCCGCCGGCGGGGCCGCTCCCGCGGCAGCCGCGGTGCCGGCATCCCCAGCAGCCTGGCCAGCCGGCCGCGCCGCGCCAGCTGGGCCGCCGCGTCCGGCTCGTACCGGGCGAACGAGGCCAGCATGCCCAGCGCGAAGACGGTGACCAGCAACGACGTGCCGCCGGCCGAGATCAGCGGCAGCGGCACGCCGGTGACCGGCAGCAGCCCGCTCACGTAGCCGATGTTGAGCACGGCCTGGCCGACGATCCACACGGTCACCGCGGCCGCGGCGAGCCGGGCGAACGGGTCGGCCGAGCGCCGGGCGACGCGAAGCCCCGCGTACGCCAGCGTCGCGTACAGCAGCAGGACGACGAGGCTGCCGATCAGGCCGAGCTCCTCGCCGATGACCGCGAAGATGTAGTCGGTGTGCGCCTCCGGCAGGTTGAGCCACTTGGCCCGGCCCTGGCCGAGCCCGACCCCGAACAGCCCGCCCGAGGAGAGCGAGGACAGCCCGAGCAGGGGCTGGAACCCGGTGCCGGTCGGGTCCGCGGTCGGGTCGAGGAAGTGCGCGACCCGGGCGAACCGGTACGGCTCGACGACGGCGAGGCCGGTGACCGCGAGCGCGGCCAGCCCGAGCAGCGCGGCGAAGATCCGCGCCGGCGCGCCGACCGTCCACAGTAGACCGAACAGCACCATCGCGAAGCAGACCGAGGTGCCCAGATCCGGCTCGAGCACCACCAGCGCGGCCATCAGCGCGGCGACCGGCACCAGCGGCATGACCAGGTGCCGGGCCCGGCCGAGCAGCCGGTGCTTGCGCACCAGCAGGTCCGCGCCCCACAGCGCCAGCGCGAGCTTGGCCAGCTCGGCCGGCTGCATCTGGATCGGCCCGACGTCGAGCCAGCGCTGGGCGCCGTTCAGGCTGAGGCCGACGCCGGGCACCAGCACCGCGGCCAGCAGGACCAGGCTCACCAGGACGGCCGGGTACGCCAGCCGGCGGTAGACCCGCGGCGGCAGCCGCACGCCGAGCCAGTACGCCGGCACGGCCAGCCCGACCCAGACCGCCTGCCCGGTGAACACCGAGTAGGCGCTGCCGGTCTCCTGGTACGACTTGACCATCGAGGCCGAAAGCACCATGACCAGGCCGAGCCCGAGCAGCAGGCCGGTGCTGACCAGGATCAGGTGCAGCGAGGCCAGCGGCCGGTCCAGGAACGAGACACCGCTGTCGGCCGCCTCCTCCGGCGCCTGCGCGGTCGCGGTCACGGGTCCGCCAGCGCGCGCACCGCCGCGACGAACGCGTCCCCGCGGGCCTTGTAGTCCCGGAACATGTCCATCGAGGCGGCGGCCGGCGCCAGCAGCACCGTGTCGCCGGGCCGGGCCAGGGCCGCGGCCGCCTCGACCACATCGGACATTGCTCCATCGTCGGTCCTGGAGACGTCCGCAACGGGGAGGTTGGGGGCGTGTCGCGCGATCGCGGCGGCCAGCGCCGCACGGTCCCGGCCGAGCAGGACCGCGCCGGCGAGCCGGCCGGCCACCCGCGCGACCAGCTCGTCCACCGGCGCGCCCTTGAGCAGCCCGCCGGCGATCCACACCACCCGCTCGTAGGAGGTGAGCGAGGCCACCGCGGCATGCGGGTTTGTCGCCTTGGAGTCGTCGACGTACCCGACACCGCCGACGTCCGCGACCCGCTCGTTGCGGTGCGGGTCGGGCACGAACTCGCGCAGGCCGGTGGCGATCGCGGCCGGGGCGACGCCGTGCGCGCGGGCCAGCGCCGCGGCGGCGAGCGCGTTGGCGGCGTTGTGCGGCCCGGCCGGGCGGACGTCGGCGACCGGCGCCAGCTCGCCCCCGCCGAACGCACGGTCGACCAGCCGGCCGGCGACCACGCCGAGCTGGTCCGGACCGGGCTCGGCCAGGGTGAACGAGGCCCGCGGGCCGGGCGCGCGGGCCAACCGCGCGGCCACCTCGGGGTCGTCGGCGTTGCCGATCGCCACGGTGTCCCGACCGGCCCAGATCCGCTCCTTGGCCGCCGCGTACGCGTCGAAGTCGCCGTGCCAGTCGAGGTGGTCCGGCGCGAGGTTGAGGACCGCCGCCGCGGCCGGGCGTACGGACGGGGCCGAGTGCAGCTGGAAGCTGGACAGCTCGACGGCGAGCACGCCGTACGGCGGGTCGGCGGTGACCGCGTCGACCACCGGCAGGCCGACGTTGCCGGTGGCGACGGCCCGCTCGCCGGCGGCGCGCAGCATCGACTCGAGCATCCGCACGGTGGTCGTCTTGCCGTTGGTGCCGGTCAGCGCCAGCCACGGCGCCGGCATCGGCCCGCGCAGCCGCCAGGCCAGCTCGACCTCACCGATCACCTCGACCCCGGCGGCGGCCGCGGCGACCAGCAGCGGGGCGTCCGGCCGCCACCCCGGCGAGACGACGACCACGTCGGTCCCGGCCGGCGGCACCGGCGCCCCCAGCGCGACCGTCGCCCCCGCCGCCGCGAGCGCCTCGGTCCGCGCCGACGCCAGCCGGTCCACGACGGTCACGTCCGCGCCGGCCCGCAGCAACACCCGCGCCGCCGCCTCCCCCGACGCACCGGCCCCCGCGACCACCACCCGCCGCCCACCCCACCCGCTCACCGCAACCTCCGGGCCGGCCGCACCGACGACCCCGCGGACCGGCCGCCCGGCGGCGCCGGGGCCGCACGGGGTGTCCGGTACGCCGGGCGGGCCGGGGGTCGGGACGGTGTCCGCCTGGGAAGGGTGGCTGGGCGGGTCGTCAACCCGGCAGCCCGTAGGAGATGAACTCGGCGTAGAACAGGCCGAGGCCGAAGGCGACGGCGAGCCCGGCGATGATCCAGAAGCGGACGATGACCGTGGTCTCCGCCCACCCGGCCAGCTCGAAGTGGTGATGGATCGGTGCCATCTTGAACAGCCGTTTCCGGCGCGTCTTGAAGACCGCGACCTGCAGGATCACCGACAGCGTCTCGACCACGAACAGCCCGCCGAGCACGACCAGCAGCAGCTCGGTGCGGGACACGATCGCAATGCCGGCCACCAGCGCCCCGAGCGCGAGCGACCCGGTGTCACCCATGAAGATCCGGGCCGGCGCCGCGTTCCACCACAGGAAGCCGAAGCAGGCGGCCATCGCCGAGGCCGCGATCAGCGCGGTGTCCAGCGGGTCCCGGGCCTCGTAGCAGCCGGCCCGCTGGATCGTCTCGCAGGCGTTGCGGAACTGGTAGAACGAGATCGCCGTGTACGCCCCGAACACCATCGCGGAGGCGCCGGCGCACAGCCCGTCCAGCCCGTCGGTCAGGTTGACCGCGTTGGACGTGCCACTGATCACCAGGTAGGCGAAGGCGACGAACAGGATCGCGCCGAAGCTGATCTGCGGGATGTCCCGCACGTACGACAGGTGCACCGAGGCCGGCGTCAGCCCGGCCCGGTCCTTGAACTGCAGCGCCAGCACCGCGAACGAGATCCCGATGGCCAGCTGGCCGATCAGCTTCGCGCTGGCGGACAGCCCGAGGCTGCGCTGCTTGCGGATCTTGATGAAGTCGTCCAGGAACCCGACCACGCCCATGCCGGTGAACAGGTAGAGCAGCAGCAGCCCGGTGGCGCTCGGCCCGGAGCCGGCCGAGAACAGGTGCGACGCGAAGTACCCGATCAGGGTGGCGATGATGATCACCGTGCCGCCCATGGTCGGCGTGCCGCGCTTGGCGATGTGCGACTGCGGCCCGTCGTCCCGGATCGCCTGGCCGAAGCCTTCCCGGCGGAACAGCCGGATCGCGATCGGCGTGCACAGGATCGAGACAAGCAGCGACACCAGGGCGGCGACGAGAACGGACCTCACGAAGCCGCCCCGACCGGCTCGGCCAGTGCGAGCGCGACCCGTTCCAGGCCCGCGGCCCGGCTCGCCTTGACCAGCACGACGTCCTCCGGCCGCACCTGAGCCCGCAGCAGCGCGATGGCCGCGTCGGCGTCCTCGACGTGCACGGCTCCTTCACGCGCGGCGGCGTGGATCTGTTGCGCGCCCGGACCGACGACCACGACCCGGTCGACGCCGAGCTCGGCGGTGAGCTCGCCGATGCGGCGGTGTTCCTCGGCCGCGGACGGTCCGAGCTCGGCCATCGCGCCGAGCACGGCCCAGGACCGCCGGCCCCGGGCCATCGTGGTCAGCGCCCGCAGCGCCGCGGCCATCGACTCCGGGTTGGCGTTGTACGCGTCGTTGACGACCAGGACCCCGTCCGGCCGCTCGGTGACCTCCATCCGCCACCGGGACAGCGCCCTGGCCCGGCCGAGCGCGGCCGCCACGGCGCCGAGCGGCAGGCCGAGCTCCAGCGCGACCGCCGCGGCGGCCAGCGAGTTGCCGACCTGGTGAGCGCCGTGCACGGCCAACGTGACCGGCACCGACCCGTCCGCCGTCACCAGCTCGTACGAGGGGGTGCCGCGCTCGTCCAGCGTCACGCCCTCGGCTCGCACGTCGGCGCCGTCGGCCAGCCCGACCGTCACCACCCGGGCGGCGGTCCGGTCCGCCATCGCCAGCACCAGCGGGTCGTCGGCGTTGAGCACCGCCACCCCGTCCGCCGGCAGCGCCTCGACCAGCTCGCCCTTGGCCAGCGCGATGTTCTCCCGGCTGCCGAACTCGCCCAGGTGCGCGCTGCCCACGTTGAGCACGACGCCGATCCGCGGCCGGGCGATGCGGCTCAGCCAGGCCACGTGCCCGATCCCGCGGGCCGACTTCTCCAGCACCAGGTACCGGGTGTCCACAGTGGACCGCAGCACGGTGTACGGGTGGCCGAGCTCGTTGTTGAACGACCCGGGCGGCGCGACCGTCGGCCCCAGCTCGGCCAGCAGCTGGGCCAGCAGGTCCTTGGTCGAGGTCTTGCCGCTCGACCCGGTGACCCCGACGACCGTGATCGCCGGCAGCCGGTCGAGCACGGCCCGGGCCAGCGCGGCCAGCGCGGCCTGCACGTCCGGCACGACCACCGCGGGCACGCCGACCGGCCGGGCCGCGAGCACCCCGACCGCGCCGGCGGCGACCGCGTCGGCGGCGTGCGCGTGCCCGTCGACCCGCTCGCCGACCAGCGCGACGAACAGCCCGCCGGGGCCGATCCGGCGCGAGTCGAGCTCGACGTCGCCGGTCACCCGCACCTGCGGGTCGGGGACGTCGTGCAGCGCGCCGCCGACCGCGCCGGCGACCTCCGCGAGGGTCAGCGGGATCACCGGCCGACGCTCCCGGTCAGCTCCTCCAGCGCCGCCCGCAGCACCGCCCGGTCGTCGAACGGGTGCACCACGCCGCCGATCTCCTGACCCTGCTCGTGCCCCTTGCCGGCGACCACGACCGCATCCCCGGGCCGGGCCCGGCGGACCGCCTCGACGATGGCCGCGCGCCGGCCGGGGACCTCGGCGACCTCGCCGCGGTCCCGGACGCCGAGCGCGCCGGCCAGCACCGCGGCCCGGATCGCGGCCGGGTCCTCCGAGCGCGGGTTGTCGTCGGTGACCAGCAGGACGTCGGCGCCGGCCGCCCCGGCGGCGCCCATGAGCGGCCGCTTCTCCCGGTCCCGGTCACCGCCGGCGCCGAGCACGAGCACGATCCGTCCGGTCACGACCGGCCGGAGCGCGGCGAGCAGGCGCTGCACCGCGTCCGGGCTGTGCGCGTAGTCGACCACCGCGACGTACCCCTGGCCGAGGTCGACCTTCTCCATCCGCCCCGGTACGCCGCGGGTGGCCACCCCGCGCACGGCCACCGGCGCCGGCACCCCGACCGTGACCAGCGTGGCGATCGCGAGCAGCCCGTTGGCCACGTTGAACGTCCCCGGCATCCGCACCAGGGCCGGCAGGTCGACGCCGCCCGGCCCGACCACCCGGAAGCCGGTGGACCCGCCGGCGGTCGGCGCGACCTCGACCGCCCGCCAGGCCGCGGCCGGGTCGCCGGCCGCGGACACGGTCACCGTGGCCGGCGTGACCAGCCGCCGCCCGTACGGGTCGTCGACGGTGACGACCTCGTGCTCGCACCGCCCGTCGAACAGCAGCGCCTTGGCCGCGAAGTAGCTGTCCATGTCGCGGTGGAAGTCGAGGTGGTCCCGGGACAGGTTGGTGAACGCGCCGGCGGTGAACCGGGTGCCGTCGACCCGGCCGAGGGCCAGCGCGTGGCTGGAGACCTCGATCGCGACCGCGGTCACCCCGCGCTCGGCCATCGCCGCGAACGCCGCCTGCAGGTCGGTGGCCTCCGGCGTGGTGCGGATGCTCGGCACCGACTCGCCGGCCACCCTGGTCTCGATCGTGCCGACCAGCCCGGTGCTGTGGCCGGCCGCCCGCAACCCCTCCTCCAGCAGGTACGCGGTGGTGGTCTTGCCGTTGGTGCCGGTCACGCCGAGCACGAGCATGCCGGCGGTCGGGTCGCCCCAGACCGCCGCGGACAGCGCGCCGAGCAGCTCCCGCGGCCGCTCGGCGACGAGCACCGGCAGCCCGGTCGGCGCGGCCAGCTCGGCCCCGGCCGGATCGGTGAACACCGCGGCCGCACCGGCCGCCGCGGCCACCCCGGCGAACCGGGCACCGTGCGTGCGAGAGCCAGGAAGCGCCGCGAGCAGGTCACCGGGGTGCACGGCGGACGAGTCGTGGGTGATGCCGGTGACGGCCGCGTCACGGTCGGGAACCGGCAGGCCGAGGGCGGTGGCGAGCTCGGCCAGGCGGTGCGGCCGCGGCCGGCTCGGCCGCAACGGCGTGGTCCCGGACACGGGGGGCAACCCTAGTCGACAGACAGCTTCAGGTCCGGTCGGGGCGTACCCGTGGGGGGAACGTTCCGGGCCGTGAGGGCGTACGACATGACGTCGTGGAACAGCGGGGCCGCGACCGACCCGCCCTCGCCGCCGCCGGGCGGCTCGGTGATCACCACGGACATGACCAGCTCCGGGTTGTCCGCCGGCGCGATCCCGGCGAACGTCGCCCAGTACCCGCCGCCCGAGTAGCACTTGCAGGCCGGGTTCGGCCGCTGCGCGGTGCCGGTCTTGCCCGCCACCCGGTACTCGTCGATCGCCGCCTTCGGCGCGGTGCCACCCTTGCTCACCACGGCTTCGAGCATCGTGCGCACGGTCCTGGCCGCCTGCGCGGAGACCACCGTGGTCCGCTGCGGCGACCTGGTCGGCATCGTCATGCCGTCCGGGCGGACGACCGCCTTGACGATCCGCGGCTGCACCCGTACGCCGTCGTTGGCGATCGTCTGGTACATCCCGGCCAGCTGCAGCGGCGTCATCGACAGCCCCTGGCCGATCGGCAGGTTGCCGAACGTGGTGCCCGACCAGGTGTCCGGCGCCGGCAGGACCCCCGCGCTCTCCCCCGGCAGCTCGATGCCGGTCGGCTGGCCGATCCCGAACTTCCGCTCGGTGTCGTAGAACTGCGTCGGGCCGACCAGGTTCCTGGCGATCATCAGCGTGCCGACGTTGCTCGACTTCGCCAGCACGCCGGTCGCGGTCCAGTGCTCGGGAGCGTGGTACCAGGCGTCGTGCACGACGTGGTCGGACACCTGGATCGAGTCCGGCACCAGCATCGGCGTGGTCGGGGTGATCTTCTTGTGCTCCACCGCGGCGGAGAACGTGACCACCTTGTTGGCGGAGCCGGGCTCGACCGGCGCCTGCACGGCCGGGTTGGTCCGGTTCTCCGGCGGCGACTTCGACGGGCTCTGCGCGTCGTACGTCGGGGCGGTCGCCATCGCCAGCACCTCGCCGGTGTGCGCGTCGAGGATCACCGCCTGGCCACTGGACGCCTTCGCCCTCTGCACGGCCGCGCCAAGCCCGTTCTGCAGCTGGTACTGCAGATCCTGGTCGATGGTCAGCTGCACCGTGGACCCGGGCACGGCGGCCGTCTCCTGCCGCAGCCCGCCGGGGATCTGCAGGCCGTTGCTGCCGCGCTCGACCTCGAGCCGCCCGTCCGTGCCCTTGAGCAGGTCGTCGTACTTGGACTCGATGCCGCCGAGGCCGCCCTCGTCGTTGCTGTAGCCGACGACCGCGGCGGCCAGGTCGTGGCCGGGGTAGAGGCGCTGGGAGGTGTCGTCCGCGCCGATCCCGCGCAGGTTGAGCGCGAGCACGTCGGCCGCCTCGGCCGGGGACATGTTGCGGGCCAACGGCACGTACCGGGTGTGCGGCTTGGACAGCAGCGGCAGCAGCGTCGCGACGGTCTTCTTCAGCTTCGTCGACAGCGCGTTCGCGGTGCCGATGTGGTCGGTGACCTCGGTCGGATCGGCGAAGATCGTCCGGGCGGCGACGGAGTACGCCAGCGGCTGGCCGTCCCGGTCCAGGATCGAGCCGCGGGTGGCCGGGATCGTGGTCGGGTAGAGCAGCCGCTGCTCGGTGCGGGCGGCGAAATGCTCGCTGTCGAAGCCCTGCAGCTGGACCAGCCGGCCCCCGAGGATGACCAGCAGCGTGCAGACGGCGGCGAAGCCGACGCCGAGGCGGCGGCCGGGGTCGCCGAGGCGCAGCAGGCGGGAGCGCGCCGGGCGGCGGGGCGGACGCCCGCCGCCTCCGGCCCGGCGGGACCGGCGCGCGCGCGCGGGTCGCTGCGCCGCCGCCCGCGCCGCGCCGCCCCGACCGCGCCTGGTCCCGCCGCCGGCCGCGCGGGCCGAGGTGGCGCGCCCGTCGCCGGCCGCGCGGGTGGACGTGGCCGCACGCGGTCCGCCGCACGTGGCCGCGCGACGGGCCGCGCACGTGGCCGCCGCACGGGCAGACGTGGCCGCACGGGCAGACGTGGCCGCACGGGCAGACGCGGCCGCACGGGCAGACGTGGCCGCACGGGCAGACGCGGCCGCACGGGCAGACGTGGCCGCACGGGCAGACGCGGCCGCACGGGCAGACGTGGCCGCACGGGCAGACGTGGCCGCACGGGCAGACGTGGCCGCACGGGCAGACGTGGCCGCCGGGCCCCGGCTGCCCGCTGCGCCGGGCGCGGAGCCCGGCCGGGTGCCGAGGCCAACAGACGTCATCGTGCGTACACCGGACGAGCCCCGACTCCGACCCGACGCCCCGCCGCGGCCGCCGGCCGGGCTCGTCCGCGCGGACGCGCCGCCCGACGCGGTCCGGGCGGAGGCCGCGGCGGCTCGGGCCGACGGGCCGGTCCGCGCCGCCGCGGTGGCCCGGGCGGTGGAGTTGGCTTCCCGGCCGCCGGTGGCGCCGCTGCCACCGGCGGCCGGGCCGGGGACCCGGGTCCGGCCGGTGAAGCCGAACCCGGTCGACGTGCTGCCGGCCGCGCCGCCCCCGTCTGAGGGGTGGGACGGGGCGGCGCGGCCGGTGCCGGTCGGGGGACGACCGGCCGGGCGGGAGTCCGAACCGGCGGCCCACGCGCCACCGGCCGCTCCGGCGTACGGGTCGAACTGGGTCACCGGGTTCCTCCGGGCGTCGGCGTGGGCTTCGGTCTGGAGCGGGCCGTGGTCGGCGGCGGCTTCGGGGTCGTCCGGGCGGCCGTCGCGGTCCCGGCCGGGGCCGTGGTCCGGGCCGTCGGCGTGGCCCCCGGCCGCGGGCTGCCGCCCGGCGGCGTCGGCGTCACGCCGGGGCGCGCACCGGACGGGGTCGCGGTGGGCGTCGGGGTCGGCGTGGGCGGCGGTGGTGGCGAGGTCGCGGGCACCGGCGACCCCTGGACCCGCGCCCTGCCGCCCGGCTCGACCACGAGGAACCCCGGCTCGGCGCCCTGCACCAGGCCGAGCTCGCGGGCCCGCTTGGCCAGCTGGCCCGGCGCCTCGGAGGCCGCGACGTCCCGGGCCAGCCCCTGCTCGCGGATCGACAGCGCGCGGCTGTCCTGCTGGAGCGTCCGCAGGGTGAACGCGTCCGCGCTCGAGGCCGAGCTGAGCAGCAGCAGGCTGACCAGGCCGCCGCCGAGCAGCGCGAGCACCAGCAGCACGAACGGGGTCGTCGGCGCCTGCGGGGCGTGCCCGGCGACCAGCCGCAGCACCGGCGCGATCCGCGTCCGCCCGGTCTCCGGCCGCGCACCCCCGATCGCTCGCGCCTTGTTCGCCGCCGCAGGGCGTCCCGACCGGTTCCGGGCGCCGGCGTCCTTGCCCCCCGTCCCGCCTCGCCTCGCGTCCGCCGCACCGCCGCGGGGGGTACCGCCGGCCCGGTTCGCGCCGGCAGCCGGACGTCGTGAACTGCCGCCCGCACTGGTGGCGGCGCGGGTCGCGCCGGCGTTCGACTGGCGCCGGCTCCCACCGGGCGGGTCACCTGTCGTCCGCGTCGCACCGCCGCCGGCCCTGGCGGCACGCGTCGCGCCCGCGGCCGGCCGCCGCGCGGCACCAGCGCCGGCGGCGCGTGGCGCTCCGGCCCCAGGACGACCCGCGCCGGTCGCCGCGGCGCCGGCGGCAGCACGACCGCCGGTCGGGCGGCGCGAGGAGCCGGCGGCGGCCGTGCCGGAGGCGGGGCGGCGTTCGGAACCGCCGCCGGTCCGCGTGGCGCCGGTGGCGGGGCGGGGCGGGGCGGGCGTCTGGACCAGGTCACGCAGCCAGCTCCGGCGCGCCGGCGGCCGCATCACCTGGCCGCCGGACCCGCCGGCGCGGGCGCCGGCCGGGGACCGCGCCGGCCGGCGGGAGGACAGGGGGTCGGCACCACCCGGCACGCGCGGGGAAGGTGTGCGGCCGGGTGTGCCGAAGCTCGCCCCGCCGGCGGAGACCCCACCGGTCGGGTTCATGCCGCATCCCGGATGCGCTCGGCCGCCCGCAGCCGGGCCGACGCCGCCCGCGGGTTGGCGGCGAGCTCGGCCGGCGTCGGCGGCTCCGCCCCGCGGGTCAGCACCCGCAGCGTCGGTGCCGCCGACGGCAGCAGCACCGGCAGTCCGGGCGGCGACGCGTCCCTGGCCCGCTCGGCGAACGCCTGCTTGACGATCCGGTCCTCCAGCGAGTGGTAGCTGAGCACCACCACCCGCCCGCCGACCCGGACCGCGTCGATCGCGGCCGGCAGCGCCGACTCCAGCGCCGCCAGCTCGCGGTTGACCTCGATCCGCAGCGCCTGGAACGTGCGCTTGGCCGGGTTGCCGCCGGTACGCCGGGCCGCCGCCGGGATCGCGTCCCGGACGAGCGACACCAGCTGCGCCGACGACGCGATCGGCGCGACCGACCGGGCCCGCACGATGAACTGCGCGATCCGGCGGGCGAACCGCTCCTCGCCGTAGTCCCGCAGCACCCGGGTCAGCTCGTCCACCGAGTAGCCGTTGACGACGTCGGCGGCGCTCGGCCCGGCCGCCGACATCCGCATGTCCAGCGGGGCGTCCTGCGCGTAGGCGAACCCGCGCCGGGCCTCGTCCAGCTGCAGCGAGGACACCCCGAGGTCGAACAGCACCCCGTCGACCCGCGCGACCCCGGCCGTTCCCAGCACGGCCGGCAGCTCGTCGTACACGGCCTGGTGCAGCGAGACGCGCCCGCCGAACGGGGCGAGCCGGGCGCCGGCCAGCCGCAGCGCCTCGGGGTCCCGGTCGATCCCGAGCAGCCGCAGCCCGGGGTGCGCCGCCAGCAGCGCCTCCGCGTGCCCGCCGAGCCCGAGCGTCGCGTCGACGGCGACCGCCCCGGGGCCGTCGAGCGCGGGCGCCAGCAGCGCCAGCACCCGGTCCCGCAGGACCGGCATGTGCGTCGGCACCCCGCCCACCTCGACCCCCTGGAGGATGTCGCCCCCGCGACAGAACAGACCCACCCGTACGGACGCCGTCGTGCGCCCAGGACCCCCGCCCGCTCGCCGGCGCCTGACACCGGGGAAGTGATGTCAGGAAGCCGGTCCCGCCCGGATCGCCTGGCGCCGGGGAAGTGACGTCAGGGGACCAGCCGGAGCGGGGGGAGACCTCGCCGCACGAAGGCCGCTCAGAGCACCCCGGGCAGCACCTCCTCCGCCAGCTCGGCGAAGGCCTGCTCGCGGTCGGCCAGGTAGCTCTCCCAGGCCGCGGTGTCCCAGACCTCGACCCGCGTGTTCGCGCCGATGACGACGCAGTCCTTGGTCAGCCCGGCGTACTCGCGCAGCGCCGGCGGGATGGTGATCCGGCCCTGCTTGTCCGGCACCTCGTCCGAGGCGCTGGCGAAGAACACCCGGCTGTAGTCGCGGACGGCCTTCTGGGTCACCGGCGCCTGCGACATCGCCTCGGTGACCCGCTGGAACTCGGCCATCGGGAACACGTAGAGGCAACGCTCCTGCCCCTTGGTGATCACGACGCCCTCCGCCAGCTCGTCCCGGAACTTCGCCGGCAGGAACATCCGGCCCTTGTCGTCGAGCCGTGGCGAATGGGTGCCGAGGAACACGGCCCCACCTCCGCTCGACCCGTCGAGGTGGGCTGGGAGGCGGCCTGGTGGCCCCCTCGTCCTCCACCGCGCGCCACTGTACCCCACTTTGCTCCACTGACCCCGTCTTTCCCCGTACCGGCGCTCCACCGCGCTCCCGCGGGCCGAGCGTCACCCGATCGATGAGAGGCGAAATGCCGGGTTAGGTAGTAATGTCCCGTCCGTCCCGTACGGAGGTGGGAGACATGGGGGACGTTGCGTACGGCTGGATCGGCGGCACCGCGATGGCGGCCGACCCGGCGGAGCGGGCCGAGCGCGCGCCGTCGCTGGTCGTCACGGCCGCGCACTCCGCGCTCGGCGCGGCGCACCGGCTGCAGGTGCGGGTGGGCGAGGTCACGGTCCTGCTCACCGCGGGCGCGGCCGGATGGGTGCGCGAGACGGTGGCGGAGCGGATCGACGTCGGCGCGCACCTGGCCGCCGCGCTCGACCTGGCCGGCCGGGACAGCGAGGACGCGCCGGCCGACCGCTGGGCCGGCACGCTGCCGCTGTCCCGCTACGCCGCGTTCCGGACCGCGGATCCCGACCGGGCCGGCGCGCTGGCCGGCACCACCGGCTGCCCGGCCGAGCTGGTCCGGGCGCTGGCCGAGCCGGTCGCGCTCGGCCGGGTCGAGGTGGTGCGCCGGGACGGCGCGACCCTTGCCACCGGCCCGACCACCGTCGTCACCGACGAGCTGGCCTGGGTGGACGGCG
Organism: uncultured Actinomycetota bacterium; assembly: GCA_963803135.1. GTDB lineage: Bacteria > Actinomycetota > Actinomycetes > Mycobacteriales > CADCTP01 > CADCTP01. The sequence continues at coordinate 239,191 of CAWDLH010000006.1, read as the reverse complement.
GCGCCGCCGGGCTGTGGACGGTGCGGCCCGGCGGGCCGGACGACGTGGCGATCGGCCGCGGCAGCCCGGCCGGGGTCGCGGCCGCGCTCGCCGGCATGGTCCGCGCGGCGGAAGGCTGCTGATGAGCGCCCGGGAGAAGGCGGCGGCGGAGATCGCCGACGACCTGGAGCAGCTCGGTCACCAGCTGCGCTCGGTGTTCAACCGGGCGGTCCGCACGATCGCGCCGGTGACGTTCTCCGGGCCGGTCGCGCAGCTGTTCGACCGGCGGCTTCGGGCGCACCTCGCCGACCTCAACGCGATCCTGGCCACGATGGGCGTGGCCACCGACGACCTGCGCATCGGCGGCCGCTCGGCCGGCGAGCTGACGCTGCGCCGGCCGAGCACCGGCTACCGCAAGGACCCGGGCGAGCCGGGCACCCGCGTGCGGGCCCCCGAGGGTCTGCAAAGCCAGTACGCGAAGCTCCTGCCGCTGGTGGAGCGGTCGGCCCGGGCGCACCACGTCTCCCCCGCCCTGCTGCTGGCGATCATGGACCGGGAGACCGGCGACCCGCACCGGATCGGCTTCGGCGGCCGCGACCCGGCCGTCAGCAACGGCAGCGACTTCGGGCTCATGCAGATCAACCGGGCCGCGCACCCGGACTTCTTCGCCCACCACGACTGGCGCGACCCCGCGGCCAACATCGACTACGGCGCCGGCGTGATCGCCGCCGACCTGCGCCACTACGACGGCGACGTGACCCGGGCGGCGGCCGCGTACAACGCCGGGCCCGGCAGCGTCGACCGCGCCCTGGCCGCGGGCCGCAGCGCCGACTCGGTCACCGCCGGTGGCGACTACGGCAGCGACGTCGCCCGGCGGTTCGAGCACTTCCGGCACCTCCTCGGAGGGATCTGAGATGTCCGAGTACGACATCCCGGGGCTGGCCGACGCCGCGCCCGCCTTCGTGCACGTGGTGCACCGCGGGCAGTACGCCGCGCAGGCGGTCACGCAGCTGCGGACCAGCCAGCACCACACCCGGGCCAGGCTGCCGGTCGACCTGTCCGGTCTCGACGCCCGGATCCGGTCCTGGGCCGAGGAGGTCGGGCGCAGCGCCGCGCTGCTGACGAGGACCGCGGCCGAGGTCGGCGACGCGGACCGGCGGGCGGCGCTGGAGCTGTCCGCGCCGCACGCCCCGGTGCCGCACGCCGGCCGGCCGGACCGCCCGGCCGGCGTGGGGCTGCACCGCGGCGACCGCGGAGCGGCGGTACGGGCCCTGCAGCGGCGGCTGCTCGCCGCCGGCGTCGACCCGGGGCCGGTGGACGGGAGGTTCGGGCCGCGCACGCAGGCGGCGGTGCGGGCCTTCCAGCGGGCGCATCACCTGGACGTCACCGGTCGGGCCGACCTGGACACGGCGACCGCGCTGCTCAACCAGCCGGCGCGGGTGCTCCCGCCGACCCCGCCCGGCGACAACGGCCGGCTGCCGGCGAGCGAGCTGACCGGCGTCGGCGACGGCGAGCGGATGTACGTCCCGGCGGCGCAGGCGTTCGGCCGGATGGACGCCGCGGCCACCGCGGCCGGGCACGACCTGCACGTCAACAGCGGCTACCGGACGTACGCGGAACAGGCGGCGCTCCACCAGGCGTACCGGAACGGGACCGGCAACCTGGCCGCGCCGCCCGGACACAGCACGCACGGGCTCGGCTTGTCCGCGGACATCCAGGTGACTGACCCGGCGACGCTGCGCTGGCTGCGTGCGCACGCCGGGACGTTCGGGTTCGTCAATGACGTGCCTAGCGAAGCCTGGCACTGGACCTGGCGCCGCTGACCCGGCGGACCCGGGCGGCGGCGGGACAGGTCACACCCCGCTGGCCACTCCTTCCACGCTGGCGGACACGACGGCACCGTTGCGACGGGCCCGCACCGTGACGGGGGTGTGCGGGTCGATCCCGGCGGCCATGGCCCGGCGCAGCAGGCCGGCCAGCTCGTCGAGAGTCATGCCGTCGGGCGACTCGCTGGTCGCCGTGACGGTGCGGTGCGTCGTCACCTCGAGCCCGGAACGGGCGCTGGGCGCGGACATGCTCCTCCTCGGTGGCCAGGAGGGCCCAGGATCCCACGGTTGCTCGTCGGCCGGGGAAACCAGCAGGTCGGGAGGAGCGTCGCCGGCCGATCGGGGCACACCGGTGCCGGGTTGGGAACACTTTGACAGACTGGTCCGTAAGTAGGGGCAGGTGCTCTCCGGCTGCCCCCGTGACGTGCGGGCGGTCGAGCCCGGCCCGGCGAGGAGGCAGGCGTGGCGGTGCAGGACGCGGCGGGCGGCGAGGGAGCGGTCCGGGTGGACGTGGTCGGGGATGCCGGTGGCCGGATCGCGGCGAACATCGAGCGGGTCATCGACGGGAAGCCGGAGACCGTCCGGCTGGCGATCGTTGTCCTGCTCGCCGAGGGCCACCTGCTCATCGAGGACGTGCCCGGGGTCGGCAAGACCAAGCTGGCCAAGGCGCTGGCCCGGTCGGTGGACTGCTCGGTCCGCCGGATCCAGTTCACCCCGGACCTGCTGCCGTCGGACGTGACCGGCGTCAGCGTCTACAACCAGGAGTCGCGGGACTTCGAGTTCCGGCCGGGCGCGGTGTTCGCCAACCTCGTCGTCGGGGACGAGATCAACCGGGCCTCGCCGAAGACCCAGTCCGCGCTGCTGGAGTGCATGGAGGAGCGGCAGGTCACGGTCGACGGCACGACCTACGTGCTGGAGGCGCCGTTCATGGTCGTCGCCACGCAGAACCCGATCGAGATGGAGGGCACCTACCCGCTGCCGGAGGCGCAGCGGGACCGGTTCATGGCCCGCATATCGATGGGCTACCCGGACGCCGCCGCCGAGATGGTGATGCTCGCCGACCACGCCGGCCAGGACCCGCTCGACGCGCTCGCCCCGGTCTCCACCGCCACCGAGGTGCGGGCGCTCATCGACATGGTCCGCCGGGTGCACGTCTCCGACCCGGTCCGGCAGTACGTGGTCGACCTGGTCAACGCCACCCGCCGCTCCCCCGACCTGCGGTTGGGCGCGTCCCCGCGGGCCAGCCTGCAGCTGCTGCGCTCGGCCAAGGCCCAGGCGGCGCTGTCCGGCCGGGAGTACGTGCTGCCCGACGACGTCCAGCGGCTGGCCCAGCCGGTGCTGGCGCACCGGCTGCTGCTCACCGCGGAGTCGCAGATCGCCCGCCGCGGCACCGAGGGCGTGGTCGACGCGGTGCTGCGCTCGGTGCCGGTGCCGCGGCCGGCCGAGGCGCCGCCGATCGGCCGGAGGGCCTGAGCCGGTGCGGGCCGCCCTGTCCGGCCTGACCACCCGGGGCCGCTGCCTGCTCGCCGCCGGCGTGGCCTCGGCGCTGTGCGGGCTGGTGCTCGGCGAGCGCGACCTGCTCCGGGTCGCGGTGTTCCTCGTCGCGCTGCCGCTGGTGGCCGCGGCCGTGGTGGCGCGCACCCGGTTCCGGCTGTCCTGCAGCCGGGACGTCACGCCGATCCGGGTGCCGGCCGGCCAGCCGGCGACCGCCCGGCTGGTGCTGGAGAACGTGTCGTTCCTGCCGACCGGGCTGCTGTTGCTCGAGGACGAGGTGCCGTACACGCTGGGCGGCCGGCCGCGCTTCACCGTCGACCGGATAGGCCCGGGCCAGCACCGGGTCGTGCAGTACCCGATCCGCTCGGACGCCCGCGGCCGCTACCGGATCGGTCCGCTGCGGCTGCGGCTGGCCGACCCGTTCGGGCTGGTCGAGCTGACCCGCTCGTTCACCGCGGTGGACATCCTCACCGTGGTGCCGGCCGTGCATCCGCTGCCGCCGATCAAGCTCGGCGGGGCCTGGGAGTCCGGCGGCGAGAGCGTGAGCCGGTCCGTCGCCATCCGCGGCGACGACGACGCGGCCACCAGGGAGTACCGCAACGGTGACGACCTTCGGAAGGTGCACTGGCGGTCCACCGCCAGGGTCGGCAAGCTCATGGTCCGCCGGGAGGAGCGGCCCTGGCAGGCACGGGCGACGCTGCTGCTGGACACCAGGGCCGACGCGCACCGCGGCGACGGTCCGGGCTCGAGCTTCGAGTGGGCGGTCTCGGCGATCGCCAGCGTCGGCGCGCACAGCGCCCGCCGGGGATACTCGCTGCGGCTGCTCACGGACGCCGGCCTGGCCGCCGGCGGGGCCGAGCTGACCGACGAGGGCGTGCTGCTCGACCACCTGGCCGAGGTGCAGGCGTCCCGCAACCGCACGCTGGACGCGGCCGCCGGACCGCTGCGCGGTGCCGAGGGGCTCGGCACGCTCGCCGCCGTGGTCGGCCTGCTCGACGCGGAGCAGGCGGCGCTGCTGGCGTCCACCCGCTCGCCGAGCGAGGTGTCGATCGCGGTGCTGCTGGACGCGAACAGCTGGCTCGGGCTGTCGCCGCGGGCGCAGGCCGAGTCGGACGCGGCATACGACGCCTCGGTCGAGGTGCTGGTGCGGGCCGGCTGGCGGGTGGTGCGGGCCCGGCACGGCGACCGGCTGCCGGAGCTGTGGCCGACCGCGGGCCAGCGTCCGGGTGGGGTGGCGCTGGGCGCGGCGCCGCTGCCGCGGGAGGGCGTGGAAGGGAGCATGCCGCGGTGAGGAGCAGCACGAGGATGACGCTGGCGGCCGGGGCCGCGGTGGCGCTCGGTGCGGCGCCCCTCGGCGCGGTCTTCGACGAGTGGCGCTGGCTCTGGTACGCGTGGGCCGCGGTCGCCACGGTCACCGGCGCGCACCTGCTCGCGCGCTACCTGCGGCTGCCCGCGGCACTGGTGCCGGTGGTCGGCGCGGCCGGGCTGCTGCTCTACCTCACCGCGGTGTTCTGCACCGACGGCGCGCTGCTCGGGATCATCCCCACGCCGGACAGCCTGCAGCTGCTGCGGGCCGGTATCGACGAGGGCTTCGAGAACATCAACGACTTCGCCACCCCGGTGCCGACGACCACCGGGCTGGTGCTGCTCACCGCGGGCGCGCTCGGCCTCACCACGCTGGTGGTCGACGTCGTCGCGGTCACCCTGCGCCGGCCGGCCGCCTCCGGGCTGGCCCTGCTGGCGCTGTACGCGGTGCCGGTCGCCGTGGTGCTCGGCGGGGTGCCGTGGGTGCTGTTCGCGATCGCCGCCTGCGGCTACCTCATGCTGCTGCTGGTCGAGGGGCGGGACCGGCTGGCGCACTGGGGCCGGCCCGTCGGCGCGAACCCGCGCCCGGCCAGCGCCATGGCCGGGGTGATCCAGGTGCCGCCGGACGAGGCGCCGGCGGCGCTGACCGGCCAGCGGATCGGCGCGGTCGCGATCGCCCTGGCGGTGATCCTCCCGCTGATGGTGCCCGGGATGACCGGCAACACGCTCAACAAGCTGGGCCAGACCGGAGCCGGCGACGGCACCGGCAGCGGCAGCGGTGCGCTCAACGCGTTCGCCGCGCTGCGCGGTCAGCTACGCCAGGGCGAACAGGTCACGCTGATGTCGGTGCAGACCGACCAGCCGCAGTACCTGCGGACCAAGGTGCTCGACCGCTACATCGCGAACAGCGGCTGGGCCGCGAGCTCGACGCGCGCCCGCGTCTCGGTCACCGACGGCGCCCCGCTGCCGTCGCCGGACCCCGCGGACCAGCTCACCAGCGCGCGGGCCGGCTTCAGCACCGACATCCGGCTCACTGACGACTACAACGACAACTACCTGCCGATCTACTACGCGCCGAGCCGGGTGGACGGCGTCGGCGGGGACTGGCGGTACGACACCGGCAAAGCGGTGGTCGTCAGCGACCGACGCGGCGGCAACTTCTCGTACACGGTCAGCGGGACCGAGCCGACGCCGAGCACCGACGAGCTGCGCAACTCGAAACCGCTGACCGACAGCCAGCGCCAGGAGCTGCCGGACGTGCTCACCAACGTGCCCGAGCAGCTGCCCTCGCTGGTCCGCAGCACGGTCGACCGGATCACCCAGGGCCTCGACTCGCCGTACCGGCAGGCGAAGGCGATCAACGACTTCTTCACCGACGGCTCGCAGGGCTTCACGTACGCCGCTACCACGATCGAGGGCAACAACGGCAACAAGCTGGTCGACTTCCTCAGCAACAAGCAGGGCTTCTGCGAGCAGTACGCGGCGACGATGGCGGTGATGCTGCGGGTCAAGGGCATCCCGTCCCGCGTGGTGATCGGCTACACGCCTGGGCTCAAGGGCAACGACGGCCGCTACACGGTGACCAACCACGAGGCGCACGCCTGGGTCGAGGCCTTCTTCGCCGGCGTCGGCTGGGCCTACTTCGACCCGACGCCGCTGACGGACGGACGAACGGTCGCGCCGGGGTACGCGCCGCGGCCACAGGCGTCGACGGATCCGTCCGCCGGGTCCACGGCGTCGGCGAACCCGTCCGCCGGCCCGACGGCGAACCAGATCCCGCAGGAGGACCTCAACCCCGGCTCGTCCGGCAGCGGGCTGCAGGGGTCCAGCCTGATCACCCCGCGCCGGCTGCTCGTCGCGGCGATCCTGGTCGTGGTGATCCTGCTCCTGCTGCTGCCGGCGTTCGTGCGGATATCGGTGCGCCGGCGCCGGCTGCGGACCGCCGGCGGTGCCGACGCATCGGCGGCCGCCCGGGCGGCGTGGGACGAGGTGGTCGGGACGGCCGCGGACTACGGGGTGCCGGTGCGGGCGAGCGAGACGCCCCGTGGGCTGGCCCGGCGGCTCGGGCGCGACCTGGAGCTCGGCGACGACGCCAGCCGCGGGCTGCGCCTGGTCGCGCTGGCCGAGGAGCGCGCGCGGTATGCGGCGCACGCGGGGGTGGACGGCGACCTGCCGGCCGCGGTCCAGGCCGTCCGGCACGGATTGCGCGGCGACACCGGGCGGCGCCAGCGGTGGCGGGCGGCGCTGATGCCGCCCTCGACGGTCCGCGCGGCAAGGGCGGGGTCCTCGGTGCGCGCGGCCTCGGCGTCCACCACCCTCAACCACCTCGGCGAGTCCCTCCGCCGCCCTGTCACCCCCCGCCGCCGCCGCTGACGCCACTCGCCTGCCCGGCGCCACTCGGTCAGGGCGCGCCCCGCGTAGAGCAAGACGGCCGACGCTGGCGGGCGTTCCACCGGCTTCGACCGGCGGAGCCGCGCACGGCACGCCGATCCAACCCGCACGCCGAGCCGATCAACCTCGGCACGGCACGCCGATCAACCTCGGCACGGCAAGCCGATCAACCTCGCACGGCAAGCCGATCAACCTCGGCACGGCAAGTCGATCAACCTCGGCACGGCAAGCCGATCAACCCTCGCGCGGCAAGCCGATCAACCCCGCGCGGTAGGCCGATCGACCCCACACGGCAAGCGATCAATCCTCGTACGGCGAGCGAGTCAACCCCGCACGGCGAGCCGGTCAGCCTCGCCGGGATGGGGGACGGGCCTGGACGTACGGCGGACGCCCGGCGTGGTGGCGGCCGGTGGCGCGGAGGGGTGGTGGGTCTAGCGGTCGTCGAAGCGGCGGCGGAAGCGCTCTTCCATGCGCTGCAGCAGCGGCGCCTTGCGCTGCTTGCCGCGGCGGGGAGCCGGCTTGGCCTCGGCGCCGGCGACGCGCAGGTCCGGCCGACCGGCGGCCTTCTTGTACTGGGAGGCCGCGTAGACCAGGGCGAACAGCATCAGGCAGAACCCGACCACGCCCAGCGCGATCGTGCTCGTCATGACCCCGGCGAGCAGGCCGCCGAGGCCGAGGATCAACAGGACAAACGCACGGCGGATCCGGCGGCGGGCGTGCGTGCGCAGGTCGGTCGAGCTGACCGTCGAGGCGAACTTCGGGTCCTCGGCGTACAACGCGCGCTCGATCTGCTCGAGCAGGCGCTGCTCGTGGTCCGAGAGCGGCACGGCGCCCCTCCTGACAACAGGTGCGACCGCGACGGCAGGGAACCGCCGCGGGACAACTTGGCGCGGCCGCATGAGACCGCCCCCCACGAGGATACGAGCCGATGTCGCACGGGGAAAGGTGGGCATGCGCCGGCCTCGACCCGATCTCGCCGGAGACGGGGGCTCAGCAGGTCACCAGAGGTCCCAGGATCGCTCGACACGCCTGGTATCCGACATATCCCCGGGCGTGTCGCGTCGGCTCGCCCCCATATTTTGGGTGGTCGGCGGCACCAGCGTCGCGGGCCGCACGGCGCCCGAGCCGAACCGACCGACCGCCTGGTCGACGGCCCGGTCGGCGTCCCGCCAGCCGCGCTCGCGGCCGCCGAGCTCCAACTGCCGGGCCGCGCCCCCGGCCGCGGCGATGCCCTCGACCCGCACGCCGACCAGCCGGATCCGCGGCCGGTCGAGCTCGAGGCCGTCGTAGAGCGCGCGGGCGGTCGCGTAGACCTCGTGCCCGGCGTCGGTCGGGGCAGGCAGGGTCCGGGCCCGGGTGACCGTGCTGAAGTCGGCGAAGCGCACCTTCAGGCTCACCGTCCGCCCCGCCTGCCCGGATGCGCGCAGCCGGGCCGCCGTCTTCTCGGCCAGCCGCAGCAGCTCCCGGTGGATCACGCCGTGGTCGTCGACGTCCACCTCGAACGTCTCCTCGGCACCGATCGAGCGGTCCGGCTCCTCCGGCACGACCGCGCGCGGGTCGTGCCCGTTGGCCAGCGCGTGCAGGTGGCCGGCGACGCCGTCGCCGAGCGCGCGGGCCAGCGCCGGCAGCGGCAGCGCGGCCAGGTCGCCGACCGTGCGTAGGCCGAGGGCGGCCAGTTGCGCGCCGGTGCGCTCGCCGACGCCCCACAGCGCCCCCACCGGCAGCGGCTGCAGGAACGCCCGAACGCCGTCGGCCGGCACCACGAGCAGCCCGTCCGGCTTGCATCGCGACGACGCCAGCTTGGCCACGAACTTCGTCGAGGCCACCCCGACCGAGCAGGTGATGCCCTGCTCGTCGGCGATCCGGGCGCGGATCCACTCGCCGATCCAGCCGGGCCGGCCGAGCCGGCGGCGCGCTCCGGACACGTCGAGGAACGCCTCGTCCAGCGACAGCGGCTCCACCAGCGGCGTCACCGACCGGAACACCGCCATCACCCCGGCCGAGACCGCCGCGTACCGCGGCATGTCGGGCGGGACGACCACCGCCTCCGGGCAGAGCCCGAGCGCCCGGCCCATCGGCATCGCGCTGCGCACCCCGAACGCCCTGGCCTCGTACGTCGCGGACAGCACCACCCCGCGCCGCCCGCCGCCGACGATCACCGGTCGGCCGCGCAGCTCCGGCCGGCGCCGCAGCTCCGCGCTGGCGTAGAAGGCGTCCATGTCGACGTGCAGGATCGGGCAGCCGGTGTCGTCGGCGGGCGGCCCGGCCGGCGGCCCGGTCCGGCCCAGCTCCTGGCTGCGACCCACGCCGGCCTCAGCGCCGGGCCAGCAGGTGCAGCTGCGCGGCCACATCCCGGTACGGCGACCGGCCGGAGACGGCGGCCTCCAGCTCCCGCAGCGCCTCGATCGCTCCGGGCTGGCCCTCCAGCACCGCGCCGGGCACGAGGTCGGCCACCACGCCGACGCCGTGCACCGCCTCCACCCGCAGCCCGGCCGCGGCGACCAGCTCGCCGAGCTCGGTCGCGTCGAACCGGCGCAGCATCGGGTCGGCCGGCCCCGACCGTCCGTCCGGGTCGGCGGCCAGCCGGATCGCGTCGGCCAGCCGGCCGCCGAGTGCCCGCGCGAACACCGCCGCCGCCCGGCCGGCGGCCAGCACGCTGGCGCAGCCGCCGGGGCGCAGGGCGCCGGTCATTGCGGCCAGCGTCTCGGCCGGCGAGTCGACCACCTCGAGCAGCCCGTGGCAGAGCACCAGGTCGTACGAGCCCAGGGGGACCGCCGCGGGCAGCCGCTCCACCTCGCCCTGCAGCGGGGTGACCCGCTCGGCCACACCGGCCTCCTCGGCCCGCCGGTGCAGCGTGGCCAGCGCGTCGGCGCTGACGTCGAGCACCGTTACTCGGTGTCCCAGCTCGGCCAGCGGCACCGCCGACACTCCACTGCCGCCGCCCAGGTCGAGTACGTCCAGCCCGGGGGCATCGACCGCCGCCCGGCGGTCGAGCTCCGCGCCCAGCACCGACCACACGATCCCGCCCCGGGCGAGGCCCCGCGACCTGACTGTCTCCGCGCCCATCTCCGGGCCCACCTCCCGACGCTCAGCCAGGCGAGCGTAGGCGAGAGCGCCGGTCGCAGCCGAGCCACCAGGTCAGCCGGCCCGTTGGGCGCCGACCGGCAGCGTGGGCACCAGGCCGAGCGTCGTCTCCACCAGGGCGAGGAAGGTCCCGGCGTCGCGCAGCAGGTCGTCGGCCTCCCGGCTGGACACCGCCCGGGTCACGCCGGCCTCCGCGGCCGCCCGCTTGCTCGCGCCGGCGGCGAAGTACGCCGCCCACTCCCCCAGCTCCGGGGCCACCTCGGTGAGCAGCACCCAGGCGCTGGTCGGCCGGCGCCGGCGCAGCCGCGGGTCGGTCGGCCGGGTCCTGGCGGCCAGCACCGCCGCGGCCCCGCGCAGCGCGGCCAGGTGGGCCGTCGCGTATCGCTCGGCGGGCGGCGTCAGCGTCGCGGCCTCCTGCAGCCCCCGCCGGGCCTGGTCGAGCAGGCCGAGCGCGGAGGGCAGCAGCTGGGACGGCGCCCGGGACGGGCCGAGTCGCCGCACGGTCGTGGTCATCGTCCTCAGTCCTCCACCAGCGTCGCGGTCCACCGCGGCGGATCGGCCGCCACGTCCCGGCACAGGTCGAACACCTCGACCCGGGCCGACATCCCGGCCGCCGCCTCGACCCGCCACAGCTGCCGGTCGGCCAGGTCGACCGGGATCGAGTGGATCACCGCCATCGCGCCCGCGGCGGCCTCTCCGGCCGGGGCGGCGGCAACCCGGCCGGGACCGGACCAGCGCCAGCCGCCCGGCTCCCGCCAGCGGGCGAGCACCGAACGCACCACGTAGAGCCCGCCCCGGAGCAGGAACATCTCGGGGTCACCGGCCGCGCGCGCGACCTCGACCTGCTCCTCGAGGACCGTGTGGACCGAACGCATGTGGCTTCTCCTCCGGCGACGCGACTGATCCGGGCGGGCTGCCCGCCGGGCGGTGCGGGGGTCGAGGGCCGCACCGCCCGGCGGGAGCATCGTTCGAACTGGTGTTCGAACACGACGAGACTATCCAGTGATCCGCCCGCACCGCAACGTCACTCCGGCGTGTCGCAGAGAGATCTTCGAACAGATTCGAACGCGCAGGTCAGAGGCGGAATCAGTCCGGCGGCGCGCCGGCCCAGAGCCGGTCCCGCAGGCCGACCACCTCGCCGACGACGACCACCGCCGGCGGGCGCAGACCTGCGTCGGCGACGGCCGCGGCGACCGTGTCCAGGGTGGCCACGAGCACCTGCTGGTCGGGCAGCGTCGCCCGCCGCACCACCGCGACCGGGGTCGATCCCGGGCGGCCGCGCTTGACCAGCTCGGCCGCCGCCGACCCCACCCGGTCCAGCGCCATCAGCAGCACCAGGGTGGCCGGACCGTCCGCGAGCGCCTGCCAGTCGATCACCGAACCCGATCCCGTCCGCGCGCCGGGCGAACCGTCCGGGGCCGGCTCCACATGGCCGGAGACGACGGCGAAGTCGGCCGCGACACCGCGGTGGGTGACCGGGATGCCGGCGGCGGCCGGGCCGGCGACCGCGGAGGTCACCCCGGGCACGACCGTGACCGGCACGCCGGCCCGCACGCAGGCCGCCACCTCCTCGCCGCCGCGGCCGAGCACGAACGGGTCCCCGCCCTTGAGCCGGACCACCCGCTCGCCCGCCCTGGCCCGGTCCACCAGCAGCGCGCTGATCTGCTCCTGGGTCGGCCCGGCGCCGTGCGGCGTCTTGCCGACGTCGACGATCTCGACACCGGGGTCGAGCCGGTCGAGCAGCACCCGCGGCGCGAGCCGGTCGACGACGACCACGTCGGCCTCGGCGAGCAGGCGCCGGCCCCGGACGGTGATCAGCTCCGGATCGCCGGGCCCGCCCCCGACCAGCGCGACCGAACCCATCCCGGGGCCGGCGCGGCGGGCGCGCAGCGGGAGCTCGCCGGTCTCCAGGAGCAGCGCGACCGCGTCCCGCACGGCCGCGGCCCGGGCCGGATCCGGCCCGCCGGCCGAGCCCACCGCGACCACGAGGCCGGCGCCGCGGGTCACGGCCGGGGTCCGGGCCGAGCCGCCGGCCGCGTCGTCGGCCCGCACGCACGGGATCCGCCGCCGCTCGGCCTCGGCCGCGACCGCCGCGTTCACGGCGGGATCGTCCGCGCAGGCGTGCGCCACCCAGGCCCCGTCCAGGTCACCGTCCGCATAGCCGCGGAGTGAAACAGCCACCTCCGACAGTTCTGCCAGCTCGGGCAGCACCGCCGCGGCGATGACCTCGACCGCGGCACCGGCGGCCAGCAGACCCCGGACCCGCCGCAGCGCCACCGGGCCGCCGCCGACAACGACGGCCCGGCGCCCGGCGAGCTCGAGCAGCAGCGGGTAGGTGCCCACCGGCCCATGATCCCAGTCACCGCACAGTGGCCGTACGCGATGCGATGTGCGAGTCTGGATACGTGAGCGGCAGCGAGCGCATGGTCTCCGTGCTTCTGGTGTCGCGCCGCCACATCGACCTCCGCCGGGTGGACAGCGCGGTCTGTCAGGGCTGACGACAGCCCCTGCGGCGTTACGGCGCCGCGCAGCCTGCCCCCCGGAAGGACACCCGTCCATGCCGCCCCAACGCGGCCAAGGCCAGTGGGCCCTCGGCCACCGTGAGCCGCTCAACCAGAACGAACGGGTCAAGCGGGACGACGACGGCCTCAACGCCAAGCAGCGCGTCATCGACCGGTACCAGTACACCGGGTTCGACAGCATCGACCCGGCCGACCTGCGCAACCGGTTCCGCTGGCTCGGGCTCTACACCCAGCGCGCCCCGGGCATCCCCGGGGGGCGGACCGCGGTGCTGGAGCCGGAGGAGCTCGAGGACCGCTACTTCATGCTGCGCGTACGGATCGACGGCGGGACGCTGACCAGCGAGCAACTCACGACGATCGCGGACATCGCCACCGAGTTCGGCCGGGACGTCGCCGACGTCACCGACCGGCAGAACGTCCAGCTGCACTGGATCCGGATCGAGGACGTGCCGGAGATCTGGCGCCGGCTCGAGGCCGTCGGCCTGGACACCACCGAGGCCTGCGGCGACACCCCGCGGGTGATCCTCGGCTGCCCGCTGGCCGGCGTGGCCAGGGACGAGGTGCTCGACGCGACCCCGGCGCTGCGCGAGGTCCGCGACCGCTACGTCGGCGACCCCGCGTTCTCCAACCTGCCCCGCAAGTACAAGACGTCGATCTCCGGCTGCGCGCAGCACTGCACCAACCACGAGATCAACGACGTCTCGTTCGTCGGCGTCGTCGGACCCGGGCGGCGGCCCGGGTTCGACCTCTGGGTCGGCGGCGGGCTGTCGACCAACCCGAAGTTCGGCCAGCGGCTGGGCGCGTTCGTCGAGCCCGAGCGGGTCGCCGAGGTGTGGGCCGGGGTCACCGCGGTGTTCCGCGAGCACGGCTACCGCCGGTCCCGCCAGCACGCGCGGCTGAAGTTCCTGCTCGCCGACTGGGGCCCGGAGCGGTTCCGCCAGGTGCTGGAGAAGGACTTCCTGGCCACGCCGCTGCCGGACGGCCCCGCCCCGGACCCGGTACGAAGGGGCCCGCGGGCACGCCGGGCTGACCGAGCAGGTCGACGGCGACTACGCGGTCGGCTTCGCGCTGCGGGTCGGCCGCACCTCCGGCACCCAGCTGGCCCGGATCGCCCGGCTCGCCGACGAGTACGGCCAGGCCCGCATCCGGACCACCGCCCAGCAGCAGCTGATCATCCTGGACGTCCCGGCGGACCGTACCGGCGCGCTGGTCGCGCAGTTGGCCGCCGAGGACCTGCCGGTGCACCCGAGCCCGTTCCGGGACGGCACGATCGCCTGCACCGGGATCGAGTTCTGCAAGCTCGCGATCGTCGAGACCAAGGGCCGGGCCCAGGAGCTCTACCGGGAGCTCGAGCGGCGGCTGCCGGACTTCCCGGAGCCGGTCAGCATCACCGTGAACGGCTGCCCCAACTCGTGCGCCCGGTTCCAGGTCGCGGACATCGGGTTCAAGGGCTCGGTGGCCCGCGGGGCGGACGGCGAGGACGTCGAGGTGTACCAGGTGCACCTCGGCGGGCACCTCGGCGCCGAGGCCGCGCTGGGGCGCAAGTTCCGCGGCCTCAAGGTCGAGGCGGACAGCGCCGCCGACTACGTCGAGCGGGTGCTTCGCGGCTACCTGGACCGGCGCGAGCCCGCGGAGAGCTTCGCCGCGTACGCGGCCCGGGCCGACGAGGGGTGGTTGTCGTGAGCCACGGTTCGGCGCCCTTCTTCTGCCCGTACTGCGGGGACGAGACCCTCCGCCCGTACGGGGAGCGGCACGGGGAATGGCGGTGCGAGTCCTGCCGGCGGGCCTTCGCGCTGCGGTCGGTGACCCAGGCACCGGCCCCCGAGCAGACGGAGGTCGGCCGATGAGCGCCCCGCAGGATCAGTGGCCGAGACTCGAGCGGCTGGCCGCGCAGGCGGCCCTCGACCTCGAGGGCGCGCAGCCGCTCGAGGTGCTGCGCTGGGCGTCGGACACCTTCGGCGACGGGCTGTGCGTGTCGTCGTCGATGACCGACGCGGTGCTCGCCCACCTCGCCGGCCGGGCCCGCCCGGGCGTGCCGGTGTACTTCCTGGACACCGGCTACCACTTCGCCGAGACGATCGGCACCCGGGACGCCGTCGCCGCGACGCTGCCCGTGGACGTGCGCACGGTCCTTCCACTGTGGACGGTCGCCGAGCAGGACGCCGACCTGCTGCCGCGGCTGCACGACCGTGACCCGGACCGGTGCTGCTGGCTGCGCAAGGTGGAGCCGCTCGGGCGGGCGCTGGCGCCGTTCTCGGCCTGGGTGAGCGGGGTGCGCCGGGACGAGTCGCCGACCCGGGCCGACACGCCGGTGGTGACGTGGGACGCGCGGCGGGCGATCGTCAAGGTGCACCCGCTGGCCTGCTGGACGCAGCACGACGTCGACGCCTACGTCGAGGCGCACGGCGTGCTCGTCAACCCGCTCGTGGACGACGGCTACCCGTCGATCGGCTGCGAGCCGTGCACGTCCCGGGTCGAGGCCGGTGCGGACCCGCGCTCCGGCCGCTGGGCCGGTCGGGCCAAGACCGAGTGCGGGATCCACGGGTAACCATCCCTCGCCACCCGGCCCCGGTCCCTCGGGCGGGGGCCGTGGCAGAGTGGGGCCGTGCCGGTGACGATCGACTTCGCGCGGGAGAAGGCGGCGGACATCCCCGAGCACGTCGCGGCGCTGTGCGACGAGCTGGAGGCCGCCGACGACGCCGGCTTCTACGGGGCGCTGACCGTGGAGCGGCCCTGGTCCCGGCACAACCCGGTGCTGGAGGGCGAGTTCGCCTGCCCGATCGCGATCCGGCCGTATCTCGACCGGGAGCTGCGCCGGCTGGCCGCGGCCGGCGCGCGGATCTCGGCCGAGCGGTCCCGGCCCGCGCTCGGCCTGCACGACCCGACCGTGCTGGAGGCGCTCGACGAGGGGTCCTGGGACCTGCGCCGGAAGAAGCTGTTCCTCTTCCGGCCGGAGCGGATGGCGCTGTCGATCGACCGGCTGGCGCACTACACCGGCACGCCGGCCGAGGCTTTCCAGCGGTACGTGCTGTTCACCAACTACGCCTGGCACGTCGACGCGTTCCGGGAGGCGTTCCCGGACGCGATCGGCCCGTCCGCGCCCGGGCGGCAGATGCCGGCCTGGCACGCGGCCCGACCCGGCCGGGACGGGGTCACGCTGGTCGACATCGGCGTCGGCCCGTCCAACGCGAAGACGATCACCGACCACGTGGCCGTGCTCCGGCCGGACGTGATGCTGATGATCGGCCACTGCGGCGGGCTGCGGAACCACCAGGACATCGGCGACCTCGTGCTCGCGACCACGTACCACCGGGCCGACGGGGTGCTCGACCACGTGCTGCCGACGTCGGTGCCGGTCGGGTCCAACCACCGGCTCAACAGCTACCTGCTCGACGCGCTGGTCCGCCGCGACCTGCCGTACCGGCTGGGCACCGTCTACACGACCGCCAACCGCAACTGGGAGTTCGAGCAGGACTCGGTGCTCGCGGACATGCGGCTGTCCCGGGCGGTCGCGGTCGACATGGAGTCGGCGACGGTGGCCGCGAACGGCTTCCGCTACCGGGTGCCGACCGCGACCCTGCTCGCGGTCAGCGACAAGCCGCTGCACGGGCGGCCGAAGCTGTCCGAGGCGGCGCAGGAGTTCTATGCCGCCACGAAGCGCTGGCACCTCGAGGTCGCGGTCGAGGTCGTGGACCGGGTCCGCGAGAGCCACCCGGACGGCCTGCCCGCGGCCGACGTCCGGTCGGCGGACGAGCCGCTGCTAGGCCGGACTAGCCCGGGACTAGCCCCGGGCGGCCGGACTCGACGACGAAGGAGGCGGTCGTGCGGGTCGGCGACTCGCGCACCTCGATCGAGTCGGCCGTCCGCTCGTCCGTACGCCAGGTGTCCCTGGTCAGCTCGCAGCGCAGGTAGCCGTGCCGGACCCCCTGGTAGTAGCGCACGTGCGGGTTGAAGAGCGGGTTGATCTGCCGCAGCGCGGCGTCGAACTGGGCGGGGAAGTCCGAGCTCACCGACGTGGCGACGAACTCGGTCGCCACCGTGGGCGAGCCCGGGTCGTCGAAGTCGCGCTTGAGGTCGGAGAACCAGGTCGAGTGGATGTCGCCGGCCAGCACGACTGGATTGCGGACGCGGGCGGCTTCCAGGAAGCGCAGCAGCCGGGTTCGTTGCGGCACGTACCCGTCCCACTGGTCCATGTTGCCGAACACCGGCGGCGTCGGCGCGCCGGTCGGGTTGGGGAAGTGCAGCTGGCTGAACATGACCTGCTGGGCGATCACATTCCAGCGCGTCCGGGACGCGAGCAGGTTGCCCTTGAGCCAGCGCTCCTGCGGGCCGCCGGTCAGCGTGCCGGCCGCGTTGTCCTGGCCGGCCTCCACCGGGGCGAAGTCGTCGGTCAGCCCGCCCGGCTGGTCGGTCCGGTACTGCCGGGTGTCGAGCACGGAGAACTCCGCCATCCGCCCGAACCGCAGCCGGCGGTAGATCCGGAAGTCCGGCGCCCCGAGGTGGTACGGCGCGCGGACCGGCATGTGCTCGTAGTACGCCTGGTACGCGTGCGCCCGCTCGACCGAGAACTGCGCCGGGTCCTGCCGCCGCGGGCCGGCGTCGGCGACCTCGTCCACGAGGTCGGCGTAGTCGTTCTCCACCTCGTGGTCGTCCCAGGTCAGCACCCACGGGAAGGCGCGGTGCGCGGCCTGCAGGGCCGGGTCGAGCTTGTACTGCGCGTGCCGGTTGCGGTAGTCGCGCAGGGAGAGCAGCTGGTCGAGGCCGGGCGTGTCCGGGGTGGTGTGGTTGCGGTCGGCGAACCGGCTGTGCGGGTCGTACTCGTAGATGTAGTCGCCGAGGTGGAAGACCGCGTCGAGGTCCTCGTCGGCCAGGCTCCAGTACGCCGGCCAGTAGCCGTTCTGGAGGTCCTGGCAGTTGACGACGCCGATGCGCAGCCGGCGCGGGTCGGCGAACGCGGCCGGCGCCGTGCGGGTCCGGGCGACCGGGCTGAGGTGCCCCTGGAACCGGAAGCGGTACGCGTACTCCCGGGCCGGGTCGAGGCCGCGGACGTCGACGTGCACCGAGTGGGCGAGCTCCGGCCGGGCCAGCGCGGTGCCGCGGCGAACCGGGTGTCGGAAGCTCGCGTCCCGCGCGATCTCCCACTGCACCGGCAGCGGCCGGCGCGGCAGCGAGTCGGGATCGAGCGGGTCGCGCACCAGCCGGGTCCAGAGGATCACCGAGTCCGGCAACGGGTCGCCGCTGGCCACGCCGAGCGCGAACGGGCCGCTCGCGTCCACGTCGCCGGTCCGCGCGGCCGCGGGTGCCGCCCCGCCGGCCACTCCGATCGCCGCCGCGCCGGCGACCGTCGCCGCGCCGGCCAGGAACTGCCGCCGATCAAGGTCCACAGGAAACCCCCCTCTGCGTCGGCCGACAGTCCAGCCGGGCCGGGCGTCAGCGTAGTGACGCGCAGGCGAACAGCGCACCGCCTGCGGGAGGACAGAAATCCGGGTGCGCCGGCCCCGTACGGTGACGAGGTGACGAAGGCGGAGCACCCGGGGGTGCTGAAGGTGACCGAGGCGCTGGCCGCGGCCGGTGCGACCGGCGAGGTGGTCGAGCTGGCGGCCGAGGTGCGGACGGCGGCGCTGGCCGCCGCGGCGCTCGGCGTCGAGGTCGGCGCGATCGCCAACTCGCTGGTCTTCGACGCCGACGGCGAGCCGCTGCTGGTGCTGACGAGCGGCGCCCACCGGGTCGACACCGCAAAGGTCGCCGCGCTGCTCGGCGTGCCGGCACTGCGCCGGGCCACCCCGGAGTTCGTGCGGTCCGCGACCGGGCAGGTGATCGGCGGCGTCGCCCCGGTCGGTCACCCCGCCCCGCTGCGCACGCTGGTCGACGTCGTGCTCGCCGACCACGAGGTGGTCTGGGCCTCCGGCGGGGTGCCGCACGTGGTGTTCGCGACGACGTACGACGAGTTGGTCCGGATCACCGGCGGGACACCGGCCGAGGTGGGCTGAGCGGGCGGCCCTCCTTCCACTTACGCTCTCGCTCATGCGGGAGGCCGTGCCGGAGCTGGTCACGCTGCACCTGTGGCGGGTGCCGCGGCGCGCCGTGCCCGTCGCGGTGGTGCGGATGGGGGTCGACCGGCGTGCGGTGCGGGGGACGGCGGGGGTGCGGTTCGCGAAGCTGCTCGGGACCGGGGACGGCGGGTCGTTCCGGGCCCGCGACGCCGACCCGCGGCGGTGGGGGCTGCTCGCAAGCTGGGCCGACCGCGCGTCGGCGCGGGCGTTCGAGCGGTCCGCGGTCGCGGACCGGTGGCGGCGGCTGGCCGAGGAGACCTGGCGGGTGGAGCTGCGGCCGCTGTCGGCCCGCGGGCGCTGGTCCGGCCGCGAGCCGTTCGGTGGAGCGGCCGGTGGCCCGCCCGGCCCGGCCGGCGACCACGGCAGTCCGCCCGGGCCGGTCGGGCCGGTCGGCGGGGGGCGGTGGGACGGGCCGGTGGCGGCGGTGACCCGGGCCCGGTTGCGGCCGTCCCGGGCCCGCGCGTTCTGGCGGGCGGTCCCGCCGGTGGCCGCCGACCTGCACGCCCAGCCCGGGCTGCGGCTCGCGGTCGGCATCGGCGAGGCGCCGGTCGGCCTGCAGGGCACGTTCAGCCTGTGGGAGTCGGCGTCGGCGCTGCGCCGGTTCGCCTACGCCGGGGCCGCCCACAGCGCGGTGGTCGCCCGCACGGGGCCCGAGCGCTGGTACGCGGAGGAGCTGTTCGCCCGCTTCGCGGTCGAGGCGGCGGACGGTACGGTCGACGGCCGGGACCCGCTGGCATGAAGATCGTCCGGCTCTCCCCCGCCGAAGCCCGCGAGCGGATGTCCGAAGCCATGTCCGTGTACGCCGAGGCGATGGGATACCCGCCGGAGGCCGGCCAGCACCGCGCCGGGTTCGCGATCGCGCACACCCGCCGGCCGGCCTTCCGCGCGGTCGCCGCGCTCGGCGACGGCGACGGGCCCGGCCGGCCGGGCGAGCTGCTCGGGTTCGGCTACGGGTACGCGGCCGCCCCTGGCCAGTGGTGGCACGACCAGGTCAGGGCCGCGCTGCCGGCGCCGCTGGCCGAGCAGTGGCTGCGCGGCGCGTTCGAGCTGTCCGAGCTGCACGTGCGGCCGGCGTACCAGGGCCGCGGGGCCGGCCGGGAGCTGCTGCGGACGCTGGTCGAGGAGCTGGCGCAGCCGGCGGTGCTGCTGTCCACGCCCGAGGGCGACACCAGGGCCTGGCGGCTCTACCGGTCGCTCGGGTTCGTCGACCTGCTCCGGCACCACCTGTTCCCCGGCGACGCGCGCCCGTTCGCCGTGCTCGGCCGCCGGATGCCGCTGCCGCCGGATGCGTGAGCCCGGCCGGGTGCCGGCGCTGCTCGCCGGGGGCGTCGTGCTCGCGCAGATCGCGTACCCGCTGACGCCGGTGGGGGTGGCGCGGGACCGGCTGACGGTACTCACCGTGGTGCTGTTCGCGGCGGCGTCGGTGGTGCACGCCGCGGCCAGCCGCGGGGTGCGGGCCGCGGCCGCGCTGGTCGTCGTGGCCGGCGGCGGCGGGTTGCTGGCCGAGGCGGTCGGGGTGGCGACCGGGATCCCGTTCGGCCGGTACTCCTACGCCGGCACGCTCGGCCCGGCGGTGCTCGGCGTGCCGCTGGTGATCCCGCTGGCCTGGGTGATGATGGCGTGGCCGGCATACCTGGTCGGGCTCAGGCTGGGCCGGACCGCGCCGGCCCGGATCGCGGTCGCGGCGGCGGCGCTGGCGTCCTGGGACCTGTTCCTCGACCCGCAGATGGTCGCCGCCGGGCACTGGCGGTGGGCCGACCCCTCCCCCGCGCTGCCCGGCGTGCCGGCGGTGCCGCTCACCAACTACGCCGGCTGGGCGCTCGTCGCGGTCGTGCTGGCGGCGCTGCTCGACCGTACCGTCCACACGCGACCGTCCACGTCGGACACGGTGCCGTACGCGCTCTACCTCTGGACGTACGCCTCGTCGGTGCTGGCGCTGGCGGTGTTCTTCGGACTGCCGGCGGCGGCGCTGTGGGGCGGCCTCGGGATGGGCGCGGTCGCGCTGCCGCTGGCCCGGTCGCTGCGCCGGCCGGTCCCCGCCGGCCGACGAGCCGGCCGATGAGCCGGCCGACGAGCCGGCCGATGAGCCGGCCGACGAGCCGGCCGACGAGCCGGCCGACGAGCCGGCCGACGAGCCGGGCGCTGCGCGGGCTGGTCGGGCTCGGCTCGGCGCTGGCCGCGGCCGGCACCGTGCACGCGGCGGTCAACGCCGCCCTGCTGCGCCGGCCCGACCCGGCCGCCGGCCGGGGACCGGAGCGGGTCTCCGTGCTCGTGCCCATGCGGGACGAGGTCGCCCGGGCCGGCGACTGCCTGGCCGCGGTGCTGGCTCAGGACGGCGTGGCCGAGGTGCTCGTGCTCGACGACGGGTCGAGCGACGGAACCGGCGGCGTCGCCCGCGCGATGGGCGTGCGGGTGCTGCCCGGCCGGCCGCTGCCGGCCGGCTGGCTGGGCAAGCCGCACGCCTGCCAGCAGCTCGCCGACGCCGCCGACCCGGCGTCGGACGTGCTGCTCTTCCTCGACGCCGACGTGCTGCTCCGGCCGGGCGCGGTCGCCGCATCGGTGGCCCTGCTCGGCGAGCTCGACCTGGTCTGCCCGTACCCGCGCCAGGTCGCCGGGACCGTCGCCGAGCGGCTGGTGCAGCCGCTGCTGCAGTGGTCGTGGCTGACGTTCCTGCCGCTGCGGCTGGCCGAGCGGTCGCCGCGGCCGTCCCTGGCGGCAGCCAACGGGCAGCTGCTCGCGGTGCGCCGGGCCGCGTACGACCGGGCCGGCGGGCACGCCGCGGTCCGGGCCGAGGTGGTCGAGGACGTCGCGCTGCTGCGGGCGGTGAAGCGGGCCGGCGGCCGCGGCGGGGTCGCCGACGGGACCGCGCTGGCCGACTGCCGGATGTACGCCGGCTGGGCCGAGCTGCGCGACGGCTACTCCAAGTCACTGTGGTCGGCGTTCGGGTCGCCGGCCGGCGCGGCCGGGGTCGCCGGCCTGCTCGCGCTGGCGTACCTGGTTCCGCCGGTGGCCGCGCTGCTCGGCTCCAGAACGGGTTTAGCCGGTTACGCTGCGGGAGTGACCGGACGGGTGCTGACCGCGCGTCGGACCGGCGGCCGGGCCTGGCCGGACGCGCTCGCGCACCCGGTCTCGGTGGCCGCGTTCGGCTGGCTGACCGCGCGCTCGCTGCGCGGCCGCCGCGCCGGCACGCTGGCCTGGAAGGGACGGCGGCTGCCGTGAGCCGCGTCGTCGTGGTCGGCGCCGGCGTCGGCGGGCTGGCGACCGCCGCCCGGCTCGCCGCCCGGGGCCACCAGGTCACCGTCTGTGAGCAGGCTGAGGCGGTCGGCGGCAAGCTCGGCCGGCTGGAACGCAAGACCTCGGCCGGCACGTTCCGGTTCGACACCGGGCCGTCGCTGCTGACCATGCCCGAGGTGTTCGCCGACCTGTTCGCGGCGACCGGCGACCCGTGGCCGACCGGGCTCGAGCTGGAGCCGCTCGACCCGCTGATCCGGCACCGGTTCGCCGACGGCACCAGGCTGGACACCGCCGGCGACGTCGACGTGACCTGCGCCCGGATGGACGCCGCGTTCGGCCCGCCGGCCGGCGCGGACTGGCGCCGGCTGGTGGCCCGGACCGAACGGATCTGGGAGGCGGTGCGCCGCCCGTTCCTCGAGTCGCCGGTCGGCGGCGTGCGCGACCTGGCCCGGCAGGCCGTCCGGGTCGGCGACCTGCGCACGATCGCGCCCGGGCGCACGCTGCGCTGGCTCGGTGAGCGCTACCTGACCGACCCGCGACAGCGCACGCTGTTCGAGCGGTACGCGACGTACACCGGATCGGACCCGCGCCGGGCCCCGGCCGCGCTCGGCGTCGTCCCGTACGTGGAGCAGCAGTTCGGCGGGTGGTACCTGCGCGGTGGGCTCGGCACGCTCGCCGACGAGCTGGCCGGCCGGGTCCGCGCGCTGGGCGGGCAGATCCGCACCGGCACCGAGGTGGCCCTGATCCAGACCGCCGGCGGCCAGGCCTGCGGCGTGCTGCTCGCCGACGGCGGCCGGTTGCCGGCGGACGTGGTGGTCGCGAACGCCGACGCCGACCACGTCTACCGCGAACTGTTGCCGCAGCCGTCGGCACTGCGCCGGATGCGCCGGTCGACGCCGTCGCTGTCCGCCTTCGTGCTGCTGCTCGGCGTCCGCGGCCGGACCCCCAACCTGGCCCACCACAACGTGCTGTTCCCGGCCGCGTACGACGCGGAGTTCGACGCGATCTTCGGCGACCCGGCCGCCCCGGTGGCCGACCCGACGATCTACGTCAGCGTGCCGGACGACCCGGCGGTCCGGCCCGACGGGCACGAGGCCTGGTTCGTGCTCGTCAACGCCCCGCGGCACGGCAGCGGCCCGGGCGCGGTGGACTGGGACTCGCCGGCGCTGTCCGGCTCGTACGCGGGGCGGCTGCTCGGACTGCTCGCCGCCCGTGGCCTGCCGGTGGCCGACCGGCTGCTGTTCTCGCACGTGATCACCCCGGCCGATCTGGCCCGCTCGACCCGCGCACCGGGCGGCGCCATCTACGGCTCGTCCTCCAACGGCGCCCGCTCGGCGTTCCTCCGCCCGCCCAACCGCTCCCCGGTGCGCGGGCTGTTCCTGGTCGGCGGGTCGACCCACCCCGGCGGCGGACTTCCGCTGGTCGTCCTGTCCGCCCGCATCGTCGACCGCCTCATCGGCCCCGCCTGACCGACCCGGCCCGACCGACCCGGCCCGACCGACCCCGCCCGACCGACCCCGCCCGACCGACCCCGCCCGACCGACCCCGCCCGACCGACCCCGCCCGACCGACCCCGCCCGACCGACCCCGCCCGACCGACCCCGCCCGACCGACCCCGCCCGACCGACCCCGCCCGACCGACCCCGCCCGGCCGCGATCCCGGCCCGGCCGCGATCCCGGCCGGACCAGCGCCGCCGCGGTCAGCGGGCGGTGATGCGCTCGGCGGCGAGGCGGCCGGAGAGCAGGACCATCGGGACACCGACTCCGGGCTGGGTCCCCGAGCCGGCGAAGACCACGTTCTCCAACCCGGGGGCGAGCGTCGGCGGGCGGAACGGGCCGGTCTGGCGCAGGGTGTGCGCGGCGGCGAAGGGGGCGCCGGCGGCCAGCCCGGACGCGGCCCAGTCGGCCGGCGTGACCAGCCGCTCCACCTCGATCCCGGCGCCGAACCCGGCGTACCCGCGGGCCTCGAGCACGGCGACCAGCTCGTCCCGGTAGCGCGGGCCGGTGCTGGCCCAGTCGATCCCGGCGGTGAGGTTCGGGGTCGGCGCCAGCACGTAGTAGGCCTGCCGGGCCGGCGGTGCCAGCGTCGGGTCGGCCCGGGTCGGGTTCGTCACCAGCAGCGACGGGTCGGACATGAGCTCGCCGCGCCGGATGATCTCGTCGAACGTGCCCCGCCAGGCCCGGCCGAAGTGGATGTTGTGGTGCGCGATCTTCCCGTACGCCGCCGTCGAGCCGGCGTGCAGGACGACGCAGGACGGCGAGTAGCGCTGCCGCCCGACCCGCCGCGGGGCCAGTCCCGGCGGCAGCAGGTCCCGGTAGGCGACCGGAAGGTCGGGGTTGAGCACGACCGCGTCGGCCTCGATCCGCTCGCCCCCGGTCGTGTGCACGGCCCGGGCCCGGCCGTGCGCGATCTCCACCCGGGCGACCTCGGTCCGGTACCGGAACCGCACCCCGTGCTTCTCCGCCGCGCCGGCCAGCGCCCGGGGTACCGCGTGCATCCCGCCGCGGGGGAACCAGACCCCGGCGACCGAGTCCATGTAGGCGATCACCGCGTAGATGGCCAGCGCGGTGTACGGGGACACGCCGGCGTACATGGCCTGGAAGGAGAAGACCCGCTGGGTGCGGGGGTCCTTCAGGTACCGGGCGACCGCCGGCGCGAGCCGGCCGAACCCGCGCAGCCGCACCAGCCGGAGCAGGTCCGGCCCGAGCAGGCCGAGCGGCGAGTCCAGGTTGCGGTCGATGAACGAGCGCATCTCGGCCCGGTACAGCGCGCTGACGTAGTCGACGAACCGCCGGTAGCCGGCCGCCTCCGCCGGCCCGCACACCCGCTCCACCTCCGCCGCCATCGCCTCGACGCCGGCGTGCACGTCCAGCGTCGACCCGTCCGGGTAGTACGCGCGGTAGATCGGGTCGACCGGCTCCAGCTCCAGCCAGTCCGCCATCCGCTCGCCCACCGCGCCGAGCGCGTCGGCGATCAGCTCGGGCATGGTCAGCACGGTCGGCCCGGTGTCGAAGCAGTAGCCGCCGAGCTCCAGCCGCCCGGCCCGGCCGCCGGGCACCGCCTCGCGCTCAAGCACGGTCACCTCGCGGCCGGCCGCGGCCAGCCGCAGCGCCGCCGACAGGCCGCCGAGACCGGCGCCGACCACCACCACCCGGTCCGTCCGCCCGACCACCGTCCGCACGCCGTCGTCCTCCGGCTCAGAGCGTGCGGACGGTGGCGGCCGTGGCCAACTCGTGCAGCGCGACCTCCGCGCACGGGTCGACCGGCGAGGCCGCCAGCGCGGCCACCGCCTGCTCGGTGCAGCTGCGGATCATCCGCTCCACCTCGGCCAGCGCCCCCGTCTCGACGATGATCTCCCGCAGCACGGCCACCCCGGCCTCGTCCAGCCCGTGGTCGCCGAGGTGCCGCTCCAGCAGCCGCGCCTGGGCCGCGCCGCTGGACTGGCTGGCCAGCGCGACCAGCACCGTCCGCTTGCCCTCGCGCAGGTCGTCACCGGCCGGCTTGCCGGTCGCGGCCGGGTCGCCGAAGACGCCGAGCACGTCGTCGCGCAGCTGGAACGCCTCGCCCAGCGGCAGCCCGTACGCCTCGTACCCGGCCAGTAGCGGGCGGCCCGCGCCGGCCAGCGCCGCGCCGAGCTGCAGCGGCCGGAGCACGCTGTAGCGGGCGCTCTTGTACTGGATCACCCGGCGGGCCCGGGGCACCGAGCCGCCGCCCATCGCCTGCTCCAGCAGGTCGAGGTACTGCCCGCCCATCAGCTCGGTACGCATCTCGTCGAACAGCGGCCGGGCCCGGTCGAGCCGGGCCGGCTCCAGCCCGCTGCCGAAGAACATCTCGTCGGTCCAGGCCAGGCACAGGTCGCCGAGCAGGATCGCCGCGCCGGTGCCGAAGCTGTCCCCGTCGCCGCGCCAGCCGGCCGAGCCGTGCAGCCGGCCGAAGCGCCGGTGGGCCGCCGGCTGCCCGCGCCGGGTGTCGCTGCGATCCATCACGTCGTCGTGGATGATCGCGCAGGCCTGGAACAGCTCCAGCGCGGCGACCGCGGTGACGACCTGGTCGTCGTCGGCCATCCCGGCCCCGCGCCAGCCCCAGTAGCCGAACGCCGGCCGCAGCCGCTTGCCGCCGCGCAGCAGCTCGCGCACCGCCCGGACCAGCTCCGCGGTCTCGTTGCCGACCGCGATCAGCCGGGCGTCCTGCCGGTCGAGGAACTCGGCGAGCGCGGCCGCGACCCGGCGGCGCAGGTCGGCCCGGTCGGCGACCGCGCCCGGCGCGGCGTCGAGCACCGGTCCAGACCGGTTCTGGGTCGAGGTCACGATGGCTCCAGGGGCAGGGTGTCACTGTCGTGCGCTGTCGTGCGGGAGTATCCGGGAGGACCGGCGGTTCCGCCTGTTGTGAGCGTGCCGGGGGCGTGCCGGGCCTGCCGCTACGCTGGCCGCCATGACGGCAACCGTGCGGGACCGGCTCGCGGCGGGCGGACCGACCTTCTCCTTCGAGTTCTTCCCGCCGAAGAACGACGAAGGCGAGCGGGTGCTCTGGCAGACGATCCGCCAGCTGGAGCCCCTGCGCCCGTCGTTCGTCTCGGTGACGTACGGGGCCGGCGGCTCCAACCGCGACCGGGTCGTCGAGATCACCGAGCGGATCGCGACCGACACCACGCTGCTGCCGATGGCCCACCTGACCGCCGTCGGCCACTCGGTCGCCGAGCTGCGGCACGTCATCGGCCGGCTGGCCGCCGCCGGCGTGCGCAACGTGCTCGCGCTGCGCGGCGACCCGCTCGGCGACCCGCAGGCCGACTGGCAGGCCCACCCGGACGGCCTCGACTACGCCGAGGAGCTGGTCCGGCTGGTCAAGGCGCACGGCGACTACTGCGTCGGGGTGGCCGCGTTCCCGGAGAAGCACCCCCGATCGCCCGACCTGGACTCGGACACCCGGCACTTCGTGGCCAAATGCCGGGCCGGAGCGGACTTCGCGATCACCCAGATGTTCTTCCGGGCCGAGGACTACCTGCGGATGCGGGACCGGGTCGCGGCGCTGGGCTGCGACGTGCCGATCATCGCCGGCATCATGCCGATCACCAACGTGCGCGGTATCGAGCGGTCGGCGCAGCTGTCCGGGGCCGCGTTCCCGGCCGAGCTGGCCGCCGAGCTGCACGCGGTCGAGGACGACCCGGCCGCGGTCCGCCGGCTCGGCGTCGAGCACGCCACCGCGCTGTGCCGGCGGCTGCTCGCCGAGGGCGCGCCCGGCCTGCACTTCTACACGCTGAACCGGTCGACGGCGACGCGCGAGGTGTACGCGGCGCTCGGGCTCGGCGCCCCCCTGGCCCGCGCCTGACGTGGTCGCGGGGCTGGCCCTCGCCGCCGCCGCGGTCGCCGTGCTGGTGCTGACCGCGGCGACCGCCCGCCGGCCGGTCGAGCCGGTCCCGGATCTGGACGGGTACCTGAAGCGGTGGGCTCCGCTGCACGGCGACTACGAGCCGGCGCCTGCCAGCCTGGCCGGCCGCTGGCTCACGCTCGCCTACCTGCTCGCCCGCCCGCTGGCCGCGCGCGGCGTGTCCCCGGACGCGCTGACCGGCTGGGGTGTGCTCGCCTCGGCCGCGGTCGCCGTGGTCGCCGCTGCCGGCGGCCGGTGGCCGCTCGCGGCGGTCGCGGTCGTCGTGCTGGCCGGCCTGCTCGACAACCTCGACGGCGCGGTGGCCATCCTGTCCGGCCGGACGACCCGGTGGGGCTTCGTGCTCGACTCGCTCGCCGACCGGGTGTCCGACGCCGCGTACCTGCTGGCGCTCTGGCTGCTCGGCGCCCCCGGACCGGTCTGTGTGGCGGGCGGATCCGTCATGGTGCTGCAGGAGTACGCCCGGGCGCGGGCCGGCAACGCCGGCATGGGCGAGATCGGCGTGGTGACCGTCTGGGAACGTCCCACCCGGGTCATCCTCACCGCGTTCGTGCTGTTGGCCTGCGGCCTGCTGCCGGCGCACGCCGACCGCCTCGCCACCCTCGGCGCCGCCGCCTGGATCGCCCTCGGCACGGTGGGTCTGACCCAACTCCTCGTCGCGGTCCACCGCCGCCTGGCCTGACCGGCCGACCGATGGTCTCCTGACAGCGGGTGGTGGATTCGCGGCGCGCGGTGACGAGAGCGACGACACTGGATGCTCGAAGGGGAATCAGTTCGCGCGAACAGGTAATCTTGAGGGCCGTGCTCGCCACGCTCCCGACCCGTCTGTCCCGATTCCGGGCGGTCGGGGAGCTGCGGCTCCTCGATCGCTACCGGATTCTCGGCCTGGCCGGGTCACTCGCGCTCGCGACCGGCGGCATCGCCGCCGGCGCGCTCCCTCGGCATGACCCGTTCACGCCGTTCCGGGTCGTGGACTGGCTGCGCGCCGGTGAGCCGCTCGCGCTGGCGATCGGCTACACCGGGCTCGCCCTGCTCGTGGTGGCCTGGCTGTTCCTCGGCCGCCGGATCGGCACGCCGGGCGGTCCGGACCGGCGCTCGCTGCTGGTCACGCTCGCGGTCTGGTCGGCGCCGCTGTGCCTGGCCCCGCCGATGTTCAGCCGGGACGTCTACAGCTACGGCGCGGTCGGCTGGATGGTGCACGTCGGCGCCAGCCCGTACTTCTGGGGTCCGGGCGCGCTGCCCGACAATCCCTACCTGGCCGACGTGCCCGGGGTCTGGTCGCACACGCCGACCCCGTACGGGCCGGTCTTCCTGCAGTTGGCCCGCTGGGTGGTGGACCTGTCCGGGGACCGGACGGTGCCGACCGTGCTCGGGATGCGGCTGATCGCGCTGGTCGGCCTGGCCCTGCTGGTCCGGTACGTGCCGCGGCTGGCCACGCACTGCGGCGTGCCGGCCGACCGGGCGCTCTGGCTGGCCGTGCTCAACCCGCTGGTGCTGTTCCACTTCGTCAGCGGCGCCCACAACGACGCGCTGCTGATGGGCCTGGTCGTGGCCGGGCTGGTGCTGGTCATGGACAGCTGGGTGCTGGCCGGCGTGGTGCTGCTCTCGCTGGCGTTGCTGGTCAAGGCGCCGGCCGCGCTGGCGCTGGTGTTCGTCGTGCCGTACTGGGCGCAGCGGATGACCGGCCCGTGGCGGCTGGCCCGGGCCGCGGCCGCGGTCGGCGCGATCTCCGCGGGCGTGGTCGCGCTGGTGTCCTGGGCCACCGGCCTCGGGTACGGCTGGATCGGCGCGCTCAACACGCCCGGCACGGTGCGCAACTGGCTGTCCGGGACGACGCTGCTCGGCGAGGCCGTCGGCGCGCTGGCGCACCTCGTCGGCGCCGGCGACGACTCGATCATGGACACCGCGATCGCGGTGTTCCGGGGCGCCGGCGGGGTCGCCGCGATGGTCGTCGTGCTGCTGCTGCTCGCCCGGATGGACCGGCGCGGCTTCGTCGCCTCGCTCGGGCTCGGCTTCGTCGCCGTGGTCGCGCTCAGCCCGGTGGTACAACCCTGGTATCTGCTGTGGGGCTTCATCCTGATCGCCGCCGGCACGTCGAACCTGCGCGCCCGCACGGCCGTGACCACGGCGTCGGCCGCTCTGGCGGTGGTGGTGATGCCGAAGGGTGGCACGGTGGACGTCAGTGCGATCATCCAGGCGGTGCTCTGCGCCGCGGTGGTGGCCGGCGCGGCGGTCCTGTTCGAGCTGCTGCCCGGCCGGGCCGTCGGCACGGAGCCGGTACGCCTCGCCCGTCCCGTCCCGGAGCCCGTGCCGCGCGCAGTGCGCGAGCTGTGACGGCCCCGGCGGCGGTGGCCGCCCTGCGCGGCGGCAGGCTCGGCCGCGCCGCGCTGGCCCGCTGGTCCGGCTGGGGCAGCGCGCACGTCCGCAAGGTCGTGCTGGTCGGCCTGGCCGGGTCGGCGCTGCTCACGCTCGGCTCCCTCGGGGCCGGCGCTCCCCCGGTCTACGACCCGGTCAAGCGCACCCCGGTCCTCGCGCTGCTGCGGGACCCGGTCGGCGAGCGGGCCGCGCTCGCGTTCGTCTACGCCGGGCTGGCCGTGCTCGGCATGGCCTGGCTGTACCTCGGCCGGTCGCTGCGCCGGGGCGAGGAGGGCACCGACACCGGCCGGCTGCTGAAGATCGCCGCGCTCTGGGGCGCACCGCTGGTCTTCTGCGTGCCGCTGTTCAGCCGCGACCTGTACGCGTACGCGGCGCAGGCGCAGATCGCCCACGCCGGCCTCGACCCGTACAAGTTCGGGCCGGTGTCGCTGCCGGGGCCGTTCCTGGACGAGATCTCCGGGATGTGGGTGGACACGCCGGCCCCGTACGGGCCGCTGTTCCTCGGGCTCGGCCGGGCGGTGGCCACGGTCGCCGGTGACCGGGTCGTGACCACGGTGTTCGTGATGCGGCTGATCGCGGTGGCCGGGGTGCTGCTGACCGCTCGCTACCTGCCCCGGCTGGCCCGCGCGGCCGGCGGCGACCCGCGGGTCGCGGTCTGGCTCGGCATCGCCAACCCGCTGGTGCTGGTGCACTTCGTCGCCGGCGGGCACAACGACGCGCTCATGGTCGGGCTGGTCGTCGCCGGCCTCACCGTGGCGATGGAGGCGACCGAGGAGCGCTGGGTCGCCGTCGGTGTGGTCCTCTGCTCGGCCGCGGTGCTGGTCAAGGCGCCGGCGGCGGTCGCGATCGCGTTCCTGGCCTGGGTCTGGGCCCGGCACCTGACCGGCCGCGCGGTCCTGTTCCGGGCCTGCCTGCGCACCGCAACCGTGGCGGCGGTCTCTGTCGCCGTGCTGACCGGGCTGACCGGGCTCGGGTTCGGCTGGATCAACCAGCTCAACGCCTCCAGCCAGGTGCTGACGTGGGTGTCGATCCCGACCGGCATCGGCATGCTCGTGGAGCTGCTGCGCGGGGTGCCCAACTTCGTCACGTACCAGGACCCGGTGATCGCCGGGATCCGGCTCGGCGGCCAGGTCGTCACCGCGCTGCTGCTGTTCTGGCTGTGGCTGCGGGCCGGGCGGGCCGGCTGGATGCGCATGCTCGGGCTGTCCCTGCTGGCCGTGGTGTTCCTCGGCCCGGTCGTCCAGCCCTGGTACGTGCTGTGGGGCCTGACCGTGCTGGGCGCGACCCGGCTGGACCGCCGGACCTGGCCGGTGCTCGCCGGCGGCTGCTTCTGGCTGTCGATGATGATCGCGCCCCAGGGCTCCAACCTGTTCCTCGAGTGGGGGCCGGTGGTCGCGATGCCGCTCGCCGCCGCCGCGGCCACGATCGCCGTGCTCGGCCGGGCCGGGGACGAGCCGTCCGAGCCCGCGCCGCCGGAGCTGCTCCTGCTGTCGGCGGCGGCCGGGCCGGAGCGCGGGCCGGTGGCGTCGGTCCGGTGAGCGCCCGCGAGCTGGACGCCGCCGGCATCACCGACCCCGCGCTGCGGGCCTCGTACGAGGGGTGCCGCCGGCTCAACGCCGCCCACGGCCGGACGTACTACCTGGCCACGCTGCTGCTGCCGCCGGCCAAGCGGCCCTACGTGCACGCGCTCTACGGCTTCGCCCGGTACGCCGACGAGATCGTCGACGACCTCGCCTCCACGCTGGGCGAGGCGGAGAAGGCGGACTGGCTGGCCGGCTGGGGCGAGCAGTTCGTCGCCGACGTCCGGGCCGGCGGGTCCGCGCACCCGGTCAGCCGGGCGGTGGTGGACACCGTGCGCCGCTGGGACATCCCGCTGTCGCTGTTCGAGGACTTCCTCGCCTCGATGCGGATGGACCTCACGGTCACCGACTACCCGACGTACCAGGACCTGATGGGCTACGTCTGGGGCTCGGCCGCGGTGATCGGGCTGCAGATGGTGCCGGTGCTGGAGCCGATCGGGCCGCGGGCGGTGGCCGAGCCGTACGCCGTGGACCTCGGGGTCGCGTTCCAGCTGTCGAACTTCATCCGGGACGTCGGCGAGGACCTCCGCCGCGGCCGGGTCTACCTGCCCGGCGACGACCTGGCCCAGTTCGGCGTCGACCGGCAGCGGCTGGCCCGGGGCGTGGTGGACGGGCCGGTGCGCCGGCTGCTCGCGTACGAGATCGCCCGGACCCGGGAGCTCTACCGGGCCGCCGCGCCGGGGGTGCGGCTGCTGCACCCGACCAGCCGGGACTGCATCCGCACCGCGATCCGGCTCTACGGCGGGATCCTCGACGAGGTCGAGCGGGCCGACTACCGGGTGCTGGACCGGCGGGTGGCGGTCGGGCCGGCCCGCCGCGCCCGGGTGGCGGTGCCCGGCCTGGCCCGGGCGTACGCGGCGCGCCGCTCGTGACCCGCTCATGACCACGTACGCGCTGGTACACGGCGGCTGGCACGGCGGCTGGTGCTGGCAGCCGCTGGTCGAGGAGCTGGCCGCCCGGGGCCACACCGCGGTCGCCCCCGACCTGCCGATCACCGACCCGGCCGCCGGCGCGGTCGCGTACGCCGACGCGGTGCTCGCGGCGCTGCTGGCCGCGGCGCCCGGCGAGGAGGTCGTGCTCGTCGCCCACTCGCTGGCCGGGCTGGTCGCGCCGCTGGTGGCCGCGGCCGCGCCGGTGCGCCGGCTGGTCTACCTCGCGGCGATGCTGCCGGAGCCGGGCCGCAGCGTGGACGACCGGGCCCGGGCCGGGCGGCGGATGACCCGGCGCGGGATCGGCCGCGGGCAGACCGTGAACGACGACGGGTCGACGTCGTTGCGGCCGGACGTCGCGGTCGACCTGCTCTACCCGGACAGCCCCCCGGAGCGGGCGGCCTGGGCGGTCGCCCGGCTGCGCCGCCAGCACTGGCGGATCACGGCCGAGCCGAGCCCGGTGGCGGGCCGGCCGGCCGCGCCGGCGACCTACGTGCTCTGCCGGGAGGACCGGATCATCGACGCCGGCTGGGCCAGGGCCGAGGCGTCGCGGCAGGCCGAGCTGGTCGAGCTGCCCGGCGACCACTCGCCGATGCTGAGCCGCCCCGCCGAGCTGGCCGACCTGCTCACGGCCTGAGCCCGCCGGCCGGTCCCGGGAGGGTCGACGACTCAGCCGACGACTCAGCCGACGACTCAGCCGCGGGCGGCCCGGCGGCCCAGCCAGACCCAGGTCGACAGGGTCAGGGTCACCATCGCGTAGCCGAACAGCACGTCCTCGACCGGCGCGAACGCGACCCGCCAGCCGAGGATCGCGCCGGGGTCGTAGCGGACGATGTCGAAGCCGGTGAGGATCCCGTTCGTGACCAGCTGGAAGAACAGCACGATCGCGTACGCGGTCCAGTACGTGCGGCGGCGGACCAGCCAGGTGCGCAGCACGGCCGTGTCGACGAGCACGGCGCCGGCCACGCCGAGCAGCGCCAGCTGGGTGTAGCTCACCGGCCGGCCGGCTCGTCGGCCGGCTCGTCGCCGACCGGCCAGCGCTTGACCACCCGGACCGCCTCGAACGCGAGGATCGCGCAGGTCGGTGTGACCAGGAAGAACAGCACCTCGTCCAGCGGCAGCCGGCCGGGCAGCAGCACCCCGGTCATCCGGTGCAGGTCGTAGGTCCAGTGCCCGGCGTGGATCGCGTAGAGGTCCCAGACGACGAAGACGACCAATGTCGGGGCGAGCGCGAGCAGCAACCGCCGCCAGCGCGCGTACACCCGGGTGCGCAGCACGATCTCCAGCGGGGCGGTGCCGGCCAGGCAGGCGGCGAGCACGCCGGCGTACGCGAGGTGACTCACGTCCGGTCCTCCGGCCGGGCGTCGGGCGCGGGCACCGGACCGCCGGCCGTCGCCGCCGACCGCCCGCGCCGCGGGCCCCCGCGCGCGCTCACCCGAGCCTCGCCCGCAGCGACCGGGCCGCGGCCTCGGGATCGGCGGCCTCGGTGACCGCCCGGACCACGACCACCCGGGTCGCGCCCGCCGCGAGCACCTCGCCCAGCCGGTCGGCGTCGATCCCGCCGATCGCGAACCAGGGCCTGCTCGCGGTGGCCGCCGCGTACCGGGTCAGGTCGAGGCCGGCGGCCGGGCGCCCGGGCTTGGTCGGCGTGGGCCACGTCGGGCCGACGCAGAAGTAGTCCACGTCCGGCTCGGCGTCGGCCGCGTCGACCTGGGCCCGGTCGTGGGTGGACCGGCCGACCAGCGGGACCGCACCGATCAGCCGCCGTGCGTACCGGACCGGGAGGTCGTCCTGGCCGAGGTGCAGCACGTCGGCGCCGGCGGCCGTGGCCAGGTCGGCCCGGTCGTTGACGGCCCAGAGCGCGCCGTGCCGGCGGGCGGCGTCGGCCAGCACCTCGAGCAGGGCCAGCTCCTCGCGGGCCTCCAGGCCCTTCTCCCGCAGCTGCACGACGTCGACCCCGCCGCGCAGCGCGGCGTCGAGGAACTCGGCGAGGTCACCCTTGTCCCGCCGCCCGTCCGTGCACAGGTAGAGCCGCGCCCGCGCCAGCCGCGTGCGGAGCCCGGCCGCCGGCTCACCCACCGGCTCACCCACCGGCCACGGCCCTGACCAGCTCGACGCGGTCGCCGTCGGCGAGGACGACGCCGTCGAGCTCGGAGCGCACCAGCGCCCGGCCGTTGTGCTCCACCACCACCGTGCCCGGTCGAAGCCCCAGCTGCTCCAGCAGCGCGACCAGCCCGAGCCCGGCCGGCAGCTCGCGGTCCCCGCCGTTGACGGTGACCCGCATCAGAGGGCCAGCGCCTGGGCGCGCCGCCGCACCTCGCGGCCCCGGTCGGCCGCCAGCGCCTGCACCGGCGTGCCCGGCAGCGTGTCGTCGGGGGTGTGCAGCCAGCGGATCGCCGCCTCGTCGTCGTACCCGCCGTCGTGCAGCAGCGTCAGCACCCCTGCCAGCCCCTTGACCACCGCGTCGCCGTGCACGAAGCCGGCCGGCACCCGCAGCACCCCGCCCTCCCGCCGGCCGGCCAGCCCGCCCTCGCGCAGCAGCTGGTGCACCCGGGTCACCGGAACGCCGAGGCGCTCCGCCACGTCCGGCACCGTCAACCAGTCGACCTGCTCCGTCACGTGCACCAGCCTGCCATGTCCGTTCAGAGGGAGCGGATCGGCACGGACGGGTCGGCCAGCCGGTCGGGGTCGACCACCCGGCCGGCGTCGACGAGCCGCCGGGCCTGCATCGCGTCCTTCCGCCGGTCGACGGTGAGCATCCCGGTCAGCCGGCCGCCGGCGTCCAGCCAGGCCGCGGCCCAGCCGGTACTGCCGGCACCGGCGGCCGGGTCACCGCGCCACACCGCCGGGCCGTCCCCCGACCGCCAGCCGACCCACTGCAGGTAGCGCCCGAACTGCTCGGACCAGACGTACGGGACCGGGTCGTAGACCGCCGGCCGGCCGAGCAGGCTGGCCGCCGCGACCGCCGGAGCCCGCAGCGCGTCGTCCCAGTGCTCGGTGCGCACCCGCCGCTCGGTCCGCGGCGACCAGCGGGCCATGCAGTCGCCGACCGCGACGACCCGGTCGAGCGTGGTCCGGGCGGCCTCGTCGACCGTGATCCCGCCGCTGGCCCGGTCCACCTCGATCCCGGAGCCGGCCAGCCAGTCCAGCCGCGGCCGCACGCCCACCGCCTCGACCACCACGTCGGCGTCCACCCGCCCCTCGCCGGCCAGGCCGACGCCGCGTGACCCGACAGTGGACACGGCGACGCCGGTGCGCAGGGTGACGCCGGCCTCCGCGTACCAGGCCGCGGTGCGGCCGCCGGCGACCGGACCGAGCGCCGTCACCAGTGGGGCGACGCCGGCCTCGAGGACGGTGACCGTGCAGCCGCGGTGCGCGGCCGCGGTGGCGACCTCGGCGCCGATCCAGCCGGCGCCGACCACCACCACGTGCGCGCCGGGTACCAACGCCGACCGCAGCCGGTGGGCGTCGGCGGCGGTCCGCAGCACGTACGCGCCGCCGTCCGATCCGGCCAGTCGCCGCGGCACCGCGCCGACCGCGAGCACCAGCCCGTCCCAGGGCTCGTCCCCGGCGGTGGTGGCCAGCGTGCCGGGCCGGACCGCGGTCACCGTCACCCCGGTGCGCAGGTCGACGCCGGCCAGCCAGGCCGGGTCGATCGGGTCAGGCTCGGCGCCGGCCAGCAGGACGCGCTTGGACAGCGGCGGCCGGTCGTACGGGCGGTCGGGCTCGGCGCCGAGCACGGTGAGCCCGCCCTGGTAGCCCTGCGCGCGCAGCTCGGCGGCGGCCCGGACACCGGCCAGCCCGGCGCCGACCACGACGACGGCGTTCAGGAGCCCTGCTCGGGCTGGAAGGTGTAGCTGCCCTTCTTGTCGGAGATGGTCACGGTCAGCCGCACCGGGGCGCCGCGGACCGGGCTGGCCACGCAGGTGAGCGTGCCCGGCGGGTCGAAGACCTTCACCGCCTCGTCCCCGCAGTCGACCGTGTACGACTGCCCGCCCTTGGCCGAGACCGCCGGCTGCAGCGACGCCTCCAACCGGCCGACCGGGATCACCGCCTGGTCGCTGCTGACCGTGAACTTGCCGCCGTCGACGCGGTCGACCCGGACCCGGACCGGCACGCCCTCCACGGTCATCGCGCATGCGCCCGGCTTGTCGGGCTGCGGGTCGAGGTCGGACGGGCAGCGGGCCGGGCCGACGCGCAGGCCGGGGAACGTGCGGGGCAGGTCGCTGTCGATCGTGCGCTGCACGTCGGCGGGGCCGAACCCGGCCGCGGCCGCCGGCGGCGTCCCGCCGGACGAGCACGCCGCCGCCGCGAGCGCCGTCCCGACGAGGAGAAGGACACCGGCTCGCACGGCCCCGCAGTCTAGGCCGCCCCGCCGCCCGGAGCGTCGGCAGCCGGCGGACTACGGGTGGCCGCCGCGCCGGCCCCGGCGCCGTCCGCCGGCTGGGATCGAGCGGCCGGCCCGGCGTCGCGAGCCGGCGGAGTACGGGTCGCCGCCTCGGCCCCGGCCGCGGCCGCCGCCGGCGGAGTACGGGTCGCCGCCTCGGCCCCGGCCGCGGCCGCCGCTGGCGGAGTACGGGTCGCCGCCTCGGCCCCGGCCGCGTCGGCCGCCGGCGGAGTACGGTCGGCGGCCGCCCCGGCGGCGTCGGCCGCCGGCGGCCGCGGGCGGGTGGCACCGCGGGCCCAGTCGAGCGCGTCGGGGACGCGGCGGCGGGCGCCCCGGGCCCGCGCCTCGGCCGCGGCATCCGGCCCGAGCACGGCGTCGACCGCGGCGGCCAGCGCGTCGGCCAGCGGGCGCATCCCCGGCCACACCGCGACCCCGACCACCTCCCGGGCCCGCCGGGCCGCGCCCTGCAGCTCGGCCGCGAGGGCCGCGTCGCCGCCGGCCAGCGCGAGCCCGGCGAACCCGTCCAGGCAGTACGCCGAGCCCTCCTGGTCCATCAGCTCCGCGTGCACCCGGGACGCGTCGGCGAACCGGGACCACGCCGCGGCCAGGTCCCCGGTCGCCGCGGTGTCGGCGCCGAGCAGGTCGAGCACCTGCGCGCGCAGGTGGCCGGAGTCGATCCGGTCGGCCGCGGCCAGCGCGTCGGTGTGCACCCGGATCGCGGTCGCCGGGTCGCCGGACGCCAGTGCCAGCTGCCCCCGCGCCGACAGCGCGAACGCCAGCCCCCACTCGTCGCCGAGCTCGCGGAACGCCGCCGCCGCCTGGTCCAGCTGGTCCACGTCCGTCTGCACCCCGGGCGCGGCGTCGGCCAGGGCCAGGCCGGTCAGCGCGTGCGCCCGCAGCCGCCGGTCGCCGAGCGCGCCGGCCGCGTCCCGCAGCGCGGCCAGGTACGGCCGGGCCGCGGCGACGTCCCCGACCGCGATCCGCAGCATCCCCTGCGCCCACAGCAGCAACGCGGCCGCGTCCGGCGGCAGTCGCGACGCCGACGGCAGCTCCGCCGCCTGACCGGCCAGCTCCCGCATCGGCGCCAGCAGCCCGCGCGACCACCAGTACGGGAACAGCGGCGCGGCCAGCCGCACCACCGTCTCGGCGTCGTCGGTGCTGATCGCCCAGCGCATCATCGAGCGCAGGTCGTCCGCCTCGGCGTCCACCCGCCGCGCCCACTGCCCGTTGCCCGGGCCGGCCAGCCCCGGCCCGGCCTGCTCGGCGAACGACCGCAGCCAGGCGGTGAGACGGCCCAGCGTGGCCTCCCGCTCGGTGCCCGCCTCCAGCCGCTCCCGCGCGTACGTCCGGACCGTGCCGAGCATGCCGAACCGCGGCTCGCCGCCCTCGTCCTCCCCGGCCGGCCCGACCATGCTCTGGGCGACCAGCGAGGACAGCGTGTCGAGCAGGTCGTGTCCCGGCTCCGCGGCTACGGCCTCGGCCGCGGCCAGCGAGAACGCCCCGGTGAACACCGAGAGCCGGTCCAGCACCGCCCGCTCGGCCGGGGAGAGCAGGCCGTAGCTCCACTCGATCGTGGCCCGCAGCGTGCGCTGCCGGTCGGGCAGGTCGACGGTGCCGGCGGACAGGTCGAGCGGCCGGTCCAGCCGGTCGCCGAGCCGCCGCAGCAGCTGGGCCGGCGGCAGCAGCCGCAGCCGGGCCGCGGCCAGCTCCAGCGCGAGCGGGATGCCGTCGAGCCGGTGGGCCAGCTCGCCCAGCGCGGCCCGGGCGGCCGGGTCGGGGTCGAAGCCGGCCCTGACCTCCCGGGCCCGTTCGACCAGCAGGTCCACCGCCGGACCGGCCGGCAGCGGGGCCAGCGGCAGCTCGTGCTCGGCCCGCAGCCGCAGTGCGGTCCGGCTGGTGACCAGGATCCGCACGGTCGGGCAGGCGGCGAGCAGCGCGGCCACGTCCGCCGCGGCCGGCAGCAGCTGCTCGAAGTTGTCCAGCACCAGCAGCACCGGCCGGTCCCGCAGCCGGTCGGTCAGCAGGTCGAGCACCGGCCCGCTGCCCTCCGGCCGGATCCCGAGCGCGGCCGCGATCGCGCCCGGCACCTGGTCGGGGTCGCCGACCGGGGCCAGGTCGACGAACCACACCCCGTCGTACGTGCCGGCCGCGGACTGCCGGGCCGCGACCTCGAGCGCCAGCCGGGTCTTGCCGATCCCGCCCGGCCCGACGAGCGTGACCAGCCGCACCTCGGGGCGCGCGAGCAGCTCGGCGACCGCGGCCACCTCGGCGTCCCGGCCGAGGATCCCGGTCGGCGGCACCGGCAGGTGCCCCGGCCGCAGCCCCGGCGCCGGCCCGACCTGCTCGGGCGCCGCGAACCGCTCGGTCAGCAGCACGGCGAGGTCGTCCGCGACCAGGTCGGTCAGCTCGTCGGCCCGCTCGAACGGCTTGTACGCGGCCCGGTCGTCGGCCTGCACCCTGGCCAGCAGCGCCTCCAGCCGCGGCTCCCGGTCGTCGGCCGCCTTGACGTAGATCAGCTTCGGCCGGTCGCCGGAGAGCAGGTACTCGTCCTCGAGGCCGGACACCGGCTCCCCCGGCGCCACCCAGCCGTACCTGCGCCAGTAGATGCCCACAAACACATCGCTCTGAGCGAGGTAGGCGCGGTACAACTCCCTGGGCGGGTGCGGCCGCGCGCCGAGCTCGAACATGACCGGGGTCAGCCGCAGCCGCATCACCGCCTCGCGGGCAGCCTTCCGCTCGGCGGCCAGCTCCTGCAGCGTGGACGAGATGAACACGCGGACCCGCCGGTCGGGCGTGAGCGGCGCCGCTGGATCGGCCGGCATGGACCGCAGCGTAGCCGGACCCGGGAATGGCCGGGGGCGGGGAAAGACTTGCAAAAGCGAGACCGGCAGGACACGGGGTGGCAACAGTGACGGGGATCGGCATGGACGCCGACATTCAGGGCGACCCGGCCGGGACGGGGCCGGACGGATCGCCGGTGCGCATGCTGTCCAGGGCCACGAAGGGGCTGCTGGTCGGCTTCGTGGTGCTGACCGCGCTGGCGACCAACCAGCTCTACGTCCTGTCCACGCACACCGATGCGTACTTCGCCTGGACCATCAAGCCGCCGCTGACCGCCGCCTTCCTCGGCGCCGGGTACGCGGCCGGTCTCGTCCTGGTGCTGCTCGGCCTGCGGGCCCGGGCCTGGGCCGAGGCCCGGATCGCGGTGGTCACGGTCGCGGTGTTCTCGACGCTGACGCTGCTGGCGACCGTGCTGCACCGGGATCGGTTCCACTTCGGCGCGGACGGCGCGATCGCCCGTTTCGCGGCCTGGTTCTGGCTCGCGATCTACATCGTCGTTCCGGTCGCGCTGATCGTGCTCACGGTGCTGCAGCAGCGCCGGCCCGGGGTCGACCCGCCCCGCCGGCACCCGCTGCCGGCCTGGCTGGCAGGCGTGTTCGCGGTGCAGGGCATGATCATGCTGGCCGTCGGCGTCGCCCTCTACGTGGCGCCCTCGACGGCCCGGTCGCTGTGGCCGTGGACGCTGACCCCGCTGACCGCGCGGGCGGTCGCGGCCTGGCTGATCGCGTTCGGCGCGGCCGCGGTGCTCACCCTGGTCGAGCGGGACATCGACCGGCTCGCGGCCGGCGCGGTCGCGTACACCGTCTTCGGCGTGCTCGAGCTGCTCGCCGTGCTCCGGTACGGCGACGTGGCCCGGTGGGACTCGGCCGCCGGGATCGGCTACCTGGTCATGCTGATCAGCGTGGTGCTCGTCGGGGGGGCCGGCTGCTGGCTGGTCGCGGGCCGCGCTCGGCGCCGGGGGGTGGCTGGTGCGACTCCAGCGGGAGCAGACCGAGCAGGTTGAGCCCGACGATCAGGCCGAGGCCGGCCCACGGCTGCACGCCGGCCAGGGCGAACGCCACCACCGGCACGACCGGCAGCACGAACACCGCGTTGCGGATATAGAGGACGAGCGCGTCGGGCTGCACGTCGTCGCGCAGCAGCCCGGACGCGCGGGCGTAGAGCAGCAGCGCGGCGAAGGCGACCAGCGCGACGAACAGCAGCGCGGCCCCGAGCCGGACCGCGGTGCCGAGGTCGTCGCGGTTGCCGATCGCGGACGCCAGCACGGACGTGCTGAACGGGGTCAGCGCGTAGACCCCGACCGAGACCAGCACCAGCAGGGTCGCGTAGTGGTCGACGCCGCGCATCCAGGCGTCCAGCCGGCGGGTCTGCAGCCAGCCGGCGATCATCTGGGTGAAGCCGATCGCGTACGCCAGGTACTCCGGCCACATGTGCCGGAGCTCCTCGCCGAGCTGCCCGGGCGGCGCGTCCGCCGGCGGGCGCAGCTCGATGACGAGCAGCGTGGCGGCGATCGCGTACACGCCGTCGACGAACGCGCCCAGCCGGCCCCACCCGTGCGGGGCGTGCTCACCCGGGCGGAAGCTCCAGCCCCGGGTGAACCACGCCATGGCGGCGAAGCTAGCAGTCAGCCCACCAGCGGGAAGGCGTCTTTCCAGACCGGCTCGTAGCCCGCGGCCTCGAGCATCGCCGCCACCTCGGCCGGCGAGCGCTCGTCGGAGACCGAGAACTGCTCGGTCGCCTCGCCCGGGGCCGAGTAGCCGCCCGGCTCGGTCGACGAGCCGGCCGACATCGTGGTCACCGCGATCCGGACCAGCCCGTCCCGCAGCGCGGCCGGCTCCCGGGTGGACAGCACGATCCCGGCCTCCGGCTCGAACAGCCGCAGCGCGGCCAGCGCCTGGACGTACTCGGCGTCGGAGACCGGCACCAGCGGCTGGTAGCCGGACGCGGACGGCTTGATCCGCGGCAGCGACACCGTGACCTCGGTCCGCCAGTACGCCTTGACCAGGAACGCCGCGTGCGCGGCGACCGCGAGCACGTCGGACCGCCAGTCCGCGGCCAGCCCGAGCAGCGCGCCGACGCCCAGCCGGCGCACACCGGCCTCCCCGGCCAGTTCGGTCGAGTTCAGCCGCCGGTCGTAGTCCCGCTTCCAGCCGGCGACGTGGGTCTGCGCGTACCGGTCCCGGTCGTAGGTCTCCTGGTAGTGCACGACGCCCTCGAGCCCGGCCGCGACCAGCCGCTGGTACGTGTCGTCGGACCAGGTCTGGGTCTCGATCGACAGCGACGGCACCGCCGGGCGCAGCCGCTCGATGATCTCGACCAGGTAGTCCTGGGAGACCTCGACGCGGTGCTCGCCGGCGACCAGCAGCAGGTGCCGGAAGCCGCGGCCGGTCAGCAGCTCGGCCTCCCGCTCGACCTCGTCGACGGTCAGCGTGCGCCGGGCGATCGGCAGGTCCTTGGCGAACCCGCAGTACGTGCAGGAGGACAGGCAGGCGTTGGAGACGTACAGCGGGGCGTAGAGGCGCACCGCCCGGCCGAACCGGCGCAGCGTCGTCGCCCGGGCGGCCTGCGCGATCTCCTCCAGCCGCGCGGTCCCGGCCGGCGACAGCAGGGCGGCCAGGTCGGCCAGGTCCCGGTGGTCGGTCGCCAGCGCCCGGTCCACGTCCGCGTCCGTGTACGCGCGTGCGGCCAGGCCCGGCACGGCCAACGTCTGCAGGTGCCGGGCGAACCTCCCCCTCGGCGCCGCCATCAGCGTTGCCCGCCGGCCGGGCCGGGCTCGGCGCCGGACGAGGCGAGGTCGACGCCGGACGAGGCGAGGTCGGCGCCGGACGGGGCGAGGTCGGCGCCGGACGGCCGTGCGGACGTCGCCGCGGTCGGACCGGTCAGGCCGCCGAGGAAGCCGGTCAACGGCGAGGACGCGTCGGCGGTGGTGGCGTCGGCGACGACGCCGCGACCGGCGAGGCGGCCGAGCCGGCCGGCCGCGGTCGCCAGCGCGAACGCCCGGGCCATCGCGACCGGGTCCCGGGCCACCGCGATCGCGGTGTTGACCAGCACCGCGTCGGCGCCGACCTCCATCGCCTCGGCCGCGTCGCTCGGCACGCCGAGCC
Organism: uncultured Actinomycetota bacterium; assembly: GCA_963803135.1. GTDB lineage: Bacteria > Actinomycetota > Actinomycetes > Mycobacteriales > CADCTP01 > CADCTP01. Next base: position 196,703 of record CAWDLH010000006.1, on the reverse strand, counting down.
CGGCGTCGACCACCACCGGCACCCCGGCCTGGGCGACGATCACCTCGATCGCGTCCCGGGTGCGCAGGCCGCGGTTGGAGCCGATCCAGGCCCCGAGCGGCATCACGGTCGCGCAGCCGGCCTCCTCGAGCCGCCGGCACAGCACCGGGTCGGCCGAGCAGTAGGGCAGCACGGTGAAGCCGTCGGCCACGAGCAGCTCGGCCGCCCGCAGCGTCTCCACCGGGTCGGGGGCCAGCGTCCGCGGGTCCGGCGTGACCTCGAGCTTGACCCAACCGGTGCCGGTGCCGGCGCGGCCGAGCCGGGCCAGCCGGACCGCCTCCTCGGCGTCGACCGCGCCGGAGGTGTTGGGCAGCAGCCGCACCCCGGCCGGCACGAAGTCGAGGATGTCGCCCTCCCCGGCCCGGTCGAGGTCCACCCGGCGCAGCGCGACCGTCACCAGCGACGTCCCGCTGGCCAGCACCGCCTCCCGCATCACCGGGTGCGCCGCGAACTTGCCCGTCCCCACCAGCAGGCGGCTGGCCAGCCGCTGTCCGGCCACCACGAACGGGTCGTCCGGCTCGCCGTGCGGGTCCATCCGAGCTCCTCCCCTCGCGGGCATTACCCCGATCGGGTGCTACGGGTCGCGAGCCGTCCGCTCGCCTCTCAGCCCGCTCCGGCGGGCTCCCCGGTCTGTGCCGCCATCGTACGACAGCCGGTGCGGGGCGCCCCGATACGCTCACCCCGACCTGCGACCCGAGCCGCGACCCGAGCCGCGACCCGCACTGACGCCGGGGCGCGCAACGACCGTACGGACAGGTGTGCCGGCCTAGACTCTCCGCGTGACCGGGACCGCGCTCGCCGACCCGCTGCCGGGCACGGTGCTGGACCGGCGCTACCGGGTCGACGCGCCGATCGCCCGCGGCGGCATGTCGACCGTCTACGCGGGCACCGACCTGCGCCTGGACCGGCGGGTGGCGGTCAAGGTGATGGCGCCGGCGCTGGCGCACGACCCGGCGTTCACCGAGCGGTTCGTGCGGGAGGCGCGCACCGCGGCCAGGCTGTCCCACCCCAACGCGGTCGCGGTGTTCGACCAGGGCGCCGAGGAGACGCCGGCCGGGCGCGTCGTGTTCCTGGTGATGGAGCTCGTGGCCGGCAGCACGCTGCGGGACGTGCTGCGCCGGCGCGGCCGGCTGCGGCCGGACGAGGCGGTCTCGGTGCTGGAGCCGGTGCTGGCCGCGCTCGCCGCCGCGCACCGCGCCGGCCTGGTGCACCGGGACGTCAAGCCGGAGAACGTGCTGGTCTCGACCGACGGCACGGTCAAGGTCGTCGACTTCGGGCTGGCCCGGGCGGTCGCCGCGCCGAGCACGTCCACCCAGGCCGGGATGGTGCTGGGCACGGTCGCGTACGTCTCCCCCGAGCAGGTCGCCCGCGGCGTGTCCGACGCCCGCACCGACGTCTACTCGGCCGGCGTCGTGCTGTTCGAGCTGCTCACCGGCGCCCCGCCGTACGGGGGCGACTCGGCGCTGGCGGTGGCCTACCGGCACGTGCACGACGATGTGCCGGCGCCGTCGACGCGGGTGGCCGGGATCCCGCCGGCGCTGGACGAGCTGGTGCTGCGGGCGACCCGGCGGGAGCCGGGCGGGCGGCCGGCGGACGCGGGGGTGCTCCTGGCCGAGCTGGCGATGGCCCGCACCGACCTCGGGCTGCGGCGGGTGCCGTCCGGCGAGGTCGCCCGCGCGTTGGGGATCGAGGCCGTGACGGTCCCGGCCGGCCCGCCGGCCCGCACCGGTCCGACCGAGCCGGCCTTCACCGGCCCGCGCGGGACGACCGCGCTGCCGCCGTACGCCCGTCCGAGCGGCCCCGGCGGCCCCGGCGGCCCCGGCGGCCGGGGCGCGGCGGGCCCGCGTCGGCGTGGGGCGAGCCGGGTCGGGCCGGTGGACGGCAGCGCGTGGCCGGCCGAGCGGCGGCGCCGGCGCACCGGCCGGTGGGTCGCGCTCGCGGTCGTGCTGCTGCTGACGCTGTCGGCCGGCACGGTGGCGTGGTGGTTCGGCAGCGGCCGGTTCGTCACCGTGCCGCCGCTGGCCCAGCTGTCCCGGACCCAGGCCGCGGCCCGGCTGGACGGCGCGGACCTGTCCGCCCGGTTCGCCCAGGAGGCCAGCGGCACGGTCGCGGCCGGCCGGGTCGTCCGCTCCGACCCGGCGCCCGGCGGCCGGGCGCTGCGCGGCCACGCGGTCACGGTCGTGCTGTCCAGCGGGCCGCCGCCGGTGCCGGTGCCGGCGGTCACCGGCCGGTCCGCGGACGACGCCCAGGCCGCGGTCCGCGCGGCCGGCCTGCAGCCGAAGGTCAGCGAGCAGCCGAGCACCGAGGTCGCCGCCGGGACGGTCATCTCGCAGCTCCCGGCCGGCGGCACGGCCAGGCGCGGCAGCGTGGTGACGCTGGCGGTCTCCTCCGGCCCGGCGGTCGTCGAGGTGCCCGGCGTGCGCGGGCTGTCGGTGGACGACGCCCGGCGCACGCTCGAGGCCGCCGGCTTCCGGGTCAAGGTCCGCTCGCTGCCGATCGGCACGGTCTTCCTGCAGTCGCCTCGGGCCGGCACCCGGCGCCAGCAGGGCAGCACGGTCACGATCTACGGGATCTGACCTGCTAGCCTCGCCCGGTGCGCCGCACCTTCGGCTATGCCGACCGGACCGGGTCCCCCGGGTCGGGTCGGCGGCGCGCGCCCTAGCCGCACCACCACCCGCCCTGCGAGCCCCGGACCGTCCCGGTCCGGGGCTCTCTGTCGTGAGGAGACAGTCCAGATGGTCATCGTGATGGCCGCCGGTTCCGGCGACGCCGACCTGGCCGAGGTCGTGCAGCACGTCGAGAACGCCGGCGGGTCGGCGTTCGTCAGCCGCGGCGTCACCCGCACGATCGTCGGCGTCGTCGGCACCGAGGAGGTGCTGGAGACCGTCGACGTCGCGCTGCTGCCCGGGGTGGACGAGGTGGTCCGGATCACCGCGCCGTACAAGCTGGTCAGCTCGGAGAACACGCCGACCCGCAGCACGGTCAGTGTCGGCGGGGTGCCGATCGGCCCGGAGACGTTCACGCTGATCGCCGGCCCGTGCGCGGTCGAGTCGGCCGAGCAGACGCTGGCCGCGGCGCAGCAGGCCAGGCGGGCCGGGGCGACGCTGCTGCGCGGCGGCGCGTACAAGCCGCGGACCTCGCCGTACGCGTTCCAGGGGCTCGGGGTCGAGGGGCTGCGGATCCTGGCCGAGGTGAGCAAGGAGACCGGCCTGCCGGTGGTGACCGAGATCATGGACCCGGCCGACGTGGACGTGGTCGCCGAGCACGCCGACATGTTCCAGATCGGCACCCGCAACATGCAGAACTTCCCGCTGCTGCAGGCGGTCGGCGCGGCCGGCAAGCCGGTGATGCTCAAGCGCGGGCTGACCGCGACGTACGAGGAGTGGCTGATGGCCGCCGAGTACATCGCCCAGCGCGGCAACCTCGACATCGTGCTGTGCGAGCGCGGCATCCGCGGCTTCGAGCCGTCGATCCGCAACATGCTCGACGTGTCGGCGATCCCGATGGTGCACGCGCACTCGCACCTGCCGGTCATCGTCGACCCGTCGCACGCGGCCGGGCGGCGCGACCTGGTGCTGCCGCTGGCCCGGGCCGGGATGGCGGCCGGGGCCGACGGCGTCATGGTCGACGTGCACCCGGAGCCCGAGCGGGCGCTCTGCGACGGGGCCCAGGCGCTGTCCGGCGATCTCCTCGACGAGCTGACCGTCGCGGTCGCCACCATCCCGCCGCTGCTCGGCCGCCGCTCCGCCGTCACCGCCGGACCGGTCCGGCCGGCCAGGTGATCCGTTCCGGCCCGGGCACCCGGGTGGGTACGGTCCGGGCGTGGTGCGGCTTCCGTTCGCCGACCGGGCCGAGGCCGGCCGGCTGCTCGGCCAGCGGCTCGCCGAGGTCCTGCCGGCCGGGTCCGGACCCGACGGGTCGGTGGTGGTGCTCGGCCTGCCGCGGGGTGGGGTGATCGTCGCCGCCGCCGTGGCGACAGTGCTCGGTGCGCCGCTGGACGCGTTCGTCGTCCGCAAGCTCCCGCTGCCGGGACGGCCGGAGCTGGCCATGGGCGCTATCGCCGGGGGCGGCGTCCTGGTCTGGAACGACGGAGTGCTGCGCCAGCACCGCCCCCGGCCGGACGGCGTCGCCGCCGTGGTCGACCGGGAATGGGTCGAGCTGGCCCGGCGGGAGGCGGCCTACCGCGGCGACCGGCCGCCGCCCGAGCTGGCCGGCCGGACCGCGGTGCTGGTCGACGACGGCGTCGCGACCGGTGCGACCGCGCGGGCGGCGCTGCGGGCGGCCCGCGCGCTCCGACCGGCCCGGGTGCTGCTGGCCGCGCCGGTCGTGCCGGTGCGGCTCGACCTGCGGCCGGACGCGGACGCGGTGGTCGTACTGGCCACGCCGGACCCGTTCGGCGCCGTCAGCGGTCACTACGTGGACTTCCGGGAGACGACCGACGACGAGGTACGCCGAGCTCTCGACCGGTGATGTCGAGCGCGCTCCGGCCGCTGTCGGCGCGGGCGGACGTGCAGTCGGTGTCCGGGCGGCCGGACCTGGCGGTCGTCTCGCCGGTCGCCGCCGGTGCGCTCCGCTGGTCCGCTGCGGGAGGGGGCCGGGCGACGGCGGCGCCGGATCCCTTCTCCTGCCCTACGTACGCAGCATCTCGGCGACCTCGAACGCGAGCTCCAACGCCTGCTGGGTGTTCAGCCGCGGGTCGCACGCGGTCTCGTACCGGCTGGTGAGATCGGCGTCGCTGATGTCCTGCGCACCGCCCAGGCACTCGGTGACGTCCTCGCCGGTCAGCTCGACGTGGATGCCGCCGGGGTGGGTGCCGAGGGCCCGGTGCACCTCGAAGAACCCGCGGACCTCGTCCACGATCCGCTCGAAGTGCCTGGTCTTGTAGCCGCTGCCGCTCTCCTCGGTGTTGCCGTGCATCGGGTCGCACTGCCAGACCACCGGGCGGCCGGTCGCCCGCACCTTCTCGATCACCGGCGGCAGCAGGTCGTGCACCCGGCGGTTGCCCATCCGGGAGATCAGCGTGAGCCGGCCCGGGGTCGCCCGCGGGTCGAGCCGTTCGACCAGCTCGGCGACCTCCGCCGGGTTCGCACCCGGCCCGACCTTCAGCCCGATCGGGTTGGCGATCCGGGACACGAAGTCGATGTGCGCGCCACCGCGGGCCCGGGTGCGGTCGCCGACCCAGACGAAGTGTCCGGACAGGTCGTACGCCCCCTGGCCGCCGACGCCGGGCCGGGTCAGCGCCCGCTCGTACTCGAGGATCAGCGCCTCGTGCGAGCAGTAGAGCTCGACCCCGAGCAGGCTCTCGTCGCGCACGCCGCAGGCCCGCATGAAGTCCAGCGCCCGGCCGATCTCGGACGCCAGCTGCTCGTACCGGGCGCCGGCCGGCGAGGTGCGCACGAAGTCCTTGTTCCAGTCGTGCACCCGGACGAGCGCCGACTCGCCGCCGGTCGCCACCGCCCGCAGCAGGTTGAGCGTCGCCGCCGCGGTCTGGTACGCGCGCAGCAGCCGGCCCGGGTCGGCCCGGCGCGCGTCCTCGGTCGGGGCGAGGTCGTTGACCATGTCCCCCCGGTACGACGGGAGGCCGAGCGCGTCGACCGCGGCCGAGCGCGGCTTCGCGTACTGGCCGGCGATCCGGGCCAGCTTGACCACCGGCATGCTCGCCCCGTACGTCAGCACGATCGCCATCTGCAGCAGCGTCTTCAGCGTCGCCCGCAGCGCCTGCTCGGTCGCGCCGGCGAACGTCTCGGCGCAGTCGCCGCCCTGCAGCAGGAACGCCTCGCCCCGGGCCACCGCGGCCAGCCGGCCGGTGAGCGTGTCCACCTCCGACGGCACCACCAGCGGCGGCAGCGCGGACAGCGACGCCGACGCCGCCCGCAGCGCCGCCGGGTCCGGCCAGTCGGGCTGCTGCGCGGCCGGCAGCGCCCGCCAGGCGTCCAGGCCGAGGTCGTCCTCGAGGCCGGCGTCCGGGCGGGTGGAGAGGTGGGTCACCGGGTCAGCGTAGACAGTGCGGACACCCGGGTCGGGTCGACGTCGCGCAGCAGCCGCACGGCATCCGCCGCCCCGATGTCGACCGCCTCGTAGCCGCCGCTGCCGGCCCCGGTGGCCAGGGTGAGCGTGGCCAGCCCGGACCGGCGCTGGAGCCAGCTCTGCCGGACCGTCGCGCCGACCACGCCGCGGCGCAGCAGCACGACCTGGCGGCGGCGCAGCGATCCGGAGCGCACCGAGACCGCGTGCTCGTCGACCGCGTTGCCGAGCCCGGCGTACCGGTCCAGGGCCAGCGGGACCCCGAGCACGGCGAGGGCCAGCACGGCCGCGAACCCGGGCCAGATCCCGAACCCGCCGAACACCGCGGCCAGCACCAGCCAGGGCAGCGTGGCCCGGACCAGCCGGCGGCGGCGGGCGGCCGGCGGGTGCCGGCGCAGCGGCCGGTCGAACCGGACCACCGCGGCGGCGGCCACCGCCCGGGCGACCCCGACCGGGCCGAGCGGGAGCAGCTGGCCGCGCCGGCCGGACTCGTTGTCCTCGCCACCGCCGAGGCCGGTGACCAGCGCCGTCAGCCGGGCGGCACCGACCGCACGCAGCGCCAGCGGCTGGGCCAGCGCGTAGCCGCGGATGCGGTCGTGCTCGAGCGAGACCTGCCGGCGGGAGAGCAGGCCGCGCTCGGCGACCAGCGTGCCGCCGCGCCGGGTGAGCGTGAACCCCCAGTTGGCCACCGCGGCGGTGACCATCGCGCCGGCCACCGAGACCAGCACGACCGCAACCGCGCCGACGAGGATCGCCCGCACCCCGGGCTCGGCGCCGAACACGTCCCGGGTCCAGCGCTGCAGCGGCAGCGGGACCCGCAGCTCGCCGGCGTAGTTGGCGAGCGCGCCGATCGCGGCCACCGGGGCGAGCAGGTAGCCGCCGACCAGCGGCGCGTAGAGCAGCCAGCGCCGGTCGAACCGAGCCAGGACCACCGCCGCGCTCGGCCGGGCGCCGCCCACCGGCGCCCCGGCGGCCACCGCCGCCGGGTCGGTCACCACCGTCCCGCCCGGTCCCGTCCCGCCCGGCCCCGTCCCGCCCGGCCCCGTCCCGCCCGGCCCCGTCCCGCCCGGTCCCGTCCCGCCCGGTCCCGTCGCGCCCAGGGGCGGCTCGCCCGGGGCGGCCACCGCGGCCGGCTCGGCCTGCGCCGCCTCGCGCAGCAGCACGTCCCGCAGCCGGGCTCCCTCGGCCACGCTGACCGCGTTGAGCACCGCCTCGTCCTCGCGCCGGCCGGTCGCCGCCGCGTCCACCCGTACCGACACGATCCCGAGCACCCGCTGCAGCGCCGACGCGTGCACGTCCACCCCGCGGATCCGGTCCACCGGGACCACGGTCAGCGACCGGCGCAGCAGCCCGCGCTCCACCACCAGCCGCCCGCCCTGGACGCCGTACCAGGTCCGCAGCCACTCCACCAGCGCGCCGGCCAGCGCGACCACGACCACCACGGCGACCACCGCGACCAGCCCGCCGGACCGGAGCCGGCCGTTCACCCCGAGTACCGCGAGCAGCGGCAGCAGCGCCCCCCAGTACTGCCGCAGCGCGGACAGCGTGACCACCCGGGTGACCAGCGTGCGCGGGTCGAGCCGCCGGTGCCCGGGCGGCGGCGGGGCCAGCCCGCGCCGAGCCCGCTCGCGGCCGCTCACGTCGCCTCGTCGCGGACCTGGTTGGCGCGCAGGCCGAGGTCGTGCGCGACCGCGGCGGCCAGCGGCGCCGGCAGCTGCTCGATGCTGGTGGAGCCCGCGTGCGAGGCGGTCCGCACCCGGATCGAGGTGAGCCCGAGCAGCTGCTGCAGCGGCCCGCGGGTGGTGTCGACGGTCTGGATCCGGCTGACCGGAACGATCCGCCAGGTCCGGGTCAGCCAGCCCTCGAGCGTGTAGACCGCGTCCTCGGTGACCTCCCAGCGGTGCACCCGGTAGCGCCACAGCGGCTCGATCACGATCGCGACCAGCCCGAGCGGCACCAGCAACCCGCGCAGCGCGGCGAGCAGCACGTCGACCCAGCGCGGCGTGTCGTCGGGCAGCACGATGCCGAGCACCACGACGACGGCGACGGCCACGAGCGTGACCACCAGCCCCTCGGCCGCCCACAGCCAGCGGGCCGCCGGGTCGACCCGGTGCGCCGGCGCCCGCAGCGGCAGCCCGAGACCGGGCGCGGTCACGGCGCGGCCACGGATCGGGTCAGGCCGCGAACGCCCGGTTGGCCTCCCGGCAGAACTCCGGCAGGTCGTCGGGGTTGCGGCTGGTGATCAGCGGCCACCCGGCCGAGGAGTCCACCTGCACCGCCTCGTCCACCCAGGTCGCCCCGGCGTTCTCCAGGTCGGTACGCAGGCTCGGCCACGAGGTCAGAGTCTTCCCCTTGACCGCGCCGGCCTCGATCAGGGTCCACCCGGCGTGGCAGATCGCCGCGACCGGCTTGCCGGCGTCGACGAACTCCCGGACCAGCGCCACCGCGCCCGACTTGGTCCGCAGCTGGTCGGCGTTGACCACCCCGCCCGGCAGGACCAGCCCGGTGAACTCGTCCGCCGACGCCTCGTCCACGGTCTGGTGCACCGGGAACCGAGCGGCCCGGTCCCGGCCGGTGAACGCCTGCACGGCGCCCGGGGACGGCGCGAGCAGGACCGGGCGGCCGCCGTCCTGCTCGACCGCCTGCCAGGGGCCGGTCAGCTCGACCTGCTCGACGCCCTCGTTGGCGACGAGGAAGGCGATCCGCCGTCCTGCGAGTGCTCCGGCCACTCCGGCCACCTCTCGACGTAGTGGGGGTTTCCAGAGCCCTACCCCCACAGCGCCGCACCCACCCTGACCAGCCGGACGGGCTCAGCCGAAGAAGACCTCGGCCTCCGCGTACCGCTCGACCGGGACGGTCTTCAGCTCGGCGGTCGCCTCGGCCAGCGGGACCCGGACGATGTCGGTGCCGCGCAGCGCGACCATCTGCCCGTACGCCCCGTCCTGGACCGCGTCGATCGCGGCCAGCCCGAAGCGGGTGGCCAGCACCCGGTCGAACGCGGTCGGCGTGCCGCCGCGCTGCACGTGCCCGAGCACGACCGCGCGGGACTCCTTGCCGGTCCGCTTCTCCACCTCGTCGGCCAGCAGCTGGCCGATCCCGCCGAGCCGGACGTGCCCGAAGGCGTCCTGCCCGCCGGTCGCCGTGGCCATCGTGCCCTCCTTGGGCGTCGCGCCCTCGGCGACCACGATGATCGGTGAGTAGTGGGTCTGGAACCGGCGCTCCACCCAGTCGCAGACCGCGGTCAGGTCGAACTGCTGCTCCGGCAGCAGGATCACGTTGGCGCCGCCGGCCATCCCGGCGTGCAGCGCGATCCAGCCGGCGTGCCGGCCCATCACCTCGACGACCAGGGCCCGGTGGTGCGACTCGGCCGTGGTGTGCAGCCGGTCGATCGCCTCCATCGCGATGTTGACCGCGGTGTCGAAGCCGAACGTGTAGTCGGTGGCGGCCAGGTCGTTGTCGATCGTCTTCGGCACGCCGACGACCGGCACGCCGTCGTCGTAGAGCCGCTTGGCCACCCCGAGGGTGTCCTCGCCGCCGATCGCGATGAGCGCCTCGACACCGTTCGCGGCCAGGCCGGCCTTCACCTTGTCCGGTCCGCTGTCGACCTTGTACGGGTTGGTCCGCGACGTGCCGAGGATCGTGCCCCCGCGGGGCAGGATGCCGCGGACCTGCTCGACCCCGAGTGGGGCCGCCTCGCCGTCCAGCGGGCCGCGCCAGCCGTCCCGGAACCCGACGAACTCGTGCCCGTACGCCGAGACGCCCTTGCGCACCACCGCCCGGATGACCGCGTTCAGCCCGGGGCAGTCGCCACCGCCGGTGAGCACGCCGATCCGCATCGCTCCTCCTCGATCCGTTCAGTCCGCAGGAGCCTAGCGGGGGCTGACCCCCGCCATCTCCGACATCCGCCCGCGCGCCGCGGCCAACCCTCCGCCCGGCCGACCTCAGCGCGGGGTGACCTCGGCCATCTCCGACCATCCGTCCCGCGGGATCGTCGTGTTGATGATGTCCGGCCTCTTGGCCACGACGTCCGGCATCCACGCCATCGCCGCCGTGAAGTGGTCACTGGTCACGTGTGCCTCGGCGGCGTCGTCCCGGAAGCCCTCGACCAGGGTGAACACGTTCGGCTCGTCGACGCTGCGGTTCCACTCGAAGAACAGGTTGCCCGGCTCGGCCCGGGTGGCGGCGGTGAAGTCGGCGACCCGGTCCGGCCACGAGTCCGCGTACTCGGGGCGGACGGTCCACTTCACCACGATCAAGATCATGTCTGCCTCCCGGTTCCGGACACCTGCCGCGCGCAACGTACCGCCGTACGGTGACGCGGTGCGCTACCACTACGACTGCGAGTTCATCGAGGACGGGTCGACCATCGAGCTGGTCTCGATCGGGGTCGTGGACGAGACCGGGCGGGAGTTCTACGCGGTGTCGACCGAGTTCGACCCGGCCCGGGCGATCCCGTGGGTGCGCCGCAACGTGCTGGAGAAGCTGCCCTCCCCCGGCGACCCGGCCTGGCGGTCCCGCGACCGCATCCGCGCCGACCTGCACGCCTTCCTCACCGAGCCGGGCGGCCCGATCGAGCTGTGGGCCTGGTACGCGGCGTACGACCACGTCGTGCTGGCGCAACTGTGGGGCTCGATGCCGGCGCTGCCGCGGGAGATCCCGCGGTTCACCCACGAGCTCGCGCAGCGCTGGGAGGACGCCGGCCGGCCCGAGCTGCCGCCGGCCAGCACCGCCCGGCACGACGCCCTCGCCGACGCCCGCCACAACCTCGCCCGCTGGCACGCCATCGAGGCCGCCCGCGCGGCCCGGCCGGGCTAGCTGGCCTTCTCGGTGGGCAGGCGGCGGGCCGGGGTGTCGGCGTCGGTGACCTCGGCGGCGTCCGGGAGGCCGACCCGGCCGCCGGCGGCGATCTGCGCCTTCACCTTGGCCGCGTAGAGGTCGACGTACTCCTGGCCGCCCAGCTCCATCAGCTCGTACATGATCTCGTCGGTCATCGACCGCTCGACGAACCGGTCCCCGGCCAGCCCCTCGTACCGGGAGAAGTCCAGCGGCGGGCCGAACCGGATGCCGATCCGCCGGATCCGGGGCAGCTTCTTGCCGATCGGCTGCACCTCGCGGGTGCCGACCATGGCGACCGGGATCACCGGCACGCCGGCCTCCAGCGCCATCCGGGCGACGCCGGTCTTGCCCCGGTAGAGCCGGCCGTCCGGCGAGCGGGTGCCCTCCGGGTAGATGCCCAGCAGCTTGCCCTCGGCCAGGATCCGCCGGCCGGTCTCCAGCGCCGCCTTGGCCGCCGAACCGCTGCTGCGGTCGATCGGCACCTGCCCGACGCCGGTGAAGAACATCCGGCTCAGCATCCCCTTGAGCCCGCGGCCGGTGAAGTATTCCTGCTTGGCCAGGAAGGTCACCCGCCGCGGCACCATCAGCGGCATGAAGATCGAGTCCGAGAACGACAGGTGGTTGCTGGCAATGATCGCCGCACCGTTCGCCGGCAGGTGCTCCTGGCCCTCGACCCGGGGCCGGAACAGCAGCCGCAACCAGGGACCCAGGAGAACGAACTTCAACATCCAGTAGAACACCGCGTCCCCCTTCGTCACCGGAAGACTACGGGCGGGCAGGCGGCTGGGACAACGCGACGAGGCCCCGCGAACCCCCGCCACATCGTCAGCCGGACGTGCGACGATGGACGGGCAGCGGCGACAGGGAGGTGCGTTGTGGGCATCCTGCCCGGCGCGGAGCCGTTCGCAGCCGACGGCGGCGAGGTGGGCGTGGTGCTCAGCCACGGCTTCACCGGCTCGCCGCAGAGCCTGCGGCCGTGGGCCGAGCACCTGGCCGCCGCGGGGCTGACCGTCCGCCTCCCCCGGCTGCCCGGCCACGGGACCCGCTGGCAGGACCTCAACGACACCCGCTGGCCCGACTGGTACGGGGAGGTCGAGCGGGCGTTCGACGAGCTGCGCGGCCGCTGCCGCCTGGTGTTCGCGATGGGCCTGTCCATGGGCGGCACCTTGGCGCTGCGGCTGGCCGAGCGGCGCCCGGCCGAGGTCGCCGGCCTGGTGCTGGTCAACCCGTCGCTCGGCACCGAGCGCAAGGACGTGAAGTACGCGCTGCCGCTGCTGCACCGGGTGGTCCCGTCGCTTGCCGGGATCGGCGACGACATCCGCAAGCCGGGCGTCACCGAGCTGGCGTACGGGCGGACCCCGCTGCGGGCGATGCACTCGCTGTCGAAGCTGTGGCCGCTGGTGGTGGCCGACCTCGACCGGCTCACCGCGCCGGTGCTGCTCTACCGCAGCCGGGTGGACCATGTCGTCGAGCCGCTGTCCGGCCGGCTGCTGCGCGAAGGGGCCCGCTCCACCGGGATCACCGAGGTGATCCTGGAGGAGTCGTACCACGTGGCGACCCTCGACCACGACGCGCCGGTGATCTTCGCCGGCAGCCTCGAGTTCGTCCGCGCCCACACCTCCGCTCCGGCCGCGGGCTGAGATGGCGGGCGACGGTCGGCGAGGGCGGCGCGACAACGGGCTGAACGCGGTCGCGTTCGTGCCGCTGCTCGACGTCGACCCGCGGGTCGGCGAGCACCTGCTGGACGTGCTCGGCTCGGCCGGCGTCCCGGCATACCTCGAGCCCTCCGCGGACGTCGAGCCCTACACGCGGGCCCTGTCGCTGCCCTCGCCGCCGACCGACCGGCTCTGGGTCGACCGGGACCAGCGCCGGCAGGCCCGGATCATCGTGGACGCGGAGACCCCGCACGGTCCGCGGCCGGTGCCTGGGTCCTCCGACGACGAGCCGTCGCACGGGCTGGCCGACGCCGACGAGGAGCGGGCCTGGCAGGAGATCATCGCCGGCTTCGACGCGCCCCCGGCGACCGGCGGCCGGGCGCCGCACCTGCCCGGTGCCGGTCCCGATCCGGACCACCCGGACGCCGCCGGCTGGTTCGACCAGCCCGGGACCGACCCGGACAGCCGCGACCGGCGCGGGACCGACGACCGGCGCGGAACGGACGACCGGCGCGGAACGGACGACCGGCGCGGGACCGACGACCGGCGCGGAACGGACGACCGGCGCGGAACGGACGACCGGCGCGGAACGGACGACCGGCGCGGGACCGACGACCGGCGCGAGACGGACGGTCACGACCCGCGCGACCCGGGCAGCCACGACGCGCGCACTCAGCGCGGCCGCGACCCGCGCAACCCGCTCGATCCGCGGACCGGACGCGACCCGGACGGCCGGCACCGGCGCGACCGCCGCGATCCGCCGGACCCCCGCGACTCCCTCGACCCGGCCGACTTCCTCGACGCCGATCCGCGCGACCCGGCCGATCCGCGCGATTCCCCCGGCCGGGCCGGCTCGCCCGATCCTCTCGACCCGCGCGAGGCGCGCGACCCGCTCGACCCGCGCGGTCCCCTCGACCCCGACGGCCGCGACCGGCCCGACCCACTCGACCGGCCCGACCCACTCGACCCGCGCGGCTGGCTCGGCCCGGACGGGCCGGCCGGCGACCGCCCGCGCCCGGACCGCGACGACCTCATCGTCGACCCCTGGAGCGACCTCGACACCGGCCGCCGGAGCCGGCGCCGGACCCGCGGCGGACCGGCCGACGCCGACCCGCTCCCGTCCGGCCAGGACCTGGACCGGGCGGCCGAGGCCAAGGCCCGGTACGAGGCGGGCCGGGACGACGCGGAGGACGTCTGGATCGACGGCCCGCCGACCCTGGACGGCGACGAGCACTTCGAGCCGCCGCCGCCCCCGCCGTACCCGCGCCTGTCCCGCAACACCGTGCTCGCCGTGCTGCTGGTGCTGCTGGGCATCCTGCTCATGGCCGTGCCGCAGGTGATCGGCATGGACGACCGCACCGGGCTGACCCTCGGAGTGCTGTCGGTGCTGGCCGGCGGCGTGCTGCTGGTGCTGCGGCTGCGCGAGGCCCGCGACGAGGACGGCCCGGACGACGGCGCGGTCGTCTGAGCAGGCGTTACCCTCCGCCCGTGAAGCTGACCGAGACCGTCGAGATCACCGGCCACCTCATGGACACCGGCGTCCTGGCCCGGGTGCTCGACGACGTGCTGGAGTACGGCGGGGACTACAAGGTCGACCGGCTCGACCTCGGCCGCGAGCACGACGACGAGTCGTACGCGCGGATCGCGGTCGGCGCCGACGACGCCGACACGCTGCAGCGCATCATCAACCGGGTGCAGATCCACGGGGTCAACCCGGTGAACGCGGTGGACGCCGACCTGCAGCCGGCGCCGGCGAACGGGGTGTTCCCGGACGAGTTCTACTCGACCACCAACCTGCACACCGAGGTGCGGCTGCACGGCCGCTGGCACCCGGTGGACCGGGCCGAGATGGACTGCGGGCTCGTGGTGCGCGCCGGGCTCGTGCACAACGTCCCCGTCGCCGACGTGCGCGCCGGCGACCTGGTGGTCTGCGGGGCGACCGGGGTGCGGGTCACGCTGCCGGTGCCGGACGAGCTGGCCGACGATCTGGCCTTCGGGTTCATGGCCTCAACCGTGTCGAGCGAGAAGCCGCAGGCGCTGCTGGTCCGGCGCATCGCCGAGCGGATCCGCGAGGTCAAGGCGGCCGGCGAGAAGGTGCTCTGGGTCGGCGGGCCGGCGATCGTGCACACCGGCGCCGCGCCGGCGATGGTCGCCCTGGTCCGGGCCGGCTACGTGGACGTGCTGTTCGCCGGCAACGCGCTGGCGACGCACGACATCGAGGCGGCGCTGTTCGGCACCTCGCTCGGCGTCGACCTCAACCGGGGAGCCGGGGTTCCGCACGGACACGAGCACCACATCCGCGCGATCAACCGCATCCGGGCGGCCGGGTCGATCGGCGCCGCGGTCGAACAGGGCGTGCTGACCGGCGGCGTCATGCATGCGATGGTCAAGGCCGGCAAGGACATGGTGCTGGTCGGGTCGGTGCGGGACGACGGTCCGCTGCCGGACGTCTACACCGACGTCATCGAAGGTCAGCGGGCGATGCGGGCCCGGCTGGGCGGAGTCGGCTTCTGTGTCATGGTCGCGACCATGCTGCACTCGATCGCGACGGGGAACATCCTGCCCGCCTCGGTGCCGCTGGTCTG
Organism: uncultured Actinomycetota bacterium; assembly: GCA_963803135.1. GTDB lineage: Bacteria > Actinomycetota > Actinomycetes > Mycobacteriales > CADCTP01 > CADCTP01. Next base: position 181,564 of record CAWDLH010000006.1, on the reverse strand, counting down.
CGTGGACATCAACCCGGCGACGGTCACCAAGCTGGCCGACCGGGGCAGCGCGCAGGCGATCGGCATCGTCACCGACACCGGGCTCTTCCTCGAGCAGCTCGCCCGCGAGCTCCTCCCCGACTACCGGGGCGCCTGACCGGCGGCCACACGGCGGCCGGCGCGCGGCGCCCGGAGTCCCGGGCCACGAGGGCGCCTGATCGGGCCGGACCGTACCGGAGGAGGATCCGGTTCATGGCCCAGGCTCTGTTGATCATGGACGTGCAGAACGGGATCGTGGACCGGTTCGCGGCGCCGGAGGCGTACCTGGACCGGGTCGTGGCGGCGCAGGAGCGGGCCGAGGCGGCGGGCGTGCCGGTCGTCCTGGTCCGGGTCGCGTTCCGGGCCGGGCACCCGGAGGTCTCGCGGCGGAACAAGCGGTTCGCCGCGCTGGCCGGCGGGCCCGGGATGACGGTCGGCGAGCCGGCGGCCTCGACGCCGACGAGGAGGTCCACCGGGTCCTCACCCGGAAGGTCTTCCCCGCCAGGCCACCGTCCTGGCCAGCCCCGACTGGCGCCCCTGAGCCCGGGACCGCCGCGGGCACACCCGGGAGGCCAGCCGCCGACGAGGATCACCGGCCGGAGCGACAGGACGACCAGCACCGAAGCGACGCCGTCGGTCCACAGGTACGGCGAGGATGGTCGCGAGGGCCGGCGGCAGGCGCGTCCATCGGGCCGTCGGCGGCCCTCAGCCGGCGACGACCGTGGTGCCGGCGGTGCCGAGGACGACGTCGGTCGCCTGGTCGAGCGCGCCGATGACCGCCCGCGACCCGCCGCCGGCGACGAAGTCGCAGCAGGCCTCGATCTTCGGCCCCATCGACCCGGCCGGGAACTCCCCCGCGGCGAGCAGCCCGCGTGCCTCGGACACCGACAGCTTCGCGATCGGCCGCGCGTCCGGCCCGCCCCAGCCGAGCTGCACCTGCGGCACCTCGGTGAGGATCGCCAGCACCTCGGCGCCGACGAGCAGCCCGAGCGCGGCCGCGGTCCGGTCCTTGTCCACCACGGCCTCGACCCCGCGGAAGCCGCCGCCGGGCTCCGGCACGACCGGCACCCCGCCGCCGCCCGCGGCGACCAGCACGTGCCCGGAGCCGGCCAGCAGCCGGATCGGCTCGGCCTCGACGAACCCGGCCGGCTGCGGCGAGGGCACGATCCGGCGCCACCGCCCCGGCCGCACCTCGCCGTACGCGTTCCCGGACCCGGCGGCCAGCGCCCGCGCGACCGCGGCGTCGTACGTGGGGCCGACCGGCTTGGTCGGCGTCGCGAAGGCCGGGTCGGCCGGGTCCACGATCACCTGGGTCACCAGCGGCAGCACCTGCTGGCGCAGCCCGCGCCGGCGCAGCGCGGCACCGAGCGCCTCGGCGATCAGGTAGCCGAGCTGCCCCTGGGTGGCGGCTCCGCACACGTCCATCGGCATCGGCGGCACCTCGAGCGCGGCCGCCTCCTGCTGGAGCAGCAGCTGGCCGATCTGCGGCCCGTTGCCGTGGGTGAGCACCAGCGCGGACCCGGCGCCGACCAGCTCGGCCAGCGGCACCGCGGCGGCGGCGAGCGCGGTCCGCAGCTCGGCCACCGACCCGGTCCCGCCGGCCGGGCTCAACGCGTTACCGCCCAGGGCGACCACCACCCGCACCGCGCACCTCCTCGGGCCCAGGAGCGCGAGGATATACCGACCGATCGGTCAGTCGCGGTCGTTCACCCGGACCGGCAACCCGGTCCGCCAGGACCGGTCGGCCGCCACCGCGAGGTCGTACGCGGCCATCGCGTCCGCGCCGCCGACCGCCACCGGGGCGCCGGTGAGCACGGACCGGGCGAAGCCCTCCAGCTCGGCCCGGTACGCCTCCGGGAAGCGCTCCTGGAAGTCCCGCGGGATCCCGCGCGCGTCCGAGCCCGGGGTGAGCCAGCGGTAGTGCCGCGGCGGCGGGTTCTCGACCCGGACGGTCGCGGCCGAGCCGACCACCTCGGTCGAGCACTCGTAGCCGTAGCCGGCGCTCCGGCTGTTGTCGATCACGCCCAGCGCCCCGGACGCGAACCGCAGCGTGACCAGCGCGGTGTCGATGTCGGCGAGATCGGCGAACCGCGGGTCGGACAGCGCCGCGCCGGTCGCGGTCACCTCGACCACCTCGCCGACCATCCAGCGCGCGGTGTCGAGATCGTGGATCGTCACGTCGACGAAGAACCCGCCGGAGGAGGCGAGGAACGCGGGGTCGGGCGAGCGCATGTCCCGTAGCGAGGTGCGGAACAGGTAGACCTCGCCCAGCTCGCCGGCCCTGATCCGCGCGGTCGCGGCGGCCCAGTCCGGGTCGAACCGGCGGTGGAAGCCGACCTGGAACGGGACGCCGGCCGACCCCACCGCGGCGAGAGTGTCCACTGTGGCCGGTCGGTCGAGCGAGACCGGCTTCTCGCAGAACACCGCCCGGCCCGCCCGGGCGGCCCTGGTGACCAGCTCGGCGTGCGTCCCGGTCGGCGTCGCGACCACGACGGCGTCCACAGTGGACAGCAGGGCGTCGAAGTCCGGCACGACCGGGACGCCGAGCTCGGCGCCGGCCCGCCCGGCCGCGTCGGCGTCGGCGTCGGTGACCGCGGCCAGCTCGGCCGACGGGCAGCGCCAGGCCAGGTTCGCGGCATGGATCCGGCCCATCCGCCCCAGCCCGGCCAGCCCCACCCGCAGCCGCTCCACTACCGACTCCCGTACAGCGGCGGGCGCGGGGCCAGCTCGACCGACACCCGCTCGCCGGTCCGCAGCGCGGCCGTGCCGGAGTCGGCGACCGCGGTGGCCGCGTAACCGTCCCACGCGGACGGTCCGGTCGCGGTGCCGGCGGCGGCCGCCGTCAGCCACTCGGCCAGCTCCGTGTCGTAGGCGGCCCGGAACCGCTCGGCCCAGTCGCCCGGCACCATGCTGGCGTGCCGGCCGGCCGACCGCACGACGACGTCGCCGCCGGCGGCGAGTTCGACCGTGCCGGTCTCGCCCACGACCTCGCCACGGATGTCGTAGCCGTAGCCGATCGTCACCGCGATCTCTACGTCGACCAGCACGCCGCCGGCGGTCTCCAGCACCAGCAGCAGCGGGTCGGTCAGTCCCCTCCGGGCCCGGCTGCTGCGCCGGCCGCGCAGCACCCGCACCGCGGTGATCTCGTCATCGAGCAACCACCTGCTCAGATCGATATCGTGCACCGCGGTGTCGGTGATCGCCATGTCCGCGGTGTAGTGGGCCGGCACGGAGGCGTTGCGGTGCACCGAATGGAACAGCGTCGGGGGCCCGATCGCGCCCCCGTCGAGCACGGCCTTCATCGCCCGGTACGCGGCGTCGTACCGGCGCATGAAGCCGACCTGGACGAGCCGCCGTCCGGCGGCCGCCTCGGCGGCGAGGATCGTCCGGCAGTCCTCCTGGGTCGTCGCCAGCGGCTTCTCGCAGAACACCGGCTTGCCGGCGGCCAGGCAGGCCAACACGTACTCGGCGTGCGTCGGTCCCGAGGAGGCGACCAGCACCGCGTCGACCGCGTCGTCGCCCACCAGGTCGGCGCCGGTCAGGTGCACGGTCGCGCCGCCGGCGACCGCGGCCGCCCGCACCGGGTCCACATCGGACACCGCGACGACCTCGCCGCCGGACACCACCGTCCGAACGCGACGGACGTGGTCGGCGCCGATCATGCCGACGCCGATCACCCCTACCCGCACGGTCACGAGGCCAGCCCGATGCCGCGCAGGTAGTCCCTGGTCCGCCGGGCGATCGGCAGGGGCACGTCGAACGCGACCGGGTACAGATCCTGCTCGACCACCACGAACAGGTCGCGCCCGGCCAGCGCCGCGGCCACCGCGGTCAGGTCGGGTTCGCCCGCGGGCGGCTCGCAGCTCGCCCCGATCGCCACCGCCTGCCCGAACGCGAGGTCGTCTTCCGCGGCCCTTGCCACCACCGCCGGGTCCATCTGCTTGACGTGCACGTAGCCGATCCGGTCGGGATGGCGGCGGATCAGCTCGACGCTGTCCCCCCGCCGGTACGCGACGTGGCCGGTGTCGAGGCACAGGTTGACGTAGCGCGGGTCGGTGTCGGCCAGGAACCGCTCGACCTGCTCCAGGGTCTCCACGTGGCTGTCCGCGTGCGGGTGGAACTGCAGCCGCACGCCGTGCTCGGACAGCACGATCCGGCCCAGCTCGTCCGCGGCGCGGACCATCGTCCGCCACTGGTCGGCGGCCAGCTCGGCCGGCTCGGTGTACCCGCCGGTCGCGTCGTCCCGGTAGCCCGGCACCGGCACGAATACGAGGTGCTCGCCGCCGACGGCCGCGGTGAGCGCGGCGACCGCGCGAGTCTTGGCCACGATCGCCGGCCAGTCGGACGCCCGGTGCAACCCGCTCTCGCCGTGCATGCTGCCGCCGGCGACCCGCAGCCGCCGCCGGCCGAGCTCGTCGGCAAGCCGAGCAGGGTCGGTCGGCAGGTAGCCGTACGGGCCGAGCTCCAGCCATTCGTACCCGACCTCGCCCAGCTCGTCGAGGAACCGCTGCCACGGCGGCTGGCGCGGGTCGTCGGCGTACCAGACACCCCAGGAGTCGGGGCAGCTGCCCAGCCGCAGGCTCACGATCTCTCCTCCGCCTCGGCGCCCATCTCCCGGGCCGCGGCGGCCGCCGCGTCGCCGCCGCGCTCCAGCTCGTGGCTGAGCGCCTCGAGCTCGGCGCCGCCGGCCATCAGGCGGGTCAGCTCGGCCAGGCTGATCTCCGACTTGGCGAAGTCACCAAGGCTGCGGCCGCGCTTGAGCAGGAGGAACCGGTCCCCCACCGGGTACGCATGGTGCGGGTTGTGGGTGATGAAGACGACCCCGAGCCCGCGGTCGCGGGCCTGCACGATGTAGCGCAGCACGACCCCGGCCTGCCTCACCCCGAGCGCCGAGGTCGGCTCGTCCAGGATGAGCAGCTTGGCTCCGAAGTGGACGGCGCGCGCGATCGCCACCGACTGCCGCTCGCCGCCGGACAGCGTGCCGACCGGCTGGTCCGGGTCGCGGATGTCGATGCCCATCTCGGCCATCTCCTGACGGGTCACCCGCTTGGCCGTCTCCCGGTCGAACCGCTTGAACGGCCCCCAGCCCTTGGTCGGCTCGGATCCCAGGAAGAAGTTCCGCCAGATCGCCATCAGCGGGATCATCGCCAGGTCCTGGAACACGGTGGCGATACCTGCGTCCAGCGCCTGTCGGGGCGTGCCGAACGAGACCGGCTGGCCGTTCATGACCAGCTCGCCCTCGTCCGCAGCGAACACCCCGGAAAGGATCTTGATCAGCGTGGACTTGCCGGCGCCGTTGTCGCCGAGCACGCAGGTCACCTCGCCGGCCCGGACGGTTGTCGAGATGTCCCTGAGCGAGATCACGCTGCCGAAGAACTTGGAGATGCCGCGCACGTCGAGAAGGGGCGCGCCGACGGTGAACCGGGTGTCGGCCGCGGCGGGCGTCGTTGCGGTCATCCGCCTCACCTCCGGGTCTGCTCGGCGTAGCGCCGGACGAACTGGTTGGCCAGCACGGCGAGCAGCAGCATCGCGCCGAGGAAGAACCGGAACCAGTCGGCGTCCCAGCCGGCATAGACGATGCCCTGCGAGGTCATGCCGAAGATCAGCGCGCCCAGCGATGCGCCGATCACCGAGCCGTATCCGCCCGTGAGCAGGCAGCCGCCGATCACCGCGGCGACGATGTACGTCAGCTCCTGCCCGATGCCGGAGTTGGCCTGCACCGAGGTGAGCCGGACCGCGTTGATCGTGCCGACGAACCAGGCCGCCGCCGAGACGGTCATGAACAGCACGATCTTCGTGCGCCGGGCGGGCACGCCGACGTTGCGGGCGGCCGGGCTGTCGCCGCCGACGGCGAACGTCCAGTTGCCGAACCGGGTCCGCAGCAGCACCCACGACCCGACCGCGGTGATCAGCAACCACCAGAGGATCGCGATCTGGAACGAGACTCCGCCGATCGAGACGGTGCTGGCGAAGATCCGCTTCGCCGCGCCGTACCCGGTGGTCTGCTCGATCGCACCGACCTGGACGGTGTCGGTGACGACCTTGGTGACGCCGAGGTTGAGCCCCTGCAGCATGAGGTAGCTGCCGAGGGTGATGATGAAGCTGGGCAGTCCGGTCCGGACGACCAGGTAGCCGTTGAGGAAGCCGACCGCGAGGGCGAGCAGCAGCGAGGCGACGATCGCCGCCCACAGGTTCCAGCCGTAGTACGTGGCGAGCAGGCCGGTGGTCAGCCCGGCCGTGCCGGTCATCACGCCCGCGGACAGGTCGAACTCGCCGCCGATCATCAGCAGAGCCACCGCCACCGCCATGATGCCGATGGTCGAGGCCGGGTCGAGCCAGTTGGCCACGCCGGCGCCGCTGCGGAACACGTCCGAGAGCGCGGCGAAGAACACGAACACGATCACCGCGCCGATGAGCGCGCCCAGCTCCGGCTTGAGCAGCAGCCGCCGGAGCACGCCGATCCTCGCGATCCGTTCGTCGATGGGCGCCTCGGCGCCGAGTGCGGTCATCGATCCCCTCCTCGCCGGGGCGGGGCCGCGACCGGCCCCGCCCCGCGCTGCTCAGCGGGTGCCGGCCTTGGCCAGGTCGGCGACCTTGGCGGCGTTCTCCTTCGTGACGAAGCCGGGACCGGTGAGCACCGGGCGGCCGCCGCCGACCGTGTTCGCGTTGGACTTGTAGAGCGTCAGCATGACCACCGGCAGGTAGCCCTGCTCGTACTGCTGCTGGTCGACGGCGAAGAGGATCTTGCCGCTGTTGATCGCCGAGACGACCTCGGGGTTGAGGTCGAAGGTGGCGAGCTTGGCGCTGGAGCCGGACCCGGAGACCGCGGTGACCGCGACCGCGGCGACGCCAGGGTTGAGGGTGAGCACGCCGTTGATGGACTTGTCCGACTGGAGCTTGGCCTTGATCGTGGCCTGCGCCGACTGCAGGTCCTGCCCGTTCACCTGGAGGTTCTCCACGGTCCCGCCGAGGCCCTGGCGCGCGCCGGAGCAGCGCTGCTCGAGCCCGACGTTGCCGGCCTCGTGGACGACGCAGAGCAGCTTGGTGACGCCCTCGGTCTTGAGCTTCGCCCCGGCGCCCTGGCCGGCGACCGTCTCGTCCTGGCCGACGTGGGTCAGCGCGCCGAACGCGGCCGACTGGTCCTGGCCGGAGTTGATCGTGATGACCGGGATGCCCGCGGAGACGGCCTTCTGGATCGAGGCCTTGAGTGCGTCCGGGTTGGCCATCGACACGACGAGCCCGTCGACCTTCTGGTTGACCGCGGCGTCGATGAGCTGGGACTGCCTCTGCGGGTCGCCATCGCTCTGGTAGCTCACCTGGTCGCCCATGTCCTTGCCGGCCTTCTCGGCACCGGCCTTGACCACGCTCCAGAACGCATCGCCCGACGCACCGTGGGTGACGACGCCGATCTTGTAGCCGTAACCGCCGCTGCCGCCGCCCTGGTCGCTGGCGGCCGGCGCGTTGTTCTCCGTCTTCGAGCAGCCCACCAGCACGGCCAGCGGGATGACGAGCAGGGCCGGGAGCAGTCTCTTCCTCATCGAAGTCTCCTCGATCGGTGGGTCAGGTGGCGGTCGGGAAGTGGTAGCTGGCCTCCGAGTCGTGCTCGACGTGCGGCCAGCGGGCGGTGACGACCTTCGCCCTGGTGTAGAAGGACACACCCTCGGGACCGTGCACATGCTTGTCCCCGAACAGCGAATCCTTCCAGCCGCCGAACGAGTAGTAGGCCATCGGCACCGGGATCGGCACGTTCACCCCCACCATCCCGACGTGCACGCCCCGCACGAACCGGCGCGCCGCCTCCCCGGAGTTGGTGAACACCGCGGTGCCGTTGCCGTACGGGTTGGCGTTGACCAGCGCGATCGCGTCGTCCACGGAATCGGCCCGCAGCACCGACAGGACCGGGCCGAAGATCTCCTCCCGGTAGACGTCCATCTCCGGGGTGACCGCGTCGATCACGGTCGGGCCGACGAAGAAGCCGTCCTCGTGGCCCGGCACGACGAGGCCGCGGCCGTCGACCGCGATCCTGGCGCCCTGCCGCTGGCCGGACCCGATGAGGCCCTCGATCCGCTCCTTGGCCGCCGCGGTGACGACCGGGCCCATCTCGCTGGCCGGGTCCCGGCCGGCGCCGACGGCGACCTTGCGGGCCTTCTCGCTGACCACGTCGACCAGCGCGTCCGCGGCCGCGCCGACCGCGACCGTGGCCGAGACCGCCATGCACCGCTCGCCGGCCGACCCGAAGGCCGACGCGACCAGGTGGGCGGAGGCGAAGTCGAGGTCCGCGTCGGGCAGCACGATCGCGTGGTTCTTCGCCCCGCCGAGGGCCTGCACCCGCTTGCCGGTGGCGCCGGCCCGCTGGTGGAGGTAGCGGGCGATCGGGGTGGAGCCGACGAACGACACGGCGGCGACGCCGGGATGGTCGAGGATCGCGTCCACCGCGACCTTGTCGCCGTGCACGACGTTGAACACGCCGTCCGGCAGGCCGGCCTCCTGCCAGAGCCGGGCGACGAACCCGGACACCGACGGGTCGCGCTCGCTGGGCTTGAGCACGAACGTGTTGCCACAGGCGATCGCGACCGGGTGCATCCACATCGGCACCATGATCGGGAAGTTGAACGGGGTGATCCCGGCGCAGACGCCGAGCGGCTCGCGGATCGAGTAGAGGTCGACGCCGGTGGACACCTGGTCGGAGTAGTCGCCCTTGAGCAGGGTCGGCAGCCCGCAGGCGAACTCGACCACCTCGAGGCCGCGCTGCACCTCGCCGCGGGCGTCCGAGACCACCTTCCCGTGCTCGTCGGAGACGATCTCGGCCAGCTCGCCGATGCGCGCGTTGACCAGCTCCCGGAAGGCGAACAGCACCTTGGTGCGCCCGGACAGCGAGGTCTGCGACCACTCGCCGTACGCGGCCGCCGCGGCGACGACCGCGGCGTCCACATCGGACGGCTCGGCCAGCACCACCTCGGCCTGCTGCGCGCCGGTGGCCGGGTTCCACACCGGCCCGCGTCTGATGCCGGCCCCGGCCGTGCTCACGCCGCCGATCCAGTGCTCGATCGTCCTCATAGCTCAGCCTCGCGGTTCCAGGTAGGGATGCTGGCCGGCCTTCGCGGCCTCGTACGACTTGCGGGCCTGCCTGGTGGACTCCAGCCGGGAGACCTCGGCCACCGGCACGTCCCACCACGACTCGCTCGACGGCGCCGGCACCAACGGGTCGGTCTCCACGTGGACCAGCACCGGGCCGCCGGTGTGGGCGCGGGCCTCGGCCAGCTTGGTCCGGAAGTCGTCGATCCCGGCCGCCCGCAACACCCGCACGCCGAGGCTCTGCGCATTGGCGGCCAGGTCGACCGGCAGCAGGTCGCCCTCGAGCCGCCCGCTGCCGGGGTCCCGCGACCGGTAGCGGGTGCCGAACCGCTGCGACCCGAGGCTCTCCGACAGCTCGCCGATCGAGGCGAAGCCGTGGTTCTGCACCAGCACCACGAGCAGGTCGAGGCCCTCCTGCACGGCGGTGACCAGCTCCTGCGCCATCATCAGGTAGGACCCGTCGCCGACCATGACGACCGCGCGCCGGTCGGTCTCGCCGGAGTCCCGGATCGCCATCGCGACGCCGAGTCCGCCGGCGATCTCGTAGCCCATGCAGGAGTAGCCGTACTCGACGTGGTAGCCCTTGGGGTCCCGGGTGCGCCACAGCTTGTGCAGGTCGCCCGGCATCGAGCCGGCCGCGCAGATCACCACGTCCCGGGCGCCGGTGCCGGCGTTCACCGCGCCGATCACCTCGGACTGCGCCGGCAGCGGCGCGTGCCCGAGGTCGTACGCATGCTGCACGGTCGCGTCCCACTCGGCGGCGAGGGCGGTGGCCCGCTGCCGGTGTCCACTCGGGACGGACCAGCCGGCCAGCGCGCCGGTCAGCGCCTCGAGGGCGGCGCGGGCGTCGGCGACCACGGCGAGGCCGGCGAGCTTGGCGCCGTCCACCGCGGCCACGTTGACGTTGACGAACGTGACGCCGGCGGCGGCGAACGCGGTGCGGGACGCGGTGGTGAAGTCGCTCCACCGGGTGCCGACGCCGATCACCACGTCCGCCTCGGCCGCCAGCCGGTTGGCCGCGGTCGTGCCAGTGCTGCCGACGGCGCCGACCGACAGCGGGTGGTCGTAGGGCAGCGAGCCCTTGCCGGCCTGGGTCTCGGCCACCGGGACGCCGGTCGCCTCGGCGAACGCCCGCAGCGCCGCCGTCGCCTCGCTGTAGATCACCCCGCCGCCGGCGACCAGCAGCGGCCGGCGGCCCGAGCGGATCGCCTCGACCGCGCGGCCGAGCGCGGCCGGCTCCGGCACCGGCCGGGGCACGTGCCACACCCGCTCGGCGAACAGCTGCTCGGGCCAGTCGTGCGCCTGTGCCTGGACGTCCTGCGGCAGTGCGATCGTGGCCGCGCCGGTCTCGGCCGGGTCGGTGAGCACCCGCATGGCGCCGAGCAGCGCCGCCGGGAGCTGCTCGGGCCGCCACACCCGGTCGAAGAACCGGGACAGCGGGCGGAAGGCGTCGTTGACCGTGACGTCGCAGCCGGCCGGCGTCTCCAGCTCCTGCAGCACCGGTCCGGAGACCCGGGTGGCGAACACGTCCGACGGCAGCAGCAGCACCGGCAGCCGGTTGACCGTGGCCAGCGCCGCGCCGGTGAGCATGTTCGACGAGCCGGGGCCGATCGAGGCCGTGCAGGCCCAGGTGGACAGCCGGTTGCGCATCCGGGCGTAGCCGGCGGCGGCGTGCACCATGCCCTGCTCGTTGCGGGCGGTCACGTACGGCAACGAGCCGGGGGTGTGAAGCTCGGCCTCCAGCAGCGCCTGGCCGATCCCGGCCACGTTGCCGTGCCCGAAGATGCCGAAGCAGCCGGCGAACAGCTGCTGCCGGACGCCGTCCCGCTCGGTGCGCTGGGCGGCGAGGAAGCGGACGGTGGCCTGCCCGACCGTGAGCCTCATGACGTCCTCCCGAACGGCAGCCGCGGGTCGACCGACTGGTCGGCCCAGGTGTCGCGGACCCAGGCGTGCGCGGGGTCGTCGCAGATCAGCCAGGCCCGCTCGGCGGCCGGGCCGGCCATCACGTTGAGGTAGTACAGGTCGTAGCCGGGCGCGGCCATCGTCGGGCCGTGCCAGCCGCTCGGGATCAGCACCACGTCGCCGGTGCCGACCTCGGCCAGCACCGACGAGCTCCCGTACACCCGCTGGTACGCCAACCCGCCGGGGACTCCGGACCCCGCGGGTCGCCCGGTCGGCTCGAGCTCGAAGTAGTAGATCTCCTCCAGCACCGACTCGCCGGGGCGGTCCTCGTCGTGCTTGTGCGGCGGGTAGGACGACCAGTTGCCGGCCGGGGTCAGCACCTCGCAGGCGATGAGCTTGTCGGCCTCGAACGCCTCCGGGGTGCAGAAGTTGTTCACCTGCCGCGAGCACGAGCCGGCACCGCGCAGCTCGACCGGGACCCTGGCCGCCGGCTGCACCCGGAACTCGAGCCGCCGCGACGCCCGGGCCGCGGGCAACGCGAACCGGCCGCCGTGCACGCTCGACACCGTGACCGTCGAGCCGACCGGCAGGTAGGCGAAGTCGGTCGGTCCACTGAGGACGGACGGCCGGCCGTCCAGCGTCGCGGTCCGGCCCGCGCACGACACCGTGCCGCCGCCGGCCAGCGGCAGCACGAGCATCTCGTCCGGTCCGGTCTCGAAGGTCCGCTCGCCGGCCGGCGCCAGCTCCAGGACGCGCAGCCCCGAATAGTCCCAGCCGGCCTCGGCCGGGTCGACGACGCAGGCCCACCCGTCCCGGGCGAGCGTCCCGTTCGGACGGTGCAGGCTCACGGCGCCTCCCCGGCCGGGTGCACGAGGCCGGCGGCGGCGTCGACGGCGGCCGCCACGTCGCCGTCCTGCGGGTAGAGCATGGTCCGGCCGACGACCAGACCGCGCACGCCCGGAAGGGCGAGCGCCTTCTCCCACTCGGCGTAGGTCTGGTCGGGCGCGCCGTCCGGGTCGCCGCCGAGCAGCAGCGTGGGCAGCGTGGTGGCCGCCATCACCGCGTCCATCCCCGGGACCACCGGCAGCTTCAGCCACGTGTACGCGCTGGTCGCGCCGAGCCCGGCGGCGATGGCGACCGAGGTGACCACGGCCTCGGTCGACAGGTCGTTGCGGACCCGCCCGTCGGCCCGGCGGGACACGAACGGCTCCACCATCGCCATCAGGTCGTGACCGGCCAGCCCCGTGACCGCCCGGGCACAACTCTCCAAAGTGGACACCGTGCCCCGGTCGGCCAGGTCGATGCGGCAGAGCATCTTGCCGCCGTCCAGGCCGTGGCGGGCGATCGTGTCGACGTCGTAACCGGTGAACCGGTCGTCCAGCTCGAAGCTCGCGCCGGCCAGCCCGCCGCGGTTCATCGAGCCGATCACGACCTTGCCCTCGAGCGCCCCGAGCAGGAGCAGGTCCTCCAGCACGTCCGCGGTACCGAGCACCCCGTCGACCCCGGGCCGGGACAGCGCCAGCACCAGCCGCTCGAGCAGCTCGACCCGGTCGGCCATCGCCGCGGGGGCGTCCCTGACCCCGAGCGCGCCGCGGGCCGGATGGTCGGCGGCGATGAGCAGCAGCCGGCCGCCGCCGTCGAGCAGCGGGCGCCGGCGCCGGGCCGCCGCCGCCTGCCGGACCGCCTCCGGGCGGCGCGCGCGGACCTCGCGGACCGCCGCCAGGTCGACAGTCGCCTCAGGCACCGACGGTCTCCCCTCGCGCGGCGTCGGCCACCGCACCCGCTACCTCCGCGGTCGTGGGCATCGCCGTCGAGCACTCCAGCCGGGAGGCGACGATCGCCCCGGCCGCGTTGGCGAACCGGACCGTGTCGGCCAGCGGCCACCCGCTCAGCAGCCCGAGGCACAGCCCGCCGCCGAACGCGTCACCGGCGCCGAGCCCGTTGACGACCTCGACCGGGATCGGCGGCACCTCGACGACCTCGTCCCGGGTCGCGGCGAGCACGCCGCGCGGGCCCTGCTTGACGACCGCGAGGTCGAGGCCGCGCTCCAGCAGCGCGGCGGCGGCCCGGTGCGGGTCCCGCTCGCCGACCGCGGTGTAGCACTCGTCGAGGTTGCCGACCGCCACCGTGACGTGCTCGAGCGCGGCCGCCAGTTGCTCGGTCGCGAGCGTCCGATCGGGCCAGAACATCGGCCGGTAGTCGAGGTCGAGCACGGTCAGCGGCGCCCGCCCGCGGGCCGCGTACGCCGAGTGCATCGCCGAGCGGCTCGGTTCCTCCGACAGCGCCGAGCCGATCGTCCAGAGCAGCCGGGCCCCGCCGACCAGCCCGGCCGGCAGCGACTCGGCGGTCAGCTGCATGTCCGGGGCCGCCGGCCGGCGGTAGAAGTAGAGCGGGAAGTCGTCCGGCGGGAAGATCTCGCAGAACGTCACCGGCGTCGGCAGGTCGGCGACCGGCGTGACGTACCGGTCGTCGACGCCGAGGTCCCGCAACGCCGCGTGGACGAACCGGCCGAACGGATCGTCGCCGGTGCGGGAGACCAGCGCCGCGCGCAGCCCGTGCCGGGCCGCGGCCACGGCGACGTTGGCCGCGGTCCCGCCGAGGAACTTGCCGAACGTGTCGACGTCCTCGAGGCCGACGCCGACCTGCATCGGGTAGATGTCCACCCCGGCCCGGCCGACGGTGACCACGTCGTAACGGGGATCCACGAGCACCTCCCCGGAGCTCGGCGCCGGCTCGTTGCCGGGGAGCGTCGCCCATGTAACGAGCGCTTGTCAAGGATTAGGCAGAATGTCAAGACATAAGGACGTACTAGCGAACGTGCGGTAGTCTTCCGAGGTGCCAAGGGGGATCCGATGACCGATCTCACGGTGGACCTGGACCGGTCGAGCCCGGTGCCGCTCTACTTCCAGGTGTCGCGGCAGATCCAGGCCGCGATCGAGGCCGGTCAGCTCGCCCCCGGCGACCGGCTGGAGAACGAGATCAGCCTCGCCGACCGGTGGGGGCTGTCCCGGCCGACGATGCGCCGGGCCATCCAGGAGCTGGTCGACAAGGGCCTGCTGGTCCGCCGGCGCGGCATCGGCACGCAGGTGGTGCACGGGCCGGTGAAGCGGCCGATGGACCTCACCAGCCTGTTCGACGACCTGGCCCGCTCCGACCAGAAACCGGCCACGCAGGTCCTGGACCGCGAGCTGGTGCCGGCGCCGGCCCCGGTGGCCGAGCGGCTCGGCGTCCCGGTCGGCACCCAGGTGCTGCACCTGCGACGGGTGCGCACCGCCCGGGGCGAGCCGCTGGCCGTGCTGCGCAACTGGCTGCCGGCCGACCTCGCGCCGGTGCTGACCGCGGAGGCCCTGGAGGGCCGCGGGCTGTACGAGCTGATGCGCGGCACCGGCGTGCACCTGCGGATCGCGACCCAGCGGATCGGCGCCCGCCGGGCGACCGCGGCCGAGGCCCGGCTGCTCACCGTGCGCAAGGGCGCGCCGCTGCTGACCATGGAGCGGGTCACCTACGACGGCTCCGGGCGTGCCGTCGAGCTCGGCAGCCACGTCTACGACCCCGAGACCTACGTCATCGAGATGACCGTCGTCGAGCGCTAGACCGGGCCGGTCCCGTTCGCGGACGGTCCCGGGCAGCCGCCCATTGGAGTCCGAACCGGGGACGAGGGCCGCTTCCAGTGGGGCTATACCCGGCGGCGGGCGAGGTCGGCGGCGCCGACGAGGCCGGCGTCGGGCCCGAGGGCGGCCAGCCGGATCGGCGCCAGCGGGCGGAAGCCCCGCCCGGTCAGCGACGCCGCGAACTCCTCCTGGGCCGGGCGCAGCAGCAGCTCGCCCGCCTCGGACACGCCGCCGCCGATCACCGTCACGCTCTGGTCGAGCGCCGCGGCCAGGGAGGCGATGCCGCGGCCGAGCCAGCGCCCCATCGCGGTGAAGATCTCCACCGCCGCCGGGTCGCCCTCCCGGGCCGCCATCGTCACCAGGGTCCCGCTCAGCGCGGCCGGGTCGCCGCCGGCCAGCTCGAGCAGCCGGTGCGCGGCGACCGGTGAGACCTCGGCCAGCTCGCGGGCGTCCCGGGCCAGCGCGGTGCCCGACGCGTACTGCTCCCAGCAGCCGCGGTTGCCGCAGGCGCAGCGCCGCCCGTCCGGCACGACCTGCATGTGCCCCCACTCGGCCGCGAGCCCGTTCGCCCCGCGGTAGAGCGTGCCGGACACGACCAGCCCGCCGCCGATCCCGGTGCCGAGCGTGACGATGCAGACGACCCGCTCCCCCCGCGCGGCGCCGAACCGGTACTCCGCCCAGGCCGCGGCGTTCGCGTCGTTCTCCACCGTGACCGGCAGCCCGATCCGGCCGAGCAGCGCCTCCTTGAGCGGCTCGTCCCGCCAGGCCAGGTGGGGCGAGAACAGCACGGTGGCCCGGTCGTTGGCGATCCAGCCGGCGGCGCCGATGCCGACAGCGACGACGTCGTACCGCTCGGCCAGCTCGGCGACGCAGCCCGCGATCGCGTCCTCGGTCCCGGCGACGTCGCCCGGCGTGGGCCGGCGCACCAGCGCCAGCACCCCGCCCTCCTCGTCCACCACTCCCGCGGCGACCTTGGTCCCGCCGATGTCGACCCCGATCGCGAGGCTCACGGGTCGTCGTCCAGCGGGATGTCGTGGACGGCCGGGGGCGGGGACGCGGGCGGGGCCGGTGGGGCCGGGCGGGTGAACGAGTCCAGCACCGAGGCGAGCGTGCCGGCGGCGGCCGCGACCGCGCCGGCGACCCGGTCGGCCACGTCGGGGTCGCGGAGCGCGGCGACGGTGCGGCAGACCGGGCACCACTGGCACTCGGCCGCCGGCGACTCCGGCACGGTCCGCGCCACCCAGTCGCGCGCGGCCTGGACGAGCGCCCGCGCCTCCGCGCCGACGTCGCCGGCGTCGCCGGCGTCGCCGGCCTGATCCGGCCCGGTCATCGGGGCATCTCCCGGGGCCAGAGCGCGGGGTCGGGGCGGAACCGGACCCGGACCGCGCCGTCCCCGGCCGATGCGCCGACCGCGACGCAGCGGCGCAGCACCGAGGGCAGCGCCAGCCGGCGCAGCTGGTCGCCGACGGTCAGCAGCAGCTCGTCGCCGGACCGGGCCAGCCGCACGTCCGACCGCCGCACGTACGGCGCCGGCACGCTCAGCTCGTACTCCGGCCCGGACCGGGACAGCACCGGCACGGGCGCGGCCGGGCCGGGTGCGAGCGGGTCGTCGGCGCGGTAGATCGCCGAGCCCAGCCCGAGCAGCGCCTCCTCGCCGGCCGGTTCGGCCGCCAGCCACGGCGCCCGCCGCACCGCGACCCCGGCACCCGACCCCCCGGCACCCGACGCCCCGGCACCCGACCCCCCGGCACCCGACCCCCCGGCACCCGACCCCCCGGCACCCGACGCCCCGGCACCCGACCCCCCAGCACCCGGCGCCTTCTCGGCGCCCGGGTCGGCGGCGAGCCGGGCGAGCTCGGCGAGCGCCGCCTCCTGGGCCGCGCGCACCGACCGGGCCCAGGCAGAGTCCCCGGCCGACTCCGGCAGCAGCCGGTTGGCGATCACCGAGTCGACGGCGTACCCGTGCAGGCTCAGCGCGGTCATCGCCCGCCGGAACGAGGCGACGCCGTCCGCCGACGGGCCGACCACCAGCCGCACCGACGCCCGCCCCAGCAGTTCGGTCACCGACGCCAGCGCGGACTGCACCGATCCGACCACGTCGGTGAAGGCAGACCGATGAACGATCCGCGTGTGCTCGGGCCACACCTGCTCCACCGTGCCGGGCAGCGAGCCGAGCGCGAGCAGCCCGTGCAGCGGCGGGCCGTCGATGAGCACCGCGTCCCAGTTCCCGCTGGCCGCCCGGTCGCGCGCCTCGAGCAGCGTGACGAGCTCGGCCGCGCCCGGCGGCAGCGCGAGGTTCGCGGCCGGCCAGCGCCGCTCGAAGGCCGCGCGCGCGTCGACGTGCAGCACGGACAGCTCGCCGACCGGGACCGGGTCCGGCCCGGCCGGTACGCCAAGGCCGCCGGACGAGACCAGCAGCACCTTGGCCGACCGCGCGACCAGCACCGCGGTCGCCGCCGCGGCGGTGGTCCGGCCGACCCCGCCGCTGCCCGCGAACAACACCACCCGCAAGGCGCGTCAGCCCTCGACGCGCTTCTTGAGCTCCTTGAGCGCGATGTCCATGATCACCTTTTCGGCCTTGCGCTTGAGCATGCCGAGCATCGGGATCACCAGGTCGACCGCGAGGTAGTAGGTCACCTCGGTCGACCCGCCGCGCCGGACCAGCACGTACGACCCGTGCTGGCTCTTCTGCATGCTGGCCCGGACGAGGTGCCAGTCCACCCGCTCGTCGCCGGACCAGGTGTAGTCCAGCACGTACTCGTCCTTGACCGGACCGGCGTCGAGGTGGAACTTCACCTGCGCGGCCCGGCCGTCCGGCCCGGTGGAGAGCACGTCCGCCGATTTCACCGACGCGGCCCACTGGGGGTACGCGGCGAAGTCCCCGATGACCGCCATGATTGCGGCCGGCGGCGCGTCGATCGTGATCGACTGGGTGGACTGGTCGGCCATGGCGGAAGGCTACCGCCCCCAGGTCAGGACCCAGGGACGCCCCGTGGCCCGGAAGTGGCCGACGTTGACGCACTCGGTCCGGCCGACCCGCATCCGCTGCTGCAGCGGCTGGTGCACGTGCCCGAACAGCGCGTACCGGGGCTGCGTGGCACGGATCGCGTCGAGCAGCGCGGTGCTGCCCCGCTCGAACCGGCGGGCGACCGTGTCGTAGAGCAGCTCGGGCACGGCCGGCGGGATGTGCGAGCAGAGCACGTCGACCCGGCCGAGCGCGGCGATCTTGGCCGCGAACTCCTCCGGCGGCACCTCGAACGGGGTCCGCATCGGCGACGGCAGCCCGCCGCCGACGAACCCGAACCGCCAGCCGCCCAGCTCGACCACCTCGCCGTCGAGCACCCGCACGCCGTCCCGGGCGAACTCGGACCAGACCGTCGGCACGTCCACGTTCCCGTACGTGGCGTACGTCGGGTCGGGGAACGCCGCGAACATCTCCTGGTACTGCTGGCGCACCGCCGCGGTGATCACCGCGTGCCGGTCGTCGACCGTCGCCCACAGCGAGCGGGTGAAGTCGCGGGCCTCGTCGTACCGGCGGGCGGTGCGCAGCGCCACGTACCGGGCCACCGCCTCGGCCCCGAACAGCTCGCCGAGCACGCCCCGCCCGTGGTCGGCGTAGTCCACGAACAGCAGCAGGTCGCCGAGGCAGACCAGCGCGTCGGCGCCGTCCCCGGCCCGGGCCAGCGCATCGGCACTCCCGTGGACGTCGGACACCACGTGGACGCGCACTCCCGGAGCCTATGTCGGCCGCGGCTCGCCCGGCCGCCGGTCCCCCTCCAGCTCGTCCTTGAGGGCCCAGAAGATCGCCTTCGCGTGCGTCTGCCGGCGCCGGCGCTCCCGGGCCCCGACCGGCCGGCCGTCGGTGCGGTCGCAGCGCACGTAGTGGTGCACCAGCACCCCGTCCCCGCACGGCTCCAGCCAGACCTCCATGCTCCCGGTCAGCGCGCCGCGCACGTTCCACCGCACGCCGGCCTCGCCGCGGTCCTGGAACACGCCCAGCCGCAGATCGGGCCACCAGCGCGCCCACCGGTCCGGGTCACGCACCGCCGCGGCGAGCGCGGCCGGTGTGGCCACCACGAACGTCTCGTCGACCAGATCGAGCGCGGACACCCGGGCACTCTCCCGCGCGTACTTCGGGTGCGGCTACGTTGGGGTCGGGTTCCCAGGAGGTTTCGTGCGCGAACTGAGCGTTCCGGCCGAGGTGACCGTCGCCGACGGCGAGCGGCTGACCGACATGGTGATCGACAACGCCCGGCAGGTGCCGGAGCTCGTCTCGTTCGGGCGCCGGCTGCCGGACGGCGAGTGGCTGGACGTGACCGCCGGGAAGTTCGCGACCGAGGTCACCGCGGCCGCCCGCGGGCTGATCGCGGAGGGCGTGCGGACCGGCGACCGGGTCGCGCTGATGTCGGCCACCCGGTACGAGTGGACGGTCCTCGACTACGCGATCTGGTCGGCCGGCGCGGTCTGCGTGCCGGTGTACGAGACCTCCAGCGCCGAGCAGGTCGACTGGATCCTCACCGACTCCGGCGCGGTGGCCGCGCTCGTCGAGACCGACGCGCACCTGGAGCTGGTCAAGGCGTCGGCGGCCGCGCCGGACCGGATCTGGACGTTCGACCAGTTGGGAGAGCTCGCCGCGGCCGGCGCGGGGGTGGGCGACGCCGAGGCCGAGCAGCGCCGGACCGCGGTGCGGGCCGACCACCTGGCCACGATCGTCTACACCTCCGGCACCACCGGCCGGCCCAAGGGCTGCATGCTCACCCACCGCAACCTTCTCGCCGACGTGAAGGCGGCGAACAAGGCGCTGTCCCCGGTGTACGACGAGCACGGCTCGACGCTGCTGTTCCTGCCGCTGGCGCACGTGTTCGGCCGGGTGATCGAGATCGGCTCGGTGCTGCAGCGCTCGAAGCTCGGGCACACCGCGGACGTCCGCCGGCTGCCGGCCGACCTGCAGGCGTTCCGGCCGACCTTCCTGCTTGCCGTGCCGCACGTCTTCGAGAAGGTCTACAACACCGCCCGGCAGACGGCGTACGCGGCCGGCCGGAAGCGCGCCTTCGACGCGGCCGAGGCGACCGCGATCGCGTACAGCCAGGCGCTGCAGCGCGGCCGGGTCTCGCCGGTGCTGCGGCTTCGGCACGCGCTGTTCGACAAGCTCGTGTTCGGCAAGATCCGCGCCGCCCTCGGCGGCCGGTGCACCGCCGCGATCTCCGGCGGCGCCGCGCTCGGCGAGCGGCTCGGCCACTTCTTCCGCGGCGCCGGCATCACCGTGTACGAGGGGTACGGGCTGACCGAGACCAGCGCGGGCGCCACGCTCAACCTGGACACCGCGATCCGGGTCGGCAGCGTCGGCCGCCCGGTGCCGGGGACGTCGGTGCAGATCGCCGACGACGGCGAGATCCTGCTGCGCGGGCCGAACGTGTTCGCCGGCTACTGGCGCAACGAGGACGCGACCGGCGAGGTGCTCGCCGACGGCTGGTTCCGCACCGGCGACCTCGGCGCGCTCGACGACGACGGCTACCTCTACGTCACCGGCCGGAAGAAGGAGCTCATCGTCACCGCGAACGGCAAGAACGTCGCGCCGGCCGTGCTCGAGGACCGGCTGCGGGCGCACCATCTGATCGGCCAGTGCATGGTCGTCGGCGACCGGCAGCCGTTCGTGGGCGCGCTCGTCACGATCGACGAGGAGGCCTGGTCGGCCTGGTTGGCCGCGCAGGGCCGGCCCGCGGACGCGACCGTCGCGTCCCTGCGGGACGACCCGCAGCTGCGGGCCTCGGTCCATGAGGCGGTCGACGACGCCAACCAGGCGGTGTCCCGGGCCGAGTCGATCCGCGAGTTCCGGATCCTGCCGGAGGGCTTCAGCGTCGCCGGCGGCGAGCTCACCCCGTCGCTGAAGGTGCGCCGGTCCGAGGTGCTCAAGCGGTACGCGGAGGAGCTCGCCGCCATCTACGCCTGATCCCGGCCGAGCAGGACGCCGACCGCCGCGGCGGCGAGCAGGGCCGGCACGAGCAGGAACGCGGTGTGGGTGCCGGTGCGGTCGGCGAGCGCGCCGAGCGCGAACGGGGCCACGCCGGACGCGAGCCCGGCCGCGACCGACAGCCGGCCGGCGGCCCGGTCCGGCCGGCCGCCGCTGGCGGCGACCGCCCGGACCGTGCCGAGCGGGTACTGCAGGGCGATCCCGAGCCCGACGACCGCGAGCCCGGCCAGCGACGGCACCGGCGCGGTGCTGAACCAGAACGCGCCGAACCCGACCAGGCACACCGCGACGGCGGCGAGCAGCAGCGGCCGCGGCCGGACCCGCAGCGCCAGCCGGCCGCCGAGCAGCCGGCCGGCGAACATGCCGGCCACGATCGCGGTCACCCCGGCGGTGGCGGCGGCCGGGCTGGCGCCGCCCCGCTGTCGCAGCTCGTCCGCGGCCCAGAACGTCATGCAGAACTCGACCCCGATGCACAGCAGCATCACCACCCAGGCCAACCAGTACGCCGCCGGCAGCGCCCCCGGCGCGTCCGAACTCCGGTCGACGCCCGCCGCCGTCGCCGTCTCCCCCGCCGCGGCCACTGCGACCTCCGACCCCTCGGCCGCAGGCTCCCCCGCCGCGGCCGGTGCGACCGCGGCCGGCCCGACCGCAGCCGGCCCGACCGCAGCCGGCCCGACCGCAGACTGTCCAGCCGCGAGCTGCCCGGCCGTGGGCTGCCCGGCCGGCCCGCCGCGCGCGGCCCGACCGCAGACTGTCCAGCCGCGAGCTGCCCGGCCGTGGGCTGCCCGACCGCAGACTCTCCAGCCGGGAGCTGCCCGGCCGGGGGCGGCCCGGCCGCGGGGTGTCCAGCCGCGAGCTGCCCGGCCGGGTGCGGCCCGGCCGTGTGCGGCCCGGCCGGGTGTGGCCCGGCCGTGGGCGGCCCGACCGTGGGCTGTCCCGTCTCGGCCGGTGCCCGCGGTGCGGGCGCGGGATCTCCGGCCCGGTCGGGGCGGTGGGTCTCGCGGACCGAGACCAACCAGACCGCGCCGGCGGCGACAACGGCGAGCAGCAGCCCGGGCTGCCAGCCGATCCCCAGCGCCACGCCACCACCGAGCAGCAGCGGCGCGACCAGCCCGGCCCCCGCGGCGGCCGCGTTCGCCTCGCTGATCGCCGCCGGCCCGGCCGGTCCGTGCGCCGCCGACAGCACCACCACGCTGCCGGTCACCACGTACGAGCCGAAGATCCCGCAGACGAACGCGGCGGTCAGGGTGACCGGCAGCACCGGCACCAGGCAGTAGAGCAGCCCCCCGGCCCCGAGTCCGAGCAGCCCGACCCGCAGCGTGCCGGTCCGCGCGACCCGCCGGGTCAGCGCCGCGAACGTCAGCCCGGCCAGCGTCGCCCCGACCGCCAGCGCGGTCCCGTGCAACGCGCCGACCGCGCTGGACACATGCAGGTCGTCGCGCTGAAGCGGAACCGACGGCCCGAACCCGTACAGGAAATAGCCGAAGACAGACAGCTGCGCGTAGGTCAGCCAGGTCAACCGGGTGCGCCGGAGCTGCGGCCCGCTCACTCCCGCAGCAGCCGGCCCAGCCGGGCCGCCAGCCGGTCCCAGCGCCACTCGCGCTCCACCCAGGCCCGGCCCTTCTCCCCCGCCGCCCGGGCCGCCGCCGGGTCGGCGAGCAGCGCCGAGACCCGGGCCGTCACCGCGGTCACCGACCGGCCCGGCACCACCCAGCCGGTCTCGCCCTCGACCACCGCCTCCGGCGCGCCGCCGGAGTCCCCGGCCACCACCGGCAGCCCGGTCGCGGACGCCTCCAGGTAGACGATGCCGAGACCCTCGACGTCCATGCCGCCGCGCCGGGTCCGGCACGGCATCGCGAACACGTCTCCGGCCGCGTAGTGCATCGGCAGCTCCGCCCACGGCACGCCGCCGGTGAACACGACGTCGCGCTCCAGCCCGTGCCGGGCGACCAGCCGGCGCAGCCGGGGCAGGTCCCGCCCGCGTCCGACGACCAGCAGCACCGCGCCCGGCACCCGCTCGCGCACCGCCGGCCAGGCCCGGATCAGCGTGTCCTGGCCCTTGCGCGGCACCAGCCGGGACACGCAGACCACGGTCGGCCGGTCGTCCAGCCCGTGCCGGGCCCGCACCTCGGCACCGGCCACGTCCGGCCGGAACGCCGCCGTGTCGACCCCGGGCGGCAGCGGGACCAACCGCGGGCCGGGGCCGTACGCGCCGGCCAGCCGGACCCGCATGTACTCGGTCAGGTACGTGACCACGTCGACCCCCGCGCCGATCCGGCGCAGCAGTTGCCGGCTGCCCGGCAGCGCCGCCCAGCCGACCTCGTGCCCGTGGCTGGCCGCGACGATCCGCTCCACCCCGGCCTCCCGCAGCGCCGGGGCGAGCAGGCCGAGCGGCGCCGACGCGCCGAACCACCCGGCCGTGCAGCCCTCGGCCCTGGCCACCGCGCGTACCCGCCGGGCCACCTCGGGGGTCGGCAGCAGCATGCCGGTCGGATGCCGCACCACCGGGAACGGCTGGACCGCGTCGAACTCGGCCGCCCCCGGCGAGGTGGACGCGAACACCACCACCGAGCCGGGCGGCTGCCGGACCGCCAGCTCGTGCACGTACGCCTGGATCCCGCCGGCCCGGGGCGGGAAGTCGTTGGTGACGACCAGCGTGCGCCTCATCGGAACTCGGCCTGCACGCTGTGCCGCCACTGCATGGTGAACTCCGCCGTCCCGGCGTGCACGAGCGCGCGCAGCTGGGCGTCCAGCGCCGGCTCCGGGTCGGCCGCGGTGCCGACCGCGCGGTAGAGCCGCACCAGCCCGGCCGGCCCGGCCCGGGCGGCGATCAGCCGGCACGCGCTCCACGCCTCCTCGTACGCCAGGGCCAGCCGCGGCGAGTCGCCGGCGAAGTCCGCGGTGCCCGGCAGCCGGCCAGGCCAGCGCCCGGTGCCGAGGGCCGCGTGCAGCTGGTCGGCGACCTGGCCGGCCGGCAGCCCGCTGTCCCGGTACGCGACCCAGTCGGCCAGCCCCTCGGCCAGCCAGATGGGCGTCCGCGGGCCGGTGAACCCGCGGGTGGCCAGGTGCGTGACCTCGTGCTCGAGCACCACCCGGCGGCCGAGGCGGCCGAGGCGGTCGATGTTGGCCGGGTTGACGACGATGCGCTGGCCGATTGCGCGGTCCCGATCGGTGTCCACGGTGTCGGCTACCGCCACCGCGGCGATCGTGCCGAGCACCAGCTTCTCCCCGACCAGCGAGGCCATCTCCCGCTCGTCGTCCGGGACGATCACCGCGACCCGGCGCGGCAGCCGGCCGCCGACCGCGGCCCGCACCCGGGGCACCACCTCGTCCGCGGTCGCCGCGAACTCCGCCAGCCGGCGGGCGTTGTCCGGGTGCGCGAGCACCAGGCTGGCCGCGCCGGCCCGGGCCACCATCCGGCCGTGCTCCCACGGACCGCGCCAGGTCGTCGCGCCGTCCGGGCCGCGGTGGTCGTCAGCGGCGACCAGCCAGCGCCCGCCGCGTGGCACGAACGTGAGCACAAGCGGCCGCTCGGTCGGGGCCGGGTCGGCGTCGCGCAGCGCGTAGTGCAGCGTGACCCGCACCGTCCAGCCGCCGGCGGCCTCGGTCCGGCCGGCCTCGTCGCCGGGCTCGACCGCGTAGCGCCAGGTCGCGAGCGGCACCGCGGCGATCCCGGTCAGCAGCGCGGCCTGCCGGCCCCGGAAAGCCGTCGCGGCCGGGTCGACGCCGGCGAGCCAGCCGGCCCGGTCGTGCCGCAGCAGCGCGGTCGCCCGGGCCGAGAGCAGGGTGCGCACCGCGCGGAGCCGGGCCGCGGCGGCGTCGGCGGCGTCGACCGAGGCAGCCCGGGCGGCCGCGGCCCGCGGGCGTCCGGACAGCGCGTTCTGGCCCGGGATCGCGGCCGTGCAGACGCCGGCGACGACCAGCAGGCCGAGCAGCGGGCCCACCGCCCACCGGCGCCCGGCACCGCGCTCACTCACCCGAAGGATCCTAGGCGGGGGCCGGTCGGGCCGGGCCCGGTCAGCCCAGGCGGGTCGCGCCGACGAACGGCGAGCTGTCGATGTCGGCCACCTTCACGGGCACCCCGTAGGTCGAGGCGTGCACCATCTGGGTGTTGTTGATGGCGATGCCGACGTGGCTGATCGGGCTGTAGAAGAAGACCAGGTCGCCGGCCCGGACCTGGGACCGGGAGATGTGCGTGCCGTAGCCGTACTGCTGGGCGCTGGAGTGCGGGATCGAGACGCCCGCGGCGGCCCACGCGTACGAGGTCAGGCCGGAGCAGTCGAACGCGTCCGGTCCGGCGGCGGCCCACACGTACGGGTCGCCGATCTGGGCCAGCGCGGTCTGCACGGCCTTCTGCGCCGCCCCGCTGGCCGGGCCGACATCGACCCGCGGCATGTCCCGGCTGGCCCGGGCCGCCAGCACCTCAGGCTGGTCGTCGGCGCAGAGGTTCTGCAGCAGGCCGGTCAGCGTGGCCGCCCGCTTGTGCAGGTCGGCCGCCTTCGCGGTCATCGTCTGCTCGATCCTGGTACGCGTGGCCAGCTTGGCCTGCACGTCGTGCTGTGCCTTGACGGCGGTGGCGCGGATGCTGGCGAGCTGGTCGATCCGCTGGCCCTTGCGGCCGGCGACGTAGTCCATCAGCGCCATCTGGTCGGCGAACTCCTTCGGCGAGCCGCTGGTGAAGAACACCGCGAACTGGCCGGCCGGCGCGCTCTTGAGCTCACCGGAGACGATCTGCTTGAAGTCGCGGGCCGCCTTGCCGTAGGTGGCGGCGGCGGCACGAGCCTTCGCGGTCGCGGCGGCGACCTGCTTCTGCGCCCTGGCCTTGGCGATCTTCGCGTCGTTGAGCTGCTCGGCGACCTTCTCCGCGGCCTGGCCGTTGGCAGTGAACTGCGCCCGGGTCTGCTCACAGGTCGTCGGGGCCGGCACCGCCTCCGCAGTCACCGCCGGGACGGCCACCGCGGCGCCGGTCAGCGCCAGGACGGTGAGGGCGCGGATGACCTGCGTGCGTCCCGTGCTCGCCACAGACGCGGCTCTCCTCGTCGCTCGACCGCCGGCCCGGCCGGGTGACCCGCGAGGGTCCCGTCGGCGGCGGCAACCCGACGGTGTCCACGCGGATTCGGGACAGGGGCCGTCAGATCCGGGCGAACCTTACGGTCGGCCTCTCAGCGACACCACAACCGGTATGCGTGCCCAGCAAGAACCACCCTTCTGGCGTAATGATCTCTTACTCGGCGTCGAACGGTCCTCGTCGGACCGTATCGATCCTTGTCGGTCGACCTGCGGCCACTGGACCGCCCGGGTGACGCCCGGTCGCCTTCTCTGGGCGCGCGCGTCGGCCCGCCGTCGCGTGCCGCCTCGGCGTGCACCGACGCTCGACCCGTGCCCGCGGAAGCCCGCTCCACCCCGAAGGCGGGCCCCAGCGCAGTGCTCGGAAACCCGAGACGCGCAGTGTCGCGCAGCGAGGCTGGCCCCTCGGTCCGATACGGATCTCCGGGGGCGGACCAAAGGCCAGTTGCTCGCCAGCAAAGCGATAGCCCTTGCGGGATGCCGTGGGTGGGAAGTCCGCCGCGCTCCTCCACGGCGGCGGCGGCTTTCCGATCGACCTATACGCCAGAGGCTGGGACGTTGGGCTCTAGCCACGTCTCTTCGACGCGATCAGGCTGAATGTGGACCCATGAATGAGCCCGTTGCGGACGGGAGGTCAGCCCAATACAAGTTCGAGTGAATAGGAGCCCGACATGTCGACCATGACACGGGCGCCGGCGGGCCGACCGCCAGAAGTGTCGCCTCCGACCGGCGTGAAGAACTACATGGTGTACGCGATCCTCTCCGCGGTCTTCCTCTTCCTCCCGACCGGGGTCACGGCGATCTATTTCGCCGCGAAGGTGACGCCGGCCGAGCTGGTGGGAAACGTCGCGGGAGCCTTGGAGGCATCAAGCAAGGCAAAGCTGTTCTGCAAGATCAGCCTGCTCGCGGCCGCCGTATTGTGGCCGCTAATGATCATGGCCATCGTCGCGGCAAATGGCGGCCCTTCGGGGTCGGGCCTCTGGTACCTGTAAGGACGACGGCCTGGGCACTGGTCACGCGACGTGTGGGCGGCGCCGACCGCGGCCGGCCTCCGGGACCAACCGCAGCGGTGGGATGAGTCCGCCCTCGGCCAACGCCTCGATCGCCCGGCGCTCGGCCTCGTCCAGCTCGACGCCCTCCGGCGGGGCGCCGAGCAGGACGGTGACCACGCAGTCGCCGCATGCGGGCCCCCTGGCCGCGCAGCTGTCGCAGTCGATGTTCACAGCTCCCCCTCCGGGTCGATGACGCCCCGCACGCTAGAAGGGGGGTACGACAATTCCCCGGTCGGAGCCACCCCGGTCGGAGCCACCCCGGTCGGAGCCACCCCGGCCGGAGCCACCCCGGCCGGAGCCACCGCAGTCGGAGCCACCGCGGTCGGAGCCGATGCCACCGGTGCACCGCCCAGTCCCGCGACTGCCCCACCCGACGCGGCCGGAGCCGACACCCGGCCGGTTCCGACAGGACCGCGGCCGCCCACCTCAGCCCCGGCCGTACCTCGGCCCTGGCCGCATCCAGCCCTGGCCACCCGACCTCAGCCGCGGTCGAGGCGGCGCAGCAGGAGCACTGACGGGACCGCGTAGGCGCCGGCCCTGGCGACGTCGGTCGCGACCTCCTTGTCCGAGGACACCACCATCAGCGGCCGGCCCGCCGGCTCGGCCGCGACCAGCCGGCGGATCACGTCGTCGGCGATCTCGCCCGGCGCGCTGAACAGCACCCGCACGCCGCGCGGCGCGGGCGGCATGGCCGGCGGCCGGGTGGCGCCGTCGAAGACCACGGTGACCTCGGCCCCGGTGCGGGCGACCAGCGCGCCGAGGCCCTGGATCAGGCGGGACCGCTGCGCGGCCAGCGGCAGCTCGCCGTACCCGGACTTCGTCACGTTGTAGCCGTCCACGACCAGATGCACCCGCGGCAGCTCGAGCAACCGGTCGACCAGGTCGGGATCGTCGCCGCGGGCGGCCGGTGCGTCCGGGCTGGGCTGGCTGGCCGCGACCGAGTCGGCCGGCCGCTCCTCGGTCGGGGTCAGCGCGAGCTCGCGGCGCAGGCCCTGGGCCGCGCCGGTGAGCGTGTCGAGCAGCAGCCAGAGCCGGGTCGCATCGGCCTGCCGGGTCTCCCGCGCCGCCCGCCGGCCGGCCTCGACCGCGTCCTCGGCCTCGGCCAGCCGCTGCCGGAGCCGACGGACCTCGGCCTGGCCGCCGGACTCGGCGACCGCGGCGCGGCGGCGCTCCTCGGCCAGCGCGTCCTCGGCGGCGGTACGGGCGCGCTCGGCCGCGCGGCGGGCGCCGGTCTGCTCGCGCAGCTGCCGGCGCAGCGTGTCCGCCTCGGCCCGGGCCGCATCGGCGGCGGCGCGGGCCCGCTGCGCCTGCTCGCGCTGCGCGGCGTGCACCTCGGCCAGCTCGGCCCGAAGCTTGTCCACCTCGGCGTCGCGGGCCCGGTCCCGGCTACGGCTGGCCCGCTCGTCCAGCACCGCCCGGCTGCGCTCGAGCAGGTCGGTCCAGCTCGGCGGCCGGAGCAGGTACGCGGCGGCGGCCAGCTCGACCGGGTCGGCCGCGCCGGGCAGTATCCCGTCGCGGGCGGCCTCGACGACGTCCGGCGACTCGCGTTCGGCCTGCTCGGCCGCGCGCAGCCGGAAGACCGCGTCCCCGGACAGCGCCGCGGCCAGCGCCGGCCCGGCCAGCCGGACCCGCTTGCTCGGGGTGAACCGGGCCGCGGGCCGCAGCGCCGCCGGCACCTGGTCGGCGGGCAGCCGCCCCAGTGCCGCGGCCGCGAGCGCCAGCACCCGCGCCCGCACCGGCTCCGGCAACACCGGCTCGACCCCCGCCCCCGGCCCCTCGTCGCCGGACCCGTCCGCCGGGTCGACCGCCCCACCAGCACCGCCCACCAACGGCCGCGACCGCCCGTCCCCAGCCGGCCCCTCGTCGCCGGACCCGCCCGCCGGGTCGACCGCCCCACCAGCACCGCCCACCACCGGCCGCGACCGCCCGTCCCCCGCCGGCCCCTCGTCGCCGGACCCGCCCGCCGGGTCGACCGCCCCACCAGCACCGCCCACCAACGGCCGCGACCGCCCGTCCCCAGCCGGCCCCTCGTCGCCGGACCCGGCCGCCGGTCCGGCCGGGCGGCCGCGAGCGCCTCGACGCGCCGGGGCGCTCCCGGTCGCGGGCGGCGCGGCGGCGGCCGAGGGCGGCGGCGCGTCGGCGGGGGCCGGTGCGTGGTCGACCGGCAGCCGGACGGGGGTCGGGTCGGCGGGAGGGCCCGCGTCCGCCGGCAGTGGAACGAGCTCGGCGGTCACGACCCGGCCCGACGCTCCACCGGCTCGCCCAGCACCGCGGCGTCCGCTCCGGAGGCGTCGCCCGTCGGCGCTCCCGGCCGGGCCGGCCGCGGCACCACCTCGACCGAGCCGGCTGGCCCGCACCACCGGCAGGTGACGTGCTCGACGGTCTCCGCCAGCACCTGCCGCTCCTCGACCACCGGCTCCCCGGCCAGCGACACGTGCACGTACTCCCTGGCCCGGGTCGAGCGCCGCACGTCGAACCGGGTCAGGTTGCCGCACAGCGCGCAGCGCCAGCGGGTCGTCTCGGTGGGGACCGGTACGGGCATGCGCGCAGCGTAGTCCTCGCGTACCGGCGCGACCTCAGAGTTCGGCCACGCTCCCCTTGTACGCCGGCAACAGCTCGGCCCACCGCGCGTCCCAGCCCGCCGCGTCCCCGGCCGCGAGCGCGTCCAGGTACGCGTGCCACCCGGCCGCCAGCCCGGCGAACATCGAGACCGGCAGCCGCGCGTGGTCGAGCACCAGCCGCGTCCCCTCCGGCACCGGCGTGAGCTCCACCCGCAGCACGGTCGGCGGCTCGCCGGCGACCGTCCACCGCCACTCCAGCCGCTCCGGCGGCGTCAGCTCGACGATCACGAGCGCGACCTGGGAGTCGGGGTCGTCGCCCCACGTCAGCGTCACCGCGGCTCCGGGCTCGATCGGCCCGCTCACCGCCGCGCCGAGCCAGCGGGTGAGCCGCTCGGGCGAGGTCCACGCCGCCCACAGCTGCTCGGGCGGCACCCCGTACACCCGCTCGAACCGGACCGCCCCGAACGAGCCGTCCCGCCGTACCGTGCCGAAATCCGTCACCGGGTCCTCCGCAGCTCCGTGTCGAGGGCGTCCAGGCGCTGGGACCAGAAAGCGCGCCAGCGGGCGAGCCAGGCGTCGACCTCGTCCAGCGGCGCGGGGTCGACCGAGTAGAGCCGGCGCTGGCCCTCGCCCCGGGCCCGCACCAGGCCGGCCTCGCGCAGCACGCGAAGGTGCCGCGACACGGCCGGCCGGCTGACGTCGAACTCCGCGGCGAGCTCGCCCGCCGACCGCTCGCCCGCCGCCAGCAGTTCCAGCAACCGGCGGCGGGTCGGGTCGGCGAGCGCCGCGAAGACCGGCACAGCGGAAGCGTAACCGACTCATTAAATAAGTCAAAGCGTACGGATGGGGTTTCGTCGGTAGCCGGACATAGCGTGGACCGCGTGCGCGACGCCTCCGCCCCCGTGTACGTCCAGGCGGCCTTCGACGAGCTCGACGAGCCGCTGCGCGAAGTCACCTTCGTCGTGGTCGACCTGGAGACGACCGGCGGCGGCACCGACACCGAGGCGATCACCGAGATCGGCGCGGTCAAGGTGCGCGGCGGCGAGATACTCGGCGAGTTCGCCACGCTGGTCGACCCCGGTCGCGGCATCCCGGCGCTGATCACCGTGCTCACCGGCATCACCGACCTCATGGTCGCGAGCGCGCCGCCGGTCGAGTCGGTGCTGCCGGCCTTCCTGGAGTTCTGCCGGGACGCGGTGCTCGTCGCCCACAACGCGCCGTTCGACATCGGGTTCCTCAAGGCGGCCTGCGCCCGGATGGAGCGGCCCTGGCCGCCGCTGCGGGTGGTCGACACCGCGCTGCTGGCCCGGCGGGTGCTGACCAGCGACGAGGTGCCCGACTGCCGGCTGGCCACGCTGGCGGCCCACTTCAAGGCCACGACGACGCCGGTGCACCGAGCGCTGGCCGACGCGCGGGCCACGGTCGACGTGCTGCACGGGCTGCTGGAGCGGGTCGGCCCGCTCGGCGTCCAGTCGCTGGACGAGCTGCGCACGTTCACCGCGCAGGTCAGCGAGGCCCAGCGGCGCAAGCGGCACCTGGCCGAGCACCTGCCCAGCGCCCCGGGCGTGTACGTGTTCCGGGACGCCGCCGGCCGCCCGCTCTACGTCGGCAAGAGCAAGGACATCCGCAGCCGGGTCCGGCACTACTTCGTGGCCAGCGAGCTGCGGTCCCGGATGGCCGAGATGGTCGGGCTGGCCGACCGGGTCGACGCGATGGTCTGCGCGCACGACCTGGAGGCCGAGGTCCGCGAGCTGCGGATGATCGCCGAGCACAAGCCGCCGTACAACCGTCGCTCCCGGTTCCCCGAGCGCGGGATCTGGCTCAAGCTCACCCCGGAGGCCTACCCGCGGCTGTCGGTCGTGCGGTCGGTGCGCGACGACGGTGGCTCCTACCTCGGGCCGTTCGGGTCGCGGAAGTCGGTCGAGCGGGCGATGGCCGCGGTGCACGACGCGCTCCCCCTCCGGCAGTGCACCGACAAGATCCCAGACCCGCCGAGAGGGTCGGCCTGCGCGCTGGCCGAGATGGACCGCTGCGGCGCGCCGTGCGAGGGCCGGGTCAGCCGGGCGGAGTACGGTGCGCTGGCCGACGTGGTCCGCACCGCGGTGGCCGGCGACCCGCGGCCGCTCACCGAGCCGCTGCTGCGCAAGGTGACCCGGCTGTCCGAGGCCGGCCGGTACGAGCAGGCCGCGACCGTCCGGGACCGGGCCGGGACGTTCGCCCGGGCCTGCGCCCGGGTGCAGCGGTTGGCCGGGCTCACCTCGGTCGCGCACCTGGTCGCCGCCCGACCGGACGGCACCGGCGGCTGGCAGCTCGCGGTGGTCAGCCGGGGCCGGCTGGTCGCCGCCGGGGTCGCGGCCCGCGGGGCCGCCGTCCGGCCGTACGTGGCCGCTCTGGTCGCGACGGCCGAATCGGTGCTGCCCGGGGTGGGCCCGCTCCCGTGCGCCACCGCCGAGGAGACCGAGCGGATCCTGCGCTGGCTCGAGGAGCCGGGCACCAGGCTGGTCGAGCTGACCGGGACCTGGGCCTGCCCGGCCCACGGCGCCGGCGGGCTCGGCGAGCTGCTGGAGTGGCGCGGCGAGGCGGCCGACCCCACCGCCGACCGCCGCCGCATCCGCCCCATCCCCCGCCCCGCCCGCTGACCCAAAGACCACCCGATCAGGTCTGTGGACAACCGGTCAACCTTGTCGCTCTCTGATCTAGACTGACATCACCCCGATCCAGAGAGGAGACACGGTGAGTACCCTGGATTCCGTGACCGAGATCCCGGAGGGACGGTTCGTCGAGCACCCTGAGGAGGCGCTCGACCGCGCCAAGGCCGGAGAGGACCTCGTCGTGACCGTCGAGGGCCGGCCCCTCCTGGACCTTCGCCGGCGGCCCGACGGGCTGTCCTGGGACGAGTTCTGGACAGCCCTCGAGCGGATCCCGTCGGACCCTTCCTTCGCCGCTGACGTGCGCGATCTCGCCAGCGACGAGTCCACCGACGACCTCCCCGACCAGCGGTGATCCGCACCGCGGTCATCGATACCTCGGTCTACATCGCCAGGGAGCACGACCGACCACGGCTGGCCTAGCCACCCGTCGAGCCGGCCGTTTCTGTGGTCACGATCGGGGAGCTGGCGGCGGGCGTTCTCACCGCACCGGACCCGCACAGCAAGCACATTCGGCAGGCGACGCTCGACCTGGCCCTCCGCACCGTGTGGCTGCCGGTCGACCGGCAGGTGGCCGAGGCCTGGGCGGCACTGCGCGGAGCGCTACGCCAACGCAAGCGCAGCATGCCCGCCAACGACTCCTGGATCGCGGCAACCGCACTCCTCCACGGTCTACCGGTGATCACCCAGGACGACGACTACGTCGACATTCCGGGGTTGGCGGTGATCCGGGTGTGAGCGCAGGTCAGTCCCAGTCACGACCGTCCTCAGTGGACGCTCCCTCGACCTGGTACGCCGCGCTCGCGGCGCCTCAGGCAGACGACTCGGTCCCGCCGCAGGGGCACGCCGGGCCGGGTACGCTGCCCGCGTGATCACCGCGATCGTCATGGTCACCGCCGCCACCGACGCGATCCCCGAGGTCGCGGAAGCCATCGCGGCCCTGGACGGGGTCAGCGAGGTCTACTCGGTGGCCGGCGACGTCGACCTCGTCGCCGTCGTCCGGGTCCGCGAGTTCGACCAAATCGCCGACGTCATCGCCGGGCAGCTGGACAAGGTGCCGGGCGTGCTCGACACGACCACCCACATCGCCTTCCGGGCGTACTCGCGGCACGACCTGGAGGCGGCGTTCTCGATCGGCTTCGAGTGACCTGACCCAGGGCGTCTGGCCGGTCGAGGTTAGGACAGGCTAACCTGACCTCATGACCGCCGTCGCCAGCCCACCGACCGCGATGGCCGTCGCGCCCGGCCCTGGCTGCGCCACGGTCGCCCGCACGCTCGGCGAGACGCCGGAGGGCACCGCGACCCCGATGCGGTCGTGGCTGCTGATCGAGCATCCGGAGGCCTGGGCCCGCGACGTCGCCGACCGGGTGCTGGCCGCGGCACTGCCGCGGCCGAAGCTGCGCGAGCTGGCCGAGCTGCGGCGGCGGCACGGGCTGCGGCCGCTGCTGGTGCGCCGCCCCGGCTACCGGGCCGGCCGGGCCGCCCGGCGCACCGTCCTGGTTGGCGGAGTCGCCGGCACCGGAGAAGTCGCCGGCACCGGAGAAGTCGCCGGCACCGGCGGAGCGGGCGGCACCGGCGGGAGCGGCCGCCGCCGCTGGCTGGAGCGGCTCGAGATCGACGACCTGCGCGAGCTGGCCGACGTCGACCTCGGCGCGGTCGCAGCGGGCGTAGGCGGCCTGGGCACCCCGGTCGACGGCGCGGTGTTCGGTGTCTGCACGCACGGCGCCAAGGACCTGTGCTGCGCCACGCTCGGCCGGCCGGTCGCGAAGGCACTGGCCGAGGCCGCGCCCGGGCGCGTCTGGGAGACCACCCACCTCGGCGGCGACCGGTTCGCCGGCAACGTGCTCGTGCTGCCGGCCGGGTTCCTCTACGGGCACGTCACCGCGACCACCGCGGCCAGGCTCGCGGCCGCCAGCGACGGCGGGCGGGTGTTGCCCGAGCTGCTGCGTGGGCGAACCTCGGTCGGCATGCCCGAGCAGGTCGCCGAGATCGCGGTCCGGCGGGTGACCGGGCTGCACCGGTACGACGACGTCGAGCCGCTCGGCGCGGACGAAACCGGACTGGTGGTCGTGCGGGCCGGCGGCGCCCGGATGGGCGTCCGGCTCGGCCGTCACCCGCTCGGCATCTGCGGCACCAGCCGCTGCGCCGGCCCCACCACTCCCTGCGCCTACTCCGTCGACGAGCTCGTCGACCTCCCCTGACCAAGCCCCGGCTCAGCTCTCCGCGACCGCACGGCTGACGGACTCCCGGAGGCTCAGGCCCCGGCGGTGTGACCGGTCGGAGTTGCCGCAGACTCAGGTCCCGGCGGCGTGACCGGTCGAAGTCCCGGAGACTCAGGTCCCGGCGGCGTGACCGGTCGGAGACCCGGAGACTCAGGTCCCCCAACCGCGCGGCCGACGGGAGCCCCGGAGACTCGGATCCCGACGGCGGCCCGACGGCGGCCCGACGGCGGCCCGACGGCGGCCCGACGGCGGCCCGGCGGCGGCCCGGCCGACGGACCTCCCGCGCGCTCAGGCGTCCGCGGCGGCGTGACTGACGCGGACCCAGCGGTCCAGCACATCCGCGGCGGCGCCGCTGTCGATCGCCTCCGCGGCGCGGTGCATCCCGTTGCCGACGACGTCGAGCAGCGGGCCGCCCAGCCCGTCGTACGTGGCCAGCGCGGCGCCGGCGTTGAGCAGCACCGCGTCCCGCACCGGCCCCCGCTCCCCGGCCAGCAGCGTCCGCACGACCTTGGCGTTGTAGGCCGCGTCGCCGCCGCGCAGCGCCTCCCGCTCGACCGCCGGCACGCCGAGCTCGGTCGGGTCGAGCCGCTCCTCGACGACCTCCCGGCCGCGGACCAGCCACACCCGGGACGTCGTCGTCGTGGTCAGCTCGTCCAGCCCGTCCTCGCCCCGGAACACCAGCGCGGTGTCGCCGCGCGCCGCCAGCACCGCGGCCATGATCGGCGCCATCCGCACGTCCGAGCAGCCGACCGCCAGGTGCGCCGGCCGGGCCGGGTTGGCCAGCGGGCCGAGGAAGTTGAAGGCCGTCGGCACGCCGATCTCCCGCCGCGGCGCCGACGCGTGCCGCAGCCCGGGGTGGAACACCGGCGCGAAGCAGAAGCCGATCCCGGCCTCGTCGACGCACCGCGCCACCCCCGGCCCGGGCAGCCTGATCACCACGCCGAGCGCCTCGAGCACGTCGGCCGCGCCGGCGGACGAGCTCGCCGCCCGGTTGCCGTGCTTGGCCACCCGCGCGCCGGCACCGGCCGCGACCAGCGCCGCCATCGTGGACAGGTTGACGGTGTTGGCCCGGTCGCCGCCGGTGCCGACCACGTCCAGCAGCGGCCCGCCGACCTCCACCCGCTCCCCCACGGCGAGCATCGCCTCGACCAGACCGCTGTGCTCGGCCGGCGTCTCGCCCTTGGCCCGCAGCAGCACGGCGAACGCGGCCAGCTGGGCCGGGGAAGCCTCGCCGGCCATGATCTCGGCCATCGCCCAGGCCGTGTCCGCCGCCCCGAGCGGCTCGCCGCGCAGCAGCGTGCCGAGCACGGCCGGCCAGCTGTGCCCGCCGGTCACGGCCGCGCCCCTACCGGAGGACCGGCACGCCGCGGGCGTGGTCGCGCAGCAGCTGCGCGACCGTCTCCGCCGCGGTGACCGGGTCGAGCGGGCGGGCGATCGTCGCGTCGGCCAGCGACCAAGTGGCCAGCCACCGGTCGTCCCGCCGGCCGAGCAGCACGCAGATCGCCGGGCAGTCCTCGATCTCGTACTTCAGCTGCCGGCAGATTCCCATCCCGCCGGTCGGCTGCGCCTCGCCGTCGAGGATGGCGACGTCGACGCCGCCGGCGTCGATCCTGGCCACGACCTCCTCGCCGGTGGCGCAGTCGACCCACTCGACGCGGCCGAGGTCGGGCGCCGGGCGGCGGCCCACCGCCCGGCGGACCTGCTCGCGCATGGCCGGGTCGTGGCTGAAGACGATCACGGTCGGGGGCCCACCCGGTGCGGTCATGCCCGGGAGTCTAGGACCGGGCCCGCGACACCGGTGGAGCGGGAGACCGGGGTGCTACCGGCGATTGGTCAGCGGCGCTGCCAGGCTTCCGGACGGCGCGAGGCGCTCGTCGAATGGACGAAGCAGTTAGGACCCGGGTTGTACGCCGAGAGCCGCTCGCCACAGACTGCGCACTCGCGCCGAGCCGTGGAGACCTTGCGCACGGCGCGCTGGGAGCTGCTGCCGGGACGGGATCCAGAGACCACGTCTCCTCCGCCTCCTAGACGGTCCTGTCTCGCGCCAGGGGAGTGGCCGCGAATCGGATCTCGGAACTGTAGGTCGGTCACCAGACGTGGTCAACGATGCCGCCGGCTCGCCGCCCGGCGCACCGCACGACACGCCGTACGGGACGCGGGATATCACCCGGACGGCCCAGCGCTCTGCTCGGCGCCGCCACCCGCCGCGGCGAGCGCGGGGCGTTGACGGGCTGTTCGCCCCGGTGTCCGACGGTTGCGGTCACAGCCCGTGACCGAGCCGGTCGTCACTCTCCGTAGCCAGTCTCAGCCCCCGGCGAGAGCGGGGGGCCCTGCCGGCGCCCGGGTCGGTGCAGGCGCGCGGCACGGTGCCCACGGGCCCTGGTCCGGCACCCGCCGCGGGCCCGAGGGACGCCCCCAGACCTGCGGGAACACACCCCGGACCCCGGCAGGTGAGGCCGCCGGGCCCGTGGAATGATGCTGCCGTGACGACGGCGACGTACGAGGGCAGCAGGGCCCACTCGCTCACCCGCCCCAACATGGTGAGCGTCGGGACCATCATCTGGCTGTCCAGCGAGCTGATGTTCTTCGCCGGCCTGTTCGCCATGTACTTCACGGTTCGCGCCGCGCACCCCGACGACTGGCCGATGGCCCCCACCGAGCTCGACGTGCCGTACGCGCTGGTGGTGACGATCTTCCTGGTCTCCTCGTCGGTGACCTGCCAGATCGGGGTGTTCAAGGCCGAGGCGGGCGACGTCTACGGGCTGCGCCGGTGGTTCCTGTTCACGTTCGTGCTCGGCCTGATCTTCGTGCTCGGCCAGGCGAACGAATACCACAACCTCGTCGGCGAGGGCACGACGCTGTCGGCCACCGGCTACGGGTCGGTCTTCTACATCACCACTGGCTTCCACGGCCTGCACGTGATCGGCGGGCTCATCGCGTTCATCTTCGTGCTGGCCCGCTCGACGATGGGCCGCTTCACGCCGGCCCAAGCCACCGCGGCGATCGTCGTCTCGTACTACTGGCACTTCGTCGACGTCGTCTGGATCGGCCTGTTCGCCACGATCTACCTCATCCAGTGACCGGCTATGTCGTCCAGTGACCGGCTGCCTGCCGACGACAGCGAAGGTGGAACCTCGATGACGGAACGCCCCTCGACGACGAAGGGCCGCAGGCCGCGTTCGAGGATGCGCCGCCGGGTCACCGGCGCGCTCGCGCTCGCGCTGGCCCTCGGCTCCGTCGGCGTGGCGTACGCGACCGTGGCCGCGGCCGCGACCCCGAAGGCGCAGGCCGCGGCGGCCAACGCGCCCGCGAGCGAGTCGGTCGACGTCCGCAGGGGCCGCCAGCTCTACGAGACCAGCTGCATCACCTGCCACGGGCAAAACCTGCAAGGCGTGCAGGACCGCGGGCCGGCGCTGATCGGCGTCGGCTCGGCCTCGGTCTACTTCCAGGTCACGACCGGGCGGATGCCGGTGGCCAGGCAGGAGGCCCAGGCCGCGGCGAAGAAGCCGAAGTTCGACGAGAACCAGGCCCGGCAGATCGGGGCGTACGTGCAGTCCGTCGGCGGCGGGCCGGAGATCCCGACCGGCGACCTGCGCGGCGACGACTCCAACCTGGCCGAGGGCGGCGAGCTCTTCCGGCTCAACTGCGCGTCCTGCCACAACTTCGCCGGCCGGGGCGGTGCGCTGTCCGCGGGGAAGTACGCGCCGCCGCTCACCGACGCGAGCGACAAGGTGATCTGGACCGCGATGCTGTCCGGACCGCAGAACATGCCGGTCTTCAGCGACAACGAGCTGACCACCGAGCAGAAGCAGGCGATCACCAACTACGTGCGGACCCTCAATTCCCAGCGGGACCCCGGCGGCAGCTCGATCGGGCGGCTCGGCCCGGTGCCCGAGGGCCTGGTCATCTGGGTGGTCGGGATCGGCGCGATCATGTTGATGATCCTCTGGATCGGAGCGAAGTCATGAGCGACGCCGTGCGGCCGTCGTCGACCCGGGAGGAGCCCGAGCACCCCGACATCGACCTGGAGGAATACCGCCACGTCCCGCTCGAGGAGCAGGCGGCGATCGCGACCGAGCTCGACGGAGTGCAGATCGTGCACCGCCGCGAGCGCTTCCCGATCCCGGGCACCAAGGGCGAGAAGCGGGCCGAGCGCGCGGTGGCGGCCTGCTTCGTGCTCGCCTTCCTCGGCGCAGTCGCCTTCGTCGTGTGCTATGTCGTGCTGCCCTGGCAGTACGACATCCACTCGAGCTCGTACGCCTGGTTCACGCCGGTGCTCGGCGTCACGATGGCGCTGTCGCTGATCGGGTTCGGGCTGGGCGCGATCCTCTGGGCCAAGCTGCTGATCACCGAGGAGGAGACGGTCCAGGACCGGCACAGTGGCCGGTCGACGCCGGAGGCGCGGGCGACCACGGTCGCAGTGCTCACCGACGGCATCGCGATGACCGGCCTGGCCCGCCGCTCGCTGCTGCAACGCACGCTGGGCCTGTCGGTGTTGGCGCTCGGCGCACTGGCGATCGTGCCGCTGGGCGGGCTGATCAAGAAGCCGCGGGACGCGCTGTTCGTCACCGGCTGGTCCGCCGGCGTGCGGCTGATGACCGGCGACCGGCGACTGATCCGCCCCGGCGACATCGAGGCCGGCGGCATCGAGACCGTGTTCCCGGGCACCCCGGACGGGCTGACCACCCAGGTGGTGGCCGACTCGGTGGTGCTGCTGATCCGGCTGCGCCCGGGCCAGATCGTGCGGGCGCGGCCCGGGCAGGAGGACTTCGGCTGGGAGGACTACCTGGCGTACTCGAAGATCTGCACCCACGCCGGCTGCCCCGCCTCGCTGTACGAGCAGCAGACCGGCCGGCTGCTCTGCCCGTGCCACCAGTCGCAGTTCAACCTGCTGGAGGACGCGATACCGGTGTTCGGTCCGGCCGCCCGGCCGTTGCCGAAACTCGCGATCACCGTGGACGACGAGGGATACTTCGTCGCGAAGGGTGACTTCACCGAGCCCATCGGACCCAGTTTCTGGGAGCGCAAATGAGCCAGACGACGACGGAACGACCCGCCGGCAAGCGGCCCACGAGCGCTCTGGGCCGGGCGGCTGACTGGGCCGACGAGCGCTACACGGCGTCCTCGTTCCTCCGGAACTCGCTGAACAAGGTCTTCCCGGACAACTGGTCGTTCATGATGGGCGAGATCGCGCTCTACTCGTTCATCATCCTGCTGCTGTCCGGCACCTACCTCGCGCTCTTCTTCGACCCGTCGATGATGGAGGTCCGCTACGACGGGAGCTACTCGCTGCTGCGCGGCGTCGAGATGTCCCGGGCGTTCGACTCGACCCTGAACATCTCGTTCGACGTCCGCGGCGGGCTGCTCATGCGGCAGATCCACCACTGGTCGGCGTTGCTGTTCGTGGCCGCGATGGTCGCGCACATGCTGCGGGTGTTCTTCACCGGCGGGTTCCGCAAGCCGCGCGAGGTCAACTGGCTGCTCGGCGTCGGCCTGCTGACCTTCGGCATCCTCGAGGGCTTCGCCGGCTACTCGCTGCCGGACGACCTGCTCTCCGGCACCGGCCTGCGGATCGCCCACGCGATCATGCTGTCGATCCCGGTCGTGGGGACGTGGGTGGCGTTCGCGGTCTTCGGGTCCGAGTTCCCGGGGGTCGACATCATCCCCAGGCTGTACATCGTCCACGTGCTGCTGATACCCGGGATCATCCTGGCCTTCATCGCCGTGCACGTCGGCCTCGTGGTGCTGCAGAAGCACACGCAGTTCCCGGGACCGGGGCGACATGAGGACAACGTCGTCGGTGAACGGATGTACCCGGTGTACGGGGCGAAGGGCGGGGGGTTCTTCTTCCTGGTCTCCGGGGTGGTGGCCGCGCTGTCCGGGCTGTTCCAGATCAACCCGGTCTGGCTGTACGGGCCGTACAACCCGGCGCAGGTGTCGGCGGGCACGCAACCCGACTGGTACATGGGCTTCCTGGACGGGTCGATCCGGTTGTTCCCGGCCTGGGAGATCCGGTTCTGGAACTACACCATCTCCCCGATCCTGTGGCCCTGCGTGGTGCTGCCGGGGATCATGTTCACCCTGCTCGCGCTCTATCCGTTCATCGAAGCGCGGATGACGAAGGACAGATCGCTGCACCACCTGCTGCAGCGGCCACGGGACGTGCCGGTGCGCACGTCGCTCGGCGCGATGGCGCTGACGTTCTACGTCGTGCTGCTGATCTCCGGCGGCAACGACATCATCGCGAACAAGTTCGACATCAGCCTCAACGCGATGACATGGATCGGCCGGATCACGCTGATCGTCCTGCCGCCGCTCGCCTACTCGGCGACCTATCTGCTCTGCCTCGGCCTGCAGCGGCACGACCGCGAGATCCTCGAGCACGGCGTCGAGACCGGCATCATCAAGCGGCTGCCGTCCGGTGAGTTCATCGAGGTGCACCAGCCGCTCGGCCCGGTCGACGAGCACGGCCACGGCGCGCTGGAGTATGCCGGCGCTC
The DNA here is from genome assembly GCA_963803135.1 of uncultured Actinomycetota bacterium. Lineage (GTDB taxonomy): Bacteria > Actinomycetota > Actinomycetes > Mycobacteriales > CADCTP01 > CADCTP01. The sequence goes on along the minus strand of CAWDLH010000006.1, from coordinate 140,938 downwards.
CGGTGCCGAAGCGGATGAACCGGATCACCAACCCGGGCCGCAAGGCCAGGGGGTTCCTCTGGAAGGTGCAGGAGCCGGAGGAGGTCCAGGACCGGTCCGACACCGAGCGGGCGATCGAGTCCGGCCGGGACCGCGACACCGAGCAACTCGCCGGCCGGCCCAGGGACCCCGAACTCTAGGTCGTCTCGCGAGGCCCCGCCGGCACCACGCCGGCGGGGCCTCGCGCTGTCCCGGCTCGCTCCGGAGTCGCGCAGGCCGGGCGGCGCCCTGCCGGTAAGGGCGGAGTCGGACAGGCACCGCCCGGCGCCCGTCAGCGGTTCTCGCGCCGTTCTGCCGTCGAGGCCGATCGGTGTAGGTCGGGGTGCGGGACTGCCTACGGGGGCGGCATCCAGGTGAGGGCGAGGGGGGCGGCGGCGTAGTCGGACCAGCGGGCGGCCTCGGCTTCGGCGGCCGCCTGTACGCCGCGGCGGAGCGGGCCGAACGGAGTGATCGTCAGCGCGAGCCGGCCGCCGGTCGATTCCTGGGTCCAGGTGCCTGCGATCCGGCCGCCGTCCAGCAGCACCGGCGAGATCCAGCCGCTGGTCCGCGAGACCGCGCTCTTGTGCTCCGGTGCCGGCACCAGCCGGTCCAACTGCCGCAGCGCCCCGATCACGTACGGGTCGAAGCCCGGCAGCAGCCGCACCACCCGGCTCGGCTCCACCGCCCCGATCGCCGCAGCCGTCCCGGCCGTGACCCAGCCCCGGCGGCCCTCGGTGTCCAGCTCGACCAGCTGCTCGCCGAGCGCCGCGACCGCCGCCCGCAGCACCGGCCGGTCCAGCGCCGTCCACCGGGCCAGGTCGTCCAGCCCGAACGGCCCGTACGCGTCGAGGATCGCCCGGACGAGATCCGCCACCGCTCGCTCCGGCTCGACCGGCCCCCGGTGCCCCAGCCAGGCCGCCGGCGCCACGAACGTCACGTTCCGCCCGTCCGGCGGGCCGAACGCGAGCTGCCCGCGCGCCGCCATCGGCTTGAGTACCGCGCCCCAGCCCGAGGTGAGGTGCTCGGCCAGCTGCGGCCGGCCGGTCCGGGCGGCGACCGCGGCGGCCAGCTCCGGTCGGGTCATCGGGACGCCGGTGAGCACCTCCGGCACAGCCGCCTCCAGCGCGGCCATGTCCTCCGGCGTGACGCCGTGGTAGTCGTACCAGGACTTCGGCCGGGGGAAGCTGCGGGTGCCCAGCGCCGCCGCCCACATCGGTAGGTCCTCCGCCGGCAGCAAGTGCAGCGTGCCGCGCAGCGCCCAGGTCTTCACCAGCGTCCGCTCCTCGGCCAGCGCCCGCCGGACGTCGGCCGGCCGCACCGCGCCGCCGGTGCGCAGCCAGACCGCGGCCTCGGCCGACGATCCGATCTGGGCGTGCACGCCGCACAACCGGCGCACCAGCGGGACGAGGCCGTCGGTGGCGGGCGCGTCGAGATGGTGGGTCGCGACCCGCCGGGCCAGCACCTGGTCCCAGGTCGCGGTCAGGTCCGGCCGCCGGGTCCGGGCCGGCATGGTTCCGGCCTAGAAGGTCGGCGAGGTGTGACCGCGGGTGTAGTACTCGAACAGCAGCCCGCCGACCGCGAACAGCACGCCGATCACGCCGAGGGCGAGCACCCAGTACTCGCTGAAGGCCAGCCCGAGCCCGGCGATCATCGCCGCCAACGCCAGCGCGAACGGCCAGTAGCTGCCCGGGCTGAAGAAGCCGAGCTCACCCGCGCCCTCGGCGATGTCGGCGTCCAGCCGGTCCTCCGGCCGGGGGTCGATCCGGCGGGAGACGAACCAGAAGTAGCTGCCGACGATCAGGGCGAGCCCGCCGGTGAGGACCAGCGCGGTCGTGCCGGCCACCTCGACCTGGTCGCCGTCGATCCACGTCCACAGCCCGTACGCGATGGCGAACGCGAAGAACAGGCCGGCGAGGATCCCGAACAGCCGGAACTCAACGCGCATCCGGTCCTCCTCAGTTGGTGTCCTGCTGACCCTCGGAGGGCCCGCGCAGCGTCCGGTCGGTGTCGAACGGGTGGGTCGTGGTCGCCTGCGCCGGCTGCCCGATCGCGCTGAGCGCCTTGGCCTGCCGGTCGAGGTCCTCGTTGCCGAACGACGCCAGCGCCTGCAGGTAGCGCTGGTAGTTGCTGGCCGAGACCACCCGCATCTCGAAGTTCATCTGGGAGTGGTAGGTGCCGCAGAGCTCGGCGCACCGCCCGACGTACGCGCCCTCGACCTCGGGCCGCAGCTGGAACACGTTGTTCTGGTTCTTCGTCGCGGCCGGGAAGACGTCCCGCTTGAACAGCGTGTCCGGCACCCAGAACGAGTGGATCACGTCCTTGGAGTTGACCCGGAACCGCACGTTCTCGTTCACCGGGACGACGAGCACCGGGATCTCGTTGGACGAGCCGACCGTGTAGACGGCCTCGTCGCTGCGCGGGTCGCGGATCTGGTCGTAGCTGAACTGCCAGTTCCACTTGAACGCGGTGACCGAGATCGTGGTGTCCGCGGTCGGCGTCGTCGTGGTCACGATGTTCTGCGTGACCACGGTGTAGTAGAACAGCACCGCCACGATGATGAACGGGACCACCGTGTAGAGCGCCTCGATCGGCAGGTTGTACTTCGTCTGCCGGGGAAGCTCGCCGTCGCGCCGGCGGTAGGCGATGCAGGCCCAGAAGATCAGCGCCCAGACCAGCACACCGACGATGAGTGCGGCGAGGATCGACCAGGTCCACAAGCCGCGGACGGCGTGCGCCTGAGTGGTGATGCCGAGCGGCCAGCCGAAGCCGAACGCCCGCTCCCACTGCGACGTCGAGCACGCGCTGAGCGAGAGCATGAGCGCCACCGCGCCCACGGACATCCGTGCGACCCGCCCGGAACGACCGCGACCCACCAGCCCGCCCCTTCGCCGCCGACCTGCACCGACCGTTCGTGCACCCGGGACCTCCCGGGCAGCCGAAGACTACCCGCCACCGCCCGCCCCAGCCCGCCGGGGGTCCACCGCCGGCGTGTGCCGCACAACCTCCCGGACACGCCGCCGGTACGCGGCCGCGGGGGTGCGGCGACGCCGGGTACGGGAACGACGGGTGCGGCAACGGCGCGGCCGAGAAAGGCGCGCCGGCGCGGCGACGCACCGACGCGGTGCCAGCACGCGGTGCCAGCACGCGGTGCCAGCACGCGGTGCCAGCACGCGGTGCCAGCACGCGGTGCCAGCACGCGGTCCCAGCACGCGGTCCCAGCACGCGATCCCAGCACGCGGTGCCACCGCGGAGTGCCGCCACCGCGAGTTGCGAGAGCGGGTGCGGCCGCGGGGGGAGGGGGCGGAGGATCTGGGGGTGGGTAGCGGGTACTTCGACGCGGCGGCGGGACTGCCGCTGCATCCGGCCGCCGCCGAGGCCCTGCACGCGGCCCGGGTCGATGGCTGGGCCGACCCGGCGAAGCTCTACGGCCCCGGACGCCGGTCCCGCCTGCTGCTCGACGGCGCCCGCGAGGCGACCGCCGAGGCGCTCGGCGCCCGGCCGGACGAGATCACCTTCTGTGCCTCGGGCACCCAGGCCGCCCACCTCGCCGTCCTCGGCGGGCTGGCCGGCCGCCGCCGCGCCGGGACCCGGCTCGTGCACTCGGCGGTGGAGCACTCCTGCGTGCTGCACGCCGCCGAACGGCACGTCGCGACCGGCGGCGAGGCGACCAGCGTGCCGGTCGACCGGGACGGCCGGGTCGACGTCGCCGCGTTCACCGCTGCCGCGGAGGGCGCGGCACTCGCCAGCCTGATGACCGCCAACCACGAGGTCGGCACGCTGCAACCGGTGGCCGCGGTGGCCGCGGCCTGCCGGGAGCGCGGTGTCCCGTTGCACACCGACGCGGCGCAGTCGGTGGGCCGGCTGCCGGTCCCGGACGGCTGGTCGCTGCTGTCGGCCAGCGCGCACAAGTGGGGCGGCCCGCCCGGGGTCGGCGTCCTGGCCGTGCGCACCGGCACCCGCTGGCGCAGCCCGCTGCCGGCCGACGAGCGCGAGCGCGGGCGCGCTCCCGGTTTCGAGAACGTGCCGGCCGCCGTCGCCGCCGCGGCCGCGCTGCGGGCGGTGACCGGGGAGGCGGCGGCCGAGAACGCGCGCCTGTCCGCCCTGGTCGACCGGATCCGGACGGTGGTCCCGGCCGCGATCCCGGACGTCGAGGTCCTCGGCTCCGCGGACGACCGCCTCCCCCACCTCGTCACGTTCTCCTGCTTGTACCTCGACGGCGAGGCGCTGCTGCACGCGCTGGACCGGCAGGGGTTCGCGGTCTCCAGCGGCTCGTCGTGCACCTCGTCGACCCTGACGCCGTCACACGTGCTCGAGGCGATGGGCGTGCTCTCGCACGGCAACGTGCGCGTCTCGCTGCACCGCGACACGACCGAGGCCGACGTCGACCGGTTCCTCGCCGCGCTGCCCGACATCGTGGCCGATCTCCGGAAAGGACTCGAAGGCCTGTGATCACCCTCGACCAGCGCGGCCGCCGCTGCCCGCTGCCGGTCATCGAGCTCGCTCGGCACGTGGGCGACGTCGGCGTCGGGGAGCTGATCGCGGTCGCCGCCGACGACCCGGCCGCCCGCCTCGACGTCCAGGCATGGTGCCGGATGCGCGGCCACGAGTACGTCGGCGAGGACATGGCGGCCGATGGCGTCCCGGTCTACCTGATACGGCGAGTCCGATAATCCGCTTGGCACCCGGCTCACGCTTGACGCATGGGATGGGTGGTCGAGAAGGACATCGACGCGTACGCCGACCGGGTGCTGCCCTGGCTGGAGCGCAGCCCGATCTGGAACACCGTGCCGGCGACCGTCCTCCTCACCCGGCGCGACGGAACGATCAACTCCCCCGAGCCGTGGCTGGCCTGGCTGGACGACGGGGCCGGCGCGGTCGCCGGCGTCGCCCTGCGGACCCCACCGCGCGGCCTGTTGATCCCGCCGCTGCCGGACGGTGCCGCCGCCAGTCTGGCCGAGGTCGCGCCGCCGGAGCTGCCCGGCGCCGCCGGCCCGACCAGGCAGGTCGCCGAGTTCACCGCCGCGTACGCCGCCCGGGCCGGCGCGACCGCACGGCCGGGCGACCACCTGCGGCTCTACGAGCTGCCCGAGCTGGAGCCGCCGCCGACGCCGCCCGGCACCGCCCGGCTCGCCGAGGCGGCCGACGCCGACCTGTGCGACCGCTGGTTCGTCGAGTTCATGACCGAGGCCGGCGTCCCGGGCGACAACGACCCGGACGCGACCCGGCGGGTGACCGCCCAGGGCCGGCTGTGGCTCTGGCAGGGCGACGACGGGCCGACCTGCCTGGTCGGCCACTCCCCCACCGTCGGCGGGGTCACCCGGATCGGCCCGGTGTGGACCCCGCCCGGGCAGCGCCGGCGCGGCTACGCGGCGGCCCTGACCGCCGCGGTCGCCGGGCGGCTGGCCGAGCGCGGCCGGGTGGTGCTGTTCGCCGATTTGGCCAACCCCACGTCGACCGGCGTATACCTGCGGATCGGCTTCCGACCGGTTGGCGACTGGGACGAGTGGCGCCTGGAGTACTGACCCTCGGGGGGCTCCGCCCCCCGAGCGCCCCCCGTGGGGGCTCGGAAGGGTCCGCCCCCGAGCACCCCCGAGCACCCCCGTGGGGGCTCGGAAGGTCGCGCCCCCGAGCACCCCCGTGGAGGCTCGGAAGATCCGCCCCCCGAGCACCCCCATGGAGGCTCGGAAGATCCGCCCCCCGAGCACCCCCGTGGAGGCTCGGAAGGTACGCTCCCCGAGTACGCCTGACGTGAGGCCTCGGGGGGCTCCACCCCCCGAGGGTCCCCGTGGGGGCTCGGAAGATGCTGAATACTGACCCTCGGGGGCTCCGCCCCCCGAGAGCCCCCGAGGGGGCTCGGAAGATACTGAGCTGCGGACCCCGACGATCGGAGAGCCAACCCCGTGTGCGGCTTGCTCGGCTTCCTCAGCAACGACGGCACCGCGAAAGAGGTCCGGGACGATCTCGCGGCCGCGCTGGACCTGTGCCGGCACCGCGGCCCGGACGAGGGCGGCACCCTCAACGACGACGACACGGTGCTCGGCTTCCGCCGGTTGTCGATCATCGACCTGGACAAGAGCCACCAGCCGCTGCCGTACGACGGCGCGCGCTACTGGCTGCTGTTCAACGGCGAAATCTACAACTACCTGGAGCTGCGTGAGCAGCTCGTCCGCGAGCACGGGGCCACGTTCGCCACCGACGGGGACGGCGAGGTGATCCTCGCCGCGTACAAGTACTGGGGCGAGCGGTGCGTGTCCCGGCTGCGCGGCATGTTCGCGTTCCTGATCTGGGACAGCCAGGACCGGGTGCTGTTCGGCGCGCGTGACTGGTTCGGCATCAAGCCGCTGTTCACGACGACCGACTCGCGCGGGACGTTCTTCGGGTCGGAGAAGAAGTCACTGCTGGCGCTCGCCCAGGGTCCCGGCGGCAACGGCGCCGAGCTGGACACCCGATCGCTGCAGCACTACCTGACCTTGCAGTACGTGCCGGAGCCGGCGACCATGCACGCCGGTATCACCCGGATCGAGAGCGGCACCGCCTTCCGGCAGCGGCCGGGCGGCCCGGTGGAGACCTGGCGGTACTTCGAGCCCAGCTTCCCGATCCGGCCGGTCGACGACGCCGAGCGGCTCTACCGGCAGGTCCGGGAGGTGATGGAGGACTCGGTCGCCAAGCACATGCGGGCCGACGTGACGGTCGGCTCGTTCCTGTCCGGCGGGATCGACTCGACCGCGATCGCGGCGCTGGCCAAGCGGCACAACCCGGACCTGATCACGTTCACCACCGGGTTCCAGCGGGCCGGCTACTCCGAGGTCGACGTCGCGGCCGAGTCGGCCGCGGCGATCGGGGTCAGGCACGTGGTCAAGACCGTCTCCGCCCAGGAGATGATGGACACGCTGCCGCTGATCGTCTGGTACCTGGACGACCCGGTGGCCGACCCAGCGCTGGTCCCGCTCTACTTCGTCGCCCGCGAGGCCCGCAAGCACGTCAAGGTCGTGCTGTCCGGGGAGGGCGCGGACGAGCTGTTCGGGGGCTACAACATCTACCGGGAGCCGCTGTCGCTGCGGGCGCTGACCGCGCTGCCCGGCGGCGTCCGGCACGCGCTCGGTGCGGTCGGCCGCCGGCTGCCCGAGGGCATGCGCGGCAAGGATCTGCTCCGCCGCGGGTCGATCCCGCTGGAGGAGCGCTACTACGGCAACGCCCGGATCTTCCGCGACGACGAGCTCGGCTTCCTGCGCACCCGCGACCCGAGGGTGTCCTTCCGCGACGTCACCGACCCGCTGTACGCGCGGATCGCCGGCGCCGACGACGTGACCCGCATGCAGTACGTCGACCTGTTCACCTGGCTGCGCGGCGACATCCTGGTCAAGGCCGACAAGATGACGATGGCCAACTCGCTGGAGCTGCGGGTGCCGTTCCTCGACCCGGAGGTGTTCCGGGTCGCCTCGACGCTGCCGATCGACCAGCGCGTCACCCGGGAGCAGACCAAGGTCGCGCTGCGCCGGGCGCTGGCCGAGGTGGTCCCGCCGCACGTTCTCGAGCGGCGCAAGCTCGGCTTCCCGGTGCCGATCCGGCACTGGCTCAAGGACGAGATGTACGACTGGGCCCGGGACGTGGTCGAGGCCAGCGGCACCGAGCACCTGCTCGACCGGGCGGCGGTGCTGCGCATGCTCGACGAGCACCGCGCCGGACCGCACGACTACAGCCGCAAGCTGTGGACGCTGCTGGCGTTCATGATCTGGCACGGCATCTTCGTGGAGCGCCGCATCACCCCGGAGATCCCGGCCACCGTCTACCCGGTCGCCCTCTGAGCCTCCCGCGGCGCCCGGCTCGGCCCCCGGCGCCGCGGCGGGTGCTCAGCCGCGTGCCGACCCGGTCGGGCGCCGGGCTGCGGACCCCCCGCGGCGGGCCAGCGGGCAGCGGCGCCCCGCGGCGGGTGCTCAGCCGGGCAGGTGGGCGGCGACCTCGCCGGCCGCCTCCGCTCCGTACACCTCGCCGAGCCTGGCGGTGAACTCGGCCGGCACCACCGCGTACTCCTGCGGGCCGTCGACCTCCAGCACCAGCGTCGCCAGCGTCGCCCCGACCTGCGCGGATCGCTCCGGGCCCAGGCCCCACGACGTCGCGCCGAGGAAGCCGGAGCGGAACCCGTCGCCGACGCCGGTCGGGTCGACGATCTCCCGCGCCGGCACCACCGGGATCTGCAGCGGCGCCGCCTCCTGGGAGTCGATCCGGATCCCGTCCGCCCCGTGCGTGGTGACCCGGGTGCGGACCCGCTTGAGCACCTCGGCGTCGCTCCAGCCGGTCTTCTGCTCCAGCAACGCCTTCTCGTAGTCGTTCGTGAACAGGTACGTCGCGCCGTCGACCAGCGCCTTGATGTCCTCGCCGCCCATCAGCGCCATCTGCTGGGACGGGTCGGCAGCGAACGGGTAGCCGCGCTCCCGGCACTCGTCGGTGTGCCGCAGCATGGCCTGCGGGTCGTCCGGCGCGATGCAGACCAGGTCGAAGCCGCCGATCCGGGCCGCGACCGGGGCCAGCTCGATCAGCCTGGCCTCGGACATCGCACCCGGGTAGAACGACGCGATCTGGCACTGCTCGTCGTCCGTCGTGCAGACGAACCGGGCGGTGTGCGCCGTCTCGCTGATCAGCACGGAGTGGCAGTCGACGTTGTGCCGCTCCAGCCAGGACCGGTAGTCGGCGAAGTCCTGCCCGGCCGCCCCGACCAGCACCGGCCTCAGCCCGAGCTGCCCCAACCCGTACGCGATGTTGGCGCCGATCCCGCCGCGCCGGATCACGAGGTCGTCCACCAGGAACGACAGCGACACCTTGTGCAGGTGCTCCGGCAGCAGCTGCTCGGAGAACTTGCCGGCGAAGTGCATGAGGTGATCGGCGGCGATCGAGCCGGTGACGGCGATGGGCACGGCGGTCCTCGGGGGTGGGAAGGGGACTATGGGGCCGCACCGGGCGCGACCCACGACAGCCTACCGAGCACCTGCGGGCGGCGACTGCTCGGGAACGCGCCGAGCCGCACCCGGACGGATCCGGGTGCGGCTCGGAGACGTAACTGGCCTAGCTGAAGGAGTCGCCGCAGGCGCAGGAGCTCTGCGCGTTGGGGTTGTCGATCGTGAAGCCCTGCCGCTCGATCGTGTCGACGAAGTCGATCGTCGCGCCGGTCAGGTAGGGCACGCTCATCCGGTCCACCACGACCTCGACCCCGTTGAAGTCGGCGACCTGGTCGCCGTCGATCGAGCGCTCGTCGAAGAACAGCGAGTAACGCAGGCCGGAGCACCCGCCCGGCTGCACGGCGATGCGAAGCCGCAGGTCGTCACGGCCTTCCTGGTCCAACAGCCCCTTGACCTTGGCCGCCGCGCCGTCGGTGAGGACCACGGACTTCTGGGCCTCGGTCGTCGTCTCCGTCGTCTCCAGGGACACGGTCACTCCCACTCGCTCGGGTCGCCTTCAGCGGGGCCAACAGTCGCCCGCTCTCCGGTCTTCCCTATCGTACGTCCGCGTCCGCCCCGTGCGCCGACCCGGCCGGGGTGTCGCCCGGCTCACACCCTGCGGCTCCACTCCCGGGCTACGCGGGCGGCCAGCTCGGCCAGCCGGTCGCCGGGACGTTCCATCGCGGCCTCGACCGAGCCGGCCTGCTCGGCGATGGAGAACGCCGCCTCGACTCCGGCGGCGGCCATCTCCCGCCGTCCCAGCGAGACCTGTCCGGCCAGCACGAGGCAGGCCACACCGTGTTCGGTGGCGGCCTTGGCCACACCGCCGGCGACCTTGCCCCGTACCGTCTGGACGTCGAACGAGCCCTCGCCGGTGAGCACGAGATCCGCCTCGGCCAGCGCGGCGGGCAGGTCCACGGCCGCGAAGATCATCTCGCCGCCGGACTGCCGGGTCCCGCCCAGCGCGAGCAGCGCCGCCCCGAGGCCGCCGGCCGCACCTGCTCCCGGCAGGTCGGCCAGCCCGGGCGGCGCGCCCGGGATGTCCCGCTCGGCCACCTCGGCCCAGCGGGCCAGCGCCCGGTCCAGCCGGTCCAGGTCCTCGGGTCGCAGGCCCTTCTGCGGGGCGAACACCGCGGTCGCGCCCTGCGGACCGCACAGCGGGTTGTCCACGTCGGTGGCGGCGACGATCGTCGCACCGCGGATCTGCGCCGCGCCCTCCAGCCGGTCCAGATCGGCCAGCGCCAGTCCGCCGTACGGGAGCGCGCTGCCGGCGGCATCCAGCGGGCTCACGCCGAGCGCAGCGAGCATGCCCATTCCTGCGTCGTTCGTGGCCGAGCCGCCGAGGCCGACCACGACCGTGCCGGCGCCGCACTCGACCGCGGCCGCGAGCAGGCCGCCGATCCCGAAGGTGCTGGTCACCAGCGGGTCGCGCTCAGCCGCGGTGAGCAGGTGCAGACCGCAGGCCTGCGCCGACTCGACGTACGCGGTCTCGCCGACGACCAGGACCGCGCCCACCACCGGCCGGCCCAGCGGATCGGTGGTCTGCACCGGCACCGTCTGCCCGTCCAGCACCGTGGACAGCACGTCGACGAACCCCGGTCCGCCGTCGGACATCGGCAGCAGCACCAGCTCGTCGCCCGGAGCCACCTGGCTCCAGCCCGCCCGGATCGCCTCCGCGGCCTCGACCGCCGTCAACGTCCCGCCGAAGGAGTCGGGCGCCACCACCACTCGCACGCGCGCAGTCTGTCATCCCACCGAACGCAGGAAACCCCCCAACATCGGAAGGAACCCGGCGCCAGCTGGCTGGTCCGGTCGACGCCCGGCTCCGGGTCGGCGACGAACAGGCCGTGGTCGGCGCCGGGGAACACGGCCAGGCCGGTGAGCCGGGGTAGCCCGGCCGCGTACGCGGCGACGCTGCCAGCCGCCGGCACCAGCGGGTCGGCGCCCCCGTGCAGGGCCAGCACCGGACAGGTCACCCGTGGCAGCACGTCGGCCGGCTCGAACGGCAGCATCCGGGCGATGTACGCGAGGAACTCCGGCCGTGTCGAACCACCGGGTGGCGACCTCGTGCCACGGCCGGCCGGCGAGCGCCTGCTGGGCGGCGAGCACCGACTCCGGGTCCTCTCCCCGGCGCAGCCGCTCGGCCCGCTCATCGATCCAGGCCAGGCCCTCGGCGACCTGGTCCTCGGGCAGGCCGGCGGCGCGCAGGTCGACCTCGATGCGGTACCGGTCCTGCGCCGCCGGCCCGACCCCGGGCCCGGACACGCAGGCGAGGAAGTCGACCGGCGGGTCCTGCCGGGCGGCGGCGACCATCCCGACCCAGCCGCCCTGGCTGAAGCCGAGGAAGCCGACGGGGCCGGTGACCGCCGGGTGCTTGCGCAGCACCGCCAGCGCGGCCAGCGACTCGTCGGCCCGGTCCTCCAGCGTCTGGGTCAGGAAGTCGCCGGGCGAGCCGCCGCAGCCCGGCCGGTCGTGGGCGAGCACGACCACGCCCAGCTCGGCGATCCGCTCGGCCCAGCCGCCCCAGTCGTCGCACCGCCCCTCCCCGGAACCGTCCACCAGCACAACCCCGCCGACGGGGTGCTCCGGCGTCCAGGTCAGGGCACGCAGGTCGCCCACGGACGTCCACTCAGTCCTCAACATCGACCTCTCCCGTCGGGGTGCCGGCCACCAGCAGCCGGACGAATCGGGCGCCCTCCGGGCGGGGTGCGCCCTCGGTCATTCGGGCCACGTACGGCTCGAGCACGGCCCGCAGCTGTTGCCGGATCTCCAGCAGCTCGTCCGCGGTGACCGGCAGGGTCGCGCCGCCCAGGAAGGCCGCGTCCTGCCAGTACGCCGGCTCTGTGGCCCGGCGGGCGGTCCAGCCGAGCATTCGGTCGGCCTCCCGCTGCGCGAAGACCCGGTCCAGCTGGTCGGTCACCGGACCGCTCTGCCAGCTCTGCTCGATGTCGGTGATCCGCCAGACCCGCTCGCGTCGGTCCGCGCCGGGCTGCGCCTCCTCCACGAACCCGTACTTGGCCAGCTGCCGGAGGTGGAACGAGCAGCTCGCCTGGCTCACGCCGAGATGCCGGCCGCAGCGGGCCGCCGTCGACGGCCCGTGCGTGGCCAGCACCTCGATGAGGTCCAGCCGCAGCGGGTGCGCCAGCGCCCGGACGGTCATGGGGTCCGTGATCCGCACGATGCCAAAGCTATCTTTGACATTGGGGAGTGTCAAAGGTCTCTTTGAGGAATGACGAATTCGGCGCACGTTGAGCGGGTGACGGAGAGGATGGTCGCATGACCACGGATCTCGACCTGCCGGCCGGCGTGACGCCGACGCCGCTGGCGCTGCTGCTGCTCGGCCGCGGTTCGGACCCGGACTCCGAGCGCGGCGTCGACTGCCCGGGCGCCCTGCCCGACGCCTCCGATCCCGCGCTGGTCGAGCGGGCGCGCGCGGCCCGGGCCGCGCTGGGCGAGCGGGCGTTCGTGCTCGGCCACCACTACCAGCGCGAGGAGGTCATCCAGTTCGCCGACGTCACCGGCGACTCGTTCAAGCTCGCGCAGCAGGCGGCGGCCCGGCCGGAGGCCGAGTACGTCGTGTTCTGCGGCGTGCACTTCATGGCCGAGAGCGCCGACATCCTCACCTCGCGACGCCCAGCAGGTCGTGCTGCCCGACCTGGCCGCCGGCTGCTCGATGGCCGACATGGCGACGTTCGACCAGGTCGAGGACGCCTGGGAGGTCCTCGAGGACGCCGGCGTCGCCGACGTCGACCGTGCCGGTGACGTACATGAACTCGTCCGCCGCGATCAAGGGCTTCACCGGCCGGCACGGCGGCACGGTCTGCACGTCGTCGAACGCGCGGCGGGCGCTGGACTGGGCGTTCGGCGACCGCGGCGCGCAGAAGGTGCTGTTCCTGCCCGACCAGCACCTGGGCCGCAACACCGCGGTGCTGGAGATGGGCATGTCGCTGGACGACTGCGTCGTCTTCGACCCGCGCAGGCCCGGCGGCGGCGTGTCCGCGGACGCGCTGCGGGCGGCGCGGATGATCCTCTGGCGTGGGCACTGCTCGGTGCACGGCCGGTTCGGCCGGGAGGCGGTCGACGAGGTGCGGGCGCGCATCCCCGGCGTGCAGGTGATCGTGCACCCGGAGTGCCGGCACGAGGTGGTCACCGCGGCCGACCTGGTCGGCTCGACCGAGTACATCATCCGCACGATCGACGCGGCCCCGGCCGGCACCGCGTTCGCCGTCGGCACCGAGCTCAACCTCGTCCAGCGGCTGGCGAGGCGGCATCCCGACAAGACCGTGGTCTTCCTGGACAAGACGGTCTGCTACTGCTCGACGATGAACCGCATCGACCTGCCGCACCTGGTGTGGTCGCTGGAGTCGCTCGCCCGCCGGCCAGGTGGTCAACCGGATCACCGTCGACCCCGACACCGCCCAGCACGCCCGCGCCGCCCTCGACCAGATGCTCGCCCTGCCCTAGCGCCGCCTCGAGCCTGGGCGTCGACCGGGGCGCATCGGTCCTGCGCGGACTCCGGTGGGGACGGTCTCGACCTGAGGTCGATGCTTCGTCGGTCGCGCACCAGGCGATCACCGGCGAAGCCACCGGGCCGCAGCTTCGAGCACCCGGCCCGCGCACACTTCAGGCATCCGCGGGCACCCGCCGCGAACGCCGCCGAAGCCACCGGGGCGCAGCCTCGAGCACCCCGCCCGCGCACACTTCAGACGTCCGCGGGCCTACCCGCGACGGACGAGATGGGCCCACCCCGCTCGGGTCAGGTGGCCTTGCTGCACTACGCTCGGCGGCGTGAGGCTGCTGCGGCGCCGGAGCGAGGCTCCGGCCGAGGTCGACCCGGCCCAGGTCGCCGCGGACGCCGCCGCCCCCGGCCGCCGGCCGGCAAGGGCCGGCCGACCCCGCGCCGGCGCGAGGCGCAGAAGCGCCGCACCGGCCCGGTGGCGCCGCCGCCGAAGACCCGGCGCGAGGCCACCCGGCGGATGCGCGAGCAGGGCAGCGACCGCCGCGTCCGAGGCCCGCGAGGGCTGCGGGCCGGCGACGAGCGCTATCTAACCCCGCGCGACCGCGGCCCGGAGCGCCGGCTGGTCCGCGACATCGTCGACTCCCGCCGCAACGCCGGCGTGCTGTTCCTGCTCTCCGCGGTCGTCTACTTCGCCGGCCTGCTGATCCCGAGCGTCCAGATCAAGGCCGCGATCACCGCGCTGTGGCTGACCGTGCTGATCCTGCTGGTCGTCGACTCGGCAGTGATCGGCCTGCGGATCCGCAAGCTGATGCGCGAGCGCTTCCCCGACTCCGACAGCGCGCTGTCCTCGCTGATCTTCTACGGGGCGACCCGGGCGACGATGATCCGCCGCTGGCGGATGCCGAAGCCGGCGGTCGACGTCGGCGACGCGATCTGAGCGCTACTAGGCTCGGCTGGGTGGAATTCCGTCGACTGGGCCGCAGCGGCCTGACCGTCTCCGAGATCGCCTACGGCAACTGGATCACCCATGGCAGCCAGGTCGAGGAGGACGCGGCGAGCGCCTGCGTCCAGGCGGCCGCTGGACGCCGGCATCACCACCTTCGACACCGCCGACGTCTACGCCGGCACCCGGGCCGAGTCGGTGCTCGGGCGGGCGCTCGCCGGGGTGCGGCGCGAGAGCTACGAGCTGTTCACCAAGGCATACTGGCCGACCGGCCCGGGGCCGAACGACCGCGGCCTCGGCCGCAAGCACCTGATCGAGAGCTGCCACGCCTCGCTGCGCCGGCTCGACACCGACTACGTCGACCTCTACCAGGCCCACCGCTACGACTCCAGCACGCCGCTGGAGGAGACGATGCTGGCGTACGCGGACCTGGTCCGGCAGGGCAAGGTGCTCTACGTCGGCGTCTCCGAGTGGCGCGCCGAGCAGATCGCCGCCGGCGCGGAGCTGGCCCGCGAGCTGCGGGTGCCGCTGATCTCCAACCAGCCGCAGTACTCGATGCTCTGGCGGGTCATCGAGGCCGAGGTCGTGCCCACCTGCGAGCGCGAGGGCATCAGTCAGGTCGTGTTCTCGCCGATCGGCCAGGGCGTGCTGACCGGCAAGTACCAGCCGGACGCTGCCGCTCCGGCCGGCTCCCGGGCCACCGACCGCGCCGGCGCCGGCTTCATCCGCCGGATGCTCAACGACGAGGTGCTCAGTCGGGTGCAGGGCCTGCAGCCGATCGCCGACGACTGCGGCCTGTCGATGGCGCAGCTGGCGGTGGCCTGGGTGCTGCAGAACCCGAACGTCTCCGCGGCGATCATCGGCGCCAGCCGCCCGGAGCAGGTCGTCGAGAACGTCAAGGCCGCCGGCGTACGGCTGGAGCCGGCGGTGATGGCCCGCATCGACGAGGTCCTCGGCGACGTCGTCGAGCGCGACCCTTCCCGTACCGGCGAGTGACTCGACGTCGCGGCCGGGGCTGACCTGCCCCGGCCGCGCCGCCGGCGAGAGGGCTTTGGGCTCAGCCTTCGGCCGGCGTGAGCGGCATCGCGTACTCGACCCGGTCGTCCTCCACGAGGACGACCTGGGTGACGCCCGAGTCGAGCAGGTCGCGCCAGGTCTCACCCAGCCAGGACTCGGCGTCGCCCTTCGCGTTGAAGGTCTCGTTCCCCTCCGGCGGCGGCACCGGCCGGCCGTCGGCGTCCTCGTAGCGCCAGCTCCACGTCACGCCCGGCAGGCTACCGGCCCGACCCCGGCGGCCTTCTCGCCGGCCGGCGGGACCTCTCCAGCCTGCCGGCGGCGCCTTCCCCGGCGGAGCCGGAGCCCCCTCCCCCAGCGGAAACCGTGCCCGCCCGCGGCGCGCGCGACCACCCTTCCTCCGAGAACCGCCCCTCCCGCAGCGAAAACCGCACCACCCGGCAGCGCGGGGACCACCCCCACCAGCCAGAACCGCCCCTCCCGCCAGCCGGAACCACGCCCACCCGGCAGCGCCGCGACCACCCCCACCAGCCAGAACCGCCCCTCCCGCCAGCCGAACCACACCCACCCGGCAGCGCCGCGACCACCCCTCCCCTCGCCAGTCCGAACGCCCCTACCGCCCGCGCTGGAGCCGCTCTGGCCCGCATCGGCCGGGATCCTCTTCCGGGCCGGAGCGGGGGTAGCGCGCCGATCGAGCGCGGAGCATGGTCGGGTAGCGTCGCCGGCCGGCACCGACGGAGGAATCCCGTGACCGCAGAGCTCGACCTGGACGCGCTGGCCGCCCTCGTCCAGCCGCTCGACGCCGACGCCTCGGCGGCGACCAGGCAGCGGCTGGACTCGCTGGCTCGCTCGCCGGACGCGCTCGGCCGGCTCGACGAGCTGACCGTCTGGCTGGCCGGCGTCCAGGGCTCCGCGCCGCCCCGGGATCCCGACCGGGCTCGCGTCATCGTGTTCGCCGGCGAGCACGGCGTCGCCTACGCCGGCGTCTCGGCGTACCCGCCGGAAGCCACCGCCTGGATGGTCGAGCTGGCCCACTCCGGCGGCTCCGCGGTCAGCTCGCTCGCGCGCACGGTCGGCGCGACCAGCCGGCTGCTGGATCTCTCGGTGGACGCGGACACCCCCGAGGACATCCGCACCTACAAGGTCCGGCGCGGCAGCGGGCGAATCGACCAGGAGGACGCGATCACCCTGGCCGAAGCGGAGACCGCCTTCCGGAACGGCATCGCGATCGCCGACGAGGAGGTGGACGGCGGCGCCGACCTGCTCGTCCCGGGCGAGCTCGGGGTCGCCGGCAGCACGGTGGCGTCGGTGCTCATCGCCGCCCTGACCGACTCCGAACCGGTGAAGGTCATCGGCCGCGGCTCCGGCATCGACGACCGGGCCTGGATGCGCAAGGTGGTCGCCATCCGGGACGGCCTGCGCAGGGCCCGGCCCTTCGCGGCGGACCCGGTCGCGCTGCTCGCGGTCGCCGGCGGAGCCGACGTCGCCGCGATGACCGGGTTCCTCGTCGAGGCCGCGGTCCGGCGTACGCCGGTGCTCCTCGACGGCGTCATGTCCGCGGCCGCCGCGCTCGTGGCCAGCGCGATCGTCCCGAGCGCCAGCGTGTGGTGGCGCGCGGCGCACCGCTCCGCCGAACCCGCCCAGATGATCGCGCTCAAGTATCTCGGCCTCGAGCCGGTGCTCGACCTCGGTATCCGGGCCGGCGAAGGCGCCGGCGCGCTCGCCGTCCTCCCGCTCCTGCGAGCCGGGGTCCGCGCCTGCGCCGAGACCTCCACCGCCGAAGCCGCCAACCTCCCCCGCATCACCCAATCCACCTGAGCCCGCCGTCACCTGAGCCCGCCGTCACCTGACCCCTGCAGGAGCAACCACACCACTCGGCCCACGTGTCTGCTCTGCCACCCGAAGCGGGACGGAGCCCGCCGGCCGTGCCACCGACCGCCCCGACGCGCACCGCACCGTCCCATTCGACGGACCAGCCCGAGGGATTACCGAACGCGCAGGCAGGCAACGACGGGCAGCGAACGCGCGACGGCTAACCGACGCCCCGCGATGGTCGGTGCGCTGCCAGCGCGGCATGCGGCGGTCAGCGGACGTGTGGGGGTACGAAGGGAGGCTTGACGACTCGCACGGGCGCGGCGCGGCCGCGGACGTCGACGACGAGCTCGTCGCCCTCGCCGGCGCCGGAAGCGGTGGCGAGCAGCGCCAGGCCGATGCCCTTCTTGAGGGTCGGCGAGAACGTCCCGCTGGTGACTTCGCCGATCGGGCTGTCACCACCGAGCACGGACTGGTGCGGGCGCGGGATGCCGCGCTCCAGCGCCTCGATCCCCCACAGCAGCCGGGCCGGGCCGCGTTCCCGTTCCGCCAGCAGCGCGTCGCGACCCCAGAACGCCGGCTTCTTCCAGCCGACCGCCCACCCGGACCGTGCCTGCACCGGCGTGATCTCC
Organism: uncultured Actinomycetota bacterium; assembly: GCA_963803135.1. Taxonomy (GTDB): domain Bacteria; phylum Actinomycetota; class Actinomycetes; order Mycobacteriales; family CADCTP01; genus CADCTP01. The sequence continues at coordinate 123,127 of CAWDLH010000006.1, read as the reverse complement.
AAGGACAGGTCCTGGCCGTGCAGCGGGTAGCCCATCTCCGTGCGGAGCGTGTCCCGGGCACCCAGGCCGCAGGGGCGCACGCCGAGATCCGCGCCGGCCTCGAGCAGCGCGTCCCAGAGCGCGCCGGCCTGCTCGGCCGGCGGCAGCAGCTCGTACCCGTGCTCGCCGGTGTAGCCCGTCCGGCACACCACGAGCTCGTCGCCGTTCCAGCGCGAGACCGAGTAGCTCATGTAGTCGTGCTCGTGCGGCAGCCCGAGCCGCGCGAGCAGCTCGGCCGAGCGCGGCCCCTGCACGGCGAGCACCCCGAAGTCCCGGTGCTCGTTGGTCACCGTGACGCCTGCCGGGGCGGCCGCCGACAGCCGCCGCACCACCTCGGCCGTGTTCGCCGCGTTGGGCACCAGGAAGACGTGGTCGTCCGCGAAGAGGTAGGCGATCAGGTCGTCCACCACACCGCCGCTCTCCGCGTCGCAGCAGAGCGTGTATTGCGCCTGTCCAGGACCGATCCGGCCGAGGTCGTTGGTCAGCGTCGCGTTGACGAACTCGGCCGCGCCCGTCCCCCGAAGCCGCGCCTTGCCCAGGTGCGACACATCGAACACGCCGACCGCCTCCCGGACGGCCGTGTGCTCCCGGAGCACCCCACCACCGGAAGCGCCGTACTCGATCGGCATCTCCCAGCCGCCGAAGTCGGCCAGCTTCGCGCCGAGGGCGACGTGCCGGTCGTGCAGGGGTGAGCGGAGGAGATCGGTCGTCATGCCGGCAGTCTTCCAGCGGCGCGGCCGACGGCTCGGCCCGGGCGCCCCGGCCGGCTGGCGAGTGCGTCGCACGGCATAGCATCTGCCCAGGTGCAGCCCCTCCCGCCGGTGCGCCCGACGGTCCCCCGCCGCACCACGACCTCTGATCGGACGGAGCACCGTGGCCGAGCTGACCTTTGCCCTGCCGGAACTCGACGGCCTCGAGGCCGACGCGCTGGTCGTCGGCACCCTGTCCACGCCGGACGGGGTGCGGCTCGCGGCCGGGGCCGACGTGGCCGACGCGGCTCTGGACGGGCGGCTGCTGCAGGCCCTCACCGCCGTCGGCGCCACCGGCAACGAGGACGACGTCGTCAAGCTGGCCGCTACCGGCTCCTCGCCGGTGCCGCTGGTTGTCGCGACCGGCCTGGGCCCGGCGGCCGCGGACGGGCAGGCGCCGGCGCCGCAGTCGGTGGCCCGGGCAGCGGGCGCGGCCGTGCGCGCGCTCGGCGGCAAGGCCAGGGTCGCCTGCACGCTCGGGCTCGCCGGCGGAGAGGATGCGGCGACCCGGCTCGCCGCCGCGGCCGCCGAGGGCGCGCTGCTCGGCGCGTACACCTTCGGCGCCTACCGCAGCGGCGACGCGGCCAAGTCCGCTCCGCCGAGCCTGATCACGCTGCTCGTGCCCGACCCGAAGGCCGACGAGCTCGCCGCGGCCGCCCGCCGGGCCTCCGTCGTCGCCTCCGCCGCCGTCGCTCGCCCGCGACCTGGTGAACACCCCGCCGAACGACCTGCCGCCGGCCGAGTTCGCCCGGCGGGCCGAGAGGCCGGGCGCGCCTGCCGGGCTGGAGGTCGAGGTGCTCGACGAGGACGCGCTCGCCGCTGCCGGTTTCGGCGGCGTGCTCGGCGTCGGCGGCGGCTCCCAGCGCCCGCCGCGGCTGGTCCGCATCCGGCACGCCGGCACCGGGCCCCGGGTCGCGCTGGTCGGCAAGGGCATCACGTTCGACTCCGGCGGCATCTCGATCAAGCCCGCCGCCGCCATGGACTAGATGAAGGCCGACATGGCCGGCGCCGCCGCGATCGTCGCGGTGATGACCGCGGTCGCCGGCCTCGGCCTGCCGCTCGAGGTCACCGCCACCGTGCCGATGGCCGAGAACATGCCCAGCGGCTCCGCGTACCGGCCGGCCGACGTGCTGACCATGTACGGCGGCAAGAGGGTCGAGGTGCTCAACACCGACGCCGAGGGCCGGCTGATCCTCGCCGACGCGATCGTGCGGGCCGGCGAGGACGCCCCCGGCTTCCTCATCGAGACCTCGACGCTCACCGGCGCCCAGCTCGTCGCGCTCGGCGACCGCACGGCCGGCGTGATGGGCAACGACGAGCTGCGGGCGCGGGTGGTCGCCGCCGGCGAGCGGGTCGGCGAGGACATGTGGCCGATGCCGCTGCCCGACGACCTGCGCCAGAGCCTCGACTCCACGGTCGCCGACATCGCCAACGTCTCCGGCGACCGCAGCGCCGGGATGCTGATCGCCGGCGTGTTCCTGCGCGAGTTCGTCGCCGAGGGCGTCGAGTGGGTGCACATCGACATCGCCGGCCCCGCGTACAACAAGGGCGGCCGTACGGCTACACGCCCAAGGGCGCGACGGCGGTGCCACTGCGCGCCATCCTTGCGACCCTGGAGGACATCGCCAGCGGCCGGCTGACCGGTTCGCGGCTGGGACCGCGCGAGTGCCAAGATGGGTTCCAGCAGAGATCGGGAGGCGACCGCTCCCGGTCCGGCGAGACCAGCTAGGAGAACCCCGGTGGCTGAGACCGACGTCGACCTCGTCATCCTGGGCGGCGGCAGCGGCGGATACGCCTGCGCGCTGCGGGCCGCGGAGCTCGGCATGAGCGTCGTGCTCATCGAGAAGGCCAAGTTGGGCGGCACCTGCCTGCACCGCGGCTGCATCCCGACCAAGGCGCTGCTGCACGCCGCCGAGGTCGCCGACCTCGCCCGGGAGAGCGAGCAGTTCGGCGTCCAGGCGACGTTCGACGGCATCGACGCGGCCGGCGTCCGCAAGTACAAGGACAGCGTCGTCGCCCGGCTCTACAAGGGCCTGCAGGGCCTGGTGAAGGGTCGCGGGCATCGCAGTTCGTCGAGGGCGAGGGGCGGCTCGCCTCCCCCACCGCGGTCCAGGTCGGCGACACGACGTACACGGGCAGGCACGTCGTGCTGGCCACCGGCTCGGCGGCCAAGTCGCTGCCCGGCCTCGAGATCGACGGCGACCGGGTCATCTCCAGCGACCACGCGCTCAAGCTCGACCGGGTGCCCAGCTCGGTCGTGATCCTCGGCGGCGGCGTCATCGGGGTCGAGTTCGCCAGCGTCTGGAAGTCGTTCGGCGCCGAGGTCACCATCGTCGAGGCGCTGCCCCACCTGCTCCCGCTGGAGGACGAGGCCAGCTCCAAGCTGCTGGAGCGCGCGTTCCGCCGCCGCGGCATCAACTCGAGCTCGGCGCGCGGTTCGCCGGCGTCAAGCACACCGACCAGGGCGTCCGGGTCTCGCTCGAGAGCGGCAAGACCATCGACGCCGAGCTGCTGCTCGTCGCCGTCGGCCGCGGCCCGGTCTCCGCCGGCCTGGGCTACGAGGAGGTCGGCGTCGCCGTCGACCGCGGCTTCGTCAAGGTCGACGACTACTGCCAGACCAACATCCCGACGATCTCCGCGGTCGGCGACCTGATCGCGACCCTGCAGCTGGCGCACGTCGGCTTCGGCGAGGGCATCCTCGTCGCCGAGCGGCTCGCCGGCCTGCCCGTGGTGCCGATCGACTACGACGGCGTCCCGCGGATCACCTACTCCGAGCCCGAGGTCGCCTCGGTCGGGCTGACCGAGGCCCAGGCGGTCGAGAAGTACGGCGCGGAGCGAGGTCAAGACGCTCACCTACGACCTCGCCGGCAACGGCAAGAGCCAGATCCTGAAGACGGCCGGCGCGGTCAAGCTGGTCCAGGAGAAGGACGGCCCGGTCGTCGGCGTCCACATGGTCGGCAGCCGGGTCGGCGAGCTCTCGCCGAGGCTCAGCTGATCTACAACTGGGAGGCGCTGCCCAGCCGAGGTCGCCCAGCTCATCCACGCCGCACCCGACCCAGTCCGAGGCGGTCGGCGAGGCCCACCTCGCGCTGGCCGGCAAGCCGCTGCACGCACACGGCTGACCCGGCCCACCGAGCCAGCCACTGTCGACACCGAAGGAGTCGCTGACCAATGTCGGTCTCCGTCACGATGCCCCAGTCTCGGCGAGAGCGTCACCGAGGGCACCGTCACCCGCTGGCTCAAGAAGGAGGGCGAGCGCGTCGAGGCCGACGAGCCGCTGCTCGAGGTGTCGACCGACAAGGTCGACACCGAGATCCCTCGCCCGCCTCCGGCGTGCTATCAGCGATCACGTCGCCGAGGACGAGACCGTCGAGGTCGGCGCCGAGCTCGCGGTCATCGACGAGGGCGGCGCCAGCGCGGCGCCGGCGCGGATGCCCGGCCCAGGGCCAGCCGGCTCAGGAGCAGGCACCCGACTCGGCCGCGCCCGAGCCGCCGCAGCAGGCCCAGCCGGAGCCGCAGGAGGAGCCGGCAGCCCCAGCAGGACCGGCGCCGCACAGGAGCCCCAGCAGCCGGCCGCCGCGAGCCCGGGCGTAGCAGCCAGCCGCCCAGCAAGCACCCCCGCAGCAAGCGCCCCCGCAGCAAGCACCCGCCGCAGCAGCGCCGGTCGCGCAGCAGCCGCGCGCCGCCCGCCTGCCGCAGCAGCAGGCCGCCCAGCAGGCGGCGCCGCAGCCGCCCGCGCCGCAGCAGGCCGACCAGCAGAGCCCGGACGGCGACGGCGGCGGCGGCGCGTACGTCACGCCGCTCGTCCGCAAGCTGGCCGCCGAGCACGACGTCGACCTCGCCGGCGATCACGGGCACCGGCGTCGGCGGCCGCATCCGCAAGCAGGACGTCCTGGAGGCCGCGCGGGCGCGCGCAGGCGACCGCTCCGGCCCAGGCCGCAGCCCGATGCCGGCGGCCAGCGACGGCCAGGCCGGCCCAGGCGACCGCCCGCCGCCGCGAGCCCGGCCGACGGCCGACGCCTCGGGTCGAGCCGTCCCCGCTGCGCGGCCGCACCGAGAAGATGTCCCGGCTGCGCGGCAGTCATCGCCAAGCGGATGGTCGAGTCGCTGCAGACCAGCGCCCAGCTCACCACGGTCGTCGAGGTCGACGTCACCCGGATCGCGCGGCTGCGGGAGCAGGCCAAGGCCGACTTCGAGCGCGCGCGAGGGCGTGAAGCTGTCTTCCTGCCGTTCTTCGCGCTCGCCGCGGTCGAGGCGCTCAAGCAGCACCCGAAGTCAACGCCGTCGATCGACCCCGACGCCGGACGATCACCTACCACGACGCCGAGCACCTCGGCATCGCGGTCGACACCGAGCGCGGCCTCGCCGTGCCGGTCATCCACAACGCCGGCGACCTCAACCTGGGCGGGATGGCCCGCAAGATCGCCGACCTGGCCGACCGGACCCGCGCCAACAAGGTCAGCCCGGACGAGCTGGGCGGCGGCACGTTCACGCTGACCAACACCGGCAGCCGCGGCGCCGCTGTTCGACACGCCGATCATCAACCAGCCGCAGGTCGGCATCCTCGGCACCGGCGCGGTCGTGAAGCGGCCGGTGGTGGTCGACGACCCCAACCTCGGCGAGGTCATCGCGGTCCGCTCGATGGTCTACCTGGCGCTGACCTACGACCACCGGCTCGTCGACGGCGCCGACGCCGCCCGCTTCCTGCCCACGGTCAAGGAGCGGCTGGAGGACGGCGCGTTCGAGTCCGAGCTCGGGCTCGGCTGAGCCGGCGGACCCGGCCCCGATGCCCGCGGCCGTCCCCGGTCGCGAACTCGGCCGCGTCCCGGCAGGATCGGGTTCGTGAAGATCGCGGTCACCGGCTCCTCCGGACTGATCGGCTCGGCCCTGGTCCGCGCCCTGCGCGACGACGGCCACACGGTGGTGCGGCTGGTCCGCCGGGCGCCGGCCGGCACTGACGAGATCCGCTGGGATCCGGCCGCCGCGCAGGCTGGACCCCGCCGGCCTGGACGGCGTGGACGCCGTGGTCAATCTGGCCGGCGTGGGGATCGGCGACCGGCGCTGGACCGCCGAGCGGAAGAACGCCGTGCTGGCCAGCAGGGTGGAGGCGACCGAAACGGTCAGCGCGGCGATCGCGACGGCCGACCCGCGGCCGCGGGCGCTGCTGTCGGCCTCGGCGATCGGCTGGTACGGCGACACCGGGGACGCCGCCGTGGACGAGTCGGCGCCGGGTGGACAGGACTTCCTCGCCCAGGTCTGCCGCCGCTGGGAGGCCGCGACGCGCCGTCGCCCAGGATGCCGGGGTCCGGGTGGCCCACCTGCGCAGCGGCCTGGTCTGCGGGAAGGGTGGCCTGCTGGGCCGGCTGCTGCCGCTGGCCCGGCTCGGTCTCGCATCGCCGCTCGGGTCTGGTCGGCAGTGGTGGTCCTGGATCTCGCTCGCCGACGAGGTCGGCGCGATCCGGCACGTGCTCGCCGAGGACGGCATCGCCGGCCCGGTCAACCTCACCGGGCCGAACCCGGTGACCAACCGCGACTTCACCAAGATCCTCGGTCGGGTGGTGCATCGGCCGGTCGTCCTCCCGCCGGTCCCCCGCGTGGCCCTGCGGCTGGCGATCGGCGAATTCGCCGATGTCGGCATCGTCGCCGGGCAGCGGGTACTCCCGCGCGTGCTGCAGGACGCCGGGTACCGGTTCCGGCACGAGACCGCGGAGCAGGCGCTGCGCTGGGCGACGGGCGGCACCCACTAGGCGCCGCCCCCACCGCTGGAGGGCGTCGGACATGGCCGGCACGCTAGGTCAGGTCTGCGCCACCACGCATCTCGCCATCCACAGGCCACACCGTCATCCACAGATTCCACACTCGCGGTTGCCGGCCCCTGCGCCGTCGGTAGCGTGTCGGGACGGCGGGCCGCGACCGCGGCGCCGCGAGGGGACGGAGGCGGCATGGACATCCTGGCGACCTCGGGCGGATTCCGGCCGGACCCGCGGACGTGGCTGACGGCCGGGCCGATCATCGACTTCGCCTTCGAGCTGGCCGGCAAGCCCGAGCGACCGAGGTTCTGCTACGTCGGGACGGCGCTCGGCGACAACCCCATGTTCGCCAAGGCGACCCAGGACGCACTCATCGGACGCGATGTGGTCGCGTCCAACCTCGCCGCGTTCCCGATGCCGTCGGTGGAGGACGTCCGGGCACACCTGCTCGCGCAAGACGTCGTCTGGGTAGGCGGCGGCAGCGTCGCGGGACTGCTGGCGATCTGGCGGCTGCACGGCTGGGAGGAGATCTTCCGCGAGGTGTGGGAGGCCGGCGTGGTGCTCGGCGGGGTCTCTGCCGGCTCGTTGTGCTGGCACGTCGGCGGCACGACCGACTCGTTCGGCCCGCAGCTGCGGCCGATCACCAACGGCCTGGCCCTGCTGCCCTACTCCAACGGCGTGCACTACAACTCGGAGGAGCAGCGCCGGCCGCTCTACCACCAGCTCATCGCCGACGAGGTCCTTCCGGCCGGGTACGCGACCGATGACGGCGTCGGATTGCACTACCGCGGCACCGACTTGGTCGAAGCAGTGGCCGACCGGCCGGACGCCAAGGCTTACCGCGTCGAGCGCGGCCGCGACGGCGCGGCCATCGAGGAGGTCATCGAGCCCCGCCTGCTCAGCTGAACCCGGGCTCAGCCAGACCCGGATCGCGGTGCGGGCGGTGGACGCAGCACTCGGTCACTCAGCGGGGTCACCGTCACGGCGTACGCTGGCGCCGTGGACGTGATCAGAGCCGGACTGATCCCCTACGAGCAAGCGCTGGCACAGCAGCGGGCGCTGCACGAGGAGCGAGTTGCCGACCAGCGGCCGGACACGGTGCTCCTGCTGGAACACCCGTCGGTCTACACCGCGGGCAAGCGCACGGAGGACTGGGAGCGGCCGACGGACGGCACGCCGGTCGTCGACGTCGACCGCGGCGGTCGGATCACCTGGCACGGCCCCGGCCAGCTCGTCGGCTACCCGATCGTCAAGCTGGCCGAGCCGGTCGACGTGGTCGCGTACGTGCGCCGGCTGGAGCGGGTGCTCATCGAGGTCTGCGAGGGCTTCGGCGTGCCGGCGACCCAGGTCGAGCGTCGCTCGGGGGCCTGGCTGCCGGCCGACCGGCAACGACCCGAGCGCAAGATCGCCTCGATCGGCATCCGCGTCTCCCGCGGCGTCACCATGCACGGCTTCTCGTTCAACTGCGACCCGGACATGGCCGCGTACCAGCAGATCACCGCCTGCGGGATCCTCGGCGTCGGCGCGACCTCGCTGGCCATCGAGGTCGGCCGGCCGATGCCGGTCGACGAGGTGATCGACCCGGTCGAGGCCGCCCTGCGCAAGGACGGTCTGACCGGCTGAGCGGTCCGCCGGGGGACGGGCGGCTCAGAGCTGCGGCGCGACCTCGGAGGCGATCAGCTCGACCTGGTCGAGGTCGTCCATGTCCAGGGTCTGCAGGTACATCCGCGTCGCCCCGACGGCCGCGTACGCGCCGATCGCGTCGACCACCTCGGCCACCGTCCCGGCCACCCCGTTGGCCCGCAGATCGTCCGGGTCCCGGGAGATCGCCGCGGCCCGCCGGCGGTACTCGGCCTCGTCCTTGCCGCAGCACACCGTCTGCGCTGCCGAGAACACCATCGGCTCGGCCCGTCCGATCCCGGCGCAGGCGTCCCGGACCAGCCCGTACAGCTCGCCGACGGCGGCGGACGACCGGAACGGCGCGTTGAACTCCGCCGCGTACCGGGCGGCGAGGGCGGGGGTGCGCTTGCGCCCGGCGCCGCCGACGATCACCGGCAGCGGCGACTGCACCGGCTTGGGCAACGCCGGCGAGTCGACGAGCGTGTAGTGCGACCCCGAATACGAGAACGGCCCGGTCGACGCCCACAGCCCGGTCAGGATCGCCAGCTGCTCCTCGAGCCGGTCGAACCGCTCCGTCAGCGGCGGGAACGGGATCCCGTACGCGGTGTGCTCCGCCTCGTACCAGCCGGTGCCGAGGCCGATCTCGACCCGGCCGCCGCTCATCGCGTCGACCTGCGCGACCGCGATCGCCAGCGGCCCGGGCAGCCGGAACGTGGCCGCGGTCACCATCGTGCCGAGCCGGATCCGGGAGGTCTCGCGGGCCAGGCCGGCCAGCGTGATCCAGGCGTCGGTCGGCCCGGGCAGCCCGGTCCCGCCCATGGTCAGGTAGTGATCGCTGCGGAAGTACCCGCTGTAGCCGGCGTCCTCCGCTACGCGCGCCAGGCGCAGCTGCTGGTCGTAGCTGGCCCCCAGCTGGGGCTCGGTGAAGATGCGCAGGTCCACGGCGGGAGGCTACCCGGCACCGGCGGCGGCACCGACCGGTCGCGGCGTAACCTTTCCGAAGTGACGACGCTGCAGCCCGAGGGACGCCGGATGCTCCGGCTCGAGGTCCGCAACGCCCAGACCCCGATCGAGCGCAAGCCGTCGTGGATCAAGACCCGGGCGAGGATGGGCCCGGAGTACACCGAGCTGAAGAACCTGGTCCGCCGCGAGGGTCTGCACACGGTCTGCGAGGAAGCCGGCTGCCCCAACATCTACGAGTGCTGGGAGGACCGGGAGGCGACCTTCCTCATCGGCGGGGAGCAGTGCACCCGGCGGTGCGACTTCTGCCAGATCGACACCGGCAAGCCGGCCGAGCTGGACCGGGACGAGCCGCGCCGGGTGGCCGAGTCCGTGCAGGCGATGGGCCTGCGGTACGCGACGATCACCGGGGTCGCCCGCGACGACCTGCCCGACCAGGGCGCCTGGCTCTACGCGGAGACCGTGCGGCAGATCCACGCGGTCAACCCGGGCACCGGGGTGGAGAACCTCATCCCCGACTTCTCCGGCGACCCCGGGCTGCTCGAGCAGGTCTTCGACTCCCGGCCCGAGGTGCTCGCGCACAACGTGGAGACGGTGCCGCGGATCTTCAAGCGGATCCGGCCGGCGTTCCGGTACGAGCGCTCGCTGGACGTGCTGCGCCAGGCCCGCGGATACGGGCTGGTGACCAAGTCCAACCTGATCCTGGGCCTGGGCGAGACCCGCGCGGAGGTCAGCGAGGCATTGCGCGACCTGCACGCCGCCGGCTGCGACCTGGTCACGATCACGCAGTACCTGCGGCCCACGCCGCGGCACCACCCGGTCGAGCGCTGGGTGAAGCCGGAGGAGTTCGTGGAGCTGAAGGCGGAGGCCGAGCAGATCGGCTTCGCCGGCGTCATGTCCGGGCCGCTGGTGCGCTCGTCGTACCGCGCCGGTCGGCTCTACCAGCAGGCCGTCGCGGCCCGGCAGCCGACCGCCTGATCCCGGTATCCTTCACAGCATGGCGAAGGACCGGGCGGCGGCGCCCCGCGGTAAGGCCGACTCCAAGGGCAAGGCCGCGAAGACGAAGGCGCCACGGGGTGCCCAGATCAAGCAGATGGTGCAGGTCTTCAAGTTCGCCCGCGAGCGCGACCGCGCACTGCCGCTGTGGATGGCGCTCGCCTTCGTCGCTGCCGCCGCGGTCGTCTTCCTGGTCGCGGTGCTGGCCCAGATCGCTCTGTTCGTCGCGATTCCGCTCGCGGTGATCTTCGGCGTACTGGCCGCGATGCTCATCTTCGGCCGGCGGGTGCAGAAGCTGCAGTACAGCCTGGTCGAGGGCCAGCCCGGGGCGGCCGGCGCGATGATCGAGAACATGCGCGGCGGCTGGCGGGTCACCCAGGGGGTCCAGCTCACCTCCCAGCTCGACGTGGTGCACCGGGTGCTCGGCCGGCCCGGCGTCGTGCTCGTCGGCGAAGGCCAGCCCAACCGGGTCAGGCCGCTGATCGCGCAGGAGAAGAAGCGGGTGGCCCGGGTCGCCGGTGACACGCCGATCTACGACGTGGTGATCGGCGACGAGGAGGGCGAGGTCCCGATCCGCAAGATGAACCGCTACCTGGTCAAGCTGCCGCGCAACCTCAACCAGGCTCAGGTCAACGCGCTGGAGAAGCGGATGGCGGCGCTCGGGGGCAGCAAGTCGGCGCCGCTGCCCAAGGGGCCGATGCCGACCCGGGCGCGGACGTCCGGCCTGGAGCGCACGCTCCGCCGCCGGTAGCTGGCCAGCGCTACGAGCGCACGACCGCGGTCTGGGTCAGCCGGTCGTGCAGGCCGCGGCCCTCGCGGTCGCGGATCAGCGCCGGGACGAGCAGGATCACGCCGAGTGTGCGGACCGCGGCGCGCCAGACCCCGACCGGCGCCCTGCGGTCGAGCCGGACCACCCGCAACTTGGCCAACCGCATCCCCGGCGTCTGGCCGACCAGTACGGTGAACCCGAAGTAGAGCACGGCGAACACCAGCAGGCTGCGGTTACGGGGCAGGTCCGGCAGTGTGAACAGGGCGGCGACCAGGCTGGAGAGCACCACGTCGGCCAGGAACGCACCCAGCCGGGGACCGGCCGGGGCCATCGAACCCGGCCCGGCCTCGGGCAGCCCGGCGGTCGTCACGCGACGAGCTTAGGCACACCGCGCCGACCGCCGCCCGGGCGCATACACAACCTGTGTAACCGCGTTGAAACGACCGGGATACGCGCGGGCAACCGGGTGGCCATAGCGTCGCGCGCAACGACAGCGATACCGGAGGATGGATGTTCACCACTGCAGACGAGGTCTTGAGCTACATCCGGGACGAGGGCGTGCAGTTCGTCGACGTCCGCTTCTGTGACCTTCCGGGCGTCATGCAGCACTTCACGGTGCCGGCTGCGTCCGTGGACGAGGACTTCTTCGAGAACGGGCAGATGTTCGACGGCTCGTCGATCCGCGGCTTCCAGGCGATCCACGAGTCGGACATGCAGCTGATCCCCGACGCCGCCACGGCGTTCGTCGACCCGTTCCGGTCGGCCAAGACGCTCGCGATGAACTTCTCGATCGTCGACCCCTTCACCAAGGAGAAGTACAGCCGCGACCCCCGCAACATCGCGGAGAAGGCCGAGGCGTACCTCAGGGAGTCCGGGATCGCGGACACCGTCTACTTCGGACCCGAGGCCGAGTTCTACGTCTTCGACGACGTCCGCTTCGAGACCAAGCAGAACGCGGGCTACTACTACATCGACTCGATCGAGGGCGCCTGGAACACCGGCCGGGTCGAGGACGGCGGCAACCGCGGCTACAAGACCCGCTACAAGGGCGGCTACTTCCCGGTCCCGCCGGGCGACCACTACGCCGACCTGCGTGACTCGATGGTCACCGCGCTCACCAACGTGGGCATCCAGGTCGAGCGGGCGCACCACGAGGTGGGTACCGCCGGGCAGGCGGAGATCAACTACAAGTTCGACTCGCTGCTGCACGCCGGCGACTCGCTCATGCTCTTCAAGTACGTCGTGAAGAACGTCGCCTGGCAGGCCGGCAAGACGGCGACGTTCATGCCGAAGCCGCTGTTCGGCGACAACGGTTCCGGCATGCACTGCCACCAGTCGCTGTGGAAGGACGGGGCGCCGCTGTTCTACGACGAGCTCGGGTACGGCGGCCTGTCCGACACCGCCCGCTGGTACATCGGCGGCCTGCTCAAGCACGCGCCCTCGCTGCTGGCGTTCACCAACCCGACGGTGAACAGCTACCACCGGCTGGTGCCCGGCTTCGAGGCGCCGGTCAACCTGGTCTACTCGCAGCGCAACCGGTCCGCCGCCGTACGGATCCCGGTCACCGGGACCTCGCCGAAGGCGAAGCGGCTGGAGTTCCGGGTGCCCGACCCGTCCTGCAACCCGTACCTGGCCTTCTCGGCGATGATGATGGCCGGCCTCGACGGCATCCGGACCAAGACCGAGCCACCCACGCCGATCGACAAGGACCTGTACGAGCTGCCGCCGGACGAGCACGCGAACATCCCGACCGTGCCGGGCTCGCTGCCGGAGGTGCTCGACGCGCTCGAGGCCGACCACGGCTTCCTGCTCGAGGGCGGTGTGTTCACCCCCGACCTCATCGAGACCTGGATCGACTACAAGCGGACCAACGAGATCGACCCGATCCGCCTCCGCCCCCACCCGCACGAGTTCGAGCTCTACTACGACATCTGATCCCACCGGACCGAAAGCCCAGGTCAGGATTGCCGGCACTGGTTCTGACCTGGGCTTTCGCCGGTCCGGACGGCCGCCGGCGACGCGCACCCGGTCGAGGCGGCCCGACGAACGCAGTCGTGGCCGGCGGGTGCGGTGGCTCGCCGCCGGTCGCCCGGCCCACCGGCCGGCGCTGGAGCAGGGTTGTGCCTGCCCGATGGACGGAAACCGGTCCACGGACGGCCGCGCGGTGGGACGCTCTGATCGCCCCTTCTCTCCAGGAGCGTGGTCATGACCACCACCATCGACCCCCGTGGAGTCGACGATCTGCCCACCTGGGTCCGCCGCAGCTGGCTGGTCCCGCTGGTCCTCGGGATCCTGCTGGCGCTGGCCGGCGTGATCCTGCTCGTGAACGTCAACGCCGGCATCAACACGCTGCGCTGGCTCGTCGTCATCGAGCTGGTGCTCGCGGCGGTGCAGGCGTTCGCCACCGCGTCGCTGCGACACCGGCCGTGGGTCGGCTGGCTTGCCGGCGTCCTCTACCTCGTCGGCGCGGTCGTCGGCATCGCCTGGCCGGGCGTCACGCTGTTCGCCCTGCTGATCACCGTCGGCGTCGCGCTGCTCGTGGCCGGCGCGGTGCAGGCCGGTCAGTCGTGGCAACTGCGCGGCAGGGCCCACGGCTGGGGCTGGAGCTTCGCGATCGGCCTGCTGTCCGTGGTCGCCGGGCTGGTGTTCCTGTTCGGCAACCCGGTCATCTCGCTGGTCGCGCTGGCCATCGTGCTCGCGGTCTACACGATCATGGCCGGCATCACGCTGATCCTGATGGCGCTGGCGGTACGCCGCATCACCGAGGGCGTCGCGGACACGCTGCGCGGCCCACGCCTGGCCGGCTGACGGACCGGCCCGGCCCGTTCCCGGGGTGGGAGGACCTGGTCGGGTTCGCGAGGCGCGACCGGCTGGGGGCACGTCGCCGCCACACTCGGACGATGTCGCAGTTCGTGCTGAGTGGGGCACCGGGATCAGGGAAGACCGCTGCACTCGGGGCGATACGGCAACGGCTGCACGGCGTGGTCGTCGTCGACATGGATGCGTTTCTCGACGCCGCCTCGGCGCTCGCCGGCGCGGACCTTCGGTATGCCGCCGAACGGTGGCCGGCGTACACCGAGCTCTGCCGCCAGCTCATCGCGACCGTGGTCGACTCCGGCGCCGACTGCCTGCTGCTCAGCCCGCTGGAGCCGCGGGAGGCCCCGTACTGGCGACCCGGTGAGGTGGCCTGGGCGGTCCTCGACTGCCCCGACCCGGTCCGCCGGCAGCGGCTGGTCCGCCGCGGGATGGCCGCCGGCGGGATCGAGCACGCGGTGCACGACGCCGCGCAACTGCGCCGGCTCGGCCTGCCGCTCCTTCCGTCCACCGGGACCGTCGCGGACACCGCGGGCCGCATCGCCGACTGGGTACGCGCCGCCCGGTAGCCGGAACCGGACAGGACGCTCAAAGATACGGCCGAGTGGACGTTCCGGAATGGAGCCGTATGGCGGTCATTCTGCGGCGCAAACTAATTCACCCGACGGGGCCGAGTCGGAGCCGGGCGCCGAGCGCGGCGGCCAGGCGCTGACCCGCTCGCTCGGGCCCTGGCAGCTGACCGCGATCGGCATCGGCGGGGTCTTCGGCGCCGGCATCTTCTCGCTGGCCGCCGCGGTCGCCAACCAGGCCGCCGGGCCGGCGGTGGTGATCCCGTTCCTCGTCACCTGGCTGCCGTCCGCGGTGTGGTCGGGCTGGTCGTCCACCTCGGCTACGGCCGGCGGAGGTCGGCGCTGGCCTGAGCCTCGGCCAGGACGGCCACGACGTCGCGGGCGAAGTGGACGTCGCAGCTGCGGTCGCCGGCGGCGAGCGCGCCGAGGGCCCGGACGGCCGCCTCGACCGCGTCGGTGATCGGCGGGACCGACGCCCAGCCCGTCGCGCCGTAGAACGAGACGTCCCAGGTCGAGACCGGCGACGCGAGGCTCAGCGTCATCGTGCTGACGGCGCCCGGGGCGTGGGTGAGCAGCGCGGTCGCCGTCTGGTGCGGTCCCAGCGCGGCCGAGACGCGGGCGACGGGGCCGAGGACGGGGATCAGCAGGGACAGCGCGTGCGGGCCGACATCCCACAGGCCGCCGTATTCGTGCCGCCACGGCGAGCCGCCGTACGGTCCCCCGGCGACCGAGCCGAGCAGCGTCGCCCGGCCGCCGTCCCAGCCGCCGGTCGCCACCGCCGCGCCCAGGGACTCCACCACCGCCGGCGTGAACCGGCTGGTGAAGAACACGACCGAGCCCACGCCGGTGGCGTCGACCGCGGCGACCACCTCGTCGGCGGCCGCGACGGTGAGGGCCAGCGGCTTGTCGAGGAACAGGTGCTTGCCGGCCCGGGCGGCCCGGGCGGCGAGTGGCGCCTGCACGTCCGGCGGAAGGGCGATCGCGACCGCGTCGACGGCCGCGAGCAGCGCGTCGACGTCGTCGTACGCGCGGGTGCCGTAGCGGTCGGCGAGCGCCGCGGCCTTGGCCGGATCCCGACCCCACACGCCCTCGAGCGTGCTGCCGGGTGCCGCGACGATCGCCGCCGCGTGCGTCTCGGCCGCCCAGTAACCGGTGCCCAGCAACCCGAACCTCACGGCCTCCACCCTGCCCTACCCGGCGCCCCGAGGGACAGCCGGACGCCGGGACGCGCCGTGCCCCTCGGGTCGCCGGGGAGACGGGGCCTGCCCGGCGCCCCCACGGGAGAGCGGGGGGCCGGGACAGGCCGTGACCCCCGGGCCGTTGGGGAATGGGCCCGGGGGTCACGGGTCGTGCGGTGGTGCTAGAGCGAGATCCGCTGCCCGATGAAGATCAGGTTCGGGTTCTCGATGGAGCCGCGGTTGGCCGCCCAGATCGCCCGCCAGCCACCGTCCACGCCGCGCGCCGCTGCGATCTTGCTCAGCGTGTCGCCGGCCTTCACCACGTACGAGCCGGTGCCGGCCGCGCTGGTGCGCACGGTGGCGTCGGTCCGCTCGGTGCTGTGGTGCCTCTTCGGGTAGTACTTCGTGGTGCTGCGCTGCGACCGGGTCGAGGTCGACGCCGACCGCTGCGAGTTGCCCTCGCTGTTGCGGTTGCTGTAGCTCGCCGAGGAGCCGGCCCGCTTGCCGCACACCGGCCAGGCACCGATGCCCTGGCCCGCGAGGACCTTCTCCGCGACCGCGATCTGCTGCGACCGGGACGCCTGGTTCGCCGTCGAGGCGTACTTGCCGCCGCCGTAGGCGCTCCAGGTGCTCTGGCTGAACTGCAGACCGCCGTAGTAGCCGTTTCCGGTGCTGGTCGACCAGTTGTTGCCGGACTCGCACTGGGCGACTGCATCCCAGTTCACCGAGTCGGCGTGCGCCGGAGCGGACGCCAGCAGCGGCGCGACCGCGGCGACGCCGGCCGTCGCGGCCACCGTGGCGGCCCGGCGGCGCAGCTTCGAGGCGGTCGAGGGCGCGCGGTGGCGCCCGGTGGAGCTAGTGCTCATCGGGTTTCCTCCACGCCTGCGGAGTCAGCTGTCGGGTTCGGGCGAGGTAGCCCGGCCGCGGATCATGGCGGCTTCACCCCGAGACGCCCCGACCTTTGCGTCGGGCGCCGAGGAACGTTGGGTCCCCCGCTCCTGCCTGGTGTTCGCGTCCCGGGCGGCGGCGGCAGGACTCGGCGTTCCGGCCCGGGTGTCCTCGGAAAGGACGGCGCGACCGTAAGCACTGATCGGGACTGGCTCCAAACTGTAGCCGCCCAACTGTGACCACCGTCACCGAGGAGTCGCCCGATTCGCCGGTATTCAACCGATTCCTATATCAACCTCGTTACGCTGTGACGCCACCGGAATCGGTCCAGAACCCTCACTTGGCGAGCTTGCAGAGCGCCTGACCGCTACGGACAGCGACCTGGGTCTGCCGGGCGGCCAGCTCGACGGTGGTCTCGCTGGAGTCGGCCATCGCGTTGACCAGCTCGCGGCCGGCGGCCACGACCGGCCGCAGCTCGGCCCGGTCGCCGACCGCGCCGGCCAGCTTGTCGACCGTCGAGCGGACCTGTGGGAGCAGGGTCTTGCGCTGCTCGGCGTCGTCGGCGAGCTTGCCGGCGAGGTCGTCCAGCGTCGTCATCGAGCCGTCGGCGCCCTGGCACGCGGAGCGCAGCCCGGCGCCGACGGACGCGGCCGAGCTGCGGATGCCGGCGCCGAGCGAGGCGGCGGAGCTGGCCGCCTCGCCGGCACTGTCCTGGACGTCGGAGCAGCCGGCGAGGGCGAGGATCGACCCGGCCGCCGCGAGGGCGGCGAGAGCGGAACGCATCCGGTCAGCCTAGGCAGCCGGCCTAACGGCGGGCGGCTCAGGGGGTGTCGTCGGTGAGCGGCGCGCCCATCGACCGCAGCACGGCGCTGGTCCGGTTCCGTGAGAACGGCGGAGCCAGCCGGACGACATCGGCAGGGGCCTGCACGAACGTCGGAACGTAGCCCATTCGGCGCACTGCGTAGCGGCCGCCGGGACCGGGAGCGATCGTGACCCGGACGATCACACCGTCCCGGTGCGGCGGCGTGCTGCCCTCCCCCGGCATCAGCGCCTGCTGGGCGAGCAGGTTGCCGAGCCCGAACACCACCCAGCGCCCGTCCGGGCGGCGCTGGATGGGCTGCACGACGTGGGCGTGGTGGCCGATGACCAGGTCGACGTCCGGCGAGCGCAGGACCGCGTCCACGACCTCGCGCTGGTACGCCGAGGGCGTCTGCACCTTCTCGGTCCCGAAGTGCAGGCTCACCACGACGAACTGGGCGCCGGCCCGGCGGATCGCGGCGGCGTCGGCGCGGATCCGGGCCGGGTCGATGAGGTTGACCGACCACGGGGTCGGCGCGGTGAAGCCGTTCAGCCCGTACGCGTAGGCCAGATGGCCGATGCGGACGCCGCGCACCCGGTAGATGGTCCAGCGGGCGGCCTCCTGGGCCGATCGGGCGCTGCCGACGTGCCGGACGCCGACCCGGTCGAACGTGTCGAGGGTCGCCTCGATCCCGGCCAGGCCCTTGTCGACGGTGTGGTTCGAGGCGGTCGTGCAGGCGTCGTAGCCGGCCGCCTTCTCGGCCTGGGCCAGCTCGTACGGCGCGGAGAACGTCGGGTAGCCGGACAGGTCGTTGTCGTCGGCCGAGATCGGCGTCTCCTGATGGCAGATCGCCCAGTCCGCGGCGCGCACGACCGGCGCGACGTCGGCCAGCATCGGGGTGAAGTCGAAGCCGGCGCCGCCGGCGTCGCGCGCGGCCTGCGCGCGCAGCTCGTCGCTGACGAGCATGTCACCGGAGAACGCCAGCGTGACCGCAGGCGGTCCGGTCGGCGCCGGGCGCGGGGTCGCGGCCGGCGCGGCCGCCCTCGTCGAGGACGCAGCGGTCGTCGGCGCGCCGAGCACCGGCCGCTGACCGGTCGAGCACGCGGTCGCGGCCGAGGCGGCGACCACCGCCGCCGCGACCGTCCGCCGGACCCGCACAGCGCGACAGCCTGCCACGCCGCGCCGGCCGCCGGGACCGCGGACCCGGACGGGACCGCCGCGGGATCAGGCGTAGAAGACGCGCTCGACCACGGCCCGGGCCCGGCGGGTGGCCCGGCGGTAGTCGTCGAGGAACTGGCCCGGGTCTCGGCCGGGCGGGTAGCCGACCACCCGCATCACCCCGGCCAGGTCCTTGCCGCGCCCGGGCAGCTGGTCGGACGGCCGCCCGCGGACCAGCACGACCGCGTTGCGGGCCCGGGTCGCCATCCGCCACGCCGCCTCCAGCGCGGCGGTGTCGTCGGCGGCGAGCAGCCCGGCCTCCCGGGCCGCGGCCAGCGCCGGCAGCGTCCGGGTGGTGCGCAGCCCGGGCACCGCGGCGCCGTGCCGCAGCTGGAGCAGTTGCACGGTCCACTCGACGTCGGCCAGGCCGCCGCGGCCGAGCTTGGTGTGGGTGGCCGGGTCGGCGCCGCGGGGCAGCCGCTCGGCGTCCATCCGCGCCTTGAGCCGGCGGATCTCGGTGGTGGCGGCCGGCGTCAGCCCGCCGTCCGGATACCGCACCGGGTCGATCAGCGCGACGAACTCGGTCCCCAGCGCGGGGTCGCCGGCCAGCGGGGCGGCCCGCAGCAGCGCCTGCGCCTCCCACGGCGAGGACCACCGCAGGTAGTACGCCCGGTACGACGCCAGCGTCCGGACCAGCGGCCCGTTGCGTCCCTCGGGCCGCAGCGCCGCGTCCAGCTGCACCGGGGGGTCCGGCGCGGGCAGGGCGAGCAGCCGGCGCAGCTCGGCGACCACCGCGTTCGCGGCCGCGGTCGCCTCCTGCTCGCCGGCGCCGGGCATCGGGTCGTGCACGAACAGCGCGTCCACGTCCGAGCCGAACCCGGTCTCCGCGCCGCCGACCCGGCCCATCGCGATCACCGCGACCCGCGTCGGCATCGCCCCGCGGGCCAGCTCGACCGTGCGGACCGCGGCGTCCAGCGCGGCCTCGACCGTGGCCGCGACCACGTCGGTGAGCGCCTCGCCGACCTCGGCCGGGTCCAGCAGCCCGAGCACGTCGGCCGCGGCGATCCGCAGCAGCTCCTGCCGGCGCAGCTCCCGGGCGGCACCGACGGCGGCCGCGGCGTCGCCGTGCCGGGCGGCCGCCGACCGGAACGTCGCCCGCAGCGCCGCCGCCGGCCGGGCCCGCAGCTCCGCGCCGTCACCGAAGATCCGCAGCGCCTCCGGTGCCCGGGTGAGCAGCTCGGCCACGTACCGGCTGGTGCCGAGCAGGTGCGCCAGCCGCTCGGTCACCTGGCCCTCGTCCCGCAGGAAGCGCAGATACCACGGCGAGTCGCCGAGCGCGTCGGACACCGCCCGGTACGCGAGCAGCCCGGCGTCCGGGTCGGGCGCGTCGGCCAGCTCGTGCAGCACCACCGGCAGCAGCGTCCGCTGGATCACCGCGCGCCGGGACACGCCGGCGGTCAGCGCGGACAGGTGCCGCAGCGCGCCGTCCGGGTCGGCGAAACCGAGCGCCTCCAGCCGGCGGGCCGCCTGCTCCGCGGACAGCCGCAGCTGCTCGCTCGGCACTCGGGCCACCGCGTGCAGCAGCGGCCGGTAGAAGAGCTTCTCGTGCAGCCTGCGCACCTCGCGCGCGTGCAGGGCCCACTCCGCGTCGAAGACCGCCACCGCGCCGCCGCGGCCGTCCGGCCGGAAGCCCATCGCCCGGGCCAGCCAGCGCCGGCCCGGGTCGTCGTCCGGCACCAGGTGGGTACGGCGCAGCCGCTGCAGCTGCAGCCGGTGCTCCACCGACCGCAGCAGGTGGTACGACGCGGTGAGCGTCGCCCCGTCGGCCCGCCCGACGTACCCGCCCGCCGCCAGCGCGTCGATCGCCGTGACCGTGCCGCCGACGCGCAGGGCCTCGTCCGCCCGGCCGTGCACCAGCTGCAGCAGCTGGACGGCGAACTCGACGTCGCGCAGCCCACCGGGCCCCAGCTTGATCTCCCGGGCGGCGAGGTCCGGCGGCAGCGTGTCCTCGACCCGCCGGCGCATCCCCTGCACGTCGGCGACGAAGTGCTCGCGCTCGGCCGCGGTCCACACCAGCGGCGCCAGCGTCTGCACGTACGCGGCGCCCAGCGCGAGGTCGCCCGCCGCCGGCCGGGCCTTGAGCAGCGCCTGGAACTCCCAGGTCCGGGCCCAGCGGGTGTAGTACGCCTGGTGGCTGGCGAGGGTGCGGACCAGCGGACCGAGCTTGCCCTCCGGCCGCAGTGCCGCGTCGACCGGCCAGGCGACCTGGCCGCAGACCCTGACCATGTCGGTGGCCAGCCGGGTCGCCACGTCGAGGTCGCCCTCGGCGACGAAGACCACGTCGACGTCGGAGACGTAGTTGAGCTCCCGGCCACCGCACTTGCCCATGCCGATCACGGCCAGCCCCGCCGGCGCCGACCCCGGGCGCAGCCCGGCCAGGGCGACCGCGAGGCCGGCGGACAGCGTGCGGTCGGCGAGCGTGGCCAGCGTCGCGCCGACCTCGTCGACGCCGACCTCGCCGGCCAGGTCGCGGGCGGCCAGCAGGAGCAGGTGGCGCCGGTAGGCCAGCCGCAGGTCGGTGACCACGTCCTGGCCGGCGCCGCGGGCGGGCGTGCCGCGGGTGCCGGCCGGCGGGTCGGCCGGGTCGGCGCCGACGGCCCGCAGCAGGTCGGGCAGGCCGGGCGGGCCGGTCAGCAGTCGCCAGTCCGCCGGGTGCGCGGCCAGATGGTCGCCGAGCGCGGTGCTCGCGCCGAGCACCGCGACCAGCCGGCGGCGCAGCACCGGGTCGGTCCGCAGCGCCGCGAGCAGCTCGGCGTCCGCGACCCGGGACAGCGCGAGCAGGGCGAGGTCGGGGTCGGCGGCGCGGCCGAGCGCGGAGACGACCGCGGCCGCGCCGTCGTCGACCGGGTCGCCGTCGGTCCAGAGGCCGAGCCCGTCCGGCGCCGGGCCGAGCAGCGTCCCGGCCCGCTCGGCGTCGGCGAAGCCGAGCCGGGCCAGCCGCAGCGCCCGCCGCTCGGTCGTCTCCACGGGTCAAGCCAACCACGCGTCAGGAGGCCCGCACGACCTCCGCGAACCGGCCCGCGAACGGCCGCCAGACCTCCTCGAGGTCGGCGTGGACGGTGTCGAGGTCCCAGCGGGCCAGCGCCGCGTCGAGGTCCCATCCCTCGGCGGCCAGCCGGTCCCGGTCGGAGGCGGCCCAGGTCCGCACCATCTCCGGCGTCGTCTCGACGTGGAACTGCAGTCCCCACGCGGTGTCGCCGACCCGGAAGGCCTGGTTGGCGTACCGGCTGGAGGACGCGAGCAGCGTGGCGCCGGCCGGCAGCCCGGTGATCTCGTCCCAGTGCCACTGCAGCACGTCCGGGGTGAACGGCACCGGGCCGAACAGCGGGTCGCCGGCGCTGACGTCGCGCTTGGCGACCAGCGCCGGCCCGATCTCCGGGCCCTCGCTCGCCGGCGCGACCTGGCCGCCGAGCGCGGCCGCGAGCAGCTGACCGCCCAGGCAGATGCCGAGCGTCGGGACCTGCTGCCCGACCGCTTCGCGCAGCAGGTCCCGGGTCGCCGGCAACCACGGGGCCACGCCGTCGTCGTACGCGCCCATCGCGCCACCCATCACGAGTAGCCCGGCGAAACCGCGCAACGACGGCAGCGGGCTCCCGTCGTACGCGGAGCGCACGTCGAGCAGCAGACCGGCCCCGGACAGCCAACCACCGAGCCGGGCGACCGACTCGGTGGGGCTGTGCGTGATCGTCAGAACCGTGGCCAGCTGCACGCCCTGGAGGCTATCCGCCGATCGTCGGGATGAACTTGGGCGGCTGGCGGACCTGGGTGCCCTTCTCGAACGCGAACGCCAGCTTGACCAGGTTGGCCTCGCCGAACCGGGAGCCGATGAACGACACCCCGACCGGCAGGGGGCCGGAGAACCCGGCCGGCACCGTGATGCTCGGGTAGCCGGACACCGCTGCCGGCGAGGACGAGCCGACCGAGAACGCGTCACCCTTGCCGAGGGTGGTCAGCCAGGCCGGGCTGTTGGTCGCGGCCATGATGGCGTCCAGGTGGTTGGCGGCCACCGTCTCGTCGATCGCCCGCCGCTGCAGCGAGGTCAGCGTGGCCCGCTGCTGCTGGTAGGTCGGGTCGGTCTCGTCGCCGCTGGTCGCCTGCGACTCCTCGAAGATCTCCTGGCCGAAGAACTGCAGCTCCTCGGCGGCGTGCGCCTTGTTGAACGCGATCAGGCCGGCCAGGTCCTCGGGGTGGTTGCCGGGTCGGGCGGCCAGGTAGGCGTTGATGTCGTGCTTGAACTCCAGCTCCAGCACCGGGGTCTCGAGCGCGCCGGCCTGGTCCTGGAACGGCAGGTCCACGTCGACGACGGTGCCGCCGAGCCGCTGGATCGCCGCCTTGGCCTGGTTGAGCACGGCCAGCGTCTCCGGGCTGCCGTCAGCGCCGGTGCCGTTGATCCACAGCCCGATCCGCTTGCCCCGCAGGCCGTTCGGGCTCAGGCCGTTGAGCAGGTCGACCTTGAGGAACGGCTTGGCGTCCCGGGTCGCCGCGTCGGTCGGGTCGATCCCTCGGATCACCTCGAGGGTCAGCGCGGCGTCCACGACGTGCTTGGCGATCGGGCCGGCGGTGTCCTGCTGGGCCGAGATCGGCACCACGCCGGACCGGCTGACCAGCCCGAGGGTCGGCTTGATGCCGACCGCGCCGTTCTGCCCGGACGGGCAGACGATCGAGCCGTCGGTCTCGGTGCCGATGGCGACGGTGGCCAGGTTGGCCGCGACGCCGGCGCCGGAACCGGAGGACGAGCCGCACGGGTTGCGGTCCAGCACGTACGGGTTGTTGGTCAGGCCGCCGACGCCGGACCAGCCGCTGCTGGAGTTCGTCGAGCGGAAGTTGGCCCACTCGGACAGGTTGGCCTTGCCGATGACCACCGCTCCGGCCAGCCGCAACTTCCGGGCCAGGAACGCGTCCTTGCCCACCGGGCTGCCCAGCAGCGCGAACGACCCGGCGGTCGTCGGCTCCCTGTCCCGGGTGTTGATGTTGTCCTTGAGCAGGATCGGGATGCCCTCGAGCGGCGAGCGCACGCCGTGCCGGCGCCGCTGCTGGTCACTGGCCGAAGCGATCTTCAGCGCGTCCGGGTTGACCGCGAGGACCGCGTTGACCTTCTTGTCGAGGGTGCGGATCCGGCTCAGGTAGAACCGGGTCAGCTCCACCGACGAGAGCCGGCCGCGGTCCATGGCCTTCTGCAGGTCGGGGATCGTGGCGGACTCCAGGTCGATGCCGTGCAGGACCGGGCGGATGGCACCCGGGCCACTGTTCGCGGCCGACGGCTTGGCCGGGGCCGCGCCGGCGGGGCTCACCAGCCCTACCGTCGCGGCAACCACGGCCGCTATCACGGCCACGGACGCTCTTGGCACTCGCACGCTGTCCTCCGGGCGGGGGTGGCGGGAAACCGACTCGACCGGACGGCGCACGGGATCGGCGTCGACCGGCGGGGTCATCCTGCACCCGCACACCAGGGTCGCGCAGCCCCTCCTTCGGACCAAAGCCGGCGGTACGTCGCAACCACGCCTAGACTGCGTTCACCCGTACGGCGCAGGGACGACGGCCATGACGACCTACCGTGACCAGACCGACGCCGCACTGCTGCGGTCGTGTCATCCGGACTGGGTACGGTGCCCGGGTGGCGGTTCCCGAGACACATGCGGTCGCCACCACGAGCACGGTCCGGCTTGCCCGGCGGCCACTGCTCGTGGTGGCCGGCGCGGTCACCGCATTGCTGATCGCGACCAGCTGGCGCTACGGCTTCCATCGCGACGAGCTGTACTTCCTGGTGGCCGGCCGTCACCCGGACTGGGGCTATCCCGACCAGCCGCCGCTGACCCCGGTGCTGACCCGGCTGATGGATCTGCTCGGCGGGTCGATCGTCGTGGTACGGCTGCCGAGCGCGCTCGCCGGCGGCGCCACCGTGCTGCTGGCCGGGATGACCGCGCGGGAGATGGGTGGCGGCCGGCGGGCCCAGCTGATCGCCGCCGCGTGCACCGGCGTGTCGGCCACCACGCTGGTCACCGGCCACTTCGTGAGCACCACGACGTACGACGTGCTGTTCTCGGCCGCGCTGACCTGGCTGCTGGCCCGTTCGGTCCGGACCGGGGAGAACTGGCTGCTGCTGCCGGCCGGACTCGCGCTCGGCCTCGGCCTGCTCAACAAGACGCTGATCGGCGTGCTGGCCGCCGCGCTGCTCGTCGGGATCGCGCTCGCCGGCCCGCGCCGGCTGCTGCGGTCCGGCTGGCTGTGGGCGGCCGCGGCGGTGGTCGTCGTCTGCGGCGCGCCGTACCTGGTCTGGCAGGGCCTCAACGGCTGGCCGCAGCTGGACGTGGCCGGCTCGATCGCCGGTGACGGCGACCAGGGCGGCCGGCTCGGGTTCCTCCCGTTCCAGCTGCTGCTGGTCAGCCCGGTGCTGGCGCCGGTGTGGATCGCGGGGCTGGTCCGGGTGCTGCGGAGCGGGCCGGGCCGGCCGTTCCGGTTCCTCGGGATCGGCTACTTGCTGCTGGCCGCGGTCTACCTGCTGGCCGGCGGGAAGGCGTACTACCTCGCCGGGATGTACCCGGCGCTGCTCGCGGCCGGGGCGATCGCCACCGACGGCTGGCTGCGGGACCTGACCGAGCGGACGCGGCTGCTCGGCGCCGCGCTGGCGCTCTCGCTGGCGGTCGGCGCGGTCGTCGGGCTGGGCGTGTTGCCGGCCCGGGCGCTCGGGCCGGTGCTCGCGGTCAACCCGGACGCGGGCGAGCAGGTCGCCTGGCCGCGGTACGTCGACCAGATCGCCGCGGTGTGGAACCGGCTGCCCAGCTCGCAACGGGCCACCGGGCTGGTGCT
Organism: uncultured Actinomycetota bacterium; assembly: GCA_963803135.1. Taxonomy (GTDB): domain Bacteria; phylum Actinomycetota; class Actinomycetes; order Mycobacteriales; family CADCTP01; genus CADCTP01. The sequence continues at coordinate 97,971 of CAWDLH010000006.1, read as the reverse complement.
CACGCGGAACTACGGGGAGGCCGGCGCCATCGACCGGTACGGGCCGGCCCGCGGGCTGCCGCCGGCGTACAGCGGGCACAACGGGTTCGCCGAGTGGGCGCAACCGTTCGGGCAGGCCGGGCCGGTCGTGGTGGTCGGCTACGAGGGCGACTCGGAACGCGGGCGGCTGTTCGGCTCCTGCCAGCAGCAGGCGACCCTCGACAACGGGCTCGGCCTGGACACCGAGGAGCAGGGCGTCCCGGTCTGGGTCTGCGGGCAGCCCCCGCGCCCCTGGGCCCAGACCTGGGAGGACGTCCGTCACCTCAGCTGACCGGCGCCCAGGGCCGTCACAGCGTGGGGAGGTAGCGGGCCAGCTCGAAGGGGGTGACCTTGGCGCGGTAGTCGGCCCACTCGGCGCGCTTGTTGCGCAGGAAGTAGTCGAACACCCCCTCGCCGAGCGTCTGCGCGACCAGCTCCGAGCTCTCCATCGTCCGCAGCGCCTCGGACAGGTTGTGCGGCAGGTCGGTGTAGCCGAGCGCCCGGCGCTCGTCCTCGGTGAGCAGCGACACGTCGTCCTCGGCCCCGGGCGGCAGCTCGTACTCGTGCTCGACGCCGCGCAGCCCGGCGCTCAGCATCAGCGCGTAGGCCAGGTACGGGTTGCAGGCCGGGTCCGGCGCCCGCACCTCGATCCGGGTCGAGTTGGCCTTGCCCGGCTTGTACATCGGCACCCGCACCAGCGCGGACCGGTTCGCGTGCCCCCAGCACACGTACGCCGGCGCCTCGGCGACCGCATTGGGCGTCGGCTCCCCGAACAGCCGCTTGTACGAGTTGACCCACTGGTTGGTGACCGCCGTCGTCTCCCGCGCGTGCCGCAGCAGCCCGGCGATGAACGAGCGCGCGGTCTTGGACAGGTTGAGCTCGTCGGAGGGGTCGTGGAACGCGTTGCGGTCGCCCTCGAACAGGGACAGGTGGGTGTGCATGCCGGAGCCGGGCTGGTCGGTGAACGGCTTCGGCATGAACGTCGCGTACACCCCCTCGGCCATCGCGACCTCCTTCACCACGTGCCGGAACGTCATCACGTTGTCGGCCGTGGTCAGCGCGTCCGCGTAGCGCAGGTCGATCTCCTGCTGGCCGGGCGCGACCTCGTGGTGGCTGAACTCGACCGAGATCCCCAGCGCCTCCAGCGCGTCGACGGCCATCCGGCGGAAGTCGTGCGCGACGTCGTGGCTGGTGAGGTCGAAGTAGCCGCCGCTGTCCACCGGCCGCGGCTCCCGCCCGTCCTCCGGCAGCCCCTTGAGCAGGAAGAACTCGATCTCAGGGTGGGTGTAGAAGGTGAAGCCCATGTCCTTGGCCTTGGCCAGCGCGCGGCGCAGCACGAAGCGCGGGTCGGCCCAGGACGGCGAGCCGTCGGGCATGAGGATGTCGCAGAACATCCGGGCCGAGTCGCCGCCGCCGTTCTTCCACGGCAGCACCTGGAACGTCCCCGGGTCAGGCTTGGCGATCATGTCGCTCTCCGAGGCTCGGGCGAAGCCTTCGATCGCCGAGCCGTCGAAGCCGATCCCCTCGGCGAACGCGCCCTCCAGCTCCGCGGGCGCGACCGCGACCGACTTGAGGAAGCCGAGCACGTCGGTGAACCACAACCGGACGAACCGGATCTCCCGCTCCTCCAGCGTGCGGAGCACGAACTCCTGCTGCCTGTCCACCGTCGCTCCCCTCACGCCCCGGCCCCGCCTGCGCGCAGTGTCCGCCGGCCTCATTTCGGCGACGTTACCCAGGCCCGGGCAGATCCGGTGACGAGGGACGACACCGCCCCCGGAAGGCCCACTGCCGACGTTGCCATCGCCGGACCGGACGGCGCCCGGGAGGTGGGGACTACTTGAGCGCGCTGCCGGCAGTCCACTTCGCCCAGGAGACGCCCCACTCGTTGTACGTCGGCGCGAACGGCAGATCGACCCCGGTGTTCTTGATGTCGACGATGTCGCCCCAGGAGAAGGTGTCGAAGAAGTACTGGGCGTTGGCCGGAGAGATGTTGACGCAGCCGTGCGAGACGTTCTGCTTGCCCTGCGCCCAGACCGACCAGGGCGCCGAGTGCACGAACTCGCCGTCCGAGCTGATCCGCACGGCCAGCGAGATCTTCTCGTCGTAGCCGAGCGGTGTGTCCTTGGGCAGCCCGTACGACGCCGAGGTCATCCGCTTGACCGGGTATTTCTCCTGGACGATGTGCGCCCCGCTCTGGGTGGTGAAGTAGATCGTCTGGCCGTCCACCGTGGTCGACCCGCCGCGGCCCATGCTCACCGGCACGGTCCGGGTGGTCTTGCCGTTGATCTTGATGACGCCGCTGTGGGTCTTGTCGTCGATCGTGAAGATCTTCGACTGGCCGATCCGGAACGACGTGCTCACGTCCTGCTGGCCGTAGATGCCGTCGCCGACCGCGACGCCGTAGACGTCGGCCTTGACGGTGACCCTGGTGCCCGGGGCCCAGTAGCGCAGCGGGCGCCAGTGCGCCTCGCGGTCGGTGAACCAGTGCCAGGCACCGGCGACGTGCGGGCTGGTCGTCACGGTCAACGCCTTCTCCGCGGCCGCCTTGTCGGCGATGTCCTCGTCGAAGCGCACCCGGATCGGCTGGCCGATGCCGACCGTGCTCGGCCCGTCGGGGCCGCCGGGGAAGAGCGAGGGCAGCGTGAACGTGCGGGGCGTGACGGTCGAGAACGCGCTGGTGGTCCGGGTCGTCTTGCCGTCGGCGTTGGCCGCCACCGCGGCCACCGAATAGCGCTTGTCGTAGCCGAGCGGCTGGGCCGAGGTCCACGTGGTCCGGTCGGAGCTGAACGTGCCGGCGACGAGCTTGCCCTCGGCGTTGCGCAGGCTGACGGTGCTCACGGTCCCGCCGACCGCGCGGACGGTGACCGGCGCGGTGACCGGCTGGCCGTCGGTGCCGTTGCGGGGTGTGATGGCCAGCTGCGCCGGCGCCGCCGGCGGCGAGGTCGTCGGCGCCGCGGATGGCTGGCCCACCCCGCCGGCGCCGGCCGCCGTGGGCGGCCCGCCGCCGCTGGTGCAGCCCGCGACGAGCGCGAGCAGCACCCCGGCCGCCGCCGCCGTGCGCAGCACGGCGTCCCCCGACCGAAACCCGGCATCTCCTGCCTCCCCAACACGCCACCGCTCGAGTCCCCCTGGATCTCGACGCGGGTGGCAGACCCCATTGTTGCAAGATCGCCGAGATTTCTCGGTGACGATCTCGACACGGTGCCAGCCGTGTCCCGGTTCACCCGATCAGCGCAAACCCTAGAGTGATCCGGTGACGTCCCGGTTGAGCACCGCGCCGAGCGGCCCGGCGGTGACCCCGACCGAGGTCACCTTCCGGTTTTCCGACCGGGACCGGCAGCTGGCCGGGGTGCGGCTGGCCCAGCAGGTCCGGATTCCCGGCGACCGCCTCGACTTCGCCCGCGCCGGCGACGGCTGGCAGCTCACCCTCCCGCGGCCCCGGGTCACGCGGATGGAGTACCGGCTGGAGCTGCGCCACCCGGACGGCGGCACCGAGGAGGTCTGCGACCCGGCCAACCCGCTGCGGGCACCGGGCGCGTTCGGGGACAAGTCGGTGCTGGAGTTCGCCGACTACCGGCCGCCGGCCTGGCTGGACGCGGCGGTGCTGCCGGGCTCGGCCAGCGAGCTGCTGGTCCCCTCCCGCTACCTGCGGGCCGAGGTCGAGGTCCGGCTGTGGGCCCCGGCGGACGCCCGGCCGACCGAGCCGTTGCCGCTGCTGGTCGCGCACGACGGCCCCGAGTACGACCAGCGGTCCGGCTTGACCACGTACGCGGCGGCGATGATCGCGGCCGGCCGGCTGCCCCGGCATCGGGTCGCGCTGCTCGGCCCGGGCGACCGGGACGAGTGGTACAGCGCGAGCGTGAGCTACGCCAAGGCGCTGGCACTGGCCGTGCTGCCGGCGATCCGGCGCCGGTGGGCGGTCGCCGGGCCGGCGGTCGGGATGGGCGCCAGCCTCGGCGCGCTGGCCGCGCTGCACGCGCAGCGCCGGCACCCTGGCCTGTTCGGCGGGCTGTTCCTGCAGTCCGGCTCGTTCTTCGCCCGCCGGCTCGACCCGCAGGAGCGGCGGTTCGGCCGGTACGCGCGGATCACCCGGTTCGTCGCCGAGACCCGCCGCGGCACGCTCGCCGCCGAGCCGGTGCCGGCCACGCTGACCTGCGGCGAGCTGGAGGAGAACCGGGCCAACAACCGGGCGATGGCCGAGGTGCTGCACGCCCGGGGCTACCGGGTCGGCTTCGTCGAGCTGCCGGACGTGCACAACTACGTCGCCTGGCGGGACGCGTTCGACCCGCACCTGACCGGCCTGCTCGCCGAGGTCTGGGGTTGCTGACTAGGTTCCTGGCATGACCCGCCGGCTGCACGTCGACGTCCCCGCGCCGGCGCTCGGCGGCGTGGGCACCGTGATCGTCCACGGCCACTACGGCCGCCCGTTCCTGGTCTTCCCGTCCGAGCAGGGCCGGGCCTGGGACTTCGAGAACAACGGGATGATCGACGCGGTCCGCGGCCTGCTCGACGCCGGCCGCTGCAAGCTCTACTGCGTCACCTCGCACGACGCGGTGTCCTGGTCCAACCGGTCGCTGTCGGTCGAGGACCGGGCCCGCGGGCACGCCGAGTACGAGCAGTGGATCGTCGAGTCGGTGCTGCCGTTCATCTGGGACGACTGCGGTGGCCGGCAGGAGGTCGGCACGATCGGCGCCTCGATGGGGGCGTACCACGCGCTGACGTTCGCGCTGCGCCGGGCCGACCTGTTCCCGCTGTCGATCAGCCTGTCCGGCAACTACGACCCGTCGGCCTGGCACGGCTGGGGCGAGCAGGGCGAGGCGGCGTACTTCGCGAACCCCGTCCAGTTCGTCCCCGGTCTCGGCGGCGACCACCTCGACTGGCTGCGGTCCCGGCTGTCGGTGCTGCTCGTCGTCGGGCAGGGCATGTGGGAGGACACCACCGGGTCGCTGGAGTCCACCCGGACGATGGCCTGGCTGCTGCGGGAGAAGGGGATCCGCTGCGAGCTGGACGAGTGGGGGTACGACGTCCCGCACGACTGGCCGTCCTGGCAACGCCAGCTGGCTCACCACCTGCCCCGCTTCTGCTGAGTTGAGGAGGCCCCCCTATGCCCCGAGGCGACCGCACCGAGCACCTCGTCGGCCTGCTGCTGGGCACCGAGGAGGACTGGCCCCGCGCGTTCGAGGAGCTGGTCCGCCGGCTCGGCGCGGTCCGGCACCCGGACGGCACCCCGCACACGCTGCGCACCGAGCGGATCACCATCGAGCCGTTCGACCTGCGCGCGACCCCGCGCTACGACCTGGTCATCGACCGGCTGGCGTACTGGTACTACCACCCGCGCGAGTGGCTGAAGAAGGTCGCGCTGATGGACGACGTGTACCTGCTGAACAGCCCGTTCACCTTCCAGTCGATGGAGAAGCACGCCGCCTACTGCGCGATGCTGCGGCTCGGGCTCAAGGTGCCCGACACCTGGCTGGTGCCGCCGAAGGACCCGCTGGACAACGCGCGCTGGGCGTACACGTCCTCGAAGTACAACCGGTCCTTCGACCTGGACGCGATCGCCGACCAGGTGGGCTACCCGATGTTCATGAAGCCGTTCGACGGCGGCGCCTGGGTCGGCGTCTCCCGGATCACCGACGCGGCCGCGCTGAACACGGCGTACGACGAGTCCGGGCAGCGGCTGATGCACCTGCAGGCCTCGGTCGAGGGCTATGACTCGTTCGCCCGGTCGCTGACCATCGGGGCCGAGACGATGGTGATGAAGTTCCGGCCCGAGCTGCCCATGCACGACCGGTACGCGGTCTCCTACGACTTCCTGCCCCCCTCCGCCGGGCTCGAGGTGCTGGCGATCTCCAAGCTGATCAACGCGTTCTTCCGGTGGGAGTTCAACTCCTGCGAGTCGCTGGTGGTCGGCGACGAGGTGCACCCGATCGACTACGCCAACGCCTGCCCGGACATCGCGATCACGTCGCTGCACTACTACTTCCCGTGGGCGATCGGCGCGCTGCTCAAGTGGTCGGCGTTCTGCACGGTCACCGGGCGGCAGCCGCGCCTGGACACCAACCTGCGGGCCTACTTCGACGTGGCCGACTCCGACCTGTCCTACGGCGACAAGCTGGCGGCGTACGCGACGCTGGCCGACGAGCACTTCGAGAAGGACCGGTACGAGGAGTTCTGCGCGACCTCGCTGGCGTCCCTGGACGAGATCGTCCGGGACTGGGTCGCCTCCCCCGACTTCGACGCCCTGCTCGTCGACACGGTCAAGGCCACCTACCCCGACCACGAGCACGACCGCTTCGTCGCCCACTTCCGCGGCCTGCTCGATCTCTGGGTCCGAGACAACTCGAATTAGCCGGCACCGGTTGTGCCCGGGTGGTTCCGGGGTGTGTGATGCGCCGGTGACCCGGATGCGTGCTGTCGTAACAGGTTTGGCCGGTCTGCTGGCGGTGCCGGTGGTGGCGGCGGTGCCCGCCCAGGCGGCGCCCGCGGCGCCCGCGGCCACCGCGGCCGGAGCGCCCGGCGCGCTCTCGCACTACGACCTGGCCCGGAAGGACTGCGTCGGGACCGCCCGCAACGGCACGTCCAAGGTCTGGTTCACGGTCGCGGACGGCGTGCTGTCCGACGTGTACGCGCCGACCGTCGACAACACCAACGTCGAGACGCTGCAGTACGCGGTGACCGACGGGTCGACGTTCACCGACCTGCAGACCCGCGACATGACGTACACGGTCGCCGCGCTCGACCCGACCGGGATGTCCTGCCGGGTCACCAGCACCCCGCGCCGCGGCGGCTACACGCTGGTCACCGACTACCTGACCGACCCGCAACGGGACGCCGTCGTCATGCGCACCCGGCTGCAGGGACCGGGCTCGCTCAAGCTCTTCGTCCGGTACGACGCCACGGTCAACGGCAACGGCGGCGGCGGCACGGCCAACGGCGGCGCCGACGACGCCACCGTCGACCCGGCCACCACCGCGCTGGTCAGCTCGGACCCGAACACGGTCACCAACGCGGTGAACCGGGACTACGGCGTGCCGCTGTTCGGCGCGCTGCGCGCCGACCGGCCGTTCCTGGCCGCGAGCAGCGGCTACGCCGGCACCGGGTCCGACGGGCTGACCCAGCTCGACGCGCAGCACGCGCTCGGCCCGATCACCGCGGACGCGCCGGACGGCAACGTCGTGCAGACCGCCCAGCTGGACCGGCGCGGCAACAGCCCGATCACGCTCGCGCTCGGCTACGGGCAGAGCGCCGGGGCGGCGATCGGCACCGCCGGCGCCTCCACCCGCGCATCGTTCGCCACCACCCTGGCGCGGTACGCGGCCGGCTGGATCGCGTACGACGCGCGGCTGAAGCGGCCGCCGCTGCGGCTGCCCGGGCTGTCCACCGCGCAGGCCCTCAGGTTGGCCCAGCAGTACTACCTCTCCGTCAACGTGGTGAAAGCCAGCGAGGACAAGACGTTCCCGGGCGCGATCGCGGCCGGGCTCGGCAGCCCGTGGGGCCAGGCGGTCAGCGCCGGCGAGCTGCCCGACGGCAAGCCCAACTACTTCGGCTCGTACCGCGAGGTCTTCGCCCGCGACCTGTACGAGGCGTTCACCGGGCTGCTCGTCGCCGGCGACACCGCGACCGCGCGGGCGGCGACCCGGTTCCTGTTCGAGCGCCAGCAGCTGGCCGACGGGCGGATGCCGCGCAACTCGCTGCCCAACGGCAAGAAGGCGCCGGACACCGGCGGCGACCAGCTGGACGAGTCGTCGTACCCGATCCTGATGGCCTGGCAGTCCGGCCTGGCCGGGGACCGCGCGCTCTACCGCGACCACATCAAGAAGGCGGCCGACTTCGTCGTCGCCCACGGGCCGTCGTTCGGCTCGGAGCGGTGGGAGGAGCAGGGCGGCTTCTCGCCGTCCACGATCGCCGCCGAGATCGCCGGTCTGGTCGCGGCCGGCCGGATCGCCGACCTCAACGGCGACCACGCCTCCGCCCGGGTCTACCGGGCCACCGCGGACTTCTTCCAGCGCTCGATCAAGGGCTGGACCGTCACGACCACCGGCCCGTACGCGCCGCGCTACTTCATCCGGCTGTCCAAGACCGGCGACCCGAACGCGGCCATCATCTACAACCTCGGCAACGGCGGCCCGGACGCGGACCAGCGCGCGGTCGTCGACGCCGGCTTCCAGGAGCTGACCCGGCTCGGCGAGCTGCCGGCGAACGACCCGGACGTGCTCGCCTCGCTGCCGGTCGTCGACCAGACCATCCGGGTGCAGACGAACAGCGGCCCGGGCATCTACCGGTACGGCACGTCGACGCCCGGCACCGAGGACGGGTACGGCGACTGCTACGTCCCCGACCCGACGAACTGCAGTCCGGACGGCAAGCCGTGGCCGACCGGCAACGTCGGCTCCGGGCACTACTGGCCGGTGCTGTCCGGCGAGCGGGCCGAGCAGCAGCTGCAGACCGGGGACCGGTCCGGCGCGGCCGCCCTGCTGGTGGCGATGAACCAGTCGACCTCGGGCGTCGGGATGATGCCGGAGCAGTCCTGGGAGAACCCGGACCTGGCCGCCTCGCCGTTCGGCGCCGACCCGACCGTCGCCTCGATCGGCTTCGTCAACGGCAAGCCGGCCGGCTCGTCCTCGCCGCTGACCTGGGCGCAGGCCCAGCAGGCCCGGCTGGTGCTCGCGCTCGGCGCCGGCCGTCCGCTGGAGCAGCCCTCGATCGTGCGGGACCGTTACGTCCGGTCCGGCCCGCCGGGGATGCTGCCGGTGACCGTCACCTCGCCGGCCGACAACGCGACGGTGAACGCGGCGACGGTGACCGTGACCGGCACGACCGCGCCGGGCGCGACGGTGGACATCCAGTCCACCGCGACCGACACCGGCGGAGCCACGACGGTGACGACCGTGCGGGCCTCCGGCTCCGGGGCCTTCTCGGCGACCGTGCCGGCGCCGTTCGGCACCTCTGTGATCACCGTCGCAGCCACCAAGGGCAACGCGACCGGGTATGCCCGGCGCACGGTGATCAGCGAGTTCGTCACCGGTACCACGGTGCTCGACGTGACCGACCCGGACGGCGACGACAACGGCCCGGGCACGTACGCGTACCCGCTCGCGCCGGACTTCCACGCCGGCGCGTTCGACCTGCAGCGGTTCCAGGTGATCGTGGACGGCGACAACGTGCTGCTGCGGGCGAAGGTGCGCGACTTGTCGCCGACGTTCGGTTCGCCGAACGGCGCCCAGCTGCTCGACGTGTACGTACACACTCCGACCGGCGCGACGTCCACCGCGGCCGCGTTCGCGTCCCGGAACTACACGATCGCGGCGGACTCGGCGTGGTCGCGCCGGATCGAGGTCGAGGGCTTCGCCGACCCGCAGTTTGTGGACGCCTCAGGGACGTCGCTCGGCACCGTCTCGGTGCAGGCCAGCCAGGCATCCGGGTTCATCACCGCGGTCGTCCCGCTGGCGGCGCTCGGCACGCCGGGGCCGGGCTGGGCGTTCACGGTCGTGCTGCACGGCCAGGACGGGTTCTCACCCGACCGAGCCCGCGGCTTCCAGCCGACTCCGCAGAACTTCCAGTTCGGCGTCTGCGCGCCGGGCGGGACCAGCCCGATCTGCGCGGTCGACCCGAACACGGTGCCGAAGGCGATGGACGTGCTGACCCCGGCCGGCGTGTCCCAGGCCACGGAGCTCGACCCGACCGCTCCCCCGGTCGAGATCGCCGGGGTGCCGGTCAGTCCCTGATCACGATTCCGAGGCACATCTCGTCGGTGGTGCCGTCGCCCCAGACCACGTACCGCGGCGGCACCCCGGGCAGCACGTTCGGGCGCAGGCTGGCGTCGTGCGTACAGGTCACCCGCAGCACGTCGCCGGCCCTGACCGTCACCGGCCGAGGCAGCGGCACGCTGCGCTGGTCGTGGAAGTTGTAGGGGTTCACGTCCAGCAGCGTGCGGGCGCCGGGGCGGCCCGGGTTGAGCTGCACGGTGACCCTCGTGCCGAGCAGGTGCATGTGCCCGGCCAGCGCGTACACCCGGCCGGGCTCGTCGACCCGGTGGTCGCAGCTCTGGGTCGGGCCGGGCACCGGCCGGCCGGCCGGGCGGCAGAGCAGTGTGAGGCCGGCGACGGTGGCGCCCGCGCCCGGACCGAAGCGGCGCATGACGTCGAGCACGGCCAGCGACCGGTCGCAGAGACCGGCCGACGCCCCGCCCGGGCAGGGCAGCTCCACCGGCGCCGGCAGCAGCTGGGTGCGCAGCGGGGTGAGCCCGGCCGGGCCCGACCTGCCGATCCAGGAGCGGCTGGCGGACGGGCACGGCTACCCGGTCGCGCTGGCCGTGACGATCGTGCCGGTGTTCCTCGCGGTCGCGGTGCTCACCGCGATCGGCTCCGAGGCCAGGCATGCCCGCTTCGGCTCCCGGGAGACCGCGCTCGCCGGAGCCGGCGCGCCGGCCTGAGTCCCGCCCCACCCCGGCGCGGGGGGCTGGGGTGGGGCGCGCACGGGCCGGCGCACGGGCCGGCGCACGGGGCCGGCGCACGGGGCGCCGCGGCGCACGGGGCCGGCGCACGGGGCCGGCGCACGGGGCCGGCGCACGGGGCCGGTCGGGCCCGGTCGGGGTCGGTCGGGGTCGGTTGGCCGGGTCCGCGGCGCGGGACAATGGACACATGGCGCAGCTGCGGATCGCCCTGGCCCAGGTGGACACGACCGTCGGCGACCTCGCCGGCAACGCGCAGACCGTGCTGAGGTGGTCCCGCCGGGCCGCCGACGACGGCGCCGACCTGGTGCTGTTCCCGGAGCTGGCGCTGACCGGATACCCGCCGGAGGACCTCGTCCTCCGCGAGTCGTTCCGGTCGGCCAGCGTGCGGGCCCGGGACGAGCTGGCCCGCCGGCTGGCATCCGAGGGCCTCGGCGAGCTGGCGGTCATCGTCGGCTACGTGGACTCCGACGGCGGCCCGCGCAACGCCTGCGCGGTCCTTTGCCGCGGCGAGGTGGCGGCCACGTACTTCAAGCACCACCTGCCCAACTACGGCGTCTTCGACGAGGCGCGCTACTTCGTGCCCGGCGACCGGTTCGTCGTGGTGCGGATCCGCGGGGTCGACGTCGCGCTGACGATCTGCGAGGACCTGTGGCAGGACGGCGGACCCTTCGCCGTCGCCGCGCGGGCCGAGGTGGGCCTGGTCAGCTGCATCAACGGCTCGCCGTACGAGCGGAACAAGGACGACGTGCGGCTCCCGCTGGCGGCCCGCCGGGCGGCCGAGGCCGGCGCCACGATCGCGTACGTCAACATGGTCGGCGCCCAGGACGAGCTGGTCTACGACGGCGACTCGTTCATCGTCACGCCGGCCGGCCAGGTGCTCAGCCGGGCCGAGCAATACCGCGAGCTGCTCGTCGTCCGCGACGTCGAGGCGCCCGGCGACCGCGGCACCGTGACCGGCCCGGTGCTCGGCATGACGGTCGAGCGGTACGTCGTCTCGGACGAGCCGGCGCCGGCCCGACCGGCGGTGCCGGCTGCCGGCGCGCCGGGCGAGCGGCTGGTGGACGAGGAGGAGGTCTGGCGGGCGCTGGTCACCGGCACCCGGGACTACATCCGCAAGAACGGCTTCCGCTCGGTCATCCTCGGCCTGTCCGGCGGCATCGACTCCGCGGTGACCGCGGTGATCGCCGCCGACGCGGTCGGTCCGGAGGCGGTGCACGGGGTCTCGATGCCCTCGTCGTACTCGTCCGAGCACTCGAGGAGCGACGCGGCCGACCTGGCCAGCCGGCTGGGCATCGACTTCCGCACCGTGCCGATCGCGCCGATGGTCGACGCGTACCTGTCCACGGTGGCGCTGACCGGGCTGGCCGAGGAAAACCTGCAGGCCCGCGTCCGCGGCACCCTCCTCATGGGACTGTCCAACCAGGACGGTCACCTGGTCCTGGCCACCGGCAACAAGACCGAGCTCGCGGTCGGCTACTCGACGCTCTACGGCGACAGCGTCGGCGGGTTCGCACCGATCAAGGACGTGCCGAAGACGCTGGTGTGGAAGCTGGCCCGCTGGCGCAACGCGGACGCGGACAAGCGCGGGCAGACGCCGCCGATCCCGGAGAACACCATCAGCAAGCCGCCGTCGGCGGAGCTGCGGCCCGGGCAGCTGGACACCGACTCGCTGCCGCCGTACGAACAGCTCGACGCGGTGCTGGCCGACTACGTCGACCGCGACCTCGGCTGGGCCGACCTGGTCGCGGCCGGGCACGACCCGACGCTGGTGGAGCGGGTGATCCGGCTGGTGGACCGGGCCGAGTACAAGCGCCGGCAGTACCCGCCGGGTCCGAAGATCTCGCTCAAGGCGTTCGGCCGGGACCGGCGGCTGCCGATCTCCTCGCGCTGGGCCGAGACCGCGCCGCCGGAGACGGTCGGGTCGCACCCGCAACCCTCGTCGGGCGGGCCGGCCGACCCACCCGACGGCACCCCGCCCACGGCGGAGGGTTCCTAGCCCGCCCTAGGTCTCGGCGTCATCCCGGCAAGCGTGGACGTGGTCCGGCCGGGAGGTGGCCGTCCGGCCCGCCCGGGGTCGGGGACGTGGGCCGCGCGCGGCCCAGACCACGTCCGGCTCGCCCCGCGGCACCGGGATCTCGCGAGTCTCGACCGTGCGGTAGCGGGAGCGCAGCCGGGCCTCGAAGGCGGCCGACCGGTGCGCGCTCCAGATCGCCAGCGTGCCGCCGGGTGCGAGCCGGCGGTCCACTGCGGACAGTCCCGCATCCCCGTACAGCGCGGCGTTGTCCACTGTGACCGTCCACTCGGGACCATTGTCGACGTCGAGGCAGATCGCGTCGTACCGCGGTCCGCCGGCGGCGAGGAACGCGGCCAGGTCGGCGACGACGACCGTGACCCGCGGGTCGTCCAGCGCCGCCGTCCCGAGGTGCTCGCGGTTCCACCGGACGACGGCCGGCTCGATCTCGACCACGGTGACGCCGGCCGGGTCGAGGGCGAGCGCCTCGGCCAGCGAGAAGCCGACCCCGAGGCCGCCGATCAGCAGCCGGGCACCGGGTCCCCGCACCGCCGCCCGGACCAGCTCGCGCTCGGACCGGCCGTCCCGGGTGTCCATCAGAAACGTCCCGTTGCTGACGATCTCGTGGTGCTTGCCGTCCCGGCGCAGCACCAGCTCGCCCCGCGGCGTGTCCAGGCGCTCGACCGTGACGCAGACCACGCGGCGAGGGTAGGCCAGCCGTGTCAGGCTGACCTGTATCAGCCCGGGGACCCGCGACGGAGCGGGCCTCGAGGAAGGACGGTGCTCCATGACCGAGCCCACCCTGTACGGCGGCCCCGCGGGCAGGCGGGTGCGCACCCGTCACCTGGCCGACGCCAAGCGGCGCGGCGAGCGGTGGCCGATGCTGACCGCCTACGACCAGTACGCGGCCGAGATCTTCGACCAGGCCGGCGTCCCGGTGCTGCTGGTCGGCGACTCGGCGGCCAACAACGTCTACGGGTACGAGTCGACGCTGCGGGTGACCGTCGACGAGCTGCTGCCGCTGGTCCGTACGGTGGTCCGGGCGACCAGCCGCGCGCTGGTCGTGGCCGACCTGCCGTTCGGCTCGTACGAGGCCGGGCCGGAGCGGGCCCTGGACACCGCCGTGCGGTTCATGAAGGAGGCCGGCGCGCACGCGGTCAAGCTCGAGGGCGGCACCGCGGTGGCCGCGCAGGTGGCGGCGCTGGTCCGCGCCGGCATCCCGGTGATGGCGCACATCGGCTTCACCCCGCAGAAGGAGCACGCCCTCGGCGGCTACCGGGTGCAGGGCCGCGGCGCGGGGGCGGACGAGGTGTTCGCCGACGCGGTCGCATTGCAGGCGGCCGGCGCGTTCGCGGTGGTGCTGGAGATGGTGCCGGCCGAGACGGCGAAGCGGGTCACCGGCGAGCTGACCATCCCGACGATCGGCATCGGCGCCGGGCCGGACTGCGACGCCCAGGTGCTGGTCTGGCAGGACATGGCCGGGCTTCGTGGCGGCCCGACGCCGCGGTTCGTGAAGAAGTACGCCGACCTGCGCGCGACGCTGCAGGGCGCGGTGGACGCCTTCGCCCAGGACGTCCGCCTCGGCACGTACCCCGGCCCGGAGCACTCCTACAGCTGAGCGGCGCCGCGCCCGGAACCGTGCGGGTCCGTACGTCGTCCCACCCGGGTGAGATCCGCTACCGGGGGGAGACGGGTCATGCCTGCATCGCAGGGTCGCGCGGCGCGCAGCCGGACGTCGCTGGTTCTGCTCACGTTGCTGCTCGCCGCGACAGGCTGCGGCCGCGGCACCGGGGCCGGCCGGCCGGAGCCGGACCGGTCCGAGGCGGGGACGGCCGACTCCGGATCGCCCCAGCCGGCGTCCGGCTCCGAACCGGCGTGCGGGCAGCCGCTGCGGCTGCCCGCAGCCGGCCCGCTCACCCTGGCCGGCCGGTTCCCGGCCCGCGCCGCCGTCGGCGCGGCCACCGTGGCCGGCACGGTCGAGGCGACCAGTACCGCGGCCGTCGGCGGCGTGGTGCGGCCGGACGCCGACCTCTACCTGGTGCGCGACGGCCGGGTGGTCGCGGTCCCGCTGCCGCAGGACGCGGTCGGGACCCGCTGGGACCTGCCCGCCGGCGCCACCCGCCGGCTGCCCGCGGTCGCCGGGCTGCGCTCCTGCGCGACCGGCGAGCCGGTGCCGGCCGGCTCGTACCAGCTCTACACCCGGGTGACGGTCGTGCCGGACCAGGGTGCCGCGGTGGAGTCCTTCGGTGGCCCCTGGCCGCTCGAGGTGGGCTGACCCGCGGTACGGCCGGGAACCGCGGGCGCGGTTCCCGGCCGTGCCGGGGGTGCGGGTGCCGGTCAGCCCGTGACGATGCTCACGCCGAGCGTCGAGGACACCACGGTCCACGGCGTGGCCCAACCGGTCACGCCGTCGCTGGCGATGACGTTGCCGCGGATCCAGGCGCCGGAGCCGTCCTTGGCGTAGAACGCGCCGCCGGAGTCGCCGCCCTGGATCATCGTGCCGCCGGTGAACGCGATCACCGGGGACTTGCACCCGGTCTGGGTGCACACCTGGGCGGTGGTGCTGCGCGCGGTGTGCCCGCACGCCTCGCCGGTGGTCCGGCCGCTGTGGCAGTAGGCGGTGTATCCGACGACCGCGGACCCGGCCGCGACCACCGGGATGGACGAGGTGCTGAGCACGCCGCCGGTGAAGACCCGGCCGGCGTACGACCGGCCGCCGATCAGCTCCATGTCCTTCGCGTCACCGGTGACCGTGGGCAGGTGCCGGTTGGAGACCGTGCCGTACACGTTGAGGCCGGACTCGGTGAACACGGTCGCGCCGTTGGCGAAGCAGTGACCGGCCGTGGTCATGAACCGGGTACCGACGGCGTTGCGGACGGCGTAGCCGGAGGAGCAGAGGGCGCCGCCGGACTGGATGCCGCCGCCGCCGTAGTAGGGCTGGATGTCGTCGCGGCGGTTCCAGCTGTCCCGGATCACCGCGCGGTGCACCTGGGCCCGCGCGGCGACCTGCCGCTCGGCCGCGGCCGCGCCGGGCAGCGTGGTCAGCGAGGACACCACGCCCGCCGGAGCGTTCGTCGAGAGGACGATCCGGCCGGTGGTGCCGTCGATATAGCTGCCGAACGTGTAGGCGGTGCCGTGCTTGGCCACGTAGCCGGCGATGCGCGTCTGCAGCGCGGTGAGCGCCCGTTGCGTCGCCGGCGACACCGCCGTCGCGGCGGCGCGGTCCGGTGCGGTCCGGTGGCCGCCGGCAGCGGCGGCGCCGGGCGGCTTGTCGGACGCGCCCAGCGCCGTTCCCGCTCCCAGGGCGGTCACGGCGGCGGTGACGGCCACGACCGCACCGACGAGCCTCTTCTTGCTGGTGAACATGGGTCCCCCGTCTTTCCCAAGTCCCGGCCCGATGCCGGTGATCTGTGACCCAAGGAAGTCGATCGACTACACTCAGTCAACCTCTGAGGATCCAACCCGCCCCATCGGGCAGCCCGCCCGCGTCATGGCGCAGCCGGGAACCGGACGCCCAGCGGCGCGCGGCGCCAACCGGACCGAACGGCACGGGACGGCACCGGACCGGCCTGCCCGGGGGCGCCGCGGGCCCCGGTACGGTCGGGTCGTGGCTGGTCGGGCGGTGCTGGTGACGGGTGCCTCGCGGGGCGTGGGGCGGGCGGTCGCGGTGGCCTTCGCGGCCGCCGGCGACCGGGTGGCGGTGCACCACCGCGACTCGGCCGCGCTCGCGGTCGAGACCGTGGGCCGGCTCGACGGGGACGGGCACGTGGTCGTGCAGGGCGATCTCGCCGACCCGGACGCGGTCGCCGGGTTCGTCGCCGACGCGGCGACCGGGCTCGGCGGGATCGACGTGCTGGTCAACAACGCCGCCTCGATCCAGCCGCACCCGGTCGGCGAGGTCACGTACGAGCAGTGGCAGGCGGCCTGGCGGCGCACGATCGAGGTCAACCTGCTCGGCACGGCGAACGTCACGTTCTGCGCGCTGCCGTTCCTGCGCCGGTCGGAGGCCGGCCGGATCGTCAACGTCTCCTCCCGCGGCGCGTTCCGGGGCGAGCCGGAGCAGCCGGCGTACGGGGCGTCCAAGGCCGGGCTCAACGCGCTCGGCCAGTCGCTGGCGGTCGCGCTCGGCGTCGAGGGCATCGCGGTGGCCACGGTCGCGCCCGGCTTCGTCGAGACCGACATGGGCAACCAGTGGCTGAAGAAGCCGCGGGGCGCGGAGATCAAGGCACAGAGCCCGTTCGACCGGGTGGCCCGGCCGGACGAGGTGGCCGCGGCGGTGCTCTACCTCGCCTCGGCCGAGGCGGAGTGGGCGTCCGGGGCGATCCTCGACCTCAACGGGGCGTCCTACCTGCGGACCTAGCGCCGGTGCGGCCCGCGTCCGGCCGGGCCGGCGGAGGCATCCTCTTCGTACCTGCCGCGGGACCACAGCCCGCGCCGGTGGCCGGGACCCGTGGGACTTGGATCAGCGCACCAGGCAGGGTCTCTTGTTGTCGAAGGTCCAGTTCGGGATGAGGTAGTGCATGGCGTGGGCGTCGTCGCGGTCTCCGAGGCCCTGTTCCTCGTAGAGCTGGTGCGCGGCCTCGAGTCGGTCGAAGTCGATCTCGATGCCGAGTCCGGGCTTGTCGGGGACGTTGATCTCGCCGCCCTCGATGCGAAGCGGCTCTCGGGTGAGTCGGTCGATGCCTTCCTGCCAGATCCAGTGCGTGTCGAGTGCGGTGTACTCGCCCACCGCGGCGGCACCGACGTGGGTGACCATGGCGAGGGAGATGTCGAAGTGGTTGTTGGAGTGTGACCCCCAGGTGAGGCCGAAGTCCGCACAGATCTGGGAGACCCGGACCGAGCCTTGCATGGTCCAGAAGTGAGGGTCGGCGAGGGGGATGTCCACGGCATGCAGGGCGAGCGAGTGGTTGAGCTGACGCCAGTCGGTCGCGACCATGTTCGTCGCGGTGGGAAGCTGGGTGGCGCGGCGGAATTCGGCCATGATCTCGCGGCCGGAGTACCCGTCCTCGGCGCCACAGGGGTCCTCGGCATAGGCGAGGACGTCGCGCAGGCCGTCGCAGACATCGACGGCTTCCCGAAGGGACCAGGCGCCGTTGGGGTCGAGGGTGATCCGGGCCTCGGGGAACCTGATCTTCAGTGCGGTGACCGCTTCGGCTTCTGCGGTTGCTTCGAGGACGCCGCCCTTCAGCTTGAAGTCCTCGAAGCCGTACCTGGCGCGGGCTGCCTCGGCGAGGGCGACGACGGCTTCGGGGCTGAGCGCTTCCTCGTGCCGGAGCCGGTACCACGGCTCGTCGGCATCGGGGTCGGACAGGTAGTCGAGGTCGGTCTTGTTCCGGTCACCGATGTAGAAGAGGTAGCCGAGCATCGTCACCCGGTCCCGCTGCTGTCCGTCGCTGCCCAGCAACTCGGCCACGGGCAGGGCGAGGTGCTGACCCAGCAGGTCGAGCAGTGCCGACTCGACGGCGGTGACGACGTGGATCGTGGTACGCAGGTCGAAGGTCTGCAGTCCGCGGCCGGCGACGTCCCTGTCGGCGAAGGTGGTTCGGATCCGGTTGAGGACCGAGCGGTGGGCGGCGACGCTGGTGCCGACGACCAGTGGCTCGCAGTCCCGCAGCAGGGTGGTGATCTTCTCCCCACCAGGCACCTCGCCCACGCCGAGGTTTCCGTCGGAGTCCTCGAGGACCAGCACGTTCCGGGTGAAGTACGGCGCGTGGGCGCCGCTGAGGTTCAGCTCCATGCTG
This sequence comes from uncultured Actinomycetota bacterium, assembly GCA_963803135.1. Classification (GTDB taxonomy): domain Bacteria; phylum Actinomycetota; class Actinomycetes; order Mycobacteriales; family CADCTP01; genus CADCTP01. The sequence goes on along the minus strand of CAWDLH010000006.1, from coordinate 79,748 downwards.
TCGTGGCCGGCGACCGGGTAGACGCTGGATCTCACGATCGTCGGAGGTGTCATGACGTGCGGCGCCCTTCGACGATCGACCCGAGCCGCTCGGTACGAGCTGCCAGAGCGGAAAGATCGCCGCCGAGCAGGACGTCCCCGAGCAGCGCACCGCTGACGCCCACGGCAACGGCACCGGCGTCGAGGTACTGCGCCGCGGCCTCCAAGGTGACGCCACCGGTCGGCATGAACGCCACGTCCGGAAGCGGGCCACGCAACTCCCGCAGGTAGCTCACCCCGCCGAGGGGGCCGATCGGGGACACCTTCACCATCGGCACGCCCGCGTTCCAGGCGGTGACCACTTCGGTCGGGGTCAGTGCACCTGGAACGAAGGGGATCCGATGCTCCCGCGCCGCTTCCACCAGCTCGGGAAGGAAGATCTGGCTGACTGCAAACTCTGCGCCGGCGTCGCTGGCGGCTCGGAGGTGGTCCGCGGTGCGCACGGTACCGACACCGACGAGTGCCTCCGGCAGCAGCTCGCGGAGCTCGACCAGCGCGTCCAGGGCGCCCTCGGTGGTGAGCGTGTACTCGAAACAGCGGATGCCCGCATCCCACAGCGCCGTCGACGCCGGGACGAAATGCTCGGCGGAGGGCGCGCGCAGGACAGCCACGACCGCCCGCGGCGGCAGCGGTGACGGGAGTGGACTAGCGGTCATGGATTCCTCCTCAGGATGACCTCGTCAGCTCGGCGATGACCACCACCCTTCCGTATGCGCTGCGTCGATCTCAGGTGCGTCCTCTGCCCTTCCGTCGTCCGGAGTCGTGCCGCGCATCCGCTCGAACCGGTGACGTCCCTTGGTGCGCTGGCGGACACTAGCGCCCGGTCGACTCCGGGGGGACGGTGACCGCGGCCGGCGTACCGGCGCCGAAGATCGTCGCGACCACGTCGCTGACCGCGTGCACACCGGGCGCGATCCCGGCTCCGGGCGGCAGGTCGTCCATCACCGCGACCACGTAGCGCTCGCCGTCGCCGGCGAAGCCGACCGAGCTGGTGCACCAGTGCTCGGTGCCGGCGTCCGACTCGATCGACCAGCCGTCCTTCGCCCCCGGCTGCCGCGCCGGCCCGGCGGCCCAGACGCCCCAGTGCTGGATGGATCCGGTCGTACGCATCGCCCGCACCAGGTACGCGCGGTCGGCCGGGTCGGTCCGGGTCAGCACGTACGTCATGAGCCGGCGCAGGTCGCGGGCCGAGACCTTGATGAAGCCCCAGCGCTGCGGGAAGCCGGGGACGAACGTCGCGCCGGACATCCCGTACCGGTCGCGGAAGCGCGGCAGCAGCGCGGCCCCGCCGTAGCGGTCCCAGAGCGCGTCGGCGGCGTTGTCGTCGGAGACGGCGAGCATCGCGGCGAGCTGCTGCCGCGCCGTCGCGTCGAGGGCGATCTCGCCGGCCCGGGACCGCTCCAGCAGCGCGGTGGCCAGGGCCAGCTTCGGGGTCGAGCTGGCCCACATGAGGTGGCCCGCGGTGCCGGCCTCCCAGACCGCGCCGGTGTGCCGGTCGAGCACGGTGACGCCGAGCCGGCCCGGCTCGGTGCCGGCGAGGCGGGCCGCGGCGGCGAGGCCCCGCTCGAGCGGGCAACCCCAGCTGCCGCAGTCCGGGGCCGGCGTCCGGCTGGGCGTCGCGCTCGCCCGCCGGGTCGGGCGCGGCGGCGCGGCACTCGTCCGAGCCGTGCCGGCCAGGTTGCCGGCGACCGAGGGCGCCGCGTCGCCGGTCGGTCCGGGGTCGCCGCGCCGGACCAGGGCCACCGCCCCGGCCGCGCCGGCCACCACCAGCAGGACCAACAGGCCCACCAGCAGCGGCCGGCGCCGGGACGGCCGGAGTGAGGAGTGCATCGGCGCGGAAGGCTACCCGCCGCCCCGGCGCGCACCGGCGAGCTGCCGGGCGAGCAGGTCCCTGGCCTCGACCAGGGACGGCCCGTACCAGGTGAGGTGCCGGCCGCTGACCAGCGCGACGTCGAGGCCGGCGAACGCCTCCGGCCCGTCGGCCGCCGAGAACGCGTACGGCTCGTCCGGCAGCACGACGAGGTCGGCGCCGCGGCTGCGCATCTCCTCGACGGTGACCCGCGGATAGCGCCCGGCCGCGTCCGCGTACGCGTTGGCGATCCCGAGGTGGCGCAGCAGGTCGCCGGCGAACGTGCCGGCGCCGAGCACCATCCACGGCCGGCGCCAGATCGGCACGACCGCGGTGCGCCCCGGCCGGGCCGGCGGCGGCGACCAGATCCGGCCGGCCTCCGCCAGCCACGCCGGCACGCCGGCCAGTCCGCAGCCGGCAAGCATCCGGCCCAGGCTGGTGAGCGCACCGGCGACCGTGGTCGGCGCGGTCACCCAGACCGCGATCCCGCCGGCCCGCAGCGCCTCGACGTCGGCGAGCTGGTTCTCCTCCGCGTTGGCCAGCACGAGGTCCGGGCGCAGGCTGCGTACCCGGTCCAGGTCCGGGTACTTCGACCCGCCGACCCTGGCCACCTCCAGCCCGGCCGGGTGGGTGCAGTAGTCGGTGGCGCCCACCAGCAGTGCCGGCGCGGTCGCGGCGACCGACTCGGTCAGCGACGGGACCAGCGAGACGACCCGCTCGACCCGCGCCACCAGGACCGGCGTCCCCAGGTCGTCCGTGCCCGGGGCGTCCGTGCCCGGGGCGTCCGTGCCCGGGGCGTCCCCGCCCGGGGCGTCCCGCGCCCGGGGCGTCCGTGCCCGGGGCGTCCGTGCCCGGGGCGTCCGTGCCCGGGGCGTCCGGGCCAGGGCCGGGCTCAGACATCGGTGACGCGGATCCCGGAGTGCGCCTGGTAGCGGCGGTTGATCGCGATGAGGTTGGCCGTGAGCGCCTCGACCTGGCCGGCGTTGCGCAGCCGGCCGGCGTAGATCCCGCGCACACCGGGGATCAGCTCGGCCAGCGCCTGCACGGTGTCGGTCGCCTCCCGGTCCTCGCCCTCGCCGAGCACGAGCACGTCGAGAGCCAGCTCGGGCACCGACAGGTCGTTCAGCAGCGGCGCGCTGACGTGGTGGAAGGCCGCGGTGACCCGGCTGTCCGGGAGCAGGGCGGCGGCCTGCTGGGCGGCGCTACCCTCGTCGACCGCCAGCGGGTACGGACCCCGCTTGTCGAAGCCGAGCGGGTTCACCGCGTCGACGACGATCTTGCCGGCCAGCGGCCCGGCCAGCCCGCGCAGCAGCTCGGCGTGCCCCTCGTACGGGACCGCGACGACGACGACGTCGGCCTGCCGGGCGGTCTGGGCGTTGTCGGCGCCGGTGACCGTGCTGCCGGGCACGTCGGCGAGCACCTCGCCGGCGATGCGGGCGCCGCGCTCCGCGTCCCGGGAGCCGACCACGACGGTCAGGCCGGCCGCCGCGAACCGCCGGGCCAGGCCGCCGCCGAGCGGCCCGGTGCCGCCGAGCACCCCGACGGTGAGCTCCTTGACGTCCGGCACGGCATCTCCTCGCAGGCGGGTGGCTGACCAGCCGAACCTACGCGACCGGAACCCGGGTGAAGCGGACCAGCCGCTTGTCCTGGTCGGCGACCTCCAGCCGGACCGCGATCCGCTCCCCCATGGGCAGGTCGGCGCCGGCGCAGGTGGCCCGCACGGCCGGCGCTTCGAGCACGACCGTGCCCTTGTCCGCGCCGGCCTCGAGGACCACGGCCGGGAAGTGCCGGCCCTCCTGCCCGGCCAGCAGCCAGGCCTCGGTGGCGTCGACCACGGCCCGCTCCAGCGCGCCGGCCGGCCGGCCGCCCGCGGTCATCAGCTCCGGCAGGTCCGGCAGCGCCGCCCTGGCCCACTCCGGCACCGGCGCGCCGGCGGCCACCGCCACGCAGACCTCGCTGCCGAACCGGTCGACCAGCCGCCGGATAGGGGCGGTGACGTGTGCGTACGGAAGGCCGACGCCGTGGTGCAGCGGGTCCGCCGGCGCCGCCCCGTCGACCGGCGTGTACCCGGCGCCGCGCAGCAGCACCGCCGCGTGCTCCAGGAAGGCGGCCTGGCCCGGGGTCGCCCCGTCGAGCGCGGAGATCACGTCGCCCGGCGCGGCGCCGGCCGGCCAGTCCACGCCGAGGGCCGGGGCGAGCCGGCGCAGCGCCGCCACGTCCTCCGGCCGCGGCGCCGGCAGCGTGCGCAGCAGGCCGACCCCGGCGCCGAGCATCAGCCGGGCCGCGCAGGCCCCGGTGAGCAGCGAGATCTGCGCGTTCCACCGCTCGACCGGCAGCTCCCGGCGGAACCGTACCGTCCAGCCGCCGCCCTCGACCGGCACCACCTCCTGCTCGGGAACCTCCAGCTCGGTGGCGTGCCGGGTCCGGGCCAGCGCCACCCGCAGCTCGCCGACCCGGGGCAGCAACGCCACCGGCTCCGGCGCGGTCCCCGCGTCCACCGCCGCCTGCAGCCCCGGGTAGTCCAGCTGGGCCCGGCTGCGCACCAGCGCCCGGCGCACGTCGACGGCCGCGACCTCCCCGGCCGGGTCGAGGTCGATCCGCCAGAGCACGGCCGGCCGGACCTGGTCGGGCAGCAGGCTCGCCGCACCCTCGCCGAGCACCGGCGGGTGCAGCGGCGTGCGCTGGTCGGGGCTGTAGAGCGTCTGGGTCCGGCGCCGGGCCTCGGCGTCGACCGCGCCGCCCGGCCGGACATAGGCGGCCACGTCGGCGATCGCGTAGCTGACCCGGAACCCGCCGCCGGGCCGGGCGGCCAGGTGCAGCGCCTGGTCGAGGTCCCGGCTGCCCGGCGGGTCGACAGTGACCAACGGCAGGTCGGTCGCGTCGTACGCCGGCAGCGCCGGGTCGGCGGCGGCCCGCGCCGCCTCGGCCAGCACGTCGGTCGGGAACTCCGCCGGCACGCCCAGCTCTGCCCGCACCGCGTCGAAGCGCAGTGGCGCCCGGACGGTCAGCCGCCGCGTCGGCACCCGCGACTCCCCCTCACTGCGTCGTGAACCACCCCAGGAACCGCGCGGCCACCTGGCCGTCGCCGGCGACGGTCAGGCTGTCCGCCGGACGCCGACCGTACAGCGCAAGGACCAGATCGCCCGCCGCCCCGCCCAGCACGGCGTCGCCCGCCGCCGGGCCGGCCTCCACCCGGCCGCCGCCCGGCCCGAGCACGACCCGCCACTCCTGGCCCGGCCCGTCGGTCGCGGTCAGCCCGACGGTCGCCGGCGGATGCGGCCAGGCGCCGTTGGTCGGCACCTCGACGGTGAGGAACTCGTCCACCCCGTCCGCGGCCAGGTCCGCCGGCCGCAGCGGCCCGGCCCGGCCGATCGTGTCCTCGGCGTCCCAGGCGTGCACGCCGGCCTCCTGCACCTGGTGGCGGCCGACCCGGCCGGACGTGGTCGGCCCCCACCAGGCCCAGACCGGCCGGTCGGGACCGGCGTCCCACAGGGCGTCCAGCAGCACGCCGGTGGACCGCTCCGACCAGTCGAGCAGGTCGCCGGTGGGCTCCCGCTCCGGCACGTCGGCCTCGTCCGGCGGTCCCGCCGGCTTCCCGGCGACGACCGCCTGGGCCCAGAACCGCTGCACCTCGCCGAGGTGGGCGAGCAGGTCGCGGCCGGTCCAGTCGGGGCAGCCGGGAACCCGCTCCTCGAGGGCGCCGGCAAGGGCGGAGCGGGACGCGGCACTGCGCCCGTCGATCAACTCCAGCACGCGGTTGAAGGGAATCGTCATGACCGCCTTCCTAGTCCGGGGCTCCGACAGTTTCTGGGATGCTTGCGCCGTGGTGGAGCCGGAGGACCTCGCCCTGCTGCGCCGGGCCCGGGACGTGATCGACCGGGATTACGCCCGGCCGCTCGACGTGGCCGCGCTGGCCCGGGTGGCGCTGATGTCGCGGGCGCACTTCTCCCGCCAGTTCCGGGCCGCGTACGGGGAGAGCCCGTACACCTACCTGATGACCCGGCGGATCGAGCGGGCCAAGGCGCTGCTGCGGCGCGGCGACCGGTCGGTGACCGAGGTCTGCATGATGGTCGGCTGCACCTCGCTCGGCTCGTTCAGCGCCCGGTTCACCGAGCTGGTCGGCGAGACGCCCAGCGCGTACCGGGCCCGCGACCACCGGGCGCTCGCCGCCGTCCCCGCGTGCTTCGCCAAGCAGCTGAGCCGGCCGCTGCGGCGATGAGCAGGTTTCGAGAAGCGCCCGCGGTGCCCGTCCAGGCAGGCTCTGCGCCATGGAACTCACCGTCACCCACTGCTTCCTCGCCGTCCACGACCAGGACGCCGCGCTGGCGTTCTACCGCGACACCCTGGGTCTGGAGGTGCGCAACGACATCATCTTCGGGCCCATGCGCTGGCTGACCGTGGGCCCGGCGTCCCAGCCCGACCTCGAGATCGGGCTGCTCGTGCCCGGCGGTCCGGGCAGCACCCCGGCCGACATCGAGGCCGCGATCGAGGTGACCCGCAAGGGCATCATGCCGGGGCTGATCTTCGCCACGCCCGACGTCGACGCGACCTTCGAGGCGCTGCAGGCCAAGGGCGTCGAGGTCTACCAGGAGCCGATGGACCAGCCGTACGGGCGGGACTGCGCGTTCGCCGACCCGTCCGGCAACCACCTCCGGTTCTCCCAGGCGCCGAAGTCCTGATCTCAGGACTCCAGCGGGTTCGCGGCGATGCGCTCCCCCAGGCCCGAGCGCATCGCCGCGGCCGCCGCGCTGTCCGGCTTGCGCGCGGCCTGGTCGGCGAAGCAGGCGGTGAACCGCTCGGTGAGGTCCAGCCGGGGCCAGCGGGCCAGCACCTCGGCCCGCAGCGGCGCCGGCCACTCGTCCATCCGGCGGCCGGAGATGTCCAGGCTGGTCGCCCGCTCCAGCAGGTGTCCCTCCGGGTCGAGGGCCGGGTCGAGGTCGTCCCACATGTGCCGGGCCACGGCGTCGGCCAGCCGCTGCCGCCGGTCGGCCGGCCAGCCCAGGCCGGCCCCGAACACCCAGGCGAGCTCGCCGCCGGCGACCTCGAACGGCAGCCGGTGGCTGTCGAACGGCGCCTCCAGCCCGAGATCGTGCAGCAGCCCGGCCACGTGCAGCAGCTCCGGGTCGTACGACACCCCGGTCACGCGCCCGTACGCCGCGGCGAACAGCGCCGAGCGCACGGCATGGTTGACCAGCGCCGGCCCCGCGTACCGCCGGAGGACCTCCTCGGCGGTCCGGGTGGCGGCGGTCTGCGGGACGGGAAGGTCGGCGAGCAGCACGGGCCCAGTGTCCCTACCATCTGTCCGGTGCCGGAACACGGGGTCCGGCCGCATCCGAGGGGGGACACATGGCGGTCAGCACCGACATGGACACGCTGCTCGACAAGGCGTACGAGGACAAGTCGCTGGGCGAGATCCTGCAGGCGCCGGTGAGCGCGCTCGCCGGCGTGAGCGAGGGCGACGCCGAGGCACTGCGGTCGGCGCTCAACATCAAGACCGTGCACGACCTGGGCCGCAACAAGTACTTCAAGGCCGCCGCGGCGCTCCTCGCCCTCAGCGAGGCCGGCGCCAGGTAGACCCGCCACCGCACCGTGCCCGGGCCGCCGCCCCGGTGGCGGCCCGCGCGGCACACCGGCGGGTCAGTAGGGGCGCTGGGGCCAGCGGGGCTCGGCCGGTCCGGTGTAGGAGAGCTCGTCCGCCTCGTCCTCGTCTTCCCGGGGTTCGGCGTCGACCACGCTCACGGCCGTCACCCGACCCCAGTTCACGACCATGCGTGCTCCGTCCGCGAGCAGCAGGTTGTCCAGGGCGCCGTCCCGCATCCGCCGCTGGAAGTCGGCGAGCGCCTCCTCCGGCCCCCGATCCCCCTCGACGCGATACGGTTCGCCGTCGATCGTCACTATCAGCACCCGGCCCATGTACGAAGAGTAGCGACCCGCGCGAGCGTTGGAGTCCGGTCGGGCCGCTGGCCCAGCCGGCGCGCGGTAGTCGTTCCCGCCTCAGCCGGCAGCGCCCTCAAGCCGGGTGGGTGCACCGGAGATGCCCCGCGGGTGGGAGACTGCCTGACGGCTCGCACGGCTATAGACGGGGATGGGGCGGTATGCGGAGCAGGGACAGATGATCCTCGCTGCGGTTGCTGCCGAGGCGTCGACCGAGACGTTCACCGATCTGATGGATCGTGTCGCCCAGGGTTTCGAGGCACTGGGAGCCGCGATCCTGGTGGTCGGCGTGATCTGGTCGTTCGTGCTCGCGGCCATGGCTGTGCGGCGGTCCGGCTGGTCGCCGAGGGCTTACCTGGCACTGCGCCAAGCATTCGGCGGGACCTTACTGCTCGGGCTGGAGATCCTGGTCGCGGCCGACCTGGTGCGCACCGTCGCGGTCGCGCCCACGCTCGACAATGTCCTGGTGCTCGGGCTGATCGTGCTGATCAGGACGCTCCTGAGCTTCTCGCTGGAAACCGAGATCGAGGGCATCGCGCCGTGGCGGCGGGCCCTGATCAGCGGCGCGGGGACGATCCGCCGGGCCTCGGCCATCGCGCTGAAGTCCGACACCCCGACGTGACAGCCGATCCGCGACCGGCCCGCCGTGTCGCCCGCGCTGAACCCGCAGGTCAGGCGGGATACGACGACGAGTCGGGCTGTACGCCGGGTTCTGTGGTCGGGGCGCCTCGCGGCACTGCCCCGGCCGGCGGCCATCCATCTAGGCCTGCCGTCGCCGGCAGGCTCGAGCGGTCCACCCGCAGGCTCGGGCGGGTCGCCCTCGAACGCCTGCGCAGGGCGGTCGCCCGCCCCTCTTGACCTTGCTCCGGGTGGGGTTTACCGAGCCGCCCGGGTCACCCCGGGCGCTGGTGGTCTCTTACACCACCGTTTCACCCTTACCGCCCCGCACCGAAGCGCGGAACGGCGGTCTGTTTTCTGTGGCACTGTCCCGCGGGTCACCCCGGGTTGGTGTTGCCAACCACCCTGCCCTGTGGAGCCCGGACGTTCCTCGGCGGGGTGCACGCACCCCGACGCGGCCGCCCGCCCGGCTCGTCCGCCGTACGACGAGAATACCGGAGTGCAGACCGCGGACGCGCTCCTCCTCGCCGGCGTCGGCCTGCTCGCCGGCGGCGTGAACGCGGTGGCCGGCGGCGGTTCGCTGCTGCTGTTCCCGGCGCTCGTCGCCGCCGGTTACGGCACGCTGGCCGCGAACGTGACGAACTCCGTCGCGCTCTGGCCGGGGTACGTCGGCGGCGTGGCCGGTTTCCGGGATCAGCTCGGCGGCGAGCGGAGGCGGCTGACCACGCTGAGCGTGATCTCCGCACTCGGCACCGCGGTCGGCTGTGTGCTGCTTCTGTCCACGCCGCAGGGCGCGTTCGACATCGTCGTGCCCTTCCTCGTACTGCTCGCCAGCCTGATGCTGGCCGCGCAGCCGAAGGTGTCGCGGATCGTCGGCACGCTGCGCGAGGGAACGCACGCGAACAAGAAGGTGCTCTATCCGGCCATCGGACTCGCCTCCGTGTACGGCGGCTACTTCGGCGGCGCGCTCGGCGTGATCATGCTCGGCACGCTGGCGCTGACCGTGCCGGAGCGGCTGCGCAAGCTCAACGGGCTCAAGACCGTGCTGCAGCTGGTCGTCGCCAGCGTCACCGTGCTCGTGTTCGGGGTGTTCGGGCCGGTCGACTGGGTCGCGGTCGCGATCATCGCGCCGGCGGCGATGGTGGGCGGGTTCGCCGGCGGCCTGTTCGCCCGGCGGCTGGACGACGCGCTGCTGCGCCGGATCGTCGTCGGCTTCGGCATCGCGGTCTCGGTGCTGCTGTTCGTCCGGGCCCTAGCGTAGGTGCGCGGTGTCGTTGACCAGCCGGACCAGCGGCACCCGGTCCGGATACCAGTCCACTGTGGACACGCTCGCGGTGTCGAGGTGCATCCGGAACACCGACGAGGTCGGCGCGGCCAGCGCCGCGCACAGCAGCAGCTTGATCGGCGTGACGTGCGAGACCGCGATCACGGTGCCACCGGGGTGCGCGGCGATCAGCCGGTCCCGCGCCGCCCGGACCCGCCGGGCCACCTCGTCCACGCTCTCGCCGCCGGGCGGGGCCACCGAGCTGTCCGTCCGCCACGCCTTGCGCTCGGTCTTCCAGCGCTGCTTGACCTCGGCGAACGTACGCCCTTCCCACTCGCCGAAGTCGGTCTCCAGCAGGCCGTCGTCGGTCCGCACGCCGATGCCGAGCGCGTCGGCGATCGCGGTCGCGGTGGCGACGGCCCGCGCGAGCGGCGAGCTGACCACGACCGGGTGGTCGGCGGCGAGCGGGGCCAGCCGGGCGGCCAGCGCCCGGGCCTGGGCCAGTCCCTTCGCGTTGAGCTCGGGGTCGACCCGGCCGCTGTAGCGCAGTCCGGACAGGTCGGTGCTGCCGTGCCGGACGAGCACCATCCGGGTCGGCGCGTCGGTGTCGGCGAGGTAGCCGTCGTCCCCGGTCGGCGCCCCCGCGGACTTCGCCGCGCCGCCCTCACCGGACCCGGACCCCGATCCGGCACCGGACCCCGACCCGGACCCCGACCCCGACCCGGAGCCGGACCCGACCCGGAGCCGGACCCCGACCCGGAGCCGGACCCCGACCCGGAGCCGGACCCCGACCCGGAGCCGGACCCCGACCCGGAGCCGGACCCCGACCCGGAGCCGGAGCCGGCACCGGACCCAGCCCGGCGGCTCCCAGGTCCGTACGGGCCGTCCACGTGCGACCCTCGGCAGCCGCGTCCATGGCCTCGTTCGCCAGCCGGTCGGCGTACGCGTTGCGCTCCCGCGGGATCCACTCGAACGTCACCGCCGGCAGCGCGGCCGCCAGCGCCCGCCCCTCGGCGTGCAGCGGTTGCAGGTCGGGATGCTTGACCCGCCACCGCCCGGACATCTGCTCGACGACGAGCTTGGAGTCCATCCGCACCGCCACCGCGGCCGGGTCGAGCCCGGCCGCCGCCCGCAGCCCGGCCAGCAGCCCGTTGTACTCGGCCACGTTGTTGGTCGCGCGCCCCAGCGACGCCGCCCGCTCGGCCAGCACCTCGCCGGTGTCGGCGTCCAGGACGACCGCGCCGTAGCCGGCCGGTCCGGGGTTGCCGCGTGACCCGCCGTCGGCCTCGACGACCAGCCGGCGGCTCACAGCCCGGACTCGGCTGTGCGGACGAGGATCCGGCGACAGTTCTCGCAGCGCAGCACCTCGTCCGGCGGCGCGGCCTGGGCCGCCCGCAGCTCGGAGCCCATCAGCTCGAGCCGGCAGCCCTCGCAGCGGCGCTGCCGGAGCATGGCCGCACCGACGCCGCCGGAGACCGCGCGCACCTTCTCGTACAGCGCGAGCAGATCGGCCGGAAGCTGCGCGGACAGCTCGGCCCGGGCCGCGGTGTCAGCCGCCGCGTCGGCATCGATCTCGGCGAACGCCTTGTCCCGGGCCTGCTCGGCCTCGGTCCGGGTCGCGGTCGCCGCCGACACCTCGGCCCGTACGGCGGCGGCGCGGGACTCGGCCTCCTCGCGCCGTTCCATCACCTCGAGCTCGGTGTCCTCCAGGTCGGACTGCCGCCGGGTCAGCGTCTCGACCTCGTGCTGCAGGCTCTCCAGCTCCTTGGCCGGCGCCGCGCCGGCCTGCATCCGCTGCCGGTCCCGATCGGCCCGCCGCCGCACCTGCTCGACGTCGCCGTCGAGCCGGCGCAGCTCGCGGTCGAGGTCGCCGACCTCGGTCTCGGCCCGGACCACGTCGTCGCGCAGCGCGGCCAGCGTGGTGTCCGCGCCCGCGATCACCGCCAACTCGGGCAGCGTGCGCCGGCGGTGCTCCAGCCGGGCCAGCGCGGCGTCGCGCGCCTGCAGGTCGAGCAGCCGCCGCTGGACCTCGGGATCCGCCTTCACGCGCCCACCTTAGGCGGTCCGGCCGGGCTCGGACGGCCCGGCTCAGACCGGCGTACGGACCCGCAGGTCGGCGATCCGTAAGGGCTCGGACGGCCCGGCTCAGACCGGCGTGCGGACCGGCAGGTCGGCGGTCGGCCGGAGCGCCCGCAGCCCGATCCGTACCCGCAGCTCGTCGCCGTCCCGGCCGGCCGCCGCCCGCCCGCCGTGCGCCTCGACCAGCCGGCGCACCACGTACAGCGCGAGGGTCGCGGGCTGGCCCGTCTCGGCCGACTCCCGCGACCCGAACGGCTCGAACAGCTCGCGCAGCTCGGCCTCGCTCCGGGTGCCGCCGTAGCACAGGTCGACGACCACCTCGCCGCCCTGCCGGACGGCCCGCAGCGTCACCGGCCGGTCGCGGCGCGCCTCGGCCTGGACGTGGTCGGCCAGCGCGCGCACGACCTGGTCCAGGCTGACCGCGTCGACGTACGCCGCCAGGCCCGGGGCGACGTCGAGCACGACCGGGGGTCGGGCCTGCCCGAGCCGGAACGCCGAGAGCGCCGCGGTCACGTCGGCGACCGCGCCGGACTCCGCCGCCGGCCGGGCCGAGGCAGCCAGCAGCATGTCCTCGAGCAGCTTGTTGAGCCGGTCGGCGTGCTCGACGATCCCGCGCAGCAGGGTGTCCCGGGCCTCCCGCGGGATCCGGTCACCGCGGGCGGCCAGCGTCGCGGCGCTGCCCCGGATCGCGGTGAGCGGCGTACGGAACTCGTGCGACACCGAGGCGACCAGGTCCTCCCGGATCCGGTTCGCCTCGCGCAGGCGGGTCAGCGCGGACAGCTCGGCGTCGAAGAGCTGGCTCCGGTACCGCTCCTGCCTCAGGTACCCCCGCTCGGCGAACCGGCGGGCCAGCACGAGCACGACCACGGCCGCGACCAGCATGGCCGCGCCGAGCGCCACCGCGGTCAGCTCCACGGCAACACTGTGGCCGTCGCCACCGCGGACGGACCATGGTCACTTGGTGTCATCTACGGACAGTTGCCCGGAGACAACGGCCATGACCTCCGTATCGATTACATAAGGTGGTCGGGCCGGCGCGAATCGCGGTCGATCCGGGCGATCAGGGCATCAGGTCGGCGGGTTGGATGTCCAGCGCCTTCGCCAGGTCGGCCAGCGCGATCACCGACAGGTCGCGCTGGCCGCGCTCGGCCCGGCGCAGCTCGGCCGGACCGAGCCCGCTGGCCTCGGCGAGCTGCTCCTCGCTGAACCCGCGCTGGACGCGCAGCGCCTGCAGCCGCCGCCCGAACGACTGGAGATAGACGCTGTCGTCGTCGTCCTCGATCATGGATCAAGGCTAGTACATCGCGAAGCGGAGTGTCATCAGGGCAGACTGCCCGCTGTGGAGCTGCAGCAGATCGGCCTGTCCCACCCCAGGGTCAAGCAGGTGCTCGACGTCCAGCACAACAGCGTGCCGAACCGGGAGCGGCTGCTGGTGGCCGAAGGCCTGTGGGCGCAACGGCTCGTCCTGACCGCCGGCGTGTCCGTACGCACGTTCCTCTGGTGCCCGGAGCTTGCCCACTCCACCGAGGCCGGGCAGCGGGCCGCCCAGCTCGCCGACCGGGCCGAGGCCGCGTACCGGGTGTCGGCGAAGACGCTGGAGCGCATCGGCGAGCGCGGCCAGCCGGACGGGCTGCTGTCGGTCGTCCGGCTGCCGTGGCTCGAGCCGGACCTGCTGGAGTTCGGCCCGTCGGCGCTGGTGCTGGTCGCCGACGCGGTGGAGATCCCGGGCAACCTCGGCACGCTGATCCGCACCCTGGACGCGGTCCGGGCGGACGCGCTCGTGCTCACCAACCGGCGGACCCGGCTGACCCACCCGAAGGTGTTCCGCGGCTCGCAGGGCACCGTGCTCACGGTGCCGTCGGTGGAGTTCGACGCGCTGCCCGCCGCGCTCGGCTGGCTTCGGACCGCAGGGTTCCGGGTGCTGCTGGCCGACACCGACGACGCCACGCCCTACCGGTCGGTGGACTACTCGGGACGGGTGGCGCTCGTGGTCGGGTCGGAGCGGTACGGGATCTCGCCGGGCTGGTACCAGCACGGCTTCGAGCGGGTCGCGGTGCCGATGCTCGGGACGGCCGATTCGCTCAACGTCTCGGTGTCCGCATCGGTGCTGCTGTACGAGGCGCGGGCGCGGCAGTCGGGGTGGTGATACGGGGGCGCCGGGCCGGCTGCACTGCCCGGCCCGGGATCGAGGTCCGCAGCGGGGAAGCGGGTGGCTCGGGCCGGCCCGGCGCCCGTCGGCCGAAGAATACCGAAGGCGCACGAACCGCCGCAGGCATACCGTCGTCTCCCATGGCCTCGGTGATGGACGGGATCGACGACCGGCTCGCGGCGTGGTTGGAGCGGCAGCCGGTGTTCTTCGTGGCGACCGCGCCGCTCGCGCCCGACGGGCACGTCAACGTGTCACCGAAGGGCACCATCGGCACCTTCCGCGTGCTCGACCGGCACACGGTCGCGTACCTCGACCTGACCGGCAGTGGCGCCGAGACGATCGCGCACCTGCGCGAGAACGGTCGGATCACGCTGATGTTCTGCGCGTTCGAGAGCCGGCCGACCATCGTGCGGCTGGCCGGGCGAGGGACCGTGGTGCTGCCGTCGGCGCCGTCGTTCGGGTCGCTGGCCGGCGGCTTCCCGCCGCACTCCGGCGTCCGGTCGGTGGTCCGGGTCGACGTGACCCGGGTCGCGGACAGCTGCGGGTACGCGGTGCCCCGGATGGGCCTTGAGGGCGAGCGGGACCTGCTCGAGCTGCACAACGCGAAGAAGGGCCCGCAGAAGCTGGCCGCCTACCGGGTGGACCGCAACGCGACCAGCATCGACGGGCTGCCCGCCTGGCCGGCCGACGAGCCGGTGGTGTCCTGATGGACCCGCTCGCCGACGCCTGGGCCTCGGTCGACTCGCACGAGGAAGCCGAGTTCCGGGCGCTGATCGAGTCGCTGGTCGCCGACGCGCCGGCCGCCGTCGCGGACTTCGAGCGGGCCTCGGCCTGGGACTCGACCGGACACCCGGACGAGGCGGTGCCGCTCTACCGGTCGGCGCTCGCGGCCGGGCTGACCGGGTTGCGCCGGCGCCGGGCGACGATCCAGCTGGCCAGCTCACTGCGCAACCTCGGCGCGGCGGACGAGGCGGTCACGCTGCTGTCGGCCGAGCTCGCCGCGCCGGTCGAGGGGGAGGCGGCCGATCTCGGCGACGCGGTGCGGGCGTTCCTCGCGCTGGCGCTGGTCGACGTGGGTCGACCACGGGAGGCGGCGGCGCTGGCGCTGGAGGCGCTGGCCCCGCACCTGCCGCGCTACCAGCGGTCGCTCGGGGCGTACGCGCGGGCGCTGCTGTGAGCCTCGCCGCCGACTGCGGGCGGTGCGTGGGGTTGTGCTGCGTCGCGCCGGCATTCGCGGCATCGGCCGACTTCGCGTTCTCCAAGCCGGCCGGGGTCGCGTGCCGGCATCTCGCCACGGACGCCCGCTGCACGATCCACGACCGGCTCGGGCGGTCTGGGTTCGCCGGGTGCGTGGCGTACGACTGCTTCGGGGCCGGGCAGCGGACGGTGGCGTTGTTCGGCGGCGCGGGCCGGTCGGCCCGGATGCTGCGGGCGTACGAGGTGGTGCGGCAGCTGCACGAGCTGCTCTGGTACGTGACGGACGCGCTGTCCCGGCCCGCGGCGGCGCCGGTGCACGGGGCGCTCGCGGTCGCCCGGGCCTCCATCGACGCCGCGGTCGACGCCGGCCCGGACGCGCTGGAGTCCGCCGATCCCGCCGCCCACCGCGCCGTCGTCGCCCCGCTCCTGCGCCGCGCCAGCACCCTCGTCCGCGGCGCGGCCCCGGACCCGACGGCCCGGGACCTGGCCAGCCGGAACCTGGCCGACCGGAACCTGGCCGACCGGAACCTGGCCGACCGGAACCTGGCCGACCGGAACCTGGCCGACCGGAACCTGGCCGACCGGAACCTGGCCGACCGGAACCTGGCCGACCGGAACCTGGCCGACCGGAACCTGGCCGACCGGAACCTGGCCGACCGGAACCTGGCCGACCGGAACCTGGCCGACCGGAACCTGGCCGGCCGGGACCTGGCAGGGGCAGATCTGGCGGGAGCGGATCTGCGGCGGGCCGACTTGTCGACCGCCTACCTCATCGGAGCCGATCTGCGCGACTCGGACCTGCGGTCGGCCGACCTGCTCGGCGCCGATCTGCGCGGAGCGCGCTTCGCGGGCGCCGACCTGACCGGCGCGCTCTACCTGACCCGCACCCAGGTCGGCGGGGCCCAGGGCTCGGCCGCCACCAGCCTGCCCGACCGGCTACCCCCTCCGGCGCACTGGCGCTGATCGCCGCCCACGTGCCCACTTCCGACTGACGGGCTCGAGACCGGACCGGCAATAATGATCCGGCTGTCCGAGGGAGTGGTGATGGAGTGCGAACCGACCAGCTCAGCACCGTCTTCTCGGCGCTGGCCGATCCCACTCGCCGCGCGATCCTGACCCGGCTCGCCGAGGGAGACGCCACGGTTGCCGAGCTCTGCGCGCCGCTCGCAGTCTCGCAACCGGCCATCTCGCGGCACCTCGAGGTGCTCGAGCCGACGCCGTGGCCGCGGCGCACGGCAGCCTCGGTGTCGCCGACCGAGCCGCGGCCGAGGCGTCGGACGGCGGGCCGCTGCCCGCCGGCCGGCAGCCCGCGGGAGGGATTGCCGCACCGGCCGGCACGCCGGACACAGGGGGCTCTGTGCACGTCCTGATCACCGGCGCAGCCGGCATGATCGGCAGCAAGCTCGCGGCCCGGCTGGTCGCGGAGGGGAGGCTCGCCGGCAGCGCTCTCGAACGATTGGCCCTGGTCGACGTGGTCGCCCCGCAGCAGCCGGTGGGAGCCGCCGGTCAGGCCGAGCTGGTCGCCACGGATCTGTCCGTCCGGGGCGCGGCCGATCGCCTGGTCGAGAGTCGGCCCGATGTGATCGTCCACCTCGCTGCTGTGGTCTCGGGCGAGGCCGAGGTCGACTTCGACAAGGGCTACCGGGTCAACCTCGACGGCACCCGGGCCCTGTTCGACGCCGTCCGGGCGGCACACACCGCGGACGGGTACCAGCCGCGCGTCGTCTTCGCGTCCTCGGTCGCCGTCTATGGCGCCCCGCTGCCCGATCCGATCCCCGAGGACTTCCAGGAGACACCGCTCACCAGCTACGGCACGCAGAAGGCGATCGGAGAACTGCTGCTGGCCGACTACACCCGCCGGGGCTTTCTCGACGGCGTCGGGTTGCGGCTGCCGACCATTTGCATCCGTCCGGGCCGGCCGAACAGGGCCGCGTCCGGCTTCTTCTCGAGCATCCTGCGCGAGCCGCTCGCCGGGCTGGAAGCGGTCCTGCCGGTGCCGGAGACGGTCCGGCACTGGCACGCCTCGCCCCGCTCGGCGGTGGAGTTCCTCGTCCGGGCGGCCTCGCTCGACGGGCAGGAGATCGGCCCGCGCCGGACCTTGTCCATGCCCGGGCTCAGCGCGACGGTGCGCGAGCAGATCGAGGCGCTGCGTCGGGTCGCGGGAGAGCGCGCGGTGCGGCTGATCCGCCGCGAACCAGACGAGTCGATCATGCGCATCGTCGAGACCTGGCCCTCGGCACTCGATGCGACGCGGGCGGTGCGCCTCGGGTTCACTGCCGAGAGCTCGTTCGACGAGATCATCCGCGCGCACATCGAGGACGAGTTGGGCGACACTCGCTGGGCCGTCCCCACCGACGAGTAGAGAGGCGCCCAGTGAGCGAACCGGCGTACCTGGCCACTCCCGTCGGACCACCGACCGTCCCGGGCCGTGGCCCGGCGTGGTCGTGGTGCACGACGCGCTCGGCCTCGGCGACGACATGCGGGAGCAGGCGGACTGGCTGGCCGCCGCCGGCCACGTCGCCGCGATCCCCGATCTCTACGGCGGCAAGGGCGCTCTCCGCTGCGTCAAGGGCGCCATTGCCCAGCTGTCCGCGCAGCGCGGGCCGATGTTCGACCAGCTCGACGCGGCCCGGGAGTGGCTCGCCGGGCAACCGGACTGCACCGGCCGGGTCGGCGTGATCGGCTACTGCATGGGCGGCGGGTTCGCCCTGCTGCTGGCCGGCCGGTCGGGCTGGTCGGCGGCGAGCGTCAACTACGGCCAGGTCCCGGACAACGTCGCGTCCGTCCTGGCCGGCGCCTGCCCGATCGTCGCCTCGTACGGCGGGAAGGACCGCGGCCTCGGCGGCGCCGCCGACAAGCTGCGGGCCGCGCTGCCCGGGGGCGTCGACGCGGACATCAAAGAGTACCCGGAGGCGCGGCACGCCTTCCTCAACCGCTTCGCCGTCGCGTCGCCCCTCGTGCCGGTGATGAAGGTGGCCGGCGTCGGCTACCACCACCCCGCCGCCGCCGACGCCAAGACCCGCATCCTCACGTTCTTCGACCGCCACCTCCGCCAGCCCGGCTGAGAACCCGGTCATCCGCTCCCTCGCTCGACTCCCGCGACCCGCCCCAGCGGACCTGGGCGGACCACGTCGGCGTGGGTCGGGCAGGATGCTGCGGTCATGCCTGAGTTGCCGGAAGTCGAGTCGGCGCGCGCCGTCATCGCGCACGGTGCACTGGGGCGGCGGATCGTCGACGTGGACGACTCCGACACGTTCGTTTGCCGCCCGCACGCGCCGGGCGAGATCCGCGCCGCGCTCGTCGGCCGCACGCTGACCGCGGTGCACCGGCGCGGGAAGAGCATGTGGTGCGACACCTCGGACGGCGGCCCGGTGCTCGGCATCCACCTCGGCATGTCCGGCAAGATCGTGATCGCGGCCGCGGACGGCACCGAGGTCGACGGCGGCGACTACTGGGACCGCGGCCGCGCGCCGGGCGACCACCGGTACATGCGTTTCGCGCTCACGTTCGCCGACGGCGGCGCGCTGTTGCTGGTGGACCCGCGCCGGCTGTGCCGGGTGCGGCTCGATCCGCCGGTGGAGACCCTGGGGCCGGACGCCGCCGACATCACGAGGGCCGAGTTCCGAGCCGCGTTCGCGACCGGCACGGCGCCGGTCAAGGCGCGCCTGCTCGACCAGAACGCCATCGCCGGTGTCGGCAACCTGCTGGCCGACCAGGCCCTCTGGCTGGCCAAGATCGACCCGCGCCGCCCGGTCCGCGACCTGAGCCGCAACGACGTCAACCGCCTCTACCGCGCGGTCCTCGCCTCCATCGCCGCCGCGATCGGCGGCGGCGGCGTCCACACCCTCTCGGTCCTTCCGTACCGCAGGCCCGGCGCCCGGTGCCCCCGCGACGGCGTCCCGATGACCACCGGCTCCGTCGGCGGCCGCACCACCTGGTGGTGCCCTCGCGAACAAACCTGACCCCGGCCGATGTGAGACACTGACTGTATGACAGCTGTACGACGGGAGCGAGCTCCGCACCGGGCGCCGTCCGGCAAGGGAAGCGGTCGGCGGTCGGACGCCGATCGCGCCCACGGCTCGACGCGGGTCGCGCAGGTCCGACTCCGCCCGGAGGAGATGGACACCCTCCACGCGGTCATGCGGACGATGCACCTCGGCTCGACATCCGACGCGCTGCGCGAAGGGCTTCGCCTGCTCGCTCGGGAGGCCGCGGAGATCGATGCCGCCGCCGACGTCAGCACGTTCTACGCAGGCCGGTCGGCGCCCCTGCCGGACGGGGTCGCGCCTCCGACCCAAGCCGAGCTCGCCGCCGCTGACGACACCAGGTGGTAGCGGCCGGCTCGGCGCTGCGCGGGGAGGTCTGGGTCTGCGCTGTGCCGCGGCCGGTCGGACCGCATCCGGTAGTCGTTCTCACCGTCAACCGCATCGCTGGTCCGCTCGCGGCGGTGACCGTCGCGGTCGTCACCGGAACCCCCGGCCCGCGCTCGACCCACGTCCCGGTCAGTGCGGCCAGCGGTCTCACGAGGTACGAGGAGTCCTACGTCAACTGCACCGACCAGCACACCGTGGCGAAGCCGCGCCTCCGTCGCCGGCTGGGCCTGCTCTCCCCCGCCGAACTGACCCAGGTCGAGGAGAACGTCGGCCTGATCCTCGGCATCCGGCGCTGATCGTCACCAGGAGCGGCGGCGGGCGGTCCGCTCGTGAGATGCAACCCATCTCTTGCCACGCCGGGTTCGACCTAGACGAGCGGGGCCTCCCTCGTTCCGGCGAGGGCGGGGGAATTCGGCTTGTACCCCTTGGCGATGAGGTAGACGCCGATCGACAGTTCCCAGAACGCTTCCGGGATCGTCATCACGGCCTGCACCGGCCCGCCCGCCTCGATGACGTCGAAGATGACCGCGGTCCCCGCGAGGATCACCAGCGGCCCGCCGACGAGGCCGAATATGGCCAGGCCTCGTGGCACCAACCCGGAGGTGTACATGAGCCAACCCAGGATCAGGCCGTTCCCGACGCCGACGATGAAGCCAGGCCCGAGCCGGAACGACCACTCGTATACCGCTTCGAGTCCCTGGCCCAAAGCGGCACTCGTGCCATTCGGAGCGTCTTGCCGGAGGGTGCTGATTGCGAGCATGCATACGATTCCGATGGCGATGAACGTGGACTCGACGAGACGGGCCGCCACGAAAGCGAGGGCTCCCGCCTCGTTCTGCCGCTTGTGGATCGAGAAAGGCACCACGGCGGTGCCGACGTTCGCGATGATGAGGATCAGCTCCAGCAACGCGCCCGTCGCGATGAGGGTCTTGGCATCGTCACCGGCGCCGGTGACGTAGTTCCCCTCATCCCGCACCGGGGCGTAGAGGATGAACCGCGCAGGTACCGACGTGACGAAGGTGATGATCCACAGCCACCCTGTGACGGTCGCGATCCGCCGGTAGTTCATCCGATCCTCCCTCGACGGGCTTCGGCACCATACTCCGGCTCGAGTCCCGGCTCCGATCAGGGCTGCGGCGGCGTCGTGGTGGACGAGGAGACTCGTTTCGTCCTCGTGGGTGTCACGGGAGTGGCACCATCTGACGCGGGCCGTGCTGCCGCTGCCGCTGCGCGACCGGAGCCCCGAGTCCGCCGGAGGTGACGCGGTGATCACCAGACGTCAAGTTCTCAAGGCCGGCGCGGTGGGCGGGGCGGCCCTGTTCGTACCGTGGAAGGTCTCCCAGCGGGCTTGGGGTGTGCTTCCCAGCGGCACGCTGGACCCCACGACGGTGGACAAGTACGTCACACCGCTCGTCATCCCGCCCGTGATGCCGCCACTCACCGGGCTGCCGAACCACTCCATCGACCGGTACGCCATCGCCGTCCGCCAGTTCCGCCAGCAGATCCTGCCCGCGGGGATGCCCGCCACCACGGTCTGGGGCTACGGCTCGGCGCCGCACGGCGGGACGTTCAACTACCCCGCGTTCACGATCGAGGCGCGAGCCGATCGGCCGGTACGGATCAAGTGGATCAACGACCTGGTCGATCGTCGGGGCCGGTATCTGCCGCACCTGCTCCCGGTCGATCCCACCCTGCACTGGGCGAACCCGCCAGGCGGCACCGCCGGCCGGGACATGCGGCCGACGTTCACCTCGACACCGGGTCCGTACCCCGGCCCGGTCCCGATCGTCACTCACGTGCACGGGGCGCACAGCGCTGAGGAGAGCGACGGGTACCCCGAGGCCTGGTACCTGCCGCACGCGCACGACATCCCGTCCGGCTATGCGAAGGTCGGCAGCTTCTATGACGAGTTCAGGGGGAAGTTCAAGGCCAGGTGGCACCAGGCGTGGCCGCCGGGCACCGCGGTGTTCCAGTACCCGAACGACCAGCGGGCCACCACGTTGTGGTTCCACGACCACACCCTGGGGATGACCCGGCTGAACGTGTACGCCGGGCCGGCGGGCTTCTACCTGCTCCGGGGCGGTTCCTCAGATGTGCCGCGGGGAGTGCTTCCCGGCCCCGCCCCACGCCTCGGCGACCGGCCCGGAACGAGGTACTACGAGATTCCCATCGCCGTCCAGGACCGCAGCTTCAACGCCGACGGCTCACTGTTCTACCCGCCGAGCCGGACATTCTTCGACGACTTCGCCGGCCCGTACATCCCCCGGAGCGACATCTCCCCGATCTTCAACCCGGAGTTCTTCGCGAACACCATGGTGGTCAATGGCCGTACCTGGCCGATGCTGCCGGTCGAGCCCCGGCGCTACCGGTTCCGCTTCCTGAACGGCTGCAACTCACGCTTCCTGATCCTGAAGATCGCCAGCAGCCGCTCGGCCCACCGGCCGGCACGACCGGCGCTGCCGTTCTGGCAGATCGGCACCGAGGGCGGGTTCCTTCCCGCCCCGGTCCAGCTCAGCCAGCTGCTCATGGGTCTGGCCGAGCGGGCCGATGTCATCGTGGACTTCACCGGTATTCCGGTGGGCACGGAGCTGTATCTCATCAACGAGGGGCCCGATGAGCCGTTCGGCGGCGGGGAGCCGGGAGACGAGTTCGAGTCGGCCGACCCGGACACGACGGGCCAGGTCATGAAGTTCACCGTCGTGCCGCTCGCCGCCAGGGACACCAGCGTGCCGCCCGGCCAGCTGACGCTGCCGGGGTTCACCCCGCTCGGACCTGCGACCACCGCCCGACGGGTGTCGTTGAACGAGGAGGACTCCGCGGTGCTGCCGGGAGTAGGGCCGAGGGCCGCGCTCCTGGGCACGATCGCCGGCGACGGAACCCCCGTACACAGGGAATGGGACGACCCGATCACGGAGAACCCCGCGCTCGGAGCGACCGAGATCTGGGAGATCCACAACTTCACGGTGGATGCTCATCCCATCCACATCCACCAGGTGCAATTCCAGGTCGTCGACCGGGAACCATTCGACGACGGCGCCACCCGGCCGCCCGAACGCTGGGAGACCGGCTTCAAGGACACCGTCATCGCGTACCCCGGGGAGATCACCAGGGTCAAGGCCACGTTCGACCTCGCCGGCCGCTACGTGTGGCACTGCCACATCGTCGAGCACGAGGACAACGAGATGATGCGGCCCTACCGGGTCGGCCCGTAACTGCCCGTTCAGATCAGCAGCCCCATAGGGACGGCCACAGTCCCGGCCGGTCAGACCGGGTGGTTCGCGCGGCTGAGTTCGAACCAGCGACGCCCGCCTGCAAGTGCTGGGCTCGGCCGTCCACCGCTGTCCGCGCCATCGCTCCCCCTGCGCCAGTCGGCTGTGGACGGCCTCGTCCGGCTGAGGGTGCGGTACGTCAACGCGAACTGGTTGGCGGCCGCGGATGGCGGCGACGGCGAGTTCGAGATGCTGATCGTGACCGAGGACGACCAGCGCCACACGGTGTCGGTCAGCCCGGTCGCCCTCTCGCCGCTGCTCGCCCTGGTCCGCGACAGCCCGGTACTGCTCTGGGATCCCGACGCGGCCGTCCTCATCGCCGCCAACCTCGTCGGAGAGTGGCTCCCACTCGACTGGTCCGGCCAATCCGACCCGCACAGCTGATCCCACCTCTGCAAGCCCGACCCATTAGATGCGGATGTCGTGGCGTCCAGATTGGTGGCCTGTGCTGACGGTGCGGACCGAGCCTCCGTTTGGCAGCAGTCCACCCCAGCGCCGCCGGCCAGAAGGACGCGAGCTGCAGCGAGCAGCGGCGTAGATGACCGATCACCGCAGGCCATCGTGGAACCCGCTGCCGGGGGCGCGGCGTCGGAGGTGTGGCGTGAGGGTGGGGAGGCGGCGATGGCCATCGTCCGACTGGTGGTGTCCGCGCTCGCTGCTGCGCTCCTGGCCGGATGCGGCGCCGCCCCGTCCGGTGGATCCGCTGCGGCCGGCTCGGCAACCGCGTCCGCCGGGGCGGCCGGGCCTGCCGGGTGGCGCCGGTCACCGGGTCCCCCGCCGGACTCCCGGCCGGGGGCTCTCCGCTGCCACCAGCGAATGTCCTCGCCCACGCCCGGCAGGCCGCCGGGCAGCCGAACCGGGTCGACGAGCCCGTCGAGTGGGTCCGGACAACGCTGGGTGCAGCCTGGCGGACCGGCGGTTTCGGCGGCGACGGCGACCCGGCCCGGCCGGTGTACGTGATTCAGCTGCGCGGTCGGTTCTGCTGCCATCCGGGACCCCCCGGGCACGATCCGACCTCGACCAGCGTCTTCGAGATCCTGCCCGTCGACGGCCGCCTCAGTGACAGCCTCGGCGGCGGCGCCAGCACCGGCCACCGGCTGGATCTCAACCGCCTCGGCCCGGTGCACACCTTCACCCTGCACTGACGGTCGCGCGTCCCACCCGCAGCGCGGCAGATCCGCGCGTCGACGGTTGAGGGCCGTCAGCGACGTTGGCGCAACTGCTTCGCCCGGATCGCGGCGAGCAGACCGACCACCGCGGTGAACGCGAGAAGAACGACTGCCCAGGCGACTCCCAAGGAGAAGACACCATCCGATGCGACGTTCTGGATGAGGTCACCGTCGAACAATCCGGCGATGACGCTGATGAGGCAGAACACGCTGAGGAGGACAGCCGCGATCAAGCCGATTGGAGGCCGCGTGTTACGCGCGGCTAACCACGCGAGCAGAAGTTGTGCCGCCCCGATCGGCAGCGGCACTGTGTTCTGGGTGTCGAAGCCCCACGCCTCGTTGAACGAGTTCGCGCCCGAGGCGAGGGCGACGAATCCCCCGATCACGTCACAGACCAGCAAGCCCAGCATGGCGAGGAGGAGAGCGCGCCCTGAGGTCACCGACGGCGCGGACCGCAGGCGTTGGAGGACCGTCGTGGGGACGGCTGGGTCGGTGGTGGGCGGTCCGGGATCCGGGCGGCGCGAAGTAGGGCCGGTCCACGCATGCGTCTGGGCAGCCCAGGCCATCGTGAGGAGAACCAACACGGTCGCTGCGTTGAACCACGCGAAGGGCAAGTCGAAGCCCCACCAGAACGGCGCACACATGACGATGCCGGCCAGGGTGACGACGACCCCGATCGTGCGGGGCACCAGCAGCAGAGCGCCGCCGATCGCCAGCACAAGGCACGAGCCGAGGAACGCCAGCAGCACCGGCACGGTGACAGTGATGCCGTGGGCTTCGAACGGGCCGTTGCCATACGTCGGGTTGCCGAGTGAGTACCAGACGTGATGGTCGTGAGCGAGGTGCCAGGTGGCTGGGATGTCGAAGGCGCCGAAGCCGGCACCGTTGACCAGGGCGCTGAGGCCGGCAAGGCGGAGCGCCCAGGTGGCCGGCGCGGTCAGGTGACCCGGTGGGGTGGTGGTGCTGACGTGAGCTGCCTCCGCATCGTGAAGCGGACTCCTGCCGGCACCCCCATCAAGACTCACTGCGCCCCTGGGCGACTCCTGTGATGCCGGAACGATCGAGCGGATGCGCTTCATTGCCCGGCGGTCAATCGCGCGGGCCGGTGGGCGTTTTGACGCACCATGATCAGTGCCCACACAGTCGCCACGATGACGAAACCTTCGACGGCCATGACCCACGTTGGAGCGTTGAGGAAGAACGCGGGCACGGCGAGGAGCGCGGAGATCACCCGTGAGACGACGATCGCGCCGAGCGCGCGCCGGCTGCCTCTGTTCGCTGGCACGAGCCCGGCGAGGGTGATCAGGCCGAGGGCGCCGACGCCGAGACTGACGGCGAGAGGCGGCGGACTGGAAGTCCAGATCGCGCCGACCAGCGCGATGTCGACGAGTCCGAGTACGCCGAAGATCGCTGTCGTGCCGGGCGTGAGGAGCGATGGGCGGGAGAGGGTCTGTGTGGTTGTCATGGGGTTTCCTTCATCTTGGTGGGGTTGAGACCCAAGCGAGGCGCGGGGCGCGCAAGCACCCGACTCGTCAGGTCTCCTTGCGGGGAACGAAGCGGCCGAGCAGGAGCAGTACGGAGATGGCGAGCGTCCAGGCCCAGAAGAGCCCGAAGGGCGCGAAGGCGACGCTGTGTCGGAAGAAGCCCCGTGCGATCATCTGGCCGACGCCGGCGACGATGCCCCACCAGGCGACCCACCGTGGCAGCTCACGTGTGCGCAGCATCACCAGCCCGGCCAGGATCGCGACGGCGCCGGTGGCCGACCAGCCGTTGACGAAGGAGATGTTGCCGAGGTCGAACGCGTACGTCGCGACCTGGGGGTCGATCGTCGAGGAACGGTATGCCGCGGCGTCCCAGGAAGCGATCTGGCCCGAGACGACACTGACCACACCGGCCGCCGCGAGGAACGTGGTACGCCAGGGCAGGCCGCGTTCGTGCGGCCGCAGGGTCATGGCCAACCCGACCATGAAGAAGAGCATCGCGATCAGGCCGATCGAGGTGCCCCACGACGAGGCCCATCCGATGCCGTCGTCGATCGATTGGAAGAAGGCGATGATCTTGGCCGGACCCTCGGTGAAGGGCTGGTTCTGGTAGCCGTTAAGGAGGGAGCCACCGAGGACGACGACGAGCATGACCACGCCTGACGTGCCGGTGACCCGGCTGAGGGTCACGAGATCGCGTCGAGTGTCCGCGGGGGAGATCTTCGTGCGCGGTTGATCGATGAGCGACATGCCGAACCTCCTGTTGTTGCCCCGCCGGCGCCCCGAGTGCCGTGGTCGATGGCTGGGCCAGATTCGACGTGGGAGTGCCGGTCAACGGGACCTGCGGTGTTCCTTGCACGCTAGGGGGGCGGCAACCGCAGAACATCGGGCTTGGCTCGCGTTCCTCGGTACGTGCTGGCACGGCCTCGCAACGGGGGTTCGCACGCTGCCGCTAGGGCGCCGTTTGGTGGAGGATCGGGTTATGTCCGACGTCGCGGACCGAGCCCTCGTCGTGGTCGCAGTCGCTATGACGGTGTTGCTGGAGGCTGCGGCCGTGGCGCTCACCCGCGGTGTGGGGTCGGTGGCGCTTGCGGTCATCCTTGGCGTCTATGCCTGCGTGCAAGTCGGTGCAGGTGGCCTGGTCGTGTGGCGGTACCCGCGGCACCGCGTTGGCTGGCTTCTGGTGTTGTCCGCGTTGTTCAACGCCGTCGTCGGAGACTTCCTGCAAGCGTACGGGGAGCAGGGCGCCCACCATGGGTGGCCCGGAGCCAACCTTGCTCAGCTGCTCGGGTTGTCCTCGTGGATCGTCGCCGCGCTGGGCCTGACGCTTTTGTTCCTCTGGTTCCCGGACGGGCCGGTGTCCGGTCGCGTCCGGCTGATCGTCTGGCTGTGGGCCATCGGCGCCGCCTTCGCGTTGCCCGGGTGGATGCTCAACCCGCGGCTGGGGCCGCTGCTCGTCGCCGGCGTGAACCCCTACGCAGTGGGCGCGGGAGTGTCGCAGGCCTTATACCTGGGTGGGTTCATGCTCGTGGTCGCTGCACTGGTGGGCTCGGTGGCCACGTTCATCGTTCGGTTTTGGCGATCGCGGGGTGTGGAACGCCTCCAATTGAAGTGGATGGCTTTCGCGGCCTCGGTGGTTGCGGTGGTGCTACCGATGGCGCCACTGCTGTGGACGGTGTGGCCTCCGATCCAGCTCATCACCGGGATCGCCCTCTGCCTCTTGCCCATCGCAGCGTCCATCGCCATTCTGCGCTACCACCTCTACGACATCGATCTGGTAGTCAGCCGCACGGTCAGCTACGCCGCCGTCACCGGCGTGCTCGCCGCGGCGTACGCCGCACTCGTGATCCTGCTGAGCGCAGTGGTCTCCACCCCAGTTCCGGCAGCCGTCGCGGCGCTGTGTGTCGCGGTGGCGTTCCGGCCGATCCGCGACAGGATCCAGAGCGCGGTCGACCGCCGGTTCCGACGGGCGCGCTACGAGACACGGCGCGTGATGTCCGACTACGTCGATGCCCTTCGACGCGGCACCGCCGGCATCGACGACCTCGAGCGCACGCTGCGCGCGGCGGTCGATGACCCCGGATGTCGGGTTCTGTTCGAGCAGAACGGCGGCTGGTACGACGTCGAAGGTCGGCCGGTGGGTTGGGTGCCGACTCCGGACCTGCTGGCCAGCCGGGTCGAGACAGGCGCCCGGGTCACGCCCGTTGTGGTCCACCACGAGTTTGTGGACCCTCGCTTGGCCGAGGCGTTGGACGCGGGGCGGCTCGCCCTGCAGATCGGGGCTCTGCAGGTGGACCTGCGACGCCAGCTCGAGGAGCTGGATGCCTCACGCGCCAGGATGGTGGCCGCCGCCGACCAGGAACGCCGACGCATCGCCCGCGACCTCCATGACGGGGCCCAGCAACGGCTGGTCACCATCGGGCTGACTCTTCGGCACTTCCAGCACGAGCTGAACGGCTCGTGGCCGACACTCCACACTGAGCTCGACGAGGCCGTTGGTGAGATCGGCCACGCCATCGACGACCTGCGCGACCTCGCCGGGGGGCTGCGCCCCACGAGCCTGGACCACGGCCTCCGAGCGGCGCTCACCGACTGGGCGACCCGGACACCCGGGAACGTGTTCGTCGACGTGACCTCCGATCGGTTCAGTCCCGAGATCGAGACCGCGGCCTACTTCATCGCCGCCGAGGGCCTGACCAATGCCGTCAAGCACGCCCACGCCGGGCGCATCGACCTGGCAGTGGCACACGAAAATGGCCAGCTCGTCGTCGCCGTCGACGACGACGGCGACGGTGGCGCCGATCCCCGCCGTGGCACCGGACTGCGCGGCCTGGCCGACCGCGCACGCTCCCACGGCGGAACGATCGAGATCACCTCGATGATCGGCTCCGGCACCTCGCTGCGGGTACGGCTCCCATGCGCGTGATCATCGCCGAGGACCAGGCCCTCCTCCGCGACGGGCTCGCCTTGCTATTCACCGACAAGGGGCACGCCGTAGTGGAGCGGCTGGGATCCGCAGAGGGCGTGATGGAGACAGTCCGCAGCAGCGACCCCGATCTGGTCGTGCTCGACATCCGGATGCCGCCGTCATTCACCGACGAGGGCGCCACCATGGCTCGCCTGGTCAAAGCCGAGTGGCCGAACCTCGGAGTGCTGCTGCTTTCCCAGCACATCGAGACCGCCAATACCGCCGACCTCGTCACCCTGCCGGGATTCGGCTACCTGCTCAAGGACCGAGTGCTAGCCGTCGACGACTTCATCGACGCCGCGCAACGCGTCGCCCACGGCGGCTCAGCACTCGATCCCAAAGTCGTGGCCGCGATGATGGCCAAAGTCGCCGACACCGACCCTTTCGCCCGCCTTTCCTCACGCGAACGCGACGTCCTAGCCCTCATGGCCGAAGGGCTCACCAACGCCGGCATCGCCGACCACCTGTCCGTCAGCCCCCGGACCATCGAGGCACACGTCAGCCACCTCCTCACCAAACTCGACATCGAGGAGTCCGACACCGCCAACCGGCGGGTCCTCGCAGTCTTGACCTACCTCAACTCAGAGGCTCCGCGATGACTGGAGTCGAGCCCGTCCGTTTGGCGGTGCGCGACCCCACCCACGCCCCAGCGAGACGCACGGACACGGAGCAGATGAAAGGATCCGCACTCGACACGGTCAACGTCGCCTGACTGCAATCGTGGGTGGCCAACACCCGGAATGACTATGAGGATCGCCTGCGCAGCCTGATGGTGGTGAGCTGTGGGTTGGTGACCGCGGGTGTGACCCCCCGGAATGACTGGCTTTGTGCCTTGCTGCGACATGTCCACTCGTGGTTGCCGGCCACGGCCCGGTTGGAGGAGCTGGCCTGATCAGGAGCTTGACCACCTGGCGTTAGCGGCGCCTGGCGTGTCCCATGCGCTACGACCGAGCCCGCAAGAACCTCGACCGACACCCAACTACATACTCGCCGCCTACATGGCCGCCGGCACATAGAACGAGCCGGACAGCGGCATGGGAGTGCGCTCTCCGGGCCGGCCGACGAGCCGAGATAGCGCTCAGCCAGCGGTCGCCTGGCCGAGTACTGATGACCGCAGTTCAGGTCGTGGGGTGGTCGCTGCTCGGCGGCCCGGTGAGGACTTTGGGCACGTACTCGAGGAGCTGGATCCTGCCGTCGAATGTGCGGCTGGCGACCATCTCGAGGCCGACGTCGGGATACCCGTCGTAGATGCGGTCCCGCCCGGTGCTGCCGGTGATGACGGGAAAGACGACCACCCGGAAGCGGTCGACAAGGCCGGCGTCTAGCAACGACCGGCAGAGCGTGAGGCTGCCGATCGTGCGTAACCCATGGGGGCTCTCCGCTTTCAGTGACCTCACGGCCTCGACAGGGTCTCCTTGGACCAAGCGCGCGTTGGCCCACTCCAGCGGCTCCTTGAGAGTCGAGGATAACACGACCTTCGACAAAGCGTTCAACTGCGCGAAGCTGTCGTCGTCGGACTCGGCCGCAAAGCCCGATAACTGTCGATACGTGGTCGCCCCCATCAGGGCCGTGAAGTTGCTTTCTGGCGACTCCTCGAGCCACGCCAGGTACTCCGGTCCCGCGAGGCCCCAGTAGCCCGGCCAACCCTCCGCCGAGCCGTAGCCGTCGAGCGAGGTGATGAAGTCCACCAACAGGTCTGGCACCGGGACTCCTTGCGCTTGTGAAACTGCCAGCCTGCATGCTGCGACGCTCATGGGCAATGTCGCCGCGTCATCGCCCTGTTGCCTGTCGTTTGGTCTGCAAAGAGCAGCCACCGGAACCCACGGCGTTACTTGGCTACGGGGGTCCGGTGACATTCCCGGCGGCCGAGCCGGAGGATCTGGTACGGCAGCCCGCTCATCGGCATGAGCGACAGTCCTGAGCGGATCGCAGACGCCGCTCGGGGCACCGGGCGTTGGGGCTGTGCCCGGGTGGGCATGAGCCGGTGGCGCAGGTGCTGTGGATGCGGCGGCGGAAGGACGCCGTGGCCTACCTGTACTCGATCGCGGCCGCGAAGCCGAAGCGGGTTCCTACGGCCGCGCAGCTCGCGGCGGTGGGTAAGGCTCTTGCCGCGCGGCGCGCCTGCCCCACGTGTGGGCAGGACGCCGGCTACTGCATCCCGACATCCCTCGGAGAGTGCATCGACTGCCACTACGGCGCTCAAGTCGGTGCGGCATGAGAGCCGCCCTGGTCTCGCTCGAGACCGATCAGGTGTGGGCGCTGGTGGACCTGCGTCCGGATCAGGACGTGGTGATCGCATCCCGTTTCGCAGCCTGCAAGTGCTGCGGACTGCTGTCGGCCGTTCCTGCCGGTGAGATCCCCAGCGTCGGGGACCGGTGGGCGACGGTGGCCGATGTCGAGGCGGCATTGCCGCAGTGACCGGATCGGTAGTGACTCCCACCCCCGGGCTCATCACCCCGGGGGTGGGGGCCGTTGCCGACCCCACCCGAAGCGGAAGCACGCTGGACAAGCTTGACGCCCGGGCGGCGATGCTGGCCCGGGCCGGCCGGGGCGACTACTGGCGCTGGCTCGCCCACGTCCAGACCGCCGCCGCCTGCACCAACCCGGTCCGCCTCGCCGGCACCGTCCACACCGTCAGCACCCGGACCGGGGAACTGGTCGAGTCCCGGCCTACGGCCGATATGCCGGACGCCGTCATCTACAAGGCCTGCGGCAACCGCCGGGCCTCGGTCTGCCCGACCTGCGCGGAGGTCTACCGGGCCGACGCCTACCAGCTCGTACTGGCCGGCCTCCGGGGCGGCAAGGGCATCCCCGAGTCCGTGGCCGGTCACCCGGCGGTGTTCGCCACCCTGACCGCGCCCAGCTTCGGGCCCGTGCACTCCCAGCGGCGGCGCAACCCCGACGCCGGCGCACGGCCCTGCCGCCCCCGCCGCACCCCCGAACGCTGCCCCCACGGCCGGGACCTCACCTGCCGCCGCACCCACTCCGACGATGACCGGGCGCTCGGCCGGCCGTTGTGCGTCGACTGTTACGACCACGCCGGGCAGGTCGTCTGGAACGCCTCCGCCTCCGAGCTGTGGCGGCGCACCACGATCGCTGTCAACCGGTCCTTGACGCGGCACGCCAGTGCTCACGGTGGCCGGGTGCGAGTCTCATTCGGGAAGGTCGCGGAGTACCAGAAACGCGGAGTCGTTCACTACCACGCGCTCATCCGGCTCGACGGGCTCGACCCCGACGACAAGGAACGGGTCATCGCGCCGCCGGAATGGGCGTCGGTGTTCGTCCTCGCCCACGCCGTCACCCAGGCCATCGGGCACACTGCCTTCACCACCGCCCCGCACCCCAAGCAGCCCGAGGGCTGGACCATCGGATGGGGCGACCCCGGCAAAGCCGCCGACGTCCGCCCCGTCCGGGCCGCCGCCGATCACCCCATCACCCGCGAAGCCGTCGCCGCGTACCTGGCCAAGTACGCGACCAAGTCCACCGAGGCCACCGGGCACCTGTCGGCCCGGATCACGGCCGCCACGATCGGTGTCTACGCCGACGACACTCACACCGGCCGGCTCATCGACGCCGCCTGGACGCTGGGCCTGGACGAGGAGCATCGGGGCCTGCGCCGCTGGGCCCACACCCTCGGCTACGGCGGGCACTTCTTCACCAAATCCCGCCGCTACACCGGCACCTTCACCGCCGAACGAGCCCGGCGCATCGCCTGGCGCCGCAACCGCGCCGCTGCCTCCCGGCTGGAACGAGCCGGCGCCGTCGACCTGGTCGACGAGCACGACCAGGACACCACCGACGTCCTCACCGAACTGACCTACGTCGGCATCGGCTGGCACACCACCGCCGACGCCGTCCTCGCCAACACCGCCGCCGCCATGGCCCGCGAGAAGCGGCTCACGGCCCGAGACGTCGCCCGTACCGCCTAGCCAGGAAGGACAGATCCAGTGGACAAGCTGCTCTACACGGTGGCTGAGGTGCAGGCGTTGACCGGCCTCGGCAAATCGAAGTTGTATGACCTGATCCGGGACGGCTCCTTGGAGTCGGTGAAGATCGGCGGATCCCGGCGCGTGCCGGCTGACGCGCTCCGCGACTTCGTCGCCTCACTCCCCCGGGAGGTGGCGGCGTGAGCCGGCGGGCCAACGGTGAGGGGACCGTCTACCAGCGCTCGGACGGCCGATACGCAGCATCGGCGTACGTGCCGACCCGATCCGGCCGGAAGCGGCGGACCGCCTACGGCCGGACCAGGGAGGAGGCGGCGGGCAAGCTCGCGGACCTGCTGGCCCAGGCAAGGCGGGGTGTGCCGGTCGCGGAGAAGGGCTGGACGGTGCAGCGCTACCTGACCTACTGGCTGTCGGAGGTGGTTGATCAAGAGCGCCGGCCATCGACGGCGAGCGCGTACCGGACGATCGTGGAGCGTTACATCGTGCCCAGGATCGGTCGTTGCCGGCTCGATGCGCTGGGTCCGCAGGACGTGCGCCGGCTGTTGAACTCGTGCCGGGACGCCACGGTCACGGTCGGGGAAGTCGAGCGCCCGGTGTCGGCTCGGACGGTGCAGATGGTGCACGCGGTGCTGCGGAACGCGGTTGAGCACGCGGTGCGGGAGGAACTGGTCCCCCGCAACGTGGTCAAGCTGATCCGGGTGCCGGCACCGCAGTACGAGGTGGGCACAGGGCTGAGCCTGGTTGAGGCTCGTCGGCTGCTTGCGGCGGTGCGGGGCGATCGGCTGCAGGCGGTGTACGTCCTGGCGGTATCGGGCGGCCTGCGGCGGGGTGAGCTGCTGGGCCTGCGTTGGGTCGACGTGGACCTTGACGGTGCCGAGCTGCACGTCCGGCAGGCGGTCCAGCGGGTCGGCGGCGAGCTGCGCTTCACCGAGCCGAAGACCCGGCACTCACGTCGGACCATCCCGCTGCCGGCGCTGGCCGTCGATGCGCTCTGGGAGCACCGGGCACGGCAGGCGGCTGAGCGGTTGGCGGCCGGCCTGGCGTGGCAGGACTCGGGACTCGTCTTCACCACCGGGACGGGGACGGCGATCGAGCCGCGCAACCTCAACCGGCACTGGTACGCCCTCCGGAAGCGTGCCGACCTGGCGCCTGTCCGGCTGCACGACTTGCGGCACACCTGCGTGACGCTGCTCCTGGACGCCGGGGTGCCGCCGCACATCGTCCAGGCGATAGCCGGCCACAGCGGCATCCAGGTCACGATGTCGATCTACGCGCACGCGGCCCAGGAGGAGCAGCGGAAGGCGCTCCGGTCGCTCGGGGAGCGGCTGGCATGACCCCCGTTGCTGTCACAGGCTGCCGTCAAGGCCACCTTGACATCGTTCGGACCGGCGGCCGGGACCGCTGGTGTCCTGGTCAGAGGGGGTGGGCGCGGCTGGGTTCGAACCAGCGACCCCCCGCTTGTAAGGCGGGTGCTCTTCCGCTGAGCTACGCGCCCCGCTCCGTGCGGGCGAGTGGGAAGGGTACCGGGACGGCGGGGGGTGCGGTGGGGTCGTAGGGTCGGCGGGTGAGCGCCGAACGGCCGCGGGTGGCGCGGGTGGTGGCCCTGGTCCTGCTGGGGCTGGTGCTCGGCGGTGTCTGCGGTGCGGCGGGAGTCTGGCAGTGGCACCGGTTCGGGCAGAAGAAGACCGCGGACGACGAGCTGCGGGCGGCGGCGGGGCGGCCGGTGGCGCCGGTGGACGAGGTGCTCGTGGCCGGCCGGGGGGTCGACGACACGATCCGGTTCCGCAGCGTGACGGCGACCGGCCGGTACGACGGCGGCCGGCAGCTGCTGGTCCGGCAGCGGCAGGTCAACTACACGCCGGGATTCCTCGTGATCACGCCACTGCGGACAGCGTCGGGACGCACGCTGTACGTCGACCGCGGGTTCATCGCGGCCACCGGGGCTGCGACGCTGACGCCGAACGTGCCGGACCCGCCGGCCGGCCAGGTGCGGGTGACCGCGCGGGTGCTGCCGAGCGAGAAGGGTGGCCTCGGCACCGGGCTCCCGGACCGGCAGATCGAGCGCATCGACGTGCCGGACCTGGCGGCCCGGGACGGCGTGCCGGCCTACCCGGCGTACGTCGAGCTGATCTCGTCGACCCCGTCGCAGCAGGGGCTGGTCGCGCTGCCACCGCCGGACCTCACCAACCCGGCCGGCGGCGCGTACGTCGCCCAGCACCTGGCGTACGTCGTGCAGTGGTTCCTGTTCAGCGCGTTCGCGCTGGCCGGGCCGGTCGTGCTGCTGATGCTCGACCGGCGGGCGCGCCGGCGCGAGCCCGGGCCGAATCCCGAGCCCGCGCCGACGGAAGCGACGGCCCCGACGGGGACCTAGGCCGGCAGGTCCGCCATCGCCGAGTGCCACACGGACTGGTCCCGCCTCTCCCCCGGCTGGTTGACCTCGGCGAACACGACCTTCCCCGCCTTGTCGACGAGGAAGGTGCCGCGGTTGGCCATGCCGGCGGTGGCGTTGAACACCCCGTACCGTTCGGCGACCTCGCCATGCGGCCAGAAGTCCGCCAGCAGCGGGAACAGGTAACCCTCCTGCGCCGCCCAGCTCTTCAGCGCGAACGGGTGGTCGACGCTGATGCCGATCACCTGCACGTCCTCGTCCTCGAACCGCGGCAGCTCGTCACGGACCTGACACAGCTCGCTGCTGCAGATGCCGCTGAACGCGAACGGGAAGAAGACGAGCAGCACGCTCTTGCGACCGCGGTACGAGCTCAGCGTCACCTCCTCGCGGTTCTGGTCGCGAAGGGTGAAGTCGGGGGCCTCCTGGCCGACCTCGACCGCCATGCTGGTCCTCCTCAGGGATCGGGCCGGAATGTCCGGCACCATGGCAGCATGTCACGCGCCGCTCGGGCCGGTCTGGCCAGCCTGCCGCTGGACGAGCAGCGTGACCGGGTGCTCGCGTCGTGGGACGGGTTCCTCGCCGCCGCCGGCGAGGCCGACCTGGACCAGCCGTCCCGGCTGCCCGGCTGGACCGGCCACGACGTGCTCGTGCACGTCGGTGACTGGCCGGGCGTGGCGACGCTGGACACGCTGCTCGCCGAGGCCCGCACCGGCACGGTGGCGCCGCCGTACGACCCGGATGCGGTCAACGCGCGCGTGGTCGCCGCGCACCGGGACGCGTCCCGCGCCGACGTGCTGGCCGCGGTCCGCCGGTCCCGGGACCGGCTGGCGGCGTGGTTCGCGGAGCCGGACGCCGGGGACGGGCCGCGGGCGCTCGGCGCGGTACCGGTCATGTCCTCGGTCGGCGCGCTGCCGCTGCTCACCGTCGTGAACGCCGGCGGGTACGAGTTGGCCGTGCACGCGCTCGACCTCGGCGTGCGCCCCGGCGATCGACTGCTCGATGCCGGGCTGGCGGCGCTGGTCGACGTGACCGGGGTGTTCGCGCACCGGCGTGGGCTGCGCGCGGCGCTGACCGCGTGGACCGGGCGGGTGGGCTGGCAGGTCCGGACCGACCGGGACGGCTGGGTCACGACCGCGGTCACGGAGCGGCCGGCCGGCGCCGCGGTCGAGGGCGATGCGGCGGTCCTGGTCGATGCGTCGGCCGGGCGGCGGGCGGTGCCTGGACTGCTGGCGTCCCGCACGATGCGGGTGCACGGGCTGGCCGACATCGTGCGGCTCGCCCCGATCGTCGACGAAGTGCCCGGTCTACCCGGCGGCCCGGCGCTCAAAGCGGCGGCGCGCTGGGTCGGCGGTGCCGGACGCCTCCTCCGCCTCGGCCGGTGAGGACCTCAGCGCTTGGAACGGGTGGTCTTGGGGGTGACCAGGCGCGCGCCGGCCCAGTCGCGGGCGGCGCTGATGCTGGAGGTCTGCGACAGCCCGGCGGTCGGCGCGGCCTCGGTGATGTCGGACGGCGGCACGTGCCCGTCCCGCCCCGACTTCGGGGTGAGCAGCCAGATCACGCCGCTGTCGGCCAGCGGGTGCAGCGCGTCGACCAACGCGTCGACCAGGTCGCCGTCGTCCTCCCGCCACCACAGCAGCACGACGTCCACGACGTCGTCGGCGTCCTCGTCGACCATCTCGCTGCCGCACTTCTCGGTGATCGCGTCGCGCAGCTCCTCGTCGACGTCCTCATCCCAGCCGCGCTCCTGCACGACCATGCCCGGCTCGATACCCAGCCGCTCGGCCAGGCCACGCCCTCCTGCCTGGTCCACGGTCGTGCTCACCCCTCGGTCCTCCCGTTCGGTTCAGCCGTCACCACCGTCTGTGTGCCCCGGTAGTCCACACATTCCCAGGTCCCCGCGCAAGTACGCCAGTCGGAACCGAGGTCGTGTCGCGTCAGCGCTGCGCCAATGGCCGCCCCGAACCAGCTCAGAGCCAGGTCAGGGGATCGAGTTGCAGGCCTGCTGGAACTTACTCGTCGCCTCGTTGTACGGCTTCGTGCTCGGCGACTTTCCGCCGTTCGCCGCCGCGTAGAGCTTGGTCAGCTCGCCCTGCACGGCCTTGCCGGCCCGCAGGATGCCGTCGTTCGCTGGCAGCCCGGACCGGGACAGCTGGCTGCCGATCGTGGCCGCGCCCTGCTTGAGGATCTGGATCTGCTGGCTGCGCTGCTTGGATTTGTTGAAGCTGGTGTTGATCCCGGTGATGGCGGCCCGCTCCAGCACGCACAGCGCCCGCTCCCGGATCTGCACGGCGGCCACCGTCGGCGACGGCGTCGGGGAGGAGTCGTCCGAGCCGCTCGGGTCGCCCGACCCGCTCGGGTCCGCCGACGGCGCCGGCCCGAGGGTGCCCAGGTCGGGGGCCGCCGTGCCGGATCCCTCGATCGTCGTCGCGCAGGAGGCGGCCGCGGCCAGCAGCACGGCGGTGACCAGCGCGGCCGGCAGGCGGGTCAGGCGCATGGCCGTCAAACTACCCGCTGCCGCCGAGCGCTCCGGACACCGACGTCCGGCGCACCCGACTCGGCTACCGGCCGGTTTGGATGGACAATGTCAGGGTGACCAGTGACCGTTTCAGCGTCATTACCGATGGCCTGCCCAGCCAGCTCCCCGACCTCGACCCCGAGGAGACCAGGGAGTGGTTGGAGTCCCTGGACTCGGTGATCAACGTGGCCGGGCGCGGCCGCGCCCGCTACCTCATGCTCAAGCTGCTCGAACGCGCGCGCGAGCACCAGGTCGGCGTGCCGGCGCTGCGCAGCACCGACTACATCAACACGATCCCGCCGGAGCGGGAGCCCTGGTTCCCCGGCGACGAGTACGTCGAGCGCCGCATCCGGGCCTACATCCGGTGGAACGCGGCGGTCATGGTGTCCCGGGCCAACCGGCCCGAGCTCGGTGTCGGCGGCCACATCGCCACCTACGCGTCGATGGCCAGCCTGTACGAGGTGGGCTTCAACCACTTCTTCCGCGGCAAGGACCACGGGCAGTCCGGTGACCAGGTGTTCTTCCAGGGTCACGGCTCGCCGGGGATCTACGCGCGGGCGTTCCTGGAGGGTCGGCTGACCGAGCAGCAGATGGACGGCTTCCGCCAGGAGCTGTCGTCCCCGGGCGGCGGCCTCCCGTCGTACCCGCACCCGCGGCTGATGCCGGACTTCTGGGAGTTCCCCACCGTGAGCATGGGCCTCGGCCCGCTGCACGCGATCTACCAGGCCCGGTTCAACCGCTACCTGCTCAACCGCGAGATCGAGGACACCAGCAACTCCCGGGTCTGGGCATTCCTCGGCGACGGCGAGATGGACGAGCCGGAGTCGCTCGGCGCGATCGGCGTGGCCGCCCGCGAGGAGCTGGACAACCTGATCTTCGTGGTGAACTGCAACCTGCAGCGCCTCGACGGCCCGGTCCGCGGCAACGGCAAGATCATCCAGGAGCTCGAGTCGTACTTCCGCGGTGCCGGCTGGAACGTGATCAAGGTGGTCTGGGGTCGCGAGTGGGACGAGCTGCTCGCCCGCGACGTCGACGGCGTGCTGGTGAACAAGATGAACACCACGCCGGACGGCCAGTTCCAGACGTACTCGACCTCGCCCGGGGCGTTCATCCGGGACGACTTCTTCGGCTCCGACCCGCGGCTGCGCAAGATGGTCGAGCACCTGTCCGACGACCAGCTGCGCAGCCTGCCGCGCGGCGGCCACGACTACCGGAAGGTGTACGCGGCGTTCAAGGCCGCGACCGAGCACGCCGGCCAGCCGACCGTCATCCTCGCCCACACGATCAAGGGCTGGACGCTCGGCAAGGACTTCGAGGGCCGCAACGCGACCCACCAGATGAAGAAGCTCACCAAGGCCGAGCTCAAGGAGATGCGCGACCGGCTCTACCTGGAGATCCCGGACTCGGCCCTGGAGGACGGCCTGCCGCCGTACTACCACCCGGGCCCGGAGTCCGAGGAGACCCAGTACATGCAGGAGCGGCGGGCCGCGCTCGGCGGGTCGCTGCCGCGCCGGATGACCCGGTCCAAGCCGCTCACGCTGCCGGGCACGGAGGCCTACGCCGACCTCAAGAGGGGCTCCGGCAAGCAGGCCGTGGCCACGACGATGGCGTTCGTACGGCTGCTCAAGGACCTCATGAAGGACAAGGAGATCGGCCACCGGTTCGTGCCGATCATCCCGGACGAGGCCCGCACCTTCGGCATGGACTCGCTGTTCCCGACGGCCAAGATCTACAGCCCGTTCGGCCAGAGGTACGATCCGGTCGACCGGGAGCTGCTGCTGTCCTACCGGGAGGCGGTCAAGGGACAGATCCTGCACGAGGGGATCACCGAGGCCGGCTCGATGGGCTCGTTCATCGCCGCCGGCTCGTCGTACGCGACGCACGGGCAGCCGATGATCCCGATCTACATCTTCTACTCGATGTTCGGGTTCCAGCGCACCGGCGACGCGATCTGGGCCGCGGCCGACCAGCTCAGCAAGGGCTTCATGCTCGGCGCCACCGCGGGCCGCACCACGCTCAACGGCGAGGGCCTGCAGCACCAGGACGGGCACTCGCTGCTGCTGGCCTCGACGAACCCGGCCGTCGTCGCGTACGACCCGGCCTGGGGGTTCGAGATCGCGGTGATCGTGGAGGACGCGCTGCGGCGGATGTACGGCTCGACCGACGAGCACCCGCACGGCGAGGACATCTTCTACTACCTCACCGTCTACAACGAGCCCTACCAGCAGCCGGCGATGCCCGAGCACGTCGACCCCGAGGGGATCCGCCGCGGCCTCTACCTCTACCGGCCGGCGCCGGAGACGGAGGGGCCGCGGGCACAGATCCTCGCCTCCGGGATCGGCGTGCAGGCGGCGCTGAAGGCGCAGGCGATGCTGGCCGACCAGTGGGGCGTCGCGGCCGACGTCTGGTCGGTCACCTCGTGGAACGAGCTGCGCCGGGACGCGGTGGCGGCCGAGGAGGCGGCGCTGCTCGACCCGTCGTCGCCGGCCCGGACGCCGTACCTGACCGCGACGCTGTCCGGGGCGGCCGGGCCGTTCGTGGCGGTGTCGGACTGGATGCGGTCGGTGCCGGACCAGATCTCGCGCTGGGTGCCGGGTGACTACAGCTCGCTCGGGACCGACGGCTTCGGCCGGTCGGACACCCGGGGCGCGCTGCGGCGCTACTTCCACGTCGACGCCGAGTCGACCGTGGTGGCGGTGCTGTCCCGGCTCGTCGCCGCCGGCGAGGTCAAGCAGGAGACGCTGCAGCAGGCGGTCGACTCGTACAAGCTGGCGGACGTGTCGGCGGCCGGTGCCGGCAACACCGGCGGCGACAGCTGAGACGCCGGGCCGGCCGTCGACCCCACCGGCCGCAACCCCGGCAGGACACTGCCGGCGACTGTGGCCGGGCGGTCGGCTCGCCCGCCACGCTGCCGGTCCTGCTTCGCTCCCTGCCTGCATCATGATGCAGGGTCGGTATGCTGTGATGCATGCGGACCACGCTGACCATCGCCGACGACCTCCTGAGTGAGGCCAAGGAGCGTGCGGCCCGGAGTCACCGGACGGTCAGCGAGGTCGTCGAGGACGCGATGCGGGAGGCGTTCGCCCGGCGCGCGACCGAGCGGACGCGCCGGCCGGTCGACCTGCCGACATCGCCCGGTGGCCCCCGCCGTGGCGTCGACCTCGACGACAACGTGGCCGTACGTGAGGTCGCGGAGGAAGAGCCACCGGCCGGACTCCGAGCCGGACCGTGATCCTCTGCGACGTCAACGTCCTGCTGCATGCGTACAAGGAGAACTCGCCGGCCCACGCGGTGTTGCGACCGTGGCTGATCGGGGCGCTCGACGACGAGGTGCCGTTCGGTGTCTCGGACCTCATCCTCAGCGCTGTCATCCGCATCGCCACCAACCGGCGCGTCTTCGACCCGCCCAGCG
This sequence comes from uncultured Actinomycetota bacterium, assembly GCA_963803135.1. Classification (GTDB taxonomy): domain Bacteria; phylum Actinomycetota; class Actinomycetes; order Mycobacteriales; family CADCTP01; genus CADCTP01. The sequence continues at coordinate 39,100 of CAWDLH010000006.1, read as the reverse complement.
CGCTGACCGAGGTGCTCGCCTTCACCCAGGCGCTCCGGGACAGCGAGAACGCGGTGCCGGTCCAACCGGGGCGCCGGCACTGGGGCCTGTTCGCCGACCTGTGCCGGCGCACCGGCGCGAGCGGCAACCTCGTGCCGGACGTCTACCTGGCCGCGCTCGCGATCGAGCACGACTGCGTGTGGGTCAGCACCGACCGGGGCTTCGCCCGCTTCCCCGGGCTGCGCTGGCGGAACCCGCTGGACCCCGGACCGCCCGGCGCCGGCTGAGCGGCCGGTGCCGAGCCTGTCCGGCGCCGCCGGTCAGGCCGCCGGTGGTCAGGCCGCCGGTGGTCAGGCCGCCGGTGGTCAGGCCGCCGGTGGTCAGGCCGCCGGTGCCTTGCCGTCGAGGGCGGACAGGGCGGTGGCGACGTGGGTGGCGACACCGACGGCCATCGCGTCCTCGTCGAAGACCACGCGGTTGGAGTGGTTCGACGGCGCGGTCCGCGGGTCCTGCCCGGGCGGGCAGGCGCCGAGCCAGGTCATCGCGCCCGGCACCCGCTGCAGCACGTACGAGAAGTCCTCGGCGCCCATGATCGGGTCCTTGGCCAGCAGCGCCCGATCCGGGCCGATCAGCGCCAGCGTGGTCGAGTGCACCAGGTCGACGGCGGAGTCGGCGTTCACCGTCACCGGGTAGCCCTCCTCGATCCGCACCTCCGCGCTGGCGCCGTACCCGGCGGCGACCGAGGTGGCCAGCCGGTGCAGCTTCTCCTTGACCGCGGCCCTGGTGTCCTCCGACAGCGCCCGCATCGTGCCGAGCATCTCGGCGGTCTCCGGGATCACGTTGTCCGTCGTGCCGGCGGTGATCCTGGCGATGGTCACCACGGCCGGGTCGAACACGCTCACCTCGCGGGTGATCATCACCTGGATGGCCTGCACGATCGCGGCCGCGACCGGGATCGGGTCGAGCCCCGCGGTCGGGTTGGACGCGTGGCCGCCGCGACCGGTCACCGTGATCCGGACGGTGTCCGAGGAGGCCATCGCCGACCCGGGCCGGACCGCGACGGAGCCGGACGGCTGCTGGGTGGTGATGTGCAGCGCGTACGCGGACTCGACCGGAGTGCCGGCCGCCTCCAGCACGCCCTCGTCGAGCATGATCGGCGCCCCGCCGAAGCCCTCCTCGCCCGGCTGCCACATGAACACCACCCGGCCGGCCAGCTCGGCCTGCCGGGCGCACAGCAGCCTGGCCGCGCTGACCAGCATCGCGACGTGGGTGTCGTGGCCGCAGGCGTGCATGACACCCGGGATCTCCGAGGCGAAGTCGAGGCCGGTGTCCTCCGGCATCGGCAGCGCGTCCATGTCGCCGCGCAGCAGCACGGTCGGACCGGGCCGCCCGCCCGCCAGCACGCCGACGACCGAGCTGACCTGCCGGCCCTTGGTCACGGTGAGCGGCAGCCCGTCGATCGCGGTGAGGATGGCGGCCTGCGTCTCCGGCAGGGACAGCCCGACCTCGGGCCGTCGGTGCAGCATGCGGCGCAGGGCGATGGTCTCGGGCTGGAGGTCGACGGCGGCGGCGAGCAGGTCGCGGGCGGGTTCCATGGGACCTGCCTACCCGACCGGGAGCCCGGAGCGCATCCGCCAGGCGAGCAGTTCCGCGCCGGCACCGGTGGCGACCGCGATGCGCCCCGCGGCGGTCAGCCGCACGGCGTCCCCCGGCCCCAACTCGACCGCGGCCAGCGGTGCCCCGTCCACCGGCCCGGCTTCGGCGGGGGTGAGGGCGACGGTGCCGGCGACCACGAGGACGTGCAGGTGGGCACAGGGATCGAGGGCGGCGGTGCCGCCGGCGGGCAGCCGGCCGGCGACCAGCGTCGCGTCGGGCTGGCGCAGCGGGTGCACCTCGGCCAGGCCGGGGCCGACCTCGACCGTGTCGTACCGCGGCGGCCCGCCGAACTCGGCCGGCCGGATCCACATCTGCGCGTAGTGCGCCGGCTCCTGCTCCGCGTACTCGCTGTGCCGGACCCCGGCGCCCGCGCTCATCCGCTGCACCACGCCCGGTCGGGCCACGCCGTGGTGGCCGGCGTCGTCGGCGTGCCGGAGCGAGCCGGACACCACCCAGGTGAGCACCTCGACGTCCCGGTGCGGGTGCTCGGCGAATCCGGCGCCGGCGGCGAGCCGGTCCTCGTTGCAGGCCAGCAGGAGCCCGAAGTGCGTGTTCGCCGGGTCGTACGCCGAGCCGAACGAGAACGAGTGCCGCGAGTCGAGCCGGTCGGTGACCGTCGAGAACCGCTCGCCGGCCCGGACGATCACCGCGCCGCCCAGGCCAGCAGCGTGTCCGCGTCCTTGGTGTTGACCACCCGGCCGGCCGGCACGCCGCAGGCGACCGCCCGCTCGCACCCGTACGGCAGCCAGTCGAGCTGCCCCGGGGCGTGCGCGTCGGAGTCGATCGAGAACACGCAGCCGGTCTCGACCGCCTGCCGCAGCAGCCGCTTCGGCGGGTCGAGCCGCTCCGGCCGGGAGTTGATCTCCACCGCCACGCCGGCCTCCTCGCAGGCCGGGAAGATCACGTCCGGGTCGAACTCCGACTCCGGCCGCTCCCGCGTCCCGGTGACCATCCGGCCGGTGCAGTGCCCGAGCACGTCGGTGTGCGGGTTTCGGATCGCGGCCAGCATCCGCTCGGTCATCGGCGCCCGCGGCATCCGCAGCTTCGAGTGCACGCTCGCGACCACCAGGTCGAGCTGGGCCAGCAGCTCGTCCTCCTGGTCGAGCGCGCCGTCCTCGAGGATGTCGACCTCGATCCCGGTGAGGATCCGGAACGGCGCCAGCTGCTCGTTGAGCAGCGCGACCTCGACCAGCTGGGCCCGCAGCCGGTCGGCGGTCAGGCCGTTGGCGACGGTCAGCCGGGGCGAGTGGTCGGTGAGCACGATGTACGAGTGGCCGAGGTCGCGGGCGGCCACCGCCATCTCCCGGATCGGCGAGCCACCGTCGGACCAGGTCGAGTGGGTGTGGCAGTCGCCGCGCAGCGCGTGCCGAAGCGCCACCCCGGCCGGGGTCGGGCCGTCCGACCCGGGCAGCACCGCCCCTTCGGCGTTGACCGGCTCGCCCGCGCCCTGTTCCAGGTCGACCAGGTAATCGGGCAGCTCGCCGGCCAGCGACTGCGCGACCACGGCCGCGGTCTTCTCGCCGATGCCGGGCAGCTGGCGCAGCGTGCCGAGCTGCACCCGTCGCTGCAGCGAGTCGATCGGGATCTCGGACAGCACGTCGGCGGCCCGCCGGAAGGCCCGCACCCGGTAGGTAGCCTCGCGCCGGCGCTCCATGAGAAAAGCGATGCGGCGCAGGTCGTCCACGGGGTCGCGCGGCTGGGTCACGCCCCCATCCTGCCCGTACCGGGGCGAGCGGATGCGGGGCAGGTGGCAAGGTGATCGCGTGACCACCACCCCGCCGGCGACCGCGACCCTGCGCCGGCTGGAGCGCGCGTCCGGGGCGCTGGCGACCAAGAGCGTGGCCCGGATGGACGAGACGCTGCCCTGGTTCCGGGCGATGCCGGCCGATCAGCGGTCCTGGGTCATGCTCATCGCGCAGGCCGGCATCGCCTCGTTCGTCGAGTGGCTGCGCTCGCCCGGCGACGCGCCCCGGCTGACCACCGAGGTGTTCCGGGCCGGCCCGCAGGAGCTGGCCCGGTCGGTGAACCTGCAGCAGGCCGTCGAGCTGGTCCGGCTCACCGTCGAGGTCGTGGAGAACGAGGTCGAGGGCTTCGGCGCGCCCGGCGAGCAGGCCCAGCTGCGCGAGGCGGTGCTGCGCTACAGCCGGGAGATCGCCTTCGCCGCCGCCCAGGTGTACGCCGGGGTCGCCGAGCTGCGCGGCGCCTGGGACGCCCGGCTGGAGGCGCTGGTCGTCGACGTGCTGCTGCGCGGGGACGTGGACGAGACGCTGCTGTCCCGGGCCAGCGCGCTCGGCTGGGCGGCGATGACCCCGGTCGCGGTGGTCATCGGCGCGGCCCCGAAGGGGCACCCGGAGCAGATCCTCGACGCGGTCCAGCGGGCGGCCGGGCACGCCGGGGTGGACGTGCTCGCCGGGGTGCCGGGCGACCGGCTGGTCGTCGTGCTCGGCGGGGTCAAGGACGCGATGGCCGGCACCCGGCCGCTGCTGCCCGAGTTCGGTGCCGGGCCGGTGGTGGTCGGGCCGACCGTGGCCGACCTGAGCGCGGCCGGCGCGTCGGCCCGGGCCGCGCTGGCCGGGATCAGGGCGGTGCCGGGCTGGCCGGCGGCGCCGCGGCCGGTGCTCGCCTCGGACCTGCTCGCCGAGCGGGCGCTGTCCGGCGACGAGGAGGCCCGCCGCACGCTGGTCGAGGACGTCTACCGGCCGCTGGCCGAGACCGGGTCGGCGCTGCTCGACACGGTCACCGCGTACGCCGAGAGCGGCTGCACGCTGGAGGGCGCGGCCAGGGCCCTGTTCGTGCACCCCAACACGGTCCGCTACCGGTTGCGCCGGGTCGCCGAGGTCTGCGGCCGGACCCCGACCGACCCCCGCGACCTGCTCACCCTCCAGCTCGCCCTCGTCCTCGGCCGGCTCGAAGCCTGACCCGGGCCGCCGGACTCCTGCTGCTCTGGGTTGTCCCGGGTCACGGGCAGGATGGTGGCCGCCCACCCCCGACGCCACCGGAAGGACAGCAGATGACCAGGGTCGCGTACGTGTCCGGCGGCGGGACCGGGATCGGCCGGGCCACGGCGGCCGCGCTGGCCGGGGACGGCTGGGCGGTCGTCGTGCTGGGCCGCCGGCCGGACCCGCTGGCCGGCACCGTCGAGGCCGTCCGCACGCAGGTGCCCGGCGCCGAGGTCCACCCGGTCGCGGCCGACCTGGCCGAGCCGGACCAGGTCGAGCGGGCGGTCGCCGAGGCGGCGGCCGCCGCCGGCCTGGACGTCGACGCGGTCGTCAACATCGCCGGCGGCACGTCGGCGCTGCCGGCCGGCACGCTGGCCGAGGTCGCGGCCGAGTGGTCGGACGAGTGGCGGCTCAACGTGCTCACCGCGGTGCTGCTCACCACCGCGCTGCTGCCGCGGCTGCGCACGCCCGACGCGCGGGTGGTCACGCTCAGCTCGATCGCGGCGCTGCGCGGTGGCGGGTCGTACGGGGCGGCCAAGGCGGCACTGCACCCGTGGACCTGGGACCTCGCGGCCCGGCTCGGCTCCGGCGGGACCGCCAACGTGGTCGCCCCCGGGTACGTCGAGGACACGGAGTTCTTCCGGGACTCGATGACCCCGCGGCGGCGCGAGACGCTGATCGGGCAGACCGCCACCGGCCGCGCGGGCCGGCCGGCGGACGTGGCCGAGACCATCCGGTGGCTGCTCAGCCCGGCCGCCGGACAGGTGTCCGGACAGGTGGTGCAGGTCAACGGCGGGGCGGTCTTGGGACGGGGTTGAGGAGGAAGTCCACGCCTGCGGGGCGTCATTGCCCTTGCGACACGCCGCGAAACTGTGGGATCCCTACAAACCTGCCGCCGGCACCTTCGTGCGCGCCACCCTCGTCCGGTTCCCGGCCGGCAGGCGACGGTAGAGACGTGCTCGCCCTCCTCTCCCCCGGTCAGGGCGCCCAGACGCCCGGCATGCTCGCTGCCTGGCTCGACCTGCCGGCGGCGGCCGCCCGGCTGCGCTGGCTGTCCGCCGTCTCCGGGCTCGACCTGATCCGGCTGGGCACCACGGCCGGCGCGGACGAGATCCGCGACACCGCCGTCACCCAGCCGCTGCTGGTGGCGACCGCGCTGGCCGCCGCCGCGGAGCTGGAGCTGCCGGCTGCCAGCCCCGACCTGGTCACCGCCGGGCACAGCGTCGGCGAGCTGGCCGCCGCGGCGGTGGCCGGCGTGATCTCCCCGGAGGCCGCGGTCGCGCTGGCCCGGCTCCGCGGCGCCGAGATGGCCGCGGCCTGCGCGCTCGCCCCGACGGGCATGTCAGCGGTGCTCGGCGGCGACCCCGACGAGGTGCTCGCCGGGATCGAGGCGTTCGGGCTGACCCCGGCAAACATCAACGGCGCCGGCCAGGTGGTGGCCGCGGGTGCGACCGAGGCGCTGGAGAAGCTGGCCGCGCAGCCGCCCGGCGGCGCCAAGGTGCGCCCGCTGACCGTGGCCGGCGCGTTCCACACCGCCTACATGGAGCCGGCCCGGGAGAGCTTCGGCGCTGTCGCCGCCGGCGTGCCGGTGCGCGACCCTGAGCTGATGCTGCTGTCCAACGCCGACGGCACCGCGGTGGACCGCGGCGGCGACGTCCGGGACCGGCTGGTGCGCCAGCTGACCCAGCCGGTCCGCTGGGACCTCTGCCAGGCCACCCTGCGCGACCTCGGCGTCACCGCGCTGGTCGAGCTGCCGCCGGCCGGCACGCTCACCGCCATCGCCCGGCGCGAGCTGCGCGGCGCGGAGACGGTCAAGCTGGCCACCCCCGACGACCTGCCGGCCGCGCGGGCCCTGGTCGCCCGGGCCACCACCGGCGGCCAGGCCGAGCACACCCCGGACTGGCGGGTGGTCATCGCCCCGGCCGGCGGCACGTTCGCGACGGCCGGCATCGTCGAGGGCACCCGGGTGGCGGCCGGCAGCCGGCTCGGGGCGGTCCGGACCAAGCGCGAGGAGCTGCAGGTCAGCGCCACGTACGACGGGGTGCTGGTGGAGTGGCTGCTGGAGGACGGTGACCTGGTCGACCCCGGCGAGCCGCTGGCCCGGCTCGTGCCCGGCACCGCGGAGGAGGCCCGATGAACGTCCAGCCACCGGTTCCGGGCGCGAGGCTGCTCAGCCTCGGCGACTACCAGCCGGCGAACGTGGTCACGAACGCCGACCTGGCCGCCCGGATGGACACCACCGACGAGTGGATCCGCAGCCGGGTCGGCGTCGCCAGCCGCCGGGTCGCGGGCCCCGAGGAGACCGTCCAGGACATGGCCGTCGCCGCCGGCGGCAAGGCGCTGGCGGCCAGCGGGCTCACGCCGGCCGACATCGACCTGGTCGTGGTCGCGACCTGCACGATGCCGACGCCGATCCCGAGCGCGGCCGGCGAGGTGGCGTCCCGGCTGGGGATCCAGGCGCCCGGCGCGTACGACCTCAACGCGGCCTGCGCCGGCTTCTGCTACGCGCTGTCCGCGGCGGCTTCGGCGATCACCTCCGCCCAGGCCCGCAACGTGCTCGTGGTCGGGGCCGAGAAGCTCACCGACTGGATCGACCCGAACGACCGGTCGACGGCGATCATCTTCGCCGACGGAGCCGGCGCCGCGGTCGTCGGCCCGGCCCGTACGCCCGAGGAGGTCGGGATCGGCCCGGTCGCCTGGGGCAGCGCCGGCGAGAGCGTCGACCTCATCACGATCCCGTCCCGGACCGAGTTCCTCGGCCAGGAGGGCCAGGCGGTCTTCCGCTGGGCGACCACCGCGATGGCCCCGGTCGCGATCGAGGCCTGCCGGAAGGCCGGGATCGAGCCGGCCGAGCTGGCCGCGTTCATCCCGCACCAGGCCAACCTGCGCATCATCGAGGCGATCGCCCGCCGGCTCGGCGCTTCCAAGGCCAAGGTCGCCGACCACATCGTCGAGGCCGGAAACACGTCGTCGGCGTCCATCCCGCTGGCGCTGGCCCGGTTGTCCGCGCGGGGCGAGGTGCGCTCCGGCGACCCGGTGCTGCTGCTCGGCTTCGGTGCCGGGCTGACGTACGCCGGGCAAGTCGTGCTCTGCCCGTGAACCCCACCAGAGAAGGAGTTGCAGTGGCGAACGAAGAGATCAAGGACGGCCTTGCCGAGATCCTCGAGGAGGTCGCCGGCGTGCTGCCGGCCGACGTGAGCGAGGAGAAGTCGTTCACCGACGACCTCGACGTCGACTCGCTGTCCATGGTCGAGATCGCGCTGGCCGCCGAGGAACGCTTCGGCGTGAAGATCCCCGACGACGAGCTGGCCAACCTGAAGACGGTCGGCGACGCGGTCTCCTACATCGAGAAGGCCAAGGCGTCGGCATGACGGAGCGGCCCACCGTCGTCGTCACCGGGCTCGGCGCCATCACCCCGCTCGGCGGCGACGTCGCGTCGACCTGGGACGGCATGCTCGCCGGCCGGTCCGGGGTGTCCCGGCTCGACGACGAGTGGGCCCGCGACTACCCGGCCCGGCTGGTGGCCCGGATGGCCGTCGAGCCGACCGCGGCGCTGGAGCGGGTGGAGGCACGCCGCCTCGACCGCTGCCAGCAGGCCGCGCTCGTCGCCGGCCGCCAGGCCTGGGCCGACGCCGGCTTCGACCCGGTGCCCAAGAGCAAGGAGGGGGTGCCGATCGAGACCGTCCGCGGCGTGGACCCGGAGCGGCTGGCGATCGTGATCGGCAGCGGCATCGGCGGCGCGATGACCATGCTCGACCAGGACGACATCCTGGAGGAGCGCGGCGTGCGCCGGGTGTCCCCGCTGACCGTGCCGATGCTCATGCCCAACGGCCCGGCCGCCGCGCTGAGCCTGGAGTTCGGCGCCCGGGCCGGGGTGCACGCCACGGTCAGCGCGTGCGCCAGCGGCGCCGAGGCGATCTCGCTGGCCGCCGACCTGATCCGGCTCGGCCGCGCCGACGTGGTCGTCGCCGGCGGCACCGAGGCGGTCGTGCACAAGCTGCCGATGGCCGGCTTCGCGCAGATGCGGGCGATGTCGACCCGCAACGAGGAGCCGGAGCGGGCGTCCCGGCCGTTCGACAAGGGCCGGGACGGGTTCGTGCTCGGCGAGGGCGCCGGCGTGCTCGTCCTGGAGAGCGCCGAGCACGCGGCCGGCCGCGGCGCGCACGTGTACGCCGAGATCGCCGGCACGGGCATCACGTCGGACGGCTACCACATCACCGCGCCGGACCCGAACGGCACCGGCGCGGCCCGGGCGATGACGCTCGCGCTGCGCGACGCCGGGGTGGACCCGGCCGAGGTGGTCTCGGTGAACGCGCACGCGACCTCGACGCCGACCGGCGACGTGGCCGAGGCGGTGGCGATCGCCGCCGCCGTCGGCGACCACCCGCTGGTGACCGCGCCGAAGTCGATGCTCGGCCACCTGCTCGGCGCGGCCGGCGCGGTGGAGACCATCGCGACCGTGCTCAGCGTCCGGGACGGCGTCGTCCCGATCACCCGCAACCTCGACGACCTCGACGACGGCGTCCAGCTCGACGTGGTCTCCGTGGAGCCACGCCGCCAGCCGGTGCCGGTCGCCATCAACAACGCCTTCGGCTTCGGCGGCCACAACGTGGCCCTCGTCGTCCGCAAGGTCTGATCTCTGGAGCGCGCAGTGGCTTCCCCTGTTTCGACCCTGGAGGCGGATGCCCAGGACTGGCGGGACCCGGCCGTACGGCTGACCGCCCTGCTCGACCCGGGCTCGATGCGTCCGCTGGCCCCGTTCGACAACAGCGGCGTCTACATCGCCACCGGCACGGTCGCCGGCGGCCGGGTGGTGGCGTACGCGAGCGACCCGCAGAAGATGGGCGGCGCGATGGGGTCGGAGGGCTGCCGGCACATCGTCGACGCGATCGACACCGCCGTGCGGGAGCGGGTGCCGGTGGTCGGGCTGTGGCACTCCGGCGGCGCCCGGCTGGCCGAGGGCGTCGAGGCGCTCGACGCGGTCGGCCAGGTGTTCGCGGCGATGGTGCGGGCCTCCGGCCGGGTGCCGCAGCTCTCGATCGTGCTCGGCCCGGCGGCCGGCGGGGCCGCGTACGGGCCGGCGCTGACCGACGTCGTCGTGATGGGCCCGGGTGGCCGGGTGTTCGTCACCGGCCCGGACGTGGTCCGGTCGGTGACCGGCGAGGACGTCGACATGGAGCGGCTCGGCGGCCCGGACACCCACGGCCGGCGCTCCGGCGTGGTGCACGTGGTGGCGCCGTCGGACGCCGCGGCGCTGGAGCGCGGCCGGGAGGTGGCCGAGCTGCTGGCCCGGCCCGGCCGGATCGACCCGACCGGCATCGCCGACGCCGACCTCGGCTCGCTGCTGCCGGACAACCCCAAGCGCGCCTACGACGTGCACCCGCTCATCGCGGGGCTGCTCGACGAGGGCTCGTCGCTGGTCGAGCTGCACCCGAAGTGGGCGCCGAACGTGGTGACCGCGCTGGGCCGGTTCGCCGGCCGCACGGTCGGCGTGATCGCCAACAACCCGCTGCGGCTGGGCGGCTGTCTCGACTCGACCTCGGCGGAGAAGGCCGCGCGGTTCGTCCGGATGTGCGATGCGTTCGGGGTGCCGCTGATCGTGCTCGTGGACGTGCCGGGCTACCTGCCCGGCGTCGGCCAGGAGTGGGACGGCGTGGTCCGGCGCGGGGCCAAGCTGCTGCACGCGTTCGCCGAGGCCGTGGTGCCGCGGGTCACGCTGATCACCCGCAAGTCGTACGGCGGGGCGTACATCGCGATGAACTCCCGCGCGCTCGGCGCGACCGCGGTCTACGCCTGGCCGGACGCGGAGGTCGCGGTGATGGGCGCGTCCGCGGCGGTCGGCATCCTGCACCGGCGCAAGCTGGCCGCGGCGCAGCCCGGGCAGCGGGAGGCGCTGCACGCGCAGCTCGCGGCCGAGCACGAGAAGGTCGCCGGCGGGGTCAACCGGGCGCTGGAGATCGGCGTGGTGGACCGGGTCGTCACCCCCGCCGAGACCCGTCGCGTGCTGGCCGAGGCCATCGCCGCCGCCCCGCCCGGCCGCGGCGCGCACGGCAACATCCCCCTCTGACGTCCCCGCTCCCACCCCACCCGATCGATCGGCCGACCGGTGTGCGGTCAACGGACCCCCGCGCGCCGAGGTGGGGTGGGGGTGATCGGGCCCTCCGCCCCCGGCGGGGCTCGTTGGACGAGGTCGGTCGGGACTCACCGGTGCGGACGAGCCGACGCCCGGGGGTTGCGGGGGCCGCCCCCGCCTAGACGACCTGGTGCAGCCAGGTGACCGGGGCGCCGTCGCCGGCGTGGCGGTAGGGCTCGAGCTCGGCGTCCCAGGCCGCGCCGAGCAGGCTGTCCAGCGAGTGGGCGTAGTCCTCGGCGCTGCGGGCGGTCGCGACCAGCGCCCGCAGCTGCTGCTCGCCGACGACGACGTCGCCGTTCGCCCCGGTCGTGGTGCGGTAGACGCCGCGGCCGGGGACGTAGGAGATCCGCTCGCCGTCGTAGCCGTCGCTGGGGTCCTCGGTCACCTCGAACCGCACCATCGACCACGACCGCAGCGCTGCCGCGATCTTGCTCGCCGTGCCGGGCTTGCCGGTGTACGCGCACTCGGCCCGCAGCTGACCGGGGGCGGCTGGCTGCGCGGTCCACGACAGGCTCACCCGGGTGCCGAGCACACCGGAGATCGACCACTCGGCGTGCGGCACCACGGCAGGTGGGCACGAGTGGACGTAGACGACGCCACGGGTCGGCACAGGGAACCTCCGGTCGGACGAGGTGCGCCTTCCCCAGCGGCCTCGGTTGATCGGATGTCCTCTGCGGCGATCATTGTGCACGCTGTGCAGGCCGACACGCCAGCGGGACACGCGGGCCCCGCCCGAGCGGTCAGCGCGGCCCGACGGTGCGGTAGCGGCGGTGGGTGCGCAGGCGGGCCGCGGCCTGGGCCGCCCGGCAGGACGGGCAGTCCACGTGCCAGGTGCCCGGGCCGGCGTGCCGGCGCGGGTCGAGCACCGGCTCGACCAGCGTCGCGAGGTCGTCGAGCTCGGGCCAGAGCAGACCGTCGGCCTGGACGACGAACCCGTGCTGCCGGCCGTGCTCGTCGTCGGCCACGAGCGCCCGGTCCGCGTACACCGCGGCGACGATGTCGTCGCGGACGTGCGGGAGCGCCTGCAACCGCGGGATCTCGGCCTCGATGGCCCGCCGGGCGGCGGCCAGCCGGGGCAGGTCGGGCTCACGGACGATGGGAATGAACGGCTGGTCGGTCACGCGTCCCCTCGTGCTGCTCGATGACGCTCGACCCGAACATATGTTCGCACGCCGTCACGCGGCGCGACCACCGCAACGCCGCGTCAGAACATCCGGCCCGGCGAGCCGGCCGCGACGTCGTGCCGCGCCCGGGCCGCCGGCACCGGAGTGGCCAGGTGGAGCCCCGTGCGGGTGCTCCTCCAGCTGGTCGGACCCAGGTGCTCGGCGCCCGGCGCGTCGATGCCGCCGCGAGCGCAGTGTGATCACTCGGGTCGGCCGCGTCGCCCGGCCAGGACCGGACCGCCGGTCAGTCGCCGGCGTCCCTGACCACGATCGAGAGCAGCCAGCTGACGATGCTCACCACGACCGCGCCCCAGAAGCCGGCCCAGAACCCGTCCACGTGGAACGGCGCTCCGATCGCGTCGCTGATCGCGGCCACGAGCCAGAACAGCAGCCCGTTGACCACCAGCGCGAACAGACCCAGGGTCAGGATGGTGAACGGCAGCGACAGCAGCTGGACGACCGGCTTGATCGTCGCGTTGATCAGGCCGAGGATCGCGCCGACCACGATGAGGGTGAGGATCTTCTTGCCGGTCGAGTCGGTCGTGACCTCGACGCCGCCGACGACGAGGGTGGCGACCCACACCGCGACTGCGTTGAGCACGACCCGGATGACGATTCCCACGGCGCACAGCATGACGTACGGCACATACCGGAGATCACGCGCCCTGCCTCGAGAAACCCGGGTCGGGTCTTGCTGCGCGGGAGGCTGAGCGCACGGCGCCGGGGTCCCCGCGGCCCCCGGCGCACCTGCGGGTCAGCTCAGCCGGCGCCGTACCCACCAGAACGAGAACCAGGCCAGCCCGCCGGACAGCACCAGGAACAACCCCGCCTCCGCCCACTGCAGCCGCCAGAACCGGTCGGCCGGCTGGTATACCACCCGCTGCCGGTAGCCCTCCCTGGCCAGCCGGGTGAAGCAGGCCTCCATGGTGCCCTTGCCCACGACGGTGGTGGTGGCGGTGCCCGGCGCCGGCGGCGGCGGCAGGCACTGCGCGAACCAGGCCGGGGCCGAGCTGATCGTCCGCCCGGCGGAGTCGACCGTGTCGTTGGACAGGACCCAGTCGCCGCGGTTGCCCGCACCGCGGCTGCCGGTGTGCACGGTCAGCACCAGGACCGGGTCCGGCCCGTCGCGCAGCCCGATGCCGTCGAGGTTGTCCGTCGAGATCGTCACGGTCTGGGCCACCGCTGGCAGCAGGTGCGGGCGTACCCACAGCGGCACCGCGATCTGCGCGAACGCGACCAGCACCAGCGTCGCCGCCATCGCCGGCAGCGACCGGCGCAGCAGCACCCCGGCGGCGACGCCGACCGCCACCGCGAACACCCCGTACGCCACCGGCACGACGCCGCGCATGCCGAAGACCACCGGCGTCAGCCGCGCCGGCAGCGACCCGTGCGTCTCGCTGGTCGCCCCGTCCAGCGGCGCGGTCCACCAGGTGACCGCGAGCACGAGCACGCCCATGGCCGCCGCCGCCGCCAGCACGGTGATACCGACCCGGATCGCCAGCCAGCGGGTCCGGGTGACGCTCTGGGTCCAGACCAGCCGGTGGGTGCCCGCCTCCAGCTCGCGGGCGACCAGCGGCGCCCCCCAGAACGCGCCGATCAGCGCCGGCGCCATCGCGACCACGATCGTGGCGGCCCAGTAGAGCCTGCGGTCGTTGGGGGTGAGCTGGTCGAAGACGTCGCCGGTGAGGTCGGCCAGGTGCGGACCGGTGACCGCGAGCACGATCGCCGCGGCGCCGACCGCGACCGCCGCCGCGAGGGCCTGGCCGCGCAGCTGCCGCCAGCTCAACCAGATCATCGGACCGCCTCCAGGCTCGGCCGGGACTCGGTCCCCGGGCTCATGTACGCGAGCACCACGTCCTCCAGGGTCAGCGCGCCGACCGTCCAGGCCGGGTCGAGCACCGGGCCGTCGGCGCGGACCACGAGGGTGGACTGCCGCTCGGTGTGGCTGGCGGAGACCACGTGCTGGTCGCCGGGCAGCGTGGCCGGGTCGCGCCGGGGCCCGGACAGCCGGTGGTGCGCGGCCAGCAGCTCGTCCACCTCGCCGGCCACCCGGACCCGGGAGTCGACCAGCACGAGCAGGTGGTCGCAGACCCGCTCCAGGTCCGCGATCAGGTGCGAGGACAGCACGACGCTGAAGCCGTGCTCGGCGACCGCCTCCATCAGCCCCTGCAGGAACTCGCGGCGGGCCAGCGGGTCGAGGCTGGACACCGGCTCGTCCAGCAGCAGCAGCTGCGGGCGCTTGGCCAGCCCGAGGGTGAGCGCGAGCTGGGCCCGCTGCCCGCCGGACAGCCGGCCCGCCTTCTGCCCCGGGTCCAGCCCGAGCCGCTCGATCCGGTCCCCGGCCAGCGCCGCGTCCCAGCGCGGGTTGAGCCGGGCGCCCAGCTCCAGGTGGTCGCGCACGCTCAGCCCCGGGTACGTCGGGGTGTCCTGGGCGACGTAGCCGACCTTGGCCAGCTGCTCCGGGTCCGCGGCCGGGCGACCGCCGCAGACCTCGATCGTGCCGGTGGTCGGGGCCAGCAGGCCGGCGGCCAGGTTGAGCAGCGTGGTCTTGCCGGCGCCGTTCGGGCCGACCAGGCCGGTGACGTGCCCCTCGGGGATCTCCAGCGTGCAGTCCGACAGTGCCCAGCGGCGCCGGTAGCGCTTGCCCAGCCCGCGGGCGGTCAGCACGGCGGTCATGCTGACTCCCGCCGTACGGTCGCCCGCAGCGTGCTCGCGAACAGCGCCTCGATGCTCTCCTCGTCCATCCCGGCCAGGCGCGCCTTGGCCAGCCAGCGGGCCAGCTCCCGGCGCAGCGGCTCGTGCATGGCCAGCGAGTCGTCGGTCAGCGTCCGGGCGACGAACGTGCCGACCCCCTGCCGGGCCACGACCAGCCCCTCCCGCTCCAGCTCCTTGTACGCCTTGAGCACCGTGTTCGGGTTGATCGCCAGCCGGGCGACCACGTCCTTGACGGTCGGCAGCCGGTCGCCCTGGTGCAGCAGGCCGAGCCGCAGCGCGTGCCGTACCTGCTGGGCCACCTGCAGGTACGGCGCGACGCCTGACCGCGCGTCCAGCGAGAACTCGATCACTCGAGACCCCCATTCATCTAGTTATCTAGGAGACTAGATGAATGTCGGCGAGGGCGGAAGATCAGCCCTTCTCGCCGCCGGCGGTCAGCCCCTCCACCAGCCGCCGCT
This sequence comes from uncultured Actinomycetota bacterium, assembly GCA_963803135.1. Taxonomy (GTDB): domain Bacteria; phylum Actinomycetota; class Actinomycetes; order Mycobacteriales; family CADCTP01; genus CADCTP01. The sequence continues at coordinate 24,057 of CAWDLH010000006.1, read as the reverse complement.
CGGCGAGGAAGAACAGCACCACGATCGGCACGGTGAGCACCACCGAGCCGGCCATCAGCACCGTGCTGGGCACCTCGATCGAGCCGGCGAGCCGGGACAGCCCCAGTGACACCGTCCACCGGTCCGGCCGCTCCAGCAGGAACAGCAGCGCGAACAGGAACTCGTTCCAGGCGATCATGAACACGTAGAGGGCGGTGGCGACGACCGACGGGATGGCCAGCGGCAGGCTGATCCGGCGCAGCACGCCCAGGTGCGAGAGCCCGTCCATGAGCCCGGCCTCCTCCAGGCTCTCCGGGATCGTCTGGAAGTAGTTGATCAGCATGAAGATCGCCACCGGCACCGTCTGGGCCACGTACACCAGGGCCAGGCCGGGCAGGCTGCCCCGCAGCCCGAGCCGGGTGAACAGGACGAACAGCGGGATCGCCAGGATTATCGGCGGGAACAGGTAGACGACCAGGAACAGCCCGCTGACCAGCTTCCGGCCGGCGAACCGGAGCCGGCTCACCGCGTACGCCCCGGGGATGGCGGCCAGCAGCGTCACCGCGGTGGTGATCACCGAGACGATCGCGCTGTTGCGGAGGAAGACCAGGAAGCCCTGGCCGCCGTTGTCGGTGGACCGCAGCACCTCCCGGTACGCCCCGGCGGTCAGCTCGCCGAGCGTCACCCAGATCCGGCCCGGGGCCAGCAGTACCTCCTGGATCGGCCGCAGCGAGAGCACGACCATGTACCAGAACGGCACCACCGTGATCAGCACCAGGAACACGATCGTGACCACCCGGACCGTCCCCCAGACCTTCTCCTCGGCGGAGCGGGCCCGCCGGCGCCGCACCCGGGCCTCTTCCGCCGGTGCCGCCTCCGCCGCCGCGACCGCCGTCATCGCCCGGCCGCCCGGTCGGCCCGGGACTGCGCCCGCAGGTAGAAGACGATCAACGCGACCAGGACCAGCGCCAGCACGACCGCCTGGGCCGCGGCCAGCCCGACGTCCTTGCGCGCGGTGAGGAAGTCGTACACCCGGACGCTGACCACCTCGGTGCCGGCGCCGCCGCCGGTGAGCAGGTAGACGTCGTCGAACTTGTTGAACGTGAAGATGAACCGCAGCACGGCCAGCACGGTGATCACCGGCACCAGCTGCGGCCACACCACGTTGCGGAACCGCTGCCAGATCGACGCGCCGTCCACCCGGGCCGCCTCGTCCAGGTCGGCCGGGATCGCCTGCATCCGGGCCACCAGGAACAGGAACGCGAACGGGAAGTAGCGCCACGTCTCGAACGCGATGACGACCAGCAGCGCGGTCGGCACCGGGATCCCGAGCAGGTGTCCGCGCTCGGTGGACAGGAACGGGATCGCCTCGTCCCAGCCGAGGAACCTGGTCCCCCACGCGTTGACGACGCCGGCCTGCGGGTCGAGCGCGACCGTCCAGACGAACGTCGCCGCCACCACCGGCGTGATGTACGGCAGCAGCATCGCCGCGCGCACCGCGCCGCGCCCGCGGAACGGCCGGCGCAGCGCGAGCGCGGCGACCAGCCCGAGACCGATCGAGCCGACCGTGCCGCCGACGGTGTAGACGACCGTGGTCCACAGCGTCGACCAGAACCCGTCCGACTGCAGCACCCGCTGGAAGTTGTCGAGCGTGTAGTTGCCGACCAGGCCGACCCGGCGGATGTTGAGCAGCCGGGCCCGCTGGAAGGACAGCGAGATCGCCCAGACGATCGGCAGCACGACGATCGCCAGCACGATGAGCACGGTCGGTGACAGCAGCAGCCGGCCGGTGCGCGCCTCCTGCCGGCGCAGCCCCGACCGCCCCCGGCGGACCGGGGGCGGAGACTGCGCCGGCGGACGGGTCTCCGAGACGCTGGCCACGCCTAGTTGGTGTCCTTCTGGAGGTCCTCGACCGCCTTCTGCGCGCTCTGCGCCGCCGCGGTCGCGTCGCCCTTGCCGTTGATGAGGTCGGACAGTGCCTTCGGCACCGGCAGCGGGCCCTGCATGGCGCCGACCAGCGCGCCCTGCCCCTGCGGCAGGCCCCACCGGTTGAACGTCTCCGGCGCCTCCTGCACGGCCTTGAGCACGTCCGGGTCGTAGAAGTCGGACAGCGGCGCCTTGGTGTCGACGCCGGCCTTGAGCTTCTGCCAGGCGTCCAGGTAGGACGTGTCACCGGCCTTGGTGCCCTGCCGGGTCGGCACCTTGCCCTCCGGCGCGATGCCGAGCCACTGGGTGTACGCGTCGGACATCATGTACTCGATGAACTTCGCGGCCGGGTCCTTCGACGCCGACGTGGTCGTGGCGAACGAGACGATCTCGCCGAAGCTCGACGGCGACTTGCCGTCCGGGCCCTGGATCGAGGTGACGATGCCGGAGTTCTGGGCCAGGAAGGCCGGTGTGCTCTTGCACTCCGCGCAGCTGGGCAGCGCGTCCTTCCGCAGCCCGGCCATCTCGTCGAGGATGAACGACGACCAGATCATCATCGCCGCCTTGCCGGCGAAGTAGGTCGCCCTGGTCGAGTCGTCGGTCTGGTTGCCCTTGACCGAGTAGTTCTTGGCCAGGTTCGAGTAGAAGTCGAACGTCCGCACGCACTGCGGCGAGTCGAGCGTGACCTTCTTGTCGCTGCCGACCAGCTCGCAGCCGTTGGCCTGGGCCAGGTACTCGAAGGTCTGCTCGGTGAACGCGCTGCCCGGCGCGGTGGCAAGCGTGATGCCGGCGACGCCGTTCTTCCCGTTCAGCGCCTGCGCCGCCTGCTGGATCGTGTCGTACGTCGTCGGCGCGTCGAGACCGGCCTTGTCGAACAGGTCCTTGCGGTAGACCAGCAGCTGGCCCCACCCGTCGCTGGGCACGCCGAGCTGCTTGTCGCCGTCCTTGGTCAGGTCGAGGCTGCGGGCCGCGAACGTGTCGGCGCCGAGGTCGTCGACGACCTTCTTGGGCGTGTCGGTGTCCAGCAGGTCGCCGGACTCGAGCGTCCGCAGCGCCGAGAGCGGCAGCGCGGCGATGACGTCCGGCAGCGTGTCGGCGGCTGCCGCCGAGGTGATGGTCTGGTCGAACTGGTCCTCGGCGACCGGGACGAGCTTCACGGTGATGCCGGTCTTCTGGGTGAACTCCTGCGCCATCTTCTTCTGCGCGGCGACCCGGTCGGCGACGTCCTCGATGGTCCAGACGGTGAGTGCCTTGTCACCGTTGCCGCCGCCGCCCGAGTCGTCGCCGCCGCTGCTGCAGCCGGCCGCCACCAGGGCGAGCGCGGCAAGAAGCGCGGCAGTGCGTGACCCCGTACCCATGCCCGTCCCTCGCTTTCCGACCTGTGTCGAAACGTGCTCCACCAGACCCGATGTCGGTCCGGGTCCGCACATCACACGGCACGGGCGTCCTTCCCACAAGTAACGATCGGATACCGGCGAGTTGGGCCGCGCTGCTTGTCATCCGGCCGAGCGGACCGATTCAATCTGCGCACCGCGTGAGCTCCATGCGACCGGGGCGACGGGGCCGGCACCGGTGCCGGCGTATGGGGGCCGGTCGCGTGCCAGGAGAGGCCATGACAGTCAGGGGCATGACGGTCAGGGGCAGTACGGGCAGACGCACCACGCTGGTGGCAGCGGTCGCGCTCGTGCTCAGCTCGCTGGCCGGCGGCGGTGCCGTCCGGGCCGCCGACCAGTCCAGCGACGAGGCGGCGCTGGCCGCGGCCCGGGCGCCGCAGTCCACCGACGCCGGCATCGAGCGCAAGGTCAGCGCGCTGCTGGCCCGGATGACCGTGCCGGAGAAGCTGCAGCAGCTGCAGCTGCTCTCGGACGGGCAGGTCACCGACGCCGACGCGCTGGCCGGCGTCGGCGGCGTGTTCAGCCTGGTCGACCCGGTCCGGCTCAACGAGCTGCAGCACATCGCGGTGGAGCAGTCGCGGCTGCACATCCCGATCCTGTTCGCGTACGACACGATCCACGGCTACAAGACGATCTTCCCGGCCCCGCTCGGGGCGGCCAGCGCGTTCGACCCGTCGGTCGCCAAGGCGGACGCCACGGTCGGCGCCCGGGAGACGGCCACGGTCGGCATCAAGCAGGTCTACTCGCCGATGGTCGACGTCTCGCACGAGCCGCGCTGGGGCCGGATCGCCGAAGGCAACGGCGAGGATCCGTACCTGGGCTCGGTCTACGCGGCGGCCCGGGTGAAGGGCGACCAGGGCCGCTCGTACGCGGCCGCGGACAAGGTGGCGGCCAGCGTCAAGCACCTGGTCGCGTACGGGCAGCCGGAGGGCGGCCGGGACTACAACACCACGGACATGTCCGAGCAGCGGCTGCGCAACCTCTACCTGCCGCCGTTCAAGGCCGCGATCGACGCCGGCGCCGACACGGTGATGTGCTCGTTCAACGCGATCAGCGGCGTGCCCGGATGCGCGAACTCGCACACCGAGACCGACATCGTGAAGAAGGAGTGGGGCCTCGACGGCTTCATCGAGAGCGACTACACCGCCGACGAGGAGCTGCGGGCCTGCCCGCCGGTGAACCCGGACACCGGCCCGTGCGGGCACGGCGTGGCCGCGGACGGGCCGTCGGCGGCGGCGCTGTCCCTGAACTCCGGCACCGACCAGCACATGGTCAGCACCGGGATCCGGGACTTCGGGCAGCAGCTGCTGGCCAGCGGTGACATCTCGATGGCCAGGGTCAACGACGCGGTCCGCCGGATCCTGCGGGTGAAGTTCCGCGCCGGCCTGTTCGACCACCCGTACGTCGACGTGGCCAAGGCGCAGGACCCGGCGTCGTTCCTCACCCCGGCCGACCGGGCCGCCGCCCGCGCGGCCGCCGGAAAGTCGATGGTGCTGCTGAAGAACGAGAACAGTCTGCTGCCGCTCAGCCCGGCCAAGAAGACCGCGGTGATCGGCCCGCTCGGCGACGACCAGCACGACATGCTCGGCCCGTGGTGGGGGCAGGGCCGGGACGAGGACGCGGTCAGCCTGTTCACCGGGCTGAAGGCGCAGAACCCGAACACCACGTTCACCCAGGGCTGCACGCTCAAGAACGTCGAGCCGCCGGACGCGCGGGACGACGACGCGTGCAGCAACCTCGACGTGGCGGCGGTGCAGGCCGCGGCGCAGTCGGCCGACCAGGTCGTGCTCGCCCTCGGCGAGACCCGGGAGATGAGCGGCGAGGCCGCGGCCCGCAGCACGATCGACCTGCCGGGCCAGGAGCAGGCGCTGATCGACGCGGTCAAGGCGACCGGCAAGCCGTTCGTGGTCGTGCTGTTCAACGGCCGGCCGCTGACGCTGACCCCGGTGGCGGCGTCGTCGCCGGCCATCCTGGAGGCGTGGTTCCCGGGCACCGAGGCCGGCAACGCGGTCGCCGACGTGCTGTTCGGGACGGTCAACCCGGGCGGCAAGCTGCCGGTCTCGTTCCCGCGGGTGCTGGGCCAGGTGCCGATCTACTACAACCACGAGCCGACCGGCCGGCCCTGCGACGTGGGCCAGAAGTACAACTCGCGCTACCGGGACCTGCCGTTCTGCGACCCGCTGTACTCCTTCGGCTACGGGCTGAGCTACACCACGTTCTCGGTCTCGAACCTGCGCCTGGACCGGACCGCGGTCGGCCGGAACGGGCAGGTCCGGGCGTCGGTGACGGTGCGGAACATGGGCAGCCGGGCCGGTGACGAGGTCGTGCAGCTCTACCTGCACGACCCGGTCGCGTCGATCTCCCAGCCGGTACGCCGGCTGCGCGGGTTCGAGCGGGTCACGCTGAGGCCGGGCCAGTCGCGCACGGTGACGTTCACCGTGGACAAGTCCGACTTCGGGTTCTACGACAACGCCGGCAGGTTCGTCGTGGAGCCGGGGACGATCGAGCTGTACGCCGGCGACTCGTCGACGGCGACGCTCACCAAGTCCTTCACCGTCACCCGCCACTGACCGGTTCGGGCGCCGGGGCTCCGAGCCCCGGCGCCTGACCGGTCGGCAGTGGTCGATCGGTCCGGACCGGTCCGGGCGCCGGGGCCCCGAGCCCCGGCGCCTGACCGGTCGGCAGTGGTCGATCGGTCCGGGCCCCGGCGTGCAGCCGGGCCCGGGTCCGGTCAGCCGGTGGAGCCGGGGGTCCGGCTCGGAGCGCGGGTCTGCGCACCCGCCTTGCGCTGCGCGAACTGGTCCTTGAGCTGGGCGAGCTTGGCCCGGCCCTCGGGGCTCTGCATGTAGTCCTTCGCCTGCCGGATCAGCCGCTGGCCCTGGGGGGTCGCCGCGAACGCGGCCGCGGCGGCGAACAGGCCCTTCTTGCGCACGGGAGTCTCCTGTCTTCGGGGTCGGTCGTCATGTACCCGAACGCGCCGGGCCCATCCCAAGTTTCAGACCAGGGAGGACAGCTCGGCCGCGGCCCCGGTGAGCGCCCGCACCGCGCCGCCGCGGGTGGTCGGCGTCATCCGGCGGGCCGGCAGCGCGGCGGCCACCCCGTACCGCACGCCGCCGAGGCCGGGCAGCGCGACCGCGACCGAGGTGACGCCGAGCAGCAGCTCCTCGTCGCTGACCGCGAACCCTCGGCGGCGGGCCAGCGTGAGCTCCGCCTCCAGCACCCTGCGGGAGGAGATCGACCGGGCGGTGAGCTGGTCGAGCCGCTCCTTCGGGTAGAGCTCGCGCAGCTCGGCCGGCTCCAGCTGGCTGAGCATGACCTTGCCCAGCGACGTGCAGTGGGCCGGGATCGAGCCGGCCGGCAGTGGCGCGACCTTGATGCTGCGCACCTGGTCGACGTAGATGACGTGCTGGCCCTCGAGCCGACCCAGCGTGGTCGCCCCGTCGAGCTTGGCGTGCAGCCGCTCCAGCACCGGCCTGGCCACCCCGGCGAGGTCCTGCTGCCGCTGCGACGCCATCCCGAGCCGGCGCAGCACCGGCCCCGGTTCGTACGCCCTGGTCGCGTCCTGCTGCACGTACCCGCGGTACTGGAGCATCGCCAGCAACCGGTGCGCGGTCGAGGACGCGACCTCGAGGTGCCGGCTGGCGTCGGTGAGCCGGACCCGGGGCTGCTCGGCGAACAGCAGCAGCAGCTTCAGCGCATTGTCGACCGATTCGATCGGATAGCGCGGAGCAGGACCGATCGCCTCCGGCTGAGGGGGCGATCCGGCGAGCATGCAGCGCAGATTACCCGTGTGCAGGCGCAGATTCGCGCCGACCCGCGCGCTGCCCCCGCCTTCACAGCTTGTCCGGACAACCGGCGGGTACGCCGACCCGTCCCGGCCACCCGAACGGACGTCAGATCGATACTCCAGGTGGCAGCGTTGCGCCGGTCCACCCCCGGACGGGCGGCGGCGGAGCCGGCGCAGCTGCCGACGCAGGTGCCGGCACGGGCGGCGGCGGAGCCGGTCGGGGACGCGGGTCGGGGGGCGGGTCGGTGAGCTCGGCGGGATGGTCCGCAGCGGGCGGCTCGGCCCGGCGGCCGGACAGCGTGGACCCGGCACTGGCCAGCACCACGACGCCGACCGCGACCGCGCCGAGCGGCCCGAGCGGCTGGTCCAGCAGCACCCACCCGGCCAGCGCGGCGATCGCCGGCTCCAGGCTGAGCAGCACCCCGAACACGTGCGGGGACAGCCGGCGCAGCGCCGCGAGCTCCAGCGAGTACGGCACGACCGAGGCGAGCAGCGCGGTGCCGGCGGCGAGCAGCAGCGAGTGCGGCCGGTCGAGCGCGTGCGCGGCGCCGACCGCGCCGAGCGGCAGCAGCGCCAGCGCCCCGACCGCGGTCGCCACGGCCAGCCCGCCGTGGCCCGGCACCGTCGCCCCGACCCGGCGGCTGGCCAGGATGTAGCCCGCCCAGAAGACCCCGGCGACGAGGGCGAGGCCGACGCCGGCCGGGTCGAGCCCGGAGCCGGTGCCGTCCTGCAGCCCGAGCAGCGCCACCCCGGCCGCGGCCAGCAGCACCCAGGTCAGCTCGCGCCGCCGCCGGGACAGCACGGCGGCCAGCGTCAGCGGCCCGAGGAACTCGACCGTCACCGCCGGGCCGAGCGGGATCCGCTCGATCGCCGCGTAGAACGAGCCGTTCATCGCGGCCAGCGTCAGCCCGAACGCGAGCACCGCCCCCCACTGCCGCGCGTCCCACCGGTGCGCCCGCGGTCGTACCGCGGCCAGCAGCGCCAGCGCGGCCAACCCGAGCCGGAGCAGCGTGGTGCCGGTGCTGCCGGCGACCGGGAACAGCCGGGCCGCGCAGGCCGCGCCGACCTGCAGCGAGACGCACGAGCCGAGGACGAGGGCGACCGCGGGGCCGCGGCCGGCGGAGGAGCTCACCGGTCCACCCTCGCCGGGCCACCGCCGCCCGTCGAGCGATTAGCTGGCCGGCCTCGAGCCGGCCGCGGTCGCCGCCCCCAGCTCGGCCCCTCCGAGGGACGGGTCAGCTCACCGCCCACTGCTGCAGCAGCATCCGCAGCGCGGTGACCAGCGGCAGGGGCTGGTCGAGCATCGGGTGGTGACCGGCGTCGGGCAGCTCGACGATCGGCACCCGGTGGCCGAGCAGCGCGTCGATCGTGCCGGCCATCTCCGGCGGCACCAGGCCGAACTCGGACCGGATGAACGCGGACCGGCAACGCAGCGCCGGCAGCAGGTCGCGCAGCGGCGGCCGCTCGGCGAACAGCCCCGGGTCGAACTTCCAGGCCCACCCGCCCTCGACCGGCCGCACCGACTGCTGCCGGATGTGCTCGCGCACGTACGGGAGGACGACGTCCTGCGGCGGCAGCGTGGTGAACCGGGCCAGGATCTCCGCCCGGGTGGGATAGACCCTGGTGCCGCGCCGGCGCCGCCGCAGCACCTCCTCCTCCGGCGGCGGGTCGACCAGCGGGGAGTCGATCACCGCGATCCCGTCCAGCTCGTCGCCGCGCCGGACGCCGGCGGTCACCGCCACCCAGCCGCCCATGCTGTGCCCGACGACCAGCGGCCGGGCCGCGATCCCGCCGGCCGCCGCGGCCGCGACGACCTCGTCCGACCAGCTGTCCATCCCGTACGCGGGACGCCGGCCGCTGTCGCCGTGCCCGGACAGGTCGAGCGCGACGACCCGGTGGGTGCCGGCGAAGAACGGCGCGACGTGGTCCCACCAGCCGGAGTGCGCGGCACCGCCGTGCACGAACACCACCCCGGGCCGGTCCTCGGTGCCCCAGCAGCGCAGGTGGATCCTCGTCCCGGCGACCGGGGTGTCCCGGTGCTCGGGCGCCTGGGCCAGCGCAGCCCGGAACCAGCGCGGGATCTCCTGCACCGGCCGAACCTAATTGATCCGGCGGTCGGTGCCGGACCAGGCGGCGTCCCGCAGCACGTACTTCTGGATCTTGCCGGTCGACGTCTTCGGCAGCGGGCCGAAGGTGACCGACTTCGGTGCCTTGAACCGGGCCAGCCGGCCACGCACGTGCTCGACGATCTCGGCCTCGGTCGCGCTGGCGCCGTCCCGCAGGGTCACGTACGCGGCCGGCACCTCGCCCCAGCGCTCGTCCGGGACCGCGATCACCGCGACCTCCAGCACCGCCGGGTGGTCGGCGATGGCCTGCTCGACCTCGACCGAGGCGATGTTCTCGCCGCCGGAGACGATCACGTCCTTGCTGCGGTCCCTCAGCTCGACGTACCCGTCCGGGTGCAGCACGCCGAGGTCGCCGGTGCGGAACCAGCCGTCCGGCGCGGCCGCCTCGGTCGCCTCCGGGTCGTCGAGGTAGCCGAGCATCACGTTGTTGCCGCGCAGCGCGATCTGTCCGACCGTCTGCCCGTCGGCCGGCACGTCGGTCCCGTCGTCGGCGATCACCCGCGCGGTGCAGGCGATCATGTTGCCGACGCCCTGCCTGGCCTTGATCCGGGCCTGCGCGTCGGCGTCCAGCCCGTCCCACTCCGGCCGCCAGTCGCAGATCATCGCCGGGCCGAACGTCTCGGTCAGCCCGTACAGGTGGGTGACGTCGAAGCCGAGCTCGCCCATCCGGCGCAGGATCGCCGGCGACGGCGGCGCGCCGCCGGTGGCGACCCGGACCGTCCGGTCGAGCCGCCCGGCCGCCGGCGCGTACGCCAGCATCGACAGCACGGTCGGCGCGCCCTCGAGGTGGGTGACCCGCTCCTCCCGCAGCAGTCGCCAGACCTCAGCCGGCTCGACCCGGCGCAGGCAGACGTGGGTGGCCCCGGCCGCCGTCACCGCCCACGGGAAGCACCAGCCGTTGCAGTGGAACATCGGCAGCGTCCACAGGTGCACCGCCGACGGGGACAGGCCGGTGTGCCCGACCATCGCCAGCGCCTGCAGGTACGCGCCGCGGTGGTGGTACATCACGCCCTTCGGCCGGCCGGTGGTGCCGGAGGTGTAGTTCACCGACAGCAGCGACCGCTCGTCGTCCGGCGTGCTCGCCCGCGGCCGGGCGGTGGCCAGCGCGTCCTCGTACTCGGCCCCGGCCCGGATCCGCTGGATCGGCAGCTGTCTCGTCGCCGCCTCGACCAGCTCGTCGAAGTCCGGGTCGTGCACGAGCACGGCGGCCCGGCTGTGCTCGAGGATGTGCCGCACCTCGCCGGCCGACAGCCTGGTGTTCACCGCGACCAGCGGGACGCCGGCCCAGGGCACCCCGAAGTTGGCCTCCAGCAGCACGTGCGTGTTCGGCGCCAGCACCGCGACCGGCCGGCCGCCGGCCCGCTCGGCCAGCGCACCGGCCAGCCGGCGGCAGCGGTCGTGCAGCTGCGCGTACGTCCAGCGCTCGGTCCCGTCGACCACCCCGATGCGGTCGCCGTGCGCGGCGGCCGCCCGGTCCAGATAGGACACCGGCGTGAGCGGTTCGTACGAGAGCGCGTCCACCCCGCGACCGTAACCCGGCCGGCGTCAGGGTCCGAAGTGGTCGACACCGCCCACAGTGGTGTGCCGCAGCCGGCCCTGGGCGGCGAGCACGAGCAGGTGCGCGGCGGTCTCGCAGACCGCGAGCATCCGGTTCCAGGGGTCGAGGTCGGCGAACACGCGGTTGCGGCGGGTCCAGCCCAGCGCCCGGGCCACCTCGTACGGGGTGACCGCGCCGGCTCGGACCGCGGCCTCGGACGCTGCCAGCCGGTCCTCGTGGTGGGCCACCAGCTCGTCCACCCGGGCGTGCACCGAGTCGGCGACCGGGCCGTGCGCCGGCAGCAGCCGCAGGTCCGGCATCGCCCGCACCGCGGCCAGCGAGCGCAGGTAGTCGGCCAGCGGCGACTCGGCCGGGCTGGCCTCGAAGCCGATCGACGGGGTGATGTGCGGCAGCACGTGGTCGCCGGCGAACAGCAGCCCGCCGGCGAGGTCGGCGAAGACGAGGTGGCCGCGGGTGTGGCCGGGCGTGTGCACCGCGCGCAGCGCCCGCTCACCGATCGGGACGGTCTGGCCGTCGGTCAGCCAGTCGGTCGGGAACTCCCACTGCGCCAGGTCGATCGGCTGCTCGCTCCAGCCGCGCGCGACCAGCTCGTCGAGCACGTCGGTGGCGCCGTACCGGCGCAGCCGGGCGATCCGGGCCGGGTCGCCGGCACCGGTGTCGTTGAGCTCCTGCAGCGACGGGCGCTCGCCGATGCCGAGGCTGACCCGGGTGCCGAACTCCCGGCGCAGCGTGACGGCCTGCGTGTAGTGGTCCCGGTGCACGTGGGTGACCAGGAACCGGTCGACGTCCCCGAGCCCGGCGTCGAGCTGCTTGAGCGACTGCTCCAGCTGGGCGCGGGACTCCTCGATCGCCCAGCCGGCGTCGATCATCGTGACCGAGCTGCCGGCGGTCACCGCGTAGACGTTGACCGCCCGCAGCCCGTCCATCGGCAGTGGCAGCGGGATCCGGTAGATGCCCGGCGCCACCGGGTGGGCGCCGGGTTCCTGCCAGTCATCGGTCACGATCCGATCCTCCTCCACCATCGGCCCCGTTCCCCGTGACGCCGACCACCCTCACAGGTCCAGGCGTCGGGTGGCAGGGGCGGCGGGGTCGGCGGCGGGGTCGGCGGCGGGCTCGGCGGCGGGGTCGGCGGCGGTCCAGAACGGGTTGCCGACGCCGACGATGCGGCCGGCCGCGTCCCGGACCACGGCCCGGACGTAGCTGCCGGCAGGCAGGTCGAGCGAGTGGCGGCCGCCGCGGGTCCGGCTGGTGGTGACGGCCGGCGCCGGCGCGGCGTGGTCGACCCGGCCGGTGACGACCTCCAGCGCGCCACCGCGGGGCAGCCCGGTGGCCGTCACGGTGACCGGCACCGCCGGGCCGCCGGTCGCCGCGACCGCGCCCATCGCCGGCCGGCCGGCCGCGGTCACCTCCAGCGTGCCGTCCCACCCGTCCGGCTTGTACGCGAAGGCCCGACCGGCCCGCAGCGCCGCCTGCAGGTCCGGCAGCTCGACCGAGCGGGCCCACAGCCGGGTGATCCAGTTGGCCTTGCTGCCGTACCAGTCGGTGCCCTCGTGGTCGTCGGTGACGCCGGTGGCGGTGACGTGGACCCCGTTGCGGGCACAGGCGTCCAGCACCTGCAGCATCCCGTCCACAGTGGACTGATCCCGGCCGTACGCGACCTCGACCACGTCGGCGCCGAGCGCCCTCGTCGCGACCAGGTGCGCGGCGGTCGCGGCCGGGCTGCCGCCGAGCGGGTGGTTGTACGAGGCGACCCCGCCGTGGCTCTGGATGAACCGCACCATCGCCTCGGCCGCCGGGACCGCGTCGTCCTTGACCGGGGCCCGGGCACCGTAGTCCGGCACGACCAGCTCGCCGCCGAACCAGTTCAGGTGCCGGACCAGCGAGACCTCCAGCGCCGGGTACTGCCGGCGGTCCGGGTAGCGCTCGGCGTACCGCCCCAGCACCTCCCGCACCAGCGCGAGCGGGTCGCCGCGCCGGGCCCGGGTGATCGTCACCCGCCGGAACGCCGCGTTGCCGGTCCCGAGCACGCCGACCCGCAGCCGGAACAGCGAGTTGTCCTCGGCCACCAGGTCCGGCCACAGCGCCGCGATGTCGTCCACCGGCCGGATGTCCACAGTGGACCACTCGGCCGGCGCCGGCACGTCGACCGTGCCGTCCCGGCCGGCCGCCCGGCGGTCGCCTGTGGACGGTCCGAACCGGTAGGTGAGCCGATAGCGCCCGGCGTCCCGGCCGGCACCGGCCGGGTGGTGGGACAGGTCGACCTGCAGCGCCGCGCCCGGCCCCGGCCGCAGCTCCACCGCGAGCGTCGTGTCCGCCAGCGACCCCGAGTACGTCGAGTTCCACGCGTCGGCGTCCAGCCAGAACGCGCCGCTCCCGGTGGCGCTCAGCGCGGCCGCGCCGCCGCCGTACGAGACCGCGCCGGTGCCTCCGTCCTCGCCCCGCGGCCGCCAGGTCAGCTCGACCCCGTGCTCGGTGTCGGTCGGCGCGGCCAGCCCGAGCCGCCGCCGGTAGCCCTGGGCCGAGACCCGGAAGTCGTGGTCGGTCCAGAACAGCACGTCCACCCCGAGCCGGCGGGCCTGGTCGAGGTGGGCGGCCATGCTTGCGGTGCCCTCGCTGAACGAGCTGTGCAGGTGCATGGCCACCGAGACCGGGTCGGACGCCGGCGCGGGCGGCGAGACCGGCGCGGTGCAGCCGGACAGCAGCGGCACGCCGAGCCCGCCGATCGCCGCGGCGCGCAGCAGCGCCCGGCGCGACAGCGTCGGCTCCCCCATCGGCCGAGCGTAGAGCGGATCGGGGCGTGCGGCCCGACCGCTCAGGCCTCGACCTTCCGGAACGGGTCGAGCAGCCGGTCCGGCGCGGTCATCCGGACACGTGCAGCACGGCCGCGCCGGCGAACCGGCCGTGCGCGAGGTCGGCGAGGGCCCGGTCGGCCTGGTCGAAGCCGTACCGGACCGTGGTCGAGCGGATCCGGTGCCGGGCCGCCAGCCGGAGGAACTCCTCCCCGTCGGCTCTGGTGTTCGCGGTGACGCTGCGCAGCCGGCGCTCCTGGAACAGCTCGCGGTCGTAGTCGAGAACGGGGATGTCGGACAGGTAGATCCCGGCGACGGCGAGCGTGCCGCCGCGGTCGAGCGCCCGCAGCGCGATCGGCACCAGCTCGCCGACCGGGGCGAAGGTCACCGCGCCGTCGAGCGGCTCGGGCAGCGCGTCGGCGGAGTCGCCGGCCGAGTCGACCCCGAGGGACAGCGCCAGCTCCCGGTTGGCCTCGCCACGGGTACGCACGTGCACCCGCATCCCCTCGGCCAGCGCGAGCTGTGCGGCGAGATGGGCCGAGCCGCCGAAGCCGTAGATGCCGAGCGCGCCGCCGGGCGGCACCGCGGCCGCCCGCAGCGCCCGGTAGCCGATGATCCCGGCGCACAGCAGCGGCGCGGCGTGCTCGTCCGGCACCTCGGCCGGCAGCACGTACGCGTACTCCTCCCGGACCAGACAGGCCTGCGCGTACCCGCCGTCGACGTCCCAGCCGGTGAACGTCGGGTGCAGGCAGAGGTTCTCCGCGCCGCGCCGGCAGAACCGGCAGGAGCCGTCGGTGCCGCCCAGCCAGGGCACGCCGACCCGGTCGCCGGCCCGGAACCGGCTCGCGCCCGGGCCGAGCGCGTCGACGACGCCGACCACCTCGTGGCCGGGCGTCACCGCCGGACGCCTCGGCGGCAGGTCGCCCTCGGCCAGGTGCAGGTCGGTGCGGCACACGCCGCAGGCCAGCACCCTGACCCTGACCTGGCCCGGCCCCGGCTCCGGCTCGTCCCGCTCGACCAACCGCAGCGGTCCGCCGTCGATCGGCCCCGGCTGCTGCACCACCCATGCCCGCACGGGTCGAGCCTAGGCGCGCACCGCACCCCGGCACCCACGGGCCAGCCGGAAGGACCGGCAGCCGGACCGGCTCAGCGGGTGCGCGGGAAGCCGAGGTCGACCGCGGATGTCGCCGGGTCCGGCCAGCGCGAGGTCACCACCTTGCCGCGGGTGTAGAAGGTGATCCCCTCCGGTCCGTACATGTGCGTGTCGCCGAACAGCGAGCTGCGCCAGCCGCCGAACGAGTAGTACGCGACCGGCACCGGGATCGGCACGTTGATCCCGACCATGCCGACCTCGACCTCGAACTGGAACCGCCGGGCCGCGCCGCCGTCCCGGGTGAAGATCGCGGTGCCGTTCGCGTACGGGCTCGCGTTGATCAGCGCGACCGCCTCGTCGTACGTGTCGACCCTGACCACCGACAGCACCGGCCCGAAGATCTCGTCGGTGTAGACCGACATCTCCGGGGTGACCCGGTCCAGCAGCGTGGTGCCGAGGAAGAAGCCGCCCGCCGGGAGGTCGGCCCGCCGCCCGTCGACGACCACGCTCGCCCCGGACGCCGAGCCGGCCTCGATGTAGCCGGCCACCCGGTCCCGGTGCGCGGCGGTGATGAGCGGGCCCATCTCGCTGTCCGGGTCGGCGCCGTCGCCCACCCGCACCTTGGGCAGCCGGGCCGAGATCGCCTCGACCAGCCGGTCGCCGACGTCGCCGACGGCCACGGTGACCGAGATCGCCATGCAGCGCTCCCCCGCCGCCCCGTACCCGGCCGACACCGCGGCGTCGGCGGCCAGGTCGAGGTCGGCGTCCGGCAGCACGACCATGTGGTTCTTGGCCCCGCCGAGCGCCTGCACCCGCTTGCCAGCCGACGTGCCGGTCTCGTAGACGTACCGGGCGATCGGGGTCGAGCCGACGAAGCTCACCGCCGCGATGTCCGGATGGGTCAGCAGCGTGTCCACGGCTTCCTTGTCGCCCTGTACGACCGTGAACACGCCGTCCGGCAGACCGGCCTGCTGCCACAGCTCGGCCAGCCGAAGCGACGGCGACGGGTCCTTCTCCGACGGCTTGAGCACGAACGCGTTGCCGCAGGCGATCGCGTTGGCGCACATCCACAGCGGCACCATGGCCGGGAAGTTGAACGGCGTGATCCCGGCGACCACGCCGAGCGGCTGGCGGATCGAGTAGACGTCCACCCCGGTCGCGGCCTGCTCGGAATAGCCGCCCTTGAGCAGCTGCGGCACCCCGGTGGCGAACTCGACGTTCTCCAGTCCCCGCGCGACCTCGCCGGCCGCGTCGGCGAGCACCTTGCCGTGCTCGGCGGTGACCAGCGCGGCCAGCTCGTCGGCGTGCGCGTGCAGCAGCTCACGGAACGCGAACAGCACCGCGGCCCGCCGGGACAGCGAGGCCGACCGCCAGGACCTGGCCGCCGCGACGGCGGCCGCGACCGCCGCGCCCACCTCTTCCCGGGAGGCGAGCGCGACCTCGCCGGTCCGCTCCCCGGTGGCCGGGTTGAACACCGGCGCCGTGCGTCCGGAGGTGCCCGGCGTGCGCCGGCCGTCGATCCAGTGCCCGATCTGCGAGGTCATCAGCCAGTCCGTCCCGTCGGCGGTTCAGTTGAACACGATGGTCTTGTTCCCGTGCACGATGACACGGTCCTCCACGTGCCAGCCGACCGCACGGGCCAGCACCGCCCGCTCGACGTACCGGCCGGCCCGGCGCAGGTCGACCACCGACTGCCGGTGGTCGATGCGGACGACGTCCTGCTCGATGATCGGCCCGGCGTCCAGCTCGGCCGTCACGTAGTGCGCGGTCGCCCCGATCAGCTTGACCCCGCGCTCGGCCGCCTTCCCGTACGGGTCGGCGCCGACGAAGGCCGGCAGGAAGCTGTGGTGGATGTTGATCGCCCGCATCGGGAACGCGGCCAGGAACGCCGCCGAGAGCACCTGCATGTAGCGGGCCAGCACGACCGCGTCGACCTGCCCCCGCATCAGGTCGAGCTGCGCCTGCTCGGCGGCCGGCTTGGTCTCCGGCTTCACCGGGACGTGGTGGTACGGGATGCCCCAGGTCTCCACCAGCGGGCGCAGGTCCTCGTGGTTGGAGATCACCATGGCGATCTCGGCGTGCAGGTCGCCGGCCTTGCGCCGCCAGAGCAGCTCCTGCAGCGCGTGGTCGGTCTTGGACACCATGATCGCCAGCCGCTTGAGCGCGGCCGCCCGGGCCAGCCGCCAGTCCATCCCGAGCGAGTCGGCCAGCGGTAGGAACCCGGCGCTGACCTCCGGCTCCCGCTCGTCCAGGCCGGCCAGCAGGAACTCGACCCGGACGAACAGCCGGCCGCCGGACGGATCGGTCGTGTACTGCTGCAGGTTGGTGATGTTGGCCCCGTGGCCGGCCAGGTAGCCGCAGATCGCCGCGCAGATGCCGGGACGGTCCGCGCAGGTCACCAGCAGCCGGCCGACGTCCTGGTCCGGCCCGGTGTCCAGCGGCTCGAACGACATCGGGCGGGTGGGGTGCAGGTCGATCCCGGCGGCCATCGGCGCGGCTCCTGTTCGGCGGTCCGCCGTGGCGGGCCCGGGCGCGCGCGCCGGCGCGCCCGGACCGCCGGCGGCTCAGTAGCGGTAGTGGTCCGACTTGTACGGACCGGCGACGTCCACACCGATGTACTCGGCCTGGTCCTTGCGCAGGGCCGTCAACCGCACCCCGAGCGCGTCGAGGTGCAGTCGGGCGACCTTCTCGTCCAGCAGCTTGGGCAGCACGTACACCTGCTTGGCGTACTCGCCCGGCTTGGTCCACAGCTCGATCTGGGCGATCGTCTGGTTGGCGAACGAGGACGACATCACGAAGCTCGGGTGCCCGGTGGCGTTGCCGAGGTTGAGCAGCCGGCCCTCGCTCAGCACGATCACCGAGTGGCCGTCGGCGAACGTCCACTCGTGCACCTGCGGCTTGATCTCGGTCTTGGTGATCCCGGGCACCTTGGCCAGGCCGGAAATGTCGATCTCGTTGTCGAAGTGCCCGATGTTCCCGACGATGGCCTGGTGCTTCATCTTGGCCATGTCCTCGGCCATGATGATGTCCTTGTTGCCCGTGGTGGTGATGAAGATGCCCGCCGTCTCGACCACGTCGCCGAGCTGGACGACCTGCAGGCCGTCCATGGCCGCCTGCAGCGCGCAGATCGGGTCGACCTCGGTGACGACGACCCGGGCGCCCTGGCCGCGCAGCGACTCGACGCAGCCCTTGCCCACGTCGCCGTAGCCGCAGACCACCGCGAGCTTGCCGGCGATCATCACATCGGTGGCCCGGTTGAGGCCGTCGATGAGGCTGTGCCGGCAGCCGTACTTGTTGTCGAACTTCGACTTGGTCACCGAGTCGTTGACGTTGATCGCCGGGAACAGCAGGGTGCCGGCCCGGGCGAACTCGTACAGTCGGTGCACGCCGGTGGTGGTCTCCTCGGAGACGCCGCGGATGTCCCCGGCCATCGCGGTGAACCGGCTCGGCTCGGCGGCGACGCTGCGGGCGAGCAGGCCGAGGACGATCGCGTACTCCTCGGAGTCGTCGGCGCCGGCCGCCGGCACCGCGCCGGCCTTCTCGAACTCGACGCCCTTGTGCACCAGCAGGGTGGCGTCCCCGCCGTCGTCCAGGATCATGTTCGGGCCGCTCTGGCCGTCCCAGCGCAGCGCCTGGTCGGTGCACCACCAGTACTCGTCGAGGGTCTCGCCCTTCCAGGCGAACACCGGCACGCCCCTGGGGTCGGCCGCCGTGCCGTCCCTGCCCACCACGACCGCCGCGGCCGCGTGGTCCTGGGTGGAGAAGATGTTGCAGCTGACCCAGCGGATCCGGGCCCCGAGCGCGACCAGCGTCTCGATGAGCACGGCGGTCTGGATGGTCATGTGCAGCGAGCCGGTGATGCGGGCGCCGGCGAGCGGCTGCGCCGGGCCGTACTCCTCCCGCAGGGCCATCAGCCCCGGCATCTCGTGCTCGGCGAGCCGGATCTCCCGCCGGCCGAAGTCGGCGAGCCCGAGGTCGGCGACCTTGTAGTCGAATCCTGCCGGTGCGCGGTCCACGCTGAGCGTGGCGGTCATGCGGTCTCCTCTTGGTCGGTACGGCGGGGCGCGGCCAGGAACGCCCGCACGTCGGTGGCCGAATCGGCCCCGTACGTCCAGGCGACCCGGGACGCGAAGTCGTCGGCGTCGAACGAGTATTCCTGGGTGCTGACGGACTCCAGCACGAAGCTTGCCAAAGTACATCCGATCTCCGCCGGCCGCCTCATCCCGAAACCGCTCAGCCGGCCGGCGAGGACGCCCGGCAGGCGTCGCTCCGGGCCGGGAGTCAGGTCAGGCGCTGGGGCCCGCACGACGGGGGCGCCGGCGTTGGCCACGTGCCGGCGGCAGGCCCTGGCTGCCTTCTGCGCCGGCTCAGGCCGTCCGGGACAGCGCCGCCGCCTGCCGCTCCGCCGCCGCGACGACGTTGGACAGCAGCAGCGCCCGGGTCATCGGACCGACGCCGCCCGGGTTGGGCGAGAACCAGCCGGCCACCTCGACCACGTCCCGGGCGACGTCCCCGGCGAGCTTGCCGTCCACCCGGCTCACGCCGACGTCGAGCACGGCCGCGCCCGGCTTGACCATCTCCTTGGTGATCAGCCCGGGCGAGCCGGCCGCGGCGACCACGATGTCGGCGGTGCGCACGTGCGCGGCCAGGTCCCGGGTCCGGGTGTGGCACAGCGTCACGGTCGCGTTCTCCGAGCGCCGGCTGAGCATCAGCCCGAGCGGCCGGCCGACCGTGATCCCGCGGCCGATGATGACCACCTCGGCCCCCGCGATCGGCACCTCGTACCGGCGGAGCAGCTCGATGATCCCGGCCGGCGTGCACGGCACCGGCGCCGGCTCGCCGAGCACGAGCGCGCCGAGGTTGAACGGGTGCAAGCCGTCGACGTCCTTGGCCGGGTCCACCCGGGACAGGATCGCGAACTCGTCCAGCCCGGTCGGCTGCTGGACCAGGAACGCGGTGCACTCCTGGTCGGCGTTGAGCTCGTCGACCACCGCGAGCACCTCAGCCAGCGTCGCGCCGGCCGGCAGTTCGCGCTGGATCGAGTTGATCCCGATCTCCGCGCTGTCCCTGTGCTTGGCGTTGACGTACCACCGGCTGCCCGGGTCGTCGCCGACCAGCACGGTGCCGAGCCCAGGCACCACTCCGGCCGCACGGAGGGCGGCGACCCGCTCGGCGAGCTCGCCCTTGATCGCCGCCAGCGTCGCCTTGCCGTCCAGAGTGACCGCCGCCATGCACCCGTCCCTCCGTCGACCGGTCCGACCGCTCCAGTATCCGACGTGCGCGGTCCCATCCCCACCTGGGTCGGCTTGTATGACGAGCTGACCGGCGTACGCCAAGCCGTCAGGCCGGCGGCAGGCCGATCGTCACCACCGTGCCGCCGCCCGGCCACCGGTCGACCGCCATCGATCCGCCGAGGTCGACCGCCGCGTCGCGCAGCAGCGCCAGTCCCAGGTGCCCGTCGGACCGGTCCAGCGCCCCGGCGGCGATACCGACGCCGTCGTCCCGGACGACGAGCCGGATCCCGTCCGCGTCGCTGCCGAGCGTGATGTCGACCGAGTCGGCCGCCGCGTGCTTGGCCACGTTGACCGCGCACTCCCGCGCGCACCGGTAGAGGAATCCCGCCACCTCCGCCGACGGCGGCCGCTCGATCCGCGCGTCGACCGAGACCTTCTGGTCCGGGCAGGCCCGGATCGCCGAGATCGCGACGAAGTCGGCGAGGTTGTCCCCGGACAGCTCGCGCGGGTGGAGGTGACCGACCAAGTCGTGGTGACCAAGGCCGCGTACAACTCCGACACCGGCCAGTTCGTGGTCAACGCCACCTCGAGTGACACGGCCACACCGCCGACGCTGACCGTCGTGGGCTTCGGCAACCTGACCGCGGGCACGGCCACGTTCGCCCTCACCGACAAGGTGCCGCCGGGCATCGTCACGGTCACCTCGTCCGCCTCCGGCTCGGCGACAGCGCCGGTGACGGTCACCGGCGCGGCGACCCCGGCGGACCCGGTGGTCGCGCAGGCGCCGTCCACGCTGACGGTGCAGCAGGGCCAGCAGGTCCAGCTCGATGGCTCCGCGTCGCTGAACGCGACCGGGTTCTCGTGGGCGCAGGTCGCCGGCACGCCGGCGGTCACCCTGACCAACGCGAACACCTCGATCGCGTCGTTCACGGCGCCCGGCACGGCCACCACGCTGACCTTCCGGCTCACCGTGCAGGGTCCGGGCGGCCCGAAGACCGCTGACGAGGTCGTCACGGTGGCCGCGATCGCTCCGCCGCGGGCGAACGCCGGCCCGCCGCAGACGGTCGTGGTCGGCTCGACGGTGACCCTGGACGGCTCCGGCTCGACCGGTGCCACCAGCTTCACCTGGAAGCAGACCGGTGGTGTCGCGGCGAGCCTGTCCAGCACGACCGCGGTCAAGCCCACCTTCACCATGCCGAACACGCCTGATCCGCTGATCTTCCAGCTCACGGTCACCGGCCCCGGCGGCACCGACGTGGCCACGGTGCAGATCAGCCCGGTCGCGGACGTGCTCGACACCAGCCAGGTCGAGTTCCGCCAGAGCAAGAGTGAGTGGCGGGTCGCCGGCACGGCCACGGTGGTCACCGGCAACACGGTCAAGATCCACCTGGGCAACGACCTGACCGGCCCGCTGCTCAACGGGCCGAGCGGCAGCCCGGTGGACGCGCTCGGTCCCTGGAGCTTCCGGATCGGCAGCGGCCCGCAGCCGCCGGCCAGCCTGACGATCAGCCTCGAGTCCGCTCGTGGCGGCGTGAAGCTCGCGATCCCGATCGTGGTGCGCAACTAACTACTTCGACCTGAAGAAGTAGGGTGCTGCGGGTCGCTGACCTGCTGGTTGGTCCGGCGAGCCTTCACCTGGTGGGGTCGGGATGCCGGGATCATGGTCGAGAACCCTTGTGGGGTAGGGGAATCGAGGCCAGATGTTGCGGACGCGGGCGGCGCAGGTGAGTCTGTGGGAGGCGGTGTTGCCGGCGGAGGTGCTGCGGTTGCCGGAGGAGCTGGCCCGGGTCGACGTCCTGCTGGATGACCCGGTGTTCTTCGCCCCGTTCGTCCCGTTCTTCGATCCGCGGGTGGGTCGGCCGTCGACGCCGATGGAGACGTACCTGCGGATGATGTTCTTGAAGTTTCGGTACCGGCTCGGGTACGAGAGCTTGTGCCGGGAGGTCTCGGATTCGATCACGTGGCGGCGGTTCTGCCGGATCCCGTTGGACGCCAGTGTGCCGCACCCGACCACGTTGATGAAGTTGACGACCCGCTGCGGCACGGCGGCGGTGGAGGGCTGCAATGAGGCGCTGTTGGCGAAGGCCGCCGAGGCGAAACTGCCGCGGACCTCCCGGCTGCGGGCGGACACGACGGTGGTGCCGGCGGACGTGGCCTACCCGACCGATTCGGCCCTGCTGGCTCGGGCGGTCCGGCGGATCGCGGTGACCGGCCGGCGGTCCAGGCCGCGGGTGGGGCGACCCGCACCCGGCTGCGCGACCGCAGCCGTTCGGCCGGCAAACGGGCGCATGGCATCGCCGCGAAGCTGCGGCTGCGCGGCGCGCAGGGCCGCGACGAGGCGCAGCAGCGGTGCGGCGCATCACCGGCGAGCTCGCCGGGCTGGCCGAGCGCGCCGCCGCGGACGCCCAGCGGCTGTTGACGAACGCCCGGCGGGCGCTGCGCCGCGCGCAACTGCAGCCGAGCAGCTCGCCGCCGCGGCGGGCACGACCCCGCCGCGGGTCGACGCCGGGGCCGGCTGCGTCGCGCCGTGAACGATCTGAGCGACCTGGTGGACGCGACCCGGCGGATCGCCGCCCAGACCCGACTGCGGGTCGCCGGGATCACCCCGGACGGGGCGAGCAGGCGGGTCAGCCTGCACGACGGTGACGCCCGGCCGATCGCCAAAGGCCGCTCGGGAAGCCGGTCGAGTTCGGCTACAAGGCCCAGGTCGTGGACGATCCCGACGGCGTCGTGCTCGACCACGCAGTCGAGCAGGGCGACCCTCCCGATGCCCCGCAGTTGGTTCCGGCGGTGCAGCGGGTGATCCGCCAACCGGACGCCGCCCCCGTACCGTCACCGCCGACCGCGGCTACGGCGAGACCAGCGTCGAGAACAACCTGCACGACCTGGGCGTCCGAACCGTCGTCATCCCCCGCAAAGGCAAACCCGGCAAAGCCCGCCAAGCTGAAGAACATCGGCCAGCGTTCCGGCGCACCGTCAGTGGCGAACCGGCAGCGAAGGCCGGATCAGCAGCCTCAAACGCGGCTACGGCTGGGATCGCACCCGCCTGGACGGCGTCGAAGGAGCACGGATCTGGACCGGACAGGCCGTCCTGGCCCACAACCTGGTCAAGATCGGTGCCCTAGCCAGCTGATCGAACCCACCACCCAAGATCGACAAGAGCAGCAAGCGTCGCAACCCAACCCCGCCCGACCGCCCGGACTATTTCAGGTCGAAGTAACTAGTGTCCTGCGCCGGAAATTCGTTGTAGAAGTCTTCCGAGTGAGCTGAGGATCTGCTCGGCGGTCTTGGTCCAGATGAACGGCTTCGGGTTGTCGTTCCAGGCCTCGACCCAGGCGCGGATGTCCGCCTCGAGTGCTTGGACGGTGCGGTGGTCGCCGCGGCGCAGCAGGTCTTCGGTGAGGTAGGCGAACCAGCGTTCGACCTGGTTGATCCAGCTGGAGTAGGTCGGGGTGTAGTGCATGTGGAACCGGGGGTGCGCGGCCAGCCACTTCCTGATCGCCGGGCTCTTGTGGGTGCCGTAGTTGTCGCAGACCAGGTGCACGTCGAGGTCGGCGGGGACCTCGGCGTCGATCTTGGTCAGGAACTTCTTGAACTCGATGGTGCGGTGCCGGCGGTGCAGCCGCGCTGATCACGGTGCCGTCGGCGGTGTTGAACGCCGCGAACAGGCTGGTCGTGCCGTGGCGCACGTAGTCGTGGGTGCGCTTCTCCGGCATGCCGGGCATCATCGGGAACGCCGGCTGCGAGCGGGCCAGCGCCTGCACCTGGCTCTTCTCGTCAACGCACAGCACCACCGCCGCCTCGGGCGGGTTGAGGTACAGCCCGACGACGTCGTAGACCTTCTCCACGAACAGCGGGTCGTTGGACAGCTTGAACGTCGTCGGCGCGGTGCGGCTTGAGCTCGAACGCCCGCCAGATCCGGCCGATCGTCGACTCGGACAGCCCGCTGCGCTGGGCCATCTTCGCCCGCGACCAGTGCGTCGCGTTCTCCGGCGTGGACTCCAAGTCGCGACCACCACGTCCTCGACCTGCTCGGCGGTGATCGACGGCGGCCGTCCCGGCCGCGGATCATCACCCAGGCCGTCCAGCCGCAGCTCGACGAACCGGGCCCGCCACTTACCCACCGTCGCGCCGCGATACGCCTGCGCCGCGACCTCCTTGTTGTCCAAGC
>CAWDLH010000005.1:0-25656 GCA_963803135.1 uncultured Actinomycetota bacterium | reverse complement strand
CGCATGATGGCTCGGAGCCGGAGTTGGTTCAGGAGTCGGCGGCGCGGCCGCCCTCCGCGGAGTCGCCGCTAGTGGCAAGATCCGCCGCACTACACAGCTTTGCCCCATACATCACACGGACTCAGCCTGGTCGCCGGACCTCAGCGGCGTGCCCCCCCCCCCCGCCATGGTGGAGTGTATCGGCGTGATGTACATCGCCCACAGGAGGCGCGATGACGGTAACCCAGATTGATCTTGACGACGACGCGCTGGCCGAGGCAATGCGACTGTCTGGCGCACGGAGCAAGAAAGAGAGGTGAATCTCGCGTTGCGCGAGTACGCGGCCCGACACCGCCGCATCGCCGCACTCGATCAGTACGCCGCCGCAGCTCAATCCTGGGACTACGAGGGCTGGCAGGAAATGCGCTCAGCCAGCAAGGCTCCCGGCACGTGATGCACTACCTGGCCGATTCATCGGCCCTGTGGCGCCTCCTGCGTGACCCTGATGTAAGAGCCGGCTGGACCGACGTGATCTCCGATCACGCGATTGGGTCGTGCCAGCCCCAGCGCACGGAGTTCCGTCGCTCAGTCCACCGGTGCCCTGGGAGCCACTTGGCCTCGAGCATTGGGCGAGCGGGACGCGGCCGACCGGACGCCGGCTTGCCAACGCCGTCACATCTCTGTCGGAGTCCGTCTAGGCATGATCACGGTGGCGGCGATGCGGATTTGTTCGGCGATCTCGCTGCGAGGCGGCCGACCAGCTGGACGTCCGGTAGCCGTCCAGTGGGGGCGTCACCGGTCCATCACATGGGGAGTCCGTCCCGACTTCAGTCACAGCAAGCAGGTCTCCGTCATCAACGCTGCCGCCTGGTGGCTGGCGCCGGCACATCACCCGGTGACGGAGAGTTCGTCGTGAACGTCGGCGATGCCGGCGGCCATCCAGGCGGCGTCGACCACCGCGTCGTGCTCGGCCCAGGTGCGGACGTTCCCGGTGAGCGTGACCGTGGTGTCGCTGATGGTCACAGCGACGTTGCTGTGGTCGTCGACGAAGCGTAGCGGTCCAAGCACTTCCTGTACCGAGGAAGAGGACGTTGGTGGGCATTGATGTCGGGGATGATGTCGATGTAGTTCTTGATGTTGCGGACGCCGGGTCGCTCCGCGACTGCCCTTTTCGGCGGCCAGCCGCTGCGAGCCGTAGCGCACTTCACCGATCAGCTCGACGTTGCCATCAGGGCGGTCGCCTCGATCCCGGGCGGCACTGTTTAAGACGTTCTGGGTTAGCGCGTTGTTGGCCGCTGTCGTCAGCATCGCGTAGCGATAGTCGCCCGGCGGAAGCACTACCTCAAGGTGGTTGTGGACTGCCGTCACGTCGGTGATGCGTCGTGCGGCCGCCGGCCGGCCTTCAAGAGCTGGGGGTAGCTCGGCACCGTGCCGTGGAGTGCCACCTCTCCCCTCACGTTCATGGCGACGATGTTCGTCGCGTCGACGCGCGGGTCGATGGTGAACTCTGCCTCGACCGCCGCGCGGATGTCCCTTGTCTTGCCCATGCGATCAACTCCGGGACGGATCACACAGGACAGGGACCCGATCTCCCAGTTGGTGAGGTCATGAAATCCCGTCCTCCGCGAAATAGCGGGCGTGCGAATAATGATAGTCGGCGAGGAGTTGGATGAGGTGATTGGCCCGGGCCTTTGTGGGGCGAAGAGCCAGAGTGCCGAGCCGCCCGCCAGCGCGTTGTCCCGGTACAGTTGCCTCGCCCGCCGGTCGTCGGTTACTGCGACCAGCACGGCGGCCAGCACCGACCGGTCCTCCTGCATACTTGACAACGTGTCAAGGATCTGATCAGCCGAGTACAGCCGCATATCCTCCTCGGACATCCCGCGCTCGCGAAGTCCCGTCATGGCTCGCTCTGCTTCGTCGGCGTCGCCGAACAGGACTGCAACAAAACCCCTGGTTGACAGGAACCAGGGACCCCAAACTGCCCTTCGCCGATTTCTCAAAGGGCCACTCACGCGGCTCTTTCATTGAGCCCTCCCTTCGCGCCCCGCCAGGTGCCGACCGCTACTCGCCGTTCGGGCCGGTGCTCGGCGATGTGGCGATTGGTGAGACCCCAACCGCGTGAAGATGCATCGCCCGGATCGGTGAGGCCAGCGAGTCGTCCCAGGAGGCATTTGCCCAACTTGCCGCTCTGCCAGGCCTGGCGAGGTCATCAGCGCCCATCGCGTCTAGGCAGACGTGCCTGACGCTGACCGCCCAGCGGCCGCCGGTCCCCGGGCTAGCTCACCCAGGTGCTCCGCCCCGGGGTGCCGGATCAGCCGCTGTCTCTCTCCCGACCCCGCTCGAGAAAGCGAACGATGCGGTGGCTTCTACGTGCCTCAGACGGTGGTCTAACTCGTGGCCTTCGCGAGTTCGTCGGCGTAGGCGCGGGCGTCGATGGCGTCCAGCATGGCCAGTCGCGCGTTGTCGACCGCCCAGTCGGCGAAGTCCAGAGCGTCGGCGGCGTCGGCCTCGGCCCAGTCGGCGTCCTTGGCGGCGGTCTTCGCGTCGAACTCCCGGTTCCGCTTGTCGATCTTGGCCTTGACATCCTCCCTCTTGGCGGCGGCGTCGGCCCTCATCTGTGCCCACTTGCTCCGTGCGCGGTCGGTGGCCTGGTCCGCTTGCTGGCGGGCGCTGTCCATGGTCCGGTCGATGTCGGCCTGGGCCTGGTCGATCCGTTGCTTGAGCTGCTCGCGGGACTCGCGGGCGGACTCCTGCACCGCTGTCCTGGCGGCGGCGACCCGCTGCTGAAGCATGTCGAGGCGTTCAGAGTAGTTCATGGTTCCTCCTTGGATGTGCTCGCTGACGGCCTTCAGTGGCTGCGCTGCGGACGAATTGCTCGCGGCTCCAGTGGGCGCCGCAGGGACAGTCAAGGGTGTGCGGACGACAACGACATCCACGAAATCCCCAGCCTCGTCGGTCGGTCCCTCCGCCGGACCCGAGGCCGGGCCGTCTTGGAGGCGACTACCTCCATGGCGGAAAGGACTGGCGGCCGCGCTGGGACCGGACTGTGGGATCCGGGGATGCGAAGTGGCGGGGCCGCTCCTAGGTTCCGTCTGACCGACATCCCGCCGGCCCCAGCTTCCGTGCCAGTCTGGTACCGGCAGGGGCGCGGTGGCGGACGCGCCTGTTCCCGGCACGGCGGCGCCCGGTGGTGGGCTTCCGGATGGCGCCGGAGCGGACCGGGCGGGATGGGGAGGGCTGGGATGGCAGCAGATCAGGCACAGCGGCCGACCACGCCGCCGCCGGAGGAGCGCGTCGCCGCCCGGTTGTCGGCCCGTGAGCCGCGGCGGCCGATTCGGCGGGCCGAAGGCGGCTACGGCGCTGACCGAACTCGGGCAGATCGACCGCGCGGTCTACGGCGGTGGCGGAAACGCCTACTCCCGTGCTCGATCCCCCGATGCGCCGGCTGTCGAGGGCCGCCGACCGGTCGCGGCTGTGGCTCGGGATCGCGGTGGCGATGGCCGCAGTGGGCGGCCGAGCAGGGCCGGCGCACCGCCGCGCGGGGCTGGTGGCGCTGGCCGTCGACTCCGCCGTGGTCAACATCGGCTTCAAGCTCGCCGCGCGTCGGCGGCGCCCCGACCGCGACTCGGCGCGTGTGCCGGCCCTCCGCCAGGTACCGATGCCGCACTCGGCATCGTTCCCGTCGGGGCATGCCGCATCGGGCTTCGCGTTCGCCAATGCGGTGGGGCAGACGCTGCCCATGGCAGCGGCGCCGCTGCGCCTGCTCGCTAGCATTGTCGGCTACTCCCGGGTGCACACCGGGGTGCACTATCGCGGGGGACGTGGTCATGGGAGCGGTGATCGGGGCCGCCATCGGAGACCTGGTCGGCTGGGGGCTGTCGCGACTGCGCCGGCCCGGCCTCCGGCGCTCCGGTGAGCACCGTGCCCCGGTTCGTAGCGGGCCACCGTGCCGCCGCCGGGCGGGTCTGCCGCCCGGCCAGGCCGTTCCGCCGGCCGGGAACGCCGTGCTGCTGATCAACCCGCGTAGCGGAGGCGGGAAGGCGGAGCGGGTCGGCCTTGTCGAGGAGTGCCGGGCACGCGGCATCGAACCGGTCGTGCTGCGGCCGGGGAGGACGTGGTCGCCCTGGCCGAGGCCGCGGTGGCCGCCGGGGCCGAGGTGATCGGCATGGCCGGTGGTGATGGTTCCCTGGCGCCTGGTCGCGGGCGTGGCCGCCCGGCACCGGTGCCGATGGTGGTCGTTCCGGCGGGGACCCGCAACCACCTGGCGATGGACCTCGGCCTCGACCGCGGCGACGTCGTCGGCGCGCTCGACGCCTACGGTGCCGCGGTGGAACGCGCGGTCGACCTGGGAGACGTCAACGGCCGACCGTTCGTCAACAACGTCTCGCTCGGGTTGTACGCCGAGATCATCCGCTCTCCGGCCTACCGCGACGCCAAGATGGACACCACCCTCAGCGCGCTGCCCGGCCTGTTGGGGCCCGGGCAGCCGGCCGTTCGACCTTCGGTTCACCGATCCTGACGGGAGCGCGCACACCGGCGCGCACGTCGTCCAGGTCTCGAACAACCCGTACGGTCGCACCGTCGGCACCCTCGCCAGTCGTCCCCGTCTCGACTCCGGACGGCTCGGGGTGATCGCCCTGCAGCTCCCGGAAGGTCCGCCCGATCCGGCGGTCCTCGCCGCGATCGCGGCCGGCCGCCCAGAACGTCTCCGCGGGCTTCGTCGCCTGGGAAGCGCCGACGTTCGAGGTGGATTCCGGCGATCTCGTCGACGCGGGTATCGATGGCGAGGCGCTGCGGATGGCTCCCCCGTTGCGGTTCACCATCCGACCCGGCGCGCTGCGGATCCGCCTGCCACAGCATGCGAGTGGCCTCTCACCAGCCGCGCGCGAGCAGCGCGCGCGGGCGCGGCTTCGCGGGCTGGTCGGGTCACCGCGCCGAGCGGCGGTACGTCGGAGGCCGTGAGCTGCGGCCCGCGACTTAGCTGAGTGCGCTCAGGACCTCGCTACCGTTGTCGTCCCCCTGCGTCGCGGCATCTCGTCACCGGCTCAGTGGGTCACGCTGAGCCGGTCATCGACGGCCTGGACGCCCGGGGCCGCCCAGGCGGCGTCCAGAGCGGCATCGTGCTCGTCCCAGGTATGCACCGTGCCGGTCAGGGTGACCGTCGAGCCCGACGCGGTGACGACGATGGCCTCGGCATCCAGCCTGGCGTTCCGCCGGATCGCCCTCCGAATGTTGATCTGGACGTCGGCGGCGTCGGGCTGGATCCTCGGGCTCAACAGGATGCGGTTCTGCACACTGGCCACCCTGGGGACGTTGGCCGCAACGAATTCCGCCGCCTCGCGCTGGTATCGCCAGTCGACCGGGCCGCTGAGCGTGACCCCGCCGTCCTTGACACTGGCCTCGACCGAGGTCGGGATCCGCGCGTCGAGCATCAACGCCTGGAGGACATCACCCCGCAGGTCGGCATCCTCGAGGCGGTCGTCGATCGGCGGCCGGACCTCAATTTGGTTCTCGACGCCGAGCACGCCCCTGATCCGCTGGGCTGCTCTCGTGGCCTCGCGGCTCTCCCACAGGCTGCCCACGGTTCCGCCCAGAGTCACCACCCCCGCGGAGACGGACACGGCGATGTTCCGGTTGTCAACCCTGGGGTCCCAGTGCAGCTCGTCGCTGACGTCACGCGCAAGCTGCTCGTCGGTCACGGCCCTGTCTCCTCCTCCAGTAACGCCCCTGATCGGTGTTGCGACCGTAGGAAACGTGCGGCCGGCTCGAATCACCGAAGAACAGCACGGGGTTGCGGAATTGCGGGCCGGGCTCCCTCAGGCGGAGGTGTGGATGCACGCCGCGTGCCGCCGGTGATGCCGGCCCGACCGTAGCGACCCCGTTCCCCGGATCGAATCGACGAAGTCCGTAGTCGGCTCAGCGGCCGTCGTCCCGGACTGAGGAATGGGGAGGAATCCACCCGCGGACGTCGAGGTCGTGGTCCAGCACCCGGCGGGTGAGCTGGGTGCGGGAGCTCACCCCGAGCTTCCGGAACACCTTTCGCAGGTGGTACTCGACCGTGCTCGGACTGAGAAACAGCTGGGCGGCGATCTCCCGATTCGCCTCACCTCGGCTCACAAGCGCGGCGATTTGCGCCTCCTGGGGCGTGAGCTCTTCGGGGAAGCCGGCTTCCCGTTTGCGGGCGCGTTCGCCGGTGGCGCGCAGCTCGGCACCGGCCCGCTCGGCGAAGGCGCCCAGACCCATGCCGTCGAACATGTCATGCGCCGTACGCAGCTGCTCGCGTGCTTCGCCCCGGCGACGCTGGCGGCGCAACCACTCGCCGTAGAGGAGGTGAGCACGCGCGACCTGGGGGACGGCTCGGGTCCGGTCGAGCAGGTGGAGCGCATCCTCGTACTGCTGCCGAGCCTGCGCCTGGACGGCCAGCAGGGCTCGCGAGCGGGCGAGCAGCCCGAGAGCGAGGGCCGTGCCGGTCGCGGTCGCGCGGCTCTCCAACCGCTGGAGCGCACGTTCGGCCAGGTCCCGCTGGCCGGCGCGGGCGGCGGCCTCGACGAGGTCGGGCAACGCGTGGGTCCCGACCAGCGGAGTGTCGTCGGTGTAGGCCAGCTCCAGGCATCGTACGGCGGAGTCGTAGTTGCCGAGGCTGATCTCTAGGACGCCGAGGAAGTGCGAGGCCATCGCCATCTCCCCGAGGGCGCCCCGGCTCGGGGCGTCATGGGCGACCGCCGCCGCCGTCGCCCGGGCCTCCGCCTCGTGGCCGCTCAGGGCGAGGGTGAGCAGCGTGTGGGCGCCGGTGGGAGGGACGACGGCGGGGTTGTGGGTCGTCTCCGCCAGGTCGTGTGCCTCCGACTCGGCCTCTCGTGCCGCGTCCAGCCGTCCCTCGGGCCCGTCGACGTAGGCGCTGCGGAAGGCGAGCGCGCCGGCGAGTCTGGCCAGCGCGCCGTGTTCCCGGGCGCAGGTGATCCAGCGGGCAGTCAGCCGCTCCGCCGATGCGTCGTCCATTAGGTCGGCTGCCGTGATGGCGGCCAGCTCCAGCCGTCGGAGGGCGACGTCCCGATCCACGTCATCCGCGAGGAACGCCTGGACCGCACGGCGGGACGCGGGCACCGCCGCGGCGTAACCACCGGTCACCCGTGTGCTGTGGGCGCGGAGCAGCAGGTTGGCGGCCGAATCCGGCGGGTCCCCGGTCGGTGGCAGGTCGCCCGCGGTCCCCGCAATCTCCTGCAGGAGGGCGGCACAGGGAGCCCAGCCGGCGAAGGCGGTGGCCTCCAGCGCGGACAGCAGCGCATCCCTGGCCGCGCGCGGGGCGAGCGGGCGCAGCCGTCGTGCCGCGTCGACCAGTTCGGCCGCGGCCTCGGCGACGCG
This sequence comes from uncultured Actinomycetota bacterium, assembly GCA_963803135.1. Classification (GTDB taxonomy): domain Bacteria; phylum Actinomycetota; class Actinomycetes; order Mycobacteriales; family CADCTP01; genus CADCTP01. The sequence continues at coordinate 18,315 of CAWDLH010000005.1, read as the reverse complement.
CCCGCAGGCGGCCCGGATGCGACCGTCCAGCCTGGTGGCCTGGGCGGTCGACCGCGGATCGGTCAGACCCGTGGCGGCCTCGGCCAGCAGGGCGCCGGCCCGGTCGACCGCCCCCGCCAGCAGGTAGGCTTCCGCTGCTGACAGCCGGCGCTCGGCCCGCCGGCCACGGTCGGGGGTCAGCAGCGCCGCGCGCTCGAGGAGCGCCGCCGCGGCGGCGTAGCCGCCCCTGTTCCCAGCACGTTCGGCCGCCGCCTCCTGCTCGGCCGCGACCCGCTCGTCCGGACCGACGGCAGCCGCGGCCAGGTGCCAGGCCCGGGCATCGGCGTCGAGCTCCGCGTCGCAGGCGGCCGCGAGGACACGGTGAGCCCACCGCCGCAGACCGGGTGTCGCCGCGTAGTAGACCGCCGACCGGACCAGCGGGTGGGAGAACCGCACCTCCGGCCAGAAGACCACCAGTCCGGCGGCCTCGGCGGGCACCGCCGCGGACTCCGGTGATGGCCAGCGCGGCCGCGGCCTGCCACAGGCGATTGCCGCCGCCCGGCTGGTCCGCCGCGGCCAGCAGCAACAGGGTCTGCGTGTCCGGGGGCAGATCCCGAACGCGCCGTACGAACAGGTCATTCGAGCCGATGCGCCGACCGGAAGCGGCTCGGGCAGCGGTGTTCGCCCGTCCAGCTGCTCCGGGGTCAGCTCGCGAGCGGCTTCGACGACGGCGAGCGGGTTTCCGCCGGTCCCGGCGATGATCTGCTCTGCCACCGACGGGTCGATCGGCCGGCTGATCGAGACCTGGAGGAGCTCGTAGGCGTCCGGCGCAGGCAGCCCGGCAATCCGAAGACCTGGCAGAGCATGCAGGCGTGGGTTCGGCTCCGTGGTCTCCCGGATGGCGAACAGCATCCCGACCCGGTCGGCCAGCAGCCGGCGGGCGACGAAGCCGAGGGCGTCCGCGGACTCCTCGTCCAGCCACTGCGCGTCGTCCAGCACGCACAGCACGGGCCGGACCTCGGAGGCGTCCGAGAGCAGCGTGAGCACCGCCAGGCCGACCAGGAACGGGTTGGCCGGTGGCCCGCTCACCAGTCCGAAGGCCACGCCGATCGCCTGCCGCTGCGGCTCGGGCAGCCGATCCATAGCCGGCAGGAGGGGGACGAGCAGCTGGTGGACGGCGGCGAACCCGAGCGTGTTCTCCGACTCCACGGCGACGGTCCGGACGATCTGCAGGTCAGCGGCCCGCTCGACGGCGTAGTCGAGCAATGCGGACTTCCCGATGCCGGGCTCGCCCCGGAGGACCAGCGCACCGCTCATGCCGGCGCGAACGCTGTCGAGCAGCGCGTCCAGCGCCTTCTTCTCGACGCAGCGGTCGACCAACCGCACTTCCCGACCGTAGCCCAACAACATCCCCGCCGTCGGCCATATCCCATGCTCAGACGAACTGGGGACTTCGGGGATTCGAGCGTCACCCGCATGGGGCGAGGGTGGGGGTGGTGCCCGACCGGGCAGCGGCCGGTCGGGCTGGGAGCGAGGAAGGGATGACGCCATGTACACGGACAACGCTGAGCGGACGGACTGGCCGGCGCCTGATCTGCTCGGGCGGGGCATGCTGCGCCGGGCGGCGGGCCGGTGGTGGTGGGCACCTCTGCTGGCCGGGGTGCTGTGGTTCCTCATCGCCTGGCTGGTGCTTCGGGCGGACGCCACGTCACTGGCGACAGTAGGTGTCCTGGTCGGCGCGGTATTCCTGCTCGCCGCGGTCAACGAGGCGGCGCTGGCCGGGTTCGCTGCCGGCGGCTGGAGGGTGGCGCACTACATCCTGGGGGCGGTCTTCGTCCTTGGCGCTGTGTGGGCATTCGTCCGCCCGATCGACACGTTCTTCGCCCTGGCCTCGGTCTTGGGGCTGATCCTGCTTCTGCAGGGGGCGCTTTACATCATCCGGGGCGTCGCACTTCGAGGTCTGTCCCCGTACTGGTCGCTGGAAGTGATCAGCGGCGTGCTGATCAGCCTGCTCGGGTTCTGGGTGTCGGTCTCCGATCGGGTCTTCGACCTGGCCGGGCGTACCGCCTTCATCCTCCTGTGGGTGGGCTTCATGGCCCTCTTCCGTGGTGTCTCCGACATCGTCCTGGCCTTCAGCATGCTGGCGTACGCGAAGAGGGGCGACGGTCCGGGGCTTGACCGGCCGGCGGGTAACACGTCGCCGGAGGTCGCCGGCTACGACGGCCCGTCACCGGTCGATGGGCCCCGGCCGCGTCCGGAAGCTTCGTCCACCTCCAGGCGATAGGTCAGCGTCTGAGATAGGTCGGCGCCCGACTCGCCTCGGTGGCTGCGGGCAGATGGCTGCCGCAGCCAGCGTCGGCCGGACCGTCGGACTCCACGGTGTAGCGGCGGCTCGACCAGGGGCCCCGGTCACGCTTGCAAGGTGCGCCCCGCCCAGCGGGGCGAGCTCTCCCATGATCGACCCGTCCTGGACGACGAATTCCTTCCGTCCCAGGGGTTCGTGGTCCGTTGCGACGCCGATCGGTGACGAACAGGAAGCCATCCCCGCCGTATCAGGCGCCATGGGCACCCCCGATGGATGGCCACCCCCAGATATCCGCCGTGTCCGCCCGGACAGCGGTCACCAGGAGCGGCCGCCACGGGTCCTCCGCGCCAAAGCCAGCACCCAGCATGTGGACAGCAGGAGGACGGCCATGAGGATCGTCGAGGCGAACCCGAGGATGAGTCCGCAGAGGATCAGCACAGCACCGACCCCGAACATCGCCCAGCGCACCCCGGCCCCGGGCGGCGTGCGAGGGGCATGCGCGGACCCGGTGAGCCGGGCGGCGAGTCGGGGGTCGTCCTCGGCCAGGTGTCGCTCCAGAGCGTCCAGGCGGCGACGCTCCCAATCGGTCAATTCGGTCACCGCAATCACCTCCGCCCGCGGAGCAGGAATGTCGTCGCCGACAACGACCCGCCCGCCTACGAGCCGGGTCGTGGGCCACCTCGGCCATCTCCGCAGCGGGAACGTAGAGCGGCCGCGGGACTCCTCGAATCCCCGATCGGCACAGTCCTCAGCACCACTGCACCGGCTCCGGACCTCCTGACAACGCGCCGAGCGGTCCAGGCTCGACGCAGTCGTCCAACAGCTGCTCCAACAGGAGATCGGGGAGGAGCCGGGGATCTACGCGGCCGCCGGCATCCCGCTCGCCCGGCGAACCGGCCGATCACCGCCGGCGTGACCAACGGCTCGAATCACCGAGCCCTTAGTGCCTCCGGTCGGAGCTGCGTGGCTGCTCGATCGTGCCGAAGTTCAGGGTGACTTGGCCAGCAGCGCCCGGCGGGCTGCGACGAGGGCAGGTGGCAGCGGTTGGAGAAGCCGCTCGAGGGTCACTCCGGGGTCGGTCTGGCAGGCCACGACGGCGCCGTCGATGGCGGCGAGCGCGAATCGGGCGAGCTGGTCGGTGGTGGGGCTGTTGAGAGGGTCGCCGAACGCGATTGCGATCTGTGCCCGCAGACGCTCGAGTGCCTCCCCGCGCACACGCCCAACTACGGCCTGGATCTCGCCGCCGGCCACGGCGGGGGGCTGCGTGGCGAAGACGATCAGCAGGCGGAGGAAGCTCGGGTGGCGTTCGAGTGTCCGGACGACGTCGGAGACGTTCGTGGCGAGGTGTTGGGCGGGGCGTCCCATCCGTCGGTCCCGTTCCGGGAGGTCGGCGAAGAAGCGGTCGGCGCCGCGTTCCATGACCGCGAGCAGGATGCCGTCCTTGGAGCCGAAGTAGTGGTAGACCGAGCTGGCCGGGATGCCGGCTTCCTCGACCACGCGGGCGAGGGTGGCCGCTTCGTAGCCGTGCTCGGCCATGACCCGCTCGGCGGCATCCAGTACCAGCTCTCGGGACCTGACGCCGCGACGGTTGGGCGTGACACCGGGGTGTGCGGCCATGCCCCCAGCCTACCCCGAGTCTTGTAGTGCTCATTCCGATACTCTAGTATTGTAATAACTGCTCCAGTTCTTCAGGCGGCGAGGGAGGAAGCAATGTCGGCGGCGACGAGTGCTGAGGAGAAGGTTCGGGTCCTGATCGTCGGGGGCGGGGGCGCGGGGCTGACCGCGTCGATGCTGCTGGCCCGCCAGGGGGTGGACCACCTGCTGGTCAGCGCGCGCCCGGGCACGTCGGATCTGCCGAAGGCCCATGTGCTCAACCAGCGGGCGATGGAAGTGCTGGAGGACGTCGGCGTGGCGCAGGCCATCGCCGCGCGTAGCACACCGGCTGAACACATGAGGGCGACGGCGTTCTACGCCGGTTTCGCCGGCCCTGATTCCGACTACGGCCGCCGGTTGGCGCGGCTGGAGTCCTGGGGTGCAGGCGGAGCCGACGACGGCTGGCGCGCCGCCAGCCCGTGGCGCCAACTGAACCTGCCCCAGATCCGGCTCGAGCCGCTGCTGAAGGCCCGCGCCGAAGAGCTGTCCCCGGGCGGATCCGCTTCAATCATGAGCTGGTCGACCTGCAGCAGGACGGCGACGGGGTGCGCGCCACCGTCCGCGACAACGGCTCCGGCCGCCATTACGTGGTGCACTGCGACTACCTGCTCGGCGCGGACGGAGGACGGCGGGTCGCCGGTCTCATCGGCGTGGAGTACGAGGGGCTTGGCGTAGTCACGCAAACCGCGACGCTGCACGTCTCGGCGGATTTCTCCGTTGGGCGAGCGATCCGGACGTGCTCATCCGGTGGATCTTCTCGCCGCATGCCGGTGCGCTCGTCGCGATGGTGCCGATGGGGCCGGAGCGGTGGGGCCCGGACTCCGAGGAGTGGGTCATCCATCTGACCTATCCCGTCGGTGATCCGCGGGCGCAGTCCGACGCGAACGTCGAAGCGGACGCCCGCAATGCGCTCGGCATTCCGGATGCCCCGTGGACGATTCACAAGATCACCCGGTGGTCGGTCGAGGCGGTGCTGGCCTCGGCGTTCCGGGTCGGCCGGGTGTTCCTGCTCGGAGACGCCGCGCACCGGCACCCGCCCACCGGCGGACTCGGACTGACCAGCGCGATTCACGACGCGCAGAACCTGTGCTGGAAGCTCGCGCTGGTCCTCGCCGGCGATGCGGCGCCGGAGTTGCTCGACACGTACGAAGCCGAGCGGCGACCGGTCGACCAGCGCAACGCGCAGCGCTCGCTGGAGAACGTGGTCAACCACCTCACGATCGGCACAGCGCTCGGCGTGTCCCCCGAGAACACTCCCGAGCAGAACATGGCGCACCTGCGCCGGATGTGGAGCGGCGATCCCACCGACGCCGAGCACCGCTCGAGGGCGCTGCGGACGATCCGCGCGCAGTCCATGGAGTTCAGCGAGCTGAATGTCGAGTTCGGTTACGGCTACCAGTCCGCGGCTGTCGTGCCCGACGGCAGCGCCGTCCCCGCACCGGTTGACGACATCCGCCTGTACCAGCCCTCCACCCGGCCAGGCGCGCCCCTGCCGCATGCCTGGATCGACGACGAGGACGGCAACCGACGCCCGATCAAGGACCTCGTCGCTCCAGGGCGCTTCCTGCTGATCGCCGGCGAGGACGGCCACTCGTGGTGCCAGGCGGCCCAGCAGCTGGCCGTCGAGGCGCACCTCCCGCTCGACGCGGTGCGGATCGGCCACCTCGACGGCGACCTCTACGACCCGCGCTGCGGCTGGTTGCGCCACCGCGGGATCGCCAGCGACGGCGCCGTCCTCGTCCGCCCCGACCGGTTCGTCGCGTGGCGGCACTCCGGCGGCTCCGAAAACCCCAAGGCCGCGCTGGCCGACGCGCTCAGCCAGATCCTCGCCCGGCCGGTCAAGGCTCCGATCCCATCCGCCGTCTGACGGCGCCGCGGAGTGCGGCGTTCCCGCTAGTCGGATGCCACGCTCGCGAGCACCGCCGCGACGACGAGCGCGATCGGCAGCACCGAGGCGAACAACCGCCACCACGGCTCCCCAGCGGCGTAGGGACGTACTCCCATGGCGGTGACGGCCGCGAGGCCGACGGCGAGGACCAGAATCGTCCGGATGTACATCTGTCCCTCCATAATGTCCAATTAGGACGGACTGGCGATATGCCTAGGACGCAGCGAACTGCGCGGTGTGAGGCGGAAGGCATCCACCGAATCCCCAACCGCGGCCGAGGAGTCACGCCGCGGACCGGGGGACGAAGGCGGTCACCCGCGCTGGCCGAACTCGGGCAGCTCGCCTTGGCGATCAAGTGGGTGTCGGCTCGGGCGGCGGCGCTCAGGCTGCCAGTTGTTCCGCGGTCAGCTCGCGGGCGACTTGGCGGCCCCGCACTCGGCGTGGGTTCCGGCGCCGTGGGATTCGTCATTGCCCGGGGTCATGGCCCGATCGTGGTGAGGTCGGCTCCGCGGGGTGGCGGATAGGCGTGGAACGACCGAAGGTCGGCGAGCTGCATGGCGCGGCTGACATCGGTGGAGGAGACGATGCCGATCACGCGGCCGTACTCGTCCAGCACGACCGCCCTGCCGTCGGAGCACCCGCGCATCCGTGGCAGCAGACTGACCAGCGGCTCGTCTGGGCGGGTCGTCGGCACGGCTTCGGACGGGCAGGCGATGTCCCGCAACCGGGTGCCGGCTCGCCGGCTTGGCGGAACGGCTCGCACCCGGTTGAGCGTCACCAGCCCGCTCAGCCGACCGTCCTGATCGACGAGGGGGTAGCCGGAGAACTGGTGGGTCAGCGCCAGCCGGTCGACGAAATCGGCCAGCGTCATCGACCCGTCGGCCACGACCGGATTCCGGGTCATCACCTCGCCGACGCGCACCCCGGACAGCCGGCTGCCCATCCGGGCCTGCTGTTCCTCCGCGGTTGCCGCGCTGACCAGGAACCAGCCGATCAGCGCCAGCCAGATACCGTTCAACGCGCCGGTGAGAAGCGACTCCAGTAGCCCGATCGCGGCCAGGGCGAAGCCGACCACCCGCCCGGTCCTCGCGGCAGTGATGGCAGCTGACTCGCGGTCCCCCCGCCGGCGCCACAGTGCCGCCCGCAGCACGCGGCCGCCGTCCAGTGGCGCCGCCGGGATCAGGTTGAAGACCGCCAGCAGGATGTTGGTGCCGGCCAGGTAGACCAGCACGCCCACCGCAAGCCGGTCGGCGTCGAGCGCCGCCGCGACTGAGCCGACGGCACCGAATAGCAACCCCCAAACGAAGCTGGTCAGCGGCCCGACGACGGCGATGCGGAAGTCGGCGCCGGGCGTCTGCGGCTGCCCTTCGAGCTGGGCCACCCCGCCGAGCAGCCACAGCACGATGCTGTGAACCTGGACCCCGTTGCGGCGGGCGACGATCGCGTGCGCGAGCTCGTGTGCCAGCAGCGAGGCGAGGAACAGCACCGCGGCGATCACCGCCGCTGCGACGTAAGCGACCGGGCTACGGCCTGGATACTCGCCGGGCAGCTGACCGGTAGCCAGCCCGACCACGATCAGCACCACGATCGCCAGCGCGCTCCAGTTGATGCCGACCTTGACCCCCGCGATGCGTCCCAGACTCACCGTCTCCCGCACGACCCCACCTCCGCTCGTCCTGCCGCCAACGGAGCCACTCGCCGTGACCCCCTTCCGGCGGAGCCGCACGCCTCTGCCTGCTGCCTCAGGGTGAGATGGCCAGATGGTCGTGGACGGTCCGAACGCCGGCGACCTCGGCGGCGGCGGCGACCGCGGCGTGGCGCTGCGCCCACGAGTGTGACCCTCCCGCTCAGTGTCACCGTGCCGGGCGACGCCGTCACGGCGATGTCGGTCGCCGCCACGTCGGGTCCCAGCGCGGCCCTGATCGACCGCTCGACCTCCGGCTGGCTGGGGCGTGCCGATCAGGTCGACCTCGTTCTCCACGTCCGCGACACCCATGACGGTCCGCGCCACGAACTCGGCCTGCTTGCACTCGTACCGATGGTCGGCAGCGCCGGTCAACGTGACGATGCCGTCGGTGACCTCCGCCTTCAGGGTGTCCGGCACGAGCGGGTCGGCGCGAAGCGCCTTGGCGACATCGGCGTGGACGTCGGCATCGGCACGACGGTGCCGGCCCGGGATCTCGACGTCGAGAAGATTTTCGACGTTCTCATACAGCGGTGCGCTGTCCGTGCCTACGTTCTCGTATCCCGGTGAGCTGTCCATGCCGACCTCCTTTCCACGAGCGCGGCGGTGCCCACGCCGCCTACACCGTAGGCATCAGCGGTCCTCGTCAAATCCCCGAAGCCCTTAGTGGCCGCCGACCAGCGTCTGCCCGGCCTGCCGGTCGCCTGTTCACAACATGACCACTCCGCGTCTGCGCGCGCCGACGAGCAGCAGCAGTGACCGGGCCCCGACGGTCACCGGCGTACCCGGCGGGACGGGCGCCTCGGCTGCCGCGGGGTGGGCGGTGTCGAGCGCCAGCCGCCAGCCGGCGTCGAGTGGGGGAAGTGTGAAGTCGAGCGGCTCCCAGTACCCGTTGACCAGCACCAGCAGGTCGTCGTCGAGCAGGGGCCGGCCGCGGGCGTCGCGGTCGGGGTCGCGGCTTCCGTCGATGTAGGCGGTGACCGCCCGCGCCAGCGGGTCCTGCCAGTGCTCGGCGGTCATCGGCTGACCCGCGGGAGTGAACCAGCCGACCTCGCCGGGCCGGGCACCTTGCACGAACCTCCGTCGCCGGAATGCCGGGTGCGCCCGGCGCAGGGACAGCAGCCGTCGGGTGAAGGCGAGCAGCTCGGTGTCGACCGCGGTCCAGTCGTACCAGGAGACCGGCCCGTCCTGGCAGTAGGCGTTGTTGTTGCCGGCCTGGCTGCGGCCGAGCTCGTCCCCGCCGAGCAGCATCGGCACGCCGAGTGACAGCAGCAGCGTCGCCAGCATCGCTCGTGACCGGGCCGCTCGTACGGCCAGCACGTCCGGGTCGTCAGTGGGGCCCTCCGCGCCGCTGTTCCAGGACCGGTTGTCGTCGCTGCCGTCCCGGTTTCCCTCGCCGTTGTCCTCGTTGTGCTTGCGGTCGTAGGAGACGAGGTCGCACAGGGTGAACCCGTCGTGCGCGGTGATCAGGTTCACCGACGCGGACGGGCGCCGGCGGGAGCCGCCGTAGAGGTCGGCCGAGCCGGCCACCCGGGTGGCGAAGTCGGCGAGCGTGCCGTCCCGGCTCCGCCAGAAATCGCGGACGGTGTCGCGGAAGCGACCGTTCCACTCCGACCATAGGGCCGGGAAGCGGCCGAGCGCGTAGCTGTCTTGCTGGCCGACGTCCCACGGCTCCGCGATCAGCTTGACCTGGGAGACGACCGGGTCCTGGGCGACCAGGTCGAAGAATGACGACACCCGGCTGAAATCGCCGCCCTCCCGGGCCAGGGTGGTGGCCAGGTCGAAACGGAAGCCGTCCACGTGCATGTCGAGGACCCAGTAGCGCAGCGAGTCGAGGATCATCCGCAGGCAGCCGGTGTCCTCGACGTTGAGCGAGTTCCCGGTGCCGGTGGTGTCGAAGTAGTGCCGGGGATCGTCCGGGACCAGCCGGTAGTAGCCGGGGTTGTCCAGGCCGCGCAGGCATAGTGTCGGGCCGTGCTCGTTGCCCTCGGCGGTGTGGTTGAAGACCACGTCCAGCACCACCTCGAGGCCGGCCCGGTGCAGCGTCCGCACCATCCGCCTGAACTCCCCGACCTGGCCGCCCGGACTGCCGGCCGCCACCGCCGCCGAGTAGCCGGCGTGCGGCGCGAAGAAGCCGATTGTGTCGTAGCCCCAGTAGTTGACCAGCCCTCTCGCTCGCAACGCGCCGTTGGTGACCGACTGGTGCACCGGCAGCAGCTCCACCGCCGTCACCCCCAACCCGGTCAGGTGCTCGATCACCGCCGGGTGCGCCAACCCCGCGTAGGTGCCCTGCAGCTCGGCCGGCACGTCGGGATGGCTGCGGGTCAGGCCCTTGACGTGCGTCTCGTAGATCACCGTGTCCGAGTACGGGATCGCCGGGGGCCGGTCGCCGGCCCAGTCGAAGCCCGGGTCGACGACGAGCGAGCGCGGCATCGCAGTGGCCGAGTCGAGATCGTTGCGGCTGTCCGGGCCGAGCGCCCACTCGTACCCGAAGATCCGCTCGTCCCAGACGACCTCGCCCGCGATCGCCTTCGCGTACGGGTCGAGTAGCAGCTTCGCCGGGTTGCACCGCAGACCACGGGCCGGGTCGTACGGCCCGGTCGCGCGGAAGCCGTACGGCTGCCCGGGTCCGATGCCGGGGACGAAACCGTGCCAGACGCCGGCGTCGTACTCCTGCAGCGGCAGCCGGGTTTCCGCGCCGGCCTCGTCGAACAGGCACAGCTCGACGCCGTCCGCGACCTCCGACGCGACCGCGAAGTTCACCCCGCCGCCCCGGCAGGAAGCTCCGAGCGGGAACGGAGAGCCCGGCCAGAGCTCGGCCGACTGCTGGGACATCCCGGTGCTCCCTCCGTTTCCTGCACGGTCCTACTGCGCTGTCGACGCCTGCCATGCTCCGGAGGTGACGGGTCTGTGATGTGGGGTGAAGGGCGGCAGGCCGGCGCAGAGCGCCGAGAGGTCGCGGCCTGCTCGTAGCACGGTGCCGTCCGGGCGGACGACGGCGGAGGTGGCGCGCCCGCGGCGCAGCCAGCGGTGCAGTTCGGTGCCGGGGCCGGCCGGAGACGAGGACAGCGCCGCGCCGGGCGACCTCGGCACGTTGGTCCGCTGACGGAGCGGTCGTGGTGACGACGGCGAACCGGCCGCCGACCACGTCGTCGAACCGGCGGCCATCGTCCAGCACGGCGTTGGGGCAGAGCCGGCCGGCGCGGGAGCGGCCGGTAGACCGGCCCAGCCGGGGCCGGGTAACCAGCTCGCCGTGGCGCAAGGGGGGCGTCTCGCTGCTCAGGACCAGCCGGGAGACGCCGGGCAGTAGGCGCAGCCGGGGCGCGGCCAAGCGGCGCAGCAGGTTGCCGAATTCGCCGCCCTCGGTCATCGCCATGCCGACGAACGTGGCCAGCCGAATGAGGGCGCGGGCGTGCGGCTTGCGCTCGGCCTCGTACGTGTCCAGCACCTGCTCGGGCAGGCTGCCGTCGAGCACCCCGGCCAGCTTCCAGGCGAGGTTGGCCGCATCCCGCACGCCGCTGCCCAGTCCCTGCCCGATGAACGGCGGGGTGAGGTGGGCGGCGTCGCCGAGCAGGAACACCCGCCGGTCGCGCCAGCGGTCGGCCAGGCGGGCCCGGAAGGTGTATTCGGCCAGCCGCACCAGCCGCAGCCGGCCGACCGGGACGTCGCCGGTCCACGGGGAGATCAGCGAGTGCAGCCGGGCCGGGTCGCCGAAGTCGTCCCCGCTCTCCCCGGGCAGCAGCCGGAACTCCCAGCGGTACCGGGTCGCGCCGACCCGCATGTACGTGCCGGCCCGGTACGGGTCGCACAGCTGGTGTACGCCGTCCCACTGGGCCAGGTCGGCGTCGGTGTCCACGTCGACGACCAGCCAGCGCTGCTCCAGGTGCAGGTCCTGCAGGCAGCCGCCGATCGTGGCCCGGACCATGCTGTTGGCGCCGTCGCAGCCGAGCACGTACTCGGCCAGGATCGACTCGCCGCGGCCGGTGACCCGGTCGCTGACCTCGACCCGCACCCGGCCGGCGCCGTCCTGGACCACGTCGGTGACCTCGCTGTTGCCGCGGACGGTCACCGACGGATAGCGGGCCAGGTTCGCGCGGAGGATGCCCTCCAGCACCGGCTGGTCGAACATGTTCGCCTCGGGGTACCCGTGCCGGCCGGTCGCGGTGCCCCGCCGGAACTCGGCCAGCACCCGCAGGTCGCGGCCGAGCAGCCGCAGCCCCTGACATGGCCGGGAGATCGCGGCGAACTGCTCGGCCACCCCCAGCCGGGCTAGCACCCGGTAGACCTCGTCGTCGAGGTGGACCGCCCGCGGCTGCGGGTACACCGACGCCCACCGGTCCAGCACCACGCACTCGACGCCGTACTGCCCGAGCAGCGTGGCTGCCGCCAGACCGGTCGGACCGGCCCCGACGACGACGACCGGAACGCTCATCACGACGTTCCTACCAGGGCGGCGAGGTAGCCGGCCACCAGCACGAGGCAGACGACAGCCGGCGCGACCTCGCGCGGCCCGTCGTGGTTGCGCAGGTGGGTGACCACGGCACCGGCGAGCAGCAGCAGCAGCCCGACGCTGGCCAGGCCACCGAGCAGCGGGTGGCTCAGGCCGACCAGCACACCGGCGGCGCCGGCGACCTCGAGCACCCCGATGCGCCGGTACGCGGCGACCGAGAAGCCGGCGTGGTCGGCCGCGGCCTGCATCGGCGGCACGGCGAGGATCTTCGCCGCACCCGCCGCCACGAAGACGACCGCGATCAGCGCGGCGAGGACGAGGGAGACGTTCATGGCTTCACCACGATCTTCCAGGCGACCGCATAGCGGTCGAGTACGGATTGGACAGTGCCCGCGTCGGCGGGCCAGCGGACCTCGACGGTGGCCACCACCGAGCCGTCCTCGACGGCGGTGTGCACCGCGGGCACCGGGTCGATCTCGTCGAGCGCGGAGGCCAGCGCCCGGCGGGTGGCGTCGGCCCGCAGCGGCACCTTGTACGGCTTGCCGACGTCGGTGACCGGCAGCGCGTCCAGGACCACAACCTCCTTGGGCGCCGCAGCCGGTTCGGCCACCCGCGCGGCGGCCCAGTCGCGCAGCTCGGGCCCGGTCACGGCCGGGTGCGCCGCGACGGTGACGTACGCGACCGGCACCTCGCCGGCGTGCGGGTCCGGGCGGCCGACCGCCGCCGCGGCCGTGACCTGCGGGTGCGCGAGCAGCGCATCCTCGACGATCGCCGGGTCGATGTTGTGACCGCCCCGGATGATCAGGTCCTTGGCCCGGCCGGCCAGCCGGACGAAGCCGTCGTCGTCGACGGCGGCGAGGTCTCCGGTGTCCAGCCAGCCGTCCACCAGCGTGCCCATGCCGTCCAGCACGTGGCCGTGCTCGCCGTGACCGACGACATATCCGGGGAAGACCGTGGGACCGCTGATCAGCAGCACCCCGGGCTGGCCGGGAGGCAGATCTTCCCAGCCGCCGGCGGTCACCCGCACCGCCTTCAACCGCTGGTAGGGCAGCCGCTGGCCGACCGTCCCTGGTCGCGGCGCGCCGGGGACGCCGATGGCGCTGGCGCAGGTGGCCTCGGTCAACCCGTATCCCTCGGTCAGCGGCACCCCGGTCTGTGGCCTGGAAGGCGGCCCGGACCGCGGCGGGCAGCGGTGACGCTCCGACGACGGCGGACCGGAGGCTGCTGATGTCGGCGTCCGCCGGGCTGGTGCGCCAGCACGGCGTAGACGGTCGGTACGGCGCTCATCACCCCGATCCGGTAGTGCTCGACGATCCGCCAGAACTCGCCGAACAGCGGCGGGGTCCCGGTAGCCGAGCGGACCGGCCCACACCACCTGCTGGCCCTTGAACAGCGGCGCCAGCAGGGTGACCACCAGCGCGTTGACGTGGAACAGCGGCAGCGCGGCGAACACCGACCGAGGCGGACTGGAACAGCGGCCTGGTTGCCACCATCCAGGCGTCGGCGAGCTCGTTGGCGTGCGTGTGCGCGGCCAGCTTGGGCGCGCCGGTGGTGCCGCCGGTGTGGAACAGCCCGGCCAGATCGGCCGAGCCCGGCACGTCGCCGGCGAAGCCGCCGGGTCCATGCCGGCCGCCAGCTCGTCGAGGTAACCGACGCGCACCCCGCTGACGGTGGCAGCGGCGGGGGCGCGGCCTGCCGCCGCCGGTCGGCCGCAGCACCAGGACGACGTCGAGGTCCCCTCGCCAGCCAGTCGAGGGCGGCCCCCAGGTCGCCGGGGACAGCTCCGGGCCGGCGGCGAGGAGCACCCGGGCGCCCGAGCGCCGCAGCAGCTCGGCGAGGTGCCCGCGGTTGAGCCCGCCGTTCAGCGGTGCTGCGATCCCGGCCAACTGTGCGGCGAGCGTGCCGGTGACCAGCTCGGCGCAGTTCGGCGCCATCAGCGCCACCGCGTCACCGCGGCGGACACCCAGCCCGTACAGCAGGTTGGCGCAGCGGTGGACATCGGCGAGCAGCTCGCCGAAGGTCCGCCGGAGCGGCTCCCGCCAGCGGGCCGCCTCGGGGAGCACGGTGATCGCGGTGCGGTCCGGCCACCGGGTCGCGGCGCGGGCGAGCAGTGCGTAGGTGGACTCCGGCAGGCCGCGGGCCGCCAGCGGTACGGCCTCGATCGCGGCCAGGTCGGTGGGCGTCGGCGTAGCGCGGCCACAGCAGGTCCTCACCGATCGGGCCGGTGGTCCTCGGGTCGGTGCGCGTCTGGTCGGCGGTCATGGGGCGTACCTCACGGTCGTACGTTGGGTGCCGAGGTCGATCCGCCGTCGTCGGTGGCCACCGTGGCCTCGACGACGTCACCGTCGTGCAGGTACTTGGGGTTCCTGGCCTGGCCCCGGAAGAAGAGCTCCACTTGGTCGCGGCCGGCAGCAGCGCGCGACGAACTCGACCGGCTTGGGCGGCGCGCTGAGCGCCGTGCCGACCGGGGTGCCGGTCAGCAGCAGGTCGCCGGGGTCGAGCCGCTGGAAGCGGGTCAGTGCCTGCAGCGCCTGGACCGGGCGGTAGATCATGTCGGCGGCGGTCTGTCCTGCCGCGACTCGCCGTTGACCGACAGCCGCAGCCGCAGGTCGGGAAACCGCTTCAGCTCGTCGGCGTCCAGCAGGACCAGCGCCGGCCCGACCGGGCGTGAAGGTCGGATAGGACTTGCTCTCGTAGAACTGGGTCTTGGGCAGCTGCACGTCGCGGGCGGAGACGTCGTTGGTCACCACCAGCCCGGCGACGTAGCTCGGCGAGGTGTCCTCGGTGACGGTGGCCGACCGGCATCTCGCGGCCGATCACCAGGCCGATCTCCACCTCGTAGTCCAGCAGCCGCACGTGGCCGGGCCGGACCACGTCGTCGTACGGGCCGCTGATCGAGCCGGACGACTTGCGGAAGAACGTCAGCGGGACCGTGTCGGGGTTCATGCCGACGTCCCTGGCGTGCGAGGCGAAGTTGGTCATCTGCGCCACGACCCGGCACGGCGCGGTGACCGGCGAGACCAAGGCGAGGCTCGTCGACCGGCCGAGTGTCGGTGCTGCCGGCGGCGGCGGCGATCGCCTCCCGGTCGGCCAGCAGTTCGGCGGTGGTCCGCGCGCCGTCGGTCGTGGATCTCGGCGCCGCGCCGGCGGGGGTCTGCACCGTACCAGGCGTCGGCGGTACGAGGACGGAGGTGCTCATGAGCTCGCCACCTTCAGCAGGCCCCGCAGGCGGCGGAGGTCGAACTCGTTGTCCTGGCGCGAGCGCGCCGGCGATGGCGCGCAGCTCCTGCAGCGCCTGCGGTCCGGGCTTGACGCCGAGGAAGTCCTTGGTCGCCGGCGGCCCCCACTGGGCCAGGCCGGACGCGGTCATCGGCGCCCAGCCGGGCTCGAGGGTGCAGTCGAACAGGTCGCCGTCGGCTGAAGTGCTCGACCAGGAACCCGTCGGGGTCGCGCCAGTAGTCGAAGATCTGGCTGCCCTGGATGTGCCGGCCGATGCCCCAGGAGCGCTGGTAGCCGTGCTCGCGCAGGTACTCCCCGCCGGCGGCGAGCGCGTCGAGGTCGGCGACCTGGTAGGCCGAGTGCACGTAGCGGTTGGACGGGCCGAGCGCCATCGCCAGCGTGTGGTGGTCGGCCGGGGTCGCGCCGCGGTCGCAGCGGATGAAGCTCATCACCGGCCCGCGCTCGCGCTGCCCGGGTAGTACAGGAAGTCGCTGACGATCAGCCCGAGGTGCTGCAGGTACCAGTCCAGGGTCTGCAGGTACCTGGTGGTCTGCAGCACCACGTGCCCGAGCCGCTGCACCGCGGCCGGCTGCCGCGGCGGCCGCTGGGTGGCGTTGGTCCGCGTCGCGTCGTGCCCGACGTTGAACGTCAGCGGCTCCTGCCCGGGCAGCGCGGGCAGCTCGTGGGTGTCGGCGACGACCCGCACCCGCACCCCGCTCGGGTCGACCAGGTCGACGCGCACGCCGCCCAGGCTCTCCGGCAGCTCGCGACCGGTCCGCCCGGTGGCCTCGGCCAGCCGGACCACGTCGGCCGGGTCCGCCGCCCGGAACGCCGGGCCGACGAACCGCGACCGCGGGCCCTTGCGGATCAGCACGCACGGTGCCCCGGGTCGGTGCCGCGCAGCTGCAGCTCGTCCGGCGGTGCGCAGCGCGGTGCGGAACCCGAACGCCCGGCGCGAACAGCTCGGCCCGCTCCAGGTCCGGCTTCTCGAACTCCAGCCAGGCCAGGTCGTCCACCTTCACGACCGGGTCGGCGCCCGCCCGGGGTGCTCACCCGCCAGGGCGCCCTGCTCGCTGTGCAGGCCGCTGTGCGGGTCGTGATCGTTGCTCATGGACCGCTCCCTCGATCTTGATGAAATCATCAGTCATGATGCTATGATCAGTCAAGCAGTTCTGACGATCTAATCAGTTTTGAGGGTGAGGGCTCATGCGGAGGAGACCGTCGAGCGGGCCGACGAGCCTGGAACGGCCGGAGACCGGTGCCGGTGCCGGCAGCGGCGGAGGTCACGACGAGCCGGCTGGACCGGCGGAAGGCGCGCACCCGGGCATCGCTAGTCCGGCTGCCCGTGCGCTGCTCGCCTCGCGCGACCGGCGGACATCAGCATCCAGGAGATCACCGAGCGGCCGACGTCGGTTTCGGCTCCTTCTACAACCACTTCACAGCAAGCAGAGCTGTTCGACGCCGCGGTCGAGGAGGTCCTCGAAGAGCACGGCGCGATGGTCGACGCGACGACGGCCGGCATCGCCGACCCAGCCGAGGTGTTCGCGGCCGCCGTACGCATGACCGCGCGCCTGCCGAAGACGCAGCCCCAGCTGGCCAGGATCTTCCGCCGCATCGGCTACGACCTGGTCGCGGCTCCGCGCGGGCTCTCCCCGCGGGCGCGGCGGGACCTGCAGGACGCCCCGGCGACAGGACGGTTCACCGCCGACGACGTGGACGTTCGCGCTCGCCTGCGTCGCCGGCGCCCTGCTCGGGGTGCTGCACATGGCATCGCTCGACAGCACGCCCGCCGCCATCGACCGAGCTGCCGACGAGCTCGCAGCCAACCTGCTGCGCATGCTGGGCGTCCCCGCGGACGAGGCCGCCCGCATCGCGCACAGCCAGCTGCCGGAAGCAAAGTGATGCAGCTATCAGCCTTGACCATATTGACAGGGCGTATAGATGATGATGTCATCAGAACCGCTTGAACGATCAGAACGTCCGGCGACCCGGATCGACGGTTCGCACCGGTCGGTCTGCGTCGTGGCCGCCGGCCGTTGTCGCACTCCCCGATGACCGTCCGCTCGTCCACCGACGGTCTTCGGTCGATCCGGTCGTGGACTCCATCTCAAGAGGAGCACTCCATCTTCAAGTCCCTCTCGTCGGCGCTGCTGTGGCGAGGGCTGCTCGCGGTGGCGATCGGCGTGGTGTCGGTCACCTGGCCGGGCATCACCGTCGGCGCGCTGGTGATCGTGTTCGCGGCGTACGCATTCCTGGCCGCGTTCGCCGACGGGGCGCGGGCGTTCAGCAGTGACCGCCCGGGCCGGTGCCCGGCTACCTGCTGCTGGCCCTGCTCTCGACGGCCGCCGGCGTCACCGCGCTGGTCTGGCCGGGCATCACCGCGCTCGTCCTCACTATCTGGATCGCTGCATGGGCGTTTGTCACCGGGGCCGTCGAGGTCGCGATGGCGTTCCGGAGCGGCGAACAGGCTGGCGAACGCGCCTCGGGCGCTCACCGGCGTGCTGTCGGTCGCGCTCGGCGTGGTGCTGGCGATCCGGCCGGACATCGGCGCGCTCACCCTGGCCACCGCGTTCGGGCTGTTCAGCATCGTCTACGGCCTCTCCACGATCACCCTCGGCGCCCAGGTCCGCCGCGCCGGCAAGACCGCCCGTGGCTGACCCCCGCCGCGGCCTGACCCGCGCCGCCATCCCGGCAGCGGCCGGCTCCTTCCCATCGGCTCGGAGCCGGCCACCGACACAGCCACCTCGACCGCTAACCGACACGAAGCCACCTGCACACAAGCCACTGGAAACAAAGATGACGATCACACCGACTCCCGCGGGCCCGCCGGACGAGTCCGCCGACCAGGTCGCCGGGCTCGACGCGCTGCTCGTCGACGCGGCACTGGGCCGCCCGCGGTGGTTCACTCCCGACCGGTCCACGGTCAACTTCGCCGCCCGGCTCGCCAGCCACCCGCGGTCGACCGGCCGGCGGCTCGGCAGCCTCGCCGCCGAGATGACGGGCATCGCGGCCGGCACGTCGACCGTCGGCCCGTCCAAGCGCGACCGCCGGTTCGCAGACCCCGCCTGGTCGACGAACCCGCTGTGCGCCGGGTCCTGCAGGCCTACCTGCTTACCGGGCAGACCGGCGAGCAGCTG
>CAWDLH010000004.1:0-46908 GCA_963803135.1 uncultured Actinomycetota bacterium | reverse complement strand
CAAGGACAAAGAACACGTAGAGCCGTCGCAGCGTGACGGTCTCGACGCAGAAGAAGTCGACCGCGAGCATCGCCGAGGCCTGAGCCTGGATCCACCGCGGAAGTGCGCCGGTGATGGCGGGTCGTGACGTACGGATGCCCTTCTGAGCAGGGACGATGTGGCTTGTCGAAGGTCACAACAGTTCCCGCAGAAGGGCATCCGCTGGATGCGACTGTCTCATGTTCGCCGCGCGGTGTCGGTGCGGTTCGATGATCCGAATCTCGCGTCGTGTGCTGGGTTGGCCGCGGTGCTGGCGCTGGCTGCCCGCTGCGGGCTCGGCGGGCTGATCGCCGACCGGGTCCGGATCACCGCCAAGGGCGGCGCGAACGCCGCCGCGAAGGTCGTCGCACTGGTGGCGGGGATGGTCGCCGGCGCGGACTCGATCGAGGACATGGGACTGCTGCGGCACGGCGGGATGGGCCGGCTGTTCGACGACGTCCGCGCGCCGTCGACGCTGGGGACGTTCCTGCGGTGTTTCACCTTCGGTCACGTCCGCCAGCTCGATGCGGTCAGCTGGCGGTTGTTGGCCCGGTTGGCCGCGGCGACCCCGCTGCTGCCCGGCGCCGAGCAGGTGGCGTTCGTCGACGTCGATGACACCGTGAAGGCGACCTACGGCTACGCCAAGCAGGGCGCCGGCCGCGGCTACACCGGCGTCAACGGGCTGAACGCGCTGCTCGCCACGGTCTGCACACCGCTGTCCGCGCCGGTGATCGCCGCCACCAGACTGCGGAAGGGATCGACGAACTCCGTCCGCGGCGCGGGCAAGCTGCTCGCCGACGCGCTGGCCTGCGCCCGCGCCGCCGGCGCCGGCGGCCTGCTGATCGTGCGCGCGGACTCGGCCTACTACAGCCACGACATCATCGCCGCCGCCCGCCGGGCCGGGGCCCGGTTCTCCGTCACCGCCCGGCACACACCGACCGTGAGTCACCGCGATCGCCACCATCGGCGAGCAAGCCTGGACCCCGATCCACTATCCCGAACGCGGTCTTCGATGACGACAACAGCGGTGGATCTCCGACGCCGAGGTCGCCGAGGTCGCCGTTCACCGCGTTCACCGGCCGCCGCCAGGCCGAGCACGTCACCGCACGGCTGATCGTGCGGCGGGTCCGCCGGCTCAACCCCGCGACCGTCCCAGCCGGGCAGGCGCAGATGTTCGCCGTCTACCGCTACCACGCCGTGTTCACCGACAGCCCCGAACCGATGCTGGCCGCCGAGGCCACCCACCGCGACCACGCCATCATCGAGCAGGTCATCGCCGACCTGAAGGACTCCGCGCTGGCGCACCTGCCGTCCGGGAGATTCACCGCGAACGCCGCCTGGCTGGTCTGCGCGGCAATCGCCCACAACCTCACCCGCGCCGCCGGTGCGCTGGCCTCCGCCCGCCATGCCCGAGCCCGCACCGGCACCATTCGCGCCCAACTGATTCACACCCCGGCCCGGATCGCCCGCTCCGCCAACCGCCTGCGGCTGCACCTGCCGACCGACTGGCCCTGGCAACCCGCCCTCGAGCAACTGTTCACCCCACGCCCTACACGACCCCCTCCCGACCGCCGCCTGACCACCCGCGCCGAAGGCGCCCAACCGGAGACCACAGTGGACAGCCGGACAGACCGGCCGAACCGGCACACCCGGATCTCCCCACCATCCACAAACGACCAATCACATCGGCCCGCCGCTCTGGTCGACAGTGCCGGTGAGGAATCCCTTGCCCAGCGGGCTGAACGGGACGAACCCGATCCCGAGCTCGGCCAGCGTCGGCAGCACTTCCTCCTCGGGTCGCCGCCACCACAACGAGTATTCGCTCTGCACCGCGGTCACCGGCTGCACGGCGTGGGCGCGGCGGATCGTGCCGGCGGCGGCTTCGGACAGGCCGAAGTGCCGCACCTTCCCGGCCTCGATCAGCTCCTTGACCGCGCCGGCGACGTCCTCGATCGGTACGGACGGGTCGACACGGTGCTGGTAGTACAGGTCGATCGTGTCGACGCCGAGCCGGCGCAGCGAGCCGTCGGCGGCCTGCCGGATGTGCTCCGGCCGACTGGTCAGCCCGGTCTGCTTGCCGTCGGCGTCGAAGTCGAACCCGAACTTGGTCGCGATCACGACCCGGTCCCGGATCGGCGCGAGGGCCTCGCCGACGAGCTCCTCGTTGACGAACGGCCCGTACACCTCGGCGGTGTCGAAGAACGTCACGCCCCGCTCTACCGCGGCCCTGATCAGCCCGATCATGTCCTGCCGGTCGCCCGGGTTGGGGCCGTAGCTCTGGCTCATGCCCATGCAGCCGAGCCCGAAGGCGGAGACCTCGAGGTCGCGGCCGAGCGTGCGTATGTGCATTGCGGTTCTCCTCGATCAGGGCTGCAGGAGGGACTTGATGGCGCGGCGTTCGTCCATGGCGGCGTACCCGTCGGCTGTCCGGTCCAGCGGAAGGGTGAGGTCGAAGACCACACCGGGGTCGAACTGCCGGGTCAGGACGATGTCGATGAGCTCGGGCAGGAATCGCCGTACGGGCGCCGGGACCGCCCTGGACGTTGAGGTGGGAGTAGAACAGCTGCTCCCCGTCGATGCTGACGCCGTGCGGGACGCCGACCACGCCGACGCCTCCGCCGGGCCGGGCGGAGCGCAGAGCCTGGCTCATGGACTCGGCGGTGCCGACGCATTCGAGGACCGCGTCGGCGCCGACGCCGCCGGTGAGATCCAGCACGGCGGCCACGCCGTCGTCGCCGCGTTCGGTGACGAGGTCGGTGGCGCCGAAGCCGAGGGCGAGCTTCTGCCGGGTTTCGTGCCGGCTCATGGCGATGATCCGGTTGGCGCCGAACCGGTGGGCGGCGAGCACGCCGAGCAGGCCGACGGCGCCGTCCCCGAGCAGGACGAGGTTCCGTGGTCAGGACTTGACTCGAAGGCCAACCGCAAGAAGACCTCAGACGCGCGCCACTGGTTCCGCGGCCTCGAACTCCGGATCCGGGAAAGGCGGCTAGTCGTGGACCGGTTGGCCGCTGACCTGGTGGTCAGCGTGGAAGAGCGCCTCGTCGAGCAGGTTCCGGGCGTGGCCGCCACGCAGCCGGTAGTGAACACGAAACGCAGCTTGGACCATGCTGGCTAGCGACCGTGGGCCGGCAGCCCGCGGCCCCGGCCACGGTGGAGACATCCTGCTCGCCCTCGCGCAACTCCCACAGCATCCGGACCCGGGTAGCGTCGGCCAGCAGCGCGAAGGAGACGACGGCAGCGTGCACCTGGTCGCCGCCGCCGAAACCGGCCCACTCCGGTCGAACGGGGCGGTGGGCTCGGTATGCTATCGGACGACGTCGTACAGCAGCAAAGGGGGCGGAGTGGAGTCGGTTCCGCCGGCGGAGCACCTGGTGCCGCTCGGGTCCGGTGTGCTGGACGGGCTGCGACAGCTGGGGTCCCCCGAGGACGTGTTGCTGGCCGTGCACGCCGCGGTTCAGAGCGTGCTGACCGGGGAGAGCGAGATCGGCGTGCGGACCGGGACGTCGGCCTGCCGGGTCCCGGTCGGAGACGGATCCTGGCGCGAGCTGGTCGCGGGCGGGCGTACGGCCGCCGCCCGCGAGCCGCGCACCATGGTCGGCAGCGGGGCCTGGCCCGGCACCGTCGACTACGCGGTCGAGCTGGCGGGTGACCGGATCCGGCTCGCGTACCGGCCGGATCGGCTGGACCCGGCCCGGGCCGCGCGGATCGCGGGCTACCACCGGGCCGCGTTGCGGCACGCTGGGGCCGAGCCGGACGCGCCGCACCACCAGGCCCAGCTGCTGTCCGAGCAGGAGCTGGCCCAGCAGCTCAGCGGGATCGGCTACCGGCACCGGGAGCTGCCCGACCGATGCGCGCACGAGCTGTTCGAGGAGCAGGTCCGCGAGCACCCCGACGCCGTGGCCGCCGTGCTCGGCCCGGACACACTGACGTACGGGGAGCTCAACCGGCGGGCCAACCGGATCGCGCACACGCTGCTGGCCCGCGGGACGACCGCCGGCGCGACCGTCGCCGTGGTCACCGAGCGGAACCTGGACTGGCTGGCCGCGGTGCTGGCGGTGTTCAAGGCCGGCGGGGTCTACCTGCCGATCGAGCCGCACTTCCCGCCCGAGCGGATGGCCACGATGCTGCGCCGGGCCGACTGCCGGGTGGCGCTGACCGAGCCCGGCGGCCGCGCCAACCTGGATCTGGCCGGGGCGCCGGTCGAGGCGCTCGAGGTCGGCGCGCTCGACGGTGCGGACACCGACCCGCGCGTCCCGGTCGGCGCCGACCAGCCGGCCTACGTCTACTTCACCTCGGGCTCGACCGGCGAGCCGAAGGGCGCCGTCTGTGGTCACCTCGGCCTGGTCAACCACCTGTACGCCAAGATCGACGATCTCGGCATCGGACCGGGCCGGACCGTCGCCCAGACCGCGCCGCAGTGCTTCGACATCTCCCTGTGGCAGCTGATCGCCGGGCTCGTCGTCGGCGCCCGCACGCTGATCGTGCCGCAGGAGGTCGTCCTCGACGCCCGCCGATTCGTGGACACGCTGGTCGACGGGCGGGTCGACGTGGTCCAGGTGGTCCCGTCGTACCTGGAGATGGTGCTGTCGCACCTGGAGGAGCGACCGCGGGAGCTGCCCGACCTGCGGTTCGTCTCGGCCACCGGTGAGCCGCTGAAGCGGGAGCTGCTGGTCCGCTGGTTCGCGGCCTATCCGGGCATCCGCATCCTCAACGCGTACGGGCTGACCGAAACCAGCGACGACACCAACCACGAGGTCCTGGACCGGGCTCCGGCCGGGACGCAGGTCCCGCTGGGGGCGCCGGTCGCCAACGTCGTCGTGTCGGTCGTGGACGAGGACCTGCGGCCGGTGCCGCTCGGCGCGCCCGGCGAGATCGTCTTCTCCGGTATCTGCGTCGGCCTGGGCTACCTCAACGATCCGGAGCGGACCCGGGCCGCCTTCCAGGGCGACCCGCTGCGGCCGGGCCTGCGGCTCTACCGCTCCGGCGACGTCGGCCGGTGGCGGCCGGACGGGAAGCTGGAGTTCCTGGGCCGGCGGGACGCACAGGTCAAGATTCGCGGGTTCCGGATCGAGATCGGCGAGATCGAGAATCAGCTGCTCCGGGTGCCGGGCGTCAAGGACGCCGCGGTGGTGATCGAGGAGGTGCCGGGGGGTGCGCGGCACCTCGTGGCGTTCTACAGCGCCGCCGGGACGTTGCCGGCCGGGGCCGTGCTCGAAGCGCTGGCGGAGACGCTGCCCGACTACATGGTGCCGACCTCGGCCCACCAGCTGCCGGCGCTGCCGCTGACCGGCAACGGGAAGATCGACAAGACGGCGCTGACCCGGCAGGCGGACGAGCTGCGCCGGACCGGGCCGGCCCGCCCCGGCCCGCGGACGCCGGCCGAGCGCCGGCTGGCCGGTCTATGGGCGCAGACGCTCGGCCTGCCGGCCGGGTCGATCGGCCGGGACGACGACTTCTTCGCCCTGGGAGGCACGTCGCTGTCGGCCGTACGGCTGGTGGCGGCGCTGGACCAGGCCGTCAGCCTGGCCGAGCTGGCCGAGCACCCCGTCCTGTCCGACCTCGCCACCCGCCTCGAGTCCACAGTGGACACTGGCCTGCCGCCGACGACGATCCCGGTCCTCCCGCGTGCCGCGACACCGACCGCGACACCGACCCCTGCGACGCCCGGTGCGGAGCCGGCCGCAAAGCCGGTCGTGGCGCCGGTCGTGGCGCCGGTCGTGGCGCCGGTCGCGAAGGCGCCGCCGGCGACGGTGATCGTGACGGCGACCCGGCGGGCCGGCGCGGCGGCGGAGTGGGCGGCCGAGCATCGGGACGACCTGCACGCGATCGTCGCCGAGCACGGCGCCGTCCTCGTCCGCGGCCTGCGAGTCGCCACCGTCGATGACGTCGGCGCGGTCAGCCGGCACCTGGTCGGCGACCCGGTCGAGGAGCGCGAGGGCTTCGCCACCCGGCACCGGCACGGCCCCGGGCTCTACTCCTCGGCAGAGTGGCCCAGCGTCGACCCGATGTGCATGCACCACGAGCTGAGCTACACCGTCGCGGTGCCGTGCCTGCTGCTGTTCGGCTGCCTGACCGCGCCCCGGCAGGGCGGCGCGACCGCGCTCGCCGACGGCGCCGCGATGCTCCGCGCCCTCCCGGACGACCTGGTCGACCGGGTCGTCCGGGAGGGCTGGCAGCTGCGCCGGGCGTACAACGGCGACGTCGGGATGCGCTGGCAGGCCGCCTTCGGCACCGACGACCGGGCCGAGGCCGAAGCCTACGGCCGGCACAACGGGATCGGGTTCGAGTGGGGCGGCCGGGGCGAGCTGGTCACCCGGCAGCGCCGGACCGGCGTCGTCACCCACCAGGACCGGCGGGTCTGGTTCAACCAGATCGCCTTCCTCAACGAGTGGACGATGGCGCCGGAGCTGCGGCGGTTCCTGACCGAGGTCTTCGGCCGCGACCGGCTGCCCTTCAACACCTCCTTCGGCGACGGCGATCCGGTGGGCCAGGCCGTCGTCGACACGATCCTCGACCGGTACGAAAAGCTGACCGTCCGCGAGCCCTGGCAGGACGGGGACGTCCTGCTGGTCGACAACCTCCGGATGGCGCACAGCCGGGAGGCGTACGACGGCCGGCGCGAGGTGGTCGTCGCGATGGGCAGCCCGCTCGAGCTACCCGGCCACCGTCTCTGACGCCCGCGGCACGTCCCCGTACGTCGCCCGCAGCCAGTCCGGGTCGTAGAGGGTGTCGAGGTAGCGCTCGCCCAGGTCCGGTGCGATCGCCACCGCCGTCGTGTCGGGTGTGGCGTGCTCGGCCAGCCAGCCCAGCGCGCCGCTGACCACCGTCCCGGTCGAGCCGCCGAAGACGAACCCGCGCGCGGCCAGCGTGTGGCAGGCCCGCACGGTGTCGGCCTCGGGCACGTGCACGACGTCGTGCAGGTAGCGCTCGTCCACCAGCTGCGGCCGCACCCCGGTGCCCAGCCCCGGGATCATCCGCAGCCCCGGCGGTGAGCCGGCGAAGGTGACCGAGCCGACCGCGTCGACCGCGACGACCCGGGTCCGCGGCTGCACCTCGCGGAAGTATCGCGCGCAGCCCATCACCGTCCCGGTCGTACCGGCACCGACGAAAAGCACGTCCAGGTCCGGGAACTGCCGCCGGATGGCCGGCGCCGTCGACCGGTAGTGGGCGAGCCAGTTGTCGGGGTTCGCGTACTGGTTGAGCCAGACGTAGCGGCCGTCGCCCGCACACAGCTCCCGGACGTATGCAATGCGCGCCGCCAGGAAGCCGCCGGTCCGGTCCACGTCCGACACCACGTGCACCCGACCGCCGAGAGCCTCGATCAGCTGCCGGGTCGCCACGTTGCTGCGGGGATCGGTGACGCAGAGGAACCGCAGCCCTCGGCTGGCCGCCAGCACCGCCATCGCGACCCCGAAGTTCCCAGATGACGACTCGACCAGGATCGAGCCCGGGAGGACCCGGCCGGTGCGCTCGGCCGCGGCCAGCATCTCGGTCGCCGCCTTGAGCTTGATGGAGCCGGCAAAGTTGAAGCCCTCGCATTTCAGGTAGAGCCGGCGCTGGTACGTGCTCCAGAGGTCGACGTAGAGGTCGTCCACGTTGAACTCGTCAGGGGAGCTGATGATCGGCACGGTGCCTCCGGCCAGTCGGATGCGAGCGGGGGACGGCCGGCTCAGCCGTGCCGCCCCAGCTCGGAGAAGAAACCGTCCACGACACCGAGCTCGCCGGCCGCCCGGGCCTGGTCGTAGACGTACTTGCCGACGGCCAGGTCGAGCACGCCGAGGCCGAACGGCGAGAAGATCACCGGGCGGCCGGGCTCGGGCCGGACCCGCCCGGCCAGCACGTCGTCCAGCGTGCCGGCCACGAACCGCCGGTGGCCGACCAGCTGCTCGGCCAGGTGCGGCGACGTGTCGGCCTTCAGGCAGTGCTCGACGTCATCGACGATGTTGGTCGCACCGAGCAGGATCTCCGGGGCCAGGTCGCGCAGCGAGACGTGCAGCACCAGCGGGTTGTGCGCGAACGCGGCCGGGTCGGTGATGTGCGGGGTGGCGGCGGTGGTCGCGAACACGACCAGGTCGCTGGCCCGGATCAGCGCCAGCGGATCCTCGTACGTGGTGTTGCCGGTGGCTCCGGACCGCGCCAGATAGCCGGCGAACCCGGCCGCCGACGCGGCCGACCGGTCGTGCACGCCGACCGCGTCGAAGGACCAGCCCGTACGGACCAGGTAGGTGTGGATGTATCGGGCGATCAGCCCGGCCCCGACGATGCCCAGCCGCCGCGGCCGCACCCGGCCCTGGCTGAGCCGGTCGGCGGCCAGCGCCGCCGATCCGGCCGTGCGGGAGGCGTTGATCACCGAGCTCTCCAGGACGGCCAGCGGGTAGCCGGTGGCCGGGTCGTTGAGCACCAGCACGGCCGAGGCCCGCGGCAGCCCGGAGGCCACGTTGTCGGGGAAGCTGGAGATCCACTTGATCCCGTCGACGCCCGACCCGGCGCCCGACCCGGCGCCGAGCGAGGCCGGCAGCGCGATGATCCGGGCCGACGGACGGTCCGGGAACCGCAGGAAATAGGACGGCGGGTTGACCGTCCGGCCGGCGCCGTGGGCCCGGTAGGCCGCCTCGACCAGCTCCAGCACGGTCTTCTCCCGGCCGTCCAGGATGCGCTGCACCTGGACCCCGGGGACGACGGCGAAGGTCGGGACGCCGGTCATGACGGCTGCGCCACGGCCGAGAGGACGGGGGCCGGTTCGAGTTCCAGCGTGATCATCGCGCTGACCTCGCAATAGAGCGCCAGCAGATCGTCGACATCGAAGAACCCGGCGACGAGCAGGTTCACCGCGCAGATCTCGTACTCGTCGGTGATCAGGTCGCCCGGCCGGACCGCCGGCACCACCTCGATCACCTCCGGGATCCCCGCGACCGCGTCGAGCCCGTGCACGGCGACCAGCCGCCCGCGCCCGGCGGCGTACACGATGAGCTTGCCGAGCGGGATGGTCAGCTTCACCTCCTCCCGGGCCGGGCGGGGCAGCCCGGCCGCAGCGGCGACGCACTCGCCGAACAGGTTGACCCCGGTCCGCAGCCGGTTGAGCAGGCTGAGCAGGTGGCCGCCGGGCCGGCCGGCGTTGACCTCCACGATCGTCGGCCCGCGCTCGTGGTCGTCGATGAGCTCGACGTGGGCGACGGTGTCGTCCAGCCCCAGCGCCCGCACCGCGCCGACGACGGCGGCCCGGATCGCGGCCTCCCGCTCCGGCGCCAGGTCGAACGGCGGCGACACGAACGCCTGCTCGAAGAACCGGTCGTCCATCAGCGGCTTGTCCACAAGGGCCAGCTGGTCGACCTCGCCGTCCCGGACCACGACGTCCAGGCAGTACTCCCGGCCCTGCAGGCAGCTCTCGACCAGGAACTCGCGCCGCGGGTCGAGGACCGACCCGTCCGGCCCCGGTACGGGCTGCCCGTACATGCCGCCGCGGGCGTGCGGCAGCCGCTCGGCCAGCAGCTCGTACGCGGCCGACAGCTCGTCCACCGTCCGGACCAGCCGGACCAGATTGCTGCCGGTCCCGTTGACCGGCTTGACGACCGCGGGCAGGCCGACCGCGTCGGCGACCTCCGGCGCGGACATGGCCGAGCGCAGCAGCGCAAACCGCGGCACCGGCAGCCCGGCCGCGGCCAGCGCGACCCGGGCCGCGTACTTGTTCCGGGCCAGCTCGATCGCCCCGTAGGGCACCCGCGAGATACCGAGCAGCGCGGCCGTCCGGGCCGCGACCAGCATGGTCTCGTCGGTGCCGGTCAGCACCCCGGCCGGCGCCGCGCCCCCGGTCAGCGACCGGACCGTCGCCGCCAGCCCGTCCGGGTCGTACGCGTCCTCGACGACCACGATCTCGTCGACCAGGCCGGCCAGCTCGACCCGCTCGACGTCGGACAGCGCCGGGGTCAGCGCCACGCAGCGCAGCCCGGCCAGCCGGATCTGCTCGGCGAACAGCGGGACCCAGCGGGCCTCGGCGTTGCGGATCAGCACGATCGTGCGGTCCCACTCGCTCACGCCGCCACCTGCTCCCTCTCAGCCAGCCGGCGCCCCCGCTCCTGCGCCCCGACCAGGTCGTCGGGCAGCGAGTCGGGCACCTCGGTGTCGAACCGGCGCAGCAGCCGGATGCCGAACATGCAGGCCGTGACGATCCCCATCAGGACCGCGAAGACCACGAACGCGAACCCAGTGCCGCGGCCGGGTCCGGTGCCGATCACCGCGCCGACCGACCCGGCCAGCGCCCCGTCCGGGGCCAGCAGCGGCTCGAACAGCGACACCGCCCACGGGCCGAGCAGCGCGAACCCGACCGGCAGCGTGGACCAGGCGATGGCCTGGTTGAGCGAGAACACCCGGCCGTGGAACCGCTGCGGCACCTTGACCTGGACCAGCGTCGCGTAGATGCCCTGGGCCAGCGTCATCGCCGCCGCCATCACGAACGTGCCGGCCGCGACCACCAGCAGCGACGGGCGCAGCCCGGTGATCAGGCAGCCGGCGGCGATGCCGAAGTTGGCCACCAGCACGCCGATCATCCGGCGCCGGCGCGGGCCGCCCCAGACCGCCATCAGGCTGGCGCCGCCGACCGCGCCCACGGCCTCGGCCAGCGCCACCCGGGCCAGGTCGCCGACGTCGCCGAAGGCCAGCACCAGCGGCGTCGACAGCACCAGCGCCGGGGCCAGGAACACGTTGGACACCGCGAAGTAGAGCAGCATCGCCCGGAAGCCCCGGTGCCGCCAGGAGAAGCGCAGCCCGTTGGCGATCGCGGTGACGACCGGCTCCCGCGGCCGCCAGCCCAGCAGGTCGGGGAACCGCACCAGCAGCAGCCCGAGCACGGCGAAGGCGTAGCTGACCACGTCCAGGATCAGGATGCCGGTGAGGTGGATCGCTGCCAGCAGCCCGGCCGCGATGAGCGGCATCAGCAGCAGGGCCGAGCCGTTGCTGAGCTGGGCCAGCCCCATCGCGTGCCCGAGGAACTGCTTCGGCACCAGCTGGGGAATCGCCGACTGGTACGCCAGCCGCTGCACCGAGTTGGCCACCGACCCCAGCGGCAGCAGCAGGTAGACGTACCAGACCTCGAGGTGGCCGGACCACAGCAGCAGGGCCAGCGCGAGCTGGACCGCCGCCCCGGCCAGGCTGGCCGCGATCATGACCCGGCGCCGGTCGACCCGGTCGACCACGGCCCCGGCCACCGGCAGCGTGAGCACCCCGCACAGCAGGGCCAGGGCCCAGAGCAGGCCGAGGTCGGCCACCGAGCCGGTCCGGGTGTAGAGGTAGATCGGGACCGCGAACGCGGTCAGGGCCGAGCCCGTGGTCGACACCAGCTGGCCGGCGGTGACGCCGACGAACCGGGCCATGCTCGGCCGGACCGCCGGCGCCACCGCGGGTGGCGCCGGCCCGCGCGGTGCCCTGCACGAACCAGCCGCCGTCCGGCGCGACCGGCGGCGGACCACCGAGCGACGGGTGCACGGTCGTGACGATCTGGGCGAGCTCCTCGGCCCGGTAGCGCAGGAAGAAGTGCCCGGCCTCGTCCAGCACCACCAGCCCGACGGTGTCGCTGAGGAACTGCCACTCCAGGTAGCGCTCGGCGTAGTAGTCGGTGACCGGGTCGGCGGAGCCGACGATCGAGACGATCGGGGCCCGCAGCTTCTCCGGCCGCTGGTCCAGCAGCGCGCTGAAGTAGTCCTCGGCGGCCTCGCTGTCCGCCCGCATGGTGCTGATGATCCGGTCGGCCTGCTCCGGATCCAGCTCCCGGATGTCGACCCCCATGCCCTTCAGCCAGTCCGCGTACGACTGGTTGCTGCGCCAGCGCTCGAACTGCGCCCGGACCGACCCGACCACGCCCTTGAGCCGGGCGAACGGAAAGATCGCGGCGATGTAGACGACCTCCAGCTCCCGGCCGGCCGCCTCCAGCGCCCGGGCCACCCCGACGGCCAGCGCGTTGCCGACCCCGCAGTGGCCGTAGATGGCCAACGGCCCGTCCACCCGCTCCAGGATCTCCGCGGTCAGCCGGTCGACCAGCTCGTCGAACGGCAGGCCGTCGTCGGACAGGCCGACGTCGTGGCCGGGGATGGCCACCGAGAACAGCGAGTGGCCGGCCGGCAAGGCGTCGGCCAGCGGCTGGTAGACGATCGCGCTGCCGCCGCCGTACGGCAGGCAGACGTAGCTGAGCGTGCGCTGTCCGGCCGGGATCGGCTTGGTCAGCTCGTGCAGCAGCCGGCGCGGGCCTTCGGGCTCGGCCGCGTCGATGAACGCGGCCAGCTCGCGGATCGTCCGGTGCGCGAAGACGTCCATGACCCCGACCGGGCGGCCGCCGGACTCCCGCCGGATCCGGGCCACCGTCTGGGTGGCCAGCAGGGAGTGGCCGCCGAGGTCGAAGAAGTCGTCGTCGACGCCGACCTCGGGCAGGTTGAGCACGTCCTGCCAGATCGCCGCCAGCATCCGCTCGGTGTCCGTCGACGGCGGGGCCAGCGCGGCGGCGCCGCGCTGGGCGACCGGGGCCGGCAGCGCCTTGCGGTCGAGCTTCCCGTTGGGGGTCAGCGGCAGCGCGTCCAGCGGCACGAGCGCGGCCGGCACCATGTAGTCGGGCAGAGTCGTCTTCAGCGCGGTCCGCAGCGCGGCCGGGTCGAGCTCGGTGCCGGCCGCCGCGACCAGGTAGCCAGCCAGCCGCTGGTCGCCGGGGGCGTCCTCGCGGACCACGACCGCGGCCTGGGCCACCCCGGGCTGAGCCAGCAGGGTCGTCTCGATCTCGCCCAGCTCGATCCGCAACCCGCGCAGCTTGACCTGGGAGTCGATCCGGCCGAGGAACTCGACCGTGCCGTCGGGACGCCACCGGGCCAGGTCGCCGGTCCGGTACAGCCGGCCCCCGGGCTCGCCCCCGTACGGGTCGGGGACGAACTTCTCGGCGGTCAGCGCCGGCCGCCGGTGGTAGCCGCGGGCCACTCCGACGCCGCCGATGTGCAGCTCGCCCGGGACGCCGACCGGGGCTGGGTCGCCGTGCCGGTCGAGCACGTAGAGCCGGAGGTTCTGGATGGGCGCGCCGATCGGGACCGTGTTCCGGCCGGCCAGCTCGACCGGGCGGCAGTGCCAGGAGCTGACGTCGATCGCGGCCTCGGTCGGCCCGTAGAGGTTGTGCAGCTCGCACCCGGGCAGCCGCGCGGTCAGCCGTTGCGCGGTGGCGACCGGCAGCTCCTCGCCGCTGCACACCACCAGCCGCAGCGCCCGGCAGGCCTCGATCCCGTCCTCGGCCAGGAAGACCGTGAGCATCGAGGGCACGAAGTGGGCGGTGGTGATCGACTCGGCCACCAGCACGTCGCGCAGGTAGCCGGCGTCCTTGTGCCCGCCGGGCCGGGCCAGCACCAGCCGGGCCCCGGTCAGCAGCGGCCAGAAGAACTCCCACACTGAGACGTCGAAGCCGGCCGGCGTCTTCTGCAGGACCGTATCCGTGCCGTCCAGCCCGTACGCCCGCTGCATCCAGTCCAGCCGGTTGACCACGGCCCGGTGGGCGTTGGCCACGCCCTTGGGCCGGCCGGTGGAGCCGGAGGTGTAGATGACGTACGCGGTGTTGCCCGGTCCGGCCAGCGGCTCCGGATCCGTGCCGGGCTGGGCCTCCCACTCGGCCGGGTCGTCCAGGACCAGCATCCGCGTGCCCGGCAGCAGGTCACGCAGGCTCTGCTGGACCAGCAGGACCGGCGCGGCCGCGTCGGACAGCATGAACGACAGCCGCTCGACCGGGTAGTCCGGATCCAGCGGCACGTACGCCCCGCCGGCCTTGAGCACCCCGAGCAGGCCCACGACCAGCTCCGGCGACCGCTCGGCGCAGATCCCGACCAGCGTCTCCGGGCCGACCCCGAGCCCGCGCAGCCGGTGCGCGACCCGGTTGGCCCGCGCGTTCAGCTCCGCGTACGTCAGGGTGCGGCCGTCCAGGCTGACCGCGACCGCGTCCGGGGTCCGGGCGACCTGCTCCTGGATCAGCCCCGGCAGCGTCGCGCCGGCGGGGAAGTCGGCGGCGGTGTCGTTGAACCCGTCCAGCACCAGCGCCCGCTCGTCCGGCCCGAGAATGTCCAGTGTGGACACTGGACGGCCGGGGTCGGCGACGGCCGACCGCAGCAGCGCCGCCAGCTGCCCGCCCATCCGGGCGATGGTGGCCGGCTCGAACAGCGCGGTGTTGTAGACGAACTTGGCCCGCAGCCCGGCCTGGACCTCGACCACGTGCAACTCCAGGTCGAACCGGGTCGAGCGCAGCTCGGTCGGCACCCATTGGAAGTCCAGCTCGCCCGGGTCGTCGGCGACGAACCGGCCCATCTCGTAGTTCTGCAGCACGAACATCGCCTGGAACACCGGCGACCGGCTGACGTCCCGGGGCACACCGAGCGCGTTGACCAGCCGTTCGAACGGCACGTCCTGGTGCTCGAACGCGTCCAGCACGGTGCCCCGGGTGCGCTCCAGCAGCTCGGCGAAGGTCGGGTCGCCGGCCAGCTGGGCCCGCAGCGGCAGCATGTTGATGAACATGCCGACGACACCCTCCAGCTCGGGCAGCGGCCGCCCGGCCGAGGACGAGCCGACCGCGAAGTCGTCCTGCCCCGAGTACCGCGACAGCAGCACCTGGTACGCGGCCAGCAGCGTCATGAACTGGGTCGTCCCGTGCGCGCGGCCGAGCCGGGCGATCCCGTCGGTGAGCTCGCGGTCGAGCGTGACCACGTGCCAGTCACCGTCGAAGGTCTGGGTGGCCGGGCGGTGCCGGTCGATCGGCAGCTCCAGCGGCGGCACCCCGCGCAGGTGCTCGCTCCAGTGGTCCAGCTCCCGGTCCAGCCGCGGGCCGGTCAGGGTCTGCCGCTGCCAGTGCGCGAAGTCGCCGTATCGGACCGGGGCCGCGGGCAGCCTCGGGGTAGTCCCGGCGGCCAGCGCGCGGTAGGTGCCGGACAGGTCGCGCAGCAGCAGGTCGGTCGACCAGCCGTCGCCGACGATGTGGTGGGTGCCCATCGAGAGCAGGTGGTCCTCCGGGCCGAGCCGGACCAGCAAGGCCCGCAGCAGCGGCCCGTCGACCAGGTCGAACGGCTCGGCCGCGGCCGCGTCGACCAGCGCCCGGGCGGCGTCCTCGTCGGCCGCGTCCACGATCTCCAGCGGCACCGGTGCCGACGGCTCCAGCCGTACGCCCGGGCGCCCGTCCTCGTCGGCGGGGAACCGCATCCGCAGCGCCTCGTGCCGGACCGGGAGCGCGTCCATCGCCTGCCGGAGCAGTCCGACGTCCAGCCGCCCCCGCAGCCGGACCGGGATCGGGATCGAGTACGCGCTGGTCCCGGGCGCGAACTGCTCCATGAACCAGACTCGCTCCTGCTGGTACGACAGCGGCGGGTCGATCCCGTCCGGCCGGACCGGGACGGTCGGCCGGCCCGCGGTGGCCCGGCGGCGCAGGCGCTGCTCCAGCAGCGCGGCCCGGGCGTCCCGGGTGGTGGACGCGGTCATCGACGCTCTCCTCCGCCGGCGGCGAGCTGCCGTTCGACCTCGTCGTCGCTGAGCTCGTCCAGCTGCGCGGCCAGCAGCCGTTCCACCTCGGCGGCCAGCTCGGCCACGGTGGCGTGCGCGAACAGGCCGCGGACCTCGATGTCGACCTCGACCTCGTCCCGGATACGCATCACCGCCCGGATCGCGAGCAGCGAGTTGCCGCCCAGGTCGAAGAAATCGTGATGGACGCCGACCCGGTCGAGGCCGAGCAGCTCGGCGAAGATGTCGGCCACCAGCTCCTCGGCCGCCGTCCGCGGGGCCACGTACGGCGGCCCCTCCGGCGTTGGCACCGGCTCGGCCGGACCCGGCCGCACCCCCTCCGACGCGACCAGCTCCGACAGTCTCAGTCCGGGATCGGCGAGGCCGGCGCGCAGCACGTCCAGGTACTGCTCGACCAGCCGTTCCGCGGTCGCCCGGTCGAACAGGTCGGTCCGGTAGCGCAGCCGGCCGCCGTTCGTGGCGATCTCCAGCTCCAGGTCGTCCTGGCTGGTGTTGTGCGGGATGCCCTCCAGGCTGGTGTCCAGCAGAAAGTTGAAGCTCAGCTGGTACAGCGCCTGCACGCCGGACCGCCGCGGCGGCGCGACCGCGTCCGCGACGGCCTGGAACGGCACCTGCCGGTGCTCCATCGCGCCGAGCACGGTCCCCCGGACCCGCTCCACCAGCTCGCCGAAGGCCGGGTCGCCGGTCGCGTCGACCCGCAGCACCAGCTGGTTGACGAACATGCCGATCAGCGGGGCCAGCTCGGGCAGGTCCCGCCCGGCCGTGGGCACGCCTACGACCACGTCGTCCTGGCCGCCGCGGCGGCCCAGCAGCGCCGCCCACGCCGCCAGCAGCACCATGAACGGGGTCGCCGCCAGCCCCCGCCCGTACGCGGTGGTCCGGCCCAGCAGCCCGTTCGGCAGGTCGACGGAGACCTGGTCACCGGCGTACGTCAGCTCGGGCGGCCGGGGCCGGTCGGTCGGCACCGAGTGCAGCACCGGCAGCCCGGCCAGCGTCTCCCGCCAGTACGCCAGGTGCCCGGTGGCGGCCTGGGACCGCTGCCAGGCCGCGTAGTCCGCGTACTGGATGGCGAGCTCGGGCAGCTTGGGCTCGCGGTGCTCGGCCGCGGCCAGGCACAGCTCGTTCAGCTCGGCCGCGAGCACCGGCAGCGACGCACCGTCGAAGACGGCATGGTGCACGACCAGCGTGACGGCCCAGTCGGTGTCGTCGAGCACAGCCATCACCGCGTGCCAGAGCGGCGCCCGGTCCAGCGGGATCGGCCGCCGGGCCACCTCCAGCTCGATCTCGCGGGTCCTCGCCTGCTGCTCGGCCGGCGGCAGCCCGCGCAGGTCGTACGTCTCCACCTCCACCGGCACGTTCGCATGCACGACCTGCACCAGCGCGGCGCCGTCCAGCCGCAGCGACGTCCGCAGCACCTCGTGCCGGGCCACCACCGCCGCCAGCGCGGCCACCATGTCCGCCGGCGGGGTCGGCACGTCCGGGCGGAGCTGACAGGGCAGGTTGAACACCGGCGAGCCGGCCTCGAGCTGGCTGGTCAGCCACACCCGCTCCTGCCCGTACGACGCCGGGAACTGCCACGTGCCGGTCACCGGGCCTCCTCGCGCAGGCTGCGGGGTCGCAGGTCGGTCCAGACGGTCTCGACGTGGGCCAGGCACTCGGCCCGGCTGCCGGCGAAGCCGGCGTCGT
This sequence comes from uncultured Actinomycetota bacterium, assembly GCA_963803135.1. Lineage (GTDB taxonomy): Bacteria > Actinomycetota > Actinomycetes > Mycobacteriales > CADCTP01 > CADCTP01. Next base: position 29,691 of record CAWDLH010000004.1, on the reverse strand, counting down.
GCCAGCCGGCCGGCAGCGGCCGCTGCTGCGCCCACACCGAGTACTGGTCCTCGTCGTTGCGCACGATCAGGTAGCGGTCGTCGGTCGTCACGGTGTCTCCCCCCGGCGTTCGAGCTTCGGGATAGTGGTCTCCTGGGGTGCCGGCTCGGCCGGCTGTGATGCGCCGGCACCGCGCAGCTCTTCGATGTACGCGGCCAGCCGGGCCACCGTCGACTGCTCGAACAGGATCTGCATCGGCAGCCGGACGCCCGTCTCCTTCCGGATCTGGGCGATCAGCTGGATGGCGACCAGCGAGTTGCCGCCGACGGCGAAGAAGTCCTCCTCCACGCTGACCTCGTCCACGCCCAGGACCTCGGCCCACTGGCGGGCCAGCGAGGCCTCCAGCTCGGTCCGGGGCGCCACGTGGCCCGCGGTCAGGCCGGCCGGCTCGGTGGTCAGGGCGACCTCGGCCACCTCGACGATCTCGGCCGCGGTCACCCGCCGCTCGAACAGCTCCCGCACCGGCACGGTGCTGATCACCACCTGCGGGCCGAGGTCGGCGGCGAGCGCGCGGACGAACGCCTCCGCCCCGTCGACCGGGCTGATCCCCGTCGACGGTCCCGGCGGGGCGGGATCGGCGGCCAGTCCCTCGGACACCGCCTCCGCGTCCACCCGGCGCAGCACGAACTCCTCGATCTCGACCAGCACCCGGCCGGTCGCGTCGCACAGCGTCAGGTCGGCGGCGACCACGGAGTCGCCGGTGGCCGGCCGGTGCCGCAGGTGGCTGTAGAACAGCGCCGGCAGCGCCGCGTGCACGACCACCCGCCCGTAGCTCAGCGGCAGGTAGCTGCCGGTGCCGCGGGCGCGGCCGAACGCGGTGGCCACGTCCAGCAGGGCCGGGTGCAGCCCCCAGCGGCCGAGGTCGGCCAGCGCCGCCTCGGGCGCGGTGACCACGGCCAGCTCCTCGTCCGCGCCCAGGTGGTGGCCGCTCAGCGCGTCCCACCGCGGCCCGAAGGTCAGCAGGCTGGTCCGCCCGTCCGGCGCGGCCTCGTCGGCCGGCCGGCACCGCGCGGCGATCCCGGCGACGTCCACAGTGGACGGTTCGGTGGCCGGCACCCACCCGGCCGACCCGCGGACGTGCGCGCGGGACACCCCGGCCGACCGGCTCAGGACGGCGAAGTCGTCGCCGTCGAGCTCGACCCGGTACTGCGCGGTCGCGCCGTCCTCGACCGAGAACGGCTCCAGGAACGCCACGTCCCGCAGCTCCACCACCCCGGGTCCGGGCCGGCCCGCGGCCACCGCGGCCCGGACGCACTCCAAGTGGGCGGTGCCCGGCACCACCGGCACCCCGTCGATCCGGTGCTCGTCCAGGATCCAATGCGTGCCCGCGGACACCAGGCCGGAGAAGTCCGGCCCGGACCGGCTGCTCAGCACCGGGTGGTCGATCGGCTCGGCCACCGGGCCGCGGGCCGACCGGACCGCCTCGGGCGCGGCCACCTCGACGGCCATGCCGACCTCGCTCCAGCCGCCCCAGTCGTGGGCGACGACCCGGGCGACCCAGCCGTGCGGGCTCCGCGCGTACGCGTCCAGGACGTTGTTGGCAGCGCAGTAGTCGACCTGGCCGAAGTCGCCGGACACGGCCGTCACCGACGAGCACAGCGCGACGAAGTCCATCGGCAGGTCGCCGAAGACCTGGGCCAGCGCGAGCGTGCCGGCCACCTTGGGCGCCAGCACCGCCTCGGCCGCGGCCCGGTCCTTGACTTCGGCCATCCCGCCGCCGGGCAGCCCCGCCGCGTGCACCAGCCCGTCCAGCCCGCCGAAGGTTGCCTCGGCCAGCTCCCGGACCCCGCGCAGCGCGGCCGGGTCGGTGACGTCGGCGGCCAGCACCAGCACCTGTCCCCCGGCCGCCTCCATCCGCTGGATTGCCAACATGGCCCGGCCGGCCCGGTCGGCGCCCCCGTTGACGGCCAGGTGCGCGTCCCACTCCTCCCGGGGCGGCAGGCCCGAGCGGCTGACCAGCACCAGCCGGGCCCGGACCCGCCGGGCCAGCTCCTCGGCCAGCGTGATCCCGATCCCGCCGGTCCCCCCGGTGATCAGGTAGCGCCCCTCCTCCCGCAGGGCCGACGGCTCCTCGGGCAGGCTCACCTGCGCGTACGAGGTGACCCAGCGGCGGCCGCCGCGCAGCGCGACCTCGGCCGCGGCGTCGGCCGGTCGGGACAGCTCGGCGACCACGCCGGCGCGCGGCGCGGCCGGGTCGACGTCGATCCGGCGCAGCACCAGGCCGGGGATCTCCAGCGGCAGCACCCGGACGGCGCCGGCCAGCGCCGCGTGCTCCGGCCGCAGGAGGTCGCCGCCGGTCACGTCGGCGGTGCCCCGGCAGAGCAGGTCGAGCCGGGCGGTACCGGCCCGACCGGCCGCGGCCAGCGCCTGGGTCAGGTGCAGCACGCTGAAGAAGCCCTCGTTCAGCGCGGCCCAGGCCGCGTCGATGTCCCGGCCGGCCGGCGCGCCGCCCAGCCCGAAGGCGTGCATGATCCGGTCCGGCAGGTCGGCGCCGAGCGCGGCCACGAGCAGGTCGGCGTCCTCCCGGCTGCCCGGCCGCATGGCGAACCCGCTGCCGGTCACCGCGAACCCGGGCCCGGGGCGGACCTCCACGGCCCGGATCCCGGCAGCCCGCAGGTCGGCCAGCAGCCCGTCGTCGTCGGCCGGGACCATGGCCAGGCAGGACTCGAACGGCTCCCGCCGCCGGTCCGGCTCGGCCTGCTGCCAGGTCGGCACCGCGAACCAGTCCGGCAGCGCCCGCGGTCCGGCCGCCCGGACCGGCCGGTCCGCCGGCTCGCTGTCCGGGTCGACCCAGTGCCGGCTCCGCTCGTACGGGTAGGGCGGCAGCGGCACCCGCTGCCCGGGTACCCCGAACGACTCCCCCAGCGGCACGCCCGCGGTCCACAGCGAACCGGCCGCCGCGTACAGGACCTCGAGGTCGCCGCCGCGGTCGTTCGGGCCGGGCAGGCTCGGCAGCCGCAGGGCCGTACGACCGGCGCGGGCCAGCCCGACCAGTTGCCGGCCGGGGCCGCATTCCAGCAGCGCCCTGGGCTCGTCGCCGGCCAGCAGCGTGGCCACGCAGTCGGCGAACAAGACCGGCTGGCGCAGGTGGGCCGCCCAGTAGCCCGGGTCCTGGGCCTCCGCGTCGGTGATCCAGGTGCCGGTGACGCCGGACAGGAACGGCAGCCGGGGGGCCGAGCGCGGCACCGCCGCGACCAGCTCGGCGAACTCCGCCAGCACCGGCTCCATCATCGAGGAGTGGAAGGCGTGCGAGGTCGCCAGCGCCTTGGCCCCGACGCCCGCGGCCCGCAGCGTGCCGGCGAACCGGGCCACCGCCTCCGCGGTGCCGGCGACCACGCAGCTGCCGGGTCCGTTCACGGCGGCGATCGAGACGTCCGCGGGCAGCCGGCCGGCCACCTCGGCCGCGTCCTGCTGCACGGCCAGCATGGCGCCGGGCGGCATCGACTGCATCAGCCGGCCGCGGGCGGCGACCAGGCGCAGCGCGTCGGCCGGCGCGAAGACTCCGGCCACGGTCGCGGCGACGTACTCGCCGACCGAGTGGCCGATCATCGCCGCCGGCCGCACGCCCCAGTGCTGCCAGAGCCGGGCCAGCGCGTACTCGACCACGAACAGCGCGGGCTGGGTGCTCTCGGTTCGGCGCAGCGCCGCGGCCGCGTCCGGGCCGGTGCCGAAGAGCAGCTCCCGGACGTCCCCCGGCAGCAGCGCGGCGCACTCGTCCACCGTGGCCGCGAAGACCGGCTCGTACTGGTAGAGCTCGGCCGCCATGCCCGGGTGCTGCGCACCCTGCCCTGGGAAGAGAAACGCCACCTCCGGAGCCGGCGCCGCGGTGTCCCCGCGGACGACGTCGCCCCGGTCCCGCAGGGCCTCCCCGGCCTGCTCCGTGTCCCGGGCGACCAGGGTGGCCCGGTGCCGGCGCTCCCGCCGCCCGACCCGCATCGTGTAGGCGACGTCGGCCAGGTCGACGTCGTCCGCCTCCATGGCGCCGGCCAGCCGGTCCAGCGCCGCGTCCAGCGCGGTCGGGGTCGCCGCCGACACCTGCAGCAGGTGCGCCGGCCGGGTCGCGGGCCGGTCCCGGAACCGGTCCGGGGCCTCCTCCAGCACCAGGTGCACGTTGGTGCCGCCGACGCCGAATGAGCTCACCCCGGCCCGGCGCGGCCGATCCGCCCGCTTCCAGGCCACCGGGTCGCGGGCCGGGAAGAACGGCGTCGCGTCGAAGTCGATGCCCGGGTTGGGCTTCTCGTAGTTGATCGTCGGCGGGATCAGCCCGTGCTCCAACGCCAGCACGGCCTTGATCACCGCGACCACGCCGGCCGCCTGGGAGAGGTGGCCGATGTTGGACTTGACCGAGCCGATGCCGCACCAGCCCGACTCGTCGGCGTCCCGGCCGTACACCAGGGACAGCGCGGCGATCTCGATCGGGTCGCCCAGGCCGGTGCCGGTGCCGTGCGCCTCGACGTACCCGACGGTGCGCGGCGTCGACCCCCGCCATCGCCACCGCCTGCGCGATCACCTCGGCCTGCCCGGCCACGCTCGGGGCGGAGAAGCCGACCTTGGTGGCGCCGTCGTTGTTGATGGCGTTGCCGAGCACGACGGCCCGCACGGTGTCGCCGTCGGCGATCGCGTCCGCCAGCCGCTTGAGCACGGTCACGCCGACCCCGCTGCCCCACACGGTGCCGTTGGCCCCGGCGTCGAACGGCCGGCAGTGCCCGTCGGGCGACGTGAAGCCCTCCACGCCCAAGTAGCCGATGCCGTGCGGGACCTCCAGGTTGACCCCGCCGGCCAGCGCCATGTCGCACTCGCCGTTGCGCAGCGCCTCGCAGGCCAGGTGCATGGCCACGGGCGAGGTGGAGCAGGCCGTGCTGCACCGTGAGGCTGGGCCCGCGCAGGTTCAGCCGGTACGACACCGAGGTGGTCAGGTAGCTCGGCTGGTTGCCGGTGGCCATCCCGATGCCGCCGTGCTGGGAGTCCTGGATCCGCTGGTTGCGCATGAGGTTGTTGGTCAGGTACGCGGTGGCGCCCATCCCGCCGTACACGCCCACCGACCCCGGGTAGCGGGCCGGGTCGTAGCCGGCGTCCTCCAGCGCGGTGTGGCAGATCTCCAGGAACAGCCGGTGCTGGGGATCGGTGATCTCCGCCTCGCGCGGCGTCATGCCGAACAGGCCCGCGTCGAAGCGGTCGAAGTCCTCGACGATGCTGGCCGCCGGCACCCAGGACGGGTCGTCGACCTCCTCCAGCTGGCCCCCCGGGCCAGCATCTCCTCGCGACTGGCCGGGACGATCGACTCGACGCCGTCGACCAGGTTGCGCCACAGCTCCTTGATGTCGCGGGCGCCCGGGACCCGGGCCGCCATCCCCACGATGGCGATCGGTTCCACGCCTGCGTCGTGTGCTGCCGTCATGGTGGCCTCCTATCCGATCTCGCTGGCGCGGTTCGGCCGTCTGCGGGCCACTCTGTTGCGGCGGGTCGCCGCGCGCTCGGCCGCCCGGTCCAGCTCCGGGTTGCCGGCGGGTCGGTGCAGATGGGCCGCGAGCGCCGCGATGCTGGGGTAGCGGAACAGGTCGACCAGCGGCACCGGCCGCCCCAGCCGCTCGGTGAGCTTGGCCTGCACGGCGGCCAAGGCGAGCGAGTGGCCGCCGACGTCGAAGAAGTTGTCGGTCGTCGCCGGTACGTCGCGACCGAGGACCTCGGCCCAGACCGCGGCGACGAGCTGCTCGGTGCCGGTCGCGTCGGCCGGGACCGGCGCGGCCGCCGGGGCCGGGGCGACCCCGTCCGCACCCGGCGCGTACGCGGTGAGGGCCGGGTCGGGCACCGACGGCGCCGGCCCGCCCGCGGCCAGCTCTCCCACCAGCAGCAGGTAGTCGGCGAGCAGCCGCTCCATCCGGGTCCGGTCGAACAGGGCCGGGTCATAGAGCAGGTCGACCGCCAGTCGCTGCTCCCGCTCCAGCACGTAGACCGTGAGGTCGAACGGTGAGCCCCGCTTGTCCACCTCGACCGGCGTCTCGGTCAGGCCCGGGATACGCAGCCGCGGCTCGGCGAAGTCGAGCACGTTGAACAGGACCTGGACCAGCGGGTTGCGGGACAGGTCGCGGGGCACGCCGAGCGCGTCGACGATCCGCTCCAGCGGCGCGCTCGGGTGGGCGGCCGCGGCCAGCAGCTCGCCGCCGGCGCTGCCGACCCGCTCCTCGAAGGTTTCTCGGCCCGTCAGCCGCACCGGCACGATGTCCACGAACATGCCGACCAGGTCGTCGAACGCGGCCAGCCGGCGGTCCGCGACCACGGTCGCGACCACGTGGTCGTCCCGGCCGGTGAGCCGGCGCAGCAGCTCGCCCAGCCCGGCCAGCAGCACGCCGGCCGGGGTGGTGCCGACATTGGCGGCCAGGGCCCGGATCGCCGCCTCGGCCACGGGTGGGAAGGCGGCCGACAGCTGGACCCCGCGATGCTCCGGCACCGCCGGCCGGGGCCGGTCCCGGGGCAGGTCCAGCACCATCGGCGCGCCGGTCAGGTGGTTCACCCACCAGGCCAGGTCGGCTCGCTCCCGCTGCCGGTCGCGCTCGGCCCGCCAGGCGGCGTAGTCCCCGTACGAGACGGGTGCCCGCGGCAGCTCTCCCGCGTACGCCGTGGCGAGGTCGCGGAACAGCACGTCCTGGGACCAGCCGTCGAAGACGGCGTGGTGCAGCGTCAACCCGAGCACGTGGTCGTCCGGGCCGAGCCGGTAGAGGGTGGCGCGCCAACCCGGGCCGCGGCCCAGGTCCAGCGGGCCGGCGGCGGCGGCGGCGAGCCGCTCGCGCAGGTCGGTCTTGTCCCGCGGCTCGACGACCGGCAGCGGTACGTCGCCGGGCTCGTCCCGGACCGCGCGCGGGACCCCGTCGTCGGCCACGATGCGCCAGCGCAGGACGTCGTGCCGAACGGCGACGGCGGTCAGCGCCGCTCGCAGCCGGTCCGGGTCCAGCGGTCCGGCCAGCCGCTGCGCCAGCGCGATGTTGTACGGCGCGGCGTCCGGGGCGAGCTGGTCCAGGAACCACAGCCGCCGCTGCGGCGAGGACAGCGCGGGCGGGTTGCCGCGCCGCAGCTCGGCCTCCGCCAGCGGCGCGCTCGCCGCCACCCGGGCCGCGATCCCCCCGGCCGTACGCCCGGCGAAGACGTCCTCGACCGAGACGTCCCGGACCAGCTCGTCCCGCAGCGCCGCGACCAGCCGCATCGCGGCGATCGAGTTGCCCCCGGACGCGAAGAAGTCACCCTCCGGCGCGGCCCCCAGCACCCGCAGCCAGCAGGAGGCGACGACGTCCTCCGCCGCCGTCCGCGGCCGCGCGTCCGATGGTGCCTCGTGTGCGGCCGCCAGCGCGCGCAGGCGGCCGCGATCGATCTTGTCGGAGCCGGTCCGGGGCAGGCTCGCGAGCGGGACCACCCGGGCCGGCACCATCGCCGGCGTGAGCCGGTCCCCGGCCTGCCGGAGCAGCACGTCGCGACCGGGCGCGTCCAGCGGCGTCACGAACGCGACCAGCTTCAGCCCGCCCGCCCCGTCGACCGCCTCGACCACGGCCTGCCCGACCCCCGGCACCGCCCGCAGCGCCGCCTCGACCTCGCCCACCTCGATCCGCTGACCGCGGATCTTGACCTGCCCGTCCCGCCGCCCGACGAAGACGATCCGCCCGTCCGCGGTCGTCCGGACCAGGTCCCCGGTCCGGTAGAGTCGCGCGCCCGGCTCGCCCGAGAACGGGTCCGGCACGAACCGCTCCGCCGTCAGCCCCGGGCTGCCCAGGTAGCCGCGGGCCAGCCCCGGCCCGCCCAGCACCAGCTCGCCCTCGGCCGCGGGGACCATGTGCTCGTCCACCACGTACGCCCGGTGGTGCGGCAGCGGCCGCCCGAGCGGGACCGGCTCCCCCGGCGGCACCGGCCCGCGGACCTCCTCGGCCAGCGCCAGCACGGTCGTCTCGGTCGGGCCGTAGGCGTGCAGGAACCGGCGCGGCGGCCGGCTCCAGGCCGCGATCAGCTCGGTCGGCACGGCCTCCCCGCCGCAGAGCACCGTCCGCCAGCCCGGCAGCTCGTCCGGGTCGAGCAGCGCCAGCACCGCCGGCGTGACAAAGCCCCAGTTCACGTCGTGCTCGACCAGGAAGCGCCGCAGCCGGGTCGGGTCGGCCCGGTCCGCGTCCGTGGCCAGCTGCACCGCACCGCCGACGGCCAGCGGCACGTACAGGTCCATCGAGGTGGCGTCGAACCCGAGCGAGGCGAACCCGAACGACCGGGTGCCGGCGTCGGCCCCGGCCACCGCCGCGCACCCGGTCACGAACTCGGCCAGGTTGCGGTGGGTGGTCAGCACCCCCTTGGGCCGCCCGGTGGAGCCGGAGGTGAACAGCACGTGGGCCAGGTGCTCCGGCCCGGCCGGGCACGGCGGCACCTCGTCGAGCCCGACCGGCTCGGCCGGCCCCGCCAGCACCGGGAGATCCCAGCCCAGCGCCGCCGCCTCGTCCCCGACGAGAACCCGCACCCCGGCGTCGGCGGCGATGTCCCGCTGCCGCCCGCGCGGACCGCCGGGATCCAGCGGCACGTAGCAACCGCCGGACAGCAGTACCCCGAGCACGGCCGTGACCATGGCCGGCCGCCGCCCGGCGCAGACGCCGACCCGGTCGTCCGGCCCGATGCCGCGCTCCCGCAGCTCGGCGGCCAGCGCGCCGGCCGCGCCGACCAGCTCGCGGTAGCTCAGCCGCTCGTCCCACTGCCGAACGGCCACGGCGTCCGGAGTGTGCCGAGCCTGCGCCAGCACCAGATCCGCGAGCGTGACCTGGGGAATCACGACGCCTCCCGTACCGGCAGCTCGATCCAGTGCCGGCTGCGCTGGAACGCGTACGTCGGCAGCGGCACCCGTCGCCCGGGCGCCAGCCGCTCCCAGTCCACGTCCACCCCGAGGGCCCACAACCGCCCCACCACCGCGAGCACCTCGCTCCCGGACTCCTCGACGATCACGGGGTCCTCGTCCGTCCCGGGCGGGACGAGCCAGTCGGCGACCTCCGGGTCCGGCACCACCGCCGTGCGACCCGGCCGCACCGGCGTCGCGCCGCAGCCCGGATCGGCGATCAGCGCGTCCAACGCCTCGACCGCCTCCGGCAGCGTCTCCCCGAACGCCACCGCCCGGTACGGGAACGCCCGCCGCCCCAGCGCCAACGTGGTGGTCACATCAGCGGCCGCCAGCTCCGGAGCCGTCGCGAGCCGGTCCCGCAGCCGGCGCAGCATCGCGTGCAGCGCCCGCGGCGACCGGGCCGACACCGGCAGCAGCCAGCTCGACGAAGGGGCCGGGTCGGCCGGCTCGTCGTCCTGCTCGACCAGCACGTGCACGTTGGTTCCGCCCAGGCCGAACGAGCTCACCGCCGCGATCCGCTGCCCCTCGGGCCACTCCGCCAGCTTGGTCGGGACGTGGAACGGCCCCAGGTCCAGGGCCGGATTGGGCCGGCTGAAGTGCAGCGTGGCCGGAATCTGCCCATACCGGACGGCGAGCACGGCCTTCATCAACCCGGCCACCCCGGCCGCCGCGTCCAGGTGCCCGATGTTGGTCTTCACCGACCCGAGCGCCACCGACGTCGCCCCGGCCGCCCGGTAGACCGAGGTCAGCGCGCTGACCTCGATGGCGTCACCCAGCGGCGTACCGCTGCCGTGCGCCTCGACCAACCCCACCTCGCCGGCCGAGACCCCGGCGGTGGCCAAGGCCTCGGCGATCGCGGCCGCCTGCCCGTCCGGCCCCGGGACCGCGAACCCGGCCCGGGCGGCGCCGTCGTTGGTGACGGCCCACCCCGGCAGTACGGCGTAGACGTGGTCCCGGTCAGCCCGCGCGTCGGCGAGCCGCTTCAGCGCGACCGCGCCGGCGCCGGTGCTGAACCCGGACCCCTGCGCGTCGGCGTCGAACGCCCGGCACCGCCCGTCCGGCGAGGCCAGCCCGCCGGCCGTGGCCCGCTGCCGGGGCCAGGTGACGCTGACGCCACCGGCCAGCGCCAGGTCGCAGCGGAAGTCGAGCAGGCTCTGCGCGGCCAGCGCGACCGCGGCAAGCGAGCTGGAACACGCGCTCTGCACGGCGACCGCCGGCCCCGATAACCCCAGCCGGTACGCCAGCTGCCCGGGCAGGTGGTCCGGCAGCTGCCGGGCGGCGATCCGCCCGTCCCAGTCGTCCGGGTCGGCGTCGCTCACAGCGGGATTGCCGAACAGGTGGAAGAGGAAGTAGCGGTTCACCGAGGCCGAGGTGAAGACGCCGATCGGCCCAGGATACCGGTCCGGGTCACAGCCGGCGTCCTCCAGCGCGGCCCAGCCGACCTCCAGCAGCATCCGGTGCTGCGGGTCGGTGAGCGCGGCCTCCTCCGCACCGAAGCCGAAGAACTCCGCGTCGACGTCCTCGATCCCGTCGACCCGCCCGCCGGCCCGGACGTGGGCCGGGTCGGCCAGCAGCGCCGGCCCGATGCCGAGGGCCCGCAGCTCGTCCTCGCTGTAGTCGTGCACGGCGTCGACGCTGTTACAGAGGTTGGCCCAGAACGTCGGCACGTCGTCGGCGCCCGGGAACCGGCAGGCCATCCCGACCACTGCGATCGCGTCGCCGTCCCCCGCGCCCTCGTCGGCCACCGGGGCGGGACGCGGCTCGGTGCCTCCCCGCAGCAGCCGCGCCTGCTCGCGGACCGTCGGGTGCGCGAACAGCTCCACCAGGTCGACCGGCCGGCCGGCGACCTCGGCCAGCCGCTGCTGCACCCGGGCCAGCAGCAGCGAATGCCCGCCCAGGTCGAAAAACCGGTCCGCCACCCCCACCGCCGGCAGCCCGAGCACGTCGCACCAGACGTCGTGCACCGTCCGCTCCAGCGCGGTCGCCGGCGGCTCGGTCAGCGCCTGCACCTGCACCTTCCCGCTCGGGGTGAGCGGCAGCTCGTCCACCACCACGATCGAGTCCGGCACCGCGTACGCCGGGAGCCGGTCGGCCAGCTCCCGGCGCAGCGCCTCCCCCTCGGGCCGCGGCCCCGCACCGGGCCGCACGTACCCGACCAGCCGCTCGCCGGCCACCACCGCCACCGCCCGGGCCACTCCCGGCAGCGCCGCGAGCCCGTCCTCCACCTCGCCCAGCTCGACCCGCTGGCCGCGTACCTTGGCCTGCCGGTCGAGCCGCCCCAGGCAGAGCAGCGTCCCGTCCGGCCGCCGTCGCCCCCGGTCGCCGGTCCGGTAGCCCTCCGCGCCGAACCGCTCCGCGCTGAGCTCGGGCGAGCGCCAGTAGCCCGGAGCCACGTGCTCACCCCGGACGATCAGCTCGCCGGTGCCGTCGATGTCGATCTCGTAGCCGGGCAGCGGCCGCCCGATCGGCACCTCGTCGACCGGCTCCGCGGCGTCGAACCGCAGCTGGTGCTGGGCGACGAAGGTCGCCTCGGTCGCGCCGTACCCGTTGACCAGAAGGCAGTCCGCCGCGAACCGCCCCCGCCCGGCGACGACGTCGGCCGCCCGGACCGGCTCGCCGCCGAGCAGCACGACCCGGATGCGGGGCAGCGGCGCGTCCAGCGTCTCCAGCAGGTAGCGGTAGACCGTCGGCGTCGAGTGGTAGATCGTCACCGCCCGCTCGGCCAGCGCCGCCGCCACGTGCCCGAGCCCGCGCCGCCGTACGTCCATCGGCGCCACCGCCGCCCCCGACAGCAGCGCTCCGTACATGTCCGGGACGGCCGCGTCGAAGCTGAACGAGGCGAGCAGGCTGAGCCGGTCGTCGGGGGTGATCCGCAGGCTCCGGTTCTGGTTGTCGGCGCAGGCCAGCACGGCGGCCTGGGTCTGCCGGACGCCCTTCGGCCGCCCGGTCGACCCGGACGTGTAGAGCAGGTAGGCGCCGTCGCCCCCGTCGACCGGGTGCAGGTCGGCCGGGCCGGCCTCGTCGAGAAACAGCGGCCGTCCCAGCTCCGCCGCCACCGACCCGTACGCCCGGGTGGTCAGGATCGCGGCCAGCTCCGCGTCCGCGGCCATCAGCCGCAGCCGAGCCGGCGGATAGGACGGGTCCAGCGGCACGTACGTCCCGCCGGCGGCGAGGATGCCGAGCATCGCCGCGATCGTCGGTGCGCCGTGGTCGGTGAGCAGCCCGATCCGCTCGCCCCGCACGTCACCGAGTCGCTGCGCGATCCCGCCGGCCTCCCGGGCCAGCTCGCCGTAGCTCCACGACCGGTCGTCCGCCAGCACGGCCGGCCCGTCGGGCGACCGGTCGGCTAGGTCCAGGAATTGAGCCAGGATCATGCCCGCTGACACCGAACAGGCCCCCACTCCACCGTGCCGAGCCGCTCGTGACGGCTTTGTCGCGACCGTAGCTTGCGCGTTGGTTCACGAGCTATGTCACGAACAGCCTAGATTACTATCGGGATGCAGGATAAAACAGCCCCCACCGCCGCGAACGGCACCGGTCTCCGTCGATCGCGGAACACTGGCGGCACCTGCGTCGTGAACCACGTCATCGACCCTGGCGAGCTGGAGGCGTTCGAGCGCTTCGCCCGGCGCCGGATGGAGCTGGTCGACCAGCACGGCGGCACCCACCATGGCTACTTCCTGCCGGCCGAAGGCGCCAGCGACGCCGCCCTAGACGGTATGACGTGACCGCTCGAGGATGAGGCGGTTGCGGGCCGGGGCCTCGCTCACGCAACTGTTCGCCGACGCGGCACGGTCTCGGCCGGCTGCAGGGTCGCCCAGGCTACGCGGGTCGCCATCGATCCCTCCGCCGGCGGACTGGCCACTCCAAGTGACGCGCCACCACAGTAGTCCGACAGCAGCGGACGGCCGTACGGCAGGCATCGCGCGCAGTGACGAAGACGCACGAACCGCGCCCGCAGGCATGATCGGATGGCGGGTACGCCGTCCGGGTCTCATCTCGGTTGCGGGTCGGTCGATCGTTGAGGACTCTGACGCGGGCGGGACCAGCAGTCGTCGAACGGGGATCGGATCGTGGGCTCGATTGTGCCGGCCCGGGCTGGCTACCTGGGCCGTCGACTTGTCGTGGCGGTTGCTGCTGCCGCTGTGGCCGGCACTGTGGTCGGGGTGGTCGCTCGAGTGCTGATGAGCGTTGTCGCGCTGGCCGCGCGTGGGACCAGCCAGTTCACTTGGACCGGCACCGTGGGCATCTTCGTGATCTTCGCGGGAGCCATGCTGCCCGGTGCGATGTTCGCCGCCCTCGCGGGTCGCCGCCGATGGTTGCTGCTGGCAGCGGGGGCGGTGTTCCTGCTCGTTCCGGCCACCGGCTGGGGTGACGGCGCGCTGCGCCTGTTCCCGCCGGCGGATCTGCACCTGTTCGGACATCTCATCCCCAGCCAGTTCTGGCCGGGCGTGCTCCTGCCCGGCCTCAGCTTCGCACTGCTCTACCTGTGGCCGTTCCTGGATGCCCGCCTCACCCGGGACCGGGCCGACCACCAGTTGCTCGACCGGCCCCGGGACCACCCCGTCCGGCTCGGGATCGGCGTCGGCGCACTGACGTTCTATGCCCTCCTGCTGGTCGCCGGCGGGTCCGACCTGCTGGCCCGATGGGCCGACCTGCCGATCACCAGGGTCGTCATGGCGCTACGGTTCGTCGTGTTGGGGGTGCCGGTGCTGGTCGGCCTCGTCGGTTGGCTACTGGCCCGGGCGCTGCGGCACAGCGACGCGACCGCCCTCGGCGGCCTGTCCCGGGCCGACGTCAGGGCCGCCCTGCGCCGGCGAACTGCTCTGCGCCCGGCCGACGGCGAGACGGTCAGCGCCGGAACGAGGCCCGCGCCCGAGCGATCCGCCGCTGAGCAGGGCGTCAGGGAGACGGAGTCCGAGATCGCGCCGGAGGTGCGGACCTCATGACCGGCTCGGAGCGGGTCGAGGTCTGGGTCGACGGCATCGGGCTGTGGCACTGGCGTTACGCAGACGACCGCGGGGACGAGCCGGTCGTCCTGGAAGGCAACGAGGCCGAGGAGACAGAGGACGCCGCGGCCAGCAGCGGGCGGACGGCCTATCCGGGAGTGCAGACCGTACAGATCGCCGACCCGAACTGGCATCCCAGCCCGCTCGGGGAGCGGCTGTCCCGGGCGGCCGCCGCGGCGTTGCTGATCGCCCTCCGGCGCCCGCGCCGCCGGACGCACGAGGACGGAGGCTGAGCGTGCCGACGGAGACCGTCGACGCGGTCGTGGTCGGAGCCGGGCACAACGGCCTGGTCGCCGCGACATTGCTGGCCGACGCCGGCTGGGACGTGCTCGTGCTGGAGGCGACCGAGCTTCCCGGTGGCGCCGTACGGTCGGCCGAGCTCACCGCCCCGGGGCACGTGACGGATCTCTGCAGCGCGTTCTACCCGATGGCGGCCGCGTCGCCGGTCATCCAGGAGCTGCGGCTCGAGGATCACGGCCTGCGCTGGACGCACGCTCCGGACGTGCTCGCCCACGTGCTCCCGGATGGCCGGGCCGTCGTGCTGAACCGCGACCCGGAGGTCACGGCGGCCAACCTCGAGGCCTTCGCCGCCGGCGACGGCCGGCGCTGGCTGGACATGTACGAGCGCTGGCTCGGGATCAGCGAGCCACTGCTCGCCGCGATGCTGCGGCCGTTCCCGCCGGTGCGCCCAGCCGTACGGCTGCTGCGCGCGCAGCCGGCGTCCGAGCTGCTCCGGCTGGCCCGCCAGATGGTGCTGCCGGTGCGCTCGCTGGCCGACGCCGCCTTCGCCGGAGACGGCGCAAAGGCACTCATCGGTGGCCTCGCCCTGCACGCCGACCTCGGCCCGGACCAGGCCGCCAGCGGCGTGTTCGGCTGGCTCCTCGCCATGCTGGCCCAGCAGTACGGCTTCCCCGTGCCGGTCGGCGGAGCGCAGCACATCACCGACGCGCTGCTGCGCCGGTTCGATGGCGAAGTGCGCTGCGGCACCCCGGTCGACCGGGTGGTCGTCGCCGGCGGGCGAGCCCTCGGTGTGTCCTGTGTGGACGGCAGCGCCGTGCGGGTGCGACGGGCGGTGCTCTGCGACGTGCCGGCCCCGACCCTGTACGGGACTCTCGTGGCGGAAGGGCAGCTGCCGCCACGGCTGCTCGACGATCTAGGGGGCTTCGAGTGGGACAGCGGGACGGTCAAGGTCGACTGGGCGCTGTCCGGACCGGTGCCCTGGACCTCGCCGGCCGTGCGGACCGCCGGCACGGTGCACCTGGACGCGGACCTCGACGGGCTCAGCCGGTATGCCTTCGAGCTGTCCACTGGCACCAGGCCGACCGCGCCGTTCCTGCTCTCCGGGCAGATGGCGGTCGCGGACCCGATCCGTGCGCCGGCCGGCGCCGAGTCGCTGTGGGTCTACACGCACGTCCCGCACCGCAACCGGTGGAACGCCGCGGAGGTCGACGACCACGTGCGGCGGATCGAGACGGTCCTGGGGCGGCACGCGCCCGGCTTCACCGACCTCGTCGTGGGCCGGCACGTCGCCGGGCCGGACGACCTGCAGGTCGAGAACCCGAGCCTGATCGGCGGCGCCATCGACGGCGGCACGGCCGCGCCGCACCAGCAGCTGGTCTTCCGCCCGGTGCCCGGCCTGGGCCGGGCCGACACGCCGGTCGACCGGCTCTACCTCGCCAGCGCCTCCGCGCACCCAGGTGGGGCGGTGCACGGCGCGCCCGGCGCAAACGCCGCCCGGGCGGCGCTGGCGCGCTGGCGTCCGATCCTCGGAACGGCCCACCGCACCTCAGTCCAGACCGCGCTCGGCAGGATCTACCGGCAGGCCGGGCAGCGAGTCGGCGCCGGCGGTCCAGCACGACACCGGGTAAACGTCGGATCGAAAGGGGTGGCACGATGACAACGGGTATCGACCTTGTCCGCCTGGAGCGGCAGGGCTGGCAGGCGCTCGCCGACGGACGGGGCGGCGACTACTACCGCGTGAACCTGGCCGAGGACGCGTTGCTGGCGTTCCCGTCCGGCGTGATGGGCCGCGACGACGCGATCGCGGCGATGGAGCAAGCACCACCGTGGGCCACGTTCGAGCTGGTCGACCCGCGGGTCGTCGAGCTGACCGAGGAAGCCGCCGTCCTGGTGTACCGGGCGAACGCCCAGCGAACCGGCCAGGAACCGTACTCTGCCATGATCAGCAGCACGTTCGTCCGTCGTGACGGACGATGGCTGCTGGCGTTTCACCAGCAGACCCCGGCTTGACAGGAGGAGATCCGCACCCGGCCCTCGGCCATGACCAGCATGGGCAGGGTGTCGACCAGCGCGTCCACCCATGGCCGGCGGCGCAGCCGGCCGAACCCGACCCGCAGGGCGAACAGCGTCAGCAGCCCCAGCACGCCGGCCGCCAGCGCCCGCTGGCCGGCGATGCGGGTCCGCTCGAGGAATGCGAGATACACCCCGCCGCGCGACCACCACCACCGTGACGGCCTGCGGCCAGGTCACCCCGAACTGCACCGGCGTCTCCCTTCCCGCCGGACGCCTCCTCGCCCCCTCGCCTCCTCAGGCGACCCGGTAGCGGTCGGCGTCGGCGGCGCGGAACGCCACGCCGCTGCCGCGAGCGTCCGGTTCACCGGGGCCTGCCCGCCCTCGGCTCGGACAGTGCCGTCGAAGAGCATGTGCTCGATGCGGACGTGGTCGTGGAACCACTCCAGGTGGCACAGGTTCGGCACTGCGGCGCACACGGCGAGGGGCTGGTGCGGCGCGCAGTGCCCGGACACCTCCAAGCCTTGCGCGGCGGCGACCGCGGCAGCGCGGAGGAACCCAGTGATGCCGCCGCAGCGGTGACGTCGACCTGCTGGCAGTCGACGTACGGGACCATGCGGGCGAAGTACGGCAGGTCGAAGCCGTACTCACCCGCGGCGACGTCGGCGTCGACCGCGTCCCGGACCACGCCGAGCCCTTCGAGGTCGTCGGAGGACACCGGCTCCTCGAACCAGTGCACGTCCGCGTCCGCCGCCCGGCGCAGCACCCGGACCGCCTGCTTGCGGGTGTAGGCGCCGTTGGCGTCCACGAACAGTTCCGCGGCCGGACCGATCGTGGCCCGGGCTGCCGCGATCATCGCCCACCGCCTCCGCGACCGCGAGCAACTCGCCGCCGGCGCCCCTGGCACCGATGCCGACGAGGATCGCGACCCTGGAGCCGGCGTTGAGGACCTCGGCAGCCCGAGCCAGGTCCGCCTCCGCGGCGGGGACGGCCGGCAGCGAGGAGGTCGGGTTCGTCGTCGGGGGGCCACCGGGTCCGACGTGCCGGTACGGGTCCTCGGCGACGGCCGCGACCTGGATGTCGTTGGGGACGTCAGGTGGGACACGCCGCGCTTGGCCAGCGCGTTGCGGATCGCGAGGTCGAGCACGCCCGGCATCTGCTGCGGGTTGGTGACCATGAGGTTGTACACGGCCAGGTCCTGGTAGAGCCGGTCCAGGTGGACCTCCTGCTGGAAATGCCATTTCCTGGCCGGGATGGTCTCGGCCGCGGTCCGGAGGCTGCAGATCGAGTGCGGCTGCTTCGGCGGCGGCGAGCTCGGCGCCAGGCAGTCCACCGCGTACATGGTGGACATCCTGCGGGACACGGGCTTGCTGGTGGTGTCGCTGTGCCCGATCTGGGCGTACCGGACCCGGTGCTCCGTGGACGACGTCATTCGCTTCCACGGGCCACAGCCGGCCGTGCGGGTCCCCGCAAGACGGCCGAGGCGAAGCGGCGGCTGGCGGCGCTGCTGGAGGAGCGGCGGCAGCAGGGCGAGCGGCGGGTCCAGTTCGCGTCCGGGGCGGCCGCGCTGGCGATGGTCGGGCTGGTCGGCGCCGGCATCGGCGTGCAGGCGTCGCGGATCCCGGCCCCGCCCGGACCGGCTCCGGCGAACCTCTCGCTGGCTGACGGGGTGACCGCCGGACGGTCGACCGCCCCGGTGACTCTCGACCTGTACGAAGACCCGCAGTGCCCGGTGTGCGCCCAGTTCGAGGCGCAGGTCGGGCCGACGATCTCCAGCTGGATCTCGGCCGGCAAGGTCACAGTGCACTACCACGTGATCTCCTTCCTCGACCGGGCCTCGACCACCCGCTACTCCAGCCGGGCCGCGAATGCGCTCTACGCCGCGGCTGGGGTCAGCCCGGTCGCGTTCGCGCGCTACCACCAGCTGCTGTTCCAGCAGCAGCCGGCCGAGGGCTCGGCCGGGCTGACCGACGACAAGCTGGTGCAGCTCGCCCAGCAGGCCGGCGCCGGTGCGGCGGCCGACCAGATCCGCACCGCGACGTACGCGGACTACGTGGCCAGGGCGACCGACCAGTCCTCCAAGGACGGGGTCACCGGCACTCCGACGGTCCGGGTCGACGGCAAGACCGTGGAACAGCCAACGCTCGACCAGGTCACCGCGGCGGTCAACGCCGCCTCCTGAACCGGTGCGATAGCCAGTCGTCAGATGTCCGTCAGGTTGCGGCCGCATTCGCCGGGCAGGCCGAAGCGAAACCCGACCCACCCATACCGCGGAGAGAGAAATGCCGCCGCTCTGGTTGACCGCGCTGGCCTGGGCGTCCCTCGGCCTCGCCGCGCTCGCGACCGCCGACATCCTGGTCGACCTATACGGCCGGGGTCACCGGCAGCAGATGCCAGTGATGGAAGCGGTTTGGCCGGTCACCGCAGTCTACTTCGGACCGGTCGCAAGCTGGGCCTACCGGAGGTACGGGCGGCCGGCCAGCCCGCAGTGGCGCAAGGAGCACGGCGAGCAGCTGGACCGGCCGGGGTGGGTTCCGGTCGCGCTCGGTGTCAGCCACTGCGGCGCCGGCTGCACCCTGGGCGACATCGTCGGCGAGACCGCTGTGTTCCTCCTCGGCGTCACCATCGCCGGGGTCGCCCTCTGGCCGGAGTTCATCGTCGACTTCGCGCTCGCGCTGACACTCGGCATCGTCTTCCAATTCTTCGCTATCGCCCCCATGCGTGGTCTCGGTCTCCGTGCCGGCCTCACGGCCGCGGCCAAGGCCGACGTGCTCTCGCTGGCCGCGTTCGAGGTCGGCCTGTTCGCCTGGATGGCGGTCATGCACTTCGTGCTGTTCCCCGACCCGCACCTGCGGCCGGACACCGCGGCCTACTGGTTCCTCATGCAGGTCGGCATGGTCCTCGGCTTCGCCACCGCGTGGCCGGCCAACGTCTGGCTCATCCGTCGCGGCATCAAGGAGGCGATGTGACCGCACTCCTTCCCAGGGCCGTCGATACGGACCTCTCGCCGGAGCAGGCTGAGCACCGGGTCAGAGCCGACCGGCTGTTCGCCGAGCTGGCCGAGCTTCCGCCCGGTCGGGCGCGGGATCGGGTCCGGCACGAGCTGGTGGAGATGCACGTGCCGCTGGTCCGGTTCTTCGTCCACCGCTACCTCGGCCGCGGCCAGCCGTACGACGACCTGCTGCAGGCCGGCTGTCTCGGCCTCGTCAAGGCCGTCGACGGGTTCGACCCCGAACGCGGCCTGGAGTTCAGCACCTACGCGGCCGCCAAGGTCGTCGGCGAGATCAAACGACACTTCCGGGATCGGACTTGGCCGGTGCACGTGGAACCGACCCTGCGGGATCTGACCCTGCTCGTGCTCCGGCGATCCGTCGAGCTGGGCCAGGCCCTCGGCCGGCCGCCGACCTCAAGGAGCTGAGCCGGCACCTCGGCCAGACCGAGCAGGCGGTCGGTCAGGCGATGGAGTGCGCCGCCGCGTACCGCGCGGTGTCGCTCGACGACCCCGCCGGAGAGGACCGCACGGTCGCCGACACCGTCGGCAGCGAGGATCAGGCGCTGGATGGCGTCGAGCTGCACGAATCCCTCGGGCCGGCGCTGACCAGACAGCCCGAGCGGGAGCGGCGCATCCTCCAGCTGCGGTTCTACGGCAACATGAGCCAGCGGGAGATCGCGAGCCGGGTCGGTATCTCCCAGATGCACGTCTCCCGGATCCTCACCTGCACCCTGCGGACCCTCCGGGAGGAACTGCTCGGCGACGGTTCGCCGCACGCCACACCGTGCCGAGGTCCTGCTCCCTCGGACCAGGGTCGTTTGTCGTAGCACTCACGGGTCAGCAGGGCTATCCGCGTCAGCGGCGCGGACCGGTGTCGCGGCCGGATCGGCGGTCCGGAGCCCGGCCGCGGCGGTGCCCGAGGTCGTCGGCGTCGGAGCGTCCGTGGGGCGTTCAGTTGAGGTCGGGGTCGCCGGCGTCTGGCTTGTCCTGGGCCTGTACGCGAAGAACTACAACGCCGTCCGCAGCGACTTCGACGGCTACTGGAACGACCCGGCCCGATCCGCTCCTGCCGACCAGGCCAGTATTCCGGCCGCCCGTTGTGGATGGTCGGGAATCAGCTTGCGCGGCGGTGACTCGAGGACGCGGGGAAGCCCTCGATCAGATAGTCCGTGCCGGTCAACGTGAGGACCCGGCGGGCGATCGGGGTGGGGCCGTGCAGCACCAGCGCCGCGCCGTGGGCGACCAGGTGGCGATGGGTCGCCAGCAGCACCGATACCGCGTACACGGACAGGAACGTCACGCCGGATAGATCGAGCTCGAGCCACCGGGGCCGCCGGACCAGGACACGGTCCAGCACGTCCTGCAAAGGGGGACCGTGGCAATGTCGAGCTCTCCGCGGATCACGACGCCCCCGTGGAAGTTCCCCCGGACGGCTTCGACCAGGAGGTCGTCGACCTGCATGTCGACCTCGCCCTCGGTCCGGGTCCGGTCGAGGGGCGGTGCGTGTGCGCACTTCGTGCTGAACAGCTCTCCGTCCTCTGTGGACACGGTCAGAGTGACCGCGAGGCCGGGGACGAACCGGCCATCACCGGCGTCGGCCACCGCCACCTCCAGATGGGCGTTGGCCTCCTCCCGGGACTCGTGCCAGACCAGCCGCCCGTCGCTGTTCGGGCCCCACATGCCTCCGGCCTCCTCCTGAACGAACGCGACCAGGTAGTCACCGGCGCGGCCGGACACCGCACCCGACTCCTGGTCCATCGCCTTCAGAGCCCTGCCGTACGCGTCTCCCCAGCACGAGCCACGTCGAGCTGGTCCGGCTCTGCCTCGTCGTTGGCCGCCATCGGCGGCTGGTGTGCTGGAGGAGTCATCCTGAGCCGGTACCCGGCCGGCCGGGAGACAATCTCACCGCCGCCCCTCATCGGCGCCGGTCCGTCAGAAAGGCGTCAGGTTGGCTCCGTTCGGGGGCCGGCTGCGCGGGTAGCTCCCGGAGTAGTGCCTGAGACAACGGCGGATGTGCGAGTCGCCGACCCCCTGATGTGCGAGGCCGGCAGAGGCGAGGGGTGTCCGATGCCTGCAAGCTTCGTCCGGGAAGCTTTCCGGGAAAACAATCGATTTCTACTTCGCATTGCGGTGATAGCGGCGATCGGCGGGTTCCTGTTCGGCTACGACACCGGCATCATCTCCGGCGCTCAGCTCTACATCACCAAGGACCTGCCGACGTCCCAGCTGGAGAAGCAGTGGATCGTCGGATCACTGCTGATCGGCGCTATCGTCGGCGCCGCAGTCTCGGCGTACCTGTCCG
Organism: uncultured Actinomycetota bacterium; assembly: GCA_963803135.1. Taxonomy (GTDB): domain Bacteria; phylum Actinomycetota; class Actinomycetes; order Mycobacteriales; family CADCTP01; genus CADCTP01. The sequence continues at coordinate 8,245 of CAWDLH010000004.1, read as the reverse complement.
ACCGGATCAGCCGCAGGTGGACGAAGGTCTGCTCCGGCACAGTCTACGTGGTCGGCGGTCTGGGCTCGGCGTTCGCACCGAACATCGAGTTCCTGCTGGCCAGCCGGTTCGTGCTCGGCCTGGCCGTCGGCACCGCGTCCTTCGTCTCGGTCGAGTACATCTCCGAACACGCCCCGCCGAAGCTGCGCGGCGGGGTCACCACCTTCAACCAGCTCATGGTCACCGTCGGCATCCTCGTCGCATACCTCGTCGCCGCAGGCTTCCAGAACGTCTCCGGGACCTGGCGCTGGATGCTCGGGCTGTCGATCATCCCCGGCGCCGCGCTCGCGCTCGGCATGCTCACCGTGCCGCACTCCCCACGGTGGCTCGTCTCCAAGGGCCGCGACGACGAGGCCGGGCAGGTCCTCCGGCACACCCGCAGCGACGACGAAGCCGACCAGGAGATCGACGACATCCGCGAAGCGGTCGAGCAGTCCGGCTCTACCCGGCTGCGGGACCTGTTCACCGGACGGCTCCGGCCGCTCATGGTCGTCGGTCTCGCCCTGGCCATCTTCCAGCAGCTCATCGGCGTCAACACGGTGATCTACTACTCGGCCACGATCCTCAACTACACCGGCCTGTCCGCCAGTTCTTCGGTGTTGCAGGCCGTCTCGGTCGGCATCACCAACGTCGTGTTCACTATCGTGGCGGTGCTGCTGGTCGATCGGGTCGGCCGCCGCGTGCTGCTGCTCGTCGGCACCGCCGGCGCCGTGCTAGCCCTGGGCGCCCTCGGCTTGTGGTTCCAGCTGGCCAGCCAGCACCAGTACGGCTTCCTGGCGTTGATCGCGCTGCTGGTCTTCATGGCGTCGTTCGCCGTCGGTCTCGGACCGGTCTTCTGGCTCATGATCAGCGAGATCTATCCCATCGGCGTCCGCAGCCGGGCGATGAGCGTGGCCACGATCGCCAACTGGACGGCCAACTTCCTTGTCTCGTACTTCTTCCTGCAGCTCATCGACAGCGTCGGCAAGCCCGGCACCTTCTGGATCTATGCCGGCTTCGGAGTCCTCGCCTTCGCCTACTTCGCCTGGCGGCTGCCTGAGACCAAGGACCGCTCGCTCGAGGACATCCAGCGCGAGCTCGGCAGCGAGCCGGACCGAGAACCGGCGCAGCAGGGCACCTGATGCCAGAGGAGGATCACATGACGTTGAGGGAATCGCTCCCCTCCCGGCTCTCGACGCCGGAGCGTCTCCAGGCGACGAAAGGAGTCGTCGTCCTGACCGGCGGTTCGGCGGGTCTGGGACGCGCGGCGGTGCGAGCCTTCGCCGGCGCCGGCTACGACGTCGCGGTGCTGGCGCGGGGCGAGGACGGGCTGGCCGGAGCTGTCGCCGACGTCAGCCGCACGGGTCGGCGCGGTCTCGGGATCGTCTGCGATGTCGCCGACCACGGGGCGGTCGAGGCTGCGGCCGACCAGGTCGAGGCCGAGCTCGGGCCGATAGAGGTGTGGGTGAACGACGCGATGACCGGTGTGTTCGCGTCGTTCCTGGACACGGACCCGGCCGACTACGAGCGCGCTACCGCGGTGACCTACCTCGGCTTCGTGAACGGCACCCGGGCGGCGCTGCGCAGGATGACCCCCCGCAACCGCGGGGTCGTGGTCCAGGTCGGCTCCGCGCTCGCCTTCCGCGGGATTCCGCTTCAGGCGGCCTACTGCGGCAGCAAGCACGCGATCGTCGGCTTCACCGAGAGCGTGATCACCGAGCTGCTGCACGAGCACAGCAAGGTTCGGGTCGCGATGGTGCACATGCCGGCGCTGAACACCATCCAGTTCAACTGGGTCAAGAGCAAGCTGCCCCACCATCCCATGCCGGTCGCGCCGATCTACCAGCCGGAGGTCGGCGCGAAGGCGCTGGTCTACGCGGCCGAGCACCCCCGGCGCTCGCTCTGGGTCGGTCTGTCCACTGTGTACACGATCCTGGGCAACCGGCTGGCGCCCGCCCTGCTCGACCGCTATCTCGCCAGGACCGGTTACTCGGGCCAGCAGAGCCCGCAGGACAAGCAGCCCCAGATCGGCGAGAACCTCTACCACCCGATCGGTGGCGACCACGGCGCGCACGGCGACTTCGACCACCGGTCGCACTCCCGCAGCCCGGAGCTCTGGGCGACCACGCACCGCGGCTCATTGCTCGGCGCCGCCGCGGCGGCGGCGATCACGCTGGCTGCGATCCTCCGGGGCCGGCGATGACTGCGGTGACCACGCCGCGGCCGGCCTGATGCGCTGGGATCCGCAGGTCCTGCGCGACTACGCGTTGCTCGCGGACGGGACACGCGGCGCCCTGGTCGGCCCGGACGGTGAGATCGTCTGGCTGTGCTTCCCCCGCTGGGACAGCCCCGGTGTGCTCGCTTCTCTGATCGGCGGTGACGGCGGCTACCAGGTGGTGCCGGCCGCGCGGCGGGTCTGGGGCGGCTACTACGACCCGGGGACGCTGATCTGGAACTGCCGCTGGGTCACCGAGGACCGAGAAGTCGAGAGCCGCGACGCGCTCGCGCTCCCCGGCCGACCCGGACGGGCCGTGCTGCTGCGCCGGCTCACCGCGGCCGGATCGGCCGTGCCGGTCGACGTGGTCTTGTCATTGCGCCACGACTTCGGGCGCACCACCCCGACCGACGTCCGCCAGGACGAGGCCGGACGGTGGCACGGCCGGCTCGGAGACGGCTCGTTCTGCTGGTCCGGCGTCCCAGGCGCCCGGGTGGACGGCGACGATCTGCGCGTCCGGCTGCAGATCGAGCCCGGTGATGCCGTCGACCTCGTATTGGTGCTCGCCGAGGACGGACGGGCGGAGCCGGTCGACCCCGCCGGGGCATGGGCGGCCACCGAGGAGGGCTGGCGGCGGCGGGTGCCCTCCGGGACCGGCGGTATCGCCGCCCGGGACGTCCGGCATGCCTACGCCGTGCTGACCGGGCTGACCGCCGACTCCGGCGGGATGATCGCGGCCGCCACGCTCGGCCTGCCGGAGCGCGCCCAGCGAGGCCGCAACTTCGACTACCGGTACGCCTGGATCCGCGATCAGTGCTACGCCGGGATCGCCCTAGCCGCCGGCCCGGACCCGACGCTGCTCGACAGCGCGGTCCGATTCGTCACCGCCCGGCTGCATGAGCACGGCCCTGGGCTCGCCCCCGCCTATACGATCACCGGCGCGCCGGTCCCGGACGAACGGCACCTCGACCTGCCCGGCTACCCGGGCGGCGCCAACGTCACTGGCAATTGGGTCAACGGCCAGTTCCAGCTCGACGCGTTCGGTGAGTGCCTGCAGCTGCTGGCCGCCGCCGAGCGGCACGACCGGCTCGACCCGGACGGCTGGGCCGCCATCCTCATCGCGGCCGCTGCCGTCGAACAGCGCTGGCAGGAACCGGACTCGGGAATCTGGGAGATCGGCCCGGCCGAGTGGACCCACAGCCGGCTCGCCTGCGCCGCCGGCCTTCGTGCCGTCGCCCGGACCCATCGGACCGGCGCCGACGCGGGCCGGTTCGCCGCGCTCGCCGACGCGATCGTCGCCGCCACGGCCGCAACGAGCCAGCATCGGACCGGCCGCTGGCAACGTAACCCGGACGACGACCGGGTCGACGCCGCCTTGCTGCTGCCCGGCATCCGCGGCGCCCTGCCGGCCGACGACCCGCGCACGGACGCGACGCTGTCGGCGGTGCTGGCCGACCTGACCGACGGCGAGTTCGCCTACCGCTTCCGGCATGGCGACCAGCCACTCGGCCGCGCCGAGGGCGCCTTCCTCCTCTGCGGTTTCCTCGTCAGCCTCGCGCTGCTGCAGCGGGGCGACCGCGAAGCCGACGGATCGGTGGCCGCGTCGTGAACGACCTCTCCCCGAAGGACCGGGAACTCGCGATGGTGTTCCAGAGCTACGCCCTCTACCCGCACATGACCGTGCGGGAGAATATGGCCTTCGCGCTCCAGCTGGCCAAGCGGCCGCGGCAGGAGATCGAGCAGAAGGTGGACGAGGCGGCGCGGATCCTCGACCTCACCGAGCATCTCGACCGAAGCCGGCGAACCTCTCCGGCGGACAGCGCCAGCGGGTCGCGATGGGTCGAGCGATCGTCCGCGACCCCAAGGCGTTCCTGATGGACGAGCCATTGTCCAATTTGGACGCGAAGCTCAGGGTCCAGATGCGGACGGAGGTCTCCCGGCTGCAGCACCGTCTCGGGACCACGACCGTCTACGTCACCCACGACCAGACCGAGGCGATGACCCTCGGCGACCGCGTGGCGGTCATGCGCGGCGGGGTCATCCAGCAGGTGGACACTCCGGAGGTGCTCTACGACCGGCCGGGAACCTGTTCGTGGCCGGCTTCATCGGCTCACCGGCGATGAACTTCCTACCGGCCGACGTGGACGGGGACCAGCTGCGCAGCCCGCTCGGTGAGGTGTCGCTCCCGGAGACCGTGCGCGAGGCCGTCGCCGGCCGCGGCGGGCAGGTCGTCCTCGGCATCCGCCCGGAAGACTTCGAGGACGCCGCGCTCGCCGGCGACCGCCGCCCGCACGGCCCCACCGTGACCGTGACCGTCGACGTCCTGGAGTCGCTCGGCGCGGACAAGTACGCGTACTTCTCGCTGGACGGCGAGCGGGCCCGCACCGACGAGCTGGAGGAGATCGCGCGCGACACCGGCGCCGAGACGGGCGACACCGAGGTCGTCACCGCTCGCCTCGACGCGGCGAGCGCCGCCCGCGAGGGCAGGGAACTGGAGCTCTTCTACGATCTGCGCAAGCTGCGCGTGTTCGACCCGCACAGCGGCGCCAACCTGACCGTCCGATCGGGACGGTGAGGCCCGACCGACGCGGCCGGCCGCGGCGATCGGCCAGTACCCGCCGACCGCTCCGCGCGTCTGACTATTCGGGGACGTCACCGTGCTCTCGCCAGCCGACCGACAGATGGATGCGCAGGCGGACGGACACCTGCGGCGACTCGGAGCGCCCGCGGTCCAACGGAGTCCTCGAGGTCGCGGCAAGCGAGGAGTGGCCGTGAGGAAGGGGCGTCACCCGCCAGGCTGGGACGCCTGCTCGGCCCTCACAGCGCCTGGCCCGCATCGCCCGGCCGTACTCCTACTGCCGCGGCCGGCGGCGGCGACCCGGCACAGCCGTCATCGGTCGCCGGTCAGGTCCGGTCGGCGGCAGGCCGGGCTCTGCCCGAATCCTCGACCATCCGGTCGCAGGCCAGTGAGGGTGAGGGCCCGCCGGGCGATCGGGCTCGGGTCGAGGAAGACGAGGTCGCGCATGCTTGCCGTTGCCCGGAGACGGGCCAGCGACACGGCGACTGCGGATGGCATGGGTTCTCCTCTCCCCGATGTCAGGACGATGCGGGCGGCAACTGGGGACGGCCACTTCACGCGTCCCGTATCGCTCCGCTGCAGGCGTTCCCGCCCGGCGAGGTGGCCCTCCCGCCTTCGCCGAGCCATCGGGGAGAACCACTGCAGCGGCTGCATGTCCAGACTACCCAGCCGGCCGCCGGTAGGCGTGACAGCGGGACCAATCGTCAGGCGATGGTCAGCTGGAGATCGAGCACAGCCTGAACTGGTGGGCACGATGGTGACGTCCGCTGGAAGGAGGGACGCCGTGCCGCTGGACGACGCCGATCGGATCAGGCTCGAAGAGATCGAGCACCAGCTCGAACGGGAGAATGGGCACCTCGCCCGCGCCTTCTGGAAGCACCGTCGCGTCCGGCGCGAGTTGGCGCTGCCATGCCTCGCGGCCGCCGCGGTCCACCTGGCCGCACTCGGCGCCTTGTCGCTCATCACCGGGAGTGCAGTCCCGGTGCTGATCGGCCTGGCGCCGGTCGCCGCCACGCTGGTCCTGCTGCGCTGGCCCGATCTGTTCCGGATGGTTCCCGCCGAACCCCGCCCGCGCCGGCCTCCGGCGGCCTGTGGCCCGTTGAGGACCGACCGGGGTCTCGGTCAGCGCTGAGCGCCCACGGTCGCCCTGACAGATGAACCCGACCGGCGAGCCCACGGAAGCGGTCGAAAGCCCCACTCGGCTGGGCCTGAGCCAGATCGATTCGGCGCCACGCGGTGCCGGGCTGCGGCTACTCGAAGCCGCCCCGCCCGCTCATCAATCGCTGCGACCCGGTCCGTCAGACTGATGGTCCAGCCCGTCAGCGCAGTCCGGTGTCGCTCGGCGGGACCGGTATCGCGAGGGCTGTCATCATGTCCCGCAGGCCAAGGTGGTCGATCTCCCGCTCGACCGCCGGCCGGTGCTCGGGCCGAGCGACACCTCTGACGTCGTCGAGAAGAACGGCGATCCGCCGGCGCACCCGGTCGCTGTCCGCGCTCCAGTGCGCGATCTCGTCCAGGCCGAGGGCGAGGTAGTCCTGGACGGTCGGCTGCGGAAGCAGCACTACGGACCGGCCGTCCTCGACGTGGCAGCGGTAGGGCGGCACCGGCCGTCGCACGATCTGCCGCAGGAGGTCGTGGATCTGGTCGAGGGCCTGCACCGCCGTCGTGGCCTCGTCGACACCCGGCGACAGTGCCCGCTCGGCCATGTCGACGAGTTGCCGGATGCCGAAGGCGGGATCCCGGTCCGCATGCTGTGCGCTCGCGCCCGAAGTGCACGGCCCGCAGGAGCGCCGTCGCATCGGGATCATCCGTCCCCTCGACGTAGAGGACGACGGCACCCGCCGGCACGAACTCGCCGATCGCCCGGGCGATCCGGACCGCGCCGGCATCCGCCGACGAGGCCAGCGCGGCCAGGTCTACCTGCTGGATGACCCCGGATCTCGCCGCGAGGACCGGTGTCCAGTTCGCGGACGTGCCGGCGGCGTCGACCAGCGGCGGCGGCGTCGGCGCCTCCTCGGGCAGCACCTCGTCAAGGAGCTTTTGGGTCTCGCTGCCGACCTTGGTGATGATCGTGGCCGCCCGGACCGAGTTGGCCATGTGGTGGATGTAGATCAGGAAGACCAGCACGCTGAGCCGCGACGAAGAGGAAGGAGACGGTCACGGCGACCTGGGGGACGAAGGACGAGGTCTGCGCGGTCCCTCGGACGCCTCTGAGCACGCTGAACGCGTAGCTGAAGGTCGCGACGAACACCCCGAGCGTGAGCTGGTTGACGCGGTCGCGGAGGAAGGTTCGCAGGATGCGCGGCGAGAATTGGCTGCTCGCCAGCTGCAGCGCGATGATGGTGATCGAGAACACCAGACCGGTGAACGAGATCATCGACGCGATGATCGCGGACAGGACGGCGCGCGCTCCCTCAGGGCCGCCGGCGAAGAGGAACGGCAGCTCGTACTGCGTGTCCAGGACATGATCGAGTCGAAGCGACGCCGAGTCCGATCGCCACGGCCGCGACGACGCATAGCATCGGCAGTGCCCAGAAGCCGGCCCTCTACTTGACAGCCAGCCCTTCACCCCGCCTCGCCGCCATGCACTGTCATTCCCCAGCTCCAGGGGGAACCCGAGCCCAGGACGCTGAAGGACCCGTCGGTCTCGAGGACGATCGCGTCAACCTGCTGAAGGCCGGCGTGCCCCTGCTGCGGGGCGCGCCGCCTCGCGGAGCACCCCGTCCCGTTACGCGTTCGCGGCGCATCGCAGCACGGAGGAACCCCTCCCGGTAGAGAAGGCGCGGCTCGGAGCGGACGAGTCGCTGGAAGCGTTCATTGCGCACCGATACCCACGCCACCGCGTACTGGAGTGCGGCGAGCAGCGTCAGCGCGACGATGCCCTCGACGAGCGCGACGCCGGAGTGGACGAGTGGAACGGGAGGACAGGGTCGATCCGAGCGCCACCGTGACCAGGAAGTCGAACGCGTCGGGTTCGGCCAGGTCCGCTTGCCGGAGACGCGCAGCAGAAGCACCAGGTACGACGTAGGTTAACTACCCACGACGATCACGCGCAGCACGCCGTGCCAGCCGTCGAAGAACATCGGCGACCTCTCGGACCTACGGAGACGCGCAGGCCTATTCGCGGACCCACCGTCGGCGTCCAGGTCGATCAGCGGGAGGCCGATTTCCGGCCGGTTGGTCTTGTGCAACGGCGTCGGGCTCTCCCGGATCACCACCTCGAGGGTGGGCCAGACGAGGCCCTCGAGGAAGTGCCCTCCGCGAAGTGGTGCCGTCGGACAGCCCGAGGACCGCGTGCCAGTGTCCGGACCAGCCTGCACGACCTTGATCTCATGGTTCCCCCTGACCCTCCTGAGGCTCGCTGCTGTCGTGGTTCCCGCCGCCGTGACGGCCACTCGTACGACGCCGGTTGTCAGGAGAACGTCAGCTGGCTC
>CAWDLH010000003.1:0-1152415 GCA_963803135.1 uncultured Actinomycetota bacterium | reverse complement strand
GGCGAGCGCCGCCCGTGAGGGCAGGGAACTGGAGCTCTTCTACGACCTGCGCAAGCTGCGCGCGTTCGACCCTCGTACCGGGTCCAACCTGACCGTCCGATCCGGACAGTGAGGCCGGACTGACGCGGCCGGTCGGGGCGACCGGCCCGGCCATCATCGGTTGCTGGCCGGGCGGGGCGGACGGGAAGCCCGGCTCGCCGAGACCTCGGTCATCGGTTCAGGCCAGTACGCGCGACGGCCCTGCAGGCGATCGGGCACGGCATCCTCGTGCTGCTGGCATTCGCGTCGGCGGATGAGAGCGACTATCTGTCGCTGACAGCGGAGATCGTGGGGGCCATCGCGCTGGGTGTCGCGCTGCCTCTGGCGGTGCTGGCGATCGCCGGCTACCGAAGCTCGGCGCCTCGGACGTCTGCAGCCGTTGGGCCGGTCGCCGTAGCGATCCTGCTCTACTCCCTGACCTCGCTGACGCACGCCAACAGCTATCTGGCCGCCTTCGCGGCGGGATCGACGATCGCCACCGTCGCCCCGGATGTCCGAAAGTCGTCCGAAGAGTTCGGCGACCTGATCGCCGAACTGCTCAATCTCGCCGCGCTGCTGGTCTTCGGTGCGCTGTTGACGCCGGGTCTGCTCGCCGACCTGCCAGCGGGCTCCTGGGCCGTCGCCGTGCCAGCGCTCGTCCTGGTTCGTCCGGCGACACTACTGCTGTCGCTGCTTCGGACCGGGCTCGACCGGCGGGAAAGGCGGCGGTCGCCTGGTTCGGCCCCAAGGGATTCGCTTCCGTGGTGTACGGGTTGCTGGTACTCAGTTCCGCGTCCCCGAGGCCGACGCCGTCTTCCGGCTGGTCGCCGTGTGCATCGCCCCCCTGTCGATCGTCGCGCATTCCTCGACGGACGTGCCGGTGGGCCAAGCTGTTCCATGTACCCGAGGCGTTGAACCGGCCGGATTGTCCCGACCCCCCACCGGCCGGGCAGCAGCAGAGTCGCAGTCGCGCCGAGCTGGGGCTCAACGCGCAGACGGGCGGTCGGGCTCCTGAGCCTCGTCCGTCGATACTCCGGTGGCGACCTCGAGATGCGCACCGTTGGGTGGGGTGGGCAAGGGCGCCCCGTCCCCCGTCATGAAGCGGAACGGCACGCCGGCGGCGAGACCCGGTCGCGGATGATCCATCACCTGCAGATGCAGGTGTGGCTCGCTGCTGTTGCCCGAGTTGCCGCAGTCGGCGATGCGCTCGCCGACCGCCACGCGGTCACCTTCACGTACCCGGATCGATCGCCTTTCAAGGTGAGCGAGCGCGGCGAAGGTGCCGTCGCCGAGGTCGATGACGACGTGGTTACCGAGGATGCGGCTGGGACCGAAGAACTCGCGGAACAGTTCGACGGTGAGGAGAAATCCGATGCCGAATGGGCTGGTCCGGCTGTAGTGGTCACGTTCACGGTCGTGGACGCGGACGACGGTGCCCTCACACGGCGCGTACACCTGCGCGCCGAAGCCCGGAAACTCGTCCGGATGGCGGACGGGAGGCCACCACGCGAACCCCGGACGGCTGCCGTCGGCGGGGTCCGCGACCAGGTCAATTGCGTACGCCTGACCGTAGCTCTGGATGCCATGACTCGGTACTCGCGTCGCCGGGCTGTTGTGAGCCAACCACCGTCCCGTGACCGGCGGCCGCAACACCACCGCAGCCCGACGCAGCGTCCCGACGCGCAGCAACGCGACGATCAGGGCCATCCCGAGCAACCAGCTCACCAGGTACGGGCCTGGGAACCAGTCGAGCCAGGCGCCCGCCACGAGCACGGCGACGACGAGGAGAAGTGCCGTTGCCCGGACACGGGCCAACGACACGGCGACTGCGGATGGCATGGGTTCTCCTCTCCCCGATGTCAGGGCGATGCGGGCGGCAGCCGGGGACGGCCACTTCACGCGCCCGCATCGCTCTGCTGCAGGCGTTCCCGCCCGGCAAGGTGGCCCTGCCTTCGCCGAGCCAAGCCAGGGGAGAACCACTGCAGCGCATGTCGAGACTACCCAGCCGTCTGCCGGTACGCGTGACAGCGGACCAATCGTCAGGCGACGGTCAGCTGGAGATCGAGCAAAGCCTGAACTGGTGGGCACGATGGTGACATCCGCTGGGAGGAGGGACGCCGTGCCGCTGGACGACGCCGATCGGATCAGGCTCGAAGAGATCGAGCGCCGGTCGCCGCCGCGCTGGTCCTGCTGCGCTGGCCCGACCTGTTCCGGATGGTTCCCGCCGAACCCCGCCCGCGCCGACCTCCTGCGGCCTGTGGCCCGTGAGGACGACCGGAGTCTCGGTCAGCGCTGAGCGCGCGCGATCGCCCTGACAGATGAACCTGACCGGCTAGGCCACGGAAGCGGTCGAAAGCCCCACTCGGCTGGGCCTGAGCCAGATCGATACGGCGCCACGCGGTGCCGGGCTGCGGCTACTCGAAGCCGCCCCACCCGCTCATCAACCGCCGCGACCCGGTCCGTCAGACTGATGATCCAGCCCGTCAGCGCAGTCCGGTGTCGTCGAGCAGAACGGGATCCGCCGGCGCACCCGATCGCTGTCCGAGTTCCGGTGCGCGATCTCGTCCAGGCCGAGGGCGAGGTAGTCCTGGACGGTCGGCTGCGGAAGCAGCACTACGGACCGGCCGTCCTCGACATGGCAGCGGTAGGGCGGCACCGGCCGTCGCACGATCTGCGCAGCAGTTCGTGGATCTGGTCGAGGGCCTACACCGCCGTCGTGGGGTCGTTGACACCCGGCGACAGTGCCCGCTCGGCCATGTCGACGAGTTGCCGGATGCCGAAGCCGGGATCCTCGTCCATGCTGCGCTCGCGCCCGATGTGCACGGCCGGCAGGAGCGCCGTCGCATCGGGATCATCCATCCCGTCGACGTAGAGGACGACGGCACCCGCCGGCACGAACTCGCCGATCGCCCGGGCGATCCGGACGGCGCCGGCATCCGCCGACGAGGCCAGCGCGGCCAGATCTACCTGCTGGATGATCCCGGATCTCGCCGCGACGACCGGTGTCCAGCTCGCAGACGTGCCGGCGGCGTCGACCAGCGGCGGCGGCTTCGGCGCCTCCTCGGGCAACACCTCGTCAAGAAGCTTTCGGGTCTCGTTGCCGACCTTGGTGATGATCGTGGCCGCCCGGACCGGGTTGGCCATGTGGTGGATGTAGATCAGGACGACCAGCACGCTGAGGCGCGACGAAGAGGAAGGAGACGGTCACGGCGACCTGCGGGACGAAGGACGAGGTCTGCGCGGTCCCTCGGACGCCTCGCAGCACGCTGAACGCGTAGCTGAAGGTCGCGACGAACACCCCGAGCGTGAGCTGGTTGACGCGGTCGCGGAGGAAGGTTCGCAGGACGCGTGGCGAGAACTGGCTGCTCGCGAGCTGCAGCACGACGATCGTGATCGAGAGCACCAGACCGGTGACGAGATCATCGACGTGATGATCGCGGACAGGACCGCGCGCGCTCCCTTGGGGCCGCCGGCGAAGAGGAACGGCAGGTCCTTCCACTCCGACAGCCAGACCTTCACCCCGCCTCGCCGCCACGCACTGTCATTCCCGCTCCAGGGGGAACCGAGCCAGCACGCTGAAGGACCCGTCGGTCTCGAGGACGATCGCGTCAACCTGCTCGAGGCCGGCGTGCCCCTGCCGGCGCGTCGCCTCGAGCAGATCCCCTTCCGTTACGCGTTCCCGGCGCATCGCAGCACGGAGGAACCCCTGCCGGTAGAGAAGGCACGGCTCGGAGCGGACGAGCCGCTGGAAGCGTTCATTGCGCACCGATACCCACGCCACCGCGTACTGGAGTGCGGCGAGCAGCGTCAGCGCGACGATGCCCTCGACGAGCGCGACGCCGGAGCTGACGAGGACGGAGGACAGGGTCGATCCGAGCGCCACTGTGACTAGGAAGTCGAAGGCGTTGAGTTTGGCCAGGGTCCGCTTGCCGGAGACGCGCAGCAGAAGCACCAGGTACGCGTAGGCGCAAATACCCACGACGATCACGCGCAGCACGCCGTGCCAGCCGTCGAAGAACATCAGCCGTACCCCTCGGACCTACGGAGACGCGCAGGCCTATTCGCTACGCACTGTCGGCGTCCAGGTCGATCAGCGCGAGGCCGATTTCCGGCCGGTTGGTCTTGTGCAACGGCGTCGGCTCTCCCGGATCACCACCTCGAGGGTGGGCCAGACGAGGACCTCGAGGAGGTGCCCTCCGCGAGTGGTGCCGTCGGACAGCCCGAGGACCGCGTGCATGTGCAGCTGCGGCCCATCCGCACCCTCAGCGACATTGCCCATGAGCGACAGCACCTCGCACTGCTCGTCGATCGGGATCCGTCGGTACTCCTTCGCCGCCCGGTCGAACCAGCCGACGACCGCCCGGTCGAACGCACCGACCGCGGCGATCTGGGATGAGGCCAGCCCACGCTCGCGGGCGAGATCGCTCAGCGCCGCCACCGCGGTGTCCGGACCAGCCTGCACGACCTTCGATCTCATGGTTCCCGCCTACCCTCCTGAGGCTCGCTGCTGTCGTGGTTCCCGCCGCCGTGACGGCCACTCGTACGACGCCGGTTGTCAGGAGAACGTCAGCTAGCTCAGCACATCGACGAAGGCCGGTGATTAGGAGCCGGGTAGACACCGGTTCCGGGAGCGCTCGGACAGGTCGGCGCTGCAAGTGCTGAAACGGAGGCTGATCACGTGCAGGCACTGACGGTCCGGCCACGCGAGAAGGGTTCCGCGGCGGTCCGGGAGGTGGCCGAGCAGCCAGAGTCGTATGGGCCCGTGCTGGTGGAGACGCTCGCGGTCGGGATCTGCGGGACCGACTTGGAGATCGTCGCAGGTGAGTACGGGGAGCCGCCGGCCGGTCAAGACCTACTCACCATCGGCCACGAGGCGGTCGGCCGGGTGCTGGACGCGCCGTCCGACAGCGGCCTGTCGGCCGGGCAGCGCGTCGTCGGCATCGTCCGCCGGCCCGATCCCGTCCCCTGCCCGAACTGCACCGTCGGCGAGTGGGACATGTGCCGCAACGGCCGTTACACGGAGCGCGGCATCAAGGGACTGGACGGCTACGCCGCCGAACGGTTCCGGATCGAGCCGCAGTTCGCCGTGCCCGTTGACGACACACTCGGCCCGCTGGCGGTGCTGGTCGAGCCGGCCAGCGTCGTCGCGAAGGCATGGGAACACGTGACGGCCGTCGCCCGGCGCGCCTTGTGGCAGCCTCGCCGCGTCCTCGTCACCGGGGCGGGTCCGGTCGGGCTGCTGGCCGCGCTGCTCGGCGTCCAGCGCGATCTGGACGTGCACGTGCTGGACCGGGTCGAGGACGGCCCCAAGCCGGATCTGGTCCGGGACCTCGACGCCACTTATCACACCGGATCCGTGGCCGACGTCGGCATCGAGGTGGACGTCATCATCGAGGCGACCGGCGCGGCATCGGTGGTCTTCGGCGCGATGGAACTCCTGCCCCGCAACGGAATCCTCTGCCTCACCGGGCTGTCCCCCGCCGGCCGCCGGCTCAGCCTCGACGCCACTGCGCTAAACCGGGAGCTGGTGTTGGAGAACAACGTCGTACTCGGGTCGGTCAACGCCAACCGGCGGCACTACGAGCAGGCCGCCGCAGCTCTGGCCGCCGCCGACGCCGATTGGCTGGCCCGGATCCTCACCCGCCACGTGCCGATCGCCTCCGCCGAGGACGCCCTGCACCGCGAGCAGGACGACATCAAGGCCGTCGTCGAGTTTCCGGCCGGCTGAGCGCGCCCACGTGGGCCGAGCGCACTGCGGGCACACTGCGGGCACACCCGAACCGCCGGTCGCCTGAGAACGCGGCGCGTATCGGCCGGCCGTCGCCCGACCTGCCGGTTCGGCCAGATCCGGCGGCGGGTGGGCCGGACACGCGGCTCAGCTTCCGTCGGTCGCCGCGCTCCGACACGTGGCCGCCATGTCGGTGATCTCCCGCTGGAGAGTCAGCAGCTGGTCCAGGGCCTGCTGCACACGCGTGCTGTCGAGATCGCCGAGGGCGTCGACGCCCTCGCGAGCGCGCTGCATCGCGGCTTCGGCCTTGTCGAGCCCCTCGACGCAGCTCGCGGGAATCGTGACCGTCCTGTCGCCGGAGGTGCTCGACCCGCCAGAAGTGCTCGACGGTGCAGGCGTGGGCGCACCAGCCGGCTCAGTGGCGCTTGCGGCGGGCTCGTCGGCCGAGCCGAGGCCGGCAGCGGCGATGACGCTGCCTCCGAGCAGGAGACCGCCCAGGAAGGCGAGCACCGGCAGCAGCCAGTAGAGGCCGCGATGCCCCCCGCGGCCGCCTCCGTCGGTGTGCCTCGGAATCGTATGTTCCGTCGATCGAGTCTCGTTTTGATCGGCGCCCGGACGGGTCGCCGCGGTCCCGGTCATCGTCGCCTCCTCGCATTCGCTTGCCCTGTGGCTACCCAGCCGGAGCGCCGTCCCGCACCGACGGACTTCGCCGTAGGGCAACCGTCAGATGACCGCCGCACAGGCTGACGATTGGATGACGGCTTGACCGACCGCCGGGAGCCCGGCCGCTGCGGTGGTAGCCAGCGAGGGTGACCGGACTCGTGATGACCGCCCCCGCCCATCGACTCCGCCTGCTGGACGGCGTTGTCGCCTTGTGGCTGGTCTTCTGGTTGGCGATCGGCACCGGGACTGCGGTCTCGGTCTGGGCCCTCGGCGAGCTGGGGACCACGTTGTCCCGGTCCGGGCAGGCACTGGACCACGCGGGCGATGCGCTCCAGCAGCTCGGGCGGATCCCGCTCGTCGGTGACCGGCCCGAGCGGCTGGGCGACGAGGTGCGGCGGACCGCCGCAGAGGTGACCGTCCGCGGTCGCGAGACGCGCTCCAACCTCCGACGCCTGGCGATCCTGCTCGGTCTGTCGGTGGCGCTCATCCCGTCGGTGCCAGTGCTCGCGCTCTACCTGGCCGAAAGATCGGCCCGGCGTCGGGTTCTGCGCGACATCGAGAGCCGGTTACGGCAGGACCCGGACGACCCGTGGCTGGAGCGCTACCTCGCCCAACGGGCCGTGGTCACGCTTCCGCTATCCCAATTGCCTGCGGGCGCCGCACTCCGGGACGGTGATGCCGAACGCATCCTCGCCGACGCCGAACTCGGCCGGTTGGGCCTCCGTCGTCGCTGATCGCCGCTAGGCCCGATGCCGGCCGTCGCCGCGTCAACGGCGTCGCCTGACGATTCGGTGACATCCGCCTGCTCTCGTCAGCCGCCTGGCAGATAGGCGGCCGAGCCGACGGGCACGTATGCAGCAGGCCGGAATGTCAACCGGTCGGCCGCGGCCCGCACGGCCGCGGCAAGGAGGAGGGCAACCAGGAAGGAGATGTCATGACCCCGCACGACGCGCAGTCGCGGACCGATGTGGCCGGTCGGGACGAGCGTTACGCGGACCGGCCGTACGACCGCCAGAAGGACCGGATGGTGGATCCCGGTACCGACACCCGTTGGCGTGGGAGCTACGGATCGGGCGCGCCGTCGGCCGGGCGGGAGGCCGCGCTCACCGCGTCCAGCGTCGCCAGCGCGCTGGTGTTCCTCGCCGGCGTCTGGCTCGTCCTGGCCCCGTACGCGTTGAACTACAACGCCGTCCGCAGCGACTTCGACGGCTACTGGAACGACATCGTGGTCGGCATCGCGATCGGCCTGGCGGCCCTGGTACGGGCGGCAACCCCGACCCGCTCCGCCGCCTTCGGCCTGGCCAACGTCGGCCTCGGCGGGTGGCTGATCGCCGCGCCCTGGGTCCTGAACTACAACGGCGCGATCGACGCGCCTCGGGCGACCTGGAACGACATCGTCGTCGGCATCATCGTCGCCGCGCTCGCGCTCGTCAGCATGGGCTCGGGCCTGTTCGGTCGCTCGTCGGGACGAAGCGCCAGCCGGGTCGGATGACCCCATCCATCTGTCGGGCAGGGTCTCAGACGGACCCTGCCCGACGCGATCGCGGACCGGCTGTCCCTTATCCGTACGAGGAGGGATCCATGTCCGAGCCCATCGGCCGCTCCGGCTCCCTTGCGAGACTCAGGAGCGTAATCGTGGCGGCAAGCGCAGGCGCCCTCCTGGCCGCCTGTGGGAGCCCTCAGGAGGTCATCCAGAGCGGCACCACAGGCACTAACGCACGGGTCGGGGATGTCCTCCTGCGCAACGTCCACCTCGAATCACCACCCCAAGCCGGCTACCCGCCGGGTTCGGACCCGCGTGTGGTCCTTACCTTGGTGAACCAGGGCCCGCGGCCGGACACCCTGCGCCGAGTCGACACCCCCGCCGCCCGGCACGTGGAGATCCGGTGGGACCGGGACTGCGACGGCATGGCAGAGAGGCTGCCGCGGCTCCGCCTGCCCGCCCGTATCGACACCACGAGCCCGCCCAGCGCACCAGGGCCGACGGACTCGGGATACTTCCTCCGGCTGGTCGACCTGACCCACAAGGTGCTCGGCGGGGCGACCGTTCCGCTCACCTTCGTGTTCGACGACGCCGGTACCGTCACCGTCGACACGAAGGTCGATCTGCCCGGCGCCGCCGGCGACCCTGGGCCGACAGCTTCCTGCCAGCCCGTGTCGAGCGGCTGACCGCGCACCCGGCGATCCGATCGGCGCGAAGGTCCACTGTGGACAAACTTCGATGGAACGCAGGCTGACAGAGCCGCGAGATCCGTTCATCGCCCTCCCCTCGCCCTCACGCTACGGCCGCTGAGTGGGCTGCTGGAGGTCTCGGCGTCGAACGAAGGCAGACACCCGCGCTGGCGCTCGATACGCCGCCTCAGCCGCTGGCCTCGAGCACGAGGTTGAACGGCGTACGGGTGGCGACGCGGAACGACGTGAAGCCGGCCTCGCGAGCGACCGCCTCCAGTTTGGCCGGACCGGCCTGTGCGCCGAGCGCGAGGCCGACCTCCTGGTCCAGCGACGCCGGTGTGCAGAGCGTGGTCGAGGCCGCGTAGAAGAGCCGGCCGACCGGGTTGAGGTTGTCCTCGACGCGGTCGCCTGCGGCGGGTTCGACGAGCATCACCGTTCCCGCATCGCTGAGGCAGGAGCGGGCGTGCCGGAGGCCGCCGACCGGATCGCCCATGTCGTGCAGACAATCGAACAGCGCGATCAGGCCGAAGCCTCCGTCCGGACACGGGTAGTCCTTGGCGCTGGCCACCTCGAACCTGACCCGGTCGGCGACACCTGCCCGCTCGGCCCTGGCACGGGCCGCCTCGACGGAAGTCGGATGGTAGTCGTAGCCGACGAAGGTCGAAGCCGGGAACGCCTCGGCGAGCAGGATGGTCGACGCGCCGTGCCCGCAGCCGACGTCGGCGACGACGATGCCCTCCTGGAGCCGCTGCTGCGCGCCGTCAAGTGCTGGAATCCACGAGCTCACGAGGTTGGCGCGGTATCCCGGCCGGAAGAAGCGCTCCGTCGCACCGTAGAGCCGCTGGTCGTGCTCGTGCCAACCGACTCCGTCGCCGGTGCGGAACGCGTCGGTGATCTTGGGCTCGTCCGCCACGACCGCACCGATGACATCGAATCCACCCTGCAGGAACACCGGACTGTCTTCGACCGCGAGGGCCATCGCGTGCTCCGGCGGGAGGCTGTAACGCCCGCTGTCCGGGTGGTAGTCCACGTAGCCTCCGGCCGCCTGCGCCGCGAGCCACTCCCGCACGTAGCGCTCGGCCGTGCCGGTGCGTGCGGCGAGCTGGGCCGGCTCCAAGGGCCCCGCGCCTACCATCGCCCGGTACAGGCCCAGCTTGTCTCCGATCGTGACGAGCACTGCGTTCGCCGCGGCGCCTATGTCAGCGACCACGGTGTGCAGGAACTCCTCGAGCTTGCCGTCGTCGATGGCGACTGCCTGCTGCGACGACTGACCCGCCGCATCCGTCGTCCCGGTCTCTGTCCCGGTGTTCATCGTCGACCCCCTCTCCGCCCGCGGCGATCTGCCGGCGGGTACCGGAACGACGCTGCCAGCGCCGGAGCGGCCGCACATCGGGAGAACTGCCAAGCCGGGATGCGGCGCACTACCAATCCCGGACGGGGCGGTCCGGGGCCGGGGCGGTCCGGGGCCGGGCGGTCCGGGGCCGGTGCGGTCCACGGCCGGTCCGGTCCACGTGCTTCCTCATCCGGCCGATCCGGAAATGCCGCCGCGGACACCGAGCCGGTGTGCCACGCCGGCGGCTTCGACGCGGCTGCGTACGCCGAGCTTGGTCAGCACGCTGGACACGTGTGCCGCGGCGGTGCGCTCGGTCACGAACAGCGCACCGGCCACCTCGCGGTTCGTCAGACCCTGCGCGACGAGCTCGAGCACCTGGCACTCGCGTGGCGTCAGCCCCAGCCCTCGAGGGGGCGCCGGCTCGGCCTTCTCCGACCGGGCGGCCGCCGCCATCAGGTCAATGCGACCGCGCCGTGCCAACGCCTCGATCTCGGCGCACAGCGGTCGAGCTCCGAGCGCGCGGGCGGTGTCGTGGGCGCGATGCAACAGGGTCCCGGCGCTCTGCGCGTGCCGGTGCACGAGCAGTGCCTCCGCCTCCCGCCACTCGGCGTAGCTGCGCAGATAGGGATTGCCGGCACCGTCGAGCACCGCCGCGGCGGCCTCCCACGGCCCGGCCCGATTCTCGGGCGCGAGCCGGGTCACCTCGGCGCGGCAGAGCGTGACGTGGCCGGCGGTGAGCGGCGGCAGCGGGCGACCGTCGCCGAGCGTCTCCGCCGACCGCGCGAGGCGGGCTGCGCGCGCATGCCGGCGGGCCGTCGCCGCCTCGCTGTAATGCGCGCGAACGTCGACGGCCAGGTCCGCCTCCGCCCGCGCGCCGAGCCAGAGCAGCTGCCCGGTCATCGCCACGTCGTCGGTGCCGGCGAGGGCGTCGAGCCCCGCGGCGACGGCGCGGCGGGCGACCTCCGGCAGCCCCTGCCAGCTGGCCAGTTCGGCCTCCCGGGCGCAGAGCGGGACGACGTACTGGGGGTCCACCGTGCCCGACATCAGCGCCCGCGCCGCAGCGATGCTCTCCCGGGCGGCCGCGAACTCGCCGCGGCCGACCAGCACCCGCGCCATCGCCTGGTGCAGGTCGATCGCCGAGACCTCGGTCGGGGCCGACCGGGCCGCCTCGACGAGCAGGTCCAGCGCCCGCCGCCAGTCGCCGCACGCGTGCAATGCGACGGCGGCGTTGGCCCGCAGCGTCACGCCGTAGTCGGCGCCGAGCCCCCGGCGCGAAGCCTCGGCCGCGCCGGCGAGCGCGACCTCTGCGGCCTCCCCGAACCGGTTGGCGGCGTGCACCAGTGCCTCCGAGAGGTTCACGTAACCGCGCAGGAGGTCGTCAAGGTCGCCGACGTCCACCGCAATCGCGAGGGCCTTCCTCAGGTACGCCACGCCCTCGTCCACGGCCCCGAGGCAGGCGAGATCAAAGCCGAGGGTGTTCGAGGCGTGGCCCTCCACCGCGCGTACGCCCGCGGTATGGGCGAGCTCGATCGCCTCCTCGCACAGCGCCCGCGACTGGCCGTAGCGCGACCGCAGCATCAGCGCCTGCCCTCGGGCTGCCAATACGCGGGCCCTCACCGGGGAGCCGGAACACGTCGAGGCGAGGTCGAGCGCCCGGTCATAGGCCGCGGTAGCCGACTGGCTGTCTCCGGCGGCCCACAGGTATCGGCCCAGCCGCTCGTACAGGAGCGCCGCGTCCTCGAGTGCTGCGTGCTCGTCGAGGGCGGCGAGAGCGGCTCGGGCATGGTGGGCGGCGAGGGAATGTTCGCCGGCCAGGTTCGCCGCCTCCGCCGTCCGGCGGGCGAGCGTGGCCAGGTCAGCGTCGGCCAGGGCGGGGGCGTCCGGGACGTCCTTCCATAGCCGAAGGGCCTGCTGCCAGTGCGCCAGCGCCTCCGCGTAACCCTGCCGACGCCAGGCCACCTCGCCGGCCTGCACGGCGGCGCGGAGCGCGGGCTCAGGGACGCCTGCAGCCAGCCAGTGGTGCGCCCGCTCGGCTGCCGTGGCGTCCTCGGTGCCGGCCAGCGCCGGATTCAGGTCGAGCGCCGCGGCGAACGCGTGATGCAATGCCAGCCGCTCCGTGGGCAGCAGGTCGGCATACACCGCCTCGCGCAGCAGTTCGTGCCGGAACGCGTACCGGTCGCCCGGTCGCACCTCCAGCAGCTGGGCGTCGATCACCTGCCGGAGCGTCGCCGTGCGCTCGTCGTCCGGCAGGCCGGCCAGCGACGCGACGAGCCCGGCCGGGACGGGACGCCCCCCGGCGGAGATCAGTCGCAGCATCCGCTTCGCCGGGGTCTTCAGCCCGTGGATCCGGGCGAGCAGGATCTCGCGCAGCGTCGGCGGAAGATCGGCTCCGACCGCGCCGTCAGCGGCCGCGATCAGTTCCTCCGTGTAGAAGGCGTTGCCCTCGGCGCGGGTGAGCAGCGATCGGACCAGCCCGGGGTCGGGCGCCGCGCCGAGGATCCCCGTCACCTGCTCGATCACTTCGTCCTCCGTGAAGCGGGGCAGGTCGAGGCGTTCCACCTCCCGGTTGCGCTCGAGCTCGGTCACCCAGGCCGTAACGGGGTGTCCGACGGGCAGCCAGTCGGTGCGGTAGGTCAGCAGCAGCAGGACCGGCTGGTGGTCTAAGTTGCGCAGCAGAAACGACAGCAGGTCGCGGGTCGAGCGGTCGGCCCAGTGCACATCCTCGACGGCGAGGACGACCGGCCCCTGCTCGGTCAACCGGCCCAGCAGCTGCAGCACCGACTCGTAGAGTTGCCCGCGCCGACGCTCGCCGGTACCAAGCAGATCGTCGCGGGTCTCCGACGGCAGCTCGCCGATCACCGGCCGCAGCGCCTGTCCGAACGCCGCGAACGGCGGCCCGCGGTCGCCCAGGTCGACGCAGCAGCCGAGCAACACCTGGAACCCGACCGGGTCTCGGCGGCGCAGGAACTCGTCCAGCAGGCGCGTCTTGCCGACGCCTGCCTCGCCGGCGACCAGTACGAGCCTCGGCGTCCCGGCAACCACCGCGCGCAGCGCGTCCGCCAGCTCGCTCAGTGGCTCTTCCCGGCCCACGAACACGTGGCTCGACACCGCCCGAACCATGGCGTTGACCCTAGGGCGGCCGGACGGTGGCAGCGATGGATCGGCCGGCGCCGTAAGGCAGTCGTCACACAGCTCGCGACGAACGGGTCGAAGGCGGACACCTGACCGGCGCAGGGGCAGTGTCCTCGGCGAGCCTCTCGTCAACGGTCACCTGGGCACCGTGGCGGTGAGGAACGTGACGAGAGCAGGGTTGACGGCGTCCGGGTCGTCGGCGTGGGGATAGTGACCGGCGCCTTCGACGATGAGGACCTGTCCGTGGACGCGACCAGCGACGTGCTCCGCTTCGGCCCGTGGGTCGGGGAAGTCGGGATCACGCGACCCCATGACGACGAGTGCAGGGACGCGTACGTCGTCGAGCCTGGCTTCCGCCGGGGCGTGGCTGGTGCGAGTGGTTGCGGTGAACGCAGCCGACCGGCCCGGCCGGGCGAGGCTTTCCGAGATGGCGGCCAGGTGCTCGTCGTAGTCGTCCTGCCGGGGGCCCGGCGACAGCTTCGGAAGGTAGGAGACCCAGACGCGCCGGCTCCACGGTCCACTCATGGCGAGCCGGAAGATCCAGCTGCGCAGCGGGTTCATCGGTACGTTGCGGACGAACGGTCCGATGAGCACGAGGCCGGAGACCCACTGCGGGTGCTCAACGGCCGCCCAGACCACCGCACCGGCGCCCATGGAGTTGCCGATGAGGACGGCCGGTCCACCGAGATGGTCGACGAGGGCCAGGGCGTCGCTACCGGCGGCGACGTCGTCGTAGGTGGCGAAGGTGCTGTCGCTGTCGCCGTGCCCGCGCAGGTCCATCGTGGCGACGCGGAAGCCGGCCCGGACCAGGGCGGCCCGGGTGTGCCGGTAGGAGCTTCGTAGCTCGCCCATCCCGGGGAGACACACCACGAGCGGACCGGCGCCGTCCACGTCGTAGGCGATCCTGCCCTCACGACGGTCAAGGTATGCGGTGCCGGTGACCGCGCGCTGCACGCGGCCGGCTTGGTCACGGTCCATGACGCTCTCCTCGTACGTTGGTGCGTCGTCGTGGCACGGTCAGGGGGACGGCGCTGCCCGCGGGAGCGCCATCTCGGCGAGTCGGAAGTCGACGGCTCCCCAAAGACCGAAGCCGACCAGCGGGGCGAAAATGGCTAGCAGGACACTGGCCAGACCCCCACCGCCCGCTGCGTATCCAGACCAGGCCAGCCCAGCGGACTTGACCCCCAGCGACGACGCCCGTCTCCAGGAGAACCCGACTCGCAAGGAGCAGTCTTTCTACGGCCGTCACGAGAAACTCCCCTAGGACGCCGCCACGACCGCTACCGCTCTCGCGACGGTCGAGGTCAGGCGATCCTTCGTCCCCGCTGGCTGAGGTCTCCGGGTAACGGTCATATCGTTCACCGTTCCTGGGTCACCTCCCGGCCGGCGTCGAGCCGCAGGTCGTATCCCGAAAAGGATCGGACGGCTCCTGAGCAGTCGGGCAGTTGCTCGCCGGTGGTCAGTCCGGCCGCCGCTGCCTTCGACGAGGGCATACCCGACCGACGATCCGCCTCCCCCGGATAAGCGTCGGATGTAGGACGATCGTCAGGTTGACTACCGCGCCGATCAGCTGCCCGCGGTCCGGCCGGGCTGCTTCGGCCGATGGCAATCAGCGAACGGCACGGCGAAGGTCCGCAGCCCGGCGAAGAAGAAGTATCCCAGCGAGGACGCGATGATCAGCACTACTTTCGTACGGATCGAGAGCCGTAGCGGATCGCCCACCAGAGCGAGCGACGGGTCGGGTGGTCGTGAAGAACCTGCTCGCTGTGCGGCGTGACGGCGGCCCGGCGCACTTCCCGCGGCAGGGCATCGGCCTGCCTGCCGGCGTCCCTAGGGAGTTCGCCCGCAGCGACCGGCAACCTGCTCCGACCGCCCCGAGCTGGTTCCGACAGAAAGGCCTGGATCAAGGCGGCGAGCACCAGCCGGAACTCGGTCCGGCCGCCGGTGGCATCGGCCCCGCCGGACAGCTCGAACGACGGCATACCGGGGTCCACAGTGGACGGCCCTGGCAGCGGCGGGGAGGTGACGCCCGACTCCTGGTGGCCGTCCTGCATCGACGTCCAGTACGCGCGGCGACCCGGTCAGTCGACGGTGCCAGGAGCGATCGCCTCCCGGCCGCGGACATGGCCCAGCAGCGTCGCACTGATCGTCTCACCGCGGTGCAGGACGCTGACCGCTCCAGTCCGTTCCAGGATCACGCAGGCCACGTCCTCGTACCGGCGGATCCCGACCTGCCGTAGCTTGGCGTGCCGTTCGCTCTCGACCATGCGGGCCGCACGCAGGTTGTCCTCCAACACCCTGCCCTCGGCCATGAGCAGCAGCGGGAGGTTGCTCAGCAGCGCGTCCGCCCGGGCGTTGCGTCGCACCACGCTGAACACGGCCTGCAGACAGAACAGCGTCGCCAGCCCGATGACCCCGGCCTCCAGGGTGGGCGTGTCACCCAGCACCACCCGGCCCACCACCGCGCCGAAGGCCACCGCCGCGGCGAAGTCGAAGCTGGACATCGCCGCCGGGGGCGCGCGGTCCAGCCAGCCGGATCAGCACCAGGAACGCTAGATAGATCCCCACCGCCGACAGCACCACCGCGCCAGCCTGCGGCCAGGTCACCCCAAGATGCATCGGTCATCCTCCCTCCTCCCGGCCCGCGACCGGCCGGTGGGCCGCTCACCCGGCCGGCGCGGCAACTCCCGTCGCCCGGCCACGGATCGACCCGGCCGGGCCGGAGCCCGACTGTCCACTACCCAGACGCGGGTGGCCGCGCTCCGGCGCCCGGCGGCGAGGTCGGCAGTCTGGGACCCCCGTCAACCGCCGGCGGCGACGGCGAAGAGACCGGCCACTCCGACCGCGTAGAGCACCAGCACGACCAGGGAGTCGGCCCCCATCCGGAGAATCCGGCGTCGCGGCCGGAAGATCAGGCCGGCCATGTAGCAGAGGGTCAGCAGCGCCCCGACCGCGGTCAGGTAGACGTCGGTGTCCTGAGCCTGCGGCAGGACCGCCTTTCCGGACAGCAGGGTCGCGAGCAGGAAGAGCACAGGAAGGAAGGCATTGCCCCCGAAGATGTCGCTGACCGCCTGCTGGAAGTCGCCGTGGCGGACCGACGTGAGGCCCGTCGAGACCTCCGGCAGCGACGTCGCGGCCGCCAGCACGGTCGAGCCGAACAGCACTCCGGACAGGCCAACCCGGCCGGCGAGCGCTTCCCCGCTGCGCTCCAGGAACACGCCGGCGAGCAGAGTGGCGACGGCGGCGATCCCGAACACCCAGGCTGCCTTGGCGGTGCTCACCTTCCGCTCGGTCGCCTTCCTCTCGCGGGCGGCGCGCCGGTGGCCCCGTGGCTGCTCCTGGTTGTCCGGGGCCTCTCCCGACTCCTGCCACGGCAGTCCGGTGCCGGCCCGCCGCAACAGCAGCAGGCCGGCGACCCAGAGCACGGCGATGAGGACCGGCCCCGGGGTCAGCCGCCAGACAATCAGGTCGGCCGGCAGCCGACTCCCGCCGACGACGACAGCGAGCACAGCGACGACCAGCGCGCCCTCCAGCACCAGCACCAGGGACGCGGACTGGTAGGTCAGCGGACGGCCCCGGCGGATGCCGAACGCATCGAGCACGACCAGCACGACCGTCTGGATCGCGATCCCGCCGAGGATGTTGCCGACGGCGACGCCGACCTCGCCGGATACCGCTGCGCTTGCGGTGATCGCGATCTCCGGCAGGTTCGTGGCGACCGCCAGCAGGATCATGCCGCCGAGCGCCGAGCCGAGGTGCAGCCGGGTGGCCAGCACGTCGGTCTCGTCGGACAGCCGCACCCCGGCGACCCAGATCGCGGCCGCGCAAGCGACGAAGACCAGCAGCTACACTGGCCAGGCCAGACCGGACACTCCAAGCTCCAGGTTGCCGCATCGTCGACCGGAGGGGCGCCGGCGCCGCGGCCGGGCCAGCGCCGCCGATGCGGGTTTCGGCGCAAGGGGACGATGACCGCCCTCGGCGGGGGCAAACGTCAGGCCCAGCCCATCGCGCCGGTCGTCAGAAACATGTCAGGTCGAGCTCCGTTCGGACGCCGGATTCTGGGTAGCTGACTCGTAGTGCCTGGAAACGCGGACGGGCGAGCCGGCGGACGGGCGCCGGCAGATGCGAGGGATCCCCTGCTGGAGGTGCCGTAGCCGACCGGCTCCCTACGGATCGGCGCTATCGCGAAGGCGACAGCGTCGGCGTAGCCGTCCGATCGAATCAGTCGCGTGTGGACACCGGTCCCGCCCGCGGACCGGGTGAAACGTTCACCACCCAGCGGGAGACCAAGAAGCAGTGAAGCAACAGCGGAACCGAGGTGCGCGATGTGTCCCCACCGGCCCCCCTGCCCACCAGCTGACCAGGCTGGTCGCGAAGCCGCCCACCCTGTCGCTTCCCACCCGGAGCAAGGCTGGAGCCTGCTTTGCAACGGCATCGTCCTGTTCGACGACGGCGGCGAGTTGCTGCCCGACGGTCGAGCGGTTCGGTCACCCACAGAGACCCAGCATCCTTGCGCGGCCTGAGTCCCACGCATTCCTGTATGGCGTCTCGACAAACCCGAACGGCAGATCGCCGACCTCCCACCCTGCCGCGGCGGAGAACCGGTGATCTTCCGCTGCCCACGCTCCAACCAGGTAGTCGACCTCGACTCGCGGGTTGCACCGCATAGCGAAGCGCGGCGGCGGCGCCACGCACTCGAAACTGCTGGGTCGCCCCGAGCCGAGAGCTCAGCCAGCAATCCTCCGGCGGCGTGACGGCGGACTCGCCTCCCGTCAGCGGATGAAGTGTTCGGAGATTCGGTCGGTGTAGTACTGCTCCCACGGCTCGGTCACCCGCCGCCCGCTGTATTCGTTGTCGAGCAGGACGAGGAGATAGATCAGTTCACTGCGGACAGGCACGACGCCGAGCAGGGTGGGCAGCTCTGAGTGTTCGATCAGCCAGTCGGCGTACCAGGAGGCCCAGTCCGGGTCCGTGCCCGTCGGTGATGCGGTAGACCCTGTGGTGGGTCTCGGCCGCCTCGCGCAGGAGGTCGGCGACGGATACGGCGCTCATTTTCAGCTGCTCCTACACCTGTGCGAAGTTGGGGCCTCGACGTCCGAGATCCCTGCGGATCGACCTCACATCAGCATGCCGGGCGACCGTACTGCAGCAGATGCCTCGGGAAGCGACGAGACGGTCCCACTCCAGACGGTGTCAGCCCGTCCGGCTGGTACGGCAGCAAGCCAAGGTAGTGGCTGGCTCAGGCTCACGTGGGCGGTGATCATGAGTCATGGCGCCGGTCTCCACCCCATACCGTCAGCAGGTGGTCGATGGTCAGTCGCACACAGGCGCTGGTGCTCTGGTTCCTGGTGGTGGCGTGGCTCAGCGTGATCGTCATTCTGGTGATGGCACCTGACGTCTACGACCAGGCGCTGCCGGCACTCGGACACCGCAGGGCAATCGAGATCGCCTTTCTGACCCTGCTGTCGGCCTTCCTCGGTGTACTGGGTATCGGTGTGCGTCGGGGCTGGCGGTGGCTGTTCTGGTTGATCTTGATCGCGTTCGGGCTCGGTCTGATCCGGTTGCCGGTGGCGGTCCTTCAGCTCCTCGGCATGCTGGCCCCATCTGGACCGGCCTGGTACGTCGTCTTGCAGGGGGTCATCGGAGTGATCCAGTTCGTCATCGCACTGATCATGCTGGCTGACTACCGCCGCTCCGGGATCTGGGGAGCAGACTGAGACCGCAGCGGCGCTGGTCGTGCCACCGTTCGCGAGCCGGTCTGACATCGCCGCCAGGACCAGAGTGCCCACCGCGGACAGCGTGTAGAACACGTCCTCGATGAGGCGGAACCCCTCGGATCCCAGCGCCATCGCGGCTGCGGGTTGCCTCAGCACCGGGTACAGCGAGATCGCGATCGCCGCAGCGGTGAACGCCGCCACGAGCTGGAACAGCGCCGCCACGAGCATCCGGCCCTGGTGCGCTGCGATGCTGGAAAGGAACCCCGGACCGTCGAGCAGGGAGCCGAGGACCCCGGTCGCTACCAGACTCGCGACAGTCGCAACGATGAACAACACACCAGCGGTGGTGGCCCGTACGGGCTCTGTTGCATCGGCCGAGCCCGTATGGTGGCGGTCCGTGCCTGGTGAGGATGCTGGGTCGGTGCGCCGACTTCGAGCCGCCCGTCCGAAGGTTGACCGGTCGGCCTTCGCCGGGTTCCGGTTCGCTCCCGAGGTGATCACGGTGGCGGTCGGCCGGTATCTCCGCTACGGCCTCTCGTGTCGGGATCTGGAAGAAGCTGCTGGGCGAGCGGGGCGTCGAGGTCGACCACGTCAGCGTCTACCGGTGGGTGCAGCGGCTCACCCCGCTGTTCGCCGACGCCGCTCGCCCGCTCCGGCATGCCACCGGAAACCGGTGGTTCGTCGACGAGACCTACGTCAAGGTCGCCGGCCGGTGGCGGTACCTGTACCGGGCCGTCGACCAGTACGGCCAGGTCATCGACGTGCTGCTGTCCGAGCAGCGGGACAGCGCAGCGGCTCGACGGTTCTTCACCCAAGCGCTGGTGCAGGGTCCGGCGCCCGTCGAGATCACCACCGACAAGGCCGGCCCGTACCTGCGGGTGATCGACGAACTGGTCCCGGCCGCGGCGCACGTGACCGAGCAATACGCCAATAATCCTGTCGAAGCTGACCACGGCCGGCTGAAGGCATGGCTGCGGCCGATGCGCGGACTCAAACGCTTCGGGTCGGCCCACCGGATCGCCGCCCCATGCGTTCGTCCAGAACCTCCGCCGTGGCCATTACGAACTCGCCACGGACACCGCACCACCGCTCCGCCTGGCCACTGCCTTCACCGAGCTCGCGCTCGCCATCTGACCAGCACCACCTCAGACCCCGACGCTTGCCCGGTCACGCCGGACGCAACAGAGCCCTTACGGGACGATTCTTGACATGTGACTACCAGCGACTACGATGTCGTCATGGGTAAGAGGACGGCGACGCCAGTTCGATTCGATGAGCAAGTGGGCGAGCGGCTGTCGTCGTTTGTTGACGCGCATCCCGGCTCGTCGATGTCATCGGCCGCTAACCGGCTCGTGGACGAAGGGCTGCGCATGAACGAGCATCCCGGTGTCGTGTTCCGGGACGGACCGACCGGCCGCAGGGCAGGACTCGTCGGCGGGGCAGACGTGTGGGAAGTCGTGCGGGCTGTGGCGTCCGCTCGCGCTAGCGAGCCGGCCATCTCCGAAGACGAGGTGCTCGAGCTTGTTGCGTCGAACACTGGATTGCCTGTGCGGCTGGTCCGCACGGCTGTTCGTTACTGGGCCTCCTATCCCGACGAGGTCGATCATGAGATCGAGGCAGCCGAGGCTGCGGAGAACGCGGCCGAGGCTGCCTGGCGTCGGGAACGCCGGCTGTTGGCCGGCTAGCGGTGACCTACCCTCTGCTGCTCGACGAGATGTTCTCCGATGAGATCGCAGAGCAACTCCGCGCCAAGGGGCATGATGTTCGGTCAGTCGTGGCCGATCCGGTCTTGGTTGCTCTGCCCGACGATCAGATTCTCATCGAAGCCACCGCAGTCGGCCGCGCACTGGTAACGGCTAACATCAAGGACTTCGTTCCACTTGACGTCCAGTATAGGGCCATGGGCCGCGCCACCGCGGGACTCGTGCTCGTCTCGACAAAGACTTTCCCACAAGACCGCTCGTTCGTCGGCGCGATCATCGGCGCCCTCGACACGATGCTGGCAAAATCGGGCAGCTTGGCAGATCGCCTCGTGTTCCTCGAGCGCTGAGCAAGCACCACTGTGAGGGTCCGTTGCGTTCAGCGTGGGATGGCAAGCGTGTCGGGTTCCAGAACTTGGCAATGCCCTCTGAGCTGGGCAGCGGCCTGAAGGGTGCAAGTACTGGGCTGCGTCGTTGACCAGCGCCGATGCTGAGATGGCATGATCCTCGGGCGTGATCGGCAGTGTCGGGTACGTGCTGCTGCAGCGGCTGCTCGGGTTGCTCGGGCTCGGTCCGGCGCGGATGCGAAGGACGTGGAGATCGCCGGACTGCGCGACGACCCGGGCCCGGGCCATGCCCTGGGCCGTCCTCGATCATCTGCTCCAGTTGGTGCCTTGCGACGGAGTGTCTTTCAACGAACTGAACGTACGAGAACGGCAGCCGATCACCCTGCAGGTCACCGAAGGCGGTGCTCGCAGCTTAGAATGCAACTTCGCCGAGAATGACCAGCCGCCGTGCTCCGAATATTGGCTGCAGCGGGAGAGCTTCCTGCCGTCCAGCTATCTCGACCGCAACGGCGACACGACCAGCGTGCTCCGCTGGTCGGACTTCTATACGGCGGCCGAGTTGAACAATGCGCCGTTCTATGCTGAGTACATGCGACCCATGGGGGTCCAAGTACGGCGTGTATGTGCCGCTCCCGACCGGACCCGGCCGGAACCGACGGTTTGTGTTCGGTCGGAAGTCGGGACCCGACTTCAGCTCAAGGCTCGGCTACGGCCGATGCGCGGACTCAAACGCTTCCGATCGGCTGCGGTGATCGCCACTGGACACGCCTTCGTCCAGAACCGGGACTGTTGCGTTCGCCGGGCCCGCGTGGTGGCGGTTGGTCCCGGCTGAGGAAGCTGGGCGCGTGCGTCGACCTCGAGCCGCCCGTCCACACGTCGACCGATCGGCGTTCGCCGGGTTCCGGTTCCCGCCCGAGGTGATCACGGTGGCGGTCCGCTGGTACCTGCGCTATGGACTGTCCTACCGCGACTTGGAAGAGCTGCTGGCCGAGCGCGGCATCGCCGTCGACCACGTCACGGTCTACCGGTGGGGGCAGCGGTTCACGCCACTGTTCACCGACGCCGCCCGCCCGCTCCGGCACGCCACCAGCGACCGATGGTTCGTAGACGAGACCTACGTCAAGATCGCCGGCCGATGGCGGTACCTGTACCGGGCCGTCGACCAGTACGGCCAGGTCATCGACGTCCTGCTATCCGAGCAGCGAGACACGGCCGCCGCCCGCCAGCCGCGACGCACATCACGGAGCAATACGACAACAACCCGATCGAAAGCGATCATGCTCGGTTGAAGACTCGGCTGCGGCCGATGCGCGGGCTGAAACAGTTCCGCTCGGCCGCCCGGATCGCCGCCGGCCACGCGTTCGTGCAGAACCTGCGCCGCGGCAATTACGAACTCGCGACCGACACCGCACCGTCGCTCCGGCTTGCGACAGCCTTCACCGAGCTCGCGCTCGCGATGTGACCAGCGATGCTTCCGGATCCGACGTCTGCCCCGTCACCCTGGACGCAACAGACCCACCTCGACCGGCTGCGGCCCGTGGCGCAGGTGCGCCTGTGACGAACCGACGGGCGGCGGCGGTGTCCCGCTGTTCGGACAGGAGTACGTCGATGACCCGCCCGTATTGGTCGACGGCGTGGTCGACGTCGATACCGCGCTCGGCCAGCAACTCCTCGACATCCCGGTAGGACAGGCTGTACCGGAGGTGCCAGCGGACCGCCATGTGATCACCTCCGCCGGGAACCGGACCCCGGCGAGGGCGGACCGGTCGACGTGGGGACGCGCGGCTCGAGTTCGACACACCCGCCCCGCTCCTCGATCAGGCGTGACCGCCACTCCTCGGCCACGGCCGGAACGCAACAGACCCCAACAGGCCCGCGAGGCTCGACCAAGGCAACTGACCTGGCCGGTCGACAGCGGTCACGGTGTAGCCTAGAATTCTGGTCTATGACGAGGTTGCCGCTGTCCGATGCGAAGGCCCGGCTGTCCGAGATCGCCGATGAGGTCGGCCGGACCCACGAGCGGGTGCACATCACCAAGAACGGCCGTGACTACGTCGTCCTGCTCGCCGCCGAGGACCTCGAGTCGATCGAGGCCACGCTGGAGCTGCTCGCCGACCCCGAAGCGCAGCAGCGGCTCCAGGACTCCGAACGTGACATCGCCCGTGGTGACGTCCTCGACGAAGCCGAAGTCCGCGGGCTGCTGGGCGACCGGCACCAGCCCGGCGCACGCTGACCGGTGGCATACCGAGTGCAGGTAGCCCGCACGGCGGCGCGTCAGCTGACCGAACGACTCCCCGAGGCCGCAGCCAGCGCCTGCGTGGAATTCCTCTACGGACCCCTCGCCGCCGATCCGCGCCGAGTCGGAGCACCGCTGCGCAAACCCTTCGAGGGCCAATGGCGCGCACGCCGCGGGGAATACCGTGTTCGCTACCTCATCGACGACCAGAGCGACACCGTCACCGTCATGGACATCAGCCACCGCCGCGACGCCTACCGATGAACACCACATGCCTCACCGCCGAGGCAGGCCAGCGGACCGAAAGTCCGCTGCTCCGACGCCGTCAGCGCTCCCCGCCTCGTCCGCCGATCGAGCACCGGCGACAGGGTGCGGCGCTCGATCGGTGCTCGGTGGCCGCGCAGATAATCGACACCAGCCGACACACGACGGCATCCCCCCTCTTAGTCCGCGGGTTCGGGGTTCGAGTCCCTGGCGGCGCACCCGTTGAGCTGGGCGTTCATCTCCTGGCTCTGTCGTTTGTGGACCGTGGGTGTCGCGTGGGTGTCCTGTGGGTGCGACCCCGTTTCCTTGTCTTGCGTCCTCGGGATGCCTTCGGCCCTACGGGCTCCGGCTTCGGCGCGGCCTCGCTCGCAGCGGACTTCGACGGTGGACTGAGGCCCGGCCGCTTCCTCCGGCGCAGGCCGCGGGCGGCGGCGGCCAGGACGAGTCGCGCGGTGGCTTCAGCGGTTCTGTGGTGCTTGTCGGTGAGCACGCTGGTGTAGGTGTCCGCGGTCAGCACGATGCTGGTGTGCCCGAGCTGCTCCTGCACGGTCTTCAGGTCCGCGCCGGCGGAGTGCGCGAGGCTGGCCGCTCCGTGCCGCAGGTCGTGTAGCCGGACCGGCGGCAGCCCGGACTGCTCGACCAGACGGCGGAACCGGCGGGTCAGAAAGTCCGGGTGCAGCGGCTGCCCGCCGCTGGTGGTGAACACTTACCCGGTGTCGTGCCACGCCCGCCCGGCCGCGGCGCGCTCGGTGTCCTGTCGCCGCCGGTGCGCGCGCAGCACCGTGACGGTGGCCCGGTCCAGCGCGATGCTGCGGCGACTGGCCGCGGTCTTCGGCGGACCGACCGCCACCGTGCTGCCGTAGGCGAGGCGCTGCTGGTTTATCGTCACGGCTCGGCCGTCGAGGTCGACGTCCGACCAGCGCAGCCCGGCGGCTTCACCGCGGCGCAGCCCGCGCAGTGCGACCAGCCACCACGGTGCATACAGCCGGTCGGAAGCGAAACCGAGGAACTCGGCCAGCTGGTGCTCGGTCCACGCTGTTCGCCGAGGCCACCCGGCCGCTCCGGCACGCCTGCGGCGACCGTTGGTTCGTCGACGAGACCTATATCAAGGTTGCTGGCCGGTGGCGGTACCTGTACCGGGCCGTCGACCAGCACGGCCAGGTCATCGACGTGCTGCTGTCCGAGCAGCGGGAAGCCGCCGCCCGCCGGTTCTTCACTCGAGCGTTGAGCTACGGCCCGGCGCCGGTGGAAGTGACCACCGACACGGCTGGCCCATACCTGCGGGTGATCGACCAACTCGTCCCGGCCGCAGCGCACACCACGGAGCAATACGAGAACAACCCGATCGAAAGCGATCATGCCGGATTGAAGGCTCGGCTGCGGCCGATGCGCGGACAGAAACAGTTCCGGTCGGCCGCACGGATCGCCGCCGGCCACGCCTTCGTCCAGAACCTCCGCCGCGGCCACTACGAACTCGCCATCGAAGTCCCGCCACAGCTGCGGCTGGCCACCGCGTTCACCGAGCTCGCACAGGCCATGTGACCGGCGCCTCCTCCGCACCCGACGACTGCCCCGTCAGGCTGGATGCAACAGACCCTCGCCGGGACGACCGACGGTGGCGTGGCGCCAGGACCGGGTTAGGTTCTGGGCTGCTATCGCCCGCGGGGTGATGACCGAGGACGCGGCGGCTGAGGCGGGCGTGTCGGCGCCGGTCACGTCGAGCCGTGTGTCCCGCATCTGGGGCCGGCTCGCCGGCCGCGACCCGTCACGCCGGCCCGTCACGGGTCCTGGCGGGCGCGCCAGGCGCCGGCGGCGAGGCACGCCGCCAGATACAGCCCGAGATCCAGGTACGCGCCCGCCAGCGACGGCAGTCGCGGCCGCGGTGCCCAGGCATGCGTCTGCGCCACCACGTCGGCCGCGTTGGCCAGCACAAGCCGGGACGGCAGGTAGGACCAGCTCTCCAAGACGCGGCCCACCCCATACGCGAGGAACACGACGCCGAACATCGCCGCGATCGCCGCCGCGCTGTGCCGCAGCAGCGCGCCGAGCCCCAGCCCGACCAGCGCGACGACGCTCAGGTAGAGACCCGCGCCGGAGACCGCGCGCAGCACGCCCGGATCGGCGAAACCCACCCCCAGGTGGGCGCCGGAGAGCACCGACTGACCGGCGGCGAACGCGGCGAAGGCGATCGACTCCCCCACGACCAGCGAGACCGCGGCGACCACGACCGCCTTAGCGCCGAAGAGCACCCCGCGCCGCGGTACGGCGGTCAGCGTCGTCCGGATCATCCCGGTGCCGTGCTCGGCGGTGACCACGAGCGCCCCAAACGTCCCGAACGCGAGCACGCCGAAGCTGAGACCGTCCAGGGCCGCGCCTACCGGGTCGAACGCCAGCCGGTCCTGGGCGCTCATCGTCGGCCACGCGTGCGCCAAGGAGGACGTGCTCAGGACCGCGTCGCCGACGCCGAGGACGAGCGCGCAGCCCAGCAGCACCCAGGTCGAGCGCACCGACCGTAGCTTGATCCACTCGGCGGCCAGGACGCCCCGCGGGATCCCCGTCACCGCCCTGCCCGCCGTCCACCCGCCGGCGCGGTCCGGTGCTCGACGGCGGCCTCCGTGATCGTCAGGTACGCCTCCTCCAGCGACGGCTGTCGCACGGTCAGCTCGTGCACCGGGATTCCGTGCGCGGCGGCCAGCCGGCTGAGGTCGGCGGCGGCGAGCCCGGTGACGGCGAGCGCGCCACCGTCCTGCGCCCGGACGCCGGCGCCACCGGCGACCAGCAGCGCGCCAAGCCGGTCGCCGTACGGCGAGCGCACCAGCACGTCCTCCAGCCCGCTCGCCCGCAGGAAGCCGGCGACGTCGGTGTCCGCGACCAGCCGGCCGCGGCCGATCACGATCAGATGGTCCACGGCGAGCGCCATCTCGCTCATCAGGTGGCTGGAGACGAGGACCGTACGGCCCTCGGCGGCGAGTGACCTCATCAGCCGGCGGACCCAGCGGATCCCCTCGGGATCCAGGCCGTTGAGCGGCTCGTCGAACACCAGGATCGGTGGGTCGCCAAGGAGAGCGGCGGCGATTCCGAGCCGTTGCCGCATGCCGAGGGAGAATCGCCGGATGCGCCCGCCGGCCACGCCGCTCAGCCCCGTCAGTGCCAGCACCTCGCCCACCCGGCCGCGGGACAGGTCGTTGCTCGCCGCGATGGCGGCCAGATGGCTGCGCGCGCTGCGGCCGCCGTGCAGGGCGCCGGCGTCGAGCAGCGCGCCCACCTCGCGCAGCGGATGCCGCAACGACCGGTACGGCCGGCCGTTCACCAGGGCCCGGCCGCCGGTCGGGGTGTCCAGACCGACGATCATTCGCAGCGTGGTCGACTTGCCGGCGCCGTTGGGCCCGAGGAACCCGGTGACCCGGCCGGGGGCGACCTCGAAGGACAGTCGGTCGACCGCGAGCGTCGAGCGGAACCTCTTGGTCAGTTCGTCGGCTGCAATCATCGACCTCTCCGGATGCCGGACCGTGCGACCGTCCGTACCGAGGCTTCCGGCCGCGGCGGTCGCCGTCGTCCGCCTGCGGGCAGATCTTCGCGTCGCCCGCGCCGACCGCCCTCTGCCTACGGGGCTATGCCTAGCGAGGGACGCTGCACGGGGGCGCGGCGCTCTACTCTGAGCCGGTGCGCACAGTGACGCGCCTCCGCTCGGCCCAGCGATGGGGTCCCGCCCACTGGCTCGCGCTGGACTGCCTCGCCGCAGCTGCGTACGGCCTCGCCGCCGGCACCCTCGTGCTGCGACACCCGGCAGGGCAGCCGGTGCCGCTGGAGCTCGCCGCGACCGCGGTGCTCAGCCTCGCCCTCGCCGGGCGGCGCCTGCGTCCGGTCGCCGCGCTGGCGGCGGTCCTGGTGGTGATGGTGGCGACGCGGTGGCCGTACGGGGGACTGCTGCCGGCGTGGTCCACTCTCTACCTCGTGGCCGGCACGCGCAGGCGGGCGGCCTCGCTGGTCGCGCTGGCCGCCACCATGTTCGCGCCGCTGGTCGCGATCCGGGCCGTCGACCGCGGCGTGCTGATCTGCCTGGTGACCGGGTTGGTCTGGGCGGTCGGCTACGCGGTCGGCCAGCACCGCGCGTACGAGCGGCAGCTGCTGCAGGAGAGGGCCCGGGAGGCGCAGGAGGAGCTGGCGCGGGCCCGGCGCGGGGTCACCGAGGAACGGATGCGCATCGCTCGGGAGCTGCACGACGTCGTGGCGCACAGCATGAGCGTGATCACCGTGCAGGCCGGCTACGGCCACCTCGTCATCGACCGGGATCCCGGTCAGGCCCGCGCCGCGCTCGGCGCGATCGAGACCACCGGCCGGGAGGCGCTGACCGAGATGCGCCGGCTGCTCGGCGTGCTCCGGGCGGACGACGGGGAGGACGCGGCCGCCCGGACTCCCGTTCCCGGACTCGCCGAGCTCGACCGCCTGGTGGCGCAGACCGCCGGTGCCGGCGTCCAGGTCGAGCTGGAGATAGCCGGGCGGCCGCGGCCGTTGCCCTGGGGGATCGAGCTGTCGGCGTACCGGATCGTGCAGGAGGCGCTGACCAACGTCGTCAAGCACGCCGACGTACCCGCCAGCCGCGTCCGGATCGCGTACGAGGAGCGCGCGCTGTCCATCGAGGTGACCGACGACGGCCTCGCCCGACCCGTCCCCGACGGCGCCGGCCACGGGCTGCTCGGCATGCGCGAACGGGTGAACCTCTACGGCGGCCAGTTGCAGGCCGGACCGCTGCCGGGCCGCGGGTTCCGGGTGCTCGCCCGGCTGCCGCTGTCCGGGGCCGCGGCATGACCATCCGGGTGCTCGTAGCGGAGGACCAGCACCTCGTCCGCGCCGGCCTCGTCGGCATCGTCGGCACCGCCGACGACCTGGAGGTGGTCGCCGAGGCGGCCACGGGGCGGCAGGCGGTCGAGCTGGCCCGCCGGGAACTGCCGGACGTGGTCCTCATGGACATCCGGATGCCCGGCGGGAACGGGATCGAGGCCACCCGCCTGATCACCGCCTCGACCCCGGTACGCGTGCTGGTCCTGACCACCTTCGACCTCGACGACCACGTGTACGAGGCGCTGCGCGGCGGCGCCAGCGGCTTCCTGCTCAAGGACACACCGCCACTCGAGCTCCTCGCCGCCATCCGGGTCCTCGCCGCCGGCGACGCGCTGCTGGCCCCGAGCGTCACCCGCCGGCTGCTCGCCGAGTTCGCCGCTCGACCCACCCCCGCCCGGTCCTCCGCCGGACACCCGGCGCGGCTCCCGACCATCACCGACCGGGAGCGGCAGGTGCTCGGGCTCGTCGCGGAAGGCCTCTCCAACGCCGAGATCGCCGAGCACCTACACATCACCGCCGGTACGGCGAAGACCCACGTCGGCAACCTGCTCACCAAGCTCGGCGCGCGAGACCGGGTCCAGCTCGTGATCTTGGCCTACCGCGCCGGCGTCGCCACCCCGCTGTGACGGGACGCCGTGCTCGTCAGGGTCGGCGGGGGCCAGGCCCCGGCCGAGAGGCCCGGACGCGCAGGAACTGCCGCCAGCTGCCGTCACCGCCGCGGGTCGGCGCTGGAGGATGGGATTGTCAGTCGGGCGGATCGAGGTCCGTGTCCTCCCGGTAGTCGGAGCGCACGTCGACGACCACCGTCTCCGGCTGTGCGTCCGGGTCCAGCCGGACGAGGTCCCATTCGTTGATCCACGCCCGTACGTATTGGCGCATCCGGGTGGCGCCCAGCCGCTCCAGCCCGGGCACGTCCGGCGGTGCCCAGCCGAAGGCGACGCCGTGCAGCTCCTTCAAGCGGGCATACGCGGCGTCCAGCTCGGCCGTGTCCGGCGGAGTGAGCAGGGTCATGTCGGCCTCGATGATGCGCATGCCGGTCTCCGCCCTCGCCGCGAGCTCGCCCGCCTCGCTCGTCTCCTTGGCGCGGACCCGTGCCGGTACCAGCTCCCTGTCGTTCTTCTCGGACAGCACCGCGGCCTCGAAGTCGTCGGTCATCGCTAGCACCGCCGCGATCGGTAGCCCTGCCGCCCCGTGCTCGCCGCGCACCCAGCGAGCGAGCTCGGCGTACGACTTCGCCCGCTGCTGCAGGGAGTAGCGCCCGATGAGCTCGACCTCGTCGAAGAGGACCACCCAGCCGGGGTAGCCGGCCGCCGCGAGCAGCTTCGCCGCGAAGCGCAGCCGTTGCATCCCGAGCTCCCGCACCGGCGCCGGAGGGAGCGACACCGGTCCCAGCCCGTGCGCCTTCAGCCGCCGGCGCAGCTCCGGGGCCGGCAGCGGGTCGCCGGACCAGAAGCGGACGAGCACATCGGCGTACTCCGGGTCTCGGTCGCGCAGCCGAGCGAACAGCAGAAGCGAGGCTACGAACCGCGCGTTCAGGTCGCTCTCCGGCGAGCCGGCCCAGCTCAGCAGCTCGGCGTACGCCGGCCCGTCGAGGTCGAGCTCGGCGGCCGCCTCGGCGATTGCTGTGCCGTGCCGGCCGGCGACGACCGCGCTGTCCGCCGCGGCCCGGAAGACCTTGACCGGGTCGTGCAGCGGCGTCTCCTTGCTGATCACGACGCGGCTGACCGCGAGGCCGGCGTTCAGGGCAAGCTGCCCGAGGTGCTGCAGGAGGTGGCTCTTGCCGGAGCCGAACCCGCCGCCGAGAAGCATGCCCCCAGCGGCACCCTCCCTGGCCCGCTCGACCAGCGCCAGGAACCGGTCCTCGATCTCCGCCTGCCCGCTGCCGAGCAGCCCGACCGCGTCCCGGGACGGCACGCCGGCCCGCAGGGCCTCCAGGGCCCGCCGCTGCCGGGTCACCAGGTCGAGGCCATCGGTCGCGACGCTCACCGGACCGCCTCCAGCCGGACGTTGAGCCGCACCATCGCTGCGTACGGGTTCGGCCGGCGCCGGTCCCGGACCTCATCGGCGACCCTCAACTGCAGGGCGCTGTATGCGGGCAGACCGCGCGTCTCGTCGGTGACCAGCTCCGGTGGGATCAGCACGGCCAGCAGGACTCCTTCCAGCTCGTCGGTGGAGTCGATGAGCTGGCGGAGCACCTCATACGCGTCGAGGGCCGCGGCCTTCGAGTAGTAGAAGCCGTCCCGGGCCTCGGCCGGCGGCCGGCGGGCGACCGCTAGCCGTTCCAAGTCGAGCTCGACGATCAGCCCCCGGCGGCCGGCCCGGCGCAGCCACCGGGTCAGTGACAGCAGCAGCGGGCGCGCGTTGTGCCGGGCGACCCGGGTGAACAGGGAGACCGCGCGCAGCTGCGCGGCGGGCACCCGCTCACCGCGCAGCCAGCCCAGCACCGCCTCGGACTCCGCCACGTCCACGTCGCCGCGGCCGAGGAGCGACTGGCACAGCCGGAGCATCGCCACCCGGAACTCGTGGGCAAGGGTGGAGTCGCCCAGCACGGCGTGCTCGAGGGCCCGGCGGGCGCTTCGGTAGAGCTCGGTCGCGTCGACCTCGTGGTAGGCCGCCACCTCCGACACCGACAGGCCGGACGGTGTGCCGCCCTGGGCGGGGAAGCCGACATGCTCGTACGCCCGGCGTACCACGTCGCCCGCGAGCCCGACCCAGTCCACCTGCCGGGCGATCGCCGCGAACAGCTGGTCGACCATGTGCACCCGGGTGCCGGCGGCGTCGACCGCGGCGAACACGAAGCCGTCGGCGGCCCTCTCGGCCAGCGCGGCCGACAGCCGCCCTGAGTCGGCGCCGTCCCCCACGACCACCAGCTTGACCGCGGCTCCGCCGCGGGCCACATACCCAGACAGGTACTCCTTGGCGAGGAACTCCACGTACTCCTCGACTTCGAGCACGCCACCGCCCCGCGGCAGCGGCCCGCCTCGCTGATCGCTCGGCATCACGAGTCCACACCCTCCGCCGGGGTGAAAGCGATGCCCCAGTATCGCTGCTGCTGGCCGCTGCGGGCGACGGTGGTGAGCACCCCCGAGCCCCTCGTCCCGGTGCTGGCCGCCCACCTCAGCCGGGCGCCGTCCCTGGTCGCGATCTCGCCGCTCTGGTCGAGCAAGTAGAGGTCGCGGGCGAACTCCTGCCGGGTGTAGTCCCGGGACTGACCGGGCAACAGGGTCAGCACCGACCACACGTCGACCAGCCTGACGACCGCGCCGGCCGCCTTTCCTTCCCTCGCCAGGAGCAGCCGGTAGGCCCCGTGCAGGCTGTCGAGGAACTGCCCGGGCCGGAACCGGGGCGCCCGCTGCTGCGCCGCCGCAAGCGCGGCGATCAGCACGGACGGACGCACCTTCCGGTCCCGGACCCGGTCTACCTCGACGGCCGCGTCGCCCGGCAGGACCCGTACCAGCGACGGGTAGCACAGCAGCCGCTCGTCCTCCTCGAACATCGCTACGCCGGCCGCGGCCGCCGTCGCCAGCAGCTCCTTCGTGTAGCCGCCGGAGGCCAGATAGGACTGGTCATCGAAATCGAAGCCTTCCCTGGCCCGGGCGGTGGCGGCGGCCAGCTCGTCCACCGCCGTCTCGGCCGCCGACACGAGCCGGCGCAGGTCGCGCAGCTGCCCCACCCTGGCGGCGGCTCTGGCCTTACGCAGCTCCCGGGTGACCGCCGTGGCCGCCTTCGCGGCCTCATCGAGCCGGCGCTCCACGGTCTCCAGCGCCTGCTCGAGCGTGTCGTCGCCCTGCACCGGTCCTCCTCGCTCACGGGTGGACCAAAGGCTAGCGCCCCTCACCGACAGTCCCCAGCATCGCCTCCGCACCGCACCCGCAGGCCAACTGCGTCGAGGAACCGGGAGGTGGACCACCGGGCCGAACGGGCGGTCATCGAAGCCCGCATCGAAGGCAACGACGCCGGCGCGGCCCTGGAGCGTTGTCTGGACGACGCAGTCGACCAGGTCCTCGGCGCGCTCGCCGAGCGTGGGTTCCCGGCCGTCCTGGACCCCGCCGCCTGTGCTCGCGCTGCCCGGGACCGCTGGCGCCATGCGCGCAACCGAGGCCCGCGGCAATGTCGACGCCACCGGTGGGCATCTAGTCACCGTTGCTGCTGATGCACCGATCGAGATCCAAGATCCCGGAAGGCATGGCGCCGACTCAGCTACGGTCCCCGGGGGCACTTCGACCGGAGACGCACGCCGTAACGGTCAGGTCCGCTGGCCAATACCTTCTCGGATCGGTGGATCGGCGGGCGGACGCCGTGATCACGGCCTGGCTGCTCAGACGTCGCTAGTTACGAGGTCGAGGACGCCCCGCTCTGGGCCGCGAGCAGCTCGACGAGTTGATCGCGCAGCTGCACTCGCGCGGCATGAAGCTGGTGATGGACCTCGTCGTCAACCACACGGTTGCCGCCGCCGAGCTGTCGTTCCCGGATGGCGCCGTGCCCGGCCGGGGCGGGCAACCAGGGATCAGTCGCGGGGCAGCTCGGCGGCGCCCTGCGGGGATCGGGGCAGCGGCCGGCACGGCTCGCGCCCTCCGGCGCCACCGGCGTCCCCGGGGCCCGTACCAGCCGTCACCCCCGCGTGGCGGGCTCGAGACGAGCCGGCGCCGGCTACACCGCTCACGCAGCCAGCGCAGCAGGTTCAGCCGGCGGCGGCCCGGGTCCTCGGTCAAGTAGTCCTGATAGTGCAGCGGCCGCGCCCGGCCGTTCCCCATGTCGCGACGGTACGCCGGCTATGGAGCCCGCCGCAGAGCCAAGGCGTCGCCAAGCGGCAGGTCGTCGTGGCCGAGGGTGTCCCGTAGCCCTCCAGAAACCAGCGCCGGACAGCCGAGCGTGGCGGCGCCGAGGGCCCCGGCGCCCGACGACGCGCACATCACGGTCGAGGCCATCGCCATTCACGCCGGCGCCGCGGTCGGGTCACAGACCGGACCCGGGCACGCGGCGTCGCCGCGGACTCAGATCTTGTCGGGGCGGCGCCAGATGTCGCGCTCGTGCACCCGGCCGGGCGTGGGTCACCCAGTGCGCCCCGGAACCTGCTGGCCGATCTCGGCGACCGGACTACCCGATTCCGCTTCTGATCGGGACCGGGACAGCAAGTTCACCGCCGCGTTCGACGCCGTCTTCACCGCCGAGGCCATCACCATCGTGCTCACACCGGTCCAGGCCCCCGGGCGAACGCCATCGCCGAGCGGTGGATCGGAAGCCTCCGCCGCGAGCTGCTGGACCAGACCCTGATCGTCAACCGGCGACAACCCGAGCACGTCCTCGCCGTCTTACGTCGACCACTACAACACCCACCGGCCACACCGCTCCCTGGACCAAGACCCGCCCGCCTGCCGCAGGCACTCCAGCCACCCGCAGAAGACCCGGCCGCCGACGCCAGAGGCTTGGCGGGCTGATCAACGAGTACACGTATCCGCAGGTCGCATAGCCCAGACGACCTTCTCGGCACCCACACGCGGGCATGCTGGCCGCAACAGACCCCGCAACAGACCCCGCAACAGACCCCTCGGAGTGTCGGCTCGCCAGGTGTTTGCTTACCGGGGAACGACGGTGACTGGACAGCGGATTCCGGGCGCGTGGCTCAAGTGAGCGTCGGCCGTGACGAGCGGGCAGCTGAGCGATTCGGCTAGCGCGACATATCCGGCGTCGTATGCCGATAAGTTGTCACGCAGCTGCCACATGCGCTCCAGCAGGGGGTATACGGCGTATCGCGTGAGGCCGAGTTGACGCCATGTGTCCAGCGCGGCCCATCCGTTGTCGGCGGCGACCTGATGGGCCGCGACTCGGCGGCGCAGTCCGCTGGCGACCTCGGAGTCGATCAGATGCGGTGCATGGAGCTGATCGGTG
Source organism: uncultured Actinomycetota bacterium (assembly GCA_963803135.1). Lineage (GTDB taxonomy): Bacteria > Actinomycetota > Actinomycetes > Mycobacteriales > CADCTP01 > CADCTP01. The sequence continues at coordinate 1,118,374 of CAWDLH010000003.1, read as the reverse complement.
GCTAGCGACCGCCGGGCTGGCCCGTCGTTCAGCAGTCCGGACAGCGCAGCTGAGGCATCGACCACGATCACCGTTGCTCGCGCTCGCCGCTTAGATCGGTGACGATCGTGGTCACGTCAACGTCGAGGTCGGGCAGCAGGCCCAGCAAGCTCGGGTTGTCCGCCCGACGCGTCACGTCGGCCAGCTCACGGACCGCCACGGCGCCGACCGAAGTGCCATCCCTGGCGGCAAGGCGCTCGAGCCGGCGCACCACATCGTCGGGCACGTTCCTCAGATAGAGAGTCCTCATGTTGCACAATGCTAGCAGCCAGCAAGCAACTGCGCCGGACCGGGAACACTAACCCCGTCGGCAGCCGAGGAGACTCCGGTGCGTTTCTCAAGTCGGCCATGCGTCGGCTCGTGGCGCTCGAGATCGTCAGGCCCAGCGGAGCCACCAGGATGCCGGCTCGTGGTAACCGGTCACCGCGACCAGCCGACCAAAAGTCCGCTGCGTCGACGCCTTCACCGCTCCCCCGCCTCGTCCGCCGAGCACCGGCTACCGGCCGCGGTGCTCGAGCGGTGCTCGGTAGCCGCGCAAGTAACCGACACCAGCCGACACACGACAGCACGATCCCCCGACGCTCACCTGCGGAAACGACACCAGCCGGCCTGCACCGGACCGGGCCGGCACGACCGGGTTCGGGCTCTTGGTCCGCGGGTTCGGGATTCGAGTTCCTGGCGGCGCACTCACAACAAGGCTTTGACCTGCGTCGATGTCGCGGGCGACCTCGTGCTCCCTTCTGGCGGTTTACCGGCTCGCCCGCTGACGGCGTACGGCCGGGCCACGACCGACCCAGGCGCCTCACCACAGCCCGGCGAACGCAACCGACCAACCGCTTCCTCCGCGGCCCGCCGGGTCGGATAGCCACCCCGGCGGACCCGCCGCCGCCCCGCCTCCACCGACCCCGGGCAACTCGACGGTGAAATACCAGCTTCCGTGCCCACGTCGAGCCAGCTGCGGACACCGCCGACCGAACGGCCGCCCCGTCCGCGGATCAGTGCACCCGGACCGCCGATACACCCGCCCTGAGCCCGCCCGAGGTGATCACCGTGGCGGTCCGCTGGCACTTGCGGTACGGCCTCTCGTACCGGGATGTCGAGGAACTGCTGGGCGAGCGTGGTGTGGAGGTTGATCACGTGACGGTGTACCGGTGGGTGCAGCGGTTCACCCCCGCTGTTCGCCGACGCCGCCCGTGCGCTCGGCGTCCTGGACCAGCCGGTGTGCGCCAGCAGCACGCCGACCGATCCGTCGTCCAAGTCGATCAGCCCGAACCGCGCGTCGACCACCCGGCCAAGCCCCCCATCCACGTACGTCAGGTGTCAATCCCCTGCGATCGTGTAGACGGGTCCGTCATGCGGCGGCTGCGGCCGCAGTGTTGATCTTGTGCTGGTTCTCGTAGTCGATGGGGCTCAGGCCGCCGCACCAGCTGTGCCGGCGGCGGGTGTTGTAGAACCGGTCGATCCACCGGCCGACGGCGAGGCGGGCGTCCTCGCGGGTGGTGAAGGTGTGCCGGTAGACGAACTCGGTTTTCAGGATGCTGTTGACGGCTTCGGCGGCGGCGTTGTCGAGTGCGGAGGCGACCCGGCCCATCGACTGGACGACACCGAGTCGGTCACAGATCGCGGCGTAGTCGGCGGCGGTGTAGTCCGACCCTCTATCGGAGTGGAAGATCACCCCGTCCACGGTGCCGCCGCGGGCCGCGGTGGCCATCTGCAGCGAGGCGGCGGTGAGCTCGGCGTCGTGGTGGGCGGAGGTGGCGTAGCCGAGCAGCCACCGCCTCGGCCAGCGCGGCCCGGCGGGACTGCGCCGGCGTCGGCGGCCGGTTGCGGTGCTTGAAGTACCAGGACTCGCTGATCCCGAGCGCTCGGCAGGACAGGCGGACCGGAACCTGATGCTCGGCGCGCTGGGAGCTGATGAAGGCCGTCACGGTCACCGGCCCATCGCCTCCTTGACCCAGAGCGCCACTGAACGCTTGAGACCTCCGATGTCGCCAACTGTCAAGCCGCGGCCGGGTCGGCGGGTGTCGTCGTGGCGTGCGGGAACGCCTTGGCAGGGTCGTAGGTCTGCCCGCTGGTCAGGCAGTGGTGGAGTTGGCCGAGCATCCGGTTGAACAGGTGCCGCAGCGCGGCCTGGTGGCCGTCACCGCGGTCGCGGCGACGCAGGTAGTGGTCCCGGGTCGGGGATGGTCGGGCGGCGGCGGTGAACGCCCAGGAGTAGCCGATCGCGGCGAGCCGGTTGTTCTTGGTCCGCCGCCGGGTGACCGTGCGGGACTTGCCGGAGGCCCGGGTGACTGGGGCGGACCCGGCGAAGGCCTGCAGGGCTCGGTCGTCGGTGAACCGGTTCCGGTCGTCGCCGATCTCGGCGAGCACCGCGCCGCTGATGTCGGTCAGGCCGGGGAAGCTAGTGATGATCTCGTAGTCCGGATGCTGGGCGAACGCCTCGACCAGCGCCTCGCCGAGCCGGTCGACGCCGGCGCACACTGCGTCCAGGACGGCAAGCAGCGCCAAGGTCTCGGTGCGCATCGCCTCCTCCACCAGCCGGTCCTGACGCAGCTGCGGAACCCGCAGCGCAGTCACGATCCTGCCGGCGAGGGGGGTGATCCGGCGTTGCCGGCCGCCGCGCCGCAGCGCGGCCCGCACCCGAGCCTGGGACACCGTCAGACCCTCGGCCGGGCTGGGCGCGATCGCGAGCACCGCGCGGGCATCGCGGCTGGCCAGTTGCGTGGCCGACAGCCCCGACCCGGACCCTGAGCCCTTCTCGAACGCGGCCAGGAACCCGGGGTAGTACTCCCGCAGACGGGCCCGCAGTTCCTGCACCAGCTTGGTCAGCAGTACCAAGATGATGAAGAAGTCCGGCCAGTGCCTCGCCACGGCTGACAAGACCACCGCGATCTCGATCATCCACGGGATCGGTCCCCAGAAGTACGTGAGGAACTTCAGCAACGCGTTGGTCTTGTGTTCTTCGATCTCGTTGGGCCCGTACTGCCCCAACCGCTTGGACGCCTCGGCCTGGCTCAGCCCGTCCGGAGACGACCCAGCCGCGTCTCAACCTCCGCCAGCGGAAGCGACGTCAAGTCGTCCTCGCCGGGCCTAGGTGGCGGTGCCGAACTGACCGGGGTAGCGCCAGCGGCCACTGTGTGAGCCGTCTCGGATCCGGGTTCGGCCGGTGCCGGCGTCACGAGCGCCTCCCTCCGTGCCACGGCCGATGTGTTCCTCCGCCTGCGCCATCGTAGGCTCGCCGCACGCCGTGAGACCGTGCGAACTGCTCCTGGCCTTCGGACTGACCTGGCGTCCGCAAGCCTTCTTGATCCCCGGGATGAGGTGACCGTGGGCCCGCCTCGTGCCCGTGGCTCGGGATCCATCGGGCTGTGGGGGGTCGTCGCCATCGGCATCGGTGGCATGGTCGGTGGGGGGATCTTCGCGGTCCTCGGCCTGTCGGTGCAGGTCGCCGGAGGCGGGGCACCGATCGCCTTCCTGCTGGCGGGCCTGGTGGCGTTGCTGACCGCCCGGTCGTACGCGCTGTTGTCGCGGTCGTTTCCCAGTCGCGGCGGCACGGTGACGTTCGTGAACCGCGCGTTCGGTGCAGGGTTGTTCGCGGGTGGTATCAACGTGCTGCTGTGGTTGAGCTACATCGTGATGCTCGCGTTGTATGCGGAGGCGTTCGGCAGCTACGCGGCGAGCTTCCTGCCCGCGGCCTCACGTGACCTGGGTAAGCACGTGTTCCTCACCGGCATCGTCGTGCTCATCACCGGTCTGAACGCCGCTGGAGCCTCCACGGTGGCCAGAACCGAGCGAGCCGTGGTCGGGATCAAGCTCGCGATCCTCGTCCTGTTCGTAGCGGTGGGAATGGCCGGGGTCTCGACGGCCAGGCTGGCACCGGCGCAGTGGAGTCCTCCACTGTCCCTCATCGCCGGCGGCATGATCATCTTCTTGGCGTACGAGGGGTTTGAGCTGATCGCCAACGCGGCCGAGGACGTCGCTGACCCCGGCCGGACTCTGACCAGGGCGTACTACCTGTCGGTGGGGTTCGTGATCGTGCTGTACGTGCTGGTTGCCGTCGTCGCGGTGGGCTCGGTGCCGATCCCCCAGCTGGTGAACGCCCGCGACTACGCTCTGGCGGTGGCCGCCCGCCCTGCCCTGGGCTCGGCCGGGTTCGCGCTGATCGCCGTAGCAGCCATGCTCTCGACCGCATCGGCGATCAACGCCACCCTCTACGGGTCGGCACGGATGACATACACCATCGCTAAGTCCAGGGAGCTGCCGGCTGAGTTGGAACGTCCGATCTGGCATCAGCCGCTGGAGGGGCTGTTCATCACCGCAGCGGCCACGATCGTGCTGGCGAATCTGTTGGACCTCGAGAGCATCTCGACCATGGGCAGCGCCGGCTTCTTGATCATCTTCGCGGTCGTGAACGTGGCCGAGGCCAGGACTTCCCGCGTCCGTGGCTCGGCGGCGTGGGTCTCGCTGGTGGCTGCCCTCGCGTGTGTCGGGGCCCTGGCGGCCCTGCTGGCCAGGAGCAGCTTGGGAGCCGCTTCAGTTCTCGGCGCCATGGTGGCCGTGTCGTTCGGGATCGAGGCAAGCTTCCGACGTGTCACCCGTAAAGGGCTCCACGCGTAGTGCAGGAACCCTGCGCAAGGCAGTTGGTCTGTTCACCCGTCGGCAGAATGTCGGCAGCACGTGCCCGGACCAGGGGGGACGCGTGCCGACGGTCACGGGGCGCGGGTGGGCCCGTGACCTGTGCAGACGGTCCTTCCACGACTGTCCATCTCCGTCCACCCAAGGACGCTGGCGTCGTTTGCTTCTGCGGCTCATAACCCAGAGGTCGCAGTCCTCCAGGCCACCGCCTCAGCGATGGCCCAGCTGAACGTGCAGTTCAACCTGCCGGCCGCCAACTTGACCGCGGCCTCAGCGCAGTTGGCGCTGATGTGCCTGGGCCTGTCGCTGGCCGCGCAGGCGGTGGCAGCGCGGGCTTGCAGGCGCTCGGTCGTGTGGGTGCCCAGAACTCGGCCGTGCTCTGCGACCTGCGTATATTCGTGGAGCAGCCCACCGAGGCGGTCGGAGCGGGCGACCCGGATGGGTAGGCCCGGGTGCGGGTCCGTACCGGCCGCAGCGGGGCAGGATGGCCAAGGGCGCGGTGCGGATGATGATCGTTGAAGTGCCGTTCGTATTCGGCCAGCACGGCGGCCGCGTGCCGCTGGTTGACGATGAGGATCCGGTCCAGCAGCTCGCGGCGCAGGCTGCCGACGAACCGTTCGGCGATGGCGTTCGCCCGCGCCGGCTGGACCGGCGTCGTCACGATCTGGATGCCGGCGGCGGTGAGGACGGTATCGAAGACGCGGCTGAACTTGCCGTCGTGGTCGCGGATCAGGAACCGGAACGACTGGCCGGCCTCGTCAAGGTCCATGATCAAGTTGCGGGCCGGTTGGGCCAGCCAGTCCCCGGTCGGGTGCGCGGTCACCCCGAGGATGCGGACCCGGCGGGTGGCGCGCTCGACGACGAAGAACCCGTACAGCCGAGTCAGGCTCACCGTCTCGACATGGAACAAGTCGCAGGCGAGGATCGCTCGGGCCTGAGCGGTGAGGAACTCCCGCCAGGTCGGCCCCGTCCGCCGCGGCGCCGGATCCAGACCGGCAGCTGCCGGTTACGGCGGCCTACCATCCTAGTGTTCAGGGACGCGGTCGACACCTTGGGCGGGCCGCGGTCACCCCAGCTGGGCAACCGCTAGAAGCACCGCCAGGCCGCCGGTGAGACCGAGGGTGTAGATGATCTCGTTGTGGGCGGCCGCTGCGGTGGTGAGTTCCGGTACCAGATCGGCGAGTGCGATGTAGATGAAGCTACCGGCTGCGAAGGGCAGCAGGAGTATCAGGTCGAGCTGCGCGGAAAGGCCGTAGGCGATCAGCGCGCCGACCAGCACGTTGGCGCCGGAGATTACGTTGATGACCAGCGCGGGTCCGGGACCAGCCGCTGTGGACGAGAATGCCGAAGTCGCCCAGCTCCTAGGAAATCTCGTGGGCGGCGATGACCAGCCAGGTGATCAGGCCGAGCTCGGTGCCGATGACGAATGCGGCGCCGATCGCCAGCCCGTCGATGAGGTTGTGTACGGCGTCGGCGATCAGGATCAGGTCGATGTGGCCGAGGGGGCGCGCCGGCGTCTGCTGCTGCGGGGTCGTCGCCGTCGGAGGTGCTGCGGGCGGGTCTGGCGGCGTTGGATGCGTCGCCATCCGCCGCCCCGCTGCCGCGCGAGCTGGGCCGGGTGAGCCTGGTGGTGCCGGTGCGGGCGGAGTCGGTTGCGTAGCTGGACGAGGTGGCGTCGGCGTGCGGGTGGTTGCGGGAGCAGGCGGCGCGGCAGGCGCTGACGGAGGGCCGCCGGGTCCTGTCGCTGCGGCTGGCCCGGAAGCCGGTCGGGCGGCGCGCGGACGGGGTCCTTACCCCTGCTGCGGGGGTGGACGCGGGGCCCGTGCCGGACGTGCTACTCGCCACCGAGCTGACGCGAGACCACGGCGGCGCCCATCTCGACGGCGAAGTCCCGGCCTGCGCCGCCGAACCATGCCGCTGTCCGCTGCAGCCAACCCCGCTTCTCCTCGTCGGTCTCCCGATCAGCTGCGGCCTCAAGCGCTGCGACGAGCGTGTCGGCGACGGACTCGGCGGCGGGCCACTGGCCGGCGGCGCAGCGCGCCCGCTCGGTGACGTCGTGGATCAGGTCGGGGTCGCGCAGCTCGGCGGCCGGGCGTACGCCTTGATGTACGGAGGCGTCGCGTCGGCGAGCTTCTGCAGGGAGCGAGCGATGTCGACCGCGGGCAGGTCGAGCGCCTGCCCGTCTCGGCGACCTGCACGTCAAGAACGTCGGCGCTCTCGAACCGTTCGACGAGGTAGGTCAGGACCGGCGCCTCGTACGCCGTCGAGGTGTCGTCGACGACCATGCCCGCAGCCTACGAGGCAGAAGCCGCGTAGCGGCCAGCCTGAGCCGGTGGGGCCGCGGACACGTTGCTCAGTACTCCGGATCGTCGTCGAGGACGGCAAGCGCCTGGCCGTAGGCGTCGGGCCGCAGGTGCGTGTACCGCATGGTCGCAGTGATCAGGCGCCGCCCGATCATCGACGGCTGGCGAACTCGCTGTGGCACTCTACGGCGGTTCCACTGCCCATCTTGCGTAGCGCGCTCGATCGCCATGCAGCTCGCCGCGGACAATCACGGTCTCCGAGCCGTCGCCGCGGAGGACATCCACAGCGAAGTCCCCGACATGGGTCTCCAGCGGTGGCACCGGACCGTTCGCACCGTCCTGCTGCTTGGTGAACAACCGGATGAGTCACCGCAGCCCGGTGTCGTTCGGCGCGACCGCCGTGCACGTCGTCGTCACCCGAAGCCCCAGCCGGTCGATCTCCCGCTCGACGACCGGCCGATACTCGGACCGCGCGGCGCTTCTGACGTCGTACAGCAGGACGGCGATCCGCCGCTGGACGCGGTCGCTGTCCGCGCCCCAGTGTGCGATCTCGTCCAGGCCGAGGCTGAGGTAGTCCTGGACTGTCGGCTGCGGGACCAGCACCACGGCTCGGCCGTCCACGACATGGCAGTGGTACGGGTGAACCTGCCGCTGCACGATCCGTCGGAGCACGTCGTGGATCTGGTCGAGAGCCTGCACGGCGGTGGTCGGGTCGTTGACACCGGGCGACAGCGCGCGCTCGGCCACATCGACGAGCTGCCGGATGCTGAAGCCGAGATCCTTGTCCGGGCTTCGCTCCCGACCGAAGTGCACGGCGCGTAGGAACTCGCTGCCGTCCGGATCCTCGTTCCCGGCGACGTGAAGCACGACTGCCCCCTCCGGCACGAACTCCCCGACCGCTCGGGCCATCCGCACGGTGCCGTCACCGGCCGACGCCGCGAGGGCGGTCATGTCGACCTGCTGGATGATCCCGGATCTCGCCGCGGGAACCGGTGTCCACCTCTGGAGCGTCATCGTCGCCTCGCGCCACAGCGGCTCCGGCGCATCCTCCGGCAATACCCGCTCGACAAGCTCCCTCGCCTCGGTCCCGATGTTCGTGATGATCGTCGCCGCGCGGATCGAGTTGGCCATGTGATGGATGTAGCCCAGGAAGACAAGGACGCTGACCACGACCAAGAGAAACGAGACGGTCACGGCAACCTGCGGGACGAAGGACGGGGTCTGCGCGGTTCCCCGCACACCCCGCAGCACGGTGAGCGCATACGTGAAGGTCGCGACGAACACCCCGAGCGTGAGCTGGTTGACGCGGTCGCGGAGGAACGTCCGTAGGACCCGAGGGGAGAACTGGCTGCTCGCCAGCTGCAGCGTGACGATCGTGATGGAGAACACCAGACCAGTGAACGTGATCATCGAGGTGATGATGGCGGACAGAACCGCCCGGGCTCCCTCAGGCCCACCTGCGAAGAGGAAGGGCAGCCTGAGCTGCGTATCCAGGACATTGTCGAGCCGGGTCAGGCCGAGACCGAGCGAGACCGCCACGACGACGCACAGCACCGGGAGGGCCCAGAAGCGATCCCTCCACTCGGACAGCCAGGGCTTCACTCGGTCTCCCGGGCAGCCGGCAGTCTCATGGTCGGCACCTCGGGAACCGAGCTCAGCACGCTGACGGACCCGTCGGTCTCCAAGACGATCACGCCGACGTGCTCGAGGCCTTGCCCCTGCCGGCGCGCCGCCTCCCGCAGGTCGCCGTCCGTCACGCGCTCTCGGCGCATCGCTGCGCGGAGGAACCCGTGGCGATAGACAAGCCGTGGCTCCGAGCTGACGAGGCGCTGGAAGCCTTCATTGCGCACCGAAGCCCATGCCACCGCGTACTGCAGCGCGGCGAGCATCGTCAGGGCAGCGACCCCCTCGGCGAGCGCGACTCCGGAGTTGACGAGGACGGAGGACAGCGTCGAGCCGACTGCCACCGTGATCACGAAATCGAAGGCGTTGAGCTTGGCGAGCATCCGATTGCCGGAGACCCGCAGCAGCAGGACCAGGTAGGTATAGGCGCAGACGCCCACAATGATCACGCGGATCACGCCGTACCAGCCGTCGAAGAACACCAGCCGTACCTCCGCCCAACCGTCTCTGCTTGCCTGCTACGGATTGCCGCCCGGTTCGGGCGCGGACCCGGTCAACCGTGCACGGCGGAGCGCCGCGGTGTGCCGGACGTCCTGGCTGCCGGTCCGGACTCCCGGGCGTCGACCGGAGGCAGCGACCGGCGGGCACGGTCAGCGCGGCCTGCCCTCGATCCCTCCCGCCATCGTCGTCCTCTGCGGCCGGCGCGCCACTGCGGGGGTTGCCCCGTCATGCGGCGGGCACCGCCAGCGGAGCCAGTTGTCAGGAAAACGTCAGCTGGCCCGCACCGGCTCTTCGGCATCCGATATCTGCGATCTCACCCGCACCACAGGGGGTCAACGCTCGGCAAGGTCGGCGAGTCGGAAGGTTGGCGTCCTACAACCTTTGCTATTCGCAAATGTTGTACGCTGCATGCGTGTCCGTGTCCGAGTCCGACAAGGATGTCGCGGAGGTCGCCGACTCCGTTCTCGTGGCATCGCGGGTCCTGGTCGGCGTGGCGGCTCGATCGATGACCGCCGTGGCCGATCGGGTGACGCTGCCGCAGTTCCGGATGCTGGTGGTGCTGTCTAACCGGAAGTCGGCGCGCTCCGGCGAGCTCGCCGACGCGCTCGGCGTCCACCCGTCGACCGCCACCCGGATGGTGGACCGGTTGACGGCCGACGGGCTTGTTCGCCGCGAGGTCAATCCGGACAGTCGTCGGGAGGTGATCCTCTCGTTGTCCCGACGGGGCGCCCGACTGGTCGACGACGTCACCCGGCATCGGCAGGAGGAGATCGCCGAGATCGTCGCCGCCATGCCGCTGCGACAGCGGAGCCGGCTGGTCGCCGCCCTACGGGCCTTCAACGCCGCAGCGGGTGAGCCGACGACGGAGGGTTTCGTGGCTCCGTTGGGATGGGCCTGAGTGACGTTCACGAACGAGGGCCGGAACCGATCGAGGGTCGTGTCGACCACTCTGACGGGACGCCGTCGACGGGAGCCGGGGGACGTCCGAGCGTCCCAAGGAAGGAGCCATCGTGCCCACAGTGACCGCCACGACCACGTCGCCGCCGCCGACCGCGCCCGGGCGGGTGCTGCCCTGGCTGGGGGCCGCTGCGCGGCTGCTGCTGGGGCGGTATGGGCTTGGGCCGCGGTGGCGAGGATAAGCGATCCGGCGGCCTCGGAGCGGGCTGTGCGGACGTACGACATCCTCCCGGAGTGGCTGGCCAAGGGCGTCGGCTATGGGTTGACGTTCCTGGGGGTCGGCCTGGTCTGGGCGGACCGGACGCGGTGGTCGGTCGACGACGCCATCCGACGTACGGGCCGGAGCCGACGGTGCGCGGGCCTCGCCGGACCGCCGAGGACCGGCGGCGGCCGGCCGCGTTGCTGGAGCAGCGCCGGCAGCAGGGGCAGCGGCGGGTCCGGCTCGTGTCCGGGGCGAACGCGCTGGTGCTCGTCGCGCTGGTCGGCGCGGGCAGTGGCATCCAGGCGTCCCGGATCCCGGCACCGGCCGGCCCGGTGCCGGCCGGCGTCTCGCTGGCCGACGGGGTGACCGTCGGACGGTCGACCGCGCCGGTGACCCCCGACCGGTACGAGGACCCGCAATGTCCGGTGTGCGCGCGGTTCGAGCCCAGGTCGGGCCGACGATCGTCGGCTGGGTCAGGCCGGCAAGGTCAAGGTGCAGTACCACGTGATCTCGCTCCTCGACTCGCAGTCGACCACGAAGCACTCCAGCCGGGCCGCGAACGCCGACCACAAGGACCGGGCGGACCGGCTGTCGCCCGGGCTGGAGAGTTCAGCACGTATGCAGACCTCCGCCGCCGCGACCACCACCGTGACGGCCTGCGGCCAGGTCACCCCTAACTGCACCGGCGTCTCCCAGTTGGAGCGGCGAGGACCGTGCGCGTCGTTTCAGGCCTCAGGCGACCCGGTAGCGGGCGGCGTCGGCGGTGCGGAAGGTGAGGCCCGTGCCGGGCGAGTCCCGGTTCACGGCCGCCTCGCCGCCCTCGGCGCGGACGGTGCCGTCGAAGAGCATGCGCTCGATGCGGACGTGATCGTGGAACCACTCCAGGTGGCGCAGGTTGGGGACGGCAGCCGCGACGGCGAGGTGCTCATGCGGCGCGCAGTGCCCGGAGACGGCGACGCCGTGTGCGGCGGCGACGGCCGCGGCGCGCAGGAACTCGGTGATGCCGCCGCAGCGGGTCACGTCGACCTGGAGGCAGTCCACGTACGGCACCATGCGGGCGAAGTAGGACAGGTCGTAGCCGTACTCCCCCGCGGCGACGTCGGCGTCGACGGCGTCCCGGACGATCCCGAGGCCCTGCAGGTCGTCCGACGACACCGGCTCCTCGAACCAGCGGACGTCAAGGTCGGCGGCGCGGTGCAGGACCCGGACGGCCTGCTTGCGGGTGTAGGCGCCGTTGGCGTCGACGAACAGCTGGGAGTCAGGCCCGATCGTCGCGCGTGCGGCTGCCATCCGGTCCAGGTCCCGTTGCTCCCGGCGACCCCAGGACTCGCCGACCTTGATCTTCACCCGGCCGATGCCCTGGTCGTGTACCCAGCCGGCGAGCTGATGCTCCTGCTGGTGCGCGTCGTAGGTGGTGAACCCGCCGCTGCCGTAGACCGGGACGGCCGGACGGGCCGCGCCGAGCAGCCGGGCCAGCGGCAGGCCGTGGCGCCGGGCCTTGAGATCCCACAGCGCACAGTCCACGGCGGACAGCGCCAGACCGCCCACTCCGGGCCGGCCGGCGTTGCGCAGCCGCTGCTGCATAGCCTGCCACGCCGCCGGCAGGTCGTCGACGTCCACGGGCTCGAGCACCGGCGCGAGCAGGTCGTCCACTATGGACACCGCCGCGGCCGGGCCGTAGGTCCAGCCGAGTCCGGTCGCGTCGCCGTCGGACGCCTGGACCAGCACGAGCGTGGTGCTGGTCCAGGCGAACGTCCCGTCGCCCTCCGGTGCGTCCGTGGGGACGGTGTACGCGGACGTGTCGAGGCGGATCACGACCGGAGCTGGTTGATCTTGTCCCTGGCCACCGTGGCCAGCGTGGCGACCCGGTGCGGCTGGCCGCGCAGGAATGCCTCCGTGAACGCCTTGGCCTGCTTGTACTGGACCTTACCCGGCATCGGCGGCTCGTCGGGGTTGACATCGCAGTCGACCAGCGCCGGCCCGGGGTGGGCGAGCGCCTCACGGACCGCGCCCTCGACGTCCTTCGGGTCGGTCACCTTCCGCCCGTACGCACCGCAGGCCTGCGCCCACGCGGCGAAGTTCGCCTGCGGACCCCGGTGCCGCACGGCATACTCGGGGTAGCCGAGGATGATCTGCTCCCAGAGAATCTGCCCGTACGAGTTGTTGTTGTCGATCACCACCTTGATCGGCAACCCGTACCGGACCGCGGTCAGGAACTCGGCCATCAGCATGGCGAACCCGCCGTCGCCCACGAACGCGATCACCTGCCGCTGCGGGAAGGCGTGCTGGATGCCGATCGCGTACGGCAGGCCGGGCGCCATCGTGGCCAGGTTGCCGGACAGGTAGAACTCGCGGCTGCCGCGGATCGTCCAGTGCCGCGCGGCCCAGGTCGCGATGGTCCCGGAATCGCAGGTCAGGATCGCGTCGTCGGCGGCGAGGTCGTCGACCACGCCCATGAGGTACTGCGGGGCGATCGGCGTCCGTTCCGGGTCGTGCAGGACCTCCATGTCCTGCCGCCAGGACTGCATGCCCTTCTGCGCCTCCTGCAGGAACGACCGGTCCTCGTGCCGGGTCAGCTTCTGCAGCAGTGCCCTCAGGGCGATCGCGGCGTCGCCGGTGACCGGCGCCTCGGTGGGCAGCCGCAGTCCCACCCGGGTGGGGTCGGCGTCGATCTGGACCACCCTCGCCTGGCCCGGCTCCGGCAGGTAGGTCGAGTACGGGAAGGACGCGCCGACGATGAGCAGCGTGTCGCAGTCCTCCATGACCTCCTCGCTCGGCTTGGTGCCGAGCAGCCCGAGCCCACCGGTGGTGTACGGGTGGTCGTCGGGGACGACCATCTTGCCCGACAGCGTCTTCACGATCGGGGCGCCGAGCGCCTCGGCCACCGCGAGCAACTCGCCGCCGGCGCCCCTGGCACCGATGCCGACGAGGATCGCGACCTTCGAGCCGGCATTGAGCACCTCGGCGGCCCTGGTCACGTCCGGGTCGGATGCCGGCACCAGTGGCCGGGAGAGCGTCGGGTTGGTCATCGGCGGACCGCCCGGCCCTACGTGCCGGTACGGGTCCTCGGCGACCGGCGCCACCTGGATGTCGTTGGGGAAGGTCAGGTGCGCGACGCCACGCTTCGCCAGTGCATTGCGGATCGCCAGGTCGACCACGCCCGGCATCTGCTGCGGGTTGGTGACCATCAGGTTGTACACGGCGAGGTCCTGGTAGAGCCGATCCAGGTGGACCTCCTGCTGGTAGTGCGTGCCCAGCACCGAGGTCTCCTGCATACCGGTGACGGCGAGCACCGGCACGCCGTCGAGCTTCGCGTCGTACAGGCCGTTGAGCAGGTGGATCGCGCCCGGACCCGAGGTCGCCGCGCAGACCCCGAGCTTCCCGGTCGCCTTCGCGTAGCCGGTGGCCATGAACGCGGCCGCCTCCTCGTGCTGCACCAGCACGAACCGCAGCTCATCGCGGTGCCGGCGGAAACCCTCCATGAGGCCGTTGATGCCGTCCCCGGGCAGTCCGAAGACGGTGTCCACGCCCCAGGCGATCAGCCGCTTCGCCAGCGCCTCGCCGACGATCTCCTCCATCGCTGCCTCCTCTCGTCTCGGATCCGGTCAGCGCGCCGGCCGTGCTGTCCTGTCGGGACCGTCGCCTAGCCGTCGGTCCTCCGGCGGATCGTGCGCCGCACCAACCGCGCGGCGAGCACCGCGGCCCCGGACGCGGCGGCGCCAGCCGTGGCGAGGGCGGCGGCTCGCGCCGCCCCCGAGGGTTCGGCGGGTCGGGGCGCGTACGCCCGCTCGGGCCGATCGCCGCCGTCCGCCGGGTCGCCGTGCTGTGCGGCCAGCAGCACCTCGGCCAGGTGGACGCCCTCCCGACCGTTGCTGTCCAGCTCGTGCAGCTGGGTGCGGCAGCTGAAGCCGTCCGCCATCACCACCGTGTCCACATCGGACTCCCGCACCCGGGGCAGCAGCACCCGCTCGGCGCAGGCCTCGCTCACCTCGAGGTGTCCGGGTTGGAAGCCGAAGTTTCCGGCCAGCCCGCAGCAGCCGGAATCGAGATGCTCCGGGCGCATGCCCATGTCCTGCATCAGCGCCATGTCGGCCTCGTTGCCCATGACCGCGTGCTGGTGGCAGTGCACCTGGATCACCGCGTCCCGGTCGAGCCGGGGCGGCTCCCAGCCGGGGGTGTGGTCGCGCAGCAGCTCGGCCAGCGTGACGGTCGCGGTCTTCAGCCGCTGCACATCCTGGTCGTCGTGGAACAGCTCGGCGGCGTCGGCCCGGAACACCGCGGTGCAGCTTGGCTCCAGCCCGACCACGAGGCCGCCGGCGTTGACGTGGCCGGCGAGCTGCTCGACCGTTCGGTGCAGCACCCGCTTGGCCACATCGAGCTGGCCGGTGGAGATCCAGGTCAGCCCGCAGCACAGCGGCTCGGTAGGCATCGTGACCCGCCAGCCGGCGGCCTCCAGCACCTCGACCGCAGCCTGGCCGATGTGCGGGTGGAAGTTGTTGGTGAACGTGTCCGGCCAGAGCAGTACCTCGCCCCGCTCGCCGGTTCCCCGCGGCCCGCGCCGGGCGTACCACTGCTGCAGGCTCTCCCCGGCGAACAGCGGCACCTCCCGCGGCTCCACGCCGGCCACCCAGGTGGACAACCGGCGCAGCCTGGGCGCGTGCGTGACCGCGTTGACAACCGGGCCCAGGCGCAGCCGGGTGACGAGCTGCGCGAGGGCCGGCAGGTAGCCCATCGCGTAGTCGGACCGCGGCCGCAGCCGGCCCTTCCAGAAGTGGGCCAGGAACTCCGCCTTGTACGTGGCCATGTCCACGTTGACCGGGCAGTCCTTCTTGCAGCCCTTGCAGGCCAGGCACAGGTCGAGCGCGTCGTACACGGCCCGCGACCGCCAGCCGTCGGTGACCGGCCCGTCGCCGTGCCCGTTCAGCATCTCGAACAGCAGCCGGGCCCGGCCCCGGGTGGCGTGCTCCTCCTCGTGCAGCACCTGGAACGACGGGCACATCACGGTGCGACCGCCGGTCGAGTGCTGGCGGCACTTCCCGACGCCGACGCACCGGTTGGCCGCCTGCACGAACGACCCGCCGTCGTGCGGGTAGGCGAAGTGCAGGTCGTGTGGCGTCGCCGGCGACCAGGTCGGGCCGAGCCGCAGGTTCTCGTCGAACCGGTAGGGCTGCACCACCTTGCCCGGGTTCATCCGGTCGTCCGGGTCGAAGATTCCCTTGAGCCGGCGGAAGGCGGTGATCAGCTCTTCGCCGAACATCTTCGGCAGCAGCTCGCCGCGCTGCTGGCCGTCGCCGTGCTCGCCGGAGAAGCTGCCGCCGTAGGAGACGACCAGGTCGGCGGCGCGCTCCAGGAAGACCCGGTATGTCCGTACACCGTCGGGGCCGTAGAGGTTGAAGGGGATGCGGCTGTGCACGCAGCCCTGGCCGAAGTGGCCGTACAGGCTGGCGTCGTAGCCGAACTCGTCGTAGAGCTCACGTAGGTCGCGGAGGTAGTCGCCGAGCCGGTCCGGGCCGACGGCGGAGTCCTCCCAGCCTGGCCAGGTGTCCGGCGTGTTCGGCACGTGTGCCGTAGCCCCGAGTCCGGACTCCCGAACCGTCCACAGCTCCTTCTCCCGATCCGGGTCGTCGAAGAACGACGCCGACGGCGCGTGCTCGGTGTCCTTGAGGGCGTCGACCAGGTCCTGCGCGTGCCTGTCGGCCTCGTCCCGGGTGTCGCCGCCGAACTGGACCAGCAGCCAGCCGCTGCCCTGCGGCAGCAACTCCAGCGCCTCGGGGTTCATGTGCTTCGTGCGCTCGTAGCCGATCAGCTTGTCGTCCATGCCCTCGAGAGCGATCGGCCGGTGCTCGTTGACCCCCGGGACGGCGTCGGCGGCCTTGTCGATCGACGGGTAGCCGAGCACGACGAGCGAGCGAGCCTTGACCACCGGGACCAGCTCCAGCTCGGCCCGCAGGACCGTCACGAGGGTCGACTCGCTGCCGACGAGCGCGCCGGCCACGTCGAAACCCTTCTCGGGCAGCAGCGAGTCGAGGTTGTAGCCGGACACCCGGCGCGGGATGTCCGGGTAGCGGGTCCTGATCTGGCCGAGATACTGGTCCCGCAGCGCCCGCAGTTGCCGGTAGACCTCCGCTCGGCGGTCGCCGGCCGCGACGATATCGGCGTACTCCTCATCCGGGGTCGGGCCGCACCAGAACCGCGTGCCGTCGTAGAGCAGCACCTCAAGCCCGGCGATGTTGTCGACAACCTTGCCGGTGCGCTGGGCGGTCGCCCCGCAGGAGTTGTTGCCGATCATGCCGCCGAGCGTGCAGTTGTAGTGTGTCGCCGGCTCCGGGCCGTATTCGAGCCCGTACGGCTCCAGCTTCCGGTTGAGCACGTCCAGGACGATCCCGGGCTCGACGACGCAGGTCCTCGCGTCCGGGTCGACCGAGACCAGCGCGTCGCAACGCTTCGACCAGTCGATCACGATGGCCGCGTTGCAGCACTCCCCGGCCAGGCTGGTGCCGCCGCCGCGGGACAGCACCGGTGCACCGAGCTCGCGGCACACCGCGACCGCCTCCACCGCCGCGTCGACAGACCGAGGAACGACTACACCGATCGGCACCTGGCGGAAGTTCGACGCGTCGGTCGAGTACGCCGCCCGGC
The DNA here is from genome assembly GCA_963803135.1 of uncultured Actinomycetota bacterium. Taxonomy (GTDB): domain Bacteria; phylum Actinomycetota; class Actinomycetes; order Mycobacteriales; family CADCTP01; genus CADCTP01. The sequence goes on along the minus strand of CAWDLH010000003.1, from coordinate 1,101,475 downwards.
TGCCGTCGTCGAACCGCACCTCACCGTCCACACGCGACACCAGCGCCGCCTCGAGAGCGGCGGCGTCGACCGCGGGCGGCGCATCCGGGCGGATCACCGGCGCGGGTAGGTCGACGGACGTCACGGCCTCACCTCCAGGTGGACATGACCGATGTCTGACCCGCCCGGGCGGAGACAAACTCAACCCTCGGCAAAGTGACCCAGCCGTCAGCAAGTCGTCAGGTGCCGGCCCGCCGGGGCGGACCGCCGGCCCGGGCCGGGGTCGCGACCGATCGCTGCATAGTGCAATAATCCGATCTGGAGACGATTGGAATGACAGTGCCTACTCTGACTGCGACCGCCACTCCGGCGCCGCCCAGCGACACCATGCCGCGGCGGTTGCTGCCCTGGTTCGGCCTTGCCGCCCGGGTTCTGTTGGGTGTCGTCTGGGCCTGGGCGGCGGTGGCCAAGATGGGCGACCCGGCCGCCTCGGTCCGGGCGGTCCGGGCGTACGAGCTGCTGCCGGAGTGGCTCGCCAAGGGCGTCGGCTACGGGCTGCCGTTCCTGGAGATCGGGCTGGCGGTCCTGCTGATCGCCGGGCTGGCGACGCGGCTCGCGGCGATGCTGTCCTCGGCCCTGCTGGTGGTGTTCCTCGCGGGCATCATCTCGGCCGCGGCCCGGGGGCTGCAGATCGAGTGCGGCTGCTTCGGTGGCGGCGGCCGGCTCGGCGCCGGCCAGTCGACCGCGTACACCGGGGAGATCCTGCGTGACGCCGGGCTGCTGGTGGTCTCACTGTTCCTGGTCTGGGCATACCGGACGCGCTTCGCCGTGGACGACCTGATCCGCTCGCACGGGCCACAGCCGACCGTGCGGGGTCTGGACAAGCGGACCCGCAAGACCGCCGAGGCCAGGCGGCGGCTGGCGGCGCTGCTGGAGGAGCGGCGGCAGCAGGGCGAGCGGCGGGTCCGGTTCGCGTCGGCGGTGACCGCGCTGGTTCTGGTCGCGCTCGTCGGCATCGGCATCGGCGTCCAGGCGTCGCGGATCCCGGCCCCGACCGGGCCGGTGCCGGCCAACGTCTCGCTCGCTGACGGCGTGACCGTCGGCGAGCCGACCGCGCCGGTGACCCTCGACCTGTACGAGGACCCGCAGTGCCCGGTGTGCGCCCAGTTCGAGGCCCAGGTCGGGCCGACGGTCGCCGGCTGGATCTCCTCCGGCAAGGTCAAGGTGCACTACCACGTGATCTCGTTCCTCGACTCGGCCTCGACGACCAAGTACTCCAGCCGGGCCGCGAACGCGCTCTACGCGGCGGCCGCGGTGAGCCCGGACGCGTTCGCCCAGCTTCACCAGCTGCTCTACCAACAGCAGCCGGCGGAGGGGTCGGCCGGGCTGACCGAGGCCACGCTGGTGCAGCTTGCGCAGCAGGCCGGCGCGGGTGCGGCGGCCGACCCGATCCGCGCCGGCACGTACGCGGGCTACGTGGCCAAGGCGACCGACCAATCCTCCAAGGACGGCGTCACCGGGACGCCGACCGTCCGGGTCGACGGCAAGACCGTGGACCAGCCGACGCTCGACCAGGTGACCGCCGCGGTCAACGCTGCCTCCTGAGCCGGTGCGACGGCGGGTCGTCAGACGCTCGTCAGGTAGGGGCCGCACTCCGCGGGCAAGCCGGTACATGAACCCGATCCAGTCACCGCGGAGAGAGGAATGCCACCGCTCTGGTTGACCGCCCTGGCCTGGGTGTCGCTCGGTCTCGCCTTCCTCACGGCCGTCGACATCCTCGTGGACCTCTACGGGCGTGGTCATCGGCAGCAGATGCCGGTCATGGAGGCGGTCTGGCCGGTCACGGCGCTCTACTTCGGACCGGCCGCCGGCTGGGCCTACCGGCGCTAGGGCGGCCGGACAGCCTGCAATGGCGCAAGGAGCACGGCGACGGGCCGGACCGGCCCGGGTGGGTGCCCGTCGCACTCGGCGTCGGTCACTGCGGCGCGGGGTGCACCCTGGGAGACATCGTCGGTGAGACGGGCGTGTTCCTCGCCGGCCTCACCATCGCCGGGGCCGCCCTCTGGCCCGAGTTCCTGATCGACTTCGCGCTCGCGCTGACACTCGGCATCGCCTTCCAGTTCTTCGCGATCGCGCCGATGCGCGGCCTCGGCCTCCGTGCCGGCCTCACGGCCGCGGCCAAGGCCGACGTGCTCTCGCTGGCCGCCTTCGAGGTCGGCCTGTTCGCCTGGATGGCGGTGATGCACTTCGTGCTGTTCCCCGACCCGCACCTCCAGCCGGACACGGCGGCCTACTGGTTCCTCATGCAGGTCGGCATGATTCTCGGCTTCGCCACCGCCTGGCCGGCCAACGTGTGGCTGATCCGCCACGGCATCAAGGAGGCTATGTGACGCTCCCGCCGGCCGCAGCCGAGTCAGCCAGCCAGTCCGCGCTGCCGGTCAGCGAGTCCCCGGTTGACGGACGCGCCCTCGGGCGGAGGAGCTGCCGACGCCACCGACCAGCCACACCACCGCCCCGGCGACGATGAGAACGCAGGCGAGAACCCACAGCCACGTCTGGTGAATGAATACGAACGCCAACCCGGCCGTCGCCGCACCGGCCATGACCGTCCCGGTTCCGACCCAGTCCAGCCGCCGGGCGGACTTGGATCCGGGGTACTTCGGTGGAAGGTTCTCATTCTGGTCCATCGGATTGTCACCTCCGAGCCTGTCGAGGCTTGCCTTGGCACCGCGGGCATTCGCCGAACGGCTGATCCCTCCGGTTCCGTCCTCACCCGAGGGGGACGAATCAGACCGTCCATCATGGACAGGGCACCTTCGCCGAAGACATCGACGACCAGGCCGTTGTCCTGTGGTAGCGCCGGTCGGTCCGGGTAGAGATCATCCCCCCGTTCCCCGATCGGCAGCGGACGCGCGTGACGGTGTCGGCACCGGGTCAGCCGTCGGGCGTTCGGTCGCGGTCGGTGTCGCCGTCGGCGGCGCGGGTGGCGACCGGAGGATCTCCGGCCGGTCCTGTGCCTTGACCCCGCACCCGGCCAGCGCCCCGGCGACGACCAGCGCGAGCAGCCAGCCGCCCACGCGCCGGCTCACCGCGCGCCGCCGAGCTCGACGACGAAGCGGGCGCCGCCGCCGGGCCGGTCGGCCACCCAGACCCGGCCCGAGTGCAGCCGCACGTGCTGGGCGACCAGCGCCAGCCCCAACCCGGTGCCGGTGTCGTCGACGTGCCGGTCCCGGTCGGACACCCGGGCGAACCGTTCGAAGATCCGCTCCCGGTCGGCCGCCGGCACCCCCGGGCCGGCGTCGTCCACCTCGAGCCGGACCACCCGGTCGGTCTGGCAGACCGCGACCCGGACCAGCCCGCGCCCGTGCCGCTCGGCGTTCTCGACCAGGTTGGACACCACCTGCTCCAGCCGGCGCCGGTCGCCGAGCACCGGCACCGGCCCGGGCGCTTCCACCGGCACCGGCGTCCCCCGCCCGGACGCCGACCGGGCCAGCACGTTGCGGGCCAGCTCGGCCAGGTCGAGCCGCTCCGCCGACAGCCGGAACGCGCCCTGGTCGACCCGGGAGATCTCGAGCAGGTCGCCGACCAGCCGCCGGAACCGGCGCAGGTCGGTGTCGAGCAGGTCGATCGCGTGCCGGGCGGCCGCCGGGACCTCCGCCCGGCGACGCACCAGCACCTCCATGGCCGCGGCCATCGTGGTCACCGGCGAACGCAGCTCGTGGCTGACGTCGGAGGCGAACCGGGCGTCCCTGGTCACCCGCGCCTGCAGGTCGCCGGCGGTCTCGTTGAAGGCCGTGACGATCGGCCGCAGATCCGGGTCGTCGCTCAACGGGAGCCGGGTCCCGAGGTCGCCGTGCGCCACCCTGGCCGCCGCCGCAGTGAGGTCGGTCAGCGGCCGCAGCACCCTGCGGCTGGCCCACCAGCCGACCGAGCCGCCGAGAAGCCCGCTGGCCAGCACCCCGCCGACCAGCATCAGGCTGACGAACCGGAACGTGCGGTCCAGTTCCCGCAACGGGAAGACCTCCACGTACTCCTCGCCCGCTCCAGGCAGCGGCATCGCGACGGCGACGACCGGTATGCCCCGCACCCACAGCCGCTGCCGGGCGCTGTCCCCCCGCTCCGCGGCGGCCAGCAGCGGGGCCGGTACGTCGTCCGGTCCGATGCTGTCGGTCGTGCCCCCGGTCGTCCAGCCGTCCGGCTGCCGGACGAAGATCGCCGCCTCGGGCGAGGACGCCAGGCCGGTCAACAGCGCGCCGAGGTCGGCGGCCTTGCGGACGAGGCTGGTCTCGACCAGCCGGGCGTTCACCGATGCCTGGCGGAGCACGCTCTGCTCGCGCTGCTGCAGCATGTAGCCGGTCGTCAGGTTCCAGGTCACCACGGCGACCACGGCCGAGACCGCGACCGAGCCGAGCCCGAACGCGGCGATCACCCGGTGCCGGACGGGCACCCGCGCCAGCGGTCTCACTCGTCCCGTCCGGACTCGTCCTGCCCGGCGACGCGGTAGCCGACGCCGCGCACGGTGAGCACCAGCCGGGGCGTGCTCGGGTCGTCCTCGACCTTGCGCCGCAGCCGCCGTACGTGCACGTCGAGCAGTCGGGTGTCGCCGAAGTAGTCGTAGCCCCAGACCCGCTCCAGCAGCTGCTCCCGGGTGACCACCCGGCCGCCGGCCGCGGCCAGCTCCGACAGCAGCCGCAGCTCGGTCAGCGTCAGATGCAGGTCCTCACCGCCGCGGGTGGCGACCCCACGGTCGGGATGGATCCGCACCTCGCCGGCGGCCAGCACGGCCGGCACCGGCGGCCGGGCCCGCCGCAGCAGCGCCCGCACCCGCGCGGCCAGCTCACTGGCCACCACCGGCTTGGTCACGTAGTCGTCGGCGCCGGCCTCGAGCCCGCGGATCACGTCCTCCGAACCGGACCGCGCGGTGATCACGATGATCGGCAGGTCGCCCTGCGACCGCACGGTCCGGCAGACCGCGAAGCCGTCCATCCCCGGCAGCATCAGGTCGAGCAGCACGACGTCGAACCCGTCCTGCTTGATCAGCTTGAGCGCGGTCTCCCCCGAACCGGCCTCCACCACCTCGTACCCCTCGTCCGCCAGGCCGAGCACCAGGGCGGTACGGATGCGCGGGTCGTCCTCGACGAGCAGCAGACGGTCGGCCACCCGCCCATCCTGGTCAAGGGGCATAGCGGCCGGCAATGCGCTCGTCACGTAGGCGTCGACCGTCGGCCGCTTCCCTTGGCCTGTGCCGGCATGCCAACGGACGCGGGACATCGGGATCAGCCGCCACTGGTGGCAGCGCTCCGGCACGTGGCGGCCAGGTCGGTGATCTCCGGCTGGAGCGTCAAGAGCCGGTCCAGGGCCCGCCGCAGACCCTCGCGGTCGAGGTTGCCGACAGCGTCGACCCCGTTGCGAGCCGCCTGGATGGCGGACTCAGCCCTGTCGAGCCCCTCGACGCAACTCCCGGGGATCGTCACCGTCCTGTCGCCGGAGGTGCTCGACGGCTCTGGCGTGGGCGCGTCGGACGGCTCCGCGTCGCTCGCGGCGGACTCGCCGCCCGTGCCGAGGCCAGCAGCGCCGACGACGCTGCCCCCGAGCAGGAGACCGCCCAGCAAGGCCAGCACCGGCAGCAGCCAGTAGAGGCCGCGGTGCCGGCCGCGGCCGCCTCCCTCCGTACGCCGCGCGCCCGTGTCCCGCGTCGGCGGATTCTCGTCGCGATCGGCGTCCTGAGAGGTCGCCTCGGTCCCGGTCATCGTCGCCTCCTCGCGTTCGGTCGCCTATGGGCTACCCGGTACGGGCGCAGGTCCGCAGCGGCAGACCCCGTCGTAGGGCAACCGTCAGGTGGCAGCTGCGGCGGCTGACGATTGGCTGACGGCTTCGCGGTCGGCGTGGAGCTCGGCCGCTGCGGTGGTAGCCAGCGATGGTGACCGGACTGGTGATGACCGCCCCTGCCCATCGAGTCCGTCTGATGGACGGCGTGGTGGCGCTGTGGGTGGTCTTCTGGTTGGCCATCGGCGCCGGGACAGCCGTGTCGGTCTGGGACCTGGGCGGGCTGGGGACGACCTTGTCCCGGTCGGGACAGGCACTGGACGACGCGGGCGACGCGCTCCAGCAGCTCGGGCGGATCCCGCTCGTGGGTGACCGGCCCGAGCAGCTGGGAGACGAGGTGCGGCGAACGGCCGCGGAGGTGACGGTCCGTGGTCGCGAGACGCGGGCCAACCTCCGGCGCCTGGCGATCCTGCTCGGTCTGTCGGTGGCCCTCATCCCGTCCATTCCGGTGCTCGCGATCTACCTGGCGAAGAGGTCGGCCCGGCGGCGGGTCGTTCGGGACATCGAGGACCGGCTGCGGCAGCGTCCTGGCGACTCCGAGCTGGAGCGCTATCTCGCCCGACGGGCCGTGGTCACGCTCCCGCTGTCCCAGCTACCGGGCGCGGCCGGACTCCGGGACGGCGACAGCGACCGCATCCTCGCCGACGCCGAACTCGGTCGGCTTGGCCTTCACCGCCGCTGATCGACGCTAGGCCGGACTGCCGGGCCCCGCGTCACCCTCGCGCCGGACCCGCGCCGTCGCGCCGCCCCAGGGCAGGTCGAGTGTGTCCGGACGGCTGTCCGCATCCGACCTGTCGGGCTTCGGCACGGACGCCGACGCAAGGAGGCTGATCAGGGCGAGGACGGCGACGAGGACGCCGACCGTCACCTCGTTCGCCGTCGCCTTGGGCGCCGTGCCGCCGACGTAGCCCAGCACGGCGGGAGCGAGCAGCAGCCATCCGCCGAGCAGGATGCTGCCAACCCGGACCGCCGCACCGCGCCCCGGCTCCGCGAGCCGGACGAGCGCAGCGAGACTGACCACGGCACCGACGATCGCGTCGTTCCAGAAGCCGTCGAGGCCGCTGCCACCGTTGTAGTTCAACGCGTAGGGCGCACCGAGCAGCCAGAGCCCCAGCCCGAGGGTCACCACGTCGGCGACCCGGACGACCCGCCGCGACCTGTGCCCGGACCTCCCGTCCTCCCGATCAGGCTCCTCGAACTCGGAGCCCGCGAACGCGGCCCGATACAGGTCCCGTGTGGACTGTCCCTTGTCGACGCTCATGCGACCGACCTCCTCGCTCGACGTCCCGTCAGGAACGGGATACCCGGCCGCTGCGGGCACTGCCTGACGGTTCGTTGACATCGGCGCGGTCTCGTCAGAATGCCGCCAGATAGGACAGCTGGGAGCGCGGGCACGCCTGAAGGAAGCCGAACCGTGCGCGCGCCGGTTCCCGCCGCCCGCACGGTTCGCGGCAAGAGGAAAGGAGACGCCATGACAACGAACGACGCACAGTCGCAGACCCAGGCGGTCCGCCGCGGCGAGGACCACGCGGACAGACCGTACCGCCCGGCAGCGGCCGATCCTGACGACAGCTGGCGTCGCGACCGTGCGCCGGGACTCCCGGCCGCCGGGCGGGACGCGGCGCTCACCGTGTCCAGCGTGGCCAGCGCGCCGGTGTTCCTCGCCGGCGTCTGGCTCGTCCTGGCCCCGTACGCGCTGAACTACGGCTCCGCGCGCAGCGACTTCGACGGCTACTGGAACGACGTGGTCATCGGCGTCGCAGTCGGCCTGGTCGCGCTGGTTCGGGCGGCCACCCCGGCCCGTTCCGCCGCATTCGGTCTGGCCAACGTCGGCCTCGGCGCGTGGCTGATCGCCGCCCCATGGGTCCTGGACTACAACGCCGGCATCGACGCACCCCGCGCGACCTGGAACGACATCATCGTGGGCATCGTCGTCGCGGCGCTGGCACTGGTCAGCATGGGATCGGGCCTGTTCGGTCGCTCGTCCGGACCGGGCGCCAGGCGCGCTTGATGATTCCGTCTCGTGCCGTCGGGCGGGGCCATCCCGACCCCGCCCGATCCCATCGGACGCAGATGGTCCATGGCAGGGACGAGGGGAAATCCGTGTCCGAGCGCGTCGACCGCTCCGGCTGAGTGCCGACCCTGACGTGGTCGTGGCCGCCGGCGTCCTCCTGCCGGCCCGTGTCGGCTACCCGACCGGCGCACCGCGGATCAACACGGCGTCCACTGTGGATGGACCCACCGGTCAGCTCGCGCGGCGGTGCGCCGTGAGAGCAGGGAAGGTCTCGATCAGGTGATCGGTGCCGGTCAAGGTCAGGACCCGCCGGGCGATCGGGGTGGGGTGGCGCAGCACCAGCGTCGCGCCGCGTGCCGCCAGGTGGCGGCGGGTCGCCAGCAGCACCGAGACCGCGTACACCGAGAGGAACGTGACGCCGGACAGGTCGATCTCGAGCCGCCGCGGTCGCCGGGCCAGGACGCGGTCCAGCACATCCTGCAACCGGGGGACCGTGGCGAGGTCGAGCTCCCCGCGGATCACGACGCTCTCGTGGAGGCCGCCCCGGACGGCTTCCACCAGGAAACCGTCGACCTGCCTGCTGACCTCGCTCTCGGTCCGGGACCTGTCGAGGGAAGGTGAGTCCACCGGGATCTCCTCTCGTCCTGAGTGTGTTCTCTTCCAGAATCCGGCCGTACGGACCTGATCGACGCGCCCGCGGCTGACGGTTTGCCGTCGATCACGTGACGGCGCCCTCTGACTCCGGATCCCCCGTGTCCGCCGCGGGGACCTCCCGGTCCGGACCCGGGGGCGCGCCGCCGAGCAGGCTGGCCGTGACGCGGTAGCTCACCGCGACGACAGGCACCGCCGCGACCGCGCCGGCGATGCCACCGAGCAGGCCGGCGGAGGCCACCGCCACCAGGATCACGAGGGGGTGCAGCCGCAGCGCCCGGCCCATGATCAACGGCTGCAGCAGGTTGCCCTCTAACTGCTGCACCACCAGCACGGCGGCCAGCACCAGCAAGGCGTCGGTGATGCCGCCGCCGACCAGGGCCACCAGCACCGCGGCGGCGCCGGCGACGGTCGCACCCACCAGGGGGACGAACGCCCCGAGGAAGGTGAGCACGATCAGCGGCAGCGCTAGCGGGACACGCAGCGCCAGCAGGGCGGCGCCGATTCCGACCGCGTCGATGGTGGCCACCAGCACGGTGCCCCGCACGTACGCGGTGAGCGCGTGCCAGCCCTGCCGGCCGGCCTCGTCCACCCGGTCGCGGACCCGGGCCGGGAACAGCGCGACCAGCCAGGACCAGATCGCGCTCCCGTCCTTGAGCAGCAGGAACAGCACCGCCAGCGCCAGCACGACGGTCGCGACGACCTGGAGCGCGGTGGTGGCGCCCGCATACGGCGACGGCGCGAAGGACTGCAGCTTGGACACCAGGTCGTCCCGGACCCGGTCGACCTGCGAGCGGTCCAGCCGCAGCGGCCCGTCGACGAGGAAGGAGCGGACCCGGTCGACCGCGTCCGCGAGGCGGGACCGAAGCTCGGGCAGGTCGGCGGTGACGCGCTCCCAGACCAGCACCCCGGCCGCTGCGAGCGCGAGCAGCAACGTCAGCACTCCTCCGAGCGCGGCCACCGTCGCCGGCGCCCGAAGCCTACGCAGCCACGCCGGCACCGGCTGCAGCAGCGCGGCCAGGAGAACAGCGGCCACCAGGGCGACGGCGACCGGGGCGATCCGGCCGAGGAGCCGGACGACGACGACCACGCCGACGCCGAGCACCAGCGTGCTCGCGGTCCAGGCGACCGCGACCAGCAGCGGCCGCGGCAGCAGAGGGCGCCCACCGGCCGTCCCCGGCATCAGGCGGCTGGGTCCCGGGCCGGTCATGGGCACGAAGTACCCGCCGGACGCCGCCGCGCACGCGCCCGAGACCTGCCGTCAGACGATCGACAGCTGTCAGTCCAGCAGCGAGACCCCGCTCCCGGACGCATGCACGCGCAGGCCGTCGTCCTCGACGGTAACGCCGGTGATCCGCCGACCGAAGGGCAGCACCTGCATCGGTATGAGCAGGCTGAACCGCTGGCGCAGCAGCACCAGGAAGGCACCGTCCAAGTCGGGCACCCGGGAGAGCCGGACCGGGCGGACCGCGATCCCGCCGCCGGCCGGTGCCAGCCGGGCGTCCGCGGACGCCGACACCGTGCGGCCGAGCAGGCGGACCGAGCCGGCCAGCCGGATCCGGCCGCCACCGGCGGGAGCCGCCGTGAGGCCCCGGCTGGTGAGCCGGAGGTAGCGGTTGACGTCGCCCCACGTCATGACCGCGTCCTGGGTCGCCCGGTCGATCGTCACCCGGTGGGAGTCCTGCACCAGCACGTCGTGGAACGGCAGCCGGACCCCGTGCAGGTCGGCGCGCAGTCGACTCAGTCGGACCGGCCCGGCGGTGACGGCCGACATCTCGACCCGCACCTGCTCGTACCGGCCGGCGACCAGCTGCGCGGGCAGGACCGGACCGTGCAGCCGTACGCCGGGACGCTCGTCGACGCCGGTCGCCTGCTGCACGGCCCGGGCCAGCAGCGCCTCGGCTCCGACCCTGGCCAGGCCGTTGCCGGCCCAGAACAGGGCCGCCGTGCCCAGCACGACGACGAGGGCGACGACCGCCGTCGCGCGCCGGGGTCGCCGGACGGGGCGTCGAACCGGAACGGCCGTCGCCATCACGCCACCTCGTGGGCCGGTGCCCGGGTCCGGAGCGGCGCCGAGCGGATGCGCCGGCCGGGCCAGCTCGCCGCCGGTCCGAGCAGGGTCAGCACGGCCGGGGTCAGCACCGGCCGCACGACCAGCGTGTCGATCAGCAGCCCGACTGTCATCGTGAAGGCCACCTGCCGGAAGGTCTCCAGCGGGATGACCGCCACGACCGCGAAGGTCGCCGCCAGGATCACCCCGGCCGCCGTGATGGCCCGGCTCGACCTGGGCACCGCGATCGCCAGCGCTCGCCGCAGCGGATGCCGGGCGGCGGCATCCCAGATCGAGCCGACCGCGAAGACGTTGTAGTCCGAGCCCAGCGCGAGCAGCAGCACCGCGGTCGCGAACGGGGCGTAGAAGGTCAGGCCGGGGTTGCCCCGCAGTCCCTGGAAGACCACCACGGTCAGGCCGAGGGCCGCGGCGACGCCGAGAGCGCTGCACGCGAGCAGCGCCACCGGGGCGGCGAGCGCGCGCAGGTAGAGGACGAGGATGAGCAGCTCGATGCCCAGCGCCACGAGGAGGGTCAGCTTCAGGTTCTGCCGGGTGAGCTCGGCGAGCTCGGCCGCGATCGCGGTCTGGCCGGTGACGTCGACCCGCGCGTCGGCGAGGCCGGCGCCCGAGGCCAACCCCGGCAGTCGGTCCCGCAGCGAACGGAGGTCGGCGATGGCACCGGCCGCGAGCGGGTCGCTGTCGAGGATGACGACCAGCCGGGCGGTGTCGCCGTCGGCGGAGAGAACGACGCCGTACCCCTGCGGGAGCGGGTTCTGCGCCGGCCCCAACACCTCCGCGACGCCCGGCTCGCGCTCGACGGCCCGCTGCAGCCGGTCGAGCGCGTCCCGGCGGCCGGCGATCCCGTCCGAGGCGACCAGCACCTCGACCGGTGCGGTGACCCCACGCACGCCGGAGCCGGCGAGGACGTCGGCGCCACGCTGCACCTGGTCGTACCGGGGCAGGCCGGAGCTGAAGGACAGGTCGAACCGCATCCACAGCACGGGCGCCGCGGCGCCCAGCAGGACGACGACGCCGGCGGCGAGGGCGATCGCGGCGGTCCGCCGTGCCGACACCAGCCGGACCAGTCCGCGGACCAGGTGGGAGGACGGCGCCCTCCCGCCGGCGGAGGCCGCCGGCCGCCCGGGACCGAACGACCTGAACAGGTGGCCGCCGAGCACGGCCATCAGTGCCGGCACCAGGGTCAGCGACACCGACAGCCCGATCAGCGCGGTGAGCGCCAGCGCCGGACCGAAGGCCCGGAAAAGCTGCAGGTTCGCGGCCAGCAGCGCGATCGTGCCGCCGGCCACGGTGAGCCCGGCCACCGTCACGACCGCCGCCTCCTGCCGCAGCGTCCGCACGGTGGCGGCCCGGGGCCGGTGGCCGTCGTGCAGCTGATGCCGGAAGGTCGAGAAGAACAGGACGGAGTAGTCGGTGACGACGCCGAGCAGCAGGGCGACGATCACGGGCCGGATCTGGTCCGGCAGGGCGAAACCCAGGGCGGCGGCCAGCAGGCCGAGCAGCCGGTTCGCGACCAGGTAGGCGACGCCAGCGACGGCGAGCACCGCGGCCGGGGCGACCGGTGACCGGAAGACGACGGCGACCACGAGGGCGATGAGGACGAGGCTGGCGATCTCGAACAGCTCCAGCCGGGAGGTCAGGTAGTGCGCCTGACTCACCTGCGCAGGCGTGATCCCGGTGACGTACGTGGACACCGACGCCTGGTTGCGGAAGTGCGCGGCGTACTCCCGGGCCAGCGCGTCGGTCGCCGTCAGGGACGTACCCGGCGAGACGTACAGGTAGGTGACGGCGGTCTCCGGCGTCGAGGTCGGCACCGGGACCGCGGCGAGGACCTGACCTGGCCCGGCCGGGACAGCTCCGGAGAGGTACGCCTGCGTGTGGGACGCTGCCCAGAGCGCCACGTCGGCCCGGGTGAGCACGCTGAGCCCGGCAGGGTCGTGGACGACGACGGACGTCTCGGACAGCACCGGCACGCGGAACTCGCTCAGCGCCCGCTGTTCCACCTCGATGGCGTGGCTGTCCGGCGGCAGCAGGTCACCGAGGCCGCTCCTCCCGCCGCCGCCGGCCGGCACCGCGATGGCCAGCACGGCGGCGACCACGAGCCAGCCGCCGACCACGAGCCAGCGACCGCGGACGACGCCGGCCCGGTACGCCTCGCCGGCCCGGCCCAGGCCGGCACGGGCGGCCGTCAGCAGACGGCGCGCGGCCGCACCCACCGCACCTCCCGCCGAGGCCACGGTCCCCGGCGGCGCGCGTACGGTGGCCGGACCGGACCGGCTGCCGGGGGCGACGGGAGGACGACGATGAACGACACCTCGGAGGTGGCTCGGGCGTCAGGGCGGTGGACCCGGGCGGCCGGCTGGTGGCTGGCCGCCGGCACCTTCGTGCTGGGACTGGTGGTCGGCGGCCTGCTGACCGGCCTCGCCTCCGGCGGGTCCTCGACCGATGCCGGGCCGCCCGCGGAGGCTCCGTCCGCGGCGGTCGTCCCGCCCGGCACGCCGGCGACCGGCCAGTACACCGTCAACGCGGCCTGCATCCGCGCGGTCAACGACGCCCAGGACACGTACACGGCGACCAACGATCTCGCGGACGCCGCGGCCGCGTTGAGCGCCGCCCGGCTGGACGAGATCGTCCGGCGCCTGCAACCGCTGCAGCGCCGGCTCGAGCAAGACCTGCGCGCGTGCCGTATCGCGACCCGGCTCCCGAACGGATCGGTGAGCAGCGGACCGGTGCCCTCGGCCACCCCGACCTCCTGAACGGGTCGACTCCCTCCCCGTCCTCCCACCCGAGGTATGGGCGACTAACCCGATGCACCCGCCGCCCGCCAGTCGTCAGCAACCCGTCAGGTTCCCGCGCCGCGTACCGGTCGGACGTCAGCGGGTCTCCATCACCCGCCGCCCGCGACGGCGAAGAGGCCGGCCACGTCGACCGCGTAGAGCACCAGCACCACCGAGGAGTCGGTGCCCATCCGGTCGATCCGCCGTTGCGGCGCACAAGGCACGATGGCCGCCACCGCCAGGGGTAACCCTCAGAACCGTCCATCCGTACCGGTCCGTCAGAAAGGTGAAAGGTCGCCTGCGTTCTGGCGCCGGGTGCCTGGGTAGCCCTCCCAGCGGTGCGCCCGAGAAAGGGGCGCATGTGCGAGCCGCCGGTCCGAGGTGTGCGGCGGCAGAGGTGAGGGGTGTCCGATGCCCGGGAGCTTCGTCCGGGAGGCGTTCCGGGGGAACAACCGGTTCCTGCCCCGCATCGCGTGATCGCGGCGATCGGCGGGTTCCTGTTCGGCTACGACACCGGCATCATCTCCGGCGCCCTCTCCTACTTCGTCCTGCAACTCATCGACAGCATCGGCGCGGCGGAGCGGGACGACCGGCTCGACCCGGACGGCTGGAGCGCCGCGCTCGTCGCGGTCGACGCGATCGAGCGACGGTGGCAGGAGCCCGACGCCGGGATCTGGGAACTCGACCTGGCCGAGTGGGCGCACAGCCGGCTGGCCTGCGCGGCGGGTCTGCGGGCACTGGCCAGGACCGGCCGCGCCGGCGCCGACGCGGCCCGGTTCGCCGCGCTCGCCGACGCGATCGTCGCCGCCACCGCCGCGACAAGCCAGCACCGCAGCGGCCGCTGGCAGCGCACCCCCACCGACGGACGCGTCGACGCCGCCCTGCTCCTGCCCGGCATCCGCGGTGCCCTGCCGGCCGACGACCCGCGCAGGTCGCCACGCTCGCGGCGGTGCTCGCCGATCTCACCGAGGGCGAGTCCGCGTACCGCTTCCGGCACGGCGACATTCCACTCGGCCGCGCCGAGGGCTCGTTCCTTGCTCTGCGGGTTCCTGGTCAGCCTCTCCCTCCTGCAGCAGGGCGACCGGGAGGCCGCGGCCCGGTGGTTCGGGCGGACCCGGGCCTCCTGCGGGCGGTCCGGCCTGTTCACCGAGGAGTACGACGTCCTGCAGCGGCAGCTGCGCGGCAACCTTCCACGGGCGTTCGTCGACACCCTCCTCGTCGAGACCGCCCACCGCCTCGACCTCGTCGGCTGATGGGATCTCCGCGCCGATCGACCGATCGGGACAGTGCGACCGGCGTGAGCGACGGAGCAACCCGGCGCCTTCGAGGACCGCCGGCGGTACCGGGGTGACCTGGAGGCGGCGAGCGAGCCGTGCTCGCCGAGTCCCCGATCGTCCGGTCGAGGCGGGTGAGGACCAGGACCCTGCGGGCGGCCGGGCGAGGACGCCGGCGATCAGGGGGTCGCCTCGGGTCGTGCCGTCAGTGGAGTCGACGCGCGACGTATCGCCGCCCTGAGCCCGGCCGCGGCCAGTGCCGTGGTGAGAAGGCCGACGCCCACCGCACTGACGACGGGCCAGCCTACGGTCGCCGCGCCCAGCACCGCCGGCGCGACGACCAGCCAGCCGCCGAGGATCATGCCGGCCACCCGCAGGAACATGGCCCCGGCCGGACGACCGGCCCGGACCAGTGCGACGAGCGCGATCGCGCCGCCGGTCGCCACCGCATTCCAGGATCCCGCCGACCCGCGGCCGGCAGCCCCGTACTCGAGGACGATCGGAGCGACCACGAGCCACAGGCCGCCCAGGACGCAGAGCAGGTCCGTGCCGACCGCAATCCGGCCGAGCCGGCTGCGCTCAACGGCGTCCAGCTCGGGCCGGGGCCCGAAAGCGGCCTGGTAGAGCTCGTGCGGGGTGGGTGGGGAGGCAGTCATGGGCGACCTCCTCGGTGCCTGGGACGGGGACGTCCTCTCGCTTACCCGGTCGCTCCGGACAGTGTCTGACGGTCTCCTGACGCCGGCCCGATGACTGTCAGTAGATCGTCAGGCGGAGTCGGCGGGCAGCACGGCCGCCCCGGGGACGACGACGAGCACACCCACGCCGGAGGGGGCCCGATGACGTTCCCAGCTTGGTCTTATCCCATCGATCGCTACTACACGGCTGGTATGGCCAGCCGCTGGGGGACCTCGAGCCGACCGACGCCGACATCAAGGCGGTCGTAGTGGACCGGCTGCGGGAGAACCCGTGCACCGTGGACGCCCACATCCGGATCGACGTGAAGCAGCGCGTGGTGATCCTCGGCGGCGAGGTCGCCTCGGCGCTGGCCATGCGCGTCGCCGGCGACGACGCCTGGGACATCCCCGGCGTCGTCGACGTCAGCAATCAGCTCCGGTCGCGGCAATCCCAGCCGTCAGGAGGCACGGCGGGCGGCGGCGCCACCCGCCCGGACCTGGATCACCGCGACGAGGACGGTCGTCCCTGCGACCAGACCGCCGACCACCGGTAGCGGGCAGCCGGCTCCGTCCAGGGGCGACGGAGGACGCCTCCAGGAAGGTGATCCCGGACAGGTCGACCTCCACCCGCAACGGCTGCCTCGCATACACGCCGTGAAGGGCGGCCCGCAACATCGCCGCGGATGTGAACTGTACCGATCCGGGCAGGCGGGCGTCGTGGAACTGCTGCCGGAGTCGTCGTTCCTGCGGGACGCGGTCGATCTGCTGGTCCGCGTGGTGGAGGCGGCCGGCGCGGCGGTGATCTTCGTCGGCGCGTCGGCGGCGACCAGCGTGATGATCGTATGTGCGACCAGGCCGCTGAGGCCGGACAGGTCGAGCTCCAGCCGTCGCGGACGTCGTACGTACATGCTGTCGAGGACCCGAGCAGCAGCGGCGCGGTCGCGCTGTTCAGCTCACCGTGGACGGCTACGCGCTCGGAGCCGTGTCCACGGATGACGTCGACGGCGAACTCCCCGACGTGCGTCTCGAGGGCCACCGATGCCGTCCTCGGTCCATGGTGGTGGCAATGAGTCCTAGCGTCAGGCGCGAGGCCGCTTCGCTCCGCTCGACCAACACCATGGCCGCGCCGACAAGGCGGCGGGGCAGAGGCTGGGGGCGGTCGCCCGGTATTGCGGCTGGTCGAACGCGGCCGCTCCGCGTCCCTGGTACGGGGGCGGAAGGCGGAGCCATGGGTCCCGCCGCCGCGGGACTGACCGATCACGAATCGCGGACGCGTGTCTGAGCCTCGTGTGTCGCTGCCCCCCTGGGGATCTCGAGATGCGCACCGTTGGGCGGGGTGATCAGCCGGGCGCCGTCCTCCGCCACGAAGCGGAACGGCACGCCCGCCGCGAGCACAGGTCGTGCGTGATCCATGACCTGTAGATGCAGGTGCGGCTCGCTGCTGTTGCCGGAGTTGCCACAGGCGGCGATGCGGTCGCCGGCCGCCACCTGGTCACCCTCATCGACCCGGATCGAACCCCTGCGGAGATGGGCAAGCGCGGCGAACGTGTCGTCACCGCGGTCGATGATGACGTGGTTGCCGAGGATGCGGCTCGGACCGAACAGGTCGCGGAGCAGCTCCGCGCTGAAGAGAAGTCCGATGCCGAATGGGCTGGTTCGGCTGTAGTGGTCGCGTTCGCGGTCGTGGATGCGGACAACGGTGCCGTCGCATGGTGCACATACCTCGGCGTCGAAGCCGGGGAACTCCTCCGGACGGCGAGCGGGAGGCCACCAGGCAAACCGCGGACGGCTGCCGTCTGCGGGATCCGCGACCAGATCAATGGCGTACGTCTGACCGTAGCTCTGTATGCCGTGGCTCGGCACGCGGGTGGTCGGGCTGTTGTGGGCCTGCCACCGTCCGGTGACCGGCGGCCGCAGCATCACAGGATCTCGACGCACCGTCCCCACCCGCAGCAACGCGCCGATCAGAACCATCCCCAGCAACCAGCTCACGACGTACGGACCCGGAAACCAGTCGAGCCAGGCACCGGCGACGAGCACGGCGACGACCAGAAGAACTGCCGGTGCTCGGACGCGGGCCAGCGACACGGCGACTACGGACGGCATGGCTACTCCTCTCAGTGAGGTCAAGGCGATCGGACGAGGCGGCCCTTAGGCTGCAGGAGCACGGATGCCTCGGCGTCGGCATCGGATCCCTGCTGTGGTAGGCGGTCTCGTTGGCAGCTGGGCCCTTTGCCTTACGAGGCGAGGGCAGAACCAAGTGCGGCGGCTGCACGTCGAGCTTACCTGAACTGCATGCCGGTGCCTGTGCGGCCCGAACGCCCTGATGACCTGGTTCGTAGGCGGAGGTTGGTCGCATGAGGACAGATGCGCGGCGGCTTGCGGTTGCCTTGCATCCCAGCCTGCAACGTGCTGCGGCCGCGGGCGTGCGCGCGAGTCGAGGCTCGCCGGCGCAGCGTCGCAGAGTAGACGGTGTCCCGGCACAGCAGGCGGGCCGGTGCGGGTAGGTCCACCCTTGCCGGACCAGTTCGCGTGCCAGCGCAGCAGCGTGGCCAGGGGTTACCAGGAAGGACTCGGACTCCTCCGGGGCGGACTCTCCCACCTTCCCGGCCCGGTGCCTGCCTCGCTCCAACCTCCCGGCGGCAGGCAGCGGGGAGCCGCGGCCCGGGATGCCCAGTCTCGTATCACGGGCAACTATCCACACCACATCGTCCACTGCTCACTATCCACAACGGACGGCGGCGATGCCAACCGTACCTGCCCGCAGGACGTTGCGACGAGAGACGCCAGGCTCCTCGGGAACAGAAGTGACCGACCGACGAAGCCCGCCGCGGCGGAGGGCGATGGCCGCACTCGAGGCGGCGACATTCCGCCAACTGTAGAAGAACGGCGAGGAAGACCGCCGGGTTGAGCCAGCGCGCGACGGGGGCAGGCGAGCTGGTCAGGTAACCGGCAGCGGCGACGCTGGACGCGATGCCCAGGGCCACGCCGCGCGGGCAACCCGGTACGTGAACCGACCCATCCACGGTTCCGCAGCCACGACGGGCGTTGCGTCCCTGGTGAAGGGTGCCGAAGGTCCCCACTGTCAGCCGGGTGGCGCGCGCCGGCGACTCTGGCACAAGCAGTTGATCGAGCGTCCGCACAGACAGATCAGCGCGTCAACAGGTTGCGCAGGGCTCTCAGGGCTGCCTCCGTGTCCAGCTCAGGGTCGATCCTCGCATGCAGGAACAGGCCGTCTCCGAGGGCGGCGAGGAGGGCCGCCAGCCCAGTCGCGTCGGTTGGTGCCGTGGTCGTCTTGCGTCGCTGGCTGTCGCGGACGACGTCCGTCAGCGCCTCGCGGTATCGGCGCATGAGCTCGGCCAGCCGCCGGCGCAGCACCGGATCCCGTTCGGCTTGGAGCATCGCCTCGATGCCGACGCCCGCGACGACAGGGTCCGCGGCCTCGGCGCCGGTCAACCAGCCCTGGATCAGCTCGACCAGGTCGGGCGGAGTCGCCTGCTCCCCCGCGAAGTCGGCCAGCGGGAATGCCTGCGCAAAGGTGTTGAGCGCGGCCTCGGTGAGCAGCTCCTGCTTGCCGCGGAAGTGGTAGCTGACCGCGCCATGCGGCAGCCCGGCGCGCTCGGCGACCGCACGGGTCCGTACCGCACCCCACCCCTGCTCAGCGATCAGCTCGGCCGCGGCGCGCAGCAGCCTCGAGCGGGTCTGCTGGGACCCGGGTCCGCGTCCGGACGGATCGCGTCCTTGTCCATTTGACTTGTCCATATGGCCAGTCTCCCTCTAAACTGCTTCTCGTGGGCACATTCAACCGATCTGACGATGCCGCGCTGGCCATCGAGGCACGCGGCCTGACGAAGTCGTTCGGCGGGACGCGAGCGCTCAGCGGTGTCGACCTTGCTGTGCCGGCCGCCACCGTGCACGGGCTCGTCGGCCCCAACGGCGCCGGCAAGACGACGACCATTCGGATACTGGCGACGCTGACCAGACCTGACGAGGGCACCGCGATGGTGCTCGGTCACGACGTGGCGCGCGAGCCGGCCACCGTGCGCCGGCGAATCTCCCTGACGTCACAGTTCGCCTCCCTCGACCACGACCTGACCGGGTTCGAGAACCTGGTCCTGCTGGGCCGGCTGCTCGGCCTGTCGTGGCGTCGCGCCCGCCGTCGGGCCGGTGACTTGATCGACGCGTTCGGACTTCCCGGCGCCGCCGGGCGTACAGTGGCCACGCTCTCGGGCGGGATGCGCCGGCGACTCGACATCGCTGCCAGCCTCATCGTCGCGGTGGACCTGCTCTTCCTCGACGAACCGACGACCGGGCTCGATCCGCGCAGTCGCCGTGACGTCTGGGAGATCGTCAAGCTCATCGTCGACCACGGCACCACCGTGCTGCTGACGACACAGGACCTGGACGAAGCCGACCAGCTCGCACATCGCATCGCCGTGGTGGACCACGGACGGATCATCGCCGAGGGGACCAGCGGCGATCTGAAGGCGGCTATCGGCGCCGGGCAGCTACGGCTCCGGGTGCGACGTCCAGACCAGCGGCCTACCGCCGCCCACATCGTGGCCGACATTCTCGACGCCCCGGTGCACCCCGACACTGACCCACGCGCGCTCACGGCAGTCCTGCACGCGGGGGCAGACGAACGACTGGGTCGGTCGCTGGTCGCGCTCGCGAGCGCAGGCGTCGAGGTCAGCGATTTCTCGTTCGGCCAGCCGAGCCTCGACGACGCGTTCCTGGCGCTGACCGAGCAACCGGCAGCGGCCGCCCGCGAGGAGGTCGACGCATGAGCGCAGTGGAGCATCCGGTAGCAGTGGAGCATCCGGTCGCCCGGACGGTCGTGACCGCCGAGGCCCGCCCGCCCGCGGCGTCGGCCATGGCCGCGTCGATGGCGTTCGCCTGGCGGGTGCTGCTCAAGGTCAAGCACGTGCCCGAGGAACTCGGCGACGCCATCGGGATCCCGGTGCTGTTCACGGTGCTGTTCACCTACCTGTTCGGCGGCGCGCTCGCCGGATCGACCGGCGACTACCTGCAGTTCCTGCTGCCGGGCACCCTCGTCCTCGCGGTGCTGTTCGTCACCGTCTACAGTGGAGTGAACGTCAACAGCGACCTGTCGACCGGCGCATCCGATCGCTACAGGTCGCTGCCGATCCCCCGCTCCTCCCCCATCCTCGGTGGGCTCGTCGGCGACCTCGGCCGCTACGTCCTCGCCGCGACCCTCGTCGTCGGACTGGGACTGGCCATGGGATTCCGCCCACCGGGAGGGGCCGTGGGCGTGTTCGCCGGCGTTGCGCTCGCCGTCGGGTTCGCGGTGACCCTCTCCTGGCCCTGGATCCTGCTCGGCCTCGTCCTGCGCAGCCCACGGGCCGTCATGAGCATCGGCTTCACGATCCTCTTCCCCATCACGTTCGTCAGCAATGTCTTCGTGGACCCGACGACGATGCCCGGCTGGCTGCGAACGTTCACCGCCGCGAATCCGATCAGCCACCTCGTCGCCGCCGAGCGCGAGCTGATGAACGGCGACCCCGCCCTCGGTCAGGTCGGCTGGGCCCTGCTCGCAGGCGCGCTGCTGACGGCGGTCTTCGCCCCCCTCGCCGTGCACCGCTACCGGACCGTCGGCTGAGGCCGTCGCCGGCCGCCTCGCCGGGAGCCTAGAGAGAGTGGGCCGATTGCAGGTCCCCGCAGCTCGTCAGACCAGGTGACCCAGCCTGACGAGCAGCTGGCACATCTCTCTCATCCGCCACGGGCGACGGCGAACAGACCGGCCACACCTATCGCGTAGAGGAGCAGGACCACCAGAGAGTCGGCTCCCATGCGTGCGATCCGGCGCTGCGGCCGGAACAGCAGCCCGGCCATGTAGACGAGGGTCAGCAGGGCCGCCAGCCCAGTGAGATAGACGTCCGTGTCCTGGGCCTGCGGCAGCACCGCTGTCCCGGACAGGAGGATGGCAAGCAGAAACAGCACCGGCAGAAAGGCATTGCCGCCGAAGATGTCGCTGACCGCTTGCTGATAGTCGCCATGCCGGACCGAGGTCAGCCCGGTGGAAAGCTCCGGCAGTGAGGTGGCAGCGGCCAGGACGGTGGAGCCGAACAGCACGCCGGACAGACCCACCTGTCCGGACAGCGCGTCACCGCTGCGCTCGAGGAACGCCCCGGCGACCAGGGTGACCAGCGCAGCCACTCCGAATACGGTGGCCGACCTCACCGTACTGACGTGGTGCCTGGTCGCGTGTTCCTCCCGGGCAGCTCGCCGGTGTCCTCGGGGCTGCTCCTGGTTGTCCGGCGCTTCTCCGGACTCGTGCCACGGTAATGATCTGCCGGCCCGCCGCAACAACAGCAACCCGACGATCCACAGGGCGGTGATGAGCACGGGCCCTGGGGTCAACCGCCAGACGACAAGGTCGGCAGGTAGGCGACTGCCCGCCACGACCACCGCGAGGACGGCGACGACGAGCGCCCCTTCCAGCAGGAGGACCAGCGATGCGGCCCGGTAGGTCAGTGGCCGCTTCCCACGGATCCCGAAAACATCCAGGGCAACCAACACGACCGTCTGGATGGCGATGCCGCCGAGGATGTTGCCGACCGCGACGCCGACATCCCCTGCCAGCGCCGCGCTGGCCGTGATCGCGATCTCGGGCAGGTTGGTGGCGACGGCCAGGAGAATCATGCCGCCGAGCGCCGCCCCGAGGTGCAGTCGGGCGGCTAGCACGTCGGTCTGGTCGGACAGCCGCACCCCGGCGACCCAGATCGCCGCCGCGCAGGCGACGAAGACCAGTAGCTGCAAGGGCCACGCCAACCCGGACACCGAATCTCCTCGCTTCCTGCGCCGCCTCTTGTTTGGCGCCGGCGACGGACCCGACGTCATGCCGGCCATCACCGGGGCGTCACGCGGCTGCGTCCTGAGGGTCGCCGTCATGAGTGGCTCCAAACCGGAGGCCGTCGTGTCTCGGCCGCCTTGTTAGGAAGCTGTCAGCTCTGCATGTCCCAGGGCCGACCAAGTGGTTCATGCAGCGATTGATCGCACTCAGGTTCTCTCAGGACGGTCTGCAGCGTCAGGCAGGAGGGATGCCGCGGGTCCGACTTCATCGAGAAGCTGCGGTGGCGTCCCGCGCACCTGGATCGAGTCTGGCCAGACACCGACCCTGCGTGAAGTCTCTGAGTAGGAGCGATTGCCTGTCCTGTCCGTAGCGCGCTGTGAGCAGTGGCTATCGGGTCACGGGCGCGATGTTCTGGTTGCGCCGGAACACGTTGGCCGGGTCGTACCGGCCCTTGAGGCGGGCGAGTCGATCGGCATTGCTGCCGTAGCACGCCCGGGCCGCGGCTGGGCCCTCATCCATCAGGAAGTTCGCGTAGCACCCGGGCATCGCGAAGGGACGCAGCGCGTCGCGGAACGCGGTCGACCAGGCCCGCAGATCGTCCTCGCAGCCGGTGACCGCGGCTTGTGCGGCGAACATCTGGGCGAACGCGGCGTCGCGCCACGGCCAGGCGGTGCCCTCCCGCTTGACCCGTGCCGCGGCACCGTCGAGCGGGTAGAGGTGGCTTTGGCAGAGCGGTGTCGGCTGCGAGGCGCCGAAGGGTTCAAACAGCGCAGCGGCTTCATCGGGAAGGTCCTCGAAGAGCAGTCCGGTGATGTGGCCGGACCTACCTTGTGCCGCGCCGGTGTCAAATGCCGACTGTAGCTCCGGGTAAGGAAGCTGCCTGACGCCATCGACCAGCGGTTGCTCGGCACGGAATACCGCCAGCGCCTGCTCCGAGCGGTCCTCCGGCACGGTGTTGCACCAGACCAGCGCGCACGCCGGGCGCCCCCTGACCTCCTCCGGGAACGGCCCCTCCGGCGGCACGGTGAGCAGAGCGAGGAATGCGTAGACGTCATCGGGCTGCTGCGGCATCCAGTCGCGGTAGAGGCGGACCAGCCGTTCGGTGCGCTCGAGCGGGAAGAGCATCGGCCCGCCGCTCACCACGGAGACCGGCTGCAGCCGCATCCGTAGTTCAGTGACGACGCCCAAGTTCCCGCCGCCGCCGGCCAGCCCCCACAGGAGGTCCTCGTCGTCCCCCTCGCCGGCGCGGACGAGCGTGCCGTCGGCGAGGACGACGTCCGCGCCGAGCAGGTTATCCACGGCCAGTCCGTGTCTGCGGGTGAGGTAGCTGATCCCGCCGCTGAGGGTGAAACCGGCCACGCCCACCGAGGACACGGTGGCGGTGGTGGTGGCCAGCCCGGCGGGGTGCGTCGCGCGGTCAACCTGCCCGGCCAGCGCGCCGCCCCCGATCGCCGCGACCCGGCGCTCGGGATCGACGCGGACGTGGTCGACGGCTCGCAGGTCGATGACCAGGCCACCCTCGACCGAGCTGTGGCCAGCGGCACTGTGACCGCCGGCACGGACGGCCAGCGGCAGCCCCTCCGCGGCCGCGAAGCGCACGGTTGTGGCGACGTCGTCGGCGTCGGCGACGCGGGCGACGGCCACGGGCCGGGACGCCCGACAGCAGTTGGCGATGGCGCGGATCTCGTCGTAGCACGGATCTGCACTCCCGATCACCTCGCCACGGAGGCGTTCGCCGAGCGCGGCGGGGATGTCGGCGGCGATGGTCATCTTGGCCTGCCAGGGTCGGAAGGGACGGACGACCCCAACCTGCCCGTGTGTCGCGGTCACGGCATCGGCAGGAACCCTCAACTCGTGGAGCGGATCCGGGCAGCGTGGCGCACGACGTACGCCGCGGCCTCGGCGCGGTTGCGTAAGCCGAGCTTGAACAACACGTTGCGGACGTGGCGCTCGACGGTCTTGCGGGACAGGAACAGCCGGTCGGCAAGCTCCAGGTTGGACAGTCCCTCGCCGAGCAGGTCGAGGACCTCCCGCTCACGCCGGGTGAGTTCCCCGAGGCCGGCCGGTCCTCCGCGAGCCGCGACCACGCCGAGCGCACGGAGCCGGGCCGCGGCCGCGTCGGCGTCGCGGGCGGCGCCCAGCGTCTCGAAGGCCGCCAGGGCAGCTCGGGCCTCGGCGACCGCATCGCCGCCGCTCAGCAACGCGGCCAGTGCCAGTCGCGTGCGGCCGGCCTCCAATGGGAGGTGCATGCGGGTGAATAGGCTGAGGGCACGCTCCGGCGACGGGAGGTCACGCCGTGCCGTCCCGGTGGCGCGGAGCGACCGGGCACGCAGCTGCTCACAACTGGTGCTCGCCGCCAGCGCCGCCAGCCGCTGAAGCGCCTCCTCGGCCTCCGGGCCCCCGGTCACTTGGGCCAGCAGCTCGCAGAGGGCGCCCTCTTCCAGGCAGGCGCCGAGCCCGGGACGGTAGGAGCCGGGTGGTTCGGCTGCCTCCCCGCGCAGGGCGTGCGCGCGCCGCAGTGCGATCCTCCGCGCCGCGGCGAAGTCGCCGCGTGCCGTCGCCAGTGCGGCCAGGATCACGCTGCTGGTCTCGAACTCCTCGAACCCCTCCAGCAACCGCTCAGCCTCTTCGAACCGGCCCTGGGCCAGCCGCAGATCGGCGAGCCGGGCGGCCGCCTCGGCGCAGACTGCAGGTTCGGCGGAGGCGCCGATGTCCAGGGCTGCGCGCAGCTCGCGCTCCGCGCCGTGCCAGTCTCCGGAGGCGAACAGGATCGCACCGAGGTAGCTGCGGCAGGTGGTGTACAGGTGCGGGTTGCCGTACCGCCGCTCGAAGGCATCGGCCGCCCGGATCCACTGCAGGGCGTGTTCGAGCTCCGCGGTCTGGGCACACGCACTGATCACGGTGCAGCTGGTGTAGACGACCGTGTGCGGCCGCCTCGACTCGCCGGCGAGCGATGCGGCCATCGCCTCATCGAGCAGGCCGGTTCCCTCCTCGCCCCGACCCTGCCGGACCAGCGATGCGCCCAGCTGGCTGAGCGCGCAGAGCTCCAGGTCGCTGTCCCCGAACCGGGTGGCGATGGCGCGCGCGTCGGTCGCCAGCCGCTCGGCGGTGTCCGGATCGTCACTGTCGTGGGCGCGCAAGAGCCTCACCCACCCCTCCAGGGGTGCAAGATCGGACTCGGCGACCAAGCGGGACGCACGGGCGAGCCAGCCGCGGGCAGCCGCCGCGTTGCCCAGGCTCACCCGGTAGATGAGGTACAGCCCGACGGCGATCATGGCGCTGTTCCGGGTCCCCGCGGTGCTGGAAGGCGGCGTACGCCCGCTCCTGGCAGTGAACCGCCTCGTCGGTCTCGCCCAGCCACCACAGCACGTCACCCAGCCCAGCGAGGGCTTCCGCCGCGGGTTCGCGCGCGGCCAAGGCCTCGAACGCGCTGCGAGCGGTCGCCCAGTCGCCCGCAGCGACGGCGGCCTGCGCAGTCTCGGCGAGCTCGTCCCGTGTACTGGGCATGGCGTTCACGGTGTGGCGGCCTCGGGATCGATGGTCTCCGAGACGTGGGTCTCGCTTGTCAAATGGAGCGCGGCTTGAGGAGTCGTTCCCCGAGAAGGTAGACCGCGGAGTGATGCATCACGCTCAGGGCAAGGAGGAGCCACGCGAGTGTGTGCTGTCCGGTGGCGAAGAGGGCCACGCCTGCCAGGGCTGTTACGCCGAGCTCCTGGGTCAGCCGCAGGGGCTCGGCGTAGTCTCCGGCGAAGCGGAAGTCCACTGCACCCCAGAACCCGAACACGATGAGCGGGGCGAGGGTCGCGAGAGTGATCCGCTCGAAAGTGTTGCTGCCGACGGCGTAGCCCCAGTAGGCAAAAGCGGCGACGATGCCGGTCTCGAGGGTGCCGCGCAGTGCCACGTTGGTCAGGAAGAGTGCTTTGCGCATGGTGGTCCCGGCTAGATCAGAGCGAGAGAGCCCACGATGTCGTCCTGCTAATCGGCTCCGCCGGTCCGGGGCAGGACCCTCTTGGCGAGGGTGGCCAGGGCCGGATTGACGATGTCCGGGTGCTCGGCCTGCGGGTAGTGGCCGGCGTTCTCCACGAGCATCTGGTCGCCGTCGACGAGGTGGTCGACGATCCAGGTGGCCTCGGCTACGGGGTCCTTGAAGTCGGGGTCAGCTGTCCCCATCACCACCAAGGCCGGCGCCTTGACTTCGGGCAGCCTGGCCTCGACCGGAGCGTGGCTGGTGCGGGTTGTTGCCGTGAATGCCTTGGCATAGCCCGGGCGGCGCATGCTGGCCCGGATAGCGGCTCGGTGTTCAGCGAAGTCGGCAGGCTTGCGACCGGGGTAGAGCGACGGCAGGTAGATGTACCAGACGGCGGCCGCCCAAGGCCCCGACATCGCAACCTTGAACGCCCACGCCATCAGGGGGTTGAGCGGTGTCTGGCGGACGAACGGGCCCAGCAGGACGACCCCCGCAACCAGGTTTGGACGCTCGGCGGCGGCCCAGGCGGCCGCCCCCGCACCCATCGAGTTACCCACCACCACCGCCGGCCCGCCCAGTTCCTCGATCAGGGCGACGATGTCGCTGCCGGCGGCAACGTCGTCATAGGAGCTGAAGGTGATGTCGCTGTCGCCGTGTCCTCGCAGGTCCATGGCAGCGACCCGGAACCCGGCGTCGGCCAACGGTTGCACGTTGTGGCGGTAGCAGCTTCGTAGCTCCCCCATCCCGGGCACGCACACCACCAGGGGACCGTCGCCCACCACCTCGTAGGCGATCTTGCCTCCATCCCGCTGCAGCTTGCTGGTCGCGGAACCGGCAGTGGTCATCACCCTCCTCCGATCTAGCGCTGTGCCCCCGCACGTGCGTCCGGATCCGTCAAGTTTCGGCTCGAGGCGCCTGAAAGCCCCTTCGACGAGACTTTCGGAAGCGTCCACACGCTGATGGGCAGAAGCGCCAAAGTCCCCCATGCGGCATCGGCACCCCTTCGGGAAGGGTTGGCGCGGTGCCATATCGGGTGGCGACGGATAGAACGCAACGTAGCGTAGCGCTCATGGCTCTGGAGGGTCAACGGCCCAGTCGCGCTACATTGCCGCCACAATGACCAGCGACCACGACGCTCATCCCGCGCACACAGAAGCCGGTGCGCCTACCCGCGCCGTGAGCGTCGAGACTGCGGCTCTCGAGGCCGCCCGCGAGCTGTTGGCGGCCGACGGGGTCAAGGGACTGACCATCGAACGCGTGGCTGCCAACACCGGCATCGCCAAAACCACCCTGTACCGCCGTTGGCGGTCCAAGGAGGACCTCGCGCTGGCGGTAGTGCTGGACATGGCACGGACGGCGGTTGCGGCGCCCGCCAGCGGCGACGTCCGGACCGCGCTGGTCAACTACCTGAGTACGGCGGTCAACCTCTTGCGAAGTACCTTGATGGGACGGGTCATGCAGGGACTAGCCTCCGATCTAGCCACCGACCCGGAGATGGCAAGCGCCTTCCGCGCGGAGGTTGGATCCCTGCGCCAGAGCCATCTCGCGGAGTTGGTTCGTCGCGGCATCGACCAAGGCGAGCTGCGTCCCGACATCGACGTCGCCCTGCTCCAGGATCTCCTGTTCGGACCGATCTACTACCGCCTTCTGTTCACAGGCCTTCCGCTGGACGAGCACCTGGCGGGGCAGATCGTCGACGCAGTCGTCCCCTTCATCGTGGACGGAGGCGTCACGTGAGCACACGGTCCACACGCTCGCGCGGCCGGCACTTCCGGCCTCCCGGTGGTGGACCGCGACGGCGGCACCCGGCTCGTCGGATGCGTCACCGCCGGTTCTGCGCTCGGCCTCGTCGGCGCCGACATCCCTGAGGACGGCCCTGTCCGGTCGCTAGGGATTCGCCTTCCCATCCGACACAAGGCTGGTCCCTGGAGGAGGTGAACCGCTCGGACTGGTACCCGAACGCGGACCATCGATCCTGCCGTCCGCGTATCCGTCGGCCGCGGGTGGCGCCTATCCAGCCGGACCACTGAGAGCGATATCGATCGCTGTGCTGGATGACCATGGCCGAGACCATCCGCAGACCGGCGGATTCTTACCCCGTTGCCGACTCATCCTGCTGAGACTGGGGAACGCGAGCACGGGGTCCAAGAATCCTTACAGGGTCCATGCGACCGGTCAGGTATCGGCCGCCCTGCCTCTCACCACGACGACTGGGCAATGCGCATGGTGAATACATTGCTGGCTGACCGATCCGAGCAGCGCGGCGGCGAAGCCCCCGCGGCCGTGCGAGCCGAGGACAAGCAGCCGAGCGTTCCTGGATGCAGCGACGAAGACGGCCGCGGGCTGACCCTGCTCGGTACGGATTGTGACGCTGCTGAAGTCGTCGAGCGCATCGGTCACCGCTTCGGCGAGGGTCTTGCCGGCCTCGCCTTCGAGATCGACATCCTCGTAGGTCGCCGGTATCCCGTAACTGGTCGGGATGTCCCAGGCGATCAACGCGACCAGCGGCGCGCCGCCCATCTGCGCGTAGTCAGCGGCCCAGCGGAGCGCCTCCTTCGACTCGGTGGACCCATCGACACCGACGATCACCGGCGCGGTACCTGGGTCGTCCATGACAGTCTGCCTTTCTGTCGGGCCAGCAGCCGTCGTCGTGAGGTCGTCGAACAGCCAGGGCCGTGCGATCAGGTCGACTGCGGCCCGGCGTCAATGCACATCGAGTCGCTCGAATGCAGCCATAGCCGCGACCATGAACACGCCGGCGATCACCAGCAGGACCGCCGCATGTGTCGGCGATAGGCCCTGGCTGAGTTGGCCGTCGCCGACTGCATAGTAGAACGGTGAGGAATACCGCGCCGGGTTGAGCCAGTGCACGACGGGGGCGAGTGAGCTGATTAGGTAGCCGGCGGCGGCGGCGGCCGATGCGATGCCCAGGGCCACGCCGCGGCTGCCCGTGCTCGCGCCGACGAGCAACGCCAGAGCGCCGAAGTCGATGGCGAGCAGCACGGTACCGACCGTCACGCCCAGGAGACCGGAGCCGGTGATTGGCAGCTCGAAACTGCGACCGACTAGCACGCAGATGAACGTGGCGAGGCTGACCGGAACGGCTTGCAGACTCATTGTCACGGCCTTCTGCAGCACGATCCCGCGCCGCGACAGCGGCAGGGTGGCGACAAGGCCCAGGGTGCCGTCCTCATCTTGCCCAGCGAGGCAGGATGCGCCGTAGCCGATGGTCAGCAACAGAGCGATGAGCGGTACGAAGTTGGCGTAAAGGTTGGCGTTCAGCCATCCGGTAGGGGTGGTCAGGGGCCCGTTCGCCCCGAACAGCGCCGCGACCGCGGAGCCGTTGTCGGTGAGGTCGTTGAGGCTCGTCTCGCTCCTGAACGCCGGATACAGAGCAACGACCACCAAGGCATAGACGGTGATGCCCAGCGTGTAGCCGATGAGCGATCGGCGGCGCAGCCGCATGTCGAGCAGCACGATGTCGCCGCTCATGCGTCGCCTCCGGACGTGCCGGTGCGGTAGTAGGTGAGAAACAGCTCGTCGAGGTCGGCGGGCCGCGCGGTCATCTCGATCGGCTCAAGTTCGGCGGCGGCACGCAGCAGCGGTGCGATCGGTCCGACGACCGACAGAGTGATGCGCCCGTCCGCGGAGTGCACGACCTGCACACCGTCCAGCGCGGCGAACGGTACGGGCTGGACATCCGCGGCGAACCTGAATTCGATGGTCCGCGGCGCGGTTCGACGCAGGCCGTCGACCGTGTCGGTGACGACGAGGCTTCCGTCCCGGATGATCGCGACGCGGTCGACCAGGCGTTGCACCTCGTCGAGTTCATGCGAGGAGAGGAACACTGTGTGGCCCTCGGCCACGGTCTGGCGGATCAAGGTCTGGAACTCGTCCTGGAGCAGCGGGTCCAGACCAGAGGTCGGCTCGTCGAGAATCAGCAGATCGGGTCGGTGCATGAACGCGAGCACCAGCCCGATCTTCTGCCGGTTGCCCTTGGACAGAGTTCGCACCGGACGGTCCAGCTCGACCGCGAAGCGGTCGACCAGTTCGTCCCGGTACCTCAGGTCAGTCAGCCGCCGGACGCGGGCAAACCGATCAAGGTGGTGGCGTCCGGTCAGGCGCGGATACAGCGCGAGCTCTCCGGGCAGGTAGCCGACGCGGCGGTGGGTCGCGACGGCGTCGCGCGTCGGGTCGAGGTCGAACATCTGCATGCGCCCCGCGTCGGGTCGGTACAGCCCGAGCAGCAGCCGGATCGTGGTCGACTTCCCGGCGCCGTTCGGCCCCAGGAAGCCGAACACCTCTCCCGACGCAACCTCGAAGCTGACGTCACACACGCCACGGTTCGACCCGAACTGCTTGGTCAGTCCATCCACTAGCACGACCGGCGCCGCCACGGGTTACCTTCCCAACGTCCAACGCAGAATGGCATTGCCGCAGCGACGACCCGGAAGCCTGGTCGACTGGCGTGAGTACTCCACTCGGCGTTCGCGCGCGGACGTGCAGGCCGGGGTCCTGGCTGTGGCCGTCCCGCCAGGCCTCATCCTGGCACCGTCTCTTGCCCAGTGCAACCATTGCATAGCTACACGAACGGCCAGGCCCCAAGGCTGTCTGGGGAGTCGACCTCACGCCACGGGCCCATGCGGGCGCGGTCCACGGCGAGTACTGTCGGTGCGGAGGTGGCCAGCCGACGAGGTTTCCATGTGCTGGGTCGAGCACCGGCAGGGTGGCCATGCGGATCAGCCGACGGCACCCGCCTGGAACGGGCTCTCCAGGTGACGGGCGGCGGCAAGCGCGCCGTCCGGCAGGCCACCGCCTGGCGTCGCGGCGAGGTCTCCCGCGTCGTCGGAGCTACGCCGATGGCGGAGCGTGTCGCGTTCGTTGCCGCCTTGCGCTCTACGACGTGCTCGCCCAGGTGGCGCCGGGCCCGGTGGTTACGCCCAGCCGGGCCGTCGCGATGGCCATGGTGCACGGGCCGGCGACGGCGTGCCGGCCAGTACGATCGTCACGTCGGGCGGTGTGGTCAGGCTGTTGTGCACGGTGCAGTGGGAGGCGACTCCTCGCCGGCGTCAACACCCTCCTCGTCGCCTGGATCACCGCCCTACGCGGCGGCCACCTCCCGACATCCCGCTAGCCCGCCGGAAACTGCCCGATACGACCACCGCTGAGTCTGCGATGGCCGCGCTCATCCGGCGAGCAGCCTTTCGAACGGGCCCACCGCAGGACTGCACCGCCGCATCCCTGTCCGGCGCTCAGCACGCCCGACACTGACGCTCAGTACCCGGAGACTGGGAGTCGGAAGTCATCCGGACGAGCGGCGGGCCGTGGTCGCCGACTCCTCGACCATCTGGTTCAGGCCGGTCAGGACGAGGACCCGACGGGCGAGCGGGTTCGGGTCGAGGAGGACCAGCTCGGCACCACAGCCCTGCCGGCGATGGGCGGCGACCAGAGCGATGAGCGTGTGTGCGGCGAGCCCCGTGAGCCCGGACAGGTCAACCTCCAGCCGACGGGGGCGTCGGACGTACACGCTGTCGAGGACCCCGAGCAGCAGCGGCGCGGTGGCGCCGTTCAGCTGGCCTCGGATGACCACGCGCTCCGAGCCATCCCCACGGACGACGTCGACGGCGAAGTCGCCGAGGTGGGTTTCCAGGTGGCCACCGGCGGCGTCCTCGGTCCAGGTGCGATCCCGCATGGACGCGGTCACGGCCATCTCCTCCCGTTGATGACTGGGCTCCCACCACGATTCCCTCTGCCGGGCCGAGATCCGGGTGCAGAGGCTGACGGTTGGCTGACGGATGGGGGAGGCTCGGATGGTCACGGGATCGTCAGGTCGACCGTGCCTGCCGGTGACACGGGTGGGAGTGGATAACGCATCGCCCTCGGGCGTCACGAACCGGAACGGGACGCCGACCGCGAGGACAGGTCGTGCGTGGTCCATGACCTGCAGATGCAGATGGGGCTCACTGCTGTTGCCAAAGTTCCCGCAGGCGGCGATCCGATCGCCCACCGCCACCTGGTGCCCCTCACGTACTCGGATCGAGTGCCTGCGGAGGTGGGCGAGCGCGACGAAGGTGCCGTCGCCGCGGGCGATTACGACGTGATTGCCGAGGATGCGGCTCGGACCCAGAAGCGCACGCAGCAGCTCCACGCTGAAGAGAAGTCCAAGACCGAGCGGGCTGGATCGGCTGTCGTGGTCGCGTTGGCGGTCGTGGGTCCGGACGACGGTGCCATCGCATGGTGTGTACACCTCGGCCCCGAACCCGGGCCCAATCGTCAGGCAAAGGTCAGACGAGAACCCGGAACGGTGCGCGCTGGTGGGCACCATCGTCATGTCGGGCGGGAGGAGGGGACGCCGTGCTGGAAGAGATCGAGCGCCAACTCGCGCGTGAGAAGGGCGACCTCGCTCGTACCTTCCGCGAGCACCGCAGGGTGCGGCGGGAGCTGAGGTTGCCCGTCCTTGGTGCCGCAGTGGTGTTCCTGGGCGCACTGGCCGCATTGTCGGTCGTCACGGGCAGCGTGGTCCCGGCTCTGCTCAGCCTGCCGCCCGTTGCCGCCACGGTGGCCCTGCTGCGCTGGCCGGATCTGTTCCGAATGGCTGCCGCCGAACGTCGCCCGCACCAGCGGCCCTCTGCCGCCGGCCCCTGAACTCCCTGACGTGACAGCGGGGACGCGCCGAAGTCCGTCACCCAAGGCGCAGCCGTCACCCCGCGGGGTCGCCTGCCGGTCCTGCCCGAGTGGTTGGGCACGGACGGCGACTGGGAGCCCTGTCTAAAGAGAGTCCCGCCCAAATTTAGGGATCTCATCCCTACGACTTGGGGGTGGGATTGGTATCGGCTCTCCGTCACCCTGAGGTAGCTGCATAGTGCAGCAGTCGATCCGACCGATTAATGCGTAGCGCAACGGTGCAGCGGGCTCGGCGAGACCGCCACGGCGGTCGTCGCGTCCGCAAACCCAGGCGGTCGACCGCCCGCTCGACGGCCGCCCGGTGCTCGGATCGCGCGACAGCGCTGAGGTCGTCCAGCGGGACGGCGATCCGGCGCCGGACCCGGTCGCTCTCGGCGCCCCAGTGCGCGATCTCGTCCAGCCCGAGCGCGAGGTAGCCCTGGACGGTGGGCTGCCGCAGCAGCACGACGGGCCGGTCATCTACGACGCGGCGGCGGTACGCGGGCACCGGCCGGCGCACGATCCGGCGCAGCAGGTCGTGGATCTGGTCCAGCGCCTGCACCGCGGTCGTGGGGTCGTTGATGCCGGGCGACAGCGCCCGCTCGGCCATGTCGACGAGCTGCCGGATCCCGAAGCCGAGATCCTGGTCCATGCTGCGTTCGCGCGCGAAGCGCACCCCGCGCAGGAACGCGCCCGGGTCAGGATCCTTCGTCCCGCTGACATGGAGGACGACCGCACCCTCCGGCACGAACTGTCCGACCGCCCGGACGAGCCGGACGGTGCCGGCACCCGCCGACGACGCCAAGGCGGCCAGGTCGACCTGCTGGATGACTCCGGTCCTCGCCGCGAGAACCGGCGTGCAGTCCCCGGGCGGGAAGGCCGTGCCCCGTGCCGGTGGCTCCGCCGCGTCCTCCGGGAGCACCTCGTCGAGAAGCTTCCGCGTCTCGTTGCCGATCTCGGTGATGATCGTCGCCGCTCGGACCGAGTTGGCCATATGGTGGATGTAGACCAGGAGAACGAGCACGCTGAGCGCGACGAACACGAAGGACACGGTCACGGCGAGCTGCGGGACGAAGGACTGTGTCTGCGCGGTCCCGCGGACGCCGCGCAGCACGGTGAGCGCGTAGGTGAAGGTCGCGACGAACACCCCGAGCGTGAGCTGGCTCGACGGTCTGGGTGGGATCCTGCGCCGACTGCCGGCCTGCCTGCATAATCGCGAAACGTTCGAGGACACCGCCGGCGAGCAGTGCCAGTCCGGCCGCGGCGGCCACTGCCCGGTTGCAGCGGCCGGTGGCTGCACACGTTCATCGACGCGAATCCGGTCAGCCACCTCTTCACCGCAGAACGGGACCTGATGAACGGCGACGCCGCTCTCGGCCAGGTCGGCTGGGAGCTGGCCACCGCCGCGCTGCTCACGGCGGTCTTCGCCCCCTCGCCGTGCACCGTTACCGCACCGCCGGCTGACAAGGGCCGCCCGGCCATGCTCAGTCACGGACGTCGAGCTCCACCAGCGGGATACGTTGGCTGAACTCGCCGGCGCTGGTCGACTTGATGCCCAGCAGGCGACCGAGCAACGGGGCGAGGGTTCGCCAGGCAAGCCGATGCTGCTGGCCGTAGCCGTCGAGCACGGCGGCCGATCGGTCCTGGCTCAGCACGGTTGCCCGCCCGGGGAGACCGCGCTGCGTCCCGACGGAGACGCGGACTGCCGACGTGGCCACGATGTTGCGGTACCAGTCCGAGCGGGAACCCAGGCCGGCCGCGACAGCGTACCGACCCGGTCCCGGACGGGCGACGACCTCGAGTACCACCAGCCGCCGCCGGCCGGTGACCCGCCCGGTGTGCTCCAGAAGCAGGAACCGGTGACCCAGGAGGAAGCCCAGGTGCAGCCGATAGAGCCCGATCGGCGTACGCGCCAGTGCCCGCAGCCCTCGCACCTTCCAGGTGCTGACTCGCATGACGATCTCCCTGCTGGGATCGGCTCGGATCAGGTTCGTGCCGCTTCGTGTCGAGGCCTGGTGAACTGCTGGGCGGAGTCATCCTCGGGGATGCCCGCGCCCACGAGGCCCAGCACGGACCCAGCCGTGACCCAGCCGACGAGTCGTGTCCCGTCCATTCGGTCGACGACCGGCAGTCCCGCCGCGCCGGCGCCGACGAGGGCGTGGACCGCGGCGGCGACGTCGGCATCGGCAGGCACGGGCCGGGGCAGCTCGACGAGGTCGGCGATCGTGCGTTCCCCGGCATCGACAGGGTCATCCTGCCGGGCCTCCGCGACGGCTCGCGCGGTCACCACTCCGACATAGCGGCCCTCGCGGTCGACGACCGGAACGAGACCGTGCGGCGCCGCGACAAGACAGGCCGTGGCGTCCGCGAGTGTGGCCTCGGCGGACAGCGCCGCCGGCAGCGGTTCCATGACCGTGGCGATCCGGGCGGAGGTCAGGGCTCCGCCGGCGCGGTGCCGGTCGAGGTCGAGACCCCGCCGCCTCAGCTTGGCCGAGTAGACGGTGTCCCGGGACAGCAGTCTGCTGACCAGCGTGGCCAGCACGATCGACGTCATCAGCGGCAGGATGATGCTGTACTCGCCGGTGAGCTCGAACAGGATGACGACGGCTGTGATCGGCGCCCGGGCGGCACCGGCGAAGACGGCACCCATGCCGACCAGACCGTAGACCCCCACCGATCCGGCCGAATGCGGAGCGACGCGCACGGCCAGCTCGCCGACCGCGCTGCCCAGCACCGCACCGAGGAACAGGGAAGGGGCGAACACGCCGCCCGATCCCCCGATCCCAATCGTGAGGCTCGTGGCCAGCATCTTCCCGCCGAGCAGCAGGAGCAGGAACCAGACGACGTAGCGTCCCTGGAGCGCCTGCTCCAGGACCGGGTAACCGACCCCGTAGAGCTGCGGGAGCAACAGCAGCAGCCCGCCGAGCAGCAGCCCGCCGGCGGCCGGTCGGAGCCATTCCGGCCCGCGCCAGAGCCGGTCGCAGACGTCCTCGACCCCGTACAGCAGCCGCACGAAGAGCACACCCGCCCCGCCGGCCATGAGCCCGAGCAGGGCGAACACCGCGTACTCGACGGGGCCACCGGCGGTAAACCGCGGCAGGGTGAGGAACGCGGACGAGCCGAAGGCCGCACGACCCACGATGCTGGCGGACACGCTGGCGAGCACCACCGGACCGAAGGACTCGACCGCGAAGTCGCCGAGGATCAGCTCCAGCGCGAAGAACACGCCGGCGAGCGGGGCGTTGAAGGTGGCGGCGATCCCGCCGGCCGCTCCGCAGGCGACCAGCATCCGCAGCCGGGACTCGGGCGCCCGCAGCACCCTGCCCACCGTTGATCCCAGCGCCGCCCCGACCTGGACAATCGGGCCTTCCCGGCCGACCGAGCCGCCCGAGCCGATGCACAGCGCCGAGGCCAGGGCCTTGACCACGGCCACCTGCGGCCGGATGCGACCTCCCCGTTGCGCGACCGCGGCCATCACCTCGGGCACGCCATGCCCGCGCGCCTCGCGGGCGAACGCGTGCACCAGCGGTCCGTACAGCAGGCCACCGGCCACCGGAGCGAGCAGCACGAACCAGTGCCCCAGCCACGGGAGTCCCGGATGATCGGCAGGTCCGACCCCGGCGTAGTCCTCATGTCCCGAGAACAGCCTGGTCGCGGCGGTCACCAGCCAGCGGAAGACGATCGCTCCCCCGCCGGCACCGACCCCGACCGCAGCGGCGAGCACCATCGCTCCCGCGGGTCCCTCCCGGATTCCCAGCAGGACAGCAGCTGCGCCCTGGGGCAGCGGGAGCGCCTTCCCGCGAGACGCGGCAACGGACCGTCCGTAGGCAAGCACGCTTGCATTGTACAAGTGTTGTATTCTGCACGCATGCCGGAGGACGAGGACATCAGCCAGGTGACCAACTCCGTCCTGGTGGCATCGCGGATCCTCGTCGGCGTGGCGGCCCGGTCCCTCGCCGCCGTGGCCGACCAGGTGACGCTGCCGCAGTTCCGCATGCTGGTCGTGCTGTCGACCCGTGGCCCGCTGCGCGCCCGGGAGCTTGCCGATGCTCTCGGCGTCCACCCGTCGACCGCGAGCCGGATGGTCGACCGGCTCAGCGCCGACCGGCTCGTCGACCGGGACGTCAACCCGGACAACCGCAGGGAGGTGATCGTCTCGCTGTCCGCGCGAGGCGCGCGGTTGGTCGACGAGGTCACCCGCCGGCGACGCGAGCAGATCGCGGCCATCGTCGGGGCGATGCCCGCACTCCAGCGCGGCCGGCTCGTCGCCGCACTGCAGACCTTCAACACCGCCGCCGGCGAGCCGGCCGCAGAGGCGACCGCCGCCCCACTCGGCTGGACCTGACGACGCGTGGCACTGTTGCATTGCCCAGGGCGCCCGTCGTCGACGGGTAGGGCCACGCTGGGCGGATGCGTCGATGTCGTGCCGTCCGTCTCTGCGTCGAGCGGTCGGCGTTTGCCGGGTTCCGGTTCCCGCCGGAGGTGATCACGGTTGCGGTCCGCTGGTACCTGCGCTAGGGGCTGTCGTATCGGGACGTGGAGGAGTTGCTGGCCGAGCGGGGTGTGGAGGTCGATCACGTCACGGTGTACCGGTGGGTGCAGCGGTTCACGCCGCTGTTCGCCGAGGCCGCTCGGCCGCTGCGGCACGCTGCTGGGGACCGGTGGTTCGTCGATGAGACGTACGTGAAGGTCGCTGGCCGGTGGCGGTACCTGTATCGGGCGGTCGACCAGCTCGGGCAGGTCATCGACGTCCTGCTGTCCGAGCAGCGCGACACCGCGGCGGCACGACGATTCTTCACCCGGGCGCTGGCCCATGGCCCGGTACCGGTCGAGGTCACCACCGACAAGGCCGGCCCATACCTACGGGTCCTCGATGAACTCGTGCCGGCCGCGGCGCACTGCACCGAGCGGTACGGCAACAACCGTGTCGAAGCCGATCATGGTCGGCTGAAGGCCAGACTTCGTCCGATGCGCGGACTGAAACGCTTTCGGTCCGCCGCCGTGATCGCCAGCGGTCACGCCTTCGTCCAGAACCTCCGCCGAGGCCACTACGAACTCGCCACCGACGCCCCGCCACGGCTGCGTCTCGAGACAGCCTTCGCCGAGCTCGCTCTGGCGATCTGAGCTATCCACCCGTATGAGCCGACCATGCCCGGCTCACCGGAACGCAACAGCGCCGGCGGGCGGCGCCGCGGCCTTGCCATCGACCGGGTGGTTCACCGGCGGCGACCCCTCCGGTGTAGTAGCTCTCCCGGCCCTGCGCGACCGCCCGGGTCAGGTACTCCGCCGAGTGGCCGGAGGACAGCGAGATCATCGCCGCTCACCGCGCCCGTCGCCGGCGGCACGAACGGGTCCGTCAGATTGCAATGCCTTGGGTGTGTACTCCTGCACGGACGCTTGTCGATCTTGAAGGGACGAGCTCAGAGGAGGGCGTCTCGCTCGGTCGGCGGGCTTCGTCGATCTGTGCGGCGTCGCTGCGTGCTCCTCTCGGCGGAGGACTGGTCTCGGTCGGCTGCCGAGGAGTTGAGGCGAGGGCCTCGGCAGAGTCCGCCGACGAGTTCTCGACGGCGATGACGTCCCGGACGATGCGCTGGCCCCGTCGGCTGTTGCGGCCAAAGAGGCGTCCCACCGCCGCTGCTGATGGACTGCGACCGGCCGCGAGCTCAGCCCGTACAAACGCCCGGGCATTGTCGAGCTGTGCCCTGTGGGCGACTGATCGATCGCCGTCCTCGGCCGGCGCCGCAGTCGCTGTCGCCTCCTCGACCGACGGCGACAACGCCGCGAGACGGTCGACCGCAACAGCATCCCGGGCGAGGTCAGTCGGAGGTGTCGCCCTTCCGTCGGCTGGCGACACGACGCCGATCGGCGGCGACACGGACGACGCCAGCAACGCCGCCGACGCGACAACCATCAGCCCGTCGACCGCGAGCGGGCCGAAGGTTGCCGTCAGGCCGTCCTCGCCGTAGTAGCGGATCAGCCCGGACAGGTGCCGGTAGGAGACCACGGCCGCGACGACGGCGACCGGTAGGAGACCGCCGAGCCGGATGACGCGCCAGAGGATGCCGGCCGGCCACGTCGTCCGGGAGAGGATCTCCAGGGCGACGAAGAGCGAGACCGGCCAGAAGACCGCGCTCAACACCGCACCACGCATCGGGTGCCACCCCGACGGGACGCCGGTAGGCGGGACGAACGTGGCCGTAAACCGCTGTTCACACCGGCGCAGGCCAAATATTCGCTGCGTTCCGAACCGATCAGCACCATCGAGCGTTACGGGATGAAGACCCATCCAGTCGGTGAGGATGTCGCACTTCCAAGCGCCGGAAATAGCCGAATCGGGAGCGTGTTGTGCGTTCGACAGGCCCGCACAACAGACCACTAAAACCGCCGCATGGGACACACCACGGTCATGACCTTGGGCGTCATCGTAATGGTCACGCTCATCATCGGACTCGACGTCGCGTTCCTGAGAGACCGCTTCGCGCTTCGGCTGATCGTTAACGCCGCCATCGTGGTGGTGTTCGCGGTGCTCTACTTCAGCCTGCGCGACCACTTCTGATCCCACCACCGCGCCGCGACATAGCCGCGAACACATCCGCACGTGCCCGATGAGCGTGCGCCGCCACACGTTACGGCTGACGGCGGGCAAGGTCATCGTCACCTACGCAGCCGAACTCGTCCGCGCTTCGTCTTGTCCCTGGTTGCGAGTGGCACTCTCGGACCTCGGGTGTGGTTTTGCATCGGTGTCGCGCGCGGACGTTCACGCTCATGGCCCGGCGAGGGCGGCTGCTGACCGCACGGCGCCTCGTGAATGTAGGAAGACGCCGGCGGTCGGCGGCGCAGAGGGCACTCCCCCGGGCTCAGCCCTGAGGCACCCCCCGACGGCGGAAGCCGACCGCTCCCACCACGAACAGGGCCGCGGCCATGGCGCCGAGGACGACGAGCGGCAGCGCCTCGACGGTGTCCAACGGCGGGTTGCCGACATGAGTCGTCGGGGCCAGGTCGAGGACCCACCCGGCCAACTTGAGGCCCGGGCCGAGGAAGGCGATGAAGGCGACGAAGGCGAAGGCCGCCCAGCCCGCCGGGAACGCCCGGGGACGCAGGCCGAAGAGCGCAAGCGCCAGCCCGCCGACGAGGAGCTCTGCGGGCAGGTATGCCGCGCCTGCGCCGAGAACGCGACCCAGGTGCGCCGTGGTGCCCATCGACCAAGCCGTCGCCGCGGCCAACACGACCGAGGACACGACGACGATGACGACAAGACCGGTGACGATCACGAGTCCGTGGGCGGCGAGCCACCGCGTGCGCGAGAGGGTGCCCGACAGCCGGGACTCGAGGCGTCCGGCGGTCTCCTCACTGCGCAGGCTGCCGACGGCCTGGACGACATACCCCATGGCGATGATCGCGATGTAGAGCTGGGTGACCGCAACGAACCCCGCATCGGGTCGCGCACTCGACATCCCGATGGCCTCGGCCATGGCCGGGTTGCCGCTGACGGCGTCGACGAACTGCCGCGCGAGCGCGCCCATCATGCCGGCGATGACCAGGGCACCGGCGAGCCAACTTAGGACCGCCGGGCGGTGGATGGCGGTCGCCAGCCCGACGGGGCTGCGCAGCCATGTCGTCGCCCGCGCCGATCCCGCGCCTCCGCGGACGAGGGAGCTGCCGAGGTCGCGGCGTCCGGCGACGTGGATCGCGAGCGTGGCGAGCAGCCCGCCGACAGCGAGAGGGATGAGGAGCGTCCACCACCGCATCGCCTCGAAGGCCGCGGCCTTCTCAGCCCAGCCGAGCGGTGAGAGCCAGGTGACCCAAGTCTTCGTCACGTCGCCGACGCCGCGCAGCACGTAGGCCAGGGCGAGGACGAGCAGGCTCCACATGTAGACGCCCCGGGAGTGCAGGATGACCTGGGCGAGCAGCGCTGCGAGCCCCGCGAAGGCGACGGCGAGTGCGCCGAGGGATGCGGCGTAGAGGAACGATCGGGTGGCGGGTACCCCGCAGGCGATGAGCCCGAGGGCGAACGCGACGGCAGTGACAATGATGGCGGCGGAGGCGACGATGAGCCCGGCCAGCACCGGGACGTGGCGCGCGACCCGGCCCCCGAGAATCGCCTCGAGTCGCCCGGCCTCCTCCTCCCGCCGAGTGACCTGCGCGACGAGGCTGATCCCGAGCAGCGGGAGGAGGAAGGCAGCGAGAAAGCCGAACTCGTCCTGGATGACCCCGCCGAGACTGTCGATGCCCTCGACCCTGCCGTTGATCGCGACGAGGGCGGTGCCGGCGGTGACGGCCTGGGCGTAGGTGTGGATCTTCTCGGGGGTGGTGTAGAGGCCGGCGACCGCGCCAGCCGTTGCGACCATGCTGGTGATGAGCGCGAACGGCCAGACGAGCGTGCCGCGGTGGTGCGTCCGCCACTGGACACCGAGCATCGCCCTCAGGCCGGTCGCCCTCATCGGCGCGCCTCCTCCGGCTCTGGAAGCTCGGTGGTGTCAATGAGCGCGGTCTGCACGTCGTAGCTGCGGAGGAACAGGGCGTTCAGGCTCGGCGGGGTGACAGTGAGGGTGTGGATCCGGGCGGCGTGCAGCCGGCCGATGACCGCGTCGAGGTGCTCGGCGTCGATGGTGAACCGGCTGTCGACGTGGCCGTCGAGTCGCTCGGAGGCGTACTCCGCGACGCCCGGGGTGTCGGCGAGGTCCGCGGGCGTGTCGACGGTGACCGCGTGGACGTGGGTGCGGGTATGCCGTCGCAGCTCGGCAAGGGTTCCGGTCGTCACGGTCCGGCCCCGGCGGATGATGCTCACCCGGTCGGCAAGAGCCTCGACCTCGCTGAGGATGTGGCTCGACAGCAGGACCGTGCAACCGTGCGCGCGCCGCTCGCGGACGACCTCCTGGAAGGCCTGTTCCATGAGCGGGTCCAGCCCTGAGGTGGGTTCGTCGAGCACGAGCAGGTCGGCCTCCGCAGCAAGGGCGGCGATGAGGGCGACCTTCTGCCGGTTGCCCTTGGAGTAGTCACGGACCCGCTTGGTCGGGTCGAGGTCGAACCGCTCGATGAGGGCGGCCCGGCGGGCCTCGTCGAGCCCGCCCTGGGTCGCGCCGAGGACGTCGAGGCACTGCCCGCCGGTGAGCCCCGGCCAGAGGGCGACGTCACCGGCGACATAGGCCAGCCGCTCATGGAGCGTCGCCGCCTGGCGCCACGGGTCACCACCGAAGAGCTCGACTTGGCCGCCGCTGGCGCGGATGAGACCGAGGACGACACGGATCGTCGTCGACTTGCCCGCTCCGTTGGGGCCGAGGAATCCGTGGACCTCTCCGGGCGCTACTTCGAGGTCGAGGCCGTCGAGGGCGCGGACCGTGCCGAAGGTCTTGGTCAGCCCTTCGGTCCGGATGACGGGTTGGGCCGTGCTCATCGGGTGTCACTCCTTCCCGGGGCACTGAACGCGCCCTCGGAATACACTTTCGTGGCCTCCCGGGCCCATCGCTCGATCCCGTCAGGGGTCAGCGGGTCGACACCGATCGCCACGGCGATCGGGTTTCTCAGGAGTATGAGTGCGAGGTCGTTGACGAGGAAGAACGCCGCCCGGACGTCGGGGTCCTCGCTCGGCCGGGCGACGCCCATCTCGACCATCACGTCCAGGACGCGACGGGTCGTCGCATACCACCGTCCGAACAGCGCGGCTCCCGCCGGGTCGTTCATCAGGAGCAGCCGGCGTAGGTAGGCCGGCAACGGCGAGCCGGGCGGGAAACCCCGGGCAAACGCGTCGGCGAGCGAGCCCGTCGCCGCACCGCCGGCGAGCAGCTCGGCCAGCTCCTCGGTCGGAAGTGCCTCGAAGATCACGTCGAACGCCTGCGCGGCGAACCCGTCGACCTCGGCGCGCAGACCGTCTTTGCTCCCGAAATGGTGGACGACGAGCGCCGGGGAGACGCCGGCCTGAGCGGCGATCTCGCGAACGGTCACCGCGTCCGGGCCCCGGTCGGCGAACAGCCGCAACGCGGCGTTCCGGATGGTCGCGCGCGCGGTGAGGTCGCTCTCATCGCGGATTGAACTCACGTTCAGTAGATTAAACAGTTGTTCAGTCGGCCGTCAAGCGACCGGCCTACGGGGCGGCACCGGCGCTCCGGCGGTCTAGCAGCAGGGCGAACGATCGCCGGGCGGGCGGCAGATCATTCGCCGGCTGCGGAATCGGCGGACAGATGGCGATCCTGAGTCATCTGAAATCCGAGCACGGCAACGGGCCGCGGGTCCGAGACGCACCGGCCAGCTGCTCCCTTACCGCGAGCGTCCCACCTCTGCGACATAGCAGCGTCGGCAGGAAGTGTCGCTCGGCCGGACGATTTCAGGGTGCCCTGCGATGCGGCGTGATGAGGCACGGGCCGTGGGTATTGCTGCGATGGTGTCCCAATCGGAGGGATCGGCCTCTCGTCCGA
Source organism: uncultured Actinomycetota bacterium (assembly GCA_963803135.1). Classification (GTDB taxonomy): domain Bacteria; phylum Actinomycetota; class Actinomycetes; order Mycobacteriales; family CADCTP01; genus CADCTP01. The sequence continues at coordinate 1,058,356 of CAWDLH010000003.1, read as the reverse complement.
TCGGACTGTGGGGAGCTGTCGCGATCGGCGTCGGCGGCATGGTCGGCGGCGGTTTCTTCGCGGTCCTCGGACTGTCTGTGCAGATCACCAAGGGCGCTGCGCCGCTGGCTTTCCTGCTGGCCGGGCTGGTGGCGCTGTTGACCGCACGGTCGTATTCGCTGCTCGAAGTCCTTTCCGACCCGCGGCGGCACGGTGACGTTCGTCAACCGCGCGTTCGGTCCCGGGCTGCTCTCCGGCGGGATCAACGTGCTGCTGTGGCTGAGCTACGTCGTCATGCTAGCCCTGTACTGCCAGGCGTTCGGGGGCTACGCAGCCAGCTCCTGCCGCACACTTCCCGCAGCCTGGGCCGGCACCTGTTCCTCACCGCGGCGATCGTGCTCATCACTGTGCTCAACGTCGCCGGCGCGTCCACGGTCGCTCGCGCCGAACGCGTCGTAGTGGCGATCAAACTCGCGATCCTGGTGCTGTTCGTCGCAGTCGGAATGGCGGGGGTGTCCACGGCGCGGCTGGCGCCCGCGCAGCGGAGCTCTCCGGTGTCGATCGTCGCCGGAGGCATGATCATCTTCCTGGCGTACGAGGGGTTCGAACTCATCGCCAACGCCGCCGAGGATGTCGCCGATCCCGGACGCACCCTGACCAGGGCCTACTACATCTCGGTGCTATTCGTCATCGTGCTGTACGTGCTCGTCGCGGTCGTGTCGGTGGGATCGCTGCCGGTGGCGGACCTGGTCCATGCCCGCGACTACGCGCTGGCCGAGGCCGCCCGTCCCGCGCTCGGGGCTGCGGGATTCACGATGATCGGAATCGCGGCGATGCTGTCGACCGCGTCGGCCATCAACGCCACCCTCTATGGATCAGCACGCATGACCTACACGATCGCCAAGTCCAGAGAGCTGCCCGCCCAGCTTGAGCGACCGATCTGGAACCAGCCCCTGGAAGGGTTGTTGATCACCGCGGGAGCGACCATCGCGCTGGCCAACGTGCTGAACCTGAGCAGCATCTCCACCATGGGCAGCGCGGGCTTCCTGATCGTGTTCGCCACCGTGAACGCGGCCGAAGCCCGCACGGCCCGGCAGCGTGGATCGGCGCCCTGGATCTCCGTGCTGGCGGCCGTGGCGTGCGCGGGAGCGCTCGCGGCCCTGGTTGCCAAGAGCAGCGCCGGTGCCGTGGCTGTCCTGATCGCCATGGTGACCCTCTCGTTCGGCATCGAGGCAACCGTCCGGCGCGTCAGCGGCACGCCCGCCCGGGCGTAGGCGATCAGGCTCAGCCTACGAATCGACGTCGCCCGAACTGGACCGTCCGGCACGGCACGGCACCGCACGGCACCAACGTGCGCCCCCTACCCAGCGAGCCGTCAGACCCCGCAGGGGCGTGGCACGACGGGTAGCCGAGCCGGCCGTCAGTCGGTCTGCGGCGTCGTTACGGCTGTTGTCGTGGGATCGGCTGGGTCGAGGATCCGGTAGGCGCGCAATTTCACGCGGTCGCTGAGCAGGAACCAGATGAGCGCGTAGCCCCAGACGAACGCGGCCCAGCCCCAGCCCAAGGGGGTCATGAACACCCCGTAGACGGCGATCAGGGTCGCGATCGCCTGGGTGCCGAGCACGGCGATCCAGAGGATGCGGGCGGGGCGGATCGACCAGAACGGTCCGCGGGTGCGGCTGAGGAAGATGGTGAGGTGTCCGGCGACGGACAGCATCAGGTACATCATCGTCTGCAGGCGGGGATGGCCGAGGTCGAAGACGCGGTCGCCGAGGTAGAACAGGCTGAACGCGGCGATCGGGCCGACGACGCCGAGCACGGTGGCGATGCCCAGCACGAGACGCATGTTCCAGGCTTCGGGCTGGTTCTTGTAATGCACGTTGTCGTAGGCGATGGACAGGATCGCGCCGTCGTTGAGCAGCGCCAGCATGACGATCATGACCGCGGTCACCGGGTAGAAGTCGAAGACCAGAATGGCCAGGGTGACGAACAGCAGTACCCGCAGTGTTTCGGCGATGCGGTAGATGGCGTAGCTGTTCATCCGCTGGAAGATCTTGCGGCTTTCCCTGATCGCGTCGACGATCACCGACAGGCCGGGCGTGAGCAGCGCGATGTCGGCGGCGGCTCGGGCGGCGTCGGTGGCGTCGGAGACGGCGATGCCGCAGTCGGCCTTCTTCAGCGCGGGGGCGTCGTTGACGCCGTCGCCGGTCATGCCGACGATGTGCCCGCGCTGTTGCAGGACGTCGACGATGTGGAACTTGTGTTCGGGGAAGACTTGGGCGAACCCGTCGGCGGTCTCGATCGACTGCGCGACCGCATCGGTCTCGCTCTTCTTTACATCGCCCAGGCCGGTGGCGTCGAGGATGCCGCTGCCGAGGCCCACTTTGGTGGCCGTCTCTTTCGCGATGGCCAGCGCGTCGCCGGTCACCATCTTCACCGTCACGCCCAATCCTCGTGCGGTGGCGATGGTCGACTTGGCGTCCTCGCGGGGCGGGTCGAACAACGGCAGCACACCGAGCAGCCGCCACTGCCCGTCGGCGTCGGCCCGGGCCACCCCGAGCGAGCGGAAGCCGCGGGCTGCGAAGTCGTTGACCGCTGCGTCGACCGCCGGTGTGATCGCCGCGGTGTCGCTGGCCAGCGTGAGCATCACCTGCGCGGCGCCCTTGCTGACCGTGAACGTGGCGCCGTCGGGCGCGGTGACGGTGGCCTCGGTGCGTTTGTGGACCGGGTCGAAGGGCTGGAAGTGGGTGACCTGGTAACCGTCTAGGGCGTCCGTGTCGGTCAGGCCGCCGAGGACGGCCAGGTCGATCGGGTCGTCGTTGTCCGCGCGGGAGGCCAGCGCGCCGTTGAGGATGACGTCAGCGGCGGTGACGTCGCCGACCGTGAACGGCTCACCCAGGGTGAGGGTGTTCTGGGTCAGGGTGCCGGTCTTGTCCGCGCAGAGCACGTCCACGCCGGCGAGTTCCTCGATGGCGACCAGCCGGGTGACGACCGCTTGCTTCGCGGCCAGTAGCCGCGCGCCGACCGCCATGGTCACCGACAGCACGGTCGGCATCGCCACCGGGATCGCGGCGACGGTCAGCACCAACGCGAACTGCAGCGTGGTCAGCACCCGGTCACCGCGCAGCAGCGAGGCGGCCGCGATCACCGCGACCAGTACGACGGCGAGGATGATCAGGTAGTTGCCGATCTTGAGGACCGCGCGCTGGAAGTGGCTGACGGTGTGGACGTCCTGCACCAGTTCGGCGGTCTTGCCGAAGTAGGTGCTCGCGCCCGTCGCGTAGACCAGGGCACCGATCTCGCCGCGGCGGATGATCGACCCGGAGTACACCGCCTCGCCGGGGTTGCGGGTAGCCGGCAACGACTCCCCGGTCAGGGTCGACTGGTCGACCTCCACCGGGTCACCGTCCAGCAGCCGTGCGTCGGCCGGCACGATGTCACCGAGCCGAAGCCGGATCACGTCACCCGGGACCAGGTCCCGCGCGGCCGGGGTGAGCCACTGTCCGTCCCGCTTGACCCGGGCGGTGATCGCCAGCTTCGCTTTCAGCGCCTCGATGGCGTTACCCGCCTGGCGTTCCTTGGTGAAGCCCACCACGCCGTTGGAGACCAGCAGCACGAGGATGATGGCGAAGTCGGCCCAGTGCCCGACCGCGCCGGACAAGATCACCGCGACCTCGATCATCCACGGGATCGGACCCCAGAAATAGGTCAAGAACTTCAACAGCGCGCTGGCCGTGTGCTCGGCGATCTCGTTAGGCCCGTACTGCGCCAGCCGCTTGCTCGCCTCCGCCTGGCTCAGCCCGTCACCCGACGTGCCCAACCGCTTCTTGAGCTCGGTCATCGGTAGCGAGATGAGGTCGTCCTTGCGATCGGACTCTTCCGACGCCGGGTCTGGCGCGGGCAACCGGGCGGCCTCAGCGCTCATGGCCGGCACCGCCCGACCGTGACCTGATCCCGTGGAACCGTCGCCAACCGACTCACCAGACTTCCGCGCCCGCAGCGGGCGCCACACCACTCATACTGATCCACCGGCCGATCCCGGCGTAGGGCCCAACGAACCGAACAGCTCCGGCCGGTCACGCCCCCTTCCGCGCGATGGGGGCAGGCCTCGCTTGACGGACCGACGTCCGGGGAGGGTCTGGGAGATGCGCCACGCTCGTACGCTGAGGTGCAGGAGCGTGTCGCCGCCCGCGAGGGGATCCCAGGATCCGAGCGGTGCGGGTACGAGCTGAAACCCCGAACGGGGTGAGAACGGAGAACACGCGGCAGCACCAAGGAGTGCGCCACGTTGGCCGCGACCGACACGGCGCCACCGAGCAACACGCCGACGTATGCCCAACCCACCTCGTCCGGCCGAGCGTCCGGGGTTCTCGCCGCCTACCGACCGCCTCGGCGATCTCGTCGTCGGTCGGGTAGGGAGGGCCGTCGCTGCGGCCGGCCGTCCACCAGGCGGCCATCTTGGTCGCCGCTCCGGCGGTCGGAACGGTTGGCAGCCGTCGATCCTGGTCGGCTCCGCGCTCGTGCTGGTCGAGCGAGCAGACTCCGGCGTTCAGGCCACGGATCCGGGCGACCACGCTGGGACGCTGGCGGTCGTGCCAGTCCGCCGCGCGGAAGATCGTCGCGGTCCGTCCGGTGAAGGCTTCGAGCCAGGAACGCCGGAGCCAGAGGAGCTCCTCGACGACGGACGGGTGCCACAGCCAGCAGGTCGGCAGCACGGCGTCAGTGAACTGGAGATAGACCTGGTCGAGCCAGGTCATGAGGTCCGTGAGCCGCCGGTACGCGACGGCGGGATCGTCCATCTCGAACCAGCACGTGTGTCGCGCAACGCCATCCTCACCTGCTGCCAGCTCGGCGAGCTGGTCACCGCAGGCTCTGTCGGCTGGCCCGCGGCGGATGACCGTCAGGCAGCGGTGAAGATCAGGATCGGCCAACTCTTCGCGTTGGGCTCGTCGCCGAGCAGTCAGTCGGCGCACCTAACGACCGGGCCATTAGCGGCACCGCACGCTGCCAATAGTGCTTCTACTCAACACCTGGACGCGGCGACACCTGCCGGTACGGGCACTCCGACGCACGAACCGCCCACCATGAGCAGACGCGGGCTCGACCTGACGTCGCCCTGACGGTCGCCTCCGTACACGCCGCGCATCCTTCCGCTACTCGTCGCCCGGGCAGGGCACCGGGCGGCGAGGCCAACAGGTCCTCGTCGCAGCGCTCCCCCGACGCGTGGGTGGACAGCAGCACCATCTCCAGCCACGACCTGACCGCAGCCGACGCTCCGTAGGACCACCCAAGCGACCCGGCACATGACCCCCACCGAAGCGAGGCCGCGGCCTCGCTGAGCCTTGGGCGAGCTCACAACACGCGCGCAGTGCGGCAGTGAACGGATGAGCCGCTCCGCGGCATGGTCGCCCGTCCCGCCCGCGGCGCGGCAGAGATTACTGCGTGGTCAGGGCACCCGGCTCTGCGCCTCATCTCCCGCAATGCCGTCGCCGTGTCGTCGTCCACCGGGCCACCGTAGCCGAGCGGATCGCGGCATAGTCGCGCGTCCCGCGCGGTGCAGGCATGGGCGGACGTGGGCGAGCACGAGGACCCCGATCAATTGAGCATGAGGATCCCGATCAACGCTCGCGCGGTAGCGGCGCCGTCGTCGAGCGCGATCTCGATGGCCGCGGCGACGTCGAGGTCGTCCAGGAGAGCGTCACGTAGCCGTGGGGACGGCTGGTCCTCGCCGGGCTTCCCGCCGGCCGAGTAGAGCCGGTCGAGGGTCGCGCCGGCCTCGTCGAGCAGGGCGGGTTCGTAATCCCAGGCGTCGGCGTACGGGCGGTTAAGACACAGCAGCCGCACGCTCGCGGGCGAGTGCTCCCGGAGGAGGTCCTCGACCAGGACGAGGTTGCCGCTCGACTTCGCCATCTTCTCGCCGCCGACCCGCACCATGCCGGCGCGCAGCCAGTGCTGCGCGAACGGGGTGACCCCGGTCGCCGCCTCGGCGAGCGCGGCTTCGCAGGCATGGTGCGGGTAGGCGAGATCCGCGCCGCCGCAATGCAGGTCCAGCCCGGGTCCGTAGCGGGCGAGCACCATCGCGGCGCAGCCGGCATGCCAGCCGGGCCGGCCCTCACCCCACGGGCTCGGCCACGCGAACGCCGGGTGGTCGGTCTTCGCGGCCGACCGCCACACCGCGACGTCGAGTGGATCGTCCTTGTCCGGGTCGTCCGGCTCGTCCCGGTACTCGGCGGACAACGCCAGCGCCGTGTCGCGCTCCAGTCCGGCGGCGGCGTGTGCGGTCCTCGCGTAGACGGTGCCGTCACGCTCGTACGCCTCGCCGACCGCCAGCAGGATCGCCGCGAGCCGTATCACCTGGCCGACCGCCTGCGCCGCCGTCGGCTGGTGGTCCGGGGTGCGGACCCGCAGCGCGGACATGGTCAGGTCGAACGACGCCCGCTGCATGGCCCCGAACAGGGTCGGCTCCTGGCCGCGGCGCGCCGCCTCCAGGTACAGCACGTCATCGACGTCGGTGACGTTGCGGGCGGTGTCCACCCCGTGCCCGGTCCACGCTAGAACCCGGGCCGCCGTGTCCGCCCAGACGAACGTCGAGGCATGACCGAGGTGAGTCACCGCGTACGGGGTGACCCCGCAGACGTAGATCCGCACCGGGCCGACCGCGCTCACCGGGCGGCCGCCCAGGCGCAGGAGAGCGGGCACGGCGGTGGCCTGATCGGGCAGCATCCCGCCAGTCTGCCAGCGGCCCGGAAGGACAGGACGTCGTGCTCCGGTGTTGCTGCCGAAGGCCCCGCCCGATCCGTCGGCGCTGGAGGCCAGGCATCGCGGCGCCACCCGTCGACGAACAAGCCGCCGACGAGCGCCTCGCGGCATGGGCGGACGTCTGGAGCACAGCGACGGAGGAAGCCAGGCACGCCAGCGTCGACTGATCCGGCGGCGCCTTGCCGGCCGGTGAGCGCGGACCGGCGTGGGAACCGTCTGGGTGGTAGGCGGAGACAACCGGCCAGACGCGGGGAATGAGATGGCGTGGAGGTCGGGGTGGCTGCATTCTTGATCACCGGGAACCCCGGGTCCGGGAAGACCACCGTGGCGCTGGAGCTGAGGAAGCGGGGGTTCACCGCCCTCGACACCGATGAGATCGCCGGCTGGGAGACGGCCGCGGGAGTCTCCGTCAGTCAGCCCGAACACGCGACGGACGAGTGGCTGCTGGAGCACCGGTGGGTCTGGAGCCGAAGCCGCCTGGAAGACGCCATCCGTGCCCGTACGACTGCCGGGCAACCCGTCTTTCTCTGCGGGATCGCCTTGAACCAACGCGAGATGCTCGATTGCTTTGAGCTGGTGTTCCTTCTCTCGCTGGACGACACGACCCAGATCGACAGGCTCGACACGGCACTCTACGTGCGCGTCGATGATCTGCTGAAGTCCGAACCCCAGCGAGTCCCGCCGCGGCCCCGGGTCGGGATCGCCCCCAAGTTGTCTGACGCCGAACTGGTCACGCTCTCGGTGCTGCAGGCGCTGCTCGGGTTCACAAGCGAGGCCCGCTGGTTGCGCTACGCCCGCACGCACCTGCGGCACCTGATCCCGTACCTGCCGCAGCAGCCGGGCTACAACAAGCGGCTGCGCAAGCTCGTGAGCACGATCAGCTGGCTGATCGGGGTGTTGGGCCGCGACACCAGCCTGTTCAGCGACGACGTGTGGATCGCCGACTCGACACCGGTCGAATGCGCCCGCTCGCGGGAGTCGGCACGCCGCTCGGATCTGGCCGGGTTCGCCGAATACGGCTACTGCGCCAGCCATTCGCGCTACTTCTGGGGTCTGCGGCTGCACCTGCTGTGCACCCTGGGCGGCCTGCCGGTCGGGGCCGCGTTGACCGGCGCCAAGGCCGACGAACGCATGGTGCTGCTGGACATCCTCACCGACCCCACCCTGGCCGGGCACCGCCCTGGGCAGAGTCGTGGACGTCGATCGGCATCGACGCCGCGCTGACCTTCCTGCCCGGCGGGAAGATCCTGTCCGGGCATCGCCCTCACCGCCGTCATCTGGCACAACGACAACATCAGCGCCCCGATCAAACGCTCCCTGACCGCCTACGACCACTGAGCCTTGGAATCGTTCATCTAGAGGATCGCCGTCTCCACGCTCCGCCTACGTATCAGGAGCCGCCGGTGCTAGGTGCCGCTCGAGAACTCGGGCGAGGTCGGGCACGTCCAGATGGCCAGCGGCGACGGCGATGACCATCGCTTCGGCGTCGTCGACGGTGAAGACAAGGTCGCGGTCATTGAGCAGGCAGAACACGCGGGTGGCTGCCCACGCCAGCCGCTTGTTGCCGTCAACGAGCGAATGGTTGCGGGCGAGCGAATGCAGCAGTGCGGCCGCCTTGTCCACGAACCGCGGATAGGCATCGGCGCCGAACACGGTCGTCCGGGGCCGCGCCGCCGCGGAGGCGAGCAGCCCCACATCGCGGATCACCAGATCCTTGAGGATGCTGGTGGCGATCTCCACGAGATCGTCCACGGACAGGTGGTCGATCCCTCCCGGCTCGTCAGTCACCTCCCGAGCCGGTCAAGCAGCTCGGCGTCCTCGCTGCGCACCTTCTCGATCGCCGCGGCCAGGCGCACGGGCCGGTCACTGGTGTACTGAGCTATGGCGGTCCGCGCCACCTCCTGCATCGAACGCCCCTCCTGCTCTGCCTTACGCCGGAGGGCTTCAGTCTCGATATCGGTGAGTCGAAGATTCATCGCCACATCAACACGGTACCACCGTGGTACCAGGCACTCGGCTCAGCGGCCGGATCATCATCGGGGCCGCGCCCGAGGCGGCGAGGCCGCTAAGGCGCCGGCCGACGACCGCGACACGGTGAGGCCCGCGGACCGAGAGTCCGCTGCTTCGACACCTTCACCGCTCCCCTGCCGGGCCGGATGAGCCCGATTCGTCCCTTGCGTGGGCGCCGTCGCGTGCGGCCGTCGGGGCTGGCGGGCCGGTCGACGCGGTCGCGCGGTGCCGGTTACCAGGCGCCCGGCGCGCATGACGAGCGCGGCGACTTGTTCGGCGGCTTGTGGGCGACATCGGGCAGGACGGAAGTGTAAGCGTCGGCGGTGAGCACGATCGAGCAGCGCCCGAGCACGCCGGGATGCACCGGTGCCGAGCAGGGGCGACCACGCCGTCGTGCTGTGCGTGCATGCTGCTGGCGGTCGCTGGTCATGATCGAGAGTGTGCTCGAACCGGATGGCAGTGCTTGGACTGTGCTGTTCGGCACCGCCGGGCCGGGCGGCGGACCAGGACGGCGCAGCGCGCCTCGCTGAAGCCATCGGCGTCAGCAACTTTATGGTCGACGACCTCACGACGCTGCTCGAGCACGCAACGGTCGTGCCCGCGGTCAACCAGATCGAGGGACATCCCTACTTCACCCAGCGCGAGGTACAGGCGTGCTGTCCAAGCACGCCGCTCACCGAGGCATGTCGCTTCGGTCGGGGGAGTCGGTGATCGTGTAGCGCCCGGCGACTCCGGCTCAGTGGCGGCACTCCGGCATCGGCTAGCGACAGGTCATCAGACTCATCGCCGCACCGACCCTCTCAGAGCCTGCACGGCTTCCGATTCGTCGACGACGTCGGCGTACTTGGCCTGCAGGTCGAGAAGGTTGGCCTCGTGCGGGCGGGGATCGCGATCCCCCACGGCGTCCCGGACCACGATCGGCACGAAGCCATGCTGCATCGCGTCCAGCGTGGTCGCCCGCACGCAGCCGCTCGTGGTCAGGCCGACGACGACCACCGTGTCGATGCCCATCGACCGCAGCGACGACGCCAGCGACGTGCCGAAGAAGCCGGACGCGTACTGCTTGACGACCACGATCTCCCCCGCCGCCGGCGCGACCGACGGGGCCGGCTCTCCCAGCGGGCATCCCTCATCGAACACCCACAGCGACGGCACCTTGCGGCGGAACACCCCGCCGTCGGCGCCGCCGGGCTGGTAGCGCACGCGGGTGTGCAGCACCGGCACGCCCGCCTCTCGGGCCGCGGTGATCACCCGCGCGGCCGAGGCGACCGCATCCTCGACGCCGGCATACAGCGGCGATGACCGGTCCAGGTAGGCCATCGCGATGTCGACGGCCACCACGGCCGGCGCCGAGCCGACCCCGAGTTGACCGCTGAACCCGTGAGCGGCGTACTCGGCGGTCAGGTCGCCGGTCACGCCGGTGCCCCCGTGGTACGGAACACCGGCGGCTTCGGCGCCGGCAGGCCAGTCTCCTCTAGGCACCGCTCGCGCAGCTCCTCGATGTCCGGCCCGCGGACGAAGATCTGCGTCTCGCCCCGAGCCGCGGACAGCTCGCGCCGCAGGCTCTCGGTCGCGTCCCGGTCGGCCGACCCGTCCTCGGCCAGCACCACGCCGTACCGGCCGGCGCCGTCCGCGCTGACCAGGCCGCGCCGGACCTCGAGAGCGACCAGGTCGGGATCGCGGGTGTACGGGTCGCCCCAGCCACCGCCTCCCCACGTCACGTAGTGCAGCACGTCCCCCGCGGCGACGCGGACGTTGTCGCACTTGCTCGGCAGCATCTCCCGGCTGCCGTCGCCGCGCTCGACCCACTTGCGCGAGCGCTCTCCCGGCTCGCCGCCGTTGACGCCCCAGGGGTAGGTGAACCAGCGGTCGTCGTGGATGGAGATGACGCCCGGCTCCAGGAACCGGTAGACGACGTCGATCCCGTTGCCTCCGCGGAAGAAGCCGGGACCGCCGGAGTCCGGCACGGTCTCGTACGACTCGATGCGCAGCGGGAAGTACGACTCGAGGAACTCGTTGGGCACGTTGGAGAACGACGGCCACAGCGAGTGCCCATCCGGCCCGTCGCCGAACGGCCGGCCCGGGATGCCGCCGAACCCGATCTGGTAGAGCTGGAACCACTCGCCGTCCGCGCGGTAGCCGCTGTACATCAGGTGCGGGGACGAGGAGAACCCGGCCGCGCAGAGAAACTCCGGCTGCCGCTGGCCCAGCAGCCCGCCGAGGATGTCGAAGATCCGGCCGAGTCCGTGGGTACGGCAGGACAACGCCGCGGGATAGGTCGGCTTGAGCAGCGTCCCCTGTGGGATGCGGACGTCCACGAGCGGGTAGAAGCCATCGTTCCAGAGGATCTGCGGGTCGAAGACCATGATCATGTAGATCCCGAAGAACATCTTGTAGAGGTTCTCGTTGAGGTAGTAGTTGATCGAGCCCGGCGACTGCGGGTCGGTGCCGGCGAAGTCGAGCACGACGCCGTCACCTTCCCGGTACATCGAGCAGTGGATCTTGTACGGCCCGAACCCCATCCCGTCGTCGCAGACGTAGTCCGTGAAGGTCAGCGTCTCCTCTGCCGGGATCGTCGTCGCGATCAGCTGCTTCATCGCGTCGTAGTTGCGCTGCAGCAGCGCGTCCAAAGTGGACAGGTAGGTCTCCGCGCCGAACCGGTCGCACAGCTCGGTCACCCGCCGGGCCGCGGTCCGGCAGGCGGCGACGATCGCGTTGAGGTCGCTGCGGTTCCAGTCCTTCATCCGGACCTGGTTGAGGATGAGCCCGAGCATCTCGGTGTTGAGCTCGCCGGCCTTGTAGAGCTTGAACGGCGGGACCAGCACGCCCTCTTCGAAGATCGAGGTGGCGTCGGTCGGCAGCGAGCCGGGCACCTTGCCGCCGACGTCGGTCATGTGCCCGAACATCGCGCCCCAGCCGACGATCCGGCCCTGGTGGAAGACCGGCAGGACGACGAGCCAGTCGTTGGCGTGGCTGATCGCCGCCCCGCACGCGTACGGGTCGGACGTCATCAGGATGTCGCCCTCCTCGACCGTTCCGTCGAAGCCGGCGAGGAAGTCCGGGATGGACAGTCCGAACTGGCCGACGACCATCTTTCCGGTCGGGTCGGCGATGAGCGGGAACTCGTCGTGCTGCTCGCGGATTCCGGGGCTCATCGCGGTGCGGAACAGCACCGCGTCCATCTCGTACCGGGCATTGCGGAGGGCATTCTCGATGATGTCGACGGTGACCGGGTCGACGTCGACCCGGCCGAACGGGATGGTCGCGGTCTCGACAAGGGTGGCCATGGTTACGCTCCTGCGCGGGCGGGACGGATGAGGATCGAGCCGACGGCGTCCACGGTGCCCGCGTAGCCGGGCAGCACCAGCGTGGTCGAGTCCATCTCGGTGATCACGGCCGGACCGGGCACCACGTTGCCGGCGGCCAGTGCGGCCCGGTCGTAGAGCTGGGCATCGGTCCAGGCGCCATCGACGTAGACCTTGGTGTCGCCACGGCGCGCGGCCGACGGGTCGGCGCCGCCCTCAGCCACCGGCGGCGCGGAGATCTGCGGCGCCCGGCCGATGACGACCGCCCGCAGGTTGACCAGCTCGTGCTCGGCGTCGAGGGCGAAGGTGAACAACCGGTCGTGCTCGGCGTCGAAGGCCTTGCCGGCGGTGGCCAGCCCTTCGCCGTCGAACTGGGCCAGCGTCACGTCGACCGGGACCTCGAAGCCCTGGCCGTGGTAGCGGAGGTCGACCTGGTAGCCGACGGTCTGCTCGTCCCGTGGCACGCCCTCGGACTCCAGCCGTGCCTGCACCTCGCCGGCGAGGTCGGCCAGCTCGGCCTGGACCGCGGTATCGGAGGTCTCCGAGAACCGCCGGATGAACGTTCGGGCGCCTTCGTCGCGCAGGCTGGTGGTCGCGTCCCCGTAAGCGCAGAGCACGCCGGGACTCGGCGGCACGATCAACGGCCAGGAGCCGAGCAGCCGGGCCAGCGCGTTGGCGTGCAGTGGGCCGGCCCCGCCGAACGCGACGAGCGCGAAGTCGCGCGGGTCGTAGCCCTGCTGGACCGAGACCAGCCGCAGTGCGCCGAACATGTTCTCGTTGACGATGTCGACGACGCCGGCCGCCGCCGTCTCGGCGTCCGGAAGGCCCATGGCGTCGGCGACCGTCTGCATCGACGCCCTGGCCGCGTCCACGTCCAGCGTCATCTCGCCGCCGACCAGGCTGGGCGGGAGGTAGCCGAGGACCACGTTCGCGTCGGTGACGGTCGGTGCGTCGCCGCCGCGGCCGTACGCGGCCGGGCCCGGCTCGGCGCCGGCGGACTGCGGTCCGACCCGCAGCGCCTTGGTCAGCTCGGGCACGTGCGCGATCGAGCCGCCGCCGGCGCCGACCGTACGGACGTCCACAGAGGACGCCCGCACGTTGAGTGAGCCGACCGTCGTCTCCCGGCCGATCCGCGGCTTGCCGTCCTGCACCAGCGCGACGTCGGTGCTGGTGCCGCCCATGTCGAAGGTGAGCAGGTTCTCGAAGCCGCTCTGTCGGGCCACCCACAGGGCGCCGGTGACCCCTCCGGCCGGGCCCGACATGAGTAGCTGGACCGGCGCCTCGGTGGCGGCGGCCACCGCGGCGAGCCCGCCGTCCGAGCGCAGCACGTGCAGGGTGCCGGTGATGTGCTTGCCCTGCAGCGCCTTTTCCAGGCTCTCGAGATAGCGGCTGACCGTCGGCCGGACGTACGAGTTGGCCACCGTGGTCAGCGTCCGTTCGTACTCCCTGATCTCCGGAAGGATCACGCTGCTCAGCGAGATCGGCACACCGGGGAGCTCTCGGGCGACCAGCTCGGCGATACGCCGCTCATGCGCCGGGTTGGCGAAGGAGTTGATGAGCGCGACGGTGACCGCGTCCACGCCCTGCTCCCTCAGGTACGTCAGCTTCGGCAGCAGGTCGGCCTCGTCCAACTGCTTGATCACCTCGCCCCTGGCTCCCACCCGTTCCACCGCCTCGACCGTGTTCTCCAGCGCGGCCAGCGGTTCCGGCTTGGGCCAGACGATCCAGGCGGCCAGCCCGCCGGGCACGAACGACCGTGCTACCTGCAACACCTGGCGGTAGCCGCGGGTGACGATCAGCCCGACCGTGGCACCCTTGCCCTCCAGCACTGCGTTCGTCGCTATCGTCGTGCCGTGCATGACGTGGTCGATCTGCGCCGGTTCGATGCCGGCAAGCGTGCACACCTTGTCGATACCGACCAGCACGCCGACTGACTGGTCGGCCGGCGTCGAGGGCGTCTTGGCCCGGTGAGTGTCGCCGGTGTCTTCGTCCACGAGGAGGAGGTCGGTGAAGGTGCCGCCGACATCGACTCCGAGCCGGTAGGTCATGTCGTTCCTCCCGCGTCTGCGAAGGGGTGGGTTCAGGCGCCGGTCAGGCCGGCGATCTCATCGTCGGAGTAGCCGAGCAGGTCGTGCAGGACGTCGTGGCTGTGCTCGCCCAGCCCCGGGCCGGTCCAGCGGATGGAGCCCGGGGTTCGGGACAGGCGGGGTGCGACGTTCTGCATGGCCAGGTCGCCGAAGGTGTGGTCCGCAACGGTGACGATCGACTCGCGCTCGATCATGTGCCGGTCGCGCAGCATGTCCTGCGGCCGGTAGATGCGGCCGGCCGGCACGCCGGCGGCGTCCAGTGTGGACAGCAGCGCGTCGGTGTCGTATCCGGCCGACCAGCGGGCGACCCGCTCGTCCAGCTCGGCCATGTTGACGCCACGGGCACCGTGCGTCGCGTAGCGCGGATCGTCGGCCAGCTCCGGCTTCCCCATCGCCGCGGCCAACCGGCGGAACACCGAGTCCTGGTTGGCCGCGATCAGCACCGAGCTGCCGTCCGCGGTCGGATACACATTGGACGGTGCGATGTTCGGCAGGATCGCGCCGGTCCGCTCCCGTTGATAGCCGGCGACCTGCCACTCGGTCACCAGGCTCTCCATCATCGCCAGCACGGCCTCGTAGATCGCCGAGTCGACGACCTGCCCACGCCCGGACCGCTCCCGCTCCCGCAGCGCCGCCAGCGTGCCGATACAGGCGTAGGTGGCCGCCAGCGAGTCGCCGATCGAGATCCCGGCGCGGGCCGGCGGCCGGTCCGGATCGCCCAGCACGTACCGCAGGCCGCCCATCGCCTCGCCGACCGAACCGAACCCGGCCCGCGGCGCGTGCGGGCCGGTCTGACCGAAGCCGGTCACCCGGGTCAGCACGATCCGTGCGTTGACCGCAGCCAGCATGTCGTAGCCGAGGTTCCAGCGTTCCAGCGTGCCAACCCGGAAGTTCTCGATCAGCACATCGCTGACCGCCACCAGCCGACGGACCGCCTCCTGGCCCCCGGCCGTGCGGAGATCGAGGACGACGGACTTCTTGTTGCGGGCGATCACCGGCCACCACAGCGACTCGCCGTGCGGCTTCTCCCGGCCCCACGCCCGCATCGGATCCCCGGCCCCGGGCGGCTCGATCTTGATCACCTCGGCGCCGAGGTCACCGAGCAGCTGACCGCAGAACGGACCGGCCACCAGCTGGCCGGTCTCGATCACGCGGAGCCCTGTCAACGGACCCTCGGTGGGCGTCGCGCGAGACAACGCCGACACGTCACGGGTCACGAGACCTCCTCGAGCGGCGCGGCGTCCTCGCGGTGGCTGTCCAGCAGGACGGCCCGGGCGGCCAGCACGTGCGACCGCATGACGCTCTCCGCCCAGACGCCGTCCTGGGCGCGCAACGCGTCGACGATCTCCTTGTGGTGGGAGTGGCTACGGGCCAGCGCGGCCGCCGTGTAGCGCCGGTACGTGCGCATGACCAGCGGCAGTTGCACGAGACCCTGCAGCGTGGTCGCGAGCTGCGCACTGCCGGCCGCGGTGACGATCAGCTCGTGGAAGCGGGCGTTGAGCGCGGCCAGTTCCGAGAAGTCGCCGGCCGGTCGACGGCCCAGGCTCGGGTCGACGGTCACCATCGTCGCGGCGAGCCGGTCCAGCTCCACCAGCGTCGCCGGTTCGGCCCGGGCGGCCGCACGGCGGGCAGCCAGACCTTCCAGGACCGCCCGCAGCTCGTACGTCTCCCCGAGGTCCTGGGCGGTCCAGGTCCGTACCCGGGCGCCACGGTTGGGTAGGACCTCGAGGAGTCCCTCCGATCCCAACCGCCGCAGCGCCTCCCGAACTGGCGTGCGCGACAGCCCGAGCTCGTCGGCGATCTCGATCTCGCCGAGCTTGTCGCCGAAGCCGTAGCGGCCACTGAGGATGCCGTCCCGCAGCGCGGCGTATGCCCGGTCGGCGGCAGCGGTCACGGCCTCACCTCGACGCGCTCAGAGTCTGAATTGCATGCAATCTAGGCCTGGAACGTCTTCAAATCAACCTAGTCCGAGCCGATTGCATACACCGGATCGGCTTGGACTTCGGCCGGCCGATGTGAGGTTCGTTGCGTGTCGGGCCGGTGGCGGCTGTCGGACCTCGGCTGCGGAAGCTGGGCGGGTGCATCGTCCGCGAGCCGCCCGCCTCCACATCGATCGGTCGGCCTTTGCCGGATTCCGGTTCCCGCCTGAGGGCCTTGCCGACCACCCGGTCACCCGGCTGCTGCTGGCGCCCATGCCCGGCAGTTGCGACCCACAGTGGCAGCGGTGGGCACGCCGCTGGCGATCGGGCTGCCCGTCCCGCTCGAACGCCCGCACGCGCGCGGCCGACTGCCGCTCGCGAGTACCGACCCGCGCATCCCCCGGCGATCCGGCTCAACCTCGCCGCCCACCCCACCCGCAGGACCTGCGCCGGCTCGTCGCGGCCGTGCGCCTGGCCTGGCAGATCGCGCACCCGCCCGAGATCGCCCGCCACACACAGCGTGTCGCCCTGCTATCGGAGAAGACAGTGGATTCCGACGACGCACTTGCGCATACGTCCGCGCGACGGTCTCGACCCAGTTCCTCCTCTGCGGCACGGTCCGGATGGGCCCGCCGGGCGATGCAATGGCCGGGCCGACCAGCACTGCCGGATACGCGCCGTCCCGAACCTTCGGGTGGTCGATGTATCGGTCATGCCCACCATCCCCCGCGCGAGCATCAACCTCACCTGCATCATGATCGGTGAGCACGTCTCCGACTGGCTGCGCGACGAATAGCTGTCTCACCGACCAGATCGGGTCTGTTGCGTACGCGGGGCTCGGACGTGACGGTCGGTTCTAGCGCCAGCGACGCCCGGTCGGGCTTGTCACCTGGCTTGATCTTCGGGAGCATCGTCGTGACGGTTGCGGTGCCACCTCGACAGTTCCGGCGGCGGCATGCCGGATCCGCGGCGCTCGAGGATCGCCTGCTGCGCGCCGTCTAGTGCGTGTGGAGAAGGGGAGGATGCAGCATGAGCGTCTACAGGGTGATCGACGTCATCGGCACCAGCAGCGAGTCATGGGAGGACGCCGCGGCGACCGCCATCAAGACCGCGAGTCAGTCCGTCCGTGACCTGCGCGTGGGCGAGGTCGTGGAGCAGGACGTCCACGTGGCCGACGACGGGGGCCTTTCGTACCGGACCAAGCTTCGGCTCTCGTTCAAGTACGAGACCGAGTAGCACTGGTAGGCGCCGGCTCCGGGGGAGCGTCCCGGCTGGATCCGGGTGGTCGGCGGTGGTCATCGGGCTGCCCGGACATCCAGTCTGAGCAATCGGTGCGGGCAGCACACCGGTATCGGTCGGCGCCTCCACACAGCAATCCCGCGCAACACCGCTGACCCGGAGAAGCAGTCCACTATGGACTCCCTGTCCCTGCGCCTGTCCAGCAAACGACGATCCGGCCCTGCGCCCGACGCCAGCCCGGCGCCTCCACCGACGTACGCAGGCCGCGGTCACGGTTTCCAGGTGGAACAGGTCGCAGGCGAGGATCCCGCGGGCCTGCGCAGTGAGGAACTGCGCCCAGGTCGGACCGTACCGGCGAGGCGCCGGATCCCCGCCGGCTGCTGTCAGGATCCGCCAGACGGTCGATTCTCGCCGGTACGACACCGGCGTTCGTCCCGACCGGCTCCGCCTCAGGTGTTCGGTGCGGCTGGCACGGATCCTGCTCCCGGCGCGTCGCCGAGGACGAGCCGGGTGCCGAAGTCGGTGAAGGTCTGGTATGGACCCTCCATCCACAGCAGCCGGCCTGGATCGGGGTAGTCGCGGACGGCAACCGGGCGGACCCGCTGGTCCACCGACGGTGCCAGCGTGAGGCTGGGGTCGGGTTTCCAGGTGACGCCGTCGTCAGTGCTCGTCCAGGTCTCGACGTTGTGGACCCCGGTCAGTGGGTCCGGGCGGCTCAACCACATTCGCGTGTCCGGTCGGAGCGGGTCGAGCGCGGCTCCGCCGGAGTAGGAGTCCTCGCCGTCCTGCGCGATGGTGCCACCGGCGTCGGCGACCTTGGCGGTGCGCCAGCCGATACCGGTCCACGCGGCGTACCAGTACTGGTGCCCGGTGCGGGCCGTGCCACTGGGCAGGGTGGAGAACAGGATGCGCGGCTCGAAGCTGGTGGACGCGGACATCTGAATGTCCCAGATCCAGCAGCGGACGCCGTGGCCGGGACCGTCGAACACGGTGGTCGCCTCGGCGACGGCGAACGGCAGGACGCTCCAGCGGGTGATGACCGACCCGTCCGTCCGCTTGAACTCGTTGTTCTGGTACTTGGCGTGATAGACGCTGGTGGCCACGTTCCGCGGGTGCCCGTCGGTGAAGACCAGGTGGAGAGTGGTGCCCTCGGTCGCCACCGCCTTGACGTACGGGCGCTGGCCGGCCGCGGCGGCGATCATGTGCCGAGGCTGCTCCCAGTGGCTCGGTACGCTCAGCGAGTCGGTCCGGGTGACGAACGGCTGGAAGTTCGCCGCACCCCGATAGGTCAGGTAGACCTTGCCGTCCGACAGCTGCCACGGGTTGGGGTAGGTGTTCCCGTACGGTCCGGACGGCGTCGGCGCGGTGAGCAACGGCCCGAACGCGGTCACGTCCTCCTGCCCGCTGGCGATCCGGTAGTTCATCTGCGGACCGCCGTGCCCAGACCAGAACGCCACCACCCGGCCGCCCCGGACGAGGACCACCGGGTTGGCGTGGTCGTCGGCCAAGACATCCTCCGGCCCGACCACGGACCGGTCGGAGAGCAGGAACCGCCGCACCGGGTAGCCGGCGGCCGGGTCGTCGAGGATCTGGGCCACCCACACCCGCGCCTGCATATCCACCCAGCCGGTGTAGATCCGGCCGGCGGAATAGACCGCCCGCGGGTCCGCGAACCAGGACCACGCACCGTTCGCGGTCAACGCCTTCGGCATCGATACCTCCCAGGAACACAGGACATCCGGCCCAAGATTGTCACCTTCCTGCCCCAGGGCTAGCAGTCGGCCGAACGATCAGTCGCGCCCCGATTGAACTCCGCCGCCCGGCTACGGCCGACCAACCGGGACGGCAATAGAGCGGAAGCTGATCACCGTCGGTCGAGGGCGCGGCTGCGGCCGGTGCGGGGACTGAAGCAGTTCCGGCCGGCCGCAGGGGCCGGTGCCGGCCGCGCGTTCGTGCAGAACCTTCACCGCGGCCACTACGACCTCGCCACCCACCTCCGACCACACCTACCTGCGACGGCCTTCACCGCACTCGCCCGCGGGGCGCGGTCCTGATCCCGAACAACGGCACCAGCTTCCGCACCGGCCCGGGGCGGGTGCACCAGAACCCGCCCCGCTCCGCCTGTGGATCCGCCGTCGTTGCTCGTCAGTGGTGTTGCGGGGACAGCAGAACGGCGTGCGGGTCGAGGTTCTCCGGGCTGGTCCCAGCCGACCCGACAATCTGGCCGCGGTCGTTGATGTCGTACGCGGCCGGCCCGAGGCGGGTGAGGCCGGGCAACGTGGACAGCGTCCCTGTGTCGGAGTCCCAGACGAAGCCGTCGAACCCGCCGAAGCCGACGACCTGCCCACGGTTGTTGATGCCCTGGGCCTGCATCGCCGAGGCCGCCGGCATGTCCGGCAGCAGCGAGATCTCGGTGAGCCGGCCGCCACGCCACATGAAGGAGTTGCCGAAGCCGCCGTAGAAATAGCCGGTGATCTCGCCCCGATCGTTAATCGCCGACGCGGTCCCGGACCGGTCGGACAGCACCGTGGTGCGGCCGCGGTACCACAGCGCCGGATAGAGGTTCATCCCGTCCGGCGTCACCGAGCCGACAAGCCGGCCGGCGTTGTCCAGGTCAGTGACCTCATCCAGACCGGTCTGAGCGGTCAGGTCGACGGCCGTGCCGTCCGGCCGCCACAAGACCGCGTTGATCCCCCGGTCACCGACGCTTGTACCGACCACGTCACCGCGGTCATTGACGGCGAAGGCGTAGCTGCTCGAGAAGCCGGGCAGCGGGCTCAGGTCGATCAGGCGTCCGCCGCGCCAGACGAACGCGTGGTCGCCGCCGCCCCCGGCCACCTGGCCGTAACCGACCACGTCACCGCGCTCGTTGACGTCGACCGCAGTGCTGTAGCTGCCACCCAGCGTGCCCAGGTCGACGATCCTGCCGTCGCGCCACAGCACCGCGTGACCGCCGCTCTGCCCCACCACATCGCCACGGTCGTTCACCCCCATCGCGGTGCTGTCCGGCGCGCCGGCCAGCGTGCCGAGGTCGGTCACCGCATAGGCCGCCTCGCCCACCGGCGCCGCCGAGGCCGGCGTCCCCAGCATGGCGACCGATCCCGCTACCGTGGCCGTCACCGCCGACACGACGGCCACACTCCTCCACTTCACCGCAGCCATGACATTCCCCCCTCCGACCGCGCGCAGGCATGACCGCCGGCGCGGTCCGGTCAGGAACCGACCGGACAGCCGTAGGACGCCACCCCGACGGCCAAGGTTGCCGCACGAGACGGCGGTCAACGGATCCTGCCCGTCCGGGCAACCGAAGGACCGCCGTTCGCCCGTTCCCACCCCGCCGCTCCTGGGATTCGGCGCTCCGAGGACTCGGTCCTCTTGCCCGACGCCACCGCAGCCATACGTCACCCGCCTCGGTCAAGACCCGCTCCGCGGGGCTCTGTTGCGTTCCCGCGGGTCGGGCATGCGTCAGCTCTCCCACCCCTGCCATCCGGTTCGAGCACCTCGATCATGACCAGCGACCGCCAGCAGCATGCACGCACAGCACGACGGCATGGTCGCCCCTCAGCGCCGGTGCATTCCGGCGTGCTAGTTTCCACGTCGTCCCCAATGACGGTAGCTAGGTGATTGATTCTTCGATGTCTGTTGATGACAACCGTGGGTTGGATGCAGTCGGACTGCGCGAGACCGTGGCGTCGCGTACGTGGTTCCACACGATCGATCTCGGCAACGGTGTCATCACGCCTGGGCAGAAGGACACCCGTGCCGAGATGGCGCACCTGCGGCTCCCGGCCGATCTCAGCGGCCGCACCGTGCTGGATATCGGTGCGTACGACGGGTTCTACTCGTTCGAGGCAGAGCGACGGGGGGCCAGCCGGGTCGTCGCCGCCGATCACTGGGCGTGGAACTGGCCGGGCAGCGATGCCCGCGGCAACTTCGAGCTGGCCCGACGCGTGCTCGGCAGCGGCGTGGAGAGCCGGGACATCGCAGTGGAGGACATCAGCATTGAGGAGTTCGGCGCTCCGTTCGACGTCGTATTGTTCCTCGGTGTGCTGTACCACGCTCCGGACCCGCTCGGCTACCTTCGCCGAGTCCGCGCGGTGACTGCCGATGTCGCCGTCATCGAGACCGTGGTCGATCTGCTCGATGTCCCGATCCCGGCCGCCGCGTACTACCCGGGGGAATTGATGAACGGCGATGCGAGCAATCATTTCGGCCCGAACCCGGCGGCGGTCGAGGGAATGCTTCGCGATGCGGGGTTCGGCCGGGTGGCATCTTTCCCGCCGTGGACGGTGAGCAAGGAGTGGGGGATCCACAGCACCGACGCCGGCCAGTCGCTGCGCGCCCGGATCCGCCGCCGGCTGCGTCGCCCCCGGAGCGGACGTATGGTATTCCACGCCTACATCTGACTGGTCTCCACTGGATGACGTTGCGGCGCGGGTGGTTGATGCCGCGCCGGTCGTCAACCGGCGCATGCCAGGTGCCGGCCCGGCCAGGCGATGCCGCCGCGTCTCGGTCAGCCGCGCGCGTCCGTTGCGTCGATCCTGCGGGCCGGGATCCGGCTCTGGGACCACGCACATCCCTCGCCCGCGGCCGCCATCAAGCTCACCCGTCACAACCTGTCGCATCCGACCGCGATCCTGCACGAGACCGGCCACCAGGTGGCGCACCTGACCGGGTGGACCGCCGAGCTGGCCGAGGTGCTGCACGATGCGCTGGTGTCGCGGTCCGCCGAGGTGGCCCAGCTGTGGCGATCGTGGGCGGGCGAGATCGCCGCCGACGTGCACGCCTTCGCCCTGGCCGGGTGGGCTCCGGTGTTCGCACTGTCCACTGTGGTCGACGGCTCGACCGAGGAGGTGTTTCGGATCCGGTACGGCGACCCGCACCCGTTCGGCTGGATCCGGTGCTGTTCAACGCCGCGCTGTGCTGCAGCTGGTATGGCGCCGGCCCGTGGGCCGACGTGGCGCGGGCCTGGTGGCAGCGACACCCGGTCGCCGGCGCCGAGCCCGATGCCCGGCTGGTCGCCAGGGTCAGCGTCGAGGCGCTGGCCGACCTGGTCGAGGTGTGCACCCGGCGGCCGATGCAGGCCTTCCGCGGCGCGTCGCTGGCGACCGTGATCGACCCTCGGGCGGTGGCTCCGGCGCGGTTGTGGGACCTGCAGCGGCAGGCCGGCGGCACCCTGCTCACCTCGTCGTACCTGCGCCGCCGGCATTCCCTGCAACTGTTCGCGCTGCTGACCACCCGCGCGGTCGTGGACCCGGCCAACGCCGACGCGCACCGCGTCCAGCTGAGGGCCTGGCTGCGCGACGTCGGTGCCGACTCGGCCGGGACGGCACCGACCGACACCCGAGCCGCCTGAATCGTCCAGAGAAGGAGCGCACATGCCCACCCAGCAAGAAAACTGATGCAGCAACTGGTCGAGCTGACCGAGGCCGTCAAGGAGCTCGCCGTCCGGCCGGGGCACTCGCCGCTCGAGCTTCCCGGGCGCCCGCCGGTCGTCATCGACGTCGACATCGACGATGCCGATCGGGTCACCGATGCCGACCGGGTGCACCAGCGGGTCGCCTTCAGCTATCAAGCGCTCGGCACGCTGACCGGTCGGGTCAGCACCGCGACCGGTCGCGAGTTCGACGTACCGGTGGTCCGGGCCGCGCGTGGCGACAACGCGATCCTGTTCGAGGACCTGCCGCCCAACGGGAACTGGGTCGAGCTGCGCACCGGCGGAAAGGTGGAGCTGCTGCGGATCCGCCGTATCGGCGACGGGGACGGCGACCGGGCCGAGGACGCGGCCGGCGACCGCCGGCGGTCCGACGCCGGAGAGGTCTTCCCCAGGCTGTTCGCACCGTCCGAGCCGATCGGGTCGACGGTGTTCCTGCGCACGGCCCGCGGCCCACTGGTCGCCTTCGGACCTCGGCTGACCGCGTTCGGGTCCGACGGGTCCGACGAATTCGACGAGTTCGACCGGTCGGTCGAGTCGGTCGAGTCGGTCGAGTCAGCCCGGTCCACCACATCGGTCGTGCCGACCGAACTTCCCGTCACCTGAGAAGGGTCTGGATCGTCATGTTCCTCAGCCTTGCCAAACTGTTCGAAGCCGCGGGCGGCAACCGCGAGCAGGTCCTGCTGGTCCACCCGGCCCAGCTCAGCCGCTGGCTGGACGAGGCGTGGGAGGGCGCCGCGCTCGTTCCCGAGCTGCCGATCGGCTCGACCTCGACACAGGCGCCGTTCCTCGGCGACCCCGGCATCATCGACGCCTTGAACCTGCCGGACCAACGGTTCCCGGCGCTGCTGGCACCGTCCGGCATCCGGCTGCGGGATCCGGAACGGTTCACGGGCGTGCGCCAGCAGTCGACCCGGCGCGGGGTCGGGCTGCTGTGGCACCACCTGATCTACGCCTACCTGATCGAGAGCACCGGCGCCTTCGAGATCATGGCCGAGGCGGTACGCCGCCTGGTCGTCGGCGAGACGCTCGGCACGCTCTCGCTGGACGGCGCGAGCTGGGTGCGGACCACCGAGGAGCTGTTCTTCCGCGACCCGCCGCTGTACTCGATCGCCGGCATCACCAGCGAGGCCCGGCCGCTGTCCCGGGTGACCCGACGCAACGCCTACTGACGGATGTTCGGCTTCGACCTGCCGCACCCGCTGCCGGACTGGCCTTCCGGCGGTGGCGACCGCCGAGACTGGAAGGCCCACGTCGGGCTGGGTACCAACGCCGACTTCCGTCCGAAGTGGACGGAGCTGCTGCGGCAGGTCCGGCTCGGCCTGGAGAACTTCCTGAACACCCCGGGCAGCAACGCGACCGACCCGTCGTACATCGCCTTCCTGTGCGAGTCGCTCAAGGACATGCTCAACAACCGCCGCCGGGGCGGGTTGCTGGCCCGTGAGGAGTTCGTGCACGTCACGGTGCTCAGCTGGTTCCACCTGACCCTGCAGACGAACACGGCGATCGTCCGCGACCTCAAGGCGGAGGCGACCAGCCCGGCCGACCGGCTGTCGCTGATCGCGCAGCGGGTCGGGATGGCCCCGGCTGCCCGGTCCCGGGAGCTGTTCGAGCTGGCCGAGAAGATGTCCGGCGTGCTGCGGGCGAGGAGCTCGGGCTGTTCGACGACCCGACCGCGGCGGCCACCCTGTTCGACGCGACCACCGCGCTGGGCGGGGAGATGCGCGACGTGATCGACCTGTGGCAGTCGGCCACCGGCGACCGGGTCAAGGACCGCCCGATCGGCAACCCGCAGGTGCTCAGCGCCGCCCAGCCGCTCCGGCTGCCGTCGCTGCCCGCGATGGCCGAGGCCAGCACCAACGGCCACCTCGTCCGGTGAGGATCCGACGATGACGACACCATTCAACGCCGAGACCTTCCGTTGCGACGAGACCTTCGCCTCCACCTTCGCGCCGACACTGGCATCGCCGTTCGCCGAACCACCGGCCGCCTATGCCGAGCAGCCCTCGACCTACGGCGAGCAGCCCTCGACGTACGCCGAGCAGTGGGGGGCACAGGGCGAGCAGCCGTCGTCCTATGCCGAGCAGTGGGCGCCCCACGGCGGGCAGCCGGCGGCCTACGCCTAGCAGCCGACGCCGTACGCACCGGCGCACAAGCCGTGCGGGTGTCGGGGGACGGCGCCGCCCCAGCTGCTGGCCGAGCCGGCGCAGCTACTGCTGGCGCACGAGTCGCCCGAACAGGCCAAGCCGGACGTCGGCGAGCTGTGGGTGCCCGGCGCCGAGCGGGTCGCCAACCCGAAGTCGGCCGGCGGTAGCTACCTGCCGGGGCCCTGGCGGTTCGTGTTCCACACCATCGAGGGCGAGCCGAGCCCGGACGGCTTCCGCCGGCTGGCCGCCGAGCACACCAACTCGCCGCATCTGTGGGCGATGCCCCGGGCGAACCTGCTGCTGCAGACGATCCCGCTGAACCGGTCGGCGTACGCGCTGGCCCGGCCCGGGTCGGTGCAGACCAACCGGCTGCACGCGGTCCAGGTCGAGGTGTGGGGCTTCGCCGCCAAGATGGGCGCGCTGCCCCAACAGGCGATCGAGTGGCTGGCCGAACGGCTGCTCGCACCGGTGGCCCGGCTGGTGCCGATCAACCTCGACCGGGTGCACCCCACAGGCGGCGTGTCGTGCTACGGCCGCACGTCACACTGCCGGATGACCGCTGAGGCCTGGCAATCCTTCGACGGCGTCTGCGGGCACCAGCACGTGCCGGACAACGAGCACTGGGACCCGGGCGAGATGCCGCTGCGGGCCATCGCCGAGCGCGCCCGCCAGCTCGTGGGTGGCGGCGTACCGCGACGCGAGCAGCTCGCCGACCACGACGGCCCGTCCTTCGCCGCCGAGACCGACGAGGCGGAGTCGTGGACTGCCGGCCTCGAGCAGTTGACCCCGGTCGCGGGGGCTCCCGCGCCGCCGGACCCGCCGCTGACGAAACCGGCGGCCGTGCTGCGCGACTGTTGCCTGCTAGCCCCGGGCTCGCTGAAGGACATAAGTACGATGGGCGGCTACCGGACCGGTGGGCTGCCGGGCTCGGGCCATCCCGGCACGGTCTACACCAGCAAGGCCGGGCTCGTGGATCTCGGCCACCTGTTCGCCGTCGCCGACGTCACGGCCTACGCCTACCAGCAGATCTACGCCATCCAGGGCGCCACCGGCAAGACGATCACCACCGCCCACGGCACCGCCACGCTGAGCCAGACGGCATCGCCGGCGAACTGGCTGGAGCTGGCCCGCAAGATCGCGTACGACGACTCCATCGCCTCCGAGATCCAGACCAGCAAGGGCATCACCAGCCGCCTGCCCGGTCACCTCAACTCGGCGTTCTCGCCCGAGGACCTGTGCTCCAACTACCTCGGCACGGTCGTGGCCGCGAGCGCCCTCACGTCGTCGTCCCCGGCCCGTTCGGCGAGAAGATCGACAATGAGGTTCGCACCTTGCTGGTGTCCCTGGGCGTCCAATCCGCCACCGAGGCACGGAAGGCGTTCGACCTGAAGAACCACCGGTGGGTCGAGTGGGTCGACGTGGGGTCCGGGTTGAGTTCGGACTACCTGAGGCGGCGGAACTTCACCAACAGTCCATGGCTGGCCGGCCACCCGAGCGACCAGCCGGGCGCGTGGGCGCCGACACCGTTCAGGAAGACCACCCTGTACACCTACCGCCACTCCAGCGGCTTCACCAACTGGCAGTTCGGCCTGGAGATCGACGCCTTGCGGGCGTGGCTGCGGGCGCAGCCACAGTTCGGTCTTGCCTACGACCAGCCCTGACCGGTCCCGCGGCGGCGCCGTCTGCGGCGCGCTCGGGCCGCGCCGACCTCGGCGACCGGGCCGCCCGGTGCAGCCGCGTCCCCGGCCCATTGTGATCGCTGCCCGCAGGCGCGGTTTGATACGCGCCGTCCCGGTCAGTTCGGTAGCAGCTGGGTGAGTCGCTGGCGGAGTGAGTCCGCTTCGGTGTGGTGCAGTTCGGAGACGATGTGCAGGGCGTGCTGCCAGGCGGCGTGGGCCGCTGTGTGGTCGCCGCTGGCGCTGTGGGTGTCGCCGAGGCCGGCGAGGCTGGCGGCTTCCTGGTAGTGGTCGCCGAGTTCGTGGAACAGGTCGATGGCCTGCTGGTAGCAGTCGACGGCCTGCGGCTGGCGGGCGAGGTGGTGGGCGTATCCGAGGCTGTCCCAGGTGTGGGCCTCGCCGTCCCGGTCGCCCAGCTGCTGGTAGAGGGCGAGTGCGCGCTGGCAGAAGGCGAGCGCCTGCTGGTGGTCGCCGAGCAGCGCGTGGTACCAGCCGACCGCGTTGGATGCGGCGGCCTGACCGCGGCGGTGGCCGGCGGCCTTGCAGAGCTGCAGGGCTTGCCGGGCGTGGTCGAGGGCGCGGTCCGGCACGTGCTGCCGCTCCCAGAGCATGGCGAGGATCTGGTGGGTGTATGCCTGCCCGGCCAGGTCGCCGGCCTGGGAGTACAGGTCGAGGGCGCGGTGGTGGTGGGTGAGCGCGTCCTGGTAGCGGCCGAGCCGGGTGGCGACCCGGGCGAGGGTCCGGTGCGCATAGGCCTGCGCGGATGGGTCGTGGAGCCGGCTGGCGGCGGCGAGCGCGGTCTGCCAGATGGCGGTGAGGTCCGGCCATCGGCCTTGCCGGTAGAGGAACGTGTCCAGGGTCCAGGCGAGCTGCCATGCCTGGGTGTCCAGGCCGAGGGTGACGGCCTGTTCGACTGCGGCCAGCAGGTTCTGCTGCTCGATGTCGAACCAGGCCATCGCGGCGGCGTGGTCGGTGGGGTTCTCGGGTGTGGCTCCGGGAGCGGGTGCCTCGAGTGGAAGGGGTATCGGGTCGCGAGCCCGGTTGAGCAGGCAGTCGGCGTTGTTGGCGGTGTACAGGTAGTGGTCGAGCATCCGCCGGGTCGCCGCGTGGCGCTCGCCGTCCGCGTCGAGGTCGTGCGTCAGCGCGGCGGCGTAGGCGCGCAGCAGGTCGTGGGAGGTGTACCTGCCGGGGGCTCGCTCGGCCAGCAGGTTGGCGCCGGTCAGTTCGGCGAGCAGCGCCCGCACGGCCGGGCGGGCGCTGCCGGCGAGGCTGCCGGCCGCTGCCGCCGCGATGTCCGGGCCGAGGTGCAGCCCGAGCAGTCGGAACAGCCTGGCAGCGGCAGTGCTCAGTGTCGCGTACGACCAGGAGAACACCGCTCGGAGCCGGCTGCCCGGCTCGCCCGCGGACAGCGCGTCGAGCCTGCCGTCGGTGTCGGCTAGTTCGTCGGCCAGGCTGGCGAGGGGGAATCCGGATTGGGCGGTCCGGGCGGCGGCGATTGTCAGTGCCAGTGGCAGTCGCGCGCACCGCGCGATGATCTGGTCGGCTGCCTGCGGTTCGGTGGCGATGCGGGCTGCGCCGAGCCGGCGGGCCAGCAGCTCGCGCGCCTCGGCAAGGGTCAGCAGGTCGAGCGTGACCGGGTGCGCGCCTTGCGCCGCGACGAGGGCGGTGAGCTGGTTGCGGCTGGTGACCACGGCCAGGGCGGTCGGTGTGCCGGGCAGCAGCGGCTGGACCTGGCCGGCGTCGCGGGCGTTGTCCAGCACGACGAGCATCCGCCTGCCGGCCAGCAGGCTGCGGTAGAGGCCGGCCTGCGCGTCCAGACCGAGCGGCACCCTCTCGGCCGGCACGCCGAGCGCGTCGAGGAGGCCGCGGACCGCCTCGGCCGGCTCGGTGACCCGGCCGCCCGGATCGAAGCCGCGCAGGTTCACGTACAGCTGGCCGTCCGGGAAGCGGTCCGCGGCGCGGTGCGCCCAGTGGACCGCGAGTGCCGTCTTCCCGACCCCGGCCATCCCGTCGATGGCAGAGATCACCACCGCGCCGTCGGCCTTCTCGCGGTCCTCGGTGAGCCGGTCGAGCTTGGCCAGCTCACCCGGCCGGCCGGCGAAGCCGTTCACGGCGGCCGGCAGCTGCCGCGGCACGACGGGTGGCCCGTTCCATCCCGCCGTCGTCTGGTGGACCGGCCGCCGGACGGCGGCGGCGATGAAATCGCCCCGTGCCGCCCCGTGAAGTTCGAGGGCGTCGGCGAGGCGGCGCACGGAGTCCGGGTGCGGCGCCCTGGTACGGCCACGCTCCAGGTTGCCGACCGCGCGAACGCTGAGCCCCGACCGTTCTGCCAAGTCTTCTTGGGACAGCCCGGCTGACTGGCGCGCGGCACACAGGCGCTCCCCGAACACCGAGCCGTCGTCAGTCATCGCAGTTCCGGGATTCTACCGGAAAACTGCCATGAAAGTACCTGTCCGGTCTCCCGTGGCCCGCATTACGCTCTGCACGCTCCGGCCCGCACAGACAGGGGAATCGCGATGCGGCCGAAAGGGCATTCGGCTGCGGCCAGCGCAGGCCGGTCACCGCTGTGATGAGCGGTGCGCAGTGCATGCTCGCCCGTTGCCCGGCCGCCGCGAGAGCACCTCCGTGTCAGCCGGTCGATCACGCGACGTGGTGGTGCCTTATCCGCATCAGGCTGCGGGTCGGGTCCCCGAGCTAAACGCCCGGGCAACTAGAAGGGTAGGGACTAACCGTGTACAGCATGGGTTCACGAATCAGAGTCACGCAGCGCATGGCTAGGGCAGTGGTTCTTACAGCGATCGCCGTGGTTTCCATGTCCGTAGGCAAGTTCCGATACGCGCTCGCTGTCGTGAGCGCGCTTGCCCTGGTCGGGGCAGCCGCCGCGCCTAGCGCTGCCTCCGCCGCGCCCGTTCCCACCAGCGCCGCGCCCACGCCGATATCGAGCGGCGCCAACAGCATTCTCACGCCGCAGGCGATCGGGGACTGCCCCGCAACCTACCTCTGTGTGTGGGTAAACATCAACTACAAGGGTGGCCCGGGCAAGTTCGCCGGCAACAACACATCGTGGTCCCGCTTCTCCAGTGGCGGCTGCCAGGTCCGTTCGTGGAACGACTGCGCTTCCTCCGGCTACAACAACGGCACCAGCGGCCTGGGCGTCGAGGTCTACCGGGACATCTACTACGGCGGGAACCAGGCCTGCCTTCCCAAGGGGTGGAGGTCCGGCGATTTCACCAAGCTGGTGTGGCCGGGAACCTCGCACACCTTCAACGACTCGATCAGCAGCAACTTCTGGACCGACGCCTGCTGATCCGGACTACCCGACCAAGGAACGGTTACCTGAGAAGATGCGCCGCCTGCGGCGCCACCCTGTGTCGCGCGCCATACGCATGCTGGCCGCGACCACGCTGTCGGCCCTGCTGATCACGGTCGGCGGGTGCGCGTCCCAGCCGACGCCGCGGGCGAGCATCCCTTCAGCGTCGATGATGACCGCGGCCTCCGGCGCCACCACCATCGACGCCACCACGATGCGCCAGCGCTGGATGCTCTTCGGCGCCCAGCAAGTGCTCGTCCAACGGTGCATGCGGGCCCGGGGCCTGACATACCTGATCACGAGTCCCGGACCGGAAACCTCCACGGCGACCACCACCAGCGACACCTTCGGGCGCGGCTCCCCACCTGGGTACGGCGTGACTACAGCGCCATCCGATGCCAACAGTTCCGGGACCGCCGAGGATCGCTACGTTCGGGCCCTGACCGCTGCCCAGGCGGCAAGCTACTCCGTCGCCCTCGACGGCCGCGCCGATCAGGTGGCGCCCTTGACGTTGCCCAGCGGTGCCAGCGGCAGCTACGAGACCAGCGGGTGCATGGCCACAGCGCGCGCCCAGCTCTACGGGAACGTACGCGACGCCTTCGAGGACACCCTGGTTCCGCAGGACCTGAACCAGATGTTCGCCCTCTACCTGCAACACAGCCAGCGCTACCAGGCCGCGCTCGGCATGTGGCAGCGCTGCATGGCCGCCAGCGGTTGGACAACGACCTCTCCGGACGCCGTCATCGCCTCGCTGCGGTCCCTGGCCAGGCGTCAGACCTCGGCAGCGTCCCTGGCGCGCCCGCAGCAGGCGGAGGCCGCCGCGGACGGCCGCTGCGATGCGCGCAGCAAGCTCCGGGCGATCCGCGCCGACACGCGCACCGCCTTCCTGCGCACCCAGTCGCCCGGCACGCTGGCCCTGCTGACTCGCCTGCTCCGGGTACGCCAGGAGGCAGTCCGGCGAGCGGGGACTGTCCTGAGAACGGTGTTTCCGGCCCGATCACGCTGAGCCTTGCTGAATCACCCCGGCGTGTCCGGAGGCTCCAACCCTTGAGGAGGGTGGAGCTGTGGGGCTATAGCGAGTCAGTACCCGCCGGAGCTGCGGGAGCCTGCGGTGCGGATGGTGGCTGAGGTGACGCCGGACTATCCGGGGCTCTGTGATCGCCGGTGTTCTTGTGCTTGTCAGGCGATGACGATGTCGTCCCACAGGCCGAGCGGCTTGAGCACCGATTCCATCCACGCCTGGACCTCGACGGTATCGACGCGGTAGGCGAGGCCCTGTCCGCCACAGCTCCAGTTCTTGACGAAGGGGTTGACCGCCAGGATGTCATTGTTGCCGCCGACGAAGATCGGACCACTCGAGTCCCCGAAACAGGTGCCGACGCGGCCGTTCCCGAAGTTCGAGGCCTGACCTGACTCCAGGGCTCTCTATCGGGTCAACCGCGCTCTCGTGGATCGGGTACTGCCTCCTCGCTCCGATGCCGGGCGAAGCAGGAAAGATCGGGTTCAGGCTCGGCATGGATGTCTCAACCGGTTCCCCAGATCCCCGCGCGGCGGTAGTCCGCCAGCATGACCAGCGCGATGACGAACTGGATCGCTCCGCTGACCCCTTGCAAGACGACGTACCAGGCCGGTCCGGCTGGCGCCAGCTTGCCGAGGAGTTGAAGGACGGCCACGGGGACCCGGACCAGACCCAGCCCGAACGCGACCAGGATCAACCAGAAGATCCACCGCCAGCGCCGAAGCACACCCACACCGAGCAGGCCAAGAAAAGCCGACAGCACCACCAGAAAGGCGATCTCGACTGCTCGGCGGTGCCCGAGAGCAGGCAGCGCCTCGTCGTAGACCTCAGGTGCGGCCACCAGAATGACGATCAGGCTGAGCCACGCCACCAGTACGAACCAAAGCACCAACGCCTGCGTGCGATTGATCATCGACCACCTGCTACCGGTAGGTGTTCAGGGGTGCGACCAAGCCCTCATGATCACCGCTCGAGTAGCCCTGAGGCCAGCCCACTACCTCACCTATGCCGAACTGCGCCCGGGACGCGGTGACTCTGCTGTGGGACAGTCTCCTCGATTTCCCGATTGGTCGGGCGCCGGACGGTCGCCTGGCATGCTGGCGTGAGGGGGCGCGCGGGGAGCCCGGACGTCGAGGCCTCGACTGCGCGCAGGTAAGGAGCCGCTGAGATGGGTGCCATATCCGTCGCCGACCTCCTGCACGAGGCGGCGGAGACCCACCACCGGGTCTACCGGATCACCGACGGCGCAGACCCGGACTGGGCCTCCTGGTACGCCGACTGGTTGATCGAACACTCAGAGCTGCCGACACTGCTCGACGTCGAGCCCGTCCGCAGCGAACTGGTCTATCTCCTCGTCCTGCTCGACAAGGAATACACCCAGCGTCAGGTGACCGAACCCTGGGAGCACTACTACGCCGACCGGATCGCCGAACACTTCACCAGCTGAAGGGCCACGCGACTCTGCCGCGAGTCGGGCGGCGTCGGCCCTCCCTCGTGTGAACGGGTTCTCGGCCGGCCGATGTCGCCGTCGCGGTCGGACCTCAGGTCTGGTCGTCCGGGCCGCTGACGGTCGTGCCAGTCGGCAACGCGCTGCGCTGAGGCCATCGGGCCGAGGTACGCCGCGGCCCAGGTCTGCCCGGTCTGCACGATGTCGCCCGGAGTCGGCGCGGACGGATACGTCCAGTCCATCCGGTAGTCCTGGAGGTCGGTCCACCCGTCGCTGGTGCCGAGGTACCCGCTCGACTCCGCGTCGAAGGCCGGCTGCGCGACCAGCGCGCTCGCCGCCTTCGAGTCCGCCGCGACCAGGGCGCCGCCGGCCGTGCTGCCCGTGTCGTCGTCGCCGGTCTTCGACAGCGCAGGATCGAAGAGCACATACAGCCGCAGCGGTGACCTGACCAGCGACTCGAAATGCACCTGCGACATCCCGGTAGCACAGGCCGTACCAGCAGGTACCAGCGGACAGCGACCGTGATCACCTCGGGAGGGAACCGGAACCCAGCGAATGCCGACCGGTCGACCGGTGGACGGATGCTCGAGGTCGACGCACCCGTCCAGCATCCTCGGCTCACCCCACGGTCACTGGCAGGGCTCCACCGACGCAACAGGGCCCACGTCGACGATCCTCGATCGGGCGCGCGGGTTTGATGCGGCACCGGTGTCCGGTGAGCTGGTCAAACCGTGACTCGATCAGCCTGCTTCATGAGGTATCGGCGACGCCCTGCCAGGCGACCTCGGCGAAGCTGACGAGCCGCCGCGGGGTCATCCGCAGCCAGGCGGTTGCCCAGTTCAGGCTGCCGCCGCGGTTCCGCACTTCGGTGATGCTGCGGACTTCGTCCGGAACGGTAGTGACCACCTCGGCCGGGCCCTCGGTGAGCACCGCGGCATGGGAGTCGTGCTCGCCCTCGAGGATGGACAGCGCGAGCCACGGATAGGCCCGGACGTTGCCGAGCCGGGCCGCGCCGCCGAGCGTGGGCAGCCAGAACGCCTCCGCGTGTAGGGAGAACAGCGTCGGCGCGGCGTGTGCACGGCCGTCGGGCCGGGTGGTGGACGCGAGCGCGTAGGTCCGGCGCTGCAGGTACCGGGCCAGCTGGGGCGCGGTCATCCGCCGCTGCGGCGGGTATGCCGTCCGCAATGCCGGGCCGGCCCGGCTGAAGGACCCATCCTGTAGCCGGCCCAGCCAGGCCGCCAGGGCCTGATCGCCGGCACTCGCCACAAGCTCTTCTCGGCGGTTACTCCGCATAGGGCTCGATCTTTCCTCAGGCGCTGTATCTGATGTTCCAGAGATAGCCGCTGGGTGGCTAGCCGCCGTACCTCGCCTGCTGCGGTACGGCGGCGGCGCTGCCACATGTCGGCTACTTTCCGCGCAGGCCGATCGGATTGCCGTCCGGGTCAGCGAGCACGCAGATGCGCGCCCCTGGTGCGACCTGACGCGGCGCGTCGCGCTCGGTGGCACCAGCCGCGAGCACGGTCTCGCGGGCCGCGTCGAGATCCTCGACATCGGCGAAGGCCACCGGCCCCCCGCCCTCGCCGGCTGGATTGAGACCGACCTCGAAGCCGTTGATGTTGTACCCGACGTAGTACGACTCGTCGGTGTGCGGTGAACCCAGCAGCGCGCTGTACACGGCCTTGGCGGCATCCAGATCGGACACCGGGATCACCAGGCTACGGATCGTGGGACTCATCATCGTCTCCTCACTGGTAAGGCGGTCACATCGCCGACCGCTGCTGCGCCGGTGGTGCCACGCTATGGGCGGATCACCGACCGACGCTTCTCGATTCCTGATCGACCTGACCAGTGCCGAGCTCAGCGCCAGCTCGTTGCTGCGGCTCAGGGTGCCGGCCGACCGCGGAACGATTCAGGTGCCTGATTCGAGACCGCTTGTGGATCTTGCTTCCTGCCGGTCCGAATGCGGTCTT
The DNA here is from genome assembly GCA_963803135.1 of uncultured Actinomycetota bacterium. GTDB lineage: Bacteria > Actinomycetota > Actinomycetes > Mycobacteriales > CADCTP01 > CADCTP01. The sequence goes on along the minus strand of CAWDLH010000003.1, from coordinate 1,024,056 downwards.
CGACGCGGGCGTGGGCGCGGTGGCGGGCGTCGAGGAAGGCCAGTTGCCCGACGCTGGTATCCGTCGCGGAGCACTGATAGCGGAAGCGGTCGCGTTCGTCGAAGGCGTCGACTTGGCCGCCGGGGTGCGGACGTTCCCCGGCGGATGAGTACCTTCGTACCGGCGGGATAGTCGGCCAGCGTCCGAGTGGGTAGCAGGCCGGTCGCTCGGCCACCTGCGCACCGTCCCGGGGTCGGCCGTCGGCGTCGATTGCCGGTGTCCACGCCGTGTCCGGCAGCTGGTCGATGGCCTCGCGTTCGCGGCTGCTGACCGCCCAGCCCACGCTGAACTCGGTCAGGATGACCCGGCCGCGTGAAGGTCGGCGGCCTCGGCGCGGCGGCTGTCGGCGACCGGATCTACGCCGGCGGCGGGGTCGGCGGCGGGGTCGGCGGCGGGGACCCGATCAGACGCGTCTGGGCGTACGACCCGGATCCGCGATCTGGACGGTGGCACAAGATCGCCAAGCTGAACTTCCGCCGCACCCTGTTCAAGATGGCCGCCCTGGACGGCAAGCTGTACGCGATCGGTGGCGTCGACCGAGTCAACGACCACTTCGTGCCCCTCCACTCGGTCGAGCGGTACGACCCCGAGCACCCCGACGCCGGCTGGGAGGTCATCCAGCCGACGCTCAAGCCGCGCGCAGGCAACGCCGGCGTGCTCAGCGCGTTCGGGCGCATCTTCGCGGTCGGTGGCGTCGTCGGGGAGGGCGACTTCACCACCGAGATGTACTACCCCGCCGACGGGCAGTGGCACCTGCTGGCCCCACTCCTGATGCCGGCACGCGGCACCCTGGCCGCCGTCCGCGGGGCAAGGAATTCTCGCGATCGCAGGCGGCGTGTTCTCGGCCGAGCGGGGGCCGGAACGTCGCCGTCGCACGGGTGGACGCGCTACGGATCGGCCAGCCGGACGCGCTCCGCGCCCCGGCCCACACCCGGCTACCCGGGCTGACCCGGCACGGGACGCTTCGGCCCCTCGGAGCAGGGGCGGTCGCAGGAGGATCGGACGCCGCCGACCGGCCGGCGCTGGCCGTCCGAGGATTGCCGACTCAAGCACCAACGAGCGGTCGGCTTCGTACGAAGACCGCCGGAGGTGCGTCCCCCGCATCGCGCGCTGCGCTGGACCGCGGATGAGCCTTACCGGCGTCTCGCTAGCCTGACGACCAGGTCGCCCGGCGGCGGCTCCGCCGCCACGGCGGCCGGTCAGGACCGCCGGTCAGGCTTGCCTGCGCTTGTCCATCAGCCGCAGGATCATCGGGGTGAAGATCAGCTGCATGGCCAGTTCCATCTTGCCACCTGGCACCACGATGCTGTTCGGCCGGGACATGAACGAGTCGTGCAGCATTGATAGTAGGTAGGGGAAGTCGATGCCCCGCGGATCGGCGAAGCGGATAATCACGAAACTCTCGTCCGCGGTCGGGATGAACCTGGCGATGAACGGGTTGGAGGTGTCGACGGTGGGCACCCGCTGGAAGTTGACGTGGGTACGGGAGAACTGCGGGCAGATGTAGTTCACGTAGTCGGGCATCCGCCGCAGGATCGTGTCCATGATCTCCTCGTTGGTGTACCCGCGCTGGCTCTTGTCGCGGTGGGATTTCTGGATCCACTCCAGGTTGATGATCGGCACCACGCCGATCAACAGGTCGGCGTGTTGGGCCACATCCGCCTTGTCGGTGACCACGGCGCCGTGCAGGCCCTCGTAGTAGAGCAGGTCGGTGCCCGCGCGGATCTCCTCCCAGCCGGTGAACGTGCCCGGCGGCCGCCCGTAACGTTCTGCCTCGTCCTCGTCGTGGATGTAGCGGCGGAACCGGCCGGTGCCGGTCTCGCCGTAGCTGCGGAAGAGGTCCTCCAGCTCCTCCAGCATGTTGGCATCGGGGGTGAAGTGGCAGAAGTGATGGTTGCCGACAGCCGTGGCCTCGGCGATCGCGGCCTTCATCTCGTCCCGGTCGTAGCGGTGGAAGGAGTCGCCCTCGACCAGGGCGGGCGTGATCTGCTCCCGCCGGAAGATCTCCTGCACCGACCTGGTCACCGAGGTCGTGCCGGCGCCGGAGGACCCGGTGACGACCATCACCGGATGTTTGGTGGACATGACGACTCCTCGGTCACGCGCGGAACAGGGACCTGGTGTTGAACAAGGAGAAGTCATCGGCGCTCGGTTCGGCGTGATCGCGGTGATAACGCTCGATCAGCTCCACCTCGGCGCGGGAGCCGAAGATCACCGGCACCTGCTGGTGCAGCTGCACTGGCTGCGACTCCATCAGCCGCCCCCGGCCGGTGCTGGCCAGGCCGCCGGCCTGCTCGATGATGAACGCGATCGGATGGGCCTGGTGCATCAGGCGTAGCCGGCCCGGCTGGCCAGCGTCCTTGCTGTCGGCGGGATAGAGGAACACGCCGCCCCGGCTGAGGATGCGGAACGCCTCGGCGACCAGCGAGGCGATCCACCGCATGGTGAAGTCCTTGGCGCGCGGGCCGGTCCGCCCGGCCAGGCACTCGGCCACGTAGCGCCGGACCGGCGGCTCCCAGAACCGCTCGTTCGAGGAGTTGATCGCGAATTCGCTGGTCTCGGCCGGGATGCGCAGCTGCGGGTGGGTGAGCACGAAGGCGCCGATGTCGCGGTCAAGGGTGAAGCCGTCAACCCCGTCGCCGGTGGTGAGCACGAAGATGGTGGACGGCCCGTACAGCGCGAAGCCGGCGCAGACCTGTTCCGTGCCGGGCTGGAGGAAGTCCGTGGCCTGCGGCTGCGCGCCCGGGTGCGGGCTGCGCAGGACGGAGAAGATGGTCCCGACAGGAATGTTGACGTCGATGTCGCCGGAGCCGTCCAGCGGGTCGAACACCAGCAGGTATTTGCCGCGCCGATACCGGGCCGGGACCGGGTAGAAGTCGGCCATCTCCGCCGAGGCCCCCGCGGCCAGGTGGCCGGCCCACTCGGTCTCGCCGATCAGGATCTCATGGCTCAGCACGTCCAGACGCTTCCGGACGTCGCCGGGCCCGTTCCCGGCGTCCGGCGCGCCGACCAGGGCGCCCTTGTTCACCTGGTTGGCGATCATCTTCGCGGCGGTCGAGACGGCGTTGAGCAGGCCGGAGAAGTCTCCGGTCGAGTCGGGATGGCGGTGCTCGGTCTCGATCGTGTGCCGGGTGAGCGTCTTGCGGGCGTCACGCATGGTGGACCACGTCCTCAGGGGGCTGGGTGAACACCCGGCTGGCCAGGAAGTCCTCGGGTTGAAGGAGGGTGAGATCTTCCCTGGACACCTGCGTGGCATGGCTGTCGAACAGCCGGCTGGCGTGGCGTAGCCGGGCCCGTTCGAGGGCGTTGCGGACGCTGCGGGCGTTGGCGAACCTTGGTTGCTGCCGGCGACGGGCGAGGTAGTCGCGGAGAGTGGCGCAGGCGGCCGGCGACAACTGGTAGCCGGCCCGGGTGACCATGAGCATTCCGATCTGCTCGAGTTCCTCGAGGGTGTAGCCCGGGAAGTCGACATGGTGCGCGATCCGTGAGCTCATGCCGGGGTTGGCCTGGAAGAACGTGTCCATCCGATCCTTGTAGCCGGCCAGGATGACCACGAGGTCCTGGCGCCGGTTCTCCATGACCTGCAGGAGGATCTCGATGCTTTCCTGGCCGTAGTCCCGCTCGTTCTCGGCGCGGTAGAGGTAGTAGGCCTCGTCGATGAACAGCACCCCGCCCATGGCGCGCTTCAGGACCTCCTTGGTCTTGGGCGCGGTGTGCCCGACGTACTGGCCGACGAGATCCTCCCGGCCGACCGCCACCAGGTGCCCGCGTTCCAGGTAGCCCAGGCGCTTGAGCAGGTCGGCCATGCGCAGCGCGACCGTGGTCTTCCCTGTGCCTGGATCACCGGTGAAGCACATGTGCAGGTTGGGCCGGGTCGTGGTCAGGCCGAACCGGGCGCGGGCCGAGTCCACCAGCAGCAGCGCCGCGACCTGCCGGATCCTGGCCTTGACCGGCGCCAGGCCGACCAGTTCCTCATCGAGCGCACCGAGCACCTCGTCGACGCCGGAGCGCCGGCGTTCGGCGGCCAGGTCGACGACGTCGCCGTTGTCGAGCGGGCCTTCCGGTGGTGGCGTCGTGTCCTCGGCCGGGATGACCGGGGCCGCGGGGCGCGCGCCGAACGCCATCCGCGCCCGCTGCCCGGAGTCGTCTACGGCCACGGGTCCGCGTAGCGCCGGCCGGCCGGCCGGCCGGCCGCGTACGAGTGGGTGGTGTACCGGATCTGCCGGTCGCCGGCCTCCTGGCGGTCGAGCCGGAAGCCCGGCTCGGTGGCGGGCCGGTTGACCAGGAACGAGAGCGCGATGGTCTGCCGCCCCCAGGCTGCGTCGTAGGCGTTGACCTGGATGTAGTGCTCGGGGTAGGCCTTGCGGCATTCGCTGACCTCGAACAGGACGCCGGCGGCGTCGTGCAGGTCGAACATGGGCAGACCCCACATGTCCCAGTAGGTGTTGCGGGGATGGGGATCGTCGGTGAACTCCACCGACAATGGCCAGCCCTGGTCGAGGGCGTACTGGATCTGAGCCTTGATCTCGTCGTCGGCCAGGTCGGGCAGGTGGGAGAAGGTTCCCTGGGTGAGGTGCATGATCTCTCCTGGCCCGGTCACAGGGCGACCGGGGTGGCGACGGCGTCGGGAACGTCGGTGGGTTCGTAGTTGAACGTGATATCCCCCCAGGTGTCCAGGGCGACGTCGAGTTCGCGGCTGCGCCGGGCGGCGCTGCGCAGGATGTCCTCGCCCTCGGCGAGCAGGTCGCGGCCCTCGTTCCTGGCCTTGATCATGGCCTCCACCGCCACGCGGTTGGCGGTGGCCCCGGCGGCGATGCCCATCGGGTGGCCGATCGTGCCGCCGCCGAACTGGAGCACCACGTCCTCGCCCAGGTAGTGCAGCAGCTGGTGCATCTGCCCCGCGTGGATGCCGCCGGAGGCCACCGGCATGGTGCCCGGCATCGAACCCCAGTCCTGCCCGAAGTACAGACCCTTCACCGGGTCGGGTGCCGTGCGCGCCTGGCGGAGCGTGTCGTAGTAGCCGGCGATCGCATTCGGGTCGCCTTCCAGCTTGCCCACCACGGTGCCGGCGTGCAGGTGGTCGACCCCGGCCAGCCGCATCCACTTCGCGAGCACCCGGAAGCTGACCCCGTGGAACTTCTGCCGGGTGAAGGTGGCGTGCCCGGCCCGGTGCAGGTGCAGGATGACGCCGTTGCGCCTGGCCCACCGGGCCATCGACTGGATCGCGGTGTACCCGGCGGTGAGGTCCACCATGACGATCACGCTGCCGAGCTCCCGGGCGAACTCGGCGCGCTCGTACATGTCCTCCATCGTCGCCGCGGTCACGTTGAGGTAGTGGCCCTTGATCTCGCCGGTCGCGGCCTGCGCCCGGTTGACCGCCTCCATGGTGAACAGGAACCGGTCCCGCCAGCGCATGAACGGCTGGCTGTTGATGTTCTCGTCGTCCTTGGTGAAGTCCAGCCCGCCGCGCAGCGCCTCGTAGACCACCCGGCCGTAGTTGCGGGCCGACAGGCCCAGCTTCGGCTTGGTGGTCGCGCCCAGCAGCGGGCGGCCGTACTTGTTCAGGTACTCCCGCTCCATCACGATCCCGTGCGCTGGGCCCTGGAACGTCTTGACGTAGTGCAGCGGGATCCGCATGTCTTCCAGGCGCAGGGCCTTCAGCGCCTTGAAGCCGAACACGTTGCCGATGATCGACGAGGTGAGGTTCGCGACCGAGCCTTCCTCGAACAGGTCGATGTCGTAGGCGATCCGGGCGATGTACTGGCCCTCGGCACCGGGCACCGGCTCCACCGAGTAGCACTTGCCCTGGTAGTTGTCATAGGCCGTGAGCCGGTCGGTCCACACCACAGTCCAGGTCGCGGTGGACGACTCCCCGGCCACGGCCGCCCCCGCCTCCTCGGGCGGCACCCCGGGCTGGGGGGTGACCCGGAAGGCGGCGAGCACATCGGTGTCCGTTGGCTCGTAGTCCGGCCTCCAGTAACCCATCTCCGCGTACGGAATCACTCCGGCGTGCCAGCGCCTGCTCGCGGTTGCGTCTTCGGTCACGATGCGTCCTCCTGGCTGTGGTCCTGCGACCAGGGTCTCGCCCGACACCTGCAATTACCATCAAGTATTCTGCGCTACAGTCAACCATTCCTTCAGGTATTTGGCGGTGGACGTGACGACCACGGCGCGGCTGCGGGCGTACGTGGCGGTGGCCGACACCGGATCGGTGCGGACGGCGGCCGCCCGGCTGATGGTCACTGAGTCGGCGGTCTCGGCCGCGCTGGCCGCTCTCACCCGCGAGGTCGGCGTGCCGCTGCTCGAGCGGCACGGGCGGGGGCTGCGGCTGACCGATCCGGGCCGCATCTTCGCGGGATACGCGCGCGAGATCCTCGGCCTGCAGGAAGAAGGGCTGGCCGCAGCGCGAGGCGAGGCCGACCCGGAGCGCGCCCGGGTGCGGGTCGCGGCGGTGACGACGGCCGGCGAACACATCCTGCCGGTGGTGATCGCGTCGCTGCGCGAGCGCCATCCGGGCGTCGACCTCCGGCTGGAGGTGGGCAACCGCGAGCGCGTGTGGGGACTGCTCGCGGCCCACGAGGCCGACTTGGTCATCGCCGGGCGTCCCCCACGGTCGCTGGACGTGGCCGTGCGGGCGGTCCGCCGCAACGAGCTGGTCGTCGTGGGTGCGCCCGGGACATCGGACCCGACGGGCGCGACCTGGCTGCTGAGGGAAGCCGGCTCGGGAACCCAGGCGGCGTGCCAGGCGCTGCTGGCCGAGCTCGACGCCGACCCGCCGACGCTGACGCTGGGATCCAATGGGGCAGTGGTGGCGGGCGCGCTGGCCGGCCTGGGTGTGACGCTCGTGTCCCGCGACGCGGTCGCCGAGGCGCTCGCGGGCGGGCGGCTGGTCGAGCTGGCGGTGCCGCATACCCCGCTGCGTCGGCCCTGGCACGCAGTCAGCCGCCGGCACGCCTCCCCGGCCGTGGAGCTGCTCGTGCAACACCTGTGCGCCCAGCCGGGACCTCCCGCGGCCAGGTGGCGGCGGGCGCGGTTGCCCCGGCCGGGCCGGCCCGACGGCGACCACGGTCGTGCCGGTGGGGCTCGGAAGCCTTCATCACGGCATTGAACCTGGGCTTCCGCGCTGCCTCACCAAGGCTGCATGGTGGTTGGTCCGCTCCTGCTCCTGCCGCTGCCGCTGGTACGGCGGTCAGTGCGGTGAGCGGCGGGTGCAGCGGAGGGTCGGGCCGTCCTGAGTGCACCAGAGGGCGGCGTTCGGACGGTACGTGCTGGCGTAGCCGACGTAGCGGTAGTTGCTGTTGAGTCCGTCGTTGCGCGGGGCCGGGCGGGTTGGGTCGAACGCGGCGACAGACAGGCTGCTCAGCTCCGGCGAGCCGGTCACCGGCAGAGTCAGCGTCGCGGGGGCGACGCCGTCGCGGACCCACCGCACGAGCGGGGTCATCATGTCGACCACGGTGGCGGGGTCGCCGTCGCGATCCCCGTCGCGGCCGGCGCGGCGCCGGGCGTCGCGGCGATCGCCACGCCGCCGACGGTGGCCACCACCGCGAGCAAGGTCGACGCGAGGGTGAGGATCCTGCGGTGGCCGAACCAGACGGTCGTCATGAGTTCCACCTCTCGGGACCCACGCCGCCCGGCGGGGGTGTCGCTCGGACCGTTGGACGGCGGGCTATCGGACCACGAAGCTTCCGGTGAGCCGCCTGTCGGTGACCGAAGCGCCGACGAGCACGGTGAACCGGCCGGTCACGGTCCGCCAGGAGTGCCTCGCGGTGTCCCACACCGACAGTGGCCGGTCGGTGCTGGCCGGGTCGAGGACGACCCGAATGGTCGTGGCGGCCCCCGGTCGCAGGGTCACCCGCTGGAATCCGACCAACCGCCGGGACGGTTCCCCCGCCGAGGCCGGCAGCGACAGGTAGACCTGTGGCACCTCGGCGCCGGTGACCCGCCCGTCGTTGCGCACCCGGAAGGACACGGTGACCCCACCGGAGCGTCCGTGCGGGCCGCTGACCTTCAGCCGGTCGTAGCGGAAGGACGAGTAGGAGAGCCCGAAGCCGAAGGGGAACTGGGGCTTGACATCGTTGGCCAGATACCAGCGGTAGCCCATCTGCAGGCCCTCGGACCAGACGATCCGGCCGTCCACTCCCGTCGCGCGCTCCGGATGCCCGGCAAAGGGCGTGGAGGCGTTGTCGACCGGGAAGGTGATCGGGAGCTTGCCGGCCGGGTTGGCCTTGCCCAGCAGCAGGTTCGCCGTCGCGGTCCCGCCTTCCTGGCCGGGGAACCACATCTCCAGGACACCCTTCACGCCGCGCAGCCACGGCATCTGGACGGCGGCCCCGGTGTTGAGGACGACGACCGTCTTCGGGTTGGCGGCCGCGATCTTCTGGATGAGGGCGTCCTGGCCGGGGCCGAGGGTGCTGACGTCGCCCGCCGGCGTGGTCGTGTCGGCGTCGTCGACGAAGACGACGGCAGTGTCGGCCTTCGCCGCGGCCGCGGCGGCGGCGTCGAGGTCCTTCTGCTGCGGCGCCCAGGCGAGCTTGAGCGTGGGTGCCGTCGCTGCCTTGGCTTGCGTCGCGTACGTGACGCTGATCCGGTGGGGACCCGGCGTCAGGGGCACGGAGGCGCCGACGACGGTCAACCCGAGGTACTGGCCGTTCAGTGTCGGACCGCCCTTGTAGTCGTTGGGGTGCAGGGTGGACACCGGCCGGAGCGTGGCGGCGGTGCCGTCGATGCTCAGCGACGCGGAGTCGAAGACCCCGGTGAACGGTCCCGCCTGATAGCCGGGGTTCACCCCGCCGTTCGGGCCGGACGGGCTACCGACGACGGTCCCGGCCGGCCGCTGCAGCCACAGCGTGTACGTGTCGGCGGCAGGCACCGTGACGTAGCCGTTCCAGGTGTAGGTGTTTCCCTTGGTCAGGTCGGTCTGGTTGCCGGCCAGGGCGGCGTCGACCTGGGTGCCGACGACAGCTCCGCTCGGGTCGACCTCGGTCCGGGTCAGCCCGCTCGGGCCGCCGACGGAGGTGTGGAACGCGGCAGCCGGGACGGTGGTGCCGATCCGGTCGATTCCCGGGGCGTAGGTGATGGCGCGGCCGGCCCTGGCGCGGAGCACGTCCAGCGGGCTGATCGTGTTGCGCTGCCCGACGCCGCGGGAGCGCTCGGTGCCGGCCGCGGCCGGCAGCAGGTCGGCGGTCGGGCCGACGACCGCCACGGACTCCCGGGGCGAGGGTGACAGCGGCAGCACGCCGCCGGTGTTCTTCAGCAGGACCCCGGTCTCCTCGGCCAGCTTGCGCGCGAGGGCGATGCCGGCCTGCTCGTCGAACGGTGCCGGGGCCGGCGCCGGCCGTACGTGGGTCTTCGCCCAGGCCGGGTAGGAGCTGTCGTCGAGGCGGCCGAATCGCTGGTACTGGTACAGGATGAGGCTGACGGCCCTGTCGAGGGCCCTCGCATAGGCCGGGTCGAACGTGGGCGACGACGGGTCGACGAGCGGCTTCAGCGCTGCGGGCGCGAGATTGTTGCTGAGGAACTCCTGATCGAGCCCGCCGAGGATGTCGGACGTGGCATGCGAACCGCCGTAGTCGGAACCGACCCAGCCGCGGAACCGCCACTGATCACGCAGCACGGTCGTGAGGCCGAAGTCGTTCTCGCACGCGTACGCCGGCGACTGCTGCAGGCCCGCGATCTGATACTTGGCGTACGAGCACATCACGGAGCTCGCTCGGGCGTCGGTCAATGCGGCCTCGTACGCCTTCAGGTACAGCTCGTACGCGGCTCGCTCGTCGACGACCGACGGTGTGTTCTGGTCCTGGCCGTTGTAGAAGGCGAAGTGCTTGACCTGGGCCAGCAGCCCGGTGCTCTGGATCGCGTTGACGTCCGCGGTGGCGAGTTGCGCGGTGAGGTAGGGGTCCTCGCCGTAGCTGGTCAGGTTGCGTCCCCAGGAGGGGAGGCGGGCGAGGTCGGTCTGCGGGGCGTAGACGAGATCGGCGCCGAGCGCGCGGCCCTCCCGGCCGAGGGCCTGGCCGAACTGGGCCGCTCCCGCCCGGTCGAAGGCGGCGGCCAGTCCGAGCCGTCCGGGATAGGCGGTCGAGTCCGCGAAGAGGTTGATCCCGTTGGAGTCGACGTGCCGGAAGATCGGGATACCGAGGCGTGGGATGCCGGCGACGACGCCGATCGACCCGTTGGCGCCGGGATCCGTCGGGGTGGTCGGGGTGATGATCCCTTCGCCGATCGACCCGTGGACCAGGGACAGCTTCTCGTCGACCGTGAGCTGCCCGAGCAGGTATCGCACGGTCGGCGTCAGCGGCGCGGAGGCGGCGATGGGCGGCGACGCCGACGGCGGCTGTGCGGACGCCTGCGTCGCCGCGGAGACGGTCAGGGCCAGCAGCGCGGCGGTGGCCCCGGCCAGCGTGGCTTTCGCGGTCCGGGACCGGCGGTCGGCGGCGAGCCGATACCTCAGCCCGGACGGACGTGACGTGGCCATGACTTCCACCTCGCGGTCGTAAGACGTCCAGCAGATCCGCACGTTCGGGACGGGGCTTTTGTTTCGACTTGCGCTGGCGCGGGTGAATTATGTAACACATTAGGCCTGATGACAAGGACGGGCCCGCGTCGGGCGGGCAGCTACCCGGACATGCCGATCTGCCGCCTGAGACCGACCTGGTCGTAGAAGAGGTTCTCCTCGACGATCCTTCCGTTCTGCCAGCGCGCGACAGTGCAGAAGTCGAGCTCGAAGGACTTGTGCGTGGCCGGCTCTTCTGCCCCTGTCGCGACGACTTCAGGTGAAAGCCCCGCGGTCAGGAGACGACGGCGAACCCGCCGGTCCAGGGCAGCTTGCCGGCGGCGGCGAGGGTGATCTGCAGGAAGCCCATCGCCTCGAGCTCGCGGGCGCGCCGCAGGGAGCCGGCGTCGGTGGCATTCAGGCCGGCGTCGGTGACGATCCCGGCCAGCAGCGTCTTCGCCTCCGCATCGTCGCCGGCGATGAGGACGGTGGTCGGCAGCGGGCCGACGGTGCCGGGGGTCAGGGTGCCGGCGAAGGTGGTGTTGAAGGCCTTGAGCACGCGGGACTCCGGCAGTGCCGCGGCGATCTCCGCGGCGGCCGAGCCGTCGGCCGGCACGGTCAGGGAGTCGAACGTCTGGAAGTCCAGCGGGTTGGTGATGTCGACGACGACCTTGCCGGCGAGCTGCCCGCCGCGCCGGGCAAGCACGTCGGCCACCGCCGGGTACGGCACGGCGAGCACGACGACCTCGCCGGTGACCGGCTTGTCTGCGGAACTGTGCTCGATGAGCTCGGCGCTGTGGCCGCCCTTGGTGGCGACGGCCGCGATGGCCTGACCCATGTTGCCGGTGCCGATGATGCTGAGGTGCGTCATGACGTACTCCCTGTCTCGGATGGTTGTCGCTTGAACTGTTGGAACCTTAGCAAGATTGGGTTGTAGCTACAACCATCGGGTGGCATCCTGTGAGCATGGACACGGACTGGCTCGACCGGGCCGAGCTGGCCGCGTGGGTGCGCCTCGTGGCCGTGCTCGAACTCCTGCCCGGCGTGCTGGACACGCAGCTGCGCCGGGACGCCGACCTGCTGCACTTCGAGTACTTCACGCTCGCGATGCTGTCCGAGGCCCCCGACCGGACCCTGCGGATGACCGAGCTGGCCCGGCAGACCAACGCGACGCTCCCCCGCCTCTCGCACGTCGTCCGCCGGCTGGAGGACCGCGGCTTCATCGATCGCTTCCCGTGCCCGGAGGACCGGCGGGCCACCAACGCCCGGCTCACCGACGCCGGCTGGGCCAAGGTCCAGGACGCCGCACCCGGCCACGTCGCCACCGTGCGGCGCTCCGTCATCGACGCACTGACGCCCGAGCAGGTCGCCCAGCTCACCGCCATCGCCGACGCGATCCTCAGTCGGCTCGACCCCACCAGCACCATGGCCGCCACCTACCGGCGCTACGACCCGGAGCCGGAACGCCCAGCATCCGCGGTTGCACCAGCTCAAGCGGGGCGACCAGGCATCATGGGTTCATGGTGAAGCCGCGGAGCGTGATCCTCGACCTCTTCGGCGACTACCTCCGGTACGTCGACGCGGAGGTCCGGCTCAGCCATCTGACGGAGCTTCTCGGCGCCTTCGACATCGCGCCTTCGACGGTCCGGGTGACGCTGTCCCGGCTACGCCGGGAAGGATGGTTCGAGACCCGCCGGGAGGGTCGCGAGACCGTCTACGTGCTCACGCCACAGATGCTCGAGGTCCTCGACGAGGGGCGGGCGCGGATCTTCGCCCTTCCCGCCGAGACCTGGATCGGTACCTGGACGATGGTCATCTACCAGATGACCGAGTCCGAGCGGCAGGAGCGCAACCAGCTGCGCAAGGCGCTCGCCTGGCATGGCTTCGGTCCGCTGACGACGTCGACCTGGCTCGCTCCGGGCGACCGGCGCAAGGAGATGCGGTCCGTGATCGACGGGCTCACCGACGAGCAGGTCGACGTTCTCTCCTGCACGTCCGAGGGACTGGACCACGACCGCGCGCTGGCTCGCCGCTGCTGGAATCTGGAGACGCTCGCTCGGGAGTACGCGGGGTTCAACGACGCGCACCGGCACCTGCTGCGGCGATCCTCCCACTGGTCGGGGGCCGCCGCGCTGGTGGCGCGCACCGAGCTCATCGCCACCTACCGGCACTTCCCGTTCCGCGATCCGCGCCTGCCTCCGGAGCTGCGGCCGGAACCGTGGCCGGGGCTGCAGGCGTACGAGACGTTCCGCGCCGCGCACGCGAGGCTGGGTTCGGCCGCTCGGGCCCACGTCAGCGGCATCGTCGGCCGTGCCGTCCCGGAGCCCGAACTGCCGTTGCCGTAGCGGCGGCCTCAGAGCCAGCGGCCGAGTTGCGGCGGCTGCGACGCCCGGCCGGTGAGCCAGGCGGCCAGGTCGGGTCCCTCGCCTGCCGCCGCCCGCTTGCCGACGACGTCGGCGAGCAGCGCGGCGGTGAAGTCGCCCGGAAGGTCGTGAAAGGTCAGGCCGGTGCCGAGGTCGAGCGCGTGCACCATGACCTCGCGGGCGCGCATCCATGGGACCTCGGTGGCCGGCACCGTACGACCCTGGGCAGTGACGACCTGGGCGTGCCAGGCCTCGGCAGGCAACTCGTCAAGCGCCGTGCCGAGCCTCGCCGCCGAGTCACGCACAGATGCCCGCAGCGTGGCCGCCTCCCAGAGCGCGCTGTCCTCGATCTCGGCGGCGCGCTGTTCTGGTGATGCGTACATGCGGTTCTCGACCCCGGTGGCAGCCCAGGACGCCAGCCGCATCAGCGCGCAGGCGTTGAGGTGCACGTGCGCGACCAGGTGCCGCCGGGTCCAGCCGGGAAGGGCCGAGGGGCCGTCCAGCTCGGCGTCGCCCAGACCGTCCAGCTGCTCCAGGAACAGCGTGGTCCCGGCGTCCATCCAGGGCCGGGCGGTCATCCGGCCCGGACCCGGTTGGCGAGCCGGCCGACGCCGCCGATCTCGGTGACGAGCAGCTCCCCGTCAGCCAGGTACCGCGGTGGCTTCCGAGCGTGGCCGACGCCGCCCGGGGTGCCGGTCGCGATGACGTCTCCTGGCCGCAGCGTGATGATCGTCGAAATGTAGCGCACCAGGGCGACCGGATCGAAGACGAGGTCGGACGTGTCCGCCTTCTGCACAGTCTCTCCGTCCACTGTGGCCGACAATGGCAGAGCGGGTCGGACACCACCGGGCAACTCGTCGGGCGTCACGAGCACCGGCCCCAGCGGCGTTGTCGCCTCGAACGTCTTGCCCTGCGTCCACTCTGTCGTCCGATACTGCCAGTCCCGCATGGTGACGTCGTTGAGGACGGCGAACCCCGCGATCGCTCCGACCGCCGCGTCCTCGTCGGCGCGCCGGACCGGCCTGCCGACGACGACGGCGAGCTCGGCCTCCCAGTCGAGCGCGTGCGACTCCGGCGGCAGGACGATGTCGTCGCCGGAGCCGATGCGGGCGTCGGCGAACTTCGGGAACAGCGTCGGGTACCGCGGCAGCTCCCGACCCATTTCCAGGATGTGATTGCGGTAGTTGAGCCCGACGCAGAACACCTTGCCCGGCGCCGGGATCAGTGGCGCGTGGTCCACGCCGGCCGGGTCATGAACCGCACCCGCCGCGGCCACGGCGGCCGACCGCCAGTCGGGCTCGGCGAGCAGGGCGCCGACGTCGACGTGGCCGGTCTCGACGGCCCCATCGGCGTCGACGCGGACAGCGCGGGTGCCAGCCGGCGTGCGGATCGTCGCCAGGCGCATCAGGCCGTCCCCTGCCCGGACTGCGTACGGAGCAGGTGGATCCGCTCCAGGATCGGGGCGTCGGAGAACGTGAACAGATCCAGTCCCGACTCCGTCCGCAGCGACAGCTCGGTCCAGGACGGCACGGCGACCACGTCGCCGTGCTCGAGCGTGTGCTCGACCCCGTTCAGGATCACGGTGCCGGTCCCGTCGAAGACCTGCCAGACCGACGACGCCGTCGTCCGCGACGGCGGGGTCGAGACGCCGGCGCGCATCCGGTGCATCTCCGTCCGCATCGTGGTGAGCGCGTCGCCGCCCGTCGTGGGGTTCGTGTAGCGCACCGCCGCGTGGCCGGCCTCGACGACGCCGGGGTGGCCCTCGTCCTCCAGCTCCAGCTGGGCGGCGAGCGCCGCGTCGGTGTGCGCCCATCGGTACGCCATCAGCGGCGACGACGGCTGCGGCGTGGCCGCGGACACCGGTGCCAGACCCGGAGCGCCCCACAGCCGCTCGTTGCGGCTGCGCTCCGGGGTCGGTACGGTCCCCGAGTTCGTCCGGGCCGAACTCGAAGAACCCTTGATCGGTCGTCGCGACGAGCGGAATGTCCAGGCCGTCGAGCCACGCCATCGGCGCGTCGGAGACGTTCTGGTGCCCGTGGAAGCGCCAGCCCGGCGTGAGCAGCAGATCTCCGCGGCGCATCGCGACCGGGTCGCCGTCCACGACCGTCCAGACGCCCTCGCCGTCGAGCACGAAGCGGAACGCCGACTGGGTGTGCCGGTGCTCGGGGGCGTTCTCCCGGGGCGCCAGGTATTGGATCGCGGCCCACAGGGTGGGCGTCGCGTACGGGTCACCGGGCAGGCCCGGGTTGCCCAGCCCGATGGCGCGCCGCTCACCGCCGCGGCCGACGGGAACCAGCTCGGCGCTGCGGGCGGCCAGGGGATGGAGCTCCGCCCAGCGCCAGAGATGCGGGACCGCCCGCGGCTCGGGCTCGAACGGGCATCAGCCCCTCGCGGGTCCGCCACAGCGGGGTCATCCCGACCGCGTCGAAATCCCGGTACAGCTCGGCCAGCCTGGCCTGGTGTTCGGGGCTGTCGAAGTCGGCCCCTGAAGCGGCCGCGCTGCCCGAAGCGGTGTCGAGTGTGGTCATGGTGCCCTCCTCAGGGGTCGTTCGGGTGGTCAGGACGCGCTGAGCCCGGCGGCGACGTCGGCTCGGAGCGCCTTCTTGTCGATCTTGCCGACCTTGGTGGTCGCGATCTCGTCGACGACCTCGAGGCGCTCGGGCAGCTTGTACGTCGCGACGCCGTCGGCATTCATCGACGCCCGGATCTCCTCGAGGGTGACCGTCGTACCCGGGTTGAGCACGGCGTACAGGCAGACCCGCTCCCCCAGTTCGGGATCGGGCATGGCGACGGCCGCGACCTGTGCGACCTGGGGCAGCCGGTAGACGAGGTTCTCGACCTCCTCGGCGCTGATCTTCTCGCCGCCGCGGTTGATCATGTCCTTGTCGCGCCCCTCGACGACGAGGTTGCCGTCAGGCCGCCGGCGGACGATGTCGCCGCTGCGGTACCAGCCCTCGGCGGTGAACGCCCGCGCGTTCTGCTCGGCCGCGCGGTAGTAGCCGCGGGGCGTGTACGGGCCGCGGGTGAGCAGCGATCCCGGCTCTCCCTCGGGCACGTCCCGGTCGAGCACGTCGACGAGGCGCACCTCGTCGCCCGGACTCAGCGGGCGACCCTGGGACGTGCAGACGACGTCCTCGGGATCCCTCGGCGACGGTGGCGAAGCGACGTTCGCCGGGGTCGGCGTCCCGGGAATTGACGCCGGCCACCGGGCCCGGGAAGCCCGGCAGCGAGCGCGTCATGACCGCACCCAGCTTGGACGGATCCCGGGAGGCGCCGATGACGACAATGCCGCGCGGCGCGAACAGCGGTCGGAGATGGTCGATGCCGACCGGATCGAGAGTTCCGCCGGTGGCGTCACGGACGCCCGCGGTCACGGCGACGGCTCCGCGGTGGGGACACCGACGAGGTCGACGCGGCCGGAGAGGACCTCGGTCAGCGCCGCGTCGTCGTCGACGACGTCCGGAATCACCAGGGCGGTCGTACGGCAGCTGAGCCTGGCTTCCTCGCAGAGCAGGCGCCGGGTCGGCGGCGTGCCGCCGCGGACAGCCACCAGGACGGCACCGGCGGCCGCTCCCTTCGCCACGCTGTCCAACGCGGGCGGCAGGTCTGCCTCCGTCGGGGGTGCCTCGACGCGCAGGGCCCAGGCCCCGCCGTCGGCCGGCTCCTGCCGCAGCGGGAGATCGCCGCCGGGCAGCCGGACGGCAGAGCCGTTCACCGGCACGACCCGTCCGCCGACCCGCCGGCCAGCGACCTCGATCGGGCTGTCCAGCGGCTCGGCGCCGTACACCGACCACCACCGCTCGTGGACGGTCGCGACGAAGTCCGGATCCCGCCGGCGCAGCTTGGCGTCGGTGAGCGAGCGGGTGAAGAAGTGGTAGGCGAACTGCCACGGCGGCACGGTGTCGTAGGTGCGGCCGAAGTGTTCCCACCAGGACAGGCTGGGCCGGGCGGAGCCCTGGATCTTGTCGACCTGGGACTGCCGGACCGCCTCGTACCGGGCCAGCGCCGTGTCGATGTCGGCGGCGTCGGCGTCGAGGGCGGCGACCAGCGCGATCGCGTCCTCCATCGCCATCTTGGTTCCCGAGCCGACCGAGAAGTGAGCCGTGTGGGCACTGTCCCCGAGCAACGCGATCGCCGTCTCTCCGATGCGGTGGTGCCAGCGGGCCGCGCGGCGGGTGCGGAAGTTGCCCCACCGGGAGTTGTTCACCAGCAAGCCGATGCCCGTCGAGCTGACCGCCGAAGACGTCCTCGAGGTAGCGCCGGCTCTTCTCGTCGCTGGGCCCCGGCGGCTGGGTGACGTCGAACTCGTCCAGGCCCGCCGAACGCCAGGAGTGCCCGTCGGTCTCCACGATGAAGGTCGAGATCCCGGAGCCGATCGGGTAGCCGTGCACGGCGAAGACCCCGTGCGGGCCGCGCTCGAGGGTCCGGCGCTCCACGGCGGCCATCCCGTTGCCGCCGCAGCGGAACCGCTCGCCGTGCAGGCGCACCTCGATCGGGTCCCAGTGCACCCCGTGATCCGTCAACGCGTCCCGCAGCACCGGGTCGGCCGCGTGAATGCCGGCGAGCGTGGCGTCGGAGAAGACGACACCGAAACCGAAGGTGTCGTCCGCGCGGTTGCGCTCGAAGACGGTGACCTCGCGGGAAGGATCCGCGGACTTGGCCAGCGCCGCCGTGAACAACCCGCCGGGGCCACCACCGAGCACCGCGATCCGCATCGGGCCTCCACCACGTGTTTCATTTATGCGCCGTGATACTTGATAGTGACACATATCCGGGCGGCGGGCCAGCCGACCTCGGCCATAGGGTCGCCACAACGATCGGGCCGTTCCGCGGGCGCCTCGGGAGGATCTTGTGCGCGCAGTCTGGTACGACCGGCAGGGGCCGGCGGCCGAGGTGCTCCAGGTCGGTGAGCTGCCCGACCCGCGGCCGGGCCCGGGCGAGGTCCGCGTCCGCGTCCGGCTGTCGGGGATCAACCCGGGAGACACCAAGAAGCGCCGCGGCTGGCTCGGATCGACGATGCCGTTCCCGCGGGTGATCCCGCACAGCGACGCCGCCGGGGTGATCGACGAGATCGGCGCGGGCGTCGACCCGGCCCGGATCGGCCGGCGGGTGTGGGTCTACGGCGCCCAGTCCTACCGGCCGTCCGGCACGGCGGCGCAGTGGACGGTCGTTCCCGGCGCGCTCGCCGTCGACCTGCCCGACCAAGTCCCCGACGAGGTCGGCGCGTGTCTCGGCATCCCCGGCATCACCGCCCATCGCGCGGTCTTCGCCGACGGCCCGGTCACCGGCCAGACGGTGCTGGTGCAGGGAGTCCTGGGCGGGGTCGGCGCGATGGCGGCGCAGCTCGCCCGCCGGGACGGCGCCACAGTGATCGGGACCGTACGCAGCCACGCGGATCTCGACGCGGCCACCGCCGTCGTCCCGCACGCCGTCGCCCTGGACGAGCCCGATCCCGCTGGCGCCATCCGCGCCCACGCCCCCGACGGCGTTGATCGCGTCGTCGAGGTCGCCTTCTCCGACAACGCCGACCTCGACGCCGCAGTGACCAAGAACCAGGCGGTCATCGCCGCCTACGCCACCCACGACGACCGGCCCGGCTTCCCGTTCTGGCCGATGCTCTTCGACAACATCACGATCCGACTGCTCGGCAGCGACGACTTCCCCACCGAGGCCAAGGAGCAGGCGGCAGCCGACCTGACTGCGGCCGCCGGCGACGGCGCCCTGATCATCTCGGTCGGCACTCCCCTGCCGCTCGACCGTGCAGCCGAGGCGCACGACCGGGCCGACGCGGGCTCGCGCGAGCGCGTCCTGCTGACGATTCCCGACTGACGACACCCGGGTCGAGGGCCTGTCGGGCCTCGGAGCCGAGGCAAGATGTAACAAGCTCTTGCGCTGCGTCGGGATCCTGTTACAGGATTCGGCGACGCGGCGGCCGCAGGCGCCGTCCAGGCGCTCGCAGCCGAACTCGACGGCATGCGCGCGGTCCAGGCCCGGAACACCGCGTCGCTCAAGCGGTCCTACGACTACATCGTGGTCGGCACCGGCAGCGCCGGCTGTGCGCTCGTGGGCACGCTGGCGAAGCAGTCCTCCGCCCGCATCCTCCTGATCGAGGCCGGCGACTGGGACACGGCCCCGTCCGTCGAAGACCCGCGCCTGTGGTTCACCAACCTCGGCACCGACCGGGCCTGGAACGACCTGTCCGTTCCCAGACCCGCGGTCAACAACCGCGCGATTCCCGAGTACACCGGCCGTGTCGTCGGCGGTGGCAGCATCAACGCCACCATCTGGACCCGCCCGTTCAAAGCCGACCTCGACCACTGGGCGGCCGTCACCGGCGATCCCCGGTGGGGCTACCGGCACGGGCGAGCGCTGCTCAAGAGTGTCGAGGACTGGCAGGGCACTCCGAACCGCATCTTCCGCGGCACCGGCGGCCCGGTCTGGGTGCAGCCCGCGGCCGACCCCCTGCCGCTGGCGACCGCTGCGCTGGAGGGTTTCCGCGAGGTAGGTCTGCCCGTGGTCGACGACCTGAACACCGGACGCGAGCTGACCGGCAACGGCTTCGGCTACATGAACCAGATCATCAAGGACGGGCGCCGCAACAGCATGGCGCGCGCCTTCCTCTACCCGGTGCTCAGCCAGGAGAACGTCACGCTCCTCGTCAACACCCAGGCCAATCGGGTGGTCCTGAAGGGCGACCGCGCCGTGGGCGTCGAGTGCGTCCGGGACGGCAGGGTCGTCTCGTTCCACGCCCACGACGAGGTCATCCTCTCGGCGGGCGGCTTCAACACGCCCAAGCTCCTGATGCTCAGCGGTATCGGCGACGAGGCCGACCTGCGCGCGGTCAACATCCCGGTACGGGTGCACGCGCCGGAGGTCGGCAAGAACGTGCAGGACCACATCCTGCACGGCGGCTGCCTGTACGAGGCGCCCGAGCCGTTCGAGTACCGCAACAGCGCAGCAAACGTGTCTGGCTACCTCAAGACCGATGCCAGGCTCGAGCTACCCGACGTGAGCCTGGTACAGATCGAGTTGCCGTACGCGAGCGACGTCATCGCCGAGCAGTACAAGCCACCGCCCACCTCGTGGGCTCTCTGCGCCGGCCTCGTGACACCCAAGAGCCGCGGCACGGTCCGGCTCCGATCCGCCGACCCGAGCGCCCGGCCGATCGTGGACATGAAGTTCCTCAGTCACCCCGACGACGTCGCCGCGCTGGAACGGAGCATCGAGATCGCCCGGTCGTCGCGGCCTCGGCCGCGATGAAGCCCTTCGTCGTCCGGGAGGTCGCGCCCGGCCGGACGCTCACAGGCGAGGAGCTGGCGGACTTCGTCCGCGACGGGGCGACGACCTACTTCCACGCGTCCGGGCCTGCCGCATGGGCGGGGACCGCAGGGCCGTGGTCGACCCCGAGCTGCGCGTCAACGGCGTGCGCAATCTCCGCGTCGCCGACAGCACCATCATGCCGCGGATCGCCGCCGAGCCGACGATGCCGGCGTGCGTGCTCATCGGCCTGCGCCTGGCCGAGATGCTCACCGCCACTCATGCTCACGGCCACGCACAGGAGCGGTCTCTCAGCTCCTGAAGACAGCGTCCGGTGACCGATGACGAGGTGTTGGACTCGGCTCGGCTGGCCGCTCGACCGAAAGCTGTCTATCGATCGACCGGCGGTGGACCAGTACGCGCAGGTCATCGACGTGCTGCCGTCGGAGCAGCGGGACAGCGCGGCGACTCGCCAGTTCTTCACCCGCACGCTGGCTCATGGGCCGGCGCCAGTTGAGGTAAGCACGGACAAGGCCGGTCCGACCGTGCTGGGCTCCATCAAGCCCGGTCAAGCGCCGCCGGGCGACGCTGGTCCGGCTGGACGCGCTGCTGAAGACCGGTCCGGCCGCGGACCGCGAGCCCGCGCGGGGACGGCTCGCGGCCGTCGACCGCCGCCAGGAAGGCCGTGATCCGGGCCGCCACCTCCACCGGGTGCCGGACGTGGCTGAAGTGGTCCCAGGCGTCTTCGAGCTCGACCGTCGCGGCCGGCATCGCCGTCGCGAGCGCCGCGGCCCGGCGCTGGCCGAGCGTCGGGTCCTGCCGGCCCGCGAGCACCAGCGTCGGCACTCCCACCCGGGCGAGCGGGAGCTGCCCGCTGGCGGCGAACTGCTCGAAGACCGCGAGAAACCCGCCGGGCCCGACCCGGTCGAGCGCCTTGGCCGCCACGGCGTCTAGCACGTCGGGTGCGAGGTCGGCGACCCTGGCGCCCAGCCGGACCCGGACGCCCTCGCGGACCTGCTGCTCGAAGGCGCGCCGGGAGCGGTCGAAGACCTCCCAGGTGACCGGGACCTCCGGCGGCCGGTAGAGCGGGGCCAGCGCGACCGCGGCAGCGGGCGCCGGCGCCGGCGCCGCCGGAACGCCGGCGAGCACCTCCAGCACGGCGGTCGCCCCGTAGGAGTGGCCGGCCAGCACGTCGACCGGTTCACCGAGCGCCTCCAGGCCGCGCCGAACCTCCTCGGCCGCGCTGCCGGCGGCGGACCAGCGCTCCTCCCGGCCGGCCGCCCACGGCAGGTCGAGCGCCCGGAAGCGCCACCCGGGCCCGAGCCGGTCGACCAGCGGCCACCAGCTGCGCCAGTCGTCGGCGAAGCCGTGCACCAGCGCGACCAACGGCCCGCCGTCCTCGTCGACGCCGAACCGGCGCACGGCACACCCACCGGTCAGGCCGGCCGGTCCCGCCAACGTCGACCTCCGGTCCTGCGAGCACGCAACATCCGGCGCGGCGCGCGGCCGCGAGTCCCACGGACGACGCTAGACGACCCGCGTGCCGGCCGGCAGGGTGCGAGAAGCACGGTCCGCGCGGATCGACGGCCGCGGACAGCCTTCCGGCACCCGAGCGCCGACGACGAGGATCGGCGCCATGACCGAACCCGCCACCGGGCCGTGGCTGCCGGAAGCGCCGACTGCGGCCGGTCGGCTGCTGGACCTGGTCACCGCGTACTACGCGAGCAACGCCGTCCACGCCGCGGCGGAACTGCGGCTGGCCGATCACCTGGCCGACGCCGGCACGGCCGGCGAGCTCGCCGCGGCGACCGGCGCCGACGCCGGTGCGCTCGAACGGCTGCTGCGCCTGCTCGCCGCATACGGAGTGCTGACCCAGCCGGAGCCGGGCCGCTTCGCCCTCACCGAGGTCGGCCAGCACCTGCGGGCGGACGCGGCTGTCTCGCTGCGGGACGTCGCCCTGCAGTTCGCCGGGGCCTGGCAGCAGCGCACTTGGACCGAGCTCGCGCACAGCGTCCGCACCGGCACCTCGGCGTTCGAGCACACGACCGGCAGCACTGTGTTCGCCCACCTGGCCGCCAACCCGGACCTCGCCGAGGTCTTCGACCGGTCGATGGCCTTCTTCGCCGGCGGCATCTCCGAGGCGGTGGTCGACGCGTACGACTTCGGACGTTTCGCCACGGTGGCCGACGTCGGCGGGGGCTACGGTTCCCTGCTCGCCGCCGTGCTCCGGGCCAATCCCGGCGTCCGGGGTCTGCTCGTCGACCTGGCGCACGTCGTGTCCGTCGCCGCGGTCCGGCTCGCCCGCTCCGACGTGGCGTCCCGGTGCGAGACGGTGGCCGCGGACTTCTTCGAGTCGGTCCCGGCCGGGGGTGACTGCTACCTGCTGAAGAACGTGGTGCACGACTGGGACGACGGCCGGGCCGTGACGATCCTGCGGCACTGCCGCTCGGTGGTTCCGCCGGACGGTCGGCTGGTGCTGGTGGAAATGGTGCAGCCGGAGCAGGTCGACGGCTCGGTGGAGAGCCGGTGGTCGACCGGCAGCGACGTGAACATGCTCGTCCACCTCGGCGGCCGGGAGCGCACCGAGTCGGACTTCCGCAGCCTGCTGGCCGCCTCCGGCTTCGCGCTCACCCGCTGCGTCGGCGTGCGGCCGGCGTGGAGCGGGGTCGCGCTGTCCCGGGTGCTGGAGGGCACGCCGGTCTGACCCGCCGCGAGCGTCCGGCAACCACGGTCGGCGACCGGCCCGTCGTCGACTGCGGACGGGTTGCGACCACGAAGGGCACGACCGGACGATCTGAGTCGTCATGATCTCGTTCATCTGGACGCCGTCGTCCGCGTGGGACGAGCCGGTCCCGGTGGTGCCGAGCCACGGCGGCGCCGAGATCTTCACGCTGGGCCAGTGCCGTGAGCTCGACCGTCGCGGCGTCGCCAACCGGCTCGTGACGTTCCGGATGGGCGTCGAGGACGGGCGGGCCCTTTCCCCGGGCGTGCGCTTCGCGGACTACCGCGATCCCGCCGAGCTCGGCGTCCTCGAGCACCCGTCCCTCCTGGTGAGCGAGCCGCTCGAGCTGCCGGCCGAGCGGCCGCCGATGCAGGTCCTGCACGGTCTGCCGTACGGCAACCTGCCCAAGCAGCATTACCGCCGCACGCTGGCCGGCCGGCGGCTGGTCGCTCCGAGCCGAACCGCCGCGGCCCTGTGGGAGGCCTACCTCGGCGCTCGGCCCGGCGCCGTGGCGGTCATGTACCCCTTCGCCGCCCCGCACTTCGTCCTGGAGCCGGTCCCGCCCCGCGACCCCGGCCCCACCCGGGTGCTGTTCGCCAGCCGGCTGTCGATGGAGAAGGGCTTCTACACGCTGCTGGAAGCGCTGCATTTCTTCGTCGGCCGCGACTTCACCTTCACCGTGCTGCTGGCGGGCCGGCGCGGGGACGAATACCCCCTCATCGAGCCGCTGGCGCTGGCTCACCCCATGGTCACCACGCTGGCCGAGCAGACACCGGAGGAGATGGCCCGGCTGCTGGTGACCCAGGACGTCGTCGTCATGCCCGGGCACGGGCACACCCGGCCGGAGTCGTTCGGCATGCTGTCGGTCGAGGCCCAGCACGCCGGCTGCCGGATGGTGGCCGGGGATCTCGGTGGCATGCCGGAGACGGACTGCGGCGGGCTCGTGCTCGCCGCCCCGGACGACCCGGCCGCGCTCGCCCGGGCGATCCGCCGCGCCGCCCGCATGGGCCGGCTGTCCGACGCCGAGCGGGCCCGCGCCGGCGAGTGCTTCACCGTGGCGCAGTCCGTCGACCAGCTGCTGGCGCTGATCGACGCCGACCAGCCGGCGTACCGGCCGTGACCGTGGCCACCGCGCACGCGTTCGTCTCCCCCCACCTGGACGACGCGGTGCTCTCCTGCGGGGCGACCATGGCCAGGCTCACCGCGGCGGGCCACGACGTGCTCGTCGTCAGCGTCTTCACCGGCGACCCGGACACGCTCCCCCCGCTGGCCGCGGCTCTGCACCGGATGTGGGACCTGCCGTCGGTGCAGACCCGCCGGCAGGAGGACGCCTGCGCCTGCGCGGCGGTCGGCGCGGTCGGCGAGCACCTCGGCTTCCTCGACGCCCTCTACCGGGTCGACCCCGACGGCCGGCCAAGGTACCGGCGGTTGCGCGCCCTGACCGGGCCGCCGGCGGAGGACGACGCCGCGGTGGTCGACGACGTGGCGGGCCGGCTGGCCGACCTGCTGGCACGCCGGCCGGTGGCCGCCCTCTACGGCCCGGCCGCGGTGGGCGACCACGTCGACCACGTGCTGACCCGACGCGCCGTGGCCGCGGCCCGCGCGCTGCTGCCCGGCTCCCCCCCACACCTGCTCTACGAGGACCTGCCGTACGGCTGCCGGGAGCCGGACCGGCTCCCGGCGGGCGTCGGCCCGCCGGTGCTGTCCGCCTGCTCGGAGGCCGACTGGCGGCGCAAGCTGGACGGGATCGAGCGGTACCGCTCGCAGCTGGCCACGCTGTGGCCCGAGGGTGACTGGGCCCTGGAGCTGTCCGGCCATTCGACCCGGCTCGCCGCCGGCGCCGGCTACCTCGAACGCTGCTGGCTGGAGGCTCCGCCGGAGCGGGCCGGCGCGGGATAACGCCGGCGACGATGTCGGACACGCCGGCCGGCCGGTAGCCTACACAGAGCTAGGGATCGGCCGTCCGCGACATCGAGGAGCGCGCATGAGCGGGATCGACCCGGCCAAGGCGACCGGCAGGACCAGCATCTCGCCCTGGCTGTCGGTGGACGACGTGGCCAAGGCGCTGGACTTCTACGCGGCCGCCTTCGGTGCGACCGAGCTCTACCGGCTGGAGGACGACGACTCCGGCCGGGTCATGGTCGCGCAGCTCGCGATCGACGGCGCGGACTTCTGGGTCCAGGAGGCCGCGGAGCCCGTCGAGGTCGGCAAGGGCGGCGGCCCGGTGCGCATGATCATCACTGTCGACGACCCGGACCCGCTGTTCGAGCGGGCGCTGGCCGCCGGCGGCGCTGAGGTCAGCAGCATGTCCGAGGACTACGGCTGGCGGATCGGCCGGCTCGCCGACCCCTTCGGGATGCACTGGGAGATCGGCAAGCAGCTGTCCGACGGAAACGGCTGACGGCCGCCGCGGGACGCCGGGATGGCTGGCGAAGCGGTCGAGGTCCATGCCCTGACGAAGGTCTTCGGCCCGGTCACCGCCGTGCGGGACCTGACCTTCGCGGCCCCGACCGGGCAGATCACCGGGTTCCTGGGGCCCAACGGGGCGGGCAAGACGACCACGCTGCGCATGGTGCTCGGTCTGGTCACCCCGACGTCGGGACGGGCCCTCATCCACGGCCGGCCGTACGCGGAGCTGCCGCAGCCCCGGCGCGTCGTCGGTGCCGTGCTCGACGCCGCCGCGCTGCATCCGGGCCGGACCGGCCGCAGCCACCTGCGGGTGCTGGCCCGGTCGGCCGGCGTGGGCGAGGACCGGGTCGCCGAGATGCTGGACCTGGTCGGGATGACGCAGGCCGCGGCCCGCCGGGTGGGTTCCTACTCCATGGGCATGCGGCAGCGGCTCGCGCTGGCCGCGGCGCTGCTCGGCGACCCCGAGGTGCTCGTGCTCGACGAGCCGGCCAACGGCCTCGACCCCGCCGGGATCGCCTGGCTGCGCGGGCTCCTGCGCGGGTTCGCGGAGGAAGGGCGCACGATCGTGGTCTCCAGCCACCTGCTCGGCGAGGTGGCGCAGATGGCCGAGCGGGTGGTCGTGCTCAGCCGCGGGACGCTGCGCTTCGCCGGCCCGCTGGACCAGCTGGGTGGCAGGACGACGCTGGAGGCCGAGTTCCTCCGGCTGACCGCTGACGCGATGGACGGTGTGGGATGACCAGGACGGACGAGGCGACGCAGCGGCTCAGCCCGATGTCGCTGGCCGGGCTCGAGGTCCTCAAGCTGCGCACCGTCCGGCTGGGCGCCGCGATCAGCGGTGCCGCGGTGCTCGTCACCGTCCTCGGGGTCGCCGGGGTGATGCTGCAGAACCCGGTCCTGGAGCCGGGCATGGTCACCGAGGCCCTCGGGCACGTGGGTCTGGTCTCGCTGTTCTCGCTCGTGCTCGGTGTCACCGCGGTCGCCGGCGAGTACCGGCACCGCACGATCTCCGACACGTACCTCACCGAGCCCCACCGCGGCCGGGTGGTCGCCGCGAAGCTGCTGGTCTACGCGGCCGCGGGGCTGGCGCTCGGCGCCGTCGCCGCGCTCGTCGCGGTCGTCGGGACCGGCGTCTGGTTCTCCGCCAGGGGCGGTTCGATCGACTGGTCGGACGCGACCCTGTGGCGGACCGTCGCCGGCTGCGTCGCCTGGAACGGCGCGTTCGCGGCCATCGGCGTGGGCGTCGGTGCGCTGGTCCGCAACCTGGTGGCGGCCGTCGTCGGGGCGCTGGCCTGGGTGGCGCTCATCGAGGGCGTGGTCGCCCAGCTGCTGGGCGACGCCGCCAGGTGGCTGCCCTACCGCAGCGGGATCGCCGTCGGCGACCTCCCGCCGATCTCCGGCCGGGGCCTGTCCCAGGGCGCGGCCGCCGGGGTCCTGCTCGCGTACGTGGCCGCGTTCAGCCTCGCCGGGGTGTGGTTCTCGGTCCGGCGCGACGTGTCCTGAGCCCCGTCCGCCCGGTCGCGGTCAGCTGTCCAGCCAGGTCCGTACCCGTGCCGCGATCCGCGCGGGCCACGGGCCGCTGACGATCCCGTGGTGGTCGACGCGCCAGCGCTCGACATCCAGCCGCGGGCACACGGGCCGCCAGGCCGGGACCGGGTCGGGCCGGGAGGTCGCCGTGCCGAGCAGCAGCAGCGTCGGCGCGGGTGACCGCTGCGGCCGGTGCGACGCCAGCGCCCGCGAGTTGGCGGCGCGCAGGTCCAGCAGCCGCAGGTAGTCCTCCAGCGGGAGTTCCTCGGGCAGCAGGCCGTGCGCGGCGGCCAGCTCCCGGGCCCGCCGGTCCAGGTCGGCCGGCCCGGCCAGCCGGAGGCCGGCCTCGACGGCGGCGGGCAGCCGCCCCCGGGCGAGGTCGGTGAGGAACGCCCGGTGCCTGGCCCGGGCGGACGGCTCCGGCTCGGCCGCCGGCACCTCGCTGTCCACCATGACGATCCGGACCGGCTCCCCCGCCGCCGCGAGCCGGCGACCGACCTCGTGGGCGAGCACGCCGCCCATCGACCACCCGCCGACCAGGTACGGCCCGGCGGGTGCGCGGCGGCGCAGCTCGGCCAGGTGGCCGGCGGCGATCGCGGCCAGGTCCGACGGGCCGCCCGGCCCGCCGGCGGGGTCGTCGAGACCGGCGCTCGGGTAGGCGAGCACCGGCCCGTCCCAGGCCGCGGTCAGCTCGGCGTAGCAGGCGATCGAGCCGCCGACCGGGTGGAGCAGGTGCAGCTCGGGCCCGGCACCGCCGGCCAGCCGCACGGACCGGCCCGCGCCCGACCCGGTGTCGACCGACGCCGCGAGCGCCCCTAGCGTCCTGGCCTCGAAGACCTGGCCGAACGGCAGGTGTACGGACAGCTCGTCGCGCAGCCGGTGCACCAGCCGGAGCGCGAGCAGGGAGTTGCCGCCGAGGGCGAAGAAGTCGTCCTCGGCTCCGACCGCGGGCACGTCGAGCAGCTCGCACCACAGCCGGGCCAGCGCCGCGGCCGCGGCACCGGCCGGCTCCGCGGAGGGACGTGACGGCGCGGCCGCCGCGACCGCGCGGGCGGGGTCGACCTTGCCGTTCGCGGTCAGCGGGAGCCGCGGCACAACCAGCACCTGGCCGGGCACGAGGTAGTGCGGCAGCCGCTCGCGGAGCCGGTCCCGGACGGCCGCCCCGTCCAGCGCGGCCCCGGGCGTCGGCACCACGACGGCCACGAGCCGGCGCTGGCCGCCCGGCGCCGGGTCGGCGGTCACCACGCACTCGCCGACGCCCGGCAGCTCCCGGACCGCGGCCTCCACCTCGCCCGGCTCCACCCGGAAGCCGAGCACCTTCACCTGCCGGTCCTCCCGGCCGAGGAACTCGATCGTCCCGTCCGGCCAGTAGCGTCCGAGGTCGCCGGTCCAGTAGAGGCGTTCGCCGGTGCCGGGGTGGTGGAGGAACCGCTCGTCGGTGCGGGCGGGGTCGCCGAGGTAGCCCCGGGCCAGGCCGCCACCGCCGATGTGGATCCGGCCGGTCGCCCACGGCGGCCGGACCTCCAGCCGCGGGTCCAGCACGCGCATGGTCTGGCCCGCCAGCGGCGTCCCGTACGGGATGCTGCGCCAGGACGGCTCGACCTGGCCGACCTCGACCGCGTTCGACCAGATCGCCGCCTCCGTGGCGCCGCCCAGCGCGAGCGTCCGCAGCCCGGGCCAGAGCCGGCGCATCCGGTCCGGCAGCGTCAGCGGCACCCAGTCACCGCTGACCAGCACCGCCCGCAGCGGCGGCCGGCCGAGGTCGGGCCGGTGCTCGGCGACCTCGGCCAGCAGCTCGGCGAGCGCCGGCACGGAGTTCCAGACCGTGACGCCCTGCCCGGCCGCCGCCTGCGCCCACTCCACCGGCGCCGGGGCGGCGCTGGAGCCGGGCAGGACGAGGGCCGCCCCGGCGGCGAGGGTGCCGAACACGTCCCAGACGGAGAGGTCGAAGCTCAGCGAGGAGATGCCGAACACCCGGTCGGCCGGCCCGAGCCCGACCCGCTGGTTGACCTCGCGGATCGTGCCGTCGGCACTGCGGTGCTCGATGAGCACGCCCTTGGGCCGGCCGGTCGAGCCGGAGGTGTGGATGACGTACGCGAGGTCGGCGGGGTCGCCGTCGGGCGCCGGCGCGGTACCGCCGACCGGGGCCCGGTCCACGTCGAGGCGCGGCACGCCGACGGCGGCGGCCGGGGTGTGCGACTGGGTCAGCACGACCCGCGCGCGGCACTCGTCGAGCAGGTGCCGCACCCGGGCCTCGGGCAGCGCGGCGTCGACCGGGCAGTACGCGGCGCCGGCACGCAGCACCCCGAGCACGGCGACGACCTGCTCCCAGCCCTTCGCCATGACGACCGGCACGAGGTCCTCCCGGCCGACCCCGCGCTCGGCCAGCCAGCCGGCCACGGCGCGGGACCGGGCCTCCAGCTCGCCGTACGTGAGCATCCGTCCGGGGGCGAGCACGGCGGGCGCGTCCGGCTGCCCGGCGCACCGGCGCAGGAAACCGGCCTCGAGCCGCTCCGGCGGGCGCGCCGGCGCCGGGGCGTTGAGCGCGGCCACCCGGGCCTGGAAGCCGCGGCCACCCGGCGGCGGCGCCGCGGCCGGGTCGCCGGAGCCGGCCAGCGCCTCGAGCAGCCCGGTGTAGCGGTCGAAGAGGGCGCCCGGCAGGCCGGCCGGGAACGCGTCGTCCACGACGTCCCAGACGCAGCTCACGCCGCCGTCCGGGGTGTCCTGGACCTGGTTGTCGACGAGCACGTGCGGCGTGCGCAGCACGGTGTGGGACAGCACCCCGGTGGGCACCCGGGGGCCGCCGCCGGCCCGGACCCCGAGCATGCTGTTGAACACGTACGGCAGTGCGGGCCGCGGCGGCCAGCCGCGGCGCGCCGCCACCTCGCGCATGACCTCCACCGCGGTGATCCCGCCGTGCTCGATATCGCGCCACAGCTGGGCCTGCAGCCGGCGACCGCGCTCCCAGAAGTCCGGGTCGCCGTCGGCCCGCACCTCCAGCGGCACGGTCGCGCCGAGCTGCCCCACCACCCCGGACCACTCCGGCCGCCGCGTCCGCCAGCTCTGGTGCAGGACGGCGAGGGTGAAGTTCGCCGTGGCCGACCAGGCGGCCAGGGTCTCGGCGAAGACGTGGGCGAGCAGGGCGGCCGGCAACATCCGCTCGCCGCGGGCGGTCCGGCACAGCTGCCGCCACCGCGGCCCGGGCAGGTCCACCCGGCGGCGGGTGAACCGCACCGGGGACACGTCCCGCAGCGTCCCCGTGAGTGGCAGTGCCGGCGCGTCCGGGAGCGTGTCCAGCCGCTCCCGCCAGTAGCGGCGGTCCCGCTCGCGTCCGGCGTCCTCGCCGGCCCGCTGCAGCTGCCAGTCCCGGAAGGTCAGCGGCACGGGTTCCAGCTGCCGGCCGGGGTCGGCGTGCAGCAGCACGGCCTCGTGCAGCAGCTGCCAGGTGCTGTGCGCGTCCAGCAGCAGCAGGCTCATGCCGAGGTGCACCCGGGCCCGGCGCGGCCGCAGCAGGCTGACCTCGACCGCGAACAGGGGCCAGCGGAGGGGGTCGAGGCCGGCGGCCGCCATCCGGCGCCGGGTGGCGTCGATCGCCGCGGCCTGTCCGGCCCGGTCCAGGCCGGTGAGGTCGGCCACGGGGACCCGGACGGGCAGCACGTCCGCCGCCGGCAGCACCCGCTGGCGGCCGTCCGGCTGGACCACCGTGCGGAGGTGCTCATGCCGCTCGACCAGCCGGTCGACCGCCCTCGCCAGCCGGGCCGCGTCCAGGCCGACGACGTCCAGCTCGACGGAAAAGTGTGGCCGGAAGCCGCCGAGCTCGATCTCGGGACTCATCCCGACCAGGTACGCCTCCTGCAGGTCGGTGAGCGGGAACGGGTCCGGGACCGGGCCGGAGGAGGCGGCCCCGGGCCGCTGCGCGGTCTGGGTCATCGGGTCTCGCTCCTCTCAGCCGGCGGTCGAGTCCATCCACTCGGCCGCCCGCTCGGCGATGACGATGCAGGTGAGGTTGGGGGTGGCCCGGGGCAGCGCCGGCATGACCGAGGCGTCCACGACCCGCAGCCCCTCGATCCCGTGCACCCGGCAGTGCTCGTCGACGACCGCGAGCGGATCCATGGCGGGACCCATCCGGGCGGTGCCCGCCGGGTGCCACATCGGCGCGACGAACCGGGGCACGGCGCCGCGCAGCAGCTCCAGGTCGCCCACCAGCCGGTCGGTCCACACGAACGCGCGGCCGACGAAGTCGGCCAGCGGCGGCGTGCGCAGGACCGCCCAGGCCAGCCGCGTGCCGTCCATCAGCCGGCGCAGGTCGCCGGGATCGGACGCCAGGTGCAGATCGATCCGGGGCGGGCTGCCGGGCGCGGCGTCCCGGAGCGCGACCCGGCCGCGGGACACGGGGTCGAGCAGCGTGGCCGCGACCGACAGCGAGCGCCGGCCGGCGAGCATCGGGCCGGTGCCGGGCACGTCCGGGATGGCGGCGGTGTCCGTGAGCGTGAGCGTCAGGTCGGGTGGACCGCCGCCGACGGACACGCGGGCCAGCAGGGAGTGCCCGCCATGGACGGCCGCCGGCCCCGGGTCCTGCTGCAGCGACCAGATCGCCACGGTGGGGTGCTCGGCCAGGTTCTCGCCGACCCCGGCCAGGTCGGCGACCGGGTCCACCCCGGCCGCCGCGAGCACCGCGGCCGGGCCCACCCCGGAGCGCTGCAGGATGACCGGCGTGTTCACCGCGCCGGCCGACAGCGTGACCCGGCCGGCGGCCACCCGGACCAGCCGGCCGTCCCGCAGCACCTCGATGCCGACGGCCCGGCGCCCGGCGAAGACCACCCTGGCGACGGCCGCCCGGTCCCACACCGCGAGGTTCGGCCGGTGCCGGGCGCCGGCGAGATGGCTCTGCGCGGTCGACAGCCGCCGGCCGTCGCGGGTGTTGGTCGGCACCGGGCCGACGCCGGCGTCGGCACCGGCGTTGAGGTCCGGCACGTCCGGCAGCCCGAGCGCGTGGCAGGACCGCCGGAATGCGGCCGCGACGGGATCGAGGTCGGCCATGCCGGGGCGGC
This sequence comes from uncultured Actinomycetota bacterium, assembly GCA_963803135.1. Lineage (GTDB taxonomy): Bacteria > Actinomycetota > Actinomycetes > Mycobacteriales > CADCTP01 > CADCTP01. The sequence continues at coordinate 992,202 of CAWDLH010000003.1, read as the reverse complement.
GGACCGGCACCGGGCCGGACGAGCCGTGGCCGTCGCCCGGGAAGTCCGCGTCGGCCTCGATGCGCACGAAGTAGGGCCGGACCCGGTCCCAGGCCCAGTCCGGGTTGCCGGCCGCCGCCCAGCCGTCGAAGTCGCAGGGCAGGCCGCGCAGCGCGATGGCGGCGTTGACGGCCGAGGAACCGCCGACGACCTTGCCGACCCGGTACGCGACCCGGCGGCAGTCACCCGGCCCGGCCACGTGGGCCTGGTACTCCCAGTTGTAGCCGTCCAGCACCGGCCCCGGCGCCCGGCCGGCGGCGGTCCGCTCGAAGCGGTCGATGCCCGCCTCCAGCAGCAGCACCCGCCGGTCCGGCCGCTGTGACAGCCGGCTGGCCAGCACCGCTCCGGCGGACCCGGCGCCGACCACCACATCGTCCCAGGTGGTCGGGTCCGGCGGGGGTGCCGCGCCCGGTCCGGCCGCGGCCACCGTGCTCAGCCTCCCGCCCGCTGCCGTAGCGTGGCGGCCAGCTCGGCCACCGTCGGGCTGTCGAAGAGCAGCTGGAGCCCCTCGTCCGCGGTCACCTCGACCCCGAACTCGGACCGCAGCCGGTCGATGATCCGCACGGCGTGCAGCGAGTCGCCGCCCAGCTCGAAGAAGTTCTCCAGCACGCCGAAGTCGTCGCGCACCAGCGCCTCCTGCCAGATCCCGGCGATGCGCTCCTCCCAGACGTCCCGTGGCCGGACGGTGCCGGCCGGGGCGTCGTGCCAGGGTCTCGGCGCGGCCGCGAGGTCGACCTTGCCGTTGGGGCCGAGCGGCAGCCGGTCGAGCACGGCCACGTGCTGCGGGACCATGTACGCGGGCAGCTGCTCCGCGGCCGCCGCCCGCAGCGCCGCGGGGTCGAGCGCGGCGGTGCCGCCGGGAGCGGCGGCGACGAGGACGTGCTGGCCCAGCGGGTCCGCCTCGTCGCCCGGGATCTCGCCGGCGGCCCGGAAACCGGCCGCGGTGAGCTCCTCCCGCCACTGCGCCGCCGACAGCAGCGGCAGCTGCCGGCCGTCCCGGTAGCCGCCGAAGTCCTGGTAGAAGCCGACGGTGACCATGTGGAACGGCTCGTTGACGGTGTTCTCCACGAGCGCCAGCAGGCCGCCCTCGCTCAGCACCGTGCGCAGCTCGCGCAGCGTGCAGCCGAGGTCGCGGGCGTTGTGCAGCACGTTGGCGCCGACCACGACGTCCGCCGACGCCGGGCCCAGGCCCTGCCCGGCCGGCGGCCGGTTGATGTCGAACAGCTCGAACCGGACCGCGGGCTGCGCCGCGAACCTGGCCCGGGCCCGCTCGGTGAAGTAGGTCGACACGTCCGTGAACAGGTAGCTGCTCCGGCCGGGCGGCAGCTCCCGCAGCACAGCGGCCGAGGTCGCCCCGCTGCCGGCGCCCACCTCGACGACCCGGACCGGCTGGCCGGCCGGCAGCCCGGCGGCGAACTCGCCGACCAGGCGGGCCACCACCCCGTTCTGCACCCGGGACAGTGCGTTGTCGGCGTACATGGCGTCGGTGACGCTCGTGCCGCCGTCCGGCACCAGGAACTCCAGGAGGCTGACGCTGCCCCGCAGCAGCTCCAGCTGGCTGCCGGCACAGCGGGCGAAGTAGCCCGCCAGCGTGCCGTGCGCCCCGCCGGTCGGCAGCGCGGCCAGCCCGGCGGCGACCTCGCGTTCCAGCGCCGCCTCCGCGAAGGGCTCGACGCAGCAGTAGCCACCGGCCGGTCCGGCGGGCTCGAGCAGCCCGCGCCGGGCCAGCAGCGCGAGCCACTGGCGGAGCAGGCCGGCGTAGCGGGCCTGCACGCCGTGCCGCTCGACCAGCGAGTCGGGGTCGACCGACTCGCCGGCGCACCGGCCGGCGCCGAGCCGGGCCAGGGTCAGCGCGACGAGCGGCACGGTCGTGTCGTTGAAGCGGTCGATCAGCGCCCGGTAGTCGGCCAGCTCCGCGCCGGCCGCCGCGGCCGCGGCCAGCCGCTCCCGCCGGCCGGCCGCCACCGCGGTCCCGGCCGGTGGCGCCGGCGGCCCGTCCGGCTCCGCGGGCCGGTCGGGGACGACGTACGCGACCAGCTGCCGCCGCCCGGTGCCGGGGTTGGTGTCGACGTCGGCCAGCGCCTCCCGCACGCCCGGCTGCGCCCGCAGCACGGCGGCGACCTCGCCGAGCTCGATCCGGTAGCCGTTGAGCTTGACCTGGCGGTCCGCCCGGCCGAGGAACTCGACGTCCCCGCCGGGCTGGTAGCGCCCCAGGTCGCCGGTCCGGTACAGCCGCCGGCCGGTGCCGGGCTGCACCACGAACCGCTCCGCGGTCCGCTCCGGGTCGGCCCAGTAGCCGCGGGCCAGCCCGGCACCGTCGATGTAGATCTCCCCCACCGTCCACACCGGACACGGCTCCAGCCGCTCGTCGAGGACATGCAGGGCCTGGTTGGCCAGCGGCCGGCCGTACGGGATCCGGACCCACTCCGGCGGCACCGCGCCGATCGGGAACAGGACCGACCAGATCGACGCCTCGGTGGCCCCGCCCAGGCTGACCACCCGGGCCTGCGGGCAGCGGGCGCGGATCGCGTCCGGCAGGGCCACCGGGATCCAGTCCCCGCTGAGCCACACCAGCCGCAGCTGTCGCCCGCACCGGCACCCGGGTCCGAGTCGAGCCAGGCCTGCATCAATGCCGGCACCGAGTTCCACACCGTCACCCCGTGCCGGCGGAGAAGCTCCGTCCACGCCCGGGGGTCGTGGGCGCCGTCCGGTGCCGGCATGACCACCGTGCCGCCGGCACCGAGGACGCCGAACAGGTCGTACACCGACAGGTCGAAGCTCAGCGCGGACAGGGCGAGCACCCGGTCGTCGGGGCCGACACCGAACCGGTCGTTGATGTCCTGCACGGTGTTGGCCGCGCTGCGGTGGTCGACCATCACGCCCTTCGGGGTGCCGGTCGACCCGGACGTGAAGATGACGTACGCGAGGTCGCCCGGCGACGGGCCGCCCGCCGGCGGCGCCGGGTCGGCCGCGGCCACCTCCGGGTCGTCCGCGGTGACCCGGTGCAGCCCCGCGGGCCAGCCCGGTCCGTCCCGCAGCGCCGGCGTGGTGACCACCGTGCGGACCCGGCCCTGCTCCAGCAGCAGGCGGCGGCGGGCCGGCGGCCAGTCGGGGTCGATGGGCAGGTACGCGGCTCCGGACAGGCAGACCCCGAGCACGGCGGCGGCCTGCTGGGCACCGCGCGGCAGCACGACCGCGACGAGCGTGTCCCGCTCCGCCCCCAGCTCGACGAGCCGGCGGCTCAGCCGGTGCGCCCGGCGGGCCAGCTCGCGGTAGGTCAGCACACCGTCGGCGGCGACCACGGCGGTCGCGTCCGGGCGCAGCGCGACCTGCTCCTCGACCAGCTCGCTGAGGGTCCGCTCCGGGATGGGCGCCGCGGTTGCGTTGACCCGCTCGCGCTCGGCCACCTGCCAGCCGGGCAGCGGCACCGGCGCCGGCCCGTCCCACAGCTCCTCGTCCCGACCGAGCCGGAGCAGCCGGTCCTGGTACGCGGCGAACATGTCGTCCAGCAGGCCGGCCGGGAACAGCGCCTCCACCGCGTCCCAGTTGACGTACAGCTCGCCCTGTTCCTCGGCCACCTGGTGGTCGAGCCAGACCTGCGGGGTCTGGCTGATCCCGTACCGGAACGCGCCGAAGAACCCGGTGCCGCCGAAGAACCCGGCCACGCCGGCGGTCTCGTCCCCGGCGCCGAGGGGCAGCGCGCTGGTGAACACGATCGGCATCGTCGCCGCCGGGCCCCCGCCGGACCGGCGGGCGAGCTCCCGCTGCACCCGGACCCCGCTGTAGGCCAGGTGCTCCAGGTCGCGCATGAGCTGCGCCTGCAGCCGGGCGGCGCGGTCGGCGAACGACCCGCCCGGCCCCGCGTCGACCTCCAGCAGCGTCACCGAGGTGAAGTCACCGATGACCGAGCCGATCCGGGGGTGCTCCGGCGGCCGGTTGAACAGCGACAGGTTGAGCGTGAACCGCTGCTGCGCCGACCACAGCCGCAGCACGTCGGAGAACGCGGTGGCGAGCACCACCGACGGGGTGAGGCCGCGGGCCGCGGCTCGCCGCTTGATCTCGGCCCACCGGTCCCGGGGCACCCGCGTCCGGCGCCGGGTGAACTCGGTCCGGGACAGCTGGCCCGGCTGCACGGCCAGCGGCAGCGCGGGGGCCCGGGGAAGCGTCTCCAGGCGCTGCGTCCAGTACGCCTCGGCCCGCCGCGCCTCCTCGCCCGACGCGGCCGCGGCCGCCGCCAGCACGTGGTCGCGGAACGAGACGGCGAGCGGCTCGGGCTCCTCCTCGGGCTGCTCGTAGCAGCGGCGCCAGTCCGCGAACAGCAGCCGCATGCTGTACGCGTCCGCGATGAGCAGGTCGATGCTCACATGCAGCCGGAGCCGGTCACCGTCCAGCCGGGAGGCGCGGATCTCGAACAACGGCCAGCGGTCCGCGGGCAGCACCCGGTGCGCCATCTCGGCCCGCACGCCGGCGAAGGCTGCCTCCTGCTCGGCCGGCGTCGCGCCGGTCAGGTCGAGCATCGCGATCTGGTACGGCGGCACCTCCGGCAGCACCCGCTGCCGGCCGTCCCGGTCGACCACCCCGCGAAGCATGTCGTGCCGGTCGATCACCCGGCGCAAGCTGCGCGCGAGCCGGTCCGGGTCGAGCCCGGCCTGCTCCATCTCGACGTAGAAGTGGGTGGCCACGCCGCCCAGCTCGACCGCGGACTGCCGACCCACCCAGTAGGCGTGCTGGATGTCGGTCAGCGGGAACGGCTCGTACCGGCCGGCCGGGTCCGGGACCAGCTCGGCCTGCGACCGGGCCGGGCCGCTGCGACCCAGCAGGTCGATGAGCGCGCCACGCTGGGAGCGGAGCTGGACCCGCAGGTCGTCGGTGAGCGCCCCGGCCGGCGCCAGCACGTCGAGCCGCCCGTCCACCAGCCGCAGCCGAACACCGCGCCGGTGCAGCTCCAGGAGCAGGTCCTGCGCCATCAGGTTCCCTCCGTCCGCCGCCGCGGCTCAGCCGACCCGGTCCAGCCGCCGCTCCAGCCGCTCCGCCACGACGGCCGCGAGGCGGTCCAGGTGTTCGGCGGCGAGCATGGTGTGGTGGCTGCCGGCGACCGTCACCGTGTCGACCTGGCCGCTCGTCAGCCCGCTCCAGCCCCAGTCGGGGTCGGCGCGGTGCGGGTGGTCGTCGAACTCCGTGACCCGACCCTCCGCCGCCCGCAGCACGCAGAGGTCCGCCTCGACGCGCGGCGGCCGGTAGCGCCGCACCGCCCCGACGACGCCGCGGAAGACGGCGTAGGTGCCGGCCAGCTCGGCCGGGTGGTCGGCGCCCGCGCCCCGGGCCAGCGCCAGGACGCGCTCGAGCCGCTCACCGGCCGGCACCGCGCGCAGCTCCCGGAGCGTGGCCTCGTCCACCGCACGGGCGTCGAAGCCGCGCTGCAGGTCCTCGGCGAACCACAGCAGGAGGGTGACCTCGTCCACCTCGGGCGCAGGGGTGACGGTCGGCGCGGGCGCGTCCAGCAGGAGCACCCGCCGCACCGGGCGGCCCGACCGCTCCAGCAGGTCGGCCATGGCGACCGCGACCGGTCCCCCGGACGACCAGCCGGCCAGCAGGTACGGCTCCCGGGGTTGCACCGCCAGCAGCTCGGCGACGTACTGGCGGGCGAGCTCGTCGACGTCCCGCGGCGGCGGCCGTCCGGCGGCGGGGCCGGGAGCCTGGAAGGCGAAGCAGCTGCGCCGCACCCGTCCGGCCAGCTCGCGGTAGCACAGCACGTCGCCGCCGGCCGGGTGGACGAGGAACCACGGGTCGGTCCCGGGAACCTCGCGCAGCCGCACCAGCGGCGACCACCGCGCGGCCGCGTCGTCGAGCCAGCCGGCCAGCGCCGCGACCGTGCGGTGCTCGAGCAGCGCGCCGATGGGCACCTGCCGGCGCAGCCGCCGGTGCAGCAGCCCGGTCATCCGCAGCGCGGCGAAGGACTGGCCGCCGAGCGCGAAGAAGTCGTCGTGCACCCCGACCGGACCGACCTCCAGCACCTCCTCCCAAGCCCTGGCGAGCGCCTGCTCGGTCGCCGTCCTCGGCGGGACGTGCTCGTGCCGCTCCTCCGGCCCGGCCGTGCCCAGCTGCTCCAGCGCCGCCCGGTCGACCTTGCCGTTGCCGGTCAGCGGGACCCGCTCGAGGACGGCCAGGTGGCTCGGGACGAGGTGGGCCGGCAACCGGCCGGCCAGGTACGCCCGGAGGTCGTCGGGGTCCGGCGGCGCGGCCGGGTCGCGACCGGCCACGAACGCGGCGAGCTGCCGCCCGGACGGCGTCGACCGGGCGACCACGGCGGCCTGCCGGACCGCCCGGTGCTCGCCGAGCACGTGCTCCACCTCCCCCGGCTCGACCCGGAAGCCCTGGATCTTGACCTGGAGGTCGACGCGGCCGAGGAACTCGACCTCGCCGTCCGGGAGGTAGCGTCCGCGGTCGCCGGTGCGGTAGAGCCGCTCGCCGGTGCGGGGATGCGCGACGAACGCCGCGGCCGTGCGTTCCGGGTCGTGCAGGTAGCCGAGGGCGACCCCGGCCCCGCCGATGTAGAGCTCGCCGGCGACCCAGGTGGGCGCGTCCCGGCCGCGGTCGTCGAGCACGTGCCAGGTCTGGTTCGCCAGCGGCCGGCCGTACGGGATGCTGACCCGGTCCTGGTCGGCCGGCTCGACGGGATGGGCGATCGACCAGATCGACGCCTCGGTCGCCCCGCCCAGGCTGACCACCCGGGCGCGGGGCGCCACCCGCCGGATCCGCCCCGGCAACCCCACCGGCACCCAGTCGCCGCTGAGCAGGACGGTCCGCAGCGACGTCAGTTGCACGCCGGCCGCCTCGGCCTCGTCGACGACCAGCTCCATGAGCGCGGGCACCGAGTTCCACACCGTCACCCCGTGCCGGCGGACGAGGTCGAGCCACCCGGCGGGGCCGTCCCCGTCCGGGGCCGGCAGCACCAGCGTCGCCCCGGCCGCCACCGCGCCGAAGACGTCGTACACGGACAGGTCGAAGCAGAGCGAGGAGACGCCGAGCAGCACGTCGTCCGGGCCCACGGCGAAGCGCCGGTTGATGTCGAGGACGGTGTTCAGCGGCCCGCGGTGGGACAGCATCGCGCCCTTCGGGCGGCCGGTCGAGCCGGACGTGTAGATGACGTACGCCAGGTCGTCCGGGTCGCGGGGCGCCTGCGCCGGCGGCGGTGCCTGGCCGGGATCGGCGGGGTCGACCGGCAGCACCGGCGCCGCGGTGAGCCCGGCCAGCCGGTCGGCGAGCGGGCGGCCGGTCAGCACCGCGCCGGCGCGGGTCTCGGCCAGCAGGTGCCGCACCCGCTCGTCGGGCCAGGCCGGGTCCACCGGGACGTACGCGCCGCCCGCGGCGAGGACCGCGAACACGGCGACGACCTGCTCCCAGCCCTTCGGCAGCACGACGGCGACCAGGTCGCCCGGGGTCATGCCGCGGTCGCGCAGCAGCCCGGCCAGCGCCGCCGACCGCCGCGCCGTCTCGCCGTAGTCGAGCGTGCGGTCCGCGGCCACGACGCAGGGCCGGTCCGGCCGCTCGGCCGCCCGCCCCGCCAACCCGTCGTGCAGCAGCCCGTCCGGTACCGGCGCGGTCACGGCGTTGAGCCGGCGCCGCTGCTCGGCTTGCCCGGCTGGCAGCAGCTCGGGCGTGCGGGCCTCCCAGGCGGCGTCGCCGGCGGCGAGCCGCTCCAGCAGCGACCGGAACGCGTCCTGCATCGCACCGGCCACGCCGTCCGGGAACAGGGCCTCGACGAGGTCCCAGACCAGCCACAGGCTGCCGTCGGCCTGCTCCCAGAACTGGCAGTCCAGCACGACCTGCGGGGTCTCCAGCCGGCTGAAGTCCGGCCGGTCGAGGGACCCCATGAACAGCCCGCTGCCAACCACGTACGGGCAGACGGCCACGCCCGGGGTGCCGCGCACCTGGTTGAGCGCCTGCAGCACCTTCGTCCCGCTCCACGAGGTCTGCGCGAGGTCGGCCATGACCCGGGCCGACAGCCGGCTCACCCGGTCGGCGAACGGCTCGTCCGGCCGCCAGTCCACCTCCAGCGGGTAGAGCGCGGCGAAGTTGCCGAACAGCTCCCGGATCTGCGGGTGCATCGGGATCCGGTGGGTGACCATCATGTTGAGCAGGAAGTGCCGGGAGCCGCTCCAGTACGCGACGACCTCGGCGTAGGCGGCGAACGCGGCGGCGGTCGGGGTGAGGCCGCGGTCGGCCGCGCGGCGCTTGACCGCGTCCCAGCTGTGCCGGGGCAGCACCTGCTCGCGGCGCTCCAGCTCCGAGCGGCCGCGGGCGTCGCTCGCGGTGCGCGGCAGCTCCGGCGCCACGGGAAGGCCGGGCAGCCGGTCCCGCCAGTAGCGCTCCGCCGCCCGGCCCTCCGGCGAGGCCTCGAGGTCGGCCAGCGCGAGCACGCAGTCCCGGTACGTCAGATGCACCGGCGGCAGCGGCTCGTCCGGGTGCTCGTAGCCGTGCCGGACGTCGGCCAGCAGCCGGCCGAGGCTGACACCGTCGACGAAGAAGTTGTTGTGGTTGTAGTGCAGCCGCACCCGGTCGTCCCCGTACCGGGTGATCCGGGCCTCGAGCCAGGGCCAGCGGTCGAGCGGGAGCTCGCCGCCGCTCATCTCGGCCCGCACCCGCTCCAGCTCGGCCCGCGCGTCGGCCTCCGGCAGGCCCCGCAGGTCGAGGACCGGGACCGGCACCGGGCCGGGGTCGTCGACCGCCTGCAGCTGCAGGTCCTCGCGCACCACCACGATGTTGGCCCGCTGCCGGTGCAGCGCCGCGTTCAGCGCCCCCGCCCAGCGCCCGGGGTCGAGGTCGGCGAGGTCCCACTCGTAGTACTGATGCGGGCGGACGGTCAGCTCCAGCCCGCCGTGGCTGCCCACCAGGAAGGAGACCTGCAGGTCCGACGGCGGGAACGGGAGCCGGGCATCCTGCGGCGCGGGCCGGACCTGCGGCACCGCGGCCTCGTCCGGGGAGCCCGGGACGCGTGCCAGCCAGTCCACCAGCTCCGGCTTGTGCTGGGCGATGAGCTGTCGCAGCTCGCCGGTCAGCGCCCCGCGGGGGGCGGAGACCTCCAGCCGGTCCGGGCCGGCCATCCGGATCCGGACGCCGGCGCCGGCCAGCTGGTCGAGCAGCGCGGACAGGGTCACCGGCGACCGCCGACCGGTACGGGCAGACCGAGCGCGACCGGCAACGACGCGAACCCGCGCACGTGCACGTTCTGGCGGCGGGTCGGCGCGCCGGCCCGCCGCAGCGCCGGGTAGCCGGTCACCACGGCCGTGAGCACGACGGCCGCCTCGAGCCGGGCCAGCGGCGCGCCGAGGCAGAAGTGGATGCCGCGACCGAAGGCGACGTGGTTGTTCGGATGCCGGCCGAGGTCGAGCCGGCCCGGGTCCGGGAACGCCGCCGGGTCCCGGTTGGCGGCGCCGAGCACGAGCCCGCAGACCTGGCCGGCCCGCAGCAGCCGGCCGCCGACCTCGACGTCCGCCACGGCGATCCGGCCGGCCAGCTGGACCGGCGCGTCGTAGCGCGCCAGCTCCTCCACCGCTGTGCGCGCCAGCCCGGGGTCCGCCCGCAGCCGCGCGAGCTCCGCCGGGTGGTCCAGCAGGCCGCTGACGCCGTTGCCGATGAGGTTCGTGGTCGTCTCGATGCCGACGACGGCCAGCAGCAGGCACATCTCCAGGAGCTCGTCGGAGGTCAGCCGCTGCCCGCGCTCCTCCGCCTGGATCATCCCGCTGATGAGGTCCGCCGCCGGGCGCCGCCGGCGCTCGGCAATGACGTCGGCGAGGTAGGCGGTCATCGCCAGCCGGGCGTCCCGGCCGTCGCCACCGACCATGTGGTGGCTGACCGGGTCGATCGTCTCGATGATCCGGGTCGCCCAGGCCCGGAACAGCTCCTGCTCCGAGACCGGGATGCCGAGCAGCTCGGCGAGGACGGTCGCGGGCAGCGGCCCGGCCACGTCGGCGACGAGGTCGACCTGCTCGCGCTCGGCCGCGGCGGCGAGCAGGTCGGCCGCGAGCCGCTGCACGGTCGGTCGCAGCCGCTCCACCGCCCGGGCGGTGAAGGCCTGGTGCACCAGCGAGCGCAGCCTGGTGTGCTCGGGTGGGTCGACGAACGGCAGGCCGCCGGGGCGGTAGTCGTCCGGACCGGGTGGCGGGGACGGTTCCGCGGAGTTCCGGCGGTCGGAGGACATCCGGGGGTCGCCGAGCAGGGCGAGCGTCTCCCGGTGGCCCGTGACGAGCCAGCGGCCGAGCTGCTCGACCCAGAGCACCCGCCCGCGGGTCCGCAGCTCGTCGTAGAGCGGGTACGGGTCCTCGGCCGCGGCCAGCCTGGCCGGAAGGTCGGCGAGGTCGGTCACCTCACGTCCTGGGAGACCCGCTGCGCGGCGACCGCCCGGTCCAGGTGGGCGCGGTGGCCGGCCACGTCCGCGGCGATGAAGGCGATGATCGCGTGCAGCGGCGTCGCGCCGTCGGCCAGGCCGGGGCTCGGCGGCGGGACGTGGTCGAGCTGCTCGTCCGACAGGCCGCGGATCACGGCGCCCAGCGTGGTGGCACCCGCCCGCAGCGCGGCCGCGGTCTCGGCCGCGTCCCCTACGCCGGCATGGTCGTGACCGGCATGGTCGTGACCGGCATGGTCGTGACCGGCATGGTCGTGACCGGCATGGTCGTGACCGGCATGGTCGTGACCGGCATGGTCGTGACCGGCATGGTCGTGACCGGCATGGTCGTGACCGGAGCCCGGGCCGCCGGCGCCCGCCGCGGCCTGCCCGCCCGACACTGTCGCCGCCCAGCCCAGGACCTGGTCCGTCCCCTCCCGCAGGTGCCGCAGCACGTGCGCCACGGTGGCGCCCATCGGGTCGCCGCAGGCTGCGGACAGTTGTGACTCGTCCAGGCCGGAGACGAAGTCGGCCATGCCGAACATCTCCCGGTCGAGCTTCGTGGCGAGCATTTCGGCGCGTCCGCTCACGGACCAGCTCCTTCGGGGAAATCGGGAGGCGAATTCTCCGGACCCTGTTCCGGCCGGAATTCCCTGCTGTGGATGGAATCGGTACGCCCGTCCGCACGTCAACCGCGTCGCTCCTTGACGACTGCGGCCAGCTTTCACGCGAGGTCGAGCCGCCCGGCCGGACGCCGCCCGCGTTCAACTGCGGCAGGTCCGCACTCGGCCGAGAACCCGCCCCGCCCCCGCCCCGGCCCGGCTCCTGCCGGCCGGGTTCACCAGGCGACCGGCAGCCGCTCGAGTCCGCCGGTGCGTAGATGTGCCTTCCGCTGCAGGCGGTCCGGCTCCTCGGCGAGCCGGAGGGTGGGGAATCGGTCGAGAAGGGTCGCCAGCCCCACCGAGATCTCGGTCCGCCCGAGTTTCGTGAAATTGCACATGAACGAGCCGGGCCGAATGTGAGATGGGGGTTCGGCTCGCGGTCGACGTCGAACCGCTCGGGGTCCGGGAAGACGTCGGATCCCGGTTGGCCGCCATCACGTCGAGCAGCACCATGTCGCCGGCCCGCAGCGTGACGTCCCCGACGGCGATGTCGGTGTGGGCGTAGCGCAGCAGCCCGCCTCGGTCGCCGCGTGCGGCTTGAACAGCCGCAGCACCTCCTCGACCGCTCTGGGCACCCGGGAGAGGTCCTCCTGCGACGCGGGCCCGCTGGTCGGGGTGGGTCAGCAGCAGCAGCGCCCCGCGGTCGATGACCGACGCCGGCGTCTCCCGGCCGAAAGCCAACATACCCGCCAGCAGCTTCACCACCCGGCCCTGGTGCTGCTTGGCGTCGTCGACGTCCGACGAGCACCGAGACGGGGTCGTCGCCGGGCGCGCCGCGCCGCTTCCGGGACAGCTCGGCCGCGTACGCCATGAGCAGCTTCATCCCGTTCATCGACCGGTCCGTGTCGGCCGCCTGCGCGCCCTCCTCGGTCCAGTGCCGGAACCGGCTCACGTCCGAGGTCGGCACCCCGAGCAGGACGCACATGACCCGGGACGCCAGCGGCACCGAGAAGCTGCTTCGAGTCGGCCGTGCCGGGCAGCGCCGCCATCTCGTCGGCGGCGTGGCGGGCGCACTCGCGGACCGTCGGCGTCATCCGCTCCAGCGCACCGGGCGAGAACACCTTGTTCATCGCCTTACGCCACCGGCGTGCTCCGCGTACTCGCTCGCTGCGCTGGTCGCCGGCCGCCCGGCGAACGGGTCCGCCGAGTACCGCGCGGCCCGTGCGGCTCCGGGTGGCCGCGGCCGATCCGCGGTCGGCCAGCAGGCCCTTCACGGCGGAGTACCGGACGACGTGCCACGCTGGGTCGCCCGCGGGCGTCTCGATGCGCTCGATCGACCGTCCCACCGACCCGCCTCCTTCGCTGTGGGCGAAGCGTGGGTCGCGGGGGTCCGCGGTGTCCACGGGTGAAATCCCGCCGGCGAGGGCGGCACCGGGAACGGAACTGCAGGCCCTGCGGGCTCTGCGCCGGGACACCGCCGGCCCGGCGCGTGCGATCGAGCGCGTTGGTGGCCGCTCGGCGGAACCCTACGATGCAGTCGACCGAGTCATCGACCGCAAGGAGCAGTCATGGCCGGAGTCCTGCTCGACGTGTCCATGTCCGTCGACGGCTACATGGTCGGTCCGAACGCCGATCGCGACCGGCCGCTCGGCGAGAACGGCGAGCGCCTGTTCGACTGGCTCCACGACGGTTTCGGCGACGCCGACCGCGAGGTCCTCGACGAGCTGATGCGCAGCATCGGCGCGGTGGTGATGGGCCGGCGGTCGTTCGACGACTTCGAGGATGCGGGCGAGGACGTCGACTGGCCGGCGGACGTGCCGGTCTTCGTCCTCACCCGCAGGCCGCCGGAGGAGGTGCCGAGGTCGCGCTCCTTCACGTTCGTCACCGGCGGCCTGGAGGAAGCCGTGCGGCTGGCCGGCGACGCCGCCGGCGACCGGTTCATGGCGTCCCACGGCGCGGCGGTCTCGCAGGAGTTCCTCCGCGCCGGCCTGGTGGACGAGATCCAGCTCCACCTGGCGCCGATGGTGCTCGGCGGCGGCGTCCGGCTCTTCGACGGAGTCGGCCGGCTCGACCTTCAGCAGACCAGGAGCATCCAGGCCGCGGCGGCGACCCACGTCAGGTTCCGGGTCCTCAGGTGACGAGCGCGGCGGCCCCGGGGCCGCCGGTGCGGACGGGTGGGAGCGCGTGCTGGAGCCGATCAAGACCCTGAGCCTGCAGGTGACCGGGGGGACCGAGGCGTCGTTGCCGCCGACGTGGGCGCAGAAGTCGATCTGGCAGTGGCACGGCCCCACCGACGGCCGGCCGGCCCGGTTCGCCAACGCCAAGACCCTCGACGTGCCCGAGGGCGTCTCGCTGGAGACGCTGCTCGACCTGCTGGCGGCGGCGATCGCCCGGCACGACGCGCTGCGCACTGTGCTGCGCGCCACCGGCGGCGAGCTGCTCACGCAGGAGGTGCAGGGCTCCGGCGAGCTGTCGGTCCGCGTCTTCGACGCCGGCGAGGAGGATCCGTGGGCCTTCGGCGAGGAGGTCGCCGGGCAGATGTCGGAGGAGCTCTGGGACGGCACCGAGTGGCCGGTCAGGCTCGCGGTGGTGCTCGTCCACGGAACTCCGGTCGTCCTGGTGGCCGGCCACTACCGGCTGTCCATGGACGTGCAGAGCCTGGACTTCCTGGTGCAGGAGCTGATGGCCGCGGCGGCCGGCGAGCAGCAGCCGGGACGCTGGCAGACCCGCGACGAGGTGACCTTCGAGCAGTCCGCGGCCGGGCAGGCGGTCAACGCGGAGGCCATGCGCTACTGGCGGGACGCGCTGCGGGCGGCTCCGCCGTCGATGTTCGACCTGCCGGCGCCGCCGCCGGACGAGATGCGCTACGTCCTGGCGGAGATGGACTCGGCGCCCCTGGCGTGGGCCGCCCGGGTGCTGCGGCGCCGCTGGCGGGTGACCGGCGGCGCGCTGGTGCTCGGCGCGCTGGCTGCCGCCATCGGCTGCTACACCGGGCACCGCGCGGTGGTGCTGCAGATGTTCGCCGGGAACCGGGCCGACCGGAACCGCCGGCTGATGCTGGGTACGCTCATCTCCGAGGGCCTGCTGCACCTCGACCTGGCCGGCCGGTCGATGGCGGAGATCGCCCAGGAGGCCGCCAGGGCGACCAGCGCCGGCCACCGGCACGGCTACTGCGACCCCGACGCTGTGCGGGCCGAACGGGCCGAGGTCGAGCGGCTGCGCGGCGCCGTTCTCGACCTCGCCGCGTACGTCAACGACATGCAGACCGGGCAGGTGGCGCTGGACGAGCCGGCCGCGGCCGACGCCGCGGCCGTGCCGGAGTTCGTCCCCGGCGCCGCGCTCGCGGACCCGGCGACCTGGCCGGGCTGGGACCAGGCCTGGCAGGCGAAGGTGACCCGCAAGGACGTCCGCTTCCTGCTCACCGTCCAGCACGGCGCTGGGCTGCCGCTCATGCTGTCCTGCGACACCCGCTACATCCCCCGGCAGGCGGTGGCCGACCTGCTCGGCGGCATGGAGCGGCTGCTGTTCGCCGCGGCCGTCGACGGCGACGTGGCGGCGGACGACCTCGCCCGGGTCAGCGCGGTGACGCCGGTCGTCCGGGGCCCGTCCTGGGTGCGGCTCGAGGACGGCTGGGTCGACCTGGACGCGGTCCGCCGGCTGTGGCGGGAGGTCGCCGGCCCGGCCGGCGCGGTCGTCGCGGAGCCCGCCGGGTCCGGGCTGCACCGGCTGGTGGGCTACCTGCTGGGGCCGCCCGGGGAGGACCCGGTGCGGCTGCACGGCCGGGCGCTGGCGGCGCTCGACCGGCGGACCGACGTGCGGACCCCGGCCTGGTACCGGTGGGTGGCGGCGGCCCCGCCGGACCGCGACGACCCGGCGGCGTGGGCGGCACAGCCGGTGCTGGCCGAGGCCGACGGGCGCGGCTGACGGTCCGGCGTGACCCTCAGCCGGCGGGCGGGTGCTGCTCGTCGAACTGCGCCCGCAGCCGCGCGGGCGCAGCCAGCCGCCACGACTCGGTGAGCAACTCGGTCAGCTCGGCGAGGTCGATCTCCGCCAGCCGGACCAGCACGGCCGGGTAGCCGTCGTAGTGCTTCGTCGTGAAGTACTTGTCCGGCTCGGCCGCGATCAGGCTCTCCTTCTCGCCGAGGTCGGAGCAGCCGACCATGATCACGCCGGGCTGCTCGTGCACGCGGGCGAACACCTGCCGGCGGACCCGGAAGCCGGGCAACCGGTTGTACGGCTTCTCCGCTGTCTCCGGCAGCGACAGCGCCACCCGGCGCACGTCCTCCTCGTCCACCGCCATGACCGCAGCCTAGGGACTGCCGGTCCCGGCGCCGAACCCGGCGCGGACCGGCCCGCCGGTCGCCGGGCCGGTCACCCGCCGACCTCGAGGGTCAGGGTGCCGAAGCGGCCGAAGGAGGCGGTGGCCGAACCGGGCGGCGGCCCCCAGCACGACGCCCGGTCACCGACCCCGTCACCACGGTTGCCGCCCAGCGGCACCTCCCGGAGCACCCCCCGGGAGCCCGCCGCGATCATGACCGCCCACCGGCCGCGGGACAGCCGGGCGCCGGCGACGTCGGACACGTCGACGTCGACCTCGAAGCCGGCCCGGCCGTAGTCGTAGCGGACGGGTCCGTCACCGCCGGACAGGCCGGGCGTCGGCACCGGTCGGACCGGGCAGCGCCGCTCGTCGCGGCCGAGCCGGTCCCGCAGCACCAGCTCGGTGCCGACCCGGTCGGTGTCGACGTGCTCGACGTACGCGTGCCCGGCCAACCGCAGCCGCGGGCCGTCCCAGCGCAGCTCGTCGAGGTGGTGGTGCACGGTCAGCTCGGCCGTGACGTCGAAGCACTCGTCCGGCACGCCGACCCGGGCGTCCCGGAAGAACGGGTACGCCGCGTACACCCGCCCGCCGCTCACCACGTCCCTGCCGCGCTCCCCGGCCGCCGCCCGGACGAGCACGCACAGCTCGGGCTCCAGGCCCCGCCGCACGAGCTCGATCTTCACCCGGCCGAGGGCGGGCAGCCGGGCCACCGACCGCGGGGTCTGCCACCGCTCGAGCATCCGCCGGGCGGCGTCCACCAGCTCCCTGCGCTCGCCGGCCGCCCGGTTGGCGAAGCCGCGGCCCAGGATCTGCTCGGTGAGGTCGACGAGCGCGTCGCGGAGGTGCTGCTCGCGCCGCCAGCGCAGCTCCGGCATCCCCTCCTGCAGCCGCAGCCCGAGCTCGATCGAGGCGAGGTGCTCCGGCGAGCCGGCCAGCCGGGCGGTGAGGTTGCCGCCGTCCTCGCGCAGCCGCTCGTAGTAGCAGTCGTAGTCGTCCACCATCCGCACGGTGGCGCCGGTGACGTACGCGGCCGAGAAGACGGTGTCCTCGCCCCAGCGCAGTGACTCGTCGAAGCGCAGGCCGAGCCGCTCGACCCGGTCCCTGCGGAACAGGTGCTTGCAGTCGGCCACGGCGGTCAGCAGCGCCACCCGGTCGCCCGCCCGGGCGCGCAGCGACGCCGCCTCGTACGCGCTGCCGTCGACGCCGTCGTGCCGGGGTCCGGCGCCCACGGCGGCGTGCTCGGAGCGGCCGCCTACCCCGCGCCGCCGGCAGGTGACGAGCGCGGCACCGCTGTCGTCGGCCAGCACCACCATCCGGGCCAGGGCGTCGGCCCCGAGGTAGTCGTCGGCGTCGAGAAAGAAGACGAAGCGCCCGGTGGCCAGACCGAGCCCCACGTTGCGGGGGCGGCTGGGGCCGCCCGAGGCGGGCCGGTGCACGACCCGGAGACCGGGCCAGCGGCGCGCCAGCAGGTCGAGCTGATCGCCGGACCCGTCGGTGGAGCCGTCGTCGACGGCCACCACCTCCACCCGCTCGGCGCCCAGCGTCTGTTCCCGGACCGAGGCGAGGCAGGTCGTCAGGTACGGCATCGCGTCGTGCACCGGCACGACGACGCTCACGTCCGGCGGCACGAGGACGGTCCTCGGCGGCGCGGGTCAGCCCGGCCCGGGCGGCGCCGGCTCACCGTCCCGCTCGAGGTCGGCGATGAACCCGCCCCAGCCCGGCCGGGCGCCGTCCGCGGGCGCCGGTGCGGTGATGGCGAGCAGGTGCGCCTCCTCCCCGTCGCGGATCCGGTAGCCGTGCTCGAGACCGCGCGGCAGGAAGACGAAGCCGCCGTCGCCGAGCTCGAAGGTGTCGCCGTCGCAGCGGAAGGTCAGCTTCCCCGAGAGCACGTAGAACATCTCGTCCTCGGTGTCGTGGGTGTGGTCCGGCGGCTCCTCCCCCGGGCTGGACGAATACTCGACCACCGCCAGCCGCCGCCCCTGGCCGAGCTCACCCACCTTCACCACGAAGTCGACGCCGAAGTCGTACGTCCAGCCGCCGCCGGCCGGCAGGCCGTATGGCCGGACCCCGTTGCCGCTCACTCCCGCTCCTTGACGTTGATCTCGGTGAGGACCCCGGTCCGGTCGGCGGAGTCCCGCTGGGCACCGGTCACCCGCAGCTGCCAGGACGAGGTCAGCAGCGTCCGCAGCTCGTCGACCGTGACCGCGTCGAGCCGGACCAGGACCGCGGCCTCGCCGTCGTAGTGCGCGGTGGAGAAGTACTTGCCCGGGTCGGCGCGGATCAGCCGGGCCTTGTCCTCGAGGTCGGCCGTGTGCACCACGAGCACGTCGGGGTCGCGGCGCAGCTTGGCGAAGCCGCGCCGGCCCACCCGGAAGTACGGCACTCCGGCGGAGAGCACCTCGGACGTGTCCGGCAGCGATGCGATCACCTGCCGGACGTCCTCCTCGGTCGCCATGCCGCAAGCCTCCTGTCCTGGGGTCGATGGGTGGCGGCGGTCACCAGGTGACCGGGAGCTCCTCGAAGCCCTCGCTGGTGGGCCGCTCCTTGTAGCGCAGGTCGCCGGTGTCGACCGCGAGCCGCAGCGTCGGGAACCTGCGCACCAGGGCCCCGAGGGCGACCTGGAGCTCGATCCGGGCCAGCCGCGCGGCCGGGCAGGAGTGCGGACCGTAGCCGAAGGTGAGGTGGGGGTTGGGGGTGCGCCCGAGGTGGAACTCCTCCGGCGCCGGGAACACGCCCGTGTCCATGTTGGCTCCGACGACGTTGAGCAGCACCAGGTCCCCGCGCCTGAGGTCCTCGACGTCCTGGCGGAAGTCGGTGAGCGCGAAGCGCCGGATGCCTTCCGGCCCCTGGATCTTGCCGGAGATGACCGGGAACAGCCGCAGCACCTCCTCGACCGCCGGGTCCACCAGCTCGGGGTCGCGGGCCACCGCGGCGTAGCCGGACGGGTCCCGCAGCAGCAGCACGAACGTCCAGTCCAGCGCGTTCGTGGGCGTCTCGCGGCCCTTGCTGACCAGGCTGGTGAGGAACTTGACCGCCCGGTCCGGGTAGGACGGGCTCATCCCGTCCGAGGACAGCAGCGTCCCGACGAAGCCGTCCCCGTCGCCCCGGCGGCTGCGCATGAGCTCGCGGACGTAGCGGACCATCGCCGCCTGACCGGCGTTCGCGGCTGCGCGGTCGCCGGTCTTCACGGCGTCCCACCAGCCGCGGAACCGCGCGCCGTCCTCGAAGGGGACATCGAGCAGCGAGCAAGTGACGTAGGTGACCACCGGCACGGACAGCTGGCTGTGCAGGTCCGGCGGCCGGCGCCCGGCGGCCAGCTCGTCGAGCAGCCCGTCCACGAACGCCGCGATCCCCGGCCGCAGCCCTTCGATCCGCTCGGCCGAGAACGCCTTCCGGAGCACCCGGGACCAGCCGAGGCTGTCCTCCTGCTCCCGCCGGTCCCTGGTCTGCGCGGAGTCGTGCTCGCCGAGCCGGCGGCTCGGCAGGTTGGGGTCCACATCGGACAGTCGGGGGTCCCGGCTGAGCGACTTCACCGCGGCATGGCCGTTGATCTGCCACGCCGGCCGGCCGGTGTGGGTGACGACCGCACTCACCGCCCGGCCCGGCACCGGCGGCTCGGGCTCGCTCACGTCAGCTCCCCGGCGGCCCGCATGATCGCGGCTTCGATGTCGTCGGCGATCCCCTGCGCCGTCTCCGGCCGGAACAGGTCGGTGCGGTAGGTGAGGCTGAAGTCGGTGTCCTCCTGCCGGCGCTCGCCCGCGATCGTCAGGTCGAACCAGAACGGGCTCTGCAGCGGGCCGGTCAGCAGGTGCACCGGCATGACGTCCTTCACCCGCACGCTCTGCGTGATCCACTCCGGGATCGCCACCCGCTCCGGCGGGAAGTACTGGGTCTGCAGGACGGGACCTTCCGTGCCGCCGGGACGCACCCCGAGCTCCCGGGCCACGACGTCGATCGGGCACGGGCGGGCCAGCGCCCCGAGGATGCTGCGGAACGTCGTCGGCAGGATGGCGGCCAGGTCGTGCCCGTCCGGCACGTCGACGCGCATCCACGTCAGCTCGGTCAGCGGTCCGACGACCCCGAACAGGTCGGCCGACCGGCGCTGGGAGAACGGGCTCGCGACGACCACCGAGCGCTGGCCGGCGCGCCGGGCCAGCGCGAGCGCGAAGGCCGAGACCAGCACCGTGTTCTCGCTGCACTTGTTGGCCGTGGCGACCGCGTGCGCGGCCAGCGCGGCCGGCTGCCGACCGATCTTGATGTACGTCGTCGGCCCGGCCGGCTCGGCCGACGCGTCCGGGTGGTCGACCGGCAGCGGGCAGCGCAGCGGCACGTCGCGGAGCTGGTCGCGCCAGTACGGCAGGTTGTCCGCGAGCTGCCGGTCGGCCGACGCCGCGGCCCGCCGGGCGTACTCGGAGAAGTCCACCGCCGGCTCGGGCAGCTGCGGCGGCCGTCCCTCGGTCGCGGCGAAGTAGAGCTCCCAGAGCTGGTCGGTGAACACGGCCATCGACTCGATGTCGCAGACGGCCTGGTGGTAGGCGCCGAAGACGAGGAACTCCTGCTCCAGCTGGATCACCTGGACGCGGATGGGCGGCTGCTCGCTCAGGCAGAACGGAGCCCGGCAATAGCGGTCGTAGCTGTCCTGGAGCAGTCGCTGGCGGGCCTCCCCGGCCGCCGCCGTCCTCCCGTCGAGCAGGTCGACCACGACCTCGGAGTGCGGCAGGACCTGCTGCACCCAGCCGCCGCCGTCCTGGCGCCGGAGCGCACCGCGCAGCACCGGGTACCGGTCGCAGATCTCCCGGAACGCCGCGGTGAACGCCGGCCGGTCGACCTGCCCCGGCACCGTCCAGGTGAACGGCAGCACATAGTGGCCGCTGTCCGGGTTGGCCTCCTCGTGGGCCGCCATCCAGCGCTGGATCGGCGTCGCGGGCCACTCCGCCGCCCGCAGGCCCTGCACCATCGTCATCGGAACTCCTCCCGCCGCGGCACGCCCGACCCGGCCATCGTCAGGCCGCGGGGGCGGAGAACGCGGTCCACCACTTGTCGGCCAGCTCGGCCACCGTGTCCGACACGAAGAACGAGTCGAGCTCGGGCCCGACGCCGAACTCCTCGACCATCATGTCGGCGATGATCACCGCGTCCATCGAGTCGCCACCGAGGTCGAGGAAATGCGTGGCCGGGTCGACCTGGACTCCCAGCACCTCGTTGATGACCGAGTACAGCCGGTCGACGCCGGCGTCCTTGTCGATCTGTCCAGAGCTCACCGTGGTCATCGCTGTTCCCCTCGTCGGTCGGCGTGGGTCTCGGACGTGGTCCGGTGCCGGTCGGGCACCTCGGGTCGGGTGGGCGCCAGCTCGATGAGCCATTTGACCCGCAGCCGCCTGGCCGCCTCGACGCGCAGCCCGGCGCGCCGGGCGATGTCGGTCAGGTCCGCGACGGTGCGCTGCCGGCCGCCGAACAGCGCCAACATGCGCAGGTCCATCGTGGTGTCGTGGTGGCCGTCCTCGGTGAAGGAGTCGATCACCAGCAGCCGCCGGCCGGGCCGGAGCGCTTCGGCGACCCGGCGCAGGATCGCCTCGGTGTCCTCGTCGTTCCAGTCGTGCAGGACGGAACTGAGCACGAACGTGCCGGCCGGCAGGTGGCCCAGCGACTCGAAGAAGCTGCCCCGCACGACCGTGGCCCGCCCGGACAGCCCGGCCTCGGCGAAGGACTGCTCGGCGACCGCGGCGGTCCCTGGCAGCTCCAGCACCGCGCCGGTCAGCCCCTCGTACCTGGAGAGCAGGTGGACCAGCAACGCCGCGTTGCCGGCACCGAGGTCGTTGACGTGGCCGGCGGCGGCCCAGTCGACCGCGGCGGTCAGCGGGTCAAGCTCGGTCTCCAGGTGCCGGTCGGTCATGTCGTCGAAGGACGCCTTCACAGCAGGGTCGGCCGCGAGGTCCTCCCAGAAGGACCGTCCGAAGTGGACCGGATAGGCGGCCTGTCCGGTCCGGACGGAGTGCAGCAGCTGGACCACCGACAGCTCGGAGCGCCCGACCGAGTGCTCCGTGTCGAGGAAGTCCTGCGCGATCCGCAGCTGCCGTCCGAGCGTGGTCAGCCGCAAAGCGCCGCCGTCGGTCATGGCGAGGACGCCGGCGGCCACCAGGTGGCGCACGAGGGCGTCGAGAGCGGGCGGGTGCGTGTCGGTCTTCGCGGCGAGGTCGGCCACGGTGTCGACGCCGTCCGCCACGTGTTCGGCCAGCCGCAGCGTCGCGGCCACCCGCACCGCCATCGGGGTGATGAGGTCGGCCACGTCGTCGACGCGAACGACGGGGCGGCGGACGTCCGGCGCAGCACTCACGGGAGGACTCCCCACGACTCGGTCCGCCCGGATCCGGCGGACCTCGGGACAGAGCGGGCCCGGCTGTCGGTGGCCGGAGCCGGCCGGCGGTATCCCGGCGCGCACCCGAGTCTAGGAAGGCGGGTGCGGGGTCGACAGCCGTGCAGCCCGGTCATCGGTACGCCTTCGCCTGCAGCTCGTAGAGCTCCGCGTAGAGCCCCTGGGTGGCCATCAGCTCCGCGTGGCTGCCCGCCTCGAGCAGCCGTCCGGAGTCGAGGACGAGGAGGAGGTCGGCCATCTGCACCGTGGAGAAGCGGTGGGACACCAGGACGGTCACCGCGCCGGTGCGTTCGGCGGCCAGCTGCGCCCGGGCCGCGTACCGGACGAACAGCTCGTGCTCGGTCAGCGCGTCGAGGCTGGCCGTGGGCTCGTCGAGCACGAGCATCATCGGCGCCTCCCGCATCATCGCCCGGCCGAGCGCCAGCTTCTGCCACTGTCCGCCGGACAGCTCGATCCCCTCGTCGAAGGTCCGCCCGAGCGGCGTGCCCGTGCCCGCCGGCAGCGCGGTGACCACGCTCGCGGCGGCGGCCCGGTCCAGCGCCGAGCCGATCGCCGCCTCGTCCGCGAGATGCGGCAGGTCCCCCACGCCGACGGTCTCGCCGGCGAGCAGCTCGAAGCGCACGAAGTCCTGGAAGCCGGCGGCCCACCGCTCGCGCCACTCGGCGAGGTCGAACTCCCGCAGGTCGACGCCGTCGACGAGGATCCGGCCGCCGATCGGTTCGTACAGCCCGGCGAGGAGCTTGATGAGGGTGGACTTGCCGGCCCCGTTCTCGCCGATGACCGCGACCGTGGCGCCGGCCGGCAGGTGCACCGACAGGCCCCGCAGCACGTCGGTGTCGGCGTCCGGGTAGCGGAAGGTCACGTTCTCGAAGGTGATCCCGTGCCGCAGCCGGTCGGGCACCGGTCTGGGGTGCGCCGTGGCCGGCCGGACCGAGCGGGCGTAGTCCGCGAGCCAGACCACCCGTCCGGCGGTGAGGATCTGGCCCACCAGCCAGCCGGCCATGAACACGATGCCCTGCACGAAACGGTTGACCCCGGCGGCGAGCTGGACGGCCAGCAGCACGTCGCCGGGTGTCGCCTGGCCGCGGGTGGCTTGCAGGGCCACCAGGCCGATCGCCCCGACGTACGCGACGGCGAAGACGAGCCAGCCGCCGGCCGCCATGAGGCCGCCCTTCCACACCGCGGCGTCCTGCTGCCGGTCCGCGTCGTCCCAGGCCTGCCGGTGCCGCTGCTGCAGCACGTCCTGCAGCCCGAAGTGGCGCACCTCCTTGCCGCCGGCCGCGCCGGTCGCGAGCTCGAACAGGTGCCCGGCCGTGCGCAGCGAGGCGACGGTCCGCTCCTGCGCGTGCACCCGCATCCGCTCGATCGTCGGCGAGATCGCCAGCGACGGCAGCGCCGCCAGCGGCAGCAGCAGCAGCAGCGGGTCGATCTCGGCCAGCAGCAGCACCGAACCCCCGGTGAGCAGCACCATGCCGGCGTTGTGGCTGACCGAGTCGAGCACCTCGCCGAGCTCGCCCCGGCGCAGCCGCAGCAGCTCGAGCTGGTCGCGGTGCCGGGGGGTCTCGTACAGGCCGAGGCCCGGCACGTCGACCGCGGCCTCCATCAGCCGGCGGTCGATGAGCAGGCTGGTCTTCTCGATCACCATGGCCCTCGCGGCCAGGCTGCCCACCCCGGCCAGGGTGCCCACGAGCTGCACCGCGACCAGCAGCGCGGCACCGTTGAGCACGGCCGAGGGGTCCCGGTCCGCTGCTGCGTCCACGATGAGCTTCACCCCGTACGCGGTGCCCAGCACGCTGCACATCTGGATGGGTGACCGCACCACCAGCCAGGCGGCGCGCCAGGGGTCGGCGCGGAAGGTGAGCACGATGATGAGCCAGGTGGCGCGCAGCCCGTCAGACATCGGCACCCGACCTCTTCGCTGCCGGCTCGGCGAACCGCGCCGCCTGCACCCGGAACATCCTGGCGTAGTGGCCGTCCGCGGCCATGAGCTCGTCGTGGGTGCCCTGCTCGGCCACGGCTCCGCCCCGGAGCACGACGATCCGGTCGGCTCGGCGCACGGTGGAGAACCGGTGCGAGATCACCACGGTCGTCCGGCCCTCGGTCAGCTCGAGGAAGCGGTCGAAGAACCTGGCCTCGGCCCGGGCGTCGAGGTGCGCCGTCGGCTCGTCGAGCACGAGCACGCCGGCGCCGCCGTGCAGGGCCATCAGCGCGCGGGCCAGCGCCACCCGCTGCCACTGGCCGCCGCTGAGGTCCGTGCCGTGCTCGAACTCGCGCGAGAGCACGGTCTCCCAGCCGTCCGGGAGGCTCTGCACGAGGTCGAGCGCGCCGGCCTCGCGGGCGGCCCGGTTCAGCGCGTCCGGGTCCCCGGCCAGCGACACGGCACCGAAGCCGACGTTGTCGGCCGCGCTGAGCTGGTAGTGCACGAAGTCCTGGAAGATGGCGGCGACCCGGCGGGTCCAGCCGCCGGCGTCCAGGGTGCGCAGGTCGATGCCGTCGACGGTGATCCGGCCGCTGGTCGGGTCGTACAGCCGCGCCAGCAGCTTGGTCAGCGTGGTCTTGCCGGCGCCGTTCTCGCCGACGATGGCCAATGACCGGCCGACCGGGATCTCGAGGTCGAGGCCGGTGAAGACCGGACGGGCCACGCCGGGGTAGCGGAACCCGACGCCCTCGAACCGGATACTGAGCCTGGGCAGGCCGTCCGCCGGCCGGTCGCCGGGCATCTCGTACGCCGGATCGGCCATCTCCCGCTCCAGCTCGACCGCGGCGAGCACCGGCCTGGAGCCGCTGTCGATCTTGTGGTCGAGGTCGTACGACACGGCGGCCTCGAGCCCGAGGATGGCCTGGAGGTAGACCGCGAGCGCGCCGAGCGACACGGTCCCGGCGGCCGCCTGCCGGCCGAGCAGCATGAAGACCGAGAAGTGGATCCCGGCCAGCAGGAGGATCGAGATCCACAGCCGCGCGCCGCCACGCCGCCGCTCCTGCCACACCGCGGCCATCGCCCCGGTCCACTCCCGCACGAAGCGGTCGACCAGCCAGCCGCCGAGACCGAAGATCCGGGTCTCCTTGGCCGCCGGTGCGGTCAGCACCAGGTCCCGGAAATAGCCGCTGCGCCGCAGCGACCGGGTCTGCAGGGCGTTGAGCTGGACCGAGTTGCGCAGGCTCTTCACCCACGCGTACCGGACGAACGCCCAGCCGGCGAGGAACAGCGGAGGTGCCCACCAGGCGTACCCGAACAGCAGCGCCGCGGCGACGAACCCCTGCAGCTGGTCGCTGTACTTGCTGTTGACCGCCTGCACCGCCGCCCGGGGCCGGATCTCGCCGATGCCGACCACCTGGGCCATGGAGATCCGGTCCGCGACGTCGGGCTGTTCGAGGTGGGCCACTCCCGGGGGAGCGAGCACCGACCGCATCACGATGCCCCGCATCCGGCCTTCCAGCTTGCGGCCCAGCACGTCGGCCGCGGCGGCGCCCAGCGGGTGCAGCACCATCTGCAGCGCGTAGAGGATCCCGGCGACGACGAGGGCGACCGTGACCGTGTGGCCGGCGGGGGAGCTCATCCCGTCCCGCGCGACCTTCTGCACGGCGTCGACGAGGACGCCCGTGGCGATGACGAACCCGCCGCTGAGGAAGGCGGGCACGATGATCGACACGATGAGCAGCGTCGCCACCGGCGGGCTGGCCCTCCACATCTCCTGCAGTAGCGTGCGCCGCAGCCGCACCAGGAACCGCCAGCCCAGGCGGGCGTCCTCCTCCGCCGGCGCGGCGGCAGAGCCGGCGTCAGCCATCCTCGGTCCTCCGCTGCTCGTCCGGAGCCGGACGGCCGGCCGGCGCTGCCCGGGTCACGCGGCGTCCACCAGGGCCGGCAGGTGGGCGAAACTGCGGAACACCTGCAGCGGCCGCCGCTCCAGCTCCCCGCCCGGGACGAGCCGGTCGAACCGGTCGAGCAGCCGGTGCAGGACCACCGCGGCCTCCAGCCGGCCGAGCCCGGCACCCAGGCAGCTGTGCAGCCCGGCGCCGAAGCTGAGGTGCGGGTTGGGATCCCGGCGGATGTCGAGCCGCTCCGGGTCGGCGAACCGGCGCTCGTCGTGGTTCGCCGAGCCGATGAGCAGATGCACGACGCGCCCGGGCCGGATGGTCGAGCCCGCGACCTCGACCCGCTCGGCGGCGTACCGGGAGACGTGCTGGATCGGCGCGTCCCAGCGCATGAACTCCTCGATGGCCCGCGGCACCAATGAGCGGTCAGCCCGCAGTTCCCCGAACACGCCGGGGTGGCGCAGCAGCGCCGAGCCGACTGTGGCGATCGCGTGCACCGTGGTGGTGAAGCCGCTGACCAGCAGGAAGATGAGATTGTCCACCAGCGTCGGGAGGTCGAACTTTCCGGCGAACTGCAGGTCGGCGACGATGCGGGACAGCTTGTCGCCGCCGGCCGGCTGGCGGAGCCTGTCGTCGAGGTAGGCGCGCAGCTGCCGCACCGCGCCGTCCACCGCCGGCCGGTCGTCCTCGGCCAGGATGACCGTGAACGCCTTGATGATCCGGGTGCCCCACTCCTCGACGAGGGGCCGGTCCCCGGCCGGGATGCCGATCATGTCGCAGGCCACCGCGACCGGCACCGGCAGCGCGAGGTCGGTCATGACGTCCAGCCGCCCGGTCGCCAGCGCCGGCTCCAGCCGGGCGTCCGTGGCCCGCGCCGCGCTGGCCCGCAGCTCGGCGCCCGGCGTCGCGTGCATCGTCCCGTTGAGCAGCCGGCGCAGGACGTCGTGGTCGGCACCCTCGCGGTGCAGCAGCACCCGGAGCAGGAAGTCCTTCCCGGCACCGGCGCCCACCCGCATCTGCTGGAACGGCTCCGGCCACTCGCTGCGCAGCCGCGGGTCACGCAGCAGGGCGGCCACGTGCTCGTGCCGGGCCACGACCCACTGGGTCGCGCCGTCACGGACGATCGGCCCGGCCGCGCGCAGCCGCGCGTAGACCGGGTACGGGTCGTCCAGGAACGCCGGATCCAGCGGGTCGAAGACGCCGGGTCGCAGGGTCGGAACTGTCATTGAGTGCACCTCGGGATCGGCACAGCCGTCGGCAGCACCCTGCCGGCCGGGGGACCGCCCCGTCCATCTCCGTCAACCGGACGCGCCCGGTCGCCCGGCACGCCGCCCGACGGGCTGTTCAATTGCGGCCGGTCCGCAGTTGTCCCGCGCAGCTGCCGACGGTTGTGGACAGTGTCACGCTCGCCGATAAATGGACCGGAGCGGCAGCGCGGACCGCCGGTTCCTCCGCGCCCCCGGCACATCGGTTCCGGGTCCCGGAGGGAGAAATCACGGTGACATCCACGGTGCGGTCGACTGTGACATCCTCGCTGTCCCTGAACGAGCAGTGGCTGTGGCTGGTCGACCGGCTCACGCCGGGCTCGATCGCCCGCACCACCGCCACCCTGGGGCGGCGCATCGCCGGTCCGCTCGACGTCGAGCGGCTCCGGCGGTGCATCGCCGACCTCATCCAGGCTCACGAGACGCTGCGGACCACGTACGTGGTGACCGGAGGCGAGCTGCGCCGGGTGGTCTCGCCCGACCCCGACCCGGGCTGGATCTGGCACGACCTGACGTCGGAGCCGGAGGACGGCCGGGTGGAGCACGCGCAGCGGCTGATGGACCTCGAGCGGACCAAGTTCATCGACATCACCAAGGGTCCGCAGACGCGCTGCCTTCTGGTCCGGGTCTCGCCGACCGAGCACTACATGCTCTTCGCCACCCACCACCTGGCCGCGGACGCCGCATCGCTCATCCTGCTGGAGGAGGAGCTGTCGGCCCGGTACGCCCAGGCCGGCCGGGAAGCCGGGGAGCCGGAGCTGCCGGACCGCGCGCCGTACGCCGAGTTCGTCCGCTACCAGCACGGCGCGGTCGGCGGCGACGGGGCCGGCGTGACCGAGATGTCGCAGGTCCTGGCCGGCGTCGAGCGGCTGGACTTCGACGCCGTCTTCGGGCCCGCGAGCGAGCGATCGCACGGCGGCTACTCGATGACCACCGTGCCCGAGGGGATCGCGGAACGGCAGCAGGTCGCGCTCGGGCCGGAGCTGTCCGACCGGGTGCACGAGCTGATGCGGGACAACCGGTGCAGCCTCTACATGGTGCTGCTGGCAGCGCTCGAGCTCGTCCTGCACCTGCGCTCGGACGGGCGCAGCTGCCTGATCAGGAGCCCCTCGGCGAATCGCAGCCGGCCCGAGCACCGCACGATGATCGGCGCGCTGGAGTCGCAGACCTTCGTCCGCAGCGAGGTCGACCCCCGGCAGACCTTCACCGAGCTGCTCGCGGACGTCCGCAGCCGGGTGCTGACCAGCCTGCGGCACCAGGGCGTGCCGATGAGCGTGATGCTCGGCTCCCTCCTGCAGCGGGGCGAGCCCGCCGGCCGCAACGCGGCGTTCGCCGGCGGCAGCGTGCAGTTCGCCCTGTTCGCCCGCGGCCGGATGGCCGAGTGGCCGCCCGAGCTGCAAGTCAGCGTCTGCGCCGGCAGCCGCATCGGGACCGCCAGCGACCTGCAGGTCTTCGCCATGGAGGAGGGAACGCGGCTGGACGGGTTCCGCCCCGGCATCGTTCTGGAGGCCAACAACCCAGGCGGCGCGTACACGACCCGCAGCGTCAACGAGTTCCTCGCGGCGTACCGCGAGGTCATCGCGGCCGTCGCCGGCCGCCCGGACGTCCGGATCGAGTCGCTGCGCGCGCTGTTCCCGCCGGTCCTGCCGGCGGCGCAGGCCGACGGCGGGCCGGCCGGGCTGACCGCCGGGGGTCCCGACGGACCGGGCGCCAGGAAGGCCCCGGCCGAGCTCGAGCAGCGCGTGCTGGAGCTCGTCCGGTCCGTGCGCGGCGACGACACGCTCGGCGTGGCCGACAGCCTGTTCGGCGACCCGCGCACGGCGGTCGAGGCGGCCGTGCGGCTGGTCGAGGCGGTCAACACCGCGGACGGGCTCGGCGGCGCCCGGGTGACGCTGGCGGACCTGCTGCAGCGACCCACGGTCGCCGGGCTGGCCGCGGCACTGGCCTCCTGACCCGGTGACAGCCGCCGGGAACGGGGCGGCGGCCGGGACGACCGGCCGGCGCCGACTGGTGGTGCGGCTGGTCCAGCAGGGTGTGTGGGACATGCCGCTGGAGTCCATGCCGCTGGCCGCCGGCTACCTCAAGGCGATGGCGCTGGCCGACCCGGAGGTGCGGGAGCGGGTCGACATCGGCATCAGCAACTTCCGCGGCGGCTGCACGCACGTGCAGATGGCCGACGCCCTGTTCGCCGGCGGGGTGCCGGACGTGCTGGCGTTCTCCGTGCTGGGCTGGAACTTCCGGGCCTTCGGCACGCTCGCCGAGACCTTCAAGCAGCTCAACCCGGACGGCCTGGTCGTCTTCGGCGGCACCCACGTCTCGGACCAGGGCGCCCGGGTGTTCCGGCTGTTCCCGGACGTCGACGTCGTCGTCAACGGCGAGGGCGAGCTGACCTTCCAGGAACTGCTGCGCCGCTACCGCCCGGGCGGCGAGCCGGACCAGCTGGCGGGCGTCGCGGGCATCTCCTGGCGGTCCCCGGCCGGCCCGGTCGACAACCTGCCCCGGCCGCGGATGGAGGACCTCGACATCATCCCCTCCCCGCTGCTGACCAACGCCATCGAGCTGACCGACGCCGGCGGCGCCTTCCGGTACGACGTCGCGCTGATGGAGACCAACCGCGGCTGCCCGTACAAGTGCTCGTTCTGCTACTGGGGCGGCGCGGTGGGCCAGCGGGTGCGCGCGTTCTCCCGGTCGCGGCTGCGGGAGGAGCTGGAGCTGCTGGCGAAGCTGCAGGTGCACACCGTGGTGGCGTGCGATGCGAACTTCGGGATGCTGCCGATCGACGTCGAGTTCGTCTCCGACCTCATCGAGGTCCGGGACCGGTACGGCTTCCCGCGGGCGTTCGAGACGTCCTGGGCGAAGAACAAGTCGGCGGTGTTCTACGAGATCGTGCACCGGATGAAGGATGCCGGCCTCAAGAGCTCGTTCACGCTGGCCCTCCAGTCGCTCGCCCCGGACGCCATCGCGACCATGAACCGGCGCAACATGAAGGTCAACGACTGGCACGACCTGTCCGCCTGGCTCGGCGCGGAGGGCATGGACTGCTACGCCGAGCTGATCTGGGGGGCCCCGGGCGAGACCGTCGAGTCGTTCCTGCACGGCTACGACGAGCTCGCCGAACGGGTCTCGCGCATCGCGGTCTACCCGATGATGCTCCTGCCCAACACCGAGTACGCCGAGCGCAAGGACCTCTACGGCATCGTCTCGGTGCGCGGCGACGAGGACGACTTCGAGTACGTCCTGGCCCACCGGACCATGACGTTCGAGCACAACCGGACGGTCCAGGGGTTCCTCTACTGGGCGCGGGTGCTGGCCGAGAACGCCGTGCTGCGGCACGTGTGGGTCGGCCTGGGCAAGCTCGCCGGCCGGCGCCAGTCCGCGGTCATCGAGAGCTTCGGCGACTGGGTCCGGGTGACCGACGAGCCGGCGGCCGCGCCGCTGCGGGTGGCCGCCGAGCGCGCCCAGGGCAGGGGTGCGGGGGCATACGCGACGGCCATCGGCTACCTGTTCACCCGGCTGGAAGGGGTCGTGGTGCTGGAGCGCTGGTGGGCCGAGCGGATCCGGCCCGGGCTCGCCGAGGACGTCCGGCCGCTGCTGGACGCGATCTTCCGCTACGACCTGCTGACCAAGCCGGTCTGCCCGGCCGGGGCGGACGGCGACCCGGTGCCCGAGCAGCTGCCGCTGGTGGAGGTCGCCGGCGAGCGCTACTACCTGCGCACCGGCGTGCGGTTCAGCCACGACGTGCGGGCGGCGCTGGCCGCGATGCGGGCCGGCCGGCCGGCGAGCCTCGCACCCCGGCCGACCGAGCT
Organism: uncultured Actinomycetota bacterium; assembly: GCA_963803135.1. Classification (GTDB taxonomy): domain Bacteria; phylum Actinomycetota; class Actinomycetes; order Mycobacteriales; family CADCTP01; genus CADCTP01. The sequence goes on along the minus strand of CAWDLH010000003.1, from coordinate 961,602 downwards.
CGACCTGTACTACCGGGTCGGTGCGCTCAACGCCGTGCGCTCGACCAACCACGAGGAGATCGCGCACTTCGTCGGCATGACCCGGGAGGAGATCACGCCGCGAGCAGCGCCCCGAGTCCCGCGCAGGTGAAGCCCGGGTCGGCCGCCACCGAGGCCAGCAGCCGGCAGCACCCGTCGACGATCCGCTCGACCGCGGCGTGCGTGTAGGCGGCCGTGTCGTAGCTGGCCCAGATCGCGACCCGGCGGGCGCTGTCCTCCACGAAGCCGAGGTCGAGCGGCCACTCCGCCGTGTCGGCGTCCTCGGTCCAGGACGCGCCCGACGGCTTGGGATCCAGCGTCGCGTTGTAGTGGTGCGCCCGGCTGGGCAGGTAGTGCACCCGCACCGACGGCCGCGGCAGCCGCACCCCGTCCAGCTCCGCCAGCTTCAGGTACGGCACCGGCCGGTTCAGCGCGCCGAGCACGGTCTCCCGGGTCACGCCGAGCGCCTCGGTGAAGGTGGGGTCGTCGGTCAGCACGGTGCGGAGCACGGTGACGTTGCTGAAGTTGCCGTGGACGTCCGCGTACCGGCCCGGGCGGGTGCTCGACATGGTCGCCACGGTGACGTCCCTGGTGCCGGAGAGCGCGGCCAGGGTCATGGTGACCAGCGTGGTCACGACCATGAACGGCGAGACCCGCAGCCGCCGGCTCAGCTCGCGCACCGCGGCGGTCAGCTCGTCGGGAAACACCACGATCCGTTCGCCTGCCGGGTCGCCACCGGGGTCGGGACCGTCCGGCGCCGGTCCGGGCGCCGCCTCGACGCCGGCCAGCCGGGAGCGCCAGTAGTCGGCCTGCTCCGGCGGCAGCTCCCGGGCGCGCTCCTCCCGCGCGTAGTCCGCGTACCGGGCCGACGGCGGCGGTGCCGGCCTGCCCGCGGCCAGGTCGGCGACCTCGGCCCGCAGCCGGGCGCACGACCAGGGGTCCGTGACCAGCTCGTCGAGGGCGACCACCAGCCGGGTGCCACCGGCGGGTCCGGGTTCGGTCCGGACCCGGACCAGGTCGTCGGGCAGCAGCTCGCCGGGGCGCGGCCTCGGGGGCGGCGCCTCCGCGCCCTCGATGACGGCATGCCGGAAGAACGGGAGCACGTGCCGGAACGCCGTGCCGGCCGTGGTCCCGTACGTGGTCCGGAAGATCTCGTGCCGGGCGCACAGGGCGTCGACGAGAGCCCTCGCGGACGGCCGGTCGAGCGGCTCCGGGAGGTCGACCGCGAGCACCGCACCGCGACCGGAAAGAATTCCCGGATCCGCCCGGAAGTCGTTCCAGGCCATTTCCTCGCGGTATGAGAGCGGGCCGGCCGACAATACCGTCGGAAATTCACCAGGCATAGTCCCAGTTTATCGCCCGGAATAGCGCGACCCGCAGCTCGAGAAATTCGCCTGTTGTGCACGGCAGCGCCGCACCGGGACGCTGGTGCGGCCATTCTGCGAGTGGAGGCGCGGTGTCCTCGGTGACGATCCAGCGCCTGCTGCCGGTCGGCGACCGGCGCGAGGCGATGTGCCAGGAGGTCGTCGCGGGACTGACCGCGACCCCGAGGCAGCTGCACCCCACGTGGCTCTACGACGCCCGCGGCAGCGAGCTGTTCGAGGAGATCACCCGGCTGCCGGAGTACTACCTGACCCGGGCCGAGCGGGAGATCCTCGCCGACCGCGCCGGCGAGATCGCGGCGCTCACCGGCGCGGGCACGCTGGTCGACCTCGGCTCCGGCTCGTCGGAGAAGACCCGGCTGCTGCTGGCCACGCTGCGGACCGCGCTGTACGTGCCGGTGGAGGTCAGCGAGACCGCGCTGGCCGAGGCGGTACGGGGTCTGCGGGTCGCCTTCCCGGACCTGTCCGTGCACGGCCTGCTCGCCGACTTCGGCGCGCCGCTGGACGGGCTGCCGAGGGCCGGCCGCTGCCTCGTCGCGTTCCTCGGCAGCACCATCGGCAACCTGCCGCCGGCCGATCGGGCGCGCTTCCTCGCCGGCGTGCGGGCGGTGCTCCGCCCCGGCGACGCGCTGCTGCTGGGTGCCGACCTGGTGAAGGACCCGGCGGTGCTGGTCGCGGCGTACGACGACACGGCCGGTGTCACCGCCGAGTTCAACCGCAACGTGCTGCGGGTGCTCAACCGCGAGCTGAACGGCGACTTCGACGTGGCCGGCTTCGCCCACGTCGCGCGGTGGAACCCGACCGCGGAGTGGATGGAGATGCGGCTGCGGGCGGTGCGCCCCCACCGGGTCCGGTTGCGGGCCGCCGGCCTGGTCCTGGACCTGGGCGCCGGCGAGGAGATCCGCACGGAGATCTCGGCCAAGTTCCGGCCGGAGGGCCTCGCCGCCGAGCTGGCCGCGGCCGACCTCCCGGTCAGCCGGTGGTGGACCGACCGCGCCGGCCGGTTCGGCGTCGCACTGTCCATCGTGGACTGACCCGCGCAGCCGGCCGGGACCGGCCGGGTCGCGCCGGTCAGCCGTCCAGCCGGTAGAACCGGTGGAACCGGTCGTCGAGGTCGTACGCCCGCACCCGGGCGAACCCGGCCGCGGCTGCCAACTCCCGCACCACGGCCGGCCGCAGCACGGTGCCGACACCCTCCGCGTCGTCGCCCACCAGGGCCGCCGGCAGGCAGTGCAGGACGCTCGTGGCGTGCTGGAACCGCTCGACCTCCTCCCCCGGCGCGTGGAAGCCGTCGCCGACCAGCGCGTCCAGGACCAGCACGGTGCCGTCGCGGGCGCGCAGCCGACGGGCGCCCCGCAGCACCTCCACCGGCCGGGCGGCCTCGTGCAGCATGTCGAACAGGCAGACCAGGTCGTGCTCGCCACCGGCCAGCGCGGCCGCGTCCGCGACCTCCGCCCGCAGGCGGCCCGCCACGCCGGCCCCGGCGGCGTTGGCGCGGGCCTCGTCGACGGAGGGCGCGTCCAGGTCGACCGCGGTGACCGCGGCCACCGGGTACGCGGTGGCCAGGGCGATCGCGGCCCACCCGGCGCCGCAGCCGACGTCCGCGATCCGGCCGCCCCCGGTGGACAGGGTGCGGTGCACGTCCGGCACGTACCGGCGCAGCCAGCCCGCCAGCCGCTCGGTGTAGAGCGCCCGGTTGGCTCCGCCGTGGCCGTGCCGCCAGTCGTCGCCGTACACCTCGGCGGGGACGCCGTCGCCGGTGCGGAACGCGTCGAGCAGGCTCGGCAACGCCGCCGCCACGCCGCCCAGCGGGAGGATCGCCGTCCACACCAGCGACAGGGGGTCGGCCGACGCGGTGAGCACCCGGTCGTGGCCGGGCGGCAGCCGGTAGACCCGCCGCGACCCGGGCAGGCCCGGATCGTCGCAGCCGAGCAGTCCTGCGCTGGCCTGCTGCTCGAGCCACTCCCGGACGTACCGCGGAGCCAGCCCGGTGCGGGCGGCCAGCTCGTCCGGGGTGGCCGCCGCGTCGCGCAGCCCCTCGTACAGGCCGAGCTTCACGCCGAGATAGGCCGCGAACGACTCCTGGGTGGCCAGCATCGACCGGAACAGCCGGGTGGACAGAGCCTGAGCGGCCGCGTCAGGCGGGCCGGTCACTCCCCGAGCAGGAGATCACCGCGGGCGGCCATCTCCTCCACCACGTGCTCCTGCACCGCGCCGAGCGTGGTGATGGCGCGGGCCGTCGGCTCCTCGATCGGGGATAGGTCGAACTCGTCCTCGAGCGTGAAGGCCAGCTCGACCACCGCCAGCGAGTTGTAGCCGAGGCCCTCGACGAGCGGCGTGTCGGGGTCGGCGGACTCGTCCCGCGCCGGGCTGATCTCCACCACGATGGAGCGCACGGTGCCGCGGACCTCGGACTCGCTCCGGGCGGTTCCTGCCGCGCCGGCCGGTCGTGCGGGTTCGGCCATGGGTCCTCCTGTGCTGTGTGTGCGTCGTGTCAGGGACCGGCGTAGCCGGCGTAGCGGGGCGGGGCGCACCGGGCCAGCACCCGGCGCAGCTCGGCGACCGTCGCGGCCGGGTCCGCCTGGAGGTAGAAGTGGTCTCCGGGCAGCACCCGCAGCGCGAAGGCGCCCCGGGTGACCGCCGCCCAGGACTCGGCCTCGGCGGTGTCGACCTCGGTGTCCTCGGCGCCGATGAGCGCGACGACGGGGCAGCGCAGCGGGGGGCCGGGACGGGGACGGTAGAGCTCGGACAGCCGGTAGTCGTTGCGCAGCGCGGCCACGAACGCGCGGCGCAGCTCGCCGTCGGCGAGCACCTCGCCGCGGGTCCCGTTGAGCCGGGCCACGTCCTCCCACAGCTCGTCGTCGCCGGCCAGGTGGAGGCCGCCGGGGCGCTGCCGCTCCGGCGCCGGCCGGCCGGACACCACGAGGGCCGCCGGGTTGTCCGTGTGCGCGGACAGGCTCCGCCCGACCTCGTAGGCGATGACCGCACCCAGGCTGTGTCCGAACAGGACGATCGGCCGGTCGGCCAGCGGCCGCAGCGCAGCGGCGACCACCGTGGCGATCACGTCCATGTCGTCGACGCAGGCCTCCCCGATGCGGTCCAGGCGGCCCGGGTACTGCACCGCGTGCAGCTCGATCTCCGGGGGCAGGTGGTCCCGCCACGGGCGGTAGAACCCCGCGGTCCCCCCGGCGTGCGGGAAGCAGACCAGGCGGGCCAGCGGGTCGGCGGTCCCGGACAGCCGGCGCAGCCAGGCGCGCGCCGGGTCAGGTCGCGTCGACATGCAGCAGCCGGGCCAGGTTGCGACGGTCGACCTTTCCCCGCGCGGTCAGCGGGATGCGATCGCAGACGACGATCACCCCAGGCCACTTCTCCCTGGGCAGCGCGCCCAGGAAGGCCCGGCGGACCGTGGCTCGGTCGACGGTCCGGCCGGGCCGGGCGACGACGGCCAGCCCGACCTTCTCCCCCATCTTGGCGTCCCGGACCGGGAAGGCCACCGCGGTCCCCACGTCCCGGTGCTGCAGCACGACGTCCTCGACCTCGCGCGGCCACACCTTGAGGCCGCCCTGGTTGATCACGTCGTGCAGCCGGCCGGTGATCCGCAGCTGACCGTCCGGCTCCAGCACGCCGAGGTCCGCGGTCGCCCGCCACCCGCCCGACGCTGGCACGCCGGTGGGGGCGACGTTGGGGCCGCGGATCCAGATCTCGCCCGCACCGTCGGGCAGCGGACCGCCGTCGACCGGGCGCAGCGAGACCTCGCACAGGGACGGCCGCCCCACCGTGCCGGGACAGCGCCCGCCCAGCTCGTGGGAGGCGATCTCGCCGGGCGCCTCGGTCATCGCGTACGCGTTGACCAGCGGCACGCCGTAGGACGCCTCGAGCTCGTCGGCGAGCTCGTCGCGCATCGGGGCGGCGCTGGACCGCAGGAAGCGCAGGCGCGGCCAGGCCAGGCCGGCGCCGCGGGTGGCCCGGTGCACCATCAGGTGCAGGCTCGGCGAGGCCGCGCACCAGGTCGGTGCGGTCGTCCGGACGGTCTCCAGCAGGTCCCGGGACCGCGTCGGGTCGGCGAGCGCGACCGCGCCGCCGGAGGCCACCGCGGCGAGCACCGTGGTGACGAAGCCGAGGGTGTGCGGCAGCGGCGCGACCGCCAGCGACACGTCCTCTTCGGACAGTCGCAGCCGGGCGGCCACCCCGTGCACCGCGGCGGCCAGCTGCTCGGGCCCGACGGTCACGCACTTCATCGGCCCGGTGGTGCCCGAGCTGAAGAACTGCAGGGGCGCGGCGGTCACCGGGACGGAGTCGGCCGGTGCCGCGTCCGCCGCGGCTACGTGCACGGCGACCGCGCGCTGCCGCGCCCAGGAGACCACGTCGAGCGCCGCCGAGTCGGCGACGACGAGGGCGGGCGGGCAGCCGGCCGCCATCGTGTCGAAGGAGCCGGCCGGGCCGTGCGGGTCCACCAGGGCGACCGGCCCGGACGCCAGGGCGCCCAGGGCCGCGACCAGGAACCGGAAGCGGTCGGAGGCGGAGACCCAGACACTGCCAGGGCCTCCGGCCACCCGAACGCCGGCGATGCCGGCCGCCGTCGCGCAGACCTCCCGCAGCAGCCCGCCGGCGGTCACCGGGTCGGCGCCGGGAGCGGGGTGGACGACCGTCGAGCGCCCCCGGGAAGCCAGGCTCGCGAGCAGCTCGTCTAGCACGCCCTCAGGATGCCGGCCGCCGCCGGGACCGGACAAGCAACCACCCACCGGGCTCCCCGCGCATTACCGCGGAGAGCTCCGGCCCGGCACTCTGGAGGGGTGGCTGCGGATCCCGGCGCTCCGGTCGCCCCGGCAGGGGCGGCGTCGCCGGCCGGCGCCGCCGACGTCCTGCGGCTCGCCCGCGCGGCCCGCGGCCCCGTGGTCCGGCCCGGCGCCGCACCGGACAGCTACGACGTCACGTTCGTGCACGCCCGCGACCGGGACCGGCCGCGGCGGATGGGCCTGTTCTGCCCCGCGCTGCCGGGGGGCTACGCGGCGATGGCGTCGCTCGGCGACGGCGTCTTCGCGGTGACCGTGCCGCTGCCGGCCGGCACCCGGGTGCCGTACCACTTCTGCCCGGAACCGCCGGAGGACGCCGACCCCCGGCAGCTGCGGGCCTTCGCCCGGATGCCGACCGCGCGCTGGCTGGACCGGCTCAACCCCGCCGTCGACCAGGTGCACGTGCACGGCCTGCGGCTGCGCATGGTCGAGTCCCTGCTGACGTTGCCGGGCGCGCGGGCCGCCCCCGCGGACCGGCCGCGCCCAGGCGTGCCCGCGGGCCGGGTCACGACGCTGTCGGTGCACAGCCGCGAGCTGGGTCGGCGCAAGGACGTCGTCGTCCACCACCCGGCCGCGCCGGAACCGCCCGGCGGGCACCCCGTCGCGCTGCTGCTGCAGAGCAACGAGGAGTGGAGCCGCCCGGCGTTCCTCGACAACGCCGTCGGCTCCGGCCGGGTCCCGCCGTTCGTCGCCGTCCTGTTCTCGGACCGGAGCTACACGGCCCACCTGACGGATCTCGGCGATGGCCCGGCGCACACCCGGTTCGTGGTGGACGAGCTGTGGCCGGAGCTCGAGCGGCGCTGCGGGCTGCGGCCGGGACCGGCGGTGGTGGCCGGGTTCAGCGCCGGCGGGCTCGCCGCGGCGGCCCTGGCGGTGAGCCGGCCGGACCGCTTCGACCGGCTCGCGGTCGTCTCCGGGGCGCTGCACCTCGGCCCCGACATGGACGTCCGCACGGAGCGCCGGTCGCTGGACCTCCTCGACCGGTACTCGGCCGCGCGGTCCCTGCCGGGCCGGGTGTACCTCGCGGCGGGCCGGTACGAGGACGCCTGGGACAGCAGCATCCCGGAGCTGGCCGCGGCGCTGGCCGGGACGCTGCGGGGCCGCGGCGTCGACGTCCGGCACGACACCGGGCCGACCGGGCACGACGCCGTGTCCGCCCGCGCCTACCTCACCGACGGCCTGGGCTGGCTGCTCCGCCCGGGCTGACCGCACCGACCGTCCCCTGTGGACGGACGTGGTCGGGGCGGTGCACCGCCGCGCTCGCCGCGAGGATCCGCGGGTCGGGCTCGGCGACCAGCTCCGGGCGGCCCAGCTGTGCGGTCACGTCCGCGACGAGCCGGGACACCGCGAGGTGGTACTGCCCGGTGGGCATCGGGTCGGTGTCGGCGAGGATCGCCTCGCGCAGCTCCAGCAGGGCGCGCCCGGCCGCGGCCGGCCACTCGGCGCCGAGCGTGCGCCGGTGCGTCGGCGCCTCCGCCGCGGTCAGGCAGCTGGCGCCGGGCAGGTCGAGCTCCCCGGCCGTCGAGTCGGCGACGGTGACCGCGTCGGCGTAGTCCGCCGGCATGTGCAGCCGCGGGGTCCAGACCACCGGCCCCTGCGTGTTGGCGAGCAGCAGGTCGCCGCCCGCGGTCGCGAGCGTGACCCGGTGCGGGACCAGCGCCCCGTTGTCCCGCCGGACCGGGTCGAGCCGGTTCTGCACCCGCAGCGTGGTCGGCACGCCGGCGAGGACGCCGTCGACGCTGCGCAGCACCGCCGGGCCCGAGCCGGTGGCCGGGGCGGCGGTGAGCGACCACGGCCGGATGCCGCCGAGAGCCTGGCCGAGGATGTCCACGAGCGTGTAGAGCACCGTGACGCTGGTGACCGCGTCGACGAGCAGCGCCGGCTGCTGCTCCAGCAACCGGCGGGCGGCCGCGGTGAACCGGCTGACCGCGTCCAGCCGGACGTAGTTGGTGTTCACCGCGTACTGCACGCCGTGCCGGCGCGCCGCGCGCAGGCAGTCGGCCAGCTCCCCGTGGTGCAGCGGGTGCTCCTGCAGGACGTGCACTCCCCGCTCGAGCAGGGCGACCGCGATCCGCGCCCCGGGCCCACCGTTGACCTGGGAGCCGACCACGACGCAGCCCACGTCGACGTCCTCGCCGACCTGGCCGAGGTCGGTGAACAGCGGCACGCCGTACGCCTCCGCGCAGCGGCGGGACCGCTCGCTGCCGCGGGCCAGGATGCCGGCGAGCTCGAACGGCATCCCGGCGCTGCGCAACGCCGCCAGGTAGACCCGGCCGAAGCCGGTGCCGCAGACGAGCACCCGCGGTCGCCACCCCGCGCCGGTCACAACGTCCCCTCCTCGGTGCCTTCCTCGGTGCCTTCCTCGGTGCCCTCCGCCGGGCCGCCTGCGGTGCCGTCCCCCGTGTCGCCCGCGGGCGGCCCGTCGAGCACCGCGCGGTCGAGCACTGGACGGTCGAGCACTGGACGGTCGAGCAGCTCCAGCCCGGCGAAGCCCGGCAGCCCGGTCAGGCGGTCGAGCAGTACCGGGTCCAGCACGTCCGCGGCGCAGGCGGCTCCGGCCGGCAGCCGGCCCGCGGCCGCCGCGGCCGCCGCCAGCGCGGTGACCGAGCCGGTCAGCGCGTACGTCCCGGACGCCCGCAGCACCGCGGACCGGGTGACCGGCCGGCCGCCGGCGCAGCCGTCCAGCTGGAAGGCCAGCACCTGCCCCGGCCGCCGCCCGAGCATGTCCAGGTCGGCGGCGCGGCCCAGCTCGGCCGCCAGCTCGGCCAGCGGGCGGCCGCGGCGCAGGTCCGCCCCGAGCCGGCTGAGGGCGGCCAGCACCCGGCCGCCGGCGGCGAACACGTGGTACCACCGGACCTCGGCCAGGCCGGCCGCCGCGGCCAGTCGCTCGGCCTCCGCGGGCAGGTACGGGTAGGCGGTCACCTCCCCGGGGAACAGGGCGAGGTCCCCGCGGCGCTCGGGGCGCAGCGCGCGGGATTCCCGGCCGCCGCCCCGCCACCGGGCCCCGGCCGCACCCCCGACGTCCCCGTCGAGCATGCCGAGCAGGAACTCGGCCGCCGAGCCAGGCGGCATCCGGTCGAACGTCGACACGTACGCGGTGAGCGTCCGGGGCGGCCCCGGCCCGGTCGCGGCCAGCCGGCGCGGAACCAGCCCGGACAGTCCGGGCAGCACCCCGGCGTCGCACAGCACGGTTCGGGCGGCCGCGGCGGCCGCCGCGGCGAGCCCGGGCACCGCGCGGCCGCCGCCGGCGTCCACGTAGTGCGCCCCGGCGGCGAGGGCGGCGACGGCGACAGTGGCCGGCGGCGCGGCGAGCGGGCCGGCGCAGTTCACGACGACGTTGCAGCCGGAGCAGAACGCGGCGAGCCCGGCCGGCGAGCGGGCGTCCACGGCGACCGTCTCCGCGCCGGCCACCGGCACCGGGTGCCGGGCACCCAGCCGCAGCCGGCCGGCGCCCGTCCCGGGCAGCGTCGCGGCGACCACGCGGCCGACCGCGCCCGTGGCGCCGAGCACGCCGACCCGGCGGTCAGCCACCGGCGCGGCCGGCCGTCGCGTCGGCCAGCATCGCGGCGAGGTCCACCGCGGCGTCCCGCGCCAGGTCGAGCGGGTCGCCCTCGATCTCCACCACGGCCAGGTCGCCCAGGCAGACCTCGGTCCAGTACTCCGCCAGCTCCCCGCGCAGCGCGGGCCGGCCGGCCGGGACGACCACCGTGACGTCCCCGGCGTACGGGAGCAGTGCCCCGGCGGCGGCGCCGGCCAGGGTGTGCCGCACCACCTGGAACGCCCGCTCCAGCGGGACGTCCGGGACCAACGCCGCCACCTCGGCGAACCGCTCCTCGCGGGACCGGGACCGCAGCCGGGCACTGGCCTCCGGCTGCCGCCCGGTCCACACCGCCTCCCCGGCGCCGAACGGCTCCGGCCCGAGCCCGAGCTCGCGGTAGAGCAGGTACTCGGCGGCCAGCAGGTCGACCTCCAGCCCCGCCGCGGGCGGTCCCGCCGCGACGACCACCAGACGGTCCACCTGCAGCCCGACCTCCATCAGCTGCCGGCAGGTCTCCGCCGCCAGCAGGCCGCCCGCGTGCTGGCCGAGGACCTGCACCCGGTCGTGCCCGGCCGCCCGCAGCGCGTCGACGTAGCGGCCGGCGACGAGCTCGAGCAGGCTGCCGGCGCCGGTGTCGAGGTAGCCGTCCGGGTCGGTGACGGCGAGCCCGAGGACGGGCCGGGTCGCGGCCACCAGGTCGGCCAGCGGCCCGTACGGCAGCAGTGTCCCGCTCGCACCGTGCACGGCGACCAGTGGAGCCGGGCCCGCGCCGGCGTCCCCGCCCAGCGCGACCAGCGGCGAGGCGGCCGGGCCGACCGCCCGGGCCGGCGCCGGGGCGCCGCCGTCGCCCGCGACCCGCTCGGCCAGCGCCGCGACCGTCGAGCTCTCCAGCACGAGCCGCAGCAGGTCGTCGTAGAGCACGTGCCTGGCCTGCGGGACCTGCTCGCGGATCTCGGTGGCCAGCTGGGCCGCGAGCAGCGAGTCGCCACCGAGCTCGAAGAAGCTCTGCCGCCGGCCGACCCGCTCGACCCGCAGCAGGCGGCCCCAGACGTCGGCCAGCCGCTCCTCCAGCTCGCCGACCGGGCGCTCGCCGTCGCCGCGGCCGCCGCCCCCGGCCGCCGGCAGCCAGCCCAACAGGGTCCTGCGGTCGACCTTGCCGTTGTCGGTGAGCGGCAGCGTGTCCACCACCTGGATACTCGCCGGCAGCATGTGCTCGGGCAGCGTCTCGACCAGGTGCCGGCCCAGCTCGCCCCGGACCACCGGGACCCGGTCGGCCTTGTACTGCGCCGCGAACACGTGCATGCCCATGCCGTCGGTGATCGGGTCCGCCTCGGGCATGCAGGCGAACGTGCTCGCGCCGGAGCGCGCCAGCACGTCGAGCCACTGCCGGCGGGTCAGGAACGTCTGCTCCTGCGCCGCCCTGACGTCCTGGAACTCGCCGACCGCGTCGTCGAAGAGGAACTCCATGGACGTCATGATCTGGTAACTGTCCACAGTGGCCTCGATGAACAGCAGCCAGCCGCCGGGGACGAGCAGCTGCTGCAGCTGGCGCAGGGTCGCGTCCACGCCGCGGGCGTAGTGCAGCACGTTCGCGCAGACGATCAGGTCGAAGGTGTTGGGTTGCAGGCCCTGGGCGCGGAAGTCGGCGTTCATGTCGAAGCGGTCGAAGTCCACCCACGGGTAAGCGGCGAACCGCTTCCGCCCGTTGTTGAGGAAGAACTCCGAGACGTCGCTGAAGCGGTACCGGACGTCGAAGGCGTCCAGCGCCGGGATCAGGTCGACGCTCGTCCCGCCGACCCCGGAGCCCACCTCCAGCACGCGCACGGGCTCGGGCGCGCCCTCGTGCTCGCGGGCCAGCTGGCAGGCGGTGGAGACCAGCAGCCGGTTGACGTACCGGCTGAGGAACATCGAGTTGTACGCGACCTCGTGGATCTCCGTCCGGCCCTCCGGGAAGAGCAACCCGAGCGGGTCGAGCTCCCCGCTCAGCAGCGCCGGCAGGTTGTCGGCGGTGGTCCGGAAGTACTGGATCAGCTCGGTGCGCCGCTCGACGTCGGGCACCAGCTCCTCGACCCGCCGCCAGTGGGCCTCCACGGCGCCCTGCTCGGGTGGCGCGGTCGCCGACCACGACCCGTCGGCGTGCTGGCGCAGCAGGCCGTTGTCGCGCAACGCCCGCAGCCAGCGCCGGACCAGCCGCCGGTGGCTCGGGGCGACCCTGGCCGCGTCGAGGACCTCCGGCAGGGAGTGCGGCGTGCCGGGCGTCCGGAACAGGCCGGCCGCCCGCAGCGCAGCCAGCATCTGCTGCAGCGCGGTGCGGTCGAGCTGGCGGGCGAAGGCGAGCATCTGGTCGTCGTCGACCTCGGCACGCAATGCTGCCGCCTCCGCGACCGCACGCTCCCGCAGCCGGTCCGCCGCCGCCACCGCGGCCGGCGCAGCGGCGGCCGGCTCCGCCGGGGCCGGCGCCACCAGGGCTGGCTCGCCCGCGGCCGGCTCGCCCGCGGCCGGCGCAGCGGCGGCCGGCGCAGCCGGCGGCCGGCTCCGCCGCGGCCGGCGCCACCAGGGCTGGCTCGCCCGCGGCCGGCCCAGCCGCGGCCGGCTCGACGAAAGCGGCCAGCCGCACCGGGTCCGGGCGGGTGCCGACCGCGACGACGGCGGCCGCCCGCACCGACGGGTGCGCCACCAGGGCGGCCTCCACCTCGGCCAGCTCCACCCGGTAACCGCGGATCTGGACCTGGGAGTCCTCCCGGCCCAGGAACTCGATGCTGCCGTCGGGCCGGTAGCGCCCGAGGTCGCCGGTGCGGTAGAGCCGCTCGCCGGTCCCCGGCCGGTGCACGAAGCGCTCAGCGGTCTTGCCCGGGTCGTTGAGGTAGCCGGCCGAGAGCCCCACCCCGCCGATGTAGATCTCGCCCGGGACGTGCTCGGGCCGGGGGTCGAGCCGGCCGTCGAGCACCTCGACGGTCTGGTGGGCCAGCGCGCGGCCGTACGGGATGCTCGAGGCGTCCGGGTCGACCTCGTCGATCGGGTGCATGATCGACCAGATCGCGGCCTCGGTCGCGCCCCCCAGGCTGACCAGCCGCAGCGCCGGCAGCCGCCGCCAGGCCGCCGGCGGCAGCGACACCGGGATCCAGTCCCCGGACAGCAGCGCGAGCCGCAGCGAGGCCAGCTCACGCGCGGGCTCCGACTGCAGGTAGGACAGCAGCATCTCCAGTTGCGCCGGCACGGAGTTCCACAGCGTCACGCCGTGCCCGTCCACGAGCTCGGCCCAGTGGCCGGGGTCGCCGCGGCGGTCGGCGTCCGGCAGCACCAGGCAGCCGCCGGCCGCGAGCACGCCGAAGACGTCGTAGACGGACAGGTCGAAGCCGAGGCTGGCCAGACCCAGCACGCGGTCGTCCGGACCGACCCCGAACAGCCGGTTGACCTCGGCGACCGTGGCCAGCACCGACCGGTGCCGGATCATCACGCCCTTCGGGGACCCGGTGGAGCCCGAGGTGTAGATCACGTACGCCAGGTCGTCCGGCCGCGCGGTCGGCTCGGGCACCGGGTCGTCCCCGTCGGCCAGCAGGTCCACGGCTGCCCACGGCGTGCCCCGGGCGGCCACCGGACCCTCCGACCAGGACTGGGTGAGGACGCCGGCCGGCGCCACGTCGGCGACGATCCGGTCCCGGCGGGCGACCGGCTGGGCGGTGTCGACCGGTACGTACGCGCAGCCGGCGAGCAGCACGCCGAGCACCGCCGGCACCTGCTCCCAGCCCTTGTCCATCTCCACCGCGACCAGCGAGCCGGGCGGGCAGCCCCAGGTGCGGACAGTGCCGGCCACCGCTGCGGCCCGCTGCAGCAGCTGGCCGAAGGAGACCGTGCGGCCGCCGGCCACGACCGCCGGCCGGTCCGGGTGCGCCCGGGCCCGGGCCAGCAGGCCGTCGTGCAGCAGGCCGTCCGGGACCGGCGCGGCCGGCTCCGGCCCGGTCCGCCGGGCGAGCTGGGCCGCCGGCACGGGGACCGGGTCGGCCGAGCGCCACCGCTCCGGCCGCGTCGCCAGCTCGTGCAGCAGCGTGCAGAAGGTGGCGAACATGTCCTCGACCATCCCGGCCGGGAAGACGCCCTCGCGGACGTCCCAGTTGAAGGCCAGCCGGCCGCCGCGTTCCATGACCTGGCAGTCGAGCCAGACCTGCGGGGTCTGGCTGATGCCGTGCACCAGCCGCTCCATCGCGCCCCCGCCGATGGCTCCAGCGCCGCCCACCCCGACGCTGCTGGTGAACACGACGGGGAACAGGGTCAGCCCCTCGCCGCCGCGCTTGCGCAGCTGCCGCATGACCTCGAGGCCGGAGTGCAGCCGGTGGTCGAGGTCCTCCCACAGCCGGGCCTGCACCGACCGGGCCCGCTGCGCGAACGGCTCCGCCGGCTCGTCCCGCATCGCCAGCAGCTCCACCGAGGTGAAGTCGCCCACCACCTGCTCGACCTGCGGGTGCGCCGGAGGCCGGCTCAGCACGGTCACGTTCACGGTGAAATCGGGGCGCCGGCTCCACCGCCGCAGCACCTCGCCGTACGCGGCCAGGACCACGCAGCTGGCGGTGACCCCGGCGGCGCGGGCACCCGCCTGCAGGGCGGACCACTCGGCCTCGGGCAGCGTCGCGGCCAACCGGCGGAACCGCCGGGAGATCCCGTCGGGCAGCGTGGGGAGCTCCGGAGGGCCGGGCAGCGCGTCGATCCGTTCGTCCCAGTAGTCGCGGTCGCGGCTGGCCGCCCGGCCGGACCGGGAGCCGCGGTCGGCCACGACCAGGTCCCGGAACGTCACGGCCAGGCCCGCCGGCACCGCCGCCGGGTTCGCGTAGGCGGCCTCCAGCTCGCGCAGCAGGATCTGCAGGCTGACGAAGTCCGCAACCAGGAAGTCGACCGAGAAGTGCAGGATGGCCCGGCGGTCCGACCTGGTCAGCCGCAGGTCGAACAGCGGCCAGGTACCCGGCTCGTACACCCGGTGGTCCATGTCCTCCCGGGTCCGCTCGACCTCCGCGGTGAAGTCCTTCTCCGACGCGCCGCCGAGGTCCTGCACCGGGATCCGGTACGGCGGCGGGTCGGCCCGCACCTGCTGGGTGCCGTCGGCGGCGACCACCGCGCGGAGCATGTCGTGCCGCCGGACCACGGCCTGCCAGGCCGCGTCGAGCCGGCCCGGGTCGACGCCGTCGAACCGGAGCTCCCCGTAGCCGTGGCAGCCGACGCCGCCGTACGGGTAGGTGGGGCTGCGGCCCACCAGGTAGGCCGACTGCACCTCGGTGAGCGGGAAGGGGTCGTACCGGGCGGCCTCGTCGTGGGCGCACTGCTGCGCGCCGGTGGCGGCGAGCAGCTCGGTCAGCTCGTCCCGGCGGGCGCGCAGCTCGGTCAGCCGCTCCTCGGTCATCACACCCTTCGGGGCGCGGTACCGCAGGCTCGGACCGTCCAGCCAGAGCTCGACGCCGAGTCCTTCCAGCGCCGACAGCAGGTCGACGGCGTGGCTCACCTCGTTGGTCGTCACGGACGGCTCACCTCGCGGGGCGCAAGGCCGCGGGCGGTCGGCCGGACCTGCCACCACCCGCGGCTCCGGTCGGGGGACGAGGGCGGCCTAACCCTCTGGATCGGTGTCGAGACCGAGCGTGACGCGGCCAATGTAGGTGAACGCCTCCAATGCCGAGAACGGCTGCATGAACGGACCGGCCCGGACGTCCCTGTACAACCGGGACATGGGGTTGGAGTCGACGTAGCCGCCGCCACCGGACGCGGTCAGCGCCCGGTCGACGACCGCGATCGCCGAACGCTTCGCGGCCACGGCGGCGCACTGCGCTGCCGCCATGAGGGCCTCCAGCCGGTCCTCGTCGCCGGCGGCCCCCGCTGCCTCCAGGCGCTCGTCGAGCAGGGCCGCCGTGCGGGCCAGCACCCCCCGGCTGGTGGCCAGGTCGACCTCGTTCTCCGCGACGATGGCCTGCACCGGCGGCAACTCCGCCAGCGGTGGCCCGCCCGGCCGTCTCCGGCGGCGGCCGGCGGTGGAGACGGCGAGGGTCTGGGCCTGCTCGGCGATGCCGAGGAAGCAGGCGGCCAGCGCCACCGCGCCGACCGTGGTCAGCGGCAGCAGCGCTGCTGACAGCCGGCCCAGCGGGCCGGCGGCCAGCACCGTCCGGGCCGGGACCGGGCAGCCGGCCAGGACGACGTCGCCGCTGCCGGACGCGCGCATGCCCATGCCGTCCCAGTCGTCGAGCACGGTGAGGCCGGCGGTCCCCCGCGGCACCAGGGCGAACCCGAGGCGCGGGCCGTCCGGGTCGCCGAGGACCCGCACGGAGGTGAGGAACACCGTCGCCACCGGCGAGTTGGTGCAGAACGACTTGGTCCCGGAGACCCGGTAGCCACCACCCTCGGCGGGCTCGGCCACCGTCGCCGGCCAGCCGAGCGACGTGCCCCGCTCCGAGATCGCGACGCAGGCGACCAGCCGGCCCCGGGCGCAGGCGCGCAGGAGCAGTCCGATCCCGCGGCCCAGGTCCGGGTCCGCCCGCGTCGCCGGGTCGCCCCGCAGCAACGCCAGGTAGCGCATCGCGCTGAGGTGCATCGTCGCCCCGATGGCGACCGAGGCGTCGCCGCGGGCCAGCCGGCTCAGCCCGGCCACGAGGTCGACGACCGAGCTGACACCGAGCCCGCCGAGTTCGGCCGGGACCGTACCGGCGAGGAAGCCGGACCGGCGCAGTTCCGCCCAGCCCTCCTCGGGGACGGTCCGCTCCCGGTCGTGCCGGTCCGAGGTCCGGCCGAGCTCCACCGCGTGCTTGTCGGCGAGCTCGACGAACCGCTCGCCGGCGGCCGAGATGCTCTCCAGCTCGAAGTCCATGGCCCTCACGCGCCCGCGGGCTCGGCCGCGCCGCTGTTCAACCGGGGAAGCTCCGCACTTGGCCCGGCCGGCTCCGGCAGCTGCTCGGTGAGCAGCCGGCGCAGCGGCTTGCCGAAGGGCCCGCGCGGGATCTCGGGCAGCACCCGGACGACGGCCGGGCGGAACGGACCCCGCATCGTGGCCAGCCGGTCCGCGGCGGCGCGCACCGCCGGGTCGTCCGGCGGGCCGGCCAGGAACGCGGCGATGCGGTCCCAGCTGCCGGGAGTGGACAGCCCGGCGACGGCCAGCTCCACCCCCGGCGCCTGCCGGGCGAGGATGCCCTCGACGAACTCGGGCGGCACTCGCCCGCCGCGCAGGAACAGCAGCTCCTTCACCCGGCCGACGAGCCGGACCTCGCCGTCGGCCTCCACCCGGCCGAGGTCGCCGGTGCGGGCCCAGCCGCCGGGGAACCACTCCCGGTTGAGCTGGTCCTCACCGACGTAGCTCAGCGCCGCCGACCGGGCGGAGCGGACGGCGAGCTCGCCGACCTCGCCCGGCGGCAGCGGACGGCCGTCCGGTCCCAGCACCTGCACCTCCGTGCCGGCGACCGGCCGGCCGAGGGAGTCCTGCCGGCCGCCGTCCCGGCCGACCAGCTTCACGCACAGCGCCGACCCGCCCTCGGTGAGCGCGTAGATGGACACGACCCGAGCGGCCCGGAACCGCTCGGCGAGGACCTCGGCCAGTGGCCCGGGAAGTGGCCCGCCGACGACCCGTATCGTGCCGACGCCGCGGGCCCAGCCGGCGTCCGGCGGCGTGCGGTCGGCGACCCCGCGGGCCGAGTGCGGCGTCAGGTGCAGCTCATCGACGTGCCGGCCGGTGCAGGTCTCGACCAGCCCGGCTGCGGTGTCCGCGTGGATGCTGGTGACCCCGCGGGCAAGGTGGTTGAGCAGGACCCCGTGCAGGCCGCCGGACACGCCCACCGGCACACCTGTGTGCGCCACGACCCGGCGCGCCCGGGCCTGCAGCAGCTCCCCCCGCACCGAACCCGTCCACTGCGCGTGCGTCGACGCGACCGGTTTCGGGCGGCCGGTGGTGCCCGAGGTGAACACGACGTCGAGCCGGTCCTCTGGCGCGGCGGCCGACGGACCGTCCATTGTGGACCCGCACGCCAGCTCCCGAGGAGGCAGGAGCCAGCCGGCCGCCGCCGTCGGCTCCCGGCCCACCGACCCGACCGGCGCCAGCCGCTCGGCGGCGACCTGCTCGGTCTGCCGGCCCATCGTGAGCACGGCGGTGGCGCCGAGCCAGACGACCGAGAAGTAGGCGACCGCGACCTCGTGCCAGCGCAGGGACAGCGTGTCGATCGCCACCGCGTCGCCGCGGCGCACGCCGCGCCCGGACAGCGTGCCGGCTCCTCGCCGGGCGGTCGCCAGCAGGTCCGCCGCGGTGACGCGGACGTCGGCGAAGTCGGTGAGGACGGTCGTGTCAGGCCGGCTCCGGGCGCAGGCGACGAGCATGTCGGGCACGGTCCGGAAGCCGGCACCGCGGGCATCTCTCGGCACGGGCGCCCTGCCTCAATCTCGGACGGACAGCGGTCGCACCGTGCCATCTGGCTCGCGACCCCCGCCACCGTGCGAGTCGACGGCGTCCGGCACCTTCGCCCCGGTCCGGCCCGGGTCGTACGGTGCTCGCGGGACGGCGGACCGGCGTCGGCAGGGTGCGGCGCGCCGTCGGAGCGGCGGGCGCGCGGCCCGGCTGCCGCGGTTCCCGACCGAGGACACCAGGGGGTGGACACGTGCCCGACCACGCCACCGGGCCAGGCGGCACCTCGACCGGGCAGCAGCCCGTCGCCGTGGTCGGCATGTCCTGCCGGCTGCCCGGCGCGGCCGACCCCGAGGAGTTCTGGGCGCTGCTGCGGGACGGTCGCGACGCGGTCGGCCTGCCGTCGCCCCGGCGACAGGCGCTCGGCACGCCGGCCGTGCCCGGCGGGTACCTCGACGCGGTCGACGAGTTCGACGCCGAGCTTCTCCGGATCCCGCCCGTCGAGGCCGCGGCGATGGACCCGCAGCAACGGCTGTCCCTCGAGCTGATCTGGGCCGCCCTGGAGGACGCCGGCATCGCTCCGACCGGCCTGCGTGGCAGCGGCGCGGCCGTCGTCGTCGGCGCCATGGCCGACGACTACGCCACCCTGACGCTGCGCCGGGAGGGCCGGCCGCTCAGCCGGTACGCGATGACCGGCCTGCACCGCAGTCTCCTGGCCAACCGGGCCTCGTACCTGCTGGGGCTGCGGGGCCCGAGCCTGACCCTCGACTGTGGACAGTCGTCGTCCGCTGTCGCGGTGCACGTGGCGTGCGAGAGCCTGCGCCGCGGGGAGAGCACGCTGGCCGTCGCCGGGGGCGTCAACCTCGTGCTGGCGGCCGAGAGCACCGCCCTCACCGAGGGTCTCGGCGCGCTGTCGCCGAGCGGCCGGTGCCGCACCTTCGACGCCGCCGCCGACGGCTACGTCCGGGGCGAGGGCGGCGGCTTCGTGGTGCTCAAGCTGCTCGCCGCGGCGCTCGCCGACGGCGACCCGGTGCACTGCGTGATCCGCGGCAGCGCGGTGAACAACGACGGCGGCGGCGCCGGGCTGACCGTGCCGGACCGGCGGGCACAGGAGGACGTGGTCAGGTCGGCCTGGCGGCGGGCGGGCATCGACCCGGCCCGGGTGCAGTACGTCGAGCTGCACGGCACCGGCACCAGGGTCGGCGACCCGGTCGAGGCGGCCGCTCTCGGCGCCGCGCTCGGTGCGGGGCGTCCGGCGGCCGACCCGCTGCTGGTCGGCTCCGTGAAGACCAACGTGGGCCACCTGGAGGGCGCCGCCGGCGTCGTCGGCCTGCTCAAGGTCGCGCTCGCGCTCCGGCACCGGGAGCTGCCCGCGAGCCTGCACTTCACCGCGCCCAACCCGGACATCCCCCTCGACGCGCTGGCCCTGCGGGTGCAGCGGGAGCTGGGTGCGTGGCCGGAGCGGGACGGGCCGCTGCTCGCCGGCGTCAGCTCGTTCGGCATGGGCGGCACCAACTGCCACCTCGCCGTCTCCGCGCCCCCCGACCGGGCGGCACCGGCCACCGCCCCTGGCCCGGTCCCGCCGGCCACGCCGCGGGCTTCCGCACCGGCGGACACCGCGGCGGACCGGACGGCCGACCCGACGGCGGGCCCGGACGACGGGCGGCGGGTGGCTCCGGTGGCGGTCGCCTGGCCGCTGTCGGCCGCCTCGCCCGCAGCCCTGGCGGGCCAGGCCCGGCGGCTCGCGGCGCACGTCCGGGCCCGACCGGCCCTGCGGCCGGCGGACGTCGCGCACTCGCTGGCCACCACGCGAGCCCTGCTGCCGCACCGCGCCGTGGCCGTCGTGCCGGACGGGGCCGAGCTGGCGACCGGGTTGGACGAGCTCGCCGCGGGGATCCCCGGCCCGGCCGCGGTCGGCACGGCCGCTGCCGACCCCGGCCGTACCGTGCTGGTCTTCCCCGGTCAGGGCGCGCAGTGGCCGGCCATGGGCACCCGGCTCATGGAGCAGTCGCCGCGTGTTCCGCGACCGGGTGCTCGCCTGCTCCGAGGCCTTCGCGCCGCACCTCGGCTGGTCGGTGGCCGACGTGCTGTGCGGGGCGCCGGGCGCGCCCGCGCCGGACGGTTCCGCGGTGGTGCAGCCGGCGCTGTTCACGATGATGGTCGGCCTGGCGGCGGTGTGGGACGAGCTCGGCATCCGCCCGGCGGCGGTCGTCGGCCATTCCCAGGGCGAGATCGCGGCGGCCCACGTGGCCGGGCTGCTGTCACTGCCGGACGCGGCGGCCGTGGTCGCGCTGCGGGTACGGGCGCTGGAGACGCTGGCGGGCACCGGCGGCATGGTGTCGACCGCGCTGCCCCTGGCGGACGCCCGCACGCTGGTCGCCGCCGACGGGCGGCTGGAGGTCGCCGCGGTCAACGGCCCAGCCGCGACGGTGCTCGCCGGGCCCATGCCGGCGCTGCAGGCGCTCGCGGCGACCCTGGAAGCGCAGGGGGTACGGCACCGCCGGCTGCCGGTGGACTACCCGTCGCACACCGCCGGCATGGACCGGATCCGGGACCGGTTGCTCGAGCTGCTGGACGGGATCCGGCCGCGGGACGGCGGGATCGCGTTCTACTCGGCGGTCACCGGGGGTCCGGTGCCCGGCACGGCGCTCACGCCGGCGTACTGGTTCGACAACCTCCGCCGGCCGGTGCGGTTCGACCGGGCGGTCGCCGCCCTCGCCGAGGCCGGGCACGGGGTGTTCGTCGAGGCCAGCCCGCACCCGTCGCTCACCGCCAGCATCCGGGACACCGTGGACGCCGCCCCGGGCGGGCGCGACCCCGTCGTGGTGGGCAGCCTGCGCCGGGACGACGGCGGCTGGGACCGCGTCCTGCGCTCGGCCGGCGAGCTGCACGTGCAGGGTCCGGCGGTGACCTGGCCGGTGCCGGACGAGGCCCGCCGGGTCGCGCTGCCGACGTACGCGTTCGACCGGCAGCGCTACTGGCTCACCGGCTCGCCGGAGCCGGCGACCGGGACCGGCGGGGACGTCCGTCCGGACGCCGACAGTTCCCGCACGGACGCCGCCGGTCCCCGCACGGCCGCCCGGTCGCTGGCGGCCCGGCTCGCGGGCCTGCGCGCGAGCGAGCAGCAGGACCTGCTGCTGTCCCTCGTCCGGGCCACGGCCGCAACCGTCCTGGGGCACCGGCGGGCGGACGCGGTCGTGCCGGGCCGGTCGTTCGCGGACTCCGGCTTCGACTCCACCGGCGGGGTCGAGCTGCGGGACCGGCTCGCGGCCGCGACCGGCCTCCGGCTGCCCGCCTCGCTCCTCTACGACTTCCCGACCCCGGCCGCGGTCGCCGAGCAGCTGCGGCGGCGCCTGCTCGACCTGCCGGCCGCGGACGGTGCTGCCGCGCCGGCGGCGCCGACCGGCGAGCCGGTCGCCATCGTCGGCATGGGCTGCGCCTTCCCCGGCGGCGTGCGCTCGCCGGAGGACCTCTGGAGCGTGCTCTCGACCGGGATCGACGTGGTGGGCGCGATTCCGGCGGGCCGCGGCTGGGCGGCCGGGCCGGTGGCCGGCGGCGGGTTCCTCGCCGACGCGGCCGGCTTCGACGCCGGCTTCTTCGGCATCTCGCCGCGGGAGGCCCTGGCGATGGACCCGCAGCAGCGGGTCCTGCTCGAGGTCGCCTGGGAGGCGGTCGAGCGGGCTGGGATCGACCCGGCCTCCCTGCGGGGATCGCCGACAGGTGTGTTCGTCGGCATCACGGCGCAGGAGTACGGCCCGCGCTGGCAGCAGGCGTCCGAGGAGGTCCGTGGGCTACCTGCTGACCGGGACCACTCCGTCGGTCGCGGCCGGCCGGGTCGCCTACGTGCTGGGCCTGCACGGCCCGGCGGTGGCGGTCGACACGGCCTGCTCCTCGTCGCTGGTCGCGGTGCACCAGGCCTGCGGGTCGCTGCGGTCCGGCGAGTGCGGGCTGGCGCTGGCCGGCGGCGTCACCGTGATGGCCTCGCCCGGGATCTTCACGGAGTTCGCCCGGCAGCAGGGGCTCGCTCCGGACGGCCGGTGCAAGCCGTTCGCCGCCGCGGCGGACGGGACCGGCTGGAGCGAGGGCGCCGGGGTCGTGGTGCTCGAGCGGCTGTCCGACGCGCGCCGCAACGGTCACCGGGTGCTGGCCGTGATCCGGGGCAGCGCGGTGAACTCACGACGGCGCCAGCAACGGGCTGACCGCGCCGAACGGGACCGCGCAGCAGCGGGTGATCCGCCAGGCCGCTGGCCAACGCCGGGCTGGCCGCAGCCGACGTCGACGCGGTCGAGGCGCACGGCACCGGCACCGTGCTCGGCGACCCGATCGAGGCCGGCGCGCTGGCGGCCGCCTACGTCCCCGCCGACCGGCGGACCGGCCCGCTGCACGTCGGCTCGGTGAAGTCCAACATCGGCCACACCCAGGCCGCGGCCGGCGTGGCCGGGCTGATGGCGATGGTGCTGGCGATGCGGCACGGCACGCTCCCGGCGACCCTGCACGTGGACGCCCCGACCCCGCACGTCGACTGGGACGGGCCGCTGCGCCTGACTCACCGCCGCGACGCCGTGGCCGCGCCCGGCCCGCCCACGGCGCGCCGGCGTCTCCGCCTTCGGCATCTCCGGCACCAACGCCCACCTCGTCCTCGAGGAACCGGAGCCGGCGCCGGCGGTGGCTCCGCCCGGCCCGGCGCGGCTCGTGCCGGTGTCGCTGTCCGCCCGCACGCCGGCCGCCCTCCGGGCGCAGGCCGCCCGGCTGCACGACCACCTTGGCGGTGCCGGCCGGGACCTGCCGGTGGCCGAGGTGGCCAGGGCCGCCGCCACGACCCGGACCACCTTCGGGCACCGGGCGGTGGTCCTCGCCGCCGACACCGCCGAGCTGCGGGCCGGCCTGGCGGCGCTGGCCGCCGCCGACCCGGCGCCGAACGTCGTCACCGGCACCGCCGACGGCGCCCAGGCCCAGCCCGTGGGCCGAGCTTCGGCCGAGCCCGCGGACGCCGCCCCGAGCGGCCCGGCCCACGCCGCCCCGACCGGCCCGACCCACGCCGCCCCGACCGGCCCGACCGACGGCGCCCCGGCCGGCCCCGGGACCGGGCCGGCGGACCGCACCGCCCGCCCGCCGGCGGCGCTGTCGGCGGCGGACCCCGTGGTGTTCCTCTTCTCCGGCCAGGGCTCCCAGCACCCGGCCGCGGGCCGCGAGCTCTCCGCGGCGTACCCGGTCTTCGCCACGGCCCTGGACGAGGCGTGCGAGCACCTGGACGCCGCGCTGCGCCGCTCGCCGGAACCCGGCCCGGCCGGCGACGGCGGGGACCGCGGCGGCTGGACGCCGGTCCGGGACGTCCTGTTCGCCGACCCGGGGACCCCCACCGCGGCGCTGCTCGAGCACACCCTCTACGTCCAGGCCGTCCTGTTCGCCTTCCACACCGGCCTCTTCCGGCTGCTGCGCGGCTTCGGGGTCACCCCGTCGTACCTCCTGGGGCACTCCCTCGGGGAGATCAGCGCCGCGCACGCCGCCGGGATCCTCAGCCTCCCCGACGCCGCGACGCTCGTCGCCGCCCGCGGCAGGCTCATGCAGGCCAGCCCACCCGGAGCCATGGTGTCCCTCGAGGCCACCGAGGCGGAGGTGCGGGCGGTGCTGGCCGACCACCCCGGGCACGTCGACGTCGCCGCGGTCAACGGACCCATGGCCACCGTGGTCTCCGGGGACGAGACGACGGTCACCGCGATCGCCGCCGGGTGGGCCGCGCGGGGCCGGCGCACCGCCCGGCTGGCGACCAGGCACGCCTTCCACTCCGCGCACATGGACCAGGTGCTCCCGGAGTTCCGGGCGGCCGCCGCGGCGCTCGGCCACGAACCGCCGACGGTGACTCTGGTCTCCGCCCTGACCGGCACGCCGGTGCCGCCGCCCGGGGCAGCGCGTTCCGGTGGCTACGACTGGGCCGCCCACTGGACCCGGCACCTGCGCGAGCCGGTCCGCTTCGAGGCCGCCCTGCAGTACGTCACCGGCCGGCATCCGCGGCCGACGTTCCTCGAGCTGGCGCCGCGGCCCGCGCTCACCCCGCTGCTGCACGCCCGGCAGGCTCCGGCGGCCGGGGCGGACGCCGGCACCCGCAGCGCCGACCGGGCACCACGCGCCCTGATCACCTCGCACCCGCCGCAGCCGGAGACCGCGACCCTGCTCGCCGCTCTGGCCCGGCTGCACACCAGCTCGGCCACCCCGCTGACCTGGGGTCCGAGCCGCCCCCCGGCGACCACCCCACCCACCCCGCCGGCCGAGCTGCCCACGTACCCGTTCCAGCACCAGCACTACTGGCTGGCGACCACGCCGACGGCGGGCAGCATGCCCACCTCACCCGACAGCCACCCGCTCCTCGGCACGCCCCTGCCGCTCGCCGACCCGTCCCGGCGCTGGTTCGCCGGCTCCCTGAGCGCGACCTCGCCCTGGTACGTCTCGCAGCACCGGCTGCTGGAGACGCCGGTGCTGCCCGGCACCGCGATGACGGAGTGGCTGCTGGCCGCCGCGCGCGCCGGGACGGACGGCGCCGCCACGGGCTGGACGCTGCGCGGGGTCTCGTTCGCCGAGGTCCTGCCGTTCCCGGACGACCGCGTCGTCGCCGTGCAGGCGTCGGTGGAGACCGAGCAGGGCGGAAGCCGGGTCCGCTGCTTCGGCCGCGGCCCGGGCCAGCCCGAGCACCGGTGGACCGAGCACGCGTCGGCCGCGGCGGCCGAGGCGACCGTGCCGCCACCGCCGGCCCCGGTCGACCTCGACGGCGTGCGGGCCCGGCTGACCCGGCAGCCTGCGGAGGCGCTCTACTACCACCTCGGCCAGCTGGGCCTGCACTACGGACCCGCGTTCCGGGCGGTGCGGGAGCTGTGGTGCGACGACGAGGAGGCCCTCACGCTGATCGACGCCGGCCAGCTGCCCGATGCGGACTCGTACGTCCTGCACCCGGTCGTGCTCGACGCCGGCTGGCACGTCGTCGCGGCCTTCCTCGGCATGGGCGGCAACCGGATGTGCCTGCCGGCGGCGGTCGACCGGCTGGTCGTCCGGGACCGGCTGCCGGCCCGGGTGTGGTGCCGCGCACGCTGGCGCGGCGTGGCCGCGAACGGGGACTGCGCGCTGGACATCGAGCTGCTCGGGGAGTCCGGCGAACAGCTGGTCGCGATCGACGGGCTGCGCCTGCGGCCGCTGTCGCGGGCGGCGTTCGCGGACCTGGGCGGCGCGCCGCTGCGACGGTACGAGGTCGACTGGCAGCCGCTGCCACCGACCCCGCCGGCGCCGGCGAGCCCGACCGGCACCTGGCTGGTGTGCAGCCCGGACGCCGGCCTCGCCGGCCGCTGGCGGGCCCAGCTCGCGGCGGCCGGCGCGGACCCCGTCGCCGCCGTGCCGGCCGCCGTGCCGGCCGCCGTGCCGGCCGGCGGGCCGCCCGGGGACGGGTCCGGGCTGGTCACGGTCGACCTCGACTCGGCCGGCGACGTCCGCCGGCTCGTCGTCGGGCTCCGCGGCGGCCTCGCCGGTGTCGTCCTGCACGGCGCGCCGGCGGTCGGGACCGCGGCGGCTCCCGGCGGCGACGCCCTGCTGGAGGACGCCTACCGGACGGTGCGCCGCGGCTGGGTGCTGCTGCGCGAGGTGCTCGGCACGGGTTCGGCCGTCGGCGCCCGGGTCGTGGTGTGCTCCTCGGGCGGCACCGCGCCGCGGGCCGGGGACGTGCCGGACCTGAGACAGGCGATGCTCGGCGGCCTCGTCCGGTCGGTCGTGGCGGAGTACCCGGACGTGCACTGCGCCCAGGTCGACCTGGACCCGGCCGCCCCGCCGCCGCCCCTCCCGCTCCTGCTCGACCGGGTGGCCGCGCTGGGCGGCGCCGGCCACCTCGCGATCCGCGGCGGCGCCTGGTACGAGGCGCGGCTGCGGGCCCGGGAACTGTCCGCGCCGCCGGAGCCGGTCCGGATCCGCCCGGACGCCACCTACCTGGTCACCGGTGGCCTCGGCGGCCTGGCCACCGCCGTGGTGGCCTGGCTGGTGAGCCAGGGCGCCCGCTCGCTGGTGCTGCTGGCCCGTTCGGTGCCGGCCGAGGAGCCGGCGCGGCTGCGCGCGCTGCGGCGCTCGGGGGTGCGGGTCGACCTCCGGCAGGGCGACGTGGCCGACCCGGAGCGGCTCCGGGAGGTGGTCGCGGATGCCGACCGGGACGGCGCCCCGCTGCGAGGAGTCGTGCACACCGCCGGTGTCACCGCCGACGGCAGCTTCGAGGAGCTCGACTGGGAACGGTTCCGGGAGGTGCTCGACCCCAAGGTCCGGGGCGGCTGGCACCTGCACGCGGCCACAGCCGACCGTCCCCTCGACTTCTTCCTTCTGTTCTCCTCGGTCGCGTCGCTGGTGGGCACCGCCGGCCAGGCCGACTACGTGGTCGCCAACACGTTCCTGGACGCGCTGGCCGCCGTCCGCCGGCACGGCGGCCGGCCCGCGACGAGTGTCGGCTGGGGGCCGTGGCGGGGCACCGGCATGGCCGAGCGCAGCGGGCTGCTGGCCGAGCTGGCCCGGACGGGCCTGGAACCGATGACCGCCGACCAGGCGCTCGACGCGCTGGCGCAGGTCCTGCCCGGACCGGCCGCGCACGTCGGGCTGGCCCGGATCGACTGGCGGCGACTGCTCGCCGGTGGCGCCCGCCGCCCGTACACGCTGCTGGCGGACATGAGGTCCGACGACCCCGCCGACGACGAGCCGGCGCCGCGCTGGCGGCCCGAGGATCTCGCCCGGCTGGCGGCCGAGCAGCCCGAGGAGGCGCACGAGGCGGTGCTGGGCATGCTGCTCGACGGGCTGGCCGCTCTGCTCCGGCTGAGCCCGGCCGACCGGGAGGCGCTGCGTCCGGGCTTCGCCGGCACCCGGCTCAACCAGCTCGGCCTCGACTCGCTGACCACGGTGCAGCTGCGCAACCGGCTGCTGGCCGACCTGTCCGCGGACGTGCCCGCTGAGCAGCTGCTCGGCGGGGCCACGGCGGCCGAGGTCGCCGGCCTGGTCTGCCAGCAGCTGGTGCTGCGCTCGATGATCGCCGGCGTCGGTGAGGCCGAGGACGACGAGCTGACCGAGGTGCTCACGCTCTGACGACGAGCGGGCCCGACCGCCCCCGCAGCGCGGACCACCGGTCCCGCAGGTCGTCCAGGCGGACCTGCGGGTCGGCGGCGGCCGCGGCGAGGAACTCGTCGACCGCGGCGACGAACGCCGAGGTCAGCTCGACCGGCAGCCGGCTGTCGTGGACCCGGGCGTGGAACCGCAGCCCGGCCGGGTCGTTGGCCACGCCGAGGTAGAGGTCGCTGTAGTCGTCCGGCTCGAACGGTCCGCCGACCTCGACGACCCGCTGGCGGGCGGGCGGGATGTCCGCCGGCGGCGGTCGGGTGGCCACGCCGCGCAGGTCGTTGAAACAGAACGGGACCCGGAGGCTGCCGCCCTGCCGGCGCTGCAGGGTGCCGAGCGCGCTGCGCAGCTGGCGCGGGTCGTAGCGGCCGTAGCGGTAGCCGTCCAGGGCGGGTCCCCGCACGGCGCGGACGAGGTCGGCGAACGTTGCCGCCGCGGCGGTGTCGACCTGCAGCACCGTCGGCTGCACGAGCGAGCCGAGGTATGCCCGGTCAGCGGCCAGCAGCCGGTTGTGGCACTCGGACTTGACCGGCACCCGGTCGACGCCGGTCGCGCAGGCCAGCCCCAGCAGGATCCCGGCGAGCAGGACCACCGAGGTCGGCGCGGAGGTCGTCCGGGCGACCGCGGCCACCTCGGCCCCCGCCTCGGGGGAGACCAGGGCCACGGTCCAGGCGCGACCGGGTCCGAGCCGCGCCCAGCGCCCGCCGGGTGTGCCCGCCAGCATCCGGAGCCAGTGCGCCACCGCGGCGTCGGAGGACCTGCGGTGCTCGGGCCGGCTCTCGAGCTCCGCCCGGTCCCGGGGTTGCTCCGGTGTCGCCGCCGGGCGCCGGTCCAGCGCGGCCTGCAGCCGGTCCCGCAGCAGGTCGAGCCCCAAGGCGTCCACCCACACGTGCGGGCAGCTGACGGTGAGGAACTCCGGCCGGTCGGTGACCAGGACCCGCACGTCGACCGCCGGCCGGGTGAACAGCCGGTCCAGCGGGACGGTCGGGGTCGTCAGCTGCTCCAGGACCTGCTGGTGGGACTGCGTCGCGGCAGCGGTCCGGTACACCTCCACGTCGACCGGCTGCGCGGGCCGGACGGTCTGGCCGAGCTCCCCGGAGGGCAGCACGGTCAGCGCGGAGCGGAACGTCTCGTGCTGCTCCAGTACGGTCCGGACGGCGTCCAGCACCGCGGGCAGCTCGGTTCCCGGCGGCAGCCGCCAGACCAGCGCCAGGCAGAGGGCGTCCCCGGTGCCCGCGGCCACGTTCGACTCGTACTGGGCCTCCTGGCCCCAGGTCGCTCGGGTGGTGTGGCCGCCGGCCCCGGCCAGCTCGAGGCGGTGGATCCGGTCCAGACGCACGGCGGGTTCGGGCACGGTGGCCTCCGGCGGGCGGCCGGCGACCCGGCCGGGTACGGGACGGCCGGCGTTCACGGGCCGTCCGGCGGGTGGATGTCGAGCGTGCGCCAGCCGTCCGCGCGGTCGCCGCAGACGACCCGGATCCGGCCGGCCAGCGGGTCGGCCGTGCCGGCGAGCGCGGCGGCGGCGACGGCAGTCTGGGCCACGCCCAGTGCCCCGTACAGCGGGCCGAGAGCGTCCTGCTCCGCCAGGATGCTGCCGTCCGCGGGCGGCGGGCCGGGGCCGGTCGCGACCGACCGGCCGAGCACCGGCCGGCCGACTCCGGCAGCCTCGAGGATCACGCATGCGGCACCCGGGCGCAGCGGGCCGGCCGGCTCGGCCCGGTGCGCGTGCAGCGCGACCGCGGCCGGGTCGGCCGGCTCCACCCCCACGACGACCACCCGCCCGACCCGGCCGGCCCGCAGCAGCAGCGCGCCCAGCGCGACCGCGTCCAGGCCGGCGGTCGTGCCGGAGCAGACCATGAGGTTGGGGCCGCCGCAGCCGAACCAGATGGCGACGGTGCTGGCCACGACGTTGCTGGAGGCGTTGGGAGCCGCGAGCGGGCTCACCGCGCCGTGGCCGCCGTCGCGGACCGCGCGGGCGACCTCGACGACCGTGGCGACGTTGCCGAGGTTGGAGCTCGCCACCACGGCGGTGCCCGGGTCCGCCGGCCCGGAGTGCCGCGGGGCCCCGGCGGGGAGCCCGAGCGCCCGGTGCACCGCGCACAGCGCCAGCCGGGTCGCCGGTCCTTGCCCAGCAGGCCCTTGCGGCCGAGCACCTCGTGCGCGGCCTCCGGTGAGCAGGCCGGGCCGGGGTCCCCGGCCGGCCCCGGCGCCCCGGCCGCCTCCCGTGCCCCGGCCGCCGGCAGGCCGCCGGCGCCAGGCAGGTGCAGGCTCCAGCCGGTGACCGCGACCGGGACCGCCGGCCAGCTCGCGGTCACGCGCCGCCAGCAGGCTGACCGCGTTGACGCCACCGAAGCCGAAGGCGTCGACCTGCACGACGCCCACCTCGGCGGTGACCGGCGCCCCGACCACGAGCCGCAGCCCGGCTCCCTCCGGCAGCGGCGTGCGCAGCCCGACGACCGGCGGGACGGCGCCGGTGCGCAGCACGTGCACCGCCACCGCGAGGCTGGTCAGCGGCGAGGTGCCGGAGGTGTGCCCGACCGCGCCCTTCAGCCCGGTCACCAGCGGGCCGGGGCGCACCGCGCCGAACACGTCGCGCAGCGCCGCGGCCTCGGTCGGGTCGTTGAGCCGGGTGCCGGTCCCGTGCGCGACGACGAGGTCGACCTCGGTCGGCTCGCGGCCGGCCCGCCGCAGCGCGTCCAGCACGGCGCGCCGGATGCCGTCGACGTCCGGCGCGGTCTCGTGCCGGCCGTCGCAGGACAGTCCGGTCGCCAGCAGCCGCGCGACCGGCGGCGGCCCGGGACGGCCCTCGGGCACGAGCACGACCGCGGCCGCGCCCTCCCCGAGCAGGACCCCGCCCCGGTCCGCGTCGAACGGCCGAACCCGGTCGGTCGGGTCGCCGTCGAAGCGGCCGATCATCGCGAGCATCGACTCGGTCATGCCGTCCACGGCCGCGACCACCACCGCGTCGGCCTCCCCGAGCTCCAGCAGGTCCTGGGCGACCGCGAGGGCGTAGCCGCCGGCACTGCAGGCGTTGGACAGGGTGACGGCCACGTCCAGGCCGGGCACCGCCCGGCGGACGTCCGCGGCGAAGTGCAGGTCCTCCGCAGCCGGTGGCGGGCCGCCGCCGGCCCAGCGCTCGACCGCGGCCAGCCGGCGCAGCCCGGTGCCGACCAGGACCGGGACCCGCTCCGCGCGCCGGGTCGAGGCCGGCGCGGCGCACCGCCTCCGCGACACAACCGCCGAGCCAGCCGCCGAGGTCGCGCGGCCAGCCCTCCGGCAGCTGGTAGCCGTTGCGGACGTTGAGCGCGGCCGCCGGGTGGCCGCGCAGCGCGGAGACGCCGCACCGGCCGCCCAGCACCGCCTCGTACGTGGCGAGGTCGTCGCCCAGGCAGGTCAGCGCGACGCTACTGGCGATCAGCACCGGCACGGCCGCACCCCTCCAGGACGGCCGCGGCGAAGGCGCCCTCGGGCGACCACGCGGCCAGGACGGCGGCGTCCGCACCCGCGGCCGGCGGGCGACCGGACAGCAGGACGGCCAGCTGCAGCGCGCCGGTGGCGGCGCCGCAGTCGCCGAGCGCGTCCCGGACCGGCACGGGTGGCACGTCGGCACGGCCGAGGCCGGCCTCCACCACGGCCCCGCGGATCCGCTCGTCGGCCGTGCCGGCCGGCTCGGTGGCGGCGACCGCCGCGACCCGCCCCGGGTCCACCTCCGCCCGCTTGAGCAGCCCGAGGACGCAGGCGCCCAGACCCGCACCGACGGCGTCCCCGCCCGGCCGGTACCCGGCGCCGGTCGCGGCGAGCCGGGCCAGCGCGGGCCGGCCGGCCAGCCGGCCAGCCGGCTCCAGCACGACGAAGACCGCGGCCTCGCCCGGCAGCCCCGGGCGGCCCAGCCGCCGGTGCGCCCAGGCCGTGTGGGGGGTGAACTCCTCCACGGCGCCGACGAGCATGGCGTCCGCGTACCCGCGGCGCAGCGCGTTCGCGGCGTACCGCAGCGCGCGCGAGGAACGCCAGCGGGCCGCTGGCGAGCGTGCTGTTGACCCCGCGCAGGCCGTACCGGATCGCGGCCTGCCCGGAGGCGCAGTTCATGACCGTGTTCGGGAACAGGACCGGGTTGACCAGGTACGGCCGCTCGGCCGTGAGGGTCTCCCGGCTGTAGTCGCTGCTGGACCTGAGGCTGCCGACAGTGGTGCCGAGCGCGATGCCGATGCGGTCCCGCGTGTCGTCGTCGACCGGCAGGCCGCTGTCCGCGAGCGCCTCGCCGCAGGCCACCAGGGCCAGCGCGGAGACCCGGTCGAGGAAGCTGGTGCCCTTGCGGCCCAGCGTCGCGCGGACGTCGAAGCCGGCGAAGGCGTGGGCGGCCGGGTACGGCAGCTCCTCGTCGTACAGGCCAGAGACGTCGCTGCGGCGGCGCTGCGCCGGCCAGCGCGGCGCGCAGGGCGGGCACGCCGATCCCGGCCGCCGAGACGACCCCGAGACCCGACACCGCCAGGCCGGTCACCGCGCCGCCCCGAAGACGGTGATGCAGTTGTTCCCGCCGAACGCGAAGCCGTTGTTCTGGGCGACCCGCACGGTCGCCGGGCGGGCCCGGTTGGGCACGGGGTCCAGCCAGTCGAACGCCGGGTCGGGGGTGGTCCAGTTCACCGTCGGCGGCAGGAAGCCGCGGGCGATCGCCAGGACCGCGGCGACCGCGCCGAAGCCGCTGGCCGCACCCATCGTGTGCCCCAGCATCGACTTGATCGAGCTGACCGGCGGCGGCCGGTCGCCGAACACCAGCCGCACCGCCCGCGCCTCGGCCTCGTCGTTGGCCGTGGTCCCGGTGCCGTGCGCGCAGATGTAGTCGACGTCCTCCGGGGCGATGCCGGCGTTCCGCTGCGCCATGCGCATGCACTCGGCGATCCGTTCCGCGTCCGGCGCCACCATGTGGTGGGCGTCGCAGTTGAGCCCGTAGCCGAGCACCTCGGCGTAGACCCTGGCGCCGCGGGCCAGCGCGTGGTCCCGGTCCTCCAGCACCAGCGCGACCCCGCCCTCGGCCGTGAGGATGCCGGCGCGGTCCCGGTCGAACGGCGAGCACGCCCGCTCGCTGAGCGCGCCGAGCCGGTAGAAGCCGGCGTGCGCCCACCGGCACACCGAGTCCGCGCCGCCGGCGACCATCACGTCCGCCTCGCCGTCCGCGATCAGGTCGTAGCGCGTAGCCGATCGCGTAGTTGCTGGCCGAGCAGGCGGTGGCCAGCGTGACCGAGCCGCCGGCGGCGCCGATCTCCTCGCTGGCCGCGTACGCCAGCCGGGCGGCCGGCAGCCTGCCGCAGCTCCTCCGGCGTCGAACGCGCCGCAGCTCCCGCCGGCGACCGCCTGCCGCGGCCAGCTGCTCGACCGCCGGGACTCGCCGCTGGTCGTGCCGACGACGACCGCGACCCGGGCCGGGTCCACCGCGCCGTCCAGCCCGCCGGCCGGCTCGCCCGCCAGCCCGGCGTCCGCCACGGCCAGCCGCGCGGCCGCGGCGGCGAACTGCCCGGACCGCCCCCACTCGCCGGGGATCGACCCGACGCACCAGCCGGCGCGGGTCGAAGCCCGGCACCTCGCCCGCGTACGCGGTGCAGGGAACCCGGTGGCGTCGAAGCTCGCGATCGGTGAGATCGCCGGAGCGTCCGGCCCGCAGCCCGGCCTCGAACTCGGTGATCGCCGCATGCCGATCGCGGACACCGGGCCGAGCCCGGTCACGCCACCCGCCGACCGGGTCCGATGTCAGGCTGGATGTAGCGGTCCACGACCTCGCCGACACCCTTCAACGTCGCGCATCTCGGCGAGCTCGGACTGCGGGATCTCCACGCGGTACTTCTTCTCGATCCGGGCGAGGATCTCGATCGCGCGCAGCGAGTCCGCCTCGTACTCCTCGACGAAGTCACCGGTGTCGGTCAGCTCCTCGGGATCGACCTCCAGCACCTCGGCGACGATCTCGCGCAGCTCCTGGGTACGACGGTCCTGGTCGAGCACTGTGCCTCCTGTGTGCCGGTCCGGTGGGCGCTCGCCCCGTACGTGCCCGGTGGGTGCAGCCGCCGGGCCCCTCTCCTCCGGTCAGATCACCCCGTCCTCCACGAGGTCCGGGTCGGCCGGACCCGCCCGTGCCGCCACCAGCTCCGCCAGCTGGGTGAGCGTCGGCGCGTCGAGCAGCAGCCGCAGGGAGACCGGCGCCGCGAGCTCCCGGCGGATCGCCTCCACCAGCCGGGTCGCCAGCAGGCTGTCGCCGCCGAGGGCGAAGAAGTTGTCGGTGCGGCTGATGGCGGCGGGGGTCCGGAGCAGCTCGGCCCAGATGGCGGCGAGGGCGCACTCGACGGGTCCGTGCGGGGCGGCCGCCGGGTCGGCCGGCGCTGCGCCGTCCGCCGGGGCGGCCAGGAGCGCGCCGCGGCCGTGCGGTCGACCTTGCCGTTGGCGGTCAGCGGAAGGGTGTCGGTGATCCGGACCTGGTCCGGGAACCATGTATGCCGGCAGCAGGGTCGTGCAGTGCCGGCGGAGCTCGTCCGGGTCCGGCCGGGGCCTGGTCGGGTCCGGGGTGACCAGCGCGGCCAGCCGGCGGATCCGCCGCGCCCGCGCTGCCGCCGTGGCCGGTCGGTGGCGGCGGCGACGGCGCGGTCCACGGCGGGATGCGTGTTCAGCGCGGCTTCGACCTCGCCGAGCTCGACCCGGTAGCCGCCGAGCTTGACCTGGGCGTCGCGGCGGCCGAGGAACTCCAGCAGTGCCGTCCGGGCCGGTACCGGCCCAGGTCGCCGGTGCGGTACCACCGTCCACGTCCGACGGTCGGGGTGGTGGGTCCACAGTCGACGGTGACGAACCGCTCGGACGTCCGCCCGGGGTCCTTGCGGTAGCCCGGCGGCGACCCCGGCCCCGCCGATCCACAGCTCCCCGACCGCCCAGTCCGGACGGTCCCGACCCTGCTCGTCGACGACCCGGAAGGCCTGGTTGCGCAGCGGACGGCCGTAGGGCACCGAGCGCCAGCCGGCCGGGTCGAACCCCGGCCCGACCTCGAACGCGTTCGACCAGATGGACGCCTCGGTCGCCCCGCCCAGCGCCACCAGCCGCGCCCGCCGGGCCTGCTCGCGCAGCCGCGACCGCAGGTCCACCGGTACCCAGTCGCCGGACACCAGCGCCAGTCGCAAGGTGTCCGCCCACCCCGGCGACCCGGTCCCCGCCACCAGCGCCATCTCCAGCAGCGCCGGCACCGAGTTCCACACGGTCACTCCCAGACCGGCCACCAGCCGCACCCAGCGGGCCGCCTCCCGCCGGTCCGCGTCGGGCACCAGCACCAGCGACGCACCGACGGACAGCAGCCCGAACACGTCGAACACCGACAGATCGAAGTCCACGGAGGACAGTGCCAACGCCCGGTCGTCCGGGCCGATCCCGTACCGGCTGCAGATGTCCGAGACCGTGTTCCGGGCCGCCCGGTGGGGGATCTCCACCCCCTTCGGCTCCCCCGTCGACCCCGACGTGTAGATCACGTACGCCAGCCCGTCGGCGTCGACCGGGACGACCGACCGCAACGGCGTCGCCGCCACCGCCTCCTCCACCGGCAGCACCGGAATCCCCGCCAGCCCGCCGACCAGCTCCCCCACCTCGGCGGCGCCGGCGAGAACCGCGCCGGCGCCGGCCGAGGCGAGCACCCGGACCCGCCGCGCCACCGGCTGGTCCACGCTGACGGGCACGTACGCCGCACCGGCGGCCAGCACGCCGAGCAGGGCCGCCACCTGCTCCGGACCGCGCGGCACGCTCACCCCGACCGCGTCCCCGGCCCGCACCCCCGACGCCACCAGCAGCCCCGCCACCCGCAGCGCCCGATCGGCCAGCTCCCCGTACGACCAGCTCCCGGCACCGGCCAGCCCGTCCCAGCGCAGCGCCACCCGGGACGGCTCCCGGGCCGCCTGCTCCAGCACGCCGGCGTGCAGCAGCGTCGCGGGCAGCGGGCCGGCCGTCCCGTTCACCGCCGCCCGGGTGGCCGCCTGGTCCGCCGGCATCGCCACCCGCGCTCGGGACCAGTCGCCGGCCGCGAGCCGGTCGACCAGTTCGACGTACGCGGCGAACATCGCGTCCAGCACCCCCGGCGGGAACAGGTCCTCCACCGCGTCCCAGTTCACGGACAACCCGCCGGCACGCTCGGTGACCTGGCAGTCCAGCCACACCTGGGGAGTCTGCGAGAGCCCCCAGACCGGTTCGCCGAACGGCAGCCGGAGGTCGACCAGCGCGGCCGGCAGGCCCAGCGCGCTGGTGAACACGACCGGCATGGCGACGTCCGTCGACCCGGTCTGCCGGGCGCGCTCGCGCAGCACCCAGAGCGCGGACACCGCGCGGTGGTCCATGTCCGACCACATCTGCCGCTGGAACCGGGCGGCCGCCTCGGCGAAGGTCTCCCCGGCCACCGGTCGGTAGGCCCCGAGCAGCAGCGAGGTGAAGTCGCCGAGGGTCGCGTCGACGTCCGGGTGGACCCGGCGGCGGTCGAACAGCGTGAGGTTCAGCGTCAGCTGGTCGCTCTCCGACCAGGCGCCGAGCACCTCGGCGTAGGCGGCGGCGAGCGCGGCCGCCGGAGTCGTGCCGGCGCTGCGTGCGTGCTCGACGAACGCGCCCCACCGCCCACCCTCCCAGCGGGCCTCCCGCCGGCTGAACCGGGGCGCCGTCAGCTGGGCCGGGTCCGCGGCCAGCGGCAGCCGCGGCGGGCCGGGCAGCCCGGCCGCGCGCTCGGCCCAGTACTCCTGCGCGGCCTGCGCCTCGGCCGGGTCCGGGCCGGCGTCGAGCACGTAGTCCCGGAACGACATGCCCGCCGGCGGCAGCACGGCGGCCGGGTCGGTGCAGAGGGCGCTCAGCTCGGTGAGGACGATGACGATGCTCAGCGCGTCCAGCACCATGTAGTCGAAGCTGAACGCGAGTCTCGTGCGCTCGCCGTACCGGACCGCGTGCACCTCGACCAGCGGCCAGCGGGCCGGGTCGGCGACCCGGTGCGACAGCCGGTCTCGTAGGGCCGCCAGCACGGCGTCGGCCTCTGCCGGCTCGACCTCGGTGACCGGGAACCGGGTGGCCGGCACCACCGGGAGGATCCGCTGGTTGCCGTCGTCGTCGAAGACCGCCCGGAGCATCTCGTGCCGCTCGACGAGCGCGTTCCAGGCCGCCTCCAGCCGGTCGAGGTCGACCCCGGCGCCGTCCAGCTCCCAGTACCAGTGGGAGCCGACGCCGCCGAGCGCGAACGAGCCGGTCCGCCCGACCCAGTACGCCCGCTGCACGTCGGTCGGCGGGAACGGCTCGTACCGGTCGGCCAGGTTCGGCCTCAGCGTGTGGAGCGGCCCCGGGGCAGCCGCCGCCCGGCTGAGCCCGGCCGCGAAGTCGGCCAGCTTCGGCCGGGACAGCAGCTCGCTGAGCCGCCCGCCCTCCAGGCCGGCGTCCCGCAGCCGCGACAGCAGCCGGGTGGCGAGCAGGCTGTCGCCGCCCAGGGCGAAGAAGCTGTCCGTGCGGGCGACCGGCCGGTGCTGGAGCAGCTCGGCCCACAGCTCGGCTACCGTCTCCTCGATCTCACCGCGGGGCGCGGCCGTCAGCGCCGGCTGCGGATCCGTGCCTGACCCGTCGAGCAGGAGCCTGCCGACGGCGCTGCGGTCGAGCTTGCCGTTGGCGGTCAGCGGCACCGCGGCGGCGACGGCGACGGCGTCCGGCACCATGTACGCCGGCAGCAGCTGCGCGCAGTGCTCGCGGAGGTCGCGCGGGTCGGGGTCGGCACCGCCGGGACGCGGGGTGACGAGCGCGACCAGCCGCCGGCCCGGCGCGGGGGTGACGGCGGCGACGGCGCGTTCCACCGACGCGGACGTGGCCAACGCGGCTTCCACCTCGCCGAGCTCGATGCGGTGCCCGCCGAGCTTGACCTGCGCGTCGCGCCGACCGAGGAACTCCAGCAGTCCGCCCGGCCGGTACCGGCCCAGGTCGCCCGTGCGGTACCACCGTCCACTGTCGACGGACGGGTCGACGGTCGGCCCGCCGGCCACGGCGACGAACCGCTCGGCCGTCCGTCCCGGATCGCCCCGGTAGCCGGCCGCCACCCCGGCACCGCCGATCCACAGCTCGCCGGGAACCCAGTCGGGACGGTCCCGACCCTCGCCGTCCACCACCCGGAACGCCTGGTTGCGCAGGGGATGGCCGTACGGCGCCGAGCGCCAGCCGGTGGGGTCGAACCCGCGGTCGAGGTCGAACGCGTTCGACCAGATCGAGACCTCGGTAGCTCCGCCGAGCGCGACCAGCCGCGCCCCGGGTGCCTGCTCCCGCAGCCTCGTGGCGAGGTCGACCGCGACCCAGTCCCCGGACGCCAGCACCAGCCGCAGCGAGCTCGCCCATCCGGCCGAGCCCGCACCGGCCACCAGCGCCATCTCCACCAGCGCCGGCACGGAGTTCCACACCGTGACGCCGTACCGGCGCACCAGCTCGACCCAGCGGGATGCCTCCCTGCGGTCGGCCTCGCCGACCACCAGCAGGGAGCCGCCCACCGACAGCAGGCCGAACAGGTCGAAGACCGACAGGTCGAAGTCCGCCGACGACAGGGTGACGGCCCGGTCGGCCTCGCCGAGCCG
This sequence comes from uncultured Actinomycetota bacterium, assembly GCA_963803135.1. GTDB lineage: Bacteria > Actinomycetota > Actinomycetes > Mycobacteriales > CADCTP01 > CADCTP01. The sequence goes on along the minus strand of CAWDLH010000003.1, from coordinate 923,800 downwards.
GTACCGGTCGCACACGTCCGCGACCGTGTTCCGGGCGGCCCGGTGGGCGATCTCCACGCCCTTCGGCTCACCCGTCGACCCGGACGTGTAGATCACGTACGCCACCGCGTCGGGGCCCGCCCGGACGCGGGCGCTCAGCGGCGCGGCCGTGGCGCTGTCCCGCACGGTCAGCACCGGGACGCCGGCGAGCGCGGTCCCGGACAGCTCGCCGACCTGCGCGGCCCCGGTGACCACCGCGCGGACGCCGGCCGAGGTCAGCACGCGGACCCGCCGCGCCACCGGCTGGTCCACCCCGACGGGGACGTAGGCGCCACCCGCGGCCAGCACGCCGAGCACGGCCGCCACCTGCTCCGGCCCGCGCGGCACGCTCACCCCGACCGCGTCGCCGGGACCGATGCCGCGGGCGGCCAGCTGCCCGGCCACCCGCAGCGCGCGGTCGGCGAGCTCGCCGTAGGACCAGCTCCCGGCTGCGGCCCCGGTCCCCGGCTCGCCGTCCCAGACGAGCGCGACCCGGCCCGGGGCCGCGGCGGCGCGGGCGAAGAACGCCTCGTGCAGCAGCTCGGCCGGCAGCGGTCCGGCGGTGGCGTTGACCGCGGCCCGGGCGGCGGCCTGGCTCGCGGGCAGGCTGCCGTCGACCGGGCTGTCCCAGTCGCCGGCCACGAGCCGGTCGACCAACTGGACGTACGCGTCGAACATCGCGTCCAGCACGCCCGCCGGGAACAGGTCCTCCACCGCGTCCCAGTTCACGAACAACCCACCGCCGCGCTCGGTCACCTGGCAGTCCAGCTCGACCTGGGGTGTGGTGGACATCGTGTAGCCCGGGGCACCGAGGGTCTCCCGCAGCCTCTCGTCGAACAGCTCGCCTACGTTGATCGCCGTGGTGAAGACGACCGGTGCGGCCGACCCGCCCCAGGGCCGCCCGCGGGCCAGATCGCGCAGCACGTCCACCCCGGTGTACGAGGCGTGCGCCAGGTCGGCGTGGAACTGGTCCTGGACGGTCCGGACCCGCTGCGCGAAGGGCACGGTGCCCGACACGTCCACCGCGACCGGCACCGCGTTCGTGAAGTCGCCGACCAACCCGGCGACATCCGGATGCACCTCGTCCCGGTCGTAGAACGGCATGGTGAGCAGGAACCGCGGCGTGCCGCTCCACCAGCCCAGCACCTCCGCGAAGGCGGTGACCAGAGCCATGGACAGCAACACCGAATGGGACCGGGCGTGCTCGGCGAGGCGCTTCCAGTCCTCGCCGCTCACCTCGCGGCAGCGGCGGACGTGCCGCCGGGAGTCCAGCAGCGCCGGGTCGACGGCGAGCGGCAGCTCCGGCGGCCCCGGCAGGTCCGGCAGCCGGCGCTGCCAGTACTCCCGGTCGGCCGCGTAGCTCTCGGTGCGCCGGCGCTCCCGGCCGGCAAGGTAGCGGGGGAAGCTGTAGCCCAGCGATGCCGGCTCGTCGAGCCCGGCGTAGCGGGCCGCCAGCTCCCGGAGCAGGACCTGGAAGCTCTGGGCGTCGCAGACGAGCATCTCGATCGCCACGTGCACCCGGGTGCGGCCTCCGGGCAGCAGCGTGAGCTGGACGTCGAGCACCTCCCCCCGCTCGGCCGCCATGCGCCGCTGGGACAGCAGCTCCCGGACGCGGACCGCCCGGTCCTCGGCGGCCTCGCCGGCATCGCGGAGGTCGTGCACGGTGAGCCCGGGCCACGGGCTCTCGGGGAGGATCTGCTGCCGGCCGTCGTCGAGGAACCGGGCGCGCAGCATCCCGTGTCGGGCGAGCAACCCGCGCACGGCCCGCTCCAGCGGTTCGGGCCGGACCCCCGCCCCGTCGAACTCGCAGTAGAACTGGGCCCCGACCCCGCCGAGCACCTGGCCGTCGCCCCGGCCGACCCAGTACGCGTGCTGCATGGGGGCCAGCTCGAACGGCGCGGCCTCGTCCACCGACGGCTCCGGCGCGGCGGCGGCCGCGGTGCCGATCCTGGGGGCCACCAGCGCCCACCACTCGGCGAGGGTCCGGTGCTCCATCAACTCGGCGTAGCTGACCTCGGCCCCGGCCCGGCGCCACTGGCCGGCGAGCCGGATGACCGAGATCGAGTCCAGTCCCAGACCGACCAGGTCGTCGTCCACGCCCACCGTGAGGGGCGGCTCACCCAGCAGCTCGGCCACGGCTGCCCGCATCCGGTCGAGATCCATCCGGCGCCCGGTGCGGGACTCGGTCACCGGCACCTCCTCGCCCGAGTGATCGTCCTCTGTGGACAGCGCGGTGGCACCCCGCCATCGCGACCGTACGTTCGGGTCGCGGAGCGGGGGAAGCCGTGCAACCGCGGACCGCCCGCGGTCGCCGGCACGACGCGCAACCGCGGATGCCGCCGGTCAGCCCAGCGGTCTGCCGCCGGTCAGCCGCCGGTCAGCCGCCGCGCCCCTCCGGCCGGCCGGCACCGGCGGCCGACGGCACCAGCAGGTCCAGGCCCGCGAGGCCGGCACGGACCCGGTCGGTCAGCAGTCCGAGCCCGCGCAGGACGGTCACGACCTTGGCGAAGACGGTCTGCCGGTAGCGCACCATCAACGGGTCGGTGCGGGCGTAGTGGACCCCGTCCGCGCGGGGCACGTCGAGCCGCTCCCAGACGTCCTCGAGCAGGAACCGGCGCCGGGTCAGCTCGGCCGCGGTGAGCACGAGGTCCTCCCGGTCGGCCAACTCCGCCGGGGTGAGCCCGGCGTACAGCCCCTCCAGCGACAGCACCCCGAACGTGACGTGCCTGGCCTCGTCCCGGGCCACCAGCCGGGTGATCTGCTTGATGAGGTCGTCGTGGAAGGTGCTCTCGGCCATCCGGAACGCGGCCATGGCCAGCGCCTCCACCATCACCTGCATGCCGAGCGCGGTGACGTCCCACCGGCTGTCGGCGAGGATGTCGGACAGCAGCGCGCCCAGCGGCGGAGCGATCGGGTAGTCCTCGGGCGCCTTCTCCTGCAGGTACCGGGAGAACACCTCGACGTGCCGGGCCTCGTCACCGGCCTGGCTCGCGGCGTAGAGCTTCGCGTCGGTGGTCGGCGTCGACTCCACCAGCCGGCCGGCGACCACGAGCGCGCCCTGCTCGCCGTGCAGGAACTGGCTGACCATCCAGGTCTGCAGCTCCCACCGGAACCGGTCCCAGCCCGGCCGCCCGCGCCCGGCCAGCGGCGAGGCGGCGAACGAGGCCATCGCGAGGTCGGACTCGTCCGGCAGCGGCGCCCCGAACGGGACCTCGACCGACCAGTCGACGTCCGTGGCGGCGTTCCACTGCGCGCCCTTGGCCCGCTCGTACAACGCCCGCAGCCGCTCCGTGGACGTCAGGTAGTCCAGGTCGAGGCGGGCGTCGACCGGCGTCCGGACCAGGAGCTCGGCCATGCCGCCACGGTATCCAGCGCGGACCGCCGGTCAGGCGGCCGATTCTGCACGGCCGTCGAAGGTCACCGGCAACGACTTGATCCCGTTCATGAAGCTCGAGGCCAGCCGGACCGGCGGGCCGGCGAGCCGCAGCCGGGCCAGGTGTGGCCGCAGCTGGTCCAGGAACGTGCGCGCCTCCAGCGCGGCCAGGTGCGAGCCGACGCAGTAGTGCGGGCCGACGCCGAAGGCCAGGTGCGGGTTGGGCCGCCGGCCGAGGTCGAGCCGGTCCGGATCGGCGTACACGGCCTCGTCCCGGTTGGCCGAGACGTAGTAGAGGACGACCTTGTCGCCGGCCCGGATCGGCCGGCCGTGCAGGTCGGTGTCGGTCACCGCGGTCCGGCGGAACTGCATGATCGGGCTGACCCAGCGCAGCAGCTCGTCCACGGCGGTCCGGGTCAGCCCGGGGTCCGCGGCCAGCCGGTCGCGCTGGCGGGGCTGCCCGGCGAGCGCCAGCAACGACCCGGACAGCAGGTGCCGGGTGGTCTCGTTGCCGGCGATCACCAGCAGCAGCCACAGCTGGGCGAACTCCGCCGCGGTCAGCCGCCGGCCGTCCACCTCGCTGGCCACCAGCCGGCTGACCAGGTCCTCTCCCGGTCGTCGGCGGCGGCTGTCGGCCAGCTCGGCGGCGTACCGGAACGCCTCGGCGAAGGTCCGCCCGTACTCCCGCAGGCTGCCGCCGCCGTACTCGGGGTCGTCGAAGCCGACCAGGCTGTTGCTCCAGCGGAACAGCAGCCCGCGGTCGGCCCGCGGCATCCCGAGCAGGTCCACGAGCACGAGCAGGGGCAGCTCCGCGGCGAGGTCGGCGACCGCGTCGCCGCCGCCCGCGGCGACCGCGCGGTCCACCAGCGTGGCGGCGTGCGCGCGCACGCCCACGGCGAGCCGCTCGACCGCGTTGGGAGTGAAGGCGGCCGTGAGGTGCCGGCGGATCCGGGCGTGCTCGGGTGCGTCCATGTTGACCAGCAGCTGCCGGGCCCGCTCCAGGTCGTCGGGCGTGCGCGGGTCCGGGAGGAAGGCACCCCGGGCCGCGGAGGAGAAGACCGCCGGGTGGCGCGCCGCGGTCACGAGCGCCGCGTGCCGGGTCACCGCCCAGAAGCCGGTGCCCTGCCGGACCCGGACGGTGCCATCCGCGCCGACGTACTCCAGCGGCGGCTCGTCCACCCAGCACACCGCGGCCTCCCGCCGCAGCCGGGCGAACTCCGCGTGCGGGACGCCGGCGGCGTACGCGGCCGGGTCGGCCAGCACGGCTCAGCCGACCCAGTAGGGCTCGCGCAGCGCCCGCCGGTTGAGCTTCCCGGTGGGCTCACGCGGCAGCTCGTCGGCCAGCCGGTAGGCGCGGGGTCGTTTGTAGTCGGCCAGCCGGGTGCGGCAGTGCCGGTCGAGCTCCTCGGGCAGCGCGTCAGTGGCGACGCCGGCGACCGGGTCCATTTCCACGACGGCCAGCACGCGCTCGCCGAACTCGTCGTCCGGGACACCGATCACCGCCGCGTCCCGCACCGCCGCGTGCTCGAGCAGCGCCGCCTCGACCTCGGCCGGGTAGATGTTGACCCCGCCGGAGATGATCGTGTCCAGCCGGCGGCCGGTGAGGTAGAGGTAGCCGTCGGCGTCCAGGTGCCCGAGGTCGCCGACCGTGAACGTGCCCGGCTCGCGGTGGGCGGCGAGGGTCTTCTCCGGCGCGTTGTGATACTGGAAGTCGAGCCGGGGCGTCCGTCTGATGTAGACGGTCCCGGTGCGGCCGGTAGGCAGCACCGCGCCGTCCTCGCCGACCACGAGCACCTCGGTCGGCGGCACGGGGCGCCCGACGCTGCCCGGCCGGGTGAGCCACTCCGCCGCGGTGATCATGGTGACGATGCCCGCCTCGGTCGCCGCGTAGTACTCCTCGAGCACCGGCCCCCACCAGTCGATCATTCGTCGCTTCACGTCGACCGGGCAGGCGGCGCCGCCATGCCACACCCGCTCCAGCATGCCGCCACGGAAGGCGTCCCTGGCTGCGGCGCGGAGCGCGAGCAGCCGGACGAACTGGGTCGGAACCAGGTGGCAGGCCGTGATCCGGCCCCGCTCCAGGTCGGCGAGCATGCCGGCGGGGTCGAACCGCTGCCGCATCAGCACCGGGCAGCCCCGCAGCAGCGGGAACAGCGAGAAGAAGATCTGCGCCGCGTGGTACCAGGGCCCGGCCAGCAGCACGCGGCCGCGGTCGGGGATCCCGAACAGCTGCCCCAGCCGCACCAGCGTCTGCCCGACCCGGTCGAGCTCGGCACCGGGACGCAGCAGCGCCGTCTGCACACCCTTGGGCCGGCCGGTCGTCGCCGACGTGTAGAGCATGACCGAGCCGGACACCTGCCCGGCCGGCTCGGTCGGGTCGGCGGCGGCCAGCAGCGGCCCGGCCGCGGCCAGCCCCGGCTCGTCCCGGTCGCCGGAGACCACGGCGAGCCGGAGCGTGACGCCGCCGGCCGCCGGCCGCGCCGGCCGCGCGGGCGGCGTAGAGCGGCTCGGTGACCAGCGCCCGGGCGTCGCAGTCGGCGAGCACGTAGGCGATCTCGGCCGGGGTCCACCGCCAGCTCACCGGCACCGCCACCAGCCCGGTGTGCAGGCACGCCAGCAGTGCCTCGAAGGTCGCCACCCGGTTGCCGGCGACGAACGCCACCCGGTCCCCGCTGTCGAGCCCGGCCGACCGGAACGCCGACACCCACCGGTTGACCCGGTCGCCCAGCTCTGCCCAGGTCAGGCGGTCCCGGTCGTCCTCCAGCGCAACCTCGGTCGGGCGGTCCAGCACCGCCGCCGTCAGCAACCCCGCCATCCGCGCTCCTCACTCCAGCAGGTCGGGCTGCCGGGCCACGACCGCCTCGTACATCGGGCGGAAGTTGAGCCGGCCGAGCTCCGGGCTGCCGATCAGCTCGCGAGTGGCCCGGGCGTCGTCGGGGTCGACGGGCCGCGGCGTCCCGGCCGCCTCGGCGAGCAGCTGGACCCGGCAGCACCGGTCCATGGCGACGAACCACCAGGCGGCCTCCTCGACCGAGCCGCCGACGGTGAGCAGGCCGTGGTTGGCGAGCACGACGGCCTTGGCCGGACCGAGCGTCTTCGCGATCCGCGCGCCCTCGTCGGTGCTGAGCACCACCCCGCTGTAGTCCGTGTGCACCTCGTGGTCCTCGAAGAACGCGCAGGCGTCCTGGGTGATCGGGTCGAGCAGCCGGTGCAGGGTCGACCAGGCCCGGCCGGCCACCGAGTGGGTGTGCGCGGCCGCGACGACGTCCGGGCGGGCCGCGTGCACCTGCGAGTGGATCGCGAACCCGGCCGGATTGACCCGGCCCTCGCCGTGCACCACCGCGCCGTCGGCGTCGACCAGCAGCAGGTCGCTCACCCGCACCAGCGCGAAGGGCCGGCCGAACGGGTTGACCCAGAACCGGTCCGGGTCGACCGGGTCGCGGGCGGTGACGTGCCCGCCGGCGCCTTCGTCGTAGCCCTGCTCGGCGAAGATTCGCAGCGTGCCGGCGAGCCGCTGCTTGCGGTGCTCACGCTCCTGCTCCGGGCCGCGGCGGCGCCGCCCCGACCCTCCCGCGCCGCTCACCCGCACCCTCCCGCGGTGTCCCGGTCGTACGAGCCGACCGGGATCCCGGCCGGGACCTGCGGCACCGCGGACGGCTCGGCCCGGCCGAGCTCCTCCAGGAACGCGTCGACCCGGTCGAGGCCCCAGAACCGGTGCCGGCCGAGCCGCAGGTACGGCACGCCGAACACGTCGTCCTCGTACGCGGCCACCAGGCAGTCCACCCCCTCGGCCCGGACGTCGGCGCGCCCGGGCGCGGCCGCCAGCGCCTCCGCGGGCAGTCCGGCGTCGGCACAGACCTCGCCGAGCACCTCCCGGTCGCAGATGTCAGCACCGGTGCCCCATCGGGCCGCGACGAGCGCGTCGTAGCAGCGCTCGGCCAGCCCCTCCCGGGCCGCGGCCAGCCAGGCCAAGTGCGGCAGCTCCCACCACGGGTCGACGTCCACCGGCCACGCCATGGCCAGGCCGAGCCGGGCGGCGGCCCGCTTCGTGTCGGCCAGCACGTAGAGGTGCTTGGCTTTGCTCATCTGCTGGTACGGCAGCTCGGCGGCGCGCTCCGCCAGGGCGGTCGCGGTGACCGGGTCCGGGTCCCAGTACGGGCAGCACCTCGAACCGGGCGAACAGGTCGGGCACGGCGCGGCGCAGCCGCTCGACGGTCATCCAGCTGTACGGGCTGCGGAAGGAGAAGTAGAGCCGCGGCGGCCGCTTCATCCGGCGCCGCCTCCTCGGGTCAGCGCCGCAACCACCGGCTCGTCCAGGCCGGCCAGGCCGCCGGCGCCGGGTCCACGGGCGATCGCGTACGCGTGCAGGATCCGGCCGGTCGCGACGTGCGCGAGGCCGTCGCCGCGGCGGACGTAGCTGTCCGTCCTGGCGTCGAAGCCGACGCCCTTGAGCACGTCGACCACCGAGAACACGGTGTGCACGGTCTCCTCCATCGCCACGTCGGCGAGCTGGGTCACCCGCGCCCGGGACACCACCGGGATCCAGCCCCGCTCCCGCAGCAGGGTGCCCACCGAGATGCCGCGGTCGGCGAGGAACCGGTCCACCACCTCCTCCATCGCCCGGACCCAGCCGGCGTGCTGGATGCGGTGGGAGAACTGGCAGTAGTAGTACGGGACCCGCCAGGACCAGAGGAACCCGCCGGCGGGCACGACGGTCGCGGGGTCGGCGCCGGGCCGGTCGTGCCGGCCGCGCGGGTATGACGCCAGCGCGGCCGCGGCGAGCTTCGGCGGCAGCTCGGCCGGGTGCGCGGCGCCTCCTGCTGCCGGGTCCGCCGGCAGCAGGGCCACGGACACCGTGCCGCGCAGCACGGTCGGGGCGCCGTCCCGGCGGGCGGCCAGCCGCACCGAGAAGCGGTCCGGTCCACCGGCCACCTCGGCGTCGACCACGTCGTCGACGTCGAGGACGGCCGGCAGCTGCACCGAAGAGTCCACGATGGACAGCTCGACGCCGTACCGGTGGAACAGCACCCCCGGACCGCCGTCGCGGTCCCGGTACCAGTCCAGCACGGCCTCCTCGGCCAGGTACATGAAGTGCTTGAAGCCGACCCAGGTCCTGATGTTCGCGCCCTCCCGGCGGGGGCGCAGCGCCACGGCGGACCCGGCCACCGGTCCGGCGAGCGCGGTCACGCCGCCGCCGGCAGGACGGTCTCGACCGCGGTGAGCAGGGCCACGTCGGCCGGGTCCACCTGCGTCCGGAACCGGGTCACCGGCTCGCCCGCGGGCGAGAGCAGGAACTTCTCGAAGTTCCACCGGATTGCGCCGGCCTTGCCGTCGGCGTCCGCGACGGTGCGGAGCACCGCGTACAGCGGGTGCCGGTCCGGCCCGTTGACGTCGGTCTTGGCGAACATCGGGAAGCTCACGCCGTACGTCGCCGAGCAGAACCGGTCGATCTCCCCGGCGGTGCCGGGCTCCTGGCCGCCGAACTGGTTGCACGGGAAGCCGAGCACGGCGAAGCCGTGGTTGGCGTACGTCTCGTGCAGCGCCTGGAGTCCCGCGTACTGCGGGGTCGCCCCGCACTGCGAGGCCACGTTGACGACCAGCAGGGCCCGGCCGGCCCACTCGCCGAGCGTGGTGGGCTCGCCGGTCAGCCTGCACAGCGGGATGTCGTACAGGTCCGGCATGCCCGCCATCGTCGGCGCGGGAACCGGCCCGGTCAACCCGGCCAGGTGGATCGTCTGTCCACTGAGGATGGTGGGGGCGGCGCGGATCACGGCACCTCCACGGGATCGGGCAGCACCGACGCCGGACGGACCACCGCCACGAACGAGCCGTAGCTGCCGACGAGCCGGTCGCCGACCCAGCTGGCGCCCGCGGCGAAGCCGGTGCCGGCCACCGCGGTGTCCAGCGTCACGTCATGCCGGACCAGGTCCCCCGGATACGCCGCGGCGGGGAAGGCGCAGTCCCGGGCGGCCGCGAACATCAACACGTCGTCGTCGCCGGCCAGCCGACCGGTCCGGGACGCCCACAGCACGGCCGCCGCCTGCCCGAAGGACTCCAGCAGCAGCGACACCGGATAGGCCCAGCGCCGCCGCGGCAGCCCGGCGGGAAGGTCGAGGTAGCAGGGCTCGCTGCCGCTGACCGCCTTGTACGCCCGCAGCGACCGGCCGGGCTCGACCAGCTCAACCCGGTCCAGCAGGACCATCGGCGCGGCCTGGGGCAGGATCGCCCGCAGCTGCGCATGTTCACGCATCGGCGGGCGGATAGCGGAACTCCAGCCTGAGCCGCGCCACGTCGGAGCCGTCCGCCCGCCGGCACCGGGCGGCGACGGGGACCGCGCCGTCCGGGCCCGGGGGGCCCACCGTCGCCTCGATCCGCAGGGACTGGCCGGGACGCAGGGCGCCGGTGAACCGCAGCGAGGCGACGGCCGACACGTCGGGAACCGCGCCGCCGACCTCGCCGAGCTGGGCCGCGACCGCCTGCCGCACCGTCTCGAGGATGAAGACCCCGGGATAGACCGGCCGGCCCGGGAAGTGCGCGGCCAGGTAGGGGCCCTCGACGACGATGTCCTTCCGGATCGACAGCAGCAGCCCGCCGTCGACCCGGCGGGCGTCGACCTCGTCGACCGCGGCCAGCGGCGCGGCGAAGGGCAGCGGGCTCATAGGGCGAAGCCCCCGTCCACCTGGAGCACCTGCCCGGTCATGTACCTCGACTGGTCACCGGCGAGGAAGGCGACCACGTCGGCGACGTCCTCGGGCTCGCCCAGCCGACCGAGCGGGACCCGGCCGAGCGCCTCGGCGCGCAGCTTCTCCGGCAGCGCCGCGGTCATGTCGGTGCTGACGTAGCCCGGCGCGACCACGTTGACCCTGACCCCGTACCGGGCCAGCTCCTTGGCCAGCGACTTGCTCAACCCGATCACGCCGGCCTTGGTGGCCGCGTAGTTGCCCTGGGCGGCGTTGCCGCGCACGCCGGCGATCGAGGACATGGTGACGATGACCCCGCCGCCGCGCTTCATCAGCCGGAAGCCCACGGCGCGGCAGACGTTCCAGGTTCCGGTCAGGTTGGTGGCGACGACGTCGTCCCAGTCGGCCGCGGACGCCAGGACCATCGGGTTGTCCCGGGTGATCCCGGCGTTGCTCACCGCCACCTGGACCGGGCCGAGTGCCCGCTCGGCCGCGGCGACGAAGTCCTCCACCTCGGCGGCGTCCCGGACGTCGCAGCGGCCGAAGTGGGCCGGCACGCCGAGGGCTGTCACCTTCGCCATCACCACGTCGGCGGCCGCGCCACCGCGGGCCGAACAGCCGGCGACGGCGTACCCGTCCCGGGCCAGCCGGACCGCGACCGCAGCGCCGATGCCCCGGGAGGCGCCGGTCACCAGGGCGACCCGGTGCCGCGGTTCGTCGGTGTCAGCGCACACGGGCGACCTCCTTCTCCTCGGGCTCTTCGGGGGACGCGGGCGCCTCGACCGCCCGGGCCGCCTGCAGCCGGGCTATCTCGGCAGGGTCGAGGCCCAGCTCGGCGAGCACCTGCACGGTGTCGGCGCCGGAGGCGGGCGCACCGGTCCGCACCCGCGTCGGGGTGCGGCCGAACTTCGCCGCCGGCCCGGTCAGCGGCGCCCGGCTGCCGTTGCTCAGCTCGGTGTCCTGCAGCATGTCCCGGGCGAGCACGTGCGGGTCCGCGGCCGCCTGCTCGAAGGTCCGCACCGGCCCGGCCGCCAGGCCCGCCGACTCCAGCTGCCGCACGACCTCGCCGACGGTGCGGACCGCGCACCAGTCGGCCAACACCGCGTTGACGGCGTCCCGGTTGGACAGTCGCTCCCGGTTCGTCGCCCAGCCGGGCGCGGCGGCCAGCTCCGGCCGGCCGACGATGCCGGCCAGCACCCGCCAGTGCCGGTCCAGGGCGGCGACCAGGTAGACCCGGCCGTCCCGGCAGCCGAACGCGTTCGCCGGGCAGATGAAGTCCGCCTCGTCACCGCGCCGCCGCAGCGGCACACCGGTCGCCGCGAGCGTCAGGTAGCCGTCGCTGGCGGACAGCACGGCGTCGAGCATCGCGACGTCGACGTGCTGGCCCTCGCCGGTCGCGTCCCGGTGCCGGAGGGCCGCCAGCGCCGCGATCGCCGCGTGCAGCGCGGCCAGGTCGTCGGCCAGGAAGGTCGGTGCCTTGACCGGCACGCCGTCCGGGGCACCGTTGAGGGCGCTCCACCCGCTGGCGGCGAGCACCACTGGGTCGTAGCCGCGCCGGCCGGCGTCCGGGCCGTACTGCCCGTACCCGGAGATCGACACCAGCACGACGTCCGGCCGAACCGCGCAACAGCCGCGGTAGCCGATGCCCCATCCGTCCAGCGTGCCCGGCAGGAAGTTCTCCACGACCAGGTCCGCGGTCGCCACCAGCCGGCGGAACACCTCCTGACCGTCGGGCACCCGCAGGTCGAGCCCGATGCTGCGCTTGTTCCGGTTGACCGTCTGGTGGAACCAGGACAGCCCGGTGCCGGGGATCCGCGGCGGCACCTGCCCGGCCCGGTTGCGCGGCATCTCCACCCGGATGACGTCCGCGCCGAGGTCGGCGAGCAGGCAGCTGGCCATCGGGCCCGACCACACCGAGGTCACGTCGAGGACCCGTACGCCGTCGAGCGGACCGGCCAGGTCCGCCCTGGCTTCGGCGTAGAACTCGGCCCGGTCCACGTCACACCCGCTGCAGGATCGAGGCGGTCCCGAGCGAGCCGCCGCAGCACATCGTGACCAGCGCCAGCTCCTTGTCGGTCCGCTCCAGCTCGGCCAGCGCGCTGCCGAGCAGCCGGCTGCCCGTTGCGCCGAGCGGGTGGCCGAGCGCGATGGCGCCGCCGTTGACGTTCACCCGGTCGGGATCCGCCCCGTGCGCCCGGATCCAGGCCAGCACGACCCCGGCGAACGCCTCGTTCACCTCGTACAGATCGATGTCGGCCAGCCGCAGCCCGGACCGCTCCAGGATCCGGCGGGTCGCCTCGATCGGCCCGTCGAGCAGGTAGTAGGGGTCGGCGCCGACGACGGTCTGGGCGCGCAGCACCGCGCGCGCCCGCAGCCCCAGGGCCCGCGCCCGCCCGGCCGAGGTCCACAGCAGCGCGGCCGCGCCGTCGGACAGCTGGGACGTCGTGCCGGCGGTGTGCACGCCGTCGGGCAGCGTCGGCCGGAGCTGCCCGAGACCGTCCGCCGTGGTCTCCCGCAGGCCCTCGTCCCGGTCGACGAGCACCCGGGCCGCGGTGCGCCGGTCGGCGCCGGGCGACGGGGCCTCGATCGGCGCCACCTCCGCCGCGAACCGGCCCGCCGCCCACGCCTGCGCGGCCAGCCGCTGCGAGCGCGCGCCGTACTCGTCCACGTCCCGGCGGCCGATCCCGTCCCGGCGGGCGATCCGCTCCGCGCCCCCGAACTGGGCGCCGGGCGGGTCGTCGTACGGGTACTCCCGGGTCTTGTAGTGGCCGGGCACCGCGGTGAGGTTCGACCCGATCGGCACCCGGCTCATCGACTCGACGCCGCAGCCGATCCCGACGTCGATGGCACCGGCCGCGACGAGCCCGGCGACGAAGTGGTTGGCCTGCTGCGACGACCCGCAGGAGGCGTCCACAGTGGTGGCCGGGACCCGGTGGTCCATGTCGCTGTTCAGCCAGGCGTTGCGGGTGACGTTGAGGCTCTGCTCGCCGACCTGGGTCACGCAGCCGCCGACGACCTGGTCGACGTCGGCCGGGACCAGCCCCGCCCGGCGGAGCACCTCGGCCTGGACGTGCCGCAGCAGCTCCACCGCCTTGAGCCCGGACAGGGCGCCGCCACGCCGGCCGATCGGCGTGCGCGCCGCGGCCACCACCACCGGCGTCCGGTCGGGCAGCGTCATGCTGGGCTCCGGGCCGGCCGCCGGCGGGCCCCGGTCCCCAGCGTGTCCCGCAGCGCGGCCTTGTGCACCTTGCCCACCGGCGTGTACGGGAAGGCGTCGGTCAGGACCAGCCGGTCGGGCAGCTTGTAGTCGGCCAGCCCCCTGGCGGTGAGGAACGCCCGCAGCTCGCGGAGCGCGGGCGGCCGCGCCGGGTCGGTCGGCACGAGGAACGCGCAGCTTTTCTCCCCGAGCGCGCGGTCGGGCACCGCGACCAGGGCGGCGTCCCTGACCGCCGGGTGGGCACGCAGCTGCTCCTCGACCTCCTCGGTCGGCACCTTCTCCCCGCCCCGGTTGACCACGTCGCGGATCCGGCCCTCGACCTCGAGGTCGCCGCGCGGGGTGAGCCGGACCAGGTCGCCGGTGCGCAGGAAGCCGTCCGGGGTGAAGACCCTGGCGTTGTAGTCGTCGGCCCGGTAGTAGCCGCGCAGCGTGCACGGCCCGCGGGTGAGCAGCTCGCCGACCTCGCCCGCGGGCACGTCCCGGCCGTCCGGGTCGACCACCCGCAGCTCGTCGAGCTCGGACAGCGGGTGGCCCTCGGTGCCCACCCGCACGTCCGTCGGGTCCTCGATCCGGCTGAACGAGAGCAACCCCTCGGCCATCCCGAACCAGCGGGTGAGCGTGCAGCCCAGCGCCGGCTCGACCTGCCGGGCCACGGACGGGTCGAGCCGGGCGCCGCCGACCTCGATCACCAGCCGGGACAGGTCGACGTCGAACAGGTCCACAGTGTCCATCCAGAGTGGAAGGAACGCCGGCATCAGCGTGGTCAGCGTGACGCCCTCGCGCGCGATCAGCGGGAAGACGACGTCCGGTGCGGGGTTCGGCGCGAGCACCACCTTCGCTCCCACCGCGAGCGAGCCCAGCACGCCGGGGCAACCCAGTGCGGCGTTGTGCGCCGCCGGCAGCGCGGCCAGGTACCCGCCGTCCGGGCCCAGCCGCATCTCCCGTGCCGTCCGGAGCGCCTGGTACGCGTAGTCCCGGTGCGTGCGCGGGATGAGCTTGGGCGTGCCGGTGGTGCCGCCGGACAGCAGGCACAGCGCCACCTCGGCGGGATCCGGCCGGGCCGGCTCGCGCGGGGTCCCGGCGACGTCGGCGAGCGCGGTGAAGCCACCGGCCGCCCCGGCGACCAGCACGTGCGCCAGCTCGGGCACGTCCGCCCGGACCTGGGCGGCCAGCTCGCGGTGGTCGAAGCCGGCGTGCACGTCAGGGACCACGAGCGCGACGGCGTCGGTGTGCTCGCACAGGTGCCGGACCTCCGCGCGGCGGTGGGCGGCCAGCGCGAGCACGGGAACGGCGGCCAGCCGGAACAGGGCGAGACAGACGACGACGAAGTCGACCCCGTTGGGCAGCTGCACCACCACCCGGTCGGTGCGCCGGACGCCCAGGTCGGCCAGGCCGGCGGCCAGCACGTCGGCGCGCCGGTCCAGCTCGGCGTAGCTGACCCGCTCGTCCCCGCAGACCACCGCCGTCCGCCGGCCGGCCGCCGGGGCGGGCGCGCGGGCGATGTCGGCGAGCGTCCCCGCCGCCCAGTAGCCGGCCCGCTCGTACCGCTCGGCGATCTCCGGTGGCCACGGCACCGCTCCGTCAAGCATCGACGACCCTCCTCCGCGCGCCGGCCACCCGCTCGAGCACCGCCCGGCCCACCACCGGGCCCTGCCCCCGCCACCAGGCGCCGAAGACCTCCTCGACCGCGTCGAGCTGGCTCTCCAGCAGGCACAGGCCCTCGGCCGGGACCCAGGCCCCGAGCTCCTGGAGCACCGGGCCCAGCGTGCGGTCGACCGCGGCGCTGTGCCGCCGCAGGCCCGCGGTCATCAGCGGCACCGTGACGGCACGCTCCAGCCCGGCCCGCGGCAGCAGGTCGAGGAAGAGCTTGAGCAGGCCCGAGTAGGCACCCTTGAAGGTGGGGCTGACCACGAGCAGGACGGCGGCGTCGCAGACGGTGCGGGCGGCGTCGACCGCCGGGTCAGGCCCGGGGTCGCCGGCGCCGAGATCCCACCGGCCCAGCAGCCCGGGCGCCAGCGCGGCCAGGTCGACGACCGCGGGGGCGGGCAGCTCGACGCCGTCGCCGGCGGCGAGTGCGCCGCGCAGCAGCGCCCCGGCCCGGTCGGCCACCCCGTGCGTGCGTGAGCCCGGCCGCGGGTGCCCGATGAGCACCACCAGCGGGCTAGACACGGGCGGCCACCGCCCCGGCCGGCGCCGGTGCCGGCGCGGCGTCCAGCAGCCCGCGCCGGCGCAGCAGCGGGAGGACCCCCTCGCCGAACCAGTACGCCTCCTCCAGATGCGGCTGGCCGGAGAGGATGAGGTGCTCGACGCCGACCGAGGCCAGCTCCTCGATCCGGTCCGCGACCTGGTCGTGGCTGCCCACGAGCGCCGCCCCGGCGCCGGGTCGGAGCAGCCCGTAGCCGGCCCAGATGTTGGGATGCACCTCCAGCCCGTCGGTGCGGCCGCCGTGCAGGTCGGCCGCCCGCCGCTGGCCGACCGACTCGGAACGGGCCCACCGGAGCTGCGCCGCGGCGACCGCGGCCGGGTCGAGGTCGGCGACCATCGCGTCCGCGACCGCCCACGCCTCCGCCTCGGTGTCCCGGCTGATCACGTGGAACCGGCTGCCCGTCTCGATCCGGCGGCCCGCCCGCGCCGCCAGCTCCCGGGCGTCCGCCAGCAGCGGCGCCAGTCGCGGCGGTGGCTCGCCCCAGGCGAGGTAGACGTCGGCGTGCCGGGCGGCGACCTGGCGGGCCGCGTCGGAGGAGCCGCCGAAGAAGACCGGCGGTGGCGGGTCGGGACGCCGGGTCACCGTCGCGGCGGCCACGGTGTAGTGCCCGCCGGAGAACGTGAACGGTTGGTCCGACCACGCGCCCCGGACGATGCTGAGGAACTCGTCCGCCCGCTCGTAGCGGGAGTCGTGGTCGAGGGTGTCGCCGTAGCGCCGCTGCTCGTCCGGGTCGCCGCCGACGACGACGTTGAGCTGCAGCCGGTTGCCGGTCAGCCGCTGCCCGGTGGCGGCCATCTGAGCGGCCAGCGTCGGCGAGAGCAGCCCGGGCCGGAACGCGACCATGAACGCAACCCGCTCGGTGCGCTGCGCGAGCGCGGCCGAGACCAGCCACGGGTCCTCGCAGAACATCCCGGCCGGCACCAGCATCCCGGCGAACCCCAGCGAGTCGGCCGCGGCCGCGACCTGGCCCAGGTAGCCGAGCCCGACGCCGCGCTGGGGCGGGCGGGTGCTCGACCGGCGGTCGATCGTCCGGCCGTCGCCGTGGGTGGGGAGGAACCAGTACAGCGACAACGACACGCTCGGCTCCCTCGGCATCCTCGGGATCGGGATGTGGTGTGGGCGCGGCCGGAGCCGCGCGCGACGCGCTGGGTCCCGGCAGCCACCGTCACAGCCCCTCTGGCCGCCGTCAACGGCGCGCAACGACGGTCGTCCGCCGGCGCGCAATCGCCGGCACTGGCCGGTCCCCCGCGGACCGCCTCAGGATGGCTGCCGTGATAACGCTGGGTCTCAATGGCTTCTCCGGTGCCGACCACGAGGCGTCCGCGGCGGTGGTGGTCGACGGCCGCGTCGTCGCGGTCGTCGAGGAGGAGCGGCTCAACCGCCGCCGCCACTCGCCCGGCTGCCGGCCGACGCTCGCCGTGCCGGAAGCGCTCGACCTGGCCGGCGTGCGCTCCGGCGACGTCGATGTCGTCAGCCACGGCTGGCAGCCCGGCGCGCTGGGCCTCGGCCTGGACGAGCGGTCCGAGGCGGAGGCGATCCGCGCGGCGCTCGCGGACGCCGGGGCGCCGCTGCGGCAGCAGACGCCGGTCACCTTCGTCGACCACCACGTCGCCCACTTCTGGAGTGCGGTCCCGTTCCTGCCGCCGGGAGTCGACCGCGGCTCGGTCGACGGCCTGGTGCTCGACGGCGCCGGCGAGTCGACCTCGGGTGCGTTCTTCCGCTACCGCGACGGCCGGCTCGACAAGACCTGGAACCTCGGCCTGGGCGGCTCCCTCGGGCTGCTCTACGAGGCGGCCACCGCCGCGCTCGGCATGGGTCCTGGCGAGGAGGGCAAGACGATGGGCCTGGCCGCGTACGGCCGGCCCGAGACGATGGTCGAGGTCCCGTCGCCGGAGGACGACCGCTTCGCCGGGCCGGTCCCCGGGCTGGCCGAGCGGGAGGAGATCCGGCGGCGGCACCGGAGCAACGTCGCCCGGCTGCGGTCGCTGCTGCCGGCCGGGTCCTCCTTCAACCGCCGGGCGGACCTGGCCCTCGGCGCGCAGACCGTCCTCGAGCACCGGATCCTGGGTTTCCTGCGGGAGAGCAGCGACCCGGCACCGGCGCTGGTCATGGCCGGCGGCGTGGCGCTCAACTGCACGATCAACGCCCTGGTGGCGGCCTGGTGCGGCGAGCACGGCGGCACGCTGGCCATCCCGCCGCCGGCCAACGACGCCGGCATCGCGATCGGTTCGGCCGTCGCGGTGTCCGCGGACCCGATGGCGTGCACCGCGCAGGACGCCTTCCTCGCCCGCGGCTACGCGCCCGCCGAGATCGCCGACCGGCTGGCCGCGCTCGGGATGACGGTCAAGGACAGCTCGCCGGACGAGCTCGCCGAGGCGATGGCGGAGCGGGGCGCGGTCTGCGGCTGGTTCGAGGGACGGTCGGAGGTGGGGCCGCGCGCGCTCGGTCGGCGGGCGGTGCTCTCCCGGCCGGACTCGGTCCGCAGCCGGGACCGGCTCAACGTGCTCAAGGGCCGGGAGAGCTGGCGACCGCTCGCCCCCTCGCTGCTGCAGGAGGAGTTCGCGCGGTCGTTCACCGGCACCCCGTCGCCCTACATGCTTGTCGCCGCCCAGGCCCGGCCTCGCGCGACCCGGTCGCTCGCCGGGATCGTGCACGTCGACAACACCGCCCGCCCGCAGGTCGTGCCGGACGACGACCCGGGCCCGTACGCGCAGCTGCTGCGGGCGATGCTCCACCGCACCGGCGCCGGCGCGGTGACCTGCACCTCCTTCAACCTGGCCGGCCGCCCGATCGTCTACACGCCGGAGGACGCGCTGCAGGCCGCGACCGCCATGGGGCTGGACGTGCTGGCCGGCGAGGGCTGGTCCGTGCAGGTGCCCAGGGTCTGACATGCACCTCAACGTCCTCACTCAGTGCATCCCCGCGCCGCTGTTCGAGGGCACCTGGCGGCACCCCGCGGACGAGACCGCTATCGGCTACCGGTCGCTCGACTACTGGGTCGCCCTCGCCCGCCGGCTGGAGGACGCCTGCGTCGACGCGCTGTTCTTCGCCGACATCCACGGGGCCTACGACGTCTACGAGGGCTCCGCCGCCCCGGCCGTCCGGCACTCCGTGCAGATCCCGGCCATCGACCCGACCCTGGTCATCCCGGCCGCAGCCGCGGCGACCCGCGAGCTCGGCTTCGCGGTGACGTACTCGACCTCGTACCACCCGCCGTACCAGTGCGCCCGGCTGTTCTCCTCGCTCGACCACCTCAGCGGCGGCCGGATCGGCTGGAACGTCGTCACCTCGGACCTCAAGCTCGCCCGGGGCACCGGGCTGGCCGAGCAGACCCCGCATGACGAGCGGTACGACCGCGCGGACGAGTACGTCGACCTCGCGGTGCGGCTGTGGGAGGACAGCTGGGAGGACGGCGCGGTCGTGCGCGACGCCGCGGCCGACGTCTTCGCCGATCCCGACCGGGTGCACACCGTCGAGCACGAGGGCCGCTGGTTCCGGCTGGCGGCGCCGCACCAGTGCGAGCCGTCGCCGCAGCGCACGCCGGTCCTCTACCAGGCCGGTGCGTCCGAACGGGGCCGGACGTTCGCGGCCCGGCACGCCGAGGTCGTGTTCGTCACGCTCAGCGGCTTCAAGCAGGGCAAGGCCCAGGTCGACGACCTGCGGCGGCGGGCCGAGATGGCCGGGCGGGACCCGGCGCGGCTGAAGGTGCTGCAGGGAATGTGCCTGATCGTGGCGGCGACCGCCGAGCAGGCACAGGCGCGGGCCGAGGACTATCTGCGGACGTCCAGCCGGGGCGGCCTGCTGACCAAGTGGTGCGGCTGGTCAGGAGTGGACCTCTCCAGGTACCCGCCGGAGGCCCGGCTGACCGAACTGCGGCCGGCCGACATGCGGTCGGTGACCTCGTTCCTGCAGCAGGCCGGCGGCCACGAGATGACGGTGGCCGACCTGCGCGAGGTGGTGGCCGTCCCGCAGCGGCCGCACCCGTACACGCGGCTGGTCCTCTTCGGCACCGCGGATCAGGTGGCGGACCGGATGGAGCAGTGGATCGAGCGCACCGGGATCGACGGCTTCAACCTCATGCCGTGTCCGCCGACGCTCGGCCTGGCCGACCTGTGCGACGTGCTCGTCCCGGAGCTGCGCCGGCGTGGGCTGCTGCGCACCGCGTACGAGCCCGCGGGCGCCACGCTGCGGGAGCGCTATCTCGGTCCCGGCGCCCGCTACGAGCGCGCCCCCGCCCCTACCACCACGAGGAGCCCGCGATGGACGGCGTGACCGACCGCCTGACGGAGACGGCGACCGACGGCCCGACCGAGGGCGCGACCGGCGCGCCCTTCGACCTGGCCGAGACCTATGTCCATCTCGGCCTCGGGGCGACCGCGACCGAGCTGCCGGGCTTCACCTGGTCGAGCAGCTACCTGCGCGGCTACCTGCGCCGCTTCGCCGCGGACCGCACCGAGGGCCGGCTCGTCGGAATCGTCCCGACCGAGGAGACGTGGCGGCACTGGGAGTGCCACACCGGTGGTGACGAGCTGGTCGTCCAGCTGTCCGGCCGGGTCGAGATCATCCAGGAGGTGGACGGCGGCACCCGCAGCACGGTGCTCACGCCGGGTACCGCGATGATCAACAATGCCGGCGTCTGGCACACCAGCACGGTGCACGAGCCGGGTCAGAGCCTGTTCGTGGTGGCCGGCCGCAAGACCGTCTACCGGCCTCGGAAGGACACCGCGCCGACGCCGGCCGACGCCGCGCGATGACCGCGCACGAGGAGGTAGCCTCCGTCGGCCAGCGGATGATCTGGCTGCTGGACCGCTACCAGCCGAGCACCGACGGGCGCCTGAACTACCCGCTGCTGCTGCGCGTCCGCGGCCCGCTGGAGGCCGGCGCGCTGCAACGCGCGGTCGACACCGTGGTCGCCCGGCACGAGAGCCTGCGGACGACCTTCGCCCGACGACGGGGCCTGCTCACCCAGCTGGTCGCGCCGGCGAGACCGGTGCCGGTGCGGACCGTCGCGCTCGGGCCGGGAGCCGAGGACGAGCTGGCCCGGCAGGCGCGGGCGGAGGTGTCCGCGCCGCTGGACCCGGCCCGGTGCACGCTGCGGGTCACCGTGTGGACGCTCGGCGACGCCGACCGGGTGCTGTGTCTGAATGCGCACCACCTGGTCACCGACGCCTGGTCGTCGCGGATCGTCACCGGCGAGATCGTGCACCTGCTCAGCCGGCAGGACGTCCCGCTCCCCCGGGTCGCCTGGCAGTACCGGCATTTCGTCCGGTGGCAACGCCGGGTCAGCACCGTGCAGCGCCAACAGGCGGACGGCGAGTACTGGCGGGAGCAGCTGGCCGGGCTGGCGCCGCTGGGACTCGCGAAGGCGGTCGGGTCCGGGGGCGGCAGCCGGACCGTGCAGCTTGCCCTCGACGGCACCGCCGACCGGGTCCGGGAGCTGGCGCGGGCGGAGGGGACCACGCCGTTCGCCGTGCTGCTGACGTTCTTCTACCTCGCTCTGCACCGGGAGACCGGGAGCCTCGACCTCTCGGTCACCGTCCCGTTCGCCGGCCGGACCCGACCCGAGACGGCCGGCACCGTCGGCATGTTCGCGAACATGGTGGTGCTGCGGGTCGCGCTGGAGCGCGGCGCCGACTTCGGCGAGCTGCTTCGGGCCACCTCCCGGACGGTCACCGAGGCCCAGGCGCACCAGGACTTCCCGTTCTCGCTCCTGGAGCTGGGCAACGTCGGCGACCGGCCGGACCGGCTCGACGACGTGGTGTTCCAGATGCTGCCCGAGCTGCCGCCGCCGGCCCGGGCCGGTGAGCTCGAGGTGACCGTGGTCCCACCGGAGATCGCCAGCCGGTTCGACCTCGAGCTGGTGGTGGTGCCGCAGCCGGGCGGCTTCCGCGCCCGGCTGCAGCACGCCGTCGACCGCGTGCCGGAGGACGTGGTGGAGCGGTTGGCCCGCTGCTACCAGGAGCTCGTCCGTGGCAGCTCCCCGGCCACCGCGGTCGCGGGCCGGCGCTGAGGGCAGGGTCCGCGCCGCTCAGGCGCAGTCGGACGCCTGGCGCTCCAGCGCGTCCGCGAACTCCTTCCAGGACACCGAGGTCTGCCGGGCGATGCGCGCGACGACGATCGCGCAGTGCGGCGGTATGCCGTCCAGCATGGGCGTCCAGTCCGTCGGGTTGAGGAGCCGGGGGGCCAGCCAGCGCAGCATCGACCGGCCGGCCGGGCTGTAGGCGATCGAGGGGTCGCGACGGAGGCTGTCGAGGGCCGCTCCCGCGTCGACGACCTCGATCGGCCGCTGCACGCCGGGGACGCCGCCCTGCGAGGGCGCCTGGACGGTCTCCGCCCGGGGGCGCTGCCGCGGCGGGGCGGGGTCGTCCCCGCGTCGTACCCGCTCCCGGACGTCGCGCGCCGTACCGACGGAGATCCCGGCTCCCTTGGCGACTTTGCGGAGCGACGCCTCCGGATGCAAGGCGAACAGGTCACCGGCGATGCGCCGGCCCTCGGCCGTGCTGAGCGGTCTGGTCCGCCCGTCGAGGCCGATCCGGGCGTCCAACTGCGGGAGATCATCGGTTGCACCCCGTCGCACAGCGGCCACGGTTTTCGCAGCGAGGCCTGCGATCTCGGCGATCGCCCGGTCCGACATCTCCGGGTGGGTCCGGACAATCCGATCGGCCGCCCCCCGGCGCTCGGCGGCCTTGAGCGGCAGGCCGTGCGCGACGTTGGTGTGCACGGCCAGCAGGAAGGCCGCCTCCTGGTCGCCCTCGAAGAAGCGGACCGCGATGCCCTCCTGGCCGCGCAGTTCGGCCGCCGTGAGCCGGTGCATGCCGTCGATGACCCGCATCGTCGAGCGCCGGACGAGGATCGGCGGGAGCTCCCCCTCCACGTCTGCGAGCGCTCGCGCGTGCTCGGGGTCAAGGCCGCCGAAACGGGGGGAGTCGGAGGGCCGTAACTGAGCGACAGGCACCATGACGATCGCAGAATCGACGCCGTGCAGCCGCATGAGAAGGTCGGCCATCTCGGTTCTGAGACGACCCCTGGCGTTGCTGCGAGCGGTGAGAACCGCCTGGTCCGTATCGACGGCGGCCCGCTGGAGAATGTCGGAAGCGTGAAGGTCGACCATCAGGAAGTCCTCCCCGTGACTGACCGATTCGCGAAGAACGGGAGAGATGCGACCTTCCGGCGCTTCATCCTGAATGCACCGGACGATGACCCAATCATGTCGGGCGGTTCGGACGTTGTCTACAGAGGCGTCCAAATGCAGATCTTTAACGTTCAATAGGCCTGAAAGGTCCCCCGTTCGGCGCAGTGCGGAGTGGTGCGTGCGCGGATCGTCACCAATACGGACCGCGAGCGTGTCATGACCGGTTAACCGGTCAAGCGGAGTTCGGCAGTTACCGAATTAAAGCTTCGCCAAAGTATCGCGGCCGGGAACACGGCTGGGAGGCGAAAAGAAGAAGTGCGGAATTCTAGCCCCCGGTGGACCGGTGCGTCGGCGTCCAAAGGAAATTCATCTTCCGCGCGGAAGATGAACGCCATTACGCCGATCGGCGCAGGTCCAAAATCCTCGTCTACTGCCCGGAACCACCGGTCCGTACCGTCCCACGTGTCAGACGCCGGTTACCGCGACGGGCAGGACGGTGGGGGACGATGCACATTCCCGACGGTTATCTCAGCCCGCAGACCTGTGCCACGCTGACCGTCGCGATGGTGCCCGCCTGGTGGCAGGCCAGCCGCAAGGTGCAGGCGGTCGTCAAGACCCGGCACGTCCCGCTGCTCGCGCTCGGCGCGGCCTTCTCGTTCATCGTGATGATGTTCAACGTGCCGGTGCCGGACGGGACCACCGCCCACGCCGTCGGGGCCGGGCTCATCGCGGTGCTGCTGGGACCGTGGGCGGCCTGCGTGTCGGTCTCCGTCGCACTGCTCATCCAGGCGTTGTTCTTCGGCGACGGCGGGCTGCTCGCGTACCCCGCCAACGCCTTCAACATGGCGCTGGTCATGCCGTTCACCGCGTACGCCGTCTACCGGCTCCTTTCCCGGGACGCGTCCCTCAACTCCACCCGGCGGCTGGTCGCCGCCGCGGCCGGAGGCTACGTGGGGATGAACGCCGCCGCGCTCGCCGCTGCGGTCGAGCTCGGCCTGCAACCGGAGCTGTTCCACACCGCGGACGGCACGCCGCTCTACGGCCCCTTCCGGCTGTCGCAGACGATCCCGGCGATGATGTTCGCCCACCTGACGGTCGCCGGGCTGGTCGAGGCCGCGGTCACCGCCGGGGTGGTGTCCTACCTCCGGCGGGCCAACCCGGCGCTGCTGCGGATCAACGCCCCGGCCGCCCCGCAGGACGGCCGCGCCGGCCGTCGGCCGGTCAACCCCGTGCGGGCCGGCCTCGTCGCGATCGCCGTGCTGGGGCTGCTCACGCCGCTGGGGCTCCTCGCTCCGGGCGGGGCGTTCGGCGAGGACCCGCCGGGCGACCTCGACCTCGGCCGGTACGGCCTGCAGGCGGTGCCGACCGGGCTCCAGCGCTACTCCGACTTCTGGCACCGCACCCTGCTGCCCGGGTACGGCGACGGCTCCCCGCTGCTCTACGTGGTCTCGGCGCTGATCGGCATCATGGCCGCCGGCGCGGTCGTGTGGGCGCTCGCGCTGCTGCTGCGCTGGCGCCGGGGGCGGTCCGCGGAGGCGGCGCGCTCGGACCGCGACGTCCGGGTGGGCCCGTGACCGCCGCGCCGGCCGGGCCCGGTCGCCGGCCGACCCCGGAGTGGCTGCTGGGTCAGCAGCTTGCGCTGTGCCCCTGCGGCTGCCTGGGCAAGCGCCGCCGCGGCAGCTTCGTGACCCGCACCCTGGAGGACGCGGCGAACCTCGTGCGGCAGAGCGTGTTCGACGCCGACCTGGCCGCCGGCCGGGGCCTCCTGCAGCGGGTCGAGCCGCGGGTCAAGCTCCTGACCGTCCTCGGGCTGCTGCTGACCGTCGGCCTGCTGCAGAGCCTGCCGCTGCTGGCCGCCTGCTACGCCGGCACCGTGGTGCTCGCGGCCGCCAGTCGCGTGCCGGCCGGCTTCTTCCTCCGGCGGGTGTGGCTGTTCGTCCCGATCTTCACCGGCATCGTCGTGCTGCCGGCCGTGCTGTCCGTGGTCACTCCGGGCCACGTGATCCTGCCGCTGTGGAGCTGGCACGGCCACGTCCAAGGGGTGACCGCCCAGGGCCTGCACGGCGCGGCCACGATCGTCACCCGGGTCGCCACCTCGGTCTCCCTCGTCGTGTTGCTGACCCTGACCACCCGCTGGGCGAGCCTGCTGGCGGCTCTGCGGTCGATCGGCGTGCCCAAGGTGTTCGTGCTCGTCGTCGCCATGGCCTACCGCTACCTGTTCCTCCTGCTCGGCACGGTCAGCGACATGTTCACCGCCCGCCGGGCCCGCACCGTCGCCGGCCGGAGCAGCGCCAGGGACGGTCGCTCCTTCGTGGCGGCCACCGCAGGCACCATCTTCGGCCGCGCCCAGCTGCTGTCCGAGGAGGTGCACCTCGCCATGGTGGCCAGGGGCTTCCGCGGCGAGGCCCGCATGTTGCAGCCGACCCGCGTCGACGCCGCCAGCGCGGCGTGGGCCGCAGCTGCGGTGCTCACCGCGACCGTCCTGCTCGTCCTGGACCGGTGGCTCCGTGCCTGAGGGACCCGCGGACGAGCTGCTGGTGTGCAGCGGGGTCAGCTACTCCTACCTGGACCGGTACCCGGCACTGCGGGAGGTCTCGCTCGCCGTCCGCCGTGGGGAGCGCCTCGCGCTGCTCGGCGCGAACGGCAGCGGGAAGTCGACGATGCTGAAGGTGCTGGACGGGCTGCTGTTCCCGGCGCAGGGGACGTACACGGCCTTCGGCCAGCCGGTCACCGAGGACGCCCTGGAGGACGAGCAGTTCTCCACCGCGTTCCGTTCCCGCGTCGGCTTCGTCTTCCAGAACTCGGACGCTCAGCTGTTCTCGGCCACGGTGCGGGAGGAGGTCGCGTTCGGCTGCCTGCAGCTCGGCCTGGCCGCCGACGAGGCCGCCGGCCGGGCGCAGGACGTCCTGGAGCTGCTCGAGATCGCCGACCTCGCCGAGCGCGCGCCGTTCCAGCTCTCCGGCGGCCAGAAGAAGCGGGTCGCGATCGGGAGCGTCCTCGTGATGAACCCCGACACGCTGCTGTTCGACGAGCCGACCGCCACGCTCGACCCGCGGACGTCGGGCTGGCTGCTCGAGCTGCTCACCGACCTGCACGCCTCCGGCAAGACGATCGTGCTGGCCACGCACGACCTGGACAACCTGGAGCGGCTGGCGGACCGGTGCGCCGTCTTCTCGGAGGACCACCAGATCGTCGCCGAGGGCCCGCCCGCGGCCGTGCTCGCGGACTCGCCGATGCTGCTCGGCGTGAACCTGGTCCACGAGCACAGCCACTGGCATCGCGACAACCCGGCTCCGCACACCCACCCGCACGGATCGATCCACCACGCCGTTCCCTCGGACGGGTCGGCCGGACTCTCGGCGTCCGCCGGCCCGCATCTCGGCTGACCGGGAGCGCCAGCACGGCGCCGGCCATCGACGGAGAGCGGAGGCTGGTCCTCCGGGGTCGGCCCAGACCACGGGCTCGCTGGATGCGGTGTCCGGTGGCCGGGCCTGTGGACCGACGCCGAACGGAAGCCGGAGGAGCGGGCGGTTGCCCGACCCGACGCACCGCAGGACTCGGTTTGTCAAGACTGTCGCCGATCGGAGGCAGTGCTGCTCGTGGTCGGCGCTCCTGACGCCAGTCCGGTGAGGACGAGGGCCGCGGCGCGGCCGATCGCCGGCTCGAAGTCGACGCACATCGCAGCCAGGGACGGTTCGAGCAGGACCGTCGCGACCGACGGCGCCGGGTTGGCCATCGGCCAGGCGCCCGCGACCAGCGCCCAGAGGATGCCCGCGAACTCGAAAGCCGCGGCCTCGCCGATCTCGGGCAGGCGACGCCGGACGATGGTCGCCAGCCGGCCGAGCAGATTCAACGCGGCCAGCTTGAACTCCCGGGCGGCCTCGACCGGCACATTGCGCTCGAGCACGGATGGACAGGACGCCAGCAGGTCGCAGTACCGCTGGTGTTCCACCAGGGAGCCGGCCAGCGCATGAGCCACCTCGACCGACCGCGAGTCGACCCGGCGCTTGCGCGTCGGAGCCGCCAGTCGCCGTTCCACGTCGTCCAGCCACAGACGCCAGTCGTCCACCAGGACGGTCAGGAAGACCGCCTCCCGCGTCGGGAAGTACCGCACCACGTTGGACTTCGACAGCCCGACGGCCCGGCTGAGCTCGCGGAGACTGATGTCGGCGAGCTGGCCCTCGTCCAGCAGCGAGCGGGCGGCGGCGACTATCGCGGCCCGCCGGAGTTCCTGCTGCGCCGGCGAGCGGGCCCGCTGAAACTCGACCGTCACGCAGCACAGACTAACAACCCACTGGTCTCCTATCCGTCCTTCGACTACCGTCGACCATTAACGGACCGGTGGTCTCTTAAGGTGGTCGGTATGGCTGAGCAGAAGGTGGCCCTGGTGACCGGCGCCTCCTCCGGCATCGGTGCCCGGGCGGCTCGACGGCTCGCGGAGCAGGGATTCGCCGTGCACGCGGTCGCCCGACGCGTCGACGCGATGCGATCGCTGGCCGCCGAGGGCGTGCACACCTTCGCCATGGACGTCACCGACGACGAATCGATGACCTCCGGCGTCGCCGAGGTCCTCGCCCGGTCGGGGCGGATCGACCTGCTCGTCAACAACGCCGGCTATGGGTCCTACGGGGCGGTCGAGGAAGTCCCGCTGGCCGAGGCCCGGCGGCAGTTCGAGGTGAACGTGTTCGGACTGGCCCGGCTGATCCAACTGGTCGTGCCACACATGCGGGCACAGCACGGCGGCCGCATCGTCAACGTGTCCTCGATCGGCGGGAAGATCTACGAGCCGCTCGGCGCGTGGTACCACGCCACCAAGTTCGCCGTCGAAGGGCTGAGCGACAGCCTGCGTCTCGAGCTCGCACCGTTCGGTATCGACGTCGTCATCGTCGAGCCCGGCCCGATCGCCAGCGAGTGGAACGAGATCGCGCGGGACAGCATGGTGCGCATCTCGGCCGGGGGGCCGTACGCGGAGCGGGCGACCCGGATGGCGCGCGTGTTCGAGGAGATCGACAGGACGGGCCGATCCTCGCCGGCCGATGTCGTGGCGTTGACCATCGCGCGGGCCGCCACGGCACGCCGGCCCCGCAGCCGCTATCCCACCGGACGCGGCGCCAAGAGCATCGTCCGCGCCCGCAGGATCCTCCCCGACCGGGCGATGGACGCCGTCATCCGCCGCACCTTCCGATGACGCCGCGCGGCCGGCGCTGGCAGAGCTGACGAGCACCAGCACCGTACGCGGCCCTCCGCCCGCAGCGGACTGCGTCCGGTCCGCGCCGGGACGTCCAGCAGCACGTCAACCACAACCGAGGGACGGTCCTGCTGGGCCGCGGTCCGAAGCACCCGGACACCGCCGCGGCCTCGCCCGTGCCCTGAGATGCGGCCGGCGCCGGGTCGAGATGCCACGGACAGGGCCGATCCGTACCGCGGGTTCTGATGACCTGGTCCCGGCCGCCGCGCACGGCACCGAGCGGTACAGCAACAACCGGATCTGGCTACCGCCCGCCGGCCGGGCGCGCTGGTCACGGCCTCCCACCTGCCGGCCCAGCGTCGCCGTCGCGGTGACGACCCTGGTCGGCGCCTGGTAGCGGCGTCCTGGACCCGGTGGGAGCGGCCCGGGCCGCCGTTCCCGCAGCAGGGACTTTCGACCCCCGACATTGCGTCCTTTCGACCGTAGTCAGGGCCAGCCCTCGCGGCGGAGCGTGGAGGTGCCCGAACTGGACCGAACGGGATACCCCCAACCATTCGGATCATGGAGGCGTCCATGTCAGTGCCTGTAGCGACGAGCCCGGCGGGCGTCGGGAGCCAGCGGCTCCCGGGCGCCGACCCGGACGGCTTCTTCGGTATCCGCTTCGAGTCGATCGGCGGACTGGGCGCCCACCTCGCCGGGAAGATACTGGCCGAGGCCGGCGTGCTCCGGCAGGGCCTGAACGGCGCGCACTTCTCCTCGTACGGCTCGGAGAAGAAGGGCACGCCGTTGAAGTCGTTCGTGCGCTTCTGCCCGGGCGACCAGGAGATCCGCACGAGCAGTCCTATTGAGACGCCACAGGTCGTCGCGGTGTTCCACAAGGCGCTGGCCCGGTCGTTCGACGTGGCTGCCGGCTTGAGCCCGACCGGCACGCTGATCGTGAACACGCAGTCGAGCCCGGAGCAGGTGCGGGAGGAGTTGGGGCTGCACTCTGGATCGGTGGCGGTGCTCGACGCACTGGGCATCGCGCTCGACGAGAAGACGCGGGTGAACACGGCGATGCTCGGTGCGGTGGCCCGGGTGTGCCCGTTCCTGGACGCGGACGCGCTCAAGGCGACGATCGCCGAGACGTTCTCGGCCCGCTATCAGCACCTCATCGAGGCGAACCTCCG
This sequence comes from uncultured Actinomycetota bacterium, assembly GCA_963803135.1. Lineage (GTDB taxonomy): Bacteria > Actinomycetota > Actinomycetes > Mycobacteriales > CADCTP01 > CADCTP01. The sequence continues at coordinate 894,817 of CAWDLH010000003.1, read as the reverse complement.
CACTTTCGACCGCGGCTACAGCGAGCTGCGCCTGCGCACGTGGGCGCCCGAGCCCGGCGACCCGGGCCGTCCGGTGCAGCGCGCGGCACCAGCATTCGGGTACCTCGACGCGCCGATCGGCGGCGTCATTCTCGACTCCGGAAACAGCATCCTGAAGAACCTGACTACGTCACGGCAGGGCTTCCTGCCCTCGTACGACGCCGACTCGTGCGTGCACTGCGGGATCTGCGACATCGTCTGTCCGGACCTCTGCTTCGTCTGGTCGGACGACGGCGAGGGCGAGCCCGCGGTCCGCCTGCGCGGCATCGACTACCACTACTGCAAGGGGTGCTTGAAGTGCGTCGACGCGTGCCCGACGGGCTCGCTCACCGAACTCCGTGAGGAGGACGGCTGGGCAGAGGAGCATCGCGTCCCGCTCTTTCCGTGGCTCGAACCCGAAGGGGAGGCCGCCCGATGACCACCGTGGCACCGCCGAAGGCGATCACCGGCCGCGCGGCTCAGGTCGCCGGGTTCCGCACCGGCAACGAGATGGCGGCGCTGTCGGCGAAGCAGATTCGCTTCCACCTGATGGGCTACTACCCGATCACGCCGTCGACCGAGATCGCCGAGTTCCTCGACGAGATGAAGGCCGCGGGTGAGCACGACATCGTGATGGTTCCGGCCGACGGCGAGCACGGCGCGGCCGGCATCTGCTACGGCGCCGCGACCGGCGGCGGGCGGGTCTTCAACGCCACGAGCGCGCAGGGCCTGCTGTACGCACTGGAGGAGCTGCCGGTGCAGGCGGGCACGCGGTACCCGATGCTGCTGGACGTCGCCACCCGCGCGGTCAGCGGGCCGCTGGACATCCGCGGCGACCACTCCGACATCTACTACGCGCTGAACACCGGCTGGCTGATCTTCATGGCTCGCGACCCGCAAGCCGTGTACGACATGAACCTCATCGCGCTGCGCATGGCCGAGCGTGCGGACGTGCGGCTGCCGGCGATCGTGGCGTTCGACGGATTCTTCACCAGCCACCAGAAGCGTCGCGTGTCGACGTTCGTCGACGACGCGACCGTGCAGGAGTGGCTCGGCCCGGTCCCCGAGACGGTGACAGCGCTCGACCCGCGGCACCCGGTGACAATCGGGCCCTACATGAACGACCCCGATCTGATCAACAACAAGTACCAGCTCGAACGGGCCATGGACGCCGCGCTGGCAACGCTCCCCGAGGTCGTCGCCGAGTACGAGGCGCTGTCCGGGCGGCGCTACGACCCGGTCGACCTGTACCGGATGGAGGATGCCGAGGTCGCGGTCTTCCTGGTCAACTCGGCCGCGCAGACCGCCAAGGACGTGGCCGACCGGCTGCGCGAGCAGGGCATCCGCGCGGGCGTCATCAGCCCGAACGTGATCCGCCCGTTCCCGGCAGCCGCGATCCGCGACGCGTTGCGCGGCGTGCGGGCGGTCGTGCTGGGCGAGCGCTCCGGCTCGTTCGGTGCGCACGGCGCGAACCTGACGCACGAGGTGAAGTCCGCGCTCAAGGACGACCCGGACAACCGCACGCTCTGCCTCAGCCGGGTGTACGGCCTCGGCGGCCGCGACTTCTACGCCGAGGACGCCGAGGCGTTCTTCCGGCTCGCGCTCGAGACCGCGGAACGCGGCACCGTGGAGGTGCCGTTCGACTACTACGGTGTGGAGCCGGGCAACCCGGCGAAGCTCCGCCCGCGTCGCGGCGCTCCGCCGCTGACCCGCGAGGAGCAGACCAGCGGTCTGCTCACGGTGCAGCCGGGGCCGGACGGCCGGCTGACGGTGGACGCGCCGCCGTACTGGCAGCTCGCCGCGAAGCCGAAGCGCGTCCTGCCCGGCCACGGGGCCTGCCCGGGCTGCGGCGTCTTCCCGGCGATCGACCAGTTCCTGCGCGGCATCGAGGGCGACGTCGTCGTGCTCTACCAGACCGGCTGCGCGATGGTCGTCACCACCGGCTACCCGTACACCTCGCACCGCATCACCTACGTCCACAACCTGTTCCAGAACGGCGCGGCCACGCTGAGCGGGCTCGTCGAGATGTTCCACGAGCGCCAGCGCCGTGGCGAGCTACCGTCCGGAGAGGACATCACCTTCGTGATGATCACCGGCGACGGCGGCATGGACATCGGGATGGGCGCGGCCATCGGCGCGGCGCTGCGCAACCACGGCATGATCATCGTCGAGTACGACAACCAGGGCTACATGAACACGGGCAGCCAGTTGAGCTACTCCACGCCGCTGGGCCACATGACGTCGACGAGCCACGTCGGGCCGGCCGAGCTGGGCAAGGCGTTTCACCACAAGGACACCCCGCAGATCATGGCCGCGACGAACATCCCGTACGTCTTCACCGGCGTGGAGGGCTACCCCGACGACCTTGTGGCGAAGGCCGCCAAGGCGCAGTGGTACGCGAAGCACGAGGGAACGGCGTACGGGAAGGTGCTCATCTCCTGCCCGCTGAACTGGAAGACGGAGGACCGCGTCGGCGTCGAGGTCGTCCAGGCCGCAGTGGATTCGTGCTTCTTCCCGCTGTACGAGATCGAGCGGGGCGTGACCCGCATGACGTACGACCCGGAGCCCATCGGACGGCGCGTGCCGGTCGGCGACTGGCTGAAGCTCATGGGCAAGACCAAGCACCTCTGCAAGCCGGAGAACGAGGCGACGCTCGAATTGATCCAGGCCGAGGTCGAGCGGCGCTGGCTGCGCCTCAAGGTAAAGGACCAGCACCCCCTCCTCTGAGAGTGACCGCCGACATGGATATCACGGCACGGATCATCGAGAAGCGCGACCTGACGGACGTCACGAAGCTGTTCGTCGTCCACGCTCCGCTCGTCGCACTCAACGCGGCCCCCGGCCAGTTCGTGATCCTGCGGGTCACCGAGCAGGGCGAGCGGATCCCGATCAGCATCACCGACTTCAGCCGATCCGCCGGCACGATCACGATCGTCGTCCAGGAGGTCGGCCGCACCTCAGCTCTGGTCTGCGCACTGCGGGTCGGCGACACGATCCTCGACTTCGCCGGCCCGCTCGGCCAGGAGGTGCCGCTGCCGAACCGGGGACACGCGGCGCTGATCGGCGGCGGCTTCGGTACCGGTGCGGTGTTCCCGCTGGCCCGGGAACTGCGCTCGCGCGGTGTGCGGGTCTCCTCGATCATCGGCGCCCGGACCCGCGACCTGCTGATCCTCGACGACCTGCTGGGCACCGAGAGCGACGAGGTGCACCTCTGCACGAACGACGGCTCCGTCGGCTATCGCGGCTTCGTCACCGGCCGGCTGGAGGAATTGATCGACGCGGGGGCCGGCTTCACGCACTGCTTCGCGGTGGGTCCGATGCCGATGATGCGTGCCGCCGCCCAGACGGCGCGCCGCCGTGGGCTGCCCGCGATGGTGTCGCTCGACCCGCTGATGGTCGACGGGACGGGCATGTGCGGCGGCTGCCGGGTCAGCGTCGGCGGCAAGTCGTTGTTCGCCTGCGTCGACGGCCCGTTCTTCGACGCCCACCTCGTCGACTTCGACGAGGCGGACGCGCGCATGACGACGTACAAGGAGCAGGAGGACTTGGCCTGCGAACTCGCAGGACTGAGCCGGCCCGCGGGAGTGGGGAGGTAGCGCCATGCCCATCGTGTATCCGCACAAGACCGCGATGCCATGCCGGGACCCGCAGGAGCGCCGCCGGAGCTGGGACGAGGTCGCCGAGGGCTACACCGTCGAGCGTGCGATAGCCGAAGCACGTCGGTGCCTGTCCTGCCAGGACCCCATCTGCGAGCAGGGCTGCCCGGTCAACGTGCCGATCCGCGACTTCGTGCGCCACGTCGCGGTGGGCGACTTCGCCGGCGCCGCGGCGACGATCCGCCGCCGCAACCTACTGCCCGCGATCTGCGGTCGGGTCTGCCCGGTCGAGCACCAGTGCGAGTCGCGCTGCGTGCTCTCTCCGAAGCAGGAGCCGGTCGGTATCGGTCGGCTGGAGCGCTTCGTCGCGGACTGGGAGCGTCAGCATGGCAGCGGCGGCGAGACCGCGGCGCCTGCGGTGTGGCGGGACCAGAAGGTCGGCATCATCGGATCCGGTCCGGCCGGCCTCACCGTGGCCAGCGACCTCGCCCAGCTCGGCTACCCGGTGACGATCTTCGAGGCGCTGCACGCGTTCGGCGGCGTCCTGCGGTACGGCATCCCCCAATACCGCCTGCCAAAGGAAATCGTGAACGAGGACATCGCGCACCTGCAGGCGCTGGGCGTGGAGTTCGTCCGTAACGTGATCATCGGCAAGACGATCACGATCGATCAGCTCATGGACGACCTCGGCTACGACGCCGTGTTCGTCGGCACGGGAGCGGGCTCGCCGGTCTTCATGAACATCCCCGGCGAGAACCTCAAGGGCATCTACTCGGCCAACGAGTTCCTCACCCGGGTCAACCTGATGAAGGCGTTCTCGTTCCCCGAGTACGACACGCCGATCAGCAAGCCCAGGCGCGCGGCGGTGATCGGCGCGGGCGACACCGCGATGGACGCGGTCCGCTGCTCGATCCGGCTCGGTGCCGAGGAAGGACACATCGTCTACCGGCGGTCGGCGAAGGAGAAGGGCGCCCGCGCCGAGGACTACGAGCGGGCGCGGGACGAGGGCGTCATCTTCGACTGGCTCACGCTTCCCAAGCGCTTCCTCGGCGACGAGAACGGCTGGGTGTGCGGGATCGAGTGCGTCCGCACGAAGCTCGGCGAGCCGGACGCGTCGGGCCGGCGCCGCCCCGTCGAGGTGCCCGGCTCGGAGTTCACGATGGACGCCGACCTCGTCGTCATCGCGCTGGGCACGAACCCGAACCCGCTCATCCCGCGGACGACGGACCACCTCGAGATCAACGCCCACGGCTGCATCGTCACCGACCCGGACACCGGCGCCACCAGCCGCGACGGCGTGTTCGCCGGCGGGGACATCGTGACCGGTGCGGCGACGGTGATCCTGGCGATGGGCGCCGGACGCAAAGCGGCGACCGCCGTTCACGAGTACCTGCAGCGGCGCGCGGCGGAGAAGGAGGAGCGGGAGGCGGCGGAATTCCGGCGGGGATATCGAGACGGGATCGCGTGGGCGAGCGAGTACGCCACGGCCGGCGAGCTGCGCGACATCGTCGTGCAGGCCCACCCTGGCCCGATCGGCGCCCTTGACACCGGTCACTCGCTGCACGACTTCATCTACCACAAGCCCGAGGGCGACGCGGCGCGGACGCCCCGTGTGGACAGCCCGTACTGGCGGGGATTCGTCTCGGGCGCCGAGGGCGTGCTGGACAGCTCGAACAGGTGAGTGTTCCCCCACAGAATGGGGCCGACATAGGTCTGCTCAGCCTTGGCGTGCTTGCCACCTCCACCAAGGAGAACGGTCAGGGACTGATGGCGTCGTAGCCGGGACCGTCGGCCCTACTGCGGGGTGTTCCTCCGCGCCAATGATGGTCACAGGTCAAGGAGGGTAGCCATGTCGGCACCTAACATCCTCGTGATCGGCGCGGGTTCGACCGGCGCGGCGACCGCTCACGATCTGGCGCTCCGCGGCCTGCGCGTCACCGTCGTCGAGCGCGGTGAGGTGGCCTCCGCCACGACCGGCCGAAACCACGGTCTGCTCCACTCCGGCGGCCGCTACTGCCTCACCGATCCGGAAGCTGCGGTCGAGTGCATCACCGAGAACGCCATCCTCCGCGCGATAATGCCGGAACTGCTCGAGTTCAACGGTGGCCTGTTCGTCGCGGTCAGCGACGAGGACATGGCGATCAAGGAGCGGTTCCTGGCGGCGTGCGCGGCCTGTGGAATCCCGACCACCGACCTTCCGGTACGCCACGCCCTGGCCATGGAGCCCCTGCTGAACCCACGCATACGCGCGGCGGTGCGGGTGCCCGACGGCGTGTTCGAGCCGTTCCATTTCTGCCTGGCATTCCTCGCGACCGCCCGTCGGAACGGGGCGGTGGTGCGCACGTTCACCGAGGTGACCGACCTCGTCCACAGCGGAGGGAGCGTCACCGGTGTCAGGGTGCGTGACCACCGGACCGGTGCCACCGAGACGATCGGCGCCGACATCGTCGTCGACGCAGCCGGGCCGTGGGCCGGCGACATCGCCGCGATGGCCGGAATCCGGGTGCCGATCGTGCCGACCGCCGGTGTGATGGTCGTCCTGGACGGGCGCCTGAACAACATGGTGATCAACCGGCTGAACAAGCCCTCCGACGGCGACATCGTCGTATCCCAGCGGGCGACCTCGATCATCGGGACGACGTCGTGGCAGGTGAAGGACCCCGATCTGATTCAGATCCTTCCTGAGCACGTCGACCGGATGCTCGCCGCCGGCGCCGCGCTCATCCCGGACGTGCGGAAGATCCCCGTGCGCGCGACGATGGCCGCCGCCCGCCCGCTGATCGCCGAGGCGGTGACGGACGGCCGCGACCTGAGCCGCACCTTCAACTGCTACGACCACGCCGCCGACAACGTGCCTGGCCTGGTCACGATCGCGGGCGGTAAGACCACCACTTCTCGGGCGATGGCCGAACGGGTCGCCGACGTCGTGTGCGCCAAGCTCGGGATCAGCGTGCCCTGCCGGACGCGGGAGGTACGGCTGGCCCCCTATCGCCTCTTCTACCGATGAGGATCGTCATGGCTACCGTCGAGGTCCCGCTCCAGGTGTTCCGCTACAAGACCGGGCAGCGGCCGCACTACGACTCGTTCCGCGTTCGGGTCGCGGACACGGCCAGCGTCCTGGACGTCATCGACACCGTCTGGGCCGAGAAGGACCACAGCCTGACGTTCCGACGGGCCTGCCACCACGCCTCGTGCGGCGCGTGTGCGCTGCGGATCAACGGGGTCGAGAAACTGCCCTGCATCACGCGGCTGGCCGACGTGTGGGACGGCGGCACACCGCTGCGCCTGGATCCGCTGCGCAACCTACCGATCGTCAGCGATCTTGTCGTGGACGTACGCGGTCTGTTCGGACGTATGTCGGCCGCCGAGATGGACATGACCCGCCGGGCCGAGGCCTTCCTTCCGCTCAGCGTCGACGAGCTCGAGAGTTCCGTGGCGGTCGAGCCGGTGCAGGCGGTGGACGGCGCACCGCCGTTCACCCGCTTCGAGAACTGCATCGAGTGTGGCATCTGCCTGAGCGCCTGCCCGACGATGGCAACCGACGACAGGTTCCTGGGACCCGCCGGTCTCGCCGGTATCCATCGCAGGCTCGGGGAGACCGACGACCCCGCCGATGCGGAGCATCTGCTCGCCCTGGCCGACGGCGAGCACGGCGTCTGGCGGTGCCACGGCGCGTTCGAATGCACCGAGGTGTGCCCACAGGGCGTGGATCCGGCCGGCCGGATCTCGGCGCTGCGCCGCGAACTGACCATGCGGCGGCTGCACCCGAACCGGGAGGCGCGGCGATGACGACGATGAGACCGGTCCAGCCGTCCCGACTTCGCCGCATGGGTCGATGGTTCGACGTGCGGCGCCGCGGTCCGGAGGCATGGGCATTCGCACTCAACCGCCTCACCGGCATCGTTCTCGTGGTCTACCTCTTCGTCCATCTCATCGTGCTGAGCCTGCTCGCCCGGGGTCCGGACGCCTGGGACGACTTCCTGTCCCTGGTCCGATCGCCGCTGGCGCTCGGGCTGGAGGCCGTCCTGGTGGCTGTGCTGCTCTTCCACGGTCTCAACGGTCTGCGGGTGGTCCTGGTCGACCTCGGCATCGGGGCCGGGGCGCGCAAGACCCTGTTCGGCGTCCTCATGGTGGTCGCGGCGATCGCGGCGGTGGTGTCAACCATCCTGATGTTCGGAGGTCGAGCATGACGGTCAACCCGTACTCGGTCGAGCCGAAGAGGTCCTCGGCCTGGCTCTGGCAGGCGCTGACCGGGGCCGCGCTGCTCCCGCTGCTCACCCTGCACATCATCGCCAACCACTTCGTCGTCGACGGTGGACTCCGCGACTACGCAGACGTGGTGTCCTACCTGCACCACCCGGTGATTCTCGGGCTGGAGACGCTGTTCCTCGTCGACGTGACCGCCCACGCGCTGCTCGGCGTCCGGGCGATAGCCATGGATCTCGGGCTCTCCGACCGAGTCGGGCGCCGGATCAGCAGGGCGCTGGCCGTGGTCGGCGTCCTGACGGTCGGCTACGGTCTGGTGTTGACCTTGATCATCATCCCGGCCTGACGCGACGCCGGGTCGCCGGGCAGATGCCGACCTGGCGACCTCTTCCGCCGGCTCGAACATCATGATCACAACAAATGGACCCGCGCGGCCGGGAGGCGGCGCACTCAGCAGAGGCGACTGGACGGCCTCGACGGGCGGCCATGGCGGACCTCCCTTACCGTGGGGTGTCTTGCTCGTCAGGCAGCGGCGATCACCGGGAAGTGAGGGACTCCTGTCCGCACTCCTGGAACGCCGTCTCGGCGGGCACCCGCCGACCGACGACAGGCTGACACCGCTCCGCCCCCAAATGCCGGCGCTCCGGACCCCGGCGAACTCCCACCCCGCTCCGACCTACCCGGCCGGCCATCCCGGCTCACGGCACCGCAGGAGGAATCCTCATGACCGACGCCGCCGCCCCGACCGTTGCCCTCGTGCACGGCGCCTTCGCCGACAGCGCGGGCTGGAACGACGTGGTCCGGCAGCTGCGAGCCGCCGGGATCAAGGTGCAGGCCGTCTCGAACCCGCTGCGCGGCATCGCCATCGACAGCGCCTACGTGGCCAGCGCACTCCGGCAGATCGCCGGGCCGGTGCTCGCGGTCGGCCACTCGTACGGCGGCGCGATCATCACCAACGCCGCGACGACGGCCGGCAACGTGGTCGGGCTGGTCTACGTGGCCGCCTTCGCCCCGGACGAAGGCGAGGCTCTGCAGGACATCGAGGGCGACTCGAAGGACAGCGTGCTGATGACCGCCCTGGTCCAGCTGGAGTACCCGACCGGGACGGGGTCGGAGACGGCGGTGGAGTTCGCGATCGATCCGGCGAAGTTCCATGACGCGTTCGCCGCCGACGTGCCCGAGGACGAGGCCGCCGTGATGGCCGCCACTCAGCGCCCCGTCTCCGCCTTCGGCTTCGGCGAGCCGAACGGGGCGCCGGCGTGGAAGTCACTGCCGTCCTGGGCGGTGGTCGCCACCGGCGACAAGGCCGCAGGCAGCGACGTGGTGCGCCGGATGGCCGAGCGAGCCGGCGCCAGCATCACGGAGGTCGACGCCTCCCACGTCGTGATGGTGAGCCAGCCGCAGGCCGTGACCGACGTGATCCGGCAGGCGCTCCACTCCTTGCGCTGAGCCGGGTCACGACCTTTCCAGGAACTCCTACCCGCACAGGAACGGACGCCGATGACACCCGAGGCCGAGCCGGCCGCGCGACAGCCGGTGGACGAGCTGACCGGAAGGTTGAAGCGCACCGAGATCCAGCACAGCCCCTCCTCCATCCCGGGCCGCGACATCGTGCAAGTGCTCACCGAGATCCCCGCCGGCATCGAGTCCGGCTGGCACATGCACCCCGGGGAGGAGGTGGGCTACATCCTCGCCGGCACCGTCCGGATGATGATCGACGGCCGCGCCACTCTCACGCTGCGGGCCGGCGACGGCTTCCTCATCCCACCCCGCACGCCCCACAACGCGCTCGACGTCGGTCCCGGGACCGGCCGGATGCTCTCCACCTATCTCGTCGAAGCCGGACAACCGGTGGCCACCCTGGTCGACCATCCATCCACCTGAACGGGGGCACGCCAGCGTTCTGAGCCGGCCCGGGGGGCGCGTCGGGGCCAGCGTCCGGCAGATGCTCCGGCCGCGGTGTGGGCAGCACCAGGTCTGCCACAGTCCGTCGGGCAGGTCGAAGTCAGCCGATCTCGGCGACTCGCGGGGCGATCTTCTCGGCGACCTGCTGGGCGAACTCGACCGGGTGGCGGTCGGGCATCAGCTCGATTTCGGCCACGCCGAGCTCGGCGTAGCCGGCCACGTCACCGAGAAACGCGTCCACGTCAGCCAGCCCCGGCCGGACGTAGAGCACGGTCTTCTCGATGCTGTCGTAGTCGCGGCCCTCGGCGGCGCAGTGCTCGCGCAACACGTCGAACTTGTGCGCGACGTCGGGGATGCTGCTGCCGAACACGTTGCACGAGTCGGCATACCGCGCCACCAGCCGCAGCGTCCTCTTCTCCCCGCCGCCCCCGATCATGATCGGCGGCCGGGGTCGGCTCAACGGCGCCGGTACGCACAGCGTCTCGGCGAGCTGGTAGTGCCGCCCCTCGAACGGCCCGTCGTTGTCGCTCCACATCTGCAGGCAGATCTGCAGCGTCTCCTCCAGCCGCTCGAAGCGCTCGCCGACCGGCACCACCGGCACGCCCAAGCCACGTTGCTCCCGCTCGTACCACGACGCGCCGACGCCCAGCCGGGCACGACCGCCGGACAACACGTCCAGCGTCGTGACGATCTTCGCGAGGAGCCCCGGGTGCCGGTACATCACGCCAGTGACGAGCACCCCCAGCGTCATCCGCCCGGTCTGCGCGGCCACGTAGCCGAGAGTGCTGTACGCCTCCAGCATCGGCTCCTCGGCCGCCGCCACCTCCATCTGGAAGTAGTGGTCCATGACGGTGAACGAGGAGACGCCGGCCTCCTCCGCGATCCGCGCGGTCTCGGCCAACGTCGGCGCGATGGCCGCCGGCTCGGCCGGCGTCGAGTAGTTCCAGTAGTGCAGCCCGAGCCTCATCTACTCCTCCTCGCGACGTGGCCGTACCAACGACCCTACGCACGCCACCTCCCGGCGAGCTGATCGGCCGTGCACGCGGTACGGGCGGACGGGCGAACGCCGGAGCCAGTGGCCGGGGTGGTGCAGGTCGTGGCGGAAGCGCGATGCGACCATTCATCGGTACGGTTGCGGGCATGTGTGCCGGTGCGTCCGTGACTCGTCCCTGCCGCTTCCGCTGACGGCGCTGGGACAGTCCGTAGGCAAGTCCCTCGGTTCCGCGCCGCCGGATTCCTGCCGGGCGGCCATTTCGCGTTGCCTGGCCCTGCCATCCCTCAGGAGCCGCGCATGTACGCACACAAGCATCCCGAGCCGACCGATCCGCGCATCGGACCCGCAATCGTCTACCTGATCGTTGGCCTTCCCGGCGCGGGGAAGACATCTCGCGCGAAAGAGCTTGAGATCAGCGCGTCGGCTCTGCGGCTAACGCCCGACGAGTGGCAGATCGCGCTGTTCGGCGATCAGAACCCACCAGACAAACGTGACCTGGTTGAGGGCAAGTTGGTCGAGCTCGGCATGCGGGCTGCAGAGCTGGGCATCAACGTCGTCTTCGACTTCGGGTTCTGGGGCAAGGACGAACGGTCAGCGCTCCGCTGGATCGCCGGCACAGTCGGTGCCCGCAGCCACGTCGTCTACCTGCCGATCGACCACGAGGAGCAACGCAGGCGGGTCACCGATCGGTTCGCAACCACGCCCGGTCAAACGTTCCACATGAGCGACGTCGAACTTGAGCAGTGGCGGGCTCAGTTTCAAGCGCCGGACGACGGCGAACTGCGAGGTTCTCCGATTCCACCCGTCCCGCCAGAGCAGGCGACCTGGTCGCAGTGGGCCTCGCAGCGCTGGCCATCCCTGCCTGACCAGTACGCCCCGACCGCCGCCGACTCGCGCTACTCACACGAACCATGACCCCAGCCGATGCTTGCCATCGCGACGTCGATGCCGTCGGCGGCGAGCTCTCGGACCAGGGTCACCCCGGTGTCGTACGCTTCGGCGGGGCAACTGCAGCGCGCGGATCGGACAGGCGCAGGTCTGCCATGAGCCGGACATAGACGGGCCATGACCCGCGGTCCTGGTTGTTCAGCACGACGACAGTTGTGGCGGATGCCCGGTGGTGCCCGACGATGGCCGAGACGCCGGGATCAAGCCCGCTGTGGCCGAACACGACCAGCTCGCCGCCGGCGAACCCCAGCTGAAGGCCGTAGCCGTAACGCTCGACGGCCTCCGGCCGCCCGCACTGCGTCGAGGTCATCGCCGCGAACGTCTCCGGCGACAGCAGTCGGCCGCCGGCGAGCGCGTCGACCAGCCGGGCCAGGTCGGTGGTCGTGGTGACAAGGCCACCGTCGGGCATGCCGCCAGCCGGCACGCTGTACAGATTCGACCGCCAGGCCGCGTACGGCACGTCGTCCTCGTGCAGGTAACCCGTGGCCATCTGCGGCGGATCGGCGTCGAGCATGTCGAATCCGGAGTCATCCATGCCGGCGGGCCCCAGGACCTCCCGGGTCGCGGACTCGGCGTAGGACGCGCCGGTGACTGCTTCGATCACCAAGCCGGCCAGGATGTAGTTCGCGTCCGCGTACGCGTAACGCTCACCGGGCCGCGCGACCGCCGGCAGATCGCGGAACAGCGGCAGCAGATCGGCCGGTCGCCGCGCCCGCTGGCACGGCACGCGGTCCCAGCACGAGACGAACGAGTCCCACGTCGTCGCCTCGTCGTCGTGGTAGTTCGGCAGCCCCGAGGTGTGCGACAGCAGATGGTGCAGGGTGTGTTCCGGAGTGAGCGCCGCCGTCCGGTGCTCGGCCGGCAACACCTCGGTCAGCGGCTGGTCGAGTCCGATCCCGCCCTGTTCCACCAGTCGCAGCACCGTGGTGGCCGTGACCATCTTCGTCACCGAGGCCACAGCGAAACGGGTCCGCTCCGTCACGGGCACGCCGTGTCCGCGGTGCGCGAGGCCGCCCGCATAGGAGAACAGCGACCGCCCGTCCTGTTGGACGAGGGCGACACCACTCAGCTCGTGGGCCTCGACCCGGCGGTCGAGCCAGTCCCGAAGCGAGTCACTGTCCATCGACCCCATCGAATCAGAGAACGAATCGCATTGGCAGCAGCCACCTGCGCCCGAGCCACCTGCCCAGCGGGCACGTCGGACCGCCGACAGCCGAGAAGCTGCGGGGCGTGAACGCCTGATCGGGACGGGTCACCGGTTGCCCAAGGTGTCCGCCGCCGATGGCACCTGCCTTGCTAAGGTCGGCTCGTGCGCGACCGCTTTTACCATCCTGGATTGGATGGCGTCCGTGCCGTGGCAATTCTTCTGGTCCTCGGCCAGCATGCTCCGACTAGGCCGCTCATCGACGGCTTCGTCGGTGTGACCGTGTTCTTCTGCCTGTCGGGATATCTCATCACCACCCTATTGATCCGCGAACTCCAAAACGGCACCATCGATGTGCGCGCGTTCTATCGCCGACGCGTGGCGCGCCTCTGCCCGGCGTTGGTGACGGTCGTAGCGGTGACGGTCGTGGTGCTACTCATAGGTCGACGGGCATTCCCCGTCCAGGCACACCTCAGTGTCGGACAGATCTTCGCACCCGCCGGCGCAGCTGTTGCATACATAACAAGCCTCTTTGACTGGACCGGCCACCCTTTCGCTACCCAGGACTACCTCAACTTCACCTGGTCGCTCTCGATCGAAGAGCAGTTCTACCTGCTGTGGGCGTTCGCACTGCTCTGGGGCTATCGTCGCAATCCTCGGCGGTTCGCCGCGCTCACCGTGTCGTTCATCGGGATCACCCTGGCGCTTGACCTCTACCTCGGCCTGAGTCGAGAGGTGAAATACGATCCGCATGAGTATTTCGGGAGCGACACAAATGCACTGCCTATCCTGGTCGGCTCATTGCTCGCGATTGTCGTTCACAACGACTGGCTGGCTCGGACGGTTCGGTATCTTGCTCCCTGTGCGCTGCCAGCCGTTGCCCTCCTGCCCGTCCTGGCATATCGGAACGACACCTATCGTTGCTCCCTGGTGACCGTCGCGGGGACCGGACTGGCGCTCGTGATATTGATCGGTGTCGTGACGCGGCCGCGATCGGCCGTAGGATCGCTGCTGGCCAGCGCCCCGATGCGGTGGCTGGGCGAGCGGTCGTATTCGATCTATCTCTGGAATGACCTGGCGCGAATCGTGATACTCAAGGCGCTTGGACACACGGTGGTCGGTGATATCGCCTGGATCGCCATGTTCGTCGTGTTGGCCGAGACGAGCTTCCGGTTCGTCGAACGCCCGCTGCGGGCCAAATTCGCGCGGAGATCTGGTGGGTCTCGAACTCGATACGCCAGACACCCCACCGCGGATGTCCCCGCCGCAGCTCACCCACCGCCGCGTCCACCTCCGGCCAAGCCCGGTGCGCACACCACGGTAGAGGTCGAGACCGGCTAGCCTTTCCTCATCCTGGGGTCTGCCGGCGTCGGCGGTGACCTGGGTCGACGCGTCGCCGATGTCCTCGACGGTGAGGAGACCCAGATCTTCTGCAGACCATCGGGCAGTCATGGTCGTCGCCTCCTCGGCTGTCACCAGGGAACTGCACCGTTGTCGTCGATAAGGCGGCCGCCGGTCGGTCCGTCGTCGGACGCCGTTACCAGGGGCCGTAGGCGGCCGCGTTGGCTCGACGGAGCGCGCTGACGTAGCTGGCACGTTCGTAGTCCGCCTCGTCGGTGCCGACGGGTACGGCGAGCATTCCGCGCACCTGGTCGACGGTGTGGAACTGGTGGCGCGCCATCCAGTCGGACAGCCCGTCGAGCAGTACTCCGGCATGCTGTGGTCCGTGCCGGAGGAGCGCTGAGGCGGTCATCACCACGTCGGCGCCGGCGAGCAGATACTTGGCGATGTCGGCGGGTCCCTCGACCCCGGTGGTGGCGGCCAGCGCAGCGCGGACCCGGCCGTGCAGCAATGCGATCCACGTCCGTGGCAGCCGGGCATCGGCCGGAGTCGAGAGCGACATGGCGGGCGCGACGGCGAGTGCTTCCGCGTCGATGTCAGGCTGGAAGAAGCGGTTGAACAGCACGAGCGCGTCGGCGCCGGCCTGATCGAGTGCGCAGGCGATCTCCCCCATCGAGCTGAAGTGCGGGCCGAGCTTGACCGCGACAGGCACGGTGACGGCGTCCTTGACGCGGCTGAGGATGTCGATGTGCCGCTGCTCGACGTCCCGGCCGGAGGTGTGCACGTCGCCGGGGACGTAGTAGATGTTCAGCTCGATCGCGGCGGCGCCGGCGTCCTGCATCGCCCGCGCGTAGTCGGTCCAGCCTGCCGGTGTGACGCCGTTGAGGCTGGCGATCACCGGGATCTGCACGGCGGCGGCGGCGCGCTCCAGCAGGCTGAGATAGCGGCGCGGTCCGGCGTCCTCCTCGGCGCCGGCCGGGAAGTAGCCGAGCGCCTCGGGGAAGCTCTCGGCGGGCTCGTCAACGAGCCGTGCGGTCCGCTCTGCCTGTTCCCGCAGCTGCTCCTCGAACAGCGAGAACAGCACCACCGCAGCGACGCCGGAGTCCGCCAGCCGCCGAATGCCATCGAGCGTGTAGGACAGCGGCGAGGCTGAGGCCACCAGCGGGTTGGACAGCCGAAGACCCATGTAACGGGTCGCGAGCTCCATCACCGTTCCTTGCGGGCATCGGAGGTGAACTGCGCGCCGCCGCGGGTCGCCATCTCCTCGTAGGTCAGCCAACGCAGGTCCGCCGCCTGCTGGGCGAGCCCGAGCAGGCGCTCGGCCTCCTCCGGGTCGCTGTTGGCCAGGGTCCGGAAGCGCAGCTCTCGCTTGCGGTAGTCGGCCAGCGACATCCGCGGCCGGGGCGAGTCGAGCAGGAACGGGTTGGCGCCGGCACTGCGCGCCACCGGGTCATAGCGGATCAGCGGCCAATGGCCACTGGCCGCGGCGCGGTACTGCTGGTCGAGGCCGTCGCGCATGTCGTACCCGTGCGCGATGCAGTGGCTGTAGGCGATTACCAGCGACGGCCCGTCGTAGGCCTCGGCTTCGCGCAGCGCGCGCAGGGTCTGCTGGGGGTCGGCCCCCATCGCGACGCGGGCGACGTACACGTTGGCGAGCGCGATCGCCTGCAGCGCGAGGTCCTTGGTGGGCGTCGCCTTCCCACCGGCAGCGAACTTCGCGACCGCTCCGAGTGGCGTGGCCTTGGACATCTGCCCGCCGGTGTTGGAGTAGACCTCGGTGTCGAGCACCAGGATGTTGACGTTGTAGCCCGAGGCCAGGACGTGGTCGAGTCCGCCGGAGCCGATGTCGTACGCCCAGCCGTCGCCGCCGACGATCCATATGCTCCGCCGGATGAGGTGGTCGAGCACGCTGCGCAGGTCGGCGACGGCCGCTCCGTCCAGCCGGTCGAGGCGCCGCTGCAGTTCGGCGAGGCGTTGGCGCTGCTCGCGCAGCTCCGACTCGCGTACCTGCGGTGCGTCGAGGATCTCGGTCACCAGGTCCGTCCCGACCTCGTCCCGAAGTTCGGACAGGCGGCGGCGGGCGAGGTCGGTGTGGCGGTCGGCGGCGAGCCGCAGCCCGAGCCCGAACTCGGCGTTGTCCTCGAACAGCGAGTTCGACCACGCCGGACCGCGGCCGTCGGCGTCGGTGGTCCAGGGCGTCGTCGGCAGGTTGCCGCCGTAGATGGACGAGCAGCCGGTCGCGTTGGCGATGGTCAGCCGGTCGCCGAAGAGCTGGGAAACGAGCTTCAGGTACGGCGTCTCGCCGCAGCCCGCGCAGGCCCCCGAGAACTCGAACAGCGGCTCCAGGAACTGGGTGCCGCGTACGGTGCCGAAGTCCACCCGGGAGCGATCGGCCGCCGGCAGAGCTTCGAAGAATGCGATGTTCTCCCGCTCTGCCGCCACGAGCGGCTCTCGCGCGTCGAGGTTGATCGCCTTGTGTACCGGCTGTCCACCCGCCGACACCGGACAGGCCTCGACGCACAACCCGCAGCCGGTGCAGTCCTCGACGTACACCTGCAGGGTGTAACGGGCCTCCGGCAGGCCGGGAGCGTTGAGCTCGGCCGATCGGAAGCTGTCCGGCGCGCCGTCCAGGCGATCGGGCTCGTAGAGGCGTGAGCGGATCACGCTGTGCGGGCAGACGAAGCTGCAGTTGCCGCACTGGATGCACAGGTCGGCGTCCCAGACCGCGACCAGCTCGGAAATGTTCCGCTTCTCGTACCTGGTCGTGCCGCTCGGGTATGTGCCGTCGACCGGAAGCGCGCTGACCGGCAACTCGTCGCCGCGCCCAGCCATCATCGCCGCGGTCACGGTGCGCACGAACGGCGGCGCCTGCGGCGGCACGACCGGTGCCGGCTCGCGCGTCGCCGTGACCAGCTCGGGCAGCGTGACCCGGTGCAGGGCGTCGAGCGCATGATCCACGGCACGCTGATTGCGCTCCACCACCTCGGCGCCGCGTTTGCCGTAGGTCTTGGCGATCGACGCCTTGATCCGCTCGATCGCCAGGCCCGGCTCGAGAACACCCGACAGCGCGAAGAAGCAGGTCTGCAGCACCGTGTTGGTGCGCCCGCCAAGACCCGCCTCGCGAGCGATCCGTCCAGCGTCGATCACATACAGGTCGAGCCGCTTGGTCAGGATCCGCTCCTGTACCGGGCGGGACAACGCGTCCCACACGCGCTCCGGAGGCAGGTGGGAGTTGACCAGTAGGGTCGCGCCAGGGGCGGCCCGGTCGAGCACGTCGGCCCGCTCGACCATCCCGAACTGGTGACAGCCGACGAACGTCGCCTGCGAGACGAGGTACGGAGCCCTGATCGAGTGCGGGCCGAAGCGCAGGTGCGAGACGGTCTGCGACCCTGACTTCTTCGAGTCGTAGACGAAGTAGCCCTGCGCGTGCAGGCCCTCAGCACCGAGGATCTTGATGGTGTTCTTGTTCGCCCCCACCGTGCCGTCGGCGCCCAGGCCGAAGAACACCGCCCGCACCGTCTCGGGCGGCTCGATGTCCAGCGAGGCGTCGTACGGCAGGCTCGTACCGGAGACGTCGTCGTGGATCCCGATCGTGAACCGCCGGGTGGGACGCTCGCGCCCCAGCTCGTCGAGCACGCCGGCCACCATCGCCGGGGTGAACTCCTTCGAGGACAGGCCGTAGCGGCCACCGATCACGACCGGCATCAGCTCGCGCTCGCCGTCCACATGGGACTCGTTGAGCGCCGCGAGCACGTCCAGGAACAGCGGCTCGCCGAACGAACCGGGCTCCTTGGTCCGGTCCAGCACCGCCACTCGCCGCACCGTCGGGGGCAGCGCCCGAGCCAGCTCGCGGCCCGGGAACGGCCGGTACAGCCTGACCTGGGCCACCCCGACCCGCTCGCCGCGAGCGTGCAGGTACGCGACCGTCTCGACTGCGGTCTGCCCTCCCGAGCCCATCACGACGATGACCCGTTCCGCTTCGGGGTGGCCGCTGTAGTCGACCAGCCCGTAGCGCCGGCCGGTGCGGTCACCGAGCCGGTCCATCATCTGTTGGACCAGGTCGGGTACCCGCGCGTAGAACGGGTTGACGGTCTCGCGCGCCTGGAAGTAGATGTCGGGATTCTGGGCGGTGCCGCGGATGAACGGCCGCTCCGGCGACAGTGCCCGTCCGCGGTGCGCTCGGATCAGATCCTCCGGAGCCAGCGCCCGCAGATCCTCGTCGGCGAGCCGCTCTATCGTGTTCAGCTCGTGCGAGGTGCGGAACCCGTCGAAGAAGTGCAGGAACGGCACCCGAGTCGCGAGTGTCGCCGCATGCGCCACCAGCGCCAGGTCGTGGGCCTCCTGTACCGACGCGGAGGCCAGCAGCGCGAAGCCGGTCGCCCGCACCGCCATCACATCGGAGTGATCACCGAAGATCGACAGGCCCTGCGCCGCCAACGAGCGGGCGGCGACATGGATCACGGCCGAGGTCAGCTCGCCGGCGATCTTGTACATGTTCGGGATCATCAACAGCAGGCCCTGCGAGGCGGTGAACGTCGTTGCCAGCGTGCCGCCCTGCAGCGCGCCGTGCAGCGCACCGGCAGCGCCGGCCTCGCTCTGCATCTCCACCACGATCGGAACCGTGCCCATGATGTTGGGCTTGCCCTGGCTCGACCACTCGTCCGCCAGCTCGGCCATCGTCGAGGACGGCGTGATCGGGTAGATACTGCACAGCTCGCTGCACCGGTAGGCGACCGAAGCCGCTGCCTCGTTGCCGTCGATTGTCACGCGCATCAGCCGGGCTCCGGAAACATGTCGATCGAGTGCACCGGGCACTGTTCGAAGCACGCCCGGCATCCCGTGCACCGGTCGTAGTCGAACTGGTAGCCGTGCCCGACCCCGATCTTGATCACCGCGTCCTCCGGGCAGGCACCCAGACATCCGTCGCACTCACAGCAGTTCCCGCATGACAGGCACCGGCGCGCCTCGAACGCGGCTTCCGCCTCGGAGAGACCGCCGACCACCTCGGCGAAGCCGCCGAGTCTCTGGGATGGTTGGAGTTCGGGCTGCCGGCGACGCGGCGCGTCACCGAAGTACCACAGGTTCAGCATGTCGAACGTGACGGGCGGGTGTTTCGGCGCCCGCTGCGCCTCCTCGCCGCGCAGCCAGGCGTCGATCTCCTGTGCGGCTCGCTTTCCGTGCCCCACGCCTACTGTCACCGTGCGCTCGGCGGGCACCATGTCGCCGCCCGCGAACACGCCCGGGCATCCGGTCATCAACGAACTCGATACGCGGACGGAGCCGTCGGACTCGAACTGCACTCCCGGCAGCGAACGAAGGAAAGCGGTGTCCGTCACCTGGCCGACGGCCAGGATCACGGTGTCCGCGGCGAGCGTCTCGAACCGCCCGGTCGGCCGTGGGAACCCGGACTCGTCGAGCTCCATCACCTCGACCCGCAACTGCTCGCCCTCGAACGCCGTGATGGTGCGCAGCCAGTTGAGCCGCACCCCCTCCCGCTCCGCGTCCTGCGCCTCCTCCTCGTGCGCCGGCATCTGCTCGCGGGTGCGCCGGTAGACGATCAGCGCCTCCTCGGCGCCCAGCCGCCGCGCCGTCCGCGCGGCGTCCATCGCCGTGTTGCCGCCCCCGTAGATCGCCACCCGACGCCCGATCGCCGGCCGCTCGCCCGCGGCCACCCCGCGCAGGAACGGCACCGCGTCCACGATCGGTCCCGCGTCCATTGCCGGGATGTCCACCCGCTTCGACAGGTGCGCGCCGACCGCCACGAACACCGCGTCGAAGTCGCCCTCGCGGCGTTCGGCCTCGAGGTCGGTCACCCTGTGATCGGTGGTGAAGCGCACGCCGAGTGTCGCGAGCCGCTCCACCTCTGCGCTGAGGACGTCGCGGGGCAGCCGGTAGGCCGGGATGCCATAGCGCATCATCCCTCCCGGCTGAGCGCCCGCATCGCGGATCTCGACCTCATGGCCCAATCGCGTCAGGTGATAGGCAGCCGACAGCCCGCTCGGGCCCGCGCCGACCACCAGCACCCGCTTGCCGCTGCGCACCGCCGGCCGGTCGAACAGCCACCCCCGCTCCAGCGCCAGATCCCCCAGGAACCGCTCGACTGAGTGGATCGACACCGCGCTGTCGAGCTTGGCGCGGTTGCAGTCGCTCTCGCACGGGTGGTAGCAGACGCGCCCGTGGATCGCCGCGAACGGATTGTCCGCCACCAACACCCGCCAGGCCCGCTCGTGCTCGCCCGCCTGCGCCTGCGCGAGCCAGCCCTGGATGTTCTCCCCCGCAGGACAGGCCGCATTGCATGGCGGGAGCAGATCGACGTACACCGGACGCTCGGCCCGGGCCGGTCCCGCGCGGGAACGTCCATGCATCAGATCCGGCAGCGGTGTGATGTCTTGCGACGGGCCAGCAGGACCCGGCGCCGGCCGGCGCTCGGCCCGTTGGAAGGGTTTCGGGGGCTCCACCACGACGTCAATCTACGCGCACCAAGGCGCCGGGACACCGCCGGCGCGACGGCCGCCCCGGGCAACGCACCGACCGCGCCGACGGAGACGACGAGGCCGAACTGCCCGGCCGTGAGCCCGAGCCGCCGCACGGCGTCAATGGTGAACAGCACCACGATCCACTGCTCGAACAGGTTGTAGATCGCGGAGAAGCCCACGGCCCAGCGCAGCACCGGGTCGCGCACGAGGAACCGCACCCCCTCGCCGATCGCAGGCAGCAGCCGAAGCCGTTGCGCGGGCGGCGGCGTCTCGACGCCGCGAATGCGGGCGAGCGTCGACGCCGACACCACCGACGTCACGACCTGCACGGCCAGCACGCCCGCCGCGGAAACGACCTGCACGAGCAGGCCGGCGATCCCGGGGCCGGCGATGAGCGCGACCGACTCGGTCGACTGTAGGCGGCTGTTCGCCACCTCCAACCGCTCCGGCGCCACCACCGACGGCAGGTACGACCGGTAGCTGACCTCGTAGAGCACCGAGCAGCACCCGAGCAGCAGGGCCAGCACCACGAGCAGCTCGAACCCGAGCGAGCCGAGCAGCGCGAGGACCATGAGCGCGAACAGGACGGCCGCGCGACCAACCTCCGCGGCGACGAGCAGCGGTCTGCGGCGCCTCCGATCCGAGAGCACGCCAAGCGGCAGGGCGATCAGCAGGAACGGGAGCCACTGCACCGTTGCGATCGTGCCGACCTGACCCGGGGAGACGTGCAGCGTCAGGACCGCCAGCAGCGGAAGTGCAACGGCAGTGACGCGCACGCCGAGGGCCGTTACCGCGGTGGCGAACCACACCCGCCCGAAGTCGCCACCAGGGCGCTGCGCCGAACACTTCACGAGGGAACCTCCTCCGCAGGGCGGCCCGGTGTCGGGGCTGCTCGGCGGCCCGTCCTGAGTCCCTCCGGTCTGATCGCTCGGGTGCATACCGGGGCCCGGTCAGTGCGCGCTGCGGTGGCCGAATTGCCGCCGGTGTGGGCCGTCCGGAGGGAGTAGTGGGACATCCTGGTGGTCGCCTGGGGTCGGGTCTGTCCCGCTGTCGGGATCGACCGTCGTCCTAAGGGGGCCGCCCGGCATCAGGCGGTCACGCAGATCTCACGGTCCGGTCCGGCTAGGTCCCGGAGCCGAACACGTCGGCCGCGATCGTCGCCGGCCGCCCGGGAAACCGGTTCGCGTGGACCTCAGGTCGGCTGTACCGTCGCGGCTCCCGTGACAGCACGCCAGCGGCCCCGGTCGCCCCCGCACGCGGCCGGCACCCTCATGCGCGTGCCCACCGACGCCCTTCTCGCGGTGCAGTCGCCCCGGTGCCGCGTACGTCGTTCCGAGAGGACAGCGCGACGATGGATGAGTCAGCGAGCCATCAGCGGCCTGGAGGCGACCCGAGCGCGGCGCCGGGCCGGCCCTCGGTCGTCGACCGAGCGATCTTCGAGCGGGAGGTCGACACGCTGCGCCGCCGCGAGAAGGCGCATACCCGGGAAGGCGACGCGATCGCCGTCGCTCGCCGTCGCCTCCCGATGGTCGAGATCGACGCCAGCATCGAGCTGATCGGGCCCGACGGGCCGCTGACCCTGCTCGACGCGTTCGAGGGCCGTCAGCAACTCATCGCCTACTACTTCATGTGGAATCCCGGACGACCGGCGGCAGAGCAATGCGAGGGTTGCACTTTCTACACCAGCCAGGTCGGCGAACTGTCGAACCTGCACTCCCGCGACATCACCTACGCCGTGCTCTGTCAGGGCCGCAACGTCGCCTACGGCCCGGCGGACGCTCAGGTGTCGTACACCGAGAGTCTGCGCTATCGCGACTTCATGGGCTGGGAGATGCCGTGGTATTCGGCACAGGCTGCTCTGGACACCCTGCTCGTCGGTCGCGAACTCGGGCTGTTCCACCTCGTGTGCTACCTGCGCGACGGCGAGCGGGTCTTCGAGACCTACTGGACGGTGCGCCGCGGCGTGGAGGTCATGGACAACAGCTATGCCCTCATGGACCTCACCGTGTACGGGCGCCAGGAGCCGTGGGAGCAGTCGCCGCCCGGCTGGCCGCAACAGCGCTCCGTGCGAACCGACGGCGGGGCACCGGACTGGCCACCGGCCTCGCACTGGCCGGGCGGTCGCCCCATCGCCCAGTGGCCGCGGCTCGCGGCCGGACGCTCTGACGACCTTGGAACCGGTGGCCCGGCAACCGGATCCGCGCCCGGACCGCACCACTGTCACTAGGCGGCCCGGGCCCGCCGCGAACGCGTTTGACAGCGACGCGGGTGCTCGGCTGGGATCGGCGTACGGACCAGGACATCGTCATGACACCGACACCCCACCTTGCCGCACCGGTCGCCCGCCGCGCGCCGCGCCCGGAGCTGCGATCCATGCTCTCCCGCGGCCACACCGGCTGGCGGCTGACGCCGGATCGGTCCGGCTCCTTCGTGTTGCCGGCCACGACCTCGGTCACGCTCGTGCTGAAGCTGGCGGACTCCGCGCACCGGCCACCCGAGTTCGTCAGCGGCGTGCAGCCGTCGTACACGGTGATCGGCGGCGGCTGCTCGCCGCGGTACGTCCAGGTGGCGTTCACACCCCTCGGCGCGTACACGGTGCTCGGGCTGCCGATGACCGAGCTGGCCGGGCGGATCGTCGACCTGCGCGACGTCCTCGGCGACGACGCCCGCCGGCTGGGCGAGGTCCTCCGCGACGCGCCGACCTGGCGGCAGCGCTTCGACGCGATCGACCAGTTCCTCCTCGGGCGGATGGACCAGGCAGCGCCGGTCGCGGCCGAGGTCGCGCTCGCCTGGCAGCGTCTGGCCGGCAGCGGCGGCCGCGTCCCGATCCGGGAGATCAGCCGGGAGGTCGGCTGGAGCCACAAGCATCTGATCACCCGGTTCACGCAGGTCGTCGGGCTCACCCCGAAGCGCGCCGCCCGCGTGATCCGGTTCGAGCGGCTCCTGCACGCAGTCGACCACGCGGCCGACCGCGACCAGAACTGGTCCGAGCTGGCGAGCGACTTCAGCTACGCCGACCAGGCCCACCTCACCCGCGAGTTCACCGAGTTCGCCGGGACATCGCCCGCTGCCTTCCGGGCGGCTCGCCCGGGTTAATTTCGTTCAAGACCCACGGCCCGGCCGGGCCATAGCGTCAGTCCCCGTGACTGCGAACACCACCCCCTCGGGCCTGTCGGGACCCTTCTGGGACGGAGTGCACGGCCGGGTCCCGGTCCCACCGGCCGCCGCGACGCTGGGGTTCGAGTTCGTCGACGCCGACCCGGAGACGGGAACCATCGAGCTCGCCTTCACCGCGTCGACGGAGTTCACCACCCCGACCGGTCAGGTGCTCGGTGGCTTCCTCGCGGCCATGCTCCACGACACGGTGGGACCGGCGCTGCTGTCGACGCTCGAACCCGACGAGTTCCAGTCCACGCTCGGCCTGACCGCGTCGTTCCTGCGGCCCGTCCGGCCCGGCCGGATCGGTGCGTCGGGCCGCGTCGTGCACCGCGACGGGGACCTCGCCCATCTCCACGCCGAACTGACCGACAGCGAGGGTCGGCTGATCGCCACCGCAACCGCAACCGCCCGGGTGATCCCACTCGGATCTCCCGCGCCCTGACCGCCCACCATCACCAACCGAAGGACATGATCATGCGCTCCGTCGTCAACTCCACGTTCGTCACCCTCGACGGCGTCATCAACCACATGGACGTCTGGCACTTCGAGTTCGTCGACGACGACTCCGACGCCCTCGCCCAGGAGCAGCTGGAGGCCAGCGACGGCCTCCTGATGGGCCGCAAGACCTACGAGGCCTACGCCGGCGCCTGGCCGACCCGGACCGGGATGCTCGCCGACCGGATCAACGCGATGCCGAAGTACGTGGCCTCCACCACGCTCCGCTCCCCGGTGTGGACCAACACCACTGTCCTCGACGGCGACCTGGTCGAGCAGGTCCGGCGGCTGAAGGCGGAAGACGGCGCCGACATCCTCATCCACGGCTTCGGCCCGGTCGCCAAGACGCTGCTGCGGGAGGGGCTGCTCGACGAGCTGCACCTGTGGTATCACCCCGCGTTCGCCGGTGTGGGTGACGCCGGCGACCGGCTCTTCGACCCAGGGCTCACGGCCCGGCTGACCCACGCCGGGACCCGGGAGCTCAAGTCCGGCGTCGTCGTCCTCTCCTACCACGCCGGCGCCTCGTGACCGGCGCGCCGCGGCGGCTCGGCATCGACGCCCGGCCTGC
Source organism: uncultured Actinomycetota bacterium (assembly GCA_963803135.1). Taxonomy (GTDB): domain Bacteria; phylum Actinomycetota; class Actinomycetes; order Mycobacteriales; family CADCTP01; genus CADCTP01. The sequence continues at coordinate 869,967 of CAWDLH010000003.1, read as the reverse complement.
ACCGCAGGGACCGGCGACCACCCGCTCGCCCGCTGACCCGAACCTCGAGCGAGGCCTGTCGTGACCGGGCCGGCAGCAGGTAAGCCTGCGCCGGACCCGCGGGACCCGGGGGCCGCCGCCGGGACCCTCGTGGGCCCCGCCTTCGTCGCGGCGATCGTCGGCGCCATGCGGCTCGCGAAACGCCCGCTCCCCCGCCCCGGATCGGCCGCGGCCGACTTTGTCGACTACTACCGCGGCAGCGCCGGCGCCGCCCGCTTCAGTGCAGCGGGGCAAGCGGTCTCGATCGTTGCGCTGGTCCGCTTCACCGTCGCCGTCACCCGACTGGCCGGGCGGGCAAGGCCCGCGTCGCCGCTGCTTCCCGCCGCGGCCGCCGCGAGCGGAGGCGCCTCGGTGGCGCTGCTCGCCGCCTCGGCGGCCACCCACGCCAGCCTCACCGCGCCGAGCGATCGCGACGACGACACCGTGGCCGGCCTCGCCCGCCGCGTCTTCGTCCTCGGCGGACCGATCCACGGCGTGGCCTACGGCATCTTCACCGGTGTGGCCACCGTCGCGGCCCGGCGTACCGGACTGCTCGGCCGAGGCGGCACAGCCACCGGTGTGGTCTCGGCCGCGGCCGGAGTGCTCGCGCCGCTCTACTTTCGGTGGGAGCAAGCCGGATGGCTGATCCCGATCGGACGCTTCTCCGGCTACGCGCTCGACGCTGTCATCGGCGCCCGGCTCGCTGGCCGCCCGGCGTAGGGCAGGTGCACGTCGTCGTTCGGCGTGACGTCGACGAACTCAGGCACGTCGGAACCCCTATCCGGCGGACGTCCGCGTCAGTTGTCGTCGATCCGCTGGGCGATGACCGCCGTGGGGCCGCCCGTGGGCGTCCAGCGGATCTGACCGTGCTCGAAGTGGCTGATCCGCCCGCCCGGCATGTCCTGCTCGTCGCTGATCGGATAGCCCAGCTGCGAGCGTTCGAAGCCCAGCTGCGACCACAGGCCGAGGATGGCTCCGTGCACCTCGTGCGGCCCGGTCTGCGGAGTCCAGTAGATGGAACCGCCCTCGAAGTGGTTGAACCGGCCCCGGCCGTCCGGGGTGCCGGTCTCGTCGGTCCGCGGGTATCCGAGAAGGCCCCGATGCCCGCGGAGCTGCCCGTAGTGGATCCGGATGTCTCCGTGCACCTCGTGTGCGCCGGTCTGTGGCGTGAAGTAGATCGAGCCGTTCTCGTAGTCACGCACCCGGCCCCGGCCGTCGCCGAGATCCATCTCGGCGTTGCCGGCACCAGCGTCGACGGGGTTGCCGAAGAACGGCAACTGGTTCCGCTTGTCGTCGATGGCCGACATCTTGTCCTCCGCTCCGAGAGCGACGCGCGTCGCCTGTTGCATTCCTTGAGGTGCCGCGCGGCGTCCTGATACGCCCCGGCACGATCTTCTGGACGCGGTCGCTCGAGCCGGTGCATGCTGAGTGCGGCCGATCAGCGGAGCGACGGCCTCACGGGGGTCAGGACAGGTCCGATGACGGAACTCGAGCAAGGCGGGGGCGACAGCGGCCTGCTGCTGATCCGCCCGTCCGACCTGGCGACGGTCCGGCTCACCTTCACCGACATCGAGCTGGACGGCCGCGTGGCGCGTCGGGTGGGCGACGGCCCCCAGGTGGTGCTCGAGCTTCCGCCGCAGCACTTCCGCGAGAATCCCAGATCCCCCGTCGACGACGTCCTCGATCTCGCCGCCGCAGCGCCGACCGTGCTCCTGTTCATGCTGCCCGAGGACGAGGAGTTCGACCTCGGCGACGAGGGCCTGCTCGGCCTGTGCGAGCGGCTGAACCTGGTCTTCGACAGTACGGTCGCGGTGCCGGCGCGGGTCCGGCTCGCACCTCTTCACGCCCTCTGGAGCATGGGTTCTCGTCCGGAGGTGCTGAACGGTCGCGGGTCGCTGTGGCGGGCGAAGCTGGTCGGCCCGGTCGTCGACGGCGCGGTCCGCGGGCGACTGCAGCTGGTCGAGGTCAAGGACGCGGACGCGCCGGTGTGGGACGTGCTGCCCTCCACCGCCGACCTGCGCAATGTGGCCGGCGGCACGCTGGAGGCGAGCCGCTTCGACTTCTCCCCGGTCGGTGTCACCGCGAGGATCCGCGGTCCGGTCGACTTCGGGCTGAACGTGGAGACCCCGCCGGAACGGCAACACCTGATCGGCAGCTACGAGCACGACATCGACTTCGGCCGCGACAGCCGCGTCCGCGTGGTCAGTCAGGGCCACCTGTCCAGTGGACACCCGGCGACCCTGATCCGGCTGGCGCGCCGGGTCTTCATCGGCGGCAGCCCCGACACCGGGTTCGCGCAGGAGGAAGCCGTCGCCTTCCTGGAGCGGCGGGCGGCGATCGTGGTCGCCGACCCGGTGCTGGACGTGGACCGGCTCGCGTCGGCGTACGGCGGACCGGCCCGGGACATGCCTTTCCGCCAGCTGCGGCTGCTCACCACGCACGTGAATGTCGACGACACGCTGGCGGACCAGAAAGGCCTCCTGCCCTTCTGGATCTCGGTGGACGGCGACGATGACTTCCCGTTCGCGCTGCAGGGCACCGACCACGCGGGCAACGTCGTCGCGTTCTCGGTCCCGCTGATGTTCATCCCCGGCGAGACCCGCTTCGACCCGGCCTTTCTCTCCTCGATGTTCGACTCAGGCGGCACGGAGCGGCACTCGGCGTCCGTCGGCTCGGCCTCGATCGCGCTGGTCGCGCCGGAGACGCCGGAGGCACGCCAGGTGGCGCCGCTCACCGTGGAGACGGTCCGGTTCGGGATGCAGCACGTGCCGGCCGGAATGCCCGGCAGCCCGGTACTGCCGGTGCTCTCCGGGATGCGGGTCGTCGTCGACGCGGCGGCGCACTTCAGCGGTGCACGGCAGGCGGTCGATGCGGTCTGGCACCAGGCCTACCGGGAGTCGGGGCTGGACCAGGCGGCCAACGAGCTGGGCCACTATCTCGAACTGCCGCAGGCGCTGCCGGTGGACTTCGGCGACCCGCGCCGGATCGGCGGACTGGCCTCTCCGAACATGAAGGTTGCCGCGCTGTCGGTGCTCAAGGGTGCGGTCCCGGGGGGCTTCGACCCGCGCCAGGCGCTGAGCCCGGAAGCGTTCGTGCAGAAGTTCAAGGACGAGTTCGGCTCGGCGATGGTGCTCGGCGTCATCCCGCTGACCGACATAGTCGACCCCGAGATGCTACGCAGGGCGACGTCGGCCGACCTGAAGCATCTCATCCCGCCGCGGCTGCAGAACCTTGTCGTTCCCCCGGAGCTGAAGGAACGGGTCACGCCCGAGCTCGCCGAGCTCAGCTACACGTTCGGCGCACCGATAACCGCGACGGGCAACACATTCCTGAAACCGACCGCGGAGACGGCCGCCCTCACGCTGCGGGCGAACGTCGTCCGCCGCTTCGCCGACGGCGCCACCACGACCTCGGTGAGAGGCACCCTCACTCAGATCGCGATCTCGCTCGGTGACATCGTCACGCTGAGCTTCGCCTCGCTGAGCTTCACCGCCGACCCCGGCAAGGGCACCACGTTCAGCCAGGAGGGCATGAACCTGAGCTTCGGCGGCGATCTCAGCTTCCTGCAGGAGCTCAGCAACGAGGTCGGCAGCGCGCTGGACGACCTCGGCCTCGGCGGGACCACGATCAAGGTCGGCACCGACCGGATCACCGCGGGTTTCGCCCTGACGCTGCCCGAGCTGTCGATGGGCATGTTCTCGCTGACGAACCTGTCGATGACCGCACTGCTCACCGTGCCCTTCGACGGCCGCCCGCTGGAGTTCACCCTCGGTGTCGGGGAACGGTTCAAACCGTTCTCGGTGATGGTGTCGCTGTTCACCGGCGGCGGCTTCCTGACGCTGACGATGACCAGCAAGCGGCTCGAGCGGGTCGAGGCCGCGCTGGAGTTCGGCGGCTCGATGCAGCTCAACCTGGTGGTCGCCAGCGGTGGCCTCTCGGTGATGGCCGGCATCTACTTCCGGTTGGACCCGGGCGGCGACGTCACCCTCGGCGGATACCTGCGCGCGAGCGGCCAGGTGACCGTGCTCGGCATCCTCACCATCTCGGCCGACTTCTTCATGCAGCTCAGCTACGTGTCGGCCACCAAGGAAGCCGTTGGCCAGGCCAGCCTCACCCTCGGAGTCAAACTGCTGTTCTTCTCGCGGTCGGTGACGCTGAGCGTCGAGCGGCGGTTCTCGGCGGTCACCGGAGACCCGGCTTTCACCGACTGCTACGACGTCGAGGACTGGGCGGAGTACTGCGATGCCTTCGGCTGAGAGCCTCCGGCTCACGGCCACCTGGGTGCCGCTGCCGAACGGGGTCTCGGCCGACGGATCGGACCTCCTGTTCTCCGTGTTCGTCGCGCTGGCGCTGACCGGTGACGACACCGGCGGGCCGCCCACGCTCGCGGACTATCCCGACCTGCTCGACTGGCCCACCGTGATCGAGGCGCTCGACCTGGGCGTGGAGTTCGGCGACGGCGGCGACCGGGTACCGGCGCGGCTGTTGCCCGGTCCGCGCTCCACCCGGGTCTGGCCGGCGCTGTTCGGCCCCGCCACGACGGTCTCACCGTTCGTCCGGGACGACCTGACGGAGCGGCCGGTGATGACGTTCTCGGCGGCTACCGTGCTGGAGACCGTCCGCGACTCGTACGCCCGGCTCGTCGTGGACGCCGTCGACGACCTCCCGATCATCGCGCCGGTGGCACAGGCACTCGCGATCGGCGACCCGCCGTTCGCCGCGTTCGCGCAGGCGATGCAGAATCCCACGCTGCGGAACCTGATGGGCGGTGCGGAACCGCGCGCGACCACACTGCAGAGCCTCGTCGCCGGCGCGCAGGCCAGTCCCGAGAGCCCGACGGGGATGATCGAGCTGATGCCGCGCAGCGATGAACCGGCGGGCGAGGTGGCCCGGGCGGTTGCGTTCCACACCGCGCAGGAGGAGGCGTCCGCGCCGGTGACCGATCCCGGCCAGGTCGAGGCGGACCGCGCAGCACTCCACGACTCGATCGACTTCCACAAGATCCTCTCCGGGCTGACCGAGCACCCGGCGCTGCTGCGCCGGCTCGGGCTGGTGTTCGACGTCGCCGTGCCCCTGTCGGCCGCCGGAAACCGGTCTTCCGGCACGGCACGGCTGGTGCCGGAATGGATCGCCGCCTTCCCGGACGCTGCCTCGCAGAAGACCGACCGGTCGTTGTGGATCGCATGGGATCTCGACCCGCACGGGGTGTTCGCCTTCGTCACCTCGACGGACCACGTGCCCGGCGTGCTCGACCTGGGGAAGGACAGCAGCCCGTTCTCCGTGCAGCCGGCGGGACTGGACAGCGCCGTGCTGCAGGCGATCGCGATGGTCTCCTCACTTCCGGAGGGCGGTGCCCCGGGTGCGCCGCCCGCTGTGCGCAGCGGCGGTCTGACCATCACGCACGTCGACCGCGCCCAGTCCGTGCACGCCGACCTCAGCGCGGCGCTGGACGACGGCCGCGGCGCAACACCGGAGACCGCGCTGCGTGCCGAGGACGTCGTCCGCGGCTACCGGTTCGACGTTCTCGACGACACCACCGGCCGATGGGCGAGCCTGCACGCGCGCCGGGTCACGTACACCAAGGACGACGTGGAGCTCCTCGATCCCGTGCTGGACGAGGGATCGCACCATCCGACGGTGACGGGACCACCGGTCCCGGCCGGCACCGACCCGGATACCGGGGCCCCGCTCTACGTGCACGAGTCGTTCGTCCGCTGGGACGGCTGGAGCCTGTCCGCGCCGCGCCCTGGCCGCAGCCTCGGGGTGGACCCCGACGGGCCCGACCCGCAACGCCCGGAGACGATGCCGCAGCACAGCAGCAACGACCCGCTGACCCAGGCCGGGCTGCGGATCGAGACCCGGGTGCAGCCACGCACCCTGCCGCGGTTGCGGTTCGGGCACAGCTACCGGATCCGCGCCCGCACCGTCGACCTGGCCGGCAACGGCCTCGACCTGGCGGCGGCGGACGACATCTGGGGAACGACGATGGGCGTCGCCGGAGGCGGCGTGATCGAGACGGAGTCGCTGGCCACGCCCGCCGCGCGGTTCGGCCGGTTCGAGCCAGTGCCGCCGCCCACGATCGTCCAAGCCAACCCACAGCCGCAGAGCACGCACCGGCTGGTGATCCGAAGCGGGACCGACGACCCGGCCATGGCGGTCGGGACCGCCGAGTGCCGGCTCTGCGCGCCGAAGGCGAGCGTCGAGCTCGCCGAGTGGCATGGCCGTTTCGACGAGGCGATCGGCTCCGGCGACGCCGCCCGGATCCGCGCGAGCTACGACGTCGCGGCCCGGGAGAGCGGCGTGCTGCCCCCGGCCGGCTCGGACGAGCTGCCGTACCTGCCCGATCCGTTCTCCCGTGGCATCGCGATCGCCCACGCCCCGGGCGTGCCCGTCGGCGAGACCCCGAGCATGGAGTGGCGCGGAACGAGCTGGGACCGGCCGCGGCCCGTCACGCTGAGCCTGCTGGTGAACGACACGCACTTCCAGCCCGGGCCGGACCTGGATCAGGACGCGTCGACCGTCACGATCAAGCTCGACCCGGCGCGGCAGGCGGTGCTCCGGATCAGCTCGATGATCGAGGACGCCGACGGGTTCGGGCTGCTCGGGTGGCTGGCCGAGGGCACCGGCACCGACATCGACCCGACCACCATGAGCCGGGTCCGCCGCGCGGTCGAGGACAGCCGGCACGTCATGTTCAGCCCGTGGGAGGAACTCGAGGTCGTGCACGCCGTGCAGCGTCCGCTCTCGACGCCGGATCTGCGGGTGGCGCCGGACGTGGCGCGCGCGCCGGGCGATACCGAGTACGCGCCGAACGTCACCCTGGTCCCGGAGCCGCTGAGCACCGGCACGCTGCAGCTCGACGCGAGCTGGACGGACGTCGTCGACGATCCCGCGGTGCGGTTCGAGCCGCCCGCCGAGGGCGTGCCGATGCCTTGGCTGCGACCGGTCTCCGTGACCATCGGCAGCACCTCGCTGGACCCGCCCGAACTGGTCGACGGCGTGGTCCCGATCCTCGCGGAGACCACGCTGTACGACATCGACGGATCGACGATGCCGCCGCTGCAGTTCTCCGACACCCGGCACCGTAGGGTCACCCTGACCGCGACCGCGGTGAGCCGGTTCGCAGACGAATTCCCCGAGCTGGCCGCCGAACCGGCCCGGCTCACCCGGACCGGCCGCGCGGCCGACGCCGTCGTCCGCAGCACCGCCAGACCGCCCGCGCCGGTGATCGCCGACGTGGTGCCGATCGTCAGCACCGGCCCGGTCTCCGTCGAACGCGGCGACCTGGTCCGCGAGGGCGGCTGGCTCCGGATCTGGCTGGAGCGACCCTGGTTCGTCACCGGAGCCGACGAGCGGCTGGGCGTCGTCGTCCTGCCGCGGACACCCGCGGGGCCGGCGGACCCGATGTACGACGACGTCAGCCTCATCGGCACCGACGCCGCCCACGAAGGTCCCTCGATCCCGGGCCTGCGGATCGAGCACCTGCTCAACGCGGTAGACCGGGTCCCCGGGATCCTGCTGCCGGAGAACCCCACCGAGCCGGTCGACCTGGCGTTGTTCGACCCGGAGTTCGACTTCGTCAGTCAGCGCTGGTTCACCGACGTGCAGATCGACACGCAGGGCGCGTACTTCCCGATGGTCCGCCTCGCCGCCGCCCGCTACCAGCCGTTCACGATCGACCCCCCGCCTGCATCCGGCGTCGTCCCCGGGCACTACTTCGTGTCGCCGCCGGTGCGGCTGGATCCGGTCCCGCTGTTCCCGGAGCGGCGCCTGTTCATCCAGAAGGTGATCAAGCCCAACCACTCCCTGCTCCGGTTCGAGCTCTCCGGAACCCCGTACACGGCGACCAGCTCGCTGGACAGCACACGTGACGCGACGAAACGCGCCCTGGCCCGGGTCACCGTCCGCACCCAGCGACGGCTGCCCGGTGAGCTCGCCGGCGGCGACGAGCACTGGCTGAACGGCGACCCCGTCGAGCTCACCCGCGACAGCGCGGACAAGCCCTGGCGACGGCAGTTGGAGGACGTCGACCTCCGGCACTTCCTCGACGGCGCGGACCGGATCCTCGTCGTCGAGGAGGACCGTCTGCCGTTCGACCCCGCCGTCCCCCAACCCGAGCCGACCGCCGCCCGCACGGTCTTCGCCGCGGTCGTGGAGGGCCCGTTCATGCCGCCCGAATCGCCGCTGGTGGATTGAGCGGTGAGCCGCCGGCACCGTTGCCTCGAGCCGCAACCGTCCCGGTCCGGGGCTCTGTCGCGTTCAGCCGGGACGGTCGTCGAGGCACCGGCCGCCACCCGCCAGCCGGTCACCGCCCTCGCCGAGTGATCCACCGGTCGGTGCCCGTCCGCAGTGCCGCCCGTGATCCGCTTGAATGGGACAGTGGCCATGAGACCGCGGGCTTCCCGGACGAAGGTACGGACGATTGATCGGCTCGGCATTCCCCTCGCAATAGGGACGGCCCTGCTGCTGACCGGCTGCTGGACCGGTGACGCCCCGCGGCCCCCGGTCGCATCCGCATCGGAGACCAGGACGCCGGCGCCCCCGGTCCGCGCACCCGTCGACCCTCGGGTGACCGCGTCGGTCCGGTCGTACGAGGCGTACCTGCGCGCTCAGGCCGCCGCCCTGCCGGCCCGGCCGTTCACCGACGCCATCCGCGCCGGAAACCTCGCGGCGGCCAAGAAGAACTACGCCGCCAGCAGGCCCGGCTGGGAGCGGATCCAGTCGGTCGCGATCCTCCTGCCCCCGCTCGACCGGCGACTCGACGCCGAGGCCGACGACTTCGCGTCCATCCGGGATCCGGCGTGGACCGGCTGGCACCGGCTCGAGCACATCCTGTGGACCCAGAACAGCACGGCCGGCGCGGCGCCGTACGCCGACCGGCTCGACCGCGACCTCGACAACCTGAATCGGGCCGTCGCGACGCTGCCGGTCACCCCCAAGATCATGACCGACAGCATCGAGCGGCTTGCCGAGGAGGCGATCGCGCAGAAGCTGCCGGGTGCCGAGGATCGCTACTCCCGGACCGACCTGGCCGACCTCGCCGGCAACATGCAGGGGGTGGAGGCGGGCTACGCCACCGCCCGGCCGGTCCTGGCCGTCCGCGACGCCGAGCTTGCCCGGCTGCTCGAGGGGCAGTTCTCCGCGGTCGACCGCACGCTCGGGAAGTACCGGACCTCGGCCGGCTACCGCCCGTACGAGGCGCTCTCGGCGGCCGACCGGCTCACGCTGCGGGCCGAGCTCACCTCCCTCGCCGAGACCCTCGCCCGGATGTCGGGTGCCCTCGAGCGGTGAGGCGGGTCGCGGCAGCGTCCCAGGGCTCGGGCGAGGCGGCCAGGAGGGTGGTCGAGCGCCGGGTGCCGACCGCCGCCACCGGGCTCGACGCATGCGACTGACCGAGCGTCGGCGCGCAACAGTCTCCGTCGACCCCGTCAACGGCGACACCGACCGCCAGGCGTGCACTGGCGTTCTGAATCTCGCGCATCATGATGCTAATCTTTGAGCATGAGCATGAGGACGACGATCTCCCTGGACGATGATGTGGCAGCGGTCGTCGAGCAACTGCGCCGCGCCGAGCACGTAGGCCTGAGTGAGGCGGTCAACGAGTTGATCCGGGCTGGGATCGGCAGCACCTCTCGCCGACGCCGCACCTTCCGGCAGCGCTCGGCCGACTTGGGTCTACGCATCGACGTGTCGAACGTGGCCGAGGCTCTGGATGCCCTCGACGGGCCGGCCACCCGCTGATGATCGTCGACGCCAACGTGCTCCTCTACGCGGTGGACCGCACCAGTCCGTTCCACCAGGTAGCCGCCACCTGGCTCACCGAGCAACTCAACGGCCCTCGGCGGGTCGGACTGCCATGGCAGACGCTGGTCGCGTTCCTGCGCATCAGCACCCACCCCCGCGCCTCGACATCGCCGTTGCAGCCCGATGACGCAGTGAGCTACGTAGAGGAATGGCTCAGCGCGGACGTCGCTTGGGTGCCGGTGGCCGGTCCTCGCCACGGCACCCTGCTCATGGAACTCATTCGCCGCCACCACATCGGCGGCAACCTGGTCGGCGACGCGCACCTGGCCGCCCTGGCCATGGAGCACGGACTCAGCGTCGTCTCCGCCGATTCCGACTTCGCCCGCTTCACCGGCTTGGCCTGGACGAACCCCTTCAGCTGAGCGGTCGTCTCGCCGGCTGCTCCGAGGGGCGGTAGCCGGCACGGACGGGGCGACAGCCCGGTGGAGGCAACGGATCAAGTCGCCGCCGGCACATGATCCACCAGTCGCACACGGGAAGCTCCGCCAGCCCGGTCGACGGTTGAAGCGCCGGCTGGACGGGGACGATCATGGACGTTCGGGTGATTCGCCTGCCCTCGTGACTGTTCGGCGACCCGACGCTGCGTCCGGCCCGGCTCGTCCCCTCTGGAGGTCCCTGAGATGCGTATCGCGACCATCGTGGTCATCGTGTGGCTGCTGATCGGGGTGCTCGCCGCAGGCCAGCGCCACTACTTCTCCGGTTCGACCACCAACTGCGCGAAAGCCGGGACCATTGTGGTGACCGTCCTGGCCGGGCCGTTGAACTATGTCGGCGTCAACCCCAAGGTGAAGTGCAGCGTGCCGCAGCCGTCGAAGTAGCTGGCGGCCCACTCCGCGCCACGAGGCACGTCATCGGGCACTGCCGCATTGACCGATTCCCGGTGCGGGCGGTGCCGGGGTGCGCGATCACGTCGCGGGTGAGCGAGCCGCCGGCGCTGCTGATCAGGCGGCCGGCGACCGGTGCCGGCGGGACCAGACCTGGAAGAGGCGGGGCGAGCCGACGATCGAGTGCGGGTCCGCGCTGACGTCGCGGAGCGCCGCGAGCGCGGCGTCGATCTCGGCCGTCGAGGCGATGCCTTCCCGGATGATCGCCTCGGCGGTCGCCTCGATCGTGGACCCCGGCAGCGTCTTCGCCTCGCCGTCGACGTCGACCCGCTGGACGACGGTGACCTGCGGGGCCGGGATGCCGGCGGCGGAGAAGTACCGGTGCAGTTTGCGGCCGGTCAGCGGATCCCCGCCGTGCCGTTCGAGGACCCGCTGGTGGGCCTCCATCCAGAAGGCGAAGCCCGCGTTGGGCGGGTCGCAGAAGGACCCCTCGAAGTCGGCGTCCTCCACGGCGAGCACGCCGCCGGCGCGGACGGCGCCCCACATGGCGCGCAGGACGTCGACGGGGCGGCTGAGGTGCTGCAGCAGGTTCCGGCAGTACACCAGGTCGTACGTCTCCGGCTCGGCCCAGACGTACACGTCGGCCGACCGGAACTCCACTGTGGACAGACCTTGCGCCGTGGCCGCGCGCCGGGCCAGGTCGAGCTTCACCTCGTCCATGTCGACACCCACGACCCGGCCGCCGGGGCCGGTCCGGCGGGCCATCTCGAAAGTGACGTCGCCAGCCCCGCAGCCGAGGTCCAGGCAGGCCGTTCCGGCCCGCAGACCGATCCGGTCGAACAGCGCGGACGTCGTCGGCGCCCAGCTCCGGGCCAGCAGCTGGAGCCGCTCGTAGCCGAGCCGGCCACCGCGGATCACATACCGCTCCATCCCGGAACAATAGAGGCCGGCAAGACTGGGCGTCCTCGCGGCCGGACTCGCGGTTCTGGCCGCGACGCGGGGGCCGGTGGTCCTGCCGCCGATCGATGCCGACCTGGCGGCGCGCCTGGTGGCCGGGCAGTTCCCGCAGTCGGCAGGGCTGCCGGTGCGACCGGTTTCCCCGCAGGGCTGGGACAACCGCACCTTCCGGCTCGGCGACCGGCTGTCTGTCCGGCTGCCGAGCGCGGAGGGGTACGCCCCGCAAGTGCTGAAGGAACAGCGTTGGCTGCCGCACCTGACGGCGCACCTGCCCCTGCCGGTCCCGGAGCCGGTCGCGCTCGGCCGCCCCGCTCTGGGCTATCCGTTCGGCTGGTCGGTGAGCCGATGGCTGGACGGCGAGGTGCTGTCCCGCACTTCGGACATCGACGAGCAGACCCTGGCCCGGGACCTCGCCGCGTTCCTGGTCGCCCTCCGGTCGGTGCCGGCCGCCGGCGGCCCTGCGGCGGGGCCGCTCACGGCGTGGCGGGGCGCGCCGCTGGATGTCTACGCCGACGAGGCGCGCCGGGCGTTCCGTTCACTCGAGCCGGCGGACGCGGCCGCCGCGGGGACGGTGCTGGACGCGGCGCTGGCCTCCCGCTGGGACCGGGAGCCGGTGTGGTTTCACGGGGACTTCGCCGTCGACAACGTGCTCATGCGGGGCGGTCGGGTGCACGCCGTGCTCGACTTCGGCTGCGCCGGCGTCGGCGACCCGTCCTGCGATCTCGTGATCGCCTACATCGCCCTTGGCGACGGGGGCCGCGCCGTGTTCCGGCAGACGGTCGGCTTGGACGAGGACACCTGGCGGCGGACCCGGGGCTGGTCGATCTGGAGGTCGGCCATCACCCTGGTCGATCCCGCGGCTTCGCAGCTGCGTCGGCAGGAGTCCGTACGGGCGCTGGCGGCGGTCCTGGCGGAGGCCGACCGCTGACAGCGCCGAGGGACCACGGCCGCTCGCGCCAACCGCCCTGACCGCGGGCCGGTCCGCGCCGAGATGTCCGGCGCACCAGGTCATGACCGACGAACCGGAGGAGCGCGGGCATCGGGAGCACCCGTCCGGTTCCTGCATCAATGCATCCACACCGCCGATACGCGACTCGCTGCCGCCGGTGCGCCGCCGGCCGGGGCCCTCCCGGCGTCGGACCACGGCGTCTAGATTCGCTACACCGGTCGCCGACGCCTGGGAGGGCCCGTGGGGATCGAGGACTTCGAGGTCGGGCTGGGACGTCGGACGGCGAATTTCGCGCCGCTGACACCGCTGGTGTTCCTCGACTGGAGCGCGGACGTGTATCCCGAGCACGTCGCCGTCGTGCACGGGGCGCGTCGGTACAGCTGGAGCGCGACCCGTGACCGGTGCCGTCGGCTGGCCTCCGCCCTCGCCGCCCGCGGCATCGGACGGGGCGACACCGTGGCGGTCCTGCTCGCGAACACCCCCGAGATGATCGAGGCCCACTTCGGGGTGCCCATGACCGGGGCGGTCCTCGTGCCGCTCAACACCCGCCTCGACGCCGCCGGCATCACGTTCATCCTCGAACACTGCGAGGCGAAGGTCCTGCTCGTCGACCGCGCATTCAGCGGCCTCGCGGCCAGGGCGGTGGCTGCCCTGGACCGGCCCCCGGTCCTGGTCGACGTCGACGACTCCGAGTACACCGGCCCGGGCGAGCGGATCGGCGCTCAGGAGTACGAGTCCCTGCTCGCGTCCGCGGACCCCCGGTACGACCCGGAGAAGCCCGGCGACGAGTGGCAGGCCATCTCGCTGAACTACACCTCCGGCACCACGGGCGACCCGAAGGGCGTCGTCGTGCACCACCGCGGCGCTCACCTCAACGCCGTGGGAAACATCCTCACCTGGGACATGCCGAGGCACAGCGTGTACCTGTGGACGCTGCCGATGTTCCACTGCAACGGTTGGTGCTTCCCCTGGACGATGGCGGCGAACGCCGGAACGAACGTCTGCCTGCGAACGGTGGAGGCCGCGGCGATCTACCGGCTGATCGCCGAGCACCGCGTCACCCACTACTGCGGTGCCCCGATCGTCCACAACCTGCTCATCGACGCCCCGCCCGAACTGCGGGCGACTCTCGACCACGAGCTCCACGCGATGATCGCGGCCGCGCCACCGCCGGCGCGCACCTTCGAGGGCGCCGAACGGCTCGGGATCGAGCTCACCCACGTCTACGGGCTGACCGAGGTCTACGGGCCCGCCACCGTCTGCGCCAAGCACGCCGCCTGGTCGGACCTGGACGGCCCGACCCGGGCCCGGCGCAACGGGCGCCAGGGCGTCCGCTATCTGCTCGAGGACAGGGTCACCGTCCTCGACCCCGCGAGCGGCGACGAGGTGCCGGCGGACGGCGAGACGGTCGGCGAGATCGTCTTCCGTGGCAACGTCACGATGATGGGGTACTTCAAGAACCCTTCGGCCACCGAGGAGGCCTTCGCCGGCGGGTGGTTCCACTCCGGGGACCTGGCGGTCCGGGAACCGGACGGCTACGTGAAGATCAAGGACCGGGCCAAGGACGTCATCATCTCCGGAGGCGAGAACATCTCGTCGGTGGAGGTCGAGGAGGCGCTCTACCGCCACCCGGCGGTCGCCTTCGCCGGGGTCGTCGCGCAGCCCGACGAGAAGTGGGGCGAGACGCCGTGCGCCTACGTGGAGCTGCAGCCGGGAGCGTCGGTGTCGGAGGCCGAGCTGATCGAGCACTGCCGGAGCCTGCTGCCGGGCTTCAAGGCGCCGCGCACCGTGGTCTTCACCGAGATCCCGAAGACCTCGACAGGAAAGATCCAGAAGCACGTCCTGCGCCAACGTTCCCGCTCCACGGCGGCGATCGAGTAGGCCGGTCGGGCAGGCGATCGAGGAGGGAGCACGTCATGGTCGAGTCCGTACGAACGGCCGGCACGACGAGCAAGGCGGGGCCGGCGCTCGTCCGGCGGGAGGACGCGGACGGGGTCGTCCGGCTCACCCTCGGTCGCGGCGACCGCTACAACCCGCTGTCGCGCCCGATGATCGCCGCGCTCCAGGCGGAGCTGGATGCGCTGGCCGAGGACGCCACTGCGCGCGTGATCGTCCTCGCCGCCGACGGCCGCGGGTTCTGCGCGGGACACGACCTCATCGAGATGCGCACCCACACGGACGACACCGCCTGGCAGGACGCACTGTTCGCCGAGTGCAACCGCCTCATGATCACGCTGACCCGGCTCCCCCAGCCCGTGATCGCCCGGGTGCACGGCATCGCGACGGCGGCCGGCTGCCAGCTCGTGTCGATGTGCGACCTCGCCGTGGCCGCCGACACCGCGCGCTTCGCGCTGCCCGGCGTGAACATCGCCGTGTTCTGCTCGACCCCCGCGGTCGGGGTCGCCCGGTCGGTCGGCCGCAAGCGGGCCATGGAGATGCTGCTGACCGGGGCACCGATCGACGCGGCCACCGCTCTCGACTGGGGACTCGTCAACCGGGTGGTCCCGAACGAACGCCTCGACGACGAGGTCGACGAGCTGGCCAGGGCGATACTGGCCCGCTCCGCCCCGGTGGTCGCGAACGGCAAGCGCACGTTCTACGCCCAGCTCGACCAGCCCCTCGACGCCGCCTACGCGGTGGCCGCGGACGCCATGGTGCGGGACCTCTCCGCCCCGGACGCGGTGGAAGGGATCGACGCCTTCCTGGAGAAGCGGACCGCGCTGTGGCCGTCCACGCGGGGTGGCGGCCAGTAGGTCACCGGCTCACCCTCCCGGCGGGGCGGCGCAGGTGACCGCCGACAGCGGACCGGCTCCGGTTGAGTTGTACGCCAGCACGCGGTAGCAGCGCCGGCCGGCACCGACGTCGACGTACTGGAACCGGGCAGACCGGTCGGCCTGGGTGAGCCGACCTCGGTCGGGAACGTAGCTGTGCTGGGCCGACCAGACGTTGGCCACCTCCGGGACCGCGGTCGCGCGGCCGGTGGTGACGTCGATGTCGGCCACGACCCGTAGCCGGCTGCCGGCGGAGGTGGTGCGGATCACCCGATAGCCCTCGGCCCCCGCGACCGCTGCCCAGTTGACCTGCACCTCGCCGGAGCCGCCGCCCGGCGCGGCCGTGGCCGCGACGGCACCGGGGACGGTTCCGGCCTGCGTCGGCTGGCCCGCGGCGTACGGGCCCTGGAAGACGAGTCCCTGCCCGCAGACCGGCCCGGCGTTCCACCGGATCCGTAGCGAGCGGGTCTCATCGGGAGGCGTGACCAGCAGGTAAGCCGGCTCCGGCTGGCATGTACCGGTCTGGCTGTCGCCGGGCTGAGCGACCGCGGACCAGTGCAGGTCGGCGTGCACGCTTCTGCCGGGACGCAGCACCACCAGGGCGGGCCGCGTCGTGCGATCGCGCTCCTGCCTGGTCGGCACCGCCCGGCCGCGCGCGTCGAGCAACTGCAGGCCGCCGTAGCCGTAGATGGTGCACGATCGGCGTGACCGGTTGGTCAGCACGATCGCGGAGTACCGGCTGCCGGCGGCGCCCTCGACCCAGGCGAGTTCGGCGGAAAGGTCGCTCGTGCGGCAGCGGGCCGGGCCGGTGGGCTGCGGCTGGCCGGTCGCCGGGGAGGAAGTGGGCGGAACCGGCGCGGGCAGCGGGCGCGGCGGTGCCGACGTGACCGATGTCGGCGGCGCGGTCGGTCCGGCAGCGGGCGGGCCACCAGACGAACCGCAGCCGGCGACCAACAGGGCGCCGGCGAGGAGGCAGAGCCATCGGGTGCGGTGAACGGTGCGCATGACGAGCCCTCCTTCGTAGGCCCGGAGGCCCCTGTCGCCCGCGCGGGCCCACCTCTCAATCGTGACAAACCTGCGGCACACCGGCCAGAGACCAAAGTCCCGCGAGGAGCTGCGCGAGGCGTGCCGGGAGCCGCTCGTCGTGCGCGTACTCGCCGGTGCGGAGGAGGTCCGGCAACTCGGTGAGCGAGGGCGCGTCGGCAGCTGCCCGCCACGCTTCGCGCTGCCCACGCGTGTGTTCGGCCCTCGCCTGGTCCGAGCAGGGACGGGGGCGAACGAGCCGCGTGCAGCGACGGCGTGGGCGAGGGGCCGCGCCCGCGGACGCGCCCGACGTCGACGCCCGACTACGCTGCTGGCTAAGCCGATCCGCCCGTTCCCAGGGCCGGGGAGAGCAGGACGTCGCGCACCGGCCGCCGCGGCGTCGGCGGTGGGAGCGGTTCCGCCGGCCGGCCGAGACGGAGGATGACCTGCGGGTAGCCGCCGGGCTCCGACTCGTCCCGGACCTGCGCCCGAAGCTCCGGGATCTCCAGCGGCTGGTTGAGCAAGGACGCGGAGACGCCCGCCGCGCTCGCGGACAGCAGCATCCGGTACAGCGCCTGGCCGGCCCGCAGCCAGTCGGCCCGTCGGTCGTCGAGCGTGCAGAGCACCGCGATCCCCGGGTGCGCCTCCGCCGGCGCAGTCGGCAGCGTCAGGGCGCCGCGGTCGCCGTCGAAATCGCGGAGCATGAACTCCCCAAGCGGCCCGGTGGCGAGGGCGGTGCCGACGTTGGAAAGCGGGATGCCCGCGCCCTCGGCCGTCGCGCCGCGTCCCACCCACCGGTCGAGCTCGACCCGGAAGTCCGACGTCGACTGTTGGGCGAGCTCCGCCGCCTTGATCAGGGCGGCGAGCGAGCGCAGCGACCGCTCCCGAACCACCCACCGCAACCGGCCACCCTCGTGCCGGACCTGCTGGGCGAGCATCAACTGCACCGGCACCGGCAGCGGATCGTCGGTGAACGACGTCCGCACCGTACGGCGCCGGTCGATCTCGGCGCACAGTCGCTCGCCGTCGGGGTCGACCTCCTGCCTGCCGACCACTGCGACCACCGCCGCGAGTTCCGGACGCGCGGGGTCACGGCCCAGGCGGACCACTGTCCGCAACCCGAGATGGCCCAGCGCGAGCCTTACCGCATACACCGCCGCGCCGACGCCGATGAACAGCTGCCGGTCGTCCGGGTCCGCCAGCGGGATCCGACGCCGGAGGTCAGCCCACACCTCGACCTCGGCCGCCCCGACGCGGAACAACCACGGCTGGGCGTTGTGGTGCGACGGCGCCCGGCAGGCGGCGCGCACGATCTCTTCCGCGTGGCCGGTCAGGTCCACCACACCGTTCGTCGACGTCATCGTCGGACACCTCCCGGCTGCAGCGGCTCTGGGGTCGTGCTGAGCGTGTCGGACGCGGCGCAGGGTTCCCAGAGTCGGAGAGCACACGGTGGCAGGGACCTTCGGCCCGATGGACGGGCCTCTGCGCGGTCGAGATCACCTCGTCGAGCGTGCCGGTGTCGAGGAGATGCCCGGTCAGGCCTCAGGGGTGCTTCAGCAGCACGGCCCGCGGGTAGAGCAGGTCGAAGCCTCGCCGGTGGACATTGTGCTGCGACTTGGATCCCGGCTGGGTGGTGACGACAGCGACGTCGCAGCCCTCGGCCGCGGCATCGGCCAGACGCGCCGCGAGCAGTGCGGTCTGCACGCCGTTGCGGCGGTGGGCCGGCACGGTGCCCGCTCCGGTCAGCTGGGCGATGCCGTCGGCGACGCGGAGACTGGCGCCTCCGGCCGGCTGATCATGGCGCAGCGCCACGTAGCGGCGGATGCCGTCGGTCGCGGCCGAGTCACGTTCGGCCCGTTCGAGGACGTCGCGCGGAAATTCCTCCATGGGTATGCCCTCGGTATCGGGGTGCACAGCGGCGTCGGTGACGAGTTGGATCCAGGCGTCCAGCTCCTCGGCGCCGCTTCGCCGTACCTCGACCCCCGGCACCTCGACCGGCCGGGGTCCCGTGGTGAGCTCCCGACCGAGCACGTTCTCGAAGGACGCCAGGCGGTAACCCCGCTCGGCGAGCATGTCCAGCAGCGTCGGGTCGGCCAGACTCGCCACCTCGGCCTGCACCACAGCACCCCGAGCGGCGAATGCCCTTTCGATCTCGTCCAGCGTGGCCGGGTCGGGCACGCCGCCGAAGCCGAGGCCAGCAATCTTGTTGTACGGGGAGCCCTCCTCGGCGAAAGTCGCCACGCCGCCGGCGACGGGGATGACGAAGCCGCTCCGGTCCGCGTGCCGGCGCCGGGCCGCCTCGGTCGCCTCGGCCATCAGCTGCGCCTCGGCCCGCTCGATGCGCGCGGCCAGGTCGCATCCGCAGAACAGCGACACACGGTCGGCGTCCGCGGTCCGGGATCCGGCATCGTGGACTTCCTGCGACATCGAGGCTCGAGGCCGTCGGCTCACCATCTGCTGCCTCCGATCGTGCGGCATGCTTCCTTCTGCTCAGTCCGCTGCCGGAGGTCCGTGTCACAGCTACGGCTCGACTGAATGCGGCCGGCCCCGCGTGGCGAGGACGCGTTCGCAGATGCGGCGGGACGCCGCCGACGACCTGCTCGCCCTCACCGGCTGCCCGGCCGGCACTGGAAGAAGATCCGGTCGACCAGCCGGCCGGAACGACCGGGTTCAGGCTCTCACGGGGCGGTCGTGTCGACGGCGACGAAGCGCAGCTCGGCGGTGTAGCGCTCGCCGCGGTCGTCGACCAACCAGGTCTGGTCCGGCGCGGGCAACATCTCGGTGACCGTGACGGCCCCGGCGGCGCCGGCGCGCACCAGCCGGCGGACGGCCTTGGCGAGGATGGCGACGTAGACCGGGTTCTCCAGATCCACGAACATCGGCCGCGGCTCGGTCGGCAGCGTGACGATGACGAACCGCGGCAGCTCGTGCGTGGCTCCCCACCGGCGCGCCTGGACGAAGCGGCGGGCTTCGTTGCGCTCCGCGGCGAAGTCGAGCTCGTCGGACCGGAACCGCCACGTCTCGCGCGCCACCACCACGGCGTCCACGGTGACTCGCGGCGTGTGCCGGTCCTCCGGCAGGAGCTGGAAGCGATCCACGACCAGGGTCGTCAGCACGTGCGAGAAGACGTCCATGACGTCGAATACCGCGCCGTCGGGCAGCACCGCGACGAGCCGGCCCTCCCGCAGGTCGACCCGCACGTCGACGCTGGGCACCGTGCGCGGCCGTAGCGGGTCGGCGGTGAGGTCGACCAGAGCCACGTGGTAGTCCGGCAGCCGGACGAGAACGTGCCGGATGCGGGTGGACAGCCGGCTGCGGTGCTCCTTGGGCAGCATCGGCAGCAACCGGGGACCCGGGAAGTCCCGGTCGGTCAGGTCGAGCAGCTCGGCGGGATCCGGGTGCTGGTGCACGAAGAGGGAGGCGCCGAGGGTGTTCATGGCGACCTGCAGCTCGCCGAGGACGAGCTCGTACTCGCCGCGGCGGACGGCGTCCGCCCCGTCGGCGGCGACCATCAGGTCGGGGCTGAGGTAGCGCGCCGCGGGCCAGCCGCCGCCCGGCGCCGCGAACGCGGCCGCGGCCGGCCCGGCGACGTCCGGCAGGGAGAGCCGGACCCGGGAGGCGCTCGCCGGCAGCGACAGCACGTCGCGCCATCGGTCCTGCATCTGTCGATGGAGCTCCGCGGCGTCGGCGACGGCGTCGCCGTGCAGGACGGGCATGCAGGCGAACCAGAAGGTCGCCAGGTCCACCGGCCCGAGGCGGTCGAACACCTCCCGGACACGGGCGGCGACCCGCCCGGCGAGCGACGAGGACAGCCAGGCGGCACTGGCCAGCAGCGGGTCGAGCGGCGCCATCGCCGCGAGCACGTCCGGGCCGAGCCGGACGGTCGCCGAGCGCCGGCAGTCCGCGTACACCAGCGCCCGGCCGGGCGGGGTCGTGCCGCCCTTGGTCCGCGCGCCGGCCTCATCGGTGATCGCGGCGTAGCCGGCCTCCAGCGCGCCGAGCGCGGCGGCGAGGGAATCCGGGTCGGCGGCCGCGGCCACCAGGTCACGGCCCCGCTCCAGCCGGTCCAGCCGCGCGAGCCCACGGTCGCGGACCGCGGGGTCGCCGACCCGCTCCAGCCAGCGGCGCAGGTGCCGCTCGGGATGGGCGTCCGCGGGGATCTGCAGCCGCCACAGCACCAGGCGCCGGCGGACCAGCTCGGCCAGCGCGTCGTCCACCCC
The DNA here is from genome assembly GCA_963803135.1 of uncultured Actinomycetota bacterium. Classification (GTDB taxonomy): domain Bacteria; phylum Actinomycetota; class Actinomycetes; order Mycobacteriales; family CADCTP01; genus CADCTP01. The sequence continues at coordinate 849,401 of CAWDLH010000003.1, read as the reverse complement.
TTCGCCGAGCTCGGCGCGGAGCGCGGCGGCGGAGACGGTGCCGTCGCACCGGTCGAGGACCCGGGCCAGCTCGGGCGCGAGCGGCTGCCGAGGTGGTGCGCTGCCTGCGGGAGCCGGCGCTGTCCGCCGACCGGGTGCGGCCCACCGGGGACGGCGGCGGCGACGCCGACCGGGCGTTCGGGATCCTGGCCCGCTGGATGGTGTTCAACGACCCGCCCCAGCACCGGCGGCTGCGCCAGGTGTTCCAGGAACACTTCTCGGCCCGGGCGATCGGCCGCTACGCCGGGCTGATCGAGCGGGTCACCCGCTCGCTGCTCGCCCGGCGGGCGGTCCGCGGTGCGGTCGGCGACGTCGCCGCGCAGGTCGCGAGGCCGCTGCCGGCGTTGGTCTTCGCCCGCTGGCTCGGCGTCCCCCAGGAGCACGGGCCGTCGTTCTGGTACTGGAACGCCAAGGTCGGCGACCTGGTGCTCGGCGCGGCGCAGGACGAGCGCGAGTACCGCACCTCCCTGCAGTCGCTGCTCAAGCTCGAGGACTACCTGGGCGACCTGGTGCGCCGGCGGCGGGCGGAGCCGCGGGACGACCTGATCAGCGCCGTCCTCGCGGACGGACAGATCGGCGACACCGTGACCGAGGAGGAGTTCGTCGGGATGCTCACCCAGCTGGCGTTCGCCGGCGGCGAGACGACGAGCAACCTCATCGCCAACGGCCTGCGGGCCCTGCTCCGGCACCCCGACGAGCTGGCGGCCGTCCGGGCCGACCCCGACCTGCTGACCCCCGCGGTCGAGGAGGCGCTGCGGTACGACGGGCCGTCGAAGATGTCCGTCCGCGCCGCGGCCGCCGACGTCGAGCTGGACGGCCGCCCGATCCGGGTCGGTGACCGGGTGTTCCTGGTGACCGCGGCGGCGAACCGGGACGGGGCCCGGTTCCCCGAGCCGGGTCGCTTCCGCGTGTGCCGGTCCGACCCGTCCCATCTGGGCTTCGGCTTCGGCGCGCACTTCTGCATCGGTGCGGCGCTGGCCCGGCTGGTCGCCCGCTGCGCGCTCGGCGTGCTCGTGCAGGACTACCCCGGCCTCGAGCTGGCCGGTCAGGACCACAGCTGGCAACTGTCGCTGCTGAACCGTAGCCTCGTCGAGCTGCCGGTGCGTTACTGATACATCCGACCCCGTCCGCCGCCGGAAGGAGGTCCCACGGTGAGCACGTTGTCGGGCGCCCGATCGAGGCTGTCGGCGCCAGCCCGGAGCCCCGCCTTCCGGTTGCTGTGGATCGGCCAGTCCCTGTCCCTGCTGGGCGGGGGGTTCAGCTACATCGCGTTCGCCTGGACCTCGCTGAGCCTGACGTCCTCCACGCTGACGCTCGGTACGGTGCTGGCGGCGCAGGCGGTGCCCCGGGCGGTCCTGACCCTCGTCGGGGGCTCGCTGAGCGACACGTGGTCCAGCCGGCGGATCATGGTGTTGTCGAGCTGGGCGCGGGCGGCCGTGATGACCGCGACCGGGCTGGCCGGGCTGGCCGGCCTGCTGACCCTGCCGATCCTGTTCGCCGCCGCCGCCGTCTTCGGGGCCGTCGACGCGTTCTTCCAACCCGCCCGCTCGTCGATCCTCCCGTCGGTGGTGGACAAGGACGTGCTGGCCCCGGCCAACGCGCTGCTCGCCGCCGGGACGCGGATCGCCTCCGTGATCGGGCCGGCGATCGGCGGCATCGTGGTCGCCGCGACCAGTGCCGAGTGGGCGTTCCTCGCCGACGGCGTGTGCTTCGCCGTCTGCGGCTTCTGCGTCGCCAGGATCCGGACGGTGCCGGCGGAGCAGGCCGGCGGGCCGGAGCCGCCGGCCGCGGCACCGGCGCCCCCGGCGGCGGACACGCTGGCGAAGCGCATCCGCTCCGGCGTCGCGTACGCGCTCGCGGACCCGCGCATCCGGATGGTGCTCGTCGTCGACACCGTGGTGACGTTCTGCTACGCCGGACCGTTCACCGTGGGGTTCGCCTACCTGGCGAAGTTCCAGCTCGAGGGCGGCTCGGCCACGTTCGGTGTGCTCAACGGCGCCCTCGCCGGCGGAGCGCTGCTCGGGGCGCTCGTCGGCGGGGCGGTCGGCGGCCGACCCAGCGTCGGCCTGCTCATCGCCGCGTTGGCCGGCTGGCTGGCGATCGGCATGGTCGTTCTGGGGCTGACGCAGGAGATCGTGGCGGCGGTCACGACCGTCGGCGCGATGGGCTTCGCGATCGGCTTCCAGGGGGTGTTCGGCCTCAGCTGGATCCAGCGGAACATCGACGGCTCGGTGCTGAGCCGGGTCGTGTCGGTCGACATGGTCCTCGGCTACGCCATCGCGCCGCTTTCGCTGGTCCTCTGCGGCGCGCTGGTGCAGACCCGCAGCGCGCTCATGTTCGGCGGCACCGGGATGCTGCTGGCGCTCACGGCGGTGCTCGTGCTCACCTCCCGGCCGGTCCGCGAGATGCGCTGATCCCCCGATCGAGCAGGATGGCCCGATGACGTGGACCTCCCCCGCCAGCCAGCCTGTCGACGGCCCGCTGACCGGCGACGATCGCGGCATACTCGAGGCGTACCTCGGGTGGCAACGGGCGACCCTGCTCAACGTCTGCGCCGGCCTGACCGGCGAGCAGCTCGCCACCCGGCCCGTGCCGCCGTGCCGCTGTCGCTGCTGGGTCTGATCCGCCACCTGGCGAAGGTCGAGCGCATCTGGCTGCGCCAGCGGGCCGCCGGCCAGGACGTGCCGCCCCTGTACGGCGGGCCGGGGAACGACACCGACTTCGAGGACACGAACGCGGATCGGGCCGAGCAGGCCGTGGACGAGCTCCGGCAGGAGTGGCGGCTCGCCGACGAGGCAGTCGCCTCGATGCCGTTCACGCACGAGGTCGACGTTCGCGGCGATGCGATGTCGCTTCGAATGATCTACGTACATCTGATCGGGGAGTACGCACGCCACAACGGCCACGCCGACTTGCTGCGGCAAGCCCTCGACGGCGTTACCGGCCGCTGACCCCGCGCCGCGCGGCACGCCACAACGGCCACGCCGACTTGCTGCGGCAAGCCCTCGACGGCGTTACCGGCCGCTGACCCCGCGCCGCGCGGGAGGCCGCGGTGCGACTGTCCACGCCCGGAACGTCGCGCCCGACCTTGAGGAGCGTTCGGACCTCGCCTCAGCTCACGTCGAAGCGGGCCATCATGCCCATGTCCTCGTGTTCGAGGTTGTGGCAGTGCATCAGGTAGCGGCCGCGCTGGCCCCGGAACCTGGCGATCACCCGGGCGCGTTCGCCCGGGGTCAGGTCGAGCACGTCCTTCCAGCCGCTGTCCTTCGGCAGCGGCGCCCCGCCGTCGCGTTGCCGCCACAGCACCTTGAACTGCACCAGGTGGACGTGGATCGGGTGTGCCGATGCGGCGAAGAACTCCCACATCTCGGTGGCGCCGAGCCGGGGGCGGGCGATCCGGGCCGGCACCAGCTCCCGTCGTCGTGAACCGGAACTCCGCCGGGTCGCGGCGGAGGCCGTTCACCGCGGCCGGTCGTGGCCTGGATGCGACCCCGCCGTCGTAGCGCCCCGGGTGCAGGGCCAGCCCGCCGAGGGTGAGCGCGGTCATGCCCAGGTCGGAGGGTGGCTGCACGAGCGCGCGCGGGGGCTGGCCGGCCAGCGCCGGGACACCGAGCAGGCTGATGGTGAGGGCTGAGCCGGTCAGGGGCAGGTGGTCTCCAGGTTCATGATTCCGCTGATGTCCGGCAGGAACGGGGACGGCCGGTCGGTGGCGACGTCGTGCACGACCGCGTGGTGGACCTTGTTCGGTGCGCCCGGCGTCGATGTGGCCTGGTCCGGCCAACTCGCCAGGCCGGCGATCGGGTCGTCGACCAAGGACGGGTCGCCCAGGCCGAGATGCTCTGTCCACAACGCGATCCGCAGGTCTTTCGCGAACCGGCAGACGGACACCGGAACGCCGTCCATTGTGGAATCGACGACGTCGGCGTCGACGACGGCGACGGCGAGCTCGGAGTCCGAGGTCTGGCCGCGGCGGTTGACGTTCGGCGAGCCGATCACGGCCAGGCAGTCGTCGACGATCATCAGTTTCGAGTGGACGTAGATGTCGGTGCCCTGGTCGGTCTGCAGGTTGTAGGCGAAGACGTTGTCCGGCCGGTCCTGCCGGAGCAGGTCGAGCATGTCCTGCTGCATCTTGTTGTGGTACGGGGCGGTGAGACCGAGGTCATTGCGGTGCGCCAGCACGAGGATCACCTTGACTCCGCGCACGGTGGCGTCGTGGAGCTTGGCCCCGAGCCCGCCGGTCAGGTCCCCGACGCAGGGCCAGAAGTACTGGTCCTCGAGGTAGACGTAGTGCTCGGCTCGGTCGAGGGCCTGCTCGTAGAGCATCCGTACGCTCTGCTCGCCGCCCGGCAAGAACGGGTACGGGCCGCAAGCGAGGGTCCGCACCACCTGGACGTGGTGGGTGGAGACACTCGACGGCCCCGGGGGCGGGTCCGTGATCGGCGGCGGAACGGTCGGACCGGGCATGGCCGGAACGGAGTTGGCCGGAGTCGGGTCGTTCCAACGGTCGGTGAAGTTCTGCCAGACCTGCGCGACGGCCGGCCCCCGGATCGCGGAGTGCACGTCGTGCCAGCCGTCGAAGTTCTCTCTGGTCCGGCCGGCCGGCTGGTCGTGGTCCTGGGTGTCCCACCGGTCGGGGGCGATGTCGATGCCGCCGACATAGGCCCAGTCCTCGCCGTCGCTGCTCAGTGCCGCCGTCTTCTGGTGGTGCGAGCTGGTGAACACCGTCCGGTTGTCCAGCACCGCCGTGCCGCCGACGGCGTTCACGTCGCGGACGAAGTCCATGTTCTCGACGGTCTGTGACGCCGCCGCCGCCCCGCCACCGGGTTCGGGTCGGTGTCAGACATCGTCATCTCCCGTATCCACGCAGTCGCGCCGGTCGGCTCGACGCCGTCGGAGGCGATCCCTGCGCGGCACTCGCCACCTCCACGATCGCCGCGATGATCGCCTGTCGGGAGGACGAGCCGGCGACGACTGCATCTGATACGTCGTCGTGCCACGCGGGAACACGGGCCGTCGAGCCGCCCGTCCCGGCCCGTCGGCTCCGAGTACGTTCAGCGGGTGCCCTGTGGCCTGGCGCCGGTCGACCGGACCGAAGATCGCCTCGACCCGGTCGTGGACGTGACCTCGCGGGCCGACGTTCGACGGTGGGACGCCGCCGGCGCCACCCGGACACCGACCAGCATCGAGCCATGGCCCCCCGAACACCGCGTGGGCGAGGTCGTCGAGGCGGGCCCGTGACCGCCCGCCCGGTCGACTACGACGCCGAGCTGACCAGGTACAGCGCGGTGCTGCACTCGGCCTGGGCCATCCGACCCCACGACCGCGTCCTCGACATCGGATGCGGCGCCGGGCAGACCACCCGGGCGGCCGCGCGCATGGCCCGGGCGGGAAGCGCGCTCGGGGTCGACTCGTCCGCGCCCGCCATCGAGCGGGCCCGCACGCTCGCCCGGGCGGAGGGGCTGCGCAACGTCACCTTCGAGGCGGCCGACGCGCAGCCGTACCGCTTCGCGCCGGGCTACTTCGACCTTGCAATCAGCCGGTTCGGCACGATGTTCTTCGATGACCCCGTCGCCGCGTTCGGCAACATCGGTCGGGCGCTGCGCCCGGACGGACGCCTGGTCATGGTGGTCTGGCAGGCCCACGACCGCAACGAGTGGGACGTCACTATCCACCAGGCGCTCGCCGGACCCGACGGGCCGACAGCGGTTGCCGGCGACGGACCGGATCCGTTCTCGCTGGCCGATCCGACGACCGTGGAGGGGATCCTGCGAGCCGCAGGGTTCGCCGACATCGGCCTCACCGACGTCGACGAGCGCGTCTACTACGGCCCGGACGCCGCTGCCGCCCTCGACTGGGTTCGCGGCTTCGCGGCTACGAACGAACTCCTGCAGCGGCTCGATCCGACCGCCGCGGCTCGCGCCCTCGCGCGGCTGCGTGACGCGCTCGCCGCGCGCGTGAGCGACCAGGGGGTCTGGTTCGACTCCCGCGCCTGGATCGTCACCGCACATCGCCGGTGAGCGCCGGGCTGCGGACCTGCGCGCGCCAGCCGCGGCCGGCGTGGGGGTCGCCTGCGCCGGCCGCGTTCCGAGCTCGGCGATCCCCTCCCGGCGCCGGTCCGGTCAGGCTGGTGCCGGAGCGGCCCGCTCGGTGGAGCGGGCCCGCCAGATCGTCACCGTGAGCGCGCCGAGGCCGAAGATCACGGCGACGAACCAGATCAGGCCGCCGACGACGGGGATGAGCGCCAGGACCCGCAGGATGCCCCATCCGAGCAGGAAAGCGCCGACCCAGGCGGTACGGGTGCCGACGATACGGCGGCCGATGATCCAGGCGGTGGCGCTGTAGCCGAGGGCATAGATGAGCGCGAGGGCGGCGAGGAGGCCGAGCCCGAGGGGGATCCCGACGATCGTGATCAGCGCGACGACGGCCAGGACGGGCAGGCCGAAGAAGGCGAGAAGGCCCCAGCCGATCGCGGGTCCGATCCTGGTCCGGCCGGTGTCCTCGATCCGGGTCGCTCCCCGCCCGACCAGCCACAGCAGCGCCAGCCCGATCAGTAGGGTCGAGACGGACACGGCGAGCCACCACGCCAGTGCGCCGGCCCAGCCGAAGGCTTTCCAGTTGACGTCGGTCTGGACGCGGCGGGTGGTCCCGCCGATGGTCGCGCCCGAGGCCACGATCGGGTCGTCCTGGGAGACCACGTCGCCGGTGACGTTCGCCCCGCTGGCCAGCTCGACGCGGCCGTTGAAGACGACCACGTCACCGGTCACCGTCCCGGAGATGGTGACCGGAGCGTCGAAGGCGGTCAGCGACCCGTTCACCGTGCCGTCCACGGTCGAGGAGCCGTGGAAGACGACGAGGTCACCGACCTGGTCGCCCTCGGGTACGTCAGCGGGCCCGGACAACACCACGAAAGCATCCGAGGTCTGACCGTCCTGTGCCCACGCCGGCGCCGCGAAGCCGAGCAGGAGAAGGCTGAAGACCCCGACAGTGAGGGACCGTCGCACCAGAGTCACCCCGTTCCGCCAACCCGTGTGTGCATGAGGCAGTGAACTCGCCGCAACCGAGAACGGCAAGCACCCGGCGCCGTCGCGCCGCCCAGACTCCCACCGCAGGTCGGGCGCGTCGGCCGCCCGGTTGGACCGCCTCGAGCAGCGGGGGTCCGGCGCCGGGGCCGGGCCGACCTTGACGGCGCGCCCGGTCGGTGGTTGCCCGGGCGCCGCACGACTGCGACTCTGTGCCGACGCACGGAGGGACCAGGAGGTCACCATGACCCGCAGCCGACTCGGCAGCGTTCTCGGCGTGGCTGTCGTCGTGACGGCGTCCGCCGTGCTTCTCGGTTCTCCCGCCCGAGCGGACATCGCCGCCGCTCGGCCCGGATCGGTCGTGCGGGGCGTCGGCCAGATCGCCCGGCAGGACGTCGCCCCGCAGCCGGGCTCGGAGCCGGACACGCTGGCGGAGCCGGACGTCGCCGTCTCCCCGCGCAACCCCCGGATCGCCGTCGCGGTCGCGCACGACGGGCGCTTCCCGGACGGCGGTGCCGTCGACATCTCGTACGCCTGGACCCACGACGGCGGCCGGAGTTGGCGCCACGCGCCCATGCCGTACCTGACCAAGGCGGTCGGCGGCGCCTGGGACCGGGTCTCCGACCCGGTGGTCGCCTTCGGCCCGGACGGCACCGTGTACGTCTCGACCTTGCTGTTCGACCTGGGCTGCGCCAGCGCGGTCGGGGTGTCCCGGTCCAGCGACGGGGGCCGGACCTTCGCCCCGCCGGTGCTGGCCCACGTCAGCACGACCTGCGCGGTCTCCGACGACAAGAACTGGCTGATCGTGGACACGGGTCCGCACAGCCCGTACCGGGGCCGGCTCTATCAGTTCTGGACCCCGTTCCTGGCCGACGACCAGGGCAACGAGACCGGTTCGCCGCAGGTGCTGCGCTGGTCGGACGACCACGGACGGCACTGGAGCCGCATCGTCGCCGTCTCGGCCACCGACGTGTTCACGCAGAACTCGCAGCCGATGATCCAGCCGGACGGCACGATCACCGACTCCTACCTCAACTTCGGCTCGGACAGCGGCCGGGAAGGGCCGGAGAGCCGGGTCGGCGACGACGCCGCGACCGACACGGCGCCGGCCGCTGAGCCGGCCGCTGAGCCGGCCGCTGAGCCGGAGGGCGACCTGATGGTCGCCCGGACTTCGCGCGACGGCGGGGCGCACTGGAGCGCGGAGGTCCCCATCACCCACGACGCCGGTGAAGGGCCGGCAGGCATCCGCTGCTGCCTGCCGTCGGCGACCGCGGATCCGCGCACCGGCCGGCTGTACGCGGCCTGGGAGTCGGCCACCCCCGCCGTCGTCGCGCTGTCCAGCTCCCGCGACGGCCGGCACTGGTCCGCGCCGGTGCGGGTCAACCGGGAGTCCGGGCCGGGCCCCGACCACGTGAACGTCGACGTCGCAGCCGAGAACGGGCGCGTCTACGTCTCCTACGGCACCCGGGACACGACCGTCCAGAGCGGTCGCTTCGTGCAGCAGCGGGTCTCGGTCTCGGTCGACGCCGGCGCGCACTTCCTGCCGCCGCGCTCGCTCGGGCCGCTGTCCGACCTGACCTTCGCCGCGGAGGCGGGCGGCCGGTTCCCCGGCGACTACATCGGCAGCGCCGTCCGCGCCGGCCGGATCTATCTGGTGTGGGCCCGCTCCTCCGCACCCCCGGACCCGACGGCCCAGTTCCACCAGACCCTGTGGGCCGCCGAGCTGGTCGGATGAGCCGACACCGCCCCGGCTGAACCGCGGCGCCCGTCCCGGCCCGGTGTGACGCAGACCACATGCCGGCCGGGAGGGGTCCCGCCCGGACCGCTGTCGTCGGGTCCGGTCGATACAGGTTGGCGCAGGTGGCAAGCCGAGTTTGCGTGGCCCGTCGCCGACGGCTCGCACCCGCCGGTCTCGGGCGTCGAGATGCCCGTTCTGTGGTCATCGTCGACGCCGAGCCGCCGGTCGCGGTCGGCGGCAGCGGCCTCGACCTGTTCGACGCCGCCGGCAACCGGTACCTCGACGCCTGTGGCGGTGTCGCGGTGTCCTGGCTCGGCCACGGGCACCCGCGGGTCGTCGAGGCGATCGTCGAGCAACGTCCAGCGGCGCAGCGTGTTCGACCCGATCCTGCCGCCGGCCACCTTCGTCTCGCCCTGCTACGCCTACCGCGGCAAGGCCGACGGCGAGAGCGACCAGGCGTACGCGGCGCGGCTGGCGGCGGAGCTGGAGGACACGATCCTGCGGCTGGGGCCGTCGACCGTGTCCGCGTTCGTCGCGGAGACGGTCGTCGGATCCACCTCCGGCGCGGTCCCGCCGGTCCCCGGCTACTCCGCCGGGATCCGTGCGGTCTGCGACCGGTACGGCGTGCTGCTGGTCCTCGACGAGGTCATGGCCGGGATGGGCCGCACCGGGCACCGCTTCGCGTACCTGGCGGACGGCGTCCGGCCGGACGTCGTCGCGGTCGGCAAGGGGCTCGCCGCGGGCTACCAGCCGCTGTCCGCGATGCTCGTCGCCGCGCCCGTGCTGGAGGCGATCCGCGGCGGCTCGGGCGTGCTGCGCAACGGCCAGACGTTCGTGCACCACGCGCTCGCCTGCGCCGCCGGAGTGGCCGTGCAGCGCACGATCGACGACGAGGGCCTGCTGGACAACGTCCGCCGGCGCGGGACGCAGCTGCGGGCCATGCTGCGCGACCGGCTCGCCCAGGCGCCGTACGCCGGCGACGTGCGCGGCCGCGGCCTGTTCGTCGGCGTCGAGCTCGTCGCCGACCGGGACACCAAGGCTCCGTTCCCGGCCGGCGCGAGGGTCGCCGACCGGATCCGCGCCGCCGCGCTGAGCGCCGGCCTGATGGTCTATCCGATGTCCGGGACGATCGACGGCCGCAGCGGCGACCACGTCCTGCTCGCCCCGCCGTTCCTGTGCACGGCGGACGACATCGACCGGATCGTCGACCTGCTCGTACCGGCGCTCGACCAGGCCGTCGCCGGCGTGTCCGCGGCGGCGACGCGGTGAGCTCGGCCCGGGCGGAGCTCACCCCGCACATGCTCCAGTACGCGCAGCGGTTCGACGACCGTGGCGAGATCTCCTGGCGGCCGTACCTGGTCTACTTCCATCCCGCCGGGCACCGCTCGGCCGTGGTGAACACCGACCGGCTGGGCTTCCGGCTCGCGTGTGGGCCGGAGGGGGTCGCCTCGGCCGGCGGGTCGCTGCCCGACGGGCCGGTGCGGTTGCTCGCGGGCAGCTCGACCGTGTTCGGCATCGGCGCGAGCAGTGACGCCGCCACCTTGCCCTCGCGGCTGTGGTCGACGCACGCGCCGGGCCGGCCGTGGCTGAACTTCGGCGGCCGCAGCTTCAACTCCACCCAGGAGTTGCTGCTGTTCGTGCTGCATCGGCACCTGCTGCCGCCGGTGGAGGAGATTGTGCTGTTGTCCGGGTTCAACGACCTCGGGCTCAGCCGGTTGCCGGCGTCGCTGCGTGGTGAGCACGGGGCGTTCTTCAACTGCGGCGACTACCTGACCCGGATGCGCCGGGCAGACGGTGGCCGCGGCCTGCTGCGGCGGCGGGCGGAGCGGGTGGCCACACCGGGGAACCGGCGCCGTCGCTCGATCAGCACCTGGAGCTCGCCGCCGGGCTGACCCTGCGGCACCTGGACACGTGGCGGGTGCTCGCCGATGCCGCCGGGGCGCGGCTGACCTACGTGCTGCAGCCGCTGGCCGGCTGGGTCCGGGACACCCCGGCACCCGAGGAGCGGCTGCTGTTCGCCGAACTCGACCGGATGGCCGACTTCACCGGCACGTACGGGCAGATCGCCGGGATGAAAGCCGGCCGGCGCTACGCGGAGCTGCTCGACGCCGGCTGCGACCGGCTCGGGGTGCGGTTTCTCGACCTCAGCCCGGCGATCGCCGCGGCGGTGCAGCCGGATGACTGGCTGTTCGTCGACCGTATCCATTTCACCGACCACGGCCACGACGTGGTTGCCGGTGTGCTGGCCGGCAGCCTGGACCTGTCCTGACCCGAGGAGGTGTCAGCACCCATGTCGTTGTTCCGTCGACTGTTCGCGCGAGTCGTCCGTCGGCGCCGGCCGAAGAAGGGCGACGCGACGATCTATCCGATGTTCTGACCGCGCCGGTCGAGTGGAGGTGCACGGTGCGACCTGCCGACTGCCGCGGGCTGTACGCGCGGCTGTGCGACCCGGAGAGCGGGCTGCCGGATGACCTGACCGCGGCGGCGCTGCGCGCGGAACTGGACCGCCACCGTCGTCCGCCGGCCGACCCCGCCGTCCTCTCCGGCCTGGTCGAGCAGGCCGCGGCGTGGTCGGTGGAGGAGGCCGACCGCTTCCTCGCCGCGGCCGCGGGGGTCGACCCGGTGGTGCCGGTCCGCCGGACCGCTCTCGGGTGCGCACCGCTCGCGCTGCGGGCCGGCGCGTGGCTGCAGTGGATGTCGAACCCGGCGTCCGCGGACGACCCGGTGACGCTTCGGGTGCTCGCCCGATACGCCGACGACGTCGGGGTCGGCCGGCCGGCCGCGTCCCGGGGCGACGCCGGCGTGGACCTGCTGCGCCGGCTGGGTCTCGCCGGCTATGCGGTGCCGGCCGAGCGGATCACCGGCGACCGGCGGGTGCCCGACGGCTGCTTCGCGCTCCCGGCCCGACTGCTCGCACTCAGCCGCCGGCCGGAGGAGTTCCGGGCCGAGATCCTCGGGGCCGACCTGTGCCTGCGCGCGGTCGGGGTGCTGCCGCCGTTGGCGGTCGTCCGCCGCTCTCACCCGCAGGCGGACTGGATCGCCCTCGATCTGTCGGCCCGCCGGGACGGCGGGCCGGCGACCTCGGCCGGCCCCGCGGCGGAGGCGCTGGACACCGTGCTCGGCTACGTCGCCGGCGGGTCGCCGGCCGCGGCGGCGGCCGGTTTCCGGTGGACGCTGGCCGGCTTGCGGTCGTGGACCGCGGACCTGCTGGCGGACGTGACGGCGGCGCGGGACCCGGCGTACGAGATGGCGGAGCTGGTGGGCGCCCGCGCCGACGAGGCCGCCGTCCACCACGACGCCTACCGGCTGCAGGACCGGCCCCTGTCGGCATGGCTGCGGGACAGCCGGGCCGAGCCCGCTCGGCTGCTCGCCGCTCTCGCCGCCAGCCCGCTGGTCGTCCCCGGCGACGCCGGCCGGAGCCGGCTGGTCGCCAGCCTCGTCGCCGAGCGGGGGCCGATGTTCCGCATCTTCTCTCCGGACGACCTCGCGGTGATCCGGCCGTGGATCGACGCGCTGCCACCGCGGGCAACCGCGCCGACGACCGCCGTCCCGGTCCCGGTGCCGGCTCCGCCCGCGGCCGGACCGCCGCCCCGGGTGGCCGGTCCGGCGCCGGGGTCCGAGGGTCGGGCGCCGGCCTCGGCGCGGGAGGCGTACCACCTCCTCCAGCGCCGCACCGACGACCCGGCCCTGCGGGCCTGGGCACTCGACTACGCCCGGCGCTGGCTGGACCGGTCCGAGCCCGGCCCGGACGAGGACGACACGCAGCTGCCCGCCGAATGGCCCGGCATCCTCCGGCCCTGGCTCGCCACCCAGCACGCCCGCCACGACCGGCAGTTCGAGACGGCCGGGGCGGCGATCCCGTCCCGGGCGGCGCTGGTCGACAGCACCGTGCAACTCGCTCCGCTCACGCTGATCGACGGGCCTGGCTGCGGGGCTTCACCGACTACGCCGCGGCCGCGTCGGGAGTGGGCTGCTTCCTGTTCGAGACGTACTGGGACGAGCTCGGCAACGGGCAGCCCGAGCTCAACCACCCGAGGATCTACCGCGCGCTGCTCGACGAGATGGGCGTCCGGGTGCCGCCGACCGGGTCCCGCGCGTTCGCGGAGTGGTCGGGTTTCCGGGAGGAGTCGCTGGCCCTGCCGGTCTACTGGCTGTCGATCGGCCGGTACCCCCGTTCGTTCATGCCGGAGATACTCGGCCTCAACCTGGCGATGGAGCTGTCCGGAGTCGGCGGTTCCTACCGGACCGCACGTATCGCGCTCGCCCGGCACGGCTTCAGCACACGGTTCGTCGACATCCACAACACGATCGACAATGTCGCCACCGGGCACTCGGCGTGGGCGGCCGATGCGGTCGACGGTTACCTGACCGAGGTGCCGGCCACTCAGGGCCCGGCCGCGGTCGACCCGGTCTGGCAGCGGGTACGCGCCGGGTACCGGTCGCTGTCGCCGCCCCCGCCGAAGCCGGGCTGGCGGCCACGGCGGCCGCGGAAGGACGGCGCGGGCCGGTGAGCGGCAGCGGGCTGGTCCTCGGGATCTCGGCGTACTACCACGACAGCGCGGCCGCCCTCGTCGACGGTGGCGTCCCGATCGCCGCCGCCCAGCAGGAACGGTTCAGCCGGCGCCGCCACGACCCGGCCTTCCCGAGCGACGCGGTGCGGGCCTGCCTGCGTCAGGCCGGCGCGGATCTGGGCGACGTCGACGCGGCCGTGTACTACGAGGATCCGGTGCTCAAGTCCCGCCGGGTCCTCGCCACGATCGTGGGCACCGCGCCGACCGGGTTCGGGATCTTCCGCGACACCGCGCCGGGTTGGCTCACCCGCAAGACATGGGCGCTGCGCGAGGTCCGCCGAGAACTCGTCGCCCTCGGCCTCGGAAGGGTCCCGCCGGTGCTGCGCCGACGGCACCACGAGTCGCATGCGGCGTCGGCGTACCTGCCCAGCCCGTACGGGTCCGCCGCCGTGCTCAGCGTGGACGGGGTCGGCGAGTGGGCGACCACGACGGTCTGGCACGGCGAGGGCAGCCGGCTGCGGCAGCTCGCCGAGCTCCGCTTCCCGCACTCGCTGGGCCTGCTCTACTCGGCGTTCACGTACTTCTGCGGCTTCAAGGTCGATTCCGGCGAGTACAAGCTCATGGGCCTGGCCCCGTACGGGACCCCGCGGTACGCGCCGGTGATCCGGGACCGACTGATCGACCTCAAGCCGGACGGATCGTTCCGGCTGGACCTGCGCTGCTTCGAGTACCTGCGCGGCCGGGTGATGACCGGCCGCCGCTTCGAGGAGCTGTTCGGTGGCCCGCGGCGGAGCCGGAGGGCCCGCTCACCGAGCGGGAGCTCGACCTCGCGGCGTCCGTGCAGCAGGTGACCGAGCAGGTGATGACCGCGCTCGCCGGCACGGCGCTCCGGCTGACCGGCGAGCGCCGGCTGTGCCTCGCCGGCGGGGTGGCGCTGAACTGCGTGGCGAACGGGCGGCTGCTGCGCGATGGAGTGGTCGACCAACTGTGGGTGCAGCCGGCTGCCGGGGACGCCGGCGGCGCGCTCGGCGCCGCGCTGGCCGAGGCGGCCGACCGCGGGGCGCCGCGGGCACACGTCGCGCGGGGGGAGGACGCGATGCGCGGGGCACTGCTCGGCCCGGAGTACGCCGACGACGAGATCGCCGCGTGCCTGGACGTCGCCGGCGCCCGGTACGCCCGGCTCGATCGCGGCGAGCTCGTCGAGCGGGTGGCCGCCGCGCTCGCCGAGGGGAGGGTCGTCGGTTGGTTCCAGGGCCGGATGGAATACGGCCCGCGGGCGCTCGGCGCCCGGTCGATCCTCGGTGACCCGCGCGATCCGGCGATGCAGTCCACGATGAACCTGAAGATCAAGTTTCGGGAGTCGTTCCGGCCGTTCGCGCCGTCGGTGCTCGCCGCGGAGGCTTCCCGGTGGTTCGACCTGACCCAGGACAGCCCGTACATGCTGCTCGTCGCCGAGGTGGCAGCCCAGCGGCGGCTGCCCGTCGACGGCGGTTCGGTGCGCGGGCTCGATCTGCTGAAGCTGCCTCGGTCCACGATTCCCGCGGTGACGCACGTCGACGGCAGCGCCCGGATCCAGACCGTGTCGACGGATGCGAACCCGGACTACGCCCGGCTGCTGACCGCGTTCGCCCGCCGGTCCGGGTGTCCGGTGCTGGTGAACACCTCGTTCAACGTCCGCGGCGAGCCGCTGGTCGAGTCGCCCGAGGACGCCTACGTGTGCTTCATGCGCACCGGGATCGACGTGCTGGCGGTGGGCAGCTTCCTGCTCGACAAGACCGACCAGCCCGCATGGACGAAGGACACCGACTGGCGACGGCTCGTCCCGCTGGACTGACCCCGCGCTCGACTGACCCAGGGAGGCGCCGTGCCGACCGTGCTGTGGGCGGCCGTCTACTACCTCGTGCTCACCCCGGTCGCGCTGCTGGTCCGGCTGGTGCGCGACCCGCTGCACCGGCGCCGGGACAGCCGCGCCGACACCTACTGGACATTCACCGGCTGACGATCCGACCCGACCCGGCCGCCCGGTGCGCCTCCGGCCCGTCGACGAGGCCCGGCCGGGCATCGCCGACCGTCGTGCGTGGGTTCTCCTGCGGCTTTGCTGCGTCGGTCGCGGGTGCGAGCCTGGACGCCGTGAGGTCGAGCATCAGGTACTGCAGCACGCCCGCGGGCCGGGTGGCCTACTCGACATCGGGCACCGGCCCGGCGCTGCTGTGCGACTCGGGCTGGATCACCCATCTGCGTGGGCAGCTGGAGCTGTTCTCCTTCGGCGCCTTCCTCGAACGCCTGGGCGAGCGGTTCACCGTGATCCGCTATGACAAGCCCGGGTGCGGCCTGTCGGACCGAGAGGGGATCGACCTGTCGTTCGACGGTCAGGTGGCCGCGGCGCTGGCGGTGGCCGATGCGGTGGGCGCCGCCCGTTTCCGCCTGTTCGGGGCCTCGCAGGGCGGGCAGCTCGCGGCCGCGCTCGCGGCGCGGTACCCGGATCGGGTCGAGGCGCTCGTGGTCTACGGGATGTGCGCCAGCGGCAGGGATCTGGCGCCGGTCGAGGTCAGGGAGTCGGTCGTCGCGCTGGTGCGGGCCCACTGGGGTCTGGGGCTGAAGGCGCTGACCGGGGCGTTCGTCACCGATCCCAGCGCTGAGGACCTCGCCGGGTTCACCAGGTTCCAGCGGGCGAGCGCCTCGGCCGCAGTGGCTGCCCGGCTGCTGGAGGTCTACTACGACACGGACGTCAGGGCGTCGCTTCCGGCGATCCGGGCCCGGACGGCGGTCCTGCACCGCGAGGCGGACAGTGGTACCAGGTTCGAGTTGGGCCGCGAGGTCGCCACCCTCATCGGCGGGGCCACGCTGATCCCGCTGCCGGGTTCCAGCCACCTCTACTACCACGGCGACTGGCCAGCGGTGCTGGAGGCGATGCTCGGTTTCCTGTCCGAGCCGGTGAGCACGGGGCCGCGACTCACCGATCGCGAGCGTGAGGTGGCCGAGCTGGTCGCCGAGGGGCTGACCAACCATTCCATCGCCAGGCGCCTGTATGTCGCGCCGCGGACAGCCGAGGCGCACGTCGAGAACATCCGGCGCAAGCTCCAGGTCCGCTCCCGGGCCCAGATCGCGGCCTGGGTCACCGAGTACCGGCTGCGCCCCTGACCGACCGGTAGTTCGCCCGAGGGAAGACCGGCCCGGGCGCCGCGCCCGGGGAACCAAGCGGCACTGTGCCCGTAGTTCACCCGATGCCGCCCCGGGCCCGATCGTCCTAGCGTCGAGCCATGTCACAGGTCACCGAGCCGGCCTCTCCTCCGGGGCCCGGCGAACGCTCGCCGCTGGCGCCGAGGCCCGGGCTGACGATCCCGTCCCGGTTCCGCGGCCCCTCCGGCAGCGGGAACGGCGGCTACGTCTGCGGACGCATCGCCGCGTACGCCGACGGCCCGGTCACGGTGACGCTGCGCCGGCCGCCGCCGCTGGCCACGCCGATGGCCGTCGAACAGGACGACGACGGCTCGCTGCGGATCCGTCATGGCCACACGCTGATAGCCGAGGCGGCCCCCTCCCCCGGCCCACCGGCGGCAGGGATTCCCGGCCCGGTATCGATGGCGGAAGCTCGCCTGACGGCCGGCCGCGCGCGATATTTCCGGGACCCGATCTTCCCTGAGTGCTTCGTCTGCGGGGTGAGCCGCCGGGCCGGCGACGGGCTACGGATCTTCCCCGGGCCGGTGCCCGGCCGAGCGGTGTGGGCGGCGCCGTGGACCCCGGACTCCTCCGTCGCGGACGATGGACGGGTACGGCCGGAAGTGGTCTGGGCGGCGCTCGATTGTCCCAGCGGGATCGCCGCCGCCGAGGATGCCGGCCTGGGTCAGGACACCGCCATCGTGCTCGGCCGGATGACGGCCAGCCTGGCGGTGCGGCCCACGCCCGGCGACCAGTGCCGGGTGATCGCCTGGCCGGACGGGCGGGACGGCCGCAAGCTCACCGCC
Source organism: uncultured Actinomycetota bacterium (assembly GCA_963803135.1). Taxonomy (GTDB): domain Bacteria; phylum Actinomycetota; class Actinomycetes; order Mycobacteriales; family CADCTP01; genus CADCTP01. Next base: position 832,129 of record CAWDLH010000003.1, on the reverse strand, counting down.
GGGTCGGCACTACTCGGGCCCGACGGCCAGGTGCTCGCCGTGGCCCGGACCGTGTGGATTACCACGCCCCGCCCGGTTCCCGCGGAAGGAACGTCATGACGGCGGGCCGGCGCGGCGTGGGACTCACGCCCATGGAGACCAGGCGGGATGTCATCGTCCGGGCCGCCATCCTGGCCGAGGAGCTGGCATACGAGGTCTTCGTGGTGCCCGAGGGCTGGGGCCTGGACTCGACCCCTGTACTGGCCGAGATCGGGCTGCGCACCAGCACGATCCAGCTCGCCTCCGGCGTTCTGTCGGTCTGGGGACGCACCCCGGCGACGCTGGCGATGACCGCCGCCACCCTCGACCAGATCTGCGGCGGGCGGTACGTGCTCGGCCTTGGCGCCAGCACCAAAGCACTTGCCGAGGGGTTCCACGACGTCCCGTTCGAGCACCCGGCCGGAAAGCTGCGCGAGACCGTGACCGGTGTCCGCGCCCTCCTCGACGGCCTGCCCGCCCAGCTCCGCCAGCCTTCGACGGCGCGTCCGCTCCGCCTGGGCCAGCCGCCGCCCGCCCCCGAGGTGCCCATCTGGGTCGCCGCGCTGGGCCCGCACACCACCCGGGTGGCGGCCGAGCTCGGCGACGGCTGGATCCCGGCACTGGTGGCCCGCGACAGTCTCCCGGCCAAGTCCACCGAGCTGCACCGGCAGCGCCACACCGTTGCACCGGGCGCGAAAGCCCTCACGGTGGCGGGAGGACCCATCACCGCTGCCGGCGAGAACGCCGACGCGGCCAGGGAAATCGTCGCGTCCTGCATCGCCTGGTACCTGGGCGCCATGGGCGACGTCTACCGCCGATCCGTGTCCACCCAGGGCTATGCCGCCGAGGTCGCGGCCATCCTGGCCGCGAACCCGCGGCCCAACCCGCACCGTGGGACCGTCCCCCTCGACGCCGAGATCATCCTCGACCAACTCGCGGCCTACGGAACCCGCGACCAGATCCAGCAGCAACTCATGCTCTGGGATGAGGCCGCCGACATCGTCACGATCCTCCTGCCACCAGGCATGTCCTGGCCCACCATCGAGGCCACCCTGCTGGCCGCGGCGCCGAGCAGCGCACCGGCGGTCGGCCCCCACGAACTCGCCGCCGTCGGCGATGCCCGGCCGTGACCCGACATCCGCCCACCGCAACCCGCGAGGCAGAAGCAGTTCCGACCGACGCGACAACTGCGGCTGCCGAGCGGCCCGAGTCGCCGCTCAGCCTTCCGGCGCTCGACGCGGTCCTCGGCCGGCGGGTGAACAACGTCCGCGGGCCGCCTTCTGCCGGGAGCGCGGCTACAGGACCCGCCGCAGCAGCGGGATCCGGATGAGTGCCGCCGCGACGGCGAAGGACACCGCCACGCCGAGCGGGGCGAGCAGCGCCAGCCTGGCCCCGGCGGGCGCGGGAACCGGTCGCAGCAGCAGCGCCGCAGCGACCAGGACCGGCGTCTGCATCACATAGGCGCCGTAGGCGGCCCGAGGCACCCAGGGCCGGCGAGAGGGACCCGGGTGGTGCCGGCGGAAGTACTCGACGAGCAGCACCGCGGCGCCCACTGACGTCGCTCCTTCGACGATCGCGACCACCGCGGCGGGCACGCTCCAGCCGCCGCCGAGCGGGTCGAGGTCGTCCTGGAGGGCCACCAGCAGCGCCACCACCACGACGCCGCCGGTCGCGACCGCCGCCGCACAGACCCGTCGGACGCGATCGGACACCCCGTCGGTCAGCACCGCGGGACCGGCGAGGACTCCGAGGGCGAACAGAACCAGGCATTGCCCCCACTGCCACACGTGCGCCGACCCGAACTGGAAGGTGTCGATCCGGAAGCGGAGCCGCAGCAGGAACGACGCGGCCGCGACCGCGACCACCGCACCGGTCAACAGCCGGCCACCCAGCTCGACGCTTCCGGCCGGTCGGTGGATCAACGCCACGGCCGCCGCGTAGGCAGTCGAGAACAGCAGCAGCACCCCGGCGAACCAGAGCGGGCCGGCGTCGAAGCCGTGCAACTGGTCCACCCACAGCTGCCGGGCCGATGGCTGCCCTCCGGTCGTCCGCACCACCGCCCACTCGACGGTGGGCACGACGACCAGGACGAACGCGATCAGCGGCACGCCGAGGCGCAACCACCGGTCGGCGAGGAACCGGCGCGGACCCTTCCGCGCCAGCGAGGCCGGTACGAAACAACCGGCGAGGAAGAAGAACAACCCCATCCCGAACAGCGAACCCAGCGCCAGCGGCACGTCCAGCACGGCGCGCAGCGTGTCGGACACCCCCGACTCCCGGTAGAACCAGGACCCGTCCGCGCCGTAGGTGATGGCACTGTGCGCGACGATCACGCCACACGTCAGCACCACCTTCAGCGAGTCGACGTGGGCGAACCGCCGCGCGTCCGGCCCCGCCCGCACCGGCGCAGCCGTCGCACGGCCACCCCGAAGACTCATCCCCACAGTCTGCCCGTCGGGCCGGTCAGCGTGGGAGCCGCGACTGCCCGCGCCTCAGCGGGAGGGAAGCAGGGCACGAGCAGCACGGGTGCAGAACAGCACGACGCCGGCCAGCGAGACGAGCGCGCCGCTGAGGAAGAACCCGACCCCGTGCCCGTCGACGCCGGTCACCGCCTGGTCGGCGGACGCACTCGTGAGCACGACCGCCGCGGCGGCGAACCCGGCGGCGCCGAGCGCGTCGACCAGCCCCCTGGGCAGCACGACCGCGGGCTTCGTCCAGCGGCGCAGCGCGGCGTACCCGGCGAGCACGAGCAGCCCCACCACCCCGGCGAGGGCCCGCAACACGACGGCGTCCTGCGCCGTCTCCGCGACGGTCGACCCGCCGGTGCCCAACACCGTGGCGCCGCCGACGAAGCTGCGGCCGAACACCGCGTTCATCATCGCGACAACCCCACCGCTCAGGCCGACGGCGACCAGGCCACATCCGCCGAGCAGGATCGCGGCCCGCAGTGTCTCCAGGACCAGCGCGCGGAACGACCGACGCCAGGAGCCGCGCACCAGTTCGGCCGGCGGCCCGAAGCGCCGCAGAACCTCCCGTTCGGCGTCGACGCGCGGCATGCCCGTGGCCTCGAGTTCCGCGGCGGCGGTGCGGAGGTGGTCGTTCGCCTCGTCCAGCAGGCGGCGGGTCGTGCGCGGGTCCGCGTGCGTGCGGCGCAGCAGCTCGTCGAGGTAGTCCTCGATCGGTGTCGTGCCGTCCATCCCCGTCATGCCAGCACCGCCTGCATGTTCGCCACGAACCCCTGCCACTCCCGCCGCTGCGTCACGAACTCCTTGCGCCCGCGCGCCGTCAGCGCGTACGTCCGCCGCCGCCGTCCCTGGGCAACCTGGACCGAACTCCCGACCAGGCCGGCGCGCTCGAGCCGGTGCAACGCCGGGTAGATCGTGCCCTCGGCCAGGTCGAATTCGCCGTCGCTGCCCTCGCGCAGGGACGCGATGATCGCGTACCCGTGCGCCGGACCACGCCGGAGAACACCCATCAACATCAGGTCCAGGGTCCCCTTCACGTACGCGCCCGCCATACCTAGATACCCTAGGCATAGGACGATTAGGTGTCCAGTCGGCGGACGCGCGCGGGCCGGCGTCGCTGGGCTGCCGCCCGGGTGCGGCCCGATGACCGCTCGGACGCGGCGCGGGACAGGGGTCGAGCTTGGCGCGCAGGGGCTTTCGGGAGCGGGTCGCTGGCCGCTCGGGTTGGTGGCCGACCAGGACGGGCTGGCGGTCCGCAACACGTGTGGCACGGTGCGGGTTGCCTGGCCCGATGTCGAGAACGTCGAGGTGCTCCTTGCGTTCAACAGTCAGGCCCTGGTCAACGGCCCCGCTCCGCCGCCGTAGTAGTCGCACCCGAGAGCCTGGCTCCAGACGCCTGCAGCTCGGCCACTGCTCGGGCACCTGACGTGGCTACATCACAGCTCTCGGCGGGTACGCAGCCGTGGAGGCCGCGATCCCGGTCGGCCGGGGCGAGGGCTCGTCCTTCACCACCCGCATCTGTCGCTCCCGCAGGCCGTGGCTGGTCATCCGGGCCCGCAGCAGTGCACGGTCGATCGGAGCCGGTTCGGTCGAGTCGAGGAATTCGAGCAGCACCTGGGCGAATCGGTCGGGTTCGTCCAGGTGCGGGAAGTGGTGGGCCCGCTCGAAGACTTCCAGCGTGCTCCCTGGGATGGCCGCGTGGGCCGCGTGGGCGTGAGCCACCGGAATCACGGTATCCCGCTTGCCCCACATGATGAGGACCGGGCGCCCCTCGGCCAGATAGAACCGGTCGGCCGCGGCAACCCGCTGGCCGCCGGGCTCGACGACGCTGCGCAGGGTGTGTACGAAGGCCTCCCGCGCCGGGCTGTCCGCCAGGGTGGCATAGCCGCGGAACACCTCTGCCATCGACGGGCCCGGCCGCATCGGCAGCCAGCGCAGCAGCCGGGCCGCCGCCACCCCAGCGTCGCGCACGCGCCGGTGGGCGATCAGCGGAAGCACCAACTCCGCGCCCGGCAGCGTCGCTGCCCGCAGCGCCAAGCTCACCTCCCGGCCCAGGCCGCCGCTGGAGACCAAGGCCAGCCGCTCGCAGTACTCGAAATACTGGTAGGCGAACTGCATGGCCACGCCGCCGCCGAGTGAGTGGCCGACGACGGTCACGCGCTCGTGACCCAGGCACTCCAGCAGGTCGCGCAGCAGGCTGGCGAACGCGCCCAGCGAGTAGTCGGTGCGCGGCTTGTCCGACTCGCCGTGGCCGAGCAGGTCCGGGGCGATGACATGGGCGTGCTCGGCCAGCGCCGGCATGATCGGATCCCAGGTTGCGCTGCTGCAGGTGATCCCGTGGACCAGCAGAATGACCGGTAGCCCAGGGTCACCGGCCACCCGGCAAACCACCCGATGACCGTGCAACATGACTTCGACCTGCCGCATGACCGCCTCCTACGGCTGACAACCCAGCAGATCACGTTCCGGCGTGAGGCGCGAGCGAAAGCGCCCGAACCGAGACCTGGCGCGCCGGTGAGATCGTGGCGTCCGGTCGCCGTGAAGGTGGGCGCCGGCTACGGAGCGCTGCACACCGGCGACGAGTCCGCGGCCGGCTCGGGAGCCTGCAGCCCGACGTCGACCGCTACGTGGCCCTGTGCGAACGGGCCCGGGCGATCACCGCCGATGTCGACCCGGACGCCACGATCGTCACCAGGCGCGGCAGCACGATCGACATCCGCTGGGTGATGCTCGGGCAGATCCAGGAGTACGCCCGCCACAACGGCCACGCCGACTCATCCGGGAGCTCATCGACGGCACGACCGGCGAGTGACCACCGCGCCCGAGGCCGTCTCCACCGTGCGTACGAACGGGGACAGCCGTTCCGGTGCGCCGGAGTTCTTGCCTGAGGTAAGAACTCCGGTGCACCGCAGGCCGGAAGTATGTGTCGCGCTCAGGACGGCGGGCACCGGCACGCTTGCCGCTCAACCAACGGCAGTCACGTACCCGGGCAGCCTCCGCTCGACTCCAGGCGCCGCGGCACCTCCCTGCGACGGCGCGGATCGTCCCCCCGCGCCGCCCATCGCGGTGGCCGACTCACCGCAGCAGGCTGGTTCGCATCATCTCCAAGGTCGGCTTCTGTGCGCCGCGGATGTACACACTGATGTCGATCTTGTTGAACCCGGGCACCGAGTGCGGGTAGTTCGGCAGCGCGGAGCTGTTGTCCCCGCAGTACTGCCACAGCGCGATGTCCTCCAGCCCCCAGGTCTGCAAGCCGTTGGTCACCATCTTCGCCGTGTAGCTCGGGTTCCACACCAGGTCGCAGCCCATGTGGCTGGTGATGCCGCGGTCGCGCATCGCCCCCCGGCCGTAGAGCATCACGCGGTTGCCGGTCACGCTCTTGATCCGCTCGGCGCAACCGGTCGCGCAGGCGACGATCTGCTGCGCGGACGCCTTGGCGTTCAAGTTCCTCGGGTCCGTCGCCTTGCCGAGCTCGACGTCGATGATCGGGACGATGTCGCCGCGGTCCCAACCCCCGGCGCGGTCCACCGCCGCGAGGTACGCATCGGCCTGCGCGGCGCCGTCGGCGGCGAACCGGAGGAACAGGTACGCGCCGCGGAACCAACTCACCCGTACCGGTCGCCGCCGGCGTCCCGGACGGCCGGCCAGTTGGCGGCGAACCAGCCGCCGTCGTTGTACTGCTTGCCCTCCCAGGCCTTGAGGATCACCCCGCAGTAGCCGGCGGTCGAGACGAGCGTCTCCCACGGGGGCCGGGCGCCGCCGTCGCCGGGGAACTGGTCGACGATCAGGTACGGCGGACCCGGATCCGCCGTCGGGGACCCGATCCCCCCGTCGCCAGCCTCACCGTCGGTCGAGCCGTCGCTGCCGTCCCCACCAGAGCCGCCCGTCGCCTCTCCACCCGAGCCGTCGGTCGCATCCCCGCCGGAGCCGTCCGTCCCGTCCCCACCGGAGCCGTCCGTCGCATCCCCACCCGAGTCGTCGGTCGCATCCCCGCCGGAGCCGTCCGTCCCGTCCCCGCCGGAGCCGTCCGTCCCGTCCCCACCCGAGCCGTCCGTCCCGTCCCCACCGGAGTCGTCGGTCCCGTCCCCACCGGAGTCGTCGGTCCCGTCCCCACCGGAGTCGTCGGTCGCGTCCCCGCCGGAGCCGTCCGTCCCGTCCCCACCGGAGTCGTCGGTCCAGTCCCCACCGGAGCCACCCGCGGACGGACCGGATCGTGACGCCGATCTGCGGGCACAACCACCTGCGCCTGCCCGTACGGCTGGAGATCGCGCCGCTCGTCCAGCGGCTGGTGGCCGACCTCGAGGAGCGCCACGACCCCTTCCACGTCGGCTGGTGCTGGGGTTTCGACAACCGCGCGATCCGGGGCAGCAGCCGGCCGAGCAACCACAGCTGGGGTCTCGCGGTCGACCTGGACGTTCCGCGCAACCCCATGACCTCCGATCCGGATGCGAGTCACACGATCGGGTCGTACGCCAGCGCCATCGCCGCCCGCTACGGCTTCCGCTGGGGCGGCGACTACCGCGGCCGCAAGGACTTCATGCACTTCGAGTTCCTCGGCACGCCGGAGACGGCCGCCGCGCTGGTGCGCGGCGGGGGCACCGGCCCGCAGGGTCCGCCCCCCCGGGTCGCCCATGCCGTACCCAGGTCGGACCCTGCAGCGCGGCTCGGCCTCCGGACCGTCGGTGTGGGCCGTGCAGGAGGCGCTGGCCCGGACCGGTGTCGGCTACACGGCCGGGCGCGGCCCGTTCGGGCCGAGGACCGATGCCGCGGTGCGGTCGTTCCAGTCCGCGTCCCGGCTCGTCGTCGACGGCGTGGTCGGACCGCGCACCTGGGCCGCGCTGCGGCCGACAGTGCCCACGCCGTGACATGGGTGGCGCCGGCCCGGCCGAGTCCGCATGCCGGGCCGGGTCAGCGGTAGGTCAGAGGTAGGCGTGCAGAGCGACCTGGTCGACCACGAGGACGTCGCCGGCGGTCTGCGGATCAGCCAACGTCGACTTGCGGACCTCGGCGACCGCGGTGACATGGACGGTGTCCGCTCCGGTCGCGACTGACCGCCGGACGGCATCGGTTGCGACGAGCACACGGGTGACCGGGACGAGTTGGTGCGGTGGTCGCCGGTCGAATGCGGAGACGGGGCCGCGCACGTCACAGTGTCCCTCGTCGCCGAAGCAGCCGCCGTGGCCGAATACGGCGAATGAGCCGACGTACCCGGCCTCCGCGGTCCGCGGCGTGTCCGCGCTGGCGCCGGGTGCGTCGAAGTAGACGTGCACGGTGAACGACGGTCCACTGTGGTCGAGACCGTAGAAGGTCAGGTCCGCACGGCTGAACGGCTGCACTTGCTCCGACGGGGGAAGCTCGAGGTCCAGCTCGACCGCGGTCACGGCTGCGCTCCGAGCACGGTGCGGGAGGAGAACACCGCGTAGTCGTAGCCGAGGCTCGTCGTGCTCAGCGTGTCGGCGACCGTGATCGGGAACGGCCGCAGTGCCATCCGCAGCAGCGAGCTCGGCACACCCGCCGTCGGGTGGCGCAGCTGCCACAACCGCCACAACCGGTCGATCATGGAGTGGTGTGCCCAGAAGATCGGGTCGTACGCGGCGTACGGGATCTCGGCGACGGTGCCGCCGACCCACACGTGCACCTGGTCGTGCACCTGCTCCAGCTGCTGGGAGAAATCCAGGAAGTCGCCGAGGTCGAGGAGGTCGACGATGTGCTGGCGCGTAGGGAGCATGCCCGGGTCGTCCGGAGAGCGAACGGTGCGTTCCGGCGCCGGCAGGCCCGCGGCCGCCCCCTGGCGGCGGGCCTCAGCGCTGATCGGCCCGCCGGCCAACGGGTTCGACTCTGCGCCGGCGCCGTCCTGCTCGGTATAGCTGGACGGCAGACCTCCATGGTGCGCCGCGAGCGAGGTCCAGTCCCACCAGGGCAGGGTGACCGTCGGCAGCAGGTCCTTGAGGCTGAGCTCGAAGAAGTACAGGTAAGCGCGGTGCCAGGGCAGGAACAGGTCGGTGTGATGCTCGCAGTACATCGGCAGCGGTAGGCCGTGCAGCCCGGCCCAGAACTCGAAGCCCCGCTCGTCGGTCAGAGCCATCGACATCGAATACGCCTGCCGCAGCGCCTCCAGCTGGGGGCCGCGGAGCCGATCGACGTTCTTGCGGTACGAGAGCGGCGCCTGCGTCACCGCCCGGGCCGGCACCGTCGTCGCCGTCACCGACACCACCCCCGACAACAGCCGCTCCCACGCCGACCAGCACGGATCCGCGGACTGGAACCGAGCATGCCGATCAGACGCCTCGGACGCAACACACGTCACCGACCCATCGGTCCGGCCGACGCTTTGGCAAGGATCGGATGCACCATCAGTTGTCCGCCGGGACTCCGACGTTGTCATCCCCGAATCCACTGAAGATGGCCGCCTTCGGTCCTCCGGTCGGGGTCCAACGGATCTCGCCGTGCTGGAAGCGGCTGATCCGCCCGCCCGGCATATCCATCTCGTCGCTGGTCGGGAAGCCCAGTCGGGACCGTTCGAAGCCCATGCCGGACCAGAGGCCCAGGATCGCGCCGTGTACCTCGTGGGCCCCGATCTCCGGTGTCCAGTAGATCGATCCACGCTCGAAATGGTTGAACCGGCCGTGCCCGTCAGGGGTGCCGGTCTCGTCGGTCCTCGGATAACCAAGGAACCCGCGGTGCCCTCCCTTTTGCGCCCACTTAACTCTTATGTCGCCGTGCACCTCGTGGGCACCGGTCTCGGGGGTGAAGTAGATCGATCCGTGCTCGTAGTCGCGCGCCCGACCACGCCGGTCCCCGAGATCCATCTCCGCGCTGCCCGCGCCCTCGTCCACCGGTGCTCCGAGAAACGGCAGTTGGTTCCGCTTGTCGTCGATGGCTGACATCGCGACCTTCCCCAGGTGCGTCGCCTCGCCCTTGCGGCGCGGTTGTCAGTGCCGGACAGTACAGCGATCGGTCACGCCGGGGGAGGCGAATCACGTCGAATTCCCTGCGGCCGGTGCCGCGAATTCCCGACCACCCGCGAGACCCGAGGTCGGGTGAATACGGGCGGAATAGCGGACTTCAGCTCAGCCGGGCCGATGCACCGGCTTGCCCTGATTTCCGCCTGACTTTCTGCGCGGCGTCACTGCGGCCACACCGCCGCCGGTGGCGAAGCGGGTGCTGTCCGGGCTGAACGCGATCGACTGCACGTCACCCTCGTGTTGCACGGTCAACGCGACGGTGCCGGGCTGGCCCGCGGTCTCGCCGGCCGGCCGGCCGGAGACCTCGCGGTCGAGATCGCCCGGCCCGGCCATATCCGGCAATGCCCGCGGTACGCGACGGCGACGCATGCTATGGGTTGACGGCCGGAGGTGTGGACGGGGCGTAGGCGGTGCGGAAGAAGCCGCGGACCGGATGGCTCATGCCGAGGTCGTGGGTGAAGGTGATGGGTTTCTCGGGCGTCGCGGTGTCGAAGCGGATCCAGACGTCGTCCCGCTGCCCGCGGTTGGGGTCGTAGACGCGCACGCTGACCTCGGCGTCCGACCGGTCGTAGTCGTACGCCAATACCTGGTGATTCAGCCCGAGGTCGGCCGGCCGGGACGACGCCACCGTCACCAGCCCGAGCGCGGCCGGTGTGCCCCGGTCGAGGTCCGCCTTGATCTGCGGCCATTGCACCCGGACGGTGCGCCACGCGAGGCCGCGGTCGATGACGACGTGCCGACCGAACGCGTCGAAGCCGGTATCGCCGTCGGGCAGGTTCATCCACTGGAAATACTGTGCGACGCCGGTCGGCAGGTGCCACGAATCGACCAGCCGCCGCACGATGTATCCGTAGAGCGGCTCCCCCGGAGCCGGCCGGACGTCCGGAGGAGCGACCGCCGCCTGCCAATAGTCGAGGACGGCGAAGACCATCCCCCCGCAGAGGCCGGCATCCGCGTTGCCGACGTTGATCTGGCCGAATGGCGAAGCCAGCGACACGGCCGGCTCCGACGGCCACGCATTGCTGAACGGGAAACCGTGCCGCGACGGCGAGAAGCGCTCCTGAGGTGGCATCACCGTCTCCTCCGCACCGCATCCTCGCGCCGCTCGACAGCGACACGGCCCAGCATCCCTCCACCGGCCCGCCCGGGCGGGGGCGCGGACCAATTCGGCCCGATGGGGCAACGCTCCGCCGGCCCTCCCCCGCTGGAGCATCCAGCGCGGGCTCGCCTGGGCGAGCCCTGTGGTGGCCCTCGACGCCCGCCACGGACGCGGGAAGATCGCATGCTCCCTGGCCGGTCAGGGGGTCGCGGTCATCGCCCAGGTGGCCGGAACGTCGGCGCCACCCTCCTCGGACACGCGTGCCCCCATCTGGACGTACGCCGCCTGCGGCAGCAGCTTGCCGGCCACCAGAGCCTGACCGATCCGGAAGGATGACGCGCCGGCCATGAGGCCCGGTGGAACGAAGGAGAACAGCCGGCTCAGATCGGCCAGGTCGGCCTGCGAGTTCACTCTCATGAGCAGCAGGTTGTCGCACTGGGAGACGACGTTCTCGTGCACCTTGTGCGGTCGCTGCGTCGAGGTCAGCAGGTACAGGCCGTACTTGCGTCCTTCGGCGGCGATCTGGACCGCCCGCTCCGCGGACAGGCGGCTCACCTCGTCCGCAGGCTCCGCCGGGCAGATGTTGTGGGCCTCGTCGATGACGACGAGGCACGGCTGGCGGGACAACCTGGACGCCCAGAGAGTCGACAGGACGGCCTCGGCGACGAGCCGCTGCTCCTGCATCGTGTCCAGCGATCCCAGGTCGACCACCGTGCAGCGGGCGGTGGGGTTGCGCAGCTCGTCGACCAGGGAGGGCAGCTCGTGGCTCCACACGTTCCACCCGAGCAACCCGAGGTTGACGGCCCGCAGGCCGAGCTGGCGCACCGCCGGGGACCCGGCCTCCACCAGCTGCTCGATGCTGCTGATCAGCGGCTCGCCGGCCGGCCGTACCCGGAGCAGGTCGGTGAGGGCCGCGTACTCCTCCCGGTCCCGGATCGGGTCGAGACCGAGGACGGCCGCCTGCACCGCCGGGTTCAGATCGGCGAAGCGCAGCCGCAGCAGGTGATCCGCGGGCGGGTCGTCCCGCCACACCGCGACGCCGGCCGCGACCGCGGCATACCGGGCCGCCAGGGTGGGGTCAGCGCCGTCACGCAGCCGCCCGAGCCCGATGTAGTCGGAGTTGGGGTCGAGTACGACCACGCGCAGGCTCGTCTCGGCAAGCACCCGTTCGAGCAGCAGGCCCAACGAATAGGTCTTGCCCGATCCCGACTGCCCGCACATGAACGAGTGCCGGTCGAGTCCACCGCCGTCGAGCATCGCCGGCACGCCGGGAGCCAGTAGCAGCTCGCCGATCGTGAGCCCGGCCCGCCGCGGCCGGGTCCGGACGAACCACGAACCGACCTCGTCGGGCTCCGCCGGCCGGACCGTGGCGTCGTGGAACGGGCTGTCGTCGGCATCGAGGACCACGCCGGAGCCCCGGGCCAACCGGACCAGGATCCCCACTCCGGCGGCAGCGACCGCCTCGCCGGCCGCCGTCTCCGATGCCGCCCCCAGGTCGGTGATCTGACCCAGCCGGGCCCGGCCGTCCGCGTCCAGCATCACGTACCCGCCCCGCCTGAGCCTGAGGTCGTGCAGTGATGCCTGGAACTCGAACGAGAAGCCGTCGACGGAGGTCGCCAGCGGCGCGACGCCGCGCTCGATCTGCTCCCGCAGCCGCCGGTAGCCGGCCGTCCGCTCGGCCAGCTGGGCGTCCGGCACGCCGTGCCGGTCCGGCCACGACTCCTCGAACATCGGCGCTCCTCTTCCACCGCGGCGGGTGGGTCGCGATGCGGTCACGGCTCTGCGCTCGGCTGCCGGGTGGGGATGCCCCAGGTGAGGAACAGCGCGAGCAGGGCGATCACGGCGAGCACGGCCAGGGCCGCCCGGAGACCGTCGAGCCGCGCCTGCTCGTTCTGGTCGACGATCGCCGCCGCCGTCGTCTCCGCCACGCCGGCATCCGCGAGGGCACTGGTCAGCTGGTCGTCCGAGACGAACGGCACACCGCCGGCCAGCTCCACCTGAGCGCGCGCGGAGAGGCTGTCCGGTACGGCCGGGTTGTCCTGGATGCCGGTGAAGAACGAGGTGGTGAGGGCCGAGATCAGGACGGCCCCGGCCAGCGCGGTGCCGATGGCGGCTCCGAGGAAGGTGATGGTGTTCTGCAGCCCGCCCACCTCGGCGGCCTGGTCGTCCGGCACGGCGGACACCGTGACGCTGCCGAGCTGGGACGCCAAGGCCCCGATGCCGAGCCCGGCGATCAGCATCGGCCACGTGACCACCTCGGGTCCGACGCCGATCTCGAGCCCCGCCAGCAGCGTCACGATGCCGGCGAACAGGGCCAGGAAGCCCAGCCTCACCACCCGCCGGGGCGACACGCGCGGGAAGAGCTTCGGCACCCCGACCGCGGTGACCAGCAGGGCGATCGAGAGCGGGAGGATTCGCAGACCGGTCTGGATCGCCGACAGCCCGAGCGCGACCGAGAGGAACAGCGGCACCGCGAAGAACACGCCCGCCTGCAGCAGGTACTGGAAGAAGAACGAGGTCAGGCCGCCACGGAGGAGCTTGTTGGCCAGGATCGCGGGGTCGATCAGCGCCGCGGCCCCACGGTCCAGACGCCGTCGCTCCCAGCTGAGGAAGCCGAGCAGCACGACGCCGCCCCCGATGACGAGCCAGATCACCGGGGACAGGCCGAGCCAGGCCGGAGCGCCCGGCTTCGGGTCGACGAAGCCCCAGGCCCCGGCCCGGAGCACCCCGAACACGACGAGGCCGAGCCCGAGCGCCGACAGCGCCGTGCCGACCAGGTCCAGGCGCGCGCCGGGATCGGCCGGCACGTCCTGCATCCGCCTGGCCAAGGCCAGGATCGCCAGGACGATCAACACCTCGCCGGCGAACACCCACCGCCACGAGGCGTACGTGGTCAGGAGACCACCGATCAGCGGCCCGACGGCCACGGCGATCGCGCCGGACGCCGCGACCAGACCGTAGGCCCGCGGGCGGTCGGCCCGACCGAAGTTCGACGCCACCAGCGCGACGATCGCCGGCATGATCAGGGCGGCGCCGATGCCTTCCAGCAGCGACCAACCCAGCAGCAGCACGGTCAGGTTCGGGGCCAGCGCGGTGACGAGCGACCCGGCGCCGTAGATGACGCAGCCGAGCGCGAACGCGCGCTTGCGGCCGAGGATCTGGCCGAGCTTCCCTCCGGTGATCATCAGCGACGCCATGACCAGCATGTACATGGTGATCGCGGTCTGGATGCCGGTGACCGTGGTGCCGAGGTCGCTGGCCACCGTCGCGATCGACACGTTCATGACTGAGCTGTCGAGCGCCATGAGGAACTGGCCCGACGACAACGTGAGCAGGACCGTGCCCGACCCGGCGGCGGCTGCGACGGACGGCGGGGACACGTTGCCCGCCATGCCTGACACCTCCTCCCCGGTCGGTGCTCAGGACGACCGTGCCGGCGGACAGCCCACGATCCTTCGTGGTGTCGGCTGTCCGCCGCCCCCGGCTCGAGTCCTAGGCCAGCGCCTTCTGCTTGATGGCGTCGTACTCGGACTGCGAGATCGCGCCGGTGTCCAGCAGCTCCTTCGCCTTCGCGATCTCGGTCGCGGCGCCGCCACCGGCCACCGACTTGACGTGCTCGTCGAACTGCGCCTGAGCCGCTTGCGCGTCCTTGATGTTGCGCTCGGCCATGTGCCGGCTCTGCGTGATCAGGTAGATGAACACACCGAGGTACGGCAGCACGATCACGAAGATCAGCCAGCCGGCCTTCGCCCAGCCGGAGATGTCACGCCGGCGGAACAGGTCGGCGAAGACGGTGATCAGCAGCCAGAACCAGATCACCCAGGCGAAGAACACGAGCATCGTCCAGAACACGTCGAGGAACGGATAGTCCCCTGCTGCCAGTACCACGTGCCTGCTCCTCCCGGCGCGCCCGGTCGTCCGCCACCGCGGCGGACCCACGGCGCGTCGATCTCGGCGAATGTGGCCGAACCGTAGACCGCGCGCACGGTCGAGTTCTCACCCCTGCTGGGTGAAGATTCCCGCCCGTCAGCGCCGGGAGGATGTCGGGGTGTGGCGCCCGCGCTGCCGCACGGGGAAGGAGACCCGGTGCGGGGGAACCGCAGGATCGGCCTGGAGCGGCTCAGGATCGCCCTCGTCGCCCCGGCAATCTACGGCCTGATCGTCAGCTCGGGAGTGATGGCGTCGGCCGGGCCCGGGCTGCCGCTGCTTCAGGTGGCCGTCGCCGTGCTGGTGACCGTCTTCGTCTATTGGGTCGCGGAGCAGTACGCCGCCGTCCTCGCCGCCCGGCTGGCCGGCCGCGCCAGCAGCGCACGCCAGATACGGGCGTCCTTGCGCGAGGGTTGGCCGATGGTCGAGGCCTCCTATGCTCCCCTGCTCGTGCTCCTGCTGGCCTGGTTGTTCGGGGCGAGCCGGGCGGTCGCCGTGCTGAGCGCGTTGGCTTTCACGACCGTGCTCCTGTTCGCCTTCGGCTGGATGGCCGGCCGGCGTGGCGGCCTGTCCGGCCTGCGGCTGCTGGCGTCCGCGCTGGTCGGTGGCGGGCTCGGACTCGTCATGATCGTTCTCAAGGTCGCCCTGCACTAGAGGGCGGCGGGCGCCTGCGGCGCCAGGGCCGGCACGGGCCGGCCGGGACCGGCACGGCCCGGTCAGACGGCACCGCCCGGCCGGCCGGTCCCCCGGCGATCGTCGGCCGTCAGCCCAGGGTGGTGCCGGCGAAGAGGACGGAGGTGCCGGTGCCCCAGGCGCGCAGCCCGATCTCGTTGCCGGTGGGGGCGGGGAAGCCGCAGGTCGAGGCGGCGACCGCGGCGGTGAGGCTGGCGACCTCCAGCACGGGCGCACCGTCCAGCACGGCCCGGAGGGAGTCGCCCTGGACGGCCACGACCAGCGTGTGCGCACCGTAGAGGTCGATGCCCGACGCCATCTTGGTGACCTTGAGGGGCACGGTGCACTCCTTGCCCAGATACCAGTACCGCAGGACGAAGGAGTTGCCGTAGCCCACGTCGTACTGCAGGACGTAGCCGGCGGCGCCGCCGGTGGCCTGCATGGCGGACCGGACCCAGACGCCGTACCCGCCGAGGGAGCCGGCGCGCAGGGTGGCGGTGGTCGTCACGACCATGTCGGTGTCCGTCGCCGTCCGCAGGGAGACCAGCCTGGCGCCGCCCCGGTCCGGCACGTCGACGGTCGTGCCGGCCACGGTGGCCAAGCCGACCAGGACCTTCCAGTCGGCGGCGGCCAGCGCGACCGGCGGCACGGCCGCGGGCGACGTGCTGGCCGGCACCGCGGTCGTGGTCGGCACCGCGGTCGTGGTCGGCACCGCGGTCGTGGTCGGCGCCTCGGTCGTGGTCGGTGCCGCCGTCGCGCTGGGCGCCGCCGTCGTGGCGGGTGTCGCGGCGGAGGTGATCGTCGCCGGCGTGCCGGAGCCGCCGCAGGCGGGAGTCCGGATCGCCGTGGTGGTGGCCGGGTCGAACGTGTACGAACCAGACGGTGCAGCGCGCAGATATCCCCGTGTGGTCAGTTCCGTCACCGAGGTGGGATACCGGTCCATCGCGGCGAGGTACGCGTCTGCCGCGTCGTTGACCACCTTGACGTCCGCCTCGCACGCCGCGGCGGCGGCGTCCGACCGGAACTTGGCGACGCCGACCACCACGATGGTGCTCAGGACGCCGAGGACCACGATGACGATGAGCAGCTCGACGAGCGTGAAACCACGATCTCGGGCGTTGCCCGGGTACTCCCGCATATCGGACACCCTTGTGACGACGAGGTCCGTCGCCAGCCGACCGGCAAAACGCTGACCGTCGGTGCATCGGCAGCTTCCGGCGGTGGATTAATACCCGGTGCCATCTCCGTCCGGTGCCGGCGGCCCGCGACCGGCGGCGCGGCGGTCAGCGCCGCGCGGGGACCGGGTGGAAGGGTTGGGTGGGGTGCGCGCCGGCGATGGTGCTGCGCCCGTCGCTCAGCTCGTCGACGACCGCCCGTCGCGAGTCTCGGGCCGTTGCCGGGTCGGTGTCGTAGCGGTACGCCACCGCCGGGTCGATCAGGTGCAGCGCGTGCAGCAGCAGGTCTCCGGTCAGGGCGACCGTCTCGTCCGGGGAGCGCAGCAGCACGATCTGGTGGCCGGGCGTGTGGCCCGGCGTGTGCCGGAGCTGCAGGTCCGGCAGGAGGGTCAGGTCACCGTCCACCACCTGCAGCCGGCCGGTGTCCCGGAGCGGGTCGACCAGGACCTCGATCAGGGACTGCCCGAGCGTGTCGAGATCGGCTCGCTGCAGCACGTGGCGGGCGTTCGGGAACAGCCCGTGGGCGGCCCAGCCGATGTGGTCCGTGTGCAGGTGGGTGAGCACCACCGCGTCCACTGTGGACGGCTCGATACCCGCCAGCGCCAGCTGCTCGGGCAGCCGGCCCGGCACCGGTGTCCATCTCCGGCCGGCAGCGTCGGCGGGCCCGATGCCGGCGTCGACGAGAACGGTGCGACCGGTGTCGAAGCGGATCGCGTAGCAGTGGAAGTGCAGGATCCATGCCCCGTCCGCCCCCACGGCGGCAGGGTCGAGCCGATCGGCGCTCGCCCACAGGTCGGCGCTCGCGGCCGGGAACGCCTCGGCCCGCGGCAAGAAGAAGGGCCCGACGCCGTCGCAGAGCGCGTAGACGGTGCAGCCGGGCAGCCGTCGCCGGGCGAATGACATGTGCCGCTCCTGCCGTGTCGCGATGGTGGTGCGGACCTCAGCCGGCCGCCGCCCCGCTGTCGGGCGCCCACACCCGGTCGGCGTCACCCGCGGCGAGTCGACCGCGGTAGACGTCGATCTTGTGGTCGATGAGATCGAGGTTCTGCCGCAACTCGGCGATCTTGGCGGTGACGTCGGCCCGGTGGGCCCGCATGAGCGCCAGCCGCTGCTGTTCGTTGCCGTGGCCCTCGGCCACCAGCTCGGCGTAGCGCCGGATCGTCTTGATCGGCATGCCGGTGGCCCGCAGCTTGGTGCACACGAGGATCCAGTCCAGGTCGAGCTGCCGGTAGCGCCGCCGGCCGCCCCCGGTGCGGCCGACGTCGGTGATGACCAGACCAGCGCGCTCGTAGTAGCGCAGCGTATGGACGCTGAGCCCGGTGCGTCGGGCTGCCTCCGCGATGGAGATGCCCGGCTCGTCGGCGGAGCGACGGGGCCCGGGCGGTGCGACCGGCTGACGCTGCTTGACCTCGAGCACGCTCTAAATTCTACCGTCGGAACGGACCGGAGATCGCCGACCCGTGCCTGAGGGGACGCAGATGACCGAGCTCAGCCGTCGCCGACGATCGTTGGTGCTCGCGATCTGCTGCGCCAGCATGATCGTCGTGGTGATGGACATCTCCATCGTCAACGTCGCCCTGCCCACGATCCGACGCGACCTGCACGCCTCGGTGTCCGGCCTGCAATGGACCGTCGACGCCTACACGCTGGTGCTGGCCAGCTTCCTGCTGCTGGCCGGCTCCACCGCCGACCGGGTCGGCCGCCGGCGCATCTTCCAGATCGGCCTGCTCGCCTTCGGGGTCGGCTCGCTGCTCTGCGGCCTGGCGCCGAGCATCGGCTGGCTGATCGCGGCGCGCGCCGTGCAGGCCGTCGGCGGCACCATGCTCAACCCGGTGGCGATGGCGATCATCGCCGACACGTTCACCGATGCCGGCCGAGCGGGCCAGGGCGATCGGTGTGTTCGGCTCGATGTCCGGCCTCTCGCTCGCGCTGGGACCGATCCTCGGCGGCGCCCTGGTCGACGGGCTCGGCTGGCGCTCCATCTTCTGGATCAACGTGCCGATCGTGGTCGTCGCGATCGTGCTGCACCGCGCTGTTCGTGCCCGAGTCCCGGGCGCCCCGGGCGCGCCGGTTCGACCCGGTCGGGCAGCTCCTGGTGATCCTGGCCCTGGGCAGCGTCGTCTACGCGATCATCGAGTCCAACCGGAAGGGCTGGACCTCGCCGATCGATCCTCGGCCTGCTCGGCGTCGCGGTGCTGGGCGCGGTGGGCATCCTCGCGCTACGAGCCGCGCCGGGCCGACCCGCTGCTGGAGCTGCGCCTGTTCCGCAGCGTGCCGTTCAGCTCGGCGATCCTGATGGCGCTGTTCGCGCTCTGCGGCTTCGGCGCGTTCCTGTTCGTGACCACGCTGTACCTGCAGGACGTGCGCGGCATGTCGGCGCTGGAGGCCGGGCTCGCCTGCTGCCGGTCGGGCGCGCTGATCGCGTTGCTGTCCCCGTACACCGGCCGGCTGGTCGGTGCGCGCGGTCCCCGGCTGCCGCTGGTGGTCTCCGGCACCGCGCTGGCCCTGGGCGGCGTCGCTGTCGGTGTCCTTCGAGCCGGCCACCCCGCTGCCTGCTCGTGCTCGCCGTCTACCTGCTGTTCGGCGTCTTCCAGGGCACCGTCAACCCGCCGATCACCAACACGGCGGTCTCCGGGCATGCCCCGCTCGATGGCCGGGGTGGCCACCTCGGTGGCCTCCGCCGGCCGGCAGACCGGCACCACCCTGGGCGTCGCGATCGCCGGCACGATCCTGGGGTCGGTCCGGAACGGGACCGCGTTCACCGACGCCGCGCGCGGCGTGTGGTGGCTGGTCTTCGGCCTCGGCCTCGGCATCCTGGCGCTCGGGCTGGTGAGCACCGGCGCATGGGCGAAGGACACGGCGACGCGCGCCGCGGCGCTGTTCGACGACGTGGAACGGGGCGCGGACCCGGCCGGCCGGCAGCTGGCGGGCTCGACGACCGGGGCCCGCCCGGAGAGGCCGGGGGTCGGTCAGCCGGCGCGGCGGACCAGGCCGCTCTCGTAGGCGCGGATGACGATGTGCACGCGGTCGCGCAGCCCGAGTTTGGCCAGGATGTGGCCGACGTGGGTCTTGACGGTGGCCTCGGCGAGGTAGAGCCGGGCGGCGATCTCGGCGTTGCTGGCCCCGCGGGCGATCTCGATCATGATGTCGCGTTCTCGCGGGGTGAGCGTGCTGAGGGTGTCGTCCTCGGCGAGGGGGGTGGGCAGGTCGGCGGCGACCTGGTCGAGCAGGCGCCGCGTCGTGGAGGGGGCGAGGACGGCGTCGCCGGCGCGCACGGTGCGGATCGCGGCGAGGACGTCCTCGGCCGGTGCGTCCTTGAGCAGGAACCCGCTGGCTCCGGCGCGCAGTGCGGCGAAGGCGTGCTCGTCGAGGTCGAAGGTGGTCAGGGCCAGCACCTTCGGTGGCTCGGGCGAGCGGTCGAGGATGCGCCGGGTGGCGGCGACGCCGTCCATCCTCGGCATTCGGATGTCCATCAGGACGACGTCACAGGGGGTCACCGCGAGGACGTCGAGAGCCTGCGATCCGTCGGCTGCCTCGCCGACCACGCGCATGTCGTCCTGCGCGTTGACGATCATGGCCAGTCCGGTGCGGACCAGGGCCTGGTCGTCGACGAGGACGACCCGGATGCCGGGATCGGTCATCGCTGCCCGCCTCGTGCGCCGCCGCCCGCGGCGGTCGGGATCTCGCCGACGACGGCGAACCCGCCCGGGTCGGCGGGTCCCACGCTGAGTCGACCGCCGACCAGGTGCAGGCGTTCCCGCATCCCGGCCAGCCCGCGCCCGTCCGCGGTGCTGCCGGCGGTGGCCCGGGGCGGTGCCCCTTGGTCGGTCACCTGCAGGCGCAGGGTTCGTGGTGTCCAGTCGAGTTCCACCTCCGCCTCCACGCCCCGCCCGGCGTGCTTGACGACGTTGGTGAGCGCTTCCTGCACGAGCCGGTAGGCGGCCAGGTGCGCCGCGCGGTCCAGCGGCTGGGGGTCGCCGTGGACCCGGAGACGGACGGGCTGGCCGGCGGCCCGCAGCCGCTGGACCAGCTCCGGCAGGTCGTCGAGGGTCGGCTGCGGGTCGGTCACGGCCGGGTGCCGCCCGGGGTCGAGGACGCCGAGCAGGGCCCGCATGTCGGTCAGCGCCTCCCGTCCGGTCTGCGCGATCGTAGCCAGCGCGGCCGCCGCGGCTGCCGGGTCCTTCGCCGACACGTAGCGGCCGCCCTCCGCCTGGCGCACCATCACCGACACCGAGTGGGCGATCACATCGTGCAGCTCCCGGGCGATGCGGGCCCGCTCGTCCGCGGCGGCCCGCTGGTCCCGCTGCTCGCGGTCGGCTTCGGCCCGGCGCGCCCGCTCGGCCAGGGCGGTGAGCTGGTCGGCGCGCAGCCGCCGGAACCGGCCCAGCGCCCACGCCGCGACCACGGTCGCCAGCAGCCCGCCGCCCAGGAAAAGGAGCTCTCCGACGTCGTCGGCCGCCCGCAGGCCGGCCGGTCCCGGTGCCGCGGCGACCCGGGCCGTGACCAGCAGCGCGCCGGTGACGCCCGCGGCGAGGGAGAGCAACGGCCAGGGGCGGCGGCCGTACGCGCTGACCGAGTAGGCGCCCACCAGATAGGTCAGGCCCGACGGCAGCAGGGTGGCCGGAAAGCTGGTCCCGACCGCGTCCGGGTTGCGCAGCAACGGCGCGAAGGCCAGCCCCAGCTGCGCCGCGGCGAGCAGCAGGAAGGCCGCGACCGCGGCCGCCCGGCGGAACGGAACCGCGGCATGCATCAGCCCGAGCAGGCCCCAGAGGACGACCGTCCACCCGGCACCGGCGTCGCCCCCCTCGATCAAGGTCGCCGAGGCCGGCAGGAGCACCCCGGCGAGCACCGCCGCCAGCAGCAGGTCGCTCAGCCAGGGTCGGCGACGCGCCCATCCGTCCACCCAGTGCAGGACGGCGCCTCGATCACCAGGCACCCGGACAGCGTAGGCAGCCGCGGCCCGTCGGCGCATGCGACCACGGTCGCGGCGGCATCCTCCCGTGGTCGCGCCAGCCGCATCCCCGGGGCCGATGCGGCACGGGGAAGCCCGGCGGCACCGTCACCGGCATGACTACGAAGCCCGCAGCCAACGGTGCTGCTCTTTCCGCCCGGGCGGTCCATCCGGTGACGGACCGCCACCACACCCGTACGCCACGGATCGTCGTCGTCGGCGGTGGCTTCGTCGGCCTCACCCTGGCCCGACGGCTGAGCCGCCGGCTGCGGCGCGGCGAGGCCGAGGTCGTCCTCGTCGACCCCGCGCTGTCCATGACCTACCAGCCGTTCCTCGCCGAGGTCGCCGCCGGCCGGATCGAAGCCCACCACGTCACCGTGCCGTTGCGGACGACGCTGCCTACCGCCCGGGTGATCACCGCCCGGGTGACCTCGGTGGACCGCACCGCCCGGCAGCTGCACCTCAGGTTGCCCGACGGCGCCGCGGCGCGGCTCGACTACGACGAGCTGGTGCTGGCTCCGGGCTCGGTCAGCCGGATGCAGCCGGTTCCCGGCCTGGCCGAGCACGCGGTCGGGTTCACCACCGCGGCCGAGGCGGCATGGCTGCGCGACACCGTCCTCTCCCGGCTGGCCCTGGCCGCCGACACCGGCGACGCGCAGCGGCGCGCGGCCGCCTGCACCTTCGTGGTGATTGGCGGCGGATACAGCGGCGTGGAGGCCGCCGCCGAGCTGCAGGACCTCGCCGCCTACGCCACCCGCCGGTACCCGGGCCTCGATCCGGCCCAGCTGCGCTTCGAGCTCGTCGAGGCCGACGGCGAGATCCTTCCCGAACTGCCGCCCGCGCTGGGCGCGTACACCCGTTCCCGGCTGCTCCGCAGCGGCGTCACGGTCCGGCTGCGGACCCAGGTCGTCTCGATCGCCGGTGGCGTGGTGGAGTTGTCCGACGGGGAACGGTTCGGCGCCGACACGGTGATCTGGGCCGCCGGTGTCCGGGCCAACCCGCTGCTCGCCCACGTCGGTCTGCCGGTCGACCCCAGGGGCCGGCTGCGTACCCGGGCGACGCTGCAGGTGGACGGCGCCGAACACCTGTGGGCCGCGGGTGACGGGGCCGCGGTGCCCGACCTCGCCGCGGCGCGCGGCGGAGACGGCCCGGTGCCGATGTGCGGGGCGACCGCCCAGCACGCGGTGCGCCAGGCGAAGGTGCTGGCCCGCAACCTGGTGGCCACCCTGCGCGGCCGCCGGCTGGTCGACTACCGGCACGCCGACGCCGGATCGGTGGCCAGCCTCGGGCTGCACCGGGGCGTCGCCCGCATCTACGGGGTTCCGCTGCGTGGCCTGCCGGCCTGGCTGCTGCACCGCGTCTACCACCTGGCGATGGTGCCCACCTGGGGCCGCAAGGTCCGGATCGCGCTGGACTGGGTCGCCGCGCCGCTCGGCCGCCGTGACCTGGCCGCGGCGGGCCTGGCCGCCCGGCCGTCGCTGGCCCGGCGTCCGGCGCTGCCCGAGGAGGTGCCGGCATGATGCCCGCGCTGAGTGCCGGCCCGAGGTCCCGGCTCCCGGTCGCGGCCGGGTCGTGGTCGCTGCTGTGTGCCGGGCTCGGCCTGTGGTGGCTGCTCGATCCGGCGGCCTACGCCCTCGACGACCACACCGGGCGGCCAACGTCGCTGATGACGGTCGTCCCGCCCGGCGCCGGTGCGCTGCTGATCCTCGTGCTCGGGCTGGCGGGCGCCGCGGTGGCCGGACTCCTGCCGCGGGCTCGCCGCGGCACCGCCGGCCGGCGGGCGCTGGTGTCGGCCGGGGCCGTGCTCGCCGCCTTCTTCGGCGTCGCCGTCCCCGACCTGCAGCTGCTCGCCGTTCTGGGGTATGCGCTGGCGATCCTCGGCGGCCCGATCCTGGTGGCGATCCTGGTCGCCGGGGTGCGCCGGCACCCGCGGAACCTGGTCGTGCTGCTCCTCCTGGCCACCGCCGTCGGCGTCGGCATCGGCGCCGGCGAGATCGGCGAGCCGACGCTGCAGCTACTGGCGAACGTCCGCGACGGCCTGGCCCGCGTCGGCCTGCGCCCGCTGGTGCTCGCCTTCATGCTGGTCGGCGGCCTGCTGCTCACCGCGACGACCGTGCCGGCCGGGCGCCGCCCGGCCGGGCCCGGTCCGGACGGCGAGCCGGGAACGGGAAGCGACCCGGCCAGTTCCCAGCAACGACTGCAGCGGTGGGGCCGGCGCGCCACGATCCTCGCGGCGCTGTGCCCGCTCCCGTACGCGCTGATCCGGATGACCTGGCTGACCCCGTGGCCGCAGGGACTCGGGCCGCACGCCGACGTCGTCCTGACCGACGGCGTCCGGGTGTTCGGCATCTGCCTGGGCCTTGCCGCCCTCGGCGGGGCGTGGCTGACCCTCGGGCTGATCTCGCGGTGGGGCGAGGTCTGGCCGGCGTGGCTGCCGGACCTGCGGGGCCGGCCGGTACCGGTCCGGGCCGCGGTCGTCCCGGCCGCGGCGGTCGCGCTGGTGCTCTGCGCGTCCGCGCCGAGCATGATCGCGCTCTCCGTCGCCGACGGCGCCCCCTGGCTGGCGGTGGTCATCCCGACGCCGGTCTGGGGCCCGGCGCTGGCGCTGGCCACGTACGCCTACTACCGCCGGCGCACCGACCCGGCCGCGTCGCCCGCGGTCCGTGGGCGGCCGGTCCGGCATCGCGGCTGAGGCGAGCTCAGCGCGCCGGGCCGGTGCTGCCCGGGCTAGGGACCTCCGGCCCTGGCCGTGGCCGGTGGTCACGCGAAAGCCTGAACTGGACAGACTGCTGCTTCGCCGGCTGCGGCGGCGGCCGCCCGGATCGGGACCGCCGCCCGGATCGGAGATGGACGATGAGCGGAACCGACAGCGTGCTGGTCGTCCTGGACGACTCGGCCCAGGACGCCGCGACCCTGGACTGGGCGACCGACGAGGCCGCGGTGCTCGGCGGCGGGCTGACCGTCGCCTACCTGGGCGTCTGCCCGCCGCGGCCCGATCCGGCCGCGACGCAGCCGGCCGGCGGCGAACCGGTCCCGGCCCTGCCCGCGGCGGTCGACGCCGCGGTGGGGCGGGCGGCACAGCGGGCTCCCTGGGTGCCGGTGACGGCGTGGGGCATCGCCCGGGACCCGCTGCGGCCGCTGTTGCGGCTCGCGCAGGACTCGGGCCGGGTCGTGCTGGGAGAGGGCCGGACCGGGCGGATGTTCCGGTCCCTGGCCGCACAGGTCGCCGTGCGGGCGTGCCGACCCACGGTCGTGGTGCGCGGCCGGCCGGGCGCGGCCGGTCCGGTGATCGCGCACGTGTCCGGCGCCGGGTCGGACCAGCTCGTGCTGCGCGACGCCTTCGAGTACGCCCGGCGTCGGCGGCTTCCGCTGCGCGCGCTGCACTTCTACCGGACCGCCTACATCGACCCGACCGGGCAGGTGCCGCCCTACTCCTCGCGGGCGGAGGGCACCGAGCTGGTCGAGGCGGCGGTCGCACCGTGGACCCGGACGTACCCGGGCGTGCTGGTCGAGTGCGTCGCCCTGGCGGGGCCGGCGCCGGACCGGCTGCTCGAGGTGAGCGCCGGCAGCGGCCTGCTCGTCGTCGGCGGTCGCGCCGACGGGCTGCCCGCCGCGCTCGGCGACTCGACCGTCCGGATCCTCGCCCACCGCGCGCGCTGCCCGGTGGCCGTCGCCCGCTGACCCGGCCTCTGCCCCGGCAGCGCCGCGGTCGGCAGCCCGCGTCGCGGGCCGCTCGTCCATCGTCATCGTGGCCCGGCGCTACGTCCGGAAGGCGCGTCTGGGCACGATCATCTCGCCGATGATCCCGGACTCGCTGATCGTCCTCGTGACGTGGACCCGCGTCGGCCGCCGTCCGGTTCGTGCCCGGCATCCCGATGGGACCCGGCTGCCCCGCCGGTCTCTAGCTGCCGGCTTCGGCCGGCACGCGGTCGTCGTCGGCGATCGGCCACACCACGAGCGTCTCCGGGCCGGCGGGGTCGTCCGGACCGGTCAGGTAGGACTCCCAGCTCAGCTCGGTGGGGTGGCGACCGTGCCGCAGCATCCAGTCGGCCAGCTCCCGGTAGGCGTCCCCCAAGGTCTCGTACGGTCCGATGTGGACGGTCTCGGCGGCGTCCCCGCCCGGAACGGTGCCGGGCCGCACGTCGCCGTCGGGCGCGACCGCGCGGGCGACCGGGAAGCCGGCCTCCACGTCGACGCTGTCGCGGGGGCGCGACCGGTAGAGCGCCAGCGGAGGTCCGGTGACGTGCACGCCCTGCCGGGCGAGCGCATCGGCGACGGCCGCGAACGCGCGCGCGAGGAACGCCGGCAGATCCTGCATCGGCACCGTTGCCTGCACGACGGCGGTGGACCGCGGGATCGTACGGTTCATCTCGACCTCGGCCATGGTGACCACCTCCGGGTCGAGCGTCGCCGAACTCCGGCCGGTGCGGCCAGGGTCGAAGGTCCGTCGGCGCGGGCGGCGGGACGAACGGCTCTGTCCGATCGGGACCCGACGAGTCACCGTGGAGGTGGATCTCGAGGGGCCGGGCCGCCGGCACGGCGCGCCAGGCAGAAGGAGTGCGGGCGATGACGCAGCGGATGTACGGGGACGGTCCACGGGTGGTCGTCGGGATCGACGGGTCACCGCCGGCGCGGGCGGCCGCGGAGTTCGCCGTGCGCGAGGCGCGGTTGCGCGGGGCCAGGCTCGTCGCGGTCACCGCTCTCGGAGTGCCGGAGCTGGCCCATTTCGATCCGTACTCGGTCCGCCGGCACCCGAAGGCGGACATCCTCGCGCGGGCCGAGGAGACGGTCGCCGCGGCCCTGTTCGGGCTCGACACCGAAGGCCTGGACGTGCGGGTGGTGGTGACCACCGACACGCCGGCACGGGCGCTCGTCGAGCGATCGGCCTTCGCCGACCTGCTGGTCGTGGGCTCGCGTGGACGTGGCGACCTCAGCGGGCTGGTGCTGGGCTCGGTGAGCCAGCACTGCGTGCTGCATGCCCGTTGCCCGGTGGCCGTGGTCCGGTCGCAGCCGGTCCCGGCGTCCGAGCGGGACTCCGCGGAGCCGGCCGAGCGGTCCGCGACGCCGGGCCTTTCGCCTCTGCTGCCGGGACAGCCGGTGCACCAGCGTGGGGATTGACCTAACCTCGCACGCTCAACGGAGGACTCGATGCACGCACTCGTCTACCACGGAGCAGGCAAGAAGGACTGGGAGTCCGTGGCGGATCCCGAGATCATCGACCCGACCGACGCGGTCATCCGCGTCGATGCGGTCACCATCTGCGGGACCGACCTACACATCCTCAAGGGTGACGTACCGGAGGTGCCGGACGGTGCCGTGCTCGGTCACGAGGCGGTCGGCACGGTCGTCGCCACCGGGACGTCGGTGACCACAGTGCGGCCCGGCGACCGGGTCCTCGCTTCCTGCATCTCCGCCTGTGGCCGCTGCCGCTACTGCCGCGAAGGCGCGTACGGCCAGTGCCTGGGCGGCGGAGGCTGGATCCTCGGCCACACCATCGACGGGGTGCAGGCCGAGTACGCCCGGATCCCGTTCGCGGACACCTCGGCGTACCTGCTGCCCGACAACGTCGCGTCCTCGGACGCCGTCATGCTGACCGACATCCTCCCGACCAGCTACGAGGTCGGCGTCCTCAACGGCGCCGTGCAGCCGGGCGACACCGTCGTCGTCGTCGGTGCCGGTCCCATCGGGCTCGCCGCGGTGACCACCGCGAAGCTGTTCTCGCCCACCGCGATCGTCGTGATCGACCCGGCCGCGCCCCGCCGGCGGGCCGCGGAGCGGCTCGGCGCCACGACCATCGACCCCGCGGCCGACGACCCGCTGGAGGTCGTGCGGGCCATGACCGGTGGCCTCGGCGCCGACTCGGCCCTGGAGGCGGTCGGCATCCCCGCCACCTTCGAGATGTGCACCCAGTTGATCCGGCCCGGCGGGCACGTCGCCAACATCGGTGTGCACGGAAAGCCGGCGACGCTGCACCTCGAGTCGCTGTGGATCCGCAACGTCACGGTCACCACCGGCCTTGTCGACACCCGGACCACTCCGACACTGCTGCGGCTGCTGGCCGCCGGCCAGCTCGACGTGTCGACGCTGATCACCCACCGGTTCCCGATGGCGGACTTCCTCGAGGCGTACGACGTCTTCGCCGATCCCGCGAAGAGCGGGGCCCTCAAGGTCCTCGTCACGGCAGAGTGACCGCCGGCCGTCATGCGGCCAGGGACGAGAGTCCCTGGCCGCTTCGGTCGTGGCCGGTCGCGCGGGGCCGGACAGGTCGCGGGGCCGGACAGGTCGCGGGGCCGGACAGGTCGCGGGGCCGGACAGGTCGCGGGGCCGGACAGGTCGCGGGGCCGGACAGGTCGCGGGGCCGGACAGGTCGCGGGGCCGGACAGGTCGCGGGGCCGGACAGGTCGACCGACGCCCCGGCTCCGGACTTCCGGAGCCGGGGCGTCTGTTGCCGTCTCTGTCCACTTCGGACTCTTCGTCCGCCCGACGGGACCGGCGGCCCGTCGGCCGCACCGGCGTGCTCAGCGGACGACCGCGACCGGGCAGTCGGCGTGCCGGAGCAGCGCCTGGCTCACCGAGCCGAGCAGCAACCCGGCGAACCCGCCGTGCCCCCGGCTGCCGACGACCACCATCCCGGCGCCCTTGGACGCCTGGATGAGTGCCCAGGGGGCGGAACCGTCGACGACGGTGGTCTCGACGTCGATGGTCGGGAACTTCATCGTCCAGGGGGCGACCACGTCGGCCAGCAGCTCCCGCGCCGCCGGGTGCGGGTCGGCCGTGGTCCAGGTCCGGGGGGACACCGTCGGCACCGGCATCGACGCGCCCTCGTCGTGGCGGGCGTGGACGGCGTGGACGGCGTGGACCCGGCCGCCGTGCCGGGCCGCGTACTCGAACCCGTACTCGAGCGCGCGGTGACTGCGATCCGACGCGTCGACGCCGACGACCACCTCGTGCCGGTCCCGGGACTCACCGCGGACGACGACCACCGGGCACGGCGCGTGCGCGGCGACCTCCGCGCCGACCGAGCCGAGGACGAGTTGCTGGAACCCGCCGGCGCCCCGGGACCCGAGCACGACCTGCTCGGCACCGGCGGCGCGCCGGATCAGCTCGGCCGCCGGGTTGCCGTCCACGACGTGCCCGGCGGCGTCGACGGATGCCGCCTGCCGGACCCGGACCAGCCCGCGGTCGACCATGCGCCGCCCGTAGGCCCGTGCTTCCTGTCGGACCGCCGGCGGCAGCGGCACGTCCGCAAGCGGCGAGAGGTCGCTGACGTAGCAGACGCTCACCGCCTGCCCGGTCGCGGCCGCGTCGGCGGCCGCCCAGTCGGCGGCCCGCAAGCTCGCCTCGGACCCGTCGACGCCAACCAGGACGCCCCATCTCGTGTCGGTCATCCACTGCCTCCCTCATCGCGGTGCTACCTCCATCGGACCGTCACCGCGGTGCGCTCGGCAGAGCCGTTGGTCCCGCCAGGGCTAGCCGAAGGTCAGGACCGCGGACAGTGGCCGGCGACCGGTCGGCTGCGGCCGCGGGCCCTGCTGCGGCCAGCCGACCCGCAGGACCAGCTGCGGGTGGTCCGGCCAGTCCATGAGCGCGCGGAACCGCTCGCGCATGGCCGGCAGGTCGAGGGCCTGGGTCATCGCCGAGCTGCCGAGCCCGAGTCGCTCGGCTTCCACCGACACCCGCGCGTACGCCTCGCCCGCCCGCAGGCGCGCCTCCCGGCCGTCCTCGGTGGTGAACACCACGAGGTAGAGCGGCTGTTCGTCGATCCCCGGGGGCAGGGTCTGGTCACCGCTCACGCCGGCCTCGAAGTCGCGCACCGGCACCTCCGTGTGCCGGGGTGAGCCGGGCACGGCGTGCGGAATCGCCGAGGCGGGCACCCCGTCGGGAGCGTCCTCACCCGCGTGCCGGGTCCAGTGCGCGAGCTCGGCCTGGTAGTCCGGGTCGCCGGTCTCGACCTCGTCGGCCCAGGAGAACGCGACCGCGAGGTCGAGCCGTTCGTCGGCACGCTGCACCGCGGCCGCATAGGTCTCGTCGTCGACGGCCGCCGCGACCAGCGAGTCCACCATCCGGTCGGCAACCGTCTGCACGAGGAAGGGCCGACGGTCGCTGTAGCGGCGATCGGCGGCGGCCGAGCGTTCCACCAGCCCCGGGTCCACCGCGGTCCGACCCAGCGGTCGGATCCGGGCCAGCAGGTCCGGCCGGTCGGGGTCCGGCATGCGGCTCACGTCCGTCCGCCATCCCCGCACCGCCAGTCCGAGCCGGGCCAGCTCCAGCGCGGCACCGCACGACAGCAGCAGGGACCGGCCGTCCGGGTCGAGCACCGACAGTTGCCGGGACCGGTCCGCGGAGAGCTCGAGGACGCCGTGGCGGTACACCCACCGCCACGGCTGCGTGTTGTGGATCGACGGCGCGCGTACGGCCAGGGCCACCGCGTGCTCCACGTCTGACCGGGTCGGAGCCGGCAGGGTCTCGTACATGTCTCGACGCTACGGTCGCGGGCGCACGCGGGTCCAAGGCCGAAGGTCCCCACCGGCGCACCAGGCCGTCCGCCCGGGGAACGAAGGACCCACGCCTCTGGTGCGCGGGTCCGCACCGGCGCAGCGTTGAAGGCGGCACCCGGGGACGCGCCGACGGGCGTGCTGGCCGAGTTCCTCGTCGTCCCGGGGCGCCCGCCCGGCAACGCCCGCCGCCGACCCCGCCGACCCCGGATGGGGGTGTCCTCAGTGGAATCCGGCTCCCGCCCGGCCCGACTCGACGGCCGGCTCGACGCAGCGGTGCCCGCCTCGGCCCCGCCGCCCGTCGTCACCCGGCCGCCGCGCGCCGGCCGGAGACCGCGCCGGCTCCGTCATCCCCTGCCGTCCGCCGCGATCGCGGCTGCAGCCGGCATCCTCGCCACGGCGGTCGGAGCCGGTATCGGCGTTCGCCACGTCACGGCGACCGGACTCACCGCCACCGGCGTGCTCGGGCTCGCTCTGCTCGCCTTCGGCCTCACGCTGCTCTCCTTCGCGGGTGTGGTCGCCTGGCGGGCGCTGCACCGGTGGAAGCGGCTGGGGCTGTTGCCGATCGCGCTGGTCTCGCTGCTGGTCGTCTGGCCCGTCGCCGAAGGGACGATGCTCGGCCTCGCGCCCCGCAACGGCCTCGGCCCGGCGACGCCCGCAGCGCGCGGTCTCACCTACAGCGACGTCACCTTCGCCACCAGCGACGGCGTCCGGCTGTCCGCGTGGTACCTGCCGTCGACCAACCACGCCGCCGTCGTCGCCGTCCCGGGCGCCGGCTCCACCCGCACCGGAACGCTGGACCAGGCCGCGGTCCTCGCCGGACACGGCTACGGGGTGCTGATGGTCGACCCACGCGGCCAGGGCCGCAGCGGCGGGCGCGCCATGGACGCCGGCTGGTACGGCGATCGCGACCTCAGCGCCGCCGTCACGTTCCTGCGGCGCCAGGCCGGTGTCGATCCCGACCGCATCGGCGTGCTGGGACTGTCGATGGGAGGCGAGGAAGCGATCGGCGCGGCCGCCGCGGACCCGGCCATCCGCGCCGTGGTCGCCGAAGGCGCCACCCACCGCACCGCGGCCGACAAGGCCGGCTACCTGCCCGGCGGCATCACCGGCACGATTCAACGCGGGATGGACCGGCTGACCTACGGCGTCGCCGCGTTGTTCAGCTCCGCGCCGGAGCCGCGCACGCTCCGCTCGGCCGTCACGAGGGCGCCCCGGACGCCGTTGCTGCTCATCGCCGGAAGCGAGGCCGTCGACGAGCCCGAGGCGGTGGCGGTGCTGCGGGCCGCCGCGCCGGACCGCGTCCAGACCTGGACGGTCCCGGGTGCGGCGCACACGGGGGCACTCGCCACGTCGCCGGCGGAGTGGACGACGCGGGTCACGGCGTTCCTCGACCGCGCGCTCGCAACCCCCGGCGGCTAGCGGGTCCGGCGGCCGGCCGCGCCGGCCGGCTCGCGGGCGACCGGATGGTGCCCGGCCGCCACGGCTACGCGCCGCCGCGAGGCGTGTCAATCCTTGCTCTCGACGGGGCCGGCCCGGGCGGCCAGCATGAGCGGCATGGCCAGGCGGCAGACGATCACCGACCTCGTCCTCGACCGGTGAGCCCGCCGACTGTGCGACCCTCCGGGGATGTGACCCCCGCACCGCGCGTGCCGGAGCCCCCCGACGGGGACGAGCGCAGCATCCTGCTCGGCTGGCTGGCCTTCCACCGCAGCGCGCTGCGGGCCAACTGCGACGGCCTCGACGAGCAGCAGCTGGCGTCCCGGCCCGTGCCGCCGTCGCCGCTGTCCCTGCTCGGCCTGGTCCGGCACCTGACCGAGATGGAGCGCGTGTACGCGGTGTGGGCGCTCGGGCCCAGGGAGCAGCTGCGGTTCGTCTGGGGCGACTACACCGACGGTGGCCCGGAGTGGGACTTCGACGCCGACAGCTCGATGGTGGCCGAGTCGATGAGCGCCTGGGAGCGGGAGAAGGAGGCGGCCGACGAGCGGATCCGGCAGCACCCCGGGCTCGACTCCGTCGGCGCGGGCAACCGCCGCACCCTGCGGTGGAACCTGCTGAAGCTGGTGGGCGAGTACGCCCGGCACAACGGGCACGCCGACCTCGTCCGCGAACGCATCGACGGTCAGGCCGGCGAATGAGGTCCGTCCCCGGCGGTCGGCGACCGTCCCGGCTGCGCGGGCCGCCGGGCGGCCTGCGGGGTCGCCGCCGGGAGTGCGACGCGCTCGACGGCCTCGTCGACGCGGTGCGGGCCGGGCGCAGCCGGGCGCTGCTGCTCTACGGCGGGGCCGGCGTGGGCAAGACCGCGCTGCTGGACCACACGGCCGAGCACGCGTCGGGCTGCCGGGTGTACCGCGCGGCGGGCGTCCAGTCCGAGATGGAGCTGGCGTTCGCCGGGCTGCACCAGCTGTGCGCGCCGATGCTGGACGGCCTCGACCGGCTGCCGGGTCCACAGCGGACCGCGTTGCGGACCGCGTTCGGCCTCGGCCGCGGGACGCCGCCGGACCGCTTCCTCGTCGGCCTGGCCGTGCTGAGCCTGCTGTCCGACGTGGCCGGCGAGCAGCCGCTGCTGTGCCTCGTCGACGACGAGCAGTGGCTCGACCGAGCGTCGGCGCAGGTCCTCGGGTTCGTGGCCCGCCGGCTGTCGGCGGAGTCGATCGGGCTCGTCATCGCGGCGCGGGCGCCGAGCGAGGACCTCGCCGGCCTGCCGGAGCTCGCGGTCGAGGGACTCGGCGAGGCCGACGCGCGCGCCGTGCTGGACGCGGCCCTCCCCGGGCCGCTCGACGTGGAGGTACGCGACCGGATCGTGGCCGAGACCGGCGGCAACCCGCTGGCGCTGCTGGAGCTGCCGCGGGGCATGACCTCGGCCGAGCTGGCCGGCGGGTTCGCGCTCCCGGACGCAGTGCCGCTCTCGGCGAGCATCGAGGCGAGCTTCCGCCGGCGGCTGGCCGCCCTGCCCGGGGACACCCGGAGCCTGCTGCTGCTCGCGGCGGCCGACCCGATCGGCGACCCGGTGCTGGTGTGGCGCGCGGCCGCGGGGCTCGCAATCGCGCCGGGAGCGGCGACCCCGGCGGCCGAGGCCGGCCTGCTCGAGTTCGGCGTACGGGTCCGCTTCCGGCATCCGCTGGTGCGGTCCGCGGCCTACCGGTCGGCGTCGCTGCGGGAGCGCCAGGACGTCCACCGCGCGCTGGCGGAGGTCACCGACGCCCACCTCGATCCGGACCGCCGCGCCTGGCACCGGGCCCAGGCCGCGCCCGGCCCGGACGAACAGGTCGCCGGGGAGCTGGAGCGCTCGGCCGCCCGCGCCCAGGCCCGCGGTGGCCTGGCCGCGGCGGCCGCGTTCCTCGAACGGGCGGCGACGCTGACCCCGGACCCGGCCGGCCGGGCCCGGCGCCTGCTCGCCGCCGCACGGGCCAAGCGGGCCGCCGGTGCCCTGGACGCCGCGCTGGCGTTGCTGGTCGCGGTCGAGGCCGGGCCGCCCGACCCGGTCCGCACCGCCGAGCTCGAGCACCTGCGCGGGCTGGTCACGTTCGTGCAGCGGGGCGCCGGCGACGGGGCCCGGCTGCTGCTCGGCGCGGCCACCCGGCTGGCGCCGCTCGATGCCGCCCTGGCCCGCGAGATGCACCTCGAGGCGCTCGGCGCCGCGATCTGGTCCGACGACATGGACGGTCCCGGCCTCCTGCGGGCGGCGGCCGAGGCCGCGCGCGCCGCGCCCCCCGCCCCCGGACCGCCCCGCGCGGTCGACGTCCTGCTGGACGCGTTCGCGGTGCGGCTGACCGAGGGCTACGCCCCGGCCGCGCCGCTGCTCGCCCGGGCGCTCGAGCTCGGCCCGGCGCCGGACGCCGCCGACGGCGAGCTGGACCGCTGGCGCTGGCTCGCCACCGGACGGGCCAGCGCCATCGCCGCCCTGGAGCGGTGGGACGCCGAGTCGTGGCAGGCCGTGGCCGCCGTCCAGGCCCGGTTCGCCCGCGACACCGGCGCTCCGGTCCACCTGCAGTACGCGGTCAACGACCTCGCGGCGACCCACCTGCTCGGCGGCGAGCTGGCCGCGGCGGCCCGGCTGGTCGAGGAGGAGCGCCTGATCGCCGAGGTGACCGGTAACCCGACGGCCCGGTACGCGGCGACGATGCTGGCGGCCTGGCGGGGGCGGGAGCCGGCGGCGGCGGAGCTGATCGCGGCCACCGTCCGGGCGGCGACCGGGTTGGGCATGGGCCGGCTGGTGGTCACCGCGAGCTACGCGAGCTCGGTGCTGGACAACGGCCTCGGTCGCCACGACGCCGCCCGGGACGCGGCCTGGCGGGCCTTCGCCCGCGACCAGCTCGGGTTCGGGCCGCTGGTCGTACCCGAGCTGGTCGAGGCCGGGTTCCGGACCGGCGACGTGGCGCTGGTGGCGGCCGCGCTCGACTGGCTCGACGAGCGCACGCAGGCGGCGCCGTCGCAGTGGGCGCTGGGCATCCGGGCCCGGGCCCAGGCCCTGCTCGCCCGGGGCGACGCCGCGGAGAGCTGCTACCGCGAGTCGATCGACCGGCTCGGCCGCACCCCGGTCCGGGCGCACCTGGCCCGCGGGCACCTGCTCTACGGGGAGTGGCTGCGCCGCGAGCGCCGCCGCATCGACGCCCGCGAGCAACTGCGGACGGCGTACGACATGCTCGCGGGAATGGGGATCGAGGCGTTCGCCGATCGGGCCAGGCGCGAGCTCGCGGCGACCGGCGAGACCGCCCGCAAGCGGACCGTGGCCGCCCGCGGCGAGCTGACCGCCCAGGAGGCCGTGATCGCGCGGCTCGCGCGCGACGGCCTGTCGAACCCCGAGATCGGCGGCAGGCTGTTCATCAGTGCCCGCACGGTCCAGTACCACCTGCACAAGGTGTTCGCCAAGCTCGCGGTCAGCTCGCGCAGCCAGCTCGACCGGGCCCTGCCCGACGACCCGCCGGGCCCCGACCCGGCCTGACCGGCCGGTCGCGACCAGGCAGTCCGGCTGGCCAGTGGCGGATGCGAGGCAGCCGGCGGGAACGACAGGCTGCGCCCGGCGGCACCGGGTCGACCGGGGTCGGGTCGCCGTGCCAGCAGGAGGTCGTGATGGGCAGTGTTCCGCGGGCCGACCGGCTGTTCCGCGCGACCATGCACCGCGCGGCGGCCGACCTGCCGTTCGAGGGGTCGATGCCGGCCCTTGACGGCGCCACCGGCTGGCTCAACTCGCCGCCGCTGACCCCGGCGGGGCTGCGGGGCAAGGTCGTCCTGGTCGAGTTCTGGACCTACACCTGCATCAACTGGCTGCGGACGCGGCCGTACGTGCGGGCCTGGGCCGAGAAGTACGCCGACCACGGGCTCGTCGTCCTCGGCGTGCACACCCCCGAGTTCGACTTCGAGCACGACCTCGACAACGTCCGCCGCGCCGTCGAGCGCCTGCGGATCGAGCATCCGGTCGCGACCGACAACGACTACGCGGTCTGGAGCGCGTTCGCCAACCACTACTGGCCGGCGTTGTACTTCGTCGACGCGGCCGGGACGATCCGGTACCACCGGTTCGGCGAAGGCGAGTACGAGCAGTCGGAGATGGTCCTGCAGCGGCTGCTCGCCGCCGCCGGCGCCGGCGACGTGGACCACGACCTCGTCGCGACCGACGGCGAGGGCCTGGAGGCGGCCGCGGACTGGGGCAGCCTGCGGTCGCCGGAGAACTACCTCGGCTACGAACGCTCCGACAACTTCGCCTCGCCGGAGCGGGACGTGCTGGACATCCGGCACGACTACACCGCGCCGGAGCGGCTGCGGCTCAACTCGTGGGCCCTCACCGGCGCGTGGACGGTGGCGCCGAACGCCGCGGTGCTGCAGGAGCCGGGGGGCCGGATCACCTACCGGTTCGAGGCGCGCGACCTGCACATGGTCGTGGTCCCCCCGGCCGGGGGGACCGGTGCGCGGTTCCGCGTCCGCCTCGACGGACAGGAGCCGGGTGCCGCGCACGGGACCGACGTGGACGACCAGGGCGACGGCACGGTCACCGAGCCGCGGCTCTACCAGCTCATCCGCCAGCCCGGCCCGGTGACCGAGCGGACCTTCGAGATCACCTTCCTCGATCCCGGCGTCCAGGCGTACGCGTTCACCTTCGGCTGAGCACCTCCCCGTCGCCCGCGCGCGCGGCGATCCGGCCGGCGAACACGCCGACCGCGCAGACGTGAGCTGTCCCGGCGCGACCGCGCGCGACGATGGGCGCCATGGCAACGGCTTCCGCGTTCTCCGGCGCGGCGGCAGACGGGCGCGTGCTGCTGGTGTCGGTCTGGGCGTCGGCCGGGTTCGCCGTGGTGTCGCTCGTCTGGGGCCTGCTCGCCGGGTCGCAGATGATCGTGTTCGACGGCCTGTACTCGTTCGCCAGCGTGCTGCTGTCCCTGCTCGCCGTCCTGGCCGTACGCACCGCGGCCCGCGGACCGGACGAGCGCTATCCCTGGGGCCGCGAGGTCTGGGAGCCGGTCACGATCGTGGTCAAGGCGGGCGCGCTCGGCACGCTCAGCGTGTAGGCGCTGGTCGGGGCCGTCGTAGAGATCCGCGACGGCGGGCGGTCGGTCGCGGCCGGCTGGGCCGTGCTCTACGCCGTGCTCGCCACGGCCGGCGGGGCGGCCGCGTCGTGGTACCTGCGCCGCCGCGGCCGGCGCGGCTCGGACCTCATCCGGGCCGAGGCGACCGAGTGGGTCAGCGACACGCTGCTCAGCTTCGGCGTCCTGGTCGGCTTCGTGGTCGCGCTGGTGCTGGAGCGGACCGGGCGGTCGGACCTGGCCCGGTACGTCGACCCGGCGATGGTGGCGTTGATCTCGGCCGCGTTCCTGCCGGTGCCGCTCCGGCTGGGCACGCAGGGCCTGCGCGAGATCCTCACGATGGCGCCGGGGCCGGACCTGCGGCGCCGGCTGGCCGGCCACGTGACCGAGGTCGAGCGCGAGTACGGCTTCGCCGAGTCGTTCCTGCGCACGTCCAAGGTCGGCGGCCGGCTCGACGTCGAGATCGACTTCGTGGTGCCGGAGACCGCGCGGGCCCAGTGCGTACGGGACTTCGACCAGGTCCGAGCCGACCTGCACGACCGCCTGCACCGGCTGGCCCCGGTCACCGCGATGACCGTGAGCTTCACCGCCGACCGCCGCTGGGCCCGCTGACCGCCCGCCGTGCGGCAAGCTGGGCGGATGACGACGGCGTACTGGATCAACACGGTCACCGCCATCCACGACCCGGACCGGCTGGCGGCGTACGCCCGGCTCGCCGGGCCGGCGATGGAGGCGGCCGGCGGCAGGTTCCTGGCCCGCGGCAACCCGGCCGCCGCGTTCGAGGCGGGCACGACGCTCCGGACCACGCTGATCGAGTTCCCCAGCGTCGAGGCGGCCGTCGCGGCGTACCACAGTCCCGCGTACCGGGCCGCGCGCGAGGTTCTCGGCGACGCGGCCGAGCGGGAGATCCGGATCGTCGAGGGCGTCGGCTGACGACGGCGGTCAGCGCCTGCGGGCGCGGTACGCGGCGACGGCGACCCGGTTGCCGCAGGCGGCGCTGCAGAAGCGGCGGGACCGGTTGCGGGACAGGTCGAGCACGATCCCGGCGCAGCTCGACTCGGCGCACAGGGACAGCCGGCTGAGCTCGTCGGCCCGGATCAGGTCGATCATCGCCATCGCCGTCTCCACCGCGATGCGGTCGGCCAGCGGCGCGTCCGACGCGATCGCATGCAGGTGGTAGTCCCAGCCGTCGTGGCGGACCAGCGCCGGGACGGCGCGGCGCTCGGCCAGGATCCGGTTGACGATCCCGACCGCCTCGTCGCGGTCGCTGGTGAGCAGCCTGCGCAGCGGGCCGCGCAGCGCCCGGACGGCCTCGAGCTCGACCCCGTCGTGGGTCCGCGCGCCCGAGTAGTCGTACGCGGCGAAGAACGCGTCGAGCTCGTCCTGGCTCGTCATCGTGTCCGGCGGGGCGGCCGAGTTCACCAGCGCGACCGCGGCCTGCAACGCCGCGCTGGTGTCATGCGCGAATACCACGTTGACAGCTTACATCGGCCACACCTAGTGTCAGGAGTCATGGCGGTGTTGGCGCATGACAGGTCCCGCGCGGAACCGACCGGCGCCCGGCTGGCCTCGGGACTGGGCCTGGCCGTGCTCTCGGCGTCCTCCTTCGGGCTGTCCGGCTCGCTCGCCCGCGGGCTGATGGACGCCGGCTGGTCGGCGGCCGCGGCCGTGGTGGTCCGGATCCTGCTCGCCGCCACCGTGCTGCTCCCGGTGGCGGTGCTGCAGCTGCGCGGGCGGTGGTCGATGCTCGTCGGCAACCTCCGGCTGGTCACCGGGTACGGCCTGGTCGCCGTCGCCGGCTGCCAGCTCGCGTACTTCAACGCCGTCGCGCACATGCAGGTCGGCGTCGCGCTGCTGATCGAGTACACCGCCCCGGTAGCCGTCGTCGGCTGGCTCTGGCTGCGCCGCGGCCAGCGCCCGGGCCGGCTGACCGTGCTCGGCGTGCTGCTCGGCGCCGCCGGCCTGGTGCTGGTCCTCGACCTGGTCTCCGGCGCGCACGCGAGCACGACCGGGATCCTCTGGGCGCTCGGCGCGATGGTCGGCGCCGCGGTGTACTTCGTGCTGTCCTCGGACGAGGACAACGGGCTCCCGCCGACGGTGCTCGCCGCCGCCGGCCTGACGCTCGGCGGGCTCACCCTGCTCGCCGCGGGCGCCGTCGGGCTCCTTCCGCTGACCGCGTCCACCCGGCCGGTCGCGTTCGACCGGTTCACCGCGCCGTGGTGGCTGCCGGTGCTCGGGCTCGGCGTGGTCACGGCCGCCCTCGCGTACGCCACCGGCATCGCGGCAGCCCGCCGGCTCGGCTCCCGGCTCGCGTCGTTCGTGGCGCTGTCCGAGGTGCTGGTCGCCCTGGTCGCCGCCTGGGTGCTGCTCGGCGAGGTGCCGCGCTGGAT
This sequence comes from uncultured Actinomycetota bacterium, assembly GCA_963803135.1. GTDB lineage: Bacteria > Actinomycetota > Actinomycetes > Mycobacteriales > CADCTP01 > CADCTP01. The sequence continues at coordinate 793,451 of CAWDLH010000003.1, read as the reverse complement.
CCAGGTCGCCGGCGGCGTGCTGATCCTGGCCGGCGTGGTGTCGGTCAAGCTCGGCGAGCCCCGGTCACCGGCCGAGCCCGCCGAGCCCGCCGGACCGACCGAGCCGACCGAGCCGACCGAGCCGACCGAGCCGGCGAAGGCGGCGGCGGGCGGGTCCCGGGCCCCGGGCGCCGGCTAGGGGACGCTCACCCGCAGCTGCGCGCCGGCCGACCGGACCCGGTCCCGCAGCCGGGCCCGCTCGCCGTCGTCGAGCCAGCTCGCCTCGACGCCGTCGACGGCGATCGCCACCATCTCGTCCCAGCCGTAGGAGTACGCGGACTGGACCGCGGCGTACTCGGTGGCCAGATCGAGGCCGATCATCGCCGGGTCGTCGGTGTTCAGCGTGGCCAGCAGGCCGGCCGCGCGCATCTCCCGGTAGGGGTGGTCCTCCAGCCGCGACACGGCGTTGGCGATGCGGATGTTCGAGGTCGGGCACACGGTCAGCGGGATCCGTCGGTCGGCCAGCCGGCGGGTCAGCTCGGGGTCGTCCAGCACCGACAGGCCGTGGTCGATCCGCTCGGCGCCGAGCACGTCGACGCAGGTCGCGATCGCCGCGGGCGGGTTGGTCTCGCCCTGGTGAGCGGTCCGGCGCAACCCCGCCGCGGCCGCCAGCCGGTAGGCGTCGGCGAACTCGACGGGGTCGACGCCGAGCTCGGTGGAGTCCATCCCGACGCCGAGCACCCGCTCGGTGCCGCCCGCGCCTGCCCGGCGCAGCTCGACCAGACGCTCGACCAGCTCCCGGGCCGCGACCCCGCCGTACGCGCGGTCCATGTCGCAGACGAGCATGACCCGCGTGCCGGTCTCCGCCTCGCCGGCGGCCAGGCCCTCGGCCAGCCCGGCGACGATGTCCGCGAGGTCCTGCCCGGCCGCGAGATGCCGGGCCGGCGTGAAGAACGTCTCCCGGTAGACCACGCCAGCACCGGCCGCGTCCAGCACCGACTCGTACGCCAGCCGCGCCCAGTCGGCCCGGCCGCCGAGGGTCGACTGCACGAGCCAGAAGACCCGGAGGAAGTCGTCCAGGCTCACGTAGTGGTAGAGCTCGGTGGGGTCGTCCGTCGGCAGCGCGATCCCGTTGCGGGCGGCGAGCTCGGCCACGGTGGCCGGGCGCATCGTGCCCTCGACGTGGCAGTGCAGCTCCACCTTCGGCAGCCGGGCCAGGGCCGCGGCGACGCTCGGGTCCGGCGACATGCGTCCTCCTCCGCACTCGTGCTCCGCGAGAGTCTCGCAGGCCGACCGCGACCGCGGCCGCGCCGGCCCCGGCCCCGGATCGACAACCCGGGCGGGCGGGTCTGCCGTCAGTCGACCCACTCGGTGACCATGTGGTCGTGCACGTGGATGCACGTCATGCGCAGCGGCCCGCCGGGCGCGGCGGTGAACCCGTGCACCTCGCCGGGCGGCACGACCACGACCGAGCCGCCGGACGCCTCGATCGTCTCGTCGCCGGCCAGGAACGACCCCGAGCCCTCGTGCAGCACGAACACCTCCGCGTACGGGTGGCGGTGCGGTTTCGGGCCGTGTCCGGGTGGGCTCGCCTCGATGAAGAACGACACCGGCACGCCGGCGTGGTCGCGACCGAGGAACGTCCGGGAGACGTCGCTTCCCGGCAGCTCGGTGTTCTGGATGTGCAGCCCCATGTGTCCTCCTCGCCGTGGTCCGGACCGTACGGGGGCGACGCTAGGGCAGCGCCGCTCGACCGGGAAACGGGTTGTCGGGGGCGGTCTAGGCTGCCGGAATGAGCGAGGTCGGGGCCGGGGTCACGGACCTGGTGCTCGGTGCCGCCCTGTTCACCTGTGCCGCCCGGCTGCAGCGGTCGGCGCAGGCGCACCGCTACTGGGCGCTGGCGCTGTGGTCGGCCGGCGGCGCGGCCTTCGCCGGATCCGCCCACCACCTCGTCTTCGCCGGGTCGGCGCGCGCCGCCGACCTCAGCTGGGTGGTGGTCGGCGTGCTCGTCGCCGTCGCGATCTCCTACCTGCTGGCCGCGACGGCGACGGCGACCCTGGACGAGCGGCTGGCCCGCGTGGTCATCAGGGTGCGCATCGCCGGCCTGCTGACGTACGCGGCGGTGATGGTGATCGTCGGCATCGGCCGGACCGCGCCGCTCGTGTTCAGCGAGAGCGCCACCATGGCCGCGGTCGTGGGCCTGTGGTGCTACGGGCTGTACGTGGGGCGTCCCGGCGCGGGGCGGATGCTCGTCGCGATCGCGGTGCTCGCGGCGTCGGCGGTCTTCTTCGCGTTCCCGGCCGAGTTCTTCCCGATCCTGGACGCCCGCTCCCTGCAGCACCTCGGCCAGATCCCCGGCGTGGTGCTGCTGTCCCAGGTCGTTGCCGGCGGCGCATTGTCCGCGTCGCACGCCGCCGCCCACCCGACCACCGGCCGCCACCTCCAGCCGGACACCTGACGCGCGCCGCCGTGCCGGCCCGCGGGCGGCGGCGGTCGGAGGGCCGGCCGGCTGGGCTGGCCCGCCCGTGTGACAGGCTCGTCGGCGTGTTCGAGGGCTTCCGGTACGTCGACGTCGAGGTCGAGCCGGGGATGCGGGTGCACGCGGCCGTCGGCGGCGCGGGCCCGCCGGTCCTGCTGCTGCACGGCTTCCCGCAGACGCACCTCATGTGGCACGCGGTGGCGGCGGAGCTGGCCGCCGAGCACACGGTCGTGGCCGCCGACCTGCGCGGGTACGGCGAGTCGGGCGTCCCGGCCGGCGGCCCGGAGGCGTACTCGTTCCGGGCCATGGCCGGCGACCAGGTCGCGCTCATGGCCCGGCTCGGGTACGAGCGGTTCGCGGTCGTCGGGCACGACCGCGGCGGCCGGGTCGCGCACCGGATGGCGCTCGACCACCCCGACGCCGTGCAGCGGGCCGCCGTGCTCGACATCCTGCCGACCACGCACGTGTACGACTCGGTCGACCAGCGGCTCGCCACGGCGTACTACCACTGGTTCTTCTTCATCCAGCCGGAGCCGGTGCCGGAGCGGCTGATCGCCGCCGACCCGGTCGGCTACCTGCGCACGCTGCTCGGCTCCTGGGGCGGCGACCTCGGCCACGTGACACCGGCGGCGCTGGCCGGGTACGAGCGGGCGTTCGCCGACCCGGCCCGCCGGCACGCGATGCTGCAGGACTACCGGGCCGGGGCGAGCGTCGACCTGGAGCTCGACCGGGCCGACGCCGCGGCCGGCCGCCTGGTCACCGCGCCGTTGCTGGTGCTGTGGGGCGCGCACGGCGTGGTCGGGACCGGGCCGGACGACGTGCTCGAGGTGTGGCGCACCCGGGCCGCCGACGTGCGCGGGCAGGCGGTCGACGCCGCGCACTTCCTGGCCGAGGAGCAGCCGGCGCAGGTGCTCGCGGCGCTGCTGCCGTTCCTGGGCTAGAACTCGCGGCGCCGGCGCAGTCCCAGCGGTCGGCCGTCCGGGTCGTAGACCCAGTGGTAGAGCACGGTCGCCCAGCGCTTCGTGGCGGGGCTGAGCGCCGGGTCGACGAGCGGGCGCAGCCGGCCGGGCGGCCGCGGGCCGGAACGCTCGCCGCGGTGCCAGGCCTCCAGGGCCGCGGCCGAGCGGCGCAGCTCGGCGAACGCGTACCTCGGGTCCGACAGCCGGTCGCCGCCGTCCCGGTCGTCGCCGTCCCGGTCGCCGCCCAGGTCGAGGTGCTCGCGCATCAGCCGCAGCCGCAGGTCCCGGGCGTACGTGCGGGCGCCGTCGCCGAGCCCGCCCGGGTCGGCCGGCTCCCGCGGGTCCCTGGTCCCGTCCAGCACCGCGGCGCTGAGCTCGGAGTCGTGTGTCCAGGACCGGCGGTTGAAGTTGTCCGAGCCGACCACGGCCCAGGTGTCGTCGACGACGCAGACCTTCGCGTGCACGTACACCGGGACGCCGAGGTGGTTCTCCACGCCGTAGACGGCGACCCGGTCGCCACCGGCGGCGCGGATCGTCGAGATCGCGCGGTCCCGGCCGAGCAGGTTGGGCGGCAGCGAGACCCGCCCGTCCTGGTCGGGGTGCATCGGCAGCACGGCGATCACGTGCAGTCCGGGGCGCGCCCGCAGCGCCTCGGCGAACGTCGTCGCCACCTCGGTCGACCACAAGTACTGGTCCTCGACGTAGACCAGGCTGCGCGCCCGCCGCAGCGCCTTCGTGTACCCGTGGGCGACGCTGCGCTCCCCCGCCGGCGCGAACGGGTAGCCGCCGATCCGCCGCGGGTAGGTCCGCAGCAGCTGGACGTGATGGTCGCCGGCCGGCGGCGGGTCGGCCAGCTGCGGCGGCAGTGGCGACCCGCGCCGGTCCTCGTGCTTGACCCGCTCCCCGACGAGGTGCACTGGGTTGCGGGTCAGCGGCTGGTCGTCCTCCCATCGCTCCCGGAAGACGGTCTCCACATCGCCGACCACCGGCCCGCGCAGCGCGACCATCACGTCGTGCCAGGGCGGCCGCGGCCCGTACACCGCAGCCATCGGCTGGCGTTGCGGGTCGCCGCCGTGGTGGGCGTCGTCGCGCCGGCTGTGGCTCAGGTCGATCCCGCCGACGAACGCGACGTCGAGCTCGGGCCGGCCCGGGTGCCGCAGCACGACGAACTTCTGGTGGTGCGACCCGCCGGTGCGCACCCGCATGTCGAGCAGCACCTCACCGCCGGCCGCCTCGACCCGCGCGCCGAGGCGCTCGTTCTCCTGCGCGCTGAACGCCAGCCGGTCCCAGTGCGAGCGCCAGACCAGGCCGCGAACGTCCACGCCGCGCTCGGCCGCCGCGCACAGCAGCCCGCTGATCGTCATGTCGTCGTCCGCGGCCAGCCGCTCGTCCGGGTCGCCGCGCCAGTCGGTGAACAGCAGCAGGTCGCCGCGGCGCAGCCGGCCGACGCAGCGGGCCAGCTCGGCGAAGTAGACCGCGCCGTGCACGAGCGGCTCGGCCCGGTTGCCGGACGAGTACGACCGGCCGCCGGGGTGCCGGGAGTCCAGCCGGGTGTGCGGGTTGCCCCGCTCGGCCGCGGTCAGGAACCAGTCGGTCTCGACGGCGCACCTCCTCAGCGCTGGGGATCCCGACCGTACCGGGACCGGAGAAACCGTCCGGAGGCGGCGGACGTTGTCCGGAGTGGTGAGCCGTGTCGAGCAGCGGGCACCCGTGCGCGCCGCCCGGGTCGGGGGACGGCTGCCCGGGCTGGACGGGCTGCGCGGGCTCGCCGCCCTCTACGTGCTGCTGTTCCACTGCTGGCTGCTCAGCTTTCCCGGCTTCCCGGTCAACCACGGCCCGGCCTGGACCGGCGGGCTGATGTTCGGCCACCTCGCGGTGGTGTTCTTCCTCGTCGTGTCCGGCTTCTCGCTGGCGGCCGGCCCGGCCCGGGCCGGCTGGCGGCTGCCCGGCGGGGTCGGCGTGTTCGTCCGCCGGCGGGCCTGGCGGATCCTGCCGCCGTACTGGGCCGCGCTCGGGTTCAGCCTCGTGCTGGCCTGGACGGTCGTGCCACAGCCGCACTCGGTGGCGCCGACCGCGCGCACCGTCGCCGTGCACGGGCTGCTGCTGCAGGACGTCGCCGTCGCCCCGACCCCGAACGGCACGTTCTGGTCGATCGCCGTCGAAGCCGAGCTGTACGTGCTGTTCCCGCTGCTGCTGCTGGTCCGCCGCCGGCTCGGCGCGGCCGCGCTGCTCGCGCTGGCGACGCTCCCGGTGGTCGCGCTCGGCCTGCTGGCGCCGCGGGTCTCGGCGGTGTCGCCGGTGGACAAGCTGTCCGGGCTGACCCTGCAGCTGGCGCCGTTGTTCGCACTCGGCGTGGCCGGTGCCGGCGGGCTCGTCGCCGGCGAGCGGATCCGGCGGCTGCCCTGGCCCTGGCTGGCCGCGCTCGCCGCCGCGCCGGTGCTCGCGGTCGTGGTCGGGGCCGGCACGGTGTGGACCGCGCGGCACTACTTCTGGGTCGACCTCGCGATCGGGCCGGCGATGGTGCTGCTGCTGGTCGCGGTGAGCAGCGGCCGGCCACCGGGACTGGTGCGGCTGCTGGACGCACGGCCGGTGCGTGGGCTCGGCACGTTCTCGTACAGCCTCTACCTCGTGCAGCTGCCGGTGGTGGTCGTGGTCAGCCGCACGGTGGCCGGCCACGCGGTGCCGCGCGGGCTGCCGGCGTTCCTGGTCATGCTCGTGGTGGCGGTGCCGCTGACGCTCGCGGTGGCCCGGCTGTTCGCCGCGGTCTTCGAGATCCCGTTCCAGCGCCGGCGCGGCTGGCCCTACCCGGCCGTGGGCCGCCGGTTCGCTCGGGCAGTATCGGCCCATGACGCGCTGAGCTGACCGTACGGCTGGTGGGCGGACCCACCGCGGTGATCGAGCTCGGTGGGGTGCGGCTGCTGACCGACCCCACGTTCGACCCGCCCGGCGACCACCCGATCGGCAACCGGGTGCTGACCAAGACCACCGGCCCGGCGGTGCCGGCCGAGCAGGTCGGTCCGGTCGACGCGGTGCTGCTCTCGCACGACCAGCACCCCGACAACCTCGACGGGTCCGGCCGGGCGATGCTCGCCGGCGTCCCGCTCGTGCTGACCACCGCGGAGGCGGCCGACCGGCTGGGCGGCCCGGCCCGGGCGCTGCCGGCGTGGGAGCGGACCGCGGTGGGCGCGGTGACCGTGACCGGGGTGCCGGCCCAGCACGGTCCGGACGGCACCACCCACCTCACCGGCCCGGTGACCGGCTTCGTGCTGTCCGGCGACGGCCTGCCGACCGTGTACGTCAGCGGCGACAACGCCTCCCTCGACGTCGTCCGCGCGGTGGCCGGACGGACCGGGCCGGTCGACGTCGCGGTCCTGTTCGCCGGCGCGGCCCGCACGGCGCTGATCGACGGCTATCTCACCCTGACCGCCGAGGACGCGGCCGAGGCCGCGCGGATCCTCGGGGTGCGCACGGTCGTTCCCGTGCACGCCGAGGGCTGGGTCCACTTCACCCAGGGCGTCGACGAGCTGGTCGCCGCGTACGCGACCGCCGGCCTGGCCGACCGGCTGCACGTCCTCTCCCCCGGCGAGACCGCAACCCTCTAGGTACCGGCCGAAGGTCCCGGCCGCCGCGGCCGGGACCTTCCGGCACATCTCCTTCGTCTGTCGGGACGGACCGGCCGGCGGCGAGCGCTCGCGCGCCGGTGCCGGAGCGACGGGCCGGCCCGGGGCGAGCGGACGGTCCCGGCGCCGGGTGGCGTCCGGCCGGGCCGGGCCGGGGGCCGGCCGGCCGGCCGGTCCCGGCCGGGCCGGGGGTACGTCCCAGCTCGCGTCCACGATGGCGTCGAACTCCGCTCGCAGCCAGTCCGCGTCCGCGTACACGACGGCGAGGAACGTGTCCCGTTCGGTTCCACTGTCGGCGAGCATCGTGACTGTCCCCCGGCTCGGACGGTGGGTCGCTAGGCGTCGATCTGCCGGACGCCCTGGTCGGCGTTGGAGATCTCGATGCGGCGCGGCTTGGCCTGCTCCGCGACCGGGATGCGCAGGGTCAGCACGCCCGCGTCGTACGAGGCGGTGATGCGTTCGACATCGAGGGTCTCGCCGAGGAACAGCTGGCGGGAGAACACGCCCAGCGGGCGCTCGGCGACCTGCATCTCCACGTCCTGGCCGACCGGGTTGGGCCGGCGCTCCGCCTTCACCGTGAGCACGTTGCGCTCGACGTCGAGCTCGATCGCGTCGGGGTCGACGCCGGGCAGGTCGAACGCGACCACGAACTCGTGCCCGGACCGGTAGGCGTCCATCGGCATCGCGGACGGACGCGACCACGTGCCGGAGTTGCCGAAGAACTGGTGGGTGATCCGGTCGAAGTCGCGGAACGGGTCGGTGCGCATCAACATCGTTCGGTCCTCCTTCGCTCGCGGCGGTCTGTCAACGCGCAGTACGTTGATAACATGTCATCGGAATGATGACAAGAGGTTCTGTAACCGAGAGGACGACAAGTGGCAGGACGACCCCCCGCGGAGGCCCTCGCCCTGGTCGCGGCCGCCGTGGCGGCCACCACGCCCGCCCCCGACCAGGCGGCGCCGGGGCAACCGTCCTCCGACCGGCCACTCGCCGAGGGGTCGGCGGGGGACGGGTCCACGCCGGCCCGCGCCGGGCGGGGGGAGCTGCTGGCGGCGCTGACGGCGCTGCGGGAGCTGCGGGACGAGCTGGCGGGGTGGGAGCCGGCGCTGATCGCCGCCGCCCGCGCGGCCGGGGTGAGCTGGGCCGAGCTCGCGGCCGCGCTCGGCGTGCAGAGCCGCCAGGCGGCCGAACGGCGGTTCCTGCGGCTGCAGCCGTCCGGCGCGCAGGACCAGCGGACCGGCGAGGAGCGGGTCCGCGACGAGCGCGACCGGCGCGCCGGCGACCGCGCGGTCGCCGCCTGGGCCCGGCGCAACTCCGGCCCGCTGCGCCAGCTGGCCGGCCGGATCGGCGCGCTGGATGGGCTCTCGGCCGCTGCTCAGGAGCAGGTCGACGTGGTCCAGGTCGCGCTCGGCGACGACGACGCGTCGGCTCTCCTGCACCCGCTGGCCGAGGCCGGCTCGCACCTGGCCGGCAGCCACGCCGAGCTGGCCGAGCAGGTCAGGAGCGTCAGCGATCAGCTCGACCGGGTGCGCCGGGACAGCCACACCCAACGGTCGGCCGACGCCGACCGCTGAGCCGGATACGCTGCCCGTGAGTGGTCGGCGCCGTCCGTCGGGTGGGACGGCGCGCCGGGACAGGACTCGAGATCGAGGCAGCGGTGCGCAACGAGACGGACCACCAGCCGGAGACCCCCGACGTCCTGGCTGCGACGGCACGCCGGCTGATCGGCGAGTTCTCCGCCGTGGGTGCGAAGCTGCGCGGCTACGCGGGCGTCGACGAGGTGCTGGCCGACCTGGCCGAGGCGTCCCTGCGGCTGGTCCCGCACGCCGAGCACGCCTCGACCAGCCGCCGGGACCGGCAGGGCTTCGTCACGGTCGGCGCCACCAGCGACGTCCCGCCCCGCGTCGACCGGATCCAGTACGAGCTCGGGCATGGCCCGTGCGTCGACGCGGTGCTCGAGGACAGCATGTTCAACACCGGCGACCTGCGCGTCGACCCGCGCTGGCCGGAGTTCGGCCGGCGCACCGCCGAGGAGACCGGCATCCTCAGCATGCTGTCGTTCCGGCTGTTCTTCGAGGACGCCGGCAGCGCCGAGCTGCTCGCCGGGCTCAACCTCTACGCGTCCAAGCCCCAGGCGTTCGACGAGGTCGACCAGACGGTTCTCGGCCTGGTCGCCACGCACGGCGCCCTCGCGGTCAGCGCCGCCCAGCAACGCCGCCGGGCCGACGGGCTCACCGCGGCGCTGCAGTCCAACCGGGACATCGGTGCGGCCCTCGGCGTGCTCATGGCCAGGCTGCTGGTCACCCGGGAGCAGGCGTTCGACCTCATGCGGGTCGCCAGCCAGCGCACCAATCGCAAGCTGCGCGACATCGCCCAGGACGTGCTGGACAGCGGCACCCTGCCGTTCTTCGAGGAGCCACCGCGGCGGCGCGGTCCGGCCGCGGGCGGTTGACGGCCGCCGCCGCGGGGGATGCCTGAGCCGACCGCGCCGTCGCGCGGCCGCCCCACGCCGGAGGTGCCGATGACCGAGAATCCCGGCGGGCCGGACCGCCCGCTGCACTCCCCCGACCCCTCGCTGGGCGGCCCGGACGTCGCCGCCGCCGTGGACAACGCGGAGTCCGGCAGCGAGGCCGAGGGCACGCATGGGCCGGCGGCGCCCGGCGAGGAGGGCGAGTCCCGGCTGGAGCAGCTGCGCGAGGTCGACGAGCGGTAGCTAGCCGGGCAGCACCCGGGTCTGGCCCGGCGGCAGCGTCGCCCACCAGTGCTGGTAGCGCCGGTAGACGGCCGGGTCGCGGCCGGCCAGCACCGCGACGAGCCCCCGCGCCTCCGCGGCCAGCCCGGCCCAGGCCCCCTCCGGCAGCGGAGCGAACGCGGTCGCCTCGATGCCGTCCGGGACGGCCCGCCACACGCCGGCGACGTACCCGTCGACGAGCAGGGTGGGCAGCACGTCGCCGTTGATGCGGATGACCAGCTTGCGGTGGTCGGCCGGGATGACCCGGCCGCGGTCGTCGTACGCCAGCAGCACGCTGTCCCACATCGGCAACAGCCGCGGCGGCGCGGGCACGTCCTCGGCCGGGAGCGACCCGCCCGGCACGTCGAACAGCTCGGTCCCGTCCGGTGCCTCGTACCGGTCCAGCTCGTCCTCGATCGCCTGCAGCGCCGACCGCGCCCGGGACCGGTAGAGGGTGGCGAAGCGGGCGAGGTCGGCCACCGATGCCGGCCCGAACCCCTCCAGGTAGCGCCGGGCCAGCCGGCGCTCGGACTCGGCCTGGTCCACCGTGTCCGGCGACAGCCGGGCGGTCACGTACGAGGGCCGGGTGCCGAACGACCACGGCCCGCCGGTCGGGGCGTGCGCGAGCGGCGCGAACGTCCGCAGCGCCCACCACAGCCGGCGGGGCGACTCGCGGCCGAGCCGCTCGGTCAGCGCGGCCTCGATCTGCGCGCCGGTGCTCGGCCTCCGCGCGAACTCCAGCAGGTGCGGCAGCAGCGCGTCGGCGTCCGCTGTGGACAGTCCGGTCGAGAGGTACCGGCGGTCGCCGAGCCTGGCCGCTCGCAGCGCGAACCGCATCGCGTTGTGGAACGCCGGGTAGTCCTCGGCGGCCACGGCGTGCAGGGTGATCCGCATCAGGCTCGCCTTGACCACCTCGTGCGCGGCGAACGCGGCGTCCAGGGCGGCCGGGTCGAAGTCCTCGAGCCGGTTCCACAGGGCGAGGTACGGCGAGGCCGGCTCCTGCGCCTGCAGTCCGACGACCCGGCGGACGGCGTCGACCACGGGCAGCCGCTCCCGGCGCAGCAGCAGCTGCCGGTCGAGGGTGGCCCGGTTGAGCCGCCGCGCGGACAGGCGCACCCCGGCATCCTCGCCGCCGCGGCGCCGAGCGCCAAGCCCCGGGTTCACCGGGCGACCCACAGCGCGTACGCGCTCGCGCACTGGCGGTCGGTCAGGTCCCGCGGCAGCGCCCCGCGGGCCGACGTGGTTCTCGCGCTGGGAGCTCACCGCGACCCGGACGTGCCGGCGGCCGGCCGTACGGCGGCTGACGTACGCCGGCTGCGCACGGGCGCGGAGGCCCGGTGTCGCGCGCCGGCTGACGACGCGCGGCGACCGGCCGCGGGAGGCTGGGAACCCAACCGGCCGGAACCGCCGGCCGCCGTCGAGGGAGCCGTCCACCATGACCGAAGCAACCGACCATCGGCCGTTCGCGGGGAAGGTGGCGCTGGTGGCCGGCGCCAGCCGCGGGATCGGCGCGGTCACCGCGCGCGCGTTCGCCGACGCCGGCGCCGCCGTCGTGCTCGCCGCCCGGGACGAGCAGGCGCTGGGCGAGGTCGCCGGCGGCATCCGCGATCGCGGCGGGCAGGCACTGGCCGTCCGCACCGACGTCACCGACGCGGCCTCGGTCGAGCGCCTGGTCGCCCGGGCGGTCGACACGTACGGCCGGCTGGACGCCGCCTTCAACAACGCGACCGACGGCCCGCCGCCGACGCCGCTGGCCGACATCGATCCGGCCGACTTCGACCGGGCCGTCGCCAGCAACGTGCGCGGCACGTTCCTCGGGCTGAAGTACGAGATCAAGGCGATGCTGCGGACCGGCGGCGGGACCATCGTCAACATGGCCTCGCTGGCCGGCGTCCAGGGCGTGGCCAACCTGGCCGGCTACGTCGCCGGGAAGACCGGGATCGTCGGCCTGACCAAGGTTGCCGCGCTCGACTACGCCGACCAGGGCATCCGGGTCAACGTCGTCGCGCCCGGCCCGATCCTCACCTACCACCTGGAGGCCGCCGGCACGCAGGCGCAGCGGCTGGCCGGCCAGTCGACGCCGATGCGCCGGATCGGCCGCTCCGAGGAGGTCGCCGACGTGGTCCTCTGGCTGTGCTCGGACCGGTCCTCGTTCGTCACCGGCGCGATGATCCCGATCGACGGTGGCCAGCAGGCCGGCAGCAAGCCGCCCCAGATGTACCGCCAGGGCGAGCAGATGCCGACCTGAGGCGGTCGCTAGGTTGGCCGGGTGGTGACGCACCGCCTGGACCGGGCGGCGGCGCGACGGATCGCGGTCCGCGCGCAGCTGCTCGGCGCCGAACGCCCCGCCGACCTGCTCGCGGTCGTGCACCGGCTCACCCTCCTGCAGCTGGACCCGACCGCGGCGGTGGCGCCGAACGCCGACCTGGTCGCCTACACCCGGCTCGGCGGCACGTACCGGCCCGAGCACCTCACAGCCGCGCTGGAGCGGGACCGGACGCTGTTCGAGCACCGGGCGATGGTCCGGCCGATGGCCGACCTGCCGCTCTACCGGCCGGCGATGACCGGGTGGGAGGGCGCCGACGACCGGCACCGGGGCTGGGTCGCGGCCAACGACGCGTTCCGCCGGTACGTGCTGGACCTGCTGCGCGAGGCCGGCCCGCTGATGTCGCGGGACATCCCCGACCGCAGCACGGTGCCGTGGCCGTCGACCGGCTGGACCAACAACCGCAACGTGACGCAGATGCTGGCGTTCCTGGCCGCTCGCGGCGAGATCGCGATCGCCGGCCGCCGCGGGCGGCAGCGGCTGTGGGACCTGGCCGGGCGGGTCTACCCGGACACCGAGGACCTGCCGGCCGACGAGGCCAGGCGGCGGCGGGACGAGCGCCGGCTCGCCTCGCTCGGCGTGGCCCGGCCGCGGGTCGTCGGCGACGCCGGCGAGCCGGCCGAGGTCGAGGACACCCAGGGCAGCTGGCGCGTCGATCCGGCCGCCCTCGGGCAGCCGTTCGCCGGTCGCACGGCGCTGCTGTCCCCGTTCGACCGGCTGGTGCACGACCGCACCCGGGCCCTGGAGCTGTTCGAGTTCGAGTACGTGCTGGAGATGTACCTGCCGAAGGCCAGGCGGCGCTGGGGCTACTTCGCGCTGCCGGTGCTGCACGGCGACCGGCTCGTCGGCAAGGTCGACGCGACCGCCGACCGCAGGGCCGGGGTGTTGCGGGTCGCGGCGATCCACGAGGACGAGCCGTTCGACCGGCGCACCGCCGCCGCGGTGCGGGCCGAGCTGGACGCCCTCGCGGACTGGCTCGGCCTGGCGGTGAGCTGACGCTCGCCCGCCGCCTGTCCTGACCGGAGCCGGGACCGCCGTTCACCCGATCGGGTCGATCTGGCGTGTCCCGTACGGGTTGGGCGCGGCCGGGCCGGCGCCCATCGGCGCTGGTCAGGATTCGTTCTCACGGTCCGCCACCGGCGGTAACGGGTTCGTGGGGCTTGATCCTTACCGGAACTTCCGTACTGTGCGCGTCGCCCGCAGCAGCCCGCCGGAAGGACGCCGATGCCCCGCTGGTCACCCCGCAGCCGCCTGGTCGTCCTGCCGACCGCGCTCGTCGCGGCGGCGCTGGCGACGGCGGTGGCGTGGGCGAGCGCGTCGGGCGGGCCGGCACCGTCGAGCGCGGCCGCGCCGGCGTCGTTCGACGGCGGGCAGCCGGCCGGCGACCGGCCGGCAGCGGACCGGGCCGCGGCTGACCGGGCGCCGGCGGCGCACGCCGCCGACCGCGCCCACCGGGTGGTCGCCGTCCCGCCGGCCGGCCGGCTGCGCCCGACCGCGTCCCCGTCACGCAGCCGGCACCCGGCCCCGCCCCGGCCGACGATGGCGCCGACCGGCGGGGCGCCGGCGCCGCCCGCGCCGAGGCCGACCACGCCGGGCACGCCCGCGCCGAGCGGCGGCGTCACCGCGCAGGTGGTCACGCTCACCAACGCCGAGCGGGCGAAGGCCGGCTGCGGGCCGCTGGCCGTCGACGCCACGCTCACCTCGGTCGCGCAGGCCCACAGCCAGGACATGGCGACGCACAACTACTTCGACCACAACAGCCAGAACGGCCGCACTCCGTTCGACCGGATGACCGCGGCCGGCTACCGCTACTCCACCGCGGCCGAGAACATCGCCGCCGGGCAGCGCACCCCGCAGGACGTCATGACCGGGTGGATGAACAGCCCCGGCCACCGGGCCAACATCCTCAACTGCGCGCTCAAGGAGATCGGCGTCGGCTACGCCACCGCGTCCTCGTCCCAGTACGGCGTGTACTGGACCCAGGACTTCGGCACCCCGCGCTAGCCCGGCGCCGGCGTCAGCCGGCCGACACCAACCCGACCAGCTCGCCCCGCGCGGTCGTCATCGCGGCGATGCTGTCGAGCACGTCGCGGGTCGACCGACCGCTCGGCCGGCCGCTCAGCGCGTACACGCCGAAGTGGTAGTGGTGGGTGCCGCTCGGCGGGCACGGCGGGGTCCAGCCCTTCCGGCCGGCGCTGTTGTCCCCCTCGGTCGCGCCGGCCGGCGGGTGGTCGCCGGCCAGCTGGCCGTCCCGCGGCGGCAGCCCGTAGAGCACCCAGTGCACGAAGGTGCCGTCGGCGTCCGGGTCGGTGACGACGAGCGCGACCGACGTCGCCGCGGCCGGTACCCCTCGCCAGGCCAGCTCCGGCGCCGATCCGGCGCCCGTGCAGGTGAACTCCCGCGGGATCGGCGCTCCGGCCGCGAACGCGGAGCTGGTCACCCGGATCGTCGCGGGCCCGGCGGACGGCGCCGCCGTCCCGCCGCCGCTCCCGCCGCATCCGGCCACCAGCGCGAGCCCGGCCACGGTCCCGGCCACCGCCGGCCCTCCCCTGCGCACGGGGCAACTCTGCCGGGCCCCACGGCCGCTGTCACCACCGAACCGGGCATGACGCCGGACCGGCCGGGTTCCAGCTGGCCGGGGAAGTGACCAACTGTCGCCCGCCGGCGTCGCCGCCGTGCGACAGTGTCCTAAGTCGACGGTTGGGGGCGGTCGTGGCCGAGCTGACCCGGCGGGGTTTCCTGGGTGTGGTGGGCGCGGGCGTGCTCCTGCCCGCGGCGGTACGGCCGCCGGGAGCGGCGGCGGCACCGGTCGCGGCACCGGTCGCGGCACAGGTCGCGGCGGCGGGCTTCGGCGGGGCCAGGGCACTGCGTGCGGCGATGCACGTGCACGGCAGCTGGTCGGAAGGCACCGGCAGCTGGGAAGCGCAGTTCCAGCAGGCCGCGGCCAACGGCTACGACCTGCTCTACCTCACCGACCACGACATCCGGATGCTCGCCCGCGGCTACCTCGCCTCGCTGTCCGGCGTGGCGTTGACCGCGTCGAGCACGGGCACGTTCGCGCAGAAGGCGTCCACCGTCTCGGCCGGCGGGCTGCGGCTGCTGGCCGAGAGCGCGCCGGCCACCGCGCCGGCCGCGGTGACGCTCACCCTGCCGGAGGCCAGGGCGAAGGCGGCCCTGCGCACCTCGATCTCCGGCTTCACGATCCGGCAGACCATCACCCAGGCCACGCTCACCGGCGGCGCCAGGTACGAGATCACCGTGCCGCTGTCGTACCACCCGGCGACCGGGGGGCGGCCGGCCGGCCAGTACGCGATCGTCTACCGGTTCGGTGCCGCGCCCGGCCGGTCCGTGCAGGGGCTCACCGGGACGGTCGGCGCGCCGGCACCCGCGGCCGGATCGGTGCTCACGCTGTCGCCGGAGGCCGATGCCGCGGCGCTCTGGCCGGACCTGCTGGCGATCGACAACGCCGCCGCCGGGCTCAGCGTCACCGCCCGCAGCCCGGGCCGGGGCGCGGTGGCCGACGTCACGGTCGGGTCGACCACGTTCGGCCGGACCCGCTCCAGCGCGGCGGCGGTGCTCGCCGACCAGGCCCGGGTCGTCTCGACGTACCAGCCCCGGCACCCGGGGCTGGCCGCCCGGGCGAGCACCGAGGTCAGCATCGGCCACCCGCACGCGAACCCGTTCGGGATGCCGCAGTGGCTGCCGGACTACGCGTCGCTGCCCACCGCACACGACGCGCAGTACCGGGCGATCGTCGACCAGGTGCACGCGATGAGCGGGGTGATCTCCTGGAACCACCCGTTCGGCGACGACAGCCCGCCGCTGCTCGCGCCCGCGGCCCGGGACGTCAAGCGCCGGCAGGTGTTCGCCGACCTGTCGGCGGTGGACCTGTTCGGCATGGACGTGATCGAGGTCGGCTACAACACCCGCGGCGGCGTGGACGCGGCCACCCACCTGGCGCTGTGGGACACGTTCTCCCGGGCCGGCCGGTTCCTGACCGGCAACGGCACCAGCGACGACCACAGCGGCAAGGGCTGGAAGAACCTGACCAACGGGTTCGCCACCGGCCAGTGGGCGGGCTCGGTCGACGACGCCGCGATCGCCGCGGCGCTGTCGGCCGGGCGGGCGTTCGCCGGGCACGCCGGCCGCTGGCCCGGCGGCGAGATCGACATGCTGGTCGACGGCACGGTGCCGATGGGCGGCATCTCGGTCGGCGGCCCGGCCACCCGGCAGCTGGCGATCGCGGCGACCGCGCTGCCGGCCGGCAGCACCGTGCAGGTCGTCTCCGGGCCGGTCGACTACGCCGGCGCGGCCGACCCCGCCACCACCGTGCTGAGCACGCTGCCGGCGTCGGCGTTCGCCGGCGGGCCGGTGACGGTGCCGGTGACCGCGAGCGCCTCCCGCTTCGTCCGGGCCCAGGTGGTCAGCTCGGCCGGCGCGCTGCTCGGCTCCGGCAACCCGATCTGGCTGCTGCGCGAGCAGCCGCCGGTCCCGGTCCCGGCCGCCCGCCAGCACTGACCCGGCCCGCCGCCCGACATGATGGGCGGCATGGACACGCTGCCGCCGACCGACCGGACCCGGGTGACCCGGCTGCCCTACCGACAGGTGCACGACCGCCGGGTGCTGCACGAGGTGCTCGACGCCGGGCTGATCGCGCACGTCGGCGTGGTCCGGGACGGGGTGCCGGTGATCCTGCCGGTCGGCTACGCCCGGGACGGCGACAGCCTGCTGCTGCACGGCTCCACCGGCGGCGGCCTGCTGCGCGAGGCGGCCGCCGGTGCGCCGGTCACGGTGACCGTGACCCTGCTCGACGGGCTCGTGTACGCCCGCTCGCTGTTCGACAGCTCGATGAACTACCGCTGCGCGATGGTGATCGGCACAGCCGTGCCGCTGCCCGAGCCGGAGAAGCCGGCCGCGCTGCGGCGGCTGTCCGAGCACCTCATGCCCGGCCGGTGGGAGGAGGTCCGCGAGCCGACCCGGCGCGAGCTGGCGGCGACGTTGGTGCTGCGGGTGCCGCTGGCCGAGGCCAGCGTCAAGCTGCGGGCCGCGGGCGCCGAGGGCGAGCCGGACGACGGCGAGTCGCGCGAGGTCTGGGCCGGCGTGCTGCCGCTGGGCACGGTCGCCGGCGAGCCCGAGCCCGACCCGGACGTGCCGGCCGGCGTACCCGTTCCGGCCAGCCTCGGGCTCGCCCGGAAACGGCACCTCGGCGCCTGACCGGGACCGTTCGGCGCGTCCGGCTGGCTTCTCGCCTTTCAGCTGCGCAACGACTCCTTTACTACGCAACCAGGCAGGCCGAGAATCCCGGCAGCAGCGGCTGGCGTTGCGCGGTTCGGCCTAGTGAAGGAGCGCCAGATGAGGATGCGGAGGCCGGCGGGTTGGGCAGTGGCCTGCGTCGCGCTCGCCCTGGTGGCGACGGCATGCGGGCGACCGGACAACTCCTCCGGCGGCGGGTCGGCCGGCGCGCCCGGCGTCACCGACACCCAGATCACGATCGGCGGCTCCTACCCGCTGTCCGGTCCGCTCGGCCCCAACGGCCAGGCCGCGGCCGGCGGCGCCAAGGCGGTCTTCGACGCGGTGAACGCGGCCGGCGGCGTGAAGATGGGCGACGGCAAGACCCGCAAGATCAAGTTCGTCTACTACGACGACGGCTACGACCCGGCGAAGACCACGCAGAACTTCACCAAGCTGGTGAGCCAGGACAACGTGTTCTCGCTGTTCCAGACCTTCGGCACCGCGCCGAACATCGCGATCATGAAGCAGGCCAACCAGCGCAAGGTCCCGCAGGTCTTCGTGCACGCCGGCGACCTGCTGTTCTCGAACGAGCCGGACAAGAACCCGTTCACCATCGGGTGGCAGCCGACGTACGAGAGCGAAGGCCAGATGTACGGCAAGTTCCTGGCCGGCCAGGGCAAGCCGCTGACCGTCGCGGTGCTGCGCCAGGCCGACACGCTCGGCCAGGTCTTCCTGCAGGGCCTGCAGGAGGGGATCGCCGGCTCGCAGGTCAAGCTCGTCGGCACCGAGACGTACGTGCCGAGCGACCCGAGCGTCGACGCGCAGGTCTCCAAGCTCAAGGCGACCGACGCGGACGCGCTGTTCATGGCCGTGGCGATCCCGCCGCTGATGATCAGCGGTCTGCAGCACGCGAAGACCCTCGGCTGGGACCCGACCGTGTTCATGGCCAGCATGAGCTCGTCGATCAACCAGATCGTCGGGCCGGGCAAGCTGACCGGCAACACCAAGCTCTACACGGCCTCGTTCCTCAAGGCCCCGGACAACCCGGCGTACAAGGACGACCCGGCGGTGAAGGAATACCTCACCCGCTTCAGCCAGTACGGCGGGAACGCCAACCCCTACATCACCAATGCCCAGTGGGGGTACGGCGCGGCGCAGACCTTCGTCAACGCGCTGCAGGCGCTCAAGACCGTCACCCGCGAGGGGCTGATGCAGCAGCTGCGGTCGCTGAAGACGGAGGTGCCGCTGCTGCAGCCGGGCCTGTCCTACGACGGCGCGCAGGCGCCGCCGATCAGCAAGCTCTACCTCAACCACTACGAGAACGGTGCCTGGACGCAGGTGAGCGGCGGTTGACCGAGGCCGGCGCCGCGCTGCTGGACGTGCGCGGGCTCAGCCTGACCTTCGGTGGGCTGCGCGCGCTCGACGGCGTCGACCTGACCGTCGCCGCCGGCGAGATCTGCGGCCTGGTCGGGCCGAACGGCGCCGGCAAGACCTCGCTGTTCAACTGCGTGTCCGGGCTCTACCGGCCGTCGGCCGGGACCGTGCTGCTCGACGGGGTGGACGCGCTGCGGACCGCGCCGCACCGGCTCGCCGGCCTGGGCGTGGCCCGCACGTTCCAGCACCCGGTGCTGCAGCCGGACGCGACCGTGCTGGCCAACGTGCTGCTCGGCGGGCATGCCCGGCTGCGGGCCCGGCTGGCCGGGTACGCGGTGCGCGGGCCGGGCGCCCGCCGGGCCGAGCGGGAGCTCGCCGCCGAGGCGCGGGAGACCCTCGACTGGCTCGGCCTCGCCGACCGGGCCGGCGAGCCGGCCGGCGCCCTGCCGTACGGGGCGATGAAGCGGGCGGAGCTGGCCCGCGCTCTGCTCGCCCGCCCGCGGCTGCTGCTGCTCGACGAGCTGGCCTCCGGGCTGGTGCACGAGGAGGTGCACGCGCTCGGCGGGGTGATCCGGCGGCTGCGGTCCGAGCGGGAGGTGAGCGTGCTGTTGGTCGAGCACCACATGGGCCTGGTCGCCGCGATCTGCGACAAGGTCGTCGTGCTCGTGCAGGGCCGCAAGGTGGCCGAGGGCTCGGCTGCCGAGATCAGGCGCGACCCGGTCGTGGTCGAGGCCTACCTGGGCAGCGCGGCATGAGCGAGCGCGAGGGCCCGAGCCTGCTCGAGGTCGCCGGGCTGCGGGCCGGGTACGGCGCGGCCGAGGTGCTGCACGGCATCGACCTGGCCGTCGCCGACGGCGGCGCGACCGCGGTGCTCGGCGCCAACGGGGCCGGCAAGACCACCCTGCTGCGGGCGGTCACCGGCGAGGTCCGGCGGTCCGGCCGGGTCGTGTTCGCCGGCACCGACGTCACGTCCCGGCGCACCGACCAGATCGCCCGGCTCGGCATCGGGCACGTGCCGCAGGGCCGCGGCACGCTCAACCGCCTGTCCGTGCGGGACAACCTGCTCGCCGGCGCGCTGCTGCGCCGGGACCGCCGCGAGGTCCGGACCGATGTGGACGACTGCCTGCGGCTGTTCCCGCGGCTGGGCGAGCGGGTCGACGCGTCGGCCGGCGCGCTGTCCGGGGGTGAGCAGCAGATGCTGGCGATCGCCCGGGCGCTGATGGGCCGGCCGCGGCTGCTGCTGCTCGACGAGCCGTCGCTCGGGCTGGCGCCGCGGGTGACCGCGGAGGTGTTCGCGGCCCTGCACCGGCTGCGCACCGAGCGCGGGCTGACCCTGCTGCTGGTCGAGCAGAACGCGCGGATCGCGCTCGACCTGGTCGACGACGCGGCCGTGGTCGAGGCCGGCCGGGTCACGCTGGCCGGCCCGGCCGCCGAGATCGCCGGCGACGACGGCGTGCGCCGCGCGTACCTGGGGGTGTGACCGCGGTGCAGCAGATCGTCGACGGGATCACCGCGGGCTCGATCTACGCGACGCTCGCCCTGGCGCTCGTGCTCGTCTACCGCTCGACCGGGCTGGTCAACTTCGCCCAGGGCCAGATGGCGGCCCTGTCCGTCTACATCGGATGGTCGCTGGTCCACAGTGGACTGCCGGTGCTACCGGCCGTCGGGCTCACGCTCGTCGCCTCGCTGGTCATCGGGGCGCTCACCGAGCGGCTGCTGATCCGCCGCTTCGAGGGCCAGGAGCCGCTGGTCGCGATCGTCGCCACGGTCGCGGTGCTCATCTGCTTCAACGGGCTGATCAGCCTGGTCTGGGGCGGGTCGGTGCGCGCGTTCGGGTCGCTGTTCTCCGACGGCGTGGTCTCGATCCTCGGCGCCAGGGCGACCTGGGGCGACGTCGGCACGGTGGGCGTGCTCGTCGGCACCGTCGTGCTGCTGCAGCTGTTCTTCCTGCGCACCCGGCTCGGCCTGGCCCTGCGCACGGCGGCCGACAACCCGTCCTCGGCCCGGTTGCTCGGGCTCCCGGTCGGGTCGCTGCTGCTGGTCGGCTGGGGCCTCGCCGCGATGCTCGGCGGGCTGGCCGGCTGCCTGGTCGCGCCGAGCGTGCCGCTGCAGCCGAACATGATGGACACGATCCTGGTGTACGCGCTGGCCGCCGCGGTTCTCGGCGGCCTGGACAGCCCGCTCGGCGCGGTCGTCGCAGCCTGGCTGATCGGGATCGCGGAGACCGTGGCCGGCGCGAACATCGACCTGATCGGATCGGACCTGCGCATCGCCGTGCCGCTGGCGCTGCTCGCGCTGATCCTGCTGGTGCGGCCGCAGGGCCTGTTCGGGCGGCGGGACGTGGAGCGGCTGTGACCACGACCGAGCGCCCGTCCACCGCGCCGGCCGCGCTGCCGGCCCGGTCCCGGCCGCTGCGCTGGGCCGGGTACGCGGTCCTCGCCGTGGTGCTGCTGGCCGTCCCGCAGTTCGCCAGCCCGTTCACGAACCTGCAGCTGACCCTCATCCTGGCGTACGGCGTGGCCATCCTCGGGCTGGACGTGCTGGTCGGCCGGGCCGGGCAGGTCTCGCTCGGGCAGAGCGCGTTCGTCGGCCTCGGCGCGTACGCGGCCGCGTACGCCTTCGACCGCGGCTGGGGGCCGGTCGCCGCTCTCGCCCTCGCGGTCACGCTGGCCGGCGCGGTCGCGGTGCTCGTCGCGATCCCGGCGGTCCGGCTGAAGGGGTTCGCGTTCGGCATCATCACGCTGGCGCTGCCGGCGTTCGCGGTGCCGCTGGCCAACCGGCTGGTCGAGCTCACCGGCGGCTCGCAGGGGCTCGGCGTGGTCGCCACGACCGCGCCCGGGTGGACCGGCCAGGCCGACGACCAGTGGCGGCTCTACCTGGTGGGCGCGGTCGCCGCGGTCGTGTTCCTGGCGGTGCACAACCTGCTCGACGGCCGGCTCGGCCGGGCGCTGGCCGCGATCCGGGTCAACGAGGCGATGGCCGCGGCGACCGGCGTGGCCGTGCACCGCTACAAGGTGCTCGCGTTCACGGTGGCCGGGCTGTGCGGCGGGATCGCCGGCTGGCTCTACCTGGTCGCCGTGCAGTTCGTCTCGCCCGCGCTGCTGCAGCTCAACCTGGCCGTGTCGCTGCTGGTCGCGCTCGTGGTCGGCGGCACCCGCAGCCCGCTCGGCGCGCTGCTCGGGGCGGCGTTCTTCGTGCTCGTCCCCAACGTCACCGACGACATAAGCCCCGGCCGGTCGTACCTGGTCAGCGGGGTCTGCCTGCTCGTGGTGCTGTTCTTCTTCCCCGGCGGGCTGGCCGGGGCGCTGCGCCGGCTGCTCGGCCGGGCCCGGCGCCGGGTCGGTCGGGGCTAGCCGGTCCGGGCCGGGACGGCGCAGGCCCCTACCCGGCGCGCCTGCGCGCCACCTTGCGGCGAGCTGACGAAGCGGTGGCGGCTGAGCCGTCGCGGTCCGCCCTCCGTACCGTCCGGCATAGGGGATGCCGACCACGGAGACACGCTGTGCTGACCGTCGCGCTGATCGGCCTGGTCGGCGGCGTGATCACGGGCATCTTCCCGTGCGTGCTGCCGGTGCTGCCGGTGGTCTTCCTGTCCGGCGGTGCGCAGGCGGCCCGACCCGCGCGGACGCGGCGGAGCCTGGTCACGGCCGGCGGGGTCGCGCCGGCCGAGCCGGACCTGCCGGCCGTGGCCGGCCGCCGGCCGTACCTGGTGGTGGCCGGGCTGGCGCTCAGCTTCAGCCTGGTCACGCTGCTCGGCACGCTGCTCGGCACGCTGGCGCTCGCGGCGCTGCCGGTGCCGCAGGACGCGATCCGGTGGACCGGGCTGGCGCTGCTGGTGCTGCTCGGCATCGGGATGATCGCGCCGCCGGTGGAGCGGCTGGCGGAGCGGCCGTTCGCGCGGATCCCGCGCCGGTCCGCCGGCACCGACCGCGGATCGTTCGTGCTCGGTCTCGCCCTCGGCGCGGTGTACGTCCCCTGCGCCGGCCCGGTGCTGGCGGCGATCACGGTCGCCGGCGCACCGGCCGGATCGGGGCCGAGACCGTGATGCTGACCGCCGCGTCCGCGATCGGCACCGCGCTGCCGCTGCTGGTCTTCGCCGCTGGCCGGCCGCCGGCTGGCCGAGCGGCTGCGGGCGTTCCGCCGGCGGCAGACCGCGATCCGGGTCGGCGCCGGGGTCGTGGTGATCGGCCTGGCGGTGGCGCTGAGCTTCCACGTGACCGACGCGATCCAGCGGGCGGTGCCGGACTACACGGCCGCGCTGAACAAGGACCTCGGCACCGGCACGGCGCTGAACCCGGCCGGCGGTCCGTCCGCCGCGCTCGCCGCGTGCGAGCAGGCCGCCGGCGCGCCGCGCCTGCGCGCCTGCGGCAGCGCACCGCCGCTGGCCGGGATCTCCGGCTGGCTGAACATGCCCGGCGGCAGCGGGCTGGACCTGTCCGCCCTGCACGGCAAGGTCGTGCTGGTCGCGCCGTGGGTCGCGATCGGCGGAGGTCCCTGGGGCGGCGGCCCCCCGCCTGGCCGTCGCCCCAGGGGATGCGGTGCCGGTCCCCCGGGTCGGCGCCGCCGCCCCGTCCGCGCCGAGTCCTGGTCTCGTCGCCGCGGGCCTGTCCAGGAGACCAAGTTCCGGCCCGTCCGCAAACCCCCGGATCCGGGGGTGCGGGCGTCGGGTGCGCAACGATGCGGCTACGATCATCGGCGCAACGGTTCTCAGCCCCCTGGGTGGCGGTGCGGTGGAGCTGAATGGTCGGCCCGGGGTCCGGGTGAGCACCGGCTCCGGCGAGGTCGTCGACGTCCCGCCGGGTGGACGCCTGGTCTTCGGCCGCGGTCCGGACGTCGAGCTCGTGGTCCTGGCCGGACGCGGGCTGTCCCGCCGGGCCGGGGTGATCGCCGGGCTGGCCGGCGGCGTGCTGATCACGAACATCAGCCGGTCGCACGCGCTGTACGCGGTGACCGACGGCTACCGGATCCGGCTGCCCCGCCTGGAGCAGGGCGACGAGCCACCCGGCGGATGGTTCGTCCCCAGCGGGAGCATCGCGGTCGGCTCCCAGGCGATGCTGGATGACGGCGTGCCGCTGCGGGTGTCGGTGCTCGGCGTCGCCGACACGCTGCCGACGAGCGAGCCGGCCGGGGACGCGACCGTGCTGCCGCTGCGGCTCGACCCGGACACCAAGCTGTTCCTCGTCGCGCTGCTGTGGTGCCGGCCGTGGCTGGCCGACCCGACCCGGCGCACGCCGCTGCCGCGGACGCCGGAGATCGCCAGGGAGGCGCTGGTCGTCACCGACGCGGCGTACGAGCTGGAGCGGTTCGACACCGACCCGACGTTCCGGGACCGGCTGTCGGCCCGGGTCGGCGAGCACGTCAAGGCGCTGCGGCAGAAGATCGCCGAGCGCGGGCTGGCCCGGCGGGGAGTCCGGCTCTCGGACGAGGTGGTGGCGTCGGTGCTGCTGGAGCACGCGGTGATCACGCCGGCGGACCTGGCCCGGCTGGACGACCCGGACTGGTGCACGCGCCAGGAGGACCTGTGGTGGGAGCGCTGATCAGCGACCGACGCTGAAGCTCGTCCGCAGGTCCGTACCGCCGCCGGTCGCCTCGACGGCGTGCTCGCCGAGCGGCAACCCGTTCGGGAACGCCGCCTTCCCCTGGTTCACCACCCAGTTGAAGGCGCCCTTGCGGTCGATGGCCAGCCGCACCGGGGTGCCGCCGTCCAGCCGGACCGTGACCTCGGTGCCGGGCGGCCAGTCGCGGCCGTACACGACGAACGTGGTGTCCGGGTCGCCGAACTGCTGGCTCGTCCGCAGCAGCGGGGGCCCGCCCCCGCCGTCGCCGCCCGGTGGCGGCGGGGGATCCTGGCCCGGCCCCGGATCCGGCGGCGGGCCCGCATCGCCCTGCTGCGCCGTGCTGCTGCCGGCGTCGGCGGCGGAGCCGATCCGGGTGCCGATCTCCAGGCCGCCACCGGCCAGCAGGACGGCCGCGAGGCAGGCGAGCACGACGGCCAGCCGGCGGTCGGCGCGACGCCCCGGGTCGGCGCGGTGCGCGCCGGTCCCCGGATCCTTCTCGGCGCCGGTGGCGGCCGGCCGCGGCCGGGCCAGCTCGGCGGCCCGCGGGAACGACGGGTGTCGCCCGCCCGCCCTGGAGCCGACCGTGTCGTCCGGCTCCGCCTCGACGACCGGCGACGGGCCCCGGCCGGGCGGCAGCGACGGGTGCCGGCCGCCGTCGTGCCGGCCGTCGTGGTGGCCGTCGTGCTGGCCGCCCGGCGGCGCTCCGGGCGGCAGCGACGGGTGGGCGGCCGGCTCGCCGGCTCCCGGCACCGGCTCGGCCGGCAGCGGCCGGCGCCGGTGGTCCTCGATCAGCGCGACCGCCCGGGACGGCAGCGACCGCGGTCCGTCGTTGCCCTCGAACCGCACGGTCGCCGCGACCCGGGCCAGCAGCTGGGCCGGGGTCGGACGCCGGTCCGGGTCGCGGTCGAGGCAGCGCTCCAGCGGGTCGGCCAGCTCGGCCGGCAGCCCGGTCAGGTCCGGCGGCTCGGTGGCCAGCCGGACCAGCACGTCCACGGTCGTCTCGCCCTGGTACGGCGCGTGCCCGGTCGCCGCGTACAGCAGCGTCGAGCCGAGTGAGAACATGTCGCTGGCCGACCCGGTGCCGCGCGCCTCCCTGGCCTGCTCCGGAGCCATGTACGCCGGCGTCCCGAGCGCCTCCCGGGTCGCGGTGAGCTGGATCCGCTCGATCGCCCTGGCCACCCCGAAGTCGATCACCTGCGGCCCGTCCAGCGACACCAGCACGTTGGACGGCTTGAGGTCGCGGTGGACCAGGCCGGCGGCATGGATCGACTCCAGCGCCTCGGCGCAGCCGGCCGCGAGCCACCACACGGCCGGCACCGGCAGCGGCCCGCAGGTCTCCACCAGCACGGCCAGCGACGGCGCCGGCACGTACGCGGTGGCCAGCCAGGGCACCTCGGCCTCCGGGTCGGCGGCAACCACGGCCGCGGTGAACACCCCGCTCACCCGCCGGGCGGCGGCCACCTCGTGCGCGAACCGGTCGCGGAAGTCCGGCTCCTCGACGTAGTCGTCCCGGATCGTCTTGACCGCGACCAGCCGGCCGGCCGGCGACCGGCCGAGGTAGACCCGGCCCATCGCGCCGGCCCCGAGCCGCCCGAGCAGCAGGTACGGCCCGACGCGGGCCGGGTCGGGCCGTCGCAGCGGCGCCAGCAGTGGCAGCGCTGCCTCGTCCACGCCTCGGGGGATCGGCACGAGTCACATGATGCCAACTTGCGACGGCAAGCACAGACGCTTCCGGAAGGTCTTGTCCCCGGCCCGGCCTGACCCGTCTAGCGGGTGAGGCGCTCGGCCATCCAGTCGGCGATCATCGGGCGGGCCTTGGCGGGCAGGTTGGACACCCCGTGGTTGCCCTCGGGGAAGCAGACGAACGTGCCTTCGGCCGTCTCGGTCGCCTGCCGCTCGGTCTGCCGCCACGGGATCAGCCGGTCGCGGGCGCCGGTCACGTAGAGGGCCGGCACCATGATCCGGTCGCACACCCCGGCGAGGTCGAGGGTGGACGCGATCCGGTGGCCCTCGGCGTCGTCGCGGGCACCGGACTTCACCACGAACGTGGCCCTGGTCATCGGCGGCAGGTCGTCCCACATGTCGCCGAAGCAGAACGGTCCGCTGATCCCGGCGACAGCCGCGAACCGCGGCTCGAACGCCGCTGCCCGCGGTGCGTAGTAGCCGCCGAGGCTCACCCCGGCGATCCCGGCCCGCTCGTGGTCGAGGTCGGTCCGGCCGGCCAGCAGGTCGAGCAGCGGGGTCGCCGCGGTCTCGTAGTCCGGCCGGATCGGCACGGCCAGCCCGGTCTCGCCCTGGCCGGGGCCGTCCAGCGACACCGTGGCCAGGCCGCGGTCGAGGAAGGACTGCTCGAAGAAGAAGAACTCCTCCTTGGTCGAGTCCAGCCCCGGGATCACCACGACGTACGGCGGCCGGGCCGGCCCCGGCGGCCGGCGCAGGTTCGCGTACGCGGTGCCGCCCGGAATCGGGACCTCGAGCCGCTCGGCGGTCGGGTCGAGCCGGGCCAGCGCGGTGCGGGTCTCCTCGACCGAGCGCAGCGTGGCCTCCCGGGCCAGGTCCAGGTCGACCATCCAGACGAACTTGCCGAAGTGCCGGTCGACCGACGCCCGCCGCCAGGCCTGCCCGGCGGTCAGCCGGTGCCCGGCCGCGTCGGCCTCGCCGGCGAAGTCGGCCTGCTCGTCGGCGGTGCGGTTCCACTCCGGCAGCCACTGGTCCCAGGTGTCGATCCGGGCGATCGTGGCCAGCATGTCGTTGTAGTCGACGCCGTTCTGGATGAGGCGCGGCCCCCAGTGGGCCAGGGCGGTCTCGACTTCGGCGTCAGCCATGATGCTCCTCCCGTCAGGCCAGGATCCGCAGCGGGTCGTCGAGGAGGGCCAGGAACGCGGCCATCCAGCGGGCGGCGAGCGCCCCGTCGACCGGGCGGTGGTCGACGGTGAGCGTCACGTGCAGCACGGTCGCCACGGCGAGCTCGTCGCCGTCGACCACGGCCTCCTTGCGGGCCGCGCCGACCGCGAGGATCGCCGCCTGCGGCGGGTTGAGCACGGCGGTGAACTCCTCGGTACCGAAGCCGCCGAGGTTGGACACCGTGATCGTGCCGCCCTCGAGCTCCTCCTGGCGCAGCGAGCCGGCGCGGGCCCGCTCGGTGAGGTCGGCGGTGGCGCGGGCGATCGAGGACACCGTCCGGCTCTCGACCCCGCGCACCACCGGGGTGACCAGGCCGCGGTCGGTGGCGACCGCGACGCCGACGTCCACGGTGGCGTAGCGGCGGACCGCGTCCCGGGTCCAGACCACGTTCATCTCCGGCAGCGCGGCGTGGGCGCGGGCGACCGCGGCGACGACGAGGTCGGTGACCGTGATCCGCGGGCCGTCGCCGGCGTTGAGCCGGGCCCGGACGGCCAGCAGGTCGTCCACCCTGGCCGTGCCGCGGACGAAGAAGTGCGGCGCCTCCCGGTTGCTCTCGGCCAGCCGGGTCGCGATCGCCCGCCGCATCCGCGTGTGCGGCACGTCCTCGTACCCGGCCGGTGTCCGTTGTGGACGGACCGGGGTCGGCGGTGCGGTCTGCTCCGCGGCCGGCTCCTGCCGGTCCGCGACGGCCCGGCGGACGTCGTCGCGGACGATGCGGCCGCCGGGCCCGGTGCCGGTCACGTCGTCCAGCGACAGCCCGTGCTCGCGGACCAGCCGGCGGGCCAGCGGGCTGGACAGGACCCGCCCGGCCGCACCGTTCCCCGCCCGGCCCGGGGCGGCCGCCTCGGCAGCCGCCGCCTCGGCAGCCGCCGCCCCGGTAGCCGCCGCCTCGGCAGCCGCCGCCTCGGCAGCCGCCGCCTCGGTAGCCGCCCCGGAGGCCGGAGCGCCGGCCGCGGGTGGGCCGACGACCTCGGTCGGCGGGGTCTGCGCGGCCAGCTCGACCGGCGCGTCCGGATCGTCCACAGTGGCCGGTGCCGCGGTCCCGCCGAGCTCGGCCAGGGTCGCGTCGACGTCGGCGACCGTCTCCCCGGGCGCCGCGACAAGGGCCATCGGCGTGCCGACCGCGACGGTCGTGCCCGGGCCGACCAGCGTGCGCACCAGCACGCCCGGCCCCTCGGCCGGAACCTCGACCGCGGCCTTGTCGGTCTCCACCGTCGCGATCGCGTCCCCGTCGGCGAACTCGGCGTCCTCGGCGAGCAACCACTCGGACAGCGTCGCCTCGAGCGTGTTCGCGGCGACCTCGGGCATCCGCAGCAGCCGGGCCACCTCAGCCCCCCTCGATCTCGCGCCGGATCTCGGTCAGCCGGGCGGCGACCTCCTCGCGCTTGGCGATCGCCGCCCGCTCCAGCACCTTGCTGATGCTCGGCGAAGCCTCGCCGCCGGTGACCCGGTCGATCGGCCGGTCCAGCCAGTCGAACAGCCGGCGCTGGATCTCGTCGGCCAGCCACCCGCCGTACGAGGTGCCGACCGGGCCCTGCTCCACGATCAGCACCCGGTTCGTCTTGCGGACGCTGGCGGCCAGCGTGTCCCAGTCCAGGCTGGCCCGGTCGAGCCAGCGCAGGTCGATCACCTCGGCGTCGATGCCGGCCTCCTCGACCGCGGCCAGCGTCTCCGCCACCATCGCCAGGTAGGCCACGACCGTGAGCGCGCCGCCCTCCCGCCGCACCGCGGCCTTCCCGACCGGCAGGCAGTAGTCGAGGTCGTCGACCGGCCCCGGTCCGGTCGAGGAGTAGAGGTCGACGTGCTCGAGCACGACCACCGGGTCCTCGCACCGCAGCGCCGAGTTCATCAGCCCCACGTAGTCGTACGGAGTGGACGGTGCGACGATCCGCCAGCCCGGCTGGGTGGCGAAGACCCCGGCCGGGTCCATGGAGTGCTGCGAGCCGTAGCCGGTGCCGGTGGCGACCTTGCTGCGCAGCACGTACGGCACCGGGCTGGTGCCGCCGAACATGTGCCGCGCCTTGCCGACCTGGTTGAACAGCTGGTCGGCCGCGACCCACATGAAGTCCGCGTACATCAGCTCGACCACCGGGCGGTAGCGGCCGTCCAGCGCGATCCCGCCGGCCAGCCCGGTGAACGCGTTCTCGCTGATCGGCGTGCCGAGCACCCGGTCAGGATGGGCGTCCCTGAGTCCGCGGGTGGCGCCGTTGGTGCCGCCGTTGAGCCGGTGGACGTCCTCGCCCATGACGACGATCCGCGCGTCCTCGGCCATCCGCCGGCGCATCACCGCGGACACCGCGTCGATGAACGGCAGGTCGGTCGTCGCCGACCCGTCGCCGTAGCGGGCGCCGTCGAACTCGGACAGGTCGCCCCGCACGCCGACGTCCACGAAGGACGGATCGGGCCACTCGGCCGGCCGGATCTGCCGCTGCCCCGGCTTCCCGCCCGGCAGCGGCTCCAGCAGCACGTCGCCGGTCTCGGCCAGCAGCCGCTCGGCCGCCGCCACCGACCGCTCGACCCGCTCCCGGGTCAGCAGGCCGCGGCGGACCAGCTGGTCGCCGATCTGCCGCACCGGGTCCCGCTCCCGCCAGGCCGCCTCCTCGTCCTTGCCGCGGTAGCGGAAGGCGCTGCCCGGGAACGGCCCGTTCTGGTGGAAGAACCGGTAGGTGTCGGCCTCGACCAGGGTCGGCCCGTTGCCGGCGCGCATGTGCGCGACCGCCTCCCGCACGGCCAGGTGCACGGCCAGCGGGTCCATCCCGTCGACCCGCCAGCTGGCGATGCCGAAGCCGGGGCCGCGGGCCGACAGCCGGGGCTCGCCGGTCGCCTCGGCGACGCTGGTGGACACCGCGTACTGGTTGTTCTCGACGAAGAAGCACACCGGCAGCCGCCAGGCCGCGGCCAGGTTGAAGGTCTCCAGCGTGGAGCCGATGTTGGCGGCGCCGTCGCCGAAGTAGGTCACCGACACCGCGTCGGTGCCGGCCTGCCGGGCCGACCAGGCGTAGCCGGCCGCCTGCGGCACGCCGCCGCCGACGATGGCGTTGGTGCCCATCGCGCCGGCGTCCTTCCACTGCAGGTGCATCGAGCCGCCGCGGCCGTTGCCGTAGCCGCGGGCCAGCCCGCAGATCTCGGCCAGCGTGCGCAGCACGACCGTGCGGACCTCCTCGGGCACGCCCTCGACGAGGTCGAACCCCTTCGGCGCCACGTACGCCAGGGCCTTGGCCAGGAACTGGTGGTGGCCCCGGTGCGAGCCGTTGACCTTGTCCTCGGCCGTCAGCGCGAGCACCGAACCGACCGCGCCGCCCTCCTGGCCGATGCTGGAGTGGGCCGGGCCGTGCACCAGCCCGTCGGCGGCGAGCGCGAGGACGTACTCCTCGAACGCCCGGATCAGCACCAGCTGGCCGAACATGACCGAAAGCAGATCGGGGTCGGCGGCGTCCCAGTCGGCGTCGGTGACGACCAGCTCGGTCCAGGGCGCGCCCGGCTCGGGCGTGCGGTGGTCGGTCATCGCATCCTCCTGCGCTCGGGGCCGAGCCTCGCACGGATCGGATCCATTTTCCAGGCCGGATGCCCTGGACATGGATTGAGGACCCGCGGGATAGTCGTCTTTGGATCCACTCGGGGGCCAGACCCCGAACCCTCGACGCTCGGAGGGAGGCGCCGCGGTGGCACTGCCCGGGCTGCGCCGGCTCGACCACGTCGGCTTCACCGTGCCCGACCTGGACGAGGCGACCCGCTTCCTGGTCGACGTGCTCGGCTGCGAGTACCTCTACTCGCTCGGGCCGTTCGCCGACGAGGGCGACTGGATGGCCGAGCACCTCGACGTGCATCCCCGCACGCGGATGGTGGAGAACCGGTTCTTCCGGCTCGGCGGGCAGACGATCCTCGAGGTGTTCCACTACGAGGCGCCGGACCGGCGGGGCGCGCCGCCGCGCAACAGCGACGTCGGCGGCCACCACATCGCGCTCTACGTCGACGACCTGGACGCCGCGGTGGCCGAGCTGCGCGCGGCCGGGGTGACCGTCTGCGGCGAGCCGACGGCGAGCAGGAGCCACAACGAGGGCCAGCGCTGGGTCTACTTCCTGGCCCCGTGGGGGATGCAGTTCGAGCTGGTGTCCTATCCGGACGGTCGGGCGTACGAGAAGGCGCACGGGCTGGCCGGGTGGGGGTCGTGACCGCCGAGGCCGTCGCGACGGTCGCGGCCAGCCGGCGGGTCGCCGACCACCTGCGGGCGGAGATCCTCGGCGGCGGGATCGGCCCGGGCGAGCGGGTCCGGCAGGAGGACATCGCCCAGCGGCTGGGCGCCAGCCGGCTGCCCGTGCGCGAGGCGCTGCGGATGCTCGAGGCCGAGGGGCTGGTCGAGCACGAGGCCAACAAGGGCGCCCGGGTGCCCAGGCTCGGCATGCACGAGGTCGACGTGATGTACCGCATGCGCGAGCAGCTGGAGCCGCTCGCGCTGGCCGAGAGCCTGCCGCTGCTGGCCGACGCCGAGATCGACCGGCTGGCCGCGCTGCAGGACGAGATCGAGGCCGGGGTGGACATCACCCAGTTCCTCGAGCTCGACCGCGAGTTCCACCTCGGCACGTATGGCGGGTGCCCGATCGAGCAGCTCACCGCGACCGTGGTCCGGCTGTGGAACGCGACCCAGCACCACCGGCGGGCGTTCATGGCGCTGACCGGGCCGGGCCGGATGTGGGTGGTCAACGCCGAGCACCGGCTGCTGCTCGACGCGGTGCGCCGCCGGGACGAGGTCGACGCCGGCCGGTTCGCTCGCCGGCCACATCCGCCGCACCCGGATCGAGCTGTCCCACCACCCCGCCGTGTTCGGCGGCCTCCCGTGACCGCGCTCGTCGTCAACGGGGACCGGCACGAGTCGGCCGCCGACCCGGACACGCCGCTGCTCTACGTGCTGCGCAACGAGCTCGGCCTGGCCGGCACCCGGTTCGGCTGCGGGCTCGGTCTGTGCGGCGCCTGCTTCGTGCACGTGGACGGCGAGGTGGTGGCCTCCTGCGACACTCCACTGTGGTCGGTCGAGGGCAGATCGGTCGTCACCGTCGAGGGCCTCGCCCCGGGCGACGCGCTGCACCCGGTGCAGCAGGCGGTGCTGGACGAGCAGGCCGCCCAGTGCGCGTACTGCGTGACCGGGGTGATCATGAGCGGGGCGGCGCTGCTGGAGCGGTCCCCGCACCCGGACCGGGCCGAGGTGGTCGAGGCGCTGGAGCGCAACCTGTGCCGGTGCGGCGCCCACAACCGGATGGTGCGGGCCGTGCTCCGGGCCGGCGGCGGCGATGGCTGAGCCCGCCGTGCTGCCGAAGGACCTGGCCGCGAACCCGGTGCTGGCCCGGTGGATCGCGGTCGGCCCGGACGGCCGGATCGAGGTCAGGGTGGGCAAGGTCGAGCTCGGCCAGGGGATCCTCACCGCGCTGGCCCAGCTGGCCGCGGACGAGCTCGGGGTCGAGCTGGCCGACGTCCGGATGCTCGGCGCGGACACGGTCGCCGGGCCGGACGAGGGCGTGACCGCGGGCAGCCTGTCGATCTCGACCTGCGGTCCGGCGCTGCGGGCCGCGGCCGCCAGCGTGCGGCTGCTGTTCGTCACGGCCGCGGCCCGGGACTGGCGGGTCGACCCGAGCACCGTGATCGTCCACTCCGGACGGTTCACCGGTCCCGAGGGGCAGCGCAGCTCGTACGGCGAGCTCGCCGCCCGGGTCGACCTGGAGGTGCCGGCCGACCCGGCGGCGCCGGTCGGGATCGAGGGCCGGCTCGCCGGCACCGACGTGGCCCGTCTCGACCTGCCGGACAAGGTCGCCGGCCGCCCCCGTTACCTGCACGACCTGCGGTTGCCCGGCCAGTGGTTCGCCCGGGTGCTGCGCCCGCCCTCCCCCGGCGCCCGGCTGGTCGACCTCGACGCCGGGGTCGCCGGCGACGGCATCACCGTGGTCCGGGACGGGTCGTTCCTCGCCGTGGCCGGCCCGGACGAGGCCGCCGTGCTGCGGGCCGCCGACCGGGTGCGAGCCAAGGCCGGCTGGGCCGAGACCGACACGCTGCCGGACGAGGACGCCCTGGACGCGTTCCTGCGCGCCGGCCCGCACGAGACGATCGAGGTCGTCGACGACGGCGTCAACGACGGCACCGCCACCCCGACCGGGATCTCCGGCACGACGGTGTCCGCGACGTACCGCCGGCCGTTCGTGGCACACGCGTCGATCGCGCCCAGCTGCGCGGTGGCGCTCTGGCACCCGGACGGCCGGGTCGAGGTGTGGTCGCACAGCCAGGGCATCGGCAACCTGGCCCGGGCCGTCGCCGGCGCACTCGACCTCGACCCGGCGACAGTCCAGGTGCGACACGCCGAGGGCGCCGGCTGCTACGGCCACAACGCCGCCGACGACGCCGCGTTCGACGCGGTGCTGGTCGCCCGTGCCGTTACGGGCACGCCGGTGCAGGTGCTCTGGAGCCGGCAGGACGAGCTGGCCTGGGCGCCGTTCTCCTCGGCCATGGTGGCCGACGTCGAGACCGTCGTGGACGCGGCCGGCCGGCTGGCCGGCGTGGCGGTACGACGTCTACAGCCAGGGCCACAGCTCCCGCCCGGGATACGCGGGCGTGCCCGGTCTGCTCGCCGCGACCACGCTGGCCGACCCGGCCGCGTACCCGGCCGCGGTGGACCCGCCGGTCGCCAACGGCGCCGGCAGCACCCGCAACGCGCTGCCCGGCTACGACCTGCCCAACCGGCGGGTCACCGGGCACCGGCTGACCGAGTCGCCGATCCGCACCTCGGCGATGCGCTCGCTCGGCGGCTACTTCAACGTGTTCGCGATCGAGTCGATGGTGGACGAGGCCGCCGCGGTAGCCGGCGCCGACCCGGTGGAGTTCCGGCTGGCGCACCTGCCCGACGAACGCGGCCGCCGGGTGCTGCGGCTGGCCGCCGAGGCCGCCGGCTGGGGCCGCGCGGTGCCCGAGGGCACCGGCCTCGGGGTCGGGTACGCCCGCTACAAGGGCACCGGCGCCTGGTGCGCGGTCGTCGCCGAGGTCGAGGCCGAGGCCGAGGTCCGGGTCCGTCGCCTGTGGACGGCCGTCGACGTCGGCCGGGCGGTGAACCCGGACGGCGTGCGCAACCAGATCGAGGGCGGCGCCGTGCAGGCGACGAGCTGGACCCTGCTGGAGCGGGTCCGCTTCGACCGGCGCCGGATCACCAGCGTCGACTGGGAGTCGTACCCGATCCTGCCGTTCTCGGCGGTGCCCGAGGTGTCCGTCGAGATCGCGCCGGACGACCATAACCCGCCGCTCGGCGCCGGCGAGGCCGCCCAGGGCCCGACCGGGGCCGCGATCGGCAACGCGCTGGCCGCCGCGGTCGGCGTGCGCGTCCGTGACCTCCCGCTGACCGC
Organism: uncultured Actinomycetota bacterium; assembly: GCA_963803135.1. Lineage (GTDB taxonomy): Bacteria > Actinomycetota > Actinomycetes > Mycobacteriales > CADCTP01 > CADCTP01. Next base: position 758,916 of record CAWDLH010000003.1, on the reverse strand, counting down.
AGCGGCAGTGGTGCACGCGATCGAAGGGATGTGACCGGCATGGGACGGATCAGCTACGTGCCGCTGGAGAAGATGGACCCGCGGATGCAGGAGGAGATGCGCCGCTGCGCCCGGGAGGGCACGCCCAGGCCGGAGAGCTCGGCCGTCCGGGCGCACGCACCCAACGCGTTCTGGGCGTTCGCCGACTCGTGGCGGGACGTGTTCCACACCGGGGTGGTGGACCACTCGGTCAAGGAGCTGTGCCGGGTCTACGTCTCCCGCACGGTGAAGTGCGAGTTCTGCGGCAACCAGCGCTCGGTCAAGGCGACGACGGCCGGCCTGCAGGAGCAGCAGTACGACGAGCTGCTCAACTTCGAGTCCTCGGACCGGTACGACGAACGGCAGAAGGCGGCCCTGGCGTACGCGGAGGCGATCGCCTGGCGGCTCGATGTCGACGGCGCGTTCTGGGACCGGCTGCACGGCCACTTCACCGAGCCCGAGCTGGTCGAGCTCGGCTGCTTCATCGCGCTGACCTTCGGCCAGCAGAGCTGGATCCGGCTGCTCGACATCGACCACCACGAGTACCTGGCCGGCACCTCCGCCTCGCTGGCGCCCGGCTTCGAGACCGCCGACGATCTCGCCGCGGCGAAGGCGAAGCCGGACTACTGGGCCAAGACGTGAGCGTGCTGCTGCACGAGGAGGGCGGCGTCCAGTACCGGCTGGCGGCCACGATGGACGGTCTCTACACGCCGTACGCGCTGCAGATGCCGGCCGGTCGGGGGCCGCACCCGTTCGTGTTCCTCGCCTACGGCAACGGCGGCGGCGGGCTCGGCTGGCTGCGGGACCGGGTGGCGCGCTACCCGTACGTGACGCAGCGGCTGCTGGCGGCCGGGTACGCGTGCGCCTGGGGCCGCTACCGCTCGGAGGTGGAGCTCGGATACCACGCCGGCGGGCCGCTGGTCCGGGACCGCCGCCAGGGCATGGACCTGTTCAGCCGGGCGCCGCTGGAGTTCGAGGACGAGGTCGCGATCCTCGACGACGTGCGGTCGCTGCCCGGCATCGACCCGGAGCGGATCGGCCATGTCGGCGTCAGCCACGCCGGCGAGATGCTCTACAAGATCGCCTCGGCGTACCCGGACGCGGTCACCGCCGGCGTCGCCGCCGAGCCGGCCAACCACGAGTTCCTCGACCTCGACACCGACGCGACCGTGACGGTGAACCCGGACACGAGCCTGCGCGACATCGAGCAGATGCAGATGCGATCGGCCGAGTACGTCCGGCCGCGGATCAACGCGGCGCTCGTCGCCGAGCGGATCGCGCCGATCCGGACGCCGATGCTGGTGCTGGGCCGGGACGGCGACCACCTGCAGGGCATCTTCCGGGTCAGCTACGACGTGCTGGCCGAGGCCGGCAAGGACGTCGAGTGGGTGTCGTTCGAGCACCCGCTGCACGGCTACCTCTTCCCGGTGGGCGGCGCCGTCGACGCTGTGCAGGACAAGGCGATCGACGGGGTCGTCGACTTTCTCGGTCGGCGCCTGAGGTAGGTCGGTCACCCGGGCCGGGCGGGGGCCGCCCGGCCCGGGGAGCTCACCAGGTGACCGCGATGTACTTCGACTCCAGGTAGTCGAGCATGCCCTCGTGACCGCCCTCCCGGCCGATCCCGCTCTGCTTGACCCCGCCGAAGGGAGCGGCCGGGTCGCTGACCAGCCCGCGGTTGAGCCCGACCATGCCGGCCTCGAGCGCCTCGCTCACCCGCAGCCCGCGGGCCAGGTCGCCGGTGTAGACGTACGCGACCAGTCCGTACTCGGTGTCGTTGGCGAGCCGGACCGCCTCGGCCTCGTCGGCGAACGTGACGATCGGCGCGACCGGCCCGAAGATCTCCTCGCGCAGGATGTCCGCCGCCGGCGGCACGTCGGACAGCACGGTCGGCGGGTAGAACCAGCCGGTGCCGTCCGGCCGGGTGCCGCCGGTCAGCGTCGACGCGCCGGCCGCGACCGCCGCGGTCACCAGCTCGTCCACCTTGGCCACGGCGTCCTCGTTGACCAGCGGGCCGACCTGGGTCTGCGCGTCGGTGCCCGGGCCGACCCGCAGCGCGGCCATCCGCTCGGCGAGCCGGCGGGAGAACTCCGGCGCGACCGGCGCCTCGACGTAGAAGCGGTTCGCGGCCGTGCACGCCTCGCCGGCGTTGCGCATCTTCGCGACCATCGCGCCGTCCAGCGCCGCGTCGAGGTCGGCGTCGGCGAAGACCAGGAACGGCGCGTTGCCGCCGAGCTCCATCGACGTGTTGACCACCTGGTCGGCGGCCTCGGCCAGCAGCACCCGGCCGACCTCGGTCGAGCCGGTGAACGACACCTTGCGGACCCGCGGGTCGTGCAGCATCGCCGAGACCACCGCGCCCGAGCGCCGCGACGGCAGCACGTTGACCACGCCGTCGGGCACGCCGGCCTCGGCCAGGATCGCCGCCATCGCCAGCGCGGTCAGCGGCGTGTCGCTGGCCGGCTTGAGGATGCAGGTGCAGCCGGCGGCCAGCGCCGGCCCGATCTTGCGGGTGGCCATCGCGGCCGGGAAGTTCCACGGCGTCACGAGCACGGAGATGCCGACCGGCTGCTGCACCACGAGGATCCGGTTCGCCCCCGACGGCGCGGTCGATCATCGAGCCCGCCGCGCGCACGGCCTCCTCGGCGTACCAGCGGAAGAACTCGGCCGCGTAGGCCACCTCGCCGCGCGGCGTCGCCGAGCGCCTTGCCGTTCTCCAGCGAGATCAGCCGGGCCAGCTCGTCCGCGCGCTCGGTCATCAGCTCGAAGGCCCGGCGCAGGATCTCCGCCCGCTGCCGCGGTGCCGTCGCCGCCCAGCCGGCCGCGGCGGCGTCCGCCGCGTCCACGGCGGCGATCGCGTCCTCGACCGTGCCGTCCGCGACGCTGGCGACCACGTCCCCGGTCGCCGGGTCGAGTACGTCGAACCGGCCGCCGGACGACGCCGGCACCCACTTGCCGCCGAGGAAGAGCTCAGTCGGCGCGTCCACCACCATCACCCTCCTCAGTAGGGGTTCGCGATCACCAGGTCCTGCGCGGGGAACAACGTCAGTATCCGCGGCCCGTCCGGGGTGACGACGACCTCCTCCTCGATCCGGGCGGCCGAGAAGCCGTCGTCCGCCGGGCAGTAGGTCTCCAGCGCGAAGACCATCCCGGCCTGCAGCTCGATCGGCTCGCGCATGCTGTTGAGCCTGGAGATGATCGGCCGCTCGTGCAGCCCGAGGCCGAGGCCGTGGCCGAACTGCAGGCCGAACGCGGCCATCTCGCTCTCGAAGCCGAACTCGGTGGCCCGCGGCCAGACCGCCGCGATCTCGTCCGTGCCGACACCGGGCTTCACCGCGGCGATCGCGGCGTCCATCCACTCCCGCGCCTTCCTGTACGCCTCCCGCTGGCTCGCCGTCGCGCTGCCGACCGAGAACGTCCGGTAGTAGCAGGTCCGATAGCCGTTGAAGGAGTGGATGATGTCGAAGAACGCCTGGTCCCCCGGCCGGATCAGGCGATCGGAGAAGTTGTGCGGGTGCGGGTTGCAGCGCTCGCCGGAGACCGCGTTGATCGCCTCGACCTGGTCCGAGCCCATCTCGTAGAGCCGCTTGTTGGCCAGCGCGACGATCTCGTTCTCCCGGATGCCGGGCTTGAGCACCTCGACGATGTCCTGGTAGACGCCGTCGACCATCGCCGCGGCCTGGGTCAGCAGCATGATCTCGTCCGGCGACTTCAGCTGCCTGGCGTCGAGCAGGAACTGCTGCGCGTCCACGACGTGCAGCCCCTGCCGCTGCATCTCGAACAGGAACGGCGGCTCGACGATGTCGACGCCGACCGGCTCGCCGGCCACGCCGGCGTCGGTCAGCATGCCCTTGATCTCGCGGACCGCGTCCTCCATCAGCCCGGCGGTGGGAGCGATCGCGCCGCGCATGCCGAGCATGCCGGCCCGGCAGTCCTGCTCGGCCAGCCACGGCGCGTAGAGCCGGTGGTGCCGGGCGGCCGAGCCGAAGTCCCACAGCGTCGGGACCGCCGTCCCGGGTGAGCAGCGCGTAGCGGGTCATCTTGTCGCCGAGCGCGCCGCCGATCCAGGTCTGCGTCGTGTAGCGGATGTTGTAGAAGTCGAACAGCAGGAAGGCGCCGCACTCGCTGGCCTCGAGCGACTGCCTGGCCCGGGCCAGTCGGTGCGCGCGGAGCCGGTCGAAGTCCACCCGGTCTCGTAGTCGACGCCCATGTGCCCGGGAGCGGCCAGCGGCCGGGCGGCCGGCCCGGTCACGCCGGCCCCCCGCCGAGCCCGTCGTCGACCGGGACGTCCTCGGGCTCGAGCGCCAGCCCGGAGGCGCGGGCCTGCTGCTCGAGCAGCACCGCGAAGTCCTCGTCCACCCGGCCCTCGCTCACCAGCGCCTGCACAAGCTGCGCGGTCACCGCGGCCACCGGCATCGGCACGCCCAGCGTGCGCGCGGCGGCCAGCCCGAGGTCGAAGTCCTTGCGCAGCAGGACCGGCGTGAACGTCGGCGTGTAGTCGAGGTGCACGAACGCCGGCGACTTGTAGCGGGTGAACGCCGAGCCCATCACGCTGTCGTTGAGGAACTCCAGGAACGCGGCTCGGGACATGCCGCCCTTCTCGGCCAGCACGGTGATCTCGGCCAGCGTCTGGGCGACCACGCCGAGCATGAGGTTGTGGCAGATCTTCACCAGCCGGGCGCTGTCGCCCTCCCCGACGTACGTCACGGACTTGCCGATGTGGCCGAGCAGGTGGGCGACCTTGTCGTAGGTCTGCCGCGGCCCGGAGACGACGAACGTGAGCCCGCCGGAGGCGACGACCTTGCCGTTGCCGCTGACCGGTGCGGCCAGGAAGTCGACGCCGGCGGCGGTGCACTCGGCCCTGATCCGCTCCGAGGACTCGATCGAGACGGTCGAGCAGTCGACCACCGCGCCGGGCAGGTGCTGCGGGTCGACCAGCAGGCCGCCGTCACCGAGCAGCACCTGCTCGAGGTCGGCCGGTGAGGAGACCATCGTGAAGACCACGTCGCTGTCGCGGAGGTCGGCGATCGTGTCGGCGACCCCGCAGCCCTGGTCGGCGATCGCCTCCGCCTTGGCCCGGGTGCGGTTCCACACCCGCGGCTTCACGCCGGCGCGGGCCAGTCGGACGGCCATGGCCGCGCCCATCCGCCCCGCGCCGATCCACCCGACCGAGAGGTCCGAGTCGCTCATGTCGCCGCCCTTCTGCAAACGATTGCTCGATCAGTGTCTGGATACCTCTCCCGGCATGTCAAGGCTCCGCCTTGTGCCCGCCACCATCCTCGCGGCACAGTGGTGCAATCGACTGCAGTCCCCTGGGAGGCACCATGGCGACGCTGCCGGACAGCGCCGATGTCGTCGTGATCGGCGCCGGACACAACGGCCTGATCTGTGCGGCGTACCTGGCCGCGGCGGGGCTCGAGGTCTGTGTGCTCGAGGCCCGCGGGGTGGTCGGCGGCAACACGGTCACCGAGGAGCTGACCCTGCCGGGCTTCGCGCACGACTCCTGCTCCAGCGCGCACGTGCTCATCCAGTCCAACCCGCTGCTGGCCGACGACGAGCTCGGCCTGCTCGGCACGTACGGCCTGCGGTACGTGCTGACCGACCCGGCGGTGGTGCTGCCGCAGGAGGACGGCGAGCTGCTCGTCATGCGCCGCGACCTGGCCGCGACCGCGGACGAGCTGGCCCGCTGGTCCGCCGCCGACGCCCGCGCGTTCACCGGGCTGGTCGAGGAGTGGAACGGCGGGCTGGCGGCCGAGCACGGGCGGTGGAGCTCCGGGCTCCCGCTCGGCCCGAACGGCGCCGCCTACCTGTCCGCGCGGGCCGGCACGGCCTGGGACCTGGTCCACCGGCGGTTCGAGCACCCGGTGGTGCGCTCGTTCCTGCTGTGGCTGTCCCTGGCGACGATCCAGGACCCGCGCCGGCCCGGCACCGGCGTGCTGCCGGCCTCGATCGCGGCCGGCCGGCTGCGGTTCGGCTGGGCGACGCCGGTCGGCGGCTCGGGCGCGCTGCCGGCCGCGCTCGGACGGCACCTCGAGGCGCACGGCGGCACGGTCGTCACGTCCGCGCCGGCCGCGGCGGTCGAGGTCACCGGTGGCCGGGCCACCGCGGTGACCACAGTGGACGGTCGTCGGGTCGCCGCCCGGCGCGCGGTCGTCTCCGGCGCCCACCTGGCCCGGCTGGCCGGCATGCTCGCCGACCCGCCGGCCGACCTGCTCGCGGCCCGCGACAGCTGGCGGCCGGGGCTGAGCGTGTTCGCCGTGCACGCCGCGCTCACCACCGACCTCGACTTCGGTGGCACCCGCTCGGTCGCCGCCGGCTACGGCACCGTCGCCGGGATCGCCGACCAGCTCGACGCGTTCCGGCGCGGTGAGCCGGACGCGCGCGACCCGTGGCTGCTGGTGGTCGACCAGACCGTGGTCGACCCGGACCGGGCGCCCGGCGGCGCGGCCACATTCAAGATCCTCACGATCGCGCCGTACCGGCGGGCCGACGGGCGGGACTGGGCCGAGGCCAAGGACGAGCACGCCGAGGCGCTGGTCAAGCGGGTCGGCACGCACGCCACCGGTCTGTCCACGGGCGACATCCTGGCGCTGCGGGCCGAGTCGCCGGTCGACGTGGCCGCGCACAACCCGTTCAACCTCGGTGGTTCCTGCCACGGCGGCGAGTTCGTCACGCCGGCCGGGGAGGTCATCCCCGGCTGGACCGACTACGGCACCGGCGTTCCCGGCCTGTTCCTCACCGGCGCGACCAGCCACCCGGGCGGGTCGGTGTCCGGCCGGCCCGGCCGCAACGCCGCCCGGGCCGTGCTCACGGCGCTCGGTCTCGACCCAGCGGCGGTGATGGCCCCCCGCTGACGAGCGGATCACGACGCGGCGGCCGCGGACCCGCCGAGGTACAGCGTCGCCATCTCCGGGTGGTCCCGGACCTCGGCCGCCGTCCCGGTCAGGCGCACCCGGCCGCCCTCCATGACCACGCCGTGCGTGGCCAGTCCCAGCCCGAGCCGCACGTTCTGCTCGACCAACAGCACGGTCGTCCCGCCCGCGTTGAGCTCCTGGATCAGCTCGGCGACCCCGGCCAGGCTGCGCGGGTCGAGGCCGAGCGACGGCTCGTCGAGCAGGATCAGCTTGGGGTCGAGCATCAGGCAGCGGGCGATCTCGACCATCCGCCGCTGCCCGCCGGAGAGGTTGCCGGCCGTGTCGTTGGCCCGCTCGGCGAGGATCGGGATCCGTTCGGTCAGCATCTCCAGCCGCTCGGCCAGCAGAGACCGCTTGCGGCGCAGCAGGAAGCCGCCCATCAGCACGTTCTCCCGCACGGTCATCGACGGGAACAGCGCCTGCGACTGCGGGACCTGGGTGATGCCGCGGCGGAGGATCTCGTCCGGCGGCAGGCCGTCCGTGCGGTCGCCGCCCATCGTGATCGTGCCGGCGCTGCACTGCAGCAGGCCGCTGATCACCCGCAGCACGGTCGACTTGCCGGCCCCGTTGGGGCCGACGACGCAGGTGACCGTGCCCTCGGCGCAGTCGAGGTCGACCCGCTGCAGCACGTTGCCGCCGCCGTAGCCGGCGGTCACCCCGGACAGCGAGAGCAGCATCGCGGTCACCCCCGGTCCGTCCTGGACAGTTCGGGCCGGGACGGGCCCGGCGAACCGGCCTGCGACCCGGCCCGCGCCGCCGGGGGCCGCCAGTCGTCGCCGAGGTAGGCGTCGAGCACGACCGGGTCGTTGCGGATCTCCTCCGGCGCACCCTCGGCGATCGGCCGGCCCCGGGAGAACACCACGACCGGGTCGCAGAGCTCCAGCACCATCGGGATGTTGTGCTCGACCACGAGGAACGTGATGCCGCGCTCGTTGAGCTCGCGGATCACCTCGGTGAGCCGGCCGAGCAGGCTCGGGTTGACCCCGCCGGCCGGCTCGTCGAGCAGGATCAGCTTCGGCTCCAGCATGAGCACCTGGGCCAGCTCGACCAGCTTCTGCTGGCCGTAGGACAGGTCCCCGGCGCGCTGGCCGGCGAACCGGCCCAGCCCGACCACGTCGAGCAGCTCGCGGGCCCGGTCGGCCTCGTCGCCGCTGACCGCGTCGGCGAACATCGCCCGCCAGTGCCCGTTCGGCACCGGCGCGACGACGTTCTGCAGCACCGTCATCTCCTTGAACAGCCGGGTCGTCTGGAAGGTGCGGCCGAGGCCGAGGTGGCCGCGCTTCCACGGTGGCAGGCGGTCGATCCGCCTGCCCTCGAACCAGACCTCGCCCGCGTCGGCCCGCATGCCGCCGGTGACGACGTTGAACAGCGTGGTCTTGCCGGAGCCGTTCGGTCCGATCAGCGCGGTGATCGTTCCCTTCCGGACGGTCAGGTCGGCGTTGTCGACCGCGACCAGGCCTCCGAAGGCCTTGCTCACACCCTTCAGTTCCAGCAGCGGCTCTCCGGCGGCGAGGTCGTCGCCGGCCGCCACGCTCTGCAACTCGTCCAGCGCGCGGACCTGGATGATGCCGCCCTCGCCGGCGGTGGCCGCGGCGCGTTTGAGCGCGCTGGTCTGGTCGGTGTACTCGACCGCCGCCGGGTGCCGCCGGCGCCAAGCCGCCTGCACGGTCGGCAGCAGTCCGGCCGGCAGGAACAGCACGGTCGCCACCAGCAGCACTCCCATGATGAGCACCCTGGTGCCGGACCCGCCGCCGTAGACCGTCGCCTCCTCGTTGATGAGCTGTACGAGGAACGCGCCGACCACCGGTCCGTACAGGGTGCCGCGACCGCCGACCAGCGCGGCGAGCACGATCAGCACGCTGCCCAGGATCGCGAACGCGCCGACCGGGTTGAGGAAGGTCAGGAAGTACGCGTACACGCCGCCGGCGACGCCGATGAAGAACGCGCTGGCCGCGTACGCGAGAACCTTGAAGCGGGTGGTGTTCACGCCGATCGCGGCGGCCTTGCCCTCGTCCTCCCGGATCGCGATCAGCCCGGTGCCGAACTTGGTCCGCCTGATCCAGGCGCTGAACAGCACGGTGAGCACGAGGATGAGCAGGAACACGTAGTAGAAGGGGATGTTCTGGAAGTCCTTGCTCCAGAACGGCAGCTCCAGCGTGATCCCGTCGGAGCCCTCGGTCAGCCCGCGCAGGTTCACCGCGACGATCTGCGCGGCCAGCAGCAGCGCGATCGTGATGATCACGAACGCGTGCCCGCGCGTCCGCAGCACCACGAGACCGGCCAGCGTCGCGATGATCACGGCGCTGACCCCGCCGAGCGGGGCGATCCACAGTGGATTGACGCCGGTGTGCAGCGCGACGATCGCCACCGTGTACGACCCCAGCCCGAGGAACATGCTGTGGCCCAGGGAGGTGTAGCCCGCGTACCCGGAGATGATGTTCCAGCTGGACGCCTCGATGGCGAGCAGGAACATCATCATCGCGACGCCCTGGGTGTACGGGCTCCACGGGTTGACCACCGGGTAGAGCAGCGCGGCCAGCAGGAAGACGCCGGCCACCAGGTGCGCGCGCGGCACCCGGGCCAGGAACCCGGGCAGCCGGAGGCCGGTCACGCCGCGACTCCGTCCTCACGCAACCGTGCGCCGAACAGGCCCTGCGGCCGGACCAGCAGCACCACCATGATCACCAGGTAGAACACCAGCGTCGACCACCGCAGCGACCCGTACGTCGCGGTCAGGGTCTCGGCCAGGCCGAGGATCAGCGCGCCGACCATCGCCCCGGGCAGGCTGCCCATCCCACCCAGCACGACGATCCCGAGCAGCCGGGAGATCCAGTCGTAGTGCGACGCCGGGAAGAACGGGTAGAGCACCGAGAGGATCGACCCGCCGACACCGGCGCTGGCGCTGCCGAGGGCGAAGGCCAGCGCCGCGGTGCCGGCGGCGCTCACCCCGACCAGCGCCGCCGCCGACGGATTCTGCGACGTAGCCCGGATCGCCCGGCCGGTCCAGGTCCGGGTGAGCACCAGGTAGAGCCCGGCGAGCACCACGATCGCGGCGAGAAAGCCGAACACCTGCGGCTTGGGCAGGTGGATCGAGCCGACCGTGAACGACTCCTCGAAGTACGACGGGGTCGCCGACTTGAACTTGTTGCCGGCCACGACGTTCAGGACGCCCTCGATGACGAGGGCGATCCCGAACGTCAGCAGCACCGACATCGACGGCGACTGCCCGCGGATGCGGGAGACCACCGTGCGGTAGAGCAGCCAGCCCAGGCCGAACATCAGCGGTGTCGTGATGACCGAGGCGAGGATCGGGTCGATGCCGGTCTCCCGCCACAGCCACCAGGTCAACGTCGCGACCAGGATGAGGAACGCGCCCTGGGCGATGTTGATGATCCGCATGACACCGAAGATCAGCGTCAGTCCGGACGCCATCAGCGCGTACACACCGCCGATGAGGACACCGAGGACGAGGGCCTGGACCAGCTGCGCCATCGGCTCACTTCCAGTCGGGCTTCGGGTTCACGACCGTCTTCGTCGTGGCCACCTCGGGCGGCGCGACGACCTGCACCTTGTTGGACTGCCACTGCGCCAGGATGAACTGGCCACGGGGCTCGCCGGTCGCCGTCCAGCTGAGCGGGCCGAGGATCGTCTGCACCTCGTTCCCGTGCAGCCAGTCGCGGATCTTCGCCTGGTCGATCGCGCCGGCCGCGGTCACCGCCGCCTGCAGCACCTGGGCGGTGGCGAACGCGTCGGCCGCGTCCTCGGCCGGGTCCGCGCCCTTGTACGCGGCCTGGTAGTCCGAGACGAACTGGGGATTCTGCGGGGTCTTCGCGTCCTGGTTCCAGCTGACGGTGTAGAAGACGCCCTCGGTGTTGGCGGTCCCGATCGCGCTGCTGTACTGGCCGGCGTTGCTCGGGGCCGAGGTCTGGAAGAGCATCTTCGGCGAGTAGTTCAGCTGCTTGAGCGAACGGACCAGGCCGACGCCGTCCTCGAAGACCGCGCCTTGCGCGATGAGGTCGGGCTTCTTCGCGGCGAGCTGGCTGGCGATCGACTGGAAGTTCGTCGCGTCCGCCGGGTACGTCTTGCTGTAGACAGTCTTGACCCCCAGCGCCTCCATCTGCTGCTGCATCGAGGCGATCACCGGCGCGGCGAAGGGGTCGTCCTGCGTCGGGTACGCGGCGGTCTTCGGCCGCTGGTCCGCCGGCAGTGTCTTGACGTAGTTGACGAACACGTCGGCCTGGTGCGGCGCGGTCGCCGGCTGGGCGAAGAAGAGGTTCTTGAAGCCGCGGGTGAACATCTTCGGCGCACCGCCGGCCGGCTCCACGAAGACCATCTGGTTCTTCTCGGCCACCGCGGAGGCGGGGTAGTTCAGCAGCGAGGAGAACGTGCCGAGCAGCAGGTCGACCTTGTCCTGCGTGATCAGCTTCGTGTAGTCGGACACGACCGTGTCCTGGCTGCTGGCGTCGTCCACGATCTTCAGCTGGACCTGCCGGCCGAGCAGGCCGCCCTTGGCGTTGACCTGCTTCTGCCAGACCTCGTAGCCGCGCTTGGCTTCGCCGCCGGGCTGGGAGAAGTCGCCGGTGAGCGGCAGCGAGATGCCGATCACGATCGGTTTGGTCGAGGTTGCCGCTTGTTCGGACGGGCGGGAGCCGCAGGCCGACAGCGCCAGCGCGGCCACCATCGGGACTCCGACGGCGGCGAGCAGGCGACGGCGCCGGCTCCGCGCCGGGTCGGGGTCGGGGAACGGACGAGCGCTCATCGGGCCCTCCACGCTGGGGCGGCACGGGGTCGCCACACGACAGCAATCGATTGCTGCCCGGATGATCTGGCGGTGCCCACACGGCTGTCAAGGTCTCCGGTCGAACACGTAAGCAATGGATATTCGCCCGTAACCGTGACTGCAAACGACTGCGGTCTACGGTTACGATCCCGCTGACAACGCTGCGTACAGGAGCATTCGTGCCGACCAGCCTGACCCTCGGATCGTTCACGCCGTCCGTGCTGCTGCGGGTGGCCCGGCGGGCCGGCGCGCTGGCCGCCGCCGGCCTCGAGGTCACCGAGATGCCGGTGCCGTCCTCGCCGGGCCAGTTCGCCGCGCTGCTGGACGGCAGCCTCGACGCGGTGCTCACCAGCCCGGACAACGTGCTCGCCTACCGGTACAGCCCGACCAACCCGCTCGGTCGCATCGCCGACGCCAGGATCGTGTCCGCCGTGGACCGCGGCCTCGGCCTGGCCCTGTACGCCGCGGCCGAGCCGGTCGACCTGCGCGGCGGCACGTTCGGTGTCGACGTGCCCGGCTCCGGGTTCGCCTTCGCCCTGTACGCGCTGGCCGAGTCGGTCGGCCTGGGCCGGGACGACTACGAGGTCGTCGCGCTCGGCTCCACCCCGAAGCGGCTGCAGGCGCTGCTGCGCGGCGAGTGCGTCGCGACGATGCTCAACGCCGGCAACGAGCTGCATGCCGAAGCGGCCGGCTACCGGGCGCTCGCCGCGGTGAGCCGGACCTGCACCCCGTACCTGGGCACCGTGCTCGCCGTGGTCGGCGAGGCCCGGCTGGAGCCGGCCCGCCGGCTCGCGGGCGCGCTCGCCCGGACCGCCGCGGCGATCGTCGCCGGCGAGCTGGACGGGCCGGCCGTGGCGGAGGCCCGGACCGCGCTCGACCTGCCGGCGCCGCTGGCCGGCCGCTACCTGGCCCGGCTCAAGGACCCGGCCGAGGGGCTCGTGCCGGACGGCGCGGTGGACCCGGCCGCCATCCGCACGGTCGTGGACCTGCGCCGGCGTTACCGGCCGGAGACCGCCGACGGCACCGACCTGCTCGCCCCGGCGCTCGGCGCGGACGCCGGCCTGGTCGTCGGGTCCTGATGGCGGAGCCGGACCGGTCGTCGCTGCGGCTGCTGCAGCTGACGTCGTTCGTCAGCACGCTCGACCGGTTCGCGATGCCGTCGGTGCTGCTGGCCATCTCCCGCGACCTGGCCGTACCGCTGCCGTCGGTGGTCGCCGCGGCCGGCGTCTACTACGTCGCGTACGGCGCGATGCAGCCGGTCTGGGGGATCGTGTCGGACCGGCTCGGCCGGGTCCGCACGCTGCGGATCACGCTGCTGCTGGCCGCGGTCGCCACCGCGGTCTCCGCCGGCGTGCACGACGTCGCCGGCCTCACCGCCGCCCGCGGCATCGCCGGCGGGCTGTTCGGTGCCGCGATGCCGACCTGCCTGATCTACGTGGGCGACGTGGTGCCGATCCGGCAGCGGCAGCAGGAGGTGACCCGGCTGCTGGTCGGGGTCGCGCTGGGCACGGCGCTGGGCGCCGTCGGCGCCGGCGCGCTGGCCCAGGTCGCCTCCTGGCGGCTGGCGTTCGTGGTCACCGGCTGCTGCGCGCTGGTCCTGTCCGTCCTCTTGCGACGGTTGCCGGAGCCGGGCGGCCGGCCCCGGCAGCCCGTGCTCGCCCCGCTGCGGCAGGTCGTCGGTACGCCGGTGGCCCAGCTGGTGCTGCTGCTGTCGTTCGCCGAGGGTGTCGTGCTGCTCGGCACGCTGACCCTCCTGCCGTCCGCGGTCGAGTCGGCCGGCACCGGCGCGGCGCTGGCCGGCGCGGTCACCGCCGCGTACGGGCTGGCCGTGCTGGCGTTCGCTCCACTGGTCGGCCGGCTCTCCCGGTACTGGCCGACCTGGCGGCTGATCGGGATCGGAGGCGCGGCCGCGGTCGCCGGCTGCGCGACCGCCGCGCTGTCCCAGCGGGCCGCGGCCGCCACGGCCGCGGCGGTGCTGCTCGGGCTGTCCTGGGCGGCGATGCACTCGTCGCTGCAGACCTGGGCGACCAGCGTGCTGCCGGCGGCCAGGGCCGCGATGGTGTCGCTGTTCGCCGGCGCGCTGTTCGCCGGCAGCGCGGTCGCCTCGGCCGTGGTGGCCGGGCCGGCCGGCGACGACCGGTTCGGCGCGATCTTCGGCTGGCTGGCCGCGCTCGCGGTGCCGCTGGCCCTGCTCGGCGCCGGCGGCCGGGCGCGCTGGCAGCCGCCGCCGGACCCGCTCGCCGACCGCGGGCTCGGCGCCGGCGACCGGCCCGGTTCCGACCGCGGGCCGGGTTTCGACCACCGGCCGGGTTCCGACCACCGGCCGGGCTCCGACCACGGCCCGGGTACCGACCACGGCCCGGGTACCGACCACGGCCCGGGTACCGACCACGGCCCGGGTACCGACCACGGCCCGGGTACCGACCACGGCCCGGGTACCGACCACGGCCCGGGTACCGACCACGGGCCGGGTACCGACCACGGGCCGGGTACCGACCGCCGGACCGGCGCCGGCGACATCCACCGGCGGCTGGGGGGCACCGCCTAAAATGCCCCGCGTGCCCGCGCCGACCCTCCGCGACGTCGCCCAACTGGCCGGCGTCCACCCGGCCACGGCGTCCCGGGCGCTCAACCCGCAGACCCGCCCGCTGGTCAACGCCGACACCGCGCGCAAGGTGCTGCGAGCGGCCGAGTCCCTCGGCTACCAGCCGAACCCGATCGCCCGCAGCCTCAAGACCGCGCGGACGACGACCGTCGGCCTGGTCATCCCGGACCTCACCAACCCGCTGTTCCCGCCGATCGTGCGGGGCATCGAGGACGTGCTCTCCCCCGCCGGCTACAGCGCCCTGATCGTCAACACCGACAACGACCCGGCCCGGGAGGAGGCGCAGATCGAGTCGCTGCGCTCCCGCCAGGTCGAGGGGCTCATCGTGGCGACCGCCCGGCGCGAGCACCCGCTGCTGGTCCGGCTGCACTCCCAGGGCGTGCGGATGGTGCTGGTGAACCGGCGGGTCGACGACCTCGAGCTGCCGGCGGTGACCGCCGACGACGCGGTCGGCATCGACCTGGCCGTGGCGCACCTGGCCGCGCTCGGCCACCGCCGGATCGCCCACCTGGCCGGCCCGCAGAACACCTCGACCGGTGTGGTCAGGGCCAAGGCGTACCGGCACTCGGTGCGCGACCACGGGCTGGTCGACGACCCGGCGCTGGTGGCCGAGAGCGCGTACTGGTCGGAGGCGGACGGCGCGCACGCGCTGCGCGGCCTGCTCGACTCGGGAGTGGAGTTCACCGCGGTCGTCTGCGGCAACGACCTGCTCGCGCTCGGCTGCTACGACGTCTTCCACGAGCGCGGACTGCGCTGCCCCGAGGACGTCAGCGTGGTCGGCTTCAACGGGATGCCGTTCCTGGACAAGATGCAGCCGCCGCTGACCACCGTGAGCATCCCGCACTACGAGCTCGGCTTCGAGGCCGCGCGGCTGCTGCTCGACGCGATCGACGAGCCGGACCGCGCGCCCCGCTCGGTGCTGCTCGCCCCGTCGCTGGTGGTCCGCCTGTCCACCGCGCCGCCGCGGGCGAGCTAGCGCTTCCTAGCCGCACGGGCACCGACCATGCGCAGCGCGAGGTCGGCGTAGAGGGTTGCCAGCTCGTCCTGGGACACCGGTGCGCCGGAGCCGAACCACCCGGCCACGCCAGCCCCCATGTCCAGGATCCCGTACGCGGCCAGTCGCGGCGAGTCGACCGCGAACACCCCCTCGCGCACGCCGGTCTCGACCAGCCGGCGCAGCCGCCGGTCGTACTCGGCCCGCTTGCGCAGCACGTCGGACCGGTGCGGCTCGGCCAGGCTCTCGACCTCGCGGCCGGCGACGAACGCCTCCCGCGGATGGTCGGCGTGGAAGCGCACGTGCGCCTCGACCGCCCGGCGCAGCTGCTCGCGGACGTCGCCGGCCGGGCGGACCGCCGCCCGCTGCGCGGCCAGCATCGCCTCGGTGGTGGCGACGACGACGTCGACGAGCAGGTCCTGCTTGGACCGGAAGTGCTTGTAGACACTGGGTCCGCGGATGCCGACGCGGGCGCCGATCTCGTCGATCGTCGTGGCCCGGTAGCCCTGCGCGGCGAACAGCTCCAGCGCGGCGGTGCGGACCTGCTCGGGCCGGTCGGCCACGGCCCGGCCGGTCCCGGTCCGGCGCGGCAGCCGCGGCCGGGTGTCCCTGCCGGTCGCGGTCGCGCTGGGCATCGTCACCTCGAGCCGGCCTGGGAAGCGGGATCCCGCAGTCTACTCCCGGCCGGCCCGGGCGCTCGGTGTGCAGCATCCGCCGCCGGGCCCCCTCCGTACGGTCGAGCCATGGCCGAATACGAGCTCACGTACCGGACCTGGCAGCTCGGCCGGCCGCACGTACGGAGGCCGAGAAGGTAGGATCTCCTGCCACTACGCAGAAGTGCGCACTGCGCCGGCGCCGCGGATCCTGCCGGCCGAGGAGGGAGAAGCCCGGTGGCGCGGACAGCGCTGACGGACAGTGCCCTCAACCGCGCCCTGCTCGCCCGGCAGGGCCTGCTCGAGCCGCACGACGGCCCGATCGAGCAGGTGGTCGAGTCGATCGGCGCGATCCAGGCGCAATACTGGCCCGCCCCGCCGGTCGCGCTGTGGACCCGGATGGCCAAGCTCGACCGGGACGACTTCTTCGCCGCGATGTCGGACGGCCGGCTGCTCATGGCCACGCTGCTGCGCGGCACCATCCACGTGGTCAGCGCCGCCGAGTTCCCGGTGTACGCGGCGATCGCCGACGCCCACGGCGGCGACGAGTGGCGGCGGAAGGCCGGGCCGGACGAGCCGCCGACGGCGGCGCAGCGGAAGCTGGTCACCGCGGTGCTGAAGTTCGCCGCCGGTACGGCCAGAACGGCCGACGAGATGGCCGAGTTCGTCGAGGACTACGTGCGCAAGCACCCGCGCACCGTGACGACGGAGGAGGCCGAGCACCAGCGCACGTACAAGTGGCGGCCGATCCGGTCGTGGAGCGGGCTGCTGCGCACCCCGGCGGACGGGACGTTCGGCGAGCGGACGCCGGCGGGCTACCGCACCGCGCCGCACTGGGCCGGCGGGGACGGGCTGCCCGACCTCGGCGACGCCACCGACGCGATCGTGCGGGCCCACCTGCGCGCGTTCGGGCCCGCCGGCCCGGAGGACGTGGCCCAGTGGATCAAATGGAAGGTGCCGCCGCTGCGCCCGTCGTTCGCCCGGCTGGAGTCCGAGCTGGAGCGGTTCGAGGACGAGGACGGCCGGATCCTCTACGACCTGCCGGACGCGCCGCGGCCCGGCCCGGGAACGAAGGCGCCGGTGCGGCTGCTGCCCTGGTTCGACAGCGTCCTGCTCGCCTACGCCCACGGCAAGCGGCAGCGGATCATCCCGGACGACGCCCGCTCGGCGGTCTACATCAGGGCCAACCTCCAGGTGAAGCCGACCTTCCTGGTCGACGGCACGGTCGCCGGCATCTGGTCGCTCGACAAGAAGCGCAAGCAGGCCGCGGTCACCCTGACCCCGGTGCGGAAGCTGACCGCGGCCGACCGCAGGAAGGTGACCGCCGAGGCGGAGCGACTCGCCCGGTTCTGCCAGCCGGACGCCAGCAGCTACGAGGTCACGGTCGAGAGCTGACCAGCGAGGTCGGCCCGCAGCCGTCGAGCATGACCGGGCCGAGCGACATCGTCGCGGTCGTCGTCTCGAAGCCGACCAGGATGGTCACGAGGCCGGCCGCCCTAAGCCCAGGGGCGGTCCGCACGGGTCTGCCAGTACTGCTCGGCCGGCTCGACCAGGCCGGCCAGCTCGTCGGGAGCGAACGAGACCGCGGCCGCGTTCGAGGCGAGCTGGTCCGGCGCCACCGCGCCGGACAGCACGACGTCGCACCAGGGCTGGGCCAGCACCGCTCCGATCGCGACCGCGTCCGGGCCCACGCCGTACCGGTCGGCGACCGCGCGCAGCGCCGGCGGGGCCTCGGCGCCGGCCAGCCGGCCGTTGGCGACCGCCTCCTTGACCACGACCCGGCAGCCGGCCGCGTGCGCCGCGGCGAGCGCCGGGCCGGCCGAGCGCTCCAGCAGGTTCCAGGTCGCCTGCACGGAGGTGACCAGGCCGAGCGCCAGCGCCCGCTCGACGGCCTCGGCCTGCCGCGGCCCGGACGTCGACACGCCGACCTCGATCCCGCTCTCGCGCAGCTCGGCCAGTGCGTCCAGCAGCGGCCGGTCGGACAGCAGCGGGCTGTCCGGGGTCAGCGAGTGGACCTGGTAGAGCCGCAACCGGTCGCCGAGCAGCGCCAGCGACTCGGCCAGCTGCCGGCGGAACGTGGCCAGGTCGTGGTGCTTGACCTCGTGCGTGCCGGCGTCGACGCGCCAGCCGCCGACGTACTCGTAGCCCCACTTGCTGGCCACGAACACGTCGTCCGGCTGCCGGTCGTCCAGCCAGGAGCCGAGGAACTGCTCGGCGTCCCCGTACGAGCGGGCGGCGTCGACGTACCGGATGCCCAGCGCGTACGCGGCGTCGAGCAGCTCGTGCGCCCGCGCCCGCAGCGCGTCCCGGCTGCGGTCGCCGGGCAGGTCCCGGTCCCGGCCGGAGGTGATGTACGCCGGCCGCCCGATCGCGGCCAGCCCGAGCCCGACACGCCCCATGGGGGAAACCTAGCGGCAGCTGGGCATGACCGGTCCATGGCAGAGGGCGAGTACGTCAGCACCGCGGGCGAGTTCACCCGCGACTCCCGCTACATCGCGACCAGGATCACCGCCGACGGCCGGGACGGCTACCCGGTCGAGCCGGGCCGCTACCGGCTGGTGGTCAGCCGCGCCTGCCCGTGGGCGAGCCGGGCCGTGATCGTGCGCCGGCTGCTCGGGCTGGAGGACGTGCTGTCGATGGGCGTCTGCGGGCCGACCCACGACCGGCGCAGCTGGACCTTCGACCTCGACCCCGGCGGCCGCGACCCGGTGCTCGGCATCGAGCGGCTGCAGGAGGCGTACTTCGCCCGCTTCCCCGGCTACGAGCGGGGGATCACGGTGCCGGCGATGGTGGACGTGCCGACCGGCCAGGTGGTCACGAACGACTACCCGACGATCACCGAGGACCTGTTCTTCGAGTGGCGGCCCTACCACCGGGCCGGGGCGCCGGACCTGTGGCCGGCGGCGGTGCGGGCCGAGATGGACGAGGTCATGCGGCGGGTCTTCACCGAGGTCAACAACGGCGTCTACCGGTGCGGGTTCGCCGGGTCGCAGAGGGCGTACGACAGCGCGTACGAGCGGCTGTTCGCGGCGCTCGACTGGCTGTCGGACCGGCTGACCGACCGGCGGTATCTCATGGGCGAGACGGTCACCGAGGCCGACGTACGGCTGTTCACCACGCTGGTCCGGTTCGATCCCGTCTACCACGGGCACTTCAAGTGCAACCGGCAGAAGCTGGCCGAGCTGCCGGTGCTCTGGGCGTACGCGCGGGACCTGTTCCAGACGCCCGGCTTCGGCGACACGGTCGACGTCGACCACATCAAGCGGCACTACTACGTGGTGCACCGGGACATCAACCCGACCGGCATCGTGCCGCGCGGTCCGGAGCTGCTGCACTGGCTGGAGCCGCCCGGGCGCGAGGCGCTCGGCGGGTCCCCGTTCGGCGACGGCACCCCACCGGGCCCGCCGTCCCCGGCCGAGACGGTCCCGGCCGACCACACCCCGCTCTACTGAGCCCAGCGCCGCATGACGAGCCGCCGGGCGGCCTCCACGCGGCGCAGCTCCTCGAGCGTCAGACAACCGTCGGGAGCCGGCGGGCGACGATCGTGGCGGCGGTGGGGGTGAGCGGCAGCTCGGTGGCGAGCAGGCCAGGGTGCCGCAGCCAGTGCAGGCGGGCGGTGTCGGGCCGTCCTCCGTAGCGTGGCGGCCACTCGGTGGCCGGCGTGAAGTCGTCGAGGACGACCAGGCCGCCGGGGCGCACCCAACGCTCGACGTCGACCGGCGGCTCGGTGCCCTTGCCCTGCCCGCCCCCGTCGAGCACGAGCAGGTCGAACGGCCCGTACGCGAGCAGGTCGGTCCAGTCGCCGGTCAGCACCTCGACGTCCGGCCACCGCGCCGACCCGGCGGCCGGCGGGCCGCTGACGGGCGGGGGCCGGTCCGCGAACAGGGTCCGGGCCGCGGCTGCCCGTGCGGCATCGCGCTCGACGCTGACCAGCCGGGCGCCGGGCACGGCACCGGATGCCAGCCAGGCCAGGCCCACCCCGCCGCCGGTGCCGGTCTCCCCGATCACACCGGGACCGACCCCGCCGGCCAGCAACGCCAGCAGCCGCCCGTGCTGAGGCAGGCACGACTCCTCGAACCCCAACGCCGCAGCCGATCCGGCGGCGGCGCGGACGAGCGCGGGCAGGTCGGGCGCGGCCAGGTGAGCGCGGGTTCCGCCGTACGACACGGGGAACAGTGTGCTCAGTCGTGCTCGGCGAGCTCGCGGAAATCGTCGGGGACGCCGCGGGAGCGGGCGCGGGCCGGGAGGTAGCCGACCGCCTCCCGGCCGAACCGGTCGCGCACCGCGTCGACCGAGCTGTCCAGCGCCCAGCGCGCCGACCCGATCGCGGATCCCGGCCGGCGCGGGTCGTCCGGTGGCACCGGCAGCTCCAGCTGGAGCGCGTGCTGCACGACGAGGTTGGAGACCGAGATCGCCAGCAGGCTGATCTCGACCGGCCCGTCCTGGTCCCGGATCGCCTGCCAGGCCAGCTGCTCGGCCACCTCGGTCAGGGTCAGTGTGGCCGCGACCGGCCCGGGCAGCGTCAGCGAGCGGGTCACCGCCTTCATCCCGGCGAACCGCACCCGCACGGTCACCGTCCGGCCGGCCCGGTGCTTGGCCCGCAGCCTCCCGGCGACCCGGTCGGCGAGGTGGCTGAGCACCTCGGTGACCAACCGCGGGGTCGGCTCGTGCCGGCCGATCGCGGACTGCGCGCCGACGGACTTGGCCCGCCCGACACCGGAGATCCGGCGCGGGTCCTCGTTGACGGCCAGCGCCGCCAGCTTCGCCCCGACCGCATGCCCGAGCAGGCCCTCCAGCGCTCGTGGCGACATCTCGGCCAGCTCGCCGATCGTGTGCACGCCGCGCTCGGCCAGCCGCCGCCGGGCGACCGGACCGACCCCCCACATCAGCCCGACCGGCAGCGGGTCGAGGAACGCCCGCTCCCGCTCCGGCTCGACCACGACCAACCCGTCCGGCTTGGCCACCTGGGACGCGACCTTGGCCAGGTGCTTGGTGCGGGCCGCGCCGATCGAGATCGGCAGGCCGACCTCGCGGCGCACCCTGGCCCGCAGCCCGGTGGCGATCTCGGCCGGCGGACCGAACAGGTGGGTGGATCCGGTCACGTCCAGGAACGCCTCGTCGATCGAGATCCGCTCGACCGCCGGGGTGACCGCCTCGAGGATGTCCATCACGTCGTCGGCCAGCCGCTGGTACTCCGAGAAGTGCCCGCGTACGAAGGTGATCCGCGGGCACAGCTGGCGCGCCTGCCACCCGGCCATCCCGCCGTGCACCCCGAACGCCTTGGCCTCGTACGACGCGGCGAGCACGACGCCGCCCCGCGCGCTGCCGCCGACCGCGATCGGCCGGCCCCGCAGCGCCGGGTCGAGCAGCTGCTCCACCGACGCGTAGAACGCGTCCAGATCCGCGTGCAGGATCGTCGGCCCGCCGGGCATGATCCCACTCTATCGAACACATGTTCGAATCGACTAGACCGCCCGGATAGACATGTGGGCATGGACCCCGACGCCCTGCGGAACCGGCTGGAGCGGCTGCTCGACGAGCACGCCGTCCCCGGAGCCTCGGTGGCCGTGCTCAGCGGTGACCGGGTGACCGCGGCGGCCGCCGGGGTGCTCAACACGGCGACCGGCGTGCCGGTCACCCCTGACTCGCTGTTCCAGATCGGCTCGGTGACGAAGGTCTGGACCGCGACCGTCCTCATGCGACTGGTCGAGCAGGACCGGGTCGGACTGGACACGCCGGTCGCCGAGGTCCTGCCGGGGTTCCGGGTCGCCGACGCCGCCGTGAGCCGGCGGGTCACGCTGCGGCACCTGCTCACCCACACCTCCGGCATCGACGGCGACTTCTTCCACGACACCGGGCGGGGCGACGACTGCCTGGCCCGGTACGCGGGTGCCTGCGCGGGGCTGGAGCAGCTGCACCCGCTCGGCGGGACGATGTCGTACTGCAACACCGGGTACGTGCTGCTCGGCCGGGTCGTCGAGGTGCTCACCGGCGCGGTCTGGGACGAGGCGCTGCGGGAGCTGCTGGTCGAGCCGCTGGGGGTGACCCACACCTGGACGCTGGCCGAGGACGTGCTGCGCCACCGGGCCGCGCTCGGACACGAGACCGGCACCGACGGCGTGCTCCGGCCGGCCGCGATCTGGGGCATGCCGCGCAGCCTCGGCCCGGCCGGGACGATCAACGCCACGGCCACGGACGTGCTCGCGCTGGCCCGGCTGCACCTGCGCGGCGGCGTGGCGGCGGACGGGACCCGGCTGCTGGCCGAGCAGACCGTCGCGGCCATGCGGGTCCCGCAGGTCGAGGTGCCCTCCCGCTGGGACAAGGGCGACCGCTGGGGGCTCGGCTGGGCGCTGTTCGACCGCGGTGGTCTCTGCGGGCACGACGGCTCGACCATCGGCCAGCGGGCGTGCCTGCGGATCTCCCCCGACGCGGACGCGGCGGTCGCCGTGCTGACCAACGCCGAGACCGCGACCGCGCTGATCTCCGCGGTCACCGGCGCCGTGCTGGCCGAGCTGACCGGGCTGGCGCCGGAGCCGCCGCTCGCCCCGCCGGCCGCGCCGGTGCCGGTGGACGCGGCCGAGCTGGACCGGTGGACCGGCGTCTACCGGCGCACCGCGGTCCGCTACGAGGTGGTGCGGCGCGCCGGCGGCCTCCTGCTCCGGGTGAGCGAGAACGACGACCTCGGCGCCGGCCTGAAGGACTACGACGTGCCGCTGACGCCGCTGCCGGACGGGCGGTTCGCCGGCCGCTGGCCGTACCAGACGGCGTGGACGCCGGTCCGCTTCCTCCGCGTGGCCGGTGCGGACGTGCTGCACGTCTCCGGCCGGGCAACGCCGCGCGTACCTGCCTAGGCGCGGGCCTCGACCAGGGCGAGACCGGGGAGGCGGTCGGGACGACCGCCGTGACGGTGAAGCCGGCGGCGGCGAGCAGCGCGCGGTACTCGGCGTCGCCGCCGACGACCGTGCACCGCTCGGCCAGCCCGGCGGCGGCGATCCGGGCCCGGGCCGGCTCGACCAGCGCCGGCCGCTCGAACCACCCGACACGATCTCTGCCCGAACGGGCAGCGGATCAGGCTGCCCGGTCTAGCCGACGAAGAGGCAGAAGGGGTGGCCGTCCGGGTCGGCGTAGACCCGCAGCGGCTCGACCGGGTCGCGCTGCCGGGAGTCGTCCAGCAGCGTCGCGCCCAGGCCGAGCACCCGCTCGTGCTCGGCATCCAGGGTCGCGAGGTCGGGCACGGTCAGGTCGAGGTGCAGCTGCTGCGGCACCGCGGGATCCGGCCAGGTGGACCGGGCCAGCTGGTCGGTCTTCTGGAACGCCACCCCCCGACCGCCGGCCGGGTCGCGAAGCACCAGCCAGTCGTCGCCGCTCGGATCGGGCTGCCCGGCCGCCGGCGGCTCGTCGCCCGGCCGGTAGTCCCAGCCGAGCAGCTCGCGCCAGAACTCCGCCGCCCGCCGCGGGTCCGTGCTGTCCAGAACCGTCTGTGCCAGGAAGGGCATCGGCGCAGCGTACCGGCGACCGGTACCGGCGGCGATCATCCCCCGTGGCTGACCGCCGCCGGTACCGGTGGTCCACCAGGGCACCATTGGAGCGGACACCCGGAAACCTGTCCGGGGTCCCGGACAGGTTCCGGACGGTGAGCGGCGTTACCCTGGCTGTACGCTGCCTGCGACTAGGTCGCACCGGACAACGTCGGACGAGGTGCAGTGGTCGCGTCCCTTCCGAACGGTCCCGTCGCGGACTTCTGCGCCGCGCTCCGGGATCTGCAGGTCTCCTCCGGCATCAGCCGCAGCATGCTCGCCCGCGAGGTGCACTACGGCCGCTCGCAGCTCTACGACATCCTCGACGGCCGGATCCGTCGGCCGCCCGAGTGGGACCGCCTGGTCGAGCCGCTGATCCGGACCTGCCTGCGCGGCCGTCCGGACCTCGAGCGGTCGCTGGCCGACTGGCGTACCCGGTACGAGGTGCTGCTGCGGGTGCACGACGAGCTGACCCGCCGGGCCGTCCGGTTGCCGGAGCCGGCCGTCGGCGCCGTCGAGGGCCTGCCGACCAGCCGGGCGCTGCTCGAGCACTCCGCCCGGCTGTGGCCGCGGCTGATCGCGCACCCGTTCGTCCGCACCGTCGGCGCCGGCGAGCTCACCGACGCCCAGTTCCGCCGGTGGATGGTCAACGACCAGTACTTCAACATCGAGTACCAGCGGTTCATCGCCGGCATAGCCGGCATGGCCCCGGACGACGGGATCACCGAGACCGTGGTGACCGCGCTGTCCGAACCCCGGCTCGGACTCACCAAGATCCGCCAGCTGTCCCAGCGGTTCGCGATCGACGTCAGCGAGGAGCCGGCGCCGGCGACCGTGGGGCTCGCGGCATACCTGCAGGCCCAGCTCACCCGCGGCTTCGCGCTGTCCCTCGCCGGACTGTACGCGGCCGAGCGGGTCTACTTCGACGCCTGGTCCGCGGTCCGGCCGCAGGCCGACCAGTCCACGCCGTACTGGCCGCTGGTCGACGACTGGTCCAGCCCGTCGTACGAGATCTGGCTGGCCTCGCTCGGGCGGCTGGTGGACGCGATCACGGCGACCCCGGAGATGCTTCGCACCTTCGACCGGGTGATCCGGCTGGAACTGCTGTTCCTCGACGCGCTGCAGACCGGCGCCGGCTGGTGATCAGCCGGCCGCGGCCCGGCGGACCGCGTCGACCGCGGCGGCCACGTCGGCGTCGTCGGTGGACCAGTTGCTCACCGAGACCCGCATGACCTCCCGGCCGCGCCAGCGCGAGCCGGACATCCAGGTGACCCCGTCGGCCAGCAGCCGCGCGGTCACCGCCCTGGTCCGCTCGTCGTCCCCGAACGCGGCGCAGACCTGGGTGAACACCACGTCGTTGAGCACCTCGGCGCCGGGCACCGCGGCGATCCCGGCGGCGATCGCCCTGGCGTTGGCGGCCAGCCGGTCGACCAGCTCGGCCACCCCGGACCGGCCGAGCGAGCGCAGCGCCGCCCACACCGGCACGCCGCGGGCCCGGCGGGACAGCTCCGGCACGGCGTCCACCGGGTCACCGGCGTCCTGCACGAGGTAGCTGGCCCGCATCCCCATCGCCGCCCGCAGCGCCGGCCGGCGGGCGACGACGACGATCCCGCAGTCGTACGGGACGTTGAGGGTCTTGTGCGCGTCGGTCGCCCACGAGTCGGCGGCCTCGCGCCCGGCGACGAGGTGCCGCAGCCGCGGCGAGGCCGCCGCCCACAGCCCGAACGCACCGTCCACGTGCACCCAGGCGCCGTGCTCGTGGGCCAGCGCGATGGCCGGGCCGAGCGGGTCGAATGATCCGGAATGCAGGTTGCCGGCCTGCAGGCAGACGATCGCCGGCCCGCTGCCGGCGTCCAGCGCCTCGGCCAGCGCGGCCGGCTCCAGCCGGCCCTCGGCGTCGGCCGGAACCACGGTCGGCGCCCCGAGACCGAGGTAGCGCAGCGCCGCGTCGAGCGTCTCGTGCCGCTCGGCGCCGGCCAGCACCCGCACCCGCGGGCCGCCGGCCAGCCCGAGCCGGTCGACGTCCCAGCCGGCCACCTCGAGCTGCTGGCGCCGGCCGGCGGCCAGGCCGGCGAAGTTGGCCATCGTCGCGCCGGTGACGAAGCCGACCTCGGCGTCGGCCGGCAACCCGAGCAGGTCGAGCAGCCAGCCGGCGGCGGCCTGCTCGGCCGCGGTGGTGCCGGGCGTCGCGTACCGGATCGCGGTGTTCTGGTCCCAGCTGCTGACCAGCCAGTCGGCGGCCAGCGCCGCCGGCAGCGTGCCGCCGATGACCCAGCCGAAGAACCGCCCGGACGGCATCGCCATCAGCCCCGGCTCGACCAGCCCGGCCAGCAGGTCGACGACCTCGGCCGGGTCGGTCGGCCCGGCCGGCAGCGTCGCGGCCAGGCCGGCGGCCAGCTCGTCCGCGCTGCGCCGGGGCGGGACCGGCCGGTCCGGCAGCGAGGCCAGCCAGGACCGCGCGTGCCGGGCGGCGCGGTCCAGCGCCAGGTCGTACGCCTCGGGTTTCGCGCTCATCCGGCCACTCTGCCGCACCGGGGAACCGCTCGGGGCTCAGGCGGCGGGTTCGGCCGGTTCGGCGGGTTCGGCCGGTTCGGCGGGTTCGGCCGGTTCGGCGGGTTCGGCCGCTTCGTCGGCCTCCGAGCCCGGTGGGGCGGTCGGCGCGCGGCGGCCGGGGTGGGCGAGCGAGACGAGGAACGCCGCCGCCAGCGCGATCGTCATGCCGATCAGCACCGCCCTGGTGGCGAGCGCGAAGTCGGTGGCCACCGCATCCTGGATCGCCGCGCGCAGCCTTTCCGGCGTCGAGGCCGGCAGGCCGCCGGCGCCCTGCCCGGCCGACCCGTTCGCCGCCGCCTCGGCCGCCGACGCGGGCAGTCCTAGCCCGGTGAACGAGCTGGTCAGCCGGTGCGTCAGCACCGTCGTCAGGGCGGTGCCGAGCACCGCGATGCCCAGCGCCGAGGCGTAGTTGCGGACGGTCTGGGTGATGCCGGTGACCTCACCGTACGAGGCGCCGATGGCCCGGTTGACCGCGTCCGTGCTGGCCGGTCCGAGCAGCAGGCCGATCCCGGCCCCGGCGATGACGATGTAGGGCCACTGCGCGCCGAGGCTGAGGTCGGTGATCTTCCAGGCCCACAGGGCGAACCCGGCCGTGCCCACGGCGCAGCCGAGCACCACCGGTCGCCTGGCCCCGCCGGAGTCCAGCATCCGGCCGCCCACCTGGGCCGCCGGGGCGAAGCCGGCGAAGAACACGAGCAGGTAGAGACCGGCGTTGCTGGCGTCGTAGCCGAGCGAGACCTGCGAGTAGACGCTGGCGAAGAAGAAGATCGGGACGAACGCGATCATCGACAGGAAGAGCACGGCGTTGTCGACGACGAACGCCCGGCTGCGGAAGACCTGGATCCGGATCAGCGGGTATTCGGTGCGGGCCTCGACCCGGACGAACACGGCGAGCACCGCGAGGCCGCCGACGATGCACAGCCAGGTGGCGGGGTTGTCCCAGCCCCAGCTCGGCGCCTGCTCGAAGCCGAGCACCGACAGGCCCATCCCGACGATCGTCAGCGCGGCGCCGAGCCAGTCGATCGGCTCCCGCTTGCGGGTCGCCGGGATCGTCGCCATCAGGGTGAGCACCAGCGCGATGATCGCCACCGGAACGTTGATCCAGAAGATCGCCCGCCAGGTCCACTGGGTCAGGTAGCCGCCGAGGATCGGGCCGATCGCGGTGAGCCCGCCGCTGACCCCGAAGAAGATCGCCAGCGCCCGGCCGCGCTCCTGGATCGGGAAGGCGGCGACGACGATCGCCAGCGCCGCCGGGATCATGATCGCGCCGGCGACGCCCTGCAGTGCCCGGAACGTGATGATCCAGGCCTCGGCGAACGACCCCTTCGGGGTGGCCCCGCACAGGGCCGAGAACCCGGCGAATCCGACGATGCCGATCAGCACCATCCGGCGGCGCCCGAGCACGTCCGCCAGCCGGCCGCCCAGCGCGAACGTCGCGGCCAGCGCGAGCAGGTAGGCGTTGATCACCCACTGCGTGCCGCCCCGGCTCAGCCCGAGCTCGGACTGGATGTTCGGCGAGGCGATCGCCACGATCGTCTGGTCGATGAACGTCATCGCGACCGCGAACATCATGGCCACGAGCGCGAGGTTCTTCGACCGCGACCCGCGCTCGACTGGTCCGGACTCGGTCATGCGCCTACTCCCCCGCGTCGACGGCCGGTGGGACCGGCCGGGCTCCTCCCCTCGCAGTCTCGCGCACCGTCCGGCGTTCGGGGGTGAAAGCGGCGCCTGGGGAAATGCGATCGACCCGGGACGTACGGTCGCAGGCATGGTGGTGGCCGAGTGGCGGTGATCGAGCGGGTGGTCCCGAACCGGCTCTGGCACGCGCTCGAGGACGACCGGGTGGTCGGCCGGGCGCACCTGCGCCGGCGGCCGGACGACCGCGCGTTCGTCGCCGCCGACGCCTGGCAGGAGCCGGTGACCCGGGCGCTGCTCGACGCGGTCGCCGCCGATGTGCCCGGCGACCTGCACACGCTCGCCGCCGAGGACGACGCCGACCAGCTCGCGCTGCTGGCCGCGGCCGGCTACCTGCCGGCGCGCCGGGAGGACGAGTTCGTCATCCCGGTGGGGCAGGCGCTCGCGGCGACCGCCGGACCGATCCCGGCCGGCGTGACGATCGTGCCCGCGGACGAGAAGGAGTCCGACCGGCTGGCCCGGCTGGACGAGCGGCTGCGCCAGGACGTGCCCGGCTCGGACGGCTGGGTCAACGACCCGGCCGAGTTCCGCGCGTATACGTTCGACCAGCACTTCGACCCGCGGCTCTACCTGGTCGCGGTCGTCGACGAGGAGTACGCCGGGCTGGTCCGGGTCTGGCGCGGCAACCGGGTGCCGCGGCTGGGGCTGATCGCGGTGCTGCGCTGGCACCGCCGGCGCGGCGTGGCCAGGGCGCTGTTGCACGCCGCCTTCACGCCGCTCGCGGACCGCGGGGTCGAGCTGGTCAGCGCCGAGGCGGATGCGACCAACGCCCCGTCCCAGGCCCTGCTCGCGTCCCTCAGCGCCCGCCGCACCGGCGGCTCGGTCGAGCTGCGCCGCAGCTAGCGAGGATCGCGGCCGAGGAGGGCCACCAGGCGGTCGAGCGGCGGTGCGTCGTCCGGGACCGACCGGGACGGCGCGAACGGCTGCCGGTCCGGCGGGACGCGCGGGAGGAACTGCCGGCTGGCCGCGATCTCCTGCTCGACGACGTCGTCCGGGTACGAGACGGTGCGGCCGGTCGCCCTGGCCAGGTCCCAGCCGTGCACGAGCGCCTCGACGATGCGCAGGTGCAGCCCCACCGCCCCGGGCACGGTCCCGAACGGGATCGTCATCGGCCGCTCCAGCGCTCCCGGCTCCCGGAACGCCGCGGCGACCGCCTCGGCCGCCTGCCCGTACGCCGTGACCGGGTCCGGGCCGAGCGGGTCGCCGGCCAGCTCCTGCCGCGCCTGTTCGAGCGACGCCCCGCGCAGCGCGGCGGCGAACACGCGGTTGCCGCCGACGACGTGCGCCAGCAGCCCGCGCACGTCCCAGTCTCCGCACGGGGTCGGCGCGGACCACTGGTCCGAGCCGATGGCCGCCACCAGCGGCTGCATCGTCGCGTGTACCGAATCGAGCTGCTCCACCGTGGCCACGGCCGGCAACCTAGTCCACCAGGTCCAACGCGGCGCCGACGATCGCGTCGGTGTCGATGCCGTGGTAGCGGTAGACGCTGGCCAGGTCGCCGCTCTGGCCGAACGCGGTCACCCCGAGGTGGGTCGCCGGCACGCCGCGGATCCCGGCCAGGAAGGCCAGCGTGTGCGGGTGCCCGTCGAGCACGGTGACCAGCGGCCGGGCCCGCTCGGCCGGGAACGCGCCGTCGAGCACCCAGCCCGGCGCCGCGCCGAGCCCGCGCCGCGCCTGCACCGCCCGGAACAGCAGGTCCGGGCTGGTCACGCAGACCACGTCCGCGGGCAGCCCGAGCTCGCCGAGCCGGTCGGCGGCGGCCAGCGCCTCGGGCACCAGCGCGCCCATCACGGCAAGGGTGACGGCCGGCTCCGCGGCCCGGCGCAGCGGGTACGCCCCGGCGACCACCTGGCGCCGGCGCCGCTCCCGCGCGGCCGGGTCGGCCGGCACCGCGGCCAGCGCCTGGTCCACCGGCCGGGTCGACAGCCGCAGGTACGCCGAGGATCCGCCGGCGCGGCCCAGCTGGGCGAGCGCGGCGAGCAGGCACCACTCGGTGTCCAGCGCGAACGCCGGCTCCCAGCTCGTGCAGCCGGGCTGCTCCAGGCCGATCGACGGCGTGGTGATCGACTGGTGCGCGCCGCCCTCCGGGGCCAGCGTCACCCCGGACGGCGTGCCGACCAGGATCGACTGGCCGCCCGCGTAGATGCCGAACGACCACGGCTCCAGCGCCCGCTCCACGAACGGGTCGTAGAGCACGCCGATCGGCAGCAGCGGCTGGCCCCACCGGCTCCAGGTCGCGCCGAGCTCGCCGAGCAGGCCGACCAGGCTGGTCTCGGCGATGCCGAGCTCGACGTGCTGCCCGGTCGCCTTCTCCCGCCAGTGCAGGATCGTCTCCGGGTCGTCGGCGAACCAGTCCCGCCGGTCGTCGTGCGACCAGACCCCGACCTTGTTCACCCAGCCGCCGAGGTTGGTCGAGGAGCTGACGTCCGGGCTGACCGTGACCACCCGGGCCCCCGCCTCCGGCGCGGCCCGGTTGAGGTCGAGCAGCGTCCGGCCGAGCGCGGCCTGCGTGGTGCCGGTGCCGTGCGGGGTCCGGCCCAGGTCGGCCGGCACCAGCGGGGAGTCCACTGTGGACACCGGCGGCCGGCGCAGCCGGTCGGCGGCCGCGGTGAGCAGGCCGGCCGGCGCGCTGTCGGCCGGGAACCGCGCCCACGGGTCGGCCGGGTCGAGCCCGAGCCGGCCGGCCAGCGCGGCCAGCTGGTCGGCGGTCAGCAGCGCGGAGTGGTTCTGCGGGTGGCCCTCGATGGCCAGCCCGTAGCCCTTGAGCGTGTACGCGAGGATCACCGTCGGCCGGCTGTCGTCGACCGCCGCGTACGCCGCCCGCAGCGCGCCGAGGTCGTGCCCGCCGAGGTTGCGGACCGCGGCGACCAGCTGGTCGTCCGGCACGTCGGCGACCAGGCCGGCGATCCCGGCCGCGCCGGGACCGTCGCCGGGCAGGGCGGCCCGCAGCGCGGCCGGCTCCCGGCGCAGCAGCCGCTGGTACTCGGCGTTGGACATGTCGTCGATCCGGGTCCGCAGCGCGGCGCCGCCGGGCCGGGCGAACAGCTCCTCCAGCAGCCGGCCGTACTTGACCGTGAGCACCTGCCAGCCGGCGGCGCCGAACATGCCCTGCAGCCGGGCCGCACCCATGGTCGGCACGACCCGGTCCAGCGACTGCCGGTTGAGGTCGACGACCCAGACGACCTCGCCGAGCTCGGCCACCATCGGGTCGAGCACGGCCTCCCAGACCGCGCCCTCGTCCAGCTCGGCGTCGCCGACCAGCGACCACTGCCGGCCCCTCACCGGCGGCGCCGCCGGCGCCGTAGTGCCCGGCGACGTACCGGCGGGCCAGCGCGCCCCAGATCGGCGCGGTCGCCCCGATGCCCACCGAGCCGGTCGAGTAGTCCGCCGGCACCGGGTCCTTGAGCCGGCTCGGGTACGACTGCAGCCCGCCGAACTGCCGCAGCGAGGTGAGGTAGCCCGCGTCGAGGTCGCCGAGCAGGTATTCCAGCGCGTGCAGCACCGGCGACGCGTGCGGCTTGACCGAGACCCGGTCCTCCGCGCGCAGCTGCTCCAGCCAGAGCGAGGTCATGATCGTGACGATCGAGGCGCTGGACGCCTGGTGCCCGCCGACCTTGAGCCCGTCCGGGTTGGGCCGCACCCGGTTGGCGTGGTCGACGATCGCGGTGGCCAGCCACAGCACCCGCTCCTCCACCTTCCGCAGCGCGGCGTCGGTGTCGGTGCGGACCTCGGTCTCGGTCATCCCGGGCCCGCGGTGACGTAGGCGGTGAGGGCGGTGTTGAGGTTGGCCAGGACGGCCTTCGCGTCGCCGAAGAGCATCGCCGTGCGCGGGTTGGTGTAGAGCTCGTTGTCGATCCCGGCGTACCCGCTGCCCATCGAGCGCTTGATCACGATGACCGACTTCGCGTGGTCGACGTCGAGGATCGGCATGCCGGAGACCGCGTTGCCGGGCCGGCGGGCGGCCGGGTTGGTCACGTCGTTCGCGCCGACCACGAGCACCACGTCCGTGTTCGGGAACACCCGGTTGATCTCCTCCAGGTCCTTCAGCTGCGTGTACGGCGCGTTCGCCTCGGACAGCAGCACGTTCATGTGCCCCGGCATCCGCCCGGCGACCGGGTGGATGCCGTAGCTGACGTCGACGCCGTGCTCGTCCAGCGCCTGCGCCAGCGCGACCAGCTCGTGCTGGGCCTGCGCCGCGGCCAGCCCGTAGCCGGGGACGATGACGACCCGGTTCGCGTACGCCAGCTGCAGCGCGGCGTCGTCGGGGGTCGCCTCCCGGACCGTGCCGCCCGACCCGCCGGCGACCGGGGCGGTCGAGTCGCCGGTGCCGAACCCGCCGGCGATGATGCTGACCAGCGAGCGGTTCATCGCGTCGGCCATCAGCTTGGTCAGGATGCCGCCGGCCGCGCCGACCAGCCCGCCGCCGATGATCAGCGGCGTGCTGTCCAGCACGAAGCCGGCCATCGCCACCGCGGTGCCGGTGAACGCGTTGAGCAGCGAGATCACCACCGGCATGTCGGCGCCGCCGATCGGCAGCACGCCGAGCACCCCGAGCGTCAGCGCGGCCAGCAGCAGCAGCACCAGCACCGGCACCCCGCCGTGCCCGGCCGTGTACGTCAGCCCGCAGGCCAGCGCGACCAGGAGCAGCCCGAGGTTGGCCCAGTGACCGCCGCGGAAGACGATCGGACGGCCGGGGATCCGCCCGGCCAGCTTGCCCGCGGCCACCACCGAGCCGGAGAACGTGACCCCGCCGATGAGCAGGTCGAGGAACGTGGTCAGCGTGGTCGACACCGGCAGCTGGCCCAGCGGCACCGACCCGTCGTGCCGGATCGCGTCGGCCAGCGCGATGAGCGCCGCCGCTCCGCCGCCGACCGCGTTCAGCACGCTGACCAGCTGCGGCATCTCGGTCATCGCGACCCGGCGGGCGGTGACCGCGCCGGCGACCGCGCCGACCGCCGCTCCGACCACCAGCACGGCGATCGCGACGGAGGTGCTGGACCGCTCGTCGGACAGCACCACGACCGTTGTCACGATCGCCAGCGCCATCCCGGCCGCGGAGACCTGGTTGCCACGGCGGGCCGTGGCCGGCGAGTTCATCAGGTGCAGGCCGAGCACGAAGCAGACCGCGGCGAGCAGGTAGAGCAGGTGGGTGGTGGTGTCCAGGCCGCTCACCGCTTCGTCTCCCGCGGCCGGGCCTTGAACATCTCCAGCATCCGGTCGGTGACCAGGTAGCCGCCGGTGACGTTCATCGCCGCGAACACCGCGGCGACGAACAGCAGCACGTAGCCCAGCACCGTGTTCGCCGTCGCGGCCAGCAGCATGACGCCGACCAGGACGACGCCGTGGATGGCGTTCGCGCCGGACATCAGCGGGGTGTGCAGCGTGGCCGGCACCTTGCTGATCACCT
This sequence comes from uncultured Actinomycetota bacterium, assembly GCA_963803135.1. Taxonomy (GTDB): domain Bacteria; phylum Actinomycetota; class Actinomycetes; order Mycobacteriales; family CADCTP01; genus CADCTP01. The sequence continues at coordinate 725,783 of CAWDLH010000003.1, read as the reverse complement.
CGAAGCCGACCAGCAGGCTGAGCACGAAGACGGTGATGTCGGCGAACAGCAACGAGCTCATGCGGGCTCTCCGTTCAGCAGGGCGCGGACGGCCGGGTGCACGATCTCGCCCTCGTGGGTGACGAGGACGCCGGCGGTGATCTCGTCGGCCGGGTCGAGGGCCACCCGCCCGTCCCGGACCAGGTGGGACAGCAGCGCCACGACGTTGCGGGCGTACGCCGTGGAGGCGGCGTGGGGCACCGCGGCGGCGAGGTTGCCGGCGCCGACCACGGTCACCCCGCCGTCGGTGACCGCGGTGGTCTCGGGCACCGAGCCGGCCACGTTGCCGCCGAGGTCGCTCGCGGCCAGGTCGACGACCACCGAGCCGGGCCGCATCGCGGCCAGCGCCTCGGCCGTCACCAGCGCCGGCGGCGTCCGGCCCGGCACCTGGGCGGTGGTGATCACCACGTCGAACCGGGCCACCGCGGCCGCCATCGCGTCCTGCTGCCGGGCGGCCTCCTCGGCGGTGAGCTCCCGCGCGTACCCGTCCGCGCCGCTGGCCGCCGCGTCCGCTCCGGCAGCCAGGTCCAGCACGGTGGCGCCGGTGGAGGCGATGTCGGCCCGGGCGGCCTCGCGCACGTCGTAGCCGGTGACCACGGCCCCGAGCCGGCGGGCGGTGCCGATCGCCTGCAGGCCGGCCACCCCGGCGCCGAGCACCAGCACGGACGCCGGCCGGACCGTGCCGGCCGCGGTCATGAGCATCGGGAAGTAGCCGCCGTAGAGGTCGGCGGCCAGCAGGGCGGCCTTGTAGCCGGCCACGTTGGCCTGCGAGCTCAGCGCGTCCATGGCCTGGGCCCGGCTCAGCGTGCGCGGCAGCCCGTCCAGGCTGACCGCGGTCACCTTGGCCTCGGCCAGCCGCCGGGCCAGCCCCGGGTCGAGCAGCGGCTGGAGCAGGCCGACCAGCAGCTGGCCCTCCCGCAGCGGCGCCGGGTCGGGCGGGTGGACGCAGACCACGACGTCGGCCCGCTCGTACACGGCCAAGCCGGGGAGGACGGCGGCGCCGGCCGCCGCATAGTCCGCGTCGGGGAACCAGGCCGCCGCGCCGGCGCCGGACTGCACCACCGTGCCGAGGCCGAGCGCGGACAGCCGGGCGACGCTCTCCGGGACCAGCGCGACGCGCCGCTCGCCGACGTCGTCCTGCCGGACGACCCCCACCGTCAGCTCGCTCATCGCCGCCTCCCGCGAACCGCTCCGACCGGCGCCGCGGGCAACCTGGAGCGTGCACCCCGCCGGCGCCGCCGGGATGCCACCCGCCACCGTATCCACTGCCGCTGTCAAACCGCGCCGAACGCCGGGTCAGAGCACCTGCGCGGCGCTCTCCGGCCTGGTCACCGCGGCCGTCCCGGCCAGCTGCACGGCCCGCCAGCAGTACCAGGCCAGCACGCTCCGGTACGGCCGGTACGGCTCGCCGAGCGGGACGAGCTGCTTCTCGGTCGGCACCGGCACCTGCCAGGCCAGCGCGTACCCCTTCCGGACGCCGAGGTCGCCGGTCGGCCAGACGTCCAGCCGGCGCAGCCGGAACATCAGGAAGATGTCCGCCGACCACTTGCCGATCCCGCGGACCGTGGACAGCCGGGCGGTGATCTCCTCGTCGCTCAGCCGGGCCAGCCGGCGTGGCTCCAGCACCACGGTGCCGTCCAGTGCCTTGGTCGCCAGGTCGCGCAGCGACTCCACCTTCCGCCCGGACAGCCCGGCCGCCCGCAGCGTCTCGACCGGCGTCGCCAGCACCCGCTCGGCGGTGACCTCGCCGAGCGCGGCGACCAGCCGCCCGTGGATCGCCCGGGCCGCGCCCGTCGCCAGCTGCTGGTACGTGATCGAGCGGACCAGCGTGGCGAACGGGGCCTCCCGCGGCACCGGGATCCTCGGCGGCCCGGCCTCGGCGACCAGCCCGGCCATCACCGGGTCGCGCTCGGCCAGCAGCAGCGCCGCCTGCCGGTAGCCGACCCGCTGGGACACGCCGCACCTCCGCATCCTGGGCCGCATCCTGGGACGATCCGACGCTACGGACCGCGGTCGCGCTGCTCAACCGCGAGACCGGCTCGACCCGAACGAGCGTACGGGCGGCGAGGCCGGGAAAGGTGGCTGCCATGGCGGTGAACCGGCGGGTGATGCGGGGTCTGGCCCCGGGGGCGGTCTTCGACGTGCTCCGGGACGGCCGGAGCTACCAGGAGTGGGTGGTCGGCACCAGGGCGATCCGGGAGGTCGAGCCGGGCTGGCCGGAGGTCGGCACCGCGCTGCACTACACGGTCGGCTACGGGCCGGCGCGCAAGGACGACGAAACCCGGTCCCGGGCGTACCAGCCGGACCGCCGGCTGGAGCTGGAGGCGCACGCGTGGCCGGCCGGCAGCGCACGCATCGAGCTGCGGGCCGAGCCGATCGAGGACGGCACCCTGGTCACCATCGACGAGCACCCGCTGCGCGGGCTGGCCCGGACGCTCCACAACCCGGTCCTCGACCTGCTCATCCGGGCCCGCAATGTCGAGACGCTGCGCCGGCTCGAGTCGCTCGTCCGCCGGCGGGCCTGAGCCTGCTACCTTCCGTATGGGTATGGTCACATAAAGTCGCGAAAGTAGTAGCCGCCGCGGTCCGGGCCGCGGCCGACCAGGTCCGCGACGGCGTCCGCTCGCTGCGCTCGCTGATGGTCGAGATCTACCCGCCGAACCTGTACGACGAGGGCCTGGAGGCGGCGCTGTCCGACCTGCTGGCCCGGCTCGAGCCGCGCGGCATCGAGACCTCGCTGCGGGTCGACGCCCCGCTGGACACCCTCGACATGGACGCCATCCAGCTCATCTACCGGGCCGCGCAGGAAGGCGTGCGCAACGTCGTCGCGCATGCCGACGCGACCAAGGTCAGCATCGTCGTCTACGCCGAGCGCGACGCGGTCGTGCTCGAGGTGTCCGACGACGGCCGCGGCCTGCCCGGGCCGCACCTGCCGCAGAAGCCCGGCCACCTCGGGCTGCGTGCCCTCGGCGGCCTGGCCGCGACCATGGGGGCGACCTTGACCCTCTCCTCGACCCCAGGGAAGGGAACCGTGCTAGAACTCGAGATGCCGACGCCATGATCCGGCTGCTGATCGTCGACGACCACGCGATCGTCCGGCAGGGGCTGGTGCAGCTGTTCGCGACCGTCTCCGACATCGAGGTGATCGGGACCGCCGCCGACGGCGAGGAGGCGGTGAAGTCCGCCCAGGACGAGAAGCCGGACGTAATCCTCATGGATCTCGGCATGCCGACCCTGGACGGCGTCGCCGCCACCCGGCTGATCGCGGACCAGCTCCCGCTCACCCGCGTCGTCGTGCTGACCTCGTACGGGGACGAGAGCAAGATCCTCGACGCGCTCAACGCGGGAGCCCACGGCTACCTGCTCAAGCACAGCGACCCGGACGACGTCATCGAGGGCGTGCGGGTCGCGTACGCCGGCGACGCGCCGCTCGACCCGCGGGCCGGCCGGGTGCTCATCGAGCAGCGCCGGCGCGGGCGCAAGCAGATCGACCTGACCCCGCGGGAGCGCGAGGTGCTCGGCCTGGTCGGGCAGGGCATGGCCAACAAGCAGATCGCCCGCCGGCTGGAGATCACCGAACGGACCGTCAAGGCCCACCTCACCAGCGTCTTCCAGCGCATCGGCGTGACCGACCGCGTCCAGGCCGCCCGCTGGGCCCGCCAGCACCTCTCCCAGGGCTGACCCCGCCGGGTGCTCCCTGCGCACCAGCGCCGGGGTCAGCCCGCGGAGGTGGCCAGGCGCTGGTCGCCGGGCTTGAAGCGGGTCAGCTTCGCGTAGAGGCCGCCGTACGAGGCGAGCTGGCTGTGCGTGCCGGCCTCGACGATCTGGCCCTGCTCCAGCACGAAGATCCGGTCGGCGTCGCGGACCGTGGACAGCCGGTGCGCGATGACGATCTTCGTCCGGCCCTGCGGCAGGTTCGCCAGCGCGGCCACGAGCAGCTCCTCCGAGCCGGCGTCGAGGGCCGAGGTCGGCTCGTCCAGGATGATGATCTGTGCGTTGCGCAGGATCGCCCGGGCGATCGCCACCCGCTGCCGCTGGCCGCCGGACAGGTTCGCGCCGCGCTCGCCGATGTGGGTGTCCAGCCCGTCCGGCAGCCGGCCGGCGAACTCGTCCACCAGCGCCAGCCGCGCGGCCCGGCGCACGTCCCGGTCCCGGGCACCCGGGTGGCCGCAGATGATGTTCTCCCGCAGCGTCCCGTCCAGCAGCACGGTGTCCTGCAGCACGGTCGCGATCTGCCCGCGCAGCGCGGCCAGCTGATGGCGGCGCACGTCGATGCCGTCGACCAGCACGGCTACGCGCACGTCAACCACGAGCCGGCCGGGCGCAAGTGCGAGTTCGGGCCGTCCCGGCCGTACGAGGCCCAGGCGGCCGACATCACCCGCGGCGCCGGGATCCTGGCCGACGCGTTCGGCGACCTGGTCGCCCCGGTCTTCACCCCGCCGTGGAACCGGTGCACCGCGGTCACCGGCGACGTGCTCGCCGCCGCCGGCTTCGCCGTGCTGTCCCGGGACAACACCGCCACCCCGCTGCCCGGCGCGCCGATCGCCGAGGTGCCGATCACCGTCGACTGGTTCGGCTCCCGCAAGGGCTCGCGGTGGACCCCGTACGAGCTGGCCGACCGGTTGGCCGCCGCGGTCCGCACCGGCGGCCCGGTCGGGATCATGCTGCACCACGCCGTGACCGACGACGACGACGAGTTCGCCGCGATCGGCGCGCTGCTCGCGCTCTTCACCGCCCATCCGAACACCCGGGCGATCCCCCTGACCGCCCTCGCCGCGGTCCCCGGCTGAACCCCGACCAGCCGCGGGACCCGGCGGGGGGCCCTTCCCACCGCCGCCGATCCGCCAGCCGGGAACGGCCCTCTGTTCGGTCCTACCTTTCCGATCGGGTCGCCTCTACCGGTCACCGGGCGTCGCCACGCGCGTGCTCGCGCGCACCGTCACGACGCTGATCCCGGTCGGAACAGGTCCGCTGTGGACGGACGGTCACCGTCCGGGAACCGCAGCGCGACGAGCGGTTGACATATGGTCCTACCTTATTGCCATACTGACCGCCAGGCGTGATCCAGCACACGCAGCGACCCGACCCGGCCCGCGCGCCGGGGTGCGACCCCAACGAAGGGATCAGGGCGATGGGACGACGGCGGCGACTCTCCTCAGTGCTCCTGCCGGTGGGCCTGGCCGGCCTGTTGCTCGGCGCCGCCGCCTGTGGCTCGTCCGGCAGCGGGGGCGGCGCACCGGTGGCGAACGCGAAGGACACCAGCCTGGACTCCAAGTCGACCCAGGAGCTGGCCGCCCAGGCCGAGCAGGAGGGCTCGCTCACCTGGTACACGACCTTCGCCGACGACGACGTCCAGCCGATCGTCGCGGCGTTCAACAAGACGTACCCGAAGGTGAAGGTGAACCCGCTGCGGCTGTCCGCGGACAAGATCCCGCAGCGGGTCATCACCGAGCAGCGCGGCGGCAAGCACAACGCGGACGTCGTCTCCGGCGACTCGCCGCAGGTGGCCCAGCTGCTGCAGGCCGGCGCGCTGCAGCCGTACACGCCCAAGGACCTCGCGCCGCTGCCGTCCGGCCTCGACCTGCCGGAGGGCTACGAGGGCGTGATCTACATCGTCACCACCGCGGTCGGCTACAACCCGAAGCTGGTGAAGCAGAAGGGCCTGCCGACCCCGACGTCCTGGGAGGACCTGACCGAGCAGGCCTGGAAGGGCCAGTTCTCCATCGACCCCGGCGCGGTCAACTGGTACGACAGCCTCGTCCAGTCCATGGGTCACGACAAGGCGCTCGACCTGCTCAAGCGGCTCGGCGACAACCAGCCGGTGTTCGTGGAGAGCCACACCCAGGCGCTGACCCAGGTGCAGGCCGGCGAGCCGATCGCGGCCGCGACGATCTACGGCTACAAGGCCTCGAGCCTGAAGAAGAAGACGCCGGACTCGGTGGAGTTCGTCAACTCCAACCCGCTGCCGGCCTCGCTCACGCTCGTCGACGTGGTCAAGGACGCGCCGCACCCGGCGGCGGCCCGGCTGTTCGAGGACTGGATCGTGTCCGAGGAGGGCCAGACCGCGGTCGTCGACATCACCAACCACACCTCGATCCGGCCGGACGTGAAGAACGACTCGACCGTGTGGGACGAGAAGAAGTGGCCGCCGGCCTGGGGCAAGCCCAACCTGCCGGCCAACGAGTACAACGCGGAGCTGGCCGAGATGAAGTCGGCGCTGCACGCGCCGTGAGCCGCGGGGCCGGCGCCGGGACGCGGCGCCGGCCCCGCCGGCCCCTGCCCCGTCGGCGATTGGACGCGTGATGGCCCTGCTGGTGGACGAGTCCGCCGCGGCTGAGGCGCAGGCACCACCGCGGCGCCGCGAGTGGCGCAGCCTGCTCGACCCCCGGTACGTGACGCTCATCGTCGCCGCGCTCGTCGTCGCGTACCTGGCCCTGGTGCCGATCGGCACGATGCTCTACAGCAGCCTGCGCACCAACTTCCTCGGGCTCGCCCCGGGCACCTGGACGTTGCGCAACTACGTCGACACCTTCACCAGCGACGGCTTCGGCACGCTGGTGGTCAACTCGTTCGTCTACGCCGGCGCCACCGCGATCGTCTGCACGGTGATCGGCTTCCTGCTGGCCTGGCTGGTGGCCCGGACCAACACCCCGGGCAAGGGCTTCGCCCGGGTCGCCGCGCTGGTGCCGCTGATCGTGCCGGGCATCCTCAACACGGTGGCCTGGAGCCTGCTGCTGTCCCCGCAGCGCGGCACCGCCAACGCCGCGCTGCGGCACCTGGGACTGCCCGCGTTCAACGTGTTCTCCCTGCGCGGCATGATCTTCGTGCAGTCCATGCACGTCGTGCCGATCGCCTACCTCATGGGCGTGGCCGCCTTCGCGTCGATGGACTCCTCGCTGGAGGAGGCGTCGCTGGCCTCCGGGGCCTCGCCGTGGCGGACGTTCCGGTCGATCACGCTGCGGATGGCCCGGCCGGCGATGCTCTCGGCCGGGCTGCTGATGTTCATCCAGACGATCTCGACCTTCGAGGTGCCGCAGCTGATCGGCGTGCCCGGCCGCCGGTTCGTGTTCGTCAGCCGGATCTACTCGGCGCTGCAGAACTTCCCGCCCGACTACGGGACCGTCGGCTCCATCGGCATCTTCGTGCTGGTGATCGCCGCGGTCGGGCTCTGGCTGTCCCGGCGGATGTCGACGGCCTCGGCCGTGCAGACGATCACCGGCAAGGGTTTCCGCGCCACCGGGCAGGACATCGGCGCCTGGCGCTGGGCCGGCTTCGCGTTCTTCGTCGTGTTCTTCCTCGTCGCGGTGGCGCTGCCGATCCTCATGCTGATCTGGTCGTCGCTGCTGCCCGGTTTCGAACAGCCGTCGGTGGACGCCCTGCACCGGCTGAGGTTCTCCAACTACACGGAGATCTTCCAGCGCCCGGGACTGGTGAACTCGGTCAAGAACAGCCTCGTCACCGCGGTCGCCACGGGGGTGATCGTCACCGTGCTCGCGGCGCTCGTCGCGTACATCACGGTGAAGACCAGGCTGCGCGGGCGCGGGCTGCTCGACGGGCTGGCGACCGTGCCGATCGCGGTGCCCAGCGTGGTCATGGGCGTCGGCATCCTCTACTGGTACCTGGCCGCGCCGCTGCCGTTCCACCTCTACGGCACGCTGGCGATCCTCATCGTCGCGTTCGTGACGATCACCTTGCCGTACGGGATGCGCTACATCGTCCCGGGCATGGCCCAGATCAAGGACGAGCTGGAGGAGGCGGCGACGGCCAGCGGAGCCGGGTGGTGGCAGGCGTTCCGCCGGGTGTTCGTGCCGCTGCTCATACCGTCGCTGCTGGCGGCCTTCCTCTTCGCGATGATCGTCTCGTTCCGCGAGGTGTCCGCGGCGATCTTCCTCTACTCGTCGGGCACCGAGGTCGTCTCGGTCCAGGTGTTCGACCTGTTCTCCAACGGGTCCTACCCGGTGGCGGCGGCGCTCGGCGTCGTGCTCGTGCTCTTCCTCAGCATCCTCGCCGGCGGCGTACGGCTGCTCAGCCGCCGGTTCGGCATCCGGAACGGGTGAGTCGATGATCAAGCTGACCGGGGTCGTCAAGCGGTACCGCGGCCGGTCCGTCACCGCGAACGCCGTCGACGGCATCGACCTGGACATCCCCGAGGGCAAGCTGGTCACGCTGCTCGGGCCCTCCGGCTGCGGCAAGACCACCACGCTGCGGCTGATCGCCGGGCTGGAGCGGGCCGACGCGGGCGTCATCGAGATCGGCGGCCAGGTCGTCTCCGATCCCGGCCGTCGGGTCTACGTCGGCCCGCACCGCCGCCCGATCGGGATCGTGTTCCAGTCGTACGCGATCTGGCCGCACATGACCGTGCTGCAGAACGTGATGTTCCCGCTCGTGGTCAGCCGGCCGCGCCCGCCCCGGGACAAGGCCAGGCAGCTGGCGCTGGCCGCGCTCGACCAGGTGGGGCTGACCGAGTTCGCCGACCGGCCCGCCCCGGCGCTGTCCGGCGGGCAGCAGCAGCGGGTCGCCCTGGCCAGGGCGCTGGTCCGGGAGCCGAAGGTGCTGCTGCTGGACGAGCCACTGTCCAATCTGGACAAGGGACTGCGGGGGCGGATGCGGGACGAGATCCGCGGCGTGCAGCAGCGGCTCGGGATCACCACCGTGTTCGTCACCCACGACCAGGACGAGGCGCTGGCGATCTCCGACGACGTGGTCGTGATGAACTCCGGGCACGTGGTCGAGCGCGGGCTGCCGCAGGCGATCTACACCAGCCCGCAGGACGAGTTCACCGCCCGCTTCCTCGGGCTGTCGAACAACCTGCGCGGCGTGGTCGAGTCGGCCGGACGCAACGGCGCGCTGGTCAACTGCGGCCGGCGGACGCTGCTGTGCCGGGGCGGGGTGACCGCCGCGCCCGGCGCCGAGGTGAGCGTGTTCATGCGGCCGGAGAGCTTCCGGCTGTCCCGCCGCCGGCACTCGGACGAGGCCTGGCCGGGCACGATCGAGTTCTCCATCTACCACGGCGACTGCTGGGACTACCACGTCCGGGTCGACGACGAGGTGCTCAAGGTCCGCGTCTACCAGGAGAAGATCGGCCTCTCGCACGGCGACGCGGTGTTCCTCGAGCCCGACCCGGACAGCGCGATCGTCATCTCCGGCCGCCGCGCCGCCACCGCGGAGGAGCCGGTGCGCGACCCGGCCGAAGTCTGAGCGTCCTTCCGAGACAGGAGAGTTCATGCCGCGACCGCCGCTGGCCGCCCCCGGGGTGCCCGCGCCGCTGGACGGGTTCGACCACCCGGCCCCGCGGTTCCCCCGCTACCTGCTGCAGGAGCGGACCGGCGACCTCGAAGAGCTCATGCCGCTTGCCCGGGCGCACGTGCGGCGGCGGTACGGCCGGTCGGCGCTCGGCGACGTGCAGGCCGGCGACGAGCTGCTCATCGTCACGTTCCCGCACCAGAACGAGTTCGTGTTCGAGGCGCTGCGCCGGGCCCTGCTGGAGATCGGGGTGGCCAAGGTCGACCGGATCGACGTGACCGATCTCGGCATGCCGGTGCGCGAGTACAGCGCGGCCGACGGCTGGCGGGAGATCACCGACCGGCTGCCGCCGATGATCGAGGAGGGCGTCGAGTTCAACGTCGCCGCCGCCGCGCTGAAGCGGTTCCTCGACGACCGGCCCGGCTACACCGGGATCTACGCCGGCGAGGCCGGCCGGTCGCACTGGAAGCGCGCCGCCGGCAAGCGGATCCGCAACAACTGGGTGTACGCGACGTACGAGGACTTCGTCGGCCGGGCCAACGGCGTGCCGGACGAGATCTGGCGGACCGTCGACCTGATGGTCGTCAACGCGTTCCGCAACGCCGCCGCGGTCCGGATCACCAGTCCGGAAGGGACGGACATCGGTTGGGAGGTGACCGAGCAGCAGGCCGAGCTGTGGCCGCAGGGCGCCTACATCTCCGGGCACATCCTCGGCTCGACGATCCAGGGCATCCGGTTCGGCCACCCGGTCGAGACGTTCCTGCGCGAGGCGCAGGTGCTCATGCCCACGCTCAACGGCGTGATCGGCGGCACCTCCAACCACACCGGCTACTACCCGCACATCTCGGTGACCGTGCAGCGCGGGATGATCGCGAAGATCGAGGGCGGCGGCCGGTACGGCGACCTCTGGCGCGAGGTGGTCGAGCGCTACCGCGACACGCGGTACCCGGGCTTCCCGTACCCGGGCTGGGCGTACTTCAACGACGCCTCGATCGGCACGAACCCCAAGAGCTACCGGCAGATCGAGACGCTGTGGAAGTACAACGACTCGTGGACCAACCTGCCGGAGCGGGCCCAGGCCGGGGTCATCCACTTCGGCTTCGGCGCCGAGCACTGGGACAAGACGTTCCTGGACTACGCGAAGTCGAACAAGCTGCCGACCATGCACTTCCCGCACGTGCACAACCTGTTCGCCACGTACGAGATCAAGCAGCGGGACACCGGCGAGTGGGTGAAGCTCATCGACTCCGGGCGAATCGCCGCGCTGGACCACCCACGGGTGGTGCGGCTGGCCAGCAGCCTCGGCGGCACCCACCACCTCGAGTACGACTGGATCCCGGCGCTGCCGGGGATCAACTACCCCGGCGACTACTGGACCGACTACGCACCGGACCCGGTGGCGTGGATCCGGCGCGAGCAGACCGGAGAGTTCGACCTTGGCTGAGGCGCCCTTCTACCTGCCCACCGGGGACGAGGTCGAGCTGTTCCTGGCCGCGTACGAGCAGCGGATCCCGGTGCTGCTCAAGGGCCCGACCGGGTGCGGCAAGACGCGCTTCGTCGAGCACCTGGCCTGGCGGATCGCCCGCGAGCGCGAGCAGCCGGTGGACGAGCCGCTGGTCACGGTCACCTGCCACGACGACATGACCTCCGCCGACCTGGTGGGGCGCTACCTGCTGTCCGCGGACGGCACCAGCTGGCTGGACGGTCCCCTGACCCGGGCCGCCCGGTCCGGTGCGCTGTGCTACCTCGACGAGATCGTCGAGGCGCGCAAGGACACCACGGTGATCCTGCACGCGCTCACCGACCACCGGCGGATGCTGCCGATCGAGCGGCTGGGTACCACCGTGCCGGCGCACCCGGACTTCCTGCTCGTCGTCTCGTACAACCCCGGATACCAGGCGACCGCGAAGGACCTCAAGCCGTCGACCCGGCAGCGGTTCCTGGCCGTCGAGTTCGGCTACCCGGCACCGGCGCTGGAGGCGGAGATCGTCGCGCACGAGTCCGGTGTGGACGCTGCCACGGCCGAGTCCCTCGCCTTCCTGGCCGACAAGCTGCGCAACCTGGACGAGGCCGACGTCATCGAGGGTCCGAGCACGCGGCTGCTGGTGCACGTCGGTGCGCTGATCCGCAAGGGCGTGCCGGCGCCGCGGGCCTGCGACGTCGCGCTCGTCCAGGCGGTCAGCGACGACAGCGACGTGCAGCAGGCGGTCCGGGCGGTGACCCGGGCCGTGTTCGGGTGAGCGACCGGCCCGGGTTCGAGCCCGCCCAGCAGGCGCTCACGCTCTACTTCCGGGCGCTGGCCGGGCGCGGCTGCGAGCTGGTCCCGTACGAGGACGACGCCGACCTCTGGCAGCACCCGGACACGGCGAGCACGGTGCGGCTGCCGGCGCGGGTGTCCTATCCGGACGGTGACGAGTGGTACCGGGTCGCGGTCACCCACCGGTCGCTGCACCACGCGCTGGGCACGTTCGCGATCGACCTGGCCGCGCCCGAGCCGTTCTTCGCCCGCCGCCGGCCCGCGCTGCCGCCGTCGGATGTCCCTGCGCTGGAGCGGTTCGCCCGGCTGTTCGGCCGCACCGCGCTCGCGGTCGAGGTCTTCGCGGTGCTGGAGGACCTGCGGGTGGACGCGGCCGCGCTGCGGCTGTTCGCCGGTCTCGCGCCCGGGTACGACCGGGTGCGGCGGGCCGCGCTGGCCGACCGGCCGGAGCTGGCCGTGCTGCCGCCGCGGGCCGCGGTCGCCGAGGCCCTGGTCCGGTTCAGCCTCGGTGCCGGCACCGTGCTGGCACCGGAGGCACTGCACGGTCCACTGTCGACGGTCGTCGCGGTCGCCCGCCGGCTGGCCGACCCGCGGGCGACGGTGGAGTCGACCGCGGAGGCGGCGATCCGGGTCTACGCGGTGCTGGCCGCGCTGCCCAACGTGGGCGCCCTCCGCACCGCCCGGCCGGTCGCGTTCGACGCGCTGGACGCCGACGTCGACGACCCGCGGCTGGTGCTGGCCACCGAACAGCTGCGGCTGGAGGGCGACGACGCGCTCGACGTGCGGCAGGTGCCGGTGCGCTACCGGGACGTGCCCGGTCCGCGGTACGCCGGCCAGTCCGCGTCCGGGATGCCGCTGCAGGAGGCGATCCTGCGGATGACCACTGTGGACACTGTGGGAACTGTGGACACCGCCGAGTCCCAGGACGCCGACGCCGACGGGTTCCAGGAGCGGTCACTGCAGGCCGAGCGCGGCGGGGTCGACGTCACCGCGACCGACCGGCCGCCCGAGCCGCTCCCGCACGACCACGGGCCGGACCTGGACGGCCAGCACGAGCACGCGCACGGGCACCTGCACGCCCGCGGCCGGGACGAGTTCGTCTACCCCGAGTGGGACTCCCGCGCCGGCCGCTACCTGGCCGACTGGTGCCTGGTGCGGGTCGGCCGGCCGACGCCGGTCCGGTCCGACCGCCGGCACCGGCGGGCGCTGGCCCGGCACGGCCACCTGCTGCCGGGGCTGGTGTCCCAGCTGGAGCGGGTCCGCCCGGCCGGCCGGCTGCTGGTGCCGCGCCAGCCGTACGGGGACGACCTCGACCTGGACGCCTGCGTGGACGCGCTGGTCGACCTGCGCACCGGGCTGCCGCCCTCGCCGCACGTCTTCGCGGCGCTGCGGGAGGAGCGCCGGGACGTCGCGGTCGCGCTGGCGATCGATCTCAGCTCGTCCACGGCCGAGCGGCTGCCGCCCGACCCGCGCCGGCCCCGGCAGGTCGAGCGGATCCTCGACCTGCAGCGGGACGCGGTGAGCCTGCTGCTGGAGGCGCTGGAGCGGGTCGGCGACTGCTACGGGGTCTACGGCTTCTCCGGCGGCGGCCGGGACGACGTGCGGCTGTCGGTGGTCAAGGACCTCGACGAGCGGCGGACGCCGGCGATCCTGCACCGGCTGGAGGGCCTCACGCCGGACCACACCACCCGGATGGGGCCGGCGATCCGGCACCTCACGGCCCGGCTGGCCGCGAGCGGGGCCGCAACCAGGGTGCTGCTGGTGGTCTCCGACGGCCGCCCGTACGACCTCGACTACGGCCAGCAGTACGGCGACGCGGCCGTGCTCGACTACGCGGTCGCGGACACCGCGCGGGCGCTGGCCGAGGCCCGCGACCGCGGCGTCCGGCCCTACCTGGTGACGGTCGACCCGGCCGGCGGCGACTACCTGTCGGAGATGTGCGACCCGCGCGAATACCACGTCATCGCCGACGCCCGCGACCTGCCCGCCGCGCTGGGCCAGCTGTACGTGGTGGCCCGGGCGGAGGGGACGGCCCGGTCCGGCCCGCGCACGTCAGCCCGCCGCCGCGCCGGTCAGGGCTGACTCGTACTCGGGCGCGTTCTCGAGGTAGTGGACGTTGTCGTAGCCGAGGTGCTTGAAGACCCGGTTCTGCGCGGACAGCAGGTGCAGCGGCGTCCCGTCGGCGGCGAAGTGCTGGGCGATCGTGTTCTGTGGCACGTACAGCGTGTCGCCCTTCTTGATCTCGTGCCGGGTCGGCTCCTTGGCGATGCGGGCGTAGTACTTCTCGGCGATCTCGGCCTGCACCTCCCAGTGCAGCGAGTAGCCCCCGCCGTCGAGCACGTAGAGGATCTCGTCGGCCATCTTCCAGTGCCTGCCGGACCGGCTGCCGGCCGGGACGGTCAGCTCGACGACGTCGACGCCGAACTGGCGGTTGCCGGTCATCTCCTTGGAGTTCATCACCCGCGTCCGGCCCAGCGGCGTGGTCTCCCAGACCGAGTCCTCGGCGGTGACGACCTTCTTGCGGTCGAGCACGCCGGGTGTCCAGATGCGACTCCAGTCCGAGCGCTGCTCGAACTCGTCCGGCCGCTCGATCGGGCCGCTGCGGCCCTGCTGGATCAGGCCCAGGAACATCCACGTGCACTTGGCCTTCATGACCAGCGCGACGGCCTTCTCCGGGTACGGGTTGAAGTGCCGGTGCACCGAGTCGGTGTGCACGAAGACCAGGTCGCCCTGCTTCCAGTCGTAGCGCTGGTCGTCGTGGATCTCGTACCCGCGGCCCTCCAGGATGTAGAACGCGGCCTCGTTCTGGTGGCCGTGGCCGTTGTTGGAGCTCTCCGGCGGCAGCTCGACGAAGTGCACCTGGACGGTCTGGGTGAGGAACGGGTCGTCGCCGGGCCCGACCCGCCACCAGGTGCGGGACTTCGCCGAGTCGCCGGAGTGGGCGGCGCTGTCGCCGGTGTCGACGACGACGTCGTCGTCCCGGACCCGGGGCGCCGCCAGCTGCTGGTCGCGGAACTCGCCCAGCCCGTACGTCTCCGAGGTCATCCCGCGGACGAACACCCGTCCCTTCCTGGCCATACCCGCTCGCTTCCCCGGCGCCTGGCGCCGCGACCGTGTCCGGTTCCTCAGGTGTGCCGCTACGCTGCCCATCTTAGGGCTAACGAACATACCAATCCAGACGGCGAGGTCAGCAATGGGAGCGCTCCGGCTCAGCATCGCCACCACCGACTACGACCACTTCCGGGACTTCCGGCTCGGCACCGTGCGGGCACAGGGCATCGAGCACGTCTGGTCGGTGCTGAGCCACCACGAGGTGTTCGCCCGGTTCACCGCGCACCGCGAGTGGGACGTCGCCGAGCTGTCCATCGCCAAGTTCGCCACCCAGGTCACCCGGGACGACCCGGACATCGTCGGGCTGCCGGTGGTCTGCTCGCGGGTGTTCCGGTTCGGCGCCTTCTACGTCAACCGGCGCAGCGGCATCGAGACGGCCGAGGACCTGCGGGGCAAGCGGGTCGGCTCGCCGGAGTGGGCGCACTCGGCCGCCGTCTACATGCGCGGGTGGCTGCAGGACGAGGTCGGGGTGACGCTCGACCAGGTCCAGTGGTATCAGGCCGGGGCGAACGCGCCCGGCCGCGAGGAGAAGGTCGAGCTGTCGCTGCCGGACGGGGTCACGCTGACCCGGGTGAGCGACCGCTCGCTGTCCGACCTGCTGGCCGCCGGCGACATCGACTGCGCGCTCATCGCCCGGCCGCCGACCTGCTTCCTGCAGGGCCACCCCGACGTCGTGCGGCTCTACCCCGACTTCGAGGCCCGCGAGCTGGCGTACTACCAGCGGACCGGGATCTGGCCGATCATGCACATCATCGCCATGCGGCGGCACATCCTGGAGAACGACCCGTGGGTGGCCCGCAACCTCTACGACGCCTTCCTGGAGTCGAAGAACCGCAGCGTCGAGCGGTTGCTCGACCCGGCCGTGTCCCGCTACCCGCTGCCCTGGCTGCCCGCGTACGGGCGGCGGATGGCCGACCTGTTCGGCGGCGACCCCTTCCCGTACGGGATCGAGCCCAACCGGGCCACCGTGAGCCAGCTGCTCGGCTACGCCCACCAGCAGGGGGTCGCGCACCGGCTGGCCACGCCGGAGGAGGTGTTCCCGGCCGGCATCATGACGAAGGTGGTGGTCTGACCGGCGGGGCCGAGATCGGCACCGCGGTGCTGCTCATCACCCACGACCTCGGCGTGGTCGCCGACCTGGCCGACCGCGTCGTGGTCAGGTACGCCGACCGCACGATCGAGGAGGGCCGGGCTGATCAAGCACTTCGGCGCGGTGCGGGCCGTCGACGGCGTGAGCCTCAGCGTGGCCGACTGCGAGGTGCTCGGCCTGGTCGGCGAGTCCGGCAGCGGCAAGAGCACGCTCGGACGCTGCGTGACCCGGCTGGAGCAGCTGACCGAACCGCCAGCGGCAGCGGGTCAGCCTGGCCCGGGCGCGCCGCTCAGTGCCGGCCGTGCACCGCGCCGCTGTCGATGGCCTCACGCAGCAGCTTCGCCCCGTCCTCCGGGGTCAGCTGGACCGGGTGCCGCTCGATGTTGTGCAGCCGGAGGGTCCGCAGCAGGCCGGTGTCCTGGACCGCCAGGTAGCGTGAGGTGTCGTCCTGGTCGAGGTTGAAGTGCTGGTGCCAGGCCCAGCGCGGCGGCGCGAACAGCGTGCCCTCGGACCACTCGACGACCTCGATCGGCTCGTCGTCGTAGTTGACCAGCGAGTAGCCGTGGCCCTTGACCACGTACAGGTACGCCTCGGTGGTGTGCCGGTGCCGGACGGACTGGCGGCCGGGCATCAGCTCGGAGATGTGTGCCCCGAGCACCTCGTAGTCGGCGAGGTCGAAGTAGTGGCCGCGGTTGTTCCGCCACGGCCGCGCCGGCAGCTCCATCTTGCGCAGGTCGTCGGCGACCACGAGACCCGTGGTCGGCGGGTGCGCGCGGTTGAACGCGTCCCGCTCGGCGATCTCCGAGGAGCTGAGATTCTTCTTCTCCGAAGCCAGCACGCCGCGCAGGTAGTCGTCCCGCATCCGACCTCCTCGGTTGGTCTTACCATTCCGCAGGTTCAGTCAATCCGCCGGGCGCGTCAGGTGTCAAGCCGGCGCAGCAGGTGCCGCCACATCGTCTCGACGGTGAAGCCGGCGCCGAGATCGGGCAGCTCGGCCAGGTCGGCGTCGTCGATCGCCCGCGGCGTGCCGCCGGCCTGCAGCACCGCGAGCGTGCTGCGGGCGAGCGTGTCGACCGCGAGCCGCCTGCAGCACCGCCTGCGGCACCGCGGTCTCCGGCGGGCCGGCGGCGACGCTCACCAGCCCGTGCCCGCGCAGCACCACGACCGGGCGGTCGCCGAGCGCGTCGGCCAGCTCGCCGGCCAGCGCGTCGGTGCGGACCAGCGCCGCCCGCGGCCAGACCGGCACCCCACCCGCGGCCAGCGCCGCGCCGGGGATGTCGTACGCGCCGTAGACCGGCAGCAGCGGCCGGTCCAGCAGCGAGTACGCCACCACGGCCGGCGGGTGCGCGTGCACGACCGCGGTGACCTCGGGCCGCCGGCGCAGCAGCACCCGGTGGATCGGCAGCTCGTTGGGCACCGTCCACGGCGCGACGTCGGGCGCCCCGGCCAGCGGCACCTCCCGCACGTCCCGCTCGGTGGTCCAGGCCAGGCCACTCTCCCGGGGGCCGCGGCAGCGCACCAGCAGCCGGTCCGGCCCGGTGCGCACGCTGACGTGGCCGAGCACGTGCTCGACCAGCCCGGTGGCGGCGAGCACCCGACACGCCGCGGCCACCGACTCCGCACTCGTCATTCCGACACCTCGTACCGTATTAAGGTAGGACCATACTCGGTCAGCAGGCCCGAGGCGACCGGCTGCTCGGCCGCGATCGGTCGAATCAGGCCGTATGGCATATTGGACTGACCGACTACCCTATAGCCGTTCGTGTCCAGCGACGCCGCCGACGGACGGTGCGGTGGCGCGGGAGGCGAGCGCAGGAGCCGAAGGGGTGGTTGCCGCGTGGTGGTCTCAGAGCCGGCCAGGGACGCGGGCCGGGACGGCATGTTCACCGCCGTGTCCCCCAACCGCATGTCCGAGGCGATCGTCGACCAGATCAAGACGCTGATCCGGTCCAACCGGCTGCGCCCCGGCGACCGGCTGCCCTCCGAACGCGAACTCTGCGAACGCATGGGCGTCAGCCGCGTCACCGTCCGCGAAGCCCTGCGCATCCTCGAAGCCGGCGGCCTGGTCGAGATCCGCGTCGGCGCCCGCGGCGGCGCGTTCGTCACCACCCCGTCCTCGGAACGGCTCGGCGCCGGCCTCGCCGACCTCATGACCCTGGCCCCGGTCACCGCCGTCGAGGTCACCGAAGCCCGCCTCGTCTTCGAGCTCGGCATCATCCCGACCATCGTCGAGCGCGCCACCGACGAGGACATCGCCGGGCTGCGGGCGCTGACCCGGGAGCACATCGCGGCGCTGCGGCGCGGGGACTACACGATGGCCAAGTCGGCGGAGTTCCACAACCGGCTCGCGGCCTGCACGCACAACCGGGCCATCGAGATGCTCATGCACTCGTTCCACGGGCCGCTGCTCATGTCGCTGCGGGAGGCCGCGACGGCGGCGCCGCTGATGGGACAGCGCGGGGTCTACGAGCACCGCGACTTCGTCGAGGCGATCGCGGCCCGCGACGCGGACAAGGCGACCGACATCATGCACCGCCACCTCAGCCGGACCGCGCGCCGGCTGGCGCGGGCGAGCTCGTCCTGACCGGCCGGTGACCGCCGAGGCCACGAGCCCGCCCGCCGTCGCGGGAGGCATGTTCTCCTCCCTGCGGATCCGCAACTTCCGGCTCTACATGGCCGGCCTGACCGTCTCGGTCGCCGGCAACTGGATGCAGAACGTCGCGGTCGGCTGGCTGGTGCTCCAGCTCACCGCCAGCGGCACCGCGCTCGGCGTGGTCACCGCGGCCCGGTACGCGCCGCTGCTCGTGCTCGGCGCCTGGGGCGGCCTGGTCGCCGACCGGCGTGACAAGCGGCTGCTGCTGCGCCTGACCGCGCTCGTCCAGCTGGTCGTGGCCGCGGCGCTCGGGGTGTTGACCATGGCGCACCTCATCGACATCTGGTCGCTCACCGCGCTGATCCTCGTGGCCGGCGTGGTCGACGTCGTCGACACGCCGAGCCGGCAGGCGTTCATGAACAACGTCGTCGGGCGGGACCGCATCGGCAACGCGATCGCGCTCAACTCCGTGCTGGTCAACGGCGCCCGGGTGGTCGGGCCGGGCGTCGCCGGGTTCGTCATCGCCACGGTCGGCGTCGGCCCCTGCTTCCTGCTCAACGCGGCCAGCTTCGCCGCCACCTGGCTCGGGCTGCAGCTGATGCGCCGGGACGAGCTGGTCCACACCGAGACCGAGGTCGCGGCCAAGCGGCAGATCCGCGCCGGCCTGCGCTACGTGCTGTCCACACCGGACCTGCGCACGCCGCTGCTGCTGGTCGCCGTGACCGGCGCGTTCGCCTGGGAGTTCCCGGTGTCGATCCCGCTGTTCACCTCGGGCACCTTCGCCGGCGGGCCGAGCGCGTTCGGCTGGGCGCTGTCGGCCATCTCGGTCGGCTCGATCGCCGGCGGCCTGCTCGCGGCCCGGCGGCGGTCCGTCGGCCTGCGGTCGGTGGCGGTGTCCGCGCTGCTGTGGGGGATCGCGATCCTCGCGGCCTCGCTCGCCCCGTCCCTTCCCGTCGCGTACCTGCTGCTGGGCGTCGTCGGGTGCGGCGCGGTGACGTTCAACGCGATGTCCAAGACCTTCCTGCAGGTCGCCGCCCGCGACCAGATGCGCGGCCGGGTGATGGCGCTGTGGTCGATCGGCTGGCAGGGCACCACGGTGCTGGGCGCGCCGGTGGTGGGCGTGCTCGGGCAGACCCTCGGCGGCCGGTACGGGCTGGCGTTCGGCGGGATCTGCTGCGTGGCGGTCGCGGTGCCGGTGCTGCTGACCCGACATCGAGGTCTACCTGGTTGACGGTAAGACCGTTCGGGAGAGCGTTCCGGCGGCCGGCCGGCGAGCTGTTGCGGTGACCGGCGGGGCACGCCGGTGACCAACAGTGGGGAATGGTGGACTGACCGACTATCCTTAGCGGCTCAGCAGACGGACCGCCCTCCCGAGCGGGGACGAAAGGTGAGGTGGTGGCGCGGTGGCCGTGCGTGAGTCGACCGCGGACGCGGGCCGGGACGGCATGTTCACCGCCGTGTCCCCCAACCGCATGTCCGAGGCGATCGTCGACCAGATCAAGACGCTGATCCGGTCCAACCGGCTGCGCCCCGGCGACCGGCTGCCCTCCGAACGCGAACTCTGCGAACGCATGGGCGTCAGCCGCGTCACCGTCCGCGAAGCCCTGCGCATCCTCGAAGCCGGCGGCCTGGTCGAGATCCGCGTCGGCGCCCGCGGCGGCGCGTTCGTCACCACCCCGTCCTCGGAACGGCTCGGCGCCGGCCTCGCCGACCTCATGACCCTGGCCCCGGTCACCGCCGTCGAGGTCACCGAAGCCCGCCTCGTCTTCGAGCTCGGCATCATCCCGACCATCGTCGAGCGCGCCACCGACGAGGACATCGCCGGGCTGCGGGCGCTGACCCGGGAGCACATCGCGGCGCTGCGGCGCGGGGACTACACGATGGCCAAGTCGGCGGAGTTCCACAACCGGCTCGCGGCCTGCACGCACAACCGGGCCATCGAGATGCTCATGCACTCGTTCCACGGGCCGCTGCTCATGTCGCTGCGGGAGGCCGCGACGGCGGCGCCGCTGATGGGACAGCGCGGGGTCTACGAGCACCGCGACTTCGTCGAGGCGATCGCGGCCCGCGACGCGGACAAGGCGACCGACATCATGCACCGCCACCTCAGCCGCACCGCGAAGCGCCTCGCCCGCGCCGCCAGCAGCACCCTCCCGGAGTAACACCGGCCGCGCGCCACCGCCACACACCACCCGCGGCCCGCGACCGCGGCGCTCCACCACGCCGGCCGACCACCCGGCGGGCGGCGCTGCGGGCGGGATGGGTGGGGCGGGGCCGGGGGTCAGTCGGGTTTCCGGGCCATGAACAGGACGGTGTAGAAGGTGCGCCAGGGGGTGGCGACGTCGTCGAAGCCGGCGGCGGCGAGACCGGCGAGGTGCTCGTCCACCGTAGGCAGCGGCTTGTCGTGGCTGTGCCCGGTGCCCTCGCGCTTCGGCGGGACCATCGCCGCCCGGGCGTCCCGCAGCCGCCGGTCCCAGCCGCCGGGCGAGAGCACGTGGTCGAGGTTGACCAGCCAGCCGCCGGGCGCGAGGTGCTCGCCCGCGGCCGCGTAGAACCGGGCCAGCGCGGACGCGTCGAGGTGGTGGCTGGCCCGGGACGTCGTCACGACGTCGACGCCGGCCGGCAGCGGGGCCAGGTCCTCGATGTCGACCAGGCGGAACTCGACCCGGTCCCGGTACGCCGCCAGCGCCGGGCGGGCGATGTCCGCCATCGCCGGCGAGACGTCCGTCCACACGCCACGCGCGGCCGGGAACATGTCGAGCATCGTGGCCAGGTAGTCCCCGGGTCCGCTGCCGACGTCCACGACGAGCGCGGTGCCCGGCCGGTCGCCGGCCACGATCGTCGCGCTGATCCGCCGCGGCAGCACCAGCATCTGCTTGAGCGAGTCGGCGGCGGTCCACCGCGCGGCCAGCTTCTCGTCCATCCACTCCGACGTGCTCATGCGGCTCCTTGCGGCTCAGGCGCCGGCGGCCAGCCGGGCCGCCAGCCGCGGGTACACGCGCAGCGCGTTCGTCTCGAAGATCTTGGTCCGGTCCACCGCGGACAGACCGGCCGCGTCGACGTACCGCTTGGTGTCGTCCCAGTGGAAGCCGGTCTCCGGGTCGATGCCGCGGACCGCGCCGATCATCTCCGAGGCGAACAGGACGTTGTCCGCCGGGATCACCCGCAGCAGCAGGTCGATGCCGGCCTGGTGGTAGACGCAGGTGTCGAAGAAGACGTTGGTCAGCACGTGGTCGCGCGGCTCGGGCCTGCCCAGCCGGTCGGCCAGCCCGCGGTAGCGGCCCCAGTGGTACGGCACCGCGCCGCCGCCGTGCGGGATGACCAGCCGCAACGCCGGGAACCGCGCGAACAGGTCGCCCTCGACCAGCTGCATGAACACCGACGTGTCGGCGTTGAGGTAGTGCGCGCCGAGCGCGTGGAAGTTGGGGTTGCAGGACGAGGACACGTGCACCATCGCCGGCACGTCCAGCTCGACCAGCGCCTCGTACAGCGGGAACCAGTACTGGTCGGTCATCGGCGGGGAGGTCCAGTGCCCGCCGGACGGGTCGGGGCTCACGTTGCAGCCGACGAAGCCGAGCTCGGACACGCACCGGCGCAGCTCGGCGACCGAGTCGTCGAGGGCGCCGCCCGGGGTCTGCGGCAGCTGGCAGACCGCCGCGAAGTGGGCCGGGAACAGCCCGCTCACCCGGTGCACCAGGTCGTTGCAGGACCGGGCCCAGTCGACGGCGATCGCCGGGTCGGGCACGTGGTGCTCCATCGCCGAGGCCTGCGGCGAGATCAGCATGAGGTCCTCGCCGCGCTCGCGCAGCTGCGCGAGCTGGTTGCGCTCGATGCTGTCGCGGATCTCGTCGTCGCCGATCGTGCCCTCGGCCGGCCGGGGCCCGGACGGGTCGGCCAGCCAGGCCAGCTGGCCGGACCGGAAGTCGCGGTGCCCGGCCGGGACGGTGGTGTAGTGCCCGTGCGCGTCGATGATCATCCGGCGTCCTCGGCGTCGACGTAGCCGAGCCCCTTGGCCGCCAGCTTCTCCCGCATGGCCGAGACGTCCAGGCTCAGCTCGCCGTCCTCGTACCGCTCGCGGGACAGCGCCTCCTTCTCCTCCCGCCGCCGGGACGCGTCCAGCACGCCGGCCGCGGTCGCGCGCGGCACCACGACCACGCCGTCGTCGTCGGCCACCACGACGTCCCCGGGCGCGACGAGCTGGCCGGCGCAGACGACCGGCACGTTGACGTCGCCCAGCGTCTCCTTCACCGTCCCGTACGCGCAGACGCAGGCGGACCAGACCGGGAAGCCCATCCGGGCCAGCTCGGCCACGTCCCGGCAGCCCGCGTCGATCACCGCGCCGAGCACGCCGCGCACCCGCAGCGCGGTCGCGAGCAGCTCGCCCAGGTAGCCGGCCGTGGACGGCGAGGTCGGCGCGACCACGAGCACGTCACCGCGGCGGCACTGCTCCACCGCGACGTGGACCATCCAGTTGTCGCCCGGCGGCACGCTGACCGTGACCGCGGTGCCGGCGAGCCGGGAGCCCGGGTGGACCGGCCGCAGCCGCGGGTCGAGCAGCCCGGTTCGGCCCTGGGCCTCGTGCACGGTGGCCACGCCGAACCGGGTGAACGCGGCGGTCAGCATCGGGTCGGTGCGGGGCGGGTTGCGGACGACGATCGGCATGGCTCAGTCCTCCAGCCAGGGCAGCAGCGAGACGTGCACGACCCCGTCACCTTCCTCCCCGCCCACCGCGCGGATCGCCCGGTCCACTTCGGACAGGCCGAAGCTGTGGGTGGACAGCGCCTCGAGCGGGAACCGGCGGGAGGCGAGCTGGGCCACCGCGAGCTCGCAGGACCGGTAGCTGTGCCCGCGCGCGCTCTTGATGGTGATCGCCTTCTCGGTCACCTTCTTGACCGGGAAGTCGGGGAACGCGGCCAGCTCGCCCTGGATGACGATCGTGCCGGCGCGGCGCTTGAGCGCGTCGATGCCGAGCAGCACCGGCGCCGTGCCCGCCCCGGCGGTGCAGTCGAGCACCACGTCGACCCCGGTGCCGCCGGTGATCTGCCGGATCCGCTCGGCCGGGTCCTCGGCCTGCACGTCGATCGTGTGGTCGGCGCCGAGGGTCTTGGCCAGCTCCAGCCGGGCGGCGTCCCGGGCGGTGCCGGTGACCACGACGAGCGAGGCGCCGGCCTGCTTGCAGGCGACCACCTGCGAAAGCCCCTGCTGGCCCGGGCCCTCGATGAGCACGGTCGAGTCGTAGCCGACGCCGCCGTCGACGAGCGCCCACTCGATGCCGTTGGACAACGGCGTGGCGATGCCGGCGAGCGCCGGCGTGACGCTGTCCGGCACCTTGTGCAGCACCGCGTTCCAGGGCAGGTACATGAACTGGGCGAACCCGCCCCACAGGTGCGGCGGGTGCTCGGCGCTGGTGTAGCCGTACCGGCGGGCGTCCGGGTTGGTGCGCCAGTCGGTGTTCTCGCAGTGGCGATACTCGCCGGCCCGGCACCAGGCGCAGTGGTAGCAGCCCAGGTAGTGCTCGACGAAGACCCGGTCGCCCTCACCGACGCCGTGCCGCTCGACGAAGCCGCGGCCGGCCCTGGCGACGACGCCGACGTTCTCGTGCCCCATGACGACCGGGTCCGGGAACGGCGGGCTGGCGTACATCTTCACGTCGGTGCCGCAGATCCCGGCGACCTCGACCTTGAGCAGGGCACCGTCGGCCGGCACGTCCGGCATCGGGTACTCCCGGTACGACGTGGTCCCGGGCGCGGTCCGCACCGCCGCGAGCACCGGCTCGGCCATCGGACAGCCTCCTGACCCTTAATGGTCATACAGTTTGCTATCTTTACCACGCGGAGGCGACTGGAGGAACAGGGCGGATGGACCAGCTGCACCTCCGGGCGGTGTCCCGGACCCAGGGCAACAACCGGGCCCTCAAGGCCGGTGAGGTCACCCCGAACGGGTACGTGCTCGACTTCGAGGAGGTGCCGGTCCTCGTCCAGGCGTTCCGCCGGATGGTGCGGACGCTCGAGTTCGACGTCTGCGAGATGGCTGCGACGACGTACCTCGTGGCCAAGGCGCACGGGGTGGCGTTCACCGCGATCCCGGTCTTCGTGGTCCGCGGCTTCCACCACGGCGCGGTCGTCGCGCCCGCCGGCGCGGACCTCGACCCCAAGGACCTGGCCGGCCGGCGGGTCGGGGTCAACCGCGGCTACACGGTGACCACGGGCGTGTGGGCACGCGAGATCCTGCGCGCCGAGCACGGCCTCGACCTCGACGCGCCGACCTGGGTGCCGTCCGGCGACGAGCACGTCGAGGCGTACGCGCCGCCGGCGAACGTGCGCCCCGAGCCCGGCCTCGACCTGCCCTCCGCCCTGCTCGCCGGCGGGCTGGCCGCCGCGGTCGGCGTCGAGGCGGACCGGCCCGAGCTGGCCCCGCTGATCCCGGACGCCGAGGAGGCCGGCTACCGCGCGCTCGCCGAGCGGGGCCACTACCCGGTCAACCACCTGGTCGTGGTCCGCGACGAGCTGCTCGCCGCGCACCCCGACCTCGGCGCCGACCTGTTCGAGGCGTTCGCCGAGTCCAAGCGCCGGTACGTGTCGCAACTGGACAGCCTGCCGGAGCCGACGAAGGTGGACCGGATGCACCGGCGGGTCCGGGAGATCACCGGCGCCGACCCGCTGCCGTACGGGCTCGAGCCCAACCGGGCCGTGCTGGAGGAGCTGGCCCGGGCCGCGGTCGACCAGCACATCCTCGACCGCGGGCCGGACCTGGACTCGCTGTTCGCGCCGGGCACCCGCGAGCTGGTCGGCTGATGCGGATCGCCATCGCCGCCGACCACAACGGCCTCGCGATCAAGGCCAGGCTGATCGAGCGGCTCACCGCGGCCGGGCACGAGCTGGACGACCGCGGCACGCACGGCGAGCAGACCGTCGACTACCCGCCGCTGTGCGAGGACGTCTGCCGGCAGGTCACCGAGGGCCCGGCCGAGCGCGGGATCGTGGTCGGCGGCAGCGGCGCCGGCGAGCTGGTCGCCTGCAACAAGATGCGTGGCATCAGGGCCGGGCTGGCCGCCGACCCGTTCACCACCGGGATCAGCCGGTCCAACAACGACTCGAACGTGCTCGTCCTCGGGGCCAAGGTGCTCTCCGGTGAGCAGGCCGACGAGCTGGTCGACCTCTGGCTGCGCACCGCGTTCCGGGGCGGCGTGCACCAGCGGCGGATCGAGATGATCGCGGCGCTGGAGCGCGGCGAGTCACTGCTCTGAGAGAAACCCGATCACCCGGGCCGGCGCCGTGCCCGCGGTCTGCTCGGCCACCGGCACGTCCCAGTACTCGCTGCGCCGCAGGCACTCCTGCAGGTAGCGGGCGGCCGACGGCGCGTGCGAGGCGTCCTGCCCGGGCACGATCAGCGCCGGCGTGTCCAGCGCCATGAGGTCCTCCGGCTCGGCCCCGCAGACCGTGTCCCGGTCGAACAGCAGCCGGCCCATCGCCGTCACCATCCGCGCGTACGCCGCCGGGTCGGCCGCCCCGTACTCCTCCGCGAACGCCTCGTCGGTGCGCAGCACGGTGACCCACGGCCCGACCCGCGGGTCGGCGGCGAACTGCGCGGTGCCCGACCGGGCCAGCTCCACGACGGCGGCCATCCCGGACGCGGCCGCGTACGCGGCGTGCGCGGCGAACCGGGACAGCTGGGTCATCCGGTAGCGCGGGCCGCCGGCCGGCGAGTAGAGCACCATCCGGCCGGTGCGCTCCGGATACGCCACCGCGAACGCGGCCGCGGTCGAGCAGCCGACGCAGGCGCCGATGAGGTGCGCGCGCTCGATGCCGAGGTGGTCGAGCAGCCCGGCACCCTGCGCGACCCAGTGCTCCCAGCGGATCCGCTCCAGCCGGCCGCCGGACAGGCCGGACTCGCGCCGGTCGAACGCGACGCAGGTGAACCGCTCGCGCAGCCGGGCCAGCAGCTCGATCCGCGGGTAGATGCCGTGCCGGGTCCAGTTCTGCAGGGTCGAGTCGAAGCCGCCGGGCGAGAACATCAGCAGCGGCGGGCCGTTCCCGGACACCTCGTACCGGGTCGGGATGCCGTGGATCACCGCCGTGGACATCGCGCCGGGCATCAGCGGGGCACCGGGATGCCGCCGCGGATCTGCCGGGCCGCCCGCACGTCGGCCGCATACGCGCTCAGCGCGTCGAAGGCGACGTGCGCGACGTCCGCGTACGTGTCCGGCGGGTCGTCGAGGCCGGCCGCCGCGTACCCGATCGCGGCGTGCGCCATCCGCACCCGGCCGTCCAGCCAGGGACCGCCACCGAAGCCGCCGAGCACCGGGATCGACACCGACCGGGCGACCTCGGCCCCGACCACCGGCCCCGAGTTGGTGAAGTCGAGCAGCGCCGCGCCGGCCTGCTCGAGCGCCTTGGCCTCGGCGACCAGCCGCTCGGCCATCTCGTCCGGCACCTGAGCGCCCGGCTCGGCCATCGCCGCGTAGTCGAGCCCGAGCCGCAGCGCCGCCTGCGGGGTCACCCCGAGCTGGCCGAACACCGGGATCCCGGCCCGGTCCACCGCCCGCACCGCGTCCAGGTGATCGGCCGCGCCGTCGAGCTTGACCAGGTCGACGCCGGCCTCCTTGACCAGCCGGATCGCCGCCCGCACGGCCTCGGCCGGGCCCTCCTGCAGCGGCCCGTACGGAAAGTCGCCGCTGACCAGGGCCCGGCTGACCCCGCGGCGGACCGCCTGGCAGACGGTCACCATCTGGTCGAGGGTCACCTCGAACGGGGTGGCCTGGCCCCAGAGGTTCATGCCGACGGTGTCGCCGACCGAGACCAGGTCGACGCCGACCCGGTCGACGATCCTGGCCAGCTGGTAGTCCCAGGCGACGACGCCGACGATCTTGCGGCCCTCACGCTTCATCCGGGCCAGGTCGGCGAGCGTGACCCGCGGCCCGCTCACTGGGCCCGCTCCTCGGACCAGCCGGCGGGCGCGAGCGCCGGGCGGCTGGCGCTCGTCGCTCCCCGCTCGCTCACACTCACGCTCCGACCGCCGCGAGCAGTTCGGTCGCGTCCTGCTCGTCGCCGGTGACGAGCAGGACGCGCGCGTTGGGGCGCAGCGCGGTGAGCGCGGCGCCGGACCCGCCGTCGGTGCCGACGATGACCCCGGCGGTCATGATCCCGCGCAGCGTGCAGGCGTCGCCGATGGTCGCGGCCGCGGCGGCGCCACCCTCGGTCGCGATCATCAGGACGAAGTCCGCGCCGGACAGCTCGTCGGACAGCCGCACGGGCTCGCCGTCCACAGTGCACAGCTGGAGGTCGGCGTAGTCGCCGGCGTCGCCGGCGTCGCCGGCGTCGGCGCAGCCGAGGAACCGGGCCGCGTTCCACTCCTGGCCGGCCAGCTCGCGGACCACGGCCATCGCGCCGTCGTCGAGCGCGACCACGCTGGTGTTGCGCGGCGCCTGCGGCTTGGCGTCGATCCGGTACCGCGCCTCCGCGGCGGTCGCCGCCATCGCGCAGCTGTTGGCGAGGATCGGGCGGCTGGCCATCGGATCAGACCGACGTCTGCCGGACGCCCGGGATCACGCTCACCGCGGTGCGGGCCAGGTCCAGGAACGACCGCTCCTCGGGCAGCACGATCGAGGCCGACCGGACCCGGTGGTGGGCCGGGTCGACGCCCGGCGGCACCGTGCCGTCGTCACGCAGCGCCACGGCCGACGTGAGCAGCTTGCGCCTGGCCTTGATGATGCCGCTGTCGGCGGAGACCAGCCGCTCCTTGGACCGGTCCACGATCGGTCCCATGCTCTCCTGCAGTGAGGCGTCCTGGATGGCGATCCCCTTCACCCCGGAGAACGTCTCCCCGCGCTTCTGCGCCGCCCGGTCCATGAGGTAATCGTTGTCCTTGTTGGCCAGCGGCCGGTAGGTGCCGGGGACGTACTCGTTGTGCACACCGTGGCCGTCCTTCATCGCCTGCAGCTCATCCGCGCTCAGCGCCCGGGTGGGCAGGTAGTCGAACGTGAAGACCCAGCAGTTCTCGTCGTCGATCGGCACCCAGAAGTGGCCGTGCACCGGGTGGTCGCCGCGCGGCGGCACCATCGTGAACGAGGGCATCACCCACGGCGTGATCCGCCAGTAGTACCTGCCCTCCTCGGCGTTGCGGCGGACCCCGACGAACAGCCCGCCGTCGGCGTCGACGACCTCGAAGAACGGCCGCATGTCGTTGAGGTTGTACTCGTTGCCCTTCGACCCCTTGAACAGCGGGTCGTTCCTCAGCCCGGCCGAGTGCAGCCAGGACACGTGGCTGGAGTCGATGCCACCTTCGAGCGCCTGCAGCCAGTTGCTCTCCTGCCACCGCTTGGACGTGTACGTCTGCTCCGGCGGCACCAGGCACCACTCGAACTCCGGCAGCGGCGGCCGGTGCGCCGGGTCGCCGAGGTGGGTCCAGAGCACGTCGCCGATCTTCACCAGCGGGTAGGCGGTGAGCTTGACCTTCCGGAAGAAGCTCGAGTTCTCCGGCTCGGACGGCACCTCCAGGCAGGCGCCGGTCACGTCGTACTTCCAGCCGTGGTACGCGCAGCGCAGACCGCCGGCCTCGTTGTTGCCGAACCACAGCGAGGCGCCGCGGTGCGCGCAGAACTCGTCGAGCAGCCCGTACCGGCCCTCGGAGTCGCGGACCGCGATCATCCGCTCGGACAGCAGCTTGACCCGCACCGGCGGGCAGCCGTCCTCGGGCAGCTCCTCGGCGAGCAGGGCGGGGATCCAGTAGCGCCGGAACAGCTCGCCCATCTCGGTGCCGGGACCGGTGCGGGTCAGGAGCTCGTTGACGTCCTGCTTCAGCATCTCCGACCGCCTCCCGCCGCCGCCCGTCCGGCCGGCGCACCCGACCTCCGTCGGACACTACACGCTGGATCTACGAATAGTAATACCATTCGGCCACGTCGCCGCGGCGCCGCCGGAGGCGGCCGGCGAGGTCCCGGCGGCGGTCCCGGTCGCACCGGAGCGCTCCACCTCGTACCGTGCGGGGCGTGCCCGACAACGTGCCACCCGACACCCAGGAAACGATCAGCGCGGAGATCGCCTCGATCGCGGCCGCGCACGAGAAGGCCGGCCCCGGCCCGCTGCTGGACTACCCGCCCTACCGCAGCAGCATCCTGCGGCACCCGTCGTTCGCGCCGGTGCAGGTCGAGCCGGAGGAGATCGAGCTGGCCGGGCCGGTGTTCGGGGCCAGGGACGTCGACCCGACCGACGCCGACCTGACCGCCCAGCACCCGGGCGAGCCGCTGGGCGAGCGGATGGTCGTCACCGGCCGGATCACCGACGGCGCCGGCCGGCCGGTCGCCGGGCAGCTGGTCGAGGTCTGGCAGGCCAACGCGGCCGGGCGGTACGCGCACGGCCGGGACCGGCACCCGGCCCCGCTCGACCCCAACTTCACCGGCACCGGGCGCTGCCTGACCGACGCCGACGGCCGCTACCGGTTCGTCACGATCAAGCCGGGCCCGTACCCGTGGCGCAACCACCTCAACGCCTGGCGGCCGGCGCACATCCACTTCTCGCTGTTCGGCGCGGGACTTCACCGAGCGGGTGGTGACCCAGATGTACTTCCCCGGCGACCCGCTGCTCCCGCTCGACCCCATCTTCGGCTCCATCCCGGACACCTCGGCGCAGCACCGGCTGCTGGCCGCGTACGACCACGAGCTGACCCGGCCGGAATGGTCAACCGGATACCGCTGGGACATCGTGCTGACCGGGTCCCGCCGAACCTGGACGGAGTCATGACCGAACCTTTGCCCGGCACCCCGGGTCAGACGGTCGGGCCGTTCTTCGGGCTGTCCCTGCCGTACGCGGGCGGCCCCGAGCTGGTGCCGCCGGGGAGCGCGGGCGCGATCCGGCTGCACGGCCGGGTGCTCGACGGCGCCGGCGACCCGGTCCCGGACGCCCTGCTGGAGCTGTGGCAGCCGGGGCCGGACGGCGCGGCCGTGCGGGAGCCCGGCTCGCTGCGGCGGGACGGCTGGACCTTCACCGGCTGGGGCCGCGCGGCCACCGACAACGCCGGGCACTGGTCGTTCAGCACGCTGCGGCCGGGGCCGGGCCGGCCCGGGACGGCGCCGTTCTTCGCGCTGACCGTTTTCGCCCGCGGGCTGCTCGACCGGCTGCGGACCAGGGTCTACCTGCCGGAAAGCGAGGACTCGCTAGCCGCCGACCCGCTGCTGTCGAGCCTGCCCGCGCAGCGGCGGTCCACGCTGGTCGCCACCGCCGAGCCGGGCGGGTACGCGTTCGACGTGGTGCTGCAGGGCGAGCGCGAGACGGTGTTCCTGGAGGCGCGGCCGTGACCGCGGTGCCGGCGCTGGCCGCGACCCCGCTCGGCGGGCACGGGCCGCTGCTGCTCGTCGGGCCGGCGATCGGCACCTCCGCGGCGACGCTGTGGACCCGGTGCGCGGCCGAGCTGGCCGAGGACTTCGAGGTGCTGGCCTGGGACCTGCCCGGGCACGGCGCGTCGGCCCCGGCGACCGAGGCGTTCTCGATCGCCGAGCTGGCCGAGGGCGTGCTCGCGCTCGCCGGGGACCGGCCGTTCCACTACGCCGGCGACTCGGTCGGCGGCGCGGTCGGGCTGCAGCTGCTGCTCGACCACCGGGTCGCCGGCGCCGCCCTGCTCTGCACCGGCGCCCGGATCGGCACCCCGGACAGCTGGCGCGAGCGGGCCGCGCTGGTCCGGGCCGAGGGCACCGCGGCGGTCGTGCCGACGGCGGCGCAGCCCTGGTTCGCGCCCGGGTTCGCGGACCGGCGAGCCGGCGCGTCGCCGGCGCGCTGCTCGACCACCTGGCCGGCACCGACGACGCCTCGTACGCCTGGGCCTGCGAGGCGCTGGCCGAGTTCGACGTGACCGCGCCGGCTCGGCGAGATCCGCGCGCCGGTGCTCGCGGTGGCCGGCGGGCACGACACCGCGCACGCCGGTCGAGGGACTGCGCGCGATCGCGACCGGCGTGCACCGACGGCACGCTGGCCGTGCTGGACCCGGTGGCGCACCTCGCCCCGGCCGAGGCGCCCGCGGCGACGGCCGCGCTCATCGTCGGCTACCTGCTGCGCCGGCCGCTGCCGGGCCGGTCCGGGACGACGCTGGCCGACCTGCAGGCCGCCGGCATGGCGGTCCGCCGCGAGGTGCTCGGCGACGAGCACGTCGACCGCGCCACCGCCCGCACCACCGACTTCAACCGCGACTTCCAGGAGCTGATCACCGAGTACGCCTGGGGCTCGATCTGGACCCGCCCCGGCCTCGACCGGCGCAGCCGGTCGCTGATCACGCTGACCGCGCTGGTCGCCCGCGGCCACCACGAGGAGCTGGCCATGCACCTGCGCGCGGCCCGCACCAACGGCCTGACCGTCGACGAGATCAAGGAGATGCTGCTGCAGACCGCGATCTACTGCGGCGTGCCCGACGCCAACACCGCCTTCCGCATCGCCCAGGACGTGCTGGAGGAGGACGCGCCGGTGACCGACGCGTTCGTCTACGCCGCGGTCGCGGACGCCGTTCGGCCGGTTCGGCGGCGCGCTGGCCGAGGTCCGGCCCGACGACCTGGCCGCGTTCGCCGTCACGGACGTGCTGGACCGCGCGCCCGGGCTCGACCCGGCCGCCGATCGGCGACGTGGTCTCGGGCAACGCCAACGGCGCCGGCGAGGACAACCGCAACGTCGGGCCGGATGGCGGTGCTGCTCGCCGGGCTGCCGGTCTCGGTGCCGGCGGTCGACGGTCAACCGGCTCTGCGGCTCGCCTCGACGCCGCGATGAGCGGCTCGCGGACGATCGAGGCCGGCGACGCCGACGTCGTGCTCGCCGGCGGCGTGGAGTCGATGACCCGGGCGCCCGTGGGTGCTGCCCAAGCCGTCGCAGGCCGTTCCCGGCCGGCAACGTCACCGCGGTCTCGACGACGCTGGGCTGGCGGCTGGTCAACCAGCGGATGCCGGCGGAGTGGACGGTCTCGCTGGGCGAGGCCAACGAGCAGCTCGGCGAGCAGTTCGCCATCTCCCGGGAGCGGCAGGACGAGTTCGCGCCGCGCTCCCACAACCTCGCCGACGCGGCCTGGAAGGCGGGCTTCTACGACGACCTGGTGGTCGCCGGTGCCGGACGCCGACCTGGCCCGGGACGAGGGCGATCCGGCCCGGCTCGCAGCGCCGAGAAGCTGGCCGGCGCTCAAGCCGTCGTTCCGGCCGGACGGCACGATCACCGCCGGCAACGCCTCGCCGCTCAACGACGGCGCCTCGGCGGTGCTGCTCGGCTCGGCCGGCGCGGCGGCCGCGATCGGCCGGCGACCCGCTCGCCCGGATCGCCGGCCGCGGCGCGCACGCGCTGGAGCCGCAGGACTTCGGCTACGCGCCGGTCGAGGCGGCCGAGACAGGCGCTGGCCCGGGCCGGCATCACCTGGGCCGACGTGGGCGCGGTCGAGCTCAACGAGGCGTTCGCCGTCCAGTCGCTGGCCTGCGTCGACGCCTGGAAGGTCGACCCGGAGATCGTCAACGCCAAGGGCGGCGCGATCGCGATCGGCCACCCGCTCGGCGCCTCCGGCGGCCGGATCCTCGGCACCCTGGCCACCGGCTCCGCGAGCCGGCGGGCACCGCTGGGGCGTCGCCGCGATCTGCATCGGCGTGGGCCAGGCCCTCGCCGTCGTCCTGGAGAACGTCGGACGTGACCGGGCCGTGATCCGTCGGCGACCGACGCCGACGAGGCGCGTCGCCGACGTCGCGGACGGCGCGACCGTGCTGATCGGCGGGTTCGGCATGGCCGGGCATGCCGGTCGAGCTGATCGACGCGCTGATCCGGCACGGGCGCCGCCGACCTGACCGTGGTCAACAACAACGCCGGCAACGGCGACACCGGCCTGGCCGCGCTGCTCGCCAAGGGGCGGGTCCGCAAGATGATCTGCTCGTTCCCGCGGCAGACGGACTCCTGGGTCTTCGACGGGCTCTACCGCGCCGGCAAGATCGAGCTCGAGCTGGTGCCGCAGGGCAACCTGGCCGAGCGGATGCGGGCGGCCGGCGCCGGGCATCGGCGCGTTCTTCTGCCCGACCGGCGTCGGCACGCCGCTGGCCGAGGGCAAGGAGACCCGCGACATCGACGGCCGCGACCTACGTGCTGGAGTACCCGATCCAGCGGCGACGTCGCCCTGGTCGGCGCCCACCGCGCCGACCGGATGGGCAACCTCGTCTACCGCAAGACCGCCCGCAACTTCGGGCCGGTGATGGCCACCGCCGCGACCACGACCGTCGCCCAGGTGCGCGAGGTCGTGGACGTCGGCGGGCTCGACCCCGAGGTCGTCGTGACGCCGGGCATCTACGTCGACCGGGTGGTGACGGTGTGACGACCGAGCGACCGTCGACCGCGAGCCCGCTGGACCAGGCGACGAGCTGGCCGCGGCTGGTCGCCGCGCGACATCCCGGCCGGCGTCCTACGTGAACCTCGGCATCGGCCAGCCCACCATGGTCGCCGACCACCTGACCGCCGAGCGCCGGGGTCGTGCTGCACACCGAGAACGGCATGCTCAGCATGGGCCGCGGCCGCCGAGCCGGCGACGAGGTCGACCCCGACCTCATCAACGCCGGCAAGGTCCCGGTCACCGAGACTGCCCGGGGCGGCGTACTTCCACCACGCCGACTCGCTTCGCGATGATGCGCGGCGGCCACCTCGACGTCTGCGTGCTCGGCGCCTTCCAGGTCTCGGCCGGCGGCGACCTGGCCAACTGGCACACCGGCGAGCCCGGACGCGATCCCGGCGGTCGGCGGCGCGATGGACCTGGCGATCGGCGCCAAGAGCGTCTTCGTGATGATGACCCTGTTCGCCAAGGACGGCATCGCCGAAGCTGGTGCCGTCGTGCACCTACCCGCTGACCGGGGTCGGCTGCGTCGAGCCGCGTCTACACCGACCACGCGGTGTTCCTCGTCGCCGGCGGCGGGGCCACCGTGCGCGAGACGTACGGGATCTCGCTCGCCGAGCTGCGCTCGCGGGTCGGCCTGCCGCTCGGCGGCTAGTACCGCGGCTGCCAACCTTTGCCCTTCTCGGCGACACGCCCGGGTAGGTGGGCCGGTCTGGCCGGTCTGGGCTTGATCGTGTGTCTCGTCTTGTCCTGACTTCCCCGGGGAGAAGCGAGATGGTGGCGCGTGTGCGGGTGCGTGAGATCAGCAGCGAGGAGGGCAACCGGCTGCTGCGGATCGTGCGCCGGTCCAGCGGCTCGGTGGTGACGTGGCGGCGGGCGCAGATGGTGCTGCTGTCCGCGCAGGGCATGGACGTGGCGATGATCGCGACGGTGACGTTCACCAGCCCGGACCGGGTCCGGGACGTGCTGCACAACTTCAACGCCGACGGGTTCGACTCGCTGCGGCCGCGCTACGCCGGCGGGCGGCCACCGAAGTTCGGTGCGCAGCAGCGCGCGCAGATCACGCAGATCGCGCTGGCCCGCCCGGCCGATCACGGACTGCCGTTCTCGACCTGGAGCCTGTCCAAGCTGGCCGACTACCTGGTCGCGCAGGGGGTGGTCGAGGACATCTCCCACGAGGGGCTGCGCGTG
Organism: uncultured Actinomycetota bacterium; assembly: GCA_963803135.1. Taxonomy (GTDB): domain Bacteria; phylum Actinomycetota; class Actinomycetes; order Mycobacteriales; family CADCTP01; genus CADCTP01. Next base: position 690,935 of record CAWDLH010000003.1, on the reverse strand, counting down.
CTGCTGCGCGAGCAGGGTGTCTCCTTTCCAAGCCGTCAAGACGTGGAAGACCAGCACCGACCCTGACTACGAGGCGAAGAAGAACCGCGTCCTCGCGCTCTACGCGATCGCCGACGGGCAGGCCGAGCCCGACCCGACCGACCCGACGGTAGTGATCTGCATGGACGAGTTCGGGCCGCTGAACCTGCAACCCCACCCCGGCCGGCAGTGGGCACCGGCCGCCACCGGCACCGGTGAGCAGAGCCGACCCCGGCGGCGGCGCCGGCGGGCGACCTACAAACGCCCGCACGGGGTCCGGCACCTGCTCGCCGGCTACGACCTGTCCACCGACCGGCTCTACGGGCACGTCAAGACCCGCAAGAGCCGAACCGAGTTCCTCGCGTTCGCCCGCTACCTGCGATCCCTGCACCCGCCGCAGATCCGGATCGCGATCGTGCTGGACAACTTCAGCCCGCACCTGTCCACCAGGACCGACGCCCGGGTCGGCGAGTGGGCCGCGGCGAACAACGTCGAACTGGCCTACGTGCCCTTCTACGGCTCCTGGCTCAACCGGATCGAGGCCCAGTTCACCGCCCTGCGCTACTTCGCCCTCGACGGCACCGACCACCCCAGCCACACCGAGCAAGCCAACATGATCCGCCGCTACATCGCCTGGCGGAACCGCCACATCACCGACCCCATCCTCCGCAAGGTCATCCGCCGGGCCCAGACCATCAAACGGGCCAAGGTTGCCTGACGCGGTACTAGCCGGGAGTCAGGGCGCGATCTCCAGCTCAGCCAGCGTCGCCGGGTCGGAGTGCATGCCGATCTCGGTGATCCGGTCGCCGGAGACGACGAACGTGAACACCACCCGCGGCCGCCCGCCGGCCGACCACACCAACCCGGGCTCGCCGTCGACCGTGGCCAGCTGGGCTCCGCGGGCCCGGCCGGAGAACGTGGCCGCCACGTCGCCGGCACCCGCGACCAGCGCCTCCGCCCCCATCCGTACGGTCGCCTCGTCGGCCTGCAGCACCACGTCGGGGTCGAGCGCGGCGAGCAGGCCGGCCATGTCGCCGTTCCGGGAGGCGGCCAGGAACGCCTCGACGATCCGGCGCTGCCGGTGCGGGTCGGCGTCGCCCGGCTCGGCACCCTGCACCCGCCGCCGGGCCCGGCTGGCCAGCTGCCGGGCCGCGGCCGGGCTGCGCCGCACGATCGGCGCGATCTGTTCGTACGGGACGGCGAACAGGTCGTGCAGCACGAACGCGAGCCGCTCGGCCGGCGTGAGCGTGTCGAGCACGACCAGCAGCGCCGGCCCGACCGAGTCGGCCAGCACCGCCTCCTGCTCGGGATCGGGGCCCGCGGCCGGCAGGTCGGGCAGCTCGACCGGTGCCTCGCGCCGGGCCGTGCGGCTGCGCAGCATGTCCAGCGACACCCTGGCCACGGTCGTGGTCAGCCAGCCCCCGAGGTTGTCCACCCCGCTGGTGTCGGCCCGGCTCAGCCGCAGCCACGCCTCCTGCACCGCGTCGTCGGCCTCCGCCGGCGAGCCGAGCATCCGGTACGCCACCGCCCGCAGGTGCGGCCGGTGCGCCTCGAAGCGCTCGGCCAGCCAGGTCTGGTCATCCACCGCCACATCCTCCCTGACGGATCCCGCCGGCCCGGTGTGACAACGCGCTTGACGGCCCCCGGCCGGCCGGCGACGGTGGCCCGGTGACCGACGGTGCCCTGCTCGACGCCCTCGACCGGTTCCGCCGCACCGGGCCGGAGTTCGGCGGGTTCCTCGCCAACCACGGTCCGATGGCCAGCGAGGCGCTGGTCCGGCTGGGCGCCGCCGACCGCGTCGGCGGCTGGGTGAGCGGCTACCTGCCCCGGCTCGACGCGGCGCCGGCGGCCGGCAGCGGGGTGGACGACTGGCGGGAGCGGCTCGGCGACGAGCGGCTGCTCGGCGACTGGACGGCGTACCTGCGCCGGGAGGCGGCCGAGCGGTCCTGGCGGAAGCTGCTGCTGCGGTGGTGGCCGCGGCTGCTGCCGGGGCTGGCCGCGAGCGCGACGCACGGGGTGATCCGCACCGCGCACGCGGTCCGCACGCTGCGCGCGGCCGGCGACCGGCCGGAGCCGGTGCTCGTCGACGAGCTGGCCCAGGGCCTGGCGTACTGGGCGGCCCGGTACGTGCCGCTGGCCGGCGACCCGCGGCTGGCCGGCCGGCTAGCGGCGGTGCCGGCACTGGCCGGACTGCCCCGGCTCGACCCGGCCGCGCCCGGCGACGGCCCGGGCCTGATCGGCCGGATGCTGGCGGTCCGGGTGCTGCCCGACTACCCGGGCCACCTGGACGCCTGGGGTCCGCCGGCGGATCCGGACGCGGCCCTGGACGAGCTGATCGGCGCGGCGGCCCGGGTGCTGGCGGCCCGGCCGGACGCACCGATCGCGTTCTGCCACGCGGTGACCGCCCCGGCGGCGGTCCGGCTGGTGCTGCCGGAGCTGCCGGACGCGCTGCGCACCGCCAGCGTGGCCGCGAGCTGGCAGTCGACCGGCGCGATCGTCGCCGGGTTCGCCGCACCCCGGACGGCGGCCGAGAGCGACCCGCCGACCGATCCGCCGCCGGCCGGCGCCGAGCTGGTCGGCCGGGCCGTCGAGCACGGCGACGAGCACGTGATCAAGCTGACCGAGGCGGCGCTGCGCGAGCACGCCCGCACCGGCGACCCGACCCTGCTGGTCGCCGCGGACCGCTTCCGCACCCGCGTCGACCCCCGGGACTAGCCTCCCGCCTCCCGCCGGCCGGTCAGCTCGATGGTCGCGCGGTCCTCCAGCAACGCCGCCATCGCCGGCACGTCGATGTCCCGCATCAGCCGCTGCACGAACGTCGAGAGCACCAGCTCGCGGTCCACCGTCGCGGCCATCCGGACCGCGTTGTCGATGTCCTTCTCGTACCAGGTGAACCGCATCTCCTGCAGCTCCCGCAGGGTGCGGCTGTCGGTCGAACCGTTCTGCAGCGCCGCGCGCAGCACCGAGACCGGCACGCCGAGCTCGGCGCCGAGGGAGAGCGCCTCGGCGCACACGACGATCTCGCCCCAGTGGATGAGGTTGGCGACCGTCTTGCCGACCTGGCCGGTGCCGAGCGGGCCGAGGTGGTCGACGTGGCCGGTCCACGGCGCGAACACCGGCGCCAGGTCGGCGACGTCCTCGGCCAGGCCGCCGACGAGCAGGTTGATCCGGCCACTCTCGGCGCCGCGGATGCCGCCGGTCAGCGCGGCGTCGACGACCCGCACCCCGGCCGGCCGCAGCGCCTGCTCGACCGCGAGGCAGGTCGCCGGCCGCACCGAGCTGCACACGACCAGGACCGAGCCCTCGGCGGCGACCGCGCCGTACTGCCCGGCCACGGTGAGCACGTCGTCGTCGGTCGGCACGATGACCAGCGCCACCCGGCAGGAGCCGAAGTCGTCCACTGTGGACGTCGCGGTGGCGCCGAGCCGCTCGGCCGCGGCGCGGCGGTCGGTGTCGAGGTCGCACACCGTCACCGGGAAGCCCGCAGCCACCAGGTGCCGGGCGAGAGGCAACCCCATCGATCCGGCTCCGACGAGCCCGATCCGATCCCTGGTGCGCAACTCCATCGCCGTCTCCCTCCGCCGCCTCGCCCCATCCTCGCGGACGAGGCCGGCGCCGGGGCTCAGCGTTGGCGGGTGCGGGACGGGTCGAACGCGTCCTGGATGCCGTCTCCCACGAGGCTCACCGACAGCACGATGAGCAGCAGCGTGACGCCCGGGAAGTAGAACAGCCAGGGCCGGCTGTCCGCGGCGGCCGCGCCCTCGGCGACCAGGCGCCCGAGCGACGACTCCGAGCCCTGCACGCCGAAGCCGAGGAAGCTCAGCGCCGCCTCGGTGCCGATGGCCAGGGTCGCGCCGAGGGTGAGCCAGACCGTGATCTGGCCGAGTGAGTTGGGGATCAGATGCCGCAGCACGATCCGCCGGTCGGTGGCGCCGAGCGCGTGCGCGGCCTCGACGTACTCCAGTTCACGTAGGGACAGGAACTGCGCCCGGACGATCCGGGCCAGTGCCATCCAGCTGGACAGCGCGATGAGCAGCGCGATGCCGACCGGCGACCGCGCGCTCGGGAAGGCCGCCGCGAGGACGAGCACCACGACCATGAACGGCACCGTCAGGGTGATGTCCACGCCGCGCATGAGCAGGTCGTCGACCACGCCGCCGAAGTAGCCGGCCAGCGCGCCGACGAGCACGCCGACCGCGCTGGCGACGACGACGAAGACCGCGCACATCAGCATCGACCACTGGACGCCGCGCAGGGTCAGCGCGAGCACGTCCCGGCCGATCGTGTCGGTGCCGAACAGATGCCCGTCGGTGCCGGGCGGTGCCGAGAGCGTGTCGGTCTGCTCGTCGTAGCCGAACCGCAGCAGCAGCGGGCCGGCGAACGCGGCGGCCATCAGCAGCAGGAACACACCGAGCCCGGTCAGGGCCAGCGGGTTGTGGGCGAACCGGCGGGCGGCGAGCTGGAGCTGGCTGCGGGACCGGACGGTGAACTCGCGCTCCACCGGGACCGGCGCGGCGATCGTGGTCATGGACCACGGTGGCACAGTCGTGGCACGGCCGGCGGCGGCTTTATCGATCGGTGACCGGGTTGTCACCGCGTAGCATCCTGTGTCGATGAGCGCGACGGTGACCGCCCGGCAGCTCGCGGCCGGCCACGGCAGCGTCGAGCTGTTCTCCGGACTCGACCTGGTGGTGGCGCCCGGCGACCTGATCGGCCTGGTCGGTCCCAACGGCGCGGGCAAGTCCACGCTGCTGCGGTTGCTGGCCGGGCTGGAGACGCCCGAGCGCGGCACGGTGTCGCTGAGCCCGCCGACCGCGACCGTCGGCTACCTGCCGCAGGAGCGGGACCGGACCGGCGGCGAGACCGTCCGCGCCGCGCTGGCCCGGCGGACCGGGGTCGCGGCCGCCCAGCGCGCCCTGGACGCCGCGTCGCTGGCGCTGGAAGGAGGCGAGCGCGGCGCCGGCGACGCGTACGCGGTGGCCCTGGAGCGCTGGCTCGGCCTCGGCGCCGCCGACCTGGACGAGCGGGCCGAGGCGGTCACCGCCGAGCTCGGCCTCACCGTCGACCTCGACCGGCCGGTGGCCGCGCTGTCCGGCGGGCAGGCCGCGCGGGCCGGGCTGGCCGCCCTGCTGCTGTCCCGGTACGACGTGCTGCTGCTGGACGAGCCGACCAACGACCTCGACCTGGCCGGCCTGGCGCTGCTGGAGGACTTCGTGCTGGCCCGCCGGTCCGGCACCGTCCTGGTCAGCCACGACCGCCGGTTCCTGGAGCGCACGGTCGACCGGGTGCTCGAGCTGGATCTGCCTCAGCACCAGGTCAACGCCTACGGCGGCGGGTACGCGGGCTACCTCGCCGAGCGGGAGCTGCGCCGCCGGCACGCCCGCGAGGAGTACGACGAGTACGCCGGGACCAGGGCCGGCCTCGAGGCCAGGGCGCGGGCGCAGCGGGCCTGGGCCGAGAAGGGCGTCCGCAACGTGCGGCGGAAGCTGGCGTCCGAGCCGGACCGCAGCATCCGTGCGTTCCGGGTCGAGTCGAGCGAGAAGCAGGCGGCCAAGGCCCGGCAGACCGAGCGGATGATCGAGCGGCTCGACCCGGTCGAGGAGCCGCGCCGGGAGTGGGAGCTGCGCATGCAGGTGGCCGCCGCGCCCCGGGCCGGCGCGGTGGTGGCGGTGCTGCGCGGGGCGGTCGTGCACCGCGGGTCGTTCGCCCTCGGCCCGGTCGACCTGCAGATCGACTGGGCCGACCGGGTCGCGATCACCGGCGCCAACGGCTCGGGCAAGTCGACGCTGCTGGCCGCGATGCTGGGCCGGATCCCTCTCGACGAGGGCACCGCGTCGCTCGGGCCCGGCGTCGTGGTCGGCGAGATCGACCAGGCCCGGGCGCTGTTCCTGGGCGGCGAGCCGCTGCTGGACGCGTTCGCCGCGGTGTCCGGCCTGCTGCCGGCGGACGCCCGCACGCTGCTGGCGAAGTTCGGGCTGCGGGCCGACCACGTGCTGCGCCCGGCCGGCACGCTGTCGCCGGGCGAGCGGACCCGGGCCGCGCTGGCGCTGCTGCAGGCGGTCGGGGTCAACCTGCTCGTCCTGGACGAGCCGACCAACCACCTCGACCTGCCGGCGATCGAGCAGCTCGAGCAGGCCCTCGACGCGTACGCCGGGACGCTGCTGCTGGTCACCCACGACCGGCACATGCTCGAGGTCGTCCGGACCACCCGCCACCTCGAGGTCGACGCCGGCAAGGTCACCGACCTGGGCTAGGTTCCCAGTCCCACTTCGGCACCTCACGCAGCGGGTGCAACTCGCCGTCGGTGGTGGCGTGCGAGTTCTGCACGGCGACGTGCGAGCCGAACTCGACGTGCGAGCGCAGCGCCTCGCGGAACGGCTCGTCCGCCGGCAGCCCGGCCGTGTCCGCGGCAACGAGGTAGAGCTCGACGAACCGGCGGCGCTGCTCCTCCCGGATCTTCAGGCCGCGGTGCACGTCGATGAGGTGCGCGAAGCCAAGCTCGCGGGTGAAGTCGTCCGGGCCGCCGAACGACTCCACCTCGAACTTGGTCAGGTGGTCGACGTGCCCGGGCTCGCCGGCGCCGAACAGCGGCTGCAGGAGCGGGTCGGCGAGCACGCTCGCATAGAACACGTCGACGAACCGCCGCAGCGCCTCGCTCCCGCCGGCGTGCTCGAATATCGACTCTGCCACAGTTACATGCTTACACAGGCCGCCAGCGGGCGCAGTGCGAGGATTGTCGCAGTGGGACGGTCGGCGTGCCCCGGCGCTCGGCCTCGGCGGTCACCACCGCCACCATCGCGTCGATGAGCCGCTCCCGCTCGTCCGGCGGCATCACCGCGAACGCCGAGTGGGTCCGCAGCCGGCCGGCCAGCGACGCCCCGTCGATCTCGCGCAGCCACGGAAAGGTCACCCACTCCAGCTCGTCCGGCGGCAGGCCGTCCACCTCGAACGGCTCGTCGGCCGGTTCCGCGACGAAGTCCCGGCCGGACGTGTCCGGGTCGAGCCGGGCCAGGTCGTACTCCCAGACGTCGCGCGGGTCGGGCCCGTTCCAGACCAGGCCGAGCCAGCCGCCCGGGCGCAGCACCCGGCGCACCTCGGCCACGGCCCGCTCGTGCGGGAACCAGTGCCAGGCCTGGCCGGCGAGCACCGCGTCCACGCCGGCGTCCGGGACCGGCAGCGCCTCGGCGCCGGCCAGGTAGGGCACCGCGGCCGGGTGCTCCCGGCGCAGCACCGCGAGCATGGCCGGGTCCGGCTCGACCGCCACGACCTCGAGCCCGAGCGCGAGCAGCGGGCCGGTGAGCTTGCCGGTGCCGGCGCCCACGTCGGCGACCCTGGCCGCGCCGGGCGGCACCAGCCACGCCACCGCCGCGGGCGGGTACGACGGCCGCCACCGCTGGTAGTCCTCCGCCCGCGCCCCGAACGTCCGCGCCCGCCGCGGATCCACCTCCTGCACGCCTCCACCCTGCCATCCCGCACCGGCCCGCGGGATCCCCGACGGCCGGCGGCGGCCGCGACCGCGGCGTCGCCGGTGGCTGCGAGCAGCGACATCGCGCCCCGATCGTGGCCGGCCGGCGATCCCGCGACCAGGCCCGGTGACTCCTAGGATGACCTCGGTGAACGCGCTCGCCGCTGGAGCTGCCGGCGCATCCCGACCACACGTTGAGCGCGTAGGTTCCGGCGACGGCTGAGGCGAGACGGATTCTGGAGGGCATGTGAGCGAGCTGGACGGACGGACGGCGCTGGTGACCGGTGCGGCCTCGGGGATCGGGGCCGCGTGCGCGCAGCGGCTGGCCGCGGACGGGGCCCGGGTGCTGCTGCTGGACCGGGACGAGCGGGTGGCCGACGCGGCCGAGAAGCTCGGCGGGCAGGCCGTCATCGCCGACCTCACCGACACCGCCGCGGTGCGCGACCTCGACCTGGCCGCCGACATCGTCGTCAACTGCGCCGGCATCCAGCACGTCGCGCCGATCGAGGAGTTCCCGCCCGAACAGTTCCACCGGATCCTCGCGCTCATGGTCGAGGCGCCGTTCCTCATCCTGCGCACCGTCCTGCCGGGCATGTACGCGAAGGGCTGGGGCCGGGTCGTGCACATCTCCTCGGTCCACGGGATCCGCGCCTCGGCGTACAAGAGCGCCTACGTGGCGGCCAAGCACGCGACCGAGGGGCTGTCGAAGACGCTTGCCCTCGAGGGGGGCCCGCGCGGGGTCACCTCCAACACGGTCTGCCCGGCGTACGTGCGGACGCCGCTGGTCGAGGGCCAGATCGCCGACCAGGCCCGCCGGCACGGGATCGCCGAGGAGGAGGTGATCGAGAAGATCATGCTCACCGAGCCGGCGATCAAGCGCCTGATCGAGCCGGCCGAGGTGGCCGCCGCGGTCGCCTACCTCTGCTCGGACGCGGCGTCGTTCGTCAACGGCAGCGCGCTGGTGCTCGACGGCGGCTGGAGCGCCCGGTGAGCACGCTGCTGCCGGGCATCGCGGCCCGGCGGGTGCCGACCGCCCGGTTGACCCAGAACGTGCTGGAGACCGGGCGGGCCGAGGGGACGCCGGTCCTTTTCGTGCACGGCAACGTCTCCTCCAGCCTGTTCTGGCAACCGACGATGCTCTGGCTGAGCGAGGAGCGGGCCCAGCCGGCGCCGTACCGGCCGCTGGCGGTGGACCTGCGCGGCTTCGGGGACACCGACCCGGTGCCGGTGGACGCGACCCGCGGCGTGCGGGACTGGTCCGACGACGTGGCCGCGCTGCTCGACGCGCTCGGCCTCGACCGGGTCCACCTGGTCGGCTGGAGCCTCGGCGGCGGCGTGGTCATGCAGTCGGTCCTCGACGCGCCCGACCGGGTCGCCTCGCTGACGCTGGTCGCACCGGTGTCGCCGTACGGGTTCGGCGGCACCCGGGGGATCGACGGGACGCCGGTCGACCCGAACGGGGCCGGCACCGGCGCCGGCACGGCGAACGCGGAGTTCGTCCGGCGGCTCGCGGCCGGCGACCGTGGCGCCGACTCGCCGCTGTCGCCGCGCAACGTGCTGCTCGCGCACTACGTCGCGCCGCCGTGCGTGCCGGAGCCGCTGGACGTGTTCGTCGAGTCGATGCTGTCCACCCGCACCGGCGACGACTTCTACCCCGGCACGGCCCGCGCGGTCGAGGCCTGGCCGGGCACCGCGCCGGGCGACCGCGGCGTGCTCAACACCCTCGCGCCGACCCACCTGCGGCTCGCCGGGCTGTCCAGTGTGGACCCGAAGCCGCCGGTGCTGTGGATCCACGGCACCGCCGACGTGATCGTCTCCGACACGTCGCTCTACGACCTGGCCCACCTCGGCGAGCTGGGCGCGGTCCCCGGCTGGCCCGGGCCGGACCGCTACCCGCCGCAGCCGATGGTCGCCCAGACCCGCGCCGTGCTCGACGCGTACGCGGCCGGCGGCGGCCGCTACCGCGAGGTCGCCCTGGACGGCTCGGGGCACGGGCCGCACCTGGACCGCCCGGAGGAGTTCCGGGCGGCGCTGGTCGCCCACCTCGCCGAGGCGGACGCCGGCGGGACCGCCTGACCGGCGGGCGGCCCGGCGGTCAGGCGCCGTCCGGCCCGTCCGCGGTCGGCTCTCGCGACCCGCGGCCGGGGTGGAGGACTCGCGCTCAGCGCTCCAGACCGAGGACGAGCTGCGGGGCCGGCACGACGTGGTCCGGCCGGATCGGCCGGACGGCCGTGCCGACCGCGAAGAACTCGGTGGTGTGCCCGCCCCAGGCGTGGTTGTGCTGGGACAGCTGCACCCCGACGATGCCCTCCGCGGCAAGCGCTTCGGCCTCCCGCTGCATCCGTTCCATCGCCAGCTCGCGGGCGTCGTAGAGGGCCTGGGTGAACTGCGGCAGCTCGGTGTTCTGGCCGACGTTGGACAGCACGTTGCCGAGCGAGCGGTGGGCGACGTGGTAGACGCAGGTGCCCATGACCATGCCCAGCGGTGCATACCCCGTCTGCAGCAGGGTCCAGAAGTCCTGCCCGGACAGGTCCGATGTGAAGGGCTGGTTGCGGTTGTTGCGCCAGCTGCCGCCGGCCTCCGCCTTCACCGCGGTGCCGACGGCGAGGAACTCGGCGATGTCCGAGCCCCACTCCTTCAGCTCCACCGCCAGCCGGACGGCGACGATCCCGTCCGCGCCCAGGACGTCTGCCTCCGCCTCCATCCGGGTCATCGCCAGCTCCCGGGCGTGATACATCGCCTGGGACAGCACGTCCATCTCCTGGTTCTTGCTCCACCGGCCGACCTGCAGGCCGACGTGGTAGACGGAGGTGCCGAGCACCAGCCCGAGCGGGCGGAAGCCGGCCTGCCGCAGGAGCAGGAACTCGTTCACCGTGAGGTCCGAGGTGAAGATGCTGCCCGGCCGCCCCGGCTGCAGCTCGGCGAGCCGGGTCATCGCGTCCTGCGGCAGCCCGACAGCGGCGGGATCGGTCACGGTGTCCTCCCAGAAAGGCGCAGCACGGGCAGGGGCGGGACCGGGGCGTTCCCGCGCCGGTGCCGGAACGGGACGATCGCGGTGCCAACCACCATCGCCTCGGCCAGGTGGTCATGGGCGTCGTTGCCGGCGGCGCAGGAGCGCCGGCTGATCCGCAGGCTCATGTCCCGGACGACAGCGGTCGCACCCTCGCCGTACCGGGCGGTGTCGGCGGCGAGCCGGCCGCGGGCGCCGGAGCGTGCCTTGACGGTCAGGTCGGTGTAGCCCTCGACCTCCTGGTTGGTCCAGTTCCAGCTGCCGAGCTGGGACCGGGTCCGCCAGTCGTCGTGCCGGACGGTCACCGCGATGCCGAGCAGCAGCGCCGCCGGCACCCAGCCCGCCGCGACCAGCTGCGCGAACTCCTGCCCGGACAGGTCGGAGGTGAACGGGCGCCGCGGGTGGACCCCGCCGTCGGCCCGCACGGCCGTGCCGATCGCCCGGAACTCCAGCCCGGCGCCCTCGAACGAGGCCACGGTCAGCCGGACCGCGACGACCCCGTCGCCGCCGACCCGGGCCGCCTCGGTCCGCATCCGCTGCATCGCCGCGCCCCGGGCGGCGTAGAGCGAGTCGCGCAGGCCGGTGGCCTCGGTGGTGCGGGCGACCATGCCCGCGCCGCCCCAGCCGTAGCCGATGCCGCAGTTCCAGCTGCCGGTCCAGCCGATCGCGTAGACGCAGCTGCCGAGGACCTGGCCGACCGGGGTGAAGCCGACCGAGCGGATCGCGTGGTGCTCGGCCACGCTGAGGTTGCTGGTGAAGCTCACGGCGCCTCGGGCAGGGTGAACCGGCGCAGCGCCTCGGCCGCCCCGGCGTGACGATCCGCGTACGCCCCCAGGGCGGCGGCCAGCCGGTGCGACCACTCGTCGAGCCCGACCGTGTCGGTGCGCAGCGCGATCCCGCCGGACTCGTGCCGGACGGTGGCCACCGCCGGAGCGCCGACCCGCTCCCGGCGCAGGGTGAAGCCCTGGTCGCCGAGCCGGACCGTGGCCGCGACGACCGGGCCCGGCGTACCCCGCAGCCGGCCGAGCAGGCTGCCCTTGCGCTCCACCTCGACCAGCTCGGCCGGCAGCGCCGAGGACAGCGTGCTGAGCAGGAACCCGGCGTAGAGCGAGAGGTCGCCACTGTGCCGGCGGAGCTCGGAAGCCAGCACCTCGAGGTCCCACTGGGTCACCAGGTCACGCTATCCCCCGGACCCGTGGGCGGCGCAGCAGGGCGTCGGCCGGGGAACCTTTGCCGGGGTCAGCCGGCCGGCCGGCGACCCAGGGCGCGGTCGACGAGGTGACCGGCGGCGCCGAGATAGTTCAGCGGGTCGAGCAGCGCGTCGATCTCGGCCCCGGACCGGCCGAGCCCGGGGGTGTCGCGCAGGACGCCGGCCAGCGGGCGGCCGGTGCGCTCGGCCGCCGCGGTGGCCGCGCGGGCGGCGTCCTGGCCCAGCACGGCGGCCAGCCGCTCGGCGACCACCGCCGGACCGGTCAGCTCCAGGTTCGCCCGCAGCCGGTCCGGGAAGACGACCAGCCCCTCGGCCAGCTCGGCCGCGGTCACCGCCGCCCCGCCGGCCAGCCGCAGGCAGTCCCGCAGCGGCTGCCACTCGGCGTGCCAGGTGCCGGCCGGCCGCTCGTCCTCGGCCAGCATCGACTGGGCCAGCACCGCGGCCAGCGCCGGCACCTGCAGCGCCGCCGACCGCACCAGGGTGGCCAGCACCGGGTTGCGCTTCTGCGGCATGGCCGACGAGCCGCCGCGCCCTTCGGCCGCCGGCTCGGCCACCTCGGCCACCTCGGTGCCGGCCAGCACCAGCACGTCGACGGCGAACTTGCCCAGCGCCCCGGTCACCAGCGCCAGCGTCGCGCCGAGGTCGGCCACCGGCACCCGCAGCGCGTGCCACGGCAGCACCGGCTCGGCCAGCCCGGTCTCGGCCGCGTACGCCGACACCAGCCCGTCCACGAAGGACGCGACGTCGCCGTCCACAGTGGACGGCGCCCGCTCGGCGTACCCGGCCAGCGTGCCGGCGGCGCCGCCCAGCGAGACCGGCAGCGTCGCGGCCAGCGCGCGCACCCGGTCGGCCGCGGTCGCGGCCAGCTCGTACCAGCCGGCCGCCTTGAGCCCGAACGTGGTCGGCACCGCGTGCTGGGCCAGCGTCCGCGCGACCGCCGGCGTGTCCCGGTGGCCGGCCGCCAGCCGGGCCAGCGCGGCCGCGGTCCGGTCCAGGTCGGCCCCGACCACCCGCAGCGCCCGCCGGGCCAGCAGCATCAGCCCGGTGTCCACGATGTCCTGGCTGGTCGCTCCACTGTGGACGTACGGGGCGGCGGCCGGGCCGGCGGCGGCGCTCAGCTCGGCCACCAGCGGCAGCACCGGGTTGCCGGCGGCCCGCAGCCGGCCGGCGATCGCGGCCAGGTCGACCCGGTCGACCCGGGCCGCGGCGGTGATCGCGGCGGCCGCCGCGGCCGGCACGGCGCCGAGCCGGGCCTGCGCCCGGGCCAGCGCCGCCTCCGCGTCCAGCAGCGCCTGCAGGTATGCCCGGTCCGAGGTCAGGGCGGCCACCTCGGTGCCGGCGGAGACGGGCGAGAGCAGGCCGGCGTCCATGTCCACGCCACCGATTCTGGCAGCGCCGAAGATTTTTCCGCGATCTGTCGATCCGGGTCGAGGGCTTTCGTAGCCAGGGTGACCGACCGACACGAGCCCACTCAGGAGGACGCCATGACCGCAACGCTGACCGCCCGCTCCACCGCGACGACCGCCCGCCCCGCGCTGGCCGTCCCCGGCATCGCCGCCGCCCTGGCCGCGGCCGCCGCCACGACCGCGGTCGCCGCGACCGCCCGGGCCGCCGGCGTCGCGCTGGCCGCCGACGGCGAGCCGATCCCGCTGCTCGGCTTCGCCCAGGTCACCTTCGTGTTCAGCGTGGTCGGCCTGATCCTGGCCGCGGTGCTGCGCCGGAAGGCGCCCCGGCCGCGGCGGACCTTCGTGCGGACCACCGTCGCGCTCGCCGCGGTGTCCCTGGCCGCGCCGTTCGCGCTGCCGATGGACGGCGTGTCCATCGCCGTGCTGATCCTGACCCACGTGGTCGCGGCCGCGATCGTCATCCCGGCCGTCGCCAGCCGGCTGCGCTGACCCCCCGCGCACCTGCAAGGATCGCTCGACCGGACGAGGAGAGGACCCATGAAGCAGTACATGCTGTCCGTGCACGGCACCCACGGCGACCCGCCGCCGCCGGATGTCATGGAGCAGATGTTCGCCGACGTCGACAAGGTCAACCAGGAGATGGTGGCCAAGGGCGTCTGGGTGTTCGGCGGCGGCCTCACCGACCCGTCGGACGCGACCGTGGTCCGGGTCGAGAAGGGTCAGCCGATGCTCACCGACGGCCCGTTCGTGGAGACCAAGGAGCAGCTCGGCGGCTTCTGGGTGATCAGGGCCGCCGACCTGGACGAGGCCCTGGACTGGGCGCGCAAGGCCACCGTGGCCTGCCTCGCGCCGGTCGAGGTGCGGCCGTTCCAGGAAGAGCCCACGGACTAGGGAGCCGGCCTGATGACCGACCCGGACCGGGTGGCCGGCGTCTACCGGCAGGAGTACGGCCGGTGCGTGGCCACCCTGGTCCGCGTCCTCGGCGACATCGACCTCGCCGAGGAGGCGGTCCAGGAGGCCTTCACGATCGCCCTGCAGCGGTGGCCGGCCGCCGGCCTGCCGCCGAACCCGGGCGCCTGGATCGTCACCACCGCCCGCAACAAGGCCATCGACCGGCTGCGCCGGGAGGCGGCCCGCGAGGACAAGCACGCCCAGGCGGCGCTGCTGCACCAGCCCGACGAGTCGCAGGAGGTGGGACCCGTGCGCGACGACCAGCTGCGGCTGATCTTCACCTGCTGCCACCCGTCCCTCGCGCCGGCCGCCCAGGTGGGCCTGACCCTCCGGCTGCTCGGCGGGCTCGAGACCCCGGAGATCGCGCGGGCCTTCCTGGTCCCGGAGGCGACCATGGCCCAGCGGATCGTCCGGGCCAAGCGCAAGATCAAGGACGCCGCCATCCCGTACCGGATCCCGAGCGCGGCGCGAGCTGCCCGACCGGCTGCCGCCGGTGCTCGCCGTGCTCTACCTGATCTTCAACGAGGGGTACGCGGCCAGCGCCGGCGACGAGCTCGTCCGCGCCGACCTGTGCGCCGAGGCGATCCGGCTGACCCGCGAGCTCGCCGGGCTGATGCCGGACGAGCCCGAGGTCGCCGGGCTGCTCGCGCTGCTGCTGCTCACCGAGTCCCGCCGGTCGGCCCGGACCGGGCCGGACGGCTCGCTCGTGCTGCTGCCCGACCAGGACCGGTCGCGGTGGAACCACGACCTGGTCGCCGAGGGGCAGGCGATCGTACGGGCCTGCCTGCGCCGCAACCGGCCCGGCCCGTACCAGATCCAGGCGGCGATCGCGGCCGTCCACTCCGACGCGCCGACCGCGGCGGACACCGACTGGGCCCAGATCCTCGCCCTCTACGACCAGCTCAGCGCCGTCGCGCCGACCGCGGTCGTGGCGCTGAACCGGGCCGTCGCGGTGGCCGAGCTGCACGGGCCGGCGGCCGGGCTGGCCGAGGTGGACCGGCTGGAGCTGCCCGCGTACCACCTCTTCCACTCGACCAGGGCCGACCTGCTGGCCCGGCTGGGCCGCACCGGCGACGCGGCGGCCGCGTACGAGCGGGCTCTCGAGCTGGCCGGCAACGGGACCGAGCGGGCGTTCCTGGCCGCCCGGCTGAGCTCGGTCCGCTGACCACGTCACCCGGCGCGCATCAGCGCCCGCGGTCCGCTTTCCGGCCGATCGGGTGAACTTTGCCGATCCGTACCGGCCCGGGGCGGCCACTCTTCATCGATCCGGTACGCCGGATGGCCTGCTCACCCCCCGGATTGGGTGAGGAAATAGGCACGATGGGGAACAACAATGGGAGTACACACGTCTGCTGGGTGACTCCGGGATCCGAACCAGCCTGTGCCACTATGGCCGGACGTCACGACCCGCCTGGAGGCCTGATGACGCCACCGAGAGACCGGTCCCGGCACTCCGACGTGCTGGAGATCAACGGTCTTCGGGCCACGGTCGTCCGCGCCGGCCGGCTCCTGCTGGAAGCCGTCGTCGTGCCGACCGTGCTGCTGGCTATCTTGCTCCACGTCATCGGCACGACGCGAAGCATTTTGGTCGCGGTCGGCTGGTGCGCGCTGGCGATCGGCCTGCGGTGGTTCGTCGACCGCCGGCTGCCGGGCACGCTGCTGCTCGGCTCGGCCGCACTCGCGGTCAAGGCGGCGGTCGCCCTGGCCTCCGGCAGCATCCTGATCTACCTGCTGCAGCCGGTGCTCGGCTCGGTGGTGATGGCGCTGCTGTTCCTCGGCAGCGCCGCGTTCGGCCGGCCGATCACGCTGCGACTGGCCAGGGACTTCGTGCACGTGCCGGCGGACATCCTCGACAAGCGCGGGGTACGCCGGATGTTCACCGAGGTCGCCGTGATCTGGGGCTTCTCCCGGATCGTCGACATCGCGCTCAACCTCGGCTTCCTGCACCGCGGCGTGGACGCCGGGCTGTGGGCCCGCGGCCTGCTGAGCCCGCTGCTGACCGTGCTCGCGGTGATCGTGTGCACGGCGTGGGGCTGGCGCTCGCTGCGCCGCAACGGGATCCGCCTCAAGGTCTCCGCCGGCGGTCCCTCCCCCGTCAGCGGTTGAGCCCGGGCCTCCCTGGGACGACCACGTGAGCGGTGCGGGGTTGGACCCGGCCGGGCGGGTGGTGCTGGTCACCGGGGCGTCGCGCGGGATCGGGGCGGCGACGTGCGCGGCGCTGACCCGGCGCGGCGCGGTGGTGGTGGCCGCGGGGCGGGACGCGGACGCGCTCGACGCGGTCGCGGCCGCGTCCACCGTGGTCGCGGACGTGGCCGAGCCGGGCGCGGCGGCCGGGCTGGTGGCCGCGGCGGTCGACCGGCACGGCGGGCTGGACGCGGTCGTCGCCAACGCCGGCCTCGGCTGGGCCGGCGAGTTCGCCGGCATGGACCCGGACCGGATCACCGAGCTGGTCGACGTCAACCTGCGCGCGCCGATGCTGCTCGCCCGGGCCGCGCTGCCGGTGCTGCGCCGGCCGGGGGCGCTGGTGTTCCTCACCTCGATCGCCGGTCTCGTCGGCGTACCCGGCGAGACCGTCTACTCGGTGACCAAGGCCGGCCTGGAGACGTTCGCCGCCCTGCTGCGCGAGGAGGTCGAGGGCGTCACGGTCTCGACCGTCGCCCCCGGCGCGGTGGACACCGGCTTCTTCGACACCCGCGGCGTCCCGTACGACCGGAGATTCCCGCGGCCGGTCCCGGCGCGGCGGGTCGCCGACGCGGTCGTCGAGGCGATCACGACCGGCCGGGAGCGCCGGGTCGAGCCGCGCTGGCTCGCGGTCCCGGCCCGGCTCTCGGCGACCGCCCCTAAGACCTACCGCGCCCTGGCGAGACGGTTCGGTTGACCGGGTAGCGGCCGTTACGCCAAGACTCCGGCGGCGCGGATCGTCTCCCGCAGGGAACCCATCGTCGCCAGCACCGCGGTCGGCTCGTAGCCGCAGTGCGCCATGCAGTTGGCGCACCGCGGGTCCTTGCCCCGGCCGTACGCGTCCCAGTCGGTGGTCTCGATCAGCTCCCGGTAGGTCTGCGCGTACCCGTCGTCGAGCAGATAGCAGGGGCGCTGCCAGCCGAGCAGCGAGTACGACGGGATGCCCCAGGGCGTGCAGTCGAAATCGCGCTTGCCCTCGAGGAAGTCGAGGAACAGCGGCGAGTGGTTCAGCCGCCACTTCTTCCGCCGGCCGGCGGAGAACGCGGCCTTGAACAGCGCCCGCGTCTGCTCGGTGGCCAGCCAGTGCTCCTGGTCGGGCGCCCGCTCGTACGCGTACCCGGGGCTGATCTGCATGTTGTCCACGCCGAGCTCGTCGTTGAGGTAGTCGAGCAGCTCGACGACGTCGCCCGGGGTGTCGGTGTCGAAGAACGTCGTGTTCGTCATCACCCGGAAGCCGCGCGCCTTGGCCTCCTTGATCGCCGCGACGGCCTGGTCGAACACGCCGATCTTGCGCACCGACGCGTCGTGCCGGTCGCGCAGGCCGTCGATGTGCACCATCCAGGCGAAGTTGCGGTGCGGCGTGAACTTGTGCAGGTGCTTGGGCAGCAGCACCGCGTTCGTGCACAGGAAAACGATCTTGTTGCGGTCGAGCAGGCGGCGCACGATCTCGTCGATCTGCTTGTGCATCAGCGGCTCGCCACCGGCGAGCGAGACCATCGGAGCGCCGGACTCCTCGACCGCGGCGATCGCCTGCTCGACCGGCATCCGCTTCTTGAGCACGTCGTGCGGCTGCTCGATCTTGCCGCAGCCGGCGCACTTGAGGTTGCACGCGAACAGCGGCTCGAGCTCGACCAGCAGTGGGAACTTCTCGACCCGCTTGATCTTCTGCTTCATCAGGTACGCACCGAGCCGCATCGACTGGTGCAGGGGCATGCTCACGAGTTCTCGACCTCTCCCGGCAGGGTGATGGTGATGTCGACGGGCGCGGCCTGCCGCTCGCGGGCGTCGGGTTCGCCCTGGCCAGCGGCCCAGGCAGACAGTACGGGAGCCGCGCGCCGGAGGGTGCGCAACGCGGCGGTACCGCGCGGCAATGTGCCGAAGGACACCAGAGGGTGTGCGGGGGTGTCGACGATCGCCCGGACCACGGCGGCCAGGCGGCCGGTGGGCGCGAGCGCGCCCGACTCCAGGTCGACGGCGAGCGCGCCGCGGGCGGCCCACTCGGCCCGGGCGGCGCCGGTCACGATCGCGTCGGCCCCGCCCACCGGCCCGAGGTGCACGGTCAGCCCCGCGATCCGCAGGACCTTCGCCAGCTCGGCCGCTCCGGCCAGCCGCACTTCCGTCACCCCCGCGCCGCCGGCAGGGGCGACCGGGGCAGCGGCCGCGCCGCCGGCATGGGCGACCGGGGCAGCATCCGCGCCGCCGGCATGGGCGACCGGGGCAGCATCCGCGCCGCCGGCAGGGACGACCGGGGCAGCATCCGCGCCGCCGGCAGGGACGACCGGGGCAGCAGCCGCGCCGCCGGCAGGGACGACCGGGGCAGCGGCCGCGCCGCCGGCGGGCGGCGGCGAGGTCGGCCGGATCGGCGGCCCGGGCGCCCGGATCGGCGCCCGGATCGGCGGCAGCGCCGGCAACGGGAGCAGCCGGAGAGAGGAGGATCCGGTCGGCGACGACGAGGTCGCCGGGGGCGAGACCGGGGGCGACCGCGCCGCCGACGCCGGCGAGCAACATCCGCCCGGGCGGGAGCGGGCGCCGGGCCCGCAGCCCGATCCGGGTCCCGCCGACGGCCAGCGCCTCGATCCGGAGCGGCGCGACGATCCTCACCGGGTCGCCGCCGCGTACCGCCCCAGCGCGGAGAGCGGGAAGACCAGCCGGTAGAGGTGGTAGTTGATCGAGAAGTCGCCCGGGAACCCGGTCCCGGTGAACTGCGGCTCGTCCCAGGTCCCGTCCGCCCGCTGGGTCCGGACCAGGAACTCGACCCCGCGCTCGGCCGCCCCGGTGAGCGCCCCGGCCGCGACGAGCGCGAGCAGCGCCCAGGCGGTCTGCGACGCGGTCGACGGGCCGCGCCCGATCCACCGCGGGTCGGTGTACGAGCGGATGTCCTCGCCCCAGCCGCCGTCCGGGTTCTGGTGCTCCTCCAGCCAGCGCACCGCCCGCCGGATCACCGGCCCGTGCGCCGGGGTCCCCGCCGCGACCAGGGCCGGCACCGCGGCGCCGGTGCCGTACACGTGGTTGACGCCCCACCGGCCGAACCACGAGCCGTCCTCCTCCTGGGCCCCCAGCAGCCAGTCGGTGCCGCGGTCGAGCGGCACGCCCGGGGTGTGCGCGAGCATCTCGACCATGTGCGCGGTGACGTCCGCGGACGGCGGGTCGATCACCGCGCCGAAGTCGCAGAACGGCAACGTGCGGACCAGCTCGCGGGTGTTGTCCGCGTCGAACGCGCCCCAGCCGCCGTCGCTGCTGGCCATCCCGACCGCCCACCCGGCGCCGCGGTCGGCGGCGGCGTGCACCAGGGCCGGGTCGGGGTGCCCGGCGGCGGCGCGGCGCAGGGCGAGCACGACCTCGGCGGTGTCGTCGACGTCCGGGTAGATGTCGTTGGCGAACTCGAACGCCCAGCCGGCCGGGGCCAGCCGCGGCCGGCGCACCTGCCAGTCGCCGCCGGCCCGGACCTCCTCGCCGAGCAGCCAGTCGGTGCCGCGGCGCACGGCCGGGTCGGAGGCCGGCACCCCGGCGTCGAGCAGCGCGATCAGCGCCAGCGCGGTGTCCCAGACCGGCGACTGGCACGCCTCCAGCCAGCGCACCGGCCCGTCCTCCGGCTCGGCGAACGCGGCGGTCGGCGCGGGCGTCCCGGACGGGTCGTCCGGCCCGGTCGGCAGCGGCGCCCACGGCACCCGGTCGACCCGGACCGTGAACGCGTCCAGCCCGGCCAGCCCGGACCGGATCGCGCCCGAGCCCAGCTCGTGCCCGAGCAGCCGCAGCGCGATCAGCGAGTAGACCCACGGCGGCTGGATGCCGCCCCAGGAGCCGTCCGCCTCCTGCCGGTCGAGGATCCAGCGCTCGGCCTTGCGCACCGCGTGTGCCCGCAGCGGGCGGACCGGATGCCGCGCGTACGCCTTGAGCGCCCTGTCCAGCACGCCGAAGGCGAGATCCCAGCCGGTCCGCCGCCCGGTGCGCCGGCGCGGGCCGGCGTCGAGCTCGCCGATGCCGAACGGCACCGGGAAGACCGGCCGCAGGCCCGACACGACCGCGAGCGGCACGATCGTCTGCCGGGCCCAGCAGGCCCAGTCGTAGATGTTCAGCGGCACCCACGGCGGCAGCAGCACGATCTCCGGCGGGATCGTCGGCACGTCGTCCCACGACCACAGCCCGACCAGCGACAGCCAGATCCGGGTGAACACCCGGGTCGCCGCCACCCCGCCCGTCGATCGGGCGAACCCGGCCGCGGCCCGCATGTGCGGCGCCTCCGGGGCGTCGCCGGCCAGCCGGAGCGCGACCCAGGCCTCGACCGTGGTGGACAGGTCGCCGGGGCCGCCGCCGAACGTGGCCCAGCTGCCGTCGGCGCGCTGCTGGGAGCGGATCCACCGGGCCGCCCGGGCGGTGTCCTCCGGCTCGAGGATGCCGAGCACGTGCCGCAGCAGCAGGTCCTCGGCGTCCATGGTCACGTTGGTCTCGAGGTCGCCCTTCCACCAGCCGGCCTCGTCCTGCAGTCCGGACAGGTGCGCGACCGCCTTCGCCACCGCCTCGTCGACCGGCCGTCCGGCCGCCGCCGGGTCCGCGACCGGGGTCCCGGCCCGGACCGCCCTGTCGGGCTCCCCGGGCGCCGCCGGCATCGTCGCGGTCATGCCGACCGCCCCAGCAGCGAGCGGGCCAGCGCGACCAGCTCCGCGGCCGCGGCCGGGTCGACCGGCGCCCCGGCCAGCGCCCGCTCGGCCAGCACGACCTGCCGGCGGGCCTCGGCCCCGGCCCACGCCCGGCCGCCGGCCTCCTCGACCAGGTCGGCGATCCCGCGCAGCTCGGCCAGGTCGTCCACGGTGTGGTCGGCCGGCGGGGCCGGGGTGGTCAGCCAGTCCCGCAGCCGGGCGGCCGCCGGGCCGCCGGTGGCCAGCGCGGCCGCGACCGGCAGCGACTTCTTCCTGGCCCGCAGGTCGGCCAGCGCCGGCTTGCCGGTCACCGCCGGGTCGCCCCAGATGCCGAGCAGGTCGTCCTCGAGCTGGAAGGCCAGGCCGACCCGCTCCCCGTACGCCTCCAGCGCGGCGACCGTCTCCGCCGGCGCCCCGGCCAGCACCGCGCCGACCGTGGCGCTGCACGACACCAGCGCGCCGGTCTTGCCGGCGGCCATCTCGAGGCACTCGGCCACGGTCACCGAGTCCCGCCGCTCGAACGCGAGGTCCTCGAACTGGCCGCCGATCAGCGCCCTGGTCGTCCGGCCGAGCAGGTCGGCCGCGGCCGCGCCGGTCGGCGTCGGCGGGTCGAGCACGACCTCGAGCGCCAGCGACTGCAGCGCGCTGCCGGTGAGGATCGCGGCCGGCACGCCGAAGACGGCCCAGACCGTGCGCCGGTGCCGGCGCTGCAGGTCGCCGTCCATCACGTCGTCGTGCACGAGCGAGAAGTTGTGCAGCAGCTCGACCGCGACCGCCCCGGGCAGCCCGACCTCGGCCGGCGCGCCCGCCGCCCGCGCGGACAGCAGCGCCAGCCGCGCCCGCACGCCCTTGCCGCCGCCGGTGAAGTCGGCGCCGCCCGACCGGCCGGCCGCGTCCACCCAGCCGAAGTGGTATGCGGCGACGGCCCAGGTGCTCGGCTCCAGCCGGTCCACCGCCGCCCGCAGCGCGGGGCCGACGCTCACCAGCTCGGCCACGGCGGTCACTGCGCCACCCCGGCGGCGGCCGGCTGCGCCAGCAGGACCTCGGCGGCGGCGTGCCCGGACCGCACCGCGCTCTCCATCGTCGCCGGCCAGCCGGTGTCGGTCCACGCCCCGGCGAGCGCGATCCCGGGCACGGTCGAGTCGGCCGGCGGGCGGAGCGCCGCGCTGCCCGGCGCCTGCCGGAACGTCGCGGTCCGCTCCCGGGTGACCCAGCTGTCCAGGACCGTCGCGTCGCGCGCCGCCGGCAGCATCGCGGCCAGCGCCGGCACGATCTCGGCGACGACGTCGGCCGCCCGCTCGTCCACCTCCCGGCCGGCCGCGGACAGCGACACGGCCAGGTATTGCCCGGTGCCGGCGCCGCTCCCCCAGGTCCGGTCGAAGGCCCACTGCACCGGGGACCCGACGGCGGCGAAGAAGGCGTGCTTGGTGACCGGCCGGTCGTACCGGACGTGCACGTTGACGATCGGGGAGGCGCCGAGCCGCTGCGACCAGCCGGCCGGCGCGTGCGTGCCACCCCCGGGCAGCAGTGCCTCGGCCGCCGGCGGCGGCACGGCCAGGACCACCTGGTTCACCGCGATCGAATCGCTGTCGAGCACCAACCGCCACTCCTCTCCAGTTCGGTCCAGCGCGCGGACCCGGGCAGAGTGCCGCACCGTCACCCCGGCCGCGGCCAGCGCCGCCGCGGTCGCCTCGGAGTGCAGTCGGCCGAGGGGAACCCGCGACCAGCCGAGGTCGCCGGCCGACGGGTCGTCCAGCAGCCCGGTGCGGAAGACCTTCGCCGCGAGCGACAGGGTGGCCTCCGCGGCCGGCAGGTTCAGCGTCGCCACGCCGATCAGGTCGAACAGCCCGGCGACCGCGCGCGGACCCTGGCCGTGGGCGGCCAGCCAGCTGCCGAACGTCACCGCGTCGGCGGCCGGGTCGGCCGGGTCGACCGACCCCAGCGCGAGCGTGGCCCGGGCCGCGGCGAGCCGCTCGGCCGGGTGCAGCACCCGGTAGCCGAGCAGCGCGCGGGCCAGGTGCAGCGGCGCCGGCAACGGGTCGCGGCGCAACCGGGCCGGCCGCGCTCCCGGGCGCAGCACCGGGATGTCCAGCCGCGGCTGCAGCGTGGTCAGCCCGGTCACCCCGAGCCGGTCCAGCAGCCCGCGGTACGCGGTGCAGCAGCGCAGGAACACGTGCTGCCCGGTGTCCACGGTCAGCTCGCCGCGGCGGAACGACGAGGCCAGCCCGCCGAGCCAGGGGCGCGACTCGAGCAGCTCGACCTCGCGGCCGGCCGCGGCCAGATCGAGCGCCGCGGTGATCCCGGCCAGCCCGCCGCCGACCACGCCGACCCGGGTCACCGGCCCAGCCCCGACAGGGCCCTGGCGGCGATCGCGGCCTTCTGCCGGACCGGCAGCGACAGCCGGCCGCCGTACACGAGCGACGGGTCGGCGGCGATGCGGTCGAGGAGGGTCGCGTAGATCCCGGCCATCGCGCGGGCGGAGGCGGCGCTGCGCCAGTCCAGCAACGGGATCAGCCGCTCGCCGTCGCCGAACCAGGACCGGGCCCGGTCGGCCGAGAACCGGATCAGCCGGGCCAGCGACCCGTCCGGGTCGGCCAGCCGGCCACCCTCGATCCGCAGCGTCACGCCGAACCGGTCCAGGTCCTCGACCGGCACGTAGACCCGGCCGTTGAGCAGGTCCTCGCGCAGGTCGCGCAGGATGTTGGCCTGCTGCAGGGCGATGCCGAGATCGTCTGCGTAGCCCGGCGCGTGCGGGTCCGGCCGGGAACCGAACACGCCGAGGCACAGCCGCCCGACCGCGCCGGCCACGCACCGGCAGTACGTCTCCAGCTCGGCGAAGGTCTGGTAGCGCCGGCCGGTCACGTCCATCCGGGCGCCGTCGATCAGCTCGCCGAACGCGCCCATCGGGATCGGCAGCCGGCCGGCGGCGTCGTCGACCGCGACCAGCACCGGGTCGTCGGCCGGCGGCGGAGCGGCGATCGCCTCGCGCAGCCGGTCGAGCTCCTCCGCCCGCTGCGCAGCCGGCACCTGCTCGCCGTCGGCGATGTCGTCGATCCGCCGGGCCAGCGCGTACACGGCCGAGAGCGCGTCGCGCTTGTACGCCGGCAGCAGCCGGATCCCGTAGGAGAAGTTCGCGGCCCGGGTCTTCGTGATCGCGGCGCAGACCTCGTACGCGTCCTGCACCGGCGTCGACCCTGGCGCCGGCCGGGACCGGGTCACGCGGCCCTCCCCCGGGCCAGGACGGCGACCGCGTGCCGCGCGGTGCGGGCCTTCGACGCGGTCGGGGTGGCGGCGAGCGGGTCGGCGCCGGGGCGGGCCAGCGCGTCGGCCGCGGCCAGCCCGCCGGCCACGTACCCGGCCACGGCGACCCGGGCCCAGCCGCCCAGCGTGCCGACGATCGGCGCGCCGGCCACCAGCAGCGCCCTGGCCCGGGCGGTCTCGAACCCGAGCAGCCGGCGGACGGCGGGCGCGGACGCCGGCGCGGCCAGGTCGGCCTCGGTGACCCCGAACCGCTCCAGGTCCTCGGCCGGCAGGTAGACCCGGCCGCGGTGGAGGTCCTCGGCCACGTCCTGCCAGTGCTCGAGCTGCTGCAGCGCGTCGCAGACCTGGTCGGACAGCGCCACCCGGGCCGGCGTCGAGACGCCGAAGACCTGCAGCACCAGCCGGCCGATCGGCGCGGCCGACAGCGCGCAGTAGCCCCGCAGCTGCTCGTACGTCCGGTAGCGGCTGATCCGCTGGTCCTGCATGTTGGCCGCGACGAGCGCGGCGAGATCGCGATGGTCCAGGCCGACCGCGCGGACCGTGCCGACCAGCGCGACGAGCACCGGGTCGCGCGGCCGCCCGGTCGTCCACACCGTGGCCAGGTCGGCGCCGAACGCCTCCAGCGCGGCCAGCCGGTCGGCCGGCGTACCGGGGTCGTCGCCGAGGTTGTCGATGACCCGGACCACGTCGTACACGGCCCGGAGGTGACCGCGGACCGCGCTCGGCAGGACGCGCAGCGCGACCGGGAAGTTTTCCGCCGACTCCGCCCGGCGCAGCCGGGCCGAGCGTGACCCCGGGTGGGCCCGACCCTCAACCACCCGCTCCGCCTCCACGCTCCCGAGACTCCTCACCGGCGCCGATCTTCTCTACTCCTGGACGACCAGGGTGGACTACGGTGTTTGCGTCCTGGTGACAAATTTCGCGGCGTCGGGCATAACCTCGGGTTCGATACGCATTCCGCCGATCGTGGGAGACCGACGACTGGAACCGTCCCTCGTCCCCAGCAAGCTCGGCTCCGCGCTCGCGGCCGGGCTTCCCGACGCGCTCGACGAGATCGCAATGCTGTTCCGGGACAAGTGGCCGGCGTTCGCGCGGTTCCTCGACGAGGACCGGCCCGAGGTGCTCGGCGCGATCGAGGGGCCGACGCTCGAGCTGGTCGCCCGGGCCGAGGCCGGCGAGTCCGTCGACCAGCTGGCCGAGCCGTTGCCGGAGCTGGTGACGCTGCTGTTCACCGAGGTGGGCGCCGCGCAGTACCGGGAGGGCCGGCACCTGTCCGACCTGCTCGCCGCGTACCGGGTGGCGGCCAGGGTCGGCTGGCGGCATCTCGGCCGGATCGCCACCGCGGCCGGGGCGTCCGCCGAGACCCTCGCCGCGCTCGCCGACGAGATGTTCGTGCTGGTCGACGCGCTGGCCTCGGCCACCGCCGACGGCTACGTGGCCGAGCACACCGAGCAGGCCTCCAGCCGGGAGCGGCAGCGGGAGGAGCTGGCCGAGCTGCTGATGGCCGACCGGTCGAGCACGGCCGCGGTCCGGGAGCTGGCCGAGGCCTGCCGCTGGCGGCTGCCGGGCTCGGCGGCGCTGGTGCTCGTCGACGCCGACGACCCGGCCGCGCCGGTCGCCGTCCGCCGGCTCGGACCGGACTGCCTGCCGGTGCGGTGGGGCAGCATGCTGGGGGCGATCGTGCCGGACTCGGCCGGCCCCGGGCAGCGGGACCGGTTGGCGTCCACGCTGTCCGGCGTGCCCGCGGTGGTCGGGCCGACGGCGCCGCTCGATCATCTGCCCGGCGCGGTGCGGATCACCGAGACCGCGGTACGGCTCCGCCGCGATGGCGTGCTCTCCGGCGATCCGTTGTTCGTGGATGAGCATCTCGACACGATCATCGTGCACCGCGACCGGGACCTGCTGGCCGCGTTGCGCCGGCGCGCGCTGGCTCCGCTGGACGGCTGCGGTCCGGGCCCGCGGGCGCGGCTGGAGCACACGCTCGCCGCCTGGCTGCGGCACGGCGGCGACCGGGCCATGGTGGCGGCCGAGCTGCACATCCATCCCCAGACCGTGCGCTACCGGCTCAAGCAGCTGCGGACGCTGTTCGGGCCGGACCTGGACGCCGACCCGGACACCCGGCTGCGGCTGACCCTCGCGCTCGCCTGGGGCCCACCCCGCGACCCGACCCTCTGAGCGGCCGACCCCGCGACCCGGCCCTGACCGGCAGCGCGACCCGCCGTCGGGCTCAGGCGGGGGCCATCGGGCTGTCGCGATCGTCTCCGGTGGCCGCCGCGGCCGGACCGGTGCCGGCCGGCTGCGCGATCACCGCGGCGAACTCGGTCTCGACGGCGGCGGCCAGCACGGTGGCCGGCACCAGCGCCGGGTCGGTCTCGATCCCGACGCACAGCCGCCCGTTCCAGGTCAGCGTGCCGACCGCGACCGCGGTCCCCGGCGCCAGCGGCACCAGCGGGAACACCGCCTCGACCGGCGGCCCGCCGAGCGTCAGCCGCGCGCGCGGGCCGGGCATGCAGGACACGATCGCGCCGAACGTGCCCCGCCCGTACACGGCCAGGGCGACCAGCCGGTGCAGCGGCGCGGGCAGCACCCCGAGCAGCCGCTGCACGGCCTGGGCCGCGGCCGGGCGGCCGCTGTCGACGAGCGCGCCGACCTGCCCGGCCAGCTCGGCCGGCACCGGCCGCGCCCCGGGCGCGACCGGCACGTCGACCAGGATCGTCCCGGTCCGGTTGCCCTCGACCGGGCCGCCGGCCTGGCGGGTGGTCAGCGGCATCGACACCCGCAACAGCCCGGACCGGCCGGTCACCGTGCCGAGCGCGCCGGCCAGCAGGGAGAGCAGCAGGTCGGGCACGCCGGCCCGGTGCCGTCGGGCCGCCGCCCGGACCTGGGCCAGCGGGAGTTGCAGCGTGCCGACCTCGTGCCCGTGCCCGGTCGGGAACCGCATCCGCCCCCGGCCGCGGACCGTGTCCGTGGCCAGGCCACCGAGCCCGCCGGCCGTGCGCAGCGGTCCCGGCGCCGGTGCGACCGGGCCGAGCAGCCCGTGCGCCTCGAACCGCGGCCGAAAGATCGACAGCGCACCGGTGACCAGCCCGACGCCGTCCGCGCAGACGTGGTGGGCGAGCAGGATCGCCGCCCCGCGCCCGTCCGGCAGCTCCGCGCCGACCATCCGCCACAGCGGCCGGTCCCGCGGCAGCGGCATCGCCGCCAGCCGGCCGAGCAGCTGGTCCAGGGTCAGCCCGCCCAGCCCGAGGGTGCGGGCGTCGACCACGTGCCAGGACCAGTCCAGCTCGTCCACCCGCTGCCAGCGCCAATGATGCAGCACCGACCTGCGGGTCAGCCGCTGGTCGAAGTGCGGCAGCTCGGTCAGCGCCTCCCGGTGCACCTCCTCGAGCACGGCCAGCGACGGCGGGCCGGCCAGCAGCACCGCGCCGCCGACCACCTGCGGCGCGGCCGGCGTCTCGACGTGCAGGAAGAACGCGTCCGGCGCCGGCACCGGCACCGTCCCCGGCTGCGGCCGGCCGACCATCGCGACGCAGGCCAGGGCCAGCAGGAACCCGGCCACCGCGTCCAGCACGTAGTGGTTGCCGGTCGCGACGATCACCACGAACGTCGCCGCCACGTGCACCGCGCTGACCCCCTGCAGCCACCAGCGATGCCCCATCCAGGCCAGCACGACGCTCACCCAGACCGCCCAGGCGAAGTGCAGCGAGGGCATCGCGGCCAGCTGGTTGGCGTGGTCGCCGACCGGCGAGCCCCACGAGCCCCAGGTCTGGCCCAGCCGGACCGTGTCGACGAAGCCCTGCCCGGGCACGAGCCGCGGCGGCGCGGTCGGGCACAGCGCGAAGCAGGTGATCGCGACGACGTTGAGCAGCACGAACGAGTTGCGGGCGGCCCGGTACTGCTCGGGCCGGCGGACCAGCAGCCAGATGATCAGCGCCAGCGCGCTGATCACGTACGTCGTGGCGTACTCGTAGTTGGCCAGCGTCACGAGCGCGCGGTGCGGGTCGAGGGCGCCGTTGAACCAGGGCTCGACGTCGAGCCAGAGCCCCTGCTCCACGTCGTACACGGCCTCGGCGTGCCGGATCGCCCGAGCCTCCCGGCCAGGGCCGCCCAGGGTCGAGACGACCAGGTAGTAGGCGAAGACGAGCAGGCCGAGCGCCAGCTCGACCCGCACCCGGGGTCGGCTCGGCACGGCACCCACGTTCGCCATCAACCCTGCTTACTCCGCCGCTCCGACAAATCTTCCCGACCGGGCGCGAAACGCCGTGTGACGCACCCGGCGCAGCGCGGATCGGAAATTTTGAGGAGACTCTGAGGTGTGCTGGCGATCGTCATCCTCCTCGCGGTGGTCGCCGCGTTCCTGTACGCGCTGTCCGAGTACCTCCAGCAGCGGGCCGCATGGCGGAACGCGCAGACCGTCGACCTGGACGCCGAGGACCGCTCGGCCCGGCTGCTGGCCGAGGCCGGGGCGGCCGGCCGGGCGCTGCGCCGGCTGGCCCGGGACCGGATCTGGTTCTTCGGCTGGGCGCTCGGCACGACGGCGTTCTTCGTGCAGGCCGCGGCGCTCAACCTCGGCTCGGTGTCGGTGGTCCAGTCGCTGCAGGTCACCACGTTGATCTTCACGCTGCCGCTGGCCGGGATCGGCTCGGCGGTGCGCCCGCGGCTGCGCGACTGGCTCGGCGCCGGCACGATCGCCGTGGGCCTGGCCGTGTTCCTGGCCGTCCGCGGCGTGGCGCCGGGCGCGACCCAGGCGCACCGGGGGCGGCTGCTGCTCCTGCTGTTCGCGCTGGCCGGGCTGGTCCTGGTGCTCGCCGCGGCCGGTGCGCTGCGCAGCGGGCCAATCCGGGCCACCCTGCTGGCCAGCGCGGCCGGGGTGTCGCTGGCGGCAACCGCGAGCATGATCAAGCTCACCTCCGACGACCTCCTCAAGCATGGACTGGTCTACACCGCGACCGACTGGCCCGGATACGCCCTTGCGCTCGGGACGGCGGCCGGCGTCGCGCTGCAGCAGATCGCGTTCACCTCCGGGCGGCTGCCGGTGGCGGCCACCGCCCTGACCATCACGAACCCGCTGATCGGCACCATGCTCGCGGTGATCGGCTTCAGCGAGGCGTTGCCGAGCACCGCCGGCGGGCTGGCCGGGATGGCCGTCGGGGCCGCGCTGGTCTGCGTCGGGGTGTACGTGCTGGCGCACTCGCCGCTGCTGGCCGAGCCGCTGCCGGACCTGCAGGAGCTGGCCGAGGAGGCCGGCGGCCGCCCGCACTCCGCCGAGCACGAGGCCGGGGACCTCGGCTCGGCCCGCCGGGGACACTGACACCGACCTTCTCCCCGCGCCGCCGGAGCGGGCAGGTCAGCCCTGGGCGGCCTCCGAGACCGGCTGCCACTCCCGCCAGGTCGCCAGCCTGGACTCGTAGTCCGCGGTGGCGATCCCGAGCGGCGCGCCGCCGAGGAAGATCCGCCGCGGCGGCGGCTCGGCGTCGACCACCGCCAGGATCGCCGCCCGGGTCGCGGCCGGGTCGCCGGGCACGCCGGCCCGCTGCCGGCGCGCCTCCTGCACCTGGTCGTAGTACGCCTCGTACGCGGGCAGCCGCTCGGAGAACTGCCCGGACGGCCCGGCCCAGTCGGTGGCGTACGCCCCCGGCTCGACCGCGGTGACCCGGATGCCGAACTGCTCGACCTCCTGCGCCAGCGCCTGGGTGATCCCCTCCAGCGCCCACTTGGAGGCGTGGTAGATCCCGACCCACGGGAAGGCGGAGATGCCGCCGATCGAGGACACCTGGATGACGTGCCCGCTGCCCTGCTCCCGCATGATCGGCAGCGCGGCCTGGGTCACCCAGAGCGCACCGAACAGGTTGGTCTCCAGCTGCGCCCTCGCCTCCTGCTCGGTGATCTCCTCGACGAAGCCGAAGTGGCCGTAGCCGGCGTTGTTCACGACGACGTCGAGCCGGCCGAAGCGCTCGTGCGCCCGTGCGACCGCGGCGAAGTCCGCCGCCCGGTCGGTGACGTCGAGCTCGATCGGCAGGATCGCGTCGCCGTAGCGCTCCACCAGGTCCTTGAGCGTGCCGGTGTCGCGGGCGGTGGCGGCCACCGTGTCGCCGCGCTCCAGCGCGGCGATCGCCCACTCCCGGCCGAAACCCTTCGACGTGCCGGTGATGAACCAGACCTTCGACAACCTAGGTCCCTTCGGACTCCGCGCGCCGGGCCCGTGCCCGGCGCTTGCCTTCGTGCATCGCCTGCACCCGGGCGATCGGGATCTCCCGACCCTCCTCGACCAGCCCGGCGTCGAGCCGCTGCGGCTCGGGCAGGAGTGACGCCCAGTCCGGCCGGGTCCGCAGTGCCTCGACAGCGGTGCGAACCGTGAACGACCGCGGATCAATCCCGTCCAGCTCGTCCCAGCCGACCGGGAACGAGACCGGCACGCCCGGCCGCACCCGTGGGCTGTACGCGGCGACCACGGTGGCGCCGCCGGCCCTGGTCGAGTCGAGGAAGACCTTGCCCTCCCGCCGGTCCTTGACGAACGCGGTCGTGGCCAGCTCCGGATCGAGCCGCTCCGCCCGCGCCGCCAGCGCCCGGGTCGCGGCGGCCACCTCGTCCAGCGGCGTGCCGCCGGCGACCGGGATGATCACGTGCACACCCTTCGACCCGCTGGTCTTCACCGCGCCGGCCATGCCGGCGTCCGCCAGCGCCCGGCGGACCAGCTGCGCGGCCGCGGTCACCGCCGCGAACCCGGCGCCCTCCGGCGGGTCGAGGTCCATCACCATCGTGATCGGCGGGTCCGGCTGGTCGACCCGGGTCAGCGTGGGGTGGTACTCGACGGCCCGCTGGTTGGCGAACCAGAGCAGGGTCCGCTCGTCGTCGCACAGCGCGTAGGTGATCTCGCGGCGGGAGCGCTCGGCCCAGACCTGCGTCCGACGGATCCAGCCCGGCGCGTACCCGGGCAGGTTCTTCTGCATGAACGGGTCCTGGCCGGGGCGGACCCGGACCACCGACAGCGGCCGGCCGGCGAGCTCGGGCAGGATCCGGTCGGCCACCGCAGCGAGGTAGTCGGCGAGCTCCCGCTTGGTCGCGCCGGCCCCGTCGAACAGCTCCTGGTCCGGATGCGTGATCTCCACGCCACGAGGGTGTCAGAGTTCCGGGGACAGCTGCTCGGAGTTCCCACCCTCCTCGAAGACGTCCGACGCCGGCCCGCCGATGGGCCAGGATGTGCGGATGCTGGACAACCGCTCGATGCCGCCGTCCGCGGTGATCCCCGTGCTCGGCTGCCCGGACGTGGTCGCGGAGAGCGCCTGGCTGCGGGAGGCGTTCGGCTTCCTGGAGCGGCTGGCGATCGGGGGCCACCGGGTCCAGCTCTCGTACGGGTCGGGCTCGCTGGTGCTCGCCCGCGGCCCGGTGTCGCCGGCGAACGTGATGGTCAGGGTCGAGGACGCGGACGCGCACTGTGCCCGGGCCCGCGCCGCCGGAGCGACGATCGTCGCCGAGCCGACCGACTTCCCGTTCGGGGAGCGGCAGTACACGGCGACCGACCCGGTCGGCCACACCTGGACCTTCTCCCAGACCATCGCCGACGTCGACCCGGCCGACTGGCAGCGCTGACCGGACCGCGCTCAGGCCAGCTCGCCGACGGTGGTCACGGTGCGCCCCGGCGGGATGAGGTGGGTCGGGTACGCCGCGCCGGTGCGGTTGACCCACGCCGTCCGCAGCCCGGCCCGGGCGGCGCCGTCGACGTCCCACGGGTGCACCGCGACCAGCGTCGCCTCGGCCGGCGGGATCCCGAGCCGGTCGGCGGCGTAGACGTACGCGGCCCGGGCCGGCTTCCAGGCGCCGGCGTCCTCCACCGACAGCAACGCCTCGAACTGGTCGCGGATCCCGGCCCGGCTCAGCAGCCCGTCGGCGACCGCGGCCGCGCCGTTGCTCAGCGTCGCCAGCCGGTGCCCGGCCGCCCGCAGCGCCCGGATCCCGCCCGGCACGTCCGGGTGCACCGGCAGCTCCTGGAACCCGGCCAGGACGTGCTCGACGGCGTCCGGGTCGCCCGGCAGCATCGGCGCCAGCACGCCGCGGGCAACGTCCGCGAACCGGACCAGCCCGCCGGCCGCGGCCACCCCGATCCCGTCCCGCAGCAGCCCGGCGAACCACAGCTGCGCCGCGGTCGGCGGCAGGCCGACCTCGGCGAACCGGGTGCCCATCGGGCCGAGGTCCGACAGCGTCTCGTTCACGTCGAACACGTAGACCGCCATGACCGCAGTCTGCCCGGCGCGGCGGGGCCCGTGCTCGGCTCAGCGGTTGAGCAGCACGCCCCGGACGTACGCGGCCTGCCCGGCGTGCTGCAGGTCGTCGGAGATCACGCTGACCAGCCGCACCCCGAGGGTCACCGGCGGGTCCCAGTTGGTGTCCACGACCCGGTCGAGGTCGGCGTCGCGGATGGTCGTGACGTACTCGACCGTCCGGGCGTGCACGGCCTCGTGGTAGCCGCGCAGCAGCTCGCCGGGCACCCGCACCTCGGCGACCTGGTCGGAGCTGTGGCCGTAGCCGTGGTCGTGGGCCGAGAAGGGCACGCCGAACCGCTCGTACCAGCCCTGCGCGGTCCAGGCCTGCTCGACGCCGGCCACATGGCAGACGTGGTCGTCCTGGATCCGGGTCAGGTGCCAGACCAGCCAGGCGACGGAGTTGGCCACCGGGCCGGGCCGCTCGGCGAGCTGGTCGTCGGTCAGCCCGTCCAGGGCCCGGCCGACGACACCGTTGATCCGGTCGAAGGCGTCCGCGAGGAGATCAGCACTCGTCACGGCCGGCGACCCTACTCAGTCTTGACGCCCGATCGCACCGGGGGCGTAATTAGTCACATGACTAGTTCGCCGGTGGAGATGGCCGGCCTGCGCGTGGTTCGCGGCGGCCAGGAGGTGCTGCGTGGCATCGACGCGGTGCTGCCGGCCGGTGTGATCACCGGGCTGCTCGGCCCGAGCGGCTCCGGCAAGACGACGCTGATGCGAGCGATCGTCGGGGTGCAGCGGATCGCCGCCGGCCGGGTGACCGTGCTCGGCCATCCCGCGGGCAGCGCGCCGCTGCGCCGGCAGGTCGGCTATGCCACCCAGGCGCCGGCGGTCTACCTCGACCTGACGCTGACCGAGAACCTGCGCTATTTCGCGGCCGTCCGCGGCGACAGCGCGGCCGACCCGGCCCGGGTCCTCGACCTGGTCGGCCTGGGCCACTACGCGCACCGGCCGGCCGGCGACCTGTCCGGCGGCGAGCTCAGCCGGGCCAGCCTCGCGGTCGCGCTGCTCGGCGCCAGCCGGCTGCTGGTGCTGGACGAGCCGACCGTCGGCCTCGACCCGGTGCTGCGCGGAGAGCTCTGGGACCTGTTCCACCGGCTGGCCGACGACGGCGTCACCATGCTGATCTCCAGCCACGTCATGGACGAGGCCGCCCGCTGCGACCAGCTGATGCTGATGCGGGACGGCGGCGTGCTGGCCCAGGACAGCCCGGCCGAGCTGATCCGCCGCACCGGCGCCGCCGACACCGAGGGCGCGTTCATCCGGCTCGTCCAGGACCGGCCCGAGGAGGTGCCGGCGTGAGCCCCACCGTGACCCTCGCGACCGCCCGCCGGGTGCTCGACCAGCTCCGGCACGACCACCGCACGGCCGCGTTGCTGCTGGTGTTCCCGACCGTGCTGATGGTGATCCTGCGCTACGTCTTCGACTCCGGCCCGCGCTTCGACACGATCGCGCCGGCGCTGCTGGGGATCTTCCCGTTCTTCGTGATGTTCCTGGTCACCGCCGTGACGACGCAGCGGGAGCGGCGCAGCGGCACGCTGGAGCGGCTGATGACGATGCCGATGGGGCGGCTGGACTTCCTGTTCGGGTACGGCATCGCCTTCGGTCTGGTCGGCCTGGTCCAGGTCGGGCTCGTCACCGCGGTCACCGTGGGTCTGCTCGGGCTGACCGTGACCGGCTCGGTCTGGCTGCTGCTGCTCATCGCCGTGCTGGACGCGCTGCTCGGCACCGCGCTCGGGCTCGCGGTCAGCGCGTACGCCCGCACGGAGTTCCAGGCCGTCCAGTTCCTCGCGGTCGTCGTGGTGCCGCAGGCGTTGCTGTGCGGGTTGTTCATCGCCCGGGAGGACATGGCGCAGGTGCTGGAGTGGATCTCCAACGTGCTGCCGCTGTCGTACGCGGTCGACGCGATGCACCGGGTGGCCGCGTCCACCGGCGGTACGGGCCTGGTCTGGCGGGACATCGTCGTCGTCGCCGGGGCGTCCCTGCTGGCCCTCGGGCTCGGCGCGGCGACGCTCCGGCGGCAGTCCGGCTGACCGCGCCGGGACGACTGGAGGACGCCGATGGCGCGAACGGGCCGACGCCCGGGACCGACCGTCACGCGGGCCGGGATCCTCGCCGCCGCCCGCCGGCTGTTCGGCGAGCAGGGCTACGACGGCACCACGATCCGGGCGATCGCCGCCGCAGCCGGCGTCAACCAGGGCCTGGTGCACCACTTCTTCGGGACGAAGGAACAGATCTTCGTGGCCGCGGTCGACTTCCCGGTCGACCCGGTCGCGGTCCTGCCGGCGCTGCTGCAGGGGCCGCCGGAGCGCCTGGGCGAGCGGATGGCCCGCTTCCTGCTCTCGATCTGGGGCGACCCGACCAGCCGGGCGCCGCTGCTCGCCCTGCTGCGGTCCTCGACCGGCAACGAGCGGGCCGCGGCCATGCTGCGGGACCTGCTCGGCTCGGTGCTGTTCCGCCGGATCGGCGAGGCGACCGGGGCGTCCCCGCTGCGCATCTCGGCCGCCGCCGGGCAGGCGGTCGGGGTACTGCTGCTGCGGTACGTCCTGCAGGTCGAACCGCTCGCCTCGGCCCCGGACGAGGAGATCGTGGCGATCCTCGCCCCGGTCATCCAGGACTGCTTCGGTAGACCGGACCGCCCTGGCCGGGACCGCCGAGCGGCCCCGTCGGCTCTGACCTGACCGCGCACCCGACTTGGGACGGATTTTAAGTTGGTTGCGTCATGCAAACAGTTCTACCCTGGGTAATCATGGACCGGGCCGCGACCGAAGAGCAGCTCGCCACCGAGGTGAGCACGCTGCTGCGGCTCATCCATCCCGTGAAGACCGCGGCGGCCCGCGAGGGCGGCGCCGGCGTGGGACACGACCGGTCGGCGATGCTGCTGCTGTTCCCGTTGATGCAGGGTCCGCTGCGCCCCGGCGCGCTCGCGGAGCAGTCCCACACCGACCCGTCCACGGTCAGCCGGCAGGTGGCCGAGCTCGTCCGGCGCGAGCTGGTGCGCCGCGAGCCCGACCCGTCGGACGGGCGGGCCAGCCTGCTGGCCATCACCGCCGCCGGCCGCGAGGTCTGCGAGCGGGTGCGCACCCTGCGCCGCGAGATGCTCGCCGCCGCCGTCGCCGGTTGGACCGACACCGAGCTGGACACGTTCGCGTCCCTGCTCAGCCGCTTCAACGGCGCCCTCGGCGCCGCGTACCGGCCGCTGACCCGGCCGCTACCGACCCACATGTTGACGACCATCGCCGCTGGTACGCCAGCCGGCGCAGAGCAGGAGCGCGCATGACCACCCCGGCCACCCGCAGCGCCACGTCGGCGCAGAGCGACGGCGGCTTCACCCACCGGCAGATCGTGATGATCCTCATCGGCCTGATGATGGGGATGTTCCTGGCGGCGCTGGACCAGACCGTGGTCTCCACCGCCATCCGGACGATCGCCGACGACCTCAACGGCTTCTCGCTGCAGGCGTGGGCCACGACCGCGTTCCTCATCACCTCGACGATCTCCACCCCGCTGTACGGCAAGCTGTCGGACATCTACGGCCGCAAGCCGTTCTTCCTCTTCGCGATCTCGGTCTTCATCGCCGGCTCCGCGCTGTGCGGCCTGTCCCGCTCCATGTACGAGCTGGCCGCGTTCCGGGCGATCCAGGGCATCGGCGCCGGCGGCCTGTTCTCGATGGCGCTGGCGATCATCGGCGACATCGTCCCGCCGCGGCAGCGGGCCCGCTACCAGGGCTACTTCCTGGCCGTCTTCGGCACCTCGAGCGTGCTCGGCCCGGTGCTCGGCGGACTGTTCGCCGGCACGAGCAGCATTCTCGGCATCTCCGGCTGGCGCTGGATCTTCTACATCAACGTGCCGATCGGGCTGGCCGCGCTGGCCGTGGTCAACCGGGTGCTGCACATCCCGCACACCCGCCGCGACCACCGCATCGACTGGCAGGGTGCGGTCGCACTGATCATCGGCCTGGTGCCGGTGCTGATCGTCGCCGAGCAGGGCCGCATCTGGGGCTGGTCCTCCACCCGCAGCCTGATCTGCTACGGCCTGGGCGTCGTCGGGCTGGTGCTGTTCTACCTGGCCGAGCGGATGTGCGGGGACGACGCGCTGATCCCGCTGCGGATGTTCCGCAACCGGACGTTCAGCGTGGCCAGCCTGACCAGCGTGATCATCGGCATGGGCATGTTCGGCGCGATCCTGGTGCTGCCGCTCTACCTGCAGATCGTCAAGGGCTACTCGCCGACCGGCGCCGGCCTGGCCACGCTCCCACTGGTGCTCGGCATCATGGCCGGCTCGGTGATCTCCGGCCAGACGATCTCCCGGACCGGGCGCTACAAGATCTTCCCGATCATCGGCACCGGGCTCATGGTCGTCGGGCTGTTCCTCTTCTCGCTGATCGGGGCCGACACGCCACTGTGGCAGACCGCGCTGATCATGCCGATCGTCGGCCTCGGCCTCGGCGGCAACATGCAGCCGATCATCCTGGCCATCCAGAACGCGGTGTCCCCGAACGAGATCGGCGTCGCGACCTCGTCGGTGACGTTCTTCCGGCAGATGGGCGGCACGCTCGGCACCGCCATCTTCCTGTCGGTGCTGCTGACCAACCTGCCCGGCAAGATCGCCGACGCGTTCCGCTCGGTGCAGGGCACGGCCTCGTTCCAGGCGGCGCTGGCCGCACACCCGGACCAGGCGGCGACGCTGCAGGCGGCCCGGCAGGGCAACTCCGACCTGAACGACACGTCGTTCATCTCCCGGCTCGACTCGGTCATCGCGCACCCGTTCAAGGTCGGGTTCTCCGACTCGATGTCGCTGGTGTTCCTGATGGGCGCGGCGATCATGGTGGTCGGGTTCGTGGTGGTCCTGCTGCTCCCGGAGATCCCGCTGGCCGACCGGTCGGCCTCCCAGG
This sequence comes from uncultured Actinomycetota bacterium, assembly GCA_963803135.1. Taxonomy (GTDB): domain Bacteria; phylum Actinomycetota; class Actinomycetes; order Mycobacteriales; family CADCTP01; genus CADCTP01. The sequence continues at coordinate 653,641 of CAWDLH010000003.1, read as the reverse complement.
CCCGCGCGGCCGAGGCGGAGGCGGAGTCCGAGGCCGAGGCGGAGTACGCGGCGGAGTCCGCGGCCGCCGGCGCCGGGGCGCCCCCGGTGGCGGTCGCCGCGCTGGCCGACGCCAACCCCGTCCACACGGGGGCCGCCGCCGGGACCGCCGGTCTCGCCGAGGCCGGCCGGAACGGCCCGAAACGGCCCGAACGGCCCGAACGGCCGGGACGGCCGGCCCGTCCGGGACGGGACGTACCCGGACGGGAAGTACCCGGACGGGGAGGTCGCGCTCGACCCGGACGCGAGCCAGCGGGGCCGGCACACCGCCGACGGCCACGAGGGCGAGGTCCGCGTCCCGGTCGACGGTCACGCCGGCGAGGCCCGGCACGAGGCCGCGGGCGAGGACCCGCACCGCGCTCCCACCGCCGGCGGTTAGCCGGACGCACGACCGCCCGGGGCGCTCGGCTCCGGGCGGTCGGGTGCTCCGGGTGCACGGTAGAAAGGGTCCATGAGCGAACCGCTGTGGGTGCCGACGCCGGAGAGCCTCGCGCGGGCGGAGATGACCCGCTACCTGCGCCGCCTGGCGGAGCGCACCGGCCGCCGCTTCGACTCGTACGGCGAGCTCTGGCAGTGGAGCGTCGACGACCTGGACGGCTTCTGGGCAAGCGTATGGGACCACTTCGGCCTGGACGCCGTGTCCTCGTACGAGGCCGTGCTGGCCGACGACCGGATGCCGGGCGCGGTCTGGTTCCCGGGCGCGCGGGTCAACTTCGCCGAGCGCTGCCTGGCCGCCGGGGCGGACGACGACACCGCCCTGGTGCTCGTCGGCGAGAGCGGGACCGGGCTCAACACCCCCGTCGAGGTGACCTACGGCGAGCTGCGCCGGCAGGTCGCCGCGGTCGCCGCGACGCTGCGCCGGCTCGACGTCGGCCCGGGTGACCGGGTCGCCGGCTACCTGCCGAACGTCGCCGCGGCGGTCGTCGCGCTGCTGGCCACGGCCGCCGTCGGTGCGGTGTGGACGGTCGCGTCGCCGGACTTCGGCACGCCGAGCGTGCTGGCCCGGCTCGAGCAGGCCCAGCCGGTGGTGCTCATCGCCGCCGACGGCTATCGCTTCGGTGGCAAGCCGTACGACCGGCGGGCGACGGTGGCCGAGCTGGTCGCCGGGCTGCCGTCGGTGCGGACCGTGCTCACCGTGGACAACCTGAGCGTGCCGGCGGCCTGGGACCTCCCCGTGCCGGCCGTCGCGTGGGCCGAGGCGGTCGCGGGCGACGCCGCGCCGGAGTTCGCCGACACCGCGTTCGCCGACCCGCTGTGGGTGCTGTGGTCGTCGGGCACCACCGGCGCCCCGAAGGGCATCGTGCACTCGCACGGCGGGATCGTGCTGGAGCTGCTCAAGGCGGTCAGCCTGCAGGGCGACGTGCAGCGCGGCGACCGGTTCTTCTTCGTCACCTCGACCAGCTGGATGATCTGGAACTTCATGGTCGGCGGGCTGATGGTCGGGGCCGCCCCGGTGATCCACGACGGCAGCCCGGGCTGGCCGGACGTGGACGGCGCCTGGAACGTGGCCGCGCTGACCCGGGCCGACGTGGTCGGCTGCGGGGCCGGCTACCTCATGGCCGGCAGCAACGCCGGCTCCTCCCCCAAGGACCGGTTCGACCTGTCCCGGGTGCGCTCGATCCTCCAGACCGGCTCCACGCTGCCCGACCACGCCTGGGTGTGGACCTGCGAGCAGGTGAGCCCGGGCTTGCGGCTGGACTCGATCTCCGGTGGCACCGACGTCTGCTCGGCGCTGGCCGGCGGCAACCCGCTGCTGCCGGTGTACGCGGGGCGGATCCCGGCGGCCGAGCTCGGCGTCGCGCTGGAGGCCTGGGACCCGGACGGCAAGCCGGTGGTCGAGCAGGAGGGCGAGCTGGTCGTCACCAAGCCGCTGCCGTCGATGCCGCTCTACTTCCTCAACGACCCGGATGGGCGCCGCTACCACGACAGCTACTTCGACGTGTTCCCCGGCGTGTGGCGGCACGGCGACTGGATCACCATGCACGCGGACCGGTCGATCTCGATCTCCGGCCGGTCCGACTCGACGCTCAACCGGATGGGCGTACGGATGGGCTCGGCCGAGATCTACGCGGTCGTCGAGCAGCTGCCCGAGGTCGCCGACAGCCTGGTCATCGGCATCGAGCGACCGGACGGGTCGTACCTGATGCCGCTGTTCGTGGTGCCGGCCGAAGGCCGCGAGCTCGACGACGCGCTGCGGGACCGGATCCGCACGGCGCTGCGGTCGCAGCTGTCGCCCCGGCACGTGCCGGACGAGATCGTCGGCGTGGCCGCGGTGCCGCGGACGCTGACCGGCAAGAAGCTCGAGGTGCCGGTGAAGCGGGTGCTGCAGGGCGCCGACCCGGCGAAGGTCGCCTCACCCGGCGCGGTGTCCGACTACGACATGCTCGACTGGCTGGCCGCCTGGGGTGCCGCCCGGTAACCGGACCGGTCCGGCCGGCCCGATCGGGCTGGCCGGCCGAGATCGGCCGCACCCTTGGCGCGGCGAACCGCCCCTTGCCACACTTTCCGGTCGGAAGGCGGCGGGCCGGGCCGCCCGGTCGGTCCCGGCCTGAACGGCTCCGGTCGAGCCGCCGTGCAACTGCATGCGCGCGAGCGCGACGGGGCGCCGATCGGCGCGGCCGGGGACGGGGAGCAGAAGAGAGGTAGCAACGATGACGACGACGCGGACGCGCCCGGCCGGCAGAGCGGGCGCGGCCGCCACCGGGCCGGGGCCGCGCCGGGGAACGGTCCGGTCGGCCCGCTCGCCCGCCTGGAGCCGGCCGGCGAGGTCCCGCTGCACCTGCAGCTGCGCTGCGCGCTCGACCGCGCCGTGGACGAGTCCGGCCTCGCCCACGGGGCGCGGATCTGGTCGGAGAGCGAGCTCATGCGGCACTACGGGGTGAGCCGGCACGTGGTCCGGCAGGCGCTCAACCAGCTGGTGCTGGAGGGACGGCTGTCGGTGCGCAAGGGCGCCGGCTACTTCGTGAACCGCCGGCGGGTGGTGGCCGACCTGCGGTCGGTGGCCACCGCGACCGGCACCGCGGTCGGCGCCGGGGAGCTGGAGACCGAGCTGCTCGACGCCGGCGTCGGGCCGACCGTCGACGCCGATGAGGCCGACCTGGTGGCGCGCCGGCAGCGGTCGAGGGTGCACCGGGTGCGGATGGTCGGGCGGGTCGAGGGCGAGCCGGTCGCGCTGCTGTCCGCGGCGTTCCCGGCCGCGCTGGCCAAGGTGCTCAGCCGCCGGGCGGTGGCCGGTGAGGGGGTGCTGCCCGCGCTGACCGCGCACGGCAGCCGGCCGCGGCACGCCGCGCTGCGGCTGGAGGTGACGTTCGCGTCCGGCGCGGAGGGCGGGCTGCTCGAGGTCGCCGAGGGCGCGCCGCTGGTGCTGGTCCGGTCCCGGCTGTGCGGCGAGGGCGGGGAGCTGGTCGCGGTGACCCGGCAGCTCTACCGGAGCGACCGCTTCCAGTTCAGGTACGCCGTGGACCTCGGCGACCCCTGGTCGGGCCGGTAGGGCGCACGCCCCGGGTCCGTCGGGACCGGGCCGGCGGGCTGAGCGGCGGCCGCGTGTGCGCCGGTCCGCCGGGACCGGGCCGGCGAGGCTGAGAGGCGGCTGTGGGGCGGAACCTCGGCGGCACCCCAAGGCGTCAACAGAGTGTGCGTACCTCGAGCCCCGCCGAGTCCGCCGCCCACCCCGGTCCTGGTCCCGACCTGGTCCAGCACCTGCCGGTCCTCCGGTCCGCGCTGGTGCAGCAGCGCCGGTTCCGGATCGACCAGCTGGTCGACCTGCGGAGATCGGCGCCGGGCGACCCGGCCCAAGAGGAGGTCGCCGAGACGCTGCGCCGGGGCGCGCGGGTGGCGCTGGCCGGCATCGAGGCGGCGCTGGACCGGATGGACGGCGGTCGCTACGGGGTGTGCGTGCAGTGCGCGGCACCGATCCCGCTCGAACGCCTGGAGATCCTCCCGGCCGTCGCCCTCTGCATGACCTGCCAACCCCCCGTCCCCTGACCCGCCCCGCCGGCGTCAGCGACGGCGACGACGGCGACGGCGGTGGCGACAGCACCCCCCGCCGGCGTCGGCGACGACGGCGCCACCAGCGGTAGCGACGGCACCCCCGCCCGCCCGCGTCAGCGACGACGGCGCCACCAGCGGTAGCGACGGCACCCCCGCCCGCCCGCGTCAGCGACGACGGCGCCACCAACGGTGGCGACGGCACCCCCGCCCGCCCGCGTCAGCGACGACGGCGCCACCAGCGGTGGCGCAGGCGGGCCGGGGCCGCGGGAGCCGGCGGGGCCGGCGGGACCGCGCGGCGCTGCTCGGTCCAGACCGCGACGACCTCGTCCACGTCGACCGGGGCGAGCGGGACCTGCGGGCCGATCGGGATCTGGATCCAGCGGCGGATGCGGGCGTTGAGGTCCTCGACGTGGTCCCGGACCGCCCGCTCCGACCGCAGCGCCCGCACGGTCTCCGGCAGCTTCTCGATCTCCCGCCGCATCGCCAGCGACGGCGGCAGCAGCATCTCCGTCGGCACGTTCTCCCGCTTGACGAAGCCCTTGATCCACCACAGCTCGTCGTCCGGATCCATCAACCCCGGGATCGGCCGGCCGGCCCCGGGCAGGTTGTCGAAGGCACCCCTGGCCTCGGCGGCCCGGATCTGCGCGTCGACCACCGACTGGAACTGGGACGGCATCGTCATCGCGACCATTGTCGCAAACGGCCCACGACCCATGATGGGGGACGACCAAGGGGAGGCGGCATGGCGGTGGTATGGGTCGAGCGCGGCGGTCCGCCGGAGCCGGCGGGAGCGGACGAGGGCGAGCTCGGTGAGGTGGCGGCCGCGGCCCGCGCGGCGCTGCCGCCGGACGTCTGGGGCTTCGTCCAGGGCGGCTCCGGCGCCGAGCGCACCCTGCGGGCCAACCGGGCCGCGTTCGACAAGGTCGCGCTGCGGCCGCGGGTGCTGGTCGACGTCGGCACGGTCTCGCTGCGCACCTCGGTGCTCGGGGTGGACTGGGCCGTGCCGTTCGGGGTGGCGCCGATGGCGTACCACCGGCTGGCGCACCCGGACGGCGAGCTGGCCTCGGCCGGCGCGGCCGGCGAGCTCGGGGCGATGTTCTGCGCGAGCATGTTCGCCAGCCGGACGATCGCCGAGATGGCCGGGGCCACCGCCGGCCCGCACTGGCTGCAGGTCTACTACCTGCGCGACCGGGACACCCTCGCCGACGTGCTGGCCCGGGCGGAGCAGGCCGGCTTCGGCGCGGTGGTGCTCACCGTGGACACGCCGCACGTCGCCACCCGGCCGCGCGACCTCGGCTCGTCGTTCACACTGCCCGACGACGTCCGCGCGGTGAACCTGCCGGAGGCGCTGATGGGCACCGCGCACACCGCGGCGACCGGCCGGTCGGCGGTCCAGCAGCACTCCCGGGAGCAGTACGACCAGGCGGTCACCTGGGCCGACCTGCCCTGGCTGCGGGCCCGGACGGGACTGCCCCTGCTGCTGAAGGGCGTGCTCACCGGCGAGGACGCGCGGCTGGCGGCCGAGCACGGGGTCGACGGCCTGATCGTGTCCAACCACGGCGGCCGCCAGCTCGACGCCGCGGTGCCGAGCCTGGCCGCGCTGCCCGAGGTCGTGGCCGCGGTGCCGGCGTCGATGCCGGTGCTGGTCGACGGCGGCGTGCGCCGCGGCTCCGACCTGTTCGCGGCGCTCGCGCTCGGCGCCCGCGCCGTCCTGATCGGCCGCCCGGTGCTGTGGGGCCTGGCCGCCGCCGGCCGGCAGGGCGCGTACGACGTGCTGCGGCAGCTGCGCGACCAGCTCGAGGAGTGCATGGTGCTGGCCGGCCGGGCCACGGTCGGCGACATCGGCCGGGACGCCGTCGCGATCGAGCCGACCGGCTGGCGGTAGTCGGGGGCGCCGGTCCACTGTGGACCGGCGCCCCCGGTCAGGCTAGGCCGCGTTCAGCGCCGTGTCGTCGATGACGAACGACGTCTGCAGGCTCGCGTCCTCGGTGCCGGTGAACCGCAGGGTCACGGTCTGCCCGGCGAACGCGCCGACGCTGAACGACCGCTGCGCGTACGTCCCGGTCCCCTCGTTGAGGTTCGAGAACGTGCCGAGCGTCGTCGTGCCGACCGCGACGGTCAGCCGGTCGAACGCGGTCGTCGTCGTGGTCTCGCTGCTGACGATCTTCAGGAAGAAGCTCAGCGTCGAGGCCGTGCAGCCGGCCGGGATCGGGACCGACTGGGTGAGCGTGTCGGTGTGCGTCGTGCCGTACCCGTCGAGCCACGCGTCCCGGGTCCCGGTCCGCGGCGCGCCGGTGCCGGTGTTCGCGCCGATCACGCCGGCGGTGGCGGTCCACGGCGCCGACCCGCTCTCGAAGCCGGGGTTGCCGAGCTTCTGGCCCGGGCTGGCGCAGGCCCCGCCCGCGCCGGCGATCGTGAACGTGAACGACGTCGACCCGGAGCCGGCCGCGCTGGTCGCGGTGGCCGTCACGGTGAACGTGCCGGCCGCGGTCGGCGTGCCCGAGACGGTGCCGGTGGTCGAGCCGATCGTCAGCCCCGGCGGCAGCCCGGTCGCGGACCAGGTGTACGTGCCGGCCGGCGACGCGGTCAGCGTGAACGGCGTGATCGCGGTGCCGACCGTGCCGGACTTCGCGCCCGGGTTGGTCACGGTGACCGTGCCCCCGCCGACGGTGCAGGTCGGGTCGGCCGCCTGCGCCGGCACGGAGATCGCGTCCCAGGCCGCCTTCACCGTGTTGAAGTTGGTGCAGGAGGTCGGGAACAGGTTCTTGGCCGCATTGAGGGTGGCGGTCCGGTACCGCTGGTACGTCATGCCCGCGGTCTTCGACAGCATCGCGTTGTAGAAGATCGTCGCCGCGGTCTGGGTGCCGATGCCGGTCACCGACGAGCCGTTGCAGGTCGGGCTGGCCGGCTGCCCGCCGGTGGCCGCGCTGCCCTTGGCCACCAGCGTGAACCAGTGGTCGAACGGTCCGGCCGCGGCGTGCGTCTCGGCCGTCGGGATCGACGCGGAGAAGCAGTTGGGGTCGCCGACCAGGGACGGGTTGTACATGATCCGGATCGGGCCGGAGCCGACGAGGTTGACCTCCTCGCCGATGGTGAAGTCCGGCGGGTCGTTGGCGTTGCCGGCGAAGAACTCCAGCGACGTGCCCATGATGTCGCCGGTCGCCTCGGAGACGCCGTTGCCGGACTGCCCGCCCGGGGTGTTGGAGTCCAGCGCGTGCCCGAACTCGTGCCCGACCACGTCGAAGGAGCCGATCCAGGCGCCCGCGGTGTTGTGGCCGACGGCCACGCGGCTGCCGTCCCAGAACGCGTTCTCGTCGTTGAGGCCCATGTCGATCGGGAAGCCGCGGCCGGTGCCGGTGATGCCGTTGCGGCCGAACCAGGCGCCGAACATGTCCCACTCGCGCTGCACGGTGAACAGCGCGTCCACGCACCCGGTCTCCAGGTTGGTGCCGACACCGTTGCCCCACACGTCGTCGGTGCCGGTGAGCACCGCGCCCGTGTTGATGTTGCGGCAGGCGATGCCGGGCCGGGTCGGGTCGGTCATCGAGAACGACGTGCCGGAGCCGCTGGTGCTGATCGAGACCGTGCCGTAGATCGCGCCGTTGCCGGTGCCCTCGGCGACCTCGTCGTAGGAGTTGATCACCTTGCCGGTGGTCGCGTCGGTGAACACGTGCAGCCGGCTCGGCCGCGCGCCGGTGTGCCCGGCGACCACGGTCTCGTAGGCCAGCCGCGGCGTGTCCAGCGCGTACACGATCGTGTCGTTCGCGGTGACGCCGTCGATCGTGGCGGCCTTCGACACCGTGCGGGCGGTCGCCGCGGCGGCCGCGGCGGGCACGGCCGGGGTGAGGCTGGTCAGCGCGATCGGCTTGGTCTGGGCCACCTCGGTGGACAGCACCCGGCCGGCGCTGTCGGTCACCACGACGAAGTCGCCGCCGTAGACCCGCAGGCCCTGGTACGTCCGCTGGTACGGCACGTACTGCAGGCCCTGCTTCGAGGTGAGGACCGGGCGGGCGGCGAAGCTGTCGCGCGCGGACGCGTGCAGCTGCGCCGGGCGGGCGGCGACGAGGGCGGCGGCGCCGCCGGCCGCCAGGGTGGCGGGGCTGGCGGCTGGGGCGGGCGCGGGTGCGGCCTGCGCGGTTCCGGTGACCACTCCGGCGGACACGGCGATCGTGACCGCGGCCACCGCGCCAAGGGTGATGGCACGTCTCACTGCGGTACTCCCTTCCCGGGAGCGCAGCTCCGCCTTTCGGCGGAGCGACGAGGGATGCGGTGGCGCCAATGTGGCAGGCCGGCCGGTGTCCGGAAAGCCGCTGTGTGGGTGACACTAGGTGGCTATGGGGCTACCCGGAGTTGGTACCATCCAGGAGCAATCGGGCGATTCCGCTGGCGACGGGCGGTGGTGTCGTGCCGCAGTCGGTCCAACCGACCCGGACGTCGCCGACGCTGACCTTGTACGCGAAGGCGTCGGCGCAGCCGCTGTCCGTCGGGGTCCGGGCGGCCTCGGCCCGGAGCGCCGGGTCGGCCGCCATCCGGGTGAGCGTGGCGTCGCGGTCGGCGGGCAGCCGCCCGCGGGTGGCCGGGCCCCGGCCGGCCCGACCCCAGCTGCCGTCCGGCTGCACGGTGACCTCGTCCTGGACCCCGGCGATACCGCCGGTGCGCTGCACGGTGACCGGTCCGGGCCGGTCGGCCGGCGGCTCGGCGCCCGGCGGCTGACCGCCTCGGGCGCATCCGGCGGCGGTCAGCACCGCGAGTGCGACGGCGGCGACAACGCTGCGCATGCCGGTCGGACGTCAGCGGGTCAGGCGCGGTTCCCGGCCGCCTCGGCCGCGGCGAGCAGGGTGGGCAGGTGGCGTGGCGGCGGGCTGCCGTGCGCCAGCACGTCGTCGTACCGGGTCCGCCCGGCCAGCGTCGGGGCCAGCTCCAGGTAGCCGACGAAGTACGTGGACAGCTGGGCGCTGGTCAGCTGCACCCGCCGCCACTTGCCGACCGCCTCGCCCTCCTCCTGGAAGCCGCGGCCGGTCATCAGCTCGATCGCCTCGGCCTCGGACATCCCACCGGCGTGCACGCCGGCGTCGAGCAGCGCGTTGATCGTCGTCCGCAGCATGGTCTTCAGCTGCTGCAGCCGGACCGGGACGCCGCCGTACCCGAGCCTGGCCATGATCTCCTCCGCGTGCACGCCCCAGCCCTCGATGAACGAGCCGCTGAACAGCACCTGCCTGACCCTGGTCGCGCCGCGGTAGCGGCGGGCGTGCGCGAGCTGGACCATGTGCCCCGGCATCGCCTCGTGCACGGTGAGGTTCGCCATCATCGCGGTGTTGTACTCGCGGTAGAACGACGCGATCCGCTCCGCCGGCCAGCCGGCCGGCGTCGGGCTGATCGCGAACCGGGTGACCCCGCCCTCCTCCAGCGGACCGGGCGCGTCGCAGTACGCGACGCCGATGCCGCGGCGCAGCTCCGGCATGACCTCGATCTCCATCGGGTCGTCCGGCACCCGCACCACCCCGCTGCTGGTCACCAGGTCGGTCGCCTCGGCCAGCCAGCGCCCGGCCACGTCGACGATCGTGCGGTCGTCCGGGGTCTCGGCGGCGGCCCGGTCCAGTGCCCGGCGGACCGCGTCCTCGCCCGGACCGACCCAGCCGACGGCCAGCTCGGTGAGCTCGTCGGTGACCCGGTCCAGGTGCTCCCGGGCGGCCGCGGCGACCTGCTCGGCGGGCAGGTCCGCGTCCAGGAACAGGTGCAGCTTCGCCGCGTACAGGCCCGGGCCCAGCCGGGGGTCGCCGTGCGCGCCCTCCAGCTGCTCCAGCAGCCAGTCCCGGTGCTCGACCAGCGCGTCCTCGGCCGCGGTCCGCATCGGCTCGACCGACAGGAACGTCCGCGGCGCCGTGCCGGCCAGCGGGGGGATCTCGTCCCGCAGCATCCCGATCAGCCCGGAGATCTGGGTCAGCGCGGTCTCCACATGCACCCGCGGCATGTCCCGCAGGGTGGCCCGGGCGGTGGCCAGCCGCTCCGGCACCGCCTCCAGCCGGCCGCCGAGCGCCCGCAGCCGGTCCTCCACCGGCACGGTGTCCCGGGACAGGAGCAGGTAGATCGCCTCGCCGGGCAGCCAGGGCAGCGGGTTCCAGGCGTGCTCGCGCAGCTGCTCCAGCTCGAACAGGCGGCGGTCGAGGCCGGCCCGCAGGATCTGCGCGTCGACCGCGTCGGCCGGCGCCAGCTCGTCCGCGTCCAGGCTGTCGAGCTCGTCGCGATGGTCGGCCAGGGTGGCGGCGGCCGCGGCGAGGCCGTCCTCGCTCATGTCGGTGAGCCGGTCGTCGAACCGGTGGTCGCCCAGGTCGGTGGCCCGCTCCGGCTCCAGCCGGAGCAGGTCCTCGACCGCGCCCTCGGCGAGCGCGTGGAAACGAGCGGCGGTGTCAGCCATATCTCCACCCTGTCATGGGCCGCTTCCCGGCGGGGACCGGTCCCCGCCGAAGGACGGTCCCCGCCTGCGTGGCCCCGTAGCCCCTGGCGCCAGGCGGTCCCCATCCGGTCCACGACCCGCCGGCGCGAGCTGACCCGGACCTTGTTGTCGGCCGGGTCCCCCCGCTCGTCAGGTCGTGCTGCCGGTCGAGCCCTGGCCGGTCGAGCCCTGGCCGGTCGAGCCCTGGCCGGTCGAGCCCTGGCCGGTCGAGCCTCCGGGGGCGCCACCCGGGAAGCCGCCCTGGCCGTTCTGGCCGGTGGTGGCGAGCGACTGGTCGGTGACCGTGGTCGCGGCGCCGGCCTCGGACGCGACCACCGTGACCGTGTGACCGCTCTGGACGGCGCTGAGCTGGGACTGGCCGCCGTTCACGGTCGTCGCCGACGAGAGCGTGTACGTCTTCGTGTAGCCGTCCGTGCTCTTCACCGTGAGGGTGCTCGAGCTGACCGCGGTCACCTCGCCGGTCTGCATCAGCCGGGTCACGTACGACCCGTTGGACCCGGTGACGAACGTGCCGTGCAGTGCCCCGGCCAGCCCCGCGCCGCCCGGCATCGCGCCGCCGCCGGGGAACCCGCCCGGGCCACCCTGGCCGCCACCCGGACCCTGGGACGTGCCGGAGCCGGAGTCCGACCCGGAGTGGGCCACCGCGACGCCGCCGATCGCGAGCACCGCGGCGGCGGCGACCACGGTGACCGCGGTGGTCTTGCGGGTCGACCACTTCGGCCGCTCGGGCTCACCGCCCTGCTGCGGCGGGTACGGCGGCGTGGCGCCGGGCGGCTGGCCCGCGTACGGCGGCTGGGTCGGGCGCGGTGGCTGGGCCGCGTACGAGGGCTCGGCCGCGTACGAGGGCTGGGCCGCGTTCGGCGGCGGGGTCGTCCACTCGTGCCGTCCGGTCCGGGCCGCGTACTCCGCTGCGGTCCTGTCCTCGGACCGGGCCGCCGTATCGCCCTGGTGGGCGGCCGCGTCCGCGGGCTGGTACGGCGGCATCGTGCCGGTGGGGTGGTCCTGGCCTTCCATCTGGATCTCCTCGGGTTGCCGACTCGGTGCCGGAATGCCGTCCACGCTCGGCCCGCACCCTGTCAGCGACCTGTCGACGACCTGGGCACGACCACGGAAAGTCGGCCGCACAGGAAGCGCACAGGCGGCGTACAGGTGCCCTACAGACCGGTCCGCCAGGGTGATCGCCATGACGACGACCAGCGAGACCGCGAGCGCCGACCGCCCGGCGCTGCGCCGCCCCGACGGCACCCCGATCCGCGCCCTGGTGGTGGACGACGAGCCCGCGCTCACCGACCTGCTGTCGATGGCCCTGCGCTACGAGGGTTGGGACGTGCGCACGGCCGCGGACGGCGCGCACGCGGTCACCGCGGCCCGCCAGTTCCGCCCGGACGTGGTGCTGCTCGACGTGATGCTGCCCGATCTCGACGGGCTGACCGTGCTGCGCCGGATCCGCGCCGACGACCACGACGTGCCGGTCGTGTTCCTCACCGCCAAGGAGGCGGTGGACGACCGGGTCGCCGGGCTCACCGTGGGCGCGGACGACTACGTGACCAAGCCGTTCAGCCTGGAGGAGGTCGTCGCCCGGCTGCGCGCACTGCTGCGCCGCTCCGGCGCCACCGCGGTCCGCTCCTCCGGGGAGCTGGTCGTCGGCGACCTGGTCATGGACGAGGACGGGCGCGAGGTGACCAGGGCCGGCGAGCCGGTCGCGCTGACCGCGACCGAGTTCGAGCTGCTCCGGTTCCTCATGCGCAACCCGCGCCTGGTGCTGTCCAAGGCGCAGATCCTCGACCGGGTCTGGTCCTACGACTTCGGCGGCCAGGCCAACGTCGTCGAGCTGTACGTGTCGTACCTGCGCAAGAAGATCGACGCCGGCCGGCAGCCGATGATCCACACCGTCCGCGGCGTGGGGTACGTGCTCCGCCCGGCCGGCTGAGCGCATCATCCGACGGTGACGCTGCGGACCCGGCTGCTGGCCGCGCTGCTGGCCCTGCTGGCAGCGGTCTGCGTCGTCGTCGGCGTGGTCAGCGTGCTCGCCCTCGACTCGTTCCTGGTCGACCGGCTGGACAGCCAGCTGGTGACCGCCGGCGACCGGGTGGCCCGCGGTGGTCCCGACGACGACCACCCACCGCCGGACCCCGGATCCGGTGAGGACTCGGTGCCGCCGGGGCTCAACGGTCCCGGGCAGGCCGACGGTACGCTGGGCGCGCAGGTCACGGCCGGGACGGTCGACCGGGCCGGGGTGATCCGCGGCGGGGTGCTCACCCAGCTGTCTGCGGAGCAGAAGGCCGTCATCACGGCACTGCCGGTGGACGGCCGCGCGTACACCCGCGACCTCGGTGGCGACCTGGGCGCCTACCGGCTGCGCGCCGTCACCGCGCCGGACGGGGACGTGTCGGTCGCCGGCCTGCCGCTGTCCGGCGTGCGCGACACCGTGACCCGGCTGGCCGTGGTCATCGCCGCGGTCGCCGCCGCCGGGCTGCTGCTGGCCGGGATCGCCGGCCTGCTCATCGTCCGGCTGACCCTGCGCCCGCTGCGCCGGGTGGCCGCGACCGCGACCAGGGTCTCCGAGCTGCCGCTGGAAGCCGGCCCGGTCGAGCTCTCCGAACGGGTGCCGGACGCCGACACCGACCCGCGCACCGAGGTGGGCCAGGTCGGCGCCGCCCTCAACCGGATGCTCGGGCACGTCTCCGGCGCACTGACCGCCCGGCAGGAGAGCGAGACCAGGGTCCGCCAGTTCGTCGCGGATGCCAGCCACGAGCTGCGCACGCCGCTGGCGTCGATCCGCGGCTACGCCGAGCTGTCCCGACGCGGCCGGGAGCCGGTGCCGGCCGACGTCGCGCACGCGCTGGGCCGGGTCGAGTCGGAGAGCACCAGGATGACCGGCCTGGTCGAGGACCTGCTCCTGCTGGCCCGGCTGGACAACGGCCGCGCGGTGGCGCACCAGCCGATGGACCTGACCCGGCTGGTGGTCGACGCGGTCAGCGACGCCAGGGCCGCGGGCCCGGACCACGCCTGGGCGCTCGAGCTGCCGGCCGAGCCGGTCGAGCTGACCGGCGACGCCGACCGGCTGCACCAGGTCGTGGTCAACCTGCTCGGCAACGCCCGCGCGCACACCCCGCCCGGCACCACCGTCTCCATCGTCCTGTCCACAGAGGACGGATCCGTCCTATTGCGAGTGTCCGACGACGGCCCGGGGATCGCGCCCGAGCTGCTGCCACGGGTGTTCGAGCGGTTCGCCCGCGGCGACAGCTCGCGGTCCCGGGCGGCCGGCAGCACCGGCCTCGGGCTGGCGATCGTCTCCGCGGTCGCCGAGGCGCACGGCGGGACGGTCGGCGCGGACAGCTCGCCCGCCGGGACCACGTTCACCCTCCGGCTGCCCGTGACCGGGGCAGCGGTCGAGGACGGCTCCACGGGCTGATGCCGGGGCCGGCGCCCGGGCGTCGGCGGCACGGATCTCCGGCACCGGCCGACCGGCGAGCCGGCCAGGATCGTGTCATGCCTGAGGATCCGTGCCGCCGCCGTCGAGATCGCCCGCCCAGGCCCGCCCACCGGCCCCGGCCCAGGCCATGACCGACCGCTGATCGGCCCGGTCGGGGCCTCGCTCCCCGGCCGGCCGGCCGCAACGGGGATCCGGCATGCTCGGCGGCGGCCCGACCCCGACGTTCCGGAGGACACCTGATGGCGACTGCCGCGTCCCTGCCCGCCCGCGGACCCGCCCGCACGCCCGTGCTCGCCGACGTCCTGCCAGGCGCGCGCGTGCGCGACGCCGCACTGGTGACCGGCGCGGCGCTGCTCACCGCGCTGCTGGCCCAGGTGTCGATCCCGGTCGCGGGCTCGCCGGTGCCGATCACCGGGCAGACACTCGCGGTCGTGCTGACGGCGGCGGCCCCCGGCCCGGTCCGCGGGCTCGCCGGGCAGGCGCTCTACCTGCTGCTCGGCGCGGTCGGCCTGCCGTTCTACTCCGACGCCAGCGGCGGGTTCCACGTCCTGACCGGCGCGACCGGCGGCTACCTCCTCGGCTTCCTGCCCGCGGCGTACCTGATCGGGCTGGCCGCCCGGCAGGGCCGGGACCGGCGGATCACCCGGGCGCTGCCGCTGTTCGCGCTCGGCCAGCTGGTCATCTTCGCGGTCGGCGGGCCGTGGCTGGCGTTCGTCGCCCACCTCGACGCCGCGGAGGCGATCAGCGAGGGCTTCACGCCGTTCGTCGCGGGTGGGATCGTCAAGGCCGTCCTGGCCGGGATCGCGCTGCCGGGGGCCTGGTGGCTGGTGCGCAAGGCCGATCGGCTGGACTGATCCCGCCGTACCGCGGCCGGCCGGCCGTGATCGGCCTAGGCTCCGGTATGGACCTCGCGCAGGTGTCCGGCTCGGTCGTGCTGTGACCGTCGTCGTCGGGGTGGACCTCGGGACCACCAGCACGAAGGCGGTCGCGTTCGACACCGGTGGCCGGGAGGTGGCGAGCGCGTCGGTCGGCTACCCGCTGGACGAGCCGCACCCGGGCTGGGCCGAGCAGGACCCGCAGCAGATCCTCGACGCGGTGCTGGCCACGGTCCGCGCGGTCGGGTCCGACGTGGACGGTCATGTCGCCGGGCTGTCGTTCGGCTCGGCCATGCACACGCTGATCGGGCTCGACGCCGACGGCGCCCCGCTCACCCCGTCGCTGTCCTGGGCCGACTCCCGCTCGGCCGGGCAGGCCGGGCGGCTGCGGCAGGCCGCCGGCGGGCTGGCCCTGCACCGGCGGACCGGCACGCCGCTGCACCCGATGGCGCCGCTGCCCAAGCTGGTGTGGTTCGCGCGAGCAGCAGCCGAAGCTCTTCGAGCGGGTCGCGTTCTGGGTCGGCATCAAGGACTTCGTGCTGTCCCGGATGTGCGACGCGCTGGTCACCGACCACTCGCTGGCCTCGGGCACCGGCCTCATGGACATCGGGACGCTGGCCTGGGACTCCGAGGCGCTGCAACTGGCCGGCGTCGCGCGCCGAGCAGCTGCCGGAGCTGGTCCCCACGACGACCGTGCTGCCCGGGCTGACCGCGCCGGCCGCCGACCGGCTGGGGCTGCCGGCGGGCACGCCGGTCGTGGTCGGCGCCGGCGACGGGCCGCTGGCCAACCTCGGCCTCGGCGCGGTCGAGCCCGGCGTGGTGGCCTGCTCGATCGGCACCAGCGGTGCGATGCGGGTGATGGTGGAGAGGCCGGCCGTCGACCCGCTCGGCGGGGTCTTCTGCTACGCGCTGACCGAGCATCGCTGGGTGGTCGGCGGCGCCATCAACAACGGCGGCATCGTGCTCGACTGGGCCGGCCGCGCGCTCGCGCCGGACCTGGGCGACGACCCGGCCGAGCGGCTGCTCGACCTCGCCGCCCGGGTGCCGCCCGGCTCCGGCGGCCTGATCATGCTGCCCTACCTGCTCGGCGAGCGGGCACCGCACTGGAGCGCGCTGCCGCGTGGGGCGTACGTCGGGCTCACCCGGGAGCACCGGCGCGAGCACCTGGTCCGGGCCGCGATCGAGGGGGTCTGCCAGCAGCTCGCGCTGGTGCTGGGGTCGATGCGGGCGGCCGGCAACGAGGTCCGCGAGGTCCGGGCCACCGGCGGCTTCGCCCGCAGCCCGCTGTGGCGGCAGATCCTCGCCGACGCGCTCGGCATGGACGTGCAGTTCCCGGCCGGGCACGAGGGATCCAGCTTCGGCGCGGCGCTGCTCGGCATGCAGGCGCTCGGCCTGATCGACTCGATCGACGTCGCCGCCGACCTGGTACGGATCGAGGAGACGGTGCGGCCGGACGCCTCCGCGGCCGGTGTCTACGCGGCGCTGCTGCCCGCTGTTCGCCGAGCTGTACGACGCGCTGGTGCCGACGTACCGGTCGCTGCGCCGGCTGGCCCCGCAGCTGCCCGTGGACTGACCGCCGCCGCTCAGCCGCGCGCCCAGCCGCCGCTCCCGCGCGGCGCCACCGTTCCGCCGCGCCGTGCCGCCACTCACCCGCGCGGCGCCCCGCTCAACCGCCGCCGCGCCCGCGCGGCGCCGCCGCTCAACCGCCGCCGCGCCCGCGCGGCGCCCCGCTCAACCGCCGCCGCGCCCGCGCGGCGCCCCGCTCAACCGCCGCCGCGCCCGCGCGGCGCCGCCGCTCAGCCGTGCAGCGCCGCCGCGGTGGCGGGGTCGGCGGGCAGGAACGCCTCGATGCTCAGCTCGGCCGCGGTGATGTCCAGCGCGGTGCCGAACGTGGTCACCGTACTGAGAAAGGCGAGCTCGCGGCCGCCGAGCCGGATCCGCAGCGGCACCGCGACCGCGTGGTCCGGACCGGCCGGCTCGGTGCCGCCGGGGTATCCGGACAGCTCGCGCAGCAGCTCGGCCAGCCGGTCGTCGGCGCCGGCCGCCGCCTCCCGGGCCAGCCGGCCGAGCACGTGCCCGCGCCACTGAGCCAGGTTGACGATGTGCGGAGCCAGGCCGTCCGGGTGCAGCGACAGCCGCAGCACGTTGACCGGCGGCTCGCGCAGGCGGGCGGACGCGGCGGCGGTGAGCGGGGCGACCCCGGCGTTGGCGGCGACGAGGGTCCAGCCGCGGTCGACCACGAGCGCCGGGTACGGCTCGTACCCGGCCAGGATCGCGTCGACCGCCTCCCGGACCGGGGACATCGCCGGGTCGTCGAGCGCGCGGCGCGGGTACGACGGGGCGAAGCCGGCGGCGAGCAGCAGCGGGTTGCGGTCCCGCAGCGGCACGTCGAGCCGCTCCGCCAGCCGCAGCACCATCTCCCGGCTCGGCTTCGACCGGCCGGTCTCCAGGAACGAGACGTGCCGCGCGGACACGTCCGCCGCGATGGCCAGGTCGAGCTGGCTGACCCGGCGGCGCTGCCGCCACTCCTTCAGCAGCGCCCCGAACGCCGGCCGTTCCGCAGTCCGCCCGCCCACCCGCCGAACGCTATCCCCCCGGCCCCCGCCGACCCCGCCCGGCCGAAGCCCCGCCGGGGCGAAGTGGCCGGCCGGCCGGGGGACGACCGTCGCCGGGCCGGGAGTGCGGCCGGCCGGCCGGTGCCCGGCCCGGCCGGCCGCGACGGTGCTCATGCCGCCGGCAGGTCGCCGAAGAAGCCGGTGATGCTGCGCAGCCGGCCGTCCTCGGCGAGCTGGCCCACGTCCGTACCGGCCAGCGCGACGGTGCCGTCCGGACCGACCAGCTCCCAGCCGACCCGGAACCGGTCGTGGTGCGCGTCCACGGCGCTGGACCGGCGGAACCGGTGTCCGGGGAACTGGCCCTGCAGCGCCGCGTGCATCTCGCTGATCCCGGCGTGCCCGGACGCGGCCAGCGGTGGGTCGGTGAGCGTCCCGTCCGGCGCCCACGCCTGCTCGACCAGCTCCGCCCGCCGGTCCGGGTCGGTCTCGTTCCAGGCGGCGAGGTAGCTGTCCACAGTGGCCTTCAGATCGCTCATCGCGGTATCCCTTCGCTCGTGTCGATGGCGACCACTCTGACCGCCCGGACGCCGCCGCGCGATTACCTGCCAGGTAGTGTGCCGGCGACTGTCCACAGTGGATAAGTGCTGCGCGAGGGTGTGGTCCGGCCCTAGGGTCGGGCCATGTCGTACCCACAGCCGCGCTACCTCGGCGACACCGGTGAGACCAGCGCGACCGTCCGGCCGGCCGGTGCGCGGGCGGAGCTGATCCTGCCGGCGACGAACGTGCACTACCTGGCGACCGGCGCCACCACCGGTGGTGACTTCGGGCTCTACCGCTGGGAGATGACCGGGCCGCCGACCGGCCCGGCGCCGCACTTCCACCGCTCGATCACGGAGTCGTTCTACGTGCTGTCCGGCACCGTCGGGCTGTACGACGGGATCGAGTGGACCGACGCCACCGCCGGCGACTACCACTTCGTCCCGCCCGGCGGCATCCACGCGTTCCGCAACGACTCCGGCGAGCCGGCCTCGATGCTGCTGCTGTTCACCCCCGGCGCGCCGCGGGAGGCGTACTTCGAGGGCCTGGCCGAGCTGGCCGCCTCCGGCCGGCAGCCGTCCCAGGAGGAGATGACCGAGTTCTACCGGCAGCACGACCAGTTCATGGTCTGAGCTAGGCCTGCGGCTCCCGGCCCAGGATCGTCCGCCCGCCGTCCATCGGCAGCGTCGCGCCGGTGAGGAAGCTCGCCGCGTCCGAAAGCAGGAACGCCACCGCGGTGGCCATCTCGTCCGGCCGCGCCACCCGGCCGAGCGGGTGCAGCCCGGCCATCTCCCGCTCGATCCCGGCCGCGGTCGCGGGATCCGCGGTCCGCAGCAACTCGGTGTAGCGACCGGTCGCGACCGTGCCCGGCGCGACCGCGTTGACCCGGATCCCCGCCGGTCCGTGCTCGACCGCGAGCGCCCGGGTCAGCCCCTCGACCGCCGCCTTCGCGGTCGCGTACGCCAGCGAGCCCGGGACCGGCCGGACCGCCTGGTGAGAGGACAGGTTGACGATCGCGCCGGCGGTGCCGGCGGCGAGGAACCGCCGCACCGCGACCAGGCACCCGGCCAGCGCCGGGCGCAGGCTGCCCTCGATCGTGGCCAGCACCTCGGGGGCCGGCGTGGCCGGGATCGGGACGTCCCGGAAGACCGCCGCGTTGTTGACCCAGCCGACCAGCCGGCCGGCGGCCTCGGCCGCGTCGGCCGCCTCGGCCAGCACCGCCTCGTCCCCCGCGTCGCCGGCCACGCCGCGGACCCGCGACCGGTCGACCCAGTCGAGCGCGGCCGGGTCGAGCTCGACGGCCACGACCGTGCCCCGGGCCGCAAGCCGCTCGACGATCGCCCGGCCGATCCCGCGGCCGCCACCGGTCACCACGTACGCGTCCATGTGACGATCCTCGTACGCCGTTGTGCCGGACCGGCGCGACGGGGTAGGCACCAGCCCATGCAGGCAGTCGTCTACACACGCAACGGTGACCCGGACGTCCTCGAGCTGGTCGACCGGGAGGTGCCCGAGCCCGGCCCGGGCGAGGTCAGGGTCCGGGTGGCGGTGTCCGGGGTGAACCCGACCGACTGGAAGGCCCGCCGCAACATTCCCGTCCCGGCCGGCTTCCAGATCCCCAACCAGGACGGGTCCGGGGTGGTGGACGCCGTCGGCAACGGCGTCGATCGCGCCGTGCTGGGCCAGCGGGTCTGGCTGTGGGAGTCGGCGGACCAGCGGCCGTGGGGCACCGCCGCCGAGTACACGGTGGTGCCCCAACGCCAGGCCGTGCTGCTGCCGGCCGGCGCCTCGCTGCAGCTGGCGGCCGCGCTCGGGGTGCCGTTCCTCACCGCGCACCGCTGCCTCACGCTCGGCGAGTCGATGCCGGACCGGCTCGACCCCGGCGCGCTGGAGGGCAAGACCGTGCTGGTCCAGGGCGGGGCCGGCGCGGTCGGCAACGCCGCGATCCAGCTGGCCCGGTGGGCCGACGCCCGGATCATCACCACGGTGAGCAGCCCGGAGAAGGCCCAGCTGGCGGCCGCGGCCGGGGCGGACGACATCGTCGACTACCGGACCCAGGACGTGCCGAGCGAGGTACGCAAGATCGTGCCGCGCGGCGTGGACGCGATCGTCGAGGTCTCGGTGGCTCGCAACGCCGACATCGACGCGCAGGTCCTCGGGATGCACGGGGCGGTCGCGATCTACGCCGACGACGGCGGGTCGACCGTGACGATCCCGATCCGGCCGATGATGGCGCCGAACGCGCGCTGGCAGTTCGTGCTCGTCTACACCGAGCCGAGCGACGCCAAGGGTGCCGCGATCGAGGACATCAACGCAGCGGTCGCCGACGGCGCGGTGAGAATCGGCCCGGAGGCCGGCCTCCCGGTGCACCTGTTCCCGCTCGCCGACACCGCGAAGGCGCACGAGGCGGTCGAGAACGGCGTCACCGGGCGGTCGCTCATCACCGTCGCCGACCTCTGAACGATCTGGCCGCACCCAGTGCGGGATCCGGACGGACCCGCGGCCGGGCGCGGTTGTGTCGGTGCAGGCTGGCAGAGTGGCCGCCGTGGACGAGAGCGGAGACGATCGAGCGGCGCGGCACCTCGGTGCCGTGCTGGCCGCCACGGCCGGGCCGGCGGCGACGCCGCGACCCGACCAGGTGGAGGCCGTGGCCGCGCTCGTCGCCGGCCGCCGGGTGCTGCTCGTGCAGGCGACCGGCTGGGGCAAGTCGGCGGCCTACTGGGCGGCCACCGCGGCGCTGCGCGAGGCCGGCCGCGGCCCGACGCTGGTCATCTCGCCGCTGCTGGCGCTGATGCGCGACCAGGTCGCCGCGGCCGAGCGGGCCGGCCTGCGCGCGGCCACGGTCAACTCGGCCAACGTGGCCGACTGGCAGCCGGTCTTCGACGCGCTCGGCGCGGACGAGATCGACGTGCTGCTGGTCTCGCCGGAGCGGCTGGCCAACCCGCGGTTCGCCGGCACGGCGCTGCCGCTGCTGGCCAAGACCGGCCTGCTCGTCGTCGACGAGGCGCACTGCATCTCCGACTGGGGCTTCGACTTCCGGCCCGACTACCAGCGGCTGACCCACCTGCTCGCCGCGACCGCGCCCGGCAGCCCGGTGCTGGCCACCACCGCCACCGCCAACACGCGGGTCACCGCCGACGTCGCCGCGCAGCTCGGCGACGACACGCTGGTGCTGCGCGGCCCGCTGGCCCGGGCCTCGCTCCGGCTGTCGGTGGCGCCGGGGCTGGACGGGGTGGAGCGGTTCGCCTGGGTCGCCGACGCGCTCGGTACGCTGCCGGGCTCCGGCATCGTCTACGCGCTCACCGTCGACCAGGCCCACTCGCTGGCCGGGTTCCTCGCCGCCCAGGGCCACCGGGTCGCCGCGTACACGGGGCAGACCGAGCCGGACGAGCGGGCCCGGATCGAGGCCGCGCTGCGGGCCAACGAGCTCAAGGCGGTGGTGGCGACGTCCGCGCTCGGAATGGGCTACGACAAGCCCGACCTCGGCTTCTGCGTGCACGTCGGCTCGCCCGACTCGCCGGTGGCCTATTACCAGCAGGTCGGCCGGGCCGGCCGGGCGCTGGCCGAGGCGATCGGCGTGCTGCTGCCGGCGGCGGAGAGCGACCCGCGGATCTGGGACTGGTTCGCGACCGCGACCATCCCCGACCCGGACGCCGCCCGCCGGGTGCTCGCCCTGCTCCCGGTCGGGCCGGGAACGGAGCCGGTGTCGGTGCCGGCGATCGAGACCGAGACCGGGCTGCGCCGCGGCCGGCTCGACGCGCTGCTCAAGACGCTTCGGGTGGACGGCGCGGTCGACCGGGTCGGCTCCGGCTGGGTCGGCACCGGCCGGCCGTGGACCTACGACGCGGACAAGTACGGTCGGGTGGTCGCCGCCCGGCGGGCCGAGGCCGACCTCATGCGGGCGTACGCGGCGGGGGAGCGCTGCCTCATGCAGGTGCTCACCGAGGCGCTGGACGACCCGTCGGCCGGCCCGTGCGGGCGCTGCTCGGTGTGCACCGGCGCGCTGCCGCCGCCCGGCGCCCGGCCGGACCCTGACCGCGTGATCGCCGCCCGCCGGCACCTGCGCGGCCGGCGACACGTGCTCGAGCCGCGCAAGCTCTGGCCGGCCGGCGGCGGCCGGCGCGGCCGGATCGTGGGGCTCGCTCCCGGCCGGGCGGTCGCGTTCGCCGACGACCCGGCCTGGCGCGACCTGGTCGCCGAGGTCGGTGGACCTGACGCGGCACCGTCCGAACAGCTGCGCGGCGCGCTGGTGGACGTGCTGTCCCGATGGGCGCGGGAGTGGGACGAGCGGCCGGTAGCGGTGCTGCCGGTGCCGAGCCGGTCCCACCCCCGGCGGGTACGCGGGATGGCCGAGCACGTCGCCGACGTCGGCCGGCTGCCGCTGCTCGACGTGCTGGCGGCGACCGGCCCGCCGCCACCGGACGAGGTCGCCTCCGGAGCGAGGGTGGCCGCGCTGCTCGCCGGGCTCGCGGTCACCGCCGAGGTGCCGGCCGGCCCGGTGCTGCTCGTCGACGACGTCGCCCGCTCGACCTGGACGCTGACCGCCTGCGCGGCCCTGCTGCACGATGCCGGTGGCGGCCCGGCGCTGCCCCTCGTCGCCCACCGCCGCCCCTGACCGGCCGCGGCTCTCCACCCCGGCCGCTCATCCCCCGCCCCTACGCCTGCTCGGAGGTCGCGCCACCCATGGCCGCACTGCTCTACACCGTCATCGCCTCGCTGGACGGCTACATCGTCGACGCGGACGGGCGGTTCGACTGGGCCGAGCCGGCCGAGGACGCCCACGCGCACGTCAACGCGGCCGAGGCGACGGTGGGCACCTACCTGTACGGCCGCCGGCTCTACGAGACGATGGCCGTCTGGCAGACGCTCGGCACCGACCCGGCCGACCCGCCGGTGACACGGGACTACGGCGAGCTCTGGCGGGCCGCGGACAAGGTCGTCTACTCGGCCACGCTCGAGGGGGTGTCGACGCCGCGGACCCGGCTGGAGCGATCGTTCGACCCGGCCGCGGTACGGGCGCTCAAGACCGCGGCGGACGCCGACCTCAGCGTGGGCGGCGCGACCCTCGGCGCGAGCGCGCTGCAAGCCGGCCTGGTCGACGAGTGCCGGGTCTACGTGGCGCCGGTCGTCGTCGGCGGCGGCACGCCGTGGCTGCCGGACGGGCTCCGGCTGCGGCTGCGGCTGCTGGACGAGCAGCGCTTCGCCGACGGCATGGTCTACCTCCGCTACTCGGTCGGTCCCTGGTCCAGCTGATCAAGGGCCCGCACTGTAGCAACCGCCGTGGCGGACACCCTCCGTCACCCTGATGGGCTAAGTAACGTTCCGGGGTTGGCCATTACGAATTCGGTGAGGGGTATTGATTCCTCGCCGCTGGGCTGCCAAGTTGTTCCCCGCTCAGGGGGGACGGACCTGTTTTCGTCGGGCTGGGTGGCTTTCCGGGTGCGACGCACCGCATCGGGCGCGCTATTCGTGCCGACCTACCCCGCGAGCGCCGACGCGCCGGCGCTCGAGAAAGTTGCCGTGCCTTCGGTGACGGCTGCCCCTGACCATCACGAGTAATGCACCCGGAGGACCAACGGATGCTCCGACGTTTCTCTGCTGCCCGCGCGCGGCAGCAGCCGAGCCGTGCCGACCGGTGGCGACGGCCCGTGACGGTTCTTGCCGTCGGCGTCCTCGCGGTGTTGGCCGTCGGGTGGTGGTCAGCGCCGGCGTCGTCGTCGGCCCAGGGCAGACCGGCGGCCGCCACCGGGCACCCGGTCGGGCACCTCGCCGTGCCCGGTCCGCTGGCCGCGGGGGTGGCCGCCGCCGACGAGGGACCCACCGCCGACACCTCCTGGGGCCCGCTCACCCCGCTTGACCGGAACCTGCTGGTCCGGGTCCAACTGGCCGGGCTCTGGGAGGTTCCGGCCGGCGACATGGCCCAGACCCACTCGACCGACCAGCGGGTGCGGGCGGTGGGCCGGGTGCTCGCCGCCGACCACCGCCGGTTGAACGAAGAGGTCGCGGTCGCCGCCCGCAAGCTCCAGACCACCCTGCCGGACCAGCCGAACCCGTCCCAGCAGGGCTGGCTCGACGAGATGACCCCGGAGCGCGGGCACGACTTCGACGAGACCTTCGCCAACCGCCTACGCACGGCGCATGGCGTGGTCTTCGGGGTCATCGCCGAGGTCCGCGACAGCACCCGCAACACCCTCGTCCGTGCCTTCGCCACGGAGGCGAACGACGTGGTCATGAAGCACATGAGCCTGTTGGAGAGCACCGGGTTGGTCGCGCCCACCGCGGCCGACGTGCTCACCCCGCCCGCCCCCCGCGGGCCGATCACCACCCAGCTGGTGATCGTCGCCGTCGTCCTGGTCGGCGCCGCCAACGTCGCCCTGGCCGCGCGCCGGTCCTGGGCCTGACCCCGCGACGGCCCCGTCCGAAACCGAACCGAGAGGAGTTCCCCCGTGCCGTACAAGGAACAGCGAGGCAACCGAAGACGGAGGATGCTGGCCGTCTTCGCGGTGGTCGCCATCGGCGGCGCCGCCGGTGTCGGCGTGAGCTGGGCGGCCGCCGCCGAGGACCCGTCCACCGACGCGACCGTGCAGGCCACCACCGAGCCGGTGCACGAGCACGCGGACACCACGGCCGAGGACTACGTTCAGATCCAGGACGCGACGGCGGTCGCGCCCGCGCCGCGGACGGCCCGCGGCGGCTCGCGCGGCACGTTCACCGCGCAGTGCGGCCGCAACGCCGACGGCGCCCACCGCAACTCCGACAACTTCATCACCTCGCCGGGCGTCACCAACGCGGCCCACCACATGCACGACTACGTCGGCAACCTATCCACCGACGGCAACTCGACCAACGAGTCGCTGGCCGCGGCCGGCACCACGTGCCGGTTCGGCGACAAGTCCACGTACTTCTGGCCGGTGATCCGGGACATCACCACCGAGGGCGACGACGCCGACCAGCCCGGTGGCGGGGCCGACGGCAACCTTGGCAAGATCATCGTGCCGACCGCGGTGTCCCTCCAGTTCCGCGGCAACGCGCAGGCCAAGGTCGTGCCGATGCCACGCTTCCTGCGCATCATCACCGGCGACGCCAAGGCCGTCACCAATGGTCCGAACTCCCCGAACGCCAGGGCACACTGGACCTGCTCCGGTACCACCAACCGGTTCAGTGCCACCCAGTACGTGCTGTGCCCGAGCGGCCAGCTCGTGCAGCGGGTGAACGACTTCCCCGGCTGCTGGAACGGCACCGACCTCGACAGCGCGACCCACCGCACGCACACCGCGTTCGCGGACCCGACCACCGGCGCCTGCCCGGAGGGGTTCAAGGCGATCCCGCAGCTGCGCATCACGCTGAGCTACCGGGTGCCTGCGGGCAACTCGTACGCGGTGGACTCGTTCCCGGAGCAGCTGCGCAAGGCCTCGACCGACCACAACGACTTCACGGAGGTCATGTCGACCGGGCTGATGCGCGTGGTCGCGTTCTGCATCAACCGGGGGGCACGCTGCTAGCCCGCTGAACTTGTGTCGCGGTGCGTCGCGGCACAGGCGGCGTACCACCGCGGGCGCCCGCGGTGGTACGCCGTATCCGGAGAAGCAATTCCTAATTCAGCGTGAATTCCGCTTGCACCCCGGTGAGGAGATTCCCGCTTCCATGCGGACAGCTCAGGAGACCGCGCACCTGGTGGCCGCCACGATCGGCTTCGTCTCGTTCGCCGCGCTATGGGCCGGCACGCTCTGGGGCTCCGTGCTCCGCAGCGGCTGGGCCACGTCGCGGCTGCGCCACCAGACCGTGCACGGCATGCACATGCACCTGATCCTGGTGGGTCTGACGCTCGGCGCCGTGCACGCGGTGACCCAGCTCGCCGCGCCGTACGGGAAGGTGCGGGTGATCGACGCGGTGGTCCCGTTCGCCGACCGGCCCGACCCGATCGGCGTCGGACTCGGCGTGCTCGCGCTGGAGCTCATGATCGCCACGGCGCTGTCGGTGCTGATCCAGCGCAGGCTCGGGTACGCGCGCTGGCGGGCGCTGCACTCGCTCGGCTACCTGTCCTTCACGATGGTGGCCGCGCACCTGCTGATCTCCGGCGCGGAGGTGGCGGCGGCGCCGGCGCGGGCCGCGATCGCCGTCTCCTGGGCGATGGTCATGGTGGCCGGGGTCTCGACGGTCACGCCGGTCGCGCGGCTGCCGCGGGCGCTGCTGGACCGGATGTCCCGCCGGCACCGGGCCGAGGAGGTCACGGTGTCGGTCGACCCCGGCAAGTGCGGGTCTTTCGGCTTCTGCGAGCAGGAGGCACCGGCGATCTTCACGCTGCGCAGCGACCAGCGGCTCGCCTACCGGTCGGTGGTGTCCAGCGACCAGGCCGAGGCGGCGATGCGGGCCGCGGTGGTCTGCCCGGCGCGGGCGATCAAGCTGGGACGGCTGCCGGCCACGGTGGTGGTCTCGCAGCCGGGCGCGGACACCTCGACCGTGTCCCCGCTGGCCGCCTCGCTGACGCCGTCGGCGCAGACCGGGCCGCAGCCGGTGGCCGAGCCGGCCGCCGCCCTCCGACCGGCGGCCGCCGGCCTCAGGCCGCCCATCGCGACGGACGACACCGGCTCCTTCCGCCGCGCCGCCGCCGCCGGCAATACCGGCTCCCAGCCACGCGTCCCCACCGGCCCGTACCCGCACGTCGCCGCCAGCCACACCGCTCCCAGCCACGCGTGCCCGACACCGGCCCGTACCCGCACGTCGCCGCCAGCCACACCGGCTCCCAGCCACGCGTGCCCGACACCGGCCCGTACCCGCACGCCGCCGCCAGCCACACCGGCTCCCAGCCACGCGTGCCCGACACCGGCCCGTACCCGCACGCCGCCGCCAGCCACACCGGCTCCCAGCCACGCGTGCCCGACACCGGCCCGTACCCGCACGTCGCCGCCAGCCACACCGGCTCCCAGCGAGCGGTGCGTGACGGGGCGCTCCCGCCGCCGGCGCTGCCAGCGGTGGGGCCAGCTGGGCCAGCGGTGGGGCCGCCGGTGGGGCCGCAGACCGGGGCGCTGCCGCCGGTGGCCGGCGCCGGCCCGCACGCCGGCCCGCCCCCCCGCCGCCCGCACGCCGGGTCGGTGGCCGGGGCGCCGGTCGCGGGCCGCGCGGCCGGGAGCACCGGTCCGGCGCTGCGGCCGGTCGGCAGCACGGCCGGGCGGGCGACCCGCGCCCAGCAGCCGGGAATCAGGGCGGTGGGCCGCCGGGCCGCCGCCGAACCGCCGCCGGAGGATCCATTGCCCGCCCCCGACCAGATGCAGGACACCGGGCGGCACCACCTACCCCGGCTGCGCGGCATCGCGGGAGGTCGGTCATGAGTTTCCTGCGCAGCGTCGGCGGGCCCGCCTTCGGGCCGCGGGACCGGATCGTCGTCGTCGGCACCGGCGCGGCCGGCTGGAGCGCGGCCGGCGAGTTGCGCCGGCTCGGCTTCGCCGGCGAGCTGGTCGCGATCGGCGCCGAGCCGATCGGCCCGTACGACCGGACCGCCTGCTCCAAGGGCCTGATCGACGGCCACCAGCGCCCCAAGGACACCGCCCTCGACCTGCACGGCCACCCCGGAGTGCTGTGGCGGACCGGGACCCGCGTGGTCGACACCGACCCGTTCGCGCGCCGGCTGCTGCTCGACACCGGCGAGACCCTCGCGTACGACGGGCTGGTCGTGGCCAGCGGCACCACGGCGACCCTGCCCCGGGGCTGGCAGCCCGGCCCCGGCCTGCACCTGCTGCACGACCTGGCCGACGCCAGGGCGCTGCGGGCCGCGCTGGCCGGCGCCCGCTCGGTCGCCGTGGTAGGCGGCGGGCTGACCGGCTGCGAGGTCGCCTGCGCGGTGACCGCGATGGCCCGCTCGGCGGTGCTGGTGAACTCCCAGCGCTACCTCATGCCCCGCTCGGTGGGCGAGCCGATCGGCGCGCTGATCACCGCCGCGCACCTCGGTGCCGGGCTCGACCTGAGGCTCGGCCGCAAGGTCGCGGACGCGGAGCGTCGCCGGGCCGGCTGGCGGCTGCTGCTCGACTCCGGCGAGACCGTGTCGGCCGACCTGGTCGTGGTCACCGCCGGGGAGAAGCCGGATGTCGACTGGCTCGCCCACACCCCAGCCGACACGTCCGACGGGGTGCTCTGCGACGCGTCTCTGCGGGTGGTCGGGCTGGACGGCGTGGTCGCGGCCGGGTCGGTGGCGCGCTGGCCGGACCCCCGGCACGGCACCGACGCGCCCCGGCGGGTCGGCCAGTGGATCATGGCGGTGGAGCAGGGCCGGGCCGCCGCCCGCACGCTGCTCACCGGCGACTACGCCCCGCCGGTCTCGCTGCTGCCGCGCTTCTGGTCAGACCAGAACGGGCTGCGTATCCAGGTGTGCGGCCGGCTGTCCGACCAGGCGGACGTGCACGTGACCGAGCTGCGGCCGCGGCGGCGGGACACCGCCCGGGCCGGCGTGGTCGCCGACTACGTCGAGGACGGTCGGCTGGCCGGCGTGGTCGCGGTGAACGCCCCGCGCGCGTTCACCGTCGCCTGCCGCACGCTGCTCCACGAGCCGGTCCCCGCGCCGGCTCCGGCGAGGGTCACGATCCCGGAGCCGGCCTGGGAGGAGGACCGCCAGCCGTTGCGGCTGGTCCGCTGAGCCGGGGCCGGCCGCGGAGCAGCGGCCGCGGCCGTCCCCCACAGTCCCGCCCGCGCGAGATGGCCGGCGGCTCCGGTCCCGCGGGACCGGAGCCGCCGGCCGTCGACCAGCCAGGCCGGGTCAGCCGGGCGTCGCGGCGGCGCGGTGCCAGGTCGGGTGGTGCCGCCTGGCTACGAGCGGGCCGGCGCCCAGGCACGGTCGGGCGGCAGGTCGAGAGGTCCGTCGGTCGGACGGCGCGGCGGTCAGTCGGGCAGCAGTTCGGTTGATTCCGTCGGTCACGTCAGCGCCGGCGATGGTGCCGGGGCGGCGGCGGTCCCTGGCCGAACACGACGGCCTCCCGCGGCGGAGCCCCCGCACCCGGCGAGAACGCTTCCCGCGGCGCGGCGCCCGGCGGGACGGCCGGCCGGCCCGGGCGGCGTAGCGGCGGGGAGACCAGGCCGGCCCGCCGGCGGACCGAGGCCCACCCGCCGACCGCCTGCAGCAGCAGGCCGGCCAGCCCGAGCGGCAGCCCCGGCCCGGGATGCACGGCCAGCACCGGGAACGTCTCGGTCACCGGCAGGTCGAAGCCGAAGAACCCGGCCCGGTTGAAGACCAGCGCGTCCAGGCTCACGACCACGACCGCGGCCGTGACCACGCCGGCCACCCCGGTCAGCGCGGCGACCGCGAGCGGCACCCGGCCGCGGGTCGGCAACGCCAGCACCCAGGCGCCGGCCAGCGCCAGCGCGAGCAACAGCACCAGCGCCCACACCGGCGACCCGGTCCAGGCCGAGGCGCTCACCGTCCCGCACCCGGACTGCGTGCAGACCACGTCCCGGTGCCACGGCAGCACGCCGGCGACCAGCAGCACCGGCACGGACGCCGCCACCAACAGCTCGGGACGCCGGAACACGGCAGGCAGCGTACACCGAACAGGTGTTCGATAGACTCGCCGCGATGCCGAGCCGACCGCTGTCCGCCGACCGCTCCCTGGAGGTGCGGCTGCACACCCGCGCCGGCACGCTGGCCAGCGCGGTCGCCCGCGGCGTGACCACCCGCGGCGAGGCCGTCGCCACGCTGTCCCTGGTCGCGCCGTGCCGGCCGGAGCTGACCGAGCGGGTCCGGGCCAGGATCGGCTCGGTTCCCTCGGCCGAGGTCGAGTGGCCGCCGCGGTCCGTGCAGGTCGCCCTGCTGGATTCATCCTTCCGGGTGACACTGGGGACCGTGAGACTCACGGGGCCGGGGGGCGTGACCGTGGAGCACGTCACCTACACGGACAAGCTCGGGTACGAGCGGCGGGTGCTGCGGCTCAAGCGGCACGGCGTCTTCGTCGGGGACTTCCGCAGCGTCGAGGAGCTCGGCCGGCATGTCGACGTCGCGACCCTGCGGGAGGACGAGCCGGACCCCGGCTGAATCCTCGGGCCGCGGGTACCCCGGTTCCGGGAGTCGTCCGCGGCGAGAGGAACATTCGCGCATGAGCTGGGACGGGGTCGTCGTCGGTGCCGGCCACAACGGCCTCGTCGCCGCGAACCTGCTCGCCGACGCCGGGTGGTCGGTGCTGGTCCTCGAGGCCAACGCGACCCCGGGCGGCGCAACCCGGACCGCGGAGCTGGCCGCGCCCGGCTACCGCAGCGATCTGTGCAGCGCGTTCTACCCGCTGACCGCCGCCTCGCCGACGATCGCCGCCCTTGACCTCGACCGCTACGGGCTGCGCTGGCGGCACGACCACGTCCCGCTGGTGCACGTCCTGCCCGACGGTCGGACCGTCACGCTGTCGCGTGACCCGGACGAGACCGCGGCCTCGGTGGAGCGGTACGGGCCGGGCGACGGCGAGCGCTGGCT
Organism: uncultured Actinomycetota bacterium; assembly: GCA_963803135.1. Taxonomy (GTDB): domain Bacteria; phylum Actinomycetota; class Actinomycetes; order Mycobacteriales; family CADCTP01; genus CADCTP01. Next base: position 623,311 of record CAWDLH010000003.1, on the reverse strand, counting down.
GGCCGAGTTCGCCGCTTGGCGCCGGGTGAAGGACGCGGTGATCGACTCGCTGCTCACCCCGTTCCCGCCGGTGCGGCCCGGGGTCCGGCTGGCCCGCCGGCTCGGCCCGGCCGAGCTGCTGCGGTTCGTCCGGTTCGCCGTGCAGTCGACCCGGCGGTACACGCAGGAGCTGTTTCGCGGCGAGGGCGCCCGGCTGCTGGTCACCGGCAACGCCATGCACGCCGACCTCGCCCTCGACACGTCCGGCAGCGCGATCCTCGGCTGGCTGCTGTCGATGCTGGCGCAGGACGTCGGCTACCCGGTGGCCGAGGGCGGCGCGCAGTCGATCGCCGACGCGCTGGTCCGGCGGCTGGAGGCGCGCGGCGGCGAGATCCGCTGCGGCGTGCGGGTGACCGGCGTGACGGTCCGGGACGGCGTCGCGGTCGGGGTGCGCGCCGCCGACGGCGAGGCGTACCCGGCGGGAAAGGCGGTGCTCGCCGACGTCTCCGCCCCGGCGCTCTACCGGGACCTGGTCGGGCTCGACCAGCTGCCCGCCCGGGTCGCCAGCGACCTGGACAACTTCCGCTGGGACGACTCGACCGTGAAGGTCGACTGGGCGCTGTCCGCCCCGGTGCCGTGGAAGGACGAGGCGGTGCGGCGGGCCGGCACCGTGCACCTCGACCTCGATCTCGACGGGTTCGGCCGGTTCGCGCTCGACCTGGCCAGCGGGCGGATCCCGGAGCGGCCGTTCATCCTCGCCGGCCAGATGACCTCGACCGACCCGTCCCGGTCGCCGGCCGGCACCGAGACGCTCTGGGCGTACACGCACGTTCCGCGCGGGCTGACCTGGACCGCCGACCGGGCCGCCGAGGTGGCCGAGCGGGTGCAGGCGACGATCGAACGGCACGCGCCCGGGTTCGGCGGGCAGATCGTCGGGCGGGCGGTGGGCTCGCCGGCCGGGCTGCAGGCGGAGAACGCGAACCTCGACGACGGCGCGGTCGGGGGCGGCACCGCGGCGCTGTACCAGCAGCTGGTGTTCCGGCCGATCCCCGGGCTCGGCCGGGCCGACACGCCGATCGACCGGCTCTACCTGGCCTCGGCCTCGGCCCACCCGGGCGGCGGGGTGCACGGCGCCTGCGGGTCGAACGCGGCCAGGGCGGCGCTGGCCCGCAACCGCGCCGGCACCGGGCCGGTCTACCGGACCGCGATCGGCGCCGCCGGTCGGGCGGTGTGGGGCCCGACCCCGCAGGGACTGACGCCGATGAAGCGGGCCAGGTCGCTGCGGGCGGTGCTGGCGGCCGGCGCGGCCAGGGTCAGGGCCGAGCGCGGGCTGTCCGAGGAGCGGGCGGCCGGCCTGCTGCGCTCGTACGGGCTGGTCGGCTGGCAGACCGGGACGCTGACCCAGGTCGAGGCCGGGGTACGCCCGCTCGCGGTGGAGGAGCTGCTGCTGCTCTGCGCCGCGTACCGGGTCAGCGTGGCCGAGCTGGCCGGCTCCGACCCGGACGTGATCGAGCTGGCCGCCGGCGCCCGGCTGCCGGCCGCCGCGGTGCGCGCGCTGCTCGCCGACGGCGGCGAGGAGGTGCGGGCGCTGCCCGACGACGCGCTCGACGTGCCGGCCACCCGGCCGGTGTCCCCCGTGCCGCCGCCGGACGCGCTGGTCGACGCCGCGGCCCGGCTCGGCGTGCGCGGGCGGGCCGAGGTTGGCCGGGCGCTGGCGGCGATCGGGGAGGCCGAGCGGATGGCGGCCCGCCGGCTCGGGGTCACCCCCGAGCGGCTGGTGCTGGCCGCGGTCGGCCGCTGGGGCAAGCCGTTCACGGCCGAGCGGGACGCGCGGATCGCGCTGCGCCGGGCGACCACCGAGCCGGACCGCCACATCACCCTGCGCGGTCTGGTGACCCGCGAGCTGCTGGCCGAACTCGAGGACCACCTGGGCCGGCCGGTCCGGGCGCCCTAGCGGTACGGTGACCGGCCATGGAGCCCGACGGCGTCGAGCCCGCCGCGCATCGCAGAGCGGCGGCGCGGGACCGGATGTGGGTGCACGTTGTCTGGGAGATCCTGCTGGCCGCCGGGGTGGTGGTCGCGGTCCTCGCCGTCCGGCGCGAGGACGCCGGTGCGCTGTCCGGGGACGGGCTGGATGACCTGCTGGTGCTGGTCGCCGCCGGCATCCTGCTCGGCAGCGCGTTCGCGCTGAGCCTGCGCGCGGCGGTGCCCAACCTCGCGGTCGGCGCGGTCGCGGTCACCGCCGGCGTGCTCACCGGCTGGCTGCGCGCCGAGCACGGGTACGAGCTGTGGGTCGCCGCGCTGATCACGCTGGGCGCGGCGGCCGCGCTCGGGCTGGCGGCCGCACTGTTCGTGGTCGGCTTCCGGCTGCCGGCCTGGGCGCTCGGCCTCGGCGCCGCGCTGGGGCTGTGGGCGGCGACGCTGTCCCTGTCGGCCGGCCGCTCGCTGCTGCTGGACGGCGGGCCGAACCTGCGCGACTGGGCCTGGCCGCTGGCCATCGGGGCGGCCGCGCTCTCGGTGCTCGGCGGCGTGCTCGGGCTGCTGCCGCGGGCCCGCCTCACGCTCGGGCAGTATCGCCCGGCCGGCGACGCCGCCGCCGCCCGGGGCAGCCGGGCCGGGCTGACCGCGACCGCGGCGCTGGTCGGCTCGATGGTGCTGGCCGCCGGCGCCGGCCTGATCCTCGCGCTGCGGGTGCAGGCGGTCGTCCCGGACGACGGGTTCCTCCTGCTCGGCCAGGCCGCCGCGGCGGCGTTCCTCGGCGGCACCAGCGCGTACGGGCGGCGTGGCGGGGTGTTCGGCACCATGCTGGCGGCCGGCTTCCTGCAGCTGGCGGCGCTCTGGCTCGGCCTGGTCGAGGCCCAGCCGTGGACCCGGCCGGCGCTGCTCGGCGCCGCGATCGTGCTCGGCCTGCTGGTCGGCCGGGTGGTCGAGGCGGCCGGCACGGTGGAGCCGCCGGACGAGGCCGGCGACGACGCCGGGCCGGAGACCCAGCTCTGGGACCCGTACGGGACCGGCAGCTTCGCTCGTCCGGGGACCGATCCGTACCCGACCGGCGGGTTCACCCCGGCCTCGGCGTACCGCCCGGAGGCCGAGCCGTACTGGCCGGGTCAGGCGCCGACGGCGGAGGACGAGCCGACGGCGGCGGCCGAGCCGGGCCGTGATCTCGGTGCGTACCGGGAGCCGGGCAGCAACCTGGGGCCGTTCCGGGAGCCGGGCCGGGGCACCGAGCGGTGACCGGCGCGGCCCGCGCACCCCACCCACCGGCCGGCGCGGACCCGGGCAGCGTGCTGGGGCGGGCGGACGTCGAGGAAGCGGCGGACCGGCTCGGCGACCGGGTCCGGCGCACCCCGTCGGTGGTGCTGGACTCCCGCCCGTTCGGCACCCCGGTCGCGCTCAAGCTGGAACTGCTGCAGCACACCGGCTCGTTCAAGGCCCGCGGCATGCTCAACCGGCTGCTCGCGGCCGGCCTGCCGGCCGGCGGACGGGTGGTCGCGGCGTCCGGCGGCAACGCCGGCCTCGCCGTCGCGTACGCGGCGCGGGAGCTGGAGCTGACCGCGCACATCGTGGTGCCGGTGACCGCGCCGCCGGTCAAGGTGGCCCGGCTGCGCGCGCTCGGAGCCGCGGTCGTGCAGGAGGGGTCGGTCTACGCCGAGGCGTCCGCGGTGGCCGAGGGGTACGCGGCCAGGGCCGGCCTGCCGCTGGTGCACGCGTACGACCAGCCGGAGGTGTGCGCCGGCAACGGCACCCTCGCGCTGGAGCTGGTCGAGCAGGTCGGCCCGGTGGACACGGTGCTGGTGGCCACCGGCGGCGGTGGGCTGGTCGCCGGGATCGCGGCCGCGCTGGCCGGGCGGGCCCAGGTGGTCGCGGTCGAGCCGGAGCGCTGCCCGACCCTGCACGCGGCGCTGGCCGCCGGCACACCGGTGGACGTCGAGGTCGGCGGGATCGCGGCCGACTCGCTCGGCGCCGGCCGGGTCGGCTCGGTCTGCTGGGCGGTCGCCCGGGCGACCGGGATGCGCTCGGTGCTGGTGCCGGACGAGGCGATCGCCCGGGCCCGCGGGCGGCTCTGGTCGCAGCTGCGGGTGCTGGCCGAGTACGGCGGGGCGGCCGCGCTGGCGGCCCTGATCACCGGCGCCTACCTGCCCGAGCCGGGCGAACGGGTGGCCGCGGTGGTCTGCGGCGGCAACACCGACCCGGCCGCGGTCCTGGCCGACCCGGACTAGCAGCAGCGGCCGGCCCAGCGGCCGGCGCAGCGGCGGCCAAGCGGCCACCAGCGGGTCAGCGGCGGGTCAGCGGCGGCGGTTGCGGGCCCGGCGGGCTCTGCGGGCGACACCGAGCGCGACCAGCAACGCGACCCCGCCGGCCGCCGCCATCCCGGCCGGGGTCCGGAGGAACTCGACCGCCCGGTCCCGGCCCTGGCCGGCGAGTCGCTTCGGGCTCACCCGCTCGGCCAGCTCGTCGAGCGTGCCGGCCAGCTGGGTGCGGGTAGTCTCGATCTCCCGCTCGATCTGGTCCGGCTTGCGGGGCTGCGTCACCCGCAGCACTTTAGGGCATCGGCGATCATCACGCCTCGACCAACGAGCGCCCCAGCCAGTCGCCGATCTCGACCACGCCGGGCAGCACGTAGAAGAAGCCGCCGCCCTCCGGCCGGAGGTACTCCTCCAGCGGCTCGCCCTTGAGCCGCTCCTGGGCCTCCAGGAAGTGCGACAGCCGGCGCTGGTAGCTGACGAACGCCAGCCCCTGGTCGAGCAGGCCGGCCGGGTCGACCCCGCGCGAGTAGCTCATCCCCCGCCGCACCAGCACCCTGTCCTTCGTCCGCTGGTCGCGCGGGTTGGCCAGCCGGATGTGCGCGGTCATCGGGATGACCTCGCCCTCCGGATCCGACTCGTAGTCGGGGATGTCGGTCTCCTGCCGGCCGGTCAGCGGCGCGCCGGAGGTCTTGCGCCGGCCGAAGATCGACTCCTGCTCGTCCAGCGACGCCCGGTCCCAGCGCTCGACCATCATCCGGATGATCCGGACCACCTGGTAGGTCCCGCCGACGGTCCAGCCCGGCTCGCGGTCGGCCGCGGTCGCGGTGTCCGCGGTCGCGGTCCAGACCAGGGTGTCCATCAGCGCGTCGTCGTCCGCGTTCGGGTTCGCGGTGCCGTCCTTGAAGCCGAGCAGGTTGCGGCTCTGGGTCTGGCCCACCTTCGGGATCGCGTCGGGCCGGGTGAACGTGTCCTGCATCCACTTGAGCACCAGCCCGGACCGGGTCCGCCGCATGACCCGGCGCAGCGCGTGCACGCAGACGTCCGGCTCCTTGCCCTGCAGCGCCAGCAGCACGTCGCCGTGCGAGCGGGCCGGGTCGAGCCGGTCGTTGGCCAGGAACGGCATCGTGACCAGCTCCCGCGGCTTGCGGTCGGCCAACCCGTACCGGCCGTCGAACAGGGAGGCACCGACCGAGACGGTGGCCATCAGGCCCGGGTCGGTGACCTCCTCGAGCACGCCGCTGTCCGGCGGCGGCAGCGCCGAGTCGGTCTCCGGCGGCACCCGGCCGGAGATCAGCGCCTCGATCTCCTCGGACATCCCGCGGAAGGTCTCGACCAGCGCCTGCCGGCTGCTGTCGACGCAGGTGAACGAGGCGAGCAGGCCGTGCGGGCGGGGGTGCTCCAGGACGCCGACCTGGTGGTAGCCACGGAACCCGCGCGGCGGCGCCGAGTCCGGCGCGGCCTCCTCGGACTGCGCCCGGCCGGCGGAGGCGAGCTTGATCCCGCCGGCCGCCGCGCCGCCGGCGACGACCGTGCCGATCGCCGCCGTACCGAGGAAGGCCCGGCGCGACAGCGGTGTCCCGGTGCTGTGGTCGCTCATGCGTGCTGCACCGCTCAGGCCACGCCCACGGCCGCCGGGACCTTGGCGAGGTTCTCCGAGAGGGCGGCCAGCTGCCCCTGCATCGTGGTCCGGTCCGCCGCCGTCACGGTGGTGAACGACCTGAAGACGCCCTCGCTGATCTCGTACCGCTCGAGCGACTCCTCGACGTCGGCGAAGCCCTTGTCGAGTGCGGCCACGAGGTCCTTGTCCTTCTTCTGGATGATCGGCTTGAAGTAGCCGTACGCCTGCTTGGCGCCGAGCTGGTTGGCGTCGAAGTCGGACAGGTCGGTGTGGGAGTAGCGGTCCTCCGCGCCGTTGATCTTGCCGTCGGAGACTTCCTCGATCAGCTCACCGGCCCCGAGGGCAACGGCCTTCGGGGTGATCTCGACGGTCTTGATCTTCGTCTGCAGCGTCGCCAGGTCCTTGTCCAACTTGTCCGCCAGCGTGCCGCCGCCGGACGTCGTGTTCTTCTCCCAGAGGAGATACTCCAGCTTGTGCCAACCTGTCCACTTAGGGTCGTCCACGGAGGCGAAGTCGTCCACGCGCGCGTCGACCGCCCCGTCGATGTCGGGGACGAGGCCGGCGATCGGCTCGATCGTCTCCCACTTGTACCGGCTGGGCGCGAACTGCGCCTTGGCCTCGGCGACGTTGCCGGCCCGGACCGCGTCGGTGAACTTCTTCGCGTCCGTACGCAGGCCGGCGACCGTGGTCTGCACCCAGCTCCGGTAGGAGTTGACGGCCTGGGTGACGGTCGCGTCGCTGCTCTGGGTGCCGAGGTCGGAGCCGGACAGGCCCGAGCCCGAGCCCGAGCCGGAGCCGGAGCCACTGGCCGAGCCGCCGCCCTCGGAGCGGACCGTGCCGCCGTCGTCCGACGAGCAGGCGGCGAGCAGACCGAGCGCCGCGACCAGCGCGACGGCGGACAGGGACCTGCGCACGAGAACTCCTCAAGGCGCTAACTTAGGCTCGCCTAACCAAGGCGAGGCTTACCTTAGCCGCAAGCCCGGGATGGTTCGCAAGGGGCCGGGCACTACCCTCGCCCACATGAGCGAGCGACTGAGCCCCGGCGACCAGGCCCCCGACTTCACGCTGCCCGACGCCGACGGCACACCGGTCTCGCTGGCCGACTACCGCGGCCGCCGGGTGATCGTGTACTTCTACCCGGCCGCCTCGACGCCCGGCTGCACCAAGGAGGCCTGCGACTTCCGGGACAGCCTGGCCGCGCTCGGCGGCGCCGGCATCGACGTGGTCGGCATCTCCCCGGACAAGCCGGAGAAGCTGGCAAGGTTCCGCGACGCCGAGCAGTTGACCTTCCCGCTGCTGTCCGACCCGTCCCGCGCGGTCCTGGAGGCGTACGGGGCGTACGGGGCGGGGGAGAAGACCCTGTACGGGAAGAAGACCACCGGCGTGCTCCGGTCCACCTTCGTGGTCGGCGCCGACGGGCGGATCGAGCAGGCGCTCTACAACGTCAGGGCCACCGGGCACGTCGCCGCACTGCGCACGAAGCTGTCCGTCTAGGTCGGGCCCCGCGGCACCGCGGCCGGCCGGCCCGCGTCGGGTCCGGGCACCCGCGGCGACCGGGCGGAAGCGCCAGCCGTACGCTTTCCACAGGCGGGAGTGGCGTAACTGGCAGCCGCGTCAGATTTAGGTTCTGGTGCCCTCGGGCGTGGGGGTTCGAGTCCCCCCTCCCGCACTCGAGGGTTCCCGGGTGCGTCCGGTCGGGCAGAGTGGGGGCGTGGCTGACGACGACGCAGTGGTCTTCGTACTGTTCGGGGCGACCGGCGACCTGGCCAAGCGGATGGTGCTGCCCGCGTTCTTCCAGCTCGCCCAGCACGGGCTGCTGCCGCAGCGGTGGCTGCTCATCGGCAACGGGCGCGGGAACGTCTCGCACGAGGACTTCAGGGACCGGGTGCGCGACGCGCTGACCGAGTTCGGCCCCAAGCCGGAGGACGGTCCGTGGGAGGAGTTCTCCGACCGGTTGCGGTTCGCCGGCGGCGGGTTCGAGAAGGACGACCCCGGCAGCCTGCTCGACGTCGTCGAGGAGGGAAAGCGGGACCTCGGCACGGATGCCCGCTACCTGCACTACCTGGCAATCCCGCCGTCGGCCTTCGGCAAGGTCACCGAGGGCCTCGGCCAGCACGGGCTCGCCGAGAACGCCCGGGTGGTGTACGAGAAGCCGTTCGGCACGTCCCCGTCCGACTTCCGCGAGCTCGACCGGGTCGTCCACTCGGTCCTGGACGAGCAGCAGGTCTTCCGGATCGACCACTTCCTCGGCAAGGAGGGCACCCAGGACCTGCACGCGCTGCGGTTCGGCAACAGCGTCTTCGACCAGCTGTGGAGCGCCGAGCACGTACGGGCCGTGCAGATCGACGTGCCGGAGACGCTCGACATCGCCGACCGGGCCGAGTTCTACGACGCCACCGGCGCGCTGCTCGACATGATCGTCACCCACCTGTTCCAGCTCGCGGCCGAGGTGGCGATGGAGCCGCCGCCGTCGCTGGCCGCGGCCGACCTGCAGGCGGCCCGGGAGAACGTCATCGCCGCGTTCCGGCCGCTCGACCCGGCCGAGGTGGTGCTCGGGCAGTTCGAGGGCTACCGGGACATCGAGGGGGTGGCGCCGGACTCGACCACCGACACGTTCGTGGCCGCGCGGCTGTGGATCGACACGCCGCGCTGGCACGGGGTGCCGTTCCTGCTCCGTACGGGCAAGCAGCTGCGCGGCGACGCGCAGCAGATCAGCCTGGTCTTCCGGGAGCCGTCCGGCCCGCTGGCCGGCCGGCTGCCGGCGGACGGGACGGTGCTCACCGTGTCGCTGTCCGGGTCGGGCGCGATCGACCTGCGGGTGGTGCTGAAGCGGCCGGGGCCGGAGCTGGAGCTCACCACCGGGACGGCCCGGCTGCCGCTGGCGGAGGTGCCGGACGCCGACCCGCTGCCGCCGTACGTGCGGCTCATCCACGACGTGATCACCGGCGACCGGTCGCTGTTCACCCGGCCGGACGGGCTGGCCCACACCTGGGAGACGATCGACCCGGTGCTCGAGCACCGCCCCGAGGTGCTGCCCTACCCGCGCGGCTCCTGGGGTCCGGAGGCCGCCACCGACCTCGCCGCCCCCGACGGCTGGCTGCTCGACAAGGGCCTAGCCGAGGACGGCGGCGACTAGCGGGGCCAGGGCGCGGAACGCCCGGCCCCGGTGGCTGATCCCGTCCTTCTCGGCCGGGGACATCTCGGCGGTGGTGCGGGTCTCGCCGGCCGGCACGAAGATCGGGTCGTAGCCGAAGCCGTTGCTGCCGCGCGGGGCCCGCAGCAGTGTGCCGGTCACCGTGCCCTGCGCGACCCGCTCGGCGCCGTCCGGCGTAGCGAGCACGGCCGCGCAGACGAACGCCGCCCCGCGCCGCCCGTCCGGGACGTTCTCGGTCTGCTCCAGCACCAGGCGCAGGTTGTTCGGGTCGGACGCGGCGTGGCCGGCCCAGCGGGCGGACAGCACCCCGGGCATGCCGTTGAGCGCGTCGACGGTCAGCCCGGAGTCGTCGGCCACCGCCGGCAGCCCGGTCCGGGCGGCCGCCTCCCGCGCCTTGATCAGCGCGTTCTCCTCGAAGGTGGCGCCGGTCTCGGGCACCTCCGGGTACGCCGGCACGTCGCCGAGCCCGAGCACCTCGACCGGTACGAGCGGCGCCAGGATGCGGCGCAGCTCGTCGAGCTTGGCCGCGTTGCGGGTGGCCAGGACGAGCCTCACCGGGCCAGCGCGGCCCGCTGGATCCCGGCGAGCTGCGCGCACCCGGCCACCGCCAGGTCGAGCAGTGCGTCCAGCGCCCCCCGGTCGAACGGCTCGCCCTCCGCGGTGCCCTGCACCTCGACGAACGCGCCGGCGCCGGTGCAGACGACGTTCATGTCGGTGTCGGCGGCGACGTCCTCGGTGTAGGCCAGGTCGAGCCGGGCCTCGCCGTCCAGCACGCCGACGCTCACCGCGGCGACCGAGTCGACCAGCGGCTGGGGCCGGGCCAGCGCGCCCCGCTCGCGCAGCCAGCCGACCGCGTCGGCCAGCGCCACGTACGCCCCGGTGATCGAGGCGGTCCGGGTGCCGCCGTCGGCCTGCAGCACGTCGCAGTCGATCGCGATCGTGTTCTCGCCGAGCGACCGCAGGTCCACCGCGGCCCGCAGCGACCGGCCGACGAGCCGGCTGATCTCGTGCGTCCGGCCACCGATCCTGCCGCGCACCGACTCCCGGTCCGAGCGGGTGTGGGTGGCCCGCGGGAGCATCGCATACTCCGCGGTCACCCAGCCGAGCCCGCTGCCCTTCCGCCACCGTGGGACGCCCTCGGTCACGCTCGCCGCGCACAGCACCTTGGTGTCGCCGAACTCCACCAGCGCCGAGCCCTCGGCGTGCTTCTGCCAGTGCCGGGTGATCGTCACCGGCCGCAGCTCGTCGGCCTTCCGCCCGTCGGGTCGCGTCACCCGGCCACCCTAGACTCCCCCGGTGCGTACCGAGACGCTGACCATCCGCACCGGCGGCCGGCCGGCTGTGCGGGACTTCACCGAGCAGTGCGCGTCCTTCGTGGCGGGCGCGGGCGACGGCCTGCTGCACGTCTTCGTGCCGCACGCGACCGCGGGGCTCGCGATCATCGAGACCGGCGCCGGCAGCGACACCGACCTGCTGGCCGCGCTCGACGAGCTGCTGCCGGCGGACGACCGCTGGCGGCACCGGCACGGCAGCTCCGGCCACGGGCGCGACCACGTGCTGCCGGCGTTCGTCCCGCCGTACGCGACGGTGCCGGTGGTCGGCGGCCGGCTCCAGCTCGGCACCTGGCAGTCGGTCTGCCTGGTCGACACCAACGGCGACAACCCGACCCGCCAGGTCATGCTGTCCTTCCTGCCGGCATGACCCGGCCAGGGATGCCCCCGGAGAGGCGGAGCGCATCCGGGGCTGGCACGAGGCCGCGTACGCGGCGGCCAGGGCCGAGGCCGGCGCCGCGGGCCCGACCTTCGACTACCTCGGCCGGACGCTGTTCGTCCCGCCCGAGGTGCAGCCGGTCGCCCGGGTCGCCAGCCTCTACGGCGAGGCGGTGCTGGGCGAGGTGCGCCCCAGCGACCGCGTCCTCGACATGGGCACCGGCTGCGGCGTCAACGCGATCCTCGCCGCGGCGACCGCCCGAGAGGTCGTCGCCGTCGACCTCAACCCGGTCGCGGTGCAGGCCGCGCGGGCGAACGCGGCCCGCAACGCCGTCGCCGTCGACGTGCGTCACTCGGACCTGTTCGCGGCCGTCGACGGGTCCTTCGACCTGGTTCTCTTCGATCCGCCGTTCCGCTGGCTCCGGCCGCGGGACCTGCTGGAGATGGCCACGACGGACGAGGACTACCGGACGCTGGCGCGGTTCTTCGCCGAGGTCGGCGAGCACCTCACGCCGGCCGGCCGGGTGCTCCTGCACTTCTCCACCAGCGGGGACCTCGCGTACCCGCGCCGGCTGGCGGACGAGGCCGGCTTCGCCCGGGAGACGGTCGCCACCAGGCGGCTGACCCGGGACGGGTGGGACGTCGACTACGTGGTCGAGCGGCTCACAGCTCGTACGCCTGGCCGGCGGCCACCAGCTCGGTCCGACCGGTGAAGGCGGCCGAGGCGGCCCCGCAGACGCCGGCCGCGTCGACCCACGGCGGGACGTGGGTGACCAGCAGCCGGTCGACGCCGGCCCGGTCCGCGTGCTCGCCGGCCTCCCGGCCGGTCAGGTGCAGGTCCGGCGGGTTCGCGACGCCCTCCGCGAACGACGCCTCGCACAGCAGCGCGTCGGCGCCCCGGGCCAGCGACACGAGCTCGGAGCTCGGCCCGGTGTCGGCCGAGTAGGCCAGCGCGCGGCCGTCGGCGCTCACCCGCACCCCGTACGTCGGCACCGGGTGGTTCATCCGCCCGAACCGCAGCCGGAACGGCCCGAGCTCGCGCTCGCCCGGGGTCAGCGCGGCCACGTCGAACAGGTCGCGCAGCCCGTGCCGGGCGGTCGGGTCGTACGCCATCGCCAGTCGGTCGTGCGTGCCGGACGGGCCGAGCAGCGGGATCCGCGGCAGCGTCCGGCCGGCGCCGAAGCGGCGGTACACGACCATCGGGGCCACGTCGAAGCAGTGGTCCGGGTGCAGGTGGGAGAGCACGACCGCATCCACCGCGGCCGGGTCGAGGTGCTGCTGCAACGCCCCGAACGCGCCGCTGCCGAGGTCGAGCAGCAGCCGGTAGCCGTCGTGCTCGACCAGGTACGAGGAGGCCGCGCTGGCCGGGCCGGGCACGCTGCCGGAGCAGCCGACGATCGTGAGTTTCACGCCGGTACGGTAGCGGCGTCCACCGCCGCCACGTCCGGGCCCACGAACCGGCGGGCGAGCCGGTGGAACGGCTCCGGGTCGCCGGTCGCGACGAACCGGTGCCGCGGCGGCGGCGCGCCGTCGTCGCGCAGCAGGTCGCCCGCGGTGAGCACCCGGTAGACGTCCTTCGCGGTCTCCTCGGCGCTGTTGACCAGCGTCACGCCGTCGCCCATGGACAGCTGGATGACGCCGGTGAGCAGCGGGTAGTGCGTGCAGCCGAGTACGAGCGTGTCCACGTCCGCCGCGGCCAGCGGGGCGAGGTAGGCGTTGGCCAGGCCGAGCACCTGCCGGCCCGAGGTGTGACCGCGCTCGACGAAGTCGACGAACCGCGGGCAGGCGGCCGCGGTGACCTCGATCTGCGGCGCCGCCGCGAACGCGTCCTGGTAGGCGCCGCTGGCCACGGTCGCGGTCGTGCCGATCACCCCGACCCGGCCGGTGCGGGTGGTGGCCACCGCGCGCCGGACCGCCGGCAGCACGACCTCGACGACCGGCACGTCGTACCGCTCCCTGGCGTCGGCCAGGCAGGCCGCGCTGGCCGTGTTGCAGGCGATCACCAGCAGCTTGACCCCGCGGGCGACCAGGTCGTCGAGGACCGCCAGCGCGTGCCGGCGGATCTCCGCGATCGGCAGCGGCCCGTACGGACCGTGCGCGGTGTCGCCGACGTAGAGCAGCGGCTCGTGCGGGAGCTGGTCGAGGACGGCCCGGGCCACGGTCAGCCCGCCGACCCCGGAGTCGAAGATCCCGATCGGCAGGTCGGGATCGGTCACTCCGGCGCCTCGCGGCTCCAGTTCGCCGCGAGCGTCGGGTTTTCCCGCAGCAGCTGGGCCAGCCGGCTCACCACCTGGCTGGTGTCCTCCGGGAGCGGGATCGTCGGGCCGGACCCGCGGTCCGCCCGGTCCTGCGGGTGGTCCGGCTCGGCCGGCCGGAAGCGGCCCCGCGACTCCGGCGACCACAGCGCGTTGTGCCAGGAGGAGCCGGACCAGCCGGCGCCGGACTGGCCGTCGCGCGGCTGTCCGTCGCGCAGCTCGTCATGCGGCCGGTCGTCGGGGCGGCGGTCGTCCGGGCGGCGGTCGTCCGGGCGGCGGTCGTCCGGGCGGCGGTCGTCCGGGCGGCGGTCTTCCAGGCGGCGGTCTTCCAGGCGGCGGTCGTCCAGGCGGCGGTCGTCCAGGCGGCGGTCGTCCAGGCGGCGGTCGTCGGGGCGGCGGTCGTCGGGGCGGCGGTCGTCGGGGCGGCGGTCGTCCCGTGGTTGGTCGAGGTGGCGGTCGTCCCGTGGTTCGTCGAGGGTGGCTGGGCGGTCGTGGCGGGCGGCCCGGCGGTCGGCGGCGTGCCGGCCGTTGGCCGGCGCGATCCCGGCCGGTGCGCGGCCGGCCTGGACGGTGTCGCGGGCCGGCAGCCGGTCCCGCAGGGCGGGTTCGAAGACCGGATCGCTGCCCGGCACCGACCCGCGGGCCGGCGCGGCGGCCGGCGCCGACATCCCGTCGTACGGGCCGTACCCGGCCGGGCCGTGATCGCCGGCGAGCGGCTCGGGCGCGAGCGTCGGCTCACCCCCGCGCGCGGGGGACGAACGCACCACCACGACGCCGGTCTCCACGCCACCGTCCCGCTCGGTCACCCGGATCACCGGCCGGCCGGCCCGGCCGTCGGCGAGCGCGACCATGACCGACAGGCCCGGGTGCCGGCGCACCACCGCGGCCACCGCGTCGAGCACCTCGCCGAGCCGGTCGTCGACGCCGGCCGGCCGCGCCACGACCGGCCCGACCGGCAGCTCCGCCGGCGCCGCGCGCAGCGGCCGGCCGAACCGGTCGAACTCCTGCCGCCGCTGAAGCCGGTCCAGCCGCTCGTTGATGTCAGCCACGCCTTCCCCCGTCGGTTCCTCGGTCCCAACGCTCCGTGACGACTAGCTCACTGTCCCGGTCTGCGCCGCCTGCCGCGCCCGGGCCAGAGCCTGGTCCAGGACGACGAGCAGCGCATCCCGTACGGACAGCTTGTCACGTGCATCGAAGGTTATGAGCGGAACGCCGTCATCGACGGCCAAGGCCCACCTGATCGAGGGAAGATCGTGGGCCACGGCCCCGTCGAATCTGTTCACGGCGACTACGAAGGGTAATCCCAGCCGCTCGAAGTAGTCCACCGCGGGGTAGCAGTCGTCCAGCCGCCGGCTGTCCACGATCACCAGCGCGCCGATCGCGCCGATCGCCAGGTCGTCCCACATGAAGCCGAACCGGTCCTGACCCGGCGTGCCGAACAGGTAGAGCTTGAGGCTCTCGTCGATGGTGATGCAGCCGAAGTCCATCGCCACGGTCGTGGTGCGCTTGCCCGGCACCTTGCTCACGTCGTCGATGCCGGCCGCGGCCGAGGTCATGTCCGCCTCGGTGGTCAGCGGGCTGATCTCGGAGATGCTGCCGACCGTGGTCGTCTTGCCGACGCCGAACCCGCCGGCGATGACGATCTTGACCGGGAGCGGCGGGCGGCGGCGCGGCGGCCCGCCGACCTCAGCCGATTGCGCGGAGACCACGGATCACCCTCAGGAGCGTGTCGACGTCGGTGGAGGCGTCGGCGTTCGGCAGGTAGACCGACAGGTGGCCGTCCGCGGACAGGTCGCCGACCAGCACCCGGACCACGGCGAGATGCAGCGACAGCTGCGCGGCGATCTCGGCCACCGACAGCGGGTCGGCGCAGAGCGAGACGATGTCGCGCCGCTCGAAGCCGAGCTGCTCGACCACGGTCCGGCCGAGGTCCGTGGTCACCACCTGGGTCTCGATGGCGATGGAGTCCTGGCCGGCGATTCGGCCGGCGGTGAGCAGGAACGGGCGCAGGGCGACGCCGTCCGGGACCGGCGGGTCGGACGGGTGCTGGCCGTCCGGAGCGGCGCCAGAGCCCTGTCCATAGCCCTGTCCGGAGCCCTGTCCGGCGCCCGCGCCGCCGGACAGGAACGGGCGGACCAGCGCTCCGGCTGGGCGCTCTGGCGGTGCGCTCGGGTCGGGGCTCACGGGTCGTCAGTCACCGAGTGAGTTCTTGAGCTCGTTGATCAACTGCGGGGTCAGAGCGGCGCCGGCGCGGGTGGCGAACAGGGTCATCTCGTACGCGATGTTGCCGAGGTTGGCGGTCTTCGCCGCGATCACGCCGAGCACCGAGCCGCTGCTGATCGCGGAGACCAGCAGGTAGCCGTGGGCCATGTCCACGATCACCTTGTTGAGGTTGCCCAGCTGGTACGCCCGGGCGGCGCCGCCGGCCAGGCTGGTGATGCCGGAGGTGATCGCGGCCAGCCGGTCGGCGCCGCCGCGCTGCTGGCCGGCGGACATGGCCATGAGCAGGCCGTCGGACGACACGGCGATGGCCTCGAGGACGCCGGCGGTCTCCGCGGCGAACTTCCCGAGCAGCCAGTTGAAGTTCTGCGCCTCGGCACTCAGTCCGTACGCGGTGTGACTCACCTGGCACCGTCCTCGTCCGTCTCGGCCGCGCCGGGGGCGTCCCGCAACGCCCGCTGAACTCCTGCCTCGAACTCCTCCACCAGCGACCGGGCTGCGGCCGCGTCCTGCTCGGCCGCGTCCGACGGCGCCGGCGTCGGCACACCAGGTCTGGCCGCCAGCGCACCGGCCGGCATCTGCGCACCTGGCACCCGGCGGACCAGACCGCGTCCCGACGAGTCGATATTGCCCTCGTCCGCACCGTTCGAGACGCTGCCGTTCGGACCCGAGCCGTTCCGCCGCCCGGCCGCTTTCCCGGCCTCGCCCTCAGCCCTGAGCTGCGCCGCCGAGCCCTCCGACACCCGCGCACCCCGGCCTGCCGGGTCGTCCTGCGCGGTCGGGTCGTCCTGCCCGGCCCGGATGTCCCGCCCGACCGGGTCGTCCTGCGCGGTCGGGTCGTCCTGCGCGGTCGGGTCGTCCTGCGCGGTCGGGTCGTCCTGCCCGGCCCGGATGTCCCGCCCGACCGGGTCGTCCTGCCCGGCCCGGACGTCCTGCCCGGCCGGGTCGTCCTGCCCGGCCCGGATGTCCTGCCCGGCCCGGATGTCCCGCCCGACCGGGTGGTCCTGCCCGGCCCGGACGTCCGACACGGCCGGGTCGTCCTGCCCGGCCGGGATGTCCGGCGCGGCCGGGGTGGGCTGCACGGGCCGGGTGGCCTCCGCCATCGGGGTGGCCCATGGAATCCGATCGGCCTCCGCCGGGGGCGCGGCCGGCTCAGCCATGGTCCCGGGGGTGGCCGGCACGGCCCACCCGGCCGGGGCGGGCGGTGTGGCCGGTGTGAAGCCTGCGGCCGACAGCGGTTCCGGCGGTGGAGCGGTCGACGGCGGCGCGGCGGTGCCCCCGTCCGTGCCCACGTCCGTGCCCCCGTCCGTGCCCACGTCGGTGCCCACGTCGGTGTCCACGTCCGTGCCGGGCGCGTCGGCGGGGGTGTCGGCTTCCGCGGTCGGGGCAGCGGTCGGATCCACGGGCACACGCGGCGCGGCAGCGGGCGGGGCGAAGGGTGGCTCCGCGGCCGGGGCCGGCGGGTCGGCGGGAAGTGCCGACTCCGGGCCCGCCGGGGGCGGCGGGGCTGAGGTGGGCGGGAACGGCGGCGTCGGGACGGCCGGCCGGCGTGGGAAGGCGGTGACCTGGGCGGTGTCCGGTGGGCGGTGGCGCTCCAGCGGGCGCGGGTCAGGGTGGGCGCTGTCGGTCGGCTCGGCCCGCACGCGCCGCGCGCCCGCACCGGCGTCGAGCCGGCGCGGCGGCCCGGCCGGCGTCCCGCCGCCGGCGGGGTGGACCGGCAGGGGCGGGGTGGGACGGTGCGGACCAGGAGTCGTGGCGGGGCGCTCGAAGAGGGGGGCCGGTTCGGCCGGACGGGCGGCGAACTCCTCCAGCCGCGCCAACACCCGGCGTACGCCGTCCTCGAACTCCTCGACCAGCGCCCGGGTGTGATCCGCGCTCTCCGGATCCTCGACGTCGGCCCATGGCGGCACGGCATCCTCGACGACGAACCCGTCCCCACCGTCGGCGCCGGTCTCCCGCAGCGCCCGGTTCACGCCGGCCTCGAAGTCCTCGATCTCCTGCCTGGCCTCGTCCGCCGACGGCGGCTCGTCGTCGACCGGCTCCTGCGGCAGCGCGCCGGTGTCCGGGTGCTGCGCGCCGCGGACCCGGCGGACCATTCCCGCCGCGCCTCGCGGCCGCGGCAGGTCGGGCGCGGGTCGCGGCGCGTCCGCCTCGGCCTGGGCGCTCTCCGCGGCGGCGGCCGACTCGGCTGCTGCCGCGCCGGGACCGACCCCGTACCCGGGCGCCCTCGCCGCTCGGTCGCGGGCAGCGGCCGCATCCGGCCGCACGCCGCCCACCGCACCGCCCACCGCACCGCCCACCGCACCGTTCGCCGCACCGTTCGCCGCACCGTTCGCCGCACCGTTCGCCGCACCGTTCGCCGCACCGTTCACCGCACCGTTCACCGGCGCCGCGCCGTTCACCGCACCGTTTACCGGCGCCGCACCGTCCGCCTGCTCGCCGCCGCTGACCGTCCCGGCCCCGTCCGCGTATTCGGCACCGCTCGCAGGTTCGCTCCCCGCCGCACCGTTCGCCGGCGGGGCGCCCTCCAGCAGCGGGGCGCCGTCCGGAGGCGGGGCGGCGCCCGGCTGCTCGGCACCGCCGAAAAGGTCCGCGCCGCCGGCCGGGCCGGCCCCGGTCGCCGGCGTCGCGCCGCGCCGCCGGCCGACGCGGTCGGGGAGGTCCGGGCCTGCTGCGTCGCCCGCGGCGTCCCTCGGCGTACCCCTGGTCGCGGGGGCGGCGGGACGGTTCGACACGGGCGCCGGGGTCGGCGACTCCCACCAGCCCCGCTCGTCGGTGGCCGGTGCCGCCGGAGCCGCCGGAGCCGCGGCCGGGGCGGGCGCCGGTGCCGCCGCCGGAGCCGGCCGGTCGGCCCGCACCACGTGCCGCTCCGGGATCCGCACCTCCGCCGTCACACCGGTGCCCGGCGTCGGCAGCAGCACGACCGAGATCCCGTGCCGCCGCGCCAGCCGACCGACCACGAACAGGCCGAGCACGTCGGTCGGCGCCAGGTCGAGCCGCTCCCGGGAGACCAGCCGGCTGTTCTCCGCATCCAGCTGCTCCGACGTCATGCCGAGCCCGTGGTCGACGATGCGGACGAGCACCCCGTCGTCGTCCGACTGCGCCTCGACCTCGACCTCGGTGTGCGGCGGCGAGAACGACGTCCCGTTCTCCAGCAGCTCGGCGAGCAGCAGGATCACGTCCGGGCTGACGTGCGGCGCGAGCACGGCGCGGTCGACCGAGCCGAGCCGCACCCGCTGGAAGCCCTCGATCTCGCCGAGCGCCGAACGGACCGTGTCCGCCACCGACAACGGCTCCCCGGTGATCTGCTGGTCGGTCGCACCGGAGAGGACGACGAGGCTGTTCGCGTTGCGGCGCAGCCGGGTGGAGACGTGGTCGAGCCGGTAGAGCCGGTCGAGCAGGGCCGGGTCCTGCTCGTTGCGCTCGAGCGAGTCGATCATCGCGAGCTGCCGGCCGACCAGGTTCTGCGTACGCCGGCCGACGTTGCCGAACATCGTCGCCACGTTCTGCCGGCTGACCAGCTGCCGCTCGACCAGGTTGGCCGCGACCTGCTGCACCCGGTTGAACGCCTTGGCCAGCTCGCCGAGCTCGTCGGCGGTGCCGACCCGGACCGGCCGCAGCTGCGGCACCGCCGCCTCCGGGTCGTCGGTGTCGGCGACCCGGACCAGCTCCAGCTGAGCGACGTCGGCGACCTCGTCCGCGGACGCGGTCAGCCGGCGCAGTGGCCGCGCGATCGAGCGGGTGATCAGCACCGAGAGCAGCGCCGCGCCGACGAGCAGGGCCAGCGCGATCCCGCCGGCGATGCCGGCCAGCCAGCGGTCGGCGCGGGCGGAGCGGTCGGCCTCGGCGACGGCCTGCGCGGCCACCCGCGTCTCGACCAGGCGACCGGCCGCGGTCAGCGACTCCACCTGCGGTGCCAGGTCGCCCGCCATCGTCGCGGAGATCTTGGTGGCGGTGCTGGTGACCAGCCCGTCCAGGTAGTTGTTCAGCCGGCTGCTCGACTTGCCCTCCTCGACCTCCTCGTAGAGGTCGGCGGAGCCGGGGTCGGCCAGCTGCTTGAAGATGGTCTCCTCGCGGTTCTCCAGGGCGAGCCCCGCGCCGACGAGCCCGACGATCCGCATGGTGATCCGGCGGCCCGGCTCGATGAACAGCGCCGCGCCCTCGGCCGCGGTGGCCTCGTCGTGCCTGACGATCGAGTCGAGCGCGACCTGCTGCCGTCCGGCGTTCTCCCGCAGGTCGGCGTCGTCGGTCAGCCGCAGCTGGTCGATGAGCCCGTCGATGACGCTGGTGAACCCGGTGTAGACCGCGATGCCGGCGATGCGCTGCTCCAGCACCTGGGGACGGATGCCGTCGAGCCCGGACCGCAACGTCACCTGGCGCAGCTGCAGGGCGAGCTTGTCGTCCCCGGTGCTGTAGTCGGTGCTGATCTGGCGGGCCAGCTCGAGGACCCGGGTCGCGCGGGAGACCACCTCTTCCCGCGGCACGTCGTTGGAGAGGAAGCCGAGCGAGGCGAGCCGCTCCTGCTGCAGCTCCTGCACCAGCTCGGTGATCCGCACCGCCCGCTGGACCAGCCTCGCGCTGTCGCTCGACCGCTCGGCCGCCTGGATCCGGCCCAGCACCAGCGGGACGGCGCCGGCGACGGCGAGCAGCAGCAGCGGAACGACGAGCAGGACCAGCTTCTGCCGGATCCGCAACCTACCGAGCAGCACGGGCACCTCCGGAGCGCTCGGTGCCGACGGGCACCGGCGTGCCGTTGGCCGGCCGGTACGGGGTGACCGGCGCGTCGTCGAGGTCGTCCGGCCGGCGGCGGGGACGGACCGGCGCCCACCGCCAGGCCAGCCGGGCCAGCACGGCGGCGACGAGCACGCCGACCGCGGCGGCGGCGAGCGCGACCACGCGGCTGCGGGTGTCTGCACCGGCCCGGTCGGCGAGCAGCGCGTCGAGCTCGGTGAGCGAGGCTTCCTGCAGGGTCAGCGTGGCCCGCTGCAGCGCGTCCTGGTTGCCGATCAGGTCGGTCACCGACCGCTCGGGCACCGGCGCGAGCAGGGAGGTCGAGGGCGCGACCGCGTCGACGGCGGTCCGGAAGTCGTCGAGGCGCGCGGTCAGCCCGGGGGCCAGCCTGCTGCTGTCGGTCTGCGCGAACGCCTTGAGCAGGCCGTCGGACAGGTCGGTCTCGTCGGTGGCGATCCGGTTGCGGGCGGCGGCGAGCTGCGCCTTGGTCGCGTCGTCCCCGCCGGTGGGGAACAGCACGGACAGGTCCGTGTACCGGCCCGAGTCGACCAGGATCTCCGGGATCCGCAGCAGGCTGGCGTTCATCACGTAGTACGCATCGATGGCGGGATCGAGGACCAGGCGGGAGCTGTCCCCCACCGTGCGGGTGAGTTCCAGCAGCTTGGTGTTCACATCGCTGTACTGCGTGTACGCGGTGGGCGGCTGCCAGGACGGCACGGTCAGCCGTTGCTGCACGAGCTGCCGGGCATCGGTCCACCGGTCCGAGGTCCGCAGTGACCGGCCGAGCCTGGCGTCGGCCTGGTCCACCGCGGCCACCGCCGAGCGGACCGCGGCCGCGTCGACCGGCCGGCCCCGGACCGCGGCCGACTGTGCCTCCGTCGTGGCGCTGAGCAGCCGGGTCAGCGGGACCAGGTAGGCGACGCCGCGCCGCTCGTCGGCGGTGAACGATTGCGAGGCGCCGCTGGCTGACCAGACCTGGGCGAACAGCACCGCCAGCGGCACCAGCACGGCCACGGCCACGGCGACCGCCGCCGCGGCCCGGGCTGACCCGCGGCCCGGTGCGGTCGAGGTGGAGCTCAGGGACATCAGTCCTTCCTGCTTCTCCCCTGGGTTGCGCTGGCCCGCCGGGCCGACCCGACTCGGCGCACAGTATCCGACTTTCGGCGCAGGAGGGCCCCGACCTTGGATGAGAATGCGTAGAAGCCTTTTCGGATCCGCCGCGGCGACTAATTGTGTCGGAGCGATCACCGCACGGATATAGGCTGCGGCGTACCGGTTCTCCGTCACACCGGTCGAGAGGAGTCCGTGATGGCACTCGCGGCAACCGTTCCGTCCAGGGTTCTCCGGCCCGGTCCCGGTCTCCGCCGGCGCCTGCTCGCCGTGCTGGCCGCCGCCGCCGCGCTGGTGCTGGCACTCGCCGCACCGGCCGCCGCGGTCCCGGTCGGCCCGGCGGTGGTGCCGGCCCCGGTCGGTGGCCCGACCGCCGAATCGGCCACCGCGGCCGCACCGCCGCCGGCCACCGCCGCCCCGGACTGCGCGCTGGTCGCGGGCTCGGCCACCGCCCGTTGCTTCGCCACCTACCGGGCCGCCGTCGCGTACGGCACCGGCGGCCGGGTGGTCGACGCCCCGGTCTCGGCCCGCACCGCCGCGCTCGACCCGGCCTTCGCCCGGTCGATGTCCGCCCTGCCGGCGGCCACCGCGAAGGCCGCCAGCCTGCTGCTCGGCACCGAGTACGCCAACGCCAACTTCTCCGGCGCGAGCCTGAGCCTGTTCGGCGCGGGCCGCTGCGACACCAGCGCGGACGTCGACTTCCGGTTCGCCTCGCTGCCGGCCGGCTGGAACGATCGGATCACCAGTTTCCGCAGCTTCTCCAACTGCGCTCAGCAACTGTTCCGCAACACCAATTTCGGCGGAGGCTCGCTGACCCTCATCATCACCAGCCTGGCCAACGTCGGGGCCGCCGCCAACGACCAGGCCAGTTCGCTGACGTTCAACTGAGCGCGTCAACCCGAGTCGTCCCCGGCCGCGTTTCCGCAACGGGATGTGCGGGCGGATGCGGGGAGGGAGCGGTGGGTGCGCGAGCGGTCCGGCGTGAACGGCACCGCGCCCGACTTCCCGGCCGGGGATCCGGGCGACAGACCCGGCGGCGAGGACGGCTTCGCCGACTTCGCCCGCTCCCGCTGGGGCCGGCTGGTCCGGCTGGCCTACTCGCTGACCCTCGACATCGGCCGGGCCGAGGACCTGGTCCAGGAGTCGCTGGCCAAGCTGTGGGTCAAGTGGCCGCAGGTCCGCGACGGTGCTCCGGAGGCGTACGTGCGGCGGACGATCGTCAACGCGGCGATCTCGGCCTCCCGCCGGCGCTGGACGGGCGAGGAGCCGCACTGGGAGCTGCCAGAGCCGCTGCCGCTGGGCACGCTGGCGTCCGACACGGTCGACCAGCGGGACTGGCTGCGCCGCGGGCTCGCCGGCCTGTCGGTGCTGCAGCGGGCGGTCGTCGTCCTGCGCTACGCGGAGGACATGAGCGAACGGCAGGTCGCGGACCTGCTCGGGATCAGCACGGGCTCGGTCAAGACGCACGCGTTCCGGGGGCTGGCCCGGCTGCGGGCCACCGGCCATCCGGACCGGACGGCGGCTGAGGAGGTGCGGCCGTGACCGAGCCCGACGCCGAGTTCCGCGGCGCGCTGCGCGACCTCATCCCCGACTACGTCGGCCCGGTCGACCCGGTGCCGCAGATCGTGGCCCGGGTCCGGCGCCGGCGGGCGAAGCGGCGGCGGGCACTGCTCGCGGTCGGCGGGACCGGGCTGGCCGCGGTGCTCGCGCTGCTGGCGCCGGCGCTGCTGCTGGCGTCGCCGGCCGGGCGGCCGCCGGCCGGGCTCTCGGCGGCCTACTCGGGTAAGTCGGCCCCGCCGATCGCGCCGCCGTCCGCGCCCGTGCCCGCGCCGCGGCCGGATCCGCCGGTCTATCCGGTCGCGTCCGGTGTGGTCCGCGGGATGAGCTGGGTGATCGGGTCGACCTCGGTGTCCGCCGGCGCCCGGCGCTGCCTGCGCGCGGACGGCGGGATGTTCGCCCGGGACATCGTCTGCTTCGACGGCTGGCGCTCGGGCGGACCGGTGACCTGGGCGAGCGTGCCGGTGACCGGCGGCGCGGTGACGGTCACCTCGATCGCGGGCGTCTCCCCCGGGCCGGCGGTGCGGATCCGGCTCACCGACGGGTCGGCCCAGTTGCTCCTGGCCAAGCGCACCGCGACCGACCGGGCCGCCCGGTTCTTCGCCCTGGTGGTGCCGGGCTCGGTCGAGGTCAGGGACGTCACGGTCCTCGACGCGGCCGGCCGGGCGCTCGGTCCCCCGGTGCGCGACCCCGGTTCCCCCTGCCGCCCCAGCCCTTCCGTCGCCTGCGCCGATCCGCCCACCCCGACACCGACCCCGACCGACCGCCCGGACAACTGACCCGGGGCCCGCGACAGGCGGGCGCGCACGCGGCGCGGCGAGCCGGCGCGGGGAACCGACGGCCGCGGCGAACCGACGGCCGCGGCGAACCGGGGCGAACCGACGGCCGCGGCGAACCGGCGAACCGCGGCCGGGGCGAACCGGCGGCCGGGCGAACCGGCGGCCGGGGCGAACCGGCGGCCGGCGGGTCAGGGGCCGGGGAGGACGGTGACGTCGACGTCGCCGGCGACCTCGGTGATGCGGACCACGGCCGAGCCGTGCCGCCCGTCGCCGGGCGCGACCATCACCGAGGCGCCCGGCTGCCGGCGCACCACGCCCACCACCGCTTCGACGACCTCGACGAAGTCCTCGCCGAGCTCCGCGACCGGGTCGGGGAGCGCGCGGTGCGCGAGCACCCGGCGGGTCAGCTCGTCGCGCTTGTTCAGCCGCTCCAGGCGGTCGTTGATGTCGGCCATGAGGATCAGCACACTAACCGCTGGTAGGAGCAGCCGGCGGGCGGTATCGACCCCATCACCCGGACGCCCGGCGGCATCATCCGACCGCGTGAATCAACCGTGGTCCAGAGCGGGCCGCAGGGCCAGGCTAGGCCCACAGTTGCCCCTCCAGTGCCTTCTCAGCCTGCTCGAGGGTGCCGCCGTACGCGCCGGTCGACAGGTATTTCCAGCCGCCGTCGCAGACGATGAACACCACGTCCGCCTGCTGCCCGGTGCCGGCCGCCTTCTCGGCCACGCCGAGCGCGGCGTGCAGGATCGCCCCGGTCGAGATGCCGGCGAAGATTCCCTCGGCCTCCACCAGCTGCCGGGTCCGCCGGACCGCGTCCCGAGCGCCCACCGAGTAGCGGCTGGTCAGCACCGACGGGTCGTACAGCTCCGGGACGAAGCCCTCGTCGACGTTGCGCAGCCCGTAGACCAGCTCGCCGTACCGCGGCTCGGCCGCGACGACCTGCACGCCCGGGACGCGCTCGCGCAGGAACCGGCCGGCGCCCATCAGGGTGCCGGTGGTGCCGAGCCCGGCGACGAAGTGGGTGATCGTCGGCATGTCCCGGAGGATCTCCGGACCGGTCGACTCGTAGTGGGCCAGCGCGTTGGCCGGGTTGCCGTACTGGTAGAGCATCACCCAGTCGGGATGCTCCCCGGCCAGCTCCTTGGCCATCGCGACGGCCTGGTTGGAGCCGCCGGCGGCCGGCGAGAAGATGATCTTCGCGCCGTACATCTCCAGCAGCTGCCGGCGCTCGATCGAGGTGTTCTCCGGCATCACGCAGATCAGTGCGTAGCCGCGCAGGCGCGCCACCATGGCCAGCGAGATGCCGGTGTTGCCGCTGGTCGGCTCCAGGATGGTCGCGCCCGGCCGGAGCCGGCCCTGCTCCTCGGCCGCCCGCACCATCCAGATCGCCGCCCGGTCCTTGACCGAGCCGGTCGGGTTGCGGTCCTCCAGCTTCGCCCACAGCCGCACGTCGTCGGACGGTGACAGCGCCGGCAGGCCGACCAGCGGGGTGTCGCCCACCGCCTCGACCAGCGACCCGTACCGCATCGTCAGCCGCCCGCCACCGCGGGCAGGATGGTGACCTCGTCACCGTCGGACAGCCCGGTGTCCAGGGCGCCGGTGAAGCGCACGTCCTCGTCGTTGACGTACACGTTGACGAACCGGTGCAGCGAGCCGTCGTCGGTGACGAGCCGGCCCTTGAGCCCGGGGTGCTTCGCGTCCAGGTCGTCGATCAGCGAGGCGAGTGAGCTGCCGCTCGCCTCGACCTGCTTCTCCCCGCCGGTGTAGTTGCGCAGGATCGTCGGGATCCGTACTGCGATGGACATGCTGAAGACTCCTGGGATGTCGAGTTGTCAACGCCTCGAACCGCGCGGACCGCGTCAGGCTTCCCCGCCGACCGTCTCGGAGATGCGGACCTCTTCCTCGGTCACCACGCCGTCCACGATCCGGTACGAGCGGAGCTCAGTCTCGGCGGGGTCGCGGGTCGAGACCAGCACGTAGTGAGCACCCGGCTGGCTGGCGTAGCGCACGTCGGTGCGCGACGGGTACGCCTCGGTCGCGGTGTGCGAGTGGTAGACGACGACCGCCTCCGCGTCCCGGTCGTCCATCTCCCGGTAGACGCGCAGCTGCTCGGCCGGCTCGAACTCGTACTGCGTCATCGAGCGGGCGGCGTTGGTCATCTCGACCACCCGCTCGGCCCGGTCGGACCCGATCGGGCCGGCGACGATCCCGCACGCCTCGTCCGGGTGGTCGCGGCGGGCGTGCGCGACGATAGCGTCCCGGACCGCGCGGTCGAGGGTCAGCACCCGCCCAGGCTACCGCCGCGGCCGCGGCCGACTTCGGTAGCGTGTCGGGGGTGGGGCCGGTGACGGGCGTCGACGCGCAGAGCGCGATAGAAGCGCACCTGCGACACGGGTTCCCGGGTCAGCGGGTGGTCGTGCAGGGCTGGCGCACGGACGCGATGTCGGCGCCGCACGTCCGGGTGCTGCGGGTCGACCCGGAGACGCGCGGCGGTCTGTGGCTGCACGTCTCCAGCGGCGCGTCGGTGCCGGCCGAGCCCTCCGGCGGGCCGGAGGGCTCGGAGTTCGTGCTGGTCACCCCGTTCAAGACGTTGCGGGCGGTCGAGCTGCTGGCGATGGTCGTCTACTTCCACGGCGTGCAGGAGCTCTCGGTCGGCGACATCGTCTCGGTCGGCGAGCCGTGGCTGCCCGGCTCGAGCTGCGGCTACCTGCTGGTGAGCAACCCCTACCTGCTGGCCGACGAGCTGTGGACGCTGCCGCTGCCGGTCCGCACCGTGCACTTCCGCTGGGTCATCCCGATCACCGCCAACGAGCGGGCGTACGCGGCCGAGCGCGGGCTGGACGCGCTGGAGCAGCGGTTCGAGGAGGCCGGCCTGGAGTACTGGGACCCGCACCGGGCCTCAGTGGTCCAGTAGGAGTCCGAGCAGGGTCTCCTCGCCGTACGGGCGGGCGACCAGCTGCAGCGAGCCGCCCGGGACCGGCACGCTCACCGCCGGCAGCCGGGCCGCGTTGACCGGGAAGGTCAGCTGGACCAGCCGCAGGTCCCGGTCGGTCAGCCGCGGCGTCGGCCGGTCCAGCGTCGGCAGCGCCAGCGCGTGCACGCCGTCGAGCAGCCGGAGGAACCGCAGCTGCACCTCGGCCAGCCCGGCCCGCAGCTCCATCACCCGCTCCCGGGGCACCGCGACGCCGCGTTCGATCAGGGTCCGGGTGGTCGGGGCGAGCAGGTGCCGGGGCAGCTCGGCGTTGGCCCGGGCAGCCTCGG
Source organism: uncultured Actinomycetota bacterium (assembly GCA_963803135.1). GTDB lineage: Bacteria > Actinomycetota > Actinomycetes > Mycobacteriales > CADCTP01 > CADCTP01. The sequence goes on along the minus strand of CAWDLH010000003.1, from coordinate 596,688 downwards.
CCCGGAGCAGCTGCCCGTACGAGCGGACCTCGGACCACCATGGCACCGGCTTCTCCACGACCTCCCACCCGGTCGCGGCCAGCGCGCGGTCGACGGCGGCGTCGGTCACCGCCGAGGCGGGCGGCCGGATCCTGGCCACCACCGGGCGGTCCACCGACCGCGGGGCGAAGCCGGGCTCGAGCAGCCGCATCCCGAGGACGAGGCCGGCGACGTCCCGGGCGATCGGCCCGACCGTGTCGTACGAGTGCGCCAGCGGGTGCACGCCGGCCAGCGGGATCCGGCCCCAGGTCGTCTTCAGCCCGGCGACGCCGCAGCAGGCGGCCGGGATGCGGACCGAGCCGCCGGTGTCGGTGCCGATTGCCACGTCGGCCTCGCCGCGGGCGACCACGACGGCCGAGCCGCTGGACGAGCCGCCCGGGACCAGCGCCGGGTCCAGCGGGTTCACCGGCGTGCCGAGCGCCTGGTTGATGCCGCTCTCGTCCCAGCACAGCTCGGTGAGCGCCGTGGTGCCGACGATCCGGGCCCCGGACCGGCGGACCGCGGCCACGCAGGCGGCGTCCTCGGCGGCGGGCGCGTCCGAGGTGGCCGGGGAGCCGACCCGGGTGGGCAGGCCGGCGACCCCGATCGCGTCCTTGACCGCGACCCCGGGCCCGGCCCCGGGCGCGTCCAGCCGGACGACCCAGCCGTCGGCCTGGCTGCCCGCGCCGACGCGGCCGTCCGGCGGCGCGGCCCGGCTAGCCGTCGGCCACCTCGATCAGCACCCCCTGCAACTCGGTCAGCCACAGGTAGACCACGTACGCCGGGGCGTCCGGGTCCTCCGGGTCGGGCTCGGCCATCTCCTCGGTCACGTCGAGCCGGGTGCCGAGCGCCAGCCGCACGTCGTTGATCGTGGCCAGCCACGACTCGGTCGTCTCCGGGTCGAGCCTCACCTCGCCGGCGCCGTCCGCGGGCAGCGTCGCGAGCAGCCGCTCGGCCGCCGTGACCTTGTCCCGGCGCAGCGAGCTCTCGGTCAGCCGGCGGAACTCGCCGGCCGCCTCCGTGTCGTCCCGGTACCCGTCGGGCAGCAGCCGGGCCAGCGCCGGGTCGCTCGGCGGACCGGAGTCGTCCGGCTCGGCGCCGAGGCCGGTGAGCGCGGACAGCTCGGCGTCGCTGGGCAGGCCACCGGTCCGGCCGGCCGGCGGCAGCAGCGGCTCGCCGTCCGTGAGCAGGTCGCGGACCTCGCCCACCAGGTGCCGCAGCAGCGAGGCCTCGACCTCGTCGAACGAGACGACCACACCGCGCCGGGTGCGCTTGACGCCCGTCACTGCTGCTGCAAGGTGGCCCACAGGCCGTACGCGTGCAGGCGGGCGACGTCGTGCTCCATCTGCTCCCGGGAGCCCGTGCTCACCACGGCCCGGCCGCGACGGTGCACGTCCAGCATGAGCTTGGTCGCCTTCTCCCGGTCGTAGCCGAACAGCTTCTGGAACACGTGTGTCACGTACGACATCAGGTTGATCGGGTCGTTCCACACCAACGTCACCCAGGGCAGCGCGGCCTGGACGTCGGCGTCCTGCTCGATGTCCTCGCGCGTGTCGGTCGCGGTGCCGGTGTCGGCACCGGGCGCCATCATGCCGCTCACCCGCCCATGGTGGCACGGCACCCCGGCGACGACCCAGACTAGGCTCGGCCCGTGCCGTCGACCGCGCTGCTCACCGACCGGTACGAGCTGACCATGCTGGCCTCGGCACTGCGGGACCGCTCGGCGTCGCGCACCTGCGTGTTCGAGACGTTCGCCCGGCGGCTGCCGACCGGCCGGCGGTACGGGGTGGTGGCCGGCACCGGGCGGCTGCTGGACGCGATCGAGTCGTTCCGGTTCGGCCCGGACGAGCTGGCCGTGCTGGCCGAGTCCGGGTTGGACGCCGACACGCTCGACCGGCTGGCCGAGTGGCGGTTCACCGGCGACGTCGACGGCTACCCCGAGGGCGAGCTGTGGTTCCCGAACTCGCCGGTGCTCACCGTGACCGGCACGTTCGGCGAGGCCGTGCTGCTGGAGACGCTGGCCCTGTCGGTGCTCAACCACGACTGCGCGATCGCCTCGGCCGCCGCCCGGATGGTGACCGCGGCCGCGGGCCGGCCGCTGATCGAGATGGGTTCCCGGCGCACCCACGAGCGGGCGGCGGTGGCCGCCGCCCGGGCCGCGTACCTGGCCGGGTTCTCCTCCACCTCCAACCTCGAGGCCGGGCGCCGGTACGGGGTGCCCACCTCGGGCACCGCGGCGCACGCGTTCACGCTGCTGCACGACGCCGAGGCGGACGCGTTCCGGGGCCAGGTCGAGGCGCACGGGGTCGGCACCACGCTGCTGGTCGACACGTACGACATCGCCCGCGGGATCCGGACCGCGATCGAGGTCGCCGGACCGTCGCTGGGCGCGATCCGGATCGACTCCGGCGACCTGGCCGTGCTGGCCCGGGAGTCCCGCGAGCTGCTCGACTCGCTCGGCGCGACGAAGACCAAGATCGTGCTGTCCGGCGACCTGGACGAGTTCGCGATCGCCGGCCTGTCCGGTGCCCCCGTCGACGTGTACGGGGTGGGCACCTCGCTGGTGACCGGCTCCGGCGCGCCGACCGCCGGCATGGTCTACAAGCTGGTCGAGGTCGACGGCCGGCCGGTGGCCAAGCGGTCGGAGCACAAGGCCACCCAGGGCGGCCGGAAGACCGTCGTGCGCCGGCACCGGGAGACCGGCACGGCGACCGAGGAGGTGCTGGTCTCCCAGGGCCGGCCCGAGCTGGGGCCGTACGACCGGCTGCTGCAGGTGCCGCTGATGCGGGGCGGCAAGCGGATGGAGAGCGACGCCACCGATCTGGGCGCGGGCCGGGCCAGGCTCGTCGCGGCGCTGAGGTCCGTACCGTGGGAGGGGCTGAAGCTGTCCCAGGGTGAGCCGGCCCTGCCGACCGTGCTGCTGGAGGGATCGCGGTGACCGTCGCGAGCCGACCGGGGAGCGAGCATCGCAGGGCTGCCCGCGGCGGTCGCCGGGACCACCGCCCGAGGAGCGGAACGAGCCGGGAGGCGAGCCGATGACCACAGCGGCCATCGTCGTGGACGTGCAGAACGACTTCACCGAGGGCGGGTCGCTGGCCGTGGCCGGCGGAGCCGCGGTCGCGGCGGCGATCACCGCGCACCTGCGGGCCGGCTCGTACGACCACGTGGTCGCGACCCGGGACCACCACATCGACCCGGGCCGGCATTTCGCCGCCCACCCGGACTACGTCGAGACCTGGCCGGCGCACTGCGTGGTCGGCACCGGCGGGGTCGAGCTGCACCCCGACCTGGACCGGTCGCTGCTGGAGGCGGTCTTCGACAAGGGCGAGTACGCGGCGGCGTACTCGGGCTTCGAGGGGCGCGAGTCAGGCGGGGCCGGGCTGGCCGACTGGCTGCGGGGCGCCGGGGTGGACGCGGTCGAGGTGATGGGCATCGCGACCGACCACTGCGTGGTGGCGACCGCGCTGGACGCGGCCCGGGAGGGGTTCGCGACCACGGTCCGGCTCGACCTCACCGCCGGCGTCGCCGCCGAGACCACCGCCGCCGCGGTCGACCGCCTCGCCGCCGCCGGCGTCACCCTGCACGGCACCCCCGTGGTCGCCTGAGGATGCCCCTGTTCCCGCCCGGCGATCCCGCCGCCTGGTGGTGGTCCGGCCGGGCGCGCCGGCGGCCCTGACGCCGGCTCAGCGGACCGGGTGGACGGGAGCGAGGATGTCCTCGGGGAGCAGGAGCTCCTCGGGGTCGTCGGCGCGCAGGCCGAGCAGGAACTGCAGCGCGTCCAGGTGGACGCTGCGCTCCGAGTCGGCCGCGGTCGGCCGGGCCGCGTCCACGACCACGCCGAGCCCGGCCAGCCGCAGCAGCTCGGCCGCCTCCGGCCCGCAGCCGACCGCGACGCTCTGCGCCAGCGGCACCCCGTACGCCTCGGCGAACCGCACCAGCGCCCGACCGCGCCCACCGCCGCCGACCACCTCGCCGACGATCCGGCCGGTCAGCCGGCCGTCCGCGGTCTCCAGCCGGTTGGCGGCCAGGAAGTCCAGCTGCAGCCCGTCGACGAGCCGCTCGGCCACCTGGGCGATCCCGCTGGTGACCACGCCGGCCCGGTGCCCGGCCCGGCGGGCGGCGCCGATCAGCGCCCGCGCGCCGTGCGTCCAGTGCAGCTGCCCGTGCAGCTGGTCGAGACAGCTCACCGGCGCCCCGGCCAGCAGTGCCGCGCGCTCCCGGACCATGTCCGCGGTGGACCGGCCGGTCACCTCCCCCTCGGCCAGCAGCCGGCGCGACTCGGCGCCGCGGCCGACCTGGTCGGCCAGCGCCGCGAGCGGCTCCGGCCCGGTCAGCACCGCGTCGAGGTCGAGCAGCAGCAGCCGCTTGGCCCGCCGCTGCAGCCCGGCCCGCTCCATCCCGACGTCGACCCCGGCCGCGGCCGCGCCGTGCACCAGGCCGGCGGCCAGCCGGGTCGCGTCCACCCCGGACACCACCAGCTCCAGCGCGGTCACCGGCTGGTGGGTGAGCCGGGCGATCGAGGTGATGCCACCGCCGAGGTCGGAGATCCGCCTGGCCATCTCGCCGACCGCGCCGGCCCGCAGCGGCCGGCCGAGCACCAGCACGTGGTGCCGCACCGGCATCCGGCTGCTGATCTCCTCCGGGTCCTCGGTGATCGAGACGTCGACCTCGGTGCCGAGCGCCCCGGCGGCATGGGTGACCGCGCGCCGCAGCGGGGCCGGGTCGCCGTGCAGGGCGAGCACGACGCCGAGGACCATCCGGTCGGAGATGACCACCTGCTCGACGTCGAGCACTTCGACGTCATGCGCCGCGATAGCCGCGAAGAGGGCTGAGGTGACGCCCGGCCGGTCGGGTCCGGTGACGGTCACGAGGACGGAGTGTGGGTGCATGAGGTGGGGTCTTGCGCTGGGGACGCCAGCCCGGTGGGGCCGGCTCGGTCAGCTCGGTGCGGAATCACGCAACGGTATCAGCCACCCACCAAAGGTGACAGAGACCCAGCGGTGTGACGCTGCGCCGGATCAGCTCGGATCGGGGTCCTTGGCGCCCTGACGCGGGCCGACCTCGTCGCCGACGACGTTGCCGGCCCCGCCCGGCCCGCTTCCCGAGTGTGCCTCCAGCTCCAATCGGTCGGCCAGCTCCGGGTAGTGCGCCTCGAACGCCGGCCGCTCCGAGCGGATCCGCGGCATGACCGTGAAGTTGTGCCGCGGCGGCGGGCAGGACGTGGCCCACTCCAGCGAGTTGCCGTGGCCCCAGGGGTCGTCCGCGGTCACGACCTCGCCGTACTTGTACGAGCGGTAGACGTTCCACAGGAACGGCAGGGTGGAGATGCCGAGCAGGAACGAGCCCACGGTGGACACCGTGTTCAGCGTGGTGAACCCGTCGCTGGGCAGGTAGTCGCCGTACCGGCGGGGCATGCCCTCGGCCCCGAGCCAGTGCTGCACCAGGAACGTCAGGTGGAAGCCGATGAACGTGCCCCAGAAGTGCAGCTTGCCCAGCCGCTCGTCCAGGTAGCGCCCGGTGAACTTGGGGAACCAGAAGTAGATCCCGCCGAAGACCGCGAACACGATCGTGCCGAACAGCACGTAGTGGAAGTGCGCGACCACGAAGTACGAGTCGTTGAGGTGGAAGTCCAGCGGCGGCGAGCCGAGGATGACGCCGGTCAGGCCGCCGAGCAGGAACGTGACGAGGAACCCGATCGACCACAGCATCGGCGTCTCGAAGCTGATCGAGCCGCGCCACATCGTGCCGATCCAGTTGAAGAACTTGATGCCGGTCGGCACCGCGATCAGGTAGGTCAGGAACGAGAAGAACGGCAGCAGCACCGCGCCGGTGGCGAACATGTGGTGTGCCCACACCGTCGCGGACAGCGCGCCGATCGCGATCGTGGCGCCGACCAGGCCCTTGTAGCCGAAGATCGGTTTCCGGCTGAACACCGGGATGATCTCGGTGATGATGCCGAAGAACGGCAGCGCGACGATGTAGACCTCGGGGTGGCCGAAGAACCAGAACAGGTGCTGCCAGAGGATCGCCCCGCCGTTCTGCGGCTCGAAGATCTGCGCGCCGAACTTGCGGTCGGCCAGCACGCCGAAGATCGCCGCGGTGAGGATCGGGAACGCCAGCAGCACCAGGAAGCTGGTGACCAGGATGTTCCAGGTGAAGATCGGCATCCGGAACATGGTCATGCCGGGCGCCCGCAGGGTGATCACCGTGGTGATCATGTTGACGCCACCGAGGATCGTGCCGAGGCCGGAGACCGCGAGCCCGACGAACCACAGGTCGGCGCCCACGCCCGGCGAGTTGATCGAGTCGGTGAGCGGCGAGTACGCGTACCACCCGAAGTCCGCCGCGCCACCCGGGGTGGCGAAGCCGGCCGTCGCGGTCAGCGCGCCGAACAGGTAGAGCCAGTAGGAGAACGCGTTCAACCGCGGGAAGCTCACGTCCGGGGCGCCGATCTGCAGCGGCAGCACCAGGTTGGCGAACGCGAAGACCATCGGCGTCGCGAAGAACAGCAGCATGATCGTGCCGTGCATCGTGAACAGCTGGTTGTACTGCTCCAGGCTGAGGAACTGCATGCCCGGTCGGGCCAGCTCACCGCGCATCAGCAGCGCCATCACGCCGCCGGCGAGGAAGAACACGAACGCCGTGACCAGGTACATCTTCCCGATCAGCTTGTGGTCGGTGGTGCCGAGCAGCTGGAGCAGCATCGACCCACGCGTCGTCGTCCGCACCGGAGCGGGGCGGCTGACGATCGGCGAGGGGGCGGTGACGGTCACTGCTGGCCTCCAGCGGGTCGACAGCACCGCCGGACCTGGCGGTCTCGGCAGCGAAGCATCCGCAGAATAGTCCCCGGCGGACCGGCCTGCTCCCGGGGACCCCGCCGGTCCGACGCCCGCCGGTCGCTCGGGTCGCAGCGCGCGCTGGTGGGGCAAGTGCGGTCGGGCGCGAGGTGCGTGGATTGGGTTCCCGCAGTCCGGGGTATCTCATCCGCTGACCGGATGTGACGGTGTGGGGCCGTCACGACACAATGGAGGAATCCGTGCTCTGGTTCATCATTTCGCTCATCATCATCGGCGCGATCGCCGGCTTCATCGCCCGCGCGCTCGTGCCGGGCAAGGACCCGATGGGCATCGGCGCGACCATCCTGCTCGGCATCGTCGGCTCGTTCATCGGCGGCTTCCTGGGCTGGGCGCTGTTCGGCAAGGACCTGAACGAGGGCGCACTGCAGCCGTCCGGCATCATCGGTTCGATCATCGGTGCGATCATCGCCCTGCTGGTCTACCGGGCCGCGACCCGGCGCGGTGTGGGTGGACGGACCCGCACCCGCCTCTGATCGCTCACCACGGAACGTAACCGAAAGGCCCGGCTTCGGCCGGGCCTTTCGGCTGTCCGCCCCCGGTCGGTCCGCGGCCGGCCGGCGCCGGGGTGAGCGGGCTCAGGTGGGAAGACGGGTCCCGGCGTGGATGGCGCGGACGGTGTCGATGGTGTCGGCCTCGGCGGCGGTCTTGTCCTCGCGGTAGCGCAGCACCCGGGCGAACCGCAGGGCCACGCCGCCGGGGTAGCGCGGGCTGGTCTGCACGCCGTCGAACGCGACCTCGACCACCAGCTCCGGCCGCACCCGCACCACCCAGCCGGAGTCGTCCACCGCCAGGGCACCCAGCCGCTCGGTCTGCCAGCGCAGCATCTGGTCGGTCAGCCCCTTGAACGTCTTGCCGAGCATCACGAACCCGCCGGCCGGGTCGCGCGCGCCGAGGTGCAGGTTGGACAGCCAGCCGGTGCGCCGCCCGTGCCCGCGCTCGACCGCGAGCACGACCAGGTCCAGCGTGTGCCTCGGCTTCACCTTGAGCCATCCCGCTCCACGCCGACCGGCCTCGTACGGCGTGGACAGCGACTTGACCACGACGCCCTCGTGTCCGCGGTCCAGCGCCGCGGCGAACGCCGCCGAGGCCTCGGCCACGGTCTCCGCCACGACCCGCGGCACCCGCACCGCCTCCGGCGCCACCGCGGCCAGCGCCGCCGCCCGCTCGGCCCCGGACGCGTCGAGCAGGTCGGCGCCGTCGAGGTGGAGCAGGTCGAACAGCACCGGGGACAGCGGCGTGGCCGCCCGCAGCGCCGCCGGGTCGCCGCGGCTGCCGACCCGGGACGCGGTGACCTGGAACGGCTGCGGCCGCCCGTCCGGCCGCAGCGCGATCGCCTCGCCGTCCAGCACGGCCGCGGTGACCGGCAGCGCCAGCGCGGCCTCCACCACCTCCGGCACCCGGGTGGTGATCTCGTCCAGCGACCGGGTGTAGACCGCGACGTCGGTCCCGCTGCGGTGCACCTGGATCCGGGCGCCGTCGAGCTTCCACTCGACCGCGGCCGGGCCGCCGAGCTTGACCAGCGCGGCGTCCACGCTGTCGGCGGTCTGGGCCAGCATCGGCAGCACCGGCCGGCCGACCTCGAGCCGGAACTCCGCCAGCGCCGCCGTCCCGCCGGCCAGCGCCGCGGCCGCGACCAGGCCCAGGTCGCCGCGCAGCATCACCGCCCGGCGCACGTCCGGGGCCGGAATGCCGGCCGCCCGGGCGACCGCGTCGACCATGACTCCTTCGAGCGCGCCCTGGCGGAGCTCGCCGACCAGCAGCTGACGCAGGAACCGCTGCTCGGGCCCGGTGGCCCGGGCGAACAGGTCGGCCAGCAGGGTGCGGCGGGCGGCCTGCGAGCCGGCCCCCGACTGCCGGCCGATCTCCTCGAACGCCACGTCGACCTCGCCCACCCGCAGGGTCGGCGACCCGGCCGGCGACGGCACCTCGCGCAGGGTGGCCCAGCCGACGCCGATCTGCCGCTGCCGCAGCTCGCCGGACAGGAACGCCACCGCCGCGGGCGCCTCGTCCGGGTCGGCCCGGCCGAGCACGTCGGCCAGCAGGCCGACCTTGCCGAGCCGCGCCGGGGTCCCGGCGACCGCCGCCGACGTGTCGGCCAGGTCCCGCAGCAGCACGCTCATGCGGGCAAGCTAGCCGAGCCCTCCGACGGATCCGGGGGCGCCGGATCGGGGATCGTGAACCAGGCGACCGTGCCGCGCTCGGGCCCCGGGTCCAGGCCGATCTGCCCGCCGTGCGCCTCGACGATCCGCCGGCAGCTGGCCAGCCCGAGGCCGCTGCCGTCGGCGGCGGCCGGCGCCTCGCTCCCGGAGTGCAGCCGGACCAGCGGCGCGAACGGGTCGCCCCGGCCGACCGGCACGCCGATCCCGTCGTCGACCACCTCGATCCGCCACCGCCCGGGCTGCCGCACGGCCCGGACCGAGACGGTCGGCTGGTGCCCGGCCGGCCGGTAGCGCACCGCGTTGGACAGCAGGTTCTGCAGCACCGAGCGCAGCTGGCTGCGGTCGGCGACGAGGGCCGGCAGCGGGCCGGCGATCCGCAGCGCCGCCCCGGCCGCGGCGAACTCGGCGGCCAGGTCGTCGGCCGCCGCCCGGACCACCTCGCCGAGCTCGAGCCGTACCGGCCGCAGGCGGCCGCCGACCTTGGCGTGCGCGAGCAGGTCCTGCAGCAGCCCGACCATCCGCCGCCCGGACGACGCGGCCAGCTCGACGAACCTCATCGCCTTCTCGTCGCCGGCCACCGACGGCAGCTTGGTGAGCACCTCGACGAAGCCGATCATGCCGGTCAGCGGCCCGCGCAGGTCGTGGCTGACCTGGCCGGCGAACGCGGCGAGCTGCTCGTTGGACCGGACCAGCTCGGCCCTGGCCTCGTCGAGCTCGGTCACCGTGCGGCGCAGCCGCCGCTCGGTCCGGCGCAGCTCCAGCACCTCGACCGCCTGACCGGCGAGCACGTCGAGCCAGCGGGCCGACTCGGCCGGGAACGGCCGCGGCTTCTCGTCGAACACGCAGAGCGTGCCGAACGGCACCCGGCCCGGCCCGTACAGCGGGCTGGCCGCGTAGAAGCGGACCGAGCCGAGCCGTCCGGTGACGAACGGGTTCCGGACGAAGCGCAGGTCCTGGCGCGCGTCCGGAACGACGACCTGGTCCTGCTCGGCCATCGTGACCGCGCACATCGAGTCCTGCCGGGCGCACACCGACGGGCTCATCCCGTACGTGGCGACGGTGTGCTGGTAGTGGCGGTCGAGCAAGTTGACCGCGGCCATCGGCACGTCGCAGACCCGGGCGGCGAGCGCGGCGAGCTCCCGCAGCCGGGGCTCCGCCGGCTGCTCGTGCAGCTCGTACTCGGCGATCGGGTCGGGCCGGCCCATCCCCCAATCCTAGTCACTCTCCGTGATGGCTCGGCCCAGGCGCGGAAATCATGGTCGATTCGCGGTACGCCCACCGGCTGCGCGGGCACAGAGAAGGCGTGGGCGGAGCACAGGACGGGGGCGAAGTACCCCGGACCCAGGTGATCGAGCTGGACGGCGACCCCGACGCGCCGTCCCGCGGCCGGCACGCGGTGACCGAGGTGCTCGACGGATGGGGCTGCGAGCCCGCCGCTCGCGAGGACCTGCTGCTCGTGGTGAGCGAGCTGGTCACCAACGCGGTGGTGCACGGCGCCGAGCCGATCCGGGTGACGATGGTCCGGGTCCCGGAGCGGGTCCGGGTCGAGGTGACCGACGGCGCCGCCGGGGCCTCGCCCCATGGCAACCCGCGCCCGCCCACCGACGCCGAGACCGGCCGCGGGCTGTCCGTGGTCACCCGGCTCGCGGTGGCCTGGGGCTGGCGCGCCTCCCCCGGCAGCGGCAAGACGGTCTGGGCCGAGCTGCCCCTGACGATCGCTAGCTGAGCTGGTCCAGCGCCCGGTAGATCCGCTGCTCGGAGATCGGGTACGGCGTGCCCAGCGACTGCGCGAACAGGCTCACCCGCAGCTCCTCCACCATCCAGCGCAGCTGCCGCACCTCGTCGGCCTCCCGCCGGCCCGGCGGCAGCCCGGCCACGAACGCGTCCAGCTCGGCCTGCACCGCGTGCACCCTGGCCATCCGGGCCGTGTCCCGGGCGACGTCGCCGGGCAGCCGGTCCAGCCGGTGGTTGGCCGCCGCGAGGTAGCGGCGCAGGTCGGGCAGCCGCCGGCGCCCGGTCGCGGCCACGAACCCGGGCCCGACCAGCGTGCCGACCTGCGCGGTCAGGTCGTCCACGGCCGGCCGCAGCGGCGCCGGGACCGGCTCGGCCAGCCGCGCGGTCAGCGGCCGCCACTCGGCGACCACCTGCTGGGTGGCCCGCAGCAGCTCGAGCACCCGCTCGTTGAGCTCGGCCCGGACCCGGTCGAGCAGCTTCCCGAACCCTTCGGCGTCCCAGGGCGGCCCGCCGGCCTCGGCGAGGACCTCGTCCGCGGCGGCGGCCGAACAGTCGGCGAGCAGCGCGGCCAGGTTGCCGTGCGGGTTCTGGGTCAGGGTCAGCTTGGCCCGGTTGTCCAGCCGACCGGAGACCCACTTGACCGGGGACGGCACGCCGAGCAGCAGCAGCCGTCGGACGCCGGCCCAGTGCGCGGCCCGCTGCTCCGCCTCGGTCGGCAGCACGGTCAGCGAGACCGTGCCGCCACGGTCGACCAGCGCCGGGTAGCCGACCAGCCCGTTCGTCCCCTCGGCGGTGAACGTCCGCGGGATCGTCCCGACCGTCCAGGTGGTCAGCCCGGTGCGCTCCAGCGACCGGGCCGCCTCGGACAGCACGTCCTGCACGGTCCGGCCGAGCCGGCGCTGCAGCTGCTCCAGGTCCTTGCCCTCGGCGAGGGTCTTCGGACCATCGGTCACCCGGAACGTGGTCCGCAGGTGCGCCGGCACCTTCGCCCAGTCGAAGGCGGCGATCGGCACGTCCTGGCCGCCGACCCGGCGCAGCTCCCGGGCCAGCGCCTCGACCAGCGGCTCGCTGCCGGGCTCCAGCCGGGCCAGCACTGCCCGGGCGACGTCCGGGGCCGGTACGAAGTTGCGCCGCAGCTGCTTGGGCAGTGACCGGATCAGCGCGGTCACCAGCTCCTCGCGCAGCGCCGGCACCTGCCAGTCGAACCCCTCGGGCCGGACCCGGTTCAGCGCGGCCAGCGGCACCTCGACGGTCACCCCGTCGTCCGGCGCGCCCGGCTCGAACCGGTACGCGACGGGGAGGGTCAGCGGGCCCTGCCGCCACTCGTCCGGGGTGTCCGCGGTGTCCACGTCGTCCGCGAGCAGCATCTCGCGGGTGAACGTGAGCAGGTCGGCGTCGGTGTGCCTGGCCTTCTTCCACCAGGCGTCGAAGTGCCGCCCGCTGACCACGTCGGCCGGGATCCGCCGGTCGTAGAAGTCGAACAGCGCGTCGTCGCCGACGACGATCCCGCGCCGGCGGGTGCGGTGCTCCAGCTCCTCGACGTCCTCCAGCAGCGCCCGGTTGGCGGCCAGGAACCGGTGGTCCGAGCGCCAGTCGCCGTCGACCAGCGCATGCCGGATGAACAGCTCCCGGGACAGCTGCGGGTCGATCCGGGCGTAGTCGACCGGCCGGCCGACGACGATCGGCAGCCCGAACAGCGTGACCCGCTCGGTGGCGACCACCCCGGCCCGCCGCTTCGACCAGTGCGGCTCGGTGTAGAACCGGACGACGAGGTGGCCGGCCAGCTCCTCGGCCCACTCCGGCTCGACCCGCGCGACCGTACGGGCCCAGAGCCGGGAGGTCTCGACCAGCTCGGCCGCGACCACCCAGCGCGGCGGCTGCTTGGCCAGCCCGCTGCCGGGCCAGATCGCGAACTTCGCGCCGCGCGCGCCGGCGTACTCGCGCGAGCGCGGGCCGGTCTCCTCGCGCAGGCCCAGGTGGGACAGCAGCCCGGCCAGCAGCGAGCGGGTGACCGCCTTCGGGTCCACCTCGGCCGCGGGCCGGGGCACCGCGATCCCGAGCTGGCGCAGGATCGCCCGCAGCTGCCCGTACAGGTCCTGCCATTCCCGGACCCGCAGGTAGTGCAGGAACTCGGCGCTGCACAGCCGCCGGAACGCGCTCGAGGACAGCGCGTCCTGCCGGTCCTCGACGTAGTTCCACAGGTTGAGCAGCGTGGTGAAGTCCGAGGCCGGGTCGGCGAACCGGCGGTGCGCGGCGTCGGCCGCCTCCTGCTTCTCGACCGGCCGCTCCCGCGGGTCCTGGATCGACAGCGCCGCGGCGATCACCAGCACCTCGTGCAGGCAGCCGTTGCGCTCGGCCTCCAGCACCATCCGGCCCAGCCGCGGGTCGATCGGCAGCTGGGCCAGCTGCCGCCCGGTCGGGGTGAGCTTCCCGTTCTCCAGCGCGCGCAGCTCGCCGAGCAGGGCGACGCCGTCGGTGACCGCGCGCCGGTCCGGCGGGTCGAGGAACGGGAACGCGCCGACGTCGCCCAGCCCGAGCGCGGTCATCTGCAGGATCACCGAGGCGAGGTTGGTGCGCTGCACCTCGGGCTCGGTGAACCGCGGCCGGGACTCGAAGTCCTCCTCGGCGTAGAGCCGGATGCAGATCCCGTCGGCGGTACGCCCGCAGCGGCCCTTGCGCTGGTCGGCGCTGGCCTGCGAGACCCGCTCGATCGGCAACCGCTGCACCTTGGTCCTGGCGCTGTAGCGGGAGATCCGCGCGGTACCCGGGTCGACCACGTACCGGATGCCGGGAACGGTGAGCGAGGTCTCGGCGACGTTCGTGGCCAGCACGATCCGCCGGCCGGGGTGCGGGGCGAACACCTTGTGCTGGTCGGCCGCGGACAGCCGGGCGAACAGCGGCAGCACCTCGGTGCCGTCGGGCAGGTGCCGGCGCAGCACGTCCGCGGTGTCCCGGATCTCCCGCTCGCCGGAGAGGAAGACCAGCACGTCGCCCGGCGCCTCGACGCCGAGCTCGTCCACCGCGGCGGTGATCGCCTCGATCTGGTCGACCCCGTCCTCCGGCGGACGGTAGCGGACCTCCACCGGGTACGTCCGGCCGGACACCTCCAGCACCGGCGCTGGGCGGTCGGGCGGGCCGAAGTGCTGGGCGAACCGCTCCGGGTCGATCGTCGCGGAGGTGATGATCAGCTTGAGGTCGGGCCGGCGGGGCAGCAGCTGCTTGAGGTAGCCGAGCAGGAAGTCGATGTTGAGGCTGCGCTCGTGCGCCTCGTCGAGGATCAGCGTGTCGTACCGGCGCAGCATCCGGTCGTGCTGGATCTCGGCCAGCAGGATGCCGTCGGTCATCACCTTGACCGCGGTGTCCTCGGTGGCCCGGTCGGTGAACCGGACCTGGTAGCCGACCGCGGTGCCCAGCTCGACGCCGAGCTCGGCGGAGATCCGCTCGGCGACCGTACGGGCGGCGATCCGGCGCGGCTGGGTGTGCCCGATCGTGCCGCGCACTCCGCGGCCGAGCTCGAGGCAGATCTTGGGCAGCTGGGTCGTCTTGCCGGAGCCGGTCTCGCCGGCGATCACGACGACCTGGTGGTCCCGGATCGCGGCCAGGATGTCGTCCTTGCGGGCGGTGATCGGCAGCTCGCCCGGGTAGCTCACCGCCGGGATCGCGGCCCGCCGCTTCCCGGCCCGGGCCGCGGCCTTCTCGACCTCCTCGGCCAGCGTGGCCGGCACCCCGGACCCGCGCACGCCGTCGAGCCGGCGCCGCAGCCGGAACTCGTCGCGCAGCGTCAGCTCGGGAAGCCGAGCCCGCAGCTCAGCGAGGGAAGAAGACATACCGAGAGAACAACGATCCCCGGCTGAGCCGGATTCCGCTCGTCCTTTTCCGCCGGCCGTCACCCGTTCGGCCCGTTCGGGGCGGCCCCGGTCCGGGAAGGGTGCACCGCAGGACCGGCCTCGACGACGAGGAGTGCTGCTATGCGCGTCCGTCGGCTGTGCCTGCTGGTGTCCGCCGTGCTCGCCGCGCCCGTGCTGGCCGTGCCGGCCGGCACCGCGGCGGCCGCCGGAGGCGGCGACCCCGGGTTCGTGCTCAGCACGACGCGGCCCGGCGGCCCCGGGTTCGCGCCGGCGTTCGTCGGCAACGGCTACCTCGCCGGCCGGCAGCCGTTCGACGGCCAGGGCTTCGCCGAGGTCGCGCTGCCCGGGCAGGCCGAGCCGCTGCCGACGCAGTCCCAGGTGCAGGGCCTGTTCGCGCTGGGGATCCCGGACTCGCCGGCCGGGTCGCCGCCGCAGCCGCCGGTCGAGCGCCGGGCGGCTCTGCCGGCCTGGTCCACGCTCGGCTACGACGACGGCAGCGGGCCGTACGCGCTCTCCCGCGGCCGGGTCGCCGGCTACCGGCAGGCGCTCGACCTGCGCACCGGGACCCTGACCACGACGCTGACCTGGACCTCGCCGGCCGGCCGGCGGGTCGACCTGCGCTACGACGTCACCCCCGACCGGTCCCGCCGGCACGCCGCCGCGGTCCGGCTGCGGCTGGTGCCGCGGTTCGCGGGCGCGGTGACCGTGACCGACACCCTGGACGGCCGCGCCGCCGAGCTGCTGGCCGCCCGCGGCACCGGCCACTCCGGCCGGACGCAGTGGGTGGACGCCGCGACCGAGGGCCTCGGCGTCCCGGTGACGGTCGCCTCGACGCTGGTCGCGCCCGGCACCGTCGGCCCGGTCGCGGCGACCGACCGGCTGACCGCGCGGCAGGCCGTCCGGCTCGCCGTCCGTGCCGGCCGGTCGTACGAGGTGACGAAGTACGTCGGGGTCGCGACCGGCTCGGACAGCGCCGACCCGCACCAGGCGGCGCTGCGCGCGTCCCGGGCCGAGGCCGGGCTCGGCTACGCCGGGCTGCGCCGCGGGTCGGACACCGCCTGGGCCGCGCTGTGGCGCTCGGACGTCGTGGTCTCCGGCGACCCGCGGCTGCAGCGCCAGGTCCGCTCGGCCTTCTTCGCGCTGCTGGCCAGCGTCCGCGCGGACACCCCGTGGGCACCGTCGCCGGGCGGCCTGTCCTCGGACGGCTACAACGGCCACGTCTTCTGGGACTCGGAGACCTGGATGTACCCGACGCTGCTGGCCACCGAGCCGGACCTGGCCCGGGCCGCCCTGCAGTACCGCGCCGACCGGCTGCCGGCGGCGTACGCCAACGCGGCGACGACCGGCTGGCGGGGCGCCCGCTTCCCGTGGGAGAGCGCGCTGCGCGGCAGCGAGGAGACGCCGGCGTTCGCCAACACCGGCAAGTTCGAGATCCACGTCAACGCGGACATCGCGCTGGCCGTCCGGCAGTACTGGCTGGCCTCCGGTGACCGGCGCTGGCTGGCCGGCACCGGCTGGCCGCTGCTGCGCGGGATCGCCGACTACTACGTCAGCCGGGCCAGCCGCAACGCCGACGGCTCGTACAGCGTCCGCGGCGTGATCCCGCCGGACGAGTACGTCGAGCAGGTCGACGACAGCGTCTACACCAACGTGTCGGCCCGGGACGCGCTGCGGTTCGCCGCGGACGCCGCCCAGCTGCTCGGCCGGCCCGCCGACCCGCGGTGGAGCGCGGTGGCGGGCCGGCTGCGGGTCCTGCTCGACGCGGCCGGCGGCATCCACCCCGAGTACGCCGGATACCCCGGCGACGCGGTCAAGCAGGCCGACGTGACCCTGCTCTCCTACCCGTGGGAGAACCCGCAGCCGCGCCGGGTGACCGCGGCCGACCTGGACTACTACGTTCCCCGCACCGACCCCGGCGGGCCGTCGATGACCGACGCGATCCACTCGATCGTCACGTCCGAGCTGGGCACGCCCGGCTGCGCCGCGTTCAGCTTCACCCGGCGCAGCGTCGACCCGTTCCTGCGGCCGCCGTACGACCAGTTCGCCGAGGCCCGCAGCGGCGGCGCGTTCACGTTCACCACTGGGGCCGGCGGGTTCCTGCAGGAGTTCCTGTACGGCTACACCGGCTTCCGCTGGCGGGCCGACCGGGTGCACCTGGACCCGAGCCTGCCGCCGCAGCTGACCGGGGTCACCGCGTCGGCGCTGCACTGGCGCGGGCGGGTGCTGCGGGTCGCGGTCGGGCCCCGGACGACCGTGGTGAGCCTGCTGTCCGGCGCGCCGGCGCGGGTGGAGTCGCCGGCCGGCACCGCGCTCGTGCGGCGCGGGCACCCGCTGACGCTGCGGACCGGGCGGCCCGACCTGACCCCCACGTCCGACCTGGCCCGGTGCCGGCCGGCGACCGCCGCCCCGGCGACCGCCGAGCCGGCCGAGTCCGCGGTCGACGGGACCGTGACCACCCAGTGGATCGGCCCGACCGCGGCCGCGACGGTGACCGTGGACCTCGGCCGGCCGGCGCCGGTCGGTGCGGTGACCGTGACCCGCAACGCGGTGACCACGTTCCCGGCGCCGCCCGGCGGGGACAAGGGCGTCACCCGGCCGACGCGCAGCGCCGGGGAGCGGGTCGAGGCCTCGGTCGACGGTCGGACCTGGCGGGTCCTCGGCACGGTCACGGCCCCCGGCCTGGCCGACCGCGTGACCGGGAACGGCCGGCCGGCGCGCTACGTCCGGCTGGTGGCCCGGGCCGCCACCGACGACCGGCCGCTGATCGTCGGCGAGCTGGCCGTCACCCGGTGAGGGCCCGGGCGTAGCCGGCGGCGATCGCGCCGAGCAGCCGGTGCAGCGGGCCGCGGAACGTGGTCTCGTCCAGGCCGAGCTCGGCGAGCAGGCGGTCGCCGAGCACGGCCACGGTCACCGCGACCGCCTCCGGGTCGACCAGCCCGCGCTCCACCAGCCCGGCGCCGACCTGCGCCGCGGCCGCCGTGTCGGGCGGCTCGGCCAGCAGCGCGTCGTGCAGGGTCTCCAGGTCGCGGCGCAGGTGCAGCTGCACCTCCGGCCGGCCGGAGCCGGCCGGTCCGAACGGGGTCAGCGCCATCGCCCAGTCCCGGGCCAGCGCCGGCTTGCCCGCCGGCTGGTGCTGCCACGGTCCGGCCCAGGTGCGTGCGGCCACGCGCGTTCTCCCTTCCGGCCAGCCTTCCTACAGGAAAACGAGCTGGACGCAAGAATCGGTGTCACCGCGGCCGGGAATTCGACAGGGCCCGCCGGGGTAGCAGATCGTGGGCCCGGTGCCCGCACCAGGCGGGCACCTCGAGCTGCGAGGGAGCAGACATGCCGAGCCAGAGCAGGGACGCGACCACCCACTGGACCGGTGGACTTCGGGACGGGCGGGGGGACGTCACGCTCGACTCGTCGAACTCGGGTCAGTTCGAGGTGACCTTCCCGAGCCGGTTCGAGGCGCCGGAGGGCAAGACCAGCCCGGAGGAGCTCATCGCCGCGGCGCACTCGGCCTGCCTGGCGATGAACCTGTCCGGCGTGCTCGGCGGGGAGGGGATCACCGCGGACAGCATCGACGTGAGCGCCGAGGTGACGCTGTCGACCACGGCCGCGGGCGCGGAGATCTCCGGGATCGACATCACCCTGCGCGCGACCGTGCCGGGGGTGGACGCGGCCCGGTTCGCCGAGCTGGCCGCGACCGCCGAGCGCACCTGCCCGGTCAGCAAGGCCCTCGCCGGCACCACGATCACCTTGGACGCTGCCCTCGCCTGATCACTGCCGGCGCCGCCCCCGCTCAGGAGGAGGCGGGTTGGGCGGGGATGACGGTGCCGTCGGCGAGCAGGAGGCCGTCGGCGCAGCGGGCCTGCACCGCACCGTTGCCGAACTGCTGCCGGTAGAGCGACGCGTACAGCCCGTCGAGCGCGAGCAGCTGCTCGTGCGTGCCCTGCTCGACCAGCCGGCCGCCGTCCAGCGCGAAGATCACGTCCGCGGCGAGGATGGTGGACAGCCGGTGCGCGATCGCGATCGTGGTCCGGCCGACCAGCACCTGCTCCAGCGCGTCCTGCACCAGCCGCTCGCTGGTCGTGTCCAGGGCCGAGGTCGCCTCGTCCAGGATCAGCACGGTCGGGTCCTTGAGGATCACCCGGGCGATCGCCAGCCGCTGCCGCTCGCCACCGGAGAGCCGGAACCCCCGCTCCCCGACCAGCGTGTCGTACCCGTCCGGGAAGCTCATGATCCGGTCGTGGATGTTCGCCGCCCGGGCCGCGGCCTCCAGCTGCGCGTCGGTGGCGTCGTCGGCCGCGTACCGCAGGTTGTCCCGGATCGACGCGTGGAACAGGTACGTCTCCTGGGTCACCATCCCGATCACCGAGGCCAGCGACTCGAGGGTCAGCTCCCGCACGTCGGTGCCGTCCAGCGTGACCCGGCCCCGGTCGGCGTCGTACAGCCGCGGGACCAGGTACGACAGCGTGGTCTTGCCGGCGCCGCTCGGCCCGACCACGGCGGCCAGCTGGCCCGGCCGGACCCGCAGCGACAGGTCGCGCAGCGCCCAGCCGGTGGCGTCGTCGGCCGGCTCGGGCGCGGGCGGGTCGGTCGGGTAGCGGAACCAGACGTGCTCGAGCGTGACCTCGCCGCGCACCCCGGCCGCCGGCAGCGGGCGGGCGCCGGACCGGTCGACGATCGCCGGCGTCAGGTCGAGGTACGCGAAGATGCGGGCGAACAGCGCCAGCGACGTCTGCACGTCCAGCGCCACCCGCAGCAGGTTGACGATCGGGAACAGCAGCCGGGTCTGCAGCGTGGTGAACGCGACCAGCGTTCCGGCCGACAGCAGCCCGCTGCGGCCACCCGCGGTGAGGCCGGCGACCAGGTAGACCAGCGCCGGCGTGATCCCGAAGAACGTGCCGACGACCGCGAAGAACATCTGCCCGGTCATCGCCTGCCGGACCTGCAGCGCGGCCTGGGTCTCGTTCTCGGCCCGGTAGCGCGCGATCTCGAACGGCTGCCGGTTGAAGATCTTCGCCAGCAGCACCCCGGACACCGACAGCGACTCCTGGGTGATCGAGCTCATCTCCGACAGCGACGTCTGCGTCCGGGCCGCGATCCGCCGCCGCACCCGGCCGACCTGCACCTGCAGCAGCACGAAGACCGGCAGCAGCGCGACCGCGACCAGCGTCAGCTGCCAGGACAGCAGCAGCATCCCGACCAGCGACGCGATCACGGTCACCGCGTTGGACAGGATCGAGGAGGCGGTCTGGGTCACCACCGACTCGACGCCGCCGACGTCGTTGCCGAGGCGGGACTGGATGTCGCCGGTCCTGGTGCCGGTGAAGAAGCCGAGGTGCATCGACTCCAGGTGGTCGAACAGCCGGTTGCGCAGGTCCTGCATGACCCGGTTGCCGAGCGTCGTGGTCAGGTAGGTCTGGCCGACCCCGATCAGCGCCGAGACCATCGGGATCACGATCATCAGCCCGACGAGCACGAGCAGCAGCTGCAGGTCCGGGCCGCCGGGCACGAACAGGGCCTGGTCGAACACCGCCCTGGTCAGGAACGGGTTCGCGATGCCGAGCACCGAGGTGACGAGAATGGCCACTCCGATCAGCCCGAGCTGTCCCCGGTACGGCGTGAACAGCTTGGTCACCCGGCGGGTCAGCCCCGCCTCACCCGCATCCGTCACGTCCTCGATGGTGCACCCCGCGGCGTCCGGCCGCCGATCCCCACCCGCCGGCGAGCTAGGTTGGACGGCGTGACAACCGAGGTCGTGGACCGCCCGGACGCGCACCGGTTCGAGGTGCTGGCCGACGGCGAGGTGGCCGGGTTCGCCGACTACCAGCTCAGCCCCGGCGAGATCCTGTTCACCCATACCGAGGTCGCCGAGGCGTACGAGGGCAGGGGCATCGGCTCGGTGCTCGTCCGGCACGCGCTGGACTCGGCCCGGGAGCGCGGGCTGGCCGTGCTGCCGATGTGCCCGTTCATCCGGGCCTGGATCAGCCGGCACGAGGACTACCTCGACCTGGTCCCGGCCTCGGCCCGGGCCAAGTACAAGCTGCCCGCCTAACCCTCGTGACCGCGGAAGCCGCGCTGCAGCTCCGCCAGCGCGAAGTCCAGCAGCGGCTCCAGCTCGGCGTCCTCGTCCCGCAGCCACTGCTCGTACGCGGCCACCGCGGCGGCGAGCGCCGCGTAGGCGACCAGCTGCGGGACCATGGCCTCCGGGGCGGCGCCCGTGCGCTTCCCGACGAACTCGGCGATCACCGCCCGCCAGTCCGCGTACATGTGGGTGGAGTGCGCCTGCAGCGCGGGTGTGTTGAGGATCAGCGCCATCCGCCGGCGATGCCACGGCTCCTCGGCCTTCGGCAGCCGGTTGAACGCCACCACCCCCGCGTGCACCGCCTCCATCAGCGGCACGTCCGGGGCGCAGCCGTCGAACCACCGGCGCAGCCCCGCCAGCTGGGCGCCGAAGTCGCCCCACACCGCGTCGTTCTTCGACGGGTAGTAACGGAAGAACGTCCGCCGGCCGATCCCGGCCGCCGCGGCGATGTCGTCGACGGTCGTCTCCTCGAAGCCGCGGCTGGTGAACAGGTCGAGCGCGACGCGCTCCAGCTCGGCCCGCGAGGTGATCCGGCGCCGTCCGGTGCCCACGACCCCTTCCTTTCGGCACTCAGTGCCATTAACATCGCCGTCACGCGCAGGTGACCTACTCACCATCGGGGAGCATTCCATGACCGACGAGCCGACCCCCGCCGTGGAGCCCGCTGACATCGAGACCGCGGCCGCCGTCGAGGAGGACCTGCTCGTCGAGGACGTGTCGATCGACGGGATGTGCGGGGTCTACTGACCATGCCGGCCGCAGGGCCGACCGGCTTCGACCTGGAACGCCGCTACGCGCTGCATCCGCAGGTCGCGGTCCGCCCGGAACCGTTCGGCGCGCTGCTCTACCACTTCGGCACCCGCCGGCTGTCGTTCCTCAAGGACCCGACGCTGCTCGCGGTGGTCCGCGGGCTGGCCGACGCGCCGAGCGCGCACGCGGCCTGCACGGCCGCCGGCGTGACCGAGCCCGACCTGCCGCGGTACGCCCGGGCGCTGGCCACCCTGGCCGAGACCGACATGCTGGAGGTGGCGTGATGCGGCTGGTCGACCAGTTCGAGCGCGGGCTCGACGCGCCGATCTGCCTGACCTGGGAGCTGACGTACGCGTGCAACCTCGCCTGCGCCCACTGCCTGTCCTCCTCCGGCCGGCGCGACCCGCGGGAACTGTCCACTGTGGAGGCCAAGGCCGTCGTCGACGAGCTGGAGCGGATGCAGGTCTTCTACGTCAACATCGGCGGCGGCGAGCCGACGGTCCGGCCGGACTTCTGGGAGCTGGTGGAGTACGCGACCGCGCACCGGGTCGGGGTGAAGTTCTCCACCAACGGCGTGAAGATCACGCCCGGGGTGGCGGCCCGGCTGGCCGCGTCCGACTACGTGGACGTGCAGATCTCGCTGGACGGCGCGACGGCGGAGGTCAACGACGCGGTCCGCGGCGCCGGGTCGTACGCCACCGCGGTGCGGGCGATGGAGAACCTGCACGCAGCCGGCATGCGCGACTTCAAGGTCTCGGTGGTCTGCACCCGGCACAACGTCGGCCAGCTCGACGCGTTCGCGGCGCTGGCCGACCGGCTCGGGGCGCAGTTGCGGCTGACCCGGCTTCGCCCGTCCGGGCGCGGCGCCGACGTGTGGGCCGAGCTGCACCTGCTGCCCGGCCAGCAGCGGCAGCTCTACGACTGGCTGGTCGCGCACGGCGAGGGCGTGCTGACCGGGGACTCGTTCTTCCACCTGGCCGGGTACGGGTCGGCGCTGCCGGGGCTCAACCTCTGCGGCGCCGGGCGGGTGGTCTGCCTGATCGACCCGGTCGGCGACGTGTACGCCTGCCCGTTCGCGATCCACGACACCTTCCTCGCCGGCAACGTGCGCGCGCCGGGCGGGTTCGCCGGCGTCTGGCGGACCTCGGAGCTGTTCCGCTCGCTGCGGGAGCCGCAGTCGGCCGGGGCCTGCGGGTCCTGCGGCGCGTACGACGCCTGCCGCGGCGGCTGCATGGCGGCGAAGTTCTTCACCGGGCTGCCGCTGGACGGCCCCGACCCGGAGTGCGTGGTCGGCCACGGCGCCACCGCGCTGTCCACTGTGGACCACACGGCGACGCCGCGACCGGCCGGCGACCACTCGCACGCCGGCGGTGTCCGCGGCGGCCCGGTGCCGGTCACGATCGGCCGCCGCCGGCCGCCGGCGCACGCCTGCGACGAGAGCCCACTGGCCAGCCTGGGCTCGGCATGACCGCAGCACCAGCACAGCCGCAGGGTCCACTGTGGACGTAGCGGTGACGGGACCGTGACCGGTCGGTAGCCGGTCAGCACGATCGGGGTGCCCGTGATCCCGGGATCCCCGGAAGGGAGGCACGCGATGGGACGCGTCGAGGGCAAGGTCGCCTTCATCACCGGCGCCGCCCGGGGTCAGGGCCGCAGCCACGCGATCCGGCTGGCCCAGGAGGGCGCCGACATCGTCGCGGTCGACCTGTGCGGGCAGATCGCCACGGTGGAATACCCGATGGCGACGCCCGACGACCTGGCCGAGACGGTCAAGGAGGTCGAGGCGCTCGACCGGCGGATCGTGGCCAGGCAGGCCGACGTCCGCGACCAGGCCGCTCTCAAGGCCGCCTTCGAGGAGGGCGTCGCCCAGCTCGGCGGCGTCGACATCGTGCTGGCCAACGCGGGCATCGCACCGATGGGCGCGGAGAGCGAGGACCGGGTCGCCTCGTGGCGCGACGTCGTGGACGTCAACCTCACCGGCGTCTGGAACACCGTCGAGGTCGCCGTGCCGCGGATGGTCGAGCAGGGCCGCGGCGGCGCGATCGTGCTGACCAGCTCCACCGCCGGGCTCAAGGGCATCGGCGGCGACTCCGGCGGCGGGCTCGGCTACACCGCCAGCAAGCACGGCCTGGTCGGCCTGATGCGGGCGTACGCGACGAACCTCGCCCAGCACAGGATCCGGGTCAACTCGGTCCACCCCACCGGCGTGAACACGCCGATGGTGGTCAACGAGGTGATGCAGAGGTTCCTGGAGCAGGACCCGGATCTGGCCGGCGCGATGACCAACCTGTTGCCGGTCGAGCTGGTCGAGCCGGTCGACATCAGCAACGCGATCCTCTGGCTGGTCTCGGACGAGGCCCGGTACGTCACCGGGGTCGCCCTGCCCGTCGACGCCGGCTTCACCACGAAGTAGCCGTGTCCACTGTGTCCACTGTGGACGATCTGGCCGGGATCCGGGAGCGGGTGGCCAGGCACCTGGTCGGCCGGGAGCGCGAGCTCGAGCTCGTGCTCTCGGCCGTCGGGGCCGGCCGGGACATCGTGCTCGAAGGCCCGCCCGGGACGAGCAAGACCACGCTGCTGCGGGCGATCACCACCGAGTGGGGCATCCCGCTGCTGTTCGTGGAGGGCAACGCCGACCTCACGCCGTCCCGGCTGATCGGCCACCACAACCCGGCCCGGGTGCTGCGCGAGGACTACAGCGCCGAGAACTTCGTGCCCGGGCCGCTGGTGGAGGCGATGCGGGAGGGCGGCTTCCTCTACATCGAGGAGTTCAACCGGGCCCCGGACGACACGCTCAACACGCTGCTCACCGCGATGGCCGAGCGGCAGGTCACGGTGCCGAGGGCCGGCACCACCACGGCCAAGCCGACGTTCCGGGTGATCGCCTCGATGAACCCGTACGACAACGTCGGCACGGTCCGGCTTTCCACCAGCATCGCCGACCGGCTCTGCCGGCTGTCGGTGGACTACCAGGACGACGCGGCCGAGCGCGGCATCGTCGCGCTCCGGACCGGGCTGTCCGCCGGGGACCGGCTGGTGGCCGACGCGGTCGCGGTGACCAGGGCGACCCGGGTGCACCCGGACGTGCGGCAGGGCTCCAGCGTCCGCGGGGCGATCGACACCGCGCTGATCGGCACCGAGATCGCCGAGCTGCGCGGGGTCGCCGACCGGGCCGACGAGCGCTACCCGCAGGTCGTGCTGGACGCGATGACCGTCGCGCTGTCCGGGCGGATCCAGCTGGACGAGGCGGCCGAGACGACGCCGGAGCTGGTGCTGCGGCAGATCTGGGCGGACCGCTTCGTGCTCGGCCCGCACGCCGCCGAGCCGGGTTGAAGAGACGTGCCGGCCGACTCGCCGCTGCGCCGGCCCGGACCGGGCCGGTCGACCCGGCCGCTGCGGCGCCGGCCGAAGCAGCTCGACCGGGCGCCGGCCCTGTACGAGCCGGCACCCGGCGGGACCGGGCTCGTCCTCAGTGGACGGTCGGACCGCGGCGGCCCGATGCCGCGGGGGCGCAGCGGCTCGACGACCGGGCACACCGACGAGCAGGGTGAGCTGGTTGCGGTGCCGGCCGGCGGGACGGTCGACCCGGAGCTGCGGCAGCGGGCCCGGCAGATCGCGGCCCGGCTCGCGGTGCCGCGCCCGCGCCGGGACCCGGCCGCGCTGCGCGGCCCGGGCGACCTGCTCAGCCTGCCGTACCGGGGCGGGTCCGACGACATCGACCTCGACCGCACGCTCGAGGTGCTGACCGAGCGCCCGGTCCCGGACGAGGAGGACATCGTCGTCCGCGAGCAGGTGCGCACCCGGCGCGCGGTCGTGCTCGCGGTGGACGTCTCCGGGTCCATGCGCGGGGAGCGGATCCGCACCGCCGCCGCGACCGTCGGCGCGCTGGCCGGCGAGCTGGAGCGCGACGACCTCGCGGTCGTCGCGTTCTGGTCCGACGCGGCCGTGCTGCTGCGGCTGGGCGCGCCGGTGCGGCCGCTGCGGCTGCTCGACGAGCTGCTCGCGGTCCCCGCCCGCGGCCTGACCAACGTCGGCTTCCCGCTCCAGGTCGCCGCGCGCGAGCTGGCCCGGCGGTCCGCCCGGGACGCCAGGGTCGTGCTGCTGTCGGACTGCGGGCACAATGCCGGCCCGGACCCGCGGCCGCTCGCGGCCCGGCTCCCGCGGCTGGACGTGCTGCTCGACACGGTCGGCGAGCACGACCTGGAGCTCGGCCGGGAGCTGGCCGCGGCCGGGCGCGGGCGGCTGCTTCGGGTACGCCACCACCGGGACGTGGCGCCGGCGCTCAGCCGCGTGTTCGCGGCCTGATGCAGGAGATTCGGGAGAGGAACGACGATGGCGAATCCTTGGTTCGAGACGGTCGCCGAGGCGCAGCGGCGGGCACGGAAGCGGCTGCCCGAGTCGGTCTACAAGGCCCTGGTCGCCGGCTCCGAGCACGGGGTCACGCTGCGGGACAACGTCGACGCGTTCTCCGAGCTCGGCCTCGCCCCGCATGTGGCCGGGCTGCACGGCGGCCGGGACCTGTCGACCACGGTGCTCGGCCAGGACATCGCGCTGCCGGTGATCTGCTCCCCCACCGGGGTGCAGGCCGTGCACCCCGACGGCGAGGTCGCGGTCGCCCGCGCGGCGGCCAGCCGTGGCACCGCGATGGGGCTGTCCTCGTTCGCGTCCAAGGCGGTCGAGGAGGTCGTCGCGGCCAACCCGAAGACGTTGTTCCAGGTCTACTGGGCCGGGTCGAAGGACGCCATCCTGGCCCGGGTCGAGCGGGCCGAGCGGGCCGGCGCGGTCGGCCTCATCGTCACGCTGGACTGGTCGTTCTCGCACGGTCGCGACTGGGGGTCGCCGCCGATCCCGGAGGCGATGAACCTCAGGACCATGGCCCGGTACGCACCGCAGGCGCTGGCTCGCCCCCGCTGGTTCTCCAGCTGGGCCAGGACGCTGCGCCCGCCGGACCTCACCGTGCCGAACATGGCCGTGGCCGGCCAGCCGGCGCCGACGTTCTTCGGCGCGTACGGCGAGTGGATGCAGTCCACGCCGCCGACCTGGCAGGACGTCGCCTGGCTGCGGCAGCAGTGGGGCGGGCCGTTCCTGCTCAAGGGCGTGATGCGGGTCGACGACGCGAAGCGGGCCGTCGACGCCGGGGTGAGCGCGATCTCGGTGTCCAACCACGGCGGCAACAACCTCGACGGGACGCCGGCGACGATCCGGGCGCTGCCGGCCGTGGTCGACGCGGTCGGCGACCAGGTCGAGGTGCTGCTCGACGGCGGCGTGCGGCGCGGGTCGGACGTGCTGAAGGCGGTCGCGATGGGCGCCCGCGCGGTGCTGATCGGGCGCGCGTACCTGTGGGGACTCGCGGCCAACGGCCAGGCCGGGGTGGAGAACGTGCTGGACATCCTGCGGTCCGGGATCGACTCGGGGCTGCTCGGGCTCGGCCACTCGACGCTCAAGGAGCTGTCCCGGGCCGACCTCGTCATCCCGGCCGACTTCGTCCGCCGCCTCGGTGCCTGAGCTGGGATCGCTCACCTCGGCCGAGGTGAGCGCCGGCGCGCTGCTGGTCGTGCCGGTCGGGTCGACCGAGCAGCACGGGCCGCACCTGCCGCTGTCCACCGACACCGACGTCGCCGTCGCGCTGGCCGGCCGGCTGGCGGCGCGGCGGGACGGTGTGCTGGTCGCCCCGCCGGTGCCGTACGGGTCCAGCGGCGAGCACGAGGGCTTCGCCGGCACGCTGTCGATCGGCGCGGCCGCTACCGAGCTGCTGCTGGTCGAGCTGGGCCGGTCGGCGCTGCCGGCATCGGCGCGGCGGATGCTGCTGCTCTGCGCGCACGGCGGGAACGCCGGCCCGGTCGCCGCGGCCGTGCGGCTGCTGCGGTCCGAGGGGCGGGACGTGCGGGCCTGGTCGCCGCGGTGGCGGGGCGATGCGCACGCCGGGCGTACGGAGACCTCGGTGCAGCTCGCCCTCGACCCGGCCCGGGTACGGCCCGCCGCCGCGGCCGGCAACCCGGCCCCGATCGCGGCGCTGCTGCCGGCGCTGCGGGCCGGCGGGGTCAGGGCGGTCAGCCCCAACGGCGTGCTCGGCGACCCCACCGGTGCCTCAGCGGCCGAGGGTGCGGCCCTGCTCGACGCCGCCACCGCGGACCTCTGCGCCGTCGTGGACCACTGGTGACCGGGGCCGGAGGCACGGCGCCGCGGGCCCGCGCAGCGGCGGGCGGCCCGGGGGGGCCGGCGCGGCCGGGGCCGGCGCGGCCGGGGCCGGGGTCGGGGTCGGGGTCGGCGCGGCGGCGGCGGGCGGACCGGGGGCCGGCGCGGCCGGGCGGGTCGGGCTCGTCACCGGGGCGGCCCGGGGAATCGGGGCGGCGACCGTCCGAGCGCTCGCCGGCGCCGGCTGGTCGGTGGTCGCGGTGGACCGAGCCGCCGACGACCCACGCCTGCCGTACCACCTCGGCACCCGCGCGGAACTGGACGCGCTCGCCGGCGAGCGGGTCCGGACCGTCGTCGCCGACACCACCGACGCGGGCGCGCTCGCCGCGGCGGTCCGGCTGGCCGAGGCCGAGTTCGGCGGTCTCGACGCGGCGCTCGCGGTGGCCGGCGTGATCGCCGGCGGCACGCCGCTGTGGGAGATGCCCGACGCCGAGCTGGACGCGGTCCTCGACGTCGACCTGCGCGGCGCGGTCACGCTCGGCCGGGTCGCGGTCCCCGCCCTGCTGCGCCGCCCCCAGCCGCGCAGCGGCCGGTTCGTCGCGGTGGCCAGCGCGGCGGCGACCCGCGGCCTGCCGATGCTCGCCGCCTACTGCGCGGCCAAGGCCGGGGTGACCGGCCTGGTCCGGGCACTCGCGGCCGAGCTCGGCGGCACCGGGGTCACCGCGAACGCGGTCTCCCCCGGCTCCACCGACACGCCGATCCTGGCCGAGAGCGCCCGGCTGTACGGGCTGTCCTCCGCGGCCGAGTTCGCCCGCCAGCAGCCGGCCGGTCGGCTGCTCGACCCGGCCGAGGTCGCCGCCGCGCTGGTCTGGCTGGCCGGCGCGGACAGCAGCGGGGTGACCGGCGCGGTGCTGCCGGTCGACGGCGGCCTCGCGCTCTGACCGGTTCGTCCGTCCCGCCCGGCGGGTAGGTGGGTGGGTGGTGAAGCCCGGTCGGGGTCGAAGGGAACGGACAAGACGATGAATGCCTGGCAGATCGTCCTGCTGGTCGTCGTGATCGTGGTCGTCCTGGCGTTGCTCGCCTGGGTGGCGACGCGGCGGCAGCGGACCGCGCGGCGCGAGGAGCAGGCCCGGGCGCACCTCACCGAGGCCCGGGAGCGGCAGGCCAGGGCGGACAGCGCCCGCGCGGCCGCGGACGAGAAGGCGGCCCAGCTCCGCCGGGAGCGGGCCGAGCTGGAGCAGCGGATGGCCCAGCAGGAGCGGGAGTCGGCCCGGCTGGCCGCGGACGCCGACCGCGACCAGGCCCGGGCGGCGGAGTTGCAGGAGCGGGCCCGCAAGCTCGCCCCCGACCTGGCCGACGAGCCCAGCACCGGCACCGGCGCCGCGGCCGGGGTCGCCGCCGGCACCGCGGCGGGCGCGGCCGACCGGGACCTGGACCTGGACGGGGACGGGTACGCGGACGGCGGCGTCCGGGACAGCCATGCCGGCGTCCTGCCCAGCACCGCGGACCGGTACGACGACAGCACGGTCACGGTCACGACGACGGCACGGTCCGGGACGACGGCACGGTCCGGGACGACGGCACGGTCCGGGACGAACGGCACGGTCCGGGACGACGCACGGTCCGGACGACAGCACGGTCCGGGACGTCGACGCCGGCGCGGACACCCGCCCGCCGGCCACCGCGTACCGGCACACCGCCCCGGTGACCGATCCGGACGGCGGCGTCGGCCCGGTCGTGGACCGCGACCGCACGCTCGACAACGACCCCGCGCTCGACAACGACCCGGCACCCGCCGGGGAGCCGGGCCTGCACCGGCTCGAGGACGGGGTGGCCGGCCGGGACGACCGCCCGGACCGCGACGGCGACGGGCGCCCCGACGGCAGCGTGCGCGAGCGCCTCGACGGCGACGGGACGTACGTCGACCGGGAGACCACGTACGGCGACGGGACGTACGTGGACCGCGAGACCGTCGTCGACCGCGACGCCGGCACGGTGCACGAGCAGACCCGCGTGGACCAGGACGGCGACGGGGTCCCCGACGACCGGGAGAAGGGCAGCGGCCTGCGCCGGCTCAAGGACCGGCTGACCGGCCAGGTGGACTAGCACGACCGGACCGTCGAAGATCGGTGCCGGCCGGCGCGATCCCGTGCCGGCCGGCACCCGACACCGAGGAGCCACATGCCGATACCCACGCTGGAGTTCGGCTCGACGGGGCACCGGAGCACCAGGCTGATCTTCGGTGGTGCCGGCCTGGCCGAGGTCTCCCAGGACGTGGCCGACCGGGTCCTCGAGCAGCTCCTGCAGCACGGCGTCAACCACATCGACGTCGCCGCCGGCTACGGCGACGCTGAGCTGCGGGTGGCGCCCTGGCTGCGGACCCACCGGGACGAGTTCTTCGTCGCCACGAAGACCGGCGAGCGCACCGCGGACGCGGCGTACGAGCAGCTGCAGCGCTCGCTCGACCGGCTGGGAGTCGACCGCGTCGACCTGTGGCAGCTGCACAACCTGGCCGACCCGATCGAGTGGGACATCGCGCTCAGCCCGGGCGGCGCGATCGAGGCGGCGGCCCGGGCCAAGGAGGAGGGCCTGGTCCGGTTCGTCGGCGTGACCGGGCACGGCGCCCAGATCGCCGCGAACCACCGGCGCAGCCTGGAGCGGTACGGGTTCGACTCGGTGCTGCTGCCGCACAACTGGGTGACCATGCAGAGCCCGTACTACGCGGAGAACTTCGACGCCCTGTACGAGACCTGCACGCAGCGCGGGGTCGCCATCCAGACGATCAAGTCGGCCGCCCGCCGGCCCTGGCTCGGCCGCGAGCACACCGCCGCGACCTGGTACGAGCCGTACCAGGACCAGGATGCGATCGACCTGGCGGTGTGGTGGGCGCTCGGCCGCGACGGGGTGCACGTGATCAGCCCGGGCGACGTCGACGTGCTGCCGAAGGTGCTCGACGCGGCGTCCCGGTTCGAAGAGGTGCCGACGGACGAGGCGATGCGGGCACTGAACGAGCGGGCCGGGGCGGCCCCGCTGTTCGTGTGACCGTGGGCGGTCCGCTGGCCGGTGTGCGGGTGGTGGAGCTGGCCGGGATCGGCCCCGGCCCGTTCGCCGCGATGATGCTCGCCGACGCCGGCGCCGGCGTGGTCCGGGTGTCCCGGCCGGACGAGGTACGCGACCACCCCGACGGGCCGCACCCGGACGTCGTGCTGCGCGGGCGGCGATCCGTCGCCGTCGACCTCAAGCACCCGGACGGCCGGCAGGTCGTGCTCGACCTGGTCGCCCGCTCGGACGTGCTGCTGGAGGGCTTCCGGCCCGGTGTCACCGAGCGGCTCGGGCTCGGGCCGGCCGACTGCCACGCGGTCAACCCCGCGCTGGTGTACGGCCGGATGACCGGCTGGGGCCAGGACGGTCCACTCGCGACGGTCGCCGGCCACGACATCGGCTACATCGCGCTGACCGGCGCGCTGAACGGGTCCCGCCGGGCCGGCGACCGCCCGGTGCCGCCGATGAACCTGCTCGGCGACATGGGCGGCGGCGGGATGATGCTCGCCTTCGGGGTGGTCAGCGCGCTGTTGTCCGCGGCCCGCACCGGCGAGGGCCAGGTCGTCGACGCGGCGATCGTGGACGGCACGGCGGCGCTGGCCAACGTCGTGCACGGCCTGCGCAACTCCGGTCTCTGGTCGGCGCCGCCCGGGCACAACCTGCTCGACACGGGTGCGCCGTTCTACGAGGTCTACACCTGCTCGGACGGGCGGGAGATCGCGGTCGGCGCGCTGGAGCCGAAGTTCTACGCCGAGCTGCTGCGACTGTCCGGAATGGACGGTTCCGGCGAGGTCGCGCCGGACCGGCGGATGGACCCGGCCGGCTGGCCGGCGGCCAAGCGGCGCTGGGCCGAGCTGTTCGCGACCCGGACCCGGGACGAGTGGGCCGAGGTGTTCGCCGGCAGCGACGCGTGCGTGGCGCCGGTGCTCGACTGGGACGAGGCGGTCCGGCACCCGCACCTGGCCGCGCGGAAGACGTACCAGCCGGTCGACGGGGTGCCGCAGTCCGCGCCGGCCCCGCGGTTCGACCGCACACCGTCCACACTGGACCGCCCGGCGTCCTGGCCGGGCGCGGACACCGACGCCGTGCTGGCCGAGCTCGGCCGCTCCCCCGCCGACATCGCCGCCCTGCGCGCCGGCGGCGCGGTCGCCTAGGTGCCCCCGCTCCCGCGCCGCCAGCCGCCCGGCCCGGCACCGGCGCCGCCGTCCACCGCCGGCAGCCCACTCGGCCGGCGGCCCCCCGCCTCCGCCCGGCGTGGCCGGCAGCCGGCCCCGGTCGGGCGGTGCCCGGGGGTGCGGTGGTGACCGGGCTGGAGCAGGCGGACCGGGTGCGGTGGCGGGGTCTGGTCCGGATGAAGATCGGGGCGACCGCGCTGCTGCTCGTCGCCGCGGTCGTCTACGTGGTCGCCCGGCGGGCCGGCGGCCACGGCTGGGTCGGCTTCGTCGAGGCCGCGGCCGAGGCCGGCATGGTCGGCGGGCTGGCCGACTGGTTCGCGGTGACGGCGCTGTTCCGCCACCCGCTGGGACTGCCGATCCCGCACACCGCGATCATCCCGACCCGCAAGGACGCGCTCGGCCGCAACCTCTCCGACTTCGTCGGCACCCACTTCCTGTCGGAGCAGGTGGTCCGGGAGCGGCTGCGCAACGCCGAGGTGCCGAGGCAGCTCGGCCGCTGGCTGGCCGAGCCCGCGCACGCCGCCCGGGTCACCGCCGAGGCGGCCCGGGCGTTGCGGGGCGCGGTCGACGTGCTCCGGGACGAGGACGTGCGGGCCGTGCTGGAGCCGGTGGTGCTGCGCCGGCTGGCCGCGCTGCCGGTCGGACCGACGCTCGGCCGGCTGCTGGCCCAGGTGGTCACCGACAAGGCCCACCACCGACTGGTCGACCTGATCGCCGCCGCCGTCGACGACTGGCTGGTCGCCAACCGGGATCAGGTCGTCGACCTGGTCGCCCGGCAGGCCCCGGTGTGGTCGCCGGAGTTCGTCGACCGCGCGGTCGCCCACCGCGTCTACGCCGAGCTGAGCCGGGTCTCGGGTGAGGTCAGGGTCCAGCCGGACCACCCGGTCCGGGTGGCGCTCGACCGGCTGCTCGCCCGCTTCGCCGAGGACCTGCGCCACGACCCGGCCACGATCGAGCGGGCGTCCGGGGTGCTGGAGAGCCTGCTGGCCCAGCCCGAGGTGCGGCGCGCCTTCGGGGACGTCATCGCGGCCGGCCGCCGGCTGCTGCTGGAGATGGTCGACGACCCGGACAGCGAGCTGCGGGCCAGGCTGGCCGACGCGCTCGCCGACCTCGGCCGCCGGCTGGACACCGACGAGGCGCTGCGGGCCCGGGTGGATGCGATGGTCGCCGACGCGGCCGGCTACGTGGTCACCCACTACCGGGACGAGCTGACCCGCACGATCACCGACACGGTCGAGCGCTGGGACGGCGTGGAGACCGCCCGGAAGGTCGAGCTCGCGGTCGGCCGCGACCTCCAGTTCATCCGGATCAACGGCACGGTGGTCGGCGCGCTCGCCGGCGTGGTCATCCACGCGGTCGGCATGCTGGTCAGCTGACCGCCCCGCCGTTCCGACAGAGCTGAAGCAGGGCCGGGCGGCGGTGGAGCCGACCCGGAACGAGCCGACCGGTCCTGCCGCCGACCCCGGCACCCGGGGAGCGCGGCCGTCAGGATGCCTCGGCGGCCCGGGCGTGCAGCCGCTCCCGGATCTCCTCGGGCGTGTACGCCCGGCGCCTGCGCTCCGCGCGGGCGAGCACCACCCCGCCGGCCGCGACCCCGACGAGCCCGGCCAGACCGAGCAGCTTCCAGATCTTCACGGCCCTAGGCTACGGCGGTGTCGATCCCGCTGGCCGAGGCGCTGGAGATCACCCGCACCGGCGACCTGTGGATCTTCCGCGGGCGGTCGCCGGCCGACCGGGCGATCCGGCTGGGCACCAACAGCCCGGTCAACCACGTCGGGATGACCGTCGCGCTGGACGACCTGCCTCCCCTGCTCTGGCACGCCGAGCTCGGCCGGTCGCTGCCGGACCTGTGGTCGGGCGACCGGCACCGCGGCGTCCAGCTGCACGACGCCCACGACGCCGTCATGCTGTGGGCGCACCGCTACGGGCAGCACGCCTTCTTGCGACAGCTCGACGCGCCCGTCACCCGGTCCGCGGAAGACGCCGTGCTCCGTACGGTGGCCCGGCTGGACGGCACGCCGTTCCCGTCCACGGTCCGGCTGGCCTCCCGCTGGCTGGCCGGCCGGGTGCCGCTGAAGTCCCGCCGGTCGGCGGCCGAGCTGGAGACCGCCTACTGCGCCGAGGTGATCGCCCTGACGTACCAGGCGATGGGCCTGCTGCCGGCCGACCACCGGCCCAACTCGTACGACCCCGGCAGCTTCTGGAGTGGTGACGACCTGCCGCTGACCGGACACGCTCAGCTCGGGCTCGAGATCGCCGTCACCGTACCGGACCAGTGAGGGCCGGTCGGTGTCTCGTCGCGAGCCGGTCCGTGGCATCCTCAACGCTCGGCTCCTCTCGCGCAGCAGTCCCCGGCGGAGGTGGGAACCGTCCTGATGTCGACCAGGGAGAACGTGGTGAAGGTCGTCTCCGTCATCAACCACAAGGGCGGCGTGGGCAAGACGACGCTCACGGCCAATCTCGGCGCCGGGCTGGCCGCCCGGGGCCGGAAGGTGCTGCTGATCGATCTGGACTCGCAGGCGAGCCTCACGGTCTCGTTCTTCACCCAGGCCGAGTGGCAGACCGACCTGGCGCCGAACAAGACGATCAGAGACTGGTTCGAGGGCCTGGCCGGCGACGGCGCCGAGTCGCTTTCCTCGCTGGTGGCCGCGCCGCAGCGGGTCGCCGCGTACCTCAGCCACGCCACCGGCTGCCTCGACCTCATCGCCGCCCACCGCGACCTGTCGGAGCTCGACACCGCGCTGGCCGCGCAGCTGCTGGTCGACCCGCAGCACTACCTGACCGCGCACCGCCGGCTGGGCGAGGGGCTGAACGAGAAGGAGATCGCCGACTACGACGTCGTGCTGATCGACTGCGCGCCCAACTTCGGGCTCATCGCCAAGAACGCGGTGGCCGCGAGCGACATGCTGCTCATCCCGACCCGGCCGGACTACCTGTCCATCAACGGCATCGACTCGCTCGGCCGGAAGGTGCAGGCGTTCACCCAGGAGTACAACGAGCAGCTCACGGCCGCGGGCGACAGCGGCGCCCAGCTCGGCCGGCCGCCGGCGGCGGTCGTGTTCACGATGGTCCAGCTGCACGACAACCAGCCGATCGAGGCGCAGCGCTCGTACATCAGCCGGGTCGAGGGGCTGGGCGTGCCGACGTTCGCGACGACGATGCGCGACTCCAAGGCGGTCTACGGCCCGGCCCCGGAGTACGGCGTGCCGGTCATCCTCGCCGGCACCGGCCGCGCGCTGACCCGCGAGCTGCGCGACCTGGTCAGCGAGATGGTGGCCAACCTCGACGAGGTCACGGCCTGAGCGACCGAGCGAGCGCAGCCGACCGCGGTGTCGATCGAGGACTGGGTCCGGCAGTACGAGCCGGGCGACTGGCTCGTCGCCGGGACCGGGGTGGCGGCGCTGTTCGCGGTCGCGGTCGACGCGCTGTGGCGGTGGTCGCGCAACCTGGTGACGATCGTGCACGAGGCCGGGCACGCGCTCACCGCGATCCTCACCGGCCGGCGGCTGACCGGCATCCGGCTGCACTCGGACACCTCCGGGCTCACCCTGTCCACCGGCCGCCCGAGCGGTCCGGGGATGGTGGCGACCGCGGCCGCCGGCTACCTCGCGCCCTCGCTGGCCGGGCTGGCCGGTGTCGTGCTGCTGGCCTTCGACCAGGTGACGGTCATGCTCTGGGCGGCGACCGGCCTGCTGCTGGCGATGCTCGTGATGGTGCGCAACGCGTACGGCGCGGTCTCGCTCGTGGTGACCGGCGCGATCGTGGTCGCGGTGTCGCTGCTGGCCGGGGCCGACGTGCAGGCCGGCTTCGGGTACGCGGCGACCTGGTTCCTGCTGCTGGCCGGTGTGCGGCCGGTCGGCGAGCTGTGGCGGGAGCGGCGCCGGTGGCGGGGGCACGGCCGCACCGACGCCGACCAGCTGGCCCGGCTCACGGGCGTGCCCGGCGGCCTGTGGGTCGGCTTCTTCGGCCTCTGCACGCTGGCGGCGCTGGCCGCCGGCGGCTGGGTCCTGCTCATGTGAGCAGCCCGCATCCGCGTTGAGTCAACTGTCCCGGTTCGTGAACCGGACGGCGGTGCAGTGCGTATCAGCTTCTCGACTGCCGATCTCGAGAGGACGCGCCGTGCTCAGTACCCCGGCCGCCTACCGGCTCCGGATGCTGCTGACGGTCCTGGCCGGGGCGGTCGTGCTGGTCATCGTCGTCGTCGCCGTCTTCCTCGTGATCGGCGCGGTGACCGCCGGATCCGCCGCCGGCGAGGGCGCCGACTGGGGCGCCGTCTACTGACCCGCCGCGTCACCGACACCGGGCGCCTCGCCGAGATCGGCGAGGCGCCCGGTCGTCGGGCCGGTTAGGCCGGGGCGGCCGCCGCGGCCACGGCCGCGTCCGCCGGCAGGTCGTCCTTCTTGGCGTTGATGAGCAGGATCGCGACCAGGAGCGCGAGCGCGATGAACACCGCGGCCCAGAAGAACGCCACGTGGTAGCCGTGGATCAGGGCCTCGACCTGGGCGACCTGCGGGGCCACGCCGGCGTGCCCGACCAGGTAGGACGTCACCGCGCCCGCGTAGAGCGTGTTGAGCAGTGCGGTGCCGAGCGAGCCGCCGATCTGTTGCGTGGTGTTGAGCAGCGCGCTACCCACGCCGGCATCGTGCTGGTCGATGCCGACCAGTGCCGTGCTCGACGCCGGCACGAACACGGCGGCCATGCCGAGGCTCATCACGATCTGCGACGGCAGCACGTGCGTCGCGTAACTGGTGTCCGCGCCGATCTGGGTCAGCCACAACATGCCGATCGTCGCGAGCGCCAAACCCGTGACCATCAGCGGCTTCGGCCCGAGCTTCGGCATCAGCTGGGACATCAGGCCGGCACCGACGATGATGCCGGCACTGAACGGCAGCGCGGCGGCCGACGCCCGCAGCGGGCTGTACTGCAGGACGGTCTGCAGGTAGAAGGTCAGGAACAGGAACATCGCGAACAGCCCGGCTCCGACCAGGAAGAACACCAGGTAGGACCCGCCGCGGTTGCGGTCGAGCGCGATCCGCAGCGGCAGCAGCGGGTTGCTGGTGCGCTGCTCCCAGAGCACGAAGGCGACGAGCAGGACCCCGGCCGCAACCAGGAAGCCGATCGTGCTCGTGGCGCCCCAGCCGACGTTGGGCTTCGCCGCCTGGGTGAACCCGTAGACCAGCGAGACCAGGCCGAGGGTGGACAGGACAGCGCCCGGAATGTCGTACTTGGTGCTGCCGTGGGCCTTGCTCTCCTTGACGATCGGTATCGCGGCGAGGATCACGAGGATCGCGATCGGCACGTTGACGCCGAGGCACCAGCGCCACGACGCGTACTCCGTCAGGATGCCGCCGAGCACCAGGCCGATCGCGGCGCCACCGCCGGCGATGCCGCCGACCACGCTGAACGCCTTGGCTCGCTCCCGGGGCTCGGTGAACGTGACCGTGATCAGGGCCAGCGCGGCGGGTGCGAGCAGTGCGCCGAACGCGCCCTGCAGGGCCCGGGCGGCAAAGAGCATCGCGGCGTTGCCGGCCAGGCCGCCGAGCGCGGACGCGAACGCGAACCCGCCGAGGCCGATCAGCAGTGTCCGCTTGCGGCCGGCGTAGTCGGCGATCCGGCCGCCGAGCAGGAGCAGGCCGCCGAAGGCCAGCGTGTACGCCGTGACGACCCACTGCCGGTCGGCGTCGCTGATCCCGAGGTCGCGCTGGGCCGACGGGAGCGCGATGTTCACGATCGAGGCGTCGAGGATCACCATGAGCTGCGACGACGCGATCACGGCCAGCGCGATCCACCGCCTCGGGTCCTTTTCCGCCACTCCGGCGGCCAGGGTTTCCGTCCTGGGCAAGCTGGTCACGACTTCTCCCGTCTGCAGGCTGAAGATCCAGGCCCGCGAAAAATGCTAAGAGCCTTCACGAAACGCCGGCAACCGAGTTCCGCGCCGGGCGAACGCCTGGGGCGCGCCCGGCATTTCCAGCTCACAGCCTGGCCTCAGGGTCTGACAGAAACGCGAGGGGGACGGGCGGCGAGAGCCAGATCACAACCGGCTCAGGAGCCGGCACCGACCCGCGGGTCGATGTACGCGTTCGTCACCACGTCGTCCACCGACAGCCCGGCCGGCAGCGGCTGACCGGCCCGGGCGAACACCGGCCGGACGATGTCGAGCAGCCGGCCGACCCGGGACCGGTCGAAGTTGCCGAGCGTCTCGTCCGGACCGTTGCCGACGATGCCGTTGTCACGCATCACCTTGGCCGCGTACGCAGCCCGCTGCGGCGAGTACGGATACGCGTCGTAGTCCTGGGTCAGCCGGACGATGAGCGCGTTGGTCGCACCCGGGTCGGCCAGGTAGCCCACCGCCGAGCGCTGGATGATCGGCACCAGCCGCTTCAGGCAGGCGGCCTCGGTCTTCTCCCGGTCCGGTCGGATGGTCAGCGCCTCGGGGTAGACCGGGTAGCCGGCGTCGGCGACGAGCAGCCAGGCCACCTTCTTGTCCCAGGCCGGCAGCTCGTTCTCGTACGCGAACGGTTCATTGGTCAGGAAGCCCTGCTGCACGATCGAGCCGCGGGAGGCGACCCACCGGTCCGGGGTGCCGGCGTAGCCGGCGTCGACCTGCGCCCGCCGGAGCTGGCCGGAGTCGATCAGGTGCTCCATGTACGTCGCGCCCTGGAAGTAGAGCACCCTGGTGTCGGTCTTCCCGATGTCGGCGATCGTCCGGAACGAGTGCTGGGCCGGGTCGAACATGAGCACCACGGGGGAACGCTCCAGCGGCGCGACGACCGCCTTCACCGGCCGCCGGGAGGCCAGCTGCATGACCTGGTCGGTGTCCGCGGTGGCCAGCAGCACCGACGGGTCGGTGTAGAGCACGCTCGCCGCCGGGACGAAGCCGTTCGCCGGTCCGCCGGAGCGGATCTGCAGCCTGACCCCGGTGTCCACGCCGTCGGCGACGAGCGACCCGGTGACCCGCTTGTGCTGCTTGTCGACCTGCAGGTCGCCGCCGAGCAGGTGGTAGACCGCGCCGTCCTCGGCCTGCGCCCACCAGTTGGACTGGACGATCACGGTCGCCGGGCAGACCCCGGCCAGGCTGGCCGCGCCGGACGCGGACGCGCTCGGCCGGGCGCCGCTGACCGTGTCGCCGCCCCCGCCGGAGCAGGCGGCGGTCAGCAGCAGGGCGGCGGCGATCCCACAGGCAACGCGGCGCACCGCACGACGGTACCGACGCCGGCGCGGGCGGGCCGGTGTGATGTCCGGCTCACGGCCCGAGGATTCCTCGCATTCCGGTGCCGACGGTGAGATCGGGGGGCACAGCGGGCAGCACGCCGGCGAAGTAGTCGGCCGCCGCGGCGGAGGTGCCGACGTCCCGGCCCTCGGCCTCGGACAGGAACCAGCGGTGCTCGAGGATCTCGTGGAACACCTCGGCGTCGTCCAGCCGGCCGCGCAGGTCCTCGGGCATCGAGGCGATCACCGGGTCGTAGACCTCGGCCAGCCAGCGGTTGGCGGCCGCCGTCTCCGGCACCTTGCGGCCCTCGCTCTGCTCCAGCCAGCCGCGGAAGCTGGCGACGTCGTTGAGCAGCCGGCGGGCCTGGTTCTCCTCGGCGTCGATCCCGGTGCGGGCGAACAGCAGCTGCCGGTGTTGGCCGGGCTCGGCGATCCGGGTCCGCATCCGCAGCCGGTTGCCGTCCGGGCCCTGCACGATGTCCAGCTCGTCGACGTCGAAGCCGAGCTCGTTGAGCCGGCGCAGCCGCTCGGCGATCCGGTAGCGCTGGTCGCCGGGCTGCAGCAGCTCCTCCCGGGCCAGCTCCGCCCACAGCGCCTCGTACCGGTCCCGGACCTGCTCGGCCACCTCGATCGGATCGACGTCGTCGGCGAGCAGCCCGCCGGCCTGCAGGTCGTAGAGCTCGCCGCCGACCCGCTCGTAGGCGAGGCTCACGTCGTAGTCGCGCATCCCGTCGGACAGGGTCGGGCGCAGCTCCGCCGTCTCGGCGTCGACCAGGTACGCGGCGAACGCGCCGGCGTCGTGCCGGAACAGCGTGTTCGACAACGAGCAGTCACCCCACAGGAAGCCGGCCAGGTGCAGCCGGACCAGCAGCTCCACCAGCGCGTCGAGCAGCCGGTCGGTGAGCGCGACGCCGCGCGGGTTGGCGAACAGGTTCCGGTACGGCGTGGAGAACTCGAGGAACCGGGTGACCAGCGCGGCCTCGAGCCCCGGCCGGTCGGCGACCACGCCGAGCACCTCGACGGCCGGGACGCCGAGCTCGTGCAGCCGCCGCAGCAGCCGGTGCTCGCGGCGGGCCAGCCGCTCGTCGATCTCCTTGATCGCGAACACCTCGCCGGCCTCGGCCACGAACCGGACCACGTGCCGGGAGATCCCGCGCTGCCGGATCTCGACCAGCCGGTCGTCGGTCCACTCGGCCAGCGGCTGGTCCCACGGCAGGCTCAGCAGCCCGGCCGCGGCCTCGGCCGGCGGTGTGAAGACGAAGTGCACGCCGGACAGTGTGCAACGCCGCCGGCGGGTCAGGACCGCCGCACCGGTGGCCGTCAGGCGTGCCGGCGGCGGACGCCGCGAGCCGGCACCGGCGCGGCGACCGAGGCCCGCTCCCGGACCGGCATCGGCACCAGGTGCGTACCCGTACCGGCATCGGCCCGGAGCAGGAGCCGGACCGCCCGCCGGCCGAGGTCGTAGTGCGGCAGCGCGATGCTGGTCAGGCCCGGGCGCAGCCAGCCGGCGAGGTCGGAGTCGTCGAAGGACACGACCGAGAGCTGGTCCGGGATCGTCAGCCCGGCCTCCTGCGCGGCCTGGTACGCACCGAGCGCGATCCGGTCGTTGAGGCAGATCACCGCTCGCGGTGCCGGCCCGACCGCCAGCGCGTGCCGCAGCGCCTCGTACGCCGCCTCGGGCCACCAGGAGCACTCGAGCATCCCGGTGATCCCGCTGCCCTCCTCGGCCAGCGCCTCCTCGATGCCGGCCAGCCGCTCGCGCGCCGCGTACACCGCGGGCGGCGTCTCGCCCAGCACGACGATCCCGTCCCGGTGCCCGCGGGCCAGCAGGACCCTGGCCGCGTCCCGGCCGCCCTGCCGCTCGTCCGGCAGGACCGCCGGGACGGCGCCGTCGCCGGTGCAGTTGACCAGCACGGCCGCGTGACCGAGCAGCACCCGGGGCACGGTGACGGTCCGGGTGTACGCCGACGCGTACGCGAACCCGTCGACCTGGCGGGCCAGCAGGTCCTCGACCAGCCGGGTCTCCACGCCCGGGTCGCCACCGGTCTCGGTGACGAACAGCAGGTGCTCCTCCTCGAGCGCCGCGGACAGCGCCCCGCGGACCATCGCACCGCCGTACGGCCCGGTGGCGATCGTGTCGGAGACCAGCGCGATCGTCTGCGTGACCTTGGTCCGGAGGCTGCGCGCCGTGAGGTTGGGCCGGTAGTCCAGCTCGGCCGCCGCGCGGCGGACTCGCAGCCGGGCCGCCGCGGAGATCCGCATGTCCTCGCGCCCGGCGAGCACGAACGACGCCGTGGTGGGCGAGACGCCGGCCCGCTGCGCGACCTCGCGCAGGGTGATCCGGCGCCGTCGGGCGGGTTTCACCCCATGAGTGTGGCATCACGCCCTTTCCTGCCCGTCCGGCGCAACCGCGTCGATCGTGCGGGAAGCGTGCTATGCAGGAGGCGTGGACGGCGAGACCGGCGTACGGGCCGTCACCGTGCTCCGCGGCGACGTGCTCGCGCTGCGGGACGTCACGCTGCTGGCCGCCCCGGGCGAGCTGCTCGCCGTGCTCGGCGCGTCCGGCAGCGGCAAGTCGACGCTGCTGCACACGATCGCGGGGCTGCTGCCGGTTCGCTCCGGCGAGGTGGTCATCGACGGGCAACCGGTGACCGACATCTCGCCGGGCCAGCGCCGGGTCGCGATGGTGTTCGAGACCGGCGCGCTGATTCCCTTCCTCGACGCGGCCGACAACATGGGCTGGGGGCTGCGGGCGCGCAAGGTGCCGCGATCCGAAGTGGACCGTCGGGTGGCCGGCCGGGCCGGCCAGCTCCGGATCGGCCGGATCCTGCACCGCAAGCCGGACCAGCTGTCCCAGGGCGAGCGCGGGCTGGTCGGCATCGGCCGGGCGCTGGTGCAGACGCCGCGGGCGTTCCTGCTCGACGAGCCGCTGGCCCACCTCGACGCGGCCGAGCGGCTGCGGGTGCGGCGAAGGATCGTCGACGTGGTGCGGTCGCTGGCGGTCACCACGCTCTACGTCACGCACGACTCGACCGAGGCGCTGGCCATCGCCGACCGGGTCGCGCTGCTGCACGAGGGCCGGGTCCGCCAGCTCGACCCGCCGGCCGGACTCTACGGCCGGCCGGCCGACCTGGTCGTCGCGGCCATGGTCGCACCGATCGGCCTGCTGCCCGCCCGGGTCGTGCGCTCGGGCGGGCTGGCCGGCTACCAGGTCGGCCCGGCGACCCTGCCGCTGTGGGGACCGGCACCGTCCGACGTGGACGATCGGGAGGTCGTGCTCGGGTTCCGGGCCGAGGACGTGCTGCCGGCCGCGGCGGCCGACGCGGTGTCGGTGGACGCGGCCGTGTCGGTGGACGCGGTGGTGACCGGCGTCGAGTACACCGGCCGGCACCAGGCGGTGACGCTCGCGGTCGGCGCGCCGCCGGTGACCGCGCCCGGCGCCGGGCTGGCCGCGTCCGGCGGGGCCACGCTGCGCGCGCTCTACCCGGCCCAGCAGCCGGTCCGGGCCGGGGACGCCGTCCGGGTCTGGCTGGACGCCCGGCGGGCGCACGTCTTCGACGCCGGCACCGGCCGGGCCCTGCACCACCCGTGACGGCGGGCGGCCGGCGGTCACCCGGGCCGTGGTAGGAACGCCGGCATGACGGTCCCGTACGACCTCGCCCCGGCCGCGGTGCAGATCGGCCGCCTCGCCGACGGGGTGACCGAGCTCGAGTTCGGTCATCCCACCCCGTGCCCGGACTGGCCGGTCGA
Source organism: uncultured Actinomycetota bacterium (assembly GCA_963803135.1). GTDB lineage: Bacteria > Actinomycetota > Actinomycetes > Mycobacteriales > CADCTP01 > CADCTP01. Next base: position 553,938 of record CAWDLH010000003.1, on the reverse strand, counting down.
CGTGCTGCTGAACCACATCATCACGCTGACCGACGCGTTCACCGACGGCGCCCGCAAGACGCCGCGGCACGACACCCCGGAGCCGACCGCGGACCTGCCGGTGGGCTGGCGGGACCTGCTGCGGGTCCGGCTGGACGGGCTGGTCGAAGCCTGGCGCGACCCGGCGGCCTGGTCCGGCGAGGCGACCGTCGGCGGGGTCACGCTGCCGGCCGACCTGACCGCGGCGGTGGTGGCCGACGAGCTGGTCGTGCACGGCTGGGACCTGGCCCGCGCCACCGCCCAGCCGTACGAGCCGGACCCGGCGCTGGTGCTGGCCGCGCTCGGCTTCGCGGAGAAGTTCGCCGACCTGGAGGGCGGCCCGTTCGGGCCGTCGCTGCCGGTGCCGCCGGACGCCCGGCCGTTCGACCGCCTGCTCGCCGTCGTCGGCCGCGATCGGGACTGGCGCCCCGCCGCGCCCGCCTAGCGCGGTCTGAGCGCGGCGAACAGCAGGTCGAGCAGGCGGCCGGCCTGGTCCCGCTCGGCCGCGGCCAGCGTGATCCCGGACAGCGAGGTGAGCACGTCCGCGGCCGGCACGTCGGCGCGCAGCGCACCGGCCGCGGCGCCGGCGTCGAGCAGCGAGCCGACGGCGGTCAGCATCCGGTGCCGACTCACCGCGTACGGGTTGCCGCCGGAGGCGATCACCGCCTTGAGCGCCCCGGCCATCCCGCGCTTGGTGGTCATGTAGTCGACGAACCGGTCCATCCAGGCCCGCAGCGCCCGGTCCGGCGGCAGGGTGTCGAGCAGTGCCGGCGCGGCGTCGCAGAGCTTGTCCAGCTCGGTCCGGTACGCCGCCTCGACCAGCGCCTCCCGGGTCGGGAAGTGCCGGTAGAGCGTGCCGATCCCGACGCCGGCCTCGCGGGCGATCGCATCGAGCGGGACGTCCGGGCCGTCCTGGGAGAACGCGCGCACCGCCACCGCGAGCAGCCGGTCCCGGTTGCGCCGGGCGTCGGCCCGCAGCGGGCGCGTCTGCACTGATGCCGCCTCCGTCGCACTCGTCGGCACACCCGCCGCCCGTGCCGGCACCGTAGCGGAGGTCCCTCCGCTTGCATCGTACCGAGGACGTCGTACGGGACCAGCAATGACACCCGGCCACCGCTCCGCCGCTGACCGTCCGCTTCCCTGCGGGACGGGGGGCGCGCGCCCGTCCATCGCCAGGTAAGGTTGCCCTAACCTAACGAACGGACGATGGAGTTCCCCTGATGCGCTGGCGCGGTACGACGGTGGCGGCGGTCGTCGGGGCAGCGGTGCTGTCCCTGGCCGCCGGCTGCGGGCTCGGGTCCGGGTCCTCGACCGAGCTGGTCGTCTACAACGCGCAGCACGAGGACCTGGTCTCGGCCATGCTCGAGGGCTTCGCCAAGGAGACCGGGATCGACGTCACCCTGCGCAACGGCAGCGACTTCGAGCTGGCCAACCAGATCGTGCAGGAGGGCTCCGCCTCCCCCGCGGACGTCTTCCTCACCGAGAACTCGCCGGCGATGACGCTGGTCTCGGACAAGGGTCTGTTCGCACAGCTGGACGACGGCACGACGGCCCAGGTGCCGGCCGCGTACGTGTCGTCGAGGAAGGACTGGATCGGCTTCGCCGCCCGCTCGACCGTGCTCGCGTACAACACGCGCTCGGTGCCGAAGGCCGACCTGCCGGCATCGATCATGGACATGGCCGACCCGGCATGGAAGGGCCAGGTCGGCATCGCCCCGTCCGGCGCGGACTTCCAGGCGATCGTCAGCGCGGTCGTCGCGGTCGAGGGGAAGGCGAAGGCCGAGGCCTGGCTGACGGGACTCGAGGCCAACGCCAAGATCTACCGTAACAACGTGGCGATCATGTCCGCGGTGAACTCCGGCGAGATCCGGACCGGGATCATGTATCACTACTACTGGTATCAGGACCAGGCCGAGTCCGGCGCCAACAGCAAGAACGTGCAGCTGGAGTTCTTCGGCCACCAGGACCCGGGCGCGTTCCTGTCGACCTCGGGGGCCGGCGTGCTCGCCTCGAGCAAGCACGCCGAGGACGCGCGGAAGCTGGTCAAGTACCTGACCGGCAAGCAGGGCCAGCAGGCGCTGGTCGACAGCCACGCGCTGGAGTATCCGGTCGGCAACGGCATCACCGCCAACCCGAAGCTCACGCCGCTGTCCGAGCTGGACCCGCCGAAGGTCGACATCGGCGGGCTCAACGGCCCGCAGGTGGTCGCGATGATGCAGCAGGTCGGGCTGCTGTAGGCCATGGCCGTCACCACAGCGCCCACCGCACCGGCCGTCCGGGGCCGGACCTCCCGGCCGCCGGCCCTGCTGGTGCTGGCGGCGGCCGCCGTGGCGCTGCTGACCCTGCTCCCGCTGGGCTTCGTCGCGTACGAGGCCGTGCAGACCGGCTGGGCCGAGGCGTCCCGGCTGATCTTCCGGCAGCGGACCGCCGACCTGCTCTGGAACACCGTCCGGCTGACCGTCGGCTGCGTCGCGCTCAGCCTGGTGCTCGGTGTCGGCGCGGCCTGGCTGGTCGAGCGCTCGGACCTGCCCGGCCGTCGCGTGTGGACGGTGCTGCTGGTGGCGCCGCTGGCGGTGCCCTCGTTCGTCAACGCGTTCGGCTGGATCTCGATCGCGCCCGGCCTGGACGGCTACACCGGCGCGCTGACCATCACCACGCTGTCCTACTTCCCGCTGGTCTTCCTGCCGGCCGCGGCCGCGCTGCGCGGGCTCGACCCCGGGTTGGAGGAGTCGGCGTACTCGCTCGGGCTCGGTCGCTGGGCGGCCTTCGCCCGGGTGGTGCTGCCGCAGCTGCGCCCGGCGCTGCTCGGCGGCGGCCTGCTGGTCGCGCTGCACCTGCTGAGCGAGTTCGGCGCGCTCGCGCTGCTGCGCTACCCGACGTTCACCACGGCGATCTACGACCAGTTCCAGTCCTCGTTCAACAGCTCCGCCGCGACCATGCTGGCCGGCGTGCTGGTGCTGCTCTGCCTCGCGCTGCTGCTGGCCGACCTCGGCCTGCGCGGCCGGTCCCGGTACGCCCGGATCGGCGGCGGCGCTCCCCGGCCGGTGGCCAGAGCGCCGCTGCGACGGGCGGTCTGGCCGGTGCTGGCCGGGCTCGGCGCGCTGGTCGTGCTCGCGCTCGGGGTGCCGATCGGCTCGATCGTGCGCTGGCTGGTCGCCGGCAGCTCGACCGGCATCGACACGCACCGGCTGCTGCAGGCGGCCGGCACGTCGTTGAGCCTCGGCGCGGTCGCGGCGGGGGTCACCGTGCTGCTCGCGATCCCGGTGGCCTGGCTGGCGGTCCGGCACCGCGGCCGGGTCTCGGCGGTGCTGGAGCGCAGCACGTACGTCTCCAGCGCGCTGCCCGGGATCGTGGTCGCGCTGGCCCTGGTCACGATCTCGATCCGGGCCGCGACGCCGCTGTACCAGACCGCGCCGCTGCTGATCGCCGGCTACGCGATCCTGTTCATCCCGCGCGCCGTGGTGACCGCGCGGGCCGCGCTGGCCCAGGCGCCGCCGGTGCTCGACGCGGTGGCCCGGTCGCTGGGCGAGGGCGCGCTCGGCACGCTGCGCCGGGTCACCCTGCCGCTGATCGCGCCCGGCCTCGGCGCCGGCGCCGCGCTGGTCTTCCTCGCCGTGGTCACCGAGCTGACCGCGACCCTGCTGCTGTCCCCGCTCGGCACCCGGACGCTGGCCACCGAGTTCTGGAACCAGAGCAACAGCCTCGCGTACGGGGCGGCCGCGCCGTACGCGGCGCTGCTGGTGGCGCTGTCCGCGCCCGCGACGTACCTGCTCACCCGGCAACCGAGAAGGGCGACCGCATGACGGCACTCACCCTCTCCGGCGTCACCAAGGCGTTCGGCTCCACCCAGGTGCTGCGCGGGGTGGACCTGCACGTGCCGGCGCGCACGCTGACCGCCGTGCTCGGCCCGTCCGGCTGCGGCAAGACCACGCTGCTGCGGCTGGTGGCCGGCTTCGACGACCCCGACTCGGGCACGATCGCACTCGCCGGCGGGACCGTCGCCGGCGCCGGCCGGCCGCGGCCGCCGCAGCACCGCCGGGTCGGGTACGTGCCGCAGGAGGGCGCGCTGTTCCCGCACCTGTCGGTGGCCGCCAACGTGACGTTCGGGCTGCCCCGCCGGTCCCGGTCCGCCGATCGGGTCGCGTCGCTGCTGGAGCTGGTCGGGCTCGACCCGGCGCTGGCCGGGCGGCACCCGCACGAGCTGTCCGGCGGGCAGCAGCAGCGGGTCGCGCTGGCCCGGGCGCTGGCCCCGCGTCCGTCGGTCGTGCTGCTGGACGAGCCGTTCTCGTCGCTGGACGCCGGGCTGCGCGAGTCGACCCGGCGGGCGGTGGCCGACGCGCTGGTCGCGGCCGAGGCGACCGCGGTGCTGGTGACCCACGACCAGGCCGAGGCGCTGTCGCTGGCCGACCAGGTCGCGGTGATGCGGCAGGGCCGGCTGGTGCAGCTGGCCGCGCCGGAGACCGTCTACCACTCGCCCACGGACGCCGGGGTGGCCGGGTTCGTCGGCGAGGCGGTGCTGCTGCCGGCCTCGATCCGCGACGGGTGCGCGACCTGCGAGCTCGGCTCGCTGGCGGTGCGCGGGGCGGTGTCCGGGCCGGCCCGGATCCTGCTCCGGCCCGAGCAGCTCGTGCTGTCCGCGGGCGGCCCGGGGGTCGAGGCCAGGGTCCGGGACGTCAGCTACTTCGGGCACGACGCCTCGGTCCGGCTGGAGCTGGTCGCCGGCGGCACCGAGGTGCTGGCCCGGGTCGCCGGCCACGACCGCCCGGAGCCCGGCTCGCTGGTCCGGCTGACCGTGGCTGGCGAGGCCCTCGCCTACCCCGGCGACACCATCCCGGCCGACGTGGTCCTCACCCCGTCGGCCGGCTGATCACAGCTCCAGCTCGTACGTCTGGCCGACCAGGTCGACGCCGTAGCTGTAGTGCGGCTGCTCGCCGGTGAGCACGAACCCGGCGTGCAGGTAGATCCGCCGGGCGGCGACCAGCGGGTCGTTGGTCCACAGCACCATGCGCTTGTAGCCGGCGGCCCGGGCGAACCGCACGCACTCGTCGACGAGCCGCGCGCCCAGCCGCTCGCCGCGGGCGGACGGCACGACCAGCAGGATGCGCAGCCGCGCGCTGTGCTCGTCCTCGGCCACGCAGAACACGCAGCCGACGCGCTCGCCGGTGTCCGTCTGGGCGATCCAGGCGGCCTCGCGCTCGGAGTCGGCGGTCGCGGCATAGTCCGCGACGATCCGGGCCACCAGCGCCTCGAAGCTGGCGTCCCAGCCGAACTCCGCCGCGTACACCTCGCCGTGCGCGCAGACCACCCAGCCGAGGTCGCCGGACCGGTCGAGCCTTCGGATCGTCGCGGCCATCAGTCCCTCCCTCCCGAGCTACTGAAACGACTGTTTCAGTAGACTAGCGCAATGAGCGCACGCCGGGAGGAGCTGCTGGAACGCGCGTACGGCTACGCGCTCGAGCACGGACTGGCGTCGCTGTCGCTGCGGCCGCTCGCGGAGGCGGTCGGGTCGAGCCCCCGGGTGCTGCTGTTCCTGTTCGGGTCGAAGGACGGGCTGGTCCGGGCGCTGCTGGAGCGGGCGCGGGCGGACGAGCTCGAGTTCCTGTCGTCGGCCCCGGCCGGCGACCTGCCCGCGGTCGCGCGGCGGGTGTGGGACTGGCTGGCCGCGCCGGAGCGGCGCGGCCTGCTCACCGTCTGGGTCGAGGCGTACGCGCGGTCGCTGGTCGAGCCGGACGGGCCCTGGGGCGGGTTCGCCGCCCGCACGGTCGCCGACTGGCTCGACCTGCTCGCCGCCGCCCAGCCCGCGGCCCGCCGCCGCTCGGCCGCCGCGCTGGCCGAGCGCACGGCCGTGCTCGCCGTCCTCCGCGGCGCGATGCTCGACGTGCTGGCCACCGCGGACGTCGCCCGCACCACCGCGGCCGTGCACGCCGCCCTCGGCTCGCTGGCGCCGGCCGCCGGTTAGCCACGGCCGGCCGCCACGGGCGATCCACCACGCATCAGCCGCGGCGGATCGCCGCGCCAGGCGGTCGGTCAGTCGGTGGGGATGCCGAACGGATAGGCCTGCGGGGCCACGTCGTCCTTGTGCACCCGGCACCAGGCGTCGCGGGCGGCGCTCGTGGTCACCGGCGGCACGTACGCCAGCGTGGTCGCGTACGTCGTGGCCTGGGTGGTCGAGTTGCTGTCGATCGTGGTGACGACGAGGTTCTTGGTCAGCGGCGTCGCGCTGGCGAGCAGCTCGGCGTTGCGCCAGGCCTGCTCGCGCCAGAGGAACATGAGGTTGCCGGTGGCCACCGCGTCCAGCGACAGCGGCAGCGCGGTGTCGTTCATGCTCGGGTCCAGCCGCGCGGACAGCTCCGAGACGAGCGGCAGCGTGACCGAGTTGAGCAGCGCGTCGATGTGGTCGAAGTTGGCCTTCTCCGAGCGCCCGTCCGGACCGGTGAGCCCGGCCGCGGCCATGGCCAGCCCGAGGTCGTGGTTGATGTGCGCGTTGAGGCCGAGGAAGAAGTTCCCGGCCGCCGAGACCCGGCCGTCCCGGGCCGCGTCGAAGGCGATCTTCCAGGCCCGCGGCACCGCAGTGGAGTTGTTGTTCGCCGTCCAGGCGTCGAAGGCGCGCAGGTAGTACTTGGCGAACACGGCGACCGCGTGGTTCGTCCAGGCCGGGTCGGCGTAGTAGCCGGGCTGCCGGGCGCTCCACGCGTATGTCTGGGTCACCCGCAGGTACGTCAGGGCGAACAGGGCCTGGTGCGAGCAGCTGGCCACCAGCGGGTCGGCCCGGCGCTGCATCTCCCGCGCGACCGCGTCGATGCATTCGACCCGGCCGGAGACGCAGACGTTGGAGCTGCCCGGGTCGAAGCCGTCGGTGAGGCCGGGCAGCAGCGCCGGCCACTCGACGTACAGCGGGTCGGCTCCGGCCCGGTGCTGGGCGGTGGAGACACCGGCCACCGTGGCGACGGCGGCGAGCATGACAGCGGCTACCAGAGCACGCAGGCGAAGCACCACTACCTCCAAGGCAGGGTCAGGACCTCAGGGCGACCGGTTGAGCACACTAGCGCTTGAGTCAGCAGTGCACCAGCCGTACTTCAGCAGACGAGGACTATTACCCAGGTAGGACGGCGGCAATCCGTCAGTGGCCGGGATCGGCCGGGAGCACCCCCCGCTCGACCGCGGCGAGCAGGGTGGCGTGGTCGGCCTCGGTCTGGTCCGCGTACGCCCGGGCGAACCGGCACAGCGCCTGGTCGAGCGGGTCGCCGTGGCCGACGTAGCCGGCGATCATCGACGCGCCGCTGGTCCGGGCGTGCCCCTTGGCCAGCAGCGACCCGCACACCCCGGCGTAGTCCGCCAGCGCGGCGGCGTCGATCCCGTCGACGGTGATCGCGCCCTTCATGTCCCGGAACTGGCGCACGTAGTACTGGTGGTCGCCGACCGTGGTCCAGCCCAGCAGCGGGTCGCTGACCGTCTGCAGCGCCTGCTGGTATTCCACGACCCGCTGGCCCTGGTGCGCGTGCCAGGCCCGGTCGCCGTGCACGTACGGCCCGAGCACCGACCGGCGGGCCTGCTTGAGCTGCAGGAACAGCACGTCGTCCGGGGAGCTGCCCTCGACCAGCGCCACGTACGCCCGCAGCCCGACCGAGCCGACGCCGACCACCTTGTGGGCCAGGTCGACCAGCGTGTAGCCGCCGACGATGCGGGCCCAGTGCGGCGGCAGCGTGCGCAGGTAGTCGTCCAGGCCGGCGGCGAGCAGCTCGGCGTGCGCCGCGGTCGGGCGGGTGATCAACGGCGGCTCCTGCACGATCCGGCGGGCGCCGTCGCGCTGCTCGGTGAACCGCGGCAGAGCCCGGTCGCTGGTCCGCCTGCGGGCCCGCTTCGCCGCCCGCTTGATCTCCTTGCGCAGGGCCGGGCTCGCGCCGGCGCCCAGCTGGTCGACGTCGAGCCGCTCGAACGACCGGGCCAGCAGCGGCTGGTCGGCCAGATACCGCACCTGCTGCCGGTACGCCGAGACGCAGCGGGCCACCGCGTCGCCGCACTCGTCCTCGGTCGAGCCGTTCTGCCGGCCGGCGACCCAGACGCTGGTCACCAGCCGGCGCAGGTCCCACTCCCAGGCACCGGGTGGGCCTCGTCGAAGTCGTTGAGGTCGAAGACCAGCTCCCGCTCCGGCGACGCGTAGAACCCGAAGTTGCCCAGGTGCGCGTCGCCGCAGACCACCGGTGTGACCCCGGTGGCCGGCAGCGCCGCGAAGTCGGCCGCCATGATCCCGGCCGTGCCGCGCAGGAACGCGTACGGCGAGGCAGCCATCCGGCCGATCCGGACCGGGACGAGCCACGCCACCCGGCCCGCGTGCGACGCCACGATCTGGTCCACCGGGTCGGGTCGGTCGTCCGGCCGCGTCCAGTCGCCGAGCGCCGTCCGCGGCACCCGCTTGCGCAGCGCGCGACCCAGCTCGTACCGCTCGGACCGCGGGGTCGGCCGCTCCCGCAGCGAGACGAACCCGCGATCGATCCCGCTGTCGAGCAGGTCGCTCACGAGGCTGACTCTACGGCGCGGGCCGCCCGGATCAGCTCGGCCGGATGATCTGCTGCAGCGTCCAGGTGTTGCCGTCGGGGTCGGGGAAGTAGACGAACCGGCCCCAGGGCTTCTCGTCGACCTCGCTCACATCGACCCCGCGCTCGGACAGCTCCTTGCGGGCGGCGTCGGCGTCGGCGACGACCATCTGCACACCGCGCTGCGAACCCGGCGGCATGTCGGTGATCCCGACGCCCAGCACCACCGAGCAGGCCGAGCCCGGCGGCGTCAGCTGCACGAACCGCAGTTGCGGGCTGATCACGTGGTCGTGGTCGGCGTGGAACCCGACCTTGTCCACGTAGAACGACTTGGCCCGGTCCACGTCGCCGACCGGGATGGGCACCAGCTCGATCCGCATCTCCATGGCCGCGAACCTAGTGGTGGCCACCGACAGTTTCGGGGTAGCGGGAGGGGATGGACGGCTGCCCGAAGCGGATGGTGTTCGGCCCGTGCGGCGGCGTCCGGGCCGACCTCGACTGCGAGCTCGGCGACCGGCCGTGCCCGTTCGCGACCGCGCCACCGGTGCGATGGACCGGCGAGCCGGTCGATCCCGCGCCGGTCGCGCCGCCGCTGGTGCTCACCGATCTCACCGTCCGGCCGTACGACCCGGCGTCGGTGCGCGAGGTGGTGCGGATCCTCGCGCCGGTGTCCGACGGGCTGCTGGTCGGCGAGCACCACAACCGGCCGGACCTGCCGCCGACGCTGTTCGCGACCGAGGTGCTCGACGCCGGCGGGCGGCCGTGGACGACGCTGACCTGCCGGGACCGCAACCGGATCGTGCTGGAACAGGAGCTGGTCGGCCTGGCGGCGGTCGGCGTCGAAGGCGTGCTGTGCGTGACCGGCGACGCCCGCGGGCAGGGCGTGCGGCCGGACGTGACCCAGGTGTTCGACCTCGACGGCACCCGGCTGGCCGCGCTCGCCGCCTCGCTGGGTGTGCCGGCCGCGGTGCCCGAGGCGCCGGACGCGCCGCCGGTCGGGCTGCGGCCGGCCCGGGTGGCCGACAAGCAGCGGGCCGGCGCCGGCCTGTGCGTGCTCAACCACGTGGCCTCCCCGGCACGGGTGGCGGAGTTCGTCGCGGCCGCCCGGGCGGCCGGCGCGACGCTGCCGTTCGTCGCCGCGGTCGCGCTCTACACCGACGAGCGATCGGCCCGGGTGCTGCAGCGCTTCCCCGGGCTCGGCCTGGACCAGGCCGCGATCGGGGCGGTGCTGGCCGCGCCCGACCCGCTCGCCGCCGGGATCGCCGCCGCGGTGGCCGAGGCCGAGGCGCTGCTCGCGGTGCCGGGCGTGGCCGGCGTGAACCTGTCCGGGCTCGCGTCCGGGCGCGGCGAGCGGGCCGCGGCCGAGGTCAAGGCCGCCATCGCCGCCGAGATCCGGGCGGCGGTGACGGCGTGACCGACGCGCTGGAGGACGAGTTCGACGTCGTCGCGGCGTGGACCGAGCAGGTCGTCGGGGAGCTGGGACGGGACTACGCGATCGCCGCGGCCTGTCGAGGCTCGGGCAGCCCGGCCAGCCTGGCCTGGCTGGCCGAGGCGCTCGAGGTCCGGCTGGCCGGCCGGATGCTCGACGCCGGCTCCGGCGTCGGCGGTCCGGCGGCCTGGCTGGCCGACCACACCGGGCTGACCCCGGTGTGCGCCGAGCCGATGCGGGCCGCCGCCCGGGCCAGCCGGCGGCTGTTCGGCCTGCCGGCCGTCGCCGCCACCGGCCAGGCGCTGCCGTTCCCGGACGGCGCGTTCGACGCCGCCTGGTGTCTCGGGGTGCTCGACACCGCCGGCGACCGGGCCGCGCTGCTGGCCGAGCTGCGCCGGGTGCTCGGCCCGGTCGGCCGGCTCGGGCTGCTCGCGTTCCTCGCCGACGGCCCGCTGCCGCCGCCGCTGCCCGAGGGCAACGACTTCTCCACCGCGGCCGAGCTCGACGAGCTGCTGCGTACCGCCGGCTTCCGGGTGCTGCAGACCGCGCCCGCCGGGCCGCTGGCGGATGCGCCGGCGTCCTGGCGGGCCAGGGCCGACCGGGTCGAGGACGCGCTGGCGCGCCGGCACGCGGCGGACCCGCGCTGGCGCACCGCTCAGGAGCAGACTGCCCGGGTGGCCAGACTGATCGCGGGCGGGCACCTCCGCCCCACGCTGCTGCACGCCGTGGCGGTCTGATGCGACCGTTCCGCTTCCTCGCCCCGATCGGCGACGGCCTCGTCGACGCGCGCACGCTGGTCGCCGACGCCCGCCGGGCCGAGGCCATCGGCATCGACGTGCTCGTCCGCTCCGACCACCTGCTCGAGCAGCACGGGCCGCTGGCCGTGCTCGCCACCGTCGCCGCGGCGACGCAGCGGGTCAGGATCGGCACGTTCGTGCTCAACGTCGACCTCCGCCACCCGGCCGTGCTGGCCCAGGAGCTGGCCAGCCTGGACGTACTGTCCGGCGGGCGGCTCGAGGTCGCGATGGGCGCCGGCTGGAACGAGCCCGAGTACGCGGCGATCGGCCTGCCGTACGACCCGGTGCCGACCCGAGTGGCCCGGCTGGCCGAGGCGGTGGCCGTGCTCAAGGGCTGCTTCGCCGACGGCCCGTTCTCCTACGCCGGCGAGCACTACCGGATCACCGACCACGACGGCTACCCGAAGCCGGCGCAGCGGCCGCACCCGCCGCTGTTCCTCGGCGGCGGCGGCCGGCGGATGCTCCGGCTGGCCGCCCAGCAGGCCGACATCGTCGGGCTGGCGCCGCGGCCGGGCGACCCGCGCAGCATGACCGCGGCCGCCACCGAGGAGAAGATCGGCTGGGTCCGGGAGGCGGCCGGCGACCGGTTCGACGCGCTGGAGTTCAACGCGTACCCGTCCGGCGGGCCGGTCGTCGTCACCAACCACGCCCGGGGCGAGGCGGCTCGGCGGGCGGACCTCATCCGCCGGCAGTCCGGGGTCGAGCTGACCGTCGAGGAGGTGCTGGAGTCGCCGCACGTGTTCATCGGCTCGGTCCACGGGCTGGCCGAGAAGTGCCGCGAGCTGCGCCAGCGCTTCGGCATCACCAGCATCATGCTCGACGACGACGACGCGGCGGCCGCGGTCATCGGGCGGCTTCGGTGAGCCCGGCGCGGTCGAGCAGGTAGGCGGTGACCGGCGCGTAGCGGCGCGGGTCGACGTTGTCGTCGAGCGGCACGCAGGAGATCACCCGGCCCTCGGCCTCGCCGACGAACAGCGCCGGGTCGTTGCAGTCGGCGAACCCGACCGCGTCGACACCGGCCTGCCCGGCCGCGCCGGCCCAGCCGTGGTCGCCGACCACCAGGTCCGGCGGTGTGCCCAGGGCCGCGAGCACGGCCTCCATCAGCAGCGACGAGTGGGTGTGCTTGACCGTGCCGGCCGGCGACCGCAGCAGGCCGACGCTCTGCACCCAGTGGAGCGTCCCGATCTGGTCACCGAGCTCGGGCACGGCCGGGTGGGCCCAGCCGGCGGCCGGGGTGAGCAGCGTGCAGCCCGCGGCGGCGAGCCCGGCCGCGACCGCGGTGTGCGTCGGCCGCAGCCCGATCGGGTGGCCGGTGCCGACGACGACCCGCTCCCGCCGCTCGGCCGCGAGCCGGAGCCGGTCGGCCATTGCGTCCAGCCGGTCGACCGTGCGGTCCGGGTCGATCCTGTCCTGACCGCGTACGTGCGCCGGGTCCGGGTCGACCCCGCAGCGCTCGGCCATCAGCGCCAGCACGTCCTCGTACGACCAGCGCCCGACCGGCCGCAGCCCGAACAGGTAGAGCGGCTCCCGCCGGCTCATCCGGCCGAAGTTCTCCAGGTTGTTCTCCCGGGTGGTGGCCACGTCGCCGGCGATGCGGGAGGTGACGAGGTGGGTGCGGAGCTGGTCGCGGGTGGGCGTCTCGGTCGTCGCGGTCACGTCCCCACGCTATGTGGGCGCTGCCAGTGACGGGACGAGATCGAGGTCACGCCCCCGCCTCGACGACCGGCCGGTAGGAAGTAGGCGTGTCGGCCCTGGACTGGACGGTGCTCGCCACCGCGGCGGCCCTGGTCGGCTTCGCGAAGACCGCGGTCGGCGGGGTCGGCGCGATCGCGACGGCGCTGTTCGCGACCGTGCTGCCGGCCAGGCAGTCGACCGGCGCGCTGCTGCCGCTGCTCATCGCCGGGGACGTGGTCGCGGTCACCAGCTACCGGCGGCACGCGGACTGGCCGCTGCTGCTGCGGCTGTTCCCGTCGGTGGCGGCCGGTGTGGTCGTCGGCGCGCTGTTCGTGGCCAGGGTCGACGACGCGGCGATGCGCCGGACGATCGGCGCGCTGCTCGTGCTGCTCGTCGCGCTCACGCTGGTGCAGCGGTTCAGGCGGGCCGCGGTCACCGTGAGCGGCCGGGTCGCGACACTGCTGTTCGGGCTGCTCGCCGGCTTCACCACGATGGTGGCCAACGCCGGCGGTCCGGTGATGTCGCTGTACCTGCTCGCCTCCGGGGCCGGCATGATGCGCTTCCTCGGCACCGGAGCCTGGTTCTTCTTCATCGTGAACGTGTTCAAGCTGCCGTTCAGCATCGGGCTCGGCCTCATCGACCTCGACTCGCTCGGCCTCGACGCCAAGCTCCTGCCGGCGCTGCTGGTCGGGGCGGCCGTCGGCCGTCTGGTCATCAGCCGGCTCGACCAGGGCGTGTTCGAGGCGCTGATCCTCGTGTTCACGGCGGCCTCGGCGGTCAACCTGCTGCGGTAGCGTTGAGGTTCGTCACGGGGGGTGACGAATGATGCCTCGACGGATACTGGCGGCAACGTGCGCCGTGCTCCTGCTGGCCGCCTGCAGCGGCTCCGGCGACGCCGCCACGACCGAGCGGACGGCGTCCGCACCGCCCCCGAAGACCGTCAACGACCTGGCCAGCAACAGCGCACACCGGACGCTGAAGATCCCCGGCGAGTCCTTCGTGCTGACCGTGGACTACTACCTGACCTCGTACGACGCGACGAAGTGGCAGACCCTCGCGGCCAAGGACGTCAACGTCTCGGTGCACGTCCGCCCGGCCCGGGCGGCCGCGGTGCCGCAGGTGCTGCTCGGCGGGTTCGACGCGCAGGCCGAGCTGCTGGCGGTCGACCCGGGACTCGACTCGCTGGCCGTCTCGACGGTGCAGGACCGGCCACCGGCGGCCCTGGCCGGGTACGTCATGAGCGCCAGCTACCCGTACGACACGGTGGTGCCGGTGGACGGCTACAGCACCGCGCTGGTGGACCGCTGGTCCTACCTGGCCGGCAGCCAGCCGCTGACCGAGCAGGGCCTGGTCACGGCTGGCGTCTACGCGAACCGCCTCGCCTTCGACTACAGCCTGCTGATCCGCAACGCCGGCGACACCGGCTACCACAAGCGCTCGGTGACCGACTCGCTGACGGTCCCCGTGGTCGCCGGCTGAGGTGTCTCTCGCCGGTCGGGGTGGGGAGGCGTCCGGTGCAGGATCGCGGGCACGCCGCTCGCCGACGCGGCGACCCTCGATCGGCTCAGCTGGCGTCGCGGGTGACGATCTCGTGCACCAGGCCGAGGCGGATCGCCTGGTCGGCGGTGACGATGCGGCCCGCCTGCATGTCCGCGGCCACGTCCGCCGGGTCCAGTCCGGTCGCCGCGCCGATAGTCTCCTGCAGGAACCGCAGGTGCTGCGCCTGCAGCTCGACGTCGGCCGCGATCCGCCCGCCACGCCCGTGGAAGGCAGCCCGCGGCTCGGTGAACGCGAACCGCGCGTGGGGATGCGCATGTCGCGTCCGCGCCGCCGCGTACGCCCCGACGACCGGGCCGCCGACCGAGCCGCTGGCCACCGCGATCACCCGGGCCCGGACCAGCTGCAGGGTCTCGGCCAGCACGACGGCCGCGTCCAGGTCGCCGTCCGGGCAGTGCAGGTGCAGGTGGATCGGCTCCGGCCCGTCGGCGTCGGCCAGCAGGACCCGGCCGATCGCCGCCTCGGCGGCCGGGTAGTCCAGCCGGCCGGACAGCAGCACGACCCGGCGGCGCCAGAGCTGGTCGGCCAGGTCGTCCCGGCCCGGGTCGACGTACCCGACGGCCGGCGCCGGCGCCGGCTCCGGCCGCGGCACGCCGGGCAGCCAGCCCGGACGCGGCTGCGGCTGCCACCCGGGCGCCGGTTGCCAGCCGGGGCCCGGTCGGCCGGTCCAGTCGGGGCTGCTCGGTCCGGTCATGCTGGTCCCTCCTGGCGCTCGCCCGGGCGGCTGCTCGGTCCGGTCATGCGGGTCCCTCCTGGCGCTCGCCCGGGCGGCTGCTCGGTCCGGTCATGCTGGTCCCTCCGGGCGCTCGCCCGGGCGGCGGACGCCGAGCTCGAGCTCGTGTCCGACCGCCGCCGCGTACCGCTGCAGCGTCGACAGCCGCGCGTCGATCCCGCCGGACTCGAGCCGGGCCACCACCGACTGGGAGGTGCCCATCCGGGCCGCCACCTCGGTCTGCGACAGCCCGGCCGCCCGGCGGGCACCGGCCAGCTCGTCGATCACCCCGCGCCGGCGCTGGGCGATCTCGCGGAAGCCGGGAAGCACCGGCAGCCCGTCGTCCTCCATAGCTCCAACGCTATACCTGGAAAGGTATAACGAGAAAGCCGCCCGGTGGGTTCGCCGTGTCGCGCCCAGGGCGGCAGGGAATCATCGGGAGGTGCCCGACGCCGTGACCTCGCCGATGCCGGAGCCCGTGCCGGACACCGCCGCCGAGCACCCGCCGGACCGGGCCGCCGGCACCGGCCGGTCCATGCGGCACAGCAACGCCGCCGCGCTCGTCGTGGCCGCGCTGGGCGTGGTCTTCGGCGACATCGGCACCAGCCCGCTCTACTCGCTGCAGACGGTCTTCTCGCTCGACCACAACAAGGTCCAGGCCACCCCGGGCGACGTGTACGGGGTGATCTCGCTGGTCTTCTGGTCGGTCACGCTGATCGTCTCGGTGAAGTACGTGACGATCGTCATGCGGGCCGACAACCACGGTGAGGGCGGCGTGCTCGCGCTGGCCGCGCTGATCCGGCGGATGGCCGGCCCGCGCTCGGTGGTGACCACGCGGGTGATCGTGCTGGCCGTCGTCGGCGCCTCGCTGTTCTACGGCGACTCGGTGATCACCCCGGCGATCTCGGTGCTGTCCGCGGTCGAAGGCCTCAAGGTGGCCGCGCCCGATCTCGCCGACCTCGTGGTGCCCATCGCGGTGGTGATCCTGACCGTCCTGTTCGTCGCGCAGCGGTTCGGCACCAGCCGGATCGGCGCGCTGTTCGGGCCGGTGATGACCGTGTGGTTCGTGGTCATCGGGGTGGCCGGGCTCACCGAGATCGTGCCGCACCCGGACATCCTGCGGGGGCTGTCCCCGACGTACGCGGCGGCGTTCGTGGGCGAGCACCCGTTCATCGCCTTCGTCGCGCTGGGCGCGGTCGTGCTGTGCATCACCGGCGCCGAGGCGCTGTACGCCGACATGGGCCACTTCGGCCGCTCGCCGATCCGCCGGGCCTGGTTCATCCTCGTCTTCCCGGCACTGACGCTGAACTACCTCGGCCAGGGCGCGCTGATCCTGCGCGACCCGAGCGCCGCGTCGGCGCCCTTCTTCCTGCTGCTGCCCGGCTGGGCGCGCATCCCGATGGTCGTGCTGGCCACCGCGGCCACGGTGATCGCCTCCCAGGCGGTGATCTCCGGTGCGTTCTCGGTGTCGCGGCAGGCCGTGCAGCTCGGGCTGCTGCCGCCGCTGCGGATCAGGCAGACCTCCGAGCGCGAGGCCGGCCAGGTCTACTTGCCCGCGGTGAACTGGACGCTGTTCGCCGGCGTGCTCCTGCTGGTCCTCGCCTTCCGGTCCTCCGAGCGGCTCGCCACCGCATACGGCATCGCGGTCACCGGGGCGCTGCTCGTCGACACGACGCTGCTCGTCGTCGTCGCCCGCCGCCGCTGGCACTGGCGGCCGTGGCAGATCGGGCTGGCCGTGCTCGCGTTCGGCGGGGTCGAGCTCAGCTTCCTCGGTGCGAACCTGACCAAGGTGCTCTCCGGCGGCTGGCTGCCGCTGCTCATCGCGACGACCTTGTTCCTGGTCATGACGACCTGGCGGAAGGGTCGCGAGATCACCGTGCGGAACCGGGCCGCGGCCGAGGGATCGCTTCAGGCGTTCATCGAGAAGGCCCGCGACCACCAGACGGCCCGGGTCCGCGGCACCGCGGTCTTCCCGCACCCGGGCAAGGACACCACCCCGCTGGCGCTGCGGGCGAACCTCGAGCACAACCACGTGCTGCACGAGCAGGTGCTCATCGTCTCGGCCCGGCCGGAGGGAGTACCGCACGTCGAGCCGGACCACCAGCTGTCCCTCGACGACCTCGGATACGCCGACGACGGGATCATGCACCTCACCGTCCGGTACGGCTTCTTCGACACCCCCGACCTGCCGGCCGCGGTGGTGAAGGCCAAGGCGGACGGGCTCGTACCGTCCGAAGTGGACGCCGACGACGCGTCGTACTTCCTGTCCCGCGGGGCGCTGCGGCGCACCGACGCACCCGGGATGAGCCGCTGGCGCAAGCAGCTGTTCATCGTGCTCGCGCACAACGCGGACGACCCGGCCGAGTTCTTCCAGCTGCCGCGGAGCCAGACCGTCATCATGGGGTCCGACGTGGACGTCTGATTAGGACGGTCAGTAGAAGCCCAACCGGGCAAGGGGTTCGACCAGCTCGCGCTCCTCGTACGCGAGGTGGCTGAGCAGGGTGTCGGTGAGCAGGTCGGCGGCGGCGCGCAGCTGCTTGTCGCCGTCCGGGCCGGAGACGAACGCGACCAGGGCCCGGTCCACCTCCTCGAGCACCCCGTGGATCGCCGCGTGCTCGCGCTCCAGCCGGTCGATCACCGGAACCAGCCGCGGGTCGGCATGCCGCAGGTGCGGGAAGACGCTGCGGTCCTCGATCGTGTGGTGCGTGGCCACGATCCGGCAGTACGACTCGCAGTAGGCGCCGACGGTCCAGTTGTTCTGCCGGATCGTCATCTGGTTGATGTGGTCGCGGGCGTCGCCCGGGTCGGCCCGGCCGGTGCTGACCTGGTCGACGAGATCACGCAGCCGGGCCAGCTCGGCCCGCAGCCCGTCGTGCACGTCGATCAGGTGCTGGCCACTGGCCTGCTCGTGCGGCGTGTACGCGCGGTCCGGGTCGGGCGGCGGCCCCGTCGGCCGGCCCGCCTCGTCCCACACCGACCGGGCCGACCGCCGCACCCCGTCGTCCGGCGTGGGCACCGCCCGCAACCCCGCCGCGAACAGCGCCCCGGCACGCGGGCCGCCCGCCGCGCCAGTCGCCGGCGCACCCGATCCGACGGCCGCCGCACCCGAGCCCGCGGCGGCCGGACCCGAGCCGGCGGCGGCCACACCCGAGCCGGCGACGGCAGAGCCCGAGCCGGCGGGCACCGCACCCGAGCCGGTGGCCGCACCCGAGCCGACGGCCGCCGCACCCGAGCCGACGACAGCGGAGCGCGAGCCGGCGGCGGCCGCACCCGAGCCGGCGGCGGCCGCACCCGAGCCGGCGACAGCGGATCTGGCAGCCGCACCCGAAGCGGGCGCCGTGCCGGATGCGGGCGCCGTACCCGAGGCGGCCGCCGCGGTCGGCGGGGCGGGAGCCGTACCCGAATCCGGCGCCCCACCCGAAGCCGGCGCCCCACCCGAAGCCGGCGCCCCACCCGAAGCCGGCGCCCCACCCGAAGCCGGCGCCCCACCCGAAGCCGGCGCCCCACCCGAAGCCGGCGCCCCACCCGAAGCCGGCGCCCCACCCGAAGCCGGCGCTGGGCCGGAGGCGGGCGCCGGGATCCCGTCGGGTGCCGGGCGCTCGGCGATGACCAGCTCGCGGACAGCGGGAACCACCTCGCCCGCAAAGCGGCGGAGCAGGTCGGGATCGTCGCCCATCACGACGAACCCGCCGAACCGCTGCTCGACCGCAAGCTCGGCCAGCTGCTCGGCCCACATCTCCGCCGGCCCCAGCAGGAATCCCGTACCCCGCGACGCAAATCGCCCCGTGATGTTGTAGATCCTACGAACCTGCACCGGATCTCGCCCGGCGTACTCCGCCGCCGCGTCGATCGTCCGGTTCATCGCCGCCAACTGGTCCGGCGGCGCGTACGGGCTGCTGGGCAACCACCCGTCCGCCAGCCGCCCGGTCAGCCGCAGCATCCGCGGCTTGTACGCGCCGACCCAGATCCCGACGTCATGCGCCGGAGCCGGCCCGGGATGTGCGCCCCAGATCCGGCAGTGCTCGCCGTCGATCCGCACCGTGCCGCCGTCGACGTCCCACATCGCGCGGATGATGCGGATGCCCTCCTCCAGCGTCGACGGCTCGGCGCGCGTTGAGCCGCGGCCCGCCGACCGCGGCGATCGCCTCGAAGAACCCACCGGCGCCGAGGCCGAGCTCGACCCGCCCGCGGCTGAGTAGGTCGAGCGTGGCCACGCTGCGGGCAAGCACCGCGGGCGGCCGCAGCGGCAGGTTGGCTACGTTCGGCGCGACAGTGACCCGCGAGGTGCTGGCCGCGATCACCGAGAGAAGCGTCCAGGTGTCGAGAAACCGCGCATGGTACGGATGATCCTGCACGCTGACCAGATCGAGCCCAACCTGCTCGGTCAGCCGCGCCAGCTCCACCACCTGCTCCGGTCGCTCCGCCGACGGCGTGAGAAAGCTGCCGAACACCAGATCCCGGTCCACGCCCACACCAAGGCGCAACCACCAACCGGTCTTCCCGCCTACGCCGCAACACCGACGAGTGCCGACCCACCGAAACCCGACCCCCACCGAAACCCGACCCCCACCGAAACCCGACCCCCACCGAAACCCGACCCCCACCGAAACC
Source organism: uncultured Actinomycetota bacterium (assembly GCA_963803135.1). Lineage (GTDB taxonomy): Bacteria > Actinomycetota > Actinomycetes > Mycobacteriales > CADCTP01 > CADCTP01. Next base: position 534,606 of record CAWDLH010000003.1, on the reverse strand, counting down.
CGACCCCCACCGAAACCCGACCCCCACCGAAACCCGACCCATCGGCGATCCCGGACCCTCACCCGCGCCCGACCCACCCGCGCCCGACCCACCCGCGCCCGACCACCGCCCGAACCCGACCTCACAAATGCCCGACCCTCTCCGGCGTCGGTCGGCTCGATCGGCGTCAGTCGCAGGTTGATCTGGGTCGTGCCGGCCGCCACGGCCGGCCTCCCGACCGGCCGCGGCTCGGCGGGGGTCAGCGGCCGGGACGCCGCTGGCGGGCCGCCTCGTACAGGATCACGGTGCCGGCAACAGCGGCGTTGAGTGAGCTGGCCGCGCCCCCGATCGGGATCCGTACGGTCTGCTGCGCGGCACCCCGCCACGCCGCCGACAGTCCCGTCGTCTCGTTGCCGACGAGGAGGACGACCGGGCCGGTGAGGTCGGCGTCGGCCAGGTCGGTGTCGCCGTGCTCATCGGTCGCGACGATCCGCGCGGTGGTCCAATCGAGCACCTCGCGATGGTTCGGGGCGCGTACCACCGGGATCGCGAACAGGGAGCCGGTGCTTGCCCGCACCGCCCTCGGGTCGTACGGGTCGGCGGCGTGCCCGGTGACGACCACCCCGTGGGCGCCGAACGCATCCGCCGACCGGATCAGCGTGCCGATGTTGCCGGGAGACGCAGGCCGATCGAACACGACGACCAGAGCGTCCGGTCCCTGCGGGATCCGGTCGAGCCGGTCCGGGGGCAGCCCGACGACCGCGATCAGTTCCTGCTCGTCCTTCTCGCCGAGCTGGCGCATCAGCTCGGCGGACAGCTCGGCGTGCTCGTACCGGCGCAACAGATCCTCGGCCCAGCGCGACCTCGGCCCGCCGGCATGCAGCAGCATGCGGATCTCCCAGCCGTGGTCGGCGGCCAGCGTGATCGGCCGTACGCCCTGGACCAGGAACTCCCCCGCCCGCTGGCGCTTGGTCCGGTTGGTCAGCAGCGCCTGCCACTGCTGGAACGCGGCGTTGCGAGTGCTGACCGTTCTCGGCACGGACCCATTCTGTCGGTGCCGGCCGGCAGGATCGGGACATGCTCGCCGAGGAGTTCGACGCGCCGGCCCTGGACACATCGGTCTGGCTGCCTCATTACCTGCCGGCGTGGAGCTCGCGCGCGCAGACCGCCGCGAGGTACGAGCTGCGGGATTCGTGCCTGGTCCTGTCGATCCCGCCCGATCAGGGTCTCTGGATGCCGGCCGAGCACCCGACACCGCTGCGGGTGTCCGGGATCCAGACGGGCAACTTCTCCGGGCCGGTCGGCAGCACGATCGGCCAGCAGCCGCTCGACGGCGGTTCGGTGGTGCGCGAGGAGCAGGAGGCGTTCTGGGGCTTCACCCCGCGGTACGGGCGGCTGGAGATGCGGGCGCGGATGGTGGTCTCGCCACGGTCGATGGCGGCGTGGTGGATGGTCGGCCTGGAGGACCGGCCGGAACGGTGCGCGGAGATCTGCGTGGTCGAGGTGTTCGGCGACGCGGTGGAGCCGCGACGGTCGGCGGAGATCGGGATGGGGCTGAAGAAGTTCCGCGACCCGGACGTGCCTCAGGACTTCGCGGCCCCGCGGCTGCCGATCGATGTCGCGGAGTTCCACGACTATGCGGTGGACTGGACGGCCGACCGGGCCGAGTTCCTCGTCGACGGCGAGCTGATCCGCACCTGTCCGCGCCCGCCGGCGTACCCGATGCAGATGATGGTCGCGGTCTTCGACTTCCCCGACCGCTCCGCCGGCACCGACGCCGACGAGGTCCCGCAACTCATCGTCGACCACCTGCGCCACATCCCCTGACCGCCAGCGGTCGACGGCCGTGCCGCCAGCGGACCGGCGCTCAGGTGGAGTGGTCGGCGTCGGGGGCGAGGAGGGGGAACAGCCGGGCGACCACGGCGACCGGGGCCGCGTCCGGCGGCCGGTGTGCGGGCGACTCCTCACGCGCGTCGTAGCGCGCCAGCGCGCGGCGGATCACTGCACCGACCTCGTTCAGCTCCCGCGGTGTCAGATACACGACCTGGCTGAACGCCTCGTCCTTGCGCCAGCGCTCCGGTCCCCGGTCCCGAACGGCCAACCATCGCTGGTAACTCTCGTCCTCCAGCCCGCGCGCGAGCCGGTCGAGCCCCTCGGCGCCGGCCGGCCGGTGCGGGTCGACCAGCCGCCACGGCCGCCGCCGGCCCGTCCGCCCCGGCGCCTCCTCGACAAGGCCGTAGCGCTCCAGCTGGCGGAGATGGAACGAGTGCAGCCCGGTGTTGCCGCCGATCTCCCGCGCTGCCTCGGTCGCGGTCACCGTGCCGGCGCGACCGAGCAGCTCGAGCAGCGCAGCCCGCACGGGATGGCCGAGCAGGGCGGCGACGGTGGGGTCACGTGGCTGCACCCACGGCGTCTCGGCCCCCATTTTGCAAACTATGATGCTTTGCAAGCCCGTGGTCAAAGGTGGCACGTGGTCGAGTTGGAGGAGATCGATGACCGTCCTGCCGATCCGCTTGTTCGGCGACCCGGTGCTCAGCACGCCCGCTGACCCGGTGATGAGCTACGACGCCGAACTCCGCCGGCTCGTCCGGGACCTGCACGACACCCTTCGCGACGAGCAGGGCTCCGGCCTGGCCGCCCCGCAACTCGGAGTCGGCCTGCGGGTGTTCGTCTTCCACGTCGACGGCGTCGAGGGCGCTCTCGTGAACCCGGTCCTCGACTTCCCGGACGACGAGGAGCAGGACGGACCGGAGGGTTGCCTGTCGATGCCCGGCATCTACATCGACACGATCCGCCGGCAGAACGTCGTCGCCCGCGGGTTCACCGATCTGGGCGATCCCCTGCAGGTCGTCGGATCCGGTTACCTGGCCCGCTGCCTCCAACACGAGACCGACCACCTTGACGGCGTCCTGTTCATCGACCGGATGGACACCGTGCGCCGCCGCGCCGCGCTGCGTGCCCTACGCGAGGCGCCCTGGGCGCAGGACGGCGTCCCTCGAGTCAAGATCAGCCCGCACGCCGCTCCCAACCCGTTCCGCTGACGGGCCAGGGCCCGGACCGCCGGGGATCAGAGGAGGTCGAGGAGCGAGCCCACCTCCTGGCTGGCGTACCAGAGCAGGTCGTAACCTTCTGCCCCGTCGACGACGAACTTCGCGTCCTCGCTGCCGAGGTCGGCCTCCAGTACGACTGCCACCGCCGCGGCCACCGCCTTCTCCGCCTCGGAGCCGTCGACGTGGACCGCGGCGACAAGCTTCATCGGCACCGGCACGGCGACCCGGACCACGGCGCGGTCCAGGTCGGGCTCGAGCGTCACGTCCTCGTCCGGCACGTCGGCCGCCACCACGGCCCGCCGCGGCCGGGCGCCCGGGTCCTGGTCGAGCAGCCGCAGCGAACCCCGCGCCGCGTCGAGCAGGGCCGCGTACTCGAGCTCGTCCAGGTCGCTGTCCCGATACCACGCCCGCAGCTGCGGCGTCACTGCGAAGCCGGTCAGCGGCGGCGGGCCCAGCTCACCCTTGTCGACCAACTCCTGCAGCGTCCGCGTGGTCGCCGGGAAGTAGACCCGCATCAGCTCACCGTCCCCGTCTGCAACGCGCCGTCGCGCCGGTGCAGCGCCTGCGCGCTCGTGCGCAACGCGGTCGCCAGAACCGCCGGGCGCCGCCGCGGGTCCATGAGGTTGGCCCCGATCGCCTGCAGGTCCTCAGGCCCGGGCCCGAGCAGCGTGACCGCGGTCCCGGACGCACGCAGCGCCTCGGCGTCGGCGAGCACCCGCCTGGTGACCAGCCGCCGCCATCGCCGTTCCGCTCGCGCCATCGCCGCCCGCGGCCGGTCGTAGGCGAACGATGCCATCGGCGCCAGCACGTACACCTCGTCCAGCCCCGCGCCGACGAGCAGGTCGAGCGACGTCGGCGACAGCGTCCCGCCGTCCACGTACGGCCGGTCGCCGATCATGACCGGCGCGTACCACCCCGGGATGGCACAGGACGCGGTGACCGCGTCGGCCAACACGGCCCGCGGCGCCCCCGCCCGACCGAACACCGTGCGCGTGCCGGCCCCGTAGTCCATCGCGACGATCCACGTGCTTTGCGCGCCCGACCAGCCACCGGCCAGCGGCTCGGACACGACCTCGACCATCCGGTGCAGCGGGCGGAGCGTGCCGCGGCCGCGCGGCAGCGCCGCGGAGAACGCAGCCATCGGCGGCACCCGCCGTGGGTGCCTGGCCGCCTCCAGCAGCAGCCGCGGCGAGCCGATTCCGAACCCGGGCCGGGGCGGAACCGCTCCCCCACTGTCCCGGTCGTAGTCCCAGCTGATGTCCCGGTCGGCCGGTGCCGGGATGCCCTGCTGATGGCGCAGCGCCACGTCAACACCGATTCCGCAGCCTAGGAGCGCCGCCAGCACCGAGCCGGCCGAGGTGCCGATGCACACCTCGACAGCGCGGGCGTCGAAGCCCTCCTCCGCCTCCAGCGAGCTCAGCGCGGCAATCATCCAGGTCAGGCCGAGCACGCCGCCGGCACCGAGCACGAGCCCGCGACGTAACCCGTCCCCACTGACGTCGGTCATGTCACCGTGTCCACGAGCTCGGCCAGCGACTCCTCGAGCAGCGACCCGATCACGTCGACGTCGGGCAGCGCGTCCCGATCGGCGTTGAGCCCGTAGTACACCCGACCGTTGTACGAGGTGAGCCCGATGCTCAGCCCCTGCCCGCGGGCCAGCGGCACCACCGGGAACAGCTCCAGCAGCTGCGCGCCGGCCGCGTACAGCGGGAACTGCGGGCCCGGCACATTGCTGACCACGAGGTTGAACAGCCGCCGGGTGAAGCCGTTGGCTGCCCGGGCGCCCAGCGAGTGCAGCGTCGGCGGGGCGAACCCGCCCAGCGCGACCAATGCGTCGGCCCCCACCGACTGGCCGGACTCCTTGTGTGCCCTCATCGCGAAGCTGACCTGGGACAGTCGCACGACCGGGTCGGGCTCGCCCACCGGCAGGTCGACCAGGTAGGACGAGACCCGGTTGCCCCCGGTGCCGCGCTGTTCGTCGGTCCGGACCGAGACCGGGACCAGCGCCCGCATCGTCGTCGACGCGGTCACCGCCTCGCCTCGGGACAGCAGCCACCCCCGCAGCGCCCCGGCCACCGTCGCCAGCACCACGTCGTTGACCGTGCCGCCGTGCGCCTTGCGGACCCGCTTGTAGTCGTCCAGCTCGGTGCGGGCGACGCCGAACCGCCGCTGCTCGCCGATCGGCACGTTCATCGGAGTCGCCGGCGCCGGCCGCGCGGCGACCCGGGCGGCCGCGGCCAGGCCGCCGACCGCGCCGGCGACCCTGCCGGCCGTGGCGCGCAGGTCCAGCATGCCCATCCGCACGGTGTCAGCGACCGCGGTCGGCCGCCGGACGAGATCGGTGACCGCGTCGGCCACGAGGCCGATGGGCCCCGGTGGCGGCGCGGGCATCCAGAGGTCGTCGGGCACGTCGCGCGGGGTCGGGGTGACGTCGAGGATCACCTGGCCGATGTCGACTGCGCTGATCCCGTCGACAATCGCGTGGTGGGTCTTACTGATGATCGCGATGCGACCGCCCTCGAGGCCCTCCACCAGGTACATCTCCCACAACGGCCGGTTGCGGTCGAGCCGGCGGGACATCAACCGGCTGACCAGCTCGCGCAACTGCGCATCTGAGCCCGGGCGGGGCAGCGCGGACCGGCGCACGTGGAAGGTCACGTCGAAGTCGGCGTCGTCCACCCAGACCGGATTGGCCAGGTGGCCGGGCACCCACCGAATCTTCTGCCGGTAGCGCGGGACCAGGCCGATCCGGTCCTCGATGAGCTCGACCAGGCGGTCGTAGTCGAAACCCTCCGGCGGCGGCTCGAACACCAGGAGGCCGCCCACGTGCATCGGAGTGGTCGGCTCCTCCATGTAGAGGAAAGAGACATCGAGGGCGGTCAGCCGATCGGTCATATGGACGCACCTCCTCGCAGTCCTCAGCAGACCGGGGGTGGTCCGCGTGGCACGACCATCGTGACATGGTCGACCGGAGGGCGTCGGCGGCCATCCACAGGCGGCGACGTTGTCCACAGATCGCAAACCCGTGCTTGCGTCGACACGTACTCCTCGAACAGCGTGAGATCTCTCTGTTCCTCCGCGACCGGATTGGACTGCGATGACGACAGCCGCACAACCCCAGGTGAAGACCGACGTCCTCGTAGTCGGCTCGGGTCCGGCCGGCGGCGCTGCGGCGCTGTTCCTGGCGACGTACGGGACGCCCACGCTCCTGGTTACGAAGTACAGCCGGCTGTCGGACAGCCCACGGGCCCACATCACCAACCAGCGCACGATGGAGACAATGCGCGACGTCGGCATCGAGGACCGGCTGATGCGCGAGGCGACGCCGTGGGAGCTGATGGGCAACACGACGTTCTGCACCAGTCTTGCCGGCGAGGAGCTGGGACGGATCCCGTCCTGGGGTACGGATACCGTGCGGCGCGCCAACTACGAGTTGCAGAGCCCGTGCACGATGCTCGATGCACCGCAGACGATCACCGAGCCGATCATGGTCGCGGCGGCGCAGGAGCGGGGCGCGCGGATCCGCTTCGACACCGAATACCTCAGCCACGTGCAGGACGATGAAGGCGTCACCACGATGGTGCGGGATCGGTTGACCGACGCGGAGTACGCGATCCGCTCTCGCTACCCGGTCGGTGCCGACGGTGCCCGCAGCAAGGTCGCCGCGGACGCCGGGCTGCCGTTCGAGGGCCCGGGCGCGGTGGGCGGATCGATGAGCATCGTGTTCGAGGCCGACCTGTCCCGCTTCGTCGCGCACCGGCCGTCGGTCCTCCATTGGATGCTCCAGCCGGGCGCGGAGCGAGAGGGCGTCGGTCTCGGCGTGCTGCGGATGATCAAGCCGTGGCACGAGTGGATGCTCATGTGGGGGTACGAGGTGGCGGCGGGGCCGCCGACCTTCACCGACGAGTTCATCCGGGAACTCGCCGTCAACCTCGTCGGCACCGACGACTTCGAGATGACCGTGAAGTCGGCGTCGCCGTGGACCGTCAACCACCAGTTCGCGACGACACTCGGGCGCGGCCGGGTGTTCTGCGTCGGCGACTCGGTGCATCGGCATCCACCGACGAACGGGCTCGGCTCCAACACCTCGATCCAGGACTCGTACAACCTGGCCTGGAAGCTCACACACGTGATCACCGGGCGGCGGCGCCGGCGCTGCTCGACACGTACGACGCCGAGCGGGCCCCGATCGCCAGGCAGATCGTCGAGCGGGCCAACCAGAGCATCGTGGACACCGGGCGAATCCTCGCCGCGCTCGAGCTGACCGACACCACCGACGTGGACAAGCTCGACCGGCAGTTGGAGCAGCGAAAGGCGCCCGGACCGGACGGCGACCGGATTCGGGCGGCGCTTCGTGACGCCATCGCCTACAAGGCGTACGAGTTCGATGCGCACGGGGTGGAGCACAACCACCGATACACCTCGACCGCGATCGTGCCCGACGGTACGCCGGAGCCGGAGTTCACTCGGGACCCGCAGCTGTTCGCGCACCCGACGACGTGGCCGGGCGCCAAGCTGCCGCACACCTGGGTGACGTCCCGCGGCCTGCGCGTCTCGACGCTCGACCTGGTCGGGCACGCTGCGTTCAGCGTTGTCACCGGCATCGGCGGAGCGGACTGGCTGGAGGCGGCCGCGCAGCTGGCCGAGAAGCTCGGCGTGGAGATCACGCCGGTGTCGATCGGTCCGGGCCAGCCGTACGAGGACCCCTACGGGACGTGGGTCGAGCTGCGCGAGATCGCCGACGGCGGCGCGCTCCTGGTCCGCCCGGACCTGCACGTGGCGGCTCGGCACATCGCCGCGCCGGCGTCGGCGCAGGAGGCGCACGAGTGGCTGGCCCGCGCGCTGTCGGCCGTGCTGCACCGCGAGCTGTAGCGAGTTCGGCCGTCAGCGGAGGGAGGTCTCGAAGAGGATCTCCAACTCGGACACTGTGGTCTCGAGTTCGAAGTGCTGCACGCCGACCATGCCGGCTGTCACAGCAGCCTGCACGTTGGGACGGAGGTCGTCGACGAAGACGATCTCCGCCGGCGGCAACTCGAGCCGCTGCGCGGCCAGCGCATAGATGGCGGGGTCGGGCTTGCGCAGACCCACCTCACCGGAGATCACGACCGTGTCGAACAGGGTGTCCCAGCCGTCTCGCTCGTAGTCGAGACCCCAGGAGTTGGACAGCAGCCCGGTGCGGACGCCGGCGGCCCGGGCCGCCCGCACGACGTCGAGCATGCTCGGCTCGACTCGCATTCCGGCGAACATGCGAGTGAGCATGCCGGCGGCACGGTCCACGTCGCCAGCGGCACGGTCCACGTCGCCAGCGGCACGGTCCACGTCGCCAGCGGCACGGTCCGCCTCGATGGCAGCACGGTCCGTGTCGATGGCGTGTGCCCGCTCGATCAGCTCGGCCGCGAGCAGCCGCTCGAATTCGGCCGCGCCGATGCGGCCGGTCTCAAGGTCATGCACAGGGTTGTGCTCGGCGCCGGGACCGAGCCAGCGGCGCATGAGTTGGCCGAACCGGTCCGGGTCGATGCCGTCAGCCTCGACCCACCTCGCCATGAACTCCGGCAGCGGGTTCGTCAGCACGCCCCCGTAGTCGACAAGAAGCCCGCGCAACTGTCCGGCCACCCCGTCACGTTTACCCCAATCCGCGCCCCAAGCCCAGCCAGCCTGCCCACGGACCCTGCCGGCCGACGCCTGTGGCCCCACGACCAACGCCAGCAGCCCAGTCCTGCCACCGCGCCCCCGCCCAGGCAGGGGGCATCCGCCCGCGTGGTGGACGTGACAGGCCGGACGGGTTCAGCGGCGCGGGAAGAGACGGCGGCGGCGTGGCGCCGCCGGCTCGGGAGCGCCGGTGAGCGTCCGAGCCAGGTCGGCGAGCGCCCGGCGCAGCGGGCTGACCGGGGCGATCTCCGCGAGCGTGGCGCCGGCCCGCGCTCCCGCCTCGAGCGGCTCTGGATCGGCCGGGAGATGGGCGCTCGCCTCGACGCCGCCCCAGCGTTGCAGCGCCGCTGCGATCTCCTGCCGCGGCGCGCCGGACGCGGCCGTGTCGCTCAGCCGGTTCGCCACAATCGACGGCACCACGCCCGGAAGCGCCTCCCGCAGCTCGTCGAGAGCCCGGGTCAACCGGTGCAGCCCGATCGGGCCGGACGTGCCGACACAGAGCACGGTGTCCGCGGTTGCGAGCGCGACCAGCGTCGCGCCGTTGCGCTGCGACTCGGGGGTGCCCTGCTCGTCCTGCTCCAGACAGAAGCCGCAGTCGACGACAGTCAGCGCGCACAGGCGCCGAGCCTCCTCGAAGACGACCCGTAGTCCCGCCGACCCCACGTCCCGCCAACGGTCGGCCCGGACCAGACCGGTAAGCACCCGCAGCCGTGGCCGCAGTTGCCGGCTGCGTTGCGCGAGCCGGACGGTATCCAGCCTTCCGGCCGCGGCGTCCCGGCAGGCGAACGCAAGTCCCGAGGTCTCGTCGACCAGGCCGAGGCTCGGCGCGACCGTTCCGCCGTACGGGTCGGCGTCGACGAGCAGAGTCGGGACGCCGAGCCGCGCCGCCTCGTCCGCCAGTCCGATCGCCACCGTCGTCCGTCCGGGCGCACCAGCCGGACCCCACACGGCGACGATCCGACCGCGGCCCGCGTCCGGCGACGCGGCCGGAAACGCGTAAGACGGATCGCGCGGCGACGTCTCCGCTTCAGGATCGCCCGCGGCGGCTGCCTCGACGACGACCGGCGCCCCCGAAGGGGGACCCACGTTCGCCGCCAATTGGCCAAGGACGGGTGCATTCACCGGACTCCTCTCCCATGCGTCAGCGATGTTATACACCAATCTGTCCGTTTAGCGTACTAAGTCCGCTGCGGGGTTGGCCGTCCGTCCATCACGCGTACGCGGCCGATGCCACACTGACGGTGGGTCGACACGAGATGTCGATGGAAGGAATCGATGACCCCGGACCGCTTTCTGACCCTCGGTGACGTCGCTGACGTGCTCAACATCTCCGCATCGCAGACTTACGCCTTGGTGCGCAGCGGCGCGCTGCCGGCGATCAAGATCGGCGGCCGCGGGCAATGGCGAGTCGAGCGCGAGCAGCTCGAGGCGTACATCGAGCGGATGTACGACGAGACCCGCCGGTTCGTCGAGGCCCACCCGCTGGGCCGGGACGAACCCCTGCCCCCGGACTGATCACCGTCCATTCCCGTCACCCGGTGCCGGCGGGAGCCCCCGCGCGCCACCGGCCAAATACGTCGGCTGCTCGGTTCGTACCGCCGCCCGCGCGTCAACATCGCGGCGAAGGGTCGGGGGCGGCCGCGTGAGCACTGGTGGGGCGTGAGCATGGCCGGGGCCGGCCGCCTGGGCGCGGTCGCGCGCGCCTGGAGCACAGGCCAGGTCACAGGAGGGCATGGTCGGAACCGGACGCGCGGGGCACGGTCGCGCACGGGGCACAGAACCGGACGCGCGGGGCACGGTCGCGCACAGGGCAAGTCGCGCGGCGTCGAGGCCGGTCTGCCGGGACCGGCCGGCGCGCGTGGTCGTGGGCGGTCGCGTGGGCATGGTTGCGCGGGTCTCGCCCACGAGGATCCCGAAGGCCTCAACCACGCGGCCCCGAACTCCCTGCAGCGCGGCGGCTGTTCCATGCGGAACGCCGTTGGCTCAACTCAACGACGCCATCTGTATTTCGATCATTCGGTTGTGAATCCCGCCCGGTGGATCACGAGTCGTGCGGCATGGCGGCTTGCGAAGCGGAGTGCTGAAGGACTCGGGAATTGTGCCGAATCGGTGCGTGAGTTCGACATTCAGTGCAGCATAGATCCTCCCTTTTGCCCGGTTCCTCCAGTATCATCCTTGACGGCTAGCGTCCGCCCCGAGGAAGGACCTCTTCGTGTCCGTGCCAGCGCTCGATCCCTCGTCCGAAGGATCCTCCCGCCCGCGCCGGCCCACCGTCCGCCGCGTGCCACGGCTGGAGCCGCCGTACGACGATGAGCTCCCCGACGGCCCGCTCGGCGTGGTCTATCAGCGTGAGGAGCTGCCGTTCGAGGAGCCGGCGCCGCGCCGGTTCGAGCACGAGATCGGCTTCTTCGATCCGCAACCGACCGCGCGCCGCGACCTGCCCGACCCCGAGGCGTGGGCGACCCGGTTTCTGCAGGCGGTGTTCGAGACCCTGGCGGGTTCCCGGGCCTCGGCGCAGCTGCAGGAGTGGACGAGCCAGTCCGTACGTTCGCAGATCTCCCGGATGACCTACGACGCCCGCTGGAAGACGCCGCCCGGGGTTGTGCCGCTGGTCAAGTCCGTGCGGGCGAGCGAGCCGGCCGACGGCGTTGCCGAGGTCGCGGCGGTGGTGCTGCGAGGCACGGTCTACTCGGCGGCGGCGGCGCGCCTGGAGGGCTTCGACGGCCGGTGGCGCGCGGTCGCCCTCGAACTGCGGTGAGACGGAGACACCGCCGCCCCGGACGGTGCGGGGTCCGGGGCGGCGGTGGCAGCGGTCAGTGGGCTGCCGCAGGCGCTCCATGGCAGCGCTTGTACTTCTTGCCCGAGCCGCATGGGCACGGCGCGTTGCGTCCCGGCTCGCCGCCGCTGACGGCGGCGCCTCCGGTTGCGCTCTTCTCCGGTTCGGTAGCGTCCAGCGTGGGCGCCGAATACTGCAGGTTGTCCGAACGGCTGCCCGTCTGCAGGCCCTTCGCGCTCAGCGCCGGTGAGGGCGCCGGCCGCTCCGCCACCGGCGCCGTCACCGCCGGCACGTCCTCGGCGTTCTCGGCCGGCTCTTCGGCTGCCGGCTGCTGGACCTCGACCTCGACGTTGAAGAGGAAGCCGACCGACTCCTCCTTGATCGCGTCGAGCATCGCGTTGAACATGTCGAATCCTTCGCGCTGGAATTCCACCAGCGGGTCGCGCTGCGCCATGGCCCGCAGGCCGATGCCCTCCTGCAGGTAGTCCATCTCGTACAGGTGCTCGCGCCACTTGCGGTCGAGCACCTGTAGGACGACGCGCCGCTCCAGCTCGCGCATGACCTCGGACCCGAGCTCTTCCTCGCGGGCTTCGTACGCCGCGTGCGCGTCGTCGACGAGCAGCTCGGTCAGCTGCTCGGTCGACAGGGCGTTGCGGTCACCGCCGACCTCCTCGATCACCTCGTCGATGGCCACCGAGATCGGATAGAGCGAGCGGAGCGCGGTCCAGAGCTGGTCGAGATCCCAGTCCTCCGGGTAACCCTCCGAGGTCGCGCCCTCGACGTACCCGGTGACCACGTCGGTGATCATGTGCTCGACCTGATCCTGCAGGTCGGCGCCTTCGAGCACGCGCCGCCGCTCGTCGTAGATGACGGTGCGCTGGCGGTTGAGGACCTCGTCGTACTTCAGGACGTTCTTGCGGATCTCGAAGTTCTGCTGCTCGACCTGGGTCTGCGCCGACTTGATCGCACGGGAGACCATCTTGGACTCGATCGGCTCGTCGTCGGGCATGTTGAGTCGGGTCATGATCGACTCGACCGCGGCGGCGTTGAACCGCTTCATTAGGTCGTCGCCGAGCGAGAGGTAGAAGCGGGACTCGCCCGGGTCACCCTGCCGCCCGGACCGGCCGCGCAGCTGGTTGTCGATTCGCCGGGACTCGTGCCGCTCAGTGCCGAGCACGTACAGCCCGCCGACCTCGACGACCTCATCGTGCTCCTTCTTCGCCTGCGCGCGGACCTCATCGAGGGTGGCATCCCAGGCCGCCTCGTACTCTGTCGGGGTCTCCGTCGGCGACAGCCCGCGCTCGCGAAGTTGCATGTCGGCGACGAACTCCTTGTTACCGCCGAGCTCGATGTCGGTGCCGCGGCCGGCCATGTTCGTGGCGACGGTCACCGCGCCGGGGCGGCCAGCCAGGGCGACGATCGCCGCTTCCTTCTCGTGCTGCTTGGCGTTGAGCACCTCGTGCGGGATGCCACGGCGCAGCAGCATCGAGGACAGCAGCTCGGACTTCTCCACGCTCGCGGTACCCACGAGCACCGGCTGGCCAGCCTCGACGCGCTCGGCGATGTCCTCGACCACTGCGCTGAACTTGGCGGTCTCGGTCTTGTAGACGACGTCGGGCTGGTCAGCACGGATCATCGGCCGGTTGGTCGGGATCGACACCACGCCGACCTTGTAGATCTGGTGCAGCTCAGCGGCCTCGGTCTGGGCCGTGCCGGTCATGCCGGCGAGCTTGTCGTACAGCCGGAAGTAGTTCTGCAGTGTGATCGTGGCGAGGGTCTGATTCTCGTCCTTGATCGAGACGCCCTCCTTGGCCTCGATCGCCTGGTGCATGCCTTCGTTGTAGCGGCGGCCGTGCAGGACGCGGCCGGTGAACTCGTCGACGATGAGAACCTCGCCGTTGGTGACGATGTAGTCCCGGTCTCGCTTGTAGAGCTCCTTGGCCTTCAACGAGTTGTTGAGGTAGCCGACGAGCGGGGTGTTGGCGGACTCGTAGAGATTGTCGATGCCGAGCTGGTCCTCGACCTTCTCGACGCCGATCTCGGTGATCGCGACGGTGCGCTTGCTCTCCTCGACCTCGTAGTCGACGTCCTTCTTGAGCATCGGCGCCAGCCGGGCGAACTCCTGATACCACCGGGCGCTCTGCTCGGCCGGACCGCTGATGATCAGCGGCGTCCGGGCCTCGTCGATGAGGATCGAGTCGACCTCGTCCACCAGGGCGAAGTTGTGCCCGCGCTGGACCAGGTCGTCTCGGCTCCACGCCATGTTGTCGCGAAGGTAGTCGAAGCCGAATTCGTTGTTGGTGCCGTAGGTGATGTCCGCCGCGTATGCCGCGCGCCGCTCGACCGGCGGCATCTGGGCGAGGATCATGCCGACCTCGAGCCCGAGGAAGCGGTGCACCCGGCCCATCCACTCGGCGTGGTACTTGACCAGGTAGTCGTTCACCGTGACCAGGTGCACGCCGTTGCCGGCCAATGCGTTGAGATACGCCGGCAGCGTGCTGACCAGTGTCTTACCCTCACCGGTCTTCATCTCGGCGATGTAGCCCATGTGCAGCGCGGCACCGCCCATGATCTGGACGTCGAAGTGTCGCTGCCCGATGACCCGCTTAGCCGCCTCGCGGACCACGGCGAACGCCTCGGGCATGATGTGCTCGAGCGTCTCGCCGTCCGCCAGCCGCTCGCGGAAGACGTCGGTCTGCGCCCGCAGCTCCGCGTCGGTCATCTCGACGTAGTCAGGCTCGAGCGTGTTGATGTGATCGGCAATCACCTTGAGCCGGCGGAGGATCTTCCCCTCCCCGGCGCGCAGGATCCTGTTCAGTACCACGGTGCGACGTCAGCTCCCTCGAAACGGCTCGACACCATCGTAGGCGGAGGTGTGGCGCACCACCCTGGGTGTCGAACGGACGGATGCCCGATTCCGTGCCGGCTTGTGGAGATCGCGCGACGGGGCGAGGAGGCAGCGTGACCGGGTACGCGGACGTCGAGTGGTCGACCGAGCGGGTGGAGACCACGCGGCTGCTGCTCCGACCGCTTCGCCAGCGCGACCTGGACGAGCTGCGGCGCCTCGACGGGGACGGGCGACTCGGGCACTGGGCGACCGCGGACGAGCGGGCGAGCAGCTGGATGCGCACGGCGGTGACCGAGCGCTCCACCGGGCGGCTGTTGGGTGCCGCCGATCTGTGCCTCGACCCGTGGCGGTCCGCCGCGACAGCCCAGCTGGAGCTGTGGATCGCCGGCTGGGCCCGCCGCCGCGGCTACGGCGGCGAGGTGGTCCGCGCTCTGTCGTCCTGGGCGTTCCGACATGGCGTGGTGCGGGTTGAGCTGCTCGCCGACCCTGCCGACGAGCCGGCGCAGCGGCTGGCACTCGGCTCCGGCTTCCGCCGCGAGGGCCACCTGCGATCGGCGTTGCTGGCCGGCCGCGCCCGCACCGACGCGGTCGCGTTCGCCCGGCTCGCCACCGACTCGGCGCTGCCGGTCCGGCGCGGGCTGCCGGACGCCGGGGAGCTCTCCGACGGGGTGGTAACCCTGCGCCGGGTCAGGCAGGGGGACGAGGACGCGTTGCTGGACGAGCGGTTGGACCCGGAGTCGCGGCGATGGGCAACCTCGACCCGGCTGTGGACGGCGCCGGACATCAGGGTCTTCGTCGCCGGCGCGGCCGCGGCCTGGCTCGCCGGCACCGAGGCCCGGTTCGCGATTGTCGAGACCGCGACGGGCACCTGTGCCGGCTCGCTCGGCCTGCGGATGACCGTCCCTGCCTTCCGTATCGCCGAGGTCGGCTACGGCCTGCGCGCCGGTTGGCGCGGCCGCGGCCTGGCCACCCGGTCGGTGCGGCTGGTGGCCGACTGGGCCTTCAGCCGGGCCGGGATCGCCCGGCTCGAGCTCGGTGCCGCCGTCGCCAACACCGCCTCCCGGCGCGTGGCGGTCAGGGCCGGCTTCCAGCTCGAAGGCGTGGCCCGGCGCCGGTTGCCTACCTCGGACGGCGGCCGCACTGACGAGGCCCGGTTCGGCCTGCTGCCGCGCAGCTGACCCGGCCGTCAGGTGATCTCTATCAGCTTCTCCCGCACGGCGTAGACGACGGCCTCCATCCGCGAGTGCAACTGCAGCTTCTCCAGCATGTTGCGGACGTGGTTCTTTACCGTGTTCTCGCTGATGAACAGCTCGCGGGCGATCTCGCGGTTGTTCATCCCGCGGGCGACCAGCCGCAGCACCTCCATCTCCCGGGCGGTCAGCCGCGGGGTGGGTGCTGCCTGCGGCGACCCGCCGCGCTTGGCGAGCGCAGCGAACTCGGTAAGTAGCTTCGAGGCGAGCGCCGGGCTGATCAGCGACTGCCCGGTCTGCACCGACCGGATCGACGAGGCCACCTCGTCGATCGGCAGGTCCTTGAGCAGGTACCCACTGGCTCCGGCGCGGATCGCCTCGTAGAGATCGCCCTCGTCGTCGCTCATCGTCAGCATGAGGATTTTCGTGGACGGCACCGCGGCCTTGATCGCGGAGCAGGCCTCGATACCGCCGCGGCGGGGCATCTGGACGTCCATCAGCACGACGTCGGGCAGCGTCTCGACAGCCTTCGCCACCGCATCCGTGCCGTCGCCCGACTCCCCGACCACGACCATGTCGGGCTCCAGCTCGAGGGTCACCCGCAGACCGCGCCGGAAGAGCGCATGGTCGTCCACCAGCAGGACGCGGACCGCCTCCGGCCGGCCGGCTCGATCTGCCTCCATGTCCTCGGTCACCGATCGCCCCCGCATCGCGCGACGCCGTCGCGCCGGTCTCCTGACGCTTCCAGCAGGCATTCTGCCAGAACGCCAAGATCGAGACCGAGTCGGAGTGCAGCCGGCCGGCCGAACGCGCTTGGCTCAGTCCACCAGCCGGATGACCCCGTAGTCGTAGCCCTTGCGGCGGTACACGACGCTCGGCCGTCCGGTGTCCTTGTCGGAAAAGAGATAGAAGTCGTGGCCGACCAGCTCCATCTCGAACAACGCATGGTCGATCGTCATCGGCTCGGCGGAGTGCTCCTTCTCCCGTACGACCAGACCGCCGAACTCCTCCTGCTCGCGGTCTTCCTCCAGCGGTGCGAGGGTGGCCACCGGAGGCACGCCCTCCAGTTCGAGGCCGCCAGTCGCAGCCGCCACAGACGTCGGGGTCCGGCTGCCACGGTGGACCCGTCGCCGGTCCGCCGCGCGTCGCATCCGGCTGTCCAGCTTCGCCACCGCGGCGTCCAGCGCGCGGTAGAAGTCGGACGCGCAGGCTTCCGCGCGGACCACCGGTCCACGGGTCGCGCAGGTCACCTCGACGCGCTGGCAGGACGCCGACTGGCGGGGGTTGGGCTCGTGGTGCAGCTCGACGTCCACACGAATTATTCGGTGGTCGTAACGCTCGACCCGCTCGATCTTCTCCGTGACGTGCTGCCGGAAGTGGTCGGGCACCTCCACGTTCCGGCCCCTGACGACAACGTCCACGCGACCTCCACTGCGGTGATGAGCGCCCGCCGCGCGCGACTCCGCACCGCGACGAGGTCGGCCCGCCGCGGGCGGCACACCACCGGAACCAGAGCCGGTGACGGCGTGACGCCTTCTCTACCCAGGTCCTCCTTGACGGTAGCCGAGCCGGGTGGGCTGCGGACACCCCACGGTTGTCGTGCTCCGCGACCCCACTTCCGCTCGGCATACCCGCGCTGCGCCCCGCGAACCGCTGCACACCTTCCGTACGAGCCGAGCTGACTGCCACGGATCGTAACGTGCTCTCGCTCTGTGTAAACCATTCAATCCGCCGCTGTGTGCCGGCGATCGCAGCGGCCCCCGCGACAGGCACCCCGGCCGCGCGCAGCGCCACCGCGGCGGCCGCGAGCGTGTTACCGGTCGTCACCAGGTCGTCGACGATCACCACCCGGGCGATGTTGGATGGCCCGACGCACCACCGTCGGACGGCGAACTTGCCAACGGCCGCCGCGCCACGCTGGGCGGCAGTGAGCTTTGCGGTGTCCGGTCGGGCGGCGGCGAGCTCCAGGAGCGGAGCGACCCGGACCCCGTCGCCGTGCCGGCTCAGGATCCGAGCCGCACGCGTGGCCAAGCGCTCGACATGCTGCCCGCCGCGGCGACGGGCAGCGGCGGGCGCGGACGGGATCGGTACGAGCCACAGCGGCCCGTCACCCAGCTCGGCGACCGCGCGCGCGAGCGCGAAGGATAGCGGTCCGGCGAGGTCACGGCGGCCCCGCTCCTTGTAGGCCAGCAGACAGACCCGCGCCGGTCCGGTGTAGGCCGACGCCACGGCCACCGGCGGCAGGCCCGGCGGAGAAGGGGCCGGTCGGTGTGGACCGGGTCGGGCGAACGCACGCAGGCAGCGGGCGCAGACCGGCCCCCGGGCGGCGGAGCAGCCGGCGCACCGGCTCGGGAGGGCCAGATCAGCCAGGTCGGAGAACACGCGACGACCGTGCCGCCGGCCCGACCGATCACGGAAGCCCGGATCCGCGATCTGTGGATGACGGACCTGCCTGTGGATGGGGAGTTGAGGCGACCGGCACGACGTTGGTACTACTGCTCCGCTCCGGACGCGAGGAGGTGGAGCGATGGGACGCCAGGGATGGCGGCGGGTGTCAGCCCGGATAGGCCGGTGCCGACTCGCCGCCGCTGCGGTCCTCCACCTTGCTCCAGGACTCGCTGCCCACCGGCGTCCGCCAGAGCGTGCCGGCGGCGATCGTCAGCAGCGTCGGGCCGGCCGCGACTGCCGTGGGCGGTCCGGGCAGGCCCGTCGTGGGCACGAGCACGGCGGGCGATGCGCCGTCGACCTCGATCGAGTAGAACGTGCTGTCCTGCTCGCCGGATCGGACCAGTGCGATCACCGTGACCGCGTCGGCCCAGCTGACGTCGGACACGGGAACGTCGCCGAGTTCCAGCAGCCGGAGGCCTTGGATCTGGGTCGATCCGTTGTCTCGGATGACCACACCGATCCAGAGCTGCTCGCGGCCGGGCGGACCGGCGACGACCGCGACCCTGGACCCGTCCCGGGACAGGCTCAGAGCGCGGATCGAGCCGATCTTCTGCTGCTGCGGCACGTCGACGCGGGTCGTGTCGCCGTCGAGCGCGACGAGCAGGACGTCTCGGCCGTCGCGGACCGTCCAGACCTCCTGGCTCTGCGAGCCCCAACTGGGCCGGCTCAGCGTGGACCCGGAGACGGCCGACCGCAGGGAGCCGGGCGGTCCGAGGGACAGCTGCTCGCCGCCGGGAGCCCGGCCGACGACCGCGACGGAGGTCTCGTCGATCGAGGGGGCCACGGAGACCGCTCGGTATGGTGTGCGGCCGGCCGGACCCGCAAGCGGCGCATCCTCGGTGGTCCACACCGCGCCATCGCGGATGAAGTACGCCGAGGCGTTCGCCGAGAGCGCGTCCGGGTCGTACGCGAGCCACTTCTCGAGCTGCTGCAGCGAGCGGTCGGGCGCGCTTGGTGGCTTGATGAGGAGGCCGTCGGCGTACACCTCCACGCCGCCGACGCCGATCTGGCCGAGGGTCCAGACGAGCTGTGCGAAGCCCCCATCCGTCAGGGTGTCCGCCTGCTCGTCGAGGTTGGTCAGGTAGACCTTCACCCGGTCCCGTTCCTGGACGATGTTGGTCTGCAGCGTGATTCCCGCGAGGTCGGACAGGACCGAGTCCTCGAGCCACTTCGACGGTCCCCGCTCCAGCGCCGTGACCAGGAGCGTCGGCAGCGAGTCGAGCGGCGCCGCGTACCAGCGGACGTCCGGGACGACCTTCGTCTTTGTGGAGTTGAGGAAGTAGATCTTGTAGGCCCGGTAGGCAGCGTCGAAGGTGCTCGACTCGAGCAGCAGACCTGGCGGCGGGTTGTCGATCCGCCACTCCCCTTTGACCTTCATCAGTCGGAAGGAGTGATGGAGGGCCATTTCGCCCGGCACGTACGAACCGTCGTCGTCGAGCCGGGCGCGCTGCTGGGCGTTCAGCTGAACCACAGCACCGCCGGCCCGCACGTCGAGGTAGAGCGAGTCCTCGACGATCACCGCGCCCGCGGTGTCCTTCCAGTTCTTCGACGCCGAAGGAGTGAGGTAGGCCCTGGCCCGGGTGTGTGCGCGCTCGGTGCTGCCGCCAGCTCTCAGGAAGTCGCGCACGATGTTCACGGGCGCTTCGTCGCTTCGCGGGACTATCTCGTCATAACGGAGGTCGCTGCCGTCCGCGGCCGCCGCCGGCAGCGACTGCGGGATGACCTGCGGCGGGGAGGTGCTGGGAATGGCGGCGCAGCCCGTGCTGACCAGCAATGCGCAGACGCCCAGGAGCAGCCCGGTGGCCACCCGGGGACCGCGCGCTGTGGGCGACCTCATGCCGGCCACGCGGACGCGGACTGGGGAGCGACGCTCGTCGGGCGCGTCACGTCCGGCGGTTCGATCGGCAGCGGTGAGGATACGACCGTGTCACCCCTGTGCACCGGCAGCGTCAGCCGGAACTGGGCACCATGGCCCGGACGACCCCAGGCATGCAGCCATCCGCCGTGCAGGCGGGCGTCCTCGAGGCTGATCGACAGGCCGAGACCGGTGCCACCGGTTCGCCGGTCGCGGGACGGGTCCGCGCGCCAGAACCGGTCGAACACCAACGCAGCCTCTCCCGGACGCAGGCCTACACCGTGGTCGCGCACGGTGACGGCGACTGCACGTCCGTCGCCGCGAAGAGCGACCTCGACCGGCTTGCCCTCGCAGTGCTCGACGGCGTTGACCAGCAGGTTGCGCAGGATTCGCTCCACCCGTCGGCTGTCGACGTCGGCGACGACCGGTCCGTCCGGCATGTCGACCCGGATGGAGACACCGGCCCGCTCGGCGACCGCGGCCACGGTTTCCACCGAGCCGCGGACCAGGCCACGCAGGTCGATCGGGTCGGGTTCGAGCACGGCCACATGCGCGTCGTATCGGCTGATCTCCAGCAGGTCGGCCAGCAAGGACTCGAACCGGTCGAGCTCCGCATGCAGCAGTTCGGCGGACCGCGCGACGTGCGGCTCGAAGCCTGGCCGGGAGGCATGCAGCACGTCGGTGGCCATACGGATGGTGGTGAGGGGGGTGCGCAGCTCATGAGACACGTCACTGGTGAAGCGCCGCTGCAGCCGCGACATCTCCTCCAGCTTGGTGATCTGGCCCTGCAGGCTGTCCGCCATGTCGTTGAACGCCGCGGCCAGCGCCGCCAGGTCGTCCTCGCCGCGCACGGTCATCCGCTCGCGCAGGCGGCCGGAGGCGAACCGTTCGGCGACCTCGGCCGCCACCCGCACGGGCCGCACGACCTGGCGGGTCACCATGAGCGCGACGACGGCCAGCAGGGCGACCAGCAGGATGCCGGTCACCAGCATGGTGTTGCGGACGAGGGTGAGCGTGCGCTGCTCGGCCTCCAGCGGAAACAGGTAGTAGAGCTGCACGGAACTCGGCTGCTGGCTGACCGGCGCGCCGACGATGAGCCCCTTGGTGAACGTGCCGTCCCCGGTCTGGACCGGCGAGTACATGTCGGCGAACTTGCCCTGCTCGACCTGCCGACGCAGCGCCTGCGGCACGTCGTCCGCGTCGGCGAAGCTGGAGACGATCGGCGTGGCGCCCTGGGCAATGACGACGATGGAGAACAGCCCGGCGGCGGCGCCGCGGCCGGCGACCGAACGGATCACGGCGTCGGTGGCGCGGTCGATGCCGTTCCTGTCCTGCGGAGCCGCGGCTGTGAGCTGGCTCTGGATGACCCGAACGCCGTTGATCGCCTCGGCGTGGGCGGCATTGCGCTTGCCGTCGAGCATGCCGGAGCTGATCGCGCCGACGGACAGGATGCCGACGATGAGCACGACCAGGCCGGAGAGCAGCACCGTGGTGACCGCGACCCGAAGCTGGAGGGAACGGCGCCACCGCTCCACCGCCCAACGGAACCAGTTCGCGAGGGTGAAGCGGACGTCGCTCGGCCAGCGGGCCAGTCGGGGCGCCCACCGGCCCCAGGCAGGCCGGCGGGGCCGAGCGGGTCGGGTGCCGGCCGGCCGGCGCGCCCCGATGACGTCTGGGGGCCCTATGGGCGGCGCCGGAGACGTCAGGGTGGGAACAGCCGGACGTGGGGCGATGACATCCCCGGCTGTCCGCGTGGGGTCCCCGGACTGGGCGGGAGCAGTCGGCGACCGCGCGGCGTCGGCGTCCGGGTCGGGATCGATCCGCGGCTCGACGGTCACGGAGGTCCTGCCTTGTACCCCACGCCGCGGACGGTGAGGACGATCTCCGGATGCTCGGGGTCGCGCTCGACCTTGGAGCGCAGCCGCTGCACGTGCACGTTGACCAGCCGGGTGTCGGCCGCGTGCCGGTATCCCCAGACCTGCTCGAGCAGCACCTCGCGGGTGAAGACCTGCCGCGGCTTGCGGGCCAACGCGACCAGCAGGTCGAACTCCAGCGGCGTGAGCGGGATCTGCTGGCCGTCGCGGGAGACGGAGTGTCCGGGCACGTCGATCACCACGTCGTCGATCGCCAGCGTCTCCGCCGGCGGCTCGTCTGTGCGGCGCAGCCGGGCCCGCATGCGGGCGACCAGTTCCTTCGGCTTGAACGGCTTGACGACATAGTCGTCGGCCCCTGACTCGAGACCCAGCACGATGTCGACAGTGTCACTCTTGGCGGTGAGCATGATGATCGGAACGCCGGACTCAGCGCGGATGAGCTTGCAGACATCGATGCCGCTCATCCCGGGCAGCATGAGATCGAGCAGGACGACGTCCGGCTTGATGTCCCGGAACGAGTTGAGTGCCCGCCCGCCGTCCGCGACGAAGGCAGGGTCGAAGCCCTCCCCACGCAGCACGATCCCGAGCATCTCGGCGAGAGCCGGATCGTCGTCGACGACCAGGACGCGTCCTTTCATACCCCCATGGTGTCACCCGAGCGGACCGGTGTGGCGTGAGACACCGCAGCGTCCCGAACACAGCGCGCGCACGGCGGTCACCGATCGCGTGGCACGATGGGCCGACCGGCGCCCAGGCGCCCCGACCGGCCCGGGAGGCAGAGGAGCGCCGATGAGCCAGGAGCAGGGCCTGGACGGCGAGTTCCGAGTTCCCGATCCGGCTCCCGCGCCCTGGTCCGCTCCGGACGCGACCGACGACGGTCGCCACACCATGGTCACGGCCGGCGGTCCGGCATCTCCGGTGCAGGCGTCCGAGCCGATCTACCATCGCCGGCCGGACGGCATCCCGCTGCGCCCGCTCGGCATCGGCGAGCTGCTGGACGGCACGTTCAGCACCATCCGGCGCAATCCACGGGCGACCGTCGGGCTGGCCGCCCTGCTGGTGACGCTGCAGCAGGTGCTGTCGGTCGGGCTGCAGCTGGCGGCGGACGGCCTGCCGACACTGGTCGGCGCCGGGGACGACACGGTCTCCATCGAGATGGTGATCGGCGGATTCGGCGGCATCACCGGCATGCTCGTGGCCGCCGTGGTCGGCGCCGTGCTGACGGGGATGCTCGTGGTCGTCGTGTCGGAGGACGTGCTCGGACGCCGGGTCACCGCGGTCGACGTCTGGCGCCGGATCCGGCCGCGGGTGTGGGCCCTGCTCGTGGCCGCCGCGATCTCCGGGGTCCTGCCGTACATCGGCCTGCTGTTCCTCATCATTCCGGGTCTGATCCTGTGGCCGCTGTGGGCACTGACCACGCCTGCGCTCGTGCTGGAGGGCCTCGGTCCGTTCGCCGCACTCCGACGCTCGGCGCGGCTCACATCGCCCGCGCTGTTGCGGGTGTGGTGGACCCGCGCGCTGTCGGTGCTGATGGGACTGCTGATCCAGGTCGTCGTCGCGCTGCCGTTCGAGCTGGCCGCATTCGCGGTGACCAGGGCTGTCACGGACGGACAGCCGGATCGGGCGGCGGTCGTCGCCGTTCTCGCCCTCACCGCGCTGGGCGAGATCGCCGCCGGCATGATCACCGCGCCGTTCCTGGCCGGCGTGCTCGCACTTCTCTATCTCGACCGCCGGATGCGAGCCGAAGGGCTCGACTTCGTGCTGCGCCGGCAGGAACGCATCCGGGGCAGTCAGCCGCCCGGCCGACCGGCGCTCGGCGGCGCGCGATGACCGCCACCGGCATCGCCGCGCAACTGGCGGCCGTCGTACCGGTCGGCCGGGACGAAGCCCGGCAGGCCGCGGAGCGGGAGCTGTCGAAGGGCATCTACCACCAGAACGAACCCGGTCCGGTCACGCGGGCGTTCGACGCGCTGGTCGACTGGCTCGGCCGGCTTCTCGACCGGATCATCGGCGCGGCGCCAGGTGGATCGTTCGGCCCGCTCGTGCTGCTCGCAGCCGTCCTGGTGGTGGTCGCGGTGGTGCTGTGGCGGACAGGTCCGGTTCGGCGGGCGGGCCGCGCCCGGTCGCCGCAGGTGGAGCTGTCCGGCGATCTCGGGGCGGACGAGCACCGGCGTCGGGCGGAGGAGCACACGGCGGCGGGGCGGTTCGCGGAGGCCGTCCGCGAACGGATGCGGGCGATCGTCCGGGAACTGGAGACCCGGGGGGTGCTGGACCCCCGGCCCGGACGGACCGCGGACGAGGTCGCGCGGGAGGGCGGCGCCCTCGTGCCGACGATCGCCGGTGACCTGCGGGCGGCGGCGAGCGTCTTCGACGAGGTCTGGTACGGCGGGCGACCCGCCACCCCGCATTCGGACGCGCTCATGCGGCAGGCGGACGACCGGGTCCGCCGCGTGCCGCTCGTGCTGGCCGACGGCGGTTTCCCAGCGCTCGCCGGCTACCAGGCGCCGCGATGAGCGTGCAGGAGGCGCCCACCGCCGCGACGTCGCCGGGCGGTGACGGACTGTCCACTGTGATCGGTGCGTCGGCCCCGGCGGTGTGGCGGCGCTACCGGGCGGTGCTGCTGGTCGTGCTCATCGTCCTCCTCGCCGCCGTGGCGATCGGGCTGGCCGGGTCGCGCGGAGCGCGGGTGCGCCTGGATCCCCGGTCCGCCGATCCCGACGGCGGCCGGGCGATGGCGACGCTGCTCGGCCAACACGGCGTGGGCGTCGACCGGGTCACCGACCCGGTCGCGGCGGCCACCGGGCTCGGGCCGAGGACCGCGGTGCTCATCCCGGTCATCGGGCTGCTGGACGAGGACACGGCGCGGGCGCTGGGCCAAGCGAGCCAGGGCAGCGTCGTGCTCGTCGAGCCGCCCGAGAACCGGCTGGAGTTGGTCACGGCCGACATCGGAATCGCTGGGTTCACCGCGCTGCGGGTCCGGTCACCGGGTTGTGGCGAGCCCGCGGCGGCCGCGGCCGGCGACGTTCTGATCGGCGGAACCAGGTACGACTCCGACGGCGGGACGCGCTGCTACGGCGACGGAGGCGGGGCGCCGATGGCCGTCGGGACGACCCGCGGTGGAGCCCGGCTCGTAGTACTGGGCACCGGCACGATGCTGACCAACGCGCGGCTGGACGAGGACGGGAACGCGGCGCTCGGGCTCAACCTGCTCGGCGGTGACGGCAGCGCCGACCAGCTCCGCTGGCTCGTGCCCGCACCGGGATCGGCGTCGAGCGGCCCCTCGACGCCGTCGATCCTGCCCGACTGGGTGCTGCCGGCAGCGTCGCAGCTGCTGCTCGCCGGACTGCTCCTGGCGCTCTGGCGCGGCCGGCGGCTCGGGCCGCCGGTGGCCGAACCGCTGCCGGTGGTGGTCCGAGCCGCCGAGGCAGTGGAGGGCAGGTCCCGGCTCTACCGGCGGGCGCAGGCGCGAGACCGGGCGGCCGCGGCGTTGCGGTCCGGTGCGCTCGCCCGGATGGTGCCGCGGCTCGGCATCGACGCGGCCGGCGGTGTGAATCCGCCGCCGGACGTGGTGGTCGCGGCCGTCGCCACCCGGTCGGGACGGCCGGACGCCGACGTGCACGCGGTGTTGTACGGGCCGGCGCCCGCGGACGACGCCGCCCTCGTCGCCCTCGCCGACGCGCTCGACTCGACGGTCCGCGCCACGCTCGATCCGGAGGTACCGCACCAGTGAGCCAGCAGCCGAGCTCAGGTCAGCAGACCATGCCGGACGATCCGGACAACGCGAGGACATCGGGGGATCAGATGGCGGCACCAGAAAGCGACGGTCGGTCCGGGAGCGGCGCAGCCGCTCCACCGCCGGCAGGTGACCGCGCTCCGGGGAGCACCGGCGGGGCGGCGGACTCGGAGCGCGCCCGCGCGGCGCTGAACCGGCTGCGCGCCGAGGTCGGGAAGGTCGTCGTCGGTCAGGACCCGGCAGTGACCGGGCTGGTGATCGCGCTGCTCTGCCAAGGGCACGCGCTGCTCGAGGGCGTGCCGGGTGTCGCGAAGACGCTCATGGTCCGAGCGCTGTCGACCGCGCTCTCGCTGGAGACCAAGCGACTGCAGTTCACGCCCGACCTGATGCCGGGCGACGTGACCGGTTCGCTGGTCTACGACGCCCGTACCGCCGAGTTCTCGTTCCGGCCCGGGCCGGTCTTCACCAATCTGCTACTGGCCGACGAGATCAACCGGACGCCGCCCAAGACGCAGGCCTCGCTGCTGGAGGCGATGGAGGAGCGACAGGTCTCGGTCGAGGGCGAGCCGAGGCCGCTGCCCGACCCGTTCGTCGTGATCGCCACCCAGAACCCGATCGAGTACGAGGGGACCTATCCGCTGCCGGAGGCGCAGCTCGACCGGTTCCTGCTCAAGCTGACCGTGCCGCTGCCGTCCCGGGACGAGGAGTTCCGGATGCTCAACAACCATCACCGCGGGTTCGACCCGCGCGACCTGCCGGCCGCCGGCGTGACCCCGGTCGCCGACGCCGCCGACCTCGCTGCCGGGCGAGCCGCCGTACGGGGTGTGCAGGCCGCAGCCGAGGTGCTGGCGTACGTGGTGGATCTGTGCCGGGCGACCCGGCAGTCGCCGTCGCTGTCGCTGGGCGCCTCCCCGCGCGGGGCGACCGCACTTCTGGCCACAGCGAAGGCGTGGGCCTGGCTGTCCGGGCGGGACTACGTGACCCCGGACGACGTCAAGGCGCTGGCCCGCCCGACGCTGCGGCACCGCGTCGCCGTCCGGCCCGAGGCCGAGTTGGAAGGCGTGACCGCGGACGGCGTGCTCGACACGGTCCTCGCCTCGGTGCCGGCGCCGCGGTAGCAGGGACGACACGATGGCGATCACCGGACGGACCGCGCTCGTCGCGGCCCTCGGCGTCCTGCTGGCGCCGCTGGGCCCGGCGTGGCTGGTGGCGGTGGTCGGGCTGCTCGCGGTCGGCGTCGCGGCGGACGTGGCGCTCGCCGGGCGCGTCGCCGACCTGCAGATGGAGCGGTCCGGCGGCACCAGCGCCCGGCTCGGCCAGCCGGTCGAGGTCGCGCTGCTGATCACCAACGCCGGCCGGCGACGGGTGCACGGGATGCTCCGCGACGCCTGGCTGCCCTCCGCGGGTGCCGGCCCGCGGACCCAGCCCGTCGACGTCCCGCCGGGTGAGCGGCGCCGGCTGATCACGACGCTGGTGCCGACCCGGCGCGGAGACCGGACCGCCGCGCACGTCACGGTCCGATCGATCGGGCCGCTCGGGCTGGCCGGCCGGCAGCGACGGCACCTGGTGCCGTGGTCGGTGCGGGTGCTGCCGCCGTTCACGGCCCGGAAGTTCCTGCCGGAGAAGCTGGCCCGGCTGCGGGCGCTCGACGGGGCGGTGACGCTCACCCGGCGCGGACAGGGGAGCGAGTTCGACTCACTGCGGGAGTACGTCGACGGCGACGACGTGCGGTCCATCGACTGGCGGGCCACCGCCCGACGCGGCGACGTGGTCGTGCGGACGTGGCGACCCGAGCGCGACCGCCGGCTGGTCTGCGTGCTCGACACCGGGCGCACGTCCGCCGCCCGGGTCGGCGACATGCCCCGGCTGGACGCGGCGATGGACGCCTGCCTGCTGCTCGCCGCCGTGGCCGCACGAGCCGGCGACCGGGTCGACCTCCTCGCCGCCGACTCGGTGGTCCGGGCCTCGGTCGAGGCCGCCGCCCGCAACGCTGTGCTGCCGGCCCTCGTGCAGGCGATGGCGCCGCTGGAGCCGGCACTGGTGGAGTCCGACGCCCGGCTCATCGTCGCCGAGGTGCTCCGGCGCGAGCGAAAACGGGCGCTGGTCGTGCTGTTCACGTCGCTCGACGCCGAGCCGATCGAGCAGGGGCTGTTGCCGGTGCTCGGCGGGCTCACCGGCCGGCACACGGTCGTGCTCGCCGCCGTCGGCGACCCGCGGGTCGTCGAGCTCGCCGGGCGGCGCGGCGACATCGCGGCCGTGTACGACGCGGCGGCGGCGGAGCAGGCGCTGGCAGAGCGACGCCGGGTCATGGGCGTGCTGCGCCGGCACGGGGTGGTGCTCGTCGACGCCCCGGCAGACACGTTCGCGTCCTCGGTCGCCGACGAATACCTGACCCTCAAGGCGGCCGGCCGGCTCTGACCCGCGCCCGGGCGCTGCCGGCGGCGTCAGAGGCGGGCGGCCAGTCGGGTCGGCGTGGTATGCGCGGCGGCCGCGTCGCCCACCTGAGCCGCGCACTCGTCCGGGTCGCCGAGCGAGGTGTCGACCTCTACGTCGTAGCCGGCGTACGCGTGCACGGTCTCGAACTGGGCCCGGGCCTGGCCGAGCGTGCGGTCTCCGCGGGTCGCCTCCCGCCGGATCACCTCGGCCAGCGGGCAGCGCACCCCCACCGACAGGACGCGGTGGCCGGACAGCGCCCCGGCCGCGTCCGCTACCCAGTCCGGCGACAGCAACACGTGGTCCACGACCACGTCGAACCCCTGTTCGGCGAGCGCCGCGACCGACCGGTGCAGGCCGGCGACCAGTCGGTCGCCCAGCGGCCCGGCCGTGATCCGCAGCGAGTCGCCCTCCCCGGAGTAGACGAAGACCTCGTGCCAGTGCGGCGGGTTCAGCCACCGCGCGGGCAACGCGAAGACCACGGTGTCGATGCCGACGGCGAGCAGCGGTCGGTCCCAGCGCCGTTGCAGTGCCTTCGCCAGGCTCGTCTTCCCCGCCGAGGACGTCCCGTTCAGTACGACGATCATGAGACCGGAGCCACGTCCTCACGCAGGCCGAGCTCGACGTCGCCCGTCTCGCCGGCCCGGGCCGCCCGCCGGCCGTACCGCACGACGTACGTGAGGAACACCGCCTCGGCGGCCGCGCCGATCCCGACCCGGGCCCACGTCGGCAGCGGTGACGGCGTCACGAACGCCTCGATCACCCCACTCACCAGCAGCACGACGACCAGCCCGAGCGCGACCGTGATCGCCTCCCGACCGGCCGCGGCCAGTGCCTGCGCGCGCGGCAGCGGGCCGGGGTCGACCCACGACCAGCCCAGCCGCAGCCCGACGCCGGCCGCGACGAACACCGCGGTGAGCTCCAGCACCCCGTGCGGGCTGATCAGCCCGAAGAACACGTCCGCGCGGCCGCTGCCGACCATGAGGCCGCCGGTCAGCCCGACGTTGACCGCGTTCTGCAGCAGCACGAGGATCCCGCCCACCAGCGTGATGCCCAGCACGAGCGCGGCGGCCGCCGCCACGGCATTGTTCGTCCAGACCTGGAACGAGAAGGACTGCGCCGGGTGCTCCGAGTAGTACGCCGCGAAGTCGTTGTCGACCAGCTGCCTGATCTCCGCCGGCGTGCCGATCCGGTTCCACAGCTCCGGGTGCGCCGCGATCCAGCCCATCAGCGCAAACGCGACCACGCAGAAGGCCGTGGCCGCGCCGCACCACCACGGCCAAGCCCGGTACACCGTGACCGGGAAGGTTGTCGTCGCGAACCGGCGCACGTCCGACCAGGCCGGCGCTGAACCGCCGGCGACCGCGCCACGGGCGCGGGCCACCAGCGACGACAGCCGCCCGACCAGCGCCGGGTCGGGCGATCGGGTCCGCACCAGCGACAGGTGCGTCGCCGTGCGCTGGTAGAGCAGCACCAGCTCGTCCGCCTCCGCGCCGGTAAGCCGCCGGCGGGAGAGCAGCTCCTCCAGCCGGAGCCACTCCGCCGAGTGCCGCGCGACGAACGCGTCGACGTCCACGCCGAGAGCCTATGCGCGAGGATGAGCCGGTGTCCGACGTGGTGACGGGCGAGGCCGTCGCGCTCGACCTCCGGATCGCGCAGCTGCCGTCGCGGTTGACCGCCGCCATGCTCGACCTGCTCGTGATGGTCGCCGGGTACGTCGCGGTGGGCACGGCGATCCTCTCTGCCGGCCTGTCCGACGCTGATCCCGCGCTGCTCGCCGGCATGGGGCTGACGCTGCTGGTGCTCGTCTTCCTCGGCTACCCCGTGGCGATGGAGACGATCACCCGCGGACGGACGCTCGGAAAGATGGCGCTCGGGCTGCGGGTGGTCCGCGACGACGGCGGCCCGATCGCGTTCCGGCAGGCGCTCGTGCGCGGGATGGTCGGGCTCGTGCTGGAGCGGCCCGGCCTGTTGGTCGGCCTGCTCGGCCCGGCGCTCGGCATCTTCGTCGCGATGTTCTCCGCCCGAGGGAAGCGGATCGGCGACATGGCAGCCGGCACAGTGGTGCTGCAGGAGCGGCTGCCGGCGAGTCCACAGTGGACACCCTTGATGCCGCCGCCGCTGGTCGGCTGGGCGCAGACGCTCGACCTGACCGGCTTCGACGACGCGCTGGCGCTGTCGGCGCGGGAGTTCCTGGCTCGCGCCGGCGAGCTGACGCCGGCGGCGCGGGAGGCGCTCGCGGCCGAGCTGGTCGACGAGGTCCGATCCCGCACCACGCCCGAGCCGCCGCCCGGCACGCCCGGGTGGGCCTACCTCAGCGCGGTCCTGGCCGAACGTCGCCGCCGGGAAGAGGACCGGGCGGCGCGGACGCCCGGACGATCCGTGTATCGCGGCTGGCCCACTCAGTACGCCGGGCCGCCCAGCCCCACCACACCGCCGGGTTACATCGGGCCGCCGGGCTACATCGGCCCGCCGCGATAGACCCGGCCCCGCGACAAACCCGGCCCCGCGACAAACCCGGCCCCGCGACAAACCCGGCCCCGCTCCCCGGGTAGACCGGCTCCCCGGATGGACCAGCTCCCCCGGATAGACCAGCTCACACCGGGCCGCCGCGTAAGCGGGGGCCGCGGTAGTACTCCGAGGCACCCGGCTCGGCCGGGCTACGCCGGGCCGTCGGATTCCACCGGGGTGGATCAACCGGCGGCCGGGCGTGGCGACGGGGTTGCGGGGTGCTCGGTCAGCTGCCGTGTTCCCAGGAGTTGAGGTAGTCGGCCTGGGTCGGGGTGAGCACGTCGATGTCGATGTCCATCGAGGCCAGCTTCAGCCGGGCGACCTCCTTGTCGATCGCCTCGGGCACGTCGAGCACGCCGGGCTGCAGCGAGGACGCCTGCATGGTCAGCCACTCGGCGGTCAGCGCCTGGTCGGAGAACGACATGTCCATCACGGCGGCGGGGTGCCCCTCGGCGGCGCCGAGGTTGACCAGCCGGCCCTCGGCCAGCAGCAACAGCCGGCGCCCGTCGGCCAGCACGTACTCGTCGGTCTGGTGGCGGACCTTCGAGTTCTTCGCGACCGCGTTGTCCTCCAGCCACTTCACGTCGATCTCGATGTCGAAGTGCCCCGAGTTGCAGAAGATCGCGCCGTCCTTCATCGCCTCGAAGTGCTCGGCTCGCAGCACGTCGCGGTTGCCGGTCACGGTGATGAACACGTCGCCGATCCGCGCGGCCTCGGCCATCGGCAGGACCTTGAAGCCCTCCATCGCCGCGTCCAGCGCCTTGGTCGGGTCGATCTCGGTGACCACGACGTTCGAGCCCATGCCTTTGACCCGGGAGGCGACGCCCTTGCCGCAGTAGCCGTAGCCGGCGACGACGACGGTCTTTCCAGCCAGCAGTGTGTTCGTGGCCCGGAAGATTGCGTCCACAGTGGACTGCCCGGTGCCGTAACGGTTGTCGAACATGTGCTTGGTGTCGGTGTCGTTGACCGCCACCATCGGGAACTTCAGCGCGCGATCGGCGGCCATCGCCCGCAGCCGGATCACGCCGGTGGTCGTCTCCTCGCAGCCGGCCTTGACCGTGTCGAGCAGCTCGGTGCGGGTGGTGTGCACGGTGTTGACCAGGTCGCAGCCGTCGTCGAAGACGAAATCGGGGCGGCTGTCGAGCGCGGCGTTGATGTGCTCGTAGTAACCCTTGCTGTCGACGGCGTTGCGGGCGAACACGCTGATGCCGTACTCGGCGACCAGCGCGGCCGCGGTGTCGTCCTGTGTGGACAGTGGGTTGGACGCGCACAGCGCGAGCTCGGCGCCGCCGGCCTTGAGCGTGCGCATGAGGTTCGCGGTCTCGGTGGTGACGTGCATGCAGGCGGCGAGCGTGACGCCCTCGAACGGGCGCTCCTTCTCGAACCGCTCCCGGATCTGGCGCAGCACCGGCATCGAGCGCTCGGCCCACTCGATGCGCGCCTTGCCCTGCGCGGCCAGCGAGAGGTCGGTGACGTCGTGCCTGGGAAGCTCGGTCATGGCTGCGACCGTAGGCGCCACCCGGCGGCCATCCCGCGTACTTGACAAGAGATTGTCAAGAAGCTTCGCTAGACGCGTGCTGAGCATCACCGATGCGGCAAGGAGGCTACGGACGACCCCGCGCATGCTGCGCTACCGGGAGTCGCTCGGGCTGCTGCCGTCGCACGGCACGCCCGGGGCGCACCGGCGGTACGACGAGGAGGCCCTGCGGGCGGCCGCGTACGCGATCACGCTCGAGCAGACGTACGACGTGAGCCCGTCGGCGCTGGCCTTCGCGCTGCGGGTGCTCAACGACCCGGTGGTCAGCGCCGACGTCCGCCGGTTGTCGCAGCTCACCGGCCCCGGGACCGCCCCGCTCGCCGCCCTCGACTTCGAACAGCAGAAGGCGCGCCGGCTGTTGCTTGGACGGAATTCGATCTTGCCCCGGGGTTGAGTCTTGGGGCAGCGGGCGCGAGAGTATGCCCGGATACCCGGCTGGACCGGGGCCGCCGACCGAGACGGGAGCGACGTGCAGGAACGCCTGGGCGACGTGCTCGGCTCGGCCGCTGACCCGGAGTCGGACGACGAGGCGTTCGAGCAGGTCCGCGAGCGGGTCCAGGCGCTGATCAGCGCGGCTCGGACGCTGTCCGACACCTGCGCCGACCTGGCCGACGCGCTGCGTCCGGTGCCGGGGATGGCGCCGGACGACCCGGTCGTCGCCGGGTTCGGGCGGCTGCAGGCGGAGCGTACGGCGGCGTTGCTGGACGAGGCGGCGTCGGCGGCGCGCGGGACCCTCGGACTGCTGCACTCCGCGTACGGGGCGCTGATCAACCGGGTCGGGCCGTCGGCGGCGCAGACCGGGACCGGGACCTGGCCGGACGCGTTCGTCGAGACGCCGTCGCGGGCGTTCACCGTCGACGACGAAGCGGGTACGGCTGTGGCGGGGCCGTGGGCGCGGTCGGGAACGGTCTCGCTCGACGAGACCGACCCGCACGGGATCCCGATGGTCCGCCCGGCGTCCGTCGCCGCTGCGCCCCCCGGCGACGCCGCGCCTGACGACGTCGAGGACAGCCCGGCCGCGGAGACCACCGGCAGCGGCGCGCGGTCCTCCGACGCGGGCGAGCAGCCCGTGGCCCGCGCCGACCGGGTTGCCGAGAGCAGCGGCACCGGCGACCACCTCCGAGCGGACGACGTGGACAGCACCGGGGGCACTGCTCTCGACGGCACGGCCCGGCCCGATCAGCGACCCACGGCCGGCGCCGCTGCGGTCGAGAGGGCCATCGGAAGCTACGCCGGGGACGGCGCTGCGGATGCGACGAGCAGCGACCCCCTCGATGCGACCGGGAGCGGGGCTCGGCCGGTGGGCGACGGGGCGGACGTGCGACAGAGCATCGGCAGCTACGCCGGGCCCGAGGGCGCCGACCGATCCGAGGCCAGTACCGCGTTCGACGGCGGCAGCCCGATTCGGCCGGAGGAGGCCGGTAGGCGACCCGCGGCCGGCACTGCTGCGGTGCAGGACGGGCCCGACGGCCATCTGCGGCCGGACCTTGCCGAGGAGCCAACGGCCATCGCGACCGAGGACGAGACCGGCAGCCACACTCGGCCGGACGGCGCCGACGGGACCGCGGCCGCCGTCGCCGCGGTCGGGGACGGGATCGGTGGCCAGGCCCGGCCGGACGAGGGCGCGGCGCCCGCAGCCACCGACACCGGGACCTGGGCCCGGCCGGACGAGATCGAGACGCCCGCAGCCACCGACACCGGGACCTGGGCCCGGCCGGACGAGATCGAGACGCCCGCAGCCACCGACACCGGGACCTGGGCCCGGCCGGACGAGATCGAGACGCCCGCAGCCACCGACACCGGGACCTGGGCCCGGCCGGACGAGATCGAGACGCCCGCAGCCACCGACACCGGGACCTGGGCCCGGCCGGACGAGATCGAGACGCCCGCAGCCACCGACACCGGGACCTGGGCCCGGCCGGACGAGATCGAGACGCCCGCAGCCACCGACACCGGGACCTGGGCCCGGCCGGACGAGATCGAGACGCCCGCAGCCACCGACACCGGGACCTGGGCCCGGCCAGACGAGATCGAGACGCCCGCAGCCACCGACACCGGGACCTGGGCCCGGCCAGACGAGATCGAGACGCCCGCAGCCACCGACACCGGGACCTGGGCCCGGCCGGACGAGATCGAGACGCCCGCAGCCACCGACACCGGGACCTGGGCCCGGCCAGACGAGATCGAGACGCCCGCAGCCACCGACACCGGGACCTGGGCCCGGCCGGACGAGGGCGCGGGGTCCGTGGCCGCGGGTACCGGGACCTGGGGCCGGCCGGATGACGGCGAGGGAGTCGCGGCGCTGCTCGATGCCGGCGTGGCGCCGGGACCGCCGATGGCGACCACGCCCGTCGGGGCAGCCGAGCCCGAGGCTGGGCCGGAGGCCGGGCCGGACGCGATCGACGGGGAAGGGCTGCGGGCCTGGGCCAATCCGGCCCGCGCGCGGACCGGCGCGAACACGACGGCGGACACGGCCCAGAGCGCCGCGGATCCGAGCACGGCAGACCCGAGTACGGCAGACCCGAGTACGGCAGACCAGAGCGCAGCGGAGCAGGACGCGGCGGAGCACAGCGCCGCGGGCCAGAACGCCGCGGGCCAGAACGCCGCGGGCCAGAACGCCGCGGGCCAGAACGCCGCGGGCCAGAACGCCGCAAGCCAAAGCGGAGCGGACCAGGTAGCAGCGGACCAGCTAGCAGCGGACCAGGTAGCAGCGGACCAGCTAGCAGCGGACCAGGTAGCAGCGGACCAGGTAGCAGCGGACCAGCTAGCAGCGGACCAGCTAGCAGCGGACCAGCTAGCAGCGGACCAGAGCGCGGCGGATCAGGTAGCAGTGGACGGGGACACGGACGAGGAGGCGGGAACCGTCGGCGAGCACACCCGCGACGACATCGCGATCCAGCCGGAGACGGAACCCCGGCCGGACCCGCCTGAGGACGGGCACACCCCGGACGACGTCGACGGCGACGGCATCCGCGGGTGGGCCAGCGGATCGTCGCCGGCCCGCACCGAGATCGCCGCCGCGGCGCTGGCCGGCTGGATCGTCGTCGACCCTGACGACGCCGACGACCCCGGCCACCCGATCCGGGAGCGCACGATCGCCGCCGCGCCGTCGGTCGAACGGTTGACCCTGCCGGTCGACGACCCGGACGGCCCGAGCTGGCACGGCGACTCGGTCTCGGCCGAGCCGCGGTCGCTCAGCCTGGTCCCGCCCGTGGCGGACGAGCCCACCATCCCAGCGGAGAGCGAGAGCGAGATGCCGGCAGCCGCCGACCCGTGGGCGGCGGCGGAGCCGCCCGGCGAGTGGGCCGACACCGACCTCAGCGGCGCCTCCGCGTTCGCCCGCGTCGGCCGTCCGGGGTGGACGCCCGAGCCCGATCTCGAAGGCTTGGCGGTCTTCCCGATCGCGTCGGCTCCGCCCACATCGAGCCCGCCCGCATCGAGCCCGCCCGCATCGAGCCCGCCCGCTTCAAGCCCGCCGCCATCGAGCCCGCCGCCATCGAGCCCGCCGCCATCGAGCCCGCCGCCATCGAGCCCGCCGCCATCGAGCCCGCCGCCATCGAGCCCGCCCGCGTCGAGCCCGTTCGCCTCCACGCCGTTCTCCTCCACCCCGCAAGCGCCGGCCCCGCTCGACTGGGCCCCGTTCTCCTCGACCCCGCCAGCGCCGGCCCCGACGGCCCCGGTCGGCTCGACCCCGCTCGCTTCGGCCCCGCCGGCAGCGGCCCCGTTCGCTTCCACCGCCACCCACGCCGGCCAGCCCGCCCAGCCGGCGCCGGAGAAGCCGCTGGACGAGCCGGACGCCGCCGTCCTGGCCCGGCAGATCGAGGCGGCCCGCCGGCACCTGCAGGCCGCGCTGGTCGTCGCCAACGGACCGGCCGCGCCGCGGCGGCTCGGCGCCCTGCTCACCGCGATCGAGCAGGTCCTCACCGCCGTCACCGACCTGGCCCGGGAGACCCGCGGGCTGCTCGAGTCCGGCCTGGCCGACCGGACGTTCCCGGGCGAGGCCCGGTTCCTGTGCAGCGCGCCCTGGGAGGGCACCAGCCTGGTCGGCCGGGACGCGTACGGCGACGACGTCGCCACCCCCGCCGGCCTGGCCAAGCTGCTGCGCGCGCTCGGCTACGAGGCCCACTCGGTCACCTCGGCCGGCGGCGCGGCCGGCGTCCAGATCCGCGGCCCGCGGTACTCGATGCAGGTCGCGCTGGTCGAGCCGGCCGGCGGCGGGCGGCAGCGCTGGAGCGGCGCGCTGGAGTGGGTCGACGAGTCCGGCGCCAACCGGACCTGGGCGGAGACCCTCGGTCCGGTCGAGCTGGAGGACGAGGAGCTCGCCCGCCGCGTCGACGAGCTGCTCCGCCGGAGCGTGGTCGGCTAGAGGTTGGTCGTCGCGACGACCAGCTCGCCGCTGCCGGACACCGTCGCCGGTACCCCGGCCGGCAGCCAGGCCGAGGCCCCGCGCGGCAGCGCGATGGTCTGCGGCCCGGCCTGCACGACCGCCGAGCCGGCCACGGTGAGCGCGATCCGCGGCCCCGTCAGCCCCATGTCCGCCGGCGAGTCGGTGAGCGCGAACGCGTCCAGCCGGAAGTCGGGCACCGGCGGCCGGTACGCGGTGTGCCCCGGATCCTGCTCCTTCGGCACCATCAGCGGCGCCGGCCCGTCGGCGACGTCGACCACCCGCAGCAGCTCCGGTACGTCGACGTGCTTGGTGGTGAACCCGCCGCGCAGCACGTTGTCCGAGCTGGCCATCACCTCGACCGCGGCTCCCCGCAGGTAGCAGTGCACGTTGCCGGCGGCGAGGAACAGCGCCTGCCCGGGCTGCAGGGTGACCCGGTTGAGCAGCAGGGCGATCACCACGCCCGGATCCCCGGGGTACGCGTCGCCGAGCTGGCCGGCCGTGGCGTACTCGGCCGGGAACGAGTCGGAACCGGCCGCGCACGCCGCGACGACCGTGTCGACCAGGCGGGCGCGCCGGTCGGCCGGCACGGTGAGCAGGCCGGTGACGACCTCGCGCAGGCCGTCCCGGTCCGGCCGGGCCCGCAGCGCCTCGACGTACTTCTCCAGCACCGGCGCGGCCTCGGCGAGCGGGGTCAGCAGCCGGAGGGTGTCCTGGATCGGCCGGAACCCGCAGAGCGTCTCGAACTGCGTCAGCGCGCAGACAAGCTCCGGTTTGTGGTTGGGATCGACGTAGCTGCGCTCGGGCGACTCGAGCGGGACACCGCGCTGCTGCTCGTCGGCGTACCCGGCCCGGGCCTGCTGGAGGTTGGGGTGCGCCTGCAACGAGAGCGGTCGCTCCGCCGCAATGATCTTCATCAGGAACGGTAGCCGCGCACCGAAGTGGCGTACGACGACCGGGGAGAGCTCTCCGGCCGGGTCGGTGTCGATCCGCTCGCCGAGCGTGCCGCCGGCCCGCAGCCGGGACGGCGCCGCCCGGTGGGTGCCCATCCAGAGCTCGGCCTGGGGCTGCCCGGTCGGCTCGACGCCGAGCAGCCTAGGGATCTCGGTCGTCGAGCCCCAGGCATACGGCCGAATCGGATTGTCGAGCAGGTCGGCCGTTCGGGTGGATACCGCACTGGTCCGCACGGGCGAGGACCCTACCGGACGCGGGCGGCCGACCGGACCCATATCGGACGCCGCTCTCAGGACGACGGCTCGAACTCGGGCGCGTCGGGATCGGCGCCCACCGGCCGCCGGCCCACCGGCCGGTCCAGGTCCGGCTCGAGGTAGATCAGCCGTACCTCCGGCACCGCCTGCCGGACCCGCCGCTCGGCGTCGTCGATCGCGCTGGCGACCCGCTCCATCACGGTGGTCCGGGGGATCGCGATCTTCGCCGCCACCAGCAGCTCCTCCGGCCCCAGGTACTGCGTGCGCAGGTGGATGACCCGGTGGACGCCCGGCCCGACCAGCGCCGCGACGATCTTGTCGACCGTCTGCGGGCCCGCGCCCTCACCGATGAGCAAGCTCTTGGTCTCCACGATGAGGATCACCGCGATGACGCCGAGCAGCAGGCCGATCAGCACCGTGGCGATGCCGTCCCAGACGGTGTCGCCGGTCGCCCAGGACAGCCCGACGCCGGCCAGCGCGAACACCAGGCCGATCAGGGCCGCGGTGTCCTCCAACAGCACCACCGGCAGCTCCGGCGCCTTGGCCCGGCGGATGAACTGGAACCAGCCGCTGTCCCCGCGGACCTCGTTGGACTCGACGACCGCGGTGCGCAGCGAGAAGCCCTCCAGGCCGAGGGCGACCACCAGGATCACGATCGCCACCTGCGGCCGGTCCAGCGTCGCCTCGTGGTCGCGCACCTTGTGGTAGCCCTCGTACAGGGAGAACAGCGAGCCGAGGGTGAACAGCACCAGCGCGACGACGAAGGCGTAGAAGTATCGGTCCCGGCCGTAGCCGAACGGGTGCTCCGCGGTCGCCGCCCGCCGGGCCCGCCGGCCGCCGAACAGCAGCAGGACCTGGTTGCCCGAGTCGGCGACCGAGTGCGCGCCCTCGGCCAGCATCGACGACGAGCCGGTGATGACGAAGCCGACGAACTTCGCCACGGCGATGCCGAGGTTCGCCCCCAGGGCGGCGACGATCGCCCTGGTGCCGCCCGCTGCGCTCATCCGGCCTCCCCGTCCGCCCCGGCTATGCCCACGTACGCGGCGGTGAAATCGAGCAGCGCCAAGACGGAGGCGAGCCGGCCGACCGGGCCGTCCGCGTCCTCGGCGACCACCTCGGTGACGGGTACGCCGCGGCGGCCGCAGTCCGCCACCAGCTCGTCGACCTGGACCCTGGCCACGTCCGGCTCCTCGCCGGCGCGGATCAGCACCAGCCTGGGCCGGGCCGGGGAGGGGTCGTCCACCCGGTCCCGGAACAGGTCGTCGTCCGCGCCGGCCCCGGTCGTCGTGGTGAGCAGGCCGGCGAACCGGTCCCGGGCGGCCGGGAGCACGCCGTGTGCGGCCGCCCGGCCCGTGGCGGCCAGCGCGCCGACCAGCCGGTATGCGGCCGCCACGCCGGCCGGCGTGCTGCCGATCACGACCGGCACCGACTCGGCCAGGTCGAGGGCCAGCGCCTTCGCCGGGTTGACGTACGTCTCGGAGCTGGGCCGGCAGCGCTCGGCCACCGAGTCGAGCACGTCGGCGGCGCCGCGCAGGTCGACCGCGGGCGCCGGCAGCAGGCCGAGCTCGCCGGCGGCGAGCAGCAGCGGGACCAGCGGCGCCCAGAGGTTTGCCCGTGGATGCCGGCCGGCCGGCAGCGCGACGTATCCGGCCCGGTTGCGGCCGCACGCCTCGTGCAGCAGCGAGTCGGCGGGGCCGGCACCGAATACGGTCAGCCCCCGCCGCGCCGCCGCCTCCACCAGCGCGGCCGGCGCCGTGGCCGTGGCGGTCGCGCTGGCTACCAGCAGCGCGTCGGCGGCGCCGGCCCAGACCGGCAGCACCGGTCCGTCCTCCCGGACGACCGGGGCGGCCGAGTCGGGCCGCCCGGCCAGCCCGGCCAGCGCCACCGCGACGTCGTCCGCGCCGGGGTCGACGGCGACCAGCACCGCGCGCGGGCGGGTGCCGGCCAGCCCGCCCGGCACGCCGGCCTCGGTCGACAGCGCCATGCTCTCCCGTACCTGGGCCCCGGCGGTCGCCACCGCTCGCAACAGCCCGGCCCGGTCGGCCTCGGCCAGCCGGCGCTCGTCGTCGAGGACCGACTCGTCCAGCGCGCTGTTCATGACCGGGTGACGTCCCGCCTCGCCGGGCAGTTCACGAGGTGGGCACACCCCGGCGCCTGGCCTCGTCGAGCAGCAGGACCGGGATGTCGTCCTGCACCGGGTACGCCCGGTCGCACGAGGTGCACCACAGCTCGCTGGTCTCCTCGTGCACCTCCAGCGGGGCGTGGTCGTCCGGGCAGGCGAGGATCTCCAGCAGCACCGGGTCGAGGTTCATGGTCGCGTCTCCTCCTGTCGGTCTATGCGCGGACGAGCGCCAGCACGGCGTCGCGCAGATCGGTCATCGACGGCTCGTCGGGGGCTTCGACGTTGAGCCGCAGCAGCGGCTCGGTGTTGGACGGGCGCAGGTTGAACCAGCTGCCTTCCGGCAGCGACACGGTCAGGCCGTCCAGGTGGTCCACGGTCGCCCCGTCCCGCTTGCCGAACTCCTCCTCGACCGCGGCGGTCCGGCCGGGCACGTCGGCGACGGTCGAGTTGATCTCGCCGGAGGCCGCGTACCGCTCGTACTCGGCGGTGAGCCGGGACAGCGGGATCTCGCTCCCGCCCAGCGCGGCCAGCACGTGCAGCGCGGCGAGCATGCCGGTGTCGGCCCGCCAGAAGTCGCGGAAGTAATAGTGCGCCGAGTGCTCGCCGCCGAACACCGCGCCGGTCTCGGCCATCACCTGCTTGATGAACGAATGCCCGACCCGGGCGCGCACCGGCACCCCGCCGTGCTCGCGGATGACCTCCGGCACCGCCCGGGACGTGATCAGGTTGTGGATCACCGTCTCGCCCGGGTGGTCGGCCAGCGCGCGGGCCGCGACCAGCGCGGTGATCGCCGACGGGGACACCGGCCGGCCCCGCTCGTCCACCACGAAGCAGCGGTCGGCGTCGCCGTCGAAGGCCAGCCCGATGTCGGCGCCGACCTCGACGACCCTGGCCTGCAGGTCGCGCAGGTTGGCCGGGTCGAGCGGGTTGGCCTCGTGGTTGGGGAAGCTGCCGTCGAGCTCGAAGTACATCGGGACGACGGTCAGCGGCGGCCCGAGCACCGCCGGCACGGTGTGCCCGCCCATCCCGTTGCCGGCGTCGACGACCACGTTCAGCGGCCGGATGCCGGCCAGTTCGACCAGGCCGTGCAGGTATGCCGCGTACGCCGGGAGCAGGTCGCGCTGCTCGACCCGCCCTCGGCGGGTGGCCGGCTCGAGGTCCTGCTCGGCCAGCGCCCTGATCTCGCGCAGCCCGGTGTCCTGGCCGACCGGGGCGGCGCCGGCCCGGCAGAGCTTGATCCCGTTGTAGCGGGCCGGGTTGTGGCTCGCGGTGAACATCGCCCCGGGCAGGTCGAGCGAGCCGGAGGCGAAGTAGAGCAGGTCGGTGGAGCCGAGGCCGGCGTCGAGCACGTCGGCGCCCTGGTCGGTCACGCCCTCGGCGAACGCGGCCGCGAGCGGGGCGCTCGACTCGCGCATGTCCCGGGCCGTGACGACCCGCTCCGCGCCGGTCACCCGC
Organism: uncultured Actinomycetota bacterium; assembly: GCA_963803135.1. GTDB lineage: Bacteria > Actinomycetota > Actinomycetes > Mycobacteriales > CADCTP01 > CADCTP01. Next base: position 493,554 of record CAWDLH010000003.1, on the reverse strand, counting down.
GCGAAGGCCGCCCCGACCGCGCGCGCCACCTGCTCGTCCAGCTGGTCGGGGACCACGCCGCGGATGTCGTACGCCTTGACGATGGAGGACAGGTCTCGCACCGGACGACCCTATCGGCCGGCGGCCACCCCCGCGCGACCGCTACTGCGGGCTGGGGATGACGCGCAGGTGCCCGCGGCGGCCGGTGCCGGGCTCCGGGCGGGCGCCGGGATCGGTGCCGGCGTCGACGGCGAGCGTGCGGCGCTCCGGCCGGGCCGCCTCCCGCACCGCGTCGGCCAGCGCCTCCAGGTCGTCGCTGCTGGGCATCGGCAGGCTGTAGTCGCCCTCGTGCCGGACGACCTCCCAGCCCTTGGGCACGGTCAGCCGGCGGGCGTGCTCCTCGCACAGGTCGTACGAGTGGGGCTCGGCGTAGGTCGCCAGCGGGCCGACCACTGCCGTGGAGTCCGAGTAGACATAGGTCAACGTGGCGACCGCCAAGTCCGGGCATCCGGTGCGGGAACAACGGCGCACGTGTCTGACCATGCCTACCGCGCCTCCCACGCCGATCCCGTCCCACCTACGGCGGCACCATAGACCCGGATTCGGCCGCCGGGCGGCACCTTTGGCCCGGAGCGGGCCGTGTCGCGCCCGATTCCCCCGGGCGTGTCGGCGTGCCCCGGCCGGCGTGTCGCGGGACGGGTACGATCCGCAGCATGAGCCCGCCGCCTGGTGACCGGCTCGCGCCGACCCGCCACCGGACCCGGCCGGGCGTGCCCCGGGACCGCCGCGGGCGGGGCCTGCGCGGGATGCTGGTGCCGGCCGGGGTGCCGCTGTCCCGCAGCCGGGCCGAGCAGTTCGACGACCTGGTGCTCGACGCGGTCGAGCACCTCGAGGGCCGCTGGGCGGCCAAGCTGGAGTCGGTCGAGTTCGCCGTCGAGGACGTACCGGCGGTGCCGGACGGCCCGCCCGAGGCGCTGGTCTGGGGCACCGACGTGATCGAGGACGGCGCGGTGCCGCTGGCCCGGCTGCTGCCGGCCGGCGCCGACCCGGCCGGTCGACCGACCCCGCCACGGATCGTGCTCTACCGGCGGCCGCTCGAGCTGCGCGCGATCGACCGGACCGAGCTGGCCGACCTCGTCCACGACGTGGTCGTCGAGCAGGTCGCGAACCTGCTCGGTCTCGACCCGGACGAGGTCGACCCGCCGGCGGAGTGAACGGTGCGGGACACGCCCTGCTCCGGTCTCGGTCGCCGGGGCGCCGGGCCGTACGCTGATCTTGAACGCGGTGCCCCGTCTTCGACCGGACCGGGGCACTGTTGTGTTTCATGGGTACATATGTGGTGCGGGGGCGGGCCGAGCGGGAGGTGGACCGGTGAGCGACCTGGGCGTCCCTGACCGGCTGGCATGAGCGATATGCGCCCGCTCGCGATCGCCGTGGTCATGGTCGGCGTGGTGCTGCTGGCGCTCGGGACATGGTTGATCCTGCGCGCGTCGCTGGGTGCGCCGCGGACGAAGCGCGCGTCCCGGCCGGTGCAGCGGGTCGCGAACCGCCCGCGCACGGCGGCGGTGAGGACGGCGCCGCCGGCGGTCTCCGAGGACGACGGGGCCTGGCAGCGCCCCGACGCACCCGCCGACCCGATCCCCGCCGACGCCCACCCAGCGCCGGACGACCGGGCCGCCGAGCCGACTCCCTCCCGGCCCGCTGACCGGCTGCCGCTGGACGCCGAGCCGGACGACCGGGTGCCCCCAGACGCCGAGCCCGCGGACCAGCTATCGCCGGACATCGAGCCCGCGGACCGGCTATCGCCGGACATCGAGCCCGCGGACCGGCTGCCGCTGGACGCCGAGCCGGACGACCGGGTGCCCCCAGACGCCGAGCCCGCGGACCAGCTATCGCCGGACATCGAGCCCGCGGACCGGCTATCGCCGGACGCCGAGCCGGACGACCGGGTGCCCCCAGACGCCGAGCCCGCGGACCAGCTGCCCCCGGACACCGAGCCCGCCGACCGGCTACCGCAGGACAGCGAGCCGGACGACCGGGCGCCGGGAGCCGCCGAGCCGACCCTCGCCGGGGAGGAGCGGGCCGGCGCGCCGGCCGAGGACACCGCGACCGCGCTGCCACCGGTCGCCGCCGAGGAACCGGCGCAGGTCGATCAACCGGTCCCGGAGACCACACCGGTCGACCTTCCAGCCGGCGCCGCAGCCTGGGGCACGCTGGTCGCCAGCGCGCCACAGGAGGATGCCCCCACCCCGGAGCAGCCACCCACTACCGGGCCATCGACCGCGGAAGGACAACCGACCGCCGAGGCCGCTGACGCACCCGACGCCACCCAAGCGCCCGTCGCGGCGGCCGGCGTCCTGGCATCCGGCGCTGAGGCACCAGTCCCCGCGGCGCCCGAGGTCTGGGGCGGCCGGGATCGGGTCGCGCCCCGGTCGCGGTTTGCCGAGTCGCTGGCCGCGCAGGCCGACGAGCCGCAGGAGGCGGACGGTCCGGGGACGCCCCCGATGCCGCGGGGGGAAGCGGTCATGCCGATGGGGACGGTGCTCGGCGGATCGGCGGGGTATCCCCCGCTGCCGCCACCGCGGGCTCCGCTGCCGCCGCCGGCCCCGCCCCCGGCCGACGAGCCGCCGCCGGCCCCGCCCCCGGCCGGCGAGCCGCCGCCGGCCGCGCCCCCGGCCGGCGAGCCGCCGGCGGCCTTGGTTGACGAACCGGCCGGGCAGGCGGCCGGGCAGGCTGCCGGGCACAGGGCGGACCAGCCGGAGGACCAGCCGGAGGACCGGCCGGCGGACCGGCCGGCGGACCAGCCGTCCGGTGAGGCGGCGGCCGGCCGCGGCGAGGACCCGTTCGGGGACTGGGCGCGGGAGCGGCCCGGCGGGCACCAACTCGGGCCGGTCGTGGACCAGCAGGAGCCGCTGCCCGATCTCGGCGCGACCCCCGCGCGGGCGGCTGAGGACGACTGGGAGGCCCGGTTCGGTGCGCTCGCCGAGCAGTTGGGCGAGTCGCGCCCGGAGCCCCAGCCGCGGTCCGACCAGCCGCGGTCCGTCCAGCCGCGGTCCGTCCAGCCGCGGTCCGACCAGCCGTGGTCCGACCAGCCGTGGCCGAGCCGGCAGGGTCCCCGCCCGGACGAGCCCCCGGCCACTGATCTCCCCCCCGGTCCCCCGCCGGCATCGGACCGCGGCCCGGATCGCCCGCCGCCACCGCCGACCTGGTTGCACCCGGAGCAGGCCCCGCAGGAGCGGCGGGACGAGCCCTTCGGCGGTCCCTACGGACAGGACCCGGGCCCGGCGCCGGCCGGCCACCACGCGTACGGTCCCGAGCCCGGCCAAGGACCCACCGGCCCGCCCGGTCCGACCGCACGCGGCGGCGGGTACGACCCGGAGCCCGACCGCGACCCGTACCGGCCCGAGCCGGCGGGCCGAGGGTTCGCCGGACCGCAGCCGGGTCAAGGCCCGTACGGACCGCAGCCGGGTCAAGGCCCGTACGGACCGCAGCCGGGTCAGGGCCCGTACGGACCGGAGCCGGGCCGCAGGTCGGCCGGGGCGGATGCCGGGACCCGGGCTGGGACGGCGGCGGGGGCTGGCGCGGAGACCGGGGGTCGGGTCGGCTCGCGGGGAGCGGCGCGGCAGGCGGGGACGCGGTCGCGGCGGGGCCGGCCGGAGGACCCGCGGCAGGCCGCGGTCTACGACGCGCTCGCGATCAACGAGGAGGTCCTCGACGAGGTCTGGACCAGCCCCTCGGTCGACGTGCTCAAGGTCGTCTCGAGCATCGTCGTCAACGCCCTGGACGCGTACGAGGACGACCCGGCCGAGTACGCGGACTGGGTCGCCGTGCACCGCACCGGCAAGTGCGACTGCCACTAGGAGCGAGGCTGGCCCCGCCGCCCCGCGACCCCGTTGCGGATCCGCTCGATGCCGGCCGGCCCGGGCCCGGGCGGCACCGAGTCGACCGGCGGGAACGGCTGCCCGGCGTTGTAGCGCTCCTCCAGCCGGTGCACCTCGGCCTGAAGCACGCGCCCGGCCAACTCGCTCAAGTTGTGCGCCTCTCCCTGCTCGCTGGCCGTCGCGTGCACCGCCGCCCGGGCCCGGTCGACGAGCTCGCGGGACAGGTAGAAGCTGCGCTGGACGCGGTCCGGACTGGTCCGGTTGCGCCGGCGCGGGCCGGCCTCGTGCGGATCCATCTCTGATCCAACCCCTCCCCCGTGTCGGCGGTCGAGTCGCCCGGACGGACGCACCGCATCGGTGCGACGGGCGACATTCCGGCCCACCAAAAGTAGTATAAGTGATGCAAACTGCAAGGCAGGGTCGATGTATCCAGGCCGGCGTCATACGAAAGTCGCATTAGACTTCCTCTGACGAGATACCAGCACGTGCCGTAGTGTCGTCGCAGCGTCGAGTTACCGCCGAAGGGAGCACTGGACGTGCAGCATCTAGCCGCCCACGTCCTGGCCGCCGAGCCCACGATCAACACGACCGGCGTCGTGGCATGGATAGTCAAGTACATCATTCCGCTGCTGTTCGCGTTCGCCGCCGTGGTGATCATGTCTCGCGCCCACCAGGGCCGGACTCGCGAGAACGCCGTCGTGGCGGTCAACCTCTTCCTCGGGATCATCCTCATCGCCGCTGGTGGCGCCCTGTTCGCCTTCGGCCAGCAGTTCGTCAACCTGATCCTCGGCTGATCCCGATCACACACCGGCCAGCGGAGGGAGACAGATGGCGCTGACCGTACGACCGGACGACGAGGTCTATCAGTTCGACACCGTCTGGCTGGGGCCGGACGAGTACACGCTGCCCATCCAGGCCCGGTACGTGGCCTGGGGCACGTGGCTGGCCTGCTTCATGGTCGCCGCCATCGTCCTGATCCCGCTCGGCGGGGGCGGGCCGGCCGGCGTCCTCGGCTCGCTGATCTGGTCGCTCGGTGTGTCGGTCGTGCTCTCCCGCGCGGTCATGCTGGTGGTCGACCACGAGCGCCCGCTGCGGTCGCTGCCGGCGCTGTTCAGCGCCGAGGCGAGGACGGCGATGCAGGCCCGGCGGCGCGGCGAGCGGTCGCTGCTGGTCCGGCCGGGCCGGGTGCGGGTGCGGGAGACGCCGCCGAAGGTGTCCGCGATGCGGGAGCGCCAGCGCAGCCGGGCCGCGGCCAAGGCCGGCCGGAAGCGGCCGGCCGAGCCGGTGGCCGTGCCGGTGCCGGAGCCGGCCGTGGAGCCGGCCGTGGAGCCGGCCGTGCAGCCGGCCGCGCAGCCGGCGGCCGCGGGCGAGCCGTCGTGGACTCCGGACTCCGCGGTCGACGGCTGGCACGCGCGGCGGACGCCGGCCTGGAGCATCCGCGCCGACGAGCACGACGTGTACGAGCCGGCACCGGTGCCGGTGCCGGTCGAGGGCGACGAGGTGCACGAGTACGTCCGGGCGCCCGATCCGGAGACCACGGCCGTGCCGACGCCGCAGGTCGTCGCCGCCGCCGCGGACGCCGAGCCGGTCGCCGCCACCGTCGCACCGACCCGGCCGCCGGCCGGCGGCCAGCCGGCCACCCGCGTCGCGGCCCGGCCCGCCGCAGCCGCGCCACGGGCGGACGCGCCCACCGCCGGGTCACTGGTGGACGCGCCCGGCGCGGTCCGGCCCAGCGTGGGGTCGGAGGCCGGGCTGTTCCGGGCGGAGCCGCAACAGGCCGAGCCCGACGCAACGGCGCGGACCGCGGCGGCACCGCACCGGGCGGAGCCGCAACAGGCCGAGCCCGACGCAACGGCGCGGACCGCGGCGGCACCGCACCGGCCGGACGAGGACGACGACGCGCACGCCGCGCTGGAGCGGCGCATCGTTCTGCCCGCGAGGAAGGACCGTTGATGGGCCGCCGCCGCGAGGAGCCGCGCCCGGCGCCGCTCGGGCTCGCCCTCCGGGAGATCGCCGGCAACATCACGCTGACCAAGCGCAGCGCGTACGCCTGGTACGTCGTGCCGCCCGCCCGCTGGGCCTGGCGCGCCGACGGCGACCGCCGGGGCATGGTCGAGTCCGCCGGCATCGCGTACGCCGGGCTGGCCGGGCGCAGGCTGCGGATCCGGGTCACGTCCCGGCCGTACCCGGTCGCCGCGTGGGCCCGCGGCCTGCACGCCCGCACCCCGTCCCCGCTACCCGGCTCCGAGGACAACACCTGGTCGGACAACCTGCTCGCCCAGCAGCGCTACCTGCGCACCTCCGCCACCGCGGAGAAGGAGGTCTACCTCGGCGTCGAGATCGCGCCGCGCGGCCGCCTCACCGCGATGATGGAAAGCCTCATGGGCAAGGCGGGCAACCGCGAGCTGGCCCATCTGGACCGGGACGTCGAGCTGATCAGCGAGGCGGTCGGCTCCCCCGGCATCGGTGGCGCTCCGGCCGACCCGCGCCGGATGGAGTGGCTGCTGCACCGCTCGGTCGGCCTCGGCCTGCCGGCCCCGGGCGGGCTGATGTCCCCGCCGGGACTGTCGGCGGACTGGGAGACCTCCGACCTGCACGCGTTCACCGAGGGCGTGGTGGTCCGCCCGACCCCGCTCGGCCGGTGCGTGCAGATGATCGACCGCCGCCCCGACCACGAGCCGTTGACCTCATTCGTCGCAGTGGTGACGCTGGGTCGGATGCCGGAGATGGTGGTCCCCGACCCGCGCGGCCCGTGGCTGTCGGCCACCGACGCGCTGCCGTTCCCGGTCGAGGTCTGCTCGACCGTGGACGTGCTGGCCGGCACCGCGACCCGCACCGGCGTGACCAAGGCGCTGCTGCGCATCCGCGACCAGCAGCGGCAGTACCAGATCCACGACGTCGACGAGCCGGCCGCGCTGACCCGGCAGGCCGAGCACGCCCGGCACATCGAGGACGAGATGAGCCACGGCGACGACCTGGTCTCCACCCGTACCGAGGGGTGGTATCGGCTGGCCGTGTCCGGGCGCAGCGAGAACGAGTGCATGGAGCGGGTCCGCGCGGTGCGCGACCTCTACAAACGCCGGCACATGGACGCGGTGCTGACCAAGGGCCAGGCCTCGCTGGTGCGCGAGTTCGTGCCCGGTGAGCCGGTCGCCTCGACCGCGTACCGGCGGCGGCTGCCGATGCGCTACTACGCGGCCGGTCTGCCCCAGGTCAGCACCCGGCTCGGCGACCGGCGCGGACCGCTGATCGGGATCATCGCGAGTTCCGTGCGCCGGCCGGTCATGTTCGACACGCACTACTCGACCGAGGTGAAGAAGGCCTCCGGGCTGGTGCCGATCGTCGGCCGGCAGGGCGCCGGCAAGTCAGTCCTCGAGGCGGCGATCTGCTACCAGGCCGCCCGGCGCGGGATCCGTACGGTCATGCTCGACCCGTCCGGGCCGCTGGCCGCGCTGGCCGAGATGCCGGAGCTGCGCGAGTTCGCCGAGCACATCGACCTGGCCAAGGCGCCGGCCGGCACGCTCTCGCCGTGGGCGGTGGTGCCGGAGCCGCAGCCGGGCCATTTCGACTCGAAGGAACAGTACGACGAGGCGATGGACGAGGTCCGCGCCGAGCGCAAGACGCTGGCCATCGACATCGCCCGGATGCTGCTGCCGGCCCAGATCGACCACAACCCGCACACCGAGCCGTTGCTGCTGCGGGCGATCCGCGAGGTCGGCGCCGAGCCGACGAGCAACTACTGGGCGGTCGTCTGGCGGCTGCGGGAGTACGCGGGGCTGCGGTTCGACGGCGCCCCGATGGAGCCGGAGGACGAGGGCTACAAGCGGCTGCGGGACGAGTCCGCCGCGATGCACGCGCAGACCCTCGCCGACCTGCTCTCCGACACCGCGGAGACCCGGCAGGGCCGGCTGTTCTTCCCGCCGCTGACCGCCCGCGGGCAGGAGCTGGCCGCCCGGCCGCCGCACACCGAGGCCGTGCTCACCGTGATCACGATGAGCGGGCTGGTGCTGCCCAACCCGACGGTCCCGCGCGAGCACTGGTCGTTCACCGAGCGGATGAGCGTGCCGGCGCTGCACCTCGCCTCCTGGTACGCGACGCGGGCGATCTACGGCCTGCCCCGGCACGTCCGCAAGGTGCTGGCCCTGGACGAGTGCCACTTCCTGGCCATGTGGCCGGTCGGGCGGGCGCTGTTCCAGCGGGTCGGGCGGGACACCCGCAAGTACAACGTCTGCTGCCTGGCCGCCTCCCAGGACCCGGCGGACACGCTGAACATGGACGTCGCCAACCACGTGGCCGCGAGCTTCATCGGCCGGATCGAGGACGAGCGGGTGGCCGAGGACGCGCTGCGCCTGCTCGGCGTCCCGACCGGGGCCGGGTACGAGCACGCGATCGGCACGCTCTCCCAGCCCGGTCCGGACGGCACCCCGCCGGACTACCGGGAGTTCGTGTTCCGGGACGCGGACGGCAACGTGGACCGCTTCGTCGCCGACCTCTCGTACAACGAGGGCCTGCTCGCGGTGGTGAACACCGACGCCCGGCAGCCGGGCGAGGCCGACGCCGACCCGTCCAGCGTGGACGACTACGCCGACTTCGCCGACGACCGGGTGACGGTCTAGAGGGAGCTGTCACGGCCACTTTCCCAGTCCTCGACCGGCAGCCGCGCACGCAGCCGCGGCCCTGCACGTGCGTAGACGCGTCTTCCGGCTGATCACGGGCGAGCCCGTCGGCACGTCGACCGTGCAGGTCACCGGGGTTTCGCGTTCTTACCGAGGCCGCAGCTCAGAGGTCTGGCATACACAAGATCATCTTCTTCGGCGGCTCTGGGATAGCGTCGGTCGCAGAGCCGACCCCGATGGAGGGGTCGGCTTTCGGCTTACTGGTGCCTTTGGTGAACGCCAAGCGTGCGTAGAAGCAGGAGGCGCGTCATGGCATCACGAATGACGCGAGGGCTGATGGCTGGTGGCGGGGCGGTGGCCACCGGCGCGGTCACAGCACTGTGGACCGGTGCCGTTCCGGTCCCCCCGTCGACGCCCGTGCTCGCCGGGTTGTGGAGCGGCATGGCGGTGGTGGTCTGGATACTGAGCGCGGATGCTCCCACGGACCGTTTGGTGCGGGTCATAGACGCTCTCAAGGGCACCGGTCCGGAACGCTCCGCTCGCGCGGTCAAGCCCGGGCAGGGCGATAGCGCGATGCCGGAGGATGGCCACACGGGGGTCGTCAAGCTCGTTCAGACCTCCGAGGCCGGAGCGGACGACCACCTCGTCGACAACACCCCCGACACGTAGCCAGAACCGTCCCGGTCACGCTCAGCTCACCACGAGCGAGCCTTGTGGACCTCGGGGACCAGGCCCGGCCGATCGCGACAGCCAACGCCCCGGCGACCGCGCATCTCGGCGGGCCAGGCGACGCGCCGTCAGTAGAGGGTCTCGGCCCAGTGGCACCCGACCCCGACCCACGAGTCCTGTCACGGAGAGTAGGTGGGCTGTCACAACGCTCACTAGCCGGTACGGTGACCTTGTGTCCTCCAGAAGCCACACACACGGCGTCGGCTTTGGAGGAGTTTCGTCCATACTTCGTCCGTTTTTGTACACCCTCGTCGGAATCGGACGCATCCTCGACCGGCTGGCCGGACGCGCGGATCTCACCGCCGCGGCGTCCCCCGCGCGGTTGCCCGCTGTGTCCGGCGTACAGCGGGAGCTACCGCTGCGGCCGCGGTGGGTGCGGGTCACGACGAAGGTGCTCGGCGTGTTTGTGCTTGCCGGGGCGACGCTGTTCGTCGCCCCGGGCACCGCCTCGGCGCTGCCGATCATCGGCGGCTGCACCACCCCGCCGCCCCCGGAGTCGCCGCAGCAGGGCATCGCCGGGTTCTTCATGGCCAAGCCGAACCCGGTGCCGGCGACCGAGGACCCGTTCGCCGCGAACGCCAAGACCACCCCGTTCGAGCAGTACGGCCTGGCCGGCCTGTCCTGGTACACGTACGACCTCGGCTGCGGCGGCGCGGCCCGCGACCCGTCCGGCTCGATCTCGACCTGGGCCGCCCGGCTGATGTTCATCCCGGCCAAGGCGACCGTCGCCGCGCTGACCGGGGTGATGCAGGCCGCGCTGCACCCGACCTACCTGTCCGCGTTCGACCCGCTGCTCAACAGCCTGGTCGGGCAGCTGCGCCGGGCCGTCTACACGCCGCTGTTCCCGCTGGCCGTGATGCTCACCGGCCTGCTGCTGATGGCGCAGGCGACCCGTCAGCGGGTGTCCGAGTCGACCACCGCGATCGGCTGGTGCCTGCTGGTCACGGTCGTCGCCGCGGCCCTGTTCGCCTGGCCGGTGAAGGCCGGGCACGCCGCCGACGCGGTGATCAGCAAGGGGGTCGGCGCGGTCTCGGCCGGCATCACCGGCCAGGGCGGCGACCCCGGCGACCAGGTCGCCAACATGCTGTACGGGCCGTTCCTCTACCGCATGTGGCTGATGGGCGAGTTCTGTGACCCGGACAGCACCGGCGCACAGAAGCACGGCGCGGCGCTCTTGCAGGCTCAGGCGTTGAGCTGGCAGGAGGCCCAGCAGGCCAAGACCGGCGGCGAGAAGATCACCGCCGCCAAGCAGAAGACCTTCGGCGACGTAGCCGGCCAGGTGAAGGACGACGACCCGTCCGCGTACGAGTGCGTGGCCGGGCACGGCAGCGCGTCGCTGGAGGCGTCGATCCTGGCCGATGTGGGCGTCCTGCTCATGGCGCCGTTCCTGCTCGTCGGCGGGCTGATCCTCATCGCCGCGTACCTGGTCGTGCGGTTCGCGGTGATCCTCGCGCCGGCGCTGCTCACCGCGGGCGCGTTCTTCCCGCTGCGCGGGATCGTGCTGGCCGCCGGCCGGGTCGTCGCCGCGGCGATCATCAACGGGATCCTGTTCACGCTCGCGGTGCTGCTGGTGATCCGGGTCGACTCGGCCATCCTCGACCCGTCCACCGCGCTGCCGGCCTGGCTGCGGCTCGTGCTGGTCGGCGTGGTCACGGTCGTCATGTGGTATCTGACCAGGCCGTTCCGGAAGCTCACGACGATGGTGACGACCGGCCGGCTGGCGTGGGCGATGGGCGACCGGTCCTACTACGAGCGCGGCGGGTTGCTCGGCCGCCGGCGCGGGTTCGACGCGGCGGTCGTCGAGAACGACGGGCACGCCGCCGTGCTGGCCCGGGAGGAGGCCCGCGGGCCGGCCGGCATGCCGCGGCGGGTCGCGGCCGCCCCGGCCGCGGTCGTGGCGCGGGCGCCGATCTCGGTGCCCTCGACGCGGCTCGACGGCGGCGGCAGCACGGTGGCCGCCACCGCGGCCGCCGCGGTGGCCGCCACGGCAGCCGCCGACGCGACGAGAGCGGGGCCGTCGCCCGGACCGGTGACCGACGGCAACCCGGTCCGCGGCGGGCCGTCCGGCGCACCGGTCGGCGCGGCCCCGGCCGGCGGGCGCGGCGGTCCGGCTGCCCGCGGCTCCGGGCCCGCGGGCGGCGCACCCGGGGCGCCATCCAGGACCGGCGAGGGCGTGCCGGTGCACTCACCGCCGCCGAGCTCCCGGCGACGCCTGGTCCCGAGCCCGCTGCGGGTCGCCAACCGGCGGCTGGACGAGGGCCTGTTCGACGCCGGCGCCCCGGGCCGGCCGGCGCCCGAGGACGACACCCGCGGCTACCTGCGTCCGGTCCGGGTCGAGGTCGCCGACGACGAGCTGTCCCGCCTGTTCGACCCGGCCCGCCCCTCCCGTACCGGGAGCGGCCGGACGTGATCAGGCTGCTGCGGCTGGTGTCCCTGGCGGTCCGCTGGGCCACCAGGACACCGCGGCGGGTGATCGGCGTGCTCGCCGTCCCGGTGCTGATCGCGGTCGCGCTGGTGGCCGGTCCGGTCCGGGACCGGCAGGACCCGCCGGTGGCCGCCGCCCCGCCGACCAGTGCCGCGCCGACCCCGACCGGCCCCAGGTCCACGCTGCTGCCGGACACCACCACGCCGGTCGCGCCGCCGCCGACCGTGCCGTCGTTCCGGCTCAGCCCGGCCCAGGAGGCGCCCGCGGTCGGCTACGTCGTCGCCGCCAACAGCCACGACGCCCGCGCCGGCCGGGACCGGGCCTTCACCGACTCGTACGCCCGGGCCAGGCCGTACGTGACCGCGGACCTGTACCGGCAGATCACGTCCGCCGACCCGCGCCGCGGTGACTACCAGTGGCGGCAGTGGCTGACCGGGAGGGCGACGGTGACGGTGACGGTGCTGGCCACCGGCGTGCCGGACGGGGCCCCGCCGCCGACCGCGACCACCGCGTACGTCCGCGTGCAGTTCCGGCAGACCGTCCGGCCGACCGCCGGCGCCCAGGCCCCCGCGTCGACCGTGGACGTGCTCAACCTGTTCGTCACCCGGGGCGGCGACGGCCGCTGGCTGGTCTCCCGCCTGCTGGCGGACGTGTGACTCCCCTCGGCGGGAGATCCCCCGTCCACCCCGCCGAGCCGCTTGGCGCCCCGCCCCGGCTTTCGGGCCGGTCGGTGGCGACCGGCGCCAGCCCCGCGTCCGCCGGGTCCCGCGGGTCCCGCCTGTCCCGCGGGAAGATCGCGCTGCTGCTCAGCGCGCCGGTCACGGTGCCGGTGGCGCTCATGCTGGTCGCCGCGTTCCTGCTCAGCGCGCTGGCCGGCGGGGGCAGCGTGAGCACGAACGACGTGCCGCCCGGCGGGGTCACCGGCGGCACGCTCAAGGGCGGCGTCCCGGTCCCGCAGGACGTCGTGGCGCTGATCGAGTCGGCCGTGCAGAACGCGGGCAGCCAGTTCGTCACCGAGAGCGTCCTGGCCGCCCAGCTCTACCAGGAGTCGCACTTCAACGAGGCCGCGGTCTCCCCGGTCGGCGCCCGCGGGATCGCCCAGTTCATGCCGGCGACCTGGACGGCGTGGGGCCGGGACGAGGACGGCGACGGCCGGGCCGACCCGTTCGACATGCAGGACGCGATCCCGGCGGCGGCCCGGTTCGACGCGCACATCGCGGACGCGGTCGCCTCGGTGCCCGGTGACCGGGTCGAGCTGATGCTCGCCGCGTACAACGCCGGGCCGGGCGCGGTGCTGCGCTACCAGGGCGTGCCGCCGTTCCAGGAGACCCAGGGGTACGTCCGCACGATCACCGACCTGGCCTCGGAGTGGGGGGTCACGCCGACGCTGGTCGGGGCGGGCGAGGGACCGATCCCGGCGCCCGAGCCGGGCCAGGTCGAGATGACCGGAAACCCGATCATCGACACCGCGATGTCGTGGGCGGTGGCGCAGATCGGGTCCTGGTACCAGTGGGGCGGGACCTGCAAGGACCCGTTCGGGTCGAGCGCGATGGGACGGTGCGACTGCTCGTCGCTCACCCAGCAGGCATACGCGCACGGCGGGGTGGCGATCCCGCGGGTAGCCCGCGACCAGCAGCACTTCGGCACCGAGGTGGCCAACCCGGCCGACATCCAGCCCGGCGACCTGATCACGATCCCCGGCGCGGACGGGACGCCGGCGGTCGCCGGCCACGTCGGGATGTACGTGGGCCACGGGATGGTGGTCGAGGCGCCGTTCACCGGCGCGCAGGTCCGCCTGGTCCCGGCCCGCACCTACACCGACATCATCTCGATCCGGCGGATCGTCAGCGGGTGACCGCCCGGGTCACCCGGTGGGGGGCGGCGGGTTGTCCCAGGTGCGCGGCAGGTTCTCCGAGACCCCGCTGACCCGCACCGGCGGCACGGCCGACCGCCGGCCGGCCAGCCAGCCGAGGAACACCCCGAGCGCGACGACGAGCGCTCCTCCGGCCCCGAGCTTGCCGCCCCCGCTGTTCCGCGCGGCCCCCACCGCGTCCCGCATCGACCGGCCCACGCCCATCGAGTCCTCCTCGCTCCAGGAACCAACCGGCATTCCTACCCCCTCGCGCCCCCCTTTCACCCTTGATTCCACGTCGTTTCCGGCCTTTATCGGTGGGTAGTTAGCGAAGGGTAAAGGGCGTACGTCCTGGTAAAGCCTTTCCCGAATCAAGGAGGAAGACGGTGGCTATCTCGGAGGCCTCCGAACCCTCGGTGCGCAGCCTCATCCCGGCCCGGATCGACCGACTGTCCTGGGCACCGTTCCACACCAGAATGGTGCTCGCGCTCGGGATCGCGTGGGTGCTCGACGGTCTGGAGATCACGATCGCCAGCGCGATCGGAGCGGTGCTCAGCAGCGACGACACGCTCGGGCTCAGCTCCGGCCAGGTCGGCCTCATCGCCACCGTCTACCTGCTGGGCGAGGTGTTCGGCGCGCTGTTCTTCGGCAAGCTGTCCGACCAGCTCGGCCGGAAGAACCTGTTCATCGTCACGCTCGGCGTCTACCTCGCCGGCAACGCGCTGACGGCGCTGACCTGGAGCAACACGCCGGTCGCGGTCGCCTTCCTCTTCCTCACCCGGTTCGTCGCCGGCATGGGCATCGGCGGCGAGTACGCGGCGATCAACTCGGCGATCGACGAGATGATGCCGGCCCGCTACCGCGGCCGCGTCGACATCGCGATCAACGGCACCTACTGGGGCGGCGCCATCCTCGGCACCCTCATCCAGCTGCTGCTGCTCAACACGCTCGACCACGGCCTCGCCTGGCGGCTCGGCTTCCTCGTCGGCCCGGCGATCGGCCTGTGCATCTGGAGCCTGCGCCGGCACCTGCCGGAGAGCCCGCGCTGGCTGATCATCCACGGCCGCAAGGAGGACGCCGAGGCGAGCATCCAGATCATCGAGGACGAGGTGCGCCGGTCCGGCCAGGAGATCGAGGACGTGCCGGACGACCGCGCCATCGAGATCCGCCCGCAGCCGCCGGTGCGATTCCTGCACCTGGCCAAGGTGCTGTTCCAGCAGCACCGCAACCGCACGATCCTCGGGGCGACGCTGATGATCACCCAGTCGTTCCTCTACAACGCGATCTTCTTCACGTACACGCTGGTGCTGACCAAGGTGTACGGGATCTCGGACTCGTGGGCGCCGGCGTTCCTCATCGCGTTCGCGGTCGGCAACCTGGTCGGCCCGCTGACGCTGGGCAAGCTGTTCGACACGATCGGGCGGCGGAAGATGATCGCCGGGACCTACCTGCTCTCCGGCGTGCTGCTGGCCATCTCGGCGGCGATGTTCCAGGCCGGCTGGCTCAACGCGTACACCCAGACGCTGGCCTGGTGCATCATCTTCTTCTTCGCCTCCTGCGGGGCCAGCGCCGCGTACCTGACCGTGAGCGAGATCTTCCCGATGGAGATCCGGGCCCAGTCGATCGCGCTGTTCTTCGCCATCGCGCAGTGCTTCGGCGCGTTCGGCCCGTGGTTCTACGGCCAGCTCATCGGCGACGGCACGAACCACACGATGCTCACCATCGGCTACCTGATCGGGGCCGCGGTGATGATCGTCGGCGGCGTGGTCGAGGCCTACCTCGGCATCGACGCCGAGGGGAAGTCGCTCGAGGACGTGGCGACCCCGCTGTCCGTCGTGCCCGAACGCGCGGCGGCCTGACCGCGGCACCCCTCCCCGGACCCCGGCCGGGCGGCACCCCGCCGCCCGGCCGGGCCGCGTCTCGCCGCCCGGCGGGGTTAGGGTCAGGCGTGGGCGGTTCGGAGTGGTACCTGACGGTCCCTCCCGGCTGGCGCCCGCTTCCCGCCACCGGCGCCGACACGCTCTCCGACCGGCGCGTGGTCCTGGCCGAGCCGCCCGGCGCCTTCCGGTACGACGTGCGCGCGGTCAGCGAGCCGTACGCGGCCGAGGACGGCGAGCTCTACGTCGACGTGGTCAGCGAGCACGACTGGTACCGCTCGCGGATCCGGAAGGAGCCGGTGCGGACCTCGCCCTACCGGCTGGACCGGGTCTGGGTCGAGCAGGGCGAGGAGGTCTCCCCCGGCACGGTCGAGACGCCGGCGGCGGGCGTGTTCGAGCGCCTGGTCACCCCGGACGTGCCGCCGGAGCGCCCGCCGCGGCGGGCCGGCGACGTGCCGGACCTGGCCGGTCGGCGGGTGGTCGTCGTGCAGCCGGGCGGCCCGATCCGGCACCGGCGCGCGGTCAGCGAGCCGTACCTGGACGCCGACGGGGACGTCGCCGTGACCATCTGCTCGGAGCACGACTGGTATCGCTGGGTGATCACCCGCGAGCCACCGCGGGCCGAGCCCTGTCCGCTCTACCTGGTCTGGGTCGAGTAGCGGTCACCCGATCCCGCTCGAACCGGACCCGGCTGGTCCGAGCGTCGCCCGGACCTCGCCCGCGTACTCCGGGCCGGTGGCCCCGGCCGGACTAGACCGCGCGGCGCTTGAGCCGGCGGCGCTCCCGCTCGGACAGCCCGCCCCAGATGCCGAACCGCTCGTCGTGCTCCAGCGCGTACTCGAGGCACTCGGCACGGACTTCGCACGTCGTGCAGATGCGCTTGGCCTCCCGGGTGGAGCCGCCCTTCTCCGGGAAGAACGCCTCCGGGTCGGTCTGCGCGCACAGCGCCCGCTCCTGCCAGCCGGGCTCCTCGGGCATCCCGAAGAACCCCGCGAACACGGACCCCTCCTCGTACATGGGCTCGCTCATCGGGGCCCCTCTCTCACCACTCGACCCACCCCCCGTGTCGGTGACTTCCCGCCGATCCGGGAATCACACGGGTGTAAGTACACCCGTGTCGCTACCGGACCGTCAAGCCGTGATCTGCTACACGATCAAGTTCGGCCCGTACGTCCCCGATCACCCGGCGTGTCGACCCGACACGCCGGAGCGCCCCGTGCCGGCCGGACCGCGCCGGCCGCGAAGTGTGCCGCACTCTCCCGCGCCCCCGTCGCCGGGGCGGGGTACGGCTCCGCGTCGGGGTGGGTGCGAGGATGGTCCGGTGCGGCTGGTGGTGGTGGCTGGAGGGATCGGCGGTGCCCGGTTCCTGCGCGGGGTGCGCGCCGCGGTGCCCGACGCCGAGATCACGGCGCTGGTCAACACCGGCGACGACATGACCCTGCACGGGCTGCGGATCTGCCCCGACCTCGACACGGTGATGTACACCCTCGGCGGCGGCATCGACCCGGTCCGCGGCTGGGGCCGCGAGGGCGAGACCTGGCGGGTCAAGGACGAGCTCGCCGCGTACGGCGCGGACCCGGCCTGGTTCGGGCTCGGCGACCTCGACCTCGCCACCCACCTGGTGCGGACCCAGATGCTCGACGCCGGCTACCCGCTGTCCGCCGTCACCGAGGCGCTGTGCGCCCGCTGGCAGCCGGGTCTGCGGCTGCTGCCGATGAGCGACGACCGGGTCGAGACGCACGTGCTCGTCGACCGGGAGGACGGCCGGGGCCGGCACGCGATCCACTTCCAGGAGTGGTGGGTGCGGCACCGGGCGGCCCTGCCGGCGTACGGGTTCGTGCAGGTCGGCGTCGACGAGGCCAAGCCGGCGCCGGGGGTGCTGGAGGCGATCGCCGCCGCCGACGTCATCCTGTTCCCGCCGTCCAACCCGGTGGTGAGCGTCGGCACGATCCTCGCCGTGCCGGGGATCCGGGACGCGGTCCGGTCCGCGCCCGGCCAGGTGGTCGGGCTGTCGCCGATCGTCGGCGGGGCGCCGGTGCGCGGGATGGCCGACGCCTGCCTGACCGCTATCGGCGTGCCGACCTCGGCCGAGGCGGTCGGGCGGTAGTACGGCTCGCGCGCCTGGGCCGGCGGCGTGCTCGACGGCTGGCTGGTGGACACCGCGGACGCCGGGGCCGAGGTGCCGGGCGTCCGGGTCCGGGCGGTGCCGCTGATGATGACCGACGTGGCCGCGACCGCCGAGATGGCCCGCGCCGCCCTGGCGCTCGCCGGTGTCTGACCTGCTGCCCGGCCCGGCCGACGCGGGGTCGTCCGGGTCCGCCGAGGCGCGGGCCGTCGGGTCCGGGGTATCGCGCCCCGCTGAGCCGGGCGCCGGTCCGGTCCCGGCGGGGCCCGCGGCGAGCGGGGCGGCGCTGCGGGTGATCCCGGTGCCGGGTCTGCCGGACTTCCGGCCCGGGGACGACCTGGCCGGGGCGATCGCCGGGGCCGCGCCGTGGATCGAGGACGGCGACGTCGTCGTGGTCACCTCCAAGGCGGTGTCCAAAGTGGAGGGTCGGCTGGTGCCGGCGCCGGCCGACCCGGCCGGCCGGGAGGCGGCCCGGCAACGGGCGGTCGACGCCGAGACCGTCCGGGTCGTCGCCGCCCGCGGCCGGACCCGGATCGTCGAGACCCGGCAGGGCCTCGTGCTGGCCGCGGCCGGCGTGGACGCCAGCAACGTCCGGGCCGGCGAGCTGGCCCTGCTGCCGGTCGACCCGGACGCGTCGGCCCGGGCGTTGCGCGACGGCCTCAAGGCGGCGCTGGGCCGGACGGTCGCGGTCGTGGTCAGCGACACGATGGGCCGGCCGTGGCGCACCGGCGTGGTCGACGTCGCGATCGGCGCCGCCGGGCTCCGCGCGGTCGAGGACCTGCGCGGCCGCACCGACGCGCACGGGATGCGGCTGGAGATGACCGAGGTCGCGGTCGCCGACGAACTCGCCGCCGCGGCCGAGCTGGCCAAGGGCAAGCTCGCCGGCGTGCCGGTCGCGGTGGTCCGCGGACTGTCGCCTGTGGACGATCCGCGCGGCGCCCGGGCGCTGCTGCGGCCGGCCGGCGACGACCTGTTCCGGCTCGGCACCGCCGAGGCGGTCGAGGAGGGTCGCCGGCAGGCGCTGGCCGGCGCGGCCGACCCGCCGCCCGCGCACCGGGACGCCCTGGCCGTGCTCGGCGCGTACGACGACCCGGAGCTGGACCAGCGCTCGCTCGCCGCGGCGCTGCTGGCCTTCCTGGAGGCGCGGCCGGACGGGACCTCCCGGTCCTGCCGCCCCGGCCACCTCACCGCGACCACGGTGGTGCTGGACGCCGACGCCCGGCGGACGCTGCTGACCCTGCACCCGAGGGTGGGCGCGTGGCTGCCGCTGGGCGGGCACGTGGAGCCGGAGGACCCCACCCTGGCCGCGGCCGCGCTGCGGGAGGCGACCGAGGAGAGCGGCGTCGCCGGCCTGCGGCTCGACCCGGTCCCGCTCTACCTCGGGGTGTTCCCGGTCACCTGCTCGCTGGGCGTGCCGACCCGGCACCTGGACGTGATCTTCCTGGCGGTCGCCCCGCCCGGCGCGGTCGAGGTGCGCAGCGACGAGTCCGACGACCTGCGCTGGTTTCCCGTCGACGCGCTGCCGGAGGCGCCGCCGGACGTGGCGGTCGCGGTCGCCCGCGGTCTGGACCGGATCCGGGGGCGGTCCTGATGGGGGTGCTCGACCCGGTCGGGTCCTGGCCAGTCGGGGCGGCCGCCGCGGCCGTCGTCGGCCGGGACGGCGCCGTGCTGGAGACGTACGGGGACCAGGGCCAGGTGTTCCCGCTGGCCAGCGTGACCAAGCCGCTGGTGGCGCTGTCGGTGCTGGTCGCGGTCGAGGAGGGCGCCCTCGGCCTCGACGACCCGGCCGGGCCGCCCGGCTCGACCGTCCGGCACCTGCTCGCGCACGCCTCCGGGATCGCGCCGGACGAGGACATCGTGGTCGCCAAGCCGGGCACCCGGCGGATCTACTCCAACGCCGGCTTCGACGTGCTCGGCGACCACCTGGCCGCGGTCACCGGGATCGGCTGCGCCGACTACTTGCGCCAGGCGCTGCGCGAGCCCCTCGGCCTGACCGCGACGGCACTGGTCGGGCCGCCGCACCGGGGCGGCGAGTCGAGCGTCGCCGACCTCGCCGCGATCGCCGCGGAGCTGCTGAACCCCGGCCTGCTGGTGCACCCGACGACCGTGGCCGAGCTGGCCACCGTGCAGTTCCCCGGCCTGTCCGGGGTGGTGCCCGGGTACGGCCGGCAGCGGACCAACGACTGGGGCCTCGGCTTCGAGATCCGCGACTCGAAGTCGCCGCACTGGACCGGCGCCGGCAACGCGCCGGCGACGTACGGGCACTTCGGCCGGTCGGGCACGTTCGTCTGGGTCGACCCGGTCGCCCGGCTGGGGCTGGTCGTGCTCACCGACACCGAGTTCGAGCAGTGGGCCAAGGACGCCTGGCCGACGCTGGCCGACGCCGTGCTGGGCGCCTACCGCGCCGGCTGAGGGTCAGAAGGACCGGTAGTCGATCGGCGCGAACCGCGGGCCGTACCGCGGCTTGCCCACGCCGGACATCTCGATCAGCCGCACCACCCGGTGCCGGTGCCCGGGCCACTCGGCCAGCAGCTCCAGCATCCCGTCGTCGTCGACCCGCCGGCCGATCAGGAAGTGCCCGACCAGGCCGGGGATGTGGAAGTCGCCGACCGAGGGCGCGTCGGCGTCGCCGAGCGCGCGCTGGGCCGTCTCGGCCGCGGTCCACACCCCGATGCCCGGCACCACCCGCAGCCGGGCCAGCGCCGCCGCCGGAGCGAGCTCGACGCACTCCTCCAGCCGGTTCGCGACGCCGGCGGCGGCCCGGATCGCCCGCTGCCGGTCGATGCCGACCCCGGCCCGGTGCCAGTCCCAGGTCGGGACCTCCAGCAACCGGGCCGCCGGCGGCGGCACCCGCATCCCGGCCGGCGCCGGTCCCGGCGCGGGCGTCCCGTACCGCTGGAGCACGAACCGCCAGGCCTCGTGCGCCTGCGTCCCGGTCACCTTCTGCTCGAGGATCGCCGGCACCACCGAGTCCATCACCAGCCCGGTGCGCGGCACCCGTACGCCCGGGTGCAGCCGGTGCACGTCGGCCAGCCGCGGGTGCCGGGGCACGAAGCCGTCCACCGAGTCGCGCGCGCCGAGCAGGTCGGGCACCGACGCGATCGTCCACTCCGCGCCGGGACCCCACGCGGTCGCGTGCACCTCCCCGCCGCCGGCCTGGCGCAGCGCCAGCGTGGCCGGCCCGGCCGGGGTCAGCGCCGCCCGCCAGAACATCCCGTCGGCGACGCGGTGCGCCCGGTCGCTGCGGCCACGCAGCAGCGGCCAGAGGGTGCCGCGGAGGTCGACCGGCCGGCCGGCGCGCCAGACCGTGGACGCGCCGTCGACCGCGGCAGCGGTCACGGACCGGTCCCCGGACCGGGGCGCACCGCCGCGGTCGGCCGGCCCGACGGCACGAGCCGGCGCGCGACCGCGGGCGCCGACCTCATACGTCCGAGGAGAAGCGGACGGCGCAGTCCCCGAGCCGTACGCCGGGCCAGACCCGGGCGCCGGCCTTCAGCTCGTTGCCCGCGCCGAGCTCGACCCCGTCGCCGAGCACCGCGTCCTCGAGCACGCAGCCGGGGCCGACGACCGCGCCGCGGCCCACCACCGACCGGGTGACCACCGCGCCCTCGTGCACCCGGGCGCCGTCGAACAGCACTGCCGCGTCGAGGCGGGCGCCGGCGCCGACCGTGCCGCCCGCGCCGACCGTCGTCCCGCCGGCGACCGCCGCGCCGGCCGCGACCTCGGCCCCGGGCAGCACGACCGACTGCCCCGGCGGGCCCGGCAGCGCCGCGGTCGGCGCGATCCCGAGAACCAGGTCGGCGCTGCCGCGCACGAACGTGGCCGGCGTGCCGACGTCGAGCCAGTAGGTCGAGTCGACGTACCCGAGGACGACCGCACCGGAGCCGAGCAGCCCCGGGAACGTCTCCCGCTCCACCGAGACCGGCCGGCCGGTCGGGATCGCCTCCAGCACCGACCGGCGGAACACGTAGCAGCCGGCGTTGATCTGGTCGGTGACCGGCTCCGGCGACTTCTCCAGGAACGCCTGCACCCGCCCGTCGGCGTCGGTGGGCACCGACCCGAACGCCCGCGGGTCCTCGACCCGGGTCAGGTGCAGGGTCACGTCCGCGCCGCCGTTGCGGTGGGTGTCGACGAGCTTGCGCAGGTCGACCCCGGACAGCACGTCGCCGTTGAAGACCAGCACGTCGTTCGAGCGGACCCGGTCGAGCACGTTGCGGATGCCGCCGCCGGTGCCGAGCGGGGTCTGCTCGGTGACGTACTCGATCTCGAGCCCGAGGTCGGCGCCGGTGCCGAAGTGGCCCTCGAAGACCTCGGGCTTGTAGCAGGTGGACAGCACCAGCCGGTGGACGCCGGCCGCCTTGATCCGGCTGAACAGGTGGGTGAGGAACGGCACGCCCGCCGTGGGCAGCATCTGCTTGGGCGTGCTCAGGGTCAGCGGCCGCAGCCGGGTGCCGAGACCTCCGACCAGAACGATGGCGTCGATGACCCCTCCCGAAGCGCGTGGTTGTCCGTTGGGAGCGTAACCGGCGTCAGCGGACCGGCTTGGGGCCGGCGTCCGGCGACGGCCGCGCCCCGGCCGCGACCGCGGGCACCCGGCGGGCCAGCGCGGCCCGGGCGGCCAGGCCGGCCCGCAGCACCAGCCGGACCGGCAGCCAGCGCAGGCCGGCGTACCGGCGGGACAGGTAGCGCCAGGCGCTGGCGTGGTGCGCGTCGGCCATCGTGCGCGGGTCCTTGGAGGTCGAGGCACCGCCCTCGTGGTCGACCACCGCGCTCGGCACGTACACGTTGTGCCAGCCGGCCCGGCCGATCCGCTCGCACAGGTCGAGATCCTCGAAGTACATGAAGTACGCCGGGTCGAAGCCGCCGACCGCGTCGAACGCCGCCCGCCGGACCAGCATGCAGGAGCCGGACAGCCAGCCGGCCCGGCGCTCGGTCGGCAGCCCGCGCTCGCGCCGGTACGCGGCCGTCCACGGGTTGGACGGCCACCACCAGCCGCACAACGCGTGCCCGATGCCGCGCCCGAGCGAGGGCAGCTGCCGGGCCGACGGGTAGAGCGTGCCGTCCGGGGACAGGATCGCCGGGCCGAGCACGCCGGCCGCCGGCCACCGGTCGACCGCCTCCAGCAGCGTGTCCAGCGCGCCCGGCTCCCAGGTCACGTCCGGGTTGGCGATGACCACCCAGTCTCCCGGGGCCTGCGGCACGCCGAGGTTGGCGGCCCGGCCGTAGCCGAGGTTGGACCCGGTGCGCAGCAGCGTGACACCCGGCCGCTCGGCCGCCCGCTCGGGCGCGCCGTCGGTCGATCCGTTGTCGGCGAGCACCACGCCGAGCGGGCGGGTGGTCGCCTTCTCCAGCGTGTCGAGGAACGCGTCCAGGTGGTGGCCCGGCGAGTACGTGACGACAACGACGCCAAGCTCCGGCGCACGGTCCGGCACGAGTCAGGCCCTCCTCAGCGGTCGGGACGGACAGGACGATAGCCCATCCCGCCGTACCGGCCGGGTTCGTCAGTCGCGCTCCGGCCGGACCGGGGAGGCCGCCGGGCCGGCGCCGCGCCCGGCGGCCGCACCGGTCGCCGGGCCGCGCCCGGGCTCACGGTCCGGCTGCGGAGGCCGGTCCGGGCCGGTCCCGCCGCCCTCGGCGAGATCGGGCTCGGCCGGCCGCATCCGCACGGCGGCCCGCTGCATCGCGCCGCGCAGGGCCAGCCCCGCGAACAGCGCCCAGAGCGCGTCGCCCAGCGTCTGCACGACCCGGGACGTGGCCACGACGGCGGTCGCCTCGCCGGCCGGCAGCACCGGCAGCAGGGTCGCGCCGAGGATGACCTCGCGCACGCCGATCCCGGCCGGCACCAACCCGAGCAGCATGACGCCGGCCGACCAGGCCAGCGCGTACGCGCCGGTGGCCAGCGCGAGCGAGCCGGGCCCGGTCAGCCCGAGCGGGCGGGCCAGCGCCAGCAGGGACAGCCCGTAGAAGAACCAGGTGACGAGCAGGAACCCGCACGCGCGCACGGTGTTGCGGAGGGTGAGCGGGCGGTCGAGCGGCGGCCGGCGCAGGATCCAGAACAGCCGGTCCAGCAGCGGCGAGAGCACCCGGGGGTGCAGCACGACCAGCAGCACCGGGGTCAGCGCGAGGACCCACCAGTAGCGCTCCGCCGCGGCGGGGCTGGCGAACGGCAGCGTCGCCGAGGCGACCAGCAGCCCGGTGGCGCAGTGCAGCCCGACGAACAGCAGGCCGGCGACCGCGCTGCGCTGCCGGGGCACGCCGAGTGTCTTGCCCAGCTCCATCTGGGCCACGAACGGCCAGACCGCACCGGGCAGGTACTTGCCGACCTGGGCGAGGAAGAACACCCGCATCCCGGCCGCGACCGGCAGCGGGCTGCCCAGGTCGGCGAGGATCGTCCGCCAGGCGAAGCTGGTGAACCCGAGGCCCACGATCGCGGCGACCAGGGACGCGGCGAACCACCACGGCCCCATCCGACCCAGCGCGTCGACCACCGCGTGCCGCTGGCGGGCGATGGTGAGCGTGAGCAGCGCCAGCGCGACGAGGGCGATGGCGATGCGGGCCGACCGGGTCACGGACCGGGGGATCTTCACGACTCGCTCACTGCGGTAGCGTAACGGCCCGCGGGGGAGTCCGGAGCCGCGAGGCTCGGACACGTGCTGGCGACAAGAATCGAGGGGCGTGCCATGTCCACCGTCAACGGCTCCACCGCGGGCAACCCGGCATCGGGCGCGCCCCGCAGCGCGGAGAGTCCTGGCGTCGTCATCGGCAACCACACGAACAAGTACGTGGCGAAGAACCCGGCGATCCGGTTCCTTACCGAGCGCTGGGTCGCTCGGCTCGACGACTTCCTGGCGCGGATCGGCGACAGCGAGGCTCCGCCGAAGCGGCCGCTGGAGGTGGGCGCCGGTGAGGGCGTCATCTCGATGCGGCTGTACGAGCGGTTCGGCGACGCGACCGCGATCGACCTGCCCGACTCGGGCCTGCGGGCGGAGTGGAAGGCCCGGCCGGGCCCGCGCTACCTGCACGCCGACGCGGAGCGGCAGCCGTTCCGGGACGACGAGTTCGACCTGACCGTGTGCGTCGAGGTGCTCGAGCACCTCAACGACCCGGAGAAGGGCCTGCGGGAGCTGGCCCGCGTCACCTCCCAGCACCTGCTCGTCTCGGTCCCGCGGGAGCCGATCTTCCGCGGCTGCAACCTCCTCACCGGCCGGTACGTGAAGGACCTCGGCAATACGCCCGGCCACTTCAACCACTGGTCGACCCGCAGCTTCGTGCGGTTCCTGTCCCAGGTCGGCACGGTCCGGGCGGTCTCCAAGCCGTTCCCGTGGACCGTCGCCTGGGTCCGCCTCGGCGACTGACCCACCCCTTGTCCCGGCCGGGCCGCCACGCGGACCCGGCCGGATCCGTCTGCCGACCGGGGGGTCCGGCGCCCGTCGGGAGGCGGCCGCGAGCGCCGCCCCCGGCCGACGTGAAAGGCCGGCCGCCGTCGGGGAGAGCGGGAGTGGCTCAGCCGGGGAGGCCGGCGGCGCGGGCGTAGGCAGCGAGGTGGGCCTCGGCGCTCGCGGCCCAGGTGAACTCGCCGGCCCGGCGCACCGCCGCCTCGCCGAGCGCCTGCCGCCGCTCCGGGTCGTCGAGCAGCGCGGCCAGCGCGGTCGCGATCGACTCGGGGTCGCCCTCCGTGTACGCCACCGCGTCGCCGCCGACCTCGGGCAGCGACAACCGCTGGGTGGTCAGCACCGCCGCCCCGCAGGCCATCGCCTCCAGCACCGGCAGCCCGAAGCCCTCGCCGTGCGAGGGATACGCCACCACGGTCGCGCCGCCGAGGAACCCGCGCAGGTCGGAGAACTTGAGGTAGCCCGGCCGCAGCACCCGCAGGTGGCTCGGCACCTCGGTGATCGCCTGGTCGATCTCGTCGTCCCAGCCCGACCCGCCGGCCAGCACGAGCGCCGGTGGCTCGTCCCGGTCCTGCACGGCCTTCACCCAGCCCCGGACCAGCGACGGCACGTTCTTGCGCGGCTCGAGCATGCCCAGGAACGCCACGTACTGCGCGTTGCGCAGGCCGAGCCTGGCCCGCACCAGTTGGCGCTCGGTGTCGCTCGGCACGTGGAAGGTCTTCTGGTCCACCCCGTGGTACGCGACGTCGATCCTGGTCGGATCGGCGTCGAGCACCCGGATCAGCTCGTCCCTGGTCGCCTTCGACGGGACCACGCACCGGGCCGCCCGGTGCAGCGCGGTCTTGATCGCCGACCGGAAGAACGGGCCCTTGACCGACGTGTGCACGTCCGGCTGGGTGAAGAAGGTCGCGTCGTGGATGGTCACGACGACCGGCCGGCCGGCCCGCAGCGGCATCGTGTAGTGCGGCGAGTGCAGCACGTCGGCGTTGACCTGCGCGACGACCAGCGGCAGGCCGGTCTGCTCCCAGGCCAGCCGGGCCGGCCGGTGCGCGATCGCGGCCGGGCCGGCCACGATCGTCGCGTCCGACGCCATCCGGCTGAACCGCTCGGCGTCGGCCCGTTGGCAGGCGACCGCGAAGTCGGCGTCGGCGGCGCCGAGCGCCGAGATGAGTCCGTCGACGTACCGTCCCACTCCACCGCGATCGGCGGGGACGGCCGTCGCATCGACGAGCACGCGGGGCGCGCGTCCTGACACGAGTCGGCTCCTGCTGTCTGCTCGGCGGTGGTGCGTCTAACCGGCGGGCACCTCACGGCCCCGTCGTCGCACAGCGTACGCCCGCTGGGGCCACTGTCCGTCACGACGGGCCCTCATGTCCCCAGGGTGGAGTAGAGCCGCCACAGCTCGCGCGCGGACGCGGACCACGAGTAGCGGGCGGCCCGTTCCCGGCCGGCGGTGACCCGCCGTTCCCGGCCGGCCGGGTCGACCGCCTCGGCCAGCGCGCGGGCCAGCGCGGCCGGGTCGTCCCTGGGTGTGACCAGCGCCGCGCCGCCGGTGACCTCGACCAGCGCCGGCGCGTCGGACACGACCACCGGCACCCCCGCCGCCATCGCCTCGAGCGGCGGCAGCCCGAATCCCTCCGCCCGGCTGGGCGCGGCCAGCGCCGCCGCCCGGTGCAGCACGACCGCGAGGTCGGCGTCGCCGATCCGGCCGAGGCTGCGCACCCGGCCGGCCGGCAGCCCGAGCTCGCGGGCCAGCGCGGCCGGGTCGACCCCGCCCCAGCCGGGCTGGCCGGCCAGCAGCAGCGGCAGGTCCGGCGCCGCCGGGTCGGCCAGCGCGGCCAGCAGCACGTCCAGGCCCTTGCGCGGCTCCAGCGTGGCCAGGCTGAGCAGGTACGCGGCGGGCAGCCGGAGCCGGGCCGCCCGCTCACCGGCGTCGGGCGGCGGCTCCCGCAGCGCCTCGGCCACGCCCTCGCCGACCACGGCGACCCGGTCCGGCCGCCACCCCGGCACGTGCTCGGCCAGCTCGGCGGCCACCGCCGCGGTCGGCACCACGACGCGGTCGGCGTGCCGGGCCGCAGACCCGATGGCGGCCCGGTGCCAGGCGACGCCGCGCGGGGTCAGCGTGTCCGGGTGGGTCCACGGCACCGCGTCGTGCACCGTCACCACGAGCGGGGTGCGCCGCCGCGGCGGGGCGAGCGGGGTCGGCGCGTGCACCAGGTCGGCGCCGGGCAGCCTCGGGCCGGTGCCGCGCTCCCAGGCCGCGACCAGCCCGCGGCGCGGCAGCGGCAGCCGGCGCGGCCCCAGCACGCCGTCGATCCGGGCCGGGCCGGGATCGCGGTGCCAGGCGGCCCAGCCGGTCACGGTGGCTCCGGCCGGCGCGGTCGCGGCGAGCGCGCGGGCGAGCTCCCGCGCGTACCGGCCGGTGCCGCCGGGCACCGGGGCGAGCACCTGCTCGACCAGCACGCCGACCCGCACGCCCGGACCCTATCGGGGCCCGGAGGCGTCGCGGCACGGCCACGGCCGGTAACGTCCCGCCCGTGCTGCGGATCGCCCGGGTGGTGCTGACCGCCGCCGTGCTGGCCGCGCTCGGCCTGGCCCTGGCGAACCGGTGGGACGAGGTGCGCCCGCAGCTCGGCCAGGTCTCCCCGGTCGCGGCGGCCGGCGCCTTCGCGTACTGCCTGCTCGGGCTGCTGGCCAGCATGCTGGCCTGGCGGGCGCTGCTGGCCGACCTGGGCAGCCCGCTGCCGGTCCGGGCGGCCACCCGGGTGCTGTTCCTCGGCCAGCTGGCCAAGTACCTGCCCGGCTCCAGCGTGTGGGCCGTCGTCGCGCAGACCGAGCTGGCCAGCGACTACGGGGTGCCGCGCAAGCGGGCCGCATCGGCGGCGCTGGTGCTCAACCTGATC
The DNA here is from genome assembly GCA_963803135.1 of uncultured Actinomycetota bacterium. GTDB lineage: Bacteria > Actinomycetota > Actinomycetes > Mycobacteriales > CADCTP01 > CADCTP01. The sequence continues at coordinate 465,776 of CAWDLH010000003.1, read as the reverse complement.
ACGCTGGGTGTCGGGCTGCTGGTCGCGCTGCTGGCGCTGCCCCAGCTGCTGTCCGGGGACGCGCCGCGCTGGCTGCACTGGAGCCCGTTGCTGGTCCCGGTCGGGCTGGCCTGCCTCACCCCGCCGGTCCTCACCTGGGTCTGCAACCTGCTGTTCCGGGTGCTGCGCCGGCAGCCGCTCGACGCCCGGTTCTCCTGGTCCGGCGTCGGGGTGGCCGTGCTCGGCCTGCTCGGCACCTGGCTCGCGTACGGCCTGCAGATCACGCTGCTCGGCTGGAGCCTCGGCGCGAACCCGGCCGAGCTGCTGCTGCCGGCGACCGGCGCGTTCGCCGCGGCCTGGTGCGCCGGGTTCCTCGTCGTCGTGGTGCCGACCGGGGCCGGCACCCGGGAGGCCGTGCTCACGATCGCGCTGGCCGCGCAACTGCCGGGCGGCGCGGCCAGCGCGCTCACGATCGCGGTCGTCTCCCGGCTGCTGCTCACGCTGGCCGACGTGACCGCGGCGCTGATCGGCGTGGCGCTGGGCCGGCGGCGGGCCCGGGTCGTGCCCGAACCCACCGCCGGCGGCGGCGAACCGGGTCAGCCGGCCCGCAGCCGCAGGTAGTTGCTGCGCGCGCCGAGCGCGCTGCGCAGCCTCGACCCGCCCACCGCGACCGAGCGCCGCCTTCCCGCCCGGTCGATCCCGGTGACCGTGGCGGACAGCAGCCGGCCGCCGAACGCGCCGGCGCCGTCCCGCCGGGTGACCTGCAGCCGGTCGAGCCGCCGGAACCCGAGCCTGGCCGCCACGTCGGCGACCCGGACCCGCAGCCGCCAGCTCGCGAACGGGTCGCCGGCCGTGTACGGGTCCCGCTTCCCGGGCAGGTACGACCGGCCGCCCGGGGCGGTCCAGCCGCCGTCGGAGGAGGAGTACTGGGCCACGATCGGCGCGCCGCGGACGGTGAGCACGACCCCCTTGGTGGCGGCGACCGCGGCGTTCGTGCTGCGCACCTCGCCGGAGATCCGGGTGCCGTTCCTGCGGTAGTTCGCCGCCCCGCCGTACACCTGGCAGGAGGTGGTCGCGCAGATGTCGTACCGGCGGGACCGCGGGGACCGGACGGCCGAGTACGCGTACGTCCGGGCCGCGACCGCCTGCGCCCGCAGCGCCTGGGCGGGCCAGTACGCCGGGCTCTCCCGCGGCACCACGCCGCGCAGGTACGACTCCATCGGCAGCCGGTTGACCACCGCGGAGGTGTTGCCGGTCCGGGTCACGACCAGCGAGCCGCGGTAGTCGGTCGCGGCGCCGCCGTTCCAGACCACCGGCATCACGCCGGAGGTGTCGGTCACGGTCACCGTGGACGGCAGCCGGCCGCCCCACCAGTGCCAGCCGCCGATCAGGAACCGCAGCCGGAACGTGGTGCCCCACTTGCCGATCTGCCAGCGCCGGACGCCGGTCATCTTCCGCAGCACCACGTGGTGCCCGGCCCAGCTCACCCGCAGCCCGCGCACCGGCCGCAGCTGCACGAACGGGTCGTCGCCGTCGTTGACCAGCACCCGGATCGCCGGGTTGCCGATCCCCCGGCGCACCGTGCCCGGGTAGTAGAAGGCGAGGATCTGCCCGGCCGAGCGGCCGGCGGCCGCCTGCGCCCGCGCGCCGTACTGGGCCATCCCGTGGCCGTGCCCGAAGCCGTGGCCGTCGACGATCCAGATCCCGCTCGCCGGCCGGGTCACCACCTCGGGTGCCGCCGCGGCGTCGGGCGCGTCCACCACCATGATCGCGACGGACCCTGCGGCCACCGCGATCGTCGTCATCCCCGCGGCGGCCGACCTGAGCAGGCGTCGGCGGCGGCGTTCCCCCATGTCGCGATACCACACGCCCCAGGAGTTACCATGGGTCACACACCATAGACAGAAAGTTACAAGAGTTGCTCCTTACCGGAACCGGTCAGCCGGCGCAGCACGTCAGTCGGCGGGACGGGCGGCCACCGCGACCAGGCCGGTGCCGCGGGTCGGCGCCAGCCGCTGCAGGCGCCGGAACGGCAGCGTGGCCAGCTCGATCGCCCGGCCGACCGGGCCACCGCCGGGCTGCTGGTGCCGGCCGCTGGCCGCGGTGCGCTGCTCCGGCGTCGGCTCGCGGGCGCCGGCCGGCACGAGGTGCCTGGCGTCCATCCGGTTGCGGACCGCCTCCAGCGCGTAGCCGAGCGGCCAGCCGTAGACCCGCACCCGCGGGTCGACCAGGCCGGCCCCGACCAGGCGGGCAGCCAGCTGGTCCGGGTCGTACCGGCGGTAGTGGCCGACCCTGACGTCCATCGGGCCGAACCGGCGGGCGAACGCCGGCACCGAGAGCATCAGGTGCCCGCCGGGGCGGACCAGCGAGGCCCAGTCGGCCAGCGCGGCGGCGTCGTCGTCGAGGTGCTCGAGCACCTCGAACGCGCAGACCAGGTCGTAGCGGCGGCCGGCCGGCACGCCGGTGTGGTCGGCCGGCAGCACGGTCCCGCCGCAGGCAGCCACCCTCGCCTCGGCCACCGCGTACGAGATCGGGTCGGGCTCGACGGCGAGGTAGTCCGCGCGCCGGGCCAGCCGGGCGCCCATCGAGCCCTGGCCGCAGCCGATCTCCAGCACGGTGGCCGGGCGCAGCTCGGTCAGCAGCCGGTCGACCAGATCCCACCGCAGCCAGGCCCGGGGGGCCAGCGGCGGCAGCGCGACCGCGCTCACCGCCGCCCCCGCCGCGGACCCTTGCCCCCGGCCTCCGCCGCCGGCCCGCGACCGGCGTCCGCCGCCGGCCCGCGATCGGCGTCCGCCGCCGGCCCGCGATCGGTCCGCGCAGTCGGCTCGGTCTGCCCGGCCGGCTCGGTCCGCCCGGCCGGCTCGGTCCGCGCAGTCGGCTCGGTCCGCGCGGCCGGCTCGGTCCGCGGGTCCGGCACGGCCGGCAGGCCCGAGGCCGGGGCGGCGGGCGGGCCCGGGGCCGGGGCGGCGGGCGCCGGTCGGGCCAGGCGGTCTCGCAGGGCGGTGACCACGACCGCGGACGCGAACCGTTCCCGGGCCCGGTCCCGTACCGCGGCCCGCAGCTTGGCCAGCGCCGACGGGTCCTCGGCCAGCGCTCGCAGCGCCGCGGCCAGCGCGCCGGCGTCACCCGCCGGGACGAACACCGCGGCGTCCCCGAGCGCCTCCCGCTGTGGCCGGGTGTCCGAGGTGACGACCGCGCAACCCGCGGCGGCTCCCTGGTAGACCTTGTTCGGCACCACCCGCAGCGCCTTCGGGCCGACCCCGAAGATCCCGAGGCAGACGTCGTGCGCCGCGACCACGGCCGGCAGCTCGGCCGGCTCCACCCAGTCCACCCACTGGACCGCCTGGTTGTCGCCGGCCAGCCGGCGGGTCTCGGCCCGGTCCTGGCCCGCGCCGATCACCAGCGCGCGCACCTGCGGGGTGTCGGCGAGCAGGCCGAGCGCGCGGCCGATCGTCGGGGTGCCCTGCAGCGGGGTGAACAGCCCGAAGAACGCCACCCGCAGCACCTCCGGCTCGGTGCGCGGGCCGGCCGCGGACCCGGCGTCGAACCACGCGGCCGGCGCGCCGACCGGCACGACCAGCGCCCGGCCGGCCAGCTCGGCCGGCACCAGCGCGGCGTGCTCGGCGCTGTCGAGCAGGATCAAGTCGGCGCTGCGCAGCGCCCGCCGGTCCAGCGCGTCGAGCAGCCGCACCTTCACCGCGCTGGACAGCCGCCGGTCGACGGCGGTGTCGGCGGCGAAGATGAGGTGGTCCAGCACAATCATGGTGCGTCGGAACAGCAGCCTGGCCAGCTGCACGTCGAAGTGGCCGAGGTAGCCGACCAGCACCGCGTCCGGCGCCGCCCGCCGGTAGGCCCGGCGGCCGCGCACGGCGAGCAGCAGCCAGCAGCGGGCCAGCCGGAACGCGCCGGCCGGCAGCCGCCACGGCTGGCGCAGCATCGCCACCCGGTCGGCCGTGGCGAGTCCCAGCGGGATGTTGACCTCGACGACCCGGTCGCCGCTGGCGCGCAGACCTTCGATCAGCACGCCCATCCGCGGGTGCGATCGGACGTCGTACGTCCCGAACGCCAGGACTCTCACGCGGGCCGACCCTACTCGGCGCCCCGATCGGCGTTCGATGCCGTACCGGCGCCGAACCGGTGCGGACCGGCGGGAAGCGGCCGAACCGGCCTTCGCCGCGGGGCGGCGATCTCGTGCAGCAGCGCGCAGTAGCGGTCGCCGACGGACGCGACGGAGAACTCCTCGGCCCGCGACCGGGCCTCGGCGCCGAGCTTGGCCCGTTGCTCCGGCTCGGCCAGCAGGCCGGAGACCGCGCCGGCGAGCGCGGCGACGTCACCCGGCGGCACCAGCACCCCGCTGACCCCGTCGACAAGCGCAGCGTCGATGCCGGAGATCCGGGAGCCGACGACCGCACAGCCGGCGGCCATCGCCTCCAGCAGCGCGACCGGCAGGCCGTCCTGGTCGCCGGAGGACGCGGCCACCGACGGGACGACCGTGATCTCGGCCTTGGCGTACTCGACCGCGAGCTCGCGGCGGGACAGCGCCCCGTGGAACCGCACCGGCAGCCCGGCCGCGGCGGCCGCCAGCTCGGCCCGCAGCGGGCCGTCGCCGACCACGTCGAGCGTCCAGCCCTCCACGCCCATCCGGCGCAGCGCGGCCAGCAGGACCGCGAGCCCCTTCTTCTCCACCAACCGGCCGACGAACAGGATCCGGCCCGGCTCCCGCTCCACCCCGGCGCCGCCGTCCCGCACCCCGGTCACGTCGGCGCCCATCGGCAGCACCTGGATCTGGGTGGCCGGCGCGCCGAGATCGAGCAGCCGCTCGGCCATCTCGGAGTTCATCGCGGTCACCGCGCCGGCCCGGCTGAGCACGGCCCGCTTGACCAGCCGGCTGACCGGGTCGGACAACCCGTACACGTCGCCGCCGAGGGTGGTGACCAGCCAGGGCACCCGGCGGCCGGCGAGCAGCGCGGCGATGCCCTGCGGGATCACCCAGTGCACGTGCAGCACGTCCGGCCGGTGCGTCCGGACGGCCCGGCGCAGCGCCAGGGCCTCGGCCGCGAGGAACGGCAGCACCTGTAGCCAGGCCGTCCGGCGCCGGCGCAGGTTCTCCAGGATCGCGCCGTCGGCGAGGCCCTCCCAGCGGCGCGGGAAGTAGCCGAACCGCCGCACGACGAGGCCGTCGACCCGCTCGACCGCGAGTGCGCCCGGCACCCGCGGCACCAGCACGACCGTGTCGAACTCGCGGGCCTCGTGGCTGGCCAGGTCGCGGACGAACGCGGGCGTGCCGTCGTCGGCCGCGGCCGGGTACGTCGAGGCCAGCACGACCAGCCGCCGCCTCGTCCCTTCGGTGCTCGGTCCTCGCATGCCGACCATGCCCCCTCGGTGCCCGCGTACTCGACCGCGAGATATTACATAAAGTTCCGAGCACGACACTCTCGGTGGCAGTTCTCACTTAAGGTTATCGATCAGCTACTCTCCGCCAGTGCTTGGAGCGCGGGGGCATCGGCGAACGGTGGCCGTGGTCGGGGCGGGCGGCTTCCTCGGGACGGCGCTGACCTCGGCCGCGCGCCGGGCCGGGCTGCCGCTCGTCGGCTACACCAGGGCGCACCCGTGCGTGGCCGCGGACGGCACGCCGGCCCCGGGGCTGGCCGCCGCCCGGACCGTGTTCTGGCTCGCCTCGGCGATCAACCCGGCGCTGGCCGAGGTCTCGCCGGAGCTGGTCCGGGCCGACCGGGAGGCGTTCGTGGCGCTGCTGACCGGGCTGCGCCGGCTGGCCCGGCCGCCGCGGGTCGTGCTGCTGTCCTCCGGCGGGACCGTGTACGACCCGGCCGTCCCGCCGCCGTACGCCGAGACCGCGCCGACCCGGCCGCGGACCGCGTACGGCCGGGCGAAGCTGGGCCTGGAGGCGGCGCTGGCCGCGGCCGGGCTGCCGGACCCGGTGACCGTCCGGGTCGCCAACGTCTACGGGCCGGGCCAGCCCGCGGTCAGCGGCCAGGGCGTGGTCGGCTACTGGCTGCGGGCCGCCGCCGAGGGCGAGCCGCTGACCCTGTACGGCGACCCGGAGTCGACCCGGGACTACGTCTACCTCGCCGACGTCGCCGCGGCGCTGCTGGCCGTGCACCGGGCCGCGGCCCCGCCGCCGGTCCTCAACGTGGGCTCCGGCGAGCCAACGTCGCTGCGACAGCTGGCCGGCGCGGTCCGGGACGCGGTCGGCGACCCGGAGCTGCGGCTGCGGACGCGGCCCACCCGCGGCTTCGACCGCGCCCACACCTGGCTCGACGTCGGGCTGGTCGGGCGCGCGCTCGGCTGGCGGCCGACCACGCCGCTCGCGGTCGGGCTGGCCGCGGCCTGGTCCGCGGCGCGCGCCGGCCACCCGGCCGCGCCGACCCCCGCCGCCGTCCGCTGACCCTCCCCGGCCGGCACCGCACCCCCGGCCGGCACCGCACCCCAGCCGGCACCGCACCCCAGCCGGCACCGCACCCCAGCCGGCACCGCGGTGGTCAGGTGGCGACCGGGCTGGGCCGGACGCGGGTGGCGGGGCCACCGGGAGCGGCCGGACCCGGGGTGCCGACCCAGACGAACGTCGGGATCACCGGCGCGAGCGCCCGCCACAGGACCGGCGGCGCGCCGGCGAGCCGCGCCGGCACCATGTCGCCGGCGCCGAACCGGGCCGGATCCCCCAGCACCGTGTACGTGTAGTCCCACACCCGCAGCCCCCGGCACAGCCGCCGCAGCCCGGCCCGGGTCCGGAACCGCTCGTGGTAGTGCTCGGCCCGCCCGGTCGCGGCCACGTACCGGTCGGCCAGCCGGTACGGCAGCCAGGACAGGAACGGCAGCCGGTAGTGCGGCTCGACGAGCCCGAGCCGGTTGCCGAGCCCGAGGTAGACGACGCCGTCCGGGCGCAGCACCCGGCGGATCTCGGCCAGCACCGCGTCCGGGTCGACCACGTGCTCGTAGATGTGGTTGAACACGATCGCGTCGACCGACCGGGACGGCCACGGCAGCGCCGCGCCGTCGGCGCAGACGAACGGGATCCGCCCGCCGAACCGCTGCCTGGCCCGGGCCAGCCCGGGCTCGTCGATGTCCACCCCGGTGACCAGCGCGCCGGCGTGCCGCAGCTCGTCGGCGATGAAGCCGGTGGAGCAGCCGAGGTCGAGCACCCGCAGGCCGGTGAGGTCGGGCCGGCCGAGGAAGTGCGCGAGCACCGCGACGATCTTGCCGCCCTTCGCCCGCCGCTCGTCCTCGACGAGCATCTTGGACTGGAGCTCTGAGTAGGCCAGCTGCTTGGCGCGCTCGGGAGCCGACATGACGGCGGAGCCTACACGCCGTCAGCGATCCGTCACGCAGCGTCCGCTACGCTCCGTCCGGCGTCACAGTGGAGGGACGGGGATGACCGAGAGCCTGCGGCTGCGGCACCGGCAGGGGGCGGCGCGGGTCGTCGGCGGCGTGCCGTACTCGGACCGGGCCAGCACGTCCTCGCTGCTGCCCGGTGCGGCCGTCGGCCGCTGGCTGGCGAGCCAGGCGCCCCGGGTGCGCGGCCGGCTGATGGACCTCGGCTGCGGCAACCAGCCGTTCCGGGCCTGGTACGCCCCGCTGGTCGACGAGGTCGTCCCGGTCGACGCGGCGCCGGTCCCCGGCGTCGTGGTGGTCGACCTGGGCGAGCCGCTGCCGTTCGCGGACGGCAGCTTCGACACGGTGCTGTGCACGCAGGTGCTCGAGCACGTCGGCGACGTCGAGCGGGCGATGAGCGAGATCGCCCGGGTGCTGCGGCCGGGCGGGCACGCGCTGGTCACCGTGCCGTTCCTGTACCCGACGCATGAGGCGCCGTACGACTTCGGCCGGTTCACCCACTACGGGATCGCCGGGCTGGCCAGCCGGCACGGGCTGCAGGTGCTGGACCTGGCCGCGCAGGGCGGCCCGGTGCTGATGGTCGCGCACTACGCGGTGCTCGCGGCCGGCCGGGCGGTCCGGGTGGTGGCCCGGCTGCTCGGCCCGCTCGGCTTCCTGATCGACAACGCGGCTGTCCGGCTCGCGCTGGCCGCGCCGCAGGAGGCCGTGCGGTCGCGGGTCTCGACCCGGCTGTCCGGTCCGGCGAAGGTCGCCAGCCTCGGCTACCTGCTGGCGGCTAGGAAGCCCTAGCCAGCTGGTACGCCTCGGCGGTGCGGGCGGCGCAGGCGGTCCAGGTGAACCCGCGGGCCCTGGCCCGGCGGGCGGCGGCGTCACCCGGGTCGGCCAGGGTGGCCCGCACCGCGGCGGCCAGCGCCACGGCGTCGCCGACCGGGGCCAGCGCGGCCAGCTCGCCGGTCACCTCGCGGACCACCGGGAGGTCGCTGGCGACCACCGGCACCCCGGCCGCGAACGCCTCCAGCGGCGGCAGCCCGAACCCCTCGTACACCGACGGGTACGCCAGCAGCGCCGCCCCGGCGACGAGCCGGCGCAGCTCGGCGGTGTCGAGGTAGCCGGCCGAGACCACCGCGCCGGCCGGCAGCGCCGCGGTCTCCAGCGCCGGCCCCCAGCCGGGCGGCCCGGCCAGCACCAGCGGCGGGGTGCCCGGGTCGTCCTCGTGCAGCAGCCGGAGCGCGCCGAGCAGGGCGGGCAGGCCCTTGCGCGGCTCGACGTTGCCGACGAACAGCAGGTAGCGCTCGGGCAGGCCGCGGGCGGCCAGCTCGGCCGCGGGCATCGGGGCGGCGTCGAACCAGCCCGCGTCCACCCCGAGCGGGGTGGCCAGCACCCGGTCGCCCAGCCCGTACTCGGCCCTGACCTCGGCGGCGACCGCCTCCGACGGGGTCAGGACCGCCGCGGCCCGGCGCAGCCCGCGCGGCACCAGCGTCCGGTAGCGCAGCGACGCGGCGGCCACCGTCTCCGGGAACCGCAGGTACGACAGGTCGTGCACGGTGACCACGCCGGCGGCCCGGCGCAGCGGCGGCAGCACGAAGTTCGTCCCGTGCACCACGTCCGCCCGGCCGGCCAGCCACTCCACCGGCGGCAGCTCCAGCCGGCCCCAGGCCGCCTGCAGCGCCCGGGCCGGCGCCGGCCGGTGCCGCACCCGCACCCCGGGCGGCACCGCGGCCGGCAGCGCGCCGGCCCCGCGCAGCGTGAACGCGGTCGCGACGAGCTCCAGCGAGTCGAGCCTGGCCAGCTCGCGGATCAGGTGCTCGACGTACCGGCCGACGCCGGTCCGCGGACCGAGCAACGGAGTGGCGTCGAGCACGACCCTGGTTCCCACGGCCGGCAGCCAACCAGACCCGCCGGCGGAGCCTCGGCCCAGGGCCGGCCCGCGCCTCATTCCAGGGCCCAGCGACCGCCCAGGGAGGTCAGGCCGTGCTCCTCGCGCGGCTGCCCGGGCCGCACGTCGAACCGGTACGCCCGGTGCCGGTGGTCGTACGGGTGCTGCCGGGTGACGTCGTACACGGCCCCGGACAGGTCGTAGGTGCCGGGCAGCAGCAGGAGCCTCGGCACGTGCAGCTCGACCGTGCCGGAACCGTCGACCTTGTCCGGGACCAGGTCGGCGTCGCGGGTGTTCGGGCCGGTCACCTCGACGCCGGCCAGCGAGTGCACCGCGACCCCGAACACCGGCCGCTCGACCGGCTCCCGGGCCGCCCAGTGCAGCCGGACGGTGACCGCGTCGCCGGTCGCGACGACCGTGGTCGGCCGGCCGGCCGCGTCGAGCAGCTCCAGCCGCTCGACCCTGACCTCGCCGGAGCCCCAGCGGTGCTCGCCGGCCCCGGCCTGCTCCGGATCCGGGTCGCGCTCGGCCAGGGTGCCGCCCACGTAGTCGTCGACGACGTCGCCGGGCGCCCCGAGCTCCTTGACCGCGCCCTGCTCGAGCCAGGCGACCTGGTCGCACAGGTTGCGCAGCTGCCCCATCGCGTGGCTGACCAGCACGATCGTCTTGCCGGACCGGCGCAGGTCGGAGAACTTCTCCGCGCACCGGCGCTGGAAGGCCTCGTCGCCGACCGCGAGCACCTCGTCGACGAGCAGCACGTCGGGGTCGACGTTGATGGCGACCGAGAAGCCGAGCCGGACGTACATGCCGCTGGAGTAGTTCTTCACCGGGCTGTCGATGAACCGCTCCAGCCCGGCGAAGCCGACGATGTCGTCGAACCGGCGGGTGATCTCGGCGGTGGACAGGCCGAGGATCGAGCCGTTGAGGAAGACGTTCTCCCGGCCGGACAGCTCCGGGTGGAACCCCGAGCCGAGCTCCAGCAGCGCGGCGACCTTGCCGTCGGTGACGACCCGGCCGGCGTCCGGCACCAGGATCCGGGCGATGCACTTGAGCAGCGTGCTCTTGCCCGAGCCGTTCTCCCCGACCAGCCCGTACGTGACCCCGGCCGGGACCTCGAGCGAGACGTCCCGCAGCGCCCAGAACTCCTCGTACGAGGCCCGGCCGCGGCGCATCACCGCGGCCTTCAGCGACTGGTTGCGCTCGTGGTAGATCCGGAACCGCTTGGACAGTGCCTCGACCCGCACCGCCGCCGGCCCGGTGCTCACAGTTCCTCCGCCAGCCGGGCGGACAGGCGGCGGAAGACCAGCCAGCCGAGCACGAGCGAGACGGCCGCGTACGCCGCGAGCAGCAGCACCGAGCCGACCGGCGGCCAGCGCAGGTCGTAGAGCAGGTTCCGGTACGCACCGGCGAACCGGGCGAACGGGTTGGCCTCGTACGCCGCGAAGACCGCCGGCGGGACGTGCCCGCGTACCAGCGCGGCCGGGTAGACCACTGGGCTGGCGTAGAACCAGACCTGCAGCACGATCGCGAGGAAGTGCTCGGTGTCCCGGAAGTAGACGTTGAGCACCGACACCGCGAGCGCGATCCCGAGCACGAACAGCACGAGCATCGCGGTGACCACCACGACGCCGGGCAGCCAGAGCACGGCGGTGCGGTTGCCGGCGACCGTGACCGCCGCGGTGAGCACGGCCAGCTCCAGCACCAGCGTGACGAGGTTGGCCCCGACCGTCGCGCCGACCAGCGTCTCCCGCGGGAACCACACCTTCTTGATCAGGTTGCCGTTGCCGACCAGCGCGCCGGCGCCGCCGGACAGCGTGGTGGCCAGGAAGTTCCACGGCAGCAGGCCGCAGAGCAGCCAGAGCGCGAACACGTCGAGCCCGCTGGGGTCGCCGCGGTCGGGGTCGGCCCGCAGCACCACCCCGAACACGACCGTGAACAGCGCCATCGTGACCAGCGGGTTGACCAGCGACCAGGACCAGCCGAGCACCGACCGCTTGTACTTCGCGCGCAGCTCCCGCAGCGTGAGGTTCCACAGCAGCTCGCGCGAGCCGACGACCTCCCCCAGCGCCGTCACGTACACCCCCGGTTCACGGCGGTGAGTATAGGGACGGTCACGGTGCGTTGAGGCCCGACTCGGCCTCCCGGCGCCGGTACGGCGCCGGCGGAGGCCCGCGCTAGGGTGGCCCGAGCCCGGCCCGGGACCCGTCCCGGGGCGGTGGCGTCCAGGTGGAGGAATGGTGTCAGCGACCCCGAGCGCGCCCGACGGTCCGGCCGGCACCGTCGCCACCGACAGCAGCGTCTACTACCACTCCGGCTACTGGAACGACCTCGCCGCGGTCCAGCGGTACATGAACCGCCGGGCCAGCGGGGACCCCGCCGTGTCCTGGTCCGAGCACCTGGCCACGTCCACCGGCCGCACGTTCGCGAAGGCGCTGGTGCTCAACTGCGGCAACGGCTGGGTCGAGCGCGGGCTGGTCGCGGCCGGGCTGGTCAAGGAGGCGGTCGGGGTCGACTACGCCGAGGACCTGCTGGAGACCGCGCGGGCCGAGGCGGCCAAGGCCGGCCTGCCGCTGCGGTACGCGCAGCTGGACACCAACACCGCGGCGTGGCCCGAGGACGGGTTCGACCTGGTGGTCAACCACGCGGCCGGGCACCACGTCGCGTACGTCGACAAGGTCTTCCGCAGCATCGCCGAGCTGCTGCCCGCCGACGGGTTGTTCGTGTCGTTCGACTACCTCGGCGCCCACCGCAACCAGTACCCGACGGCCCAGTGGGAGGCCGCGTTCCTGGCCAACGAGGCGCTGCCGGCCGGGCTGCGCAACGACCTCGGCTACCCGCACCTGCCGACGATGCTGGTCAGCGACCCGACCGAGGCGATCCACGCCGAGCTGATCATGCCGATGCTGCGGCGATACTTCGAGATCGACCACTTCCGGGCCCTCGGCGGCGGCGTGGCCTACCCGGTGCTCACGTTCAACAAGGCGATCTTCGGCCGGCCCGAGGACGAGGTGGCGGACGCGGTCGAGCAGGTGCTCGCGGCGGACGCCGCGTACACGGACGCGGACCCGGAGGCCAACACGCTGTTCGGGTACGTGATCGCGCGGCCGCGCAAGGCCGCGCTCGACGACCAGGCGCAGCTGGCCGCCTGGACCGCGGCCGAACAGGAGCGGGAGCGGCGGGCCACCGCCGAGGGCGGCCGCTACTACCCCGACACGATGATGGCGGTCCTGTACGAGCGCCTCGACGTCGCCGCGCGCGAGCTGGCCGGCGCCCGGCGCGACCTGGCCGCCACGGCCGACCGGGCCGGCGCGGCCGAGCAGTCCGCGGCCGCGCAGGCCGAGCGGGCCGTCGCGGCGGAGGAGGCGGTGGCCGCGGCGCCGGCGAACCCGGTGCAGTGGCTGCGGGCCCAGCCGCGGCTGCGGGCGGCGGCCGGCCGCGTGCCGGGGGCGCGGCCCGCGGTGGCGGCCGCGCGACGCTGGCGTGACCGCCGGCAGCGGTGACCGCTCCCACCGGTCGGGGCCCCGGGCGGGGGGTGCGGGCGGTGGCGGCCGGGTTGCTGGTGCTGGCCGCGGTGCTGGCGCTGGCCCGGCTGCCCGGGGAGCTGTCCCGGCAGGGCGGGACGGCCGCGGCCGGGCGGGCGACGCCGGTGGTCGACTCGATCCCGGTGCAGGGCTCGATCGGCACCGCGGGCACGGAGTTTCTCGCCCTGGTCCGGCGCACGGTGCCGGCGCGCGAGCCGGTGCGGGTGGTGCAGCCGGTCACCGCGGTCTCCCGGCTGGACAACCGGACCTCCGGCCAGCCGGGGGTCTGCGGCTACGCCGCGACCGGGCTCACCTACTACTGGCTGGCGTACGCGCTGGTCCCGCATCCGATGACCTGCGCCCCGGACGCCAGCTGGACGCTGTACGCCCGGGTCGCCCCACCGGATCCGCTGCCGCCCGGGACGACCCTGGTCGCCCGGTCCGGCGCCTGGACGCTGGTCCGCCGGTGACCACCGCCGCGGTCACCGCCGCCGGGCTGCTGGTGCTGCTGGCCGGGCACGGCGTGCTCCGGCTGGTCACCGGCCGGTGGCCGCTCGCCGCGTACGGCCCGACCGCGGCCGCCGGGCTGTCCTGGTTCGCCGGGGTGGCCGCGCTCGGCGTGCTGACCACGCTGGTCGGCGTGCTCGGCGCCCCGACCCGGCCGCTGCCGGTGCTGGCGCCCGCACTCGGCCTGGTCGCGCTGGCCGGCCTGGTGCCGGTCCCGCGCCGGTTGCGCGGTGGGGCGCTCCGGGCGCGGTTGGGTCGCCCGGCGCCCGAGCACGCCCGGCCGGAGCAGGAGCCGGACGGCCCGGGGCGGCGGGAGGTCAGGCTCGGCGACGCCGCGTCCGCGGTGCTCGCCCTCGCGGTCACCCTCCTCGTGGCCACCCGCTCGGCCGGCATCCCGACCCGCAGCAACGACGAGTACGCGATCTGGATGCTGCGGGCCCGGATGCTGTCCCAGCTCGGCCGGCTCGACCCGGCCGTGTTCGCCGACACCGCGACCGGCTACCAGCACCAGGAGTACCCGCTGTTCCTGCCGGCGCTGTTCGCCTGGTGCGACGGCTGGGCCGGCCACCCGACCGACGCCGCCGCGCACGTGGCCGTGGCCGCGCTGGTCGGCGCCACGGTCGCGGTCGCCGGCGCGGTGCTCACCCGGCTCGCCGGCGCCGCCGCCGCCGTGCTGTCGGTCCTGCTCGTGCTGTCGCTGCCGACCGTGCTGTCGACGCAGTCGCTGCAGCTGATGGCCGACCTGCCGCTGCTCGGGTACGGGCTCGGCCTGGCGCTGGTGCTGGCGCTCTGGCTGAGCCGCCCCGCGTCCGGCGGGCCGTGGCTGGCCGCGGCGGCGCTGCTCGCGGCCGGGGCGATCGGCACCAAGGCCGAGGGGCTGCTGTTCGCCGGCAGCGCGCTGCTGGTCGCCCTCGGGCTCGCCGCCGGCCGGCGGCTGCCCGTGCTGCTGGCCGGGACGGCCGCGGTCCTGGTGGGCTTCGTGCCCTGGCAGGCGTACGCCCGCGAGCACCACCTGAGCAGCTGGGTCGCCAACGGCACCACGCTGTCCGGCGGCCACCTGCGCGAGGTGCTGCCCTGGGCCGGGACCGTGGCCCGCAGCATGGTCCGGCAGTGGCCGGGCGGCCCCGGCTGGGGGCTGGTGCTGCTGGTCGCCCTGGTGCCGGCCGCGGTGCTGGCCGTCCGCGCCGGCCACGGGCGGCTGGTGGTCTTCGTGGCCGCGGTCGTCGCGCTCGACGTCGGGGTGCTCTGGGCCCAGTACGTCGCGACCGCGCTCGGCCCCCCGTCCGACCCGGTCGCGGCGCGGCTGCTCGCCGGCCAGCTGCGGGTCACGGTCTACCGGGTCGCGCTGGTGCCGGCGGCGCTGCTCGCCGTCGCCGTACCGCTGTTCGCCGGCCTCGCCCTGTCCCGCCGGAACGCCCCGGCCGACGCGGTCGCCGCCGACCCCGAGCCGGTCCCCGCCGCACCCTGACCGGGCGCCCCGCGTCAGAGGACGCCTCGGATCGCCTTTCCGCAGCGCAGTACGAGCTCGTCGACCTGAGCGTCGGCGATGACGAGCGGTGGGCCGAAGAGGATGAGGTCGCCGTCCGTCCCGTTCGCGCCGCCGGTCGAGGAGTAGACCAGCGCGCCGTTGTCCGCGCAGGCGGCGACGATCCGCTCGGTCACCTTCTCGGCGCGCGGGAACGGCGTGCGGTCCGAACGGTCGGCCACGAACTCCACCGCGCGCAGCATCCCGATGCCGCGGATGTCGCCGACCGCGGGATGCCCGGCCAGCTCCGCGCGCAGGGCGGCGTCGAGTCGTGCTCCTTGCCTCTCGGCGGCCTGAACGAGGCCGCGTTCGCGCAGCACCCGCAGGACGGCCAGCCCGGCCGCGGCGCCGACCGGGTGGTGGGAGTTGGTGAAGCCGTGGGTGAACCCGCCGGCGGCGATGGTGTCGTACACGGCGCCGGTGCTGGCCGCGAACCCGAGCGGCCAGTAACCGGAGGACGCGCCCTTGGCCGCGACGACGATGTCCGGCCGCACGTCCCAGTGCTCGCAGGCGAACCACCGGCCGGTCCGGCCGAAGCCGGTCATCACCTCGTCGGCGATCAGCAGCACCCCGTGCCGGCGGCAGACCTCGGCGACGGCCGGCCAGTAGTCCGCCGGCGGCACGCAGGCACCGAGCGCCGCGCCGGCGACCGGCTCCGCGATGAAGGCCGCGACGGGCCCCGCGGCCAGGATGGTGCGCTCGAGCTCGGCGGCGTGCCGGGCGCCGCAGCCCACAGGGTGGGTGTCGGGGAACGGGCAGCGGTACTCGTACGGCGTGCTCGTGTGCAGTCCCGCCCCCAGCCAGGGCAGGTACGGCGCCCGCAGGCCGGGCCGGCCCGAGGCGTCCAGTGCCCCGCGGGTGTTGCCGTGGTACGAGCCCTGCCGGGACACCACCACGTGCCGGTCCTCCCCCCGGGACAGGTGGTAGGCCCGGGCCATCTTCAGCGCCGTCTCGACCGCCTCGCTGCCGCCGGAGACCGGGTAGACCCGGGCGTCGTCCAGCGGCAGCACCGTGGCCAGCTCGTCCGCGTACGCCTCGACCGACTCGGACCGGAACGCCGTGCCGTGGACGTAGGAGATCCGACGGCCCTGCTCGGCGATCGCGTCGACCACCTCGGTGACGCCGTGCCCGATCCCGACGACGATCGCGCCGCCGGAGCCGTCCAGGTAGTGCCGGCCGGCGGCGTCGACGACCTCGGCGCCGGTCCCGCTGACCGCGACCGGCAGGTCGGCCCGGGGGGACCGGGCGAAGACGTGCCCGCTCACCGGGTCTCCCGCGCGGCCGCGGGCGGCCTGGCCTCGCCCGGTTCGCGCTGCGCGCTCACCCCGCCAGCTCGGCCAGCACCGCGCCGAAGAGATCCAGCGCCGTCTTCGCCTGGTCCAGGCTGACCACCAGCGGCGGCGACATCCGGACCGTCGTCTCGCCGCACTCCAGCACCAGCAGCCCGCGCTCGAACGAGCCCTGCTGCGCGGCCTCGGCCTGCTCGGCGGTGCGGAACTCGACGCCGATCATCAGCCCGATCCCGCGCACGTCGGTGACCAGACCGGGGAAGCGACCGGGCAGCTCGGCCAGCCGGCTCAGCAGGAAGTCGCCGACCTCGGTCGCGTGCGCCAGCAGGCCCTCCGCGCGGATGGTCTCCAGCGTCGCGAGCCCGGCCGCGCACGGCACCGGGCTGCCGCCGTACGTCGAGCCGTGCGCGCCGGCGCCCCACGTCTCCATCAGCTCGGCCCGGGCCACGAACCCGCCCAGCGGCAGCCCGGACGCCAGGCCCTTGGCCGTGATCAGCACGTCCGGCTCGACCCCGGCGTGCTCGATCGCCCACATCTTGCCGGTGCGGCCCATGCCGGACTGCACCTCGTCGGCGACCAGCAGGATGCCGTGCCGGTCGCACAGCTCGCGCAGCCGGACCAGCCACTCGACCGGCGGCACGATGTAGCCGCCCTCGCCCTGGATCGGCTCGACGAAGACCGCGGCCACCTCGGTCGGGGAGACATGGTGCCGGAACAGCACGTTCTCCAGGTAGTCGAAGGTCTGCTCCGGGTCGTGGCTGCGCTCGCCGGTCTGCGGGTCGCGCTGCGCGAACGCGTACGGCGCGTGCAGGACGCCGGGCAGCAGCGGCCCGAAGCCGGTGTGGTACTTGGCCTTCGACGCGGTCAGGCTGACCGCGCCGTACGTCCGGCCGTGGAAGGCGCCGTGGAAGGCGATCACGTACGGCCGGCCGCTGGCGTAACGGGCCAGCTTGAGCGCGCCCTCGACGCCCTCGGCGCCGGAGTTGGTGAGGAACACCCGCGTCGGCCCGGACATCGGCGCGACCTCGGCCAGCGCCGCGCACATCTGCGAGTAGATCGGCAGGTAGAAGTCGCTGGCCGAGTAGTGCAGCAGGTCCTCGGCCTGCTCGCGCACGGCCGCCACCACCCGCGGATGGGAGTGGCCGGTCGAGTTGACCGCGATGCCGGCGTTGAAGTCGAGGAACAGGTTGCCGTCCGCGTCCTCCAGCGCCGCGCCGTGGCCGCGCCGCGGCACCAGCGGGTACGCCCGGGGCAGCGACGGGCTGGTCACGGCCGCGTCGGCGGCGAGCACCTCGCGGGCGCGCGGCCCGGGCAGCTCGGTCCGCACGTCCGGGACCGGGCGGGTCGGGTCCCACCACGCGGGGGCCGGGAAGGTCGAGGTCACTGCGTCACCACCGTTCGGGACTGCTCGCGCAGGTATTGCTGGACGTAGTAGAGGCCGCCGCCGGCCTTGCCGGCGCTGCCGGAGCCCTTCCAGCCGCCGAAGGGCTGCACGCCGGGCCAGGCGCCGGTCGTGGCGCCGGCCGGCCGGTTGACGTAGACGACCCCGGCCTCGACGGTGTCGAGGAACCGCTCCACCTCGGCGTCGTCGGCGGAGAAGAAGCCGGCGGTCAGGCCGAGGTGGGAGCCGTTGGCCAGCGTCATCGCCTCGTCCAGCGAGTCGACCGGCGCCACCGCGACCAGCGGCACGAACAGCTCGTCGGTGAACAGCCGGTCGTCGGTCGGCAGGTCGGTGACCACGGTCGGGGCGACGTAGTAACCCTCGGGCCGGCCCTCGCCGTCCGGGGCGGCCTCGCCGCCGGCCACCACCCGGCCGTCCTTGCGCGCGTGCTCGACGGCGTCGGTGAAGCGCTGCACGGCCTCGGCGTCGATCACCGGCCCGAGGTACGTGCTGCGCTCGGTCGGCTCGCCGACCACCAGCGTCCGGGCCCGCTCGGCCAGCGCGTCGAGGAAGGCGTCGTACACCTCGCGCTCGACGTACACCCGGGAGCAGGCCGAGCACTTCTGTCCGGACAGGCCGAACGCCGAGCGGGCCACGCCCAGGGCGGCGGCGGCCACGTCCGCGTGCCGGGAGACCACGGTCGGGTTCTTGCCGCCCATCTCGGCGATGATCGGCTTCGGGAAGTCGGTGAGGAAGCTGCGCTCGATCGTCATGCCGACCTCGTACGAGCCGGTGAAGGTCAGCCCGTCGACGCCCGGGTGCGCGACCAGCATCTTGCCGACCTCGTCGCCGCCGGGCAGCAGGTGCACGGCGTCGGCCGGCACACCCGCCTCCAGCAGGCACTCGTGCAGCTTGGCCGCGCTGAAGGTGCCCTGCGGGCTCGGCTTGATCAGCACGGTGTTGCCGGCCACCAGCGCCGCCGCGGTCGGCCCGGCGGCCAGCGCCATCGGGTAGTTGAACGGGACGATCACGGCCCACACCCCGTACGGCCGGAGCACGCTGCTGGTGATCTCCGCGTCCGAGAGCCGCTCCATCGGCTTGTCGAAGCCGTCGTTGTCCTCGACCTGCTGCGAGTAGTAGCGGAAGAAGACCGCCGACTCCTCGACGTCGCCCAGCGCCTCCAGCCGGTTCTTGCCGACCTCCATGCTCATCAGCGCGGCCAGCTCGGCCGACCGGTCGCTGATCAGGTCGGCGGCCCGGCGCAGCACGGCGACCCGCTCCGGCCACGGCGTGTGCCGCCAGCTCGAGGTCCTGGCGGCGGCCACGGCGTCGTCGATGTCCGCGGCGGTGGCCTCGTGAGCGGTGCACAGCCGGACCGAGAGATCGCCCGGGCTGGTCACCTCGAAGGTGGGACCGGACGTCCGCTCGGACGTCCCGACCCGGACCGGAATCGTCGTCCCGAGCCAGGACCTGGCGACCTGCAGGCCCTCCTCGTACGCGGTGTGCAGGTCCTCGTTGTCGGCGGACAAGGTCGCATACGTGACGCGAATGCGCGAGCCCATGCGGGACAGCTCCGATCTCGGGGACGACGTCGGCCTCACCCCGTGTATAGGCGACGCGGCAGGTAGGAACAAGTTTCGCTGTGTGAGCACCCGGCTCGGCGTCGTGGTGATCCTCGTCGAGGTCCGGTTCGGCATCATCGAACCCCGAGCCATCCACCGCGGCAGCTTCGATCGCCAGGACGGCCAGCACGGAGGACGAGGGCTTCTGCGGGCATGATGTAGCAGTGGCCGGCCGGCGCCGCGGGACGCTCGCGGTCGCGGCCCTCTACGCCGCCGCCGCGTCGTTGACACCGCCGCTGAGTGTGGTCGCCGCGGTCGCCGTGGCGGTGCCGGCGACGGTGGTGCTCGTTCTGGCCATCCGGCGAAGACCCGGCCTCGGCTCGCGGACGCCCGCGACCGATCCGGGCCGGCGCCGCACGGCAGCGGCATGGGCGGTGCTGGTGGTGCTCGGCGCCGTCCTGGAGCTGGCCGCCTGGTTGCATCAGCCCGCGTACGACGTCGCTTCGCCGGAGTTTCCGACGCTGTCGCTGCTCCTCGACCCGGTCACAGATGGCGGGCCCGGGCGGTTCGTCGCCTGGTGCGCCTGGCTGTATGCGGGCTGGTGGGTGGTGCGCCGGTGACCGTCCGCATCCTGACAATCGCCGGGTTCGCCGTTCTGGGCATGGTCGCGGCAGCGCTCACGCTGGCCGGGCACAAGGGCAGGCTCGGGCTCGTCCGGCCCGGTGAACTGCTGGACGCGCTGCGGCTGCCGACGCCGGCCCGGCTCGCGATCGTGCTCAGCTGGACATGGCTGGGCTGGCACTTCCTGGCCCGCTGACCCGGCGACCCAACGGCCCTCCACCGTCTCCGAATGAACCGCTGGAGCGTCCCTCCGCTCGCAGGGCACCGCCGGCGTCTTCCGACCGCTCATTGGTCGGGCCCGATCCGGAATCCTCACCCGTCACGGGTGACCGGGCTCTCAGCGGACGATTACGACATCATGGCTGGAACGACCCTTGCCGCTGTCAGCGCTCACGCCCGACGGTGCCCCCGGGGCGCCGCTTCCCGCTCGAAGCCCTCGGCCGCTCAGTGGCGTAGCCGACCGCTCACGCCCCTCGGGTAAGGGGGTCGTGGCGTCTCGTCGGCGTCAGCCGAGTAGAGGGCGCGGTGCAGCCGCAGGTCATCGCGCAGCCGTGGTGGTATCGGCAGCCGCCGCGCGGTCAGCGCGGCGGAGTACGCCTCCATGCAGGCGAGCAGTCTCGCCCGGCCGGGGGACGGCTGGTGGTTGCGTCCCGGGGTCGCGTCGTGGGCAACCGCGTCCTTGGCGGTCAGCAGGTCCACCAACAGCGACGGCAGATCGACGTCGTTCGGTCGGGGGCGGGCCGGACCGGTGACGGCCTGGGAGCCGAGGTTGGAACGGGAGGAAGAGGCAGGCGTCGGGTCGGGAAAGCTCAACATCGACCTCCACTCGCCGGACCGACCTGGCGTCGCGGGCACCGGCCTTGGTGATGATGACAGTACCCCGACGGGCGTCCCGGCCCGCACGTGATCGAGTCGGCGGCGAAGTTCGCCGATCGAGTGCTCCTGGGGTCACGCGACCGGCCATGCTCTCCCCGGCTCGCTGCGAGGCCGAGGGGAGCTTGTCCGATACGCCCTCTAGCTGACCTTGCGCCGGTAGACGGTCATGGCGAAGACGTTGGCGAGAACGAGGATGCCGAGGCACCATGCGAGAGCGATCCAGATGTCGCTGCCGACCGGCTGTCGTGCGAACAGGTCCTGAATCGTGTTAACGATCGAGGTGACCGGCTGGTTCTCGGCGAAGAAGCGCACGGGACCCGGCATGGTATCCGTGGGGACGAAAGCCGAACTGATGAACGGCAGGAAGATCAGCGGATAGGAGAATCCGGCGGCACCGTCCACGGACTTCGCTGACAGGCCGGCGATGACGGCGATCCAAGTGAGCGCCAGGGTGAACAGCGCCAGGATCCCGGCAACAGCGAGCCATGCCAGTGGGCTCGCCGATGTGCGGAATCCCATGACAAGGCCGACCAGCACGATGATCACGACCGAGAGCCCGTTGGCAACCAGCGAGGTCAGAACATGTGCCCATAGCACGGACGATCGTGCGAGCGGCATGGAGTTGAATCGCTCGAAGATGCCGCTCTGCATGTCGGTGAACAACCGAACGGCGGTGTACGCGATGCCCGACGCGATCGCGATCAGCATGATTCCGGGCAGCAGGTAGTTGACGTAGTTGTCGGTGCCTGTCTCGATTGCGCCGCCGAGCACGTAGACGAACAGCAGCATGATGGCGATCGGCGTGATGGCGGTCGTGATGATCGTGTCCATACTGCGGGTGATGTGACGCAGGGAGCGGCCCGTCAAGACGGCCGTGTCTCCCAAGAAGTATGTGCTCATGACTGGGCCTTCCTTGACTCGTCCTTGCCGTCGCTCCCCACGAGCCTGAGGAAGATGTCCTCCAGGGTCGGCTGCTTCTCGACATACTCGACCTTCGCCGGGGGGAGGAGTCGCTTGAGTTCGGCGAGGGTCCCGTTCGCGATGATGCGTCCCTGATGAAGAATGGCGATCCGATCTGCGAGTTGCTCAGCCTCGTCGAGATACTGCGTGGTGAGCAGAACGGTGGTCCCCTGCTTGGCGAGCTCCTGAACGACCTGCCACACTTCGATGCGTGCCTCGGGGTCGAGCCCCGTGGTCGGTTCATCGAGGAAGATCACCGGCGGCTGCCCGATCAGGCTCATGGCGATGTCCAGGCGACGGCGCATGCCTCCTGAATACGTGGACACTTTTCGGGATGCTGCATCGGTGAGGTCGAAGCGTGCGAGAAGATCATCCGCCACCGTGCCGGGTGCTTTCAGATGCCGCAACCTGGCGACCAGCACCAGGTTCTCGCGACCGGAGAGGATCTCATCGACCGCGGCGAACTGACCGGTCAGACTGATGGATTCTCGAACTCGGAGCGGGTCCTTCGTGACGTCGAATCCATTGACGGTCGCGCTACCGGCGTCTGGTCTCAGCAGTGTGGACAGGATTCTCACGATCGTGGTCTTGCCCGCTCCGTTCGAGCCGAGAAGGGCGAAGATGCTGCCCGGCGCCACCTCGAAGTTCACGCCTCGAAGGACGTGCAACTCCTTGTAGGACTTTTCCATGCTCTGCACGCGGATCGCGGGCTCGCGGTCCCGCAGGCCTGATGCGGCAATCGCTGTGCTTGTCATGCAGCTATCATCGGCGCCCGGCCTGACATGCGCCTGACACGCGCCTGACACGACCAATGACACAGTGTCCTACCTCGTCGCGCCTCGACTCGATCGCGGCTGACCGGAACCGATTCGGGAGGCGTTGAGCGCGACGCTCCCCGCCGGGAGCCGGGCGTACGGTTCGCGCATCCTGACGATCGCGAAGGAGTGACCATGGCCGGGGAACCGTCCTTCATCGAACTCGGCGTGCCCGACGCCGGCCGCGCCGGGCGGTTCTACTCGGGACTGTTCGGCTGGCCGGTCGAGGCGATGGGCAGCGGCGGCATCGCGCACACCGGCTCGATGGACATCGGCATCCACGGTGAGGACCGGGCCGCGCTGCTGGAGGTGTTCTTCAGCGTCGACGATCTGGAGGCGAGCATGGCCAGGGTGGCCGAGCTGGGTGGCGCCGTGGCCGGCGAGGTCAACGACTCCGGCGACTTCGGCCGCTGGGTTGAGTGCGACGACGATCAGGGCGTGCGGTTCGGGCTCCGCCAAGCCCGCTGATCGGGGTGATGCGTAGGCGGCGATGCCTCCGGGACCGGCTCACGGCTGGAAGCGGTAGCCCATCCCGGGCTCGGTGATCAGGTGGCGGGGCCGGCTCGGGTCGGGCTCCAGCTTGCGACGCAGCCGGCTGAGATAGAAGCGCAAGGACGAGCTGTCCTCCGAACCGACCGGCCCCCACACCTCGGTGATGAGCTGCTGACGGGCGACGAGCTTCCCCGGGTGGCGGACCAGGGCGTCGAGCAGTCGCCATTCGGTGGGGGTGAGCCGCACGTCCGCGCGGCCGCCCCGGTCGGGCGCCGCGGACACGCGCCGGGCGTCGAGGTCGATCTGATAGCCCCCGAACTCGAACGGCGGCGCAGGGTCGTCGGCCGCAGCTCGCCTCGTCACCGCCCGGATGCGGGCGAGCAGCTCCTCGATGCCGAAGGGTTTGGTGATGTAGTCGTCCGCGCCGGCGTCGAGCGCCGCGACCTTCTCGCCACCGGACGTCCGTCCGGACAGGACGATGATCGGCACGGTGCTGCGCTCGCGCAGCCGGCGAATCACCTCGGCGCCGTCGATGTCGGGCAGGCCAAGGTCGAGGACCACGAGATCCGGCGGCCGGCTGGTCGCCTCGGCGATCGCCCGACGCCCGGTGGCCGCGGTGTGGACCTCGTGGCCGCGGGCGGTCAGGGTTATCTGCAGGGTCCGCAGCAGCTGTGGCTCGTCGTCGACGAGCAGGACGACACTCATCCCTCCACCACCTCCTCGGGCCGGGGGGGCGCCGGGACGGCCGCGGCCGTCAGCGACAGCACCATGGTGAGTCCTCCGCCGGGGGTGTTCTCCGGCTCCAGCGTGCCGCCCATGGCTTCGGCCAGGCCGCGGGACAGGGCGAGGCCCAGCCCGACCCCGGTGGTGTTGTCGGTGTCGCCGAGACGCTGGAAGGGCACGAAGATCCGCTGCCAGTCTGCTTCTCTCACGCCGGGCCCGCGGTCGACGACTCTGAGCTCGACCCGGTCGCCGAGGGTGCTGGCGGAGACGAGCGGCGCTCGGCCGGCCGGGGAGTGCCGCAGGGCGTTGCCGATCAGATTGGCCAGGATGCGTTCGAGCAGGACCGGGTCGGCGTACAGCTCGGGCAGGTCGTCGGGCAGCCGCAACTGCACCGCGAGGCTGGCGGGTCCGAGCTCGGCGAGGACGGCGGGCAGCACGTCGTCGACTCCGACCGGTGCCGGGTGCACCGCCAGCGCGCCGGCCTGCAGCCGGCTCATGTCCAGCAGGTTGTTCACCAGGCGGGTCAGCTGGTCGAGCGACTCGTCGGCAGTGGCCAGCAACTCGGCGCGCTCGGCGTCCTTCCACTGCATCCCCGACGTGCGAAGCGCCGTGACCGAGGCCTTCGCCGACGCCAGCGGGCTACGCAGGTCGTGGCTGACCGCCGCGAGCAGCGCCGTGCGGGTGCGGTCGGCCTCGGCGAGCGGACCCGCCTCGGCGGCGGCGTCGGCCAGCCGGCGCTGCCGCAGCGCGACCACGGCCTGGGCGGCGAACGCGGCCAGCACCCGGCGGTCCTCCGCCGGCAGCACCCGGCCGCGCAGGACGAGGGCGAGGTCGTCGATCGGGACTTCGGTGTCCCCCTCCTCCGGCCGCGAGCACGGCTGCGTACCGGAGGTCGCCACCACTCGCCAGCCCGATCGCCCGGCCGTGGAGGCGTTCCGGGCGGGGGCGGCCGAGACCCGGCCGAGCGGACCCGTCCGCTCGGCCGACGCAGGGCCGCCGCCCGATTCCGGGTCGCGCTCCAGGAGGGTGACCGAGGTCATGCCGAAGGTCTCCCGGACACGGTCCAGCAACGCCGGCAGCGCCCGCTCGCCGCGCAGGACGTCGCCGGCCGCGGTCGAGAGCACCTCGGCCTGAGCAGTGGCCCGGGCGGCCTGGCTGGTGCGCCGCGCGGCCAGGTCGACGACCGCGCTCACCATCAGCGCGACGGCGACGAACGCCACGATGGCGAAGGCGTTGTTCCGTTCGGCGATGGTGAACTCGTGCAGCGGCGGGACGAAGTAGTAGTTGAGCAGGAGCGAGCCGGCGACGGCGGCGGCCACCGCCGGCCAGACGCCGCCGACCAGGGCGACGGCGACGGTCGCGAGCAGGAACAGCAGCACGTCGCTGGTCAGGTTGAGCGAGCCGCGCGCATCGCTCAGCGCCAGGGTGAGCAGCGGCAGCAGCACCGCGGCGGTTGCCGCGCCGAGCAGTCGCCGGCGCAGGGTCAGCCCGGCCGAGAGCCGCGGGAGCCGACGCCGCCCGCGCCCGATCTGCTCGTGGGTGACCATGTGGACGTCGATCGGGCCGGACAGCGCGGTGGTGGTGACCCCCGTGCCCGAGGCGAGGATCCGGGCCAGCCGGCCTCGCCGGGAGGCGCCGAGCACCAGCTGGGTGGCGTTCTCGGCCTTGGCGAAGGTGAGCAGTGCCCGCGGTACGTCGTCGCCGATGACCTGGTGGTAGGTCCCGCCGAGGTTCTCGACGAGGATCCGCTGCCGGGACAGGTTCGCCGGGTTCGCGTCGGTGAGCCCGTCGGCGTGCACGACGTGCACCGCGAGCAGGTCGGCCCCGGTGTTGCGGGCGGCGATCCGGGCGGCCCGGCGGATGAGCGTGTCGCCCTCCGGACCGCCGGTCAGCGCGACGACGACCCGTTCCCGGGTCTCCCAGGTGGAGTCGATGCCGTGCTCGCTGCGGTACCGGTCGAGTTGCTCGTCGACCTTCCCGGCCAGCCAGAGCAGCGCGAGCTCGCGCAGCGCGGTGAGGTTGCCGACCCGGAAGTAGTTGCCCAGCGCGGCGTCGACCCGGTCGGCGGGGTAGACGTTTCCGTGCGCCATCCGCCGACGCAGTGCCTCCGGTGCGATGTCGACGAGCTCGACCTGGTCGGCGGCCCGGACCACCTCATCCGGCACCGTCTCCCGTTGCGGCACGCCGGTGATGGTCTCGACGACGTCGTTGAGCGACTCCAGGTGCTGGATGTTGACCGTGCTGAGCACCTCGATGCCGGCATCGAGCAGCCGCTCGACGTCCTGCCACCGCTTCTCCGACCCCGTGCCGGGGACGTTGGTGTGGGCGAGCTCGTCGACCAGCGCGACCTCGGGCCGGCGGGCGAGGACGCCGTCCACGTCCAACTCGGCGAAGTGCGCCCCCCGGTACTCCACCGTCCGTCGGGGCAACACCTCCAGGTCGTCGAGCAGTGTCGCGGTCTTGGCCCGGCCGTGTGTCTCGACCAGCCCGACGACCACGTCGGTGCCCCGCTCGAGCCGGCGGTGCGCCTCGTTGAGCATCGCGTACGTCTTGCCCACACCCGGCGCCGCACCCAGGTAGATGCGCAGCTTGCCCCGGCCGGGCCGGCTGGACGTCGGGTCCGGCGCCGGCCCGGCCGCGCTCGCGGGCAACTCTCCGGTGGTCATGACCGCGGCCCGATCAGGTGACCGGTGCTGTCCGGTCGAGATCCATGTTGAGCTGGAGCACGTTGACCCCTGGCTCACCGAGGAAGCCCAACGCGCGCTCGTCGGTGTGGTCCCGGACGAGCTGGCGGACCCGGTCCACCGGGAGGTTGCGGATCTTCGCGACCCTCGGCGCCTGCAGGTTGCGCGTACGCCGGGCTGATGTCCGGGTCCAGCCCGCTGCCGCTGGCGGTCACGGCGTCGGCGGGCACGGCCGGGTTCGCCGGTGCGTCCCCGCGGATCGGCACCACCTGGCCGCGGCTGAGGTCCTCGCTGGGCCGGTGGCACTCGACCGCCACCCCCTGGTACGTGGCGAGGAACGGCGTGGGCGTGGTGTCGCAGTACTCGTTGACGCTGACCACGCGGGTCACCCCGCCCGCGTAGCCAGGACCGGCGTGGAAGACGGCCAGCACCGCGCCGACCCCGCCGGGCGTGCAGTACGGCCGGGCGCCGTCGACGCCCTCCAGCTTGCCGACGGCGAGGCTGCGCGCGCAGACCTGGGTGAGCAGGCTCGGCGTGCTGTCGTCCTCGGCGGTCGCCGGGTCGTCGGGGACGTCCACGATGCTCTCGGGACCGAGGTTGGACGCCGAGGTCGCGGTCGGGTCGTATCCGTCGCCGGCCGCCGAGGGCCGGGACTGGAAGTACTTCGGGATGGCGTCGCCCTTGTCGTCGGTGAACGCCTGCCCGATCCGGGAGGAGCCGACGTCGCGGCCGTCGGCGGTGACGATCGATCCGTCCGCCTTCGACTTCAGCCCGGGGATCTGCGCGATCCCGGTGACGACGAGCGGGTAGGCGAGGCCGACGAGGACGGTGAGGACGAGCAGTGCCCGTACGGCGGCGAGGTGCTGGCGCAGCCAGCTGGGCAGTCGGGTGGCCATGTCAGCGGACTCCGGGGAGGTACTGGATGAGCAGGTCGATGAGCTTGATGCCGACGAACGGGGCGACGAGCCCGCCGACGCCGTAGATGTAGAGGTTGCGGGAGAGCATCTTGGCCGCGCTGGCGGGCCGGTACCGGACCCCGCGCAGTGCCAGCGGGATCAGCGCGATGATGATCAGAGCGTTGAAGATGACGGCGGACAGGATGGCCGACTCGGGGCTGTAGAGCCGCATGACGTTGAGCTTGTCCAGGCCGGGATAGAGGGCGACGAACATCGCCGGAATGATCGCGAAGTACTTGGCCACGTCGTTGGCGATCGAGAACGTGGTCAGCGAGCCGCGGGTGATGAGCAGTTGCTTGCCGATCTCGACGATCTCGATGAGCTTGGTCGGGTCGGAGTCGAGGTCGACCATGTTGCCGGCCTCCTTGGCGGCCGACGTACCGCTGTTCATGGCCACGCCGACGTCCGCCTGGGCCAGCGCCGGCGCGTCGTTGGTGCCGTCGCCGGTCATCGCGACGAGCTTGCCGCCCTCCTGCTCGCGCCTGATCAGCGCGAGCTTGTCCTCCGGGGTGGCCTCGGCGAGGAAGTCGTCCACGCCGGCCTCGTCGGCGATCGCCTTGGCGGTCAGCGGGTTGTCGCCGGTGATCATCACGGTGCGGATGCCCATCCGCCGCATCTCGTCGAACCGCTCCCGCATGCCCTGCTTGACCACGTCGGTGAGCTGGATCACGCCGAGCACCCGGGCGGTGCCGGCCGACCGCTCCGCCACCAGCAGCGGGGTGCCGCCGGAGGCGGAGATGCCGTCGACGAACTCACCGGTCTGCGTCGGCACCTGGCCGCCGTGCTCGCGGACCCAGCCGATCACCGCGCTGGCCGCGCCCTTGCGTACCTGCCGCTGACCGTCCGAAGTGGACAGGTCCACACCGGACATCCGGGTCTGCGCGGTGAACGGGACGAACGTGGCGTGGGTCAGCTCGCCGGGCTCCCGCTCGCGCAGCCCGTAGACCTGCTTGGCGAAGACCACGACCGAGCGGCCCTCCGGCGTCTCGTCGGCCAGACTGGACAGCTGCGCCGCGTCGGCCAGGTCGCGTTCCGGCACGCCCGGCAGCGCGAGGAAGCCCGTCGCCTGCCGGTTCCCCAGGGTGATGGTGCCGGTCTTGTCGAGCAGCAGGGTGTTCACGTCGCCGGCGGCCTCGACCGCACGACCGGACATGGCCAGCACGTTGCGCTGCACGAGCCGGTCCATCCCGGCGATGCCGATGGCCGACAGCAGCGCGCCGATCGTGGTCGGGATCAGGCAGACCAGCAGCGAGACCAGGACGATGCCGGTGACGCCGGTGTCGGTCAGGGTGGCCGAGTCCGGGATACCCGGCTGTTGGGTCTTGGAGAAGATGGCCAGCGGCTGCAGGGTGGCCACTGCGAGCAGGAAGATGATCGTCAGCGCGGCGAGCAGGATGTTCAGCGCGATCTCGTTGGGCGTCTTCTGCCGGGAGGCGCCTTCCACCAGCGCGATCATCCGGTCGATGAAGCTCTCGCCGGGCTTCTGGGTGATCCGCACGACGATCCGGTCGGACAGCACCCTGGTGCCGCCGGTGACCGAGGAGCGGTCGCCGCCGGACTCCCGGATGACCGGGGCCGACTCGCCGGTGATCGCCGACTCGTCGACGCTGGCGATGCCGTCGACCACATCGCCGTCTCCCGGGATGAACTGGCCGGCCTCGACCACGACGACATCGCCCTGCGCCAGCAGCGGTGCCGCCACCTCCTCGGTAGCTGCGGTCGCCGGGTCGTCACCCTCCGCCCAGCCGGTGAAGCGCCGGGCGATCGTGTCGGTCTTGGCCCGCCGCAGCGCCTCGGCCTGCGCCTTGCCCCGACCCTCCGCGACCGCCTCGGCCAGGTTGGCGAACACGACCGTCAGCCACAGCCACACCGTGATCAGCCAGGCGAACACCGACGGGTCGCGCACCGCCAGCACCGTGGTGAACACGGCGCCGATCTCCACGATGAACATGACCGGGTTGCGCCACAGGGTCCGCGGGTCCAGCTTGGCCAGGGCGGCCGGCGTGGACCGCCAGAGCTGACCCGGGTCGAGCAGCCCGCCGGACACCCGGCGCGGCGGCTCGGTCCGCTCGGGGCGGTCCGGCTGCGCCGCCGGCCGCGAGTCGAGGGTGGGTGTGCTCATCAGTGGATGCCTTCCGCGAGCGGCCCGAGCGCGAGGGCCGGGAAGTAGGTGAGGGCGACGACGATGACGGTCACGCCGACGAGCATGCCGACGAACTGCGGCCGGTACGTCGGGAGCGTGCCGGTGGAGACGGGCACCGCCCGCTGTCGCGCGAGCGAGCCGGCCAGCGCGAGGACCAGGACCATGGGCAGGAACCGGCCGACGATCATCGCCAGCCCGAGCGCGGTGTTGTACCAGACGGTGTTGACGGTGATACCGGCGAACGCGGAGCCGTTGTTGTTGCCGGCCGAGGTGAACGCGTACAGCACCTCGGACAGGCCGTGCGGGCCGGTGTTGAGCATCCCCGCCCGCTGGCCGGGCAGCGCCATCGCGATGCCGGTGCCGACCAGCACGACGATCGGTGTGGTCAGCAGGTAGAGCGACGCGAGGCGTATCTCCCGGGAGCCGATCTTCTTCCCGAGGTACTCCGGTGTTCGCCCGATCATCAGCCCGGCGACGAAGACCGTGATGACCGCGAGGATGAGGATCCCGTACAGGCCCGATCCGGTGCCGCCGGGGGCGACCTCGCCGAGCATCATGTTGAACAGCAGGGTCGCGCCGCCGATGGACGTGTACGAGTCGTGGAACGAGTCCACGGAGCCGGTCGAGGTGCCGGTCGTCGCGGTCGCGTAGGGCGCGGACTGCGATACGCCGAAGCGGGTCTCGGTGCCCTCGCTGGCCGCGCCGACCGCAGTCGGGACGGTGCCGTGGTGCGCGTTCTGGGCAGCCTCGTTCACGGCGAGGCTGCCGACCAGGATGACCGCCATCACCGCGACGATCGCGAGCCCCTGCCGCTTGTCGCCGACGAGCTTGCCGAACGTCCGGGGCAGCGAGAAGCTGATCACCAGCAGCAGGAAGATCTCCAGCGCGTTGGTCCAGCCCGTCGGGTTCTCGAACGGGTGGGCCGCGTTGACGTTGTAGAAGCCGCCGCCGTTGGTGCCGAGCTCCTTGATGACCTCCTGCGAGGCGACCGGACCGCCGGTGATGAACTGCGCCGCACCGCCGAGTGTGTTCACCGAGGTGCCGGCAGAGAAGTTCTGCACCATGCCGGCCGCGACGAACACGATCGCCCCGACGAACGCGACCGGGAGCAGGATCCGCACGCACGTCCGGGTCAGATCCACCCAGAAGTTGCCGAGCTGCCCCTCGCCCCGCCGCGCGGCGAAACCCCGCACCAGGGCGATCGCCACGGAAATGCCGACGGCCGCCGAGACGAAGTTCTGCACCGCGAGACCGGCCATCTGGACGAGGTGACCCATGGTCGACTCACCCGAGTACGCCTGCCAGTTCGTGTTGGTGACGAAGGAGGCCGCGGTGTTGAACGCGAGCGCCGGCGGGACTCCGCTGAAGCCGAGGTTGAGCGGCAGGTGCGCCTGCACCCGCTGCAAGAGGTAGAGAAACAGTACGGAGACCAGGGAGAACGCGAGCACGCTGCGCGCGTACACACCCCAGGTCTGCTCGCTGCCGGCGTCGACGCCGACCAGCCGGTAGATGCCGCGTTCCACCCGCAGGTGACGCCGGCCCGAGTAGACGCGGGCCATGTAGTCGCCGAACGGCACGTGCACCGCCGCGAGCACGGCGACGAGCACGGCGACCATGACGACGGCCGCGGTAGTGGTGTTCACGTCAGAAACGCTCCGGGAAGAGCAGGGCGACCACGAGGAACACGGTCATCCCGACGGCCAGTACGAGACCCACCAGGTTGTCGGCGTTCACAGCCGCTCAACCCCCCGCAGCACGAGCGCCAGCACGCCGAACAGCGCGAGGGTCAGCACGACGAAGGCGACGTCGCTCATCGATCTCCATCCTCGGATTCCAGTTCTTCCGACCAGTGCGGAGGGTGCTCGGAGAGGCGCTGGTCGACGCCCCTCCGCGCGGCGAATGCGATCGCCCAGGCGACGCCGAGTACGGCGGTCACCCGAAGGTCCACTGCCGGATGCCAGCCGAGCTCGCCGTACCGGTCCTCGGCGAACCCGTTCAGCGACAGCACCGAGGCGACGATGGCCAACACCCCGAAGGGTGCGGTGCTCTCGAAGCCGATCACCCCGACCAGCAGCGCCAGCACACCCGCCTCGGCGGCGATCCAGGTCATCGAGTCGGTGTGTCCGGGGATGCCGCACACTGCGACCGGGACGGCGAGAGCGGCGACGGCCAGGGCCATGGACGGCTGCCGGGTGTCGACCCGCAGCCCACCGTCATCCACCGCCTGCTCCTTCGCCCGCTCGATGTCTGCAGGCGACCTTGCTCCGATGCCGAAGCGGCCGACAACGGTTCTCACGACCCTCTAACGGCGTCCCGGGTTTTTCTCACAGGCTGCTAACGGCTGCCGCCGGAGGGCGCGGTCGGTCACTGGTCCGACCGGTCTCCGCGCGGGTGCGCGGCCTGTTAGAGCGGCGTGAGAAAACGGCGCTGGAGCGTGAGCGTCGTGTGAGAACGGCGGCCGGGACGGCCGCGCACGGCCATCGTGATCAGCGGTAGTGCGTACCGCCGATCACGACCAGGGAGACGGCTTGTCGCTGCTAGCACCGGACCGGCGGTCCCCGGCCGGTGGACCGCCGGTCCGGCGGGCGATGCGGGGCTGGCTGCTCGCCGGCGCCGACCGCCGGCCGGCGCAGCAACCTGGTCCGCACGCCGTACCCAGCCCGCACCGGAAGCACCGGTGGTGGCGGGTGATGTGCCTGACCGGCGTCGACTACTTCTCCACCCTGGGCTACCAGCCCGGCATCGCCGCGCTCGCGGCCGGCCTGCTCTCGCCGGTGGCGACGATCGTGCTGGTCGCCGTCACGCTGTTCGGCGCGCTGCCGGTCTACCGCCGGGTGGCGCAGGAGAGCCCGCACGGCGAGGGCTCGATCGCGATGCTGGAGCGGCTGCTGTCGTTCTGGAAGGGCAAGCTCTTCGTCCTCGCGCTGCTGGGCTTCGCGGCGACCGACTTCCTCATCACCATCACCCTGTCCGCCGCCGACGCCACCACCCACCTCGTCGAGAACCCGCACGTCGGCGGTCCGCTGCACGGCCAGCAGATGCTGATCACCCTGGTCCTGGTGGCGCTGCTCGGGCGCGGTGTTCCTCAAGGGCTTCCTGGAGGCGATCGGCGTCGCCGTCGTCCTGGTCGGCGTCTACCTGGCGCTCAACGTCGTGGTCGTGGTGGTCGGGCTCGGCCACATCGTCGGCCACCCCACGTCGTCGGCGACTGGACCGCCGCGCTGACCGCCGAGCACGGCAACCCGCTTCGTCGATGATCGGCGTGGCCCTGCTGGTCTTCCCCAAGCTGGCGCTGGGCCTGTCCGGCTTCGAGACCGGCGTCGCGGTCATGCCGCACGTCGAGGGGGCCGACACCGACACCGAGGAGAGGCCCACCGGCCGGATCCGCGGCACCAAGAAGCTGCTGACCACCGCCGCGGTGATCATGAGCGTCTTCCTGATCACCACCAGCTTCGTCACCACGCTGCTGATCCCGGCGACGGAGTTCCAGCCCGGCGGGCCGCCAACGGCCGCGCGCTGGCCTACCTGGCCCACGAGTACCTCGGCGCCGCCTTCGGCACCGTCTACGACGTCTCCACGATCGCCATCCTCTGGTTCGCCGGCGCCTCCGCGATGGCCGGGCTGCTCAACCTGATGCCCGCGCTACCTGCCCCGCTACGGCATGGCGCCGCACTGGGCCCGCGCCGTCCGCCCGATGGTGCTCGTCTTCACCCCATCGCCTTCCTGGTCACCTGGATCTTCGACGCCGACGTCGACGCCCAGGGCGGCGCCTACGCCACCGGCGTCCTGGTGCTGATCAGCTCCGCCGCCATCGCCGTGACCATCGTCCGCGGGCGCAAGGGGCAGCATCGGCTGACCGCGCTTCGGCGTTCATCGCCGCGGTCTTCCTCTACACGACCGTCGCGAACGTCGTCGAGCGGCCCGACGGCGTGAAGATCGGCGCCTGCTTCATCGCCGGCATCATCCTGGTCTCGCTGCTCTCCCGGCTCGCCCGCGCCTTCGAACTGCGGGTCACCGACGTGCAGCTGGACACGATGGCGGAGCGGTTCGTCCGCGACATCGCCCGCCGCGAGATCAGCTTCATCGCCAACGAGCCCGACACCCGCGACGAGACCGAGTACCGCGAAGATCAAGCAGATCGTCAAGGACAACGACCTGCCGTCCACCCAGGACTTCGTCTTCGTCGAGGTCACCGTCACCGACGCCTCGGACTTCGAGACCGAGCTGAACGTGCACGGCGAGATCCGCGGCGAGCACCGGATCCTGACCGTCTGGAGCTCCTCCATCCCCAACGCGCTGGCCGCGCTGCTCCTGCACGTCCGCGACCTCACGCACCGGCTGCCGCACATCTACTTCGAGTGGACCGAAGGCAACCCGTTCGCCAACTTCCTGCGCTTCTTCCTCTTCGGCCAGGGCGAGGTCGCCCCGGTCACCCGAGAGGTCCTCCGCGAGGCCGAACCCGACCGCAGCCGCCGCCCGCACGTCCACGTCGGCTGATCCGTCCACTGTGGACAATCTCGCCGCCGGTCGCCGTCGTCAGAGGGTCGACCGTGAGACAGTCGACCGATGGTGGGGAAGGGCGGGCGCGGCATGAACGTGTACTCGATCACCGATGCGGGCGTCGAGCAGCGGTCCGCTGCGGACTTGACGGTGCTGCTGGCGCAGTCGGACACGCTGATCTGGGTGGACATGCCGGTCTGCCTGACGCACGACGCCGGCGTGCTGCTCGACCTGTTCGGCTTCCACGAGCTCGCGGTGCGCGACTGCGTCGAGCGGAACCACATCTCGAAGATCCACTTCTACGACGATCATGTCTTCACCGTGCTGCACGCGCCCGCGCTGGGCAGCGGCGGTCACGTCCACTACGTCGAGCTCGACCAGTTCGTCGGGCCGAACTACCTGGTGACGGTGCACGGCCCGGTCAGCCCGGCCGTGAGTCCCGAGGTCGCAGTCGTCGACACGGGCCTGGTGCTGCGCCGCATCGAGCAGGACGAGATCCACCCGCGCACACCGATGGAGTTGTCGTACTCCATCGTGTCCGCGCTGGCTCGCCGCGAGATCGACCTCGTCGCGGCGCTGGCCAAGGAATCGGGACGGCTCGAGCAGCAGGTCACCGACCAGGATCGCGACGACGATCCCGAGGTGCTGCTGGAGGACCTGTTCGAGGTCGGGCACCAACTGCTGGCCATCTGCACCATGGCGACGCACAGCGCCGCGACCTACGGCGGCATGGCCAAGCGGGTCCGATCGATCCCCGACCAGGAGAAGCCACTGGTCGGCGACCTTGCGGATCGCTTCGAGATGGTCCGCAGCATGGCCGAGGGGCAACGCCAGTTCCTGCACGGCGTGATCGAGTTCTACCAGACCCGCACCAGCACGCACCTGACCGTCGCCGCGGAGAAACTCGCATCGACCTCGGTACGGCAGAACGACGACATGCGGCGCATCACGGCCTGGGTGGCGATCATCGCGGTACCGACCGCCGTCACCGGCTTCTTCGGCCAGAACGTGCCCTACCCCGGATTCGCCCAGACCTCCGGCTTCATCGCCTCCGCGGTGATCATGGCGTGCGTCGCAGTGGTTCTCTACATCATCTTCAAGACCAAGAAATGGCTCTGACGCCACGGCGAACGGTGGTCTGCGCGGTCGAAGCCATCTGCTCGTCCCCGACCGTACGATCACCATGGGGTCGCAGGTCGAGATGCAGAAGACGTTCACGAGGACCGTGGCGTGGGAGTACAAGTGGTGCATGTGGCGGCGCGGGTCAGAGAGCTGGGATCGGCTTGCGCCGGTGTTGGGCGCGCTAGCCCCGTTTGCGGTCTCTGCCCTGCTGGTGCCCTTCCGTGACGACTTCGACAACACGCAGATCGCGCTCGTTCTGGTTGTAGTGGTGGTCGCGGTTGCCGCCTACGGCAACCGGATGGCCGGCTTCCTGGCGGCGCTGTCCGCTGGACTGTGGTTCGACTTCTTCTTCACCCGGCCCTACCAACGGTTCACCATCACCGACCGCTCGGACATCGAGACCTTCGTTCTGCTGCTCCTCGTCGGGATCGCCGTCACGGAACTGGCCGTCTGGGGTCGCCGTCAGCAGACGCTCGCCAGCCGCGAAGCCGGCTATCTCGCCGGCATCCACGCGGCGGCCGGGTCCGGGGCGGTCGGTGGATCGTCCAGCGCGTTGGTCAAGGTGGTCTCGGATCAACTGGTCGACACGCTCGGGCTTCGCGCGTGCCGCTTCCAGCGCGGGGTGGCAGGCCTCGGCAACCCGCCGCGACTGCGGCGCGACGGGCAGGTCGTGTGGAACCGGTCAGTCTGGGACGTCGAGCGACAAGGTCTGCCCACCGACGTCGACATCGAGTTGCTGGTCGAGAGCGGTGGCCATCTTCGTGGCCGGTTCATGCTGACCGCGCCGCCGGAAGCACACGTTTCCCTTGCCCAGCGACTCGTCGCCGTGACCCTGGCAGACCAGATGGGCGCCGCGCTCGGGGGTGAGCGCGATGAACTGCCTTCGCCGGACCGGCCGACCGTCGTGCACCTGGCAGGTGCGAGCCGCGTGGCAAAATCGGACAGGTGCAGATCGGGATGCTCGGATCCCTCGAGGTCCGCACGGACGACGGCGCCGTCGCCGACGTGCCGGGCGCCCGGCTGCGCGGGCTGTTGATCGCCCTCGCGCTCGAACCAGGTCACGCGGTCCCGAAGGCGACGCTCGTCGACTGGATCTGGGGTGAGCGCCCGCCCGCCGACGCGGCGAACGCCTTGCAACGCTTGGTGTCCCGGCTGCGGAAGGCACTGCCGGAAGGGTTGGTCGAGGGGCAGACGGACGGCTACCGGTTGATCGTGGAACCCGACGCCGTCGACGCGGTGCGGTTCGAACGCCTCGTCGGGCACGCCCGCGACGAGGAGGACCCGCGGCAGGTACGGCTGCTGCGCGAGGCCCTCGCGTTGTGGCGCGGTGCGGCCATGCAGGACGTCGGTCTGCAGGACAGTGCAGCGTTTGACGCGGCAGTCACCCGGCTCGAGGGGCTCCGCCTGACCGCCATGGAGGATCGGTTCGATGCGGAGATCAGCCTCGGCCACGGTGCGGAGCTGGTCACGGAGCTGACCGACCTGGTGGCGACGCATCCGGTGCGAGAACGGCTTGTCGCTGCGCTGATGCGTGCCCTCGTCGCGACCGGTCGCGACTCCGAGGCGCTGCTCGTGTACCAGAGCGCCCGGGAAGCCCTGGCCGATGCGCTGGGCGTCGACCCCGCGCCGGAGCTGTCGGCCTTGCACGTCGCGCTGCTGCGGGGTGAGTTGGGACAGCGGGAGCACAACCGGAAGACCAACATG
The DNA here is from genome assembly GCA_963803135.1 of uncultured Actinomycetota bacterium. GTDB lineage: Bacteria > Actinomycetota > Actinomycetes > Mycobacteriales > CADCTP01 > CADCTP01. Next base: position 429,190 of record CAWDLH010000003.1, on the reverse strand, counting down.
CGGGCCGAGCTGACGAGTTTCGTCGGCCGGGACGCCGATGTGGCCGTGGTCCGAGAGCTCGTCGCGGAGCATCGGCTGACCACGCTGATCGGGCCGGGCGGCTCGGGAAAGACCAGGCTGGCCACGGAAACCGCGCGCACGCTGCCCGGTGACTTTCCGGACGGGGTCTGGTTGGTGGAGCTCGCAGCCATCGGCACCGACGGTGACGTGGCGCAGGCGACGCTCACCGCGCTCGGGCTCCGGGATGCTCTGCTCGGCGCGGCACCGAGCGCCGAGCCGGCGGACGGGCTCATCGCCGCGATCCGCGAGCGTGAGGCGCTGCTGATCCTGGACAACTGTGAGCACGTGATCGAGTCGGCGGCGAAGTTCGCCGATCGAGTGCTCGGCGAGTGCCGGCGGCTGCGGATCCTGGCGACGAGCAGGGAACCGCTCGGCATCACCGGTGAGGCGCTGTGGCTGGTCGAGCCGCTGGCCTTGCCGGAGGAGGACGCCGGCCCCGCCGAGACCGAGGCGTCGCCCGCCGTCCGGTTGCTGCGGGACCGGGCGGGCGCGGTGCGCAAGGATCTCGCGGTCGATGCCCGGACGTTGTCGACGATGGTGCGCGTCTGCCGGGCGCTGGATGGGATACCGCTGGCGATCGAGCTGGCCGCGGCCAGGTTGCGCACCATGTCCCTCGATCAGCTCGCCAACCGGCTCCACGACCGGTTCCGCCTGCTGACCGGGGGTAGCCGTACCGCGCTGCCGCGGCACAGGACGCTGCGCGCGGTGGTCGACTGGAGCTGGGAGTTGCTCTCCGATGCCGAGCGGACGGTCCTGCGCCGGTTGTCGGTGTTCTCGGGCGGGGCGAGCCTGGACGCGGCCGAGCGGGTCTGCGTCGGCGACGGGGTCGAGCAGGATCAGGTGCTGGAGTTGCTCACCTCGCTGGCCGAGAAATCGCTGCTCGTCACGGAGGGCGACGGCGTCCCGCGCTATCGGATGCTCGGCACGATCAAGGAGTACGCCGCGGATCGGCTCGCGGACGTGGGAGAATCGGACCTCGCCCGGCAGGCGCATCTCGCCTACTTCACCGAGCTCACCGAGACCGCGGAGCCACATCTGCGCCGCGCCGAGCAACTGGAGTGGCTCGCCACGCTCGAGGCCGAACACGACAACATCAGTGCCGCGATGCGGGGGGCGATCGCGGCCGGTGACGCACAGGCCGCGATGCGGCTCGCGGCGGCCACCGGTTGGTACTGGTGGCTCGGCGGGCGCCGGGGGGAAGGCATCGAGCTGATGATCGCGGCCACCAACATCCCCGGGGAGGTGACCGACGACGTCCGGGCCATGGCATACGCGCTGGTGGTGCTGTTCGTGACCTCCGGGCGGGGCGGCGAACACCAGGGCGCGGACTGGATCCACAAGGCGTATCGGTTCGGTCAGCAATCCCAGCACCACGACCCGCTGCTGGACCTGGTGATCCCACTGGAACGCATGCTGCAGACACCGGACGCCGCGGTGCCGGCGTTCGAGTCGTTGCTGGAGAGCGTTGACCCCTGGGTGCGCGCCCTGGCCCGGTGGCAGGTCGGCAAGATGCGGACCGTGCTCGGCCGGGGCGGCCGGGACGTGGAGGCCCATCTGGAGATGGCTCTCGCGGAGTTCCGGACGCTCGGCGAACGGTTCGGGACCTCTCTGGTCCTGTCCGAGCTGGCGGGCCAACTCGCCACGCGCGGCGAGTTCGCCCGGGCCTGCGAGTACTACGAAGAGGCCATCGCGGTCGTCACCGAGGTCGGCGCCATCGAGGATGTCATCCGGCTGCGGACCCAGCAGGCCCTGCTGTACTGGCGGCACGGCGATCAGGACGCAAGCGCGGCCGCCATCGCCGAGGCCGAGCGGAGCGCCGAAGGCGTCACCTGGACCTACGCACTGGTCGACCTGGCGCTTACCAAGGCGGAGCTCGCTCGCCGGGGCGGTGATGCCGAGGAGGCCCGCCATCAACTCGGCGTCGCGACCACCTTTCTGGGCGACGACGCGGAGCAGGCGAACATCCGCGCCGGGATCCAAGACCTGCTCGGCTACCTGGCCGAGGATCTCCGCGACGCCCGTACCCACCGCGTGGCTGCCTGGCAGGCGGCGTCCGAGGCGGGACAGCCACTCTTGACCGCCCAGATACTCGTCGGGATCGCGGACCTGGCAGTTCGTCTCGACCAGCACGAACAGGCGGCGCGGTTGCTCGCGGCGAGCGCCGGCGTCCGCGGACTGCCGGATCGCTCCAACCCGGACGCGGCCAGGATCGAGCGGGACGCGCGGCGTCACCTCGGCGAAGCACGGTTCGCCGAGGTGACGCGGGAGGGTACCCGGACGAGCTGGTCTCAGCTGGTCGAGGTCACGCTCGCTTCGTGAGGGTCAGCTTGCTGCGCGTCGAGCGACGATGTCGCCGTGCCGCGTGCGGGCGTGAACCATGACCTGGTGGTCCGACGGGTCCGAGTCTCCCGGCGACGGAACGAAGTTGTGCACCGCCCCTCGCTCGCTGTTGGCGTCGATGGAGGCAGCGGTGCCCGCGCTGATGCCGATCTCGATGTTTCCCGAGCCGTTCATCAGCTCCGCCCGACCGCGGGTCAACCGGCCGATCCGAATGGCACCGGCGCCTGTCTTGGCGGTGACGCTGCCGTCGGCACGGTCGACGTCGAAACCGCCGCTGCCACTGCTCAGATCGAGGTCGGCCGAGGCGTGGCCGATCCAGGTCCGGCCCGCCGAGCTCGAGAGCGTGACGGTGTCCTCGACCTCGCTGATCCGCAGTGCGAACGCCGCACCGTCGATGTTGGCGCGCTCGGCGATGTGGCCGATCGCGACCTCACCGGCCGCGATGTTGGCCTGCAGCGTGTCGATGCGATCGAGCTGGACCCGACCCGATGCCATGTGCAGCTCGCACTCGCCGAATGAGCCGTCAGCGCGGACATCCGAGTGCGCCAGGTACGCGACCAGGCCGGAGCCGGCGGGCAGGTCGATCGTGATGGCGACCGAACCGTTCTTGTCCCCGGAGGCGGTCGTCTTGACCGACAGCTGGCCGTCGGCGAACTCGACCTTGGTCTTGCCGGCCACCTTGACGTCCTTCTTGCTGGCCTTGTCGACGGGTTCGACCAGCACCACGGTGTCGGTCCGGTCGCTCGCGGTGACCCGCACCCGAGCACCGGCGACGACGACGGTAGCGGCGATGGGCCCTGGCGTAGCGAACGTAGGCATGACGGCTCCTCTCTTGTCGTGTCGGTGGGCGGTCACGGGTCACGCGCGCCGCGTGAACGTGGCAAGCGCCCACAGGTATCCGACGAGGGCGATCCCGACGCTCCAGGCGAGCGCGGCCGCCACGTAGCCACCCGACGGGGTGCCGGCGAGCAATCCACGAAGCGACTCGATGATCGGCGTGAAGGGCTGATACTCCGCGAACTGCCGGACACCCTGTCCCATCTTGGCGGCCGGCACGATCGCGCTGCTCACGAAGGGCAGCAGGATCAGCGGCACGACCGTGAGGCCGGCGGATTCCGGAGTCTTCGCGGCCATTCCCAGCGCGACCGTGAGCCAGGCGGCCGCGAAGGCGGTCGCCGCGACGATGCCGATCGCGGCGAGCCAGTCGAGGAAGGTCGCAGACGACCGGAACCCGAGCGCGAAGGCCATTCCGATGATGACCGCGATGGCTATCGCAGTGCCCAGCATCGTGGCCACGACGTGCCCGGTGAGGACGGCACCGCGGGAGACATTCATGACCTTGAACCGGTTGATGATGCCCTTCGTCATGTCGGAGTTCACCGACACCGCAGTGGCCGACAACCCGTAGGTGATGGCCAGCAGGATCAGGCCTGGTGTCGCGTATTCGATGTAGTGTTCGCCGACATTGAACGCGTTGCCGAACACGTACACGAATATCAACATGATCAGGACGGGCATCAAGGCCCCGTTGAATACCGTGACAGGATTCCGAAGGATGTGCTTGAAGTTGCGCCGCAGCATGATCCGCGAATCGGTCAACGGTGCTGAAGTGGTACTCATTCTGCGAATGCCTCCGTACTTGCGTGACTGGTCAGGGCGAGGAAGACGTCGTCGAGGTCCGGTGTGTGCACGGAGAACTCCTCGACGTCGACCGAATGCTCATCGAGTTGGTCCAGCAGCGCCCGCACCGACTTCGCCCGACCGTCGCCGGGAACCCGCAGGGTCAGGTCCTCGTCGTCCCGGGTGGAGCCGGTCAGGACTCGCGCCGCCGCCTCGAGGTCGCGGACGTCGGCGAACTGGAGCCGGACGTGGCTGCCGGGGATCTGGCGCTTGAGGTCGTCGGGAGTGCCCTGGGCAACCAGGTGACCCTGGTCGAGCACCGCGATCCGGTCGGCGAGCTGGTCGGCTTCCTCGAGATACTGGGTGGTGAGGAAGACGGTCACGCCCTCGGCGACCAACTCGCGGACGATGTTCCGCATCGTGCGCCGGCTGCGCGGATCCAGTCCCGTCGTCGGCTCGTCCAGGAAGATGATCTGTGGCCTGGTGACCAGCGTCATCGCCAGGTCCAGCTTCCGGCGCATGCCGCCGGAATAGGTCGCCGCCAGCTTCTGCGCCGATTCCACCAGATCGAACCGTTCCAGCAGCGAGGCGACCACCCGCTTGCCCTCGTCGGCCCGCAGGTGGTGCAGATCCGCCATCAGCTGCAGGTTCTCTTCCCCCGTCAGCAGATCGTCCACCGCCGCGAACTGACCGGTGACGCCGATCACCGCGCGCACCGCCTTGGTCTCGGTCGCGACATCATGCCCGGCAACCCGTACCGTCCCGCCGTCGGCCTTCATCAACGTGGTCAGCACGTTCACCGTCGTCGTCTTGCCCGCCCCGTTCGGGCCGAGCAGGGAGAAGACCGTACCCGCCGGAACATCGAGATCGATGCCGTCCAGCACGGTCTTGTCCCCGTACGCCTTCCGCAGCCCTGAGACTGCGATCGCCGAAGTTCTCATGCGGCCACTGTCGGCACCCGGCCTGACAGCCACCTGACATGCCCCTGACACGGCCACTGACACAGCGACATCGTCCGGGGCAGCGGCCAGGGAATGTGACGGGCGCGACGTCACTCGGCCAGAGCGACCTCCGGTTCCCCAACGCGCGAAGCCGCGTTGCCCGGGCCCCATGTGATGGCCGGATCCCTCTGTGTCACGATTCTGCCCGTCCCGACGGCGAGAGGAGCGGGCCGGTGCTGCACGTTGGAGTTCTGGCGCTGGGCGTCGCGGACGTGCAGCGGGCGGCCAGGTTCTGGTGCGCAGCGCTCGGCTACGAGCTACGCACGGATGGCTTCGGTGGCTGGACGACGGTACTGGTGCCGCGATCTGGATCCGGACTCAAGATCGCACTCCAGCGCAGCGAGACGGCACCACAGGATCGTCCTCGTCTGCACCTGGACCTCCATGCGGTCGACGCCGCTGAGCAGACAAGAGAAGCCGACCGGCTGGTGTCGCTCGGCGCTCGCCGTATCGACTGGGACAGCTATCCCGACGATCCGGACTTCGTCGTGCTGGCAGATCCCGAAGGCAACCGATTCTGCATCGTCGACCTCAGTCACGACCGGGTCTGAGGGTTGACCGGACCTCACACCCAGACAAGCGATGCTCCGGCACATCACTGGAATGCACGCATAATGCCGATGAGCGCCTGAGAGTCGGGGAGCTGCGCGAGCTCTCAGCTCCGGCCTAGATGGAGTTGCCAGCTGTCGGTTTCGAGGTGTCGGTGGCGGGAGCCGCAGGATCGCTGAGTTTACGCGGCTTGACATCAGCCCATGTCTGCCACGCCTTGATCGCCCAGGAGACGGCGAAGCTGTATACAGACACGCACTCGACGAGGTACAGAGTGGAGACACCCGCCAGCTCGCTCACGCCAACGAGCTTGAGAATTACGAAGAGGATGATCGCGACGACGATGATGCCGCCAAGAGCGGCGTGGAGGCGAGCGCGCTTGACCCGCCCATTGAAAACCAATTCCCGCCAAGCGAAGTTGAAGCTGATCACGGCTAGTAGCAGAATAAAGATCGCCGCACACGTAAAATGAACACTGGCCACGAAGGTCTCGCCGAGCCTCGTCTGGATTGGAGTGCACAATGGCGGTGTCGGTGTGACGTCGGACCCGCATCGGATCAGGCTCGTACCGTCGAACGCCGAGGCGGGCAGGAGTTCTTTCGGGCGGTTGGTTGGGAACGTGACCACGCCGAGAAGCGCAACGCCCGCTATCAAGCTGATCCAAAACTCGGCGACATGCTGCCCCGCAAGGTACAAGAGAAGTAAGACGGCGATTGTCGAGAGACCACCGATGAAGATCGGCGCCGCGCTTGTGAAGTAATAGGCGCTGATGCTGGATCGCACATGGATGCCTTGCCGCAAGAAGAAGAGTTCCGCAAGGATGAAGCACGAAGGCAGCACGATGCCTATCACGCCGACTGCGCCGCGTATCAGTGCGTATGACTTGACGTACAGCAGTTCCTGCTCAGTGGGCGCCGGCCTGACGGCGAAGGTCTCAGGGTGGACCAGACGCGCCCACCACCGCTCGAGTCGAGGGAGTTGATCTGAACGTTCGTCACTGATGCGCGGAGTGAGTGCAGTCCTTGCCATTGGGTCCTCCTGTTCGTGCACGGAGCGAGGGTCGCTACCTCCGTTGGCGGGCTCCGGACTGCTTGCCGAAGTGAGCCGCCGTCACCGACGTCTGCTCGCCATGGAAACAGCATGTCAGCCCGCCGGGCACCTCGACGTGTCTTCGCTGACGACATGCCCGGGGTGCCCATCCACATTCCACGCCGAATCCCGTGCGGGTCCGGAGGCCCAGGTGCTCGAGGAATACGTCTGATGAAAGGCTTGGCTTGTCGCGCGCTACAACATCCGCTCGTGCCGCTGATCGCGACATTCTGCTGGCCTCGCGCTGGCCGGGTCCAGCGTGCGCGGGATGTCGGTGGGCGGGTGTGGGATGTGCTGCTTCAGCGTTGCAGTCCGTCCCACGACCATCGCGGAATGCTCAGGCCCTCGGGGACATCGTCGGCAGAGTCGTGGTAGCGCGCCATCGTCGTGGTGGTGGCCCAGGCGAAGTAGTCGTGCAGCACCCGCCGCAGACGCTCGTCCGCTACCAGCCCGACGTCCGCGAGGGCCTGGTCGAAACAGGAGATCGCCCGGCGGTCCATCTCCTCGTGCGGTCCGTTGCCGCTGTGGATGCGCACCACCGACGTCTCGTCGCCATAGGCATCGGAGTAGGTCGTGGGGCCACCGAGCGCCTCGGCCCAATACGCGGCGAGTCGCTCGCTGTGCTGAGGATGAAATCCATCGCTGAACGCGTGGCTGACAATCTCGTCGGCCATCACCCGACGATGCCACGCCTCAGCCAGCCGGAGCAGACCCTCGCTGCCGCCCGCCACCTCGTACACGTTCTGCATCTCCAGATCATGTCAGCGGGCCCGCCCGAACGCCCTAGTACGGCAGCCGTAGTTCGTGATCTTGCGGCGTGGCGGTCCCGGACGTAGGACGGCCACCGCGTGATCCTCGTCCGTTGTGTCGACATCAGATGATCAAGCGGTGGCCGTGGGTCATAGCGTAGGGCCTGCCGGCTGGCAGGCCGAGGCCGACCGGCTGCTGGCGCGGATGGCCGGGCGGTTCGTCCGGGTGGAGACTCGTCGCCGAGCCGGCGGGTTCCTGCTCGGGCTGCTGGCCGACCTACCGCGCAAGAACTGCTGGAGCATCGCCGAGCACGCCGGTGACGCCGATCCGCACGGCATGCAGCACCTGCTGGGCCGGGCCAGTTGGGACACCGACGGGGTGCGCGATGACCTGCGTGACTACGTCACCACCGAGTTAGGTGACAGCGACGGGGTGCTGGTGGTCGACGAGACCGGGGACCTGAAGAAGGGCACGATGACGGTCGGGGTGCAGCGCCAGTACACCGGCACGGCGGGGCGGATCGAGAACGCCCAGGTCGCGGTCTACCTGACCTACGCCGGCGCTCGCGGTCACGCGATGATCGACCGCGAGCTCTACCTCCCGCGCTCCTGGACCGGCGATCCGGGCCGTCTCACCGCGGCGGGGGTGCCCGAGGACATCGAGTTCGAGACCAAGCCCGCGCTGGCTGCCGGGATGCTCCTTCGCGCGCTGAACGCTGGTGTCCCGGCGCGGTGGGTCGCCGGTGACGAGGTCTACGGCGCCGACCCGGTCCTGCGCGCGGAGTTGGAGGCACGACGGGTCGGATACGTGCTGGCCATCGGCTGCGACCGGCGGGTGCCCACCGCGATCGGGCTGATGCGCGCCGACGAGATCACCGCCGGCCTGCCGAAACGGGCCTGGCAGCGGCTCTCGGCCGGGCCCGGCGCGAAGGGAGAGCGCTACTACGACTGGGCCTGGATCGCTCCGACGGGGCAGACCCAGTCCCTAGCCCGCAGAGACGGCCACGCGCGACGCCGCTCAGTGTGACCGGACCCCGCTGGACGCACTCACGTGCCGCTGGTCGCTCGAGAGGAAGACCCGTTCCTCCGAGGCGTGCGAGCGTGAAGATGCTTATGTCCAGCGGCTTGGCGCGGAGGGACTACATTCCGATGCCGAAGGGGCTGGGGTTGCGGAGCTCGACGTGGCCGCCGCCGGGACGCTCGTCGCGGTCTTTGCCGCATCGACTGCATCGTTCGTACGGTTCGCCGTCGTCGGTCATGCGCCATGTCCAGTGGTGATGCAGATGCCACCGGCAGGTCAGGGGCGGCCTCGTCGTACTGTCCACGATCGTGTCCTGACAGCTCGCTACCAGACGATGGAGCTGGCGGCGCCGACGTTGGGGTCTCCGCCGACCTTCTCGGAGCGGTCCTTGCCGCACTTCACGCACCGCTCGAAGCGGTCGCCGTCCTCGGTGCTCAACCACCGCCACCGGTGGTGCAGGTTCAGCCGGCAGTCAACGGCTTCGCGGTCTTGAGGATCACGGCTGTTCCCCCGTTCGTGTCGGGCACCGTCGATAGCGCAGTGCGCAGAGCCCAGGCGCTGGTCAGCACCCGGGCGGCGTGCCGGCGCTGCTGGGCTGGCGGCAGGCCGTAGAGCTCGGCCACGAACTCCAGCCCGTACCGGGTCCGGTGCTCGTTCGGCAGCACCCGCACCGCGAGCTCGACGCTCCGGCAGCACCAGCGGCCGGGCGGCCGGGTCAGGTCGGGCGGCGGGGTCATGTCGGCTCCGTCGCCGGCCGCAGCGACGCCGCCCGGCTCGGCCGGTAGGCCCGGGCCAGCGCCAACCGGGCCGAGTGCACGCCGGCGGCGGTGAGCCGGTAGTACCGGCGGGCAGGCCGGCCCTCGGCCCGGGTGTCGACGTACTCCGCGGCGCGGACGATCAGCTTTGGGTAGTGCGGGTGTACCGCCGGACGGGGATCTCAGTCGATCGGCTCGCGATGCACCCACTCGACGAGGTTGTCGGACGCGAGCGCCCGCACGCGCGCGGCGTACCGGGCGAGGTCGGCGTCGTCGAGGAGGTCGCGCCACTGGCCGCTCGTGCCGCGGCTGAAGAACGCGGCGGGATCGATCCAGTGCTCCGGACCGCCGCCGGGGACGGTCGTGTCGGCCCTGCTGCGCATCGACTCGAACGTCGCCGCCTGGACCAGGCGGGGCCATCGGTGCTCGTCGACGTCGATGCCGAGGCGCGCGGCCATCTGCCGCATCTGCCCCTCCAGGTCGGCCTTGAGGTCGTCGTAGTGCAAGTACACGACGTCGAGATCGTCGGCGGCGTCCCGGAACGTCTGCAGGTGCTCTACAGTGCGCCGCAGCGACGACCCGACCTGCGTCGACGGCGTCTCGTCGTCGACCCACTGCCAGAAGCGGTCCCGCTCGCCGTCGGGGCGCGGCCGCGGTGGCCGCAATGGTCCGAGCTCGATACCGTCGATCGCGGCCGCCCGTTCGCGTTGGTTGAGGAACGCGCCGATGTCGGTGTTGTCGATGTGGTGGTCCATCGACAGCCCCACGTCGCGCGGGTCCCGCCCGACGCAGATGTAGGTGACCGTCGGATCGTTGGGTATCCCGTCGAGCGGCGTGTGGGTCTTGATGAACCGGCGGTGCGTCTGGGCTTCCAGGTCCGCGAACACGTCTGTGCGGGCGCGAGTCACCATGTCGATCCACGGCGAGAGCGTGTCCAACGGGAGCGGGAGCTCCGGTTCCTGCAGTATGAGCAGGGCGCAGATCATCTGCGTCCACGTCGTCCCGCACTTTGGCGGGGTGCTGATGATGATGTCGCCGGGGCGGAGCTTGAAGCCGTCCCAGCGGTTGCTGTCGTACATACTCGCCTCGTAGCGGCGCACGGCCGTCATCCTTGCAGCGGATCCGATCCCGCGAGGCCCAGATGATTCACCGCACGACATCCTGCCGAGGGCTCAAGACTGAGGTTCCGAAGGGCGTCGCGCAACAGTACGTAGCGCAGCACCCGCCCATAATGTCCGATCTCGAACACTCCGCGAGGGCATCATGAAGGCCAGAGGATGAGCGCCGAACGGCGGGTCGACGCGCGTTTATCCAGCGGGGCCGCGCGTCGTTGGCGGCCCGGTCATAGCCAATGCACCATCGGCTCGACTGCATGTCTATGCAGCACCCGCCTCGGGATGAACGTCCGGTCATGCCGCGGAGCGGCTCATCCGCCCATGCCGCACCGTGTGTGGACACGACTTGAGTTGCAACCGTCCTGGTGAGCGACGCTCGTACAGCCGGCGTGCGCCGGGGCTTGTCCGAGGGGATAGGACGCCGGTGGAAGACGTGAGATCGTGTCGTCGTACGGGCTGACGGGAGTCGCTGACGTGCAGTGCCTGGCTGCAACCGGTGATTACCTGCGGGCATTGTCGAGGCAGGACCGCGGTGCTGCCGTCGGCGTGGCGACGCGGGCCGCGGACGCGCGGAGCCCGGTGGAGGTCATTGAGGCGATGCTGGTGCCTGCGCAGGCCGAGATCGGCCTGCGTACCCAGCGCGACGACTGGGGCATCGCCGAGGAGCACGCGGCCACCGCCATCACCGAGGTCGTGCTCAGCGTGCTCGCGCAGCGGCAGCCGCCACCGGTGCCCCGTGGGTCGCCCGTCTGCGTGACCACCCCGTCCGGGGAGTGGCACGGGCTGGCGGCGCGGATGGTCTCTGAGGGCCTGCGGGCGCGTGGCTGGGACGCCATCTTCCTGGGCACCGACCTCCCGGACGACCACCTCGGGCGGTTCCTGCAGCGGGTCCGGCCGGCTGCCCTGCTGCTCAGCTGCACCACCGCGGCCACGCTCCCGCAGCTCGCGCGCTCGATCGACGTGGCCACGGAGGCCGGCGTCCCGACGATCGTCGGCGGGGCCGCGTGCGGTCCGGACTCGCACCGGGCGCGCGCCGTCGGGGCGACCGCGTGGGCACCGGACACGGCGTCGGCACACGGATTGCTCGACCGGTGGATCGACGAGGACGTCCCTCCCTCGCCGGCACCGCGCGCCGGCATCCCGCCGTCGTACCTCGCCGTCCTCGACCGCCGCAGCCGGCTGGTGGACCGGCTCGCGGCCAGGTCGGAGGAATCGATCCCGCTGTCCGCGGCCGGCAGCCGGGACAGACCGTCGATCCGGCAGGTCAGTGCCCAGCTGGTGGATGCGCTGGCGGCGAGTCTGTTCGTCGACGACCCGCGGCTGTTCCAGGAGCACGTCGACTGGCAGATCGACATGCTGGACGCCCGGGGGACATCACCCGAAAAGACCTGGACCCTGCTGGAGGTCCTGCAGCAGGCGGTGATCGACGTTCCGTCCGCGGAACGCGTCACCGCCATCAGTCAGCGCAGTGCCTGAACGCACGCGTAGAGCGAGTACGTCTCGATCGGACCGAGGTCGCCGGGCACTCCGCGCCGCCTTCTGACCGCTGCGGAGCGCAGAGCTGCGGCAGCCAGCCACGACGGCACGGGGAACAGGTGCGGCTCAGCTCTTGAGGTCGGGCCTCGGACCGGACTTGCGGGTTCTCGAATCGCCTACCGTCACTTCGCGGGAGTTGCCGGTGAGCGCTTAGAGCATCGTGAGCTGCAGTCCCGCCGGCGTGGCGGGTGCTACGGTCACCGCTCGTCCTTTTGGTATGATTGCCCGAGTTTCGCTAGCAGTTTCGTACGACTCCCTAGTGGTGCCCCCTACGGGGTGAGGGCGTCGGTGTTGCTGTTACGCCATTCCAGGAGGAGGAGGGTGGCGTCGTCGGTGAGCTGGCCTTGCTGGTGGTCGAGCAAGGCCCGGACGACCCGCCGCATGGTCTCCGGGGCGGGAAGGCCGGCGGCGAAGTTTCGCCGGAGCAGGTCGATCAGTGCCGGCTCGCCGAAGAAGGCGCCCGTCGGGGAGCGGGCTTCGGTCACGCCGTCGGTGTAGAGCAGAACCCGGTCGTTGGATTGGAGCTGTTCCCGGCCGACGGTGATGGTGTCGGCCGGCCGCCCGGCGACGACCAGCCCAAGCGGCAGCATGGGCCGGATCTGCAGGGACTTGACGAGTCTGCCGTCCCGCAGCAGCAGCGGTGGCGGATGCCCGGCGTTGACCCAGCTCAGCATGCCGGTGTCGGTGTCGAGTTCCGCGAGCACGGCGGTGGCGAAGGCCACGCCGCCGAAAGCCTGGATGAGCGCATCGTGGATGACCGTGGCGGTGTCGGTCAACGATCGGTCGGCGCGACGCGCGTTCCGGTACGCCGCGACGGCCAGGGTCGCGAGCTGGGCGCTGCGCAGGCCGTGGCCCATGCCGTCGAGGACGGCAACCCGCGTCCGGCCAGCGTCCACGGCATAGTCGACCGTGTCGCCCGCGACCTCATATGCCGGCTCCAGAGCCGCGGCAACGGTCACCTCATGGCAGGCGAAGGTCAACGGCGGCAGCAGCGACCATTGCATCTCCGCGCTCAGGCCCATTTCGGCCTGCCGGCGCAGCCGCACGATGGTGTCCCCGTACATCGTCTTGGTCATGATCAGTTCGGCGACCAGCGCGGCGAAGCGGCGCAGCCGCACGCCGATCAGACCACCGCCGACCTCCGGGCCGACGGCGGCATCCACGGTCACGCCGAGCACGCCGAGCCGCTCGATGCCGTCCAGCAGCGGAAGCCACACCCGGCTGCGGCCGTCGGCGGCATCCTGCATCAGGACCTCGACGTGCTGGAACGCTCGCCCCGGAAGGGTGGCGTCGACGCTGAGCGGTTCCACCTGCCGCCCGACGCCGGGGCCGCAGGGGTCGAGGAACGGAACCAGCACCCGCTGCTGGAGATCGACCAGGTACACCACCGCGTGATCCGCGCCGAGCGTTGCCGCGTGCCGCGCGACCAACCCTGCCAGCTGGTGCGGGGCGGCCAGGTGAGCGTCCTCCAGCAACGCGTCGACGGCGCGTTCCGCGCCACTCATCTGCCGGTCACCACTCACCCCCGGAACAGTACGGCTGTCCCCCTGGGGGTCACGACCTTGATCGGCTGTATCCCCGCTCCGACCGTAAGGACACGGACGGTTCTCACTCGGACTGCCCGACCCTGACGCGCCGGCCGAGGGGCGTTATGTACCTATTCAGGGCGTGATCCACTGGGACAGTCGTTCTCTGTGCGAGGCGAGATCGCGTCTTCGTGTGCGCGGGACGGGAGCGGGTAGCCACATCACGTGCCTGCGGACGATGTGGATGATGTCGTCGGGCGGTTCCGTCCGGATCCGCAGGCCGTCTCCGGTGCCCGTCGCTTCGTCCGACGGGCCCTCACAGACATCGACGGCGGACCGATCGATGGCGACCTCGGCTACGTCTTGGTCATGGCGGCGAACGAGCTGGCGACCAATGCGGTGTTGCACGCTCGAACCGAGTTCACCGTGCGCGTGCTGATCGACGCGCACCGGGTTCGTATCGAGGTCAGCGACGGCAACACCCGCATGCCTCAGCCCTGCCTGACTCCCGCCGGTGCAACCTCCGGTCGTGGCCTGGCGATCGTAGACGGCACCGGCCCGCAGTGGGGGGCCGAACGGCACGCCCGCGGCAAGACCGTCTGGGTCCAGGCCGCCGTCGACAGACCCTCGGCTTGAAGGCACCATCCGAAGCACTGAACGAAGTATGGCGATGACCGCCTGAGCCCGCACCGATGTGCGGACGGTATCTCTGACAGGCCGGGCGGCAGGGAACGAGCTCCTAGCGCCTCACGACCGCACGTCCCGACCGACAGCCGGTCAAACCGCCTCCCACCGAGGCCCGGCACCACGTCGAGCCGGACCAGGCTCTCGGACGTGGCAACCGTCAACGGCGACCCACCATCGGTGACGCCGGCGCGTATCGATCTTGGGATCGAACACAGGTCGGCGCCTTCTCAGGGAGGTGACCCAACCACGCCCTGCGGTACGGCGGGGCGCCATCACCGACGGACAGGCCGTCGTGGGATTTGGGCACTTAGCCCCTACCGCAGCGACCGCCCACCAGCGAGCTTCGGACACGCCACGCCGTGCTGTCCGGCAACTGAGACGAGGCGAACCGTCATGGCGTATATCAAGCCGCCAGTCCTCACTCGGCGGCTCGCCAATCCGGTGGCCATGCGGCTGGGCAGGCGCGGCGTGGCCACCCTGACCGTGGTTGGCCGCCGCACCGGCGAGCCCCGCAAGGTTCCGGTCATACCCGTCGACGTTGGCGGTAGCCGCTACCTGGTTGCGCCGTACGGAGAGTCCGAGTCGGTCCGTAATCTGCGAGCAGCAGGCAAGGGAGAACTCAGCCGCAGGGGGCAGGTCGAGGTCTTTCAGGCACTCGAGGTCCCAGCGGGCGAGGGGCACCCATCATCGCCCGCTACCGACAGGTCGCCGGTCGGGCCGTGAGATCTTGCTTCACCAAGCTGCCCAAGGACAGGGATCATCCGGTGTTTCAGATCGGCTAGTGGCTTGGCGGGAACGATCGGTCGTTGGGATGCCCTGGCCAAAGCCCACCGAATTGCCGGGACTCGCGCGCCCCGTCGCGCACATGGCGCTCGACGTCGGCCGAGCCCCCGGCGATCGCGCCGACGGCGGCCGAGACCGCGGATCGCGGAGGGGCCGGAAGTCTCTCGTTCACCTGTCCGTCGCGGTCGGTCAAGCCGCTTCGGGCAGCCGCACGGCGCACCAGACGACCTTGCTGCCGCCGGCGGTCCGGTAGCTGCCGACTGTCTCTGCGAGCCCGGTGACCAGCAGCAGTCCGCGGCCTCCCGGGGCAAACGGTTCCCCGCTGCGCGTCTGCGGCAGGGTGGGAGAGTGGTCAGCGACCGCGATGCTCAGCATCCCGCCGCCGCGGGCGAGCTGGAGCTCGGCGTTGGTACGGGCGTGCAGGACGGCGTTGGTGACCAGCTCACTGACCAGCAGGACGACGTCATCGATGATCGTGCGCAGCGACCATTGGGCGCAGACCCCGGCGGCGAATGCCCGGGACCGTCCCGCCGCCTCGGGGTCCGCGGTGAACGCGAGGGCGGCTCGACGATGCTTGTTGGAGAGGTCGTGGTGGGCACCCTGTATGTCGTGAAAGCGCGGCAGGAAGCGCTTCCGATCATGGGCGGCTAGCACCCGGGAAACCTGCCCGGAGGCGACGCACAGTGCCAGCGCGGGCGGCGTCGGCGGCCGCGTGCACTGAATCTCGAGGAGCATGTCGACGGCCCAGGGACTCAGGTAGTCCAGCTTACGGAGGTCGCACACCACCGAGCCCCCGTCGGCGAGCAGCGCAGTGACCAGTGCCTCGACTTCGGTCGGCTCGTCCAGCCGACCCCGCAGCTGCACCGTCACGGCGGCGTCCTGCCGGTCGACGTGAACGCTCAGCTCGGGACCGGCGGTGCCGGCGTGGGTGCCCTGGAGCCTGCCCCCTTCGTTACCAGTCATTCCGGCGCCTGCCTGTCCTCAGCTTGTCCGTATAGCCGTGCCCAGGTACCGGTCCCACGCTGGGTGGTGGCCGGTCGCCTTCGACGCCAAAGGCGCCATCGCACCAGAGCGGTTCGAGGACCGCCGTCCTGATCGGTGCGATGACGCCTTACGGCCCCTGGCCGTCGGTGTCCGGCGCCCGCCCAGCGGGCGCCATCATGCTGAGCTATATCGAAAATTGACGCTAGACCTGATCTTGAACATTGGCAAACGAGCCGTCCCGCCGAGTCGTCCCTGGCGCGGCCGGCTCTCAGGCGAAGCCGAGGTTGAGCTGCACGCCGCCGGTGAGGTAGCTCATCTCCGTCAGGTCGTTCGGCATATGCGGCAGCTTGATCACCAGGTAGCCGTCCACGCCACGAGTTCCGGCGGCCGAGACCGCGGTCTCCAACGCCCAGCGGGACTCCTGGCGCACCCGCTGGAACAGCACCCCCGCCGTCAGCGCGGTGTCGAACGCCTCTACCCCGTACCGGCGGATGAACGCCTCCACCGCGTCCAGATGCTCGCCGGCGACGACATGGTTGCGCTCAGTGCGTTCGGCCTCCGCCACCTCCATGCCGGCGATCTCCCGGTCGTCGCTTTCAGACACGGCAACCTCTCCCACCATCCCCGTCGACTGGAGCCCTAGCCACGTTCCTTACCCATGCCGGGCAAAGGCAATACCACCCGATCCGTCCAGGACGGGCTGTCGCTTCGACCGCACTCTTCTGCCGCTAACCGTGCAAGGACGGCGGCACCTCGCCGGGTCCGGTGATCTAACGCTGCGTGGCCAGCACCCGCCGGGCCCGGCAGCTGATGTTCGGCTCGGCTGGCACAGCCGCACGCTGTTCGCCACGCCCGAGCCCCGCGTGACGACGACCAGGACATACAGGAACAGTGCAACGCGACACTAGAACGGGTGTCAACGGTTCGGGGCTCCGTAGGTCTCGGTTAGGGATTGAAGAACAGTCGCTTGAAGTCCAGGGCCCGCCATGGCCGGCGGCCCCAGGTGAGCAGCTGGCCGGTTGCGATCGGCCTCCACTGGGGATGCGGCCGTACAGGCAGCCTGACCAGCCGGCAGCCGAGCCAGGACCAGAGCCACACCAGCGGCTCAGCCGGCCATGGGCAGGCGAATACGCATACGCCCCCTGATCCGGCCAAGTTCGGCGGGCCCGAACACGGCCAGGCCGCCGAAATGGGCGTACGGTCAAGCGGACGGCAGGCGTCGGGTCCAGTCGCAAGAAAGACCTCACGGCTGGCACACCGCAGGTCGTCATGGATGGCCCCGTTTCGGCGGGGCCGTCCTTTCGGTACGGGACGCGAGTTTCGCGAGCCGGTCCAGGTATGCCGGTTGTCTGCTCGCAGCCCATCTGTTCCGAACCTCCCGCAGACCTTGCAGGTGCCACCATGGACGCGCCCGTGGCGCTGGCTGCGTGCCTCGGCTCGGTCGATTCAGGGAAGTTTCGGTGGTTGCCTGTCCGGGGCGGAAGCTGTGGACAATGCCCCAGTGGAGATCGTCGGGGTCACCACCGATGTGCCGGTCGTCGTGGGCGTGTGCCTCATCGACGATAAACACCTTGCCTGCCAACCCGTGTATCCGCAGGGCGTTGTTGCTTCGTCGTCCGCGCTGCCGGCGACCGATATCAAGGGTGCGGACTGTTCGGCACCACGGTTGCGGAAGCGGCCCGAGGACAGTCTCTGGAGCAGCGGTTGGCCGAAGAGGAGCCGGATCCTGTCGGAGGCAGCGGACGAGAGCCTCGATGGAGCGACGACCGTCGTGAGCGGCGCAACCTTGCCCAGGCGGTGAGCGGTCGCGACGGCTCGCACTCCCGGACCGACCCAGATCTCGCCGGACCGGATCCCGGCCGCGGCGGCCTGTCAGCCGAAGAGGGCGCCCTGCACCCGGTCCAGTAGGCCGCCCTGTCCGACGCCGCCACCGAGGCCGACCACCGGCGGTCACGCCGAGAATGTCGAGGCTGGAGGATACTGGTATAGGCGACGCTCCGCGCCCGACCAGCCTTGGGAAAGCTGGGAGATCAGCTCCCGGCCCGTTGGATGGTCCTGCGTGAGTGGAGAGAAGGATCGATGGCCCTGGTGCAGACGGCTACCGGCGCCTACTTCGGCGGCCGTGAAGGCAAGGCCGCATTGATCCGACCGAACCCGGACGGAACCTGGCGGGTCAAGATCAACGATCCGCGAAACAGACTCGCGGGGCATGACGGCTGGGTTCTTCTGGGCGACAACTACCCAAGCGTGGCGGCTGCGGCCAGCGCCACGGGCGTCAGCTGACCTCCCAGCACGCGGAACTACCGCTCCGTGGCTCCCTTCTGGGTCCGTGAATCCTGTCCTGGTCTCCCCGGCCGTACTGGCCATCGCCCGGCAGCCGTAGAGCCTCAACGTGACCGACCGCGACATCCGCACATGCCGCGAGTTGGGTGCGGCTGACTCGCCCAGGGTCCGGTGTGGCGCGGTGGGTAGCGTCGCGGTATGGACGAACGGCGGCTGCTCGGTTCGTCGTTCGGTGGTGCGGCATCGGCGTACGCCGAGCACCGGCCGGACTACGCACGGGCCGCGCTGCGCTGGGCGGTCGAACCGGCGCCCGGGCCGCGGGTGCTCGACCTCGGCGCCGGGACCGGCAAGCTGACCGCCACGCTTGTCGAGCTGGGTGCTGACGTCGTCGCGGTCGAACCCGACCCGGCGATGCTGGCCGAGCTGCGCCGGGCGCTGCCAGCTGTCCGTGCCATGGCGGGCAGTGCCGAAGCGATCCCGCTGGCGGATGCGTCCGCGGATGTCGTGCTGGCCGGCAACGCGCTGCACTGGTTCGACATGGCGGTAGCGGCGCCGGAGATAGCCAGGGTCCTCGCGCCCGGAGGTGTCCTGGCCGGGCTGTGGAACATCCTGGACGACCGGGTCGAGTGGGTCGCCGGACTCGAACGCGTCAGCGGGAACGCGGCGGTCGGCCCGCGGGACACGCTGAGCAGCTGGCGCGCCGCGACGGCGGACCTGCACCGTTCGCCCGCCGGTCTCGTGGCCCGGTTCGGCCTGCCCGAGCAGGCCGAGTTTCCGCACGGACAGCGCCGCACTGCCGACTCGCTCGTCGCGACCCTCGCGACCCGCGCGGGGATGCTGACCATGCCGGAGCCGGAGCGAGCGGCCACCCTCGGCCGGATCCGCGCTTTCCTCGCCAGCCGACCGGACACCGGCCATGGCGAGTTCACCCTCCCCATGCTGACCGGCGTACTGCGCGTCCACCGACTGTGACCGGGTCGACCGTCCCGCGTGGCGGATCGTCGCGTGCATGCCCACATCCGCACATGCCGCACTGCGCGCGGGACGCGCGACTCTGTCGCAGTGCGCGCTCCGCGCGACCACGCCGAAGTGCGCGCTCCGCGCGACCACGCCGCGGGGCGGGTGTGGCGGGACGATGCAGGATCTGCGGTTCGGTGAACGCCGGGTCTTCGTCGCCGAGGGTAAGGGCGGGCACCAGCGGCTGATCCCGGTCTCCGGTCGGTTCTTCGCCGCGGTGAAGGACTACCTCGACGGCGAGCGGCCGGCCGACGCCGCGACCGAGCACGTGTTCGTGGTGTTGAAGGGCCCGCGCCGAGGGCAGCCGCTGTCCGCGTCCGGGCTCGACGAGGTCCTCGACGGCGCCCGCCGCCGGGCCGGGCTGGGCAAGGCGACCTGCCACCAGCTGCGGCACACCTGCTTGACCCGGCTGCGGGAGGCGGGGATGGCGCTGGAGGCGATCCAGGCCCAGGCCGGGCACGCCTCGATCGAGTCCACTCGCATCTACCTGCATCTAGGTGACGATTGGCTGGCTGGGCAGTACCGGCGCGCCGCCGAGGCCATCGACGCCCAGGCGCTGCCCGAGCACCCGGCTACCGTCCTGAGTGGACGGGGCCCGCGGTGAGCGCCCCGCTGGCACTGGCGAGTTGGGACGAGATCGAAGCGGCCGCTCCAGTCATGGCGGCGACGATGCGCCGTTACCTGCAGCAGCTCGCCTGCTCGCTGCGGCCGGGCAGCGTCACCGGGGTCGAGCTTGGACTGCGCAGCTTCGCCGGGTTCCTGCTCGAGACCCACCCCGAGGTCACCGCCGTGGCTGCGGTGACCCGGGTCCACATTGAGGCCTACAAGCCCTGGCTGGCGGCCCGCCCCGGCCAGCGCGTCCCACGGCTGACCGTGAACACCCGCGCCCACCGGGTCGGCACCCTACGCATGTTCTTCCTACGCCTGGCCGAGTGGGGGTGGGACGACCGGCCCGAGCACGTCCCGATCCTGTTCGGTGACCTTCCCCGCCAGGACAAGCCCCTACCCAAGGCGCTCGACGACCCAGCCGCTGCCAAGTTCCTGCGCGCCGCCCAGAACCAGCCCCGCTTCCTGGTCCGCGTCGTCTGCGAGGTCCTCATCCGGACCGGCCTGCGAGTCAGCGAGCTCATCGGACTCCAGCACGACGCGGTCGTGCAGATCGGCGCCGGGCACTGGCTGCACGTCCCGGTCGGCAAGCTGCACGACGACCGCTACATCCCGCTGCACCCGCAGCTGGTGACCCTGATCGCGGACTACCGCCAGCGCCACGTGTCCGCGGGCAACCCGCTGCTGCTGCTGCCGCGGGAGAACGGCAAGCCGATGGACCGGCACGGCATCACCCGCTACCTGAACAAGGCCGCCGAGGCCGCCGGGATCGGGCACGTCCACCCGCACCAGATGCGCCACGCCTTGGCGACTCAGGCGATCAACCGAGGCATGTCGCTGGAGGCGATCGCCGCGCTGCTCGGGCATCACTCGATGGACATGACGCTGCGCTACGCCAAGATCGCCAACCGGACCGTCGCGGATGAGTACTTCGCCGTCACCGAGAAAGTCGAGGCGCTCTACGACAACCCGCCCGCGCTGCCTGCCTCCGCGGCCGGCCCGGAGATGGCCCGGCTGCACCGCGAGATGCGCCAGCGCATGCTCGGCAACGGCTACTGCACCCGCCCCGAGACCCTCGACTGCACCTTCGAGTCGATCTGCGAGACCTGCACGTTCTTCCAGACCAGCATCCAGTTCCGGCCCACCCTGCAGGCCCAGCACGACCACGCCGCAGCACATGGCCAGACGGGCCGGCAGGAGCTCTTCGCCGACCTGCTCAACCGCCTCGAGCAGGCACCAGCATCATGATCACCTTGACACGGATCACCCGCATAATGCCGATGAGAGCGCACAAGCGGAGGTCGGCGAACCAAGGCTTCGTCCGTGGGATCCGCGAGAGCGGTCAACAACGCTGATCAGATCGGGTCGCCGGGCAGCCACCAGTACGGGGCGTGCGCTGGCCCGAGTTCTGCTCCGGAGGCGTCATAGGCGTGCACGGTCGAGCCGCGTTCGGGTTGCCCGACGAATCCGATATAGGCGAGGTGCCGTGGGGCCTCGGGCAGTTGATGCAGGTCCAGGTCGACCTCCTGATGACCGATAGGTCGGAACGTGACTCTCGTGGTCGGCTCGGTGACCAGCCCGGCGATCACCCGGTCGCCGCCGATGGAGGCGGCGGTACAGGCCATTGGATTCGGCTGCGGGCCGTTCCAGTCGTGCTCCAATGTGAGCCCGCTGTAATTCCAGGCGCCGCCAGGCTCCTCGCGCCACTCACACTCCAGGTGGACGCCATGCCGACTCACCATGTAGTCGAATCGGTAGTCGGCACTGCCTCGGCGGCCCTCGGTAATCACGAGTGGTGCCGGTCGCCCGGCACGGTCAGACGGAAAGATCGAACGACGTGGCTCGTAAACCAGCGTTGTGTTCACTGAGGTGAGGGCGAGGGTCCCGTCGTGGATCACCCAGGTGGGACTGGAGTGCAGGACAAGGTCGATCAGCAGTGCAACCTGAGCGACGGGTCCCACGCAGCCACGCATTGTCCTCATGAGCTGGCCAGCGATAAGGCGGTCAGCCTCGACCTCAACAGGCCCGGACAGCCAGTTGCACCCATCGGTCGCCGACAAAGCTCCGGTGCGCGTGATGCCCAGCGTGATCTCCAAGGGGTAATCGCCAGGCACGGACTCGACGCCGTCAGCCAGGAACCGCAACAGCGTCCACTCGACTCCGACCAACTTGGCCCTCCCGGTCACGTCCATTACGCCAGGCTACCGCCGACGCCTCTTCCTCAGTTCGGCTTGCCGGGTGGGCCGAGCAAGATCTGGGTGGTGGCGGCTTCGGGTTCGTGTTGAAGTCGCCGAGGACGAGGACGGGCCGGTGCTGTCCGTCGCCGTTGAGTAGGCCGGTGGCGTGGGTGCGCGTACGACGGTGGCTTCGGCGGTGGGCTGCCGACCTTCTGGCTGGCGGCAGATCGACGCTAAGTGACTGCCTGGCTCCGGCTCTAGCGGTTGTAGCAACGCACGCATCTGCCGCCGTCCGCTTATCTGTCGCTGGGTTCGTCGGACAAGTAGAGGCGGAGGGTGACTGGTGGAGGCGGAGGTGCGCGCAGCGGCGTGCCGTGACTGAAGCCCGGCTCGGTCTGGCGCGGGCTCCGGGGATGCCTGGAGCGCTGTCAGGGTTGGACGGCGGCGTGCTCACCGCGGGCGATTGCGGCGAACAGCGCCGGGTCGAGAGGCCGGGTCAGCATGGCGGTGCACCAACCGCCAAGCCCCGTCCTCTCGCCGGAAGACCAGGGTGATCCGCAACGACCAGTCCTGCCTCGGCAGCGGCGCAACGTCCCCCTGCTGTCGCTCGACCGCCACCAGGACGGCGAGGTCCCCGGAGGCGTACGTCGCGAACACCTCGACGTCGGTGTCTCCTCCGAGAAAGGTCCGTGCCGTCCACTCCACCGCCTCACGGGATCCGTCAAAGCCCCGACGGGGATCTCCGCCGTTCGGCGGCATGAGCGTGTAGTCCTCGCCGTGCCGGGCCAGCCCGGCATAGGCGGGCAGGTCACCGTTCAGGTACGCCTCCGCCGCAGCCGACCACAGGCCAACGAGATCGGAGACGCCCTCACGGCCGTCTTCCTTCGACATGGCTGGTCCTCTCCCAGGACGGCTACGGTCGCAGCGTCCGCCCGGACCTCAGCGCCGTCGGGGTCCTGGACGATCGTGAACACGGACGAGCGTTGGGTCCGGTCAGGGGCCGGGCGGCGGGTCGAGGAGGCCGTGGGCGCGGACGATCTGCCGCCAGCGCGCCGCGAACGCCTCGTCGGAGAACTCGTGCGCCCGTTCGACCGCGGCCGCGGACAGCCGCGCCCGCAGCTGCGGGTCGCCGGCCACCAGCAGCGTCTTGCTGATCAGCTCGGCCGGCGTGGACCAGCGGAACCCGTGGACGCCTTCGCGGACGATCTCGCGCTGCCCGGCCCGGTCGATCACCACCGGCACGCAGCCGCCGGCCATCGCCTCGGCCGTGGTCATGCCGAAGTGCTCCTGCGCCCAGGGCGCGCGCTCCTCGTCCTCGCCGAGCCCGGTCGCCGACCAGAAGACCGACGCGGTCGACATGGCCTGCTCGACCACCGACCGCGGCACGTTGGCCTCGACCCGGATCGGCAGGCCGGCGGCCGCGGCCAGCACGGTCTCCAGGTAGGGCCGCTGGGATTCCTCGCACCCGCCGAGCACGGTCATCGACCAGCCGTCGAGCATGCCGTCGGTGACCATCTGCCCGAAGACCCGCACCATCTCCAGCTGCCGCTTGGCGTGCCCGAGGCCGGGCTCGAAGAACCGGCCGACGGACAGCACGACCTTCTCCCGCTCGGGCGCCGGGTGCAGCCGGTCGACCTGGATCGGCGGGTAGAGCACGTCCGCGTCGACCTGCCAGAGCCGCTGGATCCAGCCCCGGGTGTACTCGGAGTTGCTCATCACCGTGTCGTACGTGCCGAGGAACGCCTCGCCGGACAGGTCCCGCAGCAGCCACGGGAACCGGGTGGCGAGCATCGCCCGCGGGCCGTTGCCGCTGGTGCCGGCCAGCCGCAGCCGGGACACCGCGACACCGAGCGTGCGGGTGTCCGCCGGGCCGGGCACGATGGTCTTCGACCGGAACCGGATCTCCCGGCCGTCCGAGCTGCTCGGCAGGCTGACGATCTGCCGCTGGAACTGCTGCCGCGCGGTCAGCGTGGCGATCACGCCGGTGTCGTCCTCGACCGTGACCTCGGCGGGCTCGGTCATCCCCGGCCGGCCGAGGTCGAACTGGATCGACCGGGGCGGCCCCGGCTCCAGGTGCAGCACCGCCTCGCCGTTGGTCCAGGTCCACTGGCGCATCCGGCCGCCCTCGGGCGGGTACCAGCCGGTGCCCCAGCCCATCGCCAGCCGGTCCCGGTACGCGGTCAGCCACGGGCCGAGCGCCCGGACCGCGGTCCGCCGCCACTGCGGCAGGTCGTGGTCGAACGGGGTCGGGAAGAAGCACAGGTACGCCGAGTGGGTCGACTCCGGCATCACCACGGACATGTACGTGGCGTTGACGAACAGGTCGTACTCGCTGGACAGCGCGGCCACGTACGCGTCGCCCTTGTCCGGGACCGGGCGCATCCTCGTGCGGGAAAGGTCGAGTCCGAGGTGCTCGGCCAGCTCGTCCCGGTCGACCTGGCTGTGCCCGAGGAGGTCCACCTCGACCCCGTCCTTGGACAGGATCTCGGCGATCATCCCCGAGTGCCGCTCGCCGCCCCCCATGGAGTGCCAGTAGCGGTCGTAGATCGCCGCCCTCATCGCTCTCTGACCAGCCAGCGTTCCAGGTCCCTTCTCGACAGCACCGCCCGGCGGCCGAGCTCGCGTCGGCGACGCACCATCGTCGGCAGCAGGCGGAGGTAGGACGCGAGCACCCTGGCCCGCAGCAGGTGTGGCCGCAGCGCCGGCCGGGACCGCGAGCGCAGCCCTTCCCGGCCGGCCCGCACCGCATCGAGGCCGACGTCAGCGGATAGTGCAGCACCTGGCGGACGGCCAGCGGGGCGGACGCGTCCTTGGTGAGCATGAGCAGCCGGTTGCGGTCGACGTGGAACACCAACAGCGGCGACCACTCGGTGCTCGAGGCCGAGTGCAGGTGCCGCAGCACCGCGGTCGGCTCGTACCGGATCGACCAGCCGTCGGCCCGCAGCCGCCAGGACAGGTCGGTGTCCTCGTAGTAGAGGAAGAAGTCGTCGTCGAACCAGCCGACCGCGCGGCCGGCCACCGTACGCATCGCCATCCCGTTGCCGCAGGCGTTGAACACCTCGGTCGACCGGTCGTACTGGCCGGTGTCCAGCTCCTGGAAGCCGCGGTCGGCGCCGTAGCCGTCGACCAGGACGACGCCGCCGGCGTTGTTGACCACGTCGACCAGCGGCGTGCCGGCGTCGACGGCCAGGACGGCCTCGCTGCCCGCGGTGCTCGCGGTCGCGGTGAGCTCGATGCCCGCGCCGGTGAGCGTCACCGGCTTGTCCCGCTCGGCGATCCAGCGGAAGGTCAGCTTCATCGGCGCGGCGGCGCCGCCCGGCGCGTCCTGCACCGGCACCAGGAACGTGCCCTCCGGCCGGGTCCACCGGAACCGGCCGGCGCCCGTGCCCTCCGGCCCGTACGCGAGCTTCTCCCAGAGCACCTTCTCGGTCACGTCCCGGCCGTCGACCTCGACCGCGACGACGCGGACGCCGAGCTCGCGCGGGTCGTGCGGGCCGGGGTCGAAGCCCTCGGTGCGCAGCCGCAGCGGCAGGAACCGGGGCGCGAACACGACCTTGCCGGTGACCGCGCCGAGCCGGTCGGCGCCGGAAGCCTCGAACGGGGCCAGCAGGTTGCGCAGCCAGTCCGGCTCCGGGACGGCGTCGTTGTTGAGCAGCACCGCGTACGGCGTCGAGACCGTGCGCAGGGCCAGGTTGTTGCCGCCGGCGAAGCCGGTGTTGACCGGGCTGGCGATCACCCGCACCTCGGGGAAGTCGCGGGCGAGCAGCTCCAGGGAGCCGTCGGCCGAGGCGTTGTCGACCACCACGGTCTCGAACGTCCCGGCCGGCACGTCCTGCCGGCGCAGGCCCTCCAGGCACGGCGGCAGCAGGTGGGCGCCGTTGTAGTTGACCACGACGACCGTGGCCCGCGCTCCGGTCACCGCCGGTCCTCACCGCCCGGCGCGACGGCCACGACGTACACCTCGCTCGGCGGGTAGAGGTGCCCCACGAGCGCACGGTACGCCCGGTGCACCTCGGCCAGCTGGTGCTGCACGGCCTGCACCCGCTGGTCGAGCAGCGAGATCAGGTGCACCGCGTGCGACCAGAGGGCGGCCCGCGGGTCGGCCACCGCGGTCGGCGCCTCGCCGTTGTGCTCGTGCTCCCGGCGCACCCGCCGGGGCGGGGGCGGCTGGTGGGCCGGATAGATCTTGCCCGCGGCGGCGTTCAGCTCGGCCACCGAGGAGCTCAGCGACGCGACCGGCTCGAACGCCTGCGGCCACAGGTGCGGCGGCGGCCCCGGGTCGTTGCGCGGGTTGCCGCCCGCCTCGGCCACCTCCAGCCCGGCCTGGGCGGCGAAGAACGCCAGCAGCTGCGGGTCGTAGAAGCGGACGTGGGTCGGGTCGCGCCAGAAGTCGTACCCGAGCACCGACAGGCTGCCCGCGCTCGGCACCGCCGCGACGAACGGGCAGCCCGGCCGCAGCGCCCGGGCCGCCGCCGCGTAGACCCTGGCCACGTCCTCCGCCGGCAGGTGCTCGAGGAAGTGGGCGCAGAACACGCCGCCCAGCGAGGCCGGCTCGACGCCCTCCAGATAGCCGACCGCGTCACCGAGCACGACCTCGTGGCCGCGCTCGACGGCCCGCTCGACCATGCCCTCGTCCACGTCGACGCCGCTGGCCGGCAGGCCGGCGTCGCGCAGCAGGTCGAGGAACTCGCCGCGGCCGCACGCGAGCTCGAGCACCGGCCCGGCCGTGAAGAACGACAGGTAGTGGCTCAGCGCCTCCCGGGCCCGGTCGCTGTCGTAGCCCATGTAGGCGTAGTAGTCGCTCTCCAGTCGCGTCACCCGGCACCCCTCCCGGCCTTCGTCGTGGCGCGGACCCGCGCCGGGACCGGCCGCGCCGCGGCGGCCACCTGGTACGGCACGGCCAGCAGGCCGGCGTCCTGGCCGCTGCGCACCCAGAACGTCTCGGCGCTGCGCTCGACCCCGATCGCCGTGCCGTCCACGTCGTCGACCCGGACCGCGACCTGGAACGCGCCGTGCAGCAACGGGCACTCGGCCACGGCGAAGTCGAGCGTCCAGTCCCCCGGCCCGGTCGGCAGCTGGTCACCGGCCGCCCGCATCACCCAGACCGGCAGGTCGCCGGCGCCCATGACGACCACCACCACCTCGCCGACCCGGGGCGCCATCGCCGGCGAGACGGTCATCGCGACCCGGATGCCGATCGGGTCGCCGCCGGCGAACTCGCCCCGCTCGGCGCCGGGCACCTCGCCCACGGTGATCGGCCCGAACTCCAGGCCCGGCTCGGGTTCCTCGACCGGCGCGACGGTGTCGTCGGCCGTGCCGAGCAGCGCCCGCAGGGTCCCGGTGGCGAACTGCGGGTCGCCGTCGAAGACCACCTTGCCGTGGGCGAGCACGACCCCGCGGTCGCAGATCTCGTCGACCAGGTCGAGCGAGTGGGTGACGAACAGGATCGTCCGCCCCTCCCGCTGGAACTGGGCGATCTTGTCCAGGCACTTGCGGGCGAACGCCTCGTCGCCGACCGCCAGGACCTCGTCCACGAGCAGGATGTCCGGGTCCACGTGCACGGCGACGGAGAAGCCGAGCCGGACGTACATGCCCGAGGAGTAGTGCTTGACCGGGTTGTCGATGAACTCCTCGAGCTCGGAGAACTCGACGATCGAGTCGAACAGCCCGTCGGTCTCCTTGCGGGACAGGCCGAGCAGCGAGGCGTTGAGGTAGATGTTGTCCCGGCCGGACAGCTCGCCGTTGAAGCCGGCGCCGAGTTCCAGCAGGGAGGACACCCGGCCGTTGACCTCGACGGTGCCGGTGGTCGGCCGCAGGATCCCGGTGAGGATCTTCAGCAGCGTCGACTTGCCCGATCCGTTGGGGCCGATGAGCCCGACCGACTGACCGGCCCTGATGTCGAGGGTCACGTCCTGCAGGGCCTGGAACGGCTCGGCCGTGCCGTGCCCCATCCGCAGGATGCGCTCCTTGAGGCTGGTCGCCCGGCCGGTGCCGCGGAAGCTCTTGCCGACCCCGCTGGCCCGGATGGCGATCTCGCCGGCCACTCAGAGCTCCTCGGCGAAGTTGGCGGACAGCCGGTGGTAGACCCAGATGCCCAGCGCCAGCAGCGCGAGCGAGATCAGCCCGCCGAGGCCGAGCTTCTCCAGGTAGAAGGCGTACCCGTCGGCGGCGAGGACGGTGCTGCCGCCGGGCAGCGTCGGGTTCTGGGCGTAGATCGCCCGCTGCATCGCGACCACGACGCCGGCCATCGGGTTGAGGTAGTACGCCCAGTAGAGGTCGCCCAGCTCGCTGCTGACCAGCGACACCGAGTAGACGATCGGGTTGATCCAGAAGCCGGCCATGAGCACGACCTCGACCACGTGCTGGGTGTCCCGGTAGCGCACGTTGAGCCCGGCGACCAGGAACGAGACCGCGACCGTGAACAGCACCGCGACCGCGATCGCCGGCACGGCCAGCAGCAGCTGCGGCCCGGCGAACTGGGTCCGGCCGGTGACCGCCATCACCACGAGCAGCACGAACAGCTGCAGCGCGAAGTGCACGAGCGCGAAGCCGACCTGGGACAGCGGGAGCACGGACAGCGGGAACCGGACCTTCTTCACCAGCCCGGAGTTGCCGACCACGGCGGCGGTCGAGGTGCCGACCGCGCCGGCGAACATGTTCCACACCAGCAGCCCGGACAACAGGAAGAAACCGAACTGCGGGATGCCGGACTTCAGCACCACCTGGAACACGAACGTGTACACCACGAGCAGAAGCAGCGGGTTGGCCAGCGACCAGAGGAAGCCGAGCACGCTGCCCTGGTACTTGACCTTGAGGTCCTTGCGGACCAGGCCGACCAGCAGCTCCCAGCGGACCCGGCCCTGGGCACGCGACCGGTCCCGGCTGGTAGACGTCACCATCGCGTACGGATTCCTCGCGCTCTCTGGTCGTCGGAGTGGTCCACACCGGCGCGGGGCGGGACGGACCAACCCTAGCCTGTGCCCCCGACCCGGCCTGGCGGCTACCCTTCGGCGCCGTGGACCAGCCCGACGCCCCGCCGGCGCACGCCGGTCGGTCCGGCGCGGATCCCGGCCCCCACCTGCACGAACCCCACCCCGGCAGCCGGCCCGGCCGGGCCGGCCCGGCCGGGGCCGGCGGCGCCACCCGGGCGGGCGGGGCGGGGGCGGCCCGCGCCCGCCCGGGCGCCGCCGGGTCCGGGTGGGCGGCCTGGTGGGCCGGGCCGCCGCCCGGGACGGTCACCGTCGCCGAGGTGGTCGCGCTGGGGCTGGCGGTGACGGTCGGGGTGGTGGCCACGGTCGCGCTGGCGGCCGCGCACCTGGGGGTGTTCGGGCTGGCGCCGGTGCTCGGGGCGAGCGTGGTGCTCGCCGCCGCGCTGGCCGCGCTGGGCCGGTCCCGGGTCGCCGCGCGGCCCCGCGTCGCGCTCGACCCGGCCGGCCTGCTGCCGGTCGCCGCCGGCGGCGCCCTCGGGCTCGTCCTCTTCCTGCCCGGGTTCCACTACGCGGCCGGCGGCGCCGACCCGGGCGTGTACGTCATGCACGCGATCGCGATCGCCCGCGACCACTCGGCCTGGATCCACGACCCGCTGCTCGCCGCCGGCGACCTGCCCGTGCAGGTGGCCGGTCCGGGCGCCCGCTTCCCCGGCATCTGGATCTCCGACGCGGCCACCGGGACGATCCTGCCGCAGTTCTACCACCTGTGGCCGGCCCTGCTGGCGACCTCGTACGACGCCGGCGGGTACCCGGCGCTGGTCGCCACCACCCCACTGCTCGGCGCGCTCGGCGTCGCGCTGGCCGCGGCCGCGGCCCGCCGGATCGCCGGGCCGGTGGCCGGCTGGGCCGCCGCGCTGCTGCTGGCGACGAACATGATGGAGGTCTGGCAGGCGAAGTACCCGACCACCGAGATCCTGGCCCAGGTCCTGTTCACCGGCGCGCTGCTCGGCGTGCTGGTGGCGATCCAGACCGGCTGGCGGTGGTCGGCGCTGGTCGGCGGCCTGCTGGTCGGCACCGGCTACCTGGCCCGCCCGGACGGCGTGCTGCTGGTCCTGTTCGCGGTCGGGGTGCTCGCCCTGCTGTGGGTGCTGCGCCGGTTCGACGCGCGCGCCGGCTGGTTCGCGGCCGGGCTCGCCGCGGTCCTGCCCTACGCGTTCTGGCAGGCGTACGGGCCGGCCGGGCCGTACACGCTCGACAACGGGGTGCCGGGACTGGCGGTGATGCTGGGGCTGATCGGCGCCTGCGCGCTCGGCGCGCTGCTGCTGCGCCGGCCGCTGGCCGGCGTCGCCGGCCGGGTCGACGCGCTGCTGGCCGACGACCGGGCCCGGCGCCGGGTCGGCGTGCTGGTCACGCTGGTCGCGGTCGCCCTGTTCGGGCTGGGCCGGCTGCGCGGCCGGCTGTTCGGCCCCGACTACGTCATGTACGGGCCGCGCCTGATCCGCTCGTACGACGAGACGAACCTGCAGCGGCTGTCCTGGTTCTTCACCTGGCCCGGGATGCTGCTGATGCTGGCCGGCATCGGCGTGGTCGCGCTGCGCCGGCGCTGGTCGCCGTCGGCCTGGCTGGTCGCCGTGCCGACCGCCGGCCTGCTGGCGTTCTACTGCTGGCACGCCCGCAACTCGCCGTACTTCATGTGGGTCGGCCGCCGGTTCATCCCCTCGGTGGTGCCCGGCATGGTGCTGCTGATCGCGCTCGCGCTGGCCGCGCTGTGGGCCTGGACGGTCCGCGGCCGCCGGCTCGGCCGGCCCCTGGCCGTGCTGCTGGCCGCGTTCATCGGCGCCGTGCAGCTGTCCCAGTCGCTGCCGCTGCGCGGGCACGACGAGCTCGGCGGCTCGTACCGGATCACCCGGTCGGTGGCGGCGCTGTCCGGCGACGAGCGGGGCGTCTACCTGTGGGCGCCGGTGACGAGCTGCTGCAGCCAGCCGTCGATGATGTTCGCCGCCCCGGTCTGGCTGATCGGCGGCCAGGACAGCGTGCTGGTGCCGTCCGGTGCGAGGGCCGGCCCGTACGTGCGGCGCTACGCGCAGGCGTTCCCGGACCGGCCGCTGTTCCTGGTCTACCCGGCCGGCACCGCGCTGCCGCGGGTGCCGGGGCTGGCGACCACGCCGGTGGCCCGGTACGCCGGGACCCTGCCCCACTGGGAGCAGAGCAGCGACGCCCGGCCGAGCCACGCGGAGCAGCTCCGGTACGACTTCACCGTCTACCGGGTGACCCCGGCCGGCTAGCGACAGCCCCGGCCCCGCCCAGGCCCGACTCGGTTTGCCGAGGTGGAACGGCTAGTGACCGTTCGTCCGTAGGTGCCGCTCGCACTTACCGACACGCCGGGACGCGGTGTACACCCGGCGGCGAGGTGAGCCGCACGACCGCGTGCGGTGTCCTTGGTCGAGGAGTGGCCATGAGCGCTGCCGCGCCAGAAACCACCGAAGCCCAACCCCTGATCCACGTGCTCTGGATCAACGCGGGACTCAGCTGCGACGGGGACTCCGTCGCCCTCACCGCGGCGACCCAGCCGAGCATCGAGGAGATCGCCCTCGGCGCCTTGCCCGGCCTGCCGAACATCGCCGTGCACTGGCCGCTGATCGACTTCGAGTGCGGTCCCAACGGCGGCGCCGACGACTTCCTGGAGTGGTTCTTCAAGGCCGACCGCGGCGAGCTGGAACCGTTCGTCCTGGTGGTCGAGGGATCGATCCCGAACGAGGCGATCAAGGACGAGGGCTACTGGTGCGGCTTCGGCAACGACCCGATGACCGGCCAGCCGATGACCACCAGCGAGTGGCTGGACCGGCTGGCGCCCAAGGCGCTGGCGGTGCTCGCGGTCGGCACCTGCGCCACGTACGGCGGGATCCACGCGATGGCCGGCAACCCGACCGGCGCAATGGGCGTGCCCGACTATCTCGGCTGGGACTGGAAGTCCGGCGCCGGCATCCCGATCGTGTGCGTGCCCGGCTGCCCGATCCAGCCCGACAACCTCGCCGAGACCATCACGTACCTGCTCTACCAGGCGACCGGGCAGGCGCCGATGATCCCGCTGGACGACGCGCTGCGGCCGCAGTGGCTGTTCGGCGCGACCGTGCACGAGGGCTGCGACCGCGCCGGCTACTACGAGCAGGGCGACTTCACCGACGAGTACGGCTCGCCGAAGTGCATCGTCAAGCTTGGCTGCTGGGGCCCGGTGGTGAAGTGCAACGTGCCCAAGCGGGGCTGGATCAACGGCGTCGGCGGCTGCCCGAACGTCGGCGGGATCTGCATCGGGTGCACGATGCCGGGGTTCCCGGACAAGTTCATGCCGTTCATGGACGAGCCGCCGGGTGGCCACGTCTCGACCCGCGCGGTCGGCTTGTACGGCCGGACGATCCGCCTGCTGCGGTCGGTCACCCTGCACACGGTCGACAAGGAGCCCAAGTGGCGCCGGCGCGGCGACGAGTTGCTCACCGGCGCGAAGCGGACCTGGTAGGGGGACGGGGATGACCACGACCGAGCCACGGACCGGCGGAGTGGACAGCTCCCGCAAGGATCTCGTCGAGATGGCGTGGGACCCGATCACCCGGATCGTCGGCAGCCTGGGCATCTACACGAAGATCGACTTCGCCAACCGGACGGTCGCCGAGTGCAAGAGCACCTCGTCGATCTTCCGGGGCTACTCGATCTTCATGAAGGGCAAGGACCCGCGGGACGCGCACTTCATCACCAGCCGGATCTGCGGGATCTGCGGCGACAACCACGCCACCTGCTCGTGCTACGCCCAGAACATGGCCTACGGCGTGAAGCCGCCGCACCTCGGCGAGTGGATCGTCAACCTCGGCGAGGCCGCCGAGTACATGTTCGACCACAACATCTTCCAGGAGAACCTGGTCGGGGTGGACTACTGCGAGCGGATGGTCGCCGAGACCAATCCCGGCGTGCTGGCCCGGGCCGAGAACACCGAGGCCCCGCACACCGGCGAGCACGGCTACCGCACGATCGCCGACATCATGCGCGCGCTCAACCCGTTCACCGGCGAGCACTACCGGGAGGCGCTGCAGGTCAGCCGCTCGACCCGGGAGATGTTCTGCCTCATGGAGGGGCGGCACGTCCATCCGTCCACTTTGTACCCCGGCGGCGTCGGCACGGTCGCGACGATCCAGCTCATGACCGACTACATAACCCGGCTGATGCGCTACGTCGAGTTCATGAAGAAGGTCGTGCCGATGCACGACGACCTGTTCGACTTCTTCTACGAGGCGCTGCCCGGGTACGAGCAGGTCGGCCTGCGCCGCACGCTGCTCGGCTGCTGGGGCTCCTTCCAGGACCCGGAGTACTGCAACTTCGACTACAGGGACATGACCGACTGGGGCCGCAGGATGTTCGTGACCCCGGGCGTCGTGGTGGACGACAAGCTCGTCACCACCGACCTGGTCACGATCAACCTCGGCATCCGGATCCTGCTCGGCAGCTCGTACTACGACGACTGGACCGACCAGGAGATGTTCGTGACGCAGGACCCGCTGGGCAACCCGGTGGACCGGCGGCACCCGTGGAACCAGCACACGAACCCCAAGCCGCAGAAGCGGGACCTGGACGACAAGTACAGCTGGGTGATGTCGCCGCGCTGGTACGACGGCACCGAGCACCTGGCGCTCGACACCGGCGGCGGCCCGCTGGCCCGGCTCTGGACGACCGCGCTGGCCGGCCTGGTCGACATCGGCTACGTGCGCTCGACCGGGCGGAGCGTGCGGATCGAGCTGCCGAAGACCGCACTGAAGGGCCCGGTCAGCCTGGAATGGCATATTCCACGGTGGAGCAACACGATCGAGCGCAACCGGGCCAGGACGTACTTCCAGGCGTACGCGGCGGCCTGCGCGCTGCACTTCGCCGAGAAGGCGCTGGCCGAGATCAGGGCCGGCCGGACGAAGACCTGGGAGCAGTTCGACGTGCCGGACTCGGCCATCGGCTGCGGCTTCACCGAGGCCGTCCGCGGGGTGCTGTCCCACCACATGGTCATCCGGGACGGCAAGATCGCGAACTACCACCCGTACCCGCCGACGCCGTGGAACGCCAACCCGCGCGACGTCTACGGCACGCCCGGCCCGTACGAGGACGCGGTGCAGGACCAGCCGCTGTTCGAGGAGAACGACCGGGAGCACTTCAAGGGCATCGACATCATGCGGACCGTCCGCAGCTTCGACCCGTGCCTGCCCTGCGGCGTGCACATGTACCTGGGCGGCGGGAAGACGATCGAGAAGCTGCACAGCCCGACCCAGGCGGCGGCACCGGAGTGACCGGCCCGCAGGCCGCCGGGGAGCGCCTGGAGCAGCTCCTGGACGCGCTGGGCACCGGCGGGCCGCTCGCCCGGCAGCGGGCCGAGGAGCTGGTCCGGGTCGTCGTCGACCTCTACGGCGCCGGGCTGGAACGGCTGCTGGTGCTGGCCGGGCCGGACCTGACCGAGTCCACTGTGGACGCGCTGGCCGCGGACGAGCTGGTGTCGGGGCTGCTGGTGGTGCACGGCCTGCACCCGCACGGGGTGGCCGAGCGGGTCGAGCGGGCGTTGGAGTCCGTCCGCCCCTACCTGCGCTCGCACGGCGGAGACGTGCAGCTGCTCGGGGTGGACGGCGACGTCGTCCGCCTCCGGTTGCTCGGCCACTGCGACGGCTGCGCCGGGTCGACCGCGACGCTGCGGTCCGCGGTGCAGGATGCGGTCGAGGCGGCCGCGCCGGAGGTGGTCCGCATCGACGTCGCCGAGCCGACGGCGCCGGCGCATCCCGCGCCGACCGCGCCGCTGATCCCGGTGGACGCGCTCACGGTCCGGACCAGGGCATGACCGATCCCACGACGCTGTCGGTGCTGCGCCGGATCCGGCAGGCGCCGCGGCCGGCGCCGGCCGGCGAGCGCTGCGAGATGTGCGGCCAACCGGTCGGCGACGAGCACGCACACGTGGTCGACGTGGCCAACCGCGCGCTGATGTGCACCTGCCGGCCGTGCGCGCTGCTGTTCGCGTACCCGGACGCCCAGCTGGCGTACAAGGCCGTGCCGGACCGCTACCGGGCGGCCGGGCCGCTGCCGCTGCCGCTGTGGGAGGACCTGCAGATCCCCGTCGGTGTCGCGTTCTTCTTCGCCAACTCGACGCTCGGCCGGGTGGTCGGCGTCTACCCGAGCCCGGCCGGGGCGACCGAGTCCGAGCTGCCGCTGGGTTCCTGGGACGCGGTCGTCGCGGCGGACCCGACGATCGGCACCCTGGCCGCGGACGTGGAGGCGGTGCTGGTCCGGGTGCGCGGCACCCGGGTGGAGGCGTACCTGGTTCCCGTCGACACGTGCTACGAGCTGGTCGGGCAGCTCCGCCGGCTCTGGCGCGGCTTCGACGGCGGCCAGGACGTGCGGCGGGCGCTGGACGGGTTCTTCGACCGGGTCGCGGGGCGATGCCGGTGACGGAGCTCGCCTTCACCGTCCTCGACGTCGCGGCGGAGCCGTACTGCGCGGCGCCGACGCTGCTGTTCCGGGTGCGGCTGGCCGAGTCGACCGGCGCGCCGGTGCACGCGGTCGCGCTGCGGGCGCAGATCCAGATCGAGCCGCAGCGGCGCGGCTACGCCGAGCCCGAGGGCGGCGGGCTGGCCGACCTGTTCGGCCCGCGGGACCGCTGGCCGCAGACGGTGCGGCCATTCCTGTGGACACACGCCACCGCGATGGTGCGCGGCTTCACCGGCGACGTCGAGTTCGACCTGCCGGTGCCGTGCACGTACGACTTCGAGGTGGCGGCGGCGAAGTACCTGCACGCGCTGCGGGACGGCGAGGTGCCGCTGCGGGTGCTGTTCAGCGGCACGGTCTTCACCCGCGGGGGGCTGCCGCCCCCCGCGCACCCCCCGCCTCCTCAAGAGACCCGCGGGGGGCTGCCGCCCCCCGCGCACCCCCCGCCTCCTCAAGAGACCCGCGGGGCGGCCGGCTTCGGTGTGGAGCAGGTGCCGTGGCACCTGGAGTCCACGTACCGGATGCCGGTCCGGGTCTGGCGCGACCTGATGGACGCCTACTTCCCCGGCGGCGGCTGGATCCGGCTCGACCGGGACACCCTCGACGCGCTCGCCCGGTATCGCTCCGGGCGCGGGCTGACCAGCTGGGAGCAGGCGCTCGGCGAGCTGCTGGCGACGGTGCCGTCGTGACCGGCCCGGCCGCGGCCCGCCGGGTCGCCGACGCGGTGCTGTACGAGGGCTACCTGCTCTACCCGTACCGGGCCAGCGCGGCGAAGAACCAGCTGCGCTGGCAGTTCGGGGTGCTGTCGCCGGCCGGCGCGGCCGAGGCCGGGCTCGGCGAGCGGCCGGCGCTGGCCGCCTCGGTGCTGCTGCGGCCGGGCGGGCAGCCCCGGCTGCACGTGCGCTTCCTCCAGGTCCAGTGGCGGTCGGTCGAGTCCTGTGTGGACGGACGCTGGATCCCGGTGGACCGGCTGCGGGTCGGCGGGGCCGACTGGGTGCCGTGGCACGAGGCGGTCGAGCGAGAGGTCGTGCTGTCCGGACCCGGCCCGGTCGAGGTGCCCGGCGGGACCGACGTCGAGCCGCTGCCCGACCCGGGCGGCGGCCCGGCCGGCCGGCTGGTCCGCACCCGCTGGCCGGTCACCGCCGAGCTCACCGTGGCGAGCACCGACGTGGACCGCTGCGTCCGGCTGGATGTCGGGCTGCGCAACACGGCCCGGTGGGACCCGGCCGAGCACACCCGCGACCTCGCCGCCCGGCGGGCGCTGGTCGGCGCCCACCTCCTGCTGACCGGAGCCGAGTTCGTCTCGGTCGTCGACCCGCCGCCGGACGCGGCCGGGGCGGCGGCCGGCTGCCGCAACGACGGCTGGTGGCCCGTGCTCGTCGGCGACGCGGTGCTGGTCGCGCCGATGATCCTGCCCGACCAGCCGGAGATCGCGCCGGAGAGCCCCGGCGACCTGTTCGACTCGACCGAGATCGACGAGATCCTCACCCTGCGGGTGATGGCGCTGACGGAGGAGGAGAAGGCCGCCGCCCGCGGGACCGACCCGCGGGCGGCGTCGATCGTCGACCGCTGCGACGCGCTGCCGGACGAGGCACTGGCCCGCCTGCACGGCACCACCCGCCCCGCCGGCCAGGTCGCCGAGGCCGCCGCGCCGTGGTGGGACCCGGGGGCCGACGCCGCGGTGTCGCCGGGCACCGACGCGGTGCTGGTCGGCGGCGTCCCGGTCCGCAAGGGCGCCCGGGTGCGGCTGCGGCCCAGCCGCCGGGCCGACGCCCAGGACATGTTCCTCGCCGGCCAGGACGCGCTCGTCACCGCGGTGCTGTCCGATGTGGACGGTGAGACGCACGTCGCGGTGGTGCTGGCCGACGACCCGGCGGCCGACCTGCACGACTGGTACGGCCGCTACTGGTACTTCGCGCCGGACGAGCTGGAGGTCCTCCCGTGACCGGCGGCGCGCTGGTCGCCGGGGTGGGCAACATCTTCCTCGGCGACGACGGCTTCGGCCCGGCGGTGGTCCGGCGGCTGGCCAACCGGCCGCTCCCGCCGGAGGTCCGCGTCGTCGACTACGGCATCCGTGGCATGCACCTCGCGTACGACCTGCTCGCCGGGTGCGACCTGCTGGTGCTGGTCGACGCGACGCCGCGGGGCGGCCGGCCGGGCGACGTGGTCGTGCTCGAGGTCGGCCCGCAGCACCTCGGCGCCGGGGACTTCGACGCGCACGGGATGGAGCCCACCGCGATGCTGGCCAGCCTCGGCCCGCTCGGCGGCCGGCTGCCCCCGACGTACGTGGTCGGCTGCGAGCCGGCCGACACGGGCGAGGGGATCGGGCTGAGCCCGCCGGTCGAGGCGGCGGTGGAGCGGGCGGTGGAGACGGTGACCGGGCTGCTCACCCGGGCGAGGGAGGGGTCGCTATGAGGATCGTCGGCTGGGTCGCCACCGGAATGGTGGCCGGAATCGCGATCGCGGTGATCGTCGCGGGGGCCTCCTCGGCCGGTGACGTCAAGCGCTACGTGCGGATGCGGCGGATGTAGGGAGGGCCCGATGCACGAGGCTGGCTACTGCCACGGGGTGCTGCACGCGGTCGAAGATCGCGCGGCCGGCCGGCCGGTGGCGCGGATCGGCGTGCGGGTGGGCAGCCTGCACCGCATCGTGCCGGCCGCGTTCGAGCAGTCGTTCCGGATGATGGCCGCCGGCGGCGTGGCCGACGGAGCCGGCACCGAGCTGACCGTGGTGCCGGCGACCGGCAGCTGCGGGTCCTGCGGCCGCGGCTTCGACACGCTGGACCCGCCGATCGCCTGCCCGCACTGCGGGAGTTTCGACGTGCGCGCGAACGGCGGGGACGAGCTGACGCTGGAGTGGGTGGAGTACCGGGCGTCGGGAGGAGGCTGACATGTGCCTGGCGATACCGGGCGAGGTCGTCGAGCTGCTGGGCGGCAACGACGACCAGCTGGCGATGGTGGACGTGGTCGGCGTCAAGCGCCGGATCAACGTGGGCCTGCTCGACGGGGAGCCACTGACCCCCGGCGACTGGGTGCTGATCCACGTGGGCTTCGCGATGTCCAAAGTGGACGAGCAGGAGGCGGCGGAGGCGCTGCAGATGCTCGAGCTGATGGGCCAGGCCTTCACCGACGAGCTGCAGGCCGTGGCCGAGTCGAGGATCGAATGAACGCCGAGTGGGCCGGCGCCGCCTGCGAGGTCACCGACGGGTGCCTCACCTGCGGCGACGTCGCCGTACCGCTCGAGGTGGTGGAGGTGCTCGGCGCCGACGCCCGGTGCCGGGACGCCGAGGGCCGGGAGGAGTTCGTCGCGACCGAGCTGGTCGGTGCGGTCGCTCCCGGCGACCGGCTGCTCGTGCACGCCAAGGTGGCACTGGAACGACTCGGGGGGATGCCGTGAAGTTCGTCGACGAGTTCCGCGACGCCGAGCTGGCCCAGGCCGTCGGCGCCCGGATCGCCGCGGTCTGCGAGCCCGGCCGGCACTACAAGATCATGGAGGTGTGCGGCGGGCACACCCACACGATCTACCGGTACGGCGTGCAGGACCACCTGCCCGACTCGATCGAGCTGGTGCACGGGCCGGGCTGCCCGGTCTGCGTGATCCCGATGGGCCGGGTCGACGACGGGATGGCACTCGCCCGCCGCGACGGCGTGATCCTCACCTGCTTCGGCGACATGATGCGGGTGCCCGGCAGCACCGGGTCGTTCCTCGACGCGAACGCCGAGGGTACCGACATCCGGATGGTCTACTCGCCGCTGGACGCGCTGCGGATCGCCCGGCAGAACCCGGACCGGGAGGTCGTGTTCTACGCGATCGGCTTCGAGAC
The DNA here is from genome assembly GCA_963803135.1 of uncultured Actinomycetota bacterium. Lineage (GTDB taxonomy): Bacteria > Actinomycetota > Actinomycetes > Mycobacteriales > CADCTP01 > CADCTP01. The sequence continues at coordinate 390,042 of CAWDLH010000003.1, read as the reverse complement.
CACCGCGCCGTCGACCGCGCTGACCGTGCTGCGGGCGAAGGCCGAAGGCATCCGGAACTTCTCGGTGTTCTGCAGCCACGTGCTCGTCAACCCGGCCATCAAGGCGATCCTCGACTCGCCGGACCTGGCCCTGGACGGGTTCGTCGGCCCGGGGCACGTCTCCACGGTGATCGGCTGCGCGCCGTACGAGTTCATCGCCCGCGACTACGGCAAGCCGCTGGTGGTCTCCGGCTTCGAGCCGCTCGACCTGCTGCAGTCGATCTACCTGATCGTCAGGCAGCTGGCCGAGGGCCGGGCCGAGGTCGAGAACCAGTACGGCCGGGTCGTGCCGTGGGACGGCAACCCGGTGGCGCTGCGGGTGCTCGACGACGTGTTCACCCCGCGACCGTTCTTCGAGTGGCGCGGCCTCGGCTCGATCCCGCACTCGGCGCTGCGGCTGTCCGACCGGTACGCGGACTTCGACGCCGAGCTGCGCTTCGACGTACCCGGCGTCCGGGTCGCCGACCCCAAGGCGTGCCAGTGCGGCGAGGTGCTGCGCGGCGTGCTCAAGCCCTGGGAGTGCGGGGTCTTCGGCACCGCGTGCACCCCGGAGACCCCGATCGGCACCTGCATGGTGTCCTCCGAGGGCGCCTGCGCGGCGTACTACACCTTCGGCCAGTACGCCAAGCAGCGCATCCACCTCGAGGTCTCGTGATGAGCCGCGTGATCACCGAGGACGAGGTCGGTCGCCGCATCGAGGCGATGCGCCGGCGCCGGCCGCGGTTCGTCGACGACCGCATCACCACCGCCCACGGCGCCGGCGGCAAGGCGAGCCGGGCGCTGGTCGAGGGTGTCATCGTCCCGCTGCTGGAGAACGAGACGCTCGCCCCGCTCGGCGACGCCGCGCTGCTGTCGGTCGGCGGGGCCAGGCTGGCGCTGACCACGGACGCGTTCGTGGTCCGGCCGATCCGCTTCCCGGGCGGGTCGATCGGCGAGCTCGCGGTCAACGGCACGGTCAACGACCTCGCGGTGGCCGGCGCCCGGCCGGTGTCGCTGTCGGCCGCGCTGATCCTGGAGGAGGGGCTGCCGGCGGACGTGCTTCGCGCGGAGGTCGCCGCGATGGCCGCGGCGGCGCGGGCCGCCGGGGTGACGGTCGGCACCGGGGACACCAAGGTGGTCGAGCGCGGCAAGTGCGACTCGATGTACGTGGTCACCACCGGGGTCGGCGTGGTCGAGCACGACTACCCGGTCGGCCCCGAGCAGGTCCGTCCCGGCGACAAGGTGCTGGTCTCCGGCACGATCGGCGACCACGGCGTCGCGATCATGCTGGCCCGGGGCGATCTCGACATCGCCGCGGACGTGCGCAGCGACACCCGGCCGCTGTGGCCGGTGGTCTCGGCGCTGTACGAGGCCTGCGGGCCGGCGCTGCACTGCATGCGGGACGCGACGAGGGGTGGCGTCGCCACGGTGCTCAACGAGATCGCGCTCGCGGCCGAGGTCGGCGTGGTGATCGCGGAGGACCGGCTGCCGCTGCGCCGCGAGGTCGTCGGGGCCGGCGAGATCCTCGGCATCGACCCGCTGTACGTGGCCAACGAGGGGAAGCTGGTCGCGTTCGTGGCCGCCGACCGGGCCGAGGAGGCACTGGCCGCGGTGCGGTCGGTGCCCGCCGGAGCGGATGCCGCGCTGGTCGGCGAGGTCCGGGAGGAGCCGCCGGGCCGGGTGCTCGCCCGGACCGCGTTCGGCGGCCACCGCATGATCGAGATGCTGGTCGGCGACCCGTTGCCGCGGATCTGCTGACCGCCCGGCCCGGAGAGCGAGGGGTCAACCTTGTCCGGTCCGCGACCCGGTGGGACGATCACCGGCACGGAACGGCTGTCCGGGGCTTCGGCCCGACGCGGGGGACGGTGAGGCCGGTGCAGACGTGCGACCTGCGTCATTTCGTGGAGCCGTGCCTGCTGCTGCTCCTGCGGGAGCAGCCCAGCCACGGGTACGAGCTGGCCGACCGACTGCGGGCGCTCGGCTTCGTCGACGCGGATGCCGCCAGCGTCTACCGGACGCTGCGGTCGATGGAGCGGGAGGGCCTGACCCGGTCCGTATGGCGGTCCTCGGCCACCGGCCCGGCGCGGCGGACCTACCAGCTGACCCCGGACGGGCTGGCCGCGCTCGATGCGGTCACCCGGGAGCTGCGGGACACCCGGCGGACCCTGGACGCCTTCCTCGACCGCTACAGCCGGCACGACGGCGCCCGCGCGCTCGCCGCGGCCCGGGCCGGGAGCTGACGTGCCCGGCGCGCCCGCGCCGGTCCGGGTGCGGGTCCGGGTACGCGGGATCGTCCAGGGCGTCGGCTACCGGCCGTTCGTGCACGCGCTGGCCGGCGAGCTCGGGGTCGCCGGCTTCGTCGGCAACGACCCCGTCGGCGTCTTCGCCGAGGCCGAGGGGGCCGCCGTCGCGGTGGCGGAGTTCGTCGCCGGCCTGCGGGACCGGGCGCCGCAGCTCGCCGTGGTCGACGACGTCTCCTGCGCACCGCTGGCGCCGACCGGGGACGTCGGGTTCGCGATCGTGGCCAGCGTGCCGGCCGGCGCCCGGGCGATGGTCGTCCCGGCCGACGCGGCGACCTGCCCGGACTGCCTGGCCGAGCTCTGGGACCCGGCCGACCGCCGGTACCGCTACCCGTTCGTCAACTGCACCAACTGCGGGCCCCGGTTCACGGTCGTCACCGGGGTCCCGTACGACCGCCCGCTCACGACGATGGCCGGCTTCCGGATGTGCCCGGACTGCGCCCGGGAGTACGCCGACCCGGCCGACCGCCGGTTCCACGCGCAGCCGGTGTGCTGCCCGGCCTGCGGGCCGGCGCTGTCGCTGGTGGACGGTGCCGGCCGGCCGGTCGCGGCCGAGCCGGTGCGCACGGCGGTCGCCGTGCTGCGCCGCGGCGGGATCCTCGCGGTCAAGGGGCTCGGCGGCTACCACCTCGCGGTGGACGCCGCCGCCGAACCGGCCGTCGCGGCACTGCGGCGCCGCAAGCACCGGGAGGAACGGCCGTTCGCGGTGATGGCGGCCGACCTCGCCGCCGCCGGCCGGCTGGCCGAGCTCGACCCGGCGGCGGTCGAGCTGCTGTCCGGCTCCCGCCGGCCGATCGTGCTGCTGCCGCGCCGGCCCGCCGGCGACCTGGCGCCGTCGGTGGCGCCGGGCAACCGGGACGTCGGCGTCATGCTCCCGTACACGCCGCTGCACCACCTGCTCGCCGCCGGGCTCGCCCGGCCGATGGTGCTGACCAGCGGCAACGTCTCCGACGAGCCGATCGCGTACGACGACGACGACGCCGCGGAGCGGCTGGCCGGCATCGCCGACGCGGTGCTGCGGCACGACCGGCCGATCCACACCCGGGTGGACGACTCGGTGGTCCGGCTCGTGCGCGGCCGGCCGCTGCCGGTGCGCCGCTCCCGCGGGTACGCGCCCGAGCCGCTGGCCGTGCCGTGGCCGGCCCGGCGCCCGGTCCTGGCCTGCGGCGCCGAGCTGAAGGCGACGTTCTGCCTGCTCCGGGACCGGCAGGCCGTGCTCTCCCACCACATCGGCGACCTGGAGAACTGGGAGACCTACCGGTCGTACGCCGAGGGCATCGCGCACTACCGCCGGCTGCTCGACGTCGACCCGGTGCTGGTCGCGCACGACCTGCACCCGGACTATCTCTCCACCGCGTACGCGCAGGAGCTGGCCGGGGTCGAGCTGGCCGGGGTGCAGCACCACCACGCGCACGTCGCCTCGTGCCTGGCCGACAACGGCGTGGCCGGGCCGGCGATCGGGCTGGCCCTGGACGGCACCGGCTTCGGCCCGGACGGCACCCTGTGGGGCGGCGAGGTGCTCGTCGCCGACCTGGTCGGGTTCCGCCGCGTCGGGCACCTCGCGGCCGTGCCGCTGCCGGGCGGGGCGGCGGCGATCCGGGAGCCGTGGCGGATGGCCGCGGCGTACCTGGGGACGGGGGCCGCGGACGCCCTGCCGGTACGGCGCCGCAACGCCGAGCGGTGGCCGGCGGTGGTGGCCCTCGGCGCGGGCGCGGTCCGGACCTCCAGCGCCGGGCGCCTGTTCGACGCGGTGGCCGCGGTCGCCGGCGTCCGCGACCGGATCAGCTACGAGGGCCAGGCCGCGATCGAGCTGGAGCAGCGCGTCGACCCGGTCGAGACCGGCGCGTACCCGGCCCGGGTGGACGGCGGCGTGCTGCACGGCGTCGACCTCGTCCGCGCGGCCGCCGAGGACACGCTCGCCGGCGTGCCGGTCGGGACCGTTGCGGCCCGGTTCCACCGCGGGCTGGCCGCCGGGCTGGTCGCGCTGGTCGAGCGGGCCCGCGCCGGGTCCGGGCTGGGCGCGGTGGCGCTGTCCGGCGGGGTGCTGCAGAACACCGTGCTGCTCGGCCTGCTGGCCGACCAGCTCGGCGACCTCGGCTTCACCGTGCTCACGCACTCCCGGGTGCCGCCGAACGACGCCGGCATCAGCCTCGGCCAGGCGGTGGTGGCGGCCGCCCGGGACCGCGAGCCGGCCGCCGGGTGACGGCGCGCGCTCAGACCCGGCGGAACCAGAACGAGCCGGGGAACCGGGTGGTCCGGTCGTAGGAGTCCAGCGCCTTCTCCAGCTCGTCCGGGTGGCGCCGGTGCATCCAGTTGCTCGCCCACACCACCTCGACGTGCGCGTTGTCGGCGAGGAACGCCTGCAGCAGGTACTGCTCGTTCCAGAACCGGTGCTCGTCGCCGTACGCCCACTCGCGCGGGTATTCCCCCGGCAGGAAGATGTCGTGCACGTGCACGAGCACGCCCGGCCGCAGCCGCGGCAGCACCTCGAGGAACTCGTACTGCACGTCGCTGCCGATCTTCAGCACGTGCGACGAGTCGATGAACAGGATGTCGTTCTCGGCCAGCGACGAGAACGTCTCCATCGGCACGCCCTGCACCTGCTGGTCGACCAGCTCGGCGTCCGGGTGCGCGGCGACCGCGTCCTTGACGAACGGGTACGGGTACGGCTCGATCGCCGTCAGCGTGCCGGGCGAGCCGTCGGCCTTGTTGTGGTCGAGCGCGGCCATCGAGACCAGCGTCGACCAGCCGGAGCCGATCTCCACCAGCCGGGCCGGCTTGTGCATCCGGACCATCGAGTGCAGCGCCTCGGCGTCGACCGACTCGAACGCGCCGTTGTCCACGAAGTACTGCCCCGGGGCCGCGTCCTCCGACCGGCGCGGCATGCCGTTGAGCTCGGCGCCGAACCGGCCGACCGCGTCGGCCAGGAAGGCGAGCTGGGCCTCGTCGCGCATGTCGATGCCGGGCAGCTCGGACTCGGTGGCCCAGAGCGAGTCGGACAGCTCGCGGGTGTCCGGGATGACCGAGTAGAAGTGGTTGGGCGTCAGGTGCCAGCCGTGCTGCTCCCACACCTCGAACGGGATCTCGGCGCCGCGCCGGATCACCTCGTCCTCGGGGGGCGGCGGCGCCGGCCGCTCGTCGGCCGGCAGCACCAGGTTGGCCACCCGCTCGCGGAAGCCCTTCGGCGCGCTCCGCACGGTCGTCGCGACGCCGTGCTTGAGCCGGCGGGCGAAGGTCCGGTCGTCCTGGGAGCCCGAAGGCATGTGCACCGTCCTTCAGCGCGGAGGGACGCGGGCCGCCCGAGCACGGATCCCGCGTGGATCGGTGCAGTATGCCCTACGCACGGAGTGCACCCCCGAGCTCCCCATCCTGCACGGAGCGTCGCGAAACGCGACCCGCCGTACCACAGTTTGCGTTTAGTAATTGAGCGGGCACTGTGTGTACTCTCCTCTGCGCCACCACGGGGAGGAGTCGGCGGTGTCAGGAGAACCTCCGAACGTCAGGACCCGGGCCGCGGACCCGGACGGTGCCCGCTGAGCCGGGTCGTCGTCGCCACCGGCGACGTGCTCGGGGACCGGGTGGCGGGGCCGGCGATCCGGGCCTGGAACATCGCCGAGGTGCTCACCGGCGCCGGGCACGAGGTCGAGCTGGCCACCCTGGTCGACTGCGCGGCCAGCTCGGACCGGTTCGGCGTGCGGCACGCCGGCGCGCCGGAGCTGCGCGAGCTCGAGCGCTGGTGCGACGTGCTGGTGTTCCAGGGCTCCCTGCTGCAGGAGCACCCGTTCCTGCGCGAGAGCGAGAAGCCGCTGGTCGCCGACATCTACGACCCGTTCCACCTGGAGCTGCTGGAGCAGGCCAGGGACGAGGGCGAGCGGCGGCGGCGGGACATCGTGCACAACGCCGTGGTCGTGCTCGGCGACCAGCTGCGCCGGGGCGACTTCTTCCTCTGCGCCAGCGAGAAGCAGCGCGACTTCTGGCTCGGCGCGCTGGCCGCGCTCGGCCGGGTCAACACGGCCAGCTACGACGAGGACGAGACGCTGCGCTCGCTGCTCGCGGTCGCCCCGTTCGGGCTCGACCCGGCCCCGCCGGCCCGCACCGGGCCCGGGCTGCGCGGCGTGGTCGACGGGATCGGCCCGGACGACGACGTGATCATCTGGGGCGGCGGCATCTACAACTGGTTCGACCCGCTCACGCTGATCCGGGCGGTGGACCGGCTGCGCCGGAGCCGGCCGTCGGTCCGGCTCTACTTCATGGGCCTGACCCACCCCAACCCGCGGGTGCCGGAGATGCGGATGTCCACCGACGCCCAGAAGCTCGCCGCGGAGCTGGGCCTGACCGGCACGCACGTGTTCTTCAACACCGGCTGGGTGCCGTACGCGCAGCGGGCCGACGTGCTGCTCGACGCGGACATCGGCGTGTCCACCCACCTCGACCACGCCGAGACCGCGTACTCGTTCCGGACCAGGGTGCTGGACTACCTCTGGGCCGGGCTGCCCACGGTGGCGACCCGCGGCGACTCGTTCGCCGACCTCATCGAGACCGAGCGCCTCGGGCTGACCGCCCCGGCCGCGGACGTGCCCGCGCTGGCCGGCGCGCTCGGCCGGCTGCTCGAGGACCGCGCGCTGGCCGACCGGTGCCGGACCGCGGCGCGGCGGGTCGCCACCGGCTTCGGCTGGCCGCGGGTGCTCGAGCCGCTGGTGCGGTTCTGCGCCGACCCGCGCCGGGCGCCCGACCTGCTCGACGAGGAGCTGGCCGGGCGGATGTCCGGGTCGCTGCAGCTCGTCTCCCGGCCGCCGGAGGGGCTGCGGGCGAACGCGGCGCTGGCCCGCCGCTACCTGCGCGACGGCGGGGTGGGCCTGGTCGCCCGCAAGGCGTCCGGCCGGCTGGCGAAGCGGCTCGCCCCGGCCTCCGACGGGCGGGAGCAGTGAACCCGCGCGCGAGCTTCGACCAGTACGCCCGGTACGCCTACCTGCGCCGGCTGCGCCGCGACTGCTACGGCGAGCGGCCGCTGCGGATCCTCGACGTCGGCGACCCGTTCGGCACGATCGCCGAGCTGTTCCCGGGCGACACCACGGTCTCGATCGACCTGTACGCGGACTCCCCGCCGACGGCCGGGCACAGCCCGCTGGTCGGGTCCGGCTTCGCGCTGCCGTTCAGCGACGAGTCGTTCGACCTGGTGGCCTGCCACGACGTGGTCGAGCACCTGCCGGCGGACGGCCGGGTCGCGGTGCTGGCCGAGATGATGCGGGTCTCCCGGGGGCCGGTGGTCGTCGTGGCGCCGTTCGCCGACCCGCGGGTGGCCCGCTGCGAGGCACTGGTCAACGGCTACTTCACCGCCAGGGTCGGGCACAGCCTGCCGGCGCTCGACGAGCACGCCGCGTACGGGCTGCCCGAGCTGGCCGCGCTGACCGACTGGCTGACCGGCACCGGGGTCGAGCACGTCGTGCACGCCGACGGCTGGCTGGACCACTGGGTGGCGTTCTGGGCGCTGAAGACGCACCTGTTCGCCGAGCGGCGGAAGGACGACCTGCACCGGGTCGACGCCGCGTTCAACACGCTGCTGCGCGAGGCGGACCGGCGCGGGCCGCACTACCGGCACGCGATCGTGATCCGGCCGCCCTCGCCGTACCCGGCCGAGCTGCCGCCGGCGCCGGGCCGAGCCGGGCCAGGTGGCCGCCGACCTCGGCCGGCTCACCGACCTCGCCCTGGCGCTGCAGCGGGCGCTGCCGGCCGGCACCGACCCGTTCGCCGCCGACTCGCCGCTGCGGGCCTGGATCGCCGGCCACCGCGGCGGGCCGGACGGCGACCCGGCCGCGGTGGCCGCGGTGGCCGAGGCGCTCGCGGTCGCGCTCGACGGCGCCGAGGCCGAGCGGCCCGGGCCGGTCGCGGCGCCGGCGCCGCCCGAGGACGACCTGGGTCCGCGCCCGGTGACCGCGGTGATCGTCAACCTGGACAGCCGCGACGACCTGCGCAGCTGCCTCGACTCGCTGCTGGTCCAGGACTACCCGGCCGAGCTGCTGGAGATCGTCGTGGTGGACAACGCGTCCACCGACGGCTCGCGGGAGATGCTCGCCGCCGACTACCCGACCGTGCGGGTGCTGGCGCAGGACACCAACACCGGCTTCTCCCCCGCGGTGAACGCCGGCGCCCGCGCCGCGACCGGCGAGTGCCTGGTGCTGCTCAACAACGACGCCAGGGTCGAGCCCGACTTCGTCCGCGAGCTGGTCCGCCGGTACGACCCGGGCAGCGGCGCGGTCTGCGTGGCCGCGCAGATCGTGAACTGGGACGGCTCGACCCTCGACTTCGGCGAGGGCGCGGTCAACTTCTACGGGATGGGCCAGCAGCTCGGCTACGGCACGCCGGTCGCGACCGCGGGCGTCGAGGACGGCACCGAGCTGCTGTTCGCCTGCGGCGGCGCGATGCTCGTCGACCGGCGGGTGTTCCTCGACTCCGGCGGGCTGGACGAGGACTTCTTCGCGTACTTCGAGGACGTCGACCTCGGCTGGCGGCTGTGGGTGCTCGGCTACCGGGTGGTGCTGGCGACCCGGGCCAGGGCGTACCACCGGATGCACGGCACCTCGGCCCGGTTCCCACTGCACCAGCGCATGCTGCTCTACGAGCGGAACGCGCTGCGCACGATCATCAAGAACTACGACGACGCCAACCTGTCGGCCACGCTGGCGCCGGCGCTGCTGCTGCTGGCCAAGCGGGCCCTGCTGCGCGGCGGGCTGCCGCGCTCCCCGTACGACATCGGCGGCGACGCGGCGGCGACCGAGCCGGTCTCCCGGCTCGCGCTGGCCCACCTGCACGCGGTCGGCGACGTCGTCGACGACCTCGAGGGCCTGTACGCCAGGCGCGCCCTGGTCCAGCGCGCCCGCCGGCGCCCGGACGCCGAGATCCTGCCCCGGTTCGGCCGTCCACTGTGGCCGGTGCTGCCGGAGCGGCCGTACCTGGAGGCGTCCTGCGCGGTCACCGGCGTGTTCGGGCTGGACCGGCTGTTCGCCGCGAGCCGGGCGTCCCGGGTGCTGGTGATCAGCAACGACGCGATCGGCGCCAAGATGAGCGGGCCGGCCATCCGGGCCTGGGAGATCGCCAAGGCGCTCGGCGGCGCGGCCGAGGTCACGGTCGCGGTGCCGGCGCCGGCGGCGCTGACCGCGCCCGGCGTGCGGTTCGCGGTCTACGACGACCCGGCCGAGCTGCCGGCGCTGGCCGAGGCGGCCGACGTGACGCTGGTGCAGGGCTACACGCTGCACCGGTCGCCGGGGCTGCGGGCCGCGCCGACCCTGCTCGCGGTCGACCTCTACGACCCGTGGCTGTTCGAGAACCTCGAGCTGCACACCGGCGACCCCGGCGCCGCCCGGGCGCTGGAGTTCGACGCCGCGGTGCTCAACGAGCTGGTCGACGCCGGCGACTTCTTCGTCTGCGCGTCCGAGCGGCAGCGCGACTACTGGCTCGGGCTGCTGTCCTCGCGCGGGCGGCTGACCGAGGGCCACTACGAGATCGACCGGGACCTGCGGCTGCTGGTCGACGTGGTGCCGTTCGGGCTGCCCGACCGCGCGCCCCGGCGCAGCGCGCCGGTGCTCAAGGGAGTGCACCCGGCGATCGGCGCCGACGACCCGGTCGTGCTCTGGGGCGGCGGGAGCTGGGACTGGTTCGACCCGGTCGGCGCGGTCGAGGCGTTCGCCGACGTGGTCCGCGAGGTGCCCGACGCCAAGCTCTACTTCCTCGGCTTCCAGCTGCCCAGCGCGAACGTCAAGCCGATGCGGGTGGCCGAGCAGACCCGGCGACGGGTCGAGGAGCTCGGCCTGGACAAGTCGGTGATCTTCGGCGACTGGGCCCCGTACGAGCAGCGCGAGGCCTACCTGGTCGAGGCGGACGTGGCCCTGTCGGCCGCCCGCGACCTGGCCGAGACCAGGCTGGCGTTCCGGACCAGGGTGCTCGACTACCTCTGGGCCGGGCTGCCGATCGTCGCGACCTCGGGGGACGTGCTGTCGGACCTGGTGACCGAGCAGAAGCTCGGGCTGGTCGTGCCGCCCGGCGACCGGCAGGCGCTGGCCGCGGCCCTGATCCGGATGTTGCGCTCGCCGGCCCTGCGGGCCGAGTGCGCGGCCAACGCGGCCGCGGTCGCGCCCCGGTTCGCCTGGCCGTCGGCGGTGGCGCCGCTGCGCCGGGTGGTGCGCGAGCCGTGGCGGTGGGCCGGGACCAGGGCACTGCGGCCCCGGCACCGGGAGCTGACCGAGGAGGTGCGCGCGCTGCTGGCCGACCGCAACCGGCTCAACGGCGCGTACGGCACCGGTCGGCTGCGGGGCCGGGTCCTGTTCCGCGACCGCGAGTTCGGCTCGCTCGAGGCGTACGTGGCCGAGCTGGAGGCGACCGTGCAGCACCTCGACCGGCGGCTGGAGTTCCTCCGCCGGACCCCGGTCTACCCGGCCTTCAAGGCGGTCCGCCGCAGCCGGAACTGGGCCCGGTCCCGGCTGCGGGGGCGGTTGCCCTGATCGGGGTCAGGGGCCGCCGGCGCCCGTCCCCGCTGGGCTGGGTCACCGGGCTGGCCGCGGCCGCGGTGGTGCTGGTCGGGATCGGCCCGCCGCTGCTCGGCATCGGCACGTTCGCCGGCGTCGACATCCTGCGCTCGTACGAGCCGTGGCGGTCGGCGGTGGACACCGGGCTCGCCGTGCACCTGCCGACGGTGAGCGACACCGTCGACGTCGTGCTGCCCGGGCACCGGCTGTTCGGCGACACGCTGCGGCACGGCGCCGTCCCGGACTGGAACCCGCTGGTCGCCGGCGGGACCGCGTTCGCCGACGGGCCGGGGGTGGGGTCCTGGTCGCCGCTGGCGCTGCCGTTCCTGCTGCTGCCGGCGTGGCTCGCCCCCGCGTACGTGGCCCTGCTGGAGATGCTCGTCGCGATCGGCGGCTCGTTCCTGTTCCTGCGCCGGCTGGCGCTGTCCCGGCCCGCCGCGGTGCTCGGCGGGGTGCTGTTCGCCTGCTCCGGCTTCATGGTCACCTGGGCCAACTGGCCGCACACCGAGGTGGCGGCGCTGGTGCCGGCGCTGTTCTGGACGGTCGAGCGGTTCGCGCAGCGTCGGACCGGGCCGGCCGCGGTGCCGATCGCGCTGGTGCTGGCGGCGATGCTGGCCGGCGGCTTCCCGGCCGTGGTCGGGTACGCGGTCTACGCGGCGGCGCCGTACCTGCTGCTGCGGCTGTGGGGCTCGCGCGTGCGGGCCGCGCTGCGCGCGGTGGCGCTGGCCGGCGGCGCGGCGCTGCTCGGCGCCGGCGCGGTCGCGGTGCTGCTGCTGCCGTTCCTCGGCCAGCTGCACCAGCTCGACTACCTGGCCCAGCGCGGGCAGACGCCGGACGTGCACCTGCCGCTGGCGATGCTGGCGACGGTCGCGGTGCCGGACGCGTTCGGCACCGAGGCCACCGACGACGCGGTCCCGTACTGGGGGTCGATCAACTCGATCGAGTCGCTGAGCTTCGTCGGGGCCGGCGCGCTGGTGCTGGTGCTGCTCGCGCTGCTGCGCCGGCCGGCCGCGCCGCGCGGGGTGCGCGCCTACCTGGCCGCCGGCGCCCTGGTCACCGTCGTGCTCGGGTACGTCGGTGGGCCGGTGCTCGGGCTGGCCCAGCACCTGCCGGTGTTCTCGGACAACCCGGTCTACCGGATCCGGGCGCTGCTCGGGTTCTTCCTCGCCATGCTGGCCGCGTTCGGGTTCGACGCGCTCGGCCGGACCCGGCCGCGCCGGTTCGAGGCGGTGGCCTGGCTGGCCGCGGCCGCGGCCGCGGCCGTCGCCGCCCGGCACCTGCTGGCGATCGGCGCGGGCGCGCAGGAGGAGGCGTACGTGCGGCGGCAGCTGCTGCTGGCGCTGCTGTTCGCCGGGCTGGTGCTGGTGGCGGCCGCGGCGGCCGCGCTGCCCCGGGCCCGGACGATCGCGCTCGCGGTCGTGCCGGTGGTCGTCGCGGCGGAGTGCCTGTCGCTGCTGGTGCCGTTCTGGCCGCGGTCGGACCGGGCCGAGTTCTACCCGCCGACCGGCGCGCACCGGTTCCTCGCGGCGCACCTCGGCACCGACCGGTTCGGCGCGAAGGGGCTGACCTTCCTGCCCGGCACCAACGTCTACTACGGGCTGCGCAGCGTCACCGGGCACGCGTTCACCGCGCCGGGCTGGCGGGAGCTGCTGCTGCGGGTGGACCCCGGCTCGTTCCCCAACCCGGGCTACTCGCGGTTCAGCGGGGCGACCGGCGCGGCCACGCTGCGCTCCCCGATCCTCGACCTGCTCTCGGTGCGCTACTTCGCGTTCGCCGCGGGCGACCCGGTGATCGGGCCGGACCAGGTCACCGGGCCGGTCGGGCGCGGGACGACGCTGCTGCCGGGCCGGCCGGTGACCGTGCCGATCGGGACCGGGCCGGTGCGCGGGGTCGGGCCGGTGGTGACCGCGCCGGCACGCCCGGCCGACCCGCGGGCGGCGCTCGAGGTCGAGCTCGTCGACTCCGGCGGGCGGGTGCTGGCCGGCGACGCCCGCCGGCTCTACGACGCCGTGGGCACCGGCCGGTTCGAGGTCCCGGTCGCCGGCGAGGACGTCCGCGGTGCGGTGGCGGCCCGGCTCACGCTGCGCTCGGACGTGCCGCTGCGGGTGGCCGGCGGCGCGCGGCCCGACCTGGCCGTGACCCGGCCCGGCCGCGCCGACGGGCTGCGGCTGGCGTACGCCGGCGACGGGACGGCGATCTACCGGCGGACGACCGCGCTGCCGCGGTTCCGGTGGGCGTCGCGGGCCGTGGTCGTGACCGACCCGGCCGGGCGGCTGCGGCTGCTGGCGGCCGGTCGGGACCCGTCCCGGGTGGTGCTGTCGGCGCCGGGGCCGGCCGGGTCGGGCCGGCCGGGCCGGGTCGGCGTGCTGGCCGACGGCACCGACGGGTCGCGGGTGCGGGTGACCGCGGCCGGCGCCGGCTACCTCGTGGTCGGCGACGCCGCGCAGGCGCACTGGGTGGCGACCGTGGACGGCCGGCCGGCGCCGCTGGTCGCGGCCGACCATGCGCTGGTCGCGGTGCCGGTGCCGGCCGGGACGCACGTGGTGGCGCTGGCGTACCGGCCGCCGGGGCAGGCGCTCGGGGCCGGGGTCTCGCTGGCCTGCGCGCTCGTGCTGGCCCTGACCGCCGTCGTCCCGGCGGTCCGGCGCCGCCGCCGGCCCGGTGGCGCGGAGCCGGACCTGGCCGAGCTGGCCGACCTCGACGTCGAGATCGAGCGGAGCGGCCGTGTCGGTTGACCGCGCGGGCCCCCGCACCGGCCAGCCCAGGTCGCCGGCCCGGACGGGCCCGGCCGCGGCCCCCACGGAGACCGACGCGCCGGCCACCGGATCGGGCGCCGGCCGGTGGCGGGGGGCGCGGGCGGCGTGGCGACGGCTGCCGCGCCTGCTGCGGCTCGTCGTCGTGCTGCACGGGCTGATGCTGCTGTCGGCGACCGTGCTCTACCCCAACTACCGCGGCCCGGACGAGCCGCTGCACGTCGACCTCGTCGCCGCCGTCGTGCAGGGCGAGGCGCTGCCCTGGCCGGCTCCCGGCGAGCGCCACACCAGCCTCGGCGTCGACGCCGGCAGCTCGTTCGGCAACGGCCGGATCGCGGTCAGCGCGGTCGCCACGGCCGACGAGGCCCCACCCCGCGCCGGCCGCCCCTCGTACGCCGACCGCGGCGGCGACCGGCCCGGCCGGCTGCCCAACCAGCTCGTCCAACACCCGCCGGCGTACTACCTGCTGATGGCCCCGGTGCTGGCCGTCGTGCCGCACTGGGCCGACCAGCCGTTCGACCGCGTGGTGTCCTGGCTGCGGGCGGTCGACGCGCTGCTGCTGCTCCCGCTGCCGCTGCTCGGCTACGCGCTGGCCCGGCGGGTCGGGCTGGCCGAGCCGGTCGCGGTCGCCGCCGCGGCCGTCCCGCTGGCGGTGCCGCAGCTCTACCACACCGGCTCGGCGGTCAACAACGACAACCTGCTGCTGCCGCTGCTCGCCGCGACCTCGCTGCTGGCCGCCGGCGTCGGCCGCGGCGACCTGCGCCGGCGCACCGCGGTCCGGCTCGGCCTGCTGGTCGGCGCCTGCCTGCTCACCAAGGGCCTCGGGCTGTTCCTGCCGCTGCTGGTCGCGCTGGCGTACGCGGTCGGGGCGAGCCGGGCCGGGCTGCGCCGGGCGGTCGCACCGGCGCTGCTGGCCGAGGCGGTCGGGATCGGCACCGGCGGCTGGTGGTGGGTCCACAACAAGCTCGCGTACGGGGTGCTGCAGCCGGACGGGACCAAGCTCGTGCAGCCGCACCTGGTCGCGCACACCTCGTTCGCCGAGACCGGGACCAGCTGGCTGCGGATGTTCGCCGAGCTGATGAACCGGCGGTTCTGGCTGGACCCGGGGGCGACCCGGCTGCCCGGGGTCGCCACGGCCGCGACCGGGCTCGGCGCGCTCGTCGTCGCGGCCGGGGTGCTGCTCTCGCTGGCCCTCGGCCGCCCGGCCCGCCGGGACGCGCTGCTGCTCGCGGTCCCGTCCTGCGCGCTGGCCGGGATCGTGGGCTGGGGGTCCTGGGACATCTGGGAGAAGGTGGTCAGCCCGGCCGGCATGCAGGGCCGCTACCTGTACGGCGGGCTGCCCGGGCTGGCCGTGCTCGTCGTCGCCGGGGTCGGCCGCCGGCTCGGCCGGTGGACGCCGCTGGTCGTGCTGGCCGCGGCCGGGCTGGCGCAGCTGCTCGGGCTGTGGCTGGCGCTGCGGGTCTACTGGCTGCCGCCGGCCGGCTTCCTGCCCCGGCGGGTCGCGGCGGCCGGGCACAACCTGCTGGCCTGGTCGCCCTGGCCGCCGGTGCTCGTGCTGGCGCTGTTCGCCGCGCTGTTCGCCGCCGGCGTCCTGACCGCCCGCACCGCCTGGCGGACCGCCCGCGCTGCCGCCTGACCGGACCGGTCAGACCGGGGCGACGCGGCGACGGAGGAGGCAGAACTCGTTGCCCTCCGGGTCGGCGAGCACGTACCACGACTCCGCGCCGGTCTGGCCGACGTCGGCCGGCCGGGCACCGAGCGCGAGCAGCCGCTCCAGCTCCTCGGCCTGATCCCGGTCGGTCGCGTTCACGTCGAGGTGCAGCCGCAGCTTGCCCTGCTTCGGCTCGTCGCTCACGTCGAAGACCAGGACCGGCTGCGGTCCCGGCTCGCCGGTCTCCGGCCCGATCTCGACGGCCCGGCCATCCCGGTCGAGCACCTTCCAGCCGAGCACCTCGCACCAGAAGGCCGCGAGCCGCTCGGGATCCCTGCAGTCCAGCACCAGCTCGGTGATCCGACACGCCACCGCGCGACCGTACCCGCCGACGCGCCGTCAGGAGGCGCCGGCGAGCCGGACGGCCAGCTCGGCCCGGGACGCGATACCGAGCTTCGTGTAGACGTGCCGCAGGTGGTATTCGACGGTCTTCGGGCTGAGGAACAGCGCCGCGGCGGTCTCCCTGGTGGTGCGGCCCTCGGCCAGCAGCAGCGCGATCTGCAGCTCCCGCGGGGTGAGCGCGTCCCGCTCGTCGCCGCCGCGGCGGGCCACGGTCTCGCCGGTCGCCTCGAGCTCGGCCGCGGCCAGGTCGGCCCACGGCCGGGCGCCGAGCCGGTCGAAGCAGTCCAGCGCCGCGCGCAGCGGCTGGCGGGCGTCCGAGCGGCGCCGGGCCCGGCGCAGCCTGGTTCCGTAGAGCAGCCGGGTGCGGGCCGACTCGAACACGTCCGGGGTGCGCTCGTGCAGCGCGAGCGCCTCGGCGAACCGGTCGTCGATGTCGTCCGGCCCGCAGAGCAGGCCGCGCAGCCGGGCCGCCCGCGCCTGCGCCCAGGGCAGCGCCTTGGCCGCGGCATCGGCCCCGTACCGGCCGGCGAGCTCGGCCGCCTCGTCGGTCCGGCCGCTGCGCAGGTACGCCTCGACCAGCTCGGGCGCGGGCGAGACGTCCGGGTCGCCGATGTCCAGCTCGGCCATCAGGTCGAGCACCCCGGTGAGCCGTTCGACCGCGACCGGGACGTCGCCGGAGACCAGGGCCAGCTCGCCCTGCGCGTACTCGGCCCAGACCTGGGCGATCGAGATCGGGTTGCGGGCGCACAGCGCCAGCGCCTCCTCGGCGTGTGCGCGGCAGGCGTCGGCGTGCCCCTGCCGCGCCTCCAGCCAGGACAGCCCGGCCAGCAGCAGCGCCAGCATCGTCGTCTGGCCGAGCTCCCGGGCCAGCCCGATCGCCTCGCCGTAGTCGGCCGCGGCACTGGTCCAGTGCTCGGTCGTCGCGCCGTCCCGGGCGATCGTGAACATCAGCCCGGGCAGCGTGGCGAGGGCCGAGCGGGCCCGGCCCTCGTCCAGCGCGGCCCGCACCAGCGTCCGGCCGGTGCCGGACTCCCGCAGGAACAGCGGGCCGAGCATCAGCCACTCCGGGCGCATCGGGGCCCCGGCCGGGTCGTCGGTGGCCGCGAGCTGCTCCACCCCCGAGCGGATCAGCTCGGCGCCGGGCCGGCCGGCGAACACCCTGGCCATGCCCGCGGCCAGGGTGCCGACCGCGCGCGCGGTGTCCGACAGCGGCCGGTCCAGCAACCGCTCGGCCCGTCCGGCCGCGTCGAGCACGGCCCCGGCGTCGCAGGACAGGACGCTGGCCCACACCGCCTCGGTGAGCAGCACCATCGCCCGGGACGGGTCGTCGGCCAGCAGCGCGGCCGCCTCGACCTGCAGCCGGTACGCCCGCTCGGGCGAGCCGCAGGAGGCCTCGATTTCCCCGCGCAGGCCGAGCGTCTCGCCCCGCACCCGCGCCGGCGGGTCCAGCTCCAGCACGCCGGCCAGCAGCGCCCGCGCCCAGGCCGCCTCCCCGCCGCGCCAGGCCGAGCTCCCGGCGGCGAGCAACCGCCCGGCCCGGTCCCCGGGGTCGACGGTCAGCTGGGCCGCCCGCTCGTACGCGGTGGCCGCGACCGCGTGCGCCCCCCGGCCCGCGGCCCGGTCGCCGGCGGCCGACAGCGCCGCCGCGGCGGCCCCGTCCGGCCCCAGCGCGGCCTGGCCCAGGTGCCAGGCCCGGCGGTCGGCGTCCGCCGCGGGCACCGCCGCGGCCAGCGCCCGGTGCAGCATCCGGCGGTCGGCCGGGTCGGCGGCCGCGTACACCGAGGCCCGGGCCAGCGGGTGGGCGAACTCGGCCCGGCCGGACCGGATCGCGATCAGGCCGGCGCGCTCGGCGGCCGCGAGCGCGGCGGCGTCGAGGCCGAGCGCCGCGCAGGCCCGCGTCAGCGCGGCCAGGTCGCCGTCGCCGGCCGCGGCCAGCACCAGCACCCGGTGGGTGTCCGGGTCGAGCCCGGCGGCCCGCCGGGCGAACCAGGCAGCGATCCGGGCCGGCACCGGCACCGGCGCGCCCGGGGTCACCTCGCGCAGCCGCTCCGGCTCGTCGGCCAGCGCGATCACGGCCAGCGGGTTGCCGCCGGTCGCCCGGTGCACCAGCGCCAGCGAGGCGGCCGGCACCTCGGCACCGCGGGCGCGGGCCAGCCGGCCGGTGCCAGCGAGGTCGAGCCCGGCCAGCGTGCGCGTCGGCAGTTCGGCCTCGACCAGCGCGCCGGGCTCCCCCGGCCGGGCCGCGGCGAGCACGAACACCGGGTCGGCCAGCAGCCGGCGGCAGGCGAACGCCAGCGCCTCGGCCGACGGCCGGTCGAGCAGGTGGGCGTCGTCGACGAGCAGCCCGATCGGGGCGTCCTCGCTCTCCCGGACCAGCAGGCTGAGTACGGCGGCCCCGACCGCGAGCCGGTCCGCGACCGGGCCGGACCGCAGCGCGAGCGCGACGCCGAGGGCCTGGGCCTGCGGCGGCGGCAGCCGGTCGAGGTCGGCCGCGGTCGGCCGGAACAGCTGGGCCAGCCCGCCGAACGGCACCTCCCGCTCGGCCTCGGAGCCGGTCGCGCGCAGCAGCCGGGCCCCGGACGCGACCGAGGCCGCGTACTCCAGCAGCGACGTCTTGCCGATCCCGGCCTCGCCGGTCAGCACGAGGACCCCGCTGCGGCCGAGCCTGGCCCCGGCGACGAGGGCGTCCACGGCCTGCCGCTCGGCGTCCCGCCCGACCAGCATCGGGCCAGTGTGGACTAGGTGGGTCCCCGGATGCGGCCGAACGCGGTCCCCGGCGAGCGTGAGGGCACACCCGATGCCCGAGGAGGCACAGCATGACCACCACCGCTCCCCCTGCGCTCGACCCGGACAAGCTCATGGCGTTCGTCTTCCGGGCCGTCGACGAGGTCGGCGCGACGCTCAACACCGCGCTCGTCGTCCTGGGCGACAAGCTCGGCTACTACCGGCTGCTGGCCGAGGGCCCGCTGAGCGCGGCCCAGCTGGCCGAGCGCTCCGGCACCGGGGGCCCGTACGCCCGCGAGTGGCTCAACGCCCAGGCCGCCGGCGGCTACGTCAGCTACGACCCGACCACCGGCCGGTACACCCTGCCGCCCGAGCACGCCGCGGCGCTCACCGACGAGTCCAGCCCGGCGTACCTGCCCGGCTTCTTCCAGATCGCGTACGGCACGGTCCGCGACGCCGACCACATCCTGGCCGTGGCGCGGGCCGGCGACGGGGTCGGCTGGCACGACCACAACAGCGACGTGCACGACGGCTGCGAGCGGTTCTTCCGGACCATGTACAACGGCCACCTCATCGGCGAGTGGCTGCCCGCGCTGGACGGCGTCGTGGCCAAGCTGCAGGCCGGCGCCAAGGTCGCCGACATCGGCTGCGGGCACGGCGCGTCGACAGCGCTGATGGCGCAGGCGTTCCCGGCGTCGCGGTTCCGGGGCTCGGACTACCACGCCGGGTCGATCGACACCGCACGCGAGCGGGCGGCCGCGGCCGGCGTCACCGACCGGGTCGAGTTCGAGGTCGCACCCGCGCAGCGGTTCACCGGCTCCGGCTACGACCTGGTCGCCACCTTCGACGCGCTGCACGACATGGGCGACCCGATCGGCGCCGCCCGGCACGTGTACGAGAGCCTCGCCGACGACGGCACCTGGATGATCGTCGAGCCGGCCGCCGGCGACACGATCGAGCAGAACCTCAACCCGGTCGGCCGGGCGTACTACGGCTTCTCCACCCTGCTGTGCACGCCGTCCTCGCTGGCGCAGGATGTCGGGCTCGCGCTCGGCACCCAGGCCGGCCCGGCCCGGATCAAGGACGTCACGACCAGCGCGGGCTTCACCCGGTTCCGCATCGCGGCGCAGACTCCGTTCAACAACGTCCTGGAGGTGCGCAAGTGACGACGCGGGGAGTTGCGGCACGATGACCACGCTGGAGTCAGGCCCGGCCCGGCTCCCCGATCGGGAGGGGGTCGCCGTCCGCGACGGCGTCCCCCTCGCCTGGGCGAGCTACGGGGACGGGCCGACCACGGTGGTGCTGATGCCGGCCTGGTCGATCGTCAACTCGCGGATGTGGAAGGCCCAGGTCGCCTACCTGGCCCGGCACGTCCGGGTGGTCACCTTCGACGGCCGTGGCAGCGGCCGCTCCGGCCGCCCGCTCGACGCCGCCGCGTACACAGACGAGCAGTACGCCGACGACACCGTCGCGGTGCTCGACGACGCCGGGGTCGACCGGGCCGTGCTCGTCGGCCTGTCCTGCGGCGCGTCCTGGGCGATCCGGGTCGCCGCCGGGCAACCGGACCGGGTGCAGGGGATCGTCGCGATCGGCGCCGCCTGCGGCTTCCCGGTCGCCCAGCCCGAGCGCGACCAGTACGTCTGGTCCCAGCCGTACGACACGTACCGGGGCTGGGCGAAGTACAACAAGCATTACTGGCTGAACGGCGGCTACGAGGACTTCGCCCGGTTCTTCGCCGGCGAGATGTTCACCGAGCCGCACTCGACCAAGCAGATCGAGGACGTGACCGGCTGGGCCCTCGACGTCGGGCCGGAGGTGCTCGCCGCGGCCACGGCCGGCCGGCTCGGCTGCGACGGCGCGACCTGCACGCCGCTGGAGCCGCTGTGCGCCGCGCTGCGCTGCCCGGTGCTCGCCATCCACGGCACCGACGACCACGTGCGCACGCACGCGATCAGCGAGCGGCTGGCCGAGCTGACCGGCGCCGAGCTGCTGCTCGTCGAGGGCGCCGGGCACGGGCTGCCGGGCCGCGACCCGGTGCTGGTCAACCGGGAGATCCTGGCCTTCGTCGATCGGGTCGCGCCGCGGCCGGCCCGGCGGACCTGGACCCGGGTGGCCCGCCGGCCGAGGCGCGCGCTCTACCTGTCCTCGCCGATCGGCCTCGGCCACGCCCGCCGCGACCTCGCGATCGCCGACGAGCTGCGCCAGCTGCATCCCGACCTGCAGGTCGACTGGCTGGCCCAGGACCCGGTCACCCGGGTGCTGGAGGACCGCAAGGAGACCGTGCACCCGGCCTCGGCCTACCTGGCCGGCGAGTCGACCCACGTCGAGGCCGAGTGCGGCGAGCACGACCTGCACGTGTTCCAGGCGATCCGGCGGATGGACGAGATCCTCGTCGCGAACTTCATGGTCTTCCACGACGTCGTCGCCGACGGCGGGTACGACCTGGTGATCGGCGACGAGTCCTGGGACGTCGACTACTTCCTGCACGAGAACCCCGAGCTGAAGTCCACCGCGTACGCGTGGCTGACCGACTTCGTGGGCTGGTTGCCGATGCCGTCCGGCGGCGAGCGGGAGGTGGCACTGACCGCCGACTACAACGCCGAGATGCTCGAGCAGCGGGCCCGGCTGCGGACGCTGCGGGACCGGTCGGTGTTCGTCGGCGACCCGGAGGACGTCGTGCCGGACGCGTTCGGGCCCGGGCTGCCGTCGATCCGGTCCTGGACCGAGCAGAACTTCGACTTCGCCGGCTACGTGACCGGCTTCGACCCGACCGAGCTGGCCGACCGGGAGGCGCTGCGGCGGCGGCTCGGCTACCGGCCGGGCGAGCGGATCTGCCTGGTCAGCGTCGGCGGCTCCGGGGTCGGGCTGCCGCTGCTGCGGCAGGTCGCCGAGGCCGTGCCGCTGGCCCGCCGGCTGGCGCCGGACCTGCGCTTCGTGATGGTCACCGGCCCGCGCATCGACCCCGCGGCGCTGCCCCGCCGGCGCGGCCTGACCGTCCGAGGCTACCTGCCCGACCTGCCCGAGCACCTCGCTGCCTGCGACGTCGCGGTCGTGCACGGCGGGCTGAGCACGTGCATGGAGCTGACCGCCAACCGCCGCCCGTTCGTGTACGTCCCGCTGCGCAACCACTTCGAGCAGAACTTCCACGTCCGGCACCGGCTGGAGCGGCACGGTGCCGGCCGCCGCCTCGACTACGCCGACGCCACCGACCCCGACCGGCTCGCCGCCGCCGTCGTCGGCCAGCTCGGCCGGGAGGTCGACTACCTGCCGGTGCCCGGCGACGGCGCCGCCCGCGCCGCCCGCCTGCTCGCCGACCTGCTGTAGGCCGCCGTCCGGCCGCTCAGTCCGGCCGCGCGGGCCCGGCGCCGTCCCCGGGGGGACGCCGGGACCGCGCGGTGGAAATCGGTGGACCGCACCGGTGGGATGGACCGGTGACGAGCGTGCGGGTGCCGGAGACCGTGCGCGCCCTGGTCCGGACGGCCGGCGCGGACGCGTGGCTGGCCGGGCTGCCGGCGCTGGTCGACCGGCTGGAGCGGGACTGGGGCATCGCGGTCGGCGCGCCGTTCGAGGACGCGACCGAGGCGTACGTGGCCGCGGCCACGCTCGCCGACGGCACCGCGGCCGTGCTCAAGCTGCTCGTGCGGCGCAGCCACGGCCGGCACGCCGCGGAGGAGATCACCGTGCTCCGGCTGGCCGGCGGCGAGGGCTGCGTGCGGCTGCTGCGGCACGACGAGGACTCCGGGGCGATGCTGCTGGAGCGGCTCGGCCCCTCGATGTACCGCGTCGGGCTGCCCATCGGGCAGCGGCACGAGATCCTCTGCCGGGTGGCGATGCGGCTGTGGCGGCCGGCCCCGGACAGCGGGCTGCCGACCGGGCTCGACAAGGCCCGCCGGCTGGCCGCCTACGTCGAGGACGCGTGGGAGCGGCTCGGCCGGCCCTGCTCGGAGCAGGCGGTCGGCCGGGCGCTCACCGCGGCCGAGCGCCGCGTCGCCGCGTACGACCCCGAGCGGGCGGTGTTGCTGCACGGCGACGTGCACCAGTGGAACACCCTGCGAGCCGGCCCGGACGACCCGGTCGGCTGGAAACTCGTCGACCCCGACGGCGTGCTCGCCGAGCCGGAGTGCGACCTCGGCGTGCTGATGCGGGAGGACTCGGACGCGCTGCTCACCGGCGACCCGTGGGAGCGGGCCCGGCTGCTGGCCGCCCGCACCGGCACCGACCCGGCGGCGATCGCGGAGTGGGGCGAGCTCGAGCGCGTGTCCAACGGGCTGCTGTGCCTGGAGACCGGCCTGCCGGAGTACGGCCGGATCTCGCTGGCCGCGGCGGACCGGATCGCTAGCCTCGCGACGTGAGCGAACCCACGGTCGACGCAGCGGCGGGAGTTCTTCGACGGGCTGTACGTGGCCGCCGGCGGCGGCGGTGAGCCGGTGCCCTGGGACCGCGGTGGCGAGCCGCAGCCGCTGCTGGCCGAGTGGGCGGCCGGGCGCGGGCTGACCGGCGCCGGCCGGCGGGCCGTGGTGATCGGCTGCGCGCTCGGCGGGGACGCGGAGTTCCTGGCCCGGCTCGGCTTCGCGGTGGTCGGCTTCGACTTCTCGGCGCCGGCGGTCGCGGCGGCCCGCCGGCTCAACCCCGGCTCGCCGGTCGACTACGAGGTCGCCGACCTGCTCGCGCCGCCCGACTCCTGGCTCGGCGGCTACGACCTGGTGGTGGAGAGCCTGACCGTGCAGTCGCTGCCGCGCTCGGTGCGCCCCCGGGTGGTGGCGGCGGTACGGTCGCTGGCCGCGCCGGGCGGCACCGTGCTGGTGATCGCGGCCCAGCCGGGGACGTACGGGCCGGAGGAGCCGACCGGCCCGTGGCCGCTGAGCCGGGCCGACGTCGAGTCGTTCGCCGGCGACGGGTTCACGCTGGTCCGGCTCGAGCAGCCGGCCGGCGTCGACGGCCTGCCCCGCTGGCGGGCCGAGCTGCGCCGCGACCCGGGCTGATCCGCTCGCCGGAGGCGACCCGGCGACCCGGCGACCCGGCATCCCGGCGACCCGCGACCCCGACCCCGACGACCCCGACGACCCCGACGACCCCGACGACCCCGGCGACCCGGCGACCCGGGCGATCCCGGCGACCCGGCGATCTCGGCGTGGAGGTGGGCCGGCCTCAGGGCCGGCGGTAGCGGCTGACCACGATCGCGGCGGTCACCCGGACCGGCTCGGCCAGCGCGGCCACCCGCGCGCCGAGGTCGGCCAGGTGCCGGGCGGACGGTCCCATCGCGACCGCGCGGGCCGCGTCGGCCCGGGACAGCGCCAGCGGCCAGCGGTGCTCGGTCCGGTCGACCGGCGCCAGGT
The DNA here is from genome assembly GCA_963803135.1 of uncultured Actinomycetota bacterium. Taxonomy (GTDB): domain Bacteria; phylum Actinomycetota; class Actinomycetes; order Mycobacteriales; family CADCTP01; genus CADCTP01. The sequence goes on along the minus strand of CAWDLH010000003.1, from coordinate 366,339 downwards.
GCGGCTCCAGCGCCGCGGCGAGCCGGCTGTCCTTGGCCGCGTCCACCCGCAGCCCGCCGAGCACGTCGACCAGCCCGGCCAGGTGGTCCGGTCCCGGCGTGACCACCACGAGCAGTCCACCCGGGCGCAGCACCCGGGCGATCTCCGGGCCGTTGCGGGGCGAGAACACGTCGAGCACCAGCCCGGCCGCGCCGGTCAGCACCGGCAGCCCGGCCCACGCGTCGGCGACGACCGCGCCGGCCCGCGGGTGCGCCCGGGCGGCGCGGCGGGCCGCGTACCGGGAGGCGTCCAGCGCGACGCCGACCGCGCCCGGGTCGGCGTCGAGCACCGCGGCCAGGTGCGTCCCGGTGCCGGCGCCGACGTCCAGCACGGGTCCCCGGGTCCCGGCCGCGGCCGCCACCACCGCCGCGGTCAGCCGCGCGTAGTGGCCGGCGGCGAGGAACTCCGCCCGCGCCGCCACCATCGCCGCATCGTCGCCGCCCGGGCCGCGGCCGCCGGCCGGCAGCAGCGTCGCGTACCCCTGCCGGGCCAGGTCGAACGAGTGCAGCCGGGCGCACCGCAGCACACCGTCCACTTCGGACAGTGGAAGCCCGCAGTACGGGCAAGCCAGGCACTCCACCACCGCCGGCAGCATGAGAGCCGGAACCCTACCGCGGGCGGTGATCGCCTACGCTCGTCCCGGTCGGCGGCGTTCGTCCCCGAAGCACCCGAGAAGAGGCGGCCCATGCCCACCCCGGTCGACCCCGGCCACCCCCTCCTGGTGGCCGGGCCGGGCTCGGTCCGCCGGCTGCCGGAGGTGCTGTCCTGGTGGCGGCCGGAGCGGGTGCTGCTGGTCGGCAGCCGGCGCGCGGTGGCCAGCTCGGGCGCCCTCGGCCGGCTCGGCGACGCGGCGGTGACCTGGTACGACTCGGTCCGGGCCAACCCGCGCTGGCTGCAGGTGGCCGAGCTGGTCCGGCTGGTCGAGCGGTCCCGCCCGGACGTGGTCGTCGCGCTCGGCGGCGGGTCGGCGCTGGACACCGCGAAGCTCGGCCGGGTGCTCGCCGACCCGGCGCCGAAGCCGAAGCCGCGACTGCGCCCGGACCCGCCGCGGCTGGTGCTGCTGCCGACCACCGCCGGCAGCGGCACGGAGATGACCCGGTTCGCCGCGGTCGGCACCGGCCGGGAGCGGCGCGCGCTCGACCATCCGGCGCTGCTCGCGGACGTGGCGATCGTCGACCCGAGGCTGACCGACACCTGCCCGCCGGCGGTGACCTACCCGGCCGCGTTCGACGCGCTCGCGCACGCGGTCGAGTCGTTCTGGAGCGGGCGTTCCACCCCGGCCAGCCGGGCGCTGTCCTGGCAGGCGACCGGCGACCTCGTCGCCGCGCTGGCCACCCCGCTGGACGGCCCGAGCGCCCGGCAGCGCAACCAGCTCGCCGCCGCGGCGACCAGGGCCGGGCGCGCGGTCGACGTGACCAGGACCGGTGCGGTGCAGGCGTACGCCGGCTGGCTGACCGCGCACCGGCAGGTGCCGCACGGGGTGGCCTGCCTGCTCACGCTGAGCTGGCTGCTCCCGTACAACTGCCGGCATCTGGCCGACGGCTGCGCGGACCAGCGCGGGCCCGGGTTCGCCGGCGCGCGGCTGCGGGCGGTGTGCGAGGCACTGGCCGGCCCGAGCGGCGGCCCCGAGCCGGCGGCGGAGGCGCTGGCCGCGCTGGTCCGGGCGGCCGGCTGGTCCGACCGCCTCGGCGCGTACGGCCTCGGGCCGGGAACGCAGGGAACGCAGGGAACGCAGGGAACGCAGGGAACGCGGGGGACCCTGCCCGCGTTCGCCGCGGCCGGGCTGCGGGCGGCGAACCCGGTCGCGCTGGACCCGGCCCGCATCGCCGCCGCCGTACAGGCCAGGGCGTGACCGGACCGGCCCGGGTCAGCGGCTGATCAGCGACTCGGCCCAGGTGACGTAGTCGAGCGGCAGCTCGCGCAGCACGGTCCAGTCCTGGCCGCCCGCGACCGGGCCGTCCAGCACCGCCGCGGCGTCCGCCGCCAGCGACCGGACCTGCGCCAGCGTCTCGTCCACGAACGGCCCCTGCTTGAGGGCGGCGAGCACCTTATCCACCTGGCCGTCGGTGAGCTCGCGCCCGTCCGAGCCGAGCACGTCCCGGACCCAGCCGAGATCCGGCCGGCGCAGCGCCCGCAGCAGCGGCACCGTGTAGGTGCCCTGCCGCAGGTCGTTGCCGACCGGCTTGCCCAGCAGCTCGGCGGTGGAGACCAGGTCGAGCAGGTCGTCGAGGACCTGGAACGCCGCGCCGAAGCGGTCGCCGAACCGGCGGGCCAGCTCCAGCTCCGCCGGGGCGGTGACGCCGGCGGCGAGCGCGCCGATCACGCAGCCGGACCGGAACAGCGTGCCGGTCTTCAGCGAGATCGACCGCAGCGCCCGCTCCTCGGTCCGGCCCAGGTCGTACGCGTCGGTCATCTCCATGACCTGGCCCTCGATGAGCTCGACCAGCGACTGGATCAGCTCGGAGGCGACCTGCGGGGAGACCGACAGCGCGGCCTGGCCGGCCCGGGCCAGCAGCCGGTCGCCGACCATGACGGCCATGCTCGTGCCGTAGTCCGCGTTGACCGTGCGGACCCCGCGCCGCTCGGTGGCCGCGTCCATGAGGTCGTCGTGCGCGAGCGAGCCGGCGTGCACCATCTCGACCGCGGCCGCCGCCGTGATCTCGGTGCCGTCCGGCACCCCGCCGAACGCGCGGTGGGTGAGCAGCAGCAGCACCGAGCGCATCCGCTTGCCGCCGGTGGCCAGCAGCTGAGCCACCGCGGTGTCCATGCCGGGGTCGGCGGAGCCGAGGGCGAGCCGGTGTACCTCGGCGTCGACCAACTCGAGCTCCTCCTGCACGGCAGGCAGCGCGGAGAGCGGGACGGTCACCTTGCGAAAGTACCTCGCGCTCCCTGAGGGCGCCCGCGGACCTCCCGACCGGCCGGGGCCCGCCTGCTCGCGGAGTACGATGCTGCGCCGTGAGCATCGCCCATCCGCTCGACCAGCCAGCGCAGCCCGCTCCGACGCACGGGCACACCAGCGAGACCCTGTCCCCGCGCCGGGGCGGTCCCGACACTCTCGACGTCACGATCGTGCTGCCCTGCTACAACGAGCAGGACCACGTGCTGATGGAGCTCGAGCGGATCACCCGCGCGATGGACCAGACCGAGTTCTCGTACGAGCTGCTCGTCATCGACGACAAGTCGACCGACAACACGCTGGCGGTGCTCCAGGAGGCGCTGCCGCGGTTCCCGAACATGCGGCTGATGCCGTTCCGCCGCAACGGCGGATCGGGCACCGCGCGCCGGATCGGCACCAACGAGGCGTGCGGGCGGATCGTCGTCTGGACCGACGCCGACATGACCTACCCGAACGAGCGGATCCCCGAGTTCGTGCAATACCTGCTGGACAACCCGGACGTCGACCAGGTCGTCGGCGCCCGCACCACCGAGCAGGGCACGCACAAGTTCCTCCGGGTGCCGGCGAAGTGGATCATCCGCAAGGTCGCCGAGCGGCTGGCCGCGACCAAGATCCCGGACCTCAACTCGGGCCTGCGGGCGTTCCGCCGGGAGGTCTCGCTGCCCTACCTGCGGCTGCTGCCGCCCGGCTTCTCCTGCGTGACGACCATCACGATGTCGTTCCTGTCCAACCAGCACCCGGTCGACTACCTGCCGATCGACTACGCGAAGCGCGCGGGCACCTCGAAGTTCCACTTCGTCAAGGACGCCTACCGCTACATCCTGCAGGTGCTGCGGATGGTCATGTACTTCAACCCGATCAAGGTCCTCATGCCGCTGGCGCTGTGGCTGATCTTCCTCGGCGTCGCCAAGGGCATCGCGGACGTGATCCGGTACGACCTGCGCGTCACGACGAGCACGCTGCTGCTGGTGATGAGCGGGTTGATCATCGCGTCGATGGCACTGCTCGCCGACCTCATCGTCCGCTCGCGCGCGGACACCTGACCCGCGGCCGTGCTCCCGGCGGCATCGCCGCAGGACGCCGAGCACAGCGCGCAGGACACGGGGGACGTACGGGCGGGACCGGACTGGGACCGGCTCGCCGCCTGGGGGACCTGGCTGGTCGTCGCGCTCGGCGCCGGGCTGAGACTGCGCCAGTGGTGGTCGGGGCGCTCGTTCTGGCTGGACGAGCTGCTCCTGCTGCGGGCGATGGCCGAGCAGCCGGTCGGCGGCGTGCTGCGGCCGCTCGCCCTCGACCAGTCGGCGCCGCCCGGCTGGCTGCTCGCCGAGCACCTGCTGCTCGACCGCGTCCCGGGTGAGCGCGGCGCCCGGCTGCTGCCGCTGCTGTTCGGGATCGGCGCGCTGGTGCTCGCCGCGCTGCTCGCCCGGACCCTGCTGGGACCGGCCGCCGCGCTGGTCGCGACCGCGGTCGTGGCGGTCTCCACCGCGCTGGTGCAGTACTCGGCCGAGCTCAAGCAGTACTCGGCGGACGCGTTCTGGCTGCAGCTCGTGCTGCTGCTCGGGGTCAGGCTGGCGCTGCGCCGGGGCCGGTTCGGCCGGACCGCGGCCGGACTCGCCGCCGCGGCCGCCGCGGCGGTCTGGTTCAGCCACGTCACCGCGATCGCGGCGGCCGGGGTCTTCCTCGCCCTCGGCCTGCTCGCCGCGGCCGGGCGGCGCCCGCGGGAGCTGGTCGTTCTGGTCGGGTGCGCGATGCCGGCCGCCGCACTGCTCGCCGTCGAGTACGTCACGCTGCTGTCGAGGAACGCCGCCGACCCGGTGCTCGCCGCGTACTGGCAGGACGCGTTCCCGCCGGCCGGGCCGCTGACCGTGCCCGGCGGCTGGGACTGGCTGTCCGGCCGGGTGGTCGCGCTGGTCCGCGACCCGCTCTACTGGCGGCCGAGCTGGCCGCTGCTCGCGCTGGTGCTGGTCGGGCTCGCGGTGCTCGGCCGGCGCCGGCCGCGGGCGATGCCGGTGCTGCTGCTGCCGGTCGCGGCCGTCGCGGCGGCCGGGCTGCTGCGGGTCTACCCGATCTCGGCCCGGCTGGCGCTGTGGCTGGTCCCGCTCGTCGCGATCGCGGTCGCCGCCCCGCTCGACCTGTTCCGGCCGCCGGCCGGGCGGAGCGCCGGCCGGTGGGTCGCGGCGCTGGTCGCGCTGGCCGCGGCGGCGCAGCTGGTCGCCGTCGCCGCGCCGAGCGTCGGCACCGACGCCGGCTACCTGGCCGCGCCGCGGGAGAAGGAGGAGTCCCGGCCGGCGTTCCAGCTCGTCGCCCGGGAGCGCCGGCCCGGCGACCTGGTGCTGGTCGAGGCCCGCCGGACCGGGTACGCGGCCGCCTACTACGGCCCGAAGGTCGGGCTCGGCGACTTCCGGCTGGTGCGCGCCGGCGGGCCGGGCGCCGGCTGTCCGCGGGTCCGGCTGGGCGGCCCGCTGCGGTCGCTGCCGTCGGTGCGGCGGATCTGGCTGGTGCACGCGCACCTCGACGCCCCGACCGTGCAGCTGTTCGCGGGCCACCTGGTCGCGTTCGGCCCGGTGGCCGAGCGGCGCGACTGGACCGGCGCCGGCGTGCTGCGGTTCGACCGGGCGGCGGTGGCGCCGCGGCTGCCCCCGCCGCCGCGCTACTGCCTGCGGATCGAGCCGGCCGGCGCGCCGCCGGGACCGGCCTAGCGGCGCGGGCCTACCGGCCGACCCAGCGGATCCGGCTCAGGATCCAGATCGCCTCGACGCCGTCCCGCCAGGTCAGCTTCTTGCCCTCGGCCCGGCTGCGGGCCCGGTAGCGGATCGGCACCTCGTACGGCCGGACACCGCGCTTGAGCAGCTTGCCGGTGATCTCGGCCTCCATGCCGAAGCCGGCCGAGCGCACGTCGAGCGAGCGGTAGACGTCCAGCGGCATGAGCTTGAAGCAGGTCTCCAGGTCGCTGATCCAGCTGTCGAACAGCGCGTTGGCGACGAACGTCACGCCCTTGTTGCCGAGCACGAACCAGAACGAGAACGCGGTGTGGCTGGAGAACGAGCGGGTGCCGTAGACCACCTCGGCCTCGCCCTCGAGCACCGGGCGGAGCAGCGCCGGCAGGTCCTCCGGCGAGTATTCGAGGTCGGCGTCGCACATGACCACGTGCGTGCCGGTCGCCATCGCCGCCGCGGTCCGGATCGCCGCGCCCTTGCCGCGGTTGGCCGGGTGGGTGTGCACCGACACCCGCGGGTCGGTCAGCCGGGCCAGCAGCGCGGCGGTGCCGTCGGTGCTGCCGTCGTCGACGATCACCAGCTCGATGTCGCACGGGTAGGACACGTCGAGCACCCGCTTGACGACGACCTCGACGGTCTCGGCCTCGTTGTAGACCGGCATCAGGATCGACAGCTTCACTGCGCACCTTCCGGGTCGGACGGCGTCGGCCGTCTGGCGCGCCGTGAACCGGGCAACGATAGCCGTCCGGACCGACCGCCCCCCTCGGCGCCGTCCGCCCCGTCGGGCCGGTCGACGTCTGCCCGGTCGACGTCGGCCCGGTCAACGTCGGCCCGGTCAACGTCGGCCCGCTCGGCATCGGCCCGCTCGGCATCGGCCCGCTCGGCATCGGCCCGCTCGGCGTCCGCCCGCTCGGCGTCGGCCCGCTCGGCGTCCGCCCGCTCGGCGTCCGCCCGCTCGGCGTCCGCCCGCTCGGCGTCCGCCCGCTCGGCGTCCGCCCGCTCGGCGTCGGCCCGGTCAACGTCGGCCCGGTCAACGTCGGAATCGGCCCGGTCGGCATCGGCCCCGCCAGCGTCGGCCCGGTCAGCGTCCGGACGGTCAGCGTCGGGTGACTCGGCGTCCGGCGCTGCGGGCGGGCGCCGGCGCCGGCGGAGGAGCAGCGGCACCAGCACCAGCCCGAGCACGGCCAGCCCGGCCAGCCCGGCGCCGAACTGCAGCGGCCGGTCCACGTAGGTGAACCGGACCTGGTGCTCACCGGCCGGCACGACGACCCCGCGGTAGGCGTGATCGGCCCGCAGCAGCTCGGCCGGCTGCCCGTCGACCGTGACCCGCCAGCCCGGGTACCAGGCGTCGGCGAGCACCAGCAGGGACCGCCGGTCGGTCCGCACCTGCACGTCGACCCTGCCGTTGAGCTGCGTGCTGACCTGGACGTCGTCGCCGGCCGCGGTGGCCGGGCCGGCGTCGACCGGCACCGGCTTCTCGACCATCGCCCGCTGCAGCAGCGGGTAGCCGTTGGTCAGCCGGCTGATCCGGGCGGCACTGTCGGGAACGACGTCGACCTGGTGGACGAGGCGGGCCAGCGTCGTGCCGTCCCGCTTCCAGCGCAGCGTGTAGCCGTACCGGCCGTCCAGCCGGAAACCCTCCCGCTGCAGGACCGCACGCTCGGACGCGGGCAGCTGGTCGCCGGTGATGAACCACTTCACGGCCATGAAGTCGAGGGTGTCCCAGTTCCACTTCGACGGCGGCGAGCTGATCGCGCCCGAGGCCAGGTCGCCGCCGCCACCGGCCGCGGCGTAGTAGAACTCCCGATACCAGCGAAGCGGCAGGAAGCCGCCGTCCCGCCCGGCGATCGTCTCGGCCTGCACGGCCAGGTTGGTGTCCGGCGTCGCCGGGATCCGGGTCGCCATGCCGGCCCGGTAGTACGACAGCGACACCGGGTCCCGCGGGACGCCCGGCGGGATCGGGATCTCGGCGAGCTGGTCGTTCTTCGGCCGGCCGGCGATCGACAGGTAGCGCCCGCCCTGGTCGGACAGCACCGCGAGGTTCTCGCCGTAGTCGTTGTAGACCTGGTCGGGCACCCGCTGCCGCCACTCGGCGCTGGGCCGGCCGTGCACCAGCTCGGCCGCGGTGATCGCCAGCAGCACCAGCGCCGGCACCGCCCGCGGCACCCGCCGCACCCCGGCGAGCAGCCAGGCCACCGCGCCGACCGCGACGGCCAGCGCCCACCACTTCAGCGTGGCCCGGCCGTTGTCGACGACGTCGACCACGGCCAGGGCGGCCAGCGTGCCCAGGGCCAGCACCGCGAGGCCGGCGACGCCGTGCAGCAGCCGTGCCTTCCACCGCCCGACGAACGCGCTCAGCAGCTGGTCGAGGCCGAGCGCCGCGCCGACGCAGAGCCCGAACGCGGACAGCAGCAGCCAACGCGACGGCACCCGGAAGCCGCGCAGCAGCGAGACGTGGTCGTACAGGAACCGGTAGACCGGCTCCTGGCTGCCGATCGCCATGAGCAGGCCGAGACCGATCGAGACGAGTACGAAGACCCGCACCCACAGGTCGCGCCAGCCGCGCACCGCGATCGCCAGGCCGATCAGGCAGGTCGCGGCCAAGCCGACGAACGCCTCGTTCTCGCCGACCAGCACGTGGTTGAAGTCGGGCAGCAGCGCGTTGAGGGCCCACTGCTTGGGCAGCGGGTACTGCTGGCGGAAGGTCGGCGAGTTGCGGTAGGTCTGCCGGCTCAGCAGCAGCGACGGGAACAGCTGCCAGCCGAACAGCAGCACGAACAGCCCGACCGACCCGCCGAGCGTGGCCACCGCCTGGCCGAGCCGGCGCAGGATCCCGCCGCGCTCCCGGAACAGGATCCAGGCCGCGCCGTAGAGGGCGAGCGCGACCATGATGTACAGCCACTCCTCGACGTGGCCGGCGAGGAAGCCGAGCCCGATCGAGACGGCGCACGCCACCACCCAGCGCAGCGTCCGCCGCTCCAGCGCCATGTGCCCGGTCAGGAAGATCAGCGGCATCAGGCAGATCACCTCGACCTGGCCGCCGAGCGTGATGTGGGCGAGCGTGCTGGCGCCCATCGTGAAACAGATCGCGCCGAGCCAGCCGGCCCACATCGAGGTACGCAGGCCGAGCCGGCAGTACGCCCACATCGCCACCGAGGCGAGGATGAAGTGCGAGACCACCACGACCTCGAACGCGGTCGCGGTCGGCAGGAACCAGAACGGCAGGTTGCCCGGGTAGACCGCGCCGTGCTGGGTGTTGGCCATGTACGGCTCGCCGCCGTAGTTGGTCCGCAGCCAGATCGGCAGCCAGATCCCGCGGCGGGCCAGCTCGCCCAGGCCGTGCGCCTGCGGGCCGAACCAGTTGACGATGACGTCCTCGTAGAACGTCTGCCGGCGGTCCCGCAGCGCCGGCATGGCCCAGACGGCCAGGACCACCGTGATCGCGGCGATGCCGACCGCCTCGGCCAGCAGCCGGCGCCGGGTCGGCCGCTCGTCCTGGTCCACCGGGACCGCGGCCGGGGGGAGCCGCCACCGGGACGACCTGGACTCCGGCGCCGGCGGCGGCGGGGACTCCAGGTCGGTCGACGGCTCCATCTCCCGCTGCTGGGTCATGGGCGCTGAGTATGTCAGGCCGGGCTCGTCGGGCACGGTGGGCATCGAGCCGCCTCAGCCCGAGGGCAGCCGCACCGGCTCGGGCGGCCACGACGGCGGCACGACCGGTAGGCCGGCCAGCCCGGTCGGGTCGATGTCGTACCAGACCCAGGCGCCGGCCTCGTGCCGCGGCGGCCGGCCGAGCACGCGGGTGAGCAGGTCGACCTGTTGGGGCACGTGGGTGTGCGCCTCGTCCCGCAGCACGACCGTGCGGACCTGCCAGCCGGCCAGGTCGGCCCGCATCTGTCGAACTATCGCCGCGTTGACCCGCGGCATCGGCCCGCGCCTGACCCTGGCCATGATCCCGCCGAACGTCGACGGGTACGGCCCGAACTGGCCACGCCCGTCCGCGCCCGGGTGCAGCGAGTAGCCGAACGGCACCTTGAAGTGGTAGCGGCCGACCGACTGCCAGACCATCGGGGCCGACGTCGCCGGCGACGCCGGTGGCAGGGTGATCAGCACGCTGCCGGCGGGCACCCGCTCCCGCAGGGCCGGCGAGGTGAACCAGGCCGGCACGTCGGCGCCCCTGATCCCACCGTACCGGTACGAATCGGGCAGCAGCGGCAGCAGGGCGACGACGGCGAGCAGGCCCGCCAGCCCGCCGGCCCACACGCTCGCCGGCGGCCGGCGCAACGGCCGCCCCAGCGATGGCCACCCCCGCCGCCACCCCGTGCCGACCGCCGCCGGTTCCGCCGGTTCCACCGGTTCCACGGGTGCCGCCGGTTCCGCCGGTTCCGCCGGTTCCGCCGGTTCCGCCGGCCCCGCCGCCGGTTGCGCCGGCCCCGCCGCCGGGTCGGCGGGCTGCGCGGCCACCGGAGCCGCGCCAGCCACCTCCGCATCCACCGCAGCCGCGCCAGCCACCTCGGCAACCACCGCTGCCGCGCCAGCCGCCGCCGCGGCCGCCGGTGCGGCCGGCCGGCCGGCCAGGACCCGCAGGCGCAGCGCGTCCATGCCGACCGCGAGCAGCAGCCCGCACAGCAGCACCGCGAACGACGCCAGCCGCACGCTGACCAGGCTCTCCAGCAGCGGCAGGTGCTCGACCACCCGGAACGGCAGCGGCAGGCCGGTGTCCCGGCCGCCGACCTTCAACGACCGGCCGGAGGCGAGCACCATCGCCACCAGCAGGGTCACGCCGGCCCAGCGCACGACCGGCCGGCGCCGCCACAGCAGCACGACGACGGCGAGGGCGACGGCCAGCAGCGGGAGGCCGAGGTAGCTGCCGTTCTCCGCGGCGTTGCCGCCGAACCGGTCGGTCAGGTCGAGCGCCGAGGGCGGAGCGAAGTGCACCAGCCGGCTCGGTACCACCCAGCTGAGCAGGTCGGCCCGGTAGAGGTCCGGGCTGCTCACCGTGCCGGTCAGCCGCTGCGGCCCGGTCAGCTGCGACCTCAGCGGCACGGCGGCGAGCACGAGCGCGGTCGCCGCGGCCAGCCCGAGCCCGGCCAGCGCGCGCGGCAGCCGGGCCCTGACCCGGCCCGGGAACAGCGCGACGAGCACGATCACGCCGACCGCGCCGATGAGCGCGGCGCCGGCCAGCAGCTCCTCCGCGGTGAGCAGCTGCGCCACGGTCGTGACGCCGAGCAGCGGCCCGGCGATCCAGAACCGCAGCCGCTGCCGGACCAGCAGCTCGTCCAGCAGCAGCAGCATCACCGGGATCAACAGCAGCAGGAGCATGTGCGCGTGTCCCAGCCCCTGACCGATCATGTACGGGGAGAAGCCGTAGAGCAGGCCGCCGGCGAACGCGGCCGGCGGCCACGGGGCCCACCGCCGCAGCACCAGGTAGGCGGTCGTGGCCGTGCCGGCGAACGCGACCGCGATGAGGACGTTGTAGCTGAGGATCACGCCCCACTCGGCGGTGAGCGGGCTGAGCAGGAAGCCCGGCAGCGGGAGCGAGACGTTCCACATCACGTTCACGCCGCTCGGGTAGAACAGCCAGTCCGTGAACAGAGGGTTGTGTCCGTGCCCGAGGGCGTACTGCATCCAGCCCAGGTACCACATCGTGAATCCGGCATCGCCGCAGCCGCACTGGGTGAGCCGGGTCGGCGCCTTCCACGCGGGCGCGAGCCGCAGCATGCCGAGCGCCGTGTAGATCGCCACCGGCACGAGCACGACCGCCACCCGCCCCGGCCACCCACCCCGACGCGCCGACGCCAGCCCTCGCCCCCCTGCCCCGCTCCCCTCTGCTGAGCGGGCCGGGTCGGCGGCGGGTGCGCCCGGGGCCGGGGTGGGGGGCGTGCGGGGGTTGGCGCCGCCCCACCATGGCGGCCGCCAGCGTCCGATCCTCATCGCCCACCCGTCTCGCGCGCCCCGGTCGACCGGCCGCGCGGGTCGGGCCGAGCCGGCGGGCCGACCAGCCCGCGACGGCCGAGGACAACGGTAGCGTCCCTGGTTAACACCGCGACCCGGGCCGCGCGGGGGAGGTCAGCGGTACCAGCCGACCACGTCGAGCGTCGCCGTCGCCGCCGCCGAGGCGCTGAACAGCGCCACCGTCCCGCCGGCGGCCAGCGGCACCACGACCAGGGTGGTCTCCCAGGTGCCGGCCTCGGTGTGCAGGTCCGCGGTGCCCGGCCGGCTGCCACTCCCCCAGGCCGCGAGCCAGGTCCGGCGCGCGCCGCGCCCGGACAGGCTGGCCACGACCGCGGTCGCCGCGGTCGGCACGCCGGCCCGCCCGCGGACCCGGACCGAGACCGTGCCGCCGGCCGGGACCGCCGGCGCGGCCAGCCGGACCGGCGCGACCGCGGTGAACCGCGCCCCGGCTCGGCCGTACCAGCCGGTGACGTCGAGCACGACCCGCGTCGCGCGGCTGCTGCCGTTCTGCAGCGCCAGCGCGCCGCGGCGGAGCCCGACCGCGACCCGGTCCGACGAGGTGACCCCGGCGGCGAAGATGAGGTTGCCCGGTGCCGGCCGGGCCGCGCCGGCCGGCCAGACCCGCAGCGCGCCCGCGGCCGCCGGGGTCACCGCGGCGAGGTTCGCGAGCACCGCGGTCGCGCTGGCCGGCACGGTCGCGGCCGGCAGGGTCAGCGTGCGGGTGCCACCGGCCGGGATCGTCGCGTCCAGCACCCGCGTCCCGCGGACCGGGTGCAGCCCGGCACCGCCGCGCCCCGGCAGGTAGCCGACCACGTCCAGGGCGACGTCGGCCGAGCCGGCGCCGCCGGCCACCGAGATCCGCCCGCCGGCCCCGACCCGGACCGCGGCCGCCGCCGAGTCGGTCCGGTTGCCGGCCGGCAGCGACACCGAGCTCGTGCGGGGCCTGGTCGTGCCGGCCGGGAACAGCGTGAGCGGGCCGGTCGCGGTCGAGCAGAGCCCGGTGGCCGAGACCAGCACCGCGCTCACCCCGGTGGCCGGGACGCCGCCGACGCCGACGACCCGGGCGTCGAGCCGGGTGCCACCGCCGGCCGGCAGCGCCGCGGTCCGCGAGTCCAGCACCCGCACCGGCGCCACCGGAACGAAGCCGGCCGGCCCGGCGGACGCCGGCGCGCCGGTCGCCGGCGGCGTGACCGCGGCCGGCGGGCGTACGGTCAGGCGCGCCGCCTTGCCGGCCCCGGTCGCGCTCCCCGCCGGGAAGACCGTCACCGTGTACGTGCCGGGCCGGACCACGCGGCCGGCCGAGTCGCGCAGGTCCCAGGTCGTGCCCACGGACGTGCCGGTGCCGCTCCAGCTGCGGACCGCGGCGGCCGGGCAGTCCCGGGTGATCCGTACGGTCCAGGCGGTGGTCGCGGTGAGCCGGGCGGTGACCCGCACGGTGCCGGTCCCGTAGCCGACCGCGGACGGCGTCGCCGCGGGCGCCGTGACCGCGGGCGTGCTGCCGATCAGCGCCTTCGCCCTGGCCCGGATCGTGGCCAGCGTGGCGTACCCGCGGTCGCCGGGGCACTCCGTGCGGCCGACGTCGCGGTGCCCGGACACGGTGTTCTTGGTCACCACCGTGCCGCGCGGGTAGCGCGAGGTGCCGCCGCCGCCCGAGGTGAGCTGCACGGTGCCGGTGGGGTTGACCCGCCAGCGGGCGAACTTCCAGGCGAACACCGCGGACACCGCGGACGTCACGAAGGCCGGTACCGCCGTCGTCTGGAACGTGCCCATCATCGCGATGCCGAACGTGCCGGTGTTGAACCCGCCGGTGTGCGCGCCGATCACGGTCGAGTCGACCCCGCCGGCCCGGCCCTCCCAGATCCGGCCGAACCGGTCGACGAGGAAGTTGTAGCCGATGTCGCCCCAGCCGCGGGTCTGCGCGTGGAAGGCGTAGATCGACCGCAGGATCGCCGGCACCTGCCCCTGGGTGTAGTTGTTGGTGCCGGCGGTGTGGTGCAGGAAACCCGCCCTGATGCTCGGGGCGTACTCCGGATCCCAGGTCATCAGCCTGGGGTCGGCACCCCACCGGGCCCGGCTCAGGATCGCCGGCCGGCCGGCGGCCTGGGTGGTGGCGGCGGCGGCGGTCGGGTCGGCCGGGGACGTCCCGGGGTCGATCAGCGTGAGCTTGAGGTCACGCGGGACGGCGCCGGAGCGGACGGTGATCCTCGCCTCGACGCCGGTGGCCGGTCCGGTCCACTCCGGCTCGGTGCCGCCCCTGGCCGACCGGCGACCGGCCAGGTCGGCGGGATCGGGCTGGTTGTCGTCGGTCCCGGCGCCGCTCCAGGCCGTCCACGGGCCGCTGCCGAGCCTGGTCCGGTACGCGACCTCGACGTCGCCGGCGGCCGGGTCCTCGGCCCAGGTCACGCCGAGCGCCGAGAACCCGGCGGTGCTGGGCCGGCTGATCGTGATCGGTGCGCCCGCGGCCGCGGTACGCGGTGCGGTGCCGGCCCGGAGGTCGGTGAGCGTGGGCCGCACCGGCCGCGGCGCCGGGCTCGCGGCCTCGACCGCCGGCACCGGGCTCGCGGCCTCGACCGCCGGCACCGGGCTCGCGGCCTCGACCGCCGGCGCCGGGCTCGCGGCCTCGACCGCCGGCGCCGGGCTCGCGGCCTCGACCGCCGGCGCCGCGACGGCCATGGACAGGGCGGCCGCGGTCGAGACGGCCGCGGCCAGGATCACCGTGCGCACGTGCGTGCCACCCCCGTGACGTCTGCCGGCCGACGCCCGGTTCGTGACTGGAGTGTCGACTGAGACGATGGCTACGCTGCCCCAACAGCGCACCGCCTGTCAACAGAGAGTAACCGACCGCTACGTTACGAAGTCCAGTGCGGGTCGTCCCGGAAGTCGGCGAACGCCGCGTGCAGCGCATCCCGCCACGGCCGCGGGACCGGCAGCCCGGCCGCGAGCCAGGCCGCCGGCGACAGCACCGAGTACGCCGGGCGCGGCGCCGGCCGCGGAAACGCCGCGGTCGTCGTCGGCCGGACCCGCTCCGGATCCGCACCGAGCTCGGCGAACACCGCCCGGGCCAGCCCGCACCAGGTCGTCTCGCCGGCGTTGGTGCAGTGGTAGACCCCCGGCGCCGGGCCGGCCTCGACCAGCGCGAGCAGGCCGGCGGCCAGGTCCCGCGACCAGGTCGGCGAGCCGCGCTGGTCGTCGACCACCTCGACGGTGTCCCGGCTCGCCTCCAGCCGGGCCATGGTCTTCACGAAGTTGGACCCGCTCGCGCCGTACACCCAGGCGGTGCGGACGACCCAGGACCGCTCCGGCAGCAGCTCGCGGACCGCGCGCTCGCCGGCCAGCTTGGTCCGCCCGTACGCGGAGGTCGGCCCGACCGGCGCGTCCACCTCGTACGGCGTGGTCGCGTCGCCGGCGAAGACGTAGTCGGTGGACACGTGCACCAGCCCGACCCCGTACAGCGCGCAGACCCGGGCCAGGTGCGCCGGCGCCTCGGCGTTGACCGCGGCCGCGGTCGCCTCGTCGGCCTCGGCCGCGTCCACCGCCGTGTACGCGGCCGCGTTGAGCACGGCGTCCGGCCGCATCTCGAGCACGGCCTTCTCGACCGCGGCCGCGTCGGTGACGTCCAGCTCCGTCCGGGTCGGCCCGACCACGTCGTGGCCGCGGGCCTCCCGGAGCAGGTCGGCGCCGAGCTGCCCGCCGCCGCCGGTGACCAGCAGCCTCATCCGTGCGCCTTGAGTGGCTCCCACCAGGCCCGGTTGTCCCGGTACCACTGCACGGTCTCGGCCAGCCCGGTCTCGAACGCGTACCGCGGGCGGTAGCCCATCGCGGCCAGCTTCCCGTGGTCGACCGAGTAGCGCCGGTCGTGCCCGAGCCGGTCGGTGACGTAGTCGACGTGGTCCCAGCCCCGGCCGGTGGCCTGCAGCAGCAGGTCGGTGAGCTCCTTGTTGGTCAGCTCCCGGCCGCCGCCGATGTTGTAGGTCTCACCCGGCGCGCCCTGCTCGAGCACCAGCTGGATGCCGCGGCAGTGGTCGTCGACGTGCAGCCAGTCGCGCACGTTGAGCCCGTCGCCGTACAGCGGCACGTGCCTGCCGTCGATGAGGTTGGTGACGAACAGCGGGATGACCTTCTCCGGGTACTGGTACGGCCCGTAGTTGTTCGAGCAGCGGGTCACCGAGATCGGCAGCCCGTACGTGCGGGCGTAGGCGCGGGCCAGCAGGTCGGCGCCGGCCTTCGCCGCCGAGTACGGCGAGTTGGGCTCGAGCAGGTGGTCCTCGCGCCAGGAGCCTTCCGGGATCGTGCCGTACACCTCGTCGGTGGACACGTGCACGATCCGGCTCACCTCGTGCCGCAGGGCGGCGTCGAAGACCTGCTGGGCGCCGACGAAGTTGGTCAGCGCGAAGTCGGCGGCCCCGCTGATCGAGCGGTCGACGTGCGTCTCGGCGGCGAAGTTGACGACCGCGTCGTGCCCCGGCAGGGCCGCCTCCAGCGCCGTGGGGTCGCAGATGTCGCCGCGGACGAACCGGTAGCGCGGGCTGTCGGCGACCGGCGCGAGGTTGGCCAGGTTGCCCGCGTAGGTCAGCTTGTCGAAGACGGTGACCTCGGCGTCCTCGAACCCCGGGTACGCCCCCTGCAGCAGGCTGCGGACGTAGTGGGAGCCGATGAAACCGGCGCCGCCGGTGACGAACAGGCGCATCAGCGCGCGAACCTCCGTGCTCGGTGACGACCGGCCGGCGCGGGGACCCGCACCGACACGCCGATGAGTGTGACAGACCACGGACGCCGCGGTCGGCCCAGCCGATCGGGTTACGCTCCCCCGGGCCCTGGTGACTCTGAGTAGATCGGCAACATTCCGGGGTCGCCGGACGTCTCCGGAAATGGAGTTCTCCCGCGTACGGCGGGGGGCAGAGAGACGAGGTGGGTCGCAGGCCGGTGAGCGCACAGTGAGCGGTCCGAGAGACGGTCTGCCGCCGGAGTTCGACCCGCGGCGCGGCCAGCCGCCGAGGGGGCCGCGCGGCGGCGACCCGGGCGGCCGGTCCCCGCGCGGCCCGGACCCGCGCGGCGGCGGCTCCCGCGACCAGCCGTCGCGGGCCGGCGGCCGGCGCGGCGCCCGCGGCGCCCTTCCGCCCGACCTCGACCCGCGCGGCCCGGGCGCGTACCGGCCCGAGGGCCTGCGCGGCTACGACGTCCCCGCGGCCAGCCGGGCACCCGGCCGGCCCCGCCGGAACTCCCCGCTCATCGGCGCGCTGCGGGTGTCCGCGGCCTTCCTGTCGGTGCTCGTGCTCGTCGCCAGCGGCGTGATGTGGTTCCTCTACCGCGACTTCAGCACGAGGGTCGACCGGGTCGACGCGATCGGCGCCACCCACGACGACGTCGACGGCCGGGACACCAACATCCTGCTGGTCGGCAGCGACGACCGGACCAACGCGACCCCGGCCGAGCTCAAGGAGCTGTCCACCACCGAGGAGGTCACGAACTCGACCGACACGATGATCCTGGTGCACATCCCGGCCGACGGCCGGAAGGCCACCGCGGTCTCGTTCCCGCGCGACTCCTGGGTGACGATCCCGGGCTGCAGCGGGCAGCACAAGCTCAACTCGGCGTACATCAACGGCGCCACCGACTGCGGGACGACCAGGGCCGACCCGGACCGGGGCCGGCAGAAGCTGGTCCAGACGATCAGCGAGCTGTCCGGGCTGAAGATCGACCACTACGTCGAGGTGGACCTGCTCGGCTTCTACCGGATCACCAAGGCGATCGGCGGCATCGAGGTCTGCCTCAACCAGGCCCAGAAGGACCCGTTCTCCGGCATCGACCTGCCCAAGGGCACCTCGACGATCGAGGGCAAGCAGGCGCTGGCGTTCGTCCGGCAGCGGCACGGGCTGCCCCGCGGGGACCTGGACCGGATCGTCCGCCAGCAGTACTTCATGTCGGCGACCTTCCGGAAGGTCACCAGCCTCGGCACGCTCACCAACCCGATCAAGCTGAAGCGGCTGCTCGACGCGGTCGGCAGCTCGATGCGGATGGACTCCGGGCTCGACCCGATCCAGCTCGCCGGCCAGCTGCGCGGGCTGGCCGCCGGAAACGTCACGTTCACCACGATCCCGACCCAGGGCCTCGGCACCCGCAACGGCCAGTCCGTGGTCCTCGTGGACGAGCCGGCGATCCCGGACTTCTTCGACTCGGTGGTCAACCCGCCGAAGCCGAAGACGCCGGTGAAGCCGGCCGCCCGCGGCGACGTCACGGTGACCGTCTCCAACGGCAGCGGCCGCTCCGGGCTGGCCGCGCGGGCCGCGAGCGGCCTCACCAAGGCCGGCTTCAAGGTCGCCGGCACCGGCAACGCCGACCGGCAGGACTACAGCACGACCGAGATCCGCTACGGCTCGGGCGGCGAGGCCGCCGCCCGCGCGGTGCTCGCGGTCATCCCGTCGGCGAAGCTCGTGCAGCGCGACGGCGTCACCGGCGTGCAGCTGGTGCTCGGCTCCGACTTCAGCTCGGTCGGCGCCAGCACGGCGCCGGCGGCGTCGAGCTCCGCGAAGGCGTCAGGCGACTCGCGCACCGCCGCCGACACCAGCTGCATCAACTAGGGCCGGCCTCCGGGCCCTAGGCGGCCGCCCGTACCCCGCCGGAGTCGGCGATGGCCGCGGCCCGGTCGAGGTCGGCCTGGGTCACGACCACGCTGCCGAAGACGTGCACGGCCTCGTAGTAGGTGTGCGCGAGGGAGTCGCAGGCCGCCTTGGTGAACCCGGAGTAGCGGGCGCAGACCCGCTCGAGGTCCGCCAGCAGCATGCTGTCCAGCCTGGCCTTGTTCGCCGGGAAGGCGCCGATGGCCTTGTAGTTGCGGTAGCCGAAGTCGTGCCGGATGCAGCCGTTCGCGAACGGGAAGCCGAGCGGGTTGTCCGGGCTGCTCGAGCACTTGTCGGTCGACCAGTCGAACGCGTACGCCGCCCAGGCGGCCTGGTTGGCGCGGGCGGCGAAGAAGGCACTGTAGCTGGTCACGCTGGTCTGGGTGAAGCTCGCGAGGACGGCGGGCTTGTCCGCCGGCGCTGCTGCGGCCGGCTGGGCCAGCCCGGCCAGCCCCATCAGGCTCAGCAGGACTGCGAGAAGCAGCGTAGCGAAACTCCCACGACGGGCCATGCCGTACCTCCTCGGACGAACTGCCTCCGGGCAAGTCTGAGCCGAACGGGCGTATGAGCCTAGCGGCCGAACGGTGAAAAGCGCCGGTCCGTAGGGTTGCGGTTTGTGTCCGCTCCCGACGCTCTGCTGGCCGCCGCGCTGCTGCGCGACCCGGCCGGCCCGCTGTTGACGTACTACGACGATGCGACCGGCGAGCGGACCGAGCTGTCCGCGACCTCGCTGGCCAACTGGGTGGCCAAGACCGCCAACCTGCTCCGCGACGACGTGGGCAGCGCGCCCGGCGACCGGGTCGCGGTGCTGCTGCCGGCGCACTGGCAGACGGCGGCGATCCTGCTCGGCGCCTGGACCGCCGCCGCGGTGGTCTGCACCGCCCCGGACGGCGCGGCGGCGGCGTTCGCGACCGCCGACCGGGTGCCGGAGGCGGCCGTCGCCGGCGAGGTGTTCGCACTCTCGCTGGCCCCGCTCGGTCGCGGGTTCGCCACCGGGCCCCCGGCCGGGGCCAGGGACTACTCGGTCGACGTGCTCGCCATGGGCGACCGGTGGTCCGGCCGGCCGGTCCCCGACGCCGTGCCGGCGCTGACGACCGGGGACAGCATGGTCACGGCGGGCGACCTGGTCGAGATCGCGCTGCGCCGGGCCGCCGAGCTCGGTCTGCTCGCCGGCGACCGGGTGCTGTCCACCGAGCCGTGGACCTCGCCGACGAGCTGGCTCGACGGCCTGCTGGTGCCGCTGGCCGCCGCGGCCAGCCTGGTCCTGGTGGCCAACCCGGACGAGAGCCGGCTGATCGCCAAGGTCGAGGCGGAGCGGGCCACCGCGACGCTGGGGACACCGGTGCCGGGAGTGCGGCCCCTCTAGAGTCGGTGCCGACATGACGTTCTCGATCGTGGCGCGCGACCCGGCGACCGGGCAGCTCGGCGTCGCCGTCGCGACCTGCTCGCTGGCCGTCGGCCGGGCGGCACCGTGGGCCAGGGCCGGCGTCGGCGCGGTGGTCACCCAGGCCCTCTCCCAGCGCGGGTACGGGCCGCGGCTGCTCGACCGGCTCGCCGCCGGGGACACCGCCGCGGACGCGCTCGACCGGCTGCTGGCGCAGGACCGGGAGGCCGACCAGCGCCAGGTCGCGGTCGTGGGCGCGACCGGTCCGCCGGCGCCGTGGACCGGGGTGGGCTGCCTGTCCGCGTGCGGGCACCGTGCCGGCGACGACGTCAGCGCGCAGGGCAACATGCTCGCCTCCCGCTCGGTCGTCCCGTCGGTCGCCGAGGGGTACGCCGAGGCGTCCGGCGACTCGTCCGGCGACTCGTCCGGCGACTCGTCCGGCGACTCGTCCGGCGACTCGTCCGGCGACTCGTCCGGCGACTTTGCCGCCCGGCTGGTCGCGGCGCTGCGGGCCGGCGACGGGGCCGGCGGCGACCTGCGCGGCCGGCAGTCGGCGGCGCTGCTCGTGGTGTCCGGCACCCGGGACGACGAGGCGCCCTGGGACGGCGTGCTGGTCGACCTGCGGGTGGACGACGCCGCCGACCCGGTGGGTGAGCTGGCCCGGCTGCTGCGGCTGCAGCGCGCGTACGAGACCGCGGACTACGAGTTGCTCGCCCAGGAGGCGCCGGAGGGCGTGCGGGAGCTGCACGGCGCGCTGGCCGCGGCCGCCCGCGGCGACCGGGAGGGGGCCCGGGACGCACTGCGCACGCTGCGCGAGCGGCCGGGCTGGGAGGCCTGGCTGCGCCGGCTGCGGGTCAACGGGCGGCTGCCGGCCACCGAGGAGCTGCTCCGCTACTGACCGGTCTCCGGCAGCAGCTTGGCGATCCGGTTGTCGAGCAGCGTGAGCACCGGCAGCCGGGCGGCATGGGCCTGCTCGTAGTCGCGCAGCTGGACGAGCTCGGGCAGGCCGAGCGTGCGCAGCCGGCCGCGCAGCTGCGGCACGGTCTGGTGGTCGAAGTCGGCCAGCGGCAGCCGGTCGTGGGCCAGCTCGGCGCCGGCGGGCCGCTGCGCGACCTCCTCCTGCACGTCCTCGGGCAGCACCACCGGCTCGGTCCGCCCGATCGGCGGGACGGACCCGGCCGACCCGCTGCCCGGGGCGGTCGCCTCGGCGATCCCGGTCGGGCTCGCCGACCTCGCCGCCGTACCCGACCCGACCGCACCCGACCCGGCCGCACCCCGGCCGGCCGCCGCACCCGACCCGGCCGCACCCCGGCCGGCCGCCGCACCCCGGCCGGCCGCCGCACCCCGGCCGGCCGCCGCACCCCGGCCGGCCGCCGCACCCCGGCCGGCCGCCGTGCCTTCGCCGGGGCCGGGCGGCGGGGTCGGCTGTTCCGCCTTGTCCAGCAGGTCGGCGAGGGCCTGCCCGCGGGCGCCGGCCGGCGGCCGGCCGGCGAGCACGTCCTGCCCGCGCGCGGCCAGCTCGTCGTACCGGCGGGCGGCGGCCTGGCCGGCCGAGCCGAGCACGTGCGGCAGTCGGCGCAGACCGTCCGCGGCGGTCGCGACCAGCCCGATCGCGACGACCAAGGGCGACGAGGGGTGACCGGTCATGCCGTCCACCCTCCCCGCCGATGCCCGGATCCAACCCACTCGGACCGGTTCCTTCCGGGCTACCGGGCGGTACGCTGCGCTCCGGGGTCGAGACGAAAGGCGACGGTGAGCAGCGATCAGCAGCGGCCGACCGCTGGCTCGGCCCTGTCCAGGCAGGTCACCGCACTGGACGTGATCGAGGAGATCTCCTGCGCACCCGCACAGCCGTCGCTGCTGCTGGAGCTCTGCGTAGAGCGGGCCAGGGCGCTGGTCCGGGCCGGCGGCGCGGCCGTGCAGCTGCTCGAGTCCGGCGAGGACGGCGAGCTGCTGTTCGCCGCGACCTCCGGGATGCTCCGCGACCAGCTCGGCACGCTGCAGAGGATCAACGGCACGCTGTGTGGACTGGCGCTGCGCCGCGGCGAGGTGGTGCGCAGCGCCGACGCCACGGTCGACCCGCGCGGGGACCGGGCCGCGGCCCGCTCGCTCGGCCTGCGCTCGACGGTCTCCCTCCCGCTGCGGCAGCGGCAGCGGGCCATCGGCGTCCTGCTGGTCTGCGCCGACCAGCCCGACTACTTCACCGACGAGGACGTCGCGCTGCTGTCCCGGCTCGGCCGGGTGGCCAGCAGCCGGCTCGACTTCGCGCTCGCCCGCGACCAGCGCCGGCGCAGCGAGCAGGCGCTGTCGGCCAGCCGGCAGCGATACCGCACCGTGCTCGCCTCGGTCGAGCAGGGCATCCTCGTCGTCGACGAGTACGACCGGGTCACGATGGTCAACTCGGCGGCGGAGCGCATCCTCGGCGAGCCCGGATACGAGCTGATGCGGCGGCCGCCGTCCTGGCTGCTGCAGCACGAGGACGGCCGGCCGCTGCCGCACGACCAGTGGCCGAGCACGATCTGCCTGCGCGAGCAGCGGGTGGCCAGCGCCGAGCTGATCCGGATCGTGCGCAGCGACGGGAAGGTGCGCTTCGTCAGCGCGACCGCGTCCCCGCTGCCGCCCGCCGACGACGGCCGGCGCAGCGTGGTGGTCTGCTTCACCGACATGAGCGCCGAGCGCGGCGCGGCCGAGCGGCTGCGCCGCAGCGAGCGGCTGCTGGCCGAGACCCAGCGGATGGCCCACGTCGGCAGCTGGGAGTGGGAGGCGCCGGGGCGGGTCGACCGGCTGTCCTGGACCGACGAGATGTACCGGCTGGCCGGCCTGGTGCCGCAGTCGGTGATGGTCACCCCGCGGCTGTGGCTCGACGTCACCCACCCGTCCGACCGGCAGCGGGTGGCCGCCGCGCTGACCGAGGCGTTCACCCGCCCGGGACCGTTCGAGCTGGCCCAGCGGATGGTGCTGGCCACCGGCGAGGTGCGGCACCTGGCCGTGCGGGGCGAGGTCGAGCACGACGCCGAGGGCCGGCCGGCTCGGGTCTGGGGCTCGGCGCAGGACGTCACCGAGCGGCACCGGGTGCAGGAGGAGCTGCGCCGGACCGCGCTCACCGACCCGCTGACCGGCCTCGGCAACCGGCTGCTGCTGGTCGACCGGCTGCGCAAGTGGATCGCGGCGCTGGACGGCGGGTCCGACAGCCGGCACCGGCATGTCGCGGTCATCGCCGTGGACCTGGACGGACTCAAGCGGGTCAACGACACGTACGGGCACGCCACCGGCGACGACCTGCTCCGGGAGACCGCCCGCCGGCTCCGCTCGGTCGTCCCGGACCGCGACCTGGTCGCCCGCCTCGGCGGGGACGAGTTCGTGCTGCTCTGCGCCGGGATCGACGTGGCCGGCGCGTCCCGGCTGGCCGAGCAGGTCGTCGCCGAGATCAGCTCGCCGTACCTGCTGGCCGGCGGGGTGACCGCCTGGTCAGGCGCCAGCGTCGGGGTCACGGTCACCGACGACCCGCGCGCCGACGTGGACCGCCTGCTGGCCCAGGCCGACCGCGCGCTGTACGCGGCCAAGGGCGACGGCGGCAACCGCTACGTCGTCCACCCGCGCGCCGCCGGCCTGACCCCGCCGGGCCGCAACCTCCCGATGGCCGCCGGCGGCGCCTGAGCACGGGTAGGTGCCGGCCCGGTAGGGAATGCTGGAGAGGTGGACGCAGAGCAGCGGGACAGGATCCGGTCGGGCCGGGGGTTCTTCGCGGCGCTGGACCAGAGCGGCGGCAGCACCCCGAAGGCGCTGGCGGAGTACGGCGTCGACGAGGACCGGTACCGGTCGGAGGACGAGATGTTCGACCTCGTCCACGAGATGCGCACCCGGGTGATCACCAGCCCGGCGTTCGACGGCGCCCGCGTGCTCGCGGCGATCCTCTTCGAGCAGACGATGGACCGGGACATGGCCGGCGTCCCGACGCCGAGCTACCTGTGGGAGCGCAAGCAGGTCGTCCCGATCCTCAAGGTCGACAAGGGTCTCGCCGACGAGCGCAACGGCGTGCGGCCGATGAAGCCGATCGACACGCTGGACGACCTGCTCGAGCGGGCGTCGCGGCACCGGGTCTTCGGCACGAAGATGCGGTCGGTGATCAACGACGCCGACAAGGACGGCGTGGCCGCGATCGCCGACCAGCAGTTCGAGTACGCGGCGCGGATCTCGGCGGCCGGCCTGGTCCCGATCCTCGAGCCCGAGGTGAGCATCGGCAGCCCGCACAAGCAGGAGGCCGAGACCCTGCTCCGGGACGCGCTGGAGGCCAGGGTCGACGCGCTGCCCGCGGACGCGACGATCATGCTCAAGCTCACGATCCCGACCCGGCCGGGACTGTACGGCGGGCTGGCCGCGGATCCCCGGGTGCTGCGCGTGCTGGCCCTGTCCGGCGGCTACAGCCGCGAGGAGGCGTGCGCGCTGCTCGCCCGGGACCCGGCCATGATCGCCAGCTTCTCCCGGGCGCTGCTCGAGGGGCTGTCCGCCGGTCAGACCGACGAGCAGTTCACCGCGCAGCTCGACGCGTCGATCGAGCAGATCTTCCACGCCTCCGTCGACAAGGCGCCGAACAGCTGACCGCCGCGGGCCGGCTCAGCCGGCCGGCGCGATGCGGCGGGCGGCGTCGCGGAGGATCTCGGCGCTGCGCTCCAGGGCCGCGCGCTCCTCGCCGGTCATCGCCGGCTCGTACATCCGCTGGACGCCGCCGGCGCCGAGCACGCTGACCAGCGACAGGGTCACCTCGAAGGCCGGCGAGTAGGCCGCGACCGGCAGGACGGCGCCCTCGTCGCGCAGCACCGCCTCGGCCAGCCGCGCCGACACCGCGCCGATGCCGTACTGGCTGGCCCCGGTGCCCTCGATGATCGTGATGTTCGCGTACCGGATGTCGTTCTCGATCTGCTCCTTCAGCTCGTCGAGCGACTGCCCGCCGGTCCGGAGCAGGTCCAGGACCGGGATCCCGCTCACCGACGCCGAGGACCACAGCAGCACCTCGGAGGTGCCGTGCTCGCCGACGACCATCGCCTGCACGTCCCTCGACCGCACCCGCAGCCGGTCGGCGAGATGGACCCGGAAGCGCAGGCTGTCGATGAGCGTGCCGGTCGAGAACACCCGGTCGTGCCCGGCCAGGCGGCGGGTGAGGTCGGCGAGCGGGTCGGGCGGGTCGGTGACGACCATGATCACCGCCTCCGGGACGACCGCGACGAGCTTGGGGATCACGTCGGTGTAGACCTCGGCGTTGGTGTCGAGCAGCCGGCGCCGTCCCGCCGGGTCGCCGCGGTCGGTGGCCCCGCCCGCCTTCTCGTTCACCCCGGCCGTGACGATCACCAGCGCGGCACCGGCCAGCGCGTCGTAGTCCCCGGCCCGCACGTCGACCGTCGGCGAGAGCGGGGTCGCGTACCGCATGTCGGTGGCGATGCCGTCCGCCCGCTTCCGGTCCCGGTCAAGGACCACGAGCTCCCGGCACATCCCGCCGCGCTCGATCAGCGACAGCACGGTCGCCGCCCCGACGGCGCCGGCCCCGACCACTCCGACCTTCACCGCGCACTCCCTCGTACGGACCGACGACCGGATCGTCATACCGTTCCCCGGCCCGGCGGTCCACCCCGCCGCGGCCGCCGGCCGGACTACGCTGCCAGATCTCAATGGCAGCCACGCGAGAGGAGCGTCCGATGGCGTCTCGGCTCAACCCGTACATCGGCTTCGACGGTGACGCCCGTCAGGCAATGGAGTTCTACCAGCAGGTCTTCGGGGGCGATCTGCGGATGAACACGTTCGGTGAGTTCGGGATGGCCGACTCGCCGGACGCCGACAAGATCATGCACGCGCAGCTGGAGACCACCGGCGGCTACACGCTGATGGCGTCCGACACCCCGACCGGCATGCCGTTCGAGCCGGGCAGCCGGATCAGCGTCAGCCTCAGCGGCGACGACGCCGGCGAGCTGCGCGGCTACTGGGAGAAGCTCTCCGCGGGCGGCACGGTCACGATGCCGCTGGAGAAGCAGATGTGGGGTGACGAGTTCGGCATGTGCATCGACCGCTTCGGGGTCACCTGGCTGGTGAACATCGGCCAGCCCCAGGCCTGACCGGACGGCCGCGGCGGCACCGACCGCCGCGGCCGGTCGGCGCCCATCCTCGGCGCGGTGCCGCTCAGTCGGTGTCGACGGCCGGCCGGAGCGGGCGACCGAGGATCGTGGCCAGCCGCGCGACCTCCTCCGCCAGAGCGTCCCGCGGGGGCCCGCCCGCCTCGGCGAACCAGGTGACGGCGACCCGGTCGTCGGTGACCGACCAGGTCCCGGACACGACCCCGCCGGCGATCACGAGGTTGGCCTGGCGGCTGACCACCGCCCGCCGGCCGGGCGGCACGACGTGGGCGTCGGCCGTGCCCGGACCGAGGACCCACTGGTCGTACGCCGGCAGCAGCCGTACGACGCTCGTCGCCGGCGTCGCGGCCAGCTCGTCGAGATCCTCGCTCAGCACGTACGCGGTCTGGCCGGCCACGTCGACCGCGGCGAGGCGGTCGCCGAAGCCCGCGATCCAGGACCGGATCCGCTTGCGACCCGCGCCCAGCCCCTCGCCGAGCCAGTAGTGCACGTGCTCGGGCGTCGCCGGCCCGTACGCCCGGAAGTACGCCTCGACCGCGCGCATCCCGGCCTCGTCGAGATCGGGCACGCCGGCCCAGCGCGGGTTGCCGTCGAGGCGCTGGAACGTCGCCCGCCCGTCCCGCGGCGGGCCGAAGCTCATGTCCGCCTGCCAGGCGAGCGGTTTCAGCAAGCTGCCGGCCCCGTCGGCGAAGGCGAAGCCGAGATGCCGGAACTCGGGCCGCGCGGTGACCGCGGCCCCCAGCTCGTCCCGGGTCGCCGGCCCGTCGGCGAGCGCCTCCCGGACCGTCTCCCGCAGCCGCGGCCAGTCCGCCGGCGCCAGGCCGTAGTAGCTCTGCCAGCTGGGCAGCTCCCACATCCGGCTGGCGGCCCGCAGGGCGAGGTAGGCGCCGCCGTCCTCCGGCGTCAGCAGGTGCGCGGCGCCACGGAACGCGAACGTCATGATGATCCGGCCCTCGGCCAGCGCCCGCGCGACCTCCCCCGGCCGCGACCGCCGGCGCCGGACGCGGATCGCCAGCTCGGCCGCGGCGTCGGACCGGGCCGGGACCGCGGTCAGCCGGCGCACGACCTCCGGGACCGACTCGGAGCCGACCGGGTCGAGCAGGTGCCGCCGCAGCCGCCACGCCAGGGCCCGGGACCAGCTGATCGACATCGCCGCACGCTATCCGAGACCGCGGCTGCGCTCCCTATCCTGTGCCGATGAACATGGATTTCGACGGCGAGATCTGGAGAGGGCCGTCGCCGGGGCCTTTCGGCACCGTCCGCCTCGCCGTCGACCTCTGACCACGGAGAAGCGCATGACCGGTCAGGAGCCGCCCGGTGGGGTCGTCGGCGAGGTGGTGTCCGCCGACGGCGTCCCGGTGCGGTACGCGGTGTACGGCGCCGGCCGGCCGGCGATCGTGTTCGTCCACGGCTGGTCCTGCGACCGCCGGTACTGGCGCGGCCAGGTCGGTCATGTCGCCACCCGGTTCACGGTGGTGACCGTCGACCTGGTCGGCCACGGCGAGTCGGGCACCGGCCGGCGGAGCTGGACGATGCCCGCCTTCGGCGAGGACGTGGCCGCCGTCGTGACCGGACTGGACCTGCCCGAGGTGGTGCTGGTCGGTCACTCGATGGGCGGCGACGTGGTCGTCGAGGCCGCCCTCCAGCTCCGGCCGCGGGTGCGTGGGCTCGTCTGGCTGGACACGTACCGCAGCCTCGACGGGTCCGGCTCGGATGCGGCGACCGAGGCGGAGACCGCGACGTTCATGGCCCCGTTCCGGGCCGACTTCGCCGCCGCCACCCGGGCGTTCGTCCGCCGCATCGCCGGCGCCGGCACGGACCCGGACCTGGTCGGCTGGATCGCCGACGACATGGCCGCCGCACCACCGGCGATCGCCCTGGACGCCATGCGGCACGCCGTCGGCAACGAGCGGGCCGCGATCGCCGGGCTGCGCCACGCCGCCGTTCCGGCCGTGGCGATCAACCCCGCCGATCCCCCGACCGACGTCGCCTCGCTCGCCCGCCACGGCGTCGCGACGGCAGTGCTCCCGGCCGTCGGTCACTTCCTCATGCTGCAGGACCCCGGCGGCGTCAACCGGCTCCTCGACGAGGTCGTGGACGACTTCCTGACCGGTGGCGGGCGTCCCGCGGGAGCTCAGTCGTAGAGCCGGAGGTCGGCGACGCTCCACCAGTTGGGCGCCGAGCCGGTCGAGACCAGCCGCAGGTAGCGGGCGTGGGTCCGGGGCACGTCGATGGTGGTGAGCTGGCCGGTCCCGGTCCCGGCCGCGAGCGTCCGCCACCGGCTGGCGTCGTTGCTGACCTGGAGGGTCCAGGAGCGGGCGTAGTCCCCGGTGCTGGCGCCGGTGTCGACGACGACCCGGCGGAAGGTCTCCCGGTGGCCGAGGTCGACCTGGAGGTGCTGGCCCGGGACCTGCGCGGTGCCGGTGGACCACCGGGTCGAGGCGTCGTCGTCCACGGCGCCCGGCGGGGTCTCGCCGGTCGGCTCCGCGGTGGCGGTCGCCCCGTGCAGCGGCACCAGGTCGTACCCGTCGTCCAGCAGGCGGCTGCGCGGCCAGGTGAACGTCGCGAGCGCTCCGCCGGGCAGGGTGTAGTCGAACGACCGCCCGCCGACCGCGACCGCGAACGTCCGCGGGTCGTCGTTCTCGTTGTGCACGACCAGTGCCGTCGAGCCGTCCGGGTTGCGGAACGCGACGTCCATGATCTGGCCGTTCCAGCCCGTCGTACCGAAGGACGTGCTGGCGATGCGCACCGCGCCCGGCCGCACGAACTTGCTGAGGTGGCCGATGGTGTAGTACTCGGCGTTGGTGGTCACCGTGCCGTCTGCCTGCAGGGTGACCAGGCCGGTGCAGGTGTCGCAACCGCCGTTGTGCGGGCCGCCGGTGGCGTCGAGCGCGATGTTCCAGGCGATCGCCGACTTCGCCCAGTTGCGGGTGGTGCCGATGGTGATGTTGCGGGCGTGGAAGGTCAGCGTGTCCCGGAAGAACTTCTCCGGCGGGTCCGTCGGGCCGTGCGAGCCGGAGCACTCGGTGAACCAGATCCCCTTGTCCGGATGGGCGTCGTGCAGGGCGGTCTGCGCGCTCGGATCGCCGAAGTAGCAGTGGTACGCGGTGCCGGCCACCCAGCGCGCCGCGGGGCTGTCCAGCACCTCGTACGGGTAGTCGGTCTCGGGGTCCTCGCCGGGCGGGGTGGTGGCGATGTCGCCCGGATGGGTCGCCCAGTTGTGGTCGTACGCCAGGATCTTCGTCCGCAGGCCCGCCGCCCGCAGCGCCGGCCCGACCGCCTCGATGAGCGCGACCTCCTGCCGCACCGGCAGGTCCATGCCCGGGTAGGCGTTCGGCTTCCGGTTCTGCGGCTCGTTCTGCATGGTGAGGTAGTCGACCGGGACGCCGGCGGCCCGGTAGGCCTGCACGAACTTGACGAAGTAGCGCGCGTACGCGGCGTAGACGCGGGGGTCGTCCTTCAGCCGCCCGCCGATGAGCGAGTCGGTGGTCTTCATCCACGCCGGTGGGCTCCACGGGGTCGCGATCACCGTCAGCCGCGGGTTCAGCGCCCGGGCCCGGCGCAGCAGCGGCAGGATCTGCGCCTCGTCGTGGGCGATGCTGAAGTGCGCCAGCGCGAAGTCGGCCTGTCCCGCGGGCATGTCGTCGTAGGTGTAGTGCGGCTCGTCGGTGAAGTCCGAGGACCCGATCGGCTGGCGCAGCGCGCTGACCCCGATCCCCCGGACCGGGTCGAACAGGCTGCGCATCGACTGCTCGCGCGCGGCCGGATCGAGCCGGTAGAGCACGGCCGCGGACGAGTCGGTGATCGACGCCCCGAACCCGTCCACGGTCTGGTAGGTCCGGCTGGGATCGACCGTGATCGTCAGCTGCCCGCTCGGCCCGGGGCCGAACGCGACGGTGCCGCGGTCGTGCATCAGCTCGGCCTGGTCGGGCGTGGTGACCCAGACCCTCGCGGCCGGCCCGTCACCGCCCCGGTCAGCGCTCGCCGATGCCGGCGCAACGACCGCCGCGGTCAGCGCCGCGACCGCACCCAGGACGACGAAGAAGCCACGTTGCCGCATCGATGAGCCCTTCGGTCAAGAAAAGGGACACGAGATACCCGACTGTTACCCGCCCCACCTCCGGACTATCCGGCGACGGCCGTCTCCGGAAAGGCCCTGGAGGCGGCCGGGATACCATCCGGCGGGTGAGCGAGGTCCGGAGCGCCGACGGTCCGGGCGCAGGCTTCGTCGGTCCGCACGAGTCAGGTCGCCAGCGGGACGACCGCGGGACGACCCTGGCGACGGTGACGATCACCGAGGCTGCGTTGGCGGTCGAGGATCTGCTGGCGGTGGTCGACGGCGCGCGGGTGGAGCTGGACGATGCGACCCGGGGCCGGATCGCGGCCGGCCGGGCGGTGGTGGACCGGACGCTTGCCGACGGCGCGGCCGTCTACGGCCTGACCACCCAGGTCGGCCACGCCAGGAACACCCGGCTCACCGAGGAGCAGATCCGCGGCGAGCAGCGCTTCCTGGTCATGTCGCACGGCGGCGGAATCGGGCCGCCGCTGCCGACCGCGATCGTGCGCGCCGCCCTCGCCGTACGGTTGAACGGCATCGCCCGGGGCGGATCCGGCGCGGCGGTCGCGGTCGCGGAGATCCTGGCCGCGATGCTCAACGCCGGCGTGCATCCGGTCGTGGCCGGGACGGCCTCGGTCGGCGCGGCCGACATCTCGCAGATGGCCGGTATGGCGCAGGTCGCCATCGGCCTGGGCCGGGCCGAGTACCAGGGGGAGGTCGTCTCCGGCGCTGAAGCACTGCGCCGCGCGGGGATCGCGCCGCTGGAGCTCGGCGGCAAGGACGGGCTGGCGCTGATCTCCGCCAACGGCGTGTCGGTCGGCCAGGCGACGCTGGTCGTCGCCCGGGCCGCCGCGGTGGCGGAGGCCGCCGACATCGCCGCGGCCCTGTCGATGGAGGCGATCAGGGCCAACACCTCGGTCCTGCAACCCGCGGTGGGCCGGGCCAAGCCCATCCCCGGGCAGGTGGCGGCCGCGGACCACCTGCGCGCGCTGCTCGCCGACAGCGCGCTGCTCGGCCCGGGCGGCGGCCGGTCGGTCCAGGACCCGCTGTCGTTCCGGGTCGTACCGCAGGTCCACGGGGCCCTGCGCGAGTACGTCACCGCCGCCCGGGCCGCGGTCACCGTGGAGCTGAACGCCGCCGCCGACAATCCGCTCGTGTCGGTGCCCGACCAGGCGCTGGTCAGCAACGGGAACTTCCACCCCATGGTCATGACGATCGCGCACGACGCGCTGCGGATCGCGCTGGCGCAGGTCGGGCAGCTGAGCGAGCGGCGGATGAGCCACCTGTGGGACGCCTTCTTCCGGCTGCCGGCCGGCACCCCGCCCACGGTGGGCTACGGCCTTCAGCTGCGCTACCCGGCGGCGGCCCTGTTCCCCGAGCTGAAGCAGCTGGCCGCGCCGGCCAGCCTGGACACGCCACCGCTCGACCTCGACGTCGAGGACCACGGCACCAGCGCACCGCTCAGCGTGCGGAAGACCGACGCCGCGCTGGGCCTGCTCGAGGACCTGCTGGCGATCGAGTTGCTGCTGGCCCGCGACGTGCTGTCGACGGCGCCCGACCCGCCGGCCCTCGGCGCCGGCACGCAGGCAGCGCTGCGGACGGTCGAGCAGGCGATCGCCGCCGCCGACCCCTACCCGGACGCCGTCCACCGTGCCCTGCGCGACCGCTTCCCGGACCGTCCGGCAACCGGACACCGCTGACGCGGACGCGCCGGTAGCGTGTCGAGCATCGCGGGTCGTGGGATCGGACCCGACGAGGGAGACGGCCGTGCCACGGGAGCGGGGAACTGAGATGGACCAGGGTGGGACGGTCTCCGTCGCGGTGGTCGACAGCCGCATCGAGGCGGAGTTGATCGCCGGGCTGCTGCGCAGTCACGGCGTGCGAGCGGCGGTGTTGGCCGACGATGCCGGCGGCCAGGAGCCGCAGCTGCAGCTCGACGGTGTTCGCGTCCTGGTCGCCCGCTCCGACGAGAGCGTGGCCCGGGAGATCCTGTCCGCCGCCGACGGCACCGGCGGCGACAGCGGCCGCTAGCCCGAGCGGTCCGAAGGTTCCGCGACAGCGTCCTGAGCCGCGAGCATGTCTGTCATGGCATACATCGACCTCGGCCTGGACGAGACCCGACATCCAGGGATCACCGGCCTGCTCGCCTACCGTCCGGAGACCGGCCACCCGATCGAGGCGCTCGTCGACGCACTGCTCGTCTCGCCCCAGTCGCTGGCCCGCGGTGAGCGCGAGCTGATCGCCGCGTACGTCTCGACGCTCAACGACTGCACCTTCTGCCGCAACGCGCACTCGGCGTTCGCCGCCGCCCAGCTCGACGGCGGGATGCGACTGGTCGAGCAGGTCCGCGCCGACCCCGACAGTGCCCCGCTCTCCCCGAAGCTGCGGGCGTTGCTGCGGATCGCCGCCGCGGTTGCGCAGGCCGGTCATGCCGTCACGCCCGAGCTGATCAACGCCGCCCGGGCCGAAGGCGCGCCCGACGTCGAGGTGCACGACACCGTGCTCATCGCCGCGACGTTCTGCATGATCAACCGGTACGTCGACGGACTCGGCACGCTCGCCCCCGACGACCCCGGCCGGTACGAAGCGTCCGTTCCGGCCATCGTCGCCCACGGCTACTCCACCGGGGGTCCGGGCCGCTGAACGCGGTCTGAGTAGGCCCACCGACCTCATCGGCCCGCCCGGGTCAGCGGAGGCCGAGGGCGGTGATCAGGTCCACCGTCGCGGGATCGAGCTGGCCGAGGGTCTGATCGGGCGCAGGACCGGCCGGCAGCCGTCCGATCACGGAGGAGCCAGCGCGCCGGCGGCCGGTGGGCGGCCCACGACGGCCTCGACTGACCGGGGTGCGGGGACGGAGACTGCGGGGACGAGTTGCGGGGACGGGACCCGGGAGGCGCAATGGCCGGCGAGACCCATCTCGGCGCGCTCGTCGAGTCGGCGTACGAGCGGCGGGGCGGCGAGGTGACGCTCGTCTACGAGGGTCGCCGCATCGCGGCGTCCGAGCGGCTCGACGCGGTCCGCCGGCTGACCGGTGGGCTGGTGGGGCTGGGCGTACGGCCGGCGGATCGGGTCGTCGTCTGCATGGCCAACGGCCCCGAGGTCGAGGTCGCGTACGCGGCGATCTGGCGGGCCGGGGCGGTCGTCACGCCGGTGGTGTTCCTGCTCAGCGAGGCCGAGCTGCGGCACGTGCTGGTGGACTCCGGCGCGGTCGCCGTGCTCACCTCCCCCGAGCTGCTGGCCCGGGTGACGGCGGCGGCCGCCGCGGCCCCGGAGGTCCGGCACATCGTCGTCGCCGGGGCGGCGGCTGGGGACGGCGACACGGTGCCGTATGCCGAGCTCCTCGCGGCCGAGCCGCACCCGCTGGTACCGCGGTCGGCCGACGACCTCGGCGCGCTGATGTACACCGGCGGCACGACCGGCCGGGCCAAGGGCGTCATGCTCAGCCACGGCAACCTGTGGTGGTGCGGGCGCTGCGCGTACGAGCGCGGGCGGGACACCTACGACGGCGAGCCGAGCCTGACCGCGCTGCCACTGTCGCACGCGTTCGGGATGATCGTGACGATCGTCGGGGCCTTCATCGAGGACCAGCCGCGGCCGTCCGTGCTGATGCGCTGGTTCGAGCCGGCCGGCTGGCTGCGGCTCGCGGCCGAGCACCGGGTCGGCGCCGCCCAGCTGGTGCCCTCGATGCTCGCGCTGCTGCTGCAGCAGCCGCTGGAGGACCACGACCTGTCCGAGCTGCGCTACATCAGCGTGGGCGCCGCGCCGCTGCCGGCGGCGGTCCGGGCCGAGTGGGAGCGGCGGGTGCCGGGCGCCGAGCTGCTGGAAGGATACGGCTGCACCGAGTCCGGGGCGGTGATCTCCAGCTCGACGCTCGACGACCGCCGCAGCGGCTCGGTCGGCCGGCCGCTGCCGCGCTACCAGGTGCGGATCGTCGACGAGGCCGGCCGCGACGCCCGGCCGGGAACGGACGGAGAGATCTGGGTCCGCGGGCCCGGGGTGATGACCGGCTACTGGAACGACCCGGAGACCACGGCCGACACCCTCGCGGAGGGCTGGCTGCACACCGGCGACATCGGTCACCTCGACGCCGACGGCTACCTCTGGCTGGTCGACCGCAAGAAGGACCTCATCATCCGCAGCGGGGTGAACGTCTTCCCCCGCGACGTGGAGGAGGTGCTGATCGAGCATCCGGACATCGCCGCGGCGGCGGTCGTCGGCCGGCCCGACCCGGTCCGCGGCGAGGAGGTGGTCGCGTTCGTCGCGCCCCGCCCCGGAGCGACCCTGGACGCGGCCGAGGTCGAGGCCTTCGCGGCGGCCCGGCTGTCCGGCATCCATCGCCCGCACGACGTCCGGGTGGTCGACGCCATCCCGGTCACCAGCGTGGGCAAGACCGACCGGAAGGCCCTGCGGGCGCGGCTGCTGCCTGGTTAGGCACCGTGGACAGGATCGCCGGCGACGGCCACCATCGGCGCATGTCATGGCGGCCGGACGTGCTGGGTGCAGGCTACGAGCAGCAGGTCCTGGAGCTGGGCCCGGACCCGGACGGCGAGGGCGACGCCGCCGCCGTGCTGGTCCGGCGTACGACCCGGGACG
Organism: uncultured Actinomycetota bacterium; assembly: GCA_963803135.1. GTDB lineage: Bacteria > Actinomycetota > Actinomycetes > Mycobacteriales > CADCTP01 > CADCTP01. The sequence goes on along the minus strand of CAWDLH010000003.1, from coordinate 331,959 downwards.
GGGAGACCGTCGGCGGCGTTGCGCTGTACATACACGGGTTCTGCGACTACTTCTTCCAGACCGAGCTGGCCGACTTCGCCGCCGAGCGTGGCCTCGCCTTCTATGCGCTCGACCTGCGCAAGTCCGGTCGCGCCCGCCGGTCGGAGCAGACCGCGCACTACGTCTCCGACCTCGCCCTGTACGACGCCGAGCTGGAGCGGGCGCTCGCCGTGGTGGCCGCCGAGCATCCGGGGCTGCCGGTGGTCACCGTCGCCCACTCGACCGGCGGGCTGATCCTGCCGCTGTGGCTGGACCGCCGGCGGGCCCGGGGCGAGGTCGCGCCGGTGGCCGGGCTGGTGCTGAACAGCCCGTGGTTCGACCTGCAGGGCACGCCGGTGCAGCGGGGAGCGGTGACCCAGGCGCTGCGGGTGCTGGGCAGGGTCAGGCCGATGCGCACCCTGCCGCCGGGGCCGACCACGTACGGCGAGAGCATCCACGTCAGCGCCGCCGGCGAGTGGGACTTCGACCTCGTCTGGAAGCCGCTGGCCGGCTTCCCGGTGACCTTCGGCTGGCTGAACGCGATCCGCCGCGGCCACGCGCGGCTGCACCGCGGCCTCGACGTCGGCGTCCCGTCGCTGGTGCTCCGCTCGCAACGGACCCACTTCGCCCGGGCGTACTCGGCCGAGGACGACCGGGCCGACACGGTCCTGGACGTACGGCAGATCGCCCGCTGGGCCGGCTGCCTCGGCGGTGAGACGACCATCGTCCCGATCCGGGACGCCCGGCACGACGTCTTCCTGTCCCTGCCCGACGTGCGCAAGCAGGCGTACGACCGCCTCGACGGCTGGCTGCGCGACCACGGCCTGCCTGGCTGAGGCCCGGCCGCGATCGAGCGCGGGTCCGCTAGGGCCAGCCGACGCCCGGCGCGGGCGCGTCGAGAACGAGGACCTGGCCGGTACGCGCCTTGATGACCTCGTCCATGCCCTCGGTGCCGCGCCATTCCGCGGTGAGCATGAACAGCGTCCGCCGATCGGGACCGCCGAGCATCGCCGCGAAGCAGGGACGGTCGAGCTCGATCGCGTCGACGACCTCGCCACCCTCCCGGATCCGCGCGCAGTCGTTGATCATGACGCCGCTGGAGGCCCAGATGCAGCCCTCGGCGTCGAGGCAGATGCCGTCCGGACCGACACCGTCGGCCCAGACCCGCCGGTGTGACAGCGTGCCGTCCGCGGCGATGTCGAAGGCGGTCAGCCGGGCCGCGAACGACTCGGCGACGATCAGGGTGGCGTTGTCGGGCGTGACGACCATCCCGTTCGGGAAGGCGATCCCGTCCGCCACCTCGCGGACCTCGCCGTCCGGCGTGACGAGCGCGATCTTTCCCGGCGCCTGCCCGCTGTTCAGGACCGCCTGGAAGTCGGCGAAGTCGAAGTTGAGCGCGTTGACGTAGACGTTGCCGCGTCCGTCGACGGTCATCTCGCTCCAGCCGTGGGGCGAGAGGTGGCTCAGATCGGCGTGCCGGACCCGGGAGCCGTCGGGCTCGACGCGGACCAGCTCGCTGCCGGTGATGAGCATCCGGCCGTCCGGAAGCCAGTTGGTCGCCCAGCCGGCGCCTTCGGGCCCTCGATCCACCACCTCGCTGGTGCCGTCGAGATCGACCGCGATGATCTCCTCGGCGCCCCAGTTGGAGAACCACAGTCGGCCGTCGTGCCACCGCGGGGACTCCGGCATCGCCAGTCCGTCCAGCAGCACCCGAGGCTCAGCTCGCCTTGTCATCGCCGCCCTCCTCCGGAGGATGAAGCCAAAATCGTGTGGCATACGACCGGGACCTTATGCCCTGGTTCGCACCGGCCGGCACCTGATCGGACCGGCATCACCGGCAACCGCACGTCAGAGGCCGGCGCTCCGGTCGACCGGACCGGTGCGGGCCGTCGCCGCGAGCATGGACGGACGCGCCCAACGCGGCTCGACGAGCTCTCCGCCCGCGTCGTCCCGCAGCACGATCAGGTCGACGTCCAGCTCGCGGACCAAGCCGGCGAGCAGGCGCTGGAGCTCGGCCAGCCGTTCGCTCGACGGCGTCGATGCCGGGTCCAGCTGCGCGGCGAACGTCGCCAGCCACGGCGAGAAACGCTCGTCGTACTGCCGGGCGAACGAGTCGAAACTCAGGCATCGCGGCGGATCGCTGTCGACGCGCATCAACTCGCCGACAGCCCGCTGCTCCTCCCGCCAGATCATCAGCCGGGTGGTCGTGGGATCCGCCGGATCGGTCCGATCGACGCGGTCGACGGCGAGCAGCCGGCCGATGTCCCGCAGGGCGTCTGCGACCGCCTTCGTACTGGTGTCCCGCTCGAACCGCAGCCGATCGAAGGTCCCGTACAGGATCTCCGTCCAGCCGAACAACTGAGCGAACCGAAAGAGCGTGCCCAGCAGCGCCGTCCGTTGGCGCTCCGGTACGTCGAGGTAGGACAGGAAGCCGTCATGCCGGATGTTGTTGACCCGCGACCCCAACCCGTCCGCCGCGACCAGCAGCGGCTCCCGATACCGGTCGAGCTTCTCCCGGGCCGCGAGTTGACGCTCCTGCTTCTTCTGTCGGCCATCCCAGGCGATCTTGCCGAAGGTCACGACCAGGCTCACCGCGCCGGCGACAACTGCAGACACCAGCGCGTCGCTCACAGCGCACAAGTGGACGTCCCGCGTGCGTCGCAGTCAAGCCGCCGTACCCGCCGACCGACCGCGCGATCAGGCCAGGCGGAAGACCCGGGACTCCCACGGAGCGAGCGGGTCGGCGGGGGCCGGACAGGAGCCGGGAACGGACCCGATGAGCATCTCCGCGGCCGACCACGCCGCCAGCTCGGACAGGTCGGGGACCACGCCGGCGGCGGACGACAGGTTCGCGACGACCAGCAGCCGGGTGTCGCCGAGGGTGCGTTCGAAGCAGTACAGCTGCTCGTGGTCGGCCAGCAACATCCGGAAGGTCCCGTGCGCGACGCAGGGCTCGGCGTGCCGCAGCGCGATGAGCCGGCGGTAGTGCGCGAAGACCGAGTCGGGGTCGTCGACCTGGGTGGCCGCGTTGACGGAGCTGGCCAAGGGGTGGAGGTCGAGCCAGGGCGTACCGGTGGTGAAGCCGGCGCCGGGCGAGGCGTCCCACGACATCGGCACCCGGCCGTTGTCGCGGCCCTTGTCGGCCAGCGCCCGGATCACCTCGGCGGGGTCCTCGCCGCGCGCGACCGCGGTGGCGTAGTGGTTGACCGACTCGACGTCGCGCAGCTGGTCGAGCCTGGTGAAGCCCGGGTTGCTCATCCCGAGCTCGTCGCCCTGGTAGACGTACGGCGTGCCGCGGTGCAGGTGCAGCACGGTTGCCAGCGCCTTCGCGGACTGCTCCCGGTGCTCCGGTACGTCCGAGCCGAACCGGCTGACGCAGCGCGGCTGGTCGTGGTTTCCGAGATAGAGGCTGTTCCAGCCGACCTCGGCCAGCCCGTCCTGCCAACGCCCCAGCGACTGCTTGAGCTGGAGCATCCGGACCGGCCGGACGTCCCACTTTCCCCTCGGGCCGGAGCCGAGATCGACGTGCTCGAACTGGAACACCATGTCCAGCTCCCCCCGCGCCGGGTCGGTGTAGAGCACCGCCTCCGCCACCGAGCAGCCGGGCGTCTCACCGACGTTGAGCAGCCCCGGCGCCCGACCGGTGAAGACCTCCCGGTGCATGTCCTGCAGGAACTCGTGGACGCGAGGTCCGTTGAGCACCAACGCCGGCGTGTCGGCGAAGCCGACGGTGTCGACGACACCAGGCCAGCGCGGGTCGCGCTCGCCGCCGATCACGCCGTCCGGCAGCGTGACCCGGCCGTCGGCGCCGACCGGACCGACCGGCTTCGAGATCACGTTGATGACGTCCATCCGGAAGCCGTCGACGCCGCGGTCCAGCCAGTAACGCATCATCGCGTAGACCGCCTCCCGCACCTCCGGGTTCTCCCAGTTGAGGTCGGGCTGCCCCGGGGCGAACAGGTGCAGGTAGTACTCGCCGGTGCGCTCGTCGTAGGTCCAGGCCGGGCCGCCGAACGCCGAGCCCCAGTTGGTCGGCTCGGACCCCGGCGACCCGGGCTCGTGACCGGGCCGCACGGAGCGCCACCAGATGTCATAGCCGTTGTCGGCCATCGGCGAGCGGTAGACCGGGCTCAGCCAGACGACGTCGACACCGAGCAGCTCGAGATAGTCGAGGTGGGCCAGGATCCCGCCCAGGTCGCCGACGCCGTCACCGTCGCTGTCGGCGAAGCTGCGCGGGTAGACCTGGTAGACCACGGCGGACTTCCACCAGTCGCGCCGGGCGACGGACCCGAGCCGCAGGTCGGTCTGTACCTCGGTGTGCACCTCGGTGTGCACCTCGGTGTGCACCTCGGTGTGGACCTCGGTGTGGACCTCGTGGTGCGCGTCGGCGGAGGGCACGATCGGCACTCGACCACGCACCACCGTCATCCGCAAACCCCGACCCGCGCCGGACCCGGCGCCTGTTAGCCAGGTGCCGGCACCGGGGTCGAGGCAGAGGATCCACCGTGAGCATCGGCATCCCTCTGCCTCGGTTCACTCCAGGCAGTCATGCAGGATCGAGATCGCCCTCGGCACGTCCGGGGTCGCTATCGCGCCGAAGCCGACGACGATGCCGGCCTGGGGTTCGCTGAACCGGTAGCTCAGCCGCAGTCTCGAGAGCCGGAGTTGCCGTCGGGCGGCCCGGGCCGCCAGCTCGTCGTCGTCCGGTGCGCCCGGGGTGAGCAGCGCGAGGTGCAGCCCGGCCTGGGTGGGCAGTGGCGTGAACCGGGGCCCGGCATGCCGGATCAGTGCCGACCACACGGCCCGGTGACGCTCGGCGTAGACCCTGCGGGCGCGACGGAGATGCCGGCCGAGGTGTCCCTCGTCGATGAAGGTCGTCAGCGCGGCCGTGATGAACGGTGAAGGCCCGACGTCGACGGACTCACCGACCGCGGCCACCGCCGGAACCAGCACGGTCGGGACCACCGCGAAGCCCGTACGCAGCGCCGGGCTCAGGATCTTGCTGAACGTGCCGACGTAGATGACCCGGCCGTCCCGGTCCAGCCGGTGCAGCGGCTCGAGCGGCCTCGCCGTGTAGCGGAACTCGCTGTCGTAGTCGTCCTCGATCACCGCGGCACCGTGGCGGCTCGCCCAGCGCAGCAGGCTCAGACGACGTTCCCGGCTCAGCACCACCCCGAGCGGGTACTGGTGCGACGGCGTGACGTGGACCAGGCGCGCGTTCCCGGGCAGCGCATCGACGACGAGGCCGTGCTCGTCGACCGGGACGCCGGCCACCTGGACGCCCAGGGTGCGCAGCAGGTTGGCCACCGGCGGGTAGCCGGGCTCCTCGACCGCGGCGACCTTGCCCGGACGGAGCAACACCCGGGCCAGCAGGTCGACCGCGTGCGCGGCTCCATGGGTGACGACGACCTGCTCCGGGGCGGCGACCACGCCGCGGGACTGCGCGACCCAGCGCGTCAGTGCCTGGCGGAGCTGCGGGCTGCCGGTCGGATCACCGTAGCTGCCGTAGCTGTCGCCGAGACCAGCGAGCGCACGGTTCGCGCAGCGCCGCCAGTCCGCGAGCGGGAACAGGCGGGCGTCGACCCGCCCGGCCTTGAGGTCGTAGCGGGCCGGCGCGGCGAGGTCGCTCCCGTAGCGGCGGATCGCCGCAGCCTCCGGACTGGGGGTCAGCGCGGTCCGGGTCGCGGCCGGCGACGGCTCGACGCAGGCGCCGCCCGTCACGATACTGCCGCCGCCGCGGCGGCCCTCGACGAACCCCTCGACGGTCAGCCGCGCGTACGCGTCGGTGACCGTCGACCGGGCGATCGCGAGCTTCTCGGCGACCGCTCGGCTGGGCTGCAGGCGCGCGCCGGGCGGCAGCCGTCCGTCGGCGATCGCCTCCCGGAGCTGGTCGTAGAGCTGCAGCGTCAGGCTGCGGTGGTCGCCGGGGTCGAGGAAGAGCTCCACAGCCACCCGGTTTGGTCTGGTCGATCTTGTCCAGTTTGGACCTGTCGATGCTACCAAGTCGGCCCGTAGCGTCACGCTCATGCGCCGAAGACGCCTTCTGCCCGCGCGCCTGGGGTCGCGCGTCAGGGCTGCCGCCGGCGAGGGCAGGACCCATGCGACTGAGCGTCAGCCTGACCAACTACTCCTGGCGGGAGGTCCCGCTCGTCGACGGGCTGGTGCGGGCGGCGGTGACGGCGGACCAGGGTGGCCTGGACACCGTGTGGGTTCCCGACCACCTCGCGCAGGTCGACCCCACAGTCCCGGCCGAGGCCGATGACATGCTCGAGGCGTACAGCGTGCTGGCGTATCTGGCCAGCCGGACCGAGCGAGTCCGGCTGGGCGCGCTCGTCACGAACGTGGCGCTCCGGCCGCCGGCTCTGCTCGCGAACGCCGTCGCCACCCTGGACACCCTGTCCGGCGGCCGGGCCTGGCTCGGCATCGGCGCCGGCTACGACACCAGCGAAACCCCCGATCTGGGGCTGCCGACGTTGCCCACCGGAGAACGGTTCGAGTTGCTCGAGGAGACGGTCCAGGTCGTCACCCAGATGTTCGCCGGAGACGCGACGCCGATCACCGGCGCACACGTGCGGCTCGACCGGCCGTTCCTGCGGCCGCGCCCCGTCAAGGGCATACCGCTCCTGATCGGTGCACGTCGTCGTGGTCCCGATCGTGCTCGGCCGAGGCGTACGGCTCTGGGACGGGCTGGAGGGCCTCGAGCAGGGCTACCAGGTCGAGGCCGTCTCCTCACCCAGCGGAGTCACCCATGTAACGTTCACCCGCACCAGTCCCTGATCCCCGGTGCCGAACATCACCTGCTCGGTGCCGCCAGCGGACCGCCCACCGTCGCAAGTGGACCGTCATCGGCGCCCCGGCCTCCGTCGGACCGGAGGCCGGGACCGGGCCGCCGCGGTTCCACGGTCGCCGCCGCTCTCGAGCAGCTGACGCTGCGTATCCGACGAAAGGAAGCTCGATGCAGAGCCTGATGGTCGACTTCATCATTTCCCTCGACGGCTACGGGGCCGCGGAGGGCTGGCCCGGTTTCTGGGGCATGGAAGGGCCCGAGTACCTGGGGTGGCTCGAGGAGCAGGAGGAGCACACCGCCCTCATGGGAGCGACGACCTACCGGCTGATGTCCGGGTTCGCCGCGCAGACTCCCGACGAGGCCGGCATGGCCGGACTGACCGCGCTGCCGAAGGTGGTGTTCTCCTCCACCCTGGAAGGGCCACTGGCATGGGCGAACACGGAGCTGGTCGGCGGTGACGCGGTCGACGCCGTGCGGGCGATGAAGCGGGAGGCCAGCCGGCCGATGCGTACCCTCGGCAGCCTCGCCCTCAGCCGGTCTCTTCTCCGGGCCGGCCTGGTCGACCGCTACCGGGTCGTCGTCTTCCCCGTCATCACCGGTGCCACCGGCCGTGATCGGATCTTCGACGGCTACCCCGACGTCGCCCTCGAGCTCGTCGACCGCCGCGTCTTCGACGGCAGGCTGCAGATGCTCGAGTACATCCCCACAGTTCTCGATGGCCCGCCTGGCGCCGGCGAGTCTCCAGGCGACTAGGCAACGTCCCTGGGACGGTCTCCTTTCCGGCCCAGCACGGCGCCGGCCCCGGTCGGAGGCCGACGACAGCGGCGCCGAGGTGCGGTTCCGCTCCTCCGACCACCGCACCGAGGTCGAGGTGAGCCGCTCCGCGATGCGCGACCGCGTTGGTCGAGGAGCACTCCTCCGGCGGCGGGGTCCGGAACGGTGGCGGGGACTACGGGGCGCCGACGGCCGGACGACTGCGGCGGTGGCGGCGAACAGCAGGTCTCGGCATCGCCTCGCGACCCTGCCCGGCCCGCACGTCGCTCCGGCAGGTGGTCATCCGGTCGCGGCCGTACCACCGGAAGTGGTAATTGCCACCTGATGTGGTACGCGTCCGGACGCAGTTACCTTCCCGGCGGGAAGCGTCGTCGGAACCGGCGCGGCCGGGGAACGCAACTCACTGTCCACAACCTGACCGGCCGTCCACAGATCGACGATCAGGGCTGTCCCGGCCGCCGCGGCCACGGAACGCTTGCGGCATGGACATCAGGACCCGGGTGCGGGACGGGCCGGAGCGGGCGGGGCTGCCCCGGCCAAGGCGAGTCGGCGGCCACCAGAGTGCGTTTCGAGGCTCTGAGTGCCCGCGGTAGCGTCCTTTCGCGTGAAGGTCACCGCTGAGGCGGCCCGCCGCTTTCTCGTCGCCCGGCACTTCCTTGCGCCGGCGCGGTCGCTTCAGGGAGGTCCCGACGCCGTACTCGAGGTCTTCGGCAAGCTCGGGTCGATCCAGTTCGATCCGCTCGCGGTTGCCGGGCGCAGCCACGACCTTGTGTTGCACGCGCGCGTCGGCGACTACGACCCCGACTGGTGTGACGCGCTCTATGCGCGCCGCGAGATCGTCGAGGCGTACAACAAGGGACTCTCCCTCGTCCCCACGAGCGACTTCCCGTGGTTCCGCGCGAGGATGGGCCGGCACGCGCCGGCGGTCCTCGCCGAGAACGCCGGGGTGGCCGCGCGGGTCCTGGAGCGGATCCGCGTAGACGGCCCACTGTCCTCGTTGGACTTCGAGCACGAGCGGGGACCGACGACGGACTGGTTCGGGATGCCGACGAACGCGGTGCGCGCCGTGCTCGAGGCATACTCGCTGACCGGCGTGCTCGGGCTCGCGCGCCGCGAGGGCAACCGCCGCTACTACGACCTGATCGAACGGCTGCTGCCGGGCGACGTCCTGGCGCAGGACATCCCGGTGATCGAGCAGCTCCGGCACCGGCTCCTGTCCCGCTACCGTGCCCACGGCCTGCTCGGCGTCAGCGGGCCGGACATCTTCGGTGGGCTCGGCGCGGTGAAGCCGGATCCGCGGTGGCCGCAGAGCCCAGGACGGAACGCGCTCCGCGCGCAGCTCGTCGAGCGCGGCGAACTCGTTCCGGTCGACGTCGAGGGCGTGCGCGGCACGCGCTTCGTCCTGCCCGAGGACGTCGGCCTGCTGCACGCGCCGCCGGAGCCGCCGCCGTCGGTCGCGTTCCTGCCCCCGTTCGACCCGTTGGTCTGGGACCGCCCGCTGTTGAAGAGCCTGTTCGAGTTCGACTACGTGTGGGAGCTCTTCCTGCCGCCGGCGAAACGCCGCTGGGGCTGGTACGTGCTGCCGATCGTCTTCCGGGACCGCTTCGTCGGCCGCATCGAGCCGCGAATCGACCGCGACCGCGCACGGGTGGAGGTGCTCGGCGTCTGGTGGGACGACGGCTTCGCGCCGCGGCGCGCCACAGGCTTCGTGGACGCCATGCGCGACGCACTCGGCGCCTACCTCCGCTTCGCCGGCGCGAGTCGCCTCGACTGGGCACCCCACCTGGCAACGGAGAAGCAGCTCTTCCCTCAGCCGACCGGCTGAGGCAACACCAGATCGAGGATTCCGGGCCTTCACAGTCGAGGGCTTGGCGCGAGCAGTCGGAGCTGCCCGCTCCCGTCAGGGCTGGAACAGTTTCCACTGCCCCTCGGAGACGACCTGGACGGCGCCGTCGACCACCCTGATGGCGGTCTCATCATCGATTGCATCTCACCAAGCCCGGCCGCGGGTGACCTCCGGCGGGCCGATCACGCCGGTTCACCGTTGACCCGGTGCTTCGGCGTGGGCGAGCGCGTACTGAGCGACCTGGGCGTGGGTGGCGAACCACACTCCTTGCCGGGAGGCGATGTGATCAATGAGTTCGGTCAGGATTGCCATGCGAGACCGGTGGCCGATGACGTGGGGATGCATCGTGAGCTGAAACAGCCCCCGGTCGGCGTAGGCGCCGTCGAACTCATCGATCCAGATGCTGAGGACGCTGCGCGGACTGGCATAGGGGCGGAGCGCGCTGTAGCGCTCCATCGGGAAGTAGACCGCGTCATCGCGAATCCATTCCACCGGGATCTCCACGATGCCGGACGGCTCCCCGTGCTCCACGATCTCATACGGCTCGTCGTCGCCCATCAGAGAGGAGTCGTACTGCAGGCCGAGCTCCCGGATGATCCCCAGCGTGGCGGGGCTGAAGTCCCACGACGGCGTACGGATCCCCACTGGCCGAACTCCGGTGTTCTTTTCCAGCACCTCGGCGCTTCGCATCGCCAGTTCTCGCTCCGCCGCCGGCGGCAGGGTCGCGATCCTCTCGTGGATCCAGCCGTGCAGTGCCACCTCGTGGCCTCCGGTCACGTAGCGGCGCACTTCATCAAGGTGCAGCAGCGCAGAGACCGCCGGCATGAAGAACGTCGCCGGTATCCCACGCGCGGCCAGCAACGCCAGGATCCGCCGCGCCCCCACCCGCGACCCATACTCACCCTGTGACAGCGTCCCCGGCCCGGTCTCACCGTCCCGCAGCGGAATCGTCTCATGATCGGAGTCGAACGACAGGGCCACCGCCACCCGCGCCCCGTCCGGCCAGTCAGGCAACAGCGAGCGGCCCGCCCGAACGTGCCCGACATGCCGACGCCAGGTGGCCTCATCCCACTGCCACGGTGCGACTTCCCCCACCACAGCCTCCTTCCCACGCGGATCGCAGCATCCGAACAATTCTCCACCGGCCACAGAACCTGACCTGACCTGCGATCTGCTCGGACGTCGAGGATCGGCCGGGCATACGCACCACTTCCGTGGTCGGTGCGGCGGTGGCTGCCCGGGCACACCGTGCCGGCCACGCCCGAGGTCGACCGGGCCGCGGCCCCGCACGGCTTGCCCGTCGTCCCTAGCGGAACGAACCGAGTTGCGCCATGGTGGGCCATGCGTGCTCTCAGGGCGCCGGCGGCGTTCGACGGTGAGCGGTTCATGCCGGGCGGTGCCACTGTCATCGTCCAGGACGGTCTCATCAAGGGCGTTGAGTCGGTCGGATACGAGGTTCCCACGGACTGTCCACTGGCGACGTTCGAGGGCACGATGCTGCCAGGGTTGTTCGACGCGCACGTGCATCTGGTTTCTGACTCGGCGGCCGGAGGCCTGCAGCGCGCCGCGTCGCTCGATGCCGATGCGGTCGACGACATCATCGACCAGTCGCTGCGGCAACAGGCGGCTTCCGGTGTGACCACTGTCCGCGACCTCGGCGACGTGGGCTATCGCACGCTGGCGTTCCGTGACTCGGCACGCGCAGGCCTTCCGCGCATCAAGGCCGCCGGCCCCCCGTTGACCGTTCCCGACGGCCACTGCCACTACCTCGGCGGCGAGGTAAAGGGTCCGGGCGCGATCCGTGCCGCGGTCTCCGAGCACGAACAGCGTGGTGTCGATGTGGTCAAGGTGATGGCCAGCGGCGGGATGACCACGGTCGGCACCGACCCGTTCGGGGTGCAGTTCGATGCGGCCGATCTTCGGACACTCGTAGACGCGGCTCACGCGGTCGGGCTGCCGGTCCTGGCGCATGCCCACTCCCTCGCCGGCATTCGGCACGCCCTGGCTGCCGGCGTTGACGGTATCGAGCACTTCACCGGCCTCACCGAGACCGGCATCAGTGTTCCCGACGCTGTGCTCGAGGCCGTCGCAGCGGCCGGAGTGTTCGTGGACCCGACTCTCGGCTTCGACCGCGCAGCTCTCGCTTCGATGCCTGCCCCGCCACCGCGGATAACGGCTGCCCTGAAACGGATCGGTCTCGACTTCGACACGGCCCAAACGGCACGGCTCCAGGTGCTGCAACGGGCGCAGACCCACGGCATCGAGCTGGTCACCGGGGTCGACGCAGGCGCCGCGCCGGCGAAGCGGCACGGCATCGCCAACCTCGCGCTGGCCGCTCTGGTGGAGGGTGGTTTCTCCACCGCCGACGCGGTCGCCAGCGCCACCGCAGTCGCCGCGCGGGCCTGCGGCCTCGCCGAGGTGACGGGTCGTCTCGAGGCCGGGCTGGCCGCGGATCTCCTCCTCGTCGACGGAGATCTGGAACGTGACATCACGGCGCTTCAGCGACCAGTCGCAGTACTCATCCGAGGCAACCCACTCACGCCGCCTCCGAACTGACCCGCGGATCCGACCTGGATCTCACCAGGGCGCGGACGCGGGCGTTCGCTGGTGGCACCGATGGATACGCTCGCGCGGACAGCGGTTGAACTGAACGGCAGCCGTCCGGTCGACCAGGAGAGAGGTGGGAGTCGTGTCCGGTGTGGTCAAGGGACGTCGTCGTTGGATCGTCGCCGCGGTGGTGGGAGCCGCGGTGGTCGCCGGCAACCTGGTCCGCAGGAGCGCGGGCCGGAGCTCGGTCCCGCCGGACTCTCCGGCTGATGTCGGCTTCATGCGCGCGCTGCACTCGGCGTTGCGTCGTGACCTGTCGCGGCTGCAGGCGGTGGCCAGCCAGCTCCACGGATCGACACCCGCGCCGGCCACGGTGCTCGCCGGCTGGGACGCTCTCCGCGACCAACTCGACAACCACCACGCGGCCGAGGACGAGGACCTGTGGCCGGTGCTGCGCCGGAAGCTGACGGATCCGACGCAGCTGGCCACCGTCGACGCGATGGTGGAGGAGCACCAGCACATCCCGGCCGCTCTCGCCGACGTCGACGCCGCCTTGCGTGCCGGGGGTGACTTGACGACCCCCGTCGAGCGCCTGTCGGCAGTGGTTCGGGACCACCTGGAGCACGAGGAACGCGAGGTGCTTCCTCTCCTCGAGCAACACCTCACCCGCGCGGAGTGGCGCGCGTTCCTGGTCACCGAACGGGGCCGGCGCTCGCCGCGGGAACGGCCGGAGTTCCTGACCTGGATTCTCGACGACGCCGACGGCCAGGACGCGGCCGCGGTCCTGGCCGAGCTGCCGCCGCCGGCCCGGCTCGTCTACCGCCGGGTGCTGCGCCCCCGCTATGAAGCGCAGCATCGCTGGCAAGTCTCCCCCTCCTGACTCCGCGCTCGCCCCGGATCGGAGATGGCCGCCAGCGCATCTCCCGGGGAGCGACAGAGTCGCGCGTCCCGCCGGCAGCGCCGAGTGGCGCATCCCGCTCGCAGGGTGGCAGATCCCGAAGAGCGCTCCTCGAACCGCCGGTTGGCGTCACTCACACGACAACGGCACGGCGATATGAGGTGACCTGATTGAAGGCAATCGTCCAGGAGCGGTTCGGCCCGCCGGACGTCCTCCGGCTGGTCGACACCGATCCGCCCGAGGTCGGCACCGACGACGTGCTGGTGCGGGTGCACGCCGCCGCGCTCAACCCGTACGACTGGCACATCATGCGAGGCGATCCGCTCGTCGCGCGGCTGATGGGAGAGGTGGGGCTGAGGAAGCCGAAGGCCCGGGTGGCCGGGGTCGACGCGGCCGGACGGGTGGAGGCGGTCGGCGCGAGCGTGCGCGGGCTGGCGCCAGGTGACGAGGTGCTCGGCTTCTGCCAGGGCGCGTTCGCCGAGTACGCCCGCGCCGAGGCGGACAAGGTGGTGCCCAAGCCGGCGCGCCTGACGTTCGAGCAGGCGGCGACGCTTCCGATGGCGGGGACGACGGCCCTGCGGGGAATCCGGGACGTGGGCGCGGTGACGGCCGGGCACCGGGTGCTGGTCAACGGGGCCGCCGGCGGCGTCGGCACCTACGCCGTGCAGATCGCGGCGGCGCTGGGCGCGCAGGTCACCGGAGTGTGCAGCACCCGCAACGTGGAACTGGTGCGCTCGATCGGCGCCGCGCACGTCGTCGACTACACGACGGAGGACTTCACCGACGGGCGCGTGCGCTACGACGTGATCCTCGACAACGTGGGCAACCGGCCGCTGAGCCGGCTGCGCCGGGCTCTGACCCCGACCGGGATCCTCGTGCTCAACGGCGGCGGCTCACCCGGCCACGTGCTCGGGCCGGTGGGCTCCATTCTTCGGGCGGTCGTGGTCAACCGTCTCGTCCGAGAGCGGCTCCGACTGCTCCCGCACGAACAGAACAGCGACCAACTGCTCACCCTCACCGGGCTCATCGAGGCCGGGAAGCTCACACCGGTCCTCGACCGGACCTACCCGCTCGCCGACACGGCCGAGGGCCTGCGCCGCGTGGAGCAGGGACACGCCCGCGGCAAGGTCGTCATCACCCTGCCGTGAGGCCGACCCAGGCGCGAGCCACCGCCCTTCCTGGCCGGTCGACTCTCAACCAGCGTCGCCGACGGCGCGCAGCATCCGAGCCGCTGCGTCCCGCACGATCTGCCGCTCCTCAGCGGTCAGCTCCCCGGCACGTCTCTCGACGACCCAGGCCTCCCTTGGCAGATCAAGGACAATCCACGGAGTCAGGCGTTCACCGGGAGACCAGTCCAGAGACAGACATTCCGATTCCACCTGTCGAGTGTGATCCTTGCTCGCCCCCGAGTCGAGTAGCGGCAGACGCCTTTTCGACCGCCACCACGATCAACGCGGACACGGCCGCGCCGAGGATCCTCGCTCGCTGACGCCGTCCCGGCTCAGGTCTGGGCAGCCGCAGGTAGTGCCGAGCAGCCTGGTGCCGGGAACCATACGGCCGTGGCGGTCTCGCACCGTTGCAGAGTCGGTCGTTGCACCCGTGGCCGGCCTCGTTCGGTCGACCGACACTGATCACCAAGCGTCACCGCCAGCCCGGGTGGTGGATCCCGCCCGACGCACGAGCTCTACGGGCTCGGCAGGTTCCCCGGCCCTACTGTGGTGGTCACTCATCCCGACAATGGCGTGCGGGACCATGGGATCGAGGCACGCGGCGACCTTCGGACGACGATCAACCTCACTCTTGCCTGACGATATCGACCGAGATCTCCACCGCCGGAATAGTTCCGCTGTTCTCGAGCCAGTGGGTCGTGTTCCGATCCTCGGGCCAGCCCACTCCGGGCCCATAATCCGTAGCGACCCCGTTTCGATGGTCAGTGATCGTTCCCTGCAGGATGTAGACGGTGCCTGGCCTGTCTACATGGTCGTGAATCGGCCCAAGAATTCCTCCAGGCTCGATGGTCACCATACGCATTCGAAGTTGCCGCCCCGCCATGCCCTCGATCTCACCGGTAAGGTCAACCGTTGCAAGGAGCTTCACCGCGACACCCCTCGTCTCAGGTCCCACCTGTTCGTCGCTCATCGTCCTCTCCTCTCTGTACGTCCAGACCTGTCGAGGCAGCCGACGCCCGATGCCCACGGCCTGCTCATCCTGCTGGTCGATGGCATCGAACGCGCCGGCCGGGCCCTATCTAACGGTGTGGGGGCCACCCGAGTCGCTCCTCGGCCTGATCGGACGAGAGGCCCGGGCCGGCACTCGTCCTCGACGCCGCAGGAGATGGGCCGCCCGACGGGTCGCTCGTGACGAAGCCCGGTCGGTGCCCGACCCACTCGACGTCCTCGGCGACGGCATCCCGGTGCGGTTGCGCAGCCAGCGCAACGCGTGTCGGCCGGTCGACTGCTCGCCAACGACCTGGGGGTCCGAAGCACTCTCAGCTCGCAGGACGGCAACCACCGCCGTTGATGGCGGGTGACCACTCAACCGAAGACGAGGCGTTTTCTCGCCTTGCCGGGCTCCAGCAGCTCGAACTTGGGACTCAGATCGGTGCGGTCCAGGAGATCTACCTGCTGAGTGAACTGCTCACTCGTGACGTAGACGGTCTTCTCGAGCTTCCACTCGTCCTTGAACCACGCACGGAGCGCGGAAAGAAGACGCTCGTCCATTCCCAGCTCCATCTGGGACAGTCGGACCCAGAAGAAGACGACGGCCTCCACGTCCGCCCACCTGTCCTCACCCACTGGAATCACCGTGGACTTCGCGAGGAAGGTGGCGCTCGTGGGAAATACGTAGACGCAGCCCAAGCACCTGGTGCCGTCTGGGTCGAGCACCGTGTACGTGAACGCGCGATGCGCAGCATGGCGCTCTTCGAGGTCGATGAGATCTTGGCGGTTCGCCTCGACTGTGAAGTCGTCCTCGGGCCACGTTGACTGTCGCCACAACCTCAGGTGCTCCCGCGTCTCCATCACGGCGGCATAGTCCGTCTCCGTGTCGTCGACCACGATCGGACGCAAGGCGAACTCGTCGGTCTTCAGCTCCGGGGGAACAGGTTCGGTCAAGTCGGTAATCGGCACGTGTGCCTCCTTTCGCAGGTGCCCCTGCGTACTACGCCGCTACGGTGACGCTCAAGTGGGTTTGGGGGCTGGCGCTCGATCTGGCGCCAGATCGAGGCCGCTGGCGTACCCGACGAGATGTTCAGCATCGATCAACAAGAAGGAAGCCCCAGGATGTCGCGGCGCGGAACATCCCCACCCGGGTTCTCTACCTGGACGGAACCACCCCGGCCGGGATAGCCAGTCAAAACGGCGCTCGATGCGCGCCGGACAGCTCAGATTCCGCGAGAGCCGTCGATCGTCTCGCGGATGATGTCCGCGTGGCCGGCATGGCGGGCAGTCTCTTCGAGCATGTGGAAGAGCACGTACCGCAGGTTGCAGTCGATGAGGTCTGTACGTGCGCACATACTGTCGAGATCCATGGAGGCCGCGGCAGCGCGGGACTGCTCGATCTGCTCCCGGTACCTCTCGACCCAGTCATTGACGGTGTCGTGCTCACCGATCGTGAAGGTGGCCTCGTTCTGGCCCCTGACGGTGGGCCAATCCTCACCGGACTCGCGTCCGCACAAGATCACTTGAAACCAGCGCCGCTCCCACATCGTGGCATGCTTCACGAGCCCCAGAAGCGACAACGAGCTCGCGGTCGGGGCCTGTCGCGCGGTTGAATCATCGAGCCCCTGGATCTTCCTGATCAGGCCCTCCCGCTGGGCATCGAGGAAGTTCTCCAGGGCGGCCCGCTCCGAGGTGAGGGCGAACTGCTCGTTCTCGGCACTGGACATGAGCCGAGACTAGCCTGACGGTTTCGTGATCTTGTCGATGGAGATCATCTCGTTGTTCTGTGGTCTTCGGTTGGTCCTGTGTCGTGGTGTGGGTGTGGCGGGGGCCCGGCTGTCGCGTCGGGTGGGCGGGGATTCCACGGGTCCCGGGTGGGTCGGCTGGTCGGGGCGGTGGCTGGTGGTTATGGGGCGGGTAGCGCGGCTAGGCGGGCGAGGGCGGCGGCGAGTTGGTCGGCCCAGGGCCAGGTCCGGGGCAGTCGGAGCAGGGTGCGGCGGGCGGTGCGGGTGAGCCGGCCGGGGGTGCCGAACAGCTGGTAGCGCAGGGTTTTCGGTTCGGCGGTGCGGTGGGCGCCGGTCAGGGCCAGGCGTTGGGTGTGGGCGAGCAGGTCCTGGGCGAGGGCGACCAGTTCCAGCCAGACGGCGTTCTGGGCCGCGTCGTGGTAGGGGAGGTTGCGCAGCCCGGTGTCCTTGCCGGTGCGGATGCGGTCTTCGACTCGGGCGTGGCGGCGGTGGCGTAGTTCGAGGTCGGCCAGCTGCCCGCCGGCGGTGTTGGTCAGGAAGGCGGTGAACCGGTGTCCGTCGGCGTCGGTGAACCGCAGTTGGGCGCCGGGGTGCGGGCGTTCCCGGCGGACGATCAGCCGGGCGCCGTCCGGCCAGCCGGACAGGTCGAGCAGGCCGGTCAGGTCGGCGACCCAGGCGCCGTCACGCTGCTCGCCGTCGGCGTTGTAGGCCGGCGTCCACGCCTGGGCCGGCACCGCCAGCAGCGGGTCGTGGTACTCCACGCCGAGGGTGAACCCCAGCGAGTACTGGACGCCGGCGTCGTGCAGGTGCTGGGCGAAGCGGTGGGTCGCCCCGGCGCCGTCGGTGCGGACCAGCACCGGCCGCCGGCCGTGTTCGTCGGGACCGGCCCATTCGACCGGTAGTTGGGCCAACGCCTGCTCGAAGACCGCGACATGATCGGCCGCGGTGTTCGACCCGGCCCGGCCCGGGCGTAGCAGCCAGGCCACCGGCTCCCCGGTGCCACCTTCGCCGTGGTCCACCCAGCCGCCGAGGGGATGGTGACCGTAGGTCTTCTTCCAGGTCCGGGTGGCCTGCTCCTTGTCCGAGTGGGAGATCACGATGGTGGCGTCGAAGTCCATCACCACCTGCCGGTCGCCGTCCGGCTGCTGAGCCCACTGCCGGCCGGTGGCGGCCGGGCGGCGCTGGGTAGGGGCGCCGGCCAGCTTCCACGCCCACGCCCGGGCCTTGCCCCGCGTGGCGTCCCGTGGTGGGGACGACGACGCGCCAGACGGTGCATCGCGAGTACAACCGCAGCGGCCGACCGAGTCGGCGGGAAACGCCCGCTCATGGCCGGTCCGATGCTGATCAACACCCGTGGGGGCGCCACGGACCGGTTGCCGCCACCCGGCGATTGCGCCGGCAAATCGCTGCTAAGCGGCTGCGAAGCCGCGGTCGCTAGCTTCGGCGAGTCCTGGACGCCGAGGAGGGCAATTGACGATGACACACCCCAGGACGGGGTGGGCAGACAAACATCCCACGGAGGAAGAGGAATGATGCGTCGACTCATATGCCTGGTTGCGACGATCGCGGCCGCGGCGCTGATGGCGGGGACCGCCCACGCGGGCCCGGGCGGACAGCTCCGGATCGAGAAAGCCTGGTACGACGGCCACGAAGTCACGTTCCTGCAGCCGTCGGTGTTCAGCGCAAACCCCAACGGCGGCGTGCTGGCCTGCTTCGGGCTCGGCCCCGACATCTCGACCGTCGACCGCCCGACCCAGCCGCTGTATGTCATCTTCGACGGCTCCGCGACGCAGGATCACTGCGACGGTCAGCCAGACGTGCTGCGCCACGACCACATCCTGCCGGTGGCGCCGGGCGATCGCGGTTACACCGGGGCCTGGACGCTCACATTGCTCGTCGAGGCGAACCCCGGAAGCCTTGACCTGACGACGCACCCGATCACGACCGCGGCGCAGGTGCACGCGGCACTGGCCGCGGGGACGCTGGTCGACGTGACGTCGACGCTGGCGCCCGGGGGACCGGTGAAGATGGTCGCGCCGGTGATCGGCGGCCGCTGACATCACGCCCTCAGGTCGCGGCCCGGCCGGTCGGAGCGCCGGGCCGCGACTCTGTGGCGCTGGCCGAACCACTGGTATCCACATCGGCGAGGTGCTCGACCAGCCCGAGGAGCACCCGCCACGCCACGCGCGGGACGGGCGGCTCTGCCGCAGGGCGGGTCGGATGCTTTCTGCTGGCGGTGTTTCGAGTGCGGTTCGGCGGCCCTCAGGGATTGGCTAGGTCGGTCGCGTAGACGGCGAAGGGCGCGTCATCCTGCTCCTCCGGCCGCCCTTCGACGAGGCCCCGCCAGAGAATCTCGCCGATGTGAGTCATGCCGATGCGCTCCATGACCCGACGGGACGCGATGTTGTGCCGCTCGGTGAAGGCGACCACGGCACGGCCGGCGAGGACCTCCTTGGCGAACGCCAACCCTTCCCGACCGATCTCACTGGCGTAGCCCTGGCCGCGGAATTCGCTGCGCAGAGCCCACCCGATCTCTAGCCGGTCGACGCGCCAGCAGGGGTCGACGAGGCCCTCGACCTGTGTTGTGGACCGCTCGCCAGGAGGCATCCGAGACAGGCCGCCGCGGCCCACCAGGGTGCCGTCGTGCAGGTACGCCATCCACTTCCCGACCGACTCCTGCTCCCACCTGCGGCGCCAGCCGACGGCGAAGGCCTCGGCCTGCTCGGGTGACCAGGGACCGGCAACCCACTTCACGACTGCCGGATCCTGGTACAGCAGCCACACATCCTGCGCGTGCTCGGGTCCGATCGGCTCGAGACGCAGCCGCCGCGTCATTCGCGCGCCCAGGTTCACCGTGCCCGCTGCATCAGGTCGTGGCCGGGCGCGTCCCTCATCGCCTCCGACCGTAGGCGGGCAGGCAACCGATTACCTGGTCGTTGGCGTCGATGGTGGCGAGGACCGCCGCAGCTCCGGCCGGGCCGGCTTACGGCGGTGGCGGTCAGCGGTGAGCCGAACAGGGGCGGGATGGGTCAGTGCCAGAATTTGGCGAGCAACTCCGCGAGCGCTCGGCCCTGGTCGTAGCCTCCTCGCGCGGCCTGCAGACGCGTGGATGGATCCAACGCATTGGCGTCGAACACGTCACCCGCGCCGCCGTCCGGAAAGACGGTCTCGACCCGGCTGCCCCCCGCGCGGAGTTCGTCGACCTGGGTTGCGAGATCCATTCCCCACTCCAGCGGCATCCGCGACCTGCCGCCGAATGGCGACAGCACCAGCACCCGCCCGTATCCAGCTGCCAGGTCGGCGTTCTCACTGCGTCGATAGCCGCCATTGATGTATCGGTTCTCGCCGATGCGGTAGCCGTTTCCCGTGCTGGCGGCGACGGCGTCTACCAGATCAATTCCGCTGTGGCGGTCGAAGACGACCGGTTCCCCGGTGTGCGCATCGACAGCCGTGATAAGTACGGGCTGCTGCGGCCAGTGATGGCTGGGAAGCCGAGCCGCGACGATGTCGCGCCAGCGCGTCCGGCTAGAGCCGTCGGAGGTATCCATTTCCAGGGCGGCGGCGCCCATCCTGCGCCGCATGTCGGAAGCATCCTCGGCAGAACCGATGATTCCGTTCGACCACTCCAGATAGCTCGGGCCGGAGGAACCTGGAGCGCGTCCCCGGTCAGGTCGGGCGTCGCCGGCCTGCGGCTGAGGGACCTCGGCGAGGATGGCGGCATACAGATCGGCCGGCCGTGTCCCGCTGGTGATCTGGGCGGCCACCGTCGATCCTGCCGACGTCCCGACAATGAGATCGGCCTCGATCACATCGACCCGCGCGTCGGACAGGCCGGCGATGAGACCGAGCTCCCACGCATTGCCTGCCGCTCCGCCGCCGGCGAGGACCAAGGCTCGTTCGCTTGACCTGCCCGCCCGTCTTGTGGCGTCGACGCGCTTGTCGAGCATCGGCCAATTCCCGTGCCGTGGTGTTCGCGTCACTGCGATGCCATCGGGACTGGTCGTCGGGCTGATGCGCGGAGTCGAAGAAGGTGTTGTGTTCATGGGAGTCGCCTTTCGCGAGTTGCTTGTCGGGCGCTCCCAGTAGCGACTACGTCAGTCGCGCGATCGTGCGCTGCAGGGGAGCACCCACTCCGGATGCTGCGTACATGGGTCTCACCTCCTGCCGATGGATCACGACCGCCAGAACGCTAACAGACCGGCGACACGGTGCGCCATCGGCGTTGCGGAGGTCGTCGTGTCCCGGTCGGTGCGCGGACGACGGCGGGCTTCCTCGGCGACCGCGTCGACCGCGAACCGGCCGACCCCCCAACCCGAAGGAGCCGTCGTGACACCATCGCTTCATGAGGTCGGAATCCCGGCACCTGAGCGAGTACATCGACCGGCCGGTGCCGCAGGTGTATGCCTTTGTCTCCGATCCGGCCAACCTGCCTCGGTGGGCGCCGGGACTGGGCAGCTCCGTGGTGCAGCTCGACGGCAACTGGTTCGTCGAGACGTCGGAGGGACGGGCGCGGGTGACGTTCGCCCCGGAGAACGGACTCGGCGTGCTCGACCATGAGGTGCTCACGCCCTCGGGTGAGAGGGTGTACGTGCCGCTGCGGGCGATTGCCGACGGCGACGGCTGCGAAGTGGTCTTCACGCTGCGCCGCGCGCCGGGGATGACCGACGCGGAGTTCGAGCGGGACACCGCACTGGTCAACGGCGACCTCGCCCTCCTCAAGGAGATCCTCGAGAGCACCGGCTCATGAGCCCGTGATCCTCGCCTCGCTCAGCCTCACCGTCCCGTGTCCGGCCCGGAGCGCGGCCGGACCGCTCGGCTCGCTGTCCACCTCGCCGCACCGCTCGCGGTGTGGTTTCCGCTGATCGTCCAATGTAGACAGATAAGGCGTGCGCGCCGCACAGTCCACGTCGGCAGCACCGACAGGCTCCCTGTACCGCAGCCCACATCGGGGATCGACGCCACCGGACCGGGCACCAGCCACTCCGCCCACGCCCGCCGCACCGGTGGGTCGGCCGAGCCGTGATCGGGCTGATCATCGAACGTCGCCGCCTGCCGGTCCCACACCGCCCGCGAGCTCACCGCTCTGTCACGCCCACGCGGCCCGGCACGACCGCAGGATCCGCGACCGGTCCACGGCCGGTGCGGGGATGTCATCAGTGGTCGAGGTCCTGCGGACCAGCGGCGGCGCGCGCTCGCGAACTACTCTTCTCGACATGGTGTCGCCGTGACCAGCGTGCAGTTGGGCATCGTCGAGGGTCCGGACCGCGATCCGGCCGGCGAGCGGGTCGCTCTGGGCATCGAGGCATTCGCGCTCCTGGGTCTTCCCGTCCCCGCGGACTTCGACGTGCCCGGCAGCCGCAGGCAGATCCTGGTGGACGCCGGCGACGGAGTTGTCGCCTACACCGTGGCGGCAGCAAGCGGCAGCGGCGAGGTCGTCGAGATGAGCACCGCGGCGCTGGGCAGGTTGCTCAGGGACGAACCGCCGCGGTCGCCTGTAGACGTCACGGCGGACATCCTCGGCAGTTGCGAGCTGGTGGAGACCACCGTCCTTCGTTCCTGCGCGAATGTCGCGGTGATCGCTCCGCACGGCGGCTCCATCGAGCGGGCCACCGACGCCCAGGCCGAGCGGGTGGCATCGGACAGCCGCTTCCGGGCCGACTCCTGGATCTGCCGGGGGCCAGGCGGCGGAGCCTTCCGGCGTTGGCACATCACCAGTGACGACCTGTCCGAAGCCTCCTTCGGAGGGTTGCGGGCACTGCTCAGCACCCCGCACGACCTGGCCGTCTCCTTCCACGGGTTCAGCGACGTCGGCGACGTGGACGTGATCGTCGGTGGACTCCTCGACGTCGAGGTGAGGCGACGGGTGCGAGACGAAATGGAACGGAGGCTCACGGTCGTGCTCGGCCGGCCGGCCATCGTTCGCCTGGCGATCTCGACGCACGATCCGCATCCAGGTCTGGCGCCGGACAACGTGGTGAACCGCCTGGCGCTGCGGGGCGGACTCCAGATCGAACAGGGTTTGCCGCTGCGGTCCACCCGGGACGCCCCGGCGGTGGTGGCCGAGGTCGTGAGCCAGGAGCTGGCCGCCCTCGCTGCACCGACCCCCGCCGAAGGCCCGACCGGAGAGGCACCAGGCGGACAGCCGGCGTACGACGACGAGTGACCTTCTCGCCCGGCCAGCAGGCGGTCTCAGCGGCGGCCCTGGCCGAGCAGTCCGCCGAGCAGGTCCCCGAGACCGCCGGACTGGCCGGCGCCGCCGAGCAGGCCGCCCAGCAGGTCGCCCAGGCCACCACCCGACTGCGCCCCCGTCCCCGACCCGCCCTGACCCAGACGACGGGCGAGGTAGGACATCACGATCGGAGCCAGCATCGGCAGCAGCTTGCTCGGGTCGCCTGCGCGGCGGTCTGCTCGTCGACGCCCAACTGCCTGGCGAGCTGGTCCATGGGGATCTGCGCGAGGAGATCGTCAAGAGCGGCCACGGATCCTCCCGAGCATCGACGGCGACCGCTCGCACCCCAACGCCGGTCACGCTGTCCACGCCCGTTGTCGTCAGGCAGCGCGCGTCCGCGAGCTTCCGGCCGCCCGCCCCGGACGCGCTCGGCCGCGCGGCCCTCTCGCGCCCGTCGCCGTCGGTCAGGGGGTGCCTGCTGTTCCAGGTACTGCCAGACCCTCCCAGGCCGGGCCGTCGGGTCGTAGGCGCCCGCAAGCTCGGTGTCGACCAGATCGACCTGCTGATCCTGCACCAGGCCCTCCCGTCGGACTTCGGGTGGACGCTGGAGGCGTACCGCGGCCTGGAGACGCTGCTCGGCGAGGGCAAGGTCCGCGCCATCGGGGTCAGCAACTTCATGGTCGACCATCTCCGCGCGCTGCTCGACAAGGCGAACGTCGTCCCGGCGGTGAACCAGATCGAGGTGCACCCCTACTTCGCGCAGCGCGAGGTGCAGGCGTTCGATGCCGAGCACGGCATCCTCACCCAGGCTTGGTCGCCGATCGGCGGCATCACCTTCTACCGCGACGGCAGCCACGGCAGCACCTTGCAGGACCCGGTCATCGGCGAGATCGCCCAGGCGCACGGGAAGACGCCGGCGCAGGTGATGCTGCGCTGGCATCTCCAGCAGGGCCGGTCGGCCATCCCGAAGTCGACCCGCCCCGAGCGGATCGCGGAGAACATCGACGTCGCCGACTTCGAGCTCACCGGCGAGCAGCTGGCCGCGATCGACGGCCTCGACACCGGCCGCCGCGGTGGTCCGGAGCCGAGCGACATCACGCTGGCGAGCTTCGGCCGGGCCATTCCCGAGGACTGACACGGCGGCCGCGCCTGACGTCGGCGGCCGGCGCCGGAGCGTCGAGGGCTCACGGCGGCGGCTGGGCACCGACGCGGTCGGTCCGGACGATCAGCTCACGGCCCGCCTGACGAGCTCCTCGATCCTCGTGACGTCGGCGGCCGACAGGTCGGTCACGGCGTAGGCGGTGGGCCACATGGTGCCGTCGTCGAGGTTCGCGGGGTCGTTGAAGCCGAGCGTCGCGTACCTGGTACCGAACCTCGCCGCCGGCTGGAAGAAGCAGACGACCTTGCCGTCCCTGGCGTAGGCCGGCATCCCGTACCAGGTCTTCGGTGCGAGCTCCGGCGCGACCGAGGTGATGACGGCGTGGATGCGTTCGGCCAGCACGCGATCCGATGGCTGCATCTCGGCGATCTTCGCCAGGAGGGCGTCGGCGTTCTCGGACTTCTTCCTGCCAGCGCGGCCGGCCGCCTTCAACTCCTGGGCCCGGTCCTTCATCGCGGCCCGTTCGGCCTCCGAGAATCCGGTTGCCGACGGGGCCTTCTTGGCTGCGGCCATCACTGGCTCCTCCCCACACGAGTCCTCGTGGTACCCGCCGAGCCGGCAAGCCCTGCCCGCCGAGTCGGTCAGGTGCCGGTGGTGCCGTCGAGGCGTTCGCGGAGGAGGTCGGCGTGGCCGTTGTGGCGGTTGTACTCGCTGGCCAGGTGACAGTACGCCCACCGCAGCTGCATCGGGCCCAGCGCTCGCTGACGCCCATCATCGCCCGCACGGCCCCCGGACCGGTCAGGTGCGCAGGAGCTGGCGGGCGATGACCATGCGGTTGATCTGGTTGGTGCCCTCGTAGATCTGGGTGATCTTGGCGTCGCGCATCATGCGCTCGACCGGGAAGTCGCGGGTGTAGCCGGCGCCGCCGAACAGCTGGACCGCGTCGGTGGTGACCGACATCGCCGCGTCCGACGCGGTGACCTTGGCCGCGGCCGAGGCGAACGTGAGGTCCGGCTCAGCGCGCTCGGCCTTCGCCGCCGCCACGTACACCAGCTGGCGGGCCGCCTCGACCTTCATCGCCATGTCCGCGATCATGAACTGCACGCCCTGGAAGTCGCCGATCGCCCGGCCGAACTGCTTGCGCTCCTTGACGTAGCCGATCGTCGCGTCGAGCGCACCCTGCGCGATCCCGACCGCCTGCGCGCCGATCGTGAGCCGGGTGTGGTCCAGCGTGCGCAGCGCGGTCTTGAAGCCCGTGCCCTCCTCGCCGACCATCCGGGACGCCGGGACCATGCAGTCGGAGAAGTAGATCTCGCAGGTCGGCGAGCCCTTGATGCCGAGCTTGCGCTCCTTGGTGCCGACCGAGAAGCCCGGGTCGTCCTTGTGCACCACGAACGCGGAGATCCCGTTCGCTCCCTTGGACGGGTCCGTCGAGACCATGACCGTGTAGTACGTCGAGACGCCGGCGTTGGTGATCCACGCCTTCGACCCGTTCAGCACGTACCCGTCGCCGGCGCGGACCGCGCGGGCGCGCATCGCGGCGGCGTCGGAGCCGGCCTCCCGCTCGCTCAACGCGTACGAGAACATGGCGTCACCGCTGGCGACCGGGGGTAGAACGTCGCGCTTGAGCTCCTCGGAGGCGGACAGCAGCAGCGGCATCGTGCCGAGCTTGTTGACCGCCGGGATCAGCGACGACGCCGCGCAGACGCGGGCGACCTCCTCGATGACGATCGCGGTCGCGATCGAGTCGGCGCCGGCCCCGCCGTACTCCTCCGGGATGTGCACGGCGTGCAGGTCGGCCTTGCGCAGCGCCTCGTAGACGTCCCACGGGAACTCGGCGGTCTCGTCGACCTCCGCGGCCCTCGGCGCGATCTTGTCCTCGGCGAGCTGGCGGACCGACTCGCGGAGCATGACGTGCTCCTCGCCGAGCCGGTAGATGTCGAACGAGGCGTCCACACGACTCATGTTACCGGCCGGTCGGCTTCCCGGGGCCAGCCGCGGAGACCGGGCACCGATGTCCATGTCGTACGCTCTCGCGATGACTGTCGCTGACGACGGCGCCCGGCCGAAGCTGTCGGTGCTGGGCACCGGCTACCTCGGCGCGACCCATGCGGTGGCCATGGTCGAGCTGGGCTACGACGTGATCGGGCTCGACGTCGACGAGGCGAAGGTCGCCCGGCTCAGCTCAGGTGACGTGCCGTTCTTCGAGCCGGGGCTGCCCGAGCTGCTGCGCAAGGCGCTGGACTCGGGCCGGTTGCGGTTCACCACCTCCTACCAGGAGGTGGCCGACTTCGCCGACGTGCACTTCGTCTGCGTGGGCACGCCGCAGCGCAAGGACGGGTACGCGGCGGACCTCACCTATGTGGAGTCCGCGTTCTCGACGCTGGCTCCGCTGCTCGCCCGCCGCGCGCTGGTCGTGGGCAAGTCGACGGTCCCGGCCGGCACGGCGCAGCGGATGTCCGAGCTGGTGCGCGCGCTGGCCCCGTCGGACGAGGTCGAGGTCGCCTGGAACCCGGAGTTCCTGCGCGAGGGCTTCGCCGTCGAGGACACCCTGCACCCGGACCGGCTGGTGTTCGGCGTGCAGTCCGAGTCGGCTGAGGCGGTGCTGCGGACCGCGTTCGCGCCGGTGATCGCGTCCGGGACGCCGGTCGTGGTGACCGACTTCGCCACCGCGGAGCTGGTCAAGGTCGCGGCGAACTCGTTCCTGGCCACGAAGATCTCGTTCATCAACGCGATGGCCGAGGTGTGCGAGGTCGTGAAGGCGGACGTGACCGCGCTGTCCGAGGCACTCGGCCACGACTCCCGGATCGGCAAGCGGTTCCTGCACGCGGGGCTCGGGTTCGGCGGCGGCTGCCTGCCCAAGGACATCCGCGCGTTCATGGCCCGGGCGGAGGAGCTCGGCGCCCAGGACGCGCTGGCGTTCCTGGAGGAGGTCGACGCGATCAACATGCGGCGCCGGGCCAGGGCCATCGACCTCGGCCGGGAGCTGCTCGACGGCGACTACGCCGGCAAGCGGGTGTGCGTCTGGGGCGCGGCGTTCAAGCCAAACTCGGACGACATCCGGGACTCCCCGGCGCTGGACGTGGCCGCGGCGGCGCAGAAGCTCGGCGCGGCCGTGGTCGTCTACGACCCGCAGGCGATGGAGAACGCCAAGCGGGAGTACCCGCAGCTGGCGATGGCGTCCTCCGCGCTGGACGCGGCGCGGAACGCGGACGTCCTGCTGGTGCTCACCGAGTGGGCCGAGTTCCGGGAGACCGACCCGACCAAGCTGGCCTCGGTCGTGGCCGCCCCGCGGATCGTGGACGGGCGCAACGCGCTCGACCCGGTGG
This sequence comes from uncultured Actinomycetota bacterium, assembly GCA_963803135.1. GTDB lineage: Bacteria > Actinomycetota > Actinomycetes > Mycobacteriales > CADCTP01 > CADCTP01. The sequence continues at coordinate 304,588 of CAWDLH010000003.1, read as the reverse complement.
CGTGGCGGGCGGCGGGCTGGACCTACCGGGCGCTCGGCCGGCCCTGACCGGGACGGCGGGCTAGGCCGGGAAGAGCCGCCCGCGGAACAGCTTGTGCTGGGCGGCCTGCGCCAGCGGCCGGAGCACCATCTGGTCGACGTTGACGTGCGGCGGCAGCCCGACGACCAGGCCGATGCAGTCGGCGACGTCCTCGGCGGTCAGCGGGTGGTCGACGTCCCCGTACAGCCGGTCGACCGCGTCGGCGTCCCCCCGGTAGCGCTTGAGCGCGAACTCGTCGGTCCGCACCATCCCCGGCTGGATCTCCATCACCCGCACGGGGACGCCGGCCAGCTCCAGCCGCAGCGTCTCGGTGAGCGCGTGCTCCCCGTGCTTGGCCGCGCTGTAGCCGCCGCCGCCCTCGTAGTTGACGTACGCGGCGGTCGAGGTGACGTTGACGATCGTGCCGCCCGGTGCGGCCTCGAGCAGCGGCAGCAGCGCCTGGGTGACGCGCAGCGTGCCGAGCACGTTGACGTCGAACATCGCCTCCCAGTCGGCCGGGTCGCCGGTCGCCACCGGCTCGGCCCCGAATGCACCGCCGGCGTTGTTGACCAGCACGTCCAGCTCGGTCAGCGTCGCGGCGAACGCGCGCACCGAGTCGGCGTCGGTGACGTCGAGCCGGGCCGTCCGCACGCCGGTCTCCCGGGCCAGCGCGGCCAGCCGGTCCTCCCGGCGGGCGGCGGCGACCACCTCGTATCCGTCCTTGACCAGCCGGCGGGCGGTGGCCGCCCCGATCCCGCTGCTCGCCCCGGTCACCACGGCCGTCCGCGTCATGCCGCGATCCTAGGGCGCGTGGCCCGGCGGCCGGGCGGGCACCATGGAGGCATGGCACGCGGGACTGCGGACGAGATCGAGCGGGTGCTGGCGTACGAGACCTGGGCGGTGGTGGGGCTGACCGCCAACCAGCGGCGCCCGGCGTACGGAGTGGCGCGGTTCCTGCAGCGCAACGGCAAGCGGATCGTCCCGATCAACCCCAAGGGCGAGATCGTCCACGGGGAGCCGGGCTACCCGACGCTGGCGGACGTGCCGTTCCCGGTCGACGTGGTGGACGTGTTCCGCCGGTCCGAGCAGGCCGGCGCGCACGTCGACGAGGCGGTCGCGGTCGGGGCGAAGGCGGTCTGGCTGCAGCTGGACGTCATCGACGAGGCGGCGGCGGACCGGGCCGGGGCGGCCGGTCTCGACGTGGTCATGGACCGCTGCCCGGCGATCGAGTGGTCCGCCCACGGCCCTCGCTGACCGCCCACCCCAGCGCCCGCTCGACGACCTCCCGGGTCCAGCCGAGCGCCGGCTCCACCGGCAGCAGCAACGTCGGCACGCCGCGGCGGGCCGCCCAGTCGGACGCCGCCGGCCCGAGCATGTCGTCGACCCACGCCGCCGGGCGCCCGCCGACCAGCCGGTCGACCGCCGGCACCTTGGCCTCGGCCGGGAACGGCGGGTCGGGAAACGGCACGACCGGGAAGCGCGGCAGCCCGAGCAGCGGGCCGAGCAGCCGGTTGGCCAGCTCGCCCCACGCCGTCGCCCACACCACGTCGTACCGGTCGGCGAGCTCGGCGATCCACCCGCCGTGGGCGGCGCAGAGGCGGACCGGCTCGTGCTCGTCCGGGAAGAGCGCGTGCTCGACGAAGCCGGGCGGGCAGTCCGCGCCGTACGGGTTGAGCACACCGTCGACGTCCAGGAGGAGCACCGGTCGGTCCACGCGGGCAAGTGTGGGCTGCCATGCTGACCGGGTGGGCTGGTACCGGGAACGGGTGTTGCCGCGGCTGATCGAACGCACGCTCCGGGAGCGGACCACCGGGGAGCTGCGGGACCGGGTCTGCGCCGGGCTGGCCGGTGAGGTGGTGGAGCTCGGCTTCGGGTCCGGCTTGAACGTGCCGCACTACCCGGCCGCGGTCACCGGTGTCGCCGCCGTCGAACCGTCCGACACCGCCTGGCGAATGGCGGCGCCGCGGGTCGCGGCGGCCACCGTCCCGGTGCGACGGTCCGATGTGGACGGTCAGCGACTGTCCGCTCCGGACGGTGCGTTCGACGGGGCGCTGTCCAGCTGGACGCTGTGCACCGTCCCGGACGCGGCCGCGGCGCTGGCCGAGCTGCACCGGGTGCTGCGGCCCGGCGGGACGCTGCACTTCGTCGAGCACGGGCTGGCGCCGGAGCGGGACGAACGGGTGCGGCGCTGGCAGCATCGGCTGGAGCCGCTGCAGAAGCGGCTGGCCGGTGGGTGCCACCTCACCCGGCCGATCGTCGACCTCGTCACCGCGGCCGGCTTCGCCGTCACCGCGGTCGACGTCTTCTACGGGCCCGGCGCGCCGAAGTCCCTGTCCGCCTACTCCCTGGGCACCGCAACCCGCGTCTAGCACGGCCGCCACGCGACCGTGCGCCTCGGCGGCCGCGAGCCCGCGCCGGCTACCCGGCCGGGGCCGGCTCGGCTCGGAAGTCGAGAAAGAGCTGCCAGGGCTGGATCCGCCCGAAGGCCAGCGTGCCGTCGGCGTGCCACGGGTCGGTCGCGAACGCCGCCCGAAGCTCGTCCTCGTCGGTCGCCTCGACCGCGAGCAGCACGTCGGTCCCGTCGCCGACCGGGCCGCCGAGGATGACCCTCCCGCCCGCCACCAGCTCGTCCATGAACGCCGCGTGCTCCGCCCAGCCGTCCTGCTCCCGCCGGGCCCGCGACCGATCCCACGCCGGCCCGTAGACCACCGTCACCGCGAACACTGCCATGCCGCGGACGTTAACCCCCACCCCTGACAATTCCGCCGTCACGTACCGGCCGGGCCAGGGTCTGACCCCCCGAGGCGGTCGCGCAGCGACTCGTTCTTGGCCCGGGCGGTCTCGGCCAGCGCGGCCTGGAAGTCGGTCATCCGGGCCCGCAGCGCCTCGTCGGCGGTGGCCAGGATCCGTACGGCCAGCAGACCGGCGTTGCGGGCGCCGCCGACCGCGACCGTGGCGACCGGGATTCCCGCCGGCATCTGCACGATCGACAGCAGCGAGTCGAGGCCGTCCAGGTGCGTGAGCGGCACCGGCACGCCGACCACCGGCAGCGGGGTCAGGCTGGCCACCATCCCGGGCAGGTGCGCGGCGCCGCCGGCGCCGGCGACGATCACCCGCAACCCCCGTCCGGCGGCCCCGGCCGCGTAGTCGAGCATGTCCCGCGGCGTGCGGTGCGCCGAGACCACCCGCACCTCGTACGGCACGGCGAACTCGGCCAGCGCCTCCGCGGCCGCCGACATCACCGGCCAGTCCGAGTCGCTGCCCATGATCACGCCGACGACGGAAGTCACTGGTGCGTCACCTCGTCCGGCACTCCGGTGGCCAGGTAGGCGGCCGCCGCCGTCGCCTCCCGGCGCAGCGCCGCCAGGTCCGGCCCCAGCGCGGTCACGTGGCCGATCTTGCGGCCCGGCCGGGGCAGCTTGCCGTACAGGTGGATCTTCACGTGCGGCCAGCGGGCGGACAGGTGGTGGACCCGCTCGTCCAGCCCGGGCGCACCCTCGAGGGTCGGCCCGGCCAGCACGTTGGCCATCGCCACAGCCGGCGCGGCCAGCCCGGTCGGGCCGAGCGGGTAGTCGAGCACGGCCCGGAGGTGCTGCTCGAACTGCGAGGTCCGGGCGCCCTCGATCGTCCAGTGGGCGCTGTTGTGCGGGCGCATCGCCAGCTCGTTGACCAGCAACGCGCCGTCGGAGCGCTCGAACAGCTCGACCGCGAGCACGCCGACCACGTCCAGTTCGCCGGCGATCCGCAGCGCCATCCGCTCGGCCTCCGATGCGACCGCGGGATCGAGGCCCGGCGCGGGAGCCAGCACCTCGACACAGATCCCGCCGGACTGCACGGTCTGCACCACCGGCCAGGCGGCGCCCTGCCCGAACGGCGAGCGCGCCACCACCGCCGCCAGCTCCCGGCGCAGCGGCACCAGCTCCTCGGCCAGCAGCGGCGTCCCGGCCGCGAACAGCTCGGCCGCCTCGGCGGGGTCGGACACCACCCACACGCCCCGCCCGTCGTACCCGCCGCGGGCCGCCTTGACCACCACCGGCCAGGACCCGGCGGCGAACCCGGCCAGCTCGTCGACCGTGCGGACCGGCGCCCACCGCGGCACCGGCAGGCCGAGCTCGTCCAGCCGGGTCCGCATCACCCGCTTGTCCTGGGCGTGCCGCAGCGCGTCGGCTCCGGGCAGCACCGTGTGCCCGGCCGCGGCGAGCGCGCGGACGTGCTCGGTCGGCACGTGCTCGTGGTCGAACGTGAGCACGTCGCAGCCGGCCGCGAACGCCGCCAGGTCCTCGTACGAGGTGTGCGAGCCGAGCACGACGTCGTGCGCGACCAGCGCGGCCGACTCGTCCGGAGAGGACGCGAGCACCCGCAGCGACTGGCCGAGCGCGATCGCGGCCTGGTGGGTCATCCGGGCCAGCTGGCCGCCGCCGACCATGCCCACGACGGGCAGGCCGGTGGTCGCGTCCATGCCCGGCAGGTTAGAGCACGGCGCCGGCGCCGCTCGGCCCCGCCGGGTGGTCGAGCCACCCGCCCCACGGGGGCCGAGTCGGTGCCCGCACGACCGCCCGCGGGCGGTCCGGCAGGGAGAGGGACGGTGGGCGGGGCGTTCCGTGACGTGGATCCGTGGGCATAGCCTCTTAGGTCCGCACTTCCGATCGCGAACGGAGCACGTCCCGCATGTCCGTGCCGCTGACGAGGACCGCGGAGCCGGGCGAGCCGACGGAGCCTGGCGACGTCGAGCTCATCGAGGCGGTCCGCGCCGGTGACATCGAGGCGTACGGGCTGCTCTACCGGCGGCATGCGGCCGCCGCGGCGGCCCTGGCCCGGCAGCTGACCCGCTCGAGGGCCGAGGCCGACGACCTGGTCGCGGAGGCGTTCGCCAAGGTCCTGGACGTGCTGCGGGCCGGCGGGGGTCCGGACGCGGCGTTCCGGGCCTACCTGCTGACCACGCTGCGCAACACGCTCTACGACCGGAGCCGGCGGGACCGGAAGCTGGAGTGGTCCGAGGACATGACCCGGCACGACCCCGGGGTGCCGTGGGAGGACACCGCGGTGGCGGCGCTGGAGACCAGCCTCGCGGCGCGGGCGTTCCACCGGCTGCCGGAGCGGTGGCAGACGGTGCTCTGGCACACCGAGGTCGAGCAGGAGTCGCCGGCCGAGCTGGCACCGCTGCTCGGGCTCACGCCGAACGGGGTGGCGGCGCTGGCGTACCGGGCTCGGGAGGGGTTGCGGCAGGCGTACCTGCAGGAGCACCTGGCCGACGGGGTCGGGCGGGACCACGAGGCCACGGTGAACCGGCTCGGTGCATGGGCGCGCGGGGGGTTGTCGGCGCGGCAGCGGGCGCGGGTCGAGGCACACCTGGCGACCTGCCCGGACTGCCGGGCGCTCGCCCGCGAGCTGGAGGACGTCAACGCGGGTCTGGGCGCGGTGATCGCCCCGCTGGTCCTCGGCACCGCAGCCGCCGGCGCCTACCTCGCCGCCCACGCCGCTCCGCCCGCCGCCGCAGCCGCCGGCACCGCAGCCGCCGGCACCGCAGCCGCCGGCACCGCAGCCGCGGCCGGACCGGGCCTCGCCGCGGGCGGAGCAGGCGCGCAAGGCGCAGCCGCGGCCGGACCGGGCCTCGCCGCGGGCGGAGCAGGCGCGCAAGGCGCCGCCGCAGCCGCGGCCGGACCGGGCCTCGCCGCGGGCGGAGCAGGCGCGCAAGGCGCCGCCGCAGCGGCAGCCGGCCAGGGCGCGGCCGCGGGCGGCGCCCTGCACGGCGCCGGGGCCGCGGCCGCGGGCGGCGCCGCCGCGCAGGGCGCCGGGGCCGCGGCCGCAGCCGGCGCCGGCGGGGCGGCCGGTGGGGGTGGGTCGGTCCTGGGGTCGGTGGCGGCCTGGGTGGCCGGCACCTATGCCGGCCAGGCCACCGCCGCGGCGGTCGCGGCCGTCGTGATCGGCGGCACCGCGGTCGTCGCCAGCAACGACGGCGGCTCCCCGGACAGCCCGGCGATCGCGGCGACCACCACCCCGACGGCCGGCCTGCCCGGCCCGAGCGAGGGCGGCGGCGCGACCTCCCGGGCCGCGGCTCCGTCCGGCGCCGGCGGCACCACTCCGACCCGGAGCGCCGGCGGCAGCGCCGCCCCGAGCGGCTCCCCCACCGCCCTGGGCCCCGGCGCGAGCGGACCGGCCCCGAGGGGCGGGCCGTTCCCGAGGGCAAGCGGCGGTCGACCCCCGGCGCCGCCCGCCGCGGCACCGTCCCCGCCGGCCGCCGGGCCCACGGGGCTGATCGCCGGCTCCCCGAGCGCGCTGGGCGTGCTCAGGGTCGGCACCCCCGGCGACATCGGGGTGACGATCCGCAACTCCGGGGACGAGCAGGCCCACCGCCTGGTCGTCACGCTCCGGCTGCCGACCGGGCTGACCGCCCGGGGCGGCTCCGGCAGCAACGGCTGGGACTGCACCGCCGGCGCGACCGCGACCTGCACGCTGGACGAGCTCGACGAGCGCGGGCGGACCACCGTGCACGTGCGGGTCGACGTCGCGGCGGCCGCCGTGCCCGGCGGTCCGGCCTCCGGCACCGTACGGACCCAGAACGGGCCGAGCACCCCGATCCCGGCCGGGACGCTGATGGTCCTGCCCTAAGCGACGCCGAGCTCCCGCGCGATGAGCATCCGCTGCACCTCGGAGGTGCCCTCGCCGATCTCGAGGATCTTCGAGTCGCGCCAGTGCCGGGCGACCGGGAACTCGTTCATGAACCCGTACCCGCCGAAGACCTGGGTCGCCTCCCGCGCGTTGGTCACCGCGGCCTCGGACGAGTAGAGCTTGGCGATCGCCGCCTGCCGCTTGAACGGCCTGCCCGCCATCAGCAGCGCCGCCGCGTCCCGCCAGGCCAGCCGGGACAGGTACGCCCGCATCTCCATGTCCGCGATCTTGAACTGGATCGCCTGGTACGCCCCGATGTTGCGGCCGAAGGCTTCCCGCTCGCGCGCGTACCGGACGCACTCGTCGACGCACGCCTGGGCCAGTCCGGTGGCCAGCGCCGCGATCGCGATCCGGCCCTCGTCGAGGATGGACAGGAAGTTGGCGTAGCCCCGGCCGCGCTCGCCCAGCAGGTTGTCCGCCGGCACCCGGCAGCCGGCGAACGACAGCTCGTGCGTGTCGGAGGCGTGCCAGCCCACCTTCGAGTACGACTTGGCGACCGCGAACCCGGGCCGCGGCACCGGCACGAGGATGGAGGAGATCTCTTTCCTCCCCCCGCCCAGCGTCGAGGTGACCGCGGTCACGGTGACCAGCTCGGTGATGTCCGTGCCGGAGTTGGTGATGAACGCCTTGGTGCCGTCGATCACCCACTCGCCGTCCTCCAGCCGGGCGGTGGTGCGGGTCGCTCCGGCGTCCGACCCGCCGCCCGGCTCGGTCAGCCCGAACGCGCCGAGCGACTGCCCGGAGCACAGCCGCGGCAGCCACTCCTGCTTCTGCTCCTCGGTGCCGAACCGGTAGACCGGCATCGCGCCCAGCGACACCCCGGCCTCCAGCGTGATCGCCACCGACGAGTCGACCCGGGCCAGCTCCTCGATGGCCAGGCACAACGAGAGGTAGTCGCCGCCCATCCCGCCGTACTCCTCCGGGAACGGCAGCCCGAACAGGCCGAGCTCGCCCATCTGCTTGACCACCGGGTACGGGAACTCGGCGCGCTCGTCGTAGTCGTGCGCCACCGGGGCGACGACCGTACTGGCGAAGTCGGCGACGGTACGGCGGAACGCTTCCTGTTCGGCGTCGAGCTCAGGCATGCCCTCGATCGTGTCACCCCGGGACGCGGGCGGAAACTCGGTAGGGGCGGCCCACGTACACTCCTCCGGTGCGCCTGCTCGACCGACTCGGCACGCCCTGGCGGGTGCTGCTCAAGGAGATCTCCGCGTTCGGTGTCGTCGGTGTCGTCAACCTCTTCGTCGACGTCGGCCTGTTCAACCTGGTGCACTTCCGGATCGGGCTCGGCCCGACGACGTCGAACATCATCTCGACCGGGGTCGCCACGACGATCTCCTACTTCGCGAACCGGCACTGGTCGTTCTCGCACCGGGCCCGCACCGGGCTGCGCCGGGAGTACGTGCTGTTCTTCGCGATCAACCTCATCGCGCTCGGAATCTCCAGCGTGGTGATCGCCGTCACGTTCTACGTGATCGGCGCCCAGAGTCCGTTCGCGCTCAACGTGGCCAAGTTCATCGGGATCGGCATCGGCACGGTGTTCCGCTTCTGGTCGTACAAGCGGTACGTGTTCCCGCCGCACCCGGAGACGGTGGAGGCCGGCGCGACCAGGGTGGACGGCTAGGGCCGCGGCGGTGCCCCTGCCCAGGCGGCTGGCCCGGTTCAACCGGGTGGCCACCAACCGGGTGGCGATCCCGGTCGCCGGCCGGGCCCCCGGCTTCGGCGTGGTCCTGCACACCGGGCGCCGGTCCGGGCGGCCGTACCGGACGCCGGTCAGCGCCTTCCGGACCCCGCGCGGCTTCGTCATCGCGCTGACGTACGGGCCGGACTCCGACTGGACGAAGAATGTCCTCGCCGCCGGCGGCGGCACGCTGCTGACCCGCGGTGCCGCCGTCCCGCTGACCGATCCGCGCATGGTCACGACCCGGCGCCACCCCGCGGTGCCCGGTCCGGTCGCCGCGGCGCTGCGGCTGCTGGGCGTCCGCGACTACGTCGAGCTCGACCGCCCGACCGGGCCCGGGTAGGAGCCGGGCTCCTCGGCGAGCGGGAGGTAGACGGCGAAGACCGGCGGCACCGGCCGGCTCAGCTCCAGCCGGCCGCCGTCGGACTCGACCAGCGCCCTGGCCAGGGCCAGCCCGATCCCGGTGCCGTCGCCGCCGCTCACCCCGCGCTCGAAGATCTTGCCGACCAGGTCGGTCGGCACACCCGGACCCTCGTCGGTGACCTCCACCACCGCGTGCCGGCCGGACCGGCGCACCCCCACCCGGACCACCCCGCGGCCGTGCTCGAGCGCGTTGTCCACCAGCACGCCGACCGCCTGCTGCAGCCGGCCCGGCTCGGCCCGGGCGACCAGCCGGTCGGGCGCGTCCACCTCGACCCGGCGGCCGAGCGTGCGCAGCGTCGGCTCCCGCTCGTCGACCACCGCGGCCACCTCGTGGCCCACGTCGACGTCGCCGGCGCCCTCGGACCGGGCCGTACGGGCCTGGGCCAGGATCTCGTCCACCACCGCGGACAGCCGCTCGGCCTGCTCCAGCGCGGCGCCGGCCTCCCGCTTCACCTCCGGCTCGGGCGACATGGAGATCTCCTCCAGCCGCATCCGCAGCGCGGTCAGCCGGCTGCGCAGCTGGTGGGACACGTCGTCGGCGAGGGTCCGCTCCCGCTGGATGACCGCGGAGATCTGGGCCGCGGCCCGGTCCAGCACGTCGCAGATCCGGTCCAGCTCGTCGATGCCCGGCCGGGCCGGCGAGGCCCGGTAGTCTCCGGCGCCCAGCCGGGCCGCCCGGCCGGCCACGTCCCGCAGCGGCTCGGCCAGCCGCCGGGCCAGCAGCACCGCGGCGATCGCGGCCAGCACCGCGGAACCGGCCATCCCGGCGACCACCCCGAACCCGAACCGGAACTGCCGGTCGCGCACGTCCCCGGCCGGCCGGGCCACCTCGACGTCGCCGCCGCCGGGCAGTGGGGCCTGCGCCGAGTACGGGCTCGGGCCGGGGTCGGGGCCGGCGCTCGTCGTCCGCCCGTCCGCGGTCCGCACGGTCACCTGCTCCCCCGCCGGCACGAGCCGGGTCAGCCGCTCCGCGGTCGGCGGCTCGCCGGCGGGGTCCTCGGCCACGGCCGCGACGGTCTGCACCTGCCGGAGCAGCTCGGTGCGGGCGCTATCGGCGACCAGCCGGACCGTCACGACCAGCAGCGGCAGCCCGAGGGAGAACACCGACACCGCGACCACCGCCAGCGTGGCGGCCAACAGCCGTCGGCGCACCGGCGGAGCCTATGCCTCAGCCGCGCTCGAACCGGAAGCCGACCCCGCGCACCGTGGTGAGCAGCCGGGACCGCTGCGGGTCGTCGCCAAGCTTGCGGCGCAGCCAGGAGACGTGCATGTCGAGGGTCTTGGAGGCACCGCCCTCGGCGTCGTCCCAGACCTCGCGCATGATCCGGTTGCGGGTCACGACCGCGCCGGCCTCCTCGAGCAGCACCCGGAGCAGCTCGTACTCCTTGTTCGACAGGTGCAGCTCGACATCGTCCTGCCAGACCCGGCGGGAGGCGAGCTCCATCCGTACGCCGGAGGCCTCGAGCACGTCACCGGTCCGCCGGCGCAGCAGCGCCCGCACCCGGGCCAGCAGCTCGGCCAGCCGGAACGGTTTGGCCACGTAGTCGTCGGCGCCCGCGTCCAGCCCGACCACCAGGTCGATCTCGTCGGTGCGGGCGGTGAGGACGAGGACCGGGACCGAGTTGCGCCCCGCCCGCAGCCGCCGGCACACCTCCAGGCCGTCCATGTCCGGCAGCCCGAGGTCGAGCACGACCAGGGCGACGTCGCCGGACATCGCCTCGGACAGCGCGCTGGTGCCGTCGTTGCGGACGACCACCGCGTAGCCCTCGCGCTGCAGCGCACGGGCCAGCGGCTCGGAGATCGCCGGGTCGTCCTCGGCGAGAAGCACAGTTGTCATACCGGTGTCACCCCATGCCGACGACGGGAGAATCCTCTGTCCTTGCCTCGGGCGGCGGCCATCCGCGCGACCAGCTCGGTCCGCAGATCCTCCGGCTCCACCACCGCGTCCACGACGAGCTCGCTGGCCAGCCGGAGCACGTCGATGTCCTGCTCGTACGCCTCGCGGCGGGCCCGGACGAACTCGGCCCGCTCGCCCGCGTCCTCGATCGCCGCGATCTTGTTCGCGTACACCGCGTTGACCGCGGCCTCGGCTCCCATGACCGCGATCTTCGCGGTCGGCAGGGCCAGCGTCGCGTCCGGCTCGAACCCGGGGCCGGCCATCGCGTACAGCCCGGCGCCGTACGCCTTCCGGACCACGACGCAGAACTTCGGCACGGTGGCCTCGGCGATCGCGGTGATCATCTTGGCCCCGTGCCGGATGATGCCCTGCTTCTCCACCGCGCTGCCGACCATGAAGCCGGGCACGTCGGACAGGAAGATCAGCGGCAGGTTGAACGCATCGCACAGTTGCACGAAGCGCGTCGCCTTGTCCGCGGAGTCCACGAACAGCACGCCGCCCTTGAACATCGAGTTGTTCCCGAGCACGCCGACCGCCTGGCCGTCGAGCCGGGCGAACCCGACCGTGATCTCCCGGGCCCAGCGGGCCTGGATCTCGAAGTACGACCCCTCGTCGACCAGCGCCCTGACGTACCGGCGCATGTCGAACGCCTGCCGCTCGCTGTCCGGCACCAGGGCGCGCAGGTCGCCGGCGCCCGGCCCGGCCGGCTCGAGCGCGGGCGGCTCGCCCTGCCAGTTGGACGGCAGGTACGCCAGGTAGCGGCGGACGATCTCCAGCGCCTCGGGCTCGTCCTTGCACAGGAAGTGGCCGACGCCGGACTCGGTCGTGTGCACCTTGGCCCCGCCCATGGCCTCGAGCGTCGTCTTCTCCCCGGTCACCATCTCGACCATCCGGTCGGACCCGAGATACATGCTCGCGTTGCCGTCGACCATCGCGACCACGTCGCAGAACGCCGGGATGTAGGCCCCGCCGGCCGCGCTCGGCCCGAACAGCGCGCAGACCTGCGGAATCGAGCCGGAGGCGCGGACCTGGTTCCAGAAGATCCGGCCGGCGCCGCGGCGGCCGGGGAAGAGGTCGACCTGGTCGGTGATCCGGGCGCCGGCCGAGTCGACCAGGTAGACCATGGGGACGCCGGTCGCGTACGCCCGCTCGATGACGCGGATGATCTTCTCGACCGTACGGGCGCCCCAGGAGCCGGCCTTCACCGTGGAGTCGTTGGCCATCAGGCACACCGGCCGGCCGTCGATGCGGGCCAGCCCCGTGATGACCCCGTCGGCCGGCAGGTCGCCGGCCATCGCGTTGGCCAGCACGCCGTCCTCGACGAACGAATCCTTGTCCACCAGCAGCCGCACCCGCTCGCGGGCGAACAGCTTGCCCCTGGCGGCGTTGGCCTCGTGGTAGCGCGCGGCGCCGCCCTGCTCGACCGTTTCCCTGGCCCCGGCGACCCCGCCGTCGTAGTTCACGATCCAGTTCTACTCCCGTCGCCGGTTCTGTCGGTGGTCGGTGGCAGTCTTGCCGCCCTACGGGAGTTCCGGCGCCGGGCCGGGACCGCCGACGAGGAGGTCGGACATGAGCGAGCGAAACGGCTATCCGCAGGGCACGCCGTGCTGGGCCGACGTCTGGACCACTGACCCCGAGGGCGCCCGCGCGTTCTACGGCGGCCTGTTCGGGTGGGAGTGGGAGGTCAACCCCGACCCCGCGTTCGGCGGCTATTCGATCGCCAGGCTGCGCGGCCGGCGGGTGGTCGGGCTGTCCGGGACGATGGTGGCGGACATGCCGCCGGCCTGGGTGACCTATCTCGCCGTGGACGACGCGGACGCGTTCGCGGGGGCGGTCCCGGGCGCCGGCGGGGCGGTGGTAGGGCCGCCGATGGACATCGCCGACCAGGGCCGGATGGCGCTGGCGACCGACTCGGCCGGGGCGTTCTTCGGGGTCTGGCAGCAGGCCCGCCACCGCGGGTCCGAGCTGGTCAACGAGCCCGGCACCGTCGTGTGGAACGAGCTGGTCGCGCCGGACACCGACAAGGTGGGCGAGTTCTACCGGGCCACGCTGGGGACGAGCCTCGCCGACATGGACGGCAGCGACCCGTCGATGCCGGTCTACAAGCTGATCAAGGCCGGCGGGCGGACGGTCGGCGGGGCCATGCCGCCGATGCCGGAGATGGGCGACCTGCCCCCGCACTGGGGGATCTACTTCGAGGTCGCCGACACCGAAGCGGCGGTCGCGCGGGCCCAGGACCTCGGCGCGCGTGTGCTGTCCCCCGTCCAGCAGACCCCGCAGGGCCCCATGGCCACGCTGGCCGATCCCCAGGGCGCCGCCTTCGCGGTCATCGCCTCCGGATCGACGGAGTAGGAGGTCATCGCGCGGGTCAGCAGCGTGGCCGGCTCGTCCCGCCAGCCCGGCCAGTAACGGCCCGAGCAGGGTTCAGCGCCCACGGCACCCACCCGGGCCCGGTGCTACCGGTCGTCGGAACCGCGCCGCTCCCGCCGCGCGGCCCGGTCCTCGACCGCTCCCGTCCTCGGCTCCTCCGGGTTTTCCCAGGCCAGCGCCATCGCGCTGATCCGGGCCGCGTACGTCGCGGCCTCAGCGGCGCTGCCGGCCCGGCCGGCGGCCAGGCCCATGAGGTATGCGGTGAGCGGGGCCGCCGGCCGGGCCACCCCGTGCGCGACGTCCTTGGTCATGTCGAGGACCAGGTCGCGGGTGCGGCCGTCGACGAGGTCGGCGATGCCGAGCTCGGCGACCACCGCGTCGGTCCAGTCGTCCAGCGTGCTCATGTCGGCTCCCTGCCGCTCGGATGCGCGGTTGCTCTGCCGGCGATCCTCCCGGGCCGGCCGACCGGACTCGCAGTCGGGCTCAGGTCGCGGCCGGGACGGGCAGCTTGATCCGCTCGCGGCCGGCGTACACGTTGCAGCGGCGGCCCCGCAGGAACCCGACCAGCGTGAGGCCGAAGTCCTCGGCGACCGCGACCGCCAGCGACGACGGCGCCGACACCGACGCGACGACCGGGATCCCGGCGGAGACGGCCTTCTGCACGATCTCGTAGCCGCACCGGCCGCTGACCATGAGCACCGTCTCGGACAGGGGCAACCGGTCGCCGAGCACGCCCCAGCCGACCAGCTTGTCGACCGCGTTGTGCCGGCCGACGTCCTCCCGGGCCTGGACCAGCGACCCGTTCGCGGTGAACAGGCCGGCCGCGTGCAGCCCGCCGGTCGCCTCGAAGACGCCCTGGGCCTGCCGCAACGCGTCGGGCAGCCCGTACAGCACGTCGACCGGGACGGCCGGGCCGTCCGCGACCCGGCCCAAGCCGCGCTCGTGCAGCACGTCCAGCGACGCCGATCCGCACACCCCGCAGGCGCTCGACACGATTCCGGTGCGCACCGGCGCCTCCGGCACCGGGCCGTCGGTCTCGACCGTGACCACGTTGAACTGCTGGTCCGCCCGCTCGACGTCCGCGCAGTACGACACCTGGTGCGGCTGGCCGGTCAGAAGGCCCTCCGCGTGCAGGAACCCGGTGGCGAGCTCGAAGTCGGAGCCCGGCGTCCGCATGGTCACCGCGACGGTCTGCGTGCGGCCGCCCGCGGACAGCCGGATCTCCAGTGGCTCCTCGGTCACCAGGCTGTCCCGCCGACGCACCTCGGTCCCGCCGTCCAGCGTCCACACTCTGGCCCGGGTGGACGGTCCGGGCCGGTCCGCGGTCACGATCCCAGTCTCCCATCAAATATCCTGCCGTCGTGATCAACGGGATGCACGCCCTGCTCTACAGCACCGACCCCGAGGCCGATCGAGCATTCCTGCGGGACGTGCTCGGCTGGTCGTTCGTCGAGGACCACCCGGGCTGGCTGATCTTCGCGCTGCCGCCGGCCGAGGTCGGCGTCCACCCGCTCAACCCGGGCGAGCGGCCGTGGCACGAGATGTTCCTCATGTGCGACGACGTGCAGGCGACGGTGCGGGAGCTGTCAGCGAAGGGCGCGACGTTCGACGGGGACGTGCAGGAGGCCGGGTTCGGGCTGCTGACCAGGCTGGTGCTGCCCAGCGGCGCGCGGATCGGCCTGTACGAGCCGCGGCACCGGATCGCGGCCGACATCAGTTCGTAACGTTACGTAGCCGAAACGGCGTGATTCGGCACACGCTGAGCTTCGGGAACGATTCAGATAGCCTCGCGTTTGTACGTGGTGACGACGTGAGGAAGGAAGTGAAATGATCAAGCTCCGCCAGCTCTTCGACCGGTTCGACCGATGGACCCTCGAGGTGTTCAACCCGCAGCACCCGTTCGCCCGCCGCTAACAGCCGGCCGGCCACAAGCCAGAGCGCGACACACACCGCCGTGTGTCGCGCTCATTCGTCTCCACCCGGCCGCCCGCCACGATGCCGCCCGCCACGATGCCGCCCGCCACGATGCCGCCCGCCACGATGCCGCCCGCCACGATGCGCCCGGCCGTCGCGTGCGCGGGCGGTTGTCGCCGGGGGCTCACTCCGGCGGGGCGGTGGTGGTACGGCGGTCGTCGGGGTGGCGGCGGGTGAGGCCGCGGGCGTCGAGCAGCTCGAGCAGCGGTACGGCGACGCGGCGAGTGGTGCCGAGCACCCGGCGGGCCTCCGAGAGCGTGAACGGCTGCGGCAGGCCGGCAAGCGCCGCGGTGGCCGCGACGTCCGCCCCGGGCAGCAGGTAGATCCCGTCGGCCACCCGCAGCAGCGCGCCGGCCCGGGCCGCGGCCGCGAGCTCCCGCCGCCCCAGTCCCAGCTCGGCCAGTCGGTGCGCCTCCGGCGCCACGAACGGCGCTGCGACCAGGTCTTCCCGCACCGCCTCGACCGCGGCCCGCACCGGCGCCGGCAGCCCCACGCCCGCCACCTCGACGACCCGCCCGTCCCGCAGCACCAACTCCCCGCCGCCGGCACCCACCGCACTGCGCTCGACCGAGGACGAACTCACGCCGCCGGTAGAGGGCCATCCCCGGCCGGCACCGCCGGGCTCGACCGCCTCCCACCCCGCCGGGCCGCCAGACGGGCCGGCAGACGGGCCGGCAGACGGGGGGAGGGCCAGGAGCGCGGGGATGATGCGGGAATCGGGGAGGCCGACGCGCCGGCGGGCGGCATCGACGGGGAGCCCGTGGTCGAGCGGGTGGGTGGCGGCGTGCTCCGCGACCGCGCGGACCAGTTCCGCCCGCCAGCGCGCCGCCTGACCGGGATCGACCAGCCAGTCCCCGGCCCGCAGCGCGGTCGGTGGCACCGGCACGCCCATCGCCCGCAGCCGGGACGACTGGATCGCCCCGCGCCGGGCCACCTCCGCCGCCCCGTCCGGCCGCCCGTCCATCCCGACCAGCACCGCGGCGCGGTCGGCCGCGGCCCCCCGCCGGCGCAGCGGCGGCGGGTCGAGGTCCAGCACCCGCACCCCGGCCGCCACCGCGTGCCGGCCCGGGTCGCGCAGCAGCATCCGGTCGCCGACATGCAGCGGCAGCGGCCGGCGCAGGGTCAGCCGGGCGGCCGCGGCACCGAGCGGCCTGACCCGAACCGGCACCGCCGCCGACCCCGCGTGCAGGGTCAGCTCGGCCGGCAGGTCGGCCGCGGTCACCGCCACGTCCAGCACCGACGCGTACGTCCACTCCCCCGGCGTGACCAGCGCCGCGCCCCGGCCGACCGCGGACACCGGCACCCCGCGCAGGTTCACCGCGACCCTGGCCGTACCGGTGACCGCCTCGACCGGCCGCTCCAGCGACTGCAGCCCCCGCACCGCGACCGGCGTCCGGTCCAGCCAGAGCTCGTCGCCGACCCGCAGCGCCCCGGCACCGAGCGTGCCCGTCACCACCGTGCCGCTGCCCCGGATGGTGAACGCCCGGTCCACCCACAGCCGCACCGGATCCTCCGGCGACGGCACCGGCAGCGACGCCAGCAGGCCGTCCAGCGCGTCCCGCAGCGCGGGGAGCCCGGCCCCGGTCGTCGCGCTGACCGCCACCGCCGGCGCCGGACCGAGCGACGTCCGGGCCAGCCGCTCCCGGGCCGCCGCCAGCGCCGGACCAGGGTCGGCCAGGTCCGACCGGGTCACCACGAGCACCGCGTGCCGGACCCCGAGCGCGTCCAGCGCGTCGAGGTGCTCGGCGGACTGGGGCATCCAGCCGCCGTCGGCCGCGACCACGAACAGCACCGCCGGCACCGGACCGACCCCGGCCAGCATGGTCGGCACGAACCGCTCGTGCCCGGGCACGTCCACGAACGCGACCGGCCCGACCGGCAGCCGGGTCCAGGCGAAGCCGAGGTCGAGCGTCATCCCGCGGCGCCGCTCCTCGGCCCAACGGTCGGGCTCCATCCCGGTCAGCGCCCGGACGAGCGTCGACTTGCCGTGGTCGACGTGGCCGGCGGTGGCGACGACGGGCACGGCTCAGACCCGTACGGCGAGGATCGCGCGGTGTAGCGCCCGGTCGTCGGACTCGTCCACCGCCCGCAGGTCTAGCAGGCAGCGCCCGCCGGCGGCCCGGCCCAGCACCGCGGGGTCCCCAGCCCGCAGCGCGGGGCCGTACCGCGACGGCAGGCTGACCGCGGCGCTCGGCAGCACCACCCCCGGGGCGCCGCCGCCGCCGACCACCGCCTCGCTGTCCACCGGGGTCGCGTCGACCCCGGCCGCCCGCAGCAGACCGGCCAGCCGGTCGGCCCGCGTGCGCAGGGCGACCGGGTCGGCGGCGAGGAACCGGGCCACCGGCACCGCGGGCCCGCGCAGCGTCGCCTCCAGCGCGGCCAGGGTGAGCTTGTCCACCCGCAGCGCCCGGGCCAGCGGGTGCCGGCGCAGCCGCTCGACGACGTCGGCCCGGCCGAGCAGCAGCCCCGCCTGCGGGCCGCCGAGCAGCTTGTCCCCGCTCGCGGTGACCAGGGCGGCACCGGCCCGCAGCGCGCTGGCCGCGTCCGGCTCGGCCGGCAGCACCGGCGACGGCGCCAGCAGCCCGGAGCCGAGGTCGACCACCAGCGGCGCGTCCAGGGTGGCCAGCCGGTCGGCCGGGACCGCGGCAGTGAAGCCGCTGACCAGGAAATTCGATGGGTGCAGCTTGAGCACGAAGCCGGTGTCCGGGCCGAGCGCCGACGCGTAGTCGGCGAGCGTGACCCGGTTGGTCGTGCCGACCTCGCGCAGCCGGGCCCCGGTGGACACGACCAGGTCCGGTATCCGGAACCCGTCGCCGATCTCCACCATCTCGCCGCGAGACAGCACGATCTCCTTGCCGGCGGCCAGCGCGGTCGCGGCCAGCACGAGCGCGGCGGCTCCGTTGTTGACCACGTGCACCGCACCGGCGTCCGGCACCGCGGCGGCCAGCGCGGCCAGCGTCCCGGCCCCGCGCCGGCCCCGCCGGCCGGAGCCGAGGTCAAGCTCGACATCGGTGGTGCCGGCCGCGGCCAGCACCGCCGCCCGGGCCGCCACCGACAGCGGCGCCCGGCCGAGGTTGGTGTGCACGAGCACGCCGGTCGCGTTCAGCACCGGCCGCAGCGTCGCCGGCACGGCCGGCAACCGGTCGAGCACCGCTGGGACCAGCTCGTCCGCGGCCAGCGCCCCGGACCGTACTTCCTGCTGCGCGGCGGCGACCGCCTCCTTGACCAGCGCCCGCCCGAGCCGGCCCACCGCGCCGTCCAGCCGCGGGTCGGCGAGCACGGCGTCGGTCCGCGGCACCAGTCGGCGCGGGTCGGTCAGCTCGGCCACCGCGCCACGGTACGGCGCTGACCCGCGAGGCTCACGCCGTCCCGGAGTTAGCGATCAAGCGCCCCCGTATAGCACTTGAGCAGCGCGAACGCTTCCTGCGTCAGTATGGTGTCCGACAACCGAGACTGGCCATAACGTCCAGTAACTGAGTCGTTACTGGCTGTCGTACCGTGGCGTCCGGTTAGGAAGCGTGGGGGAGTCCTCGTGAGCGAATCAGGCGCGACCCGCAGCCGGCTGTCCCGACTGCTCCTGCTCGGGGCGTCCGTGGTCGCCGTCGTCCTCGTCGCCGGCTGCGTCGCCGGCTCGGGTCCGAAGCCCAGCGCCGCCCCGACCAGCCGGGCAGCCGTCGAGGCCGCTCCGCTCCCGTCCAGCTCGGCCGGCACCGACGGCGGCCTGGCCGGGGCCGAGCCGGCCGGCGGCCCGATGACCCCGGGCGAGTTCGGGCTGCAGTTCCAGGCCCTGCTCGGCCAGCACACCGTGCTCGCCGCGGACATGATGCGCGGCCGGATCCGCGACGACCCCGACCTGGCCCAGGCCGCCAACGCGGCGATCGGCAAGAACACCGACGCGCTCGGCAAGCTGTTCTCCGCCCAGCTCGGCGCCGAGGCGGCGCAGACGTTCACCCCGCTGTGGTCCGGGCACGTCACCGGCCTGTTCAACTACGCCCGCGGGCTCGGCGCGAACGACCAGGCGGCGATGGCGCAGGCCAAGGTGCAGGTGACGCAGATCGAGGGCAAGCTGGCCGACTTCTTCGCGGCCAACTCGCACGGCCAGCTCACCAAGGCGCAGGCGATGGCCGGCGTCAACGACCACGTGAGCCACCTCCTCCAGCAGGCCGACCAGTTCGCGGCCAAGGACTACGCGAAGTCCGACCAGACCTACCGGGAGGGGTACGCGCACGCGTTCGCCGGCGGCAAGGCGATCGCGACCGCGCTGCTGGTCCCCGGCCAGGCGAAGCCGATGGACACGGCGACCTGGCGGCTGCGCTCGGCACTGACCCAACTGCTCGGCGAGCACGTCGAGCTGGTGATCGGCGCGCTGCGGGCCGGGGCCACCGACGCGCCCGACTTCAAGGCCGCCGCCGCCGCGGTGAACGGCAACACCACCGACCTGGCCGGCGCCGTCGGCGTGCTGTTCAACCAGGCCGCCGGGCACAGCTTCGAGCAGCTCTGGGCCGATCACATCGACCTGCTGGTCTCGTACGCGGCGGCGATCGCGAAGGGCGACGACGGCGCCCGCAGCCAGATCAGCAGCGGGCTCAACGGTTTCGAGGCCCGGCTGTCCGCGTTCCTGTCCACGGCGACCGGGAAGAAGCTCGCCGCCGCGCAGCTGGCCAAGGCGCTGAACGCGCACGACGCGATGCTGCGCCAGCAGGTCGACGCGTTCGTGGCCAAGGATTACGTGACCGCGCACGATGTCGCATACTCCACGTACCAGGAGATGTTCGGGTTGAGCGGCCAGCTCGCGCAGGCTTTTGGGGAGACCGTCGCCAAGCGGCTGCCGGTCGGCGCCGCGGAGACCGGACGCGGCGGGGAAGCGGCGATCGTCGGAGGACGCTGATGCGCGTGCGCGGCCCGGTGTCGCTCGCGGTCGGAGCCCTGCTCGCGCTGACCGTGGCCGGATGCGGCAGCGGCTCCGCGGAGCCGGCCGCCGCGGCCGCGCGCGCCGCCACGGCGACACCCGAGCGGGTGCCGGACCCGGCCGCCGACGACTTCAAGTCGGTCCGGACGTACGCGACGGTCGCGCCGCCGAGGCGCGTCCGGATCCCCGCCATCGACGTGGTCACGCCGCCGCTGGAACAGCTCGGCCGGGTGCCAGTGGACAAGAGCATCGCGCTGCCGACGCGGCCGGAGCGGTCCGGCTGGTTCTCCGGTGGACCGCGCCCGGGTCAGCCCGGGCCGGCCGTGGTCATCGGCCACGTCGACTGGAATCACGGGCCGGCGGTGTTCTTCCGGCTGCGCGAGATGAAACCCGGCCAGGCCGTGTACGTCGACCGCGTCGACGGCACCACCCAGGAGTTCAGGGTCACCAAGGTCCGGCAGGTGGCCAAGAGCGACTTCCCGACCCAGGACGTGTACGCGCCGGACCTGCAAGCCTCGCTGCGCCTGATCACCTGCGGCGGGCAGTTCGACTACGACGCCCACAGCTATGTCGACAATGTCATCGTCTTCGCCTCGCCGGTCTAGCCGGCTCGCCGCCGCCGGCGCGCTCACCGTCGTCGCCGGCGCGCTGGTGTGGGCCGGCGCGGCCGGGGCGGCCAGCCGGCTGGACGTCGTCGCGGTGGTACCGAGCGACGCCCGCATCACGATGGTCGTCGGGGTCGACCCGCCGCCGTCGCTGGCCGAGCCGGGTGCGTTCCAGGTGGTCAGCGGGGACTCCGGCACGCTGCCGACCGACGCCCGGCCGGTGCTCGGGCCGCAGCTGGCCGCCGCGACGGTGCTCGACACCTCCACCGATGGCGCCGCCGCGCTGCAGAACGGCATCAACGGCACGACCAACCTGCTCCTGCAGCTTCCGGACGGGGTGCGCAACCTGGTCGTGGCCGACGGCGGGACCGCGCCGCGGACGCTGTCGCCGCTGACCCAGGGCGCGACCGGAGCGGTGGCCGCGCTCAACTCGGCCAGCGCGAGCGGCCGCAGGCACCCGGCCGCGGCCCTGGACGCCGCGGTGGCCGGGCTGCCGCCGCAGGCCGGCCGGTCCCGGCTGGTGCTGCTCTACACCGGCGCGCCCGACGCCGGCGGCGAGCCGGCCGACCAGGTCGGCCGGCGGCTGGCGCAGGCCGGGGTGGTGCTCGCCGTGGTCAACACCGGGCCGGGCGAGCGCTACTGGTCGGACGTCGCCGGGGTCACCGGCGGGGCGGTCGTGTCGGCGACCGGCGCGGCGTCCCTGCGGCCGTTCGACCAGCTCGCGGCGGCGCTGCGGGGCCGGTTCGTGCTGACGTTCCCGCGGCCGGCGCAGCTGCCGACGACCGTGCGGGTGTCGATCACGGTGGCCGGCCAGACCGCGACGCAGACGGCGATGGTGCCGGAGATCGTGGCGGAGACCGCGCCGGAAGCCGGCGAGGAGTCCGGTCCGTCGGTCTGGTGGTGGGTGCTCGGCGGGTTGGTCCTGCTGGGGCTGGTCCTCGGCGGGCTGCTGCTGTGGCGGCGTCGGAGCAGGCCCGCCCCGACGCCGGAGGTGGGCCCGCCGGAGCCGCGGCCGGCGGACGAGTCCTGGCCGCTCCCGCGGCGGCAGCCGTCGGCCGGCCGGTCCGCGATCGCCACCCGGGCCGGGGCGCACCCCGCCGACCTGGACCCGACCACGGCCCCCACGGCCGCGGCCCCCACCGACCCCACCACGCCAGCCGAGCCGATGAGCCCGGCCGGAACCGCGGCCGGGACCGCCCCAGCCGACGCCGGGGCCGCTGGGACTGCTGGGGTCGCCGGGACTGCTGGGGTCGCCGGGACTGCTGGGGCCGCCGGGACTGCCGGGGTCGCCGGGACTGCCGGGGTCGCCGGGACTGCCGGGGTCGCCGGGACTGCCGGGGTCGCCGGGACTGCCGGGGCCGCCGGGACTGCCGGGGCCGCCGGGACTGCCGGGGCCGCCGGGACTGCCGGGGCCGCCGGGACTGCCGGGGCCGCCGGGACTGCCGGCCCCGCCGGGACTGCCGGCCCCGCCGGGACTGCCGGCACTGCCGGCCCCGCCGGGACTGCCGGCCCCGCCGGGACTGCCGGCCCCGCCGGGACTGCCGGCCCCGCCGGGACTGTTGGGACTGCGGGGGCCAGTCGGGCGGCCGCGGGGGCCGGGCGGGCGGCCGAGGGTGAGCGCGATCGGAAGAAGGCCGTAACCGATGCCGAGCGGGCCGCGATCGAGGCGGCCGAGCGGGCCGGGGTCGGCCGGCTGGTCGGCGACCCGGCCGGAGCCCAGCCGGCCGGACACTCGACCCTGCCGCGCCGCCGCCCGGGCGCCGGGGCGGCCCGCCGCCGCAGGGGCGCCGGCGTGGACGACGCGACCGTCGAGATCCCCCGTCCGCGCACGTTCCCGCCGGGCTCACGGCAGCACCCGGCCGCGGACGAGCGGGCGTACTCACGCCTCGACGAGGAGACCGCCCGCGTCGCCGCCGCCGTCGCCGCCGGCACGATGGAGTTCCGGCACGCGGTCGCCCGGATCGCGCTGGCCGCGCCCGGCCGGGTCGACCTGCTCGACCGGGTCATCGAGACCGAGCGCCGGATGGCGGGCGTGCAGATCGGCGCCAGCGCGCCGTCCGAGGTGACGCTGAAGCTGCTCACGACCGCCCGCCGCGTCGTCGCCGGCGAGGTCGCGCTGGTCGGCCCCACCGGCGTGCGGGTCGAGCAGGCCTCGTCGGTGCTGCGGCTGATCCACCCGGACCGGACCACCCGGGAGTACCGCAGCGCCAACGAGTTGGCCCGCCACCTCGACCTGAACACCCTGTCGGTCGACGGCTGACCCGCCGGCCGGGCTCAGACCCCGAACTCGTGCCGCAACGGATACTGCGCGTCCCCGTCCGGCGTGGTCTTCGTGGCCAGGATGTGGTGCAGCTGGATCTCGTTGCGCTCGAACCCCAGCCGCGAGCCGGCCATGTAGAGCCCCCACACCTTCGCGACCGGAAGCCCGGCGTCCGCGACGGCCTCGTCCCAGTGGGCGACGAGGTTCGCGCACCACTGCGCCAGTGTCTTGGCGTAGTGCACCCGCAGGTTCTCGTGGTGCTGGACCTCGAGGCCGGCGTTCTCGACCGCGCGCACGATGTCGCCCGAGCCGGTCAGCTCGCCGTCCGGAAAGACGTACCGGCCGATGAAGCCGCGGCGGCTGAGCCCGGGGTGCAGGTTGTCCGCGCGGGTGATGCCGTGGTTGAGCAGCCGGCCGCCGGGACGCAGCTTTCCCTTGAGGAAGCGGAAGTAGGCGTCGTAGTTCCTCACCCCGACGTGCTCGATGAGCCCGATCGAGCTCACCGCGTCGAAGCCGGTCTCGGTCACCTCGCGGTAGTCGAGGTGGCGAACCTCGGCCTTGCCGGCCAGGCCCTCGGCCTCGATCCGCCGGCTGGCCCAGGCCGCCTGCTCGCGCGAGAGCGTGACCCCGAGCGCGGACACGCCGTAGTTGCGCACCGCGTGCCGGACCATCCCGCCCCAGCC
Source organism: uncultured Actinomycetota bacterium (assembly GCA_963803135.1). Taxonomy (GTDB): domain Bacteria; phylum Actinomycetota; class Actinomycetes; order Mycobacteriales; family CADCTP01; genus CADCTP01. The sequence goes on along the minus strand of CAWDLH010000003.1, from coordinate 281,099 downwards.
GCAGCCGATGTCGAGCAGCCGCATCCCCGGGGTCAGCCCGAGCTTGCGCGCGACCAGGTCGTACTTGTGCTCCTGGGCCTGCTCCAGCGTCGAGTCCGCGGTGGGGTAGCAGGCACAGGTGTAGGTCATCGACGGGCCGAGGACCAGCTCGTAGAAGTCGTTGGAGACGTCGTAGTGGTAGCTGATCGCGGCCGCGTCGCGCAGCCGGCTGTGCCGGAGGCCGAAGCCCAGCCGGCGGGCGGGCACCTGCTCCAGGTCCGGCAGCGGCGGCGGTTTGAGCGTGCCGAGCCCGAGCCCGCGCAGCCACTGCAGGGCGAGCGCCGGCGACGGTCGGCGCGCCTTCATCCCGTCCATGGTCCGCAGCAGCTCGTACGGGTCACCCGGGTGCACGCCGTCGATCTCGAGGTCGCCCTGCAGGTACGCGCGAGCCAGCCCGAGCGAGCCGGGCGCGGTGATCAGGTACGGCACCGCCCTCGGGCGGACCATCCGGATGGTCGTCCCGGCGTCGGGATGGCCGGCCCGACTGCCGTCGTAGGCCTGGAAGCCGATCGGGGCGTCCGGGCCGAACAGGTGCTCGAAGATCTGCCCGAGGGTCACCGCCGGCGCGTCCCGCGCCGGCTCGACCGAGGGCCGGGTCCGGGGCTCGACGGTCATCGCCGCATCACCGCCTTCGCGTAGAGGTCCAACAACCGGCCGTCCGGGTCGTAGCGTTGCTTGACCGAGGCGTACTCGGCCCCGCCGTAGAGGGCGCGGAACTCATCCTCGCCGTAGTACGCGTCGGAGTAGAGCGACTTGTGCCCGCCGTGCTCGGCCACCATCCGCTCGACGTCCCGGTTGACGTCACCGTCCGACCGGCCCGGCCGGATCGGCACGGCGGACCAGAAGCCGACGTTGACGTACGTCTCGCCGGCGACCAGCGGGTAGAGCGGCCAGGGCGTCTCGCCGGCGGCGGGGGTGCCGGCGGGCCCGGTCGGCCGGAGCTTGATCGGGCAGACCCAGACCGGCTGCACGGGCACCTCGCGCAGGAACCAGTCCAGGAAGTCGCCGGTCCGGGCCAGCGGGATCTCCACGTCCTGGATCAGCCGCTCCCGGGCCGGCCTGCCGCGGGCCCGCTCGATCCTGGCCGCGACGCGGTAGCGGTTTTCCAGCGCGATCATCTTCCAGTAGACGTCGCTGCGCAGCCAACGCTTCGGCCAGACCCGGCGGACCAGCGGGTGCTGGGCGCCGAACGCGCGGGAGCACCAGAACCAGTCGGTGTCCCAGCGCCACAGGTAGTCCCGGACAGTGAGGAAGTCCTCCGACCGCCGCTGGATCGACCGGTAGAAGATCTCCTGACCGGTGTAGTCCGACGTGTACGGCGCACTGTCCACCCAGGACCCGAGCGTGAGGTAGCACTCGCTAGCCGAGAAGACCGTGCCGTCGAGGAAGTCGACCGGCTCGCCGGTCCACTGTCCACTCGCGACGATCTCGCCCACGGCGGCGGCCAGCTCGTCCGGCCGGCCGAACCGCACGTGTCGCAGGTGGACATACGGCCGGACCGGCAGGAGGTCGACGACCAGCCGCAGGGCGTAGCCGAGCGTCCCGTACGAGTTGGGGAACGCGCGGTAGAGGTCGGCGTGCTCGGTGGGGGTGGCGACGACGACCTCGCCGGCGCCGGTGAGCACCTCGACCTCGCGCACCGCCTCGTGCGGCAGCCCGGCCCGGAACGAGCTCGACTCGATGCCGAGGCCGGTCACCGCGCCGCCGAGCGTGATGGTCTTCAGCTGCGGCACCACGGTCGGCATCAGCCCGTGCGGCAGCGTCGCGTCGACCAGGTGCTCGTATGTGGTCATGCCCTGCACGTCGGCGGTGCGGGCGTCCGGATCGACCGAGAGCACCTGGTCGAGCCCGGACACGTCGAGCCCCGGCCGGCTCACCCGGCTGCGCGGGCGGAACAGGTTGGAGGTGTGCTTGGCCAGCCGCACCGGTTCGCCCACCGGGATCGCCGCGTACTGCGCCAGCAACCGCTCGCGCGCCGTGGCGTGGCGGGTGGTCAGGTCGGTCGCCGCGGCGGTCACTCCGGCACGCTCGACGATCCCACGGTGCCTCCGGTCGATCAGTCCTTGTCGCCCTCGCGCATGGTTGCACGCCGGACGCGCCGGATGGCAAGCCCCACATGTGCGACATTCGGGCCGGTTCGGCATGATCCTCGTCACCCGCCGCAACCGGGAACATCGGCTCGACCGCCGTGGCCGCGCTGCCGAACGCTGACTAGCGCAACGTCGCCAACGCGTCGGCGACGAGCGCCGGCTTGCCGCGGCGGTCGGCGTTCTCGGTGCCACCGTGGTCGATGCCCGGGATCTCGGCCCGCCGGACGTCAGGCAGCGTCCGCTCCAGTGTGGACAGTGCCTGCTTGAGCCACCGGCCGCTGCGCGCCCCGCCGAGCAGCAGGGTCGGCGCCGTGACCGCCCGGTAGCGCTCGGCCGTGCCGGCGCACTCCACGACGATGCGCGAGTCGTACGGCAGGGTGGGCGCGAGCTCGCGCGCGGTCGGCAGCTCGCCGCCGTCGCGGTCCATCATCGCCGAGGTCATCCGCTCCAGCAGCGGCCGCGGCAGCCTCCGGACGACGCCGGGCCCCATCCGGGCGCCTCGCATCCCGGTGACCAGCGCGGCCGGCACGTCGCCGCGGCCGAGCTCGGCCTCGAGCCGCTCGACCAGGCCGGCGGGGGCCTCGCCGGCCGGCAGCAGCGGCGGCTCGAACAGCGCCAGCGCGTCGAACGGCTGGATCAGCGCGGCATTGAGCAGGATCAGCGCGCCGGAGCTGACGCCGAACGCCCGCTCCGCGCCGGTCGCCGCCCGCACGGCCGCGACGTCCTCGACCTCCCGGGCGAGTGACCAGGCGCCGAACGGCCCGCTGGCGCCGCGCCCGCGCCGGTCGGCGAGCACGACCGTGTGCCGGTCGGCCAGCCGCAGGGCCAGGTCGCGCTGGCTCAGCGCCGACTGCATCGCGCCGTGCAGCACCAGCAGCGCCGGCCCGGCGCCGACCACCCGGTAGCCGATCGCCGTCCCGTCGGCGGAGACCGCCTGCCCACTCCGCACTTCGGTCACGGGTTCCTCCCTCGATCCGCGAGCTCGGTCAGCTCGGCGGGGACCTCGCCGGTGTCATGCCAGGACTGCCACAGGTCGAGGCCGGGCAGCGTGCCGTCGGTGAGCTCGACCAGCAGGCCGTCCAGCCAGTCGAGCTCGGCGGTGCGGACGGCCAGGTCGTACTCGTCCTCGACGAGGAAGACCCGCGGCACCCCCTTGCTCGTCGCGGCGAGCGCGCGGCGGGCGGCCTCCACCTCGGTCGCGAGCAGCCCGCGGCGCTGCCGCAGCAGCGCGACCGCCTCGGCCGGCGGCAGCACGCCGAGCACGGACAGCCCGGCCTCGAACCGGGGCTGCTCCCGCTCCGGCGTGCCCAGCAGCTCGCGGACCCAGTCGGCCAGCTCCTCCCGGCCGGCGGCGGTGATCCGGTAGACCGTCCGCTCCGGCCGCCCGCCGCTGCGCTCGCTCCCGGCGGCCTCGATCAGCCCGTGCTTCTCCAGGTTGCCGACGACCGTGTAGAGCGAACCCCACTTGATCGGCATGTCGTGGTCCTTGCCGCGCGCCCGCAGCACGCCGGCGATCTCGTACGGATGGGCCGGCCGCTCCTGCACGACGGCGAGCACGGCCAGGGCCAGCACGTTGCCCACCCGTCTCCGCTTCACCGCTCAGACACTACTCGCACACGAGTAATCGTCAACGAGCATGTCGCTGAAGAGAGCCCGGGCTCAGAACGGGAGGTGGGCCATGACGCGGCCGCCGTTCGGGGTGGGGGCGGCGGCGCAGGTGCCGCCGACGGTCTCGGCGCGCTCGCGCATCGAGGCGAGCCCGACGCCGGGGGTCCACGCTGCCGCGGACCGGCCGCCGTCGAGGACGGCGAGGTGGAGGCCGTCGCCGGGCAGCCGGAGGGTGACCGCGGCCCGGTCGGTGGCCGCGTGCCGGCAGACGTTCGTCAGCGCCTCGACCACGATCCGGAACGCGACCACCTCCACCGCGGCCGGCACGCTCGGCAGCGGATCGGGCGCGTCCAGCGTGACGACCAGCGCCCGGCCGTCGGCGGTGCGCATCTGCCGGGCCCGCTGCCGGATCGCCCGGGCCAGCCCGAGCTCGTCGAGCATCGGCGGCCGTAGCCCTTCGACGAGCCGGCGCACCTCGGCGATGGCGTTCGCGGTGTCCGTACGGAGGTCGGCCAGCAGCGTGTCCGCGGCGGCCGGATCGGAGCCGAGCAGGTTGCGGGCGGCGTCGGCCGCGTACGCGACGCCGGTCAGCGTGGGGCCGAGCCCGTCGTGCAGGTCCCGGCGCAGCCGGCGACGCTCCTCCTCGACCACCGAGACGACCTCGCCGCGGGACCGGCGCAGCTCGGTGGTGAGCAGGCGTGCGTGCAGGGCCTGGCCGAGCGCGGGGGCGACCACGGCGAGCGCTCTCTCGTCGGCGGCCCGCAGCCGCAGCTCGCCCGGGCGCAGGCCGACCACCAGCTCCCCGCCCGCCTGACCGGCCTGCAGCGGGAACGACCGGGTCGGCGTCGACGCCGTGCCGGAGGACGCGACGACCTCGGCACCGGCGAGCAGCGCCGCGTACGGGAGGACGAGTGACTGGCGCAGCGCCCGCAGCGCGAGCACCGGGTCGTCCGACAGCCGCTCCCCCACGCCGGCCATCGCCCGCCCGGGATCGGCCCGGTCGCCGAACAGCAGCTCCTCGATGACGCCCTGCAGCAGCCGGCGGGTCGGCTCGAACGCCGCCGCGAGCACCGCCCCGAGCAGCGCCAGCGCACCGTCACCGGGGTCCCCGCCGGCCGCCCGGACGGCCCCGACGATCCCGGTGAACACCGCCACGTAAAGCGACACGGTGACGCCCGCGACCACGCCGCGCACGGTGTACTGCCGGGCGTCGGCGGCGTCCGGCCGGAGCAGGCCGATCACCAGCGCGGCCGGCATCAGGACGGCGACCGCGACCGCGGGCTGGGCGCGCTCGAGCACGAAGACCAGGCCGCCGGCGACCACGCCGATGCCGCCGGCGAGCACCAGCCACTGCAGCGTCCGGCGCTCCTGCGGGCCGGCCGCCTCGTACCGCCACCACACCTCGGCCACGACCGCGACCGCGACGACGAGCGCCATCGAGCCGACCACGTCGACGTCGGTCGCCCGGACCAGCGCAACCCCCGTCGCCACCAGCACCGCGCCGACCGCGACCGGCCCGGCCACCGCGGGCAGCGGGCGGTCCGGGAAGACGAGCACGGCCAGCGGGAACAGCGCCAGCCCGGCGACGACCGCGGCCCGGGCCGTGACGCCGAGCGGCAGCGGGCCGGCGCCGGCCGCGGCGGCGAGCAGGGCCAGGCCGGCCGCGGACAGCAGCACGCCGACCGGCTGCCCGGGCCGCGACCGGCGCAGCACCACCGCCCCGCCGGCCAGGCAGGCGCCGCCGAAGACCAGCCATGCCGCCACCGTGTCCCGGGTGACCGGTCCACCGCCCCGGACCAGCCCGGCCACCGCGGCCGCCACCAGCACCACCCCCACGGCCGGCACCGCCCACCGCGCGGCCCGGACCACCGCCGACCCGCCCGCCTCGCCCGACCCGACCCACCGCGAAACCCGCTCCCACCGCGGAATCGGGCCCCACCGCAAGGCCCGGGCCCGCCGCCGAACGTGGGGCCGCTGCCGAACGTGGGCCGGTCTCACCGCGCGCCCCGGCTCATCGGCGGCCGAGGCCGGAGTCGCGGGCGCGGACGATGGCCTCCGCGCGGTCCGCGACGGCCAGCTTGGCGAAGATCGAGGACAGGTGGTTGCTCACGGTCTTCGGGGCCAGCGCCAGCCGCTGGGCGATGACCGAGTTGCGTTCCCCCGCCGCGACGTGGTCGAGGATCTCCCGCTCCCGGGCGGTCAACGTCGGGAACGGCGGGTCCGCCCGCCGGGTCGCCGAGAAGTAGCCGAGCAGCCGCGACGCAACCCCGGGCCCGAAGATCGCCTCGCCGGCGACCACGGCCCGCAGCGCCCGGTCGATGTCCGCCTGGTCGGCGCCCTTGAGCAGGTAGCCGCGGGCGCCGGCCTGCATCGCCGCGAACACCGTGTCGTCGTCCTCGACCATCGTGAGCATCAGCACCGCCACGGCGGGCGCCTCGGCCGCGATCCGCCGGGTCGCCTCGGTGCCGTCCAGCTCCGGCATCCGGACGTCCATGATCACCACGTCCGGCCGCAGCGTACGGGCGGCGGCGACCGCCTCGGCACCGGTGGTCGCCTCGCCGACCACGGCAAAGCCGGGCAGCGACCCGATGAGCGCCCGCAGCCCGCCGCGGACGACCGGGTGGTCGTCGGCGATCACCACGGCGATGTCCCGCCCGGGCTCGGTCACCGCGTCATCATCCCGCCGTGCAGGCGCTCGCGGATGGGAACGCATTCCCGCCCGGGCCGGGAGGATTTCCCGGATCCTGATGGACGTGCGCTCATCCGCGGGACCGCGCGGGACGTCACGGTGGGTCCGACGCCGCGACCGGCGGCCCGACCCGACCGAGGAGCCCGCGATGCCTCTCACCCTGCGCAACAAGATCGGCCTGGTGCTCGCCGGGCTGCTCGCCGCCAGCGACGTCCTCTCGATCCTCGCCCCGACCCCGGACGGCGAGGAGGGACCGCCGTTTGCGGTGCTGGTGCTCGCCACCGTGCTCGGCGTGGTCACGCTGGCCGCGATCGTGCCGGCCTGGCGCACCGGCAACCGGACCGCACTGCGGGTCGTCGCCGGCACCCGGATCCTGTCCGCGCTGGTGTCGGTCCCGGCGTTCTTCGTCGACATCCCCCCGGGCCTGCGGGCGCTCGCCGCCGCCGGCTTCGCGCTCACGGTGATCTGCGTCGTGCTGGTGCTCGCCCCGACGAACCGGCGCGCGCTGGTCACGGACTGAGGCGGCCGGCCGTGATCGCGATCGTCACCGTCCTGCTCGCCTTCCCGCTGGGCTGGTTCCTGCGCAACCGGCTCGCCGCGTACGTCGGCTACGTGGCCGTGTACGGCTACGCGTTCAGTTTCCAGAACGTCTACCTGCTGCGGTCCTGGATCGACGACCGGTCGAGCGCGTTCCCGACCGACCCGGACCAGCTGCCGTTCTCGTACCTGCTGGTGACCGTGCTGATCTACGCCGTCGGCTTCGGTCTGGTGACGCTCGGCCACTGGGCCCGGTCCCGGCGGCGCGAGCGGCAGCCGGTGTCGGTGGACTGACCCGAGGTACGCCGCCGGAGGGGAGCGGGGGTCTCCTCCGGCGGTCGTCCGCGCCGGTTGACGACAACTGGTCCAGTCTGGTCTAGTCCAGTTGTCAGACGGGTCGTGGTCCCGCTGCCGCCGCGACCCCGTGCGAACGAGCGGACGAGGAGTCGCGATGCGCACGTTGCGGGCAGCACTGGCGGCCGGGGTCACGGCCGCCGCGGTCGTCGCCGGCCCGCCACCGCCGACCCAGCCGCCGACGAGCCCGCCGCCGGCGACCACCCCGCCGCCGCCACCGCCGACGAACCCGCCCGGCACCGGGGTGCTGCCGAAGCACACGCTGACCGGCTACTGGCACGACTTCGTCAACGGCTCGTCGAACCTGCGCCTGCGGGACGTGCCGGCCGCGTACGACGTGGTCGACATCGCCTTCGCCACCGCGACCGGCGCCCCGGGCGGGGTGAGCTTCACGGTCGACCCGCAGCTGTCGTCCGCGCTCGGCGGCTACACCGACGCCAACCTCACCGCCGACGTGAGCACGCTGCACGCCCGCGGCGCGAAGGTCGTGCTGTCGGTCGGCGGCGAGCTCGGCACGGTCTCGGTGAACGATGCGACCAGCGCGAACAACTTCGCGACCAGCGTGCGGTCGATCCTGAGCCGGTTCGGGTTCGACGGCGTCGACATCGACCTGGAGAACGGCGTCAACCCGACGTTCATGGGCCAGGCGCTGCACCAGCTGGCCGCGGGGTTCGGGTCGGGGTTCGTCCTCACGCTGGCGCCGCAGACGATCGACATGCAGTCCACCAGCGGGGCGTACTTCCAGCTCGCCCTCAACGTCCGGGACATCCTCACGACCGTGCACACGCAGTACTACAACTCCGGCACGATGCTCGGCTGCGACGGCCGGGTGTACGCGCAGGGCACGATCGACTTCCTCACCGCGCTGGCCTGCATCCAGCTGCAGGGCGGGCTGCGGCCGGACCAGGTCGCGCTGGGCCTGCCGGCGTCGAGCCGGGCCGCCGGTGGCGGGGCGGTCGCGCCGTCGGTGGTCGCGTCCGCGCTGACCTGCCTGGCCCAGGGCGTCGGCTGCGGCAGCTTCCACCCGCCGGCGACGTGGCCCGGCATCCGCGGCGCGATGACGTGGTCGGTCAACTGGGACCAGGTGCAGGGGTACTCGTTCGCGAACACGGTGGCGCCGGCCCTGGACCGGCTGCCGTGATCACGACGGCCAGGGGTCGCCCCAGCCGGCGTCGCGGGCGGCCTTGTAGTCGCGGCCGCGCCGCTTGGAGACGATGACCCGCTCGATGCCCGGCCGGGCCGCGCACACGGTCAGCTCGACCAGCCCCTTGCGCTGGTACGGGTGGCGCACGACCCGGCCGGGCGCCCGGCCGCCGCCGCCCCGGACGGCGACGACGTAGCCGAACTTCTCGTCCTCCCAGCCCAGCGTGCCGCCCTTGACCTGGCGGTGCCGGACCGAGCGGGGTAGCCGGGCGGCGAAGTGGCACCAGTCCGGACCGGCCGCCCAGGGGCAGGCCAGGTCGTGCGGGCACGGCGCGACGACCCGCAGGCCCGCCTCGATCAGCGTGTCCCGGGCCCGGAGCAGGTCGCGGAAGCCGGCCGGCGTGCCCGGCTCGACCACCGCGACGGCCGGCGCCCGGTCCGCCGCCGCCGCGACCACCGCGACCTGCTCACCGGCCGCCAGCTCACCGACGAAGTACGCCATCGTCACCAGGTCAGCCGCCGGCAGAGCGCCGCCCGGGTCGGGTGCCCGTCCCGCCGCCGGCCGGTCGGTGGGCCAGCGGGCGTGGGTCCAGGTGGTGCCGGCCAGCACCGGGTCCGCCGCCCCCGCCGCCAGCGTGCGGCCGAGCCCGAGCGCGGCCGTCGAGCCGTCCAGCACCTGCGCGGTCCGCAGCGACGGGAACACCGCCGCGGCGGCCCAGACCGCGGCACCGGTGCCGCCGCCGACGTCCAGCAGCGTGGCCGGGCGGAGACCCGGGGCGGCCCGCAGCGCCGCGCGGACCGCGGCGAACGTCGCCGGCATCCGGAAGGCCGCGTACGCCCGGGCGGCGGCCTCGGTGCCGAGGACCGCCCCCGGTCGCCGGCCGGACCGGTACGCCGCCGACAGCGCCGCGACCGCCGGTGCCAGCTCCGCGCCGGACCCCAGCACCGCATCGAGCGCGGCGTCGAGATCCCGCCCGCTCAGCACCACCGCCGCACTCTAGGCCGGCGCCGGCCCGGGGAATGACGCCGCCGGCGGCTCCGTTGAAGAGAGGTAATTGCAGAAGCAACTATCTGAGGAGTCCGCCATGCAGTTCGGGGTGTTCTCGGTCGGCGACATCACGCCCGACCCGACCACCGGGCGGGAGCCGACCGAGGCCGAGCGGATCCAGGCGATGCTCACGATCGCCCGCAAGGCCGAGGAGGTCGGCCTCGACGTGTTCGCCACCGGCGAGCACCACAACCCGCCGTTCGTACCGTCCTCGCCGACCACGCTGCTCGGCTACCTGGCCGGCCAGACCGACCGGCTGCTGCTGTCCACCGCGACCACGCTCATCACCACCAACGACCCGGTGAAGATCGCCGAGGACTACGCGATGCTGCAGCACCTCGCCGGCGGGCGCGTCGACCTCATGCTCGGCCGGGGCAACACCGGTCCGGTCTACCCCTGGTTCGGCCAGGACATCCGCGACGGCATCGCGCTGGCCGTGCAGAACTACGCGCTGCTGCGCCGGCTGTGGCGGGAGGAGGACGTCGACTGGGAGGGCCGGTTCCGCACGCCGCTGCAGGGCTTCACGTCGACGCCGCGGCCGCTGGACGCGGTGCCGCCGTTCGTATGGCACGGCTCGATCCGGTCCCCGGAGATCGCCGAGCAGGCCGCGTACTACGGCGACGGGTTCTTCTCCAACCACATCTTCTGGCCGAAGGAGCACACCCAGCGGATGGTGGAGCTCTACCGGCGCCGGTTCGAGCACTACGGGCACGGACCGGCCGAGCACGCGGTCGTCGGCCTCGGCGGCCAGGTCTTCATCCGGCCGAACAGCCAGGACGCGGTGCGCGAGTTCCGGCCGTACTTCGACAACGCCCCGGTGTACGGGCACGGCCCGTCGCTGGAGGAGTTCATGGCCGAGACGCCGCTGACCGTGGGCAGCCCGCAGCAGGTCATCGACCGGACGCTGGGCTTCCGCGGCTACGTCGGCGACTACCAGCGGCAGTTGTTCCTGGTAGACCACGCCGGGCTGCCGCTGAAGACCGTGCTGGAGCAGCTCGACCTCGTCGGCGAGCAGGTCGTGCCGGTGCTGCGCGCGGAGTTCGCGGCGCTGCGGCCGGCCGGCGTGCCGGAGGAGCCGCCGACGCACGCCTCGCTGGTCGCCGGCGCGGCCGCCGAGCTCGCCGCCGAGGCGGCTCGATGACGACCCGCAGGATCGCGGTGATCGCGGCCGGGGTCGGCTCGCCCTCGTCCACCCGGATGCTGGCCGACCGGCTGGCCGCGGCGATGGGCGCGGCGCTGCGGTCGCGGGGCGTGCCGGCGCAGGTCGAGATCATCGAGCTGCGCGAGCACGCCCGGGCGCTGGCCGACGCGGTCGTCACCGGCTTCCCGGCCGGCGAGCTGCGGGACGCGATCCGGACCGTGACCGCCGCCGACGCGGTGGTCGCGGTGACGCCGGTGTTCGCGGCCTCGTACAGCGGGCTGTTCAAGACCTTCGTCGACGTGCTCGACCCGGACGCGCTGGCCGGCAAGCCGGTGCTGCTCGCGGCGACCGCGGGCACGGCGCGGCACTCGCTGGTGATCGAGCACGCGCTGCGCCCGCTGTTCTCATACCTGCGCGCGCTGACCGTGCCGACCGGCGTGTTCGCCGCGCCGGAGGACTGGGCCGGCGGCTGGTCCGACGGCACCGCCACCCCGCTGTCCGCCCGGATCGAGCGCGCCGCGGGCGAGCTGGCCGACCTGCTGACCTCCCGCGCGCCGGCGGCGGCACCGGACCCGTTCGCCGACCCGACCCCGTTCGAGGACCTGCTCGCCGAGCGCTGACTCAGCTCACGACCGACGGGTTGTAGAGGATGAACGCGGCGACCACCCCGAGGACCAGGAGTGTCGTGAACAGCCGGAACGAGATCGGCTTCTTCAACACGATGAACAGCAGGATGAGGACGACCGCCACGATTCCGATCGCTGCGCGCCAGTCGCCCGCGACCGACGTTCCGTTGAGCCTGAGAATCTGGGTGCGCGCGTAGTCGACGATCGTGGACCCGGCCTGCCAGATGCCGTCCCAGAACTGCCGGCCGGTCGGCGACTGGAACCCGATGATCACGGCGATGCCCAGTCCCAGCAGCAGGAGCGCACCACCGACCCGGTTGAGAACATTCATGCCCGCCTCCCCGTAGCGGCCCCGTTCTGTGTCAACGATTGTACCGACACGGTGGGTCGCCGTGGGGCCGATCGGTGCTTCTGCCGGGAAGCGGGCCCGACCGCCGTGGTCGGGCCCGCTTGCGCGGTTTCTCAGCTCGCGGACGCGCCGGCGAGCTCTCCGTTGGGGTCGAGGACGTACTTGCGGGCCGCGCCCTTGTCGAAGTCCGCGTAGCCCTGCGGTGCCTGGTCGATCGGGATCGGCGTCGCGTTGACCGCCTTCGCGATCTGCACCCGGTCGTGCAGGATCGCCTGCATCAGCTTGCGGTTGTAGCGCATCACCGGGCACTGGCCGGTGACGAACGCGTGCGACTTGGCCCAGCCGAGGCCGAGCCGGATCGACAGCGAGCCGACCTTGGCCGCGTCGTCGGCCGCGCCCGGGTCGCCGGTCACGTACAGGCCGGGGATGCCGAGCGCGCCGCCGGCGCGGGTGATCTCCATCAGCGAGTTGAGCACCGTGGCCGGCTGCTCCGACGACGAGTCGGCACCGTGCCCACGGGCCTCGAAGCCAACCGCGTCGACGCCGCAGTCGACCTCGGGCTCACCGAGGATCTGCTCGATCTGGTCCTTCGGCTCGCCCTGAGAGACGTCCACCGTCTCGCAGCCGAAGCTGCGGGCCTGAGCCAGCCGCTCGGCATTGAGATCGCCGACGATGACGACCGCCGCCCCGAGCAGCTGCGCGCTCGCCGCCGCGGCCAGCCCGACCGGTCCGGCGCCGGCGACGTAGACCGTCGACCCGGTGCCGACGCCCGCGCTCACGCAGCCGTGGTAGCCGGTCGGGAAGATGTCCGACAGCATGGCCAGGTCGAGGATCTTCGCCATCGCCTGGTCCTTGTCGGGGAACTTCAGCAGGTTCCAGTCCGCGTACGGCACCACGACGTACTGGGCCTGGCCGCCGACCCAGCCACCCATGTCCACGTAGCCGTACGCGGAGCCGGGGCGGTCCGGGTTGACGTTCTCGCAGATTCCGGTCTTGCCCTCCTTGCAGTTGCGGCAGCGCCCGCAGGAGATGTTGAACGGCACCGAGCACAGGTCGCCGACCTTGATGAACTCCACGCCCGGGCCGACCTCGACCACCTCGCCGGTGATCTCGTGCCCGAGCACCAACCCCTCCGGCGCCGTCGTGCGGCCGCGGACCATGTGCTGGTCGCTGCCGCAGATGTTGGTGGCGACGTTCTTCAGGATCGCCGCGTGCGGCAGCTTGCGACCGACGTTGGCCGGGTTCACCCCCGGCCCGTCCTTGAGCTCGAATGTCGGATAGTCGATGTCGTGGACCTCCACCCGGCCCGGTCCCTCGTACGCGACCGCCTTGTTCCCGGCCATGACAGCTCCCTCCGCTCGACGGGCGCCGCGTCGCACCCGTCCTTACTGCACCTAGCCGGTACGGCCGGCGGCCAAACGGATGATCTTGAACGATTCCGTCGTCCGGGGCGAGGCGCGGTGCATTACCCGTCCGGGTGACGTACCGGAGACGGGCCGTGGATCTGGTCCACACCGACCGCATTCGCCGTAGGGTGCCCGGCCGTAGGTAGCGCCGTCCGCGGGACTTCCCCGGGGGGAACGCCCGTACTTCGAGCGACAGGGACATCACGTGAAGCGAGCACGAGTCGCCGTGGCCGTGGGGGTCACCGGCATCGCCGCCGTCCTGGGGATCAGCCTGCTCACGCCGAGCGGCGGCGCCACCCCGGCGCTGCCGAGCCTGGTGAGCGACAACCCGGTCGACTACACACCGGTCATCAACGGCGCCGCCTGCCTCAGCGACGACGTGGCCGACGACAGCTGCCGGCGGGTCCGGGACATCGCCAGGATCGGCGACACGGTCTGGGCCGGTGGGATCATGGACTCGGTCACCGACAAGACGACCGGCCAGACCGGCTCGTACGGCAACGCGATCTCGTTCAACGCGAAGACCGGCGCGGTGCGCCAGGACTTCCGGCCGATGTTCACCGGCACGACCGGCCGGGTCGTGGACGGCCAGGTGCAGGCGGTCGAGCGCAGCACGTTCGGCACCGCGGTCTGGTTCGGCGGCGAGTTCAAGCAGCTGAACGGGGTGGCGACCAAGGGCCTGGTCCGCTGGGACGTGGCGACGAACAAGCAGTTCACCCAGTTCAACCCGCGGATCGGCTCGGACAACAAGACCGCCAGGGTCTACGACGTGAAGTACTTCTGCGGCCACCTCTGGGTCGCCGGTGACTTCACCCAGGTCGGCGGGGTGAACCGGACCGCCCTCGTCAGCCTCGACCCGACCACGGGCGCGGTCACGAACGAGGTCAACCTCGGGATCAGCGGCACCTCCAGCTCGACCGCCGGCCCGACCCGGGTCACCAGGATCGCGCCGAGCCCCAACTGCAAGCGCGCGGTGATCATCGGCAACTTCAGGAGCGTCCAGGGGCACGAGCGCTACCAGGTCGCGGTGCTCAACGTCTCCTCGACCGGGGCCGCGGCGGTCGCGGCCTGGTACAGCCCGTTCCACCTGCGGGCCAGCCAGCTCGGGGTCGGCGCCAACCCGTGCGGCGCCTCGCTGCCGGTCTACGTCCGCGACGTGGACTGGGCGCCGGACGGCACCTGGTGGGCGCTCGGCACGACCGGCGGTGACCGGCCGTTCCCGGCGATCTGCGACTCGGTGAGCCGGTGGACCAACGACGACAACACCGACGCCCGGCCGGTCTGGATCAACTACAGCGGCGGGGACACCTTCCTCAGCGTCCGGGTGACCGGCCAGCACGTCTACGTCGGCGGGCACTTCCGGGAGCTCGACCACGCGGTCTACCGGTTCGGCAAGAAGGTCAACTTCGTCGGCCACATCCACTACGGCCTCGGCGCCATCGCCGCCACGTACACCAGCGGCATGTCGGTGTCGGGCTGGAACGACGGCGCGACCACCGGCCGCGGCGGCGGCTGGTCGGCGATGCTGCCCAACCCGGGCGGGCAGGGCACCGCCAGCGGGCTGTGGGTCGGCGGCGACGCGGACACGATCAAGGGCGAGCGGGGCAAGCGGGTCGCCCTGCTGCCGCTGTTCCCGTGACGGCCGGCGCCGCCGCGGCCGGGGTTGCCCGGGCTGCGGCGGCGCGGTCGCGCGGAGGCGGAGGGGAATCGAACCCCCCTGACCCGCTGGGCGGGCCACGACGGTGTTGAAGACCGCGGGGGCCACCAGGCGCCCGTACGCCTCCGCCGGGCACGATAGTCCGGTGGACAGGCTGACCTCGTACGCGCACGGCGGTGGCTGTGCCTGCAAGATCCCGCCCGGTGAGCTCGAGGAGGCGGTGGCGGCGCTGACCGGGCGCCACCCGGTCGACCCGGCCGCCGAGCTGCTCGTCGGCCTGGACGCCGGCGACGACGCCGCGGTGGTGCGGATCCCCGGCGGCACGATGCTGGTCTCGACCGCCGACTTCTTCACCCCGGTCGTCGACGACCCGTACGACTGGGGCCGGATCGCGGCCGCCAACGCGCTGTCCGACGTGTACGCGATGGGCGGCACCCCGCTGGTCGCGGTCAACCTGCTGTGCTGGCCGCGGGACGTGCTGCCGTTCCCGGTCGCGGCCGAGGTGCTGCGCGGCGGGCTGGACGTGGCCACGGCGGCCGGCTGCCACGTCGCCGGCGGGCACAGCGTCGACGACCCGGAGCCGAAGTACGGCATGGCGGTGACCGGGCTGGTCGACCCGTTCGCGCTGATGCGCAACGACGCCGGCCGCGCCGGCGAGCCGCTGACGCTGACCAAGCCGCTCGGCATCGGCGTGCTCAACAGCCGGCACAAGGCGACCGGCGAGGCCTTCCCGCAGGCGGTCGAGGCGATGACCACGCTCAACCGGGACGCCGCCGCGGCCGCGGTGGAGGCCGGGATCCGCGCGGCCACCGACGTGACCGGGTTCGGGCTGCTCGGGCACCTGCTCAAGCTGGCCCGGGCCAGCGGCGTGACCGCGGTGGTGGACGCGGCCGCGGTGCCCTACCTGGCCGGCGCCCGGGAGGCGCTGCGGGACGGCTACGTGTCCGGCGGCAGCCGGCGCAACCTCGACTGGGTCCGCCCGTACGCGTCGCTCGAGGTGCCCGAGGACGAGGCCCTGCTGCTGGCCGACGCGCAGACCTCCGGCGGCCTGCTGCTCGCCGGCGAGATCCCGGGCCACCCGGTCATCGGCGAGCTCGTGCCGCGCCGGGGGGACATGCTGATCGCGGTCCGCTGACATCTTGTGCGGCGGCTGTGGGCACGCTAAGACTCCGGGAGGGCAACGCCGCCCGGACTGGAGGGACCATGCGTACCGGTCGACGTCTCACCACCCTGCTCGCCACCGCCGCGCTGATCGGCCTGGGCCTTCCCGGCACCGCGCTGGCGCATCCCGGTGGCCCCCCGGGCGGCCTGAAGCGCGTCGACCACATCGTGGTGATCTACGAGGAGAACCACAGCTTCGACAACCTGTTCGGGATGTGGCCCGGCGTGAACGGCCTGGCCCGCAACCCGGCCCGCACGCCGCGCTCGACCCAGGTCGGGCCGGACGCCGCGCGCACCCCGTACGACTGCCTGCTGCAGCTGGACGTCAACCTCACGGTGCCGCCGCTGAGCCCGGTCTGCACCGGGACGATCCCGGCAGGGACGGCATTCGACAGCCACTTCCGCAACCGGCCGTTCCCGATCGACGCGTACATCGCGCCGACCGACACGACCTGTCCGGTGCCGGGCGTCTTCGCCCCGAACGGGGTGCTGAAAGGCACCGGCGAGCCCGGTGGCTGCACCCGCGACCTGGTGCACCGCTTCTACAACGAGCAGTACCAGATCGACGGCGGCCGGATGGACCGCTACACCGCCGGCAGCGACGCGGCCGGGCTCACCCAGGGCTTCTACGACACCCGGCAGCTGCCCGTCTACCAGTACCTCACCGGCAAGCACGCCCCCCGCAGCGTCGTGCTCGACGACTTCTTCCAGAGCGCGTTCGGCGGGTCGTACCTCAACCACCAGTGGCTGGTCGCAGCGCGGACGCCGGTCTTCCCGAACGCGGTCGCCGACGGCAGCAGCGCCGACCTGCACTCCGTGGTCGGCGCCGACGGCTTCCCGGCCAACACGCTGCTGCACCCGACGACCGGGCTCAAGGACGCGGCACTGACCCAGGCGGCCAACCCCGACGGCAGCTGCCTGGTCCGCCCGGGCCAGCCCACGCCGCCGGCCGGCACCGTGTGCGGCGACTGGTCGATCAACACGATCCAGCCGCCGTACCAGCCGTTCGCGCCGGGGACACCGGACGCCAACCGGCTGCCGCCGCAGACGTACCCGAACATCGGCACCAGGCTCTCGGCGGCGGACGTGTCCTGGGCCTGGTACTCCGGTGGCTGGGACAACGCCAACGGCAACGTGGACGGGCGCGGCTGGACCAACGGCAGCACCCCGGGCACCTGCACCGACCCGCAGCACCTGACCACCGCGGTCTACCCGAACTGCCCGGACGCGCTGTTCCAGTTCCACCACCAGCCGCTGAACTACTTCGCCGAGTACGCGCCGGGCACCGCCGCGCGCGCCGCGCACCTGCGCGACGAGCAGGACTTCCTGCACCAGGTGAAGATCGGCGCGCTGCCGGCGGTGAGCTTCGTCAAGCCGGTCGGCGAGGAGAACGAGCACCCCGGGTACGCCAGCGTCACCGCCGGCGAGCAGCACCTCGTCGACCTGCTCAAGGCCATCGAGGCGAGCCCGGAGGCGGACTCGACCGCGGTCGTGGTGACCTACGACGAGTTCGGCGGGCAGTGGGACCACGTGCCGCCGCCGACCCGGGCCGGCGTGTCCGACCGGTGGGGCCCGGGGACGCGGATCCCGGCCCTGGTGGTCTCCCCGCTGCTGCGCGGGCCGCGGGTCAGCTCGCTGCCGGCCGACACCACCTCGATCCTCGCCACGATCGAGGCCCGCTACCACCTGGCCCCGCTGACCAGCCGGGACGCGTCGGTCAACTCGCTGGCCCCACTCTTCGGCCGGCACTGAGCGGGTGGCCCGGTCCGGGTCGTGGACTCCCGACCCGGACCGGGCCAGGATCTCCGGATGGCGAAGTACGAGGTGAACCCGGCCGGCGTCGACCAGGCCCGGGCCCGCATCGACGCGAAGCAGTACGTGCTGGACAGCGACTGGGGGTCGGTGCAGCCGAGCGCGGCCGACCAGAACGCGTACCTGGACCGGCACGGCTGGGACGAGTACGCGGGCTGGTACCTCGGGCTGACCGACGGCGCGACCGACCACACCAAGGGCCGGTACGCGTTCGTCTTCGGCGACTTCCGCCGGGTGCACCGCTCCGGCCTGATCGCCTGCGTCTACCGGGCGGCCGAGTGGCGGCACAAGTCGGTCGAACGCGTCGCCTACGACCTCCTCCAGCACCTCGACACGACCGCGGGCATCAGTTGACGCCGGCCACCTGGAACCCCGCCGTGAAGGTGTCCTCGCCGACGTCGAGCCGCCACTGGTAGCGCCCCGGCGGCAGCGGCAACGACGGCACGCTGAACGCGAGCGCCGCGTCGAGCGGGCTGCCCGGCGGAACTCCCGGCGGCCGACCCGCCTCGATGTCCCCGCCCATCGTGATCTCCTGCATGCCCTCCGGCGTCGCGAGCGCGACGGGTCGCCCGTCGGAGTCCACCAGCCGCAGCACCAGCGCAAGCCGCTGGTTCGCCCGGTCCCACGGAATCTTCAGCATCACGGCGACGGCCTGCGGAGAGGTCGGCGAGCCGGTGATCGACCAGCCCGCTCCGAGCATGTGCAGCTTCCCGCCGGGATCGGCAACAGCCGCGTCGCACAACAACAACTGCGCATCGATATCCGCCACCCAGCGGACCCTACGCGCGGGGCGCGTCGCGACGGTGGGTCGGGGGTGGCTGATCGTGCCCTGGCCCAGGTCCCGCGCCGACGCGACGGCAGCGCGTCAGGACGAGGCGCCGGAGTAGCGGCGCAGGGCCAGCCGCCAGATCCAGCGCGTGAAGGCGGCGAGGGCGACGGTGAAGACGACCGAGCCGCCGAGCAGCCAGCCGGAGGAGTGGCCGGCCAGAGCCGAGGCCGGGACGGTGACCGCGAACGCGAGCGGGACCAGGACCGTGAAGCCGACCCGCAGCCAGCCGGGGTAGACCGACACCGGCCACCGCCCGGCCTGGTACATCCCGTCGAACAGCTCGACGATCGGGTCGAGCCGGGTCACCCAGAACGCCACCGTGGACAGCAGCAGCCAGAAGCAGTAGATCGCCACCGACCCGAGCCCGAGCGCCAGCGCGAACGCCAGCACGTCCGGCACCGACACCGAGCCGGGCAACCGCACGGTCGCGACGACGACGAGCGCGCCACCGACCAGGATGTCGACGCCCTGCCAGAGCTGGACCCGGCGCACGCTGACCAGCAGCTGCACGTCGGCCGGCTTGGTCAGCACGAAGTCGAGCGTCCCCTGCTGCACGTCCTCCATGAGCTGCTGCATGTTCGGCTGCACGATCATCTTGATCAGCCCGCCGACCAGCACGTACACGCCCATGACGACCAGCAGCTCCCCGGCCGTCCAGCCGTGCAGCGAGTCGGTGTTGCCGAACACCAGCGCCAGCACCGCGATCGAGGTGCCGACCGAGATCAGCGACTGCACCAGGCTGAACGCGAAGTTCACCCGGTACTGCAGCTCGTTGAGGATGCCGATCCGCAGGAACGTGCCGGCCAGGCGCAGCGCGCTCACGTGCCCACCGCGCCGTACCGGCGCACACCGACCTGCCACACCGCCGCGACCAGCAGCACCCCGACGGCGATCCAGATGGCCTGGACGCCGAGCCCGACGAACAGCTCCCTGGTCGACAGCGATCCGGCCAGCACCTCGATGGGGTAGCCGAACGTGTACTTGAACGGCAGCACGTCCGCGAGCGTCCCGGCCCACACCGGCAGCAGCGCCAGCGGCACCAGCCGGCCGGACAGCAGCAGCTCGGCGGTGAAGTACGTGTCGTAGATCGCGCTGACCCGGGTGGTCCAGAACGTGATCATCCCGAGCACCCAGAGCAGCATCGACCGGATCAGGTACGCGCCCCAGATCGCGACCAGGAACACGACGACGTGCAGCGGGGTGATGTGGAACGTCGGCCGGAACGCGATCGACAGCACCGCCGCGATCGGGATCCACAGCACGACCACGACGACCTTCCAGCCGGCGAAGTAGGCCAGGTCGTAGTGGATCGGGTGCACCGGCCGCAGCAGCATCCCGGACAGCTCGCCTTGCTGGATCCGGTGCTCCCACCCGTACGGCGTGAACACGATGTTCATGTTCCGGACCAGCGTCCAGACGATGTAGTACGCCGCGAACTCGCCCGACGTGATGCCGTCGACCGACCCGCCGCGCGAGTCGGCCACCGCCGACCACACCACGAGGTAGACCACCGGCTCGGCGACCATCCCGAGCATGTAGGCGTAGTTCGCGGTCCGGTACTGGAACTGCGTCTGCACGGCGGCCTTCATCACCACCGCGTACAGCCCCGGCAGGCCCTTCACCGCGGCCGCGCTCCCACCGCACCGGCGGCGAAGACCTGCTCGATCACATCCTCGACCGGCGGGTCCTCGATGGTCAGGTCGGTGACCCCGTGCTCGGTCAGCAGCCGGCCGGCGACCGCGGCCGATCGGTCCTTGTCCACCCGGAGCGTGACCCGCTCGCCGTCCACGCCGACCAGCTCCCCGTACGAGCCGAACACGGCCGGGTCGACCGTGCCGACGGTGGCGGTGATGGTCTGGCGCTGCGCGTACCGGCTGGACAGCTCGCGCAGGCCGCCGTCGTAGAGGATCCGGCCGTTGTCGATCACGATCACCCGCTTGCACAGCGCCTGCACGTCGGCCATGTAGTGGCTGGTCAGCAGCACGGTGGCGCCGTGGCGGGCGTTGTACTCGGCGAGGAAGGACCGGATCCGCTTCTGCATCGTCACGTCGAGCCCGATCGTGGGCTCGTCCAGGAACAGCACCTGCGGGGAGTGCAGCAGCGCGCCGGTGATCTCCGCCTTCATGCGCTCGCCGAGCGAGAGCTTGCGCACCGGCTTGCGGACCTCGTCGCCGATGTCCATCAGCTCGATGAGCTCGTCCCGGGTGCGCCGGAAGTCCGGCTCCGGGATCCGGTAGATCGCGCGGTTCATCTCGTACGAGTCCAGCGCGGGCAGGTCCCACTGCAGCTGGTTGCGGTTGCCCATGACGAGCGTGATCCGGCGCAGGAACGCGTGCTCGCGGCGGGACGGGACGTGGCCGAGCACCCGCACGTCGCCGGCGGTGGGGAACAGCAGCCCGGAGAGCATCTTCAGGGTGGTGGTCTTGCCGGCACCGTTCGGGCCGAGGAAGCCGACCACCTCGCCCGGCTGCACCGTGAAACCGATTCCGGCGACCGCGGCGACGTCCCTGGTGGTCCGCCGGACCAGGCTGCGCAGCGAGGCCCGCAGACCGCCCTCCCGTTCGGGCACCCGGAAGGTCTTCGCCAGCCCGTCGATGCGGATGTCAGGCTCCACGCCCGAACGGTACGAGACCGGGCCGAGTCATTTACACGCCGACGTGCGCCAGGCCCATCTGCAGCAGGACGCCCTGGCCGCCGATCATCTCGGCGAGCAGGCTCTCGTCCCGCGCCTCCTGCGGGGTGAACCAGGTCAGCTCCAGCGCGTCCTGCTGCGGCGCGCAGTCCCCCTCGACCGGCACCACGTACGCCAGCGAGACCGCGTGCTGGCGCGGGTCGTGGAACGCCGTCACCCCGGGCGTGGGGAAGTACTCGGCGATCGTGAACGGCTGCGGCGCCGGCGGCACCCTCGGAAGCGCCAGCGGGCCGAGGTCCTTCTCCAGGTGCCGGAGCAGGGCCGAACGCACCCGCTCGTGGTAGAGCACCCGGCCGGACACCAGCGCGCGGGCGATCCGGCCCTCCCCGGTCACCCGCAGCAGCAGGCCGATCGACGTGACCACGCCTTGGCCGTCAACCCGTACCGGGATGGCGTCCACGTACAGGATGGGCAGCCGCTGCCGGGCGGCGTCCAGTTCCTCGTCGGCAAGCCAGTTGCTGTCCGACCGGGGCGTCGTCTGGGTCATGGCGACCTTTCTCTCCGCTTGGTTCGGGCGCCGTCGGGCGCCCGGGGCATACTGCCCGACGATGAGGAGCAGACGTGGGACGGTGTCCGCGATCCTGGTGGCCGGGGCGCTGCTGGCGGCCGGCTGCACCGGGGACCGGGCGGCGGGGTCGGACGGCCCACCGCCCGCTTCCAGTGCCAGCTCCGGTGACGGTCCGCCGCCGGCGGCCACGCTGGTCCGGGCGACCGCGGCGACGACGGTCGCGCCCGGGCGGACGCCGGCCGAGGTCGCCGCGGCGGTGAGCCGGAGCCTGTTCGCCTCGGCGCCGGCCGTGGTGGTCGCGCTGGCCACCGACCCGGCCGCGGTCGCCACCGGCGCCGGCGAGGCCGAGCGGCGCGGGGTGCCCCTGCTCCTCGACGACGGTCCCGGCGCGATCCCGGCCGCGGCACCGGGCAGCGCGGCACCCGGCAGCGCGGCACCCGGCAGCGCGGCACCCGGCAGCGCGGCACCCGGCAGCGCGGCACCCGGCAGCGCGGCACCCGGCAGCGCGGCACCCGGCAGCGCGGCACCCGGCAGCGCGGCACCCGGCAGCGCGGCACCCGGCAGCGCGGCACCCGGCAGCGCGGCCGGCGGGGGCGGTGGTCCCAGTTCCGGTGCTGGCGGGACGCCGGGGGCGGACGGGTCCGCGGCGGCGGCGGATCCGGCCGGACGTGAGGTGGCGCGGCTCCAGGCGGGCAGCGTGCTCGCGCTCGGGACCGGCGTGGCCGACCGGATCGGGTCCGCGGGCGCCACCGTGGTCACCGACCCGGCGAGGTTGCCCGAGACCGGCCGCCCCGACCCGGCCGCCGGTACGACGGTCCTGGTGGACGCGGCGGCCAAGGCGAGCGCGGCGGCCGCCACCGCGACCGGCGAGGCCGCCGGTGCGCAGGTCGTCCCGGTCGCCGGCACCGACCCGCGCGCCGACCGCACCGCGATCGCCGCGCTGGCCCGGGCCAAGCCGGCGCACGTGGTCGCGGCCGGCAGCACGTTCGGCCCGACCGCCCGGCTGGCCGCCCGGGTCGCCACCGCCGCCACCGGCGTGCAGCTTCCCGGCGGCGGCCAGGTCGTGCTGCCCGGCCGGCGCCTGGTCGCCATGTACGGCCATCCCGGCACCGGCGCGCTCGGCGTGCTCGGCGAGCAGCCGCTGCCGCAGGCGATCGCCCGGGCCAAGCGGCTGGCCGCGCCGTACCGGGCGCTGTCCGGCTCGACCCCGGTGGTGCCGGCGTTCGAGGTCATCGCCACGGTCGCGCAGGCCAACCCGGGCGACGGCGGCGACTACTCGTACGAGGCGCCGGTCAGCATGCTCGAGCCCTGGGTGGTCGAGGCCGGGAAGGCCGGCATGTACGTCGTGCTCGACCTGCAGCCCGGCCGCGCCAACTTCCTCGACCAGGCCAAGCTCTACGAGCCGCTGCTGCGGCACCCGCACGTCGGGCTGGCGCTCGACCCCGAGTGGCGGATCACCGACAGCCAGCTGCCGCTGCGGCAGATCGGCAGCGCCAGAGCGTCGGAGATCAACTCGGTCTACCGCTGGCTCGCCGACCTGACCGCGAAGTACACGCTGCCGCAGAAGCTGTTCGTCATCCACGAGTTCCGACTGTCCATGATCGGCGACGACGAGCCGCTCGAGCACGACCGCGACTCGGTGCAGCTGCTCATCCACATGGACGGCCAGGGCCCGACCGGCAACAAGGACGAGACCTGGGCCGCGGTGGTCGGCGCGGCGCCGAAGGGCGTGCCGTTCGGCTGGAAGAACTTCTACGACGAGGACTCGCCGGTGCTCACCCCGGCGCAGACCATGACCCGCAAGCCGACCCCGAGCATGATCTCGTACCAGTAGGGCGCCCGCCGGGCCTGCGGACCACCGACGCCGCCCATCTCGCCGCGCCCCGCTCCGTCACCTGGACGGTCGCGGCGGCGCACACTGTCCGGGTGCCGATCGAGCTGGACCCGAGCGCCCGGCTGCATGCGGGACGCTCCGGCGGGCTGCTCGTCGGCGGGCAGCCGGTGCGGGTGCTGCGGCTCAACCCGGCCGCGGCGCGGGTGGTGACGCGCTGGCGGCGGCCGGGGGCCTCCCCGACCGGCCCGGCCGAGACCGCGCTGGCCGCCCGGCTGCACGCGTACGGGCTGGCCGTGGTCCGGCCGGAGACGTCCCCCTGGACGGCCGCCGACGTCACGGTGGTGGTCCCGGCCCGCGACCGCCCGGACGCCCTCGACCGCTGCCTGGCCACCGTCCGGGACGGGCGGGGATCTCGGCTGGTCGTGGTGGACGACGGGTCGCACGATCCGGAGGCGGTGGCCGCGGTGGCGGCGGGGCACAGCGCCGAGCTGGTGGCCCGGGCGGTCAACGGCGGGCCGGCAGCGGCGCGGAACACCGGGCTGGCCGCGGCCAGCACGCCGCTGGTCGCCTTCGTCGACTCCGACTGCCGGCTGCCGGCCGGCTGGCTGGACGGCCTGCTCCCGGTGCTCGCCGACGGCACCGCGATCGCCGGTCCGCGGATCTTCGGCGCCGGCGGACCGGGGGCGCTGGCCCGGTTCGAGGCCGGCTCCGGGCCGCTCGACCTCGGCGGCGCGGCCGGCCCGGTCGCCCCCGGCGCCCGGATCGGCTACCTGCCCGCCGCCGTGCTGCTATGCCGCCGGGATGCGCTCGGCCCGGGCTTCGACGAGACCATGCGGGTCGGCGAGGACGTCGACCTGGTCTGGCGGGTCGCCGAGGCCGGCCACCGGGTCCGGTACGAGCCGCGGGTGGTGGTCGAGCACGAGACCCGGCCCGGGTTCGCCCGCTGGTCCGCGCAGCGGTTCGGGTACGGCCGCAGCGGCGCCGCGCTCGCCGCCCGGCACCCCGGCCGGCTCGCCCCGGTCGTGGTCAGCCGGTGGTCGGTGCCGGCGCTGGCCTGCCTGGCCGCGCGCCGGCCGGACTGGGCCGCGGCCTGCACCGCGCTGACCGCGGTCGGCCTGTGGAGCCGGTTGCCGGCCGGGCCGGGCCGGGCCGCGGAGGCGGCCCGGCTGACCGGCGCCGGCCTCGGATGGACGTTGCTCGGGCTGGCCGAGGCCGCGGCCCGGCCGTGGCTGCCGGCGCTGCTGGCCGCGTCCGCGGGAAGCCGGACGGCCCGCCGGGTCACCGTGGCCGCGGTCGCGGTGCGGCTGGTCCGGACCCGGCACGGCCGCTCCGCCGACCAGCACCCGCTGGCGTGGGCGGCGCTCCGGTTCGCGGACGACCTCGCGTACGGCACCGGGGTATGGGCCGGCGTGCTGCGCGACCGCGAGCCCGGCCCGGTCCTGCCGAAGGTCACCTGAGCCCGGTCTAGCCTGATACTGGTGACGAGTCCGTGGGCCGACCTGAGCCGGCCGCCGCTGTCGGAGCAGGAGCTGCACGGGGCGCTGGTACGGCCGGGCAGCTTCGTCGCCGCGCTGACCGTGATCGCCGAGACCGGCTCCACCAACGACGATCTGGCCGAGGCCGCGCGCCGCGGCGCGCCGGAGGGCACCGTGCTGGTCGCCGAGACGCAGACCGCCGGCCGCGGCCGGCTCGACCGGATCTGGACCTCGCCGCCGCGGGCCGGCCTGCTGTTCTCGGTGCTGCTGCGGCCGGCCGTCCCGGTGCACCGGCTGACCTGGATCCCGCTGCTCGCCGGGCTGGCCGTGCAGCAGGCGGTGGCCAGGCTCTGCGCGGTCGAGCCGCGCCTGAAGTGGCCCAACGACCTGCTGCTCGGTCGCGACCCGGCGGGCGAGCCGGCCAAGGTCGGCGGCATCCTCGCCCAGGCCGCCGGCGACGCGGTCGTGGTCGGCATCGGTCTCAACGTGAGCACCCGGCGCGACGAGCTGCCCGCCGGCGCCGCCTCGCTGGCCACCGAGGGCGCCGAGTGCACCGACCGCGACCCGCTGCTGCGGGCGATCCTGCGTACCCTCGCCGACCGCTACGCGGGCTGGGCCCGCGACCCCGACGCGCTCGGCCCCGCGTACGAGGAGGTCTGCGACACGATCGGCCGCGCGGTGCTGGTCCAGCTCCCGGACGGTGGCACGCTGGCCGGCACGGCGACCGGCCTCGACCCCTCCGGCCGCCTGGTTGTCCGCACCGACGACGGGGACGTACCGGTCTCGGCCGGCGACGTCACCGGCGTCCGGCCGGCACCGACCGGCTGAGCGCTATCCCGTGACGCGGGCCACCGAGTCCGCCATGCTTGTCCCCGTGGCGTACCCGGACAGCCTGCTCGCCGACGACGAGCGTGTCGTCAAGCACCTGCACCCGCACTGGATCACGCTCGTCTGGCCGACGGCCCTGCTCATCGTGATCGTCGCGCTCGGCTCGTTCCTGGCCGCGATCGTCCCCGGCGGCAGCGTGCAGACCCCGGGCCGGATCGGGATCGGCGTCGTCGCGGTCGTCGCGCTGCTCGTCGTCGTGGTCGTCCCGTACCTGCGCTGGCGGACCACGCACTACGTGCTCACCACGCACCGGCTGATGACGAGGGTCGGCATCCTCAACCACACCGGCCGGGACATCCCGCTCAACCGGATCAACAACGCGATGTACGAGCAGTCGTTCTTCGAGCGGATCGTCAACTCCGGGACGCTGGTGGTCGAGTCGGCCGGCGAGGACGGCCAGCAGGTCTTCCGCAACATCCCGGAGGCCGACCAGACCCAGCAGCTGATCAACCGGCTGGTGGAGAGCGACAGCGACCGGCGCAGCCGCAACTCCGCCCGCTACGAGGCGCACTGGGAGGCCCGGTACGACCAGGGCTACGAGGACCCGGTCGACGACCCGGACCAGCCGACCCGCCGGATGGACCGACCGTAGGACGGGTAGACCGCCAGCATGGCGGACGAGGGCGGGGTGCTGCTGGGCGACTTCTACGGCTTCGAGCGCCTGCTGCCCGGACCGGAGCGGGAGACCCTGCACCGGGTCCGCGACTGGCTCGCCGCCGAGGTCGTCCCGATCGCCAACCGCTGCTGGGAGCGAGAACTGCCGCGTCCCCGAGGAGGACCGCCTCCAGGAGGCACGCAGCTTCAAGGACACCGCGGAGATCCTCCGCCGCACCCGCTCCGGCGTGGCCTGGTCGTCGGTCGGCGTGATGCTCGCCGCGTACGAGATCGCCCTGGCGTACGGGAAGGAGCGCGAGCAGTTCGGCCGTCCCATCGCCGGCTTCCAGCTCGTGCAGGACCTGCTGGTGCGGATGCTCGGCAACGTCACCGCCTGCCTCGGCATGGTGGCCCGGCTGGCGCAGCTGCAGGACGAGCAGGTGTACGCGGACGAGCACTCCGCGCTGGCCAAGGCGTATGTGACGAGCCGGATGCGGGAGACCGTCGGCTGGGCCCGCGAGCTGGTCGCCGGCAACGGGATCGTGCTCGACTACGACATCGGCCGGTTCGTCGCCGACGCCGAGGCGCTCTACTCGTACGAGGGCACCCGGGAGATCAACACGCTCGTCGTCGGCCGGGCCGTCACGGGTCACAGCGCGTTCGTCTGAGCCCGGGCTAACCTCCGCGGCATGACCGCTGACCCCGCGCCGCCGCGGCCGGACATCCACACCGCGGCCGGCAAGCTCGCCGACCTGCAGCACCGCTACGACGAGGCGGTGCACGCCGGCTCGGCCCGCGCGGTCGAGCGGCAGCACGGCAAGGGCAAGAAGACCGCCCGCGAGCGGATCGACCTGCTGATCGACGAGGGCTCGTTCGTCGAGCTGGACGAGTTGGCCCGGCACCGGTCGACGACCTTCGGCATGGACGCCGAGCGTCCGTACGGGGACGGCGTGGTCACCGGCTACGGCACCGTCGACGGCCGGCCGGTGTGCGTGTTCTCGCAGGACTTCACGGTCTTCGGCGGCAGCCTCGGCGAGGTCTTCGGCGAGAAGATCGTGAAGGTCATGGACCTGGCCATGAGGACCGGCTGCCCGCTGGTCGGCATCAACGACTCCGGCGGCGCCCGCATCCAGGAGGGCGTGGTGGCGCTCGGCCTGTACGCCGAGATCTTCTACCGCAACGTGCTCGCCTCCGGTGTGATCCCGCAGATCAGCCTGGTGCTGGGCCCGTGCGCAGGGGGCGCGGTCTACTCCCCCGCGATCACCGACTTCACCGTGATGGTCGACCAGACGTCGCACATGTTCATCACCGGGCCGGACGTGATCAAGACGGTGACCGGCGAGGACGTGTCGTTCGAGGACCTCGGCGGGGCGCGGGCGCACAACACCAAGTCGGGTGTCGCGCACTACATGGCCTCCGACGAGGACGACGCGATCGACTACGTCAAGTCGCTGCTGTCGTACCTGCCGTCGAACAACCTGGACGAGCCGCCGGTGCTCGACGCCGACCCGGTGCTCGAGATCACCGACTCCGACCGGGAGCTCGACTCCTTCGTGCCGGACTCGACGAACCAGCCGTACGACATGCACGCGGTGATCGAGCACGTGGTCGACGACGGCGAGTTCCTCGAGGTGCAGCCGCTGTTCGCGCCGAACATCGTGGTCGGGTTCGGGCGCGTCGAGGGTCGGTCGGTCGGGGTCGTCGCCAACCAGCCGATGCAGTTCGCCGGGACGCTGGACATCGACGCGTCGGAGAAGGCGGCCCGGTTCGTGCGGACCTGCGACTGCTTCAACATCCCGGTGCTCACGTTCGTCGACGTTCCCGGGTTCCTGCCCGGGACCTCGCAGGAGTGGGGCGGGATCATCCGCCGCGGCGCCAAGCTCATCTACGCGTACGCGGAGGCGACGGTGCCGAAGGTCACGGTGATCACGCGCAAGGCGTACGGCGGCGCGTACGACGTGATGGGGTCCAAGCACCTGCGCGCGGACGTGAACGTGGCCTGGCCGACCGCGCAGATCGCGGTGATGGGCGCGCAGGGGGCGGTGAACATCCTCTACCGTCGGGAGATCGCCGGGTCCGACGATCCCGAGGCGACCCGGGCCGAGAAGGTGCAGGAGTACGAGGACACGCTGGCGAACCCGTACATCGCGGCCGAGCGCGGCTACCTGGACTCGGTGATCCCGCCCTCCCACACCCGCCGCTACGTCATCCAGTCCCTGCGCATGCTCCGCACGAAGCGGGACACCCTGCCTCCCAAGAAGCACGGCAACATACCCCTCTAGCTCTCCCGCCCAGCCGCCCCCATCCGCCGCCTCCTCGCGTGGTCCGGGAGGGCTCCCGGCCGGCGGTCCCGCAGGTCACCGGGTCGAGTAGGTCAGCCGGGCGCCGGTTGGTACGGGTCGGTCGAGGCAGCGCCAGGTCACCAGGCGTCGTCCTGCGGGCGGTAGCCGAGTCGCTGGATCGTGTCCTGCACGTCGGCGCGGCGGTACCGGTTGGCGGAGGTGCCGTTGACGACGGCGAAGTCGAGGTCCTCGGCCTCCACCGCGGCGCGCACCAGCTCGGCGGCGTCGCGCGGGCTCAACCACGCCGACAGCTCCGTCGCCGACACCACGCCGGCGTCCGGGCGCTCGGCGGCGAAGTAGCCGAGCCGCAGAGCCACGACCGAGGTCGCGGTCGTGGCCGCGACCCAGGACCCGAGCGCCTCCGCCCACGCCTTGGTCGCTCCGTACAGGTTGGCCGGGCGGGCCGCGTCGGTCGACCTGAGCTGGGTCCCGGCCGGCACGGCGGAGACGGCCTGCAGGCTGCTGGCGAGCACCAGGCGGCGCACACCGCAGTCGCCGGCGGCCCGGGCGACCTGGTGGGCGCCGACCACGTTGGCCGGCAGCAGCCGCTCCCACGAGGCGTCGGGATCCGGCACCGCGGCCAGGTGGACGACGGCATCGGCACCCGTGAAGGCCGCGCGGCAGGCGTCGGCATCGGTCACGTCCAGTGCGCTGGTGCCCGCCGCGGCCCGGATGTCGGTGCGCAGCACGTCCCAGCCGGCGGGCAGCAGCGGGGTGACGGCCCGGCCTATCCGGCCGGCGGCGCCGGTCACCACTACCCGACGGTTCGGCTGGGTCATGACCGTGACGCTACTGACGGACCCGGCTCAGGCGGCGAGGCGGTCGACCTTGGTGCGCAGCGCGGCGAGTTGGTCGCGGACCTCGGGGGTCGCGTCGACCACCGTCGCCTCGACGGGGATCATCGTCAGCGTCAGCGCCAGCCACTCGGCGTTGTCGTTGGTCGCGCGCAGGAGCGTGCGGTCGCCGTCGGCGGTCAGCTCGCCGAGCCAGCGTGGCACTTGCTCGCGCGCCTGCTCCAGCGGCAGTGCGATCGCGACCAGCGCCTCGTTGCCGCGCGGGACGTTGCGCAGCGCCTGCGCGACGTAGGCCGCCGCGTCCTCGGCCGGCAGCTCGCGCGGGGTGAACCGGACCCCGTTCGCGAACGGACGGGTCTGCCGGTCGACCCGGAAGGTCCGCCAGGCGTCCCGCTGCAGGTCCCACGCGACCAGGTACCACCGCCGCCCGCGGGCGACCAGCCGGTGCGGCTCGACCAGCCGGGACGTCTCGGTCCCGTCCGCCGCCGCGTACCCGAACCGCAGCTGCTCGCGCCCCCGGCACGCCTGCGCGACCGCGACCAGCGTGTCCGCCGGGATCGTCGGCTGCCGGCTGCTGAACACCGTCGTCTCGGTCGCGTCGGCCAGCGCGTCGACCCGCCGGCGCAGCTTCGGCGGCAGCACCTGCTGCAGCTTGGCCAGCGCCTGCAGCGAGGTCTCCTCGATCCCGCTCACCCCGCCGCCGGCCGCCGTCCGCAGCCCGACCGCGATCGCCACCGCCTCCTCGTCGTCGAGCAGCAGCGGCGGGATCCGGGTGCCGGCCGACAGCTGGTAGCCGCCGCCCGTGCCGCGGCTCGTGTCGACCGGGTAGCCGAGCTCGCGCAGCCGGTCCACGTCGCGGCGCAGCGTGCGCGGGCTGACGCCGAGCCGGCCGGACAGCTCCTCGCCGGGCCAGTGCCGGTAGGTCTGCAGCAACGACAGGAGCCGGAGGATGCGCGCGGTGGGATCCATGAGTCGAATTCTACCCGGCTTGCGGTCAGGATGTGACCGCAAGACCGGGCTCGGCTCGGGTTCGGCCGGCCCCGGCGCGGGGCGCTCGTCCGGGTGCCCCGGTCGCTGCCGGCGCCGTGGCCGGAGGTGTCCTCGCCGGCCGCGTACCACAGGAGGTGGTGATTGCCACTCCAGGTGGTACGCCGCCGGACCCATACGGTCTCCCGGCCGGGGACCGGGCAGGATGGGGGCGTGACCGAGACGCCGTTCCTGCGGATCGTGCGCGGGGAGCCGTCCGCGGACGAGCTGGCCGCCCTGGTCGCGGTGCTCGCCGCCCGCTCCGCCGCGTCGCCGCCGGCCCCGCGGCCGCGCCCGGCGTGGTCCGATCCCGCCCGCCGGCTCGGGTTGAGGGCCCGCCCCGGTTCCGGCGCCTGGCGCCGCTCGGCCCTGCCCGCGTGAGGCGGCTGGTGCTGGCGTCGGCATCGCCGGCGCGGCTGTCGGTGCTGCGGGCGGCCGGGGTCGAGCCCGAGGTGCGGGTCTCCGGGGTGGACGAGGAGGTGATCTCCGCGCCGGACGCCTCCACGCTGGTCCGCGCGCTGGCCGAGGCCAAGGCCGCGGCGGTGGTCCGGCCGGGCGAGGACGACCTGCTCGTGCTCGGCTGCGACTCGATGCTGGAGCTGGACGGCAGCGCGTACGGCAAGCCGGGCACGGCGGCGGAGGCGACCAGGCGCTGGGAGCTGATGGCCGGCCGGTCCGGGGTCCTGCGCACCGGCCACGCGCTGCTGTCGGTACGGGCCGGGGCGGTCGTCGCCCGGGCCGCCGGAGTCGCCTCGACCGAGGTCCGGTTCGGCCGGCCGACGCCGGATGAGGTGGCCGCGTACGTCGCCACCGGCGAGCCGCTGCAGGTCGCCGGCGCGTTCACGATCGACGGCCTGGGCGGCTGGTTCGTCGACGGCGTGGACGGCGACCCGGGGACCGTGATCGGGCTGTCCCTGCCGTTGCTGCGGGCCCTGCTGCGCGAGGTCGGCGCCGCTGTGACCGATCTCTGGAAGACCGCCCCGTAGGGCGGTCCCTAGACTCCGGCCGAGGGAATGGAGTGGTGCCGTGCGCGCAGTGCTGATCGCGAACCGGGGCGAGATCGCCGTCCGCATCGTCCGGGCCTGCCGGGACGCCGGCCTGCGCAGCGTCGCGGTCTACGCGGATGCCGACCGGGACGCCGAGCACGTCCGGCTGGCCGACGAGGCGTACGCCCTGGGCGGCAGCACCGCCGCCGACTCCTACCTGGTCGTCGACAAGGTGCTGGCCGCCGCCCGGCAGTCCGGCGCGGACGCGGTGCACCCCGGCTACGGGTTCCTGTCCGAGAACGCGGACTTCGCCCGGGCCGTCCTCGACGCCGGGCTGACCTGGATCGGGCCGCCGCCGGACGCGATCCGGGTGCTCGGCGACAAGGTCGCGGCCCGGCACCTGGCCGCCGAGGTCGGCGCGCCGCAGGTGCCCGGCACCGCCGACCCGGTGTCCGGGCCGGACGAGGTGATCGCGTTCGCCGAGGAGCACGGGCTTCCGGTCGCGATCAAGGCGGCGTTCGGCGGTGGCGGGCGTGGGCTCAAGGTCGCCCGCACGATGGACGAGATCCCGGAGCTGTTCGCGTCCGCGGTGCGCGAGGCGCAGGCCGCCTTCGGCCGGGGCGAGTGCTTCGTCGAGCGCTACCTGGACCAGCCGCGCCACGTCGAGGCACAGGTCATGGCCGACCAGCACGGTGCGGTCGCGGTCGTCGGCACGCGGGACTGCTCGCTGCAGCGCCGGCACCAGAAGCTGGTCGAGGAGGCCCCGGCACCGTTCCTCAGCGATTCGCAGCGCGCCCAGATCCACACCGCCGCGCGGGACATCTGCGCGGCGGCCGGGTACGTCGGCGCCGGCACGGTGGAGTTCCTCGTCGGCGCGGACGGGGTGATCTCGTTCCTCGAGGTCAACACCCGGCTGCAGGTCGAGCACCCGGTGACCGAGGAGACCAGCGGGGTCGACCTGGTCCGGGCCCAGTTCGCGGTCGCCGCCGGCGCGCCCCTGGCCGACCTCGGCCTCGGCGCCGACCCGCAGCCGCGCGGCCACTCGTTCGAGTTCCGGGTCAACGGCGAGGACCCGGGGCGCAACTTCCTGCCCGCGCCGGGCACGGTCACCGGGTACCGGGAGCCGGCGGGGCCGGGCGTCCGGGTCGACTCCGGCGTGCGGGTCGGCTCGGTGGTCGGCGGCGCGTTCGACTCGCTGCTCGCGAAGATCATCGTGACCGGGGCGAGCCGGGCCGAGGCGCTGGAGCGGGCCCGGCGGGTGCTGGACGAGACCGAGGTCGAGGGGCTGCCGACCGTGCTGCCGTTCCACCGCGCGGTCGTCCGCGACGCCGCCTTCACCGACCGGCCGTTCCGCGTGCACACCCGGTGGATCGAGACCGAGTGGGCGAACGAGCTCCCCCCGTGGGCCGGCTCGGCCGACGTCGAGGAGCCGGCCGCGCGGGAGACCGTGGTGGTCGAGGTCGGCGGGAAGCGGCTCGAGGTGACGCTGCCGGCCGGGTTCGGCGCCGCCGCGGCCGGCTCCGCCGGAGCGGCCAAGCCGGCCCGGCGGTCGAAGGGAAAGGGTGGCGGGGCCGCGGTCAGCGGGGACGCGCTCACCAGCCCGATGCAGGGCACGATCGTCAAGATCACGGTGTCCGAGGGCGACCAGGTCGCGGCCGGCGACCTCGTCGTCGTGCTCGAGGCGATGAAGATGGAGCAGCCGCTGACGGCGCACAAGGCCGGCACGGTCAAGGGCCTGGTCGCCAGCGTCGGCGAGGTCGTCGCCAGTGGCGCGGTCATCTGCGAGCTGGTCGACTGACCGCCGGCCCGGCCGCGAGCAGGCCCGGACCGGCGCCCGTCAGCGGACGGCGACGAGAACGGCGGCGGCGACGCCGAGCACGGTGACGGTCGCGGCCGTGAGGGCGACGGCACGGGTGGCGACCGGCAGGCGCCCGGGCGCGGCGACCGAGCGCAGGAGCGTCGCGCGCCGGTGACCGGTGAACGTGGCGAGCACGAGCGCGACCGCGCCGATCGTGAGCGCCGCGGCGACCCCACCGGCCGAGCCGACGGTCATGCGGAACAGCAGCAGTCCGCACGCGCCGACCGCGAGCCAGGTGCGGGTCCAGGCCAGCACGGTCCGCTCGACCGCGAGCCCCGGCCGCGGCCCGCTCACGTCTCCGTCACCACCAGCAGCACGACGGTGATCAGCGCGATCGCCGCGATGCCGAAGGCGAGCACCGGCGCCAGCCCGGGCACCGGCAGCGGCGCGCCCAGCCGCATCGCGCGCTGCGTGCGCACCCAGCGGACCCAGGCGGTCGCGCTCACCGCCGAGCCGAGCAGCACCAGGCAGACTGCGAGCACCTGGCGCAGCCCGGGCACGGCCAGCCGGGGCACGAACGCCTCCAGCCCGATGCCGCCGGCCACCAGGGCCAGCGCGGTGCGGATCCAGGCCAGGAACGTGCGCTCGTTGGCCAGGGTGAACCGAGCGTCGGGCTCGTCGCCCTCCTCCCCCGGTCCCGCTATCCAGTGCACGAGCGGCACACTAGTGCGGGTGAGCAGGCGGCCGTCGGCACTCCAGTGGGTGCGGTACGCGATGGGCGGCCGGCTGCCCGCCGACCTGCACGACTGGGTGCGACACGACCTCACCGACGCCGACTGGCGGCTGCGCCAGATCGTGCGCACGCTGCTGCAGGCGGCGATCCCGGTCCTGGTCATCCTGCTGCTGCCGATCCCGGTCACGCTCCGGCTCGCCATGGCCGTGCTGGTCCTCATCGGCGCGCTCTCGGTCGGTGCCGCGTACGGCGACGAACTGCGCGAGCGCCGGTTTCGCCAGCACGGGCTCATCCCGCCGCGCTCGGAACCGCCGCCCTCCGGCCGATGGTGACCGCGACGACCGCCGCGGCCAGGCAGAGCGGTATCCCGCCGACCAGGAACGCCGCCGCCGGACCGCGCGCCTGCACGACCAGGCCGGCCAGCGCCGAGCCGGCCGCCGCCCCGCCCAGCAGCGCCACCGCCAGCCCGGCGAACGTCTGGGTCACCGCACCCGCCGGCGCTGCCTGCCCGACCAGTGTGTAGATCCCGGCCAGCGCCGGGGCGACCAGCGCGCCGGCCAGCACCAGCAGCACGGCGAGCATCAGCAGTCCGGACGCCGCGGCGAGCCCGGCGTGCGCGACCGCGGCGCCGGCGAGCAGCAGGAGCAGCCGCCGGCCGGGACCGTGCCGGGGCGGCCGGGCACCGCCGACCAGACCGCCGACCAGCGAACCGGCGCTCCAGGCCGCGAGCAAGGCGCCGGCCGCCTCGGTCCGCCCGGCGGACCCGGCGGCGCCGACCACGCCGACCTCGACCCAGGACAGCCCGCAGATCAGCAGGAACCCGGCGACGAACATCGGCAGCAGCGGCCGCAGCCGGTCCAGCCGGACGGGCTCCCGCTCGCCGCCGGCGACCCGGTCCAGCCCCGGGGTCGCGGCGAACGAGACCACCCCGGCGCCCGCGACCACGCCGGCGGCAAGCACGGCCACGGACGGCGAGGCGAGCGCGGCGACCGCTCCGGCCAGCGCCGGCCCGACGATGAACACCAGCTCCTGGACGGTCGCCTCCAGCGAGAACATCGCCGCGCGGGCGTCCGGGTCCGGCAGCAGCACCGGCCACAGCGCCCGGACGACCGGGGTCACCGGCGCGGTGAACAGCGCCGCCGCCGCGGTCAGCCCGGCCAGCACCAGCGTCGACCCGGACCGCGCGGTGACCAGCGCGACCAGGCCGAGCCCGTAGAGCAGCGCCGTGCCGAGCAGCACCGCCCGCACCGACCGGCCCCGGTCGACCAGCCGGCTCCAGAGCAAGGAGCCGATCCCGGTCCCGATCACCCAGCAGGCGCTGACCAGCCCCACCGACGCGTACGACCCGGTCCGCTCGACGACCAGCAGCGTCACCGCGAGCGCCCCGGCCGGCTGGCCGACCCGGGCCAGCAGCGAGGTGCCCAGCGCTCGGGTGACCGACGGAGTCGCCAGCAGCTGACGGTACGAGGCGGGCAGCACGTCCTCGATCCTGCCGGACCGGTCCGACAGAATTTCCGGGCGCCGACCGCATCCGCTTCCGGATGGTCTAGCTGGTCCGGCCGGCGCCCCCGACCACAGCAGCCGCCGAGCCGGGGTCACGAGCCCGGCGGCCGGTCGGTCAGGGGACGATCCGCAGCGGCCGCATCATCGAGTTGTCCTCGTGCTCGAGGATGTGGCAGTGGAAGACGTACTTCTGCGGCGCGGTCACCCCGGCGGGCAGGGTCCAGCGCATCCGGATCCGGGTGACCTGGCCGGGGTTGGCCCGGACGGTGTCCTTCCATCCGCGCTCGTTCGGGTCGGGCGCGACCGCCGGTCCGGTCAGGTACGGGGTGGGGTCGGCGGTGGAGCGCGGCCAGCCGGCGCCAGGTCACCGTGGACGACCTGGAGCCGGTGTGCGTGCTCGGCGACGAGCAGCGGCTCCGGCACTCGCTCGACGCGCTCGTCGAGAACGCGCTGAACGCGACCGGCCCCGACGACCGGGTCGCGGTCTGCGCGGCCGTCCGGGACGGGTGGGCCGAACTCGTGGTCACCGACACCGGATGCGGCATCGCCGCGGCCGACGTGGACCGCATCTTCGAGCGCTTCGCCCGCGGCCCGTACGCGGGCGACCGGCCGGGGACCGGCCTCGGCCTGCCGATCGTCAAGGCCATCACCGAGGCCCACGCCGGCACCGTCACGGTGACCAGCCGACCGGAGCAGGGCTCGACGTTCCGGTTGCGGATCGGCCCGGCCCACGCGCCCGGCACGACCGCGACCCGGTCCGCCACCCCGGCGGGGTGAGCGGTCAGCGGCGGGTTCGGACGGGCCGCCTAGTCGAGGTCGTCGTGGATCATCAGGCGGCGGGCGGCCTCGGTGAGGGAGCCGGACAGCGACGG
This sequence comes from uncultured Actinomycetota bacterium, assembly GCA_963803135.1. GTDB lineage: Bacteria > Actinomycetota > Actinomycetes > Mycobacteriales > CADCTP01 > CADCTP01. The sequence goes on along the minus strand of CAWDLH010000003.1, from coordinate 244,565 downwards.
GTAGACGGCGAAGGTCGAGGCGAGCTGGGTCACGGTCAGCCGGTTCTGCACCGCCATCGCCACCGGCAGGATCAGCTCGGAGGCCGAGGGCGCGACCACCACCCCGCCGACCACCACCCCGGTCGCCGGCCGGCAGAACAGCTTCACGAACCCGTCGGACAGCCCCTGCATCTTCGCCCGGGCGTTGGTGGCCAGCGGCATCGTCACGGTCGGGCCGCGACCTCGCCGGCCTCGATCGCCTTCTCCTGGATGCCGACCGTGGCGATCTCCGGATGGGTGAACACGTTCGCCGAGACCGTCTTCAGCCGGATCGGCGCGACCGCCTCGCCGAGCGCGTGCCACATCGCGATCCGGCCCTGCATGGCCGCGACCGAGGCGAGCATCAGCACCCCGGTGCAGTCGCCCGCCGCGTACACGCCCGCGGCCGTGGTGCGGGAGACCCGGTCGACCTGGACGAACCCGCGCTCGTCCAGCGTCACGCCGACCGCGTCCAGGGCCAGGCCGGCGGTGTTGGGCACCGAGCCGACGGTCATCAGCGCATGCGAGCCCTCGACCGTGCGGCCGTCCTCCATCGTGACCAGGACGCCCTTCTCGGTGCGGGCGACCGACGCGGCCCTGGCCCGCTTGACGATCTCGCCGCCGTGCTCGGCGAAGACCTCCTCGATCACCTCGGCGGCGTCGGTGTCCTCACCCGGCAGCACCCGGACCCGGCTGGACACCAGCGTCACCCGCACGCCCATCTCCAGGTACGCACTGGCGAACTCGGCCCCGGTCACGCCCGAGCCGACCACCACGAGGTGCTCGGGCAGCTCGGTCAGGTCGTACACCTGCCGCCAGGTCAGGATCCGCTCGCCGTCCGGCACCGCGCCGGGCAGCACCCGCGGGGTCGCGCCGGTGGCCAGCAGCACCACGTCCGCCTCGACGGTCTCGGTCACCCGGCCGGTGCCGTCGACGACCTCGACCCGCCGGCTGCGGCCCGGCTGCTCGGCCGCGAACCGGCCCCGGCCGGTCAGCATCCGCACGCCCTCGGTGGACAGCCGCTGCCGGACGTCCTCGGACTGCCAGGCGGCCAGGTCCTTCACCCGCCGGTTGACCACCGCGGCCTCGACCGAGACCTCGCCGTCCGGACCGCCCGGCGGGCGCACACCGAGCGCCGGCGCGCCGCGGAAGGTGGTCATCGTCTCGCTGGTCGCGATCAGCGTCTTGGACGGCACGCAGTCGTAGAGCACGCACGCGCCGCCGAGACCGTCCGGCTCGACCAGCGTGACGCTCGGCGCCGAGCTGTGCGGCGACCAGCGCCGCCTCGTACCCGGCCGGTCCGCCGCCGACGATCGCGATGCTGGTCACCCGAGCATTGTCCTCCCTGTGGACACTGCCCGTACGATGCCGGTCCGTGGCGCTCTATGCCGCCTACGGCTCCAACATGGACCCGGCGCAGATGAGTCAGCGCTGCCCGCACTCGCCGGCGGCGGGTACCGGCTGGGTCACCGACTGGCGGCTCACCTTCGGCGGCGAGGACCTGGGCTGGGAGGGGGCGCTGGCCACGCTCGTGGAGGCGCCGGGCGAGGCCGTGTTCGTCGCGCTCTACGACGTGATGCCGTACGACGAGACCTTCCTCGACTCCTGGGAGGGCGCCGACACCGGGCTCTACCGGAAGATCCGGCTGCGGGTGCACACGCTCGACCAGGACGTGCTGGCCTGGTTGTACGTGCTCGACGCGTTCGAGGGCGGGCTGCCGTCCGCGCGCTACCTCGGCGTCCTGGCCGAGGCGGCCGAGAAGGCCGGCGCGCCGCACGACTACGTCACCGACCTCCGCATGCGCCCCTGCCGGAAGGCCTGGCCCTGACGGTCAGCCGGTGGCCGCGGCGTGCGGCAGCGCGCGGGGGTCGTCCGGGGCCAGCTCGCGGGCGCCCGGGCCGGGCCGCGGGTGCACCTCCCGGGCCGAGTCCAGGTGGTGCCCGGCCCGGCAGCACAGCACCACCCCCACCGACTCCCCGCAGTCCTGGTGGGTCAGCTCCAGGGTCGGGCCGCCGGTCGGCTGGTCCAGATAGCGGTCGCCCCACCGCATCAGGCTGACCAGCACCGGGTAGAGGTCCATGCCCGCCCGGGTCAGCCGGTATTCGAACCGGGTCCGCTGCCCCGGCTCCTGGTACGGCTGCCGGCGCAGCACGCCCGCGTCGACCAGCGACGCCAGCCGGACGGAGAGCACCTGCCGGGCGCGCCGGTGCGCCGGCGCAGGTCGTCGAACCGGCGCACGCCGGAGAACACCTCGCGCAGCACGAGCAGCGACCACTTCTCCCCGACCAGCTCGAGCGTGCGGGCGATCGAGCACGGGTCGGGGTCGTACCGCAGGGCTTCCGGGACGGCCATACCACCAGGCTAAGTTCGCTTGACAGACTGAGCAAGCGCGGAGGAGCCTAGGTCCGGTTCTCGTACCCAGGGGGTTTCCGGTGACTGGCGTGCTCGAGCGGTCCGCAGCGATCGAGGTCGTCCGCGGGGTGGTGGTCCGGGACGCCCGGCCGGAGGACCACGACCGGGTGCGGGACTTTCTCGGCGGGCTGACGCTGGACAGCGCGTACCGGCGGTTCTTCACCGGGATCGGCTCGCCCCCGACCACGGCCCTGGTCCGGCGGCTGGTCGAGTCCGACCCCTGGTCCCGCACGGTGGTCGTCGCGATCGCGAGCCCCGACCCGGTCAGCGGTGACGGGATCGCCGCCGGGGCGGTCGTGGCGATCGCCGACGCGACGGTGGTCGACGGCGGCCAGGCGGTCGAGCTCGGCGTGGTCGTCGCCGACCGTTGGCAGCGGCGCGGCCTGGGCTGGCCGCTCTGCGCGGCCGCGCTCGCCCCGGCGCTGGCCCGCGGCGTGCCGGTGCTGCGGGCCCACACGCTGCCGGACAACGCCAGGGTGGCGAAGATCCTGCGCCGCCGCTGGCCCGACGGTGCGCCCCGGTTCGACGACGGCACGCTGGTCTGGGAGCTGCCACTGCGCGCGGAGAACGTGCTGGGCACATGACCGGGCCCGCCGCCCGGGAGAGGTAGGCGACGGGCCCGGTCGGGTCCCGGTGCGAGCCGTCCTGGCCGCTCCGGGAGACTCAGATCAGCGACACGCCGTACGCGGCGAGCGCCTCGGTCACCGGCTGGAAGAACGACTGGAAGCCGGCGCCGCAGCCGCCGATCGTCCCGCCCGAGGTCATCCCGATCGCGGTGCTGCCGGAGAACCACGAGCCGCCGCTGTCACCCGGCTGCGTGCACACGTCCGTCTGCACCAGACCGGAGACCTGGCCCTCGGCGTAGGTCACCGTGACGTTGGTGGCCTGCACGGTGCCGCAGGTGACGCCGGTGGTCGAACCCGACTTGCAGATCGACTGGCCGGCGACCGCATTGCCGGCGCCGGTGATCGGCTGGCTCGAGCCGTTGTAGAGGTTCACCGACGGCGACGCCGGCTGGCCGACGTTCTGGATCAGCCCGAAGTCGTTGCCGGGGAACTGCGAGTCGAGCGACGGCCCGAGCGTGCCGCCACCCGAGACCGTCCAGTTGGGGAAGCCGGCCGTGCAATGCCCGGCGGTGATCACGCCGCCGGTCGTGTTGAAGCCGGCCGAGCAGCGGGCGCCGGTGTCGGTGAAGATCGCGTCGCCGCCCTGCAGCTGCGGCGCGAACCCGGTGCCGGTGCGCTGCACCCGCACCGCCGAGCCGTAGCGGGCGGCGGTCCGGGCCAGCGCGGCGGCCTTCGCGGCCGGCGCCGACGCCGAGATCGTCAGCACGACCTGGTCGGCCCTGGGGTCGATGCCCCAGGCGGTGCCGGGCGTGGCCGGCGCCTTGTCCAGCGCGGCGGTGATGCCCCGCAGCCGCCCGCTGCTGCGGGTCACGACCCTGGCCCTGGCGCCGGCGGCGGTGACCGTCCGCGCGGCGGCGGCGTCGGTCACGTTGACCACGAGCGCGCCGGAGGCCGGGTCGAGGTAGCTGCCGGCCGCCTTCGCGCCGAGCTTCGGGCCGAGCGTGCCCGCCAGGGCCGCCTGGCCACGCTGCGCGGCGACCCTGGCGGACGCGGTGCGGGTGTCCACGCCGGTCGCGGCAGCCAGGGCGGCGGCCTCGGCGGGCTGCACGGCGGCGGCGGGGGTGGCGGGTGCGGGGGCCGCGCTCGCGCCGGAAGGCAGCGCGAGCGCGCCGGCGACCGCGATGCCGGCCGCCGCGACGGCAAGGACCATCCGCGCAGCGAACCACCCGATCGGCCCAAGGTTTGCTACACCCTGCACCGCAGGCAGCGGGACGCCCACCGCCGCGGCGGTGGGCGTCCCTCGGTCGTGCGGCAGGCGTTCGGCTCAGACGTGCTGGGCCGGTCGCCGAACTAGAAGACGTGCAGGCCGAACACGCTCAGCGGCTCGGTGACCGGCTGGAAGAACGTCGTGCCGCCGGAGCTGCAGTTGCCGCTGCCGCCGGAGGTGAGACCGAAGGCAGTGGTGCTGCGGTAGAGCGGGCCGCCGCTGTCGCCGGGCTCGGCGCAGACGCTCGTGCGGATCAGGCCGGTGACGGTGCCCTCGGCGTACCGGACGGTCGCGTTGAGCTGCTGGACCGTGCCGGAGTGGATGCCGGTGGTGCTGCCGCGGCGGGTCACGGTGCTGCCCACGGCCGGCGTGCCGGCGGAGGTGATGTCCTGGCTGCCGACGGTGCCGGACGCGGTGACGGTGCCGGTGTACTGCACGAGGCCGTAGTCGTTGCCCGGGAAGCTGCTGGAGACGCGGCTGCCGATCAGCTGGCCGCCGGAGGTCCGCCAGGTCGCGCCGATGTTGGTGCAGTGGCCGGCGGTGAGGAAGAAGTTCTGGTTCGCCGAGTTGCGCACGTTGAAGCCGAGCGAGCAGCGCGCGGACGAGGTCAGGATGGCGTCACCACCGCTGATCAGCTTGGTGACCGGCGCGCTCAGCGTCTCCACCCGGACGGCGGAGCCGGCGCGGGCGGCGGTCGCCCTGAGCGCGGTCACGGCCGCGCCCTTCGCACCGGCCGGGAGCGAGAGCACGACCTGGTCGGCGACCGGGTCGACGCCCCACGTGCTGCCGACGACCGCGGGCGCCTTGAGCAGCGCGGTCTGGACGCTCGCGAGCTGCGCGGCGCTGTGCGCGACGAACCTCGGGGTCGCCCCGGCGGCGCGCACCTGCGCCGCGGAGGCCTGGTCGGTGACGTTGACGACGAGCTTGCCGGCGGAGTCGACGTAGCTGCCGACGGACCTCGCGCCGAGTGCCTTGGCCAGCGCGACGCTCTGCACGTCCGCGGTGGCGGCGGCGGGAGCGGCACTCCGGGCGGCCGGAGCCGCCTGCGCGGCGGGCGCGGCGAGCGCCGCGACCACGGCCAGACCGAGTGCGCCGGTGAGCGCGGTCCGGCGGAACAGGGACCCTCGGGTCATGGTGCCTCCAGGTGTGGGGCGACACGCCTGCCTGGCGCGTCGAGGATCGGCCGGACGGTCCATTCGGTCACCGAGGGAAAAGGCCCGAATGGATCATGTGCCTTACGCTGCCCAGCCGCCGGAAAGTAAACGACGCCTCACGCGGAGCGCACAAGAAGATTCACCCGTTCGGACGCCAAAGTCATGCATCCCGCCAGGCGCGGACGAGACCGGTGCGGTACGCCCGAACGGTCCAATACCTGCTGGTCCGGGCGCTGTTCGGTCGCGCCGGGTCACCGCCGGGACCGACGATTCAGCCCAGGACGGTGAGGGCGGTGTGGGCGAGCACCCGGACGCCTACGGCGAGCGCTGCCTCATCGATGTCAAAAGTCGGCTGGTGCAGGTCGAGGTACGGCCCGGTGGCCGCCGGCGGGCGTACCCCGAGGCGGGCCAGCGCACCGGGCACGTGCCCCAGGTACCAGGCGAAGTCCTCGCCGCCGAGGCTCTGCTCGGTGTCGGCGACCGCCTCCGGCCCCAGGGCCGCCTGCACGCCGGCCCGGAACGCGGCCGTCGACGCGGCCTCGTTGGACACCGGCGGCACGCCCTGCTCGTACCGGACCTCGACGGTCGCGCCGGTCGGCGCGGCCACCTCCTCGATCAGCGCCGACACCAGGCCCTCGGCCGCCTCCCAGGCGTCCCGGTCGAGCATCCGGACGGTGCCGGTGAGCGTGCCGGACTGCGGGATCGTGTTCGCCGCGAGGCCGGCCTGCACCGCACCCCAGACCAGCGACATGCCGTGCCGGGGGTCGGCCCGCCGGGACAGCAGGCCGGGCACGTCGGTGATCACCTGACCCAGGGCGTACACCAGGTCGACGGTGCGGTGCGGGCGGGCGGTGTGCCCACCGGGACCGGACAGCAGCACGTCGACCCGGTCACAGGCCGCGGTGATGGGCCCGGTGCGCAGGCCGATCCGGCCGGTCTCCAACTTCGGGTCGCAGTGCAGCGCGAAGATCCGCTCGACGTCCTTGAGCACGCCGCCGTCGATCGCGTCGAGCGCACCGCCGGGCACCGACTCCTCGGCCGGCTGGAAGATCGCCCGCACCCGGCCGGGCAGTTCCGGTGCCGAGGCCAGCGCCAGCGCGGCGCCGAGCACCGCGGTCGTGTGCGCATCGTGACCGCAGGCGTGGCAGACCCCGGGCACCGCCGACGCGTACGGCACGTCCTTGACGTCCTGCAGCGGCAGCGCGTCGATGTCCGCGCGCAGCGCGACGACCTGCTCGCCCGAGCCGATGTCGCAGTACAACCCCGTACCGGCGGGCAGGACGTGCGGCTGCAGGCCGGCGGCGGACAGCGCCGCGGCGACCCGCGCGGTGGTGCGGTGCTCGACGTAGCCGAGCTCAGGGTGATGATGCAGCTCACGACGGAACGTGATCAGCCCGGAGCTGTGCTCGTCCAGCCAGCGGTCCAGCCACGGCACGTCCCGCGGCCCGGTCGACGGTCCGATCACGTCGGCAGCCCCACCCGCATCTCCTCCAGCAACGCGTCCACGACAGGCCGCAACCGCCCGCCCGCGCTGGCGGCCACCCGGCGCTGCCGCTGGTAGCTCGCGCCCTGCTCGAGGATCCTCGGCACGAGCGCGAGCTCGTCCTCACAGCCGAGCCGGCGCGCGGTCGGTGCGAGGTCGTCGACGAGCTCGTGGATCGCGGCGCGCACCGGTCGGACGGTGCCGCGCGCATCAACCACGATCTCCGCATCAAGACCATACCTCGCGGCCCGCCATTTGTTCTCCCGAACCACCCAGGCCCGCGGCTCCGGCAGCTGGTAGCCGCGGTCGAGCTGGCCGTCCATCTGCTCGACGAGGCACTGCGCCATCGCCGCGACGGCGGCGATCTCGTCCAGCGTCGGCAGCCCGTCGCAGATCCGCAGCTCCACCGTGCCGAAGTCGGGGTGCGGGCGGATGTCCCACCAGACCTCGCGGACCGTCTCGATCGCGCCGGTCTTGATCAGCAGCTCCATGTACCGCTCGAACTCGCCCCAGTCGTGCAGCTGGTACGGCAGGCCGGCGGTGGGCAGGCCCTCGAAGACCTTGCTGCGGTACGAGGCGAGCCCGGTGTCGCTGCCCAGCCAGAACGGGCTGGACGCGGACAGGGCGAGGAAGTGCGGCACGTAGTCGAGCAGCGCGTTGACGATCGGGATGACCTTGTCCTCGGCCCGCACGCCGACGTGCACGTGCACCCCGAAGATCTGCAGCTGCTGCGCCATCCGCTGGTTGCGCTCGACGAGCATCCGGTAGCGCTCGCCGGCCGAGACCTTCTGCGTCGACCAGTGCGTCGTCGGGTGCGACCCCGAGCAGAGCACGCCGAGGTTGCGCCGGGCCGCGGCGGCCTGGACCTCGGCCACCGTGGCGGCCAGGTCGTCGCGGGCCTGCGCGACGGTCGTGCAGACGCCGGTGATCACCTCGACGCAGGACTGCAGCAGCTCGTGCTTGGCCTTCGGGTGCTCGACGCCCTCGGCCGGCGCCAGCTCGGCCAGGATCTCGTCGGCGCCGGCGGACAGCTCGCCGGTGTCGAGGTCGACCAGCTCCAGCTCCCACTCCACGCCCAGGCTGGAGCGCTCGGAGGCGCCGAACTCGATCCGCATGCCGGCGAGCGTACGGTCGCGCCCGCGGGTAGTCCTGCCGGCGAGACGCGCCGGCCGCGAGCGTGCGCGGGATGCCTCCGGTCGGGTGCGCGGCGTAGGGTCGCGGGGTCCCGACCGCACTGGCCGCGGCCCGGGACCGACCTGGGCTCGCGCGCGTCGGTTTTGTCCGGTAACCCCGGTGAGGCGATGCTAGGGGGTCACCGGGTCGCTGCGGTGCGTCCGGGAGGCAGCAGGAAGGGAGACCGTGGTCACTCCAGGGGGCCAGCGTGCCGGGGGGCGGGTGCTCGCCCGGCGCTACCACCTGCAGCGGGTGCTCGGCCGCGGCGCGATGGGTGCCGTCTGGGAGGCCGAGGACACCTTCCTGCGCCGCACGGTCGCGGTGAAGGAGGTCGTCCTCCCGGGCAGCCTGTCCCCTGAGGAGCGGGCGGTCAGCTGCGAGCGGACGCTGCGCGAGGCGCGCGCGATCGCCCGGCTCGGCCACCCCAACGTGGTCACCCTGTTCGACGTCCTCGACGAGGACTCCAGGCCGTGGGTGGTCATGGAGCTGGTGCCGTCCCGGTCGCTGGCCGAGGTGATCAAGGAGGACGGCCCGCTGCACCCGCTGCGGGTCGCGACCGTCGGGCTGGCCATCCTCGGCGCGCTGGAGGCCGCGCACGCGGCCAGCATCACCCACCGCGACGTCAAGCCGGGCAACATCCTGCTCGGCCACGACGGGCGGGTGAAGCTCACCGACTTCGGGATCGCCCGGGCGGCCGGGGACGACACGATCACCGGTACGGGGCTGCTGGTCGGCTCGCCGTCGTACATCGCTCCGGAGATCATCAAGGGCCTGGAGGCGGGCGCGCCGGCCGACCTGTGGGGTCTCGGCGCCACGCTGTACGCGGCGGTCGAGGGGCGGGCGCCGTTCTCCGGCGCCGACGCGATGGAGACGCTGTCGAAGGTCGTGCAGGAGCCGCCCGCGCCGTACGAGCGGGCGGGGGCGCTGGTGCCGGCGCTGGACGCGATGCTGGAGAAGGACCCCGGCCGGCGGGCCCGGCCGGTGGACGCGCGGCGGGCGCTGCTGGACGTGCTGCGGGGCGGGAGCGAGGCCGAGGCGCCGGTGCGCTCGGCACCGCCCGCTCCCGCGCCGGCGAGGACTCTCACATCCGCTCCCGACGAGGCCAAGGCGCCGTCCGGGCCCGGCCTGGCCGACCTGCTGGTCCCGGTCTGGAGGCAGGGCCGGTACGAGGAATCGGGCTCCCCCGCACCCCCTGCCGGCCCCTCCGCTCCCCCGGCCGGCACCACCGGCATCACCGGCGGCGCGGCCGGCGGCGCCGTGGCCGGCGCGGCCGGCGGCGCGGCCGGCGGCGCGGCAGGCGGCGCGGCGGCCGGCACCACAGCCGGCACCACAGCCGAGACGGCGGCCGGCACCACAGCCGAGACGGCGGCCGGGACGGCCGGCACCGCAGCCGGCACCGCAGCCGGCACCGCAGCCGGCACCACAGCCGGCACCACAGCCGGCACCACAGCCGGCACCACAGCCGGCACCACAGCCGGCACCACAGCCGGCACCACAGCCGGCACGAGGGCCGACACGAGGGCCGGCGCCACGGCCGGCACCGCAGCCGAGACAGCGGCCGGGACAGCCGGCACCGCAGCCGGCACCGCAGCCGGCACTGCAGCCGGCACGAGGGCCGGCGCCACGGCCGGTACCGCAGCCGAGACAGCGGCCGGGACGGCCGGCACCGCAGCGGGCACCGCAGCCGGCACTGCAGCCGGCACCGCAGCCGGGACGGCGGGCACCGCGGTCGGTGCGACAGGTGGCACGGCGGGTGATGTCGCGGACGGAGCGGCGGCGCGGTCGGGCCAGCCCCGCGGCGCGGCCGGCTCACCGGTCGGCGGTCTGGCGGCGGCCGCGGCGGCGCTGGACCGGGAGGCCGGCACGCGGGAACCCGGGGCGGTGTCGGAGCCGGGCGAGACCGGCCATGCCGCGGCCGGCGAGGAAGGCCCGCGGGCCCCGAGGTCCGTGGCCGGGAGCACGACCGGCGCGCGGGCCCGCGAGGTGCTCGCGGACGGCGAGGATCTCCTCGACCCGGACGTCGCCGATCCCGACCTGGTCGGCCCGGACGACGACGGCACCCGGACCGACCTCGGCCTGCCGCCCCCGCCCGCCGCGACCCGCACCGCCCCGGCGTCGTACCCGGCCGACACCGGCGCCGCGCCGCCCACCGGGACCGCGCCGACCGGCGGGGCCACAGCCGCCGGAGCCGCCTTCGCCGCCGCGGCCGCGTCGCCCAGCGCGGCCGCGTCGCCCAGCGGGGCCGCCGCGGCCTCCGGGAGCGAGGACGAGGACAGACCCGGCGGCGGTCTCGACGTGGCCGCGGACACCGATCGCGGGCCGGTGGAGGACGACTCCGAGGCGACCGTCACGCTGCCGGCCCGGCCGCTGCCGGCCGGCGCCCCGCACCCGCCGCGCACCCCGCACCCGCCCCGCACCCCGGCGTACGGCTCGTACGGCGGCAGCGGTGACTCCGACCTGCAGACCCAGCGGATCGCCCCGCTGCCGTTCGGTGCACCGCCGGCCCAGCAGCAGCCGGCCCGCGCGTTCCGCCCGCAGCCGCCGTCCTCGCCGCTCGACTTCCAGGACGAGCGGCCCCGCGGCGACCGGCGCAAGCGCAGCCTGGCCGCCCTGCTGGCCGTGGTCGTGCTCGTCGCGGTCGTGCTGGCCGGCGGGTTCCTGCTGGTCCGCGGCCTGCGCGGAGGCGGCGGCGACGCCCGCGCCGGCGGCACTTCCAGCGCCAGCCCCTCGCTCGGTCAGGCCGCGATCCCCACCGGCTTCAGCCGCTTCGTCGGATCCGGGTTCACCGTCGGCGTACCGAAGGACTGGCCGCCGAAGGAGCAGCGCGACGGGGTCGTCGACGCCCGCGAGCGGGGCTCGACCCGGTTCCTCCGGCTGATCACGGTGGACAGCACCGCCTCGGCGCTCACCCAGCTGTCCGCGGCCGAGAAGCAGTTCGCCGCCGACCCGTCGTACCGGGCGTACCAGCGGGTCAAGCTGCAGAACGTCGACTACCGCGGGCTGGACGCGGCGGACTGGGAATTCACCTTCACCCTCGACGGCGTGGCCCGGCACGTGCTCTACCGCGGCATCGTGAGCGACGGGCGCACGTACGGGCTCTACCTGTCCACGCCGGCGGACGATTGGACGAAGAGCACGGACGTCTTCCAGGTCGCAGCGACTACATTCCGGACGGGCTGACCCGCGCATGCCTTAGGGTCGGTCGCCGTGACCGATCTCGTACGCCCCACCGCCGAGGACGCGGCCGCCGCGGCGAAGGAGCTGGCGACGGCCACCGGCGCCGACCGGCAGGACGTCGCGGTGGTGCTCGGCTCCGGCTGGGCCCCGGCGGCGGACGCGCTCGGCCGCCCGGACACCGAGCTGGCAGTCGCGCAGCTGACCGGGTTCGCCGCCCCGACCGCGGAGGGGCACGGCGGCACGGTCCGCTCGCTGACCATCGGCGGCCGCCGGACGCTGGTCTTCCTCGGCCGCACCCACCTGTACGAGGGCCGCGGCACGGCCGCGGTCGCGCACGGGGTCCGGGTCGCGGCCGCGGCCGGCTGCCGGACCGTGGTGCTCACCAACGCCGCCGGCGGGCTGCGCGCGGGGATGCGCCCCGGCCAGCCGGTGCTGATCTCCGACCACCTCAACCTGACCGCCCGGTCGCCGCTGGTCGGGGCCCGGTTCGTCGACCTCACCGACCTCTACGCGGCGCGGCTGCGGGCGCTGGCCCGGCAGGCCGACCCGAGCCTGGAGGAGGGGGTGTACGCGGCGCTGCCCGGACCGCACTTCGAGACCCCGGCCGAGATCCGGATGCTGCGCGGGCTCGGCGCCGACCTGGTCGGCATGTCCACCGTGCTGGAGGCGATCGCGGCCAGGGCGGAGGGCGTCGAGGTCCTCGGCGTCTCGCTGGTGACCAACCTGGCCGCCGGGATGACCGGCGAGCCGCTCAACCACGAGGAGGTGCTCGCCGCCGGCCGCGCCGCCGCGACCCGGATGGGCACCCTGCTCGGCACCGTGATCGAGGGGGTGTAGACGACGTGGCCGAGTTCGGCGCGCACCCGCAGGCCCGACCGGGCGCCGGGCGGCGGGTGCTGATCACCGGGGCCGCCGGGCACATCGGCCGGACCGCCTGCGCCGGGCTGGCTGCCCGCGGCTGGAAGGTGCGCGGCCTGGACAAGGCGCCGCTCGACGGCGTGGACGGGCTGTCCGACCCGCCGGTGGTGGCCGACGTCACCGACGCGGGCGCGCTCGGCCGGGCCACCGAGGACGTCGAAGCGGTCGTGCACCTGGCCGGGATCTCGACCGAGGCCCCGTTCGACGAGATCCTCGACGCCAACATCGAGGGCACGTTCCGGGTCTTCGACGCCGCCCGCCGCTCCGGCGTCCGCCGGGTCGTGTTCGCGTCCAGCAACCACGCGGTCGGCTTCGTCCCGCGCAGCGCGCTGGTCACCGCCGAGGTGCCGCCCCGCCCGGACACGTACTACGGGGTGAGCAAGGTCTTCGGCGAGGCGCTCGGCCGGCTGATGGTCGACCGGTACGGCATGGAGGTCGTCTGCCTGCGCATCGGCAGCTGGAAGCAGTACCCGGAGTCGGTGCGCGAGCTGTCCACCTGGATCAGCCCGGCGGACGGGGTGCGGCTGCTCGCCGCGGCGCTGACCGCGCCGGACGTCGGCTTCGCGGTGGTGTACGGGATCTCGGCGAACACCAGGGCCTGGTGGGATCTCGCCCCGGCCCGGGCGCTCGGCTACCTGTCCGTCGACGACGCCGAGGACTACGCCAGCCGGATCCCGGACGCCGACGCCGAGCCGGACGAGTCGGACCCGGAGTGGGCCCGGCTGGGCGGCCCGTTCGCGGGGCCGGCGTACGACGAGCCGCGACTCGGCCGGGAGGGCTGACCGCCCGGTGGACGCCGATCTGCGCGAGGCGGCCGAGCGCTGGCTGGCCGAGGACCCCGACCCGGTGACCCGGGACGAGCTGCGGGCGCTGCTCGACGCCGGCGACGAGGCCGCGGTGGCCGACCGGTTCGCCGGCCGGCTCGAGTTCGGCACCGCGGGGCTCCGCGGTCCGCTACGGGCCGGGCCGAACGGGATGAACCGCGCGGTCGTCCGGCGCACCGCGGCCGGGCTGGCGGCCTGGCTCGGCCGCTCCGACCTGTCCGGACCGGTCGTGATCGGGTACGACGCCCGGCACGGCAGCGCCGAGTTCGCCGCCGACTCGGCTGCCGTGCTGGCCGGTGCCGGGCTGGACGCGCGGCTGCTGCCCGCGCCGCTGCCGACCCCGGTGCTGGCGCACGCGGTCCGGCTGCTGGGCGCGGCGGTCGGGGTGATGGTGACCGCGAGCCACAACCCGCCGCGGGACAACGGCTACAAGGTCTACACCGCCGGCGGGGCGCAGATCGTGCCGCCGATCGACGCCGAGATCGAGGCCGCGGTGGCCGCGGTCGGTCCACTGTCGACGGTGCCCATGTCGTACGGATACACGGTTCTCGGCGACGAGGTGACCGAGTCCTACGTGGACTCGGTGGCGGCCGTGCCGCGCACTCCGCACCGTCGCTTGAGGACTGTCCACACCGCGCTGCACGGCGTCGGCGCCGCGGTGCTGCGGCACGCCTTCGCCCGGGCCGGGTTCGAGCCGCCGGTGCCGGTGACCGAGCAGGCCGAGCCGGACCCGGACTTCCCGACCGTGCCGTTCCCCAACCCGGAGGAGCCGGGGGCGCTCGACCTCGCCCTCGCGCTGGCCGAGCGGACCGGCGCCGACCTGCTGATCGCCAGCGACCCGGACGCGGACCGGTGCGCGGTCGCGGTCCCGGACCCGACCGGCTGGCGGGTGCTGACCGGCGACGAGCTCGGCGTGCTGCTGGCCGACCACCTGATCCGCACCGGTCGCACCGGCACGTACGCGACGACGATCGTGTCCTCGTCGCTGCTGTCGAAGCTCTGCGCCGCCCGCGGCGTCCCGTTCGGGGAGACGCTGACCGGGTTCAAGTGGATCGTCCGGGCCGCCGGCGACCTCACCTACGGCTACGAGGAGGCGCTCGGCTACTGCGTGCTGCCGGACGTGGTCCGGGACAAGGACGGCATCTCCGCCGCACTGCTGGTCTCCGACCTGGCCGCCGCGCTGAAGGCGGAGGGGCGGACCCTGCTCGACCGGCTGGCCGAGCTGTACGCCGAGTTCGGCGAGCACGCGACCGGCCAGATCTCGGTCCGGGTGGCCGACCTGCGACAGATCGCCGACACGATGGCCGCGCTGCGGGCCGACCCGCCGGGCACGCTGCTCGGCCGGCCGGCGACCGTAGACGAGCCGGGTCCCGGCATCCTCCGGTTCCACGCCGACGGGGTGCGGGTGGTGGTCCGGCCCAGCGGCACCGAGCCGAAGCTCAAGGCGTACCTGGAGGTGGTCGGGGACCCGGCCGGCCTGGACGCGCTGACGGCGGAGCTGGAGCCCCGGCTTCAGCGCACCGCGCCGAACTGACGGTCGCCGGCGTCGCCGAGGCCGGGGACGATGTAGGCCTTCTCGTTGAGCCGCTCGTCGATCGCGGCGGTGACCAGCCGCAGCGGCAACCCGCTGTCGGCCAGCGCGCGCTGGCCCTCCGGCGCGACGAGCACGCAGACCACGGTGATGTCGTCGCAGCCGCGGTCGGTGAGCAACCGGCAGCAGTGCAGCAGCGAGCCGCCGGTGGCCACCATCGGGTCGAGCACGATCACCGGCCGGCCGGACAGCGAGGACGGCAGCGACTCCAGGTACGCCCGCGGCTGGAAGGTCTGCTCGTCCCGGGCCAGCCCCACGAAGCCCATCTGGGCCTCGGGCAGGAGGCCGAGCGCGGCCTCGGCCATGCCCAGCCCGGCCCGCAGCACCGGCACCAGCAGGGGCGGGTTCGCCGGCCGGGCGCCGACGGCCGGGCCGACCGGCGTGATCACCGGCACCGGCTCGACCGGAAGCTGCCGGGTCGCCTCGTACACGAGCATGGTCGCGAGCTCCTTGAGCGCGACCCGGAAGCCGGTGTTGTCCGTCCGTTCGTCCCGCAGCATGGTGAGCCGGGCGGCGGCGAGCGGGTGGTCCACGACGAGGGTCTGCACGGGGCCGCACAGTATCGGCTCCCGTGGCAGGCTCGTAGCCGTGGACGAGACCTGGGACCTGGTCGTGGTCGGCGGCGGGCCGGCCGGTTCGGCGGCGGCGCTGGCCGCGAAGGGGCGCCGCCCGGACGCGCGGGTGCTGCTGCTGGACCGGGCCGACTTCCCACGGGACAAGGCCTGCGGGGACGGGATCGCCGCGCACGGCCGGGACGAGCTGGCGAAGCTCGGCGTGCCCGACCTCGTCGCCGACTACACGCCGACGACGAAGCTGTCGGTGGTCTCCCCCGGCGGCGCCAGCGTCTCGGCGTACGCGGCCCGGCCCAACCACGTGGTGCCGCGCCGGGTGTTCGACGCCCGGCTGGTCGCCGCCGCCCGGGCCCGGGGCGTCGAGGTGCGCCGGCACAAGGTCAGGGCGCTGTCCCAGGGCGGCGGCACGGCCGAGGTCGACGGGATCCCGGCCCGGGCCGTGATCGCCGCGGACGGCGCCGGCTCGACCCTGCGGCGGCTGCTCGGCATCCCGATGTCCGCGGACCGGCACACCGCGATCGCGGTGCGCGGGTATGCGGACCTGCCGGGCGGCAGCGAGCGGGCCGACGGCGCCCAGTTCATCGCGATGCAGAAGCAGGGCTGGCCGGCGTACGCCTGGTCGTTCCCGATCGGCGACGGCACCGCGAACATCGGCTTCGGCATGATGCTGTCGCGGCTGCGGGCGGCGGCCCGGCCCGGCCGGCAGGTGCTGCACGGGCGGCTGGCCGAGCTGCTGCCCGACCTGTCCGGACGGGATCTGCTCGCCCACCACCTGCCGCTGTCCCCCGGCCGGCCGGCGACGCCGGGCCGCGGCCGGGTGCTGCTGGCCGGCGACGCGGCCAGCCTGATCAACCCGCTGACCGGCGAAGGAATCTACTACGCGCTGCTGTCCGGCCGGCTGGCCGGCACCGCCGCGGTCGGCGCGCCGTCCGACCCGCTGGCGGCGTACCGGTTCGGGCTGCGGCAGGCGCTCGGCCGCCACCTGCGCACCACGGACGTGCTGGCCCGGGCCTCCCAGTCGTCCCGGTTCATGGACGCCGCGATCGCCACCGCCGCCCGCCGCAGCGACGTCTTCGACCTGCTCGTCGACGTCGGCCTCGGCTCCGGCACGGTCCCCCTCCCCCTGTTCTGGGCCGTCCTCAAGACCTGGGCCCGCGGCGGACCGCCGGCGGCACCCGGCGGCCGTACGGCGGTCGAGGTCAGACGGGTGTGACGCATAAGCTCGGTGGCATGACGGCGACCGTCGAGGCGTACCCGGACGTGGTGCGGGACGATGCCGCGCTGCGGCGGTTCCTGCAGGGGTTGCCGGGGGTCGACCAGGTGGGGGCCGAAGCGCGGGCGGCGGCGCTGGCCACGCGGAGCATCAAGAAGGCGTCGAAGCAGTACGCGCTGGATCTCGCCATCCGGTGCATCGACCTCACCACGCTGGAAGGCGCCGACACCCCGGGCAAGGTCCGGGCGCTGTGCGGGAAGGGGCGGCATCCCGACCCGACCGACCCCAGCACGCCGCCGGTCGCGGCGATCTGCATCTACCCGGATCTGGTCGCCGTCGCGAAGGCCGAGCTGATCGGCTCGCCGGTGAAGGTGGCCAGCGTCGCGACCGCGTTCCCGTCCGGCCGGGCCGGCCTCGCGGTCAAGCTCGCCGACGTGCGCGAGGCCGTCGACGCCGGCGCCGACGAGATCGACATGGTCATCGACCGCGGCGCCTTCCTCGCCGGCCGTTACCTGCAGGTGTACGAGGAGATCGTCGCCGTCCGGGAGGCCTGCGGCGTCGCGCACCTCAAGGTGATCCTGGAGACCGGCGAGCTGGCCACGCTGGACAACGTGCGCCGGGCGTCCTGGCTGGCGCTGCTCGCCGGCGGCCACGTGATCAAGACCTCGACCGGCAAGGTCTCGCCGGCCGCGGCTCCGCCGACCTCGCTGGTCATGCTGGAGGCGGTGCGCGACTTCGCGCTGGCCACCGGCGACCGGCGCGGGGTCAAGCTGGCCGGCGGGATCCGCACGGCCAAGGAGGCGGTCCGCTACCTGGTCCAGGTCAAGGAGGTCGCCGGCCCCGAGTGGCTCGACCCCGACCTGTTCCGGATCGGGGCGTCCAGCCTGCTCAACGACCTCATCCTGCAGCGGCAGAAAGAGCGCACCGGCGCCTACTCCGGCCCGGACTACGTCACCCTCGACTGATCTCGGCGGCGAAGACCTCCGGGCGGTGCAGGATCGCGTGGTCCTCGTCGGGCACGGTCCGGTGGGCCGCACCCGGGACGGCGGCGGCCGTGGCTGCCGCGGCGGCCCGCATCCAGGCCGGGCTGGCGCCCCCGTCGAGCACGAGCGTCGGCACGGGCACCCTGGCCAGACCGGTCAGCGTCGAGACCAGGCCGAGCGCCGCGTCGTACGGCAGCGTGTGCGCGAGCTGCTGCAGGAAGCCGAACTCCGGACCGGCCGCCATGCCGTCGACGACCTCGGCCGGCAGGCCGACGCCCTCCCGCAGGAACAGCACGGCCGCCTCGGCCGGCGGCAGCGCGGCCAGCCGGTCGGCGAGGTCGGCGCCGACCGGATCCCGGCCGGGCACCACGTACGGCGGCTCGTAGGCGACGACCCGGAGAGCCGGCACCCCGCGGGCGACGGCCTCCAGCACCAGCTGCGCGCCGGACGAGTGGCCGACGAGAACCGCGTCGCCGGCCGCCCCGACCACCGCGGCCAGGTCGGCGATCTCCGCGTCGACCGCGGCCTCGGCGCCCGGCCACGGTCCGATCGGCCCGCTCTCCCCACGGCCGCGCCGGTCGTACGTCCACGCCGTGTGTGAGCCGGCCAGGGCCGCCGCGGCGCCCGCAACCGTGCTGCGGTCGTTGAAGGCACCGCCGACCAGCACGACCGCCGGCCCCGAGCCGGTCCGCTCGGCGGCGAGCACGGCGCCGTCTCCGGACGTGATCTTCTCCATCGTCGTCTCCTCGATTCGGCCGGACAGGACCAGACCGAAGTCTGCCGGCGCCGCCTCCGGCCGTGCTTCTCCGAACCTGCTCGGTCCGCCCACCCCGACGCCCGACCGCGCCGAGCGGGGTCACTGGGCCGGCGACCGGACGAACAGGCCGATGAGACCGGTGAGGGCCGAGGTGAAGATCGTGACCAGGACGTCCGGCGTGGTCTTGTCGTTGCCGTCCGCGACCGTCCAGATCACCCCGGCGATGGCGAGGACCAGGATGGACACCAGGCCGAGCACGAGCGCCTTCCAGAGCCAGTCGACCGCCGCTGCGTCCGGCGACGGTATCGACGCCGCTCCTCCTGCCGCGGCCGCCCGGACCTGAAGGTCCTCCCCCTCGGTCGCGGCGAGCACGGCCTGCACGTTGGCTGCGATCTCTGACATCGCGGACCTCCCTGGTGTTTCCCCGTTTACTCTCCGTGCTCGGCGGCCCACCACAGATACATCCGCGGGACAACTGTTCCCCAACGGGCAACGACAACGATCGGGCGATGGTGGCGGTGATGGTGCTCGGCGGGCTGCGCCGGTGCAAGGTTCTGGTCTGCGGCTGGGGGATCTGCGGGTCGGGGAGCGCCGGGTGTTCGTCGCCGACGGCAAGGGCGGGCATCAGCGTCTGGTCCCGATCTCCGGGCGGTTCTTCACCGCGGTCGCGGCCTACCTCGACCTCGAGCGGGCGCCGGCCTACCGTCTGGCCGGTGGCGGAGGATCAGGTGGCCGGTCTGGTGGTCGGCGCAGCCGGACAAGCCGGAGAAGGCCGATGTGCCCGAGGCGTTCCTAGGTCTCATCGGGGAGGGGTGATCGTCAGGGACTGGCGGTGGCGCCTTGGAGTGAGGAACACCCATGACAGAGGAGATCAGTCATGAACATTCGCAGGATGGTGGTTACGTTCACGTCCGCCGCCGTCGCCGTTGTGAGCCTGGCGGTGCTCGCGCCTCCGGCGTCCGCCGACTCGATCTCGAACGAGGGTGAGCGGTTCCAAATTCTTCACCACTACGCAAACCCGACCCTCGGTACCGTCGCGATCGACTACACGAGCCAGTTCTATTTCTCGGTCGGCGCGAACCGAATCACCCGAGCGCGGGGATGGGGCGCGATTTCGAAAGACTTCACGGCAGCGCGTCCGCCGCTACGGGTGCAAGTCGATCAGGTGCGGCTGGGCATAGTCGGCGGTCCACTGCTGATCGCAACAACGGCGCCGGTCAATTCGGGTGCCGCACAATCGGCCGTCTCGTTCACGGGCTGGCGGCTCAACGTCACCAGTCCCACGGTGTGCAGCACGCCAGTCCGGCTGCAAACCCGCGTCGTGTACTCGGTCCGGTGGACGGACCTAACCGTATCCAAATTCCAAGTGACTAGCGATCCGTCGAATCTGCATTGCGTCCTATGAGGACGCCCCTGGCCTGAGCACGTAGCCTGCGCGTTGCGCCGGAGCTGCTGGAGTTTCGCTTGGAGGACTGTGCCGGAGAGCGGCCGGCGGCGTGGCTCACTGCGCCCTGCGCTTCGCGTCGATCTCCGCCGTGCACAGGGACCTAGCTCCCAGCCGACCATGGGCGCCGCAGCCGCGATGCGTGGGTCGTGAGCACCCGGGCTGTGGCCGAGCACGGGCATCGGCCGGCCGCGGTGTGGTCGGAGCGGGCGCTGCGGTCATCATGTCGCTGTGCCGTCTTCCACCCTGGCCGGGCAGGTCGCGATCGTGACCGGAGCCAGCCACGGTGTCGGCCGGCAGGTCGCGCTGCACCTGGCCGAGCATGGTGCCGCGGTGGCCGCGGTCGCCCGGGCCAGCGCCGCGCTGACCGGCCTGCCGGAGGAGGCCGCCCGGGCCGGGGGAAGGCTACGGGCATTCGCTGCGGATGTGACCGTGCCGGCGGATGTGGAGAATGCTTTCGCCGCGGTGGATGCCGACCTGGGTGCGGTGACGCTCGCGGTGGCCTGCGCCGGCACCGGTGGGCCGCTGGGACCGCTGCACCTGGCCGACCCGGAGGCCTGGTGGCATGCGGTGGAGGTCGATCTGCGCGGGAGCATGCTCACAGCCCGATCCGCGGTCGGGCGGATGGTGAGATCGCGCGCGGGCCGGTTCGTCATGGTGTACGGCAATCTCGGCGACCGGCTGGGCGCGTACGTATCGGCCTTCGCCGCGGCGAAGGCCGGGGTGGCCAGGCTGACCGAAGTGTTGGCCGGCGAAGTCGCGGACAGCGGCGTGCGGGTGTTCGGAATCCATCCCGGCTTCGTGCGTACGCCGCTGACGGAGCGGCTGGCCTGGGCTGCCGAGGGTAGGGAGTGGCTGCCGCGGTTCGGCAACGGAGTCGAGGATCGGTGGGGAGACGGCCGCCCGGCGGCCGAACTGGTCGAGGCGATCGCGCTCGGCCGGGCCGACGCCCTGTCCGGCCGCATACTGCATGTCGGGGACAACCTGACCGAGGTGGCCGAGCGCTGTCAGGCCGATCAAGACCTGCGCCGGCTGCGACTGCGGTGGGATCCACCGACCAGCAGCTGACAGCTCTGGCCGGGACCTCATCGAGTGCGCGCTCGGCACCCGACCCGAACATCCGACTCTGCCGCCGATCGCGACATCTTGCTGGCCTCGCGCTGGTCGGGTTCAGCGTGCGGGGTGTGGCCCGGTATGGGTGTGCTGATTCAGCGTTGCAGTCCGTTCCATGACCATCGCGGAATGCTCAGGCCCTCGGGGACATCGTCGGCAGAGTCGTGGTAGCGCGCCATCGTCGTGGTGGTGGCCCAGGTGAAGTAGTCGTGCAGCACCTGCCGCAGACGCTCGTCCGCTGCCAGCCCGACGTCGGCGAGGGCCTGGTCGAAACAGGAGATCGCCCGACGGTCCATCTCCTCGTGCGGTCCGTTGCCGCTGTGGATGCGCACCACCGAGGTCTCGTCGCCATAGGCATCGGAGTAGGTCGTGGGGCCGCCCAGCGCCTCGGCCCAGTACGCGGCGAGTCGCTCGCTGTGCTGAGGATAGAAAACTGCACTGCGCGCGGCACGCGACTTCTCCGCACTGCGGGCGGGACACACGTGCGCCGGTGTTCACGGTGTGGCGGCGACCCGCCGGGCGAAGCCTTCGTAGGTGACCACGAACCCGTCGGTGTCGACGGTGAGGCGGGAGGGGCCGTGCTGCGGGTCGCGGTACTCCCACGCCGCCAGCCCTTCGACGTCCGGGAGGCGGCGGTAGGTCTGATCGACCCGGGTCACGCCCAGGTCAGGGAGGTCGACCCAGGCAATCGGCGTCGTCACCTGTCCACCGACCTCGAGGCAAGCTAGCGGCCGGATCGGGAAGGTGTTGGTCAACGGGGTTGCTGCCACGTCGACGTCGATGCAGCCGTCCAGGTCGGGGTCGTGCCGGCCGTTGACCTTCCAGCCTCGCCGTTCGTCGGCCGACAGCGTCAGCTGCTCGGCGACCTCCGTCGGCCACCGCGCCGACGACGACCTCGCGGGTGACCCAGTCCTGGTCGAGGTCGACGTTGAACCAACAGCTGAGCAGCTGCCGAGGACCGGCCAGCACCTCCGTGCCGTGACACCGCCAGCCCCGGGGCAACCGGCCCAGGCGGGCCATGCTGTGACCGGCCGACTCATCGACCCGCTCCCAGGCCAGGGTCCCGGCAAAGTCGTGAATGGCTAGCACTTCATGATCGTCTGGAGTGGGCGGTGGGGTCTTCGGGCGTGGTGTCGTAGGGCTGCGGCGATGTTGTCGACGCCGGCCAGTCGCAGGATGGTGATGGCCAGGTTGCGCAGGCTGGCCATGATGCGGGGTCCGTTGGCGGTGCGGATCTGGGAGCGGTCCTCGTCGAAGACGACGTCTCGGATCCAGTGCAGCCGGTCCTCGATCGTCCAGTGCCCGCGGATGATGTCGGCCAGGTCGGCGGGGTTGGCCTGGGTGGCGTCCAGCGAGGTGATCGCGTAGACGGTCTCGGTGGACCAGCGTTTCGCGCCGTTGAGCGGTCGGCGGCGGCGCACCACCTGCAGGGCCTGAGCGGCGTGCGGGAACAGCAGGCCGGCGGCGACGGCGGTGACCTTCAATGTTCGTCGTTCGACCCGGCCGTGTCCGCGGCCGCGGCTCTCGTCGGCGACCGGGACCTGTGTCCAGGGCAGCGCGGTGAGCTGGGCGTGCAGGCTGGGCTGGTTGCGCTTGACCGTCAAGACGTAGTGCGCGCCGCGGGAGCCCACCAGGTACTCGGCGTGGCCGCGTTGGGCGTGCATCGCATCCGCCGTGACGACCGCGCCGGTCAGGTCGACCCGGTCCAGAAGCGTTGCCAGCATGGGGATCTCGTTCGTCTTGGCCGCAACGTCGACCTGACCCAGCACCACGCCGTGCGTGTGGTCGAGGGCGGCGAGCAGATGCCGGCCCGGCTCGCCGTCCGCGGCCGACCCGCGCAGGGTCTTCCCGTCGACTGCGACCCGTCGAGGTGTCCCGGCCGAGCCTGTCCCGGCCACCGCGCTGGTCCGCTCCTGCGCCCACACACCGACCGCATCATCGAACCCGTCCGCGTCCAGGCGTTGCAACGTCCGCCGGAACGTGGACTCGGACGCGACCACCGCCCATCGCCGTCGCCGAGTACCGGCCGGACTGGTGGCCGGCGAACACCCGGCTGCTGATCCGCCGGGTCCGCCTGGAGATAGGCCAGGTCTCCGCCGACTCCCGCTCCCGGCGGCGGCGCACCCTGCATCCCGACCAGCGCGCCCTACCGCTGCCCGAGCTCGCCGACGCCGACGCCGTCTACGGCTACTCGTTCATCCTGACCAACCTCGACGTGTCCACCCCGGACAAAGCGGTGGCCGTCGAGCACTGGCACCGGCACCGCACCGACGTTGAGAACGTCTTCCGGGACGGCAAACACGGCGCCGCCCTGCGCCACCTACCCTCCGGCCACCAGGAGGTCAACCTTGCTTGGATGTGGGGCGCCCTACTCGCCGCTACGACTGCGGGCTGGCTGCACCAGCTCACTGCCGCCA
The DNA here is from genome assembly GCA_963803135.1 of uncultured Actinomycetota bacterium. Lineage (GTDB taxonomy): Bacteria > Actinomycetota > Actinomycetes > Mycobacteriales > CADCTP01 > CADCTP01. The sequence goes on along the minus strand of CAWDLH010000003.1, from coordinate 221,483 downwards.
CCAGCGCCGACGGTACCCTCGCCGGCCACGGCGTCCGGGACGGCAAGGCCATGATCGCCACCCTGCGCTGGCGGCTGGTCCGCATCCCCGGCCGCCTCATCCGCCACGCCCGTGGGCTCACCCTACGACTGCCACCCGGCCGGTATCTGCTGGCCGAGATCCTCGCCCGCCTGCGCGCGCTACCCACACCGTCCTGACCACCGGCCGAACGGCCCCGACCTACCGGAACCCGCGAACCCGGCGCGACCACCCGGGCCGGAAGCACGACTACACACCAAAACAAACACCCAGAAGATCAATAAACCGGCCAGAAATCAACCCCAACCCCCTACTCGCGGATTCGGGTCAGATGAGGCCCTCCAACGCGAGACGAAACGGTAGCGTGGCTCCGGCGGCTTCCGTTGTTGGTTCCTTCGATGGGCCAATCTCCAAGCCCCGGGCATAGTGCTCGGGTACTTTACGCAGTCGTTCGGGCGGATCTCCTCGTCATGCTGGGCGGAGGGACGGGCTCAGCTGACGCACGCTGACCGCGTGGACCGGAAGGAACTGACGCCGCTGCGTGCAGATAATCGGCGGCCGGAGGGGAGCGAGTGCTCGGCCAGGCGGCGGCGCACTCCCGCCCGGAAGGTCTCTCCACAACGAGCCAACCAGTGGTCATGGTTTGGCTGAGCAAGGTTGCCGGTGCAGCGGGCCGCGTCCAGCGTGCGTACGGCGAACCGGTGGGTGCACGCCCGCGGGAGCCGGAGTAGGCGCCACCCTAAGTGCGAGCCGCGGACGCCGCCGCCAACGCATAAAGGCCGGAACCACCGTTAGACCAAGTGCGACTAGGACCGCCGCCATCAGGGCAACCGGCACGTCCATTGGCATCTGGTGCCGTTGCCGCCGGGTGTGCCGTACGAGCAGCAGCAGGTCGCCGCCTTGGCGCCCGACCGCGGTTGCTTCGACATCCCAGCTGAGGAGCAGGCTGACCTCGCGCGCAGGCTGCGTATCGGCATCTGCCTGGATCGGCCTGACCGGTCCTGATGATGGATGCGCTCTGACCTCCCGGCCGCGCCGGCGTCGCGGCGGGCGGGGCACCTGCGGGGCCCGTGCCCGGCTCCGCTCGCGCCGTAGAGGAGGAGGCGGGAGGGGATACTGGCCTGCGTGCTCCTCGCCACCGAGCGCCTCGTCCTGCGCCGTTTTCGTGCCGACGACGTGGAGGTGTTCGCCTCTTACCGGTCGGATCCGGGAATCGCTCGGTTCCAGTCCTGGGAGGCGCCGGTGTCCCTGGTGGCGGCGACTGCGCTGGTCGAGGAGTTCGTCACCGCCGATCCGCGGTCGCCCGGTTGGTTCCAGTACGCCGTGGAGCTGCGGTCCGAGCGGCTGCTGATCGGCGATGTCGGCGTCCACCTGCATGACAACCGGATGCAGGCGGAGATCGGGTTCACCGTCGCCGCGGCGTACCAGGGTCATGGTTATGCCGTCGAGGCAGTGCGTCGGGTGGTGGACCACCTGTTCGCCGACCAGGGGCTGCGCCGGATATCGGCGGAGTGCGACGCGCGGAACCTTCGCTCCGCCCGGCTGCTGGAGCGCGCCGGCTTCCGGCGCGAGGGGTGTCGTGTCGGCAACACTTGGATCAAGGATGAATGGACCGACGACCTTCTGTTCGGCCTTCTCGCGGAGAATTGGCGGGGACCGGGGCGGTAGCCACGAGGGCGACGCGCCCCGCGCGCTTCACCGCAAAGAGCAGTCGGGACGCGATCGCCGTGCGCGGCGCACACCCGCGGGTGCTTTCCACTCATGCCGCAACTTCAGTACGGCCGGCCGCGGCCAGACACGGCGATCTAGCCGGATGCCCCGGGCCGGGCGAACCTCATGCGCGCACATGGCCGCTGGTCGCGCGTGCGCGCGACCATGCCACTGGTCGTTCGGAACCAGAGCCGGTCCAACGCAGGCCGCCGACCGGGCGGTGATGGTGGACTTGGGTCAGGTCCAGATTGCGCTGGGGGTGTCTCCGGCGGCCTGAGGTAGGTACTGGCGCGGGCGCAGGTCATTGTCAACGACGTCCGTAGGCTGTTGGTCATGGATCGTGGTACGAGGTCAGTCTGCGATCTCGAGGCGGCGGTCCGGGCTGTGGGCGACCGGACTCTCGGTCTTGAGGGCCTGCATGTCGCCGTCCACGGACAGCCGCCCGTCGAACAACATTGGGCAGCCGACATCCGCCGGGACGTCTTCTCCGCATCCAAGACCGTCACGTCGATGGCCATCGGGATCGCCAGGGCCGAGGGCCTGCTCGATCTCGGCGATTCGGTCCTGGCACACCTCGGGCACCTGACCTCTGCCCCGTCAGCCGGGGTCGAGCAGATCACGATCCAGCACCTGCTGACGATGTCATCGGGCATCACCTACCGCTGGGACGATCCAGACTCCGACCACCCCGACGATCCCGCTCGCGACATCCTGGGCGCGCCGATCGGCGCGGCGCCGGGATCTTGTTTCGCCTACCGGGGTGCGAATACCTACCTGCTGAGCCGGGTCATCGACGCCTGCTCCGGCCAAGACCTGCGCGACTACCTGATCCCGCGGCTGTTCGCGCCGCTGGGCATCAACAACCCCCAGTGGCTGCGGTGCCCGCGTGGCTACTCCCTCGGTGCGGTCGGACTCCACCTCCGTACCGAGGAACTCGCCCGACTCGCCCGAGTGTTGCTCGACCACGGGCGCTGGGGCGACCGGCCGATCGTTTCGGCGGACTACGTGGACGGCATGACCGCCGACACCGTGCCGACCGATGGCCACGTCGCCACCGGAGCGTCCGCGCCACACCCGGACAACGCCCGGTACGGCCGTCACGTCTGGATGTGCGCCCGCGACGGCGCCTGGCGCATGGACGGCATCTACGGGCAGTTCGGCATTGTCCTGCCGAACCAACGGGCCTGCGTCACCGTGACCGCCCACTACCGAGGCCCTACCACCAACATTCTCGACGCCATCTGGTCCGAGATCGTGCCTGCGCTCGGCTAGCTCCACAATCGGTGCGCATCCCGACGGAAAGCTCCACTCCACTGGGGACAATGACAAAGCGTCCGGATGTGCCGCACGGCGCGCGGCGCGCGCAACCATGCGGCGGAGCGGCTCATCCGCCCATGCCGCTGATCGCGACATTCTGCTGGCCTCGCGCTGGCCGGGTTCAGCGTGCGAGGGGTGAGTGTCGGTGGGCCGGGTGTGGGATGTGCTGCTTCAGCGTTGCAGTCCGTCCCACGACCATCGCGGAATGCTCAGGCCCTCCGGGACATCGTCGGCAGAGTCGTGGTAGTGCGCCATCGTCGTAGTGGTGGCCCAGGCGAAGTAGTCGTGCAGCACCCGCCGCCGAGGCTCGTCCGCTACCAGCCCGACGTCCGCACTCACGTGCCGCACTGCGTGCGGGACGCGCGACGCTGCCGCGTAATGCCTGGGCCGTGGGTGACGTGGCCCGGAGGCTCGTCAACGACGTCCACGCCGAGCGCGGATTGCCGGCAGGTCCGGGTCGGAGGAGTAGGCGCCCGTCTGCGTCGTGCACGCGCGTTTCACTCGGCGTGCTCGCTTACGAGGCTGGTGCCGCAGTCCCGTGGCCGCCGTTACGCCAGTGGATGCCAGGGATTCGACTCCGGCGTGACTAGGCAGAAGGGATGGCCGGCTGGGTCGGCGTAGACCCGGTAGCCGACCGGCTTGTCCGAACCTTCCAGTAGTGCCGCGCCAAGACGCAGAACGCGGCGCTCGGCCTGATCGAGATCGTCGACCAGGACGTCCACGTGCAGCTGGGTCGGGATCGTTGCATCCGGCCAGGTCGGTGCCGTGAAGGGCCGATGGAAGGTGATCGCCGGCAGCTGGTCGGTGCCGATAGCGGCCAAGTCCGGCGCGTCGGCGAGGCGCGGCAGGCCGAGCAGTTCGGAGTAGAACTCAACGAGCGTATGTGGCTCAGGACAGTCGAGGACGAGGCTCTGCAGGCGTCCGATCACCGACTCATGACGGCTCGACTCGGGCTCCGGATCCGTCCGCTCGTGAAACAAGAAGCCGCGGAGCGGCTCATCCGCTTCTGCCGGGGTCGAGTGCGGCGAGGGCCGTTGGTGCTCTCGGCATGTACGAGCGAGCCGACCTCCAGCGGCTGCTTCGGCAGGACCCGACTGCGCTGGGCGAGGATCTCTCGGATGGCTGACGGGGAAGAATTCGGCACCGGCTCGATCGCAAGAGGGAGCAGCGATGACCGTACGATCTCTCGCTCGGCGTGCGGACGCACGACGCCACCCGCATGGTGGCCTTCTACCGGGACGTCCTTGGCCTTGAGGTGATCCACGAGGCGCCGGGGGCGACGTGGTTCCGGCTGGCCGACGGCACGCAGGTGCACGTGTACGGTCCGGAGGACACCGATCATGAGTTCTTCGGGACGGCGCCGGTCGTCGGTTTCGCCGTCGACTCATTCCCGGCCGCGCACGCGGCCATGGCTGCCGCGGGCATCGAGGTTGTCTATCCGGAACCGCAGCGGGCGGTCGGACAAATGTGGCAGCACTTCCGCGCCCCGGACGGGAACGTCTACGAGATCATCGGACCGGCATGACGGCGGTGTCCTTGATGCCTCGACTCCACCCGCGGGAAGCCTTCGCACACAACAACAGTGCGCCTGCAGGAATGCGGGGAGGCGTGCCCGCCGGCGACCGGCGCCCGACCGGAAGAGCCGGGCGCCGGCGGCCGCCCGGGCCGATGCCGGTGTCAGCCGTTGGCGGCGACGCCGATTCGGTGGCCTTGGGCGTCGGCGAAGACTCCGAAGCTGGTGCCGGGGACTCGCTGCTCCGGCTGGATGATGCGGCCACCGAGGCGTTCGGCCGCGGCCAGCGTCGCTGCCACGTCCTGGACGGCGACGAAGAAGAGCACCTCGTCCTCGGCGTTCTGCCGGGGGCCGATCGCGACGTAGGTGCCGCCCTCGGCGCCGGTGTCGATGAAGGTGTAGCCCGGGAAGGCGCCTTCGGAAGCGACCTTCCAGCCGAACAGGTCGGCGAAGAATGTGCGGGTCGCGTCGGGGTCGGCCGAGCGGATCTCGGCGTGGACGACGGGGTGGGCCATCGCTGTCTCCTCTGGGAGGACCGGCTCGCAAGCCGATGTCGGACGAGGGCGAACACGCACCCTCGCCTGCCCGACGAACGCCGCACGGCTCCATCGACACGAGCCGACGCCCAATTTGCGCAGCCGGGTCCATCGTTGAGTGTCCGGCCCAGCCGCCGAGTCTGCGGCAGACCAGACCAGCGGTGGCCAACTGTCCGGAAGCGCACGCTCACAGCCGCGTTGCGTGTTCCGCTTGTCGGTGGATCGGCCAGTAGACGACCTCGTCCTCGGCGGGATCGCCGCCGCCACCACCGCCAACGCGGCATCGAGGTAGGGCACCGGCGTCTGTTCGCGTGAACGCGTGGGGACGCCGCACCTGGATGCTTGTCGTGTTCGGTCGGATCCGGCGCGGCCCGTTCGTGGAGGAGTTGAGAGTTCGGCAGCGGGCCGGAGAGGGAAGGGTCATCGGCATGACTGGTACGTCGGTACGCGGGGTCCGGCCGTTGCGGTTCGGAGTGGTTGCTCCGATCACCGCCGATCTGTCGACCTGGCGGGACCAGCTGCGTGGGTTGGCCGACAGTCGGCTATTCGACGATCTTGATGCCCGACGTGCCGCAGTGGCAGCCGGCACCGGGTCCTGCGCTCGCCGTCGCGGCGACGATCACCGGCCTGCGCGTGGGTACCTGGGTGTACGCGTCCCCCGTGCGGCCGGCGTGGATCACCGCGTGGGAGGCGCACTCGCTGTCCGTGCTCACCGACGGTCGTTTCGAGATGGGCATCGGCACCGGCCGGCCTGGGATCGCCGACCAGCTCCGCGAACTGGGCCTGCCGGTCATCCCCGCGAGCCAACGGTCGGGCCAGGTGCGTGAGGTCGTCACGGCCCTGCGCGGACTCGACCGGCCTGACCTGCACACTCCGGTGGTGATGGCAGTGGGCGGCCCGAAGGCGCAAGCGCTGGCCGCTGAGCTCGCCGACACGGTGACCTTCGTGATGCCGCAGACCGAGACACGGGCTGAGACGATGCGACGGGTACGGCAGTTCGACAACCGTCGCGATGTCGAACTGGCGTTGCACGTGCCCGTGATCGGCGACTCGGTCGCCCCGTTCATGGCCGGGCCCGACACGGATCCCGCCGCCGTCCGGGCCGCCGGCTCGCTGGCGTTCCTGCCCAGCGATCCCTCGGCCGCTGCCGAGGAGATCCAACGGCGACGCGACGAATTCGGCTTCTCCTACTTCGTGTTCGGAGCTGACGTCGCCGGTGCTCTCGCTCCAGTCGTCGCCGAGCTGGCCGGACGGTAGTCCACGGCCGAGTTCTGGGAGGGGCGGTGCGGATCGCGCGGGAGACCGGCCGGCCGATCACCCAGATCCCCCGGGTGCGCGCCCGCGGCGCTCGTGCCGTCAGGCGTGGACCGCCTTGAAGGTGAAGTCGGTGAGCCGCTCCGGCTGCGCGAGGACGGTCCCGTTCAGCTCCGTCATGCTGGTGGGAGTGCCGTCGAGGAGCCTGGGCTGCCCGCTGGTGGCGAAGGCGTTGAGGTCGTCGAAGTAGACGACGCCGAAGCGGGCCAGCGGCTCCGGCGGTCCGTTGAAGTGGTTGCCACGGGAGACACCCGCGTTGATCCGGTGTGCGGGCGGGAAGCCGGTCGGCACCGAGAAGTTCGTCGCCTGACCGGTCGTCTCGTTCGCCAGGAAGTACGCGGCGGTGCCGGCGGCGTCGGGCTGCAGGCACAGGGTGGCACTGATCGTGTCGCCGGGCCGGACGGGAAAGTTCGCCACGGTGCCGACGTGCGTCGACAGGCTGCTCGTGACGTTCTGCGCGGCGTCCACGGACATGTCGACGTGGACGTCGAGGAAGCCGAGGCCGAAGAACGTGTGGAAGAGGTTCGACAGCCCGCTCGGCCCGGAGTTGTACGCCAGGTTCGGCACCATCCACCGCCCCGAGGCGATCGTGATCGGCGCGGCGGCGAAAAGCAGCTCGTAGCCGCACGACTCCAGGGTGGAGAGCTGGAGACCGGCGGCGACGACCTCCGCAGTCCTCCCGGCGGGGACGAGCTCCGGTCGGACGTGCTCGAAGCCGCGGTAGCGCCGCGCGCGCTCGTCCCACAGGGCAGCCGCCCCCGGCTCGGCGGGACGCTGCGGCAGCCCGTGCCGCAGCAGGTCGGTCCTGCTCGCCGTCAGCGGGTCGAAGTCCCGCGGCGCCGGCGGGAAGTCCCGGATCTTCGGCCTCGTCTCAGTCATGTCGTGCCCTCCTGCCGGTGCGGTGGAGGCTCATCACAACGCGGCCCCACCGTGTCGCGGCAGGTCCGCCGGGCCAGCCTTCAGGGCATCCCCACTGACCGAACAGCCGCGTCCCGCGCCGGATCCGCGCTCGGCGATCGGCGGGCGGATCGGCGGACCGGTCCTGCTCAACACTCGGGGCGCTCGGATGGATCGGCACGCCGCCACCCGCCGGCCTCGTGTACTGGTCCAGGCGACCAGGATGCGGATGCCGCCGCTGCATCCGCACATCAGCGTGAGGCGTTCCGTGTCAACCGTTGGGTTCCTGCATAGCTGAATGGGTTGGTCCCGGCAGCGTGTGATCGGGTTGGTGTGACGACGGGCGGGGCTGCCCATGATGTGCGTCGAGATCGCGGTGAACCGCCCCAGCCTGTCCGAGAGCTACCGGGGCGAGAAGCCGGCTGGGTGCGCATCACTGTCAGTCGGCGACCGGTTGCGCCGCGGCCGGCCCGATCAGGTGAAGCCGACGTTCAGGACGAAGTGCCCGAGCTTCAGGTTGAGCACTCCGCCGCCGGCCCGATGCACGATGTACGCGAGCAAGATGATGGCCAGGATCACGACGACCAGCCAGAAGAAGAACACGATGACGCCGGGGACGGCATACCCGGATATAGTTCTCGCTCTAGCCATGGCCACCAGGTACCCACCGCCGCCCGATCTCATGCGGCGGAGATCCTTTCCACTGTTTGACCTGGCCGTTCACACCGCAACGGTCAACACACGCCGACAAGGGCGTTTCTCGCCCCTGGGCGACCCGGTCGGCCTGGTCTCTTCCTTGAGGGTCGGGCGTTGGCGCGCTTGGCGTTCAGGCGCCCCTGGGGCCGCGCACGCCCGTCGCGAGCGGCGGGCCACCGGCGAGCACGCCCGCCGGCGCTTGGTCGACAGCCGCGGGGAGCTGACTGCTCAGGAGGCGGTGATCGCGCGGCTGGCCCGCGACGGCCTCTCCAACCGGAGATCGGCAGCGGGCTGTTCATCAGTGCCCGGACCGTGCAGTACCACCTGCACAAGGTCTTCGCCAAGCTCGCGCCCACCTGACGTCGCCGGTGCTGGCCGGCAGCACCGTCCGTGCGCTCGCCAGGGACCCGGCGCGAACATCCGACTCCGGCCGCTGGTCGGCTGGTGGCTGCCTACGGGGGGCGCGTCGGCGGGAACTGCGGCCGCCGGACTGTCGGAGGTCGGTGGTAGTCGTGGGTTGTGAGCGCGAACGTCAGTGGGCGGGCCAACCGGGTCGCCCCGGACGGCTCGGTGCACGCGGTCGCCGACCGCGGCCTGTTCTGGGGCAACCGGGGCCGGCTGCTCGACGCGCGCGGCGAGCTCGCCCGCCGGTGGCAGGGCCGCAACTGGCTGGTGTGCGTCCTGGAGTTCAAGGGGCGGCGGCGTACGCAGTGGCGGCCGGACCGGCTCACCGAGCTGTACTTCTTGGACGAGGCGACCGCGTTCGCCGCCGGGCACCGTCCCTGTGGCGAGTGTCGCTACCAGGACTACCAGCGCTTCAAGGCGGCCTGGGCCCGGGCGGATCCTTCCGCGGGGTCCTCGGCCGGGGAGATCGACCGCCGGCTGCACGCCGACCGCCTCGGTCCGTCCGGCCCGCTCACCCACGTCGCCCCGCTCGCTTCGCTGCCGGACGGCACGATCGTCGAGCATGACGACGCCTTCTGGCTTGTCCTTGACGACTGCCTGCGCCGCTGGTCCTTCTCCGGCTACGCCGCCGCGCGCCGCCGCGACGACTTCCCCGCCGCGATCACCGTCCGCACCCCGCGCGCTACCGTCGCCGCCCTCCGCGCCGGTTACGAGCCGGTCGTCCATCCCTCCGCCGAACGATCCTGATCGGCCTCGAGCGCTCGGATCGGCGGCGCCAGCCGGGGCGATCCGCACCCCCGGAACTAGTTCGTGGGCGGTCACCGCCTCCAGGCTTGTTGTCCGGCCGATCCGCGCCGGCGGCCGCCAGCGGGAGCTCGATCGGCGCACTCTGCCGGTCCGCCAGATCAGCGAGACCATCTGCTCTTGGCTCGGATGGCTCTGAATTGCAGCGCTGCGAACGTCCGCTTCTGCCGCGAGCCGGTCGTCAGCTCAGCGTCGGTGCTGCCGGTACGGGTTCGAGGATGGTGGTGCGGGGCGCGCCGGCGAGGCCGGGTGCGTTCTGCGGGGAGGCCCAGACCTGGGTCCGGAGGAAGTGCAGGAACGACGTGGCCTGGTCGGTGGTGTCGAAGTCGAGGTCGATGACGATGTAGTGCCGGTCGTCGGCGGGTTGCCAGACGCGGTCGCCGGTGACGCCGGCGGCGGCGCGACGCTCGGCGAAGCGGTCGAACGCGGCCTGCCAGGTAGCGAGATCGGTGATGGCGTGTTCGATGTGCAGGGTCGGCATGGATCCTCCTGGTCGCCCGGTCTTGCCGTGACGGTAGGGACGTTCGCCGGCCCGGTGTATCCCAGCTTGCTGGGGGTGCTGCGTACGCTCTGCCGGTGGGGCGGTCCGCGGACGGGGCGGTGCTGGACCGGGTGGTCCGGCTCTGCTCGGCCGCGCTGGACGCGCGGACGCTGCGGCTGGCGTTGCTGGCGGAGTTCGGCCGGGTGGTCGGCTTCGACGCCTACGCGTGGTTGCTGACCGACCCGGAGACGTCGGTCGGGTCGGCGCCGCTGGCGGATGTGCCGTGTCTTCCCGAGCTGCCGCGGTTGATCCGGCTGAAGTACCTGACGCCGGTGAACCGGTGGACCGGGCTGCCGGCGGGTGGTGTGGCGTCGTTGCTGGGGGCCACCGGGGGAGACCGTGCCCGCAGCCGGGTGTGGCGGGAGCTGCTGGCCGACCATGAGGTGGCCGACGTGCTGTCGGTGGTGTTCCGCGACCCGTACGGGTGCTGGGGTTTCCTGGATCTGTGGCGGGTCGGCGCGGCCGCGCCGCCGTTCTCGAGCCGGGAGGCCGGTTTCCTGGCCGGGGCGGCGCCGGCGGTCACGGCCGCGGCGCGACGGGCTCAGGCCGCGACCTTCACCTCGACGCCCGAAGGTCGCCCGGCGGGGCCGGTGGTGCTCCTGCTGTCGTCCGAGCTGTCGCTGCTGGCGCAGACGCCGCAGACCGACGCGTACCTGCGGGAGCTCGTGCCGCCGGAGGGAGGCGCCGCTCCCGTGCCGGCCGGTGCGTACAACGTCGGGGCACAGCTGCTGGCCATCGAGGCCAGCGTGGACGGCAATCCTCCCGTCGCCCGCGTGCACCTGCGCGCCGGACAGTGGCTCAGCCTGCGCGCGGCCCGGATAGCCGAGACGCCGGAAGCGTCACGAGGCGCGATCGCGGTCACCATCGAGCCCGCGTCGCCGGAGGAGCGGCGGGCGCTGTTCTGCCGGTCCTGCGCGCTGACCCCGCGGGAGACCGAGCTCGTCGGTCACCTCGCCACCGGCGGCGACACCCGCGACGTGGCCCACCGCATGGGCCTGTCCGAGCACACTGTGCAAGACCACCTCAAGTCCGTGTTCGCCAAGACCGCGACCCGATCCCGCCGCGACCTCCTCGCCCGGATCACCGGCTCTTGACCCACATCCGCCCATGCCGCAGCTCCTTGGCCGGTGCGGACGTGACGGGTCGGCGGAGGCGCACGGCCAGGTAGTCGACGAGCCGGGGCGTAGCCAGCGCGTAGCCGGTGCCGAGCGCTGCGCCGCCGACGACGTCGGACAGCCAGTGCGCGTTGAGCGAGGTGCGGCTCAGCCCGGTCAGCCAGGCCAGCGGGATGGCCACCGCGAGCGCCTGGCGGCGGCCCGGCCCGGGCGGCAGCAGGGCGATCGCGATGCCGGGGGCGGTGGTCGTGGCGGCCAGCGCGTGGCCGGACGGGTAGGACATCATCGAGGTCCGTGTCAGCGGGGAGGACGGGCGGACTCGGTCCACCGCGGCCTTGAGCGGGCCGACCGAGACCTCGCCGAGCACGATCGTGCCGGCCCAGCCGGCCAACGCGCGCCAGCGGTGGCGACGCACCAGATCGGCGGTGACCAGGACGCGCACGGTCCAGTCGATCTGCGTGCCGAAGGCGATGTCCAGCACCTTCGCGACGGCGGTGTGCGGCGGCCTGCGGGTGCGCTCGATGAGGGCGTACCACCGGTCATCGAGCCGCTGCACGACCGCCCGGGTCCGCGGCACGTGCACGATCGCCGTGGTCACCACACCGACCGCCAGCAGACCAGCCGCCGCGACCACGTCCCCCGGCACACGCCCCCGACTATCCATGGCGGCGATCTTGCCAGGGCCGCGCCCGCCGCCCACAGGCCCTCCCCGGCGATGGCCTCCCGCCGTCCCGGTGCAGCCCGCGCTCCCCTTCGGCAGCTCATCGAACATTCGACTCTGCCGCGAAGTGGAGCACGCGTCCATGGCGGTGGGCGCAGCGAGCGGCGTCAGGTCAGCCACGTTCCGTCGCGCATGAGGGCCCGGCCGCGCAATTCATTGACCTCCCGCCAGGCCTGGATGCGCTCGGGACGCAGGACGAGGAACCGGTAGGTGTCGCCGGCGGTGCGGGGATCCCAGTCGGCTTGCCGCGCGTACCGCTCCGCCAGGTCCGGAGTGTCGGCGACGGATACGGACCGCTCGAGCCGGGCGTCGATGACGACGACGTCGCGAGTGGGGCCGAGCGCGAGTCGAGCCGTCCGGCCGGCTTCGAGATTGCGGGCCGTACGGGAGGAGCTCTCGACGGCGATCACGGCCCGTTCGTCGATCCATGCAAGCGACAGCGGCACCAGGTACGGGTCGGCGAAGGACCCGGCGCTCGCGGCGGTGGCCACCCAGACGTCCACGGCCGGCTCGGCGAGCTTCGCCAGCGTGTCCCTGATGCGCTGCTCTCGGTCACGCGGCTCGGGATGCGTCATGGTGCTCCGTTCCCTGGATGGCCCGGGCGGGTACCTGCGTCCATCTGACGGGTCCCGGCCCGACACTGTGACAGGTGCCGGAGCCCGGATGACATCCGAACATGCCGCACTGTGCGTGCCGGACGCGCGCCCATGCCCTGAGATGGTCCCGGTTCAGGCAGGTCACAGTCCGAGCCGCTCGGTCAGTCGCGGCAGGGCACGGTCCGCTGCGGTGACGACGACGGGGTCCGGGTCATTCAGCAGCAGCCGTAGCGCGTCGAAGTGCTCAGTGTCACCGACGACCGCCAGCGCCCGGGCCACCTGCGCGCGCACTCGTGCCCGGTCGTGTTCGGCCAGCTCGACGACCGCCTCGCCCGCACCCGCGACGTCGTGACGGGCCACGACTTTCAGGCACATCTCGACCGGCCGCCAGTGGACGTCGTCCAGACCAGCGAGAACCGCCGGCCCCGCGATGTCATCCCAGATGTGCAACATGCCGCGCGCACCCCAGGTGCGCACCCAGAAGTCCTCCCAGCGAGCCGGATCGAGCTCTGGAGCGCCTGGCTCGAAACCAAAGCCTGTGAGCCCGCGCAATTCATCTACGTAGCGTGCCCGGTCCGCACCCCCGAGGAGGGCGACGCACACTTCCACCAACCGGGCGGTACCCACCTGCTCCGCCAGGTCGCGCACCGACAAGGCCAGCGACGGACGGGGCATGGCCACCGGATGACGATACGGGCTGAACGCTCCGGGGGCCGACGATCACGTCGTGGCGGCGTGCTGCATCGTACGATCGGGGGCTCGACCCGCCGGCCCTCGCTCCAGCCCGGCCTACTGGGCGAAGCGGCGGACTGGATGGATCACAAGCGCGCCTGTAGGGGCGCCTGTTCGACATCGTCGACGAGTACGTGAAGGAGGGGCAGGCCACGATGAAGACTCCGCCGATCGTGTCCTCGCAGGAGTGGTATGCCGCCCGCCAGGAGCTGCTGATCGAGGAGAAGAAGCTGACTCGCGCCCGCGATGCGCTGGCCGCCAAGCGCCGCCGGATGCCGTGGCTGCCGGTGGAGAAGGAGTACCGCTTCGACGGCCCGGACGGCCCGGTGAGCCTTCTCGACCTGTTCGAGGGCCGCCGCCAGCTGATCGTCTACCGCGCCTTCTACGCGCCGGACGTCACCACGTACCCGCAGGGGGGCGGCGCCTACCCGGAGCGTGCCTGCGCAGGCTGCTCATTCGTCGCCGACCAGGTGGCGCACCCCGCCCACTTGAACGCGCGGGACACGACGCTCGCGTTCGTCTCGCGCGCCCCTCAGGCCGAGATCCGGGGCTTGAAGCAGCGCATGGGCTGGGAGCTGATCCCGTGGTACACGATCACCGACGACTTTGACAAAGACTTCGGCGTCGACGAATGGCACGGGACCAACGCCTTCATCCGCGACCGCGACCGGATCTACCGGACCTACTTCGTCGACAGCCGGGGCGACGAGGCGATGGGAAGCACCTGGAGTTACCTGGACATCACGGCGCTCGGCCGCCAGGAGGAATGGGAGGACTCGCCGGAGGGCCATCCGCAGACCCCAGCGTACGGGTGGTGGAACTACCACGACGCGTACAGCAAGACCCCGTAGCCGCGCGCACCCGAGCGTCGTCGACCGACATCGTCGTACCCGGAAGATCAAATATGCCGATCTGGGGGTGACCGTGCTTGAGCTCGGCATGCTGGACCTGGAGGAGATCGCCACCGCGCTGCAGGACCAGAACGGCTGGGACCACCGCTGGCTGATCGACCCGCAGTCCGGACAGATCGGATTCTGGACCGAGGACGGCGGAATCGATGGCCGCACGCCGGTCGACCTCGAGGAGCTGGATCTGATCCCGATCGAGCCGCTGCCCTCCTGGGTCTGGTACCGGGACATGGCCGACTTCGCCGAGGCCATCTCCGACCAGCGCGCCGGCCGTGGTCTGGCCAGGGCGATCGAGGGCAAGGGTGCGTTCCGCCGGTTCAAGGATCGCCTGCATCAGAACTACCCCGAACTGGTGCCGGCCTGGCATGCCTTCCAGGCGGTCCGGGCGAAGCGGCGCGCAGTCGAGTGGCTGGTCGACAACTCCCTCGTCGACCAGCGGGCCGCCGAGGCTGTTCTGGCCAGTTGCGCAGACCCCGACCTGCCCTGAGCCGCATGACGCTGTGCACTCGTCGCACGCCCCGCCGTACGCAGCTGGGCCCCTCGGTCGGGACCGACGGCTGTGTGATCGGCGGTCCGGGTCGCGAGCGGCCGGATCTCTGCTGGCCGGGCTGTCCGCCGAGCGCCGCGCAGGCCGCACCATACTGCGTCAGCACATGCCGCGGAGCGTGCTCAGTCGATCCTGGAGGCCTCTTGTCGTTCGGCAGTGTTCAGAGCGGTGTCGCCCGTCAGGTACTCGTGTACTTGTCCGATGGCGACGGAGCCTTCGCCGACCGACGAGGCGACCCGCTTCATCGATCCGTGTCGGACATCGCCGACTGCGAACACTCCCGGCATGCTTGTTTCGAACGGTAGCGACGCCCGCGGGACGGCGGCCGCCGGCAGATCGGTGCCGGTGAGGATGTAGCCGTGGCGGTCCCGCTGGATCCCGGCGGGGAGCCACGCGGTGTGCGGTTCGGCGCCGATGAGCACGAACAGCGCCGCCGCCGGGACGGTCGAAGTGACCCCCGTTTCCCGGTCGCGGAGCACCAGGCCGGCAAGCCGGCCGTCGCCGGTCGCGTCGACGACCTCGGTCCGGTATCGCACCTCGACGTTGTCGGCCGCCTCGATCTGCCGTATGAGGTAATCGGACATCGTCGCCTGAAGGCTGCGGCCGCGGACCAGGACGGTGACGCGTTCTGCGTGCTTCGCCAGGTGCAGCGCCGCCTGCCCGGCGGAGTTGGCGCCGCCGACGACGAACGCCTTCTTCCCCGCCAGCGCCGGCGCTTCGGAGGCCGCGGCCCCGTAGAAGACCCCGACGCCGACCCGCGCCTCCAGGCTTGGGATCCCCAGCCGCCGGTAGGACACTCCGGTGGCGACCACGACCGCGCGGGCGGTGATCCGCCCTCCATCGGCCAGCCTCACCACTCGCTCGGCTGCGTCCAACGTGATGCCGGTGGCCCGCCCGTAGACGATTCCGGCGCCGAACATTCCGGCCTGCTGGACGGCCCGGATCCCCAGCTCGGTGCCGCTGACACCGCGGGGGAAACCCAGATAGTTGCGGATCAACGAGCTGCTTCCGGCCTGTCCGCCGATCGCCTCCTGCTCCAGCACAGCCGTGCGCAGCCCTTCCGAGGCGCCGTAGACCGCCGCCGCCAGCCCCGCAGGTCCCGCTCCGATGATCACCACGTCGTACGTGTCGGGCCCGGCAGCGGTCGGGATGCCGAATGCAGTAGCGATGTCCGCATTGGACGGATCCACCAGGACCTGACCGTCGACCGTGACCAGCACCGGCACTGTCACCCCCGCGTCGGCCGCCGCGGTTCGCTCCAGCAAGGCCCGGCCGGTCACCGAGTCCGGCTCGTGGAAGCCGTACCGGACGCTGTTGCGGCTGAGCACGTCACGAATCTCGTACGACCGCGGCGACGAGCGCCGGGCAACCACCTGGACCAACTCCCAAACCGGCCGGTGCTGCTGCGCCCACCCGTAGAGGAAGGCGCTCACCCCCTGGTGGAAGTGCTCGTCGCCGGGTTCGACCGGCTTCGGGATCCAGTCATCAAGCTGTCCCAGCGTCCACGCCGGCACCATCGACTCGGCAGCCCCGCGGGCAACCCAGTCGAACATCAGCACGCGGCTGGCCTGCGGATGTAGCTCGTGAGCCCGGCTGAGGAACTCCAAGCCGGACATCTCCGGCATCGTCAGATCGGCCAGCAGCAGCGCGACCTGCTCCCCGCGGTCACGCGCGGCCTCCAGCACCCGCAGGGCCGCCCGAGCCGACTGCTCGCACACCACCCGGTAATCCGCGCCATACCGCTTGCGCAGCTCCGCGTCCACGAGAGCCACGGCAGCCGCCTCATCGTCCACAGCAAGCAGCACCGGACGGGTCACCGTCACATCATCCAGCCTCCCAGCACCCAGGCACCCAGGCACCCAGGCACCCAGGCACCCAGGCACCCACCGTCGCACGCGTCACGCGCGAGGTGAACGCACGCTCCTGCCGCGAGGCGCTTCCGACTGCTGTCATGCCGACCCGTTGCGATCGAGCGCTGCGCGGAGCTGGCTGAGCCACTCCGTGCCGAGCCGGCGCCCGTTCGGGAATTGGTCGCCCCGATCCCAGCGCCACGTTGTGATCATCGCGAGCACGAGGATCCGGCACTCGCCCAGCAGGTCGGAATCGACGCCGGGATAGTGCTCGCTCACTGCTTCGGGCGCGTGGACGAGGTCGAATTCGACCGGCCCCCGGCAGCACGTCTCGAGGTCTATGAACAGCAGCCCGTCCTTCGTGGTGAGCAGGTTGCCCGGATGCGGCTCACCGTGCAGCAGCTGCTCGGCGCCGCCGCGCTCGCCGATCACTCGCCGCAGGCTTCGTAACGTGGTGGCGAGGAGCTCCCGGTCCGCGTCGGCGAGCGTCGGAGTCTGGTCACGGCTCGCCACGAGTCGTTGCGCCTCCTCGACCCGATCCGTGAAGTGCGGCGCAGGGACATCGAGCCCGCGCATGCCGACGTGCAACCGCCTGAGCGCATCGGCGTAGTCGACCGGGGAGACTTCTCGAGGTGTCGCGGGCTCGTAGTAGGTCCACAGCGTGACCACGAAGCCATCACGCTCGTAGACGCGTGGGTCCACCCGAGGGTCGAGAGCAGCCACCGGGCTCCCGGACTCGGCGAGCCGTTGAGCAAGCTCGATCTCGAACTGTGCGACCTGCTGCGCTACGGGCGCCACCCGGGCCAGGACGTCACACGGCAGCAGACGCAGAGTCAGCTTGTTCGAGTTGTTGACGACGATCGCGTCGTCGACCGCCAGGCCCTTCGACGAGGCGATGGACATGGCCGCAGCCACCGCACGCAGGAGGTCGGACGCCTGCATCGTCGCCGGCCCTCTCGTATTCCGTCTGCGATGCGATCCGGCGCACCGTACCAAGTCATCGATGGAGGGCCGCCCGGCGGCCGCACCGACTGCACGAGGTCAGTCCTGGACATCCGCTCATGTCGCCGAGCGACTCGTTCGCTCGTGCCGCCGGGGGGCATGGATGCCGGGTGGTGGGTGGGATAGCTGCGACGCGGACTGTTCGCCGGCAGGCACGAAGGCGTGAGATGGTGCGGTGGTGGAGTGCTTCGCCGCGCGGCGTACCCGCTGAGGGACGCCCGTCCCCGTGACGGGCGACGGGACCGGTCACCGATCCGTGACCGGCCGTTCCCATTTCCTTAGCCGGAAGGGCATTCCATGCGCATACGACCGTTCGTCGACGCCGACATCGGCGCCCTGGTCGAGCTGACCGTCGAGACGTTCCGTCCATTCCTGGAGGACCACGTCAGGCCCGCCTACGGGGACGAGCTGTTCGATCTCCATCACGGGCGTTGGCAGCAGGACTACCGCGACGAGATCCCCACACTGCACGATCCGGCGGCCGGCCGGTGGATCGCTGTGGCCGAGGTCGACCGGGCGCCGGTCGGGCTCGTCGCTTGGTCCGTGGACGCTGCCCGGCTGGACCATGGGCGGATCCAGTTGCTCGCGGTATCGCAGCCGTACCGGCGCACAGAGATCGGCCGGCGACTGTGCCGGCACGCGATCGAGGCGCTGCAGGCCGGCGGGGTCGAGGTCGTGGAGCTCGGTACGGGGGGCGAGGACACGTTCCACGCTCCCGCCCGCGCTCTGTACGAGAGCATCGGCTTCCTCAAGGTCCCGATTGCCGGCTACATCAAGAAGATCTGATCGGCGGGTCCGATCCGGCTGGAGCGTCGGCCAGCCGGGTCGACCGTCCAATGCTGAACTGGACACCAGACGTTGCTCATGCCGCGCGGGACGCGCGCGACTCTGGCTTGGGTGGCTGCTCTGGCCGCAGGTGCGCCGGCCGCAGCGACCTTGAACCGGGTCAGCGATCCGCGAGGGTACGAATCCAGTGACGCAGCTCGCCGTCGGCGACGCCGTCGGGCTGCCCGCCGTTGACCTCGATGACCTTGCGGGACGCCACGTTGGTCCGCTCGCAGGTCGACAGGACGCGATGCAACCCGAAATGCGCGCAGAAGACCAGGGCGCCGGCGAGCATCCGGCCGGCGTGCCCGCGCCGCCGGTACGACGGCACGACGTGGTAACCGATGTGCCCGCCGACCCGAGCCAGCGCCGGCGTCAACTCCCGCCGGATGACCACGGTGCCCAGATAGCTCGAGCCGTCCACGTACCAGAGCGCGGATCGTGCGTGTTCCCGCACACTGTCACCGGCGGGTGGGGCGGTAGACGAGCTCTTGGGTGTGGCCGTCGAGCGTCCGGCTCTCGAGCAGTTCGAGGTCGAAGTCGCCCGCGCCTCCGAGGATCGGGCTGGTCCCGGTCCGGCCGGAGATGACCGGGAAGATCGTCACCTGCAGGCGGTCGACCAGGCCGGCGGCCATCAGCGCCCAGTTCAGTGAGAGGCTGGCCTGCGAGCGCAGCGGTACGTCCGATTCCTCCTTGAGCCGGGCGACGATGTCCACGGCGTCACCGCGCACGATGGTCGCGTCCGGCCACCCGAGGGTGTCGTGCAACGTGGAGGACACCACCGTCGCAGGCATGCGCATCGTCCGGACGTTCCACTCGTCGAGCGCGTTGGGGTCGATGCCCGAGGTCATGATCTGAGCGGTCTCCCGGAAGGTGGTGGCTCCGAAGACCATCCGCTGCTCGGTGTCGAACAGGGCGGCGCGGTGCTCGAGCAGCTCGGGGCCCTGCTTGCCCCAGTAGCCGCCCCAGTCGCCGCCCTCGGCGTAGGAGCCGTAGCCGTCGAGGGTGGAGAAGACGTCCCAGGTGTAGACAGCGGTCATGGCAGTTCCCTTCTTGCTCGGCGGTCATGGACGGAGCGGCGCGCCTTTCACCTCTTCCACGAACGCCTCGATGCGGATCCGACCGGAGGCCGGAAGAATCCGTGGACTTCCGCCGCTGTTCGGCCCGCGGGCCGCATGTGGTCCTCGTACGCGGAGATCATCGCCGCCACCGGCCAGCACCGCCGCAGCAGCCTGCCCGCCCCGGTGCGTATCCGGACGGGCCGGCGGGAGCTACGCTTGCTTTGCCTTCGGGTGGGAGAGCGATGAGCACGCTGATTCGGTCCGACGAGGTGCCCGCGGCCGACCGTCTGGACTTCGTCCAGGAGCTCACGGCGACGACGTGGGTGCCGATGGAGTGCCGCGCCGAGCGCGCGGCCAGTTACTGGGGTGAGTTCCGCACCAGTGGCTTGGGTCCGATGCAGGTAGTCGTGATGGACGTCATGCCGATCACGGTGCACCGCACTCCCGCGCTGATCTCCCAGGCCGATCCGGACATGCTCAAGATGCTGGTGGCCTGCGACTCCAGCTGCTCGGTGGTCGAGCAGGGTGGCCGCCAGGCTCGGCTGTCCTCGCCCGGCGAGTTCGCCTTCTACGACACCCGGCGGCCCTACGACGTGGCCTGCGCGGTCGGTCAGGAGCGGCCGGCGCGGTTGTTGACGTTCATGTTCCCGCCGTCGCTGCTGCCATTCCCGCGCAGCCGGCTCAGCCAGCTGGCCGCTCTGCGGATCCCGGCGTCCACCGGGCTGGGTGACCTGACCGCGCAGTTCCTCCTTCAGCTGGCCGGCAACGTCGATCACTACAGCGAGGCCGAGGCGGCTCGGCTGTCCACGGCCGCGCTCGAGGTCCTGGCGACGCGGTTGGCGCGCGAGCTGGACGGCTGCGCCTGGACGACGCGGGAGGCTCACCGGCACGCTCTGCTCACCACGGTCCAGGCTTTCGTCGTGCAGCACTTGGGCGATCCTCGACTCTCGCCGGTGACGATCGCTGCTGCCCATCACATCTCGGTGCGCTTGCTGCACCAGCTCTTCCACGACGAGGGCTTGACCGTGGCGGGCTGGATCCGGTGGCGGCGGCTGGAGCGCTGCCGCCGTGACCTGGCGGATCCGGGGTTGGCCTCCCGCCCGATCGCGGCGATCGCAGCCAGGTGGGGTTTCTCCGGCGCGGCCGATTTCAGCCGAGCCTTCCGGGCCGCGCACGGCTTGCCGCCCTCGGAATACCGCAGGTCTGCACGCGATGTGAAGCATCCTGCGCGCTGACCCAACGACAGGCGCGGCCCCCGGCTGGATTCTGTCGGCATGGATTATCCGTTTGCCAATCGAGCGGCCGAGGACGAGCGGCTCGTCGCTCAGGGGGCGCTGTTCGACCCGCTCACCCGCAGACTGCTCCAGCAGGCCGGAATCGCCTCCGGGATGCGGGTCCTCGACCTGGGCAGCGGCGCGGGCAACGTCTCGCGGCTCGTGGCCGAGCTGGTCGGGCCGGCCGGCGCCGTGGTGGGCGTCGAGCGGGATCCGGTCGCGGTCGAACTGGCCCGCCGACGGACCGACGCGCCGAACGTCGAGTTCCGCGTCGGTGATGTGCAGACGCTGCAGGACGTCGAGGACGGCTTCGACGCCGTCGTCGGCCGGCTGGTCCTGATGTACCTGACCGATCCGGTGGCTGCGCTGCGCCGGGCCGCCAGCCGGGTGCGGACCGGTGGGCTGGTCTGCGTGCACGAGGCCGACCTGGACAACCTGTGCGCAGCCCCGCTGACGCCGCTGTGGGCTCAGGTCCACGAGTACTTCGTGCAGGCGCTGGAGAAGGCCGGCGTCGCGACCCGGCTCGGGCCGCAGTTGTTCACCACGTTCCGTGCCGCCGGCCTGCCCGGACCGCAGCTTCTCGTCGAGACCTTCGCCGCCGGCGGCCCGGACGCCCCGGCCTGGGGCTGGGCCAACGTGATATCGGCCGCGGTGCCGCTGATGGAGCGGCTCGGGGTCGCCACGCGGGTCGAGGTGGACCCGCCCACGCTGGCCGACCGGCTGCTGGCCGAGACGCTCGCCCAGGACGGCTGTGTCATCGGACCGCCGATGACCGGCGCCTGGGTCAGGCTGCCAGCCGCCGACTGAACCTTCGCCGAGCTGCCGGACGTCGCTCGCATCGAACCACCACCCGGACGACAACCGGCCGAACGGGCAGCGCGCGACACGCTGAACGCGGCGCACATTCCCCGGACGTCGTGCGCCGCGCCACGGTCCACTGAGGAAGGAGCGGCCACGGCTCGCAGTTCGGAGGCCGCGGATGACGGCGTCCACCAGGCGGCGGCACCAGCGGGCCGGGGAGGTGCGTTCCAGTGTCGTCCCGGCACTAGGCGGCGGACTGCGATGGCATCTGCCTGGCGCGGACGGGAACGCTCTCGAAGCCGCGCAGGACGAGCAGCGAGCGCCGGGTCGGCGGGGCGGCCAGCTCAAACGCCGGGTACCGCCGGGTCAACTCCTCGATGGCAATGCGGCCCTCCAGCCGAGCCAGCGAGGCGCCGAGGCAGTGATGCATGCCGAGCGAGAAGGACAGGTGCCGGCCGGGATCCGGCCGGTCAATCCGGAACTCGTCGGGCTGCTCGAAGATCTCCGGGTCGCGGTTGGCGCCGCCGATGAACCCGATGACGGCCCGGCCCGCCGCGATCACCCTGCCGCCGACCTCGACATCCTCGGTGGCTATCCGGGCGGTCAGCTGGACGGGGCTGTCGTAGCGGAGCATCTCCTCGATCGCCGCAGGTACCAGGGCCGGATCCTGGCGGAGCCGGTCCCAGCTGTCCGGGTCGCCCAGCAGGGCGACCGTGCCGTTCCCGATCAGGTTCACGGTGGTCACGAACCCGGCGATCAGCAGCAGCAAAGCCATGCTCACCACCTCGCCGGAGCTCAGCCGGTCGCCCTCCTCCTCGGCCGCGATGAGCGCGGACAGGATGCTGTCGTCGGGATTGGCCCGGCGCTCGCGCACCAGGTCCTGGAGGTAGCCGGTCAGCGCCAGCTCCGCGGCGCGGGTCTGCGCCTGCGCGGTCGCCGCTGTCTGGGGGTCCAGGGTGGCGGCCACGTCCTGACCCCAGGCCCGGAACTGGGCCCGATCCTCAGCGGGCACGCCGAGCAGGTGGCAGATGACCGCGATCGGGAGCGGGAAGGCCAGCGCGTCGATCAGGTCGAAGCCGGCTGCGCCGTCCGCCGCCGTCAGCAGCCGGACCGTGACTTCGCGGATCCGCGGCTCGAGTCCGGCGATGGCCCTCGGGGCGAACGCGCCGGCCACCAGCCGGCGCAGCCGGGTGTGGTCGGGCGGGTCCATCGTGAGCAGGTCCGCGGCGGGCAGCCCGGCCCGCGGGTCGCCCGGCGGGTAGGACGGCGGCCGGTAGCCGGGCTGGTGCACCGGCGAGCTGGGCGACGCCGATGACGCCGATGGTGACGAGCTCGCCGCGGGGGTCACGCCCGTCCAGGTCTGGGCCATCGGGCAGGCGATGCTGGTCGGCCTGCAGATCGAAAGGCGCCTGGCCCCGGGCCTCGTCACGCCGGAGGTGTTCGAGCGCGCGTTCGGCCTGCTGGCCGACCTCTACCAGGAGCAGTAAGGACGACGCGCGGTGACCGGGTCGCGGGCTGCGGTGGCGGCATCCGGCTGTCAGCCTCGGGACGAGCCATGCGTCGCCGTTCTTGCCCCAGTCGCGGTCGTACGGGTCGTCCTCGCGGCTTGGTGTTCAGGTCTCGGCGACCGGACGTCCGACGATCATCGCTTGGCGAACGTCAGGTGGGAAGGTCTGGGCGGTCTGAACGTCCAGCTGCGCGCCCAGCGCATCGAGCACGCGCGTGAAGAAGGACCGGGCGGCGGCGGCAAACACGACGTCGGCGATGTCGGCGTCGGACAAGCCAACCGCGCGCAGCCGGTCCACGTCTGTCTGCTCGATCGATGCCGCGTCGGCAGCGACCTTCCCGGCGAACTCGTACACAGCGTGGTCCTGTGGACTCAACGTTGCGCCGCTGGGCTCCTGCGCGATCGAAAGCATGGTCGCCTCGTCACCGCAGACGTCTCGAAGGAACTTCGAATGCGCAGCGGTGCAGTACGTGGAGCGAAGAGCGCGGGCCGCGGCGATGGTGGCCATCTCGAACCGCCTCCGGTCCATGCCGTCGCGCACCGTCGCGTTGAGGGTGTTCCAGGCCTGCGCGACATCCGGGCGCGTCGAGAAGGCGGCTGCGTAGTTGGGCAGGAAGCCCCACGCGTTCCGTTGCTGCCGGTAGTAGTCGGCCAACGCGCCTGTCGCGGCACCTTCCGGCAGTGGATCGACGAACATCGCGCCAGTCTCGTCCATCCCGCTCGTGTCACACCAGGGTGTGTCGGCGTCCGGCGGGCCGTCGCTGGCTCACGGTCGGCGCCTCGGGATCTAGGGTGCCCTCGTGAGCGAGCCGCACCGGGACGCCTGCGTCGTTTTCGATATGGACGGGGTCATCGTGGACTCCGAGCCGTTGTGGGTGCGTGCCCGCAAGGATCTCGTACGCGATGCTGGCGGCCGGTGGATCGCCGAGGCCGAGACGGCGATGATGGGCATCAGCTCGGACCGCTGGTCGGTCTACATGCGGGACCGCCTTGGGCTGCGGGAGATGACGCCGGAGCAGATCCGCGACGCGGTCATCGCCCGGATGGTAGCGCTGTACGGCGCGGAGGTGCCGCTCCTGCCGGGGGCACGGGAGGCGATCGAGGCCACCGGTCGGCGGTGGCGACTCGGCATCGCGTCCGGGTCGGACCGGGTGCTGCTGGACGCCGTCCTGTCCGCCACCGGGTTAGCGGAGCGTTTCGCGGCCACGGTCTCCGGCGAGGAGGTCGCCGCGGGCAAGCCGGCTCCGCTGATCTACCTGGAGGTGTGCCGGCGCCTGGGTGCGGATCCTGGTGCCTGCCTGGCGATCGAGGACTCCGGTAGCGGCATCGAGTCGGCGCTCGCCGCCGGGATGAGGGTGGTGGCCGTGCCGCGGCCCGGCTTCGAACCCGACGCGGACGTGCTGGCGCGGGCCACCGCGGTGCTGCCGGACCTCACCCGACTCGGCACCGACTTCGTGGACAGCGTGCTCCCGCCCGCGTGACCGCGGCGTCAGAAGCCCTGTGCCAGCCGGTAGTACGCCTGGTTCCAGCGCAACTCGTCGCGCAGCCGACGGATCGTCGTGCCGGCGTCGATCAGCGCCAGCTCGGTTCGCACCATCTCGGCGAAGTCCGTCAGCGCCTCCACGCCTACCGCGGAGCTGAGCACGGTGTGGTGGGGGCCGCCGGCGAGCAGCCAGCCCTCGGCGGCAGTGGTCAGGTCCGGTCGGGGTCGCCACACCGCCCGCGCGACAGGTAACCGGGGAAGCGGCTCGAGCGGCTCCACCACATCGATCTCGTTGGCGGTCAGCCGGAACCGGTCGCCGAGGTCGGCCATCCCCACCACGAACGCCGGCCCGGGCGCGGCGGTGAACACCAGTCGGACGGGGTCCTCTCTGTCTCCTATGGACAGTGGGTGGATCTCGCAGCGCGGGGTGTCCGCGGCGATGGACGGGCAGACCTCCAGCATGTGCGCGCCGAGGATGAGCTGGTCGCCCGGACCGAGATGGTAGGTGTAGTCCTCCATGAACGACGTGCCGCCCGGTCGGTCGGCGGACATCACCTTGAGCACCCGCAGCAGCGCCGAGGTCTTCCAGTCGCCCTCGCCGCCGAAGCCGTAGCCGTCGGCCATCAGCCGCTGCACGGCCAGCCCCGGCAGCTGCCGCAGCCCTCCGAGGTCCTGGAAGTTCGTGGTGAACGCGGTGAAGCCGCCGCTGTCGAGGAAGCCGCGTAGGCCGATCTCGATGCGGGCCGCGTAGCGGAGAGACTCGTGCCGGTCCCCGCCCGCCCGCAGCTCGGGCACGACCTCGTAGCTGTCCTCGTACTCCGCGACGAGCGAGTCGACCTCCTTGTCGGTCGCCGCGTCGACGGCCGCCACCAGGTCGGCCACCCCGTAGGTGTTGATGGAGAACCCGAACCGCAGCTGCGCCTCGACCTTGTCGCCCTCGGTCACGGCGACGTCGCGCATGTTGTCGCCGAACCGCGCCATCCGCAGCGACCGGGCCGCCTTCCAGCCCGCGGCGGCCCGCGCCCAGGCGCCGATCCGCTCGGTCACCGTGGGGTCGGTCGCGTGCCCCATGACGACCTTGCGGGCGAGGCCCATCCGGGACTCGAGGTAGCCGAACTCCCGGTCGCCGTGCGCGGCCTGGTTGAGGTTCATGAAGTCCATGTCGATCGCGGCCCAGGGCAAGGACACGTTGGCCTGGGTGTGCAGGTGCAGCAGCGGCTTGCCGAGCGCGCCCAGTCCGGCGATCCACATCTTCGCCGGCGAGAACGTGTGCATCCACGCGATCACGCCGACGCAGGCCGGCGACGAGGTCGCCTCCAGGCAGGTGGCGAGGATCGCCTCGGCCGTGGTCAGCACCGGCTTGCGCAGGACCCGAACCGGGATCGGCCCGGCGGCGTCGAGGATCCGGCAGATCTCCGCGGACTGGTCCGCGACCTGCTCGAGGGTCTCGTCGCCGTAGAGCGACTGGCTGCCGGTGAGGAACCAGATCTCGAGGTCCTCGTGTCCCATGGGCTCTCCCGTCCGCGTCAGCGCTGGCCGTACACGTTCTGGTAGCGGTCGTAGAGCCGGTCCACGTCCCCCTGCGGGATCGGCACGGGTGGGCCGAGCTGCCGGCTGAGATGGACGGTGCGGGCGACGTCCTCGCACATCACCGCGGCCTTGACCGCGGCCCTGGCGGTCCGGCCGACCGTGAAGACGCCGTGGTTCTGCATCAGCACCGCCGGCGATCGGGACCCGGCCAGCGTCGCGACGATCCCTTTGCCGATGTCGTCGTTGCCGATCAGCGCGAACGGCCCGACCGGGACCGGGCCGCCGAACTCGTCCGCCATAGCGGTGAGCACGCAGGGAATCGGCTCGGCCCGGGCGGCCCATGCGGTCGCGTAGGGAGAGTGCGTGTGCACGACGCCGCCGACCTCCGGCAGCTCCCGGTAGACGTACGCGTGCGCGGCCGTGTCGCTGGACGGGCTGAGGTCGCCTTCGACCACCGTGCCGTCCAGGTCGCATAGGATCATCGCGGCCGGCTCGATCGCGTCGTAGTCGACGCCGCTCGGCTTGATGACGAACAGGTCGGTGCCCGGCACGCGCCCGGACACGTTGCCTGCGGTCCAGGCGACCAGGTTGTAGCGGACCAGCTCCGCGTGCAGCGCGCTGACCTCGTGCCGCACCGCGGCGACCGGGTCCTGCTCCAGGTCCGTCACGGCCGCATCGCCTCCCGCCTGATCCGTCGCAGCCGGTGCATCACCTCGTTGCCACCGGCGCCGAAGTAGTCGTGCAACGTCGCGTATTCCGCGTACAGCGGGTCGTACGCGGCCGCGCGGCGCTCGTCCGGGACGTACGCCGCCGGCCGCTTGCGGCCCATCACCGCCGCCGCGGCGGCCACGTCCGGGTGGGCGCCGGCCGCCACCGCCGCGTGGATCGCGGAGCCGAGTGCCGGTCCCTGCGCCGACTCCAGCAGCGACAGTGGCCGCCGGGTGACGTCCGCGTACAGCTGCATGAGGAACGCGTTCCTGATCAGCCCGCCGGCGACCACCAGCTCGCGCACCGGCACCCCGCTACCCTCGAACGACTCGACGATCTTCCGGGTGCCGAACGCGGTCGCCTCCAGCAGCGCGCGGTAGACGTCCTCGGGCTTCGTGCCCAGCGTCAGCCCGACGACCAGTCCGGACAACTCGTGGTCGACCAGCACCGAGCGGTTGCCGCTGTGCCAGTCCAGCGCGACCAGCCCGTGCTCGCCGACCTCCTGCCGGGCAGCCAGCGCGGTCAGGTACTCATGCAGGTCGAGGCCCTCGGTCGCGGCCCGCTCCCCGTACGCCGGCGGCACGCCGGTGCGCACCCACCAGGCGAAGATGTCGCCGACCCCGCTCTGGCCGGCCTCGTAGCCCCACAGCCCCGGCGTGATCCCGTCCCGGACCACCCCGCACATGCCCGGGACCTCGGCCAGCGTGTCCCCGTTCATCACGTGGCAGGTGGAGGTGCCCATCACCATCAGCATCTGACCCGGCTCGATCGACCGCGCCGCCGGCACCGTCACGTGCGCGTCGACGTTGCCGACCGCCACCGCGATGCCCGGGCGCAGGCCGGTCCAACGGGCCGCCTGCTCGGTGAGGCCGCCGGCCGCGCTGCCCAGCTCGCCCAGCGGCTGGGCGACCTTGGCGTCGAAGAAGTCGACGAACCGCTCGTCCAGCGCTCCGAGGAAGTCCCGGGACGGGTAGTGCCCGTCCTGGTAGAC
This sequence comes from uncultured Actinomycetota bacterium, assembly GCA_963803135.1. Classification (GTDB taxonomy): domain Bacteria; phylum Actinomycetota; class Actinomycetes; order Mycobacteriales; family CADCTP01; genus CADCTP01. The sequence continues at coordinate 194,081 of CAWDLH010000003.1, read as the reverse complement.
CGCCTTGTAGCCGGCGGTGCAGACGTTGCGGACGTACGTCCCGGCCAGCTGCCAGACGATCCAGTCCGCCGCCTCGACCCAGCGCTCGGTCGCCGCGTAGACCTCGGGGTCCTCCTCGAGCAGCTGCAGGCCCTTGGCCAGCTCCCACTCCGAGGACAGCCGGCCGCCGTAGCGGCCGATCCAGGGCTCGCCCCGCTCGTGCGCGAGGGCGTTGATCCGGTCGGCCTGCGGCTGGGCGGCATGGTGCTTCCAGAGCTTGACGTAGGCGTGCGGGCGGTCCCGCCATTCGGTCAGCGAGGACAGCGGGGTGCCGTCGGCCAGCGTGGGCAGCACCGTGCAGGCGGTGAAGTCGGTGCCGATCCCGACGACGTCCTCGACGGCGACCCCGCTGGCCGCCACCGCCTTCGGTACCGCGTCGCGGAGCACGTCGAGGTAGTCGGACGGGACCTGCAGCGCCCAGTCGTGCGGCAGCCGCCGACCGCCGTCGGGCAGCGCGTCCTCGAGGACGCCGTGGGCGTACTCGTGCACCGCGCTGCCGAGCTCCACGCCGTCGTCGACCCGGACGACGACCGCCCGGCCGGACAACGTCCCGAAATCGACGCCGACCACGACCGGGCGGTGGCCTGATCCGCTGGTCATCGCGCACCTCCGTCAGGACGACCGGCCGGCCGGCACCGACCGGCCGCGGGACTCGGCCTTTCCACGTTATAGGGGGCGCTTCGGGCTGGGACCAGGGCTGCCCGCGGTCCGGCGGCGACCATTTCGAGCACCTGTCATCAGTCCCGGTGATGACCGCGGCTCATCCGACGGCCTCGCCGAACGGCTCCCGGTCGAGCTCCGGGGCACCATTGGCCGCCTCGTGCGGGCGGACCCAGCCGCGCTCGGCGGACAGCCGGCTGGCGGCCCGGACGAAGGCGGACACGTGCTCGGCCCGGTCGTCGACCCGCCACAGCACCGACCACGGGTAGCGGGCGCCCGGCGCCACCAGCGGCTGCCAGACCAGGCCGGGCAGCGCCGGGGCGCACGAGGACGGCAGGCACAGCACGCACCGGCGCTGCAGGACCAGGTCGGCCGCGACCCGCGCACTGGTGACGCTGCCGGGGTAGCGCATGGGCGAGAAGCCGACCGACCGGCACAGCTCGTTGACGAACTCGTCGAACTCCGGCGCCCGGTCCTCCGGGCCGAGCAGCAACCGCTGGTCGGCCAGCGCGGCCACCGGGACCGGCGCGGCGGCGAGCGGGTGGCCCTGCGCCAGCAGCACGCCGAGCGGGTCGAGCCGGAACAGCATCGACGCGACCTCGGGCGGGGCGACCGACGCCCGGCCGATGCCGACGTCCAGGCTGCCGTCCGCGAGCATCCGCACCTGGTCCCGTACGCCGGCCTCGACCTGGGAGATCTCCAGGTCCGGGTACCGCTGGAGCAGGTCGCGCAGGACATGTCGGGCGACGTCGTAGCGCTCGCCGGCCACGCCGACCCGCAGGGTCGAGACCGAGCGGTCGCCCGCGACGGCCACGGCCGCCGCCCGGTCGACGTGGCAGAGGATCTGCCGCACCTCGGCCAGGAAGCGGCAGCCGGAGGCGGTGAGCTCGACATGGTGGGTGGTGCGCCGGACCAGCTGGACGCCGAGCGTGCGCTCGAGCCGCTGGATCTGCTGGCTGAGCGCGGACTGGACGATGTGCTCGCGGGCGGCGGCGCGACCGAAGTGCAGCTCCTCGGCCAACGTCACGAAGTAGCGCAGCTGCCGCAGCTCCAGGTGGCGACTGACGGCCCGGCCGACAGGGGTCGGGACCCGCGTCGGGCGCACGGCTCGGCTGGCCTCGACCATGGGCACACCCTCCGTCGATCGGCCCGTGTTAACGCTAACAACAAGTCGATGCAGTAATGTTAGCGTTAACAAGGCGGTCGGGGAAGACGTCACCCGGCGTCAGCCGCCAGGGTCGGAGCTCATCCGGACGACCAGCTCGGGCGGCACCACGGCCTGCTGGTCGCCCCGCCGGCCGCCCCCGACCTGCTGCAGCAGCAGCTCGATGCTGCGGCGGCCGACGGCGGCGAAGTCCTGCCGGACCGTGGTGAGCGGGGGCGTGTAGTAGGCCGCCTCCGGGACGTCGTCGAAGCCGGCCACCAGGACGTCCCGCGGCACCCGGATCCCGGCCTCGTGAAATGCGCGCAGCAGGCCGAGCGCCATCTGGTCGTTGCCGGCGAAGACCGCCTCCAGGTCGTCGCGGCGGGCCAGCCGCCGGCCGGCCTCGTAGCCGGAGGACGCGCTCCATGACCCCCGCAGCGGCCGGTGCACGGTCGCGCCCGACCGCTGCAACTCCCGCCGCCAACCGGCCAGCCGGCCCTGGGCGTCGAACCAGTCGGCCGGCCCGGCCAGGTGCCACACCGTCCGGGCGCCCCGGTCGAGCAGGTGTCGGGTGGCCAGCCGACCGCCCGCCTCCTGGTCGACCCGGACCGAGGCCCCGGAGGCGGCGCGCCCGTCCACCACCACCGCCGGCAGCCCGGCCGGCAGCCCCGACAGCGGCTCGCCGGTGCGCAGCGGTGCGATCACGACGACGCCGTCCACGTTCTGGTCGGTGAGCCGCTCGACCGCGGCCCAGACGGTGCCGGCCGTGGTCGCCTTGACGCTGGCGACGCTGACGAAGTAGCCGGCCTCCCGGGCCGCCTGCTCGATTCCGAACAGCGTGCTGGCCGGGCCGTAGAGGGTCGTGTCGAAGCTGACCACGCCGAGGACCTGGGAGCGGCGGGTCACCAGGGCCCGGGCAGCGGTATTGCGCCGGTAGCCGAGATCCTCGATGGCCTGCAGAACCCGGGTCCGGGTCTGCGCGCTGACCGCGTCGTGGCCGTTGAGCACCCGTGAGACCGTCTGGTGCGACACGCCCACGTGCTCGGCCACGTCGTGCATGGTGGCGGCCGGCAGGTGGTGCCGGCCCTTGGCCGGTGCGCGGCCCGCCCTTGCTGTCCCCGGCATCGAGTCATCGCTCCCCTCGCCGACGCTCTCGCGTACCGGCGTAACCAGACGGTAGCGCCACGCCGACCCGGTGCCGGGTCGACTGGCGCGCCGGCGCTCGTGCTGATCAGTCAGACCGATAACCCGATCACGAGCGTCCATGGCCGATGGCCGGTCGGCCGCAGCCCCTCGGGGCAACCGCCGTTCGACGCGTTTCCGCAGGTCAGCGGGCATGGTACGGACGGCGGCGGCTCGCCACGACACGGCACGCGCCGTCCGGCGGTCTTGACACGCTGCCGAGGCGCCGCGCAATCTCCGACCGGACGCCGGGTAACCCAAAGCATTCGGCGCATTCCTTGGTTGTTGCTGCTGGCGAAGGCTCACCCCGTTCCCCCCGGGAGGTACGCCGCCCAGGCCCCGTGTTCCAGCCGTCCCCCGACTCGCCTGTCCACAGTGGAGACACCTCCGGCCGGGCCAGGCGCCGGGCCCTCGCCGGGCCCGCCGCACCGGCCTGCCCGGAAAGAAGGGACCTGTCATGACCGGTGTGCCGGCCAGTCCCGGCGGCGGGAGCGCGCACCCGCTCAGCCGCCGCAGCTTCCTGCGCGGCCTGACCGCGGCTGCCGGCCTCACGGTCGGCGGCGCCGCGCTGTCCGCCTGCTCGACCCCGGTGGTCAGCGGCCTCGGCGTGAGCCGGAGAGCGGCCGGCTCGCTGGACTACTGGAACCTGTTCGGCGGCGGCGACGGCGTGCGGATGGAGACGATGGAGGCCGGCTTCGAGAAGGCCAACCCGTCCGTCGCGCTCAGCGCCGTCACGCTGGCCTGGGGCAACCCGTACTACACGAAGCTGTCCCTGGCGACCCTGGGCGAGAAGCCGCCCGGCGTCGCGATCTCCCATCTCACCCGGATGAAGAACCTGGTCGCCGCCGACCTGCTCGAAGAGCTGCGGGCCGAGGACCTGGCCCGGTACGGCATGACCCCGGACAAGTTCTCCCAGCGGCCCTGGGAGGCCGGGCTGGTCGACGGCAAGGTGTACGCGATCCCGCTGGACACCCACCCGTTCGTGATGTTCTACAACACCGACCTGTGCAAGAAGGCCGGCCTGCTCGACTCCGACGGCAAGCTCAAGCCGATGGACAGTCCGGACGCGTTCAAGGCCGCGCTCACCAAGGGCAAGCAGGCCAGCGGCAAGTATGGCGCCGTCGTTGCCGTCACCAACGAGCCCGCGACCCCCTGGCGGATGTTCTGGTCGTTCTACTCGCAGCTGGGCGGCGAGTTCCTGGCCGACAAGGGCACGAAGGTCACCATCGACGACGCCAAGGCGATGCAGGTGCTGACCTTCATGCAGAGCCTGAGCAAGGACGGCCTGATCCCGAGCATTGCCGACTACCAGGGCACGATCGCCACCTTCGCCAGCGGCGGGAGCGCCTTCTTCTTCCAGGGCGAGTGGGAGATCACGACGTTCCAGACGGCGAAGTTGCCGTTCTCGATGACGCTGTTCCCCAACGTCTTCGGCGGCAGCCGCTATGCCGTCCAGGCCGACTCGCACACGCTGGTGATTCCCAAGCAGGCGGACCGGAGCCCGGCCGTGGTCGACCGCGCGCTGACGTTCGTCCGCTCGATGCTCGACCAGAGCAAGACCTGGGCCGAGGGCGGCCACGTGCCGGCGTGGAAGCCGTTCCTGGACAGCGAGGACTACAAGAAGATGACGCCGCAGTCGCAGTACGCCGCGGCCGCCGACGCCGCCGCGTACGACCCGGAGGCCTGGTACTCCGGCTCCGGCTCCAACCTCGAGATCATCAACGGCTCAGCCATCGGAGCGATGGTGATGGGCCAGCTGACACCGAAGGCGGCACTGGACCAGATGCACACCAAGCTCGACGTCCTGGCCGCCACGAAGTCCCCGATCTAGGTCCTGCGTCCGGTCCCCGCCCGGAGGTCGTGCATGTCGTCCACCCAGATGATCCCGCGCCACACCGCGGACGCGGCCGCCACCGAGCGCCGCGGCCGCGGCCGCCAGCTTCACGAGGGCCGGACGGCGCTCTGGTTCCTGGCGCCCTTCCTGCTGCTGTACCTGCTGTTCATCATCGGCCCGGCGATCTACGGGCTGGTGATGAGCTTCACCAACGCCAGCCTGGTCAAGAGCGGCCTGAACGGCTTCGCCGGGCTGACCAACTACAAGGAGGCGCTGCAGAGCTCGGACTTCTGGTCCTCGCTGTGGCACACGATCTGGTTCACGATCCTCACCACGCCGCCGCTGATCGCGATCGCGCTGGGCCTCGCGCTCCTCGCGGACCGGGCCGGCCGGGGCCGCTGGTTCTACCGGCTCGCGTTCTTCGCGCCGTACGTGCTGCCGTCCGCGGTCGTCGCGCTGATCTGGATGTGGCTCTACACCCCCGGCCTCGGCCTGTTCGACACGACGCTGACCAAGATCGGGATCACGCCGCCGAACTGGCTCGGCAGCGAGAGCTTCGCGATGTGGTCGCTGGCGCTCACCACGGTGTGGTGGACGCTCGGCTTCAACTTCGTCCTCTACCTCGCCGGCCTCCAGGAGATCCCGCGCGAGCTCTACGAGGCCGCGTCGATCGACGGCGCCGGCCCGTGGCAGCAGATCCGGACGATCACGATCCCCATGCTGGGCCGGACGACCACGCTCGTCGCCGTGCTGCAGGTGATCGCGTCGCTCAAGGTCTTCGACCAGATGTACCTCATGACCTCGGGCGGCCCGAACTTCGCGACCCGCTCGATCCTCGAGTACATCTACGACGAGGGGTTCACGAACTTCCGGGTCGGCTACGCCGCGGCCCTGTCGACACTGTTCTTCGTCGTCGTGCTGGCCGTGTCGGCGGGCTGGTTCGCGATCGTCCGGCGCCAGGAGAAGGAGGTCTGACCGTGACCACCTCGGTCCTCGACCGGCAACGGGCCGGAGCTGCCGGCACCACCGTCGCCAAAGTGGAGAGCCGCACGCGGCTGTTCAACGGGATATGCATCGGCGTTCTGATCGCGTTCGCGCTCCTGTGGCTGATCCCGCTGGCCTGGGCGATCGACACCTCCCTCAAGCCGAACAGCGAGACCGTCAAGACCACGTGGTGGATCGACAACCCGACCATCGCCGCCTACACCAACACCCTGCAGAACACCGACATGCTCAAGTGGTACGGCGCGAGCTTCATCACCTCGGCACTGACCGCGCTGTTCACCGTGATCACCGCGAGCATGGCCGCGTACGCCCTGTCCCGGATGCGGTTCCGGTACAAGAACGTCGTCTTCTGGTTCATCCTGGCCGGCATCATGATCCCGGGCCAGGTGCTCATCGTGCCGCAGTTCCGCGAGTTCTCGTCCGTGGGCCTGCTCAACACGTTCTGGGCGGTCATCTTCCCGCAGGTTCCGACGGCGATCGCGGTGTTCATCTTCAAGCAGTTCTTCGACGGCCTGCCCAAGGACCTGGACGAGGCCGCCCGCATCGACGGTGCCGGCAGCTTCCGCATCTACCGCACGGTGATCCTGCCGCTGACCCGGCCGGCGGTCGCCGCCGTCGCCATCTTCACGTTCGTGTTCACCTGGAACAACCTGCTGTGGCCGCTGCTGGTGCTGACCAACCCGGACCTGATGACGATCCCGGTCGGGCTGGCGACCGTGCAGGGCTCGTTCGGGATCCGGTACGCCGACACGATGGCCTCGGCGATCCTCGGCGCGCTCCCTCTGGTGGCGGTCTTCCTGCTGTTCCAGCGACAAATCGTCGAGGGGATCGCGGGCACCGGCCTCAAGGGCTGACGTCCCCGCCACCGTCCACAGAGGAGAGTCGATGCTCGAGGCAGGGCTGACCGTCGATCCCGCGTTCCGGGTCGGGGAGGTGGACCGGCGGCTGTTCGGCTCGTTCGTCGAGCACCTGGGCCGCTGCGTCTACGACGGGATCTACGAGCCCGGCCACCCGGAGGCCGACGAGCGCGGCTTCCGCCGGGACGTGCCGGAGCTCGTCCGCGAGCTCGGCGTACGCCGATCCTGCGCTACCCGGGCGGCAACTTCGTCTCCGGCTACCGCTGGGAGGACGGCGTCGGCCCGGTCGAGCAGCGGCCCGCGCCGGCTCGACCTGGCCTGGCGGTCGATCGAGACCAACCGTTCGGCCTGGACGAGTTCATGGCCTGGGCGCGGCGGCCTCGGCGTCGAGACCGATGCTGGCGGTCAACCTCGGCACCCGCGGCGTCCACGAGGCCCGCGACCTGCTGGAGTACGCCAACCACCCGGGCGGCACCGAACTGGTCGGACCTGCGCCGGACGCAACGGCGCCCAGGACCCGTACGGCGTCAAGCTGTGGTGCCTGGGCAACGAGATGGACGGGCCCTGGCAGATCGGCCACAAGACCGCCGACGAGTACGGCCGGCTCGCCGCCGAGACCGCCAAGGCGATGCGGCTGGTCGACCCGAGCATCGAGCTGGTCGCGTGCGGCAGCTCCAACCACGCGATGCCCACGTTCGGCGCGTGGGAGGCGACCGTGCTCGACCGAGACCTACGACCTCGTCGACTACATCTCCCTGCACGCCTACTACGAGGAGTACGACGGCGACCGGGACAGCTTCCTCGGCTGCGGCCGTGGACATGGACCGGTTCATCGAGGAGGTCGTCGCGACCGCCGACCACGTGCGCGCGCTCGGCCGGCACGCCAAGCGAGCTCAACCTCTCCTTCGACGAGTGGAACGTCTGGTACCAGAACCGGTTCGTCGGCGAGCCGAGAACCTCGAGCTCGACGCGAGGCGCCGCGGCTGATCGAGGACGTCTACTCGCTGACCGACGCCGTCGTGGTCGGCACGCTGCTGATCACCCTGCTGCGGCACGCCGACCGGGTGAAGGTCGCCTGCCTGGCCCAGCTGGTCAACGTCATCGCGCCGATCATGACCGAGCCCGGCGGCCCGGCCTGGCGGCAGACGCACCTTCCACCCGTTCGCGCTGACCGCCCGGTACGGGCGGGGACCGTGCTGCGGCTCGAACCGCGCGGCCCGGTGCGGGAGACCGGCCAGTACGGCGAGGTGCCGCTGCTGGACGCCGTCGCCGTGCACGACGAGGACGCCGGAGGGCTCACGGTCTTCGCGGTCAACCGCGACCAGCACGAGCCGATGGCCGTCGACCTCGACCTGCGCGGGCTGGCCGGACTGGCCGCAGGGGAGCACACCACGCTCGCCGGCGAACGACCCGGACGCGGTCAACGACGCCGAGCACCCGGACCGGGTCGCCCCCCGCCAGCTCGACGAGGTGAAGCTGGACGGCGGCCGCGGGCAGGTCGTGCTGCCGCCGCTGTCCTGGAACATGGTCCGGTTCCCGGCCGCGTCGTGATCGACGGCACCGGGGCGGGGCCGGTCGCCCCGACCGCGGGTGCGTCGGGCCGGCTGCACCCCGTGCCGTTGGGCGCGGCCCGGATCACCGGCGGTCTGTGGGCCGCGCGGCAGCGGGTCAACCGGGAGGTCGCGATCCCGGCCGGCCACAAGCACCTGGAGGCGGCCGGCAACCTCGACAACCTCCGGGCCGCCGCCGGGACGACGACCGGCGCGGCGCGGGGTCCCCTGTTCATGGACTCGGACGTCTACAAATGGCTGGAGGCGGTGGCCTGGGAGCACGGCCGCGAGCCGGCGCCGGAGCTGCTCGAGGCGCAGCGGGAGGTCACCGCGGTGGTGGCCGCGGCGCAGCAGCCCGACGGCTACCTCGACTCGGTCGTGCAGTTGCGCGACCGCGGCGAGCGCTACCGGGACCTGCCGTGGAGCCACGAGCACTACTGCGCCGGGCACCTGTTCCAGGCCGCCGTCGCCCAGGCCCGGGCCACCGGCGACCGCGGCCTCCTCGACATTGCGGTCCGGCTGGCCGACCACCTGGTGGCGACCTTCGGCCCCGGCCGGCGGCGGGACGTCGACGGCCACCCCGTCGTGGAGATGGCCCTCGTGGAGCTCTACCGGGAGACCGGGACGGCGGCGTACCTGGAGCTCGGCCGGTTCTTCGTCGAGGCCCGCGGGCACGGCCTCATGGCCGGCTACGGGGAACAGCCGACGTACTTCTCCGACCGGGTGCCGGTGCGTGAGCAGTCCACAGTGGAAGGTCATGCGGTCCGGGCGGTGTACCTGGCCGCCGGCGCCGCGGACGTGGCCGCCGAGACCGGCGACGCCGAGCTGCTCGGCGCGCTTGGAGACGCAGTTCGCGCACATGCTCGCGACCAAGACCTACCTCACCGGCGGTCTCGGGGCCCGCTGGGACCGGGAGGCGTTCGGTGACCCGTACGAGCTGCCGCCGGACCGGGCGTACGCGGAGAGCTGCGCCGCGGTCGGCGGCGTGCAGTGGGCGTGGCGGATGCTGCTGGCCACCGGCGAACCGCGGTACGCCGACGCGATCGACCGGATGCTGCTCAACGCGCTCCTGCCCGGGGTGTCGCTCGGCGGGTCCGAGTACTTCTACGTCAACCCGCTCCAGCTGCGGGCCGACGCGCACGCCGATGACGACCGCAGCCCCGCCCATGGCCGGCGCGGCTGGTTCGAGTGCGCGTGCTGCCCGGCGAACATCATGCGCACGGTGGCCAGTCTCGGCGGCTACCTCGCGACCTCCGACGGCGAGGGGATCCAGCTTCAGCAGTACGCCCCAGCCACGGTCGAGGTGGGTGACACGCGGCTGACGGTGCAGACCGACTACCCGTGGGACGGTCTGGTCCGGATCCAGGTGGACGACACCCCGGCACGGGAGTGGACCCTGTCGGTCCGGGTGCCGGCCTGGGCCGCCGGTGCGGGTCTCACGGTCGGCGGTCGGCGCCGGGACGCCGCCGCGGGCACGTTCGCATCCGTCCGGCGGCAGTGGCGGGCCGGCGACGTCGCCGAGTTGGCGCTGCCGATGCCAGTGCGGTTCACCGCCGCGGACGAGCACATCGACGCCGTCCGTGGCTGCGTCGCGATCGAGCGCGGGCCGCTGGTCTACGCGGTGGAAGCGGTCGACCAGGCGCCCGGTGTTCGGGTGGACGACCTGCTCCTGGACCGTACGGGTTCGACCAGGACCGAGCACCGTCCCGACCTCCTGGGTGGCGTGACCGTCGTGCACGCCGTCGGGCTGGCCGGCAGCGGCCCGGACCCCGGCGGGCCGTACCGGGGCGCGGGTGTCGCCCCGAGGGCGCCGACCGGGCCGGCGGTCCCGGTCGTCGCGGTGCCGTACTTCGCCTGGGCCAATCGGGGAATCGGGCCGATGCGGGTCTGGCTGCCCGCGGCGTCCGGTACCCCGGCGGGCCGAGGTCGGTAGCGGCTCGATCGCAACGGGTCGGACGGCCATGGCTGATCACCGGCCTTCGAGGTCGTGGCCGGCTGGCTGTTGATGTCGGGATCTACCGTGATCCTGCCCCGCCCGCTGCGACACCGAGTCATCCCCCACCCTGTTCGGGCCGGTCAACGTCACCCGTGCAGCCCTGCCGCAGCTGCGGGCCCAGCGCGGCTCCGCCACGCCGAGCGCGCTGCCCGGCAGGTGGAGCAGCCAAGCGATTGCGCTCGGCGGACAGGAAGCCCGCGGAGCGGCTCATCCGCCCATGCCGCGCTGTGCGCGTCCGCGCTGGTTGCTTGTGTCGTTGCTGTCGGGGTGTGCTGGCAGGCACCTCGGGTTGCTGCACGGTCGTCTGCGTACGGGGTCGGCGCCTTCGTTGCGTGTCTGGTGTGGTTTGGTTGGCATTGTGTCGAGAGAGGATGCGCGGATGGTCTCGAGCAGGTCGGTGGTACTCGACTACGCGGTGGCAGGGCCGCTGACCGAACTCGACCCGGTGTCCTGGACTGTCGTTCCGGATGATCCGGTGGCGGTGTGCTGGCCGGTGCACGATCTGGTGGTCCAGCCGGACGAGGCCCGCCGGCATGGGCTGGCCGAGGAGCGGTTCGCGGAGAATCAGATCCGACCGGCCGCGCGCCTGCTGGAGATCCTGACCGGCCTGGATCCGGCCCCGGTGGACGTGCGTCGCCCGCCGGAGCGGCGGGTGGTGGGCACCTGCCGGCATTTCGCTGTGCTGGCGTGTGCGTTCCTGCGGGAGCGGGGAGTCGCGGCGCGGGTGCGGTGCGGGTTCGCGACGTACTTCCAGCCGGGGCATGGGCTCGACCACTGGATCGTCGAGTACGACCGGGACGGGCGGTGGGTGCGGCTCGACCCGGAGCTGCTCGGCGGGTCCGTTGTGGACAGTCCGCAGGAGCTGCGGCCCGGGCAGTTCCTCACCGGTGGTGAGGCGTGGGTTGCTCACCGGGAGGGGCGGATCGACGCGTGCAAGTTCGGGGTCCACGGCACGCAGAACTGGGGTCCGGCCGAGATCCGCGGGAACGCGGTCAAGGACCTGGCCGCCCTGAACAAGGTCGAGATGCTGCCCTGGGACGAGTGGGGCCGGATGACGGCGTCGTACGAGGGCAGGACCGGGGCTGAGTACGACCTGCTGATCGACACCGTCGCCGCCGTCTGCGCCGGCGACGACCTGGCCGCCATCGCCGCCCTCTACCAGACCGAGGACCTCGCGGTGCCGGCCGATCTCGTTCGCTGACGCTCCGGCGACAGCAGGGGACGGGCGTAGGCCGCCGGTCGGCGGGTCCGGGAAGAGACTTGTCCAGGCCGGGGCGCGGACGGCGACGACGGCCATGACGGCGATGGCGTGGGCGTCGGTGGCGTCCGGTCTTGCGGCCGTGCCCCGGTGGAGAACACCCGCGCCCGCGCCGCCAGCTTCGCCGGCACGTCCACCACGGTCTCGCCGTCGGCCACGAGCCGCCTGCCGCCGTCCCGTTCATCTGTCGCTGGGTTCGTCGGACAAGTAGAGGCGGAGGGTGACTGGTGGAGGCGGAGGTGCGCGCAGCGGCGTGCCGTGACTGAAGCCCGGCTCGGTCTGGCGCAGGCTCCGGGGATGCCTGGAGCGCTGTCAGGGTTGGGCGGCGGCGTGCTCACCGCGGGCGATTGCGGCGAACAGCGCCGGGTCGAGAGGCCGGGTCAACGGGTCCGCATGGCGGTGCACCAACCGCCAAGCCCCGTCCTCTCGCCGGAAGACCAGGGTGATCCGCAACGACCAGTCCTGCCTCGGCAGCGGCGCAACGTCCCCCTGCTGTCGCTCGACCGCCACCAGGACGGCGAGGTCCCCGGAGGCGTACGTCGCGAACACCTCGACGTCGGTGTCTCCTCCGAGAAAGGTCCGTGCCGTCCACTCCACCGCCTCACGGGATCCGTCAAAGCCCCGACGGGGATCTCCGCCGTTCGGCGGCATGAGCGTGTAGTCCTCGCCGTGCCGGGCCAGCCCGGCATAGCTGGGCAGGTCACCATTCAGGTACGCCTCCGCCGCAGCCGACCACAGGCCAACGAGATCGGAGACGCCCTCACGGCTGCCTTCCTTCGACATGGCTGATCCTCTCCCAGGACGGCTGCGGGTCAGTCTGACGGATTGGACCGGCGACCGGACCAGCCGAGTGGGAGCCGGTCGTCGACGAGGTTGACAGCGAGCAGCACACTGCCGTCGAAAGCCCACAACAGCACGGGGCTGTCCCGGACCACCGCCGGCGCCGCCGACGTGGCCGCCGGACTCACGACACGGAGTTCCGCTGGCTAGGCTCCACGGGTGGATGCCGGGTGGTCTGTTGTGGACATTGCCGAGGGTGTCCGCGGCGGCCGGCTCACCGCACGCCGGGCAGTCTCCGAGGCCCTGGCCCGCATCGAGGCCGCCGATGGCCGGCTCAACGCCTATCAGGTGGTGCGGGCTGACGCGGCCCTGCGCGAGGCCGATGAGGTCGACGCCAGGACCGACCGCGCCGAACTGCCGATGGCGGGTGTGCCGATCGCGATCAAGGACAACGTCTCCGTGGCCGGGGAGCCGATGCGCGTTGGCTCGGCGTGCACCTCGGATACTGCTCAGCCTCGCGACCACGAGGTCGTCCGTCGCCTGCGAGCGGCCGGTGCCGTGGTCGTCGGGATCACCCGGGTCCCCGAGCTGTGCGTGTTCGGCACCACCGACTCGACCTTCGGCATCACCCGCAACCCCTGGAACCTCGCCCTTACCCCGGGTGGCTCGTCCGGCGGCTCCGCCGCTGCCGTCGCGGCCGGCACCGTACCGGTGGCGCACGGCAACGACGGCATGGGCTCGATCCGGATTCCCTCCGCCTGCTGCGGGCTTGTCGGCATCAAGGCAGGTCTCGGTGTCGTCCCTGCCGACCTGGGCAACGGCTCGTGGTTCGACATGGCCGAGAACGGCCCGCTGGCCACGACGGTGGCCGACTGCGCGCTGACACTCTCGGTGATGGCCGACCGCCCCGACCTCGCGACCATCGTCCCGCCGCCGGCATTGCGTATCGCGTGGTCGACCGTGGTGCCGATGGAGGGCGTGAAGCTCGACCCGGACTGGGCGGACGCCACCCGTCGCTCGGTGGAGCTGCTCCGCGACGCCGGGCACACCGTCGACCATGCCGACCCGCCCTACGGCCGGACGATCGGGGTGTCGGAGATCGTGCGCTGGACGGCCGGGACCGAGCTCGACGCCCGCCTCCTGCCCGGCCGCTCGCAGCTGGCGCGCCGCACCTCCCGGCACGCCGGCATCGGGCGGCTTGCCCTCCGCGCGAGGCTGCCGCGCGAGAAGGGCCGGCGCTCGTGGCAGGTACGCGCCGAACGGTTCTTCGACTCTCACGACGTCCTGATCACGCCCGCCCTGGCCCGAGGCCCGGTCGAGGCAGCAGCCTGGGCGTCGCGGAGCTGGTTCGCCAACGTCTGGTCCAACAGCCAGTACGCGCCGTTCGCGGCGCCGTGGAACCTCGCCGGGTGGCCGGCGATGAGCGTGCCGGCCGGCACCGACCCGCACGGCCAGCCGGTAGCCGTCCAACTGGTGGCCAGGACCGGCGGCGAAGGCCGGCTGTTGTCGGTGGCAGCTCAGCTCGAGCAGCTGCATCCGTGGTCCCGGGTCGCGCCCGACTTCGCCTAGGCACCGAGGCGTCCTGGGTCTCGTGACCCGGCGGCTTGGCCACGATCAGTGCGACGACCCAGGTGGAGGCTTGTACAGGTCCTGCACGGCACCCGCGATGTCCCCACCATCGGCCTCCACGGGCTCCATGTACAAGCGCGCCTCGGCGACCAGGCCGTCGCGCACGACGAAGATCGTGACCCCACGCATCGTGAAAGGCGACCCGTCCACGTGGTGACCGTGCCAGTGCCACTCGCCCCACTCGACTTCTCCGTCCACCGATGAAGCGACCAGTTCCGAACTGAAGTCCGGCACCCCATCGAAGACCGACGACCAGTTCTCGCGCACCTGGGCGCTCCCACCAAACCCCCGATTCGGGTGCAGCGGTTGCGCGCTCTGGTAGTCCTCAGCGAACAGCGACGCCAACCGCTGGGCATCGTGCGCGTTCGCCGCATCCCTGAGCCGCTCCAGCATGGTCGTCATGTCAGAACGATAGGTCGCCGCCGCCGGTGTGCCGGGCGGCAGCGCTACCGCATGGAGTCAGCGGTATTCGGGGTTGGGTGGTCGAAGCGTGATCCGGCGTCCCACTCCCGGCGCTGGTTCCCGTAGTCGGGGAATCCGCCCGCGTTCTTCAGCATCCGCGCCAGGTGCAGGAGGTTCCACGTCATGAACGTGGTGTTCCGTTGGGTGAACTCGTTGTCGAGGCCGACCCGGGTGCCGTCGGGCAGTTCGTCGCCGTAGCTCGGTCCGGGTCCGGCCTCGCCGATCCAGCCGGCATCGGCCTGCGGCGGCACGCAATAGCCGACGTGCTGGAGGCTGTAGAGGACGTTGGAGGCGCAGTGCTTGATGCCGTCCTCGTTGCCGGTGATCAGGCAGCCGCCGACCCGGCCGTAGTACAGCCACTGGCCCTTGTCGTTGAGTTCGCCGGAGTGGGCGTAGAGCCGCTCGATGATCTTCTTGGTCTCGCTGCTGTTGTCACCGAGCCAGATCGGCCCGGCGATGACGAGGATGTCCGCCGCCAGCACCCGCCCGAACAGATCCGGCCACGCGTCGGTCTCCCAGCCGTACTCCCGCATGTCCGGGTACACGCCCGTCGCGATGGGATGGTCGACGGCGCGAAACTGGTCCACCGCGACCCCGTGCGCGGTCATGATCGCCGCGCTCGCGTCGACGAGCCGCTGGGTGTGGCTGGTCCCGGGCGAGCGGGTCAGCGTCGTGTTGATGAACAGCGCCCTGAGCGCCGAGAAGTCCCCCGTGGCTGGCATCCGCCGACCGTAGCGAGTCCGCACCGGCCGGCGGTGCTGTCCGGCTAGCTGCGCACGAGGTCGGCGACGCGGTGCACGCCGGTGCGGATGGCGGTCTCGGAGAGGTTGCCGAAGCCGAGCACGAGCTGCGGCGGGTCCGGGTCGCCGGTCGAGCGTTGGGCGCTCATCCCGTAGAGGCCGACGCCGCGGGCGCGGGCCTGCCCGACCACGTCGGCCTCGGCGACCCCCGGCGGCAGCTCGGCCACGGCGTGGAATCCGGCGGCGAGGCCGGTCAGCCTGACCTCCGGGGCGCCGGCGGCGAGCGTACGGACGAGAACCTCGCGCTTGGCCGCGTACGCGCGGCGCATCCGGCGCAGGTGCCGGTCGAACCGGCCCGACTCGACGAGCCGGGCCAGCACCAGCTGGTCCAGGCCGGGCGAGCCGCGGTCGGTGCGGACCTTGCCGTCCGCGATGGCCGCGACCAGCTCGGCCGGGCAGAGCAGCCAGCCCAGCCGCAGCGCCGGCGCGAGCGACTTGCTCACCGTGCCGATCGTGATCACCCGGTCCGGCGCGAGCCCCTGCACCGCGCCGACCGGCTCCCGGTCGTACCGGAACTCCGCGTCGTAGTCGTCCTCGACCACCCACCCGCCGGTACGGGCGGCCCAGTCGGTCAGCGCTCGCCGCCGCGCCGGCGGAGAGCACCACCCCGGTCGGCCACTGGTGCGCCGGGGTGACCACCACCGCACCGGCCCCGCTCCCGACCAGCTGGTCCACCCGCAGCCCGTGCTCGTCCACCGGCACCCGGACCACCTCCACCCCGGCCAGGGTGGCCGCGATCCGGCCGGTCTCGTCGTACCCGGGGTCCTCGAACGCGACCCGGCCCACCCCGCGCCCGGCCAGCGCCGCCAGCGCGAGGTTGAGGCCCTGGGAGAAGCCGGTGCAGACGACCGTACGGTCCGGATCGGCGGCGGCGCCGCGGACCCGGCTCAGGTAGCCGGCCAGCACCGTGCGCAGCGGTTCGGCGCCGCGCGGGTCGCCGTAGTCGAACGCGGCGTTCGACGCCGACCGGCACACCTCGGCCGTCGCCCTGGCCCAGTCGGCGCGCGGGAAGGAGCCGAGGTCGGGCACGGCCGGGCGGAAGTCGACCTCGAGCCGGGGCGGCGGCGCGACGGCCGGCCGGGACGGGGGCGGCGGCGGCGAGGACGCGGTGCCGGCGACCCTGGTCGCCGAGCCGGGCCGCGCGACGAGGTAGCCCTCGGCCTGCAGCTGGTCGAAGCAGTCGACGACCATCCCCCGGGACACCCCCAGGCCGCTGGCCAGCTCGCGGGTCGAGGGCAGCCGCTCGCCCGGCCGCAGCCGGCCGGTCCGGATCGCCTCCCGCAGACCTCGCTCCAGCTGGGTGCGCAGCGGGTCCGGCCCGTCCCGGTCGATCGGGACGAGCAGCTCCGGACCGGAACCGGTCCACTCGATCGGCACGGAACTGGACCTTACCCAGGACCACTCCGGCCGGCGAGGCTTCCGGCATGACCACGATGACCGCCGCGAAGCCCCGGCTGCTCGGTGCCGCCGCCGCCCGCCTGCTCGCCGTCGACGTCGCCGCGATGACGAGCTTCTACCTGCTGCTCTCGGCGGTCCCGCTGTACGCGGCCGACCGCGGCATCGGGACCGCCGGCGCCGGGTTGTCGACCGGCGTGCTCATGGTCACCGCCGTCGCGGCGGAGCTGGCCACGCCCGCGCTGGCGGCACGGGCCGGCTTCGGCCGGCTGCTGGCCGCCGGGCTGGTGCTGCTCGGCGCGCCGGCGCTGGCGCTGCCCGCGGTGGGCGGGCTGGCCGGGCTGCTGGCGGTGTCCGCGGTGCGCGGGTGCGGGTTCGCGGTCGTCGTCGTCGCGATCGGCGCGCTGGCCACGCGGGCGGTCCCGGAGCAGCGGCGCGGCGAGGGGCTCGGCGTGTTCGGCGTCGCCGCGACGGTGCCGGCGGTCGTCGCGCTGCCGCTGGGCGTCTGGATCGCCGGGACGGCCGGCTTCCCCGCGGTCTTCGCGCTCGCGGCCGGGTTCGCCGTGCTGGCCGTACCGCTGGTGCCGGGCCCGGCCGCGCTGCCGCCCGTCCCGCCGGCGTCGGCGGCCCCCGCGGCGGCCGGTCGGGCACGGGTGGGGCTGCCGGCGGACGCCGTGCGGCCGGCGGTGGTGTTCTTCGCGACCGCGGTCGCCGGCGGCGTCGTGGTCGCGTTCCTGCCCGGTGCGGTGACCCCGGGCGTGGCCGCGCCGGCGCTGCTGGTGCAGGCGGTCGCGGCGACGGTGACCCGCTGGCTGGCCGGCCGGCACGCCGACCGGCACGGCGGCGCCCGGCTGCTGGCCCCGGCGGTGGTCGTGGCCGCGACCGGGATGGCCACCGCCGCCGCCACCGGCAGCGCTCCGGCCGTGCTCACCGGGATGGCGCTGTTCGGGGCCGGCTTCGGCATGGCCCAGGCCGCGAGCCTGACCACGATGCTGCAGCGCGTCCCGCCGGACCGGTACGGCGCGGTCAGCGCCGCCTGGAACGCCGCCTACGACCTCGGCTGGGGCGTCGGCGCCCTCGGCGTCGGGCTCGTCGTGTCCAGCCTCGGCGTCCCGGCCGGCTTCGCCACCGCGGCGGTCCTCGCCCTCACCGCCCTCCCGCTGACCCGGCTCAGCTCATCCGGGGCAGCGTCGGGTTCGGCGTGAGGACCGTACGGAAGGGGTCGCCGCGCTCGGCCAGGCGGCGCGGGACGTCGGCGATCGTCACGCCGTCCGGGCGCAGGTCCGGGTCGTCGAGCTCGTCCCAGTCGATCGGCGCGGACACCGGCGCGTGCGGCGCGGCCCGCGGGCTGTACGGCGCCACCAGCGTCTTGTTGATCGCGTTCTGGGTGTAGTCCAGCCGGGCCTGGCCGCCGCGGTCGCGCACCGTCCACTGCCAGCTCACCAGCTCCGGCACCACCCCGCCGACCGCCCGGGACAGCTGCTCGACCCACGTCCTGGTCTGCTCGAACGACGGCCCGCGAGCGACCGGGATCCAGATCTGGATGCCGCGCCGGCCGGTGAGCTTCGGCTGGGCCCGCACGCCGAGGTGCTCCAGCGCGGTCCGGTGCAGCCGGGCCAGCGTGAGGATGTCCTCGAACGACGTGGCCGGGCCGGGGTCGAGATCGACCAGCGCGTACGTCGGCTGCCGCGGCGCGTCGGTCTTCGAGGTCCAGGCGTGCCATTCCAGCGCCCCGAAGTTCGCCGCCCAGACCAGCGCGGCCGGCTCGTCGGCGACCAGGTACGTGGTGGTGTCGCCCTGTTTGGCCTCCGGGTTGTCCCAGCGCGGCAGCCAGTCCGGGGCGTGGTCGGGAAGCTGCTTGTGCCAGAAGCCCTTCGTGCCGGCGCCGCCGGGGAAGCGGTGCATGTTCAGCGCCCGCCCGGCCAGGTAGGGCAGGACCGTCGGGGCGACGCAGGCCGCGTACCGGATGAAGTCCCGCTTGGTGATCCCGCCCGGGAAGATCTCCTTGTCCAGATTGGACAGTCGTAGGGCGCGCCCGTAGACCTGCCAGGTCCCCTGTGTCCTCAGCGCGTCCAGCTCGGCCAGCTCGTCCGGGTCCGGCGGCGACACCGACGGTGCCTTGAGCGCGATCGACGCCCGCGCGGCCGGCAGGTCCGACCGCCACAGCCGGTCCGGGTCGGCCTTGACCTCGTCGTTGGTCCGTCCACTGAGCACCGATCGCGGGTGCTCCTCCGGGTCCCAGCCGGGCACGGCGTGGTCGTCGCGCTTGTGCAGCAGCAGCCACTGCTCCTTGCCGTCGGGCTCCCGGTCCCGCCGGATCAGCACCAGCCGGCCGTGCAGCTTCTGCCCGTGCACCTCGGCGTGCAGCTCGCCGGCGGCGACCGCGGCGACGGGGTCGTCGGTCTTCACCGGCTCCCAGGTGCCGATGTCCCAGACGATGACGTCACCGCCGCCGTACTCGCCGGCCGGGATCACGCCCTCGAAGTCCAGGTACTCGATCGGGTGGTCCTCGACGTGCACGGCGTTGCGGCGGGCGGCCGGGTCGAGCGTCGGCCCGCGCGGCACCGCCCAGCTCGCGAGCACGCCGTCCATCTCGAACCGCAGGTCGTAGTGCAGCCGCCGGGCCCGGTGCCGCTGCACGACGAACCGCAGCCGGCCCGGTTCGGGCGCCGTCCCGCCGGCCGGCTCCGGCGTGCGGGCGAAGTCGCGCTTGCGCCGGTACGTCCCGAGCCGCTCGGTACCCACCTCCTGCGAGTTCCCGCCGACGCGCGCCCTCACACCCCGGCGGGCGGGGTGGTCTCCGGCCACCCCGCCCACCGGGCCGCGGGTCAGGAGTCGTCGCTGACCGCCCCACCGAAGATCGACGAGTTGCCGAACGTGGACGGGCACTGGCGTCTGCGGCCCCGGCCGCAGCTCCGTCGAGTGACGCGTCGGGCAGCTCGGCCGACTCCTCCGGGTCCTCCGGCTCGTCCGCCTCGCGCGGCTCCGTGCCACCGGCGACGACCTCGTCGAAGAACGCCTGCCGGTAGGTGTCGATCGCCGGGCAGTCCGCGCCGGTGCGCATGTCGTTCCACACCCCGACGCCGGCGTCCCTGCGTGGCCACGGCGTAGTTGTAGTCGCCCAGGAACTCCGTGGTCAGCCCGTTCGCGCTGGAGGCCCGCGCCGTCGCCGACCGCGCCGCGCAGCTCGGTGGTCCAGGCGCCGACGGCGCCGGTGGCCGCGTCGACGTCGGCGTGCCGGACGACGCCGAGCACCCGCCGCGACGAGGTCGTGTCGGTGCGCACGGGTCCAGCCACGCGTTGTAGACGAGGTACGCGTCGGTGCCGTCGGGCGAGATCGCGACGGCCGGGAAGTTGGCCCGGTCGGCGCCCTCGCTGGCCACCGCCGGCGTCGAGTAGGTCGTGCCGCCGTCGGTCGAGCGGACGACGAACGTGCGCTCGTTGTTCGTACCGGCCCGGTCGTCGGACCAGCTCACCAGCGCCTCGTCGGTCGCGTCGGTGCCCTCGGGGGCGCCGTTGGCGATGTCGATGCTGGGGAAGACGCTGGTCCGGGCGCCGGCGATGCCGTCGATCGTCAGCCGCCCCTGGGCCGCGTCGAACTGGCCGATGCCGGCCGTGGTGACGATCGCGCGGGGCCGCTCGAACGTCGCGCCGCCGTTGAACGACCGCGCCTGGAAGAAGACGTCCTGCCGGGTCTGGATGTCGGTGCCGCTCCAGACGACGTACACGACGCCGGAGCTGTCGGTCCGGACCGCGCAGCCCTGCCGTCCGCCGGTCTGCCCGTTGTTGGTCGCCGGGCTGAGCTGCCTGGTCCGCCACGTGTCGCCGCCGTCGGTGGAGCGGGCGAGCAGCACCGGCTCCGAGCCGGCCGTGCCCCGGAAGCCGACGTTGCACTCGTAGACGTTGCCGAAGAACGGGCTGGACGCGGCGTTGTCCGCCCAGACCTGCTCCTTGTCGCTGAACAGCGCGTTGTTCTGCCGGGTGACGATCACCGGGTCCATCCACGCGTCGTTGCGGCCGGCGATGGCGCCGGCGATGTCGTCGGTGCGGGAGACGGCGATCGCCGAGTCGCCGGCGAACGGGTGCTGGCCCGGGAACGGCAGCGCGATGTTCGCGTAGTACAGCCGCTGCCCGTTGGCCCAGGAGAAGGTGCCGCCCGGGCCGGGGACGGGCCCGAACGCCAGCTCCGGGTCACCGTTGGACTGCAGCCCGTTCGCGGAGTAGTTCGGCAGCGTGCCGATCGGCCCGTTCGGGTCGGGTACGCAGCCGGTGTCGCCGGCGGCGGGACGCCGGGAGACAGGTCGGGCTGGCCGAGGCAGCTCGGCGTCACCCGGGCGGAGAACCCCCGGTACGTCGGCTGGGTCCAGCTCCGGCCGCCGTCGGTGGAGAACTGGACGCCGGAGACACCGACGCCGGGCGTGAACGGGCAGGTGCGGTCGTCGCCGGCGTTGCAGGCCTCCATGTCGATGTTGTCGTTGGCGCCCGCCGCCAGGATCGACGGGTTGACCGGGTTCACCGCCAGCCCCGGCTCGTTCTGCTTGTTCTGCGAGAACAGGTTGTCGTTGCTCCCCACCGTGACTTCGGTCGACCCGCCCGGGGTCACCGGAGCGGCGTACGCCGGGGCGGCCAGGAACGCCAGGATCGGCACCAGGGCGGCGAGCAGGGACAGGACGGGACGTGGTCGCATGGGCTCTCCTCGATGCGATGGACACACGCGCGGCGCGCCACACCGGTCATCGCAGCCCGACTCCACCTTTCCCGGCGGCGGTGGTCGCAAGCCGGAGCTTCGCGTGCATCAGGGCTGATCGCAATCCCCCACGGGCCGAGCCGGGCCGGCGGCCGCCGGTGGAAGCCACCCCGCCCCGGCCGGGTCGGCCTTACAGTCGCCGGATGGGGGCTGACCAGCTGCGCGCCGTCCCGCTGTTCGACGGCCTGGACGACGGTCAGCTGCGACAGCTCGAGGCCGCCGGCGAGCGGGTGCCGTTCGAGCCCGGGGACGAGCTGTTCGTCGAGTCGCGGCCGGCCGAGGACTGGTGGGTGCTGCTGGAGGGTTCGGTCAGCCTGGTCCGCCGGGTCGGGCACGAGGAGACGGTGCTGGCCCGGATGGACACGCCCGGGCAGTGGGCCGGTGGGTTCCGGGCCTGGGACCCCACCGGCGTCTACCTCGCCACCGGCCGGGCCGCGTCCGCCGGCTGCGTGCTGCGGGTGCCGGCGGACGCGCTGCGGGAGCTGGCCGCGGCCTGGTTCCCCTTCGGCGTGCACATCATCCTGGGCCTCGTCGGTACGGTCCGCCGGGTCGAGTCGATCGCCCGGCAGCGGGAGGCGCTGGTCGCCCTCGGCACGCTGGCGGCCGGCTTCGCGCACGAGATCAACAACCCGGCCGCGGCGGCGACCCGCGCGGCCGGTGCGCTGCAGGACACCGGTGCCGCGCTGCTCGGGTCGTTCGGGCGCCTCGGTGCGCTCTCCGGCGGTCAGCTGACCGCGCTGGACGCGCTGCGCCGGGAGGTCAGGCCGGAGGCGGCGGACCAGCGGCCGCTGGCGGTCGCCGACCGGGAGGACACGCTGTCCGACTGGCTGGCCGAGCGCGGCGCCGGTCGGGACAGCGTGATCGCGCCCGCGCTGGCCGCCGCCGGGGTGGGCGTGGACTGGTGCGAGCGGGCGGCCGCGCTGCTCGGCGACGACCTGCTGGAGGCCGGGCTGGGTTGGGTCGCGGCCGCGCTCAGCATGTCGGCGCTGCTGGCGGAGGTGCGGGAGTCCACCGGCCGGGTGTCCGACCTCGTCGCCGTGATGCGGACGTGGCGGGCGTCGCGTCCCGGCGCCGGCCGGACCCGCGGGCCGGCCGGCACCGCCTTGCGGGCCCCGGCCGGCGGCCCGTCCGGCCACAGCGGTCGGAATCGGGCACGAGCGGCGAGCGCGCGCCGGGCCGGGGCGGACGGCCATAGAGTGGGGGCATGGCCGAGTGGGAGTACGCACCGGCGCCGGAGTCGGCGGCGATCGGGCGGCTGCGCGAGTCGTACGGGATGTTCGTCGACGGGCAGTTCACAGCGGGGTCGGAGGGGACGCTCAAGACGGTCAACCCGGCGACCGAGGAGGTGCTGGCCGAGGTCGCGGTCGCCGGCGAGGCGGACGTGGAGCGGGCCGTCGCCGCGGCCCGCCGGGCCTTCGACGAGGTCTGGGGTCCGATGCCGGGGCGGGACCGGGCCAAGTACCTGTTCCGGATCGCCCGGATCATCCAGGAGCGCTCGCGCGAGCTGGCCGTGCTGGAGACGCTCGACAACGGCAAACCGATCAAGGAGTCGCGCGACGTCGACGTCCCGCTGGCCGCGGCGCACTTCTTCTACCACGCCGGCTGGGCCGACAAGCTGGCGTACGCGATCCCCGGGCGGCCCGACCCGCGCCCGCTCGGCGTCGCCGGCCAGGTCATCCCGTGGAACTTCCCGCTGCTCATGGCGGCCTGGAAGCTCGCCCCGGCGCTCGCTGCCGGCAACACCGTGGTGCTCAAGCCGGCCGAGACCACGCCGCTGAGCGCGCTGGTGCTGGCCGAGATCTGCCAGCAGGCCGACCTGCCGCCGGGTGTGGTCAACGTGCTCCCCGGCGCCGGCGCGACCGGCGCCGCGCTGGTCCGCCACCCGGGCATCGACAAGGTCGCGTTCACCGGCTCCACCGAGGTCGGCCGGGAGATCCAGCGCACGCTGGCCGGCACCGGGCGGCGGCTCACCCTGGAGCTCGGCGGCAAGGCCGCGAACGTCGTCTTCGACGACGCCCCGCTGGACCAGGCGGTCGAGGGGATCGTCAACGGCATCTTCTTCAACCAGGGCCACGTCTGCTGCGCCGGCTCCCGCCTGCTCGTGCAGGAGTCCGTGTACGACGAGGTGGTCGCGAAGCTGCAGCGCCGGCTCGGCACGCTGCGGATGGGCGACCCGATGGACAAGAACACCGACCTCGGCGCGATCAACTCGGCCGAGCAGCTGGCCCGGGTGCGCGAGCTGTCCGACATCGGCGAGGCCGAGGGGGCGCACCGGTGGTCGCCGGCCTGCCCGATCCCGGAGCGGGGCTACTGGTTCCCGCCGACGGTGTTCACCGACGTCGCCCAGTCCTCCCGGATCGCCCGGGACGAGGTCTTCGGTCCGGTGCTGGCGGTGCTGACGTTCCGCACCCCGGCGGAGGCGGTGGAGAAGGCGAACAACACGCCGTACGGGCTCTCGGCCGGGGTCTGGACCGAGAAGGGCTCGCGGATCCTCTGGATGTCGCGCCAGCTGCGGGCCGGGGTGGTGTGGTCGAACACGTTCAACAAGTTCGACCCGACCTCCCCGTTCGGCGGCTACAAGGAGTCGGGGTTCGGGCGCGAGGGCGGCCGGCAGGGGCTGGAGGCTTACCTTGACGTCTGAGCGGCTC
This sequence comes from uncultured Actinomycetota bacterium, assembly GCA_963803135.1. GTDB lineage: Bacteria > Actinomycetota > Actinomycetes > Mycobacteriales > CADCTP01 > CADCTP01. The sequence goes on along the minus strand of CAWDLH010000003.1, from coordinate 170,095 downwards.
GAGGTCCGCAAGACCTACAAGCTCTACATCGGCGGGGCGTTCCCGCGATCGGAGTCGGGGCGGTCGTACGAGGTGTCCACACAGGACGGTCGGTTCCTGGCCAACGCGGCCCAGGCGTCGCGCAAGGACGTCCGGGACGCGGTGGTCGCGGCGCGCAAGGCGCAGCCGGGTTGGGCCAGGGCCACCGCGTACAACCGCGGGCAGGTGCTCTACCGGGTCGCGGAGATGCTGGAGGGCCGGCGGGCCCAGTTCGTGGCCGAGCTCGGTGCCGCCGGTGCCGCCGGTGCCGCCGGTGCGCGAGTCCGAAGTGGACGCCGCGATCGACCGATGGGTCTGGTATGCGGGCTGGGCGGACAAGGTGACGGCCGTGCTCGGTGCGGTGAACCCGGTCGCCGGGCCGTACTTCGACTTCTCGCTCCCGGAGCCGACCGGGGTGGTCGGGGTGCTGGCGCCGCAGCGGTCCGCGCTGCTCGGTCTGGTCAGCGTCGTCGCGCCGGTCATCGCGACCGGCAACGCCTGCGTGGTCGTGGCCTCGACCGACCGGCCGCTGCCGGCGATCACGCTGGCCGAGGTGCTGGCCACCTCCGACCTGCCCGGCGGGGTGGTCAACCTGCTCACCGGGTCCGCGGCCGAGTTGGGGCCGTGGCTGGCCTCGCACGCCGACGTGAACGCGCTCGACCTCACCGGCGCCGACCCGGCCGCCGGGCCTGACCTGGAGCGGGCGGCGGCCCAGACGGTCAAGCGGGTGCTGCCGGCGCCGCCGGCCGAGCCCGACTGGGCCGCCGACCCCGGCACCCGCCGTCTGTCCGCGTTCCTCGAACTCAAGACCGTCTGGCACCCGGTGGGTGTCTGAGGCGGCGCCGCCGGACGAGGCGTGGACCCCCGCTACTCGGCCCCTTCGGGCAACAACATCTCGCGACGAGGTGGCGTCGGAGCAGGTGACCGGATCGACCGGTCTCCCGGCCCGAGGAGCTCGAGATGCGCCGCATCCTTCTGTCGGCTGCCGCCGCCGTGACGGCGGCGATGCTCGCCGCATGCACCAGCGATCCCCCGACCGGCAGCGCCGCGGGTCCCGCCCCGGCCGCTCCGGCGACAGCCACCAGCACGGCGGCCGGGACGGCTGGGGCCAGCCGCACGGCGGCCGGGACGGCGGAGGCCAGCCGCACGGCGGCCGGGACGGCGAGCGTCGACCGCCCCGCAGGTGCGGCGTCGGGAGTCGCACCGGCGGGCACCGTGCCGCTGCGAGCGCCGTCGGCCTACGTGCGGTCGCGGGTGGACATCCCGCAACGGCCGAGCGGCTCCGCCACCGTCGAGGCGCCGGTGCCGGCCGGCTGGAGGGCCGATACCTCCGGCCGCGGGGTCGGCTGGTGGTCCCGGGTGGGCCAGGTCGACCGGCGCGACCCGTCCGGCCGGCTGCTGGTCCGCGTCCGCAACCAGCCGGCGACCGGGGAGACCGAGGACGGGTCGTTGCTCGCCGTCGTCGCGAGCTTCCGGGCGCTGCCGGGCGCCACCGTCACCGTGCGCCGTACCCCGCACCGGGCGAGCATCGGGCTGCGGGAAGCCGACTGGACCGTCCACGTGCCGGTCGGCGGCCAGCCGCGGGTCGCCGAGGTCTCGGCGTGGGTCCTCAACGGGCAGGTGGTCATCGTCTACGCCTCCGGTCCGGCCGACTCCGGCACCGCCGTCCGGGCGCTCCGCGACCACGCCGCCGACCTGAGGATCTGGACCCACATCGGATCTGAGGCCGGCTGAGGCGGTCAGGACCGGTCGACCGCGAGGGTCCCGAGGATCGCCTCCGCGGTGTGGCCCGAGGCCGGCTCCTTGACCTGGACGTAGACGCTGAACTCGCGGCCGGGCGGTTGGAGGACGGCCTCGACGTACGCCATCGCCGCGCCGGGGCACTGGTGCCGGGTGACCGGTCCGGAGACGCCGGACGTGGTCAGCGTCCGACTCGACGAGACCGGGCAGGACGCGGCGACGCTGCGGGCGAGCACGGTCTCGGCGGACACGCCGTCGGCCCGGCCGGCGAACACGCCGGGCACGTCGGAGGCCGGGTCGGTCCAGCGGGCGACGTCCGGCGAGGCGACCAGCGCGGTCCCGGAGCGGCCGGCGGCACCGTACGGGCCGAGGTCCCAGGCCGACCGGCGCACCTGCCCGGCCCACCCGCTGGGGACGCGCAGCCGGACGGTGCCGTCCGCGGTCGCGACCGTGACGTCCCGGCGGGCCAGCGCGTACGCCGCCGTCCCGGCCCCGGCCAGCACGAGCAGCCCGACGAGACCGAGGACGAGCAGCCGGCGCCGCCGCCGCGGCCGGTCCAGCACGAGCGTGTCGTCGGCGCGGACGGCGGGCTCGACCAGCAGCCGCTCCCCCGCCTGCTCGCTGCTGGTCCGCACCGCGGCCGCGTCGAGCGCCTCGGCCAGCGCGGCCGCGGACGGGTGGCGGTCCTCCGGTCGGGGCGCGAGCGCGCGGGTGACGACGGCCTCGACCGCGGGCGGCACCTCCGGTCGCAGCGAGCGCACCGGCGGCGGGGGCTCGTCCTGCTTCGGCGGGACGCCGGTGAGCAGGTGGTGCAGCACGGCGCCGAGCGCGTACACGTCGGCGCGCGCGTCCAGCGGGGCCGAGCCCGGTCGGGCCTGCTCCGGCGCCATGTAGCCGGGCGTGCCGACGGCGAGCGTGAACCCCGACCCGTGCGCGGCCGCCTTGGCCAGGCCGAGGTCGGCGAGCAGCACCCGCTCGCTGCCGTCCGGGGCCGACCTCAGCAGCACGTTGCCCGGGTTCACGTCCCGGTGGATGACCCCGACCTGGTGCAGCACGGCCAGCCCGCGGGCGGTGTCCGCGCCGTACCGCAGCGCCTCGGCGACCGGCAGCGGCCCGCCCGCCAGCCGGTCGGCCAGGGTGCCGCGGTCCGCGTACGTCATCACGAAGTAGGGCCGGCCGTCCGGCAGCTCGCCGATGTCGTGCACCCGCACCACCCGGTCCGAGTCGGCCCGGCGCAGGATCCTCGCCTCCTCCTCGAACCGGGTCCGCACGTCCAGCCGGTGCGCCCAGTTGTCGGCCAGCACCTTGACCGCCACCGGCGCGTCCAGCACGTCGTCGTGGGCCAGCCAGACCGTCGCGAACCCGCCGCTGCCGATCCGCCGCAGCACCCGGTAGCGGCCGAAGTGGTCCGGTGCGGTCACTGCGCCATCATCGCCGGCATGACCGACACGGGCGCGCCCGACTCCGAGGAGCTGGCCCGGCTCGCGGCCGGCGGCGACCGGGCCGCGCTGGACGAGCTGCTGCGGCTGATCGAGCCGCGGGTACTGCGGCAGGTCGGCCGGTTCCTGCCGTACCGGCAGGACGCCGAGGAGGCCACCCAGGACGTGCTGCTGAAGGTGGCCACCCGGATCGGCACGTTCGAGGGCCGGTCGCGCTTCTCCACCTGGCTGTACGAGGTGACCGCGAACCAGGCCAGGCAGACCTACCGGTCGCTGCGCCGGCGGGCGGCCGAGCGGACCACGGACGTGCCGGTGGAGCGGCCCGACCCGCGCACGACCAGCGTGATCGCCGGCTCCCGGCTCGACCTGCTCGACGCGCTGGACCGGCTCGAGGCCGAGCACCCCGACCTGGTCCGGGCGTTCGTGCTGCGCGACCTGTCCGACCTGGAGTACGCGGACATCGCCCGGCTGCTCGACGTCCCGCTCGGCACGGTGAAGGCGCGCATCCACCACGCCCGCCGGTACGTCCGGGCGAGCCTGGGCGGGGCGTCGTAGGCGAGCGCGGGAGGGATAGGCTGCCGCGGTGACCAGCGCCGCCGACGCCTCCGTCGTTCCGATCCGGCTGACCCTGGACGGGCGGACCGGGGTGACCCTGTGGGCCACGCCGTGGGAGGAGGACGGCGAGGAGTGGCAGGCCTTTCTCGGGGCCGGCCAGCACGTGCTGGTCTTCGGCACGGCCGAGGAGATGGTCGCCCACCTGCACTCCGGCGAGGAGAACGACCTCACCGACCACCCGCGGTGGAAGGACCTGCTCCAGCTGACCCCGGGCGAGCTGGAGCCGGACGACGACTACGTGTTCGACCTGGACGGGGCGTACGAGCTGGCGCTGTCCGACCCCGACCCGTACACCGTCTCCGAGCTGTCCGACCTGGTCGACCTGGTCCAGCGGGTGGCCGAGGTGTGCGACGACGGGACGCTGCTGCGGCTGGTCGAGGAGACCCCCGAGTTCGCCGAGCTGCTCGCCGACGACGCGGCGTTCGGCGGCGCCGAGGGCGAGCAGCGGTGGACCGGGGTCGGCGCGGTGGTCGAGCGGTCCTGGGAGCGGCTGCTGGAGCGGTTCGGCCGGCTGATCGAGTGGCGCGGCACCGAGGTGCTGGCCGAGGACGCCGAGGCGGACGAGGACGACGAGGACGAGGACATCGACGTCGTCGACCTGAACGACGACGAGCCGCTCCGGTCGCGGGTCGCGACGGACCTCGAGGAGGTGGCCAGGGCGGCCATCGGCTCGTCCGGCGAGGCCGAGGTGGAGGGCGAGGACCCGACCGACGACGGGACGTACTCGATCTGGGAGGTCGCGGGGATCCTGCCGCTGTCGATCACCCTGCCCGTGGGCACCGGCTACACGCTGCGGACGTACAACGGGGAGGACGACGACCCGGTCTTCCTCGGCGGCGACCTCACCGTGGACGTGTTCCGCACCGCCGACGGGCTGGTGGCCTACTGCCGGTCCGGGGATGAGCACGACCTGACCGAGATGGTCACCTGGCCGGACATCGCCGGGGCGGACGACCTGCCGGTCGAGCCGGCCCCGGAGGAGGTCTACGACCTGCGCAGCCCGAGCGTGGACTCGGTCGAGCTCGCGCTGGAGCTGGCCGACTACTGCGACCTCGACGGGGTGACCGCGGCGCTGACCCGCCGCCCGGCCGGCGACATCCCGTTCGACACCTGGACCGCCGCGGTCAACGAGCTGGAGACCTGCCTGCGCTGGCACGACTGACACCGTGCAGTCGTTCTGGCTGACCAGGCCGGGGCCGGCGCCGGAGGCGGCGGTGCGGGCCGAGTTCGACGCGCTGCTGGCGGCGGCCGCCGCGACCGGGCCGGGGACGGCGATCGACTACCGGCTGGCCGCGCCGAAGTGGCAGTTCCTGTGCCACGTCGCCGACCGCGGCGAGGCCGTGCTGCACGGCTCGTCGGACCCGGGTATCGCCTGCTTCGAGCCGAGGCAGTCCGACGACATCGCCGAGTTCGGCAACCGCAGGGCGGTGTACGCGGCCGCGGACGGGCTGTGGGCGCTGTACTTCGCCGTGCTCGACCGGCCGCGGCGGTCCATGTCGCTGGTGAACTCCTGCGTCCGGCAGGTGTACGAGGACGGGACGCTGAGCGAGACGTACTACTTCTTCTCGATCGACAACCGCGCGCTGGACAGCGGCTGGTTCAGCCCGGGGACGGTCTACCTGCTGCCGGCGGAGCGGTTCGAGCGCGAGGCGGACCGCGTCACCGGCGGGCGGGTCATGCGGCCCGCGCACGCGGCCTGCCTGGAGCCGGTCGAGCCGCTGGCCAGCCTCGCCGTCGAGCCGGCCGACTTCCCGCTGCAGATCCGCGGCCACGACCTCGCGACCCTGCGGCGGCGGGTCGAGGCCGACCCGGACGGGTTCCCGTGGCTGGACGGCTGACACTCACCGCTGCCTCCCGGGGCAGAGCGGTAGGCGCTGGTCAGCGAGCGTCGGGGGGTCGGCCCGCGCCTCCCCACCGCCGCATGAGGGAGCCGGGCCGCGGCCGGATGACCGCCGGAAGTGTGCACGATCGGCTCTGGCCGCGGGCGGCTCGCATCCGTACGGTCCGGGCGTGACCGAGCCGGACCGCTGGCGGGACTGGACGCTGGTCGCCCTGGCGACCCGGCGCCCGGCCGGCTCGTCCCGGGCCGAGCGCGAGCTGAGCGCGATCGAGGAGGTCGCGGTCCTGTTCGCGGACCGGTTCGACCCGGTCGACCGGGCCTACGACGCGAGCAGCCGGCCGCAGTGGCACGCACGGGTCACGGCCGTGCTCGCCGACCTGCGCGGGACCGGCCTGCTCGGGCCGCGGGACGTGCTCACGGCGGCCGGCCTGGCCGCGGCCGGCCGGGCCCGGGAGGCCGCCGCGGCGCTGCCGGACCCGCCGGCCGGCACGCCGTCGCCGGAGGGCCAGCTGCCGCTGCTCACCCCCGGCGTGATCGCGCCGCCGCTGCGCGACCCGCGGGCCCGCCGCAAGATGGGTTTCCACGCCGGCGAGGACGCGCCGGTGCCGGTGATGGCCGAGCTCAACCTGCGCTGCTCGGGCGGCGCGGACGGCGCGTTCCGCCGGCTCGACCGGCTCTGGGAGCGGGTCACCGGTGGCCCCGGCCCGACCCGGATCTCCGAGCAGTACGCGACCGGCTCGCTGTCGGTGCGGCAGATGAAGCGGCTCGTCGCCGCCGACGCCGCCCCCGATGTCTGGGCCGAGCGCGCGCTGCACCGCCTGTGGCCGGACTTCCCGGTCAAGCCGCACGTCGACGGCTCCTGCGTGACGATCAAGGCCGACGCGTCCCGGCGCGCGTTCAACGCCTACGGCAACGGCATCGTCTGGGCCGTCGTGGACAGCGGGATCTGGGCCGACCACCCGCACTTCCAGGCGTACCGCACGGTCGACCATCCCGACGTCCGCGATCTCCACCGGGTGTTCCCGCCGGACGGCGGCGCCGCCACGGCCGAGGGCGCCCTGACCGACGAGACCGGCCACGGCACCCACGTGGCCGGGATCATCGCCGGCGCGATCGACCCGTGGCTGGCCGAGGGCGGCGGCCGCTCGATCCGGGTCACCGCCAACCGCTACAACGTCGAAAACCCGCGGGAGCCGCTGCGGGTGCCGCGCGGGGTCGCCGACACCGGGCTGCTGGCCGGGATGGCGCCGCGGGCCCGGCTGGTCAGCCTCAAGGTGCTCGGCGCCGGCGGCACGACCGAGGACCGGGTGGGCCGGCTGATCCGCGCGCTGGCGTACGTCCGGCACGTCAACGGCGAGGGCGTCGAGGGCATGCGCATCCACGGCGTGAACCTCAGCCTCGGCTACGAGTTCGACCCGGAGTGGTTCGCCTGCGGGCAGAGCCCGCTGTGCAAGGAGGTCGACAAGCTGGTCCGGTCGGGCGTGGTGGTCGTCGTCGCGGCGGGCAACTCCGGCTACGGCACGCTGGCCACGGCGATGGACGCGCCGAACCGGTTCGGCCTCGGCATGACGATCAACGACCCCGGCAACGCCGACCGGGCGATCACGGTGGGCTCGACCCACCGCGACGCCCCGCACACGTACGGGGTGTCGTACTTCTCCTCGAAGGGCCCGACCGGCGACGGCCGGCGCAAGCCGGACCTGGTCGCCCCGGGCGAGCGGATCACCTCCTGCGCCGCGGGCGGCAACCTCGCCGCGGTCGCCGCCGGCCGGCCCGACCCGGACACGGCCGTCTACGTCGAGGACAGCGGCACCAGCATGGCCGCCCCGCACGTGTCCGGCGCGATCGCCGCCCTGCTGTCGGTGCGGCGGGAGTTCGTCGGCCGGCCCGACGAGGTCAAGCGGATCGTCGTGGACGCGGCGACCTCGCTCGGCCGCGGGCCCGACTTCGAGGGCGGCGGCCTGCTCGACCTCATGCGGGCTCTGCAATCGGTATGACAGGGGTGCGGACGAGATGACGACGATGGCGGGACTGCGGTTCTGGGAGCTGACCTTCGACGCGGACGGCGACACCGACGCCGGCGCCCGGGACCGGTTCCTCGCCGAAGTGCGGGACGCCGGGATCACCGACCTGGTGGTGTTCTCGCACGGCTGGAACAACGACCACCGGATCGCGACCGCGCTCTACGAGCGGTTTTTCGGCCTGCTGGCCGGGCAGCTGCCGGCGGCCCGGCGCGACACCGTCGGGCTGGTCGGCGTGTTCTGGCCGTCGCAGCGGTGGTCGGACGAGCCGATCCCGGACTTCGCGGCGGCGCCCGCGGCCGGCGGCGGCGCCGCGGCGGCCGTGCCGCGCGAGACCGCCGTCGCGGGCGAGCCTGCGCTGGACGAGCAGACCCTGGCCCAGCTGCAGGAGCTGTTCCCGGCCGCGGCCGACCAGCTGGCCGAGATGGCCCAGCTGCTCGGCTCGCCGCCGACCGACGCGGCGCTGACGAGGTTCCACGACCTGCTGGCCGAGTTCTCCACCCGGGCCGGCGCCGGCGGCGACGACGGGGAGGGCGCCGGGACGGCGGTGCCACCGATGCTCGCCGACGACGCCCGCACGCTGTTCGAGCGCTACCGGGACACGCTGCGCGGGCTCGGCGTCACCTTCCAGGACGGCGGTGCCGCCGGTGCCGCCGGTGCCGCCGGTGCCGCCGGTGCCGGTGGGGCGGCCGGGCTCGGCGACGCGCTGCACGGCATCTGGCAGGGCGCCAAGGAGGCGCTGCGCCAGGCGACGTACTGGCAGATGAAGAATCGCGCCGGCGTGGTCGGCAAGGCCGGCCTCGGCCCGGTGCTCGGCCAGCTGCCGGTCCGGGTCCAGCTGGTCGGGCACAGCTTCGGCGCCCGCCTGGTGTCGTACGCGCTGGCCGGCCTGCCGGACGGGGCCTCGCCGGTGACGTCGGTGACGCTGCTGCAGGGCGCGTTCTCGCACTTCGCGTTCGCCCGGCCGCTGCCGTTCGACGCCGGCCGGAACGGCGCGCTGGCCGGCATGCTCGCCCGCGTCGACGGGCCGCTGACCGTCTGCTTCTCCAGCCACGACAGCGCGGTCGGCCGGATCTACCCGCTGGCCTCGCTGGCCGCCCGGGACGACGCGGCCGGCGCCGAGGACGCCCTGTTCCGCTGGGGCGGCATGGGCGCCGACGGGGCGCAGGGCGTGCAGGCCCGGCTGGACCCGATCCGTCCGGCCGGGCCCGGGACCGCGTACCGGTTCGAGACCGGGAAGGCGCTCAACGTCGACGCCAGCGAGGTGGTCCGGACCGGCGGTCCGCCGAGCGGCGCGCACAGCGACATCCTTCATCCGGAGCTGACCTGGCTGGTCCTGCTGGCGGCCGGCCTGACCACCTGACCGGACAGGTTCAGGCCTGGGCCCTGGGCCGAAGCGGGGAGCAGCCGGCAAGGCGCCACCTGGCGCAACGCACGCTCCCCGTGGGCCGAATTCCCGCGGATCATGCACAGCGCTTCCATGGCCTGTGCCAGTCTGCGCCGAACCGCGTCATGGTGAGCGCGGAAGACAGCATCGGGGGTTCAATTCATGCGCTTGCGTCCTCCGCTCCTCCTGCTGGCCGGGGCCACGGTCGCCGCGGCGGTCGCCGCCGCGCCGGGCGTCGCGTCGGCCGCACCGGCGGCGACCGGCCCGACGGTCACGGTGGTGAACCGCACGGTCCTCGCGCCGTTCCAGCTCGCCCACGACAACAGTTCGGTGTACGTCGCCGACGGCGGCGCCTCGGCGGTCTTCAAGCTGACCGCCCACGGCCCGGTCAAGGTCGCCTCCGGTCCGCAGCCCGGCGAGATCGCCGGCGTCGCGATCAACGGCAAGGGCACGCTCGCCTACACGTCGACCAACTACCAGACCGGCGCCACGGCGCTGACGGTCAAGCCGAAGAACGGCAAGACCAAGTCGGTCGACCTGTCCACCTTCGAGCGGACCCGCAACCCGGACAAATGGATCCGCTACGGCATCGACAACCCGACCGAGTGCCAGAAGCAGGCGTTCGCGCCGCTCGGCGGGGCCAGCTACCGCGGCCTGGTCGACTCCCACCCGTACTCGGTCTCGGCCCTGCCCGGCGACGCCTGGGTGGTCGGCGACGCCGGCGGCAACGACCTGCTCAAGGTCGACGCGACCGGCAAGATCACCGTCGTGTCGGTGCTCCCGCGCCAGCCGTCCGTGATCACCGCCGCGGCCGCGGCCGGGCTTGGCCTGCCCGACTGCGTCGTCGGCGCGACGTACAACTTCGAGTCGGTGCCGACCGACGTGGAGGTCGCGGCCGACGGCAAGCTGATCGTGAGCCTGCTGCCCGGTGGTCCGGAGGACCCGAGCCTCGGCGCCCGCGGCAGCGTGGTCTCGGTCAACCCGCGCAACGGCAACGCGACCAGGCTGGCCACCGGCCTGCTCGGCGGGACCAACGTGGCCCTCGGGCCGGACGGCAAGATCTTCTTCTCCGAGCTGTTCGGCGGGAAGATCGGCGTCATCGACCGCGGCCAGGCCCGCACGTACGTCGAGCTCGGCGGTCCGCTGGGTCTGACCTACTTCAAGGGCGCGCTGTACGCCGGCACGGCCGGCCCGACCGACGACCAGGGCAACCCGACCGGCCCCGGCACGGTCGTCCGCATCAAGTAAGCACCGGCCGCTGCCGTCCGGCGCCCGCCCTCAGCGGAGGGCGCCGGGCGGCAGCACCGCGTGGGCGCCGACCGTCTGGTTGACGATCTGGGTGACCCGGACGTCGACCGCGACGCTGGCCAGCGCGACCGCGTCCGGCCGGGACACCCCGAACAGCCGACCGAGCAGGTCGAACATCGCGTCCAGCGCCGCGAACACCGCGTCGTCGAGGGTGTCGCCGAGGCCCATCGTGACCCAGCCGGCCGGGGTGCGGGCGACCGGGCCGGCCACCGGGAAGTCGTCCACTGTGGACAGCGTGAGGTCGACCCGGTCCATCGGGCACTCGATCGCGGTGCCGCCCACCTCGCCGTCTCCCTGGGCAGCGTGCCCGTCGCCGACCGACAGCAGCGCGCCGTCCACCGGGACCGGCAGCCACAGCGTGCTGCCGGCGACCAGCTCCCGGCAGTCGAGGTTGCCGCCGTGCGCCCGCGGCGGGATCGTCGAGTGCCGGCCCGACCCGGCCGGCGGCATCCCGATCACCCCGAGGAACGGCCGCAGGGCCACGGTGTGCCCGTGCTGGTTGCGCCCGACGCCGGCGACCGGGTCGAGCGTCCAGCGGTGCACCGCCGACCCGGTCAGCCCGTACCGCTCGTTGAACGGCGTCGGCCGCGCGTTGGCGTACGTGGTGCCCCAACCGCCCGGCTCGACCGCCTCGATGCGGATCCGCAGCACCTGCCCGGCCCTGGCCCCGCGCACCGCGACCGGCCCGGACAGGGCGTGGCCGGACTCCGGCGTCCAGGCCGGGTGCCGGCGCCGCCCGGCCAGGTCGGTGACGTCGAACGGCTCCGGCGACCAGCCGGACTCCAGCGTCGCGAACCGCACGGTCTCCCCCGGCTCGACCGTGGCCACCGGGGCCAGGTCGGCGGCGAAGAACCCGTGCGGCCGGTCGGTGCCGACGACCTGCATCAGCCGCGGACCACCGTCGACGTCCCGTACCGCTCGGCGACCATCGCCTTGATCCCGGCCGGGAACTCCGCGACCGAGGCGAGGTGGTCGGCGGTGAGCGCGAGCTGCGCCGCGGCGTCGCCGGCGAACGCGGCCGCGCACTGCCCGGGCCTGGCGTTGGCGAGCGCGAGGATCGCGCCCGGGCAGCCCAGCGGCCCGGCGAACGACAGCAGCGACGCCGCACCGGGGTAGAGGTGACCGTCCCATGTGGACAGCTCGCGGAGCAGCCGCTCCGGGTCGCCGCTGGAGTCCTTGGCCCCGACGACCGGCAGCTCCGGCAGCACCTCGACCGGGATGCCCGGTGCCGACACGGCCGGGTAGTGGTACGCCAGCAGCGGCAGGTCGCCGGCCCCGGCGGCCACCTCGGCGTAGTAGGCCCGCACGTCCGGCGTGCGCCGGGGGGACAGCACGAGCGCCGCGTCGGCGCCGCCGTCCCGGGCCGCGGCGGTGCGCCGGGCCGCCTGCCCGGCCCAGGTGCCGCCGGTGCCGGCCAGCACCGGGACGCCGTCCACCCTGGACCGGACCGCGTCGAGCAGCCGGCGCCGCTCGTCGTCCTCCAGGGTGTCGGCCTCGCCGGTCGAGCCGGACACCACGACCGCGCGCACGCCGTCGTCGACCAGGCGCGCGGCCAGGTCGGCCGTGGCCTTCTCGTCGAGCGCCCTCGTGTCGTCGAAGAGGGTCACCAGCGCGACCCCGATGCCGGTGAAGGGAGCAGCCATGCCGCCGACGCTACCCCGCGGCGACGGCCGCCGGAGGGGTCCCGCCGGCGGCCCCGGCTCACCCGCCGGCGGGGAGTCGGCGTCGACCCGGGTCAGGGTGGCGGGATTCGACCGGCGCTCGACCTCGACCAGGCGCGGGACGCAGGCCCCGACCCGGTCGGCGCCCCCGCAGCGCCCGGACCAGGCTGGTCTCGCCGATGCCGGCCTCGCCCGGACGAGCACCGCAGCGGATCGGCCCGGCGTCCACAGTGGACCTCTGAACCGGGCCGTCCTCCGCGCGGCCGCATGCCGGCGAGCACCGCCCACGGTACGGTCGCGAGATGGGACTCGGTGGCGCGCCGAGCTGGCTGGACGACTACGAGTGGGTCCAGCTGGCCGACCTGCCGGACACGCCGGCGCCCGCACCACGCGCCGGCCGGCAGCCGCTGGCCGAGGCCGTGCTGGCCTGGTTGCAGCGGGAAGGCTCCTGGACCGCCGGCACCGGCAGCCGGGTGCTGCTGGTCGACCTGGACAACCTGCGCGCCGACCCGGTGCGCTGGCGGGACCGGATGGCGATGGTGGTCGCGCTGGGCCGGCAGGCCGACATGGTCGCGCTGGCCGGGCAGGAGGGCGCGGTCCGGCGCGCCCGGCCGCACCTGGCCGAGTTCGCCGCCGGGGCCCGGCCGGTCTCGGACGGCAGCGACCTCGCCGACCACGTGCTGCTCGACGCGGCCACCGAGGTGCCCGGGCCGGCCCGGTTCGTGCTGCTGAGCAACGACTGGATCTTCGCCGCGCTGGCCGAGCAGGGGCCGCTGACCGTGCTCTCGCCCGGCGCCGACGCGCTGTCCGACCGGCTGCGGGCGGCCGCGACCCGGGTCGTCGACCTGGTCGCACTGGAGGGCTCGGTGCCCGAGCCCGGCCGGAAGGCCGCGTTCCGGGCGACCCGGCGCCGGCGGGCCGGGGTCTGAGACGGCGGTGCGCCTGCCCGACGTGGACGAGTTCGATCGACCGGGACGAGCTGCGCGAGATCGTCGAGGACGCCTGGCCGATGGTGGTGCCCGAGCGGCTAGCGGCCGATACCCTCGGCCCACTGTGACCGGGTGATCGCGTAGATCACGGAGTCGAACGCGACGCCGTTGTCGACGATGACGTCGTTCTCCAGGTAGGTCAGGCCGAGCCGGCGCATCACCGCGAGGCTGCGGGTGTTGGCCTCGTCGGTCATCGAGATGATCCGGTCGAGCCCGAGCGTCTCGAACCCGTACGCCAGCCAGGCCCGGCCGGCCTCGGTCGCGTACCCGTGGCCCCAGTGCCGGTGCGCCAGCCGCCAGGCGACCTCGACGTCCTGCGGCCGGGACGACTGCCGGTGCAGCCCGCACATGCCGAGGAACGCACCGTCCGCCCGGCGCTCGACCGCGATCAGCCCGAGCCGGTCGGCCTCCCACCGCTCGTTGGCCCACAGCGCGATGTCGTCGGACTCCTCCCGGCTGAGCGGGCCGCTGAGCTGCTCGGCCACCGGCGGGTCGGCGTTGAGCGCCGCGTAGAGCGGGAGGTCCTCCGGCCGGAACGGCCGCAGCAGCAGGCGCTCGGTGGTCAGCCCGTCCATGCGGCCAGGATGACGCCCACGTCAATCGCATTGCCACCGACCCGCCGGTGAACCAGCGGGCAGGCCGCCGCGCGCCTGCCGTCAGCCGGCCGCGGCGGCGCCGCCGCGGCGTGGATCGCCGCCGCCGGTGAGCAGCCCGCCGAGCTTGGCCACCGCCTGGCACCCGCCGAAGTACGTGTTCCGGGCGCGGAACGGGGTCACCGGGTGGCCGGCCTCGACCAGCGCCACCAGGTCGATGCCCGGCTCGACCGCGACCACGCCGTCCTCGGCATGCAGCCGCGGCGCGTCGACCGCGGCCTGGACCGGAAGGCCGAAATCGACGGTGTTGACGATGACCTGCAGCAGCGCCGAGCGGATCCGGTTGGACCCGGCCGAGCCGAGCACCAGCTCCAGCTCGCCGTCCCGGCGGACGAGCGTCGGCGCCATCGCCGACGGCAGCCGGCCGCCCGGCGGCGTCGAGAAGAACCCGAGCGGGGACAGGTCCTGCTCGCCGAGCATGTTGTTCAGGTGCAGCCCGGTGCCGGGCACGAGCAGGCCCGAGCCCTCGCCGTTGGAGGTGGTCACCGAGGCGGCCCAGCCCTCGGCGTCGAGCACCGAGACGTGCGTGGTCGAGCCGACCCGGCTGGACAGGAACCGGCCGGCGAAGCCCGGATCGGGCAGCCCGGTGAAGAACGCCTCGTCCCGCGCGATCTGGATCGCATCCATCGCGTCCACCAGCGCGAGCGCGTCCGGCGGGCCGGGCTCCCGGTCCAGCAGCGCCAGCGCGTACGCCAGCAGGATGCCGCCGGCGCTCGGCGGCGGGTTGGTCACCACCTCGCGGTCCCGGTAGCGCACCCGTACCGGCTCCCGCTCGACCACTTCGTAGCCGGCCAGGTCCTCCCGGGTGACCAGGCCGCCGGCCGCGAGCAGCGCGTCGGAGACCGCGGCCGCGACCGGCCCGGTGTAGAACGGCGCCGGCCCCTCCGCGCCGAGCAGGTCGAGCGCGTCGGCCACCTCGGGCTCGCGCAGCACGGTGCCGGCGGCGGGCGGGTTGCCGTCGGTGAGGTACGTGCTGCCCATGCTGCCGGTGGCCAGGATCGGCGCCATCAGGGCGAACATCGCCGCCTGGAGCTCGGTGACCAGGGCGCCGTCGCGGGCCAGCGCGGCGGCCGGCGCGGTCAGCGCGGCCAGCGGCATCGTGCCGAACCGCTCGACCGCCGCGGCCAGACCCGCCGGCAGCCCGTACACCCCGCAGGACGCGGCGCCGGCACCGAAGACCTGCACCGCGTCGCCGAAGGAGACCTCGACGTGCAGCAGCGGCGCGCGGTCGGCCGGGTCGGCGCCCCGGCCGGGGGCGGCGACGAAGAAGTCGAGCAGGGTCGGCTCGCCGCCCGGCGGAGCGACCATGAGATAGCCGCCGCCGGCCAGCCCGGTCATCATCGGCTCGACCACGACCGACGTCAGCACCGCCGCCACGGCCGCGTCGACCGCGTTGCCGCCGGCCCGCAGCACGTCGGCACCGGCGCTGGCGGTCACCGGGTGCCCCGCCGCGACCACCCCAGACACGTTGTCCCTCCCTGTCGCGCACGGACTGTAGCTTGCCCCGGTGACCGGGCGCGGGGGACTCTGGGAGCACCCCACTTCAGCAGCGACAGGACTCGGCGATGGCACAGTCGCGGGCACGGCGGCCGCTGTCCAGGGCCGAGGTGGCCATGGTCACGGTGCTCGCGTACCTGATCCTGCTGATCAGCCTGGCCGCCGCCCGCCTGTTCGGGACGCAGGAGCCGGCCGTGCGCGCGACGCTCCGGCCGGTCGCCGAGACCAGGGCCGCGACCGTCTCGCCGCTGGACCGGTTCGCCGCCGGGGCGACCTGCGTCGGCCCGCACACGGTGCCCTACTCGTACGCGACCGCGCCGGGCGTGGTCGAGCCGCTGGCGTTCGGCCCGCCGGTCGAGCCGTCCGGGGCCCTCTCGCCCGCGGCCGTCAACGGCGTGCTCATCCAGCGGCTGTGCGGCGGCCCGGAGACCCCCGGCGGTCCGGTGCGCCCGCCGGACCGGCGGCTGTTCGCCGCCATCGACGCCGCGGTGAACGGCACCGACCCGAACCGCCCGCTCACCACCGCGCAGTGGGCGTCCGGCGTGGACGAGCTCATCAGCCAGGACGGGGACTTCATCGACGCCAGCGTGGAAACCAGGACGTTCCGGGCCGGCACGGCCACCTTCGGGATGCTGCCCCGCGCCGGCGCGGACCCGCTGGTGATCCGCACCAGAATCGTCCACGACGACACCAACCGTTACCTCATGCTGCCGGTCCGCGCGCAGGACGGCCGGCGGGTCACCCTCACGCTTCGCCTCCGCTGCGGCTTCCAGCCGGTTCTCCGGTCCTAGTCTGGGCGGCATGGCCAGCGCGCGTCCGATGCCGCACACCGACATCTTCGCCGCCAACCAGGGTCCGGCGGGCTCGGAGAGCCTGGTCACGGTCATCGTCGCGTTCTCGGCCAACCTGCTCATCGCGGTGGCGAAGTCCGCCGCCGCGGCGATCACCGGCTCGGCCTCGCTGCTCGCCGAGGCCGCGCACTCCTGGGCCGACACCGGCAACGAGGTGTTCCTGCTCGTCGCCAACCGCCGCTCGGTCCGGCCGGCCGACCCGGAGCACCCGCTCGGCCACGGCCGGGAGGCGTACGTCTGGTCGCTGTTCGCCGCGCTCGGCCTGTTCGTGGCCGGCGCCGCCGTCTCGGTCACGCACGGGATCCAGGAGCTGATCAACCCGGAGCCGGCCAGCGACTTCCTGATCGGCTACATCGTGCTCGCGGTGTCGTTCGTGCTCGAGGGCATCTCGTTCCGCCAGTCGATCCGGCAGGCGCGGCCGGAGGCGGAGTCGCTCGGCCGGGACCTCATCGAGCACGTCATGATCACCTCCGACCCGACGCTGCGGGCGATATTCGCCGAGGACGCGGCCGCGCTGGTCGGCCTGGTCCTGGCCGCGGGCGGGCTGGGACTGCACCAGCTGACCGGCTCCGCGGTGCCGGACGCCGTCGGCTCGATCCTCGTCGGCATCCTGCTCGGCGTGGTCGCGGTCGTGCTCATCAACCGCAACCGGCGGTTCCTGGTCGGGCAGGAGGCCGACCCGCGGGTACGCGCGTCGGTCATCCAGGCGCTGCTGGACCAGCCCGAGGTGGCCCGGGTGACGTACCTGCGGCTCGAGGTGATCGGCCCGCGGCTCGTCTCGGTGGTCGGCGACGTCGACCTGACCGGCGACGACACCGAGTCCCACGTCGCCTACCGGCTGCGGGCGCTGGAGGCGAAGATCACCGCGTCCCCGGCGGTGGCCGGCACGGTGCTCAGCCTCTCCACCCCCGACGAGCCCTCGATCGGCACCTAGCCGGGCGTCCGGCCCGGCTTCCGGGCCCGGATCCCGAGCGCCACCGGGACCGGGCGGCCACCCTCGGCGAAGCGCTCCAGCTCCAGCCCGGCGCCCCGCACCAGGTGCAGCAGCTCGGCCAGCGGCCAGTGGTGCGCGCCGACCTTGTCCCGGATGCCGCGGTCGGTCCACGAGTCGGTCGTCCAGTGCCCGTCCGGGTAGCCCGGACGGATCACCACCTCCGGCGGCCGGGACCAGTCCGCGAAACCGCCGCAGAAGCACGGGTGCACGCCGACGTGGGCCAGCACCCCGCCCGGCCGCAGCACCCGGGCCGCCTCCCGCAGCACCGCGGCGTAGCCCGGCATGTCCGTGTGCACCCACAGCGCCGCCACCGCCGGCACGGACGCGTCCGCGACCGGCAGCCGCTCGGCGTCCGCCCGCGCCGCGGGCAGCCGGCCCCGGCCGCGGCGCAGCATCCCGGCGGACAGGTCGACGCCGACGGGCGTCCAGCCCAGCGCCCGGACCCGGTCGGCGTGGGCTCCGGTGCCGCAGCCGACCTCGAGGCAGGTGCCGGTGCCGTGGCCGAGGACCTCCGGCACCAGCCGGTCGTGCTCGAGCAGGCCGGCCGGCTGCGCCGGCAGGAAGGTGTCCTCGTACCAGTCGGCGATCGCGTCGTACGCAGCGGTCATGCCTGCACCCTCCCACCGGCCCGCGGTGCCGGTGGGAGAGTTTCGCGCAGGGCGTGTCGCCGGCGCCGCCCTAAGTGAGCCGGGCGTCGGCGTAGACATCCATCGCCTCGGCCAGGTAACGGGTCACCGCCTCGCCGCCGATGGTGGCCTGGAACCGCTCGTCCTGGACATACATCCGGCCCAGGTTCCGGTACGCCTCGGCCGACGGCGTCCAGAACAGGCTGATCACCTCGTGGTGCCGGCCGACCAGCTCCTGCACCCGCGCGTCGGTCGCCGGCACGCCCGCGTCCAGCAGCGCGGCCAGTCCACTGTGGACCCTGCTGAACCCGGTCCTGGCCAGCTCGGCCTGCTCCGGCGTCCAGCTCCGCATCCGCTGGTACGACGCGTCGACGGCCTCGTCGCCCCAGCGCTCGCGCGCCTCGGCCTCGTACGGGTTGTGCTCGAAGCCGTCGAACATCTGCTCCGCGGCCATCTCCTCGTCTCCCTCCAGGCTCGCGATCGTGTTCTCCACCGTGCCGACCAGGCGGGCGAGCCGGTCCCGCTCGCGGGCCAGCCGGTCCCGGTGCTCGCGCAGCACGGTCACCGGGTCGGCCTCCCGCTCCAGCGCCGCGGCGATGGGCTTCAAGCCCATGCCGAGCTCACGCAGCAGCAGGATCCGCTGCAGCCGCAGCAGCTCCGGCCGGCGGTAGTAGCGCCGGCCGTCGGCCGCGACCCAGGCCGGCGGGAGCAGCCCGACCGCGTCGTAGTGGCGCAGCGTCCGTGACGTGACGTCGGACATCCGCGCCACCTCGGCGATCGACCAGCTCCCGTCCCGCACCCCTCGACGGTAGAAGTTGACGCCGCGTCAACCGCAAGGGATTACGGCACCAGCTCGGCGTATCCGGGCTTGATCACGTCATTGATCATCGCCAGACGTTCATCGAAAGGAATGAACGCCGATTTCATCGCATTGACCGTGAACCACTGCATGTCGTCCAGCGTGTAGCCGAACGCCTCGACCAGCTGCTCGAATCTCCGAGGACATCGATGCTGTGCCGCTCATCAGCCGGTTGTCGGTGTTGACCGTGACCCGGAAGTGCAGCCGGCGCAGCAGCCCGATCGGGTGCTCGGCGTATCGAGGCGGCCGCGCCGGTCTGGAGGTTGGAGGTCGGGCACATCTCCAGCGGGATGCGCTTGTCGCGTACGTACGCGGCGAGCCGGCCGAGCGTGATCCGGTCCCAGCCGTCCTCGGCGACCGTGATGTCGTCGATGATGCGCACGCCGTGGCCGAGCCGGTCGGCGCCGCACCACTGGAGCGCCTGCCAGATCGACGGCAGCCCGAAGGCCTCGCCGGCGTGGATGGTGAAGTGGTTGTTCTCCCGCTTGAGGTACTCGAAGGCGTCGAGGTGCCGGGTGGGCGGGTAGCCCGCCTCCGCGCCGGCGATGTCGAAGCCGACCACGCCGAGGTCCCGGTAGCGGTTGGCGAGTTCGGCGATCTCCATGCGACGGGCGGCGTGCCGCATCGCGGTGAGCAGGGCGCCGACCCGGATCCGGTGGCCGTCCTCGCGGCGCCCGGCGCTCGCCCTCGCGGAAGCCCTCGTTGACCGCCTCGACGACCTCTTCGAGGGTCAGCCCGGCCTCGAGGTGCTGCTCGGGCGCGTACCGGACCTCCGCGTAGACGACGCCGTCCGCGGCGAGGTCCTCGGCGCACTCGGCGGCGACCCGGCCCAGCGCGGCCTCGCGGGTCTGCATGACGCCCGACGGTGTGCGCGAACGTCTCCAGGTAGCGCTCCAGCGAGCCGGAGTCGGCGGCCTCGCGGAACCAGGCGCCGAGCCCGGCCGGCGTCGGTCTCGGGCAGCTCGCGCGTAGCCGTCTCGCGGGCGAGGTCGACGACGGTGCCCGGGCGCAGCCCACCGTCGAGGTGGTCGTGCAGCAGCACCTTGGGGGCGCGGCGGAGGACCGGGGAGCTGATCGGGGTCGCCATGACGAGACGATACTCACCCTCGGGGGGCCAGCCCGCCCCGGGCCGGGGGTTGGGAGGGAGGGACTCACCCTGGGGGCCAGCCCCCGTCCCGGGCCGGGGGTTGGGAGGGAGGGATCCTCACCCTCGGGGGGCCAGCCCCCCGAGCACCCCCGGACCGGGGGTTGGGAGAGCGGGGATCCTCACCAGCGGCGAGGTCCCCCGGACGCGGGGTAGGAGGGCGGGGACCCTCACCGCCGGCAAGGTCCCCCAGTCCCCCGGACCAGGGGTGCGGAAGACGGCGACCCTCACCGGCGACCCCGGGCGGAGTGCACTATCTCGTCGGGCGGTCGGGGCTGGAGGGAATGTGGGTGGGGAATGGCGGGAATGGGCTGGGTCTCGTATGGTGTCGGGGCGAAAGGTACGAAGGGGACAGTTCGTATCTGGGGGTAGTGCGGTGACGGGATCCGGATTCGGCGTGCTTCCGGAGAAGATGCGGGAGGTCGGCCAGCAGGTCGTGCAGGTCTCCCAGGACGTCGGCTCGATCGTCTCGTCCGGGGCGGCGACGATCCAGCTGGCCGGCTCGGACAACGCCGGGTTCCTCGCCACGCCGGCGATGGCGGCGCTGACCGCCGCCCACCTGGCCGCGCTGAGGAACCTGGGCGGCCAGCTCGCCCAGCACGGCCAGGACCTCGGCGGCAGCGCGCAGACGTACGAGGCGGTCGACCGCGACCAGCAGAACGCGGCGATCACCGCGCCCGTGCCGACCGACACGAGCTGGTCGGCCGGCTGATGCCGGCGTACGCGCAGCTGACCGCCGGCAACCCGCAGGCCTTCATCGAGGCCGGGCAGACCTACCAGCGGATGGCGGCCGGCTTCGGCCGGGTGCGGGCGGCGTTCCGCGCCGGCATGGCAGTGCTGGACGCCGACTGGCAGGGCGCGGCCAAGGACGCGGTCACCGGGCGCGGGCTGCACCTCGACGGCGGGCTGGACGCGAGCGGCCAGGAGGCCGGCTCGACCGGGCAGGTGCTGGTCACGCTCGGGCACGCGCTGGTGACCGCACAGACCTCGCTGCGGGCGGCGGTCACGACCGCGCACGGGGTCGGGCTGATCGTCACGCCGACCGGGGACGTGGTCAACCCCGACCCGGTCTACAACCTGGCGGGCAACGCGATGCTCGGGCCGGTCCGGGCGATGATCGCCGCCGCGGTCGCGGCCGCCACCGCCGCCGACGCCGCCGCGGCGGGGAAGATCGGCGCGCTCGCGGCCGGGAAGCTGATCGCGACGTTCGGCGGGTCGGACGGCGGGAAGGTCGCGACGGTGGTGCAGGAGGTCGCGGCGGTCGCCACCGGCGAGACCACAGTGGACGGTGCGGGCCCGGCGACGGCCATCGCCGCCCGGGTCGCGAGCCGGGCCGACCTCGGCCGCCTCGGCCCGGTCGAGCGCGAGGTCATCGACCGGGTCACCCCGCCGACCGGCGTCATCGGCTCGGAGAGCCTCGCCGACTGGACCCGCCGCCGCGGGAAGCAGACCTAGGGCGGCGGCAGAAGGCCCTGGCTGATCGCCCTGGTCACCGCGGCCGTCCGGTCGGAGACGCCGAGCTTCTCGAAGAGGTGGAAGAGGTGGGTCTTCACCGTCGCCTCGCTGATGTGCAGCTCCCGGCCGATGTCCATGTTGGACAGTCCTCTCGCGACCAGCGCGCAGCACCTCGACCTCGCGCGGGGTCAGCGACTCGACCGCGGGCAGCCGCACCCGGGAGACGAGCTTGCGGGCCACCGGCGGGGCCAGCACGGTCTCGCCGCGGGCCGCGGCCCGGACCGCGTCGACCAGCTCGCGCCGGGGCGTGTCCTTGAGCAGGTAGCCGGTCGCGCCGGCCTCGACCGCGCGCAGGATGTCGCCGTCGGTCTCGTACGTGGTCAGCACGACCACCCGGGCGTCGCCGCCGGCCACGATCTGTCCGGTCGCGGCCGCGCCGTCGGTACCGGGCATCCGCAGGTCCATCAGCACCACGTCCGGCCGCAATCGCGCGGCCAGCACGACCGCCTCCGCACCGGAGCCCGCCTCGCCGACCACCTCCAGGTCCGGCTCGCCGTCGAGCATGCCGCGCAGGCCCGCGCGTACCACCGGATGGTCGTCGGCCACGATGAGCCTCAGCACCGCACCTCCACGCGGGTTCCACCTGGTCCGCTGTGGACGGACAGGGCGCCGCCGACCTGCTCGACCCGGCGGCGCATCCCGGCCAGACCGTACCCGCCGGTCGGTGCGGCCGGGTCGAAGCCGGCGCCGTCGTCGGCCACGGTGAGGACCGCGCCGTCCAGGGACACCCCGACCCGGGACGCACCGGCGTGCTTGCGCACGTTGGCCAGCGCCTCCTGGGCGGCGCGCAGCAGCACCACCTCGGTGTTGGCCGGCAGCGCCCGCGCCTCGCCGGTGCCCGCAGTCGGGCCGGCAGCCCGGTCTCGGCGCCGAACCGCTCGACCAGCCGGTCCAGCGCCTCGGCCAGCGGCGCGGCCGGCAGGTCGACCGGGGTGAGCGCGGCGACCAGCCCCCGGGCCTCGGCCAGGTTCTCCCGGGCGGTCTCCCGCGCGGTGGCCAGCCGCTGCCGGCGGCCGCGGCCGGGTCGCGTGTCCACTTCGGCCTCGGCCAGCTCGAGCAGCACCACCACACTGGTGAAGCCCTGGGCGATCGTGTCGTGGATCTCGCCGGCCAGCCGCTCCCGCTCGGCCAGCACACCGGCCTGGTGGCTGACCGCCGGCCACCTCAGCGCGGGTCTCCTCCAGCTCGGCGATCGCTGCCCGCCGCCCGACGCTCTCGTGATGATGCTGTAGATCCAGAAGCCGAACAGCACCGCGAACCCGAGCGCGATGCCGGATGCGCCACCGTCGCGGACACCGAGTAGTGGTGCACCAGCAGGGAAACCGCTCCGACGCCGACAGCGAGCACCGCGTCGCCGAGCACGGCCAGGGGAAGCCGGTCGGTCAGCGTACCATGACGCTGGGTGTAGAGCAGCGAAGAGCAGGAAGCGAGATGGTCGTACTGAGCCAGCGCCGAACAGGAACAGCGGGATATGCCGGCCAGGTAGACCAGGCCGAACATCGGCTCCACCGGCCGTGCAGGGCGGCGGACCCGAACGCCGCGTACCAGCCGACCAGGCCGACCAGAGGCGCCGCGGCGCGCAGGCCGGGCACCGTCGCTCAGGGCGTCCGCGCCGAGCGCGACGGTCACGCGGTGCCGCCGTCGACCGCGAGCAGGAACGCCAGGTCCCACAGGACGATCCCGCGGTCCCAGACGTCCCGGCCCGCGGCCGACCCGGCGGCGCGGCCGCCATCCGGCCGCCTACCCGTCCGCCTTGTTCCGCCAGCGGAACGTCGTCAGACACAGCGACCAGACCTCCGACCAGCCAGGCGCCGAGCACGAGCGCGATCCGGCCGTGCTCCCAGCGCCGGCCGGCTCCTGGGACTGGAACGTCGTCGGGCAGGAACACCGACCGCATCCCCTGGGCCATCCACTTCAGCGGGAACACCGAGGCGACCGTGCTGCATCCACTCCGGCAGCGCGGCGAAGACGAAGTAGACGCCGGAGATGAACCGCAGCACCATCGATCGGGCAGATCACCGCCGGCGCGGTCGCGGCCGTTCTGGACGAGCGAGGTGCTGCGCGATGCCGAACAGCGTGCAGGCCGGCGATGCCGAGCAGCAGACCCAGAGGAAGGTCAGCCAGCGGCTGCCGCTCGGTCGGCAGGTCGCAGCCCGAGAAGCAGCACGCCGACCGCGAGCAGCAGCAGCCTCTGCACGGTCGCGACGACGGCGACCAGGACGATCTTGCCGACGAAGTACGCCGAGCCGGCGGCATCGGGGTGCCGGCCAGCCGCTTGAGCGTGCCGTCGTCCCGCTCGATCGGGATGCCGATGCCCAGGTTCTGGAAGCTGCTGGCGAACAGGCCCGCGGCGATCATGCCGGCGACGAAGTACCTGAGCGACGTCACGCCGCCGTCGACGTCCTGCCGGCCGAACACCGCGCCGAAGATCACCAGCAGCAGGACCGGGAAGGCGAAGGTGAAGACCACCGCGTCGCGCTCGCGCGAAGAACGTCTTCAGCTCGAGCACGCCGCGGACCCAGTAGACCGACGCCGACGGCGGCCGGAGTCGGTGGTGCGGGCCGGGGCCGCGGCCCGGGTCAGGTCGACGCTCATTCGGGGCTCCCGATCATCCGCAGGTAGACGTCCTCCAGGCTCGGCCGGCTGACGGCCAGCTCCGGGACCTCGCCGCCGTACCGGTCGGCCAGCTCCAGCACGGCCCTGGTCGGCGTCGTCCGTGGTCAGCTCGTGCTGGCCGTCCGCGCCGAGCCAGCGCACGGTGGCCGCGGCCGAGGCCCGGCCGCCGAGCGTCGCCGGCGTCGCCGACCTCGACGATCCGGCCGGCGGTGATGACCGCGACCCGGTCGGCCAGCGCTCGGCCTCGTCCAGGTAGTGGGTGGTCAGCAGGATCGTGGTGCCGGCGTCGGCCAGGCTCTCGACCAGCCTCCAGAACTGGCGGCGCGCCTCCGGGTCGAACCCGGTCGTCGGCTCGTCCAGGAACAGCAGCTCGGGCCGGCCCACGATGCCGAGCGCCACGTCGAGCCGGCGGCGCTGGCCGCCGGAGAGGTCTGGACGAGCGGGCGTCGCGTCTTCTCCGCTCAGGCCGACCAGTTCGATCACCTCGTCCGGGCCGCATCGGGTCGGGGTAGTAGGCCGCCGACGTGCCGACCGCACTCGCGGACGGTCAGCTCGCTGGACTGGCCAGGTCGTCGACGCGCTGCAGCACGATGCCGATGCGGGACCGCCAGCTCGGCGGTCGCCCGCGGCCGGGTCCTCCCCGAGCACCGCCACCTCGCCGCCGTCCCGGGCGCGGTAGCCCTCGAGGATCTCGACCGTCGTCGTCTTGCCGGCCCCGTTCGGCCCGAGCAGGGCGAACACCTCGCCGCGTTCCACCGTGAGGTCGAGCCCGTCGACGGCGGCCCGCCCCTTGTACGTCTTGCGCAGCCCGGACACCCGGATCGCCACGTCGCTCATGCACCAATGGTCCCGACCCGCGCCGCCACCCACCACACCCGATCGAACGGTCCGGCCATCAATCGATCGACGGACCCCCTCACACCTTCGCCACGTGGACCCCGCGATAGCCCTCGAGCAGCCGCTCGAGGTCCCCCGGATCGCCGGTGAGCAGTGCCACCGGCTTCGGCATCCCGAGCGCGGTCGCCGCAACGATGGCGTCGACCGTCATGCGCCGCCCGCCGCTGTGGCCGAGCAGCCGGCCGGCGTCCCACGCGTGCCCGAGCGTGAACGGCTGCTTGCCCAGCCGGGACAGCACCCACTGCTCCCGGGCACCGCCGGGCCGGTCCCGGAACACCTCGGCCACGGTCACCAGCGCGACGTGCGGGTCGACGCCGCGCGCCTCGGCCCGCTGCAGCCAACGCCGGACCTCGGGTCGGTCCTGCGCGAAGGCGAGGACCGCGCCGGCGTCGAGCAACATGCTGGCGAACGAGAGGGCGTCGGTCACCCGGCGGCCAGGGCGGCGGCCCACTGGCGATCCACCTCCGCCGCGATCTCCGACGGCACCGGCCCGACCCTGGCCTCGGCCTCGGCCAGCAGCTCCCGCACCCCGGCGCCGGGCTCCTCATCCGGCTCGCCGCCCTCCAGCGACTCGGCGATGTCAGCCGGGACGACGGCCGCGACCCGCCGGCCGTCCCGGGTGAGGTAGACGAAACCGCCGTCCCGCGCGGAGCGCACGAGGTGCTCGAAGAGCACCGACCCGCGCGGCGACTCGATCTCCCGGGCGGTCGGGTCGATCGGGAGCACGGTGTCCGGCGACACGACGATGCTCGCCGCCGCAAGATAGGTCGTCGTGGTGATCCGCTCGATCGGGTTGTGCCACTGCGGTCCGGGCGGAAGCGCCTCCGGCGCCTGCGTCGTCATGGCTGTGATGATGTTGCATCGATCCACTCAGATGCAAGGCAATATCTCACGGATGCGGTTCTGCACTAGGGTGTCGCAGTACGGCGACGCGTCGGATCGGCGGTGCATCGTGGGGTCGGGACGGGAGGTTCGATGGTGGCGGTAGGCGGCGACCCGGAGGTGGATGTGGATGCGTGGCTGCGGGCGTTGGGGAAGCGGGTGCGGATCCTGCGGCTGACCAGGGAGATGACGCAGGACGAGCTGGCCGCCGCGGCCGGGATGTCGCGCAGCTTCGTGTCGCTGATCGAGAAGGGCACGCACGGGGTGGACGTGGTCCGGTTGCTGCGGCTGGCGGCCGCGCTCGGCGTGCCGCTGGCCGACCTGCTCGACGCTACTCCGCGCGACCGGCGGCTTCCGGGCTGAACGCGGGCACGCACACCGCGACATAGTCGGCCCCGTCCGGGTCGGGCGTGCTGTAGCGGACCCGCTCGCCGGCGCGGGTGAGCACCGCCTCCCCGGCGCGCACGTCCAGCGTGCCGCCGTCGTGCTCGACCCGGACCGTCCCCCGCAGCACGAGCGTCACCTCGTCGAAGGACGGCGCCTGGGCCGGCTCGGTCCACCCGCCCGGCGCCGCCATCCGGGCGACCGAGACGGCCGCGGTGCCGGAGTTGACCCGGCCGACGTACTCGTCGATCTTCTTCCCGCCGGGCACCGGGATGGTGGTCGGCGCGGCGATGTGCTGAGGCATCAGGACTCCGCGATCCGGTCGAGGACGAGGGGACGGGCCGCCGGCGGGTCCGGCGCGACCGCGACCGCGCCGGCCAGCGCCGCCACCGCCCGGGGAAACCGGGCCGGGTCGTCGGTGTGCAGCCGCAGCAGCGGCGCGCCGGCGGTCACCCGGTCGCCGGGCTTGGCCAGCAGCTCCACGCCGGCCGCCGCGGACACCGGGTCCTCCTTGCGCGCCCGCCCGGCACCGAGCCGCCAGGCGGCGACCCCGACCGCGTACGCGTCGAGCCGGGTCAGCACGCCGGTCTCCGGCGCCGGCACCTCGGAGGTCTCCCGGGCCACCGGCAGCGGCGCGTCCGGGTCCCGCCCTGCGCCGCGATCATCCGCCGCCACACGTCCATCGCCGACCCGTCGGCCAGCGCGGCCGCCGGGTCCGCATCGGACAGTCCGGCCGCGGCGAGCATCTCCCGGGCCAGCGCCAGGGTCAGCTCGACCACGTCGGCCGGCCCGCCGCCGGCGAGCACCTCGACCGACTCGGCCACCTCGAGCGCGTTGCCGGCGGTCCGGCCCAGCGGCACGGACATGTCGGTGAGCAGCGCGACCGTGCGCACCCCGTGCGCGGCGCCGAGGGAGACCATCGCCGCGGCCAGCTCGCGGGCGTCGTCCACCGACTTCATGAACGCGCCCGAGCCGACCTTGACGTCGAGCACGAGCGCGGCGGTGCCCTCGGCGATCTTCTTCGACATGATCGAGGACGCGATCAGCGGGATCGACTCGACCGTGCCGGTGACGTCGCGCAGCGCGTAGAGCTTGCGGTCGGCCGGGGCGAGCGAGGCGCCGGCCGCGCAGACCACCGCGCCGACCGTAGCGCAGCTGGGCCAGGATCTCCTCCGTCGACAGCGCCGCCCGCCAGCCCGGGATCGACTCCAGCTTGTCGAGCGTGCCGCCGGTGTGCCCGAGCCCGCGGCCGGACAGCTGCGGCACGGCGGCGCCGCGCGCGGCGACCAGCGGTGCCAGCGGCAGCGTGATCTTGTCGCCGACGCCGCCGGTCGAGTGCTTGTCGACGGTCGGTCGGTCCACACCGGACAGGTCCAGCCGCTCGCCGGAGGCGATCATCGCCCCGGTCCAGCGGGCGATCTCGGCCTCGGTCATGCCGCGCAGCAGCATCGGCCATCAGCAGCGCGGACATCTGCTCCTCGGCCACCGCACCCCGGGTGTACGCGTCGATCACCCAGTCGATCTGGGCGTCCGACAGCGTCCCCCCGTCCCGCTTGGCCCGGATGACGTCGACCGCGTCGTAGGAGGAGTCAGGCACCCGCAACCCGGTCCAGGTCCTCGCGGCCGAAGGCGCGCGGCAGCAGCCGGCCGATCGGCACCGGCCCGTCGGCGGTGTCCACCAGCAGCGCCGGGCCGCCGTGCTCCCAGAGCAGCTGCCGGCACCGTCCGCACGGGAGCAGCGGCCCGCCCTCGGCGTCCACGCAGGCGAGCGCGACCAGCTGGCCGCCGCCGGTCGCGTGCAGCGCCGAGACCAGCCCGCACTCGGCGCACAGCCCCAGCCCGTACGAGGCGTTCTCGACGTTGCAGCCGACCACGGTCCGGCCGTCGTCGACGAGCGCGGCCGCACCGACCGGGAAGCCCGAGTACGGCGCGTAGGCGCGGCGCATCGCCTCGACCGCCGCCGCCCGCAGGCCGGCCCAGTCGACGGCGGTCATCCGGCCTCCCCGCGTCGGTAGGGCTTGCCGTCCGCGGCGGGTGGTCGCAGCCGCTGCGCCGACAGCGCCAGCACGAGCAGCGTGGTCAGGTGCGGCGCGAACCCGACGAACTCGTCCGGCACCGTGTCGGTGGTCAGGTACCAGACCAGCGCGCCGCCGGCGACCGCGAGGCTGATAGCCGCCCGCAGCCGCTTGCCGCGGTAGAGCGACCAGCCGGCCAGCAGCGCGAGCACGATCGCCAGCAGGAGCAGCAGCGCGTGCACGGACTGGCCGCCGCTGCGCAGCTGCAGCGCGTCGGTGTAGCCGAAGAGCCCCGCGCCGAGCGCCAGCCCGCCGGGCCGCCAGTTGCCGAAGATCATCGCGGCGAGGCCGATGTACCCGCGCCCGCTGGTCTGGCCCTCGCGGTAGATGTTCGTCGCGACCAGGGAGAGGAAGGCGCCGCCGAGCCCGGCGAACCCGCCGGAGATGATCACGGCGATGTACTTCATCCGGTAGACGTTCACGCCCAGCGACTCGGCGGCGCCGGGTTCTCGCCGCAGGACCGCAGCCGCAGGCCGAACGTGGTCCGCCACAGCAGGAAGAAGGTGGCCGGCAGCAGCAGCACCGCGACGATCGTCAGCAGCGACACCTGCGGTGATGAGGCCGCCGAGAACGCCGGCGACGTCGGAGACCAGGAACCAGTGCTTGTTCTCCAGCGTGTGCAGGCCTCCGCTCCGGGCACTGTGACCGTGCTGATCCGGGGCAGGCTGGGCGACTGCGTGGCGCCGCCGCCCGGCGTGTTCACGAAGATCAGCGCGGACAGGAACCGGGTGACGCCGGCGCCGAGGATGTTGATCGCGACACCGGAGACGATGTGGTCGACGCCGAAGGTGACGGTCGCGATGGCGAGGACGAGACCGCCGAGCGCTCCGCCGATGATGCCGACGACCACCCCCAGCCACGGGCCGAACTCGTACGCGCCCCAGGCGCCGAACCAGGTCCCGAGGATCATCATGCCCTCGAGGCCGATGTTGACCACGCCGGACCGCTCGGCCCACAGGCCGCCGAGGCCGGCCAGCCCGATCGGCACCGCGAGCCGCAGCGCCGCGCCGGTGGTGCCGCTGGAGGTGATGTCGTTGGCGCCGGTGATCAGCCGGACGATCGAGACGAGCACGAGCAGGCCGGCGATGCCGAGCAGCCAGGCCGACCACCGGATGCCCCGGCGGCGTCCCTCCGCCGTCGAGGCACTGGTCATCGACTCGGCGAGGCCTGCGGCGGTCATGCCGGGCTCCCCTCGCCGGCGACGGCCGCCGCGCGCAGCTCGGCGCCGACCCGGCGCTGCTGCTGCACCAGCGAGAACCGGCGCACCAGCTCGTACGCGATGACGACGGAGAGCACCATGACGCCCTGCATGATCGTGACGATCTCCTTGGCACGCCCTCGAACTCGAGGATCTGGGCCGACTGTTCCAGGAACGCCCACAGCAGCGCGCCGATCGCGATGCCGATCGGGTTGTTGCGGCCGAGCAGCGCGATCGCGATGCCGGTGAAGCCGTACCCGGTCGGGAAGTCCTGCGCGTACGCGTGGCTGCTGCCCAGCAGCAGCGGCATGCCGACCAGCCCGGCGACCGCGCCGGAGATCAGCATGGTCCGGATCACCATCCTGCGCACCGAGATCCCGCTGGCCACGGCGGCGGTCTCGGACAGGCCGGTGGCCCGCAGGTCGAAGCCGAACCGGGTCCGCCCGAGCAGCACCCAGTACGCGATGCCGCAGGCGATCGCGACCACGACGAAGCCGTAGATCTCGCCGCCGGAGACCGGGATGCCCGGCAGGTAGGCCTTCGCCGGCATCGGCTTGGTGGTCACCTGCTGGGTGCCGACGATCGTGCCGAGCCGGCCCGGGTCGAGCAGGTAGGCCACGATGCCGCCACCGATGACGTTGAGCATGATCGTGGAGATGACCTCGCTGACCCCGCGGGTCACCTTGAGCACAGCGGCGATGCCGGCCCAGAAGGCGCCGACCACGACCGCGACGAGCACGACCACGATCATCAGCAGCGGGCCGGGCAGGAGCAGCCAGCCGCCGACCGCGGCGGCGAAGAACGCGGCGATCTGGTACTGGCCGTCCACGCCGATGTTGAACAGGTTCATCCGGAAGCCGATGGCGACCGCCAGCCCGGACAGGTAGTACGTCGTGGCCTTGTTGAGGTCTGTACGACCGGGCTCGCCTCGCCGCCGTAGTCGAGCATCGCCTTGAACGTGTGCAGCGGCGCGTTGCCGGAGATGACCAGCACGACCGAGGACAGCAGCAGCGCGACGACGAGCGCGAGCACGGGTGCGGCCAGGCCGAGGCGGAGCCGCTCCAGGTCGAACCGCTTCACGGCCGCTCCTCCCCGCTCGCGTCGGGATCGTCCGCCAGGTCGCCGGTGCCGGTCGTCCCGGTGCCGGTGAGCCCCGGTCCGGACGCCCCCGGCAGCGGATCGTCGAGGTCCGGATCCGTTCCGGGACCCGAGTCGGGCGGCCCCGTCGCCGCCCCGTCCGCGGCCGCGTGCCGCCCGGCGGCCGGGCTGTCGGCGGCGGCGATCCCGGCGGCGAGATGCCGGCTGCCGGCGGCCGCGTCGTCGCTCGGCCCGCCGGCACCCGGGGTCCCCACGACCGCGGGCCGGCCGCCCGCGGCTGCGGTGGCGGCCGTGCTCTCGCCGGCCCCGGTCATCGCGGAGCCGAGCTCCTCCGGGGTGACCGTGCGCGGGTCGGCGGTGCCGACCAGCCGGCCGCGCAGGATCACCTCGATCGTGTCGGACAGGCCGATCAGCTCGTCCAGGTCGGCCGAGATCAGCAGCACCGCCAGCCCGTCCGCGCGGGCGGTCCGCAGCTGGTCCCAGATCTGCGCCTGGGCGCCGACGTCCACGCCCCGGGTCGGGTGCGCGGCGATCAGCAGCACCGGCTTGCCGCTCATCTCCCGGCCGACGATCAGCTTCTGCTGGTTGCCGCCGGACAGCGCGGAGGCGGTGACGTCGATGCCGGGCGTGCGCACGTCGTACTCGCGCACGATCCGCTCGGTGTCGGCCCGCGCCCCGGCCCGGTCGATCCACGGACCGGTGCCGTTGGGCCGCTGGCTCTGGTGGCCGAGGATCCGGTTCTCCCAGAGCGGGGCCTCCAGCAGCAGGCCGTGCCGCTGCCGGTCCTCGGGGATGTAGCCGATGCCGGCCTCGCGCCGGCGCCTGGTGTCGAGGCCGGTCAGGTCCCGGTCGCCGAGCCGGACGGTCCCGGTCGCCGGGCGCAGGCCCATGATCGCGTCGACCAGCTCGGCCTGGCCGTTGCCCTCGACCCCGGCGATGCCGAGCACCTCGCCCGCGTGGATGGTCAGCGAGATGTCGTCGAGCACCGGCCGCCCGTCGCCGGCCCGGACGGTCAGCCCGCGGACTTCCAGCACGACCTCGGGGCGGACGGTCGACTCGCGGGTCTCCGGCGACGGCAGCTCGCTGCCGACCATCAGCTCGGCCAGCTGCCGCGCGGTCACCTCGGCCGGTCGCACGGTCGCGACCGTCGTGCCCCGCCGGATCACGGTGATCTCGTCGGCGACGGAGAGCACCTCGTCGAGCTTGTGCGAGATGAACATGACGGTGATGCCCTCGGACTTGAGCTCGCGCAGGTTGCCGAAGAGCTCGTCGACCTCCTGCGGCACCAGCACCGCGGTCGGCTCGTCCAGGATGAGGATGCGGGCGCCGCGGTAGAGCACCTTGAGGATCTCCACCCGCTGCCGGTCGCCGACGCCGAGCTCCTCGACCAGCCGGTCCGGCTCGACGCCGAGGCCGTACGAGTCGGAGATCTCCCGGATCCTCCGCCGCGCGGCCCGGAAGTCCAGCCGGCCGAAGCGGCCCGGCTCGGCGCCGAGCACGACGTTCTCCAGCACGGTGAGGTTGTCGGCGAGCATGAAGTGCTGGTGCACCATGCCGATGCCGGCGGCGATCGCGTCGGCCGGCGAGGAGAAGGTCACCGACCGGCCGTCGACCTCGATGCTGCCCTCGTCCGGCTTCTGCATGCCGTAGAGGATCTTCATCAGCGTCGACTTGCCGGCGCCGTTCTCCCCCACGATGGCGTGCACCGTGCCGGCCCGCACGGCGATGTCGATGTCGTGGTTGGCGACGACACCGGGGAACCGCTTGGTGATGCCGCGCAGCTGCACGGCGATGGTGTCCCGGGCCGGGGCGGGTGCGGACGTCACGCGGCTCCCCTCGGACGAGCAGACGTCCGGGGGCGACGCCATGGCGTCACCCCCGGACCGGGCCTGGCGCGGCCGTCAGGAGACGGTCGTCGGAACCTTGATCTGGCCGTCGACGATCTGCTGCTTGTAGTCGTCGAGCTTCGACTTGATGTCGTCGACCATGCCGCCGGAGGTCGCGTACCCGACCCCGTCGACCTTGAGGTCGAAGACCTCCTGGCCGGGCTTGACCTTCCCGTCCTTCGCGTCGGTCAGGAACTGCAGGACGGCCACGTTCACCCGCTTGACCATCGAAGTCATGATCGTCTTCTGCACCGCCGGGTCGGCCGACAGGTACTGGTCGGAGTCGACGCCGATGGCCTTCTTGTTGGCGCCGGCCGCCGCCGTGAACACGCCCGAGCCGGAGCCGCCGGCCGCGGCGTAGACGATGTCGGCGCCGCCGTCGTACATGCCCTTGGCCGCCTCCTTGCCCGCGGCCGGGTCGTTGAAGCCGGAGCAGTTCTGCTGCGGGGTGGACAGGTACTTGG
The DNA here is from genome assembly GCA_963803135.1 of uncultured Actinomycetota bacterium. Lineage (GTDB taxonomy): Bacteria > Actinomycetota > Actinomycetes > Mycobacteriales > CADCTP01 > CADCTP01. Next base: position 137,438 of record CAWDLH010000003.1, on the reverse strand, counting down.
TGACCACCTTGGTGCCCGCCTTCGCCGCCTCGACGCCGGCCTTGTAGCCGGCCTCGAACTTGGCGATCAGCGGCACGCTGCAGCCGCCGATGAAGCCCACCGTGCCGGTGGTGGTCTTCAGCGCCGCGGCCGCCCCGACCAGGAAGGAGCCCTGCTCCTCGGCGAAGGTCAGGTTGGTCACGTTCGGGCCTTTGACATCGTCCGGGGTCGCGTCGATGATGCCGAACTTCACGTTCGGGTACTTCGGCGCGACCGTCTTCAGCGCCGGCGCGTACGCGAAGCCGACGGCCACGACCGGGTTGAACCCGGACTTGGCCAGCAGCTCCAGCCGCGTCGCCCGGTCGGTGTCGGTCTCGCCGGAGCGGGCCGACAGCTCCTTGACGTTGTCGTCCGGCAGGTTGAAGTTCTTCTTCGCGGTGTCGAGGCCGACCGCGGCCGAGTCGTTGAACGACTTGTCCCCGCGGCCGCCGATGTCGTAGGCCATGCCGATCTTGAGGTTGCTCGGGGCGGCGGAGCCCCCGCTGCCCCCGCTTCCACTGCTACCGCTGTCATTGCCGCCACAGGCCGCCAGCGTCATCGCGCCGACCAGCGCAGCCGCCACCAGCCCCATCCCACGCACTCGGCGCAAGAGGATCTCCCTTCGCGGGTTCCGGGTCCGCCGCCCGGTGTCGGCGACACCGTAGACCGCCACCCTGAGTCTCCGAAGGCTCGTCACCGCATCGTTGCACTGATGCAGCAGCCTTGCCCTGCTCGGGGCGCCGTAGCCTCTGTGCTCGTGAGATCCGTCCGGGCCGTCGGCGGCGTCTGCGCCCTGCTCAGCTGCCTGCTCGCGATCGCCGGCGTGGGGCCGGCGGCGGCGGCGCCGGCGCTCGCGCCCACCCCGGTCCCGACGCCGACGCCCGAGCCGCCGCTGCCCGGGCAGGGTCCCGGCGGCACGGCGGTCGGGGGCGCCCGGATGGGCACGATCGGGCTGGCACTGCCCGGCCGGGGCCTGGCCGCTGCCGAAGGACCTCAGCGCGCACGGCTGGGTGATCGCCGACCTCGACACCGGCGAGGTGCTCGCCGCCCGCAACCCGCACGGGCGCTACCCGCCGGCCAGCACGCTGAAGTGGCTGACCGCGCTGACCCTGCTGCCGCAGCTGGACAAGCGGACCCGGATCGCCTGCACCGCCGCCGACGTGACCGTGGACGGCACCAGGGTCGGCCTCGTCGAGCACGGCCACTACACGGTCGACCTGCTGTTCCAGGCGATGCTCATGGCGTCCGGCAACGACGCCGCCAACGCGCTCGCCCGGGTGGCCGGGTCGGTGCCGAGCACGGTGGCGGCGATGAACGCGACCGCGCGCAGTGTGCAGGCGTACGACACGCACGCGGCGACGCCGTCCGGGCTGGACGGGCCGCGCCAACTGACCTCCGCGTACGACCTGGCCCTGATCGCGCGGGCGGACCTGGCCCGGCCCGACTTCCGGAAGTACACCGCGCAGCGGATCGGCACGATCCCGGCGCAGAGCGCGCGATACCGGGCGTTCCAGTTCGCCAACGACGACAAGCTGCTCTACAACTACCCGGGCGCCTTCGGCGGGAAGAACGGGTTCACCGACGCCGCGCACCACTCGTTCATCGGTGCCGCGAAGCGCGGGAACCGGCGGCTGATCGTGACGATGATGTACGGCGAGCACAAGCCGGACAACATCGCCTCCCAGGCCGGGCGGTTGCTGGACTGGGGCTTCGCGCTGCCGCGCACGGCGGCGCCGGTGGGCACGCTGGTCGCGCCGGCCGCGGTGAGCGCCACGCCGTCCGCGTCCCCGTCGCCCTCCCCGACCGCGACGGCGGTGCGGCCGGACAGGGCCCGCAGCGGCAGCAGTGCCACCCCGGCCATCGCGATGCTCGGGGCCGCCGCGCTCGCCGTACTCCTGGTCGCGCTCGCCACCCGCCTCCTCCGCCGCCGCTCCCGCCCATGAGGCCACCGGTGAAGCCGGCCACGGCCCCACGGCGAAGCCGGCACGGCCCACCGGGGAAGCCGGCACGGCCCACCGGGGAAGCCGGCACGGCCCACCGGCGAAGCCGGACACGGCCCACCGGCGAAGCCGGACACGGCCCACCGGCGAAGCCGGACACGGCCCACCGGGGAAGCCGGCACGGCCCACCGGGGAAGCCGGCACGGCCCACCGGGGAAGCCGGACACGGCCCACCGGCGAAGCCGGACACGGCCCACCGGCTAAGCCGGCCACGGCCCACCGGCTAAGCCGGCCACGGCCCACCGGCTAAGCCGGCCACGGCCCACCGGCTAAGCCGGCCACGGCCCACCGGCGGAGCCGCTCGCGGAGCCGCTCGCGGAGCCGGTCGCCGCCGGGGAGAGGGGCCGGGCGCGGCCCGGGGCGGAGGCGGGTCCCGGCCAGGGACGGCGGCCGGCCCTGGGCCCGGATGGAGGCCGGTGACGGCTCAAGGGTGGGGACGCTCGGTGGCTGCGGGAAGCGGCGGGCGGCCCGGTCTGCGCCGTCGTCGGCCGCAGGGACGGGGCGGGTCAGGGGACCGGGTTTCTGCGCCGGAGGAGGCGGTGGGCGGTGGTGGTGGCGCCGGCGCCGAGCAGGGCGCCGGTACCGACGAGCGCGCCGGCGACCGCGGCCGGCCGGGGCGAGTCGCGCGACCCGGTCCGAGCGCCGACCGGAGCCGGCCCGACGACCCCGCTGCTCGGCCGCTCCTCGACCGGCACCGCGAAGCCCTCCTCCGGTGGCTGCGGACCGCACGCGCTGTCCGGGTCCTCCGGGTGCCGGCCGGTCGCCGTCCACGCCGCCGACAGCAGCAGGTACCGCGAGACGAGGTCGATCCACACCAGCAGGCCGACCGCGCCGGCGAACGCCCCGTAGGTCGGGTTGGACGTCACCGCGGCGATGTACGTGGCGCCGACCACCTTGAGGATCTCGTACCCGACCGCGGCGAAGATCGCCCCGCGCAGCACGGTGCGGTAGCGCACCGGCCGGTGCGGCAACCGGGTGAACAACCACATGAACAGCAGCGTGTCCGCGACCAGCGCGAGGAAGATTGCCAGCCCGCCGACCAGTGTGCCCATCCCGGGGATCCCGTCCAGGCCGAACTCGGTCAGCACCGCGTGGATCGCCGCGGTCACGCCCGAGGTCAGCGTCAGCGAGACCACGATCCCGAGCCCGAGCCCGACGAGCACGACCAGGTCCTCCAGCTTGGCCTTGACGACGTTCTCCTTCTTGACCTCGCAGGCCCAGACCAACTGCACGCCGGTGCGCAGGTTGCCGACCCAGCCGAGCCCCGCGTACGCGACACCGAGCAGCGCGATGATCCCGATGCTGCCGCGGTTCTCGATCACCGACTGCACGGCCTGAGACATGGTGTCGCCGAGCGACCCGGGCACGTTCTCGCTGATCGCATCCTGCAGCCGCAGCTGAAGGTCGGCGTTGTTCGCCAACACGAAGCCGGCGATCGAGGCGCCGAGCAGGATCAGCGGAAAGATCGCCAGGAAGCTGAAGTACGTGATGGCGGCGGCGACGTGGTCGCCGTTGGCGTTCTTGTACTGCTGGTAGGCCCGGATGAGGTGGTCGAGCCACGGCCGCTTGACCCGCTGCCGGCGCAGTGTCCCGGTCACCCGGTCCTTCACGCCGGCCATGTCAGCTCCCCCCGAGCGCGAAGTCCTTTCTCGGGACCCATACCCCGTCGATTTCCTGCGCGAACACCGTGAACGCCTGGACCGGGAAGCAGGCGTCGAAGCCGGCCAGCCCCTCGTACGCGCGGTCGAGGGCGTCCTGGGGGGTGTCGTGGGCGACGGTCACGTGCGGGTGGTAGGGGAAGCGGGTCTCGCGGGCGAGCGGCCCGGACCGGACCGCCGCCTCCAGCCGCTCACACTGGGCGATGCCGGTCGCGACGACGACGAACACCACGTCGGAGACCGGGCGGAACGTGCCGGTGCCGGACAGGTGCATCTCGAACGGCGGGTACGCGGCGGCGGTGGCGGCGAGGTGGTCGTCGATCGCCGGGAGCGCGGCCGCCGGTACCTCGGTCGGCGGGAGCAGGGTGACGTGCGGGGGGATCCGCGCGGCCTCCGGGTCGCCGACGCGGCGCCGCCAGTCGGTCAGCTCGTCCGCCCACGGCGCCGGGACCGGTATCGCGACGCCGAGGGTCACCTGCACCCGGCGATTACACCAGTGCGCCGCCGCACCACCCCCACCTCCCCACCCCCACCCCCGGACCGGGTGCGAGGCGGGGGCCGCCGGGCCGGGCGCGGGGGCGGGTACGCGGGGCCGTAAGGGCCGGACGGGGTGGGTCAGGGGGCGGTGGGGTGGGGGACGGGGGCGCGGGAGTCGGGGGGTGCGGCGGCAGCCGGGTCGCGGGTGAGCTCGTGGGCGGGGACGGCGAGCGTCGGCTCGGCGGGGACGACCCGCAGGCGGGACGCGCGGCGCCCGTCGAGCTCGAGGATCTCGACCGTCCAGACCTCCTCGCCGCCCTCCGGCCGCTCGGTGAGCACGTCGCCGCGCACCGGCAGCCGCCCCAGCTTCCACATCGCCCACCCGGCCGCGGTCTCGTACGGTCCCTCGGGCAGCCGCAGCCCGGTCTGCTCGAGCAGGTCGTCGAGGTTGAGCAGGCCGTCCACCTCGGCCGGCCCGCCCGGCCGGGCCGGCGCCGTGCCGACCTCGTCGTACTCGTCCCGGATCTCGCCGATCAGCTCCTCGATGAGGTCCTCGAGGGTGACGATCCCGTCGGTCCCGCCGTACTCGTCCTCGACGATCGCGAGGTGATGCCCCTCCCGGCGCATCTCGGACAGGGCGGAGAGCACCTTCTTGGTCCCCGGCAGCCGCTTCAGCTCGCGGGCCAGCCCGCCCACGGTGGCCGCCCGGCCGCCGGGCACGTCGGGGTCGAGCAGGTCACGGATGTGTACGAAGCCGACCACGTCGTCTGAGTCGCGCCCGTAGACGGGGTAGCGCGAGTGCGGCGCCTCCCGGGCGATCCGGGCCGCCCGCGACACCGAGGTGCCGACCTCGAGGAAGTCGACCTCCGTCCGCGGCACCATCACCTCGCGCACCTGCCGGTCACCGGCGTCGAACACGTCGTCGATCAGCTTGCGCTCGTCCGCCGGCAGCGACTCGTGCGCGGCGACCAGCCCGCGCAGCTCCTCGTCGGTGATCGCCTCCCGGTTGGCCCGCGGGTCGCCGCCGACCAGCCGGACGACCACGTCGGTGGTCCGGGACAGCAGCCAGATCACCGGCCGGGTCAGCGTCGCGATCCGGTCCAGCGGGGCGGCGGCGGCCAGCGCCACCGCCTCGGTCCGCTGCAGCGCGAGCCGTTTCGGAGCCAGCTCGCCGAAGACCAGCGCCACGTACGAGATGAGGATCGTCACGGCGATGAACGCGATGGTGCCGGACAGCCCGTCCGGCACCCCCCAGCGCACCAGCAGGTTGCCGAGCGGCTCGGCCAGCGTCGCGGCGCCGAACGCGGCCGAGAAGAAGCCGGCCAGCGTGACCCCGACCTGGACCGCGGCCAGGAACCGGTTGGGGTCGCCGACCAGCTTGGCCAGCCGCTCGCCCCGGACGCCACGCTCGCGCAGCGACCGGACCTGGCTCTCGCGCAGCGAGACCAGCGCGATCTCGGCCGCCGCGAAGCATCCCCCGAGCAGCACGAACAGGAACACGAGGAGGGCGTCGACCCAGGTGCCGCTCACCCGGGTCAGTGTACGGTCGCGGTCCCCGGGTCAGGCCGGGCACAGCCAGCGGAGGGGAGGGCCTGTGCGGCTGCTCGTGACCGGCGCAGCCGGCTACATCGGCGGCGTGGTGACCCTGCACCTGCTGCGGGCCGGACACCAGGTGACGGTGCTCGACGACCTGTCCACCGGGCACGCGGACTCGGTGCCGGACGGCGCCACGTTCGTGCCGGGCGACCTGGCCGAGACCGCCGGACCGGTGCTCGCCGACGGCGACCCGTACGACGGCGTGCTGCACTTCGCGGCGAAGGCGGTCGTCGGCGAGTCCGTCGAGCACCCGGAGCGCTACTGGCGGACCAATGTCGGCGGCACCCTCGCGCTGCTCGACGCGATGCGGGCGACCGCGGTGCCGCGACTGGTCTTCTCCTCCACCGCGGCCACGTACGGCGAGCCGGACGAGGTGCCGATCGTGGAGACCGCGCCGACCCGGCCGACCAACCCGTACGGGGCGTCGAAGCTGGCCGTGGACATGATGATCACGTCCGAGGCGCGCGCGCACGGGCTCGGCGCGGTGAGCCTGCGCTACTTCAACGTGGCCGGCGCGTCCGGCGGCCAGGGCGAGCGGCACTCCCCGGAGACCCACATCGTGCCGATCGCGCTGCAGGTCGTGGCCGGGCAGCGGACGGCGTTCGCGATCAACGGCACCGACTACCCGACCCCGGACGGCACCTGCATCCGCGACTACGTGCACGTCGACGACCTGGCCGAGGCACACCTGCTGGCGCTGGCCGGCGCCGCGGCCGGCGAGCACCGGATCTACAACCTGGGCAACGGCGCCGGCTTCTCCGTGCTCGACGTGGTCGAGGCGGTGCGCCGGGTCACCGGGCACCCGCTGCCCACCGAGGTCGGGCCGCGCCGGCCCGGCGACCCGGCCGTGCTGGTCGCCTCCAGCGCGAGGATCCGCGAGCAGCTCGGCTGGGCCCCCCGCAAGCCCACGGTCGACGAGATGGTCGCCGACGCGTGGACGTTCGTGCAGTCCCGGCAGCCATGAGCGAGGGCGAGCGCTCCGCGCGACAGGCACGGTGGCGGGCGCCCGGTCGGCTCAACCTGATCGGCGAGCACACCGACTACAACGACGGGTACGTGCTGCCGCTGGCCCTGCCGTACGCGACGACCGCGACGGTGGCCGCCCGCGACGACGGCGTGCTCGCGATCCGCTCGGCCCGGCACGGCGAGGCCGAGCGGCCGGTGGCCGACCTGGCGCCGGGCCGGGTCGACGGCTGGGCCGCGTACGTGGCCGGGGTGGTGTGGGCGTTCCGCGAGGCCGGCCACGACGTCGCCGGCGGGTTCGACGTGGCCCTGGACGGCGACGTGCCCGAGGGCGCCGGCTTGTCCTCCTCGGCCGCGCTGGAGTGCTCGGTCGCCCTCGCCCTCGACGACCTGCTGGGACTCGGCATCGAGCGCAGCGCGCTGGCCCGGCTCGCGCAGCGGGTCGAGAACGAGTTCGTCGGCATCCCCAGCGGCGTGATGGACCAGATGGCCTCGCTGCTCTGCACGGACGCGCACGTGCTGTTCCTGGACTGCCGCAGCCTGGAGGCCGAGCAGGTGCCGCTGGACACCGCCGCGGCCGGGCTGACCGTGCTCGGCGTGGACAGCCGGTCGCCGCACCAGCTCACCGACTCGGCGTACGCGGACCGCCGCCGGTCGTGCGAGCAGGCCGCCCGGGTCCTCGGCGTGCCGGCGCTGCGGGACGCGACCGAGGCCGACCTGGACCGCCTCGACGGCGAGCTGCAGCGCCGGGCCCGGCACGTGGTCACCGAGGACGCCAGGGTGCTGGCCGCGGTGGCGGCCCTGCGCGCCGGCCGGGTCGCGGAGGTCGGCCCGCTGCTGTCGGCGTCGCACGCGTCGATGCGGGACGACTTCGAGATCACCGTGCCCCGGGTGGACCTCATCGCGGCCACGGCGGAGACGGCCGGGGCGCTCGGGGCGCGGATGACCGGCGGCGGGTTCGGCGGGTGCGTGCTCGCGCTGGTGCCGGCCGACCGGGTGGACGCGGTCCGGGACGCGATCGCCACCGCGTACGACGAGGCCGGGTACGGCGAGCCGGGGTTCTTCCCCGCGGTGCCCTCGGCCGGGGCCAGCAGAATTGGATGACGGGGGCGGGCCCGGCACTGGGAAGCCGCCCCCGTCTCGCGGGGAAGTCTGATGAGGTTGTCCGGCGGGCCCGGTCGGGCGGCTCCCGAAGGGCCCCGCTCGGTGGCAGAGCTTGCTCGGTCTTCGGCGGAAAGTAAAGTCTTGACTACTGAACGTGGGACGGCGTAGAAACTCTCGGTCACCCCGCCGCTACGCCAGTGACCTGCTCAGTCGGGCAGCCGCGGTCGCGGCATCGTCGAGGTGGGCTCGGAGATCTCGTCCAGGATCGCCGCCGAGTACTGCACGAAGCGCTCGCCGGCCGAGCGCAGCAGCGGCGCGCGAGCGCCGTCCGCGGCCTCGAACGCGGTCAGCTCGGCCCTGGTCCGGCGGACCGCGGCCAGGGCGTCGGCGGGCACCCCACCGGGCACGGTCTCCATCTGGTGCACGACCGCGCGGACGACCTCGATCGCCGTGTTCACCGCCTGGGCCTTGACCATCTTCGACCAGGAGCCGTCCACGGCGCCCGGGCCGGCCGCGCCGGTGTACAGCCCGCCGAGCGCGAGCAGCACCCGGCCGCGCAGGTCGCCGAGCCGCTCCACGACCCGGTCCGGCAGCCCGGAGCCGGAGTTGGGGGCGGCCAGCACCCGCTCGACCCAGTCGTCGACCGCGGCCGCGGCGGCGCCGAGGCAGGTCGCCGCGACCAGCGGGCGGTAGTCGGCCAGGTGCCGGCGGAACACCGCCACGCCGCCGACGGACGCACCGAGCACCGCGGTCGACGGCACCGCGACCTTGTCGAGCACGAGGTCGCCCCAGGACCAGCCGCGGCCGGTCTCGCCGCCGTCCGGGCGCGGCGCCGCCTCCGCGGTCAGCCCCGCCGCGCCGGCCGGGACGTAGAACGCGCCGAGGTGCTCCGGGCTGCGCGCGAACACCACGAACGCGTCCGCCTCCAGCACGCGGGCCACCCACGCCTTCCGCCCGCTGATCTCCCACCCGTCGGCGGTGCGCACGGCGCGGGTCGACACCGCGGCCAGCTCCTCCTCGCCCTGCGGCTCGGTGGCCGGCTCGGTGGTGGCCAGGCCCAGCAGCGCACCGCGGATCACCGCGGCCAGCTCGCGGCGGCCGTGCCAGCCCGGGTCCTGGGCCAGCAGCGCGCCGTGCCCGACGTGGGCGACGTCGCGCAGGGTCAGGTCGTGGTAGCCGGCGAGGAACTGGATCCCCACCTGCACCACGTAGCGGTGACCGCCGCCGCCCACCGCGGCCGGCGCGGTGGCCGCCCCGACGCCGGCCGCGTGCAGCCGGCGCTTGGCCTCCAGCAGCGCGGCCCCGCCCTGCTGCGCCGCCGGCACGGCGTCGGCGAGCAGTCCGTCCGCCTGGCCAAGCAGGTCGAGCTCGCGCGAGCGGTAGACCCACAGACCCGGCTCCAGCCAGGACCACGGTCCGGTACCCGGCAGGGTGCTCTGCGTCATTGATCCCCTCAGCGTGCGGCGTCCCGGTCCGGCCCTCCCCCCGCCGAGAACCCCGCAGGAGGGTAGTGGGGCCACGCTTCCGCGGGAAAACCGCGGGGTCCGGGTAGTCTCACCCGCCGTACGGATGTAACGCACCGGGCCCGTACGGCGTCATCAGACCGAGGCGGGAACATCAACTCCGGGTGCCGCGGTTGCGGTACGACGTGCACTCCCGCAGCGCCCGGAGCGACCGAACGGAGACCCCAGCTCGATGACCGTCGACGACACGCTGCACATCACCGGCGGAGTGCCCCTCTACGGCACGGTGCCGGTGCGCGGCTCGAAGAACGCGGTCCCGAAGCTCATGGTCGCGTCGCTGCTCACCGAGCAGTCCGTCACCATCCGCAACGTCTCGTTCGTGCGGGACATCGGCATCGTCGCCGACCTGCTGGAGGCGCTCGGCTCGACGACGAGCTCCGACGCGCACGCCGGCGTGGTCACGATCACGGCCAGGGACGTGCACCTCGCCGGCCAGGGCGAGCTGGCCGTCTTCCACGAGCGCAGCCGGATCCCGGTGCTCACCTGCGCGCCGCTGCTGCACCGCACCGGCCAGGCGGAGATCTGGCGGCCGGGGGGCTGCTCGATCGGCGAGCGCCCGGTCGGTTTCCACCTCGAGGTGCTGCGCGCGTTCGGCGCGTCGGCCCAGCGGACCGAGACCGGCTACAAGCTCACCGCGCCCGGCGGGCTGCGCGGCGCGGTCATCGACCTGCCGTTCCCGAGCGTCGGCGCGACCGAGCAGTTCCTGCTGGGCGCGGTCGTGGCGGCCGGCGACTCGGTGCTGCACAACGCGGCCGTCGAGCCGGAGATCATGGACCTGATCGGGATGCTGCAGCGGATGGGCGCGCTCATCACGGTCAAGCCCAACCGGTCGATCCAGGTCACCGGGGTGCACCAGCTGCGCGGGGTCGACTACACGGCGATCCCGGACCGGCTGGAGGCGGCGTCCTGGGCGGGGCTGGCGCTGGCCACGGACGGGCGGATCACGGTCTCCGGCGTGCGGCAGGGCGACCTGGCCACCTACCTGAACGTCTACCGGCGGGCCGGCGGCGACTTCGAGTTCTCCTCCGACGGGGGCGAGGTCACGTTCTGGCGGGAGCGGCCGATGCCGCGACCGCTGGTCATCGAGACCGACGTGCACCCGGGCTTCATGACCGACTGGCAGCCGCCGGTGGTCACCGCGCTCACCCAGGCCGACGGGGTCACCGTGCTGCACGAGACGGTGTACGAGGACCGGCTCGGCTACACCGAGGCGCTGCGGGCGCTGGGCGCGCAGATCCAGGTCTTCACCGAGTGCCTCGGCTCGACGCCGTGCCGGTTCGGCTCGCGCAACCACCGGCACTCGGCGGTCATCGTCGGGCCGGCCAAGCTGCAGGGCACCGACCTGCACGTGCCGGACCTGCGCGCCGGCTTCTCGTACGTGCTGGCGGCGCTGTCCGCGCAGGGGATGTCGACGATCAGCGGTGCGTCCCTGCTCGACCGCGGCTACGAGAACTTCCGGGCCAAGCTCCTCGCGGTCGGCGCCAAGCTCACCTGAGCCGGCCCGGCCGGCGTAGGTTGCCGGCCATGACGACGGCAGCAGGCAGGCACCTCGTGCTCGGCGCCGGATCGGTCGGCACGGCCGTGGCCGAGCTGCTCGCCGCCGGCGGAGCCGAGGTCGTCGTGCTGACCCGGTCCGGCGCCGGGCCGGACCGGTCGGGGGTCGAGCGGATGCGCGGCGACGCCGGCGACGCGCGCGCGCTCGGCGCGGCGGCCCGCGGTGCGGCGGCGATCTACAACTGCGTCAACCCGCCGTACCACCGCTGGGCGCAGGCGTGGCCGCCGATCGCCGCGGCCCTGCTGGCGGCGGCCGAGTCCAGCGGGGCGGTGCTGGCCACGGCGGCCAACCTCTACCCGTACGGGCCGGTGACCGAGCCGATGCGCGAGGGGCAGCCCGACCGCCCGGCGGGGCCGAAGGCGCAGGTCCGGGCGCGGATGACCGCGGACGCGCTGGCCCGGCACCAGGCCGGCCGGATCCGTGCGGTCGAGGTCAGGGCCTCGGACTACGTCGGTGCCGGCGACCAGTCGGTGCTGGACCGGATGCTGCCCCGGGCGCTGGCCGGCCGGTCGGTGCGGGTGATCGGCGCGCCGGACCAGACCCACTCGTGGACCTGGACCCCCGACGTCGCCCGCGCGCTGGTGGCCGCGGCCGCGCACGAGCCGGCCCTCGGCCGGGTCTGGCACGCGCCGACCAACCCACCGCGGACCCAGCGGGAGGCCGTCGCCGACCACTGCCGCGCGGCCGGGGTGCCGCCGGTGCGGGTGGGCCCGCTGCCGCACCTGGCCCTGCGGGGGGTCGGGCTGGTCAACCCGGTGGTACGGGAGCTGGAGGAGACGCGCTACCAGTTCATCCGGCCGTTCGTGCTCGACTCGACGGCCACCGAGCGGGAGCTCGGGCTGGCGCCGACGCCCTGGGACGAGGTGTGCCGGGCGAACGTCGCGCTGGTCCGGGCCCGGTCCGCGGGTTGACCCTCGAGCGGGTCGAGGGACCAGGGTCCTCCGGTGTGGAGGACTCCCTGCTGCCGATCGGCACGGTCGCCCGGCTGTCCGGGCTGCCGGTCAGCGCGCTGCGGTTCTACGACGGCGCCGGCGTGCTGGTGCCGGCGTCGGTCGACCCCCGCACGGGCTACCGGCGGTACGCCCCGGATCAGGTCGCCGCGGCCCGGCTGGTCGCGCGGCTGCGCCGGGTCGGGATGCCGCTCGACTCGGTGCGCGCGCTGCTGGCCGGTGCCGACCCGGGGCCGGTGCTCGACGCGCACCTGGCCCGGCTGGAGGGCGGCCTGGCCGCCGCCCGGCGGGAGCTCTCCACGGTCCGCACCCTCCTCGACCGATCGGAGCCCACCGTGTCCTCGACCGTCCACCTGACCATCCGCCTGACCGTCCCCGCCGCCGACCTGACCGCCGCGCTCGCCGCGGTCCGGTACGCCGTCGGCACCGACCCCACCCACCCGCGCCTGCACGGCGTCCTCCTGGACGCCGGAGACGGCACCGTGCACGTCGTCGCAACCGACCGGCACCGGCTCGCCGTGGTGGCGCTGGCCGGCGCCGGGACCGGCCGGGCGTTCCTGCCGGCCGACCTGGTCGACCGCGCGGCCGGGCTGCCGGCCGGCGGCGACGCCGAGGTGACCGTGACCGGAGACCTGGTCGAGATCGCGGCCGGCGGGCGGTCGGTGCGCGCGCCGGCCGGGGTCGACGACTTCCCGGACTGGCGCGCGCTGGAGCCGGTGCCCGCGCCGCACCGCGTGCCCGTGCACGGGCCGGCGCTGCGGGCCGCGCTGGCCGCCGGGCCGGCCACCCGCCGCACCGGCGACGACGGCGTCGACTACGACACGGTCGTGCTCAGCCTCGACGCGGCCGGCGCGCTGGCGGTCGGCGGCGACGGGGACGTCCTGCGGATCGGGGTGAACCGCGACTACCTGCTCGACGCCCTCGCCGACCACGAGCAGCTAACCCTGGAGCTGGACGGCCCGATCACCCCGCTCGCGATCCGCCGGCCGGACCGCTCGGACTGGTCCCTGCTCATGCCGGTCCGCCTCGACGCCTGACCACCGGGACGCGGTGCGGCGGCCGGCCCGGGTCGCGGGCGGCGGTGGTGCGGCCGGCCTCGACGCCCGGCCCGCCGGGAGTCAGTGCGGCGGCCGGACCAGGCCGCGGGCGGCGGCGGTGGTGCCGGCCTCGACGCCTGACCCGCCGGGAGTCAGTGCGGCGGCCGGACCAGGCCGCGGGCGGCGGCGGCGGTGGCGGTACAGCCGGCCTCGCCGGGCTGGAGGTAGACGCGCGGCGGCCGCCAGGCCGGGACCCGGCCGGCGGGCGCGACGGCGGCCAGCACGCACTCGTAGCGGCTGGCCGCCACCGCGACGCCCACCGTGTCCCCGGAGGTCGCGGTGGTCACCCGGGCCGGGTGGCCGGCGAGTTCCTGGCGGGCCGTCGCCGCCACCCGGACCGCGGACCGGCGGCCGGCGGGATCCAGCCGGCCCAGCGCCGCGGCCAGGCGCTGCTCGTACCCGGCCGGGATCGCGGCCGGTGCCGGCGCCGGCGGGGGTGTCAGCGGGGTCGCGCCGACCGGGCAGTCGACCCGTCGCGGGTCGCGGAAGTCGTCCGGGTCGGCCTGGGTGATCCGGAAGCAGCCGGTGTCGGTCGCGTTCTCCGGCTCGAACCCGTCCGAGTACGTCCCGCTCGTCGTGACCCGGACGAGCAGGTCGAGGCTGCCCTCCCGGCGATCCCCGCCCGCCGCCAGCACGTCGGTGTCGGTCCAGCCGTCGGCCAGCCGGGCGAACGCGACCGCCTCGTGCACCTCGTACGGCCGGACGGCCAGGTACGCGGTGAGCTTGGCCGCCTGCGCGTCGGTGGCCGCCGCCGCGGACCGGGTCGCGTCGGGCAGCGCGGCCGAGCAGCCGGTCAGGGCGAGCAGGACGGCCGCCGCGACCAGGGCGCGCCGCCCGGTCCCGGCGCGACCACGGCGGCCCGGCTCACAGGTCGGCGACGTCGGCCTGCTTGGCCCGGACCGCCTCGGCGGCGTCGCGCAGCGCGGCGACCTCCGGGTCGGTGAGGTTGCGCTCGACGACGCGCGTCACGCCGCCGGCCCCGATCTCGGCCTCGACGCCGAGGTAGACCCCGGAGATCCCGTACTCCCCGTCGACCCAGGCACAGACCGGCAGCACCGCGCCGGAGTCCTCCTTGACCGCGCGGGCCATCCGCGCCGCCGCCGCCGACGGCGCGTAGTACGCCGAGCCGGTCTTGAGCAGCGCGACCACCTCGGCACCGCCGTTGCGGGTCCGGTCCACCAGCGCGTCGATGCGGTCGGCCGCCAGCAGGTCCGCCAGCGGCTTGCCGTCGACCGTGCAGGCCGAGGGCACCGGCACCATCGTGTCGCCGTGCGAGCCGAGCGTCAGCGTCCGCACCGACCCCACCGGCACCGACAGCTCCTCGGCCACGAAGTGGCTGAACCGCGCCGTGTCGAGCATCCCGGCCTGGCCCATCACCCGGCTCTTGGGCAGGCCCGAGGCCAGCGAGGCCAGCGCGGTCATCTCGTCCAGCGGGTTGGACACGACGATGAGCACCGCCTCCGGCGAGCCGGCGACGATCCTCTCGGTGACCTCGCGGACGATCTTCGCGTTGGTCTCCAGCAGGTCCATCCGGCTCATTCCCGGCTTGCGCGGCAGGCCGGCGGTGATCACGACGATCTCCGAGCCTTCGGTGACGTCGTAGTCGTTGGAGCCGAGCAGGGCGGTCTCGAAGCCCTCGATCGGCCGGGACTGGTTGATGTCCAGCGCGATGCCCTGCGGCTTGCCCTCGATGATGTCGACCAGCGCGACCGACTCGAACAGGTCGTACTCGGCCAGCCGCTGGGCGGTGGTGGACCCGTAGAACCCGGCTCCGACGACCGAGACCTTGCCCGACCGGCTCACTTGGCCGCCTCCAGCTTCTCGATGATGGCATCCGCGTACTCGCTGGTGCCGACCGCGGTGGGGTCGGTCCGGGTGGGCTTCATGTCGTAGGTGACCGACTTGCCCTCGGCGATGACCGCGGCGACCGCCTCCTCCAGCCGCTGCGCCGCCGCGTCCTCGCCGAGGTGGGCCAGCATCAGCTTGCCGGACAGGATCATCGCGGTCGGGTTGACCTTGTTCTGGCCCTTGTATTTCGGCGCCGAGCCGTGCGTGGCCTCGAACACCGCGGCGGCGATGCCGATGTTGGCGCCCGGGGCGACGCCGAGGCCGCCGACCAGGCCCGCGGTGAGGTCGGACAGGATGTCGCCGTAGAGGTTGGGCAGGACGAGCACGTCCCACTCCTCCGGCCGCTGCACCAGGCCCATGCAGGTCGCGTCGACCAGGTTCTCCCACGGCTCGATGTCCGGGAAGTCCTTGGCCACCTCGCGGAAGACCGACAGGAAAAGGCCGTCGGTGAACTTCATGATGTTGGACTTGGTGATGCAGTGCACGCGGCCGCGGCCGTTGTCCTTCGCGTACTGGAACGCGTAGCGGGCGATCCGCTCGGCGCCGAACTCGCTGATCGGCTTGATCGAGATGCCCGAGTGCTCGCGGATCTGCTTCTTCTGCAGGCCGTTGAGGAAGTCGACGACCCGCTTGGCGTCGTCCGTGTCGTGCTCGTACTCGATCCCCGCGTACAGGTCCTCGGTGTTCTCGCGGACGATGACCACGTCCACGTTGTCGAACCGGGTGCGCACGCCCGGGTAGGTCTTGCACGGCCGCAGGCAGGCGTAGAGCTCCAACTCGGCCCGCAGGGCGACGTTGACCGACCGGAAGCCGGTGCCGATCGGGGTGGTGATCGGGCCCTTGATCGCGACCTTGGTCCGCTTGATCGACTCGAGCGTCTCCGGCGGCAGCGGGGTCCCGGCCGTCTCCATGACATCGACCCCGGCGTGCTGGACGTCCCAGTCGAACGACGAGCCGCTCGTCGCCGCGGCCGCCTCCAGCACCCGGCGGGTCGCCTCGGTCAGCTCCGGCCCGGTGCCGTCGCCGGGGATGAGGGTTACGCGGTGGGTGGTCATGGGCCGGAGATTACCCGGCGGTTTCGGCCCAGCCCGCGGCCGGTCCGGGCGGCGTTCGTCACGCCGGCGGGCTCACCCGGGCCGGCTCACGCGGGCAGGGCGAGACCGAGCGCGGTGATGGCGACCGCCAGCCCCGCGTAGCAGAGCACGTCGGTCAGCCGGCTGCGCACGACCAGCAGCCCGGCCTGGCGCATCGGCAGCAGCAGCCGGAACGCCCCGGCCACCGCGCAGGCGAAGGCCAGCAGCAGCACCCCGCGCAGCCAGTGCCGGGGCACCGCGGCGGAGTAGGCGATGCCGGTCGCGCCGAGCGCGAGCACCAGCAGGATCGGCAGGTTGCGCAGGTCGACCGCGCGCAGGCCGGCGTTGCTCTGCCGGGGTGGCGCCGCGTGACTCACCCCGCCAGTGTCTCACCCGCGCTGCTGGCCGCCGGCCGCGTCGAGCGCGGTGAAGACCTTCACCATCTCGACCCGGACGCCGTCGTTCTCCGGATCGGCCAGCCACCGCTGGTACGCCGCCTTCTGCCCGTCGGTCATGCTGCCCGGGTCGAGCACCTGCCCACCGGCGTCGGTGAAGCGGTCGGGCGGGCCGACCCCGTGCGCGGACATCCAGCTGCCGGCGTCGGCCGGGGTGCCGGCGAACCCGCCGCCGTCCTGCATGTTCGTCACCATCGTGCTCAGCGTCGCCGAGTACCACTGGTCGACCTGGGCGACCGACGCCGACCGGTTGGCGGCGGCCTGCGAGTCGCTGGTGACCCCCTCGTACAGGAACGGCATCGTGGCCGCCTTGCCCACGTTGAGGATGGTCGCCGGCACCGCCGCGGGCGGGAACGCCGGCAGGATCGTCAGCAGCGAGCTGGACACCGCGTCGGCCACCCGCAGGTCGTGCAGGTTCCGGTCGTCCTCGAGCTTGCCCATCGCGACCTGGGTGCCGATGTGCGTGTCGAACAGTTCCTTGAGCACCAGCCCGTGCCCGCGCGCGTACGCCTGGAGCAGCTCGTCGCGGCGCGCCGGCTCGGCCCTGGCCGCGGCCAGCTTGTCCCGCAGGAACTCCTCCGACGCCGACAGCTGCGCCTTGACCACGGACTTGTACGCCTCGGAGTCGTGGTCGACCTGCGCGAGCGTGCCCTCCAGGTCGGCGGCCGAGAACTCGACGCCCCAGCCGCCGGTGCCGAGCTCGGGCTGGCCGAGCCGGGGCGCGGTGGTCGCGGCGCCGCCGTAGTCGGTGCGGGACAGCGAGTAGTACACGTCCTGCTTGTAGCCGTTGAGGATGTCGGCCACGTGCGGCAACACCTTGGCCCGGTCGTGGCCGGTGAGGAAGTCGTGGTCCTGGGAGCCGAGCAGGTGCACCAGGTCGCTGGTCACCTGGGCCGATCCCTGGCCGCGGAAGCCGTCGTCGTGCACCGAGGTCGCCGCCTCCAGCGCCTTGCCCAGCGCCTCGCCGCCGTCGCCCAGGTAGTCGTCGGTGCGCCGGTCGGCCAGGTAGTACGTCAGCCGGTCGGCGTGGCCGGCGAAGAAGACCCGGGCCGCGTCGGCGTCCTTGGCGACCGCGTCGAAGTACGCCTCCATCGCGTCGTCGGGGACCAGGTCGTTGGTCAGCGGGCGGTTCATCCAGCCGCCGACCATCGTGTACATCTCGCTGTCCGCGCCCTCCTTGTCGAGCGCGTAGAGCTTGTCGCCGGCCTGCTGCAGGAACCCGGTGCCGAACGTGCCGCCGAAGTGCAGCAGGTTGCCCAGATGCCAGGCGTACTGCAGGCCGAGCCCGTTGTGCTGGTCGAGCGGCTTCAGGAACTCCTGCACGTACGAGTCGGACAGCCGGGCGTCGCCCACCTGCCGGGTGGACAGGGCCAGCAGCTGACCGAAGTCGGTGATGACCCGCTGGTTGTAGTCGGGCGGGAAGCCGTTGCCCTCCATCACCAGCATCGCCCAGTTGGGCGCCTGCGGCCCGAGCGTCTCCAGCAGGGTCTTGGCGAACCAGGGGTTGTCCTTGTCCGCCTCCAGCGTCGCCAGCAGCGCGGCCGGGATCTGCTTGCCCTGCTCCAGCAGCGGCTGCAACTGGGCCGCCAGGTCGCGGGCCCGGTCCTGCCCGTCCTGCTTCAGGACGCTGGGCAGCCGCAGCGCCACCGCGTCCCGGGCGGCCAGCGAGAGCTGGCCCGGCGTCATGCCCGAGCGGTATTCCGGCACCGCGGCGGTGAGCCGGTCGGCGGCCGTGCTCGCGGCCCGGTCGAGCGTCTCGATCACCGCGCGGTAGTGCATCCGCAGCGGCGCCAGCGCCTGGGACCGGATGCTGGTGTAGATCGCCTGCCGGTCGTCGTACGAGAGGCCCTGGCTGGACCGGGCCGCCTCGGAGCGGGCGTCGATCTCGGCCTGGTCGGCCTGCCGGCGGATCGCGGTCACCTCGGCGACCGCGGTCTCCAGCGCCGTGCCGTAGTCGGACAGCGCGCTCGCGCCGGCGCCGACCCGGCCGCCCTTGTCGGTCGTGATCGTGGCCAGGGTGCTGGTCTCGGTGCCGGCGGCCGCGGCGGCGTCGCCCTGCCAGGCCCCGGCCATGCCGGCCTGCTCGCGGCCGATCCGGGTGCCCATCGCGGTCAGGTCGGTCGAGACGTCCTGCAGCGCGCCCCCGGCCGCCCTGACCGCGCCCGGGTTGCCCGGCGGCAGCGGGAACTCGTCCGCCGCGCTCATCGCGCCGCGACCGCGCGGCGGTCGACCGCCGCGTACGTGACGCCCGCCTGCTGGACCTTGTCCGCCAGCAGGCCGGCGTCGTCGCCGAGCGCGCCGAGCACCGCGCTCACCCCGGCGCCGAACGCCTCGGCCGCGGCCGCCACCCGCGGGTCGCCGGCCGCACACTGCTGCGCTGGACGCCGCGGTCCCGGCCCCGGACCGGGCCGCGTCGAGGTCGGCGGAGATCTGCTTCAGCCGCTGCGCCGGCGCGGACAGCGCCCCGACGCCCACCAGGAAACCGGACACGTCGGGCACTCTACGTCTATAGTAAAAAGCGGGTCAATGGGCGAAGTGACGCGTCCCGGTGAGGTAGAGCGAGATACCGGCCGTCTCGGCCGCGGCGATCACCTCGGGGTCGCGCACCGACCCGCCCGGCTCCACCACGGCGCGCACCCCGGCATCGACGAGCACCTGGAGCCCGTCCGGGAACGGGAAGAACGCGTCGGACGCCGCCACCGCGCCGGCCGCCCGGTCACCCGCCCGCTGCACCGCCAGCCGGGCCGCGTCGACCCGGTTGACCTGGCCCATCCCCACCCCGACGCTGGCCCGGTCGCGGGCCAGCAGGATCGCGTTGGACTTCACCCCGCGGACCGCGCGCCAGGCGAACAGCAGGTCGGCCAGCGTGCGCTCGTCGACCTGCTCGCCGGCGGTCAGCCGCCACGCCGCCGCGTCGTCGCCGGGCGTGTCCAGCCGGTCGGCCTGCTGGGCCAGCACCCCGCCGCTGATCTCGCGGAACTCGACCCCGGCCGGCCGCGCCCCGGCGACCACCAGCAACCGCAGCGACTTGCGGGCGGTGAGCACGTCGAGGCTGCCCTCCAGGAAGCTCGGGGCGACCAGCACCTCGGTGAACACCTCGGCCACCTGCTCGGCCATCGCCACCGTGACCGGCCGGTTGACCGCGATCACCCCGCCGAACGCGGACACCGGATCGCAGGCGTTGGCCTTGCGGTGCGCGTCGGCGACCGGGTCGGCCGCGTCCGACGCGCCGACCGCGATCCCGCACGGGTTGGAGTGCTTGACCACGGCGACCGCGGGATCCGCGAAGTCCGACACCATCCGGTACGCCGCGTCGGCGTCCACGTAGTTGTTGAACGACATCTCCTTGCCGCTCAGCTGGCGCGCGGTGGCCAGGCCGCCGGCGACCGCCGGGTCGAGGTAGACCGCGGCCTTCTGGTGCGGGTTCTCGCCGTAGCGGAGGACGGCCGCCCGCTCCAGCGCGAGCCCGGCGTACCGCGGCCACCAGTTCGGGTCCGGCGCCAGCTCCTCGTTCATCCAGGTCGCGATCGCCGTGTCGTACGCGGCGGTGTGCGCGAACGCGGCCGCGGCCAGCCGACGGCGCTGCTCGTCGTCGAAGCCGCCCGCCCGGACGGCCGCCAGCGCCTCGGCGTACCCGCCGGGGTCGACGACGACCGCCGTGCCGGCGTGGTTCTTCGCCGCGGCCCGGATCATGGCCGGGCCGCCGACGTCGATCTGCTCGACCAGCTCGTCGCCGCGCACCCCGGCCGCCAGCGCCTGCCGGAACGGGTAGAGGTTGCAGACGAGCAGCTGGAACGGCTCGATCTCGCGCTCGTCCAGGGTCGCCGTGTGGGTCGGGTCGCGGGGATCGGCGAGCAGGGCGGCGTGCACGTGCGGGTGCAGCGTCTTGACCCGGCCGTCGAGGATCTCCGGGAAGCCGGTGACGTCCTCGACCGCGGTGACCGGGACGCCGGCCTCGGCGATGCGGACCGCCGTGCTGCCGGTGGAGACCAGCTCGACCCCGGCCGCGTGCAGCCCCTCGGCCAGCTCGGCCACCCGGGTCTTGTCCGACACGCTCACCAGCGCACGGCGTACGGGAATCCTGCTCATCTCGGGCAGCTCCTTCAGCAGCCGGCGGATGGTGGCGACGTACAGCGGCTTCTCGACGGCCTGGATGCGGTCGCGCAGGCTGTCCTCGTCGTCGCCGGGGAGCACCTCGACGGGCTGCTGCGCGAGCACGGGTCCGGTGTCGACACCGTCGTCGACCCAGTGCACGGTCACGCCGGTGGTGGGCACGGCCGCGGCCAGCACGTCGCGGATCGCGTGCGCGCCGGGGAAGTCCGGCAGCAGCGACGGGTGCGTGTTGACGATCCGGAACCGGTGCACCACCGACGGCGCGAGGACCCGCATGAACCCGGCGCAGACGACCAGGTCCGGTCGACAGCAACCGAGCGCGCGGGCGAAGGCACGGTTCCACTCGGCGCGGTCGGCGTAGTCCGACAGCGGCAGGGCGAAGGTCGGCACCCCGGCCGCCTCGGCGCGGGCGAGCGCCCGGCAGCCCGGCCGGTCCGATCCGACCGCGACCAGCTCGGCCGGGAGCTGTCCGGACGCGACGGCCTCCAGCACGGCCTGCAGCGTGGTGCCGGCCCCCGACGCGAGGACCACCAGCCGCGCGCTCACCCGCGCAGCCTAGTGGGTCGCACAGCGGATCCACTCAGCGATCCGCCGGCTGCTCCCCGGTCCCCTCGCCGTTCCGATCTCCGTTCCGATCGTCCCGGTCGTCGTCCCGGTCGTCCCGGTCTTCCCGGTCGTCGTCCAGGCCGGCGTCCGGCTCGGCTGCCGCGGTGGGCGTCTCGTTCACCGGCTCGTCGCCGCCGTCGGGCGGGGTCGGTCTCGCTCCGCCCGGGGTCGGGACCAGCGCGGCCGTGACCGCGGCCGGCACGCCGACCTCGAGCGCCAGCGCGGCCGCGACCTGCCAGCCGGACGGGCCGACGGCGGCCAGGTAGCCGGGGCCGAGCGCGCCGCCGGCCAGCACCGCCAGCGCGGCGATCAGTAGGGCGGCCAGCACGCCGGCGAGCAGCCCGTACGTGGCCAGCCGGGCGGCCCGGCCGGTCAGCGCCGCCGGCAGCCGGCCGGGCCCGGTCGCGGGTGGCATCCGGCGCCCGACCACACAGCCGGCGAGCACGCCGGCCAGCACCGGCAGCAGCAGCGCCGCGCGCACCACCGGCGGCGGCGTGCCGTCCCCGGGCAGCGCGGCCAGCAGCGGGAACGCCGGCACCGGACCCAGCGTCGCCCCGAACGGCGAGATCCCGGTCCCGGCACCGACCGTGAATCCCGGCCCGGCTGCGTACGCCAGCGCCCACAGCGCGCCGTTCGGCAGCAGCAGCACGCAGCCGAGCAACAGCACCACCCCGCCGACGAGCCCGGGCCGCAGCGACCCGAACAGCTCGGCGAACCGCCCGCCGTGCCGGACCAGCGCGGCCAGCAGCACCGCCAGCCCGGCGGCGGCCAGCGCGCCGGCGCCGGCCAGCGTCGCCCGACCCACCGCCGGCAGCCACGGCGGCACCCGCCGGGCCGCCGCCGGCCCGAGGTCGGCCGCCCGCAGCACGCCGCGGCCGCCGGCCAGGCCGGCCAGCACCAGCGCGCCGAGCCCGGCCAGCGGCGCGGACGCGGCCGCGGTCCCGGTCGCGGCGAGCTTGGCGACCACCGCCGCCAGCAACCCGTACGGCACCGCCAGCGCGGCGACGGTGCGGCCCGCGGTGCGCAGGTCAGGCACCTCGACCGCGCGGGCCAGCGACGCGCCGGCCCGGTGCAGCACGACCGCGGCCAGCACGGTCAGCCCGAGTGGGATGCCGCGGACGTGGCCGGCCGGGACGGTGAGCCCGCCGCCGTGGGCGAGCAGCCAGCCGTCGGCGGCGGCCCGGACCGCGTCCGTGCCGGTCGAGCCCGGGCCGGCGTCGGCCACCCAGGCGATCAGCACGACCGCAGCCAGCGTGGCCAGCCCGGACAGCGCCGCGGCCGCGGCGACCAGGCAGCCGTGCAGCACCAGCGACGGCCGGACGGCCGGGGGCTCGGCCGGCGGCCGAGCCCCGGGTCGCTGCCGTACGTCCGTCACGGCGACCCACTCTGACATCGCCGGGCCGGTGACCTGGGCAGGCGCGCCGAGCGTCAGCCCTGGGGGTTGTACCCGCCGCCGCCCTGGTTCGGGTAGCCACCGCCCTGCGGCGGGTACTGCTCCTGCCCGTACGGGCCCGGCTGCTGGGCCGGCTGCCCGCCGGTGGTCGGCCCGGGGTAGCCGCCGGGCGCCCCGTACGACGGCTGCTGCCCGTACGCGGGCGGCTGCGGCTGGCCCATCGGCTGGCCGCTGGGCTGGCCGCTGGGCTGGCCGCTCGGCGCTGGCTCCATAGCCCTGCGGCGACTGGTAGCCGCCGCCCGGCTGGCCCCAGCCCTGCGGCTGGCCCTGGTTCCAGTTGGACGGGCCGGCGGCCGGCGCCTTCTTCACCCGGCCGGTGCGCTGCAGCCAGGACAGCACGAGCACGGCCGCGGTGCCGAGGCCGAGGACGAGGCCGAGCCAGGTGCCGAGGCCGCGGCTGAGGTCGGTGCCGAGGTATGTCCCGCCGGTGATCACCCAGACCACCATGAACAGCGCGCCGAGGGTGGCCAGCAGCGCCGGCACCGGCGAGGCGGCCGGGTCGTCCTCGGTGCCGGTCGCGGCCGGCCTGCTCAGCAGCGGGGCGGCGACGAGCGCGGCCGCGACCAGCAGCAGCGTGGTGGCGACCGTGGGCAGCGCCAGGTTCCAGCCGTTCACGCTGTCGACGGAGGCGTCCACGCCGTCCGGCACCTGCACGTCCGGCTTCGCCCACGGCAGGAAGGCGACGATGAAGGCCAGCACGGCCAGTCCCACGCCGACCAGCTCGAGGACCGGCAGGGCCGGACCGCTGCGGCCGGACCGCGTGGACCTCGGTGCCGACTCCTGCGGCATCCCGTACCCGCTCATGGACTTCCTCTCGGGGAGACGGCTTCGAACCGGGCGATACCCTACCCGCCGCGGCGCGGCCGACCCGCCCAGGCGTGGTCAGCCGGTGACGACCTCGCGGGCCAGCCGGGCGGTCTCGCTCGGCGTCCTGCCGACCCTGACCCCGACCGCCTCCAGCGCCGCCTGCTTGGCCGCCGCGGTCCCGGCCGATCCGGACACGATCGCGCCGGCGTGACCCATGGTCCTGCCCTCCGGCGCGGTGAACCCGGCCACGTAGCCGAGCACGGGCTTGGTCACGTTCGCCTTGACGTAGTCGGCGGCCCGCTCCTCGGCGTCGCCGCCGATCTCGCCGATCATGACGATCGCGTCGGTCTCCGGGTCGTCCTGGAACGCGGCCAGGCAGTCGATGTGGGTGGTGCCGATGACCGGGTCCCCGCCGATGCCGACGCAGGTGGAGAAGCCGATGTCGCGCAGCTCGTACATCATCTGGTACGTCAGCGTGCCCGACTTGGAGACCAGCCCGATCCGCCCGGCCCGGGCGATGTCGGCCGGGATGATGCCGGCGTTGGACCGGCCCGGCGTGATCAGGCCGGGACAGTTCGGGCCGATCAGCCGGGTCGTCCCGGACCGCTGCGCCCGGGTGAAGAACGCGGCGGTGTCGTGCACCGGGATGCCCTCGGTGATGACGACGACCAGCGGCACGGCCGCGTCGATGCTCTCCTCCACCGCGTCCTTCGCGAACCGCGGCGGCACGAACACCACCGACACGTCTGCGCCGGTCTCCTTGACCGCGTCGGCGACCGAGCCGAACACCGGGATCCCGTCGACCTGCTCCCCGGCCTTGCGCGGGTTGACCCCGCCGACGACGGTCGTGCCCGAGGCGACCATCCGGCGGGTGTGCTTCAGGCCCTCCGAGCCGGTCATGCCCTGCACGATGACCTTGGAGTTCTCGTCGAGGAAGATCGACATCAGCGCGCTCCCGCCAGCTCGGCGACGCGCTCGGCGGCGCCGTCCATCGTGTCCACCTGCTCCAGCCCGGCCAGCGCGGCCTCGGCCAGGATGCGCCGGCCCTCCTCGGCGTTGTTGCCGTCCAGCCGGACGACCAGCGGCAGCGTGACCGCCTCGCCGCGCGACGACAGCAGCCCGAACGCGTGCACGATCCCGTTGGCGACCTCGTCGCACGCGGTGATCCCGCCGAAGACGTTGACCAGCACCGACCGTACGGACGGGTCGCCGAGGATGATCTCCAGCCCGTTGGCCATGACCTCGGCCGACGCGCCGCCGCCGATGTCGAGGAAGTTGGCCGGGCGCACCCCGCCGTGCCGCTCCCCCGCGTACGCGACCACGTCGAGGGTGGACATCACCAGGCCGGCGCCGTTGCCGATGATGCCGACCTCGCCGTCGAGCTTGACGTAGTTGAGGTCCTTCTCCTTGGCCTCCTGCTCCAGCGGGTCGGTCGCCGCCTTGTCCTCGAACCGGGCGACCGTGTCGGGGTGCCGGAAGCTGGCGTTGTCGTCCAGGGTGACCTTGCCGTCGAGCGCGACGACCTGCCCGTCCGGCGTCTTCACCAGCGGGTTGACCTCGACGAGCGTCGCGTCCTCGGCGGTGAACGTGTCCCAGAGCTTGACCAGCACCTCGATGACCTGGTGCCGCACGTCGGCCGGGAAGCCGGCCGCGTCGGCGATCTCGGCCGCCTTGGCCGCGTCCACCCCGTCGATCGGGTCGACCGGCACCCGGGCCAGCGCGTCCGGCCGCTCGACGGCCAGCTGCTCGATCTCCATCCCGCCCTCGACCGAGGCCATCGCCAGGTACGTCCGGTTGGCCCGGTCGAGCAGGTACGACACGTAGTACTCGGTGTCGATGTCGCTGGCCGCGGTGACGAGCACCCGGCGGACCAGGTGGCCCTTGATGTCGAGGCCGAGGATCCCGGTGGCCTTCTCCGCGGCCTCGTCCGCGTCCTTGGCCAGCTTGACGCCGCCGGCCTTGCCCCGGCCGCCGGTCTTCACCTGGGCCTTGACCACCACCGCGCCGCCGATCCTGGCCGCGACGGCCCGCGCCTGCTCGGCGCTGTCGGCCACCTCCCCCGGCAGCACGGGCACGCCGTGCGCGGCGAAGAGCTCCTTCGCCTGGTACTCGTACAAGTCCACGACTGTCATCCCTCCACGCCGAGGGCACCACGCGCCCGAGGTCCCGCCGGGAGGGTATCCACCGCCGGTCCGGCCGGGCGCGTCGCATCCGTCACATCCGGGGCCGTCCCCGTGCGAGCGTTCCCAGCGGCCGCCTCTAGTCTGCGAGCCGTGGGGGTCGACATCACGCCGGTCGCCCCGGTCGCGGATGCCTCGCCCGCGCCGGGCCGGCTGCCGCGACCCCGCCGGCTCGACCCCGGCCAGGTGCTCGCGGTCGTCTCGGTCGGGCCCGCGCTGGCCGCCGCCGCCTGGCTGCTGGCCAGCTACCCGCTGGCGTACGCCGGACACGCCACGCCGCTGCTCGCGCTGCCGGCGTTCGTGGTGGTCGCCGTGCTGGTCTGGCTGGCCGCCCGGCGGCTGCCCGCGGTGCCGGACACCCCGTGGTGGTCGGTGCTCGGCACCGGCGCGGTCGCGGTCGGCTTCGCCGCCTTCACCGGCGCCTTCGCGTCCGGGCACGTGGTGCTGCGCCGCGACTCGGCCGTGTACGCGCTGTTCGGCCGCTGGATCGCGGACACCGGCGGGCTGCGGATCCCGGCCCAGCTGCACTGGATCGGTGGCAGCAGCGACCCGCTGGTCACCGCCACCGCGCAGGCGCTCTACCCGACCGGCGACCGGCTGGCCGCACAGTTCATGTCCGGCACCGGGCTGACCCTGGTCCCGTTCGGCTGGGTCGGCGGCTGGACGGCGATGCTGCTGGCCCCGGCGGTGATCGGCGGCTGCGCGCTGCTCGCCTTCGGCGGCCTGGCCGCCCGGCTGGTCGGCCCCCGCTGGGCCCCGGTCGCCGCGCTCGCGCTCGCGCTGGTGCTGCCGATGATGCTCACGTTCCGGTCCACGTACAGCGAGCCGCTGGCCCAGCTGCTGCTGCTGGCCGCGCTGTGCCTGCTGCTCGACGCGGTCACCGGACCGCAGCGCCGCCTCGCCGCGCTCGCCGGCCTGCTCATGGGGCTCGGGCTGCTCGTCCGCATCGACGCGGTCCGCGACCTCGCGCTGCTGGTGCCGGTGGTCGGCTGGCTGGCGCTGCGGCGCAACCCGTGCTGGTGGCCGCTCGCGCTCGGCGCCGTCGCCGGCGCCGCGTACGGGGTGGTGGACGCGCTCGGCCCGACCTACCCGTACGTCCACGACCTGCGCTCGCTGGTGAAGATGGCCGTCTACCTCGGCGTGCTGCTGACCGCGGTCTGCACGGTCGGCGTGCTGGCCGGCCGGCGCTGGCTGCCGTCCCGGCCGCCGCCGCCCTGGGTCGGCGCCGCGGCCGCCGGCGCCGTCGTGGTCGGGCTGGTCGCGCTGGTCCTCCGCCCGGTCTGGTACGTCGGCCTCGGCACCGGCGGAAGCGTCCGGTTCATCGAGGGCCTGCAGCGGGCCCAGGGCGTCGTGCCCGTCGACGGCAACCGCAACTACGCCGAGGACTCGCTGACCTGGGTCAGCTGGTACACGGGGTGGCCGGCGCTGGTGCTGGCCGGCGCCGCACTCGCCCTGCTCACGCGCTACGCGGTGCTCTGCCGGCGCGACCCGGTGAGCGGCACGACCGCGACCCGCTGGGTGCTCGGCCTCGGCCTGCCGGTGGTCTCGGCCCTGTCGGTGGTGTGGAGCCCCGGGATCACGCCGGACCACCCCTGGGCGGACCGGCGGCTGGTGCCGACCGTGCTGCCGGTGGTCGCGCTGCTCGCGGTGTGGGCGGTCGCGGCCGCGGCCCGGCGCTTCGGCCCGGCGGCGCTCGCGGTCGGGCTGGTGCTCGTGCTGCTGCCGCCCGTGCTCGGCTCCCGGCACCTGGCGCTGAGCCGCACCGAGGCGGGCGAGCCGCAGGCGGTCGACACCGCGTGCGCCGCGTTCGCGCCGGGCGAGGTCGCGCTGCTGGTCGACGCGCGCAGCCGGCAGGAGTGGACCGCGGTGCTGCGCGAGGTGTGCGACGTGCCGGCGTTCGGGGTGCCCGGGGACGGCAGCGACGACGCGGCCACCCGGGCCCAGGTCGCCGCCGTCGCGGCCAGGGTGCGGGCCGCCGGCGGCACCCCGGTGCTGGTCGCCGAGTCCGGGCAGCCGCTGCCCGAGCTGACCGGCCAGCCGCAGCGGCAGGTCGTCGACCTCGACACCGACGAGCAGCGGCGGGACCTGCTGCGCCCGCCGACGGGGCTGGCCCCGCTCTCGGTCGAGCTCTGGCGGGCGCTGCCCGACAACTAGGAGACTCCTGAACTAGCCGCTGTCCTGGCCGCGTGTCGGCGCGTGGGGAGGCGTGGGAGTGGGAGAAGGGTTGCAGCGGCTTGCCGCTGCAGCCCTTGTGCCTGTTGGGGGTTGGGTTCCCTGGGGGTGTTCTCAGGTCAGGATCCAGGTTCCGTGGTGGTGGTTCAGGCCGAGGGTGAGTAGTCGGCGTAGGTTCAGGGCGGCGGTGCGGTGGTGGAGCCAGTGGTTGTTCTTGGTGACGCCGCGGTAGCGGAGTCTGCGGTTGCCTCGGGTGGTGAGCCAGGCGATGGTCCGTTCGGCCATCGGCCGGTGCTGGCGGTATTCGGCCTGCCAGTGGGGGTCTTCGGTGCGGCGGCGGTGCGCTCGTTGCAGCGCGTCGTGGGGGTGGATCTTCAGGCTCCGGCCGTCTTTGGCGGTGGTGCACCGCGGGGCCAGTGGGCAGCCCCGGCAGGCCGCGCCGAAGGTGACGGCCCTGCTCGGGCTGATCGGGCGGGTGACCCCGGCCGGGCAGGTCGCGGTGCCGGCGGCCTCGTCGATGGTGAACTCGTCGATGGTGAACCCGCCGGGAACTGCCGGCTTGACCGGCCACGGCTTGATGACTGGCCGGTGCCCGGCCTCGGTCAGCGCGGCCAGCGCATCGCCGGTGCCGTAGGCGGAGTCAGCCAGCACCTCGACCGGCGTGGTTTCGGTGGCCAGCAGATCGACGCCGACGACGGCGTCGTGCGTGCCCGGGCCGGCGGCTTTGGTGAGCTGGCAGGCGGTGACCAGTCCGGTGCCGGGTTCGATCGCCACATGCGCTTTGAACCCGTCCTGCCGGCGGTGCACCGTCTTGTGGGCGTGGCGGGCCTCGGGGTCGACCACGCTGATCACCCGGTCCGGGGCGACCCGGCGGGCGATCCGCCACCGCGGCCCGCCGTCGGGATCGTCGGGATCATGCGGGTCGTTGGGGTCGGGCTCGATGAGCTCGACGTCTTGGCCGGCGATCAGCGCAAGCAGCCCGACCGCGTCGGCCGCCGGGCCCGGCTCGGGTTCACCGATCGCGTCCAGCCCGGCCAGCACGGCCAGGGCGTCGCGCACCAGAGCGTCGACCAGCCGCTCGCGGGCGGCCTGATCGTTCCAGGCGATCTTGGGTTTGCCCGGGTCGTCGTAGTCGTGCGCTGACGTCACCGCCGCGACGACCGCAGCGGCGCCAGGCACCTCACGGCGGACCCGCCGGACCGCCGCGATCAGCTGGGTGACCGTGTCCTGGGTCGCGACCGCGTCATCGAGCACGGTGGAGTC
This sequence comes from uncultured Actinomycetota bacterium, assembly GCA_963803135.1. Taxonomy (GTDB): domain Bacteria; phylum Actinomycetota; class Actinomycetes; order Mycobacteriales; family CADCTP01; genus CADCTP01. The sequence goes on along the minus strand of CAWDLH010000003.1, from coordinate 108,527 downwards.
CAACGCCCGCCTGGTTTTGCCGGTGAGCGCTCCGGTCTGCGCGATGACCTGCGCCACCGCCTCGAAGATCCGGTTCGGGCGATCGCTAGCCGCCAGCCGGCGCCGCCAATAGGTCAGCGTCGTGTCGTGGAACGCCTTGGCCGTGACCGGCCAGCCGATCGCGGCCTTCCATCGCAGATCGAACGTGACCGCATCGGTGGTCTCGGAGTCCGACAGCCCGTTCAGCGTCTGCAGCACGATCACGGCGGCCATCACATCGCCGGGCACCGACGGCCGGCCCCGCCCCGACGGGAACAAGTCCGCGAACATCTCATCCGGGAACAGCGCCTTGCGGTGCTCGGCCAGGAACGCGTGCACACTCCCGGGCTTGAGCAGATGCCCCGCGACCGACTCCGTGTCCAGAAACTCCCGCTGACCCGACCCACGACCCTGCATCAACACATCGTCCCGGCCCCGCTCCGCGGAACCGGGACGACACGCGTTGTTCAGGAGTCTCCTAGCCGGCCCGGCTGGCCGGCTCGGACGCCGCTGGCCGGCTCGGACGGGCCGGCCGACTCAGACGGGTCGGCCGACTCAGACGGGCCGGCCGACTCGGACGGGTCGGCCGACTCAGACGGGTCGGCCGACTCAGACGGGCCGGCCGACTCAGACGGGCCGGCCGACTCAGACGGGCCGGCCGGCTCAGACGGGCTGGCCGGCGACGTGCTCGCGCACCCAGTCGACGATCTCGGACGTCGTCGCGCCGGGAGTGAAGACCTTGGCCACGCCCAACTCGGCCAGCGGGCCGAAGTCGTCGGCCGGGATGATCCCGCCGCCGAAGACCACCACGTCGTCGGCGCCGCGCTCGCGCAGCAACCCGACCACCCGGGCGAACAGCGTCATGTGGGCGCCGGAGAGCACCGAGAGGCCGACCGCGTCGGCGTCCTCCTGGATCGTCGTCTCGACGATCTGCTCCGGGGTCTGGTGCAGGCCGGTGTAGATGACCTCCATGCCCGCGTCCCGCAGCGCCCGGGCGACGACCTTGGCGCCGCGGTCGTGCCCGTCCAGACCGGGCTTGGCGACCACGACCCGGATGCGCTCTCTCACGCCGCCACTCTAAGCCTTGCGCCCCGACCGTCCGTCCCAGCCGCCGACCGACCAGGCCGAGCCCGACACCGCCAGCAGCCCGACACCGCCAGCAGCCCGACACCGCCAGCAGCCCGACACCGCCAGCAGCCCGACACGACCACCGCCCCGGGTGTGCCCGGGGGCCCGGGGTCAGGCCGGGCGGGCCGGGCGGCCGATGCGGGCGGTGACGAGCCCGAGGACGGCGACGGCCAGCGCCGCCAGCAGCACGCCGACCCCGCCGGCGCTGGTGCCGATCGCCGGCGACCGGGCCACCAGCAGCCAGATGGCCAGCCCGATCGTCAGCAGCGTCGCCGCCAGCCCGGCGTACGCGCCCACGACGGCCAGCCGGGGCCGCAGCGTGGCCGCGAGCACCGCCCAGGCCGCGGCGCCGAGCGTGACGACCGCCGCCCCGAGCAGGTCGAGCCCGTGCCGCTCGGGCAGCGTCGGGGCACCGGGCGCGATCGACGACGAGTACGGCGCCATGCCGAGCACCAGCGCGGTCAGCACGCCGACGGCCAGGCCCCAGGCGGCCAGCCGGGGCCGGCGCGGGTCGAGGTCGCCGGTGTCCTCCATGACCGTGCGCGGCCAGCCGGCCGCGGCCAGCAGCGCCGCGGCGACCAGCACGCCGTACCCGACCGCGGACAGCACCAGACCGGGCCCGACCTCGTACCGGGCGCTGGTGCCGATGCCGAGCGGCAGGTCGATGGTGCCGTGGCTGCCGGTGCGCAGCAGCGAGGCGGTCTGCAGCAGCAGGCCGGCGGCGACCGTGCCGGCCGGGAACAGTACGGCCAGACCGAGCCGCGGCAGCCGGGCCCGGACGGCCAGCACCCCGGCCGCGGCGACCGTGCCGGCGAGCGGCAGCGGCGGCAGGAAGGCGAAGGCGTTGCCCGGACCGCCGAGGTCGGCGCCGCCGGAGCGGGCCAGCGGGAACGCGGGCGCGACCAGCAGCAGCACCGCGGCGACCAGGGCGACCGCGCCGGCGACCCGGGCGAGCGCGGGCACGGTCCCGACGACGAGCCCCGGCCCGGGCGGCGGCGGCACCGCTCGCCCCGCCGCCTTCCCGGCCGCCGGATCGGTCGACTTGCGCGCCGACGGGGTCGTGCCGGCGCCCGTGCCCGACTTGGCCACCGTCTTCCTGGGCGTGCTCACGGGCGCCGACGCTAGCAAGAGACCGCGCCGAGCCCCGACTTCGCCCCGCTTGGCGGGCCGTATCGGGACGGTAACGGGCCGGTGAACCCCCGATTTCGGGCTATCGACGGCCCGGCCTGGGTATAGGGATCATCCCAGGGGAGGGACGGTCATGGCTCTGCGCGTCGGCGACACCGGTAGGGCGGCCTCGCGCGGCCTGCGCTGCCTGACCACACCGGTCCGCCTGCGCGGCGTCGGCGCCGAGCTGGCCTGGGTCGCCGCGCACGCCGCCCTCTACCCGCTCGGCATCCGGCCCGAGCGGGCCGCCCGGGAGCACGGCCCGCGCCGGATCGACGACCTGTCCCCGCAGCACCGCGGCCTGCTGGCGCACGGCACCGCGGCCGCCGCGACCCCGGTGCTGCTGGTGCACGGTATGGTCGACAACAGGTCGATCTTCGCGCTGCTGGCCCGAGCGCTGCGCCGCTGCGGCTTCGGCCAGGTGCGGACGCTGAACTACAGCGTGTTCACCTCGGACGTGCGGGCGGCGGCGGCCGAGCTCGGCCGGACGGTCGAGCGGCTGTGCGCCGAGACCGGGTACGAGCGCGTGCACGTGGTGGCGCACTCGCTCGGCGGCGTGATCGCCCGCTACCACGTGCAGCGGCAGGGCGGCGACGCCCGGGTGCACACGCTCGTCACGCTGGGCAGCCCGCACGGCGGCACCGCGGCGGCTCGGATGCTGCCGCTGCGGCTGTGCCGGCAGCTGCGGCCGGACTCGGACGTGATCGCCGAGCTGGCCGAGCCGGCCCCGGGCTGCCGGACCCGGTTCCTCGCCGTCTGGAGCGACCTCGACCAGCTCATCTACCCGAAGTCCAGCGCCAGGATCGAGCATCCCGACCTGGACGCGGCCAGCGTGCTGGTGTCCGGCGTCGGGCACATGTCGCTGCCGGCCGCGCCGCAGGTGGCCCGGGCGGTGACCCGGGCGCTGGCGCACGTCGACCCGGACGGAACGCACCGCGACGCGGACAGCACGCAGCCGGACATCGACTGCGCTTAGCAGCAGTACGTGCACGCAAGGGCACCGTCGCGGGGGCCGTTCGGGTGACACTCCTTACGGAGAATTGCCTTCGGACCGGCACCCGATTACTTTCCGGTCCGGCGTTGAGGCAGGACAAGATCATCCGGTCGCGGCGTCGCTCCTGTTCCTCGGGCGAAGGGTCCATCCTTGTCGCGTCACAGCCGGCCTCCGGGCCGACACCGCGCAACGAGGCCACCTCAGCACAAGGCGCCCGCCGTCATCGCCTCCGCCGTCGTCGGCGCCACCGCCGCCGCGCTGTCGACCGCCGCCGCCTCCGGCGACGGGCTGACCGCGATGGCCGCGAACGTCACCGCCCTGCAGGCACCGGTCCCGGAGCAGGCCCTCGGCATGGGCGGCCCGGATCCGATCCCCAACGGGGTCACCGCGGAAGTCCCCCTGAACGGCCGGACCATGCTCGCCGCGACCAGCGCCCGCAACCGGGTCGAGGCGATCCAGGCCAGCCGGGCCGCGCGGGCCCGGCAGATCGCGCTCATCGAGGCCGCCCGGCCGAAGTGGATGCTGCCGATCGCCAAGGGCAAGTTCGTCGTGTCGTCCTGCTTCGAGCCGCGGTGGGGCACCTTCCACTACGGCGTCGACATGGCCGCGCCGGAGGGCACCCCGTTCTACGCGGCCGGCGACGGCACCGTGGTCGAGGCCGGCCCGATGAGCGGCTTCGGCAACGCGATCATGATCCAGCACGCCGACGGCACCATCACCGTGTACGGGCACGAGGAGAAATACCTCGTGCAGAAGGGCGAGAAGGTCAAGGCCGGCCAGCTCATCGGCCTGGTCGGCAGCGAGGGCGAGAGCACCGGCTACCACCTGCACTTCGAGATCCGGGTCGGCTCGGAGAACGGGGACAAGACCGACCCGATCGACTGGCTGAAGGACCGCGGCATCGACCTCACCGGTTGTGGCTAGGGGGCCCGACCGCACCGAGGTAGAGCCCGCCCGGCACCATGGAGCGGTGAGCGCTGGCAGCGGAGTCGAGCAGCGCCGGGTCGGACCGGCCCGCCGGCTCCTCCAGGGGCCCGCCACCCTCGCCCAGCTGCTCGTCTGGTGGGTCGTGACGAGGGCGGTCACGCTGCTCGTGCTGACCACCCCGGCCGAGCACGGGATCATCCGGGACGTCTACTACTACGGCAACCAGCTCGAGGCGATGTTCGGCGGGACGCCGGTCGGTCAGACGCTGCGCGAGTACCCGCTGCCGGCGTTCGCGGTCTTCCTCACCCCGCGCTGGCTGTCCGGGATCACGCCCTGGACGTACGCGTCGATCTTCGTGACGCTCATGCTCGCCCTCGACGCCGGGTTCGTCGCGGGCCTGTGGCGGGCCGGCCGCGCTGCCGGCGTGCGGCTCTGGCTGGTGCTCGTCCCGCTGCTCGGGCCGCTCACGTTCACCCGCTTCGACCTGGTCTCCGCGGTGCTGGCCGGCTTCGCGCTGCTGTCGCTGGCGGCGGCCCGGCCCGGGACCAGCGGGCTGCTGGCCGCCGCCGGGGCCGCGGTCAAGCTGTGGCCGGCCGGGATGCTGCCGGCGCTGCTGGTCCGGCGGGACCGGCCGCTGCGGGTGCTGGCCGGCTTCGGGGCCGTCGGTGTGCTCGCGGTGGTCGCGACGCTCGCCGCGGGCGGGACCGGCCGGCTGCTGTCCCCGCTGACCTGGCAGAGCGACCGCGGGCTGCAGCTGGAGACGATCTGGGCGGTGCCGCTGCTGTTCGCCCGCTGCTTCGACTCGGCGACCTGGTCCACGCCGTACACCCGGTTCTTCGCGTTCCAGGTCGAGGGGCCGGGGGCGGGCACGTTGCTGCACCTGTCGACGGTCGGGTCGGTCGGCTGCGTGCTGCTGCTGCTCTACCTGGGCTGGCGGGCCTGGCGGGCCGGGCCGGCCTCGATGGCCGTCGTCGGGCTGCTCTCGGTGGCCGCGGCCTGCCTGCTGATCGTGCCGAACAAGACGCTGTCCCCGCAGTACCTGCTCTGGATCGGCGGGGCGCTGGCCGCGCTCGGCGCGACCGCGCCGGACGAGCGCACGCTGCCACGGCTCGACGTCCTGCTGCTGGCCAGCTGCGCGCTCACCCAGGTCATCTACCCGATCGGGTACGGCATGCTGACCGGGCCGAACTGGTCGAACGCGATCGGCGCCACCCTGCTGGCCGCCCGCAACGGGCTGCTGATCGCGATCACCGTGATCGCCGTCCGGCGGGTGTTCCAGCTGACCAGGCCGGCGCGGGAGTGACCGTGACCGAGACCCGCCGGCGCACCACCTGGCCGGCGGACGCGGCACTGATCGCGGCCGTACTGGTGGCCGGGTCGGTGAGCCGGCACGCGGTCTACACCGCGTTCGGGGTCGTGCTGCTCGTCGCCTGCGTGCTGGTGCTGGCCGTGGCGGCGTGGCGGGGCGCGGCCCGGGTGGCGCCGTCGCGGCCGGCGGTGCTGGCCGCGCTCGCGCTGGCCGTGGTCGGCCAGGTGATCAAACCGCCGTACATGAACGTGGTCGACCGCAACTGGGCGCTGCGGGCCGGGATCTATGCCTGCATCGCGGTCACCGTCCTCGCCGCGGCGCTACTGCTCCCGCGGCTGCGTACCCGGGCCGGCGCGGTCGCGGCGGTCGCCGGCCTCGCGGTCGCGTACGGGCTGGTGATCGCCGGCGCGAAGCCGGTCATCGACGTCTGGCCGATCCTGCAGGGCGCGGCCCGCGGCCTGGTCGACGGGCGCAACCCGTACGACATGGTCTTCGCCGGGGTCCCGGCCGGACAGGTGAACAACTGCTTCAACTACCTGCCAGGGACCTTCCTGGTGCCGCTGCCGGGGCGGCTGCTGGTCGGCGACGTGCGGTACGCGGAGGCGGCGGTGCTGCTGGCCGGCGTGGCCGCGCTGGTCTGGCTGGCCGCCCGCAGCCGCCGGCCCGGCGCTGTGCCGCTGGCGCTGCTGGCCGGGACGCTGCCCGGCTCGCTCTACGACGTGCAGCAGGCCTGGAACGAGACGATCGTGTTCGGCGCGCTGGCCGCCGCCGGGGTGCTGCTCGCCGTCCGCCGGCCGTGGTGGGCGGCGGCCTGCTTCGCGGTCGCGCTGTGCACCAAGCAGCACGTCGTGCTGCTGCTGCCGCTGTGGGCGCTGTGGCCGGCGTTCGGGCCGCGCCGGGCGCTCGGCGCCGCCGCCGGGGCCGCCGCGGTGACGCTGCCGTTCTTCCTGTGGAACCCGGGCCGGTTCTGGCACTGCGTGGTCGAGTTCTTCGTCGACCTGCCGGCCCGCGCCGACTCGCTGTCGGTCTGGCAGTGGGTGCCGGGGTCGCTGCAGACCGCCACGGTGCTGCTGCTGATCGTCGCGGCGTACGCGCTGGTGCTGCGGGGCGTGCCGCGGACGCCCGGCGGTCTGCTGCTCGGCTCGGGGCTGGTGCTGGCCGCGTTCGACCTGGCCAACAAGCAGAGCTTCCTCAACCAGTGGCTGCTGGCGGCCCAGCTCGTGGTCGCCGGCCTCGCGGTCACCGCGGCGACGGTCCGCCCGGTCCGGGAGGTGCCGCTGCCCGCGGCACCTCCCGGCTGAGCGTCAGGCGACCGTGATCCGGTCGGTCGCCGGTGGCGCGACGGGTGAGTTGGCCGTCAGGTACGCGGTGAACGCGTCCAGGTCGATCGGCCCGCCGGTCACGTTGGTGCCCTGGGTGAGGGCGGTGAAGCTGTCCCCGCCGGCGGCGAGGAAGTTGTTCACCGTCACCCGGTAGGTCGCGGCCGGGTCGACCGCGACACCGTTGATCGTGATGTTCGAGACGCGGTCTCCGATGGGGTTGGCCAGCGTCTGGGTGTAGTGCAGCGTCGACGACGGCTGCAGGACGCGGGTCGGGCCGCCGTTCGGCAGCCATTGCTGCTCCAGCACCGCGTCGATCTGCGCACCGGTGTAGGTCAGCGTCTGCAGGATGTTGCTGAACGGCTGCACGGTGAAGGCTTCGCCGTAGGTCACGACCCCGTTGCCCTCACCCCCCGGCGACGACGCGAACGTCAGGTCCGCTCTGACCCCGCCGGGGTTCATCAGCGCGATCTGCGCGCCGGCCGAGGTGGTCGCGGCGAGCTGCGAGTCGGCGATGAGGTTGCCGAGCGGGCTCTCCCCGGACGGGGCGGGGGTCTTGACGATGTCCGCGGTGATCGTGCCGACCTGGCGGCTGGCGATCGGGGCCGACTTGGTGACCGCCTCGGAGACGATCGCCTGCGCGGTCGGGTCCGGCGTGACCGTGCGGGTCACGATCTCGTTCCGCGCCGTGCTCGCGTACCGCAGCACGTCCCCGGTGGCCCGGTTGATCTTCAGGTCGAGCACGGACAGCAGCCGGCCGAACGACAGGCTCTGGATCACCGTGCGCAGCCGGCCCTTCGGGTCGGGGAGCTTGCAGTTGTACTGGTTGTGGCTGTGCCCGCTGATGATCGCGTCCACGTTGGTGGACACCCTGGCGTTGATCGCGGACAGCGGGCCGTTGGCGGCCAGGTTGCAGTCGTTCGGCCCGTTGGAACCGACGGTGGTGTCGCCCTGGTGGATCACCACGACCTGGGTCTTGACGCCCATCCGCTGCAGCTGCGCCGAGGAGCGGTTGATCGCGGCGGCCTCGTCGCCGAACGACAGGCCCTTGATGCCGTCCGGCGACACGATGGTCGGCAGGTCCTTGAGGGTGGCTCCGATGATGCCGACCCTCACCCCGCCGACGACCTTGACGGTGAACGGCTGTGTCGCCGGCAGCCCGGTCTTGGTGAACGTGATGTTCGCCGCGAGGTACGGGAAGTTCGCCCCCGGGAACGGGTTGTGGAACTGGCAGCCGTCGACCGGGTGGCAGCCGCCGTTCTCGATCCGCAGCAGCTCGGCGTAGCCCTCGTCCAGCTCGTGGTTGCCGACCGCGGACGCCGAGGTGCCGATCGAGTTGAGGAACTCGATCGTCGGCTCGTCGTGGAACAGCGCCGAGGCCAGCGGCGAGGCCCCGATGTTGTCGCCGCCGCTGAGCACGAGCGAGTTGCGATGCTCGGCGCGCAGCTGCCTGACGTGCGTGGCCAGGTACGCGGCGCCGCCGGCGTCGACCGTCGTGCCGTCGGACAGCAGGACCCGGCCGGACGAGCCGGTCGGGGGCTCCAGGTTGCCGTGGAAGTCGTTGAGTCCGATCAGCCGGACCGTCGTGGTCGCGGGTGCCGCCGCGGGGGCGGGGGCCGCGGTCGCCGGGGCCGCCACGGCTACGCCCACGGCCACGGTCGCGGCCGCGAGCACCGCCGTGCGTCGCAAGAACAGGTTCGTCACGAGTCCTCCCGCTAGGTGCCAGCGGCGTGGCGGTTCGCCCGCCGCGGTCGGCAGTCTGCCCTGCCGGCCGCGTCCGGCGCGAGTGACACCTCTTCACCATTCCGTGAACGCGGGCCGACCAGGCTGTTCCGGCGGCCGGTCGAGGCCGGTCGCGGCGGGCCTGCTCCGGCCGGCCGGGGGCAGCGCGGCGCCGGCCGGTCAGGGGGCGTGGCGCCGGCCGGCCGGGGGCAGCGCGGCGCCGGCCGGCCCGGGTGGCGTGGTGCCGGCCGGCGTGCTCGCGCTCGGCCGGATGCCCGCCGTGCGCCGCCGGGCATAGCGTCGGTCCATGGGCGACACCCACCTCGTCACGCTCGCCGACGGCCGCCGGATCGCGTACGCCGACCACGGCGACCCGGCCGGTCCGACCGTCCTGTCCTGCCACGGCACGCCGGGGTGCCGGCTGGACGACCCGGCCGTCGATCTGGCCGGGCGGATGGGCTACCGGCTGGTCGTGCCCGACCGGCCCGGGTTCGGGCAGTCCGACCCGAAGCCGGGCCGGACGCTGCTGGGCTGGGCGGCCGACGCGGCCGGCCTGCTCGACGCGCTCGGCGTCGGGTCGTTCGCGGTGATCGGCGGCTCCGGCGGCGGGCCGTACGCGGTGGCCTGCGGGGTGGTGCTCGGCGACCGGGTCAGCCGGGTCGCGCTGGTCGCCCCGGCCGAGCCGGCCGACGCGCCGCGGCACGGCTTCGTGCCGCACGAGGCGGCGGCGCTGCGGGCGCGCGGCGAGACGATGGCCCGGCTGCTGCGGGACGACCCGGACGGGTTCTGGGCGCTGGTCGCGCCGGACCTGTCCGAGACCGACCGGAAGCAGGAGGCCGCGATGGACCAGGCGATGAAGGACCAGGCGATCGCGATGATGCGGGAGGCCTTTCGCCAGGGCGCCGACGCGTACGTCACCGACCACCTGCTCGTCGGCGGCCCGTGGAGCGACCTGCTCCCGCGGCTGACCCGGCCGACCCGGATCTGGCAGGGCGACGACGACAACAACGTGCCGGACGAGGCGACCCGGTGGCTGGCGGCCCGGATCCCCGGCGCCGAGCTGCAGATCCTCACCGGCACCGGCCACGGCATAACCGACGAGGTCTGGCCCGAGCTCTACGGTTGGCTGGCCGGGCGGCCGCGGTGACCGCGCTCCTGGACGCCGCCCGGAGTTGGCGTCGCGAGCACGCGGCCGAGCTGCTGGCCGACTTCGCCGCCCTGCTCGCCCTCGACAACGTGACCGGCGACGTGCCGGCGCTGCGCCGGAACGCGGCCGAGATCGTGCGCCGGCTGCGCGCCCGCGGCGTCGAGGCCGAGGCGGTCGGTCCGGACGGGGTCGCGCCGCTCGTCGTCGGCCGGGTCCGGGCCCGACCGGGCGCGCCCCGGCTCGGCCTCTACGCGCACTACGACGGCCAGCCGGTGACGCCGGCGGACTGGGCGACGCCCCCGTTCGAGCCGACCCTGGTCGGCCCGGACGGTGCCACCGTGCCGCTGCCCGCGCCCGGCGTACCGGTCGAGGACGAGTGGCGGCTGCACGCCCGCGCCGCCGCCGACGACAAGGCGCCGATCGCCGCCCTGCTCGCCGCGCTGGACGCCGTCGCCGCGGCCGGGGCCGAGCCCGAGGTCGAGCTGGTGCTCTGCCTGGAAGGCGAGGAGGAGTCCGGCTCGACCCACCTCGGCGAGCTGATGGCCGCGCAGGCCGACCGGCTGGCGGCCGCCGCCTGGCTGATCTGCGACGGTCCGGTGCAGCAGGGCAACGCGCCGCAGGTGGTGCTCGGCGTGCGCGGGTTCACCGACCTGGAGCTGACCGTCTACGGACCGGCCCGCGAGCTGCACAGCGGGCACTACGGCAACTGGGCGCCGAACCCCGCGCTCGCGCTGGCCCGGCTGCTCGCCTCGATGAAGGACGCCGCCGGCCGGGTCACGATCGACGGCTTCACCGCGGACACCCGCCCGCCCACGCCCACCGACCAGGCGGTCCTCGACGCCATGCCGCCGGTCGAGCCGGCGCTGCTGGACCGGCTCGGCCTCGCCGCGCCGGAGGTGCCGGGCAGCCGGCTGCTCGACCGGCTGATGCTGCCCTCGCTCAACGTCCGCGGGCTGCACGCCGCCGACGTCGGCCCGGCCGCCCGCAACGTGATCCCCGCGTACGCGACCGCGTCGATCGACATCAGGCTGGCCGCCGGCGACGACCCGGAGCGGATGCTGGAGCGGATCCGCGAGCACGCCCGCCGGCAGGGCTACCTGGTGCTGGACCGGGAGCCGACTGCGGCGCAGCGCCGCGCCCACCCGGCCATCGCCCGCGTCGACGCCCGCGTCGGCTACCCGGCCGCCCGGGCCCCGGCCGACCTGCCGGTGGTCGGCCATCTGCTCGAGCTGGCCACCCGGGCCGCGGGCGAGCCGGCGATCGCGCTGCCCACGCTCGGCGGCTCGGTGCCGCTGCACCATTTCGGTCAGGTGCTCGGCGCACCGACGGTGATCCTGCCGATCGCCAACCCGGACAACAACCAGCACGCCGCCGACGAGAACCTGCGCCTCGGCAACCTCTGGTACGGCGTCGACCTGTTCGCGCTCCTGCTCACCACGCCCTGGAGCGGCTAGCGCCTGATGCGGCCGCGCCCTGGAGCGGCCAACGCCTACCCAGGAGCCGGTGGGTTAGAGCGCCGGGCGGACGGGTGGCTCCTGCGGGCCGTACCTGGCCCGCAGCACGCTCGACACGGCCCGGCGCAGCGCGGCCACGTCGCGCCGGCCGGCGACCTCCGCCCACCCGGCCTCGATCGCCTGGTACGCCGCCTCGGCGTCGGCGAGGAACCGCCGCCCGTCCGGGGTGAGCCCGAGGACGGCCGCGCGGTGGTCGCCCGGGTTCTCGCGCCGCTCGACCAGCCCCTCCTCGACGAGCGACGCGACCACCTTCGCGGCGGCCTGCTTCGTGACGCCGAGCAGCTCGCCCACCTCGCCGATGTTGCGCGGCCGATCCCGCACGGCGAGCAGCACGAAGCCCCACATCGGCCGGACGCGCGGCCACCCCGCGGCGGCCAACCGCTCGTGCAGCTCGTCGATGACGCCGCGGAGCGCCATCGCCAGCAGCCGCCCGAGCGGAGGGTCGCCGGCTACAGCGCCCACGGCGGCGTGAACGGTTCCCGGCCGGGCAGGCGGGCCTGACCGCCCACCGGGAGGTACGCGAGCGCGACCACCGGCTCGGCCCCGGCGGCGGTCAGGCTGAACGGGGTGTCGGGCGGCACGATGACCGCGCCGCCGGCCCGGACCTCGGCGACCTGCCCGTCGATCGACGCGCGAGCGGTGCCGGACAGGACCACGAGCACCTCCTCGCGGGTGAGCTCGTGCGGGACGGCGTCGCCGTGTGGCGGCAGCTCGACCCGCCACACGCTGATCTCGGTCGATCCCGTCGACGGAGCGGCGAGCGGCGTGAACCGCGCGCCGTCCATCTCGTGAACACGCGCCGTACGAGCGTCGGTGACAGGCATGCGGCCGATAGTAGACAACCAAGTTGTCTATTGTCGAGCGTTGGCGCAACCGGGCTTACCGTCGAGCCATGACGGCACCGTTCACCAGCTCGGACTGGGTACCCGCGGCCTGCACGCTCCCCTCGGCCGATCGGCCGCTGCGCGCGGCCGAGTTCGACGAGCTGTTCGCGACCGCCGTCCTGGCCGTGCACCGCAGCAGTCCGACGGCGCTGGCGCTCACGCTCGCGGCGGCGCCCGGGCGGGCCGCGCTGGTGCGTGACCTGACCCGCAGGGAGACCGAGTGCTGCTCGTTCTTCACGTTCCGGCTCGAGGACGGCGACCCGCTGCGCCTGCAGGTCACGGTGCCCGAGGCGCACACGGACGTCCTCGACGCCCTCGCCGAGCGGGCCTCCCGGCCGCCGGCCGGGCCGAGCGGTCGGGTCACGCCCACCGCGTGACCCGCTGGCGGCTGGTCCAGCGGGAGCTATCCGCCCGAATAATGGAGCCTCGTGATGGCCGACATGAGCTCGTCGTCCATCCCGGGGTCCGGCCCGGAGCAGCGGCCTTCGACGCCGGCGGCGGGTCCGCTGGTCGTCTCCTCCCGCAACCGGCGCTGTTTCACGCCGATGACCGGCCAGCGCGCCGGACGGGCGGTCTGCCTCACCGGCTCGCACATCTGGAACAACCTCCACGACGGCATGGGTCCCGGCGCCGAGGCGCCGGACGAGCCGGAACGGCTCGACTTCGACGCGTACCTGCGGTTCCTCACCGACCGCGGCCACAACTTCATCCGGCTGTGGCGCTTGGGAGCAGATCCGTTCGCAGGCGGCCGGCGGCGCCTACCACCTCAACATGACGCCGCAGCCCTGGGCGCGTACCGGGCCGGGCGCGGCCAAGGACGGTCGGCCGCGGTTCGACCTCGAACGGTGGGAACCTGCCTTCTTCGAGCGGCTGCGGGCGAGGGTGACCGCCGCCGGGGAGCCGCCGCGGCCGGAAGACGCACCGTCGACAGGAACGGGAGGACCTCGTAACCTTGGCCGGCCCTGTCAGCTGTGCCCGGCGCTCCTGGCTCCATACATCCGTTCATGACCGGCACGATCATCGCGAAGTAGGCGGAATGACCGGCGTCGCATCACCCGCCCGGACCTGGCTGGCCGTCCGGATCACGCTCATCGTCATCGTCGTCGCCGGGCTCGCCGTCGACGCGTACGTGCACCTCGACGTGGCCAGCGGGTACGACCCGGTCAAGACCAGCACGCTCAGCCAGGGCGATCTGTTCCGGGTCCAGAGCGCGGCGGCGATCCTGGCCGCGCTCCTGCTGATCGTCCGGCCCAGGCGCTGGACGGCGGCGCTCGCCGCCCTGGTCAGCGGCTCGGCCGTCGCGGCCGTGCTGGTCTACCGCTACGTCGACGTGGGCCAGATCGGCCCGATCCCGTCGATGTACGAGGCGACCTGGTACACCGAGAAGACCGTCTCGGCGATCGCCGAAGCCGCCGCCTTCGTCGCCGCGCTCGCGCTGCTGTTCGTCCTCCCGCGCAGCCGGTCGACCAACGCCGCCGGCGCCCACCGACGCGGCACCGACGCGTAGGCCGGCCCGGCGGTATCGTCCGGACCCGAGTCGCCGCGGGAGGCCTGGCTGTGGAGACCGTGCCCGATCCGGTCCGGGCGGTGCTGGACGCCGCCAACGACGGCGACGTGGACGCCTTCCTCGACTGCTTCGACGAACGCGGCGCCGTCGACGACTGGGGCCGCGAGTTCGCCGGGCGGGACGCGATCCGCCGGTGGAGCGACGCGGAGTTCATCGGCAAGCAGGTCACGCTCGCCGTCACCGCGGTCGAGAACGACGGGGCGCGCACGGTCGTCACCGCCGCGGTCGGCGGCAACGGCTTCAACGGCCCCAGCCACTTCGCCTTCGACCTCGACGGCGCCAAGGTCGCCCGCATGACGATCCGGGCATGAGCCGCCGCGCCCGGATCACTATCCGGACGCGGCGAGTGGCCGCCCGGGCCAGCCTCGCGCGGGCCGTCTAGAGCTTTTCCAACGGGGCGTAGCGGAGCAGGAGCCACTTCGGGCCGATGTCCGCGCCGAAGTCGATCTGCGCCTGGGCCTTCTCGGCCTCGCCGCGGACCGCGACGACCGTGCCGAGGCCGAACGCATCGTGGTTGACCTTGTCGCCGAGGTCGAGGACGGGGATCGGCCGGTTGCCGGCGCCGCCGCGCAGCGTCCCGCGGGCCAGCGCGGTCGCGGCGACCCGGGCCTGCGCCGGCGGCTGCCGCCGGGGCTCGGACCGCTCCCAGTCGATCAGCTCCTCCGGCACCTCGTCGAGGAACCGGGACGCCGGGTTGTACGACGGCTGGCCCCACGCCGACCGGGTCACCGCCCGGGACACGAACAGCCGCCGCCGGGCCCGGGTGATCCCCACGTACGCCAGCCGCCGCTCCTCCTCCAGCTCCTGCGGGTCGCCGAGGGTGCGCAGGTGCGGGAAGACGCCGTCCTCCATGCCGGTGAGGAACACCACCGGGAACTCCAGCCCCTTCGCGGTGTGCAGGGTCATCAGCGTGACCACGCCGCCGTTGCCGTCCGCGTCGGGCACCGCGTCGGCGTCCGCGACGAGGGCGACCTGCTCGAGGAAGTCCTCCAGGGTGGCCCCGGCGTCCCCGCGCGTCTGCTCGTACTCCCGGGCCACCGAGACCAGCTCCCGGACGTTGTCCACTCTGGACTCGTCCTGCGGGTCGTCGCTGGCCTCCAGCTCGCGCAGGTAGCTGGTGCGGTCGATGACCGCCTCCAGCACCGCCGCCGGCCCGTTGCCGGCGCCGGCCGCGACCGCGCGCAACTCGGTCATCAGCGCGACGAAGTCCCTGATCGCGGCGACCGATCGCGGCGCGATCCCGGGCGCCTCGTCGGCCCGCTCCAGCGCGTCGCCGAACGGGATCCGCTCCCGGGACGCCAGCGCCCCCACGCAGGCCTCGGCCCGGTCGCCGATCCCCCGCCGGGGCGTGTTGAGGATCCGGCGCAGGCTGACCACGTCGGTCGTGTTGGCGATCAGCCGCAGGTAGGCCAGCATGTCGCGGACCTCGCGCCGCTCGTAGAAGCGCACCCCGCCGACGACCTTGTACGGCAGGCCGACCCGGATGAACACCTCCTCGAACACCCGGGACTGCGCGTTGGTCCGGTAGAACACCGCGACGTCGGCGGGCTGCACGCCCTCGGTGTCGGACAGCCGGTCGATCTCGCCGGCCACCCAGGCGGCCTCGTCGTGCTCGTTGTCCGCGACGTACCCGACGATCTTGGAGCCGGCGCCGGCGTCGGACCAGAGGCTCTTCGGCTTGCGGTTGGCGTTGCGGGAGATCACCGCGTTGGCCGCGGACAGGATCGTCTGGGTCGAGCGGTAGTTCTGCTCGAGCAGGATCGTCGTCGCGTCCGGGTAGTCCCGCTCGAACTCCAGGATGTTGCGGATGCTCGCGCCGCGGAACGCGTAGATCGACTGGTCGGCGTCGCCGACGACGGCCAGCTCGGCCGGCGGCAGCTCCCCGCCGGCCGGCCCGACGAGCTCGCGGACCAGCACGTACTGCGCGTGGTTGGTGTCCTGGTATTCGTCGACCAGCACGTGCCGGAACCGCCGCCGCCAGTGCTCGGCCGCCGCCGGGAACACCTGCAGCAGGCTGACCGTGGTCATGATCAGGTCGTCGAAGTCGAGCGCGTGGGCCTGCCGCAGCCGGGTCTGGTAGGCCGTGTACGCCTCGGCCAGCACCTTCTCGATCCCGCTGGTCGCCTTCGCCGCCCACTCGTCCGGGTCGACCAGCTCGTTCTTCAGGTTGCTCACCTGGGCCAGCAGGCCGCGGGCCGGGTAGCGCTTCGGGTCGAGGTCGAGGTCCCGGCAGACCATCGTCATCAGCCGCTGCGAGTCGGCCTGGTCGTAGATCGAGAACGTCGACTTCAGCCCGAGCGTCTTGTGCTCGGCGCGGAGGATCCGCACGCACATCGAGTGGAACGTCGAGACCCACATCGCCCGCGCCCGCGGGCCGACCAGCTGGGCGACCCGCTCCTTCATCTCGCCGGCGGCCTTGTTGGTGAACGTGATCGCGAGGATCTCGCCGGGCTGGGCGCCGCGGTGGGCCAGCAGGTGCGCGATCCGGTACGTCAGCACCCTGGTCTTGCCGGAGCCGGCGCCGGCGACGATGAGCAGCGGCGAGCCGGAGTGCTCGACGGCGGCGCGCTGGGCCGGGTTGAGGTCGTCGAGCAGCGTGTCCGCGTCGACGGCGAGCCGGACCCGGCGGCCGCGGCGGGGCTCCGGAGCGGGCTCCCCGGGCTCCGTCGGGATCTCGATCTGGCTGCTGCTCATATCCGAACAAGCGTACGACCGGCGCCGACATTTTCCGCGTCGGCTACCGGCGCGCCGGTGCCGCTGCTAGAGTCACTCTTCGTGCAGACGACGACTCGATTTTTCTATGGGTACCGGTCCCCGGTATCCGTCGCCGTCTGACCCCAGACATCGCAGATACCCCGGGCCTGACCGCCCGGGGTTTCGTGTTCTCGGGCGCCGGGTCTGGACCACCCGACCATACGGAGCCCACAGTGACCACCATGCTCACCCCGTCGACCGACTCCTCCGCCTCCGCCGGGGAGGCGGAGCTCATCCCGTTGTTGCGCACCCAGATCGACGCCATCGACGCGGGCATCGCCCGCCTGGTCGCCGAGCGCTCCCGGCTCTCGGCCCGCATCCAGGCCGCCCGCATCGCCGCCGGCGGCGTACGGGTGGAGCTCGGTCGGGAGCGGCTGGTGCTCGACGGCTACCGGGAGACCCTCGGCGAGGACGGGGTCGCGCTGGGCAGCGCGGTGCTGCGGCTCTGCCGCGGCCCGCTGCCGTCCGCCTGAGGAGAAAACACCCCGTCCGGTACGGAACCCGGGCGTACGGTCGTCCCATGGGCGATCGCGAGGAGATCCTCCGGCGGCGGCGGCAGATCTACGAGCAGATGCGGCTGACCGGGCAGAAACTCGGGCCGCTGCAGCGGCTGCGGATCAGGCGGCGGCTGCGCCGGCTGGTGTCCGCCCCGCCGTACGGGCCGCCCGGGGGCTGGCGGGACGACGAGGGCGGGGCCGGGGTCCGCGAGCCGCGCCGGCCGCTGCCGCGCACCCCGCAGGGCGCCGCCGAGCTGCCCCGCGAGACGCCCTAGCTGCGACCTTCGTGCGCCCCGTCGTCGGCCCCGTAGTCGGGGTCGGGAAGGAGGCGGAGGCGGGCCGCACCGACCCCGCGCGCGGCGGGCTCCTCGGGCGGCCGCTCGTCCGGGCCGGGTGAGTCGGGCGCGGCGACCGCGAGCGGTGGCTCGGGAGCCGGCCGCGGCAGCTCCGACGCGGTCAGCTCGTCGTCCTCGGTCCGCAGCCGGGCCGCGCCGACCCCCCGCGCCGGCCCGGCCAGCAGCGCGGCCAGCTCGTCCGGCGGCAGTGGCGGCGCGAACAGGTAGCCCTGCCCGGTCGTGCAGCCCAGCGCCCGCAGCAGCGCCCGCTGGGACTCGGACTCCACCCCCTCGGCCACCGTACGCAGCCCGAACGTCTCGGCCAGGCCCATGATCACCCGGACCAGCGCGGTCGACTCCGCGTTGGTCCCCAGCCCCTCGACGAACGACTTGTCGATCTTCAGGATGCTCGCCGGCAGCCGGTGAAGGTAGGCGAGCGACGAGTAGCCGGTGCCGAAGTCGTCGATCGCCACCTGCACGCCGAGCGCTCCCAGCGCGGTGAGCCGGCTGATCGTCGCCTCGGCGTCCGCGACCAGCGCGGTCTCGGTCAGCTCCAGGGTCAGGCAGTGCGGCGGCAGCCCGGTGTCGGCCAGCGCGTCCGCGACCGCACCGACCAGGTCGGTGGAGGCGAACCGGTCCGCGGTGACGTTGGCGCTCACCGTCACCCCCGGCCGCAGCGCCTGCCAGCCGGCCGCGGTCCGGCAGGCCTCCTCCAGCACCCACCGGTCGAGCTCGCCGACCAGCCCGATCTCCTCGGCCAGCGGCACGAACGCGGCCGGGGCGAGCAGCCCGCGGCGCGGATGCTGCCAGCGGACCAGCGCCTCGGCGCCCCGCACCTCGCGGGTGTCCAGGTCGACCACCGGCTGGAACCGCAGGCTGAACTCGCCCCGGTCCAGCGCGTGCCGCAGGTCGGCCTCGAGCTCGGCCCTGGCCACCACGGCCCGGCGCATCGCCGGCTCGAACTGCCGCACGCAGGCCTTGCCGGCGGACTTCGCCGCGTACATGGCCACGTCGGCGTCCCGGAGCACGTCACCGGGGTCGCCACCGACCTGCTCGACCACGCCGATGCTCACCGTGACCCGCACCGTGCGGCCGGAGAACTCGACCGGCGCGCCGAGCGCGTCCAGCAGCCGGCGGGCCGTCCGCAGCCCCGCGCCCGGCGTCGACGCCTCGACCAGTACGGCGAACTCGTCCCCGCCCAGCCGGGCGACCACGTCGTCCGGCCCGACCGTGGCGACCAGCCGCTGGGCCAGCCGGATCAGCAGCCGGTCGCCGGCCTCGTGCCCGAGCGAGTCGTTGACCGCCTTGAAGCCGTCCAGGTCGAGCAGCAGCAGGGACAGCCGGCCGCCGCCGCGGGCCGCCCGCTGGGCCCTCGCCACCTCGGCGGCGAGCAGCGCCCGGTTGCCCAGCCCGGTCAGCGGGTCCGAGTACGCCATCCGGGTCTCCTCGGCGGCGAGCGCGGCGTTGTCCAGCGCGGTGAACACCTGCCGGGCCAGCAGCAGCACGATCACCGCGACGCTGCCGAGCGCCAGCCCGGGACCGCGCAGGCCCGGGCCGGCCACCGCGGCGGCGATCAGCGCGACCGCGACCGGCAGGTAGGGCAGCAGCACCCGGGCCCTGGTGCCCCGCTCGGCCGGGGTGGCCAGCCGGACCGCCCCGGCCGGCGACGCCGACGGGCACACCGCGGCGGCGGCCATCAGCAGGAAGCCGACCGGCCAGAACAGGTCCAGCGGGCTGCCGGCGGTGTAGTCGCCACGGATGAGCAGGCCGACAAGCGTGATCCGGCCGACCGCGCGGACCACGAGACCGGCGCAGACCAGCAGCACCGGCACCAGCCAGCGACCGCGGGCGCGGGCGGCGACCAGCACGACCGCGGCCAGCGTGATGACCGACGCGACCGAGTAGGGCATCCCGTACTCGCGGACCATCCGGGCGCCGCCGGGGCCGGCCAGCGCCGGGGCGACGATCAGCGCCCAGCTGGCCAGGCCGAGCGCGGTGCCGACCATGAGCACGTCGAGGCCGAGCCGGAGCAGCCCGCCGCGGCCGAGCCGGGGCGAGGGCAGCAGCAGGAGGCCGGTCAGCGCGATCAGCCCGGAGCCGAACATCAGCCCGGACGTGACCGGGTCGTTGGGCGCGAGGGAGCCGCCGCCGAACCGGTGCACGGTCCAGGACAGCTGGCCGGCCGCCCACATCCCCGAGCTGACCGCGAGCAGCTGCCAACCGCGGCGGACCCGGCCGTCGCTGCGCCGGGCGGCGAACCCGGCCGCCACCATGGCCAGCACCGCCGCGATGAGGCCGGCGGCGTCGGCGACCGTGCGGGCGCCGGGCAGCGCCAAGCTCAGCCAGACCGCCACCGCGGCCAGCCCGGCGCCGGCCAGCGCGGCCCCGACCAGCACGGCCGTGCGGGACGGCACCACACGGGACGATGCCGCCGTCGTCGGGTGCATTCCTAGGTATTAGCCGACCAAGGCCGCGGACACCAGCGGAACCGGCACGAGGCGACTTACCGCCCGGTACGATTCCGCGACGTGACCACCCTTGTGCCGATCGTGCCCGAACGCGTGCTGGCAGTGGTCGCCCATCCCGACGACGTCGACTACGGATCGGCCGGGACGATCGCCGGTTGGACCGCCCGCGGCGTCGAGGTGGCCTACTGCATCGCCACGTACGGGGACGCCGGCGGCTTCGACGACACCCCGCGGGAGCGGATGCCGGCGCTGCGCGAGACCGAGCAGCGGGCGGCGGCCGCGACGGTCGGGGTGCGCGACGTGACGTTCCTCGGCTATCCGGACGGCCGGCTCACGGTCACGCACGAGCTGCGCCGGGACATCAGCCGGCAGATCCGCCGGGTCCGGCCGCAGCTCGTGCTGACCTCGTCGCCGGTGCGCAACTTCCAGCGCGCCGCCGCGTCCCATCCCGACCACCTGGCGATCGCCGAGGCGACGCTGTGCGCGGTCTACCCGGACGCGCGCAACCCGTTCGCGCACCCCGAGCTGCTCGCCGAGGAGGGGCTCGAGGCCTGGGCCGTGCCCGAGGTCTGGATGACCGGCTCGACCGAGGCCGACCACTGGGTCGACATCACCGACACCTTCGAGCGCAAGCTGGCCGCCCTGCGGGCGCACGAGAGCCAGACCCGGCACATGGGCGACGGGCTGGAGAAGCTGCTCCGGGAGTGGAACGGGTCCAACGCGGCCGCCGCCGGGCTGCCAGCCGGCCGGCTGGCGGAGGCGTACCAGGTCGCCTCGACGATCTGATCCGGGGGCGCCTTGAGTGACTGGCACTCGACGGGCTAGAGTGCCAATCGAGAGCGGCCATCCGGCCCGGCACCCGCGACGACGGGTCGGCGCACCGCTTTGCTCACCTGAATCCACACACGAACCCCAGCTTCAGGAGGGGGAGTCTGCTCGTGACGACCGCCACCAAGGTCTCGATCAAGCCGCTCGAGGACCGCATTGTGGTCCAGGCCAACGAGGCGGAGACCACCACCGCCTCCGGCCTGGTCATTCCGGACACCGCCAAGGAGAAGCCGCAGGAGGGCACGGTCATCGCTGTCGGCCCTGGCCGCTTCGACGACAAGGGCGAGAAGCGCATCCCGCTCGACGTGGCCGTCGGCGACGTCGTCCTCTACTCCAAGTACGGCGGCACCGAGGTGAAGTACTCGGGCGAGGACTACCTGATCCTCTCCGCTCGCGACGTCCTCGCCGTCGTCGAGCGCTGACGCCCGACCCGAGACATCCGACACCGCCCCGGGGCCAGCAGGAACGGCCCCGGGAAGGTGCTGGAGTGAGGACCTACTGAGATGCCAAAGATCCTTAGTTTTGCCGACGACACCCGGCGCGCGCTGGAGGCCGGCGTCGACCGCCTCGCCGAGACGGTGAAGATCACGCTCGGCCCGCGCGGCCGCAACGTGGTGCTGGACAAGAAGTTCGGGGCGCCGGTCATCACCAACGACGGCGTGACGATCGCCCGCGAGATCGAGCTGTCCGACCCGTACGAGAACCTGGGCGCCCAGCTCGCCAAGAACGTCGCCACCAAGACCAACGACGTGGCCGGTGACGGCACCACCACCGCGACCGTGCTGGCCCAGGCGCTGGTTCGGGAGGGCATGCGCAACGTCGCCGCGGGTGCGAACCCGGCGGCGCTCAAGCTGGGCATGGACCTCGCCACCGACGCGGTCATCAAGTATCTCGAGTCGATCGCCGGCGACGTCGACACGGAGGAGGCGATCGCGCACGTGGCGACCGTCTCCGGGCAGGACGCCACGATCGGCTCGCTGATCGGCCAGGCGGTCAGCAAGATCGGCCGCAAGGGCGTGATCACGGTCGAGGAGTCCAACTCGATGACCACCGAGCTGGTGTTCACCGAGGGGATGCAGTTCGACAAGGGCTACATCTCGCCCTACTTCGTGACCGACCAGGAGAGCATGGAGGCCGTCTTCGACGAGCCGTACGTGCTGCTCACCAACCAGAAGATCGGCAGCCTGGCCGAGCTGCTGC
The DNA here is from genome assembly GCA_963803135.1 of uncultured Actinomycetota bacterium. Classification (GTDB taxonomy): domain Bacteria; phylum Actinomycetota; class Actinomycetes; order Mycobacteriales; family CADCTP01; genus CADCTP01. The sequence continues at coordinate 86,749 of CAWDLH010000003.1, read as the reverse complement.
CGCTGCTGGAGAAGGTCATCCAGGAGTCGAAGCCACTGGTCATCGTGGCCGAGGACGTCGAAGGCGAGGCGCTGTCCACGCTGGTGGTCAACGCGATCCGGAAGACGTTCCCGGCGGTCGCCGTGAAGGCACCGTTCTTCGGCGACCGGCGCAAGCAGTTCCTCGAGGACCTGGCGATCGTCTCCGGCGGCACGGTCGTGTCGCCCGAGATCGGCCTCCGGCTCGACGAGGCCGGCCTGGAGGTGCTCGGCCGGTTCCGCCGGGCCACGATCACCAAGGACGACACCACGTTCGTCGACGGGTACGGCTCGGAGAACGCGATCAACGACCGGATCCACCAGATCGAGCGGGAGATCGAGGACACCGACTCCGACTGGGACCGGGAGAAGCTCCAGGAGCGGCTGGCCAAGCTCGGCAACGGCGTCGCGGTGGTCAGGGTCGGCGCGGCCACCGAGGTCGAGCTCAAGGAGCGCAAGCACCGGATCGAGGACGCGATCTCGGCCACCCGCGCGGCGGTCGAGGAGGGCGTGCTGCCCGGCGGCGGGTCCGCGCTGGTGCATGCGGCGGCCGCGGTCGACGACCTGCAGCTCGATGGCGACGAGCGGACCGGCGCGGCGATCGTGCGGCGGGCGCTGGACGAGCCGCTGCGGCAGATCGCCGGCAACGCCGGCTTCGAGGGCGGCGTCGTGGTGGCGAGGGTGCGCGACTCGGCCCTCGGCCAGGGCTTCGACGCTGATCGCGGCGACTTCGGCGACCTGGCCGAGCGCGGGATCATCGACCCGGTCAAGGTGACCAAGGCGGCGCTGGTCAACGCGGTGTCGATCGCGACGATGGTGCTGACCACGGACGGCGCGGTCGTCGACAAGCCGGACGAGCTGCCGGAGGCCGGTCAGTACGACGGGTCTGCGCACGGGCACGGGCACGGTGGTCACGCCGGCCACTCCCACGGCCACCATCACTGAGGCACCCCGGCACGACCGAGACGGCGGCCGTCCCCCCGTGGGACGGCCGCCGTTCGGCGTCCGGAGCCGGGCGCGCGTCCTAGTGGCTGATGCGGACGCCGACGGTGGCAGCGAGCTCCTCGTCCCGCTCCGCCTCCGACATGCCGCCCCAGACCCCGTACGGCTCGCGGGCCGCCAGCGCGTGCGCCCGGCACGGCTGCACCACCGGGCAGCGGGCGCACACCTGCTTGGCCGCCTCCTCCCGCGCCGACCGAGCCGGGCCGCGCTCTCCCTCCGGGTGGAAGAAGAGGCTGCCGTCCGCACCCCGGCAGGCGCCCTTGAGCTGCCAGTCCCACAGGTCGGCGTTGGGACCGGGAAGTCTCCGGATATCCGCCATGCCAGTTCCTCCACACCGTCCGTGAGGGAGGAGGATCCCCCGCAGTCCTGACCGTACAACCGCGTCAGAGGTTGTTCAAGACCCAGGAGCTGCCAAGTTGCCGACCTCACCGGATGCCGCCGATGATGAGCCGGTGCCAGGGGAACCCGGTGCGGACCTTGCTCCGGAACCCCCGGAGGCCAGGCTCACCGTCGCCGCGGTGGCCCGCAGACTCGGTGTCGCGCCCGCCACGCTGCGGACCTGGGACCGCCGCTACGGCCTCGGCCCTACCCTGCACTCGGCCGGGTCACACCGGCGCTACTCGCGTTCGGACATCGGCCGGCTCGAGACGATGCGCCGGCTCGTCCTCGACGGGGTGCCGCCCGCCGACGCGGCCAGGCTCGCGGTCGAGCAGGTGCCCGAGCCCCGCGTCGACGACAGCCCGCCCCCGGGCCCGTCCGGCCGGCTCGGCGCCCTGCGGCCCGGCGACGGCGTGCGCCCCGGCGGCCCCGGCGGCCGGGTGCTCGCGCTGCCCGGCGGCACGGCCGGCAGCCGCGGGCTGGCCCGGGCCGCGATGGCGCTGGACTCGACGGCGATCCGGGCCGCGGTCGAGCGCGCGCTGAGCAGCCACGGGGTGATCCCGACCTGGACCGACCTGCTCTGCCCGGTGCTGGTCGCGGTGGGCGAGCGGTGGGCGTCGACCGGGGAGGGCGTTGAGGTCGAGCACCTGCTGACCGAGACCGCGGGCAGCGCGCTGCGGTCGGTCAGCGCCGCGCCCGAGCCCCGCAACGGTCGGCCGGTGCTGCTGGCCTGCGCGCCGGACGAGCAGCACAGCCTGCCCCTGGCCGCGCTGGCCGCGGCGCTGGCCGAGCAGGGCATCGGCGCCCGGCTGCTGGGCGGCGCGCTCCCGGCGGCCGCGCTGGGGGCGGCGGTACGCCGGACCGGCGCGGCCGCGGTCATGGTGTGGGCGCACGTCCCCGGAACGGCCGACGTGCGGGTCCTGGACGGGCTGCCGGTGCTGCGCCCGCCGGTCGCCGTGCTCGCCGGCGGTCTCGGCTGGGTCGGGCGCCGGCTGCCGTCCCGGGTGACCTATGTCCCCGACCTCGCGGCCGCGGTCGGCCTCGTCGCCCGGACCGTCGGGGCCTGATGGAGTGGGGCGAGCAGCCGCGCCTGCTCCTCGCGGCCCTGGAGCGCGCGGCCTGGTTCGGCCGGCCGGCCGACGGGGTGTCCGCGCTGGCCGGCCTGGACCCGGACGACGCGCTGCCGGAGCAGGTGCGTTGGCTGGCCGGCGTCTGCCTCGGCGCGCTCGGCCGCTACCGGACCGCCGCCCGCTGGCTGGCCCCGGGCGGCGAGCCGGCCGGCTCGCTGGCCGCCAGCTGCCTCGCCAGCCACCTGCGGCAGGTCGGTCGGCACGCCGAGGCCGAGCCGGCCGACCAGCTCGCGCTGACCACGGCGACCGGCGCCGAGGCCAGGGCGGACGCGCTCATCGGTCTGGTCGCCGACGCGGTCGGCCGGCACGAGCTCACGCTCGCCCGGGAACGGCTGGCGCCCGCTCGCGAGCAGGTGGCTGCCGTGAAGGCCGATCACGGAGCGTGGCGGACCCGGATCCGACTCGGTTGGGTCACCGCCGAGACCGCATTGCTGGGCAGCGATCCCGAGCTCGCCGTCCAGGTTGGCCGGTCCGTGCAACGAACAGCACGTACCGCCATGGCATGCCGACACGCCGTGAAATCGGAGCTCGTCCTCGGCGTCGCACTGGACGCGGCCGGTCGCACCCGCCCGGCGGTCCGAGTGCTCCGAACGGCCGTACGCGAGGCGGGCCGAATGGGCCTGATGCCCCTTCTCGTTCCCGCGCACTCGGTGCTGGCCGACATCCTGCGCGACCGGGCGCCGGAGGTGGCCGCGCGCGAACGGCGGCGCGCCCATACCGCACAAAGCCTCAGAGAAGATCCCGCCAGAGGTCAGAGTATTGGCTAGGCTCCCCGACAGGCCCCGCGCTCGCTCCCCGACCCTGGCGGCGCAACTGTCCCGGCCGGGCTTTCCCCTACATCACCCGGACGGTCTACAGTCACTGGGGCGTTCCACATCACGGGGGGTGATGTACGACCAGCTGCGGCCTGCGCTGAGGAGGATTCCGGTGACCAGCGTGCTCATCTGCGACGAGCGGCGGGGGGTTCGCGACGGGCTCGCGCAGTTCATGTCCGTCGTGCCGGGCGTGGACCGGGTGGACACCGTCGCCAGCGGGGACGACATGCTGGAGCGCTACCCGCGGGAGCGCCCGGACGTCGTCCTGGTCGGCACGCAGCGGGCCGTCGACACCGGGATCGTGCTGACCCGGCGGCTGGTCTCCCGGCACCCGCGGGCCTGCGTGCTGGTCTTCGGCGCGGCCGACGACACAGCCAACATCGTCGCGGCGGTCGCCTGTGGGGCCCGCGGATACCTGCGCTGGGACGCGTCGCACGCGGAGGTCTGCGCGGCGCTGGCGCACGCGCTGGCCGGCGTGGAGCTGGCCGGGCCGAAGCCGGCCCGGCAGGACACCGACGTGCGGCTGACCACCCGGGAGCTCCAGGTCCTCGTCGGCATGACCGAGGGCAAGAGCAACGGGGAGATCGGCAAGGAGCTGTTCCTCTCCGAGGACACGGTCAAGACCCACGCCCGCCGGCTGTTCCGCAAGCTCGGCGTGAACGACCGCGCCCAGGCCGTCGCCCACGGATTCCGCCGGGGCCTGGTCTCCTAACCCGGCCCCCAGCCCGCCAGCACCAGCGGGTCGCCGCGGGCGATCGCGCTGAGCACACCCGGCAGGTAGTCGACGGCGTCCGGCGGCAGCCGCGCCGGGTCGGCCCAGACCAGCTCCGTGCACCGGTCGGGCTCGCGGATCTTCGGGGTGCCGGTCCAGCGGCCGACCGTGAAGAACAGGTTCAGGTACTCCTCGTCGTCGGCGTCCTCCGGCCCGCTGTGCAGCACGGTCGCGAGGCGGCACGAGGCCGGGTGCACGGCGATGCCGAGCTCCTCGCCCAGCTCCCGGACCAGCCCGCTGACCGCGTCCTCGCCCCCGTCGAGGTGGCCGGCCGGAAGCGCGAGCGTCCCGTCCCGGTAACCCGACCCGGCCCGCCGCATCAGCAGCAGGCGCCGGTCCGAGCGCACCAGGCCGTACACCGCCGCGCAGAGGCGGAAGCGGTCGGGCAGCGGGATCAGGCCTCGGAGTCGGCCTCGGCGGCGGCGAACGCGCCGTCGGCGAAGCCCCGCGCGTACTCCCACGTGACGTAGCGAGCCGGATCCGGGTTGTACGCCGGCTCGTGCACCCGCGTGCGTCCCACTTCGAGCAGGTGATGCAGGTTGCTGCGCATCAGGTCCCACCCGAAGAAATGCGACTCACCGCAGTCCGCACACTCGACCACGATGCCACGCAGCCCGCGCAGGGCGAGCAGCGCCTGGAAGATGTCCAGGTCCTCGATGTCGGCGAGAACATCCTCCCGCTCGGTAGGGGTGAGGGGGGCGTCGATCCCGTCGGAGTCCTCGATGTCCGCGAGCGCCGCGGCCGGGTCGGCCGGGTCGCCGAGGAACGGGTCCAGGGGCGAATCGTCCGTCACCTTGCTCACGGTAGCCGGTCCGGGAGCCGGTGCGGTAACCGTTCACCCGTCCGCCGGTACGATTGGTTACCGCCCCCACTCCCGGAAGAGGTGCCATGGACGTCTCCCTCCCGGACAAGTTCGCGCCGATCGGCCTGACGTTCGACGACGTCCTGCTGCTCCCGGCCGCATCCGACGTGATGCCCGGCGAGGCGACCACGGCGGCCCGGTTGACGAGGGAGATCACCGTCCGGATCCCGCTGCTGAGCAGCGCGATGGACACGGTCACCGAGGCCAGGATGGCGATCGCGATGGCTCGCCAGGGCGGCGTCGGCGTGCTGCACCGCAACCTGTCGGTCGAGGACCAGGCGTCGATGGTGGACCTGGTGAAGCGGTCCGAGGCGGGCATGGTGAGCAACCCGGTCACCTGCGGGCCGGACGCGACCCTGGCCGACGTCGACACGCTGTGCGCCCGCTACCGGATCTCCGGCGTGCCGGTCATCGACACCGACGGCGTGCTGGTCGGCATCGTGACCAACCGCGACACCCGCTTCGAGACCGACATGGCCCGGCCGGTGCACGAGGTCATGACGCCGTTGCCGCTGGTGACCGCGCCGGTCGGGGTGTCGAAGGACGACGCGCTGGCGCTGCTGCGCCGGCACAAGGTGGAGAAGCTGCCGCTGGTCGACGACGCCGGCCGGCTGCGGGGGCTGATCACCGTCAAGGACTTCACGAAGTCGGAGGCATACCCGCTGGCCACCAAGGACGCGCACGGCCGGCTGGTGGTCGGCGCCGCGGTCGGGGTCGGCGACGACGGCTACAAGCGGGCCATGGCGCTGATCGACGCCGGCGTGGACGTGGTCGTGGTGGACACCGCGCACGGCCACTCCCTTGCCGTGCTGGAGGCCGTCGCCCGGCTCAAGCGGGACACCGCGGCGCAGGTCGTCGGCGGCAACGTGGCCACCAGGGCGGGCGCGCAGGCGCTGGTCGACGCGGGCGCGGACGCGGTGAAGGTCGGCGTCGGTCCCGGCTCGATCTGCACCACCCGGGTCGTCGCCGGCGTCGGCGTGCCGCAGGTGAGCGCGATCTACGACGCGGCGCTGGCCTGCCGCCCGGCCGGGGTGCCGGTGATCGGCGACGGCGGCCTGAAGTACTCCGGGGACATCCCGAAGGCGATCGCCGCCGGCGCGGACAGCGTCATGCTCGGCACCCTGCTGGCCGGCTGCGACGAGACCCCGGGCGAGCTGATCTTCATCAACGGCAAGCAGTACAAGACCTACCGCGGGATGGGCTCGATCGGGGCGATGCAGTCCCGCGGCTCCATCCGGTCGTACTCGAAGGACCGCTACTTCCAGGCCGGCGTGCTGGACGAGGACAAGCTGGTCCCGGAGGGGATCGAGGGCCAGGTGCCCTACCGCGGGCCGCTCGCCGCGGTGGCGCACCAGCTCGTCGGCGGGCTGCGGGCTGGGATGGGCTACGCCGGATGTGCGACCATCGCGGATCTGCAACAGAAGGCTCAGCTGGTCCGGATCACGGCCGCCGGGCTCAAGGAGAGCCACCCGCACGACATCCAGATGACGATCGAGGCGCCCAACTACCCCGGCCGCTGAGACCCGTACGGGCAGGAGGACCGGTTTTGCGCGACGTCGTGGAGATCGGCATGGGCAAGACTGCCCGCCGCGGTTACCACCTGGACGACCTGACGCTGGTGCCGTCCCGGCGGACGAGGGGCTCGGCGGACGTCTCGATCGCCTGGCAGCTGGACGCGCACCGGATGGACCTGCCGCTCATGGTCGCCCCCTCGGACGCGGTCGTCTCGCCGACCACGGCCGCGGTGGTGGACAAGCTCGGCGGCCTGGCCGTGCTCAACGGCGAGGGCCTCTGGACCCGGTACGAGGAGCCGGAGCCGGTGCTGGCCCGGATCGTCGAGGCCGCCGAGGGCGACCGGCTGGCGGCGCAGCGGGTGGTCCGGGACGCGTACGCGGCGCCGGTGCGGCCGGAGCTGGTCGCCGCCCGGATCGAGGAGATCCGCGGCACCGGCGCCCGCACCGCGGTCCGGTTCTCCCCGCAGCACGCCCTGGTCTTCGCGAACACCGCGCTGGACGCCGGCGTGGACGTGCTCGTCATCCAGGGCACCGTGATCTCGGCCGAGCACGTGGCCGCGGGCCGGGAGCCGCTCAACCTCAAGACGTTCATCGCGCTGCTGGACATCCCGGTGGTGGTCGGCGGCTGCGGCGACTACCAGACCGCGCTGCACCTGATGCGCACCGGCGCGGCCGGCGTGATCGTCGGCTACGGGGCCCACCCCGGCTCCACCACCCACGAGGTGCTCGGCATCGAGGTGCCGATGGCGACGGCGATCGCGGACGCGGCCGCCGCGCGGCGCGACTACCTGGACGAGACCGGCGGTCGGTACGTGCACCTGGTCGCGTACGGGGACGTGATGACCGGCGGCGACGCGGCCAAGGCGGTCGCCTGCGGCGCCGACGCGGTCATGCTCGGCGAGCCGCTGGCGCTGGCGGCCGAGGCGCCCGGTGCCGGCTGGTACTGGGACGCGTCGGTCTCGCATCCCAAGCTGCCCCGGTCCAGGCTGCACTGGTCGCGCGACCAGCTGGAGACCTCCGGGGAGGGAAACCGGCCGCCGGCGCTGTCCGAGGTGCTGCTCGGCCCGACCGCGGACGCGTCCGGCGCCCGGAACATCTTCGGCGCGCTGCGGCGGGCGATGGCGAAGTGCGGCTACTCGAGCGTGAAGGAGTTCCAGAAGGTCGAGCTCACGGTGGCCGGCTGAGTCCTACAGCCAGCCCTTGCGCCGGAAGCCGACGTAGCAGCCGCCCGCCAGCAGCAGCGTGATCAGCGAGCCGACCACGAACCCCCACCACTGCCCGAACCCGGGGTAGGGCACGTTCTGCCCGTAGAACCCGGTCACCGCGGTCGGCACCGCGATGATCGCCGCCCACCCGGACAGCCGCTTCACCACCTGGTTGAGCCGCGCGTCGGCCAGGGACAGGTTCGTCTCGAAGATCGTGGTGATCAGGTCGCGCAGGCCGTCCGCCCACTCGGTGGCCCGCAGCACGTGGTCGTACAGGTCCTGGTATCGCTCGGTCATCTCGGCCCCGTGCTTCGCCGCCTCGTTGTGCAGCAGCGACCCGATGACCTCCCGCATCGGCAGGATCAGCTTGCGCAGCCGCACCAGCGTCTTGCGCAGCTCGTACGTGGCCCGCTGCACGTCCATCTGCGGGCGCTCGGCGAACAGCTCGTCCTCGATGTCCTCGACCCGGTCGTCCATCCGCTGCACAGTGTCGAAGTGGCCGTCGACGATCACGTCCAGCAGGCCGTAGAGGAGCGAGGCCGGACCGTACTCGGAGAGCTCGGCGTTGTCGTCCCAGGTCCGGACGACCTGCTCGATGTCGAACCAGGCCTCGTGCCGGACCGTCACCAGGGCCCGGGGCAGCACGAACGCCGAGACCTTCGCCGATCGCAGCTGTCCGTCGCCGACGATCGCGGTCGCGTACGCGTTGACGAACAGGTGGGTCGGGTAGCGATCGACCTTCGGCCGCTCGTGCCGCTCCACCGCGTCCTCGACGGCGAGCGGATCGAGACCCAGCTCGTCCGCGACCGCCTGCAGGTCGTCCTGGTCCGGGACGCAGAGGTCGGCCCAGACGACCGTGTCCTCCTGCTCGAGGTAGTCGGAGACGCGCTCGATCGGGAAGTCCTCGCTCTCGAGGACCCCCTTCCGCCAGACCCGCGTCCGTGCCAACCGGCTACGGCAGGTCGTCGTCGGTGTAGATGCGCCGCTCCTCCACGATCCCGCCCTGCTCGATCGGCTCGCCCCGGTTGGTGCGGGTGGCGAGGATGATCAGCGAGAGCAGGAACAGGATGCCGCCGACGATCATGAGAATGATCCCGACCGTGGCCAGGTCGATGCCGCTGGGCGACCAGTCCACCGCGAAGGTGAGAATGGCCCCGACCGCGAACACGAACAGGCTTGCACCGATCTTCAACGGAATTCCTCCCTTGTCGGTCCGAGTGTGTACCCGATCCCTTTCTCCGTCACACGGTCCCACCTCTGTGCAGGCTCTAAGCTCGTCCGGGTGACGGTTGATCCCACGGCCGACCTGGTCCTCGTCGTCGACTACGGCGCCCAGTACGCCCAGCTGATCGCCCGTCGCGTCCGCGAGGCGAAGGTCTACTCCGAGATCGTCCCGCACGACGCCCCGGTGGCCGAGATCCTGGCCCGCAAGCCCAAGGCGGTCATCCTCTCCGGCGGCCCGGCCTCGGTGTACGCGCCGGGTGCGCCGCAGGCGCCGGGCGAGCTCGTCCGGGCCGGCGTGCCGACGCTCGGCATCTGCTACGGGTTCCAGGCGATGGCGCAGGCGCTCGGCGGCACCGTGGCCCGCACCGGCAGGTCGGAGTTCGGCCGCACGCCGCTGTCGGTGGTCGGCTCCGGCGGGGTGCTCGGCTTCGCGCCGGGCCCGGTCTGGATGTCGCACGGCGACGCGGTGTCCGCGCCGCCGCCGGGGTTCGCGGTCACGGCGTCCACACCGGACAGTCCGGTGGCCGCGTTCGAGGACCCGTCCCGCGGGCTGTTCGGCGTGCAGTTCCACCCCGAGGTGCTGCACACCGCCGGCGGGCAGGCGATCCTCGAGCGGTTCCTGTACGAGGGGGCCGGTTGCCGTCCACTGTGGACGGCGGCGGGCATCGTCGAGGAGCAGGTCGCCGCGATCCGCGCCCAGGTCGGCGGGAAGCGGGTGATCTGCGGGCTGTCCGGCGGGGTCGACTCGGCGGTCGCGGCGGCGCTCGTGCAGCGGGCCGTCGGCGACCAGCTCACCTGTGTCTTCGTGGACCACGGGCTGCTGCGGCTCGGCGAGGCCGAGCAGGTGGAGGAGGACTTCGTCGCGGCGACCGGGGTCCGCCTGCACGTCGTCGACGCCGCGGGGCGGTTCCTCGAGGCGCTCGACGGGGTGGCCGACCCCGAGGAGAAGCGGAAGGTCGTCGGGCGGGAGTTCATCCGCGCGTTCGAGGGGGCGGCCCGGTCGGTCGCCGCGGCCGAGGGCGTCGAGTTCCTCGTGCAGGGGACGCTCTACCCCGACGTGGTCGAGTCCGGCGGTGGCTCCGGGGCGGCGACGATCAAGTCGCACCACAACGTCGGCGGGCTGCCGGACGACCTGCAGTTCTCCCTCGTCGAGCCGTTGCGGACGCTGTTCAAGGACGAGGTGCGCCGGGTCGGGCTGCAGCTCGGGCTGCCCGAGCAGATCGTGTGGCGGCAGCCGTTCCCCGGGCCGGGGCTGGCGATCCGGATCGTCGGCGCGGTCACCGCGTCCCGCCTGTCGGTGCTGCGCTCGGCCGACGCGATCGCCCGCGCCGAGCTGTCCGCGGCCGGGCTCGACCGGGACATCTGGCAGTGCCCGGTGGTGCTGCTCGCGGACGTGCGATCGGTGGGCGTGCAGGGCGACGGGCGGACCTATGGACACCCGATCGTGCTGCGGCCGGTCTCCTCCGAGGACGCGATGACCGCGGACTGGACACGGGTGCCGTACGAGGTGCTGGAGCGGATCTCGACCCGGATCACCAACGAGGTGCGCGAGGTCAACCGCGTCGTCCTCGACGTGACGTCGAAGCCGCCCGGCACGATCGAGTGGGAGTGAGTCAGCCGACGTAGGGGACGCAGGCCGGCTCGTTCGACAGGGTGGTGCGCAACTCGGTGGTGACGCCGGCGGCGGGGCGGGCGAGGGCGGCGGTGACCGCGCTGACCGCGGCGTCGGCGCCGGTGAGGACGGTCTGCAGGTCGGTCGTGAACGCGGGCGCGGCGGGGTCGAGGCGGCCGGCCCGGTCGGCCAGCCGGCGCAGCCCGGCCGCCTGGTCGCCGACCGCCGCGGCGAGCGAGTCCGCGTACTCCCGGCCGCCGGTGATGTCGGCGGCGCCGAGGCCGAGGATCGCGGTGCGCAACTGGTCCGTGCGGCCGGCGATGGTCGTGTAGTACGTGGTGACGTCGGAGCGGACGGTCGTCTTGTCCTGCTGGCGGGAGATCTGGTTGATCAGCGTCGCGTTGCTGGAGTCGACAGACTGCTGCCAGTCGTGGACGACGCCGCAGGCCTCCCGCGCGTACGCGGCCGGCGGCGGGCCGTTGGTCCGCAGGACGAACCAGTAGACCCCGCCGGCGGCCAGGGCCAGCGCCAGCACGACGCTCGCGAGCACCGCGAACACCGACCGCCGGTGCGGCCGCCGCGCACCGTCCTCTTCCCGCGGCCGCCCGCCCGTCCCGCCGGTGGGTGGACCGTCCTCGCCCGGGCGCCGGCCGCGGCGGGTCACCAGCTCGCCCGACTCCAGCTCGGCATCCGGGTCGGGGCGATGCCAGTGGCGGGGCGCATCCCTGGTCACCGGCGGGGCGTCGGCGCGGTCCGGCTCGGGCCAGCGGCGGGCGGGTCGGTCGGCGCCGACCGGCGGGGCGTCGGCGCGGTCCGCGGACGGACGGTGCCGGGGCGCATCCCTGCTCACCGGCGGGGCGGCGGCGCGGTCCGGCTCGGGCCAGTGGCGGGCGGCGGGCGGCGTGGTGGCGCTGTCGGAGGTGGGGCCCGGTGGGGTGGGCGGCGGGAAGGTGTCGTCGGTGCGGTCGGCCCGGCGATGGCGGGAGCGACGGGTGCCGGCCGGGGGCGGGGGTGCGGTGGCCGGGGGGAGGTAGGTGGGCGGGGCCTGGCCCGCCTCTTCCGCCTCCCGGCGCTCCCGGCGCGACGTGTACCGCCGCGCCGGCGGACCCGCAGACTCCCCCGCACCCATCGGATGCCACCCCCCGCCCGGCTCCCCCGCGTACCGACCAGACGTATGGCGCGCGGCCCCGACCTCCGGATAACGGTCGGGCCCGACGGTCGCGGCCCCGGGCACGTACCCGTCCGCCGGGTCGGCGGCCGCGCGCGGCGCCGGCACGTCGTCGCTGGGCTGCGGCAGTGGCGTCCCCCACAGCACGTGCCGGCGCAGCACGTCGTACTGCGCGTCGGTGATCTCGCCCCGCTGGTGCATCCCCTTGAGCAGGGCGAGATCGTCCTGCGACGTCATCCACCCTCCTTCCCGGCAGCGCGGACCGTGCACCGCGGCGTCGAGAGTAAGGGGTCAGTCGCCCGGGTCGTCCCGGCGCCGGAGCAGGCTGGCGCCCAGACCGACCGCGCCGACGACGATGAGCAGCGTCGGCAGCGGCCAGCTGTCGGTCAGGTTGCCGGGGTCATCGGACAGTCCCCAGATCAGCGCCGAGCCGACCAAGAACAGCCCGACCACCAGGGACAGCACGTCCAGGTCATGCCGCCGCACGGTCCACCTCCACCCGGCCGATGCTCACGTCCAGATCCAACGTCAGGTCGATCGTGCCGTCGCCGCCGGGGCCGTGGTCGACCACCGTGCGGGTCGCCGAGGTCCCGTTCGTCACCTGACCGAGCAGGTCGACCGCGCCGATCCCGGCCCGGCCGTCGATGCTCACGTCCACGTTCCGCGGCAGGATCACCTCGACGGTGCCGACGCCGGCCGAGACCTTCGTCCGCACCAGCTGCTCGGAGAAGTCGACGTCGGACAGGTCGAGGCTGAGGGTGCCGACGCCGATGCGGTACGAGGGGTCGATCTCGGCGGCGGTCGCCGGCTCGTACCGCCGTTCGCCGACGCCGCCCTTGAGCGACACGTTCGACGCGCTGACCACGATGAGCGCGACCAGCAGCGGCAGGCCGAGCCAGGTCAGCCAGCGGGCCCGGCCGAACCAGGCGCCGACGAGCAGGCCGGCGCCGATCGTGCCGACCGCGACCGCGAGCAGGTCGTCGGGCTCCGGGTCGATCGCGCCGCCCGCGGTGAGGGCCGCGGCGACGCCGAGCACGACCAGCAGCAGGCTGAGCGTCAGCATGCCGAGCACGGAGTGCTCGCGCGGGGGCGGCGGAGCCGGTGGCGGCGGCAGGGTCACCGTCGGCGCCGGCGGCTCGTAGGCCGGCTGCGGTGAGTAGGCCGGCTGTGGTGAGTAGGCCGGCTGGTAGGCCGGCTGCGGCTGGTAGGTCGGCAGCGGGGTCTCGTACGCGGCCGGCGGCGGCGGCTCCGGGGCCGCCGGCAGCGGCGGGCCGCCCTCGCGCCGCTCCTGCAGGTTGCGGATCAGGAAGAAGCCGCCGCCGACGACGACCAGCACCAGAGCCAGGTCGCGGGCGTCGCCGAAGGTGAGCACGCCGGCCAGGACGAGGCCGGCGACGACGAGCGCGCCGGCGGCCGCGGCGTCGCGGGCGCGGTTGCCGCCGCCCGGGCCGCGGTGGATGAGCGACTCGACCGGGGAGACCGGCTGGTCGTCGGCCGGCATGAACAGCCAGGCGACGGCGTAGAGCAGGATCCCGCTGCCGCCGAACAGGGTGAGCACCGCGAACAGCACGCGGAACAGCACCGGGTCGATACCGGTGTACTCCCCCAGCCCGCCGGCGACCCCGGCGATCACCTTCCGCTGCGAGCTCCGAGCCAGCCGCCGGCCGGTGAACGGCCCCCAGACCCCACCGGCCGCCGTCGCCCCACGGGGCGGCACGGGCCCCCAGGCGCCGCCAGGCGGCACAGCGCCCCAGGTGGCCCGCCCCCGGCGGCACGGCGCCCCCAGGCGGCACACAGGCGCACGCCCCCGGCGGCACCGCCGGCGGCCGGCGCCCCCAGGCGGCACAGCCCCAGGCGGCACAGCGCCCCCAGGTGGCACCGCCCCAGGCGGCACAGCGCCCCCAGGTGGCACCGCCCCAGGCGGCACAGCCCCACCAGGCGGTACGGCGCCCCCAGGTGGCACCGCCCCCGACGGCACAGCCCCACCAGGCGGTACGGCGCCCCCAGGTGGCACCGGCCCCGACGGCACGGGCCCAGGCGGCACCGCCCCATCGGTCGCCGTAGCCCCACCGGGCGGGACCCCAGCCCCGGGCGGCATTCCGTTCCCCGCCGGCACCTCGTCGGCCGGCACCCCATCCGCCGGCACCCCATCCGCCGGCACCCCGTCCGCCGGCACCCCATCCGCCGGCACCCCATCCGCCGGCACCCCATCCGCCGGCACCCCGTCCGCCGGCACCCGGTCCGCCGCGCCGTCCGCCGGCACCTCGTCCGCCGCCTCGTCCGCCGGCACGTCCGCCGGCACCTCGGCCGGCGCGGCGTTCTCCGCCGGCAGGTCGGCCGGCGGCAGGTCGGCCGGCGGCAGGTCGGCCGGCGTGGCGGCAGCCGACGGGTCGGGCGCCGAGGGATCGGCGGGGAGGTCGTGGGGTGGGGAGCTGGGGGACGTCGGGACGGAGGGCTGGGCTGGGCTCGGCGCGGGGTCGTGCTCGGTCATGAGGAGATCGTGCGGCCGGCGGGCGGTCGGCGGTATGGGGGATGGCCCTGAGCGAACCCTGGTACGCAAGACCGGGGACCTCCCCGTGGTCGCCGGGCCGGTGCCGATGCAACCATCGACCAGGAACCACCCGTACGAGGGAAGCAGGAGAGAGTGCAGCTCGCGGCCCCGCCGCCCCGGCTCTACCGCGCGGCCGACGGTCGCGTGGTCGCCGGCGTCGCCCAGGGCCTCGCGAACCACCTCGCGGTCAAGCCGCTCTACGTCCGCATCGCCTTCGCCGTCCTCGCGGCGTTCAACGGCTTCGGCCTCGTGGTCTACCTGGCGCTGTGGGCCGTGGTCCCGCAGCAGCCGGTCGCCCCGGACTCCCCGCCACGCCCCCGCCGACGGGCGTTCGAGCGCGGCACCGCGGTCGCCCTGGTCGCGGTCGCCGCCGGCGGCCTGCTGCTGGCCCGCGGCGTACCGATCCTCGGCAACAACATCCTGCTCGTCCCGCTGCTGCTGGCCGGCGCCGGCCTGGCCGTGCTGTGGAGCCAGGCGGACAAGGACCAGCGGGACCGCTGGCGCCGGATCTCCCTGTTCGAGGCCGAGCCGACCCGCCGCTCGATCGCGATCGTCCGGTTCGCCGGCGGCGCGATCCTGGTCGCGGCGGGCGTCGGCTCGTTCCTGCTGCTGTCCGGCACGCTGTCGGCCGCCCGGGACGGGCTGGTCGCCGGCGTCGCGGTGCTGGCCGGGCTGGCCCTGCTGACCGCCCCGCTGTGGTGGCGGCTGGTCGCCGAGCTGACCGAGGAGCGCCGGGAGCGGATCCGCTCCCAGGAGCGCGCCGACCTGGCCGCCCACCTGCACGACTCGGTGCTGCAGACGCTGGCGCTGATCCAGCGGCACTCCGACGAGCCGCGCGAGGTGGCCCGGCTGGCCCGTGGCCAGGAGCGCGAGCTGCGGACCTGGCTCTACCGTCCGGAGGACCGGCAGGAGTCGAGGCTCGCCGCCGCTCTGGAGGCGGTCGCCGGCGAGGTGGAGGACGCGTACGTGGTGCAGGTCGAGAGCGTGGTCGTCGGCGACGCCGAGGTGGACGACCGGCTCGGCGCCGTGGTCCAGGCGACCCGGGAGGCGCTGGTCAACGCGGCCAAGCACGCCGGCGTCGGCACCATCTCGCTGTACGCGGAGGTCGAGCCGGCCGAGGTCACCGTGTTCGTCCGGGACCGCGGCGCCGGCTTCGACCCGGACCTGGTCGACGAGGACCGGCACGGCGTGCGCGGGTCGATCGTCGGACGGATGGAACGGCACGGCGGCAAGGCGATGATCCGCAGCACCGTCGGTGCCGGTACGGAGGTCGAGCTGACCATGGACAGGAGCACCACATGAGCGAGGCGGAGGGCCCGCAGACCGGGCCGGCGCAGCCGGAGGCCCGGCCGGTGCGCGTCGTGCTGGTCGACGACCATTCGATGTTCCGCTCCGGCGTCCGGGCCGAGCTGGCCACGGACAGCGGGGTGGAGATCGTCGGCGAGGCCGGCGGCGTCGGCGAGGCGGTGGCGGTGATCGCCCGCACCAAGCCGGATGTCGTGCTGCTCGACGTGCACATGCCCGACGGCGGCGGCAAGGCCGTGCTGGAGCAGGTCAAGGACGCGGACGTGCGGTTCCTGGCGCTGTCGGTCAGCGATGCCGCCGAGGACGTGATCGGGGTGATCCGGGCGGGCGCCCGCGGCTACGTGACCAAGACGATCTCCGGCCCCGACCTCGGCGCCGCGGTCCGCCGGGTCAAGGACGGCGACGCGGTGTTCTCGCCCCGGCTGGCCGGCTTCGTGCTGGACGCGTTCACCCGGCCGGAGGCGTCCCGGGATCTCGATCCCGAGCTCGACCAGCTGACCCAGCGGGAGCGTGAGGTGCTCCGCCTGCTCGCCCGCGGGTACGCGTACAAGGAGATCGCCTCGCGCCTGTTCATCTCGGTCAAGACCGTCGAGACGCACGTGTCGAGCGTGCTGCGCAAGCTGCAGCTGTCCAACCGGTACGAGCTGTCCCGCTGGGCCACCGACCGCCGCCTCGTCTGAGCGCTGTCGCTCACTGGGTGATCGGGTAGAGCCGCCACTGGTCCCGGTGCGCCCCGACGGACCGGATCGTCAGCGTGACCCGGTCACCGACCCGCAGCCCCAGCCGGGCCATCTCGGCCTTGCTGACCGGCATCCCGACCCTGCCGTTGGTCTGGCCGTGGGCGGCGTCGCACACCAGCGTGGGCAACGAACCGCGCGGGAAGGTCAGGACCAGCCGGACGCCCGCGAGACAGTCTGCAGTCACCGAGAACCCGTATTGTGGGTCGGCGTTGGCCGGCGGTTTCGGCACGGTGAACGTGACGGTTGCCTGCCCGTCCGGGTGGTCGACGCCGTTCGCCACCGGCCGCTGCGGCTCGGACGCGAGCGGCGGCAGCTCGTCCGGAGCCGACGCCTCCAGGATGCCCACGACCCAGTCCCCGGGACCGCTCGGCTCGTACCGGACGTTGCTGGTCACGTCCGAGGACTGCGCGAACAACCGATCGGCCTCGCCGGGATCCACCATCGCCCCACCCTCGGCGTGGTCGGCGACCCTCGTGTCGCAGGGGACGGTCACGCTGGCGCCGTCGGTGTTGCGGACGACCAGGCGGCCGGGACGCGGACAGCGCACGACGATGAGCTGCCGGACCGGCGGCGACCCGCCCACGATCAGCAAGTCGTCGAACGGACCACTGATCGGCCGCACGGCGGTGAAGGTGTAACCGGGGACTGCGGGCACCTGCCCGCCCCCGCGGACGAAGTACGGCGGGGCCGGCAGGCCCGGGGTCGACGGCGGCAGCGCGTCCGGTCGGCCGGGCAGCCGGAGCAGCGCGATCCCGGCGACGGCCAGCAGGACGAGGGCGAGCGCCGCCCCTACGGTCCGGCGGTGGCGGATCCGGGCCACCCGGGCGTGCACCTCCTGCATCCGGGCCGGGTTGTCGGGGGCGGACCCGGCGCGGGCGGTCAGCAGGTCGCGGAGGTCGTTCTCGATCACTGCTCTCCTCCCATCGTGCGGGCGAGGCCGGCGTCCCGGCGCAGCGCCGCCAGCGCCTTGGCCGACTGGCTCTTCACCGTGCCGGTGCTGATCCCGAGCGTGGTCGCGGTCTCGGCCTCGGAGAGGTCCTCGTAGTAGCGCAGCACGACGACCGCCCGCTGCCGGCGCGGCAGCTCGGCGAGCGCCCGCCACAGCGCGTCCCGGTCCTCGACCGGCGTGGTCGCGGCCGGGTCGGCGCGCTCCGGCAGCGCGCTGGCCGGCCGCTCGGCCCGCCACTTCCGCCGCCACCAGGTCGCGTACGTCGTGGCCAGCGCGCGCCGCACGTACGGCTCCGGTGGCCCGTCGATCCGCCCCCAGGCGAACCAGCACTTCGCGAGCGCGGTCTGCAGCAGGTCCTCGGCCAGCCCGTGGTCGCCGGTCAGCAGGTACGCGGTCCGCAGCAGCGCCGGCGACCGGGTCGCGACGAAC
This sequence comes from uncultured Actinomycetota bacterium, assembly GCA_963803135.1. Classification (GTDB taxonomy): domain Bacteria; phylum Actinomycetota; class Actinomycetes; order Mycobacteriales; family CADCTP01; genus CADCTP01. Next base: position 69,076 of record CAWDLH010000003.1, on the reverse strand, counting down.
TCGTCGAACCCGCTCCGGTCGGCCATCGGCCCCTCCTCGGTCACCCCACAGGACCAGTCGGGACCCGGGTCAGGTTGCCGTCTCCCGGGCCATCACGAGCGCGTCGGTGCCGCTGGGTTGGTAGTAGCGGCGGCGCCGGCCGACCGGGACGAACCCGTGCCGCTCGTACAGCCGCTGGGCCACGGCGTTGTCCACCCGGACGTCGAGCAGGACCCGACGCGGACCGGCCGCGGCCAGCAGGTCCCGCAGCAGCGCGGTGCCGATGCCGCCGTGCTGCACGGTCTGCGTGACGCCGATCGTGAGCACGTGCGCCTCGTCGCCGAAGGTCGCCAGCCCGGCGTACCCGACGACCACGCCGTCGAGCAGCGCGACCACGTAGTGCCGGGTGTCGCTCTCGGCCAGCTCGTTCCAGAACGCGGCCGCCGACCAGGCCTCCTCCGGGAACAGCTCGTGCTCCAACCGGAGCACCGGCTCGATGTGCCACCAGCGCATCCGGGTCAGCTCCCAGTCGGGGGGATGCCGCCCCCCGAGCGCCCCCCGGTCCGCCGCCCCGCCCTCGGGCACGGACCGAGCCTATCCGCTCACCCATTGCCGCGGCCGGTCGGCGCGATGCGCGGACCCGAGCCGGGCGCGGATACGGTAAGCGCCATGCGCCGACGCTTCGCCGTTGCCCTGATCGGCCTCTGCGGACTGCTCGCCGGCTGTGCCAGCACGGTCACCGGCACCGGCCAGCCGGCCGCGAACGCCGCCAGGCTGGGCGGCGCCCCGAGCGCGTCCGCCAGCCGGAGCCCGAGCGCGAGCCCGAGCGACCCGGGCCGGCAGAAGCTCAGCTGCGCCGGGGCGAAGATCTCGCCGGCCGGCTCGCCGTACTGCTTCGTCATGCCGGCGGGCTTCCAGGACGTCTCCTCGTCGGTGTCGGTGTCCGCCAGCATCGGGCAGGAGAAATACCGCTCGGCGGTCGCGGTCGGCGAGCGCGACCTCATCATCGTCAGCGTGTACGAGCTGCGCCGGGACACCGACGGGATCTCCGACGACACGCTGGAGGGCGAGCTGAGGCAGGTGCTCGGGCAGCTGTCCCAGCAGGGCTTCACGTTCAAGTCGACCTCGGCCGACAAGACCGCCGTGGACGGCGCCCGCAGCTTCGGCTACCACGCCAGCCAGGACTCCTCCGGCCTGGAGTCGGACGTCTACTTCGTCTTCCGCGGTCGCAACGAGCTGCAGGTCAACTGCCAGTGGAAGGACAAGGCGGCCGACATCACCCGCGGCTGCAAGTCCGTACTCGGCTCGCTGCAGTTCACCTCGGTCAAGTGAGCAGCGCGGCCGCGGCGCGCAGGTCGGCGCGCAGCGCGGCGAGCGGGGCGCCGTTCGGGCCGAACCGGATCGCCGCCGACGGATGGTAGGTCGGCAGGACCCGGCGACCGTCGACCTCGTGCACCTCGCCGCGGACCGACGCCAGCGTGACGCCGCGGCCGAGGAACGCGGTGGCCGCGGACAGGCCGAGCGTGACGACCAGCTCGGGCGCGAGCAGGTGGAGCTTGCGCTCCAGCCAGCCGCGGCAGCGGATCGCCTCGGTGGTGGTCGGCGGGCGGTTGCCCGGCGGCCGGCACTGCAGCACGTTCAGCACGGCGACCCCGGACCGGTCCAGGTCGGCCTCGGCCAGCAGCCGGTCGAGCAGCAGCCCGGCCTTGCCGACGAACGGCCGGCCGGTGCGGTCCTCCTCGGCGCCGGGCGCCTCGCCGACCAGCGCCAGCCGCGCGCCGGCCGGGGCGTCGCCGACCACCACGGTCGTCCGGCCCGCGACCAGCTCCGGACAGGCGACGCAGTCCTGCGCCGCAGCGGCCAGCCCGGCCCAGCTCGGGCACTCGGCCGCGCGCGCGAAGACCTGCAGCGAGACCGGGTCGAGCCGGGTCCGCCTCACCGCACGCCCCGGTGCGGGCCGCTGGCCGCGGCCCGGTACGCCCGGTGCAGGAACGCCCGCAGCCGCAGGTTGACCAGGGCCGGCCGTTCCATCATCGCCAGGTGCCCGGCGCCGTCGAGCACGAGCAGCTCGGCGTGCGGCAGCAAGTCGGTCATCCGCCGGCTGTGCTCCTCCGGCGTGAGCAGGTCCTTCTCGCCGACCACGATGAGGATCTCCAGCCCGGCCAGCCGGGGCAGCGAGCTGATCTTGTCGTGCGCGGTCAGCGCCGGGAAGAAGTCGGCGACCACGTCGACCGGGGTGCCGGCGATGAGCCCCTCCACGTAGTCGACCAGCGCCGGCGACACCGCGGCCGAGCCGAACGAGTAGTGCCGGGTCACCAGCCAGGCGAGGTCGGCGCCGACCTTCCGGCCGCGCTCGATCAACCCGGCCCGGGACCGCATCGTCCGCAGCAGCAGCGGCATGACCGGGGTGCGCAGGCGGGCGGTCACCGCCGGCAGCCCGAAGCTGACCTCGGCCAGCCCACCGGTCGACGTCGAGATCAGCGCCACCCCGATCACCCGCGGCCCGAACAGCTCCGGGTGCCGGTCGACCAGCGACATCACGGCCATCCCGCCCATCGAGTGGCCGACCAGCACCACCGGCCCGGTCGGTGCGACCTCGGCCAGCACCTGGTGGAGGTCGTCGCCGAGCCGGTCGATCGTCACGGTCCCGGCCGGCGCGCGGCCGGACCGCCCGTGCGAGCGCTGGTCGTAGAACACCATCCGCAGCCGCGGGCGGGTCATGTCGGCCAGACCGAGCCACTGGTAGTGCCAGGAGCCCAGGGCGAGCGCCAGCCCGTGCGCGAACACGACGGTCAGCGGCGCGTCGACCGGGCCGACCTCCTCGACCGCGAGCGGTACCCCGTCCTCGGTCAGCACCACGCTGGTCCGGTCCGGGTGGAGCTGCCCGTACGGCTGGTCGGCCTCCGGGTCGGGCCGGGCCCGGATCCGGCCGATCGCGTACTTCTCGGTCGCCACGCCGACCGCCGCGCCCGCGGCGACCAGGCCGGCCACCCCGGCCGCGATGCCGAGGACGCCGCGTTTCCTCACGGCACCCGGCCCCGGTACGAGCGCGGCACCCTGGCCCCGACCCTGCTCACGATCTCGTACGAGATCGTCCCGGTCGCGTCGGCCCAGTCCTGCGCGGTGGGCTCGCCGTCCCGACCCGGGCCGAACAGGACGACCTCGTCCCCGGCGGCGACCGCGTCGTCGCCGACGTCGACGATGAACTGGTCCATGCACACCCGGCCGGAGATCGTCCGCCGCCGGCCGCCGAGCAGCACCGGGCCGATCGAGGTCGCGTTGCGTGGCACCCCGTCGGCGTACCCGAGCGGGACCAGGGCGAGGCCGGTCTCCCGGTCGGTCGTGTAGGCGTGCCCGTACGAGACGCCGCTGCCGGCCGGCACCCGCTTGGCCAGTGCGACCGACGAGCGCAGCGTCATCGCCGGGGTGAGCCCGTGCCACTCGGGCGGCACCGGGGTCAGCCCGTAGACCGCGATGCCCGGCCGCACCACGTCGAAGTGCGCGGCCGGCAGGGTCAGCGTGGCCGCGGAGTTGGCCAGGTGCCGCAGCGGCGGGTCGACGCCGAGCCGCCTGGCCACCTCGACCGCGTCGGCGAACTCGGCGACCTGCCGGGCGATGGTCGGATGCCCGGGCGCGTCCGCGTACGCGAAGTGGCTCCAGATGGCGACGACCTGCACCTCTCCCGCGGCCGCGGCCTTGGCGGCGGCGGTGACCAGGTCGGGCCAGTCCGCGGCGGGAGCGCCGGCCCGGGACAGCCCGGTGTCGATCTTCAGGTGCACCCGGGCCGGGCGGCCGGCGTCCCGGGCCGCGGCGGCGAGCTCGGCGACCGTCCACGGTGCGCTCGCGGACAGGTCGACGCCCGCGGCCACCCCCGCGGCGACGTCCTCGCCCGGTGTGGCCAGCCAGGACAGCACCGGAGCGGTGATCCCGGCCGCGCGCAGCGCCAGCGCCTCCTCCAGGAACGCGACCCCGAGCCAGGTCGCGCCGCCGGCCAGCGCGGCCCGCGCGGACGGCACCAGGCCGTGCCCGTAACCATCCGCCTTGACCACGGCCATCACCTCGGCCGGCGTCCGGGACCGCAGCAGCGCGACGTTGTCCCGGATCGCGTCGAGGTCGACGACCGCCTCCGACCGGACCATGCCGCCCATCCTCGCAGAGGCCCTCCGGGCGGCCTCGCCGCGCACCGACCATGGCCGGGACCTCGACGTTCCCTGAACTACCAAGGACCCGTTACTGAGTTAGTCTGATTACGATGCGCTACCGCGGCCGATAGCCAACACTGTGTCGACGTGGTGAAGCGACGATGAAGAGCGGTTCGAAGGCGGATCGTATCGCGCTCCGGCAGCGCCTGCTCGACGCCGGGCACACACTCGACGACGTCGCGGCGGAGATGCGCCGTCGCTGGCGGTTCCGGCCCCGCGAGTCCTACCGACACGCGAACGGGTGGAGCCAGGACGAGGTCGCGGCCCGGTTCACCGAGGTCGCGGCCCGGCTGGCCCCCGGCACCAGGTCGGCACCGATGGTCGGCACCCGGATCGGCGAGTACGAGCGGTGGCCGCAGGGCGGCCGGCGGCCGTCGCCGTACGTGCTGACCGTGCTGGCCGAGGTGTACGGCACCGAGGTGGGGGCGCTGCTCGACGACGCCGACGACCGGAAGATGCCGGAACAGGACCGCGCGGTGCTGGCCGCGCTCGCCTCGTCGCCCACCCCCCGCCATGGTGTCCCCCGGCGGGGGGCGCCGCGGGCCCGGCCGCTGTCGCCGGCCGGGTCGCCGGCCGGGTCGGCGCCGCTGTCGTCGTCGGGTCAGCCGCCGGCGCTGCCGTCGATGCCGATGCCCGTGCCCGCGGCCGGACCGCGCGCGCCGAGGATGCCGCCGCTGGTGGTCGCCGTGCCGACCCACCGGCTGACCGCCCTCGCCGACACCGCCCGGATCTCCGCCCCGCACCGGCGGGGCGAGCCGGCCAGCAAGGCCGAGGAGGCGGGGCTGATGTCGGCCGCGGCCAACTCGGCCGCCGAGTTCGGTGAGTGGGCCGAGGCCAGCACGGTCGGGCCGATCACGCTGGAGCAGCTCGACCACGACGTCCGGAAGATCGCCCGGGAGTACCTGACCCAGCCGCCGTACCAGCTGCTGTGCCGGACGCTCGACCACCGGGCCCGGGTGTTCGCGCTGCTGGAGGGGCGGCTGCGCCCGTCCCACGCGCGCGAGCTCTACGTGCTGGCCGGCAAGCTGTGCGGCCTGGTCGCGTGGATGGTCGACGACCTCGGCTACCGCCCGCAGGCGGGCACGCACGCCCGGATCGCCGGGCTGTGCGCCGACCTGGCCGACCACCCGGCGCTGCGGGGCTGGGTCCGCGCCACCCAGAGCAAGCTCTCCTACTGGGACGGGCGGGCCCGGGCGTCGGCCCAGTTCGCCGAGGACGGGCTCCGGCAGGACGTGCGTGACTCCGGCCGGGTGCTGCTGGCCAGCCTGGCCGCCCGCGGCTGGGCCCGCGACGGCGACCGGGAGCGGGCCAGGGCCGCGCTGGACCGGGTCGCGATCGAGCACGAGGCGCTGGTCGAGCCGGACGAGGTCGGCGGGGTGTGGGGGTTCAGCGAGGCGCAGCAGCACTATCTCGCCGGCACCACATACCTGCACCTCGGCGAGCCGGAGAAGGCCGCGCGGGCGGCCGACCGCGCCGTCTGGCTGTACGAGTGCACGCCGCCGTCGGACCGGTTCTACGGGGCCGAGTCGCTGGCCCTGCTGGACTCGGCGATCGCGCACGTGCAGACCGGCGACCTCAGCGAGGCCGCCCGGCGGCTGGAACCGGTGCTCTCGCTGGCCCCGGAGAAGCGGGTGGAGCTGATCTGCCGGCGCTCGGCCGACCTGCAGCGCGCGCTGGAGCGCACCGACTGCCCGGTGGGCGGCCGGATGGCCGCCCTGGCCGGCCACCTCCCCGAGTTCCTCGGCGCCGCCGGGTAGCCCACCGCACGCCGCGGGCTAGGTTGGCTGCTCGTGAGTGGTCTCACCGGGACAGGGATCGCCCGGCTGCGCCGGGTGCTCGCCCGGCACGTGGACGGCGGCGCCGTCCCCGGGCTGGTCGCGCTGGTCGACCGCGGCGGGCAGACCGAGGTGGTCTGCCTGGGCGAGGCGTCGATCGGCGGCCCGCCCGTGGCCAGGGACACGATCTTCCGGATCTCCTCGATGTCCAAGCCGATCACCGCGGTCGCGGCGCTGATGCTGGTCGAGGACTGCGTGCTGCGGCTGGACGACCCGGTCGACGACCTGCTGCCCGAGCTCGCCGACCGGCGCGTGCTCACCCACCTGGAGGCGCCGCTCTACGACACGGTGCCGGCCGAGCGGTCGATCACGGTCCGCGACCTGCTGACGTTCACGATGGGCTTCGGGCAGGTGATGATCGGGCCGGAGGACGCGCCGGTGGTCGCGGCCGCGAACGAGCGGGCGCTGGGGATGGGGCCGCCGGACCCGGCGGGCACGCCCGCGCCGGACGAGTGGATGCGGCGGCTCGGCGAGCTGCCGCTGATGTGGCAGCCGGGCCGGCGCTGGGCCTACCACGTGCCGATGGAGGTGCTCGGCGTGCTCGTCGCGCGGGCGGCCGGGATGCCGCTCGGGCGGTTCCTGGCCGAGCGGGTGTTCGGGCCGCTCGGGATGACCGACACCGGGTTCAGCGTGCCGGCCGGGTCGCTGGACCGGTTCGTCACCGCGTACACGACCGATCCCGAGACCGGCGCCCGGTCCGTGTTCGACCCGGTGGACGGGGCCTGGAGCCGGCCGCCGGCGTTCGAGTCCGGCGGTGGCGGGCTGGTGTCCACCGTCGACGACCTGCTGGCGTTCGGCCGCATGCTGCTGTCCGGCGGCGGGCCGCTGCTGTCCAGGGCCACGGTCGCCGCGATGACGACCGACCAGCTCACCCCGGCCCAGAAGGAGGTCGTCGCCTGGGTGCCCTGGCACGGCGCCGGCTGGGGGTTCGGGGTCGGCGTCGCGACCGAGCGGATCGGGATCGACGCCAACCCGGGGCGGTTCGGCTGGGACGGCGGGCTGGGCACGTCGTTCTCCTGTGACCCCGGGGAGGACCTGGTCGGCATGGTGCTCACCCAGGCGATGTGGACCTCGCCGGCCGGTCACCACGTGGTCTCCGACTTCTGGACCGCGACGTACGCCGGCCTGAGCTGACCGACGCTCGCCGGCTGGAGGACGCTGGCCAGGGCTGGCCGACTGGCCGGGCTGGCCGACTGGCCGGGCTGGCCGACTGGCCGGGCTGGCCGGCGCCGGCACCGGCCGGCGCTCGCGTTCGCTAGGCGATGGCGCGGACGGTCCGCAGCGCGTCCGGGAGCGCCTCGAGCACGCCCACCGCGCTCGTGGTCGCGCCGCCGGCCGCGATCGACCCGGCCAGCCCGTGGACGTACGCGGCCAGCGCGGCGGCCACCGTCGGCTCCAGCCCGCCGGCCAGCAGCGCGCCGCCCAGCCCGGACAGCACGTCGCCGCTGCCGGCGGTGGCCAGCCACGGGGTGCCGGTGGGGTTGACGTACGCGGCGCCGTCCGGACCGGCGACCACGGTCGCGTTGCCCTTGAGCAGCAGGGTGACGCCCAGCTCGGCCGCGGCCCGGCGGGCGGCGCCCACCCGGTCGGCGCCGACCGGACCGGCGACCCGCTCGAACTCGCGGTCGTGCGGGGTGAGCACGGTCGCGGCCGTACGGGACCGGGCCAGCCCGGGTTCCCGGGCCAGCAGCGTCAGCCCGTCGGCGTCGACGAGCACCGGGACGTCCTGGGCCAGCACGTGGCGCAGCAGCCCGGCCGCGGCGTCGTCGGTGCCGATGCCGGGGCCGACCACCCAGGCCTGCACCCGCCCGGCCTCGCTCGGCTTGCCCTCGGTGACGATCGCCTCCGGCCAGCGGGACCGGACGGGCTCGGCGGCCGGGCCCGCGTACCGGACCATGCCGGCGCCGCCGTGCACGGCCGAGCCGGTGCAGAGCACGCCCGCCCCGGGGTACGTCGAGGAGCCGGCGGCGATGCCGACCACGCCGCGGGTGTACTTGTCGTCCCGCGCGCCGGGCCGGGGCAGCAGCCCGGCCACGTCGGCCGGGTCGAGCACCCGCAGGTCCGGCTCGGGCAGGTCGAGGCCGATCTCGACCAGCCGGACGTCGCCGGCGTGCTCGGCGCCGGCGCCGACCAGCAGCCCGGGCTTGAGGCCGCCGAAGGTGACGGTCACGTCGGCGCGGACCGCCTCGCCGTCGACCGCGCCGGTGTCCGCGTCGACGCCGCTGGGCAGGTCGACCGCGACGACGGTCCCGGTGACCGCCCCCACCAGCTCGGCCGCCGCCGGGCGCAGGCCGCCCGCTCCGCCGATCCCGACGATCCCGTCGACCACCAGCGCGGCGGCCGCGACGATGCCGTCGGCGCCCGCGGAGCCGGCCGGGACGGCCCGGCCCCCGGCGGAGCGGAGGGCCGCGAGGCCGCCCGGATGGGCGCGGTCGGGGGCGAGCAGGACCGCGGTGACCGCAGCACCGCGACCGGCCAGCCGGGCGCCGGCGTACAGCGCGTCCCCGCCGTTGTCCCCGGCGCCGACCAGGATCGCGACCTGCGCGCCGTAGACGCCGCCGCGCAGGATGCGCACGCACTCCGCCGCGAGCCCGGCCGCGGCACGCTGCATCAGCGCGCCCGGGGGCACCGCCTCCATCGCCGCCCGCTCGGCGGCCCGCACGACCTCGACCGGCCAGGCACCTCGCACACCCCCATCCTGCCCGCTCCGGGTGCCGCCCGCTCCGACCACCTCCCGGGCGCGTTGGCGGCGCGGGCGGCTAGGTACGGCCGGTGGCGGCGGCCGCGGCCTCCTGCCGGCTCTCGACCCCGAGCTTGGCCAGGATGGAGGCCACGTGGTGCTCGACCGTGCGCCGGGACAGCACCAGCCGCGCGGCGATGGCCGCGTCCGACCGGCCCTCGCAGACCAGCGCGAGCACCTCTGCCTCGCGGGCGGTGAGCCCGCGCGGATGGCTGACCGTGCTGGCCCGCGGGCTCCGCGGCGACGACCAGCCCCGGGCCCGCAGCAGTCCGCGCACCCGGGCCGCGGAGGCGGTCGCGCCGAGACCGTCGAACACCTGCACCGCCTCGGTCAGCGCCGTCCGGTCGTCGCTGCGGCCCAGGGCCAGCGCCCGATCGTACGGGCTGCCCAGCCGCTCCCACTCCGCCGCCGCCTCCACCCAGCGCCCGGCGACCTCCAGCGCGTACGGCGGCGCCAGGCCGTCCGGATCCGCGCCGGCCCGCCAGGTGGCGACCGCACCCCGTCGCCACGGGCAGTCGTCCCGCGCCAGCGTCCGCGCCCCGCGCCCGGCCTCGGTCCGCACCTGCGCGGCGTCGCCGGCGATCCAGGCGACCTCGCAGCGCGCTGCCGCGACCGGCCCCAGCCGCTGCGGCTCGCTGGTGTCCTCGGCCATGGCGGCGGCCCGGTCGAGCGGCTCGCGCCAGTCGCCGCGGCCGGTCCGGGCCCGGGCCAGGGCCAGCACGGTGAGCGGGATGATCAGGCTGACCAGCGCGACGTCGGGCCGCCGCAGCAGCGTCTCGACGGACGTCGCGGCGGCCAGCAGGTCGCCGCGGTGCAGGTCCAGCTCGGCGTGCCAGCCGGTCAGGTAGACCGTCCACGAGTCGAGGTCCCGCTCCTGGCAGTACGCGAGCCCCTCGGCCAGCGCGGCGGCCGCGTCCGCGTGCCGGTGCTGGGCGACCGCGCTCGCGACGAGGTTGCAGTACGCGCGGGCGGCGTGCTCCTCCAGGTCCGCGGCCCGGGCCCGGGCCAGGCTCTCGGTCAGCATGCGGATGCCCTCCGGCCGCTCGCCGCTGACGGTCTCCGCGGTGCCGATGTTGTTCAGCGCGTGCACCCGGACCTCTTCCACGTCCGGGCCGGCCGGGAGGCGGTCGAGCAGCTGCATCGCCTGGGTGACCCACTCCCGGCAACCGGTCAGGTCGGAGTCCAGCATGCGGAGCTGGGACATGCTGCTGTACGCCATCGCCAGCGCTACGGACTCGGTGCCGGCGAGCGCCTTGACGGCCAGTTGTCCGTGCCGTTCGGCCAGCTCGTTGCGGCCGGCGAACCAGTGCAGCCGGGACAGCCAGCGATGCGTGTCGCCGACCCGCTCGGTGTCGCCCAGCTGCTCCCACAGGCAGAGCGCCTCGGCCCGCGCGGCCAGCGCGTCCTCGATGAGATCGGTCAGGTAGCACTCGTAGCCGAGCAGCCCGAGCAGCTCGGCCCGGCGCGCTTCCGGCAGCCGGTCGGCCGACCGCAGCGCGCGCCGGTACTGCTCCACCGCCTCCCGGTGCGCTCCGAGCGCGGCGGCCCGCGCGGCCGCCACCGGCGCGTACTCCAGCACCCCGGCGGAGTCGCCCGCGGCCTCGGCGTGGTGGGCGAGCCGGGCCGGGTCGGCGTCCGGCGACGACCGGAGCGCGGCCAGCAGGCGCCGGTGCAGCACCAGCCGGCGGGCCGGCGGCACCTGCTCGGCCACCGCCAGCCGGGCCAGCTCGTGCCGGAACGTCACGCCGCCGTCGGCGGCGGCCAGCACCCCGTGCTCCAGCGGCTCGTCCAGCGCGCCGAAGCCGTCGCCGAGCACCGGTTCGAGCAGGCTCAGCTCGGCCCGGGCGCCGGCCAGCGCGACCGCGTCCAGCGCGTGCCTGGCCTCCGTCGACAGCCGGGCGACCCGGGCGATCACCGCGTCCCGCACGGTCGCCGGCACCTCGCTGCCACCGGCCGCGAGCACCTCGGTGAGGAAGAACGGGTTGCCGCAGGTCACCTCGTGCAGCCGAACCGCGTCCGGGCCGGCGTCACCGGCCAGCGCCCGCACGGCCGGCAGCGTCAGCGGCCCGAGCACCATCCGGCGGGTGCCGGCCGCGGTCGCCACGTCCCCGAGCAGCAGCCGCAGCGGGTGGCCGCCCGGCGTGTCCTCCGGCCGGTAGGTCACCAGCACCAGCGCCCACCGGTCGTGCACCCGGCGGGCCAGGTGCCGGACCAGGTCGAGGGTGGCCTCGTCGGCCCAGTGCGCGTCCTCGACGACGAGCAGGTACGGCGGGCCCGGCTCGGCCAGCGTCGCGGCCAGCGCGGTGAAGACCTCCTGCCGGGACGCCCCCGCCGGCCACACCCCGGCCGGCAGCGCCGGCAGCATCTCCGTCAGCGGCCCGAGCGGTGCCGGGGTGGCCGAGCCGTCGCACCGCCCGATCGCGACCCTGACCCCGTCGCCGGCCGCGGCGACCACCGCGGTGACGAACGCGGTCTTGCCGATCCCGGCCTCCCCGGCCACGAACAGCACCCGGCCGTCCCCGTTCGCCGCGTCGGCGAGGTAGCCGGCCGCGGCGCAGAGCTGGTCGTCGCGCTCCAGGAGCGGCACACGCTCGATCGTACGAGGGGCGGGGCGTGCCAGACTGGCGAACGGCCCGGGCAACCCGGCCCGGTTCGAGGAGGTCGCCGTGGCCGCGCCGGCAGTCGCAGCAGGACAGAAGGCAGCAGACAAGCTCCGCCGGCCGCGCCGGCTGCCCGGCCGGCGGGTCGATCCCCGACCGCCGGGCGGCCTGGACGAGGCCGAGGTCGAGCGGCTGCTGACCGCCCTGACCGCGGTCCGGGACGGCGACTTCCGGGTCCGGCTGCGGGTGCCCGGCGACGCCGACTCGCCGATGGCCCGGCTGGCCACCGTGGTCAACGAGGTGGTGGAGCGCAACCGGCACCTCACCGGCGAGCTCGACCGGGTGCGCCGGGTCGTGGGCCGGGACGGCCGGCTGGACGAGCGGCTGCGCACCGGCAACGCCGAGGGCGCCTGGGCCGCCGCGGTCACCGCGGCCAACGACCTGGTGGACGAGCTGGTCCGGCCCACGGTCGAGGTCGGCCGGGTGCTCGGCGCGGTCGCCGCGGGCGACCTGACCCAGATGATCGACCTGCGCTCCGGCGACCAGCGGCTGCGCGGCGAGTTCCTCCGGATGGCCCGCACGGTCAACGGCATGGTCGGCCAGCTGCGCGACTTCGCCGGCGAGGTGACCCGGGTGGCCCGCGAGGTCGGCACCGACGGCAAGCTCGGCGGCCAGGCCAGGGTCCGCGGCGTGTCCGGCACCTGGCGCGACCTCACCGACTCGGTGAACACGATGGCCAGCCGGCTGACCAACCAGGTCCGCGACATCGCGCTGGTCACCACCGCGGTGGCCAACGGCGACCTGTCCCGGACGGTGACCGTCGACGTGGCCGGCGAGATGCTCGAGCTGAAGACGACCGTGAACACGATGGTCGACCAGCTGCGCGCGTTCGCCGACGAGGTCACCCGGGTGGCCCGCGAGGTCGGCACCGACGGCGTCCTGGGCGGCAAGGCGACCGTCCCGGGCGTGGCCGGCACCTGGAAGGACCTCACCGACAACGTCAACTCGATGGCCGGCAACCTGACCGCGCAGCTGCGCGACATCGCCCAGGTCACCACCGCCGTCGCAAGGGGCGACCTGTCCCGCAAGATCACCGTCGACGTCTCCGGCGAGCTGCTGGAGCTGAAGACGACCGTGAACACGATGGTCGACCAGCTGTCCGGGTTCGCCGACGAGGTGACCCGGGTGGCCCGCGAGGTCGGCTCGGAGGGCCGGCTGGGTGGCCAGGCCGAGGTCCGCGGCGCGTCCGGCACCTGGCGCGACCTCACCGACTCGGTGAACTTCATGGCCGGCACGCTGACCGCCCAGGTCCGCAACATCGCCGAGGTGACCACCGCCGTCGCCCGCGGCGACCTGACCAAGAAGATCGACGTCGACGCCCGCGGCGAGATCCTGGAGCTGAAGACGACCATCAACATCATGGTCGACCTGCTGTCGGCGTTCGCCGACGAGGTCACCCGGGTCGCCCGCGAGGTGGGTACGGAGGGCAAGCTCGGCGGCCAGGCCAGGGTCCGCGGCGCGTCGGGCACCTGGAAGGACCTCACCGACAACGTCAACTCGATGGCCGGCAACCTGACCAGCCAGGTGCGGTCGATCGCGGCGGTGGCGACCGCGGTGGGCCGCGGCGACCTGTCCCAGAAGATCATGATCGAGGCGCAGGGCGAGACGGCCGCGCTGGCCCAGACGATCAACACGATGGTCGACACGCTGCGCGCGTTCGCCGACGAGGTCACCCGCGTCGCCCGCGAGGTCGGCACGGAGGGGATCCTCGGCGGCCAGGCCAGGGTGCCCGGCGTGGCCGGCACCTGGAAGGACCTCACCGACAACGTCAACTCGATGGCGAACAACCTGACCGGCCAGGTCCGCAACATCGCCGAGGTGACCACCGCGGTCGCCCGCGGGGACCTGCGCCGCAAGATCGACGTCGACGCCCGCGGCGAGATCCTCGAGCTCAAGACGACCATCAACATCATGGTCGACCAGCTCTCGGCCTTCGCCGACGAGGTCACCCGCGTCGCCCGCGAGGTGGGTACGGACGGCAAGCTCGGCGTGCAGGCCGAGGTCGAGGGCGTCTCCGGCACCTGGAAGCGGCTGACCGAGTCGGTGAACCAGCTCGCCTCCACGCTGACCATCCAGCTGCGCGCGATCGCGGACGTGTCCACCGGCGTGACCCGGGGCGACCTGACCCGCAAGATCACCGTGGACGCGGCCGGCGAGGTCGCGGGCCTGAAGGACACGATCAACCAGATGATCGCGACCCTGCGCGAGACGACCAGGGCCAACCGGGAGCAGGACTGGCTGAAGACCAACCTGGCCCGGATCTCCGGCCTCATGCAGGGCCAGCGGGACATGGCCGCGGTGGCCCGGCTGATCATGAGCGAGCTGACCCCGATGGTCACCGCCCAGTGCGGCGCGTTCTTCCTCGCCGAGGCGGCGGAGGTCACCTCGGCGGCGGAGGCCTACCCGGACGGCCGGGCCCGGCTGCGGATGATCGCGAGCTACGGCTACCCGGCCGGCACCCGGGTCGGCGAGGCGTTCGCGTTCGGCGAGACGCTGGTCGGCCAGGCCGCGGCCGAGGGCAGCCGGATCCACCTCGGCAACGTGCCGGCCGGCTACGTCCAGATCTCCTCGGCGTTGGGCAGCGCCCCGCCGGCCGAGCTGGTCGTGCTGCCGGTGCTGTTCGAGGGCCGGGTGCTGGCGGTGATCGAGCTGGCCACGTTCACCCCGTTCAACGCGGTGCACCTGGCGTTCCTGGACCAGATCACCGAGACCATCGGGGTCACGGTGAACATGATCATCGCCAACTCCCGTACGGAGGAGCTGCTCAACCAGTCCCGCCGGCTGACCGAGGAGCTGCAGGTCCGCTCCGAGGAGCTGCAGGGCCAGCAGGAGAAGCTGCGCCGGACGAACACCGAGCTGGAGCTGAAGAACGCCGAGATCGAGGACGCGGGTCGGGCGCTGGCCGATCGGGCCGAGCAGCTCGCGCTGTCCTCCCGGTACAAGTCCGAGTTCCTCGCCAACATGTCGCACGAGCTGCGTACGCCGCTGAACAGCCTGCTCATCCTGGCCCGGCTGCTGGCCGACAACCCGAGCGGCAACCTCACCGCCGAGCAGGTCAAGTACGCCAACGTCATCCACGGCGCCGGCAGCGACCTGCTCCAGCTCATCGACGACATCCTCGACCTGTCGAAGGTCGAGGCGGGCAGGATGGACTCCTCGCCGGCCGACGTGAGCTTCGCCAGCCTGGTCGACTACGTGGAGAGCATGTGCCGGCCGTTGACCGCGGACAAGGGCCTGGGCTTCACCGTCTCGGTCGCCCCGAACCTGCCGCGCACGCTGCACACCGACGAGCGGCGGCTGCAACAGATCCTGCGCAACCTGCTCTCCAACGCGGTGAAGTTCACCGAGTCCGGCCAGGTCCGGCTGGTGGTCAAGCCGGTGGACCGGACCCGGTTCCAGAACCCGAGCCTGCGCCGGGCCCCCGGCGTGGTCGCCTTCCAGGTCATCGACACCGGCATCGGCATCGCCGCGGACAAGCTGAAGATCATCTTCGAGGCGTTCCAACAGGCCGACGGCACCACCTCCCGGCGGTACGGCGGGACCGGGCTCGGGCTGTCGATCAGCCGGGAGATCGGGCACCTGCTCGGCGGCGAGATCGAGGCCGAGTCGGTGGTCGGCAAGGGCTCGACGTTCACCCTGCACCTGCCGATGCGCCGCGGCGCGCCGGTGCCGCCCCGGGAGCCCTCGGCGTACCGGCGGCGGCAGGAGGCGGTCCCGCAGCCCGAGCCGGCCACGCCCAACGAGGCGATGCTCGGCAAGCGGGTGCTCATCGTCGACGACGACGTGCGCAACGTCTTCGCCCTGGCCAGCGCGCTGGAGCTGAACGGCCTCGAGGTCTGCTACGCCGACAACGGCGACTCCGCGCTGGCCTCGCTGGACGGGCCGCCGCCGGTCGACGCCGTGCTGATGGACGTGATGATGCCGGGGATGGACGGCAACGCGGCGATGGCCGCGATCCGGTCCCGCCCCGAGCACGCCGACCTGCCGATCATCGCGGTGACCGCGAAGGCGATGAACGGCGACCGGGAACGCAGCCTCGAGGCCGGCGCGTCGGACTACGTGACCAAGCCGGTCGACACCGAGCACCTGCTCGGCCTGCTGCGCGACCACCTCGCCTAGGCCGGATGGCCCAGCGGTGCTTTTCCCATTAGGTTGGTCGGATGGCGCGCATCCTGATGGTCGACGACCGTCCGGAGAACCTCCTCGCCCTGGAGGCGATCCTCAGCGTCTTCGACCACGAGCTGGTCCGGGCGAGCTCCGGCGAGGAGGCGCTCAAGGCGCTGCTCACCGGTGACTTCGCGGTGATCCTGCTGGACGTGGCGATGCCGGGGATGGACGGACTGGAGACCGCGGCGCACGTCAAGCGCCGGGAGCGGACCAGGGACGTGCCGATCATCTTCCTGACCGCGGTGCACCCGGACGCCGAGCACGCCTTCCGCGGCTACTCGGCCGGCGCGGTCGACTACGTGTCCAAGCCGTTCGACCCGTGGGTGCTGCGGGCCAAGGTCGCCGTGTTCGTCGACCTCTACCACAAGCGCCGGCAGCTGCAGGAGCAGGCGACGCTGCTGCGCGGGCGGCTGAAGGAGGCCGCGCTGGCCGAGGGCGCCAGCGCCGACGAGAAGGCCGACCTGGCCGCGGAGCTGTCCGACCGGCTCACCGCGGTCGAGGAGTGCTTCGCCAAGGTGCGCCCGTCCGTGCCCGACCTGAACGCCGCCGAGGACCTCGCCGCCGGCCTGGCCCGCCTGCGGTCCGCGATCGACGCGCTCACCCCGCGCTGACGGATGCCCGAGGACACCTTCTGGTCGCGGGACCGGCCGCCCGACGACCCGTACGCCTACCGGGTCGTCACGGTGGCGCACGGCGGGGTGGCCGAGCCGGCGGTCAAGGAGCTGGTCGACCAGCTGCACGCCGGCGTGGACGCGGTCCTCGTCGCGGTCGGCGGCGTGGCCAGCCGGTCGATGGACGACGAGCGCGGCGAGTCGAGCTGGCTGCTCGCCCCGCCCCGGGCCGGCGACCTGGCCGACATGGTCGTCGCCGTGGTCGAGCGCCTCAACCCCGGCAGCTGGACCGTCGAGCGCTTCTGACCAGTCGCGCGTGCAGCTGGCACTACTGTGTGTAGTCAGCGGTCAGGTAGGCGTACACGGGGGGCACGTGCGCGGAGGGAAGCTGTCCAGGGTCGGACTCGGCCTGGCGGGCGCGCTGCTGGCCGGCCTCCTGCTGCCCGCCACCGCCTCGGCCGCTCCCGGCAACGCCGGCGCCCGCGGGGTGGTGGCCGCGATCCTGCCGGACCGGGGCCCCACCGGCGGCGGGCAGACCGTGGTGATCACCGGGTCGGGATTCAGCGTCGACGTCACGACCGTGACGTTCGACGCGGTCCCGGCCACGGCGGTCGCGGTGGTCGACGGCGACAGCCGCCGTTCGTCGAACGGTGCGATCTGCCGGACCAGACCACGGCGCTCGTCTGCGGCCGCACGCTGCTGCCGGACGCCGTCGGCGTCCGCCGCCACCGGGCGGTCGGCGTCGTCTCACCACACCGGGGCCTGCGCCAGCCGACACCGCGGGCGTCGTGCTGGACGAGGAGCACCCGCGAAGGCCGCTCCGGCGACCTTCGCTCGCGACGACCGTGGCGGCGTAGCGGGCGCGGCCGGGCTGACCTGGCCGGACCGGTGTCGGCGCGCCTGATCGGCTCGGAGCCGGTCCATCGGGCAGCGACCTCGCCAGCTCCCGGCCGTCCGACGGCGGGTCGGCGCCTGAGCAGCTCGACCGGCGAGCGACCGTAGCTGCGGGCGAGGACCGCGCGGTCCCCACCGGCAGCCGCGCCACCAAATCGTACGCGGTCCGGTTGCACGTCCTCGAGGCACGATCGACGCGGGCGACTCTCGACGCGCCCGTCAGCCGGGACACGGCCAACGAGCTTGCGCGGACGTCCCGTCCGGTCGGAGTCCGGCGTCGGAGACGGTCTTCCCGCGGAAGCCGACGACCGAGGCGATCAACCTCGGCCAGCTCGCGTGATCGGCCACGTCCTCGCCGACGCCCACGTCGATCGGCGACGGCTCGTCCTCCACGGTCGAGGACCCGCCGCTCCGGCCCGAGGACGCCTGGTCGTCCACGATCGCAGGATCTCGCCGATCGCGGTCGTCGACGCCATCCCCCACACCGTGACGGCAGGCTCGACCGGTCGTCGGCGGCGAGCGCGAAGCCGCGCGTCAGCAGGAACCACGGCAGCACGTGCCGAGCAGCTCGGGATCGAACGAGCCGCCCTGCAGGTAGCCGTACAGGTTCGTCGGCCTCGCACCTGATCCAGCGACACGCCGTCGCGGAGCTTGCCGGACGCCGACCACAGCACCAGTGGCAGGACTGCAGGCGATCTTCCGGTGCAAAGATCGCGTAGCCGACGTCGTCGTATTCAGCTCGATGTGGCAGCCGGTCCGCAAGACGCTCTCCTCGCGGCCACTCAGCTTCGACGACGATCGCTTCGGATAGATACAGGACGATGCTCGACGGATCAGTCAGCCGTGTCGACCCACGGTCGACGAGCGCTCCCGTCGAAGATCCACAAGATCTGGCTGCGCTGGTCGTTACGGACAGCGTAGTCGACCAGCTCGAGTCGGCGTTGCGCGACGACCACCGCACCGACCCGGGCGGCGACCAGTCACGACCGTGCGCGGCAGCTCCTGCCGGAAGAACGCCGAACGTCTCGGCCCAGTCGCGCAGACCGACCGGCTCCCGGACCACGACCGACCAGATCAGCTGCAGCCGTGGCGAGCGGTGATAGTGCCGCCACAGCGCCGATCCCGACCAGCCCCCGATGCCCGGCGATGTGGACGTCCTTGAGCATGCCGGTCGGTCCCAGCTGCCCCGCGTCCCCCGAGCAGCAGAGAGAGACTACATGACCACAGTCATCGGTCGAGCACCGGTCGAGCTTGTACACGGGCAGGTCGTTCGACACGAATGTCCTCCGCTAACAGCCGGCCCGGCCGGCTACTCGACGGTGACGGACTTGGCCAGGTTGCGGGGCTTGTCGACGTCGTAGCCGCGGGCCTGGGCGATCTCGGCCGCGAGCACCTGCAGCGGCACGGTCGTGACCAGCGGCGACAGCAGGGTCGGCGTGCGCGGCACCTCGATCAGGTGGTGCGCGTACGGCCGGACCGCGGTGTCGCCCTCCTCGGCGATGACGATCGTGCGGGCGCCGCGGGCCCGGACCTCCTGGATGTTGGACAGCAGCTTGGCGTGCAGCACGTGCGCGCCCGCGCGGCGACGGCATCACCACGACGACCGGCAGCCCGTCCTCGATCAGCGCGATCGGCCCGTGCTTGAGCTCGCCGGCCGGGAACCCCTCGGCATGCATGTACGCCAGCTCCTTGAGCTTGAGCGCACCCTCCAGCGCGACCGGGTAGCCGACGTGGCGGCCGAGGAACAGCACGGCCTTCGACGCCGGCGATCTCCCGGGCCAGCGCGCGCACCGGCTCGACCACGTCGCAGCACCTCGCTCGATCAGCGGCGGCATCGCCTCCAGCGCGGCGAACTCGCGGCCGACCTCGTCGCCGTACTTCGTGCCCTTCGCGCCGGCCAGCGCCAGCCCGACCAGGTGCGTCGCCGCGACCTGGGCCAGGAACGTCTTGGTCGCGGCGACCCCGATCTCCGGCCCGGCCCGGGTGTAGAGCACCGCGTCGGACTCGCGCGGGATCTGCGCGCCGTTGGTGTTGCAGACCGCCAGCACCCGCGCCTTCTGCTCCCGCGCGTGCCGCACCGCCTCCAGCGTGTCGGCGGTCTCCCCGCTCTGGCTAGATCGCGACGACCAGCGTGTCCCGGTCCAGCACCGGGTCGCGGTAGCGGAACTCGCGAGGCCATCTCGACCTCGACCGGGATCCGGGTCCAGTGCTCGATCGCGTACTTCGCGATCAGCCCGGAGTGGTACGCCGTGCCGCAGGCGACGACGAACACCTTGTCGACGTCGCGCAGCTCCTGCGGCGTCCAGCCGCTGCTCGTCCAGCATGATCGCGCCGTCCACGAACCGGCCGAGCAGCGTGTCCGCGACCGCCGCCGGCTGCTCCTGGATCTCCTTGAGCATGAAGTAGTCGTAGCCGCCCTTCTCGGCGGCGGCCAGGTCCCAGTCGACCCGGAACGGCGAGCCTGCGCCGGCGTTGCCGGCGAAGTCGGTCACCGCGTAGCCCGTCCGGGCGTGATCTCGACGACCTGGTCCTGGCCGAGCTCGACCGCGTCCCGGGTGTGCTCGATGAACGCGGCCACGTCGCTGGCCAGGAACGTCTCGCCGGCGCCGACGCCGAGCACGAGCGGCGAGTTGCGCCGGGCGGCGACCAGCCGGCCCGGGTGGTCCCGGTGCGACGACGACCAGCGTGAACGCCGCCGTCGAGCCGCGCGGCACACGCCGTCGCATGCGCCGCGGCAAGGTCGCCGCCGTCCTCGGGCAGCTGCCGCGCGCCGATCAGGTGCGCGACGACCTCGGTGTCGGTCTCGCTGCGCAGCTCGACGCCGGCCGCCTCCAGCTCGGCCCGCAGCAGCGCGAAGTTCTCGATGATCCCGTTGTGGATCACCGCGACCGCGCCGGCGCGTGTCCAGGTGCGGGTGGGCGTTGCGGTCGGTCGGCGGCCCGTGGGTCGCCCAGCGGGTGTGCCCGATGCCGGTGCTGCCGGTGATGCCGCCGGGGTGGTCGGCCGCGATCGCCTTGTCCAGGTTCTCGATCCGGCCGGCGCGCTTCTCCACGACCAGCTCCCCGTCGAGCACGGCGACGCCGGCCGAGTCGTAGCCCCGGTACTCGAGCCGGCGCAGACCCTCCAGCACGACGTCGAGCGCCTGTCGGAGCCGACGTACCCCACGATGCCGCACATAGCCCTCAGCTCGAACCGCCCTCACGGGCGGGCGACATGCCACGCGTCGGGTGCGCCGCCGCGTACGCGGCCCGGCACTCCAGCTGGACGCGGCGGCACCTCGGCGCGCCTGCCCACCCGGCGCGAGGCGATCGGCGTCTGCTGCGGCGAGGCCCTCGGTCCTGGCGCCTCGACCATGACCCGGACGATCTGCTCGGTGCCGGACGGGCGCAGCAGCACCCGGCCCGTCGTCGCCGAGCTCGGCCGTCGGCCGCGTCCGACCGCGGCCACCACGGCCGGCGCCGTCGGCCACCCGGGCCCTGTCCGCCACCGGCACGTTGATGAGCACCTGCGGCAGCCGCTGCACCACCGCGGCCAGCTCGGCCAGCGGCGCGCCGGTGCCGGCCACCCGGCCGAGCAGCTGCAGCGCGGTGAGCAGCCCGTCGCCGGTGGTGGCCCGGTCGGCGAACACGACGTGCCCGCTCTGCTCGCCGCCGAGGGACAGGTCCTGCGTCCCGCATCGCCTCCAGCACGTACCGGTCGCCGACCGGGGTGGTGAGCAGCCGGATGCCGGCGTCGCGCATCGCGTGGTGCAGGCCGAGGTTGCTCATCACGGTGGCCACGACCGTGTCGGACCTCAGCCGGCCCTGCTCCCGCAGCGCGAGCGCGCAGATGGCGAGGATCGCGTCGCCGTCGACGACCTCGCCGGCGGCGGACACGGCCAGGCAGCGGTCGGCGTCCCCGTCGAACGCGATGCCCGCGTCGGCGCCGGTCCGCCGGACCGCGTCGACCAGACCGGACAGGTGGGTCGAGCCGACGCCGTCGTTGATGTTCTCGCCGTCCGGCGCGGCCGCGATCGCGGTGACCTCGGCGCCGGCCCGGGTCAGCACCACCGGGCCGACCGCGGAGGCCGCGCCGTGCGCGCAGTCGACGACGAGCCGCAGCCCGTCCAGCTTGTGCGGCAGCGTGCCGAGCAGGTAGCTCGGCGTACCGCTCGGCGGCGTCGGGCAGGTCCCGGGCCCGGCCGACGCCGGCCCCGGTCGGCCGGGTCCACGACTCGCCGATCGCGGGCCTCGATCTCGTCCTCGACGCGCGTCGGCGAGCTTGTGCCCGCCGCGGGCGAACAGCTTGATCCCGTTGTCCGGCATCGGGTTGTGGCTGGCGGACAGCACCACGCCGAAGTCGGCGCTCGAGCTCGGCGACCAGGTGCGCGATCGCCGGCGTGGGCAGCACGCCGGCCCGCAGCACGTCCGCGCCGGCGCTGGTGAGCCCGGCGGTCACGGCGGCCTCGAGCATCTCGCCGCTGGCCCGGCCGTCCCGGCCCGACGACCACGGTCCGCCGGGCGCCGCCGGACCTGCTCCGACAGCACGTGCGCGGCCGACACCGCGACGCCGAGGGCGCAGCTCCGGGGTCAGGTCGGCGTTCGCCAGCCCGCGCACGCCGTCCGTACCGAACAGCCGTCCCATCGGACAACCTCCATCAACCGGACGCGCACCAGCGCGCTCGGACAAGTCGAGCGGGGGGACGACTTACCGCTTGCTGTACTGCGGGGCCTTGCGGGCCTTCTTCAGGCCGTACTTCTTCCGCTCCTTCACCCGCGGGTCACGGGTGAGGAAGCCGGCCTTCTTCAGCGCCGGGCGGTCGTCGGCGTCGGTCTCGATGAGCGCCCGGGCGATCCCCAGCCGCAGCGCACCGGCCTGGCCGGTGATGCCGCCGCCCTTGAGCAGCCCGACGACGTCGTACTGCTCGGCCTTCTCCAGGGTCACCAGCGGCTCGCGGATCAGCTGCTGGTGCACCTTGTTCGGGAAGTACTGCTCGAGCGTGCGGCCGTTGAGGGTGAACTGGCCGGTCCCCGGGACCAGTCGAACCCGGACGATGGCCTCCTTGCGGCGGCCGACGGTCTGCACGGGCCGCGGGGTGTCGTACGCGAAGGAGGTCGCGATGGGCTCGGTCACGGGAATCCTTACTGCGCGATCTGGGTGATCTGGGTGATCTCGAACGGGGTGGGCCGCTGGGCCGCGTGCGGGTGGTCGGGACCCGCGTAGACCTTGAGCTTGGTGAGCATCTTCCGGCCGAGGCTGTTCTTCGGGAGCATGCCCTTCACGGCCTGCTCGACGACCCGCTCGGGCCGCTTGCGGAGCAGCTCGGCGTAGGTCGTCCTTGCGCAGGCCGCCCGGGTAGCCCGAGTGCCGGTAGGCGAACGTCCGCTCGGCCTTGTCGCCGGTCATCACCACGTTGGCCGCGTTGACGACGACGACGAAGTCGCCGGTGTCGACGTGCGGGGCGAACTGCGGCTTGTGCTTGCCCCGCAGCAGGATCGCGACCTGGCTGGCCAGGCGACCGAGGACCACGTCGGACGCGTCGATGACGTGCCAGGCCCGAGTGACCTCGCCGGGCTTCGGGGTGTACGTGCGCACGGAGATGCCTTCTCAATCTGCTCGGAGCGGGGAGGCACACCTCGTGCGCCAGCCATCAAGGGTACCTGTGGGCCGCCGACCGGGTCAAAGAGGCTCCCGGTCGGCGGCCCGAGGCCGCTCGCGGCGCTAGACGGAACGCTGGTAGGAGGCGAAGGAGCGGGCGGCGAGGGCGCCGGCGCCGACGGCCAGCACGACCAGCCCGCCGAAGCGCGGGCCCACCAGGCTCCAGTCGACGTCCGCGGTCAGCGTCTGCCGGCCGATCACGACCGCCCAGTCCACCGGGTTCCAACGGGCGATCGCCGCGATCCAGCCCGGCAGCGCGCCGGTCGGCACCAGCATCGAGGACAGGAACGACAGCGGCAGCACCACGAAGTTCACCGCCCCGATCACCGACTCCTGGCTGCGCAGCAGCAGCGCAAGCGCATTCGAGTACGACGCGAAGGCCGCCGCGAGCAGGATCACCGAGACGACGAACACCAGCATGATGTCGACGCCGCCCGGGAACCGCGCCCCGGTCGCGAACCCGAGGGCCAGGATCACCAGCGTCTGCACGACGGTGGTCACCTGCTGGTTGAGCAGCGAGCCGGCCATCACCGAGCCGCGCCGCACCGGCGAGACCAGCAGCCGGTCCATCACCCCGCGCTCGGCGTCGGTGATGAAGCCCATCCCGGCCCAGCCGCTGGAGAACAGGCGCGGACATCACCACGATCCCCGGCGTGATGTAGGCGATGTAGTCGCCGTTCGGCGCCGGCACCACGTTCTCGAACAGCGCGCCGAACAGCAGCAGCCAGACCACCGGCTGCACCAGCGTGATCGCGACGAACCAGGGCTGCCGCAGCAGCGCCCGTACTCCGCGCCCGGCGAGCACCGCCGGGTCGGTGACCGTGCTCAGCGCCCGCTCGCTCATCGGGCCGCTCCTTCCAGCTCGGGGGTGTCGTCGACGGTGAAGGACCGGCCGGTGTGCCGGAGGTAGACGTCGTCCAGCGACGGCCGGGCGACCGTCACCGAGGCCGGCACCAGCCCGGCCGCCTCCAGCCGGGCCAGCACCGCCGGCACCGCGCGGGCGCCGTCGTCGACCCTGGCCCGCAGCGTCCGCCCGTCCAGCGTCAGCTCGCGCACGCCCGGCAGCACGGGCGGCGCGGCCGGGGCGGCGGCCAGCTCGACCACCAGCGCGTCCCCGCGCAGCTCGCTCTTGAGCTGCTCGGCGGTGCCGGCGGCGACCACCCGGCCGCGGTCGACGATGACGAGCTGGTCGGCCAGCCTGTCGGCCTCCTCCAGGTAGTGCGTGGTGAGCAGGACGGTCAGCCCCTCGTCCCGGGCCAGCCGGCCGATCTCGGCCCACAGGTCGGCCCTGGCCTCGGGGTCGAGCCCGGTGGTCGGCTCGTCCAGGAACAGCACCGCGGGCCGGTGCACCAGGCCCATGGCGACGTCGAGCTTGCGCTGCATGCCGCCGGACCAGGTCCGGACCAGCCGGCCGGCCGCGTCGGCCAGCCCGAACCGGTCGAGCAGCTCGTCCGCCCGGGCCCGCAGCGCGCCGCCGCGCAACCCGTACAGGTGGCCCTGCAGCAGCACGTTCTCCCGGCCGGTGGCCTCAGGGTCGACGGCGTGCTTCTGGAACACGCAGCCGATCGCCCGGCGGACGGCGTCCGGTCGCCGGTCGACGTCGTGTCCGGCGACGACCGCGGTGCCGCCGGTCGCCCTGGTCAGGGTGGTGAGGATCTTGACGGTGGTGGACTTGCCGGCACCGTTCGGGCCGAGCAGGCCGAACACGGTGCCGGCCGGGACGGCGAGGCTGATGCCCCGCACCGCCCGGACGTCGCCCGGGTAGGTCTTGACCAGATCGCTCGCGGCGATCGCCAGGTCAGCGGACACGTGCGCTCCCTCGTACGGGCGGAGCACGCTGGCTATCGTGACGGTGCGGCCTTGCGGCCAGCGTCGCTCCGGTGATGGTTGGATCGCGGGTTCCGGTCCGGCGGGGTGTTGGCGCACCCCGCCGGACTCACTTCGTGGACGGCAGCCGGAACGGCGTCACCTCCTCGCCTGCGGCGACCTGCCGGTGGGTCTCGCGCCAGTAGTCCACGCCGTCGAGGCTGCCGTCGGCGATCGAGGCCGCCAGCCGGTCGACGAACTGGATCTCGGCCTCGACCTGGCCGCGCCGGTAGTCCGCCTCGATGAGGAACAGCTCCGGCACGCCCATCTCCGCCGCGTAGCGGCGCAGCTCGGCGCCGCCCTGCAGCTGCGAGCGCAGCTGAGCGGACCGCTGCTGGAGCAGCCGGACCGCGACGTCGGGGGGCAGGCCGCCGATCATCGACAGGCCGGCCTCGAACGCCGGGTAGTCCTTCGCCGGCGTGCCGATCAGCTCGGACAGCCAGTCGACGAACTCCAGCCGGCCGGCGCTCGTGATCTCGTAGACCGTCCGCTCGGGACGGCGGCCGTCCTTGACGGTCTCCCGCGGCGCGATCAGGCCGTGCTTCTGCAGCGACTGGACGACCGAGTACAGCGAGCCGTAGTTGAGCTTGATCGACTCGTGCTTGCCGCGCTCACGCATCGTCGTGCTCATCTCGTACGGGTGCATCGGGCGCTCGGCCAGGCAGGCCAGCACGGCGAGGGCCAGCGGGTTGCTCACCTTGCGGCGGGGCATCGTGACTCCTCGGGCTCGATTACTCGAGGTCGAGTATCTGGAATCGAGTGTTCGGTGTCAAGGACTCATTGCGCCATCGGAGTGAGCACCCTGGCGTTGTCTCACTCTGGCGGTACAGTCCGACACGTTGCGTGCGCATAGCATCACTGTGACGACCTGGCAAGCGGACCAGGCCCGCGGCCCAATACACACCCCGACCTGCGCAGACGTCGTTCTGCCGCCCCAGAGGAGGCCCTGGTGGTCGCGTTTCTCGACTACCTGCCACGCGGTCAGTCGTTGTCCGACGCCGAGTTCAAGACCCGGCACACGTTCCTGCAGTGGGTGCTCGCGGCACACCTGCCGGGGCTGCTGATCTTCGGCCTGTTCCGCGGCTACGGCGTCGACGACTGCCTCGAGGCCATCGTCGGGCCGGCGGTGTTCCTCGTCCTGAGCCGCATCCTGCGCAGCCGCCGGCTGGCCGTCCTCGCCGTCACCGCCGGGCTGAGCAGCTGCTCGGCGGCCCTCGTGGTGCTGTCCGGCGGAACGATCGAGGCACACTTCCACTTCTTCGTCACCATCGGCCTCATCGCGCTCTACCAGGACTGGGTGCCGTTCCTCTGGAACGCGCTGTTCACCTTCTTCAGCCACGGCGTCGGGTCGCTCCTGCTGCCCAGCGCGATCTTCGTGCACGTCTCCGGCCAGCACCACCCGTGGACCTGGTCGATGATCCACGGCATCGCGGTGTTCGCCGCCTGCGTGGGCGTCATGATCCAGATGCGGTTCGTCGAGGACGACCACCTCCGTACGGTCGGGATGCGCGCCGAGCTGGCCGAGGGCAACCGGAAGCGGTTCACCGCCGACCTGCTGGTCAATCTGGCCCGGCGCAACCAGAACCTCATCTACCGGCAGCTCGAGCTGCTCAACCGGCTGGAGGACCACGAGCGCGACTCCGAGCAGCTGTCCCACCTGTTCCAGCTCGACCACCTGGCCACCCGGATCCGCCGCAACGCGGAGAGCCTGCTGGTGCTCTCCGGTGAGGAGCCGGCCCGCAAGTGGGGCGGTTCCGTGTTGCTGGTCGACGTGGTCCGGGCCGCGATCGCCGAGATCGAGGAGCTCGACCGGGTCGACTTCTCCGTGGACGACTTGCTCGCGGTGTCCGGGCGGGCGGTCGCCGACGCCACCCACCTGCTCGCCGAGCTGATCGAGAACGCGGTGCACTTCTCGCCGCCGAGGGTGTCGGTGATGATCCGGACCCGGCCGTACCTGCCGTCGCCGGGCGCCCACGTCCTCACGATCGAGGACTGGGGCGTCGGGATGTCGCAGACCGACCTGGCCGACGCCAACGACCTGCTCAGGCGGCCGCGCGAGGTCGACCTGGCCTCGGCGCAGCGGCTCGGGCTGCACGTGGTCGCGCGGCTCGCGGCCCGGTACGGGATCCGCTGCTCGCTGGAGGCCACGCCCGGCGGCGGCGTGACTTCGGTCGTCGTGTTCCCGGCCGAGCTGTTCTCCGTCGCCGACCACCTGCAGGGGCCACCGGCCGCCGCCGGGGTCGGCGCCCGACCCGGGCCGGGCGACCTGCCCAGCCGCACCGGTCACGCGCCGATCCTGCACGCCCCCACTCCCCATGGCTCGACCTCCCGCCGCGCCCCCGACGGCACGCGCCCCAGTGGCACGCGCCTGAACGGCACCGGGCTGAACGGCACCGGGCTGAACGGCACCGGGCTGAACGGCACCGGGCTGAACGGCACCGGGCTGAACGGCACCGAGCCTCGACGGGACCGGGCATGCGACGCCGGCCGGGGACCTCGACGGCGCCGACGCGCCGGTGGAGTGGCCTGGGACTGCCGTGGAACAGGAGATCGGCTCCGGCGTCGGCTACTTCAGCCGCCGGTCCGAGCCGGCCGACGGGCCGCTGCCGCTGCCGCCGACGCCCCCGGACCCCGACTCCGGGACCGCGGCCCGGGGCGAACGCAGCTGGTCGTCCTGGTGGCCGCTGCCGGCCGGCTCCGACGGCCCGGTCAGCGCTCCGGTCGCCGATCCGGACCTGCTCGCCGGCGGGCTGGCCCGCCGCACCCCGCAGGCCAGCCTCGCCGAGGAGCTGCGCCGCGGCGACCAGCCGGCGCCCGCCGGCACGACCCGGCCGCGACGCGACCCGGCCGAGGCCCGCTTGGCGCTGTCCCACTTCCAGGCCACGCAGCGGGCCGCCCGCGAGGGCGGGCGAGCACCGGGCGACGACGGGAAGGGTGCCTCCTGATGCAGACGGCCGAGGCCAACCGCCAGCTCGACTGGCTGGTCACCGAGTTCGTTCACCGAGTCGCCGGCGTCACGCACGCCTTGGTGGTGTCCGTCGACGGGCTCAAGCTGGCGGTCTCCGACCAGATCGACGAGGCCTCCGCGGACCAGCTCGCCGCGGTCGCGTCCGGGCTGGTCAGCCTGACCCGCGGCGCGGCCCGCTGCTTCGACGCCGAGCCGGTCGTGCAGACGATCGTCGAGACCGCGGGCGGCTACTTCTTCGTGACCTCGATCGGCGAGGGTTCGACGCTCGCGGTGTTCGCGACCGTCGAGTGCGACATCGGCATGATCGGCTACGAAATGGCCATGCTGGTCACCCGCGTCGGTGAGCTGTTGATGCCCGGCACCCGCGGTCCGGAGAGCCCGGCACAATGACGGGGGACCAGCCCTACACCGGTCGGGTCGTACCGGCGTACGCGCTGACCCGTGGCCGCACCCAGTCGATCGGCGGCGACCTGCCGCTGGAGACGCTCGTGACCGCGACCGCGTTCGGCACGCAGTGGGTCTCCTCGCTGCAGGTGGAGCGGCGCGAGATCGTCGAGCGGGCGGTCCGGCCGATCTCGATCGCCGAGCTCGCCGCACATCTGCACATCCCGCTCGGCACGGCCCGCGTGCTCGTCGGCGACCTCGCCTCCAGCGGCCACCTGACCCTCCACCGACCACATCGGACTGTCGACTCGCGACCCGATCGGGTCATCCTGGAGAGGCTGCTCGATGGACTCCGCGCGCGCTGACCGGATCCGCGAGCCGGTCCCGCTGAAGATCCTGATCGCCGGCGGATTCGGTGTGGGCAAGACCACCTTCGTCGGCGCGGTCTCGGAGATCCCGCCGCTGCGTACCGAAGCGGTGATGACCACCCTCTCCGAAGGCGTGGACGACCTCACCGAGGTGCCGGACAAGGCGACGACGACGGTGGCGATGGATTTCGGCCGGATCACCGTGGACGAGCAGATGATCCTCTACCTGTTCGGCACGCCCGGGCAGCGCCGGTTCTGGTTCATGTGGGACGACCTGTCCTCCGGCGCGGTCGGCGCGGTGGTGATGGTCGACCTGCGCCGGGTCGGCGACTGCTACGGCGCGATCGACTACTTCGAGGACCGGGGCGTGCCGTTCGTCGTGGCCATCAACAACTTCGCCGGGTCGGAACAGTTCGACGACGCGACCGTGCGGGAGGCGCTGGCGCTTCAGCCGGGCTGCCCACTGCTGCGGATGGACGCCCGCGAGCCGGAGTCCGGCCTGATCACGCTCATCGGAGTGGTCGAGCACGCGCTGGCCCGGTCGACCGCCGCCTGACCGGTCCCACGCCTGACCGGTCCGCCGCCTGACCGATCCGCCGCGTGACCGATTGCCGCCTGACCGATCCGCCGCCTGACCGGTCCACCGCCGCCTGACCGCCCCGACGCGCCCGGGGCCATTCGTCACTTTCCTGCCCCCGGCCACCGACTTCGTACGGTCTCATGACGACTGATCCGCCCCTGCGCGTACGCACTTGGTGACCGTCCGAAGTATCCTGTCGATCCGATTGCAGGAGTCCTTGCATAGGCGAAATATTCGGGCCTTCCCCCAGAAGACGCGCGTGCGCGAGGAGGTCTGGCGTGTCGGCGGTGCTCGACTACCTGCCCAGGGGCAACACCCTCAGTGACGAGGAGTGGCACCGTCGACACCGGGTCCTGCAGTGGCTGCTGGCCGCGCACCTCCCGGCGCTGTTCGTGTTCGGCGTGGCGCGCGGCTTCCGGCCCGGCGACGTCGTCGAGACCCTGGCGCTCCCCCTGGCCTGCCTGATCCTCGGGCACCTCATGCGGTCGCGGCGGTTGGCCGCCACGTTCATCACGCTCGGCCTGGTGTACTGCTCGGCCGCGCTGGTCGGGCTGTCCGACGGCACGATCGAGGCGCACTTCCACTTCTTCATCATCATCGGGTTCATCGCGCTCTACCAGGACTGGGTGCCCTTCCTGCTGAACATCCTGTTCACGGTGCTCAGCCACGGGATCGGCTCCAGCTTCGTGCCCGACCTGATGTTCAACCACGTCTCGGCCCAGCAGCACCCCTGGGCGTGGTCGATCATCCACGGCGCCGCCGTGCTCGCCGCATGCGTGGGGGTGGTGCTGTTCTGGAAGAACACCGAGGACGAGCAGAACCGCTCGCTCACCCTGACCACGCAGTTGGCCGACGCCGAGATCAGCCGCCGCCGGTTCACCTCCGATCTCCTGGTGAACCTGGCCCGCCGCAACCAGAACCTGCTCTACCGGCAGCTCGACCTCCTCAACGACCTCGAGGAGAAGGAGCGTGACCCGGACGCGCTGGCCGACCTCTTCCGGCTCGACCACCTGGCCACCCGGATCCGCCGCAACGCCGAGAACCTGCTGGTGATCTCCGGCGAGGAGTCGCCGCGCACGTGGCGGGAGCCGGTGCCGCTGGCCGACGTCGTGCGGGCCGCCATCGCCGAGATCGAGGACCTCGACCGCGTCGACGAGTCGGTGGAGGAGACGCTGGCGGTGTCCGGGCGCACCGTCGCCGACCTGACCCACCTGTTCGCCGAGTTGCTGGAGAACGCGGTCCACTTCTCGCCACCCGGGGTGGCCGTGGTGGTGCGCAGCCGACCGCTGCCGTCGGCGGCCGGCACGCACCTGGTCACGATCGAGGACTGGGGCATCGGGATGACGCCGGGCGAGATGGCCGAGGCGAACGAGCTCCTCCGCCGGCCGCGGGAGGTCGACCTGTCGGTCTCGCAGCGGCTCGGGCTGCACGTCGTGGCGCGGCTCGCGCAGCGGTACGGGGTGCGCGTCGAGCTGACGCCGACCCCGGGCGGCGGGGTGACGGCGGTGGCGACGCTGCCGCAGTCGATCTTCGACCGGTCGGTCGAGCTGGTCGGCGCCGCCGCGGGTCGCGCGGGCGTCGCCGGCGCGACCGGCCAGCTCGAACCGGCCCCCGGCGCGGTGAGCCCTTTCCTCGACGCGGCTCACCGCCTGGACCGGGCTCCGGACGCCGGGAACCGCCTCGACCTCGCCCCGCACGGGCCGCCCACCGGGGCCCACGGGTCCAACGGCACCCCCGCTGCCCACCTCAACGGCACGACCACCGACGTCACCCGCCCGGCCGCCCACGGCCCGGCCGTCGAGGCGCCGGGTCGCGGCCGACTGACGCCGCCCCTGCCGCCGGACCCGGCCGACGCCGCCGGCCCGCGCCCACGCCGCGAGCCCAGTGATGCCGGCACGCCGCGCCCACGCGTGGACCCCGGCACCGCCGCGTCGCGGCCGCAGCGGGACCCGGGCGCCGGCCTCTCCCGGCGCTACCCGGGCGACGCCGACACCGCGCTGCCGCGCCGGGAGCCTGGGGACCCCACAACCACGCTGCCACGCCGGGAGCCCGAGGACGCCGACACCGCACTGCCACGCCGCGACCCGGGCGACGCCGACACCGCACTGCCACGCCGGGAGCCCGGGGACCCCACAACCGTGCTGCCACGCCGGGAGCCCGGGGACGCCGACACCGCACTGCCACGCCGCGACCCGGGCGACCCCGACACCGCACTGCCACGGCGCGACCCCGGGGACGCCAACACCGCACTGCCGCGGCGGGAGCCCGGGGACGGCGCGCCGCGGCGGGGCGCGGACGAGCCCGATGGCTCGTTGTCCCGCAGGGATCCGGGCGAGGCGCTCGCTCGCAGCCGGCCGCCCGCGGCCGGGCCGGATCCGGCCCGGGCCGCGCGAGCCGACGTGAGCGACCCGGCCCGGGGCCTGCCGCCCGACCCCGCCGCGCCGGGCGCGCCGGCGACGGCCTGGACCGACCCGCGGACGGAGTTCCTGGCCCGGCCGGCCGGCGGGGACGGCGCCGTCCAGGCCGGCCCGGACGCGTACGGACAGGGCGCCGAGGAGGGTGCCGCGAACGGCTGGTCGAGCTGGTGGACCAGGTCCTCGTCGCCGACCCCGGACGAGCCCCGCCCCGAGCCCGGGCCGAACCGGCGCCCGGAACCGCGCCCGGAACCGCGCCCCGAACCGCGTCCGGAACCGCGCCCCGAACCGCGTCCGGAACCGCCGGAGCCCAACGGCTCGGACCCGGTCCCACTCCCCGAACCGCGCCCGCCCGCGGAGGACGGCCCGCAACTGCGCCGCCGGGTCCCGCAGGCCAACCTGGCCGCCGGCCTGCGCCGGGACAACGGCGCCCAACCGCACGAGGACGCCCACGTCGTCCGCGACCCGATGGCGGCCCGCGACGCGCTGTCCCGCTTCCAGGCGGCCCAGCGCGCGGCCCGGGACGCCGTCGGGGGCGAGCGCGGCGAGGACCCGCGGTGAGCCGCCAGCTGGACTGGCTGGTGGACGACTTCGTCCGCCGGGTGCACGGCGTCCGGCACGGTCTGGTCGTCTCCGGCGACGGCCTGCGGCTGGCCGCGTCCGAGGGGCTGAGCACCAGCCTGGCCGATCAGCTGTCCGCGGTCGCCTCCGGCCTGGTCAGCCTGACCCGGGGGGCCGCGCTGTGCTTCCGGGCCGACCCGGTGCGGCAGACGATCGTCGAGATGGCCGGCGGCTACCTGTTCGTCACCTCGATCGCGGACGGCTCCGCGCTGGCCGTGTTCGCCGACGTCAGCTGCGACATCGGGATGGTCGGGTACGAGATGACCATGCTGGTCAACCGGGTCGGGCAGCTGCTCACCCCGGCGGCACGGGGGTATGGCGCGCCGTGACCGGACCGATCGGCGGCCGGGTCGTCCCCGCCTACCTGCTCACCCGCGGCCGCACCCGCTCCCAGGGTGCCGAGCTGCCGCTCGAGGCCCTGGCCACGGTCACCGACACGGGCCGCGAGCGGTACGGGTCGCTGCCCCGGGAACGCCGGGACATCCTCGACCTGTGCGTACAGCCGACGTCGGTGATGGAGGTCGCCGCGCACCTGCAGGTGCCGCTCGGCGTCGCCCGGGTGCTGGTCGGTGACCTCGCCGCCGGCGACTACCTGGACGTGCACCTGCCCCGCCAGGCGGACGGGCCGCCGCCTGCCGAGATCCTGGAACGACTGCTGGAGGGACTCCGTGGGCGTTGAGCGGCGCGAGCCGCCCGTTCCCGTCAAGATCATCATCGCCGGGGGTTTCGGAGTCGGCAAGACGACCTTCGTGGGCTCGGTCTCGGAGATCCCTCCACTGCGGACAGAGGCCCTGATGACCGAGCTCTCCCAGGGCGTCGACGACCTGACCCACGTCGCCGGCAAGACCACGACGACGGTCGCGATGGACTTCGGCCGGATCACCGTGGACGAGCAGCTCGTGCTCTACCTGTTCGGCACGCCGGGCCAGGACCGGTTCTGGTTCATGTGGGACGACCTGTCCCGCGGCGCGGTCGGCGCGGTCGTGCTGCTCGACCTGCGCCGGATCGACGACTGCTTCGCCGCGATCGACTACTTCGAGGACCGGCGGGTGCCCTTCGTCGTCGCGGTCAACAGCTTCCCCGGGTCGACCACGTTCAGCGACGCAGCGGTCCGGGACGCGCTCGCGCTGCGCCCGGACCAGCCGCTGCTGCGCACCGACGCCCGCCAGCCGGGCGCCGCGCTGGGCACGCTGATCTCCCTCGTCGAGCACGCCCTGGCCCGGGTCACCGCCGCCTGAGCCCGCCTACCTGGCTCTGTCCACTCTGGACACGTCCCAGACCGGCTCGGCCGTCTCGACCACGGCGCCGTCGTCCCGGAACACGAGGTACCGGTCGAAGGAGCGGGCGAACCAGCGGTCGTGGGTCACCGCGAGCACCGTCCCCTCGTACGCGGCGAGCGCCTGCTGCAGCGCCTCGGCGCTGATCAGGTCGAGGTTGTCGGTCGGCTCGTCGAGCAGCAGCATCGTCGTGCCGGACAGCTCCAGCAGCAGCACCTGCAGGCGCGCCTGCTGCCCGCCGGAGAGCACGTCGAAGCGCTCGTCCGCCTGCCCGTGCAGCCCGTACCGGCGCAGCGCGCCGATCGCCCGCCCCCGGTCGAGCCCGGCCCGCCGCTCGTCGCCGCGCCAGAGGATGTCGACGAGCGTGCGGCCGAGCAGGTCGGGCCGCTCGTGCGTCTGCGCGAACAGGCCGGGCACCACCCGCGCACCGAGCTTCCAGGCCCCGGTGTGCGCGACCGCCTCGCCGCCGAGCAGCCGCAGGAAGTGCGACTTGCCCGAGCCGTTGGAGCCGAGCACCGCGACCCGCTCGCCGAAGAACACCTCGAGGTCGAACGGCCTCATCAGGCCGGTGAGCTCCAGCCCGACGCAGGTCAGCGCGCGCACGCCGGTCCGCCCGCCGCGCAGCCGCATCGCCACCTGCTGCTCGACCGGCCGCTCCGGCGGCGGCCCGGCCGCCTCGAACTTGGCCAGCCGCGTCTGCATGGCCCGGTACTTCGCCGCCATCGCCTCGCTGATCTTCGCCTGCTGCTGCAGGGTCCGGACCAGCTCCTTGAGCCTGGTGTGCTCCTCCTCCCAGCGCCGGTGCAGCTCGTCCAGCCGCTCGATCCTGGCCTCGCGGGCGGCCGCGTACGTCCCGAAGCCGCCGCCGTGCACCCAGGTCGAGTGCGCCTCGACGGTGACCACCCGGTCGGCCGTACGGGCCAGCAGCTCCCGGTCGTGGCTGACGAACAGGACCGTCTTCGGTGTCTCGGCCAGCCGCTGCTCCAGCCAGCGCTTGCCCGGCACGTCGAGGTAGTTGTCCGGCTCGTCGAGCAGCAGCACCTCGTCCGGCCCGCGCAGCAGCGCCTCCAGCGCGAGCCGCTTCTGCTCGCCGCCGGACAGCGTGCGCACCATCCGGTGCTGGGCCCGGTCGAACGGGACGCCGAGCGCGGCGACGGTGACGGTGTCCCAGCCGACCTCGGCGTCGTAGCCGCCGGCGTCGCCCCAGGCGGCCAGCGCCGCCGCGTAGCGCAGCTGGGTCGGCTCGTCCTCGGTCTCGGCCAGCGCCCACTCGGCCGCCTCCAGCTCGTCGCCGGCCGCGCGCAGGGCCACCGGCGCCAGCCCGAGCAGGAACTCCCGCACCGTCGTGGCGTCCCGGACCGAGCCGATGAACTGGCGCATGACCCCGAGGCCGCCGGACCGGGCGACCGTGCCGGACGTCGGGGTCAGGTCACCGGCGACGACCCGCAACAGCGTGGTCTTGCCGGCACCGTTCGCCCCGACGAGCGCCGCCTTCGTGCCCTCCCCGACCCGGAAGCTCACGTCGTCCAGCAGCACCCGCCCGTCCGGCAGCAGCACCGACACGTGCGCGACGTCGACATACCCCATGCCTGCCAGTGTCCGGCCGGCGTCACCCGGATTTCCGGGCGGCCGCGCGGGCCAGGATCGCCTCGACGCTGGCCGGGGCGAAGAACTCGGCCGGCGAGGCGGCCCCGGCGGTGACCCGGACGAAACCGTCCATCGCCTCCTGGTCGCCCTGCATGGCCGCCAGCAGCCGCACCCGCTCGGGCGGCGGCGGGGCGAGGGTGGCCAGCTCGGTCGTGAACCCGTACATGGGCAGCACGGCACCGTCGCGTGTGGACTGGTAGTCCTTCATCGCCACGTCGTACGGGCGGGCGCCGGTCAGCGTGTCGTGCAGCGCGGCCGCGCAGAGCTCGGCGTCCCGGAACGCGTCCTGCATGCCCTGCGCGGTGATGAAGTCGCGGTTGTAGCCGGCGTCGCCGACGAGCGCCCAGCCCGGCCCGTACGGGACGCGGAAGTAGTTCGGGACCGCCGCGCCGGCGAACCGGGTCTGCCGGGCGCCGGCCCCCATCCGGGCGGCGAAGGCCGGCGCCAGCTCGAGCATGGCGGCGAAGTTGCCGGCCACGTCGGCCTTGTTCGCCTCGAACTCGCTGTACGGCCAGCCGCCGACGACCAGCGTCAGCCCGTCGTGGGTGGGGAACGCGGCGAACCCGCGGTCCTCCCGCACGTACGTCTCGAACCGGCCGCCCATCGGAACCCCGCTCCAGTAGGCGTAGTAGCCGGCCAGCAGCGGCGGCTTCTCGTGGTAGGTCTCCGGCCGGACCGAGCGGGCGACCAGCGAGTGCCGCCCGTCCGCGCCGACGACCACGCCGGCCCGGGCGCTGCCGCGCGGGCCGTGGATCCCGACCGCCCGGCCGTCCTCGGTGAGCACCTCCTCCACCCCGAAGCCCGGCCGGACCTCGACCCCGGCCTCGGCCGCCGCGTCGACCAGCAGCGCGTCGAGCACCGTCCGGCGCGGCCCGTACGCGACGCCGCCGGGGTCGCCCTCGACGGTCAGCGGGCCGAAGTCGAGCGCGTACCGGGTGATCGGCGGGCAGCCGGTGGCGACCAGCCGGTCGAGCAGGCCCCAGCGGGCCAGCGCGGCCACGCCCGGCGGGTGCAGCAGGTGGGTGGAGACCGTGTCGCTCGGGAACGTCGCCCGGTCGACCAGCAGGACCCGGTGTCCCTGCCTGGCCAGCAGCATCGCGGTGGGAGCGCCGGCGCAGCGGGCGCCGACGACGATGACGTCGTAGTTCTCGCTCATGCGGCCAGGCTGCCGGCGTGGGCGGGCGGGAGCATCGGGGAGCTCCCCGAGTCAGGGGCTGATCTCCTCCCGGGCGGCCAGCGCCGCCGCCTCGGCCCGGTTGCGCAGGCCGAGCTTGGCCAGCAGGTTGCCGACGTGGGTCTCCACGGTCTTGCGGGTGATGAACAGCCGCCCGGCGATCTCCGGGTTGGACAGGCCGGCGCCGAGCAGCCGCAGCACCTCGGTCTCCCGCTTGGTCAGCGCGCCGACGCCCTTCGGCCCGGTGCGGACCGGGGCGCCGAGCGAGCGCAGCAGCGCGCCGGCCTCGTCGGCCTGCCGGGCCGCCTGCAGCCGCTCGAAGCCAACCAGCGCGGCCCTGGCCTCGGCCACGGCGACCGCCGGCGCGGTGCCGGCGAGCAGCCGGGCCAGCTCCAGCCGGGTCTGCGCCACCTCGGCCGGCAGCTGGGCCGCGGCGAACGCGTGCAGCGCGTCCTCGAGGCAGGACCGCGGGTCGCCGCTGCCGGCGGCGACGCAGACCCGGCCGCGGGCGAGCGCGGCGGCGGCCCGCAGGTAGGGCGCGCGACGGGCGGCGGCCAGCGCGGCCAGCCGGTCCGCGGTCCGGCCGGCGTCCTCGACCCGGCTGTCCGCCAGCTGGACCTCGACCAGCAGGGCGAGCAGCGGGGCCGTCGAGACCGACTCGCCGACCGGCGGCACCTCCTCGTCGGGGCGGCCGGTGGCCCGCTCGAGCAGGTCGGCGGCCAGCGTGGTCTCGCCGCGGGCCAGGTGCAACGCGGCCAGCGCGCGGACCGCGTCCGGGTGCCGGTCCAGCCCGCGCAGCAGCTCGGCCGCATCCTCCAGCCGACCCTGCCGGACCCGCAGGTCGGCCAGCCGGATCACCGCGGCCTGCCGGCGGGCGGACACGCCGTGGTCGAAGTGCAGGGTCGCGGCCAGCAGCTCGGTCTCCGCCTCGGCCCAGCGGCCGGCGGCGGTGAGGATGCCGCCGTAGTGGGCGCGGCAGAACGCGGCGACGACCGTGCTGCGCTCGATCCGGCCGGCGCTGGCCCGCATCCACTGCTCCGCCCTGGCCACGTCGTTGACCAGCTCGCAGGCCCAGAAGAAGCCGCAGAACATGGAGTCGACGGCGGCGATGTCGGTCATCTCGCCGGCGCAGGCGGCGGCCATCGCCTCGTCGAAGAGCACCAGCCCCTGCTCGACCCGGTCGGTGAGCACCATCAGCCCGCCGAGGTAGGCCAGCGCCTCGAACTCGACGTCCGGGTCGCGGCAGCGCCGGCCGACGGCGATCGCGTCCCGCAGCAGCGTCTCCCGGGCGGCCGGGTCCGGCTCGCCGAACGAGGTGAGGATCAGCACCCAGCCGTGCTCGGGACCGTCCGGGCCGGCGTCGGCGAGCTCGGTCCGGGCGCGGGCCAGCCAGCCGCTCTCCACGGCCCAGTCGCCGAGCACGCCGCCGCTGATCCAGCCGAGCGCGCGCGCCGCCCGCCCCGCGTCCCCCGGCCGCCCCTCCCGCCGGTACGCCGCGTACGCCCGCTCGAACCGCCCCGCCGCACCCGCGTACTCAGCGCGGAAGTAGAGCGCCTCCGCTTCCCGCTCGAACGCCTCCGCCTCGGGCCCCATCGCTTGATAGTGGCACGGCCGCGCGCCGACTCAGCCGTCCTCGCAACCGATCCCGTCGCCGTTCGCGTCCAGGCGGAACGGATCCGAGCCGACGACGCGGACCGGACCGGACACGTAGTTGGGTCCGTTCCCGGAGCCGCTGGCGCAGTCGTAGTCCCCGATGCCGTCGTGCAGGCACTGCCCGACGTAGGACGGGTCGCAACCGGCCGGTGCGGCCGTGGTCGGCGCCGGCCGCGGCGCCACGGTCGGACGCGGTGGCGGCGGCGGGGGCTGGGCGACGGTCAGCGTGACCAGGCCGCCCGGCCGGCGGCCACCGCGACGCATTGCAATAAGTCTGACCTAACTGGAATCTCGGACGCGGGTCGGGCCGTGCTCCTCGATGCGTTGGCGCTGGGGTACGACGACGTACTTGGGATCCTGGGTGGACTGGATCCCGGCGTGCAGCAGGCCGAGCCGCTCGAACAGCCCGCCGGCCAGCAAGGCCAGCCCGCTCAGCGCCGCGGCGACCCGGGACCGCCGGCCGAGCAGCAGCGAGCCGAGCACGCCGGCCGCGGTCAGCGTGCTGGCGCGCTGCAGGTAGCGGCCGGCGTCGCCGGAGTCGTAGGCCTCCCGGACCATCCCCATCCGGCTTTCCAGTCGCTGGGACG
Organism: uncultured Actinomycetota bacterium; assembly: GCA_963803135.1. GTDB lineage: Bacteria > Actinomycetota > Actinomycetes > Mycobacteriales > CADCTP01 > CADCTP01. The sequence goes on along the minus strand of CAWDLH010000003.1, from coordinate 30,812 downwards.
CGGCGAGCTCCACCACCGCACCGTAGGTCGCCAGCCGCCGGGCCGGCGCCGCCTCCGCCACCGGGGCGACGATCATCCCGAGACCGCCGGCGCTGGCGGCCGAGCTGGCGGTGAAGATGAACGGCAGCTCCGCGTGCGCCGAGTGCCAGGCCGGCACCGCGGTCTGGGACAGCAGCACGGCCCCGTACGAGGCGACACCGGGCGCGAGCGCCGCCGCCGCCAGCCCGGCCGGCCGGCCCAGCGCGCCGACCAGCCGCCCCGGCAGCGTGCCCCGCCACCGTCGCGGCACCACCTCGGACGCCGCGGCCAGCCCGATCGCCGGCCCGTACGCGGCCACCAGCCAGGTGCCCATGCTCATCGCCGAGGTCGGCTTGGCCACCCGCAGCATGTGGTGGAACCGCTCCGGCCGGCCGAGGTCGGCGACCAGGCAGTAGGCCCCCGCCGCGAGCGAGACCAGACCGCCCAGCCGGGCGCCGCGGCGCAGCGCCGGCCGGCCGGTCAGGTCGGCGCCGGCGGCGAGCAGCGCGGAGCCGCCCGACAGCCCGCCGGCGAAGAAGTAGTACGCGATCTTGTCTCCCCAGGCCGGGGTCTTGAGGATCTGCCGCCCGTAGTAGGAGCGGAACTCCGCCCGCGGCACCATCGGCTGCTCGCGCGACCCGTCGTCGCGGGCGAGCGGGCCGAGCCGACCGCCGCCCGGGCCGCGGCGCTCCACCGCGTCGCCGGCGCCGGTCGTGCTCGGCCGGTAGTCGCCCTGGTCCCGCGCCTGCGCGCGGTGCTCCCGGTCGCGGTCGCTGCCGCCGGTCTCCGGGCGGGTCACCCCTGGCCCCCGAACACCGCGACCGCGGCGGCGGCCAACCCGGCGGCGGCCAGCCCGGCGAACTTCCACATCCGCGGCAGGTCGCGGGTCGGCACCACCGGGTCGGGCGGGAAGCCGTACACCTCCGGCTCGTCGAGCAGCAGGAAGAACGCGCCGTTGCCGCCGACGCCGTCGGTCGGGTCCTCGCCGTAGAGCCTGGCCTCGGTCACGCCCTGGTCGTGCAGCTCGGCGACCCGGACCGCGGCCCGCTCGCGCAGCTCGTCCAGGTCGCCGAACTGGATCGACTTGGTCGGGCAGGCGTGCGCGCAGGCCGGCTCCCCGCCGTCCTTGAGCCGGTCGTAGCACAGCGTGCACTTCCAGGCCCGGCCGTCGCCCTCCCGGCGCTGGATCACCCCGTACGGGCAGCCGGAGACGCAGTAGCCGCAGCCGTTGCAGATGTCCGGCTGCACGACCACCGTGCCGAACTCGGTCCGGAACAGCGCGCCGGTCGGGCACACGTCCAGGCAGCCGGCGTGCGTGCAGTGCTTGCACACGTCCGAGGACATCAGCCAGCGGAACTGCTCGCGACTCTCGGCGCCCGTCTCCGCACCCGGCGGCCCCAACCCCGGCATCCCCAGATCGACCGCCGAACCCCGTTCGGCGGAGGAAGACGCCCCGGCGGAGCCGGTCCCCGCCCCGGGGGGCCTCCGGGGGGCCTGCCCCCCGGATGTCTCGACGAAGGCCACGTGCCGCCAGGTCGAGGCGCCCAGCGCCCCGGTGTTGTCGTAGGACATGCCGAGCAGGTCGAAGCCGTCGTCCGGCACGCCGTTCCACTGCTTGCAGGCCACCTCGCACGCCTTGCACCCGATGCAGATCGAGGTGTCGGTGAAGAACCCCTTGCGCGCCGGGTGGTCGGCGGCGTAGCCGGCGTCGCCGGCCGGGTCGGACTCGGGCCCGTACAGCAGCGGGTGCTCAGCCACGGAACTCCTCCGGGTCGTGCGCGGCTTCCAGGTGCGGCTTGCCCGCGCCCGGACCGGTGGTGGTGACCGCGGTCCCGGTGGCCCGGGTGATCCCGGCCCGCCGGCGGTAGTCCTCGACCAGCGCCAGCAGCTCCCGACCGCGCGGGCGGCGGCCGGGCCGGACGTCGACGGTGATCACCTTCGACTCCTGGATCAGCACGTTGGGGTCGAGCACGACGCCGAACAGGTCGTTGGCCGAGTCACCGGTCACCGTACCGGTGTAGCCCCAGTGGTAGGGCACCCAGACCTGGTGCACCAGCCGGCCCTGCACCCGCAGCGGGCGCAGCCGCTCGGTGACCAGCACCCTGGCCTCGATCGCGCTGCGGCTGCTGACCAGCGTCGCCCAGCCGAGGTGCTCGAGCCCGGTCTCCCCGGCCAGCTGCGGCGACACCTCGACGAACATCTCCGGCTGCAGCTCGGACAGGAACGGCAGGTTGCGGCTCATGCCGCCGGCCGTGTGGTGCTCGGTCAGCCGGGACGTGAACAGCACGTGCGGGAACACGTCGCTGTGCGGCTCCGGCGGTGACGGATTGGACGGGTTGTCGTCGCGGCCGTAGACCCTGCGGGTCGGGTTGCCCTGCTGGGCGTAGAGCGCGTTGCGGAACGGCGACTCGTGCGGCTCGTAGTGGGTCGGCATCGGCCCGTCCTGCAGCCCGTTGGGCACGAACAGCCAGCCCTTGCCGTCGGCCTGCATGATGAACGGGTCGTCCCCGCGCAGCGCCTCCGGCCCGGCCGCGCCCTCGGGGGGCCGGTACGACGGCGGCTTGGTCGCCTCGAAGTCCGGCACGTCCCGGCCGACCCAGCGGCCGGCGTCCTCGTCCCACCAGACGTACTTCTTCCGCTCCGACCAGGGCTTGCCGTCCGGGTCGGCGGAGGCGCGGTTGTAGAGCACCCGGCGGTCCATCGGCCAGGCCCAGCCCCAGTCCAGGTACGCCGGCTGCTGCTGGTCGCCCGGCGTCCGCCGGGCCGGCCGGTTGACACCCTTCGCGTACACGCCGCAGTAGATCCAGCAGCCGCACGAGGTCGAGCCGTCGGCCTTGAGGTCGGTGTAGCCGTCGAGCAACCCGTCCGGCCCGTACCCGTTGATCGCCTTGAGCACCGACTCGGCCGACGGCTCGGCGGCAAGGCCGGGACCGCCGCTGGTCTCGTACGCCCAGGTGAGGTCCTGCACCGGCCGGTCCCGCGGGTCGGTCGAGCCGGCCAGCCGGTCCTTGACCATCCGGCCGAGGTGGTAGAAGAACCACAGCTCCGAGCGCTGGTCGCCGGACGGCTCGACCGCCTGCTCCCGCCACTGCAGCAGCCGCTGGGTGTTGGTGAACGTGCCGGCCTTCTCCACGTGCGACGCGGCCGGGAAGAAGAACACCTCGGTCCGGCACTGCTCGGGGACGATCTCGCCGGACTCCACCTCCGGCGCGTCCTTCCAGAACGTGGCGCTCTCGATCATCGCCAGGTCCCGGACCACGAGCCAGTCGAGGTTGGCCATCGCCAGCCGCTGCAGCCGGCCGTGCACCGAGCCGACGGCCGGGTTCTGGCCGAGCAGGAAGTAGCCCTTCACCAGCCCGTCGACCATGTCCATGGTCGTGCGGTAGGTGCCGTGGTCGCCGGTCAGCCGGGGCAGGTGCTCGAAGCAGTAGTCGTTCTCGGCCGTCGCCGCGTCCCCGAAATACTCCTTGAGCAGGGAGATCGCGTACGCGTCGGCGTTGCGCCAGAAGCCCTTCTGGTTCTCCCCGCGCAGCGACGTGATCCAGTCCTGCAGGCTCGGGCACTTCGCCGCGCTGGGCATCGCCAGGTAGCCGGGCAGCAGGTTGAACAGCGTCGGGACGTCGGTGCTGCCCTGGATGCTGGCGTGCCCGCGCATCGCCATGATCCCGCCACCGGGCCGGCCCATGTTGCCCAGCAGCAGCTGGATGATCGCCGCGGTCCGGATGAACTGCACGCCGACGCTGTGCTGGGTCCAGCCCACCGCGTAGACGACCGCGGCGGTCCTGTCCCGGCCGGAGGCGGCCGCCCAGGCGTTGGCCACGTCGAGGAACTGCTCCCTGGGGACGCCGCAGACGTCCTCGACCACCTCCGGGGTGTAGCGGGCGAAGTGCCGCTTGAGGATCTGGTAGACGCAGCGCGGGTGCTGGAGCGTCTCGTCCCGCGGCGGCTCGCCGTGCGGCATGGCCGGGCCGCCGGACTCGTGCTGGAGGCCGGAGGCCATCTCCGTGGACTGCCCGCCGGCCTCCCCGCCGGCCGGCTCCATCCCCTCGTAGTGCCAGCTCGCCGGGTCGTACGCGGCCCGGTCCGGGTCGTAGCCGGAGAACAGCCCGTCCAGGTCCTCGGCGTCCTGGAAGTCCTCGCTGACGATGGCCGCCGCGTTCGTGTACGGCAGCACGTACTCGCGGAAGTCGAGTTCGTTGCCGAGGATGTGGTTGACGACGCCGCCGAGGAAGGCGATGTCGCTACCGGCCCGCAGCTGGACGTACGTGTCCGCGACCGCGCTGGTCCGGGTGTAGCGCGGGTCGACGTGGATGACCCGCGCGCCGCGCAGCTTGGCCTCCATCACCCACTGGAAGCCGACCGGATGGGCCTCGGCCATGTTCGAGCCCATGATGACGATGCAGTCCGACTCGGCCAGGTCCTGCTGCGTGTTGCTGGCGCCGCCGCGCCCGAACGAGGTCCCCAGACCGGGGACCGTGGAGGAGTGTCAAATGCGGGCCTGGTTCTCGATCTGGATCGCGCCCAGCGCCGTGAACAGCTTCTTGATCAGATAGTTTTCTTCGTTGTCCAGGGTCGCGCCGCCGAGGCTGGCCAGCCCGAGGGTCCGGTTGACCGGGTGGTCGTTGTGGTCGACCTCCTGCCAGCCCTCGCGCCTGGCCTCGAGCACCCGGTCGACCACCATCGCCATCGCCGTGTCGAGGTCGAGCTCGGTCCACTCCGTGGCGTACGGCGCGCGGTAGCGGACCTTCTGCTCCCGCTGCGGCCCGGTGACGAGCTGGCCGGACGCGCTGCCCTTCGGGCAGAGCCGGCCACGGCTGATCGGCGAGTCCGGGTCGCCCTCGATCTGGGTGACCCGGCCGTCCTGGACGTACACGCGCTGGCCGCAGCCGACCGCGCAGTACGGGCAGACGCTGCGGGCGACCTTGTCCGCGGTCTTCGTCCGCGGCTCGAGGTGCTGGGAGCGCCGGCTCTGCGCGGCGGCTCCGCGGCCGAGCGGGTCCGCGCCGGTGAGCTGCCGGTAGACCGGCCACCCCTCGAGGAACGTCCGCACGGCACCTCGATTCCCTGTCGGGCGTACCTTAATCCTCCTCGAGCAGGCCCGCCTCGTGCGCCAGTATCGCGGCCTGGGTGCGGTTGGTCAGCCCGAGCTTGGTCAACATCCGGGACACGTACGTCTTCACGGTTGCCTCGGTCATGTGCACCGCCCTGGCCGCCTCGGCGTTGGACAGCCCCCGGCCGACGAGCACGAGCACCTGGCGCTCCCGCTCGGACAGCGGCGCCAGCCGCGCCACCGCGGCGACCCGGCGGGAGTCCTCCCGGCCGCGCACGTACTCGGCCAGCAGCCGGCGGGTCACCGCCGGCGACAGCATCTCCGAGCCGTCGGCGACCGCCCGCACCGCGGCGACGATCTGCCGCGGCGGGGTGTCCTTGAGCAGGAAGCCGGACGCGCCCGCGGCGAGCGCCGCCACCACGTACTGGTCGGTGTGGAAGGTGGTCAGCACGGCCACCTTCGGCGGGTCGGGGCGGGACAGGATCGTGCGGGCCGCGGCCAGCCCGTCCACCCGCGGCATCCGGACGTCGATGAGCACCACGTCGGGCTTGAGGTCGCCGGCCAGAGCGACCGCCTCGGCGCCGTCGGAGGCCTCGCCGACCACCTCGATGCCGCCCGCCTCCAGCACCGTGCGCAGCCCGAACCGGACCAGCTCCTCGTCGTCGGCCAGCAGCACCCTCAGCACGGCAGCACCGCCTCCACCCGGAACCCACCGTCGAGCCTGGGCTCGGCCCGCAGCGTGCCGCCCACCGTACGCACCCGCTCGCGCAGGCCGATCAACCCCAGGCGGCCGCTGGGCAGCGCGGTCGGTGGGCGGGTCGGCGCCCGGTTGGTCACGGTGACCGCGATCTCGGCCTCGCGCAGGTCGAGGGTGACCGCGACCGCACCGCCCGGCGCGTGCTTGCCGGCGTTGGTCAGCGCCTCCTGCACCACCCGGTACGCGGTGCGCCCGACCGTCGGGTCCAGCGCCCGCGGCGTGCCGCACCGGGTCAGCGTGACCTCGAGGCCGGCCTCACGGGAGTCGTCGACCAGCTCGTCGACGTCGCCGAGGCCGGGCTGCGGGGCCAGCGGGGCGTCCTCGTCCGGGTCCTCCTGCAACAGGCCGAGCAGCTGGCGCAGCTCCTCCAGCGAGCGCCGGCCGGCGTCCTGGAGCTGACCGGCGAGCCGGCGGACCCGGTCCGGGTCGTCGGCGGCCATGTCGATCGCGCCGGCCTGCAGCACCATGAGGCTGACCCGGTGCCCGACCACGTCGTGCATCTCCCGGGTGATCCGGGCCCGCTCGGCCAGCACGGCCTCGCGCGCCCGCAGGTGCTGCTCGGCCTCCGCGCGTTCGGCCCGGTCGCGCAGTGCCACGAGCAGCTCCGACCTCGTCCGCACCCACAGGCCGAGCACGGCCGGCAGGACCAGCAGGACGATGACGATCAGGACGTTGTTCAGCGTCTCGTTGAAGGTCGTGAACTGCCACGGAGCGAGCGCGATCACGGCCGCCACGCCGAGCACGACCCACCGGACGCGGGTCGGCGGCGCATAGCGCACCACCGCGTACGCGCCGAACGGCAGCACCGCGGACGCATCGCCGCTCAGCACGCCGGCCAGCACGGCTGCGGCGAGCAGCCAGAGCGGGAACCGGCGGCGGACCAGGACGCCGGCCGCCGCCAGCAGACCGGCGGCCATCAGCAGGCCACCCCGCACGTCGCCGTACGCCGGCACGCTCACGGTCACCTGGACGACCGCGAGCACGGCCAGGACCAGGGCGAGTGCCCCGTCCAGTAGCCACGACCGCCTGCGCATGGGCAGAGCGTAGGTCCGCCGGCCACGGTCGCCCCGCCGCCGAAGGATGGCAACCCGATCCACTTTCGATGACGAACCGACGACTTCCGAGCACTTCGGCGACCCCGGCGCCGGCGGCACGGTGATGGCACCCGAGACCCAGGAGAGAACGATGATCACCGTCACCGGCCTGACCAAGCGGTACGCCGACAACGTCGTCGTCGACGACGTGTCCTTCGCGCTGGAGCCCGGCTCCGTGACCGGCTTCCTCGGCCCGAACGGCGCCGGCAAGACCACCACGCTGCGCATGATCACCGGTCTGGTGCCGCCGACCGCCGGCCAGGCCACCGTCGACGGCCGGCGCTGGACCGACCTGCCCAACCCGGCCGCGGTCGCCGGCACCCTGCTCGACGCCGGTGCGGTGCACCCCGGCCGCACCGGCCGGACCCACCTGGCGATCCTGGCCGCGACGATCGGCGTGCCGACCCGGCGGGTGGACGAGCTGCTCGACCTGGTCGGCCTCGGCAGCGCCGGCCGGCGCCGGATCGGCGCCTACTCCCTCGGCATGCGGCAGCGGCTCGGCATCGCCGCCGCACTGCTCGCCGACCCGCCGGTGCTCATCCTCGACGAGCCGGCCAACGGGCTCGACCCGGAGGGCATCCGGTGGATGCGCGAGCTGCTGCGCGGGCACGCCGAGCGCGGCGGGACCGTGCTGCTGTCCAGCCACCTGCTCGGCGAGGTGCAGCACACCGTCGACCGGCTGCTGGTCATCGGCTCCGGCCGGATCGTCGCCGACGGCCCGATCGAGTCCTTGCTCGCCGGCGACGGGGTCCGGGTGCAGGCGGTGGACTCCGCCGCGCTGGCCGACGACCTGCGGGCCGCCGGGCTGACCGTGTCGGTCGACGGGCCGGCGCTGACCGTGGCCGGCGCCACCGCCGAGCAGGTCAGCCGGATCGCCGCCACCGGCGGCCACGTGCTCACCGACCTGCGACCCGCCGACCGCGGGATCGAAGACCTCTTCTTCCAGCTGACCGCCTGACCGCTTCTCCCGAGAGGACCACCTCCGATGACTGCCGTGATCGAGCCCGTCATGACCACCGTCCCCGCCACCCCCGCGCTCGCCGACCGGCGCCCGCCGTTCGCCCGGCTGGTCGCCCTGGAGATCCGCAAGTCGTTGTCCACCCGCTCCGGCATTGCCCTCGCCGGTGCCGCCGCCATCGTGCCGGCCGGTGCGCTGGAACTGATGATCACCCTGAACGACGCGCCGCCGAACGCGGCGACCATGCTGGCGCTGCTCGGCACGCTGGTCTCGATGCTGCTGATCGCGGTCGGCGTGCTGTCCACCGCGGGCGAGTGGACCCACGGAACCGTGCAGACCACGTTCCTGACCGTGCCCCGGCGCGGCCGCGTGCTGGCCGCGAAGTACGCCGGCATGGCCGTGCTGGGCGCCGCGATCTCGGCCGTCGTGGTCAGCACGACGTACGCGGTCGCCGCGGTCGGGACCGACTTCTCCTGGGCCGGCGCCGGGATCGCGGCCGCGGCCACCGTCGGCGCGGGCGCCGCGCTCACCGTGGTCGGGGCCGGCATCGGCGCGGCGGTCGGCAACGCCCCGGCCGCACTGACCGGCACCTACCTCGTGCTGCTGGTCGGGATGACCGTGCTCAACGGCGCGAAGCCGACCTGGGGCAAGCACGTCGACCCGCTGGCCGCGATGTTCGACCTGGTCCAGCGCGACGCCACGGCCCGCCCGATCTCCGTCCTGGCCGGCTGGCTCGTCGCCACCACGGTCGCCGGCATCGCCGTCACCCGCCGCCGCGCGATCTCCTGACCCCCCGCCCGTCCACCCGCCCCGCCCGGCCGCGCCGGGCGGGGCGGTCACGCGACCGGCGAGGCCCGGGCCGGCCGCCGTGTCCGGCGGCGACTCAGGATACCGAGCGGACGCGGCGGGTCGCCGCGGCCCGGGCGGCCAGGTCGGCGTCCGGCGGGTAGCCGACCTCGGCCAGCGTCAGGCCGTGGGCCGGGGCGACCGTCACCTCGTTGCTGCGCTCGGTCCGGGCCAGCTGGGCGGCCGGCCACTCCGGCGGCCGGCGGCCGTCACCGACGGCGAGCAGCGCGCCGACCAGGCTGCGCACCATCGAGTGGCAGAACGCGTCGGCCCGTACGGTCGCGGTGAGCACGCCGTCCGGACCGCGGTCCCAGTCCAGCCGCTGCAGGGAACGGACCGTCGTCGCGCCCTCCCGCCGCCGGCAGAACGCCGCGAAGTCGTGCTCACCGAGCAACTTGGCGGCCGCCGCCTGCATCGCGTCCCGGTCGAGCGGTCGGGGCCAGCTCAGCGTGTCGTACCGGCGCAGCGGGTCGGCGGCCGCCGGGTCGTCCACCACCCGGTACGTGTACCGCCGCCACAGCGCCGAGAACCGCGCGTCGAACCCGTCCGGCGCCGGCCGGACGCCCCGCACCCGCACGTCCGGCGGCAGCATCCGGGCCAGCCGCCGCACCAGCCCCGAGCCGGCCGCACCGGCCGCACCGGCCGCACCGGGCGCACCGGGCGCACCGGCCGGACCGGGCGCACCGGCCGCATCGGGCGGACCGGCCGCACCGGGCGCACCGGGCGGATCGGCCGGACCGGCCCCACCGGGCGCACCGGGCGCACCGGGCGCACCGGGCGCACCGGGCGCACCGGGCGCACCGGGCGGACCGGGCGGACCGGGCGGACCGGGCGGACCGGGCGCACCGGGCGGACCGGGCGCTGGTGCGTCGCGGCCGGGCGGGCCGGTGCCGAGGGCGCCCGGCTGTCCCAGCCCGGCCCACACGGCCGCGGGCACGTCGGCGTGGGCGACCTGGCCGGTGGCGTGTACGCCGGCGTCGGTGCGGCCGGCAACGGTGAGCGCGGCCGGCGCCCGCAGGATCCGGCCGAGCGCATCCTCGAGCACGCCCTGCACGGTCCGCCGCCCCGGCTGCGCCGCCCACCCGGAGAACCCGCCCCCGTCGTACGCGATCGAGAGCCGGACACGGACGAGCCCGCCGTCCCCGGGGGGAGCGGCGGGCTCGTCGTACGGTGCGGGCAAGGATCAGGCCTTGCCGGCCGGATCCTCGTCCTCGTCGGGCGCTTCGGCGTCGAGCGCCTCGGCCAGCGTGCCGTCCTCGGCCGCCTCGTCCTCAGCGTCCTCAGCGTCCTCCGCGTCCCCGGCGTCCCCGGCGTCCTCCGCGTCCCCGGCGTCCCCGGCGTCCTCCGCGTCCCCGGCGTCCCCGGCGTCCTCCGCATCGGCAGCCTCGACCGCCACCGGACCCGGCGCGTCGTCGGTCTCGGCGACCGGCGCCAGGTCCTCCGGCTCGGTGGTCGCGGTCGCCGCCTCGGCCGACTCCGCCCCGGCCGAAGCCCCGGCCCCGGCGGCCCGGGTCCGCGCCCGGCGGGACTGGAACCGGGTGCCGCGGGCCCGCTCCGCCTCGCCGACCGCCTCCTGCGCCACGGTCAGCCCCTCGACCAGCGAGATGACCGCCATCGGGGCGTTGTCGCCCTTGCGCGGACCGGCCTTGATGATGCGGGTGTAACCGCCGGGCCGCTGCGCGAACCGCGGGCCGATCTCGGCGAACAGCGCGTGCACCACGTCCTTGTCCCGCACCACCGTCATCACCTGCCGCCGCGCGTGCAGGTCGCCCTTCTTGGCGAAGGTGATCAGGCGCTCGGCCAGCGGCCGCAGCCGCTTGGCCTTGGCCTCGGTGGTGGTGATCGAGCCGTGCTCGAACAGGGACGTTGCCAGGTTCGCCAGCATCAGTCGCTGGTGCGCCGGGCCGGCGCCGAGGCGGGGGCCCTTGGTGGGCTGAGGCATGACGGCTGTTCTCCCAGTCGAAAGTGGCTGTGTTAGAGCTGCTCGGTCTCGGCGTAGTCCGAGTCGCCGGCGTTGTCGTAGTCGTCGGTGCCGTAGGTGTCCACGACGTGCGACGGGTCGAACCCGGGCGGGCTGTCCTTGAGCGCGAGGCCCATCTGCGCGAGCTTCATCTTGACCTCGTCGATGGACTTGGCCCCGAAGTTGCGGATGTCGAGCAGGTCGGCCTCGCTGCGCGAGATCAGCTCGCCGACGGTGTGGATGCCCTCCCGCTTGAGGCAGTTGTACGAGCGGACCGTCAGCTCCATCTCCTCGATCGGCATCGAGAAGTTGGCCAGGTTCTCCTGCTCCTGCGGGGACGGGCCGACCTCGATGCCCTCGGCCTCGACGTTGAGCTCGCGGGCCAGCCCGAACAGCTCGACCAGCGTCTTGCCGGCCGACGCCATCGCGTCCCGGGGCAGGATCGACGGCTTGGTCTCGACGTCGACGACGAGCTTGTCGAAGTCGGTGCGCTGCTCGACCCGGGTCGCCTCGACCCGGTAGGTCACCTTGAGCACCGGCGAGTAGATCGAGTCCACCGGAACCCGGCCGATCTCCTGGCCGGGCTGCTTGTTCTGCGTCGCCGGGACGTACCCGCGGCCGCGCTCGACGACCAGCTCGATCTCCAGGCGGCCCTTCTTGTTGATGGTCGCCAGGTGCAGGTCCGGGTTGTGCACGGTGACGCCCGCCGGCGGCGCGATGTCCGCGGCGGTGACCTCACCGGGCCCCTGCTTGCGCAGGTACATCGTCACCGGCTCGTCCGCGTCGGAGCTGACCACGAGCTCCTTGAGGTTGAGGATGAGGTCGGTGACGTCCTCCTTGACGCCCGGCACGGTGGTGAACTCGTGCAGGACGCCGTCGATGCGCAGCGACGTGACCGCCGCCCCCGGGATCGAGGACAGCAGCGTGCGGCGCAGCGAGTTGCCGAGCGTGTAGCCGAAGCCGGGCTCGAGCGGCTCGATGGTGAACCGGGAGCGGTACTCGGAGATCTGCTCCTCGGTCAGGGTGGGGCGCTGAGTGATCAGCATCTTCCAGTCTTCCTTCCCGGCCGCCCGCTATATGACGGCCCGCGGGGATGCTCTCCCCCCGCGGGCCAAAAGACTGAAGTCTTCCTGGCCCTCCGGGGGGATTCCGGGGGGCGGAGCCCCCCGGATGCCTACTTCGAGTAGAACTCGACGATGAGCTGCTCCTGGACCGGCGTGTCGATGACCTGCCGGGCCGGGAGGGAGTGCACGAGGATGCGCAGCCGGGACGAGATGACCTCGAGCCACGCCGGCACCGGGCGGGACCCGGCCTGCGCCTGCGCGATCACGAACGGGGTCAGCTCGCGCGACTTCTCGCGCACCTCGACGATGTCGCTCGGGGACACCCGGTACGACGGGATGTCCACCTTCTTGCCGTTCACCAGGAAGTGGCCGTGCCGGACCAGCTGCCGGGCGCCGTCCCGGGACGGGGCGAAGCCGGCCCGGTAGACCACGTTGTCCAGCCGCGACTCGAGGATCTGCAGCAGCACCTCGCCGGTGCGGCCGGTCTTGCGGTTGGCCTCGGCGTAGTAGCCGCGGAACTGCTTCTCCAGCACGCCGTACACGCGGCGGGCCTTCTGCTTCTCCCGCAGCTGCATCAGGTACTCGGAGTCCTTGGTGCGGCCGCGGCCGTGCTCGCCCGGCGGGTACGGCCGGATCTCGATCGGGCACTTCGGGGACTCGCACTTGCTGCCCTTGAGGAACAGCTTCATCTTCTCCCGCCGGCAGCGGCGGCAGTCGGCACCAGTGTCACGGGCCATGAGTTCGTACTCTCCTTCTCAGGCCCGGGGACGGGGCGTCGAGCGGGCGGCGAGGATGGTGTGCGGCGCGGCGGGCAGCGGCGCGGCGAGGCGGCGCTCGCTCACACCCGCCTCCGCTTCGGCGGGCGGCAGCCGTTGTGCGGCTGTGGGGTGACGTCCTGGATCTGGCCGACCTCGAGGCCGGTCGCCTGCAGCGAGCGGATCGCGGTCTCCCGGCCGGCGCCCGGGCCCTTGACGAAGATGTCGACCCGGCGCATGCCGTGCTCCTGGGCCTTGCGGCCCGCGTTCTCGGCCGCGAGCTGCGCGGCGAACGGGGTCGACTTGCGGGAGCCCTTGAACCCGACGTGGCCCGAGGACGCCCACGAGATCACGTTCCCCAGCGGATCGCAGATGGTCACGATCGTGTTGTTGAACGTGCTCTTGATGTACGCGTGCCCGTGGGCGACGTTCTTCTTCTCCTTGCGCCGGACCTTCTTGACGCCGGCGGCCGTACGAGCCCTGGGAGGCATGTCTGGCGTCTCCTACTTCCGTCCGGCCTTCTTCTTGCCGGCAATGGTCTTCTTGGGGCCCTTGCGGGTCCGGGCGTTGGTCTTGGTGCGCTGGCCGTGCACCGGCAGGCCGCGGCGGTGCCGGATGCCCTGGTAGCAACCGATCTCGATCTTGCGGCGGATGTCCTGCGCCACCTCGCGGCGCAGGTCGCCCTCGACCCGGTAGTTGCCCTCGATGTGGTCGCGGAGGCGGACCAGGTCCTCGTCGCTCAGGTCACGCACCCGCAGGTCCGGGCTGACGCCCGTCGCGGCGAGGGTGGCGTGGGCACGGGTCTTGCCGATCCCGTAGATGTAGGTCAGCGCGATCTCCATCCGCTTCTCGCGGGGGAGGTCGACGCCGGAGAGGCGTGCCATGCGGGCGGGCTCCTTCTGCTCGCGGAGGTCTGCCGCCGTCCCGACCCGCGCCCGCCCGGGCGTGGGCCCCGGCCTCCGACCGGGGGTGGCCTGCGGACCCGGGATACCGGGCCCCCAGGTGGGAGGCGAATGGTTGGCTGGCTCCGCTCAGCCCTGGCGCTGCTTGTGGCGCAGGTTCTCGCAGATCACCATGACGCGACCGTGCCGACGGATGACCTTGCACTTGTCGCACATCGGCTTGACGCTCGGGTTGACCTTCACGGCCGTTCTTCTCCTCGGTGGTGCCGGCCGCGGGGCCAGCGGGCTGGCTTACTTGTAGCGGTAGACGATGCGCCCGCGGGACAGGTCGTACGGCGAGAGCTCCACCACCACGCGGTCCTCGGGGAGGATCCGGATGTAGTGCTGGCGCATCTTGCCGCTGATGTGGGCGAGAACCCGGTGTCCGTTGGATAGTTCGACCCGGAACATCGCGTTGGGAAGAGGCTCGACGACGCGACCCTCGACCTCGATGGCTCCGTCCTTCTTCGGCATGTCCTCCGCTAACTACTCGTCTAGTCTCGGTCCGGCGCTGACAGCGTGAGGGCGTCTTCGGCACGTGCGGCCACAGCACAGCGGAAGACGGCGCAAGCGCCGACATCTCAGTGTACGCAGGCGTTGCCCGATCGGCAAAAAGGGGTACTACCGGCGGTCCCGCCCGTGGCCGCCCGACGTGACCACCCTGATCAGCGCGAGCGCCAACGGGATGGCCACCCAGATCGGCCAGAAGTAGACCGGGTGCCCGTTGCCGAGCGAGACCGCGCCCCAGATCACCACGTTGAGCAGGAACACCCCGAACGCGGCGCCGACCGGCGCCCAGTGGGTCACGCCGCTCGACCCGCCGGCGGGCTCGGGCCGGTCCTCGGCCCGCCGGGCCGGCGGGGCGGACCGCCTGGCCGGCACCGGCGAGGGCGGCAGGTCCGCGGTCAGCGGCCCCAGCTCGCCGAGGGTCTTCGCCGCGTACGCCGCCGCGACCCGCTCGTCCAGCTCGGCCACGTCCAGCCGGCCCTCCGCGAACGCCGCGTTGAGCTGCGCGACCACCTGCTCCCGGTCGGCGTTGCCGGCCCGGATCGACCCCTCCCAGGACCCGGCCGTCATGCCCGCTGCGCCACCTTCACGCCGAGCTCGGCCAGCTTGGCGAACCCGCCGTCCTCGGCCGTGGTCACCCACGGACCGTCCTCGGTGATCGCCACGGTGTGCTCCCAGTGCGCCGCGTACGACCCGTCGGTGGTGACGACCGTCCAGCCGTCGGGCAGCTCCTTGGTGTCCGGGCCGCCCATCGTCACCATCGGCTCGATGGCCAGCGCCAGCCCGGGCACCAGCCGCGGTCCGCGACCGGGCCGGCCGTGGTTGAGCACGTGCGGGTCCTGGTGCATCTCGGTGCCGATGCCGTGCCCGCCGTAGTGGTCGACGATCCCGTAGTGGTGCGGGTGGGAACGGATCGACTGCTCGACCGCCGCGCCGATGTCGGTCAGCCGGCCGCCGGTCACCGCCGCGGCCAGCCCGGCCCACAGGGCCCGCTCGGTGACGTCGATGAGCTGGCGGTATTCGGGGCGGATCTCGCCGACCCCGACGGTGATCGCCGAGTCGCCGTGCCAGCCCTCGAAGATCGCGCCGCAGTCCAGCGAGATGATGTCGCCCTCGCGCAGCTTGCGCTTGCCGGACGGGATCCCGTGCACCACCTCGTCGTTGATCGACGCGCAGATCGTGCCGGTGAAGCCGCGGTATCCCAAGAACGAGGGCACCGCGCCCTCGGACCGGATGGAGTCCTCAGCGATCCGGTCGAGCTCGCCGGTGGTGATCCCGGGCCGCACCGCCTCGCGCATCGCGGCCAGCGCCCGATGCGTGATCAGGCCGGCCTCGCGCATGAGCGCGATCTCGTCCGGGGTCTTGATCTGGATCATCCGGTCCCGCCTTCTCCACACGCGCACGTTCCGCCTCCGACCACGACGATACGGCGACGATACGGCGATCAGGCGAACGGGCGCAGGGCGGCGATCGCGCGCTCGGTCACGTCGTCCACGGGGCCGGTCGCATCGATGCCGACCAGCACGCCCTTCTCCGCGTAGAAGGCGATCAGCGGCGCGGTCTGCTCCGCGTACACCTCGAGGCGGTGCCGGACGGTCTCGGACTTGTCGTCGTCGCGCTGGAACAGCTGGCCGCCGCAGTCGTCGCAGATGCCTTCCTGCTTGGGCGGGTCGAAGTCGACGTGCCAGATGTGCCCGCAGTTGCGGCAGGTGCGCCGGCCGGACAGCCGGCGGATGACCTCTTCGTCGTCGACGACGAGCTCGAGCACCACGTCGAGGCCGTCGGCGCTGATCTCGACGAGGATCTCGTCCAGCGTCTCCGCCTGCGGCACCGTGCGCGGGTAGCCGTCGAGCAGGAAGCCGTCGGCGGCGTCGTCCTCCTTGAGCCGCTCCCGCACCATCGCCGAGGTGACCTCGTCGGGCACCAGGTCGCCCGCGTCCATGTACTTCTTCGCGGTGACGCCGAGCTCGGTGCCCTCGCTCACGTTCGCCCGGAAGATGTCCCCGGTGCTGATCTTGGGGATCGCGAACTGCGCCGCGATGAACTGCGCCTGGGTCCCCTTCCCAGCACCCGGCGGCCCGACCAGGACGAGCCGCACTATCTCAGGAAGCCTTCGTAATTGCGCTGCATGAGTTGCGACTCGATCTGCTTCACGGTGTCGAGGCCGACGCCGACCATGATCAGTACGGCCGTGCCACCGAACGGGAAGTTGTTCTGGCCGTTGCCGTTGCCGGTCACGCCGAGGAAGAAGTTCGGCAGGACGGCGATGACACCCAGGTAGATCGCGCCGGCGAAGGTGATCCGGCTCAGCACGAACGACAGGTATTCCGCGGTCGGCCGACCGGGGCGGATACCGGGGATGAACCCGCCGTACTTCTTCATGTCCTCGGCCCGCTCGTCCGGGTTGAACGTGATCGACACGTAGAAGTACGTGAAGAAGATGATCAACGCGAAGTAGAGCAGGATGTGCGGCCAGCTCGACTGCTTGACCACGTAGTTCTGGATGAACCGCTGCCAGGTGCTGGTGGTGTCGCTGTTGAGCTGGGACAGCAGCTGCGGCAGGTAGAGCAGTGACGAGGCGAAGATGACCGGGATGACGCCGGCCTGGTTGACCTTGAGCGGAAGGTACGTCGAGGTCCCGCCGTACATCCGCCGGCCGACCATGCGCTTCGCGTACTGCACGGGGATCCGCCGCTGGGCCTGCTCCACGAACACCACGGCCGCGATGATTGCGAGACCGAGCAGGCAGACCAGGGTGAAGACGAAGCCGCCGCGGGTGCGCAGGATGTTGCCGCCCTCACCCGGGATGCGGGCCGCGATCGAGGTGAAGATCAGCACCGACATGCCGTTGCCGACGCCGCGGTCGGTCACCAGCTCGCCGAGCCACATGATCACGGCCGTGCCGGCCGTCATCGTGATGACCATGACGACCAGCGAGAAGATGTCCTCCTTGTAGAGGACCGACAGGTTGCAGCCCTGGAACAGCTGGTCGTTGCGGGCCAGCGCGATGATGCCGGTGCTCTGCAGGATCGCCAGCCCGATGGTCAGGTAGCGGGTGTACTGCGTGAGCTTCGTCTGGCCGGACTGGCCCTCCTTCTTCAGCTGCTCGAACCGCGGGATCACGACGACGAGCAGCTGGATGATGATGCTCGCGGTGATGTACGGCATGATGCCGAGCGCGAAGACGGCGAGCTGCAGCAGCGCACCGCCGGAGAACAAGTTGACCAGCGAGTAGAGGTCGCGGGACGCACCGTTGCTGACCTGGTTGATGCAGCTGTTGATGTTGGCGGTCGACACGTTGGGCGTCGGCACGTTGGAGCCGAGCCGGTAGACGGCGATCATCGCCAGCGTGAACAGCAGCTTCTTGCGCAGGTCAGGCGTCCGGAAGGCGGACGCGAACGCGGAAAGCACAGATCCTCCTGCGCGCGGGCAAGCCTGAGGCGGGACTACGGAAACCGTACGCCAGGTGCGGAACCGCAGACTGCGACTGTAACAGCCGGTGGCCGGGTGATCAGCGCCCGGCCACCGGCCGACGGGTCAGGACAGCTCGGTGACCGTGCCGCCGGCGGCGGTGATCTTCTCCCGAGCGGTGTCGGAGAACGCGTGCGCGGTGATGTCCAGGCTGACGCCGTCGAGGTCGCCGGAGCCGAGCACCTTCACCGGCGCACCCTTGCGGACCGCGCCGACCTCGACGAGGTCGTCCACGCCCACCGTGCCGCCGTCCGGGAACAGCTCGGCGAGCCGGCCCGCGTTGACGACCTGGTACTCCACCCTGAAGCGGTTCTTGAAGCCCTTGAGCTTCGGCAGCCGCATGTGGATCGGCATCTGGCCGCCCTCGAAGGAGGCCTTGACCTGCACCCTGGCCTTGGAGCCCTTGGTGCCGCGGCCGGCCGTCTTGCCCTTGGACGCATCACCCCGGCCGACCCTGGTCTTGGGGGTGTGCGAGCCCGGGGCCGGGCGCAGGTGATGGATCTTGATAGTCATTGCTTAGTCGACCTCCTCGACCGTGACCAGGTGCGTCACGGTCGCGACCATGCCGCGGATCTCCGGCCGGTCCTCCTTCACCACGGTGTCGTGGATCCGCTTGAGGCCGAGGGAGCGCAGCGTCTGGCGCTGGTTGTCCTTGGCGCCGATGACGGAACGGGTCTGGGTGACCTTGAGCCTGGCCATGTCAGACCCCCCCGAGCGCCCGCGCCCGCAGCATGCCGGCCGGGGCCACGTCCTCCAGCGGCAGGCCGCGACGGCTCGCGACCTCCTCCGGGCGGACCAGGCCACGCAGCGCGGCGACCGTCGCGTGCACGATGTTGATCGGGTTGTCCGAGCCGAGCGACTTGGACAGCACGTCGTGGATCCCGGCGCACTCCAGCACGGCCCGCACCGGTCCGCCGGCGATCACGCCGGTACCGGGGCTGGCCGGCTTGAGCAGCACGACCCCGGCCGCGGCCTCGCCCTGCACCGGGTGCGGGATCGTGCCCTGGATCCGCGGCACCTTGAAGAAGTGCTTCTTGGCCTCCTCGACGCCCTTGGCGATCGCCGCGGGCACCTCCTTGGCCTTCCCGTAGCCGACGCCGACGGTGCCGTCGCCGTCGCCCACCACGACCAGCGCGGTGAAGCTGAACCGGCGGCCGCCCTTGACGACCTTGGCCACTCGATTGATCGCGACGACCCGCTCGACGTGCGGGGTCTTCTCCGCCGCTCCGCCCCGGCCGCCGCCGTCCCGACGGTCCCGACGGTCTCCGCCGCCGGCGCTCCCGCCTCGGCGCTGCTGCCCTGGCATCAGGCGTCCTTCCTGTCGTGGTTGTTGCTCATCAGAAGTCGAGCCCGTTCTCGCGGGCGGCGTCCGCCAGCGCCGCGAGCCGGCCGTGATACTTGTCGCCGCCGCGGTCGAACACGACCGCGCTGATCCCGGCCGCCTTGGCCCGCTCGGCCACCAGCTCGCCGACCCGGCGGGCGGCGGCGGTCTTGTCGCCGTCCACCGTCAGGCCGTACGTCGAGGCGGAGGCCAGCGTGACCCCGCGCGCGTCGTCGACGACCTGTGCGTACAGGTGCCGGGTGGACCGGGTCACGATCAGCCGCGGGCGTGCCGCGGTGCCCCGGATCTTCTTGCGCAGCCGCACATGCCGGCGCAGCCGCGACACCCGCCGCTGCTGCGAGACCGTGCTCCCGGTTGCCTTCGTGGTCGTCATTGTCACTTGCCCGTCTTCCCGGCCTTGCGGCGGATGACCTCGCCCTGGTAACGCACGCCCTTGCCCTTGTACGGGTCGGGCTTGCGCAGCTTGCGGATCTTCGCCGCGACCTCTCCCACCTGCTGCTTGTCGATGCCCTCGACCACGAACCGGGTCGGCGCCTCGACGCGGAAGGTGATGCCCTCCGGCGCCGGGACGGGCACCGGGTGGCTGAAGCCGAGCGCGAACTCGAGGTCCCGGCCGCGCGCCTGGACGCGGTAGCCGGTGCCGACGATCTCCAGGGTCTTCGAGTAGCCCTGGGTCACGCCGACGACCATGTTGTTGATCAGCGTCCGGGACAGCCCGTGCAGCGAGCGGGACTCCCGCTCGTCGTCCGGCCGGGTCACCAGCAGCTGGCCGTCGTCGCCACGCTCGACCGAGATGGGCTCGGCCACGGTGTGCCGGAGCTCGCCCTTCGGTCCCTTGACCACGATCTGCTGGCCGCTGATGGTCACGTCCACGCCCGAGGGCACGGGGACCGGAAGCCTGCCGATTCGAGACATCGGTTCCCTCCCCTACCAGACGAAGGCGAGGACTTCCCCGCCCATCCTGCGCTTGGTGGCCTGCTGTCCGGTGAGCAGGCCGGTGGACGTCGAGATGATCGCGACGCCGAGGCCGCCGAGGACCTTGGGCATGGCGGTGGACTTCGCGTACACCCGCAACCCGGGCTTGGACACCCGGCGCAGGCCCGCGATCGACCGCTCCCGGTTGGGCCCGTACTTCAGCTCGATCGTGAGGATCTTGCCGGGCGCGTCGTCCGGGGCGTCCGCCACCGACCAGCCGGCGATGTAGCCCTCCTGCTGGAGGATCTCGGCCACGTGCGCCTTGAGCTTCGAGTGCGGCATGACCACGTTGTCGTGGTACGCCGAGTTGGCGTTGCGGATCCGCGTCAGCATGTCCGCGATCGGATCGGTCATGGTCATTGTCGGCTACGTGCCTTTCTCGCCGTGGTTCCCACCCCGGGCACCCGCTCGAGGTGCCGAGGCGCCGGGCCTGCGGCGAAGAGTGGGATTTACCAGCTGGACTTGGTGACGCCGGGCAGCTGCCCGGCGTGGGCCATCTCTCGGACGCAGATCCGGCACAGGCCGAACTGGCGGTAGACCGCACGGGGACGCCCGCAGCGCTGGCAGCGGGTGTATGCGCGGACCGCGAACTTCGGCTTGCGGTTGGACTTGACGACCAGTGCCTTCTTCGCCATCTCTGTCAGCTCCTAGCGACGCCGGCCGCGGGTAACGATGGCCGGCTGGGCCGCCGTCTCGGTACGGAAGGGGAAGCCGAGCCGCCGCAGCAGCTCGCGCCCTTCCTCGTCGGTCCGGGCGGTGGTCACCACGGTGATGTCCATCCCGCGCTGCCGGTCCACCCGGTCCATGTCGATCTCGTGGAACATCGACTGTTCGGTGAGACCGAACGTGTAGTTGCCCTTGCCGTCGAACTGCTCCGGCGACAGACCGCGGAAGTCACGGATGCGCGGGAGCGCGATCGACAGCAGCCGGTCCAGGAACTCCCACATCCGGTCGCCGCGCAGCGTCACCTTGGCGCCGATCGGCATTCCCTCGCGCAGCTTGAACTGCGCGATGGACTTGCGGGCCCGCTGCACGAGCGGCTTCTGGCCGGTGATCGCGGTCAGGTCGCGCACCGCGCCGTCCATCAGCTTCGCGTCCCGGGCCGCCTCGCCGACGCCCATGTTGACGACGATCTTGACCACACCCGGGATCTGCATGACGTTGTCGTACGCGAACTGCTCGCGCAGCCCGGGCGCGATCTCGTCCTGGTAGCGCTGCTTCAGCCGCGGCACCGTACGGGTCGGGGCGGTCATCAGATGTCCTTACCGGACCGGCGCGCGATGCGGACGCTGCGCCCGTCCTCGTCCTTGCGGAAGCCGACCCTGGTCGGCTTGTTGTCCGAGTCGACCACCATCACGTTGCTCACGTGGATGGGGGCCTCCTGCGTGACGATGCCGCCGGTCTGCGCACCGCGCGCGGTCGTCGTGATCCGGGTGTGCTTCTTGATCCGGTTGACGCCCTCGACCAGGACCCGCTGCTCCTTCGGGTAGGCCGCAATGACCTTGCCCTTGGCGCCGCGGTCCGGGCCCGAGATGACCTGGACGGTGTCGCCCTTCTTGATCTTCATGGACGGCCCGGCCATCACAGCACCTCCGGAGCCAGCGAGATGATCTTCATGAACCGCTTGTCCCGCAGCTCCCGGCCGACCGGGCCGAAGATGCGGGTGCCGCGGGGCTCGTTGTCGTTGCGGATCAGCACGGCCGCGTTCTCGTCGAAGCGGATGTACGACCCGTCCGGGCGCCGGCGCTCCTTGGAGGTCCGGACGACGACCGCCCTGACGACGTCGCCCTTCTTCACCCCGGCGCCGGGCAGCGCGTCCTTGACGGTGGCGACGATGATGTCGCCGATCCCGGCGTACCGCCGGCCGGAGCCGCCGAGCACCCGGATGCAGAGGATCTCCTTCGCACCCGTGTTGTCCGCAACCCGCAAGCGGGATTCCTGCTGAATCACAGTGCACCCCCGGGTGCGGTCGCGCCGGCGGCGCGGCGGTCCACGCCAATGAATGCAGACGCGCCGCAGGCGCGGCTGTCCACCGACGCAGCGAGGAATGCTCGCTGCGCTCGGATTCCTCGCTGCGTCACTTGGCCTTCTCCAGGATCTCCACGATCCGCCACCGCTTGGTGGCCGACAGCGGACGCGTCTCCATCACCAGGACCCGGTCACCGACGCCGCACGCGTTCTGCTCGTCGTGCACCTTGAGCTTGCTGGTGCGCCGGATGACCTTGCCGTAGAGCGGGTGCTTGACCCGGTCCTCGACCTGGACCACCGCGGTCTTGTCCATCTTGTCGCCCACCACGAGGCCCTCGCGGACCTTGCGGCGGCCGCGCACGACGGCCTCGTCGGCCGCCGCGCTCGTCTGCTCGCTCATCTTCCGCTCCTCATCCAGTCCCGACCCAGTCCCTCGGTCGGAACAGGCCTCGTCGCTCCCCGCTCGCGCTGGGAGCGCTCACGCTCGCTCACGCCACACCCTCGCTCGGGGCGACGGACAGGCCGAGCTCGCGCTCGCGCATCACCGTGTAGATCCGGGCGATGTCGCGGCGCACGGTCTGCAGCCGCCGGTTGTTGTCCAGCTGGCCGGTCGCCACCTGGAAGCGGAGGTTGAACAGCTCCTCCTTCGCCTCCCGCAGCCGGGAGACCAGCTCGTCGTCGGCGAGCTCACGCAGCTCGCTCGGGACGGTCCCTGCCGCCATCAGACGTCACCAACCTCGCGCTTGACGAACCGGCACTTCATCGGGAGCTTGTGGATCGCTCGCCGCATCGCCTCGCGGGCGATCGGCTCCGGCACGCCGGACAGCTCGAACATCACCCGGCCCGGCTTGACGTTGGCCACCCACCACTCCGGCGAGCCCTTGCCGGATCCCATCCGGGTCTCGGCCGGCTTCTTGGTGATCGGCCGGTCCGGGTAGATGGTGATCCAGACCTTGCCGCCGCGGCGGATGTGCCGGGTCATCGCGATACGGGCCGACTCGATCTGCCGGTTCGTGACGTACGCCGACTCCAGCGCCTGGATGCCGTACTCGCCGAACGTGACGCGGGTGCCGCCCTTGGCCGCGCCGCCCCGGTCGGGGTGGTGCTGCTTACGGTGCTTGACCCTGCGGGGGATGAGCATGCCTCAGCCCTCCGGATTCTCGGTGCTGACAGGGGCGCCGCTGGCCGCGTCGGTCGCCGGCGCGTCCACGGCCTCGGCCACGGTCGACGCCTCGGTCGCAGCCGGCGCCTCGGTCGCAGCCGGAGCCTCGGTCGAAGCCGGAGCCTCGGTCGCAGCCTCGGTCGCAGCCGGAGCCTCGGCCACGGTCGGCGCCTCGGTCGCAGCCGGAGCCTCGGTCGCAGCCGGAGCCTCGGTCGCAGCCGGAGCCTCGGTCGCAGCCGGAGCCTCGGTCGCAGCCGGAGCCTCGGTCGCAGCCGGAGCCTCGGTCGCAGCCTCGGTCGCAGCCGGGGGAGCCTCGGTCGCAGCCGGAGCCTCGGTCGCAGCCGGAGCCTCGGTCGCAGCCGGAGCCTCGGTCGCAGCCGGAGCCTCGGTCGCAGCCGGAGCCTCGGTCGCAGCCGGAGCCTCGGCAGCGGCGGGAGCCGGAGCGTCGGTCGCGGCGTCGGACGGCGCCTCGGCCGGCGCCAGGGCCTCGGCGAGCGACGGGTCGCCGATCGGCGCGGCGAGCGCGGAGGTGTCGCCGGCCTCGATGACGCCGACGGCGGTCTCGACCGCCTCGGCGTCGGTCGGCGGGGCCTCCACCGGCGTGGTCGCCGCTGCGCGGCCGGCCTCGGTGCTGGTGCCGGTGGTGCCGGAGGAGCCGGACCGGCGCGGACGCCGCTCGGGGCGCTCCCGGCGCTGCTGGCGCAGGGCGGCCTCGGCCGCTTCCCGCTCGGTGCGGGTGCCGATCGCGTCGCCCTTGTAGATCCAGACCTTCACGCCGATGCGGCCGAAGGTGGTCCGGGCCTCGTACTGGCCGTAGTCGATCATGGCGCGCAGCGTGTGCAGCGGCACCCGGCCCTCGCGGTAGAACTCGGAGCGGGACATCTCCGCGCCGCCGAGCCGGCCACCGCACTGCACCCGGATGCCCTTGACACCGGGGGACTTCAGCGCCGACTGCATGGCCTTGCGCATCGCCCGCCGGAAGCTGACCCGGCTGGACAACTGCTCGGCCACGCCCTGGGCCACCAGCTGCGCGTCCGCCTCGGGGTTCTTCACCTCGAGGATGTTCAGCTGCACCTGCTTGCCGGTGAGCTTCTCCAGCTCGCCCCGGATCCGGTCGGCCTCGGCTCCGCGCCGGCCGATGACGATGCCCGGCCGGGCGGTGTGGATGTCGACGCGGACCCGGTCACGGGTGCGCTCGATCTCGACCTTGGAGATGCCGGCGCGCTCCATGCCCTTGCTCATCATGCGCCGGATCGCCACGTCTTCCTTGACGTAGTCCTTGTACAGCTTGTCCGCGTACCACCGGGACTTCCAGTCGGTCGTGATACCGAGCCGGAACCCGTGCGGGTTGACCTTCTGACCCACTAGCGGGCCCCCTCCTCAGTCGTCTCGTCAGTCTCGTCCGTCTGGTCCGCCGCCTCGTCGGCAGCGGTGTCGTTGTGTCGGCCTGTCGTCGGCGCTGTCGTCGGCGCTGTCGTCGGTTCTCGCCTGTCGTCGGCGGTAGTGGCCTTGGTGGCCTTGCGAGCCCGCGGCGCCGCCTTCTTCGCCGGAGCCGCGGTCTCGGTCGCCTCGGCGGTCTCGGTCGCCTCGGGAGCCTCAGCCGCCGTCTCGTCCTCGGCCGGCGTCTCCGGAGCGGCCTTCTTGGTCGCCTTGGTGGCCTTGCTGGCCTTCGTGGCCTTGGTCGCCTTCTCCGGGGCGGCGGCCTCCACCTCGGCCGTGGTGTCCTCGGCCGCCGGCTCAGGCGTGGCCTTGGTCGCCTTCGTGGCCTTGGTCGCCTTCGTGGCCTTGTCGCCTTCGTGGCCCTGGTCGCCTTGGCCGGCGTCGCCGGGGCCGCCTTCCGCCCCGGCCGGGCCGGGGTCGCCGAGGCCACGCTCTCGACCTCGATCGTGATGTGGCTGGTCCGCTTGTTGATCCGGAACGCCCGGCCCTGCGCCCGCGGCCGGAACCGCTTGAGCGTCGGACCCTCGTCCACGTACGCGACCGAGACGATCAGCGACTCCGGGTCGAGCTGGTGGTTGTGCTCGGCGTTCGCGACCGCGCTCGCGAGCACCTTCGCGACCGGCTCGCTCGCGGCCTGAGGTACGAACTGGAGCACGGACAGCGCCTCGCGGGCCTCCATGCCGCGGATGAGGTCGACGACGCGCCGGACCTTCATCGGCGTCATGCGCACGTACCGGGCGGTCGCCCGGGCGCGCCGGTCCTCGGCGACCGCGGTGCCCTGTGCCATTTCTCGCTACCCCTCAGTTCCTCGTTGCTGCGTGTGCGATCAGCCGCGACGGCTGCGGCGGTCGTCCCGGATGTGACCCCGGAACGTGCGGGTCGGCGCGAACTCGCCGAGCTTGTGCCCGACCATGCCCTCGGTGACGAAGACCGGGACGTGCTTGCGGCCGTCGTGCACGGCGATCGTGTGCCCGAGCATGTCGGGGATGATCGTCGAGCGCCGGGACCAGGTCCGGATCACCTGCTTGGTGTTCTTCTCGTTCTGCACGTCCACCTTCTTCAGCAGGTGGTCGTCGACGAACGGGCCCTTTTTCAGGCTGCGCGGCATGCTCAGCCCCTCCTGGAGTTCTTGCCGGTGCGCCGGCGACGGACGATGAGCTGGTCGCTCGGCTTGTGCACCCGGCGGGTACGGCCCTCGGGCTTGCCACCCGGGTTGACCGGGTGCCGGCCACCGGAGGTCTTGCCCTCGCCGCCGCCGTGCGGGTGGTCGATCGGGTTCATGGCGACGCCGCGCACGGACGGGCGCTTGCCCTTCCAGCGCATCCGGCCGGCCTTGCCCCAGTTGATGTTGGACTGCTCGGCGTTGCCGACCTCACCGACGGTGGCGCGGCAGCGCACGTCGACGTTGCGGATCTCGCCCGACGGCATCCGCAGCTGCGCGTACGGCCCGTCCTTGGCGACCAGCTGGACGCTGGAGCCGGCCGAGCGGGCGATCTTGGCGCCGCCACCTGGCTTCAGCTCGATCGCGTGCACCACGGTGCCGGTCGGGATGTTGCGCAGCGGCAAGTTGTTGCCGGGCTTGATGTCGGCCCCGGCCCCACTCTCCACCCGGTCGCCCTGGCGCAGCCGGGACGGCGCCACGATGTAGCGCTTCTCGCCGTCGGCGAAGTGCAGCAGCGCGATCCGGGCGGTGCGGTTGGGGTCGTACTCGATGTGCGCGACCTTGGCCGGCACGCCGTCCTTGTCGGCCCGCCGGAAGTCGATCACCCGGTACGCGCGCTTGTGCCCGCCGCCCTGGTGCCTGGTGGTGATCCGGCCGGTGTTGTTCCGGCCGCCGCGCGAGTGCAGCGGGCGGACCAGCGACTTCTCCGGCTCGTCCCGGGTGACCTCGACGAAGTCGGCGACGCTGGCCCCCCGGCGCCCCGGGGTGGTCGGCTTGTACTTTCGGATACCCATTCGAGTCAGTCCCTCAGCTCACCGGTCCGCCGAAGATCTCGATCCGGTCGCCGGGCGCCAGGCTCACGATGGCGCGCTTGGTGTCCTTGCGGCGACCGAACCCCGTGCGGGTGCGCTTGCGCTTGCCCGTCCGGTTCAGCGTGTTGACGTCGAGGACCTTCACGTTGAAGACCTGCTCGACGGCGATCTTGATCTGGGTCTTGTTGGCGTCCGGGCGGACGATGAACGTGTACTTGTTCTCGTCCAGCAGCCCGTAGCTCTTCTCCGAGATGACCGGAGCGAGCAGCACGTCCCGCGGGTCGGCGATCACTTCTCGTCGTCCTCCTCGCCGTCGGAGACGGCCGGTGACTCGGTCACGGTGCTCTCGTCGGCGGCCGGCGCGACCGGCGGCACCGCGTCAACGGTGCCCCGCTCCAGCACCTCCGACGGGATGGGCTCGCCGGGAATGTCGTCAGTGGACAGATCCGGCAGCTCCTTGTGCCCGGTCCGGGCCAGGAACGCGTCCAGGCCGCCGCGGCTGAACACCACGTCGTCGTTGACCAGCACGTCGTACGTGTTGAGCTGGCCGGCGTCGAGCACGTGCACCGACGGGATGTTGCGCAGGCTCTTGAAGCCGGCGATGTCGTCGCGGTCCAGCACCACGAGCACCTTGCGGCCCGTGGTGATCGCGGTGAGCGCGGCGAGCGCGGTCTTCGTCGACGGCACGCCACCGTCCGCGAAGGACTCGACCACGTGCACGCGGTCGGCCCGAGCCCGGTCGGACAGCGCGCCGCGCAGCGCAGCCGCCTTCATCTTCTTGGGCGTGCGCTGGTCGTACTTGCGCGGCGTCGGGCCGTGCACCACACCGCCGCCGGCGAACTGCGGCGAGCGGGTCGAGCCCTGCCGGGCCCGGCCGGTGCCCTTCTGCCGGTACGGCTTCTTCCCGCCGCCGGAGACCTCGCCGCGGGTCTTGGTGTCGTGGGTGCCCTGGCGGGCAGCGGCCTGCTGGGCCACCACGACCTGGTGCATCAACGCGATGTTGGCCTGCGCGTCGAACACCTCGGCCGGCAGGTCGACGCTGCCGGCGGTGGAGCCGTCAGCGGTGCGGACGTCGATGGTCGGCACGCTCACTCACCTCCCGTCACGGCCGGCGCCGGGCGCTTGACCGCGTTGCGGACCAGCACGAGGCCGCCGGTCGGGCCGGGAATCGCGCCCTTGATGAGCAGCAGGCCCTTCTCGGCGTCCACACCGTGCACGGTCAGGTTGAGCACCGTGGTCCGGGCGTTGCCCATCCGGCCCGCCATCCGCAGGCCCTTGAACACCCGCCCCGGGGTGGCGCAGCCGCCGATCGAGCCCGGCGAGCGGTGCTTGCGCTGGGTGCCGTGGGAGGCGCCCAGGCCCTTGAACCCGTGCCGCTTCATCACGCCGGCGGTGCCCTTGCCCTTGCTGGTGCCGACGACGTCGACCACGGCGCCGGCGGCGAACGCGTCCGCCCCGACCTCCTGGCCGACCTCGTAGTCCACGGCGGCGTCGGTGCGCAGCTCGACCAGGTGCCGGCGCGGGGTCACCCCGGCGGCCCGGAAGTGCCCGGCCACCGGCTTGGTCACCTTGCGCGGGTCGATCGACCCGTACGCCAGTTGGACCGCGGAGTAGCCGTCCTTGTCCGGCGTGCGGACCTGGGTGACCACGCACGGCCCGGCCTTGACGACGGTCACCGGCACGATCCGGTTGCGGTCGTCGAAGACCTGGGTCATCCCCAGCTTCTCGCCCAGAACGCCGCGTACGGCGCGGTTCTCGGTTGGCATCTGTGTGCGGCCCTTACTGGATGTTGACGTCGACGCTGGCGGGCAGGTCGATGCGCATCAGCGCGTCGACCGTCTTCGGCGTCGGGTCGAGGATGTCGATCAGGCGCTTGTGCGTGCGCATCTCGAAGTGCTCGCGGCTGTCCTTGTACTTGTGCGGCGAGCGGATCACGCAGTACACGTTCTTCTCGGTGGGCAGCGGCACAGGGCCGACCACCCGCGCGCCGGTGCGCGTGACGGTGTCGACGATCTTGCGCGCGGACGCGTCGATCGCCTCGTGGTCGTAGGCCTTGAGCCGGATGCGGATCTTCTGTCCCGCCATCGTGTCTTCTCGTCCTCTGCTGCCGCTGCGGGTGGTGCCGTCTCACACGGACCGGTGGCCGGATCGGGGTGATCCGGCCACCGGTTGCGAACTACTTGTTGATCTTGGTCACTCGACCGGCGCCGACGGTCCGGCCGCCCTCGCGGATGGCGAAGCGCAGGCCCTCCTCCATCGCGATCGGCTGGATGAGCTGCACCGACATCTCGGTGTTGTCACCCGGCATGACCATCTCGGTGCCCTCGGGGAGGGTCACCACGCCGGTCACGTCCGTCGTCCGGAAGTAGAACTGCGGGCGGTAGTTGTTGAAGAACGGCGTGTGCCGGCCGCCCTCGTCCTTGGACAGGATGTAGACCTGCGCCTCGAACTCGGTGTGCGGGGTGTTGGTGCCCGGCTTGATGACGACCTGGCCGCGCTCCACGTCCTCGCGCTTGATGCCGCGCAGCAGCAGGCCCACGTTGTCGCCGGCCTGGCCCTCGTCGAGCAGCTTGCGGAACATCTCCACGCCGGTGACGGTCGTGGTCTGCTTGCGCTCCTGGATCCCGACGATGTCGACGGTCTCGTTGACCTTGATGATGCCGCGCTCGATCCGGCCGGTCACCACGGTGCCGCGGCCGGTGATCGTGAAGACGTCCTCGATCGGCATCAGGAACGGCTTCTCGGTGTCGCGCTCGGGCTGCGGGATCGCGGTGTCGACCGCGTCCATCAGCTCCATCAGCTTGGCGCTCCACTCGGGGTCGCCCTCGAGCGCCTTGAGCGCGGAGACGCGCACGATCGGCACGTCGTCGCCCGGGAACTCGTACTCGGACAGCAGCTCGCGCACCTCGAGCTCGACCAGCTCGAGGATCTCCTCGTCGTCCACCATGTCGGCCTTGTTCAGGGCCACCACGATGTACGGCACGCCGACCTGGCGGGCCAGCAGCACGTGCTCCTTGGTCTGCGGCATCGGGCCGTCGGTCGCCGCGACCACGAGGATCGCGCCGTCCATCTGGGCCGCGCCGGTGATCATGTTCTTGATGTAGTCGGCGTGCCCCGGGCAGTCGACGTGCGCGTAGTGCCGCTTCTCGGTCTGGTACTCGATGTGCGCGATCGAGATCGTGATGCCGCGCTGACGCTCCTCCGGAGCCTTGTCGATCTGGTCGAACGCCTGGGTGTCAGGGTTCAGCGCCGGGTAGCGCTCATGCAGGGTCTTCGAGATCGCGGCAGTGAGCGTGGTCTTGCCGTGGTCGATGTGACCGATGGTGCCGATGTTGACGTGCGGCTTGGTCCGCTCGAACTTCGCCTTCGCCACTGTGGGTCCTCCTGAGACTGTGGTGCTGGTACGTCGGGAATCTGTTGCGGGGTGGGTCCCCGGCCTCAACCGGCCGGGGACCCGGTGCTCACTGCCCGGTGGCCTTGGCGATGATTTCCTTCGCCACGTTGGCCGGGACCTCCGCGTAGGAGTCGAACACCATCGTGTAGCTCGCCCGCCCCTGGGTCCTGGACCGCAGGTCGCCGACGTAGCCGAACATCTCCGACAGCGGCACCACGGCCCGGACGACGCGGGCTCCGCCGCGCTCCTCCATCGCCTGGATCATGCCGCGCCGGGAGTTGAGATCGCCGATGACGTCACCCATGTTGACCTCCGGGGTGACGACCTCGACGGCCATCATGGGCTCGAGCAGCGCGGGAGACGCCTTGCGGGCGGCCTCCTTGAACGCCATCGAGCCGGCGATCTTGAACGCCATCTCGGACGAGTCCACCTCGTGGTACGCACCGTCGGTCAGTCGGACCTTGATGCCCACCAGCGGGTAGCCGGCGAGAATGCCGTACTGCATCGCCTCCTGCGCGCCCTGGTCGACCGAGGGGATGTACTCCCTCGGCACCCGGCCGCCCGTGACCTTGTTCTCGAACTCGTAGGTCGCGCCGTCCTCGGACCTCGCCAGCGGCTCGAGGTCGATGACCACCCGGGCGAACTGGCCGGAGCCACCGGTCTGCTTCTTGTGGGTGTACTCGACCTTCGTGACCGGCTTGCGGATGGTCTCCCGGTAGGCGACCTGCGGCTTGCCGATGTTGGCCTCGACCTTGAACTCGCGCTTCATCCGGTCGACGAGCACCTCGAGATGGAGCTCGCCCATCCCGGCGATGATCGTCTGGCCGGTCTCCTCGTCGTTGTGGACCTGGAAGGTCGGGTCCTCTTCGGCGAGCTTCTGGATGGCGGTGCCGAGCCGCTCCTGGTCGGCCTTGGTCCTCGGCTCGATCGCGACCTGGATGACCGGGGCCGGGAACGTCATCGACTCCAGGATCACCGGCTTGTTCGAGTCGGAGAGGGTGTCGCCGGTGGTGGTCTGCTTCAGACCGTTCACCGCGACGATCTCGCCGGCCCCGACGGACGGCCGCTCCTCACGCTTGTTCGCGTGCATCTGGAAGATCTTGCCGACCCGCTCCTTGCGGTCCTTGGTCGAGTTG
>CAWDLH010000002.1:0-172113 GCA_963803135.1 uncultured Actinomycetota bacterium | reverse complement strand
AACTCGACCACGTCTCCGTCGTGCATGACGTAGTCCTTGCCTTCGATGCGGACCTTGCCGGCGGCGCGGGCGGCCGGCATCGAGCCCGCGGCCATGAGGTCGTCGTAGGAGACGATCTCGGCCTTGATGAAGCCGCGCTGGAAGTCGGTGTGGATCACGCCGGCCGCCTCGGGGGCGGTGGCGCCGATCGGGATCGTCCAGGCGCGGGCCTCCTTCGGCCCGGCGGTGAGGAAGGTCTGCAGGCCGAGCGTCCGGAAGCCGACCCGCACCAGCTGGTCGAGGCCGGGCTCGTCCTGGCCGATCGACGCGAGCAGCTCGGCCGCGTCCGCCGCCGGCAGGTCGATCAGCTCCGACTCCACCTTCGCGTCCAGGAACACCGCCTCGGCCGGCGCGACCAGCGCGCGCAGCGAGTCCAGTGTGGACGGATCGGCCAGCGCCTCCTCGTCTACGTTGAAGACGTACAGGAACGGCTTCGTGGTCAGCAGCGACAGCTCGCGCAGCGGCTCGATGTCGACGCCGGCCGAGGACAGCGTCCGACCGCTGTCCAAAATGTACCGTGCGCTCTGGACGGCGGCGAGCACCGGTGCGCGGTCCTTGCGCAGCCGGGCTTCCTTCTCCAGTCGGGGCAGTGCCCGGTCCACCGTCTGCAGGTCGGCCAGGACCAGCTCGGTGTTGACCGTCTCGATGTCGTCCTTCGGCGAGACCTCACCCTCGACGTGCACCACGTCGGGGTCGCCGAAGGCCCGGATCACCTGGCAGATCGCGTCGGACTCGCGGATGTTGGCCAGGAACTTGTTGCCGAGCCCCTGCCCCTCGCTGGCGCCGCGGACCAGCCCGGCGATGTCGACGAACGACACCGTCGCCGGCACCACCTTCGCGCTGTCGAACAGCTCGCCAGCTCGCCGAGCCGCGGATCGGGCACGCCCACGACGCCGACGTTGGGCTCGATCGTCGCGAACGGGTAGTTCGCGGCGAGTACGGAGTTCTTGGTCAGCGCGTTGAACAGGGTCGACTTGCCCGACGTTGGGCAGGCCGACGATGCCGATGGTGAGTGCCACGACAGTCCAGTCTACGGGCGCCCGCGGGACCCACCGGGACGGCGGGGAGCCGGCCGGCGCGCGGGCGACCGGGCGACGGACCGGGCGACGCGCCGGGCGGCCTGACCGGGATGGGGGGCGGGCGGTGTGACCATGCTGCGGTGGACGTCACCACGGTGTTGCTGGCCGCGCTGACCGCGGTGGTCGGGCTGGTGGCCGGGCTCGCGCTGGGCCGGGGCGGGGCCGCCGCGGTCGCGGCCGAGCGGGACGCGCTGCGCCGGGAGGGCGACCGGCTGCGGGCCGAGAAGGAGCGCAGCGAGGACCGGTCCCGGCGGGCGGAGGCGGAGGCCGCGGCGACCGCGGCCGCCCTGGACGCCGAGCGGGCCGGCGAGCAGCGGCTGCGCGAGGCGTTCGCGGCGCTGTCCGGCGAGGCACTGGCCCGCAACAACGAGGCGTTCGTCCAGCTGGCCGAGGCCAGGATCAGGCAGGCCAGCACCGAGGCCGGCGGCGACCTGCAGCGCCGCCAGCAGGCGATCGAGGGCCTGGTCGCACCGATCCGGGAGACGCTCGGCAAGGTCGAGGCACAGATCCAGGAGGTCGAGCGCGGCCGGGCCGGCGCGTACGCGTCGCTGCTGGAGCAGGTGGCCACCATGCGGCAGACCTCCGAGCAGCTGCGCACGGAGACCGCGCAGCTCGTCACCGCGCTGCGCGCGCCGCAGGTCCGCGGGCGCTGGGGCGAGCTGCAGCTTCGGCGGGTGGTGGAGGCCGCCGGCATGCTGGAGCACTGCGACTTCACCGAACAGCCGACCTCCAGCACGGCCGACGGCGTGCTCCGCCCCGATCTCGTCGTCCACCTGGCCGGCGGCAAGCACGTGGTGGTCGACTCGAAGGTCGCGTTCTCCGGCTTCCTGGAGGCGTCCGAGGCCAGGGACGGCGCGACCAGGGAGGCCAGGCTCAAGGCGCACGCGCGGCACCTGCGTACGCACGTCGACCAGCTGGCGGCCAAGGCGTACTGGGAGCGCTTCGACCCGAGTCCCGAGTTCGTCGTCTGCTTCGTGCCGGCCGACGTGTTCCTCGATGCGGCGCTGCAACAGGAGCCGGGGCTGCTCGAGCACGCCTTCGAGCGCAACGTGGTGATCGCGACCCCGTCGACCCTGGTCGCGCTGCTGCGTACGGTCGGCTACACGTGGCGGCAGGAGGCGCTGGCCCGCAACGCCCGCGAGGTGCAGGAACTGGCCCGCGAGTTCTACACCAGGCTCGCGACCATGGGCAGCCACGTCGACGCGGTCGGTACGGCGCTGAACTCGGCGGTCAACCGCTACAACAAGGCGGTCAGCTCGCTGGAGAGCCGGGTGCTGGTCAGCGCGCGCAAGCTGCGCGAGCTGCGGGTCACCGACGACGAGCTCCCGTCGCCGCGGCAGGTCGAGTCGGCCGCGCGCTCGGTGGAGAAGGAGGTGCTCGTCTCCGGTGACACGATCGTGCCGCTGACC
The DNA here is from genome assembly GCA_963803135.1 of uncultured Actinomycetota bacterium. GTDB lineage: Bacteria > Actinomycetota > Actinomycetes > Mycobacteriales > CADCTP01 > CADCTP01. Next base: position 169,586 of record CAWDLH010000002.1, on the reverse strand, counting down.
GGCACCCGCCGCCCGACCCAGGGCGACCTGCTCAGCGGGCGCGAGGCGGCCGGGGGTTAGCAACAACCGGCGGGGCCGCCGCGTCTGCGCAAGTAGAGTGCGCGCGTGCCGCGCCGCAACCGATCCGAACAGGAGCGTGGCGTGTACGTCGACCAGATGCGCGAGCAGCGGGGAGCCGACCCGGCGCCCACCGGCGGGGTGGGGCCCACGCTGACCGGGGTCGGCGCCGTGCTGTTGCTCGCCGGCGTCGCCGCGGTCGCCGGGCTGCTCGACGTGCTCGCCGGCTCCTCGCTGCGGCTGATCTTCGCGACCGGCCTGGTGCTGGGCACGCTGATCGCGTCGCTGCTGGTGGTCCGGCGCGACCTGCTCGTGGTGGTGTTCGCGCCGCCGCTGGTGTTCGTGGCCGCGTCCGCGGCCGCGGTGCTGCTCGGCCGCGGCGAGACCGGCGGCGGGCTGATCGACCTGGCCACGAGCTGGTTGGTGTACGGCTTCCCGGCGATGGCGACCGCCACCGCCGTCGCGGTCGCCGTTTGGCTGGTCCGGCGCCGCGGCCGGTAGCTGTCGGCCGGGCTCAGGCGCCGGCGGCGATCCGGCGCAGCTCGCGCGGGAGCGCGAACGACTGCTTCTCGTCGGCCGCGTTGACCTCCTGGACGTCGCCGTACCCGCGCTCGGCCAGCCAGGCCAGCACGTCGGAGACCAGGATCTCCGGCACCGACGCCCCGCTGGAAAGGCCGACCGTGCGCACGCCGTCGAGCCAGGCCTCGTCGATCGCGGTCGCGTCCTCGACCAGGTGGGCGTCGCGGGCGCCGGCGTCGCGGCCCACCTCGACCATCCGCACCGAGTTGGACGAGTTGGCCGAGCCGACGACGAGGAACAGGTCGGCCCGCGCGCCGATCGCCTTGACCGCGGCCTGCCGGTTCTGCGTGGCGTAGCAGATGTCGTCGCTGGGCGGCGAGTGCAGCGCCGGGAACCGGTCGCCCAGCGCCCGGACCGTCTCCAGCGTCTCGTCCACCGACAGCGTGGTCTGGGACAGCCAGACCACCCTGTCCGGGTCCGTCACCTGCACGGTCGCCGCGTCGGACGGCCCGTCGACGAGCCTGGTCGCCTCCGGCGCCTCACCTGCGGTCCCGACGACCTCCTCGTGGCCCTCGTGCCCGATCAGCAGGATCTCGTACCCCTCGCGGGCGAACCGCTTGGCCTCGTTGTGCACCTTGGTGACAAGCGGACAGGTCGCATCGATCGTGCGCAGGTTGCGCGCAGCCGCCTGCTCGTGCACCACCGGTGCGACGCCATGCGCGGAGAAGACCACAGTGGCGCCCTCCGGCACCGCGTCGGTCTCGTCGACGAAGATCGCACCGCGCGCCTCCAGCGCCCGCACGACGTGCAGGTTGTGCACGATCTGCTTCCGCACGTACACCGGAGGGCCTTCGAGCTCGAGAATCCGCTCGACCGTCTGCACCGCCCGGTCGACCCCGGCGCAGTAGCCCCGCGGGGTGGCGAGCAGGACCTTCTTCGGCCCGGTCGGGATCATGGGTCGATGGTACGTGCGGGGGCCGGGGCGCACGGAACGGGCGGATGGGGCAGGCTGTGAACATGAGCACGCCGATCCCGCCGCCGCTGCGCGCCGCCGCCGGGCTGGCCGCGCTGGCGATCGACACCGCGCGCAAGGTCCCGCAGCAGCTCGTCGGCCTGCCGGTGCTGGCCCTCAGCACGGCACTGCAGGCGTCCCTCAAGGCGCAGCAGGCGTACGCCGGCCTGGTCGCCCGGGGCGACGAGGTGCTCGGGCAGCTGCGCGGCGAGCAGGACGCGCCGTCGTGGGCGCGGTTCGACGACGAGCCGGCCGGCGGCCGGCCGCCGTCCGCGTTCGACGCCGCGCCGGATCCGGCCGCCGGGCCGGCCGAGACCGCGGACGGGGTCGCCGATGCGCTGGCCATCGAGGACCTGACCGACGTGCTGACCGCCGAGGCCGCCGAGGCCGCTGCGCTGGTCGAGGTCGACCGCGACCTCGACCCGGACATGGAGGCCGACGCCGAGGCCGACATCGACGCCGACATCGACGCCGACGCCGAGGCCGACGCCGAGGCCGACGCCGACGCCGACGCCGACGCCGACGCCGACGTGGTCGCGCTGGCGGAGGCGGCCGAGGCCAGGGCCGGGCAGGCCGAGGCGGACGCCGCGAACGTGCTCGGCGAGACCGAGGAGGACGAGCTCGCCGCGGCCGACGCCGCGCTCGGCCTGAACGTGATCGAGTTCGACGTCGACCCGGCCGGGGCGGACCGGCCGAACGGGCGCCCGGACGGTTCGGGCACCGAACCCGGCACCGACCTGCCGGCCGACGGCATGGCGCTGGCCGCCGACGCGGCCGCGGCCGGGGCGGCGCTGGCCGCGGACAGCCCGGTGACCGGGTCGGCCGGACCGCCGGTGGCCGGGTACGACGGCCTGTCCATCCCGCAGCTGCGCGGACGGCTGCGGTCGCTGACCATGGAGCAGGTCGAGGCGCTGGCCGGCTACGAGCGGGCGACCCGGGCCCGGCCGCCGTACCTGACCATGCTGGAGAACCGGCTCACCACGCTGCGCTCCCGGTGAGCAACCCGACCAGCCCGGAGTTCCCGTGGCCGGTCCGCACGGTGGCGATGAAGATCGCCGAGTGGGTGGCCCGGCTCGGCGAGGTCTGGGTCGAGGGGCAGGTCACCCAGTTGGACCGGCGCGGCGGGGCGACCGCGTTCCTCACCCTGCGCGATCCGGCCGCGGACGTGTCGGTGCGGGTGACCTGCCGCGGCGACGTGCTCGACGGGATCGTGCTGGCCGAGGGCGCGCGGGTGGTGATCCGGGCCCGGCCGGACTACTACGTGGGCCGGGGGACGCTCACGCTGCGCGCGACCGAGGTGCGCCCGGTCGGGGTCGGCGAGCTGCTGGCCCGGCTGGAACGGCTCAAGCGGATCCTGTACGCGGAGGGCCTGTTCGCGCCGGAGCGCAAGCGGCGGCTGCCGTTCCTGCCGACCAAGGTCGGCCTGGTGACCGGGCGGGCGTCGGCGGCCGAGCGGGACGTGCTGGAGAACGCCAGGCGGCGCTGGCCGGCGGTCGCGTTCCGGGTCGAGCCGGTGCCGGTGCAGGGGCCGACCGCGGTGCCGGCGATCGTCGACGCGCTGCACCGGCTCGACCACGACCGGGACGTCGACGTGATCGTGGTGGCTCGGGGCGGCGGCTCGGTGGAGGACCTGTTGCCGTTCAGCGACGAGGCACTGATCCGGGCGGTGGCGGCGCTGCGGACGCCGGTGGTCAGCGCAATCGGGCACGAGCCGGACTCGCCGCTGCTCGACCTCGTCGCGGACGTGCGCTGCTCGACGCCCACCGACGCCGGCAAGCGGGTCGTGCCGGACGTCGCCGAGGAACTGTCGCGTGTGGACAGCCTGCGACAGCGGGGCCGGCGGGTGCTCGGCGCCCGGGTCGACCGCGGGCTGGCCGAGCTGGACGCGCTGCGCCGGTCCGGGCGGCGGTGCGTGACCCACACGCTGGACGTGTCTGTGTCCACAGTGGACGGGCTACGGACCCGGGCCAGGCGGTCGGTGCGGGCCCGGCTGGCCGCGGCCGAGACGGACCTGGCCCACTCGCGGGCCAGAGTGGCGGCGCTGTCGCCGGCCGCGACGCTGCAGCGCGGGTACGCGGTGGTGCAGCGGGCGGCCGACGGCGCGGTCGTGCGCGAGCCGGCGGACGCGCCGGACGGGACCGTGCTGCGGGTCCGCGTCGCCGGCGGCCCTTTCGACGCGCTCGCCGGCCCGGCACCCGAGCCCCGGCCCGCGGAGCCGACCGCCGCCTCCCCCGCCGAGCCGGCGACGGCCGGCGGGACGACCGCGGCGGACCGGACGACCGCGGCCGGCCGGACGACGGCGGCCGGCCGGTCGACGGCGGCCGGGGAGGCGACGGCGCCCGGCGGGTCGACGGCGGTCGGCCGGACGACGGCGGTCGGGGGGGCGACGGCGGCCGGGGAGGCGACGGCGGCCGGCGGGTCGACGGCGCGCAGGGGCGGGCCGGAACGGGCGCGCGGCGGTGACCGCCGGCCGGACGCCGCCGGGTAGCGTGCCGGTCGTGAGCGAGCCGCCGCCGGGGTACGAGCAGGCCCGGGAGGAGCTGGCCGAGGTCGTCCGCCGCCTCGAGGCCGGCGGCCTGAGCCTGGAGGAGTCGCTCGCGCTCTGGGAGCGCGGGGAGCAGCTCGCCGACGTCTGCGCCCGCTACCTGGAGGGCGCCCGCAAGCGCCTCGACGCGACCCTGGCCGACCCCGAAGGCTGAGTCAGCGGCTCCAGCCGGCCGACGGCGTGGTCGGCCGGGGCTGCGCCGCCGGCGGCTCGACCGCCCGCCCCTCGTACTGCGTGGACAGCACGACGTGCGAGTTGATCTCGCCGTGCTTGCCGATGCGCTCGAGCAGACCCTCCAGGTGCGCCATCGAGGCGACCCTGATCTTGAGCATCGTGCAGAAGTTGCCGCTGAGCTTGTGCACCTCGATGACCTCGGGATAGTCCTCGGCGGTGCTCGTGCGCAGCAGGCAGCTGCCGAGCGAGCAGCGCAGCTGCACGAACGCGGCGAGCGGCAGCCCGGCCCGGGCCGGGTCGACCCTGGCCTCGTAGCCGGCGATCACGCCGGCCTCCTCCAGCCGCCGCACCCGCTCGGCGACCGCGGGAGACGACAGGTTCACCCGCCGGCCGAGCTGGTTGTACGACAGCCGCCCGTCGCGCTGGAGCTCGGTCAGGATGCGCCAGTCGGTCGAGTCGAGTGGTCTGTCCATCCGCAAAGCATGTCAGGGAATCTGCCTTCCGAACAGCAGGCCGCAGGGCCGGGACGGGATGCGTCGGCCGTTCAGATCGCCCGCCGGACTTCCTAGCGTATGAGCCATGTCCATCGCCGTCGCGCCGTTGCCCGGACCGACCACTGCGCCGCCGACCGCCCGGCCCATGGCCGCGGTCGTCACCGCCGCCGCCCTGATGAACGCGGCCATGTCCGTGGCCAGCGGGGTCGGCACGATCGTCGCCGCCGACCGGCTCGGGCTGGCCTGGGGCGGCGTCGCCGCCACCGCCGGCATCGTCGGCACCGGCGTCGGTGCGCTCGCGCTGACCCGGTTGACCGCGCGGCGGGGACGCGGGCGGGCGCTGGCGGTGGGCTACCTCGTCGGCGCGGTCGGTGCCGCGGTGGCGACCGGTGGCGCGGCCACCGGCGAGGTGGCGGCGCTGCTGATCGGGATGCTGCTGCTCGGGGCGGGCAACGCCGCCGCCCAGCTCTCCCGGTACGCGGCCGCCGAGCTGCACACCGAGGACCGGCGCGGGCGCGCGATCGGCGCCGTGGTCTGGGCCGGCGCGCTCGGCGCCGTCGGCGGCCCGCTGCTGCTCGGGCCGACCGGCGACCTCGCCGCCCGGCTCGGCTGGACGCAGGGCACCGGGCCGTTCCTGCTGGCGGTCACGGTCACCGTGCTGGCGGTGGTGGTCTCGCGCTGGCTGCCGTACGGATCGAGGGCGGTGAGCGAGTCGCCCGCGCCGCTGCGCCCGCTGCTGCGCCGGCCGGCGGTGCGGTCGGCGGCCGGCGTGCTGGCCACCGCCCAGGTCGTCATGGTCGCGGTGATGACGGCGGCGCCGATCGAGATGCACCGGCACGGCCAGGGCCTCGGCGCGATCGGCGCGGTGCTGTCCGCCCACACGCTCGGGATGTTCGCGCTCTCGCCGCTGACCGGCCGGCTGATCGACCGCATCGGAGCCCGGCCGGTGCTGGCCGCCGGGCTGGTCGCGCTCGCCGCCGCGGCCGGTGCGGCGGCGGTCGGACCGTCCGGGAGCGCGTTCCGGGCCGCGGCGCTGTTCCTGCTCGGCTACGGCTGGAACCTCTGCTTCGTCGGCGGGAGCACCGCGCTGGCCGCGGCGGTGCCGACGGCCGAGCGAGCGCGGGTCGAGGGCACCGTCGACGCCGTGGTCTGGGGCCTGGCCGCGGTCGCCGGCCTGCTGTCGACGGTCATGCTCGCGGTCGGCGGGTACGCCGCCCTCACCGCCGCCGCCGGCCTGCTCGTCCTGCTCCCCGCGGTCACGCTCCGGCCGGGCCGCCACCCGGTCACCGGGAACGGCGCGCGGATCGCGCGGTGACAGGGGCGGCGGTTCGCGGTGGAATGAGGCATGGACGCGGGGGGCAGGTTGGCCCGGGGGCATGAGGCGCACCGGGCGCAGGCGTGGGCGGAGGCATACGCGGCGTTCGCGGACGCGGACGCGGCCGCGCCGTTGGGCGCCGCCGACCTCGAGCTGGCCGCCGAGGCCGCGGACCTCGCCGGCCACGGCGACGACGCGATCCGGCTGCTGCGGCGGGCGTACCTGGCCCGCGCCGAGGCCGGGGCGGTCGGCCCGGCCCTGCGCTGCGGCTACTGGCTGGCCAAGACGCTGGCCTGGGGCGGCGAGTTCGCCCAGGCCGGGGCGTGGCTGGCCCGGGCCCGGCGGCTGGCCGACGATGCCCCGGACTGCCCGGAACGCGCGTACCTGCTGCTGTTCGACACCGAGCAGCTGTTCCGGACCGGCGCGTACGAGGACATGCTGGCGGCGGCCCGGGCCGGCATCGACGCGGCCCGCGGTGCCGACCCCGACCTGACGGCGGCCGCGACGACGATGCTCGGCGGCGCGCTGATCGCGACCGGTCAGGTCGGGCTCGGCCTCGGCCAGCTCGACGAGGCGATGGTCGCGGTGACCGGCGGCGAGCTGTCGGCCCGGGCGACCGGGATGGTCTACTGCGTCGTCATCGGCATCTGCCAGGGCCTGCACGAGCTGCGCCGGGCCCGGGAGTGGTCGACGGCCCTGGCCGACTGGTGCGCGGCCCAGCCGGAGTTCACCGGGGCGTACCGGGGCCTGTGCCGGGTGCACCGGGTCGCGCTGCTGGCGCTGAGCGGAGGCTGGCCCACCGCGGTCCGCGAGGCGCGACTGGCCTGCGACCAGCTCACGGCCGGGTACGGCGAGATGGTCGCCGGAGCCGCCTTCTACGAGCTGGCCGAGCTGCACCGGCTGCGCGGGGAGGTCGCCGACGCCGAGCGGGTCTACCGGGAGGCGCTGCGGTACGGCGGTGAGATCCAGCCGGGGATGGCGCTGCTCTGGCTCGGTCAGGGCCGCGCGGAGGCCGCGGCGGCGGCGGTCCGGCGGGCGCTGGCCGAGGCTCCGGAACCGCCGCAGCGGGCGCGGCTGCTGCCCGCGGCGACGGAGATCCTCGTCGCCGCCGGCGACCTGGCCGGCGCGGCCCAGGCCGCGGCCGAGCTGGACGGGCTCGCCGGCCAGTTCGGCACGGCGGCGCTGGAGGCGATGTCCCGGCAGGCCGCCGGCACTCTGCGGCTGGCCGAGGGCGTCCCGGACAAGGCGCTGAGCGCGCTGCGGGCGGCCTGCCGGCTCTGGCACGAGCTCGAGGTGCCGTACGAGGCGGCGCGGTGCCGGGTGCAGATCGCGCTGGCCTGCCGGGCGCTCGGTGACGAGGAGTCCGCCGGCCTCGAGCTGGACGCGGCACGGCAGGTATTCGCGGAGCTCGGCGCGGTACCGGAGGTGTCCCGAGTCGACGGCCTGCGGCAGCCGGCGGCGGACACCGGTGGCCTGTCGCCGCGGGAGCTCGAGGTGGTCCGGCTGGTCGCCGCCGGCCGCAGCAACCACGCCATCGCGGCGGAGCTGGTGCTGTCCGAGAAGACCGTCGCCCGGCACGTGAGCAACATCCTCGCCAAGCTCGAGGTCGGCTCGCGGACCGCGGCCGCCGCGTACGCGTACGAGCACGGGCTGGTCTGAGCGCGTACGCATAACTGCCCATGCCGGACCGGCGCGGATGGGCAGTGCTGCCGAAGCGGGCGGCCGCGTCCCGCGGCGACGATTCCCCCGAGCCAAGGAGGAATCATGAGCGTGGAGCGGTTCGAGACCGTGATCGTGGGCGGCGGCCAGGCGGGGCTGGCGATGGGCTACCAGCTGGCCCGCCGGGGCCGGCCGTTCGTCATCCTGGAGGCCGGCGCGCAGGTCGGCGACTCCTGGCGACACCGCTGGGACTCGCTGCGGCTGTTCAGCCCGGCCCCGTACGACGGGCTGCCCGGCATGCCGTTCCCGGCGCCGGGCTGGTCGTTCCCGACGCACGCGGAGTTCGCCGACTACCTGGGGGACTACGCGGCGCGGTGGGAGCTGCCGGTGCGGACCGGCGTCGCCGTGCGGCGGCTCCGGCACGACGGGCAGCGGTACGTCCTGGACACCGACGATCGCCGGTACGAGGCGGACAACGTGGTGGTGGCGGCCGGCTACGACCGGCTGCCGGTCGTCCCGCCGTTCGCGGCCGAGCTCGACCCCGCCGTGGTGCAGGTGACCGCCGCCGACTACCGCAACCCGGCCCAGCTGCGGGACGGCGACGTGCTCGTCGTCGGCGCCGGCAACTCCGGGGCCGACATCGCGCTGGAGCTGGCCGGCACGCGCCGGGTGCTGCTGTCCGGGCGGCATCCCGGCCAGCTCCCGTGGCACATCGACCGGCTGCCGGCCCGCGTGCTGACCCGGCTGACCCTCTTCGCGTTCCGGCACGTCCTGACCGTGCGCACACCGATGGGCCGGGCGATGCGCCGCCGGGCGCTCGCGCACAGCGGTCCGCTGATCCGGGTCAAGAGCGCCGACCTGGCCGCGGCCGGGGTCGAGCGGGTGGCCAGGACGGCCGGCGTGCGGGACGGGCGTGCGGTGCTGGCCGACGGGCGCGCGGTCGAGGTGGCGAACGTCGTGTGGTGCACCGGCCTGCGGCCCGACGCGAGCTGGATCGAGCTGCCCGGGGTCGAGGCGGACGGCGACCCGGCGCAGCGGCGCGGGGTAGTGGCGGGCCGGCCCGGCCTCTACTTCCTCGGCCGGCTGTTCCAGGACTCCCTGGCCTCGTCGATGATCCAGGGCGTCGGCCGCGACGCCGGCCACATCGCCGACCACCTCGTGTCCCGCGCGGACCGGTCCGGGCACCGCCGGCCGCTGGTCCCGGCGGCGGGCTGACGGCCGCTACCCGGGAGCGCGCTCGGCCAGGCCGCGCAGCCGGGCGACGTACGCCGCCCGCCAGGCGTCGTCGACGTCGGGCAGGTTGGTGGCGGCCTCGAGCAGGCCGCGCCGGCCGTCGAGGGTCTCGCGGAGGATGTCCAGGTGACCGGCGTGCCGGGCCGTCTCGACGGTCATGTGCACGAGCAGCCGGTGCAGGGTGGTCTCCGGCGGCTGCCACCACGGCACCCGCGCGGGCGCGTCGAGCGGCAGGTCGGCGATGTTCTGGTCCGCCCACGCCCGCACCCGCCGGTAGAGGTCGACGATCTGCCCGGGCGACTCGTCGGCGGTCGCCCACATGTCGGCGTCGGGCTCGGCGTCCTCGGCCCAGGACGGCAGCGGGTCCGGCCACGGGCGGCCCAGGCAGGCACCGAAGTACTCGGCCTCGAGGCCGGCCAGGTGCTTGACCAGGCCGAGCAGGTTGGTCCCTGACGGGGTCATCGGCATCCGCAGGTCCCGCTCGGACACGTCCTCCAGCTTCCACACGACCACGTCACGCAGCGCCTGGAGATAGCGCAGCTGGGTCGCCTTCATGTCCACGGCGCAGAGCATGCCAGCCGGCGGCGCCGCCCCGTACGGCGGCGGCACAGCGCACGGCGCACAGCGCACGGCGGCACAGCGCACGGCGGCACAGCGCACGGCGGCACAGCGCACGGCGGCACAGCGCACGGCGGCACAGCGCACGGCGGCGGCGAGCTCGGCGGCGGCTCAGCGCACGGCGGCGGCGAGCTCGGCCAGGTCGGTCGCGGACGCGTCGCCGGTCACCAGTACGCCGGCCTTGCCGACCGTCGTCGCGAGCAGCCGCTCGCCGCGCTGGGTCCGGTACGCCTGCCAGCGGGCCGGCCCGACCTGCGCGGTCCCGTCCGCGGTCGAGCCGGGCTCGGTCGCGGTCAGCAGCATGTCGACCGGGCGGTCGCCGATGACGACCTCGGCGAACCGGCTCTCGGCGGTCAGGTAGCCGACCGTCAGCGTCACCGGCGACCGCTTCTCCCCCGCCGGCGCGTCCACGTGCGCGCTGGTCGCCCGCCAGGTGCCGGGCAGCGGGCCCGGCGCCGGCAGCGGCACCGGGGAGATCCGCTGCGCGTACGCGACGTCCGGGCGGGGGTCGACCGAGGTCACCGGCGACGGCGAGCCCTTCTGCCAGAGCACGAGCAGCACGATCACCACCACCACCGGCAGCAGCGACCAGAGCAGGCCGGCGAACGAACGGCCCGGTCCGCGCGGGCGGGCGGTGGTCTGCGTGCTCACGCAGACCATTGTCGCGCGGCGAGTCTGGGAGGATGTGCACGTTGTCCCGCAACCCCGACGGGAGGCCGCCGTGACCGATGTCCCACCGGAGCTCGCCGTCCACCGGGAGGCGCCGGACCGCAACCTCGCCCTGGAGCTGGTGCGGGTGACCGAGGCCGCGGCGATGGCCGCGGGGCGCTGGGTCGGCCGCGGCGACAAGAACGGCGGGGACGGCGCCGCGGTCGACGCGATGCGCACGCTGATCGGCACGGTCTCCATGCGCGGGGTGGTGGTCATCGGCGAGGGCGAGAAGGACGAGGCGCCGATGCTCTACAACGGCGAGGAGGTCGGCGACGGGCTGGGGCCCGAGTGCGACGTGGCCGTGGACCCGGTGGACGGCACCACGCTGATGGCCAAGGGGATGCCCAACGCGGTCGCCGTGCTCGCCGTGGCCGAGCGCGGCACCATGTACGACCCGTCGGCCGTGTTCTACATGGACAAGCTGGCCACCGGGCCGGAGGCCGCGGACGTCGTCGACATCACCGCGCCGCCCGGGGAGAACGTGGCCCGGGTGGCCAAGGCCAAGGGCGTGGCCCGGGAGGACGTGACCGTCTGCATCCTCGACCGGCCGCGGCACGAGGAGCTGGTCGGGCAGGTCCGGGCGGCCGGCGCCCGGATCAAGTTCATCAGCGACGGCGACGTGGCCGGCGCGATCATGGCCGCCCGCGAGGGCACCGGCGTCGACCTGCTGCTCGGGGTCGGCGGCACGCCGGAGGCGATCATCGCCGCCTGCGCGCTGACCTGCATGGGCGGCGTGCTGCTGGGCCGGCTCCGGCCGCGCGACGACGCCGAGCGGCAGAAGGCCGTCGACGCCGGGCACGACCTGGACACGGTGCTCACGACCAGGGACCTGGTCAGCACCGACAACGTCTACTTCGCCGCGACCGGCGTGACCGACGGCGAGCTGATGCGCGGCGTTCGCTACCGGGCCGGCGGGGCGCAGACCCAGTCGATCGTGATGCGCGGCAAGAGCGGGACGATCCGGCTGGTGGACAGCTGGCACTCGCTGACCAAGCTCCGGGCGTACTCGTCGATCGACTTCGACGGCCCGGGCATCGGGCTAGGCGGCTGACCGCCGGGCGACCGCGACGATCTCTGGGCTCTGCTCGGTGAGCGGCCCGCGCTCCCAGTCGCCGTAGTAGGTCTCGACCCGCATCCCGGCCTCGGCCAGGAAGCGGTCGAGCTCGATCCGGGGCAGGAACCGCAGCGTCGCGGTCTCGACCTGCCGGTGCCAGCGGCCGCCGTCGGTGGTCTCGGTGAACGTCACCAGATCGCCGTCGACCCCGAGCACCTGGTACGAGATCCGCACGGTCGCGCCCTCGTACGGGACCTCGAACGACGCGCCGTCCCAGGACTCCCAGCCCTGCACGACCGGGTTGCGGGTCTCGAAGACCACCCGGCCGTCCGGCCGGACCGCGTCGCGCATCCCGCGCAGCGTGGCCAGGATCTCCTCGTCCGTGCGCAGCTCCTGGAACGCGTGCCCGGTCATCGTCACCAGGTCGAACTCGGCGTCGTACGCGCCGGGGCGCAGCACGCCGGCGACCCACTCGACCGCCGGCTCCGACCGGGCGACGGTCAGCATGCCGGCGCCGGGGTCGAGCCCGACGAGCCGGCCGCGGTGGCCGTCCCGCCGGGCCCGCGTGAGCAGCGTGCCGGTGCCGCAGCCGACGTCGAGGACGTCCCCGGCGCCCATCACCAGGGACAGGTAGAACTCGTCGCTCGGCCCCCACGGGTTCTGCGCGTCGTAGAGCCGGGCGTCCTCGATGTCGGCGTAGCTCACGCGTCTCCCAGGTAGAAGCGGACACCCTGGTCGTCCGCGCACTCGCTGGTCGTGCCGTACGGCTGGCGCTGCGGATCGGTGGCCGTCCCGCCGGCCGCCCTGACCCGGTCGACCGCGGCGGCCACGTCGTCGACCTTCCACATCGGCACCGCGGTGTCGGCCGCGTTCCCGCCGTGCATCCCGCTCATCGGGCTGATCCCCACGACGCTCCACCCGTCCCCGACCGTGCCGCCGGTGAACGTCCAGCCCAGCACCTGGCCGTAGAAGGTACGGAACCGGCCCGAGTCGATCACCTCGAGGGTCAGGTAGGACAGGTCGCCCTGGCGCGCGCCGTTCTCCGGCGAGCGCGGCGCGGAGCCCGACCGATGCAGCGCGAACGCCACCCCCCCGTCGTCGGCGCAGTCCGCGGCGGTCCCGTACGCGCGCTCCTGCGGGTCGGTCGCCGTGCCGCCGGCCGCCCGGACCCGCTCGACCGCCGCGGCGACGTCGTCCACCGCGTACGACAGGTGGAATCCCGGCTCGCCGGTGCCGACGCCCATCGGCAGCGCCTGGCCGTCGACAGTCCGGCCGCCGGGGGTGTGGCCGGCGCTGAACCGCCAGCCGAGCACGGCGGCGTAGAACGCGGCCGCCCGGTCCGGGTCGGGCACGGTCAGCCAGGCGTAGCCGACGTCGCCCGGCCGCTGGGACTCGGGCAGCTCGGACAGCGGCGTGTGCAGCAGCCAGCGGTGCCCGAACGGGTCGACGATCGTGACGTTGCGGCTGCCGTAGTCGTCGTACATGGCCCGGGGCATCCGGCCGCCGCGGCTGATCGCCCGCCGCATGGTCTCGGCCACGTCCGGGACCTGGAGCGACAGGCTGACCGGGGTGCCGGCCGGGGACGGCGCGACCACGCCGATCTCCGGGAACTCCTCGGACAGGTAGAGCGACCCGCCGGACACGACCAGCTCGGCGTGGCCGACCCGGCCGTCGTCCATCACGATCGGCTCACCGGCCAGGCGGGCCCCGAGCACCTCGGCGTACCAGTCCAGGGCCTGGTGGCCGGACCCGACGGCGACGGCCAGGTACGGGATGGCGGCGCCGGCGGCGGTGCGGGTCTGTTCGGTGACTGCAGCGGTCACGGTGACTCCTCGGGGCAGGGCCAGCGCGCGCTCGATGCGGGCGCGCAGGCTGGCGGCGAAATGGGGGTCCGGATCGGCCGGGACGACCGGCTCACGCAGCGCGTCGAACGGGTCGGTCATCTAGTCCACCTCCGTCCCCTGGATGTCGTACGCGCGGCGGAAGGCCGCGCGGGCCCGGACCAGCAGTGCCTCGGTGGCGTGCAGGGTCCGGTCGAGCAGCCGCGCCACCTCGGGGACGGGCAGCCCGTCCAGGTACCGCAGCGTGAGCGCCAGCCGGTGGTGCGGGCCGAGCCGCTCCATCGCCGCCCGTGCGGCCAGCGCGTCCAGCACGCCGTCCTCCCAGGGCGGCTCCGGCTCGGACGGCACCAGCGCGAGGCTGCGCTCCTCCCGGGCCAGCCGCCGCCAGTGGTCGACCAGCTTGTGCCGGGCGACGCCGATCAGCCAGCCGACGCCGACCGGCTGGTCCCGGCGCACCGTGTCCACCGCGGCCAGGAACGTCTCCGCGGTGAGGTCCTCGGCCAGCGCCTTCTGCCGGCACCGGGACAGCAGGTAGCCGTAGACCTGCGGCAGCGCCTCGTCGTACAGCGCCAGCAGGCCGGCGGTCGCCGACTGCTCGGGCTCGCTCACTGCGTCCGCTCCTCGGACACACCGGCAACCGCAAGCGGCGACCGGTCGGCCCTCGTCGCTCTCCGCTCGCGCTGCGAATCCTCGCGCTCGCTCTGCGTCCGCTCCTCGGACACACCGGCAACCGCAAGCGGCGACCGGTCGGCCCTCGTCGCTCTCCGCTCGCGCTGCGAATCCTCGCGCTCGCTCACACCCATCCTTCGCCCGGGAGCCCCTTTCTCCGACGGGTCGGGGACGAACTATTTCAGGTCGTAGACGGACTCGGCGTTCTCGTGGCCGATCATCCGGGCGATCCGGGTGGCGTCGGCGGCCGACCACTCCCCGGCGTCCACCCGCTCGGTGAGCAGGGTGCCGAGCGCCCGGCGGAACGTGAGCGCGCCGAGGTGGTACAGCTCGGGCAGGCCGAACGCGTCCGAGGAGTAGAGCAGCTTGCCGAACGGCGCCAGCTCGGCCGCCTCGGCCAGCACCGCCGCGGCCCGCGTCGGCCCCACGTAGTGCAGCGCCAGCCCGACGTCCAGGTGGACGTGCGGGTGCACCGACGCCAGCCATCCCGCCTGCCGCTGGTACGGCCAGCAGTGCAGCAGCAGGACCGGGACCCGGTGCCGGTGCAGCCAGTCGGTGAGCAGCGTCGGGTCCACCTTCGCCATGCGGATATCGGCGTCGCCGAACCCGATGTGGAACTGGATCGGCAACCCCAGCTCCACCGCGGCGGCGAGGGTCATCCGGGTGAGCACCGGGTCGTCGAGCCGGCGGCCGTCCCAGCCGGCCGCGGCCGCCGCCACCTCGGCCGGCGACGGCGGCGCGGGATCGAGGTCGAGCCCGACCCGGTACGCGGCGACCGACTTCACCCCGACCGCGCCGACCTCGGCCACGGCGGCGGCCAGCCGCTGCGGGTAGCGGCGGGCCAGCTCGCCCGGGTCGACCCCCTCGGCGGCGAGCGTCTCGGCGACCGTCTCCAGCCGGACCACGTGGTGCCCGCGACCGCCGGCGAACCCGGCCAGCTGCTCCGGAGTGGTCAGGCCGTCCGGCCGGAAGCCGGTGTCCACGCAGAACCGGGACGTGCCGGTCGGGGCGAGGAACCGGCGGGCCAGCTCGGCCGGGCCCAGTTCCCGCCGCCGGGCCAGGTAGTCCGCCCTGGCCGCGTGCGGGTCGAGGTCGAGCACCGGCGCGCAATGCCGGCGGACGGCCAGGCCGACCGGGCTGTCGAAGTTCGTCCGGCCGGGCGGCGGCGGGCCGCCCTCGCCGAGCAGCGCCTCGACCCCGGCGTCGTCGAGGTGCTCGGTCGTGACCCCGTGGCAGTGGTGGTCGACCAGGTCGGTCCGGTCCACCGCGTCGACGATGTGGTCGCGGATCAGTACACCCACCGG
This sequence comes from uncultured Actinomycetota bacterium, assembly GCA_963803135.1. Lineage (GTDB taxonomy): Bacteria > Actinomycetota > Actinomycetes > Mycobacteriales > CADCTP01 > CADCTP01. The sequence continues at coordinate 154,381 of CAWDLH010000002.1, read as the reverse complement.
TACGCCTCGGCGACCGCCTCCGGAGTCAGGTGCGCGACCCTGGCCTGCTCGCCGCGACGCACCGCGAGCACCGCGTCGGCGAGCACGCCGCCGAGCGTCTCCCGCAGCAGGCCGGACTTCTCGAACGCGCCCAGCGCGTCCGGCAGCGACTCCGGCAGCCGGCGGATCCCCCGCCCGGCCAGCTCGGTGGGGTCGAAGCCGGCCGGATCCCCGCTGACCGGCGGCCCCGGCCGCAGCCCGCGCCGCAGCCCGTCCAGCCCGGCGGCGAGCACCCCGGCGAGGGCGAGGTACGGGTTGGCGGCCAGGTCGACGCACTTGACCTCGAGGTTCGCGGCGTGGTCGCGGTGCCCGACCATCCCGGTGACGAGCCGGACGCCGGCCTCGCGGTTCTCGTGGCCCCAGGCGGCGAACACGCCGGCCCAGTGCGACGGCTGCATCCGCAGGTAGCTCGACGGGCTGGGGGTGAGCAGCGCGGCCAGCGCCGGCAGCTGCTCGACGATCCCGGCCAGGAAGCCCTCGGCCTCCGCGGTCATCCCGAACCGGCCGTCGCCGCCGGAGTGCAGGTTGTGCCCGTCCCGCCAGGCCGACACGTGCAGGTGGCCGCCGTTGCCGACGCCGCCGGCGACCACCGACGGGGCGAACGACACCCGCAGCCCGTGCCGCTGCGCCACCGCGCGGATCGTCTGCCGGACCAGCACGCTCCGGTCGGCCGCGGCCACCGGGTCGAGCGCGCCGACCGAGACCTCGTACTGGCCGGCCGCGTACTCGGGGTGGAACTGGTCGACCTCGACGCTCTGCGCGGCCAGCGCGCGCAGCAGCTCGGCACCGAAGTCGCTCTGCTCGACCAGCCGCGTCATCCCGTACGCCGGGCCGAGGCAGGCGGGTTCGAACTCCGGGCCGCCCGGCCGCGCCAGGGCGAACTCGATCTCGACGCTGGCCCGCAGCGTCACGCCCTCGCCGGCCGCGGCCGAGAGGAGGTGCCGCAGCAAGGTGCGGGTGCAGGCCGGGTGGACCGCGCCGTCCTGGGTGATCCGGTCCACCGGCGCCCAGGCCCAGCCGGGCTGGCCGGCCAGCGGGACGAGGTGGTCCAGGTCGGGGAACAGCCGCAGGTCACCGTCCGGCCCGCCGAGCACGTCGGTGGCGACGATCGAGTCGTCGGCCAGGAACGTGTCGAACACCGGCGACATCCCCACGCCCCACGCCGCGGCCCGGTCCAGAGCGGTCAGCGGCACACTCTTGACCCGGTTCACGCCCGCAGTGTCCACCCAGGACAGCACCACGCCGGTGATGCCGTGGCCCGCCAGCTCGGTCGCCCGCTCGGTGGCCCGGTCGTGGTCGCCCGGGCGGCCGCCGGGGACGGGGTCGGCGAGGGTCGTCATGCGGGCTCCCGGGTCGGCGCCAGGCCCTGGTCGGCGGTCAGCCGCTCGCCGGCCCGGCGCGCGATCGCCGGCCTGGCCAGCACGAAGGCGATCGCGGCGACCAGCCAGACCGCGCAGATCGCCGGGTTCCACCCCGCCTCTCCGGTCGGGTACGGGATGACGTTGCGGTAGATCGTGTAGCCGAGCACGACCAGGGCCAGCACCGGGATGACGATCTCCCAGCGTCGGGTCGTGGTGTCGCCGGAGAAGAACAGCAGCCGCATCGCCCCGACCGTCGCCAGCACGTACACGACCAGCAGGATCAGCGTGCCGATGACGCCGGAGTTGGCGAACACGCTGAACGACGGCGACTCGTCGTGCCGGTAGGCGATCCCGAGGATCACGACCAGCGCGGCCGTGGCGCCGACGACCACGGTCGCGGCCGCGGCCGGGGTCCGGCTCGGCTCCCGGACCCGGCCGAGCGCCGGCGGCATCACGCCGTCGCGGCCGAGCGCGAACAGCAGCCGGGACGCCCCGACCGCGCAGGCCAGCGCGCAGCCGAAGGCGCTCACCGAGGCGCCCAGGCTGATCAGGTCACCGACCCAGCTGCCGACGTACTGGCCGCCGAGGTCGCCGAGCAGCGAGCCGGACGAGGCGAACGCCTGCTGGCCGGCCTCGTCGGTGCCGAAGCCCATGACCTCGACCCAGGTCACGAAGATGAAGTAGAGACCGCCGAAGATCGCGGTGCCGAGGATCGCCCGCGGGATGTCCCGGCGCGGATGCCTGGCCTCCTCGCCGAGCGTGGCCGCGGCCTCGAAGCCGGCGAACGACAGGAAGCCGAACACCACCCCGAGGAACAACGCGCTGGTCTGCGTGCCCGGCTGGACCTGGAAGGGAGTGGCCGTGACCTCCTGGCCGTTCGGCGCGCTGCCGGCGGCCAGCTTGGCCAGGATGATCACCGAGACGACGAGGATGAGCAGGACGGTCAGGCCCTCGACGGTGAGCAGGAACCGGGTGCCCCGGCGGACCGGCGACACGGTCAGCGCGTACACCCCGACCAGCGCGAGCAGCGCCCACAGGAACGGCGCCCACTCCGGCGGGGCGTCCCAGATCCCCAGCCCGTCCAGGAACGAGGACAGGAACCGGCCGGCCGCGGTCGAGGTGACCACCGCGTAGAACGTGTACGTGCCGAGCAGGCCCCAGCCGGCGACCACGCCGGCTCTGGGCCCGAGCGTCGCCCCGACGAACCCGTACACGGACCCGGAATGGTGGAACTTCTGCGTCAGCCGCACGAACGTGTACGACACGAGCAGCACGCCGACCGTCGCCAGCGCGAACGTCAACGGGACCGCGCGGCCGACGCTGCCGATCACGCCCTGCGGGTTGATGTTGGCGGCCATCGACGGGGCCATCAGGGCCACCGAGATGCCGACCGCTTCCCAGATGTTCAGCTCGCGCCGGAATCCCGACGTCTCACCGGCCATGCCGTCTCCTCGGTACGCGCCCGTGATGATCAGTATGGACCCGGGCGCCGGGAGCGGGACAGCGGCAACGGTGTCGGGGCTCACGCGGATTTCGGCCTCGTCCCTGCCTAGGATCCTGGGCAGGCAGCGTCGAAGGAGCCGGTGTGGATCAGGAATTCCGGGTCGAGCACGACTCGATGGGCGAGGTGCGGGTGCCCGCCCAGGCGAAGTGGCGGGCGCAGACCCAGCGCGCCGTGGAAAACTTCCCGATCTCCGGGCAGCCGATCGAGCGGGAGCTCATCCGCGGGCTCGCGCTGATCAAGGGCTTCGGGGCGCGGGTCCGGAGGCAGCGCGGGCTGCTCGACCCGGACAAGGCGGCGGCGATCTCGGCCGCCGCCGCGTCGGTGGCCGCCGGCGAATGGGACGGCGAGTTCCCCATCGACGTGTTCCAGACCGGCTCGGGCACGTCCTCGAACATGAACGCCAACGAGGTCATCGCGACGCTCGCCTCGCAGCGGCTCGGCGGCGCGCCCGTGCACCCGAACGACGACGTCAACGACCCGCTGTCGAGCAACGACCTGTTCCCCTCGGCGATCCACGTCGCGGCGACCAACGCGGTGGTCAACGAGCTCATCCCGGCGCTGCGGGTGCTGCACGCGTCGCTGGCGGCGAAGGCGTCCGAGTTCGCGTCGGTGGTGAAGTCGGGGCGGACGCACCTGATGGACGCGACGCCGGTGACGCTCGGGCAGGAGTTCGGCGGCTACGCGGCCCAGGTGGCGTACGGGATCGAGCGGCTCGACTCGGCGCTGCCACGGCTGGCCGAGCTGCCGCTGGGCGGCACCGCGGTCGGCACCGGGATCAACGCGCCGGCCGGGTTCGCGGCCGAGGTCATCGCGCTGATCGCGGACGAGACCGGGCTGCCGCTGACCGAGGCGCGCGACCACTTCGAGGCCCAGGGCGCGCGGGACGCGCTGGTGGAGACCTCGGGTCAGCTGCGGACGATAGCGGTCGGGCTCATCAAGATCACCAACGACCTGCGCTGGATGGGCTCCGGCCCCCGTACGGGCCTCGGCGAGATCGCGCTGCCCGACCTGCAGCCGGGCTCGTCGATCATGCCGGGCAAGGTCAACCCGGTCATCCCCGAGGCCGTGCAGATGGTCGGGGCGCAGGTGATCGGCAACGACGCGACCGTCGCGTACGCCGGGGCGGCCGGCAACTTCGAGCTCAACGTGATGCTGCCGGTGATGGCGCGCAACGTGCTGGAGTCGATCCGGCTGCTGGCCAACGTGTCCCGGCTGCTGGCGACCCGCTGCGTCGACGGGATCACCGCGAACGTGGAGCGGGCGCGCGAGCTGGCCGAGTCCTCGCCCTCGGTCGTGACCCCGCTCAACCGCTTCATCGGCTACGACGAGGCGGCCAAGGTGGCCAAGCAGTCGCTGGCCGAGCGCAAGACGATCCGCGAGGTCGTGATCGAGCGCGGGTACGTCGCCTCCGGCAAGATCAGCGAGGAGGACCTCGACCGCGCCCTCGACGTGCTGTCGATGACCCGGCCGCGCGAAACCTGACCCACCACGCCAGACCCGGCCCCACCACGCCAGACCCGGCCCCACCACGCCAGACCCGGCCCCACCACGCCAGACCCGGCCCCACCACGCCAGACCGGACCGGCCGCGCCAGACCGGACCGGCCGCGCGAAACCTGACCGGCCGGGGTCGGGCCTGACCCGGGGCGCCGCAGCCGTGCGCCGCGGCGGCCTCAGGCGGTGAGCCGGGCGGGGACGCCGCGGGGATCGGTGGCCGGCGGGTTGATCGCGGCCGCCTTGTCGGCCAGCGCGTGGTTCGCGGCCGCCTCCCCGTCGCGCTCCCGGATCGCCCGGACCAGGTCGTCCCAGAGCAGCCCGGACGCCGGCTCGACCCGCAGCCCGGCCCGCGCCGCGGCGATCGCGCCGTCCAGCCGTCCGGCGGCCAGGTAGCCGGTCGCGGCCCGGTGCGCCACGTCCGCGACGAAACCCGGCATCTCGTGCGCGACCCGGTCGCGGGCGATCCACGTGTAGCGGCGCGGCAGGTGCGGCTCGACCAGCGGTCCGCGGGCCAACTCGAGCGCCCGCAGCACGTCCGACTCGTCTCCGCGGCCGGCCAGCGCGACGAACAGGTGCCAGTCCAGCTGCACGTCGTCGGACATCCGCAGCCGCCCGTCCTCGTCCAGCCGCAGCCGCGGCTGCCCGTCCGCGCCGGTGCCGAGCCAGTCGGCGACCCGGGCCAGCGTCGCGTCCCGCTCGGCCACGGTCACCCCGTACGGCCAGACGGAGCCGGCCAGCGCCCTGGGCGTCACCCCACCGGACAGCGCGAGGAAGCCGGCGATCTCCAGCGCCAGCGGCGTGCCGGGCAGAAGTCGGTCGGACCCGTCCACGGCCGGCTCGCCGAAGATCCGCAGCAGCACCGCCGGCTCCCGGTCCGGGTCGACCGGTCGCGGCAGCTCCGGCACGGCCAGCTCGTCGGCCGGCTCCTCCCGGCTCGCCGACAGCTGCGCCCACACCGGGACCGGCACGGCCGGCTCGGGCTCGGCGGCCGCGACCTCGGCCCGGATCAGCCGGGCCAGCGCCGCGTAGCTGCGCGCGGTGAGCAGCTGCGCGCCGACCGTCACACCGAGCACGCCGGTGTCGAGCATGCCGCGCTCGTCGATCTCGAACCGCCACCGGGCGGTCGGCACCTCGCCGGCGATGAGGATCCCCAGCGGCGCGCGCCGGGTCGAGCGGGCCCAGTCCTGCAGCTCGGCCAGCTGCTCCGGCGCCGGCGGGCTGGCCAGCACGAGGAAGTCCGGGGTCACTCCGTCGCCGCGCAGCCCCCGGACCCGGCCGGTGAGGACGGAGTCGATGCCGGACGCGGACAGCTCCTGCCGGCCGGCGGACAGCCGGTCGGTGACGCCCTCGACCACCTCGTCGAGCGAGTCGACACAGCGCAGCCGGTCCTCGCTGACCGGCGCCAGCGCCGAGCCGAACCCGACGAGCGTGACCCGCATGTCGTCGCACCAGCGGTTGGTGACCAGCTCGACCGCGGCGGCGGCGACCACGCTGCGGGCCCGGTCGAGGTCGCCGGCCACGCAGATCGCACCGCCGGCACTCTCCAGGTCCACGAAGACCCGCCCGTGCCCGTCGCCGCCGACCGACACGAGGCCAGGCAGCGGCGCCGCGACACCGTCGACCGGCGGCAGCGCGGTCGAGCGGTCGAGCACCCAGCGGGAGCCGCCGTTCTCGGCCACGAACGGCGGCGGCGCCTGGTCCTGCGGGACGGCGAGCAGCAGCTCCAGCGCGTCCGTCGACAGCCTGGCCGCGTACACCTCCGGGGCCGGGCGGTCGTGCTCGGCCAGCGCGCGGGCGAGCGTGCGCAGGGCGCGGTCGAGGTAGTCGGCCCCGGCCGGGTCCGCCCCGAGGCGCACCGCGACCTCGGCCGCGGCGGCCTCGGCGTCGGGCAGCGGCGCGGCGCTGCCCGCGCGGCGCTGGGCGGCCCGCCGACGGCGCAGCGCGACGAGCACCTCGAGCACGCCGGCGGCCAGCAGCTCGGCGCCGACCAGATCCCACGGCACCTCCGGCGAGCGCTCGGGCGCCTGCGCCTGACCGCCGACCGCGTGCCCGTCGGCGCCGGCCCGGGCCAGCGGCCCGCCGACCATCCCCGGCGCCGGCAGCGCCCCGCCGCCCGGCACCGAGCCGCGCCCGAGCCCCGGCCCGTACGCCGACCCGGGCCCGTTCGCGGCGCCGGACCCCGACCCGGACCCGTACGCGCCCGAACCGGAGCCGCTGACCCCGCCCGACCCGTAACCACCGTGCGTCCGGTCGGCCGGCCCGGACCCGCTCACCGCACCGATGCCGTGACCGGCGGAGGGGTCCGCCGGGCCGGAACCGTTGATCTGGCCGGAGCCGCTGACCGAGCCGGTGCCGCTGATCGGGCCGGCGTGGCTGAGCGGACCGGAGCCGCTGGTCTGACCGGTACCGCTGAGCGAGCCGGAGCCGCTGGTCTGACCGGTACCGCTGAGCGGGCCGGAGCCGGACAGCGAGCCAGAGCCGGACAGCGAGCCGGAGCCCGCGAGGGAGCCGGAGCCCGCGAGGGAGCCCGAGCCGGACAGGGAGCCCGAGCCGGACAGGGAGCCCGAGCCGGACAGGGAGCCCGAGCCGGACAGGGAGCCCGAGCCGGACAGGGAGCCCGAGCCGGACAGGGAGCCCGAGCCGGACAGGGAGCCGGAGCCGGACAGGGAGCCCGAGCCGGACAGGGAGCCGGAGCCGGACAGGGAGCCGGAGCCGGACAGGGAGCCGGAGCCGTGGGCGGCTCCCGGCCGGCCGGCACCGGTGTGCGCGGCGACCGAGGGATCCGCGGCCGGCATGTCCGCGGTGACCTCGATGAGGCCCTCACCCCGCGCGTCGGCGGGCATGATCAGCGTCCAACCCGGCCGGATGAGGCTCTCCAGCGTCAGCTTCGACCCGTCCGGCTGCGGCCGGCCCTTGTTGAGCTCGAACACCTCCCGGTAGCGGATCCCGGAACCGAGGTAGCGCTCGGAGATGTCCCACAGGCTGTCGTGGTGTCGCCCCTGCGGCGGCATCACCACGTACTGCTTCGTGCCGTGCAGCGAGCCTGCCACCTCGCCGCCGGCCGGCGCCGTCCGGGCCTGGTCGGCCTGCCGGGCAGCCGCGTCCGCCTGACCCACCGTGGCCACGGCGACCTGGTCCATCGCCCCCGAGACCGAGGCGACCGCCGCCGGCGCCGCGGCCGACGGACCGGCCGGCGCATGCGCGCTCTGCAGCCCGTGGCCGGCGGTGGCGAGCAGCAGCACCGCGGTCACCAGCCGGCGCGCGAGGTCCTGCTGGGCCGCGGCCGCGAACGGCACCCGCCACGGCAGCCCGCTCCCCCGCACCCCGGCGACCAGCTCGACGACCAGGCAGGACACGAGCTGGGCCCAGGCCAGCCAGACGATGCAGACGATGACGTCGAGCACGAACTCGATCGGCACCTGCCCGCCCAGCGGATCCCGGGGGATCTCCGGGATCGGGTTGCCGACGACCACCGCCAGCGCGGCCGGGATGCCGACGACGATGCCGAGCAGCAGCAACGCGGACACCAGACCGCGCAGCGTGTCCCAGGGCCGCCTCACCCGCCGCACGCCGTCCAGCGGCGCCGTCGACATCGTCCTGCTCACCTGCTGCCGCCCCTCACAACCCCGTGACCGCCACCGCGTCGGCCGTCTCAACGATGGTCAACGTCTTGAACTTCGGCACGATACCCAACAAAGTCGTACGAAAGGTCATAGTAACCGTAACTCGGACACCGTTGACCTGTCCCGCGTGGTTCGGGTCGGGCAGCGGGATCCAGCCGAAGTCCGTCACCCCCGGACTGCCCCGGTACGGCGCGACCGCCCCCGGCACCAGGCTCTCATCGACGAAGCAGATGCCCTGGGAGCGCAGCAGGTCGACCCGGCACTGGCCGGCGGCCGCCCGGGCCGCCTGCTCGGCGATGTCCGCGGCCCGCTGCTTGGCCTCCAGCGCGGCGCCGCCGTCGATGACCAGCCCGGCCATGAAGATCATCGCCGGCGCGAAGATCGCCACGAACAGCGCCGCCGACCCGCGCTCGGCCCGGCCCCGGAGCTCCTGCAGCCCCGGCATCAGGTGGTCCCCCGGTAGATGTCGACCGCGGACACCGATGTCCGCGTGATCGTCTGGGTCCCCCACAGCGTCTTCACGGTGCAGTTGGCGACCACGGTCACCGTGCCGCCCGGGACCGGAACCCGCGGGTCGATCCGCACCAGCCGGCAGTTGCGACCCTTCGTCGCCTCCGTGTACGCCGCGCGGGCCGCCGCCTCGGCGTTGCCGTTGTGGTTGATCGTCGCCGCCCGGGCGGCGTCCCGGACCGCCCCCTCGGTCAGCGCCCGCGCCTCGGTCACCCGGCCGACCGAGATGATGAACGAGATCACCAGCAGCAGGGCCGGCGCGAGCACGGCCAACTCCAGCGAGAAGGAGCCGCGCTCGGCCGCCCCGCGGACCCGCCGGACCATGCTCAGTCCTCCCCCGAACGCTTGAACACCTCGAACGGCCCGCCGGCCGTCGCGGTGATCGTCAGCTTGTTGCCCTTCCCGAACACGCCAGGGATCAGCAGGATCGGGTTGGCCGACACCGTGACCTGCACCTGGTTGAGGCCGGTGACCCGACCGTGGGCGACCGGCCGGCTGGTCGTGTCCCCGCTGTTGTCGAGCCGATCCCACTGCTGCAGTGCCGCGCTCTGGGCCAGAACGTCCACCTGTCGCCTCGACGGGATGGTGTCCTCGAGCCGCGCGTTCGTCGGGTAGGCCCGCACGGCGCGGGCGGTGCCCTCGGCCTCGGCCTTCACCACGTTGCGGGCGTGGTAGTAGAGCGCGGCCTGCACGGTCATGAACACCAGCAGGAGGAACGCGAGCGACAGCACCGCGAACTCGAGGCTGCCCGACCCGCGATCATCCCCGGCGACCCGCCGGTCGGGCCACCGCCGGATCATCAGCCCGCGTCGGGGATCTGCTCGTTCTTCACCGTGTCGCCCGCGCCCTTGACCTTGTCGATCACGATCTTGCCGATGAGCACGGCCGCGGCGATGAGCACCGCCGAGATGATCGCGGTCTCCAGCGCCGAGGCACCCCGCTCGTGGCGTTCACGCAGCGGCTCGAGCCGGGTCCGCACCAAGGCGAGTGTGAACGCGACCATCGGGTGGTCGAAGAGGTTGTACACAACTGCTCCCTCGAGATCGTGGGGGAAGATCGCGGTGGACCGACGAATGGTACCTGCGTGCGGTACCGCCCGAACCTACAGAATCCGGATTACTGCCGGGTAGGCCAGAAAAAGGAGATATCCGAGCACGATCAGCATCTGAGCGACCAGCATCGACTGGGACCGCTCACCGGCCCGGCCCTCCATCTCGGCCAGCTCCCGGCGCCGCAGCGTCGCCGCCCGGGCGGCCAGCGAGTCGCGGATCTTGGCGCCGTCGTCGGCGACCAGCGTCAGCGCCGCGGCCAGGTCGCGCAGCTCGTTGATGCCCACCTCGTCACCCAGCCGGCCGAGCGCCGCCCATGGCGTCAGCCCCTGCAGCCGGGCGAACGCCAGCGTGTCCCGCAGCCGGGCGAACGGCCAGCCGCCGCCGATCGACGCGGCCGCGGTGAGCGCCTCCGGGACGCCGCGACCGCCGGCCAGGTTCATCGAGACCAGGTCGAGGAACGCGCCGACCGCGTGCCGGAAGTCCTGCCGGCGGGCCGCGGCCTCCCGCCGCACCGAGGCCAGCGGCAGCAACGCCGCCAGCAACGCGAACAGCAGCGTCACCCCGACCGACACGGTGAAGCCCAGTTGCAGCCCGGCAACCGCGGCCCCCGCGGCCAGCACCGGGCCGAACAGCAGCCCGCCGACCGCGAACAGCACCGTGCTGGCCAGGAAGCCTTCCAGCGACCGGCCGAGCACGGCCAGGTCGGAGCGCAGCGAGGTGATCCGGATCCCACGCGCCTCGAACGCCGCGGCCAGCCGGGAGCCGAGCCGGACCTGCCAGCCCGACATGCCCTCGTTGGACAGCAGCGCCTCGGACACCGAGAAGCGGGTGGTGTGCTGGCGATCGGCGTCGAGCCGGGCGATGCCGGCGACGATGCCGGTCCGGGCCGGCCGCAGCGCGACCACGAACATCAGCAGGCCGAGTCCGACGATCGCACCCGCGAACAGCGCGTACGCCAGGTCCGTGGAGGGGATCACGACGGCACCCCCGTCCGGGTGGTCAGCCGCTCGGGCCGGCTGTCGAGGAACCGCTGCGCCGTGTCGTACCGGCTGAGCCGGCGCAGCCAGAGGAAGCCGGCGGCGAAGATGGCGCAGACGACCGCGAGCGTGACCTGGCCGCCGAAGGAGTCGTACGGCTCGACGTAGTCGGGGTTGAGGAACCGCAGGCCGAAGACCACGACCAGGGTCAGCACGGTGATGATCTGCACGCTGCGCCGGGTCGAGGCGCGGCTGGCCTCGATCCGGTTGCGCATGTCCATCTCCTCGCGGGCGGCCTGGGACAGCGCGGTGAGCACGTCGCGCAGGCCGGGCCCGCGCAGCCGGGCGTTGAGGATCAGCGCGGCGAGGATCAGGTCGGCGCCGGGGTCGTCGAGGTCGTCGCCGAACTTCAGCAGCGCGTCGGGCAGCGGCTCCCTGGTGTGCAGCCGGTCGATGAGCAGCGCCAGCGGCGGCTTGAGGATCGGCGCGGCCGCGTTGTACGAGGCCGGGATCGCCTGCTCCAGGCCGACCGCGCCGGCGATCGTGTCCCGCAGCGACTCGGTCCAGGAGGCGAGCGCCTCCAGCTTCAGCACCTCGGCCCGGCCGTGGGCGGCGCCGCCGAACAGCTTGGTGGCGAAGAACCCGAGCAGCCCGACGCCGATCGCGACGACCAGCCAGCCGGAGGCGAGCAGCGCGACGAGCGCCAACCCGCCGCCGAGCAGCAGCCGGCGGCCGATGTCCGCCGGCGCGAGCCGGTCGGCCAGGGTCCGGCCGCCGGCGTCCCGGGGCGCCCACCCGATCAGTGCGGCGACGAGCAGCAGCACGCCGCCGCCGGCGAGCGCACCACCGAACAGCGCCAGCAGCAGGTCGGAGGAGATCATCCGGACCACCGGCCGAAGTCGTCCGGCCGGTAGCCGGCCGCCTCCAGGTCCTCGATCGCCTGGATCGGCGCCGCCGGCCGGGCGTGCCCGTCCGGGCCCGGCGCCCAGATCTCGCTCGACGTGACCCGACCGTCGACGCCGTTGACCTCGCGGACGCTGGACACGAACCGGCGCAGCTGGCCGCCGGACCGGTAGTCGTTGCGCCGCTCGACGAAGATCACGAAGTTGATCGCTCCGGCGATGAGCATGTGCGAGGCCTCGATCGGCAGGTGCTCGGCCGCCTGCAGCGCGTACGTCGCGATCCGGTTGAACACCTCGGACGAGCTGTTGGCGTGGATCGTGGACAGCGAGCCGTCGTTGCCCTGGCTCATCGCGTTGAGCATCGTGACGATCTCATCGCCGAGGACCTCGCCGACGATGACGCGGCTCGGGTTCATCCGCAGCGAGCGGCGGACCAGCTCGGCCATCGAGATCCGGCCCTGGCCCTCCGAGTTGGGCAGCCGCTCCTCGAACGCGACCACGTTGGGGTGCAGGTCGGAGAACTCGTCCAGGCCGAGCTCGAGCGCCCGCTCCACGGTGATCAGCCGCTCGTGCGGCGGGATCTCGTTGGCCAGCGCGCGCAGCATCGTGGTCTTCCCGGCGTTGGTGGACCCGGCGATCATGATGTTCTTGCGGGCCACGACCGCCGCGCGCATGAACGCGGCCATGCCCTGGTCGAGGGTCCCGTTGCCGACCAGGTCGGACAGGAAGACCTTGGGCAGCCGGGCGCGGCGGATCGAGACCGCCGGCCGCCTGGTGACCTCCATGACGGCCGAGAGCCGGGAACCGTCCGGCAGCCGCAGGTCCAGCTGCGGGTTGGCGGTGTCGAACGGCCGGCTGGACAGCCCGGAGTAGGCCGCGAGGGTCTGGACGAGCTCGACCAGCTCCTCGTCGGTCTCGGCGACCGGGTCGAGCATGAGCTCGCGGCCGTCCGCGTAGCCGACGAAGACCCGGTCGCAGCCGTTGATGTCGATGTTCTCCACCATCGGGTCGTCGAGCAGCGGCTGCAGCCGGCCGACGCCGTAGAGCGCGGCGTGCACCGCGGCGGCGAGGTCTTCCTCCTCCTCCGCGGTCGGCGCCACCCGGCCGGACTCCAGCTCCAGCCGGGCGTGCGAGGCCAGCGCGCGGGCGATGAGCGACCTCGCGTACTGCCGCTCGTCCTCGGCGCTCATGGCCAGGCCGAGCACCGCGTCGTCGCGGCGCTGGCTGGCGATCTGCTCGGCGACCTCGGTGCGCAGCCGGCGCACCAGCGCGTGGTCCATGGGCACTACCGCCCCACCGGTGCCGAGATCCGGCCGGCCAGCTGGCCGGCGATCTGCCGGACGGACCGGACCAGCAGGGACTTGTCCAGCCGGCCGATCCACTCGCCGGACAGCAGCCCGGCTCCCTTCGGGTCGAGCGCGACCCGGCCCAGCACCGGGACCGGCAGCCCGGCCTGGCGCAGCACCTGGTCGATCTGCTTGGCCGAGGTGTCGTCCCGCGGGCTGGTCACCACCACCGTGTAGACCTGCGCCGGCCGGCCGGGGCGGCGGTCGAACTCGCGCAGCACCGCGCCGGCCCGCGCCCGCAGGTGGGCGACCGCGTCGATGGTCGGCCGGGTCACCAGGACGACCGCCGCGGCGTGGGTGAGCACGTCCGCGGCCGGGCTGCCGGTGTAGAGCCGGCCGCAGTCGGCGATCACGTCCACCCCCGGAGCCATGTCGAGCAGCTCCCCGACCGGGCCCCACAGCCCGGCCAGGCCGCTGGCCTGCTCGCCGGCCGACAGCCCGACGATCACCTCGAGGCCGCCGTCGAGCCGTTGCACGTGCTCGAAGATCTGCTCCGGCCGGGCGCCGCGGCGGGCACCGACGGCCAGGCTGATCAGCCCGACCTCGGGCGACAGCGGTGCCCCGCGGGGACCGCGCAGTCGCAGCGCCACGTCACCACCGGAGGGGTCGAGCTCGGCCAGCAGCGCCCGCCGGGGCCAGACGGCGGCCAGGGTGACCGCGGTCGTGGTGACCCCGGGCGAGCCCTTGTCGGCCGCCAGCGCGATCAGCGCCATCAGCCGTCGCCCTTGTCGTACGCGTGGCCCGGGTCGAGCCTGGCGATGGAGATCGCACCCTGCGCGTTGGCCGCGGCGACCGCCGGGAGCCCGTCGACGGGGGACTGCGCGAGGTCGCGGTTGCGGACCTCGATGCCGACGACGACCGCGTTCTGCCCGGCCGCACTGGCGTCGACGCTGGTGACGTACGCCGAGGCGATCAGCGTCTGCGCGTGCGGGACCGCCCTGCCCTCGGCCGTGCCGGAACTGGCCGAGCCCCCGTTCTGCGTGCCGCCGCGCGGCGTGTAGAGCACCTTGACCACGTCGCCGGCCGCGAGGTTGCGCGGATACTGCCCGTCGGGGACGTTGAGCGCGATCTGGACCAGCCCACGCGCGGGCGTGATCGCGTCGCCGAACGTGCCCTCGGACAGCAGCGAGCCCTGCTTGAGCGCGACGAGCGCCTTCTTGCCCTGCACGCGGGTGAAGAAGTCGGAGACCGGCACCGGGGCGAACAGCGACGAGTTGGTGGCGGCGATCGCCTGCTGCCGGAAGTCGTCCCGGGTCAGCGTCTGACCGAGCGCGACGTCGTGCGCGACCACGAGGTATTCCTGTTTCTTGCCGCTGGTCAGCACCAGCGACGCCGCGAGCGCCGCGCCGCCGAGGATGAGCACCAGCGCCAGCACGGCGAGCAGTGGCCGCCGCTGCCGGGTCGGGACCGGCAGGCGGTCGCCGGCGAGGCTGGCGCCGGACGCGGCCGCGCGCCGGCCGGCCCGGGTGGACAGCTCTCCGTTGGTCGTCTGGGTGGTCATGAGTGGTCGCTCCGGTCGGGAGGCCGGTCGGGGTCGGTGGGCAGTCTAAGCACGTTCGGGGGATTGCTCCCCCACCAAGTCGCAGGCTGTGGACAAGCAGTCCGCTTGTGGACAACAAAACGCGCGAATGCGACGGAGTCGCCTAAGGTGCTCGGCCGGAGGTGAGACCGGTGGACGTGCAGCTGACCGCGGTCGATGCCCGCAGCGGCCGGGCGGCGGACGTGGTGCTGGTCGTCGAGAAGGACAGCACGGTGGCCGACGCGGCCCGCGCGCTGCGCGCCGCCCTCGGGCTGCCCGACGTGGTCGAGGGCTACGGGCCGACCGCCCCGGCCGGTGCCGACGTGTGGATCGCCGGGCGCCCGGTCGATCCGTCCCTGCCGATGACGGTCAGCCCGCTGCGCGAGGGCGCGGTGGTCGGCCTCGGCGGCCCGGTCGGGCTCGGCGTGCACGACCCGGACGTGGGGGGCGTCGCCGAGGTCAGGGTCGTCGGTGGCCCGGACGCCGGCCGGGTGCACCGGCTGCCGCTGGGCGAGTTCGTGCTCGGCAGCGCCCACGACGCCGAGGCTTACGTGGCCGACGGCTCGGTCGCCGCCCGGCAGGCCCGGCTGCAGGTCACCCCGCAGGAGGTGCGCTGGACGCCGTACGAGGAGGCGACGCCGGCGACGATCGAAGGCCGGCCGCTGACCGAGCCGCGGGTGCTCCAGGCCGGACAGGTCCTCGCGGTCGGGACCAGCCGGTTCACGGTCGTGCCGGCCGAGGCGCCGGACGCGGCGCTGGTGCCCAGCGAGGACGGCGGGCTGGCCTACAACCGGCCGCCGCGGCTGCCTCCGGCACCGGCCAGCGTGACCGTGGAGATGCCGGCCGAGCCGGCCGACGGACAGCGCCGGCCGATCCCGCTGCTGGCGTCGCTGGCCCCGGTGGTGCTCGGCGTGGCCATGTTCCTGCTCACCAAGTCGCCGATGTTCTTGCTGTTCACGCTGCTCAGCCCGGTGCTGATGCTGAGCAGCTGGCTGACCGAGCGCAAGCAGGGCAAGCGGTCCTACCGCCAGCAGCTCGCCGACTACAAGCGCGACCTGGCCGAGGCCAGGAAGAAGGTCACCGACGCGGCCCGGTGGGAGCGCCGGATCCGCCGGCACGACGCCCCCGACCCGGCCACCGTGCTGGTCACCGCGCTCGGGCCGCGGCGGCGGCTGTGGGAGCGGCGGCGCTGGGACTCCGACCGGCTGCTGCTGCGGCTCGGCACGGCCCGGCTGCGCTCGGCGATCGAGCTGACCGGCGGCTCGCCGAAGGACACCCCCGAGCCGCCCATGCTCGAGGACGTCCCGGTCACCGTGCCGCTGATCGAGGCCGGCGGCGTGCTCGGCGTCGCCGGGCCGGCCCGCGAGGTGCACGCGACCGCCCGCTGGCTGGTCGCGCAGGCCGCGGTGCTGCACAGCCCGCGCGACCTGTCGATCATCGTCCTCACCGACGCCGGCGGCCGCGCCGACTGGGAATGGACCCGCTGGCTGCCGCACACCCGCCCGGACAGCCGTGAGGCGGTGTCGCTGACCGGAAGCTCCGCGGCCACCACCGCGCGCCGGGTCAGCGAGCTGGCCGGCCTGGTGCAGCAGCGGCAGACGCAGGTGGACGCCAGCGGGCGCGGCGTCAGCCTCGGCCAGATGCCGGTCATCCTGGTCGTGCTCGACGGTGCCCGGCAGCTGCGCTCGCTGCCCGGCATGCCGATCGTGCTGCAGGACGGCCCGGCGGTCGGGGTGTTCGCGATCTGCCTCGACGCCGAGGAGCGGCTGCTGCCGGAGGAGTGCCGCGTGGTGGCCGGCTACGCGCCGGGCGAGCAGGTCACGATGACCGTGCGCCGGGCCTTCGGCGACCGGGTCACCGGCGTGCTCGCCGACCAGGTCAGCGTGCCCTGGTGCGAGCGGGTGGCCCGGGCGATGACCGCGGTCCGGGACGTCAGCCGGGAGGAGGACGACAGCGCGCTGCCGACCTCGCTGCGGCTGCTCGACGTGCTCGACCTGGAGCCACCCGCGCCGGACCGGATCGCCGAGTTGTGGCGGGCCAACGGCCGCACCACGGCCGCACCCGTCGGCGAGTCCGCGACCGGCACGTTCGTGGTCGACATGAAGAAGGACGGGCCGCACGCGCTGGTCGCCGGCACCACCGGCTCCGGCAAGTCCGAGCTGCTGCAGTCGATCATCGCCGCGCTCTCGGTCGGCAACCCGCCGGACGCGATGACGTTCGTGCTGATCGACTACAAGGGCGGTGCGGCGTTCAAGGACTGCGTCGACCTGCCGCACACCGTCGGCATGGTCACCGACCTCGACGGCCACCTCACCGAGCGGGCGCTGCAGTCGCTCAACGCCGAGCTCAAGCGGCGGGAGCTGCTGCTCGGCGCGGTCGGGGCCAAGGACGTCGAGGACTACTGGGACACCATCGACCACCCGGACTTCGTCCCGCCGCCGGGCTTCGAGGTCGATCCGATGCCCCGGACGATCCTTGTCATCGACGAGTTCGCGTCGCTGGTGGAGGAACTGCCCGAGTTCGTCACCGGCCTGGTCGGCATCGCCATGCGGGGCCGCTCGCTCGGCGTCCACCTGATCCTGGCCACCCAGCGGCCGTCCGGCGTGGTGTCGCCGGTGATCCGGGCCAACACCAACCTGCGGATCGCGCTGCGGGTCACCGACGACGCCGAGTCCACGGACGTCATCGACGCCCGGGACGCGGCCCGGATCGCCAAGAGCACTCCCGGCCGGGCGTACGCGCGGACCGGCTTCTCGGCGCTGACCGCGTTCCAGGCCGGCCGGGTCGGCGGTCGGCGGCCCGGTGCGGTGGCCGGGCCGCCGCCGGCCTTCGCCGGCGTGGTCGACTGGGAACGGCTGGACGCGCCGATCCAGCGGCCGCAGATCGCCGAGGACGACTCGACCATGGAGACCGACCTGCAGGTGCTGGTCGACTCCATCAGGGCCGCCGCGGCCGCGACCGGCGCGCCGCGCTACCGCAGCCCCTGGCTGCCGGCCCTGCGCGAGCAGGTCGCGCTCGACGAGGTGCCGGTCCCGGCCGGCCGGCCCGCTCCGGCCGACCCGGCCGGCCGGGTGCCGGCGGTCCCGTTCGGGATGGAGGACCTGCCGGAGAGCCAGGCCCAGGCGCCGCTGCTGCTCGACCTGGAGCACGGCAGCCACCTGATCCTGGCCGGAGCGCCGCGGTCGGGCCGGTCGACCGCGCTGCGCTCGATCGCCGGCAGCATCGCCCGGCTGACCAGCTGCCGCGACGTCCACCTGTACGCGCTGGACTGCGGCAACGCGGCCATGATGCCGCTGGCCGACCTGCCGCACTGTGGCGCGGTCGTGTCCCGCGACCAGGTCGACCGCACCGACCGGCTGCTCACCGTGCTGCTCAACGAGATCGCCCGCCGGCAGGTGCTGCTGGCCCAGCACGGGTACGGGTCGCTGGCCGAGCAGCGGGCCGCGGCGCCGGCCGGGCAGCGCCTGCCCTACCTGGTGTTCCTGCTCGACCGGTGGGAGGGCTTCATGGCCTCCTTCGACGAGCTCGACGGCGGCCGGCTGACCCAGAACGTGCTGCGGATCCTGCGCGAGGGCCCGAGCGTCGGCCTGCGCGCGGTGGTCGCCGGCGACCGGTCGGCGCTGCTCGGCCGGCTGCCGACCACGATCGAGGACAAGCTCGTGCTGCGCATGGGCGACCGCAACGACTACGGCCTGGCCGGGCTGCAGACCAAGAAGATGCCCGACTCGATGCCGCCCGGGCGGGCGTTCCGCAACGACTCGATGGTGGAGACGCAGGTCGCCCTGCTCGACCCCGACCCGTCCGGCCCGGTGCAGGTCAAGGCGCTGGCCCGGATCGTCGCCGCGGCGCGCGAGCGCGACGCCTACGTGCCGCGCGGCCAGCGGCCGGCCCGGGTCGACGTGCTCCCGGCCCGGATCACGCTGTCCGAGGTGCTGGCGCTGCCGGCGCCGCCGCGGCCGGCCACGCCGTTGTGGGCGCTGGTCGGCGTCGGCGGCGACGAGCTGGCCCCGATGGGCGTCGACCTCGACGACGACGGGCCCGGCTTCGTCATCGGCGGGCCGGCCCGCTCCGGCCGCTCGACCGCGCTGCTCACCGTCGCCGGCTCGCTGCTGGAGGGCGGCAGCGAGCTGGTCGTGGTGACCCCGCGACCGTCCCCGCTGCGGCACCTGGCCGGCTCCCCCGGCGTGCTCGGCGTGCTGTCCGGGACCCCGACCGAGGCGGACGTGTTCGGGCTGCTCGACCAGGCCCTCGGCCCGGTCGCGGTGCTGGTCGACGACGGCGAGCTGCTGGTCGACGCGCCGTGTGCGGCGGCGTTCGAGGCGGTGCTGCGGGAGGGCCGCGACGGGCAGTGGGCGCTGGTCGTCGGCGGCACCACCGGCGAGATGGTCAACGGCTACCGCGGCTACATCGTCGAGGCCCGCAAGACCAAGTCCGGCGTGCTGCTCAACCCCGAGCACCCGATGGAGGGCGAGCTGCTCGGGATCAAGCCGCCGCGCAGCGCGGTCGGCCCGATGCCGAAAGGCCGCGGCCTGCTGGTCCTGCGCGGCAGCTACCTACCGGTCCAGGTCCCCATCCCGGCCTAGCCGGCTCGCCCGGTCGGTCCCGGACGGACCGGGCGACGCGCTGGTCAGGGTGGTGGAGCCGGCGGGCCCGGTCAGCGCGGCGGCCGCCGGGATCTCCGCCCGGACCCGCGGCAGCCGGTCCGGGTAGTGCGCGGCCAGGAACGCCAGCAGCCGCTCCCGGACGTCGCAGCGCAGGTCCCAGTTGCTCGGCGCGTCCGCGGAGCTCATCAGCGCCCGGAGCACCATCGTCGTCGGCGTCGTCTCGACGACCTGGAGCACCCAGTCGCGCCGGTCCCACAGCGGGGACTCCTCCAGCACCCGGTGCAGCTCCTGCCGGAGCGGGTCGACCGGGAGCGAGTAGTCGGCGTACAGCACCACGCTGCCGAGCACCCTGGCCTCGTGCCGGGTCCAGTTCTGGAACGGCGTCTGGGTGAAGTACGTCGCGGGCAGCACCAGCCGGCGCTCGTCCCACAGCCGGATCACCACGTACGTGAGGGTCAGCTCCTCGATCCGGCCCCATTCCTCCTCGACCACCACCACGTCGTCGAGGCGCAGCTCGTCGCTGAAGGCCAGCTGCAGCCCGGCGAAGACGTTCGACAGCGTGGTCTGGGCGGCCAGCCCGACGACGATGCCGAGGACGCCGGCGGAGGCGAGCAGGCTGGCGCCGATGGTCCGCACCGACGCGAACGTCAGCAGCATCGCGGCCACCGCCGTCACCGCGATGACGGCGACGGTGATCCGCCGGAGGAGGATGACCTGGGTGTGGAGCCGCCGGACCCGCAGGTTGTCCGGCACCGACAGGTCGTGCCGGCGCAGCGCCGCCTCCTGGGCCACCAGCGCGAGCCGGGCCAGCAGCCACGCGCCGACCGCGATGAGCAGCAGAACCAGCACGTGCCGGACCCGGTCGACCGTCTCCGGCTGGGCGCCGTCCTCCGGCCGGGCGACGAGCAGCGCGACGAGGACGGCAAGCGCCCGGAACGGGTAGCGCGCACGCCCGGCGAGCGAGGCGAGCACCGGGTCCCGGCGGCGTACCCGGCGCACCAGCAGGTGGACGACGGCGATGACGAGGGCGGCGGCGACCAGTGCCACCGCGGTTACCAGCGCAGCATGCCCGAGATGCCAACCCGGTGCTTCCACGACCAACAGCATGCCCCGGGACAGCGTTCTGCGCGTGCTCGGCTGCGGGACCGGCCTGCGGACGCTCCGGCGCTGACGTGCCCGGCGCGGCCGGCGCTGACGTTCCCGGCGCGGCCGGCGCGGCCGGCGTGCCCGGCGCGGCCGGCGTGCCCGGCGTGCCCGGCGTGCCCGGCGCGGCCGGCGTGCCCGGCGTGCCCGGCGTGCCCGGCGCGCCCGGCGCGCCCGGCGCGGCCGGCGGCCGCCGCATGACCGCGGGCGCCGGTCCGTCCGGGAGGCGCGCCGCCCGGCCGGTCAGCGGACCGGGTCGTCCTGGGTGGTGGGCCGGGAGGCGGCGACCGGCCTGCCGCGCCGGCTCCACTCGTCGGCGAGCAGGGCGTAGCCCATTCCGTCCAGCCACCGGCCCGACCGGTGCAGCGAGTCGCGGACCGTGGAGATCTCGCGGCGCATCCCGAGCCGTTCCATCAGACGCCACGACGCCTCGTTGTCGGCGAAACAGTTGGCGATCACCCGGCGCAGGCCGAGCTGCTCGAAGCACAGCCGGATCAGCTCCCGGACCGCCTCCGAGGCGTAGCCGCGGCCGGCGTGGTCGGGATGCAGCACCCAGCCGAGCTCGGCCTGCACGTTCCGCGCCCGCCCGGCGACCTCGGCCTGGGCCCAGGCGTCCTCGACGGCGAGCATGAGGTCTCCGATGACCTCGCCGTCGAGCTCGATGACGAGCGTCTTGGCCAGCGACTCGGGGGAGGCGAACTGCGCGCGGAACTCCGCCAGCGTGCGGGGCGCCCTGGTGATCCAGCGGCTGACGGTGTCGAGCTTGCGGTACCGCCAGGTCGCCTGGACGTCCGCCGCCGTCGCCGGACGGAGGGAGAGACGTGGCGTCGTCACCGGCCACGCGACGGCGTCGAGCGGCGCGGCCACGGGGACATCATGGCAGTCGCCGGGCGGCCGGCCATCCGGTTATCGGCCGGGCGGGACCGAGACGAACCGGATCACCCGCCGGCGACAGGGCACCGATGGAGCACGCTGTCACGGCCGGGTGCGGCGCGCTACGGTGCGGCCGTGGGTGCCGGCGCCGGGGATGTCTCGCCGGCCCGTACGGTCGCCGACCGGATGGCGGACGCGGCGCGGGCCTGGCTCGACCTGCTCGACGCGGGCCAGCGCCGGGTGGCGACCGGGGCCGCCCCGGCGGACGACGGATCCGACGACGAGCGGCGGCGCTGGTTCTACACCCCCACCGACCACGGCGGCCTGACCCTGCACGCGCAGCGCCCGGCGCAGCAGCAGGCGGCGATGCGGCTGGTGTCGACCGGCCTGTCGACCGCCGGGTACGTCACCGTGGCGACCGTCATCGGCCTGGAGAACGTGCTCGACGAGGTCGAGGGCTTCGCGGCCCGGTTCGATCGGGAGCGCGGCCGTGACCCCGGCCTCTACTACCTGCGCGTGTTCGGCGAGCCCGGCGGCGGCGCGCCGTGGGGATGGCGGTTCGGCGGCCACCACGTCTCGCTCAACAACCTCGTGGTGGGCGGTGAGGTGGTGGCGACCACCCCGTGCTTCCTCGGCGCGGACCCGGCCTCGTCCCCGCTGCTCGGCGGGGCCCCGCTGCGGCCGCTGGCGCGGGTCGAGGACCTGGCCCGCGACCTGGTCCGATCCCTCGACTCCCGGCTCGCGGCCCGGGCGGTGCTGCGGCCGTACGCCCCGGACGACCTCGTCACCGCCAACCGGACCCGGGTCGCCGACGCCGAGCAGGCAGGCTCCGCGGTCGGCTACACCACCGCGCCGAGGGGGGTGCCGGCGGCCGAGCTCGACGGCGAGCAGCGGGCGCTGCTGCGCGCGCTGCTGGGCACGTTCGTCGGCCGGGTCCCGGCGGGCCTCTCCCCGCTGGACCGGTACGCCGACGAGGCCGCGCTCGACGCCGTGCACTTCGCCTGGGCCGGCCCCACCGAGCCCGGCGCGCCGCACTACTACCGCCTGCAGGGCCCGCGGCTGCTCGCCGAGTGGGACAACACCCAGCGCGACGCCAACCACGGCCACTCCGTGTGGCGCGACCCGACCGCGGACTTCGGGCTGGACGTGCTCGCCGCCCACCGCGCCGCCCACCACTGACGCCCGCTCCGGCGCGGGCGAGGTCGGTCACGTCGGCTCGGTGCGGCCAGCTCCGGAGCGCAGCCGGCGCAGCCAGTCGTCGGCCTCGCGCAGGCGGTCCGGTTCGGCCGCGTAGAACCGGGTCGTCCCGGCCGGGCGGACCCGGACGAAGCCGGCCTCCCGCAGCGCCCGCAAGTGTTGGGAGACGGCCGGCTGGGTGATCCCGAACTCGGCCCGCACGACCGCGCCGAGCGCGCCGGCGGACCGTTCGCCGCCGGCGAGCAGCTCGAGCAGGCGCCGGCGCACCGGGTCCCCGAGCAGGTCGAGCGCGTGCACCGGGCCTACAACGGCAGGTCTTCCAGCATCTCGGTGACCAACGCCGCGATCGGGGACCGCTCGGAGCGGGTCAGCGTGACGTGGGCGAACAGCGGGTGGCCCTTCAGCGCCTCGATGACCGCCGCGACGCCGTCGTGCCGGCCGACGCGCAGGTTGTCCCGCTGGGCCACGTCGTGCGTCAGCACCACCCGGGAGCCGGCGCCGAGCCGGGACAGCACGGTGAGCAGCACCCCGCGCTCCAGCGACTGCGCCTCGTCGACGATGACGAACGAGTCGTGCAGCGACCGCCCGCGGATGTGGGTCAGCGGCAGCACCTCGATCATGCCGCTGTCCAGCACGTGGTCCAGGACCTCCTTGCTGACCAGCGCGCCGAGCGTGTCGAACACCGCCTGCGCCCAGGGCTGCATCTTCTCGCCCTCGGAGCCGGGCAGGTAGCCGAGGTCCTGGCCGCCCACCGCGTACAGCGGCCGGAAGACGACGACCTTCTTGAACGCCCGCCGCTCCAGCACGTTCTCCAGCCCGGCGCAGAGCGCGAGCGCCGACTTCCCGGTGCCGGCCCGCCCGCCGAGCGAGACGATCCCGACCTCGGGGTCGAGCAGCAGGTCGAGCGCGACCCGCTGCTCGGCCGACCGGCCGTGCAGACCGAACGCCTCCCGGTCCCCGCGTACCAGCCGGACCTGCTTGTCCGCGGTCACCCGGCCGAGGGCCGAGCCGCGGGCCGAGATCAGCCGCAGCCCGGTGTGGCAGGGCAGCCCGGCCGCCGCCGGCAGGTCGATGCGGTCCTCGGAGTACAGCGTGCCGACGTCGTCCTCGCCGACCTCGAGCTCCACCATCCCGGTCCAGCCGGAGTCGACCGCGAGCTGCGCCCGGTATTCGTCCGCCGGGACGCCGACCGAGGCGGCCTTCACCCGCATCGGCATGTCCTTGGAGACCAGCACCACGTCCCGCCCGTCGGCGGACAGGTTGCGCGCCACCGCGAGGATCCGCGAGTCGTTGTCGGCACCCTCGTCGGAGTGCCGGCGGAACCCGGCCGGCAGCACGGACAGGTCGCTGTGGTTGAGCTCGACGTGCAGCGAGCCGCTGCTGTCGCCGATCGGTACGGGATTGTCCAGCCGCCCGTGCGCGACGCGCAGGTCGTCGAGCATGCGCAGGGCCTGCCGGGCGAACCAGCCGAGCTCCGGGTGATTCCGCTTGCCCTCCAACTCGCTGATCACGACGAGGGGCAGGACGACCTCGTGCTCACCGAATCGGGCCCAGGCGCCCGGGTCGGACAGCAGCACGCTGGTGTCGAGCACGTAGGTCTTGCGGGATTCGGTCGTGCGGCGGTCGGCCACAGGCCCTCCCTGGAGGCGACGCACCAACGCCCGGTCTCGAAGGTCCGGCACGCCCACGTGGGGGCTGGTGCCGGCCCCCTCGCCGTCGACTGCTCGACACGTCAGGGCCTCCCGGGGGGCGTCCCGGTCCGGAGCGCCACCGATCCGAACGGTACGACGCCGGGGCGGCGACTTCCAAGGACAACGCGAAGGTGAGTCACGTCGTAATCCCGCCCTTGACCGGCCGTGATCCCGCTGACATGGTGCGGAAACAAAGTAGATCACTGGGGGGAGCACCCGGGTGAAGAAGCTCATCAACGACCCCGCGAACGTCGTCATCGACGCCCTGCGCGGGGTGGCAGCCGCCCACCCGGACCTGCGGGTGGACCTGGAAAACCGCATCGTCGTCCGGGGTGACGCCCCGGTGCAGGGTCACGTCGGCGTGATCTCCGGCGGCGGCTCAGGGCACGAGCCGTTGCACGGCGGTTTCGTCGGACCCGGCATGCTCGACGCCGCCATCGCGGGCGAAGTGTTCACTTCGCCGACACCCGACCAGATCACCGCGGCGACCGCCGCGGTCTCCGGCGGCGCCGGGGTGCTGCACGTCGTGAAGAACTACACCGGCGACGTGCTCAACTTCCAGCTCGCCGCCGAGCTGGCCGACGACGACGGGATCAAGGTCGAGACCGTGCTGGTCGACGACGACGTCGCCGTACAGGACAGCCTCTACACGGCCGGTCGGCGCGGCACCGGCGGCACGGTCGTGGTCGAGAAGGTCTCCGGCGCGCTCGCCGCGACCGGCGCGGAGCTCGACGAGGTGGCCGCGATCGGCCGGCGGGCCAACCAGGCCAGCCGCAGCTTCGGCATCGCGCTGACCCCGTGCATCGTGCCCGCGGCGGGCACCCCGACGTTCGAGCTGGGGCCGGACGAGATCGAGATCGGCATCGGCATCCACGGCGAGCCCGGCCGGGAGCGCCGGCCGATCGGCCCGGCCTCCGAGCTGGCCGCGATCGCCACGCAGGCGATCCTCGACGACGGCACGCTCGACCGCGGCGACGAGGCCCTGGTCATCCTCAACGGCATGGGCGGCACCCCGCTGATCGAGCTCTACCTGGTCTTCGGCGAGGTGGCCAAGCTCCTCGAGGACCGCGGGATCACAGTCGCCCGCCGGCTGGTCGGCAACTACGTGACCAGCCTGGAGATGGCCGGCTGCATGCTCACGCTGACCAGGCTCGACGCCGACCTGACCCGGCTGTGGGACGCGCCGGTCAACACGCCCGGCTTGCGCTGGGGAGCCTGAGTGCCGGTCGACGCGGCGCTCGCCGAAGCCTGGGTCCGCGAGTTCGCCGCCTCGGTCGTGGCGGCGAAGGACGAGCTGACCAAGCTGGACCAGGCGATCGGGGACGGCGACCACGGCACGAACATGTCCCGCGGGATGACCGCGGCGGCCGACGTGCTGGCCGGGGACACCCCCGCGGACGTGCTCAAGCTCGTCGGCCGCACGCTGATCTCGAAGGTCGGCGGCGCGTCCGGCCCGCTGTACGGGACCGCCTTCCGGGAGATGGCCAAGTCGCTCGGCGACGCTGCGTCGGCGGACGACGCCGCGTTCGCGGCGGCGCTGCGGGCCGGGCTGGACGGCATCGTCCGGCTCGGCAAGGCCGAGGAGGGCGACAAGACGATGGTCGACGCGTGGCTGCCGGCGCTGGCCGCGCTGGACGCCGCGGTCGGCTCCGGGTCCTCGCTGGCCGACGCGGCGGCCGAGGCGGCGAAGGCGGCCGCGGCCGGGACCGAGGCGACGATCCCGATGCAGGCCCGCAAGGGCCGCGCCTCGTACCTCGGGCCGCGCTCGATCGGCCACCAGGACCCGGGCGCGACGTCGAGCACGATGCTCTTCGCCGCCCTGGCGAAGGTCGCTGCGTAGGGCGGCTCGCTCGGCTGACCGGCGGCTAGAACTTCGGGATCGCGCGGGCTTCCTCGGCCGCGGCGACGACCTCGTCGAGCGTGGCGCCGGTGCCCGCGGTGACCGCGGCCGACACCGCGCCCTCCACGAACGGCGCGTCCACCAGCACGGCCTTCCCGTCCGGCGCGTCCTCCAGGGCGACCCGCACCGACAGCACGGCCGAGCCGAGGTCGGGGATCACCACCACGCCGTCGCCGGTGTCGGCCTCGACCAGGGCGGCCGCGACCGCGTCCGGTGACGTGCCGATCCGGCCGTCTTCGGTGCCGGCCGCGGTCAGCACGGTGACGTCGGGCGCGAGCTGGGCGATCAGCTCCCGGAGACCGGCGGCCAGCGTCGCCGAGTGCGAGACGAGCACGAGACCGACCATCGCTCAGACCCCCAGATCCGCCGCGATCCGCCCGGGCGTGAGCGGCTCGTCCAGCAACCGTACGAACCGCTCGCCGAGCGACTGGCCCGCGGGCCGGGCGTCCAGCCAGGCCGACAGCAGCCGGTAGCCCTCCACGTACGTCGAGGTGTACGCCCGCCAGAGCGGGTGGGACAGGAACCGCAGCGACTGCCGCGCCCGCTTCTCCGGCACCAGCGTCCACCGCCGCAGGTACGCGACCACCTCGTCCGGGGACGCGCCCCGGTCGTGCAGCAGCAGCGCGGCGTCCTGGCGGGCCCGGTCGAACCGCTGCGCGACGGCGGCGACCCGCTCGGCGAGCGCGCCGTCGAAGCCGAACCTGAGGTCGGCGTAGATCTCCTCGGCCCACCGGCCCCAGCCGGCGCCGATCGAGGCGGGGATGCCGAGATCGGCCAGCCCTTCGGCGATGAGGCACTCGGGCGTGTTGACCAGGAACACCGTGTGCTCCGCCCGGCCGCCGGCGTCGACCAGGCCGCGCTCCTTGCGGCAGTGCTCGGTGTGGTGCCCCGGGTACGCCTCGTGCGCGACGAGCTGCGGCAGCTGGGACAGCCGGTGCGGCAGGTCGGCGTTGATCGCGACCCGGGACCGGAACCCGCCCAGGTAGTAGTTGAACCCGCTCCACGGCTCGTCGGTGACGATCTGGTACTCGACCGTCTCGCCGTCGGGCAGCCCGTACCCGGTGCGGACGACGTCGCGCAGCGCCGATGACAGGTTCCGGACCAGGCCGTCGAGCCGGTCCGGCGGGCACTCGTCCGCGGTCCGGTACGCCGCGTAGCGCTCGGCCAGCGGGCCGGCACCGGGCAGCAGCGCGGCCAGCTCCTCGTGCGCGGCCGCGTACTCGGACTCGTCGCCGAGCGCGATGTCGACCCCGAAGTACGCCGCGACCTCGTCGACGAAGCCGACCGGCTCGCCGGCCAGCCGCCGGGCGTTGCACTCCAGCGCGGTCAGCTGGGAGCGCAGCAGCTCGACCCGGTCCTCGGCCAGCCCGGAGGAGGGCAGCTCGGCCAGCAGCGAGCGGGCCTGCGCGGCCAGTGCGGACGGCAGCGGCCGGGGCTCGTCCTCGACCTGCCGGCGCAGCGCCGGGTCCCCGGTGTACGCGTCGACGAACCCGGCCGACAGCCGGTCGAACCGCAACCCCAGCAGGACGTACTCGCGCGCCAGATCCACGCGGCCGACCCTATGCGCCGAAGCGGCGGTGGCGGTCGGCGTACGCCCGCAGGGCCCGGAGGAAGTCGATCCGCCGGAAGTCCGGCCAGTACGCGTCGCAGAAGTAGAACTCCGAGTGGGCGCTCTGCCAGAGCAGGAACCCGCTCATCCGCTGCTCGCCGCTGGTCCGGATCACCAGGTCGGGATCGGGTTGGCCGCGGGTGTAGAGGTGCTCGGCGATGTGGTCGACGTCGAGGAGCTCGGCCATCTCCTCGATCGTGGTGCCGGCCTTGGCGTGCTCGTGCAGCAGCGAGCGGACGGCGTCGGCGATCTCCTGGCGGCCGCCGTACCCGACGGCGATGTTCACCGCGAGCCCGCGCCGGTCGACCGTCCGCTCGGCCGCGGCCTTGAGCACGTGCGCGGTCTCCGGCGGCAGCAGGTCGAGCGAGCCGACCAGCGTGATCCGCCACCCGTCCCGGTCCGTGGCCAGGTCGGTGACCAGCTCCTCGATGATCCGCAGGAGCGGCCGCAGCTCGGACTCCGGCCGGGACAGGTTGTCGGTCGACAGCAGCCACAGGGTGACCACCTCGACGCCGGCGTCCGCGCTCCAGCGCAGCACGTCCTCGATCTTGTCGGCGCCGGCCTGGTGGCCGAAGCTCACGTCGCCGGCGCCGGCGGCCCGGGCCCAGCGCCGGTTGCCGTCGCACATCACCCCGACGTGCCTGGGGACCGGACGCCCCGCCAGCTGGCGGCGCAACCGCCGTTCGTACATCGCGTACAGCAGGTCACGCACAGCCACCCGTGCACTGTACGCGGGTGAGGTGACCGGGACCGCCCTTCCGGTCAGGCCGGGGTGCGGAAAACCGCACCGCAGGTGTGCGGCTGCCCCCTGCCCGCGTACGGCCGCCTTCCGTAACCTCAGCGGCATGGCGGTGATGGGTGAGTACCTCGCGGCGGTGGCCGAGCGGCCGCGATTGCGTGGCTGGCTGCACGTGTGGGCGTTCGCGGTGTCGGTCACCGCCGGCGTCACGCTCGTCTCGGTCGCCGGTGCGATCCGCGGCGACGAGGCCGCGCTGGCCACCTCCGTCTACGCGCTGACCGTGTGCCTGCTGTTCGGCACCTCGGCGATCTACCACCGGGTGAAGTGGTCGAGGGCGAGCCGGCACGCGCTGCTGGCCCGGCTCGACCACTCGATGATCTTCGTGTTCATCGCCGGCACCTACACGCCGTTCGCCCTGCTGGCGATGCCGGAGCGGACCGGGCGGGTCGTGCTGGCGATCGTCTGGTTCGGCGCGCTCGGCGGCGTTCTGCTCAAGACCAGCTGGATCACCGCGCCGCGCTGGCTGTCCGTGCCGCTCTACCTCGGCCTCGGCTGGGTGGCCGTGTTCGTGCTGCCGAGCCTGCTGCGGCAGGGCGGCGTCGCCGCGTTCACGCTGATCATCGTCGGCGGCCTGATCTACACCTTCGGCGGGATCGTGTACGGGCTGAAGCGGCCGGACCCGTGGCCGCGGGTGTTCGGCTACCACGAGGTGTTCCACCTGTGCACGGTGGTCGCCGCGACCTGCCACATGGTGGCGGTCTGGCTGGCCGTCTACTGAGCGGGGCTGACGTCCACCCGGACCTTGACCGACTTCCGGCCGTCCATCGCCAGGTAGCCGTCGGGCACGCCGTTGAGGTCCACGACCGCGTCGAAGACGGGGCTGGCGTCGAGCTTGCCGAGGGCGATGTCGGTCATCAGCTCGGGCAGGTACGTCCGGGCCGGGGTGATCCCGCCGGCCACGTCGATGTTGCGACCGAACAGCAGGGACAGGTCGAGGCCCTCGAGCAGGTGCGGCACGCCGACGTAGCCGATGGTCGCGCCGTCGCGGGCGACCTCCATCGCGGTGTCCATCGCCGACTGCGCGCCGACGCACTCCAGCACGGCGTGGGCGCCGCCGGTGAGCGTGATCACCTCCTCGGCCACCCCGTCGCCACGGCCGCTGACCACATCGGTCGCGCCCAGCCGGCGGGCCAGCTCCAGCCGCTGCTCGTGGTGGCCGATCACGGTGACGCTCTCCGCGCCGAGCCGCCGGGCGGCCAGCACCGCGCACAGCCCGACCGCGCCGTCGCCGACGACCACGACCCGGTCACCGAACTGCACGCCGGCCGACAGGGCGGCGTGGTGCCCGGTCGGCAGCACGTCGCAGAGCGGCAGCAGCAGGTCCGGACCGGCGTCCCGCAGCGCGGGCGGCACCACGACCAGCGTGCCGTCCGCGTGCGGGACCCGCAGCGCCTCGCCCTGCGCGCCGTCGTGGCCGGGCTCGCCGTACACGCCGCCGTCCACGCAGGACGTGGTCAGCCCGGACAGGCAGTACTCGCAGGTCCCGTCCGACCAGGTGAAGGGGGAGATCACCAGGTCGCCGGGGCGTACCGTCCGGACGTCGCGGCCGACGTCGGTGACCACGCCGAGGAACTCGTGGCCGATCCGCTCGCCGGGCTGCCGCTGCCCGTACCCCCGGTACGACCACAGGTCGGTGCCGCAGAGCGCGGCGGAGACGACCCGGACGACCGCGTCGGTGGCCAGCTCCACCTCGGGGTCCGGTACGTCCTGGATCCGGATGTTGCCTGGCCCCTCGAACACAGCGGCGCGCATACCCAACGACCCTAGTGGGCCGCCGGCGGCGGCTAGGACTCGGTCGCCTCTGCCGCGGGGCCGACGTCGGGGCCCTGGGCGCGGAGCCGGTCGACGGCGCCCATCGCCTCCCGCAGGCCGGTCAGCCAGCTGTCGGCGTGCTCGCCGACCAGCCGCACGCACCAGGCCAGCGCCTCCGAGCGGGACCGGGCCACGCCGGCGTCCACCAGCGTGTCCAGCACCTGCCGCTCCGGCTGCCGCAACCGGGTCATCACCGGCGCGGACAACGTGGTGAACAGCTGCCGGGTCCCGCCGGCGACCGCGCCCCAGGCGACCTTCCGGCCGTACCGGTGCTCGGCCTCCTGCGCGATCGCGATCCGCTCGTCCCGGGTGTCCTCCCGGAACCGGCTGATCCGCCCGGCCTCGGCCGCGCTCACCGCGACCGGGTCGTCACTCTCGACCGCCGGCGGCTCCAGCGTGCCGACGATCAGGATCTCGTCCCGGTCGACGGTCACGCTCGGCGTGCCGGTGAACCAGCCGTCCGGCAGCCGGCCGGCGAACCAGCCCGCCGCGTCGTCGGCCGGCGGCAGGTCCGCCTGCTGCCAGCCGCCCCGCCCGCCGAACCCGCGGCCGTGCCCGGGCCAGCCGCGCCCTCGTCCCACCATGATCTCGCCTCCGCATGTGATTACACCGTTGCACTGCAATCACTATGCGGCCGGCACCGTCGGGTGGGAAGGCCCGTCCGCCGAGGGCTGAACGCGGCTCAGCCCACCGCGCGCACCTGCGTGGCCAGCTCGGCCGGGTCGCTGGTCGGCCGGTCGCAGACGAACCCGCGGCACACGTACGCGGCGGCCCGCCCGTCCACCAGCGGCCGGCCGGCCAGCAGCGGCACGCCCGGCGCATCGGACTCCCCCGCCACCACGACCAGCCCCGGCGACGTTCCCCGGCGGGCCACGCCGGCCAGCTCGCCGCCGCCGGACCCGGCAACCAGCTCGCCGCCGCCGGACCCGGCGGCCAGCTCGCCGCCGCCGGACACGGCGACCTGGAGCGGGCCGGCCAGGGCGGCCTCGGCGACCGCGGCCGCCCACCCGCCGGCCCGCGGGTACCCGGCGACCACCGGCGCGAGCATCGCCAGCGCGGCGTCCGCCGCCGCCCGGTGGTCGGTCCGGTCGGACAGCGCGGCGTAGGTGAGCAGCGCGCCGGCCGCGGCGGCCGCCCCGGACGGCGTCGGCCTGTCGGTCGGGTCCTGCGGGCGGCGGATCAGCTGCTCGGCGTCGTCGGCGGTGTCGTAGAAGCCGCCCCGCCCGTCGGCGAACCGGGCCAGCACCGTGTCGAGCAGGTCCGCCGCGGCGGCCAGCCAGCGGCCCCCGGCCGTGACCTGGTGCAGCGCGAGCAGCCCCTCGGCCACGTCGGCGTAGTCCTCCAGCACGCCGGCCGGCGCGCCGGCGAACCCGTTGCGCGAGCTGCGCCGCAGCCGGCCGCCGACCAGGTGGATGTCGAGCAGCAGCTCGGCCGCGGTCTCCGCGGCGACCACCCAGCCCGGCTGGCCGAGCAGCGCGCCGGCCTCGGCCAGCGCGGCGATGGCCAGCCCGTTCCAGGCGGCGACGACCTTGTCGTCCCGGGCCGGCTGCGGCCGGGCGTCCCGGGCGGCGAGCAGCTGGTCCCGCACGGTCGTCCAGCGGGCGGCGTCGTCGGGGTCGGCGCGCCGCTGCAGGGTGGACGACGCCGTGCTCGAACGTGCCGGCCTCGGTCACCCGAAGCAGCCGCGCCGCCCACTCCCCGTCGGCGTCGCCGAGCACCGCGTCAGCTGCGCCGGCGTCCACACGTAGGTCAGCGCCCTCCGACGCCCGGCCGGCGTCCGGCGTCCAGCGCGGAGGCGAACCCGCCCTCGGGCGTGCGCAGGTCGCGCAGCAGGAACTCGGCGGTCTCGCGCACGACCCGGCGGGCCAGCGGCGAGCCGGTCGCCCGCCACAGGTGCAGGTAGACCCGCAGCAGCAGCGCGTTGTCGTAGAGCATCTTCTCGAAGTGCGGCACGACCCAGTCCGCGTCCACGCGAGTAGCGGGCGAAGCCGCCGGCGAGCTGGTCGTAGATGCCGCCGCGGGCCATCGCCTCGCAGGTCCCGACGACCATGTCCAGCGCCGTCGCCGGTGCGGGCGTGGTGGCGCAGCAGGAACTCCAGCACCATCGACGGCGGGAACTTCGGCGCGCCGCCGAACCCGCCCTGGCCGCGTCGTACGACGCCCGCAGCGACGCCGCGGCCCCGTCCAGCACGTCCGCGTCGACGCGGCGCCGGGGTCAGCTCCCGCGGCGCGGACAGCGCGGTGACGATCCGCTGCCCGGCCTCGTGCACCTCGTCCCGCCGGTCCCGCCAGGCCTCGGAGACCGAGCCGAGCAGCCGCTGGAAGGACCGCCGCGCTGGGGGAAGTACGTCCCGCAGAAGAACGGCTCCCCGTCCGGGGTGAGGAAGCACGGTCATCGGCCAGCCGCCCTGCCCGGTCAGCGCCTGGGTCGCCTCCATGTAGACGGCGTCGACGTCGGGCCGCTCCTCGCGGTCGACCTTGACGCTGCACGAAGCGGCGTTCACGGTCGCCGCCGTCTCGCCGTCCTCGAACGACTCGTGCGCCATGACGTGGCACCAGTGGCAGGCCGCGTAGCCGACGCGAGAGCAGCACGGGCACGTCCCGCCGCCTGGCCTCCGCGAACGCCTCCGTCCGACCAGGGCCACCAGTCGACCGGGTTGTCCGCGTGCTGCAGCAGGTACGGGCTGGTCGCGTCGGCGAGGCGGTTGGCCATGGCCTCATCGTGCCCCTCGGCCCGGCGCGGACACGCGGGACCTGACCCCTAACCTGGCACGGTGCCTGCCGACCTGCCGGTCACGTCCCGGGTGACGATCCCCGGCGACGAGCTGACCGAGCGGTTCTCCCGGTCGTCCGGACCGGGCGGGCAGGGCGTGAACACCACCGACTCGCGGGTCGAGCTGGTCTGGGACCTGGGCGGCTCCGCGTTGCCGGCCGAGCTGCTCGACCGGCTGCGGCGCCGGCTCGGCTCCCGGCTGGCCGGCGACCAACTGGCCGTGACCGCCTCCGAGCGCCGCTCGCAGCTGCGCAACCGGGAGGCGGCCCGGGAGCGGCTGGCCGGGCTGGTGGCCAGGGCGCTGCAGCCGCCGCCCCCGCCCCGGCGCAAGACCCGGCCGTCCAGGGGTGCGACCGAGCGCCGGATCGAGGCCAAGAAGCGCCGGTCGGCGACCAAGCGGACCCGCCGCTCCGGCGCCGACGACTACTGATCCTTCCGGTCCTCCGGGTCGTCCCGGTCCACCGGCGGGGTCTTGGCGCCCGCGAACGAGCCGGGCACCTTGCGCAGGTGCCGGTTCATCGACCGGACCAGCACCACCAGCGCGACGACCAGCAGCAGGATGACGACCAGCGCGATCGGGCTGGCCTCCCGGTTTGCCGCCGCGGCGGCGAGCACGGCGCTCACTCCCGCTCCTCGCAGCCGCCGACCGGCGCCGGCCGGTCAGCCCTCGTCGCGGCCCGGATGCCCGGCCAGCGCTCGCGTACGCTCATGCGCTGATCATCTCGCGGACGCCGGCGAACAGGTCGTCCTCCGGCAGGTCGGTGTCGACCAGCGACCGGGCCAGCTCGTAGTCCTCGGTCGGGGTGATCTGCTGGCGCAGCTGCAGCGGCACCGCGAACCAGCGGCTGGTCGGGTCGATCTGGGTGGCGTGCGCCATCAGCGCCTCGTCGCGGCGCGGGAACCACTCCGCGCACGCGACCCGGGTGGTCACCCGGGGCGTGACGGTGTCCTTACCGTCCCACTCCGCCAGCCACTCGCCGTACGGCGACTCGAGGCCGGCGGCCAGCAGCGCCTCGTGCATCTGCTGCATCCGGGCCCGACCGAAGCTCATGTGGTAGTAGAGCTTGTGCGGCTGCCAGGGCTCGCCGGCCTCCGGGTAGCGGTCGGGGTCGCCGGCGGCCTCGAACGCGGCCACCGAGATCGTGTGGGTCATGACGTGGTCGGGGTGCGGATAGCCGCCGTTCTCGTCGTAGGTGAGCACGACGTGCGGGCGCTGCCGGCGGATCGCCGCGGCCAGCCGGCCGGCCGCCTCGTCCACGTCGACCAGACCGAAGCTGCCCTCGGGCAGCGGCGGCAGCGGGTCGCCCTCGGGCAGGCCGGAGTCGACGAAGCCGAGCCACTCCTGCCGGACGCCGAGGATCTGCCGCGCGTTCTCCATCTCGGCCTTGCGGATCTCCGGCATGTGCTCGAGCACGTCGGGCCGGTCCATGGCCGGGTTGAGGACCGAGCCGCGCTCGCCGCCGGTGCAGGTCACGACCAGCACGTCGACGCCCTCGTCCACGTAGCGCGCCATCGTGGCGGCGCCCTTGCTGGACTCGTCGTCGGGGTGGGCGTGCACCGCCATGAGGCGCAGCTGCTCCTGGGTCACGCCCGTACTCCTACTCCCTGGATCTGACTTTCTCTGCTCGCAACCAGCGGCCGGCCGCCCAGATTCCGGCCGCCTGTCCCGTACTAGCATCGGGTCCGGAGGGTTCTTGCGCCGGCCGTACGACTGCTGGGCGCCGGACCCCGGGTCGACGGCGGGACTGGGTGTCGTTGCCGTGCGATGTTACTTTCGACGTTCGTTCCTGATCCGCTGCCCCCTATCTGCACCCGAGGAGCACCCCGTGTCGATGACGGACAACCCTGCCCCCGTCACCTGGCTCACGCGGGAGGCTTACGACCGCCTCAAGGTCGAGCTGGACAACCTCGTCGAGGGCCGCTCCGCCATCGCCGCCGAGATCAGCGCGCGCCGCGAGGAGGGCGACCTGCGGGAAAACGGTGGCTACCACGCCGCCCGCGAGGAGCAGGGCAAGCAGGAGGCGCGGATCCGGCAGCTGCAGGAGCTGCTGCGCACGGCGCAGGTCGGCGAGGCCCCGACGCACTCCGGTGTCGCCGGGCCGGGCATGGTGGTGACCGTCCGGTTCGAGGACGACGAGGAGAGCGAGACCTTCCTCATCGGCTCCCGCGAGGAGACCGGGGCCGACCTCGAGGTCTACTCGGCGGCGTCGCCGCTGGGCAAGGCGCTCGACGGGGCCAAGGTCGGCGAGACCCGCTCGTACGAGACGCCCAACGGCAAGACCATGAGCGTCACGCTGGAGAAGGCCGAGCCGTTCCACGAGTGACCGCCTCCTGCACCAGCGGGAGGACCCGGTACGGGACGGGCGTCGCCAGCGCGATCACCGTGGCCGTGCGGCGGATGTCGGGATGGGCGACGGCCGCGTCGATCACCCGCTGAAGGTCGGCGTTGGACCGCGCGACGATCCGGCAGAGCAGGTCGCCCTGCCCGGTCACGGTGTGCACCTGGAGCACCTCCGGGATGCCGACCAGGTGCGCCACCACGCCGTCCCGGCCGGCGCCCTGGGCGATCTCCAGCGACACGAACGCCGAGACTACGAAGCCGAGCGCGCCGGGGTCGAGGTCCGGGCCGAAGCCGGTGATCACGCCACGGGCCTGCAGCCGGTCCAGGCGGGCCTGGACGGTGCCGCGGGCGACGCCGAGCCGGCGGGCGCACTCGAGCACCCCGATCCGCGGCGCCTCGGCCAGCAGCATGACCAGCCTCGCGTCGAGCGCGTCGAACTGGACAGTCTGTCCAGGGGTCGGGGCCTCCACGGCGGCTGACTGTACAGCCTGATCAGGCTGAACCCCGCGGCTTGCCCAGTCGCTGCGCTGGTCGGAGGCTGACGCTGACGGCTTCGCGGAGGGAGTGGGCACATGGATTTCCCAGTGCTCGGCATGGACCATGTGCGGTTCGCGGTGGGCAACGCCCGGCAGGCCGCGCACTACTACTCCACGGCGTTCGGGATGCGCTGCGTCGCGTACCGGGGGCCGGAGACCGGTTCCCGCGACCTCGCCGAGTACGTGCTGGAGGCGGGGTCGGCACGGTTCCTGCTCACCGGCGAGGCGCACGCCGGAACCTGGGTCGGCGAGCACGTCCGTGAGCACGGTGACGGCGTCGTCGACCTGGCAATGGCCGTCCCGAACGCGGAGGCGGCGTACGAGCAGGCGGTCGGGGCCGGCGCCACCTCGCTGGCCGAGCCGGCCGTGGCCGAGGACGAGCACGGCAAGGTCGTCACCGCCGCCATCGCGACGTACGGGCAGACGCGGCACACGTTCGTCCAGCGGGACGACTACTCCGGGGTCTTCCTGCCGGGCTTCGTCCGCCGCGATCCGATGGTCGCCCCGGGTACGCCGTCGTTCACGGCGATCGACCACTGCGTGGGCAACGTCGAGCTCGGCCGGATGGACGACTGGGTCGGCTTCTACCATCGCGTGCTCGGCTTCACGAACATGAAGGAGTTCGTCGGCGACGACATCGCGACCGAATACTCGGCCCTCATGTCGAAGGTCGTCGCCGACGGCTCGCGGAAGGTGAAGTTCCCGCTCAACGAGCCTGCGGTGGGCAAGAAGAAGTCGCAGATCGACGAGTACCTGGAGTTCTACCGCGGGCCGGGCGTGCAGCACCTGGCGCTGGTCACCGACGACATCGTCGCGTCGGTGCGGGCGATGCAGGCGGCGGGCGTCGAGTTCCTCAGCACCCCGGACTCGTACTACGACGAGCTGGGCAACTGGGTCGGCGACACCAGGGTCTCGGTCGACGTCCTGCGCGAGCTGAAGATCCTGGCCGACCGGGACGAGGACGGCTACCTGCTGCAGATCTTCACCAAGCCCGTGCAGGACCGGCCGACCGTGTTCTTCGAGCTGATCGAGCGGCACGGCTCCGAGGGCTTCGGCAAGGGCAACTTCAGGGCGCTGTTCGAGGCGATCGAGCGCGAGCAGGAGCGGCGCGGCAACCTCTGATCCCTCCCCGACTCCCCGCCCGTCGCGGCTCAACGAAGCGCCGCGGCGGGCGGGTCACGCGTCGTGCCACCGGCCGGCCGCGCCACCGAGCCCGGCCAGCCACCGAGCCCGGCCAGCCACCGAGCCCGGCCAGCGCGGCGGGCCGTCCCGCCGGGCCCTGGCTAGCGGCCGAGCTGGTCGCGGCGCAGGTAGAGGTCGCGCAGCAGGGCCACCTCGGCGGAGTGGTGGATCAGCTCACGGTTCACCCACCAGACGATGGAGACGAACGGGAGCTGCGGATCCAGCCCGTACGGATACTGGCCGAACCCGGGGACGTCGAGCTGCTCGTCGGTCATCCCGGCCACCGACGTGGCGAACCGGTCGGCCTGCTCCCAGAGCGCGCTCAGTGCCTTGTCCGCGGACGTCGCGAAGTCGGTGGCGACCTCGGGCGCGATGCTGCGCGAGCCGAACGTCCACTCCCAGCGGTCCACGTACATCGACAGCAGGTGGCCGAGCCGCCAGGCGATCGTGGTGAACGGCTCGGGCCGCGGGTGGCCGCGGTCGAAGTCGAGCAGCCACTCGCCGGCGCCGTAGGGATCCGGGCTGCGGGCCTCGCCGCGACGGCGGACCGACCAGCAGTCCGGCACCGGCTCCCACAGGTATTCCTCGTCGGTGAGGCCGGCGAGCCGGTCGCGGGACATGCCGACCGAGGTCTCGAGCTGATCGAGCAGAAGTCCGACGCGGTCGGTGCGCATCTCCATGGGCGGGACGTTAGCGGCCGGGTGTGACACTCTCGGGCTATGGCCCGGCCCGACATCGCCTGGGACCCGCTCGCCGGCGATCCCCTCGTCACCAGGTACGAGGCCGGGGACGCGCTGACGACGGGCTACCAGGGCGACGCGCTGGCGACGGGCTACCAGGGCAGCGCGCTGGCCGGCCCGGACTCGCTGGCGGCGCCGGTCGGCGACGGGTACGGGCCGGCGACGGGCTACCAGGGCAACACGCTGGCCGGCCCGGACTCGCTGGCGGCGCCGATCGGCGACGGGTACGGGCCGGCGACGCGCGACTCGCTGGGCGCGTACGGCGACGCGACCGCCACGACCGAGCGCACGGTGGCCGGTGCCGGGTCGCGCCGGACGACCGCGCGGCGCGCCCCCGGGCCCGGCCCGGTGCCGCCGCGGGCCGCCGATGCCCCCGCCCCGGACGACCGCCGCTCCGCCGCGGCCGACGGCGGAGCCCGCGGCCGCTCCCGCGACGCGCGCCCACCCAGCTCGCCCCGCCGCCCCACCACCACCGGCCGACCCACCACCACCGGCCGACCCACCACCGGCCGACCCACCACCACCGGCCGACCCACCACCGGCCGGCCCACCACCACCGGCCGCCCCACCACCACCGGCCGGCCCACCACCACCGGCCGCCCCAGTACCACCGGCGGGCCCACCACCACCGGCCGGCCGGCCGGACCCGCCCGGCCGGACCCCAACCGGCGCCCACCCGCCGTTGGCGACCGGACCGCCTCGTCGGCCGCGCCCGCCGCCGGAACGAGCCGGCCAGCTCAGCCCGGCGGGCGGGCGGGCGCACGGGGGCGGCGCGGGGCAGCGACGTGGGAGGAGCTCAACCGGATGGGGCCGCCGCCGGTGCCGCCGGGCGGCCGGTACGGCGGCAACTCCCCCCGTCCGGGCGAGCGGTACGGCGGCCCGCCCCACGACGTCCCCGGGCCGCGGGCGACCCGGCCGACCGGCACCGTCCCGTGGGCGGACCGGTCCGGCGGTGGGTGGGACGACTTCTTCGCCGGCATGGGCGGGACCACCCGCGGTGGCCGGTCGTCGTCCGGCGCCGAGGTCGTCCGTGCCCTGATCGAGGCCTTCCGGAGCCGCGGCAACCGCTGACCGTTTCGTCGGGGTCACCCGGTCGAAGGGTATGGAGGTCCGGTTCGCGGGAAAGATCCGCCCTGTAACCGACTGTGCGCAAAGATGAGGGCATCAACGACGCGTCAGAACCGCTGACCGTCCGCACAGGAGGACCCGGTGACCGCCGCCTCCGCGTTCGACCGCTTCGCCGCCGAGAACCTGGCCGATCCGTACCCGTTGTTCCGCCGCCTGCGCGAGGAGCAGCCGGTGTACCACGCGGAGGAGTTCGGCGTCTGGGTGGTCAGCCGGTACGAGGACGTGCGCCGGGTGTTGATGGACCCGACCCGGTTCTCCTCCGCGTTCCAGATCCGCACACCCCACCTGCCCGCGCCCGGCGTGCCGGAGATCCTGGTCGAGGGCCATCCGGAGGTGCCGGCGCTGCTCAACGAGGACCCGCCCGCGCACCGGCGTACCCGCGACCTGGTGGCGAAGACGTTCTCGGCGCGCCGGATCACCGGCCTGCGGCCGCGGGTCACGGCGATCGTCGCCGAGCTGCTCGACGCGATCGAGCCGCACGGCCGGGCCGACCTGGTGGCCGAGCTGGCGACGCCGCTGCCGCTGCGGGTGATCTGCGAGCTGATCGGCTTCCCGGCGCCGGACGCGCCGCGGGTCGGAGCCTGGACGGAGCAGCTGGCGCTGCTCACCTCGTACGGCGCGACGGGGGACCAGCAGCGGGCGGCGGCCAGGGAGTCGGTCGAGTTCGAGCGCTACCTGGCCGCGGCGGTGGCCGACCGGCGCACCGCCGGCCGGGACGACCTGCTCACCGACCTCATCCGGGTACGGGCGGACGGCGCGGCGCCGCTGACCGACGCGGAGATCATCAGCCTGCTCGTCACGCTCGTGTTCGCCGGGCACGAGACGACCGCGAACCTCATCGCCAGCGCGCTGGTCTGGCTGCTGCACCGGCCGGAGCTGTGGGCGGCCACGGGCGACGACCCCGAGCTGGTGGCCGCGGCCGTGGAGGAGACACTCCGGATCGACGCACCGGTGCAGGGGATGTACCGCCGGGCCGTGTTCGACGTGCAGATCTCCGGCGTCACGATCCCGGCCGGGGCGCAGGTCTTCGCGCTGTTCGCGGCGGCCAACCGGGACGAGACGGTGTTCGAGCGCCCGGACGAGTTCGACCCGGCGCGGCGGGACGAGGAGCGGCACCTCGCGTTCGGCCGCGGCATCCACTTCTGCCTCGGCGCGGCGCTGGCCCGGATGGAGGCGCAGATCGCGCTGCGCATGCTGCGCGAGCGGATGCCGGGTCTGCGTCTCGACCCCGGCTTCCGCCTGCCCTACCTCCCCAACCTCATGCATCGAGGCCCGCACACCCTCCCCACCACCTGGTGACGCGACCGCGCGGTGCCGGCGACGATCCATCCCGCCGTGGGCGGGCCTCCCGACCCGCCCACGCAGGCCCGGCGACCGCGCGGCGGGCCAGGGCGACGGTCGGCGGGCAACGGTCGGCGGGCGGCGGGGTGGGTCAGGCGGCGGCGACGGCTCGGAGGGCCCTGGCGATGTCGTCGCGGCGCTCCAGGACGATGCGGCGGCAGCCGGGCGGCACGTCCGGACGGGCCAGGAACTCGTCGGTGAGCGCGAGCGTCTCCGGCTCGTCCAGCCTGGGGTAGAGCAGCAGGGTGATCTGCTGGGCCAGCGCCGGCCCGCGGCTGGCCCAGATCCCGGGCAGCGCGGCGAAGTAGCGCGCCGCCCAAGGCCGGGACAGCTCCTCCTGCCCGTGCTGCCAGAACCCGCCGGCCACCGCCCGGGCCAGATCGTTGGTCAGCTCGGCCTGGCCGGTGAGCACCGCGAACGCGTTCTCCTTGGCCGCGGCCAGCGGCCGGGCCGCCAGCGCGGCGGCGTGCTGCCGTTCCCCCGCCGCCGTCGGGTCGTCCCGCAGCTCGGCGTCCAGCCGGTCGGCGTCGACCCGGCCCAGCGCGGCCAGCCGCCGCAGCACCAGCCAGCGCAGCTCGGCATCGACGATTAGCCCGGCCGGTACCCCGTCCCCGGTCCCCGCCTCGGCGCCCACGCCGGCCGGCCCGACCGCATCCGACCCGACTCGGCCGGCAGCCGCCCAGACCCCGGCCGACGCGCCAGCACCGCCGGTATCCGCCCATACCCCGGCCGACCCGGCTGCGCCGCCGGGAGCCGCCCGGACCGCATCCGACCCGGCAGCACCGCCGCCAGCCGCCCGGACCGCATCCGACCCGGCGAGGACGCCCGCCTCGGCCGGCCCGAGAGCCCGGTCCAGGAAGCGGCCGACACGGTCGTCGTCGCCGACGGCGAGGAACGCCCTGACGTAGACCAGCTGGAGGTCGCTGCCGGGTTTGGCCGCCGCGGCCGACGCCCAGCACGCGTCGGCCAGCCGGCGCAGCAGCTCCGGACGCGACCCGCCCGGCAGGTAGCGGGTGGCCGCCGTCGTCGCCTGCGCCAGCAGCGTCTGCACCTGCTCGGGGTCGTCCTCGACCGCCACGCCGGCCAGCACCGCCTCCACGTACGCCCAGGCCGGCAGCTCCGCGTCCCGGGTCGAGTCCCACAGCGCGGCCCAGCACAGCGCCCGGCTCAGGTCGCCGTCGATCGTGTGCAGGTTGCTGACCAGGGTCT
The DNA here is from genome assembly GCA_963803135.1 of uncultured Actinomycetota bacterium. Lineage (GTDB taxonomy): Bacteria > Actinomycetota > Actinomycetes > Mycobacteriales > CADCTP01 > CADCTP01. Next base: position 113,174 of record CAWDLH010000002.1, on the reverse strand, counting down.
GCGCGGACCGCTCGTCGAAGCGGATCTTCACGAACGCGAGGTCGCCGTCGTTGACCAGCAGCAACCCCGGCCGCGGTCCCGACAGCGGCACCCGCGTCGTCCCGGGCCCCACGTCCAGCTCGGTCAGGTCGCGCCGGCGCAGCACCCCGTCGACCAGGTCCCACCGGCCGACGCCGATCCGGGCGACCCGTGGGGTGGACGACTCCTGCACGACGGCCAGCGCGTCCCCGTCCCAGACCGGCCGCAGCGTGCTCACCCCGGTCGTCCGCAACCACGCGTCGGCCCAGGCCCGCAGCTCCCGCCCGCTGCTGTCCTCCAGCGCCGCGAGCAGGTCGGCCAGCGTCGTGTTGCCCCACGCGTGCCGGTCCAGGTACGCCCGGACGCCGGCGAAGAACGCGTCCCGCCCGACGTACGCCATGAGCTGGCGCAGGACCGAGGCGCCCTTCGCGTAGCTGATCCCGTCGAAGTTGAGCAGCGCGCTCTGGGTGTCGCCGACGTCGGTGGCCACCGGGTGGGTGGTCGGCAGCTGGTCGGCCGCGTAGCCCCAGGCCTTGCGGCCGACGGTGAACCCGGCCCAGCTGCCCGGCAGCCCGGTGGCCTCGTCGACGGTCAGCGTGCCGAGCAGCTCGGCGAACGACTCGTTCAGCCAGAGGTCGTCCCACCATCGCATCGTCACCAGGTCGCCGAACCACATGTGCGCCATCTCGTGCGCCACCACGGTGGCGCGCCGCCGGCGCCGGTCCAGCGTGAGCTTCGACCGGTAGAGGAAGTCGTCGGTGAAGGTGACCATCCCCGCGTTCTCCATCGCGCCGGCGTTGAAGCCGGGGACGAAGACCTGGTCGTACGTGTCGCCGAACGGGTACGGCCGGCCGAACAGCTCCTCCTGCAGGTCGAAGCTCTGCCGGGTCACCGTGAACAGGTCGTCGGCGTCCAGGTGCTCGCGCATCGACTGCCGGCACCAGAGGCCGAGCTCGATCCCGCGGTGCCAGGCCCGCTCCACGTGGTAGCGCCCCGCGGCGAGAGTGAACAGGTAGGTCGAGATCGGCTGGGTCGGCGCGAACGACCAGCTGGTGCCGTCGCGGGTCGCGCGGGTGTTGGCGCCGACCAGCCAGCCGGCCGGTGCCTGCACGGTCAGCGTGATCGGCGCCTTGAGGTCAGGCTGGTCGAAGCAGGCGAACGTGCGCTGGGCGTCGTCGAGGAAGCTCTGCTGGTAGAGGTAGACCTCGCCGTCGGCCGGGTCGACCGCCCGGTGCAGCCCCTCCCCGGTCACGCTGTAGTCCGCGACCCCGCGCACCTCGAGCTCGTGCCGCCCCGCGGCCAGCCCGCGCAGCGGCAGCCGGTTGCCGGTGACCGCGCCGAGATCGAGCGGCACCCCGTCCAGCACCGCCGACTCCCACACCGGCACGTCGTGCTCGACGAACGTGTCCGTGCGGTCGATGCCGTCGGCCAGGCACTCGAACACCACCCGGGTGGCGGTGCCGAACCGGGTCGCGGACGGCGCCGCCGTCAGGTCGAGCCGCACCCCGTACGACTCCACGCGCAGCAGCGCCGCCCGCTCGGCGGCCTCGTCCCGGGTCAGGTTCTTCACGCCCGAAACCCTAGGGGCAGGACCTGTCGTGCCTACTTCGAGATGTCGCGGTAGCGCCGGACGGCCAGCGGCGCGAACACGGCCACGAGCGCCGTGCACCACAGCACGGTCATCAGGATCGGGTGCACGGACGGGAAGGCCGACCCGCTGGCCGGGTTGGGGTTGCCGAACAGGTCCCGCATCGAGGAGGTCAGCGTGCTCACCGGGTTCCACTCAGCGACCGGCTGCAGCCAGCCCGGCAGCGCCTGCAGCGGCACGAACGCGTTGGACACGAACGTGATCGGGAAGATCGCCATGAACGCGACCTGCTGGGCCACCTCGACGGTCGGCGTCAGCTGGCCGAGGAACACCCCGAGCCAGCTCATCGCGTACGCGAACAGCAGGGCGATGCCGAACCCGCCGAGGAACTGGAACAGCCCGTCACTGACCCGCCAGCCGACCGCGAGCCCGGACACCATCAGCACGACCAGGATGCCGGCGTTGTAGACGACGTCGGCGATCGTCCGCCCGGTCAGGAACGCCGAGCGCACCATCGGCAGCGAACGGAACCGGTCGACCAGACCCTTCTGCATGTCGTCGGTGACCCCGATGCAGGTGGTCGCCGAGGCGAACGCCAGCGTCTGGGCGAAGATCCCGGGCATCAGGTATTCCCGGTAGGACCCGCCGCCGGGCAGCGGGATCGCGCCGCCGAACACGAACGCGAACAACAGCACGAACATGACCGACTGCAGGATCGCGAACGCGGCCAGCTCCGGGATCCGCGGGATCCGCTTGAGGTTGCGCCAGGTCAGCACGACCGTGTCGGAGAACGCGGAGCCGCTCGACCGATCGGTGGTGGCCGGGATCGCGGTCATGATGCCCTCCCTGCGGTCACGACGGCCGGCTCGGCCGTCTCCTCGTCCGCCTCGGCCGGCATGCCGTCCTCGGCAGCGTGCCCGGTCAGGGCCAGGAACACGTCGTCCAGCGTCGGCCGGCGCAGGCCGACGTCGTCGAGCCGGATGCCGGCGTCGTCGAGCGCGCGCAGCACCCCCACCAGCGACTCGGTGCCGCCGGAGGTCGGCGTGGTGAGCCGGCGGGCGTGCGCGTCGACGGACACCTCGGCTCCGCAGCAGCGGCCGAGCACGGCCCGCGCGTTGCCCAGGTCGTCGGCCTTGTGCACCACGACCTCCACCCGCTCGCCGCCGACCTGGGTCTTGAGCTCGTCGGAGGTGCCCCGGGCGATGATCCGGCCGGCGTCGACCACCGCGATGTCGTTGGCCAGCGCGTCGGCCTCCTCCAGATATTGCGTGGTGAGCAGCAGCGTGGAGCCGGTCCGCACCAGATCGCGGATGACCTCCCACATCCCGATCCGGCTGCGCGGGTCGAGCCCGGTGGTCGGCTCGTCCAGGAACAGCAGCCGCGGCCGGCCGATCAGCGCGGAGGCCAGGTCGAGCCGCCGCCGCATGCCGCCCGAGTAGGTCTTCACGACCCGGCTCGCGGCCCCGGTCAGCGCGAACTGCTCGAGCAGCGCGCCGGCCCGGCTGCGCGCCTCCGCGCTGGGGAGCTGGTAGAGCCGGCCGAACATCCACAGGTTCTCGGCGCCGGTCAGGTTTTCGTCGACCGCCGCGTACTGCCCCGACAGGCCGATCTCGCGGCGCAGCCGCTGCGCGTCCCGGACGACGTCGTGGCCGAGGACGGTGGCCCGGCCCGCGTCCGGTCGCAGCAGGGTAGCCAGCACCCGCACGGTGGTCGTCTTGCCTGCCCCGTTGGGGCCGAGCAGCCCGAGCACGGTGCCTTCCTCGACCGTCAGGTCGAGCCCGTCGAGCGCACGCACCGGATGCTTGCGCGAGCCGTAGACCTTCGTGAGGCCCTCGGCGATGATCGCGGGCAACGGAACCTCCTTCACTGGTCGCCGGCGGGGCGGGGTGCCCGGCCGGCGCAGCGAGGCTAACGAGCGGCACCGACAAAACGCGCCGGACTTTTTGCTGATTCTTGGTACGGCCTTCGACGGAGTCGTCAGGACAGGCTGACCGCGTGCCCGGCCGCGCTCAGCGCGGCCAGCAGCTCGACCCGGTGCTCGGCGCCGCGGGTCTCCACCGTGAGCGCGACCTCCACCTCGCCGAGGCCGAGGTGCGAGGTGGTCCTGGAGTGCTCGACGTCCAGCACGTTCGCGCCCAGCTCGGCGACCAGCGCGAGCAGCCGGACCAGCTCGCCCGGTCGGTCGCCGATCCTGACCCGGACCGACAGGTAGCGCCCGGCGGCGAGCATGCCGTGCTGGATCACCCGCAGCAGCAGCACCGGGTCGATGTTGCCGCCGGAGATCACCGCGGTAATCGGCGGCTCCCACCGCTCCGGCTCGGCCTGCACCGCCGCGACCGCGGCCGCGCCGGCCGGCTCGACGACCAGCTTGGCCCGCTCCAGGCAGAACAGCAGCGCCTTGGAGATCGCCGCCTCGGACACGGTGACGACCTCGTCGACCACCTCCTGGACGAGCGCGAACGGCAGCTGGCCAGGACAGCCGACGGCGATCCCGTCGGCCATCGTGGCCATCCGCTCCAGCGCCACCGGGCGGCCGGCGGCCAGCGAGGCCGGGTACGCCGCGGCCGACTCGGCCTGCACGGCGACCACCCGCACGTCCGGGCGCATCGCCTTGACCGCGACGCCGATGCCGGCGACCAGCCCGCCGCCCCCGGTGCAGACCAGCACCGTGCGTACCTCCGGGCACTGCTCGAGCACCTCCAGCCCGACCGTGCCCTGGCCGGCGACCACGTCGGGGTGGTCGAACGGGTGCACCAGCACCGCGCCGGTCTCGGCCTCGTAGTCCCTGGCCACGGCCAGCGCCTCGTCCACTGACCCGCCCGCCAGCCGGACCTCGGCGCCGTAGTTGCGGGTCGCGTCGATCTTCGGCAGCGCGGCGCTGACCGGCATGAACACGGTCGCCCTCGTGTCCAGCAGCTGGGCCGCGAGCGCCACCCCCTGGGCGTGGTTGCCGGCGCTGGCCGCGACCACGCCGGCCGCGCGCTGCTCGGCGGTCAGCCGGGCGATCCGGGTGTACGCGCCGCGGATCTTGAACGACCCGGTCCGCTGCAGGTTCTCGCACTTGAGGTGGACCGGACCGCCGGCGGCCGCGGCCAGCACCCGGCTGTGCTCCAGCGGCGTCATCCGGACGACGCCGTCCAGCAGTTTCCGCGCCGCCCGCACGTCGTCGATGTCCACGCTCCGCACGAAGCATCACCGTACCTTGACGCGCCACATCGGTAAGTTGTAACTTACGGTTCGTGGAGACTTACGGATCGGCGGCACTCGCCGCGCTGGGTGACCCCACCCGGCAGGCGATCGTCGAGCTCCTCGCGGTCGGTCCGCAGGCGGTGGGCCAGCTCGCCGAGCAGCTGCCGGTCTCCCGGCCCGCGGTCTCCCAGCACCTGCGGGTGCTCAAGGAAGCCGGCCTGGTCACCGACCGCGCGGTCGGCACCCGGCGGCTCTACCAGCTCGACCCGGCCGGGGCGGACGCCGTGCGCGCCTACCTCGACCGGTTCTGGACCAGGGCGCTCGACGCCTTCAAGGCGGCGGTCGAGCGCGACGAGGAGGAGACATGACCATGGCAGCGACCGGGACCGAGGTCCGCCAGCAGGTGACGGTGGCCGTGCCGGCGGCGAAGGCGTTCGCGTTCTTCACCGAGCGCTTCGACGACTGGTGGCCGATGTCGCACCACATCGGCGCGGGGATGCCGGCGGCGCGGGTCATCGAGCCGGGCGCCGGCGGCCGGTGGCTCGACCGAGCCGAGGACGGCGCCGAGTGCGTCTGGGGTGAGGTGCTGGCCTGGGAGCCGCCGCACCGGCTGGTGCTGTCCTGGGCGATCGACGGCACCTTCGCGCTCGACCCCGACCCGGCGCACGCCTCCGAGGTCGAGGTCACGTTCACGCCGGAGGGCTCCGGCACCCGGGTGGAGCTGGTGCACCGGCACCTCGACCGGCACGGCGAGACCTGGCCGCAGCTGGCCCGCGCGGTCGCCGCGGCCGGCGGCTGGCCGTCGATCCTCGGGCAGTACGCGGCGGCCCTCGACGTGCCGCCGGTGCGCGCCTCGGTCACCGTCGACGCGCCGGTGGAGAAAGCCTGGCGGGTCTACACCGAGCAGTACGGCAGCTGGTACCCGAAGGAGCACTTCCTCGGCGACGGCCCGGCCGAGACCGTGGTGATCGAGCCGCGCGAGGGCGGCCGGTGGTACGAGCGGCAGCCCGACGGCAGCGAGCCGGAGTGGGGCCGGGTGCTGCGCTGGGAGCCACCGAGCCGGCTGGTGCTGTCCTGGACCACCGGCGCGGACTGGAAGCCCGACCCCGACCCGGCCCACTGGTCGGAGGTGGAGGTGCTGTTCACGGCGACCGCCGGCGGCGGGACCAGGGTCGACCTCGAGCACCGGTTCATCGGGCGGCTCGGCGCCGGGGCCGCGTCGATCCACGGCGGGGTCTCCCACCCCGACGCCGGCCACCCGTTCTACCTGCGCCGGTTCGCGGCCGCGGTCGAGGGTCGGCCGGTCGGCTGAGCCCCCGCGCCGGCCGGGGTCGTCGGACCCGGCCGGGGGCTGCCGAATCCGGTTACCCGCCAGTACGGTCGGGGCATGGTTCTCGCACTGCACGCCCAGGTCGAGCGGCCGCCCGGCCCCGAGCTCGGCCGGCTGGAGCTGCTGCGGCTGTTGCGGTCCCGGCAGTTGACGTCCTACCTGGACCGGGCGGCCGGGGTCGCGCCGGAGCTGGCGCACTTCCGGATCGGTCGCGAGCACGCGTACCTGGTGGGCACGCCCGAGCTGGTGCGCGAGCTGTTCGGCCCGCTCGGCCGGGTCGGGCGCAAGGGCCGGGGGCTGGAGCAGACCAGGGTGCTGCTCGGCGACGGGCTGCTCACCAGCGAGGGCGACCTGCACCGGCGGCAGCGGCGGCTGATCCAGCCGGCCTTCCACGCCAGCCGGATCGAGGCGTACGCGGCGGTCATGCGGACCGAGGCCGCCGAGCTGGCCGGGCGGGCCGGCTGGGCCGACGGCGCGGTCCGCGACGTGGCCGCGGACATGGCCGACCTGACCCTGCGGATCGTCGGGCAGACGCTGTTCGCGGCCGACCTCACCGACGACTCGACCGCGGTGGCCGGCGCGCTGGCCGCGCTGCTGGGCCGGTTCCAGCGGGTGATGGTGCCGGGCGGCGCCCTGCTCAACCGGCTGCCGCTGCCGTCGACCAAGGTGCTGCTGGGCGCGATCACCGAGCTGGACACGGTGGTGAAGCGGCTCATCGCCGAGCAGCGGGCCGGCCTCGGCGACGACGGCACCGTGCTGGCCATGCTGCTGGCCGCCCGGGACGAGGACGGCCAGCCGATGCCGGACCGGCTGGTCCGCGACGAGGTGCTCACGCTCATGCTGGCCGGGCACGAGACCACGGCCAACGCGCTGGCCTGGAGCTGGCTGCTGCTCGACCGCAACCCGGCGGCGGCGTGCCGGCTGCACGCCGAGGTCGACGCGGCGCCGGCCGGGGCGCAGCCGGCCGATCTGCCGTACACCCGGGCGGTGGTCGCCGAGTCGATGCGGCTCTACCCGCCGGCCTGGGTTATCGGCCGGCGGATGACCGCGGACGTGACCCTGGCCGGCTGGTCGGTGCCGGCGAACTCGCTGGTGCTGGCCTCGCAGTGGGTGACCCACCGGGACGAGCGGTGGTGGCCGGACGCCGGCGCGTTCGTCCCGCAGCGGTGGCTGACCGCGGACGGGGTGTTCGACGAGGCGGCGCCCGGCCAGCCGCGCGGGGCGTACTTCCCGTTCGGCATGGGGCGACGGGTCTGCATCGGCGAGTCGTTCGCGTGGACCGAGGCCGTGCTCGCGCTGGCCGCGCTGGCCCGCGACTGGGCGCCGTCGCTGGTTCCCGGGCACCCGGTCGCGCTGCGCCCCGCGGTCACCCTCCGCCCCATGTACGGCCTGCGGATGGTCCTGCACCGCCGATCCGCGTGAGGTCGCTCGAAATCGCTCGCACTGTCCAGGCGCGTCCCGAGCGGCTCGCCTGGCGACCTGCTCGATCGGTCGCGCGGCCCCGGATCCGCGGCGACCGGTCTGTGGTGTCCGGCTACGCGGCGGTCGCCGCCGTGAGAAGGAGCGTCCAGTGCGTACCCCGTGTGGTAATCATGTCCGGGTTCCTTTCGTGCCGTGAGACCGAATGTCTCAATGTCGACACAGTATGAATCGGACAGACGTCCCCGGTCGCTAGCCCGGTCGGGTGGCTCGTGATGTCACTCTGAGTAACGTCGTATTACCGAGCGTACGCGCTCATTTCGGTCGCCTCTTTCACTGACAGTGCGCGATGTTGACTCCGCTGCGCATGGGCAGTCAGCCTCTTGATAGCGCGCTTCACCCATAGGGCGTAGCAAGCTTGATCCTTGACTACCGAGAGCAACACGGACGCCGGACCCCCCGCCCACTGACGGAGGGTCCGGCGCTGGTGTCCCGACGTTGGCCCGTCGCGACACCAGTGGGTGGAAAACCACCCGAAGCGCGCTACCCACTCCAGTCGGCACGCGCAAGGCAAGGATGGTGCATCACGATGACTACGTCATCAGTTCAGCCGTCTTGGCCACCTGAAAACGAGCCCACGGCGTTTCCGTCGTTCGCCGCCGCTCCCGAAGTACCCACGAACCCGCAGGTCAGCAACGCAGTACCGCGCCCTCGGCAGGCTGTCGACACTTTTCATCCCGCAAGCGAAGGCGAAGTTGTCGGCGCGCAGCGGCGGATCTGCGCCCAGCCGGGCTGCACGAAGCCGGTCGCCGAGCGCGCGGGCCGGACCGGTCGGCACCGACGCTACTGCTCCCTTGGCTGCACGAAGCAGGCGAGCCGTGCCCGCGCGGCCGCCCGGAGGTTGGCGGCTCGCCGCGCACCGCGTCACAGCACCGCGGCAGAACGCGAGCAGACACGGTTCGGCGAGCTGCTGGGTGCGGCAATCAGGAACGCGGGGCTGACGCAGGACGAGCTGAGTACGCGGCTGGCCGAGGAGTACCTGGTGTACGTGAGTCCGTCCGCGATCAGCAACTGGACCCACGGGCGTCTCCCCCGCCGCACCCCCGACGACCGGCGCCGGACGGAGGCGATGGAGCAGGTCCTACGGGTCCGGGCCGGCGACCTCCGTCTCCCCCTCGAACGCGACCGCGCCGACCGCGGCCGGACCGGACCGCGGACTCCGGACTCCGGCCGCTCTCCGGCCGGCGAAGAGAATCCCGTCCTGGACCTGCGCGAGCGGATGGTCCGGATTGGCGGCTCCGATGCCTACGCGGTCGTCGCCGTCGAGGAGCGCATCCTGGTCGGCCGCGACAGGCACGAGCATCAGCGCACCGTCCGGCTGACGCTCAGGGCGCTGGACCCGTTCACCGACTGCTACAGGTTGATCTGGACGCCCGACGACGGCGAGGCGAGGTCGGAGATCGTCGCCCTGGATGGGTGCCGCAAGGGACGGACACTGCCGGGAGACGCCGGACTCTCCGGTGTCGAGCTGTTGTTCGATCATGTCCTGAAGACCGGCTCTACGCACACGTTCGTCTATCAGGAACGGGTCACCCATTCCGAAGCTCCCCAATGCTGGGTCCGCCGAGGGGTCGGTCACTCCTCGGTCGACCGACTCACCACCGTGGTGCGGTTCGTCCGGCCGCCGGCCCGGGTGTGGAGCTGCCGGTGGGACGAGCGTGGGCTCGAGCCGATCGACCGCACGCCGGCGACCGTCGTGGACGGCACGGCGACGCTCCAGATCCCACACCCGACACCGGGACTTCACGGCCTCACCTGGGACTGGTGACCGCAGTCCTGCCCCCCGCTCAATCTCGGAAGGACGCCGCGTGCACAAGAGCTTCTTCGGCGGTCCCGGCGGCCCAGGTCACCCGCGGTCCACCACGGCCGCCTTCGTCCTCGTCGTGCTGACGGTCGGCGCGGTGACGCGCATCTTCGGCCTGGACGCCGGCCTGATCTCACTCGTTCTCGCCATCGTCGCCCTCGCTGTCGGACCGTACGTGTACGGCGGCCTCGAGCGGTCGACCTCGCTGTCGGAGGCCGACGACGACCCGGAAAGCGCCGAGGACTCCGCGCCGCGCGGCAGCCGGTCGGAGCCCGGCGACGGAGACGAGCCCGACCCGGGTGACACCGGCCCGCCGTGATCCGCACGGCTGGGGCGGGTCACCGTGGAGCCCGCCCGAGGCCCTCCGGATCGCCGGATTTCGCCGCGGGCTGAACCGGAGGGCGCTCCGTGCGGTCGCAGCAACCCCGACGTACGGTCGTCAGGTGAGCACCTCCCCTCCGATCAGCACCCTCGGCGCGCTGCGCGCCTCGGGCCACGTGCACCGCGGCGTCAAGGCCGAGATCCGGGAGAACCTGCTGGCCCGGCTGGCCGCCGGCGAGCCCTCCCTGCCCGGCATCGTCGGCTTCGAGGAGACCGTGGTCCCCGAGGTCGAGCGGGCGCTGCTGGCCGGGCACGACATGGTCCTGCTGGGCGAGCGCGGCCAGGGCAAGACCCGGCTGATCCGCACGCTCGCCGGCCTGCTGGACGAGTGGACGCCGGTGATCGCCGGCAGCGAGCTCAACGAGCACCCGTACGCGCCGATCTCGGTCTGGGGGAGGCGGCTGGTGGCCGAGCGGGGCGACGGGACTCCGGTCGCCTGGAAGCACCGCTCCGAGCGGTACGGCGAGAAGCTGGCCACGCCGGACACCAGCGTCGGCGACCTGATCGGCGACGTCGACCCGATCAAGGTGGCCCAGGGCCGTACGCTCGGCGACCCCGAGACCGTGCACTACGGCCTGGTCCTGCGTACGAACCGGGGCATCTTCTCCGTGAACGAGCTGCCCGACCTCGCCGAGCGGATCCAGGTCGCGCTGCTCAACGTGCTGGAGGAGCGGGACGTCCAGGTCCGCGGCTACCAGCTGCGGCTGCCGCTGGACCTGCTGCTGGTGGCGAGCGCCAACCCGGAGGACTACACGAGCCGCGGGCGGATCATCACCCCGCTCAAGGACCGGTTCGGCGCCGAGGTGCGCACCCACTACCCGCTGGACCTGGCCGACGAGATCGAGCTGGTCCGGCAGGAGGCCGCGCTGGTCTGGGACGTCGACGGCCCGCACCCGGCGCCGGTGGTGCCCGACCACGTGATCGAGGTCGTCGCCCGGTTCACCCGCGCGGTCCGGGAGGCGCCGCAGGTCGACCAGCGTTCCGGGGTCTCGGCCCGGTTCGCGATCGCCGCGGTGGAGACGGTGGCCGCGTCCGCGGTACGCCGGGCCGCCGTCACCGGCGAGCAGCTGGCCGTGGCCAGGGTCTGCGACCTGCCGGCGGTGGTGCCGGCCTCCCGGGGCAAGGTCGAGTTCGAGGACGCCGACGAGGGCCGGGAGGCCGAGGTGCTCGAGCACCTGCTGCGCCGGGCCACCGCGGACACGTTCCGGGCCCGGCTGGCCGGCCAGGACCTGTCCGCGCTGCAGTCGAAGTTCGACGAGGGGCTGTCGGTGGAGACCGGCGACCTGGTGCCGGCCGACGAGCTGCTGCGCCAGGTCGGCACGTTCCCGACGCTGGCCGCGCTGCTGTCCCGGCTGGAGCCGGCGTCCGGTCCGGAGGGCTCGTCGGCCGTCGGGCTGGCCGCCGCCGCGGTCGAGTTCGCCCTCGAGGGGCTGCACCTGCTGCGCCGGCTGGCCAAGGACGACGTCGGCTACGGCCGCACTGTGTACGGAGGCTGAGCATGGCCCGACCCGGCGGATACCGGTACGGCGCCTGGCACGGCGGGCCCGACCCGCTGGAGCCGCCGTTCGACGTGCGCCGCGCGCTGGACGAGATCGGCGACGACGTGCTGGCCGGCGCGTCCCCGGCTGAGGCGCTGCGGCGGCTGTTGCAGCAGGGCGCCGATGGTGGCCTGCGCGGGCTGGACGAGCTGCGCCGCAAGGTCCGGCAGCGGGCCCGCCAAGCCCGCCGGCGCGGCCGGCTGGACGGCACCCTGGAGCAGGTCCGCGAGCTGCTGGACCGGGCGGTCGCGGCCGAGCGGCGGGAGCTGTTCCCGGACCCGGACGACTCGGCCCGGTTCGCCGAGGCCCAGCTCGACGCGCTGCCCGACGACCCGGCCCGAGCGGTCCGCGAGCTGTCGGAGTACCAGTGGCGCTCGGACGAGGCGCGGCAGGCGTACGAGGAGATCAAGGACCTGCTGCGCCGGGAGGTGCTGGACAGCCAGTTCCGCGGGATGCGGGACGCGCTGCGCGGCGCCACCCAGGAGGACATGGCCCGGATCCGGGAGATGATCTCCGCGCTCAACGACATGCTCGAGGCCGACGCCCGGGGCCAGCACACCCAGGAGCAGTTCGACCGGTTCATGGAGGAGTACGGGGAGTTCTTCCCGGAGAACCCGGCCGACCTGGCCGAGCTGGTCGACACGCTGGCCCGCCGGGCGGCGGCCCAGCAGCGGCTGCTCGACAGCCTGTCCGACGAGCAGCGGCAGGAGCTGGCCGAGCTGATGGCCGGCGCGATGGGCGACGCCGGGCTGGCCGGCGAGCTGGAGCGGCTGCAGCAGGGGCTGCGGGCGGCCCGGCCGGACCTGCGCTGGGGCGGCCGGGAGCGGATGGACGGCGACCGCCCGCTCGGGCTCGGCGACGCGACCGGCGCGCTGCAGGAGATCGCCGACCTGGAAGAGCTCGACGCGATGCTCGACCAGGACTACCCCGGGGCCTCGCTGGACGACATCGACCCCGAGCTGGTGGAGCGGGCGCTCGGCCGGCAGGCGGTCGACGACGTCGAGGCGCTGCGCCGGATCGAGCGCGAGCTGCAGCGGCAGGGTTACCTCAACCGAAGCGGCGGGCAACTGGAGCTGACCGCGCGTGCGGTGCGGCGGCTCGGATCGACCGCGCTGCGCCGGGTGTTCTCCGTGCTCGACTCCGGCGGGCGTGGCACCCACGACGTGCGGGACGCGGGCGCGGCAGGCGAGCCGACCGGGTCCGCGCGCGGCTGGGAGTACGGCGACGAGCAGCCGCTGGAGGTCGTCCGTACGGTCCGGAACGCGGTGCTGCGGACGGGGCCGACCGGCGGGCGGGTGAAGCTCGAGGTCGAGGACTTCGAGGTCGTCGAGACCGAGCGACGGACCTCGGCCACGGTCGCGCTGCTGGTGGACCTGTCGTACTCGATGGCCCTGCGCGGGACCTGGGGCGCGGCCAAGTCGACCGCGCTCGCGCTGCACTCGCTGGTGACCACGGCGTACCCGCAGGACAAGATCGAGATCATCGGGTTCTCCAACTACGCCAGGGTGATCTCGCCGACCGAGCTGGCCGGGCTCTCCTGGGACATGGTGCAGGGCACGAACCTGCAGCACGCGCTGATGCTGGCCCGCCGGCACCTGGACCGCTACCGCGACGGCGAGCCGGTGATCATGGTGGTCACCGACGGCGAGCCGACCGCGCACCTGTCCCGGGACGGGCACCCGGAGTTCGCCTGGCCGCCGCTGCCGGAGACGCTCGCGGTCACGCTGGCCGAGGTCGAGCGGTGCACCCGGCGGGGGGCGACGATCAACGTCTTCATGCTCGACGAGGAGCCGGCGCTGGTCCGGTTCGTCGAGGAGCTGGCCCGGCGGAACGGGGGCCGGGTCTTCTCGCCGCGCCCCGAGCGGCTCGGCGAGTACGTCGTGAGCGACTACCTCCGCGCCCGCCGCGGCCGCCGCTCCCGCCAGGCCGGCTGACCGGCCGGCTGACCAGGCCGGCTGACCGGCCGGCTGACCAGGCCGGCTGACCAGGCCGGCGGACCAGGCCGGCGGACCAGGCCGGCGGACCAGGCCGGCGGACCAGGCCGGCGGACCAGGCCGGCTGACCAGGCCGGCTGACCAGGCCGGCTGACCAGGCCGGCTGACCAGGCCGGCTGCCAGGCCAGGCCGGCGCCGTCGGGCCGGCGCCGTCGGGCCGGCGCCGCCGGGCCGGCGCCGCCGGGCTAGGCTGGCGCGCCATGCGGGCGGTTCTGGTGATCCATGTCGTGCTGGCGATCTTCCTGGTCGGGCCGCTGGTGGCCGCGGCCAACCAGCTGCCGCGGGCGTTGCGGGGTGGGTCGGGCGACAGCGTCCGGCTGCTGTCGCGCGCCGTGACGGTCTACGGATGGGCCTCGCTGCTGGTCGCGGTCGTGGGCTTCGGCCTGGTCCGGGACGAGTTCTCGTTCTCCGACGGCTGGCTGATCGCCTCGATCGCGCTGTTCGTCGTGGCCAGCGTGCTCGTCCTCGGCCTGCTCGTCCCGATGCTGCGCGGCGCAACCCCCGCGACCTCCGCAACCGGTAGCACCAGCGGCACCAGCGCGGCCGGCACCAGCGCGCTGGCCCCGCGCGCGGCCGCGACCGCCGGCATCGCCAGCCTCTGCTACGTCGCCATCGCCGTCCTGATGACCTGGAAGCCGGGCGGCTGAAGCTCCGGCACGGGCCGGGCTGGGCGCCCCGTGCCGTTCGACCCGCCGGCGTTCGACACGCTGTCCCGGCGGGGCGGTTGGCGTGGTGCTGGTGATGAGCTCGCAACGACCCGGAGCCCTGGGCGACCGCGGTCCCGGACCCGTGCGGGCCGGCCGGCACCCTCCGGCGGCGTTGCTCGCGCTGACGAGCTGACCGCCGCGTGCTTGCGACGGGATCCCCTGGCAGACTGGAGCCGTGCCCGTACGCGCTGCACGGACCCGCCGTCCCCGGTTGCTGCCGGCTGCGCTGCTCGCGTCGGTGCTCGTGGTGGGGGCCGGCGGCGGGGTGCTGGCCGCGACGACCGGCTCGTCCGCGCACACCGTGGACGCCTGCGCCGACGGCAGCGAGTACGTGACGGTCAAGCCGGTGGTCGACAGCGACTCCTGGAAGCCGGCCATGCCGGCCGGGCCCACGCTGGCCGGCTGCGTCAACTCGGCCCAGCTCGACAAGGCCGCCTCCGACCCGGCCGCCAAGCGCGGCTGACCGCCCGGCCACGGCCCGCGCGCCGGGCTACCCGAGGGCGGAGATGAGGTCGGCGAGGAGGTCCTCGACCGACTCGATGCCGACCGAGAGCCGGACCAGCTCGGGCGGCACCTCCAGCGGCGACCCGACCGCGGACTGGTGCGTCATCCGGGCCGGGTGCTCGATCAGCGACTCGACCCCGCCGAGCGACTCGCCGAGGATGAACACCCGGGTCCGCTCGCACACCCGCAGCGCCGCCTGCTCCCCGCCGGCCAGCCTGAACGACACCATCCCGCCGAACCCGCGCATCTGCTTGGCCGCCACCTCGTGGCCGGGGTGGGTCGGCAGCCCGGGGTAGTACACCGACGCCACCGCGGAGTGCGCGACGAGCATCTCGGCGATCCGCAGCGCGTTCGCGCTGTGCCGGTCCATCCGGACGCCGAGCGTCTTCACCCCGCGCAGCACCAGCCAGCAGTCGAACGGCCCCGGCACCGCGCCCATCGCGTTCTGGTGGAACCGCAGCTTCGCGGCCAGCTCGCCCTCGGAAAGCACCAGCGCGCCGCCGACCACGTCGGAGTGCCCGCCCACGTACTTGGTGGTCGAGTGCACGACCACGTCCGCGCCGAACGCCAGCGGCTGCTGGAGGTACGGGGAGGCGAACGTGTTGTCGACGACGAACAGCGCCCCGCGCTCGTGCGCGAGCTGCCCCAGCACGGCGAGGTCGGAGATGCCGAGCAGCGGGTTGGACGGCGTCTCGCACCACAGCACCTTGGTCGCCGGCGTGAACGCGGCCCGCACCGCGTCGAGGTCGCCGAGGTGCACGGCGGTGTGCTCGACGCCCCAGCCGGCCAGCACCCTGGCCACCAGCCGGAAGCTGCCGCCGTACGCGTCGTCCGGCAGCACGACGTGGTCGCCGGGCCGCAGCACCGTGCGCAGCAGCGTGTCCTCGGCGGCCAGTCCCGAGGCGAACGCCAGCCCGTGCGCGCCGCCCTCCAGCGCGGCCAGGCACTCCTCCAGCGCGGTCCGGGTCGGGTTCGCCGACCGGCTGTACTCGTACCCGCCGCGCAGGCCGCCGACCCCGTCCTGCTTGTACGTCGAGGTCTGGTGGATCGGCACGACCACCGACCCGGTGCTCGGGTCGGGCTCCTGCCCCGCGTGGATCGCCAGCGTGTCGAACCCGTACCGCTCACCCATGGCCGGCGAGGCTACCCCGCGTAGAGCGACTCGATGACCGGGGCGTACACGGAGAGGACGCCGCGGCGCTTGAGCTTCATGGTCGCGGTCAGCTGGGGCGAGTCCGGCAGCCACTCGTCCGGCACGATCGCGAACTTCTTGATCCCCTCGACCTGGGAGACCCGCGCGTTGACCTCGGCCACGCCGCGCTCGAGCTCGGCCCTGACCTCGGGTGCGGCGGCCAGCTCGGCCAGCGTCCCCGGCAGGCCCTGCCGGGCCGCCCAGGCCGGGGCGACCTCGGGGTCGAGCACGAGCAGGGCGACCAGGTAGCGCCGCCCGTCGCCGACCACGCAGGCCTGCCCGACCAGCGGCAGCGACTTCAGCAGCGCCTCCAGGTTGGCCGGCGAGATGTTCTTGCCGCCGGCGGTGATGATCAGCTCCTTCTTGCGGTCGACGATCGACAGGTAGCCGTCCTCGTCGAGGCGGCCGATGTCGCCGGTGTGCAGCCAGCCGTCGGCGTCGAAGGTCTCCGCGCTGCGCTCGGGGTCGTCCAGGTAGCCCGGCGAGACGATCGCGCCGCGGGCGAGCACCTCGCCGTCCTCGGCGATGCGCACCTCGACCCCGGGCAGCGCCTTTCCGACCGCGCCCGGCTTCACCCGGTACGGCTCCCAGGTCAGCGCGCCGGTGTTCTCGCTCATCCCGTACACCTCGGAGAACGGCAGGCCGATCGAGCGCAGGAAGTGCATGACGTCGACCGGCAGCGGGGCCGCCCCGGAGAAGCAGTAGATGAGCTGGTCGAGCCCGACGTTGCGGCGGATCGGCGCGAACACGGCCGCGTCCAGCTGCTCCCAGGCCGCGGCCAGCTCCGGCGGCAGCGGCCGGTCGGCCGCCCGCATCTCGGCGACCTGCCGGCCGGCCGCCCTGGCCTGCTCGAACCCGGCCGCCCGCTCCGGCCCGGCCGCGGCGACCGCGGCCTCGATGCCGGCCTTGAGCTTCTCGAACACCCGCGGCGGCCCGAACACGTCGGTCGGCCGGACCTGGGTCAGGTATCCGATCAGCGCGCTCTGGTCCGGGCAGCAGGTGACCGTGGTCCGCTGCCACAGCCAGCCGTAGTGGGTGACCATCCGCTCGGCCACGTGCGCCATCGGCAGGTACGACACCGTGCGCCGGTCCGGGACCGGGCCGACCAGCGCCATGTAGCCGAGACACTGCGCGCGGATGTTCGCGTGGGTGAGCATCACGCCCTTGGGCGCGCCGGTGGTGCCGGAGGTGTAGATGATCGTGGCCAGGTCCTCGGGGCGGACCGCGGCGGCCGCGGCGGCGAGGTCGACCGGCTCGTCCCCGTAGAGGTCGGCGAGCAGGTGCACGTCGGCCGGGCGCAGGCCGTCCGGGTCGTCGACGACCACGACCGCGCGCAGCTCGGGCAGCTCGTCGCGGACCTTGAGCAGCCGCTCCAGGAACTCGACGTCCTCGACCACGGCGATCCGGGACCGGCTGTGCCCGGCCAGCTGGGCGACCTGCTCGGGCGCCGAGGAGTTGTAGATCGACAGCGGGGTGCCGCCGGCCAGCAGCGCGCCGAGGTCGGCGACGTGGAACTCCGGCCGGTTGCGCAGGAACAGCAGCATCCGCTCGCCCCGGCCGAGGCCGAGCCGGGCGAACGCGGTGGCCAGCCGGGCGGCCCGGTCGCCGACCTCGGCCCAGGTCCACTCCGCCAGCCCGGACCCGTCCGGCCGCATCCGGCGCAGCGCGACCCGGTCGCCCTGCTCGACCACGGTGCGCGCCAGCCAGGCCGGCACCGTCGGGCCCATGTCCACCTCAGTCACGCCGCCCACCCCTCCCGGTGACCCTTCACAAGCTATCCGGGGCAGGCGGGTCAGCGGGAGAGGTGGGTGAGCAGGTCCTGCCGGGTGAGCACGCCGGTCGGCTTGCCGTCGGCGAGCACGACCGCGGCGTCGGCCTTCTCCAGCGCGGTCACCGCCGCGTCGACCGGCTCCCCCGCGCCGATCACCGGCAGCGGCGGGGACATGTGCCGCTCCAGCGGGTCGGCCAGCCGGGCCTGCCCGGTGAACAGCAGCTCGAGCAGGTCGCGCTCCACCACCGACCCGACCACCTCGGCGATCGCCACCGGCGGCTCGGCCTTGACCACCGGCATCTGGGAGACGTGGTACTCGCGCAGGATGTCGATGGCCTCGCGCACCGTGTCGTGCGGGTGCGCGTGCACCAGCGACGGCAGGCCGCCGGACTTCTCCCGCAGCACGTCGGCCGCGGTAGCCAGCTTGGTCGTACGCAGGAAGCCGTAGTCGGCCATCCAGTCGTCGTTGAAGATCTTCGACAGGTAGCCCCGGCCGCCGTCCGGCAGCAGCACGACGACCACGTCGTCGGGCCCGCCGCGCGCCGCCACCCGCAAGGCCGCGGCGACCGCCATCCCGCACGAGCCGCCGACCAGCAGCCCCTCCTCGCGGGCCAGCCGCCGGGTCAGGTCGAACGAGTCGGCGTCGGTGACCGCGACGATCTCGTCGCAGATCTCCCGGTCGTACGTCTGCGGCCAGAAGTCCTCGCCGACGCCCTCGACCAGGTAGGGCCGGCCGGTGCCGCCGGAGTAGACCGAGCCCTCGGGGTCGGCGCCGACCACCCGGACCCGCCCGCCGGAGACCTCCTTGAGGTAGCGGCCGGCGCCGCTGACGGTCCCGCCGGTGCCGAGCCCGGTGACGAAGTGGGTGATCCGCCCGCCGGTCTGCGCCCACATCTCGGGTCCGGTCGTCTCGTAGTGCGAGAGCGGGTTGTTGGGGTTGGCGTACTGGTTGGGCTTCCAGGCGCCGTCGATCTCCCCGACCAGCCGGTCGGAGACGTTGTAGTACGACTCCGGGTGCTCCGGCGGCACCGCGGTCGGGCAGACCACGACCTCCGCCCCGTACGCGCGGAGCACGTTGATCTTGTCGATCGACACCTTGTCCGGGCATACGAACACGCACCGGTAGCCGCGGGTCTGCGCGACGATGGCCAGCCCGACCCCGGTGTTCCCGCTGGTCGGCTCCACGATGGTGCCGCCCGGCCGCAGCTCGCCGGACCGCTCCGCCGCCTCGATCATCCGCAGCGCGATCCGGTCCTTCACCGACCCGCCGGGGTTGAAGTACTCGACCTTGGCCAGCACCAGCGGCGCCAGCCCCGCGGTCACCGCGGACAGCTTGACCAGCGGGGTGCCGCCGATCAGCTCGACCATCGACCGGGCGTACTGCATCTCCATCGGGTCAGGATG
This sequence comes from uncultured Actinomycetota bacterium, assembly GCA_963803135.1. Taxonomy (GTDB): domain Bacteria; phylum Actinomycetota; class Actinomycetes; order Mycobacteriales; family CADCTP01; genus CADCTP01. The sequence continues at coordinate 94,275 of CAWDLH010000002.1, read as the reverse complement.
GCAGACCTGCCCCGGCGCGGCGCCGGGCAGGCGCCGGCGGCCGTCGCGGCGCCGGCCGGACCGGCGGCCAAATCGGATCACCTGGATCCAGCTCGCGAAACCGTTCGAACCCTCGGCTAACCTCGGCGTTCGGAGGTGACGAGTGGCCAGGCAGGCGGCGGTCCGGCTCGCGGACGGGGTGTGGCGGATCCCCACCGCACCGGGCAACTTGATCAACTCGTTCGCCGTGGCCGGCTCCGACGGCGGCGTGACCGTCGTCGACGCCGGCCTGAAGTTCGCGGCGGCGCGCAAGCGGCTGGTGGCCGGGCTCGCGGCCATCGGGGCCGCGCCGGCGGACGTGCGGCGGGTCGTGGTCACCCACGCCCACCCCGACCACGCCGGCGGGCTGGCCGGGCTGGTCGAGCTGACCGGCGCCGAGGTGCTCGCGCACGAGCGCGAGTCGGTCTACCTGCGCGACGGGCGCTCCCCGCGGACCCGGCGCGGCAGCGCCCGCGGCTTCCCGAAGGTCAGCGTGACCGGCGAGTTCCAGGACGGCGCGCTGCTGCCCGGCGGCCTGCGGGCGGTGCACACCCCGGGCCACTCCCCCGGCCACACCGCGCTGCTGCACGAGGAGACCGGCGTCCTGTTCACCGGCGACGCGATGGTCAACCTGCGCGGCGTGCGGTATGCGCCGGCCTTCCTCTGCACCGACGCCGACCGCAACCGGCGCGCGGCCGACCAGCTCGGCGAGCTCGACTTCGAGGTGGCCGCGTTCGCGCACGGTCCGGAGCTGCGCCGGGACGCGAAGGCCGCCGTGCGGGCGCTGGCCTCGGGGCACGCCCGGTGAGCCGGGCGTCGCGGGCCCGGTCGATCGCCGCCGCGGCCGCGTACGGCGGTGGCGGTCTCGGGCTGATCGTCTCCGCCTGCTGGGGCCTGCTGCTCGGCCAGGCCAAGCTGGCCCGCCGGGTGGTCGGACCGCCGAGCGCGACCCCGCCGGTCGCGGACGGCGTGTACGGCAGCAGCCATCCGTACGACAGCGCCCGGCCGCTGACGCTGGGCCTGCTCGGCGACTCCAGCGCCGCCGGCCTCGGCGTGCAGCAGACCTGGCAGACGCCGGGGGTGCTGCTGGCCACCGGGCTGGCCGATGCGGCCGGCCGGCCGGTGCAGCTGGTCACCGCGCCCATGGTCGGTGCCCGCTCGGCCGACCTGGCCGGACAGATCGAGAAGATCCGCCCGCACCACCCGGACGTCGTCGTGGTGATGATCGGGGCCAACGACGTGACCTCGCGGACCCGGCCGTCCGAGGCGGTGGAGCACCTCGGCCGGGCGGTGCGCCGGCTGCGCGCGGACGGGACCGAGGTGGTCGTCTGCACCTGTCCCGACCTCGGCACCGTGGAGCCGATCCTGCAACCGCTGCGGCTGGTGGCCAGGGTCTGGAGCCGGCAGATGGCCGCCGCGCAGACGATCGCGGTGGTCGAGGCCGGCGGGCGGACCGTCTCGCTCGGCGACGTGCTGGGGCCGGAGTTCGCGGCCAGGCCGACCGAGCTGTTCAGCAACGACCGGTTCCACCCGTCGGCGATGGGCTACGCCCGGGCGATGGCGGTCACCCTGCCGTCGGTGTGCGCGGCGCTCGGGCTGTGGCCGGAGGAAGCTGACGCGGTCACCGACCGGCGGTTGTTCTCGCTGGCCGACGCGAGCCCGGTGGCCTCCGCCGCCGCCCGCGCCGCCGGCCGGCCCGGCAGCGAGGTCACCGGCGGCGACCTGCACGGACAGGAGCACGGCCGCCGGGGTCGCTGGGCCTTCCTGCGCCGCCGCCGTCCCCGCCCGGCCCCCGACCACGTCCCCGCCGAGGAGTGGCTGGCCTGAGCACACGTCGATCCCGGTCAAGGAGCTGACCGGGATCGGCGACGGCGCGGGGCTACTGGGCCTGCGGGGTGTCGGCGCGCTTGATCGCCGAGACGTCGAGCTCGAGCTTGACCTTCTCGCCGACCAGGATGCCGCCGCCCTCGATCGCGACGTTCCAGGTCAGGCCCCAGTCCTTGCGGTTGACCGTGGTCTTGCCCTCGAACCCGGCGCGGGTGTTGCCGAACGGGTCGGGCGAGGACCCCTGGTAGTCGAGCTCCAGCGTGACCGGTTGGGTCTTGTCCTTGATGGTCAGCTCACCGGCCAGCTTGTACGTCTCGGCGTCGACCTCCTCCGCCGACGTGCTCCGGAACGTGATCTTCGGGAAGTTCTCGACGTCCAGGAAGTCGCCGCTGCGCAGGTGCTGGTCGCGCTGCTCGTTGCCGGTCGAGATGCTGGCCGCGTCGATCTCCACCTCGGCCGAGGACGCCGCGGGGTTCCTGTGATCGATCGTTATCGTGCCGGAGAACACGTCGAAGCCGCCGCGCACGGTCGCCACCATGGCGTGCCGCGCGGCAAAGCCGAGCCGGGTGTGCGCCGGGTCGATGTCCCAGGTGCCGGTCAGGTCGAGGCTGGTTGGAGCGGACATGGTTTCCTCCGGGTCTCAGGTCGCCCTCATGGCGACCGCCAAGATACTTGCCGACTCAAGTATCTCAAACCCTGCGTTCATTCCCTACGGCGCGAGCCGGTGGATGTCCCGGGGGAAGAGCGTGACAAAGCGGATGTTGTCCGCCTCCACCAGCCGGGCCACCCAGCGCTCCAGCCCGATCGCGAAGCCGCCGTGCGGCGGCATGCCGTGCCGGAACGGCTCCAGGTAGCCCTCGTAGAGCTCGACGTTCTCGCCGCGCGCGGTGAGCGCGGCCACGTAGTCCTCGTACCGGTGCAGCCGCTGGCCGCCCGTGCACAGCTCCAGCCCTCGGAAGAGGATGTCGAACGAGTTGGTCCAGCGCGGGTCGTCCGGCTGCGGGTGGGTGTAGAACGGCCGCTTCACCGCCGGGTAGCCCTCGACCGCGAGGAAGTCCGAGCCGAACTCCTGCTGGGCCCAGCGGCCGAGCACCCGCTCGTCCTCCGGCGACAGGTCCGGCTCGTTCGGGTCCGCACCGGCGATCCGCAGGGCCTCGCTGAAGTGCACGACCGGGATCTCGGCCGGCACCTCGGGCAGGTTGGCCCGGGCCAGCTCGGCCGCCGGACCGGCGCTGGCGCGGACCTCGGCCACCATGCCGGCGACGACGTCGCGCAGCACCCGGATCACGTCCCGGTGGTTGTCGATGAAGCCGAGCTCGACGTCGAGGGAGCTGTACTCGGACAGGTGGCGGACGGTGTCGTGCGGCTCGGCCCGGAACACCGGGCCGGTCTCGTAGACGCGCTCGAAGACGCCGACCATCGTCTGCTTGTAGAACTGCGGCGACTGGGCCAGGAACGCCTTGCGGTCGAAGTAGTCGACCGTGAACAGGTTGGCCCCGGACTCGGTCGAGCTGACCACGATCTTCGGGGTGAGGATCTCGGTGAAGCCGTGCTCGTCGAGGGTGCGCCGGAAGCCGCGCAGCGAGGCGGCCGCGAGCCGCCACAGCGCCGCCTGGGCCGGGTGCCGCCAGAGCACCGGGGCGTGGTCGAGCAGCACCGGCAGGGTGGCGGTCATCGACGGCCGCCACAGCTCGACCGGCGGAGTCTCGGCCGGGTCGGACAGCGCGCTGATCGAGGGCGCGGTGACCTCGAAGCCACCGGGGGCCTTGTCGTTGGCCGTGACGGTGCCCTCGACCTCGACCACGGTCTCCTCGGGCAGCTCGTCGAGCTGCGCCTTGGTCGCGTCGTCGCTGATCACGACCTGGGCCAGGCCGGTGCGGTCGCGCAGGATCAGGAAGGACACCGCGGACAGCCGGCGCCGCCGGTGCACCCAGCCGCGCAGCAGGACGCGCTCGTCCTTGTGGCCCGCCAGCGCGTCGTTGAGCGTGCGCTGCACCATGAGAAAGGAGCCTCCCGTCAACCACGTCCGCGGTATCCGGACCACCCTACCCAGCGGCTGGACGACGTCCTGGTGCGGATCCGCTCGGGCCGCGGCAGGCGGCGCGGAAGCACGTAACCTGGTCACGTGGACCCGAACCGGTTGACCCGGGGAGCCCTCGGGAGTCTGGTCGCGGCGGCCGGTGCCGGCGCGGGCGTCCTGGCCGCCGAGGTCTGGGCCGCGGCCCGCCGGCGGTACGCGTCGGCCGGGTCGGCGCCGCCGGTCGAGGGCGACTTCGGTGGCCCGGGCGGGGAGCGGCTGCGGCTGGTCATGCTCGGCGACTCCATCGGGGCCGGGGTCGGCGTCACCCGCACCGAGGAGACCGTCGGTGGCGTGCTGGCCCGGCGGCTGGCCGGCCCGACCCGCCGGGTCCGGCTGGCCGGCGCCGCGATCGCCGGCTCCGGCACCGGCGATCTCGGCCCGCAGGTGTCCCGGGCGCTGCTGGGGCGGCCGGACGTCGCGGTCATGCTGGTCGGCACGACCGACGCGACCTCGGGCACCGCACTGAGCGCGGTCAAGGACAACCTCGGCGACGCGGTCCGGCGGCTGCTCGGAGGCGGGGCCGCGGTCGTCGTCGGCACCTGCCCCGACCTGGGCGCCAGCCGGGCCTTCGCCCAGCCGCTGCGCGGCGTGGTGGCCTGGCGCGGGCGCCGGGTCGCGGCCGCGTCGGCCGAGGCGACCCGGGCCGCCGGCGGCGTGCCGATCGACCTGGCCGACCTGGTCGGGCCGGTGTTCCGGGCCGACCGCGCCGCGTACTGCGAGGACGGGTTCCACCCGAGCGCCGACGGCTACCGGCTGATCGCCGAGGCGCTGCTGCCGGCGGTCGACGACGCCGCGTCCGAACGCGCTACTCTCCAGTAACAAAGAAGGCCGTCTGACGAGGGAGTCCGCCGTGCCCGAGGCCGTCATCGTCGCCACCGCCCGTTCCCCGATCGGCCGCGCCGCCAAAGGCACCATGACCGGGTTCCGTCCGGACGACCTGGCCGCGACGATCGTGCAGGCAGCGCTCGACAAGGTGCCGCAGCTCGACCCGTCGACGCTCGACGACCTCATGCTCGGCTGCGGGCTGCCCGGTGGCGAGCAGGGCTTCAACATGGCCCGCGTGGTCGCCGTGCTGCTCGGCCACGACGAGCTGCCCGGGACGACGGTCACCCGCTACTGCGCCTCCTCGCTGCAGACGATCCGGATGGCCTTCCACGCGATCAAGGCCGGCGAGGGGCACGCGTTCGTCGCCGCCGGCGTCGAGACGGTCAGCCGGTACGCGAAGGGCAACTCCGACGCCTGGCCGGACACCCACAACCCGGTCTTCGCCCAGGCCGAGGAGCGGTCGCTGAAGGCGGCCCAGGGCGGGCTGGAGTGGCACGACCCGCGCGCCGACGGCGCGGTCCCGGACATCTACCTGGCCATGGGCCAGACCGCGGAGAACCTGGCCCAGGCGAAGGGCATCACCCGGGAGCAGATGGACGAGTTCGGCGTCCGCTCGCAGAACATGGCCGAGAAGGCGCTCGCCGACGGCTTCTGGCAGCGCGAGATCATCCCGGTCACCGCCCCCGACGGCACGGTGATCAGCAAGGACGACGGCCCGCGGGCGGGCGTGACGAGGGAGGGCGTGGCCGGGCTCAAGCCGGTGTTCCGCCCGGACGGGCGGATCACCGCCGGCAACTGCTGCCCGCTCAACGACGGTGCCGCGGCGGTCGTCGTGATGTCCGACGAGCGCGCGCGGGAGCTGGGCATCACGCCGCTGGCCCGGGTCGTGTCGACCGGGGTGTCCGCGCTGTCGCCCGAGATCATGGGGCTAGGCCCGGTGGAGGCGTCGAAGCAGGCGCTGGCCCGGGCCGGCCTGTCCATCGGCGACATCGACCTGGTCGAGATCAACGAGGCGTTCGCCGCCCAGGTGATCCCGTCCTACCAGGAGCTCGGGATCGACATCGACCGGCTCAACGTCAACGGCGGGGCGATCGCGGTCGGCCACCCGTTCGGCATGACCGGTGCCCGGATCGCCACCACGCTGGTCAACTCGCTGCAGTGGCACGACAAGACGCTCGGCCTGGAGACCATGTGCGTCGGCGGCGGCCAGGGCATGGCGATGGTGCTGGAGCGGGTCGGCTAGCGCAGTCCCAGCGCGGCGCGCAGCGCCGCCAGCTCGGTGCCGGCGGTGCGCAGCGCGGCCGGTTCGCCGGTGCGCAGGACGTCCCCGACCACGACCGCGAGCTGGTCGGCCAGGTTCACGTCGGCCAGCCGCGGCACCAGCCGGTGCGGCCGACCCTCGGCGTCCGCGCCGGCGTCGGCCAGCCGCTGCACCGCCTCGGCCGCGACGTCCGCGCGCACCCGGCCGGCGACGGGCACCGACCAGCTGGCGGCGTCCCAGCGGCGCAGGCGCGGGAGCAGCTCGCGGGCCAGCGCGGCGGCGGGCTGCTCGGCATTCATCGGTGTCGACCCTACGAACGACCGCGGACCCCACCGGGGTCAGGGGTGGGGCCCGCGCGGTCGTGCCCGCCTAGTCGCGGAAGTAGCTCAGCAGCCGGAGGATCTCCAGGTAGAGCCAGACCAGCGTGACGGTCAGGCCGAACGCCGCGTACCAGGCGAAGCGCTCCGGCGCGCCCTGCCGGATGCCCTTGTCGATCATGTCGAAGTCGAGCAGGAACGTGAACGCGGCAACGCCGATGCACAGCAGGCTGAAGCCGATCGCCAGCGCCGGGTTGCTCGAGTCGCGCAAGCCGAGACCGCCCGGCGTGAACAGGGAGGCGATGAGGTTGACCAGGGACAGGGCCACGATGCCGATCAGCGCGCCGAGCAGCCAGCGGGTGAACTTGGGCGTGACCCGGATCGCGCCGGTCTTGTAGACCACGAGCATCCCGGCGAACACACCGGCCGTCCCGACCACCGCCTGGATGACGATGCCACCGCCGAACGCGTCCTTGAACACCCGGCTGATCGCGCCGAGGAACAGTCCCTCGGCCGCCGCGTAGCCCAGGATGAGCGCGGGGTTGGTGCTCTGCTTGAAGCTGATGATCAGCGCCAGCACGAAGCCGACCAGGGCACCGACGATGGCCAGCCCCTGCAGGTCGGCGATCCAGGAGACCGCGCCGACGAGGACCACGACGCCGAGTGACATCGCGGTGCGCAGCACCACGTCGTCGAGGGTCATGAAGCGGGCCGGCGGCACGTACGCCGGGCGGTTGTACATCTCGTTCAGGTCGCCGGCCGACGGCGGGGGTGCGGTGTTCCAGCTCGCGTGCTGCTGACCCTGCCCGAAGCCGCGGGCCAGGACGGGGTTGTTGCTCTGCGCCATCTGCACTGACTCCTCGTGCACCTGGAAGACGATCCGGAACCCGGCCGTCGATCACGTCAACGACCGGACGGACCGTCCCGTTCCCGGTCGTGCAAAGAATACTTTAGGGGGACTGCAGTCGTCGCGCGGCAGTTCGCAGCGTATCCGCCTGCTTGCAGAACGCGAACCGGACCAGCCCCCGGCCGGGACCCGTGCGGCCGTCGTAGTAGAAGGCGGAGCCCGGGATCGCGGCCACCCCGCGGGACGCGATCAGGTCCTTGACGTACGCGGTGTCGTCGCCGGCGCACCGGGTCATCACGAAGTACGTTCCCCGCGGCCGGCGCACGTCGAGGTCGAGCCCGGCGAGCGCAGCCAGCACGATGTCCCGCCGCTCGGTGTACTGCGCGACCAGCGTGCGGTAGTAGTCGCCGGCCGCCGCCACGTCGAGCATGACCGCGGTCGCCCGCTGCAGCGGCGTGGTCGCGTTGAACGTGACGAACTGGTGGGCCGAGCGGACCGCGGCCGACAGCGCCCGCGGCGCCACCGCCCAGCCGATCCGCCAGCCGGTCGCGCTGAACGTCTTCGACACCGAGGACACGGTGATCGTGCGCTCCCGGGCGACCGGGTCGGACGCGACCGGCAGGTGCTCGGCCCCGTCGTAGACCAGGTGCTCGTACACCTCGTCGGAGATCAGGTACGCGTCGTGCCGGTCGGCCAGCTCGCCCAGGGCCCGGATCTCCTCGGCCGACAGCAGCTGCCCGGTCGGGTTGGTCGGGGTGTTGACGACGATCACCCGGGTCCGGTCGGTCACCGCCGCGGCCAGCCGGTCGAGGTCGAGCCGGAAGTCGGGGAACTCGGTCGGCACGTAGACCGGCACGCCGCCGGCCGCCACCACCGCGAACGGGTAGAGGTCGTAGCAGGGCTCGACCAGCACCACCTCGTCACCCGGCTCGAGCAGGGCGAGCAGCGACGCGGTGATCGCCTCGCTGGCGCCGGTGGTCACGGTGACGTCGGTCACCGGGTCCCAGTCCAGGCCGTAGCGGGCGAGCTGGTGCTCGGCCACGGCCTGGCGCAGCACCGGGTCTCCGACGCTCGGCGCGTACTGGTGCAGGCCCTGGTGCAGGGCCTCGCCGGCGGCGGCGACCAGCTCCGCCGGCGGCTCGAAGTCCGGGAAACCCTGGGCCAGGTTGATCGCGTCGGCCTCGATCGCCCACTCGGTGACGGTGGAGAAGATCGAGGTCCCGAACCCCCGCAGTGAGCCACGCAGCACGTCCGACACGACCCGATCCTGCCACCACGGGTTTTGGTTGGCGCCGGCCGGGCCAGAACAGGAAGGTGGATCAGGTCGACGCAGCCGGGGCCAGCGAACCACCGCAGCTCCAGCTGCAACGCGCGCTGCTCCCGGCGCGGCTGCCCGAGGTCGAGGGGCTGCCGCTCATCGCGCGCTACCTGCCCGCCGGCGCGGCCGGCCAGATCGGCGGGGACTGGTACGACGCGGTGCCGATGGAGGGCGGCGCCGTGGCGCTCGTGGTCGGCGACGTGGCCGGCGCCGACCTGGCCGCCGCCGTGCTGACCGCCCAGCTGCGCGGCGCGGTCCGGGCGTACACCCTGGAGGGCCACCCACCGGCCGGGGTGGTGACCCGGGCCAACGAGTTCCACCTCGGCCTCGACACCGGCCGGCTGGTCACCCTGGCGTACGCGCTGGTGCACCCGGTGGAGCGGATCATCACGGTGGTCCGGGCCGGACACGTGCCGCCGGTGCTCGCGGCGCCGCACCAGCGGCCGTGCCTGCTCGACGGCGCGACCGGGCCGCCGCTCGGCGTGCGGGCCGGCGAGCTGTGGCGGGAGGCGACCACCCAGGTCCCCCCGGGCAGCGCCCTGGCGCTGTTCACCGACGGGCTGCTGCGCGACGGCGGCCAGCTCGGCACCGAGGCCGGGCTGCGGCGGGTGCTCGACGCGGTCGGCGCCGAGCCGATCGCGAGCCCGGACCAGCTGGCCGACACGCTGACCGGGCTGGTGCACGGCCCGCCGCCGGACGACACCGTGCTGCTGATCTGCCACCTGGTCGGCGACCGGGCCGACGCCGGGCCGACGCTGCGCCGGACGCTGCCGCCGACCGCGGAGAGCGCGAGCGTGGCGCGCTGGCTGGTCAACGACCTGCTGCGGGATCTGGTCGACGAGAACACGCTGGACACCGCGGCGCTGCTGACCACCGAGCTGGTGTCCAACGCGATCCGGCAGACCAGGGAGGAGCTCGTCGTCACCGTACGGCTGGCCGCCGGCCGGATGCGGGTCGGCGTGGCCGACTCCAGCCACCGGCGGCCGCAGCTGGTCCAGGTCGGCAGCCGGGACACCTCCGGCCGCGGGCTGCACCTGGTCGAGGCGATGGCCGACCGGTGGGGCGTCGACCCGGACGACCGCGGCCTGGGCAAGACGGTCTGGTTCGAGCTCGACGTGCCACCGGCCTAGACCCAGAGCGCATCCAGCTCGGCGGCGACCGTACGGGCCGGGGCGCTTGACGTGCCGCCCAGCGCCGGCGCCGGCTCGACCTCGGGCTCGGTGCCCGTGCGGTCGCAGCAGGCCAGCGCGGCCCCGTCGAGGAACCGGCTGCGCTGGGCGAACGAGTGTCGGTCGTCGCGGGCCCGCGGGTGGTGGTGGTAGCGCAGCGGCGCGTAGAGGTGCAGCGTGTCCCGGGCCCGGGTCAGCGCGACGTGGAACAGCCGCCGCTCCTCGTCCAGGCCGTCCGGTGTGGACACTCCGAGATCGGACGGGAAGCTGCCCTCGGTGACGTGCAGCAGGTGCACCGCGTCCCACTCCAGCCCCTTGGCTGAATGGACCGTGGACAGCACCAGCCAGTCCTCGTCGACGCCGGGCGGCACCGCGTCGGCGCCGGTCGACCGCGGCGGGTCGAGGGCCAGCTCGACGACGAACGTCCGCAGGTCGCCGTGCGCGGCGGCCGCGGCGGCCAGCCGTTCCAGGTCGGCCAGCCGGGCGGCGGCGTCCGGGTAGGCCCCCTGCACCACCGGCACCAGCGCCCGCCGCAGCACGTCGGCCCGTTCGGGACCTCGCTCGGGCAGCGCCGCGACCAGCCGGCCCGCGTCCGCGCGGGCACACTCGGGCAGCCCGGCGGGGTCCCAGCGGTCGAGCACGCCGTCCCGGTCCAGGTCCAGCCGGTCGACGATCCGCCGCGCCGTGGCCGGCCCGACGCCGTCGAGCAGCTGCAGCAGCCGGAACCAGGCGGTCTCGTCCCGCGGGTTGTCGGCCAGCCGGTAGAGCGCGAGCAGGTCCTTGACGTGCGCCGCTTCCAGGTAGCGCAGCCCGCCGTACTTGACGTACGGGATGCGGCGGCGGGTCAGCTCCAGCTCGAGCAGGTCGCTGCCGCGCCCGGCCCGGAACAGCACGGCCTGGTCGCGCAGCCTGGTGCCGCGCTCGCGGGCCGCGAGCACCCGGGCGCAGACCTGCTCGGCCTGGGTCGCCTCGTCCGCGCAGTCGACCAGCTCCGGCCGGGTGCCGCCGGCGCGGGTGGCGACGAGGTCCTTGGCGTACCGGGTCGAGGCACCGGCCCAGGCCGCGTTGGCCAGGTCGAGGATCGGCTGGCTGGAGCGGTAGTTGCGGACCAGCCGGACCACGGTCGTGCCCGGGAACTGCGCCGGCAGGTCGAGGATGTGCCGGGCGCTGGCACCGCGGAACCCGTACACCGCCTGCGCGTCGTCGCCGACCGCGGTCAGCCCCGCGTCGCCGGCGCACAGCCCGCGGACGATGTCGACCTGCAGCTGGTTGACGTCCTGGTACTCGTCGACCAGCACCGCGTCGAACAGCCCGGCCAGCCGGCGGCCGAGCACGTCGTCGCGGACCGCGGCCCGCCAGTAGAGCAGCAGGTCGTCGAAGTCGAGCAGCGCCCGGGCCCGCTTGCGGGCCACGTACGCCCTGATCACGCCGGCGATCGGGTCGACCAGGTCGGCGGCCCAGGGCGCGGCCTCGGACAGCGTCTCCGACAGCGGGCGCCCGGTGTTCACCGAGCGGGAGTAGAGGTCGAGCAGCAGGCCCTTGCGCGGGGTGCGCCGGCCGGCCCGGGCCAGCCCCTGGTCCTCCCGGACCAGGTCGAGCAGGTCGGCCGCGTCGGCCGGGTCGATCACCGCGAACTCGCCCGGCAATCCGAGCGCGGCGGCGTTGGCGGCGACGACCCGGTGCGCGACCGAGTGGAACGTGCCGCCCCACGGCTTCTGCCGCCGGTCGGCCGTGTTCCCGGTCGCCCGGCCCAGCATCTCGGCGGCGGCCCGCCGGGTGAACGTGAGCAGCAGCACCCGATGCGCCGGCACGCCCCGCTCCAGCAGCCGCGCCACCCGCGCGGTCAGCGTGGTCGTCTTGCCGGTGCCGGCCCCGGCCAGCACGAGCAGCGACCCACCCTCGTGCTCGACCGCCCGCCGCTGCTCCGCATTAAGCTCGAACACCCGTTCGACGCTACCGTCTCAGCCGGCGCCGGCCTCCGTGCCGCGCCGGGTGGACTGCCAGTCGGCGAACTCGTCGAGGGAGATCAGGCCGTCGCCGTCGGCGTCCATCAGGTCGACGGCCTTGGCCGCGGCCTCGTCGGTCACGTCGTCGCCGAGCTGGCGCATCAGCGTGACCAGCTCGGCCGCCGAGATCTTGCCGTCGCCGTCGACGTCGAGGATGCGGAAGCTGTCCGCGTAGCGATGGGGATCCGTCACGGGCTCCGGCGTACCCATCCGGGCTCCGCGGCGAACCCGCCCGGCGCGGACGCGTCGGGCCGCGCTCCGCGGCAAGGCTTGGCTCAGCTGGCCAGGCTCACGACGAAGTTGACGCTGGCTCCGATGATCAACGCACCGAACAGGTACGACAGCAGCGCGTGCCGCAGCACCGATGCGCGCAGGGCCCGCGTCGTGAGCGGCGTGTCCGACAGCTGGTAGGTCATGCCGACGGTGAAGGCCAGGTACGCGAAGTCGCCGTACGCGGGCGGGGTGTCGAGCCCGAAGTCGATGCCGCCGGCCTGCCCCGACCCGGGCTGGGCCGGATCCCCGCCACCGCCGTAGTAGAGCCCGGCGTAGTGCAGGGTGAACAGCACGTGCACCACGAACCACGACACCGCGACGCTGACAAGTCCCAGCGCCGCCACCCCGGCCTGGCGCGCGCCGTGCTCGCTGGCCGCCTCCACGAGCAGCACCCCGACGCCGCCGAGGCTGGCTACGCACGCCGCGAGCACGATGAGCCGGGTCAGCCGGCGGGTCGGGTCCTCCCGGGTCGCGTGCAGCGCGGTCTGGGTCGCGTCCATCCGCCTGATCGCCGCCCAGGTCCAGGCCAGGAAGACGCCCGCGGCGACGTCGAAGCCGATCGACGCCGCGTACATCCAGTCGAGCAGCAGGCCGGTCAGCAGCCCGGCCACGACGCCGGCCACCGTGGCCGCGAGTACCCGCCTCGACGCGGTCGTGTGCATCCCGGAAGTGAACCAGCCCCCGCCGGGCCGCACGTGCCAGGCTGGTCGCATGACCCTGCGGCACATCGACGGCACCGCGCTGTCAGCGGACACCGCGCAGACCCCGGGCATGGTGCGGGAGGAGGCGATCTCCGGCCCGACGGTCGGCTCGGACCGGCTGTGGATGGGCCGGACCACGGTCGCCCCCGCGGTCCGCTCGGCCGACCACCACCACGGCGAGTCGGAGACCGCGATCTACGTGGTGTCCGGACACCCGGAGTTCGTGTTCCTGGACGGCGACACCGAGCGGCGGGTGCGCACCAACCCGGGCGACTACGTGTACGTGCCGCCGTTCGCGCCGCACCGCGAGGAGAACCCGGATCCCGGCGAGGACGCGGTTGTCGTGATTGCCCGCACCACCCAGCAGGCGATCGTGGTCAACCTGCCGAGCCTGCGGGCGGGCGCCGAGGACGCCTGGCACCGGTCGTCCTAGCCGGACACCACGATCGAGCCCACCGGGTCGGCGACCGGGCGCCGCGGCAGAGCCGCCGACCCGGCGGATGACGCGCAGCGGCCTGGCCGCGCGCTCGGCTCGCCCGGGTCTAGTGCGGCGGTGGTGGTGGGTGCGGGCCGCCATCGGCCGGTGGGTGCGGTGGTGGCGGCAGCGTGGCCAGGCTCGGCGGCTCGTCGGGCCAGACCAGCAGCACGCGGCACGGCGCGTGGTCGAGCACGAACCGGGTGGCCCGCCCGAGGCTGCGCGGTCCGAGCCGGGCGTGGTCGCCGTCGCGGCCCAGCACGAGCAGATCCGCGTCGGCGCACGCGGTGACCACCTCGCGCTCGACGCGTCCGGTCTTCGCGAGCCGCTGCGCCGGACGGGTCAGTCGTGCCTCGGCGGCGTCCAGGAGTGCCGCCTGCGCCTCGGTCAGCGTGCGATGCGCTCGCGCAGCGGTCGCGGGGATGCTCCGGCCGAGCAGTCCGGCCCGGGCCGCCTCGGCCGCCTCGACGCTGTCGGGGTCGATGACGTGCAGCAGCACGACCTCGGCCTCGGGATGGTCCGTGGCGGCGTCCACGCACGCCGGCCAGGTGCTCTCGGTCAGCCAGACGATGATCTTCACGGTGCACCGTCTCTCACGTCGTCCCTGAGATTGTCAGGCTCAACCACAACGCCGCCACCCCGACGAGCAGGCCGGCCGGCACGGTCAGGACGCCGAGGCGCAGGAACTCCCGTACCGCCGGCGGGTGGTCGCGGGCATGCAGGATCTGCCGCCACAGCAGGGTGGCCAGCGATCCGACGTAGGTCAGGTTGGGGCCGAGGTTCACTCCCACCAGCACGGCCATGACCAGGCCGGGCGAGCCGGCGACCAGCGGCGCCAGCATCAGGGTGGCGGGCAGGTTGTTCACCAGGTTCGCCAGCACCGCCGCGAGCACGGCCGCGGTCAGCAGGCCGGCGAAGTCGTCCCGGACCGGGACCAGCGCGCGCACCGCGGTGCCGACCGGTCCGGCCCGCACCGCGAGGACCACCACACCGAGCGCGAACACGAAGCCGCAGAACGGCAGGTTGGCCGCCCGCAGCAACCGGCCCGCCTCGGCGACCGTCCCTGCGCGCAGACGCCGCGCGGCCAACACGACCGCTCCGGCGGTGGCGATCCAGACCGGACGCACGCCGGCCGGCTCGGCCAGGTAGAACCCGACCAGGGTGGCGGCCAGGACCGCCAGGGCGAACCAGGGCGTCCCGGCGGCCGCCGGGCCCGAGACTGGGCCGGCCGGCGCGTGCAGGTCCTCCGCGAACACCCAGCGGAAGACCAGGTACTCGACGCCGATCACGACCAGCCAGGGCAGCGCCATCACCGCCGCGAACCTGGCGAAGGTCAGCCGACACCAGCCCGAATGCGACCACGAACAGCGCGGCCGGAGCCGCGGCCACTACCTCCGGCAGCCCACCCGGCCGGGCCACCGCGAACGCCAGCACGCCGACCACCAGCAGCAGCGACGCCGACGCGCTCACCCGGGCATCCTGGACCACCATCGGTGTACCCGCTCGCCGCCGGTGCGGGGCGTCCCTGGATGTCGGCACCGACGTGCCGGCGATGGGTCAGGGGGCAGCGGTGTCGGCGGGGCGTCGCCCGCGGACGGCGGCTACCGCTTCCTGCTGGCTGAGCTTGGAGCCGGCCGCGTACGGCTCGTCGAACCCGCTTCCCAGCGCCTCGCGGACCTGGTCGACCAGCGCGGCCTCGTCCCGCCGCAGCAGCGGCCAGGGCCGCAGGCCGACCCGCCCGCGCAGGCCGTCGGCCGCACCGGCCAGCAGGGCCGCTCGCCGTAGGTCGTTCTCGACGAACGCCAGCCGGGCGAATGCGGTCAGGCACAGAGTGATGCCGCGGGTGCTGTGGGCCGCCAGGCTCAGCTCCAACCCCTCGTCCATCGGCGCCCGGGCCTCCTCCAGCCGGCCTTGCGCTACGGCCAGGGTGCCCAGATACACCCGCGAGACGGCGGCGAGCCAAGGATTGTCGAGGAACTCGGCCAGGTCGCGCATCTCGCTCAGGTGCCGCAGCGCGTCGTCGTAGCGACCGATGGTCATCTCCACGAGGCCGGCGGTGTAGGCGGCGAGTGCTGTCCAGAACGGCTCGTCCTGGGCACGGAACTGTTCCAGGCAGACCGTCGCCCCTTCGAGGGCGCCGTCGAAGTCGCCGACGATTCCCGCGGCCCACGACGTGACCAGCCTGGACAGTGCACGGAGGTAGGGATCCTCGATTCCGTCGAGCAGCGGCGCCAGGCGTTCGCGGGCCGTCAGCGCGATCTGGTCGTCGCCCACCTCGAGGCCGGTCGCCGCCGCCGCCGACGCGAGCTCGACCTGGGCCCGCAGGTCGAAGGAGTCGGCGGCGGGCAGCAGCTGGCCGACCCAGGAGTGGGCCTCGCCCAGGTGATCCCGCAGGAACCAGAAGAGCCAGAGGACCCGGAACAGGTGGGGCAGCGGGTCGGTGTCGTTGTCGAGGTACCAGCGCACGGCGGCGGCCAGGTTGCCTTCGTCGGCGTCCAGGCGCTGGCACCAGTCGCGCTGGCCGGCGCCGCGCAGCGGCTGGTCGGCCTGCTCGGCCAGCGCCCGGTAGAAGTCGGCGTGCCGGCGGTGGATCTCGACGGCGTCCGGCCGGGCCGCCAGCCGTTCGGCCATGAACGCGCGGATGGTCTCCAGCATCCGCAGCCGGGCCCCGTCGTCGGCGGGATCGAGGTAGATCAGGCTGTGCCGGGCCAGCGCCTCGAAC
Source organism: uncultured Actinomycetota bacterium (assembly GCA_963803135.1). Lineage (GTDB taxonomy): Bacteria > Actinomycetota > Actinomycetes > Mycobacteriales > CADCTP01 > CADCTP01. Next base: position 78,436 of record CAWDLH010000002.1, on the reverse strand, counting down.
TGCTCCAGCGCCTCGTCCTCGTCCAGACCGGCTACCTGGGCGGCGGCCTCGGCGGTCCAGCCGTCCACGAACACCGCCGCGGTCTCCAGCAGCGACCGCTCGGCGTCGTCCAGCAGCCCCACGCTCCACTCCACCGTGGCCCGCAGGGTGCGTTGCCGCTCGGGCAGGTCAACCGCTCCCGTTCCGAGCGCGTCCAGCGACCTGGTCAGCCGGCCGAGCAGGGCGTTCGGGTCGAGCAGCCGGGTACGGGCGGCCGCCAGCTCGATCGCCAGCGGCAGGCCGTCCAGCCGCCGACAGATCTCCGCCACCGCCGCCGCGTTGCTCTCGGTCAGGCCGAAGCCGGGGCGGGCGGCGCGGGCCCGGTCCACGAACAGCGCCACCGCCGGCGATACCGCCAGCTCCGCCAGCGGCACGCCGGCAAGGTCAGCGGGCAGCGACAGCGGCGGCACCGGATACTCCCGCTCCGCCCGCAGCCCCAGCACCGTACGGCTGGTCGCCAGGATCACCAGGCCACGGCAGCGGGCCAGCAGCGCGTCGATGTCGCCGGCCGCGTCGACCACCTGCTCGAGGTTGTCGAGGATCAGCAGCCACCGGTCGGCGCCGAAGTACTCGACCAGGGCCTCCAGCGAGCCCGACCCGGCCAGCTCGACCCCGACGGCCCGGGCAACGCCCACCAGCACCAGTCCGGGCTCGGTGACCGCCGCCAGCGGGACGAACGCGGTCCGGGCCTCGAAGCGGTCGACCAGCCGCTCGCCCACCGCCACCGCGAGCCGGGTCTTGCCGATCCCACCCAGCCCGGTGAGCGTCACCAGTCGTACGTCGGGCTGGCCGGCCAGATCGGCCACCTCCTCGATGGCCTGCTCCCGTCCGACCAGCGAGGTCGTGTCCACCGGAAGCGGGCGCGGCCCGCGCGGGCTCGGCGGCGCCGTGGCTGCGGCCGGCCGGTGCGCGGCGGCGAACTGCTCGCTGAGCAGCGTGGCCAGGTCGTCGCGGACCAGCCGGCCCAGCTCCCGCGCGGTGCCGAAGTGACGGTAGGACACCGAGCCCTCCGCCTCGATGCGGGCCAGCATCTCGGTCAGCCGCGGTTCGCGGTCCGGCGCCGGTGCCTTGACGTACAGCAGCCGCGGGAACGCCTGCGACAGCCGGAACTCGTCCTCCAGACCGGAGATCTCCATGCCCGGCCCGACCCACCCGTACTGTTGCCAGTACAGGCCGATGAACACGTCGCTCTGCGCCAGGTACGCCCGGTAGAGCTCCTGCGGCGGGTGCGGCCGCGCCCCGAGCTCGAACATCACCGGCGTCAACCGCAACGCCGAGATCGCCCGCGACACGGCCTGCCGCTCCTCCGCCAACTCGCGCAGCGTGGAACTCACGAACACCCGCAGCCGCTGGTCCGGAGTCCGGATGACCTCCTCTGCTCGCCGGCCCTCGTCCCCCGATCGCCCGCGGTCAGGTTCCACCGGGCAAGTCTCGGGTGCTCCGGCCCCACCGGCAAGCATTTGCCGAACGAGGTCGGACCGGCCGCGGCCCGGATTACGCTCCGCGGGGTGAGCAGGGCTCGGGCACACCCGCACGGCAGCCACGTGGCTGCCCGCGACCATTGCCTCGGCCCGGCCCGCGCCGTGGACCGGGCCACCGGGTCGTCCTGGTACGGGCGCATGTTCCCGGGCCTTGACCCACTCGGCACCGACCCCGAGTTGCTGATGCACGCGGGCGACTCCGGTGGGATCTGCGACTCCGCCGCGGTCCTGGGCGGGCTCGGCCACGGCGACGACGCCGCCGGGGCCGCCGGCTGGCCGTTCTTCGGCCAGCTGATCGCCCACGACATCACCGCCGACCGCTCGCCGATCGCCACCGGCGGCGTCGACCCCGAGGCGCTGCGCAACGCCCGCGCCCCGATGCTCAACCTGGAGATGCTCTACTCGGACGGTCCGATCGGCTCGCCGTACCTGTTCGACGTCGGCGACCCGGCGAAGTTCCTGCTCGGCCCGGACGGCGGCGATGTGTCGCGCAACCGGCAGGGCGTGGCGTTGATCGGCGACCCCCGCAACGACGTGCACCTGTTCACGCTGACCCTGCACGTCGCCCTGCTGCATGCGCACAACCGCATCGTCGACCTGCTGCGCGAGAGCAGGGTGCCCGAAGCAGACGTCTTCGACCGGGCCCGGACCGCCCTCACCTGGCACTACCAGTGGATCGCGGTCCACGACTTCCTGCCTCGGCTCGTCGGAGCGACGCTGGTCGAGCAGGTGCTCGCCGAGGGCGGCCGGTGGTTCGCACCGCCGCCGCGGCAGGCGTACATCCCGCTGGAGTTCGCCGACGCGGCCTACCGCTACGGCCACGGGCAGATCCGACACACCTACCGGCTGGTCGACGGCGGTCCGGCGGTGCCGCTGTTCCCCGACCTGGTCGGGTTCGGGCCGCTAGCCGCCGACCGGCGGCTGGATCTCGCCCAGGTCTTCGATGTGCCCGGCCGCCCACCCGCGCAACGCGCCAAGCGCCTCGACGGCCGGCTCGCCGCCAGCCTCATCGGACTGCCCGAGCAGGTCACCGGCGTGGTCGAGACGGCCGCCTACCGCTCGCTGGCGGTGCGCGACCTGCTGCGCGGGGACACCACCGGCCTGCCCAGCGGCGAGGCGGTCGCCCGGCTCGTCGGCGTGGCGCCGCTGACCGCCGACGAGCTGACGCAGACCTGGCCGGACGGCACCCCGCTGTGGTTCTACGTCCTCAAGGAGGCCGAACACCGCGGCGGCGGGGACCGGCTCGGCCCGGTCGGCGGCCGGATCGTCGCGGAGGTCCTGATCGGCCTGCTGCGAGCCGACCCCGCCAGCTACCTGAGCCTGGCACCGGACTGGCAGCCGGACCTGCCCGCCGCCGGACCAGGCTTCGGCCTCGCCGACCTGCTCACCCTCGGCATCTACAGCGACCGCCCGGCCTGAGCACCGGGGCCTCGGCGTGATCACTCCCTGGCCATCGTCAGGGCTCGCCGTCGGGGTCGCGCCTGTCACGTGGAAGGTCGCCGAGCGGACGGGCCTCAGTAGCTGAAGGTGGTCGCTCCTTCGTCCCCGATCCACTCCCAGAGCTGGACGCTGCCGGCCAGTTCCGCGCCGGGGATCAGGTCGCCCTTGTCCAGGTGCTTGGCGTTGAAGCAGACCGGACAGACCATGTACCGGCCGCCGGCCTTCTCATACCGGGCGAGCAGGTCGCGCAGAGGAGGGCAGCCCTCGCAAGCGGTACCCGTCGCCACCCCGTCCAGCGCGAGCCGGACGGCCTCCTTGGCCTGGAACATCAGGGTTGGCCGCCCGGACTCGGCGGCGCCGACCGCGACCAGGAAGGCCACGGTCACCTTCTCCGGGTCTTCCAGGCCGGTGCTCAGGCTGATCACTGCCTTTCCAGCCATGACTGTCCCCTCTCGCGCGGTGCCACCGCGGACGTCGATGCCGTCGGGCGCCGTACGCCATAGACAGCACGACCGGTCGTACTTCGGGAAAGTACGACCGGTCGTGCTATCTTGTCAAGACGATGAGCCGGACTGAACGCCAGCACACCCGCGCCCCGCGGCGGCCGCGCACGGACGGCGAACGCACCCGCGGCGCGATCTTGCGCACGGCCGCGTCGCTGGCCACCGTGGACGGGCTGGAGGGCCTGTCGATAGGGAACCTGGCCGCGGCGATCGGCATGAGCAAGAGCGGCCTGTACGCGCACTTCGGCTCCAAGCAGGAACTTCAGCTGGCCACCGTGCAAGAGGCGGGGCGGATCTTCGCCGACGAGGTCGTCCAGCCCGGCCTCACGGCCCCCGCCGGCGTGGCCCAGCTGGCGGCGGTGTGCGAGGCGTTCTTCGAGCACCTGCAGCGCCGGACCTTTCCCGGCGGGTGCTTCTTCGCCGGCGCGGCGCTGGAGATGGGCACCCGCCCTGGCCCGGTCAAGGAGGCCGTCGCCGCCTTCCAGGCCGGGTTCGTGGAGGTGCTGCGCGGCTTCGCCGCCACCGCCATCGAGCAGCACGAACTACCCGCCACCGAGGACCCCGACCGGCTCGCCTTCGAACTGAACGGGATCATCCTGGCTGCCGACGCCAACTTCGTCCTGCACGACGACCCCGCCGTCCTGGATCTGGCCCGCCAGGTCGTGCACCGCCGGCTCGGCCTGGGCAGCGACGGCGGTTGATCGTGCCTCCGGCCAGACAGAAGGAGCGGTTGATGACGAGCGTCAGCGTGCGCTACATCGTCGACGACGTGGACGCCGCGATCAGCTTCTACCGTGACCGACTCGGCTTCGCCGTCGTCATGCGCCCGGCATCCAGTTTCGCGATGCTGTCCCGCGGCGACCTGCGCCTTCTGCTGAGCGCGCCGAGCGGGCAAGGTGGCGGCGGGCAGGCGATGCCGGACGGCCGACGGCCAGAACCCGGCGGCTGGAATCGGTTCCAACTGGAGGTCTCCGGGCTCTCGGCGGAGGTCGACCGGCTGCGCGCGGCCGGGGTGCGGTTTCGAAACGAGATCGTGCACGGTGTCGGCGGCGACCAGATCCTGGCCGAGGATCCATCCGGCAACGCGGTCGAGCTTTTCGAGCCACACCGCTGACCTCTGCCGCGCGGGAAGTCCGTCGCCCAGTTCACCCTCGCCTCGGCATCGCGGGATCAGACGTAGTGGATGACGAGGTCGGCGGTACGGCCGTTGTGTAGCTGGTGGACGAACGTGCTCCGGGGTGGGCAGTGGCCCGGGGCCTCGGGCGGGTTGGTGAAGTCGATCTCCACGACGGTGATGTCCTGGCTGGCGGCCACCCCGAGAACTGTCGCGCGGACGCCGACCTCGACGGCTGGTTGTTCCTCGGCCACCCAGTCGTCGATCCCGGCCCAGCTGCCGGCGCTGTCTCGTACCTGGACATCCGGCGCGTACATCCGCCGGTACGTCTTGCGGTCGGGCCGTTCGTGGACCGTTCGGTAGAAGTCCGCCCAGGCCGCGTGCCGTTCGGCGTCCAGCTCGTGTTGGTCGAGGCCATGGCCGGCCTCGTCGGTCCGGACCTCGGCGAACCTCGGGTCGACAGAGCCGACCAGACCCAGTCACGCAGCCACCGATCCTGAATCAGCTGCTCGGGGTCCGGGCTCGGGTCGGTCGGTTCCGCGACGTGGTCGAGCCGGGCCGGTCGGGCCCGCCGCAGCCGCATCCGGCACGTGTTCCGCAGGACCGCATGCAGCCAACCGCGGACGGCAGCCCGGTTGGTGACGTCACCGAGGCGCGTCAGTGCGGTCACGAAGGTGTCCTGGACGGCGTCGGCGGCCTCGTCCCGGTCCCCAAGCAGCGCCACGGCCGCGGCGTACAGGCCGGCGCGATGGCGCTGGAAAAGGGCCGCCAGTGCGGGGAGATCGCCCTGCTGAGCCAGCCCGGCCAGCTCGGCGTCCGTCGTGGCATCGATCGCCATCCCGCAAGCATGCGCCCGATCCGACGGTTCGCGAACCTTTCCCGTCCCCCGCGCATCTGGTTCGCGTATGCCGACGACAGGAGGAAGACATGGCCCCGACCGACGACCCGAAGGCGGTTGCGCGGCGCTTCGTCGACGCGATCAACACCGCGACCTCGACCGGCTCGACCAGGTCTTCGCCGACGACGCGAAGCTCACCTTCTCCGGGACCACCATGGCCTGCGATCCCGACGCGGCCCGGCAGCTCGCCCGGAGCTGGCTGTCGGTCTTCCCGGACTGGCGGATCGACCTGATCGACGTCGTCGCGGAGGAGGACAAGGTCGCGCTCCGGATGCAGTGGACCGGGACGCAGTCCGCCCCCGTGCTCGACCTCCCGGCGACCGGCCGCGTCGTCCGCGTCGACGAGATGATCGTGTTCCGGATCGCCGGCGGCCGGTTCGTCGAAGGATGGGAGGTCTGGGACGAGGCCATGATGCGACGCCAACTGACCGGGCCCACCATCTCCCCTACGACCGCTGAGCTACGAACAGGTAGCGGTTGAGGCTGAAGAAGTAGTCGTCGCCGAGGCCGGCGAGGTCCTGCTCCCAGGCGATGACGTCGGCCGCGCTGACCTCGCCGCGGCCCGCCACGTAGGAGCCGACGAGCCGGCTCATCCCGACGCTGAACGTGTCGCGGTCCGCGCCGACGTTGAGAATCGGGATGATCGCGGACTCCGTCGGCCCGAGGCCGGCGGCCCGGAGCAGCGCCGGGAGCCGCCGCGGCAGGTAGGGGTCGGCGAGGTGCTCGTTCCAGGCGGCGAGCACCCGCTCCATCCGCTCGCGGTCGCCCGAGTGCCAGACGATCGAGTCCCAGTCGGTGTCCAGTACGAGCAGCCGGCCGCCGATGCGCAGCACCCGCCGCGCCTCGGCCAGCGCCGCCGCGACGTCCTCGACGTACTCGTAGACCTGCGTGCAGACGACGACGTCGAAATGCTCATCCGGGAACGGCAGCGCGAGCGCGTCGCCAGTGCCGTACTCGACGGGCGGCGCGTCGCGCCGGCGGGCGCTGGCGAGCATGCTCTCGCTCGGGTCGACGCCGTGCACGCGACCGTCCGGGCCGACCTCCGCGGCCATCTCGGCGGCCAGGAAGCCGGGGCCGGAGCCGATGTCGAGCACGCGCTCGCCGGGCTGGAGTGACAGCGCGGCGCGGACGGCGCGCCGCTGTTCAATGACGTCGGGCGTCGTGTAGAGGGCCTCCAGCCGCCGGGCGTTCTCCTCGTCGAAGTCGAGCACGGAGGCATGCTGCCACCGCAGCAGAGGTTCGGGTCCGCCACCGCCGTCACGGTCGCGGCGTCTGCTCGCAGCGGAGCTGTCGCCGGCGCAGTCGACCTGACGGAGGCAACTGCCGCGCTGGCCGGGCCGCGTGACCCTGCCGCGAGTCGCTGGGCCGCCTTTGCCCTACCCGGCCGAGGGTCGGGCGGGGGTCGTCGCCATTCCGTGACCGTTGGCCTGGTCGCCGGCTGCGGGATCATGGCGGCGTGAGATGGCAGTGGGACCCCACCCTGTATGCCGGCGCCGCGTCGTACTACGCCAGCGGCCGTGTCGCCTACCCGCGGGCCGTCGCCGACCTGCTCGCCGCGGAGCTCGGCCTCGACGGGTCGGGGCGGCTGCTGGACGTGGGCTGCGGTCCGGGCTCGCTGACGCTGCTGCTGGCTCCGCTGGTCGCCGAGGCGACCGGAATCGACGCCGACCCGGACATGATCGCCGAGGCCGGGGATCTTGCCGGAAAGGCCGGGGTGCGGAACGCGCGCTGGCAGGTGCTTCGGGCCGAGGACCTTCCCGCCGGGCTCGGACTGTTCCGGCTGGTCACCTTCGCCCAGTCCTTCCACTGGATGGACCGGGCCCGGGTCGCGAACGCTGTGCACGGCATGCTCGAAGCCGGCGGGACCTGCGTACACGTGCATGCCACCACCCACGAGGGCGTCGAGACGTCCTGCCCGCTACCGCACCCGGAGGCACCGCGAGCTGCCATAGCCGACCTGGTCCGCCGCTACCTGGGCCCCGAACGGCGCGCCGGGCAGGGCACCCTGCCCGCCGGCACCCCCGCCGGCGAGGACGGCATCTACCGGACCGCCGGCTTCACCGGCCCCCGCCGCCTGGAGCTGCCCAGCTACCTGGTCGACCGCACCGCGGACCAGGTCGTCGCCGCGGTCTTCTCGCTCTCCGGCTCCGCGCCGCACCTGTTCGGCCCCCGCCTCGCCGCCTTCGAGGCCGACCTGCGCGCTCTCCTCCATGACGCCAGCCCCACCGGGGTCTTCAGCCAGCACATGCGGGAGATCGCTCTCGATCTCTGGGACCCCTGACCGGCCGGGCCGCCGCCACCGGGGACGCAGATGCCCTGCTCGTTCGTCGTCGCCGACGGCAGGAACTTCGACACCGCCCCCCGACGGCCGGGAGGCGATCCGGGACATCGCCGCGCTGGGCGATCAGCCCGGCCGGCACGGCCCGGTCGCCTCGGCGGCCACGGCGTGGCGGGTCCTGGACGCGGTCGACACTGGGCGGCTGGCGAGTCTGCGGCTGGCCCGGGCGGCGGCGCGGGATCGGGCCCGGCTGGCCCGCGGCGAGGTCACGAGCGGGAGTTGCCAGCGGCTCGGGCGGCCGGGCAGGACTTGGACTACGTGGTGATCGACCTGGACGCCACCCTGATCGAGGTGCACTCGGAGAAGGAGCAGGCGGCCGGGACCGGGACGGCTACCGCTACCAGGCGATGGCCACCGACACCGGCATCGGGCAGCTGGCGTTCCTGGAAGCCCGCCACCGCGCGCACGCCCGTGTGGAGGACCGGATCCGGCAGCTCCAGGACGCCACCAGCGAAGACACCCCCGGACTCCAAGTCCAGCAAGATCATCTATAGGCGGTCGACCGGCTTGGTGAGTCACCGGGGCTGGTATCCCACAGGACCTCCTGGCGGTCGGCGACCCGACAGCGGTAAGCAGGTGATGCAGCTGGGCGACCATGCGGGGTGTGGTCGCCCGAGCGATCGGCGGCGGTCGACCAACACCCGCAGTCCCGCCAGCTGCTGGTTGCCGACGACTGACCGGACGCCGGCCATGCGCGTGCCGACTAGAGCGACGAAGCGCCGGCCTCCCGACTTTCCGGGACCCGGCCGTGGGTCAGCTCCCGACGCCTGCCACGGGCTGAACGAAGCAGGCCCCCTCGATCCGGGGTCCAGGGAGAGGATCAGGGTCATCACCGAGGCGGCGGGGGTCGGTGGGGTCGTACGGTCGGCCGGTGGTACCCGTGATTCAGACGCAGTCGCTGACGATGCGCTATCCGGCGGCTCTGGCGCTCGACGCACTCACCGTCGACGTCGAGCCGGGCGTCGTCGGACTGGTGGGGGCGAACGGCGCGGGGAAGTCGACGCTGATCAAGATCCTGCTCGGCCTGCTGGAGCCGACCGCGGGCTCGGTGCGGGTGCTGGGGCTGGATCCGGCTCACGACGCGGAGGCGATCCGGGCTCGGGTCGGCTACATGCCGGAGCACGGCTGCCTACCGCCGGACATGGTCGCGGCGGAGTTCGTCACTCACATGGCCCGGATCAGCGGGCTGCCGCGCGCGGCCGCACGGGAGCGGGCGTCGGAGGCGCTGCGGCACGTCGGCCTCTACGAGGAGCGGTACCGGCAGATCGGCGGCTACTCCACCGGCATGCGGCAGCGGGTCGCGCTGGCCCAGGCGCTGGTGCACGACCCGGACCTGCTCCTGCTGGACGAACCGACGAACGGTCTGGACCCCGCCGGCCGGGACGCGATGCTGGGGCTCATCGAGCGGATCGGCGCCGACTTCGGCATGTCCGTGCTGGTCTGCTCGCACCTGCTGGGCGAGGTGGAACGCATCTGCGAGTCGCTGGTCGCCATCGACGCCGGGCGACTGCTGCGGGCCGACCGGGTCGCGTCGATGACCAGGCGCCGCGACGTACTGGTGGTGGAGGTCGACGAGGGCGTCGAGCGGTTGGCCGCCCACCTTGCTCGAACTGGGGGTCGCTGTCCGCCGCTCGGGCCGGGAGTTGCTGGTGCCACTGGAGAACGACGACACCTTCGACCTGATCATCGGCGCGGTCGCCGCGCTCGGCCTTCCGCTGCACCGGCTGGGCCAGCGCCGGCACGGGATCGTCGAGCTGTTCGCGGACGGCTCGGCCGACCGGGCCGTCGAGTATGAGCAGGAGGCCCACCGTGGCATCGGATGAGGGAGCGGTCGGCGGCGGCGTCATCCACGACATCGGCTACCAGCGGTACGCCGGCCCGCGGCTGGGCCGCCGCCACGTGGTCACCGCGCTCTACCTGCACAGCCTGCGCACCGCGTTCGGGCTCGGCCGGAGCGCCGCCGCGAAGATCTTCCCGGGGATCGTGGTCGGCGTGGCCTTCGGGGCGGCCGTGGTGCTGGTGGCCGTGCGCAGCCGTGCCGGCGGGGTCATCCCGTTCACCTACCTGCAGTACATCGACGGGCTGGGGATCCCGCTCGTTGTGTTCCTGGCGGTGATCGCGCCCGAGTTGGTCAGCCGAGACCTACGATCCCGGGTGCTCCCGCTGTACTTCTCCCGCCCGCTGCGCCGGAGCGACTACGCGCTGGCGAAGCTGGCCGCGACGATCAGCGCGGTGTGGCTGCTGCTGGCCGGGCCGCTGCTGGTGATCTTCCTAGGCGGCGCGTTCTCCGGCACCGGCGGTGCGTCGGCGGTGTGGCGGGAGTTCACGGATTTCCTCGGCGGGCTCGGCTACGCGGCGATGACCGCGGTCGTGCTGGGCGCGTTCGCGGTGCCACTGGCCTCGCTCGCATCCCGGCGGGCGATCGCCGCGGTCCTCATCGTGGTCGCTTTCGCGGCGACCGCTCCGGTGATCGGGGTGGTCGATGCGGTCGGCGGGACAACCGCGCAGCAGCTTGGCCCGCTGGTCAACCCGGCCACCCTGCTCAACGGTCTGGAGGCGTGGATCTACCGGGACGACAGGCTGGACATCGGCGGCTACGGACCGCTGTACCTGGTGGTCGCGGTCGCGCTGGTGACCGCCTGTGTGGCGGCGGTGGTCGCCCGGTACCGGAAGGTGGCGGTCTGATGCCTCCGTCGGCGAGCACGGTCGAGCTGCGCGGGGTGTCCCGCTGGTACGGCAACGTGGTGGCGGTCAACGACGTGAGCATGACCCTCGGCCCCGGAGTCACCGGGCTGCTCGGCCCGAACGGCGCCGGAAAGACCACCCTGCTGCAGATGATGGCGGGCTTCCTCCCGCCGTCCCGCGGCGAGCTCACCGTGGCTGGCCAGCGAGCCTGGCGCAACCCGGAGATCTACCGGGTGCTCGGACTGGTGGCCGACCGGGAGGCCGTGCCCGGCTTCCTGACCGCCTGGCAGTTCGTGCTGGCCAGCGCTCGGCTGCACGACCTGCCCGACCCCGAGCAGGCGACCGAGCGCGCGCTGGCACAGATGGAGTTGCACGACGCCTGGCACCGCAGGCTCGGCACGTACTCCAAGGGCATGCGCCAGCGCGCCCGGGTCGCCGCCGCCCTGGTCCACCAGCCGACCGTGTTGCTGCTGGACGAGCCGTTCAACGGGATGGACCCTCGGCAGCGGCTGCACATGATGGACCTGCTGCACCGCACCGCTGATGCGGGCGCGACCGTACTGTTCTCCTCGCACATCCTCGAGGAGGTCGAGCAGGTCTCCGGGACGGTGCAGGTGATCGTGGCCGGACGGCTGGCCGCGTCCGGCGACTACCGCAGCATCCGCCGGCTGATGACCCACCGGCCGCACGTCTTCGCCATCCGCTCCACCGACGACCGGCGGCTGGCGGTCGCGCTGATGGCCGAACCGGCCGTCGCCGGAGTCGACATCGGACTGTCCGGGCTGACCGTCCGGGCCGGAGACTACGGCACGTTCGCCCGGGCGCTGCCGACGATCGCGCAGCGCGAGCGGGTCCGGGTCCGGCAGGTCACCCCGTCCGACGAATCGCTGGAAAGCGTCTTCGCCTACCTGGTGGCACCATGAACGCGACCGTCGCATCGATCACCGCGCGGGCCCTGCTCGGCCGGCGCCGGTTCCTGCTACTCCTGCCGCTGCCGCTGCTGCTGGTCGCGCTGGCCGCGCTGGCCCACGGACTGGACCCGGACCCCAGCGGATGGGGCGAGCCGGTGGTCGCCGGGCTCGGGTTCGCGGTCGTGCTGCCGATGATCGCGCTCGTGCTCGGCACCGGCGTGCTCGGTGCCGAGATCGACGACGGCACGATCGTGCACATCCTGGCCACCCCCATCGCCCGGCGCGACATCGTGCTCGCGAAACTGGCGGTCGCCACCGGGGTCACGACTGCGGTCGCCGCGACCGCGATGTTCCTGACCGGCGTGATCGTCCAGTCGGTGCGGTTCGGGCTCGGCCTTGCAGTGGCCTGCGCGGTGGCCTCGATCGCGTACTGCGCGGTGTTCCTCGCGCTGAGCCTGGTCACCCGCCGGCCGGTGCTGCTCGGCCTGCTCTACGTGCTGATCTGGGAGGGGCTGCTGGGCAACCTGCTGGCCGGCAGCCGGGTGCTGTCGATCCAGCAGTACGCGGTGGCCATTGCCGCGAACATCACGCCGTCGTCGGTGCTGCACGCGCGGCTCTCGCTGCCCCTCGCGGTCGCCATGAGCGCGGCGATCGCGGTCGGGGGCACGGTGCTGGCCATCGACCGGCTGCGGTCCTTCCGGCTGACCGGAGAGACCAGCTGACGCGGAGCCCCCGTCGCCGCGGCACCGCATCTGCAGCACGGTGACCTCGAAGCCGAACGCGCTACCGAGACCGCGCGCGGCGCCCGCCGCGTGCGGACGGGCGTCAGCGGACCGCGTCGAGGACCTGCAGTTGGACGCCATTGGCGAAGGTGCGCTGGTCGGTGAGGGTGAGCTTCTGCTTGTCCTCGGCGTCGGTGGGGAACAGCCGCTTGCCCGAGCCGAGCACGACCGGGAAGACCAGCAGGTGCCAGCGGTCCACCAGGCCGGACTTGTACAGGTCGCGGGCGAGCGCGCCGCTGCCGGCGACGAGCAGCGAACCGGAGTCGGCCTTGACCGCGGCGACCTCGTCCACTGAGGACAGCACGGTGGTGTTGCGCCAGGTCGCGCCGGTGAGCGTTCGGGAGACGACGTACTTGGGCAGGTCGCCGAGCTGGACCGCGAACACCGAGTCCTCACCGCCGGCGTTCTCCCGCGGCGGCCAGGCCGCGGCGAAGCCGTCGTAGGTCACCCGGCCCAGCACCAGGCCGGTGATGCCGGCGTAGGCCTCGGCGACGGCGCCGTAGACGGCCGGGTCGGGGTCGATGTCGAAGGTCCAGCCGGTGTGCGCATAGCCCGGCTCCCCACCGGGAGAGTCGATGACGCCGTCGACGGAGATGAACTCGGTGACAGTGAGGGTTCCCATGGTGGTGTCCTTCCTGCGTGTGTGGCTGCGTCCATCCTTCCTACGAATGGCACCCGGCTGAGACGACATCCTCATGCCGCGATCCGCGGGCGCAGGGCCGGGTAGGACGATGATGATCGTGGGAGCAGCTGGCCTGGATGAGGCACTGGGTCAGTGGTGTGTGCGGTGGCTCGGCTCGGCCGTGTCCGAGGTCGTTTTCGAGGCAGGTTCGCTGTCGGCGGTGGTCGGGGTCAGGCTCGCTGATGACCGTGAGGTGGTCGTCAAGGCGCGGCGGTCGGTTCCTCGTCTCCAGGCCGCCTACGCCGTGCACCGTCATGTCTGGCAAAGCGGCTATCCGGCTCCGGAACCGCTGGTGCCGCCGACGCCATTGGATGCGGCTCAGAGCGCTAGCGCTGAGCAGCTGGTACGCGGCGGCGAGATCGGCGGGCGCGGCCCCGATGATGCTGCCCGATCGGCGGAAGCCCTGGCCGCGCTGATCGGGATCACGGCCTCCGCTGGTGACGTCGGCAGCCTGTCACCGTCCCCGTCGTGGGTGGCGTGGGATCACGATGGGCCGGGATTGTGGCCCGGCACGGACGCCGGGCCCGGAAGCCTGAACCTCGTGGCCGGGCCGGGCTGGCTCGATGACGCCGCCGCCCGCTGCCGTGGACGACTGAGGCGATACCGGGCGCCGCTGGTGATCGGTCATGCTGATTGGCACGCGGACAACGTGCGGTGGTCGGACGGCAGGCTCCTGGTCGTGCACGACTGGGACAGTGTCGTCAGCCAGCCAGAGGCAGTGATAGCCGGGATCGCGGCCGCCATCTTCCCTGCCTCCGGGGATGTCTGGCAGCCGGCCACCATCGAGCAGAGCGAACAGTTCCTGTCCGCCTACATCCGGGCCAGCACCCGGGCCTGGACTCCCGATGACACTGAGGCGTTCTGGGCGGCGTCGGTGTGGACCCTCGCCGTCGACGCGAAAGAAGCCGTAGCAGGCGGATCCGTCCCGGACCTCACCGAAGCCGAGACATTCAAGCGCCTGTCCCTCGCGGGTGCCTGACCCGCCGGCTGCTCATCCCGACCAGACCTCCCGTCTGTCAACGACGGGTGAAAACGGACCCGGGTCAAGATTCGGCCGCCGTTGACACCACAGTCTGTTCGCGGTCGACCATCAGGCGTCAGGCTGCCTCGGGTACCGCTGCCACACCGGTGTCGGCGTGGCAGCGGTACCCGAACGGGTTCTTCGCGAGCTACTGCCGGTGATGGTTCCGTGAACGCGCACGGCGACATCGCTCAGACCTCGGCGTCGTCTGGGTCAGCTCTCGGTCGACGAGTCGCGACCGCATCACTGGGTTCTGGGTTGCGGCTTGAATCGTCGAACCTCATGGGGCCATCCGCAGGCCTCGGCGACCTTGCCGGCCCACCTCTTGGCGGCCTCGTCATCGGCGACGTCCACCACGGCGAACCCGCCCAGGAACTCCTTGCTCTCGACGTATGGTCCGTCGGTGATCATCACCGTGCCACTGGTGGGGTCGGCGCTGTAGACCGGGCCGTCCTCCTCCTCCAGACCCCCGGCGAACACGTACACGCCGGCAGCCTTCATCTCGTCCGTGACCGCCATGGCGAGTGGCCCGCGCCCGCGGAACCACTCCTCGGTGTGGTCGCCCACCCACTGCTGGTTGAAGTAGATGAGGTACTCGGTCATCTGTCCTCCTTGCCCCGGCGGCCTCTTCCGGCAGCCTCCCACCTGTTCTACGAACGCCCCGCTCCGGATCCGACAGGGCTGCCGGCACAATCTTCACGGCTACAAGTGGTCCAACCGCACTCAGCTGCCTCGCTGCGCGCAGGACGCGCCGACTCTGCCGCTGAGGGCTCACGCGCAACCACGCCGCGAGTTGAGCGGGCGCGGATACCGTACCGTCGAACGCCTTGGCGCCCGACCGCGGTTACCTCGACATCCCAGACGAGGAGCAGGCTGGCCTCGCGCGCAGGCTGCGTATCGGCATGCGCCTGGATCATGCGGCCGACTGTTGAACCACGAGCCGGCATGCCAGCAACCGCCGCGTTGCGGGGGTAGGTGAACGTCCGACTGCGCGCTCCGCGTGACTACGCCGCCGCGACGCTTCGCACGATCGCCGCGCGGAGAGATCCAGGTACGTTCGGTCGGTGTCCCGGCTGCTGGTTCGTCGACCCTCACCCGATCTGGTCCGTGGGGAGTTGACGCACTTGGCGCGAGTGCCCGTCGATGCCGCCCTCGCCGTCGAGCAGTGGGAACAGTACGTCGAGGCGTTCCGATCGCGCGGATGGACGATCATTGAGGTCGAGCCGGCAGACGCCCACCCCGACGGGGTCTTCATCGAAGATGCGCTGGTCGTCTTCGATGACCTGATCGTGGTCTGCCGCGCCGGCGCGGCGACCCGTCGCGGCGAGGCGACTACAGCCGCGTCCGCCGCCGAACGGCTCGGCCTGGAGACAGCGGTGATCACCGCACCCGCCACGTTGGAGGGAGGCGATGTCCTCAAAGTCGGACGCACCGTGTACGTGGGCTCCTCCACCCGCACCAACGCCGCTGGGATCGCACAGCTACGTCACCTCCTGCAGCCGCGCGGCTGGACAGTGGTCGAGGTTCCGGTCACCAAGGTGCTGCACCTGAAATCCGGGGTGACCGCGCTGCCCGACGGCACGATCGTCGGCTACCAGCCGCTGGTCGGCGACACGAGCCTGTTCCCACGCTTCCTCTCCATCCCGGAGGCGCACGGGTGCGCGGTCGTCGTACTCGACCCCACCAGCGTGATCATGTCCGCCGACGCCCCTCGAACGTCTGCGCTCCTCCACCAGCGCGGACTCACCGTCGTCACCACACCGGTCACCGAGTTCGAGAGGCTCGAAGGCTGCGTGACCTGCCTCTCGGTCCGCCTTCGTGGGTCCCGGCCGCAGTGACCGTCTCGCCGGCCCCTCAACTGTTGATCGGTCCACGCGAGCGTCGGGGCCGTGAGTCCATCCGCCCGGGCTCAGCCAGGCATCGACGCTGAACCCTGATCCACCGAGCCGGATCGGGTGTGTGATCGTGGCGTAGAACGTGAGCGCCCTCCTGAGGCCAGGGAGGATGTCGATTGCTGAAGTCCGCGTCCACCGCCTCAAGAGCGCGCGGCCGAGACCGCGGCCCGAACGCTCGCCCTTCCTGAGGCTCAGAGCGTCGAGGATCTCACCGCGTTTCTGACCTCGGGGGGAGCGCTGAGTTCGGGACAGTTACCGCTCCCGGACTGCGTAGGTCAGGTGGGTCACCCGCCGCGTCGGCTCCGCGCGGACCTGCTCCAGGGCCACGCGGCCCGCGTCCACGCCTTCGAACAGGCGGATTCCGGAGCCGAACAGCACGGGTGACAGCGCGATCGAGAACTCGTCGATCAGGCCGGCGTTCACGTACTCCAGGATCGTTGCGCCGCCGCCTGCGATGCGGACATCGCGGTCGCCGGCGGCCTCGCGGGCCTGGTCGAGCGCGGGCTCGATGCCGTCGTTGACGAAGTGGAAGGTGGTCCCGCCCGGCCGCTCCCAGGGGTCACGCTTCTCGTGCGTCACGACGAAGACCGGCGTGTGGAACGGCGCCTCCTCCGGCCATGCCTGCTCGCCGGCGTCGAACATGCGCTTGCCCATCACGCTCGCGCCGGTGCGCTCGAACGTCTCCCGGACGATGTCGTTGTCGCGCCCTTCCTCGCCGCCCCCGCCGAGCTTCAGGTTCTCCCGGAAGAACCGCTGCGGAAAGATCCACCGCTGCAGCTCCATCCATTGCTGCCCCATCAGGTCCTCGAGGGACTCGGGCGCGATGAAACCGTCCAGCGACATCGACACGCTGAAGAACACCTTCCCGGCCATCAGGCCTCCGCTCCCTTCCGAACGATCTCGGTGACGTAGGCAGCCAGGTTGCTCAGGGTCTGCTGGCCGCCCTCGATCGCGTGGTACCTCTCGACCGCCTCGTCGCGCAGCTCCTTGGTGGGGAACACCGTGCGCATCCCGATCCGGGTCGCCGCACCGTCGGGCGCGAACGTGAGGACCGACTCGAAGGCGTTCGGGTCGCCTCGGGACTCGCCGTGGAGCAGCGCGATCCGCTCCGGCGGGGCGATCTCGGTCCAGGAGATCCACTCGGTGTAGTCCGTCCCGTCCGGTCCGTGCATCACGAAGTCCCACTCCCCGCTGACGCGGAACTCGAACGCCCGCGTGGTGGTGGTGAACCCGTCCGGTCCCCACCATCGCGACAGGTGCCGGACCTCGGTGAACGCCTCGAACACCAGCTCTCGTGGGGCGTCGATGACCCGGGAGATGACGATCTCGCGGTCGGCCGTCGCGGACTGCGCCGGCGCTCCTCGTCCCGTCGCGCTCATCAGCTACTCCTCCTGCCTTGCCTGCTTCAGGTCCTGCACGTATGCGTCCAGCCGGTCGAAGCTCTCGTTCCAGAACCGCTCGAATCCGCCGGTCCAGTCGTGGACCGGCCGCAGCCCGCGGGCGTCAAGGCCGTAGAGGCGCTGCTTGCCTGCCTTGCGGTCCCGCACCAGCCCGACCTCCCGGAGCACCCGCAGGTGTTTGGACGCCCGCGACTGGGTCATCCCCAGCTCCTGGGCCAGGTCGGTCACCGGCCGCTCACCCGCCCGCAGCAGCGCCAGGATGTCCCGGCGCTGCGGCTCGGCGATCGCGTTGAACGCGTCGGACGTCGTCGCTGCTCGCGCCATGGCCGCCATCATATGCCGATATCGGCAAGCGTGAGGCCGGAGGAATCAGCTGAACTGGCCGACAGACAGCGGGGTCGCATACCCCCGTGCAACGATGCCCGCGCTCCTCGCCGTACCGCGCGTCGTGCTGCGCCACCGGATCCGTCGCTGGATCAGCCACGCCGACCGCCCCCCAGTGATGAGTTGTCGCGCCCGCACCCGTCACACCTACGACGGGACACGGCGAGACGGAAGGATGACGTGATGAGTGCGGACACGCGACTGGAGGAGCTGGGCGGAAGCGGTCTGCGCGAGGTCGACGAGCCGGCGTTCTCGGGGCTGGCGGAGCGGCACCGGCGGGAGCTGCACGTGCACTGCTACCGGATGCTCGGGTCGTTCGAGGACGCCGAGGACGCCGTGCAGGAGACGTTCATGCGGGCCTGGCGGCGACGGGAGACCTTCGAGGGGCGGTCGACGTTCCGGGCCTGGCTGTACCGGATCGCCACCAACGCCTGCCTGGACCTGCTCGCCAAGCGCCGCCCGGAGCCCGCGACCGGCGGCGAGGTGCTGTGGCTGCAGCCCTACCCGGACCGGCTGCTCGACGAGCTGCCCGCGGACAGCGCGAGCGAGCCGGAGGCAGTCGCCGTCGCGCGGGAGACGATCGAGCTGGCGTACCTGGTCGCGGTCCAGCACCTCGCGCCGCGCCCGCGGGCCGTGCTGATCCTGCGGGACGTGCTCGGCTGGCCGGCGAAGGACGTGGCGGAGCTCCTCGGGGACTCCGTCAACTCCGTGAACAGCGCGCTGCAGCGGGCCCGCGCAGGGATGCGGGAGCACCTGGCCACCGAGCGGCAGGACTGGACCGGCAGCGAGCAGGACGCCGGGACGCGCGAGCTGGTGCGCCGCTATACCGACGCCAGCGTGGCCAAGGACATCGACGGGCTCGCCGCACTGCTGCGGGACGACGTCCGCTGCTCGATGCCGCCCACGCCGGGCCTGTACGTCGGCCGCGACATGGTGGTGAACGACTGGATCGAGAGCGGCTTCCAGGACCTGGGGCACCTGCGCGCCGTCCCAACCTCCGTGAACCGGCAGCCCGCCGTCGCCTTCTACCTCTGGCGGAAGCGGGAGGGCGCGTACCTGCCGCTGACCATCGACGTCCTGCGCGTCACCGGCGGGGCGATCACCGAGATCGTCACCTTCCACGACGACCAGTTCCCGCGGCTCGGGCTGCCGGAGCGCCTGCCGGCGGACGGCACCGAATAGTCCGGGCGTGGACCCTCGCGCTGCGCGGTGGCGCGCGTGTGCGGTGGTCGCGGCGGAGTGGTGCGACGCGTTCGGCGTCGTCACCTGCCGGCGGGTGCAGCTGGAGCTGCGCGACGCCGAGCCCGGGCCGGTCCTCGGACGCTCAGGACCGTCACATGCCAGTCAACGCACCCGTACGCCCAGTTATCGAATGGCGGAGGAACGACATGAATGACACCGGGGTCGTCGCAGGCCCGGAATCGGGCCAGATCAGCCACACCCACCGCCTCCGCGGGCTCGCCGTCACCGGCGTCTCCGCCACGCTCGCAGCGATGGTGGCCACCACCCTCGCCGCTGCGCTTGCCCAGGCCGTCGGCGTCGACTTCGAGGTCCCCGATGGTGGCGAGACGATCCCGTTGACCGGGTTCGCCGTGGTGACCGGCTTCTTCTCGGTCGTGGGCATCGTCATTGCCGCCGCTCTTCTTCGCTGGAGCGCCCGCCCCGCCGAGCGATTCGGGTGGACGGCAGTGTCGCTGCTCGCGATCTCGTTGGTGCCGCCCGTCCTCTCCGGGGCGAACACCGCCACCACCATCTCCCTCCTCGGGCTACACCTGGTCGCTGCGACGGTGATGATCCCCACCCTGGCGCGGAGCCTCCGCACCCGGACCGATTGGCGATCGTCTATGCAACACGCCCCGGCTCAGCCTGGGCCGTCGGGATGGGCGAGGTCGTAGGCGCGGGAGAGCTTCTTCGGCACGACCATGCGCCAGGCGTCGACCACGAACTCCCGCGCCTCCGTCGGGTCAAGGGCGGCAAGGTCGGCCTCCACCCAGTTGAACCGCAGGTCCGACGGCCGCGGCAGGTGGAAGCGGTGCGGCTGCGCCGCGACAAGCGCCGCCCGCTCCTCCTTGGGAAACCCGAAACCCATCTCCGTCTCGTCGAGCGAGAACGCCACGTAGACGATCTGCTTGACCCGGAACTTCAGCCGGCCCCGGACGTAAACCGGGTACGAGCGCTCCAGGCTCGACCCCAGCCACCGCACGTCCTCGACCGTGGCCACGTCACAACCAGGCGGTCGGGACGACACAGAACGGCACGAGCGCGGAACGTAGCACGGACAGCAGTTCTGGAACCTTCTGGCCATGGCCGCCGACGGGCACTGACCAGGATATCCGCGCATGCCGGTGGTCGTGCGTGTCGCCGACGGGCTCGACTCGCGTTGGTCGCTGCCGGGCAGCGGGGCGGTGTCGCAGCCGGTGTCGTCGGCGACCTCCAGGACGGACCGGGCCCAGCGACTGAAGCCGGACTGCTCGGTCGTGAACTCGACGTAGCGGCGAGACTGATCCCGAACCCGCTCTCTCAGTACGCCGGCGGTCATCGTCGGGCTGCGAACCACGGCATCGTCGGGTGGCTCCGCCAGCCTGCCGCGATCGGGCTTCCACCGTCGGCCGGGGGCTCGAGCCCGTAGATCACGTCGGACACGCCCAGGACCATCGCGGCTCCTGAGCACATGTTGCACGGCGCTGCTGGTGGCGGGGATCAGAGGACGGGCGGGACGATCGCCTCGATGAGGTGCGGGCCTGGTTCGGTGTAGGCGGCGGTGAGCTGGTCGGCCAGCTCCCCGGCCGTGGTGGCACGGCTCGCGCTGACGCCGAGTCCGGTCGCGAGGTGCACGAAGTCGGGCGTGGGGTCGGACAGGTCGAGCATGCGTGCCGATGCCGTGCCGGGTGTGTCGCCCGCGCCGGTGCGGGCCAGCTCCATCCGCAGGATGGCGTACGCGGAGTTGTTGAGGAGGACTGTGGTGACATTCGACCGCTCCCGCGCCTGGGTCCACAGCGACTGGATCGTGTAGAGCGCGCTGCCGTCGGCCTCCAGGTTGAGGACCGGGCGGTCCGGGGCCGCGATGGCCGCGCCGGTCGCGACCGGCATCCCCTGGCCGATGGCGCCGCCGGTGAGGGTGAGCAGGGTGTGCCGCGCGGCGCGGGCGAGCGCGGTGGGCAGGCCCAGCCCGGAGGTGATGGCCTCGTCGACGACGATCGCGCCGTCGGGCAGGGTGCTCGCGATCGCCGCGGGCAGGTTCGCCAGGCTGAGCGGACCGGGCTCGGGTGCCGGCGGCCCGTACGCCGCGAGCTCGGCCGCGGTGTCCGCCGCGACCCGGTCGGCGAGCGCGACCAGCGCGGCCTCGACGTCCTGGCCGGCCTCGGCCAGGAGCACGACCTGGCACCGGTCCGGGACGAGGTCGCTGCCGCGGCCGGGGTAGGCGAAGAACGACACCGGCGACGCGGCGCCCGCGAGGAGGAGGGTCCGGACCCCGTTGAGCTGCTGCTCGGCCTGCTCGGCCAGGTAGGCCAGCCGCCTGGTCGCCGGGACGCCGGCACCGGCTTCCATCCGCGCCGGGAAGGTCTCGGCCAGCACCCGGGCGCCGGTCGCGGCGGCGACCCGGCTCGCGGCCTCGAGCCCGGCCGCGGACAACGCGCGCCCGCCGAGCAGGAGCATCGTCTGCTCCCCGGCCGCGACGGCCTCCGCCGCCGCGGCGATCGCCGACGCGGCGGCCGGGACGAGCGGCGGCGGCGCCCAGGGCGCGGCGGTCTGCGCGCCCTCCGTCCACGACACGTCGGCCGGCACGATCAGCGTCGCGACCTGCCCCCCGTCGGCCTGCGCGGCCGCCAGCGCGCGCATCGCGTCGGCCGCGACCCGGCGCGTGGTGCCCGAGGTGTGGACCCACCCTGACACCGTGCGGGCCACGGCCGCGAGGTCGGACTCGAGCGGCGCGTCGTACCGCGCGTGGTAGGTCGCGTGCGCGCCGACGACACACAGCAGCGGCGTGCGGGCGCGGCGCGCGTTGTGCAGGTTCGCCAAGCCGTTGCCCAAGCCGGGACCGAGATGCAGCAGCACGGCAGCCGGACGGCCGGCCACCCGCGCGTAACCGTCGGCCGCGCCGGTGGCGACGCCTTCGAACAGCGCCAGCACGCCTCGCATCCGTGGCACCGAGTCCAGCGCGTGCACGAAATGCATCTCGGACGTGCCGGGGTTCATGAAGCAGACCTCGACGCCGGCGTCCACCAGGCTGGTGATCAGCGCCTGCGATCCATTCATCGACCTGCGTCTCCCGTCTACCCAGGGGTCTGATCGATGATGATCCTCAAGCAGAGCAGCGTGACCCGCGACGCCGCCCCACCGGGCTCGTCTCTCGGGCAGCGTGGCCCTCACGTCCGCACATGGCGCAAGCGGCGCGCGGTTGTCGGTCGCGGTCGAGGCCCACCTCGCTGACGACCGGCAGCTCGTGGGTGAAGCTCTCCGGCGCGTCCATTGCTGGTCCTGGCCGTCGAGGCGGGTGCCTGAGCGCGCGAGAACTGGACATAACGGAAGGATTCGGGTGCCCCCGGTGGGAGTCGAACCCACACTGAGACCCTTTTAAGGGGCCAGCCTCTGCCGTTGGGCTACGGGGGCCTCACCTGTGGGGAGGGTAGCTGTCGTCAGCGCGGAGTGACGACGAACTGTCGCAGATGCAGGTCGAGGAACGTGACCGGGCCGCGCGGGCCGGGCACCCGGTCGACGTTGATCCCGGTCTCCGGCACCCCGAGCAGCTTGAACCCGTCCAGCAGCCGGGTGGTCACGTTCCAGAACGCGCCGGTCCCGCCGTACGCGTCGAGGAACTCGGCCGCGGCGGCCCGGTCCTCGGTGGCGATGCCGGCGGCCAGCCCGGACGTGGCCTCGTCCGCGAGCCGGGCCGCCGCGGTCGGCCCGTCGACCGGCGCGATCGTCACCGTCGCCTCGCGGCCGGCCAGCAGCGCCCACTCCAGCCCGAGCGGGTGGTCGTGCGGGGGCAGCGAGGCGGCGATGCCGAGCCGGTCGAGCACGCCGGCCACCGCGGGCACCAGCTCGTCCCAGCGCTCCGGGTGGACCAGCAGCAGGTTGAGCCGGTTGCAGACGCCGAGCCGGTCGAGGCTCTGCTCGACGAGGTCGAGCGCCGTCGCCCGGTCGGCCGCCCGGTCCAGGTAGAGCACCCCGCCGCCGTCCGCGTGGGCCAGCGTGCGCACGCCGTGCCGGGCCGCCTCCGCGGTGAGCTCGCGGGTGCTGTCGCCGCTGCCGCGCAGGATGACCAGCGGCACCAGGTCGGGCTGGGCCACCAGCGCCCTGGCGGTGTCCCGGCCCGGCACCCGCACCAGCTGGACCGCGGCCGGGTCGAGCCCGGCGCCGGCGAGCGCCGGCGCGATCACCTCGTCGACCAGCGCGACGGCCGAGCCGATCGCGGCCGAGCCGGTCCGCAGCACCCCGGCGTTGCGGGACTTCAGCAGCTGCGAGGCGATGTCGACGACGACGTTGGGCCTGGCCTCGAAGTTCGCGCCGACCACGCCGACCGGCCGGCGCCGCTCCTCGACCAGCGCGCCGGGCAGCTCGCGCACCACCCGGGACCACTCGGGGTGCGGAACCTCGGCGAGCACCCGTAGCTGGTCGGCCATGCCGTCGAGCCGGCCCGCGTCGAGCCGCAGCCGGTCGACCATGGCCGGAGGCAGGTCGGCGCCGTCGACGTCGGCCTTGTTCGCGGCCAGGACCGCCTCGGCCCGGTCGAGCAGGCGCTCGGCGACGGCGAGCAATGCCGCGTCGACGGTCCCCGCGCTGGCGGCGGCGATGCTGCCGGCGGCGGCGTGCGCGGCCACGGCGCACTCCCGCACGGCGTCGGCGACCTGCGTCATGGGCAGACCTTCACGTCCCGCCGCCCGCACGTCCCGCCGCCCGCACGTCCCGCCGCCCGCACGTCCCGCCGCCCGCGCGTCCCGCCGCCTGCACGCCCGCCGCCCCCACGTCCCGCCGCCTCCACGCCCGCCGCCTCCACGCCCGCCGCCTCCACGCCCGCCGCCTCCACGCCCGCCGCCTCCACGCCCGCCGCCTCCACGCCCGCCGCCTCCACGCCCGCCGCCTCCACGCCCGCCGCCTCCACGCCCGCCGCCTCCACGCCCGCCGCCTCCTGCGCGGATCGGACGAGTCGCGACCCGGCGCGGTGCCACCACCCAGAGTGATCAGAACGCTATGTTGCCGTCGCCGGCCGCCGGGGAGGTACGCATGCGCAGCAACGTTGTGCTCGCCGGCCTGCTCGTGCTGGCCCTGGGCGTGGTGGTGACGACCGGCCGGCCGGCCCCCTCGCGGGGCGCGGTCGACCGCCCGCACGCGTTCGCCGCGCCGGTGCCCGCGGTGCAGCCGGTCGCGCTCCGGCCGGGGCAGCGGCCGCCGCAGTTCGTCGTCGTCTCCTTCGACGGCGCCGGCGACCACCAGAAGTGGACGTTCTGGCGGGGAGTGGCCCGGAAGTCCGGGATGCGCTTCACCGGCTTCCTGTCCGGGGTCTACCTGCTCGACCGGGACCACCGCACCGACTACACCGGACCCGGCCACGCCCCCGGCGCCAGCTCGCTCGGCGGCTGGAACAGCCCGGCTGAGGTCCGCACACTCATCGAGGACCTCGACGACGCGTACGCGGCCGGGATGGAGATCGGCACCCACTACAACGGGCACTTCTGTGCGGGCGCGGAGCCGTCCGGGAACGCGTGGACGACCGCGGACTGGTCCGCCGAGCTCAGGCAGTTCTTCCGGTTCTGGCGCTCGCACCGCGACCTCACCGTGCCGGCGTCGTCCGTCCGAGGTGGACGGACGCCGTGCCTGGAGGGCCGCCCCGAGCGGCTGCGGCCGGCGCTGAGGGCGGCCGGGTTCAGCTACGACAGCAGCGGCACGGCGAACGGGATCGCCTGGCCGCGCAAGGACCAGTGGGGGCTGTGGCAGTTCCCGCTGGCGTACGTGCCGCTGGCCGGCCGCACCCTGCGGCCAGGGGTGGTGTCGATGGACTACAACTTCTGGGTCAAGCAGACCGGCAACCCACCGTCCACAGGCGACACCCGGGTGGACTCGGACCAGGTGCTGAGGACGTACCGTGCCATGTACCGGGCCGCGTACGACGGCAACCGCGCGCCGCTCGTGCTCGGCAACCACTTCAACTCGTGGAACGGCAACGCCTACACCGACGCGCTGGCCCACTTCGTCGAGGAGACCTGCCGCAAGCCGGAGACGCTCTGCGTGCCGTACCGGGACGTGATCGCCTGGATGCAGGCGCAGCCGCCGACGGCGCTGGCCGCGCTGCAGGCCCGGCCCGCCGTCTATACCGTGGGCAGCGTGCGTTAGCTAGCTCGCCTCTCGGCCCGCCCCCGGGAGCGTCGCCGGATCGGGCAGCGCGGCCAGCTCGAACTCCCGCCGCGGCTGCTGCAGCTGGCCGAGCGAGACCACCTCCCGCGGGAAGAAGATGGCCAGCGTCCAGTCGGCCAGCACCCTGACCTTGCGGTTGACCGTCGGGACCCGGGACAGGTGGTACGTGCGGTGCATGAACCAGGCCAGCCAGCCGCGCAGCTTGATCCCGTACACCTCGGCGACGCCGCGGTAGAGGCCGAGGCTGGCGACCGAGCCGACGTACTTGTGCCGGTAGTCGGCCAGCTTCCGGCGGCGCAGCGCGGCGACGATGTTGGCCGCGAGCGTCTTCGTCTGCCGCACCGCGTGCTGCGCCGACGGGCCGGTGAACGCGCCCGGGCTGGTGAGGTCGGGCACCGCGGCGCAGTCCCCGGCGCCCCACGCGCCCACGACCCCGTCGACCCGCAGGTCGGCCTTGCACCGCAACCGGCCCTTCTCGTCCAGCGGCAGGTCGGTCCGGGTCAGCACCGGGTTGGGCTTGACCCCGGCCGTCCACACGATCGTCTCGGCGTCGAACTCCTCGCCGTCGGAGAGCACGACGTGCCCGCCGGTCAGCGACTCGACCCTGGTGTCGAGCCGGACGTCCATATTGCGCTTGAGCAGCTGCTGCACCGTGTACTCGGCCATCGGCACGCTGACCTCGGGCAGGATCCGCCCGGTCGCCTCGATGAGTATCCAGCGCATGTCGTCCGGCGTGACCTCGTCGTAGTAGCGCGTCGCGTAGCGGGCCATGTCCTCCAGCTCGGCGAACGCTTCGATCCCGGCGTAGCCGCCGCCGATGAACACGAACGTCAGCGCCCGGCGGCGGTGCTCGGGGTGGCTGACCGAGGCCGCGTAGTCCAGCCGGGACAGCACGTGGTTGCGCAGGTAGATCGCCTCGCCCACGGTCTTGAACCCGATCCCGCACTCGGCCAGGCCGGGGATCGGCAGCGTCCGGACCACCGAGCCGGGCGCGACGACGATCTGGTCGTACGTGAGGCGCTCCTCGGGGCCCTCCACCGGCAGGACGGTCACGGTCCGGCTCGCGTGGTCGATGCCCGTGACCATTCCGGTCACCACTCGGCAGCGCTTGAGCACCTTGCGCAGTGGGACGACCACGTGCCGGGGCTCCAGCGACCCGGCCGCGGTCTCCGGCAGGAACGGCTGGTACGTCATGTAGTTCTGCGGGTCGACGACCGTGATCCGGGCCTCGTTGCGGCGCAGGCGCTTCTGCAGCCGCAGGGCGGTGTACATCCCGACGTACCCGCCGCCGACGATGAGAATGTGCGGCCTGTCCGGCATGAGCCCGAGGGTACCCAGCCATCGCCGGCCCTACCGGAGCCGGCCGGACCTACCCGGAGCCGACCGGCTGAGCAGCACCGGAAGGGTGACCGCGATCACCACCGCGACGACCCCGAGCAGCTCGAGCGCGGAGGACCCGGCCGGGCGGGCCAGCAGGAGGGCGAGCGCGCCGACCGCCGCGGACAGTGCGAGCACGAGCCCGCCGTGCCCGGCGAATCGGACCAGCACCACCCGGTCGACCCGCGCGGTCGCCGGCAGCGCGGCGCCCAGCGCGGCGGCCTGGTGGTGCACGGCCAGGGCAAGCGCGAGCAGCGCCGTGCCGGCCGCCGGCGCCGGGTCTCCGCCGTACCGCAGCACCCACGCCGCTGCGGCGCCGCCGACCACCACCGCCGGCCCGAGCCCGCCCGGCTGGATCAGCGCGGCGAGCAGCCCGAGGGCGCCGACGATGACCCCCACCAGCGGGAAGCCGCCGCCCCAGCCGGCGCCGGCCAGTGCGCCGGCGCCCGCGACCAGCAGCACCGCCCGTACCGCGAGCACCGCCCGCGACCAGCTCCGCAGCCAGCTCATCGCACCGCCCGGGCCGCCCGGGAGGCGCGGGTCGCGTCCCGGAGCACCTCGTCCAGCGAGCCGGCACCGCCCCAGGGCACGATCGGGACGCCGAGCTCGGCCAGCCGGTCCAGGTCGGCGGACCGGCGCAGCCGCCAGATCCGGAACGCCAGCGGCGTCCACTCGCTGCGCCGGTCCGGGTGCAGGTCCGGTGGCAGCGTGTCGACCGCGATCACCGACCGGCCGGACCGAGCCGCGGCGGCGACCGCGGCCAGCCCGGCCGGGTGGGTGAGCGGGCTGAGTAGCACGACCAGCGCGTGCGGCGAGCCGAGCGTGGCCGCCTCCGCGGTCGCCGGGTCACCGCGCTGGTCCCGTCCCGGACGCGCGTCCATCAGCACGTCCAGCAGCCGCACGAGGTGGCTGCGGCCATTGCGCGGCGGGACCCGGCGTTGCGGCCGGCCCAGGTCGACCAGGCCGACGCGGTCGCCGGCCCGCAGGTAGTGCTCGGCCATCGCGGCGGCCGCCCGCACCCCGATGTCCAACGAGGACTCGGGCGCCCGGCCGAGGTCCTGCGCGCTGTCGAGCAGCAGCAGCACCTCCGCGTCGCGGTCCGAGTACGTCGAGGTGACGTGCAGTAGGCCGGTGCGTCCGGTGACCCGCCAGTTGATCCGGCGCAGTCGGTCGCCCGGCACGAACGGCCGCACCCCGGCCAGGTCGCCGCCCTCTCCCGGCCGGCGCGACACGTGCCCGCCGACCGGACCCTCCGCCCGCGGCACGGTGTCGGCGGCGTCGAACCCGTCGCGCAGCGGCCAGGTCGTCAGCGTCGCGGTCTCCGTACGCACCGGCGGCCAGCTCAGCATCCCGGCGCCCGCGGTCGCCCGGACCACGGCCGGACCGGCCTGCCGCCGGCCCCAGCGCACCGTCCGTACCCGGAACTCGACCTCGGTCGGCCCGCTGCCGGCCGCGACCGGCACGGCCGCGGTGCGGGGCATCGCCTCCAGGTCCGGCGGCAGCTCCAGGTACACCGCGGCGACGTCCAACCCGTCCATCGCGGTCACCGAGGCGACGACCTTGGCCCGGCCGCCCTCGAGCAGCGCGTCGGCCGGCACCCGCAGCCGCACCTCCGGACCGGCGACCGGCCGGCCGGCCAGCCCGAAGACGGCGCCGAGCACCAGCGGCGCGGCCAGGACGACCAGGTCCGCCCGGCGCAGCAGCACGGCCAGCAGCAGCAGCGCCGCGCCGAGGACGACCGCCCGGGCCAGCGCCGCGGTCGGTCGCCAGTGTGCCCCGCCGCCACCTCGTCCGGTCCCGTCCCGGTCTGCGGACTCGGCCATCGCTCAGCGGACCGGCACCGCGGTGCGGACGGCCGTCGGCGGGGTCGGCACCTGGCCGAGCACCTCCCGGACCACGTCCTGCGGCGAGACCCGGCGCAGCCACATCTCCGGCTTGAGCGTGAGCCGGTGTGCGAGCACCGCGAGCGCGACCGCCTTGACGTCCTCCGGGGTCACGTAGTCCCGCCGTCGCAGCACCGCCAGCGCCCGCGCGACCAGCAGCAGGCCGAGCGCTCCGCGCGGGGAGGCGCCGACCAGCACCTGCTGGCGGGTCCGGGTCGCGGCGGCGAGGTCGACGCAGTAGCCGGCGACGGTGTCCTCGACCTCGACCTGCTCGACGGCCCGCTGAGCCCGCAGCAGCCCCTCGGCGTCGAGCACCGGGTCGAGCTCGGTCGCTTCCCGCTGCCGGGCCATGCGCCGGCGCAGCACGTCCAGCTCCTCGGACCGGTCCGGGTAACCGAACCCGATCCGCATGAGGAAGCGGTCCAGCTGCGCCTCGGGCAGCGGGTAGGTCCCCTCATATTCGATGGGGTTCGCGGTCGCGATCACATGGAACGGCTCGGGCAGCTGGAACGTCGTCCCCTCCACCGTGACCTGCCGCTCCTGCATCGCCTCCAACAGCGCCGACTGGGTCTTCGGCGGGGTGCGGTTGATCTCGTCGGCGAGCAGCAGCCCGCAGAACAGCGGCCCGGCCCGGAACGAGAACTCACCTGCCCGCTGGTCGTAGACGAACGAGCCGGTCACGTCGCTCGGCAGCAGGTCGGGGGTGAACTGCAGCCGGCGGAAGTCGAGCCCGAGGGTCTGCGCCAGCGACCGGGCCGCGAGCGTCTTGCCGAGTCCCGGGTAGTCCTCGAGCAGCACGTGGCCGCCGGCGAGGATGCCGGCCAGCACCAGCGTGAGCGAGTGCCGCTTGCCGACCACGACCTGCTCGACCGAGTCGAGCACCGCCTTGCCGGCCGCCCAGACGTCGGCCAGCGCCAGCGGCGTCAGATCCGTTCCAGCGCGTCCACCAGTCGGGACAGCTCGGCGCGGCTCGGGCTGCGTGTCGGCGTACGGCTGATCAACTGCCACAGTGGTTCTCCCAAGATGCTTCGGGCACGGTCGGGCTCGGTGCGCAGGTCGATGCCGCGTCGGGTACGGAGCAGGTCGGCGGCCAGCGCGACCAGCTCGGGCCGGACCCGGTCGCGGAACCGGTCCGGGTCGGCGCCGCCCCAGGACAGCCGGCTCTCCAGCGAGGTGAGCAGCAGCAGCCCCTCGTCGCGGGTCTCGTCCGGCGGCGGCGGCGGCAACGGCTCGGGCGGCGGGATCACCTGCCGGGCCAGCAGCCAGGACAGCCCGACCGCGAACCCGACGACGACGCAGAGCGCCGGCGCGGCCCGGTAGTCCACGGCGAACGCGGCCGCCCACAGGCCGCCGCCGGCGAGCGCACCGGCGAGCACGGGGAGGACCACATCCTGCGGGCTCATCGCGACCCCACCGGGCTGGCCTCGAGCTCGGCCCGCAGCTGCTCCAGCGCCGCCCGCGCCTCCGTACGGGCCGACTCGGGCAGCTCGTGCCGGGAGTAGCGGGCCTCCCGGTAGAGGTCGGCCAACCGCAGCAGCGGACCGGACGAGACCGGGTGCCGGTCGATCAGCCGGCCGACCAGCTCGGATGCCGTGTCCGGGGCGGCGCGGTGGGTGCCGGCGTCGGCGGCCGCGCGCTCCAGTTGCACCCAGCAGGCGATCACACCCTCACCCGGACCGCCCTGGTCCAGCTCGCGCAGGCCCTCGGCCAGCGCGTCGGCCAGGGCCGGCGGGCTGACCTCGTCCTCGTCCTCCGGCGGCTCGGCCGGCTTCCGGCGCCGCCGGCCGAACCAGAACCCGCCGGCCGGCATCCAGAGCATCGCCGGAGAGAGGGCCAGGGCGATCAGCAGCGGGGCGACAGCCAGGATCGCCACGAACCAGATCGCCCAGTTCGGCTGGTGCAGCGGCGTCTGCTGGGTCGGCGCGGCCTGGCCGGCGTCCGGCACCGGCGTCCGGGTACCGGCCCCCGGCGGCACGACGACCGGGGTCGTCGCGGCCGGCTTGGGGGCGAGCGTGGGGGCCCGATAGCTCCGGGCGGCGAGCGCCACCAGCGTGAGCGCGCTCAGCACGACGACCGCGACCGCGATCAGTCGCGCCGTATCTCGCGCTCCCCGCACCGGATCAGCGTCCCACATCTGTTCGACTCGATTCCGTACCTGATTCCGTCACGATTCGGGCGCGGGCGAACACGGCGTCGAGCATCGGCTCGGTCAGTTTGCCGGTAAATGTGTTCTGCTGCGACACGTGGTAGCAGCCGAGCACCGTCAGCCCGTCGACCTGTACCTCGGCACCGTGGGCGAAGGTTGGGCGAGGTGTAGGCACGTCGGCCAGCCCGGCGTCCTTCAACGCCGGCCACAACGACTGCCAGCCGAACGCGCCGAGCACGACGATCACCCGCAGCGTCGGCCGTAGCAGCTGCAGTTCGCGGACCAGCCAGGGCCGGCAGGTGTCCCGCTCGCCCGGGGTCGGCTTGTTGGCCGGCGGGGCGCAGCGGACCGAGGCGACCACCCGCACGTCCCGCAGCGCGAGCCCGTCGCCGGCGTGGACCGAGGTCGGCTGGTTGGCCAGGCCGGCGCGGTGCAGCGCGGAGTAGAGCCAGTCGCCGCTGCGGTCGCCGGTGAAGACGCGTCCGGTGCGGTTGGCGCCGTGCGCGGCCGGCGCGAGGCCGAGCACCGCGATCCGGGCACCGACCGGCCCGAAGCCCGGGGCGGGCCGGCCCCAGTACGCCTCCGCGGCGAAGGCGGCGCGTCGGATGAGCGCGACCTCCTCGCGCCAGGCGACCAGACGCGGGCATGCCCGGCAGACCGACACCCGCGCGTCGAGCTCGTCCATAGTGGACACCTGCGTGAGCGCCCGCACCGCCGCAGCGTCGGCTGCGACCGGCGTCCGCTCGTCCGCCGGGTCCCCCGGCCACCCCGACCCCGGCGCCACCGAAGCCGCCCGCTCCTGCCCCGCCACACCCGACCCGACCGCGGCACCGCCCGCCGAATCCCCCGGCCACCCCGACCCCGGCGCCACCGAAGCCCCCCGCTCCCGCCCCGCCACACCCGACCCGACCGCGGCACCGCCCGCCGAATCCCCCGGCCAACCCGACCCCGGCGCCACCGAAGCCCCCCGCTCCTGCCCCGCCACACCCGACCCGACCGCGGCACCGCCCACCGGCGAGACTCCGGACCGACGGCGGCTCGCCATGCCGGCACCGTACGCCACCGCCCGATCCTCTCCGCGCAACCCCGCACGCCGGCGACTGTGCGCCCTGAGCGGAACCAGTGTGGCTGCGGCGCGAGTGACGGGCAGCCTGCGGGACATGGAGTTCTCCGGCCCCGTCGCGGCCGCGTATGCCGAGCACCGCCGGGGCTACCCGGCACCCGTCGTCGACCTGCTCGTCGACGCGCTCGGCCTGCCGCGCGACGCTTCCGTGCTCGACCTCGGCTGCGGCACCGGGCAGCTGACCGTGCCCCTGGCCGGCCGATACGACCGGGTGATCGGCGCCGACCCGTGCCCCGACATGCTCGCGCTCGCCCGGTCCCGATCCGGCGGCGCACCGGTGGCCTGGCTGCTCGCCGACGACCGCGAGGTGATCCGGCTGCCGTTGCTGACCGACCTCGACGCGATGACGGTCGCGCAGGCGATCCACCTCGTCGACCGGCTGCCGCTGTTCACGGCGCTCGCGACCAGAATGCCCCGGCGCGCCCGACTCGCCATCATCGCGAACGGAAGCCCGCTGTGGCTTCGCGATCTGCCGTGGTCCCGCGCGCTCAACGCGTACCTCGGGAGGTGGCTGGGGACCACGCCGCGCTCGGCCTGCGGGACGGACGCGGACAGCCGCGCCCGCTACCGGGCCGAGCTCGCCGCGACCGGATGGCGCACCGCGACCGAGGTCGTGCTCGGCTACCAGGAGACCCATTCGTTCGAGCGCATAGTGGGCAACGTGTACTCCGCACTGTCGCCAGGGTCGTTGCCGACCGACCTCACTTTCGAAGCCGGGCTGCGCGACGCCCTCGGCCCCGGTCCGTTCGAGGAGGACGTTCGGGTTGCGATCCTGGTGGCCGGCCGGTGACCGAACCGGTCCAGGCGTTGGTCGTCGTCGACATGCAGCGCGGGCTGCTGACCGGACCGCAGGCGGTCGCCGGTGCGGCGGCGCTGACCGAGCGGGTCGAGAAGCTGATCCGGCGGGCGATCGACACCGGAGCGCTCGTCGTGCAACTGCAGAATGATGGCCCGCCCGGACAGGTCGACGAGCCGGGCAGGCCCGGCTGGGAGCTCGCGCTGGCCGGCGGCGCCGTCGTCCGGAAGGGCACCGACGACGGCTTCGCCGACACGCCGCTGGGCGAGCTGCTGGCGGATCGGCAGGTGCGTCGGATCGCCGTCTGCGGCGTGCTGTCCGAGATGTGCGTCAGCGCAACCACCCGCAGTGCACTGGCCCGCGGCCTCGGCGTCGTCCTCCCGCGCGACGGTCACAGCACGTACGACCTGGACGACATCCCGGCGGCGGTGGTCGCGCGGGTCGCCGAACATGCCCTCGGCGACCAGCCGGAACTCGTCGCCTCGACCGCCTATGCCGTTCGGTCACTGACCGACGCGACCGTCGATCAGCTGGCGCAGCACGTCCGCGTGCCCGAGGTGCCGCGCGTACTCCTCGATCATGTGCACGAGCACCCAGCGCAGGGAGAGCGGTCCGCGATCCGGGTCGTCCACGCTGACCGCCATCAGGTCGGGCGTGGCGGCGACGAACTGATCCGCGTACGCGACCTCCTCCCGCCACGCCGACCACGCCTGCGCGACCACGGCCGGATCCGCCACCGCGCCGTCGAAGTCGCCGTCCGGGGCGTCCCTGCTGCTGAACCGGCGGGGCGCATCCTCGCGGGCCAGGTCGCGGCGGAACCAGCCCCGCTCGACGTCCGCCAGGTGCCGGACGAGGCCGAGCAGCGACAGGTTCGACTGCGGCAGGGAACGGCGGGCCAGTTGTTCAGGATCCAGTCCCGCACACTTGAGCTCCAGCGTCTCCCGCTGCCAGCGCAGGAAGCCGAGCAGTGTCGCTGTCTCGTCGGCCTGACCGGGCGGCTCCGTCCGTCGGTCCTGATCGAGGTCGACGAACATGTCCGCGAACCGCGTTGCCATGCGGCCACCGTGACGGCCTCGCAGTCAGGTCGCCACCGAATTCTCCGCGATCGCCGCGAGGTTCACGCAGCTACCGCTTCAACGGGTAGTTGACCCCAGTTCAATCAGCGAGTAGCGCCAGCCCGACTGTTCGACGTCCTCTTCGGACGGCTTCTGGGCCAGGTGCCGGTGCACGTAGCCGGTGACCCGGTGCATCTGCGTGACATCCGCATCGGTCAGCTCGGACTTCCTGTTCTCCAGGACGGCGACGATCATCCGGCTGGTTTCGTGCCCAGACGACTCACCGCCGCCGGTGGAGGTCTTCCTCTCTCCCGCCGGCCTTCATCCCGACGGACCCTCGACTCGTCCGTTCCGAGCCACCTGGCCAGTCGGATTGGTCATGTTGACGGCGTCCGTGAACCGGTCGTATGCCTCATCGCGGTCGTCGTCGGGCACGGTCAGATCTTCTTGCGCAGTGCGGACGGCTTGTGCACTGCTTCCCCGCCGCTCTTCTCGCTCTTGACGAGATACTGCGGGTCGTCCTTCGCGGCGGCGACCGTACGTCCGGTGGCTTCGGTTCGTTCGGTAACTTCCTTCTCGACCTCACCGCTGGCGGTGCCGCCGTGGCTGGACCACTCGACCTTGTCGCCCTTCTTGAGCTTCTCGACCACGCGGGATGTGTTACCCCTCGTTGCCTCGGGTACTCGCCGGAGCACACCGTGTTGGAGGAGGATGACCAGTGGCTGAAGCGGCCGGCAGGATCGGCTGGAAGATCGTCGCGGCGGCGTTCGCGGTGCCGGCGGGCATCGCCGTCCGCAAGGCGATCGAGACTGGCTGGCGAAAGACGAGGCACGACGATCCGCCGAAGAACCCCGCGGCGCCCGGCACGGGGTGGTCGGAAGCGCTGATGTGGGCAGCGGTGTCCGGTATCGCCGTGGCCGCGGCCCGGCTGGTTGCCGCCCGCGGCGCCGCAGCGACCTGGAAGTCGCTGACCGGCAAGCTGCCGCCGGGCGTGGAGGACGCCGCTGGCGCGTGACGATCGCCGACCAGGACCCGTCCGGCGTCCTACCTCTCCCGGGAGCCGGACGGGTCCGACCCTCACAGTCCGCCATCCCCACCCGACGATCCTCCCGGTGCCGCAGCCGCCGAACGGCACCCCCACGGCTCCGAACGCGCCCGTCGCGCCTCGTGGTGGTCGAGGAACCGCGTCAGCCGCTGGCGACGCTGCGGACCATGCCTCACCCCTTCTCGACGATCGACCATGCGATGCCGTCCAGGATGTCCTTCTCGCTCACGACGACCTCGGCCGCGCCGGTCTCGTCGGTGAGGACCCGGAGGATGAGCGCGCCGGCGCCGATGACGTCGACACGGCCGGGCTGGATCACGGCCTTCGCTGCCCGCTGGGCATGCGTGCTGCGCAGCAGCCAGTCGGAGGTCTCTCGCACCGCCGCGGCAGGGATGCGGCTGTGGTGGGTCCGGTCCGGGTCGTAGCGCTCCAGGCCCTGCGCGAGCGCCGAGACGGTGGTGACGGTGCCGGAGACACCGACGAACGTCCGGGCCCGCTCGATCGGTACGTCCCGGCGGGCAGCGACAAGCGCGTCGCGCAGGTCCCGCTCGGCGGCCGCGACCTGCTCAGCGGTGGGCGGGTCGTCGCGCAGGTGCCGTTCGGTCAACCGGACGGAGCCGATGTCCATGCTGCACGCCGCCTCTACTGAGCCGCTTCCGAGCACCAGCTCGGTGGACCCGCCGCCGATGTCGGCGACCAGCCGCGGCGGCGCGGCGTCAGTCAGCTCGCGCACGGCGCCGACGAACGAGAGCTCGGCCTCCTCGCGCCCGGAGATCACCTCGGGCTCCGCGCCCAGCGTCCGCAGCACCATCGCGCGGAAGTCCTCGCGGTTGGCGGCGTCGCGGGTAGCACTGGTGGCGACCATCCGCACCTGGTCGACCCGCGCCCGCTCGCAATCGGCCGCGTACGAGGCGAGTGCGACCCTGGCGCGCTCGAGCGCCTCCGACGCGAGCCGGCCGGTGCGGTCGACGTCCTGCCCGAGCCGGACCAGCTCGGCGCGCCGCAGCCGATCGGTCAGCGTGTCGACGGCCGCGTCGTGGTCGGCGATGAGCAGCCTGATCGAGTTGGTGCCGCAGTCGATGGCGGCGATCCGGGTCAGGTCGCCTCCCCGGTCGACACGCAGGGCCCGGCCGCCCACCACGGCCTGATCTCCGCCCGGACCTCGTCGCCGAGCGGGTTCACGCCGGGACCGGCGGCGAGCGCATGGGCGAGCAGCGCGTGCAGGCACTTCACCCTGGTCGGCATCCCGCCGGCGCTGATCCCGGCGATCTCCGGCACGTCACCCAGTTCCGCCCGGCGGGCCAGGTACGCCTCGTGCCCCGCACGGTAGGCCTCCGCGAGGGCGGGGTCGGTGCGCAGTCGCTCGGCCATCTGCCGCATGACCCCGGAGGCCTCCAGCCGACCGACCGCCGCGCTTGCCCGTGGGCAGGTCAGGTAGTAGAGCGTCGGGAACGGCGTGCCGTCTGGCAACCGCGGTGAGGTCTCGACGACGTCAGGCAACCCGCACGGGCACCGATGCGCGACCGCCCGCATCGCCCGCGGCAGCCGCCCCAACTGCGCCGCCACCGCCGCCCGATCCTCCGCCGCCGCTCCGCCGGCTGGATCGGGCATCACGGATCCGAGCCGTCCGCGGACCGGACGGTCTCCCAGAGCCGCCCGTACCAGGACCCACCCTGGCTGGCCGTCGGCAGGTCGGGCTCGGCACTGTCCTCACTTCCGCCAGCCGACCGGGGAACGACGACGTAGACGGTCTCGCCCGGCAGCACGTAGTGCAGTCGAGCCCGCGCCTGGGCTCTCACGTACGCCGGATCGCTCAGCTGCTGCTCGCGCTCCTCCAACGCCGCCACCCGTGCCTGTGCCTGTGCCTGCTCCGCACGGAGCCGGCCGATCTCGCCGCGCTGGGCGAGGAACTCCTTAGCCGGGTAGGCCAGGCTCAGCACGAGCGCGCACACCACCAGGCCGAGCACCGCCGCCCGGCCGGTCAGCCCACCGGGTGCCCGCCGGGTCGGCGCTGGCCCCGAGGACGTATCGCTGTCCGAAGTGGACATTGCCGACCGGCGGCGGGCCGGCCGGGTCGAGCCGCGCCGGCCGGCCGGAGCGGAGCGGGCGCCGCGGCTCGAGCCGGGTCCACTCCGCGCCGGACCTCCGGGTCGACCGGCCGCCCGACGAGACATCAGGCCGGGCTGCCCGGGTCGAACCGGGGGAAGGCGCCGGCCCCTGCGTACCGCGCAGCGTCGTCCAGCTCCTCCTCGATCCGCAGGAGCTGGTTGTACTTCGCCACGCGGTCGGAGCGGGCCGGCGCCCCCGTCTTGATCTGTCCGCAGTCGGTCGCCACCGCGAGGTCGGCGATTGTGGTGTCCTCGGTCTCGCCGGAACGGTGGCTTATCATGCAGCGGTAGCCGGAACGGTGCGCCAAGGCGACCGCGTCGAGCGTCTCGGAGAGAGTGCCGATCTGGTTGACCTTCACCAGTAGCGCGTTGGCGCACTGCTCGCGGATCCCGCGGGCGAGCCGCTCGGGGTTGGTGACGAACACGTCGTCACCGACGATCTGAGTCCGCCCGCCCAGCACTGCGGTGATCCGGGCCCAGCCGCCCCAGTCCTCCTCGTCGAGCGGGTCCTCGAGGGAGACGATGGGGTAGGCCGAGACGAGCCCCTCGTAATACGCGATCATGTCGTCGGCGCTGCGGGTCCTGCCCTCGAACGCGTAGCCGTCGGCGCCGTGGAACTCGCTCGCGGCCACGTCGAGTGCCAGCGCGACATCGCGGCCGACGGTGAAGCCGGCCTTCTGGATGCTCTCGACGATGAGATCCAGCGCGTCGCGGTTGGTCGGCAGGCTGGGCGCGAAGCCGCCCTCGTCGCCGAGGCCGGTAGACAGGCCTTTGCCCTTCAGCACAGACTTCAACGCGTGGTAGGTCTCCGCGCCCCACCGCAGCGCCTCGGCGAACGTCGGCGCGCCGATCGGCGCGATCATGAACTCCTGAACGTCGACATTGCTGTCCGCGTGGGAGCCGCCGTTGAGAATGTTCATCATCGGGACCGGCAGCAGATGCGCGGTCGGGCCACCGACGTATCGGAACAGAGGCAGGCCGACCGACTCCGCCGCCGCGCGTGCGACGGCCAGGGAGACGCCGAGCACGGCGTTGGCCCCGAACCGGGACTTGTCCGGCGTGCCGTCGAGATCGATCAGCTCCTGGTCGACCAGCCGCTGCTCGGTCGCCTCGAAGCCGACCAGTCCGGGCGCGATGTCGTCGAGGACCGCCGTCACGGCCTTCTGCACGCCCTTTCCGCCGTAGCGCTCGCCGCCGTCGCGCAACTCGACGGCCTCGAACTGACCGGTCGACGCCCCGCTCGGAATGGCCGCCCGACCGATGGTGTCGTCGTCGAGCGCGACCTCGACCTCCACGGTGGGATTGCCGCGCGAATCGAGAATCTCGCGGGCGCCGACGGCCTCGATGGTGGCCACGGAAGCACTCCTTTGTCGGTGGGACGAACGCTCAGAGCGTAGTCGTCGTCAGCCCTCGATCCAGGGACGCGTGCCGATCTGTGGATGAGCGCGCCGCTTGTGGACAGCCGTTTGCGGGCGCCTCGCCGGGACTGCATAGTCCGGCCCGTGATTGCCCTCTGGCGCCGCCGGCCGGTCCGGCACGTGATCTTCGGCCTAATCCCCCTGCTCGTGGTGGGACCGATAGTGATCATCCTGCTTGCCGTCCGGCTCGCGGACGAGTCCGCGCCGGTGCGCGCCGCGACCGGAGAAGCGACCGCGACCGTGCAGCACACCGGCCTCGGCGACGACCGCCGCGGGATCGAGCTGACGTGGACCGACGCCGCCGGCACGCGGCATACGTCGACTGTGCACAGCGCCAGCCGGTCCACCGTCGCGGTCGGATCGCAGGTGGCCCTGCACTACCAGCCCGGCGACCCCAGCCGGGTGTTCGTCAGCGGCGATGACACCACGAGACGGCTGACCGACCTCGGCTTCGGGATCGTGCTGTCGGCGCTGCTCATGCTCGGCGTGGTGGCCGCGAGCGCAGTGCACGTTGCCCGCCGCCTGGCCGCGGAGCGGAGACCGGCGACCGCCCTGCCGGTGTCGTACGTGCGGTCCCGGTTCGGCATCACCCGGCGCGCCTGGCTGCTGGTTGAGGACGCCGGCCGGAGTTGGTGGGTCTCGGTGCACTGGGACCCGGTGCTGGAGACCCTCGGGCCGGGCGAGAAGGCGTTGGTGCACGGCCGCCCTGGGCGCGATCGCGTCGTCACGTTCGACATCGGCGGCACGCGCGTCTGGCAGGCCGGGCACCGCCGCACGCGGCCACCGCGCGGCGAGATCGACCGCGAGGGCGTCGACCCGGAGCGCACCGACCGCGTGGTCGGCACCGACCTCCCGCTGACCAAGCAGTTCCGCGCCGACGCCGGGTTGCTCGCGGCGGCGCCGATCCTCGGCCTGCTCTGGGCGTACGTGGACGACGGCGGCAAGATCAGCTTTCTGCTCGCCACCGTGCTGACCGGCGCGGCCCTGTTCTGGGTGCCGACCGTCCGTGGTTCGGACCCGACATGAGCCCCCGGTCAGCGGTCGGTCGCCGGTACGCCCTCGGCCGTACGGACCGCGTCCCGATAGGCCCGAGCGGTCGCCCGCAGCGCGGCCTCCGGATCCTCTCCGGCGCCCACCGCCTCGCTGACCAGCGAGAAAAGCCGTGCCCCCAGGCCGTCCCCGGCCGGCCCGGCGACGTCCAGCCCGGCCTTCTGCGCGCGGCGCTGCAGCTTGGCCGCGAGTGCCAGCGCGGGCTGGCCCGTCGGCACGCCGTCGGTGACCGATTCGCGCAGCTTCTCCGCCGCCTTGATCGCCTCCCAGTTCGCGGCCAGGTCGGCCGCGCTGGCGACGTCGCGGCCGGCGAACACGTGCGGGTGCCGCCGGATCAGCTTGGCCACCAGGTCGGCGGCGACGTCGTCAACCGAGAACCGCTCCGGCTCCGGCCGTTCCTGGGCCAGCCGAGAGTGGAAGGCCACCTGCAGCAGCACGTCCCCGAGCTCCTCGCGCAGGTGCGCCAGGTCGTCCAGCTCGATCGCCTCGAGCAGCTCGTACGACTCCTCCAGCAGGTACGGGGCGAGCGACTGGTGGGTCTGCTCTGCGTCCCACGGGCAGCCGCCGGGCGAGCGGAGCCGGTCCATCACCGCGACGACGTCGAGCAGCCGGGCACCGGGCGGATCCCACGAGCCGGCCACGGTCTCCAGCTCGGCGTCCGGGTCGGCGGCGACAAGTTCGACCAGCGCAGTGGTGAACTCGGGGTCGCCGTCCGGGCTCGCCAGCCATACCGCGGTGCGCCCACCGCCGGCAAGCGCGCGAAAGGCGGCCGCGTCCCCGCCGGCCGGCGCCTCGCGGACGTCGACGCCCGCGGCGCGGATCGCCTGCGCCTGGGCGCCGCCCGGGTCGAGGGCGTGCACCGGCCCGCAGCGCAGCGCCTCCCACGCAGGCCAGGACAGCAGCCCGGCAGGCAGTCGCGGCGACGAGGTGACGATGAGCAGCCGGTCCACGGCGACCACGGTACGGCGGCCACCGTCGGTCCGGCGCGGCCGCCGACCCGGTCAGCCGCTCGGTGTCGGCGAGGGCTGCGTGCCGCTGCCGCCGCTGGTCCCGTCGCCAGGGAGGGTGCCGCCCGACGTGGCCGCCGGCGACGGCGTCGGCTTGATCACCGGATTCACGAAGTCGGTGATCGCCAGCTGGTCCTGCTTCCACGTCCCGTAGCGCGGGTTGACGTCCACGCCGAGATCGCCGGCCACACCCTGCAGATACTTCTGGCCCGCGGTGGCCGCCTGCTGCAGGGTCTGCGCCTCCAGCTGCGGCCGTGCCTGCTCCAGCGACGGGGTCTCGATCCCGCCGAACCGGATGACGAAGTACGCCGTGGCGCCGCCGTTGGCCAGCGCGTACGGGAAGATCTCGTTCTTCGGCGTCTTCTGCAGCGTAGCGGCGAGGTCGGCCGGCAGCCGGCTGAGGGCATACTTCTGCGGCTGCGGCGCGGTCTGCGAGCCAGACCCGGCGTACCGGGCGGCGACCGCGGCGAACTGCGACGGGTCCTGCTTCAGCTGGGCGGCAGCCTGATCGGCGACGGCCTGGCTCGGCACTTGGACCAGGCTGAGCGTCGCCGAGGTCGCGGTCGGCAGGTACTGCTGGTAGAGCGCCTGCAGCTGCTGATCGGTCGGCCGCTTCACCCCGCCCTTGGTGTAGCCGATCTCGGATTCGATGACCTCGGTCCGCACCAGCTGCCGATAGAGCGTCGGGGACACGGCGAGACGGGAGGCGAGCTCCGAGGCGAACGCGGCGAACCCGCCGGACTGGTCCTCGAAGAACTTGTACCGGCTGTCGACCGCGTTCTCGTCGACGCTGATGCCGAGCCGGCGCGCCCCGTCCTCGGCGAGCAGCCGCTCGACCTCGACGTTGAGCACGGCCCGCCGGTAGGCGCCGATGTCGCCCTTGTAGTCGCTGTTGGGCAGGGCGGCGCGCACACCCGGCGCGTTGAGCGACTGGTCGACCAAGTCCTGCAGGTCGCCGTCGGTGACACGCTGGTCGCCGACGACCGCCGCGGTGCCGGGCCGCGAGTCGCCGCAGGCCGACAGCAGCAGCGCCGCGGTCGCCGACAGCGCCACCGCCGCCGCGACCCGGCGGCGGCGCGGGCCGGTGGTGGACAGCGTGGCGGACAGCGTGGCGGACAGCGTGGCGGGCAAGGTGCCGGCGGGGACCCCCGCGGACGAGGCGCCGGCGGACGGGCTGGCGGCGGAGACGCGCGCGGACGGGCGCGAGACGGCGGCGTCGGTCACCGGCACAGGCTCTCACGTGCTCCTGTGGAGCACGGCGACGGGTCAGGCACCGGCCGCGGCCGGCTCCGGCTCGCCGATCACGTCGAAGAGCACCGTCCGGGCCCAGTCCAGCAGCGGCACGTCCCGCAACGGCTGCCCCGGCTTGCCCGGCCGCGGCACCGAGATCGTGCCGATCGAGCCCTTCCACACCGATCGCGGATACAGCCGGTGCATCCGCATCTCCTGGGACTCGCGCAGCGACAGCGGCGAGAAGCGCACGACCGAGCCCTGCAGCGACACCTCGGTCACGCCGTACCGCCGGGCGAACGCCCGGAACCGGGCGACCTGCAGCAGATTGGCCACCGGCTCCGGCAGCGGGCCGTAGCGGTCGGCCAACTCGTCGCGGACCGCGTCCACCGCGTCGTCGGAGTCGGCCGCGGCCAGCGCCCGATAGGCCTCCAGCCGCAGCCGCTCGCCCGGGATGTAGTCGTGCGGCAGCAGCGCGTTCACCGGCAGGTCGACCTTGACGTCCGCGGCCTCCTCCTGCGGGGCGTCGCCGCGGAAGTCCGCGACCGCCTCGCCGACCAGCCGGACGTAGAGGTCGAAGCCGACACCGGCGATGTGCCCGGACTGCTCGCCGCCGAGCAGGTTGCCGGCGCCGCGGATCTCCAGGTCCTTCATCGCGACATGCATGCCGGCACCGAGCTCGGTGTTCGCGGCGATCGTCTGCAGCCGGTCCAGCGCGGTCTCGGTCAGCGGCTTCTCCGGCGGGTAGAGGAAGTATGCGTACGCGCGCTCCCGGCCGCGGCCCACCCGCCCGCGCAGCTGGTGCAGCTGGGAGAGACCGAAGTGGTCGGCTCGCTCGACGATCAGCGTGTTGGCGTTCGGGATGTCCAGGCCGGACTCGACGATCGTGGTGGACACCAGGACGTCGAACTCCTTCTCCCAGAAGCCGATCATCACCCGCTCCAGGGCGTCCTCGTTCATCTGGCCGTGCCCGACGGCGACGCGCGCCTCCGGCACCAGCTCGCGCAGCCGGGCCGCGGCCCTATCGATCGAGTCGACCCGGTTGTGCACGAAGAAGACCTGGCCCTCACGCAGCAGCTCCCGCCGGATGGCCGCGGCGACCTGCTTCTCGTCGTACGCGCCGACGAAGGTGAGCACGGGGTGCCGCTCCTCCGGCGGGGTCAGGATCGTCGACATCTCGCGGATCCCGGTCAACGACATCTCCAGAGTCCGCGGAATCGGCGTCGCCGACATCGACAGCACGTCGACGGACGTCCGCAGCTGCTTGAGATACTCCTTGTGCTCGACTCCGAAGCGCTGCTCCTCGTCGACGACCACCAGGCCGAGATCCTTGAACCGGGTGGTCGGCTGGAGCAGCCGGTGGGTGCCGATCACGATGTCCACCGCGCCGTCGACCAGGCCGGCCAGCGTCGCCTGCGTCTCCTTCGGGCTGTCGAACCGGGACAGCGACCGCACCGTGACCGGAAACTGCGCCATCCGCTCGGAGAATGTGGCGAAGTGCTGCTGGGCCAGCAGCGTGGTCGGCACCAGCACCGCCACCTGCTTGCCCTCCTGCGCCGCCTTGAACGCCGCCCGCACCGCGATCTCGGTCTTCCCGTAGCCGACGTCCCCGCAGATCACCCGGTCCATCGGGACGACCTGCTCCATGTCGTGCTTCACCTCGTTGATCGCCTCGAGCTGGTCGGGCGTCTCGGTGTAAGGGAAGGCGTCCTCGAGCTCGAGCTGCCACGGCGAGTCGGTGCCGAACGCGTGACCCTTGGTCGCCATCCGCACGCTGTAGAGGCGGATGAGCTCGCCGGCGATCTCCTTGACCGCCTTGCGGGCCCGGCCCTTGGTCCTCTGCCAGTCCGCGCCGCCGAGCCGGTTGAGGCTGGGCGCCTCTCCGCCGACGTACCGGGTGAGCAGGTCGAGGGAGTCGGTCGGCACGAACAGCCGGTCGCCGGGCTGGCCGCGGCGCGCGGGGGCGTATTCGAGGATGAGGTACTCGCGCTCCCCGCCGTTGACCGTCCGCCGGACCATCTGGACGTACCGCCCGACCCCGTGCTGTTCGTGCACGACCAAGTCGCCGGGCTTGAGCGCGAGCGGGTCGACCGCGTTGCGCCGCCGCCGCGACGGCATCCGCTGCATGTCCCGGGTCGACTGGCCGCGCTGGCCGGTGATGTCCGCCTGGCCCAGCACGGCGAGCTTGAGCCCGGGCGCGACGAAGCCCCCGGCCAGCAGGCCGGTGGAGACGGTGACGAAGCCGGCCTCCGGCACCGCGGTCAGCGACGACACACCGCGCACCGGCACCTCAGCGGCGCC
Organism: uncultured Actinomycetota bacterium; assembly: GCA_963803135.1. Classification (GTDB taxonomy): domain Bacteria; phylum Actinomycetota; class Actinomycetes; order Mycobacteriales; family CADCTP01; genus CADCTP01. The sequence goes on along the minus strand of CAWDLH010000002.1, from coordinate 34,971 downwards.
GAGCTGCTCCACCGCACGCTGCGCCGGGCCGGGACCGTCGAAGACCATCGCGACCCGCCAGCCGCGGCGAGTCCACTCGCGGACGTCCGATGTGGCCCGGTCGGTGTCGCCGCGATACTCCTCGACCGGCGCCGCGTCGATGGCCAGCGCGGCGGTCGAGCCGAGCGAGGCGTCCGCGGCGAACGGGCTCAGCGTCCACCAGGGCATCCCCAGGCCCGCGGCGTCGTCGCGGGCCTGCTCGACCGTGCGCAGCGCCGCCGCGCCGAGGTCGATCGGTGCAGTGCCGCCGCCGGCGGCCGCGGCCCAGGACGCATGGAGGAACTCCTCGGACGTGCGGACCAGCTCCGCAGCCCGGGTGCGCACCCGCTCGGGATCGCAGACCAGGACATGGCTGCCGGCCGGCAGCTCGTGCAGGACCAGCCGCAGGTCGTCGACGAGCACCGGCGCCAGCGCCTCCATGCCCTCCACGGCCTGGCCGTCGGCGATGCGGTCGAGCATCTCCGCCAGCTCGGGATGCTCGGCGGCGAGCTGCTTCGCGCGCTCGCGTACCAGCGGCGTCAGCAGCAGCTCTCGGCACGGCGGGGCCCAGAGTCCGTGCCCGGCCGGGCCGAGGGACCGCTGGTCGGCGACGGTGAAGTAGCGGACCTCCTCGACGTCGTCGCCCCAGAACTCGACCCGGACCGGGTGCTCCTCGGTCGGCGGGAACACGTCGAGGATGCCGCCGCGGACGGCGAACTCGCCGCGCTTCTCGACCAGCTCCACCCGCGAGTAGCCGGCCGCGACCAGCCGCTCGACCAGGTCCTCGAGGTCGACCACGTCGCCGACCCTGGCCGCGACCGGCTCCAGGTCGCCGAGCCCGGGCACCTGCGGCTGCAGCACCGCCCGGATCGACGCGACGACCACCCGCACCGGGCCCGTCGCCGGATCGTCGGTGCTGGGGTGGGCGAGCCGACGCAGCACCGCCAGCCGCCGGCCGACCGTGTCCGCCCGCGGCGAGAGCCGCTCGTGCGGCAGGGTCTCCCAGGACGGGTAGCCGACGACCTCGTCGGCGGGCAGCACGCAGCGAAGCGCATCGACGAGGTCCTCGGCGTCGCGGCCGGTGGCGGTGACGGCGAGCACCGGGCGGCCGGCACCGCCGTGCGAGGGGTCCGCGGCCAGCGCCGAGACGACGAACGGGCGCATCGCGGCCGGAGCGGTCAGCTCCAGCGAGTCGACGCCGGCGGAGGAGACGGCGCGGGAGAGAGCGGGATCAGGGAGGACGGCGTCCAGCAGTCCGGACAGCGACATGGCGTCGGGGAGCCTTCCGGGGGCAGCACGGTAATCCCCCGATCCGCAGGGACCGGGGGTCTCGCAACCAAGGATACGCCGGTGTCAGGCCCGTTTCACGGCCTTGAAGACGTGCTCGGACGGCCAACGCTTGGCCCAGTCGGCGGTCACATAGTCGAAGTCCCGGGTCGCGCCGGCCGGCGCCTGCAGCTCGAGGAGGTCCTCGATCTCGAAGCCGGTGTCCCGCAGCAACCGGAACCACTCCCCGTACGGCAGCGCGAACTCGACGCTGCCGTCGTCGGGCCACTCCAGCCGGTGCAGGCCGAAGTAGTCGCGCTGCAGCCGGTCGCCGGCCGGTGCCAGCTCGTCGGGGGCGCACAGCTGCAGCAGGGTGTGGTTGCCGAGGAAGACCAGCCGGCCGCCGGGCCGCAGCAGCCTGGCCGCCTCGGGCACCCACGCGTACGGGTCGCACCAGATCGCCGCGCCGTACTCGGAGATCGCGAAGTCGAACGAGCCGTCCGGGTACGGAACGTGCTCGGCGTTGCCGTGGATGAGCGGAAACTCGACGCCGAACTCCTGCTGGAACGCCCGGGCGGTGGCGAGCTGGGCGGCGGAGTTGTCGATGCCCACCGGCTTGGCACCACGCTGGGCCAGCCACGCCGAGACGTAGCCGGTGCCACAGCCCAGCTCGATGGCGTCCATCCCGGCGAGGTCGTCCGGCAGCAGGTGCAGCTCGGTCTCGGGGATCGCCCACGCGCCCCAGGTCGGCCCGGGTGCCTCCCAGTTCCGCCGGCCCGGCGCCACCCAGTTTCCGGCCATCTCGTCCCAGTGCTGGCGGTTGCGCTGGACGTGGTCGGGAAGCTCCGCGGAGTCGGTCACGCCCGGATTCCACCGGCCCTCCGGCTCGCGGTCAACCGGATACGGCGCCGGGCGTGGCTCCTAGACCCGTGGCCGGTCGGCGCCCATAGGTGGCACCGGGGTCGTCACCGGCGCGCGGGTCTCAGCGAGCCGCTCCAGCAGGACGGCGCCCTCTCGACCGGCGTCGTGCGGGGCCATCTCTGCCCGCACCCGATCCGCCGCGGCCCGGAACGACGGCTCGGTAAGGACGCGCCGCACTCCGGTCCGGACCGCCTCCGGCTTCGGCCGCGTCGTCCTCAGCGCCAGCCCGACACCGGTCCACCGGATCCGCGCTCCGATCTCGGTCTTCTCCTCGGTCGTGCCGGCCTGCACCAGCGGCAGGCCATTTGCGAGCGCCAGCGTCACCCCGGTGTAGCCGCCATTGGTCACCACCGCGGACGCCTGCCGGAACATGACGTCGTACGGGACGAACGGCGTGACCAGCGCGTTCGACGGCAGCGGACCGCCGTGGGCCGCCTCGACCTCGGCGCGGGAGGGACCGCCGGTCGTCACTACGACCAGCACGTCCTCGCCGGCCAGCGCCCGCAGGCTGGGCACGACCAACTCGGTCATGTCGGGCCGGATCGAGCCCTGGGTGACGTGCACGACGGGGCGGCGCGACTCGACCACCTGCGGCCACCACGGCGGGGGCGTCCAGTCCCGCGGCGGATCCGGACGCAGTGCACCGACCCAGTGCACGGTCGGCGTCAGGTGCCGTCGGCGGTAGTCGAACGACGGCACGGCACCGTGCATGTGCAGCATCGGCGAGGCCACCGCGTCCAGCGCCGGCCGCGAATCCTTCGGCAGCCCGAGGTCGGCGCGGGCACGGTCGTAGACCTGCTGCGCCCGGCCGAAGAAGAGGGTGTTGGCAGCCGCGCCGATCACGCGGTTGCGCAGCCGGCCGAGCGGACCGCGCATCGGCTGCAGGCCGGGGCCGAACGGCGGGGTGTCGGGCTCGAGGTAGGGCAGCGGGCCGTCGCCGAACGTGGCGTGCGGCACACCCGTCAGCTCGCTGAGCATGCCGATGCCGATCATCAGGCCGTCGTGCAGCATGGCGTCGATCCGATGCTCGGCAAGCACCGGCCGGAGGTCGGCGACCCGGGCGGCGGCCTCCCCGACGAACACGTCCGCGAATCCATGACCGATCGCCCGCGGTCCCTTGTACCGCCGCAGCTGCGGGAACGCGTCGAACGGATCGCCCTCCCAGTCGGTCGCGGCCCGGTACGAGATCGGCCTCGCACCGACGGCGGCGATGCGGTCATGGAAGGCCCGCCCGGCGTACCAGACGACCTCGTGACCGCGCTCCACCAGTCGGGCGGCGAACGGCAGCGCGTTGGCGGTGTGTGCGGGGACAGGGATCGACGCGAACAGGAACCTGGCCATCGGAGCTCCAGAGCTAGTATTGGATCGACGACTCATAGAGTCGTTAGAGGTTCACTAAATACAGTAGAGCGAGAGTCAAGCAAATTGTCCACCCGGTCGTACCGCAGCCCGTTGCGCGAGGAGCAGGCTCGCCAGACGCAGCGGCGGATCCTCGATGCCGCCCATCGGCTGTTGCTGGAGCAGGGCTACACGGCGACGACGATGGCCGCCGTCGCGGCCGCGGCCGGAGTCTCCACGCAGACCGTCTACAAGACCTTCGGAACCAAGCCGGCGATGGTGAAGCGGCTCTACGACGTGACGTTGGTCGGGGACGACAAGCCGGTCCCGTTCGCCGAGCGACCTGAGGCGCTGGCGTTGCGGGCCGAGACCGACGCGCGGCGACTCCTTGCCGGGTACGCGCGACTCGGCCGCGGTCTGGTGGAGCGGCTCGGGCCACTGCTGCGGGTGCTCGTCGGCGGGGCGCGGGCCGGCGACCTAGAACTGCGGGAGTTCGTCGACACGATCAATGCCGAGCGCCTCATCGGGTCGACGCAGATCGTCGCCCACCTGGCCGGGATGGGAGCGCTGCGGCCAGGGTTGTCCGAGGAGCGCGCCCGGGACGCGATCTGGATGCTCAACAGCGTCGAGGTCTGGAGCCTGCTCACCGAGCAGCGCGGATGGAGCGGCAAGGAGTACGCGGACTGGGTCGGACAGGCGATGGCCGACGCCGTCCTCGCGCCCGCCGACTGATCTCCCGGGGGGCGATGCCACCCCCCCCGCACCACTAACCCGCCGGAAGCTGCGGGCAGTACGGTCCCGAGCAAGCGGCTGATCCGTCCACCGTCGAGCCCGCGGGCGTGCCGGGCAGTACGGTCCGGTCCGGAGTGAGTGGTGTGGATGGGGGTAGAGCGGACTCGTGACGGGCCGGGAGAGCGTGCTGCGGCAGCGGGTCGCGGAGAGCATCGCTGCTTCACAGCGGCTGCTCGCCGGGCCGGTCGGGTCCGACGCGGTCGACCCCATCGCCGCCGCCGCCGACGCAGCCAGCCGGATGGCGGCGAGCCTGCGGGCCGGCGGGAAGGTCATGTTCTTCGGCAACGGCGGGTCGGCGTCCGACGCCAGCCACCTCGCCGCCGAGCTGCTCGGCCGGTTCGCGCTCGAGCGGCGACCGCTGGCCGCGGCGTGCCTGTCCGACCACACCGCGGCGATGACCGCGATCGGCAACGACTACGCGTACGACGACGTGTTCGCCCGGCAACTCGCCGGTCTCGGCCGGCCCGGCGACGTCGCGGTCGGGTTGTCGACCAGCGGCACGTCGGCCAACGTCGTGCGCGCTCTGGAGACCGCGCGCGAGCTCGGCCTGGTCACGATCGCGCTGACCGGCGCGGGCGGCGGCAAGGTCGCCGCAGTCGTCGATGTCTGCGTCCGCGTGCCGAGCGAGGACACCCCGCGGGTGCAGGAACTCTGCATGCTCCTCGGCCACACCCTTTGCGAGCTGGTCGAGCAGGAACTGGCGCAACCATCCGACCCCGCCTGACCAGACCGCGGGGCGCCAAGCGCCGGAGGCGGTGCGGACGTCGTTCGGCTCGAAGGACACGCCGGGAGCGCCAGACGGGCGAGACCGGAGTACGTCCTTCGGCTCGAAGGATTCGCGGGAGCCGCCGACGGCCGGGACCGGCGAGCACGTCCCTCGGCTCGGGTGAGATCAGCGGGAGCGCCAGGCACCTGGTGAGGAGAGGAGTTCCTGGATCTGCGGCGGAAGATCGCCGGAGAGCACCTGGGCCAGGGTGACGTCGTCGAGTACGCTGCGGACCGCCGCGCGCAGCGCGACCCACAGAGTGCCGAGGTGCTCGGCTGCACCCGCGTACACGGCCTGCTCCGGGCGCTCGCCGCGGACGACCGCCAGCGGTCCGTCGACGGCGCGCACGATCTCCCCCACCGCGATCTCACTCGCCGGGCGGCCAAGCGCGTATCCGCCGGCCGGGCCGCGGCGGCTGCGGACCAGACTGGCCCGGCGCAGGTCGGCGAGGATCGCCTCCAGGAACTTCTGTGGCAGCTGCTGTTCGGCGGCGAGCGCCTGCCCGGTCACGGTGTCCTGGCCGGCCGCGGCCAGTGTGAGCAACGCCCGCACGGCGTAGTCGGTACGGGCGGAGATGTGCACGGACCTGAGTGTGGACCAGTCGGGCCGGCGGCGCGCTAGCGGGACACGGCCGCGGCGCGGCCAGACCGCCGATGCGCGGGCGTCAACCGCCGACCCACCCAGCCGAGGAACACCGCGAAGTAGATCTCGATGATGAACGCCGCGAGGTAGCCCTCGAGGCCGCGCTGCGAGTAGAGCAAACGGTTACCGGCCCAGCCGCCGACGTGCGCGCCCCTGCGGAGTGCAACGAAGACGATCGGGATCAGTACCAGCGCTGCGTACCAGGCCCAGCGGGCACGGACCGAGGTCACCGCGTCGGACTGGAGGATGCCGCGATCGACGAGGTCGAGCCCGATCGGGACGAGGATGAGCATGGTTGCGGTCTCGGCCAGGTCGCGGACCAGACCGCGGTCGCCGACGACCAGGACGAGCAGCAGCACCACCGCCGGCAGGCCGTAGGACAGGACGCGGCTGACCGGTCGGCGGGCCTGCACGTACGGGATGAGGACGGCGAGCGCGATGAACGCCTCATTGAGCGTGCGGAACCGGCTCGGCAGGTGGGTCTGGATCAGCGCGATGCCGATCACCAGCATCACCGTGCCGACGAGCAGGGCGACCGGCCACTCGGCGCGGCTGCCGGCAAGCCGGGGTCGGGCGTATTGGATCCAGGCGGACAGCACCAACGCCGCCAGATAGGCCTCACTGTTGTGCCCGATGTGCGCGGCCAGCTTCGCGCCGACGACCTCGTCGAGCAGCTGGAGCAGGATCAACGCGAGCACCAACGCGAGGCCGCCGTAGTAGAGCACCGCGAAGATCCTGCGCCGATCGGTCACCCAAGCAGCCTAGCCAGCGCCGTCGAGCGGCCGCCGTCGTTCACCCAAACTAGAAGCCGCGGTGGAGCCGGGGACAGCCACGCGGCCCAGTGGGGCCGGTAGTGGGTCAGGTGGCGACGGGTGCTTCGGTACGGTGGGGGGTGGCGGAGAGGCGGCGCTCGGTGCGCCAGGACGCGGGCAGGCCGACGGCGCGCCGGGCCGCCATCCACAGCAGGGGGCCGGCGATACCGACGAGCACCAGCGCGAGCACCAGTTGGCCGTTGGAGGCGTTGAGGAGCTTGAGGCCGGAGGCGACCAGCACCAGCGCGAGTGCGCGGCGGACCACCATCTGTGGGGCGCGGCTGGACAGCCGCGCACCGAGCCAGACCCCGGGGATCGCGCCGACCAGCAGGCCGGCGGTGAGGCCGAGCTGCACCTCGCCGAAGATCGCGTGGCCGAGGGCGGCGGCGCCGACCAGCGGGACCGCCTGGACCAGATCGGTGCCGACCAGCTCACCGGCCCGCAGCCGTGGGTAGAGCACCAGGAGCAGCACGATGATCAGCGAGCCGGAGCCCACCGAGGTCATGCCGACGACCACGCCGCCGACGATGCCGACCAGCACCGTCGGCAGGATCTTCACCGCGACCGGCCCCGACGCAGACTGGCCGTTGCCGGCGACGCCCGCCCGCCAGGCGCGACCGTGGCGGCGCAGGTCGAGCAAGCTCCGAGCACTCATAGTGACCACCGCGAGCAGCAAGGCGACGCCGAGCGCGACCTTCACCACGTTCTGAACGCTGGGGCCGTTGCCGAACGCCCGCAGGAGCAGCACGCCACCGAACGCGGCCGGGACCGAGCCCACGCACAGCCACTTGACCAGCCCGAAGTGGACGGTGCCGCGGCGGAGATGGACCAGGCCGCCGACCGGCTTCATGAACAGGGATACGACCAGGTCACTGGACACCGCGGCCAGCGGTTGGACACCGAAGACGAGCACCAGAATGGGCGTCATGAGCGCGCCGCCCCCCATCCCGGTGAGGCCGACGAGTATGCCCACGATGAGGCCGGCGATGACGATGGTCGGATCCACACGCCCCCCTGCTCGAGACGGACCCGGGCACTGAGAGTAACTACCGTCCGGGAACTCCAGACGAATTTCCTGGAAGTCTATCGACTTGATAGGCCATGTAGTGAGTCGAATCGAGCATGAGAGGCTTGGCCGGCGCGGGCGGTACGGGGCGCTTGGGGAGGTACGCCGAGAATGGACCTGCTGCCAGCCGGGCTCGACACGTGGCCCGTGCACGCGGCCGACGCCGAGCTGCTGGCCGACCTGGAGCTGCTGCTCAGCGGTGCGTGGATCGACCTGGGTGGGCAGCTGCGACCACTGCCGGACGGTCGGATCGCGCTGCGGGTGCAGGGGGACATCGCCGAGAAGGTCGCCGACGCCGGTCACGTGGTGCTCGCCGACCCCGAGGGAACCCCCCTCGCCGTCGTCGCCGTCGACGCGCGCTGGCCGGCCGGCGGCCGGGGCGGCGCGAGCGCATCAGCGGGCGGTGGCACCGAGCCGAGCGTGGCCCATCCCGGCGGCGACGGTCTCGCCGCCCCCGGCGCGGAGGCGGTCGGTGGAGACGGCGAGTGGGTGGGCGTGCTGACGCCCTTGCGGGCGCCGGCGTACGGGGCCTTTCGGGCGTTGCAGCGGGGGCCGGCGGAGGTCAAGGCCGAGCTGGCGGGGCGGCGGGTCGTCGGGGTGGTGTGCGACCGGCCCCTGCTCACCGCCGACTTGGACCGGATCCGGGCGACGGATACGGACACGGTGCTGCTCGTCGCCCGAACGGCCGGCCGCCAGGCCGGCGGGCTGCCGCCGGAGTCGCTGGTGCGCGCGGTCCTGGCCGCCGGACGGAGTCTGGGGACCGCGGGACGAGACGTTCTGGTGGTGGCGGCGCCGTTGCGGCAGTTGGAGGCGGGAAGGGACGGACAGGCGACGGTCGAGTTGGCGGAGGCGTACGGGGCGAGGGACGTGCTGACGCTCGACGATGCCGCCTGGGCCGAGCTCGTGGTGCGGCTGGACACCGCGGACCCGCTTCCGGACGGCATTGCGCCATCGGAGGTGCGGAGCGAGCTGCGCCGCTGGCGGCCGCCCAGGTCCCAGCGCGGCCTGGTGGTGTTCTTAACCGGACTGTCCGGCTCCGGCAAGTCGACGCTCGCCCGCGCCCTGGTTGACGCGCTGCTCGAGGACGGTCGGCGCACGCTCACCGTGCTCGACGGCGACGTGGTGCGCCGGGAACTGTCCCGCGGCCTCGGCTTCTCGCAGGCCGACCGCGATCTCAACGTACGGCGGATCGGCTGGGTCGCGGCCGAGGTGGCTCGGCACGGCGGTCTGGCCGTCTGCGCGCCGATCGCCCCCTACGCGGCGACCCGGGCGGCCGTGCGCGCGGAGGCCGAAGCGGTCGGCGACTTCTTCCTCGTGCACGTCGCCACGCCGCTCGCGGTCTGCGAGCAGCGCGACCGCAAGGGCCTCTACGCCAAGGCGAGGGCGGGGCTGATCCCGCACTTCACCGGCATCAGTGATCCGTACGAGGAGCCCGTCGACGCCGAGTTCGTCGTCGACACCTCGACCGAGCCGCTGGACCGGGCCCTCGACCGACTCCTCGCCGCGCTCCGCGCCGGCGGTTGGTTGTAGATCCGCGCCGATCCACGCCGCCCAGATCCACGCCGCCCCAGATCCACGCCGCCCCAGATCCACGCCGCCCCAGCGCGGCGGCCACGCTCGGCGGCCAGGCTCGGACGGACGAGGCCCGGACGGACGAGGCCCGGACGGACGAGGCCCGGACGGACGAGGCCCGGACGGACGAGGGGACCGGCTGGACGGGCAGGGCCCGCCCAGCCGGAAGAACCAGCGGCCTCGGCAAAGGCGGTCGTTCCGAGCAGCCCAACGACCACGGCGAAGACGGTGGTCCCGGCCAAGACGCGCCCAGCCGGAAACCCGACGACAACCCGCCCAGGCCAGGGGCCGGCCGGATGAACTCAGCCGGCCGGGACGAGGACGATCGTCGCCATCGTCGCCTTGGTGCCGGCCGCGTCGGTGCTCGCCGAGAGCCCGCCCGCGGTGCCGGCCGCCGCCGCGCCGTTGCCGTCGGTGAGCAGCGAGGTGACCCGGCCGGTGCCGCTGCCGATCGTGGTGCCGCGCACGGTCTGGCCGGCGGGGGCCGTCCACGCGGTGGTCGTCGACGACTTGTCGGCCCAGTACGAGAGGACCCACGAGCCCGTGCCGGTCACCGTCACGGTCGGCGTGCTGTGCGACGCCTTGGTCGCCGTGTCGACGGCGATCGCGTGGGCCGCGACCCCGGACGCGTTGGCGTACGCGGCCAGCCGCAGGTCCATCTTGTTGATCGCGCTGGCGGTGACCGTGACGGCCGAGCCGGCGTCGGCCGCCGCCGCGGCCTTCGCGTAGACGCGGGTGGTGATGCCGGTCGTCGTAGCCGAGTCGACCAGCGTCCAGCCGGCCGGGTCCCCGAACGTCACCGTGTTGCTGTTGCTGGTCATCACCAGCACCAGCCGGTCACCGGCCTGCACCGACGCCGGGACGGTGACCTTGACCGAGGCCGCGTTGACCTGGTTGCCGGCGGTGGCCCGGAACGAGATCGGGTTCGTCACCGGCGGCGGCGCCGTCACCGTGACCGGCTTCGTCGCGGTCGCGGTCGCCCCGTCGTTGTCGGTCACGGTGAGGGTGACGGTGTAGGAGCCGCCGGCCGCGTACGTGTGCGACGCGCTGGCGCCGGTCGAGGTGTCCCCGTCGCCCCAGGCCCACGAGTACGACGAGATGGTGCCGTCGGGATCGCCCGAGCCGGCCGCGCCGGCCGAGCAGGACAGCCCGGAGCAGGTGACCGCGGCGACCGCGGTCGGCGGGGTGTTCGCGGCGATGCGCGGGCCGAGGAACAGCGCCCGCCCGCGCCAGTCGACCCCGTCCACGGACGGACCACTGACCACGGTCGGCGCGCCGGCCACCGACCCGCCGGTGAACGCGACCTTGGACAGGTTCCCGTCCGCCCGGGTCGCGTAGTAGAGGTTGCCGCCGGAGAAGAACGCGCCGGTGATGTCGGGCAGCTGCGAGCCGGTGGCGATCCGGTTGTCGTGGACGATGCCGCTGTCCGCGCTGAACGCCCGCTTGTAGAGGTTCCCGTCCCCGAGCAGCTTGTAGTAGAGCTGCCCGCTGCCGTCGGTGAACATCGCCGTGACGTTGGTGATCTCGTTGTAGAACGACGGCCGGGCGCCGCGGAACGTCTGCCCCGAGCCGGTGTCCACAGTGGACCAGGTCGGGTCGTTGTACGGGTCGACCAGCTCCTCGGCGCCGAACGCGGTGCCGTCGAAGGTGCGCCGGTAGAACAGCCCGTCGGTCTTGCCGTAGTAGAGCCGGTTGCCGACCAGGGTCGCGCCGCGCACGGTGCTGAAGTCCAGCGGCGAGCTGACCGGGTTCACGGCGCCGGCGGTGCTGCCGTCGAAGTTGCGCTCGACCAGGGCGCCGGCGGCGCCGGCCGGCGGCGCCGGCACGTCGGTCCGGACGATCTCGATGCCGTTGATCAGCGGGTTCTCGACCTGGTTGGCGAAATCGACGTGCACGGCGCCGTCGGCGCCGGCGGTGACGTTCGGGAACTCCTTCATGGTCCCGGTCTGGTCACCGACGTCCGCGACGATGTCGTACGAGGACTGCACGGTGGTGCCGTTGATCGCGACGTTGAAGACGCGCTGGCCGACGCCGGAGGTGCAGGTGCAGCGGTTGGCGTAGTAGAGGCGGACCTTGACCGTCGCGCCGGACGGGACCGGGAAGGTCCAGCTCTGCGCGGCCCACCGCTCGCTGTCGAAGATCGAGCGCGGCGTGCCGGCCGGCACGGTGGCGTCCACCGCGGGCACCGGGCTCCAGCCGGCGTTGTTGCCGCCGCTGACGTTGGCCGAGCCGGAGCCGTCGGCCCAGTCCGGCCCGGCGTCGGTGGACTGGACCGGTCCGCCGCCGGCGTTGACCCGGTACAGCACGTTGGTCGCGCCGGCCTGCGCCCCGCCCAGGTATGCGCCGCCGGGCAGCGCCTGCACCGCGGTGGACGCGGGCGCAGCCCCGGAGGCGAGCGGGAAGAACGCGATCTTGCCGCGGAAGTACTTCCGGTTGCCGATGTAGTCGGTGTCGCTGCCGACGTAGAGCCCCTGCGCGGTGGCCAGCAGCGAGTACGCCCCGTTGCCGCGCGGGTTGCGCCCCGGGTTCCAGGTCAGCGGCATGCCGTTGGCCGGGTCGAGGGCGACGAGCCCGGGCCGCGGCACCGCGCCGCCGCCGGGGAAGTCGCTCGCGTTGGGGTTGTTCATCCAGCGCATGTGCCCGCCGGCGTAGACCACGGTGCCGGTGATCGCGATGGACAGCACGGTGTCGCCGCCGGCGTAGTCGGCCCAGGTCGGCTGGATGTCGGTGCCGGTCGCGTTGGTCTCGAACCGGGCCGCGGTGTCGCACAGCGTGCCGTTGCCGCCGCCGGTCGCGGCGATCACGAAGTACGAGCCGTCCGGGGAGATGTCGACGTCGCGCATGTAGGAGTCGTAGGCCCAGGAGAAGCAGGCCGGCTCGTACCGGTGGGTCTGCCAGTCGGCGCGCAGGGCGGCCGTGGTGCCGAGGCTCCACATGGCGACCTGGTCGCGGGACAGCCCGTCGACGAACTTGAAGTTGCCGATCGCGACCATCTTCGTGCCGTCCGGCGTGATGTCGATCTTGGAGACGCCGACCGCCGCCTTGGCCCCGCCGTTGGCCGCGGTCCAGTTGTGGTTGACCGTGACCTTGCTGGTGAGGAACGAGTCGACGGCGCCGGTGGTCGCGCTCGTCGACGCCAGGCCGCCCCGGGTCTGGCCGCCGATCTGGGTGAAGGTGCCGCCGACGAACAGCCGGCCGCCGGAGCGGGCGACGGTGTTGACGATGCCGTTCATGGACAGCGTGGCGAAGCCGGCGACCCGGCTGCCGTTGGTCACGTTGAGCAGCACCAGGCCCTTGGCCTTGACCCCGCCGATGTTGTTGAACGCGCCGCCGACGTAGACGGTGCCGGGCGTCGGACCGGGCAGCACCGCCTTCACCGCGCCGTCGAGCGCGGGCGCGAAGGCCGTGTTGACCTGGCCGGTGGCCTGGTCGAACGCCGCGATGTACGGGAAGTTGTAGGTGGTCGCGCGGTTCGGCGACTGCACCGAGGTGAACGTGCCGCCCATCACGATCGTCGTGCCGACCTGCGCCATCGAGAACACGGATCCGCCGACGGCGTTGGGTGTGGCGGTGGACGGCACCGCGGACACGACCTTGTCCTGCTGCGCGTTCACTGCCCACGCCGGCGATCCGGCCAGCAGCATCCCCACCGTGGCCACCAGGACAGCAGCCACCCGACGTCGTCTCACGTTCCCCCCACACGAACACCGCGGCGGAGGCGTCGTCACCTCCGTCCTAGCGGATGCACGAACCGTACGGTCCGTGACGCGGATACACGCGAGGATTCAGTAACTCACAGCATGTTGCACCCGGTTCGACCCATCTGCGTAATCTGTCGGTTACTGCGAGTGACTGATCCCGAGGACGCGCTCGTCGAGGACGTCGAACAGCTCGGCGTCCACCCGCTCGTCGAGCTTGCGGGCGAAGTGGGCTCCGCGCGAGGTCATCCGGGGCAGGTCGGCGACCCGCAGCGTCCTCGGGTGGTTGCCGGTGCTGCCGCGGAAGTCGAAGTAGCGCTTGCTGTCGTTCGCCAGCGTGAACCGGCCCGCGGACAGCAGCACGGTCGGGAACAGGACCTCCTCCGGCGCCAGCACCCGGCGCAGGTAGCGGACCTCGCCCGGGTGGTCGCGGACCCAGTCGCGCAGGTACGTCGCGCAGTCCCGGGACAGCGAGCAGAAGAACGACCCGCCGTACCAGTCCCGCTCCGGGAACGGCAGCCCGCGCCGGCGCACGCCCACCGCCCGGTACGCCGGGGCGAACCGGACCAGCGGCTGGATCCGGTTGATCGCGGCCAGCGGGCGCAGCAGCCGCTGCGCCCGGGCCGACATCGGCAGCCGGACGTAGCCGAACGCGTACCGGGTGAGGGCCTTGCTGCGCGGCCACTTCGGCCCGTCGAAGGCCGGGAAGTACTGCAGGTAGCCGTCGGCGCCGCCCTCGGCCAGCTCGCGCTCGGCCTGGGCGAGCGGGACCAGCGGGTAGTCCTGGCCGGAGAGGTTGCACAGCCAGTCGTAGTCCTCGCCGCGGTCGGCGAGCAGGTCGACGACCTCGAGCCAGCGGTCGATGTGGGAGAAGTCCCCGTAGCCACCGGGCACCCGGCGCACAATCACCGCGGGGTCGGCGGCGAGCTCGCCGAGGTCGATGTCCGGGCCGTCCTCGGCGTGGCTGACCACGATCAGGCTGGTGGGGCTGGCGGCGCGGAGGGTCCGGACCAACCGGACCAGCTGGGCGGGCAGAGTGTGGGACTGGACGTGGTAGCAGACGCGCACTCGTTCCCCCAGATCCGGCGCCGGGCCGGCCGAGGCCCGTAAGGAAGGGGAGCCTACGCTGTCCCCCTGCCGAGGGGTCAGGTCACGTTTCTCGGCGTTCATCCGTGGGTCGACCGCCGTACGGGCTAACGTTACGACCGACTCGGCCGCCGGTGCGCTTAGCCGGCGGACAGCACGCCTGAGCTCGCAAGACCTGGTCCGCACCGGGCCAAGAGGGGGAACATTGGTGTCGAGCCAGTCCGGCGACAGCACGCTCCAGCTGGGCGACTACCTGCGCCTCGCCAAGCGGCGCTGGTGGGCGATCGCGCTGGGCCTGCTCGTCGGTCTCAGCGCGGGCTACGCGTTCACCGCGACCCGCGGACAGCAATATACGTCGACCGCCAGCGTCCTCGTCCAGCCGGTCGGCACCGACACCGAGGTGGCCAACGGCCGCACGAGCGGGCCGGTCAACCTCGACACCGAGGCGCAGCTGGTCCGCTCCTCGGTGGTCGAGACCAAGGCCCAGGCGCTGCTGCGGACCTCGCTCTCGCCGCAGGACCTCGGCGAGGCGGTCAAGGTGACGGTGCCGGCGAACACCTCGGTGCTCAACATCGCGTTCACCGCGGACAACCCCGCGGGCGCGCAGCAGGGCGCGCACGCGTTCGCCGAGGCCTACCTCGCCGCCCGCGGCGACGCCGCCAAGGCCGACGTCACGGCCCGAGTCAAGGCGCTGCAGGCGACGCTGGTCACCCGTCACGCCGCCCAGCAGAAGCAGCTCGCCGGGCAGATCGCCGCGCTGCCGCCGGACTCCCCCGACCGGTCCGCCGCGCAGGCGAAGCTCAACAACGTCAACACCCAGATCGACCAGGCCAACCAGCAGCTCGTCCCGCTGCAGACCACGCCGGTCGATGCCGGGCAGCATCATCAACGACGCGCAGCTGCCGGACTCCGCCTCCGGCCCGCTCGGCATCCTCGCGATCGCCAGCGGCCTGCTGCTCGGCCTGCTGTTCGGCCTGCTGCTGGCGTTCGCGATCGAGCGGGCGGACAAGCGGGTCCGGCGCTCGGTCGACCTCGAGCGCGAGTTCGACGTGCCGGTGCTGGTCGAGGTGCCGACCGGCCCGCGGACCGACTTCAGCGTCGTGCAGAGCACGCACAGCCGGCAGGGCAACGCGTTCAGCGAGCTGCGCAACGTGCTGGTCTCGCTGGTGTCCGACCGGGAGCAGATCATCCTGGTCGCCGGCGCCTCGGACGGGCCGGCCGGCAGCATCGTCGCCGCCAACCTGGCCGTCTCACTCGCCCGGATGAATCTCGACACCGTGCTGGTCTGCGCCGACCCGGCGTCCAGCGGCCGGCAGATCCTCGACCTCGACCCGGAGGCGCAGGGCCTGTCCGAGCTGCTGCACGGTGGGCTCAACGTGGCCAGCCTCGAGCAGCGGCCGGCGACCGGGCACGGGCTGCGGGTCATCCCGCCCGGCGTCGAGGCCGAGCTGACCAGCGAGGCCACCCAGGTCTTCCTCACCGAGCAGGCGATCCGGCAGTTCCGGCACTCGGCCCGGTTCGTCGTCATCGATGCGCCGCCGATGTCCTCCGGCTCGCAGGCCCAGACGCTGGCCCGGCTGGCCCACGTCACCGTGCTGGTCGTCGAGCTCGGCACGACCACGCACGACCAGGTGCTGCGCGCGGCCCGGCTGATCGACCTGGTCGGCACCCGCTCGATCGGGATGGTCGCGATGCCGCGGGTGCCGGTGCGCCGGGAGAAGCGGTCCGCTCCGGCGGCGTCCGCCGAGCGCGCGACCACCGCCGCACCGCGGCCGACGCCGGCACGGCCGCCGCGGAGAGCCGCGGCTTCGCCCCGGACCGGTACGGCTCGGCGCCGCGACCGACCGGTACGACCCCGACCGGCCGCGACGCCGACCGCCGACCGCTACGGCGCGGACCGGCCACGACCGCCGAACGGCCGGGACGGAGCGCTACGGCTCGGACCGGTACGACGGCTACGGCGCGGACGAGCGGCACTACCAGGCCGACCGGTCCGCCGCCCCGGCCGAGGACCGGTACGGCGCGACCGCCGACGACCTCGCCGCCGCGGCCGGTCGCGGCCCGGTCAACGGCCGGCGCCGGCCCCAACGGCACCCCGGCCAAGGCGAACGGCAGCCGGCCAGCCGCCCGCCAACGGCACCCCCGCGGCACCCGCGCCACGGCAGAGCGACCCCGCGGCCGACCCCGCGGTCGAGGCCGCCACCGACGAGCCCACCCGCCGGATCACCCGGCCGGCGGTGGACTGAGCCGGTGTCCCGAGCGAAGTCGCTGCGGCTGCTGGCGCTGCCCCTCGGCGCCGCGCTGCTCGCGGCCGGCTGCGGCGGCGGCCCGGCGGCCAGCCTGCAGCCCGGCGACGCCGCCCCGCCTCGGCGGCACGCCGGCGCGCGGCGGCGACCGCACCGGCCGCGGCGTCCGGCCCGGTCGCGCCGCTGACCGGCCTGCCGACCAGCGCGGCCGTCGCCGCCCGGCCGGCCATCGCGGTCCGGGTCCCGCTCGAGGGCGGGATCGGCCTGAACGACGCCGACCTCGTCTACCAGGAGTACGAGCGGCGACGCTGCCGCGGCGTGCTGGCGATCTTCCAGTCCAAGGACGCGCCGAGATCGGCCCGGTCGGCGGGTCCGCCCGGCCGACCCGGCGCTGCTGCCCAGCCTGCGCCCGCTGTACGCGAACACCGGCGGCGCCAGCGGGACCGAAGGGCTGCTGGAGAAGGCCGCGATCGCCCAGGTCACCTCGTCGGCCGCGGCCTCGGCGTACCGGGACGGGACGGCCGGGCTGATGACCTCGACCGCCGGCGTGCTGGCCGCCGCGCCGCACGGGGCCACGCGCGCCGCCGGCCGGTGCTGCCGATGGCCGGCACCGGTGACGCGTTCACGACCAGCCACGCCGGCAAGGCCCGCACGATCACGATCACCCCGCCCGGCGCGCCGGCCGAGACGTGGACCTACTCGGCGGCCGGCCGGCAGCTGGCTGCGGTCGGGCACGCCGGGCGTGGCGGTGGCCAACCTCGATCCTGCAGAACGTGCAGTACAAGCAGGTCCTGTTGCGCGACCCGGACCGGTATCGCGCAGAGTGCCCGGGTGCTCGGTCGAGGCACCTGCACCGCGGTCTCCGGCGGCACGGCCACGCCCTGCTCCTGGTACAAGCGGTCCGCCGCGGCGGTGACCGGGTACGTCGACGCGCGCCAGCGTCCCGCTGCGGTTCGCCCCCGGCCCGACCTGGGTCGTGCTGCTGCCGCCGGGCGCGAAGGTGGCCGTGGGGTGAGGCGATGACCAGCACCCTCGACCGGCCCGTCGCCGCGGCCGTCGGACAGCGGCCCCGGGCACACCAGCGCGCACCGGTGCACCGCAGCGGCCCCTGGCTGAGCCGGGCGCTGCGCTCGCGCGGGATCCGGCTGCCGACGCACTGGCCGTTCACCGCGCTGGTCGCGTTCTTCCCGGTCTGGTGGGCGCTCGGGCTGGGCAGCTTCGCGATCATCGGCTTCAGCCTGCCGATGGCGCTGCAGCTGCGCCGGTGCCAGGCCGCTGCGGGTGCCGCGCGGGTTCGCGTTCTGGCTCTGCTTCCTCGCCGCCGTGCTGGTCAGCGGGCTCATGCTGGGCAAGACCGCGCCGGACACGCTGCCGCACGCGGCCACGGCCAGCTCGTCGCGTACTCGCTGCGGTTCCTCAACTACGTCGCCGCCACCGTGCTGATGCTCTACGTGGTGAACATGCGCGGCCGGGGGCTGACCGACCGGCGCATCGTCGGCTGCCTGGCCACGTTCTTCATCGTCGCGGTCGCCGGCGGCCTGCTCGGCCTGGCCGCCCCCGGCTTCAACTTCACCTCGCCGCTGGAGTGGCTGCTCCCGCAGCGCGCTGGCCGAGAACGGGTACGTACGGGTGCTCGTGCACCCGGCCGCCGCGCAGAACCAGGACGTGCTCGGCTTCACCGCGCCGCGGCCGAAGGCGCCGTTCGAGTACACGAACACCTGGGGCAACGTCATCGGCCTGCTGATCGTGTGGTTCGCGGTCTGGGCCGTGCGGGCGCGGGCCGGGGCCGGGTGTTCGCGGTCGATCGCTGCTCTGCGTCGCGCTGGTCCCGATCGTCAACTCGCTCAACCGCGGGCTGTGGGTCGGCCTCGGGTTCGGCCTGCTGCTGCTCGCGGTGCGGCTGGCGATGAGCGGCAGGCTGGCCACGGTGATCGGGCTGGCCGCGGCGGTGAGCACGCTGGCCGTCGTGGTTCATCGCGTCCCCGCTGGCGACGGTGGTGCAGGAGCGGATCAACCACGGGCACAGCAACGACATCCGGTCCAACCTGGCCGAGGCCGCGCTCAAGGGCGCCACCGAGTCGCCGGTGATCGGCTGGGGCACGACCCGCGAGGTGCGCGGCAGCTACCAGTCCATCGCGGTCGGCACGACGTCGGGCTGCGCCCGCTGCGGCAACGCGGACATCGGCTCGACCGGGCACTTCTGGCTGACCATCTTCGCCCAGGGCTTCGTCGGGATGGCGCTCTACCTCGGCTTCTTCCTCAGCGTGCTGTGGTTCTACCGGGGTCAACGCACGGCCATCGGCATCGGGGCGCAGATGACGATCATCATGTCGCTGTGGTTCATGTTCGTGTACTCGGCGGTCGGCTGGCCGCTGGCGCTGCAGATGATCGCGGTCGGCGTGCTGTGGCGGCAGAAGCAGCCGGCAGCCGGCGTGACCGGCGCCGGGGACGAGCGGGCCGACTGGCTGCGCGAGTTGGTGCCGCTGCTGTGGCCGGCGCCGGCGACCGTGACGCTCGGCCGGGCCGGCGCGCGGGCGTGCGGCGGTCGTACCTGATCCTGCCCAGCCTGGCGCGCCCGCGGCTGCTGGTGCCGCGGCGGACCCGGCGGGCGGCCGGCGGCGCGGTCCGCGGCTACGGCGAGCAGTCCTCGGCCGCGCGCCGGGCGGCGGTCCGGCTGGCCGCGGCGGCGCTGACCGCCGGCGCCGGCGACCCGCTGCTGCGCGACCGGCTCGAGGTCGGCGGTGCGGACACGATCGAGGACCACCTGTCCCGCGAGCTCGGCCGGCCGGTGCTGGTCAGCCTGCACCTCGGGCCGGCCCGGGCGAACCGCAAGCCGGTGCTGCAGCTGCTCGACGCCGGACGGCGGCACCGTCGGCTTCGCCAAGGTCGCCACCACCGCGCTGACCGGCCGGCTGGTCGCCGCCGAGACCGCGACCCTGCGCACGCTCGCCCGGGCCGGCCTGACCCAGGTCACCCCGCCGCGGGTGCTGTCCGCCGGGCTCCTGGCGCGGGCTGGAGATCCTGGTCCAGTCCCCGCTGCCGGTCCGCCAGCCGCGCCGCCCGTCCGCGACCCGGCTCGCGGCCGCGACAGCCGAGGTCGCCGCCGTCGGCGGGATCACCACCCAGCCGCTGGACGGCCCCTACCTGGCCGGGCTGCGGGAGCGGGTCGCGGCGCTGCCGGCCGGGCCGACCCGGGACGGCCTCGCCGGCGCGCTCGACGCGCTCCGGCCGGCCGGCACCGAGCTGCGGATCGGGTCCTGGCACGGCGACTGGACGCCGTGGAACACCGCGGTCGTCGCGGACACGGTGCTGGCCTGGGACTGGGAGCGGTTCGCCGGCGGGGTGCCGGTCGGCTTCGACGCGCTGCACTACGACCTGCAGCCGCGGGCGCTCGGCCAGGTCGACGCGGCCGGCGCCGCGGCGGCGGAGCTCGGTCCGCCGGGCACCCGAGCTGCTCGCGCCGATGGGCGTGCCGGCCGGGGTCCGCGCCGGCCGTCGCCGTCCTCTACCTGGTCGAGATCCTGACCCGGTACGTAGGCGACGGGCAGACCCGGTGGGGCAACTGGCGCAGCATGACCGAAGGGGTGCTGGCCGCCGCCCGAGCGGCCGCCCCGGTCACGGCCGGCTGAGACGGAGTGAGGGAGTTCGTACGTGGTGGGGGTTGGCGCGCTCAAAGCCGCGGTGAAGGAGCAGCCGCGGCTGCAGGAGCTGGCTGCGGGCGACGGCCCGGACGACCGGTCGGCTGACCGCCTCGGCCCGCATGACGCCGTCGTTCCTGATCGTCGGCGCGCAGCGGTGCGGCACGACGTCGATGTACAAGACGCTGTCCCAGCACCCGATGGTGCTGCCGGCGGTGCTGCACAAGGGCGCGCACTACTTCGACACCGGCTACGGGCACGGGCCGGCCTGGTATCGCGGGCACTTCCCGCTGCAGGTCAGCGCGCGGCGGGCCGCGCCGGGCGCCGAGCCGGCTGCCGATCACCGGCGAGTCCAGCCCGTACTACATGTTCCACCCGCTGGCCGGGCAGCGGATCGCGGCCGACCTGCCCGGGCGTCAAGCTGCTCGTGCTGCTGCGCGACCCGGTCGAGCGGGCGTACTCGGCGCACACCCACGAGACCGCCCGCGGCTTCGAGACCGAGCCGTTCGAGCGGGCGCTGGAGCTGGAGCCGGCCCGGCTGGCCGGCGAGGAGGCGAAGCTGATCGCCGACCCGGCCTACCAGTCCCACTCGCACCAGCATCACGCCTACGTGACCCGCGGCCGGTACGCGGACCAGCTGCGCCGGCTCGACGGCCTGTTCGGGCGGGACCGCATGCACGTGGTGGACAGCCAGCGGTTCTTCACCGACCCCGAGCCGGTCTTCGCCGAGGTCGTCGACTTCCTCGGCATCGGTGCCGCGGGCGGGATCGTCGTTCGACAAGCACAACGCCCGGCCGCGGGCGCCGATGCCGGACTCGCTCCGGGCCACGCTCGAGGACCAGCTGGCCGACTCCGACGCCGAGCTGGAGACCTGGCTGGGCGCGCCGCCGAGCTGGCGCGCCTGAGTCCGCCTACCGCCGAGACGAAGGGCCCCCGTTGTCTCCCGGGGGCCCTCGTCCGTGCGTCCGGCTACGAGGCCGGGTTGAGCACCAGCGTGAGCATGGTCGCCTTGGTGCCGGCCAGGTCGGTGGTCGCGGTCAGCCCGCCGGCCGGACCCGGCGGCGCGACCCCGCCGCCGTCGGTCAGCAGCGAGGTGATCCGGCCGCTGGACGCGCCGATCGACACGTTGCGGACGCTCTGCCCGGCCGGGGCCGTCCACGCGGTCGTCGAGGACGACTTGTCCGCCCAGTACGAGACGACCCAGCTGCCCGGCGTCGCCACGGTCGCGGCCGGCGTGGTGTGCGCCGTCTTGGCCGTGGTGTCGACCGCGCCGGTGACCGAGGCGACCGGCGTGGTCGCGCTCGTCCCGGACCAGGCCGCGACGGTGAGGCTGGTCTTCACGGTCCCGCCGAGGGTCACCGAGACCGCCGCCGGAGGCGTCGGCCGCGGTCGCCACCTTGGACCAGACGACGGTCTGGATGCCGGTGGTGCGCGGACCGGTCGATCCGGGTCCAGCCGGCCGGGTCGCTGACCGTCACGGTGTCGGCGTTGACCGTGGCGGTCAGCACCAGCGCGTCACCGGCCTGCACCGCCGCCGGCACGGTCACCGTCGACGTCGTGCCGTTGGCGTTGGAGTTGGCCGCGCCCCGGAACGCGATCGCCGTGGTCGGCACCGAGACCGTCACCGACCGGGTGGTCGTCGCCGTCCCGCCACGGTTGTCGGTCACGGTCAGCGTGATCGTGTACGTCCCGGCCGCGCCGTACGTGTGCGTCGCGGTCGCCCCGGTGCCGTTCGTCCCGTCGCCGAAGTTCCAGGCGTACGAGGCGATGCTGCCGTCCGGGTCGGTCGACGCGCCGGCGTCCACCGTGCAGCTCAGCCCGCCGCAGCTGGCGGTGAACGCCGCCGTCGGCGGCACGTTCGCGGACACCGTGGACAGGAACACCGCCTTGCCCCGCCAGTCCTTGCCGTCCACGCGCGGGCCCGCTGACCGTGGTCGAGGTCGCCCCCGGCACCCCGTTGACCCAGCTGATCCGGCGCAGGTTCCCGGTGCTGCGCGAGGTCAGGTAGAGGTTGGTGCCGTCGAGGAACGCGCCGCCGGTGTCGCTCCAGTTCGTCGTGCCGGCGACGGTGAACTTGTCCGCGCCGAGGATCCCGCTCTCCGGCGTGAAGTACCGGTAGAACAGCGAGGTCGAGGTGGACAGCGTGTAGTAGAGCCGGCCGCCGGAGAAGAACATCGACGTGACGTTCGGGATCTCGGCGTAGAAGTTGGACTTCACGCCCGATGTACGTCTGGCCCGAGCCGGTGTCCACTCTGGACCACGCCGGGTCCTGGTACGGGTTGATCAGGTTCGCCGGCCCGAACGTGGTGCCGTCGAAGGTCCGCCAGTAGAAGTTGCTGTCGGTGGCCAGGCCGTAGAAGACCTTGCCGTCGACCATGACCGCGCCGCGCACGGTGCTCCAGTCCAGCCCGCTGCTCGGCAGCGTGCGTGTTCGCCCCGGCCGTGGTCCCGTCGTACGGGCGGGAGATCGCCGTCGTGGTCGCGCCGGTCGGCGAGCCGATGACGACGTTGTTGGGCAGCCGGCCGGTGAAGTTCGCCGGGATCGCGCTGCCGCCGGCCAGCGGGAAGAACGCCATCTTCCCGCGCTTGTAGGCGAAGTTGCCGATCCAGTCGGTGTCGCTGCCGACCCACAAGCCCGGTCGGGCGTCGCGTACACCGCGTACGCACCGGCGCCGCGCGGGTTGCGGCCCGGGTTCCAGGAGAACGGAACGCCGTTGGCCGGGTCGAGGGCCGCGACGCCCGGCCGCGGCACGGCGCCCGGCTGAGCCCGGTCGGAGCCGAGGCTGTTGTTCAGCCAGCGCTCGTGCCCGCCGACGTAGACGACCGCGCCGGTGATCGCCACGGACAGCAGCGTGTCGCCGCCGGTGAAGTCGACCCAGGTCGGCTGGACCGCGGTGCCGCTGCCGTTGGTCTCCCAGCGGGCCGCGGTGTCGCAGAGCGAGCCGCCGGCCGGGCCGCCGGTCGCGACGATCACGAAGTACGTGCCGTCCGGGGAGAAGTCGACGTCGCGCATGTAGCTGTCGTACGCGCCGCCAGCCGCAGTCGTCGGTGTAGCGCGCGGTCCGCCAGTTCGGGTCGACGGTCGCGCTGGTGGCGCCCAGGTTGATCAGCGCGACCTGGTCGCGGTCGAGCCCGCCGGCGGTGAGGAAGTTGCCGATGATGACCATGCGGCTGCCGTCCGGCGTGATGTCCAGCTTGGTCACGCCGACCGGCGCCTGCGCGCCCGACCCGGCTTCCCGCGGCGCGTCGAAGTGCGGGTAGTTGTGGTGCCCGGCGACCGCGATCGTCATGTACGCGTCGACCGCGCCGGTGGTCGGGTTCAGCGTGCCGAGGCCGGGCCGCGAGTTCGGGCCGAGCGTGGTGAACGTGCCGCCGAGGAACAGCCGGCCGCCGGCCAGGGCGATGTCGTTGACCACGCCGTTCATCGGCGGGAACTTGAAGCCGGGGACCAGCGCGCCGGTCGTGGTGTCCAGCAGCGCGATGCCCTTGAACTTCGTGCCGTTGACGTTGTTGAACGCGCCGCCGACGTACACGGTGTTCGGGCCCGGGCCCGGCAGCAGCGCGTTGACCTGACCGTCGAGCGTCGGCGCGAACGCGGTGTCCAGCGCGCCGGTGGTCGCGTCGACGGCGAGCAGGTAGGTCCTCGTCACCGCGGTGGTCGACCCGGACGGTGTCGCCGAGGTGAAGTTGCCGCCGACGATGACCTTGCTGCCCACCTGGGCGAAGGCCTGCACCGACCCGTCGCCGATGTTCGGCGTGCCGGCCATCGGCACGGCGCTGACCAGGCTGGTCTGCGGCGTGCTGACGGCGCCGGCGGCGTCGGTCGTGACGGCGAGCATGGCCACGGTCGCCACCGACACCGCCGTCGCCGCAGCCGCCAGTACAGCGATGACACGCTTAGGAAACACTGAATCCCCCAAGTAAAGGTCCGGCCCCACCGGACTCCTGCGCACAAGATAAACGACTGCGGCGGCAGCACATGTGGGCTTGACAATTTTCCTCTGCACGTTCAGTGGTATTAGAATTACCCTAAGTAATCAGCTCTGAGGCCGGTCCAACGATGCGCCGACCGGCGCCGTCGGGTCGGGCTCCGTGTGACAGTGTGGGGTGTGACCAGCACGCACCCGCCCGGCTACGACCCGGAGGCAACGGTGCAGCTGGACCCGGAGGCCACCGTGCGGCTGGCCATGCCGTCGGCGGCGCCGCCGGTGCCGGACGGCCCGCTGCCCGACCCCGCGGTGCCCGCCGGCCCCGCGGGCCGGCCCGCCGGCGGCGGGCGGGACCGCGCAGCGGACCCCGGACCGGACGGCACGGCAAGCCCCCGGACCGGACGGCACGGCAGAGCCCCGGACCGGACCGCACGGCAAGCCCCGGACCGGACCGCACGGCAAGCCCCGGACCGGACCACACGGCCAGGCCCCGGACCGGACCGCACGGCAAGCCCCGGACCGGGCGCACCGGCAAGCCCCGGACCGGAGGGCACGGCAAGCCCCGGACCGGGCGTACCGGAGTCGGGGCCGGGCGGGGGCGCCGCGCGGGCGAGCGTGCAGGCGGTCGCCCGGGGCGGCGGGTTCAACCTCGCCGGCGCCGGCGTGACCACGGTCGCCAACCTGCTGCTGTCGGTGGTCGTGGCCCGCGTCGATGACCCAGGCCGACGCCGGCATCTTCTTCTCGATCACCTCGCTGGTCCTGCTGCTGGCCACGGTCGGCCGGGTCGGCACCGGCGGCGGCGCGATCTACTTCCTGCCCCGGCTGCGGCTGCTCGGCTCGCCGGCCGAGGTGGCCGAGTGCCTGCGGCTGTCGATCCGGCCGACGCGTGCTGGTCTCCTGCCTGCTCGGGCTCGGCCTGCTGCTGTTCGCGCCGCAGATCGCCGACCTCGCGGTGGGTCGCGACCCGAGCCCCGACGCGGTTCTCGTACTGCGGCTGTCCGGGCTGGTGCTGCCGTTCGCGGCGCTCGGCGACGTGCTCCAGTCCATCACCCGCGGGTTCGGCCGGATGCGTACCACCGTGATGGTGGAACGGGTCGGCCGGCCGCTGGCCCAGCTGGTGCTCGTGCTGCTGGCCGCGCCGACGCACAACGTGCTGCTGCTCGTGCTGGCCTGGACCGTGCCGTACCTGCCGGCGACGATCCTGTCCGGGCTGCCGGTCCGCCGGCTGGCCCGGGCCAACCGGCGCCGCCGCTCGGACCACGAGCCGTCCGGCTTCACCCGGTCCGAATACTGGCGGTTCACCGGCCCGCGGGCGCTGATCTCGCTGACCCAGGTCGGCCTGCAGCGGGCCGACGTGCTGCTGGTGATCGCGATCCTCGGCCCGGTGCAGGCGGCGCTGTACGCCGCGGCCACCCGGTTCCTGGTCGTCGGGCAGCTCGGCAACCAGGCGATCTCGGTCGCGCTGCAGCCACGGCTGTCGGCCGCGCTGGCCCGCCGGGACCTCGCCGAGGCCGGCATGCTCTACCGCACCACGACGGGCTGGCTGGTGCTCACCACCTGGCCGCTCTACCTGCTGGTCGGCGCGTTCCCGGCGGCGCTGCTGGGCATCTTCGGGCCACAAGTACGCCAGCGCCACCGACGTCGTGGTCGTGCTCTGCGCGGCCATGCTGGTCGCCACCGCCAGCGGCCAGGTCGACACCGTGCTGATGATGGCCGGCAAGAGCACCTGGAACCTGGCCAAGGCGGTGCTGGCGCTGGTCGTCCAGCTCGGGCTCGACCTGCTGCTGCTGCCGCACATCGGCATCCTCGGCGCGGCGATCGGATGGGCGGTCTCGATCCTGATCGCCAACCTGGTGCCGCTGGGCCAGCTGGTCATCGCGACCGGGCTGCACCCGGTCGGCCGGTCCAGCGTGCTCGCGGTGGTGATCTGCACGGTCGCGGTGGTGCCGGTGGCCGCGGTGGCCCGGATCGTCGGCGGCGACCACCTGGTGCCGGCGCTGGTCGCGACCGCGATGGCGGTGCTGCTCTGGGCGGCCGGGCTGTGGCGGTTCCGCGAGCCGCTCATGCTCGACGCGTTCCTCGCCCGCCGCCGCGGGACGGCGCCCGCCCGCGCCCCCGCGGCACCCGCTCCCGCCCAGTCCGGTCCCGCGGCACCCGGGCCCGTCGCCGCGCCGCCCGCGCCGCCCGCGCCGCAGCGGAAGCGAGGCCGGCACCGGGCCTAGGCCACCTCCCTGGGACGGTGTCCTTCCGGCCCAACGGGCGCCTGCCCCCGGTCCACCTCCTGGGCAGGCGCCGCGGCGGCAGCTTCGACCGCGGGGCAACTCCGGCCGCGGACGGCAGCTGCCACACCGGGGGCCGGCGAGCATCGCGACCGCGGCGGCGGGAACCCGACCGCGCGGTCAGGCCGGTCCGGCCGCGGCCGGCACCGGGCCTAGCGGCGCAGGTCGCCCGCGTACCCGTAGCGGAGGATCGCCGGCCCGCTGACCACGCTGATCAGCCGGCGCGCGCGTCGGGTCGAGCTCGGTCCGCCAGGCCTCGTCGAGGCGCAGCTGCTCCGGCCCGGACCGGAACCGCATCGGGTTGCCGGCGACGCTGTGGTCGCGGGGCAGCTCGACGCTCGACTCCCCCACGAACGCCAGGTCGGCGGCGGACGACGTCGCGGCCGAGGAACCGGACGATGCGCGGTCAGCTCCGCCCGCGGCGCGGCCACGAAGTCCTCGTAGTGCACGAGCTGCGTCGGCACCCCGCGCAGCCGCAGCGCGTCGAGCAGGAAGTTGAACGCCGACCACTCGGCGGCGGTCCGGGCCGGCGGATACTGCGGCATCGGCTTGCCGTCCCGGTCCGGCCGGGCGACGGTCTTCGACCACGAATAGCACACGCCGTACACGGAGCGGACCAGGTGGACGAGCCTGAGCTCGACGCCCGGGCACGTGCCGTAGCAGGTACGCCGAGGACGGGTACTTCGAGGTGTCCACGACCACCTCGGCCCCGGAGACGGCCCGGACCGAGTGGTAGACCTTCGACATCGCCGCCGCGTACTCCCGCAGCTTGCGGGCGTAGTCCGGGGCGACGCGCGGGAGCGGACAGCAGCGGCGTATAGCGGACCCGCTCGACCGCCTTGCGCAGCGTGAGCAGCGCCCGGGCGTCGACCTGGTCCCATCCGCCGAACGCGTCCTTGCCGACCGCGGTCCAGAATTCGCACTCGCGAGAACGGCTTGCCGCAGCCGCACATCCGGTCCATGACCACGCCCTGGTCCCACAGGTAGCAGAGCTCGCCGACCGAGACGAACCCCGGCACGGCGCCGAGCACCCGGGACAGCAATGTGCTGCCGCTGCGGCCGTGGCCCCCCACGAACGCCACCGGTACGGCGGTTGTCATCCGGCTCCCCCTCACGCTGCGCATACCCTGGGTGGACTTTAGTGGTGGTACGCGGACGCCGTCCCCTGATCGGGGGCCGGTAGGCCGCCCGGCCGATACTGGGCTTGCACATGTGGAAGGCTCACGCCGCAGGACCGGGGCCGGCCGACGCGGGCACGCGCACACGAGGGGATCGGGGTAGTGAGTTCAGGGCATCGGCTTAGCGACGACATCGGCCGCGGCCGCCGGCGCTGGCGGCTGGTGGTGGCCGCCGGCGTGCTCGTCGCGATCGTGGCGGTGGTCGGCGCGGTCCTCGCCGTGGTCAACCACAACGGCACCGACCGGCCGGGCTCGGCGGGCCGACGCCGGGCACGACGCCGCCGGTGAGCGACCCGCTGCCCAGCGGCGGCCCGCGGCCGCCGGACGAGGGCGCGTACCTCGGCGCGTACGTCCAGCCGGACACCGACTACACGCCGCAGGGCCGGATCGACGCGGTCACCGCGTTCGAGAAGGCGACCGGCCGGCGGCTCGACATCGTGCAGACCTTCCACCCCTGGGATGACGAGTTCCCGGACGCGACCGACAAGTGGGCGGTCGACAGCGGCCGGATGCTGCTGCTGTCCTGGGCCGGCACCGACACCCGGGTGATCCAGACCGGCCGGTACGACGACCTGATCCGGCAGCGGGCCCGCGCGATCAAGGCGCTGGGCAAGCCGATCTTCCTGCGCTGGCGCTGGGAGATGGACCGACCCAACCTGCAGGCCAGCATCTGGACCCCGCAGGACTTCATCGCGGCCTGGCGGCACGTCCGGACGATCTTCGCCGAAGAAGGGACCACGAACGTCTCCTGGGTCTGGTGCCCGACCGCGGCCGGTTTCTCCGACTCGGACCGGGCCGCGCCGTATTATCCGGGCGACTCGGACGTCGACTGGTTGTGCGCGGACGTCTACACGGGCCAGCATCTCGACACCTTCAGCGAGGCGGCAGCCGGGTTCCTGGCCTGGGCCAAGGGCCACCCGAGAAAGCCGATCATGATCGGCGAGTGGGCGACCTCGGACCTGTTCCCGGGCGGCCAGACCGCCTGGCTGGACCAGGCGCGAGAAGACCGCCCAGGCCAATCCGTCGATCAAGGCCCTGGTCTATTTCGACTCGAACGACCAGTCGAAGGGACCCCGGGCGCAACTGGCGCTGGAAGGCGACGCGGTCGGCCGATTCGGCGATTTGCTCGCCGACCCGTATTTCAATACCAGGCGGTTGCCGGTCGGTCGCTAAATGGGTGCGGTTCACCGTCCGTTCGCCGGTACACCCCCGGCACGTTGCCCTCGCCGGTAGATTCCCGAGGGTGGCGCACCGGGGTCCAGGGGATCCGGGCGGCACGGACCCGGACGCTGTGCAGGGGGTAGGGACGATGACGGCTGCCGGAGCGGCGGCGACGAGGGCACCGGCACCAGCGGGAACGGGCCCGGTGCTGCTGGTCGGGTCGAGCGGCGGGCACCTGGCCCAGCTGCTCGCGCTGCGGTCGTGGTGGGGTGACCGGGACCGGGCCTGGGTGACCTTCCCCACACCGGATGCCAAGTCCCAGCTGCCGGGCGAACGGGTGGCCTGGGCGCACTATCCGACCACCCGCAACATCCCCAACCTCATCCGCAACACGGGGCTGGCAATTCGGTTGCTGCGGACGGCGAAGCCGTCGGTGATCGTGTCCACCGGCGCCGGAGTCGCGGTCCCGTTCTTCGTGCTCGGCTGGCTGCGCGGGATCCCGACGGTCTACCTCGAGGTGTACGACCGCATCGACTCGCCGACGCTCACCGGCCGGCTGGTCCGGCCGTTCACCCGGCTGTTCCTGGTGCAGTGGGAGGAGCAACGGAAGTTCTACCCGGGCTCGGTCGTCGTGGGGCCGCTGCTGTGACGGCTCGGGTGCTGGTCCTCGTCGGGACCGACTTCCACCGGTTCGACCGGCTGGTCGGCTGGATCGACCGCTGGGCCGCCGACCGCGGCGCGGAGGTGCTCGTGCAGCACGGGACCTCCCGCCCCCCCGAGGTCGCGACCGGCCAGCCGTACCTGGACTGGGACAAGGTGCAGTCCGAGATCGCGCAGGCCGACGTCGTGGTCAGCCACGGCGGCCCGGCCACGATCTCGGAGGCGCGCAAGGCCGGGCACCTGCCGATCGTGGTGCCCCGCGACCCGGCCCGGGACGAGCACGTCGACGAGCATCAGCAGCTGTTCTCCCGCCGGCTCGGGGCCAGCGGGCTGGTCACCGTGGCGGAGGATGAGGCCGCGCTGCGGGCCGCGCTGGACGCGGCCGTCGCGGCCGGGCGCGGACCGGCGGTCGACGTGCCGGCCGAGATCGTGGCGACCACCCGGCGCCTGGGCACGCTGGTCGACGGGCTGCTGCCGGCGCTGACCGCGCCCCCGGCGCCGGACCGGCCGCGGATCGCGTTCCTCGGCGGGTTCGGCCGGTCCGGCTCGACGCTGCTGGAGCGGATGCTCAACGAGGTGCCCGGGGTCAGCGCGGTCGGTGAGACCGTGCACCTGTGGCAGCGCGGCCTGCGCGACGACGAGCGCTGCGGCTGCGGCGAGCCGTTCTCCCGATGTCCGCACTGGCAGGCGGTCGGCGAGGCCGCGTTCGGCGGCTGGGACCAGCTCGACGTCGACCACGTGCTCGCGCTCAAGTCCGCCGTCGACCGCACCCGGTACGTGCCTCGGCTGGCCGCCCCGGCCGCCTCGGCGAAGCAGGCCCGCGCGCTGGACGAATACTGCGACCTCTACCGGCGGCTCTACCGCGGGGTGGCCGCGGTCACCGGCGACACCGTGCTGGTCGACGCCAGCAAGCACGCCTCGCTGGCGTACGCGCTGCGCCGGGCCGCCGATCTGGACCTGCGGGTGCTGCACATGGTCCGGGACAGCCGCGGGGTGGCGTACTCCTGGTCCAAGCAGGTGCGGCGGACCGAGATCGTCGACGGCGAGGTCTACATGCCGCGCTACTCGCCGGCCCAGGCCGCGGTGCTGTGGACGGCCAACAACGCGCTGTTCGACCTGCTCGGCCGGCTCGGCACCCCGGTGCACCGGTTCCGGTACGAGGACCTGCTGGCCGCGGCCGGCCGGCGTGCTCGGCCAGGCGCTGGACTTCCTCGGGCTGCCGGCGGACGACGAGGCGCTGCGCTTCCTGACCTCCGACAGCGCCGAGCTCGGCGCCAGCCACACGATCGGCGGCAACCCGATGCGGTTCTCCACCGGCCGGCTGAGCCTGCGCACCGACGAGGCCTGGCGGCGGGAGATGTCGCCGGCGCCCGGCTGCAGGTGTCCGCGCTGACCGCGTGGCCGCTGGCCAGCTACGGCTACCCGCTGCGGGGCGGGCAGTGACCGGGCTGCCGGCCACCGGGCTGCCGGCCACCGGGCTGCCGGCCACCGGGCTGCCGGCCACCGGGCTGCCGGCCACCGGGCTCCCGGCCACCGGGCTGCCGGCCACCGGGCTGCCGGCCACCGGGCTGCCGGCCACCGGGCTGCCGGCGACCGCGGCCGAGCGCACCGGCTACCGCCCGCTGCCCGCGGTCACCGTGGTCATCCCGACCCGGGACCGGCCGGAGCTGCTGCGCGCCGCGGTCGACGCCGTGCTGGCCCAGGACTATCCGGGCGAGGTCCGCTGCGTCGTCGTGCACGACGGCACCGAGCCGGACCGCTCGCTGGAGCGCGACACGGTGACGGTCACCAGCAACGTCCGCTCCCCCGGCCTGGCCGGCGCCCGCAACTCCGGCATCGCAATGGCCGAAACCGAGCTCGTCGCGTTCTGCGACGACGACGACCGCTGGCTGCCGGGCAAGCTGTCCCGCCAGGTCGAAGTGTTCCGGTCCGACCCGGAGGCGCGGTTCGTCAGCTGCGGCATCCAGGGTCCGGTACGGCGACCGGCTGGTCGAGCGCAGCCTGCCGGTCGACCGGGTCACGTTCGCCGACCTGCTGCGGGACCGGCTCACCGAGCTGCACCCGTCGACGTTCCTGCTCCAGCGCTCGCTGCTGGACGAGATCGGGCTGGTCGACGAGGACCTGCCGGGCAGTTACGCCGAGGACTACGAGCTGCTGCTGCGGGCGGCCAGGGTCGCGCCGGTCCGGTCGCTGCCGGCCGTGCTGGTCGAGGTGCTCTGGCACCCGAAGTCGTACTTCACCGGTCGCTGGGCGACGGTCTCCGCGGCGCTGCAGCGGCTGCTGGCGACCTACCCGGACTTCTACCGACGAGAAGGTCGGCGCGGCCCGGCTGTCCGGCCAGATCGCGTTCGCCGAGGCGGCCCAGGGGCACCGCGGCCCGGCGCTGCGGTGGGCGGCGCGGACGGCGCGGCTGCGGCCGACCGAGCCGCGGGCCGTGCTCGCGCTGGCGGTGACGGCCAAGGCCGTCTCCGCCGAGCGGGTGGTGCGGGAACTCAACGCCCGCGGGCGCGGCATCTGAGCGGACGAACGCCAGGCCCCGGGTGATCACCCGGGGCCTGGCGTCCTGCGCGGGTGCTAGCCGGCGATCACCTGGCGCCACGCGTTCTTGCTCGGGCTGTCGAGGAGACGGAAGTCGCCGCCGACGGTCGAGTCGAAGTACGTGATGTAGGCGGCGCCGTTGGACGCGCGCGTAACTCCCGATCGCGGTCAGCCACGCCGCCCGGCCGGTGCCGCTGTCACCGGCGGCCATCTTGCTGCCCAGCTCGGCGACGGCCCAGTTCACGCCGGCGCCCTTGGACGTGGCGACGGCCTTGCCGAGCATCGACGCCGGGTCACCGTACGACCCCTTGGAGAAGGACTTGTTGTAGCAGTCCCACCCGATCGTGTCGATCACGCTGGCGCCGGCGAAGTAGTCCTGCCAGTTGCGGTGCGAACCCGACTGGAGCGTCCAGCACATGAGGATCAGGTTCGACCGCAGCTGCGGGTTGTTGGCCCGGTCGGCCAGCCCGGACAGGTGCACCCAGGCCGCCCGGTAGTCCGCCGTCGTGAACGAGCCGGACTCGACGTCGTTCTCCGGCTCGTGGAAGTACGACCAGAAGATCGGCCGGTCCTTCGGGGCGGAGTTGAACCAGTTGGCGAACTGGCCGTCCAGCCGGCCGGACACCACGTCCTTCGGCTGGGCCTTGAACGACACCACGACCGGGCCGCCGCTGCGTCCCGGCCGAGCCGGGCCAGGCCGCGGGCATGCCCTGGTAGTAGGTCCGGACGACGTCGGGACGGCCGAACGCGCTGCTCTCCCGGGCCAGCGCCTGGGCGGCGTTGGAGCCGTCACCGGTCCACAGGCTGGTGCCGAACAGCGTGCCGCCGGTGGACGGGTGACCCGGCGCCGGGCGCCGGCGCCGGTGCCGACGAGCTGCTGGTCGACGTGGGCTTGGTCGGGTTGCTCGGCGACGGCGGCAGCGGCGACATCGACGGAAGGCGCGGGCTGGGTGGGAGCGGCCGAGGAGGGCGCCGGCGCGGGCTTGCCCGCGCTGCCGGACCAGTCCAGCGCCAGCGCCGGACCGTCGGCTCCGTGCTCGCTGGCGAACACCGCGGAGACCGTGCCGGCCTCCGGCGCCACCATGGCGAACGAGTACGAGCCGTTGCCCTTGACGACGCCGGTCAGGTCGAAGTCGAGTGACCTCTGCCGGGCCGCCGGCTTCGCGGTGGCGACCAGCCCACCCACCGACGGGGCGTTGCGCATGGTCATCGACATCGCGTTCCAGCTGGTGTCGGCGACGGCATGCAGCTCGACGGCGCCGGGCTGGTTACGGTCCGAGGACAGCAGCAGGTGGGCCTTGGGGGTGACGCCCGCCGGCACGCCCTCGACCGTGAACTTCAGGTAGCTGCGGGTGTGCAGCTTGGCCTGGTTGCTCGCGGTGAGCTTGGTCGCCGCGCCCCGGTTCTCGCCGGGGTATTCCTGGTAGACGTACGTGTCCGCGTCGGCGGACACCTTCAGTGACGTCGGGGCCGATCCGCTGTCGGCGGCGCCGGCCATGACCGCGGTGACCCCGGCGCCCAGCGAGAGCGCGACCGTGGCCCCGAGGAACCTGGCGGCGCGAGAGCCGCTCCTCCTGGGGGAAGTGGTCGGCGCGACCTGCCGACCGTCCTGCGTACGTTCGTGCCGGCGGCCCTGAGCAGGCCGTCTGTGGCGCGAGCCGTGACCCATTGATTCCTCTCCCGGCGTGCGTCTTCGCCTGGCGTAGCTGATTGACGAGCAAGTGTAGCCGCAACATTGCGACGACCTGCTCACCGGCCGCGCGCCCTGCCAGGGCACCGAACCCGGGCCAGACCCGCGACCGGCCGCCCCCGGCAGGATGTCCTCCCGAAGGGCTTGCGGGACCATAGCCCCTT
Organism: uncultured Actinomycetota bacterium; assembly: GCA_963803135.1. GTDB lineage: Bacteria > Actinomycetota > Actinomycetes > Mycobacteriales > CADCTP01 > CADCTP01. Next base: position 1,510 of record CAWDLH010000002.1, on the reverse strand, counting down.
ACAGATGCCGTCACAAGGCGCAGCCGCCTCTGCGGCGGACGAGTCCCTCCAGGTACACACGACCGGCCTAACGCGGTGACGGTCCGCACATCGATGGAGCCCGAGAGCCAGCAACCCGGATGGACTAGAGTCCCCACGTCGGGACCGGGTGCGGGTGGGGGAAGCGCGGCGTGGACGATCACCGGCTCGTGTTCGTGGGCGGGCTGCACCGCAGCGGGACCACCCCGCTGGCCCGGACGCTCGCCACCCACCCGCAGGTGAGCGGGTTCACCGGCACCGGTGCGCGCGAGGACGAGGGCCAGCACCTGCAGACCGTCTACCCGCGGGTGCGCGACTACGGCGGCGCCGGTCACTTCGCGTTCACCCCGGCCGCCCACCTGACCGAGCAGTCGCCGCTGGTCACCGCCGAGTCGGCGCGGCGGCTGATGGACCAGTGGCGGCCGCACTGGGACCTGGACCGGCCGGTGCTGGTCGAGAAGAGCCCGCCGAACCTGCTGATGACCCGGTTCCTGCAGGCGCTGTTCCCGGACGCGTACTTCCTGATGGTCGTCCGGCACCCGGTGGTCGTGACGCTGTCCACCCGCAAGTGGGCCCGGAAGATGCGGCTGCGCCGGCTGACCGAGCACTGGTTCCGGGCGCACGACCTGTTCACCGCGGACGCTCCGGCGGTACGCAACCTCCAGGTGGTCAAGTACGAGGACCTGGTCGGCCGGCCGGTCGAGACGCTGGCCGGGATCGGCGAGTTCCTCGGGCTGGACGGGCCGATCGCGGCGGACACCCTGCAGGGCCACCGCAGCAGCCGGTACGAGACGCAGTGGGCGGCCTGGGCGGCCTCGCGGGCCCCAATGCCGTACCTGCGCTGGCACGGCCTGGTCCGCGCGTACGAGGACCGGGCCCGCCGGTACGGCTACAGCATGCGCGACCTCTCGGTGCTCGAGCCCTTCCCGGTGCCCGAGCACCGCTAGCGGGCAGCTCCGGCTCAACCGGCCGGAGCGGGCCCGGCGCCGTCGGGGAAGCCGATGGGGTTGCCCGTGCCGAGCTCCGAGACACCGGCGTCGAGCAGCGCCGCCGCCGCGAGCGTCCGCCGGTAGGCGGAGAAAGTGAGCACGTGCGCGGTCATGCCGGCGTAGGTGAACGACTCCGGTGGCTCGCAGGTGGCGTCGATGAAGGTCTCGCCACCGCGACCGGCCGCGAGCTCCTGCCGGACCAGCGCCGCGAACCGCGGCGCGGCGTCGGCGTGACGGCGGCGCAGGTCGGCCAGCGACCCGTCCGGACGCGGGGCCGGGCGGCCCTGCACCGCGGCGACCCACATCTCCTTCTCCCACACGAGGTGGGTGAGCAGCGTCCACGCCTGCCAGCACGGCGTCGAGCAGCTGCCGGACCCGGTCCCGTTCGTCCACGCCGCCATCGTCGTGCGGCCGGCCGGCCGGGGGAATGATCGCTGTTGCTGCCTTGCCGGCCCGCCGTCCGGCCGCAGCCGGGCGGTCAGCCCACCAGGACCATGCCGGCG
>CAWDLH010000001.1:0-562115 GCA_963803135.1 uncultured Actinomycetota bacterium | reverse complement strand
GGACACGGCCGAGGGGCCGCCTCCCGACTGGGAGACGACCCCTCGGCTGCCTGGCTGACGACCTACCGGTAGCGCGGGCCCCGTAGTCGAAGTCGTCGAGCGGCACGGCCTGACCCGACCCGCGCCGAAGCTGCCGCCGTAGTAGTCCGCCTCGTCGTAGCCGGCCATCGAGTAGACCGCCGCCCGCGCCTCCTCGGTCGGCTCCACCCGGATGTTGCGGTACCGGGACATGCCGGTGCCGGCCGGGATGAGCTTGCCGATGATGACGTTCTCCTTCAGGCCGAGCAGCGAGTCCGACTTGGCGTTGATGGCCGCGTCGGTGAGCACCCGGGTCGTCTCCTGGAAGGAGGCCGCCGACAGCCACGACTCGGTCGCCAGCGACGCCTTGGTGATGCCCATGAGCACCGGACGCCCCGAGGCCGGGTCGCCGCCCTCGGCCACCACCCGCCGGTTCTCCGCCTCGAACCGCGCCCGCTCGGCCAGCTCGCCGGGCAGCAGGTCGGTGTCGCCGGACTCGATCATCTTCACCCGCCTCAGCATCTGCCGGATGATGATCTCGATGTGCTTGTCGTGGATCGACACGCCCTGCGAGCGGTAGACCTCCTGGACCTCGCGGACCAGGTGCAGCTGCACCTGGCGCGGGCCGAGGATGCGCAGCACCTCGTGCGGGTCCACCGCGCCGACGATGAGCTGCTGGCCGACCTCCACCCGGTCGCCCTCGCCGACCAGCAGCCGGGCCCGCCGCGAGACCGGGTACGACGATCTCCTCCGACCCGTCGTCCGGGATCACGACGACCTTGCGCGGTCTTGTCGGTGTCCTCGATCCGGACCCGGCCGTCGACCTCGGTGATCGGCGCCATGCCCTTCGGGATGCGGGCCTCGAACAGCTCCACCACCCGCGGCAGACCGTGGGTGATGTCCTCACCCGCGACACCGCCGGTGTGGAACGTACGCATCGTCAGCTGGGTGCCGGGCTCGCCGATCGACTGGGCGGCGATGATGCCGACCGCCTCGCCGACGTCGACGAGCTTGCCGGTGGCCAGCGAGCGGCCGTAGCACGTCGCACAGGTGCCCATCCGCGACTCGCAGGTCAGCACGCAGCGCACCTTGACCTGCGTGATGCCGGCCTCGATGAGCTGGCCGATCAGCACGTCGCCGAGGTCCTGGCCGCGCGGCGACGACCACGTTGCCGTCCTCGGCGACCGCGTCCTCGGCCAGCGTCCGCGCGTACACGCCGGTCTCGACGTGCGTCTCCTTGACCAGCGTGCCGTCCGGCTGCGTGATCGCGACCGGCATGATCACGCCGCGCTCGGTGCCGCAGTCCTCCTCGCGGACGATCACGTCCTGGCTGACGTCGACCAGCCGCCGGGTCAGGTAGCCGGAGTCCGCGGTGCGCAGCGCGGTGTCGGCGAGGCCCTTGCGGGCGCCGTGGGTGGAGATGAAGTACTCCAGCACGGTCAGGCCCTCGCGGAAGTTGGCCTTGATCGGGCGCGGGATGATCTCGCCCTTCGGGTTGGCGACCAGACCGCGCATGCCGGCGATCTGCCGGATCTGCATCATGTTGCCGCGGGCGCCGGAGTTGACCATGATGTAGACCGGGTTGGTCTGCGGGAAGTTCGCCTCCATCGCCTCGGCGACCTTGCTGGTCGCCTCGGTCCAGATCTCCATGAGCTCCTGCCGCCGCTCCTCGTCGGTGATGACACCGCGCTCGTACTGCTTCTGGATCTTCTCGGCCTCCTGCTCGTACTCGTCGAGGATCTCCGCCTTGTGCGGCGGGGTGACCACGTCGTCGATGGCGATGGTGACCCCGGCCCGGGTCGCCCAGTGGAAGCCCGGCCGCCTTGAGCGCGTCCAGCGTCGCGGCGACCTGCACCTTCGGGTACCGCTCGGCGAGGTCGTTGACGATCGCCGCCGAGCTCCCTCTTGTCACCTCGTCGTTGACGAACGGGTAGTCCTCCGGCAGCGCCTCGTTGAGCAGGCAGCGGCCGAGCGTGGTCTCGCACCAGCACCGGCTCGCCCGTGTCCAGTCCTCCGGCGGCGGCCACTCGGCCTCGGCGGTGTCGACGGACGTGTCCGGCGCAGCCGCACCTTGACCGGCGCCTGCAGGTCGATCTGCCGCGCGTCGAAGGCCATGACCGCCTCGGACACGCGAGGAGAACGCCCGGCCCTCGCCCGCGAGCCGCCCCGGGCTCGCGGACAGGTGGAAGATGCCCGAGCACCATGTCCTGGGTCGGCGAGGTGATCGGCCGACCGGACGCCGGCGACAGGATGTTGTTGCTGGACAGCATCAGGATGCGGGCCTCGGCCTGCGCCTCCGCCGACAGCGGCAGGTGCACGGCCATCTGGTCGCCGTCGAAGTCCGCGTTGAACGCGGTGCAGACCAGCGGGTGGATCTGGATCGCCTTGCCCTCGACCAGCTGCGGCTCGAACGCCTGGATGCCCAGCCGGTGCAGCGTCGGCGCCCGGTTGAGCAGCACCGGGTGCTCGGTGATGACCTCCTCGAGCACGTCCCACACCACCGGCCGCGCGCGCTCCACCATCCGCTTGGCGGACTTGATGTTCTGCGCGTGGTTGAGGTCGACCAGCCGCTTCATCACGAACGGCTTGAACAGCTCCAGGGCCATCTGCTTGGGCAGCCCGCACTGGTGCAGCTTGAGCTGCGGGCCGACGACGATGACCGAGCGGCCGGAGTAGTCGACGCGCTTGCCGAGCAGGTTCTGCCGGAACCGGCCCTGCTTGCCCTTGAGCATGTCCGACAGCGACTTCAGCGGGCGGTTGCCCGGCCCGGTGACCGGCCGGCCGCGGCGGCCGTTGTCGAACAGCGCGTCGACGGCCTCCTGCAGCATCCGCTTCTCGTTGTTGACGATGATCTCGGGCGCGCCGAGGTCGAGCAGCCGCTTGAGCCGGTTGTTCCGGTTGATCACCCGGCGGTAGAGGTCGTTGAGGTCGCTGGTGGCGAACCGGCCGCCGTCGAGCTGGACCATCGGCCGCAGGTCCGGCGGGATCACCGGCACGCAGTCGAGCACCATGCCCATCGGGGAGTTGCGGGTGTTCAGGAACGCCGAGACGACCTTGAGCCGCTTGAGCGCCCGCGCCTTCTTCTGGCCCTTGCCGGTGCGGATGGTCTCGCGCAGCGACTCCGCCTCGGCCTCCAGGTCGAAGTCTCCGAGCCGGCGCTGCAACGCCTCGGCGCCCATGCCGCCGTCGAAGTACTCGCCGAACCGGTCGCGCAGCTCGCGGTACAGCATCTCGTCCGCGATCAGCGTCTTGGACCTTCAGGTTCCGGAACGGTCGAACACCCGTCCAGCCGGTCGATCTCGCGCTGCGCGCGGTCGCGGATCTGCCGCATCTCCCGCTCGCCGCCCTCGCGCACCTTGCGGCGCGCGTCGCCCTTGGCGCCCTCGGCCTCGAGCTCGGCGAGGTCGGCCTCGAGCTTCTTCTGCCGCGCCTCGACGTCGGCGTCGCGCTTGTCCTCGGCCCGCTTCTTCTCGACCGAGATCTCGGCCTCGACGGTGGACAGGTCGCGGTGGCGCGCCTCGTCGTCGACCTAGGTGATCATGTAGGCCGCGAAGTAGATGATCTTCTCGAGGTCCTTCGGCGCCAGGTCGAGCAGGTAGCCCAGCCGGCTCGGGACGCCCTTGAAGTACCAGATGTGGGTGACCGGCGCGGCGAGCTCGATGTGGCCCATCCGCTCCCGGCGCACCTTGGCCCGGGTCACCTCGACGCCGCAGCGCTCGCAGATGATGCCCTTGAACCGGACGCGCTTGTACTTGCCGCAGTAGCACTCCCAGTCCCGGGTCGGACCGAAGATCTTCTCGCAGAAGAGCCCGTCCTTCTCCGGCTTGAGGGTGCGGTAGTTGATCGTCTCCGGCTTCTTGACCTCGCCGTGCGACCACTGGCGGATGTCGTCGCCGGTGGCGAGGCCGATGCGCAGCTCGTCGAAGAAGTTGACGTCGAGCACGTTATCCCTCTTTCGGGGTTGTAGATCCTGGTCGTCGGGTGGTGCGCCGGCCGGCCCGGGCGGACCGGCCGACGTCACCGTCAGACCTCCTCGACGCTGCTCGGCTCCCGCCGGGACAGGTCGATGCCGAGTTCCTCGGCCGCCCGGAACACGTCCTCGTCGCTGTCCCGCATCTCGATCGAGACGCCGTCGCTGGAGAGCACCTCGACGTTCAGGCACAGCGACTGCATCTCCTTGATCAGCACCTTGAACGACTCCGGGATGCCCGGCTCGGGGATGTTCTCGCCCTTGACGATGGCCTCGTAGACCTTCACCCGGCCGAGGACGTCGTCGGACTTGATGGTCAGCAGCTCCTGCAGCGCGTAGGCCGCGCCGTACGCCTGCAGCGCCCAGCACTCCATCTCACCGAAGCGCTGGCCGCCGAACTGCGCCTTACCGCCCAGCGGCTGCTGGGTGATCATCGAGTACGGACCGGTCGAGCGAGCGTGGATCTTGTCGTCGACGAGGTGGAGCAGCTTGAGGATGTAGATGTAGCCCACCGAGATCGGCTCCGGGAACGGCTCGCCGGAGCGGCCGTCGAACAGCCGCGCCTTGCCGGTCTCGGCCGACCTGCCGGGCGCCGTCCCGGTTGGGCCGGGTCGAGCCGAGCAGGCCGACGATCTCCTCCTCGCGGGCGCCGTCGAAGACCGGGGTCGCCGTGCGGGTGCCGGGCTCGCCGATGCGCGCGCCGTCCGGCAACCGGCCGGCCCACTCGGGCGAGCCCTCGACCTCCCAGCCCGACTTGGCGACCCAGCCGAGGTGCGTCTCCAGCACCTGGCCGATGTTCATCCGGCCCGGCACGCCGAGCGGGTTGAGCACGATGTCGACCGGCGTGCCGTCCTCGAGGAACGGCATGTCCTCCTGCGGCAGGATCTTGGAGATCACGCCCTTGTTGCCGTGCCGGCCGGCCAGCTTGTCGCCGTCCTGGATCTTGCGCTTCTGGGCCACGTACACCCGGACCAGCTCGTTGACCCCTGGCGGCAGCTCGTCGCCGTCCTCGCGCGAGAACACCCGGACGCCGATCACCTTGCCGGACTCGCCGTGCGGCACCTTCAGGCTGGTGTCCCGCACCTCGCGGGCCTTCTCGCCGAAGATCGCCCGCAGCAGCCGCTCCTCCGGGGTCAGCTCGGTCTCGCCCTTCGGCGTGACCTTGCCGACCAGGATGTCGCCCGGCACCACGTCGGCGCCGATCCGGACGATGCCGCGCTCGTCGAGGTCGGCCAGGACCTCCTCGGCGACGTTCGGGATGTCCCGGGTGATCTCCTCGGCACCCAGCTTGGTGTCCCGGGCGTCGACCTCGTGCTCCTCGATGTGGATCGAGGTGAGGACGTCGTCCTGGACCAGCCGCTGGGACAGGATGATCGCGTCCTCGTAGTTGTGCCCCTCCCAGGGCATGAACGCGACCAGCAGGTTCTTCCCGAGCGCCATCTCGCCGTCGTCCGTGCACGGCCCGTCGGCGATGACCTGGCCAACCTCGACCCGGTCGCCCTCGTCGACGACGACCTTCTGGTTGATGCAGGTGCCCTGGTTGGACCGGCGGAACTTGTGCAGCCGGTAGGTCTGCCGGGTGCCGTCGTCGGCCATGACCGTGCAGTAGTCGGCGGAGAGGTCCTCGACCACGCCCGCCTTCTCCGCGACGATCACGTCACCGGCGTCGACCGCGGCCCGCAGCTCCATCCCGGTGCCGACCAGCGGCGACTCCGAGCGCAGCAGCGGCACCGACTGGCGCTGCATGTTGGCGCCCATCAGCGCACGGTTGGCGTCGTCGTGCTCCAGGAACGGGATCATCGCCGTCGCGACCGAGACCATCTGCCGCGGCGACACGTCCATGTAGTCGACCTCGGCCGGGTCGATGAGCTCGACCTCGCCGCCCTTCTTGCGGACCAGCACCTTCGACCCGGCGAACCGGCCGCTGCTGTCGAGCGGCTCGTTCGCCTGGGCGATGACGTGCCGGTCCTCCTCGTCCGCGGTGAGGTAGTCGATCTGGTCGGTGACCCGGCCGTCGGAGACCTTCCGGTACGGCGTCTCGACGAAGCCGAACGCGTTGATCCGCCCGTACGACGCGAGCGAGCCGATCAGGCCGATGTTCGGGCCCTCCGGCGTCTCGATCGGGCACATCCGGCCGTAGTGGCTCGGGTGCACGTCGCGGACCTCGAACCCGGCCCGCTCCCGGGACAGGCCGCCCGGGCCGAGCGCCGAGAGCCGGCGCTTGTGCGTCAGCCCGGCCAGCGGGTTGGTCTGGTCCATGAACTGGGAGAGCTGGCTGGTGCCGAAGAACTCCTTGATGGAGGCGACGACCGGCCGGATGTTGATCAACGTCTGCGGCGTGATCGCCTCGACGTCCTGCGTGGTCATCCGCTCCCGGACGACCCGCTCCATCCGGGACAGGCCGACCCGGATCTGGTTCTGGATCAGCTCGCCGACCGTGCGCAGCCGCCGGTTGCCGAAGTGGTCGATGTCGTCGACCTCGAAGCCCTCCTCGCCGGCGTGCAGCTTCACCACGTACTCGATCGTCGCGACGATGTCGTCCTCGGTGAGCACGCCCTGCGCGACCGGGAGGTCGAGAGCCAGCTTCTTGTTGACCTTGTAGCGGCCGACCTTGGCCAGGTCGTACCGCTTCTGGTTGAAGAAGAGGTTGTCGAGCAGGGTCTGCGCGGACTCCCGCGTCGGCGGCTCGCCCGGACGCAGCTTGCGGTAGATGTCCAGCAGTGCCTCGTCCTGGGTCTGGATGTGGTCCTTCTCCAGGGTGGCCAGCAGCGTCTCGGACCAGCCGAACCGCTCGCGGATCCGGTCCGCGCTCCAGCCGAGGGCCTTGAGCAGCACGGTGACCGGCTGCCGGCGCTTGCGGTCGATGCGGACGCCGACGGTGTCGCGCTTGTCGACGTCGAACTCCAGCCAGGCGCCCCGGCTCGGGATCACCTTGCAGCTGTAGACGTCCTTGTCGGAGGTCTTGTCGAGGGTGCGGTCGAAGTAGACGCCCGGCGAGCGGACGAGCTGCGAGACCACGACCCGCTCGGTGCCGTTGATGATGAACGTGCCCTTGACGGTCATCATCGGGAAGTCACCCATGAAGACCGTCTGGCTCTTGATCTCTCCGGTGGTGTTGTTGATGAACTCCGCCGTGACGAACAGCGGAGCCGCGAAGGTCATGTCCTTGTCCTTGCACTCCTCCTCGGACGCCTTCACGTCCTCGAAGCGCGGGTTGGAGAAGGACAGCGACATCGACCCGGAGAAGTCCTCGATCGGCGAGATCTCGCCGAGGATCTCGTCCAGCCCGGAGCGCGGGTCCTCCTCGTCGGCCACCCGGGCGCGCCACCTGTCGTTGCCGACCAACCAGTCGAACGAGTCGGTCTGCAGCGCGAGGAGGTTGGGGACCTCGAGAGGCTCCCGGATCTTGGCGAAGGAGATCCGGTCGGGCGAACCCGGGATCTGCCTGCGCTCGCGGAGGGTGGTCGTGCCAGTGTCGGAGCGGGAGACTGCCAAGATGCGTCCTTCCAAGGACAGGCGCCGTCAGTGCGCGCGCGTCCCCGGACCACCCGGTCCCGGCTCCTGCGTGGAAGGCGAGTCGGACGGTCAGAGAGCAGCGCAAACTAGCAGTGTAGGCTAAACGCACACTGCTGTCGAGGCCGCCGCCTTTCCCCTGACGTCCACTTCGTGCGTCAGCGTGACTCGCCGGGCGCGAGACGTCAAGAGCGCACTGTCCGGCGTGTCTTCGCGGGGCCGACCGATTCCTCGGCGCGATGCCGCCAGATCCCGCACGGTGGGCGTATCCGCGCAGGTCAACGGGCCCGCGGCCGGACCCGTGGCCGGGCGCCGGGCGGGCGGTCGGGAGGGCGGGTCGGGCCACACCTCCCGACCACCCGGCTCGGGGCGGCAGGGCCGGGTCGTCCCCTCGCGACCCGGAACCGCGGCTGCGGGGAGGCCGGCGCCCGCACCGCGCCACCCCCGTCGGCGCGGTGAAGGCGCCAGGCCGGCACCCCGCACCCCGATGAACGACGCCGGCCGCGGGTGGTTACGGGTTCGGCTGAACTCGCACCCGTGTCGAGTCACACTGGGTGACGGACAGTGACTACGGAGGTACGGATGGCTGCGGTCAGCGCGACGCCGGTGCGGCGGCGCGGCGCCCGGGTGTGGGTGGCCGCCGTGACCTGGATGCTCGGGTACGCGGCGGCCCAGCAGCTGGTCCGCGGCCACCCTGGCGCGGCCAGGGTGCTGTCCGACGGCATGTACCTGGTCCCGATCGCGGTCGCGGTGCTGCTCTGCACCCGCACCGCCGCCGCCACGACGGGCTCCTGGCGCCGGTTCTGGGCGCTGATCGGGGCGTCCGCGCTGCTCTGGCTGACCGGCGAGATGATCTGGGCCTGGTCGGAGCTGGTGCTGCGGCGCGACGTGTCGTTCCCGGGGCTGCCGGACGCGTTCTACCTCGCCTCGTACGTGCCCTCCCTGGCCGCGTTCCTGCAGGTCTTCGGTCCGCCGCCGGGGCTGCGGCAGTACCGGGCGGTGCTCGACGCGTCGGTGGTCGCGCTCGTGCTCGGCGCGATCGGCTGGCAACTGCTGGTGGCGCCGCGGCTGGACGGAGGGCTGACCCCGGCCGCCGCGGCCGCGGCCTCTCCGCCGCTGCTGGACGTGGCGACGCTCGTGGTGATCGGCACGCTCGGCCTGGCCGGCCGCCGGCGACTGCCGGACGCGGTCATGGCGGTGATGCTGGCCTACGTCTGCTTCGCGCTCAGCGACGCGGCCTACAGCTACGCGGTGCTGGTGGGCTCGGGGACGTACCCGGCCCTGCTCGACCTGGGTTGGCAGCTCGCCGCGGTGCTGATCGCCGTCGGGGCGGTGCTCGGGCACCGGCAGGTCGACCTGCCGGTGGCGGAGCGGACCGCCAGGGACGGCGGGCTGCCGCTCGTGCTGGTCGGTGGGACCGCCGGGCTGGCCGCCATGTACGTGGACGGGCTCGACGGCCGGCTGTCGGTCTGGGCGCGGGTGGTGGCCGCGTACGTCGTCGTGGCGGTGATCGCCCGGCTGTTGCTGACCAGCCGGGACAAGGACCAGGTGACCCGCCAACTCGCCCGGGCGCTGGCCGAGCAGGAGCGGCTCGCGGTCACCGACGGGCTCACCGGGCTCTACAACCGGCGGTTCGTCGAGGAGATGCTCAGCCTGGAGACCGCGCGGGCGCTGCGCACCGGCGAGCGGCTCGGCATCATGGTCGTCGACGTCGACCACTTCAAGTCCGTCAACGACGCCTACGGGCACCAGGCCGGCGACGACGTGCTGCAAGCGCTGGGCAGGCGGCTGGTCGGGGCCGTGCGCCGGCCGGACGTGGTCGGCCGGTACGGCGGCGAGGAGTTCCTGCTGATCCTGCCCGGCGCCGACCCGGAGGCGCTGCTGGAGCTGGCCGAGCGGTGCCGGCGGGCGGTGGCCGACCACCCGTTCCCGCTGCGGAGCGGGCCGGCGCTGCCGATCACGGTGTCGCTCGGCGTGGCCGGCGTGCCCGGGCACGCGGTCACCGCGGCGGACCTGGTCCGGATCGCGGACCGGGCGCTCTACCTGGCCAAGGCCGGCGGCCGGAACCGGGTGCAGGTCGGCGCCGACCTCGGGGCGCCGGCGATGGAGTCGGCGCTGGAGCCGACCAGAGCGCTGCCGGCGCTGGAGCGGGTCGCCGACCTGGTCGACCTCATCCAGGCGGCCAGCGAGCACTCGACCGCGGTCGCGCGCTACTCGAGGCAGGTCGCGGCCGCGCTGGGGCTGCCGCCGCAGATGCAGCGGCGCTGCGAGCTGGCCGGGCGGCTGCACGACGTCGGCAAGATCGCGGTGCCGCCGGAGGTGCTCACCAAGCCCGGCCCGCTGAACGCCGGCGAGCGGACGATGATGCGCGGGCACCCCGAGCAGAGCGCGTGGATGCTCGGGCTGGTGCCCGGGCTGGGCGAGGTGTCCAGCATCGTGCGGCAGCACCACGAACGGATGGACGGCACCGGCTACCCGGACGGGTGCGCTGGCGAGGAGATCCACATCGAGTCGCGGATCGTCGCGGTCTGCGACGCGTGGGCGGCGATGCTGGCGGACCGGGCGTACGAGCCCGAGATCGATCCGCAGCGGGCGCGGCGGGTGCTGCGGGAGGGCGCAGGGCCGCAGTGGGATCCGGTGGTGGTGGCGGCGTTCCTGGACCTCGAGGCGGCCGGTCAGATCGCGCCGCTGCGGCCGCTCGACCACGGTCCTCTCGACCCCATGGCCCGGCGCCTCAACGCCACCCCCTGACCCGCGCGGTCCGACCGCGGGCGCGCCGTCCCGTGCCCCCGCTGCCCCGCCTGCGAGCCGTGCGCCCTCCACCCGGCGCCGGCGGCCCCGGAGGCGCGGCAGCGCTTGTCCCGGGAAAGGAGCTGCCCCCGGCCGCGGGAGCGGGCGGGGGCAGCGGGGTGGGACTGGCCTACTTGAGGCTGACGGACGCGCCGGCGCTCTCCAGCTGGGCCTTCGCCTTGTCGGCCGTCTCCTTGTTGACCTTCTCCAGCACCGGCTTCGGGGCGCCGTCGACCAGGTCCTTGGCCTCCTTCAGGCCGAGGCTGGTCAGCGCGCGCACCTCCTTGATGACCTGGATCTTCTTGTCACCGGCGGCTTCGAGGACGACGTCGAACTCCTCCTGCTCCTCGACGGCCGGGGCTTCGGCGGCAGCGCCACCGCCACCTGAGGCCGCGACCGCGACCGGCGCGGCCGCGGTCACGCCGAAGGTCTCCTCGAACTGCTTCACGAAGTCGGACAGCTCGAGCAGCGTCATCTCCTTGAACGCGTCGAGCAGGTCGTCGGTGCTCATCTTCGCCATGTCGGCGGGTCCTCTCTCTTACTCGGTCGCCGAGTCGGCGGGGTCGGGGGCGGGCGCGGCGGTCTCGTCGGCGCCCTTCTTCTCCTGCAGGGCGGCGGCGAGCCGCGCGACCTGCGACAGCGGGGCCTGGAACAGCCCGGCTGCCTTGGCCATCGAGCCGTTCATGGCGCCGGCCAGCTTGGCCAGCAGCACCTCGCGCGGCTCGACGTCGGCCAGCTGCCTGATCTCGGCCGGCGTGAGGGACTTGCCGTCCAGCACGCCGCCCTTGATCACCAGCAGCGGGTTGGTGCGCGAGAAGTCGCGCAGGCCCCGGGCGGCCTCGACCGGGTCGCCCTTGATGAAGGCGATCGCGGTGGGGCCGGTGAGCAGCTCGTCCGGGACCGGGAAACCGGCCTCGGACGCCGCGCGCCTGGTCAGCGTGTTCTTCACGACCGCGTACGTCGTCTCGCTGCCGAGCGACCGGCGCAGCTGCGTGAGCTGGGCCATCGTGAGCCCGCGGTACTCGGTGAGCACCGCCGCGGACGAGCCCTGGAACCGCTCGGTGATCTCGGCGACGGCCGCGGTCTTCTCCTGGTTCGCCACGTGCCTCCTCTCTCGTGCTCGGGCCGGCGTCCCGGGCCCGGAAACGAGAGACGCCCCGGCGCAGGGCGCACGGGGCGGGCGCGGGTCAGACCCGCGGCGACACCGTCCATCCTGCGCGGGTCGCCCGTCTCGCGACGGGGCCTTCGGCTGGGCGAGCCCAGCGGCCAGCGGTCATCGGTTGGTCACCGGACATGTTACACGGGCGGGCGGAGCGTCCCGTCCGGGCCGACCCGCATCGCCGTGCGGCCGAAGTCCTCCGCCGACAGCCGCCGTACCAGGGTGATCGCGGCGTGGTCGGGGTCGGGTTCCGGGTAGCCGGGCTGCACCTGACGGGTGGGGTGCAGGACGCCGCCGGCCCAGCCGCCGTCGGCCCGGAAGGTGAGCTGGACGATCGCGGTGGTGCCGAGCACGCCGGCGGTGGACAGCACGCGGTAGCCGACCAGGTTGCCCACCGAATACGCCACCGGGCGGCCGGCGACGACCTCGGCCCCGCGGACCACGTGCGGGCCGGCGCCGAGCACGGCGTCCGCCCCGGCCGCCACCGCGGTCCGGGCGAACGCCCGCAGGTCGCCGCGGTCCTCGCCGAACGCGGTCTCCCGGCCGGCGGGCACGTGCAGCGCGTCGCTGCCTTCCGCACCGCCGTGGAAGACGACCACCACGATGTCGGCTGCTGCGGCCGCGCGGCGCACCAGGGAACGCACGGCGGCCGGATCGTTTAGCGGAGCGGCCCAGCCGTACGGGGCGAAGCCGACGACGGCAACCCGCACGCCGCGCACCGCGGTGACCGCGATCTCGTCCGGGCCGCCGGTGGTCAGCATCCCGTTCGCCCGCACCACCCGGCGGGTCTGAGCCAGGGCGGCCTCGCCGTGGTCGTGCGCGTGGTTGTTGGCCAGGCTGAGCACATCGTAGCCGGCCCGCGCGAACAGGCGGCCGTACGCGGGCGGGGCGCGGAAGGCGACGCAGTCGGTCGAGCCCGGGCCGCACTTGGAGCTGCCGGCGACGTCGGTGAGCGTCCCCTCGAGGTTGCCGATCATCACGTCCGGCGCCGCGACGTACGGGGTGATCGCCGCGAACAGCCGGGACGGGTCCGGCGGCAGGCCGGCGTCCACGCTGGCCGGCACCGCGTCCCCCGACCACCCGATCGTGACGGTCGGGGCCGGGCTCGGGCTGGTCGTCACCGGCGGCGTGCTGGTCGTTGCCGGCGGCGTGCTGGTCGTAGCCGGCGCCGTGGCGGTGGTCGCCGGACCCGCGGGCCGGGCCGAGCTCGCCGCCGGGGTCGGGTCGGCACCGCTGCAGGCGGCCAGGGACAGCGCTGCCACCACGACCGCCGACTTGCACCCCCGTAGCCGCACCTGCCGCAGCGTAGGCCCCACCCCACCCCACCCGCGCAGCCACGCGCGCCGGGCCGGCGATCGCCCGGACCGCCGGCCGGACGGCCACGCCCACCCGGCCGGCCCGGCCACGCCCACCCGGCCGGCACGGCCACACCAACCCGGCCGGCACGGCCACGCCCACCCCGCCGGCACGGCCACACCAACCCGGCCGGCCCGGCCACGCCCACCCCGCCGGCACGGCCACACCAACCCGGCCGGCCCGGCCACGCCCACCCGGCCGGCACGGCCACACCAACCCGGCCGGCACGGCCACGCCCACCCGGCCGGGACGGCCACGCCCACCCGGCCGGGACGGCCACGCCCACCCGGCCGGGACGACCACCCCCATCCGGCCGGCCCGGGGGTCGCCGTGGATCCCCGAGACGCCGCGGCGCCCCCGGTCGGGAGACCGGGGGCGCCGTCGGGCGGGCTCAGCTGGCGTTGTCCTCCACCAGCAGGTTGCGCGTCGCGTTGGGGTCCACCGGGATGCCGGGGCCCATCGTGGTCGCGAAGGTGACCTTCCTGAGGTACTTGCCCTTGGCCGCGGACGGCTTGGCCCGCTGCACCTCGTCGAGAGCGGCGGCGTAGTTCTCCACCAGCTGCTCGACCGGGAAGCTGGCCTTGCCGATCACCAGGTGCAGGTTGGACTGCTTGTCCACCTTGAAGGTGATCTTGCCGCCCTTGATGTCGGCGACGGCCTTGGCGACGTCCATGGTCACGGTGCCGGTCTTCGGGTTGGGCATCAGGCCGCGCGGGCCGAGGATCCGGGCGATCCGGCCGACCTTCGACATCTGGTCCGGCGTGGCGATCGCCGCGTCGAAGTCCAGGAAACCCTCCTGGATCCGGGCGATCAGGTCCTCCGCGCCGACGATGTCCGCGCCGGCGGCCTCGGCCTCGGCGGCCTTGGGACCGGACGCGAAGACGATCACCCGGGCGGTCTTGCCGGTGCCGTGCGGCAGGTTGACCGTGCCGCGGACCATCTGGTCGGCCTTGCGGGGGTCGACGCCGAGCCGCATCGCGACCTCGACGGTCGCGTCGTACTTGGTCGTCGAGGTCTCCTTGGCCAGCCGGGCGGCGGCCAGCGGCGAGTAGAGCTCGGTCCGGTCGACCTGCTCGGCCGCGGACCGGTACGCCTTGCTGCGCTTCACTGCTTCGTTCCTCCTGTGGTCATGGCGGACCCGGACCGCTCCGGGCCCTCCCACGTACTGCTGGACTGCGTCAGGTACAACGCTCAGTCGGCGACGGTGATGCCCATCGACCGGGCCGTGCCGGCGATGATCCGCTCCGCGTGGTCGAGGTCGTTGGCGTTGAGGTCGGGCAGCTTGGCCTGCGCGATCTCCCGCACCTGGTCCCGGGTGACCGTGGCGACCTTGGTCTTGTGCGGCTCGCCGGAGCCCTTCTCCACGCCCGCGGCCGCGAGCAGCAGCTTGGCCGCCGGCGGCGTCTTGGTGACGAACGTGAAGCTCCGGTCCTCGAACACGGAGATCTCGACCGGCACGACCTGGCCGCGCTGCGCCTCGGTGGCCGCGTTGTACTGCTTGCAGAACTCCATGATGTTCACGCCGTGCTGGCCCAGCGCGGGGCCGACCGGCGGGGCCGGCGTCGCCTGGCCGGCCTTGATCTGCAGCTTGATGACTGCAGTGAGCTTCCTCTTCGGGGGCACGTACGTCTCTCTTCTAGATCTTGGAAACCTGGCTGAAGGACAGCTCGACGGGCGTCTCGCGCCCGAAGATCGAGACCAGCACCTTGACCTTCTGCGCGTCCGGGCTGATCTCGCTGATCGTGGCGGGGAGCGTGGCGAACGGTCCGTCCATGACCGTGACCGACTCGCCCACCTCGAAGTCGACGACCTTGACCTGCGGCCTGGCCTCCTTCTTCTGGGTGGCCGGGACGAGGATCTTGACGACCTCGTCGACGGTCAGCGGCGACGGCCGCGACGTGGCGCCGACGAAGCCGGTGACGCCCGGCGTGTTGCGGACCGCCCCCCACGACTCGTCGTTGAGGTCCATCCGCACCAGGATGTAGCCGGGGAAGACCTTGCGCTGGACCTGCATGCGCTTGCCGTTCTTGACCTCGGTGACCTCCTCGGTCGGGACCTCGACCTGGAAGATGTAGTCCTCCATGTCGAGCGACGCGATGCGGCTCTCGAGGTTGGCCTTGACCTTGTTCTCGTAGCCCGCGTACGAGTGCACGACGTACCAGTCGCCGACGGAGGTGCGCAGCGCACGGCGCAACTCCTCGGCCGGGTCCTCGTCCTCGGCCTCCGCCTGGCCCTCGGCGGGCTGCTCGTCGGCTGCCGCGTGGGCCGGGGCCTCGTCCTGGGCCGGGGCCTCGTCCTGGGCCGGGCTCTCGTCCTGGGCCGGGCTCTCGTCCTGGGCCGGGCTCTCGTCCTGGGCCGGGCTCTCGTCCTGGGCCGGGGCCTCGTCCTGGGCCGGGCTCTCGTCCTGGGCCGGGCTCTCATCCTGGGCCGGGCTCTCATCCTGGGCCGGGCTCTCGTCCTGGACCGAGCTCTCGGCCGGCGCCGCGTCCCCCGTGGCGTCGGTCGCCGCGGCCGCGCCGGCGTCGACGTCCTCGGCCGGCGTGGCGGCCTCGTCGTCGAGCGGCTCGCCCTCCGCGGGGAGGCCGGTCTCGTCCAGCTGGGACACGGGGTGACTCACTTTCCATTCGGGCAGGCCCACGCGGTGGGCCGGGTCAGGTGCTGCGGGAGCCGGCAGAGATCAGCCGAACACCCAGGTGACGAGCTTGCCGAAGCCGATGTCCAGCCCGGTCACCAGCGCGCACATGACCGACACGAAGACGATCACGACCGCGGTGTAGGTCACCAGCTCCTTGCGGGTCGGCCAGATGACCTTGCCCAGCTCGGCGATGACCTCGCGGAAGAATCGGGAGATCCGGGCCGCCGGACCACCACGGCGCACGGTCGCCCTTGACGACCTGGGCGGTCGGGCGTCCGAAGCATCCGTGCTGGTGGAGCTGCTCACGAGATCTCCTCGGTCGAGGTGCGTGCGTGCCGGCGGCGCGGGTGGCACCGCCGAGCGCAGGGGCGACAGGACTCGAACCTGCAACAACCGGTTTTGGAGACCGGGACTCTTCCAATTGAGCTACGCCCCTAGGACCGGCCTCCCCTGCCCATGCTGGCGCAGAGGCTCACCACCCCAGGTGAAGTAGGGTACGCAACCCTCCTCCCCCGGCGCAAAGCCGACCCCGTGCTCCCGCGCGCCCGCCGGGCAGTGCACGCCAGTGCCGGCCGGCCCGCCGTCACCGCCGGGTCGTCGAGGTGAGGGATCCTCCGCCCTCGGCGGGGCTCGTGGGAAGAGGCCCGGCCAAGACCCACCAGCCGGCGAGCCGCCGCCGGGGGTCGCGGGGGCCGGCCGCCGGCGGCGACCGAGCCTGGAAGGATGGGTGCATGGGAGCACGGGTTTCGGACCGGATCGGGGCCATCGCGGAGTCGGCGACGCTCGCCGTCGACGCCAAGGCAAAGGCGCTCAAGGCGGCCGGGCGGCCGGTCATCGGCTTCGGCGCCGGCGAGCCGGACTTCCCGACCCCGGTCGCGATCGTCGAGGCGGCCGTCGAGGCCTGCCGGGACCCGCGCAACCACCGATACACGCCCGTGGCCGGGCTGCCCGAGCTGCGCGCGGCGGTCGCGGCGAAGACGCGGCGCGACTCCGGCTTCGAGGTGCCGGCCGGCCGGGTGCTGATCACCAACGGCGGCAAGCAGGCGATCTACCAGTCGTTCGCGACGCTGCTCGACCCCGGCGACGAGGTGCTGCTGCCGGCGCCGTACTGGACCACCTACCCGGAGGCGATCGCGCTGGCCGGCGGGGTGACCGTGCCGGTCGGCACCGACGAGACGACCGGCTACCTGGCCTCGGTCGACGCGCTCGAAGCGGCCCGGACGCCGCGGACCAGGGCGCTGCTGTTCTGCTCGCCGTCCAACCCGACCGGCGCGGTCTACCCGCCCGAGCAGGTCGAGGCGATCGGCCGCTGGGCGGTCGAGCACGGCATCTGGGTGGTCACCGACGAGATCTACGAGCACCTCGTGTACGGCGACGCCCGGCACGTCTCGATGCCGGTCGCGGTGCCCGAGCTGGCCGACCGCTGCATCGTCGTCAACGGGGTCGCCAAGACGTACGCGATGACCGGCTGGCGGGTCGGCTGGATGATCGGCCCGGACGACGTGATCAAGGCCGCGGCCAACCTGCAGTCCCACCTGACCAGCAACGTCGCGAACGTGTCGCAGCGGGCGGCGCTGGCCGCGGTCAGCGGTGACCTGAGCGCGGTGCACGAGATGCGAACGGCGTTCGACCGGCGCCGGCAGACGATCGTCCGGATGCTGCGCGAGGTGCCCGGGTTCGAGTGCCCGGAGCCGCTCGGCGCGTTCTACGCGTACCCGTCGGCGCGCGGGCTGCTCGGCCGGGAGCTGCGCGGCCGCACCCCGGCCACGACCGTGGAGCTGGCCGAGCTGATCCTGGCCGAGGCCGAGGTCGCGGTCGTGCCGGGCGAGGCCTTCGGCACGCCGGGCTACCTGCGGCTGTCGTACGCGCTGGGCGACGACGACCTGGCCGAGGGCGTGACCCGGATCCAGAAGCTGGCCGCCGAGGCGCGGTGATCAGGTCGGTAGGGCGCCGGCCTCCCGGAGCACCGTGATCGACGCCGGCAACCCGGCCAGGGCCTTGGCCAGGTCGGCCGGCTTGGCGATCCGCCAGGCGTTGGCGTTGACGTAGCAGCGCAGCGCGGCGTCGAACTTGTCCGGCGGGCCGGCGGCGCGGGCCGCGATCAGCGCGGCCGCCCCCTTGCCGTACGTGGTGTTGTAGTACGCGTTCTCGTTGCGGCCGTAGTGCGTGGTGGAGTCGCCGACCTTGCCCGGCAGCTTGAGCGCGCCCCTGGTGGAGGCGGTGGTCCCGTCGATCTCCTCCTCGGCGAAGGTGGCGAACGCCTCGTCCAGCCAGGGGTCGCGGGCCTGCGAGTTGCCGACCATCGCGTAGAACCACTGGTGGGCCAGCTCGTGCACGGTGACCACGCGGCTGTCGTCCAGCAGCAGGATCGCGCCGGGGTATTCGATGCCGCCGCCGCTGATCGGCAGCCGGGCCAGGCTGATCGAGTCGAACGGCGGTGGGCCGAACCGGGCCGACAGCTCCCGCACGCCCCGCTCGGCCTCGGTCAGCTCGGCCTGCGGCGCCTTGGCCGGCGCGGTGCCGACCTGCACGGTCGTGCCGGCCACGGTCGCCTTCGCGGTCCGGAACGGGCCGACCGCGACGCTCACGTCCCGGGCCCGGTCGGCGACCGCGTGCCAGCGCTTGCGGCCGCCGCCGGCGTCGGCCGGGGCGTCCTGGCCGCCCGTGGACAGCACGGTGTACTTCCCGGGCGCGGTGACGGTGAGGTCGGTGCGGGCGGCCTCGCTGGTGGCGCTCTCGGCCGTGTACTGCAGCAGCGGCTCGGTGTGCCAGCCGACGCCGCGCTCCCAGGCCAGCAGCGGTTGCCCGCTGCCCCACCAGGCGTAGTCCGCGCTCCGCCCGAACCGGTCGAAGGCCTGCTTGCCCAGCGACAGCGTGAACTCGACGTGCGCGGTGACCCGCTGCCCGGCCGGCACCTCCCGGCCGAGCGGCAGGATCAGCAGGCCACCCTGGGTGCCGGCGGCCGCCCCCGCGGTCTGGAACTGGTACGGCCCGCCGCTCGGGTCCGACGACGCCGAGGTGACCTGGATCCGGTTGCCCTGCTTCACCGTCGGCGCCGTGTTGGCGGTGAGCCGGAATACCAGCTCGCGGACGGGCAGGTCGGGCGTGAACGTCACGTCCTCGGTGCCGCGCACCGTGGCCAGGTCGTCGGCCAGGTCGAAGGCCAGCGTGATCTCCGGCCGACGCGGGTCCGGCGGCGCGTACGAGGCCGGACAGGCCGAGCCCGCCGAGATGCTCGGGGACGCGGTCGGGGACGCGGTCGGGGACGCGGTCGGGGACGCCTGGAAGGAGCCGTCGCTGCCGGCCTTTCCGGAGCAGGCAGCGACCAGCCCCACCGCCACGACCGCGGCGGCGCGGCGGCGCAGGGCGGACCGGCTCATCGTCCGGCGAACGAGCCGGCGCCGGGAAAGGTTCGGACGCCGACCGCGACCGGTGCCGCGACCGGTACCGCGGTCAGGGCAGCCGCACCACGGCACGGGCCCGGGACAGCACGGCCTGGCCGTCGGAGCGGGCCGACAGGTCCACCCGCACCCGGTTGCCGTCGAGCTTCTCGGCCACGGTCGCGGTGACCTCGATCGTCGCGCCGCGGTCGTCGTCGGGCACCACGACCGGCCGGCTGAACCGCACGCCGTACTCCTCGATCGCGCCGGGGTCACCGGCCCAGTCGCTGACGACCCTGGCCGCCTCGGCCATGGTGAACATGCCGTGCGCGATCACGTTGGGCAGGCCGACGGCGGTGGCGAACCGCTCGTTCCAGTGGATCGGGTTGAAGTCGCCGGAGGCCCCCGCGTACATGACCAGGTTGACCCGGTGCACCGGGAAGGTCTGCCCGGGCAGCTCGGTGCCGACCTCGACCTCGTCGTACCGCGGCATGTCAGCCTCCCGCCGTGCCGCGCGCGACCAGGGTCGAGTACGCGGTGAAGACCGGCTCGCCGTCGACCGTCGACACGTCGGCGCGGGTGGTGATCATGTCGTTGCCGGCGGCGGCTCTGATGTTCTCCACGGTGACCACCGCGACGAGCCGGTCGCCCGCGCGGACCGGGCGGGTGCTGACGAACCGCTGCTCGCCGTGCACGACCCTGCTGTAGTCGAGGCCGAGCCGGGGATCGGCGATGACCTGCCGGCCGGCGGTCATCGACAGCACGATGCCGAACGTCGGCGGCGCGATCACGTCCGGGTGGCCGAGCGCGCGGGCCGCCTCGGGCTCCCGGTACGCCGGGTTGGTGTCGCCGATCGCGTCGGCGAACTCCCGGATCTTCTCCCGGCCGACCTCGTACGGCGGGGTCGGCGGGTACGTGTGGCCGACGAATGACTGGTCGAGCGGCACCGGACGGCTACCGGGTCTCGCGGTGCACCGTGTGGCGGTTGTCGTGCGGGCAGTACTTCTTCAGCTCGAGCCGGTCCGGGTCGTTGCGCCGGTTCTTCCGGGTGATGTAGTTGCGGCGCTTGCACTCCTGGCAGGCCAGCGTGATCTTCGGGCGGATGTCGGTGGCGGCCACGGTGCAGTGCCTCTCTACGGCGGTGCGGGATCTCGGTCGGATGGTAGCGGGGGCGGGACTTGAACCCGCGACACAACGATTATGAGCCGTTTGCTCTGCCTGACTGAGCTACCCCGCCCCGCGGCGGCCGCGGCCACCGCGCCGAGCCCCCTTACGGAATCGAACCGTAGACCTTCTCCTTACCATGGAGACGCTCTGCCGACTGAGCTAAGGGGGCGAGCGCCCAAAAGGTTACACGGCCCCGGCCGGAGACCGGAAACGGGTACGCGCTCAGCCGGTGAGCAGCTCGAGCCGACGGCCCTTCACCCCGGGCTGACGGGGCCGGACCGTGGCCCGGGCCGACAGCCAGGCGTCCAGCCGGTCGGGATCGAGTGCGCGGCTGACGAGGTAGCCCTGGATGACGTCGCAGTCGTTGCCCAGCAGCAGGTCCCGGGCCAGCTCGTCCTCGACGCCCTCGGCGACGACCCGCAGGCCGAGGCTGTGGCCGAGCTCGATGATCGCCCGGACGATGGCCAGGTCGCCGAGGTCCGTGCCCATCGTGAACACGAACTCCTTGTCGATCTTGACCTCGTCCACCGGCAGCCGGCGGAGCTGGGACAGCGACGAGTAGCCGGTGCCGAAGTCGTCGATCGACAACCCGGTGCCCAGCTCGTGCAGCCGCAGCAGCACCGGCTGCATCCGGTCCGGGTCGGTCATCACGCTCGACTCGGTCAGCTCGAACGACAGCAGGTCCGGCGGCACCTCGTACTCGCGCAGCATGCCGGCGACCCGGTCCGGGAAGTCGGCGTCGGACAGCGAGCGGGCCGACAGGTTGACCGCGACCGGGATACGCAGGTCGCGGTCGAGCCACTGCCGGCACTGGGCCAGCGAGGCCCGCAGCACGTGGTCGGTGAGGATCCCGATCAGGCCGGTGACCTCGGCCAGCGGCACGAACCGGTCCGGCGCGACCTCGCCGTACTCGGGGTGGTTCCAGCGGACCAGCGCCTCGACCCCGACCAGCTCGCGGGAACGCAGGCTGACCTTGGGCTGGTAGCGGACGATCACCTGGCCGGCGGCCAGCGCCGCCCGCAGCTCGGTGACCAGCCGCAGCCGCTGCAGGCTCTCCTGCTCCATCGACGGGTCGTACATGCTCACGTGCCGGCCGACGTGCTTGGCGTTGGACAGCGCCACGTCGACCCGGCGCATCAGGGTCGGCCCGTCGTCGCCGTGGTCAGGGGCGAGCGCGACGCCGACGGTCGCCGCGGCGTCGATCGTCAAGCCGGCCAGCGCGTACGAGGTGGAGACGGCCTCGCGCAGGGAGGCGGCCAGCTCGGCCGCCGCGCTGCCGCCCGAGACCCGGGCCGCCACCGCGAACTCGTCCGCGCCGACCCGGGCGACCAGCGCGCCGTCCGGCGAGCTGCGGCTCAGCCGCTGGCCGACGAGGACCAGCAGCTCGTCGCCCCAGGTGTGCCCGAGCGAGTCGTTGACCTCCTTGAACCGGTCGAGGTCGAGCTGGACCAGCGCCACCACGCCGCCGGTGGCGGAGGCGTCCTCGATCGCCGCCTCCAGGTGCTGCCCCAGCCGGGTCCGCGTCGGCAACCCGGTCAGCAGGTCGTGGTACGCGGCGTGCCGCAGCCGGCGGACCAGGTCCTGGTTCTCGATCGCCGCGGTGAGCCGGGTGGCGAGGTTGTCCGCGACCTGCACGTCCTCGGAGGTGTACCGGGACATGGAGCTCTGCCGGTCGGCGAACTCCAGGAAGCCGAGCGGGGTCGGCCCCGACCGCAGCGGGACGGCGATGATCTCGCGGGCGGCCCGGTCGGCCGGGATGACCCCCGCCTTCCGGCCGCCGACCAGGATGCCCGACCGGCTGATCGCCATCCGGGCGGCGAGCGGGTCCTCCGGGTCGAGGGCGGGCGGGACGGTCACCCGGCCCTCACCGTCCACGGTCAGGTCCCGCCCCGGGCTGCCGGTGAGCCGCAGCGTGATCCGGCTCGCGTTCATGATGTCGCGGGCCTGGTTCAGCGCGGCGTCGAGCGGGGCGTCGGACGAGCGGGTCAGCTCCAGCATCCGGCTGAAGGCGAGCACCTGGCGCAGGCTGGCGTGCTGCCGCTGGGACCGGGCATAGCCGCGGTAGGCGAGGAAGAGCATCCCGCAGAGCACCGCGAGCAGCAGGCTGGCCCAGCCGCTCACCTCCAGGACCAGCAGGATGATCAAGCCGGCGACGCCGTTGCTGATGGCGATGGCCGGGGCGAGCGCCAGCCGCCCGAGCATGCCGTCCAGCTTTTGCGGGCCCTGGGCCAGGCGGATCGCGAGCTGGATGCTGCAGACCGCGACGGCGCTGCCGGCGACCACGGCCGCCAGGACCGCGAGCCAGGCGAGCGGGTGGGTGACGTCACCGCCGCCGAACGCGGTGAAGATCGCCTCGGCGACGACCACCTCGGCGGCGGCCAGTGCCGCGTTGAAGACCACCTTGACCGGGCTGCTCCGGCGAACGGCGAGCACGACCACCAGGGCCAGCACCCGGACGCCGACAAGCAGGGCCGGGTCGACCAGGAACAGGCCTACGACCAGCGGGATCTCGGAGAGCGAGATCGAGAACGTCTGTTTGCGGAACTCGATGTTCAGGACCGTCGACTCGGCGACGAGGAAGCCCGCGAACAGGACCGCGACGACCCACTCGGGGTGGGCCGGCACCGAGACCCGGCTCAGGCCGGCGGCGAACCAGACCGCGATCGAGAGCAGGAACAGCACCGCTGCCAGCCCGAGCGGGCCGGACCGAGCCGCGTCCGTCCGCCGCGCAGGGCGGATCTGGGACGAGGCCACGGGCTGCTCCGCTGATCTGAGACGACCCGGACAGGATGCCACGCCCGGCGCCCCGGCGACATGCCGTTCAGCAGAGCGGCGAGGCTACCCCCTCGCCGCGAGAGCCGGGATCAGTTCCACTGACCGCCGTCGAAGTTCCACTGGCCGCCGTCCGCGAAGTTCCACTGGCCGCCGTCCGCGAAGTTCCACTGACCGCCGTCGAAGTTCCACTGGCCGCCGTCCGCGAAGTTCCACTGGCCGCCGTCGAACGAGAAAGCAAACATGGTGGTGCTCCCTTCACCGCCCGGGGTAGGACCGAACTTCCTCGACCCGTCTCCGGCCCCCAGCCGGCTACATGTGCAGAGAGTAGCCGCTACGGCCCCACCAAGGGAATTTCGGCACGACTTCGGACACGCTCTGCAACGAAACGGGCCGGGCGGGTAAAGGCCCCTGACCCGTCCTGGTGAGCCGGTGCGACCCCGACACGCCTGACGGGGAAGAATCCGCGGCGGACGGCGAGGAGACGACGATGGACGTGCACGACGAGCCGGCCGGCGGCCGGCAGGACGAGCCGGCCGGCGGCCGGCAGGACGAACCAGCTGGCGGCCGGCAGGACGAGCCGGCCGGCGGCCGGCGGGCCGAGCCCACCGAGTTCATGACCGTGGACCTCGAGGGTCGGTCCCGGCGACTGCCGGCCGAGCAGGACTACACCGGCGACGGGCGCCCGGACGCGGCCGAGGAGAGGCCGGACGGGACGGTCGTGGTCTTCGCCGACACCGCCGACAACGAGACCGGCGCCCCCGACCCCGACGGCCGGGCGGACGAGGCGTACGTGGTGGACAAGCGCAGCGGCCGGGTGATCGGCGCGGCCCGCCTCGACCCCGAGACCGGCGAGTGGGTCGACGAGCGCGAGGGCGGCGGGGCGAGCTGACCGAGACCCGGGACCTCGAGCAGCTCGTCGACCAGGCGGCCGACGAGCTCTACGGGCTCGCGCCGCAGGAGTTCACCGCCGCCCGGGACGAGCAGGCGCGGGCCGCGCGGGCGGCCGGCAACCGGCGGCTGGCCGCGGCGCTCGGGCGGCTGCGGCGGCCGACGGTCAGCGCGTACGTCCTCAACCTGCTGGTCCGCGGCCAGCCCGAGGTCGGCGAGCAGCTCGTCGCGCTCGGCGAGGAGCTGCGCCGGGCCCAGGAGGAGCTGTCCGGGCCGGCGCTGCGGCAGCTGGCCACCCAGCGCGCCCAGCTGGTCGGCGCGCTGGTCCGCTCCGCCCGCAAGATCGCCGCCGACGCCGGCCACTCGGTCAGCCAGGCCGTCCAGTACGAGCTGGAGCAGACACTGCACGCCGCGCTGGCCGACCCGGACGTGGCCGCCGAGGTCGGATCCGGCCGGCTGACCAGGGCGGCCAGCCGGACCGGGTTCGACGCGGCGGCACCCGAGCCGACCAAGCCGGTGCGCCGGCTGCGCGCGGTGCGCGACGACGAGCGGGCCGAGGATCCGGCGGTCGTGCGCGAGCGGCGGCTGCGCGAGCAGCAGGAGGCCGAGCGGGCGCGGCTGCGGGAGGAGCACGACCGCGCCGAGCAGGCGCGCTCGGCCGCGGAGGAGGCGCTGGTCACCGCCGAGCACGAGCTCGAGGGCGCCGAGCGGGACCGCGCCGCCGCGGTCGAGGTGGTCGAGCAGCTGCGGGAACAGCTGGCGCAGGCCGAGGACGCCGAGCGGGACGCGGTCCGGCACGAACGCGAGGCGCAGCGGGACCGGGACGCGGCCACCCGGCGCCGCGACTCCGCCGCCCGCAAGGCCGACGACCTGGCCGCCCGCCTCGCCGACTTCTAGCGAGCCCTACAGACCGTAGGTCTCCAGCAGGCGCAGCCAGAGCTCGGAGACGGTCGGGAACGAGGGGATCGCGTGCCAGAGGCGGTCGAGCGGGACCTCGCCCACGACCGCCACGGTCGCCGAGTGCAGCAGCTCGGCCAGCTCGGGCCCGACGAACGTCGCCCCCACCACCACCCGCCGGTCCTCGTCCACGACCAGCGTCGCGTGCCCGCGGTAGCCCTCGACCAGCAGCTTGGCCCCGGTGACCGCGCCCACGTCGTACTCGACCACCCGGGTGCGCAGGCCGCGCTCCGCGGCCTGCGCCGCGGTCAGCCCGACCGAGCAGACCTGCGGGTCGGTGAACACGACCTGCGGCACCCAGGCGTCGTCGGCCAGGGCCCGCAGGCCCGGCCCGTCGTCCGGCTTGCCGGCCGCCCGGGCGGCGACCACGTCCCCGGCCACCCTGGCCTGGTACTTGCCCATGTGGGTGAGCAGGTTCCGCCCGGTGATGTCGCCGCAGGCGTACAGCCAGCCGCCGAGGACGTGCATCGCGTCGTCGACCGTGACGTACTGGCCCGGCTCGAGTCCGACCGTCTCCAGGCCGAGCGCGCCGCTGCTGGGGGTGCGGCCGGTGGCGACCAGCAGCTCGTCGCCGACGATCTCGCGGCCGTCGTCCAGGACGAGCGTGACCTCCCCGGCCGGTCGGCGCACCTCGGTCGCCGTCCGACCGGTCAGCACGGTGATCCCGGCCGCCTCGAAGGAGGAACGCAGCAGCTCGGAGGCGGCCGGCTCGGCCCTCGGCAGCAGCCGCGGCCCGTGCTGGACGATCGTCACCTCCTCGGCACCGAGCCCACGCATCGCCTGCGCCATCTCGCAGCCGACGACGCCGCCACCAAGCACGATCAGCCGGCGCGGCGCCTTCTCCGCGTTCGTCACCTCGCGGCTGGTCCACGGGTGCGCCTCCCGGAGACCCGGCACCGGCGGGATGGTCGCGGTGGTGCCGGTCGCCAGCACGACGGCGTGGTTCGCGGTCAGCGTGCTGGTCTCGCCCTCCGGCGTGCTCACCTCGACCGTCTTGGGCCCGGCCAGCCGGCCGTGCCCGCGCACCAGCGCCACCCCGGCGCCGTCCAGCCAGGCCAGCTGGCCGGCGTCGTCGTGCCTGAACGGCTTCGTCGGGTCGGCGCCGACGAACCAGTCGCGCCGCGAGAACACCGCGCCGGCGTCGAGCTGACCGGTCACCGCCTCCCTGACCCCGGGCATCGCCCGGGCCTGGTCGTACAGCTCGACCGGACGGAGCAGGGCCTTGCTCGGTATGCACGCCCAGTACGAGCACTCGCCGCCGAGCAGCTGGTGCTCGACGAGCGCGACCGACAGGCCGCCCCGGTGCGCCCGGTCGGCCGCGTTCTCCCCCGGCGGGCCGCCGCCGATCACGATGACGTCGTAGTTCACGCGTCTCCCTGCAGGTCGAGGTCGGCGGCCAGGGTGGCCGGGTCGGTGAACAGCAGGGCCCGCAGGCCGAGCGCGGCGGCGGCCGCGACGTTCGGCGGGCGGTCGTCGACGAACGTGACGTCCTGCGGCCCGGCGCCGAGCGCGGTCAGCACCTTCTGGTAGATGGCCGCGTCCGGCTTGGTCAGCCCGAGCCGGCAGCTGTAGAACCGGTTCGGGATCAGGTCGGTCCAGCTCATCCCGTCGATCGCGACCGCCATCGGCTCCGGGCAGTTGGACAGCAGGGCCAGGCGGGTGCCGCGGTCGGCCAGCCGCCGGGCCAGGACGAACGTCTCCTCGTACGGGTGGGACCAACTGGCGACGTCGACCGCCTCGATCACGTCGAGCCGGGCACCGACGTCCGTGCCGAGCACCTGGCTCCAGTAGTCGGCCGGGCTCAGCGTCCCCTCGTCGTACGGCCGGCGCAGGCTCCAGTAGGCCGCCCAGAACCGGTCGGGATCGGCGACCCCGACCGCCAGCTCGATCGCCCGCCGATCCTCGGCCGACTGGTCCCGGCACAGCACGCCGCCGTAGTCGAACAGCACCCACTCCCCCATGGGTCCATCCTCGCAGTCCCCGGGATCGGGCTCGGCCGACCTGTCGTCCCCACCCGTTACGGTGAGCCGATGCGGCTGGCGACCTGGAACGTGAACTCGGCGAAGGCGCGGCTGCCCCGCCTGCTCGACTGGCTGGACACCCGGGCGCCGGACGTGGTCTGCCTGCAGGAGACCAAGCTGCCGGACGCGGAGTGGGACGCGACGTTCAAGCCCGACCTCGACCGCCGGGGCTACGCGTACGTGCACGTGGGCGAGGGCCGGTGGAACGGGGTGGCGATCCTGTCCCGGGTCGGCCTCGACGACGTCGCGGTCGGCTTCCCGGGCCAGCCCGGCTTCCCCGACCCGGCGCAGCCGGCCGAGGCCAGGGTGGTCTCCGCGACCTGCGCCGGCCTGCGGGTGTGGAGCATCTACGTGCCCAACGGCCGCACCCCGGACGACCCGCACTTCATCTACAAGCTCGCCTGGCTCAAGGCGCTCGCCGCCGCGCTGCCGGCCGACCCGCAGCAGACCGTCGTCTGCGGCGACATGAACATCGCCCCCGCGGACGCCGACGTCTGGGACATCCGCAAGTTCGGCAACTCGACCCACGTCACCCCGGAGGAGCGCAAGGCGCTGGCCGAGCTGGAGGCGACCGGCCTGGCCGACGTGATCCGGCTGCGCTGGCCCGACGCTCGGCACCTGTTCACCTACTGGGACTACCGGGCCGGCGCCTTCCACCAGGATCTCGGCATGCGCATCGACCTGGTCCTGGCCGGCGGCGAGGTGCAGCGGCGGCTGAAGGCGGCCTGGGTCGACCGGCAGGCCCGCAAGGGCAGCGGCCCGAGCGATCACGCGCCGGTCATGGTCGACCTCGACGCGGCGCCCGACGGCGACATCGGTCCCGTGGTCCCGCCGCCGAGCGCGCCCCGCCGGGCCTGACCTACTCGTTCGGCAGCGTCTGGCCCTCCCGGACGAGCAGGTTGCCGAGCTCGAGCGCGTGCCGGCGCAGATCGCCCTCGTCCAGGGTCTCGCCGATCGCCAGCGTCCGCCGGCCGAGGTCGAGCAGCCGGGCGGACACCACGCCGGTGTCGGGCATGTCGCTCTCCAGTTCGCCGCGCAGCTCGGCCAGCCCGGCGCCGATCTCGACCAGCGCCGGCGCCTGCGACGCGGCCAGCCGGTCCTCCCAGCGCCGGATCTCCACCAGCCCGCCGGGAATGCCGAGATCGAGGACGCCGTCCTTGATCGCGCTCACGGTCAGTTCGAGGTCGTGTTCCACCGGTCCGTCAGTCACCGCTCGATCATCCCCCCATGCGGCGCCGGCCGGAACCACGGCGGCTACCGTGAGGACATGCGCCGGCTGCTCACCCCGAAGTGGCTGGCCTGGCATGCGTTCGCACTGGTCGCGACGCTGGTGATGGTGCGGCTCGGGCTCTGGCAGTGGCACCGGTCGCAGGCCACCCACTCCGCCCAGAACCTCGGGTACGCACTGCAGTGGCCGGCGTTCGCGATCTTCGCGCTGGTGGTCTGGTTCCGGGTCTGCCGGGACGCAGTGCGGCCGCCCGCGGACGCCCCGACGGCGCGCCCGACGACCGCCCCGGAGCCGGCCGCCGCGGTCGTCCCGGTGACCGACGAGGAGGACCCGGAGTTGGCCGCGTACAACCGCTACCTGGCCCGGCTGAACGAGGAGGCGCGGTGAGGGCGTCGCTGCTGTTCTACCGGACGCTGGCGTACGTGGTCGGCGTCGGGCTGATCGTCCTGGTCCTGGTCGGCGTGCCGCTGAAGTACCTGGCCGACTCGGCCGGCGTGGTCGCGGTGGTCGGCCCGCTGCACGGCTTCCTCTACATGGTCTACCTGGTGGCCACGGTCAACCTGGCCTTCCGGGCGCGCTGGTCGCCGGTGAAGACCGTGCTGGTCATGCTGGCCGGCACGATCCCGTTCGTGTCGTTCGTGGCCGAGCGGAAGGTGACCGCGGACGAGACGGCCCGGCAGGACGCCCGCCCCGCGGTCACGTGACCCAGACGCCCAGCAGCCACACCCCGAACATCACCACCCCGGCGGTCAGCTCGATGAGCAGGCCGACGCCGATCGCCACGAGCGCGGCCCTGGTCGAGTCCCAGGCCGGCCCCGGCGCCCGCAGCCGCGCGTACTCGGCCAGGTAGATCCCGAGCACGCCGCCGACGATCACGCCGACGATCGGGATCACGAAGAAGCCGATCACCGCGCCGACCGCGCCGACCGCCAGCGTGCCGAACGGCGCCCCGCGGCCGGCGGCCGACCGGGCCGGCAGCACGTACTTGGCGATCGTGCCGACGGCGAGCAGCCCGGTCATGACGGCCAGCACCGTCCACCGGGCCGGGCCACCGCCGTCGGCGATCGTCCACCAGAGTCCGGCCGCCCAGATCAGCAGCAGCCCGGGCAGCACCGGCAGCAGGATGCCGACGATGCCGGCGACCATGACGAGGCCGACCAGCACCTGCGCGTCGCCGCTCACGAGCTCCCCCGATCACGCGGTCCGCCCGCCCGACCACGGGCCGGACCCCATGATCGGTCAACGGCGCCGCCAGTTCCCGGACCGCGTCCGGTTGCCCCACTTGTACGTGGTGCCTACGCCGCCCAGGTGCAGGGCGACCAGCAGCAGGCCGAGGAACAGCAGCGTCTGCGGGGTGAACGCGTCGGAGACCGTCGCGTCCGCCCAGTCGAGGATGAGCGCGAGGGCGAAGACCACCGCGCCGGCGAGAGCGAGCATCGTTCGAGCCCTTTCGGGAGAAGGCCCCCGTGTGTCGGCGCGGAGATACCCGAATCCCAAGATCCGCCAAACGGCGAATCAGCCGGAAGACGCCTGGATCACCGAGCCCTTGAGCACGAAGTCCTGCCCGGTGAACTGGGCGATCTGCATGGCCTCGATCGGGTACGGGTCGCTCTCCCCGTCGGTCTTGATCGACACCCCAGGCAGCATCAGGGCCGGCGTGAAGTCCAGATGCTTGGCCGCGTCGACCACCGCGGCCCGGGTCGGCGAGCTCATCTTCTGCAACGTCTGCGCGATCGTCTCGCCGATCAGCCAGCCGTAGACGCTGTACGGGTCGGTCGGGTCGGCGTCCGGCGCGTACTTCTTCAGGTCGGCCAGGAAGTCCTTGACCGCCTGGTCGTTGGCCCAGCGCGGGTCGTCGGCGGCCTTGAAGTAGGCCGAGGTCACGATGCCCTGCGCGTACTGGAAGCCGACCGGCTTGAGCACCTGCGCCTTGGACGAGGAGACCCCGTTGAGGATGTGCAGCGGCTTCCAGCCGGTCTGCGCGACCGTGGCGATCGCCTGCGCGCCGGCCTTCGGCGTGGTGATGTCCAGGAAGACGTCGGCCTTCGACGCGGCCAGCTTCTTCACCTGCGGCGCGACGGTCGGATCGGTCGCCTCGTAGCTCTCCTGGGCGACGATCGAGATCTGGCTGCCCTTGATCCCCTCGGTGAACCCGCCGAGCAAGTCCTTGCCGAAGCCGTCGTTCTGGTAGAGCACGGCCACCTTGGCGTTCGGCTTCGCGGTCTTGAGGTACTGCGCGTAGACCTTCGACTCGGTCTGGTACGTCGGCTGCCAGCCGGTCGTGTACGGGTACTTGGCCTGCTCGGACCCGAACAGCGTGGCGCCCGTCGCGACGAACAGCTGCGGCACCTTGCGCTGGTTGAGGTAGTCACGCATGGCCACGTTGTTCGCGGTGCCGAGCGGGTTGACGAGCGCGAACACCTTGTCCTGCTCGACCAGCCGCTTGGCGTTGGCCAGCGCGCGCTGCGGCTCGTACCCGTCGTCGTAGGTGATGAACTGGACCTTGCGGCCGTTGACGCCGCCGTTCTCGTTGAGCTTCTTGAAGAAGCCGTTCAGCGCCTTGGGGATCGCGCTGTACGCCGAGGCCGGGCCGCTGAACGGGTAGCTGCTGCCCAGCTTGACGCTGGTGTCGGTGATGCCGGGGTCGGCGCTGGTGCCGCCGCCGCCTCCGCCGCTGTCGTCACGGCCGCAGGCCGCGAGCAGCAGGGTCGCCGCCAGCAGGGGCAGGATCACTCGTCGGGACCGCATCGTGGACTCCTCGCTGAGCTTCGGGCGGTGGTGGGGAGGACGGTGGTGGTGACGGTGCCGGTTCGGAGCCGGCCGGGCCGGGCTCGACCACGGTGACGAGAAGCCGGCGCAGCCGGCGCAGCAGCCCGGCGGCGCCGCCGGGCAGCAGGTAGACGACCGCGATCAGGGTGCAGCCGTAGATCACGCCGGTGAGGGCCTGGTTGACGTCGCCGGCGTACTGCGGCACGAAGACCACGAACAGGGCGCCGAGCACCGAGCCGATCACCGTGCCGAGCCCGCCGACGACGACCGCGCCGAGGAACGTGAACGACAGCAGCAGCGTGAACGACTCCGGCGCGACGAACCCCTGCCCGTACGCGAACAGCGCGCCGCCGACACCCGCATACGCGCCGGCGACCGCGAACAGCACCGCCTTGGTCCGGCTGACGTGCACGCCACTGGTGCGGGCCGCGCGCTCGCCGTCCCGGATGGCGACCAGCGCGCGGCCGAGGCTGCCGCGGGTCAGGTTGGCCGCCAGCAGCAGCATCAGCGCGGTCACCAGCAGGCTGAGCAGGTAGAGCCACTGGTCCGGGTCGACCGCGAGCCAGCCCGGCACCGGCGGCTGCCGCACCGACAGGCCGGAGACGCCGCCGGTGAGCGGCTCGGCCCGCTTGATCACCGGACCGACCGCGACCGCGAGGGCGAGCGTGACCAGCGCCAGGTAGAGCCCGCGCAGCCGCACCGCCGGGATCCCGAACGCCAGCCCGATGAGGAACGTGACCGCGGCGGCCAGCGGCACGGCCAGCAGGTACGGCAGTCCGGTCTTGGCCAGCATGGACGCGGCCGCGTACGCGCCGATGGCGAAGAAGGCGCCCTGCCCGAGCGAGATCTGCCCGCCGTAGCCGACCAGCAGGCCGAGCCCCATCGCGGCCACCGCGTAGGCCATGGCCAGCGTGAGGTTGCCGTTCACGGCCGGGTTGGAGTTGAACGGGATCGCGATGACGACGATCGCGACCAGCAGCGCCGTGCCGGCCCGCAGCGCGACGTACGCCCGCGAGCCGGCGGTGACCCGGACCAGGCTCATGCTCTGGCCACCTCGGGCGAGCCGAACAGCCCGGACGGCCGTACCAGCAGCACCACGAAGATCACCGCGAGCGGCACGAGCACCTTCAGGTCCGAGCCGATCACGTCGATGTACGTGCCGGCGAGCGCCTCGGTGACGCCGATGATCCAGCTGCCGACGACCGCGCCGATCGGCGAGTCGAAGCCGCCCAGGGCGGCGCCGGCGAACGAGTAGACCAGCACGCCGGCCATCAGGTTGGTGTCCAGGAACAGCCGGTGCGCGACGAGCACCCCGGCCAGCGCGCCGAGCAGCGAGGCCAGGCCCCAGCCGAGCATGAGCATCCGGCCGACCGGGATGCCGACCAGCCGGGCCGAGGACGGCGACTGGGCCGCGGCCCGCATCGCCAGCCCGATCGGGGTGTGGGTGAACAGCAGCCAGAGCAGGCCGACCACGACGAGCAGCACGCCGATGATGCCGAGCGACTCGACCGACAGCGACACCTCACCGATCCGGGCGACGCCGCCCGGGAACAGCGCCGGGAACTCCTTGATGTTGAAGCCCCAGATCCAGCCGGCAGCGGAGTTGACGATGATGAACAGGCCGAGCGTGACGATCACCAGGTTGAGCGGGTTGCCGCCCTCGACCGGGCGGATCAGCACCCGCTCGACGACCATGCCGGCGGCGAAGGCGAACGTCAGCGCGCCGACGACGGCCAGCCCGAGCGGCACGTCGGCGTCGGCCAGCGCCCAGGCGACGAACGTGGCGAACATCGCCATCTCGCCCTGCGCGAAGTTGACCACCCCGGTGGACCGGAAGATCAGCACCAGCGCCAGGGCGAGCGCCGCGTAGATCGAGCCGTCGGCGATGCCGTCGACCACCACCTGCAGGAACCGCTCCACGCACGACCTCCTACAGACCGAGGTAGCTGCGCCGGACCGAGTCCTCGGCGCGGATCTCGGCGGCCGGGCCGGAGAGCTCCGTCCGGCCGGCCGCCAGAACGTACGCGGCGTCGGCGAGCTCGAGGGCGAGCGCCGCGTTCTGCTCGACCAGGAGCATCCCGGTGCCCTCCTCGGCCCGGATCCGGGTGAGCACCTCGAACACCTCGCGGACCAGCAGCGGCGCCAGCCCGAGCGAGGGCTCGTCCAGCAGCAGCAGCGCCGGCCGGGACAGCAGCGCCCGGGCCACCGCGAGCATCTGCTGCTCACCGCCGGACAGGCTGCCGGCCGGCTGGTCCCGCCGCTCGGCCAGCCGGGGGAAGATCCCGTACCAGCGGTCGATGTCGCGCGGCACGTCCGGGTCGCGCCGGCCGTACGCGCCGAGCGTGAGGTTCTCGGCCACGGTCAGCCCGGGGAAGGTGCCGCGGCCCTCGGGCACATGCGCGATGCCGAGCCTGGTCACCTTCTCGGTGGGCAGCCCGGTCAGGTCCCGGCCGCGGAAGACGATCCGGCCGCTGGTGCGGACCATCCCGCAGATCGACCGCAGGGTGGTCGTCTTGCCGGCGCCGTTCGGCCCGAGCAGCGCGACCACCTGGCCCTCGCCGACCGTGAGGTCGACCCCGTGCAGCGCGCGCACCTGCCCGTACGTGGCGACGAGGCCCTCGACCTCGAGCAGGGCGGTCACGCCGGCGTCCCCAGGTACGCGGCGAGCACGGCCGGATCCTCCTGCACCTCCGCCGGCGGCCCGGTCGCGACCACCCGGCCGAAGTCGAGCACGACGACCGTGTCGGACAGCCGCATCACCATGCCCATGTGGTGCTCGACCAGCAGGATCGTCATGCCCGCGCCGACGTCCTCGATCACGTCGGCGAGCTCGTCGACCTCCTCGTGGGACAGCCCGCTGGCCGGCTCGTCGAGCATCAGCAGGTCCGGCGCCGCGGCCAGCGCCCGGGCCAGCTCGATCCGCTTGAGCGTCCCGTACGGCAGGCCGGCGGCCGGGCTGGCGGCGAGGCCGGCCAGCCCGAGCCGGTCGAGCACCACGTCGGCCCGCTCGCGCAGCGCCCGTTCCCGGGACCGCACGCCGGGCAGCCGCAGCGCCGCGGGCAGGAAGCCGATGCCGACACCGGCCTGCGCGCCGAGCATCACGTTCTCCCGCACCGACAGCGAGGGAACCAGCCCGAGGTGCTGGAACGTGCGGGCCACGCCCAGCTCGGCGACCCGGTGCGCCGGCAGCGCGAGCAGGTCCTGCCCGGCCAGCTCGATCCGGCCGGACCGGGGCCGGGTCAGCCGGCTCACGCAGTCGAACAGCGTCGTCTTGCCGGCGCCGTTCGGGCCGATGAGGCCGCAGACCTCGCCGCGGCGCACGGTGAACGAGACGCCGGCCAGCGCCGTGACGCCACCGAACCGCACGACCAGGTCGGTCACGGTCAACACGGCATCATTGGGCATCACGCCGACCGTAGGTCCGGTCCCGATCCGCGTAATCGTCGTCACACACCAATATCTGGCCCTGGACGTTGTCGACCTGGACCAATGCCATTGTTACAACGGGACATGTCGTGGTCACCTGAGCCATGGCGCTCACCGCGACCCGCACAGTCCGGTCCGAGCGGGACCGGATCCTCGCCGCGTTGCAGGCCGACGTGGACGAGCTCGCCGAGCGGGCGGTGGCCCGGATGCCGACGGAGATCCCCGCCTACCGGGGGCGGGACGCGGCGTTCTTCGCCGACGTGCGCGACCAGGTGTGCCGGCACTACCGGACCAAGCTGGCCGCGCTGGAGCGCCGGCCGCTGTCCCGCCAGGACCTCGCGTTCGCCCGGCCGTGCGCGCTGCGCCGGGCCCGGGCCGGCATCGGGCTCGAGGACTTCCTGCACGCGTTCCGGATCGGCCGGCAGGTGTTCTGGGAGGCGGTGGTGGAGCGGGCCGGCGAGTCGCCGGCCGGCCACGAGGCGGCGCTGGAGCTGGCCACCGAGGTCATGCGCTACAGCGACATCGCCTGCACGCACGCCTCCCGGGCGTACGTGGAGTACCAGCAGCACCTGGTCGCCGACGCCGACCGGGAGCGGCGCGACCTGCTCGACCACCTGCTGGCCGGTGAGCTGCCGACGTACCGGCCGCTGCTGGCCGCGGCCCAGGGGTACGGGCTGACCGAGCGGACACCGGCGCTGGTGGCCAGCGCGATGCCGGTGACCACCCACCCGGACGCGCCGCACGTCGCGGCCGAGGCGCTGGTGCGGGCCGGCGGCCCGACCGGGCGGGCGCTGGTCGTGCGGCGCCGGGACGAGCTGGTCGTCGTCGCCGCGCTGCGGACGGCCGACCCGACGGCGGACGCGGCCGACGTCTGCCAGCGGCTGCAGGAGACCCAGCGCCGGCTGCAGATCGGCGGGGTCCCGCTCGCGGTCGGGGTCGGCACGGTCGCGGCCGGGATCGCCGAGCTGCCCCGGTCGTACCAGGAGGCGAGCGCGGCGCTGGCCGACGTGGGCGTGGACGGCGGGGTGGTCGCGCTGCCGGAGCTGTCCCCGTTCGACTACCTGGCGCTGCACGCCGACGACACCGCGCGGCGGCTGGTCGACCCGCGGCTGCGCGCGTTCCTGGAGGAGGACCGGCAGCGCGGCGGCGGGCTGATCGAGACCGCCAGGATGTTCGCCGCGTCCGACCTCAACCTGCGGGTGGCGGCCGAGCGGCTGCGGGTGCACCCGAACACCGCCCAGTACCGGCTGCGGCGGATCGAGGAGCGCACCGGCCGCAACCCCCGCCGGATCGCCGACCTCGTCGACCTCCTGTCCGCGATCGCGCTGTCGGAGCGGACCGGGTCGGTGTGCCGGACGCCGGTGCACGCGGACGGTGGTCCCGGTGGCCATCCGGGTGGCGACCCGGCCCGGCGCAGGAGGAGCCGACGGGCCGAGCGTCCCGGCGCCGACGACAGCCCCGCCGGACCTCGTCCGGGCGCCGCCGCCCCGTTCCCGGCCGACGGTCGCTAGAACGCGCTGATGCCGGTGAGGGCGCGGCCGATGATCAGCTTCTGGACCTGGCTGGTGCCCTCGTACAGGGTCATCACCCGGGCGTCGCGCAGGTACTTGCCGACCGGGTACTCGTCGATGTAGCCGTAGCCGCCGAAGACCTGCAGGCAGTTGTTGGCCGCCCGGACCGCGGCCTCGCAGGCGAACAGCTTCGCTTTCGACGCGGCCAGGCCGATCGGCTCGCCGCGGTCGACCAGGTCGGCGACCAGCCAGGTCAGCAGCCGGCCGGCGTCGACGTCGACCGCGATGTCGGCGATCAGCTCCTGCACCAGCTGGTGGCCGGCGATCGGCTTGCCGAACTGGACCCGCTCGGTCGCGTACCCGGTCGCGGCCTCGAGGCAGCCCCGGGCGATGCCGACGCAGCCGGCGGCGATGCTCATCCGGCCCTTGTCCAGCGCGGACATCGCGACCCGGAAGCCCTTGCCCTCCTCGCCGAGCCGGTTGGCGTCCGGCACCCTGACCTCGTCCAGGTGCAGGCTGGCGGTGGCCTGGCCGCGCAGGCCGAGCTTGCCCTTGATCTCGCGGGCCTCGAAGCCGGCGGAGTCGGTCGGCACCAGGAACGCGGTCACGCCCGCGCGGCCCGTCACCGCCCGTACGCGCGAAGACCAGCGCGACCTCGGCCCAGGTGCCGTTGGTGATGAACACCTTCTCGCCGGACAGCAGCCAGTCGTTGCCCGTCCCGGCGGGCGCGGGAAGTGAGGTTGCCGGCGTCCGAGCCGGTGCCGGGCTCGGTGAGCCCGAAGCAGGCGAGCGTGTCGCCGGACGCGATGCCCGGCAGCCACTCCTTCCGCTGATCCTCGGTCCCGTACGCGGCGATCGACTTGCCGACCAGCCCGAGGCTGACGCTCGACGATGCCGCGGATGGCCGAGTCGCCGCGGCCGAGCTCCTCCATGAGCAGGCAGTACGACCGGGAGTCGACCGGGGTGCCGCCGAGCTCCTCCGGCAGCGTCAACCCGAGGAAGCCCAGCTGCCCGAGCCGCCCGACGATCGCCCGGTCGACCAGCTCGTCGCGGTCCCAGCGGGCCCGGTTGGGCACCACCTCGGTGTCGACGAAGTCGGCGGCCGTGGACCGGAGCAGCTCCTGCTCCTCGGTGAGCGCGAGCGTCATGCCTCCGACCCTAGCCCGGCGCGCCGCGGCCCGGCCGGGCTCGCCGGGGGTTCAGCCGGGCTCGCCGCGGCGCTTGCGGCGGGCGATGACGGCGAGGTCCAGCACGGCGACGACCGCGAGGACGACGAGGACGACCGCGAGCCAGAGCGGCCCGATGACGAAGCAGATCACCGCCCCGGCCGCGCAGACGACCAGGCCGAAGCCGGCCAGCCAGAGCCGCAGCGTGAGCGCGCTGCTGACCGGGCCGAGGTCGGGGTCGTAGTGGGTCATCACTGACGGGCTACCCGCCGCCGGCCGCGGGTATGCGCAGCGGGTCGATGACCAGGCTCGGGGTGAGGCGACCCGAAGGAGTGGCTGGCTGTCCGACGCGCTGCCGCACCCGGCCTCGCCGGGCTCGGCCGGCGCTGACCGGCCGGACTTTGTAGGGTTCGTCCCGTGCTGGATCGGACCCTGCGCGGGCTGCTCGGGATGCGGCCGCGGGCCGTCGTGACGCCGCGGCCGGACCGGCCGCTGCGGGTCGGCCGGGACACGTCGGCGATCGTGGTCGGCGGCGGCATCGCCGGGGTGTCGGCCGCTCTCGTACTGACCGAGCGGGGCGTGCGGGTCACGCTGCTGGAGGCGGCCGGCCAGCTCGGCGGCCGGCTCGGCGCGTGGCCGGCGACCCTGCCGGACGGCACGGTCGCCCAGGTCGAGCACGGCTTCCACGGCTTCTTCCGGCAGTACTACACCTGGCGGTCGGTGCTGCGCCGGATCGACCCCGAGCTCGGCTTCCTCCGGCCGCTGCCCGGCTACCCGGTGATCTCCCGCAGCTGGCCGGCCGAGGACTTCGCGTCCCTGCCCGGGCTGCCGCCGGTCAACCTGCTCGCGCTGCTGGCCCGTTCCCCCAGCCTGCGGCTGCGCGACCTGCGCGGGGT
Organism: uncultured Actinomycetota bacterium; assembly: GCA_963803135.1. GTDB lineage: Bacteria > Actinomycetota > Actinomycetes > Mycobacteriales > CADCTP01 > CADCTP01. The sequence goes on along the minus strand of CAWDLH010000001.1, from coordinate 524,490 downwards.
GGACCGGGTCGCCGCGGCGACGCTGCTCGAGTTCGACCGGGCGAGGACGTACGCGGACCTGGACGGGGTCAGCGCGAAGGAGCTGCTGGACCGGCTGGGGATGCCGGACCGGGCCAGAGCCGTGCTCTTCGAGGTCTTCGGCCACTCCTTCTTCAACCGGGAGGAGGCGTTCTCGGCGGCCGAGCTGGTCGCCCAGTTCCACTTCTACTTCCTGGCCAACCCGGAAGGGCTGGGCATGGACGTGACCGCGGACGACCACGGCCGCTGCGTGTGGACGCCGCTCGGCGGCCTGCTCGACCGGCTCGGCGCCGACGTCCGCACCGGCACGCCGGTCGACCGGATCGAGCGGACCGCCACCGGCTGGCGCGCGGTCGCCGCCGGCGGGTCCACTGTGGACGCGGCGCACGCCGTCCTGGCGGTGGACCCGGCGGCGTTGCGGCGGCTGGCAGTCGCGTCGGACGGGCTGCCGGCGCCGCTGCGTCCCCGGGTCGCCGGGCTGACCGTGTCCGCTCCGTACGCGGTGGCCCGGTTCTGGACCGACCGGCCGGTGCACGCCGACCGGCCGGTGTTCGCCGGCGTGTCCCGGGAGCCGACGCTCGACTCGGTCACCGTCTACTCGCGACTGGAGGACGGTGCCCGGCACTGGGCCGGCCGCACCGGCGGCGAGGTCGTCGAGCTGCACGCGTACGCGGCCGAGGACGGGCTGACCGCGCCGGCCGCCGCAAGTCGCATGTGGACGGAACTGGCCGGGCTGTGGCCGGAGGTCGCCGGGCTGCGGGTGCTGCACCGGGAGGCCAGGGTCGGCCACGACGCGCCGGGCTTCCCGCCGGGCTCGGACGCCAGCCGGCCCGGGGTGCGCACCGGCGACCCGACGCTGCTGCTGGCCGGCGACTGGGTGCGGCTGCCGTTCGCCTGCGCGCTGATGGAGCGGGCGGCGACGACCGGGGTGCTGGCCGCCAACGACGTGCTGGCCCGGGCCGGCGCGCGGGCCGAGCCGGTCACCACCGTGCGGCCCCGGGGGCTGCTGGCCTCCCGCTAGACCGGGAATGTTGCGCGTGCAACCATCGTTGCGGGCTGGCACACTCGACGTACGAGACGAGGAGGCCGCGATGCCTGCGGTGACCGTGGACGACATCCTGACCCTGCCCCGGCTGCGGGAGCCCGACCCGGCGCTGGCCGACCCCCGGCCGGTGCGGTCGCGTGACCACCGCGCCGCGCGGCTTCGAGGGCGAGGGGTTCCCGGTCCGGCGCGCGTTCGCCGGCGTCGACCTGGCCACCCTCGACCCGTTCGTCCACATGGACCAGATGGGCGAGGTGGAGTATGCGCCGGGCGAGCCGAAGGGCACCCCCTGGCACCCGCACCGCGGCTTCGAGACCGTCACCTACATCATCGACGGCACGTTCGTGCACCAGGACTCGCACGGCGGCGGCGGGGTGATCACCAACGGCGACACCCAGTGGATGACCGCCGGCTCCGGGCTGCTGCACATCGAGACACCGCCGGAGGAGCTCGTCGTCTCCGGCGGCCTCTTCCACGGCATCCAGCTCTGGGTCAACCTGCCGGCCAAGGACAAGTGGGCGCCGCCGCGCTACCAGGACATCCGCGGCGGCAAGGTCGCGCTGCTGTCCTCGGCCGACGGCGGGGCACTGCTCCGGGTCATCGCCGGCGAGCTCGACGGGCACCCCGGCCCCGGCGTGACGTACACGCCGATCACGCTGGCGCACGCGACGGTCTCGCCCGGCGCGACGCTGACGCTGCCGTGGCGCCCCGACTTCAACGCGCTGGTCTACGTGCTGGCGGGGACCGGGTCGGTCGGCCCCGAGCGGCGCCCGGTGCGGACCGGGCAGCTGGCCGTGCTCGGAGCCGGCGGGTCGCTCACCGTCGCCGCCGACACCCGGCAGGACGGCCGGACCCCCGGTCTGGACGTGCTGCTGCTCGGCGGCCGGCCGATCCGGGAGCCGGTCGCCGCGTACGGGCCGTTCGTCATGAACACCCGGGCCGAGCTGCAGCAGGCGTTCGACGACTTCCAGGCCGGCAAGCTGGGCACGATCCCCGCGGACGGCATCCACCCGCACGGCGCCGTCCGCGGCGAGACCGGCCAGGAAGGCTAGCCCCAGACCTCGGCGGCGGTCTCGACGACCAGGCGGAGCTTGGCGACCTGCTCGTCGTAGGTCAGCGCGTTGCCCTCGACCGTGGAGGCGAAGCCGCACTGCGGGGACAGGCACAGCTGCTCGAGCGGGACGTAGCGGGCCGCCTCGTCGATCCGCCGCTTGAGGTCCTCCTTCGACTCCAGCTGGCCGCGCTTGGTGGTGACCAGGCCGAGCACGACCGTCCTGCCCGGCGGCACGAACCGCAGCGGGGCGAAGCTGCCCGACCGCGCGTCGTCGTACTCCAGGAAGAAGCCGTCGACCGCGAGCTCGGAGAACAGCGCCTCGGCGACGAAGTCGTACCCGCCCTCGGCGACCCAGGACGAGCGGAAGTTGCCCCGGCACATGTGCGTGGTGACCGCCATCGACTCCGGGCGGTCCGCGATCGCCGCGTTGATCTGCTTGATGTTGCGCAGGTGCTGGCGCTCGGCGTCGTCCCCGCGCTCGGCCAGCATGGCCCGCTGCCCGGGGTCGTTGAGGTAGGCCAGGCTGGTGTCGTCCAGCTGAAGGTACGTGCAGCCCAGCTCGGCCAGCGCCGCGACCTCGGCCGCGTACGCCGCCGACAGGTCGGCCCAGAACTGCTCCTCGTCCGGGTAGACGGCCGGGTCGATCGAGGCCCGGCCGCCCCGGTAGTGGACCATGCTCGGCGACGGGATCGTCAGCTTCGGCACGGCCGTCGTCACGGTCTCCCGCAGGAACCGGAACGCGTCGGTGAAGATCGGCTTCTCCAGCCGGATCGGCCCGTCCACCCGCAGCGCGGCCGGCGCGAAGTCCATCTCGCCCTGCTCGTTGCGGAACTTCACGTGCATGGAGTCCTTGGCCCGGGCGATGCCGCCGAGTTGGTAGATGAAGTCCATGTGCCAGGAGGCCCGGCGGAACTCGCCGTCGGTGGCGGCCGGCAACCCGACCGACTCCTGCATCCGCACCACGTCGCGGATCGCCCCGTCCTCCACCGTCCGCAGCCCCTCGTCGGACATCCGGCCGGCGGCGTGGTCGGCCCTGGCCCGGTGCAGGCGGCCGGGGCGCAGCAGGCTGCCGACGTGGTCGCCGCGGAAGGGCGGTCGCTCGCGCATCGTCATGCGCTCTTTCTACCCGGGTCCGCGAGATCCGCCGTCCGACCCGGCGGCCCGCGTGCCGGGGCCGCGGGGCCGCGGGGCCGCAGGGCCGCAGGGCCGCAGGGCCGCAGGGCCGCAGGGCCGCAGGGCCGCAGGGCCGCAGGGCCGCAGGGCCGCAGGGCCGCGGCCACCCCATACCTGCCCTTCCCGCTGGTTGACACTAGGTTGGCAAACCGTGACGTACGTGGCTGCGGACAACCGTTACGAATCGCTGCAGTACCGGCGCTGCGGGCGCAGCGGCCTGCTGCTGCCGCCGCTCTCGCTCGGGCTCTGGCACAACTTCGGCGGCGAACGCCCGTTCGAGACCCAGCGCGCGATCGTCCGGCGCGCCTTCGACCTCGGCATCACCCACTTCGACCTGGCCAACAACTACGGCCCGCCGTACGGGTCGGCCGAGGAGAACTTCGGCCGGCTGCTGGCCACCGACCTGCGGCCGTACCGGGACGAGCTGGTGATCTCGACCAAGGCGGGCTACGACATGTGGCCGGGGCCGTACGGCGACCGCGGCTCCCGCAAGTACCTGCTCGCGTCGCTGGACCAGTCGCTGGGCCGGATGGGGCTGGACTACGTCGACATCTTCTACTCGCACCGGCTCGACCCGGACACGCCGCTCGAGGAGACGATGGGTGCGCTGGACTCGGCGGTGCGCGCCGGCAAGGCGCTCTACGCCGGGATCTCCTCGTACAACTCGGAGCGGACCCGGGAGGCGGCGGCCATCCTGCGCGGGCTCGGCACGCCGCTGCTGATCCACCAGCCGTCGTACTCGATGTTCAACCGGTGGATCGAGCGCGACCACCTGCTCGACACGCTGGAGGAGGTCGGCGCCGGCTGCATCGCGTTCTCACCGCTCGCCCAGGGCCTGCTCACCAGCCGCTACCTCGACGGGGTGCCGGCCGACTCGCGCGTCGCCACCGGCGGCGCGATGACCGCGGACATGCTCACCGAGGCGCGGCTGTCCCGGGTCCGCGCGCTCAACGAGGTCGCGGCCCGGCGCGGGCAGACGCTGGCCGAGCTGGCCCTGGTCTGGGCCCTGCGGGATCCGCGGATGACCTCGCTGGTCATCGGCGCGAGCAGCGTCCGGCAGCTGGAGGACAACGTGTCCGCGCTGGCGAATACCGAGCTGACCGAGGCCGAGCTGGCCGAGATCGACCGGCACGCGGTGGAGTCCGGGATCGATCTCTGGGCCGAGTCGAGCGCGGAGTAGGGAGTGGGGTAGGACAGCGCTTTCTTCGATCTTTCCCGGCCGTCGGTACGAGCCGGACGTTTCGGTTGTCACCCGCTGGAGACAGGTTCTCTGCGGGCAATCGGCGGAGCCGGGCCTGCGGTCAGGTCGTCGAGGCGGGGAGCCGGGCGGATGGACGAGGAGGTCACGCTGCCGGACGGCCCGGAGGGCGCGAGCTTCGCCCGCCGGGCCATGGCGCGGGCCGCCGAGCTCTGGTGCCTCGACCGGGACCTCACCGAGACCGCCCTGCTGCTGGTGAGCGAGCTGACCACGAACGCGATCCGGCACGGCACCCCGCCGGTGCGGCTGTCGCTGCGGCTGGAGCGGGACCGGCTGCGGGTGGAGGTCACCGACAGCTCGCCGGCGCTGCCCGAGCTCGGCCACCCCGACCAGGACCAGGTCGGCGGCCGAGGCCTGCAGATCGTCCAGCAGCTCGCGGCCACCTGGGGCGCGAGCTCCTTGCCGCGGCGGCTGGGCAAGACGGTCTGGTTCGAGCTGACCGGGATGCTGGGCCGTCGCTGACGTCCGGCCGCGACCGGCATACGGTGGGATCTGTCCACGGCCCGGAGCGGCCGGGAAGGAGGAGAGCCGTGTCCGGTCTGCGCGTCGCGGTGATCGGCTCCGGCCCGGCGGGGGTGTACGCGGCGGCAGCGCTCACCCGCGCCGAGAACGTCGAGGTCGACGTGCTCGACCGGCTGCCCGCCCCGTACGGGCTGGTGCGCTACGGGGTCGCCCCGGACCACGTGAAGATGAAGTCGGTCGACGTCGCGCTGCGCCGGGTTCTCGAGGACCCGGCCGTCCGCTTCCTCGGCAACGTCGAGGTCGGCGCCGACATCACCCGCGAGGAGCTGGCGACGTACTACGACGCGGTCGTGTTCGCGACCGGCGCCGCGGTCGACCGGCGGCTCGGCGTGCCCGGCGAGGACCTGCCCGGCAGCTTCTCGGCCACCGACTTCGTCGCCTGGTACAGCGGGCACCCGGACGCCGAGCTCGACCTGTTCACCTTGCAGGCCACGCACGTCGTGGTCATCGGGGTCGGCAACGTCGCGGTCGACGTGGCCAGGGTGCTGACCAAGCGGGCGGACGAGCTGGCCGGCACCGACGTGCCCGGGCACGTGCTCGACGTGCTCACCGGCAGCGCGGTCACCGAGGTGACCATGCTCGGCCGGCGCGGGCCGGCGCACGCCCGGTTCACCACCAAGGAGCTGCGCGAGCTCGGCGAGATCGCCGGCTCCGACATCGTCGTCGACCCGGCCGACCTCGAGCTGTCCGAGCAGGAGGAGGCCGAGGTCGCGGCCGACCGGACGCTGCGGGCCAACCTCGAGGTGCTGCGGGAGTGGTCGACCCGGGAGCCGGCCGGGCGGCCGCGCCGGCTGCGGATCAAGTTCTGGCTGCGGCCGGCCGAGGTGCTCGGCTCGGCCGCGGTGAGCGGGTTCCGGGCCGAGCGGACGAGGCTGCAGGACGGCAAGCTGGTCGGCACCGGTTCGATCGTCGACTTCCCGGCCCAGATGGTGTTGCGGTCGGTCGGCTACCGGGTGGTGCCGCCGGGCGGGCTGCCGCTCGACCCGGACACCGGCACGGTGCCGCACGACGGCGGCCGGGTGCTGGTCGACGGCGCCCCGCTGCCCGGGGTTTACGTCGCGGGCTGGCTCAAGCGCGGGCCGACCGGGATCATCGGCACCAACAAGCCGGATGCGACCGAGACCGTCGCGTCCCTGCTGGCCGACGCCGACCGGCTGCCGCGGGCGCCGGAGCGCGACCCGGACGCGATCGTCGAGCTGCTGCTGGAGCGGAAGGTGCGGGCCGTCGGCTGGGCCGGCTGGGAGGCCATCGACGCCGCCGAGCGGGCCCTCGGGGCGGCCCGGGACTGCGCCCGGGTCAAGATCGCCGACCGCGACGCCCTCCTGCGCACCGCTCTCGGTGAGACGGCCGGCCGGCCCTCCGACTAGCAGCGCCGCCCTTCGGCGAGCTCCCGCACCGGTGTCCGGACGAGGCGCGCGGGAGGTGACCAGCGGTGAACGCCGCACAGCTCCCGGACGTACGGTGAGGATGTGCGGAGGGCGAGCTGGCGATGGGCGGCCGTCGCCGTCGCGGTGGCCGCGCTGGTGTCCCTCCCGACGGTGATCGGCGCGGTCCCGGCCCGTTCGAGCGATCTGTCCGCGACCGAGCTGCTGGCCGAGGTGAGGGCGTCCGGCTCGGTCGGCCACTCCGGCTACGCGGAGTCCGTCGGCGGCCTGGACCTGCCGCTCACCGACGACTTCACCGCACTGACCAGCCTGCTCGGCGACCGTACCCGGATCAGGTCCTGGTGGCGGGGTGAGCAGGACTGGCGGGTCGACGCGGTCCAGACCACCGGCGAGGCCGGGACGTACCGGGACCCGAGCGGGATCTGGAATTGGGACTACGAACAGGACACGATCGTCCGCACCAGCGAGCCGACCGTACGGCTTCCCCGGGTCTCCGACGTCGAGCCGGCCGCGCTGGCCCGCCGGCTGCTGTCCGAGGCGAGGGCCGCCGACGTCGCCCGCATCCCCAGCCGCCGGGTCGCCGGCCGGGACGCCGCCGGGCTGCGGCTGCGGCCGTCCGACGACGGCACCACGATCGACCGCGTCGACGTCTGGGTCGACCCGGCCACCGGGCTCGCGCTGCGGGTCGAGATCTACGGGAAGGACACGCCGCGGCCGGTGCTGGAAACCGCGTTCCTCGACTTCTCCGACCGGACGCCGCCGGCGTCGGCGACCCGGTTCAGCCCGGCCGAGCCGGAGCGGATCCGCGGCGAGACCAACCCCGACCTGGCCGCGGCGATCAACGTGTTCGCGCCGGTGATCCCGCCGGCGACGCTGGCCGGCCTGCCCGGCCGATCGGGGGACATCGGCCTCGGCTCGGTCGGCACGTACGGGTCCGGGCTGACGCTGCTGGTCGCCGTGCCGCTGCCGGGGCGGATCTCCCGCCCGCTGCGCGAGCAGCTGGCCAGGACCCCGGGCGCGACCAAGACCGACCAGGGCGTGCGGCTCGCGGTCGGACCGCTGTCGCTGCTGCTCACCGATGCGCAGTACCGGCGCAGCTGGCTGGTCACCGGCACGGTGACCGCGGCGACCCTCGACACGGCGGCCGCGCAGCTGCAGGCCGACCCGCCGGTGGAGCGGCCCCGGTGACGGCCGCGGCGGGGACGGCGGCGGCCATCCGGACCGTGGGGCTGACCAAGCGGTACGGGTCGGTGACGGCGGTGGACGGGATCGAGCTCGACGTGCCGCCCGGCGACATCTACGGCTTCCTCGGCCCGAACGGCTCCGGCAAGACCACGACCGTACGGATGCTGCTCGGGCTGGTGCTGCCGACCAGGGGCACGGTCGAGGTGCTCGGCGCGCCGATCCCCAAGCACGCCCGCTCGGTGCTGCACCGGGTCGGGGCGCTGGTCGAGGCGCCGGCCGCGTACGGGCACCTGGGCGCGCGGGCCAACCTGGCGATCATGGACGCGGCCGGTCCGGGCGGCCCGCGGCGCACCCGCAAGGCCCGCATCGAGCTGGCCCTGGAGCAGGTGGGGCTGGCCGGGGTGGAGCGGCGCCCGGTCAAGGCGTACTCGCTGGGCATGCGGCAGCGGCTCGGCATCGCCGCCGCCCTGCTGCGCAGGCCGGATCTGCTCATCCTGGACGAGCCGACCAACGGGCTCGACCCGCGCGGCATCCAGGAGATCCGCGCGCTGCTGCTCGACCTCAACGCGTCGGCCGGTACGACGATCTTCCTGTCCAGCCACCTGCTCGCCGAGGTCGAGCAGCTGTGCCGGCGGGTCGGCGTGCTCGACCGCGGCCGGCTGGTGCTGCAGGACTCGCTGGCCGCGCTGCGCGCGCCGACCGGGTCCGTGGTCGTCCGCACGCCGGATCCGGAGTGGGCGGTCGGCGTGCTCGACGGCGACCTGCGGTCCCGCTCCGGCGACCGGCTCGTCGTCCGGTCCGCCGACCCGGCCGAGCTGAACGCCCGACTGGTCGCGCACGGGATCCGGATCACCGAGCTGGCCGAGGAGCGCCGCACGCTGGAGGACGTGGTGCTGGCCGCGACGACCGGCAGCGCCGACCGGGTCGACGCGCCGTCACCCGGCGGCCCGGCCGAGGTGCTGTCCGGCCCCGACTCCGCCTGGGAGCGGCCGCCGGCCGGGGCGCCGATGCCACTGCCGGCCCGCCGGCCCCGCACCGGGCCGGCACCGGTCGGGTCCGACGCTGACGTACCCGGCTCGCGGGCGGTCGGCGCGCCGGAGTCGGCGGAGTCGGAGGAGTCGGCATGATCGCGGTCGAGCTGACGAAGATGCTGCGCCGGCCGCGGACCTGGGTGGTGATCGCCCTCATCGACGCGCTGCCGACGCTGGTCGCCTTCCTGCTGGCGCTGACCGACGTGGGGCCGCGTCCCGGCACCGGCCCGGCGTTCCTGTCCGCCGTGCTCAACAACGGCGTGCTGTTCCCGGCGGCGGCGCTGGCGATCGTGCTGCCGCTGTTCCTGCCGGTGTCGGTGGCGATCGTGTCCGGCGACTCGATCGCGGGCGAGGCGCAGGCCGGGACGCTGCGCTACCTGCTGGCCCGCCCGGCCGGGCGTACCCGGTTGCTCATCGCGAAGCTGGTCACGGTGCTGGTGTTCGTGGCGATGGTGGTGGTCGTGGTCGTCGTGACCGCGTACTTCGTCGGCACGTCGCTGTTCGGCACGTCGCAGCTCGCCGGCGGGAACATCGTCTCGGTCTCCGGCGAGCCGCTGACAGCGCAGCAGGCGGTGCTGCGGACGCTGCTGGCGATGGCGTACGTGGCGTTCTCGATGCTCGGGGTCGCGGCGATGGCGGTGTTCCTGTCCACGCTCACCGACTCGCCGCTGGCCGCCGCGATGGGCGCGCTCGCGTTCCTGGTCGCGTCGTCGCTGCTGCTCACGCTGGACGCGGCCGACTCGATCCGCCCGTACCTGCCGACCCGCTACTGGCTGGCCTTCGTCGACCTGTTCCGCCAACCCATCCTCTGGCGCGACATCGTCCGCGGCGTCGGCCTCCAAGCCCTCTACGTAGCCGTCCTGCTGGGCGCCGCCTGGGCCAACTTCACCACCAAAGACATCAAGTCCTGAGCCCGGCCGCAGCGCAGGCGGTTCACGGGCATCCGGTCCGACATTCCGACGCCGTGATCAGCCCTCGCGCAACCGAGTCCGCCCTTGGGCTCGGAAGTAGGCCCGCATCCACTCCAGCTCGATACGGACGCTCCGGCCGGCTGACCGCCTGTCGTCCGCGGTCCGCCACGGCGGCTCGCTGCGGGTGAGATTCTCCAGATCCTGCCTGCCCGGTGAGCGCTCCGTACCGGCTGAGCACGTATCCCACCGTGTTGAGCTCGGCCTCGGTCAGCTCGAAGCCGCAACTGCCCAGGGGCCGGGTCAGTCGCGGAGGCGGGGGCAGTCGGCGGGAGTTGGTTGGGTCGGGCGGGCGGTGCCCAGGGCGGCCAGGACGAGGGACTGGACCAGGGGGTCGCGGGGCAGGTTGCCGTGGTCGAGTTGGGCGTCGGCGCAGACGGACTGGACCGGGATGTTGAGGGCGCCGTCGAGGCGGGCCGAGTCGGGCGGGGTGACGATCTGGTCCTGGTCGGTCCACACCGAGACCCACACCGGGCCGGCCGGTGTCCGCTGCGCGTTGAGCCTGGTGATCAGGTCGCTGTTGGGGGCGAGCTCCGCGCACGCGGTCGGGCACTGGCCGGGAAGCAGCGAGCCGGCCAGCGCGGCGATGTCCGTGCCGTGGTGCGGGGCACCGAGCGTGACGATCCGGCGGGCGATCGCCGCGCCGCCGTCCTGCCCGGCCCACAGTCGCGCCACCACGCCGCCGGCCGAGTAGCCGACCACGTCCACCGACGGCGCCCCGCCGGCGAGCGCCGACCGGGCCGCCCGGTCCAGCACGTCGGCCTGGTCGCGCAGCTCGCCGGTGCCGTCGCCGGGCAGCCGCACGACCGTCGCCGGCCGGCCGGCCGACCGCAGCCGGGCCGCCAGCACGTCCAGCGCCGAGGTCGACCCGCCGTACCCGGGCACGAGCAGCACCGGCCCCGGCCGGTCCTGGCGCACCGGCCCGGCGGCCGGCACGGATCCGCCCCGGTTGACGACGACGAGGATCGCCGCGGCGAGCACGCCCGCGACGAGCACGGCCAGGATCCCCAGCACGAGCCGGCGGCGTACGGGCGGGAGAGCGGACAGCACCTGCCCATCCTCCGGCCCGCCGGGTCTGCCCGGCGTGAACTGTCGGACCCCGTCACTAGGGTCCCGGCCATGGCATTCGACTTCCAACTCGTGATCGACTGCGCCGAGCCGCACACGCTGGCCGACTGGTGGGCCGACGCCCTCGGCTGGGAGGTGGAGAAGGGCGACGAGGACTTCATCCGCAGGATGGTCCAGGAGGGTCACGCGTCCGAGGACGACACGACGACGCACGACGGCCGGCTGGTGTGGAAGACCGGCGCCGCGATCAACCACCCGGACGGGCGGGAGAGCGGCCGGCCGCGGATCCTCTTCCAGCAGGTGCCGGAGCCGAAGACGGTCAAGAACCGGGTCCACGTCGACCTGCGGCCGGTCTCCGACGACCCGGAGAAGCAGATCGCCGCCCTGGTCGACAAGGGCGCGACGCTGCTCTGGCGCGGGCAGGAGGGACCGGTGCACACGTGGGCGGTGCTCGCGGACCCCGAAGGCAACGAGTTCTGCGTGCCGACTAAGTGACGAGCACGACCTCGAGTGTGCGGGGGCCGTGCACGCCCTCGACCCGGTTCAGCTCGATGTCGCTGGTCGCGGACGGGCCGCTGATCCAGGTCAGCGGCCGGTCCGGGTCGAGCCTGGCCACCGCCTCGGGCACGGTCTGGACGACCTGGTCGGCGCGCACGACGCAGAGGTGGTAGTCGGGGACCAGCGTGATCACCCGGCGGCCCTGGTCGGGTGAGGAGTCGAGCACGATCGTGCCGGTCTCGGCGACGGCGACCGCGCAGGCGGTCACCACGCCGTCGAGCCGGTCGATGTCGGCGGCGCTCAGACCGTCGTCGGGCACCGCGCCGGGCAGCTGCCAGGGCAGGCCGGGCGGGACGACGACCCGCGCGGCGCCCCGGTCGGACAGGGCGTCGGCGAGCGTGTCGGCCAGCCGGTCCGGGGAGCAACGCCGGACCGCGGCCTTGTAGTCCACCAGCCGGTCGGTCAGCAGGTCGAGCCGGGCCGGGAGGTCCAGGTCGCCCTGGTGCCGGTACGAGCGGGGCACCTCGGGCGGCGCCGGCCGGTCGGCCAGCGCGCGCCGGATCCGCGCCAGCACCTCGTCCCGCGCGGAGCTCACCGCACCTCCCCGGCCGTGCCGTCGGCGCCGGACTCCGGGGTCGCGCCGGTCGTGGCCGGCGCACCATGGGTGCGGGTCCACCAGGTGCGGAAGTTCTCGGCGGGCGGGATCGGCAGGTCCCGCGCCGCGGTCCAGCCGGACAGGGGCGGCGGCAGGGCGGAGATCCGCCCGCGGCGCCGGCCGAGCAGACGGCCGGCCCGGGACGCCGCGAGCACGGCGGCCCACCGCCGCGGCGAGCCCATCGCGTACGCCACCGACCGCATCACGGCCCGCTCCGACGCCGGGTGCGGCACCTGAGAACGCAGGTGCACGAGCATGGACGGGATGTCGATCGCCACCGGGCAGACGTCGTAGCAGGCCCCGCACAGCGAGGACGCGTACGGCAGCGTCGGGTTCTTCGCCACCCCGGTCAGCTGCGGCGAGAGCACCGCCCCGATCGGCCCGGGGTACACCGACCCGTACGCGTGCCCGCCGGTCCGCTCGTACACCGGGCAGACGTTGAGGCAGGCCGAGCACCGGATGCACCGCAACGCGGCCCGACCGGACGGGTCGGCGAGCACCGCCGTCCGCCCGTTGTCCAGCAGCACCAGGTGGAAGTCCTGCCCCTCGACCGCCCCGGACCACATCGACGTGTACGGGTTCATCCGCTCACCGGTCGACGACCGCGGCAGCAGCTGCAGGAACACCTCGAGGTCCGACCAGGTCGGCAGCAGCTTCTCGATGCCCATCACGGTGATCAGCGTCCGCGGCAGCGTGATGCACATCCGCCCGTTGCCCTCGGACTCCACCACCGACAGCGTCCCGGTCGACGCGACCGCGAAGTTCGCGCCCGAGATCGCCACCCGCGCGTCGAGGAACTTCCGCCGCAGGTGGGTGCGCGCAGCCTCGGCCAGGGCGGCCGGCGAGTCGGTCAGGTCGGCCGGCGCCGGCAGCCCGACCGACCCCATCTCGCGCAGGAAGATCTCCCGGATCTCGGCCCGGTTGCGGTGGATCGCCGGCACCAGGATGTGCGAGGGGGTGTCGTGCCCGAGCTGGACGATCAGCTCGGCCAGGTCGGTCTCCCAGGCCGCGATCCCGGCCTCGGCCAGCGCCTCGTTGAGCCCGATCTCCTGGGTGGCCATCGACTTGACCTTGACCACCTCGTCGGCGCCGGTCGCCCGGACCAGCGAGGTGACGATCTCGTTGGCCTCGGCCGCGTCGCGGGCCCAGTGCACGGTGCCACCGCGTTCGGTCACCGCCGCCTCGAGCTGCACCAGCAGCTCGTCCAGGTGCGCGAGCGTGTGGTCCTTGATCGCCGCGCCGGCCGCCCGCAGCTGCGCCCAGTCCGGCACCTCGCCGACCACCCTGGCCCGCTTGGCCCGGATCGTCGCGGTGGCGTTGCCGAGGTTGCGCCGCAGCTGGGTGTCGGCGAGCGCGGCCCGCGCCGCCACCGGGAACGCCGGCCCGGCCAGGTGGGTCGCGTCGGACGCGTGCGGCATGCCGAGGAACGTCACAGGCCCTCCCGGGAGGCGAGGATCTCGGCGAGGTGCACGGCCCGCACCCCGGTCCGCAGCCGGGACAGCCCGCCGCCGATGTGCAGCAGGCAGGACGAGTCGCCGGCCGCGCAGACCTCGGCCCTGGTGTCGAGCACCGAGCGCATCTTGTCGGCGAGCATGGCGGTCGAGGTGTCGGCGTTCTTCACGGCGAACGTGCCGCCGAACCCGCAGCACTCCTGCGCGCCCGGCAGCTCGACCAGCTCGAGCCCCCGGACCGACCGCAGCAGCCGCACCGGCTTGTCGCCGACCCGCAGCAGCCGCAGGGAGTGGCAGGTCGGGTGGTAGGTCACCCGGTGCGGGTACGAGGCGCCGACGTCGGTCAGCCCGAGCACGTCGACCAGCAGCTCGGACAGCTCGTACGTCTTCGCCGCGACCGCGGACGCCCGCGCGGCCAGCTCGGCGTCGCCGGCCGACCGGGCCACCGCCGCGTGCTGGTGTCGCACCGAGGCGACGCAGGACCCGGACGGCGCGACCACCACCTCGTACGGCTCGAACGTGGCCACGTGCCGGCGCACCAGCGGCAGCGCCTCGCCCGGGTAGCCGGTGTTGACGTGCATCTGCCCGCAGCAGGTCTGCCCGGGCGGGAAGACGACCTCGTGCCCGAGTCGCTCCAGCAGCTCGACCGTGGCCCGCCCGGCCGCCGGACTGATGGCGTCGACCAGGCAGGTCAGGAACAGCGCGATCCGCACGCGCTCATCTCAGCACGGATCGGGTCAGTCGGGCGGGTCGGTCGCGTCGGCGGACGTACGCCGCTCCAGCACCGTGTCCGGCGCCGCCTGCGGGTCGTACTCGCGCTCGTCGGAGTCGGCGAGGATGGCCGCCGCCTGCGCCTCGGGGTCGGCGCTGCCGGCCGACCGCTCCTCGGGCAGCAGCTGGTCCGCCCGGTGCCGCACCCTCTCCTGATCCGGATCCATGCCGCGATCCTCCCCCGCCGCCGCGGCCAGCAACCCGCCGGCCCAGGCCGGGTGCTCGCGCAGCGCCCAGCCGGTCGGAACGAACCCGGTCCGCATGCCGCGCCGGGCCTGCTCGTCGTGGGTCGCGAACCAGAGGTGCCCGGCGACCAGCACCAGCACCGCGAAGGCGGTCCAGTCGTGCACGAACGTGGCGCCGATGCGCAGGTCGAGCGGCCAGTGCCGGCCGTACGCGAGCACGACGCCGGTGCCGAGCAGGACCAGCCCGCCACCGGCGGACAGCGCGGCGTTGAGCTTCTGCCCGGCGTTGAACTTGCCGACCGGCAGCCCGGCGCGGCGCCGGTCCCGGCGGCGCAGCCAGGCCCGGTCCGCCGCGGTCCACCGGTTGAGCAGCCGGTAGTCGGTCCGCACCCCCCGGTACGCCAGGCCGAGCAGCGCCGGCACCGGCAGCGCGAGCCCGGACCAGACGTGCACCTGCACGACCAGCCCGCGCCGGCCCACGATCTCGGCGACCGGCTCCAGGTACAGCGCGGCCGCGGTGGCCAGGCAGGTCAGCCCGAGCACGGCGGTGGCCCGGTGCACGGCCCGCGACGCCGGCCCGAACCGCTGCAGCTCAGGTGGGCTCATCGCCGCGCCCGTTCGAGCGGCCGACCCAGCCGTCCAGGTCGTAGCCGCGGTCCTCCCAGTAGCCCGGCTCGACGTCGCGGGTCAGCTCGATCCGGTCGAGCCACTTCAGCGACTTGTAGCCGTACATGGGCAGCACGGCGAGGCGGGCCGGGCCGCCGTGCGCGGCGCTGATCGGCTTGCCCTGCAGGCCGGTCGCGACGAGCACGTCCCGGCGGCCGGCCTGGTCCAGCGTGAGGCTCTCGCGGTACGACCCGTCGTACGAGGTGAACCGGACCGCCGTGGCCTCCGGCCGGGGACGCGCCGCCGCGAGCAGGTCGGCCAGCGCGACGCCGGACCAGGTCACCGACGGGACGCGCCAGCCGGTGACGCACTGGAAGTCCCGGACGAGCGTGGCCTGCGGGAGGCGGCCCAGCTCGGCCATCGTCCACGTCCGGGGCCGGGTCACCAGCCCGCCGACCGCGATCCGCACGCTCGGCGCGTCCCGGCGCGGGATCGAGCCGGTCACCGAGTAGAACCGGAACCCGGCCCCGGCCGGGATGAGCTGGGTCAGCCCGGTCGGGTCGCGCGGTCCGATCACGCCGAGCGCGGACTGCTCGGCGTCGGACAGCCGACGGCCGAACGCGAGGGCGAGGCCACCGAGGCCGAGCACGCCGAGCACGACCCGTCGCCCGACGGGCGCGCCCTCGCGATCCGACCCCACCCCTCCATCCTGCGCTCCCGACCGGCGGGGTGGGGGCGGGGTAGCCGGGGATCTAGGGTCGTCGCCATGAACGTGGTCTTGGTGGAGCCGGCGTTCCCGCCCACCCAGCGGCAGTTCGCCCGCGCGCTGGCCGGGACCGGCGCGTACGTCGTCGGAATCGGCGAGCGGCCCGGCGAGTGGCTGGACGACGAGCTGCGCGGATGGCTCTCGGAGTACCACCAGATCGACAACGTGACCGACGTCGGGCACATGACCGACTTCGTCCGCTGGGTGCAGTCGCGGATGTGGGTGGACCGGCTGGAGACCACGATCGAGGCCCACACGCTGCCGGTGGCCCAGGTCCGGGAGACCTGCACGATCCCGGGGACGAGCGTGCGGACGGCCTGGCTGTGCCGGGACAAGCCGTCGATGAAGCAGGCGCTGCGGGAGGCCGGCGTGCCGACCGCGGCCTCCACCGCGGCCGCGCACGTGGACGAGATCCACGCGTTCGCCGACGCGGTCGGCTTCCCGCTGATCCTCAAGCCGCGGACCGGCGCCGGCGCGCTCGACACGACCAAGGTCGACGGCCGGGCGGAGCTCGACGCCGCGCTCGGCCGGATGGGCAACGCGGACTCGATCGCGGTCGAGGAGTTCGTCGAGGGCCACGAAGGCTTCTACGACACGCTGTCCGTGCACGGCGATCCGCGGCTGGACTTCGTCAGCCACTACTTCCCGAACGTGCTCGAGGCGATGCGGACCCGGTGGATCTCGCCCGAGTTCGTCGCCACCAACCGGGTCGACAGCGAGGCCGACTACCGGCAGCTGCGCGAGCTCGGCCGGCTGGTCAACGAAGCGCTCGGGATCGGCACCACGGCCACGCACATGGAGTGGTTCTTCGGGCCGAAGGGGCTGAAGTTCTCCGAGATCGGCTGCCGGCCGCCGGGGGTCGGCGCCTGGGACCTCTACTCGGCCGGCAACGAGATCGACCTCTACAAGGCCTGGGCCGACGCGATCGTGCACGAGAACGTCTGGCACGTGCCGACCCGGCGGTACGCGGCCGGCATCGTCGCGCTGCGCCCGGACCGGGACGGGTCGATCAGCTGGATCGAGGGCGTCGACGACGCGCAGGCCCGGCTCGGCGAGTGGGTGATCGACGCCCACCTGCCGCCGCCGGGCACGCCGACCCAGCCGGTCGAGGCCGGCTACATGGCCAACGCGTACGTGCGGATGCGGCATCCCGACTACGACGTGCTGCGCGGCATGCTCGACGACGTCGGCCGCACGGTGCACGTCCACGCCGAGTGAGCGAACCCGGGAGATGATCACCGTGCTCGGGCCGCAGCGGCGGCCCACCGTGCAACCGCTGCCGCCGGGCACGGTCGCCGCCACGGTCACCGCCGGCTGGCGGGAGCGCGAGCCCGACGACGCCGAGCTGGACCGGCTGCTCGGCGGCGGCACGGTCAACCTCCGCCTGTACGAGCGCTGGCTGGACGTGCTGGACACCGACCGCGAGCTGGCCGGCGCCGAGGTCAACCACCGGGCGGTCGCCGAGGAGCTGCAGGAGCTGTACGCGCTGCAGGTCGAGCGGGCCGGCCAGACCATGGACGCGATCCGGCGCACGGCGGCCAGGCCCCGCACCCGGGACGGCGCGCTGGCCGACGCCGAGGCCGCCCTCCGCCTGCTCGACCAGCGCCACCTCGACCGGATGGCCGCGATCAGGGCCGACTTCGAGGTGGCCTGGCGCCCCGGCGAGCGGGCGTCGGTCGCCCGGCACCGGGCCGAGGTGCGCGCCGAGCTGGACCGGGCCGGCGTGCTGGTCCTCACCGGCGGGCACGTCGGCGTGCTGCTGCACGTGCTGCGGCTGTTCGCGGTCAGCCCGCCGGCGGACGTGCTGGCCTGGTCGGCCGGGGCGATGGCGCTGACCGACCGGGTGATCCTGTTCACCGACGGCCGCGCCGAGGCGTACGCACCGGGGCTCGGCCTGGTCCCGGACACCGTGCTGCTGCCGCACGCCCGGCGCCGGCTGCCGGTGGACGACCCGCTCCGGCTGGGCGTGCTGGCCCGCCGGTTCGCGCCGGCCCGCTGCGTGGTGCTCGACGACGGCGGCACGCTGGCCGCGGCCCGGGCCTTCGGTCCGGACGGCCGGCTGTCGTGACCGCCCCGGCCCGCCGGCTGGCGATCAACCGGCTCAAGGAGCGCGGCGCGCTCGACCCGGCGACCGTCGACCGCTTCCTGCAGCGGCACCCGGTGCCGATCGTCGAGGGCCGGCGCTGCACGTTCCTGTTCCGCGGCGAGGCCGACGAGGTCTGGGTCCGGCATCGGGTCACCGGCCTGCCCGACCCGCTGCCGATGCGCCGGCTGCGCGGGGTGGACCTGTGGTCGGTGGTGCTGGAGCTGCCCGAGGGCTCCCGGGTCGAGTACCAGCTGGAGACCCGCCGCGGCGAGACGTACGAGCGGATCAACGACCCGCTCAACCCGCACCGCTCGCACTCCCCGGTCGGCAGCTCCAGCGTCGTGTTCGCGACCGGGTACGTCGACCCGGAGTGGGCGCAGCCCGACCCGGAGACCCGCCCGGGCGAGCTGATCGAGCTGGCCGTGCCGAGCCGGGCGCTGCGCCGGGACGCCCGGGTCACCCTCTACCTGCCGGCCCGGTTCCGCCGCACCACCGCGTACCCGCTGCTGGTCGTGCACGACGGCCCCGACTACCTGCAGTACGCGGCGGCCAAGACCGTGCTGGACAACCTGCTGCACCGCTCCGAGGTGGCCGAGCTGGTGGCCGCCTTCCTGCATCCCGGCGACCGCACGGTCGAGTACGCCGACTCCACCGCGCACGCCCGGTTCGTCACCGGCGAGCTGCTGCCGTACCTGGAGCGGCGGTTCCCGCTCACCGCGCAGCCGGCCGGGCGGTGCCTCATGGGTGCCTCGTTCGGGGCGGTCGCGTCGCTGTCGGTCGCGTACCGGCAGCCGACCACGTACGGGTCGCTGCTGCTGCAGTCCGGCTCGTTCGTGTTCACCGACATCGGCTCCGACCACGGCGGCGGGCCGGTGTTCGACCGGGTGGTCCGGTTCACCAACCGCTACCGGGCCCGGCCGCGGGCGGTCGCCGACAAGGTGTTCGTCAGCTGCGGGGTGTACGAGCCGCTGATCGTCCGGAACCGCTCGATGGTGCCGGTCTTCACCGACACCGGGATGCGCGTCCGGTATGTCGAGTCCCGGGACGGGCATTCCTGGGAGAACTGGCGCGACCGGCTCCGTGACGGCCTTTCGTACGTCTATCCGGGCCCCCGCAAGTACGTCTACGAGTAACCCCGGATTGCCCGCGGCCCAACGGAGCGTGCCGGCGGGTATCCCGGAGGCTAGGGTGGGCCCGCCGTGGGGGCGTGCAACGGGAGGTCAGAGCTGATGTCGCCCCGGTCCCGCATCGGACCGGTCCGGTGATGGCCGGCCCGGGGCAGGCCGTTGCCCGCCGCATGGTCGGCCGCACCGCCGAGCTGACCCTGCTCCGGCAGCGGCTGGGCGGGCTGCGGGCGACCGGCTCCGGCGGGCTGGTGCTGGTCTCCGGGGAGGCCGGGGTGGGCAAGTCCCGGCTGGTGCGCGAGCTGGCCGCCGGCGCCGAGCATTCCACGGTCTTGGTGCTGATCGGCCGGGCGGTGCCGGACGGCGAGCCGTACCGGCCGTTGGTGGAGGCGCTCGGCGGCGCGCTGCGCGACCGCGGGCTGCCCGACGACGAGACGCTCCAGCCGTACCTGCCGATGCTGGCCGCGGTGCTGCCGGACGCGGCCGTCCCGGGTGCCCGCGTCGACCCGCGCGGCGGCGCGGTGCTCGGCGAGGCGATGCTGCGGCTGCTGGCCGCCCTCGCCCACCGGCCCGGAGGCGCGGGCACGCTGCTGATCCTCGAGGACCTGCACTGGGTCGACCCGGACACGCTGACCGTGCTGACCTACCTGGCCCACGCGGCCGAGTCGAGCCCGCTGCTGCTGGTCGGGACCAGCCGGGCCGAGGTCGCGCTGCCCGAGCCGCTGCTCGACCTGGCCGCCGCCACCCAGGCCACCGAGCTGCCGCTGGCGCGGCTGGACGCCGACGACGTCCGCGAGCTGATCGAGGTGTGCCTGGCCGGCCGGCCGCCCGAGGAGGTCGTGGCGTTCGTCCGGGACAACGCCGACGGGCTGCCCCTGCTCATCGAGGAGCTGCTGGCCAGCCTGCGCACGGTCGGCGCGCTCGACCCGGCCGGCCGGCTGGTCGGTCCGCTGACCGCGGCGGTGCCGCGCACGTTCGCGGCGACCGTGCAGCGGCGGGTCGAGGACCTCGACCCGCCGGCACGGTTGGTGCTGCGGGCGGCCGCGGTGCTCGGCCGCCGGTTCGACTGGTCGCTGCTGCCCGAGGTGACCGGGCTGACCGAGGCGGAGGTGCTGGCCGCGCTGCGGGCCGGGGTCAAGTCCGGGCTGATCCGGGCCGACGCGGGCGACACGTTCGAGTTCTGGCACGCGCTGACCGGCGAGGCGATCCGGGACGACCTGCTGCCGCCGGAGCGCCGGGCGCTGGCCCACGCGGCCGCCGACATCGTCGAGCGCCGGGACCCGGAGGCGTACGCGCTGGCGGCGGGGTTGCGGGCGGCGGCCGGCGAGGACGAGCGGGCGGCCGAGCTGTCGGTCGCCGCCGGCAAGGAGGCCGCCCGGCAGGGCGCGCTGGCCACGGCCGACCTGCTGCTGTCCCGGGCCGGCGAGCTGGCCACCGCGCCGGAGCTGAAGACCGAGGCCGAGCGGGAGCTGCTGACCGTGCTGGCCGGCAAGGGCGACGCCGAGCGGGCGCTCGCGCTCGGCGAGCGGCTGCTGCGCGGCGGCGACCAGAGCGTCCGGCTGGTGCTGGCCGAGGTCGGCGCGGACGCCGAGCGCTGGGACGTGGCCGCGGCGTACCTGTCGGCGATCCCGGACGACGGCGACCCGCGCCTGAGCGTGCTGGTCGCCCGGCTGGCGTACGCCCGGGGCGAGCCGGAGCGGGCCCGGGAGATGGCCAGGGCGACCCTGTGGGCGGCCCGCGAGCGCGGGCTGTGGCCGGTCGCCTGCCAGGCCCTGGAGGTCATCGGCCGGGTCGCCCGGATCGACGACGCGGCCGGGGCGAGGGACGCGTTCGCCGCGGCCGAGGCGCTCGCCCGCGAGCACTACCTGCCCACCAACCGGGTCTCCGCGCTGCACGAGCTCGGCACCGTCGACCTGCTCCAGGACGGCTCGACCGGCCGGCTGGAGCGGGCCCGCCAGCTCGCCGAGGAAGCCGGCGTGCTCGGCAAGGCCGCGATCCTCGACCTGCAGATCGCCGCCGGGCTGCTGCACCCGGAGCCGGCCCGCGGGCTCGAGCACGCCCGCCGCTGCGCGGACCTGGCCCGCCGGCTGCGCGCCGACCGGCTCTACGCGACCGCGGTCTGCTTCCAGGCCATCGCGCACGCCGAGCTCGGCGACCGGGAGCAGGCCGAGCGGTGCACCGCCCAGGCCCTCACGCTGGCCCCGGACGACCTGGACATCAACGCCGCGGTCTGGGGCCAGGTGCGGGCGCAGGAGGCGCTGATCGCCGACGACCTGCCCCGGCTGCTGGAGACGCTGGACAAGGCCGAGGACTACCTGCGGCGCAGCCCGAGCACCGCGGCCACGCCGATCCGCGGCCTCTGGGCGCTGGTCCGCACGCTGGCCGACAAGGACGCCGACGCGGCCAGGGCCGAGGCCCGCCGGTCCTCGGTGAACTGGGAGAACGCGGCGCTGCTCGGGTACGCGGAGGCGGTTGCCGCCGGCCGCCGCGGCCGCCGCCGGGAGGCCGACCGGGAGCTGGCCGCGGCCGACCGGGCGATGGCGGCACTGCCCTGGTGGCAGCACCGGATCCGGCTGCTGGTCGCCGACGCCGCGGTCACCGACGGCTGGGGCGACCCGATCGGCTGGGCCCGGGAGGCGCTGCCGGTCTTCGCCGGCCGCGGCGAGACCCGGCTGGCCAGCCGCTGCCGCGAGGTCCTGCGCCGGGCCGGGGCACCGGTGCCCCGGCCGGGCCGCGGCGACACCCCGGTGCCGCCGGCGCTGCGCGCGGTCGGGGTGACCAGCCGCGAGGTCGACGTGCTGCGGCTGATGGGCGACGGCCTGACCAACACCGCGATCGCGCAGCGACTGGTGCTCTCGCCGCGGACGATCGAGACCCACGTGGCCAACCTGGTCGCGAAGACCGGCGTGCCGAACCGGGCCGGGCTGGTCGCGCTGGCCAGGGCCCGCATTAAGTCAGGGCCGGAGACCGACTAACTGCGGGTGCCGGTACGACGCGGTGATCGCGTTGAGCAGGCAGGCTGACGCGGGGAGCGACGCCCGCCGCGGTCGGCACGGCTCGCCGGATGTGGGTGCTGCTGAGGGAAACGGGGGGCCCCGGGGGACGACCGGGACGCCCGTCGAAGTGGACCCGCCACGCCGGCCGCAGGCCTCGGGGGAAGCTCAGCGCGGGCGTCGCCTTCCCGATCAGCCCTCGTCCGGCGGGGCGGGTACGCGCGACTCGTCCGGACGGGGCTGGTCGAAGTCCACGTCGACCGTCTGGAAGCCCTTGTGCCGCTCGGTCTGCGCGTAGGACGCGTACGCCTTGCGGTCGCCGTGGGTGAGTTGCACGTCGTCGGTGAACGGGGTGAGCAGGCTGCGCGGCCACAACCGCCGCGCCAGCACAACGTTCACCTCGGCACCGAACACGACCGCGGCCGCGGACAGGTAGAGCCACACCAGCAGGCCGAGCACGACGCCGAACAGCCCGTACGTGGCGGTGCTGTCCCGCAGCGTGTGCCCGAAGTAGTAGGTCCCGAGGATCTGCAGTGCCTGCCAGGTCACGGCCGCGAGGATCGCGCCGGGCAGCACCCGCCGGGTGCCGACCGACTGCGCGGTGAGCAACCGGAACGCCAGCGCGAGCAGGGCCGCGTTCAGGATCACCGCGCCGAGGACCAGCACCACCCGCAGCCCGGCGTTCAGTTGCGAGTCGCCGACCCCGCCCGCGACCGCGGACAGCGCGGCGAGGCCGGTCGAGACCACCAGCCCGATTCCGAGCACGAACAGCATCAGCAGGCTGCGCACCCGGGCCGTGATCGGGTTCGGCCGCGAGTTGCGGGGCACCGCCCAGACCTTGTTGAAGGCGTTCTGGGCGGCCTGGACGACACCCAGGCTGCCGTACAGGCCGCCGAGCGCGCCGATCACGACGGCCAGCGTGTTACCCCGCAGCGACTGGACGTTGTCGGCGATCTGCTGGCCGATCACCGGCAGCCGGCTCAGCGCCGAGTCCAGCACCTGGGCCTGCAGGTCCGGATCGTTGTGCAGGACGAAGCCGAGGATGGAGATGAGCAGCAGCAGCAGCGGGAACAGCGACAGGAAGGCGTAGTACGTGATCATGGCGGTCAGGTAGTTGCCCTGGTCGTCGAAGAACTTGTAGATGACGGCGAGGGGATACCCGACCAGCCGGTGCCGCTGCTGGAAGCGGTCGAGTCGCCCGACCGGGCCCACCCCGGCCCGCTACTGCTGGTCGGGGCGGTCGGTCTGCTCGGCCAGGAACCGCTCCAGCTCGGCGCCGAGCTCGTCCGCGGTCGGCAGCGGCCCGGCGCCGGAGGCGAGCAGGTTGTCCCCGCGGCCGGCGACGTACGCGTCGTACTGCTCCTCCAGCGCGCGGACCACGCTCGCCACCTCCTCGGAGCGCTCGACCTGGCCGTCCACGTCGGCCCGGACCTCGTCGGCGGCAGCCTTGAGCGAGTCGCCGACCAGCGCCAGGCCGGTCGCCCTGGACACCGCCTCGAGCATCGTCTGCGCGGCCGCCGGATAGTCGGTCTGGGAGAGGTAGTGCGGCACGTGCACGGAGAAGCCCATCGAGTCCCGCCCGGACCCGCCGAGCCGGTATTCGAGCAGGTGCACCGCGCTGCCCGGCACCTGCACCCGCTGCAGCCAGGGCTGGTAGTCGGAGATCAGCTCGCGCCGGCTGGCGTGTGCGGTCACCCCGAGCGGGCGGGTGTGCGGCACCGCCATCGGGATCGAGTTGAACCCGACCGAGACCCGGACGTCCAGCCGCCGGCAGATCTGCTCGACCGCCGCCACGAACCGCTCCCACTGCACGTCCGGCTCCGGGCCGTCGAGCATGAGGAACCGGGCGCCGGCGGTGTCGGTGAGCGCCTGGATCTTGATCTGCGGGGCCTCGTACCCCTCCCAGTGGTCCTCGACGAACAGCATCGGCGGCCGCCGGGCGCGGTAGTCGTAGAGCTGGTCGACGTCGAAGGTCGCCACGTCCACCGGGTCGCCGGTCTCCTGCAGGTGCTCGGCCGCCAGCTTGGTCGCCCCGGCCGCGTCGACGAACCCGGTCATCGCCACCACGAGGACCGGACGGTCGAGCTCCGGCAGCTGCGCAGCCAGCTCGTAGAGCCCCGCCGGATCAAGCACCGCAACCCACTCCCGCCATGCCCCTAGCGTACGGCGGCCGGCGGCCACCGGGGTGGGCTCGCTCGGTCCAGGCCGGGCGGGAGGGGCCGGGCGTGCAGGACGTGCAGGCGCTGGGTGGCCCGGGTGATCGCGACGTAGAGATCGTGGGCGCCGCGCGGGGAGCCCGCGGCGATCGCGGCCGGCTCGACCAGCAGCACGCCGTCGAACTCGAGGCCCTTCGCCTGCGGCACGGTGAGCACGGCGACCCGCTCGGCCAGCGGCCCGCCGACCCGGGAGCGCACCTCGCCCGCCAGCTCGTGCGGGCAGAGCACCCCGAGCGTCCCCTCGCCGACCAGGTCGAGCTCGTCCCGGACGGCCGCCGCGACCGCCTCGACCACGTCCGGCACCGCCGTGAACACCGGTTCCCACCGGGTCGTCCGGGCCGAGGTCGGCTCGTCCACGGCGACCCCGCTGGCCCGCAGCACCGCGGTCGCCAGCGCCATCAGCTGCGCCGGCGTCCGGTAGTTCACGGTCAGCGTCTCGACCTGGAACCGGTCGGCCACGTACGGCCGGAAGGTCTCCGGCCAGGACGACACCCCGTCCAGCGCGCTGGTCTGGGCCAGGTCGCCGACGACCGTCATCGACCGCGTCGGGCAGCGGCGCATCAGCGCCCGCCACATCATCGGCGAGAGCTCCTGCGCCTCGTCCACGACCACGTGCCCGTACGTCCACTCCCGGTCGACGGCCGCGTGCTCGGCCACGGACCGGCGCACCGGCTGGCCGGCCCAGCGCGAGGCCAGCTGCTCGGCGCTGACCATCCCGGCCGCCGGCGAGTCCCGCAGCACCTCCCGCGCGTACTCGAGCTCCGCGCTCGCGGCGGTCGGCGCCGCCGCGGTCTCCTCCGCGCCGAGCAGCTCGGCCGCCTCGTCCAGCAGGGCGACGTCGGCCGGCGTCCAGGGCGACGTGCGCTCCCGGGCCAGCAGCGCACGCTCCCGTGTGGACAGTCGGGCGGCGGCCGACTCCAGCCGCCACGGCTGCGCGTAGAGGTCGCGCAGCAGCCGCTCCGGCCGCAGCGGCGGCCAGAGCCCGTTCAGCTCGCGCCGGACGTCCTTCGACTCGCGCAGCTCGGCCAGGTGGCCGGCGCGCTCCTGCTGGTCCATCGCCGCGCCGCCGGCGAGCTGGGCGGCGAGCTGGCCGAGCAGCTGCCGGACGAACACCACCCGGCCCTGGTTGTGCGGCCGGCCGCCGCGGTGCGCGCGCTCCAGCGCGGCCCGCACGTCGCCCGGCCGCAGCAGCACGGTCCGGCCGTCGACCCGCAGCTCGACCGGCTGGGGCAGCGACCGCTGGCGGTCGCGGACCGCGCGGCGCAGCACCTCGGCCATCCGCGGATCGCCCTTGACCGCGGCCACCTCCGGGTCCTCCTCGGCGACCGCGGCCACGCCGGGGTAGAGCCGGCCCGGGGTGACCAGCACGGTCGCGTCGGCCTCGCCGAGCGCCGGCAGGACCGCGTCGATGTAGCGCAGGAACCGCTCGTTCGGACCGACCACGAGCACGCCGGCCGAGGCGATCCGGTCCCGGTGGGTGTAGAGCAGGTACGCGGTGCGGTGCAGCGCGACCGCGGTCTTGCCGGTGCCGGGCGCCCCTTGCACGACGAGCACGCCGGACAGCGGCGAGCGGATCACCCGGTCCTGCTCGGCCTGGATGGTGCCGACGATGTCGCGCATCTTCCCGGTGCGGGCGGCGTCGAGGGCCATCATCAGCGCGCCCTCGCCGGCCACCACCGGCCCGTCCCGCTCGGGGTCGTACGCCTCGAGGTCGAGCACCTCGTCCTCGATGCCGGTCACCTGCCGCTGCCGGGTGGCCAGCTGCCGGCGGCGGACCACGCCGTCCGGCCGGACCGCGGTGGCCCGGTAGAACGGCTCCGCCGCCGGCGCCCGCCAGTCCACCAGCAGCTGCCGGTGCTCCTCGTCGGACAGCCCGACCCGGCCGACGTACCGGCGCTCGCCCCCGAGCAGGTCGAGCCGGCCGAAGCAGAGCCGCTCCTCGACCGACCGCAACTGGGACAGCCGGCCGGCGTGCAGGGCCACGAACGCGTCCCGCTCGCTGCGCGCGGCCGGGGTGCCGGCGGTCGGTTGCCGCCGCACCGAGTCCAGCGCCCGCGCGCTGCGCACCCGCAACTCGTCCAGCCGCGCGTACAGCACGTCGAGGTGCTGCTGCTCGGCCTTGCGCTCGGTGTCGACCACCGCACCTCCCGGCATGAGACCGTCCATTCTGCTCGGGTCCCCGCAGGCGGACGGTACGTACCCCCATCAGGTCGTACGAGCCGGACAGTCGCCTTCGCCGGAAAGGGTCAATCTCGCCCGGCGACGTCTTGACGGGCCGCAACCGCACGTTCAATCATGCCTTGAACTAAGCAGCGAATTGCGGCCGATCGGCGGCGGCGGCAGACCGCTCCGGTCGAAAGGCGACGGGCGCATGGGTCTTCCGGTCACTCCGCGCGGCCGGGCGCCGCGCGCCCCGCTCCTGCTTCTCGTCGCGCTGGCGGCGGCCGTGCTCGGGTTGCCCGGGCTGACCGCGCCCGCCCGCGCGGCCGATCCGCTGATCTCCCAGGGCAAGCCGGTCACGGCGTCGTCCACCGAGAGCGTCGCGTTCCCCGCGGCGGCCGCCGTGGACGGCAATCCCGGCACCCGGTGGTCGTCGGCGTTCGGCGATCCACAGTGGATCCAGGTCGACCTCGGCGCGACCGCGACGGTCTCGCAGGTCACGCTCAGCTGGGAGACCGCGTTCGGCCGGTCGATCCAGATCCAGACCGCGTCCTCGGCCACCGGCCCGTTCACGACGGTCTTCGCCACCACCACCGGCGCCGGCGGGACCCAGACGATCCCGGTCACCGGCTCCGGCCGCTACGTCCGGATGACCGGGACCGTCCGGGCCACCCAGTGGGGCTACTCGCTGTGGGAGTTCCAGGTCTTCGGCACGTTCGGCGGGACGACTCCCCCGCCGCCGGCCGGGGCCCTGCTGTCGTACCGGAAGCCGGCGACCGCGTCGTCGTCCCAGAACGACGGCCAGTGCCCCGACTGCGTGCCGGCCAAGGCGCTCGACGTCGACCCGGCCACCCGGTGGGCGACGGCGGCCTGGGCGGACCCGGGCTGGATCGCCGTCGACCTCGGCGCCGTCGCGCACGTCACCAAGGTCGTGCTGCAGTGGGACCCGGCCTACGCGACCGCGTACCGGATCCAGGTCTCGCCGGACGGCGTCACCTACACGACGATCTTCTCGACCACGACCGGCCGCGGCTTCAAGGAGACGCTGACCGTCGACGGCACCGGCCGGTTCGTCCGGATGTTCGGCACCGCGCGGGCGACGACGTTCGGCTACTCGCTCTGGGAGTTCCAGGTGTACGGCACGGGCGGCAGCCCGGTCGCGCCGCCGGCCCCGCCGCCGAACGTGAGCTTCCCGGCCACCCGGCTGGTCTTCGCCGACGAGTTCAACGACCCGGCCGGGACCGTTCCGTCGGCCGCGCGGTGGACCGCCGAGACCGGCACCGGCCCGAACAACGAGCTCGAGTTCTACACGCCCAACCGGAACGCCTCGACCGACGGCACCGGCGACCTCGTCATCGAGGCGCGCCGGGAGACGACGGCCGGCTCCAGCTGCCCGGGCGGGCCGTGCCAGTACACGTCCGGCCGGATCAAGACCCAGAGCACGTTCAGCTTCGCGTACGGGCACGTGGTGGCGCGGATCAAGGTGTCCGGGACGCAGGGCCTGTGGCCGGCGTTCTGGCTGCTGGGCGCGAACTTCCCGACCGTGGGCTGGCCGGCCTCCGGCGAGATCGACGTGATGGAGCACGTCGGGCGCGCGCCGAGCCAGGTGTTCTCCACCATCCACGCGCCCGCGTACAACGGCGGCGGCGGGATCGGCTCGCCGTTCACGATCAACGGCGACTTCGCGGCGGCCTTCCACACCTACGGGATGGACTGGGACGCCTCCCACATGACCTTCTCCGTCGACGGCACGGCGTTCCTCACGCTGACCAAGGCGCAGGTCGAGGCGACCCGCGGGCCGTGGGTCTACGACCACCCGTTCTTCCTCATCCTCAACAACGCCGTCGGCGGTGACTTCCCCGGCAACCCGGACGCCACCACCGTGCTGCCGCAACGGATGCTCGTCGACTACGTCCGGGTCTTCCAGTGAGCAGCTCCCGTCCGGTTCCGCCTCGAGGCAGGAGAGCCATGTCCGCCACCCGCATCACCGCCCGCGGCCCGAGCCGGCTGCTCGCCGCGGCCGTCTCGGCCGTCACGATCGCCGCCGCCGTCGCCGTGGCCGCGCTGTCCGGCACCGCCGCCGCCGCCGACCCCCTGATCTCGCAGGGAGGCCAGCCACCGCGTCCTCGACCGAGAACGCCGGTAGCCCGGCGGCCAACGCGGTCGACGGCAACACCGGCACCCGCTGGTCGTCGGCGTTCAGCGATCCACAGTGGATCCATGTCGACCTCGGCGCCACGGCGAACGTGACCCAGGTGGTGCTCAACTGGGAGGCCGCGTTCGCGCGGTCGTTCCAGATCCAGACCGCGGCGGCCGCGACCGGGCCGTTCACCACGATCTTCTCGACCACCACCGGGACCGGCGGCATCCAGACGATCCCGGTCACCGGCTCGGGCCGGTTCGTCCGGATGAACGGGACCGTACGGGCCACCCAGTTCGGCTACTCGCTGTGGGAGTTCCAGGTCTTCGGCACGTTCGGCTCGGCGGCCTGCGGGACCGCGAACGCGGCGCTGAACCACCCGGCCAGCGCCTCGTCGACGGAGAACGCCGGCACGCCGGCCTCGGCCGCCTTCGACGGCAACGCCAGCACCCGCTGGTCGTCCGCCTTCGCGGATCCGCAGTGGATCCAGGTCGACCTCGGCGCGACCGCGACGGTCTGCCAGGTCAGGCTGACCTGGGAGGCCGCGTTCGCCACCGCGTTCCAGATCCAGACCGCGCCGGCCGCGACCGGACCGTTCACCACGGTCTTCTCGACCACCACCGGGACCGGCGGGACGCAGACGCTCACCGTCAACGGCAGCGGCCGGTTCGTCCGGATGAACGGGACCGCGCGGGCGACCCAGTTCGGCTACTCGCTGTTCGAGATGGCCGTGTTCACCACCGGCGGCACGACCACGCCGCCGGGCGGCGGCGACCTCGGGCCGAACGTGCACGTCTTCGACCCGTCGATGGGCACCGCGGCCGTACAGAGCGCGGTCGACACGGTCTTCGCCGCGCAGGAGACCAACCAGTTCGGCACCCGGCGGGACGCGCTGCTGTTCAAGCCGGGGCAGT
This sequence comes from uncultured Actinomycetota bacterium, assembly GCA_963803135.1. Taxonomy (GTDB): domain Bacteria; phylum Actinomycetota; class Actinomycetes; order Mycobacteriales; family CADCTP01; genus CADCTP01. The sequence continues at coordinate 495,221 of CAWDLH010000001.1, read as the reverse complement.
ACAACATCAACGTCAACGTCGGCTTCAACACCTCCGTGATCGGCCTCGGCCGCAACCCCGACGACGTCAACATCGGCGGCCTGACCGTGGACGCGCAGTGGTTCGGCGGCAACGCGACCCAGAACTTCTGGCGGTCCGCGGAGAACTTCATGGTGCCGGGGTCGGCCCGGTGGGCGGTCGCGCAGGCCGCGCCGATGCGGCGGGTCGACATCCGCGGCGACCTCAACCTGGCCCCGACCGGCTTCGGCTTCGCCTCCGGCGGCTACATCGCCGACAGCAGGGTGGTCGGCTCGGTACAGCCGTTCTCCCAGCAGCAGTGGTTCACCCGCGACTCGAACATCGGCGGCAACCAGAACGCCGTCTGGAACAACGTGTTCGTCGGCGTCCAGGGCGCGCCCGCGCAGAGCTTCCCCAGCCCGCCGTACACGACGGTCGGGACGACCCCGGTGATCCGGGAGAAGCCGTACCTGTTCGTCGACGCGGCCGGGAGCGTCAACGTGCTGGTGCCGAACCTGCGCACCAACACCTCGGGCGCCACCTGGCTGTCCGCGCCGACGCCGGGGACCGTGCTGCCGCTGTCGCAGTTCTTCGTGGCCAAGCCGTCCGACAGCGCGGCCACGATCAACCAGGCGCTGGCCGCGGGCCTCAACCTGCTGTTCACGCCGGGCGTCTACACCGTCGACCAGACGATCAACGTGACCAGGGCCAACACGGTCGTGCTCGGCATCGGGTACGCGACGCTGGTCCCGACCGGCGGCGTCGTGCCGATGTCGGTGTCCGATGTGGACGGTGTGAAGATCTCCGGGCTGCTCTTCGACGCCGGCGCCACGAACTCGCCGGTGCTGCTGCAGGTCGGGCCGACCGGCGCGGCGGCCTCGCACGCGGCCAACCCGACCACGATCCAGGACGTGTTCTTCCGGATCGGCGGCCGCATCGCCGGCAAGGCCACGACCAGCCTGCTGGTCAACTCCAACAACACGATCATCGACCACATCTGGGCCTGGCGGGCCGACCACGGCTCCGGCGTGGGCTGGACGGTCAACACCGCCGACCGGGGGCTGATCGTCAACGGCCAGAACGTCACCGCGTACGGCCTGTTCGTCGAGCACTACCAGAAGTACGAGGTGACCTGGAACGGCAACGGCGGCCGGACGTACTTCTTCCAGAACGAGATGCCGTACGACCCGCCGGACCAGGCGACCTGGCGCACCGGCGCCAACGGGTACGCCGCGTACAAGGTGGCCGCCGGGGTCACCAGCCACGAGGGTTGGGGGCTCGGCAGCTACTGCTTCTTCAACGTCAACCCGGCCATCCACGCCGACCGCGGGTTCGAGGTGCCGGTGACGGCCGGGGTGCGGTTCCACGACCTGCTCACCGTCTCGCTCGGCGGCACCGGGACGATCGACCACGTGGTCAACAACACCGGCGCGGCCGCGCAGGGGACGGCGACCATCCCGGTGAACGTGGTCAGCTTCCCCTAGCCGGCCGGGCCCGGCCCGGGGCGTCAGGTCCCGGGCCGGGCCAGCAGCCGCTCGTACGCCTCGGCGCTGTCGGGCGTCCAGTCCAGCTCGGCCCGCATCCGGTCCAGCTCGGGCGCGGTCACCCAGCCGTGCCAGGCGATCTCGCTCTCCTGCGGGTGCACCGGCCCGTCGTGGCGCAGCTCGTACACGGCCGACCACCAGCTGCCGTAGGTCGGGTCGCGGTGGCGGAAGCGGAACAGGAACCGGGGTCGGTCCACTGTGGACACTCCCAGCTCTTCGGCGGCCTCGCGGACCGCGGCCGCGTCGTAGGTCTCGCCGGCCCCGACCACGCCGCCGACGAACATGTCGTACCGGCCGGGGTAGGTGAGCTTGCCCTCGGTGCGGCGGTGCACGAAGACCCGGCCGGCGCCGTCACGGACGAGCACGAACGCGCACCGGTGGATCAGCCGGCGCGCGTACACCTCCGCCCGCGGCAGCTGCCCGACGACCCGGTCCTCCTCGTCCACGACGTCCACGATCTCGTCCGCACCCACCCCGCCAACCTAGGCCGCGCGCCGGTGGCAGCCGGTCAGCTCGTCTCCCGAACGCGCGGCGCGCGGTGGGTGTCCGGATCGGGACCATCGGCGGTCGAAAGCCGGGCCGGGTGGCGGCTGGGTTGGGGCTGTCGCCTCTGAGATCCCGCATCGGATCAGTGAAGCCTTGTAGCTGTCAGTGAGCGATCACCTCCGCTGCGTGAGCGGAGGGGAGCCAACGGAGGCTTCCGATGACCAGTACCACCACGTCGTCCACGACCAGCGCCCGCCGGTCCACGCGCGCGTTGCTGCGACTGGCCGGCGCGGCCACTGCTGTCGCCCTGACCACGCCGCTGCTGTTCGCCGGTGCCGGGTTCGCCGGCACCACTGCGTTGAGGAATCCCTCCGGACGGACCCGGCTCGGCACCGCCCAACCGGTGGGCGCCAACTTCCACGGCATGTGGACCTCGTTCACCGACGCCCAGCGGGCCAGGGTGCTCGACAGGCTCTCCGCCGCCGGGGTCGACTCGGTTCGCCTCGACGTCTCCTGGGTGATGCTCCAGCCCAGGAACCGCACCAGCTACGACCGCTGGGGCGTCTCGTTCGTCGACCATGTGATCGCCATGGCGAACCAGCGCCACATCAGGCCACTGGTGATGTTGTGGCTCACCCCCGGCTGGGCCAACGGCCGGCGCGGCCAGCGCACCCTGCCGTCCAGCCCCGCCGACTACGCCAGGGCCGCTCGGTGGGCGGCCACCCGGTGGCGTGGCAAGGTCGTCGGCTGGGAGGTCTGGAACGAGCCCAACGACAGCGGGTTCATGACCGGCGCCGACCCGGCCGCGTACACCCGGCTGCTCAAGGCCGCCTACCCCGCCGTCAAGGCCGGCGACCGCGCCGCGACCGTGGTCACCGGCGGCACCTCGTACAACGACGACAGGTGGATCGGCCGGATGTACGCCTCCGGTGCCAAAGGCTGCTTCGACGCGATCGGCACCCACCCGTACCAGGGCCTCGCCGACGCCGACCCCGCGCTCGCCGACAGGGGCAGCAAGTACACGCTCATGCACGCCAATGCCGTCCGGCGGCTCATGGTCGCCCGCGGCGACGGCCGCAAGTCGGTCTGGTTCACTGAGTTCGGCTGGTCCACCCACGCGAACACCGCCCGCACCGCCAACTGGAACCGTGGTGTGAGCGAGAGCGTCCAGAGCGCCTACCTGGTCAGCACCGCCAGGATCGTCGGGAACCGCATGCCGTGGGTCCAGCGGATGTACTGGTACTGCGACCGCGACACCACCACCGGCAACGTCCAGTACGACCGCTACGGCCTGTTCCACGCCAACCTCACCCCCAAGCTGGCGCTGACCCGCGGCCTGGTCCAGGCGAACGTCCACTAGCCAGCCGGCGCGCCCGCCGCCTATCCCCGCGCCAGCGGCAACGCCTTCACACCGCCACGGGTTGACACAGGACTCTCAGGCCGGGGCGTCGAGGCGAGCCGGCGGGCGGTCCGGGGCGGCGCCGCGGGCCAGCAGGTCCGCGACCGGCAGGGTGGCCGCGCCGAGGGCGACCGCGTCCACCCCGAGCCGGCCGAGCTGGATGCTCGTCTGCCCGAACGGGTGGCGCAGGGCCCGCTCCGCCGCGGCGGCCGAGATCTGCGGCAGCAGCCGGGCACCGAGCGCGTGCCCGGCCCAGCCGGCCAGCACGATCCGCTCGGGGTTGAACAGGTTGACCAGGTTGGCCAGCCCCGCGCCGAGGTAGCCGGCGGTCTCGGCCAGCACCCGCTCGGCCACCTTCCCGCCGTCGGCGAGCAGCGCCGCCAGCGAGGACTGCTCGTCGTCGCCGGGCACCGGCCGCCCACCCCGGGCCGCCGTCCACCGGTCCAGCACGGCCTCCGCCCCGACGTAGGCCTCGAGGCAGCCGCGGGAGCCGCACCGGCACGGCCGCCCGTCGTAGACGATGCAGGTGTGGCCCCACTCGCCCGCGCTGCTGGTGACGCCGCGGGAGATGGTGCCGTTGCTGATCACCGCCGCGCCGACCCCAGACCCCACCAGCGTGATCACCGCGTGCCGCACGCCCCGGCCGGCGCCGAACCACAGCTCGGCCTGGCCCAGCGTCTTCGCCCCGTTCTCCAGGTAGATCGGCAGCTCCGTGCCCGCCCGCAGCATCCGCTCCAGCGGCACCGCCTCCCAGCCGATCGTCTGCGCGTGCACCAGCGCCTCGTGACCCTGCTCGACGGTGCCGAACACGCCGACGCCGATGCCGAGCACGTCGTCCGGGCGGACCGCGGCCTCGCGCAACACCTCGGTGAGGCCCTCGTGGATCTGCGCGACCACCGCGGCCGGGTCCGGCCGGGCCGACGGCAGCGGGTGGTAGGAGGTGGCCAGCGGCCGCATCGCCAGGTCGAACACCTCGACCCTGGTGCCGGTCTCGCCGACGTCGACGCCGACCACGTGCCGGTAGCCCGGGTTCACCCGCAGCAGCGTGCGCGGCCGGCCGCCGTCGGAGTCGACCAGTCCGGCCTCGACGACGAGACCCTCCTGGATCAGCTCCCCGACGACGTTGCTCACCGTGCCCTGGCTGAGCCCGCTGGACCGGCCGAGGTCCTGCCGGCTCTGCGGCTCGCCGAGGTAGAGGCGGGAGAGCAGCAGGGAGCGGTTGTGCCGCCGCAGGTCGCGGACCGTACGCCTCACCTGCACGCCGCCGCCCTCCTCCGGTGCCTTGACCCCGCCGTGCCACGCCAGTTCGATGCTAGCCATAATTCAAGGGCCGAACTAACTCTCGGCAGGGAGGGCACCCGCCGGCGGCCACCGGCGGGTGCCCGGACCTCCCGCCCCGGACCGCTCCAGGACCCGGAACGACAGGCCGGCTCCGATGCTACGGAGTGCCGGTCCTGCATAGGGCCGGTTCGGCCGGGTACGCCCGGCCGCACGACCGAGACCGACGAGAGGGCCTTCGCCGTCTCCGCCGCGTCCGGTCGCATCGGCTTCGAGCTGGCCAAGCAGTTCGCCGAGCACGGGTGCGACGCCACGATGCACAGCGGCATGGCCGAGCCCGAGTCCTGATCACCCGGCCGCGTACGGCAGGCTGATCGTGTCGGTGTAGCTCCCCCACCGCAACGTCATCCGCCAACACCCGGCCGCCGGAAGGTCCACTATGGACGGTCCCGGCGCCGGCCCGATCCGCCGGGCGACCGTGAGGTCGGAGCCCTCCAGCCGGGCGTCGATCGAGAAGTCGCCCTCGGCGCCGAGCTTCGCGACCCAGAGGATCTTGTTGTTGTGGTCGGCGGAGGGTGGCGAGGTCAGCGGCGTGCCGAAGACGATCGCCAGCATCAGGCCCTTGTCGCTGTAGGTCATCGGGATGCCGGGCTCCGGGCTGCTGAACCCGGCCCTGGCCCACTCGGGCAGCCGGCCGGGCTCGGGCCGCGGGCAGCCTGCGGACGGAGCGGTCGGAGCCGTCGGAGCCGTCGCAGCCGGGGCGGCCGGGGCCGGCTCCGGCCGCAGCCGGACGGCCGCGACCGCCGCGCCGGCCACCAGCACCAGCACCGCCAGCGCGGAGGCCAGCACGGCGACCCGCCGGCGGGCCCGGCCGCGTACCGACCCGGCCAGGTCGGCCTCGTGCGGCGCCCGGCCGCCCAGCTCCTCGAACTCGGCCGCGAGCAGCCGCTCCACGTCGGTCATCGGGACCCTCCCGGCGAGGTCGTCTGGTCGAGGGCGGCGCGCAGCCGGGCCAGGCCGCGGCTGGCGTGCGTGCGCACCGAGCCCTCACCGCAGCGCAGCAACACGGCAATGGCCGCGTCGTCCAGCCCCTCGTAGTGCCGCAGCACCAGGACCGCGCGCTGCCGCGGCGAGAGCGTGCCGAGCGCGCGGCGCAACAGGTCCCGCTCGGCGACGCCCTCGGCGGGGTCGGGCGCCGGCCGGTCCGGCACGGCGCCGACCGGCGCCTCCGCGCTGCTGCGCCGGCGCCGCCAGTCCAGGTAGGACCGGGTGACGATGCGCCGCACGTACGCGTCCGGGTGCTCGGCCCTGGCCACCCACCGCCACCGGCGGTAGGCCTTCAGCAGCGCGGTCTGCACGAGGTCCTGGGCCAGGTGCGCGTCCCCGGTGAGCACGTAGGCGAACCGCTCCAGGGACCGGCCCCGCGCCGCCACGTACTCGGAGAACTCCACGCCCTCTCAAACGGTCCGACCGCCGCGGATGTTGAGGGCAACCCTGCACCGTTCTGCGGTACGTCTGGTTGGTGTGGCGGGAGCCGACCGGGAACACGAGTTCGCCGACGGCACCGCCGTCGTCGGCGTGCGCAGCAAGCACCGGCCGTCCGTGCCGGCGACGCGGAGGCGGCGATGGGACGGGCGGCGCCGGCGGGGACGGGGACCCTGCCGACGCCGCCCGCGTCTCAGTGCCCGTGCGTCTTGCCGGACGAGTAGTTGGTGTACTGGTACGGGTTGTCCAGCATCGTGGTCTCCGGGACGTCGGGGTTCATCCCCTGCGACCACGCCTCGTCGCCCATCGCGCCACGCAGGTAGTCCACAGTGGACTCCACCTCGCGGCGGGCCGCGCCGAGGTCGATCCCGACCAGCTCGTGCTCGTGCTTCACGATCCGGCCGTTGACCAGAACCGTGTGCACGTCCCCGCGCTGGGCCTGGAAGGCGACGTGCCCGTACGGGTTGAGCAGCGGGAACATCGCCGGCGAGCGGTCGTTCTTGATCAGCACGACGTCGGCCTTGAGGCCGGGCTCGAGCCGGCCGACGACCCCGTCCAGGCCGAGCGCCTTCGCGCCGCCGCGGGTCGCCCACTCGACGACCTGGTCGGCCCGCAGGTGGCAGTTGGTCACCGTGTCGCCCTTGGCGTGCGCCTCGTGGTGCTCCCGGGACCGGTCAGCGCCGAGGGTGGTCCGCATCGCCGAGAACAGGTCGCCGCTCCACCAGACGCTGGTGTCCATCGACAGCGACACCGGGATGTCGTACGAGCGCAGCGTCCAGGTGGGCGGGTAGCCCTGGCCGGCGCTCTGCTCGCTCTCGGTGGACACCGAGACCGAGCCGCCGCTGGCCGCGATCCGCTGGTACGAGTCCTCGGACAGCGTGGCCGCGTGCACGTACACGCTCTGCGGGGTGGCGAAGCCGTTGTCGTAGATGAGCCGGATGCCGTCGTCGTTGGTCGCGCCCCAGACGCCGGCGTGCGTGGTCACCGGCACGCCCAGGTCGCGGGCCACCTCGAAGGCCGCCTTCTCCGGGAAGGTGGGGTCGCCGGTGACGTCGAAGGCCATCTGGAAGCCGAGCATGTCGTCGCCCGGGATGATCCGGCGGCTGACGAAGTCGCGGAACTCCGGCCTCGCCGACCACTCCCAGGGCCCGGCCTGGATGTTGCCGTAGGCGAGGACGAACCGGCCCGGCACCGACTGCAGCGCGTCGACCGCGGCGTCGGCGTGCTCGGTGGTCTGCAGCCCGTGCGACCAGTCCACCGTCGTGGTCACGCCGGCGTCCAGCGACTCGATGCCGGCCAGCACGTTGCCGGCGTGGATGTCCTGCGGGCGGAAGGTCTTGCCGTGCTCGAGGTAGTACCAGACGAAGTACTGCGTGAGGGTCCAGTCGGCGCCGTAGCCGCGCATCGCGGTCTGCCACATGTGCCGGTGGGTGTCGATCATCCCCGGCATCACGATGCCGCCGGTCGCGTCGATCTCGAGCGTCCCGTCGGGCACCTGGAGGTCCGGGCCCACCGCCTCGATCCGCTCGCCGGCGACCAGCAGGTCGGCGCCGGCGAGGACGCTGCGGCGGTCGTCCATCGGCAGCACGGTGCCGCCGCGGAACACCACCGGCCGCCCGGGCGCGAGCTCTTCCACTGGTCCTCCTCGGCGTACGGGTGTCCGCAGTCCGGACACGACCTTGTGCGCGCAACGATGAACTGGCGGGCCGGCAGCGTCAAGGCCCTGATCCGGTTTCTGCTCGACGGCCGATCCGAAGGGTGTCCGTACAGCGGACAGCCGGTTACGCTGCGCCGGTGGCCCGCCGCACGAACGCCCCCGACTTCGTCGAGGCCATCGCGCGCGGGTTCGACGTGATCAGGGCGTTCGGTCCGCAGCGGCCGGTGCTGACGCTGAGCGAGGTGGCCGCCGCTGCCGGGCTGGCCCGGCCGACCGCCCGCCGGATCCTGCTCACCCTGGCAGCGCTCGGCTACGCCCGCAGCGACCCGGCCGGGTTCAGCCTCACCCCGCGGGTGCTCGAGCTCGGCATGGCGTACGTGCAGTCGCTCGGGCTCTGGGAGGTGGCCAGGCCGCACCAGGAGCGGCTGGTCGGCCGGACCGGGGAGTCCAGCTCGATCGCCCAGCTCGACGGCTCGGACATCGTCTACGTGGCCAGGGTCGCGGTGCCGAAGATCATCGCGCTCCGGGTCGAGATCGGCACGCGGTTCCCGGCGCCGTCCACGTCGCTGGGCAAGGTCCTGCTGGCCGGGCTGTCCGACGGCGAGCTGGACGACGCGCTCGCCCAGCCGTCGCGATCCGGTGTCGTCGCCCGGCACGCGCCGGACCGGGCCGAGCTGGACGAGCTGCTGCGCGACGTGCGGGCCAAGGGCTGGGCGCTCACCGACGAGGTGCTGGCGCCGGGGATCCGGTCGGTGGCGGCGCCGCTGCGGGACGGGTCGGGCCGGGTCTTCGCCGCCATGAACGTCACCGTGCACGCGGCCGAGACCTCGCTCGCCACGCTGACCGGGGAGTATCTGCCCCTCCTGCTGCAGACCGCCGGCGAGGTGAGCGCCGACTTCGCCCGCTGCCAGGCCGTCCCGGTCGCCCACACGGCTGGTTGACACCCGTATGGTGGCTGCCGAGGATGATTTCTCGGACAAGCGTCCGGATGGCGGACGAGGGGACGCGATGGAGTCGATCGAGCAGGGCGCCCGCGCGACCGAGCTCGGACCGGACGGCCCGGGCCGGGAGGGTGCGCCCGGCCCGCTGAGCGGCCTGCTGGTGGCCGACTTCTCCCGCATCCTCGCTGGGCCGTACGCGTCGATGCTCCTGGCCGACCTCGGCGCCGAGGTGGTCAAGGTGGAGAGCCGGAACGGCGACGACACGCGCAGCTGGATGCCGCCGGTCCGGGACGGCGTCTCCACCTACTACCTCGGGATCAACCGCAACAAGCGGTCGATCGCGCTCGACCTGTCCGACGAGCAGGACGCCGCGCTGGCCCGGGAGCTGGCCGCCCGGGCCGACATCGTGCTGGAAAACTTCCGCACCGGCGGGCTGGCCCGCTTCGGGCTCGACTACGACGCGGTCGCGGCGACCAACCCCGGCGTGGTCTACGGGTCCATCACCGGCTTCGGCACCGGCGGCGGCGCGTCGCTGCCCGGCTACGACCTCATCGTGCAGGCGATCGCCGGGCTGATGAGCCTGACCGGGCCGGCCGGCGGCCAGCCTTACCGGGCCGGCATCTCGGTCTTCGACGTGATGTCCGGGATGCACGCGCTGATCGGGGTCCTGGCCGCGCTCCACTCGCGACAGTCCACCGGGCGCGGGCAGCACGTCGAGGTCAACCTCATGTCCTCGGCGCTGTCGGGACTGGTCAACCATTCGTCCGCGGTGGTCGCGGCCGGGGTGACGCCGACCCGGATGGGCAACTCGCACCCGAGCCTGTTCCCGTACGACGCGCTGCCCACCGCCGACGGCGACATGATCATCACCGCCGGAAACGACCGCCAGTTCCGCCGGCTCTGCGAGGTGCTCGGGCTGCCGGAGCTGGCCGACGACCCGCGGTTCGCCCGCAACGCCGATCGCACCGCCAATCGCGAACAGCTGCGGCCGCTGCTGGTGGAGCGGCTGCGGACCAGGACCAAGGACGAGTGGTTCCGGGACATCATCGCCGCCGGTGTCCCGTGTGGACCGATCAACACGGTCAACGACGGGGTCGCCTTCGCCGAGGAGCTCGGGTTGGATCCGGTCGTGCACCCGGGCGGGGTCCCCTCGATCCGCAATCCGATCACGTTCTCCGAGACACCGGCCCGCTACGTGCTGCCGCCGCCGGGGCTGGACGAGCACGGCGCGGAGATCCGGGCCTGGCTGGAGGAGAAGGCGTGAGCCGCACGTACCCGTCCTCGCTCGGCACCTCGGACGCCGACCACATCCGGCTGCTCGGGCACGACCTCGCCGACGATCTCATGGGCAAGGTCGGCTTCGGCGAGCTGGCGTTCTGGCTGCTGGCCGCCCGCCGGCCCAGCAAGGGCGAGGTCAGGGTGTTCGAGTCGGTGCTGGTCGCCCTGGCCGACCACGGGTTCACGCCCACGGCGATCGCCGCCCGGATCACGTACCTGTCCGCGCCGGAATCGCTGCAGGGCGCGCTGGCCGCCGGGCTGCTCGGCGGCGGGTCCCGGTTCCTCGGCGTCACCGAGGACGCCGGCGTCTTCCTGCACACCGCACTGTCGCAGGTGGACGGTCCGCTGCCGGTCGACGAGGCCGGCTGGGACGAGCTGGCCCTGCGGGTCGTGCAGGAGGCCAGGACGGCCGGGCGGTACGTGCCGGGCCTGGGCCACCCGGTGCACAAGGTGCGGGACCCACGCACCCCGCGGCTGCTGGCGATCTGCGAGGAGGAGGGCCTGCGCGGTCCGCACCTGCGGCTGTACGAGGCGATCGGGCGCGTGCACCCGCAGGTCCTGGGCCGGACGCTGCCGCTCAACGGCGCCGGCGTCTGCGGCGCGGCCCTGGCCGACCTCGACCTGCCGGTGGAGCTGCTGCGCGGGGTCGCGCTGCTGGCCCGCGCGGCCGGGCTGCTCGGCCAGCTCGCCGAGGAGCGCCGCCACCCGCTGGCGATGGACATGTACCTGGAGATCGACCGGAACGCGGTCGAGGTCCCGGTCTCCGACCACCCCGACTCCGATGGAGGGCTCAATGGCTGAGCTGGCCGCCGTCATCGCGTCGACCCATCACCCGTTCTACTACAAGGCCAGTACGGCGCCGCCGGAGGAGGCACCGCCGTTCGCGGCCGAGTGGGTGCGCAAGGTCGAGGCGTTCCGGGAGACGCTGACCAAGGCGCGGCCCGACGTGCTGCTGATGGTCGGCTCGGACCACTTCCACCAGTTCTGGCTGGACAACATGCCCCAGTTCCTCGTCGGCCACGCCGAGGAGTACGACGCCAACTGGTACAACGAGGAGCGCGAGTTCGGCCTGCCGCGGATGCACATGCGCGGTGACCGCGGCCTGTCCGGGCACATCCTGCGCAACGGCCTCGACGCCGGCTTCGACCTCGCGTTCTCCAACGAGCTGCGCATCGACCACAGCGTCACCTGCCCGATCATCACGCTGCGTCCGCAGAACGACCTGCCGATCGTGCCGGTCTACACGAACATCTTCGCCCCGCCGCTGCCGCAGCCGAAGCGGTTCGTCGAGCTGGGCCGGACGTTGCGGCAGCTGGTCGAGGCGTGGCCGTCGGACCAGCGGGTCGCGATCGTCGGCACCGGGCACCTGTCGCTGGAGCTGGGCGGCCCGCGCCAGTTCGGCCCGCACGGTCCGGACCCCGAGTTCGACGCGAAGGCGGTCGACTGGATCGCGAACGGTGACCTGGAGGGCTGCCTGTCCGAGGTGACGCTGGACAGCCTGCACGCCCCGGGCAACGCGACCCACGGCTTCATGGACTTCATGCTGATGATGGGCGTCGCCGGGGAGAACGCGAAGGCCGACTACGTCGACACGTACGACCTCTTCCACACGATGGAGGCGTACTTCACCTGGTACCCGAACGGAGTGCCGGCATGAGTGAGCGCGAGGGCTCGCAGCGCGCCCGGGTGGCGACGGGAGCCGGGCCGACCGAGGGACGAGGTCCGGCCCGGTCGAGGAGCGGGAGATGAGCAAGTACCTGGTGGACAAGTTCCTGTACTGCGTGGACCGGGATCCCGAGCTGGTCGAGCGCTACCGGTCCGATCCGCGCGGCGCCGTCGAGTGGTGGGAGGCGTCCGAGGCGAACCGGATCCTCAACTGCCACGGGTCCGAGTCGAGCACCTGGCTGTCGTTCACCGACGCCGAGCGGGCGGCACTGTCCACACACGACTACCCGGCGCTGTTCGAGATGGGCGCGCACCCGTTCCTCACGCTGACCCTGTTCATCGCGATGTTCGAGCGCGACCACGACGAGCCGCTCGGCTTCCAGCTCGAGTACGCCCGCAAGCTGGCCCACTTCTCCTTGCCCTACGCGGACATCGCGACCTGAGATTGGTGGTCGTTCCATGACACTGTTCCCGACCTCGCTGGTCGGCAGCTACCCGCAGCCGGAGTGGCTGATCGACCGGGCGAAGCTGGCCGGGCGGTTCCCGCCGCGGGTGCGGGCGAGGGAGCTGTGGCGGCCGGCGCCGGAGTTCCTCGCCCAGGCCCAGGACGACGCCACCCGGGTGGCGATCCGGGCCCAGGAGGAGGCCGGCCTGGACATCGTCACCGACGGCGAGATCCGGCGGGAGAGCTACTCCAACCACTTCGCCACCGCACTGTCCGGTGTGGACGTCGACAACCCCGGCCAGGCGCTCGACCGCAGCGGCCACCCCAACCCGGTGCCGCGGGTGGTCGGCGACGTCGTCCGGTCCGGCCCGATCGAGCGGTCGGACCTCGAGTTCCTGCGGGCGCACACCGACCGTACCGTGAAGATCACCGTCCCCGGGCCGTTCACGATGTCGCAGCAGGCCCAGGACGACCACTACGGCGACCCGCGGGCGCTCGCGCTCGCCTATGCGGAGGCGGTCAACCAGGAGGTCAAGGACCTGTTCGCGGCCGGCGCGGACATCGTCCAGCTGGACGAGCCGTACATGCAGGCCAGGCCGGAGCCGGCCCGCGCGTACGGGCTGGAGGCGCTCAACCGCTCGCTGGACGGGGTCGAGGGCACCACCGCGGTGCACATCTGCTTCGGCTACGCGGCGATCATCCACGACCGGCCGTCCGGCTACTCGTTCCTGCCCGAGCTGGCCGACTGCCCGGCCGACCAGGTCTCGATCGAGACCGCGCAGTCCAACCTCGACACCTCGGTGCTCAAGCACCTGCCGGACAAGACGATCATCCTCGGTGTGATCGACCTGTCCGAGCCGGCGGTCGAGACCCGGCAGACGGTGGCCGAGCGGGTCCGCCGGGCCCTGTCCTACGTGGACGCGGAGCGGATCGTGCTCGCGCCCGACTGCGGCATGAAGTACCTGCCGCGGGAGTCCGCCGACGGCAAGATGCGGGCGATGGCGGCCGCGGCCCAGATCCTGCGGGCCGGCTAGCGGGCCGGCTAGCGGGCCGGCTAAACCCTGCCCGCCGGCCGGGGCACCCGGTCCAGCCGGATGCCGAGGTGCTCGCGGTAGGCGGCGAGCACCTCGGCGTCCGAGCCGAGCGGGGTCTCGGTCCGGCCGGTCCCGACCGTCCGGATCAGCGTCCGCCCGGCCACGGTCACCTGGCCGTCCGCGGTCTGCAGCGAGGCCACCGGGCCGGACCGGAAGTGCGAGGACGGCCAGGTCTGCTGCCACCAGCAGGTCGGCGCGTAGTCGGCCAGCCGGCGCGCCCGCGCCTCCAGCCGATACTGCGGGGTCCCGTCCCGCAGCACGTCCAGGTCGCCGCCGCCGGCGTCGACCAGCCGGAACGTGCCGCCCGGGTCGGCCTGGTCGCCGCGCTCGGACAGCCGCAGCGGGTGGATGCTGTGCCGGCCGAAGCCGACGTCGGCCAGCCACGGCTCGTCCAGGTCGACCCGCAGGGTCATGTGGTCGAACGGCGGCCCGAGACCGGACGGCCCGTACACCCCGGCCGACAGCAGCGTCACCTCGGCGCCGAGCGCCCGCAGCAGCGCCGCGAACGCGCCGTTGAGCTCGTAGCAGAAGCCGCCGCGGCCGCCGATCACCTTGGCCACCAGGCGGTCCTCGTCGAGCTCGATCGGCACGCCGAGGTGGATGTCGAGGTTCTCGAACGGCACCGCGGCCAGGTGCCGCTCGTGCAGCTCGGTCAGCGCCGGCCCGTCCACAGTGGCCGGTCGCTTCGCTCCGATGCGGTTGAGGTAGGCGTCGACGTCCACCCCGCTATCTCACCGCGCCGGACCCGCCCGGCGCCATCCGCGGCGGGTCCTGGGTCCGCGGTCGGGTCCGCATCCGGGCCAGGTAGTACGTCACCGCGGCCACGACGAACCCGACCTCGAAGGCGATGTCGCCGAACGAGGACGACTGCCTGGCCACGTACCCGACGAACCGGGTCTGGTTGGAGAACAGCAGGATCGACACGAGCATCCCGAGCAGCATCGCGACCGGCCCGGCCCAGTTGACGTACCGCTTGTCGTAGAGGAACTGCTCGATCGGCTGGCCGCGCCGCAGCGCCTGGTCGACGAACACCACCCCGAGCCACGGCCCGATCCAGTACGCGATGACGAGCAGGAAGCTCTCGTACTTGGCGCCGGCGTCGTCCAGCCCGGTGATCGCCACGACGAAGCCGACCAGCCCGAAGCCGAGCGCGGAGATCGCCCGGCGCGCGGCCAGCGGCAGGTTCACCCCGAGCGCGACGAACGACATCGCGCCGGAGTAGATGTTCAGGGCGTTGGCCGAGACCGCACCGAGCGCGATCGCGAGCAGGGTGAGGTTCGCGGTGACCGACGGCAGGAGTCCGGTGAAGCTGCCGGTCGGGTCGCCGAGCGGGTCGCTGCCGATCGTCGCGGACGCCGCACCGACGGTCTCCAGCAGCACACAGGACACGAAGACACCGAGCCCGGCCGCCCAGCCGGTGGCCCGCGGGCTGGTGTCCGGGCGGAAGTAGCGGGTGTAGTCGGCCGCGTACGGGTTCCAGCCGGCGGCGTAGCCGAACGTCGCACCGACCGTGAGCAGGAAGCCGCCGAGGCTGCCGCTCCCGCCGCCACCACCGGCCCCGGTGTCGGTCTTGGCCAGGATCGTCACCGCGGCGATGAGGAAGATGACCGCGAGGATCGGGAACGCGTACCGCTCGAACGCCTGCACGAGGTTGTGCCCGAAGAACGCGATCCCGAGCTGGACCGCGACGATGATGACCAGGCAGCCGAGCTTCGGCAGGTCGGTCAGCGTGTTGAGGGCGAGCGCGCCGCTGACGCTGTTGACCGCGAACCAGCCGATGCCGGCGGTGATCGCGTTGAGCCCGGCCGGCAGCACGTTGCCCCGGTAGCCGAAGCCGAGCCGGGACAGCACCATCTGCGGCACGCCGTGCGCCGGCCCGCGCGCGGACAGCACGCCGTGCGAGATCGAGCCGAGCCCGGTGCCGAGCACGATCGCGGCCAGCGCGACCCAGAAGCCCAGCCCGAACGCGGCCACCGCGAGCACGCCGACGAAGATCGTGGCGAACTCCAGGTTGGGCGAGGCCCACGTCCAGAACAGCTGCCGCGGCCGGCCGTGCCGCTCCGCCAGCGGGATGAACCCGACGCCGCCGGGCTCGACGGCGACGACGCGCTCGCCGTACGTACCCTCGCGGACAGCCTCGGCGGGGACCGTCGGCGTCATCGCCACCTCCGGATCGGGTGTCTTCAGCGGACGAACCCTAGGCCGCCCGGATGACGATGCCGTATCGGACCCCTCAAGTCCCAGCAAAACCGGTATCGACGCCGATGTCCTCGTACCAGAGCTCGGGGCGCTCGGCGATGAACCGCCGCATCATCGCGACGCACTCCGGATCGTCGAGCAGGGTGACGTCCACCCCGGCCGCGGCCAGCCAGTCGTGCTGGCCGGCGAACGTGCGCGCCTCGCCGACCACCAGCCGGGAGATGCCGAACTGCCGGACCAGCCCGCTGCAGTACCAGCACGGCGACAGCGTGGTCACCATCGTCGTCCCCCGGTACGTCGGCTGCCGGCCGGCGGCCCGGAACGCGGCGGTCTCGCCGTGCACCGAAGGGTCGCCGTCCTGGATCCGGCGGTTGTGCCCGCGGCCGAGCAGCTCGCCGCCCGGGCCGAACAGGGCCGCCCCGATGGGGATGCCGCCCTCGGCCAGCCCGGCCTTCGCCTCCTCGACGGCGACCGCCAGCAACCGCTGTGCGTCCAGTGGATCCGGTGCGTGCTGGGTCACGGTGCCCACCGTACGGGTCGGGGTAGCGTGCCCCGTCGTGGCCGGCGACGGGTCGAGCGGCGAGCCGGACCCCCGGCGCTGGCGGGCCCTGGGCGCCTGCGTGTGCGCCCTCTACATCACGTTGCTGGACGTCAGCATCGTCAACGTCGCGCTGGTCCCGATCGGCCGGGACATCGGTGCCGGCCCGGCGCAGCTGCAGTGGGTCGTCTCCGGCTACGCGCTGGCGTTCGGGATGGTGCCGATCATCGGCGGCCGGCTCGGTGACGACCGCGGCCGCCGGCTCATGCTGCAGATCGGGATCGCGTCGTTCGTGGTGTTCAGCGCGCTCGTCGGGCTGGCGCCGAACCCGACCGTGCTCGTCCTCGGACGGGTGCTGCAGGGCCTGGCCGGCGGGCTGCTCAACCCGCAGGTGTCCGGGGTCGTGCAGCAGCTGTTCCCGCGGTGGGAGCGGGGGCGGGCGTTCGGACTGATCGGCACCGCGGTCGGCGTGGCCACCGCGACCGGGCCGGTGCTCGGCGGCGTGATCCTCGCCCTCGGCGGCCCGACGCTCGGCTGGCGGCTGTGCTTCCTGGTCAACGTACCGATCGGGATCACCGCGCTGGTGCTGGTGCGGGCCTGGCTGCCGCCGGAGCCGCGGGTCGGCCCGGTCCGGCCGCTCGACCTCCCAGGGGTGGCGCTGCTGGCCGCGGGAGTGTTCACGCTGCTGTTGCCGGCCGTGCAGTTCGACGCGCACCACGACGCGCGGCTGGCCCTGCTGCTGCTGCCGGCGCTGGGGTTGCTGGCCGCGTTCTGGGCCTGGGAGCGCGGGCCGGCGGCGCGGCGCGGCTACCCGCTGATGGACCTCGACCTGTTCCGGATCTCCTCGTACGCGGACGGGATCGGGCTGGCGGTGCTGTTCTTCTGCGCGTACACCGGGACGGCGCTGGTGCTGGCGCTGTTCCTGCAGGGCGGGCTCGGCTACACGCCGCTGGAGTCGGGGCTGACCGCGTCGGCGTTCGCGATCGGGGTGACCGTGGCGGCGCCGATCGCCGGCCGGATGCTGCCCCGGGCCGGCGCCCGGGTGCTGCTCGCCGGGCTCGTGCTGTTCACGGTGGGGGTCGCCGCGGCCGGGCTGGTCGGGGCGCTGGCCGCGGGCCGGGTGTCGCCGGGCACGGTGGCGCTGCTGCTCGCCGTGCCGCTGCTGGTGGCCGGCGCCGGCGGCGGCAGCGTGATCACCCCGAACCAGGCGCTGTCCCTGGCCGACGTCGACGTGGCCAGCGGGTCGACCGCGGGCGGCACCCTGCAGACCGCGCAGCGGATCGGCAACGCGATCGGCGCCGCGGTGATCAGCGCCGTCTTCTACGCCGCGTCCAGCTCGCCCGGCCCACAGCGCGAGGTCACGTACGGCCGCGCGTACGGGCTGGCGCTGGCGGTGTCGGTCGCCTTCGCACTCGCGGCGACCGCGCTGGCCGTGCGGACCGTGCGGCACGGCCGCTCGCTCTGAGGCCGGTAGCGTCCGGTCGGGACGGAGGGAGATCTGCGGTGGTGGTCAGCGGAGACCGGCGGGACGTGACCCCGCGCTCGGAGGGCAGCACGCGCCGGCTGGAGGCGCTCGCCGACGGGTTCTTCGCCATCGTGACGACGCTGCTGGTGCTGGACCTGTCGACCGGCGAGCCGGACGAGCCGGTGACCGCGGTGCTCCGCGGCGAGGTCACCCACCTGCTGCTCTACGTCGACAGCCTGCTGGCGCTCGGCGTGCTCTGGTTCGGCCACCGCAACGCGTTCGCGTTCGTGCACCGCACCGAC
The DNA here is from genome assembly GCA_963803135.1 of uncultured Actinomycetota bacterium. Lineage (GTDB taxonomy): Bacteria > Actinomycetota > Actinomycetes > Mycobacteriales > CADCTP01 > CADCTP01. The sequence goes on along the minus strand of CAWDLH010000001.1, from coordinate 477,448 downwards.
CATCCGCACACCTGGCTCAACCTGGCCATGCTCGGCTTCGTCGGGCTGGTGCCGTGGACCACGTCGCTGGCCGCGCAGCACCTGCATTGGTGAACACGTGGGTGGCGCTCGGGCTGGACGCGGCGCTGCCGCTGCTGCCGGTCTTCGGCCTCACCTACCGGCTGCAATACCGCCTCAGCCGCGGCCGCTGACCCCACCCCCCGTCGCTCCGGGGTGGTGCGACATCCCGTCCCGCCGGCGGCGACCGGTCACCGCCCGGCCGGGGCGGGCCGGTCGACAGCGGCTCAGCGGCGGGCGAGCCGGTTGGCGATGCGGGTGACGGCGGGGAGCAGGACCGGCTTGCCGAACAGCTCGCCGACGCCGCCGCGGCTGCCGATGCTGAGGATCGAGCCGATCGAGGCGACGCTCGCGATCGAGCCGATGCTCAGCGCGGAGGCGATCGACCCGACGGACCCGGTCGAGCCGATCGAGCCGATCGAGCCCGAGCTGCCGATCGACCCGATCGATCCCGCGGACCCGATCGACGCGATGGAGCCGGCCGATCCGATCGAGGCGATCGACCCCGCCGACCCGAGGGACCCGGCGCTGCCCCGGGCCGACCCGCGCCCGCCGATCACCGACACCGTCCGCCTGCTGTTCCCCGCGCTCGTCATCCCCCGATCCTCCCAGCCCGGCGCCGACCGCGGGGACCGGAGCCGAGCGGCGGGTGGGATGGCAGATGCGACCGCTCCCGGACCCCGGACGAACAGTGGGCCCGGGTGGTGGCTCCCGGACGGGCAGAGGGCCCGGGTGGCTGATGCCACCCGGGCCCTCGGTGGGACGGGCACGCACGCGTGCCCAGCCGGTTCACTCCGCCGGCGGGGGCTGCGGGGCCGTACCGGCCTCGGCCGACCCCCCGTCGGCGAGCAGCTGGTACGCCCGCCGGCGGGCCTCGGCGAGCACGTCGAGGATCTCCGCCTGCTGCGCCTCGGTGCCGACCTGGGCGACCTGCCAGACCGCCATCCCGAGCTGGCCCAGCTCGGCCCGGAACCGGTGCGCGACCTCGAAGCTCGCGTCCCGCTCGCGGGTGAACGGGGACCGGCCCTCGTGCCGCTGGGCCTCCTCGCGGCCGGCGTCGGTGAGCGTGAACAGCCGCCGACCGCCGCTCTCGTCGCCGCTGACCAGGCCCTCGTCGGCGAGCAGCTGCAGGGTCGGGTAGATCGAGCCGGGGCTCGGCCGCCAGACGCCGCCGCTGCGCTGCTCGATCTGCTGGATCAGCTCGTAGCCGTGCATGGGCTGCTCGAGCAGCAGCGCCAGGACGGCGGCCCGGACGTCGCCGCGGCGTGCGCCGCGCCGTCCCCGGCCGCGCTCGAAGCCGGGACCGAAGCCGGGACGTGGTCCCGGTCCGAACCCGCCGCGCGGTCCGCGGTGCCCGCCCGGACCGAAGCCGGGCGCGTCGAACTCCGGCCCGCCGAACGGCGGGTGCCGGTGTGGATGCCGGTCGGGGCGCGGGCCCCGCCGGCCTTGTCGTGTGGTGCGCATCTCGCACTCCTCTCGTCGTTGGACGAGATAACGATATATCGCGACCGTCTACGACGCAACGTAAAGTATCGCGTGACGTGCGTCACATCGGTTTTCAGAGAACGACCGGGCGCATCTGCCAGTCGTCCGGGTTCCCGCTGAGCGACGTGGCGATCGCCGCGACCCCGTCGGTCCGCACGGCCAGCGCGACGAGATGCAGGTGCGGCCCCCGCTGCGGCTGGCGCAGCACGTACCGGGTGGAGTCGACGTCGGAGGGCGACATCCGGTCGGCCACCCCGTCCTGGGCCAGCACGGTGAACGCGCCGCCGGCGGCCACGGCCAGCCGGCCGTCCTTCAGCCCGACCCCGCCGCTGACCCCGTCGAGCGGGTCGGCCGGCCGGACCCGGTGCGGCGCGCTGCCGACGCCCGGGCCCGGCACGACCCAGAGGACGGTCGAGGTCAGCTGGCTGCGGCGGTCCGGCCGGCCGAGCAGCAGCCAGGCGGTGTCCCGCTCGGGCACCGGCAGCACGCGCGCGGCCAGCGCCGGGTCGGTGGCGACCGTCGGCAGCGGCACGGTCGACCAGGTGCCGGCGTCGTCCACGCTGAGCGCCATCGCGTACCGGCCGGTGGCCGGGTCGATGCCGGCGACCCAGAGCTGGGTGCCGAGCACGCCGAGCGCCCGCGGCGTCACCGGCGGCTGCACCAGCAGCGGGCCGAGCTCGCCGGTCCGCGGCTCCAGGTAGTCCAGCCGCGGCGCGCGGCAGCGCGGCGCGGCACAGATCCGGACCATCGCCTCCCGGCCGGCCGGCACCCGGGGCCAGGCCGGCCTGGTCGTGATCCGCCGGGTGACGAACGGCGTGTCCGCGCCGCCGACCGTCACCGTGGCGCCGTCACCGTCCTCGACCGCGAGCGAGTCCTCCACGCCGGTCACGGCGAGCTGCCAGCCGGCGAGCGCGGACGGGTCGGACGGCAGCCCCGGCAGCGTCAGCGTCGACCAGCCCACGCCGTCGTTCTCGCTCGCCAGCAGCATCGGCCGGCAGCCGGCGCCGCAGTCGCTGGCCAGCGCGTACAGGGTGTTCTGGCCGGAGGCGAGCTCCAGCACGGTGCCGGACAGCGGCGGCTTGCCCTGCGCCCCGGCCACCGGCGCACCCGGCCCGCGCTCCGGCTTGAGGCCGGTCACGCCGGCCCGCAGCCCGGCGACGACACCGACGACCGCGACCGCGACGGCCAGCGCGACGAGGGCCCGGCGGTGCCGGCGGAGCCGGTCCGGCAGCCGCAGGGCCCGTACGGCCGGCCGGCGGCGCGGGGTCCGCTCCGGCTCGCTGCCGATGACGTCCTGGTCCACGGCCCTCCCTGCCCGTACTGCTGCGATTCTGGCCGGCCGCCCGGCGGAGGTGACACGGCCGGAGCCGATCCGAAGCCTGATCGCAACCTGCGGATAGCTCTGAATCAGAGGTATCGTGGGGAAGCGATGGACACCGACACCGCCCTCGCCGAGGAGCTGTACGCGGCCGTCGGCCTGCTGCGCCGGCACGCCCGCCGGATCGGTGGCCGGCCGTTCGGCGACGCGCCGAGCGCGCCCACCACCGCCCAGCTCGAGCTGGTCCGCCTGGTCCGCCGCAACCCCGACCTGTCCGTCGCCGACGCCGCGGCCGAGCTCGGCCTCGCCCCCAACACCGTGTCCACGCTGGTCCGCCAGCTCGCCGGGACCGGAGTGCTGGAGCGGGTCCAGGACAGCGCCGACGGCCGGGTGGTCCGGCTCCGGCTCACCCCGGACACCAGGCGCCGGGTCGAGGCCTGGCTGGACCGGCGCACCGCGGTGACCGCCCGGGCGCTGGCCGAGCTGAGCCCGGACGACCGGGAGGCGCTGCGCCGGGCGCTGCCCGTGCTGGTCACGGTGGCCGGCGCGCTGGAGCGGCCGGAGGTGCCGGCGTGACCGACGCGATCACGCTGCGCGGGGTCAGCCACCGCTTCGGCGAGCACCTCGTCGTCGACGACGTCGACCTCACCGTCGCTCCGGGCGAGTGCTTCGGCCTGCTCGGCCCCAACGGCGCCGGCAAGACCACGACGATCCGGCTGATCACCACGCTGCTGCCGGTGCAGCAGGGCGACGTGCTGGTCTTCGGCACGGACGTGCGGCGCAAGCCGATGATCGTGCGCCGGCTGCTCGGGTACGTGCCCCAGCAGCTGTCGATCGAGGGTGCGCTCACCGGCCGGGAGAACGTCGCCTGGTTCGCCCGGCTGTTCGACGTCCCGCGGCGGGAGCGCAAGGAGCGGGTCGCCGAGGTGCTGAGCATGGTCGACCTGGACGGCGCCGCCGACCGGCTCGCCTCGACGTACTCCGGCGGCATGGTGCGGCGGCTGGAGCTGGCCCAGGCCCTGGTCAACCGGCCGGCGCTGCTCGTGCTGGACGAGCCGACCGTCGGACTCGACCCGGTGGCCAGGGACAGCGTCTGGGCCAGGGTCGGCGGGATGCAGCAGCGGTACGGGATGACCGTGCTGCTGACCACCCACTACATGGAGGAGGCCGAGGCGCTCTGCGACCGGGTCGCCCTGCTGCACCAGGGCGCGGTCGCGGCCCTGGGCCCGCCGCCCGACCTGCAGGCCGCGCTCGGCCCCGAGGCCAGCCTCGAGGACGTCTTCCGGCACTACACCGGCCGCGGCCTGACCGAGAACGAGAAGGGAGGCCTGCGGGATGTCCGCAGCACCCGCCGCACCGCCCGCCGCCTGGGCTGAGCTCGACAGCCGGCCGGCCGCCGGCCGCCTGCTGTCCCGGATCGGTACGTTCTGCCTCGTCGAGCTGCAGCGCCTGCGGCACGACCGCAGCGAGCTCGTCACCCGGGCGATCCAGCCGGTGCTGTGGCTGCTGATCTTCGGCACCACGTTCAGCCGGATCCGGGCGATCCCGACCGGCGACGTTCCGTACCTGGACTACCTCGCGCCGGGAATCATGGCCCAGTCCGCCCTGTTCATCGCGATCTTCTACGGCATCCAGATCATCTGGGAGCGGGACGCCGGCATCCTCACCAAGCTGCTCGCCACGCCCACGCCGCGGGTTGCGCTGGTCGCGGGGAAGGCGTTCGCGTCCGGGGTCCGCGCGATCACCCAGGCCGTCGTCGTGCTGGTCGTCGCGGCCCTGCTCGGCGTCGGCCTCACCGCCAACCCGGTCAAGCTGCTCGGCACGTTCGTGGCGCTGGCCCTGGGCAGCGCGTTCTTCTGCTGCCTCTCGGTCACGCTGGCCGGCTGGGTGCTCAAGCGGGAGCGCCTGATGGGCATCGGCCAGGCGATCACGATGCCGTTGTTCTTCGCCTCCAACGCGCTGTACCCGGTCGCCATCATGCCCGCCTGGCTCAAGGCGATCAGCCTCGTCAACCCGCTCTCGTACGAGGTGGGTGCGCTGCGCGGGCTGCTCATCGGGGTGCCGACGAACTACTGGCTCGACTTCGGCGTGCTCGTCGCCGCCGCGGTGGCCGGGATCTGCATGGCCGGCGCGGCGATCGGCCGGCTGTCCCGCTGACGTGATGCGGTCTTCCGCCGAAGTCAGGTCGCGTACGGTGCAGTGCTGGCACCATCGGGTCCGCGCACGTCGATGCGGGAGGGTGAGGTCCTGATGAGGCGCGTTCCGCACGGCAGCCGTCGATGAGCGAGATCGCCGCTGACGCCGCCCTCCGACCGCTCGGCTCGCATGCCGGCGTGGAGTTCGCGATCGCCTTGACGGAGACGCCGTGGACGCTCGACGTCGACACGCTGGTCGTGTCGGTCGGCGATACATTCGGCGGCCTGGCGTCGGCGGTGCGCTCGCAGCTGCCCGACGCGGACTGGAAGTCGGTGGATCTCGCCGCGATCAGCCCCGAGAGCCCCGGCGTCCTGCAGGCCCGCCGGACCAGAGCGCAACCGCTCACCATCATCCTCGCCACCGTGCACACCAGCACTCCCAAGACGCCGTCTCCGAGCGAGGCCCTGTCCTCGATCCCGGCGGCCGTACGGGCGTCGCTCGCCACCGCCGGCAGGCTCGGATCGCAGCGGGTCGTCGTGCCCCTGTTCGGAACCGGCCGGCTGCACGTCGACCCCGGGATGGCGGCCCGGGCGGTCGTCGGATCGGCGCTCCCGGCGGCGTCCACCAGGAAGGGACCGTTCCCCTCGCTGGTCGCGTTCTACGCCGACAGCGTCGACGTCGCGGACAAGATCACGGACGCCTTCATGAAGTTGGTCGGCCGCCGCGCGCGGCCGCAGGAGAAGCGGACCGAGCCGGTGCCGTCGCCGGGGCCGTCCGCCGGTGAACCGTCCGATCTGCCAGCCGGCGACCGGCCGGCCGCCGGCGCCGAACCAGCAGCCGCAGCCGAACCAGCAGCCGCAGCCGAACCAGCAGCCGCAGCCGAACCAGCAGCCGCAGCCGAACCAGCAGCCGCAGCCGAACCAGCAGCCGCAGCCGAGCCGACCGAGGCAGCCGAGCCGGACGCGCTGGCCGGCGGTGTGCACGCCGACCGGGTGGACCCGGATGTCGGGATCCCGCGGGAGGAGGACGACCTCGGCGTCTCCTCGTACGTGTCGATGCTGGCCACCGCGATCGCCGCCAAGGACACGCGGCTGCCGCTGTCAATCGGCCTGTTCGGCGAGTGGGGATCGGGCAAGAGCTACTTCATGGGGCTGCTGCGCAGCCAGGTCGCGGCGCTGAACGGCTCCGGCGACGCCTACTGCGCCGGCATCGAGCAGATCGGCTTCAACGCCTGGACGTACGCGGACACGAACCTGTGGGCAAGCCTCGGTGACGAGATCTTCCGGAGCCTGGCCGGACCCACGGACGACGACGCCGCCAAGGTCGACAAGCGTCGCACGCAGATCCGGCAGCACCTGCAGGACTCCCAGGTGTGCGTCACGGAGCTGCGCGCCGCGAAGCAGCAGGCCGCCGACACGGTCGCCCAGCTGCGCGGCGACCTGCAGCGGCAGCGTGGCCGGCGGAAGGCGACCGCCCTGGCGTTGGCCCGGGCGACCGTCGAGGCGGCCACGCAGGACCCGGCGCTCGGCTCCCAGCTCGACAGCGCATGGGCCAAGCTCGGCATCTCCGGCACGGTCGAGAAGGTGAGCCTGCTGGCCGACGAGGTGGAAGGCGTCGACGTCGAGGCGACGCGGTCGAGGCCGCTGCTCACCCGCGGCACGCAGTACGTCGCCGCTGCAACTGCGGTCGTCGGCCTGGTCCTGGTCGTCGTCGGCCTTGCCGCATCCGGCTACCTGTCCCGGTGGCTGGCCGGATCGGGAGCGGCCACGGTCGTCGCGGCCCTGGCGACCCTCACCGTGGTCACCAGAAGGGTGCACGAGGGACTCGCCACGGTGAACCGGCTTGCCGAGGACATCCGGCGACGGCGCGACGCCATCGAGGTGAAGGGCGTCGAGGACGCCCGGAAGAACCTGGAGGACGCCGAGGCGCGGGAGCAGGTCCTGCAGACGGAGCTGGACCAGACCCTGGCCCGGGTCGGCGAGCTCGACCGCGAGCTGACGAACCTGTCGCCGGGCCGGCGGGTGTACTCGTTCCTGGCCGAGCGGTCGGCGAGCGACGACTACCGGCGGCAGATGGGCCTGATCGCGATGATCAGGCGCGACTTCGTGCATCTCGCCCGCCTGATGCGGGCGCGGCCGGCCGACCCGGCCGACGTGCAACCGATCGACCGCATCGTGCTCTACATCGACGACCTCGACCGGTGCACGCCTCGGCAGGTCGTCGACGTGCTGCAGGCCGTCCACCTGCTGCTGGCCCTGGATCTGTTCGTCGTCGTCGTGGGCGTCGACCCACGCTGGCTGCTGCACTCGCTCCGCGACCAGTACCGCACGCTGCTCACCGAGTTGCCGGACACGGATCCGGAGCCGGCGGCCACGGACTTCCTCAGCACGCCTCAGGACTACCTGGAGAAGATCTTCAACGTGCCGTTCGTCCTTCCGGCCATGACGACGGCCGGGTTCGAGACGATGATCCGGCGGCTCTCGGCGCCCGAGGCCGACCACACGGAGCTGGCGGGAACGAGCCCGCAGCCCCCGGCCGTGGACCCGGTCGCGGTGGACCGGACCGGCACCGGGGAGGCCGACGCGTTGGAGCCGGCCGGCCCGCTCGGACCCGACGTCGAGCCGGGATCGCAGGTCGAGCAGAACCGTCGCGGCATCGCCACCCCGCCGGCACCCATGCGGGAGTCGGAGCTGAGGCTGCTGGCCGCGCTGGCGCTGCTGGTGCGCTCCCCGCGGGAGGCCAAGCGGCTGCTGAACCTCTACCGGATGATGCGGTCGACCAAGGACCTCAGCGACGCCGCGCGGTTCCTCGGCCCACGCAGTGCGGACGGCGGCTACCCGGACGGCGAGTACCAGGCCGTCGCGATCCTGCTCGGGATCCTGACCGCCAGCCCGCACCTGCTCGGTCGGCTCCTGTTCACCCCGGCCGACGCCGAGCGCGGGATCCCCGGCGGCATCTGCACGCGGGCCGCCGACCAGAGCATCCAGGACGTCGTCGCCGGGCTGCGCCCGCGCCGGGACGCGAACCAGTGGGTCAACGACCTCGACGACGACCTGACCGACGCCGACCGCCTGGATTGGACGAACATGGTGACCAGGCTGGAGCCGGCGCTGCGGCTGGTGCACCTGGCCGACCTGACCGCGTTCCGGTCCTGGGGCATGCACGTGGCCAGGTTCTCGTTCCTGCTGCTGGTGCCGACCGCGGACGGCGCCGCATCGCGCCCGACGACCGGCGCCACGCGGCCTAGAGACGGCTGAGCGTGGCCTCGTCCTCGGCGCCGGCGTAGTACTTGCCGAGCACCTCGGCGAAGACCGGCTCGCCGCCCGCCCGGGCGAACAGGGTCATCGACGAGCGCAGCTTCAGCGCGTCCACCGGGCCCAGCACCGCGACCGGGTCGTCGCCGGGCAGCCCGGCCAGCACCCCGGCCGCCTCGACCAGTCGCGGCCCCAGCACCGGATGGGCCAGGTACGCCCCGGCCTCGTCCAGCCCGCGGATCGCGAAGTGCCGGGCCACCGAACTGGAGCCGAGCCCGGCGACCTGCGGAAACACGAACCACATCCAGTGGCTGCGCTTCCGCCCGGCCCGCAGCTCGGCCAGCGCGGCCTCGTAGGTCCCGCCGTCGTCCTGCGCGCGGACGAACCGCTCCAGGTCGAAGTCCACGCCGGGAGCCTGCCCACAGAGCGGACCGTCCACACGGGACGGCCCGCTCCGGCTCGGTCAGGGGTAGAGCAGCACGTTCTCCGGGCCCTGCCGGTCCGGCGTGACCGCGTTGCCGACCCCGTTGATCACGTGGTCGATCGTGCCGGCCTTGTTGAGCGACACCGTGAGCAGGTCGTGCATCGCGATGCCGGGCCGATCCGGCACCTCGAACGCGTTCTCCGAGTGCAGCGACGGGTTCACGTTCGTGAAGATGTAGCTGCCCAGCCCCCACGCCTCGTGCGTGCGCACCGAGTCCACCACCTTGTACGCGGCAAACCCGTTCACCCCGTCGTGCTGCCAGTCGGCCTGCGTCGGAGCGTCGTACGGCATCTCGTTCTGGAAGAAGATCGTCTTGCCGCCGTCGCCGGTCCAGATCACCTCGTACTTCTGGTAATGCTCGACGAACAGGCCGGTCGCGGTGACGTCGTCGCCGTTGACGATCACGCCGGTGTCCGCGGTGTTCACGGTCCAGCCGACGCCGCTGCCGTGGTCGGCCCGCCAGGCCCAGATGTCGTCGAGGATCGTGTGGTCGGTGTTGACCTCGAGGCTGACCGTCGCCTTGCCCACGTGCGGCCCGCCGATCCGGAAGAACACGTCCTGCACGACGATCGGGTTGTCGGCGCTGCCGCGATCGCCGTGCCGCCGCGTGCCGACCTTCAGCAACACCGGCGAGTTCTGCGCACCGGCGTCGATCATGAAGCCGGCCAGGGTCACGCCCGGCACGTCCGCCACCGTCAACGGGGTCGAGCCGTGCTGCGCGGTCAGCGTCGGGATGCCGAGGCCCAGCACGATGGTGCCCGGCCGGTTGACCGCGATGGTGCGGTTCACGTCGTACACGCCCGGCGTGAAGATCAGGCTGCGCCCGGCCTGGAGCTGCCCGAAGATCTTCCCGACGCTGTCGCTCGGCTTGGCCAGGTAGAACCGGGACAGCGGCAGCGACGAGCCAGGGGTCGGGCCGTTCGCCCAGGTCGTGCCGGCACTGTTGCGCTGCAGCGACGGGACGAAGACGTTCCACCTGCCGGCTGCGTCGACGTACAGGTACGGCCGCTCCCGGGAGACCGGGTTGGTGGCCAGGGTCGTGTACGGCGGGGACGGGAAGCTCTGCGGCGGCGCGCCGACGGTGCCGGCGAAGACCTGGTTCCAGACGCCGTTCGACCAGCCGTCGAGGACGGAGTTGCGGACGATGAACTGCTGCTGGCTGCCGTTGATGGTGGTGTTGTGCGGGACGGCCGAGTCGGCGATGAACCCGCCGGAGGCGAACTGCGGGCCGGCCGAGCAGAAGTCCATCAGCGACAGGCCGCCGTTGATCTGCACCCGGCGCATCGGCGCGGCCTGCGAGACCGCCCAGAACTCGTTGCCGGTCTGGCAGCCGGTCTGCCCCATGACGTTGATCGTCAGGTTCGACATCGAGCGCCAGAAGTTCACCAGCGCGGTGCAGTCGGTCGGCGCGCCCGGCGGGGTCGGGAAGCACTGGTTGAGCACGTCGATCGAGCCGTTGATCTGCACGTCGGTCGGGTTGAGCCCGAGGCCCGCGACCTCGGTGTAGTAGCCGACGTCGAACCGCAGCGGCTGGGCCGCGGACCCGTACGTCCCGGGCTTGAACAGCAGCGCGAACCGCCCGGTGCCGAACTGCGCGGGCACCTGCTGGGCGGCGACCGCGTCGACCGCGGCCTGGATCTGGGCCGTCGGCATGCTCGGGTCGAAGACCAGGACGTTGGGCCCGAAGTCCGGGTCGGCGGCCGCGGCCTGGGACGCCGGCGCCTGGGGCACCGGCGCCGCCGCGGCCTGGCCGGCGAAGGCCCCGGCGGTGAGGAAGGAGGCGACGACCGCGGCCGCGAGCGCGGTCCCGAGCCGTCGGCGGGCGGCGGAGAGGTGCATGAGGACCTGCCTGGATCGACGGGAGCCGGCCGGGACGCTCTCGCCCCGGGCGCCGGTGTCGCCGCCTCGACACCGGTCCGGCGGCCGGATCCCCTTCGACCCGGCCGGGTCCATCTCTACCGGGCCGGCCCTGCGGTGACAAGAGCTCCGCTCGTACGGTGAGGGCGGCGCGGGTACCGGACCCCGCGCCGCCCTCGTGTCCTACCGGGTGGTGCCGACGGTTATGGCAGCTTGCCGCCGAGCACCGGGACGAGCCTGTTCGCCTTCGGCGTGCCGAGGCCCGTCGCCGGGTCCCAGCCGCGGGTTGCCGGGAAGCCCTGGATCGTGGGGTCCCCGAACGCCTCGCCGTGGAAGGTGTTGTCGCCGGTGGTGATGTCGTGGAACAGCGCGTTGTACACCGGCTTGGCCAGCGACAGCGCGTACACCTGCGGGTTGAGGTAGCCGACGCGAGCGTGCCGAGTCTGGGCCGCCAGCGCCGTCAGGCCGGCCCACTGCGGGGAGCCCGCGCTGGTGCCGCCGAAGATCCACAGCAGGTCAGCACCCTGTCCCGAGGTGCTCCAGACCACGAGCACACCGGTGTTGATCCCGGCGTTGTACGCCACGTCCGGAACTCCGCGCGACGGCAGGTGCAGCTGCCGCTGGAAGACCGGCGTGCCGTAGACGGTGCTGAAGCCGCCGCCGGTGCCCGCCTCGAAGTCCGGCTCGTTCCAGGTCGTCTCGCTGTGGTAGGCGCCGGTGATCCCATCGGCGTCGAGCAGGGTGCCGCCGACCCCGGTCACGAACGGGTCGCTGGCCGGCGAGCTCGCTGCCTTGATGAACGTGCTGCCGTCGCAGCTCGGCTGCGCCGCGCCCTGGTCACCCGAGGACGCCAGCAGCGTGATGCCCTTCAGCGTGGCCTTGGCGAACATCCGGTGCTGCGCGGACTCGATGGCCGGGTCGACGCACTGCTCGGCCTCGCCGAAGGACTGCGAGATGACGTCGCCGAGGTTGTGGTCGACCGCGAACTGGGTGGCCGAGAGGATGTCGGCGTCGTTGTTGGACTTCGCCAGCACCAGCTTGATCGTCGCGGCCGGCGCGATCGCGTGCGCCCACTCGACGTCCAGGCTGATCTCGGCCGACCAGCCGACCTGGTTGCCGTCGTTCTGGTCGAACGGGGTGAGGCCGTCCGGCGCGACGATCCGGACCGTCGTGTCGGGCAGCTCGAAGACCTGGTCGAACAGGTCCAGGTCGTGCTGGATCTGCGGAGCCTGGAACGCGTCGACGATGACGATCGTGCGGCCGGCGCCGTCGGCGTGGAGCTGGTCGACTCCGTACGCGGCACGGATCTGCGCCGGGCCGAAGCACTGGGCCGGCGTGGTCACCTGACAGGTAAAGGTCGGCGGGGCGGCCGGGTTGACCTTGCCGGCGACCTTGTAGTGCGGCGCGACCGCAACGGCGGGCGTCTTCGACCCGCCGCCGGATGAAGCGGCGGCCGGGTACGCGGCCGCGACGAGCAGGCCGGCGACGAGCGCCACCAGCCAGGACAGGGTGGCAGCACGTCCTTGCCACCAGGTGCGGTTGGCCATTCAAGCCCCTTTCGGGGTGGTCGGGATCGACCGACGCCCCCAGGACGGTCGCCGCGATCGGATCCGCAGCGGTAGCGGACGGACCGTATCCGGACAGGAAGGCCCGAGTGAGCCCAGAAATCCCCCCGAAATTGCAAAGGTTGGGCCATGACCGAATCGGCCCATGGTTGTTACCCTGCGCCGGTGCCGGCCCGGATCTCTCTGAATCGAGACGGACTCGCGCTGGTCAGCGGCCCGGAGGCGTACTCGTTCCCGACCGGTCCCGGCACGCCGACCGTCCGTCTGTCCTTTGTGGACGCCGTACGGTCGCGGATCGGCCCGGCCGTGCCGCGGTGGGTCGGGCCCGGCTGGCCGGACCCGCCTCCCGTCCTCGCCGACGCCATCCGCGACCTGCACTCCCCCTGCGACTGGTGACTACATCGGGTACTGCGGGAGGCTGCCGCGGACGGTGACCCACTGGGTGTCGGTGAACGCGTCGAGGTTGGCCTGGGCGCCGCCGTGCCGGGCGCCGGTGCCGGAGTCCCTCACCCCGCCGAACGGGATCGTGGCCTCGTCGTTGACGGTCTGGTCGTTGATGTGCACCAGCCCGCTCGGGATCCGCTCGGCGATCTCCAGCCCGCGCATCACGTCGTTGGTCAGGATCCCCAGCGACAGCCCGTACGCCGTGTCCGCGGCCAGCTTGACCACGTCGTCCACCGAGTCGAACCGCACCACCGGCGCGACCGGCCCGAACACCTCGTCCGTGTACGCCGGCGCCGTCACCGGAACGTCCGCCAGCACGGTCGGCCGGTAGAACAGCCCCTCGTACGTCCCGCCGCTGGCCAGCCGCGCGCCCGCGTCGACCGAGCGCGTCACCATGTCGTGGATCCGGTCCCGCTGCCCGGCGTCGATCACCGGCCCGAGCGCGACCTGACCCGTCGCCGGGTCGCCGACCGGCAGCGCCGACGCCCGCGCGGACAGCGCCTCCAGGTACGCGTCGGCGACGCCGGACTGGACCAGGTGTCGCCCGGCCGTCATGCACACCTGCCCCTGGTGTGCGAACGAGCCCCAGGCACCCACCGACGACGCCGCGTCCGGGTCCACGTCGTCCAGCACGAGCAGCGCCGAGTTGCCGCCGAGCTCGAGGTGCACCCGCTTGAGGTGCTGCCCGGCCAGGGCCGCCACCGTCCGGCCGGCCCGGGTCGAGCCGGTGAACGAGACCACCCGGACGACCGGCTCGGTGACCAGCGCCCCGCCGACGTCGGCGCCGCCGGGCAGCACGTGCAGCACGCCCGGCGGCAGCCCCGCCTCCTCGAACAGCGCCGCGAACAGCGCGCCGCCGCTGACCGCCGTGCGCGGGTCAGGCTTCAGCAGCACCGCGTTGCCGAGCGCCAGCGCCGGCGCGACCGCGCGGATGCCGAGGATCGTCGGCACGTTGAACGGCGAGATCACGCCGACCACGCCGACCGGGACGCGGCGGGCCATCGACAACCGCGGCAACGCGGAACGCAGCAGCTCTCCGTACGGCGCGGACGCGAGCGCGGCCGCCTCGTAGCACTCCTCGGCCGAGGTCATCACCTGGAACCCGCCGAACGGACCGATCGCGCCGGTCTCCCGCATCAGCCAGCCGATGATCTCCTCGGCGTTGGCGTGCCAGAGGTCGCCGACCCGGCGCAGCACCGCGGCGCGCTCCACGTAGGGCCGGGCGGCCCAGTCGCGCTGCGCGTCGGCGGCCGCCGCGGCGGCCTTGTGCACATCGGCGGCGGTCGCCAGCCCGGACCGGCCGAGCGCCTCGCCCGTCGACGGCGAGACCACGTCGAACGGCTCGCCCGACCCGTCGGTCCAGCCGCCCGAGTAGATCTTGCCGTGCCAGCCGTCGCCGTCGAGAAGGGGCATGCTCGACCTCCCGGAGTCGCGGACGGCACCGCTGCCGTCGATAGTTCGCTAGTCAACAACCCCGGCGATCCGCCGTCCAGCTCCGTCGTGGCGCCTCCGCTAACGTCGCCGGCATGGACTGGACCGTCGATGATCACCTGGCCGGGCAGCCGGAGTCGTCGGTCGCGCTGTACCGGGAGTTCGTACGGCTGGTCGAGTCCTGCGGCCCGTTCTCGTACGCGGTGTCGAAGACGTCGATCACGTTCAAGGGCAGCCGGCGCGGGTTCGCCGGCGCCCGACCCCACGCCGCCGGCCTGCGCGGCTACCTGGACCTCCAGCGCGTCGTCGAGGACCCGCGCATCACCAACGTCTCCCCGTACACGAAGCGTCTGTTCGTCCACCACTTCCGCGTCCGCGCACCCGACGAACTGGACGACACCTTCGCCAGCTGGATCCGCGAGGCCTACGCCGTGGGCGCCGGCGCCCACCTCACCCGACCCACCTAGCCCGCCGGCCGGGCTCGGTCAGGCCGCGCCGAAGTCCACGTCCTTGGTCTCCACCGTCCCGGCCGTGCGACCCGGCGCCGCGTGGTTGGACCAGTAGAGGTTGGTGTGCGCGATCACCTGCTCCGGCGGGGGCGCCCCCCACGCGGTCAGGTCCTCGGTCGTGTGCGCATCGCTGACCAGCGTCGCGTCGTAGCCGCGGACGATCGCCCCGTGCAGCGTCGACCGGATGCACTCGTCGGTCTGGGCCCCGACCACGACCAGCCGCCCGACCTTGAGGTCGGCGAGCAGGCCCTCCAGCGGGGTCTCCTCGAACGAGTCGGGGTAACGCTTCTCGATCCGCGCCTCGACGTCGTCCGGCACGAGCTCCGGGACGATCAGCCAGTCGTCTGTCCCCCGCCCCGGCCCGTCGTCCTGCACCCACACCACCGGCACCTGCTCCCGCCGCGCCTTCTCGACGAGGCTCCCGACGTTGGCGACAACGTCGTCACGCCGATGCGCCCCCGCCACGACCCCGTTCTGCACATCCACCACCAACAGCGCCGTCCTGTCACGCCCGTCCAGCGTCGTCATGCTCCTGCCTCCGCCCGTCGTCCTCGGAAGCGCACCATAACCGCGCCCACCGACAATCCGGGGCCTCGCATGAGGCCGCGCACCACCCTCGGCGGGCGTAGAGCCCCGATCAGGTGAGTCGCTTCTCCTTCGGACCCGGACGGGTCTGTTGCGTCGGCCGGCCCCTGACCGGCGTGTTGCCGCACTCGGCTCGCGCCGGGCCGGGCACTTCGCTCGACACAACCGACATGCAATCTCGATGCAAATCCGGGCGCCCATCGTGGTTCCGGCTCGCAGGACGCGGGCCGGACCGGAGGTAGACCGATGCGCAAGGTTGCCCTGCTGTCGTCCGCCGTGGTACTCGCCGGGGCGGCAACCCTCGGCGGGATCAGCCCGGCGAGTGCTGCAACGACCAACGGCACCATCACGTCGTGCTCGGGCATCATCGACGTGAAGAACGCCAAGATCACCGCCTACTGCGGTGGATGGGGCGGTGCCGAGTTCCGCGCCTGGATCGAATGCAAGAGCCCGCTGTTGCCGTGGACGTACACCAACGTCGGCCCGTGGCGGAAGGCCGGTGACAACATCACCTCAAGCACCAACTGTGGCAGCAGCAGGTTCATCGACGCCGGCATCGACACGAAGAACGACAGCGGCTGACCGACGACTGAGCGGATCCGGGCGCCTGCCCGGGTCCGCCAGCGGACGCCGCCGAGGCTTCCGGACCGGTTCGCTGTGCGGGTCCAGCGCACGCTCCGCCACGTACGCGGTCTGCAGATGATGGTCGAGCACCCGACCGAGTCCAGCCGGGCCCTCGTCCTCACCCGTGAACTCGGCGGCATACCCGCGGAGCAGGTCGTGGAAGGCGTACCGGCCGGGCAGGCGCCACGTTCGCCCGGTCAGGACGGCGCCCGCCAGACGACGCCGCACATGATGGGGTGCAGGTCGTCCGCGAAGACACCGCCGGGGAAGACCTTCTCGTAGGCCGCGTGGAAGGCATCGCGAGTGAGCGGTGTGTCGGTCGCGGTGACCTGCAGCCAGCGGGGGTGCAGGAGGAGACGGACGACATCGGCTGCGGCATCCCCGTCCCCCGTGAGGTGGTAGACCACCCGAGCGTCGGCGAAGGCGCGGTCGATGTGGAACTCGCGGCTCGACCAGCCGCCCGTATCGATGATGTCGGCGACGATGAGCCGGCCGCCGGGCGCCAGCAGGGACCGCACACGGGGCAGCACGGTCGCCGGGTCGCCGATGTGATGCAGGGTGTGCACGGAGAGCACGACGTCGAACGGTCCGTCCTCCCGGGTCACGTCCGACACGCTGAGGCGTCGGTAGTCGACGTTGGGACGTGCCCGCTCGGTGCGGGCGATGTCCAGCATTCGCCCGGCCACGTCGACGGCAAGCACCTGTTCGCTTCGGTCGGCCAACAGCAGGCTGTGCCGACCGGCGCCACAGCCGAGGTCCACCGCCCGGACAGCGTGCCCCGGGAGGTTCTCGAGGATCCATTCGTCGAAACCGCTGCTGATCCCGTCCCAGATCCGGGTGAAGCGGTCGAACAGATCCGGGAAGAAGTCGAAGTCGGCGTCGGAATCGTCGACTCCACACCGCCGCGGCGGTATCCGACCGGTGGATGCGGGCGACGTCTCGGTCACGGCTCGGTCTCTTCCCTTCGTTGGCGCCCATCTCGACGAGGCGCTATTTGTCCGGCAACGTGATCGAGGGGTCGAGGTATTGGTTCGTGGCGAGCGCGTCCGGAGTAGCCTCCGTCGGCACGGCCTTCTTCTGAGTCCCGTAGATGGGTCGGAGGATGTCGAGCATCCGGTTGACCCGGCTCCCGTCGAGCGAGCCGAAAGCGGCGCCGCGCATGGAAGCGGGGTTCTCCACCAGGCCGTCGCGCTTCATGACCTCGACGCCGGCACGGCCCTGCTCGATCGGATAAGGGAAGGGGCTGGCGTACTGCTTGTTCAGCCCGACGATCAGTTGGAGCACCGGCTCCGGTTGGGTCATGAAGTCGACCATCCCCTGCTGCATGACGGGAACGAGCCTCTTCAGGCAGGTGTCCAGCTGTGATCGCACATCGCGCCGGACTACGAGCATGTTCCGGTAGTCGGGATAGCCGGTCTCGCTGACGTACTGGTAGCCGACGTCGACGCCGAGGCTCTTGTAGATGAACGGCTCGTTCGTGGAAAAGCCACCGACGACGAGGTTGCGATCGGACATGAGCCGGGACGGCGATCCGTCGTAGCTGTAGTCGACTTGAGCCGCCCGCAGGATTCCGGCTCCGAGCAGATAGTCGATGTTTGCCGAACGGAAGGTCAGCACCTTGGTGTCGGTCTGGCCGACGTCCTGCAGGCTGTTGAAGTCGGGATGGCGTTCCTTGTCCCATATGAACACGACCGGGTCGATGTCGAACGGCGCGATCACGGCAACCGTCGGCTGCCGGCTCGCCCAGCCCAGCACCTGCTCCTCGGTGGCTTGCTGCCCCAGCGTGATGGACTTGTCGAGCGTCATGAGCGCGGAGACCGGGACATTGCCGGCCGCCGGGCCTCCGGCCCGGATTTCCAGACTCACTCCGGTGTCGACACCGTGGCTCACGAGCGGACCTCTCATCCGCTTGCGACTCTTGTCGACCGTGTAGTTCGTGCCCAACAACTCGTACAGGCCGCCGTGAGTGGACTCGGGATACCAGGAAGTCTGTACGACGATCGGACTGGGGCACAGCCCTCTGAGCTGTCGGGCGTCGCCACTGACCGCCGCCGGCGCCGGATTCCCCGCCGTGCTGTCAGAGCTTCCACCGCCGCATGCCGCGAGCGCCGCTGCGACGATGCCGGCCAACAGCACGCGGGCTGGGTGGGGCGGAGAGATGAGCACTGATCCGGGACTCCTTCGGTCTCGTCGGACGAACAAGGCACCACAGCCCAGACCGACCGGCGGGGCGCTCCAGCACCACGCTGACTCGCGTGTCCAGGTGCGGATCCTCAGCTGGAGCAATTCCAGTCATGGAGATCCAATGCGATCGCAAGCTCCATGGCTGACGATGTGCCACGGAACGAACTAGGGTCATGAGCTGCTGCAGGCATCCCAGCACAGCGCCCGCCGAAGAGGACCCTCTCCGGATCAGAATTGGCCCGGTCAGGTGATGGAATGCGCAGTAATTGACCATCATGTTGGTTTCTACAGCGCCCTGTGCGGTATCCGAACGACGCGATGCGTATACACACATGCTGAGTGACTAGGCCGATTCAGGTGAGAATTCCGATCACCGGACCGGTTGGGCGCGGCAACTCTCTTGACGTGAACCGGCGGCGCTCACGATTCGGTCGCCTGTTCAAGCGCAACTGGGCCCGATCGTCGTCCGTTCCGGGCACCCTGCGGGCGAGCTGGCGGGCGAGCTGGCGGGCGAGCTGGCGGGCGAGCTGGCGGGCGAGTGGCCGAGTGGCGGCGAGCCGGCGGGCGAGCCGGCGGGCGAGCTGGCGGCGCGAGCTGGCGGGCGAGCTGGCGGGCGAGCTGGCGGGCGAGCTGGCAGGCGAGTGGCCGAGTGGCGGCGGGCTGGCGGGCGAGCTGGCAGGCGAGCTGGCAGGCGAGTGGCCGAGTGCCGGCGAGCCGGCGGGCGGGCTGGCGGGCGAGCGGCCGCCGGGTGGCGGCCGGCGCTGGCCGCGTCCCAGGGCCGCCTGAGTGGTGGGAGGCGTGTTCGTCCGGCCTCGATCACCAGCGCGCGATCGACCCGGTCATGCTCCGGCTGAGGTCAGCGCTCCGGTGGCGTCCGTGAGCCGGATGTCGACGGCCGGAGCGGTCGTCAGCGTGTTGTGGACCGTGCAGTGCGAGGCGACGGCGAGCAGCGCGTCCCGTCGCTGCGGCGGCAGCCCGGCTGGCGGCGTGACCTCGATCCGGACGGCGACGACGCGGGCGGGCCGGCTGCCGGTCTCGTACCCGGCGGTGACCTCGAGCCCGTCGGCGGGCAGCCCGTGCCGGGCGAGATAGCGGCGCGCGTAGAACGCGACGCACGACGCGAGGGCGGCGACGAAGAGCTCGGTCGGCGTGGGTGCGGTGTCCTCGCCGCCGTCGCCGACCGGCTGGTCGACGTCGATCTCGTGCCCCCGCACCCGGATGCGGAAGCGGTCCCCGCCCTGATGGACCACGGTCAGCCGCGCCGCCGGGTCGGTGTCCTTGCCGTTCGTCGTCATCAGATCGTCCCGTCGTGGTCAGATGAACAGCAGTTGCGCGCCGTCGGTCTTCTCGATGAAGTCGGCGGCGCTGATGATTCCCTCGACCGGCTCGAAGAGATCGGCCTCGTCGAGGTGCATCATGTCGGCCGACATCCGGCAGGCCCACAGATGGCCGCCCGAGTCGACGATCTGCTGCAGGAACTCCGGCACCTCCGGCACGCCGACCTCGGCGATCTGCTTCTTCATCCGGGCGGTCGCCATCGCGGTCATCCCGGGCAGTCCGCCCAGGCCCTGTGGCATGTGGGTGGCCGTGTTCCCGAGCATGGTGAACTTGAGCTCGCCCATCCGGGACCTGGTGATCATGTCGAAGCCCCAGAAGGTGAAGAACAGGTGGGTCTCGACGCCCTCGCCGAGCGCGGCGTTGGCGAGGACCAGCCCCGGGTACGCCATGTCGAGCGTCCCCTTCGAGCAGATGATCGCGAGCTTCCGTCCGGTCGGTTCCTCGTCGAACGACGGGACTATCGGTGCCGCGGCGGGCGTCCCGCCGGTGTCGATCTCGGTGGTGGTCATGCGTCATCGCCTCTCACACGCAGCCGTGCGGCTTGGGCAGGCCGGCGACGTAGGCCATCTTCTTCGCCGGCTTCTTCGGGAACAGCTCGAACAGCCTTTTCGTCGGGATCCCGCCGACGACGCTGACGCGCCGGATCGTGGCGGTCTCGCCGCGGCCGGCGTAGTCCTCGCGCAGGAAGCGGATCGCCTTCCAGTGCTCGTCGTCGAGCTCGATCCCGATCTGCGCGGCCAGCGCGCGGCCGAGATCGTCGTCCCACTCCGCGTACTCGGTGAGGAAGCCTTCCGGGTCGACGTGGACCTGGTGGCCGGAGATGGTGGTGACAGGCATGCGGTCTACCTCCCTGTGGTGACCGGCTCGCCGGCCGGCTCGCGGTCCTTGCCGGCCATGGACATCCGCGCCGGCACCGGCATCGGCCGGCCGCGCAGCAGCAGGTTCCAGTACGCCCAGCGGAACCCGAGCTTGCCGAGGTGGTTGGCCCGGCTCTCGGCGAGCAGGCTGAACGGGCCCACCCTCGGCACCGGGTACTTCCCGGGCAGCGGCTGGGTGTCGTAGTTGAAGTCGAGCAGCAGGCCCTTGCCGCGTCCGGATTCGACGAAGCAGTTGGCGTGCCCGTCGAAGGACGCATCCAGCGGGCGGCCGTCGATCGCGCTGAGCAGGTTCTCGACGGCGATGTCGGCCGAGAAGTGCGCGACCGATCCGGCCTTCGACGTCGGCAGGTCGTTCGCGTCCCCGACGGCGAAGATCTCCGGGTGGGTGCAGGACCGCAGGGTGTGCCGGTCGACCGGGACGTAGTTCAACTCGTCGCCCAGACCGGAGCGGGCCACGTACTCGGCGCCCATGTTCAGCGGGACGGTGACCAGCAGGTCGAACGGGATCTCCCGTTCGTCGTAGGAGACGAGCGTGCGGTCACGGACCTGCTCGACCATGAAGTCGGTCTCCAGCCCGATCCCGCGCTCGTCCAGCATGCCGCTCAGGTACGCGGCGGCGACCGGCTTGGTGAACGCGTCCGGCAACGGCGTCACGAAGGTCAGCTCGACCCGGTCCCGCCGGCCCCGGTCGGCGAAGAAGGCGTCGGCGAGGAAGGCGAACTCCAGCGGCGCGACCGGGCACTTGATCGGCATGTCCACGATGTGCACGACCAGCCGGCCGCGGTCGAACCCGGCGAGGGCGTCGGCCAGCGCGAGGGCGCCCTCGTACGTGTAGAACTCGTGGATGCCGCGCCGCCAGTCGTCGCCGAGCAGCCCTGGAGTCTGGTCGGGCCGCGGCTGCACGCCGGTCGCCACGACCAGGTAGTCGTAGTCGAGGCTGCCGCCGTCGGCGAGGAGAACGCTGTGCCGCTCGGGTACGACGCGCTCGACGTCGGCGAGCACCAGCCGCACCCCGTCCGGGATGTACGCGTGCCGCGACCGGGCCACGTCGGCCGGCCGGTAGCGGCCGAACGGCAGGAAGATGTACCCCGCCTGGTAGCGGTGGACGTCGTCGCGGTCCACGACCGCGATCTCCCACTGCGCCGGGTCCAGCCGGCGGCGCAGCTTGGTCACCATGATCGTCCCGGCGGTCCCCCCGCCGAGCACCACTATCCGGCGCATCTCCCCCGGCCTCCGTCCCCGGCCAGCTGCCGGCACCCCCGACGCTAGGCAGGAACGCCGTGGCCAGCACAGAGCCCTTCGTCCCTTCCCTCGCCGCGACCCGTCCCGACGGTAGGGAGCCACGGTCGGAGCGGGCGGATTCCGCCTTCAGGCGCCGGCCAGGGGTCGACGGACCCTGGTCGGGCGGATGGGGCATCAGGGGCGGACGCGGGAGCGGGCTCCGAGCGTCATCAGGGCGGCGCCGAAGAGAACCATCCACAGCAGCACCGGGTAGGCGATCCAGCGTTCGACGCCGCCGATGCCGATCGCTGCCTGCGGACCCAGGTCGGCGAAGAAGTCCAGCCCGAGCACGGTGGCCGCCAGCGCGACCGACCCGAGGACGACCACGAACATGCGCAGCGGCCGATCGAGCAGGCTCCGGGACAGGATCGCGGCGACCGAGCCGCCCACGAAGCAGGTCAGCGCGAAGATCGGGTGCCAGGTGGCCACATCGCCCGGGAACACCGCGATGCCGATCAGGCCGGCGCCGAAGACGGCGAGGGCGACCACCAGCCGCTGCCGCGCGACGTGCCGGAGCAGGGCGGTCGCAGCCAGCACGAGGACCCCGGCCACCGTCATCGTGACGACGAAGATCAGCCGGTTCGGTTGGACTGTGTAGCTGTCCGGCGGCTCGGTGCCGCTCAGGTTGCTGATCGTGTCGGCGAAGGTGTTGTAATGCCGTTCGGCCGGATAGAGCGCCTCGTTCGTGATGGTCGACAGGACGACTCCGATGCCGGTGGTGGCGAGCAGCGCGCCGGCGAGGGTCACCGCCCGGTCCTGGCCCGGCGCTGCCCGCTCCGGTGCCACGGTCGTGCTCCTGCGGTCGACCCTGGTCGCCACGACGCGCCTCCTCGGGCTCGTCCCCCTCCCGACCCTAGGCGGCGGGGAGGACATCCCGACACGGCCGGCCGACCTCTCTGCCCGGGACCTTCGACCCTGGGTACGAGAGTGTGGTCATCGCGGAGGGTGGTGGCGGCGGGCGACGGCGGCCAGCTTGCAGGGAGAGTCGTATGGCCCTTCATCGGCGGCGCGCCAGGCCGGACGATGGCATTGCGGACCTGCACGGCGGCGTGCCCGCGGCGTGGTGGGCGCAGTTGTCCGCCGGGCGGATCGGTCACGGAGGCGAGTCGGATGACGCGGAACACCACGGTAGCGACCACAACGGCCGCCGCGGCGCAGGAGGGCAATCCACTGCTCGAGGCGGTGCTGAACCTCGCGAAGTTCCACCGCGACCACGAGAAGTTCTACTCGTCCTCGCCGCGCGAGCAGGCCGTCGTGCTCCAGCGGCACAGTCGGACGCTGCAGGCGCTGGCGGACCGGTGGACGACGGCCGAGCCGTCGACCCGGGCCGCGCTGAGCCCGTTCGAGGGCGCCGAGGATCTCAACGCACCGGACGCGATCCAACTGGACGGTGTGCTCTTCCTCGAAGGCGACGGTGAGCCGCCAGAGATCAGCCGCCTCATCCGGGACCTGCGCACGTTCGCCGAGGATGCACACGCGAGCGGAGAGTGGCTCGCCGCGGCGATGCAGGCGTCCTGGGACATGGCCACGGCACTGGTCGCGATCGATGAGCTGGCCGATGTGATGGGCGAGCGGCACCGCATCATCGCGAACGACTGGCAGGCGGCGAACCTGACGACGCTGGCCGGTCGTCTGCTGCGGCGCGCGGCCGAGATGCTCGACTGCGTCGACTTCAGTCCCGCCGCACTGCGCGCCGATCTGGCCGGCCCGCGGGTCTCAGCGGCCCGCCTGTATTCCGCGGCGGAGATCATCGGGCACGCCGCCGACGTCTGCTGCGACTCCGCCGGGGCCGAACACGACAGCGAACGGCGCTGGCGGGTGTTCCGCGCCCGGGTCGAGGAGGTCGTGCGCGGACAACGCGCCGCTGGATGACCCTCAGCCCGGCGGGTCGCACGCTGCACCGATCGAGGAGGTCATCGCCGTGAACAGGTCCGTCGCGTCGCCGCCCGACCACCACTCCCCGAAGGCGCTGCTCGGCCTGCGCCGCAAGCCCGGCCGGCTGGCCCTCGCGGTCTTCCGGATGCCGCTGCGGGCCTACCGCCACGACGCCGGATGGCTCCTCGGCCGGACGTTCCTCCTGTTGGTCCACACCGGACGCAAGACAGGGCAGCCGCATTCGACGGTAGCGATGGTCTTGCGGTACGACCCGGACCAGCACGAGGCGGTCATCTGCTCCGCGTGGGGACCGGACGCCGACTGGGTTCGCAACCTCCGCGCCGGCCCCGCGGTCCGCGTCCAGCTTGGACGCGAGTCCTACACCCCGGAACACCGGTTCCTCTCCGAGGACGAGAGCGTCGGGGTGGTCGCCCACTTCCGCCGCGAGCACCCGCGGCGGCTGCGGCTGATCAGCACCGTCCTCGGCTGGGGAGACCTCCGCGACGACGACACGGCCCGCGAGTTCAGCCGCACCCACCCGTTCGTGGCTCTCCAACCGGCACCGTTGCACTGAGGCGCCGCTGCGCCGGGGGGATGATGTGCAGCATGACCGACGACGAGCCCGGCGCGCCGTACGGGCCGTGGGCGGCGGCCTGGGCCGGGATGGCCGCGCTCGCGACCGCCAACGGCATCACCCGCGGCCTCTACACCGGCCGGCTCGGCGAGCAGCGGGCGCACCAGGTCTCGACCGTCGCGCTGATCGCGACGCTGCTGCCGTACGCCCGCGCGGTGGAGCGACGCCTGCCGATCCGCACTGCCCGCTCCGCCGTCGGGATCGGTCTGATGTGGACGGCGATGACGGTCGGCTTCGAGTCCGGCTTCGGTCACTACGTCGCCAGGCAGAGCTGGTCCACCCTGCGCGAGGACTACGACCTGCGGCACGGCCGGCTCTGGCCCGTTGCGCTGGTCGCCATCGCGGCCGCACCTGCCGCCGCCCGCGCGGCCCGGCTGCGCGGTCGGTGACGGCGCTCAGTCGCCCGAACCTGCCGGAGCCGGCAACTGGACGAGGAGTCAGCCCGCTGCACGATCGCTCGGCGGGACTCGATCCTTGCGCGGTTCCAGCTTGGCGGGAGCGTGCGCGTCGGCCACCCCGTTCGGTACGAGGCTGAAGGCGCCCTCTTCCTCTTGCGCGTTGTGCAGTCGGAGCACGGCGTAGAGCCCGTAGAGCAGGCGGCGCAGTTCGACGACGTCTTCGGGTTGGACGGTCTCGTTGTCGAGGTCGGTGAGAAGTCGTCGCAGGCGGCTCACCTGGTGCTCGATCTCCGCATGAGTGCGGCTCATGGCCGCCGTGGCGTCCGTGCCGCCGAGTGCACGTGCGACGAGGGGCACCAGGAGTGCTTCGTCGGCTCGTTCGTGCGGAAGCAGTCCCTCGGTCAGCTGGTGGAGCAGGGCCCGCGCCGGGCCGAGGTCGGGGTCACGTGTGGACAGTGCGTCGGCCACCGATCGGATCTCCTCGATCACCGGTTGCATGGCGTCGTGTTCGATCCGCAGCTGCAGCGCGGTGGCGATGTCTGCGGGGGGCATCGTGATCGTGTGGACTGCGCCGGGCAGCACGGCGCGCAGGGCGATCCCGATGGCCAGCACGTCGATGGCCTCTTGCAGGAGCGCGCCCGCCGCGGGCGGGAGGTATCCGGCTGCGGCGACGATCATCGCGGCCAGCGACAGCCCCATGCCGACGAGGACGGCGTGCAGCGCGATCCGCTGCGAGCGGCGCGCGATG
The DNA here is from genome assembly GCA_963803135.1 of uncultured Actinomycetota bacterium. Lineage (GTDB taxonomy): Bacteria > Actinomycetota > Actinomycetes > Mycobacteriales > CADCTP01 > CADCTP01. The sequence continues at coordinate 452,363 of CAWDLH010000001.1, read as the reverse complement.
AAGATCGCATCGGCCAGGGCGTCGATCCGGTCGACGGTGAGCACGACGTCGGCGGCCTCGGACGAGGCAGTGGCCCCGTGCGCGGCGAGCGCGACCCCGGACCCGGCGGCCGCGAGTGCGGGAGCGTCGTTGACCCCGTCGCCGACCATGATCGTCTGGCCGTGCACCGATTCGCGCCCGATCGCGGCGAGCTTCTCCGCCGGATCACACTCGGCCAGCACGGCGTCCACGCCGACGACGCGGCCGACCATGTCAGCGATGTCGGCGCGATCCCCGGTGACCAACACGACCCGGCGGATCCCGGCGTTGCGCAACGCCCGCACCATCCGGGGCGCGTCGGGCCGGATCGCGTCCTCGAACAGGAAGGCGCCCGCGGGATGGTCGTCGACGGCGGCGAATACCGTCAGTGCGCCGTCCAGATCGGCGCGTCGGCGCAGCTGCCGGGCCCACGATGGCGGGTGCTCGCCGACGATCCACGACGCCTTCCCGAGCCTGACCCGGTGGGTGCCGACCGTCCCTTCCAACCCGTAGCCATGGACTTCCCGGACCGAGTCGGGCATCTGCAGGGCCAACCCGCGACGGGTGCCGGCGGTGACGATCGCACTGGCCAGGATGTGCGGCGAGACCTGGTCAAGGGATGCCGCGAGCCGGAGCAACTCGTCACCGTCCAGGCCGTCGCCGGCGACGACGACGTCGCCCAGCGCCGGACGCCCCTGAGTCAGCGTGCCGGTCTTGTCGAAGAGCATCACCTGCCCGCCCGCGAGACGTTCGAGAGCGCCGCCACCCTTGACCACGACACCGATGCGGGCGGTACGAGAGAGCCCGGACATGATCGCGATCGGTGCCGCGAGAAGGAGCGGGCACGGCGTCGCGACGACGAGCACCGCCACCGCCCGGACCGGGTCGGCACTGAGCGCCCAGGCCACCGCGGCGAGGACCAGCGTCACCGGGACGAAGAAGAGGGCGACGCGGTCCGCCGTGCGCACGAACGGCGCCGACGCGGCTTGCGCCTGCTCGACGAGGCGCACCACACCGGCATACGTCGACGCCGACGCCGGTGCCGTCACGACCAGGTCGATCGGCTGACCCGCGTTGACCACACCGCTGCGGACATCGTCACCGGTGCCCCGCTCGACCGGCAGCGGCTCCCCGGTCAGCGCAGACTCATCCAGCAGGGCCGGGCACAGCAGCCGCCCGTCGGCCGGAACGATCTCGCCCGCGCCCACCAGCACGCGGTCGCCGACGACGACATCGTCGACCGCAACCTCCAGGACACGGTCCCCGACGCGGCGCCGGGCCGTGCGCGGGGCCCGCTGCACCAACAGACTCAGCTCCCGCCGCGCCCGCCGCGCCGCCCGGGCCTCCAGGAGCTGCCCGCTCGCGAGCATCACCGTGATCACGGCACCGGCGAACGGCTCGTCGACCGCAAGCGCACCAGCCAGGGCCAGCACCGCGATCACGTCGACACTCGGCTGACGCCGCCGCGCCGCGGCCGCCATCCACAACAGCGAGACGGCCAGGCCCAAGACCGTGTCACCGAACCACAGCACGGCCGCCGGCGTCTCCAGACCCAGCAGCCACGCCGCTGCACCCGCCGCCAGCAGCGCGACGGATGAGACGAACAGCAGCATCTGCTTGCCGCCACGCAACCCGCTCACCCCACCATGGTCCCCGTCCCGATGGCAACGCCGCAGAGCCGAAAGACCCACCCGGCCCAGCCAGCCGCCGATCGGTGTCTCGGGTCGATCGCTCGAAGGAGCTCATCCAGCGAGACGACACGGCATCAGCGACGTCCGTGACGCGCGGACCGGGCGAGCACCCTCGCGTCCGGCGGACTGCTCGGCTCGGCGTCCTCGGGCGCCTGGTCCAGCTGGGAATGCGCTGCCAGACCCAGACCGGTCATGGTCACGGTGGCGCCGAGAGCCGACAACCCGAACACGCTCCAACCGAGGGTCTGCTCGGCCCACCCCCACAACGCCAACCCGATCAGCAATATCCCGAGCACGGCGAGCAGCGGGCCGCCCTGCCGTCCGGGACCGACCCGCTCGACCCGCACCTGCATCCGGGGGAGATGCAGCAGCTCGGTCAGACCGACCTCCGTGATGTCCGCGGTCATTGCTCCCACCCCCGACGGGAGAGCCTCGAGGTCGGCCTGGTGATACGGCCGGAACCGGCTGCCGCCGGCGACGACGCAGCGGTCGGCACGTGCCCGTGATGCGCCGTCGCGCCACGTGCGGGCTGCCGAATCGCGGGCACGCGTCCGCGCGCTGGGCGGCCTCGTGGTCTGTGACCGCGGCTGAGGACCGGACGGCCCGTATCATCATCGGTCCGTACCGTCTCTTTGTCCGGTAGGGCGCGGCTCGTACGACCCGACTTCAACGGTCGGCCGCGTGACTGGGGGGACGACGATGAAGGGGCGATATCTAGGGTACGTCGCCGACCACGACCCGCTGCACGACTTCCTCGGCCGGATCGTTCGGGACCACTTCGGCCTGCGCGAGGTGCGACCGGCGTTCCGCGTCTTCCGGCTCTCCGGCAGCAACGAGGTCTACCGCTACGAGGAGAAGTCCAGCCGCACCAAGGTGATCTGCAAGTTCTACGGCCCACGATTCGGCTGGGATCGGGACAAGGCGGCGCGGATGGCGCGTCAGGAATACGACGGGCTCGAGACGCTGCGCAGGTACGACCTGATCGGGTCGCCGCACCACGTCATCCGACCGTTGGGGTTCAGTCGGGAGATCAACGGCGTGCTGGCGGTCGAGTACTACTCCGGCGAGGAGTTCAGCCACGCCATCGGGCGAGCCACCCGGCACCGGGACGACGCGCACCTGTTCTGGCGGCTGCGGGCGCTGGCGTCCTACCTCGCTACCCAGCACAACCGGACGGCGAACGGGGCGACCGTCGATTTCGACGCCGACTGCCGCTACTTCGACACCGTCGTGGGCCGTCTGACCAGGGCCGACCGGATCGGGCAATGGGACGTCGACGAGCTGTCGTGGCTGCGTGACCGCTGGCGGGAGCGGCCGCGGATGTGGCAGGACCGGCAGGTCTGGCTGCACGGCGACGCGACTCCGGCGAACTTCCTCTTCGGTCCCGGGCTGGACGTCGCGGCGATCGACCTGGAGCGGATGAAGCGCGGCGACCGCATCTTCGACGTCGGCCGGGTCGCAGGCGAGCTGCAGCACGCGTTCATGCGGGCGACCGGCGACCGGGAGCGGGCAGAGCCGTTCATCGGTCACTTCCTCTGGCAGTACAGCTCCCATTTCCCTGACTGCGAGGACACGTTCCGGTCGATCACCGCACGGCTGCCGTACTACATGGCGCTGAACCTGCTTCGGATCGCCCGCAACGACTACATCGACCGGGAGTACGGCGGACAGCTCGTCAAGCAGGCGAAGGAGATGCTCCGCGCCGCATGACCACCGACGCGGGCGCGGCGGTACCCTGATGCATCCAGCCAGGACCGACGACCCGCGCCGGCGCTGCGCGGCAGGGAGTGTTGCGGCGCATGGACGTCCGAGCGGTGGCCTTCGACGTGAACGGCACCCTGATCAGGATCCTCACCGAGGACGACGCGGCTCACGTCTTCCGGGCGGCGGCCCACTTCCTCACTTATCAGGGCATCGACCTACGCCGGCACGAGGTCCGGGAGCTGTACTTCCAGCTGCTCAAGGAGCAGCAGCGGACCAATGGGCAGGAGCACCCGGAGTATGACGCGGTAGCCATCTGGCGGGACATCATCCAGATGCACCGGAGTGAGTTCACCCGCGCCTTGCCCACCGCCAAGCTGGAGCAGATGCCGCTCTTCCTGGCCGAGATGTGTCGGGGCATCTCGCGCCGGCGGCTGAGCCTCTACCCGCACGTGAAGAAGGTGCTCGGCGTGCTGCGCGAGCGCGTGCCGCTCGCCGTCGTGACCGACGCGCAGAGCGCGTGGGCCCGCGGCGAGCTGCACAAGGTCGGACTCCTCGACTACTTCGACCCGATCGTCGTGTCCGGCGACCACGGGTTTCGCAAGCCCGACCGGCGGCTGTTCCAACTCGCGCTGGACGAGCTCGGCGTGGCCGCCGAGCACGTCGTCTACGTCGGCAACGACCTGTACCGCGACATCTACGGAGCCCGGGACGCCGGCATGCGGACCGTGCTCTTCGACGCCGACCAGGACGCCGAGGTCTTCCCGGACTGCGTCCCCGACCACACGATCACCGACTTCCGCGACCTGCTGCCGATTCTCGACCCGCGCTGACACAGCAGGTCAGCCAGCTGCCTTTCCGGCCCAAGCGCCTACCGACCGGTGGCCGGGGCGACAAATTCCGCCGAGAGGTATCTGACTGCCCTCGAGATGCTCATGTCTGCAAGCGCAGGGCGACGTCCCGTATGGGGCACGGGGTGAGATTCGATGGACGGTCTAGGTGCAGCGGCTGCGGCGATGACGCGGAGCCGGCAGGACGAGTTCTTCGACCGGTCGACGTACGTCGTCGACGTGCGGGGCTGGCCGGCGGGCAAGGTCTATCCGCCGAGGCCGCTGAAGGATCCGGTCGTCGCGCCGGACGGTGCCCGCCTCCGGCTGTGGGAGACCGACCCACACGACACCCGGCATCTGCCGCCTGCGGGCGCCGCCGAGGTGCTCCTCGACACGACGCGGTTCTCCCTGGTCAACAGCGGCAACCGCACATTCGACGCGCCCAAGCGGTCGTGGAAGATCGACCTCGACCCGGGCGACGACAAGGTCGCCGGCATGACCTGCCTCAACCTGAAGTCCATGTACAACGACCCCTCGCAGATGCGGGAAGCACTGGCCTGGCGGCTGTTCCGGCAGGCCGCGGTCCCCGCATCGCGCCACACGTACGCCAGGTTCGGGATCAACGGGGCCTACCGCGGCCTGTTCTCGGTCATCGAGCAGGTCGACCGCGCGTTCCTCAAGGAGCACTTCGCCGGCAACTCCCGGGGCAGTCTGTACAAGGTCTACTGTGGACAGATCGGCCCGGGGACGCTGGAGCATCGGGTCGGTGCGGACGGGGACGACAGCGGCCGCCAGTACAGGACGGACGGCGACGACCCCACCTACCGGCTCAAGTCCTACTCCCGCGCCGCCGGCGCCGACCGCTACGACGACCTGGCCCAGTTCATCCGCGTGATCAACGGAGTCGGCCTGACCGGCGGCGACGACCGGTTCGGCACCGACGCGTTCGCCGGCTCCGTACGGGAGGTCTTCGCCGTCGAGGCGTTCCTGCGCTGGGCCGGGGTCAACGTGCTGATCGGCGCCTGGGACAACTACTTCGCCACTCCGGCCAACTACTACCTCTACAACTCCGGCCGGGCCGGCGGCGAGGACGACGTCGTCTCCGCGCCATACTTCACCTTCGTCCCGTGGGACTACGACAACACCTTCGGCATCGACTACGTCGGAGCCGCTTGGCAGCACACCGAGCTGCTCGACTGGCCGGCCAACACCGCGGCGTACTGGCGCCGCAACGGTGGCCACGAGGGCAAGAGGTCGCACCTCCCGCTCGTGCAGAACCTGCTGCGTCATCGGGACTTCCGCCGCTACTACCTCGACCACGTCGAGCACCTGCTCGACACCGTCTTCACCCCGGACGCGGTCGACGCCGTGCTCGGCGCGGGCGGCGGGGGACTGTGGGACCGGGTCTCGCGCGGGGCGTACCTGGAGGCGGACACGCCGTACGGTGCGCCGTTCACGGGTCGGCAGTTCACGAACGACGAGGTCTACCGCAACGGCTTCACCCAGCAGGAGCTGCGCCACGGCGAGGAGTTCGCCCTCGGCATCCACCACTACGTACGGATGCGGTACGACACCGCGCGGGCTCAGCTCACTCAGGCCCGCGGTGCCGATCCGAGCGGGTCCAGCGGCGCCACGTTCCCCACCTCGCCGGAACCCCTGCCGGGGCTGGCGTGAGCCGGGAGGGCGCCACCGCGACAGCCGACGCGACGACCGGATCGCCGGTGTTGCGGCTGCTGCGGGAGGCGAAGGTCGCCGACCTGCTCGCCGGCGTGGCCGGCGGCGCAGACCGCTTCGAGGCCAGCGGCGTCCTGTCGTTCGCCGGCTGGTTCTGGGTGATCTTCGACAACGTCCCGCACATCGCCCGGATCAACCCCGCGCTGATCGCCGGCGACCCCTCGACCAGGCTGATCCGCCAGCCCGCCGGCCCGGTCGGCTACGAGGACATCGCCCGCGACCCCGCCGACGGCCGGTTCCTCGTACTGGTCGAGGCCGTGCGCCATCCGTCCGGGGACTACCTGGCCCAGGTACACGAGCTCGACCACGATCTTCGCCCGCTGGCGACCCGGTGGCTGGACTTCCCGCTGGACCGGCCGAACAAGGGCCTGGAGGGCCTGACCTGCGTGCATCGGAACGGTGGCACCTACCTGCTCGGGTTGTGCGAGGGCAACCGCTGTCGGGGCGGCGAGGAGAGCCGACGCCCGGGGGGAGGGCGGGTGCACGTGTTCGTCGAGGGACCCGAGCAGTGGGAACGGCGGCACACGATCCGGCTGCCGGCGAGCCTCCGCTTCATCGACTACAGCAGCATCAGCGTGGCCGGCGACCGGGTGGCGGTCGTCTCCCAGGAGTCCTCCGGCCTGTGGGTCGGCCGATTCGCGCCCTCGAGCTGGGACCTCCTCGACGAGGGGATCACCTACTCCTTCCCGACCGACGGGCAGGGCCGCACGCTCTACGGCACGGTCGAGGGCGTGTCCTGGCTGACCGACGACGAGGTGGTGGTGGTCTCCGACCGGGCGAAGCCGACCCAGCCGGCCCGGTACCGGACGAAGGACCAGTCCGTGCACCTGTTCACGTTGCCGGCACAGGAGACCTCGGCTGGTAGACAAGACCCATGACCGCGCCACCCGTTCCGCCGCTGCACGCGCTGTTCCAGCGGCGGATCGACGGAGACGACGCGCTGCTGCGACTCGCTCGGCTCCGCTTCGAGCAGGCCGGGCTGGCCGCCGAGGCGTATGCGGGCTCGCCGGACGAGCTGGACGGGCTGCTCGCGTTCGCGCCGTCCGGTGGTCGCCGTCCGACCGTGCACCTGTCCCGGCAGATCGACGTGCTGCGACCGGCCGACCGGCGGGTCGTCGCCGGATTCGCCCGCCGCTTCGGCAGCCGGGTCTCCGCCTTCGTCGTGCACGACCGCGCGGACCTGCCGGAGCGGCTGGACGAGTTGGAGGCCGCCGCCGGTGAGCTGTCCGACGCGCTCGAGCGGTCCGGACCGGCCCGCCTCTTCGTCGAGTACGCCGCCGGGTGCGAGATTCCCGAGTTCGTGGAGATCGGCCGCCGGCTGGCCAAGGTCGAGCGGGTCGGCGTGTGCCTCGACACCGGACACGTCGGCATCCGCGAGGCCCGGCGGCACTTCGCCAGGGCGCGTCCGGACGCCGGCGTCGACCTGGCCGCGCTCGAGCCGGACGATGGGCGGCTGCCGGCACTGGTCACCGACGTACAGGCCGCCGTCGCGGCTGGGCTGACCGCCGTGCTGGACCTGACCCGGGCGCTGGCCGGCCAGGGCCGGCCGGTGCACTACCACCTGCACGACGGGCACCCGCTCGTCCGCGGGCTCTCCGACCACAAGGGTTTCCTCACCCGGCTGCCGGTGCCGTTCGAGTACGGCCGCCGGTGGTCGCTCGACCCGCTCTACGGACCGACCGGCCTGGCCGCCATCGTGCGGACCGCGGTCCAGGCGTACGGACCGGAGCTGGTGTCGTTCACCCTGGAGATCCACGAGGGGGTCGGCCGGCTGCCGCTCGGTGACGCGACCCCGCTCTTCCGGCACTGGCGCGATCTCACCAACGCCGAGCGGATGAACTCCTGGCTCGAGGTCCTCGCACAGAACGCGACCCTCGTCCGAGCCGCCCTCCGCGTCGACTGACCCACGCCGGTCAGCGGTGGACGGTCAGGTTTCGAGGTAGTGGCGAAGCCGTGCGAGGTCGGAGGTGATGCTCCGGCGTACCTGTCGGGCCATCAGTGGTGCGGCCCAGCCGAAGAACCGGCCGGGTGTGCCGACGGCGTGGATGGCGACCGACGTCCCGTCCTGGGCGTCGTCCAGCTCGTAGCGCACCACCATCGGGAAGGGTCGCTCGACCCGCATCTCGACGAGTCGGTCCGGCTCGTGCCGGGTGACGACGTAGCCGTAGTCGAAGCTGCGGCCCAGGAACTTGGCGCTGCGTACGACGGTCGCCCCCTGCTGCAGGCGACCGGGCCGGTCCGGGCGGCTGGAGGTGATGCCACCGGTCCAGCGAAGGTCGTTCGCGGGGTCGAACATGACCGCGGCCACGTCGGCCCGGGGCCGGTGGATCAGCACCTCCGGTCGTACGTCGACGGTCACGGTCCGTCCTCCTGTCCACGCGAGGCAAGCTGAGCGCCACGGGTCTGGGGTAGCCCGCGGCGTAACCGTAGTGCCCGAACAGCACGCCGGTGCCGGAGGCGGCGCGGGTCGCGGGACCCAGCTCCCACTCCGAGGCCCTCCCAGAAGAGGAATCCGGCCGTCACCCGCATGCGCACGAGCTTGTCGGGATCGGCGGTCACATCGACCAGGGGGTCGACCGGCGCCTGAGCCGTGGTCGGGGTGGGCGGAGCCGTGGTGGGTGACGCAGCCGCGGCCGGACGACGCCGTCGCCATCCATGGCCGCGTCGGCTACCTGCCCGGCGAGCTCGCTCTGTACCCACGGCTGACCGGCCGTCAGCACCTCGACCGGTTCGCCCGAGCGCGTGGGCTGTGCGAGCTGAGCTACTGCGACAAGCTCGTCGAGCGCTTCGCCGCCGAGCTGGACCGCCCGGTACGGACCCTGTCCAAGGGCAACCGGCAGAAGATCGGGCTGGTGCTCGCCTTCATGCATCGACCCGACCTTCTGGTGCTCGACGAGCCGACCTCCGGGCTTGACCCGCTGCTGCAGGACGAGTTCCAGACCATCGTCCTGGTCAGTGTGACCACCGACTTCCACGGTGCCACCGATGCCGTGTTCGGCCTCGCGTTGCTGCTCCTGACCGGCGCAGTGGAACGGCAGTCCGCTACCAGCGCATCGTCCGCGCCCAGCAACTCGACCGGGTTCGGTTCCACGAGCGCGACACCCTCGCCCGTGAGCTGCACGACACCGTCGCCCATCACGTCTCGGCCATGGCCGTGCAGGCCCAGGCCGGGCAGTTCCTGGCTCACACAGGCGACCAGGACGGCGCGGCCGAGGCGCTCGCACTCATCGAGCAGGAAGCGTCACGTGCGTTAGCCGAGATGCGCACCATGGTGAGAACCCTTCGCCGAGACCACGGTGCGCCCGAGGGGGCCCCTGCACGCGGGGTCGCCGACATCGAAACACTGGTGACCTCCGAGGGGGGCGCGGGCATCAGGGTCGACGTGGATCGTCGCGGCGATCTTGACGACCTACGGCCCGCGGTCGAGGCAGCACTGTTCCGGGTCGCCCAAGAGTCCGTCACCAACGCCAAGCGCCATGCACGGCACGCGACTCGCGTCCACGTGCTGGTGACCGGCGACCGGGGCACAGTGCGCCTGAACGTCACCGACGACGGCGAACACACCCTGTCCGGCCCCCGGCAGCCGGGCTATGGCCTCGTTGGCATGGCCGAGCGCGTGTCCCTGCTCGGAGGAACCCTCGAGGCAGGGCCAAACCCCGCCCGAGGTTGGACGGTCCAGGCGACCATCCCGCGACACGAGGCCCCGAGATGAGCATCCGGGTCCTCATCGCCGACGACCAAAACATCATCCGGGCGGGACTGACGACCATCCTCAACGGCCAGCCCGACATCGAGGTCGTCGGCCAGGCCGCCGACGGCAACGAGGCCATCGCACTCGCTCACCGGCTACGCCCCGACGTGTGCCTGTTCGACATCCGAATGCCGAACCTCGACGGCGTCGAGGCAACGCGCCGGCTCGCTGGACCCGACGTGCAGGATCCAATGGCCGTCGTCATCATCACCACCTTCGACACCGACGACCATGTCACCGACGCGCTCAGAGCCGGCGCGAAGGGTTTCCTACTCAAGGACGCCGGTCCGGACCTGCTGGTCCACGCCATCCGGGCGGCCGCCGAGGGCGACGCCCTGATCGCGCCCAGTGTCACCGCCCGCCTGCTCGCCCGCCTCGCCGACGCCGCACCAGCCACCCACCCCAGACAACCGATCGCCCCCCTGACCGAGCGTGAGGAAGAAGTCGCCGTGACCGTCGCCCAGGGCAGGTCGAACGCCGAGATCGCCGCAGAGCTCTACATCAGCATGAGCACCGTCAAGTTCCACATCGCCAGCCTCATGAGCAAGATCGGTGCGCGAAACCGCGTCGAGATAGCTATCTGGGCCTACGAAACACGGAGAGTGCGGCCGTGACCGTCGCGATCCGCGACATCGGAATACGCCTCCCGTGCGCGTCCGCGCCCTCGGAACCGAGTACATGCACGAGCCTCGACGCCGACGTGTCGCGGACAGAAGCGCATCTCCCACCAGCACGCGACGTTCGGAGCCCACTGTGAACCCAACTCGGACCAGCTCGATCGCGACCGGAGCACTCTTCGTCGCGGCAACCCTCGCAGCACTGGGAGCGGCCGCGCTCGACCCCACCCTGAGCGGGAGGAACTACTTGACGGCAGTCGCGCACCATCCCGACCGACTCGCCGCCTCCGTGCTCCTCTACCTAGCCGCGGCAGGCACCAGTGTCGGCATCGCTATCGCGCTCTACCCGGTTCTGAAGGGGGTTCACGCCACCCTGGCGCTGGGATCAGTGATCTTCCGAGCGATCGAAGGCGCCCTTTACGCGGTCGCCGCCGTCAGTCTGCTGTCGATCGTGCCGCTTGGGCAGGAGTCCGCCACCGCAGGCCCCGACAGCCAGGCCCCAATCCACATGATTGCGAACTCGCTGCTGAGCATGCGCGATCACGCCACGCTGGTCCGGCTCAGGGAGGATGGTGGGCTGCGATCCCGCCGCTATCACTTTGAGACGCGAAATGTAAGATGCGTGACTCCTGCGCCCTCGATCACGCGGGTGCGCTCCAGCTCGATCGGCTGGGTGCCTAGGTGGTCGAATAATCCGACGCCGCCACCGAGTACGACGGGTACCAGGTCTAGGTGGATCTCATCGAGGAGTCCCGCTTTGAGGCACTGCTGCACGAGGTTCGCGCCGATCACGCCGACGTCCTTGTCGCCTGCGATCGCTTTCGCTTGCGCTACAGCGCTTTCGAGGCCGTCGCTGACGAACGTAAAGGGCGATCCTTCGTCCACCCACTCTGGTGGAGCCTTGTGGCTAAGAACGAAGACCGGTACGTCTAGAGGGTGTCTGCCACCCCACCCACGGGTGAGGTCAAATGTCCTCCGCCCGGTTACCAACGCCCCGGTCGTTGTACGCGTCTCGCTAAGGAACTCGGCGGTCTGCGGCGAGACTTTGAACACCATCTCCGTATTAGGCAGCCGGTATTCGGTGTCGCCGCCGAAGTACCACGCCAAGAGCCGCTCGCCGCCCTCACCCATGGGCGCTTCAGGACCGTCGTTCGGCCCTGCAATAAACCCGTCCAGCGATGTTGCGTGCCCTGTGCGGACCTTTCCCATAGCTTCGTTCTCCTTCGCGACCATCGGCTGTAAACACACGTTGTCCGTTACCCGGTGGACCGACTGGGCCCATCTGGCGCAGCGCGGCGGCGCTACGCATCCCAGCATTTGGTTTGGTCAAGAGTGGTGCGGCTGGGGATTGAACCCACGGAGGCATCACGTGACACACACTTCCGAGTGTGCACCCTCGGCCACCAGCAACTCCTCGCATGGGACGACTGCAGGAGGAACCCTGACTGTCAGGCCCAGACAGCCCTCCTGCCTGGCGGCGCAACCTCGCCGTCCTCGGCTCCGGGGTGGTTCCGGGGTTCGCCGGGGCGGAGAGGCAGGTCAAAGATCGCTCCGAGGGGCGAAAGACCAGCTGGTGGCAGGTGTTGGGTTCGAACCAACGTAGGCTGAGCCGGCGGTTTTACAGACCGCTCCCTTTGACCACTCGGGCAACCTGCCGTGCGCCGGGTCGAGCCGGCGTCGGTGGAGCAGGATACAGGGGCGTCGGGGATCGTTCACACCCGGGCGGCACGCCGCCGGCCCGGGGTGGGTACCGTCGGGGCCATGGCGGACTCATCCTTCGACGTCGTGAGCAAGGTCGACCGGCAGGAGGTCGACAACGCGCTCAACCAGACGGCCAAGGAGCTGTCCCAGCGGTTCGACTTCCGGGGCACGAACGCGTCGATCAGCTGGGCCGGCGAGCAGGCCGTCTCCCTCCAGGCCGACAGCGAGGAGCGGCTCAAGGCCGCGCTGGAGGTCTTCAAGGAGAAGCTGATCAAGCGGGGCATCTCGCTCAAGTCGCTGGACGCGGGCGAGCCACAGGCGTCGGGCAAGATCTACAAGGTCTCGGCGTCGATCAAGCAGGGCATCGAGGGCGACCAGGCGCGGTCGATCGCGAAGCGGATCCGGGACCAGGGACCGAAGGGCGTGCAGGCGCAGATCCAGGGCGACCAGCTGCGGGTCACGGCCAAGAAGAAGGACGACCTGCAGGCCGTGATCCGCCTCCTCAAGGCGGCCGACCTCGACGTGCCCCTGCAGTTCACCAACTACCGCTGAGTGAACACGCCGCAACGGTGCGGCACGGACGTGGGCGCGGGGTAGGGTCTTCGGGTCTTGCCGGGTGGCGGAGGGAAGTGCGGTGAAGGGGATCATCCTGGCCGGGGGGAGCGGCACTCGGCTGCATCCGATCACCCGCAGCGTCTCCAAACAGCTGTTGCCGGTCTACGACAAGCCGATGGTCTACTACCCGCTGTCCGTGCTGATGCTGGGCGGCATCCGGGAGATCCTGGTCATCTCCACGCCGACCGACCTGCCGCAGTTCCAACGGCTGCTCGGGGACGGCGGCGAGCTCGGCCTCACCCTCTCGTACGCGGCCCAGCCGCATCCCAACGGCCTGGCCGAGGCGTTCATCATCGGCGCCGACCACGTCGGCGACGACAGCGCGGCGCTCGTCCTCGGCGACAACATCTTCCACGGCAACGACCTGGCCGAGATGCTCCAGCGGGAGGTCGCGAACCTGGACGGCTGCACGCTGTTCGGCTACCACGTCCGGGACCCGGAGCGGTACGGCGTGGCCGAGGCGGACGCGAGCGGCCGGCTGCTGTCGATCGAGGAGAAGCCGGTCCGGCCGAAGTCCAACAAGGCCGTCACCGGCCTCTACCTGTACGACAACGACGTGGTCGACATCGCCGCCGGACTGACCCCCTCCGCGCGCGGCGAGCTGGAGATCACCGACGTCAACCGGGCCTACCTGGACAAGGGCCGGGCCCGGCTGGTGGACCTCGGCCGCGGGATGGCCTGGCTGGACACCGGCACGCACGACAGCCTGCTGGAGGCCGGCCAGTTCGTGCAGGTGCTCGAGCACCGGCAGGGCGTGCGGATCGCCTGCCTGGAGGAGATCGCGCTGCGGATGGGCTTCATCGACGCGACCCAGGCGTACAAGCTCGGCGAGGCGCTGGGCAAGTCCGGCTACGGGCAGTACGTCATGGAGGTCGCCCGGGCGGTCGAGGCGGGGGATCCGCGCTCGCTCTGACCGCCGGCGCCGGCGGGCCGGAGCCAGCGGGCCGGAGCCAGCGGGCCGGAGCCAGCGGCCGGCGCCGGCGGGCGGGGTGCCAGCCGCAACGCCCGCGGCCGGCACCCGGCTAACCCCGCACCGGGCGGGTACACCACGAGCTATCCGGTGGCCATGGCCGGTGCTGGTGGTCGAAGGGGTGAGCGCGATGCGTACCTGGTTGGCGGCCACGGCGGCGGTCGCCGTTCTGGCCGGGCTCGCACCGCCGGCGGCCGGCGCGGAGCCGGCCCTGGTCAACCCGGTCTCGGCCGGGTTCGCCGACACGTTTGCGGACCCCTCGGTGGTGCGCGGCGACGACGGCGCCTGGTACGCCTACGGCACGAGCGATCCGCTGCGCTCCGGCGAGGCGCCGGCGCCGATCCCGCAGGCGCGGTCCACCGACCTGGTGCACTGGACGTACGCGGGTGCGGCCTTCACCGCGGCGACCCGGCCGTCCTGGGCGACGCCGACCGCCGGGCTGTGGGCGCCGGACATCCGCCGGATCGGCACCCGCTGGCTGCTCTACTACGTGGTCACCGACACCACGCTCGACCCGGACCCGGGCGACTCGGCCGTCGGCGTGGCGACCGCGCCGACGCCGACCGGCCCGTGGACCGACTCCGGGACGCCGCTGGTCGCACCGAGACCGGCCCCGGGCGGCGGGTTCCTGTGGACGTTCGACCCGGCCGTGCTGACCGCGACCGACGGCAGCCACTACCTCTACTACGGCTCGTACTTCGGCGGCATCTTCGTCACCCGGCTGTCCCCCGACGGGCTGCACGTGGTCGGCGCGGCGACCCGGGTCGCGATCGACAACCGCTACGAGGGCGCGTACGTGGTGCGGCACGGCGGCTGGTACTACCTGTTCGCCTCGGCCGCGAACTGCTGCGCCGGGCCGACCACCGGCTACAGCGTGTTCGCCGGCCGGTCACGCAGCCCGCTCGGGCCGTTCACGGACGCGAACGGTGTGTCGCTGAACCAGTCCCGGGTCGGCGGGACACCGGTGATCAGCCAGAACGGCAACCGGTGGGTGGGCGCCGGGCACAACGCGGTGGTCACCGACCTGTCCGGGCAGGACTGGCTGGCGTACCACGCGATCGACCGGAACGACCCCTACCTCGACGAGCCGTTCGGCATCAACCGGCGGCCGATGCTGCTCGACCGGCTCGACTGGATCGGCGGCTGGCCGGTGGTCCGCGCCGGGGCCGGCCCGTCGGACGGCCCGGTGCCCGGACCGGTGGCCAGCTCGCTGCCGGTGACCACGCCGGTGCCGGTCGACGTGCGGGTCCGCGGCCGGGTCGGCGCGCGCGCCGGGGTCGCGTTCGGGCTCACCGCCGGGATCGTCCTCAATGGACGGTCGCTGGCCGTGGTGAGCCGGTCCGGGGTGCGCTCGCTGATGCTGCCGGCCGGCTATGACCCGGCCGGGCGGCACGAGCTGGACGTGCGGGTGCGCGGCACCACGGTGACGGTCGCGGTGACCGACGTGGGGCTCAACGATCCGTACGGCACGCTCACCGCCACGCTGCCGGCGTCTGTCGGCGGCAGCCGGCTGGTCCCGGTCGGGGTGTCCGACCTGACCGTGGCGCCGCTGTTCGCGCCGGTGGCCAGGCGGCTCCCGGTACCGCGGCCTGGGCAGCTGCTGGTCGAGGACGAGTTCGACGGCACCGCGCTGGACCCGGCCTGGCAGTGGGTGCGCCGGGACCCGGCCGCGACCGTGGCCGGCGGCACGCTCGACTGGCCGACCGAGGCGGCGGACCTCGTCGGCACCGGCAACGACGCCGGGGTGCTGCTGCGGGACGCGCCGGCCGGCGACTACCTGGTCGAGACCAAGGTGAGGCTCGACCTCGGCGTCGACACGGTGCGCAACTTCGAGCAGGCCGGGCTGGTCGCCTACCAGAGCGACGACTCGTTCGTCCGGGTCGGGGACGTGGCGATCTGGGACACCCGGCAGGTGGAGTTCGGCAAGGAGATGCCGTACGCCGGGGCGCTGTCGTACGGCGGGACGCTGCTCGGCCCGCCCGCGACGACGACCTGGTTGCGGCTCGCGCACACCGTCGACCCAGTCACCGGCGAGCACCGGTTCCGGGCGGCGTCCAGCCCGGACGGGCAGCACTGGACCTGGGGCGGCACCTGGACGCTGCCGGCCGGTCCGGCGCCGCGGATCGGGCTGGTCTCACACGGCGGGAACGTCCCGCCGGCGACCGCGATGTTCGACTATTTCCGGGTCAGCGGGCTGCGCTGAGCGTGACGCGGGGTCAGTAGCGGCCGCGCTGGCGGGCCATCTCCTCCAGGCGGGCGATGCGCTCCTCCATCGGCGGGTGGGTGGAGAACAGCTTCGCGAGCCCCTGCGGCCGGAACGGGTTGGCGATCATCATGTGGCTCTGCGCCACGATCCGGTCCTCCTGCGGCAGCGGCAGCGCCGCAGTGCCGGCGGCCAGCTTGCGCAGCGCGCTGGCCAGGGCCAGCGGGTCGTCGGTCAGCTCGGCGCCGGACGCGTCGGCCTGGAACTCGCGGCTGCGGCTGATCGCCAGCTGGATGATCGACGCCGCGATCGGTCCGAGCACGACCAGCAGCAGCATGCCGACCGCGCCGCCGGGGCCGTCGTCGTCGTCCCGGCCGCCGCCGAAGAACGCCCCGAAGATCGCCAGGTGCGACAGGAACATGATCGCGCTGGCCAGCGCGCCGGCCACGGACGAGATCAGGATGTCGCGGTTGTAGACGTGCGAGAGCTCGTGGCCGAGCACCGCCCTGATCTCGCGCGGGGTGAGGACCTGCAGGATGCCGTCGGTGAAGCAGACCGCGGCGTTGCGCGGGTTGCGGCCGGTCGCGAAGGCGTTCGGCTGGTTGGTGGGGCTCACGTACAGCCGGGGCATCGGCTGCCGCGCCGCCGTGGACAGCTCGCGGACCATCGCGTAGATCTCGGGGGCCTCGGCCTCGCTGACCGGCCGGGCCCGCATGGCGCGCAGCGCGAGCTTGTCGGAGTTCCAGTACGCGAACGCGTTGGTGCCGAGCGCGAGCAGGAGCCCGATGAGCAGTCCGCCGCGGCCGAACAGCGCCCCTGCGCCGATGATGATCGCCGAGAGCAGGCCGAGCAGGGCGGCGGTCTTCAGCCCGTTGAACTGACGGTGCACTGGGGCCTTCCTCTGGCAGGTTCGTACGTTGGTGACAACGCTCTCAGCAACAGCTGCGTTCCCCCTGTGGATCAGCCACGAGCCCGCTGTGAGCCGGCCGGTCCCTCCGTCGGCGGGACCGATCCGAGCCACTCGCGCAGCTGCTCCCGCTCCTGGGTCAGCTCGGCGACGTCGCCGGCCGCGTACTCGTACTCGGGGGACCAGAACAGCGCGTCGAACGGGCAGACCTCGACGCAGATCCCGCAGTACATGCACAGCGCGAAGTCGATCGCGAACCGGTCCAGCACGTTGACCTGCCGGGGGCGCCCACCGCCGGGCGGCTGCACGGTCTGCTTGTGCGAGTCGATGTAGATGCACCAGTCCGGGCATTCGCGGGCGCACAGCATGCAGGAGGTGCAGTTCGGCTCCAGCAGCGCGATCACCCCGCGGCTGCGCGGCGGCGGGCTGCCGGGCGGCGGGTCGGTCACGGCTGCTCCCAGTCCTCGGGTACGCCGAGTGGTCGGGCCCGGCGGCGGGGCCGGTCCCCGCCCGGCTCCTTCTCCCCCGGCCAGGCCTTCGCCACCCGGGCGGCCAGCACGAAGTCCTTCCGCAGCGGGTGCCCCGCGAAGCCGGGCGGCAACAGCAGGGGCGCCAGCCCGGGATGCCCGGCGAAGTCGATGCCGAACATCTCGTGCGTCTCCCGCTCGTGCCAGTCCGCCCCGGCGAAGACCGGCACCAGCGAGTCGAGCCTCGGCTCGGCCCGCGGCACCCGGGTGCGCAGCAGCGCGTGGTGCCGGTGGGTGGCCGAGTAGACCGACAGCACCACGTCGAAGCCGGCCTCGAGCTCGTCGACCGCGGACAGCCAGTCGAAGCAGGACAGGTCGGTCTGCGGGTCGTCCCGGGCCGCGGTCGCCGCCGCGACCCAGCCCGCGGCCGGCACGTCGACGGTGAGCTGGCCGAAGGCGACGTGCGGCACCGCCCCGGCGACCAGCGCGGCCAGCCGGTCGGCCAGCCGGTCAGCCGGCGGCGCGGGCATCGATCCGGCTCTCCAGCACCCTCAGCGCGTCCAGCAGCGCCTCCGGCCGCGGCGGGCAGCCAGGCACGTACACGTCGACCGGGATGAGCTGGTCGACCCCCTTGGTCACGCAGTACGAGTCCCAGTACGGCCCGCCGCAGTCGGCGCAGGCGCCGAAGGAGATCACGTGCTTCGGCTCGGGCAGCTCGTCGTACAGGCGCTTGATCGCCGGGGCCATCGTGTCGCTGAGCGTGCCGGCGACGACCAGCACGTCCGGCGGGCGGTCCGGGACCCGGCTCGGCCGACGCCAGCAGCGACGCGGCGACCACCTCCACCGCGCAGCAGGCCAGCCCGACGTCGAGCACCCACAGGGTGAACCGTCCGGCTGGGAACCGCGCTGCCACGGGCCGAGACTAGCCGTGCGCGGCCCGGCGCGACCCTCACGCGGTCGAACCGCAGACACGCGTGCGGCGTACCACATATCGTGGTACCCGGGACGGTGTTGATCCACAGGTTGTGCCTGTACGCACGCGGGTACGGGTGTCGGCGTACTGAGCGGCAGGGAGGGCACGAGGCCATGTTGAGCGACCGCGAGCAGCAGGAGCTGCAGCGCATCGAGGAGGCCCTGAAGGCCGACGACCGGCGCTTCGCTCAGGGCTTGCGCCGGGGGCCGCGGATCGAGCGCACCCGGCGGTGGCCGGCTCGGGCCCTGCTCGGCTTCGGCATCCTCCTGATCGTCATCGGCGCGCTGACCAGCGCAGGGTCGCTGGTGTTCGAGGGGATCCTGTTCACCGGGATCGCGGTGGCGTGGATCCGCTGGCAGGCCGCGCGGGCCGCGCGCGCCAACGGCGCCGGCGGCCGCCCGGTGCGCCCGGCCGGCCGGCCCGACGGACCGAATCCGGGCTTCGGCCAGCCCGTCTGAGCTCCCGGCAGCACCCGGCCCCGACCCCGACCGGGCCGTTCTGCCGGCCTGCGGCCGCCGCACGGACCCGTCCGTCCCCGAACCGAATGCGCGTCACATCATGCGCAGCGCTGCCGCGGTCTCGTTTTTTCGTAAGATGGTCGATGGCGTCCTTCCATGGGGCGCCCTCTGGAGGCAGCACACGCCATGCAAAAAGAGGTCAAGCGCCTCGACCGCGTTGTCATCCGCTTCGCCGGCGACTCCGGCGACGGCATGCAGTTGACCGGCGATCGGTTCACCTCAGAGACCGCGTCGTTCGGCAACGACCTGTCGACGCTCCCCAACTTCCCGGCCGAGATCCGGGCCCCCGCCGGCACCTTGCCCGGCGTTTCTTCTTTCCAGCTCCACTTCGCCGACCACGACATCATGACCCCGGGCGACGCCCCGGACGTGCTCGTCGCGATGAACCCGGCGGCGCTGCGGGCCAACCAGGCCGACCTGCCGGCGGGCGCGACGGTGATCGTCAACACCGACGAGTTCACCACCCGCGCGGTCACCAAGGCCGGCTACGCGGCCAACCCGCTGGAGGACGGCTCGCTCGACCAGTTCCAGGTCCAGGCCGTGCCGCTGACCTCGACGACCGTGCGGGCGCTGGCCGAGTTCGACATCTCCAAGAAGGACGCCGAGCGGGCCAAGAACATGTTCGCGCTCGGGCTGCTGTCCTGGATGTACAACCGGCCGACCGAGCACACGATCTCCTTCCTGCAGGATAAGTTCGCCCGCAGGCCGGAGATCGCGGCGGCCAACGTGGCCGCGTTCCGGGCCGGCTACAACTACGGCGACACCACCGAGGCGTTCGCCGTCTCGTACGAGGTCAAGCCGGCCCCGCTGCCGCCGGGCCGGTACCGGAACATCAGCGGCAACCCGGCCCTGGCGTACGGGTTGATCGCCGCCTCGCAGCGCTCCGGCCTGCCGCTGTTCCTCGGCGCGTACCCGATCACGCCGGCCAGCGACATCCTGCACGAGCTGGCCAAGCACAAGCGGTTCGGCGTGCGGACGTTCCAGGCCGAGGACGAGATCGCCGGCATCGGCGCGGCGCTCGGCGCCTCGTTCGGCGGCGCGCTGGGCGTGACCACGTCGTCGGGGCCGGGCATCGCGCTGAAGTCCGAGACGATCGGCCTGGCCGTGTCGCTGGAGCTGCCGCTGGTGATCTGCGACATCCAGCGCGGCGGCCCGTCGACCGGGCTGCCGACCAAGACCGAGCAGTCCGACCTGCTGCAGGCGCTGTTCGGGCGCAACGGCGAGGCGCCGGTGCCGGTGGTGGCGGCCAAGTCTCCGTCGGACTGCTTCTACACCGCGATCGAGGCGGTGCGGATCGCGCTGACCTACCGGACGCCGGTGTTCCTGCTCTCCGACGGCTACCTGGCCAACGGGTCCGAACCCTGGCAGGTCCCGTCCGTGGACGACCTGCCCGACCTGCGGGTCGAGTTCGCCCGCGAGCCCAACGGCCCGGACGGCGAGTTCCTGCCCTACCTGCGGGACCCGCAGACGCTGGCCCGACCCTGGGCGCTGCCCGGCACGCCGGGACTCGAGCACCGGATCGGCGGCATCGAGAAGGCCGACAAGACCGGCTCGATCTCGTACGACCCGGACAACCACGACTTCATGGTCCGCACCCGGCAGGCGAAGGTGGACGGCATCGCCCGCGAGCTGCCGCCGCTGGAGGTGGACGACCCGACCGGCGACGCGAAGGTGCTCGTCGTCGGCTGGGGCTCGACGTACGGGCCGATCGGCGCGGCCTGCCGGCGGGTCCGGCGGGCGGGGATGCCGGTGGCGCAGGTCCACCTGCGGCACCTCAACCCGCTGCCGCGCGACCTGGGCGAGATCCTGCACGGGTACGAGCGGGTGATCGTGCCGGAGATGAATCTCGGCCAGGCGGCGATGCTGCTGCGGGCGCGCTACCTGGTCGACGTGATCGGCTACAACCAGGTCCGCGGGCTCCCGTTCCGCGCGTCCGAGCTGGCCGAGGTGTTCAAGGGCGTGATCGCGAGTGTCTGAGTCGCTCAAGCTGACCGCGAAGGACTTCAAGACCGACCAGGAGGTGCGCTGGTGCCCCGGCTGCGGGGACTACGCGATCCTCGCCGCCGTGCAGGGCTTCATGCCCGAGCTCGGCGTCCCGCGGGAAAACATCGTGTTCATCTCGGGGATCGGCTGCTCGTCGCGCTTCCCGTACTACATGAACACGTACGGGATGCACTCGATCCACGGCCGCGCGCCGGCGATCGCGACCGGGCTCGCGTCCTCGCGTCCGGACCTGTCGGTCTGGGTGGTCACCGGTGACGGCGACGCGCTGTCGATCGGCGGCAACCACCTCGATGCACGCGCTGCGACGCAACGCCAACCTGAAGATCCTGCTGTTCGACAACCGGATCTACGGGCTGACCAAGGGCCAGTACTCGCCGACCTCCGAGGTCGGAAAGATCACCAAGTCGACGCCGATGGGATCGCTTGACCATCCGTTCAACCCGATCTCGCTGGCGCTCGGCGCGGAGGCCTCGTTCGTCGCCCGGACCATGGACTCCGACCGCAAGCACCTGCAGGGTGTGCTGCGGGCGGCCGCGGCGCACCAGGGCGCGGCGCTCGTGCAGATCTACCAGAACTGCAACATCTTCAACGACGGCGCGTTCGACCTGCTCAAGGAGCCGCACACGCGGGACGACTGGACGATCCGGCTGGAGCACGGGCAGCCGGTCCGGTTCGGTCGCGACGGGATCAAGGCGGTCGTGCGGGACCCGGTCACCGGCGCGCTGTCGGTGGCCGAGGACGTGCCGGCGGACGACCCGCGGGTGGTCGTGCACGACGCGCACGCCGAGGACCCGTCGTACGCGTTCGCGCTGTCCCGGCTGTCCGGGTCGGACCTGCACTACACGCCGATGGGAGTGTTCCGCTCGGTGGAGCGGCCCACGTACGACGGCCAGCTCAACGAACAGCTCGACCAGGCCCGTGCGTCGGCCGAGCCCGACCTGGGCGGCCTGCTCGCCGGCAACGACACCTGGACCGTCTACTAGACCCCGCCGCCCCCGGAGGGCGGCGGGGCAACGATCCCGCCGCCCTCGTGTGGTGGTCAGCCGACGGCCTCACCGACACCGACCGCTTACCTTCCCGTCACGCCGAGGAGCGGCTGCGACAGTTGCTGCAGTCGACGGCCGACCGCCTGGCCGGACGCGTGCTTGCGGAGCCGCACGCGTGGTTGTGCCCGTCGACGACGGTCATGCCAGCGCCTCCAGGACCGCGTCGCCGACCTCGCGGGTGGACGCCCGGCCGCCGAGGTCCGCGGTGAGGTGGCGCCGGTCCCGGCAGACCGCCTCCATCGCCCGCTCCACCCGGTCCGCGCCGGTCGCGTCGCCGAGGTGACGCAGCATCATCGCTCCGGACCAGATCGTGCCGAGCGGGTTGGCCAGCCCGCGGCCGGCGATGTCCGGCGCGGATCCGTGCACCGGCTCGAACACCGACGGCCAGCGCCGCTGCGGGTTGATGTTGCCGCTGGCGCCGAGTCCGAGCGAGCCCTGCAGCGCCGCGCCGAGGTCGGTGAGGATGTCGCCGAACAGGTTCGAGGCGACCAACACGTCGACGGTGTCCGGCCGCAACACCATCCGCGCCGCCCAGCACCCGCTCGACGGTGACGTCCGGGAAGTCGGCGCCGACCTCGTCGACCACCTGGTCCCAGAGCACGTAGTTGGAGAGCGAGGCGTTCGACCTGGTCACGCTGATCAGCCGGCCGGAGCGCTGCCCGGCCTGCTCGAAGGCATACCGGGCGCAGCGGGCGATGCCCTTGCGGGTGAACACCGGCACCTCGACGGACAGCCCATAGTCGTGGTCGGAATGCACGAAGCCGCCGGTGCCGGCGTACTCGCCCTCGGTGTTCTCCCGGATGAACAGCATGTCGATGTCGGCCGGTCCGCGGTCGGCCAGCGGGCCCTTGATGCCCGGCAGCAGCCGCACCGGCCGCAGGTTTTACGTACAGCTCGAACGCCTTGCGCAGCGGCATCAGGCCGCCCCACAGCGAGACGTGGTCGGGGACCGTCGGCCAGCCGATCGAGCCCAGTAGACCGCGTCGTACTCGCGCAGCTGCGCGATCCCGTCGGCCGGCATCATCGCGCCGGTGCGCTCCCACCGGGCCGAGCGCCAGTCCAGCTCGATGAACTCGAGCGCCGGGTCGACCGCGACAGCGCCCGCACGCCCTCCGGCACGACCTCCTGCCCGACGCCGTCGCCGGGATCACCGCGATCCGGGCGCTCACCGGGCACCGGCCCCCTACGCGCCGGCGTGCGCGGTCAGCGCGACCACCGCGGGAGCGTCGCCGCGGTGGCTCCAGGCGTGCCGGCTGCCGCGCTGCACCACCACGTCGCCGGCCGCGAGGTCGACCGCGGCGGTGTCCAGCACGAGCGTGACCGTACCGTCCCGCAGGATCGCGAACTCCCGCCGAACGTCATCCCGGAGAAGATGACGTCCGGCGAGGCGTCCGGCTCGATGATCCGCGCGAAGTCCGCGCGGGCAGGATCCGCCAGGTCACCGCGCCTCCCGGCCGGTCACAACCCGATCGCGGCGAGTCCGGCCTGCCCGCACTCCTTGTCCTGCTCGGCGGTCGCGCCGCTGCAGCGCGCCAGCCATGAGTTGGCGCCGCGGCAGCGTGCACTAGCCTTGCGCGCCATGGCGGCGCTCACCGACCTCGAGCGGCGCCTGGTCGAGACGGCGGCGGCCGGCGAGACGCTGGACCTGCGCGCCGGCGCCGAGCGCGAGCTGCGCGCCGGCGCGGTCCGCGACGTGCTGCTCGGCGAGCACGGGCCGGTGGACGCACGCGGGCTGCAGGTACGCGGTGCGGCGCTGGCCGGCACGCTCGACCTCGACGGCCTGCAGACCCGGGTCCGGCTCCGGCTGCGCGACTGCACGCTGCCCGGCCTCGTGCTGCGCGGGGCGGCGTTGCCGCTGCTCGACCTGGGCGGCTGCACGGTCGGTGGCCTGCTCGCCGACGACGCGGTAGTGGCCGGCTCGGTGCTGCTGTGGCGCGGGTTCACCTGCCACGGGCTGGTGAGCTTCGTCGGCGCCCGGATCGGCGGGAAGCTCGACCTCTCCGGCGCGGTGCTGGCCGGCGGGTCCGGGGCCGCGCTGGTCGCCGACCGGATCACGCTCGGCGGCGACCTGCTGCTCGACGACGCGGTCGGCACCGGCGCCGCGGCCGCCGGCACCGTCCAGCTCACCGGCGCCCGGATCGCCGGCCGGCTGTCCGCCCGCCGGCTGCGGCTGACCAACGCCACCGGGCCGGGACTGGCCGCGGCCAGCCTGCACGTCACCGACATGGTGGACCTCAGCCGCGGCGTCGAGGTGCGCGGCAGCGGCCCGGACGGCGCCATCCGGCTGGTCGGTGCGAGGGTCGGCTCGCTCTCGCTCGGCCGGGCCCGGCTGGAGAACCCGGACGGCTGGGCGGTGTCCGCGCACTACCTCGACCTCGGCGGCACGCTGTACCTGGACCGGGTGACCGCGATCGGCGGCATCCGGGTGTCCGGCGGCCGCCTGCTCGGCGGGCTGAGCCTGGAGGGCGCCACCGTCGACGGCGCCGGCCGGGCCGCGTTGGACGCGACCCGGATCGAGGTCGGCCAGGCCGTCCGGCTCGACGGAGCCACGCTGCGGACCAGCGGGGACGCGGCCGCGGTCGACCTGCGCTCGGCCCGGGTCGGCGGCGACCTCGAGCTGCGGCACACCACGGTGGCCAACCCGGGCGGGGTCGCCCTGCGGCTGAACGCCGCGACCGTCGAGGGCCGGGCGATCCTGTCCACGATGGTCGTGGACGGTGGTGGGCTCGATCTGCGGGACTCGGCCGTCGGTGCGTTGTACGACGACCCGGCGAGCGCGCTGCGCGCCGAGGACGGGTTCGTCGCGTTGAGCGGGCTGACGTACCGGGGAGTGCCCGGGCACCCTGGCGTGAGCGTGCAGGACCGGCTGGGCTGGCTCGGCCGGATGCAGGCGTACGCGGCCCAGCCGTACCGGCAGCTGGCCGCCGCATACCAGGGCGCGGGGCACGAGGACGAGGCCCGCCGGGTGCTGGTCGCGCAGCAGCAGCACCTGCACCGCTCGCTGACCGGCTGGCCCAGGTTCCGGCACCGGCTGTTCGGGCTGACCCTGCAATACGGCTACCAGCCGGCGCGGGCGGTCGCCCTGCTGGCCGCGGTGCTGGCGGCCGCGGTCGGGCTGTTCCTCGGCCTGTCCGCGGGCACCGGCGCCCCCGCCGGCTCCGAGTGCCCGGCCGTGGATCGGATCGGGCTCGCCGTCGACAGTGCGATCCCGCTCGTGTCGACCGGCGCCGCCGACCGCTGCCAGCTCGCCACCGGGACGGCGTCCGGGCAGCTGCTGGCCGCGGCCGGCTGGCTGTTCACGCTGCTGGGATGGGCGACGGCGACGCTGGTGGTGGCCGGCTACTCGGGCTGGGTGCGCCGCCGTTGAGAACGTGACCGCCGTCGAGGTGAAGTGGAGGCGGCGCCGGCTGTCTGTCCATTGTCGACACAGGTCGGCAAGCCTGGCTAGCCGAGTCGGCCGAGGCGTTCGCCCGGCGGCAATGGCTACCCCAGCGCCTCCAGGACCGCGTCGGGACCTCGCGAGTGGACGCACTGCCACCGAGGTCCCCAGCGCCACCGCGGCCGCGACGGCAATCCGTCCACTCGCGACGGTGCCCGCGGTCGAGCTGGGTCCACGCCAGGGCTGAGACACCGGCACGGCCTCCGGCTAAGGAATGCCGGCTCGAGCGAGCGCGGTGCTGAGCGCCTGCTCGGTCAGCTCGCCCAGCTGACGCAGGACTATCTCGCCCGAGGCCTCGACGACCACGGTGTACGGCAGGCCAGGTATTCCGAGTCGGCGTGCGACAGTGCCCTGGGTATCGACAACCTGCGAGTAGCTCGCGGCTGTGCTCCGGAGGAAACGCAGGGCTGTCCCACGCTCGTCCCGGGAGTCGATGCCGAGGAAGAGCACGCGATCACCGACAGCGCGGTATGCGGTCTCGAGGAGCGGCGCCTCACGACGGCACGGCTCGCACCAGGATGCCCATAGGTTGATTACCTCAGCCCGGCCGCTTCCGGGCCCGATTCGAACCAGCCGACCGGGATCCGTCAAGCAGGGTAGGACTGTCGATGTCCGGCCGACGACGGGGAGTCTGACGTCGTCGGGACAGGGAGCGAGGCGCAACGGAGGACCGAGCTCCCGGGCTGCGGCCGGCGGCGGCGTTGCCGACGTAATCGAGCTGCCCCAGGCGAGGGCGACCACCAGCGTCAGCGCGAGCTGCATACGGCGTCGGAAACGTGCGCTGGTCATGGTGCAGCCCCGCGAGCCTTCCGTCCCTGATGGACAGGGCCTATCCTGGGGACGTGCTGTGAGGGATCACGGCGCGACTGAGCCGAGCTTGTGCAGAGGTCGCCGTGTCCGGTAACCGAGTTCTGACCATCGACGACGAGAAGCGGGTCCTGGAGTTCGTCTCCCGAGCTCTCGAGAGTGAAGGACTCGACGTCACCACCGCCGACACCGGCGAGGAGGGCTTCCGGCTCGCCGTGTCGCGGCCGTATGACGTCGTCATCCTGGACCTGTTGATGCCGGGCACCGACGGATTCTCTGTGCTGCAACGGATCCTGCGGCGGCGGCCCCAGCAAGCGGTGATCGTGCTGTCCTGCCTGACGGATACCCGGTCGAAGGTCCGATGTCTCGAGATGGGCGCCGAGGACTACCTGGCCAAGCCGTTCGCGCTCGACGAGCTCCTGGCCCGGGTCAAGGCGCGGATCCGGACCCGGTCGTCTGCTCGTCCCGAGATGCTCCAGACGCGCGGCCTGGTGCTCGACCCGGTTCGGCAGGAGGCGGACGTCGGTTCGGGGAAGGTGCCGCTGACCCGCCGGGAGTCGATGCTGCTCGCCGAGCTGATGCGGAACGCCGGTCATGCCGTATCGAAGGAACGGCTGCTGTCCGTAGTATGGGGGATCAACTTCAGCTCCGACTCCAACGTGGTCGACGTGTACGTGGGAAGGCTCAGAGCGAAGCTGGATCCCGATGCCGTGTGCACCATCCGAGGCAGAGGCTATGGGGTCGATATCGATTGACGCTTCCGCAACGGCCGGAGCCGCCAGGGGACGCGCCGAGCTTCCGGCGGCCCCGATCAGCTGGCTCCGCGCGTTCCTGACCCGGCGCTGGGTCGAGGTCCTCTGGGTGGCGTTCGTCATCGTCAACACGGTCGGGATCCTGCGGTTCTCGGACTGGGCGACGGTGCCGTTCCACTTCGTCTGGATCGGGCTGTCCCTCTTGTACGGCTGGCGGGTGTGGAAGACACCCGGCACGGCCGTGGCACTCGTCACGGTGATCTTCCTGACCGGCCTCGCTCTGACGAAGGACGTGGTCGATGGCCGGCAGTCACCCGATGAGCTCACCGAGCTCCCGTTGATGGGCATCGTGTTCGTGGTCATGGTGTGGTACGTCCGCCGCGCGGTGGCCGGCCGGGAACAGATCCGCCGGATCTCCGAACACAATCTGGCCCTGTTGCAGCGGCAACGCGAGCTGGTCCAGGACGTCTCGCACGTTCTGCGCACCCCGCTGACGATCGCACTCGGCCATGCGGAGTTGCTGCTGAGGGGTACCCGCGATCCGG
This sequence comes from uncultured Actinomycetota bacterium, assembly GCA_963803135.1. Taxonomy (GTDB): domain Bacteria; phylum Actinomycetota; class Actinomycetes; order Mycobacteriales; family CADCTP01; genus CADCTP01. The sequence continues at coordinate 425,074 of CAWDLH010000001.1, read as the reverse complement.
GGACCACGCGAGATCTCACTGTCGTGATAGACGAGTTGACCCGCCTCAAGCACGTCTCCGACCGATTGCTCGCGCTGGCGGCGAGCGAGCAACCGGACTTCCTGCAGGGGGTGGAGACGCGGGTCGACCGCCTGGTGACGCAGGCGGCGTCGAGTTGGTCGTCGAGCCATCCCGCCGTCGTGCTCGGCCGGCTCGCTCCGGTCTCCGCGCTTCTCGACCCGACCCAGCTGCGGTCCGCACTCGATGAGCTCGTCAACAATGCCGTCCGGCACAACCCACCGGGAACGCCCGTGGTCCTGTCGGTGTCCTCCGTGGACAGTGAGGTTTCCATAGCGGTCACCGACCGAGGATCAGGAATCCTGCGTGAGGCGCAACCGCGGATCTTCGACCGCTTCGTCCGGCTGAGCAAGACCCACGAGGATGGCAGCCTCGGCCTCGGCCTCGCCCTCGTCAAAGCCATCGCCGAGGCGCACGGTGGCCGTCTCCACCTGCACAGCGTCCCGGGTGCCGGCACCACGTTCACCTTGCGGCTACCGGCGGAGGGCGGCATCGCGCCGAAGACCGGCGATGGCGAGGACGCGAACGTAACCGGGGAGGGACCGACTGACCGGGATCCTGACTGCGCCGCGTAGTTGCGGGGTCGCCCCAGTCGATGCTGATCGGTGATCCTCGGCGGCGTCGGGGCCGGTGCCGCCGCCGTCCTGCGGTCAGCCACCTTGCGGCCGCGGAATGTCGACCGGCTGGTCGAAGGCGTAGTACCGGTCGTCCATGAAGTGGTTCGGCGCCCACATCTGGGACCGCAAGACCCGGTTGGTTCGCTGGTCTACCCAGAGCGTGAACCAGACGGGTTCCGGGTCGTCACCGTGACCACCGAAGAAGGACACCAGGGTCACCGGCACTCCGTCCACAGTTGCCGCAGCCACCGTGCTGACGTCGACGAACGGCGCGAACGGCTGCCAAGGGAGGTAGGGCACCGGTACCGGAGCGGTCGGGCTGGGTGCGCTCCAGTCCCCCGACGGGTCAGTGCGCTTGTAGACAGAGGAACCGAGCCATAGCGTGTCCCGCGGTCTCCCGCTCAACCATGTCCGCAGCCACATCTTGTGGGGTCTCGCGAACGTGTATGAGCTGTGGATACCGGAGAACAGCTCGTCGACCCGGTACCGCTGCAGCGCCGCCATCGTCCGAGTCGCCCGCTGCAGGAGCGCCGTTCCGTCCGGCGCGGGAAGGGCCGGCACGCGGAACCGCGCGTTCCCGCCGTGCACGCCGGCCACCCGGAGTACGACTTGCTCGCCACCCTGCAGATCCAGCGTTCCACTGCGACAGGACTGACCGCAGGCAGTCAAGGCGGAACGTCCAGACCCGGTCGACAGCCAGATCGTCGCGGCGGCCGATGAATCGGGCGCAAGGTAGGCGACGACGTGATTGCGACCCGGTAGGCCCGGCCGGATGGTGAGGCCCACCATCGTGTCCCCGGCCCGACCGGCGACGGTCAGATCACCCTGCCGCGGGAAGGCTGCGTCCGGGGTCGCCGCCGGTGGCCCGCGGCGATCGACCGAGTCGCGCAGCCCTCTCGAGCCAGCCGGCGAAGCGGTCAGCGCTGCGATGCCAGCGGCTATCACGGCGGTCCCGACGAGCCAGCGCACTGCACGGCTGTGCCGCCCCCACGACGACCGTACGGACATCGCCGCTCACCGCAGCAGCAGGACGACGACGAAGATGGTGAGGACGAGCAGGACCGTGAGAAACACCGTCGCGTGGTACTGGGAGGGACTCGGACCCGGCAGTCCGGCCGGATTGCACTCCCTGCAGACGGCCTGGCCCCAGCCGGTGGGCTTGCCGCAACGGATGCACTGGTCGTACGCGGGCGACATCGTCACCGTCGCCTCCCGTTCTCCGCAGCCGCCGAGTGGTGCCCGGGGGGTATGTCTGATGCGGGGGCGGGTGCGTCCGCCTCGCCGGGTTCGGTCGACGCGTCCGTCGAGGGTCCCATCGGTCGACCCGGCTCGACTCCCGGCTCGGCATGGATGTCGCTCACCGACTCCAACACACCGCTGCCATGGCCTGCCAATCCTGCGGCGTGGTGGTGCCATTGCCGGTGGACGTCCAGCACCCAGCCGACGCTTGCCACCACGAAGAGGATCGCGCCGGGAAGCAGCGCCCACCGGACGGCGACCGCGCCGAGGACCAGCCCGATGGCGGATACCGCGAACACCAACGGCCAGATGGTCGGTCCGACGTGCGGCTCCGCATCCGCGGACATCTCCGTGGGCGGGCCGTCGTCCGTGGTGGGCGGTGCCGACATCTCCGCTGCGGGCGGTGCTGTCGAGTCCGTGGTGGGCGGTGTGCGAATCTCCGTGCCGGGCGGTGCCGTCGAGTCGGTGGGGGCGGTGTTGCGGATTCCGTGGCGGGCGGTGCCGTCGAGTCGGTGGGAGGCGGTGTTGCGGAGTCCGTGGCGGGCGGTGCCGCCGACTCCGTTGCTCGGCTGAGCGCCGTCCGTGCCCGGCGTAGTGCGGAGCTGCCGTACCCGCCGACCAGAAGCGCACCGCCGGCGGCCGCCAGCGACAACGTCAGGCCCTCGTAGTCACGGGCGAGCACGCCGTAGACGACGCCGGCGACCGAGGAGGAATGCGCCGAGGGCAACGAACAACTTGGAGGACAGGCTCACCAGAAGCTCCTCTCCCCAGGGACGCCGCCGCCATGCCGGGTCATCCGGCGACCGCGACGTAGAGCAGCAGGTAGACGATCGCGCCGACCGTGACGACGAAGTACCAGTAGATCCCGGCTGCCTGCAGCGGCTCCCGGTGCAGGGCGAGCTCGCCGGCGCGCGCCCGTGCCAGCACCAGGAACAGCAGGACGATTCCACCGGCCACGTGCGCCAGCGCGATCGCAGTGATGGTGTAGAACAGCGACTGGTAGATCCCCTCTCCCACGCCGAACTGCAGCCCTGGATAGCCGGCTGCGACGAGGGCCACGAACCCGACGGCACACGCCACCGTGACGGACAACCACCGCAGCGAGTGCTGGAGGCTGTTCCCGCGCCGGGCTCCCCGCTGGGCCAAGGCCATGCTGACCGCACTGGCCAGGAGGACCAGCGTCGCGACTGTCGGCAGAGTCAGCGACGGGGTGATCACGCCGGCGGGCGGCCAGACATCGGCCTGGGTGTACGCGCTGGCATAGATGCCGAAGAACGCGCTCAAAGAAGACCGCCTCGGACGCTACGAACAGGGCCATCCCCATCACGGCGCTGCTGGCGCCGCGAACCGCGGTCAGATCGAGCAGCGCGGGATTGGGCTGGGCCGGGTCCGTGGTGGTCATGCCGTCACCTCCGCGGAAGTGGACCGCGCCGCCAGCCGAAGGTCGCGCACCGGTCGCTCGGACGTGATCGCGGGGAGCTGATCGAAGTTGTGCGGCGGCGGCGGCGAGGAGGTCGCCCACTCCAGGGTGTTGCCCTCCCACGGATCAGCGGGAGCGGTGCGTGGCCGACGCAGCGAGACGACGAGGTTCACCAGTGCGACCAGCATCCCCAGCGCGATGACGTAGGAACCGAGCGTGGCGACCAGGTTGAGCGTTGTCCAGCCCGCGTCGGCCGGGTAAGTGGCTACCCGCCGCGGCATCCCCGCCAGGCCGAGGAAATGCATCGGGAAGAACGTGACGTTGAACCCGATGAACATCAGCCAGAAGTGGAGGTAGCCCAGCCGCCGGTCGAGAAATCGGCCGGTCATCTTGGGGAACCAGTAGTACATCGCGGCCATGATCCCGAAGAGGCTGCCGCCGAAGAGGACGTAGTGGATGTGCGCGACGACGAAATAGGTGTCATGGATCGCGTAATCCATCGCCGGTGAAGCCATCCAAACGCCGGATATACCGCCGATCACGAACAGTGCGACGAAGCCGAGCGCGAAAGCCATCGGCGGCTCTAACCTGATCTTTCCGCGCCAGAGCGTGAAAAGCCAGTTGAAGAACAGCACCCCGGTCGGCACCGAGATCAGTTCGGTGGTGACCGAGAAGAGGGAGTCGTCGACCAGCCCCGTGGTGTACAGGTGGTGACCCCACACGGTGAACGACAGCGCCAGCACGAGCAGCAGGGCTGCGATCACGACCCGGTAGCCGAAGAGCGGCTTGCCGCTGAATACCGGAATGATTTCGGACACCACGCCCCAGGCCCCCATGATGAGCATGTAGACCTCGGGGTGTCCGAAGAACCAGAAGGTATTCAGGTAGTTGAAGACGCTGCCACCGTGCGCCGGATCGAGGAACACCGTGCCGAGGTGGCGGTCGGTGAACAGGATGGACAGTGTCGCGGTGAGCGAAGGCACCGCCAGCACGACGAGGACCGACGTGCTCAGCGTCGCCCAGGTGAAGATGGGCACCCGACCCATGGTCATGCCGGGCGCCCGCAGCCGGAGTACGGTCACGATGAAGTTGATGGCTCCAAGCAGCGAGCTCGTCCCCACGATGAGAAGGCCCAGTATCCAAAGGTCTTCGCCGGTGCCCTCCTGCAGCGCCAACGGCACGTAGTTCGTCCAGCCCGCCGCCGCCGCCCCGCCGGCCGTCAGGTACCCCGACAGGATGGTCAGGCCGCCGACGGGCAACAGCCAGAACGACAACGCGTTCACCCGTGGGAACGCCATGTCAAGGGCGCCGATCTGCAAGGGGACGAAATAGTTTCCGAAGCCGGACAGCAGCGGCAGGATCACCAGGAATATCATGATGGTGCCGTGCATCGTGAAGGTCTCGTTGTACGTCTGTGCCGAGAGCACGTTGTTGTCGGGCCGGGCCAGCTGCGTGCGGATGAGGATGGCCAACACGCCGGCGAACACAAAGAACGCGAAGGAATTGACCAGGTACATGATCCCGATCTTCTTGTGATCGGTGGTCGTCATCCAAACGAGTGCCCGAGCGGTTCGCGAGCGGGGTTCCGGAGTCGGCACCCGCACCTCTGTCGTCGTCATGCTGCCCCTCCCTCCTCTCTTTCCACCCCTAGCCGACCACGAAGGTCCCGGACATCGCCGGGCCATGAACGTCGCACTGGAAGTAGTACTTGCCGGCCGGCAGCGCTGGACCGGTAAAGGTCTTGGTCTCCGGGCCGGTCACCTTGGGGCTCAGGTAGAGCCGGTGCTTGAGTTTGGGCGTGTCGTAGATCGCGAAGTCGTGGTCAATTCCCTTGTCCTGGTTGTCAATGGTGATCTGGAAGGGGAGCCCGACCGCGACCCCGAGGCAGGTCTTGTCCCAGGAGATCGTCTTGGCCACAAGGCTGATCTTCGATCCGCTCGGGCTGCAGGACCCGCCGACGGTCGCTGCCGTCTTCCGTTGCGTGACCCAGTCGGAGAAGTCAGCTTGCGGGACGACTTTGAGTGTGAAGGTCATCTTCGAATGCCACAATCCGCAGTACTGGGCGCACTGGCCACGGTAGGTGCCCAGTTTCGTCGGCCTGATGGTGAAGACATTCGGGTGCCCCGGGACCGCGTTCTTCATGAACAGCAGATCGGGTACGTAGAACTCATGAATCACATCGGTGGACCTCAACTCGATCTCCGTCGAGGTGTCGACCGGCAGCTCCATGGTCATCGATTGCTTGAGGGTGCGGCCCGAGACCGTGAACTCCTCGTTGAGATACCTGGCCGACCACTCCCATTGGAAACCCGTCACCACCAGGCGCTCGCCGGGGCTCGGGTCGTTGCGGTCGACCCTGGCCACCGCAACTTCGCCGAAGGCGAGAAGGAGGACCACGATGGCGAGCGGCCCGGCGAAGAAGGCGGTGAGGGCCCTCCGGTCGCCGGGAATCTGAGGGGGCGCCGACTCGTCCCCGGCGCGTTTCCTGAACCTGACGACCGCGAGCAGGAGCATGCCTTCGACGAAGAGGAAGACCGGCAGCGCCAGCCACAGGATGACGAAGAACAGCCGGTGGACGTCGGTCGCCTTTGCTGAAATGCCCTCCTTGACGCAGCCGGAGGTCAGCAGCAGCACCGCGACGCTCGCGGCCACCGCAGCCGTCCGGCGCAGCGCGATCGGTGTCCGCCGTTCCGGTGTGGACGGGTGGCGGGCTGTGCTTTCGGGGCCGGGTCCGGCGTGCACGACGCCTCCTTCAGGATACCGCGAAGGCCTTGGCCATGCCGATGGAGGCGTGTACAGGGCCCTTGCCGCCGCCGGCCTTACCCTCCTGCCAGCAGGCGATGGCGTAGTTGCCAGCGGGTAGTTGGAAGGTGCCCACACCGGTCGCTCCGGTGTTCACCTCACCGATCTCGCCGAAGTGCAGCCAATCGTCCTCGCTGTCAGGTCCTTTGGCCTTGGCGTCGGCGACCAGGTCGTCGAGGGTCTTGCCCGAGGGCAGGGCCACGACCACCATCTCGTGGGTGATCTCGAAGGACTCCTTGTTCGTGAAGGCGATCGTGAACGGCTTGCCCGCCGGGACCGTGTCCGGCATCCCCTGGTAGGTGAACTTCGACACCGACACCTGGTACGTCGGCGCGGCCGCGGCCTGCGGCGCCGAGGCCGAAGCGGCCGCGGTGAAGGCCTTGGCCATGCCGATGGAGGCGTGTACAGGGCCCTTGCCGCCGCCGGCCTTACCCTCCTGCCAGCAGGCGATGGCGTAGTTGCCAGCGGGTAGTTGGAAGGTGCCCACACCGGTCGCTCCGGTGTTCACCTCACCGATCTCGCCGAAGTGCAGCCAATCGTCCTCGCTGTCAGGTCCTTTGGCCTTGGCGTCGGCGACCAGGTCGTCGAGGGTCTTGCCCGAGGGCAGGGCCACGACCACCATCTCGTGGGTGATCTCGAAGGACTCCTTGTTCGTGAAGGCGATCGTGAACGGCTTGCCCGCCGGGACCGTGTCCGGCATCCCCTGGTAGGTGAACTTCGACACCGACACCTGGTACGTCGGCGCGGCCGCGGCCTGCGGCGCCGAGGCCGAAGCGGCCGCGGTGAAGGCCTTGGCCATGCCGATGGAGGCGTGTACAGGGCCCTTGCCGCCGCCGGCCTTACCCTCCTGCCAGCAGGCGATGGCGTAGTTGCCAGCGGGTAGTTGGAAGGTGCCCACACCGGTCGCTCCGGTGTTCACCTCACCGATCTCGCCGAAGTGCAGCCAATCGTCCTCGCTGTCGGGTCCTTTGGCCTTGGCGTCGGCGACCAGGTCGTCGAGGGTCTTGCCCGAGGGCAGGGCCACGACCACCATCTCGTGGGTGATCTCGAAGGACTCCTTGTTCGTGAAGGCGATCGTGAACGGCTTGCCCGCCGGGACCGTGTCCGGCATCCCCTGGTAGGTGAACTTCGACACCGACACCTGGTAGACCGGAATGCCCGCGGGCGCGTCCGTGGCCTTGGTGGCGGTGGTGGACGTGTCGTTGCGTCCCTTGGCGCAGCCGCCCAGGGCCAGCGCTGTGCACACAGCTGCTACCAGCGTCGTGATGACCAGCCAGGACCTACGGTTGCTGCTCTCGCCGGAACGCGGCCGAGCCTTCGCCGACATGGCCTCTCCTTCCGGGCGTTCCCGGACTCGTTCCGGCATGCCGGCATCGGGCGCACCCTAGGCTCGGTAGGTCGGGTTGCGGGCCGGAGACCTGGTGTGTGAGCCCCGTAGTAACGTCCACCCGCCCTGCTGAAGCTCAAGATGAGATTTCTGTCAGCCGGGCGACCCCGACGCTGACAGATTCGTCATCCCCGGCAGGTCGACGAGACCGTGGGTGAGGCTGGAGCAGCCAGTCTCGGTCCAGCCGGACGGGGGGTCATCGTGTTCGGGCTCGGCGACGCGCTCTCGGCATGGGTGCTCAACCCCGTGCCGTTCGTGGGCGTGGTCGTCGCGGCGGTCGGCTACGCGTCGGCCGTTCGTGCCGTGGCCCGGGGTCCCGGCAGGGCGGCGTGGCCACAGCTGCGCACGGCCGCGTTCGGCGGTGGACTGCTGGTGGTGCTGGTCGCGACCTGCGGTCCGCCGGACGCGTTCGCCGAGGTCTCCTTCACTGCGCACATGGTCCAACACCTCCTTCTCCAGCTGGTGGCAGCACCACTGCTCGTTCTCGGCATGCCGGTTACGCTGCTACTTCGCGCCGACATCCGCTGGCTTCCGAGGCGGCGGCTGGGGCGCGCCCTACGCATGCCTGCGGTGCGCGTGGTCTCCCTGCCGCCGGTGACGTTTGCGGCCTTCGCGGTGGTCCTCGTGGGCAGCCACCTGCCCGCGGTCTATGACCTGACACTCCGGAACGAGACGGTCCACGAGGCTGAGCACGCCCTGTACCTGGCGACCGCCTGCCTGTTCTGGTGGACGGCGATAGGCCTGGATCCGGCCCCCGGCCGGCCGGAGCATCCGACGCGGCTGCTGTACCAGTTGCTGATCATGCCGGTGATGACGTTCCTCGGGGTCGCCATAGCCGGAGCCGACCGGGTCCTCTATCCGCACTACGAGGACAACCCGCCCCCGTGGGGGGCGAGTGCCCTGCAGGACCAGCAGACAGCCGGCACGCTGATGTGGATCTCGGGGATGGTGGTCATCCCCCCGCTGCTCGTCCTGGTGCTGCTGCGCTGGCTCGACCAGGAGGAACGCGCCGCCGGCCGGGCGGCAGTGAGGTCCAGCACCGTGCCGGCCCGAAGCTCGCCACCATGACCCGCCGACCGTGGGGACGCCGATGACCGGGCATGCAGTCTCACGTCCGTCCAGGCGGACGGGCCTGTCGGGCGGCACGGCCGCCCGCAGTCCTGGCCGGCTGCTACTCGCCTATGTCGCTCTGACGAAGCCGCGCATCATCGAACTGCTCCTCGTGACGACCGTGCCGCCGATGGTGCTGGCTCGGCATGGGGTTCCGCCGATCGGACTGATCGCGGCCACGCTCATCGGCGGCACACTGACCGCGGCCAGCGCCAATACGGTCAACTGCTACCTGGATCGTGACATCGACGCGCTGATGCGCCGGACGGCCCGCCGGCCGTTGGCCGCTGCGAGCGCGACGCCGATCCGGCCGGTCCAGGCACTCGTGTTCGGACTGTGTCTCGGTGTGCTCGGGACGGCGCTGCTCGGTCTCGCGGTGAACCTGCTCGCCGCAGGCCTGGCGGCCGCGGCGATCCTGTTCTACGTCTTCGTCTACACCCTCGGGCTGAAGCGGAGGACTCCGGCCAACATCGTGGTGGGGGGTGCGGCCGGTTGCTTCCCCGTCCTGGTCGGCTGGGCTGCGGTGACCGACTCGATCGGCGTACCGGCGGTGTTGCTCGCTCTGCTCGTGTTCCTGTGGACCCCGCCGCACTTCTGGTCGCTGGCGACGAAGTTCCGTGACGACTATGCAGCCGCGGGTGTACCCATGCTGCCCGTGGTCGCCGGACCCGAGGTGGTCGCGCGCAAGATCCTGCTCTACGCGTACCTGACCGTCGGCGTCTCGCTCACGCTGATCCCCGCGGCGGGAGCGCTGTACGGCGCCTGTGCCGTCGTGGCCGGTGCAAGGTTCCTGGCCGAGGCACACCGGCTGCGGAGGGCGGTCAACACCGGAACCGACGTGCGGCCGATGAGGCTGTTCCACGCCTCGATCACGTACCTGGCGGTGCTCTTCGTCGCACTCGCGATCAGCGCGGCGATTTGACGCCCGCCAGGGCGCTCTCCTCGTCCTGGTCAGCGGTCGCGCCGCCGCCGCCGACCGTACCGCGTACGACGCCGTCCCGACGGGCCGGCACGGAGCCGAGCGCCGGCACGATCGGCAGCCGGACCAGCCGGTCGACGCCCGGCTGGAGAACCGGGCGGCTGGGCGCTGTCCGCGCAACGATCGAGGTCGTGCTGCTTCTCGGCCTGTCCACCGGCACCAGCACCTGACGGTCAGGACGCAGGAAGCGACAGCACGGCCTTGCCGTTCCAGGTGACCTCGAACTTCGAGATCTTGTCCCGGGTCACCGGCACGACCATGTCCACCTTGTACGGGTGTCCCGACAGCACCGGCCACGAGTCGATCCAGTGCGGCGCGCTGCCGTCCGTCGGCACGTAGCGCAGGTTGTACGTCGGCGGGGAGTCTTTCTCGTCAGCGAGAGGTCCCGAGTACTGACACGTCATCGCGATCCGGGTGCCGCCGGGGACGTCTGTGATCACCGCGCTGGCGGCGACCGGCAGCCCGGTCTCGGCCGGGATGAACGGCTGCGGCGCCGGCGGCTGGGCGACGACGGCGGCAGGTTCGGTGACGATCGCCTCAGTGATTCCCGCAGTCCCGGCGGCGACCGCCAGCGCGGCGGCCATGCCGACCACGAACGTGCGGCGGCGGCGAGACTTGCGCTCCACCCCGGCCTCGTTCAGCAGCGCCGGGAGCACCGAGACCAGGGGTGGCGGCTCCGGGGATCCTTGCAGCACCGCGGGCAGCTCGCCCGCCGGCAGCCGGGAGAGCAGGCCGGGCAGCCCGGCGAACTCCTGCACCTCGGATCGGCAGTGCCCGCAGGTCGCGAGGTGCTCCTCGAAGGCCCGGCGGTCCTCCGGCGGGAGCGCGCCGAGGACGTACGGGCCGGCGTCATGTGTAAACCGGTCTGTCATGCCGTCACCCCCCTCTCCTCGAGCGCGAGCCGTAGGGCTCGCAGGGCGTAGTAGGTCCTGGACTTCACCGTGCCGGTGGGGATGCCGAGCCGCTGCGCGGCTTGCGCGACGCTGCACCCCCGGTAGTAGCACTCCAGCAACACCTCCCGGTGTTGCTGGCTGAGCTGCCGCAGCGCGTCGGCGACCAGCCAGGACTGCACGGCGGCGTCGGCGTGGTCGGGGCTGGCCAGCTCCGGCACCTCGTCCGTGACGATCTCAGGTCTGACCTTGCGGGCGCGCCACTCGTCGATGAGCACGTTGCGGAGGGTGGTGAACAGCCAGGGGCGGGGCGAGCCGCGCTCGGAATCCATCACCTCCGGGTGCTTCCAGGCCCGCAGCAACGTCTCCTGCACCGCGTCCTGCGCCCGGCCGGTGTCACCGCCGGTCAGCCGCATGGCGTATCCCCACAGGGCCGGCGCATGCTCGTCATGCAGCGACCGGAGCACCTGCTCGTCCGCACTCAACGCTGTCACCTCCCGATCCGTCCGCTGGTACGGTGCCGGCGGCCGCTCGGTTCAGTGAACCTCAGCAAGGGAGTGTGTCGTTGTGCGGGCATGAAACGTCTTCTCCGGCTGGCCGGCGCCGCGGCGGCCCTCACTGTGGCCATTGCGGCGTGCTGGTCCGGTAACGACTCCTCCGACTCGGCGGCGCCCAGCGTTGCGACGACGAGCGCGGCGACGTCGACGACCAGTGCACCGACCGGCGGCGAGGCCACCAGCTCCGGCGAGAACGGCGGCGGGTCCGACAACAACGGCCCAGCCGCCGCCAGCGGGGTCATCCCCATTCAGAACTTCGCCTTCGGCGCACCTTTGACGGTCCGGCCGGGTGCCGTGATCAAGATCACCAACATCGACGCCCCGGCCCACGACGTCGCCTCCGACAACGGAGAGACCTTCCGCACCCCGCTGCTCAACCACGGCGAGAGTGCCACGTTCACTGCGCCGACCCAGCCCGGGACGTACAAGTTCAGCTGCACCGTGCACGCGCGGATGCGGGAAATCGGCTCGCTGATCGTGCAAGGCTGACCAGCCGCAGCCGCGCACCCCGGTCCGTTGGGGCCGGGGTGCGCGGTCGTCCCACGGCGCGGCGATCGCTGGCAGGATTGGGCCGTGGCCTCCGATGACGTGGCCCGGCGGCTGGACGAGGTGCGCTGGTCGACCGAGGGCCTGCTGGACGCGGTGCGCGAGCGACGCCCGACCGACGCCTGGGCACGCCAGCCGTCGCTGCTTCCGGGCTGGACCCGCGGGCACCTGTTGAGTCACCTCGCTCGCAACGCCGACGCGATGGTGCGGACGCTGTCCGGCACCGTGCGGGGCGAGAAGATCCCGATGTACGACGGCGAGGAGGCCAGGGCGGCCGACATCGAGGCCGGCGCCGGACGGCCAGCGGCCGAGCTGGCCGCCGACCTGACCGGGAGCGCGGCCCGGCTGGCGGAGACCTGGGCCGGGCTCGACGACGCCGACTGGCAGCACGAGGCGGTGACCAGGGAGGGTCCGGTGCCGGCCGTCCGGCTGATCGGGATGCGCTGGCGCGAGGTGGAGATCCACCATGTCGACCTCGCCGACGGGTACGGGCCGGGTGACTGGCCGGCGTCGTTCGTCGCCCCGCTGCTGCCCTCGCTGCTCGACCCGCACCGGCTCGGGCCGCGGCTGCCGGCCGGGCTGACCGTCGAGGTGGTCAACACCGACTCCGGCCAGCGGTGGCTGGTCGGCGAGGACTTGCCGGCACCGGCCGGGACCGCCCGCTCGGCCCGCGCGGCGGCCGTCCGGTCGGCCGCGGCGCCGGTGCGGGTGGTCGGGCCGTCCTGGGCGCTGGTCGGGTGGCTGATCGGGCGGCCGGCGGTGGTGCGGGCCGAGCTCGGCGAGCTGCCGGCGCTGCGGCCGTGGAGCTGAGTAGGCCGGCTCGGCGCGGGTAGGGGTTGTTCGTCCGTCGGGGACCGGGCGAGCGGGTGGAGTTTCGGTCGATGAGGGTACGCAACTGGGCGGTCGGCGTGGTCTCGACCGCGGTCGTGGTGGCCGGGGTGGTGGCGGTGCAGTCCGGGATCCCCGGCACGGCGGCGTTGCCGGTCCTGCCGCACCGGGCGGATGCGCCGGTGGCGCCCGGAGGCGGAGCCGAACTGCCGGCGCCGGCCGAGGTCGGTGCGCCCCCGGCGGGCGCCGGCGCGGTGCGGACGGCGCCGGCCGGCGCCGGCGTGATGGACGTGCTGCCCGGGCACCGGCCCGCCGCCGCGCACCGCCCGGGCAAGCGGCCCCGGCCCCCTGGCGGGAAGGCCGACGACGGCAAGGGCGCCAAGGACTCCCCGGACCACTCCGGCAAGGACTCCGACCCCCGTCCCGCGCCGGACGGCAAGGGCGGCGGTCACTCCGGCGAGGGCTGAGCCACCGGCCCGCAGCCGACCCGTCCCCGGTCACCTCGCGGATCGGTCGACCGGGCGGTGGGGCGGGGTCAGGTGCCGGGAGTGAGTGCGCGGAGGGCGGTCTGGAGGTCGGCGGCGTTGCCGTCGAGGTCGGCGCGCGCCGGGCGGCCCGGCTTGTAGCCGATCTTGATCCCGTCGCCCTTCCAGCGCGGGATCACGTGCAGGTGAACGTGCCAGACCTCCTGGCCGGCCGCCGCCCCGTCGGCGAGGTAGAAGTTGACCCCGTCCGTACGCATCGACGACCGGCGCAGCGCCGCGGCCAGCCGCTGGCCGACCCGCCACACCTGCGCGCCGGTCTCGGCGTCGAGCTCGGCCAGCCCATCCGCGTGCACCCGGGGCACCACCAGCAGGTGCCCCGGCGTCATCGGGTTGATGTCGAGGAACGCGACCGCCGTGCTGTCCGCGTACGCGATGCTCGCCGGCGCCGTCCCGGCCACGATCTGGCAGAAGACACAGTTCACGCCAACCAGCCTGCCAGGTTTATCGCGCCGTTGAGGTTCGGCTGGGGCGGCGTTGTCCCCGCCGGCCGGAGAGTGGTCCCCGTCGGCAGGACAACGATCCAGGAGGACAGAGATATGCGGTACGCGAAGACTTGGGCGGTGGCCGCCGGGGCCGCAGCCGTGCTCGGCGGTCTGGGCGTCGGCGTTGCGCAGGCGGCGGGGACCTCATCGCCCGCGGCGCAGGCGGCGGTGACGAGCTCGGTGCAGACCAGCCGCGAGGCCGAGGCCCGCGGGCGGGTGGCTGAGGGCGAGACCGCCCGGCGCGAGGCCGAGGCCGAGCGCCAGGCCGCGGCGAACCGGCAGGCTGCGGCGAAGGCCGCGGCAAAGCGGCAGGCGGCGGCGAAGGCCGCGAAGGTTCGCCGCGAGGCGGAGGCCCGGGGCCGCGTGGCCGAGGGCGAAGCTGCCCGGCACGAGGCCGAGGCGCGCGGTCGGGTCGCCGAGGGCGAGGCCGCCCGGCACGAGGCCGAGGCCAGGGGACGGGTCGCCGAGGGCGAGACGCACGCCCGGCACACCGGCGACGACGGCGCGACCCGGGCGCCGGAGCCCGGTGATGACAACGGCGGCGCGAGTGGCGGCTCCGGCCGGAGCGGCGCGGACGACCGCGGCGGCGACGACAACGGCTCGGGCGGGCACGGCTCCGACGACCGCGGCGGCGACGACAGCGGTTCCGGCGGGCACGGCTCCGACGGCTGACCGGCCACGGCCGGACGGCCGGGCGGCGCGAGAGCAGCAGAGCAGGGATCACGGAGGCGGGGGGCCGAGCCAGACCACCGCACGCAGCCCGGACGGCTGCGCGTCGGAAAGGTCGAGCCGGCCCCCCGCCTCCTCCGCTGTGCGCCGGACGATGTCGAGGCCGAGGCCGGTGGACGAGCCGCCGGACCGGCCCCGGTCCAGCAGCGCCGCGTCATCGATCCCGGTGCCGGAGTCCTCCACCACCACCGCCGGCACCGGCCCGGGCCGTACGACGACGGCGAAGCCGGTCCCGTTCGGCGTGTGCGCGAAGACGTTCCCGAGCAGCGCGTCCACCGCGGCGGCCAGGTCGTCGGCGGACACCGGCACCCGCACCGGGGCGTCCGGGAGGTCCTGCCGCACCGGGCGCTCCTGCTCCTCGGCCAGCACCGACCAGAACTCCACCCGCTCCCGCACCACCGCCACCGCGTCCGCGACCCCGCCGGCCTCCCGGGACGGCCGGCGGGCCTGCGCGATCACGTGGCTGACCATGCGCTCCACCCCGGCCACGGATGCGAGCACCCGCTCCGCCTCCTCGGGGTCGCGCAGCCCCTCGGCATCCAGCCGCAGCGCGGTCAGCGGGGTCCGCAGCCGGTGCGACAGGTCCGCGGCCGCCTCCCGCTCCTGCTGCAGGAGCTCCCTGATCCGGTCGGCCAGCCCGTTGAGCGCCTCGGCGATCCGGCGGACCTCGGCCGGGTTCGCGGGTGTCGCCCGCGCGGACAGGTCGCCGCCGCGCAGCGCGTCCGCGGTGCCGGCCACCGACAGCAGCGGCCGCACCAGCCCGCGCCCGATCAGCCCGGCCACCAGCCCGGCGGCGGCGAGCAGCACCGCGCCGAGCACGATCAGCGCCAGCGACGCCCGACCGACGCCCCGGCGGAGGTCCGAGTCGGGCACGAAGGTCCGCACCACCGCGGTCGTCTGCCGGCCGGTGCCGAGCACCGGCACCAGCACCGCCCGGCCACCGGCCACCTCGTAGGTGTTCGCCAGCTGGCTCGTCCTCGTCGCCTCTACCGTGGCGTCAGGCTGGGCCGGCGCTCCCTGCATCGTCACGCCGCCGGTGGTGAACGAGAACACCGTGGTGTTCGGCTGCCCCTGCAGCGTCGACGTCAGCGCGTCCTGGTCGAGGTTCACCAGCGCTGCCGCCGACTGCGCCTGCACGGTCGCCTCGATCGTCGCCTGGTTCGCGGCCACGTCCCGGACCAGCGAGAGCAGCGGGGCCAGGAACGCGATCACCACCAGCGAGGTGACCCCGAGCGTGAGCAGCACGACCCGCCGGGTCATGTCGCCGCGTCCGGGTCGACCAGCTTGACCCCGACCCCCCGTACGGTCTGCAGGTAGCGGGGCTCGGCCGCGGTCTCCCCGAGCTTGCGCCGCAGCCAGGACAGGTGCACGTCGACCGTCTTGTCCGCGCCACCGTAGGGCTGCTGCCAGACCTCGGCCATCAGCTGCCGCTTGCTCACCACCCGCCCGGCCCGGCCAGCCAGGTAGGCGAGCAGGTCGAACTCCATCCGGGTCAGGTCGAGCGGCTCGCCGTTCAGCGTGGCCACGCGGGTGGCCCGGTCCATCGACAGCCCGCCGACGACCAGCTCCGGGTCGGGCTCCTCGGCGGGCCGGCCGCGGCGCAGCACCGCCCGCAGCCGCGCTTCGAGCTGCTCGGCCGAGAACGGCTTGACCACGTAGTCGTCCGCCCCCAGGTCGAGCACCCGGACCATCTCGTTCTCGTCGTCGCGCGCGGTGGCCACGATCACCGGCACCGCGCTGATGCCGCGGATCATCCCGAGCACCTGGGTGCCGTCGACGTCCGGCAGCCCCAGGTCGAGCACGACGACGTCCGGGGACCGCGAGGTCACCAGCTCGAGCCCGGCCAGCGCGGTGGGCGCCGAGTACACGGCATGCCCGCGCCGGGACAGCGCTCGCTGCAGCGCCGTCCGGATCGCCACGTCGTCCTCGATCAACACCAGCACCGACACGCCGCAGACCCTACGTTCTGGGCTCGGATACAACGCCGCCTTAGGGGCGATTTAGCGCGCGAGTCCGGGCGGCCCGCGACCATGGACGGGTGCGTATCGGTTTGCTCGCCATCGGTGGATGGCTCGTGGCGGCGGCGCTGGCCGTCGGGATCTCCTGGTCGGCGATCAACGTCGTCCGGGACTCGGTCAGTGCCGGGCCGGCCGTGGCCAGCGCACTGCCCACCCCGGACGAGACGGTGTCGCCTTCCTCGAGCAGGCCGACCAGCACCAGACCGACTCCCGCGCCCACCGTCGGCGCGCTGGCCACCGGGTCCGGCGAGGGCGGTACGGTGCTGGCCCGCTGCCGGGCCGGCCGCCCGGTCATCGTGAGCATGGTGCCGCGGCAGGGCTTCCGGGTCGAGGCCGACGACAGCGGCGCCGAGGTGCGGTTCCTCTCCTCCGACCACCGCACCGAGATCAAGGTGAGCTGCTCCGGGCTGCGCGCGACCGTGCAGGTCGAGGAGCGCGCCGCCGGCGGTGGCGGTGGTGGCGGTGGCGGGGGTGGCGGGGACGACGGCGGGGGCGACAACCACGGCGGTGGCGGCAACTCCGGCCGCGGCGGCGGGGGCGGCTGAGTCTCGCCCACCACCCACGGCGCGCGTCTCGGCAACGTCTCGCGACCCTGCCCGACCCGTACGTCGCTCCGGCAGGTGGTCATCCGGTCGCGGCCGTACCACCGGAAGTGGTAATTGCCACCTGATGTGGTACGCGTCCGGACGCAGTTACCTTCCCGGCGGGAAGCGTCGTCGGAACCGGCGCGGCCGGGGACCGCAACTCACTGTCCACAACCTGACCGGTCGTCCACAGATCGACGATCAGGGCTGTCCCGGCCGCCGCGGCCACGGAACGCTTGCGGCATGGACATCGGGACCCAGGTGCGGGACAGGCGGGAGCGGGCGGGGTTTACCCAGGTCGAGCTGGCCCGGCGCGCCGGCATCTCGCAGTCGACCGTCTCGGCGGTCGAGCGGGGGACGCGGCGGCCCAGCCTGCGGCTGCTCGGGCGGGTGCTGGCGGCGTTCGGGTTGCAGTGGCGGGTCACGACCGAGGCGCTCGACGAGCCGGAGGCGGAGCTGGACGCGGCGATCGAAGCCGTGCGGGCGAGGCCGGTCGCCGAGCGGCTGGTCGGGCCGCGGTTCGACGGGGTGCAGCTGCTGCGACTGCTCATGCCGGTGGGGGCGGTCGTCGAAGGCGCTGCCGGCGGCGTGCTGCATGGCGCCCCGGTGCCGCTGACCGCACTCGACGTCGTGGTCGAGCGTTCCCGGCTGGGCGAGCTGGCGGCGGTGATCCGGCGCAGCTACGCGGAGCGGTGGAGCGAGGTCTGGAGTCGGTGGGGAATGGAGTCGGCGAGCCCGCGATCACCTGGTCCGATGCGTTGGCAGACGCTGGCCGGCGAGTTCCGCGTCCGGCTGGTCGACGATCTGCCGGACGCGGTGACCGTGATGGTCGACGACGTCGCGGTGCCCGTGCGTCCGCTGCACGAGATCGAGTCGAGCGACCGGCGGGTGAGCCGGGCGCTCGCCCGCCTCCGGGAGCTGACCGGGGCGCCCGGCTGATCCGCGACGCCGGGATGCGGATCAGCCGGGGGCGAAGAGCGACGCCTTGTCGGCCAGGTCGAGGATCGGCTGGGGGACGATCCCGAGGACGATGGTCGCGGCCACGCCGACCCAGAGCGCGGTCATGGTCAGCGGCGAGGGCAGCGCGATGGTCGGGCCCTCCTCGGCCGGCTCTGAGAAGTACATCAGCACGACGATCCGCAGGTAGAAGAACGCGGCGACCGCGGAGGCGACGAGCGCGAAGACGACCAGCGGCGCGGCCACCGGGTAGCCGGCCCGGAAGACCACGAACTTCCCGGTGAAGCCGCTGGTGAGCGGGATCCCGGCGAGCGCGAGCAGGAACAGCGTGAACACCCCGGCCAGCCAGGGCGACCGGCGGGCCAGCCCCGACCACTGGGAGAGGTGGGTGGCCTCGCCGTCGGCGTCCCGGACCAGGGTCACCACCGCGAACGCGCCGATCGTCGTGAAGCCGTAGGTCAGCAGATAGAACATGGTGCTCGACAGGCCCTGCTGGTCGAGCGCGATGATGCCGACGAGGATGAAGCCGGCGTGCGCGATCGACGAGTACGCCAGCATGCGCTTCACGTCGGTCTGGGTCAGCCCGAGAATCGCGCCGACCGCCATCGTGATGATCGCGACGCCCCAGATCAACGGCCGCCAGTCCCAGCGCGTGGTCGTGAACGCGACGTAGAGCACGCGCAGGATGGCCCCGAACGCGGCGACCTTCGTGCAGGACGCCATCAGGGCGGTCACCGGGGTCGGGGCCCCCTGGTAGACGTCCGGCGTCCAGGCGTGGAACGGCGCCGCGCCGGCCTTGAACAGCAGGCCGATCAGCAGCAGCGCCAGCCCGAGGAACAGCAGGATGTCGCTGTTCTCCGAGGCCGAGGTGGCGCGCAGGATCTGCTGCAGGTCGACCGAGCCGGCGTAGCCGTAGAGCAGAGCCAAGCCGTACAGGAAGAACGCGGAGGCGAAGGCGCCGAGCAGGAAGTACTTCACCGCCGCTTCCTGCGACAGCAGCCGGCGCCGCCGGGCCAGCCCGCAGAGCAGGTAGAGCGGCAGCGAGAGCACCTCGAGGGCGACGAACATCAGCAGCAGGTTGTTGGCCGCGACGAAGACCATCATGCCGGCCAGCGCGAACGTCGCCAGCGGGAACAGCTCGGTCTGGATCCGGGGCGAGGTGAGCATCCGCCGGTCCCGGCTGCTGCCCGCGACGACCGCGGCCTGGGCGACGAACGCCCCGCCGCCGACGTCGACGGAACGTTCGGCCAGCAGCAGCATCGACATCAGCCCGAGCACGAGCAGCGTGCCCTGCAGGAACAGCGCCGGCCCGTCGACCGCGATCGCGCCGTCGGCGGTCAGCTCGCTGGTGCCGGCGGCCACCGCGACCGCGACCAGCGCGGCGACCAGGCCGACGATCGCGACCGCGGTCTGCGCCCCCCACCGGCCCTCCTGCGGTACGAAGGCCTCGACCAGCACGCCGAGGCTGGCCGCGCCGACCACGATCAGGATCGGTAGCAGTCCCGCGTACGCGATGGACGGCGCCTGGATGGAGTCCGCCGCCAGCAGCACCGGGGTCACCGGTTCCCTCCGCTCTGGGCCGTGGCCGGGTCGGACGGCGCCGGGTCGGTCTGCCCGGCGTCCTGCATGGTGCGGGCCACCGCCGGGTTGATCATGTCGAGCACCGGCTTGGGGTAGACGCCGAGGAACAGGATCAGCGCCAGCAGCGGCGCCAGCGCCCACACCTCGCGGCCGCGCAGGTCGCGCAGCCCGCGGGTGGCCAGCCCGGCCGGCGGCCCGTGCAGGATCCGCCGGACGACCAGCAGGATGTAGAGCGCGGCCAGGATGATGCCGGCGGTGCCGATGACCGCGTACGCCGGGTGCCGGGCGAACGTGCCCAGCAGCACCAGGAACTCGCTGATGAACGTCGACATGCCCGGCAGCGCCAGCGCCGACAGCCCGATCATGAGGAACAGCCCGGCCAGGATCGGCGCGACCTTCTGCACGCCGCCGTAGTCGGCGATCATCCGGCTGCCGCCGCGCGCGATCAGCATGCCGACGACGAGGAACAGCGCGCCGGTGGAGAGGCCGTGGTTGACCATGTAGAAGGTCGCGCCGGTCAGCCCTTGCGTGGTGAATGCGAAGATGCCGAGCCCGATGAAGCCGAAGTGGGCCACCGACGTGTACGCGACCAGCCGCTTCAGGTCCTTCTGGCCCATCGCGAGCAGCGCCGCGTACAGGATGCCGATCAGCGAGAGCACCAGCACCAGCGGCGCGAAGAACCGGGACGCGTCCGGGAACAGCGGCAGGCAGTAGCGCAGGAAGCCGAACGTGCCGACCTTGTCGAGCACGCCGACCAGCAACGCGGCCCCGCCGACCGGGGCCTCGGCGCCGGCGTCCGGCAGCCAGGTGTGGAACGGCACCAGCGGTGCCTTGATCGCGAACGCCACGAAGAAGCCGAGGAACAGCCACTTCTGCAGGCCGGGGTTGATGTCACCGGCGACCAGCTGCTCGAAGGAGAACGTCCGCGCGCTGGTGGCGAAGTAGAGCCCGATCACCGCGGCCAGCATGACCAGCCCGCCGAGCAGCGAGTAGAGGAAGAACTTGACCGCCGCGTACTGCCGGCGCGGGCCGCCGAACGATCCGATCAGGAAGTACATCGGGATCAGCATGGCCTCGAAGAACACGTAGAAGAGGAAGACGTCGGTGGCCGCGAAGACCCCGATCATCATGACCTCGAGCAGCAGCAGCAGCGCGAAGAACGTCTTCGGCTGGCCGCGCCGGGCTCCCGGCGCCCGCGGGGTGGTGTCCTCGTCGGTGACGAGGACCGTCTCCGAGGCGAGCACGATGTCCTCGTCGTCGTCGTCGCGCGGCCGGTCCAGCACCGCCGTCGTGGTGCCCGCCCGGCCGGTCGCCCGGGCCACCACGGCGGCCGCACCGGCCCGGGTGGCAACCGCCCCCGCCGTCGCCGGTGCCGCCGCGTCCACGGCCCGGTCCCGCTCACTCCAGGACGCGAGCACCACCGCCGGCACCAGCACCGCGGTCAGCGCGATGAGCACCAGCGCGATCCCGTCCACGCCGAGCGAGAAGCTGACGCCGAGCGACCGGATCCACTCGTACGAGGTGACGTACTGGAACCGGGAGGACGAGGTGTCGTCGAACGCGACGCACAGCCCGATCGTGACCGCCAGCGTCGCCAGCGAGAACAGCAGCGTCACCTGCTTGGCCAGCAGGTCGCGGCCGTGCGGGAGCGCGAACACCACGATCGCGCCGACCAGCGGCACCAGCCCGAGGACGAGCAACATCAGACGAACCTCACTGCCAGCAGGGACGCCACGACGAGCACCGAGCCGCCGAGCATCGACAGGGCGTACGAGCGGACGAAACCGGTCTGCGCCCGGCGCAACCGGCCGGACCCGCCCCCGAACGCGGCGGCGACCCCGTTGACGGCGCCGTCGACGCCACGGTTGTCCACCCACACCAGGAAGCGGTCCAGCCACATGCCGGGCCGCATGAACAGGGCCTCGTTGAACGCGTTGCCGTACAGGTCGCGGCGAGCGGCGATGGTGATCGGGGTGACGTTGGCCGGGGCCCGCACCGGCACCGGCTTGCGGCCGAACGCATACCAGGCGCCGAGCGCGCCGCCGATGACCACGAGCAGCGTCAACACCGTCAGCACGGTCGGGTTGATCGTGTGCACGCCGGCCTCCTCGGGTTCGCCCACCGAGGGGATCAACCAGTCCTGGAAATATCCGCCGTAGACCAGCAGGCCACCGGCGAACACCGAGCCGAAGGCCAGGATGATCATCGGCACCGTCATGACCGGCGGCGACTCGTGCGGGTGCACGTCGTCGGTCCACCGGCGCTTGCCGAGGAACGTCATCACCATCAGCCGGGTCATGTAGAACGCGGTGATGGCGGCGCCGACCAGCGCGCAGGTCCCGAGGATCCAGCCCGACGTCCCGCCCTTGTCGAACGCGGACTCGATGATCTTGTCCTTGGTGAAGAACCCGGAGAACGGGATCATGCCGATGATGGCGAGGTAGCCGGCCGCTGTCGTCCAGAACGTGATCGGCATGACCCGCCACAGGCCGCCGAAGCGGCGCATGTCCACCTGGTCCTTCATGCCGTGCATGATCGAGCCGGCGCCGAGGAACAGCCCCGCCTTGAAGAAGCCGTGCGCGAGCAGGTGCATGATGCCGATCGCGTACACACCCGGGCCGATGCCGACGGCCAGGAACATGTAGCCGATCTGGCTGACCGTCGAGTACGCCAGCACCTTCTTGATGTCGTCGTACGCGCAGCCGATGATGCAGCCGAACAGCAGCGTGACCGCGCCGACGATGGTGACGACCGTGCGGCCGTTCTCGGTGACGTCGAAGACCGGGTTGGCCCGGGCGATCAGGTAGACGCCGGCGGTGACCATGGTTGCCGCGTGGATGAGCGCGGAGACCGGGGTCGGGCCCTCCATCGCGTCCGGCAGCCAGGCCTGCAGCGGCACCTGGCCGGACTTGCCGCAGGCGCCGAGCAGGAGCAGCAGCGCCAGCGCGGTCGCGGTCCCGACCGAAGCGGTGCCGATCGAGCCGAAGACGCCCGCGAACGACACCGTCCCGAACGTCTTGAACATCAGGAAGATCGCGATGACCAGCCCGGCGTCGCCGATCCGGTTCATGATGAACGCCTTCTTCGCCGCGGTCGCCGCCGCCGGCCGGTCGTTGTACCAGGCGATCAGCAGGTACGACGCGAGGCCGACGCCCTCCCACCCGAAGTACAGGACGACGAAGTTGTTGCCGAGCACCAGCAGCAGCATCGCCGCCACGAACAGGTTCAGGTACGCGAAGAACCGCCGCCGGTCGGGGTCGTGCTCCATGTAGCCGATCGCGTAGATGTGGATCAGCGCCCCGACCCCGGTGATCAGCAGCACGAACGTGATCGACAGGGGATCGATGAGCATCCCCATGTCGACGTTCAGGTTGCCGACCGGGATCCAGCTCCACAGGTACAGGTTCCGGCTGCGCTCGGCCGGGTCGTAGCTGTGGACGTTGAAGAACAACGCCAGGCCGTAGACGAACAGCACGACCGGCACCAGCGTGCCGAGCAGATGACCCCATCGATCGGTACGCCGGCCGCCGAGCAGCAGCACGGCGGCGGACAGCACCGGCAGCGCGACGAGCAGCCACGCGCCGGACTGGAGGCCGCCGCTGGCGTCGACCAGCTGCGGCGCCTCACTCGCGAGAGACACGGACCGCCCCTAGTACTTGAGCAGGTTGGCGTCGTCGACCGAGGCCGAGCGACGGGTGCGGAAGATCGACATGATGATCGCAAGCCCGACGACGACCTCGGACGCAGCCACCACCATCACGAAGAAGGCGAGTACCTGGCCGTCGAGGCTGCCGTTGATCCGGGCGAACGTGACCAGGGTGAGGTTCACCGCGTTGAGCATCAGCTCGACGCACATGAACACGACGATCGCGTTGCGCCGGACCAGCACGCCGATGGCGCCCATCGTGAACAGCGCCGCGGACAGCACCAGGTAGTACGACGGGTTCATCGCCGGGCTCCATCCGGGTCGGTCGGGTCGGGCCGGCGCTGCTGGCCGGCAGTGCCGCGCGGGTCCGCCGTCCCGGTGACCCCGGCCGGCCCCGGCGTGCCGGGCAGGTCGGGCGGGTCGCCGGCGGTGGTCCGGCCGGACACCATCCGGCCACGACCAGGCCCGGCCGGCTCGAGCTCCGGCCGGATCCGCAGCCCCGGCTCGGCCGGCACCAGCGACTCGTCGACCAGGTGGGACACGCTCTCCGGGGCGACCGACCCGTCCGGCAGCAGCGCCGGCGTGGCGATCGAGTCGTGGGTGGCGAAGACGCCCGGCCCGGGCAGCGGCTGCGGCCGGCCGGACCGGACCCGCTGCCGGGACAGCATCCGCTGGGTGCGCTTCTCCCCCGGCTCCCGCTCGACGTGCGTCAGCACCATCGCGCCGACCGCGGCGGTGATGAGCAGCGCCGAGGTGAGCTCGAACGCGAACAGGTACCTGGTGAACAGCAGCTCGGCGACGTTGTTGACGTTTCCGCCGTTCGCGTTCTGCGTGGCCAGCCCGGCCAGCGGGGTGTCGCGCACCGCCCGGTAGAGCCCGCCGGCGGCGAGCAGCGCGAAGCCGACGCCGAACACGGTCGCCGCCCAGCGCTGGCCGCGCAGCGTCTCCACGATCGAGTCGCTGGAGTCCCGCCCGACCAGCATGAGCACGAACAGGAACAAGATCATGATCGCGCCGGTGTAGACGATGATCTGCGCCACGCCGAGGAACGGCGCCTCCTGGACGAAGTAGAAGACGCCGAGGCTGCCCATCGTCATGACCAGGAACAGCGCCGCGTGGATGGCGTTGCGGGCGAGCACCGTGCCGAACGCGCCGGCCAGCGCGATCGGCCCGAGGATCCAGAACAGGACCGCCTCGCCGGTGGAGATCTCGACCGCGGCCAGCGTGGTCGTCACCGCGAACCACTTCCCTCGAAGTCCGAGCCGGCCGTGAACCGGCCGGAGTCGGTGTTGAGCCGCGCTCCGGCCTGTGCGGTCTGCGCGGTCGGCACGGACGGAGCCGGACCGTCGGGGGTCGCGTCGGCCGCCGTCCGGCCGGTCCGGGCCGGCACGTCGACGTAGTACGCCTGCTCGGAGTCACCCAGCCGCATCGGGTGCGGCGGCGCCTCCATGCCCGGCAGCAGCGGCGCCATCAGCTGCTCCTTGGTGTAGATCAGCCCTTGCCGGTTGTCGTCGGCCAGCTCGTACTCGTTGGACATGGTCAGCGAGCGGGTCGGGCAGGCCTCGATGCACAGGCCGCAGAAGATGCAGCGCAGGTAGTTGATCTGGTAGATGGCGCCGTAGCGCTCGCCCGGGGAGTAGCGCGCCTCCTCGGTGTTGTCGCCGCCCTCGACGTAGATGGCGTCCGCCGGGCAGGCCCATGCGCACAGCTCGCAGCCGACGCACTTCTCCAGCCCGTCGGGATGCCGGTTGAGCACGTGCCGCCCGTGGTAGCGCGGCGCCGTCGGCCGGGTGTCGAACGGGTACTGCTGGGTGACCTTCTTCTTGAACATCTGCGAGAAGGTCAGGCCGAAGCCCTTGACCGCGTCGAACATCAGCGGTTCTCCCCTGTACGCGGGTCGTCGGAGTCGATCACGTCGGCGTCGGTCGCCGGCACCGTGCTCACCGGCTCCCGGGCCCGCAGCCGCGGCGAGGGCGGGATCGACAGGTCCATCGGCGGCACCGGGAACGGGCCGGTGGCCGGTGCCCCGCGCCGGGTCGGCCGCTGCTCGAGCTCCTCGTCCTCGTCCTCCTCGTCCCGGCCCTCCGGCCAGAACAGGGTGACCACGATGATGATCGCGGCCAGCGGGAGCACGCCGTAGAGCAGGAGCTGACCGGTGCTGCGACCCTCGCTGCGCAGCACGCTGAACGTGCCGATGAACAGGATCCAGACCAGGGCGAACGGGACGAGCACCTTCCAGCCGAAGGCCATGAACTGGTCGTACCGCAGCCGGGGCAGCGTGCCGCGCAGCCAGACGAACACGAAGATCCCGAGGATCACCTTGGCCACGAACCACAGCAGCGGCCACCAGCCGGAGTTGGCGCCCGGCCAGATCGTCGAGATCGGGAACGGGGCCCGCCAGCCGCCCAGGAACAGCGTCGCGGCCAGCGCCGAGACGGTGACCATGTTGATGTACTCGGCCAGGAAGAACAGCGCGAACTTCAGCGACGAGTACTCGGTGTGGAAGCCGCCGACGAGCTCGGACTCGGCCTCCGGCAGGTCGAACGGGGCCCGGTTGGTCTCGCCGACCACCGCGATCGTGTAGATGAGGAACGACGGCAGCAGCAGCAGGACGTACCAGGTCTTCTGCTGCGCGGCCACGATGGCCGAGGTGGACATCGTGTTGGCGTAGAGGAACACCGCGACCAGCGAGAGCCCCATCGCGATCTCGTACGAGATCATCTGCGCGGCCGAGCGCAGCGAGCCGAGCAGCGGGTAGGTCGAGCCGGACGACCAGCCGGACAGCACGATCCCGTACACGCCGAGCGAGCTGCAGGCGAACACGATGAGCACACCGACCGGAAGGTCGGTCAGCTGCAGCGGGGTCTGGTGCCCGAAGATCGACACCATCGGCCCGAACGGGATCACGCTGAACGCCAGGAACGCCGGCACCGCCGACAGGATCGGGGCCAGGAAGTAGACCGGCTTGTCGGCCAGCGCCGGGATGATCTCCTCTTTGAACGCCAGCTTGAGCCCGTCGGCGAGGCTCTGCAGGCTGCCGCGCGGGCCGACCCGGTTGGGCCCGACCCTGGCCTGCATGTAGGCGACGATCTTGCGCTCGAAGACGATCGAGAACAGCGTCATCACCACGAGCAGCACGAAGACCGCGACGACCTTGAGCAGCACCAGCCAGAACGGGTCGGTGCCGAAGTCCGCCAGCGTCGGGTCCTGAGCGAGGATCATGAGGTCCCTCCGCTGATCTCCACGACCGCGCCGGCGCCCACGCCGAGCGTGGGCCGCACCGTCGAGCCCGGCGAGTTCGCCGGCAGCCAGATGACCCCGTCCGGCATCGGGGCCAGCCGGGCCGGCAGCGTGATCGCGCCGCGCGCCGCGCGCACGGTGACCTTCGCGCCGTCCACCACCCCGATCCCGGCCGCCGTCGCCGGCGAGAGCACCGCGACCGGGGTCTTGGCCGTACCGGCCAGATGCGGCTCGCCGGCCTGCAGCGAGCCGCGGTCGAGCAGCTGCCGCCAGCTGGCCAGCACCGCCCGGCCGGTGCCTCGGGAGGGTGTCGGTGCCGGGCGCACCACCGGGTCGGCCGGCCGGGCCCGGCGAGTGGTGCCGACCCGGAGCAGCTCGGCCCGGGTCGCCTCGACCGAGGGCAGCCCGAGGTCGACGTCCATCTCGTCGGCCAGCGCGTGCAGCACCCGGCCGTCCGGCAGCAGCCCCTCGGCGCCGCGGATCGTCATGTCGAACGGCCGCGCTCGCCCCTCCCAGTCCAGGAAGGTCCCCGGCTTCTCCACCACCGGCGCGACCGGCAGCACGACGTCGGCCAGGTCGGTCGCCGACGACTGCCGGATCTCCAGGCTGACCACGAACCCGACCCGGCCGAACGCCTTCCGGGCGGCCGCGGGATCGGGCAGGTCGTCGAGGTCGACGCCGCCGACGACGAGCGCGGACAGCTCGCCGCGGGCCGCCGCGGCCACGATCCCGGCCGCGTCCCGGCCCGGCGTGGTCGGCAGCAGCGCGCCCCAGACCTGCTCGACCTCCTCGCGGGCGCCGGAGTCGGCGACCAGCCGGCCGCCCGGCAGCAGGGTCGGCAGCGCGCCGGCCTCGACCGCGCCGCGCTCGCCGGCCCGCCGCGGCACCCAGGCCAGCCGGGCGCCGGTGGTCGAGGCCAGCCTGGCCACCTCGGTGAGCAGCCCCGGCACCTCGGCCGCGCGCTCGCCGACCAGCACGACCGCGCCGGGCAGCCGCAGCGCGTCGGCCGCCGCCCTGGCCACGTCGGTCGCGACCGGCCCGGCCACGCCGGCGGCCATCGAGCCGGCCACCGTCTGCTCCGGCGGCTGCTCCGGCAGCACCGCCACCGGCGCGTCGGCGGACCGGTCCGGCGTGCCCAGCGCGGCCAGCACCCGCGGCTCGTCGCCGGGCACGGTCGCCAGCAGCGTGCCGAAGGCCTTGCGCACCCCGCCGGTCAGCCAGGGCGCGACCGCGAACAGCTTCTGGCCGCGCTTGCGGGCGGCCTTGCGCAGCCGGAGGAAGACGATCGGCGACTCCTCCTCGGGCTCGAAGCCGACCAGCAGCACCGCCGGCGCCGCCGCCAGCTCCCCGTACGTCACCGCGCCGGTCTCCGGGCCGATCCCGGCCACCCGGGCGGCCAGGAAGTCGAGCTCCTCGGCCGAGTGCACCCGCGCCCTGGCGTCGACGTCGTTGCTGCCGAGCGCGACCCGGGCGAACTTCGCGTACGCGTACGCGTCCTCGACCGTGAGCCGGCCGCCGGGCAGCACGCCGACGCCGCCGGTGTCGCGGGCCTCGCGCAGCCCCTCGGCCGCCCGCTCCAGCGCGTCGGTCCAGGACGCCTCGACCAGCTCGCCGGTCCGCTCGTCACGCACCAGCGGGGAGAGGAGCCGGTCGGTCTGGGTGGCGTAGGTGAACGCGAACCGGCCCTTGTCGCAGTTCCACTCCTCGTTGACCGCCGAGTCCTCGCCGGCCAGCCGGCGCATGACCTTGCCCCGCCGCCAGTCCGTACGCAGCGCGCAGCCGGACGCGCAGTGCTCGCAGACGCTCGGCACCGACAGCAGGTCGAACGGGCGCGACCGGAACCGGTACGCCGCGCTGGTCAGCGCGCCCACCGGGCAGATCTGCACGGTGTTGCCGGAGAAGTAGGACTCGAACGGCTCGTCCTCGTACGCCCCGACCTGCTCCAGCGCGCCGCGCTCGAACAGCTCGATGAACGGGTCGCCGGCGACCTGCTCGGAGAACCGGGTGCAACGGGCGCAGAGCACGCACCGCTCCCGGTCGAGCAGGATCTGCGAGGAGATCGCGATCGGCTTCGGGTAGGTCCGCTTGACGTCGACGAACCGCGAGTCGGCCCGCCCGTTGGACAGCGCCTGGTTCTGCAGCGGGCACTCGCCGCCCTTGTCGCAGATCGGGCAGTCCAGCGGGTGGTTGATCAGCAGCATCTCCATCGTGCCCTGCTGCGCCTTGTCCGCCACGGCCGAGGTCAGCTGGGTCTTCACGACCATGCCGTCGGAGACCGTGGTCGTGCAGGACGCGGCCGGCTTCGGCAGGCCGCGGCCGTTGCCGGCGTCGGTCACCTCGACCAGGCACTGCCGGCAGGCCCCGATCGGGTCCAGCAGCGGGTGGTCGCAGAACCGGGGGATCTGGATGCCGAGCTGCTCGGCGGCCCGGATGATCAGGGTGCCCTTCGGCACCCTGAGCTCGAAGCCGTCGATCGTGACGGTGACCAGGTCGAGCGCGGGCGGCTCGGCCGGGCGATCGGTCGCCAGCGTCATGTCAGTGCGCTCCCACGAGCTCGGTCTGCCGCAGCCGGGGCGGGATCCGACCGGAGATGTAGTCCTCGTACTCGCCGCGGAAGTACTTCAGCGAGCTGATGATCGGACTGACCGCGCCGTCGCCGAGGGCGCAGAACGCGCGGCCGTTGATGTTGTCGCAGGTGTCGAGCAGCGTGTCGAGGTCCTCCGTCGTCCCCTGTCCGGACAGGATCCGGCGCAGGATCTGCACCAGCCAGTACGTCCCCTCGCGGCACGGGGTGCACTTGCCGCAGGACTCGTGCGCGTAGAACGTCGTCCACTTGTAGGTCGCGTAGACCACGCTGTCGGAGTCGTCGAAGATCTGCAGCGCGCTGGTGCCGTTGATCGACCCGGCCTTGACCACCGAGTCGAAGTCGAGCGGCACGTCCAGGTGCTCGGCGGTGAGCAGCGGCGTCGACGAGCCGCCGGGCGTCCAGAACTTCAGCTCGTGGCCCTCGCGGATGCCACCGGCCATCTCCAGCAGCTCGCGCAGCGTGCTGCCCATCGGCGCCTCGTACTGCCCGGGCCGGGCGATCCGGCCGGACAGCGAGAAGATCGACGTGCCGGGCGAGCGCTCCGGGCCCATCGTCTTCCACCAGTCGGCGCCGCCGAGGATGATCGCCGGGACGCTGGCCAGCGTGCCGACGTTGTTCACCACGGTCGGCGAGGCGTAGAGACCCGCGGTCGCCGGGAACGGCGGCTTCAGCCGGGGCTGGCCGCGGTAGCCCTCCAGCGAGTCGAGCAGCGCGGTCTCCTCGCCGCAGATGTACGCGCCGGCGCCGCAGTGCACGACCAGCTCCAGGTCGAATCCGGTGCCGAGGATGTCCGTGCCGAGGTAGCCGGCCTCGTACGCCTCGCGGATCGCGTGCTGCAGCCGGCGCAGCGCGTGCACCAGCTCGCCGCGCAGGTAGATGAACGCGACGTTGCAGCGCACCGCGTACGCCGCGATGACGATGCCTTCGATCAGCGAGTGCGGGTCGGCCATCATCAGCGGCGCGTCCCGGCAGGTGCCCGGCTCGCCCTCGTCGGCGTTGACCACGACGTAGTGCGGCTTGCCGTCGTTCTGCGGGATGAACTGCCACTTCATCCCGGTCGGGAAGCCGGCGCCGCCGCGGCCGCGCAGGCTGGAGTCCTTGACCACCGTGATGACCTCGTCCGGGGTCATCTCGGTCAGCGCCTTGCGCAGCCCCTGGTAGCCCTCGAGCTGCTCGTAGGTCTCCAGGGTCCAGGAGCGGGGCGACAGCCACCGCTTGGTCAGCACCGGGGTCAGTGGCACGGCTCAGCCCTCCTTGCGCCTGGTCTTGCGCCCGCGGTTGGTGGGCGCCGGCCGATCCGGGGTGGGATCGGACTCGGTTCCGGTGGACGCGTCGGGATCGACCGACGACGCCTGGGCCGACTGGGGTTCCTTGTCCGGGCTCTGGTCGGCCGCGGGGTCGGAGGCCGCGGTCGACAGGCCCTCGCCGGAACCGCTGGACGGCCGGTCCGGGGACCCGCCGTACTGGGAGGTGCCGCCGGCGGCGGACCGCTCGGCCGCGGTCTCGGCCGGAGCCCCGACGGGCGCCTCGGCCTTCGCCTCCCCCGCGGGCACCGCCGCGGTCGCCTCCCCCGCGGGCACCGCCGCGGTCGCCTCCCCCGCGGGCGCCGCAGTCGTCTCCCCCGCGGGCGCCGCCGCGGTCGCCTCCCCCGCGGGCACCGCCGCGGTCGCCTCCCCCGCGGGCCCCGCCGCGGTCGTCGCGGCCGGAGCCGGCGCGGTCGAGCTCGGCGCGGCCGCACTCGGCGTAGCCGACGCCGCCGGGGCGGCTGCCGCCGGGGGACCGGTCGGCTTGTCCAGCGGGGTCGGCGCGTCGTACGCGGGCGCCGTCTCGCCCCGCTCCACCGCCAGCCTGGTGCCGACCAGCGTCGGCTCGCCGGCCGGCCCGGCCTCCACCGCGCCCGGCCGGTCGTCGGGGAACCCGGCCAGCTGCCGGCTGATCTCCTTGAACGTGCACAGCGGCGCGCCCCGGGTCGGAATCGGCCGCCGGCCCGCCCGCAGCTCGTCGACCAGCCCGGTCGCCGACTCCGGCGACTGCTGGTCGAAGAACTCGTAGTTCACGGTGACGACCGGCGCATAGTCGCAGGCGGCCAGGCATTCGGCGTGCTCGAGCGTGATCCGCCCGTCCGCGGTGGTCTGGTCGTGGCCCACGCCGAGGGACTCGGACAGCGTCTCGTAGATCTGCTCGCCGCCGAGCACGTCGCACAGCGTGTTGGTGCAGACCGACACGAGGAACTCCCCGGTCGGCCGGCGCTTGTACATCGTGTAGAAGGTCACGACCGCGCCGACCTCGGCCTTGGTCAGCCCGAGCTCCTCGGCGCAGAACCGGACGCCCTCCGGGGTGACGTACCCCTCCTCGGACTGCACGAGGTGCAGCATCGGCAGCAGCGCCGACCGCGGCCGCGGGTAGCGGGCCACGATCTCGCGCGCAGCCACCCTGGTCTCGTCCGTCAGCGGCATGATCCCGCGCTCCTGCTCACGAGTAGTTTCTCCGCTCGTCCGGCGGCGGGATGGTGGCGCCCTTGTACTCCACCGGCACGCCGCCGAGCGGGTAGTCCTTGCGCTGGGGGTGGCCCTCCCAGTCGTCCGGCATGAGGATCCGGGTCAGCGCCGGGTGACCGTCGTAGACGATCCCGTACATGTCCCAGGCCTCCCGCTCCTGCCAGTCGGCGGTCGGGTAGACGCCGGTGATCGACGGGATGTGCGGGTCCTCCACCGGCACCGAGGTCTCCAGCCGGATCCGCCGCCGGAAGGTCATCGAGGTCAACTGCACCACCGAGTGCAGCCGGTCCGGCGTGCCGAGGTAGTCGACCCCGGACACCGACACGCACAGCTCGAACCGCAGCGCCGGGTCGTCGCGCAGCGTGCGGCACAGCTCGACCAGGTGGTCGGGCTGCACGTACAGCGTCATCTCGTCGCGGTCGACGACGACCTTGGTCACCGCGTCGTCGAAGGCCGGGTACGCCGCGAGGAGCGCGTCGGCGATTTCGTCGAAGCCCTCGCCGTACGGCCGCTCGGCCGGTGCCGGCGCCCACGGCCGGCGGACCAGGCCGCCGAAGCCGGACGTGTCGCCGGACCCGTGCGCGCCGAACGAGCCGCGGCGGACCACCCCGGGGGCGGCCTCGCCCGGCGTCGGGCGGCGCTGGTCCGGCAGCGAACCCCCGCTGTCCGGGCCGGAACCTGGCTCGGTCATCGGTCGACTCCGGCCGCTCCGTCGAGTGTCATGTCACTTCCCGTACTTCACCGAGGACGCCACGAGCTCGGTCCGCTGGCCGGCGAGCGCCTTGGCCCGGCGCGGGCCGAGCGGCTCGTGCTGGATCTTGTCGTGCAGCTTGAGGATCGAGTCGATGAGCATCTCCGGCCGCGGCGGGCAGCCGGGAAGGTACATGTCCACCGGGACGATGTGGTCGACACCCTGCAGGATCGCGTAGTTGTTGAACATGCCGCCCGAGGACGCGCAGACGCCCATGGACAGCACCCACTTCGGCTCGGCCATCTGGTCGTAGACCTGGCGCAGCACCGGAGCCATCTTCTGGCTCACCCGGCCGGCGACGATCATCAGGTCGGCCTGCCGCGGCGAGGCGCGGAAGACCTCCATGCCGAACCGGGCCAGGTCGTGCTTCGGCCCGCCGGCCGCCATCATCTCGATCGCGCAGCAGGCCAGCCCGAACGTGGCCGGCCAGAGCGAGGACTTCCGGCTCCAGTTGACGACCTTCTCGACGCTGGTCAGCAGGATCCCGCTGGGGATCTTCTCTTCCAGTCCCATTGCCGCTTACCTCTAATCCCAGTCCAGCCCGCCGCGGCGCCACACGTAGAAGTACGCGATGAAGACCGTGACGATGAAAAGCACGATCTCGACCAGCCCGAGGATGCCGAGGTTCTTGCTGGCCACGGCCCACGGGTAGAGGAAGATCGTCTCGATGTCGAAGATGATGAACAGCATCGCCGTCAGGTAGAACTTCACCGGGAACCGGCTGCCGCCGACGGGCTGCGGCGTCGGCTCGATCCCGCACTCGTAGAAGTCGACCTTGGCGCGGTTGTAGCGGCGGGGCCCGACGTACGGGGCGGCGGTCACCGAGAAGACCGCGAACGCGGCCGCGAGGGCGAACAACGTCACGATCGGGACGTACGGCGAGAGCATCCGGGTGCCTCCCTCCTTGACGGGCTGTTGCAGCGTACGGAGTAGGTGAGTCGGTTCAGACAGCGGGGGCGAGCCTGGTCAGCGCGGTGATGATGCGGTCGGAGGCGTCGCCGCCGCGGGGGTCGGTGAGGTTGGCCATGAGTTTGAGCACGAACTTCATCAGCAGCGGCCGGGGCAGCCCGTACTGGGTGGCGATGCGCATGACATGCGGGTTTCCGATGAGCTTCACGAAGACCCCGCCGAGCCGGTAGTAGCCGCCGTAGGTCGCCCGCAGCGCCACCGGGTACGCGGCCAGCGCCCGCTCCCGGGCCGGGCCGGCCGGCCGGGCCAGCGCTTGCGCGACGTGCTCGGCGGCCAGCCGTCCGGTCTCCATCGCGTACGCGATGCCCTCGCCGTTGAACGGGTTGACCGCGCCGGCCGAGTCACCGGCCATCAGCAGGCCGCGCGAGTAGTGCGGGGTCCGGTTGAAGCCCATCGGCAGCCCGCCGCCGCGGACCGGGCCGGTCGCGTTCTCCTCGACGTACCCCCAGTCCTCGGGCAGGCCGCCGAGCCAGGAGCCGAGCAGCCCCCGGTAGTCGGTCGACCCGTACGCGGTGGAGGAGTTGAGGATGCCGAGGCCCACGTTGGAGGTGCCGTCGCCGACCCCGAAGATCCAGCCGTACCCGGGCATGAGGATGCGGGTGCCGTCCGGCTCGGTGTGCCAGAGCTCCAGCCACGACTCGAGGTGGTCGTCGTCGGTCCGCGGGCTGGTGTAGTAGCGCCGGACCGCGACGCCCATCGGCCGGTCGTCCCGCTTGGCGATGCCGAGCGCGAGCGCGAGCCGGCCGGACACGCCGTCGGCGGCCAGCACCAGCGGAGCGGAGAACGTGGCCGGACCGTCCGGCGTGCGGGCCTCGACACCGACCACCCGGCCGGCCCGGTCGAGCACCGGACCGGTGACCGTGACCTGCTCGCGCAGCCGGGCGCCGGCCTTCTGCGCGTGCCGGACCAGCGTCTCGTCGAAGTCGAGCCGCGGGCGGACCAGCCCGTAGTCCGGCCAGGACGCCAGGTCCGGCCAGGGCAGCTCGAGCCGCAGCCCGCCGCCGATGACCCGCAGCCCCTTGTTGCGGATCCAGCCGTCCTCCGCCGCGGTGGGCACGCCCATCGCGATCAGGCTGTGCACGGCCCGCGGGGTCAGCCCGTCGCCGCACACCTTCTCCCGCGGGAAGGTGGTCTTCTCCAGCACCAGCACGTCCAGACCCGCCTGGGCGAGGTAGTACGCCGCCGTGGAACCGGCAGGGCCGGCGCCGACGACGAGAACGTCAGCGGCCTGTTCGGCGACCATCGGCAACCCCACCACGGACTTGTGAACGCGTTCACGAACTGGACGGCGCCAGTGTATGACCGGCTCGCCGGGCGGCGCGCGCAGGCGGCCGGCAACCCTGCGCCAAGATCCGGAACCTGGCACACTGCCCGGCGTGGCGGATCCCACAGCCGCTCCGCGCGTCCCGCGCCCGGCCCGCCGGGCCGACGACCCGACGCGGCGTACGGTGGGTGTGATCGCGACGGCCGAGGCTCCGAGCGGCTCCGGGAGCGAGCCCGCGGTTCGAGCCGGCGGCTGTCCGGACAGGTGCCGGGTCGGACCGGCCGAGGAGGAGTGAATGAGCCTGCTGGAGTCGATCCGGGAGCCAGCGGACCTGCGCCGGCTGTCCCGCGCCGAGCTGGACGGCCTCGCCCGGGAGATCCGGGACTTCCTGGTCACCGAAGTGACCAGGACCGGCGGTCACCTCGGGCCCAACCTCGGCGTGGTCGAGCTCACGCTCGCGCTGCACCGGGTCTTCGACTCGCCGCGGGACCGGATCGTCTGGGACACCGGCCACCAGTCGTACGTGCACAAGATCGTCACCGGCCGGGCCCCCGGGTTCGCCCGGCTGCGCCAGGCCGGCGGGCTGTCCGGCTACCCGTCCCGGTCCGAGTCCGCGCACGACGTCCTCGAGAGCTCGCACGCGTCCGCGGCGCTGAGCTGGGCCGACGGGATGGCCAAGGCATACCAGCTGACCGGCGAGGACCGCAGTGTGGTCGCGGTGGTCGGCGACGGCGCGCTGACCGGCGGCATGTGCTGGGAGGCGCTGAACAACATCGCCACGGCCAAGGACCGCCCCGTCGTCATCGTCGTCAACGACAACACCCGGTCGTACGCGCCGACCACCGGCGGGATGGCCGACCACCTGGCCACGCTGCGGACCAGCCAGGGGTACGAGCGGTTCCTGGAGTGGGGCAAGCAGGCGATCAAGGCCACCCCGGTCGTCGGCGACACCGTCTACGGCGCCATGCACGGGGCCAAGAAGGGCCTGAAGGACTTCATCGCCCCGCAGGGCATGTTCGAGGACCTGGGGCTGAAGTACGTCGGGCCGGTCGACGGGCACGACGTCGAGGCGGTCGAGCAGGCGCTGACCGCGGCCCGCCACTTCGGCGGCCCGGTGATCGTGCACTGCATGACCGAGAAGGGCCGCGGCTACGCCGCCGCGGAGAACCACGAGCTGGACAAACTGCACCAGGTCCGCCCGGGCGGTCCGCAGGGCGGCCGGTCCTGGACCTCGATCTTCAGCGCGGAGCTGTGCGACGTGGCGGCCCGGCGACAAGACATCGTCGCGATCACCGCGTCGATGCTGGAGCCGACCGGGCTGGCGCCGTTCGCCGCCGCGTACCCGGAGCGGGTCTTCGACGTCGGCATCGCCGAGCAGCACGCGGTCACCTCGGCCGCCGGGCTGTCCTTCGGCGGGCTGCACCCGGTGGTGGCGATCTACGCGACGTTCGCAAGCCGGGCCTTCGACCAGACCCTGATGGACGTGGCCCTGCACCGGCAGGCGGTCACGTTCGTGCTCGACCGGGCCGGCGTCACCGGCGACGACGGCGCCTCCCACAACGGCATGTGGGACCTGACGCTCCTCGGCCTCGTGCCCGGGCTGCGGCTGGCCGCGCCCCGGGACGGCCAGCGGCTGCGCGAGCTGTTCCGCGAGGCGGTCGCGGTCGAGGAGGGGCCGACCGCGGTCCGCTTCCCGAAGGGCACCGTGCCGGCCGACGTACCGGCGATCAGCCAGGCCGGCGGGATGGACGTGCTGCACCGGGCCGGGCCCGAGGACGTGCTGATCGTCTCGTTCGGCTCGGTGGCGCCGGTCTGCCTGGGCGCGGCCGCCCTGCTCGCCGACCAGGAGGTCGGGGTCACGGTGGTCGACCCGCGCTGGGTCAGCCCGATCGACCCCGCGCTGCCGCCGCTGGCCGCCCGGCACAAGCTGGTGATCACGGTCGAGGACTCGAGCCGGGCCGGCGGCGCCGGCAGCGGCGTGGCCCGCGCGCTCGAGGACGCCGAGGTCGACGTGCCGCTGCGGACGATCGGGCTGCCCAAGCGGTTCCTCGACCACGGCAAGCCGGCCGACGTCCGGGCCGCGGCCGGGCTCACCCCGGCGGCGATCGCCGAGCGGGCGCTGGTCGGGCTGAAGAAGACCTCCGCACCGGACCCGGCCGCGGAGCCTGCGATGGCCGAACGGAGCGCATGAGAATGACCGGCATCTCGCTGGGCATGCCCGCCCTACCGCCCCCGGTGCTGGCGCCGCGGCGCAAGTCCCGGCAGATCAAGGTGGGGTCGGTCCTGGTCGGCGGCGACGCGCCGATCTCGGTCCAGTCGATGACCACGACGCTGACCGCGGACGTCAACGCGACGCTGCAGCAGATCGCCGAGCTCACCGCGGCCGGCTGCGACATCGTCCGGGTCGCGGTGCCGTCCCAGGACGACGCCGAGGCGCTCCCGATGATCGCCCACAAGTCCCAGATCCCGGTCATCGCCGACATCCACTTCCAGCCCAAGTACGTGTTCGCGGCCATCGACGCCGGCTGCGCGGCGGTCCGCGTCAACCCGGGCAACATCAAGGCGTTCGACGACCGGGTCGGCGAGATCGCCCGGGCCGCGGCCGACGCCGGCGTCTCGCTGCGGATCGGCGTGAACGCCGGGTCGCTGGACAAGCGGCTGCTGGCCAAGCACGGCAAGGCGACCCCGGAGGCGCTGGTCGAGTCCGCGCTGAACGAGGCGGCGCTGTTCGAGGAGCACGACTTCCGCGACTTCAAGATCTCCGTCAAGCACAACGACCCGGTGGTCATGGTCCGGGCGTACGAGCTGCTGGCCGGGGCGTGCGACTACCCGCTGCACCTCGGCGTGACCGAGGCCGGGCCGGCGTTCCAGGGCACGATCAAGTCGGCGACCGCGTTCGGTGCGCTGCTGTCCAGGGGCATCGGCGACACGATCCGGGTCTCCCTGTCCGCGCCGCCGGTCGAGGAGGTCAAGGTCGGCACCCAGATCCTGCAGTCGCTCAACCTGCGGCCGCGCAAGCTGGAGATCGTCTCCTGCCCGTCCTGCGGCCGGGCTCAGGTCGACGTCTACACGCTGGCCGAGAAGGTGACCGCCGGGCTGGACGGGATGACCGTGCCGCTGCGGGTCGCGGTGATGGGCTGCGTTGTCAACGGCCCGGGCGAGGCGCGGGAGGCCGACCTCGGCGTCGCCTCCGGCAACGGCAAGGGGCAGATCTTCGTCCGCGGCGAGGTCATCAAGACCGTGCCGGAGGCGCAGATCGTGGAGACCCTCATCGAGGAGGCCCTGCGCCTGGCCGAGGACCTGGAGGACGACGGCACCCCCTCCGGCGAGCCGGTCGTCACGATCTCCTGACCGCGGCCGCCGTCCGGTCCTGGCCGGGCGCGCGCACCGCACGGTGCAGGGCGACGATGCCGCCGGTCAGGTCGCGCCAGGCGACGTTCCGCCACCCGGCGGCCGCGATGCGGCGGGCCAGCGCGGCCTGGTCGGGCCAGGCCCGGATCGACTCGGCGAGGTAGACGTACGCGTCCGGGTTGCTGGACACCCGCCGGGCCACCGCCGGCAGCGCGCGCATCAGGTACTCGGTGTAGACCGTCCGCCAGGGCGCCCACGTCGGCCGGCTGAACTCGCAGACCACCAGCCGGCCGCCCGGCCTGGTCACCCGGGCCAGCTCACGCAGCGCGGCGTCCGCGTCGGCCACGTTGCGCAGCCCGAACGCGATCGCCGCCGCGTCGAACGACCCGTCCGCGAACGGCAGCGCCAGCGCGTCACCCGCCACCATCGGGACGTCCCTTTCCCGGGCTTTGCCGGACTTGAGCATCCCTAGGGAGAAGTCGCAGGCCACGGCGGTGGCACCGGAAGATCGGAGCTGTACCGTGGAGATCGCGGTGCCGGCCGCCAGGTCGAGCACCGTGTCCCGCGGTCGGAGCGCGAGCGCGGCCTCGGTCGCCCGGCGCCAGCCGCGGTCGAGGCCTCCGGAAAGCACGGTATTGGTGAGGTCGTACCGCCGGGCGACGCCGTCGAACATCGCGGCGACATCGCGCGGCCGCTTGTCCAGGGAGGCTCTGGTCACGGATTCATCCTGGCCGATGCCTACGGCACAGCGTCGGCGGGTACGTTGAGCCGGGCCACCGGTCCGGGAAAGGGTGGAGTCGCACAGATGCATGCGCATCCCTCGAGCAGGTCCGCCGGTCGCCCGCCGGTCCGCTCGATGGCCCTCACCTGGGCATCCGCGGTTGTCCCGGGTCTTGCGCACTGGATCGCCGGGCGGCGCCGGGCGGCGGCCGTGATCTTCGCGCTCGCGCTCGCGCTCCTGGTCGGCGTCGTCGTGCTCGCGCTCACCACCTCCCGCACCGAGCTGCTGCGGATGGCCGTGCGGCCCGGCTGGCTCACCGTCGTGATCGTCGTCGCGCTGGTCGTCGCGGTGGCCTGGGTGGTGCTGGTGACCGGCTCCTACCGGGTGCTCGGGCCGGTGCGGCAGACCGGCATCGCGCAGGCCGGCGTGATCCTCGGGCTGTCCGTGCTGAGCCTGCTCGTGGCCGCCCCGCCGGTCGCGGTCGCGCGCTACGCGTACCTGCAGCGCGACCTGGTGACCAACCTGTTCCCGGACGAGGATCCCAACACCGGGCTGGCCGCCGGCCAGGACGGCGGCGGCAGCGACGAGCCGTTCGCCGGCCGGGACCGGGTGACGATCCTGCTGCTGGCCAGCGACGCCGGCCCGGACCGTACCGGCACCCGCACCGACAGCATGGTCGCGGCCAGCATCGACACCCACACCGGTGACGTGACCATGTTCAGCCTGCCGCGCAACCTGGAAAACGTCCCGATGCCACCCGGACCGCTGCGCGAGCAGTGGTCGAACGGGTTCCCCGACCTGCTCAACGGCGTCTACCAGTTCGTCACCAACCAGCCGCAGTTGCTGGCCGGCGCCCGCGACCGCGGGGCGGCGGGGATCAAGTCGGTCGTCTCGTACATCCTCGGGATCCCGATCGACTACTACGCGATGGTCAACCTCGAGGGCTTCAACGAGTTCATCGACGCGATCGGCGGCGTCACGATCAACGTCACCCAGCGACTGCCGATCGGCGGGCTGCTCGCGGACGGCACCAGGGTCCCCCCGGTCGGCTACCTCGAGCCGGGCGTGCAGCACCTGACCGGCACCCAGGCGCAGTGGTACGCGCGGTCCCGCCGGGACGGCACCGACTACGACCGGATGCTCCGGCAGCGCTGCCTGATCGGCGCGATGGTGCAGCAGGCCACCCCGGGGAACGTGCTCAAGCACTTCCAGGAGCTGTCCTCGGCGACCAAGAAGCTGGCCGAGACCGACATCCCGCGCTCGGTGCTGCCGGACCTGATCAGTCTCGGCGACAAGATGCACGGCGGCTCGTCGATCCGCAGCCTGGCCTTCGTGCCGCCGATCATCCACACCGGCGACCCGGACTACGCGAAGATCCGCCGCCTGGTGCGCGAGGCGATGACGCCGAAGCCCGCCGCGCCGACCTCGTCGGCGTCCCCGGCCGCGCCGTCCACCTCCGCAACGCCGCGGCCGTCCACCTCGAGGAGCACCGCGAGTCCGCCGGCCGCGGGCAACGGCAGCCCGGTCGACGTGAAGTCGGCCTGCAGCCTTGGCTGACCGGCCGCTACGGCAGCGGGTCGGGCCGGCCCGCGGCCAGCGTGCGGCTGCCGGCCGACGCGCGCAGCAGGTCGCGGGCGGCGCCGACGACCGGGTTGGCGTCGTCCCCGCCGGCCAGGTCGAGCAGCGCGTAGAGGTCGAGCGCGCGGGCGACCTCCAGCCAGTCCGGCGGCACGTCCGGCGCGCGGTCGGTGTACGTGGCCGCGGCGGCCGCGGCGAAGACCGGGTCGGTCTCGAACCGCAGCAGGTTTCCGAGGTCGCCCAGCGGTGCGCCGGCGTACGCGAACTCCCAGTCGAGCACGCCGGTCACGCCGCCGGTGGCCGGGTCGACGAGCAGGTTCTTCGGGTTGAAGTCGGCGTGCACGAGCGCGATCCGGGCCGGCGTCGCGGTCACCGCGCTGGCCCGGCGGGCGACCGCGCGCAGCCCGTCCCGTTCGGCCGCGGTCAGGCCGGTGAACCAGGGCGTGCCGAGCCTGGCCTCGAGGAAGTCGCGCTGGTCGCCGGCGTCCGGCGGGAACGGCGCCGGGTCGAGGCTGGCGTCGACGAACAGCCCCGGCCGCGGCATCCGCTCGGTCGCCAGCAGCGTGAGCACGCCGGCCACCGCCTCGCCCAGCCGGCGCCGCAGCGCCTCGTCGGCGGCCGGCAGCACGAGGTCGAGCCGGTCCCCCGGCAGCGCCTCCAGCAGCAGGAACGGCGGCCGGCCGGAGCCAGCCGGGACGGTGACCGCCTCCAGCACCCGCGGCACCGGCAGCAGCCCGCGCAGCCGCTGCAGCAGCGCCTGGTCGACCGCGGCCCGCTCCGGGTGGCGCGCGTACAGCCGGAGGACCGCCTGGTCACCGGCGCCGGTGACCAGGAACGTCTCCCCGGAATACCCGCCGGACAGCGGCACCACCTCGGCGCCGCCGACGAGGGCGGACAGGTGCGTGGTCATCGGGGGCCAGGGTAGTCACCGATCCGGCGTGGCTCGCCGATCCGGCGCGGGCGTTCGCTAGCGGAGGCGGACCGGCACGCCGCCGGAGGCGATCCCGTCGTGCAGCTCGAGCGTGGCGGCGGTGACGTCCTTCGGGATGTCGAAGACCATCGTGCCGCGGACCCGCTGGCCGGGCTCGATCTTGTCCCACAGCGTCTGGTCCCGGAACACCACGCGCATCGCGAGGTCGGCGCTGTGCTTGTGCCCGGCCGAGTCCACCAGCTTCTGGAACGGCTCGTACAGGGTGCGGGCGTCGTCCTTGACGTTGGTCGCCCGCACGTCGGCGAGGCAGTACTGCCCGTCGGCGGTGCGCTTGAGCAGCCCGCTGCCGACCTCGGGAACGCCGCAGCGGATGCCGGAGACGACGAACTCCAGGTTGCCGTCCCGGACCGGCGTGCCGAGCTGGGAGCCGGCCCGCGCGGGCGGGGTGCTGTCGCCGCGGTTGACCAGCAGCACGATGGCGGCCAGCAGGCCGAGCGGGATCACCACGCGTTTGCGCCGCCACCACCGCCGCCGTGGCCGCCGCTCGCCGACACTCTTCACCGCCGGCGCGGTCGGTGTCGGCGGCGGCGGCATCGGCGTCGTCGGCGTCGTCGGCGTCGTCGGCGGCGTCGGCGGCGGCGTCGTCGGCGTCGTCGGCGGCGTGGGCCGCGGCGGCGGCGGCGCCGCGTGGGCCGCAGCACCCGCGTCGCCGGCGGCCGCCGCGGCGGCAGCGCCCGCGTCACGTCCGCATCGGCCGGAGCCGCCGCCCCCGCCCCGCCGGCCGCGGAACCCAGGCCTCTGGTGCGGGCGCCGGGACGGCCTGCGGGGACGCCCGCGCCGGCGGGGGTGGGCGGGCGGGCAGTCGCGGGCGGCGCCCAGGTGCGCTGGAGGGCGGTGGCGGCGGCGCGGGTGGGGTCACCGGCCGGCGCCGTGCCCGCGGGGCCGCCGAGCAGCGCGTCGACCAGCTGTCGCGCGGTCGGCCGCCGCGCCGGGTCCTTGGCCAGCGCCGCCTCCACCAGCCCGCGCAGCGGCCCGACCAGCCGTCCCAGGCTCGGCGTCCCGTGCAGGATCCGGTACGCCTGCTCGGCCGGCGACAGCGACGGCCCGGACTGCGCGCGCGACCACGGGTTGAGGCCGGTCGCGGCGTACGCCACCAGGCTTCCCCAGCTGAACACGTCGGCCGCCGGTCCCACCGGCCCGTTGCGGAACTGCTCCGGTGCCATCCAGCCGGGCGTGCCGACCAGCATCCCGGCCTGCGTGTGCCGCCGGGCCAGGTCGAGCGCGCGGGCGATGCCGAAGTCGATCACCCGCGGCCCGGACAGCGAGAGCAACACGTTGCCCGGCTTCAAGTCACGGTGAACCACACCCGCCGCGTGCACTGCGGACAGCGCCGCCGCGACCCCAAGCGCCACACCATGCAGCGTCGACTCGTCCAGCGGCCCACCCTCGGCCACCGCGACGCTTAGCGGCACACCGTCCACGAACTCGGTGACCAGGTACGGCGCCCGCGCGGCCGGGTCCGCGTCCAGCACCCGCGCCGTGCAGAACGGCGCCACCCGCCGCGCGGCCCCCACCTCGTCCGCGAACCGGGCCCGGAACTCCGGGTCGTCGGCCAGCTCCGGATGCACGACCTTGACCGCGACCCGCGGGCCGCCGGCGAGCGCCCGGCCGAGGTAGACCGTGCCCATCCCGCCGGTGCCGAGCCGCCCGGTCAGCCCGTACCGCCCGATCGAGCGCGGGTCGCCCGGCTCCAGCGGCGTGACCGCGCCGAGCCGCGGACTGCCGTCGATGCCGGTTCCCACATGACCTCCCGCCGGGTGCGTACCCCAGTGTCCCCGACTGCGGAGACGACGCGGACCCGCGCCCTGTTGCCCGGCTCCGCGATCGAAGTCACGCAACGCCCGGGACGTCCCGTCCCGGCGCTTCCGCGTGCCGGACCGAGCGCGTCAGCGGCCGAGCAGAAAGCCGAGCACGAACGCCGCCGCGCCGACCAGCGCGGGGTTGCGCCGGGTCTGGTCCTGCACGCTGGCCCAGGTCTCGCCGGCGAGCGTCGCCGCGATCTGCTTGGTGTCCGCGGTCTGCGGATCGAGCCCGGCCCGCACCGCGGCCTTCTCCTTGACCTGCTGCGCGGCCGGGGTGGCCCTGTCGACCAGCGGCTGCGCCTTCTCCCGGGCGGTGCCGACCAGCGGCGCAGCCTTCTCCCGGGCGGTGCCGACCAGCGGCGTGGCCTTCTCCCTGACCGCTTCGGCGAGGCCGGCGGCCTTCTGGCCGAGGCCCGGACCCTCACCGTCCCCGGAGGAGGTCACCTTCTCCTTGGCGTCGGTGGCCTTGCCGACGACCCTGTCCTTGACCTCGACCACCTTCTCCTTGGCCGACTCGACCGACCGGTGCGCGACCTTCTTCGGGTTGATCTTCTCCTCGAGGGCGTCGATGTCCTGACCGAGCTTTGCCCGGGTCGCTTCGATCTGGCGCTCTAGCTGTTCCGGGTCTTCGCCCACTGCACGTCCTCCTTCACCGTCTCGATGGTGCGCTCCGGCTTCGGGCTGAACGCCTTGAGCTTGCTGCGGCCGAGCATCGCGAGCACCGCCGCGATCACCGCCCAGACGCCGGCCACGATCGTCGCGGCCCAGCCGATCGGCATCAGCGCGTCCAGCCCGTACATCGCCGCGAGCGAGAGGAAGACCAGCACGAAGTAGCCGGCGAACCCGGCACCGCCGAAGGCGCCGACCGCCGTGCCGGCCGTCTTCGCCTCCTGCTGCAGCTCCGCCTTCGCCAGCGCGACCTCCTGCCGCACCAGCGTGGACATGTCCTTGGCCACCTCGGAGGCGAGCTCACCAGGCGAGGCGGCCGCCGCCTCCTCCCTGGCCCTTGCCGTCGGGTCGCCCGACTGCGTCGTCACGTCCGTCACCCCGTCCCTCGGTCGTCGCCGTCGTCGCCCTTGCTCCGTGACGTGATCTTTCCGAGCAGCCAGCCGGCGGCCAGGGCCGCGCCGAGGAACGCCGCAGGCTTCTCCGCGGCCAGCGCCTTCACCTGGGCGAGCGGGCCGGCACCGGTCGGGCTCGGGGCGAGGGCGTAGTCGGCTTCCGGGGCGAGGCTGGACGCACCGCTCGGCTCGCCGGCCAGCGGCTCGCTCAGCGGCGTCTCGGCCGCGAGCGCGTCGTACGCCGGGGTCGGCTCGAGCCGCTCGGTCGTCTCGTACGCCGGTGGCGGCGGCACCTCGTCCAGCGGGAGCGGGTCCACGTTCGGCACGGGCGGCGGGCGCTCGTCCCCGCCCGGTGGGGCTGGGTTCGTCATGTCTGTCCTTCCGGGTGCGCGTCGATCCGTGACGCCCAATTACCCGGCGCGGTTGGTGGCAATCCGGCCGGGGCGGTCAGTCCGGCCCGGCCGGCCGCTCGTCGTCGCCGCGCAGTTGCGAGCGCAGGTCCTCCCGCCGGGTCCGCCGGCGGGTCACCCGGCGCTCGACGTCCGCGGCGAAGGCGTCCCGCAGCCGGGCCAGGAAGTAGTACGACACCGGCACGCTGACCAGCAGCGCGACGAACAGCAGGAGGAAGCCGCGCAGTCCGGCCAGCCAGCCGAGGCCGACGAGCACGACGACGATCAGCGCCCGGGCGGCGGTGTAGACGGCGGCCGACTTCACGGCTCCACGGTACGGCGTCGGCTCAGCAGCGCGTGCGCCGTCCCGACGATGCCGCAGGCGATTCCGTACGCGAGCTCGGCCCGCCACCAGCCCTCCGGCCGGAGCGCGGCCAGGGCGGCCCAGAGCACGGCGACCGCGGCCACCACGGCGACGAGCTCGGCGAGGCGGGCGGTGACCCGGGCCGGCAGCCCGTCCCAGAACGGCAGCGCGAGCACGACGAGCAGGAACAGCGCCGGATGCCCGTCGAGCCCGCCGACCGCCCGGTCGACCACGATCGCCACCGCGGTCCCGACCGTCGCCCCGGCCCACGC
The DNA here is from genome assembly GCA_963803135.1 of uncultured Actinomycetota bacterium. GTDB lineage: Bacteria > Actinomycetota > Actinomycetes > Mycobacteriales > CADCTP01 > CADCTP01. The sequence goes on along the minus strand of CAWDLH010000001.1, from coordinate 380,262 downwards.
CCACCCGACCCGCCGTCGCCACTGCCCCGGCCCGCCCGGCCGGACGATCACCCACCGCCCGGTCCCGTGCCCCGCCGCAAGTCCCCCCTTCGCGACGGGCACGTCCGCCACCCGACCGCCGGCCGGCGCCGCCGCGGGGCTCCCACCGCGCCGGAACCACGCCGTGTCCCGCCCCACCGGACCCGGCCCCACCCCACGGCCGCCCGCCGCCGGGCTCCCACCCGGCCGAACCCACGCCGCCTCCCGCCCCACCGGACCCGGCCCCACCCCACGGCCGCCCGCAGTACCCGCGCCGGCATGGTGCACCGCCGTTCCCTGGCCGGGCCGCGGCCCCGCCACACCCGCGTCCCGACGCGCTGGCCCCATTCCATCGGCGGGCGGCGGGAGTCGGTTCCGGCCAGGCTCGTCAGGGATCGGGTGGGAGGACGGTGGCGTCGGGTGCCGTGCCGGTATGCCGGGCTCGGGCGCCGTCCGACGGGGGTCTCGGGTCGGGGTGCCGACGGCGGACTCACGCGGGTAGCCCGGGGTTGCTGGGGGACCGGACCTTCCGGACCGGTCGGACACGGCCGACCCCGAACCGTCGGCGAACTCTCGCGGGTAGGCCGGAATTGCCGGGGCGCCGGAACTTCCGGACCGGTCGGACACGGCCGACCCCGAACCGTCGGCGAACTCTCGCGGGCAGGCCGGAATTGCCGGGGCGCCGGAACTTCCGGACCGGTCGGACACGGCCGACCCCGAACCGTCGGCGAACTCTCGCGGGCAGGCCGAGGTTGCTGAGGCGCCGGGATCTCGGGGCTGGTCGGCAGCGGCCGACCCCGAACCGTCGGGGGGCGTGCGGCTGAAGACCGAGGGGAGCCGGTTCCCGCCGGGCGGCCGCTGACCATCTCGGCCGAGATCCTCGGCGAGATCGGACTCCTCGTCGCGGACGACGCGCAGCCAGCGCTCGCGATGCGGAGTCGCCGGCGGCTCGACCATCCGCCTATCGTGCCCTATCACGACAATCCGGGCACCATCGATCCACAACAGACATCACACCGTGATCGGCTGCGACTCCCGCGTCGCAGCAGAGTTGCGGCGCACTATCTCTTAGGGCACCGACCCTGCCCCGTCCGCTCTGTCGCCGCCGGCCGACGGGCGCCTAGCGTCGAGCCCGTGCGGTGTTCGTCGGCGACGCTCCTTGGGGCACACTGGGCCCGGAGCACAGCCGCCGAGGGACAGATGACCGAGACGTTCAGCGCGACCGCGACCCTGCTCGCCCGGGCGGCGCAGGGAGATCAGCGTGCCTGGAACGATCTGGTCGCGGAGCACAGCCGGCTGCTGTGGTCGGTGGCCCGGTCGTTCCGGCTGGATGCCGCGGACGCCAACGACGTCGTGCAGACGACCTGGTTGCGCCTGCTCGAGCACCTCGACCGGATCGAGGACCCGACCCGGCTCGTCGGCTGGCTGGTCACCACCGCGCGCCGGGAGGCGATGCGCGTGCTGCGCCGCGCCGGGCGGGAGCGGCCGGTCATCGAGGACACCGTGCTCGACCGGCCTGACGACGGTCCCCCGGTGGACTCCGGGCTCTTGCGGGACGAGCGCGACCGGGCGCTGTGGGAGGCGTTCGCGGGGCTGAACGAGAGGTGCCGGCAGCTGCTGCGCGTCGCCGTCACCCATCCCCAGTCGTACGAGGAGATCTCCGCCGCGCTGGGTATGCCAATAGGCAGCATCGGGCCGACCCGACGCCGGTGCCTGACCCAGCTCCACGCGCTGCTGGAGGGCACGGTCCTGACCGAGGGGGAGGATCCGGCATGAGCGCACCGCGGGAGAGCGACGAGGCGCTGCTGGTCCGGCTCGCCGCCGTGCTCGAGAAGATCGACCCGACCCCGTCCGCTGTGCTCACCGAGGGGCGGGCGTTGTTCGCGCTGCGCCGGCTCGACGAGCAACTGGCCGAGCTGGTCCGCGACAGCGCCGAGGACCGCGGTGGCCTGCTCGCCGTGCGCGGCGAGGGCGACGTGCGGCTGATCTCGTTCGAGACCGGACCGGTGACCGTGGAGCTGCAGGTCACCGAACGCGGCGCGATGCGCGACCTGGTCGCGCAGGTGAGCGGCACTGCTGTGATCGGTGCGGAGGTCGAGACCTCGACCGGCCGCCGCGATGTGCCGGTCGAGGACAGCCTCTTCACTGTCGACGACGTCCCGTCCGGCCTGCTCCGCCTCCGCCTCCGCACCTCCGCCGGCCGCGACCTCGTCACCAGCTGGGTCCGCACTTAACCCGCCAGCCGCCACCCCGTCACCAGCCGGGTCCGCACCGAACCCCGCGCCAGGCCGCCACCTCGTCGCGGGCGCGGTCCGCACCGAACCTCCGCCCCGGCCGCCACCTCGTCACCAGCCGGGCCCGGTCCGCACCGAACCTCCGCCCCGGCCGCCGCCTCGTCACCAGCCGGGCCCGGTCCGCACCGAACCTCCGCCCCGGCCGCCGCCTCGTCACCAGCCGGGCCCGCAGCGAACCTCCGCCCCGGCCGCCACCTCGTCGCAGGCCCGGTCCGCACCGAACCTCCGCCCCGGTCGCCACCCCGTCACCAGCCGGGCCCGCAGCGAACCTCGCGCCGGCGCGGCGGATCCGTAGGCGCGCGGAGTGGGCGGGTGTGCGCAGCGGAGCGGGCCGGATCCCCGTGGATCCGGCCCGCGGCTCGCGGTGGTTACTTGCCCGGCTCGTCCGCCGGCATCGGCTTGCCGCCGTCCGGCCGCGGGTCGGCGGGCTTCGGCTGAGGCGGGGTCGGGACCGGCGTGGGGCTGCTCATTGCAGGCTTCTCCTTCTCGTTGTGCTGTATCGGGTTGCGCTGTATCGGGCCCTAGATGAGGCCCTGCCGGACGGCAAACGCGACCGCGTGGGTGCGATTGCGCAAATGGAACCTGGACACGAGGTCATGAATGGAATTCTTGATCGTACGCTCCGAATAGGCCATCCGGGTGGCGATCTCGCTGGTGCTGTAACCGTCCGCGATCAAGCGGAGGACGGTCAGCTCCCGCTGGGTCAGCCCGCCGAACGTGAGTCCCGTCGGCGCCACCGCCCTCCGCTGCGCGTCGCCGACCTGCTGCAGCAGCCGGCCGAGGAGGTCGGGCGGCAGGTGGCCGTCGCCAGTCGCGGCAGCCCGGATCGCGGTGCTGAGCCGGTCCGGCGTGGCCTCGCAGCGACGGACGATCGCCGCCACCCCGGCCTCGACCGCGGAGAGCACCTCGACCCCGTCGACCGAACCGACGACGAGGACGACACGCGGACCGCCGGAGTCGCGGGCCGTCCGGATTCCCGTCGCCGTAGGCTCGTCGACACGGTCGGCGACCAGAACGACGACGTCCGGCCGGGCGGGCGAGTCGGACGAGAGGACCTCCAGGTCGTGCTGGACGCGAAGCTGGCTGGCGACGCCCGCCTCCGAGACCGGGTCGGTGGCTCGGACGCGAACTCGGGTCGGGTCGGGCACGGCTTCCCCTTTCGGACGGCTCTCGGCAGCAAGAGCACGCTCCCCAGGGCAGTGATACATCCCCGTCCGGGCAACCTCATCGGACCTGCCGCCCGATGAGCCGGAGTGCCGGCAGGGCGGCGCAGCTGGCCGAGCACGCCGCCCGGCTGGTCGGTACGGATGCCGGCCTGGCCAGGCGCGCGGCGCAGCAGGCCACCGCGGCCGCACGCGCCGCCGGCGACGGCCGGTCGGTCGCGCTGGCCCTGCGCGCGCACGGCCGGGCCGCGCTCGAGCTGGGCCGGCTGGACGAGGCCACCCAGGCGCTGCGCGACGCGGTCAGGGAGGCCGAGCGGGCCGGCGAGCCGGGCGCCGCGGCCGAGGCCAGGGTCACGTTGGCCTACGCGCTGTCCGAGCGCGGCCGCACGACCGGCGCGCTGCGCCAGCTCGACCTCGCCGCCGAGGTGTTGCGCGGTCGCGCCACCGCGCCGATGTTCATGCAGCGCGGTCTCGTGCTCTGGCGCTGCGGCCGTACGGACGAGGCGCTCGAGGCGTACCGCCGGGCCCTGCCGGCGCTGCGCCGCGGTCCGGACCGGCTGATGGAAGCGAGGCTCTACAACAACCGCAGCCTGGTCTACATCGACCGCGGCGAGCTGGTCGCGGCCGAGGCCGACCTGCTCCGGGTGGCCGCGCTGGCCCGGGCCGAGGGCCAGGACGGGATGGCCGCCGACGCCGAGAACAACCTCGGCTACCTGGAGCTGCGCCGCGGCGACGTGCCGGCCGCGCTGGCCTTCCTCGACTCGGCCGAGACCACCTACCGGGCGCAGGGCGTGGTGCCGCGCGAGCTGCTGCTGACCCGGGTCGAGCTGCTGCTGTCGGTGGGCGCGTTCGACGAGGCGCGGCAGACCGCGGAGCGGGCGATCGAGCAGCTGACCGCGGCCGGGTGGCGGTCGCTGCTGGCCGAGGCGCAGCTGCTGCTGTCCCAGGCGCAGCTGGCCGGCAACGACGTGGCCGCCGCGCAGCAGGCCGCCCGGGCCGCCGCCACGCTCTTCGGTCGTCAGCGCCGGCCCGGCTGGGCGACGCTGGCCCGGTACACCTCGTTGCGGGCGGACGAGCGGGCCGGGGAGCTGACCCCGCAGCTACGCCGGCGAGCGCTCCGCGAGGCCGGCCGGCTGGCCGGGATGGGCTGGCACGCGCAGGAGCTGGACGCGCGGTTGATCGCGGCCCGGGTCGCGCTGGAGCTGGGGGACGTCGGCACCGTGCGCCGCGAGCTGCGCCAGGCCGCGGCCGCGCGCACCCGAGGCGGCACCGAGCTGCGGATCCGGGCCTGGTACGCCGAGGCGCTCGTCCGGCTGGCCACCGGCCGCGAGGCGGCGGCGGAGCGAGCGTTGCGGGCCGGGTTCCGCGTGATGGAGCAGCAGCGGGCGACGCTCGGCGCCACCGAGCTGCGAGTACACGTGGCCAGCCACGCGCACGACCTCGCATCGCTCGGGATCCAGATCGCCGTTCGCGGCGGATCGCCACGCAAGGTGCTCGACTGGGCCGAGCGGTGGCGGGCCGGTGCCTTGGGGCTGCGGCCGGTGCGGCCGCCGGCCGACGAGGAGCTGGCCGCGGCGCTGGCCGAGCTGCGCCGGGTGTCCGCCGAGGCTGAGGCCGCGCTGCTGGAATCCCGGCCGGTGGACCGGCTGCTCGGCCGCCGCCGCACGCTGGAGGACCGGGTCCGCCGGCTGGCCCGGCAGGCCGCCGGACCGCTGTTCGCCCCGCCGGCGGAGCCGCCGACGGTGGACCGGCTCGCCGCCGGGCTCGGTGACGCGGTGCTGGTCGAGCTGATCGCCACCATCGAGGACGACGCACTGAGCGCGGTGACCGTACGGGACGGCGAGCCGCGGCTGCACGCGCTCGGCAGCCGGGAGGCAGCCCGCCGGGAGCTCGGCGCGCTGCTGTTCGCGCTGCGCCGGCTGGCGCTCGGGCACGGTCCGCCGGAGCCCGCGCTGGAGCAGGTCGTGGTCCGGGCGGCCCTGTTGGAGGCGGCGGTGCTCGGCCCGCTGCGGGAGGTGCTGACCGACCGGCCGATCGTGGTCGTGCCGACCGGCTCGCTGCGGTCGGTGCCCTGGGCGCTGCTGCCCTCCTGCGTCGGCCGGCCCGTCACGGTGGCGCCGTCGGCGTCGGTGTGGCTGCGCGCCTCCGCCGGCCCGCGACGGCGGTCGGCGGGACGCCAGGTGGTGCTGGTCTGTGGCCCCGGCCTGGAGGGGGCGAAGTCGGAGATCGCCGAGCTGGCCGCGGCGTACCCGGATGCGGTGCGACTGGAAGGCTCGGCCGCCACCGTGGAGCGGGTGCAGGCGGCGCTGGATGGTGCTGGAATCGCGCACGTGGCGGCGCACGGCGTGCTGCGCGGCGACAACCCGCTGTTCTCCGCGCTGACGATGTCCGACGGCGCGCTCACCGCGTACGACCTGGAGCGGCTGGCCCGGGCGCCGCAGCTGGTCTTGCTGCCGGCCTGCCAGTCCGGCGCCGGCGCGGTGCTGGCCGGGGACGAGGTGATGGGGCTGACCTCGGCCCTGTTCGCGCTCGGGACCCGGACCGCCGTCGCGACGGTCATCCCGGTGCCCGACGAGGCGACCCGGCCGCTGATGGTCGGGCTGCACGCGCGGATCCGGCGTGGTCTGCCGGTCGCGCGGGCACTGGCCGAGACCCAGGCGAACACGGACCGTGATGATCCGGCCACGCTGGCGACTACGGGTGGCTTCGTCTGCTACGGCGGCGGCTGAGATTCGGACTACTCGGCTGAGATCTCGCTGAGATGTCGATCTGAGACCTGGGACACAGGTTCAGTACGTGACGGGGCCGGGCAGGCGACCCCCGTACACCTGTCCGGCCCCGTCCGTGGTCGGGGTGGTTCGGCGGTGGCTGTTCCCCCGAACGCCGCCGTCAGACCCCCGTCGCCACTCCCGCAACCGGCCAGCGCCCCCTCCCGGCGAGGTCCCCGCCGCCTCGCACCGCGGGCCGATCACTCGTATTGAGTCGAGGCGGTCGCGGGCTGATACACGATCGGCGAGATTTCTCCCGACCGAGCTCAGGTCGGCTCCGGCAACGGCCCCGGCCGGCCCTCGAACCGGGTCGACAGCACGACCGTCGTCCGGGTCCGGGAGACCCCGCGGATCCGGTTCAGCGCGCCGATGACCTGCTCCAACGAGGGCGTGTCCGGAACTCGGACCTTGATCACGAAAGTCTCCTCACCGGCCACGAACCAGCAGTCCTCGATCTCCGGCATCGACCGGAGCGCGACGAAGATCTGGTCCGAGTCGCCGCGGTCGCCCTGCAGGATCCCGACCAGAGCGCTGACGCCGAGGCCGAGCGCGGCCGACTCGACCGCGGCGTGGTAGCCGGTGATGACGCCGCTGGACTCCAACTTGCCCACCCGCTCGTGCACCGCCGGCGCGGACAGCCCGACCAGTCGGGCGAGTTCGGCGTAGGTCGCCCGGGCGTTGCTCCGGAGGGCTCCGATGAGCCGCCGGTCGACCCCGTCGACCTGTCGCACATAGTTCACGCTCTGCCTCCAGAAGCGATTTCACATTCCGACATAGGAGTGTTCAGAGGACAGCGGGGCTTGGAAGTGGTTCACTGTGTGTCAGCACGCGCGGAGCCCTGACCCTGTACCGCGTGGCTGTCAAGTACCAGGGGGAGTGAATGGACCCACGGGAGCGACTGCTCACGCCGGGTGAGGTGGCCGCACTGTTCCGCGTCGACCCGAAGACGGTGACGCGGTGGGCGGCCGCCGGCCGGATACACAGCATCCGGACGCCAGGCGGACACCGACGGTTCCTCGAGTCCGAGGTACGGGCGCTGCTTCAGCAGTTGTCCAGCGAGAGCGTCGGACCGCGAGCGAACGCCTAGCGCGACTCGACCGGTCGTCGGCGGAGGCTCCGCAGGCCTCGGCGACCGGTCGGGCCGCCGCGGCTGACACCGCCGACCGGAGCCGCCAGGCCGAGACCGGATCGGACGGTCAGCTGCAGTATCGATTCTCTCCGCCGCTGAGCCGCCGGAGGTGGGTGAGCTCATCACGCTCCTCGAGCAGGACGGCTGGCGGTTGGGCCGAACGACCGGCTCACACCGGCACCACCCACATCCTGTCAAGCCAGGCTCGGTGTCCGTCGCCGACAAGCCGACCGGCACCGTGAGGCCGGCCCAGGCGGCCTTGCCCCCGGCGTCTCCATCCTCGTCACGGTGCTCGACCCTGGCGCCCGCCTGACGAAGGCACCCTCCTGCGCTCGGCGGGCGGCGGCGCGTCAGTATCATCACCGGCCGCCGTATCCTGCCGCAGAGGGGTGGTGAGGGCCGTGTTCATTCGCTTCGGCGGGATCCTGTTCCTGGCCGCCCTCGCCGTCTGGCTCTACGCGGTCCTCGACGCGATCAGCTCGGACCGGACCCAGGTGCGCGCGCTGCCCAAGGGACTCTGGGTGACGATCGTGCTACTGACATTCGCGGTCGGCGCCGTCGCCTGGCTCCTGTACGGGCGGCCGCGCGCGGGCAGCCCGCGGCGTCCCACCCTGGGGTCGACGGGCCGCACGGCCTGGCCGTCGCGGCCGGGCCGCGACGCGGGCGCCCCGCCGAACGGGCTGTTCGGCCGGGGTGGCAGCCGGCCGGCGCCGGACGACGACCCCGAGTTCCTGCGCGGCCTGGATCGGCGCGCCGCGCAGGAGCACGAGAAGCTGCTCGGGTCCTGGGAGGAGGACCTGCGCCGTCGTGAGGAGGAGTTGCGCCGCGACCGCGGCGAGGACGGCCCGGAGGGGCCCGCGGCACCCGCCTGAGCCTGTGAATCCTTACGCCAGACGGGTAGATGTACCCATCCGGAGGCGGAATCATGCGGCCCGTGGTTACTCTGATCGGGTGCCTGTCCTGGTCCTACTCCTTGCTCTGATCCTTGGCGTGCTCGTCTGGCGGTACGCCGCCGGCCGCAAGGCCGCCGGCCCGCAGCTGCGTCCGCGCTTCGTCGGTCCGGACGACGACCCGGAGTTCCTGCGCGAGCTGTCGCGCCGGACTCGGCGGGACGAGGACCTCCCCTAGGACCGCGTCGAGGATCGAATAGCCGGCTTCGACAGTCCTGGTGAGACCGACACACCCGGGCGGCCACCGCGAAGTACCTGGTCATGATCTACAGCAGCCCCGCGTCGCGCGGCGTGGGCAGGCTCCCCCGACGCCGACAAGGTCACCGGGCTGAAGGCGTACGTGCGCTCGTCGAGGAACTCGCCCGGGACCGCTGAGCTGGTCGGGGTGCGGCCGACGAGGACCTAGGAGAGGTATTCGTCTAGGCCCTGTCCCCCGGCCATCCGGTGGCGCCGGACACCCCGGCCTGGTCGGGCGGACCATACGGCCCGCGCGGCGGCCGGGGGAAGGCGTCGGCCACGTACGCGGCCAGCTCCAGCAGGGACGCCCGCGACGCGGTGGACAGCTCGCCGAGGTCGACCTCGGCGCCCTCCTCCAGGTGCGGGTCGTACGGGATCCGGGTCACTGCGCGGCACCGGGCGGCGAAATGCTCCTCGAGCCGGTCGAGGTCGACGCCGCCAGACTTCGGCCGCACGGAGTTGATCACCGCGACCGAGTTGCGGACCAACTCGCTGCGGCCGTGCGCCTCCAGCCAGTCGAGCGTGGCGCTGGCACTGCGGGCGCCGTCCACCGAGCCCGAGCTGACCAGCACGATCTGGTCGGCGAGGTCGAGGACGCCGCGCATTGCCGAGTGCAGAAGCCCGGTGCCGCAGTCGGTGAGCACGATGTTGTAGAAGCGCTCCAGGACCGCGGTCACGGTGCGGTAGTCGGCCTCGCTGAACGCGGTCGACACGGCTGGGTCCGACTCGGAGGCGAGCACCTCGAGCCGGTCGGCGGACTGCGACGTGTAGCGGCGTACGTCGAAGTAGTGGTGGATCGTGGTGACGTCGTTGAGCAGGTTGCGGACGGTCGCGACCGTTTCCAGCGGGATCTTGCCGGACAGCGTGCCGCGGTCGGGATTGGCGTCGACGGCGATCACCCGGTCGCCGCGCAGGCTGGCGAGCGTGGCGCCGAGCGTGACGGTGGTCGTGGTCTTGCCGACGCCGCCCTTGAGCGAGATCACCGCGATCCGGTAGCAGCCCTGGACCGGCACCGTCGCCCGGGCGATGAGCTCCTCGCGCCGGCGGTCCTCGGCGGACTGGCCCGGGTTCACCGTGCGCGCGCTGAGGTTGTAGACGGCGCGTCGCCAGCCGGTCTGCGGAGTCGGCCGCCGCTGCCGGAGAAGGGACTGCGCCGTCAGCTGGTCCACGGTCGGCAGGTGCCCTGCCGACCCGCCCGGCCCGCCGGCGCCGCCCACTCCGGCCGGCGCACCCGGCCCGGCCGACAGAACGCCCCCGCCTGGGCCCGCCGGTGCACCGTGCGCACCCGACCCCGCCGACGGATCATGAGCACCGGGTCCCGCCGCCGCACGGGCCTCACTGTGGGCGCCCGGCACTGCGGACCCGCCGGGCCAGCCATACATGCCAGGTCGCGCCGGGCCGCCCGGCTCCCACGGCGCACTGGGCTCGCCCGGCGCACTGGGCAGGTATGGCGCCGCGGGGGCGCCCGCCGCACCAGGCCCGCCCGCCGCACCAGGCCCGCCCGCCGCACCAGGCCCGCCGGGCGCACCGGGCCCGCCCGGCGCAGCGATCCGGCCGGGTGCACCGGCGGATCCAGCGGATCCGGCTGCGGCGCCTGGCCCATCCTGCGCACCTGGCCTTGCCGGTCGGCCCGATCCGTGCCCTCCGAGGACGCCCGGGCCGCCAGGGATGGGCGGCGCGACGCCTGGCCCGACCGGGCCGCCAGGCGCGGTGGAGGGACTTGCACCGGGCTCACTCGGACTATCGAGACGGGGACCGGCGGTCGGCAGGCCGGGTGCCTCTGGGGCGCCGAACGGCTCGCCGTACGCGGGGTCAGGTGGCGCGGGCCGGTCGCCGCCGGGCGACGGCGGCGGCTCCGGAGGATTGCCTCTGCCCGGTCCCTCCGCGGACGAGGAACGGTCTGTGGGTCCCTGCGGGCTGAGCCGATCGGTGCCTGGCTCGGCCGGCGCCGGCTCCTCGGCCTCGCTCGGACTCGCCCACCGCCGCATCGCGTCATCCGTGTCAGTCACGCCAGCCTGCTCCCCCCGCGTCGGACCACCAGTACCCACCGCCGGCAGGACGCCAGCGGAGCGGTCACCGTAGCCGCCTGGCTCGCTCGTGCTGCCCGACGGACCGCTTCCGGCCGCGGGCGGAACCACCGACCGCGCGTCGGCCAACGCCGGCCGGGCCAGGATCCGCGTCGACTCATCCACGCCGCTGTCCTGCTCCGCCGGGATCGGGGGGTCGGCGACCGCGGACCGCCCGACGTCGAACGTCGAACCGAGCCGGTGTCCGGTCGGTGGTTGCTCCCCCTTCCGCCGCCCCGCAACGGGATGCGCTCCGCTCGTCGGACCCATCGTCCACTGTGGACCGCTGACGGGCGGTGGCAACGGGGCCGGCACCTCGGCTCGCGGTGCCGGCTCGGCAGCGGGTCGATCCGGTGCCGACCAAGCCGGCGACCCGGAGTCCACAGTGGACCGCCGTCCTCCCGTACCCGGTCCGTCGCCGCGCAGCTGCGCCAGCCACTCGTCGTCGGTCAGCTCCCGCCCGACCGCGGGCTCAACGGACGCCTGCTGCTCGACCGCACGTTCGCTGGCCGTGGACCAGGGCGACGCCGCGGCCCCGGAGAACCAGTCCTGCTCGGACGAGCCCAGCGATCCGTAGGTCGGAAGGCCACCAGGCGGGTCCGGTGACCGGGCCTCGGCGGCCGACGATCCGCCACCAGGTGTGCCGTTCTCCCCGGATCCTGAGACGTCGAAGGGGCGGTTGCCACCGGGACGGTCGTCGCTCGCCGTGGACCATGGTCCGGTGGTCTGCGAGGGCGAGGACGAGTCAGACGACGACCAGTCCGGAGTCGAGTCGTCGGTCGTCCAGGACGACTCGGACCATCCCGACGGCGTCGAGTCACCGCCCGCCCACTCGTCGGCGTCCGTGACGCTCCACAGACCGGCAGACCCATGCGAACCGCCGAGTCGGTCAGCGGCGTTCCGCTCGCTCAGCACACCATTGGACATCGTCCGGTCTGCCCGCTGATCGTCACCGCCGCCGGCGCCGCTCAGCGAGCCGACGGACTCATCCGACGCGGACGGTCGGCCAGACGCGCCTGGGTCCCTGGACAGACCATCGGACTCTTCCCTGGCCGCCGGGCGGTCCTCAGCGCCGGCGTCGCCCGGCAGACCACCGGAGGTCTCCCCGGCACCGATGGCCATCGGCGTGGCTTCGGTGCCGCGCGGAGGATCCGCCGGCTCGGCGGGCGGCGGGGCGGCGGCGTCGGATGGGTGCGCGGCGCTCGGTGGTCCGGTGGGCGGAGTGGTCCTGCTGGTGCTGGAGGCGCCGGCCTGAGAGGGCCAGCGCTCGGGAAGGGAGGACTCCCGACGACCGTGCACGCGGCGGTAGACCGCGTCTTCGGGCGGGCTCCACAGCTCCTGCTCGGGGTCGCCGGCCGCGGTCGCCGCCGCCCACGGGTCCGCCGAGCGTGCCGGCCGCGGCTCACCGGACAGGACCGCGTCCCAGCTGTCGACCGACGGTGGTGGGGCGGGTCGGCGCGGATCCGCCGGCTGTGAGAACTGCGCCGGCGGCGATTCGGCCGGCGTGGCGGTGCCTGGCTCCTGCGGCGCATCCCGGTCGGCCGACCGCATCCAGCCCTGCTCGGTGTCCCACTGCGCGAGCGCATCGGCGAGTCCCCGCGGGCGCTCCTGGTCGTCGTCAGAGGAATGCTTGCGAGCGCACACCGGAGCCTCCCCTCATCCGCGACCGACGTGCTGCTGTTGTCAGCCGTCCAGCCTAGATGACGAACGGCTCAATCGGGCAATTTATGTCAAACCGGCGTAGGAGTGCAGGCCGGACACCACCATGTTGATGATGAAGAAGTTGAAGATCATCGTTGCGAACGCGATCATGTTGACCCGCGCCGCCGCAGTGCCACGCCAGCCGGCCGTGGCCCGCGCGTGCAGGTAGGCCGCGTACACCACCCAGGTGATGAAGGCCCAGGTCTCCTTCGGGTCCCAGCCCCAGTAGCGACCCCACGCGGCCTCGGCCCAGATCGCGCCCGCGATGATGCCGAACGTGTAGACGGGGAACCCGAAGGCCACCGTCCGATAGGCCATGCGGTCGAGCACCTCGGTCGTCGGCAGCCGCGAGCCGAGCGTGATCGGGAAGCGGGTCGGCGTCCGTCCCGCCTCGACCGATACCTCCCAGCGGCGGCGCACCAGGTAGAGCACGGTGGCCACGAAGCTGACCAGGAAGATGCCGGTGCCGATGCTGATCGTGGTGACGTGAATGGCGATCCAGTACGACCGCAGTGCCGGCACCAGTGGCGCGGCCGGCGCGTAGAGCACCGTGCCGGCCAGGAACAGCAACACCACGATCGGGAAGAGCAGGAACATGCCCAGATAACGCACCTGCGGCAGCCGGACAAGGACGGCCAGGTACGCGATGACGGCGGCGGCGCCAACCACGGAGGCGAACTCGTACATGTTGCCCCACGGCACGCGGTGAGTCGCGATCCCGCGCAGCGTGAGCGAGGTCAGCTGGACCGCCAGTCCCAGGGCGGTCGCGGCCACGGCGATCCGGCCGAACCTCTCCGCCTGCGGGGCTCGCAGGCGCGGCGGCTTCGGCGGGGCCGACACCGACTTCACCGCCGGGGCGCCAGGCCCGGACGCCGCGCCGGTGGCGACCAGGACGTGCTCCGGGGAGGTCGAGGCGACCTTCCCCTGCCGGCCGAACGCGTACTCGCCGCAGTAGGCAACGAGGGCGAGGCTGTACAAGATGATCGACCACGTGAACATGTGATCGGACAGCGTCGCGAGTCCGGCGTTGACGGGCACGGCTAGTCCTTCCTGACGGGCGAAGGGTCGCGGAGCCGCTCGACGACACGGGCGAACTCCGGTCCGAAGCTGCCGGCGTCGGTGCGGGTCAGCCCCCCGACCGCGACAAGACTACGGGCCTCGGCACCCGGGCGCGCGCCGCTGTCCACAGGCGCGAAGTTGTCCACAGATTCGGAATTCGGGCTGGGCCCTGGCGAGATCCGGAGGAAGAGTCGTCGCCGGCGCACCGCGAGAGAGAGGAGGAGCCCGAGCACCACCGCGCCGGCCGCCCACAGCACGAGCGTCTGGCCCGGGTCGTGGTTGACCTGGATCGTCGCCCACTGCGAGTAGCCGTCGAAGGTGATCTTCGTGCCGTCGTCCAGCGTCACCGACTTGCCCGGGATCAGCTGCGCGGTCGCGACCTGCTCCAGTTCGCCCGTGGCGACCTGCCGTTGGTCGATGCTGTACACGGACTGCGGCGCACCGGCATCGACACCGAGATCGCCGCGGTAGATCTGGATCGCCACCCCGGGATTGCCCGGCTGCGGCGACAGCGACGTCAGCTTTCCGTCCGGACCGACGGCGGCGAAAGGAGCGAACGTGCCGTACAACGCCAGTTGCGGTTTCACCGTATCCAGCAGCTTGACCGCGCCCTCGGACAGCAGGGTTCTGGGGTTCTGGGGCAGGAACGGAGCAGAGACGTCCTTCACCCCGGTGCCATCCGGCTTGGTGACCGTGAACCGGGGAGCGAAGCCATGCCCGACGAGGTAGACCCGCACGCCCTCCACCCGCAGCGGGTGGTTGACCTCGAGGACGTCCTTGCGCTCGGCACCGTCCTGACCCAGCGAGTACGTGATGTTCGCGCGAAACTGGGCGGGCGTCCCGTCCGGGTCGTAGTCGACGCTGAACTTGTCCAGCGAGTCGATACAGAACGGCGCCAACCCCGAGCCGTCCACCAGCCTCCCGGGTCGGAACGAGTCGTACAGCGGCACGGCGTTGCAGATGCCGGGCTGTCCTTCGGTCAGCAGCACGGTGCCCTGGTAGCCCCACAGCTTGCCGACCGCGACGCCGACGAGCAGCACGACCAGCGCCGCGTGGAAGACGAGGTTGCCGGTCTCCCGGAGGTAGCCCTTCTCCGCAGCGACGGTCACCACGCCGCCGTCCTCGGTGCGGGTGACGGTCCTCCAGCCGCGCAACTGGCGGACCGCGCCGGCCGCCACCTCTGCGGGCGCGCCGGACGCCGAGAAGGAGTCAGCGGTCGGCAGCCGCTCCAGCCGCCGCGGCACCGCCGGCGGCGCCGACAGCATCGCGGTGGCGTGCGCCTTGAGCCGCGGCACGACGCAGCCGATGACCGAAATGAACAGCAGCAGGTACGTGGCGGCGAACCAGGGCGCCGCGAACACGTCGAAGAACCCCGCCGCGTCGAGGATCTTCGACCACCCGGGGTGGTCGGCGATGTACTGGTCGACTTTGGTGGGGTTCAGGGGGCGCTGCGGCAGCAGCGAGCCAGGCACCGAGGCCAGGGCGAGCAGGAAGAGCAGCACCAGTGCGGTCCGCATGCTGGTCAGCCGCCGCCAGGAGTTGCGGGCGAGCGCGAGCGGGCCGCCGTGCCACGACCGGACCGGTGCCGGCTGGGTGGACAGGCCGTCCGGCTCGGCGTCGGCCTGGTCGTCCCGGACCGGGGTCTGCGGGTCGGCGGTCACAGCGACGTCCCCAACCCGGTCTGGCCGACCCGCGAGGTCAGCTCGATGGTCATCTCCCCCCAGAGCCCGGTCACCAGCAGGATGCCGAGCACGACCAGCAGGCCGCCGCCGACGTACGTCACGAGGTTGGCGTGCCGGCGGACCACGCCGAGCGCATCGACCAGCCAGCGGGCGCCGACCGCGACGAGGACGAACGGCACCCCGAGGCCCAGGCAGTACGCGGCGGACAGCGCCGCCCCGCGGCCCGCGCCGGCGGTAGACAGGGCCAGCGACTGGACCGCGCCGAGCGTGGGCCCGATGCACGGCGTCCAGCCGAGGCCGAAGACGATCCCGAGCACCGGCGCGCCGACGAGCCCGGCCGCCGGGAACCGGTGGATCCGCAACTCGCGGGAGACACCGGGCAGCCAGCCGAGGAATGCCAGGCCGAGCAGGATCACGACCACGCCGAGGATCCGCTCCAGCAGCCGCTCGTGCTCGATGAGCAACGAGCCGAGCCGGCCGAACAGCACGCCGTACGTGACGAACACCGCGGTGAAGCCGAGCACGAACAGGACCGCGCCGAGGACGGTCCGGCTGCGCACCCTGACCCGGGAAGCCACCCCGTCGCCGGTCGGGGCAGTGGCCGCCGCCGCCTCCGTGCCGGTCAGGCCACCGACGTACGAGAGGTATCCGGGCACCAGCGGAAGGACGCAGGGTGAGAGGAAGCTGACCAGACCGGCCAGGGCGGCGACCAGGGCGGCGACGACGAACGGGCCGCCGGTGACGACCCGGGCGAAGCTGTCGCCGGCCGCGCTCACGACTCGGCCGCCAACCTCGTCACGACGGGCTCGATGTCCTGGCGCAGCAGCGCCGAGACGTAGACCGCCGCGACCCGACCCTGCTTGTCGACCATGATCGTGAACGGGAAGCCGGCGACCCGCAGGTCGCGGAAGCGCTGCACGGTCTTGCCGGGACGGTCGAACAGGCTCGGGTACGAGATCTGCCGGTCGGCGAGGAACGCGGCCACGTTCTGCTCCGTGTCCCGCACGGCCACGCCCATGAACTCGACGCCGTCGGCCTTCGTCGCCTTGGCCACGGCACTGAAGTCGGGGGCCTCCACCCGGCACGGCGGGCACCACGGTCCCCAGAAGTTGAGCACGACGACCTTGCCGCGCTGGGCCTGCAGGTCCCAGCGCCCGCCGCCGACGAGCGTGCCGGTCACATCGGGGGCGGATTTGCGGTCGGTCGCCGCGATCGTCTGGCCGGTCGGCGTCCCGCTGACGAAACGGAACTCACCGCCGGCGGCCTGGTCGACCGCGTCCGAGCCGCCGGTGCAGCCGGCCAGCGCCGCGAGCGACACGGCCAGCAGCAGCACGAGCAGGCGGGCACGGCACACCCGACGAGTGTCACCCCCGAACCTGGGACTCACGCACCCGGGGTCCTGTCCGGTGGCTCGGGACCGGCCGGCTCGCTGTAGGTCACCCGCAGCACCGCGTCCTCGGCGAACGTGATGCTGGTCAGCGAAGCCAGCCCGCACTGCCGGTGGGTCGGAATGTGGGACAGGGGCTTGCGCTCCAGCAGCCGGCGCAGCGTCCAGATCGGCAGCTGGTGGCTGACGCAGACGGCCTCGTGCCCCTCGGCGGCGTCCCGGGCGGACCACGCGGCGGCGAGCATCCGCGCGGCGATCTGCTGGTAGGGCTCACCCCACGATGGGCGGAACGGGTTGCGCAGCCGCGGCCAGGCCGACGGGTGCGCCCAGGCCCGGTCACCGGGGCCGAACGGCTCGCCCTGGAAGGAGTTCTCCGCCTCCAGGAGGCGCTCGTCCAACTGCACCGGCAGGCCGAGCGCCGTCGCCAGCGGCGCCGCGGTCTCCTGCGCCCGCTCCAGCGGAGATGACACGAGGTAGGTGACGTCCCGGTCGAGCAGGGCCTTCGCGGCCCGCTCGGCCATCCGCCGGCCGACCGCGGACAGGTGGTAGCCGGGTAGCCGGCCGTACATGACGTGGTCGGGGTTGTGGACCTCGCCGTGCCGCAGGAGGTGGACGGTGGTCATCGTCACGCCGCACCCTCCTCGGTGGCGGCCGCAGCCGCGCGGGCCGCCTCGGGGAGGACGTCGGCGATCCGGTCGAGCACGGCGTCGTCGTGCGCGGCCGAGACGAACCAGGCCTCGTACGCGGATGGCGGCAGGTAGACGCCGCGGTCCAGCATCGCGTGGAAGAACGCCGGGTAGCGCCACGCCTGCTGCCGCCGCGCCGCGTCGTAGTCCCACACCTCGTCCTCGGTGAAGAAGACCGAGAACAAGCTGCCGGCGGTCTGCACCCGGTGCGGCACGCCCTCCTTGGTCAACGCCTCCGCGACCAGCCGGGCGACCGAGGCAGCCGCGGCGTCGACGCGCAGGTAGACCTCGTCGGTGCAGGCCCGGAGCGTGGCCAGCCCGGCCGCGACCGCGACCGGGTTCCCGGACAGCGTGCCGGCCTGGTAGACCGGGCCGGACGGCGCCAGCCGGGACATCAGCTCCGCCCCGCCGCCGAAGGCCGCCGCCGGCAGGCCGCCGCTCATCACCTTGCCGAACGTGAACAGGTCGGCCTCGACCGGATCGAGCCCGTACCAGCCGGTGCGGCTGACCCGGAAGCCGGTCATCACCTCATCGAGGACGAGCAGCGCGCCGTGCTCGGCGGTGATGCGGCGCAGCGCCGCGTTGAAGCCGTCCCGCGGCGGGACGACGCCCATGTTGGCCGCCGCCGCCTCCGTGATCACGCAGGCGATCTCGGCGCCGCGGGCGGCGAACGCGGCCTCCACCGCGGCCACGTCGTTGTACGGCAGCACGATCGTGTCGCCGGCCTGCGCGCCGGTCACGCCGGGGGTGTCGGGCAGGGCGAGCGTCGCGACCCCGGAGCCGGCAGAGGCCAGCAGCGCGTCGACGTGACCGTGGTAGCAGCCGGCGAACTTGACCACGACGCTGCGGCCGGTTGCCGCGCGGGCCAGCCGGATCGCCGACATCGTCGCCTCGGTGCCGCTGTTGACGAGCCGGACCTGCTCGACCGGTGGCACCCGGGCCACGATCTCCTCGGCCAACTCGACCTCGCCGGCGGTCGGCGTGCCGAAGCTGGTCCCGCGGGCCGCCGCGTACGCCACCGCCTGCACGACGTCCGAGTGCGCATGCCCGAGGATCATCGGCCCCCACGAGCAGATCAGGTCGACGTACTCGTTGCCGTCGGCGTCGTAGAGAAACGGGCCGGAGCCGGCGATCATGAACCGCGGCGTGCCGCCGACGGCGCGGAACGCGCGGACGGGCGAGTTCACCCCGCCCGGCGTCACCGCCTGGGCCCGGTCGAACAGGGCCTGCGAGGCCTGGAACGAGGTCACCCGACGATCCTCCCAGGCCACCGCCGCCACCAGGGATCGGAACCGTCCCGGCGGCCCCCGAATATTGGGGCAGTTCCACTCTCACCCTCTCGGGCGACGGCAGTACGGGTTAGGGTCGACAGGGCCTGTCGGACGCACGCACGAGGGCGGAGGATGTCATGGGGGACGCGCTACGACGGCTGTTCTCTGTGCGTCCGCAGCCTCGCATCGTCCAGGTGCGCGTCCCGTCGATCATCGCCGGCCGGCGCGGGCTGCCCGTGCTGCTGTCCGCGTTGGCCGTGCTCGCGGCCGCGTCCACGGCCGCGACCACCACCGTCTCCGCGGCCGGGGCCGACGTCGCGCCGGCCGGCACCACCGTGCTGCCGCCGGCGGCTCCGCCGACCTATGCCTACCCGGGCTCGTCCCAGGCCGCGGCCGGTACGCCGGGCGGCACCACGGCCCCGGGCGGCACCGGGCTCAACGGCGGCCGGTCCGGCGGCGGCCCCGCGTCGTCGCAGCTCGCGTCCAACGGAATCCCGTCCCGGGCGGTGCAGGCCTACCAGCAGGCGGCGGTCGCGGCCGGCTGCGGCATCCCATGGACGCTCGTCGCCGCGATCGGCCGGGTCGAGTCCGACCACGGACAGTTCGGCGGGGCCACGCTGCTGGCCGACGGGCGCTCCGACCCGCCGGTCGTCGGCATCCCGCTGGACGGCCGGCCCGGCGTCGCAGAGATCAAGGACACCGACGGCGGAAAGTGGGACGGCGACGCGACCTACGACCGGGCCGTCGGGCCGATGCAGTTCATCCCCAGCAGCTGGGCGACCTTCGGGGTGGACGGCGACGGCGACGGCAAGATCGACCCGTTCGACATCGACGACGCCGCCGCGTCGGCCGCGAAATACCTGTGCCGGGCCGGCGGTGGCAACCTGAGCGGCGAGGCCGCCCGGCGCAACGCGGTCTATAGCTACAACCGGTCGACCACCTATGTGGACACCGTCATGGCGCTGGCCGCGGTGTACGCGGGCGGAGCGCCGATCGACGGCTCGACGGCCCCGAACGGGACGCCGCGCTCGCTGCCGCCGATCGCGCCGCCGACGCTGCCGCCGGGCTCCGTCGGCCCCCCGCCGGGCGCGCCGATCCCGACCTCGCCGCCGGCTCCCGGCAAGCCGAAGCCGACCACGCCAGCACCGACCACGCAGCCCCCGAGTCCGGCACCGACGACCACGCAGCCGTCGAGTCCGGCACCGACGACCACGCAGCCGGGCACGCCTACCCCGAGCGGCAGCCCCAGCCCGTCGCCGACCTGCACGCCGACTCCAAGCGGCAGTCCCAGCCCGACGCCGTCGTCCTCGGGGACGAACACGCCGAACGGGATCACCTCGGCCGCGGGCACGCAGGCCGGCGCGGACGCCACCGGCACCGCGACCAGCACGGGCAGTGCGGACGCCACCGGCACCCCGACGCCGACCCCGTCCCCGACCCTCCCGCCCTGCCCCGGCTGATCCGCGCGCCCCCACGGCCGAGCCGGATCGCCGGCGCACGGCCACGGGTCGGGCTGATCCCGCCCACCCACGGACCTCGCCCGACTCCCGGCGCACGCGCACGGCAGGGCGGATCCGGCGCACCCACGGACCCGGCCGAACCCCCGGCGCACGCGCACGGCAGGGCGGATCCGGCGCACCCACAGACCCGGCCGAACCCCCGGCGCACGCGCACGGCAGGGCGGATCCGGCGCACCCACAGACCCGGCCGAACCCCCAGCGCACGCGCACGGCAGGGCCTATCCGGCCCCCCACAGTCGAGCCGGACCGCCGCGGCACGACCGGGTCAGGCGGGTTGGCGCTCGTAGGGACCCCAGACGGTGGTGCGCTTGCGGAGGTAGATCGAGGCGTTCGTGCCGGCAACCCAGATCTCGGTGCGCCCGGCGCCCTCGACCACGTCGGCCCAGGGACCGTCCGCGAGCCCGCCGCCGACGTTCTGCCAGGCGCCCCAGACCCGGTTGACCGCGCGCCGGGCGTGCATCGCCTGGGTGCCGTCCGAGCTGCGGAGGTACACGTCGATGACCCCGGTGGTCGGCGCCGCGACGGCCACGTCGGCGGTGGTGGCCCCGCCGATCAGGGTGAACGCCGACGCCCACACCCCGTTGGTCATCGACTTGACGTAGATCTGCCCGTGCCCGCCGACGACGGCCACCAGCAACCCGCCCGGGCCGGTCGCGGCCACCGACGGGCCGGCCGGGTTGAGCACGCCGCCGAGGCTGTGCCAGCCGGTGAACGTGCCGGCAGTGTTCCAGCTCGCGTACTGCAGCCGCGCGTCCGAACCTCGGGCCACCACGTACCGGCTGCCGTCCGGCAGTACCGCCGGCGACGGGCGGCTGGTGATCGAGCCGCCGTGGCGCTGAACTGGGCGAAGATCGGCGCACCGGCGTACGTGCGGAGCTGGCGGGCGGTCTGCGCCACGGCCTGCAGCACTGTTGCCGGCTGCAGGTCGGTCACCGTGCCGCCGGAGTAGAGCCGCCGGCCGCCATAGACCTGGCACTGGGTCGTGTCGCACAGGTCATAGCTGGCCGACGCCGGGCGACCCGCCCGCTCGAAGGCCGCGTACGTCCGGGCCGCCACCGCCTGCACCCGCAGCGCCGCCGCCGGCCACGACGCCGGCATCTCCCTCCCGATCACTCCGGCGACGTACGCGTCGATGCCGACCGTGTTGACCGTGAGCAGCGTGGTGTCGCCGGAGCGGACCCCGGCGATCGTGCCCTGGTAGCCGCGGGACGTGCCGTCCGGCAGGTAGAGCCGCAGCTCCGGCACGCCCTCGAAGAGCGACGGGCCGAGTGACCCGCCGTCGGTCGAGACTGCACCCGCGGTCGGTTCGGGCGGCGGCGTCGGTCGGGCCGTCACCTGGCCGGTCGCCAGTCCCGGAGGCGAGCGGCGCCCGCACCGGCACCGCGGACGCCGACGCGGCCTCAGCCGCACTGCATCTGCGAGCTCGCCGGATCGGCCACCGTGGTCGTGCCCGGGTAGTAGAAGTCGAGGATCTGGGTGCCGGTGCGGCCGAGGCTCGCCGCGTTGCGCGCGCCGTACTGGGACATGCCGATGCCGTGCCCGTTGCCGTGGCCGGTCAGCTGGAAGGTGCCGTCCGCGGGGCCGGGTAGTCCTCCACCGCGCCCGCGAGCCGGGCGGGACCGAAAACGGTCAGCGCGACGGCTGCGGTGCCAACGGCGAGGACAGCGGCGACGAACAGGGCGATCGGCCGGCGCACGGGGACCCTTTCGGAGGCGGGGCGACTGGAACCGGGCCGGAGATGCACCGGCCGGGCTCACATGATGCCGCTCCCCACGCACCACCCGAACGGGGTCAGCGCAGGCGGGCGGCGACCTCGGCGGCCCAGTAGGTGAGGATCATGTCGGCGCCGGCCCGGCGGATCGCGGTCAGCGTCTCGGTGATGATCCGGTCCCGGTCGATCCAGCCGTTCGCGGCCGCCGCCTCGACCATCGCGTACTCGCCGGAGACCTGGTAGGCCGCCACCGGCAGGTCGACCGCGGCCCGCACCGCCGCGACCACGTCCAGGTACGCCAGCGCCGGCTTGACCATGACCGCGTCCGCGCCCTCGGCCACGTCGAGCGCGACCTCGCGCAGCGCCTCGGCCACCGACCGCGCGGGGTCCTGCTGGTACGCCGACCGGTCGCCGAACTGCGGCGCGCACTCGGCGGCGTCCCGGAACGGGCCGTAGAAGCCCGACGCGTACTTGGCCGAGTACGCCAGGATCGGGGTGTCGGCGAACCCGCCCCCGTCCAGGGCCGCGCGGATCGCGCCGACCTGGCCGTCCATCATCCCGCTCGGCGCGATCACCTGCGCCCCGGCGGACGCCTGCGCGACCGCGATCGACGCGTACCGGTCCAGCGTGGCGTCGTTGTCGACCTCGCCGGACGGCAGCAGCACGCCGCAGTGCCCGTGGTCGGTGTACTCGTCCAGGCACAGGTCGGCCATGACCACCGTGTCCGACCCGACCTCGGCCGCCAGCCGCCGCAACGCCACCTGCACGATCCCGGACGGGTCGTCGGCCGCCGAGCCGCGGCCGTCCTTCGCCGCCGGCACCCCGAACAGGATCAGCCCGCCCACGCCGGCCGACACGGCCTCGTACGCGGCCTTGACCAGCGAGTCGAGGGTGTGCTGGACGACGCCCGGCATCGACGGGATCGGTGCCGGCGCGTCGATCCCCTCCTTGACGAACATCGGCAGGATCAGGTCGCCCGGGTGCAACCGCACGTCCGAGACCAGCCGGCGCAGCGGCGCGGACCGCCGCAGCCGCCGCGGCCGGGCGGCCGGGAATGCGCTCACCGGGCGGTCCGGGACGTGGAGGACGCCCGCCGGGTCTTCTTCGGCGGCGGCGTCGCGTCCCCGGACTCCCGCTTGGCCGCCGCGTACGCGGCCAGCGCGTCGACCAGCGTGTCGACCGCCGCGACCTCGGGCTCCACGTCCGAGCGCAGCCCGAACTCACGGGCCGTCGCCGCGGTCTGCGGGCCGATGCAGGCGACCACCGTCCGGGCGTGCGGCTTGCCGGCGATGCCGACCAGGTTGCGCACGGTCGAGGACGAGGTGAAGCAGACCGCGTCGAAGCCGCCGGACTTGATCGCGTCCCGGATCTCGGCCGGCGGCGGCGCCGCCCGCACGGTCCGGTACGCGGTGACGTCGTCGATCTCCCAGCCGCGCTCGCGCAGCCCGGCGGCCAGCGTCTCGGTGGCGATGTCGGCCCGCGGCAGCAGCACCCGGTCGATCGGGTCGAGCACCTCGTCGTACGGCGGGAAGTCCTGCAGCAGGCCCTCCGAGGACTGCGTCCCCGGACGGGGTCAGCTCCGGCTGGATGCCGAACGCCCGCACCGCGTCCGCCGTCGACTCGCCGACGCAGGCGATCTTCACGCCGGCGAACGCCCGCGCGTCCAGCCCGAACTCGTCGAACTTCTCCCGCACCGCGCGCACCGCGTTGGTCGAGGTGAACACGATCCACTCGTACCGGCCGGTGACCAGGCCCTTGATCGCCCGCTCCATCTGGGCCGGCGTGCGCGGCGGCTCGACCGCGATGGTCGGCACCTCGACCGGGACCGCCCCGTGGGCCCGCAGCCGCTCGCTCATCGCGCCGGCCTGCTCCTTGGTCCGCGGGACCAGGACCTTCCAGCCGTACAGCGGGCGGGACTCCCACCAGGACAGCCGCCCGCGCTCCGCCACGGCCGGGCCGACGGTGACGACCAGCGGGCCGGACAGCCAGCCGGAGTCCCGCTCGAGGGCGGCGAGCGTGGTGGTCACCGACCGCTGCCCCTCGCCGGTGCCGTCCGCGGTGACCGAGACGGGGGTGTCACCCGGCCGGCCCTGCTCGAGCAGCGCGACCGCGATCTTGCCCAGGTGGGCCTGGGTCGCGGTGAGCACCAGCGTGCCCGGCGCGGCGGACGCCCCGGACCAGTCGACCTCGTCCCTGGCGTCGACCACGGTGTGGGCCGAGCCGACCGGCACCCCCGCGTACGCCGGGACACCGGTCGCGACCGGCACGCCCGGCACGACCTCGAACGGCACCCCGGTGTCGGCCACGCCGAGCACCTCGCGCACCACCGCGTCCGCGGACAGCGGGTCGCCGGCCACCAGCCGGACCACCGCGGTGCCGGCGCGCGCCTCGGCGACGAGCGCGGCGGCGACCGTGGCCGGGTCGCCGATCGCCGGTCTGACCTCGGCCGCGCCCTCGGCCAGGGACGCCACCCCGGCCGGCACGTCCGGGTCGAGCAGGATCAGCGCCGCCGAGCGCAGCGCCTCGGCGGCCCGGACGGTGAGCAGGCCGGGGTCGCCGGGACCAGCCCCGACGAAGCTGACCCGACCGGTGGTCTTGCGCGCGCGGCTCATCGCGTGCTCCCAACGAGATTCTTGGCGCCGTCGGCGATCAGGTCGGCGGCCAACCGCCGGCCGATCGCCTGGGCGTCGGTGACCGGGCCGGTGGCCGACAGCCGGACGGCATCGGAGCCGTCGGCCGCGGTCACCGAGCCACGGAGGAACAGTTCCGGACCGTGCTCGCCCTCGGCAAGCACGGCGAGGCCGCCGACCGGAGCGGTGCAACCCGCCTCCAGGCCGGCGAGGAGGGCGCGCTCGGCCAGGACCGCGGCCCGCGAGTCGGCATGGTCGAGCGCGGCGAGCCGCGCCACCAGCTCGTCGTCGGACGCGCGGCACTCCACCGCGAGAGCGCCCTGCGCCGGCGCCGGCAGCATCAGCAGCGGGTCGAGCGTCTCGGTGACCGCGTCCAGCCGGTCGAGCCGGGCCAACCCGGCCCGGGCCAGCACCACCGCGTCCAGCTCGCCCGAGGACACCTTGCCCAGCCGGGTGTCCACGTTGCCGCGGATCGGCACGACCTCGATGCCGAAGCCGAGCGCGCGGATCTGGGCGGCCCGCCGGGGCGACCCGGTGCCGATCACCGCGCCGCCCGGCAACTCGGCCAGGGTGAGCCCGTCGCGCGCCACCAGCACGTCCCTGGGGTCCTCGCGCAGCGGCACGGCGGCGACCATCAGCCCCGGCTCCGGCGCCGTGGGCAGGTCCTTGTACGAGTGCACCGCGACATCGATCCCGCCACCGAGCAGCGCGTCGCGCAGCGCCGACACGAACACCCCGGTGCCGCCGATCTGGGTCAGCGCTGCGGTGGACCGGTCGCCGGTGGTGACGATCTCGACCGCCTCGGCCTTGATCCCCAGCGCGGCGAGCGCGGTGATCACGGCGGAGGTCTGGCTGCGGGCGAGCGCACTGCCCCGGGTGCCCACCCGCAACGGCGGCTCCGTCCGCTCCTCCACCGGTCCGGCAGGCGCAAGCGCCGACCGCACCGGTTCTGTCGCTCCCCGCTCGCGCTGCGAGCGCTCGCGGTCGCTCACGGCTGGCCCCCTTCGGCCGGCAGCACGGCGGCCGCGACCGCCGCGGTGGCGGCCGGGTCGAGATCGAACAGTTCCCGCAGCGCGTCCGCGTATGCCCCGCCGCCGGGCTGTTCGGCCAGCTGCTTGATCCGTACGGTCGGGGCGTGCAGCAAGGTCTGCACGACCCGGTGCACGGCGCGGGCGACCTCGGCCCGGGCCGTCGCGTCCAGGCCGGGCAACCGCGCGTCCAGCCGGGCCAGCTCGGCGTCGACCACCTCGGCCGCGCGGGTGCGCAGCGCGGTCACCGTCGGGGCCACGGCGGTGGCCCGCCGGGCGTCGAGCCGGCCGGCGACCTCCTCGCCGACGATCTGCCTGGCCCGCTCCACGTCCCGGTGCGCGCCGAGGCGGATCGCCGGGCCCTGCAGCGCGGCCAGGTCCAGGTAGTGCACGCCGGGCAGGGCACCGGCGGCGCCGTCGACGTCCCGCGGCAGGGCGAGGTCGAGCAGCACCAGCGGGCGGCCGGCCCGGGCGGGCAGCGCCGCCTCGACCGTCCCGGCCGACAGCACGGTGCCGACCGCGCCGGTGCAGCCGACGACCAGGTCGGCGGTGACCAGCTCCGCGGGCAGGCCGTCGAGCGGCACCGCCCTCGCCCCCAGCTGACCGGCCAGCCGAGCGACCCGCTCCGACGAGCGGTTGGCGATCACCAGCTCGCCGATCCCGGCCCGGACCAGGGTGGCCGCGGACAGTGCGCCCATCGACCCGGCCCCGATCACCAGCGCCCGCTTGCCGGCCAGCGGGCCGAGCGCCCGCTCGGCCTCGGACAGCCCGACCGAGACCACCGAGGCGCCGGCGCGGTCGATGCCGGTCTCCGAGTGCACCCGCTTGCCGGCCCGCAGCGCGTGCTGGCAGAGCTCGTGCAGCTCCCGGTTGACCGTGTCCAGCTCGTTCGCGGCCGCGTACGCCGTGCGCAGCTGGCCGAGGATCTGCGACTCGCCCACCACCATCGAGTCCAGCCCGGCCGCCACCGAGAACAGGTGCAGCACGGCCGCGTCCTCGTAGTGCACGTACAGGTGCTCGCCGAGGGAAGGCACGTCGAGGCCGACCCGGTCGGCCAGCACGGTGGAGGCGTCCTGCAGGCCGCCGTGGAACCGGTCGACCTCCGCGTACACCTCCACCCGGTTGCAGGTGGACAGCACGAGGACCTCGCTGACGTGGTCGCCGCGCAGCAGCTCGTGCAGCACCGCGGGCAGCTCCTCGGTGCCGACCGCGGCCCGTTCGAGCAGCGAGACCGGCGCCGTCCGGTGCGACAGCCCGACGACGAGGAGGCTCATCCGACCCCCTCCAGCGCGCCGCCGCCGATCGGTCGGATCTTGCGCTGCTCGTGGAAGGACAGGATCTGCAGCTCGATCGCGAGGTCGACCTTGCGCACGTCCACCCCGTCCGGCACGGCCAGCACGGTCGGCGCGAAGTTGAGGATGCTGGTCACGCCGCAGTCCACGAGCTGGTCACAGACCGCCTGGGCCGCGTGCGCCGGGGTCGCGATGACCCCAATCGCGATGTCGAACTCGCTCGCCGCCTCGGGCAGCTCGTCGACGTGCCTGACCACGAGCCCGGCGATCTTCTCGCCGACCCGCTCGGGATCGGCGTCGAGCAGCGCGGCGACGTGGAACCCGCGGGTGGCGAACCCGCCGTACCCGGCCAGCGCATGGCCGAGGTTGCCGACCCCGACCAGGGCGACCGCGAGCCGGCGGGTGAGACCAAGGGTGTTCTCGATGCGTTCGACCAGCACAGCCACGTCGTAACCCACGCCGCGGGTCCCGTACGAGCCCAAATGAGACAGGTCCTTGCGAAGATTGGCCGAGTTGACCCCGGCCGCGGCGGCCAGCTCCTCCGACGAGACCGTCACCACGCCCTGCTCGACCAGCCCGGACAGCACTCGCAGGTAGACCGCGAGCCGGGCGACCGTGGCCTCCGGCACCACCCGGCTCGGCTGCCGGGCGTCGCTCGGCGACCGGGTCGGCAGCGTCGAGCGCACGGCCCGGCCGATCGCGGCCCTGGCCCGCCGCACGCCGCCCGCGGACGGTTCGCCCGGAACCACCTCATCCGGCGGCGCAGCCTGCTGGTCGGTCACGACGGGACTCCTGCTCCGTACGCCCCGAACACACCCGGTGCAGGGCACGTCGGCACGCTGTGGTATCGGCTCACGTGTACCAGAACACGTTAGCCACTTGTGAATGCGTTCACAAAATCTCCGGCAGCCCTGGCGGAACCAATCAACCGGTCAGGTGGTCCACACTCCAGACGGCGGGAGGTGGTACGGGTGCGCGCGAGCGGTCGGCTGCGTGGCCTTCTCGTCGCCGGGGCCTTCCTCGCCGCGGTCGCCGCGGTCGCCGCGGTGCTCGCGGTGACGCTGCCGCTCGCGGCGTCCCGGGCCGCGCCGGCCGGCGCGGACACCGCCGCCACGACGGCAACCACCGGCACGGCGGCGGGTGGCGGCGGGCGGTTGCCGACCGGCCGCGGGGACACCGTCTGCGGGGACGTCCGGTTCGACCGGGCCAGGCTGCCGGGCCGGACCGTCACCCCGGCGAACGGCGACTGGCCGACCGCGGCCGCGGCCGACCTGCTGCACCTGCACGGCTGGCCGCGGGCGGTGCCGTTCGGCGTGGCCCGCTGGACCGTGGTCCGCACCGGCGACGCGGGCGTGCTGGTCGCCTCGCTGCCCGGCTCCGGGTTCCACTACCTGCCGATCCACCGGGCCACCGGCGGCGGCTGGTCGGTCGGGCCGCCCTGCACGCCGCGCTGACGCCCCCTTCGCCGCCTGCAGGCACGTCGACCCGGCGGCCGACAACCCGTACCGACCCCGCCGGGCCGGCGAGCCCGCGCCGACCGCCGCTCAGCCGAGGGCGTGTCGCAGCCGCCCCTCGTCGATCCGCCAGTAGCCGAGCTCCTTGCCGTCCACCCGCACCACCGGGACCAGGTCGCCGAACTCGGCCCGCAGCGCGGGGTCGGCGTCCACGTCGATCTCGGTCCAGCGCAGTCCGGCCTCGGCGGCGACCCGCTGCACCAGCCGCCGGGCGTCGTCGCACAGATGGCAGCCCGCGCGGGACAGCAACTCGACCGTCCGGGTGGGCACGGCGGAAGTCTAGTGGCCGCCCGGATGGGTAGATCGACGCCATGACCAGTGCGCCCCAGCCGAACGAGATCGGCTACGCCGCCGACGCCGCGCTCGAGGCCCGCAACATCCCGGCCGACGCGGTGGACGAGGACGAGGCCGAGGACCAGCCGGAGTACGTCGGCGACATGCCGGAGGACCCGGAGCAGGCCAAGCACTACCGGCCGGACGAGGAGAACGCGTGACCGGGATGCGGCCGGACCCGGACAGCGACCTCGCCGGCGAGCAGAGCGAGTACGGCGACGACACCGGCTTCGCGGCCGAGGCCACCCGGACGGCCACCGCCGGCGACGCCGACGACCCGAACCCGGACGGCCACCCCGAGGTCGACACGGCCGAGGACAGCGCCGGCCTGACCGCGGAGGACGACGGAATCGGCGACGGCGCCGACTGAACCCACGCGCACCCGACGCTCGCCGCGGCGAACCGGGTCCGGGCGCACCCAACGCCCGGCGCCGCCGCGCGGACCCGGCGTGGACGGCCCGGCCGGCGCTCAGCGCAGCCGGGACTTGATCACCTTGCCGGTCGCGGTGTGCGGCAGGTCCGGCACGAACTCGACGGTCGCCGGCAGCTTGAACCGGGCCAGCGACCGGGCCGCCCAGTCCAGCAGCTCCCGCTCGGTCGGCGCCGCGCCCGGCGCCGGGACCACGTACGCCAGCACGGTCTCGTCGCCGCGCTCGGGATCCGGCCGGCCCACGACCGCCGCCTCGGCCACCCCCGGATGCGCAGCCAGCACCGCCTCGACCTCGGCCGGGTAGACGTTGAACCCGCTGACCAGGATCAGCTCCGTACGCCGGTCGACCAGGTGCAGGTCGCCGTCGTCGTCCGCGTACGCCACGTCGCCGGTCGGCCACCAGCCCTCGGCGTCCGGCCCGTCCGCGCCATCCGGCCAGTAGCCGGAGAAGAGGTTCGGCCCACGGACCACGATCTCGCCCGGACCGCCGCCCGGGCCGACCAGGTCCACCTCGCCCGGGCCGGCCTCGCCCTCCGGCTCCGGCTCCGGCTCGGCCTGCGCCCCGGTCGCCTCCCACAGCCGCAGCTCCACTCCCGGGATCGCCCGGCCGACCGAGCCCGCCTTCGGGGCACCACCGACGAGCGTCGAGGTGAGCACCGGGGCCGCCTCGGTCAGCCCGTACCCCTCGTAGACGGCGACGCCGGCCGCACCGAGGGCGAGCAGCGTGGCCGGCGGCAGCGGCGCCGCGCCGGAGGTGGCCAGCCTGACGCCGGCGAACGCCTCGGCCAGGTCCGGCTCGGCGGCCCAGCGAACGTACATGGCCGGCACGGCGGGCACGGCGGTCACCCCGTGCCGGGCGATCAGCGCCAGCGTCCCGGCCGCGTCGAAGTGGTCGACCAGGACGCCGGTCGCGCCGGCCCGGGCCAGCAGTCCCAGGGCCGGGTTCAGCCCGTACGCGTGGAACAGCGGCACGGCGAGCAGGACGACGTCGTCGGGCAGAAGCGGGGGCGGCCACAGCGCCGCGCACTGCTCCAGGTTGGCCAGCAGGGCCCGGTGGGTCAGCATCGCGCCGCGCGGCCGCCCGCTGGTGCCGCTGGTGTAGCCGAGCACGGCAAGGTCCTCGGGCGATCGCGGCACGTGCCGGTCCGCCGGGTCGGCCGCCTCGGCGAGCAGGCCCGGCAGCGGCAGCGTCCCGTCCGGCCCGGACGGCGCCGCGACCAGCACGTGCCGCACCTCGCCGGTGCGCAGCGCCGCGGCTTCGCCGATCACGTGCACCGAGGAGGTCACCAGCGCCCGGGCGCCGGAGTCGCGCAGCAGGTGGGCGAGCTCCGGCCCGGTGTAGCCGGTGTTGGCCGGCACCGCGACCAGCCCGGCCCGCAGCGCCCCGAAGTAGAGCGCGGGGAAGTCCACCGAGTTGCCCAGCTGGAGCACGATGCGGTCGCCGGCGACGAGGCCGAGCCGGCGCAGCGCGCTCGCCGCGCGGTCGACCAGCGCGTCCAGCTCGGCCCAGGTCAGCGACGCCGGCCCGGCCAGCAGCGCGGGCCGGTCGCCGGCCCGCTCAGCCGCGCGGGTGACCAGGTCGGCGACGGTGTGCACCGGCTCCGCAAGCTCCTCCATACGGGCAGAGTCTGGCACAGCTCGCCGCACTGATCGCGATGCTGTACCGTGCCGCGCGGTGACTCTCTGTGCAACGATGCTCACCAATAGTGGTCGCACGGAAGGCCTCTTGTCGGGGAGGAGGTGGGCCGGATGACGTCGTACGTCGGGTCGGCCCCGGCGTCGGACGGCGTCGGTGCGCTGTCCGCGGCGGTCTGGTCGGTCGGGTTGGAGCCTGGCTCGGGGCACAGCCGGGGGCCGGTGCCGCGCGGCCGCCGCGTCGCCGTACCCGAGATCCCGCAGCAGCACCGCGACCAGGCCCGGGACGAGAACGTCTGGGGTCTGGTCGAGGCGGCGCAGCGCGGCGACGCCGAGGCCTTCGGCCGGCTGTACGACCGGTACGTCGAGATGGTGCACCGCTACGCGTACACGCGGCTGGGCGACCGCACGCTGGCCGAGGACGTGACCAGCGAGACGTTCCTGCGGGCGCTGCGCCGGATCGGCACGGTGAGCTACCGCGGTCGGGACGTGGGGGCGTGGTTCATCACGATTGCCCGCAACCTGGTGCTGGACTACGTCAAGTCCGGCCGCAACCGGTACGAGGTGGTCCGCGGCGAGCCGGTCGAGCCGGGCCGCATGGCCGAGGGGCCGGAGCCGGCCGTGCTGCGCCGGATCTCCTCCGAACAGCTGCTGCGCTGCGTCCGGCAGCTGCCGCCGGACCAGCAGGAGTGCGTGGTGCTGCGGTTCCTGCAGGGGCTGTCGGTGGCCGAGACGGCCGCGGTGATGACCCGCAACACCGGCGCGGTGAAGGCGCTGCAGCACCGGGCACTGCGCCGGCTGCAGGGCCTGCTGCCCGAGGGCGTGTGGTGAGCGTCACTCGCGGCGCCGGCGCTCGTTAAGCCGGGATGAACCGGAGCCTGCGGGGGGCGGGCGGCGACAGCGAGGAGTGAACGGTGAACTGGCAGTCCCGCGAGGACGAGCGGGTCGCCCGCGCGCTGGACGGCGCGCTTCCCTCCGGGGACGCCGCCGGGGTGGTCGCCCTGACCGCGCTGGCCGAGCGGATCCGAGCGGTCCCGGCGGACACCGGCCTCGACGCCGACCCGGAGTTCCGGGACACCCTGCGGGCCCGGCTGCAGTCCGCCGGCGCCGCGCTGCTGCCCCACCCCCGGGTGCCGGCCGACGGGACGCCCGCGGCCGAGCCCGGTCTCGCACTCGGGTTCGAGCCCGCCGACCTCGGCGGTCGCACCGGCCGGCCGGCCGCGGACCGGGCCCGGCCCGCGCCGCCGCCGCCGGCCCGGGACGCGCCGCCGCCGGCCCGGCCCGGCCCGGCGTCCCGCCGCAGCACCCGCCCACGCGGGCGCACGGTGACGGCGGCCGGCATGCTCGTCGTCGCGACGCTCTCGGTCAGCACGGTCGCGGCCAGCAGCGGCGCCCGGCCCGGCGACCCGCTCTACGGCATCAAGCGGAAGGTGCAGGGCGTCGAGCTGACGCTGACGCACGGCGACGTCGAGCGCGGCCGCGCCCACCTCGGGCTGGCCCGCACCCGGCTGCGCGAGCTGGACACCGCCGGCGTCTTCGCCCCGCCCGCTCCGCTGGTCGCCACGCTGGCCGACATGGACTCGCAGACCGCGGCCGGCGTGCAACTGCTGTCCGAGGCCGCGGTCCGCCGCACCGACCGGGCCAGGCTCGCCGAACTGGACGGCTGGGCCGGCCAGCAGCGGACGATGCTGGTCGCCGCCCAGCCCCGGCTGCCCGATCGGGCGCGGACCCGGGCGGCCGAGTCGATCGCCCTGCTCGGCACCCTGCTGACCAGGCTGCAGGAGCTGCGGGCCGCGCTGGGCTGCCAGTGCCCGGCGGCCGCACCGGTCACCGACCTGCGCCCGCCCGCGACCACGCCCTCGGCCGACCGCGCAACCATCTCCGACCTGGTCACCGGCGTGCTCGGCGGCGTGCTGGACGCGCTCGGCCCGGGCGGATAGCCCCGGCCGTTCGCCTGTCCGTCGCCCGTACGGACGGCAACCGCTCCCCGACCGGCCTAGGCTCTGCTGACGGACGGGTTCTCGACCCGGAGGAAGGTGGAGCACCGTGTCGCGGCTCAGGCACCGCTCCCGGGAGACCCGGGACGCCCGCGCCGTGCTCGCCGGCACGGCGTCGGCTGCCGCCGCGGAGGTCGAGAGCGCCCTCGAGGTGCCCGCCGACCCGACGGCGGGCGCGTTCTTCGACGTAGACAACACGATCGTGGCCGGGGCGTCGATCTACCACTTCGCCCGCGGGCTGGCCGCCCGCGACTTCATCACCACCCGGGACATCCTCGACTTCGCCTGGCAGCAGGTGAAGTTCCGGGTCGGCGGCCGGGAGTCGGCCGAGGGAATGGTCTCCGCCCGGGAGGCCGCGCTGTCGTTCGTGGCCGGCAAGCGGGTGGACGAGATCGTCCGGCTCGGCGAGGAGATCTACGACGAGCTGCTGGCCGAGCGGATCTGGACCGGTACGCAGGCGCTCGCTCAGCTGCACCTGGACGCCGGCCAGCGGGTCTGGCTGGTCACCGCGACCCCGGTCGAGCTGGCCTCGATCATCTCCCGCCGGCTCGGGCTGACCGGCGCGCTCGGGACGGTCTCCGAGGTGGTCGACGGCGAGTACACCGGGCGGCTGGTCGGCGAGCCGCTGCACGGGGCGGCGAAGGCGGCGGCGGTGCTCGCGCTGGCCCAGCGGGAGGGGCTCGACCTCGACCGGTGCGCCGCGTACAGCGACTCGATCAACGACCTGCCGATGCTGTCCACCGTGGGCCGGGCGGTGGCCGTCAACCCGGACTCGGCGCTGCGGATGGAGGCACGGGCCCGGGGCTGGGAGATCCGCGACTTCCGTACCGGGCGGAAGGCGGCGAAGGTCGGGGTGCCGGCGGCGCTCGGGGCCGGCGCGGTCGCCGGGGGCGCCGCCGCCGGCGTCAGGCTCCTGCGCCGCCGCAACTCCTGACGCCCGCGGACCCGACTCCGCCGCCGAGTCGCCGCGGTCGCCGCCGAGCCGCCACAGCCGAGCCCGCCGCCGCGCTGCCGCCACCGAGCCGCCGCCAGCCGCCGCCAGCCGCCGCCAGCCGCCGCCACCGTTCGCCGCTGTCGCCGCTGTCGCCGCTGTCGCGGGAACGGCACGGCCGCGGGCGGGCGTCCGGAAGGCGACGCCCGCCCGCGGCCGCGCGACTCAGGCCGGCTGGAGAACCTTCGGTTCCGCCGGCGGCTCCGGCGCGGGCGCCTCGTGATCGTCGGCGCCCTCGACCTGCACCCGGGGCAGCACCCGGTCCAGCCAGCTCGGCAGCCACCAGTTCACCCGGCCGAGCAACTGCATGATCGCCGGCACCAGCAGCATCCGCACGACCGTCGCGTCGATGAGGATCGCCGCCGCCATCCCGACCCCGATCACCTTGAGGAAGATCACCGGGCTCGGCACGAACGCCGCGAACACCGCGATCATGATCGCCGCGGCCGCGGTGACCACCCGGGCGGTGCGGGCGAGGCCCTCGGTCACGCTGGTCGAGTTGTCCCCGGTCCGCAGCCACCGCTCCCGGATCCGGGTCAGCAGGAACACCTCGTAGTCCATGGACAGCCCGAACAGCACCGCGAACATCAGCACCGGGATGAACGCCGGCAGCGGCGTCGGGGTGTCGATCCCGATCAGCCGGCCGGCCCAGCCGCCCTGCAGCACCAGCGCCACCACCCCGTACGCGGCGGCCAGCGAGAGCAGGTTGAGCAGCGCGGCCTTGATCGCGACGGCGAGGCTGCGGAACACCGTCAGCAGCAGCAGGAACGACAGCCCTACCACGCCGCCGATGAGCAGCGGCAGCCGGCCGGCCATGTCCTCGTTGGTGTCCACCGCGGCCGCGGTCACGCCGCCGACGTGGATGCCGGTGCCGGCGACCTCGTCGCGCAGCGTGCCGACCAGCCGCTCGGTGTCGGCCGACTGCGGGCTGGTGGTCGGCAGCACGGTCATCAGCGCCGCGCCGCCGCCGGGCGCGGCCTGCGGCGCGGTCACCGCGGCGACGCCGGGAGTGGCGGCGACCCGGTCGCGCACCGCGGCCAGCGCGGCGCCGTCGTCGGTGGAGACCAGCAGCAGCGGACCGTTCGCGCCCGGACCGAAGCCGTCGGCGAGCTGGTCGTACGCCTGCCGGGTGGTCGTGCCGGCACGGTCGTTGCCCGCGTCGGGGAAGCCGTACCGGACGCCCAGGAACGGCAGCGCGATCAGCACGAGCAGGCCGAGCCCCGTGCCGAGGGCGAGCCACGGACGGCGCTGCACGCCGACGGCCCAGCGGGCACCGAGCGGCCGGCGGGAGGAGCGCAGGACCGGCAGCCGCAGCCCGTCGATGCGATGGCCGACGAAGCCGAGCAGCGCCGGCAGCAACGTGACCGCGGCCAGCATGACCACGAGCACCGCGATGATCGTGACCACCGCGGCCCCGCGCATCGAGGTCAGCCCCATCCCGAACAGGCCGAGCAGGCTCACGACGACCGTCGATCCGGCGACCAGCACCGCCCGCCCGGCCGTGTCCGCAGTGGCCATGGTGGCCGCGCGCGGCGACAGGCCCCGGCCGAGGTACTCGCGGTAGCGGGTCACCAGCAGCAGCACGTAGTCGACGCCGACGCCGATGCCCATCATCGCGGCCAGCGAGGTCGACCAGTCCGGCACGTCGATGACCGCGGCGACGACGCCGACCAGCGAACCGCTCACCCCGAGGCCGACCAGGGCGACGAGGATCGGCAGCCCGGCGGCGACCACCGAACCGAAGACGAGCAGCAGGATGACCGCGGCGGCCGCGATGCCGATGCCCTCCGAGCCGATGTCGCCCTGGGTGGCCGTCTCGACGACCTGGCCGCCGAGCGCGACCTGGACGCCCGGCCGGTCCGCGGCCCCGGCCAGGTCGACGATCTTCTGGGTGTCCGCGACCGGCATCGCGTCCGGGTTCGCGGCGTCGAGCTGGACCGTCGCGTGCACGGTCCGGCCGTCGGTGGAGATCGCACCCTGCTGCCCGTACGGGCTCGGCGCCGCGACGACGTGCGGGACAGTGGCGATCCGAGCGAGCAGGCCGTCCACCGTGGCCCGCACGGCCGGGTCGGTCACCGGTCCGTCGGCCCGCACGACCACGTCGACCTGTTCGCCGGCCG
This sequence comes from uncultured Actinomycetota bacterium, assembly GCA_963803135.1. GTDB lineage: Bacteria > Actinomycetota > Actinomycetes > Mycobacteriales > CADCTP01 > CADCTP01. Next base: position 344,650 of record CAWDLH010000001.1, on the reverse strand, counting down.
CCGCCGGGAACCGCTCGGCCAGCAGGTCCTGGGCGGCCCGGGAGTCCGAGCCGCGGGCGGTGTAGTCGGCCTTGAAGTCGCCGGACGCCACCTGGGACAGCCCGACCGCGGCGGCCACCGCGACCAGCCAGAGCACGACGACCAGCACGCGTCGGCGGTGCGCCGCGCCGGCGAGCCGGCCGAGCACCCCCACCCTCGGATCGGGAACCATCTTCGCCTCCGTTATTAGCCTTCGCGTTGGGATCATGCATAGCACAGCGAAGAGCCGTAACGTTGTCAAGAGGCTTAACTGATGGGAAGCTGAGAGCGCCGGGTACGAGACCCGTGCGGAGGTGGTGGATCCGGTGCGGACGAGGCGGGAAGCCGCCCGGGCGGCGACGATCCGGGAGATCAAGGACACGGCGCTGGCCCTGATGCGGTCCCAGGGCACGGTCGACGTCAGGCTGTCCGACGTCGCCCGGGAGATGCGCATGTCCGCGCCCGGGCTCTACCGCTACTTCGACGGCCGGGAGGGCCTGCTCACCGCGCTGATCGTGGACGCGCTCACCGACCTGGCCGACCGGGTGGAGAAGGCCCGCGACTCGCTGCCGACGGCCGACCCGGGTGGGCGCTTCCTCGCCGCCTCGCTGGCGTACCGGGACTGGGCGCTGGCCGACCCCGAGGGCTTCACGCTCGTGTTCGGGCCGGCCCTGGCCGGGCTCGACCGGGGTCACCAGGCAGATGCCAGCCAGGTCGAGCCCGGGCCGGACAAGGCCGCCGCGCTGCGCGCCATGGACGCGCTGCGATCGCTGTCCCGGGACGCCGACAAGGCCGGCACCCGCCGGCCGCTCCCGCTGACCCAGCTGCCGCCCGCGCTCACCGAGGCGTTCTCGGACACGCAGCTGCACGGCGCCGACGGGCCCACCGAGCTGGCCATGGCGAACTGCTGGGCGTCGATGCACGGCTTCATCACGCTCGAGGTCAACGGCAACCTCAGCTGGCACGGCGCCGAGGTCCGCGAGTCGATGTTCCTCGGCCTGGTCCGGCTGTTGCTCGGCTGGATGGGCCTCCCCGACCCGGCCGAGGGCTGGCCGACCGGGACGCCGGCGCCCTAGCGGAAGACGGAGCGGCGCTGCAGGAGGAGGCGGTAGAGCGTCTGTTGGATGGTCTCGCGGACCTGGTCGGTCAGGTTGAACACGAGCATCGGGTCCTCGGCGCCGTCCGGGTCGAGCGCGTCGGTCTCGATCGGCTCGCCGAACTCGATGAACCACTTGGAGGGCAGCGGGATCGCGCCGAGCGGACCGAGCAGCGGCCAGGTCGGGGTGATCGGCACATACGGCAGGCCGAGGGCCCGGGCCAGCGTCCGGGCGTTGCCGATCATCGGGTAGATCTCCTCCGCGCCGACGATCGAGCACGGAATGATCGGCACCCGTGCCCGCAGCGCCGCCCCGACGAATCCGCCGCGGCCGAACCGCTGCAGCTTGTACCGGTCCGCGTACGGCTTGCCGATGCCCTTGAACCCCTCCGGCCAGACCCCGACCAGCTCGCCCAGGCCGAGCAGCCGCTCGGCGTCCGGGTTGCAGGCCAGCGTCTGCCCCGACTTGCGGGCCAGCGGACCGAGCCCGGGCGTACGGAAGACCAGGTCGGCGCCGAGCATCCGCAGGTGCCGATGGGCCGGGTGATGGTCGAGCAGCGCGAGCGCGGTCATCGCCGCGTCGAGCGGCAGCGTCCCGGAGTGGTTGGCGACGACCAGCGCGCCGCCGGTGGACGGAACGTGCTGCAGCCCGGTCGCCTCGACCCGGAACCACTTCTCGTACAGCGGGCGGAACGGCGGGACCAGCACGTGCAGCGTCAGATCGCGGTCGAAGCCGAAGTCGTCGACCTCGTAGTCGCCGGTGATCCGCCGGCGCAGGAACGCCAGCCCGCCGGCGATCCGCCGCTCCCACTCCGACCGCTCCGGCTCCGGCGGCGGTGCCGAGGGTGCCGAGGGCGCCGAGGGCGCCGAGGGCGCCGAGGGCGCCGAGGGCGCCGACCGCCGCGGTCCGGCGCGGGCCCGGCGCGGCTCGTCTCCGTCCCCGTGCAGCGGGATCACCCTGGCGTCACCCACGGCGGCCTCCCGCGGGCACGGCCCCGGCCGCCAGCCGCACCGCGTCCAGCACGGCCGCCTCGGCCCGCCGAACCGCGGCCGGCTGGAGCCGCATCGCCAGCCCGCGGTGCGCGACCACGTCGTCGAACGCCCGCACCGTGTCGTACCGCGGGGTGTAGCCGAACTCGGTCCGCAGCCGGGTGATGTCGACCACCCGGCCGAACTCGAGGAAGTCGAGCTGCTCCCGGGAGAAGTCGAGCAGCCCGGCCCGCCGCACGGCCCGGCCCGCGACCCGCACGGCCGGTGCGGGCACCGGCACCGGCACCCGCCCGGCCCGGCGCACCATCTGGGACAGCAGCAGCACCCCGGCACCGCCGACGTTGACGGTGCCGCCCCGGCCGGACATGGTCGCCCGCCGCAGCACCTCCAGCGCGTCGTCGGCGTGCAGCAGCTGCACCCGCGGGTCGAAGCCGAGCACGGTCGGCACCACGGGAAGCCGCAGGTAGCGCAGCAACAGGCTGTCCGCGCCCGGCCCGATGACGTCGGTGAACCGGAGCACGCCGACCGAGACGTCGGGGCGGCGCCGGGCGAACCCGCGAACGTAGCCCTCGACCTCGACGGCGTCCTTCGCGTACCCGGAGCGGGGCAGCGAGCGCGGCTCCATCTCCTCGGTGAACAGGGCCGGGTCCCGGGAGGACGAGCCGTACACGGCCGTGGACGACTTGACCACGAGCCGCTGCACCGAGGCCGACTTCTGGCAGGCGGCGAGCAGCTGCATGGTGCCGATGACGTTCATCTCCTTCATCGACGCGCGGCCGCCGGCGCCCCGGGGCAGTGCGGTGATGTTGAGATGGACGACGGTGTCCACCGCGGCGGTGGCGATCACCTTGGCGATCAGCGGGTTGCGGATGTCGGCCCGGACGAACTCGACCCGGCCGACGGTCAGCTCGCGCGGCGGCGGAACCGTGTCGACGCCGATGACCCGCCCGATCGACGGGTCGGCGGCCAGCAGCGCGGCGAGCCGGCCGCCGAGGTGGCGGCTGACGCCGGTGACGAGGACGACGGCCGGTGGCACAGTCGGGCTCCCCCTCACGAACGCGGAGGGAGAATCGTACCGCCGGGTGCTCGGCGGGCGGCCAGTCAGCTCGGGGGGCCGTCGACGACCGAGACCTTGGTCGCGGCCGGGCCGAGGTGCCGGTGCACCCGGCCGAGCACGATCGCCTCGCCGGAACCGGCCCGCAGCGTCCGGTCGGCGCGCCCACCGTTCACCGCGATCGTGATGGCCCGGAACGAGTCCTCGCAGACCACCGTGCGCCCGCCCGGCACCTCGCCGAAGCTGAGCGTGAACGGCACCTCGGAGGTGCGCCCGGCGCAGCGCAGCTCGACCAGGTCGCCGAGTTGGATCCCGGCCGCCTCCAGGTCGCTGCGGCGCAGGTTGAGGGCCAGGTTGCCGAAGTGGTCGACCATCCGGACCTCGCCGTGCACGTGGTCACCGTGCACCTTCGGCTCGCTGGTCCGCGTGCGCACCAGCGAGTCGGGGTCGAGCCGGGGGCCGACCTCGGCCAGCGCGACGCCGCGGGCCAGGTGCGCGCTGACCGGCGCGAACACGTCCCGGCCGCGGAAGCTGCGCGACGGAGTCTCCGCCCACAGCCGGGGATCGGCCAGCTCGTACGCCTCGGCAACGCCCCCGGCGACCCCCCACGCCTTCGAGGCCAGCCCGTTGTCCGGCGCGACCACGATCGAGCCGTCCCGGCAGAGCACGGCGATGCCCCGTGCGTGGGTCGCGGTGAACGGGTCGACCAGGGCGAGGTGCACGCCGGTCGGCAGGTAGGGCCAGGCCTCGGCGAGCATCTCGCCGCCCATCGCCACGTCCTGCGGACGCACCTGGTGGCAGACGTCGATGATCCGCACGTGCGGCGCGACCCGGGCGATGACGCCCTTGCAGACGCCGACCAGGTGGTCGTCGAGGCCGTAGTCGGAGAGGAACGTGACCCAGTCCGACCTCGTTGTCGGGGTGGTCATGGTCCGGCCGGCTTACTTCTTGTTGCGGCGCTGCACCCGCGTGCGCTTGAGCAGCTTGCGGTGCTTCTTCTTCGCCATGCGCTTGCGGCGCTTCTTGATGACCGAACCCATGCCCGGAGCGTACGTGACGACGGGGCCGAGGCGTCAGCCGGCCTCGATGTAGGCGTCGCGGAGGTAGTCGTGGACGGCCTTCTCGGGCACCCGGAAGGACCGGCCGACCCGGACCGCGTGCAGCTCGCCGGAGTGCACCAACCGGTAGACCGTCATCTTCGACACGCGCATCAGCGTGGCCACCTCGGCCACGGTCAGGAACCTGACCTGGGCCAGCGGTGGGTCGGGCGGTTGCGAAGACGACATGGCTCACCAGACCTCGGCACGTGTCGCGGCGCCGGCTTCCCCTCCGGCGACGACGGACACGCACGTGCTGGGTGAAGCGTAGCGGTACTGGTGTGACGGGTGCGATCCCGAGCCGTCATTCGCTGCGCAGCGCGACCACCGGGTCGAGTCGGCCCGCGCGCCGGGCCGGGGCGACGCCGAAGAACACGCCGACCGCCACGGACACGCCGAATGCCAGCACGATCGACCACCAGGCCACGGCGGTCGGCAGCGGGGTGAACTGGCCGACCACCACGGCCACGCCGACCCCGATGCCGATCCCGATCAGCCCACCCAGCGTGGTCAGCAGCACCGCCTCCAGCAGGAACTGCACCAGCACGTCCCGCTGCCGCGCCCCGACCGCCTTGCGCAGGCCGATCTCCCGGGTCCGCTCGCGCACGCTGACCAGCATGATGTTGGTGATCCCGACCCCGCCGACGAGCAGGCTGATCCCGGCGATCGCGGCCAGCACCAGGGTGAGCAGGCTGAGGATGCGGCCGACCACGCCGAGGATCTGCTCCTGGGTCACCGCGGAGAACGTCTCGCCCGGGTAGCGCTTCTCCAGCTCGGCCACGATCCGGTCGCCGAGCTGGCCGATCGTGGCCCGGTCCGGCGCCTTGACCGCGATCCCGTCGACCCGGCCGGTGCCGAGCAGCCGCTGGGCGGCGGTGATCGGGATGTAGACGGTCAGGTCCGGATCGGCCCCGGCGAGCGCGCCGGAGCCGGTCTTCGCGGTCACCCCGACGACCCGGAACCGGACGCCGGCCACGGTGAGCTGCCGGCCGACCGCGTCCTGGCCGGGAAAGAGCTGGTCCGCCGCGGAGGAGCCGAGCACGGCGACCCGCCGCCTGGTGTCCACGTCCGACCGGCTGAGGAACTCGCCCCGGACCACCGGCCGGACGAACACCTCCGGCACGGTCTCGGTCACCCCCTGCACGGTCGCGAAGATCTCGGCGTCGCCGGCCCGCAGCGTCTCCCCGCTGGTCACGGTCGCCGCCACCCGCTGCGGGTCGCCAGCGATCCGGCCGATGTCGTCGACGTCCGCGAGCGTGAGCCGGGACGAGGTCGGCGAGCTGCCGAACGAGATCTCGCCCGGCACGACCAGCAGCAGGTTGGAGCCGAGGCCCTCGACCTGGCCCTCGACGTACTGCTTGGCGCCGGTGCCGATGGCGACCAGCATCACCACCGCGGCGACGCCGATGATCACGCCGAGCATTGTCAGCAGGCTGCGCAGGCGGTTAGCCCGCAGCGCGGTGACCGCGACCCGCCACGCCTCGCCCAACCTCATGGCGTGCGTTCCCACAGCTCGGCCACACCGTCGCGCATGCGGACCTGCCGATGCGCACGGGCGGCGATGTCGAGGTCGTGCGTGACGACCACGAGTGCGACGCCGCGATCCCGGTTCAGCGACTCAAGCAGGTCCATGACCTCGCCGCCGCGGACGCTGTCCAGGTTGCCGGTCGGCTCGTCGGCCAGGATCACCTGCGGGTCGCCGACCAGCGCCCGGGCGATCGCGACCCGCTGCTGCTCGCCGCCGGAGAGCTGGTTGGGGGTGTGGTCGAGCCGGTGGCCCATGCCCACCGCCTCCAGCGCCGCGACCGCCCGCCGGCGCCGCTCGGACCGCCGCACGCCCCGGTAGACCAGCGGCATCGCCACGTTGTCCACCGCGCTGGTCCGCGGCAACAGCGCGAAGGCCTGGAAGACGAAGCCGATCGTCTCGTTCCGGACCCGGGCCAGCTCGTCCCGGTCGAGGCCGGCGACGTCCCGGCCGCCGACCCGCAGCGTGCCGCGCGTCGGCCGGTCGAGCGCGCCGAGCAGGTGCATGAGCGTGGACTTGCCGGAGCCGGACGGGCCGACCACGGCCACGTAGTCGCCCGGCCCGATCCGGACCGACACCCCGCGCAGGGCCTGCACGGTGCTGTCGCCCAGCTCGTACGTGCGGGTGACGTCGACCGCCTCCAGCGCGGGCGGGCGCTCGGTGCCGGTCAGGACAGCTCCTGCCCCTCCCGGACCTGGTCCGCGCCGCGGACCACGACCTGCTCGCCGACCCGCAGCCCGGCGGTGATCGCGACCCGGTCCTCGCCCTGGGTGCCGACCGTGACCGCGCGGCGCCGGGCCCGGGAGTCCTGGACCACCCAGACCTCGTCCCGGTCGCCGTCCCGGACGATCGCGGCGGCCGGCACCGACACCGCGTCCGGCGACGTACGGACCTGCAGGTCGACGACGGCGCTCATGCCCGGCCGGGGGGTCGGGGCCCGGCTGCCGTCGGCCATGGTCCCGCCGGCCAGCGTCAGGCGGGCCCGGTAGCTCACGCCGCCGCGGGCGGACTGGGTCGGGGACAGGCCGACCGACGCGACCGTGGCCGGGTAGCGGGCGCCCGGCACGGCGTCCAGCTCGGCCTCGGCCTTCACCCCCGGCTTGACCAGGAACACGTCGGTCTCGTCGACGTCGGCCCCCAGCGACAGGCTGGAGACGTCGACGATCGTGGCCAGCGGCGCGCCGGCGCTGACCGGGGTGCCCACGGTGACCGGGCCGGCGGTCTGCACCCCACCGCCGGCGCCGGCGGCGCCGGTGGGCAGCGCGCCGCCGAGCGCGGACGCGGCCTGCTGCTGCTGGTCGGCCGGCAGCTGGGACAGCACGCCGCCCAGGTCGGCGCCGCCACCCTGCCCACTTCCGCTCCCGCCGAGCTGCACGGTCCCCGCGATCGGGGCCTTGACCTCGAGCGCGTCGACCGCGCTCTGCGCGAGCTGGACGGCGGTCTGCGCCTGCACCCGCTGGGCGGCGGTGAGCGACCCGATCGCCGCGTTGAGGTTGCCGATGCCGGAGTTGATCGCCGCGATCGCGGCCCGGGCCTGCGCCGCGGCGAGCTGGTACTGCCGCTCGGCCACGGTGACCTGGGTCAGCGCGGCCGCCTTGAGCCGCGGGTCGGGGATGCCGGCGGCGGCCCTGCGGGCGGCGGCGAACGCGCCGCGGGCCGCGGTGTCGGCCTGGCTCTGCGTGCCGCCGGACAGCAGCGCCGGGCTGTCCGGGGCGGCCGAGTCGACCTGCGCCAGCGCCGAGCGCGCCTGGGTGAGCTGCGCCTGCGTCTGCGGCGAGGAGATCCGGGCCAGCAGCGTGCCGGCGGCGACCCGCTCGCCGTCCCGGACCAGGACCGCCTCGACCGTGCCGGTGGCCGGCGCCGTCACCGTCGTGGACGCCGCGGCCTGCACGGTCGCCGGCGCCTCGACCACCTCGCTCACCGTCGACCGCTCGACGCCGGCGACCTGGATGCCGGACGAGCCCCCGGTGCACCCGGTCAGCAGCACGGCGCTCACCGCGACCGCCGCGGTGGCGCCCTTGCGCGGCAGCCTCACCGGACCATCCTAGGTGCGCGTTTCGTCCCCCGCCCGCCGCGCCACCTGGCGGCTCACTCGTAGAGGCGGCCGAGCTCGGCGGAGCGGTCGCGGGCGGCCTCGATCGCGTCCAGGAAGGCGGCCCGGACGCCGTGCTTCTCCAGCTCGCGGATCGCGTTGATGGTCGTGCCGCCCGGGGAGGTGACCGCCTCGCGCAGCTTCACCGGGTGCTCGCCGCCGTCGCGGAGCATCACCGCCGACCCGAGCGCGGTCTGCACCAGCAGGTCGGCGGCGACCGCGCGCGGGATGCCGAGCAGGATGCCGGCGTCGATCATCGCCTCGACCAGGTAGAAGAAGTACGCCGGTCCGCTGCCGGACAGCGCGGTCACCGCGTCCTGCTGGGCCTCGGGCACCCGGACGACCTTGCCGACCGGGCGCAGCAGGTCCTCGGTCAGCGCCAGGTGCCGCTCCTGCGCGTGCGCGCCGGCCGAGATCGCGCTCATCGCCTCGTCGACCAGCACCGGGGTGTTGGTCATCACCCGCACGACCGGCACGCCGGCCGCCAACCGGCCGGCGTAGTAGCGGGTCGGGATGCCGGCGGCCAGCGAGACCACCAGCGAGGACGGCCGCACGTACGGCGCCAGCTCGGCGACCAGCCCGTCGATGTCCTGCGGCTTCACGGTCACCAGCAGGACGTCGGCACCGGCCGCCTCGGCCGCGGGCACCGCGTGCACGCCGTAGCGCTCCTCCAGCTCCTTGGCCCGCTCGGCCCGGCGCACCACGACGGTCAGGTCCTCGGCCGGCCGCCCGGCGCGCAGCAGCCCGGACAGCAGCGCCTCGCCCAGCTTGCCGGCGCCGAGGACGGCCAGCCGGCTCACGACCGGGTCGCCAGCGCGCGCAGGAAGAACGCGACGTTGGCCGGCCGCTCGGCCAGCCGGCGCATGAAGTAGCCGTACCAGTCCACCCCGTACGGCGTGTAGACGCGGACCGGGTGCCCGAGCCCGACCAGCCGGCGCTGCTCGTGCGGCCGGATCCCGTAGAGCATCTGGAACTCGTACGAGTCGATCGACCGGTCGTTGACCGCCGCCAGGTCCTGGGCGATCGCGACCATCCGCGGGTCGTGCGTGGCGACCATCGGCCGGCCCGCGCCGGCCATGAGGATCGCCAGGCAGCGTACGTAGGACTTGTCGACCTCGTGCCGGTCCTGGTAGGCGACGGTCGCCGGCTCCTCGTACGCGCCCTTGCAGAGCCGGACCCTGGACCCCGCGGTGGCCAGGTCGCGACAGTCGGACTCGGTGCGGCGCAGGTAGGACTGCAGGACGGCGCCGGTGGACGGGAAGTCCTTGCGTACCTCGGCCAGGATCCGCAGCGTCGAGTCGGTCGTCGTGTGGTCCTCCATGTCGAGCGTGACCGAGGTGCCGGCCCGCTCGGCCGCGGCGCAGATGAGGTGCGCGTGCTCCCGCGCGATGCGCTCGCCGTCGCCGGGCAGCGCCTGGCCGACGGCCGACAGCTTGAGGCTGACCTCGGCCTCCGGCGTGAGGCCCTCGGCGGCGAGCCGGTCGAGCACGGACAGGTATGCCTTGGCCGCCGCGGCCGCGTGCTCCGGGTCGGTGGTGTCCTCGCCGAGGTGGTCCAGGCTCACGGCCAGCCTCTCGGCGACCAGCCGCCGGGTCGCGGCAACGGCGTCGTCCTCGCCCGGTCCGGGCACGAACCGGTGCACCACGTTGCGGGTCAGCGGCGTGGTCTCGACCAGATGCTCGACCGTGGCGTTCCGGGACGCGGCCAGGATCAGCGAGCGCATGCCGTCAGCCTACGGGCGCCGCGGTCGCCACCAGGTGCAGCCTCGTGTACGCCAGCGCCTCGGCCAGGTCGGCCTCCCGCTCGGCCCGGTCGGCGGCGCGGCGGGTGTTGACCTCGACCACGACCGAGCCGGCGAAGCCGTCCATCGCCAGCCGCTCCAGCAGATCGCCGCAGGGCTGGCCGCCGCGGCCGGGCACGAGGTGCTCGTCCTTGGCCAGGCCGGTGCCGTCGGCGATGTGCACGTGCGCCAGCCGATGGCCCATGGTCGCGGCCAGCTCGATCGGATCGCTCTGGCTCACCGCGGTGTGCGACAGGTCCAGCGTGTACGCCCGGTGCGGCTCGAGGGTCGGGTCCCAGTCCGGCGCGTACGCCGAGACCTCCCGGCCGCGTACCCGCAGCGGGAACATGTTCTCCACCGCGAAGCGGATGTCGGTCTCCTCGGCCAACCGGTCGATGCCCTGCCGGAAGCCGCGGGCGTAGTCGCGCTGCCACCGGAACGGCGGGTGCACGACGACGGTCTTCGCGCCGAGCTTCTCGGCCGCGGCCCGGGCCCGCTCCAGCTTCACCCACGGCTCGGTGCCCCACACCCGCTGGGTGATCAGGAGGCAGGGCGCGTGCACGGCCAGGATCGGCACGGCGTGGTGGTCGGACAGCCGGCGCAGCGCCTCCGGGTCCTGGCTGACCGGGTCGGTCCAGACCATGATCTCGACGCCGTCGTAGCCGAGCCGGGCGGCCAACTCGAACGCGGCCGCGGTCGACTCGGGGTACACCGAGGCCGTGGACAGGCCCACCCTGGCCCGCGGCACGGTCACCGGCGCCCTCGTCACCGGTCCACTGTAGGCGGGCGGTTACTGGCCCAGGTTCTGCAGGGTGAAGGCGGCCGGCAGCACGGTCAGCACGGTGCCGATGCCGACCGTGACGGCCGCGGTGAGCAGGTCGAGGTCGTGGCCGTGCCGGCGGCGGAGCGTACGGGCGAGCACGAGCATGCCGATGGCGGCCACGCCGACCGCGGGCACCGCGTAGAACGGCCAGGTCGACCACAACCGGTAGAAGCCGAGCCAGACGCCGAGGCCGGCGATCGCTCCGGTCAGCGTCTGGGCGACGAAGATCCCCCACTGGAGCAGCAGCGACGGCTCGCGCTCGGTCCCGTACTCGTCCTCGTCGTCCTCGTCGTCCTCGTCGGTCTCCTCCGTCGCCGTCTCGGTGGCGAGGCGGAAGGCGGAGCGGGCGCGGCGGGCGCCGGTGTCGGTGACCTCGTCCGGGTCCGGCGCCGGCCGCGGGGCCAGGGCGATCGAGCCCACCGACTCGGCGCCGTAGCGCGGGCCGCCGGACCGTCCTGCGCGTCGTCCGGGGCCGGGTAGAGGTCCGCCCGGGTCGCTCCGAACCGCGGCTCGGCCAGGTCGGCCCGGGCGACACCGAACCGGGGCCCGGCCAGATCGGCCCGGGTGGCGCCGAGACGGGACTCGGGCGCACCGAGACGGGACTCCGCCGGCACACCAGGACGCGACTCGGGCGCACCGAACCGGGACTCCGCCGGCACACCAGGACGCGACTCGGGCGCACCGAACCGGGACTCCCCCGGCACACCAGGACGCGACTCGGGCGCACCGAACCGGGACTCCGCCGGCACACCAGGACGCGACTCGGGCGCACCGAACCGGGACTCCGCCGGCACACCAGGACGCGACTCGGGCGCACCGAACCGGGACTCCCCCGGCACACCAGGACGCGACTCGGGCGCACCCAACCGGGACTCCGCCGGCGCGCCGAAGCGCGGGTCCGCCGGGACGCCGAAGCGCGGCTCCGCCAGGTCGGCCCGGGTGGCGCCGAAGCGGGTCTCGGTCGGCCCGCCGAAACGCGGCCCGGCCGGGGCACCGGCGCGCGGCTCGACGAGGTCGGCGCGGCTGGCGCCGAAGCGGGGCTCGGCCGGTCCGCCGAAGCGGGCCTCGGACGGATCGGTGCGGGTGCGGAAGCCGGGGTCGGCCGGGACCGGAGCCGGACCGGGGGCGGCGAGGTCGCGGGGGGCGCCGCGGCGGGACGGGTCCTGGTCGGGCCGCGGCGCGCTCTCCTCGACACCGAACCGACTCGGCCCGCCGCCGAGCCGCGGCATCGACCGCGGTGCCGACCGCTCGGACCCGGGCGCACCCTCGGGCAGGCCGACGTCGACGACGCGGTAGGCGCTGCGGTCCCAGCCGCCGGTGTCCTCGTCCGGGCGCGGCGCGTACGGGTGGCGGGCCGGCGGATCGGGCAGCGGCGCGGGCGCCTCACCGGCCCCGCGCGAGTGACGTCCCATCCCGCTCTCCCCAACCCGGCTCGGCCACGAAGAAGAAATGACACCGCTTCCCGGGCCCGGAGAGCAAATCGAGTGGCGTAGCGTGACCGGCGTGACGGTGGCGGTGTCCCGCGAGGTCGGCCTCGACTTCGCCCGGGAGTGGGTCGAGTTCGCCGATCCGGCCGACCCGGAGCACGTGGTCCGCGCCGACCTGACCTGGCTGTGCTCGCGCTGGACGTGCATCTTCGGCCGCGGCTGCCGTGGCATCGACGCCGACCGCCCGGACGACGGCTGCTGCTCCCACGGCGCGTTCTTCTCCGACACCGCCGACGAGAAGCGGGTCAACCGGGCCTCGAAGGAGCTCACTCCGGCGGACTGGCAGTTCTACAAGGCCGGTACGAAACGGGGGATCACCGTCCGGGACAGCGTCGGCGACGACGACCGGCGCCGCCGCACGCGGACCGTCGACGGCGCCTGCGTGTTCCTCAACCGGCCGGGGTTCGCCGGCGGCGAGGGCTGCGCGCTGCACGCGCTGGCGCTGCGCACCGGCCGGCACCCGCTCGAAACGAAGCCGGACGTCTGCTGGCAGCTGCCGATCCGCCGCGAGCAGGACTGGGTGGACCGGCCGGACGGCACCAAGGTCCTCGTCTCGACGGTCACCGAGTTCGACCGCCGCTCCTGGGGCGAGGGCGGGCACGACCTGCACTGGTGGTGCACGTCGTCGCCGGAGGCGCACGGCGCCGGCGAGCCGCTCTACCTCTCCTACGGTCCGGAGCTCACCGCCCTGCTCGGCGAGCCGGCGTACGACCAGCTTTCCCGGCTGTGCGCGGCCCGCCTGGCCACCGGCCTCATCGCCGCCCACCCCGCCGACAACGCGGAATGAGCAGGTCAGCCGCGCGGGGCTAGGGTCGGGCATGCGTACCGAGCCGGAGATCGTGTCGGCGCAGGAGTGGCGGGCGGCCCGCCTCGACCTGCTGGCCAAGGAGAAGGAGTTCACCCCGGCCCGGGACGCGCTGGCGGCGGCTGCCGTCGAGGTCACGATCGACCCGGCGAAGGGCCGCACCGAGTACAACTTCCGCGACCGCAGCGGGGACGAGGGCTGGCCGGGCTGGTCCGGGGAGATGCCGGGGGTGTCGGCGTTCCTGCGCGACGGCGACCGGATCCTGCGGACGTACTCGGCGTACGAGCGCGGTGTGGACATGCTGCTGGGCACCTACCACTGGCTGGACCTGACGGCGCTCGGGCGGCAGGAGGACGGCGGCCCCGGCATGCTGTGGCTGCGCCGGCACGACGAGTACGAGCCGGGTCAGGTCTCGAACTTGTAGCCGAGGCCGCGGACGGTGACGAGGTGGCGCGGGTTGGACGGGTCGGGCTCGATCTTCGCCCGCAGCCGCTTGACGTGCACGTCAAGGGTCTTGGTGTCGCCGACGTAGTCGGAGCCCCAGACCCGGTCGATGAGCTGCCCGCGGGTCAGCACCCGGCCGGCGTTGCGCAGCAGCAGCTCCAGCAGGTCGAACTCCTTCAGCGGCATCGGCACGGTCGCGCCGTCCACGGTGACCACGTGCCGCTCCACGTCCATCCGCACCGGTCCGGCCTCCAGCGCGGCGCCGGTCGCCTCCGACTCCGGCTCGCCGCGCCGGCGCAGCACGGCCCGGATCCGGGCCACCAGCTCCCGGGACGAGAACGGCTTGGTCACGTAGTCGTCGGCGCCGAGCTCGAGCCCGACCACCTTGTCGATCTCGCCGTCCCGGGCGGTCAGCATGATCACCGGTACGTTCGAGCGCTGCCGCAGCGTGCGGCACACCTCGGTGCCGGACAGCCCGGGCAGCATGAGGTCGAGCAGCACCAGGTCCGCGCCGGACCGGTCGAACTCGCTGAGCGCGTCCGGCCCGGTCACGGCGATCGCCACCTCGAAGCCCTCACGGCGCAGCATGTACGACAGCGCGTCGGAGAACGACTCCTCGTCCTCCACCACGAGCACGCGGGTCACAGGCTTCCTCTCTCGTCGGGCGCACCGGCCCGTACGGTCCGCGCGGGCACCGGTCCCGCGTCGCCCTCGTCATCCGCCCGGTCATCCGCCCGCCGGTCGAGGTCCGAACCGGCGACCGGCAGCCGCAGGGTGAACGTGGAGCCGGAGCCCTCGACGCTCCACACGTTCACCCCGCCGCCGTGGTTGGTCGCGATGTGCTTGACGATGGCCAGGCCGAGGCCGGTGCCGCCGGTGGCCCGCGACCGCGCCGGGTCCGACCGGTAGAACCGCTCGAAGACCCGCTCCAGGTCCCGCTCGGCGATCCCGATGCCCTGGTCGCTGACCGAGATCTCGACGTGGCCGTCCCGCCGCCGGGTGCCGACCGCGACCCTGGTGCCGGCCAGGCTGTACGCGATGGCGTTGTCGACGAGGTTCACCAGCGCGGTGACCAGCTGGGCCTCGTTGCCGCGGACGGACAGCCGGCCCTGGCCGCCGGAGACCACCGTGATCCCGGCCGACTCGGCCGCCAGCCTGGTGCGGTCGACCGCCTCGGCGACCACGTCGTCCACGTCGACCACGGCCGGCGACGGCAGCGGCTCGGCCCCCTGCAGCCGGGACAGCTCGATCAGCTCGGCGACCAGCCGGCCGAGCCGGGTGCCCTCGTGCTGCATCCGCCCGGCGAACCGGCGGATCGCCTCCGGGTCGTCGGCCGCATCCTGCACCGCCTCGGCCAGCAGGGTCAGCGCGCCGATCGGGGTCATGAGCTCGTGCGAGACGTTGGCGACGAAGTCCCGGCGGACCGCCTCCAGCCGGCGGGTCTCGGTGACGTCGTCGAGCAGCAGCGCCACGTAGCCGCTGTCCACCAGGGGCGCGATCCGGACGCTCACCGCGATCGGCTCCCGGCCGAGCCGGCCGCGGGTGTCGACCACCGCGTGCCTGGCCTCGCCGTCGCGGCGGGCCGCCCGGGCCAGGCGGCGCAGGTCGTCGATCACGACGCGGCCGCCGCGGACCACGCCCGTCCGCCGGGCGGCCGGGTTGGCCAGCACCACCTCGTCGGCCGGGTCGAGCACGACCGCGGCCGCGCCCATCACCTCGAGCACCCGGCGGGCCAGCGCGGGCGGCGTGGCCTCCGGGCTCGGGGCCGGGGCAGCGGCCGGGGGCGGCTCGCGCCGGCCGGCCAGCAGCAGCGCGACGGCAACGCCGACAGCCGCCCCGACCAGCAGGGCGGCGGCGACCGCCACGACCTCCACGGCACGATCGTACGGTCGCCCAGGTGCTGCCCGGCGCCGCCGGAGGTCCCGTCCCCGCCGGTCAGGGCAGGAGTTCACCCAGCGTACGGACGCGGTTCACGGGCAGAGGGCCTCGCGCAGCCGGTCCCGGCTAGGCTCGGCGGAAGAGGGCTTGGGAGGTGGGGTCGGTGCGCGAGACGTTCCATGGCGAGCTCGACCAGATCCGTCGCACGCTGGTCGAGATGAGCGAGGCGGTCGCAGTCGCCATGCGTGACGCGACGTCCGCGCTGCTCGACGCCGACCTGCCGCTGGCCGAGAAGGTGATCTCCGAGGACGCCGAGGTCGACCGGCTTCGGGACGACCTGGAGGCGCGCGCGTTCGACCTGCTGGCCCGGCAGCAGCCGGTCGCGGTCGACCTCCGCACGGTCGTCACCAGCCTGAAGGCGGTGGCCGACCTCGAGCGGATGGGCGATCTCGCCCTGCACATCGCCAAGGTGGCGCGGATGCGCTACCCGTCCGCAGCGGTGCCGGACGACGTCCGCGGCACGATCGCGCAGATGGGCAAGGTCGCGCTGTCGATCGTGGACAAGACCAGGCAGGTGCTCGAAGGCCAGGACATCTCGCTGGCCGAGCAGCTGGAGCGCGAGGACGACTCGATGGACGCGCTGCACCGGCGGCTGTTCGTGCACCTGCTGTCCGGCGAGTGGACCCACGGCATGGAGCCGGCGATCGACATCACGCTGATCGGCCGCTATTACGAGCGGTACGCGGACCACGCCG
This sequence comes from uncultured Actinomycetota bacterium, assembly GCA_963803135.1. GTDB lineage: Bacteria > Actinomycetota > Actinomycetes > Mycobacteriales > CADCTP01 > CADCTP01. The sequence goes on along the minus strand of CAWDLH010000001.1, from coordinate 328,806 downwards.
TCGCGGTCGCCCGTCAGGTGATCTTCCTCGTCACCGGCGAGCCGGCCGCGCTCCCCGCCGCCATCGACAGCGGCGCCACCGAGACCGCCCTCGGGGTCTGAGCCCTCGGCCCGGCGGCCGGCGATCACCCAGGACCGTGCCGGCCGGCTACCTGCCCTGGTTCTTGACGGCCTCGATGGACTTGGCCGCGGCGTCGGGGTCGAGGTACTCGCCGCCGGCCTTGACCGGCGTCATCTGCCCGTCGAGCTCGTACCGCAGCGGGATGCCGGTCGGGATGTTGAGCCCGACCACCTCCTGGTCGGACAGCCCGTCCAGGTGCTTGACCAGCGCCCGCAGCGAGTTGCCGTGCGCGACGACCAGCGTCACCCGGCCGAGCCGCAGGTCCGGCACCAGCGCGTCGTACCAGTACGGCAGCATCCGGACCACCACGTCGGCCAGGCACTCGGTGCGCGGGAGGATCTCCAGCAGGTCCGCGTACCGCGGGTCGCCGGCCTGGGACCATTCGCTGCCGTCGGCCAGCGGAGGCGGGGGCTCGTCGTACGACCGGCGCCAGCGCATGAACTGGTCGTCGCCGTACTTCTCCCGGGTCGCGGACTTGTCCAGCCCCTGCAGCGCGCCGTAGTGCCGCTCGTTGAGCCGCCAGGACCGGCGCACCGGCAGCCAGGCCAGGTCGGCGGCATCCAGCGCGAGATCCGCGGTGCGGATCGCCCGGCGGAGCAGCGAGGTGTGCACCACGTCCGGCCGCAGCCCGGCATCGCGCATCAGCTCGCCGCCGCGCGCGGCCTCGGCCAGCCCCCGCTCCGACAGGCCGACGTCGACCCAGCCGGTGAACTGGTTCTTCGCGTTCCACTCGCTCTCACCGTGCCGCAGCAGCACCAGGGTCGCCGTCACGCCCCCAGCCTATTGCCGGGTCAGCTCCACCAATGCGGTGAGGGTGCGCCAGTTGCGGGCGGTCGCGTCCACGCCGAGCTTCTTCAGCGCGCGGTCGACATCCGGCCGGCCGGACCGGTCGTGCCAGTCGACGACGACCTCCTCGCCCCGGTGCGCCACCCGGACCGGCGCGTACTCCCCGGCCAGGAAGGTCTCCACCCGCTCGGCCTCGGGCTCGCCGGCCAGGTGCAGGACCGCGGTCAGGTTGGGATGGTCCGCGGCCGCGGCCGGGAACGGGTTCCAGTCCAGCACCTGCGCCAGCTGCGGGCCGGTCCGCATCATCACCGGCGTGTCGACCCCGAAGTGGTCGAGGATCACGTCGTGCACGGCCCGGCCGACCTTGGCCGGCGACCGCAGCGTCGAGTCGAGCACGACGTTGCCGCTGTTGACGTACGTCTTGACGGCGGTGAAGCCCTCGGCCCCGAGGGCGTCCCTGAGCTTCGGCATCGACACCTTGTTGTGGGAGCCGAGGTTGACCGCGCGCAGCAACGCCACCCAGGTCGGCACGTGCCGGAGTCTAGGACGCGCCCGGGTCGGCGAACCGCGCGAACGCGCGGAGGTTGGCCAGCGACTCGCCGCGCTTGACCCGCCAGGCCCACTCCCGCTTGATCGAGCCGCCGAAGCCGAGCCGGAGCATCGTGTCGAAGTTCTCGTCCGCGTACGTCAGCACGGCGCCGAGCAGCCGGTCGATCTCGTCCGGGGTGACCGCGGCCAGCGGCAGCCGGCCGACCAGGTAGACGTCGCCGTCCCGGTCGAGCGACCAGGCCACGCCGTACATCCGGCTGTTGCGCCGGAGGAGGAAGTCGTAGAGCTGCGCCTGGCCCTCGTCGGCGTGCCGCATCACGAACGCCTCGACCAGCAGCGCGTGGTCGCCGACGACCAGCCAGCACGGGGTGGCCAGCCGGTGCGTGCCCGGCAGCGAGACCAGGTAGGACCCCTCGCCGGTGCGTTCGAACTCGAGCTCCCGGTCGGTCAGCGTGGTCCGGATGATCTCGTCGAGCTCGGCGCGCGTCATGATCCCCCTACGGCGGCCGCGAGCCGGGCGCTCCCCCGATCGGCCAGCGCACCACGATAGGCGACCAGCAGGCCCTCGGCCGTGCGTTGCCAGGAGAACCGCTCCGCGTGCCGGCGGGCGGCGCCGGCCATCCGGTCGCGCAGCCTGGGCGCGGTGACCAGCGACCCGATCGCCGCGGCGAAGTCGGCGGGCCGGTGCGAGTCGACCAGCAGCCCGGACTCCCCGTCCCGGACCGCGGTCGGCAGCCCGCCCACCGCGGCCCCGACGACCGGGGTACCGCAGGCCTGCGACTCCAGCGCGACCAGCCCGAACGACTCGCTGTGGCTGGGAACGACGGTGACGTCGGCGGCGCGGTACCAGTCGGCCAGCCGGTCGGCGCGGGCCGGCGGCTCGAACCGGACGAGGTCGGTGATGCCGAGCGCGGCGGCCAGCTTGTGCAGCGACTCGGGACGGTCGAGCCCGGTCCCGCTCGGGCCTCCGACGATCGCGACCTGCAGCCGGCGTCGGAGCTCCGGCATCCGCTCGAGCAGCGGCGGGACGGCCCGCAGCAGCAGGTCGGGCGCCTTGAGCGGCTGGATGCGCCCGACGAACAGCAGCAGCACGGCGTCCGGCGGCACGCCCAGGCGGGTCCGCGCGGCCGATGCGTCGGCCATCCGGAACAGCTCGAGGTCGACCCCGGGCGGGACCGTGACGACCTGGTCGGCCCGGGCCCGGTACAGCGAGCGCAGCTGGTGGGCCTCGTCGGCGGTGGAGGCGATCAGCCGGTCGGCCTCGGCGGCGATCCGGTCCTCGCCGACCAGCCGGGCCAGCGGCTCCGGGCGGTCGCCGTCGGCCAGCGAGGCGTTCTTGACCTTGGCCAGGGTGTGCGCCGAGTGCACCAGCGGCACCGCCCAGCGCGACCGGGCCATCCGCCCGACCTGCCCGGACAACCAGTAGTGCGAGTGCACCAGGTCGTACCAGCCCGGCTCCTGGGCGGCCTCGACCCGCAGCACCTCGGAGGTGAACGCGCACAGCTGCGCCGGCAGGTCGGCCTTGTCCAGGCCCGCGTACGGCCCGGCCACCACGTGCCGGACCAGCACGCCGGGGCTCATCTCGACCACCGGGGGCAGCGCGCTCGACGTCGCCCGGGTGAACACGTCCACCGCCACGCCCATCTCGGCCAGCCGCCGCGACACCTCGAGGACGTAGACGTTCATGCCTCCGGCGTCACCGGTGCCCGGCTGGTCGAGCGGCGAGGTGTGCACGGACAGCGTCGCCACCCGGCGCGGGCGCGAGTGCGAGAACGGAACCACCGCGCGGCCCACCGCCACAGCCACCTCCGCAGATCCCGGCTCCCAGGGCGGACGCCGCCCGACAAGACCCAACAGACGACCTGCCCGAAACCTGCCCGACCCACTCGGACGGAGACCTGCGTCACGTTCCGCCCCGGGAGTCCGATCGGCGGACCACGCCGCGGGGTGGCCTCAGAGCGCCACGCCGACCAGGCGCGGCTCGGGACGCAGCTGAACGCCGAACCGGGCGGCCACGCCGTCCCGGACCTCGCGGGCCAGCGCGACCAGGTCGCCCGCCCGGCCGCCGCCGCGGTGGGTGAGCGCGAGCGGGTGCTTGGTGGAGATCCGGACCGGGCCCGCGCCGTACCCCTTGGCGAAGCCGGCCCGATCGATCAGCCAGGCCGCGGACAGCTTGCGCCCGGCCCCGGCCGGCCAGGACGGGTACGCGGTGCCCGGGGCCAGCCGGGCCTCGAACGCGGCCAGCGCGGCCGGGTCGAGCACCGGGTTGGTGAAGAACGAGCCGGCGCTCCAGGTGTCCGGATCGGCCGGGTCGACGACCATGCCCTTGCCCCGGCGCAGCCGCAGCACCGCCTCCCGCACGTCGGCGAGCGGCGCGACCTCGCCGACCACGCCGGCCAGCTCCGCGTACCGCAGCGGGCCGGACTTGTCGCTCGCGGTGAGCGCGAACACCGCCCGCAGCACCACGTACCGGTCGGTGTGCTTGAACAGCGAGTCGCGGTAGCCGAACCGGCACTCGGCCGGGGTCAGCTCGCGGACCGCGCCGAGCTCCCGGTCGTACGCGTCGACCCGGGTGATCGTCTCGGCGACCTCCTGGCCGTACGCGCCGACGTTCTGCACCGGGGTCGCGCCGACCAGGCCGGGGATGCCGGACAGCGCCTCGATCCCGGCCCAGCCCTCGGCGACCGCGCGGGCCACCAGCTCGTCCCAGGGCTCGCCGGCCTCGACGGTCAGCGTCCTGGTGTCGCCGTCCGACTCGACCGCGACCCCGCGGGTGCGGACCAGCACGACCGTGCCGGGCCAGCCCGCGTCGCCGACCACGAGGTTGGACCCGCCGCCGACGAGCAGCATCGGCTCGCCGCGCTCGTCCGCGGCCCGGACCGCGCCGACCAGATCGGCCGCGGTGCCGGCCTCGACCAGCGCCCGGGCCGGACCGCCCAGCCGCAGCGTGGTCAGCCCGGCCAGCGGCACCCCGGATCGCGCCTCCACCCGGCCAACCCTACGCAGGACGGCTCTCACCCACCGGGACGGCGCCGGCGTCTCCTAGGATCCTGCGCCGTGAGGAAGCCGCCGCGGCGCGCCGCCGGGCGGGCTCGCGCGCTCGGGCTGCCCACCCGCGGCACCACCACGCCGAACCGGCTGCGCCGGGTGGACCGCTGGATCGTCGGGACCCAGTCGGCCCGGCTGCGGGACGCGGTCGACCCGCTCGTCGTCGACCTCGGCTACGGGGCCACCCCGGTGACGACCGTGGAGCTGGCCGCCCGGCTCGCCGACGTGCGCAAGGACGTGCGGGTGCTCGGGCTGGAGATCCACCCGGACCGGGTCGCCGCGGCCGCCGCCAGCGCCGACCCGCCCCGGCTCGAGTTCGCCCGCGGCGGTTTCGAGCTGGCCGGGCGACGGCCTGTGCTGGTCCGCGCGCTCAACGTGCTCCGCCAGTACGACGAGGCCGCCGCGGCCGCGGCCTGGACCGAGATGTGCCGCCGGCTCGCCCCGGGCGGCCTGCTGGTCGAGGGCACCTGCGACGAGCTCGGCCGCAGGGCCTGCTGGGTCGCGCTGGACGGCAGCGGCCCGCTGACGATCACCCTCGCCGCCCGGGTCGCCGACCTCGACCGGCCGAGCGACCTGGCCGAGCGGCTGCCGAAGGCGCTGATCCACCACAACGTGCCCGGCCAGCCGGTGCACGCGCTGCTGCGGGCGTTCGACCTGGCTTGGGCGGCGGGCGCGCCGTACCAGGCGTTCGGGCCGCGGCAGCGCTGGATCGCCGCGGTCGAGCGGCTGGCTGAGGACGGCTGGCCGGTGGTCGGCGGCCGGTCCCGCTGGCGCCTCGGAGAGGTCACGCTCCGGTGGGCGGCGGTGTCCGTTCCGTGATTCCCACGACACGATCGGGGGAGGAATTCACTATGGACGTGACTGGTGCCCGAAGTCGGTGGAACGATTCTGTCTGTGATCGCCGAGACGCAGGGGGTGAGCGCGACGGCGGACCAGCCCACCGCTGACAGCGGGGCCCGGCACGACTGGTGGATCGCGGCGCTGCGGCGCGAGGGCGCGGCGTTCGCCACCGCGGCCCAGGCGGCCGATCCGGACGACGACGTCCCGACCTGCCCGGGCTGGACGGTGCGCCGGTTGGTCGCGCACGTCGGCCGGGTGCACCGCACGGCGACCGCCGGGGTGCTCGACGGCACGGTGGAGCCGCCCGCGCTGGCCGCCCGGCCACCGGCGGACGACAGCAAGATGCTCACCTGGTACGCCGAGGGCCTGGACAAGCTGCTGCAGGTGTTCACCGATGCGGAGCCGCACCTGGCCGACTTCTGGCCGCGGCGGATGGCGCACGACACCACCGTGCACCGGTTCGACGCCGAGCTCGCCGCGTACGCGAAGGCCGGCGGTTTCGACCCGGCGCTCGCCGCGGACGGGGTCGGCGAGGTCCTCGAGAGCATGCTGCAGCTGCGGGCCGGCGACGAGCCGCTCGCCTCGGCCCGCGGCGACGTGCTGGTCGAGTGCACCGACACCGGTGACAACTGGCTGGTCGCGCTCGAGCCGGGGCGGGTCACCGCGACCCGGCCGGAGCGGCGGCCGCGGCGGGTGGACGCCCGCATCGCCGGCCCGGCCGCCGACCTCTATCTCGTGCTGTGGGGCCGGCTGCCGCTCGACCCGGCCGAGCCCGGCCGCACCCGGCGGCGGCAGGTCGAAGTGTCGGGGGACCGGGCGCTCGCCGAGCTGGTCCGGACGGGCTGACCGGTCCGGGCGTTCGGGTCGCGCTGCGACCGCCGTTCGGCGGTGTGTACGAGAAGGTGAACGTCTGGTGCAGAGCGTGCGTGAATGCGCTCCCACCGACTACGGTCGAGAACGTGGACCCTGTGCTCGTCACCGAACGCCTCCTCGCCCGTCCGTGGACGGTCGAGGAGGCCGACCTGGCCGCGGCGTACGACGTGTACGCCCGGCCCGAGGTCGCGCAGTGGATCGGCGCCCCGATGGAGGCGGCCGAGATCAAGATCAGGATCGAGCGGTGGGCCCAGCCCATCGACGACCCGACCTACGGCGTGTGGGCCGTGGAGGAGCTGACCCAGCCCGGGCGGCCGATCGGCACCGTGCTGCTGCGACCGCTGCCGCCCGACGAGGAGGACGTCGAGGTCGGCTGGCATCTGCACCCGGCGGTGTGGGGCCGCGGCTACGCGACCGAGATCGGCCGCGCGGCGGCCCGGCGCGCGTTCGAGACCGGGATCGACGAGGTGTTCGCGATCGTCCGGCCCGGCAACGAGCGGTCCAGCCAGGTCGCCCGCCGGCTGGGCATGGAGTACGTGGGGCGCACGGACAAGTACTGGGGACTGCACGCCGAGCTGTTCCGGCTGCGGCCGGCCGACCTGGCCGACGCCGAGGAGATCAGCCGGTACGCGACGCGGTAGGCGCTACCAGCGCTCGCCGCCGCCCTGGATCTGGCGCACGGCCGGGCGCACGTCGACGAGGTAGACGATCGAGGCGACGATCCCGGCCAGGCCGAGGATGCCGAGGGGACCGAAGAGAAGGCCGACGACAAGCGCGATCGCGGTGATGGCGAGCCAGGCGGGCTTGGTCAGCTTGCCGGCCACCTCGAACGCCTTGCTCGGTCGCATGACGCAGTCGATCAGCGCCCACCCCTGCACCACCACGATGGCGAGCGACAGTAGGGACAGCAGCGCGTTGTTCAGCCCGAACACGCCTCCAGCGTAACCGGTCCCGCACTCCGCAGACACACCGTCGGCAAACCCACACCAAGTCCTCACCCAGGCACGGCTCACTTCCCGTCCCGCGGCCGCCACAGACCATGGCCGCGCCGCCCGACGGGCAGGGACGACGCGGCCGGCTCCGGGCCGTACCGACCGACGGGAAAGGACCACGCCGCGGCTCCGGGCCGTACCGCCGGACGGCGAAGGACGACGCGGCCGCTCCGGGTTGTACCGCCCGACCTGAAAGACGACGCGGCCGGCTCCGGGTAGTACCGCCCGACCTGAAAGACGACGCGGCCGGCTCCGGGTAGTACCGCCCGACCTGAAAGACGACGCGGCCGGCTCCGGGTAGTACCGCCCGACCTGAAAGACGACGCGGCCGGCTCCGGGTAGTACCGCCGGGGAAGGACAACGCGGCCGGGCTCCGGGCCCCATGGGAGGGACGACGGCCGGCGCGCGGACCGCGTCGTCCCTCGGGGAAGGACGACGCGACCGCGGTCTGACCCGCCGCCCCACGGGGGAAGGACCACGGGTCGGCTCGGGCCGTGCCGCTCCACCGGAGGATGAAGCGACACGGCGATCAGGGCCGCACCGCCCCACGGGGAGGACGGTAGGGCCGGCTCAAGCCGTGCCGCCCCGCCGGGGAACGGGACGACACGGCGGTCAGGACCGCGTCGCCCGCGGGTCGGGAGCGACGAGGCAGTCGGGACCGCTGCCCGTGCGGGCCGCGGCAGGTCGGGACCGCGCCGCCGCCCAGGGGAGAAGGACGGCACGGCCAACTCGGGCCGTGCCGCCCCAGCGGTGTTGGGGCGGCACGGCGGTCAGGACCGCGTCGCCCGCGGGTCGGGAGCGACGCGGCAGTCGGGACCGCTGCCCGTGCGGGCCGCGGCAGGTCGGGACCGCGCCGCCGTACAGCTGACGACGGCGCGGCCAACTCGGGCCGTGCCGCCCCAGCGGGGTCAGGGACGGCACGGCGTCCAGGACCGCGCCGCCCACGGGTCGGGAACGACGCGGCCGTCGGGACCGCCGCCCACGGAGGGCCGCGGCAGGTCAGGGCCGCGCCGCCCCACGAGGGAGGGACGACGCGGCGGTCGGAGCCGCGCTGCCCAGGCGGGCGGCGACGGCAGTCAAGGCTGCGCCGCCCTACGGGTGGGCGGCGCGGGTCGATGGCCGGCGCGGCGGGCTCAGGGCCGTGCCGCCCCACGGGGGAGGGACGGCACGGCGGTCCGAGGCGCGCCGGAGGTTAGGTGTCTACTGTGGACCCGACCTTCTGCGGTCCACAGTGGACTCCGTGGAGCGCCCAATCGGCGCTCGGCACGTTGTCGCACAGACCAACGCCCGGCGCCGCGGCCGGGTTCCGACCGCGGCGCCGGGCGACGGACGTCACACGTCGCGCCGGGCGCTCAGCTCCGCGACGCCTACTTGGCCGGCGCCTTGTGAGCCGGCGTCTTGTGAGCCGGCGTCTTGTTGGCCGGCGCCTTGTGAGCCGGCGCCTTGTGAGCCGGCGCGGTCCTCGCGGCCGGGTTCCGGGTCGTGATCCGACCCGGATGCGTCACCTTCTCCTCCGCCTGGGCGATGGCCTTCCCGGCGTCCGCGAGCACGTGCTCGGCCTTCTCGAAGGTCTCGACGACCTCCGGGCTCCGGCGCAGCCGCCGCACCACGAGCTCACCTCGGTGAGCCAGCGACTCGTAGGTGTCCCGCGTCTTGGCCGTGTAGGTCTCGTACGCCTCGGTCGCCTGCTCGGCGGCGTTCTCGACCGCGGACCGCAGGGTCGCGGCGTCGAGCTGGCGCCGCCCGCCGGCCCGCAGCTTGCGCACCCGCTCCTGCATCTCGGTCGGCAGCTGGCTCAGCTGGGTCTGCAGTTGCCCGTACGCGAGCTCGCCGGCGCCCACCGCGGCGTACCACGGCTTGCGGGCCTCCCCGAGCGCGGTCTTGCCCTGCTCCAGGACGGTCTCCCTGGCCTTGCGCACCTCTTCAGGAATCAGCATGGCTGTTCTCCTCAGTGTTGGGGTCCGGTTCCGCTTCCGTGGCCGAGCGGGCCGCGTTCTCCCGGCGGAAGGACTCGTAGATCTCCAGCAGAACCTGCTTCTGCCGCTCGGTGAGCACCGCGTCGCCGAGAATCGCGCCGACCACCGTGTCGTCGCCGACGCGCTCGTCCAGGATCCCGGCCTGCACGTACAGTTGCTCGGCCGAGATCCGCAGCGCCTTGGCGATCTGCTGCAGGATCTCCGCGGACGGCTTGCGCAGCCCGCGTTCGATCTGCGACAGGTACGGGTTGGACACGCCGGCGGCCTTCGCCAGCTGCCGCACCGACACCTGAGCGGCATGGCGCTGCTCGCGGATGTAGTCGCCCACGTCCCGCAGCACCATGCATCCAATGGTACGGACTTCCGCTAGCTGTTGCAAGCACTCAGCTAGCACCAGGGCCGTGTGCTTCGTCACGGAATCAGCCGACTCCCAAGGGACACTGAGCCGCCGGGACGGTCGCCGTGCCGCGGCCGGCCCGGACACCACCACCCGGGTCCACAGAAATGGGCGGTAGACGGCGACCAGGGCGGCGGCACCGCATACTGCGGGGATGAGCGGACCGGTGGACACCGTGGACGCCCCGGTCGCCGACGCGGCCGGCGCCCCCGACACGCCCTGCGTCGAGATCGGCGACAGCCGGGAGTCCCGGGTCGGCGCGGTGCCGGTGCGCCGCGCGCTACCCCGCCGGCAGCGCCGTACGGTCGGCCCCTGGTGCTTCGCCGACCACCTCGGCCCGGTCCGCGTGATCGAGGACGCCGGCCTCGACATCGGCCCGCACCCGCACACCGGCCTGCACACCGTGACCTGGCTGATCGCCGGCGAGGTGCTGCACCGCGACAGCCTGGGCACCGAGCAGCTGATCGCGCCGGGCCAGCTCAACCTGATGACCGCCGGCGGCGGGGTGTCGCACTCGGAGGAGACGACCGGCAGCTACCGCGGCACGCTGCACGGCGTGCAGCTGTGGGTCGCCCAGCCGGACGGGACCCGGTTCGGCGAGCCGGCGTTCGCCCACCACGCCGCGCTCCCCCAGCTGGAGATCGACACCTCGACGCTCACCGTGCTGGCCGGCTCCATGCAGGACGTCACCTCGCCGACCCGCCAGGACAGCCCGCTGGTCGGCGTCGACGCGGTGGTCCGCCCAGGCATCTCGGTCTGGCCGCTGCGGACCGACTTCGAGCACGGCCTGGTCGTGCTCTCCGGGGAGGTCGCGGTCGAGGGCCGGCCGGTGCGCGCGGACCGGTTCGCCTACCTCGGGCTCGGCCGGTCCGAGCTGGTGCTGGACGCGATCGAGCCGGCCCGGGTGCTGCTGCTCGGCGGAGTCCCGTTCGGCGAGCCGATCCTCATGTGGTGGAACTTCGTGGCCCGCAGCCGGGAGGAGATCACCGGCGCGTACGAGCAGTGGCGGGCCGAGGACGGCCGGTTCGGCGAGGTGCGCTCGGCGCTGGACCGGATCCCGGCCCCGCCGCCGCCCTGGTCGCGCTGAGCCCCGGCCGGGCCGTCAGCAGTTGGCGCGCAGCCGCGCCGAGGCCGGCCGCACCTCACCGCCGGCGAAGACCGTGACCGTGACCGTGCGGCCCGTCGGCAGGCCGGCCAGGTCACCGGACCAGCCGTCCCCGTCGGCGTGCAACGCGACCGTCGCCCCGGCCCGCGCCGCCACGGCGACCACCTGGGAGACCTCGACGCCGCCGGTCGTCGCGTGCAGGTGCGCGGTCCACCGGTCGGCGCAGGCCAACGGCGACCAGGTCAGCTCGATCCCGCCGGACGTGCGGGACCGGCGGCCCGCCGCGTCGGTCCGGGCCTGCGGGGCCGGCGCGGCCGTGGACAGCCGCGTCGAGGGCGCCGCAGCGCCGGCGTCCGCCTCGGCCGCCGCGGCGGGCGGCTCCGAACCGGCGGCCGTGGAGCTGCCGGCCGGCCCGAACGGCGCGGACCCGAGCGTCGGGATCGGCCCACCGGCCTCGGCCGGTGCCGGGGCCGCGGTCGCGCTCGCCGGGGCCGCCTCGGCCCGTGCGGCCGGCTCGACCGCCGCGGCGCCCGCGTTGCCCTTGGTCGGCAGACCGACCAGCAGGCCGAGCGCGATCACCACGACCGCGACGGCCGACCAGGCCAGCACCTTGCCGGACAGCCGGCGCCGGTCCAGCGGCACCGGGAAGCCGTCCGGCTCGAACGGCCGTGCCCGCCGGGTCAGCTCGCCGCGGCGCGCGGCGCCGGCCGGGCCGGCGGCGGCGGCCAGCTCGGCCCGCAGCCAGTCCGGCGGAGCCTGCGGCGGCAACCGCCGGGGCAGCCCGGCCGGCGCGAAGCCGAGCACCGCGGCGACCTCCAGCGGGCCGAGCCCGCACCGGCCCAGCTCGGCCGCCTCGGCCTCGGGCGCGGCGACGGCGCCCCGGCGCAGGCACTCGTTGCGGGTCAGGGCCAGCAGCCAGGTGAGCATCCGGGCGGGGTCGGTGAGGTCGGCGACCGCTCCGGTCGCGACCAGCAGGGCGTCGAGCACGGCCGCTGCGGGACCGTCGGCCTCCGGGTCCGGACGGCCGGCCAGTAGGAACTCCGCGTAGCCGAACAGCTCAGGGCCGTACGTGTCGTGGACCGCGAGCAGCCCGGCCTCGTCCCCCCGACCGAGTGCGACAGCGAGCGTGGTTCCCGACGGAGGTTCCGAATCGGTCGCTGGGTCACCCACGGCGGGAGAAGCTACCGCACCGGGACGGGCCGTCGATCACAGCCAGGCGTCGCCGGCCAGCCGAATCGACCCGACCGGGTGACCCCCACCCAGCACCGGTGCCTGCGCGAGCTCGTCCAGTACCGCAGCGTGCACACCCGTCTGCCGCAGCGCCCCGACCAGCAGCGGCGTACGGGCCCGGCCGGTGCCGTCGGCGACCTTGACCGCGACCGCGGCCCCGTCGGCGGTCGCCGCCGCGAACACGCCCTCGGCGCCGTCCTTGGCCAGCACCCCCGGCGCCCCGGCCATCAGCCGGCTCACGTCCCGCCCGGTGCCGCCGACCAGGTCCGGGTGCGCCCGCATCGCGTCGGCGACGGCACGCTCCGGCGTGCCCGGCGCGGCGGTGACCAGCCGGGCGAACGCGCGGGCCAGCCCGGCGAGGGTCAGCCCGAACAGCGGCGCGCCGCAGCCGTCGACCGCGACCGCCGTCACCGGCCGGCCGGCGAGGTCCTCCACCGCGGCCCGGATCGCGACCTGCACCGGGTGACCGGGCTCGGCGTACCCGGCCAGCGGCCAGCCGTTGACGGCGCAGGTGAGCAGCATCGCGCTGTGCTTGCCCGAGCAGTTCATCGTCACCGGCTCGGGGCCGCCGCCGGCCCGCAGCACCGCGGCCGCCGCGGCCTCGTCCAGCGGCAGCGCCGACGGGCAGGCCAGCGCGGTCTCCGGGATCCCGGCGCCGGCCAGCAGGGCCCGGACCCGCTCGGCGTGCGCCGGCTCACCCGAGTGCGAGCTGGCGCAGACGGCCAGGTCCGGCGGCGGCAGCGCCAGCCCCGCCCGGAGCATGCCGACCAGCTGCAGCGGCTTGTTCGCCGACCGCGGCAGCATCGGCGCGTCCGGGTCGCCGGCCGCGGCGAGCACCTCGCCGGACGGCGCCAGCGCGACCACGCTGCCCGCGTGCACGCTCTCGACGAACCCGGACCGGACGACCTCGACCGTCGCGTACGGGAAGGGAGTCACGCCGGCCGGATCCCGAGCGTCGCGCGGGTCTCGGCCGGCGTGGCCGGGGCCCGCTGGGCGATCCGAGCCAGCCCGGCCGCCCGGGCGACCAGCTGGGCGTTGTCCCGCACCGGCTCGCCCGGCCGGTACGTCAGCGTGTCCTCCATGCCGACCCGCAGGTGCCCGCCGGCGGACAGCGAGGCGAGCATGACCGGGATCGTGGTCCGGCCGACCCCGGTGGCGGAGAACGTCGCGCCCTGCGGCAGCGCCTGCACCGCGGCGGCCAGCGTCTGCGTTGTGCCCGGCATACCGCCCGGCGCTCCCATGACCAGGTCGCAGTGCACGTGACCGCCGTACGGCGGGCCGTGCCGGTCGAGCAGCCGCTGGAGGGTGGCGAGCTGGCCGTAGTCGAAGATCTCGTATCCGGGCACGATCTGCCGGTCGCGCATCGCCGTGTGCAGCTCGACGATGAACTGCCAGCGGTTGCCGAACACGTCGGTCCCGAGGTTGACCGTGCCCATCGGGCAGCTGGCCGCGTCCGGCGCCGCCTCCAGCGCGCGCAGCCGGTCGGCCTCCGGGTCGGTCACCGCGCCGCCGGTGGACAGCTGCACGACCAGGTCGGTCGCCTCCCGCAGCGCCGCGACCGCCGCCGTCAGCAAGCCGAGGTCGAGGGTCGGGCGGGTCTCGGCGTCCCGGATGTGCAGGTGCACGACGCTGGCGCCGATGTCCGCGCAGGACCGGGCCGTCCGGACCAGCTCGTCCAGCGTCACCGGCAGGCTCGGAGCGTCGGCCTTCGCCGTCCCGGCGCCGGACGGGGCCACCGTGATCATCGTCGCGCCCATGCCGCGATCGTGTCAGACCGCCAGGCGTGGGCCGGGGTCGCGGTCGGGCGTACGACACCACCCGTGGGGGTGGGGCGCGTCGTCGTCCGGGCCGCACTCCTCCGCTGCGGGTGAGGCGCCGGACGGCTGGATGCGGGTGACTGATGGCAGGTGACGAGGGGAGATCGCGATGCTGAAACACCCCAGCGGGCCGCAGTCGGCCGGTGGCCAGCTGGCCCTGGAGCCCATCTTCGGGCTCGAGGGCCGGATCCCCCGGCACGAGCTGCCCGAGGGGGAGCTTCCGCGCGACGTGGCGTACGAGGTCATCCACGACGAGCTGATGCTCGACGGCAACGCCCGGCTCAACGTGGCGACGTTCGTCACCACCTGGATGGAGCCGCAGGCCGACCGGCTGATCGCCGAGTGCCTCGACAAGAACATGATCGACAAGGACGAGTACCCGCAGACCGCGGAGATCGAGTCCCGCTGCGTGCACATGCTCAGCCGGCTCTGGCACGCCCCGGACCCCGACGCGGCCACCGGCTGCTCCACCACCGGCTCGAGCGAGGCGGCGATGCTCGGCGGCCTGGCGCTCAAGCGCCGCTGGCAGCACCAGCGGGAGGCCGCCGGCCGGCCCGCCGACCGGCCGAACCTGGTGACCGGCATCAACGTCCAGGTCTGCTGGGAGAAGTTCGCCAACTACTGGGACGTCGAGCTGCGCACGGTGCCGATGGAGGGCGACCGCTACCACCTGACCGCCGACGAGGCCGTCGGGTTGTGCGACGAGAACACGATCGGCGTCGTCGCCGTGCTCGGCTCCACCTACGACGGCTCGTACGAGCCGGTGCAGGAGATCTGTGCCGCGCTCGACGCCTTCCAGGCGCGGACCGGGCTCGACGTACCGGTCCACGTCGACGGGGCGTCCGGCGCCTTCGTGGCCCCGTTCCTGGACCCCGACCTGGTCTGGGACTTCCGGCTGCCGCGGGTCGCGTCGATCAACGCCTCGGGGCACAAGTACGGGCTGGTCTACCCCGGCGTGGGCTGGATCCTCTGGCGGGACGCGGCGGCGCTGCCGGCCGACCTCATCTTCTGGGTCAACTACCTCGGCGACAGCATGCCGACCTTCGCGCTCAACTTCTCCCGGCCCGGCGCGCAGGTCGTGGCGCAGTACTACAACTTCATCCGGCTCGGCTTCAGCGGCTTCCGGCGCGTCCACGGCTACTCGCGCGGGGTGGCGACCCGGCTGTCCGCGCGGATCGCAGAGCTCGGCCCGTTCGAGCTGCTCACCAAGGGCGACGAGCTACCGGTGTTCGCGTTCAGGCTGCGCGAGGACGTGACCAACTTCAGCGTCTTCGACGTGTCGGACGCCCTGCGGGAGCGGGGCTGGCAGGTGCCGGCCTACACGTTCCCGGAGAACCGCAAGGACCTGGCCGCGCTGCGGGTGGTGGTCCGGCGTGGCTTCAGCGACGACCTGGCCGACATGCTGCTCGCCGACCTCACCCGGTCGCTGCCGCGGCTGGAGAAGCAGCAGGCGCCGATGCACGAGGCCGCGGGCGAGTCCTTCCACCACTAGGGCGCCGGCGGGCGCGCGGTCGCGAGCAGCGTGTCGATCGTGGCCGCGTTGTCCAGCGACTCGACCAGCGGCATCTGCGGCAGCGTGGCCGCGGCCTCGTGCCCGGCGGCGACGAGCGCGGCGAACCCCTCGGCCTCCAGCGTGTACTGGTCGACCGGGGCGAAGGTCTGCTCCTCGGTGTCGGCGCCGCGGGTGACGAGCATCGTCGACGGGCGGTCCTTCGACGGGGTGAACGCGTCCGGCACGGCGATCACGCCGTCGCTGCCGACCACCTCCAGCTCGTTGTGCCGGCCGCTGACCAGGCTGCAGGACACCAGCGACAGCGCGCCGCCGGTGTGGTCGAGCACGCCGGCCAGCGTCACGTCGACGTCCTGCCAGCGGGCGGTCGCGGTCGCCGCCCGCACCGGGCCGGCGACCATCCGGGCCGCGTTCACCGGGTAGCAGCCGACGTCCATCAGGGCGCCGCCGGCCAGGCCCGCGGACAGCCGCACGTTGCCCGGGTCGGCCACGGCGAACCCGAACGAGGCCCGGACCAGCGCCGGCGCGCCGATCTCGCCGGCCGCGACGATCTCGGCCAGCCGCAGCGTCCGCGGATGGAAGCGGTACATGAACGCCTCCATCAGCCAGACCCCGTGCTCCCGGGCCGCCGCGAACATCGTCTCGGCCTCGGCCCGGGACACCCCCAGCGGCTTCTCGCAGAGCACGTGCTTGCCGGCGCTGGCGGCCGCGATCGACCACTCCGCGTGCACCGAGTTCGGCGTGCCGACGTAGACGGCCTCGACGGTGTCGTCGGCCAGCAGCTGCTCGTACGACCCGTAGGCGCGGGGCACCTCGAAGTGCTGGGCCACCGCCGACGCCCGGTCGAGCGCCCGGCTGCCGACGGCCGCCGCCTGCTCGCTCGCCGACCCGGCCAGCCCGGTCAGGAACGCCCGGGAGATCCGCCCCGGCCCGAGGATCCCCCAGCGCATGCCGCCGCTCCGCTCAGTCGGTGTCGTCCTCCACGGCCGCGGGGATCCCCGCGGCGTCCAGGACCGTACCGTCGGCGACGGCGCGTTTCACCACGCCCAGCGCGACCGGGCCGAGCTCGTGGTGGTGGACGGCGGTGCCGAGGAAGCCGACCGCGCGCCCGTCGAGCAGCAGCGGGGTGCCCGGCGCGGGCAGCTCGTCGCGTTCGCCGGACAGGTGCAGCAGCACCAGCCGGCGTGGCGGCCGGCCGAGGTTGTGCACCCGGGCCACCGTCTCCTGGCCGCGGTAGCAGCCCTTGTCCAGGTGCACCGCGGTGCCGATCCAGCCGACCTCGTGCGGGATCGTGCGGTGGTCGGTCTCGAAGCCGAGCCGGGGCCGGTGCTCCTCCACCCGCAGCGCCTCGTACGCCCAGGTCCCCACCGGCGTGGCCCCGGCCGCGGTCAGCCGGTCGGCCACCGCGGCCAGCGCCGGCCGCGGCACCAGCAGGTCGGTCTCGCGGTCCCGGGTGCGCCGGGCGAACCCGCCGCCGTCGAGCGGGACGACCTGCCACCGCTCGGGCGCCGGCAGGCCGGCGCCGGCCAGCACGGCGGCGGCGTCCGGACCGGCGACCGTGAGCACGGCCAGCTCCGCGGTCGCGTCCCGCGGCTCGACCCGGAGCAGGAACCGCATCGACTCCAGGTAGGCCAGCAGCGCCGGCGCCGCGCCCGGCTCGGTGTCCAGCCAGGTCGTGCCGGCCAGCTCGGCCAGCACGAAGTGCTGTTCCACGTGCCCGTGCGGCGAGAGCACCAGCCCCTCGGTGCCGGTGCCGTCGGCCACCGCGGACAGGTGCTGCGAGGTGATCGAGTGCAGCCAGGACAGCCGGTCCGGGCCGGGCACCGCGATGACCCCGCGGGTGCTGCGGTCCACCCAGCCGGCCCCGCGGGCCACCGCCCGCTGCTCGCGCAGCGGGTCGCCGTAGTGCTGCGCCACCCCCGCGTCGGGTCCGTCGCCGGGCACGGCGCCCGGGCGGTCGAGCAGCGGGGAGGCGAGCGTCGGGGCCGAGGTCACGAGGTCCAGTGTGCTACTACGCTCGGCCTGGTGACGGACGGGATGGTGGGGATCCTCGGAGTCGGCCCGGTCGAGCCGACCGCGCCCCTGCTGCGCGCCGACGACCTCGGCGTGGTCCGCGGCGACGGCTGCTTCGAGACGGTCCGGGTCCGCCTGGACGGCGGCGCCGAGGACCTCGACCTTCACCTCGACCGGCTGGCCCGCTCCGCGGCCGCGCTCGACCTGCCGGCCACCGACCCAGCGGCCTGGCGGGAGCTGGCCGGCGCGCTGCTGGCGGCCTGGTCCGGCCCGGGTGAGGGCATGCTGCGGCTGATCGTGACCCGCGGCCTGACCGAGGGCGGCCCGCCGACCGCGTACGCGCTGCTGGTCCCGATCGGCGAGCGCCAGCTGGCCGAGCGCCGGGCCGGGGTCAGCGCGATCACGCTCAGCCGGGGCATGACCGCCGACGCGACGGTCGAGGCGCCCTGGCTGCTCGGCGGCGTCAAGGCGATCTCGTACGCGGTCAACATGGCCGCGCTGCGGTACGCGCGGGCCGCCGGGGCGGACGACGTGATCTTCACCGCCATCGGCGGCCAGCTGCTCGAGGCGCCGACCTCGACGATCGTCTGGCTGGCCGGCGGGGTGCTGCGGACGCCGCCGCCGGCGCCGCTCGGGATCCTCGACGGCGTCACCGTCCGGCACCTGTTCCGCGCCGCCGCGGCCGCCGGGTTCGGCACCGAGGTCCAGCGCGGCACGGTCGCCGACCTGCACGCCGCGGACGGCGTCTGGCTGCTGTCGAGCGTGCGGGTCGCGGCCGCGGTCGTCGCGCTGGACGGCAAGCCGCTGGCCACCGACCGGGAGACCACTGCGCGGATCCTGCGCGCCGCGGGCGGCTAGCTGGCCCGGACCGGCCGCGGCGACCTGCGCCCGGACGCTGCGGGCGGCTCGGACGAGGTTTCGACGGACCCGGGCAAGGCCGGGCCGTAAGAGACGGCCCAATGAGGCCGACCTCCCCGGCCGGTCCTCTCCACCAGGGACGAGCTCGCGAAGGCGATAGGCGAGCGGGGTGAATCCCCAGGTCGGACGGTGTTTCCGGGGCCCAGTGAATCTCTTTGCGAGGGCGCTGCGGGCGACGTAGTCTGCTCGTACACGAGGAGGGAGGTGGTCCAGAGTTGCATAATTCTCGGACACGTGAGGTGGCTGTCAGCTAGCCGCCCCTCAGTTGAGGACACTGTGTGGCTCGCCACCTGTCCGCCTGATCGTGGGCGGCGGCGAATCCCAGACAGCCACCGGGCCCCCGAGCCGCCGGCCCGTCCAGCCGGTGCGGAGTTCTGTACGCAGACCCGCAGCGCTCGGGGGCCTCTCTTTCCCCGGCCACCGCTCGGCCCTCACGAGCGGCCCGGGATCGACCCAGACGGCCCGGCACGACCCAGACGGCCCGGCCCGGCCCGGCACGACCCAGACGGCCCGGCCCGGCCCGGCACGACCCAGACGGCCCGGCCCGGCCGGCACGGCACGGCCCGGCACGGCCCGGCGCGGCCCGGCGCGGCCCGGCACGGCCCGGCGCGGCGCGGCTGGGGCCGCCAGGGGCGGCGGGCGGCCGGGTCAGTGGGCGGGGGTGATGCCCGCGCGGGCCAGCTTGGCCAGCGCGCGGTCGACGACCGTGCGGGCGAGCGGGGCGTCGCCGGCGCCTGTCCCGGCCGCGGCCACCGCGACGACCAGGTCGCCGATCCTGACCGCGGCCACCTCGACCTCCCGCCCCTCGGCCAGCCCGGAGCGCACCCGCACCGCTGCCGACCCGTCGCCGTACCGCGGCAGCGACACCGCGGTCGCCGTGTACCGGATGCCGTCCGGGCCGGCGAACCGGCCGCAGTCCCGCGCCGCCGTACCGAATCGGGCCAGCGCCGCCGCGGCCGCCCCGCCCGGCCGCAGGCTCACCGTCTCGTTGACGAACGCCGAGGACAGCGCGTGCGCGAATGAGGTCGCCGCGTGCGCGGTCGAGCCGGCCGGCAGATAGACCCCGTCGATTCCGGCGCAGCCGAGCGCGGCCGCGGCCGCGGCGCCGTCCTGCGGCTGGAAGCCGAGCGGCAGGTCTGTGGCGGTGAGCAGGCCGGCGGCCAGGGCCGGGTCGCTGCCCGCCGCGACCCGCGTGGTGGCCGCGACCGCGGCCGGCGTCGCGGTGCCAGAGCAGCCGGCGGCCACGACCGCGCCGGCGGCGGCCAGGGCGGCCCCGGCAGCGCGGACGGCGCGGCGACGGGCCACTCAGCCACCCACCCGCTCGAGCCGCGCGGACAGGTGCGGTTGCAGCGGCCGGCCCACCGCCGCCATGTCCATCGCGTAGAGCAGCGCGCCGTCGACGATCCCGTAGAGCCGGTGGTTGGCGGTGACCTCCTTGGCCGTCGCGGTCCGGGCGACCACGTCGGTGGACAGCTCCCACTGGGTCGGCCCGTTGGCCCGGCCGACGTACACCTCGACGATGCCGGTCGGGTGGGCGAGCAGCACCTCCAGCTCGTCCGGGCTCGCGCCCGGCCGCCACCAGCCCGTCTCCCGCGCGCCGGGCCGCACGACGTTGCCGTCGGCGTCGAGGATCCAGGCCCGCGACTCGTACCGGAGCACGCCCCGGCCGTCGTGCGCGAACGTCACCTGCTGCCCGTAGTCGAAGTCCTCGATCGTCGGGTAGCCGCCCTTGCCGGTGCCGCGCCAGGTGCCGACGAGGGGCAGCAGCGGCAGCAGCGACGGGTGCAGGTCCGGTCCCTCGCGCAGGTCGGCGGTCTCGTCCGGGATCGGGATGTCGGTCCAGCTCGGGGCGGCCACCGGCCGATCCTAGGCGCTGGCGCGCCCTACCCTGGCGGGCATGGCCAGCTCGCTCGTCGTCAAGGTCACCGCGGGGGCGGACGCACCCGAACGGTGCAGTCAGGCGTTCACGGTCGCGGCCACCGCGGTCGCCGCCGGCGTGCCCACCTCGCTGTGGCTGACCGGCGACTCGGCCTGGTTCGCGCTGCCCGGCCGGGCCGAGCGGTTCACCCTGCCGCACGCGGCGCCGCTGGCCGACCTGCTCGCCGCGGTGCTCGCCGCCGGCCAGGTCACGCTGTGCACGCAGTGCGCGGCCCGGCGCGAGATCGACCCGGACGACGTGCTGGCCGGGATCCGGATCGCCGGCGCGCCGACATTCGTCGAGGAGGCCATGGCCGCCGGAGCGCAGGCGCTGGTCTACTGACCTACTTCTTCGGCCAGTTCTGGTACGTGCTGAACGCCGGGTCGTCCTCCTGATAGCCGCCGAACCCGCTGCGGGCCACCGGCACCGACCCCTCCTGGTCGGTGAACCCGAGGTAGCAGGCCACCCCGAGTTGGCCGCGCAGGTTGGTCACGGTCTTGCTCATCGCGTCCATGTACTCGCCGTCACTCTGGTACGCCGACCGGTTCAGCTGCCACTCCGACACCCACAGCGGCTTGCCGGCCAGCATCGTCTTGGCCTTCTGCACCCACTGCTCCTGCTGCGCCGGGGTGGTCAGGTCCGGGTGGAATCCGGCGTAGTCGACCCGGTCGAGGTAGCCGGCATCCACGTACGCCTGGGTCACGCTCAGGTTGTACGAGCCGGTCGAGCGCCCGTCCGTCACCTGCTGGTACGGCGTGAACGCGGCGCCGAGCACCTTCTTGTGGTGGTCGCCGTGCACGATCTCCCAGGCCGCCTTGAGCGGCCCGTCGACGTACCGGTCGGCCTGCATGGACCGGGTCAGCGTGGTCGAGAACGCGTCCGCGTCCGAGGCTCGCACGGTGACCGGGCCGAGCACCTCGACGACGTCGACCGAGTCGGCCCCCGGCCGGCCCATCAGCCAGGTGAAGTAGTTCTTCGCCCGCGCGTACGACGGCATCGCGCCGCCCTCGCTGTCGACCTGGAGCACGACCCGGAAGCCCTTGTCGGCCAGCTTCGGTGCCTGCTGCAGCGCGCCGTCGTACTGGTCGGCGCCGGTGTTGGCGGGCGGGTTGCTCCAGTCCTTGACCGACGTCTGCAGCCGGACCGTGTGCACACCGAGCGTGCCGAGCTTGGGGATGGCCCGGTCCACGTCGACCTGCGGGCCGACGACCATGCCGTAGAAGGCGTCCCCACCGGCGGCGTCGCCGGAGGGGGTGAGGTAGTGGGTGAGCAGCGCGGCCAGGATCGCGAGTGCCATCAACCCCAGCACCGGGCGCAGCAGCTTGCCGAGCGCCGAGAGGATCCCATCACCCACCGAGGCCGCTCCACCACACCAGGCCCGGGACGGTCGGCCCCGGGCGGATCCGTCCCGCCGGTGATCAGTCTGTCACCGGCGGGACGGGAACGCCCCGATCCGGCTAGCCGATCTCGAGGCGCGTCTCGGTGAAGCCGAGCCCGGCGTCGAGGTCGGCCGACCCGCTCGCGCCCGGGGCCAGCGCCCGGACCGTCCACTTCCCCGGCGAGGCGTAGAACCGGAACACGCCGGTGGCGCTGGACACCACCTCAGCGGTGAACTCACCGCTGCGGTCGAGCAGCCGGACGTACGCGGCCGCGACCGGCTCGCCGTCCCGGACCACCCGGCCCTGGATGATCGACGCGGTGGCCGGGTCGACGTTCCCGGGCAGGGTCCGGTCGAGCGTCTCGTCCTGCGTAGGTGCGCCGCACATGGTCAGCTCTTCTCGATCGGGACGCCGACCAGCGAGCCGTACTCGGTCCACGAGCCGTCGTAGTTCTTCACGTTCGGCTCGTCGAGCAGCTCGTGCAGGGCGAACCAGGTGTGGCTGGACCGCTCGCCGATCCGGCAGTACGCGATGGTCTCCTTCGCCGGGTCGAGACCGGCGCCGGTGTAGAGCGTGCGCAGCTCGTCGTCGGACTTGAAGGTGCCGTCCTCGTTCGCGGCCTTCGACCACGGGACGTTGAGCGCGGTCGGGATGTGCCCGGCCCGCTGCGAGGCCTCCTGCGGCAGGTGCGCCGGCGCGAACAGCCGCCCGGCGAACTCGTCCGGCGACCGCACGTCGACCAGGTTCTTGGTGCCGATCGCGGCGACGACCTCGTCCCGGAACGCCCGGATCGAGGTGTCCTGGTCCTGCGCCGTGTACCGGGTGGGCTCGCGCCGGGTGGCCTCCTCGGTCAGCGGCCGGGAGTCGAGCTCCCACTTCTTCCGCCCGCCGTCGAGCAGCTTGACGTCCCGGTGCCCGTAGAGCGTGAAGTACCAGTAGGCGTAGGCGGCGAACCAGTTGTTGTTGCCGCCGTAGAGGATCACGGTGTCGTCGTCGGCGATGCCCTTCGACGAGAGCAGCTTCTCGAAGCCGGCCTTGTCGACGAAGTCGCGCCGCACCGGGTCCTGCAGCTCGCTCCTCCAGTCGAGCTTCACCGCCCCGGCGATGTGGCCCTTGTCGTAGGCGCTGGTGTCCTCGTCGACCTCGACGAAGACGATGCCGGGCTGACCGAGATGTTGCTCGGCCCAGTCGGCGGTGACGAGCACGTCCGCTCGGCTCATGCCGGGGACCTCCTGTCTGGTTGGACTGCATGGGATGCGTGGCAGGCCCACAGCGGCGCGGGTCGGGGCGCGGCCGGGGCCGGATCAGAGCGAGAGAGCGCGCGAGACGTCAGCGCGAGGGACACAGGCAGCTGCCCACGCGGCACAGGTCGACCGCGCGGCGTTGCGTGAGCAGGGTGCCCATGGACCCGAGCGTAGCCGCAACCGGGCCTCAGTTCACCTGCTCCCGGATCACTGCACGCTGTCGGGCCGCAGCACGACGTCGTCGGAGACCGCATCGACCAGCAGCCCGGAGTCGGTCAGGCGTATCGCGGTGATGCGCAGATCGAGCGGCAGGTTGCGCGGCTGCACCCGGAACGACAACAGTCGCGCGGCCTCGTCCAGCACCGGCTGCGGCACCGGGACGCCGGCCACCCCGGCCCGATCGGCGTTGATCGCGATCCGGCCGCCGTCGACCTCGACCCGGCCGACGGCCTCGGCGTCGACCGTGCGGCCGAGCACCCGGACCGAGCCGCTCAGCCGCAGCGCGTCGCCGTCCCGGGTGATCCGCAGCGCGGGAATCCGGCTGGCCCGGGCCAGCTGGTCGTACGGGATGGACAGCGTGCCGCTGATCCGGTTCACCGGGATGCGGTCGACGTTGCCGCGCACGGCGTCGGACAGCGGCACGTGTGCGCCCTGCAGCTGGGCGGCGACCGCGACGTCCTGCACGTCGCCGGCGTCCACGTCCGGCAGCTCCACCCGAATGTCCTTGTACGTCCCGCTGAGGGCCTGGGTCAGGAACGGGATGCCGCCGATGCTCACATCCGGCTTGCGGTCAAGGCCGGCCTGTTTCTCGATCTGACCGGCCAGCGCGTTCTGGGCCACGATCACGCCGACCCGGTCGGCGACGACGAGCACCGCGGCCAGCACGACCAGCACGATCAACAGCCGCCGCATGGCCGGTCACCCTGCCACAGACAGCACGGTGAGGTATCCGACGGGGGCGACCAGCGCGACCGGCAGCAACACCGACAGCAGCGCCGGCACCAGCGGGCGGGGCCGCTCGGGCAGGGCCAGCGTGACGAAGCCGACCCCGACCGCGACCAGCGCCGCGACGGCGCCGACCAGCGCGCCGACCCCGGCCCCGGCCGCGGCGGTGAGCGGGCCGCCGGCGGTGGCGGCCCCCGCGGCGGCGCCGGCGGGCGCGGCCAGGACCACCGCGCCGAGCCCGTACGGGACACCGGCGGCGATCCGGGGCACCGGAGCCAGCGCGTCGGTCAGCCGGGCCGCGACCAGGCCGGCGGTCGCGCCCAGCACGACCGTGCCCACCAGCCGGTGCCCGTCGTCGGCGCGGGCCAGCGCGATCGGCAGGCACGCGGCGACCTCGGCCGCGACCAGCAGCGCGATCGCGGCCACCGACTCGGTCAGCCGGACCCGGGCCACGCCGCGGGCGAGCTGGTGCACGACCATCGCCGGCACCGCCAGGCCGAGCACGCCGAGCAGGCCGGCCGGGGAGGTGCGGTCGCGGAGCACCAGCGCGACGTCGCCGGCGGCCGCGGCGCCCAGGCCGATCAGCACGCCGCCGACCCGGCCCGGCCGATCGGTGCCGAGCATCCAGACCGGCGCCAGCACCGCCTGCGCGAGCGCGACCGTGACCAGGACACCCGGCCGGCCGGCCACCGCCCCGGCCCCGAGGACGAGCCCCGCGGCCGCCGCGACGCCCGCGGCCAGCAGGTGCATCCGCCGGGCGGCGGCGCGGGTCAGCCGGGCCACCTGCTCGCCCGGCGGCACCCACCGTGTCGCCCCCACGTCCTCACCATCCCCCGGACCGGCCGCCGGACCCCGGATCCCCGCCGGACCCCGGATCCCCGCCCGACCCCCGATCCCCGCCGGACCCCGGATCCCCGCCGGATCCCCGATCGTCCCCGGATCCCCGATCGCCCCCGGATCCCCGATCGCCCCCGGGTTCCGGATCGCCCCCCGGGTCCCGACCTGCCCCCGGGTCCCGGCGGGAACCATGGGGAGCGCGCAGCCGGCGGTCGATGACGTCGTGGTCGCCGACCGGCGGGGGCGGCGGGACGGGCGGAACGGGCGGAACAGCCGCCGCGCGGCGGCCGCGGCGGCCCCTCGGCGCGGCGTGTCGGCTCACGGCCGCATCGTGCCAGCCCGCCGGGCCGCGGCGGCGGCCCAGCCGGCGATCCGGTCCACCAGCGCGGGGGTCAGCGCACCCTCGGCGTGCCCGAACCCGGCGACCTCCCAATACTGCGCGTCCGGGCCGGCCGCCGCCGCGAGCGCCCGCCCGTGCTCGACCCCGAAGTAGGGGTCGCGGTCACCCTGCACGATCAGCAGCGGGGTGGGCGCGATCCGCCCCACCAGCGCGACCGGCCACTCCGGCGGTACCCCCCACCCGCCGCAGACCCTGGTCCGCAGCGCCCGCTCGGCCACCCACCGCCCGGTCGGGGTCTCCAGCAGCCAGTGCACCCGCCGCATCGCAGTCGTGTCCCGGACGAACCAGCGCGACGGCGCGCTCACGCTCACGACCGCGTCCACCGGCTCGACCGGGGCCAGGCCGGTCGTGGTCGGCGACAGCGCCGCGTGCCGCAGCACCACCGCGCCGCCCATCGAGAAGCCGACCGTCGCCACCCGCCGGTAGCCGGTGGCCCGGGCCCAGCGCACGGCCGCGTCCAGGTCGAGCACCTCGAAGTCCCCCGCGGTCGTCCGCCCGCCGGACCGGCCGTGGCCGCGCTGGTCGACCATCACGACCGCGCCAGCCCGGGCGAACCGGGCCGCCACCCGGCGCGCGTGCGGCCGGTCGGTCGACACCGTGAAGCCGTGCGCGATCACCAGGGCGAGGTCGGTCGCCGGCCCGTCATCGTCGCGCCGGGCCGCTGTGACGTGCGTCCCGTGCAGCCGCACGCCGTCCGCGGTCCGTACCTGGATCGATTCCACCGGGTTATCCTCTGCATCGAGCCGATGACGTCTCTCCCCGCCCGACTTCGACGAGGAGACGTTCGTGGACCTCCTGCTGATGACCGCAGCATCGCAGCCCACCGCAGAGGTGATGCCGGCGCTCGGCCTGCTCGCGCACTCCGTGCGGGTGGTGAGCCCCGAGGTCAGCGTGCTGATCGACACCCCGCCCGGCGACGTCGTGCTCGTCGACGCGCGGCACACGCTGGCCGAGGCCCGCGGCCTGTGCCGGCTGCTGCAGACGACCGGGGTCCCGGTGCCGGTGCTCGCCGTGCTCACCGAGGGCGGGCTGGCCGCGGTCGCCGCCGACTGGGGCGTCGACGACGTGCTGCTCGACACCGCCGGCCCGGCCGAGGTGGAGGCGCGGCTGCGGCTGGCGGTGACCCGCCGGGCGGCGGCCAGCGCACCCGGCGAGGGCGGCGTGATCCGGGCCGGCGACCTGGCCATCGACGAGACCACGTACACCTGCCGGCTGCGCGGGCGCGCGCTCGACCTGACGTACAAGGAGTTCGAGCTGCTGAAGTTCCTGGCCCAGCACCCTGGCCGGGTCTTCTCCCGGGCCCAGCTGCTGCAGGAGGTCTGGGGCTACGACTACTACGGCGGCACCCGCACGGTCGACGTGCACGTGCGGCGGCTGCGGGCCAAGCTCGGCGCCGAGCACGAGCAGCTGATCGGCACCGTGCGCAACGTCGGCTACAAGTTCGTCCGGCAGCCTCCGGCCCAGGCGACCGCGGAGGCACCTGCCCCCGTCGGGTAACGTCCGGATCATGGCCGAGCCGGTGCTCGTCGAGGAGGCGACGCCGGACCCGGCGGCGGTGCGCGCGCTGGCCGCGGCGGCCGAGGCGGCCGACGGCGTCGCCCCGCTGTCCGAGCCGGTGCTGATCGACCTGCACGAGAACACCGGGCGGCACTTTCTCGCCACCCGGGACGGCGCGCTGGTCGGCTACGCGCACCTGGACGCCGACGGCGCCGAGCTCGTCGTGCACCCCGATCACCGGCGGCAGGGCATCGGCAGCCGGCTGCTCGACGCGCTCGAGGCCGCCGGCGCCGAGCTCGCCTGGGCGCACGGGCGCCGGCCGGCCGCGTTCGCCTTCGCCGCCGCCCGCGGCTGGACCGCCGTGCGCACGCTCTGGCAGCTGCGCCGCTCGCTGGCCGAGGAGGTCCCGGACGCGCCGCTGCCGGACGGGATCACGCTGCGCCCGTTCGCGCCGGGCCAGGACGAGGACGCCTGGGTCGCGGTCAACGCCCGCGCGTTCGCCGCCCACCCGGAGCAGGGCGCCTGGACCGCCCGGGACGTCCGGCTGCGCGAGGCGGAGCCCTGGTTCGACCCGGCCGGCTTCCTGCTCGCGGTCCGCGGCGACGGCTCGCTGGCCGGCTTCCACTGGACCAAGGTGCATCCCGGCCCGCCCCCGATCGGCGAGGTCTACGTGCTCGGCGTCGACCCGTCCGCGCAGGGCCTGCGGCTCGGGCCGGCGCTGACCGTGGCCGGGCTGCGGCACCTGCGCGAGCGCGGGCTGGCCGACGTCATGCTCTACGTCGACGACGACAACCCCGCCGCGGTACGGCTCTACCGGCGGCTCGGCTTCACCGAATGGGACGCCGACGTGCAGTTCCGGCGTCCGGTGCCTCGCGCCTAGCGCGTTCACCCGGACGTCGCCCGGCCGCCACCTCGCGTTCGGCCGGCCCTGCGAAGTTGTTCAGGCTGAGTTCACCGGCGCTGGTCCGCGCGGCAACCTCCCGTCCCTACCGTCATTCCCGATGCCGGCGTCATGCCGGCGGTACCTGCCCGCCCGGCCCCCCTGCCGCGCGGCATCCCGAGAAAATCTCCCCCCGGAGGGACGCACGTGAAGCTCCAGCGGCACGGCCTCGTTGCCGGCCTCGTCGTCGGCGTGCTCGCGCTCAGCGCCTGCGGTTCCGACAACACCGACAGCAACAGCGGCGGCAGCGCCAGCGGCGGCAGCAGCGCGTCCGGCGGCTCGATCGACTGCGCCTCCGGCACGCTGTCCTGGGACGGCTCGAGCGCCCAGAAGACGGCGATCACGCAGTGGATCCAGCAGTACCAGAACCAGTGCTCGGACGCGTCGATCAACTACCAGGGCCAGGGCTCCGGCGCCGGCCGGACCGCCTTCTACGGCGGCCAGATCCCGGTCGGCGGCTCCGACGCCGCGATCGCCGACGATGACCGCAGCAAGGCTGACGCCCGGTGCTCCGGTGGCAAGGCGATCGACCTGCCGATGGTGCTCACCCCGGTGGAGTTCATCTACAACGTCAAGGGCGTCAGCGACCTGACGCTGACCCCGGACATCCTGGCCAAGATCTTCTCCGGCAAGATCACCAGCTGGAACGACCCGGAGATCGCCGCGGCGAACAAGGGCGCGACGCTGCCGGCCAAGACGATCAGCACCGTGCACCGGTCCAAGGACTCCGGCACCACCCAGAACTTCGCCCGGTTCCTGACCGCGCAGGCGCCGTCCATCTGGACGTACGGCACCGGCCAGGCCTGGAAGGCCCCGGGCGGCCAGGGCGCGGCTGACTCCTCGGCGCTGGTCCAGTCGGTGAAGGGCACCGACGGTGCCATCGGCTACGTCGACGGCCCGGACGCGACGAAGAACAGCCTGACCCCGGCCAAGCTCGACGTCGGCGCGGGTCCGGTGGCGGCGAGCCCGGACACCGTGGGCAAGGCGATCTCCGCGGCCAAGGTCAGCGGTGGCGACCAGGACATCGTCCTGGACATCAACTACGGCCTCAAGGACGCCGGCACCTACCCGGCCATCCTCGCCACCTACGAGATCACCTGCACCAAGGGCCTGTCGGCGGACCAGGCCAAGTTCGTCAAGTCGTTCCTCACGTACACCGCCAGCGAGTCCGGCCAGGGCGAGCTCGCGAAGCTGGGCTACTCGCCGCTGCCGACCGAGCTGGCGACGAAGGTCCGCTCGGCGGTCGACTCGCTGGGCGCGACCTGACCGTACGGACAACCGGCACGGTGCGCCTCGCTGCCCACATGGGGCGGCGGGGCGCACCGGTGCGAGAGCGCCAGCCGTCGCAGGAAGGAGCGGGCCCAGTGAGCGAGCAACCGACGCTCGGCGCGGCCACCACGCCGTCGGTCGGCGGGCCACCGGTCGGCTCGGACATCGGCGGCTCCGCCACCCGGCCCGGGGACCGCGTCTTCCGCGGGCTCAGCGTCGCCGCCGCCGCCACCGTGCTGCTGATCATGGCGGCGATCGCGCTGTTCCTGATCGTCAAGTCGGTGCCCGCGCTGCAGGCCAACACGGCCAACTTCTTCACCTTCCAGCAGTGGCTGCCCGACGAGGACCCGTCCCAGTTCGGGATCGCCGCGCTGCTCTTCTACACCCTGATGACCGGCATCCTGGCGATGATCATCGCCGTGCCGGTGGCGCTGGGAGTGGCGCTGTTCATCAACTTCTACGCGCCGCGGCGGGCCAGCCAGACGCTCGGTTACCTCATCGACCTGCTCGCCGCCGTCCCCTCGATCGTCTACGGCCTGTGGGGCTTCGCCTTCCTCGCCCCGCACCTGACCGGCCTGACGCTCTGGCTGGACCGCTGGTTCGGCTGGATCCCGCTGTTCGACTACACGGCGGACAACACCCCGAACAACCTGACCCCGTTCACCGCCGGCATCATCCTGGCCATCATGATCCTGCCGATCATCTCCTCGATCTCGCGGGAGGTGTTCCGGCAGGTGCCGCGGGAGCAGGTGGAGGCCGCGCTGGCCCTGGGCGCGACCCGCTGGGAGATGATCCGCACCTCGGTGCTGCCGTTCGGGAAGGCCGGCACGGTCTCCGCCTCGATGCTCGGCCTGGGCCGGGCGCTCGGCGAGACGCTCGCGGTCACCATCGTGCTGTCCAACGTGTACGCGATCAGCTGGCACATCACCCAGACCGGCGGCGTCACGTTCGCCTCGAACATCGCGCTGAAGTACGGCGAGGCCGGCGACATCGGCACCGGCGCGCTGATCGCCTCCGGCCTCTGCCTGTTCATCATCACGCTGGCGGTGAACTTCTCCGCGCAGCTGATCATCAGACGGCAGCAGCGGAGGGGGCCTGAGATGGCCGTCTCGACCGAGCCGCGGACCGGGGCACCGGCCGCCGGTCCGACCCTGCGGGGACGGAAGCTCCCGGCGTACGCGCTGCCCGCCTTCGCGGCGGCCGCGATCCTGGTCACCGCGCTGCTGTGGGCCACGACCGGCTTCGCCGGCGGGGCCGGCTTCGTGGTGTTCGCGGTGCTGCTGTTCATGCTCGTGCAGACGGCGGTCAGCTTCAGCGTGGAGGGCCGCCGGCAGGCCGTGAACCGGCTGTTCACCACGCTGGTCGGGTTGGCCTTCCTGCTCGCCGCGGCGCCGCTGTTGCTCATCATCTGGTACACGGTCAAGGAGGGGGCCCAGGCCCTCTCGATCAACTTCCTGACCCACTCGATGTTCCGGATCGACCCGGACAAGCCGGGCGGCGGGATCTACCACGCGATCGTCGGCACGCTGATCCAGTCGGCGCTGGCGACGATCATCGCCGCCCCGCTGGGCGTGCTCGCGGCGATCTACCTGGTCGAGTACGGCGGCGGCCGACGCTTCGCCCGCGTGGTCAGCTTCTTCGTCGACGTGATGACCGGGGTGCCCTCGATCGTCGCCGGCCTGTTCATCTACGCGTTCTGGATCCTCGCGTTGGGCTTCCAGAAGTCCGGCTTCGCCGGCTCGCTCGCGCTGCTGATCCTGATGCTGCCGGTGATCATCCGGTCCAGTGAGGAGATGCTCAAGCTGGTCCCGAACGACCTGCGCGAGGCGTCCTACGCACTGGGGGTGCCGAAGTGGCGGACCATCATGCGAGTGGTGCTGCCCACGGCGCTCGGTGGCATCGTTACGGGCATCATGTTGGGTGTGGCCCGGATCATGGGCGAGACCGCTCCGCTGCTGCTGCTCGTCGGGATCAACCAGCGGATCGAGTTCAACCCGTTCGCCGGCACCGTCGAGCAGGTGCCGCAGGAGTCGCTGCCTACCTTCATCTTCGAACAGTTCCAGCTGGCGGTCGGCAACACCGACTCGGCGCCGTTCAAGCGGGCCTGGGGCGCCGCTCTGGTCCTCATCATCATCATCGCCTGCTGAGCGC
The DNA here is from genome assembly GCA_963803135.1 of uncultured Actinomycetota bacterium. Taxonomy (GTDB): domain Bacteria; phylum Actinomycetota; class Actinomycetes; order Mycobacteriales; family CADCTP01; genus CADCTP01. Next base: position 298,052 of record CAWDLH010000001.1, on the reverse strand, counting down.
GTTGGCCCGACTCGTCACCCGGTTCGCCCGGGTGCGCGGATAGGAGGACCCGGTGGCCAAGAGCATTGACGTCTCCGGCGTCGACATCTTCTACGGCAGCTTCAAGGCCGTCGAGGACGTCTCGATGGCGATCGAGCCGCGCAGCGTCACGGCGTTCATCGGGCCGTCCGGCTGCGGCAAGTCGACCGTGCTGCGCACGCTGAACCGGATGCACGAGGTGATCCCCGGCGCCCGGGTCGAGGGCAAGGTGCTGCTCGACGGCGAGGACATCTACGGATCGAGCGTCGACCCGGTGAACGTGCGCCGGACGATCGGCATGGTGTTCCAGAAGCCGAACCCGTTCCCGACGATGTCGATCTACGACAACGTGATCGCCGGGCTCAAGCTGGCCGGGCGGACCCGACGCGCCCACACCGACGAGGTCGCGGAGAAGTCCCTGCGCGGGGCCAACCTGTGGGAAGAGGTCAAGGACCGGCTCAACAGGCCCGGCGCCAGCCTGTCCGGCGGGCAGCAGCAGCGCCTGTGCATCGCGCGGGCGATCGCGGTCGAGCCGCAGGTGCTGCTCATGGACGAGCCGTGCTCGGCGCTCGACCCGATCTCGACCCTGGCGATCGAGGACCTGATCAGCGACCTCAAGGACCGCTACACGATCGTCATCGTCACCCACAACATGCAGCAGGCGGCGCGGGTGTCCGACCGGACCGGGTTCTTCAACCTGAACGGGGTCGGCCAGCCGGGCCGGCTCATCGAGATGGACGACACGCAGAAGATCTTCTCGAACCCGTCCAACAAGCGCACCGAGGACTACATCACCGGCCGCTTCGGGTAGTCGTCACGATCAGCGCCACCGCGACGACGACGACCGCGGTGGCCAGCGCCGTCCGCACGGTGACCGGCCGAGCGGCTGCTCGAGCGGGCACCGACACGGTCGGCGCGGTGGCCGCCCGGACCGGGTTCGGCCGCCCGGATCAGCCGCAGCGGGCGTCGGCGGCGGTGACGGCGGGGGTGGCGGACGCGGCGGGCTTGGGCGCCGACGCCGCCTTGGCCGTGGCCGGATCGCCGACCTTGACCGTCTTCACGCCGGTGTAGTTGCTGCCGACGACGAGGTCGAGCGAGGTGCTCGCGTCGGGCTGCAGGACGGCACCGGGCACCGCGGCGGCCAGCGTGAGCGCCGACGCCTTCTCGTCCGGCCCGTACCGCACGGTGGTCGTCGCGGTCGTCGCCGCGTTCGACGGCTCCGCGGTCGCGAACCCGACGCTGCGCAGGTCACCGGACACCTTCCGGCCGAGCCCGCCGACCCCGACCCCGTTGAGGACCCGGACCTGCAGCTCCTGCGGCGCCACGGTCAGCACGTTCGGCTTCGGCGCCCCCGACGCCCGGCCGGCCGGCTTCGGCGCCTGCGGCTTGTCGTTGATGATCGAGTCGTACAGCGCGCGGCCGGCGACGTCGTCGAGCAGCACCCGGCTCCCGCCCTGACCCGGCGGCGGCGCCGGGAAGCCCGGCGGCGTGTACGCCGGGTTCGCGATCGGCGCGGTCAGGAAGCTCACCTTCTTCGGGTCGAGCCCGTGCAGCTGCGAGGCGAGCTGCTTGAGGTCGCCGAAGGAGGTCTGCCGGTCGAGCGTGAGCGACTTCGTCGCCGCGGTGAGGAACTTCGTCAGCGCGACCGGGTTGACCAGCAGCCTGGTGCTGGTCGCCGAGCGCACCATGGCCCCGAGGAACCGCTGCTGCCGCTGGATCCGGCCGAGGTCGGACCCGTCGCCGATCCCGTACCGGGCCCGCACGAAGGCCAGCGCCTGCTCGCCCTTGAGCACCGAGGTCCCGGCCGGCAGCCGCAGCCCGCTCTCGTCGTCCCGCAGCGGGGTGGTGCTGCAGATCGACACGCCGTCGAGCGCGTCGACCATCGTCTTGAAGCCGGAGAAGTCGACCTGCACGTAGTGGTTGATCTTGACGCCGGTGAGCTTCTGCACGGCGAGCACCGTGCAGGCCGGCCCGCCGACCGTGAACGCCTGGTTGAACTGGCCGTCGTGCGCGGCCTCGGTGCCGCCGCCGGTCTTCGGGCAGGCCGGCAGGCTCACCCAGGAGTCGCGCGGGAAGCTGATCAGGACCGCCTTGTCCCGCTTGGGCGAGAGGTGGGCGAGGATCGTGGTGTCCGACCGGGCGCCGCTCACCGTGCCGTACTCACCGTTCGCGCCCGACCGGGTGTCCGAGCCGATCAGCAGGTAGTTCTCCGCGTCCAGCTGCCTGGCCGCGTCCCGGATGGACCGGTCGCCGGGCGCGAGCGCGTCGACCCTGGTGATGTTCCCGGACAGCTTCTTGTACTGGTACGCCCCGACGCCGCCGGCCGCGACCAGCAGTATCCCGAGCACCGCGCCGACCCAGCCGAGCGTGCGGACCCAGCGCGGGCGCTTGTTCCGCCGCGGGCCGACCGTGCGGCGGTGCCGGCCCGGGATGTCGTCGTCCTCGGGGTCGAGCGGGAGGTCCGCCTCGTGGGTGAGCAGGTGGTCGGGGGGGCGCTCCAGCAGGCCCACCGCGGTGCTCGCCCCGTAGCCGGCCCGGCTGGGCGGCCCCAGGGCGTCGGCGATCCCGGGCCGGTACGCCCCGCCGGGGGACGCCCCGGCCCCGCTGAGCCAGCCGGCGTAGGCGCCGGTGTCGTCGAAGCGCGGCGGCTCGGACCGCGCCCGCCGGCTCGGCGCCTCCCACGGGTCGGCGACCGGCACGCGCCCGGCGAGCCCGTTCGGCGCAACCCCCGCCGGACCCGCCGCAGCCGGCCCCGCGCCCGGTCCGGCCCCGCCGCCGCCCGGCCACTCCGGGCCGCCCACCGGTCCGCCCCGCCCGTCGGCCGACCACTCCGGGGCGCCCGACCGTCCGGACCGCCCGCCGGTCGACCACTCCGGGGCGCCCGACCGGTCCGGACCGCCCGTCGGCCGGCCAGGACGGCGCGGCGATCGGGGCGGATCCGGCCGGCGTCCCCGCGGCCCGCCCGGCCGGGGCGCCGGTGCGCGCCGTTCGCCCGACCGGCTCGCCACCTCGCGCAGCCGGCCCGGTCGGCGCCGCCGGGACCGCGGTCGGGAACGACGGCGGCATGCCGTCGGGGCGGCGCCGCCGGCCGCCCTCGCTCGGGGCGGACCGGAGTTCCCGGTCGTACTCCGGCCCGGCCGGCCACGAAGAGTGATCAGGCTGGTGCACCGGAGGTCTTCCTGACCCACCCGGCGACGACGCTCCGTAGTGAGGAGCTGGCGGGCCGACCTGCCGCGGTTCGTCACGGAAAGTAGGCGAGTCGGCGGCCGCATGACGCCCGCCGGGGCGGGTAGGAGGCCGCCGCCACGGCCCGGACTCCTCCGCTCCCCAGCGGGTCAGCAGCGAGTCGAGGTCCCGGGCGGGCTCGCCCCAGGCTCCTCGGCTCGGGCCGGCTGCGTCGTCGCGGACATCCGTCACGGACGCGTCGGCTCCCTGAAGTCGGCGAACAGGTCAGCCGGGGACGATCTCACCCCCGACGGTGATCAGCGAGGATGGTACGGAGCCGGCTGGCCCGACCGCCAATCCCCAAGGCACATTCACCCCGTACGGGTCAATCACAACTGCGTCCTTCGGCGGAGCCCGGCCGACCGGAAGAGTGGCACTGTGTCGACCATCACGGGGCCCGATCGACCGTCAGTAGCCGGTGTGCGACGAGCTCGTAGTCGGTCCGGCTTTGATTGACAAGTACCCGAACGGGCGCCACGCTCCGACCATCGGCACCGCCCCTGGCCGAACCGCTGCACGGCCGGGACCGAGCAGCTGGGGGGAGACGGCACGCGGCGAGGGGACTTCTCGGGTGGCACGGCACAGCAGGTCCGGGGGACGGATCGGGCGTGGCCCGGTGCTCGTCGGCGTACTCGTCCTGTCGCTCGGCGCGGCGTCCGCGGGGGCCGTCCGGGTGCTGTCGGCCGACTCCTCGTCCGCGCCGCCGACCTGCACCGCGCCGGCCGGCACGTTGACCGTCGGCGCGGCGCCGGCCGTGACACCGTGGCTGGGCCCGCTCGCCGCCTCGTACACGGACGAGCACCGGACGGTGGCCGGCCGCTGCGTCCAGGTCAAGGTCGAGACGCTGACCCAGGACCAGGCCCAGCAGTCGCTGCAGCCGGTCGCCTTCCCGGGCGCGCCGACCCCGCCGGACGTCTGGATCCCGCAGTCGACGACCTCGGTCACGCTGGCGCGGGCCCGGCCGGAGGGCCGGAAGGTGCTCGCCGTGCCGACGCCGCCGGTCGCCACCTCGCCGGCCGTGCTGGCCGCGCCGAGCGACGCGCTGCGGCTGCTCGCCGGCCGGGCTGGCGGCCAGCCGCCGCTCGCGGCGCTGTCCGCGCGGCTGGCCGACCGGCGCGGCTGGGGCCAGCCCGGCTTCGGCCACCCCGAGTGGGGCCCGATCACGGTGACCACCACCGACCCGGGCAGCACCCCGCTCGGCACCGGTCTGCTGCTGGCGCTGGTGGGCGTGCAGACCCAGACCCCGACCCCTGACGTGGACGCGGCCCAGTTCCAGCGCGCGGACGTGCAGCAGGCGCTGCTCGGGCTGGCCCGGACGCTACGGGCGACCGCGACCAGCGGCGACCAGCTCATGGCCGAGGTGGCGAAGACCAGCACGGTGGCCGAGGCGGTCTCGTCGCTCGGCCTGATCGCCACGTACGAGCAGGACGTCTGGAAGTACGACCGGGACAGCCCGGCGATCGTGCTGTCGGTCGCCTACCCGGTCGACGGGCAGCTCGCCGCCGACTACCCGTACGTGGTCCCGAACGGCAGCTGGATCGACGCCGCCGACCGGGCCGCCGCCGCCGACTTCCGCAGCTGGCTGCTGTCGCCGGGGGTGCAGGGCCGGCTCGACCAGTACGGGCTGCGCACCGCCGACGGCGTGGCCGGCACGGAGCTCGCGGCCGGGCTGCGGAGCGACTCGCTCCTGCCGCTGGGCCCGGTCCCGCAGCAGGCGGTCGACGGGCCGACCGCGGCCCGCCAGGCCTGGCGGCTGCTGACCCGGCGGCTCTCGCTGCTCGGCCTGTTCGACGTGTCCGGTTCGATGGCCGACCCGGTGCCGGGCAGCGGGCAGTCGAAGCTCGACGTGGCCAGGGCCGCGGCGCAGGCGGCGCTCGGCTTCTTCGACCCGGCCGACTCGGTCGGGCTGTGGGAGTTCTCCCGGGAGCTCGACGGCGACCGGGACTACCGGGTGCTGGTGCCGCTCGGGCCGGTCGGGCAGCGGGTCGGCCCGTTCCCGAACCGGCTGGTCGCGTCGGTCGCCGCGTACCGGCAGATGGTGCCGCGCACCGCGACCGGGCTCTACGACAGCATCCTGGCGGCCTACCAGAGCGCGACCGCGGCGTTCCGGCCGGACGCGGTGAACACGGTCGTGGTGATCAGCGACGGCAAGAACGAGGACCCCGGCAGCATCACCCTCGGCCAGCTGCTGAGCCGGCTGCGGGCGCTGCACGACCCGGCGAAGCCGGTCCACCTGGTGACGCTGGCCTACGGCACCGGCGCCGACCAGGCCGCGCTGGCGCAGGTGGCCAGGGTGACCGACGGGCTGCAGTTCGCCTCGCCGGACCCGCGCTCGATCGGCAAGGTCTTCGTCACCGCGGTGGCCGCCCTGACCGGCTGACCCGGGTCGGCACCGGCCGGCGCGGGTCGGCACCGGCCGGCACCGGCCGGCGCGGGTCAGTTGCCCGGGTCGCCGGCGACGGCCTGGGCCTCGAGCACGGTCAGCGCCTGGTCGCCGGCGCGGGTGATCGTCGGCGGCCCCTCGAGCGTGGCGTTGGTCGCGCTCACGTTCCAGGTCAGCGCGACCTGGAAGTGCCACTGCTGGCCGGGCTGGGTGCCGGAGGCCTCGCTGAAGGTGATCTGGCAGTCGGTGCTGCCGCCGGCGCTGTACGGCCGGCCACCGTTGGCGCACCGGGTGTCCACGTCGCTGCCGGCCGGCACGCCGGATACCGCGACGTGCGCCGGGCTCGCGGTGACGGTCACCGGCGGTCCGCCGGCCTGTGCGGTCACCGAGATGTCCTGCCAGGCCGCCGGGTCGAACCACATCCAGGTCGGCAGCCGGACGAAGCTGCGCTCCGCCGGGTTGAAGTTGACCACCGGCATCCGCACGAGCTGCTCGACGTAGTCGCGGGCGATCTGGACGAGGATCTGCGGCGGGACCGGCGGCTGCGGCGGGAGCTGGCCGGCCGGCACCCAGACCAGGTCCGGGTTGTTCGCGGTCCATTGGTCGACGTACTTGAAGAAGTCCTGGATGGACCCGTCGAAGTTGCCGGAGCTGCACTCCCACGAGTACCAGTTGCCGTCGTCGTCCTTGTGGCCGTCGATCTCGGGCGGGAACCAGTCGTCGTGGTTCTCGCCGACGTGGTGGGCCAGGCCGTAGTAGTACGGGTCGTTGGAGTCCGCGTACATCTCCGCACCGGACCGGCCCTTGTTGTACCAGCAGGGCGGCGGCACCGCGTTCGGCACCGAGACGACCTTGCCGCCGGGCGAGCCGTAGTTGCCGCCGTTGACGGTGATCTTCACGTACGAGGCGCCGGCGCCGATCGTGCCGTCGTGGTTGGACGCGCAGCTGACGATCGAGACGCAGCCGCCGGAACCCGCGGCCGCGGCGGGGGTCGCGGTGGCGACCGCGCCGGCGGCCGCGAGCAGCAACGGGGCGACGACAAGACCAGCTCTCCGCACAGCCGTGCGCTGCATCCCGATCCCTTCCCGTCCACTACCCGTCCAGGTTGCCAGGAATTAGTACACCTTGCGACGGATTCGGTCCAGAAGCGTCACCCTCACCGCCGCTGTGATCACTGTGCGCGGCCTACTCCGGCAGCGTGCAGTTCGCCCCGCTGCTTTCCACGTCGGAGACCTTCCAGGTGCCGCCCGCCCGCGTCAGCCTCACCGCGAACGGCGACTTCGTCCCGCGCGAGCCCGGCCGCGGCGCGCCGGCCCGGTCGTAAAGCCGGGTCAGGGTCTGGTCGAGGCAGCTGGTCGCGGTCGCGGTCGAGCCGCCGACCTGGCTGACCGTGACCGAGCCGTCGATCGGTCCGCGCTGGACGACCCCCTGGGCCTTGACGTTGGTGAACAGCGTGACCAGCTGACCGGCCTGCGGGTCGACGGACAGCTGCGCGATCTGCGGGTCGTCCGGGTCCGGCTTCTCGGCCAGCCGCACCACCATCGACCAGTACGACCGGGTCGCCTCCTGCACGGGCGCCGCGCCGCCGGTCGCGTCCGGCCCGAGCCAGCGGATCGGCGAGCGCCGGGTGCCGACGCTCGGCTCCGGCGACGGGGCGGTCGAGCTCGGCGCGGTCGAGCTCGGCGCGGCCGCGGTCGTGGTGAGGCCGGGGCCGGACGGCAGCCCGGTCGGCCCGTCACCCGAGGACGAACAGCCTGCGACCGCGACGGCGGTCAGCACGGTCAGGCCCGCGGCGCGGGGGAGGAACCGGGGCATGCGCGACACCTCACCCTTCTGGACACGGGCCTGTCAACTGCCGCCGTGCGTGGCGTTCGCGTTGACGGCACCGGTCCGGCCGGAAAGGCTGGCGGCCATGAGCGAGAGCGCGCAGATCGGCGTCACCGGCCTGGCCGTGATGGGCAGCAACCTGGCCCGCAACTTCGCCCGGCACGGGCACGCGGTGGCGGTGCACAACCGCACCGACGCCAAGACCAGGGGCCTGATCGAGGAGTTCGGGCACGAGGGCACGTTCCTGCCGTCGTACACGTCCGAGGAGTTCGTCGCGTCGCTGGAGCGGCCGCGCCGGATCGTGATCATGGTCAAGGCCGGCGGCCCGACCGACGCGGTGATCGACCAGCTCGCGCCGCTGCTGGAGCCGGGCGACATCCTCGTCGACGGCGGCAACGCGCACTTCGCCGACACCAGGCGGCGCGAGGCGGCGCTGCGCGAGCGCGGCATCCACTTCGTCGGCACCGGGATCTCCGGCGGCGAGGAGGGCGCGCTCAACGGGCCGAGCATCATGCCCGGCGGCACCAGGGAGGCGTACGCGTCGCTCGGTCCGCTGCTGGAGTCGATCTCCGCCCACGTCGACGGCACGCCGTGCTGCACGCACGTCGGCGCCGACGGCGCCGGCCACTTCGTGAAGATGGTGCACAACGGCATCGAGTACGCCGACATGCAGCTGATCGCCGAGGCGTACGACCTGCTCCGGCGCGGGCTGGGGATGGCGCCGGCCGAGATCGCCGACGTGTTCCGGGAGTGGAACTCCGGCGACCTCGAGTCGTTCCTCATCGAGATCACCGCCGAGGTGCTGTCCCACACCGACGCGGCGACCGGTCAGCCGTTCGTCGACGTGATGCTCGACCAGGCCGAGCAGAAGGGCACCGGCCGCTGGACCGTGCAGACCGCGCTCGACCTCGGGGTGCCGGTCAGCGGGATCGCCGAGGCGGTGTTCGCCCGTTCGCTGTCCGGGCACGCCGAGCAGCGCCGGGCCGCGCGCGGGTTGCCCGGCCCGGCCGCGGACGGCGCGGTCGGCCGGGACGGCTTCGTCGACGACGTCCGCAAGGCGCTCTACGCCTCGAAGGTCGTCGCGTACGCACAGGGCTTCGACGAGATCACCGCCGGCGCCGCCGAGTACGGCTGGGACATCGACCGTGGCGCGATGGCGACGATCTGGCGCGGCGGCTGCATCATCCGGGCCCGGTTCCTCAACCGGATCAAGGAGGCGTACGACCGGGACCCGGCACTGCCCTCGCTGCTGGTCGACGACTACTTCACCGCCGCGGTCGCCGACGGCCAGGAGGCGTGGCGGCGGGTGGTCGCGGCCGCGGCCCGGGTCGGCGTGCCGACGCCCGGCTTCTCCTCGGCGCTGGCGTACTACGACGGGCTGCGGGCCGAGCGGCTGCCGGCCGCGCTGGTACAGGGACTGCGCGACCTGTTCGGCGCGCACACCTACCGCCGGGTCGACAAGGACGGGATCTTCCACACCCAGTGGTCCTCGGACCGGGCCGAGGTCTCCGGCGAGTAGGGCTGTCTCGCCAGGCGGGAACCGCGCCGCGCGGGTAGCAAAGGGGGCATGGGATTCCTCCGGCGGCTCGGCCGGCTCCTGGGCGAGACGGTCCGGGCGCTGCGCGGGCACGACGTCGCGCTGTACGCCGCCGGGGTGACCTTCTACGCCGGCATCGCGCTGGTGCCGAGCGTGCTCGTCTCGGTGTGGCTGGCCGCCCGGCTGGTCGGCGCCGCGCGGGTCCGGGAGCTTGGCCGTTCGCTGGCCGAGGCGCTGCCGGACCAGCTGGGCGCGCCGCACGTGGCCGAGGCAACCGTCGCTGCCGGGCTGCGGCTGCCGGTGGCCGTCGCCGTCGCGGTGCTGCTGCCGGCGACGTTCTACGGCGAGGGCCTGCGGCGGGCGTTCGTCTCGCTGACCGACGCGCGGGACCGGCTGGTCGGCTGGCGCGGCCGGGCCGCGGTACTGCCACTGTTCGTGCCGGCGCCGGTGCTGCTGCTGGCGGTGTTGTTGGTGACCCCGACGCTGGCCCGGCTGTTCTCCTCCGGCGGGGCGTCGGTGCTGCTCGCGATCGTCATCGCGTTCCTCACCGACTGGGTGGTGCTGTCGCTGACCCTGACCTGGGTCTACCGGGTGGTGTCCCCGGCCCGGCCGGGCTGGCTGGCCAGCCTCTGGGGTGGCGCGGTGACCGGGTCGTTCGTGGCCGGGTTCGTCCAGGGGTTCGTGCTGTTCCTGTCCCTGCCGCTGCGGCTCGGGGTGCCGTTCGGCGGCTTCACCGAGGTCGGCGGGATGGTCGCGGTCGGGCTCTGGCTCTACCTGCTGCACGTGCTGGTGCTGGTCGGCTTCGTGCTCACGCTGCGGATCGACGCCCGCGGCGGGGTGCCGTGGCGGCTCCCAGTTGACGACGTTAGCTATATGGCTAATAATATTAGCCATGACGACGACACGGTATCTGGACCGGCCCGGCGGTCGGCTGGCGTACGAGCTGACCGGTGACCCCGACGGCCGGCTGGTCGTGCTGTCCCCTGGCATGGGCGACCTGCGCTCCACGTTCGACGAGCTGGCGCAGCGGCTGGCCGCCGAGGGCGCCCGGGTGGTGAATGCCGACCTGCGCGGGCACGGCGAGTCCAGCACGGGCTGGGATGCGTACGGCGTGAGCGCGGTCGCCGACGACCTGCTCGCCCTCCTGCACGCGCACGGCGGCGGCGGCGTCCTGATCTGCAACAGCTACTCCGGCAGCGCCGCGGTGGTCGCCGCCGCCCGCGAGCCCGAGGCGGTCAGCGGCCTGGTGCTGCTCGGCGCGTTCGTCCGCGACGGCAAGGAGTCCGTGCTGCAGAAGGCCCTCTTCGCCCTCTTCCACCGCCCTTTCCCCGGCCGTCCACTGTGGACGGCGATGGCCTGGCCGTCGTTCTTCAAGCGCAGGCCGGCCAACTACGCGGCGCGCAAGGCGGAGCTGGCGGCGAACCTCAAGCGGCCGCACGGTTACGACGCGCTCGGCCGGATGACCACCGACGAGGGCACCCACCGGCACACCACGCCGCTGCTGCCGAGGGTGCACGCCCCCGCCCTGGTCGTCATGGGCAGCAAGGACCCGGACTTCCCGGACCCGGCCGCCGAGGCCAGGTTCACCGCCGACCACCTCGGCGGCCCGGCCGAGGTGCTGATGGTCGAGGGCGTCGGGCACTACCCGCAGGCCGAGGCCGTGGACGAGGTCGCCTCCGCGGTCGCCGCGTTCGTGGCCAAGCTCGCGTGACCGGCGCCCGGCCGCGGCTCACCCCGGACCGCGTGGTGGCGGAGGCGGCGGCGCTGGCCGACGAGCGCGGGCTCCAGGCGCTGTCGCTGGCGCCGCTCGCCGAGCGGCTCGGCGTGCGGGTGCCCTCGCTCTACAAGCACGTCCGCGGCCTCGACGACCTGCACCGCCGGCTCGCGCTGGCCGGCCTGCGCGACCTCACCGAGGCACTCGGCGCGGCCACTGTCGGCCGGTCCGGCCGGGACGCGCTGCTGGCCTGCGCCACCGCCTGGCGCGCGTACGCCGAGGCGCACCCGGGCCGGTACGGCGCGATCCAGCGGGCGCCGGACCCGGCCGACGCCGAGCTGGTCGCCGGCGCGGGCCGGCTGACCGAGCTGGTCTACGCGGTCCTGCGCGGCTACGGCCTGGACGACGAGCAGACCGTGCACGCGACCAGGGCCGTCCGCAGCGCCCTGCACGGCTTCGTCACGCTGGAGGCGGCCGGCGGCTTCGGCCTGCCGCAGGACGTGGACGAGAGCTACACCCGGCTGGTCGCGCTGCTCGACTCCGGGCTCAGCTGAGGCAGTCCCCGTCGAGCATCACTCCTGGCAGGTCGCGGCGCGCCGAGGAGTCAGCGGCGGGTGAGCAGGCCGCGCTGGAAGGCCTCGGCCACCGCGGCGGCCCGGTCGTTGACGCCGAGCTTGGCGTAGACGTGCAGCAGGTGCGTCTTCACGGTCGCCTCGGAGACGAACAGCCGGCGGGCCGCCTCCCGGTTGGTGGCGCCGCGGGCGACCAGCTCGAGCACCTCCTGCTCGCGGGCGGACAGCGGCTCCTGCGCCGGGCGGCGGACCGAGCCGAGCAGCCGGGTCGCCACCGACGGCGACAGCACCGCCTCACCCCGCGCCGCCGCACGCACCGCCCGGAACAGCTCGTCCGCCCGCGAGTCCTTGAGCAGGTAGCCGGTCGCGCCGGCCTCGATCGCCGGCAGCACGTCGGAGTCCGTGTCGTAGGTGGTGAGGACCAGGACCCGGGCACTCGCGCCGCTGCGGGTGATCCGGCCGGTCGCGGTGACCCCGTCGACGCCGGGCATGCGCAGGTCCATCAGAACCACGTCCGGGTCGAGCGCGCCGACCAGGGTGACCGCCTCGTCGCCGCTGGCCGCCTCACCGACCACCTCGAAGCCGGACTCGCGGCTGAACATCCCGCGCAGCCCGTCCCGGACCACCGGGTGGTCGTCGACGATGAGCACCCGGATGGTGCCCTCCCGCTCGCTCACGCCGGGATCGCCGGCACCGTCGCGGACACCGCCGTCCCCTCCCCCGGCGCCGACTCGACCTCCAGCCGCCCGGCCACCCGGGACACCCGCTGCCGCATCCCGGTCAGCCCGAAGCCGCTGCCGTCGGCAACCTCCTGCGGCAGGCCCGCCGGATCGAACCCGATCCCGTCGTCCCGCACGTCCAGTGTCACCACGTCCTCCATGTACGACAGCGTCACGCCGACCCGGCTGGCGCCCGCGTGCTTGCCCACGTTGGCCAGCGCCTCCTGCCCGGTCCGCAGCAGCGCGATCTCCACCTCGGGATGCAGCTGCCGGGCGGTGCCGGTGGTGGTGACCGCGGCCGGCACCCCGCTTACCTCGGACCAGCGGGCGGCCACGTCGGCCAGCGCGTCCGGCAGCCGGGCGTCCTCCAGCGGCTCGGGCCGCAGCGCCTGCACCGACCGGCGCGCCTCGACCAGCGTGGAGCGGGCCAGCTCGGCGGCGGTGTCCAGGTGCCGCTCCTGGCCGGTCCCGTTCGCCGTCCGAGCCGCCTGCAGCTGGGCGACGATCCCGGCCAGGCCCTGGGCCAGCGTGTCGTGGATCTCCCGGGCCAGCCGCTCGCGCTCGTCGCGTACGCCGGCGTCCCGCGCCGAGGCGACCAGCTGCGCCTGCAGCTGCGCGTTCTCCGCCATCGCCGCGGCGAGCCGCTCGTTGGCGTCGTTGAGCTCGTCGATGGCCCGCTTGCGGGCGGCGCTCTGCTCGTCGGTGAGCCAGCCGTAGTAGCCGAACCAGCTGGCCAGCAGGGCGTTCACGAGGACCACCGCGCCCCAGACGGCCAGCCCGCCGCCGGTCGCCGGGGGCAGGCCGCCCAGCTGCGAGGTCGCGGCCAGCACCGCGGTGACCACGACGCCGGCGAACCGCCACCGGCCCGGCAGCAGCTCCAGCGCGAACAGGTAGCCCACGAACGCGACGAACCCGTTCCACGGGCTGCAGACCACCAGCGCACCGGCGAGCAGGGTCCACCCGACGAAGAACACCGGCCCTGGCACCGGCCGGCTGCCGAACTCCGGCCGGCAGAGCCGGACCCAGAGCGCGGCGGCGCCGGCGAGCGCGACGTCGACCCACCAGGCCGGCCAGTCGACGTCGCGCACCAGCAGGGTCAGCACTGTGCCGATGACGAGCCCGCCGTACGGGACGTAGCGCTGGATCGAGCCCCAGCGCTCCAGCTCGGTCAGCCGGGCCAGCTCGGTCTCCCGGAGCTGCTCGGTCTCCCGGCCGAGCTCGGTGAACCGGCCCAGCTCGGCCAGCCGGGCCAGCTCCTGCGACTCGTGCGGCGTGCTCACGGCGTCACTCCCAGCGGAACGTCCGGGCCGCGACCACCACGGCGACCAGGGTCCACCCGGCCATTGTCACCAGGTGCACCGGGTGCGGCCAGGAGCCCTGCCAGCTGTCCCGGACCGCCTGCAGCGCCGCGCCGAGCGGCGTCCCGTCGCTGACGTGCCGCAGGAACGGGGCGAACGTCTCGCGCGGGACGTACACGCCGGCCAGGAACATGCTCGGGAAGAAGATCGTCATCCCGATCGCGTTGGATGCCTTCGCGGTCGGTGCGACCGCGGCGACCATGAGCCCGATCGACAGCAGCGACGCCGCGCCGAGCACGACCGCGAGCGCGAACCCGGCCGGGTTGCGCGGCACCGCCACCCCGAAGCCGAGCGACGCGACCAGGACCAGCAGCACGGTGGCGGCGACCGTGGCCCCGCCGACCAGCAGCAGCTGGGCGCCGAGCAGCGCCCGCGGCGTGACCGGGGTGGCCCGCAGCCGGCGCAGCACGCCGCGCTCCCGGTACGTCGCCAGCGTCGTCGGCAGGATCGACAGGCCGAGCACGGCCAGCACGATCGCCACCCCGATCGAGGCGATGTACTCGGTGCCGGACTGCCCGGACAGGTCCGAGCTCGGGTCGCCGAACCCGGGGATCAGGCCGAAGCCGATGACCAGCAGCACCGGCAGCGCGAGCACCAGCGCCGGCAGCAGCGGCTCCCGGAAGAACAGCTTGGTCTCGGTCTTCGTCATCGCCGCGAGCGCGCGCGGTGTCCGCTCCTCGGACCGGTCGCCGGGCGCAAGCGCCAGGCCACCGGCCCTCGTCGCTGTCCGCTCGCCCTGCGGGCGCTCGGGCTCGCTCATCGGGCCGCCTCCAGTTCCTTGTCGTCGTTCTTGTCGTCGTCCAGCGGGCGGCCGGTCAGCGCGAGGAACGCGTCGTCGAGCGTGCGCTGCTCCAGCCGCAGGTCGGCCGCCACCACCTGGGCCCTGGCCAGCGCGGCGGTCACGCCGGTGGCGAACTCGCCCGTGCCGGTGACGATCAGCTGGCTGCCGGACCGGGTCACGCCGGTGACCCCGGGAACGTCCTCGACCAGCCCGGCCGGGACCACGCCCACCGGGCGCAGCCGCATCCGCTGCTCGCTGCCCGAGCCCGCGATCAGCGCGGTCGGCGTGTCCAGGGCGACGATCCGGCCGCGGTCGAGGATCGCGACCCGGTCGCAGAGCTCCTCGACCTCGTCCATGAGGTGGCTGACCAGCACGACCGTGACCCCGCTGTCGCGGACCCGGCGGACCAGGTCCCAGGTCTGCCGGCGCGCCGCCGGGTCGAGGCCGGCGGTGATCTCGTCGAAGAACACCAGCTCGGGTCGGCCGAGCAGGGCCAGCGCGAGGAACAGCCGCTGCTGCTGGCCGCCGGAGAGCTTCGCGAACGCGGTGTCCCGCTTGGCCGCGAGCCCCCACTCGTCGAGCAGCTCGCCGACCGGGCGCGGGTCGCGGTAGAAGCCGGCGTAGAGCTCGAGTGCCTCGCCGACCCTGATCTTCTCCTGCAGCTGGGCCTGCTGCAGCTGGACGCCGACCCGCTCGCGCAGCTGCGGGCCGGACCGCATCGGGTCGAGGCCGAGCACCCGCACCGTGCCGGAGTCCGGCGTGCGCAGGCCCTCCAGGATCTCCACCGTCGTCGTCTTGCCGGCGCCGTTGGGGCCGAGCAGACCGAAGACCTCGCCGGCCCGCACCTCGAAGCTGACCCCGTCCAGCGCGACCGTCCCGCCGTACCGCTTGTGCAGCTCGTGCACCTCGATGACCGCCATGCCTCCAGCGTCGGCGCCGGTGCGGCGGTCCGGATCGGCCGCGCGGCCATCGTGCGGGCGAATCCCGGTGGATCCGCCGGGTCCACCGGACGGTGGATCCTGGGCGTAGGGTGCCGCGCATGCCCGAGGAGAGACAGGACCCGGCGAACACCCAGATGTTCCGGGCGTTCGTGGAGCGGGGAGCGCAGGAGGACGACCGACGCGGCATGCGCACGGCGTACGTGCTGGTCGCGGCCGCCGTGGTGATCGTGATCGTCGCGCTGGTCGTGATCTTCGTCAGCTGACTCGCCGCTTCTCTGACGGCAGAATGACGTTGACTGACGGCTAGCCTGACGTCATAGTGGCGTCATGGTGACGCCGGCGGTTCCGCTGCGCCGCAACCGCGACTTCGCCCTGCTGTGGTCGAGTCAGGTCGTCTCGACCGTCGGCACCCGGGTGACGTCGGTGGCGTACCCGCTGCTGGTCCTGCTGTTGACCGGCTCGCCGACGCTGGCCGGCGTGGTCGGCTTCGCGCAGACGCTGCCGTTCCTGCTGCTCTACCTGCCCGGCGGGGCCTGGGTGGACCGGTGGGACCGGCGCCGGACGATGGTGGCCTGTGAGCTCGGCCGGATGCTCGCGCTCGGCAGCATCGCGGTGACCGCGGCGCTCGGCGGCATTCACGCGGTGACCGTGCCCCAGCTGGTCGCCGTCGCGTTCGTCGAGGGCGGCCTGTTCGTGCTGTTCGACCTGGCCGAGGGCGCCGCGCTGCCGCGGCTGGTGGCCGCCGAGCAGGTGCCGACCGCGGTGGCCTGGAACCAGGCCCGCACCCAGGGCGCCGACCTGGTCGGCCAGCCGCTGGGCGGGGCGCTGTTCGCGATCGCGCCGGCGCTGCCGTTCGCCGTGGACGCGGCCAGCTACCTGCTCTCCGGCGGTGCGGTCGCGGCGATCCGGACCAGGCTGCAGGGCGAGCGGGCGCCGACCACCGACCGGCTGCGGACCCGGATCGCGGAGGGGATGCGGTTCGTCCGGCGCTCGGCGTTCCTGCGCGAGACCGTCGGCATCGTCGGCTGGATGAACCTGGTCTTCAACGGCACGTTCCTGGTGCTGATCGTGCGGGCCCAGCGGCTCGGCGGCAGCCCGGGTCAGATCGGGCTCATGCTGGCCGCGTACGGGGCCGGCGGGATCCTCGGCGCCGTGGCCGCGCCGGCGATCCAGCGGCGGCTGTCCGGGCGGCTCGTGCTCGTCGCCGTCGCCTGGCTGTGGACCGCGGTCGGGATCGCGCTGGCGTTCGCGCCATCGCTGGTCTGGCTGGCCGTGCTGGTGTTCGTGATCAACCTGTTCGGGGCGCCGTACAACGTGGTGATCGCGGCCCGGATGTATCGGCTGGTGCCGGAGGAGATCTTCGGCCGGGTCCGCAGCGTCGGCCGGATCGTCGCCTGGGGCACGATCCCGATCGGCACGCTGCTCGGGGGCGTGCTGGCCGACAAGCTCGGCGCCAGCCGGGCCCTGCTCGTCTTCGGGCTGGCGATGGTCCCGGTCGCCGTCGCCAGCGCCGCCTCCCCCGGCATGCGCTCCGTCGACGACCCCCTCACCGACCTGCCCGAACGCCCGCCCGGCGGGGCGGGAAGCGACCCGATGGACGGACCGGCGGGCGGGGGCGCGGCTCGGCCGGCCGGCGCGGTCAGCCGGACCGGCGGGCCGCCTGCCTGACCGCGAGCGCCCGGCCGGGCGGCGCGGTCAGCCGGACCGGCGGGCCGCCTGCCTGACCGCCAGCGCCCGGCCGGGCGGCGCGGTCAGCCGGACCGGCGGGCCGCCTGCCTGACCGCCAGCGCCCGGACGCCCTGCTGGCCGGCCCCGTAGACCCGCGTCCACCCGGTCGGCAGCAGCCGGGCCAGCAGGTCGAGGGCCCTGGCCGAGCCGCCGATCAGGACCCTGGGCCGGCGGTGCTCGACCGCCGCGGCGATCTGCGCGGCGGCCCGCTCCGGCGGGATCGACAGCAGCGCGGCCCACACCTTCCGCTCCCGCTCGTACTCGGCCGGGTCGACCCCGGCGCCGACCCGGGCCGACTCGGCGATCCTGGTCCGGATCCCGCCCGGGTGCACGGTGGTCACGCCGACCTCGCCGGCCAGCTCCTGCCGCAGCGCCTCGGAGAAGCCGCGGACGGCGAACTTGCTCGCCGCGTACGCGCTCTGCCCGGCCGGCGCGATCAGCCCGAACAGCGAGGACACGGTGACCAGGTGGGAGCCGGGCTCGGCCCGCAGCGCCGGCAGCAGGGTGTGCGTCAGCCGGACCACGGCCCGGAAGTTGACGTCGACGACCTCCTCGTACTGGTCGAGCGTGACCTGCTCGAACCGGCCGCCGAGGGCGATGCCGGCGTTGTTGACCAGCAGCCGCACCCGCGGGTGCGCGGCCCTGATCCGCTCCCCGGCGGCGACGACGGCCGCGGCGTCGGCGAGGTCGACGACCACGGTCTCGGCGGCCAGCGGCGCGGCGACCTTGGCCAGCCGGTCGGCGTCCCGGTCGAGCAGCACCAGCCGGGCCCCGCGCCGGCCGAGCTCGGCCGCGAGCGCCGCCCCGATCCCGCTCGCCGCGCCGGTCACCACCGCGACCCCGCCGGTGAACACGTAGTCGTTCATCGGGCCAGCTCCTCCAGGTGCGCCTCGATCACCGACCGCAGGTGCGCCGGCGGATAGCGGTCCGGCCAGAGCGCGCCGTGCAGCGCCAACCCGTCCATCATCGGGTAGAAGCGATCGGTCTCGGTGTCCGCGTCCCGGCCCGGCCCGAGCCCGCCGGCCTCGGCCACCAGCTCGACCGCCCGCCGGACCACCGCCCGGGACTGGGCCTCGGCGTCGTCCCGGATCGCGGTGAGCGCGGCGTCGGCCACCGACCGGCCGAGGAACGCGAAGTAGACGGCCACCTCGTCGCGCCGCTCGGCGTCCATCGGCAGCAGCTGCTCGAGCAGCCCGAGCGCGCCCTCGCGACCGCTCAGGGTGGGCAGCATCGGGATCACCCGGTCGCGGACCCGGACGACCATCGCCTGCAGCGCGAAGCCGAGCAGCTCGTCCTGGGTCCGGAAGTAGTGCCGCAGCGCGCTCGGCGACGTGCCGGCGGCCGCGGCGACGCTGCGTACCGAGACCTGCTGGATGCCCTCGTCCCGGACCACCCGCCAGAGCGCCGCGGCCAGGTCCTGCCGGCGGACGGCGTGATCGACGACACGGGGCACGCCGTTGTTATAGCACGATCGTACGACTACCGTTTTCCGTACGGTCGTACGAGAAAGGCGGCAGTCGTGCTCATCGCAGTCATCGTGACCTGCGAGATCGGGTTCTGGGTGGTGCTCGCGGCCGGTCTCGTCAGCCGGTACGTGCTGCGCCGGCGGCGGCTGAGCACGGTGCTGCTGGCCGCCGTGCCGGTGGTCGACCTCGTCCTGCTCGCGGTCAGCGTGGTCGACCTGCGGGGCGGGGCGACACCGCGGGTCGGGCACGGCCTGGCCGCGGTCTACCTCGGGTTCTCGGTCGTGTTCGGGCCGGCGATGGTGCGCTGGGCCGACGTGCGCTTCGCCCACCGCTTCGCCGGCGGACCGCCGCCCGAGCCCAAGCCGGCCAGCGGCACGCCGGCCCGGCTGCGGATGGAGTGGCGTGAGTTCGGCCGGGCCTGCCTGGCCGCCGCGGTGAGCGCCGCGTTGCTGCTCGGCGCGGTCGCGATGGTCGGTGGGCGCGCCGACTCGACCGCGCTGCTGAGCTGGCTCTGGCGGCTGGCCGTGGTCCTCGCCGTCTGGCTGATCGGCTGGCCGGTGGTGGAGACCTTGCGGGCCGGGGCCGGGTCGGTCAGCGGAACTCGACCGCGTCGGTGACCGGGCCGTGCCGGAACAGCACCACGTCCCTGGCGTAGTTCTGGTTGAGCCGCCACGGCCGTGCCCGGGCCTGCCGAGGCAGCGCGTCGACGCCGCGCCTGACGTAGTTGGCCCGCAGGTCGAGCAGCGGCAGGCGTGGCCCCGGCGGCGGCGGCAGCGGCGTGACCACCGTGCTGCCGGCGCGGTCCATCTCGCTCAGCAGCCGGCAGACGTACTCGCTGACCAGGTCGACCTTGAGCGTCCAGGACGCGTTGGTGTAGCCGATCGCGAGCGCGAAGTTGGGCACACCGGTCAGCATCATCCCCTTGTACGTGACCGCGTCGGCCATCGAGACCGGAGCCCCGTCGACGGACAGCGCCATCCCGCCCGCGGCGAGCAGGCTCAGCCCGGTGGCGCAGACGACGATGTCCGCCTCGAGCTCGGCCCCCGACCCGAGCCGGATGCCGGTCTCGGTGAACGTGTCGATCGTGTCGGTGACCATCGTCACCCGGCCGGCGCTGATCGCGGCGAACAGGTCGCCGTCCGGGACCAGGCACAGCCGCTGGTCCCACGGGTCGTACGCCGGGCGGAAGTGGGTGTCGACCGGGTAGCCCGGCGGCAGCTGGCGGCGCACCGCGCCCTGCAGCACCTTCCGGGCGGTGCGCGGCGCCCGCCGGGCGAACTGGTAGATCGCGATCTGGATGGCCATGTTCTTGCCGCGGGCGAGCTTCGTCGCGAGCCGGTCGGGCAGCACCCGGCGCAGCCCGATCAGCACCGGGTCCTGCGACGGCAGGGTGAGGATGTAGCTCGGCGAGCGCTGCAGCATCGTCACGTGCGCGGCGTCGCGGGCCATCGCCGGGACCACGGTGACCGCGGTCGCCCCGCTGCCGATCACGATCACCCGCTTGCCGGTGTGGTCGAGGTCGGCGGGCCACTGCTGCGGGTGCACGATCGGCCCGGCGAACCGCGCCTCGCCGGGGAACTCCGGCCGGTAGCCCTCGTCGTAGCGGTAGTAGCCCGTGCAGGAGTAGAGGAAGCCGCAGGTCAGCTCGGTGCGGCCGACGTCGCTCTCGATCGTCACCGACCACCGGCGGTCGGCGCTCGACCAGTCGGCCGAGACCACCCGGTGCCCGTACCGGATCTTGGTGTCGATGCCGCGCTCGCGGGCGGTGTCGCGCAGGTACTCCCGGATCGCGGTGCCGTCGGCGAGCGTGCTCACCCCGGTCCACGGTCGGAACTCGTACCCGAGCGTGAGCATGTCCGAGTCGGACCGCACGCCCGGGAACCGGAACAGGTCCCAGGTGCCGCCGAGGGCGTCCCTGGCCTCGAGGATCGCCCAGGTCTTGCCCGGGCAGCGGTCCTGCAGGTGACAGGCCGCGCCGATGCCGGAGATCCCGGCGCCCACGATGAGTACGTCGACGTGCTCTCGAGTCACGTATCCGACGGTAGCCTCGAAGGCGTGTCCGGCGACATCACCATTGTGGAGGTCAGTCCCCGCGACGGGCTGCAGAACGAGTCGGTGCACCTGTCCACCGCCGCGAAGGTCGAGCTGATCACCCAGCTCGTCGACGCGGGCGCCCGGCGGGTCGAGGCGGTCTCGTTCGCGCACCCGAAGCTCGTGCCGGCGATGGCCGACGCCGAGGCCGTGATGGAGCGGGTCCCCCGCCGCGACGGTGTCTCGTACGCCGGGCTCGTGCTCAACCGGCGCGGCCTCGACCGGGCCCTGCGGACCGGGGTGGACGAGGTGAACGCCGTCGTCGGGGTCACCGACACCTTCTCGGCGAAGAACCAGAACATGTCCACCGCGGACGCCATGCGGGACGCGCTCTCGGTGATCGCCGACGCCCGCGCGGCCGGGCTGTTCACCACGCTGACGCTGTCGGTCGCGTTCGGCTGCCCGTTCGAGGGCGAGGTCCCGGTCGACCGGGTGGTGTCGCTGGCGGTCGAGGCAGCCGCGGCCGGGGTGCAGGAGCTGGCGCTCGGCGACACGATCGGCGTCGGTGTCCCGAGCCAGGTGCGGGAGCTGACCGCGCGGATCCGGGACGCGGTGGGGACCGGGCCGCCATCCGGGCCGACACTGCGCTACCACTTCCACAACACCCGCAACACCGGCTTCGCCAACGCGTACGCGGCCGTGCTGGACGGGGTGACCGTCCTCGACTCCAGCGCCGGCGGCATCGGCGGCTGCCCGTTCGCGCCGAAGGCGACCGGCAACATCGCCACCGACGACCTGGTCTACCTGCTGTCCCGGATGGGCTACTCCACCGGCTTCGACCTGCCGGCGCTGCTGCCGACCGCGACCTACCTGTCCGAGCAGCTCGGGCACGAGACGCCGGCGCTGCTGCCGCGCGCGGGCACGTTCCCGGGCTGATCTACCCTGCACCCGCGGGTCGGACGAAGGAGGCACCCGGGATGCGGATGCTGCTCATCGGGGCGCCCGGCGCGGGCAAGGGCACCCAGGCGACGCTGATCTCCGAGCGCTTCGGCATCGCCCACATCTCGTCCGGCGACCTGCTCCGCAAGCACGTGGAGGACACCACGACGATCGGCCGCGCGGCCAAGCAATACCTCGCCCGCGGCGACCTGGTGCCCGACTCGATCGTCATGGACATGCTGCGCAAGCCGGTGGTCGCGGCCAGCCAGGCCGGCGGGTACGTCCTGGACGGCTTCCCGCGGACCGTCGACCAGGCCAAGGCGGCGTACGAGACCGCGTCCGAGCTGGGCGTGGCGGTCGAGGTCGCGGTCTTCCTCGAGGTGCCGACCGGGGAGCTGACCCGGCGGCTGCTCGCCCGGGGGCGGGGCAAGGACGACACCCCCGAGGTGATCGAGCACCGGCTGCAGGTCTTCGAGGCGAAGACCCGGCCGATGCTCGACTACTACGCCCAGCGGGAGGAGCTGATCACGGTGAACGGCGCCCGGCCGCCGGCCGAGGTCTTCTGGTCGGTCACCGTCCAGCTCCAGCAGCTCCGCCGCCGTCCCACCCAGATCGGCTGAGCGCCGGATCAGGTCGGCAGCTCGTCGGGGTCGGCCTTGGCGGCCTCGGTGTCGCTCGCCGCCCCCTGCTCCTCCCGCTCGAACACGTCGTCGGCCTTGAGGTCGCTCGACGTCTGCCCGGCGACCTCCCGCGCCATCTCCTCGTCGCTGACGCCCTCGCCGGCCGGTCTGGTCTCCCCCGGTCCACTCATCACGGCTCCTCCGCTCGACTGCGCTGTCCGGTACTCGTCTCCGGTCCGGGCGGTCACAAACGCGCATGGAACCGGCCCGGGGCGGGGAGGCCGTTCGGTGTGGCATCCGATCTCGACGCGGCCGGTCCGCGGATCGAGCAGTTCAGCGGGCCTGGCTACCGGGGCTGCCGGCTGGCCGGCGAGATCGACTTCACCTCCGCCGGCCCGGTCCAGTCGACCCTGCTGTCGATGATCCTGCCCGGCGGCGGTGCGGTGATCGCCGACCTGAGCCAGATCACGTTCCTCGACTCCAGCGGCCTCGGCGTGCTCGTCCAGGCGCACCGGACCGGCTCCGAGCGGGACACCAGAGTGCTCGTGGTGGCTTCCGAGCCGGTCCGCAAGCTGCTCGGGCTGACCGGCCTCGACACCGTGCTGGAGACCTACGACGACCTGCCCGCGGCGGAGGCCGCGCTGTCCGACTGAGAGGCGAGGCGGATGCAGTACGTAAGGCTGGGCAACACCGGGCTGCAGGTGTCGAGGATCTGCCTCGGTTGCATGAGCTACGGCGAGGCTGGCCGGGGCGGCCACGAGTGGTCGCTCGGCGAACAGGACGCCCGCCCGTTCTTCCGGCGGGCGATCGAGGCCGGGATCACCTTCTTCGACACCGCGAACGTCTACTCGGCCGGCAGCAGCGAGGAGATCACCGGCCGGGCCCTGAAGGACTTCGCCAGCCGCGACGACGTCGTCATCGCGACCAAGGTGCACGGCCGGATGCGGCCGGACGCCAACGGGGCCGGCCTGTCCCGCAAGGCGATCATGACCGAGATCGACCACAGCCTCCGAAGGCTGGGCACCGACTACGTCGACCTCTACCAGATCCACCGCTGGGACTCCCGGACGCCGATCGAGGAGACCCTCGAGGCGCTGCACGACGTGGTGAAGGCCGGCAAGGCCCGCTACATCGGCGCGTCCTCGATGTGGGCGTGGCAGTTCAGCAAGGCGCTGCACGTGGCCGAACGCAACGGGTGGACCCGGTTCGTCAGCATGCAGGACCACTACAACCTGCTGCAGCGCGAGGAGGAGCGGGAGATGCTGCCGCTCTGCCAGGACGAGGGCATCGGGGTGATCCCGTGGAGCCCGCTGGCCCGCGGCCGGCTGACCCGGGACTGGGACGCCACCACGGCGCGGTCGCGATCCGACCGGTTCGGCGGCTCGCTCTACTCCGACGACGACCGCCGGATCGTCGCGGCGGTCGCCAAGATCGCCGAGTCCCGCGGCGTGTCCCGGGCCCAGGTCGCGCTGGCCTGGGTGCTGCGCCAGCCGGCGGTGACCGCGCCGATCGTCGGCGCGACCAAGCCGGAGCACCTCGAGGACGCGATCGCCGCCGCCGATCTCGAGCTGTCCGACGACGAGGCCGCGCAGCTCGAGGAGCCGTACTCGCCCCGGCTGCCGGCGGGGTTCTGACACTCTGCCGGACCGCCCCGCATACGGCTGGGACCGGACGTACAGTCGGGACGTGGGGCAGACCCGGATCGTGCTCGTTCGCCACGGCGAGTCACTGGCGCAGGAGCGGCGGGTCGTCGGCGGACACGGCTGCGAAGGGCTGTCCGCGCTCGGCGTACGCCAGGCCGAGGCGCTGCGCGACCGGCTGGCCGACTCGGCCGAGCTGGCCGACGTCACCGCGCTCTACTCGTCGGTGATGGCCCGCGCCGTGCAGACCGCCCGGATCCTGGCGCCGGCGCTGGGCGACCTGGAGATCGAACAGGACTGCGACTTCTGCGAGGGTCACCCCAGCGCCGAGAGCGACGGGATGGCCTGGGAGGAGTACGACCAGCGCTGGCCGCCGCCGGCCGAGTGGTCCCCGGACGTGGCCCGGGAGCCGGGCGGCGAGTCGTACGCGCAGATGCGGGCGCGGGTGGCCCACCGGCTCGACCGGCTGGCCGAGCGGCACCGCGGCGAGACCGTGGTCGTCGTCTGCCACGGCGGGGTCGTCGTGCACTCGATGCTGCGCTGGTTGGACATCGAGCCGTTCGGCGGCCGCACCCGGGCCTGGCTCGACCCGGTCAACTCGTCACTGACCGAGTGGCGGTTCGCCCAGCACCCGCAGTGGCGGGCCGAGGTCGAGCTGGTCCGCTACAACGACCACAGTCACCTGCGCGGAGGCCTGCTTCCCCGCGGCCGCAGCGCCGCCTGAGCCCGCACCGGCCGTCCCCCGAACGGATGGTTGGCCGGCAAGCGCAATCGCAGCGATGCGGAAGGCTCTAGGCTCCCGGGATCGGTGAACCGGACCAGGAGGCAGGGACGGGTGCAAACGACGACTGATCCCGCCGTTACCCGGACCTCGTGAGCCCCGGCTGTGGACGACCGACCCGACCCCGGCACGCGCGGCCGGGGACTGTCACTCGGGCGACGACTGCGCGCGCTGCGCACCGCGGCCGGTCTCGAGCCGGCCGAGCTGGCCGGCGCGGCCGGCGTCGAGCCCGACGCCTACCGGCGGGCGGAGGCGGGTGACCCCGCCGCCCTCACCTACCTCGACCTGCTCGCGCTGGCCGACGCGCTTTCCGTCCGGCCCGTCACCGTGCTCGCCGACCTGGCCGACCTCGGGTGAGGCCGACCGACCTCGAGCGAGGCCGGCCGACCTAGGGTGAGGCCGACCGACCTAGGGTGAGGCCGACCGACCTGGGGTGAGGCCGGCCGGCATCGGGTGAGGCCGGTCGGCCCCGGCCCGGGAAGCGCCGGGAGCCGACCGGTCCGGCCGCCCCACTGGGTCGACTATCGCGGGGCCTGCCAGCCTAGGTGGTTGCATCGGATGACCTAGAACGTGGGACGTATTAGTACCATCCCACGTGTGATCGCGCGTCGTCCGGTCGAGTGGTAGCCCAGTAAGGTGCCGGCTGTCATGGAGCGGTCCCAGCAGCGGGCGGACGCGGAGGCGCGGCTACGCGACTTCGGCCGCTGGCTGCGCTTGCTCCGGCAGTCCCGGCGGCTCAGCCAGGAGCAGCTCGGCGACCGCGCCGGCATCGACCGGGCGGTGATCGGGCGGATCGAGCGCGGCGAGGTCAACGTCGGCATCGCGTACCTCTGGCAGCTCGCCGACGCGCTGGAGATGCGGGTGCAGGACCTGCTCCCCGCCGACGATCATCCCCTGCTCAAGCGGGACAGCTGAGGGATCTGCAGCGCCGACCACGGGCTGATCAGCCAGGGCGCGCGCTCGGCGACCAGGACCAGGTCGGCCCACTCGACCCAGGCCCACTCCGCGACCTCGGCCGGGTCGGGCTCCGGGTCGGCGTCGACGACCACCCGGAACACCGGGCAGAACTCGTTCTCCAGCGTCCCGTCGGCCATCCGCGCCGTGTACGCGAAGTCGGGCAGGGCCAGCTCGACGTCCCTGGGCGTCAGCCCGAGCTCCTGGCCGATCCGGCGGACCATCGCGTCCGGCAGGTCCTCACCCGGTCCCGGGTGACCGCAGCAGGTGTTGGTCCACACCCCCGGCCAGGTCTTCTTGCCCAGCGCCCGCCTGGTCACCAGCACCCTCTCGCCCGCGGGGTCGAACGCGTACGACGAGAAGGCCAGGTGCAGCGGGGTGTCGGTGGTGTGCACGTCCGCCTTCGGCGCGGTGCCGATGGGCCGCCGCCGGTCGTCCAGCAGCACGACCAGCTCCTGGCCGGTCACGGTCGCCGTCATCGCACTCCTTCAGCCGATCGACGGTGCACGGTACTTCGATCCGGTTCCGGCGTGCTCGAGCGGGGAAGCCGTGTCGGTCGGCCGCCGGGGACCCGACCGGACGTGCCGGGCCGGGCCGGGCGCCGGCGGGCCCAACCGGACGTGCCGGGCGGGGCCGGGCGCCGGCGGGCTCAACCGGACGTGCCGACCCGATCGGCCGGCGGGCTCAGCCGGACATGCCGTGCGGTCGGCCGGCCGCCGGGCTCAGCCGGACGTGCCGGCCGGCCGCCGGGCTCAGCCGGACGTGCCGGCCGGCCGCCGGGCTCAGCCGGACGTGCCGGCCGGCCGCCGGGCTCAGCCGGACGTGCCGGCCGGCCGCCGGGCTCAGCCGGACGTGCCGTGCCGGCCGGCGCCGGCGGCGAAGCGGGCGGCTCCGGCCACGGCCTCACCACTGCCGAGCGTCCGCATCCCGTGCCCGAACTCCGACCGCATCGCCTCCTCCTCGGGTCGCCCGGCCGCCTCGTACACCGACGCCCGGTCGCCCTGCAGGCAGACCGGCGGCAGCGCGGCGAGCTCGGCCGCGATCGCCTCGGCCGCCGCCCTGGCGGTGCCGGCCGGAACGACCCGGTCGGCCAGCCCCCACGACAGCGCCTCGGCCGCTCCGACCGGCCGGCCGGTGAGGATCATGTCCAGGGCCCGCCCCTGCCCGACGATCCGCGGCAGCCGCACGGTCCCGCCGTCGATCAGCGGCACGCCCCACCGCCGGCAGAACACCCCGAACGTGGCGTCCTGCTCGACCACCCGCAGGTCGCACCAGAGCGCCAGCTCCAGCCCGCCGGCCACCGCGTATCCGCTCACCGCCGCGACGACCGGGATCCGGGTCCGCATCCGGGTCGGGCCCATCGGACCCGGGCCGTCCGGGTCCAGCCGGTTGGCCCGCCCGGCCGCGATCCCGCCGAGGTCGGCACCGGCGCAGAACGTCCCACCGGCGCCGCAGAGCACCGCGGCCCGCACCCCGCCGTCGGCGTCCAGACCCTCGAACGCGGCGACCAGCGCGTCGGCGGTGGCCCGGTCGACCGCGTTGCGCACTTCCGGCCGGTCCAGCACGACCGTCCGCACCGGACCCTCGCCCTCCACCCGTACGGCCATCAGCTCGCCTCCGCGATCGGACTGTCCACACGCGACAGCATGGCCGGTAGCGGCCCGTCCGGCAGCATGCCGAGCCGGCGGGTCGACCGGGTCAGCGCCACGTAGAGGTCGTTGGTGCCGCGCGGCGACTCGGCCAGGATCCCGGCCGGGTCGACGACCAGCACCGAGTCGAACTCCAACCCCTTCGCCTGCCGCACGGTGAGCACGACCACGGGCTCGGTCAGGTCGGGGTCGGAGTCCACGCCGAGGATCCCGCGCACCTCCGCCGCCTTCGCCGCCGGCACGATGACGCCGACCCGGCCGTCGCCGACCGCCTCCTGCTCGGCCTTGACCACGTCCGGCAGCGCGTCGCCGTCGTACCGGGCCGCCCAGGGCTTCTCGCCGGTCTCCCGCACCGACCGCGGGGGCGTGACCGGCGGGTCCAGCGCGGCCAGCACGCCGGCCGCCACGTCCATCACCTCGGCCGGGTTGCGGTAGTTGACGGTCAGTTCCTCCAGCCGGTACCGGCCGCCCACGTACGGCTCGAGCACCTCGGCCCAGGATCGGGCCCCGGCCAGGTCGCTGGTCTGCGCGACGTCCCCGACCAGCGTCATCGACCGGCTCGGGCAGCGGCGCATCAGCGCCCGCCAGGCCATCGCCGACAGCTCCTGCGCCTCGTCCACGACCACGTGCCCGTACGTCCAGGTGCGGTCGTCGACGGCGCGCTCGGCCAGCTCCCGGTCGTCGTCCTCCTCGTGCCGCTCGGCCAGCCGGGCCGCGTCGATCAGGTCCACAGCGGACAGTCGGTCGGCGTTCTCCAGATCGCCGAGGTCGTCGGCTTCCTGGGTCTCGGAGCCGGCGAGGATGTCGAGCACGTCCTGCGCCTGCTCGATCTCCTGCCGGCGCCGGGCGGCGGCGTGCGCGCGGCCGGCCCGGTCGTCGATGCCGAGCAGCTCGGCCGCCTCGTCCAGCAGCGGCACGTCGGCCGCGGTCCAGCCGCCGTCCGGGTCCCGCCGCACCCGCTCGGCGTCCACTTCGGACAGTCCGGCGGAGACGAGCCGTTCGGTCGAGCGGAGCAGCTCGGCCAGGAACCGCTGCGGGGTCAGGCTCGGCCACAGCTCGTCGAGCGCGTCGAGCACCGCCTCGTGGTCGCCGAGCTGCGCGGTGAGCAGGTCGAGGTCGAGCTCGCCGGCCACCCCGGCCAGCGACCGGCCGGCGCCGGACCGCTCGCCGAGATCGGCCGCGTACTGGGCCGCCACGACGGCGACGAACTGCTCGACGAACACGGGCCGGGCCTCGTTGTGCGGCCGGCGGGTACGCCGGGCGGCGGTGCGGGCGCGCCGGATAGCGGCGGCCGGGATCCGCACCCTCTCCCCGTCGATCGGCAGCACCAGCGCGCCGTCCGGCACGCGCTGGCGGTCCTTGACCGCGGTCGCCAGCACGCCGGCCATCGCGGCGCGGCCCTTGATCTCGGCGACCTCCTCCGGCTCCGGCCGGTCCCCGGTGATGCCCGGGAACAGCCCGGCGACCGGTGCCAGCACGACCGCGGTCTCGCCGAGCGCCGGCAGCACGTCGCCGATGTAGCGCAGGAACGTCGTGTTCGGACCGACGACGAGCACGCCGCGCCGCTCCAGCTGCTGCCGGTAGGTGTAGAGCAGGTAGGCGGCGCGGTGCAGCGCGACCGCGGTCTTGCCGGTGCCGGCGCCGCCCTGCACCACCAGCACGCCGCCGTGCGGAGCCCGGATCACGTGGTCCTGCTCGGCCTGGATCGTCGCGACGATGTCGGCCATCCGACCGGTCCGGGCGGCGCCGAGCGCGGCCAGCAGCGCCGCCTCGCCGGCCGGGCCGGTGTCCCGCGCCGCGTCCGGGTCGTCGAGGTCGAGCACCTCGTCGTCGACCTTGGTCACCTGACGCAGCCGGGTCCGGATGTGCCGGCGCCGCCGGACGCCCTCCGGCCGGGCCGCGGTCGCGACGTAGAACGGCCGCGCCGCCGGCGCCCGCCAGTCCAGCAGCAGCGACTCGTAGTCGCCCTCGTCGTCGACGATGCCGAGCCGGCCGACATACCGGCGCTCGCCGTCCTCCAGGTCGAGCCGGCCGAAGCACAACCCGTTCTCCGCGGCGTTGAGCTGGTTGATCCGCCGGGACCACTCGGCGGCGGTGCTGTCCCGCTCGGACATGCCCTGGTCGGGCGTGGCCGCGCCGCCGATCAACGTCTCGGAGAGGTAGCCGGAGGCGCGCTGGCGCAGTCGGTCGAGCTGCTCGTACAGCATCGACACGTACTGCTGCTCGGTCGCGACGTCCCGCGCATCCTCGATTGACAATCCGCCCTCCTATTCGTAAACTGAGTTCCGGCGCCCTTGATCGGCGCCTTTCTCATTTGCACACACGAATCGCCAATACTACAGGTACTTCTCGGTGAAGTCATTGGCGAAGACGCCGTGCGGGTCGAGTTCGGCCGCGAGCCGGCGCAACTCCGGCACACCCCGGGGGGTCATCGTGAAGACCTTGCCCCAGTGCGGCCGCGGGTCGTACGGCGCGAGCGCGGCCTCCACCTCGGCCACCGCCGCCTCGACCGCGGCCTGGTCGCGCACCCAGGTGAAGTGCACGGCGACGCTGTCGCGCCGGTAGGCCATGCTCGCCGGCAGGTCGTCGGCGGCGACGGTACGGATCTCGGCCACGAGCAGGACGGCGCGGAGTCGGTCGCCGATCTCGTACACGGCGCGCACCGCGGCGGCACCGTGCTCGCGGGGGACGAAGAATTCTGACTGGATCTCCTCGCCCTTGCTCGGCGTGAACTCCAGCCGGAAGTGCGGCAGCCGGGTGTGCCAGGGCGCGGGCAGACCGTCCTGCAGCGTGGTGTGCCCGGCCGGCTCACCTGGTACGGGATGCCGCTGCTCCGGCGCCCGGGTCGCGCCGAGCCAGGTGTCCGGCGGGGTCCACGCCACGGCCGGGTCGACCCGCCGCTTGACGAAGGCCAGCTCGAAGACCGGCCGGCGGAACCGGGTGAACAGGCTCACGCTGTAGCCGGCGCCGAACACGCCGTCCAGGTCGTCGACCGCGCCCATCGGCAGGTCGTCGTACACGACCTGCTGGATGTCGTACGCCGGCTGGGTCCGCAGGGTGATGGCGGTGGCGATGCCGAGCCGGCCGAGCGCGACCGCCGCCTCGGGCGGCAGCGTCACCAGCTCACCACCGGCGGTCACCACCTCGAGCTCGGTGACCGCGGCGGCCAGGCAGGGGAGGCCGTCGCCGGAGCCGTGGGTGCCGGTGGCGCAGGCGCCGCCGACCGCGATGTGCGGCAGCGAGCCGAGGTTGTGCAGCGCCCGGCCGGCCCGGTGCAGCGGCCCGACGAGCTCGCCGAACCGCATCCCGGCGGCGACGGTGACCGTGTCGCCGGCGATCTCCAGCCGGGGCGGCAGGTCCCGCAGGCTCACCAGATCACCGCTGGTGTCGGCGACCCGGCTGAACGAGTGCCCCGTGCCCAGCGCCCGGATCCGGTCCGCCCCGGCGACCATCCCGCGCAGCTCGCCCACCGACCGCGGCCGCAACACCCGCCGCGCCCCGAACTCGACGTTCCCACCCCAGTTCCGCTCGCCCATAACCCGCATCCTGCCCGCTCGCCCGACGCGCGCCCCCTCAGCGGAAGCGGCGCAGGCGCAGGCTGTTGGTCACGACGAAGACCGAGGAGAAGGCCATCGCGGCCCCGGCGATCATCGGGTTGAGCAGCCCGGCCGCGGCCAGCGGGATCCCGGCCACGTTGTAGGCGAACGCCCAGAACAGGTTGCCCTTGATCACCGCGAGCGTGCGCCGGGACAGCCGGATCGCGTCCCCGGCCGCGCGCAGGTCGCCGCGGACCAGCGTGAGGTCGGAGGCCTCGATGGCCACGTCGGTACCGGTGCCGATCGCGATGCCGATGTCGGCCTGCACCAGCGCGGCGGCGTCGTTCACCCCGTCGCCGACCATCGCCACCACTCGGCCCTCGTCCTGCAGCCGGCGGACGGCGCCGACCTTGTCCGCCGGGAGCACCTCGGCGATCACGTCGTCGATGCCGACCTCGCGCGCGACCGCCCGGGCCGCGGCCGCGTTGTCGCCGGTGAGCAGCACCGGACGCAGCCCCAGCGCCCGCAGCTCGGCGACCGCCTGCGCCGAGGTCGGCTTGACGGTGTCCGCGACCAGCAGCAGCCCCCGGACGACGCCGTCCCAGCCGACGAACACCGCGGTCCGGCCGTCACTCTCGGCCGCCGCCTTCACCTCGGCGAGCCGCCCGGGGATCCCGGCCGGCCCGCCGGCGCCGGCCTGGACGCGGCGGCCGACGGCCACGGCGTGACCCTCGACCGCACCGTGCACGCCGAGACCCGCGTCGTTGCCGAATCCGGTGACCGCCGGGACCTCCGGCGCCGCGGCGACGATGGCCCGGCCGACCGGGTGCTCGGACGCGGCCTCGACCGCGGCGGCCCGGCGGAGCACGTCGGCCGCGGTCTCGCCGGGCGCCGGCACGACGCCGACCAGCGCCATCCGGCCGGTCGTCACCGTGCCGGTCTTGTCCAGCACGATCGTGTCCGCCCGCCGGGTCTGCTCGAGTACCTCGGGCCCGCGGATGACGATGCCGAGCTGCGCGCCCCGGCCGGTCCCGACCATGAGAGCCGTCGGCGTGGCCAGCCCCAGCGCGCACGGGCAGGCGATGACCAGCACCGCGACCGCGGCCGGGAACGCCGCGGCGCGGTCCACGAACAGCCAACCGACCAGCGTGAGCACCGCAATCCCGATGACCACCGGCACGAACACGGCCGAGACCCGGTCGGCCAGCCGCTGCACCGCGGCCTTGCCGGCCTGGGCCTGCTCCACCAGCCGGGCCAGCTGGGCCAGCTGGGTGTCGGCCCCGACCCGGGTGGCCCGGACGATCAGCCGGCCGCCCGCGTTGACCGTGCCGCCGGCGACGGTGTCCCCGGGACCGACCTCGACCGGCACGGCCTCGCCGGTGAGCATGCTCGCGTCGACCGCCGACATCCCGTCGACGATCTCGCCGTCGGTGGCGATCTTCTCGCCGGGCCGGGCGACGAACCGGTCGCCGACCGCGAGCGACTCGACCGGAATCCTGGTCTCGACGCCGCCCCGGAGCACCGCGACGTCCTTGGCCCCGACCCGCAGCAGCGCACGCAGCGCGTCACCGGACCGCCGCTTGGCCCGAGCCTCCGCGTACCGCCCGGCGAGCAGGAACGCGGTCACCCCCGCCGCTGTTTCCAGGTAGATCGTGCCGGTGGGGTCGCCGCGCTCTGGCAGCCAGCGGAAGCCCTCGGCCATGCCGGCCTCACCCGCCGTACCGAAGACCAGCGCGTACAGGGACCAGAGGTACGCGGCGAGCGTGCCGATCGAGATCAGCGTGTCCATGGTCGCGGCGCCATGCCGCAGGTTGGCCCACGCCGCCCGGTGGAACGGCAATCCGGCCCAGAGGACCACCGGCGTGGCCAGGATCAACGAAACCCACTGCCAGCCGTCGAACTGCGCTGCCGGCACCATCGACAGCACGATCACCGGCACCGCGAGCACCACCGCGACGACCAGCCGGCGCCGCCAGCCGACGCTCCGGTCCGGCTCCTCGGGCTGCGGCACCGTCGCCGTGTAGCCCGCGGCCGCCACGGTCGCGACCAGGTCGGCCTCGGTGACGCCGACCGGGTACGTGACGGTCGCCCGCTCGGTCGCGTAGTTCACCGAGGCGGTGACGCCGGGAACCTTGTTCAGCTTGCGCTCGACCCGACTGGCACAGGAAGCGCACGTCATTCCCCCGATCGCCAACTCGAGGGTCTCTGCCGCCACCCCGCCCCCGGTCGCGCGGTCAGTCCCGGTCGCGCGGTCAGTCCCGGCCGCCGCGGCGCCGGTCACCGCATCGGTCCGAGCCGGGAGCCCGGTCCTGGTCCTGGGATCCGTTCGACTCATGGGACCGTGTCCACCACCTCGTAGCCGGCCTCCGCAACGGCCGCGCGCACGGCGACGGCGTCTGCGTCGCCCTGCACGGTCATGCGCCCGCGGGCCAGGTCGACGTCCACCGCGGTCACGCCCGGCACCTCGGAGACCTCCTCGGTCACCGAGCGGACGCAGTGCTCGCAGGTCATGCCCGCCACCGCGTACGTGCGCGTCATGTGTTCCGTCCTCCCCGATGTTCGCTCGTCGATCAGGATCGGACCAGGCGCGCGATCGCCTCGGACGCCTCGCGCACCTTGTCGTCGGCTTCCTTGCCACCGCGGGCGGCGGCGTCGAGGACGCAGCCGGCGAGGTGCTCGTCGAGCAGCTCCAGCGAGAACGACTGCAGCGCCCGGGTGACCGCGGACACCTGGGTGAGGACGTCGATGCAGTACTTGTCCTCCTCGACCATGCGTTGCAACCCCCGGACCTGCCCCTCGATCCGGCGCAACCGCCGCAGGTGGTCGTCCTTGCGCGCGCTGTACCCCGGCACGGCATCCCCTTCCCTCTCCCCACACTATACCCCCCTATGGTACGAGCGGACCGGCCGGGGGTACCGTTCCGGCATGCTGGCGACCGAGCGGCTCTACCGTGAGGTCCCGGCGTGGACCGACCAGTTCGCCGAGCTGGTGGAGGACGCCGACCCGCGCACGCCGGTGCCGACCACGCCGGAGTGGACGCTGGCCGAGCTCGCCAGCCATGTCGGGTCCGCATACCGGTGGATGACCACGATCGTGGCGACCCGGGCGACCGCGCCGGTGCGCCGCCGCGACACCCGGGGCCGGCCGGCGCCGGACGACCCGGCCGAGCTGCCGTCCTGGCTGCGCGAGGGCGCGGCGGAGCTGGTCGACGCGGTCCGTTCCGCCGGCCCGTCGACCCCGGTGTGGACGTGGGCCGGCGGACCGCAGCCGGCCGACTGGTGGCTGCAGCGCATGCTGTACGAGCTGGTCGTGCACGTCGCCGACGCCGCGTTGGCGGTGGACCGGCCGGTCATCGTCGAGCCCGAGCTGGCCGCCGCCGGGATCGACGAGTGGCTGACGATCCTGCCGTTCGTGCACCCCGGCGACCTGCAGGACGCGCTTCCGCCCGGACGCTCGCTGCACCTGCACGCGCTCGACGGCGGGGAGTGGCTGCTGCGCGGCACGCCCGACGGCCCGACCTGGGAACGCGGCCACACGAAGGCGGACGTGGCGGTCCGCGGCACCGCCGGCGCCCTCTACCTCCTGCTCAACCGCCGCCTGTCCGCCGACGCCCCCGACGTCGACATCCACGGCGACCGCACCATCCTCGACACCTGGCTAGCCACCACGGTCTTCTGACCGCTCAGACGGGCCGGCATGACGAAGCGCACCGCCGTCTCCGCCGGCACGTCAGCCCATTCCTCTCGCCTCAGCGAGCAGCGTCCGCGACACCGCCCCGATGCTCGCCCGCCACTCGGCCCGTGTCGGCTGCACCGCGGCGGCCGGGACAACGGCGCCAACCGCTGGTGATACAGGTCCCTGCACGTGACTCCTACCACTCAGCTCGACCGTGGGGCGTACATGATGATGGCGACGCCGAGCAGGCAGATCAGCGCCCCGGCGATGTCGAAGCGGTCGGGGCGGAAGCCGTCCACGACGACGCCCCAGGCGAGCGAGCCGGCCACGAAGATCCCGCCGTACGCGGCCAGGATGCGGCCGAAGTGGGCGTCCGGCTGCAGCGTGGCGACGAACCCGTACAGACCTAGCGCGACCAGGCCAGCGCCGACCCAGCCGGCGCCGCGGTGCTCGCGAACTCCCTGCCACACCAGCCATGCGCCGCCGATCTCGGCCAGCGCAGCGACCACGAACAACGCCAGCGAGCGGGCCACCGTCACGCGGCCACCCTAGGAGCGGCTCCCACCGGCATCGTCGCCCCCGCTCGCGCCGGCCTCACGAACGGCGGGATCGATCCCTGTCCCCTCCCTCGCCCGAGCCGGTGAACCCGGCCCGCCGCAGGGCATCCGCCATCGCCCCGCTCGGCTCGGGGCGACCGCTGCGCTCGCCGCGCCGCTCACCGGAACCGGAACCACGCCCGCCCGACCCAGCGTGCCGATCCCCGCTCTGGCCACCACCGTGCCGGTCATCGCGCCGGTCAGCGCCACGCGGATCGCCGCCGGGGCCGCCACCAGAGCCCCGCCGACCGCTGCCCTGGCCCGCCCCACGCCTGTCCCTGCCCTCGCCCGTTCTGCGCCGCTCGCCCTGGTCGACCCCACGCCGACCGCCGTCCGCAGCGCCGGCCCGGCCAGCACCGTGCGCGCCACCGCCGGCGCGGCCAGCACCGTGCGCGCCACCGCCGTCGCCGCCAGCACCGTGCGCGCCACCGCCGTCGCCGCCAGCACCGTGCGCGCCACCGCCGTCGCCGCCAGCACCGTGCGCGCCACCGCCGTCGCCGCCAGCACCGTGCGCGCCACCGCCGTCGCCGCCGGGGCCACCGCCCGAACCGCCGGAACGGTCCCGGCCCGGCCCGCCCTCGCGGTCCCGGCCCGGGCCGCCTGCGCGGTCCCCGCTCTGCCCACCGGCACGGTCGCCACCTGATCCGCCCGCGCGGTCCCCACCGCCGGGGGCCCGACCAGCGGGCCGCCCCCCGCCCTGCCGTCCCCCAGCGGGCCGGCTCCCGGGCGGCCGCCGACCGTCGCGAGGCCGGCGCTCGCTCTCCTCCTCCAACCGCAGGCTGAGCCCGATCCTGTTTCGAGCCACGTCGACGCTGAGGACCTTGACCTTGACCACGTCACCGGACTTGACGACATCCCGCGGATCCGCGACGTACCCGGCCGACATCGCCGAGACGTGCACCAGCCCGTCCTGATGCACGCCCACGTCCACGAACGCACCGAACGCGGCCACGTTGGTGACGACGCCCTCGAGGATCATCCCCGGCTCCAGGTCCGCGACCTTCTCGACGCCCTCGGTGAAGGTCGCCGTCCGGAACTCCGGTCGCGGGTCCCGTCCCGGCTTCTCCAGCTCGGCAAGGATGTCGGTCACCGTCGGCAGGCCGAAGAAGTTGTCGACGAACTCTGCCGGCCGCAGTGAGCGCAGCACTGTTCCGTTGCCCAGTAGCGACCGCACGTCTCCACCGGTCGCCGCGACGATCCGCCGTACGACGGGATACGACTCGGGGTGCACCGCGGACGCGTCCAGCGGGTCGTCGCCGCGCACCCGCAGGAACCCGGCGCACAGCTCGAACGCCTTGGGCCCCAGCCGCGGAACCTCCTTCAGCGCGGTCCGCGCCGGGAAGGGCCCGTTGGCGTCCCGGTGTGCCACGATGCCCTCCGCGAGTGCCGGCCCGACCCCGGACACCCGGGTCAGCAGGGGGGCCGACGCGGTGTTCACATCCACGCCGACCGCGTTCACGCAGTCTTCGACCACCGTGTCCAGCGCCCGGGACAGCACCGGCTCCGGGATGTCGTGCTGGTATTGCCCCACGCCGATCGACTTCGGGTCGATCTTGACCAGCTCGGCCAGCGGGTCCTGCAGCCGCCGGGCGATCGAGACCGCTCCGCGCAGCGAGACGTCGAGCGCGGGCAGCTCACGGGACGCGTACGCCGAGGCGGAGTAGACCGAAGCCCCGGCCTCGGACACGACGATCTTGGTCAGCCCCAGCTCGGGATGTGCGCCGATCAACGCGCCGGCCAGCTTGTCGGTCTCCCGGGACGCGGTCCCGTTGCCGATCGCGACCAGCTCGACCCCGTGTTCGCGGGCCAGCCGGGCGAGCGTCGCCAGCGCCTCGTCCCATTGCCGGCGCGGCTCGTGCGGGTAGATCGTGTCGGTGGCGACGACCCTGCCGGTGCCGTCGACGACCGCGACCTTGACGCCGGTCCGCAGGCCGGGGTCGAGTCCGAGCGTCGGCCGGGCGCCGGCCGGCGCCGCCAGCAGCAGGTCGCGCAGGTTGGCGGCGAAGACCCGGGTCGCCTCCTCCTCGGCCCGCTGGCGGAGCCGACCGCGCAGGTCGAGGTCGAGCCGGACAAGCAGCCGGGTCCGCCACGCCCACCGCACGGTCTCGGCCAGCCATCGGTCCGCCGCCCGACCGCGGTCGCCGACACCGAACCGGCCCGCGATGCTGGTCTCGTACGGCCCGGGACCCTCGCCGGACACCGGGGCGTCCTCCGGGTCGAGCTCGAGGTCGAGGACCTCCTCCTTCTCGCCGCGGAACAGCGCCAGAATCCGGTGCGAGGGAAGCTTCCCCAGCGGCTCGGTGAACTCGAAATAGTCCGCGAACTTCGTCCCCGCCTGCTCCCGCCCCGCCCGCACCCGGGACACCACCCGGCCGCGGGACCACATCAGCTCCCGCAACTCGCCGACCAGGTCGGCGTCGTCCCCGAACCGCTCGGCGAGAATGGCCCGCGCGCCCTCGAGCGCGGCCGCACCGTCGGGCACCTCCTCGGTCACGTACGCCTGCGCGGCCGTGGCCGGATCGGTGGTCGGGTCGCTCAGCAGCCGGTCGGCCAGCGGCTCCAGCCCCTGCTCCCGCGCGACCTGGGCCCTGGTCCGCCGCTTGGGCTTGTAGGGCAGGTAGATGTCCTCCAGCCGCGCCTTCGAGTCCGCAGCGAGGATCTGCGCTTCCAACTGCGGGTCGAGCTTGCCCTGGGCGCGCACCGAGTCGAGCACGGCGGTCCGGCGCTCCGCCAGCTCGCGCAGGTAGCGCAGCCGCTCCTCCAGCGTGCGCAGCTGGATGTCGTCCAGAGCGCCGGTGACCTCCTTGCGGTATCGCGCGATGAACGGCACGGTCGCTCCGCCGTCGAGCAGCTCGACGGCCGCAGTCACCTGCCCCTTGCGCACGCCGAGCTCGTCCGCGATCCGGCCGGCGACCGTCAGCTGCTGGGTCTCAGACACGGACGCGACCCTATAGCCGGCGCGACACCGGTGCCTCCGTCCATCCACAGGCCGCCGGTCCGTCCACAGATCGGCGACCGGGGCTTTCTACGCCAGTACCGGCGCGGGAACTCTCGTCTCCCGCGCGAGCAGGTGTGCGAACCAGGTGAGGAGGCCGAGGCTGATGGCTGAGAGCACGATGTACGCGGGGATCGTCCCGACGCTGTCCCACGTCGTGTGCAGTGCCACGGCCAGCAGGAACACGAGGACGAAGCGCAACACCGGGCCACCCTTCCAATGGTGCGCTGCGGCATACCACAGAGCGGTCGCGGTGAGGCCGGTCCAGGCCATGTGGGCGGCCGGGCTGAGCAGGCCGCGCAGCAGCAGGACGCTGTCCACCGCGGCCAGCTCGCCGCGCGAGGAGATCAGCGCGACGAAGGCATATCCCATGGTCTCCAGTGCGGCGAAGCCGGCGCCGGCCGCGACGCCGACCAGCAGCCCGTCCGACGGTGACCGATACTGGTGCAGACCCAGCAGCAGGGCCGCCGGCACGATCAGCTTCGCCGTCTCCTCGATGAAACCGACCGCCACCAGCGGCAGCACGCCGAGATCGCGCAGCGTGTCGAACTCGAGCAGTCCTGCGGTGACGACGCCGATCACGCCGGACAGGAAGGCGACCACGCCGATCGCGCCGCCCGAGATGTCGTACGGCAGGCGCCGACCGAGAATGAAGACCACGAACGTGGCCGGCGCGACCGCCGCTCCCAGCAAGATCAGCGAGGGCACCAGGTTGGGGTTCTGGGTCTCGATCAAGACCCTGCGGACGACCTCGAAGAGCACCACACCCACGACCAGCACCACGGCCCAGGCCCACCGTCGCGTCATGCCGACCTCCCCGACCACGGGTCATCCCGACAAACCGGCTGCTGGACGCAATCTAGTGCCTCGTCAGGCAACGTTCGGTAGGTAATCCGGTCTGCGGATCTTGGACTCGGGTGCGAAGCGCCGTTTCGGGGTGGGGTGGCTGTTGGACCAGCGGATGTAGCCGGCGATCGCGGCCTCCTGCGCGGTGTGGGAGGGGTAGTCGCTGCCGTCGAGGGTGAAGTAGCGCAGGGCGGTGAACTCGCATTCGATCCAGTTCAGCCAGGAGGCGTTGGTCGGGGTGAACACCAACTCGACGTTGTGGGCGGCGCACCAGTCAGCGACCTCGGCCTTGCGGTGTGGGGAGAAGTTGTCGCAGACGATGTGCAGCGTCCCGGTCGGGAACCGGGCCCGGATCTGGCGCAGGAACGCCCCGAACTCCTGCCAGCGTTTGCGGTCACGGAACCGGTAGAACAGCTGCCCCGAGGCCAGGTCCAGCGCGGCGAGCAGGTGCCGCACCCC
Source organism: uncultured Actinomycetota bacterium (assembly GCA_963803135.1). Lineage (GTDB taxonomy): Bacteria > Actinomycetota > Actinomycetes > Mycobacteriales > CADCTP01 > CADCTP01. Next base: position 259,062 of record CAWDLH010000001.1, on the reverse strand, counting down.
GCCGGTGCGGTGGTAAGTCGCTCGCTGCCGGGCCGGACGCCCGGACGGGAACCAGCCCCGTCCGGGTCGTGGTAGCAGGTTCAGCGGCCCGAACTCGTCCACGCAGATCACCCGCCCGCCGCCGGGGACCCGCCCGGCGGCGGCCTGGTCGTAGAGGGCGAGGATCCGGGTCATTTTGGCGGTGAACTCCGGGTCCCGGCTGGCCTTCCACGTCTTGGTCGCCTGCCAGCGGACACCGGCGGAACGCAACACCTGGCGGACGGTTTCGGTGCTGGCCACGACCCGGTGCCGCTCACGCAGGTACTCGACCAGCTTGGTCAGGCTCCAGGTGGTGAACGGCCGGCCAGCCTGCTGCGGTGGGGTGCGGGCGACCCGGCGGATCAGCTCACGGGTGTGGGGGCCGAACCTACGGGGTCGGCCCCCGCTCCATTTTGGGTCCAGCGCCGCGAACCCCTGCTGGTTGAACGCGTGGATCACCTCCCGCGCGTACTGCGCCGTCGCGGCGAACATCGCCGCCGCCTCGGCCGCGCTGCGGCCCTGCACCGAAGCCAGCACGATCCCCGCCCGCCGCAGCCGGACCCGATCCCGCGCCGTCCTAGTGATCTTCACCAGACGCTGTGCCTCTTCCGGGCTCAACTCCCGGACGAACACCTCCGGCTGTCGCGCCATCACCCACCTCCGGCGACAGCCTCCCGGTCACAGCGCCAGTGGATCAACCCGAGCGGTTACGACGTCAACCTTTCCTGACGAGGCACTAGCCGAGCAACTCGTCGATGAAGCACCATCGCCAGGATTCGCCCGGCTCAGCGGATTCCATCACCGGATGGCCCGTGCGGTCGAAGTGTGTTGTCGCGTGCCGCGGCGGCGAGGAGTCGCAGCATCCGACGTGTCCACAGGTGAGGCAGACCCGCAGGTGCACCCAGGGGCCGTCCTCGGACACGTGGTCCTCGCAGCGGCCCGGAGTCATCGGCTGCACCGACGCCGATGCCTGCCTGAGATGCTCGCAGTCGGTGGGAGACGTCGGCACCTGTCCCGCCCGCAGCAGCCGCCGGAACAGGCTGAGCGGTCGGTCGTTGCGCTCGTCGGCCTGCGTCACGGACGCCAGTCTCGCGCATTCGCCCGGGCCCGGACAGCCGGGTCATCGCTGCCCGCGGGCGCGGACCGAGGCTCTAGGCTTCCGCTGTGTGACGCAGATCTGGCCGGGTCCGTTCGTCCCGGTGCCGCTGGGCGCCCGTTCGCACGACGGCGGGACGATCTTCGCCGTGTCCTCGGACGTCGCCACGTCCGTGACGCTCTGCCTGTTCGACGAGGCGGGCACCGAGGAGCGGCTGGCGATGCCGGCGTACGACGCGGGCGTGTGGCGTGGCTTCGTCCCGGGCGTCGGACCGGGCCAGCGGTACGGCTACCGCGTCGACGGGCCGTACGACCCGGGTGCCGGACACCGCTGCAACCCGGCCAAGCTGCTGCTCGACCCGTACGCGCGGGCAATCGACGGCGAGATCCGCTGGGAGCCCTCGCTGCTCGGGACCAACTCCGACGACTCGGCCGGCGCCACCGCGCGGTCGGTCGTGGTGGACACTGCGTTCGACTGGGGCTCCGACGTCCCGCCGCGTACGCCGGTCGACGCAGACTGGTCCTGGTCCCGGACGATCGTCGCCCACGTCGACGGCGCCGTTGCGGCCGATCTGGACGAGTGTGGCCGCCCCGAGCTGGACGACGACCTGCTCCTCGCGATCAACGGCTGGTGGGAAGAGGTCGAGCTCACCGTGCCGGCGACCGGACGACCAGCGCACTGGATGCTGGAGTTCGACACGTACGGTCCGTCGCCGGTGGGGACGACCGTGGCCGGGGAGACCTTGCCGCTGCGGCCGCGGTCAGTGGTCGTGCTGCGGGTGCCGCGCTAGACGATCCGCCGACCGTCGATCAGGACGGTGTGGATGTCCGGCGTCGACGCGGCGAAGACCGCCTGCTCCGGTTCGGCGGTCGGGTCCAGGGTGACCGCGACGAGGTCGGCGCGGGCACCGGGCTCCAGTCGGCCGGCGTCCGGCCAACCCAGGGCGGCGTGACCGGTGAGCGCGGCGGTCAACTCGGCCGGGGTGAAGATGCCACGCCGGCCGGTCGCCAGCCGCTGGTGCAGCTCGAGGTCTCGGGCCTCGGCCAGCAGGTCCGCGCGGACGTGCTGGTCGGTGCCCAGGCTGAGCCGGATACCGGCGTCCCGGAGCGCCTGCGCCGGGCCGATCCCGTCGGCGAGGTCGGCCTCGGTCGAGGGGCAGAAGCAGACGCCGACGCCCGCGCGAGCCAGCATGTCCACATCGGACGGTGTCAGGTGGGTTCCGTGCACGGCCGTGGTGCGGGGCGACAGCACGCCATGCTCCGCAAGCAGATCGGTCGGTGTGCGGCCGTGGCAAACAAGGCATGCCTCGTTCTCCGCCGGCTGCTCGGACAGGTGCACGTGCAGCGGCCCGGCCACTCCGGCCACTGTGGACAGTGCGGGAGCAGGCACGGCTCGGACCGAGTGGATCGCGACACCGACCCGCATGCCCTCGGATGGCGCCAGGGCGGACGCCCGGGCCGCCCACGCGTCCGCGTCTCGGTCGCCGAACCGCAGCTGCACGCCGTCGAGCGGCAGGTAGCCGTCCGCGGACATCCCGCCGGCGAGATAGCACGTATCGAGCAGGGTCAGCCGGATGCCGGCGTCGGCCGCCGCCTGACGCAACGCCTCGGCCATCGCGTTCGGCTCCCGGTACGGCACGCCGCCCGGGCCGTGGTGCAGGTAGTGGAACTCGCCGACCGTGCTCACGCCTGCCCGCGCCAGCTCGGCGTACGTCGTCCGAGCCAGGGCGAGGTAGGAGTCCGGGTCGAGCCGTGCGGCCACCGCGTACATGGCCTCGCGCCACGACCAGAACGTGCCGCCGTCGGCGTGGGTCCGGCCGCGCAGCGCCCGGTGGAAGGCGTGTCCGTGGACGTCGGCGAAGCCGGGCAGCACGACGCCGGCCAACCGGCTCGCGCCGCCGGGGGACGTTGCCGCCTCCACTCGGGTGAAGCGGCCCGCGGCGATCTCGAGCGTGACGCCCGCGGCGACGCCCGCCGGCAACCAGGCGTGCTCCGCCCAGTAGGCGGTCATCCGGCCAGGTCCGCGATGACGGCGGCGAGCGCGTCGATCCCGGCCAGGCAGTCGTCCCGCTCGGCGTGCTCGGCCGGCGAGTGCGAGACGCCGGTCGGGTTGCGGACGAACAGCATCGCGGCCGGGATCCCCGCCGCGGCGAGGATGCCCGCGTCGTGGCCGGCCCCGGTGCCGAGCACCGGAGCGTCCCCGAGCAGCCGGGACAGCCTGGTCGCCAGCACCGGGTCGAAGCTGGTGTCCGGCGTGTACGACTCCTCCACCGGTGCGGTTCCCACCACCCGGCCGACGTCGGAGGCCACGGCGCGGGCGGCGTCACCGCGGGCGTCGAGCCAAGCCGTGACCGCCGACGGGATCGCGTTCACGCCGTTCGGGACGACCTTCACCTTCCCGACGGTCGCGACGCAACCGCGGGCCGCCGCGGCCGACCGGGCAGTGGTGACGGCCGCGGCCAGGGCCAACATCGGGTCGCGACGGTCCGCGAGCCGGGTGGTGCCGGCGTGGTTGGCCTCACCGGCAAGGTCGAGCCGCCAGCGACCGTGCGCAAGGATGGACGAGCCGACCGCGACCGGCCGGTCCATCTCGATGAGACCGCGTCCCTGTTCCACGTGCAGCTCGACGAACGTGCCCACCCGCCGCAGCGCCTCGTCGTCGCGGCCGACTGCTGACGGGTCGACGCCGGCCGACCGCATCGCGTTCGCCATCGGCATACCGTCCCCGTCGACCAGCGCAAGCCCGCGGTCGGCCGGCAGCGCGCCGGTGAGCAACCGCGACCCGGCACAGGCGACACCGAACCGGGCGCCTTCCTCGTCCCCGAAGCAGGCGATCCCGATCGGCCGTGCCGGCTCGAACCCGCGGGAGCGCAGCAGGTCCAGAGCACAGAATGCGGACACCACACCCAATGGGCCGTCGAACGCGCCGCCGTCCGGCACCGAATCGAGATGCGAACCCACCGCGACCCCGGCGCGGTCCGCGCTCGGCGATCCCCACCAGGCCCAGTGGTTCCCGGCGCGGTCCGCCACGAGGTCGAGGCCGCGCGCGGAGGCCTCACTCTGGAACCATTCCCGCAACACTGCGTCGACCGGAGTCCAGGCGAAGCGCCTATACCCGCCGCTCGCGACTCGACCGATCGGCGCCAAGGTGTCCCACAACGCGTCGAAGCTCACCAGAGCAGTATCTCAACTGCCATTTCCGGGATATGTGAACGCGAGAGCACCGCGGTCAGGCGTTGGCCTCCTGGAACCGGGTGACCAGGTCAGCCGGCACGCGGCCGCGCGCGCTGACCTCCAGACCCTGCGCCTCGGCCCAGGCCCGGACGGCCTTCGGGTCGTAGTCGCGGTTGCGGGCGCTCGAGCCGCGCGACCGGCCACCCCGGGAACCGCCGCCGACCCGCCGGCCCGCCGCGACGTATTTGCCGACGACGTCGCGCAGCACCTGCGCATTCTTCTCACTCAGGTCGATCTCGAACTCCTGGCCGTCGACGCCGAAGCGGACGGTCTCACCCCTGCCCTCGGGAATCGCCTTGCCGTCGAGGTCGTCGGTGAGTTGGACCACGGTGCGCTGAGCCACGGTGAGGGCCTTTCATTACGGCGACAATCTGCACAGATAGTCTTCGGTCTTCCCGCATTCGTCAAATCTGCGCGCCGGAATGAGCCACGGGATCACCGGAATTTGTTGCGAACGGCCGCGGAGTGGCGCAGATCAGTGCAGTCTTGTGACGACGCGGTCGACGAACCCGTACGACTTGGCCTCGTCGGCGGTGAACCAGCGGTCCCGGTCCGCGTCCTTCTCGATCTGCTCGACCGACTGCCCGGTCTGCCCCGCGGTCAGCTCGGCGATCTCCCGCTTCGTCAGCCGGAACTGCTGGGCCTGGATAGCGATGTCGGAGGCTGTGCCGCCGATGCCGGCCGATGGCTGGTGCATGACGATCTTGGCGTGCGGCAGGGCGAAGCGCTTGCCAGGCGTGCCGGACGACAGCAGGAACTGGCCCATCGACGCGGCGAATCCGACCGCCCACGTCGACACGTCCGGCTCGATCAGCTGCATCGTGTCGTAGATGGCCATGCCCGCCGTCACCGAGCCGCCCGGCGAGTTGATGTAGAAGGTGACGTCGCGTTCCGAGTCCTCGGCGGCGAGCAGCAGCAACTGTGCGGTGATCCGGTTGGCCACGTCGTCGTCGACCGGGCTGCCGAGGAAGACGATCCGCTCACCCAGCAGGCGTTCGTAGACGGTGTCCGACAGCGACGGAGCGGTCAGCGTGCGCATCGCGGGCTCGGCCATGTCCCGAGGCTAGGTCGGCGTGACGCGTGCCGCGGGGGATGTTCGCGCTCAGCGCACGCCAGCGGTTCACAGACCGCCGGCGACACGGAGGACGGTGCCCGTGGTGTACGAGGAGTCAGGGCCGAGCAGAAAGGCGACGGCCGGGGCGATCTCCTCGGGCTCGCCCGGGCGGCCGAGCGGGATGCGGCCGGCGGCCCTGTCCGGCCGGTCCGGGGCACCGGCGTCGGCGTGGATCTCGGTGCGGACGATGCCGGGCGCCACCGCGTTGACCCGGATCCCCTCGCCGGCAAGCTCCTTCGACAGCCCGAGGGTGAGGATGTCGACGCCTGCCTTCGCCGCGGCATACTGGACGTACTCGTGCGGGGAGCCGGTGGTGCCGGCGGCCGAGGAAATGTTGACGATCGACCCGCCCCCGCCGCCGCGGCGGGTCGACATCGCCTGCGCCGCCTTGCGGGCGCAGAGGATCGAGCCGAAGAGGTTCACGTCGAGGACCTCACGGATGATCTCGACCGGCGTGTCGGCGAGGTCGCCGATGTGTTTGGTCAGGCCGGCACTGTTCACCAGGCCGGTCACCGGGCCCAGCTCGGCTGCCACCGCGAACAGTCCGTCCACATCGGACGGCTCGACCACGTCGGCGGCGACGGCGACCGCGCGGACGCCCGACTGCCGGGCGGCGGCGACGACCCGCTCGGCGTCGTCGCTGCGGCGGCGGTAGTTCACCACCACGTCATGTCCGGCTCGGGCCAGGTGCAGCGCGGTGGCGGCGCCGATCCCGCGCCCGCCTCCGGTGACGATCGTGAGCGGCATGCGGGAATCCTCCCCCACCGCGCCGCCGCCATCGCCGGGCCGTCGTGTGGTCTACGGCGTCGCCTGGCCCGAGTGCGAGACCTCAGACTCCCGCCGCGGCTCCGGGACCGGGCTCCCTGCCGCCGACCGGTCGAGCGTTGCCGACGCGGACCACTCGCCGGGCGCAGCCGGTCCGGCGCCGGTCGGCGGCGCTGGCGAGGCCAGGCGGGCGAGGTGCCACTCCAGCCATGGCGAGATGCGACGGCGGCGCGCCAGCGCCTCCGGCAGGCTCGCCAGCGCGCCCAGCACACCGGAGCGGGACGGAGCGTCGGCCCGCAGGTCCGCGGCGGCCAGCGCGAGCACGTGCCGCCACGGCCGCCGCATGCACGCGGTCAGCAGCTCGCTGCGGACGATCTGGGTCCGCCGCTGCGCCGCCGAGCCGCGCGAGAGGGACGGGTGGTGATGCACGACCAGATCGTCCACGTAGGACATCAGCCAGCCGGCCTCGGCGAGGTCGAGCGCCACCCGTTCCTCCTCGCCGGGAAAGCGCACCACCGGGTCGAAGCCACCGACCGCCAGGAACGCCGACCGCCGCAACACCGCCGCGCAGGCGGCGAAGCCGAGCACGTCCGGCCCCGCGCCGCCCGGCGAGTTGCCCAGCAGTGCCGCCGCCATCTGGAGGCTCAACGGGTCGACCCGCTCCTGCGGGCCGACCAGGATCCGGCCGGTCACCAGCGCGACCGCCGGATGCGCGTCCAACCGGGCGACCGCGCGGTCGAGCGCGCCCGGCGCCCACCAGCTGTCGTCGTCCGCGAACGCGACGTACGGCGTCGTCGCGGCGAGCGCGCCGATCGTGCGGGCCACCGCGCCGACGTTGCGCCGCATCGGGATCACCCGCACCGCAGGCAGCGCCGAGCGCACCGCGTCGACGGTCCCATCCGTGGACCCGTTGTCGACCAGGATCACCGGTGCCTCGTGCCGGGGCAACGACGCGAGCAGGTCAGCCCGCCGGTTGCGGGATGCGACCACCACGGTCACGGTCATCCGACGTACCGCCGGGCCGTGGACCGCCGCTGCGGCTCGTCCAGCGCGGCCAGTCGCGCCTCCACCGCCGGCGGCACCCGTCGCCGCTCGGCCAGCACCCACGGCGCCCCGCGCAGCGCGTCCCCGAACGCGCGCACCGACGTCCGGTCCCGCGGGACGGTCAGCGCCAGCGTCACGGTCCGACGCAACGCTGCCGGCACCGGCCGGCGCAGCCACGTGAACCACAGCGTGTTGCGCAGCCCGTCCCGCCGCCGCGTGGTCGGGTCCCGCAGCCGCGAGGCCTCGTGGTGCACGGTCAGCGACTCGAGGAAGCACAACTCCCAACCAGCGGTGGCCAGGTCGACCGCGAGCAGTTCCTCCTCGCCGCCCAGCCACAGCTTCGGGCTGAACCCGCCGCAGGCCAGGAACGCGTCCCGGCGCAGCACCGACGCCCCGGCCAGGAAGCTTCCCAGCGCCGGACCGGGCAGCCCAGGTCGCGCCGGCACCGGCGAGGACCGCAGCTCCGGCACGATCGGGTCCTCCGTGCTGCCCGGCTCGACCAGGATCCGCGCGGTCAGCACCGCCACCGACGGGTGGGCGTCGAGCACATCGGCGGCCTGGCGCAGCGACCCCGGATCCCACCAGGTGTCGTCGTCACAGAAGGCCACGTACGGCGTGCGCAGCCGGCAGACCCCGACATTGCGCCCGATGGCGCCGAGGTTGTCCGGCGCCGCGACCACCTCGACCACCGGATACCGCGACCGCAGCGCGTCGGCCGTCCCATCCGAAGACCCGTTGTCCACCACGACGACCCGCGGCCGGTCGGGCAGCGCCAGCAGCCGGCCGACGCTGCGCAGCGCCTCCACCCGACGGTTGTGGGTGATCATGACCACGCCGACCCGTTGTTCCACGAAGGACGGCAGTACCCGCCGGGAGCCGCGGATCACCCGGCGGCGGTGTGACGCTCACCCCGCGGGCGCACCCAGCACGTCGAGCACCTGCTGGCCGTACTTGCGGAGCTTGTTCTCGCCGATCCCGCTGATCGCGCCGACCGCGGCCAGCGTCGCCGGCCGGTCGAGCGCGATCTGCCGGAGCGTCGCGTCGTGGAACACCACGTACGCCGGGACGCCCTCCTCCTTGGCCGTCGCCGCCCGCCAGGCCCGCAGCTGCTGGAACACCGCCTCCGCCTCCGCCGGCAGTGCCGCCACGGCCGCATCCGCGGCGGCACCCCCGGCGGCACGGCCGCCGGAGGACGACGAGCCGGCGCGGGACCGGGCCGCACGCGGCGCCTCCCGCCGCAGCAGCACGGTCCGCCGACCGCCGAGCACCTCCGCGCTGCCCGCGGTCAGCGCCAGCGTCTGGTGCTCCCCGGACACCGCCAGCAACCCCTGGGCCAGCAGTTGCCGGGCCACCCCGCGCCACTCGGGCTCCCGCAGCTCGGTGCCGATCCCGAACGTCGACAGCGAGTCGTGCCGCCACTGGGTGACCTTGTCCGTGGTCCGGCCGAGCAGGATGTCCACCGCCTGGCCGACACCGAAACGCTGGTTGCGCTCGTGCGCCAGCCGCCAGACCGTGGACAGCAGCTTCTGCGCCGGCACCGTGCCGTCCCAGGACTCGGGCGGGGTCAGGCAGGTGTCGCAGTTCCCGCAGGCCGCGCCGTCCTGCCCGAAGTACGCCAGCAGCCGGACCCGACGACACTCGACCGTCTCGCACAGCGCGAGCATCGCGTCGAGGTGCTTGGCCAGGTTGCGCCGGTGGTCGAGGGCGCCCTCGGACGTGTCGATCAGCCGCCGCTGCTGCACCACGTCCTGCAGCCCGTACGCGAGCCAGGCCGTCGCCGGCAGCCCGTCCCGCCCGGCCCGGCCGGTCTCCTGGTAGTAGCCCTCGATCGACTTCGGCAGGTCGAGGTGGGCGACGAAGCGCACGTCCGGCTTGTCGATCCCCATCCCGAACGCGATCGTCGCGACGACGACCAGCCCGTCCTCGCGCAGGAACCGGGCCTGGTTCGCCGTGCGCGTCGCCGCGTCGAGCCCGGCATGGTAGGGCAGCGCCTCGATCCCGTGCTGGGACAGGAACTCGGCGGTCTTCTCCGTCGACGCGCGCGACAGGCAGTAGACGATGCCGGAGTCGCCGGCGTGCTCCCGGCGGAGCAGGTCGAGCAGCTGCCGGCGAGGGTCGTCCTTGGCGACTATCCGGTACTGGATGTTGGGCCGGTCGAAGTTCGCCACGAAATGCATCGCGTCGCCCAGATCTAGCCGCGACGTGATCTCGGCGTGCGTCTCGCTGGTGGCCGTGGCGGTGAGCGCGATCCGCGGCACCTCCGGCCAGCGCTCGTGCAGCATGGACAGCGCCAGGTAGTCGGGCCGGAAGTCGTGCCCCCACTGAGCCACGCAGTGCGCCTCGTCGATCGCGAACAGCGCGATCTTGCCCTGGTCGAGCAGCGCGGCGGTCGACGGCGAGCGCAGCGCCTCCGGCGCCAGGTAGAGCAGGTCGAGCTCGCCGGCCCGGAACTCGGCCTCCACCATCCGCCGCTCGCCCGGGTCCTGGGTCGAGTTCACGAAGCCGGCCCGCACTCCGAGCGCCCGCAGCGCGTCGACCTGGTCCTGCATCAGCGCGATGAGCGGCGAGATCACCACGCCGACGCCCGGCCGCGCCAGCGCCGGGATCTGGTAGCACAGCGACTTGCCGCCACCGGTCGGCATCAGCACCAGCGCGTCCCCGCCGCCGACGACGTGGTCGATGATCTCGCGCTGCCCGGGCCGGAAGGCGTCGTACCCGAACACCCGCCGCAGCAGTTCGAGCGCCTCGTCCACCGGGCGAGTCTACGAAGCCGACACGACAGCGGGGCCTCGACGCGAGGCTGTGGACGCCGGGCCACCCCCCGGGCCGAGGCCGGCGACGGCTCGCCTACTCCACCTCGGTCAGCTTCCCGGTGCCGATGTCGAAGACGAAGCCGCGGACCGAGTCCTTGTTCGGCACGAACGGGCTGGCCTTGATCCGCGCGATCGACTGCCGGACGTCCTCCTCGAGGTCCGTGAACGCCTCGGCCGACCAGGGCGGCTTGATGCCGGTGTCGCGATGCACGTCGGCCCGGAAACTGTCCTCGGTGAAGGTCAGCATCCCGCAGTCGGTGTGGTGTACCAGCATGATCTCGGTGGTGCCGAGCAACCGCTGGCTGATCGTCAGCGAGCGGATCGCGTCGTCGGTGGCGACACCGCCCGCGTTCCGGATGACGTGGGCGTCGCCACCCTGCAGGCCGAGCAGGCGGTAGACATCGAGCCGGGCATCCATGCAGGCCAGGACGGCGACGCCCTTGACCGGCGGGAGCGGCAGCGGCCCGGGGAACGACGCGGCGTACTCGGCGTTGTTGGCGAGCAGATCATCGGTGGCGGTCATGGATCCATTCGTAGCACGCATTCCCGATCTTTTCAGTCGGAAATGACCTCGACCAGCTCCGCGTGCTTGGCCTTGACCAGATCGCCGCTCGACACGCCGCGGATCCGCCGCCCGATCCAGGGCAGCAGGTGCACCCGGACCCAGCGGGCGTCCGCGACCAGCGCCGCCGCCCGGCTGGCCCGCGGCGAGCCCGGCAGCTCCGAGCGCCACCAGTCCGACCGCTCGATCCCGAGCGCCGCCAGCACGGCCGCCGCCACCCGGGCGTGCCCCTCGGGCGCCAGGTGCAGCCGGTCCTCGTGCCAGAGCCGGCGGTCGGCCAGCACCGGCACCGCGGCCAGGTCCACGAGCACCGCGCCGTGTCGCTGTGCCGTCGACCGCACGCCGGCGTTGAACGCCCGGAACCGGGCCGCGAGCCGGTCGGCCGTGCGCCCGGTCCCGGTCCCCTCGACGACCGTGAACAGCACCGTCCGGATCCCGGCCGCGGCGAGGGTGCCGACCGCCGCGTCGTACCGGCCCAGCAGCGCGGGCACGTCCGCTCGCGGCCGGAGCACGTCGTTGGGACCGGCGTGGAACGAGACCAGGTCCGGCGCGAGCTCGAGCGCGACCGGGAGCTGGTCGGCGATGACCTGGCCGAGCAGCCGGCCACGGATGGCGAGGTTCGCATACCGGACCGAGCCCTGGGAGCGGGCCAGCTCGGCGGCGACCCGGTCGGCCCAGCCGCGGTGCCGGCCCGCCGGGCCGATCTCGTCCTCGAGGCCCTCGGTGAACGAGTCGCCCAGCGCGACGAACGTACGGATCACCCCGCCAGTCTGCCCGGCCGGCCAACGATGGCTCGAGCGCGTGCGGATCCACAGGCCGCTGACAGGAAGGCGTGCAAAGGTCCGCCCATGAACGAGGACGTACGGCAGAGCAGGGCGCGGATCAGCCGCCGCCGGGCGCTCGGGTTGGGTGGGACGGTCAGTCTGGGAGCGCTGGTCGCGGCGTGCACGGGCGCGTCCTCCCCGGCCGGTTCGTCGGCGTCCCGCAGCGCAGCCTCGCTCACGCCGTCCTCGACCGCGCCGTCCGACGTGCTGGCGCTGCTCGATCACGCGAACACGTGCGTGACGGCGAAGGAGGAAACGCAGGGGCCGTACTGGTTCGACGTCGACTCGATCCGTTCCGACCTGCGCGAGGACCGGCCGGGCACGCCGCTGGTGCTGGCGGTGCGCGCCCACGACCTGTCCCAATGCACGAACGGCGCGACACCGACGCCGATCCCCAACAGCGTGGTGGAGATCTGGCACTGCGACGCCGGCGGCGTCTACTCCGGGTTCGAGTCGGCATCGCAAGGCGGCCCGGGCGGCGGCGGCCCCGGCAACGGCGGCGCCGGCAACGGCGGCTCCGGCAACGGCGGCCCGGGCAGCGGCGGCCCCGGCAGCGGCGGCCCCGTCGGCGGTGGCTCGGGCGGCACGTCCGACGGCTCGTACAGCGCGGGGGACGCGGAGGCGAGCCCCAGCGACGACGGAACATACCTGCGAGGCGCCCAGGTCGCCGACCGCAACGGCGTCGTGCAGTTCACGACGATCTACCCCGGCTGGTATCGCGGCCGCACCGTGCACATCCATCTCAAGCTGCACGTGGACCGCAAGACCGCGGTGACAACGCAGCTCTACTTCGACGAGGCCATGAACGACGCCGTGTTCGCCACCTCGCCGTACGACGAGCACACCGGTCGCGAAACCCGCAACGACGACGACTCGATCTACGACCCGTCGGGTCTCGTGACGGTACGGCGCACCGCGTCCGGCTACCTCGGCGTCATCAACATCGGCGTGAGCGGCTCAGCGGCGTAGCGCTGGTCAGGATCCCACTGACGCCCTGTCGGTCACGGTACGGGCGTGCACCGGCAGCCCGCGCCGCCTGATCCGCACCGTCGCCACCGCGACGGCGGCGAGCACGAGCGCACCCACCACGACGTCCGGGCCGAGGGACCTGACGACGCCATAACTCAGCCGCCCGACCCAGAGCACCGCCACGGTCGCCCAGAGCCAGGCCGCCACCAGAACGGGCCTGCGGGTCATGCGAGACATGTACCCCGCACAACCATGATCAGTCACGCGCGTCTCAGTCCGGGTCGTAGTCCAGGTTGGGCCGCAGCCACCGCTCCACGTCGGCCAGCGGCAGCCCGCGGCGACGGGCGTAGTCCCGGACCTGGTCCCGGCCGAGCCGCCCGACCGTGAAGTAGCGCGAGTCCGGGTGGGCGAAGATCAGCCCGCTCACCGCGGCCGCCGGCGTCATCGCGTACGAGCTGGTCAGGCCCATCCCCACGGCCTCGGCGCCGAGCAGGGCGAACAGCTCGGCCTTGAGCGAGTGGTCCGGGCTGGCCGGGTAGCCCATCGCCGGGCGGATGCCGCGGAACCGCTCGGCGTGCAGGTCGGCCAGCTCCGGCTGGGTGTCCGGCTCGAACCACTCCCGCCGGGCGCGCAGGTGCACCCACTCGGCGAACGCCTCGGCCAGCCGGTCGGCCAGCGCCTTCACCATGATCGCGCCGTAGTCGTCGTTGTCCGCCTCGTACCGGGCGGCCAGCTCGTCGGCGCCCTGGATCGACACCGCGAAGCCGCCGAGGTGGTCGCCGGCCGGCGCGACGTAGTCGGCCAGCGAGCGGTTCGGCCGCTCGGCGTGCTTGGTCGTCTGCTGCCGCAGCATCGCGAACCGAACCCCGCCCACGACCAGGTCCGCACCGTCCGAAGTGGACGGCCAGAAGCCGTACGTGCCGCGGGCGGACAGCGACCCGGCCGCCACGATCTCGTCCAGCATCGCCTGCGCGTCGTCGTACAGCTCCCGGGCGACCGGCTGCTCCAGGATCTTCGGGAACTTCCCGCGCAGCTCCCAGGCGAGGAAGAAGAACTGCCAGTCGATCAGCTCGCGCAGCTCGGCCAGCGCCGGGCTCACCGCCCGTACGCCGGTGAACGCCGGAGTGGGCAGGTCCGCGAACGACACCACCTCCCGGTTGGCCACGGCCCGGGAGAACGGCAGCAGCGGCAGCTGCTGGCGGTTGGCGTGCTGCTCGCGCAGCCGCTCCTGCTCGATCCGGTTGGCCTTGTCCAGCGCCTCGGCCCGGTCCTCGTCGAGCAGGTCGGCGACCACGCCGACCACCCGGGACGCGTCGAGCACGTGCACGGTCGTCCGCGCGTACGCCGGGGCGATCCGGACCGCGGTGTGCTGCCGGGACGTGGTCGCGCCGCCGATCAGCAGCGGCAGCTTCAGCCCGCGCCGCTCCATCTCCGCCGCGACCGAGACCATCTCGTCCAGCGACGGGGTGATCAGTCCGGACAGCCCGACGGCGTCGACGTTCTCGGCCACCGCGGTGTCCAGGATCCTCGCCGCCGGCACCATCACGCCGAGGTCGATGACCTCGTAGTTGTTGCAGCCCAGCACGACGCCGACGATGTTCTTGCCGATGTCGTGCACGTCGCCCTTCACGGTGGCCAGCACGATCTTGCCCTGGCCGCGGCTGCCCGGGACCTTGTCCGCCGCCATGTACGGCTCCAGGTAGGCCACCGAGCGCTTCATCGCCCGCGCGCTCTTCACCACCTGGGGCAGGAACATCTTCCCGGAGCCGAACAGGTCGCCGACGATCTTCATGCCGTCCATCAGCGGGCCCTCGATCACGTCGAGCGGCCGGGGCAGCAGTTGCCGGGCCTCCTCGGTGTCCGCCTCGATGAAATCCACCACTCCGTGCACCAGCGCGTACGACAGCCGCTCGGCGACCGGCGCCTCCCGCCAGGACAGGTCGACCGTGCGCTGGGTGCCCTTGCCGCCGACCGTCGCGGCGAAGGCGACCAGCCGGTCGGTCGCGTCCGGCCGCCGGTCGAACAGCACGTCCTCGACGAGCCCCAGCAGCTCGGCCGGGATGTCCTCGTACACGGCGAGCTGGCCGGCGTTGACGATGCCCATGTCCAGTCCGGCCTGCACCGCGTGGAACAGGAAGGCAGAGTGCATGGCCTCGCGGACCACGTCGTTGCCGCGGAAGGAGAACGACAGGTTCGAGATGCCGCCGCTGGTCCGCGCGCCCGGGCAGCGCTGCTTGATCCGCGGCAACGCCGCCAGGAACGCCTTGGCGTAGCCGTTGTGCTCGGCGATGCCGGTCGCGACCGCGAGGACGTTCGGGTCGAACACGATGTCGCCCGGGTCGAAGCCCGCCTGCTGCGTCAGCAGGTCGTACGCGCGGCCGCAGATCTCCACCTTGCGGTCCGCGGTGTCGGCCTGGCCCTGCTCGTCGAAGGCCATCACGACCACGCCCGCGCCGTACGTGCGGACGCGGGCGGCCTGGGCCAGGAACGGCTGCTCGCCCTCCTTGAGGCTGATCGAGTTGACCACGCCCTTGCCCTGCACGCACTTCAGGCCCGCTTCGAGGACCGTCCACTTCGAACTGTCCACCATGATCGGGATCCGGGCCACCTCGGGCTCGGTCGCGATCAGGTTGAGGAACCCGGTCATCGCCCGCTCGCTGTCGAGCAGGTCGGCGTCCATGTTCACGTCGAGCACGTTCGCCCCGCCGCGCACCTGCTCCAGCGCGACCTCGACCGCGCCCTGCAGGTCGCCGGACTCGATCAGCCGGCGGAACCGGGCCGAGCCGGTGACGTTGGTCCGCTCACCGATCATCACGAAGCCGGTGTCGGCGCCGATCGCGAACGGCTCCAGCCCGGAGAACCGGGTGCCCGGCTGCTCGGCCGGCACGACCCGCGGCGGCTTCCGCTTGACCGCCAGGGTGAGCGCGGCGATGTGCTCCGGCGTGGTGCCGCAGCAGCCGCCGACCGCGTTGACCAACCCGGCCGCGGCGAACTCGGTCAGCAGTTCGGCGGTCTCGGCCGGCGTCTGGTCGTACCCGCCGAAGGCGTTGGGCAGGCCCGCGTTCGGGTGGCTGGCCACGTACGTCCCGGCCAGGCGGGACAGCTCGGCCACGTGCGGGCGCATCTCCTCCGCGCCGAGCGAGCAGTTCACGCCGACCACCAGCGGCCTGGCGTGCTCGACCGAGCGCCAGAAGGCCTCGACGGTCTGTCCGGACAGGGTCCGCCCGGACAGGTCCACGATCGTCACGGACACCCACAGCGGCAGGTGCGGCGCGACCTCGCGGGCCGCGGCCAGCGCGGCCTTCGCGTTGAGCGTGTCGAAGATCGTCTCGATCAGCAGCAGGTCGACGCCGCCGTCGGCCAGTGCCAGGATCTGCTCCGCGTACGCGTCCTTGACCTCGTCGAACCTCACCGCCCGGTACGCCGGGTCCTCGACCTTCGGCGACAGCGACAGGGTCACGTTCAGCGGCCCGACCGAGCCGGCCACGAACCTGCCGCCGACCTCGTCCGCGGCCTGCCGGGCCAGCCGGGCCGCGGCCAGGTTCATCTCCCGCACGTACGACTCGAGCCCGTAGTCGGCCTGGCCGATGCCGGTCGCGGTGAACGTGTTCGTCGTGGTGACGTCCGCGCCCGCGTCGAAGTAGCGCCGGTGCACGTCGAGCACCACGTCCGGGCGGGTCAGGCTGAGCACGTCCGGGTCGCCGGTCACGTCCCGGTCGTGCTCGCCGAACCGGGTGCCCCGGTAGTCCGCCGGGGTCAGGCCGGCGGACTGGAACATCGTCCCCCAGGCCCCGTCCAGCACCACGATCCGCTCGGCCAGCAGCCGTTCGAGGGTGTGGCTCCGGGTCACTGCCGCCTCCGATGTCTCGGAGGCGCCCTTGCGAACCGGGTGACCCGACGGGGTCGAGCGTGGCGGACCGCCGTTGGTCCGTCGCAGCGCCTCTCGACCCCGGCCGGATACGGTACCCGCTTCCGCCCCGGCCCGCCGCGGCCGCCGAGGTCGGCACCCGCAGGACCACGCCACGCCACCGGCCACTGGCCGATGCGAACCCGGGCCGACGCCCACGACACTGGGCACTCCGCCTGTCGACACGCGCACGGGCGTGGCAGGGCCCTGCACGATCGATGGGTTGTCCGTCGGTTCGCCCTCCGGCGATGGGAGAACGGCAATGACGGAGACGACAGCCGCCGGCCCCGGGCCCGCCGAGCCGGGCGCGGCGACCGGCGACACCTCCGTCCGTCCGTTCACGGTCGACGTTGCCGAGGCGGAGGTCGACGAGCTGCGCCGTCGTGTCGCCGCGGTGCGCTGGCCCAGCAAGGAGCTGGTCGACGATCGGTCGCAGGGCGTGCAGCTGGCGACGATGCGGGAGCTCGCCCGTTACTGGGCGACCGACTACGACTGGCGCGCGGGCGAGGCCCGGCTGAACGCGCTGCCGCAGTTCACGACCGAGATCGACGGGCTCGACGTCCACTTCATCCACGTGCGCTCGCCGCACGAGAACGCCCTGCCGCTGATCATGACGCACGGCTGGCCCGGCTCGGTGGTCGAGCTGCTCGGTGCCGTCGGCCCGCTGACCGACCCGACCGCGCACGGCGGACGCGCCGAGGACTCGTTCGACCTGGTGCTGCCGTCGGTGCCCGGCTACGGCTTCTCGGGGGAGCCGGCCGAGCTCGGCTGGAACGTCGGCCGCACCGCAGCCGCCTGGGCGCAGCTGATGCGCCGCCTCGGCTATCCGCGCTACGTCGCCCAGGGCGGCGACGTGGGCGCCGCCGTCACCGACGCGATGGGCCGCCAGGCACCCGAGGGACTGGCCGGCATTCACACCAACCTGCTGGTGACGGTCCTGGCCGGGGCCCCGCTGCCGGGAGACACCGAGGAGGAACGGGCCGCGCAGGCGGCGCTCGCCACCTTCCGGGCGGACGGCTTCGGTTACTTCCTGGAGCAGTCCACCCGGCCGCAGACGATCGGCTACGCCCTGCTCGACTCACCGGTCGCGCTGGCCGCCTGGATGCTGGACCACGACACCGACGCCTACTACAAGATCTCCCGCGCCTTCGTCGACGGGCAGCCCTCGGGCCAGCTCACCCGGGACAGCATCCTCGACAACATCAGCCTCTACTGGCTGACCGGCACCGGCGCCACGGCCGCGCGGTCGTACTGGGAGAACGGACGAGCCGCGGCCGCGGCCGCCGGTCAGGCCCCTCCGCCGGTGACGATCCCGGCCGGCTTCACCACGTTCCCCGACGAGATCTTCCAGGCCCCGCGCAGCTGGGTCGAGGCCAGCTACCCCTCCCTCACCTACTACGACAAGGCCGCCCGGGGTGGCCACTTCGCCGCCTGGGAGGAGCCCGAGCTGTTCACCGACGAGGTCCGAGCCACGTTCCGGTCACTGCGCTGATCGGCCGACCAGCCACCATCCGCGCCGGCCCGCGGGCCGGGGATCAGCTCGGATGGTGCACGATGTTGAGGACGTTGCCGTCCGGGGCCCGGACGAAGAATCGCCGCACACCCCATGGCTCCGTGGTCATCGGGTGCACGATCTCGTACCCGAGCTTCCGGGCTTCCTCGTACGCCGCATCGATGTCGTCTATGAGGACGGAGATGACCGAGTCCTCGGGTGCACTCGAGTCGCCCGTGACGAGTTGCACGCCGGCCCCGGTGTCGGGAGAGGTGTAGCGGGCCACCCATCCCATGTTGAACTCCTCGCTGCTCAACCCGAGGTAGTCGGTGTAGAAGCTCTTCGCTGCCTCGACGTCGGCCACGCGAAGGTTGGCCATGATGCGTGTGGCGCGCACGCGGTCCTCCTGCCTGCGACGGATGCGCGTGATGCTATTCGCTGAGGGCAGTGACGCTCCGCGGCTCCGGGCTCGATCGCCTTAGCTCCGCAGTCCGCGTACGGATACGGCCGCGCGTCGACGCTGCTACGTTCCGCCGCCATCGCCCGAAGCGGTCAGAAGGAGCAAACCCGTGTCGCGTCGCGCCGCTGTCGCCCTGCTTCTCGTCGTCGCCTGCGCCGGTGGCGTCGCCGCGACCGACCTCGCCCGCAGTCGCCCGGCCGGCGGCGTCGAGGCGGGCGTCGGGCTCGAGATCGGGCTGCCGCTGCCGGTGCTGCCGATCGGGCCGGGCCCGCTCTACCCGCTCGACGCATACGGGCCCACCGCGAACGACAACGCCGCGCTGCGCTGGAGCGAGCAGACACTCGCGGCGATCCGGGCGCTGAAGACCGGGCCGACGATCAACGCCCGGGCCCTGGCCGTCGTGCACACGGCGATGTACGACGCGTGGGCCGCGTACGACCCGACCGCGGTCGGCACCCGGCTCGGCGGCACGCTCCGCCGGCCCGCGGCCGAGCGCACCGAGGCCGCCAAGAGCCTGGCGGTGAGCATGGCCGCGTACCGGGCCTTGCTCAACCTGTTCCCGACGCTCGCGGCCGACTTCCGCGGGCTGATGACCGGGATGGGCTACGACCCGGACGACCAGTCCACCGACCCGGCGACACCGGCCGGCGTGGGAAATCGGGCCGCCGCCGCGGTCCTCGCGTACCGGGCGGTCGACGGCTCCAACCAGGCGAACGGCTACGCGGACACCAGCGGCTACCAGCCGGTGAACTCCCCGGATCAGCTCGTCGACCCGATGCGCTGGCAGCCGCTGCGCGTCCCGGACGGCGCGGGCGGATTCATCGTGCAGAAGTACCTGACGCCGCACTGGGGTGGCGTCACGCCGTTCGCGCTCAGCTCGCCGAACCAGTTCCTGCCGCCGGGCCCGACGAGGACCACCCTGCTGCTGCTCGACCAGGAGATCACCGACACCCTGTTGCAGAGCGCGACCCTGACCGATCTCACCAAGACGCGCGCGGAATACTGGGCGGACGGGCCGCACAGCGAGACGCCGCCCGGGCACTGGATCCTCTTCGCGGGCGCGGTCTCCCGCGCGCGCGGGTACGACCTCGACCAGAGCGTGAAGCTCACGTTCGCGGTCGCCAACGCCGAGCTCGATGCCAGCATCGCCGCCTGGAACGCCAAGCGCCGCTGGGACTACGTCCGGCCGATCACCGCCGTCCGCACCCGGATGAAGGGCAAGCTGGTGCTCGCCTGGGCCGGTCCCGGAAAGGGCACCCGGCTGATCCGCGGCGAGACGTGGACGCCGTACCAGACGACCACCTTCCCGACGCCGCCGTTCCCCGAGTACGTCTCGGGCCACTCCACGTTCAGCGGCGCCGGCGCCCGCGTGCTGCAGCGCTTCACCGGCAGCGACCTGTTCGGTGCCCGGGTCACGATCCGGCCGGGCTCGTCGTTCGTGGAGCCGGGCATCACCCCCGCGCTGCCGACGCCGCTGCTGTGGGCGACCTTCTCCGCGGCCGTGGACGACGCCGGGATGTCCCGCCGGTACGGCGGCATCCACTTCCCCGACGCAGACCTCGACGGCCGCACGCTCGGCACCTCGGTCGGCCAGAACGCCTGGGACAAGGCTCAGGCCTACTTCGCCGGCACCGCCGGCTGACCGCCCTGCCGGCACCAGGATGGTGTCCTTCCCGGTCCGGGCCGTCGCGCTCCCTGGCCACCCGACCGCTGCCGCCCAGCGAGGCCGGATGACGGACGGGCGGGTGCCGTTTCCCGCGCTGCTCGGACCGCGGGCCGGCGGTCCCGGACCGTCTGACGCGACAGCCATGTATCTCACCGTCTCCTGACGCCTCTTGCAAGGTGTCGGCCGACCGAGGCCGGCAACCCGTTCGAGGGGGCGGACATGGCAGGGGTGCTCGACGCAGACCTGGTGCTCGAAGGCGGCGGCGTGAAGGGGATCGCGCTGGTGGGGGCGATTTCGGTGCTGGAGGAGCGGGGCTACCGGTTCCACAAGGTGGCCGGCACCTCGGCCGGGTCGATCGTCGGGGCCCTCGTGGCGGCGGGGACGCCGGCCGCCCAGCTCCAGGAAATGATGCGCGGCCTGGACTACGGGCGGTTCCAGGACCCGCCGCTGCTCGGCCGGCTCGGCCCGCCCGGGATGGTCGTGCAGGTCCTGCTGCGCAAGGGCTGGTGCCGCGGGGACTACCTGCGCTCCTGGATCGGCGACATGCTGGCCGAGCGGAGCGTGCGCACCTTCGCCGACCTGCGGCTGGCCGATGCCGGCGCGGACGCCGCCCTGCAGGATCCCGACCGCGACTTCCGGTTCGTGGCGATGGCGTCCGACCTCACCCAGGGCGAGCTGGTCCGGCTGCCGTGGGCGTACCGGCAGCGGTTCGGGATGGAGCCCGGCGGCATGCCGATCGCCGACGCGGTCCGCGCGTCGATGGCGATCCCCTACTTCTTCGTCCCGGCCCGCTGCCCCGACGAGCGCAACGGTGGACGGGCCTGGCTGGTCGACGGCGGCATGCTGTCGAACTTCCCGGTCGACGTCTTCGACCGGACCGACGGCCGGCCGCCGCGGTGGCCCACGTTCGGCATCAAGCTGTCGGCCGGGGGCGCGCCGGCGGTCAACCAGGTCGAGGGCGTGGTCAGCCTGTCCAGGGCGATGCTCTCGACGATGACCGGCTTCTACGACCGCATGCACCTGAATCAGCCGGACGTGCTCACCCGCACGATCTTCGTCGACACGTCGGGAGTCCGGGCGACCGACTTCGGCCTCACCGCCGCCACCGCCGAGCGGCTGTACGAGTCCGGGCGGTCGGCCGCGGAGCGCTTCCTGCAGACCTGGGACTTCGAGGAGTACGCGAACGCCCGGCCGGTGGCCGCGGCGGTGCGCGCCGACCTCACCCAGGCGACCTGAGGCCGGGGGCGGGCGAGCGTGAGCGCGATCGCGAGCGTGGCGCGGCCTGACTTCGACCAGTTCGACGCCGGGACCGTGACCGACCTGCCGGTCGGCGGCCCGGTGTGGGTCGCGTGGCGGGAAGGCACGCTGACCCGGGCCAAGGAGCTGGAGTCGCTGCGCAACTGGCTCATCCAGCATCCGGATGCGTCGACCCGGTCGGCCGACCTGTCCAAGGCCATCGACAGCCACCTCGCCGCCGCCCGCCAGGCGACGGAGCCGCGACGGTGGGGCTGGCTGACCAAGGGCGCCCGCATCGAGCGGGCGATCAGCAACCTCGACGCGGCGGAGGCCAACCTGCTCCAGCTGGCGCCGCCGGGCTACCTGCTCGGGCAGCTGCCGTGCCTGCTCAACCAGGTCCAGCGGCACCTGATGCCGACCGACCCGCGGCGCCAGCAGGTCGAGCGGGTCGCCCGCAGGCTCGGCGTGGCCGACGCGGACCGGTCGGCCGGCGCGACCGAGGAGCCGAGCCGGGAGGACCCGCGGAAGGTCGTGGCCGAGGAACGCAGCACCCTGGTCAGCGCGATCCGGGCGGCCAGCTCGGCGGCTCTGCGCGAGCAGCTGCGGGTACGGAGCTTCACCAAGGTCGTGACGATGACCGCGGTGGTGATGTCGCTGCTCGCGGTGGCGATCGTGCTGCTGGGCATCCGCAGCCCGTCGACCATCCCGCTGTGCTTCCAGCCGGAGCGCGGCGGGCAGACCGTGGTGGTCTGCCCGACCGCCCAGTCGCCGCTCCTGCAGACCGGCCAGGCGGCCGGCCCGGCCCAGCCCGACGTGGACGACGTCGTCGCGCGGACAGCGGGACACGGCGACCTGTTCGTCGTCGAGCTCGTCGGTCTCATCGCCGCGTCCGTGGCCGCCGCGGCGGCGATCCGCAGCATCCGCGGCTCGTCCGAGCCGTACGCGCTGCCGGTCGCGCTGGCCATGCTCAAGCTGCCGACCGGAGCGCTCACGGCGTTCCTCGGGCTGCTGCTGATGCGCGGACAGTTCGTGCCCGGGCTGTCCGCGCTGGACACCTCGGCGCAGATCCTCGCCTGGGCCCTGGTCTTCGGGTACGCGCAGCAGCTGTTCACCCGCCTGGTCGACCAGCAGGCCCACTCCGTGCTCGACGACGTCCGGTCCGAGAAGCGCGAGCCGGCCCGCACCTGACCGGCCCGGCGGTCTTCGAGGAACTGGCCCCCGGTGTATCTCAGCTGCGTCCCGCGCGCTCTCACTGAGTGACCGCGCCACCGCGCCGGCGGGGACGGTGCCGCGGGGGAATCGAGGTATTCGGATGACAGCGTCGGGGCGGAGCCGGTTCGCGACCCTGGCCGGGCCGCTGCTGGTGGCCGCGACCCAGGTCGTCGTCGCGCTGTGGGCCACGTCGCCGGCGGTGGCGGAGCCGCCGCCCGACCTCCCGCAACTCATCGGCCGGCAGGTCGACGACGCGGTGCGGCTGCTCCCCAGGCAGGTCGCGGTCGAGCTGCTGCCGAGCTCGCTGCCCGCCGGGGTCGACCGGGACTTCGTACTCGTCCAGGACGTCGTCGACACCACCATCCACATCGATCCCGGCCCGACCACCGCGGTTCGCCTCGTCCTCGGAGCCCGCGTGCCGGACCTGACCAGGTCGACCGCGGCGGAGGCCGCGCGCGCGGGCGCGCTCCGCGGCCTCGCGGTCCAACGGTCGCCCGCCGACGCGCCCGACGGCGCGACCGTGCGGGATCAGTCGCCGGCACCCTCGACGCTGCTCCCGCTCGGCGATCGAGTGACGGTCCGGGTGTCTGACGTCGTGGAAACGCCGGCGCTGGTGACCGTGCCCAAGGTGGTCGGCCTGGAGCTCGCCGAGGTGCGCCGGACTCTCGAGGCGAACGACCTGATCCTGGTGCCGACCACGGTTGGCGCGGTGGCCGTCTCGCAGAGCCTCACTGCGGGCTCGCAGGTGAGGCGCGGCAGCCGGATGGCCGTGCGGTTCGGACCGGCTGCGCCGGCGAGCGCCACTGCCACGCCGATCGCCGGCCCTACTCCCGACGCGGCCAGCCCGGCGAGCTCTCAGTCCGACGCCGCTGTTCTGTGGCTGGTGGTGCTCGTCGCCGCGCTCGCCGCCACGGCCGTCGCGGGCTTCACCCGCGCCCGCATCCGCCGGCGCCGCAGCTCCCAGCGACCCGACGTCCGAGGGCACCCGTCGCCGCCGGTCACGCCGACACTGACTGAGCTGGGACCACCGATCCGGATCCGGGTGCAGCTCGTGCCGCACCCGGACGACGGGACACAGACGATGGAGGAGGCCCGGCATGACTGAGCTCGCGATGCCCCCGACGGCCGGTGACCTGTTGTTCGGGCCGACCGGCGCGGCACCGGCGCTCGCCTCGCTCCGGCCGCGACTGGTCGCCGGAGGGTTCGGCGCCCTGTCGCCGCCGGGGTTGGACGCGGCGGCCCAGGCGTTCTCCTCCGCCGTCACGGACCTGCTCCGGGTGGACGTCGTCGGGGTTCTCGTCGGCGGCTGGCGTACGCACCGGGAGCTGCAGGCCGCCGGACACCGCACCCTCACGCCGCCCGGCACGGTGGAGGTCGTCGAGATCGGCCGGCACCGGGTCAGCTCGGAGCACCGGCCGTACGCGGACCTGCTGCTGAACGGGGTCAAGGTGGGGACGATCCACTTCACCCTCACCCTGGTCCTCGACCTGACCGCGGCCGTGGCGACCGTCCGCGGGGGCGCGCTCGTCGAGGTCCGGCCGTCCCGGTCCGTCATCACGATCACCCTGGCGAGCGAGGGCGTCGAGCTGGCGTCCCGCAGGACCCAGGTCGCCCTGCCCGGGGTGCTCTCCTTCGGCGCCGGCCACCCGCTCGTCCGCACCGAGCCGGACGCGGACCCCGCCGCCGTCCCGCCGCCGAGTCCGGCGCGGATGAGCCACCCCGATCGTTGACGGCGTGCGGGTACGGCCCGGCCGACCCTGCCGGGCGCCATCGCTGTCGCCAGCGGCGTGCGATAGCCGGCACGGCGCGATCCCGTCCCGGGTGGGCGTCGTGTGGTAACAAGAAGGATGGCTGGCGTGCGGGCCGTCCACGACCTGCTGCGGGAAACGCGGGTGGAACGAGTTCGGCACGGCATCTGCGAGACGATCGTGCCGTTCGACCTCCGCGTCGGCGAGGACGAAGAGTGCCGGGTCGAGATCCACTCCCTGGACCTGGGAATGATCAGGATCGTATGTTCCTCGGGCGGTCGGCTCGAAGGAGAGGTGCACCGCACGCCGCGTCTGATCCGCGGCTCGGATCCTGACATGTGCAAGATCGACTTGCAGCTGCGCGGACGGGCCGTCATCGAGCAGGACGACCAGCAGGCCGCGTTGGGACCGGGCGCCTTCAGCTTCGTCGACCTGTCCCGGCCTTGCCACCTGGCCGGCGGTCTCAACGGAGTGGCGGCCGTGATGTTCCCGCGTTCGCTGCTGCCGCTCCGATATCGGGACACCAAGCAGCTGGCCGGCAGTGCGTTCGATCCGCGGGACGCCACCAGCGCGTTGGTCGGCCTGCTGGTCGGCAAGGTGGTCAGCAGCCTGGACGAGCACTCCTCCGCGGCAGGGGCGCGGACCGGTGCGGCCATCTTCGACCTCATCATCGCGGCGCTGTCGGTCCGGCTCGACCGGGTCGACGCGATCCCGGCGGATACCCGAGTACGGGTGCTGGCGTGGCAGGTGAAGAGCTTCATCGAAGAGCAGCTGGGAAATCCTGCACTGACACCGGGGCAGATCGCCGCCGCCCACCACATTTCGCTGCGCTATCTGCACCGGATCTTCGAAGCGGAGCACACCACGGTCGGCTCGTGGATCCGCAGTCGCCGGCTCGACCACTGCCGGCGCGACCTGACCGATCCAACGCGGCCGGGACGCCCGGTCAGCGCGATCGGGGCCCGGTGGGGACTCGTCGACGCCACGCACTTCGCCCGGGCCTTCAAGACGGAGTACGGCGTGACGCCGAGCGACTACCGGCGTATGTGGGCTCGGCCCGAGTCCGACCGGTCCCTGGCGTAGCGGCCCACTACTGGACCGGTCCGGATTCGCCCGTCGGGCACCCACGGCCGAGGGTTGTGCACTCCCGGCCGAGACAGGGTGGCACGACGGCCGCAAGCCTCTCACCAGTGCGGGCTCCGGGTTGGGTCCGGCGGAGGGGGGTTCGGGTGAGCACGTACCTGTTCGATCCGACCTGGCAGAAGGAACGGGATCGTCTCGGTGCCCTGGAGGCGCTGTTCGACAGCTCGTCCAGGCGGCTGCTGGCCGCCCTCGGCCTACGCCAGGGCATGCGGTGCCTCGAGGTCGGATGCGGCGCCGGCGGAATCGCGCTGTGGCTGGCCGACCAGGTCGGCCGAACCGGACACGTGCTCGCGACCGACCTGGACACGCGGTTCATCGACGGGCAGGGTCGAGCCAACCTCGATGTGCTCACCCACGACGTCGTCACCGACCGGCTCCCGGGCGACGAGTTCGACCTCATCCATGCTCGAGCCGTGCTGGAGCACATCCCGGCCCGCGAGGAGGCACTGCGAACGCTGGTGTCCGCGCTGAAACCCGGCGGCCGGTTGCTGGTGGAAGACGTCGACTTCGGCGCGCCGACCGCATCCGCCCTCGCAGAGTATTTCTCGCCGGCACAGGGGACGGCGGCCGTGCAGCGGATCTACCTGGCCGGGGCGGCCGTGTTCGCCGCGGCCGGCGCGGATGCGTCCTACGGCCGCCGGCTGCCGACCGCGCTGGTCGACGTCGGCTTGGTGGAGGTCGGCGCCGAACTGCACGCGCCGGTGGTCACCGGCGGCACCGAGAACTGGACGCGCGGAACCGTCGAACAGCTCGCCGATCGTTTCGTCAGCACCGGACTGACCAGCCCGGCTGACGTCGAGCTGTTCCTCGCCACGACGGCGCAGCCGTCCACGTTCTACCTGCCTCCCTTCATGGTCAGCGCGTGGGGACAGCGATCGCCCGGGTGACCCGGCTGGTGCAGGTTCGCCACGAGGGTGGGCTGCCGGGGCTGTCGCCCACCTACCGGAACCGCGTCCCGCAACTGTCACCCAGGAACCGGAACCGATGTGTCCACCATGCACCGGACTCGCACAATGAGGACGAGGACTGACGTTGCGGTCAGAAATTGCTGTCAGCGCTCTGCGGACCGCGCTGGCGCTGCTAGTACCGCGGCTGCCAACCTTTGCCCTTCTCGGCGACACGCCCGGGTAGGTGGGCCGGTCTGGCCGGTCTGGGCTTGATCGTGTGTCTCGTCTTGTCCTGACTTCCCCGGGGAGAAGCGAGATGGTGGCGCGTGTGCGGGTGCGTGAGATCAGCAGCGAGGAGGGCAACCGGCTGCTGCGGATCGTGCGCCGGTCCAGCGGCTCGGTGGTGACGTGGCGGCGGGCGCAGATGGTGCTGCTGTCCGCGCAGGGCATGGACGTGGCGATGATCGCGACGGTGACGTTCACCAGCCCGGACCGGGTCCGGGACGTGCTGCACAACTTCAACGCCGACGGGTTCGACTCGCTGCGGCCGCGCTACGCCGGCGGGCGGCCACCGAAGTTCGGTGCGCAGCAGCGCGCGCAGATCACGCAGATCGCGCTGGCCCGCCCGGCCGATCACGGACTGCCGTTCTCGACCTGGAGCCTGTCCAAGCTGGCCGACTACCTGGTCGCGCAGGGGGTGGTCGAGGACATCTCCCACGAGGGGCTGCGCGTGCTGCTGCGCGAGCAGGGTGTCTCCTTTCCAAGCCGTCAAGACGTGGAAGACCAGCACCGACCCTGACTACGAGGCGAAGAAGAACCGCGTCCTCGCGCTCTACGCGATCGCCGACGGGCAGGCCGAGCCCGACCCGACCGACCCGACGGTAGTGATCTGCATGGACGAGTTCGGGCCGCTGAACCTGCAACCCCACCCCGGCCGGCAGTGGGCACCGGCCGCCACCGGCACCGGTGAGCAGAGCCGACCCCGGCGGCGGCGCCGGCGGGCGACCTACAAACGCCCGCACGGGGTCCGGCACCTGCTCGCCGGCTACGACCTGTCCACCGACCGGCTCTACGGGCACGTCAAGACCCGCAAGAGCCGAACCGAGTTCCTCGCGTTCGCCCGCTACCTGCGATCCCTGCACCCGCCGCAGATCCGGATCGCGATCGTGCTGGACAACTTCAGCCCGCACCTGTCCACCAGGACCGACGCCCGGGTCGGCGAGTGGGCCGCGGCGAACAACGTCGAACTGGCCTACGTGCCCTTCTACGGCTCCTGGCTCAACCGGATCGAGGCCCAGTTCACCGCCCTGCGCTACTTCGCCCTCGACGGCACCGACCACCCCAGCCACACCGAGCAAGCCAACATGATCCGCCGCTACATCGCCTGGCGGAACCGCCACATCACCGACCCCATCCTCCGCAAGGTCATCCGCCGGGCCCAGACCATCAAACGGGCCAAGGTTGCCTGACGCGGTACTAGATGCGCTGGTCAGGGGTGTGGGGCGCCCGGGGATCGAACCCGGAACCCGCGGATTAAAAGTCTCTGCTCCTCCCGTCCGGGCCAGTCCCGGGGAGTGTTAACGAGCAGTTCAGAGGATGCGCGTGGCCCCCCTGGGACTCATCTAGACCGCACTGCACTGCAACAAGAACTGCCGCCACAACATAGGCGGGCCCGCCGGAGAGCTGGAACCTCCCGACGGGCCCTTGATCCCGACCCACTGGGAGGTCGAGACCCATGCAAGAGCATTCCGTACCGATCGACGAACTACCGCCCAACAGCACCGCCGACGTGTCGTACGCGGACGGCGAGATCGTCGCCCGCCTCCGGGTGCCGTGCGACGTGCCGCTCGACGAGGTGTCCCGCTATGCCGTGGGGATGTACCTGGCCGACGCAGCGCACGGTCTCGCGTTCGTCGCCTACTGCGTCCGCTGCGAGATCGCAGAGGCCGCCGAGCGGCTGACCGAGCTGGTCGCCGCCGGCGGCGATGTTCTGGACCGCTGGTGATGGGCACCAGCGGCGACCGTGGCCGGTTCGCGCGGCTGCTGGCCGCCTACCTGGAGGCGCTGATGCGGCACTCCGGTGCGCCGGGGTGGTGGTCGTGATGCCGTTCGACTGGCACGCCTGGATCGAGAGCGAACGGCGGGCGGCTGAGCGCCGCGTCGGCTCCGCTCCCGACCTGGTGTTGATGGATCCGCGGTACGCCAGGGCGTTGGACATCTTCGCCCGGGCCAACCGGGCTCTGGTGTCGCTGGCGCAGGCCGAGCACGAGGCCCGGTCGATGAACGGCGGCAGTCAGTGAGCCGTGCTGAGCGGGTTGAGGGCGCCGTGCAGGTCGGTCTGATGCTCGCCGTGGGTGGGCTGGCCGGCGCCGGCGCCTTCAGCCGCGTGGTCGACCTGGCCGTCGCCCACGGTCAGCCGGTGTGGTTGGCCGTGGCGGATGCCGCGGTCGTCGAGACGATGGCGGTGTCGGCGGGTCTGGAGATCCGCCGGCGCCGCCGGTCCCGGCGGCCGGTCCGGTTCGTGGTCGCGGTCCTCGTGGTCGCTGTGTGCCTGTCGCTGTCCGCTCAGGTCGCGCAGGCCGAGCGGTCGCCGTGGGGCTGGACCATGGCCGCTGTCCCGGCGCTCGGCTTCCTGGTCCTAGCCAAGATCGCGCTGTCCCGGACCGTGCCCACCGCGGGCGTCTTGATGCATCTAAACGCCGCTGACGAGCCCGAGACGGCCGACGAGCCGGACCCGCTGCTGCCGGTCGCCCTGGAGATCGCGGCCGAGCTGGCTGACGCCGGCCGGCCGCTCTCGCGCGCATCCCTGACTACTGCCCTCCGCGACCGCGGTCAGGGCATCGGCACGACCCGCGCGACGGCGCTGCTGCAGCAGCTGCGCGCGGCCTGATCCGAAGGGGATCCCACATGCTCGCCAAACTGACTGACGGTGTCGTCAAGGCGCTACTGGGCGTCGTGAAGATCGTGCTGCTGTTCGTGTTCATCATCTCCCTCGTCGCGTGGGCGAAGGCGAACCCGGCGACCGCGCAGGCCGCGCTGAACAAGGTGGTCGAGGCCGCGGTCGCGATCG
Organism: uncultured Actinomycetota bacterium; assembly: GCA_963803135.1. GTDB lineage: Bacteria > Actinomycetota > Actinomycetes > Mycobacteriales > CADCTP01 > CADCTP01. The sequence goes on along the minus strand of CAWDLH010000001.1, from coordinate 229,803 downwards.
TCAACTGGGTCTGCAACTGGATCGTGCAGGCGCTGTCGTGACCGACCCGGACTTCGACGAGACCGACAACGTTCGCTACTTGGTCCCGCCGCGTCGGGACCGGCAGGACCGGCCGGACAGGCCGGTGGATCCGCCGCCGGTCGCACCGCCGCGTCGCCGCGGCTTTCAGGGGCTGCTGAAGGTTCGGTCTCGGAGGCTGGGGACCGGTCCGGTCGACCCCGGGACCGGGCAGGACCGGCCGGGGACCGACCTGGTGCCGGTCCGCCCGGCCGAGCTCGAGCGGGCAATCTTCGAGGCCGAGCTCGTCGACGAGCCGCCGAAAAGCATGGATGCGGTCCACGCTTCCCCGCCGGTGCGGGGCGAGGTGGTGCCGTGGCGGCGGGACGAGCAGCGGCAGGCGCTCGTCCCCGCCTGGATCGTTGACCCGGCCGAACGGCGACACGCGGCCCGCTGGGCCGTCGGCCATTACCGGCACGTCGTCGAGTTCCACACGATCCGCCTACCGGTGTACGGCGGGCGGCTGCTGGTCTCGGCGCCGACCGGGCTGGGTCGGCTGCTGGTCGGCGTCACCACGTGGGTTTTGGACTTCGAGACCGCGGCGGCCCGGCAGCTGGCGGTCGACCGCGGCGAGGTGTCGACGTACACGACGCTGATCCGGCGCCGGGACGAGCGGGTCCGCGGCCGGCTGACGGCGGTCTCCGTGGTCCTGGCCCTGGCCGCCGCCCTGGCTGTTGTCATAACTCTCGCCGGACCGTCCTGGGCCCGCTGGGTGGCGCTGGCCGCCGCCGTGGGTGGGCTGGGCGCCTGGGGTCGGCGGAAGGACAAGCCGCTCGTTGACCACCCGGTGACCCGGGCCCGGTTCGAACGGCTCACCGACCAGCACGTCCTGCGGGCCCTGGCCGCCGCCGGACTCGGCGGCCGCGGACCGAAGAAAGCCGCCAACGGTGAGGAGGAGCAGACCGCGGTCGGCACCCCGACGTTCCCGCAGCCGATCGTCCGGGACGGCCCCGGGTGGCTGGCGACGGTGGACCTGCCCCGCGGGCGGACCGCCGGCGACGCCGCGGCGAAGCGGGACCAGCTGGCGTCCGGGCTCGACTGCTCCCCCGCGCAGGTCCACGTCGAAGCGGTCCCGGAATCAGCCCGCCGCATCCGCCTGTGGGTCGCCGACGTCGACCCGTACACGCTGCCGCCGCGGCACTCGCCGCTAGCCAAGTGCCCGCCGACGTCCGTGTGGGATCCGCAGCCGCTCGGCGCCGAACCCCGCGGCCGGGTGGTCCGCCCACCGCTCATCTTCGCGTCGTTCCTCGTCGGCGCGGTCCCCCGCATGGGCAAGACCTATGCCGCGCGGGCGCTGGTCGCGCCGGCGATGCTCGACCCCCTGTGCGACCTGACCGTCCTCGACTTGAAGGGCGGCCGGGACTGGAAGCCGTGCGAGGAGCTGGCCGTCACCTACCGCAGCGGTGATGACGAGGAAGACGTCGCGTACGCCCTGGTCGTCCTCGACCGGATCATCGACGAGGCCCGTCGCCGGTTCCGCGCGTTCCGGGAACTACCCGACGCCAAGTGCCCGGAGTCGAAGCTGACCCGGGAGTTGGCCGCGGACGGGCTGCGCCCACACGTGGTCGTCATCGACGAAGTGCAGAACCTGCTGAGGCACCCGATCCACGGCCGGGACGCGCTACCCAAACTGGTGTGGCTGGCGAAGACCGCACCGGCGGCCGGCGTGACGCTGGTCCTCGCCACCCAGCGGCCCGCAGCCGAAGTCATCCCAGCCGACCTGCGGGACAACTGCACCGTGCGGGTGGCGCTGCGGACGATGGACTGGCGGAGCTCGGACACCATCCTGGGTGCGTCCGCCGCGTCCATCGGGATCGAGTCGTTCAGCCTGCAGGAGCAGCACAAGGGCGTCGCGGTCGTCCGTGGCGTGTCCAACGGCCGCGGTGGGGACGCGCAGACCGTCCGGGTGGACCTGCTGGCCGCCGAGGACGTCGCCCGTATCTGCGCCATCGGCCGGCAGCGGCGGCTCGACGCCGGCACCCTCCGCGGTGCCGCCGCCCACGAAACCGACCCGGCCGCGGTCGAGGTCTCAGTCCTCGACGACGTCGTCGCCGTGTGGCCCGGCGCGCAGGCGAAAGTGTGGGCGGAGACGCTGCTCGAGCGGCTCACGGCGCTGCGCCCGGACCTGTACGAGGGCATGACCGCCGGCGTGCTGACCGCGGCGCTGGGCCGGCACGGCATCGGCTCCATGCAGGTCAATAAGGGGAAGGTCAACCGCCGCGGCTACGCCCTGGCTGACGTCCGCCGGGCCGCGGATTCGGCAAGCGTCCCGATCAGGTCCCCGCTTGGGCAAGCAGCGCCGCTAGCGGACGAGCAGGGCCCTGACCTGCATGTAAGCAGTCAAGCGGACCGACTGTGAAGGCCCGCCGCTGGGCTGTGAGAGTCGCGATCGTCCTCGCGGCCCTGTTCGCGCTTGCCATGTACGTGGACGGCATCCTGAACCTACTGACGACCGGCGTCGGGTGAGGTGGCCGCCCACGCCCCCAGCTCCCGCAGGACCGACGCAACGTCCCGCCCCGAGCAGTGACACACCCCACCGACGAGGAACCACGCCAGCAGCGTCGACGCGGTGACGAACGCCGGCGTCGCCACACCCTCACCGAGGCCGTCGACCATGCCCCCGACCGCGTCGTCCGGGCTGTCATCGTTGAGCGCGGTCAGCGCACCGACAAGCCACTGAAGGTGTTCGGCAACATCGGCCGGGCAGATGTCCTGCGGGACGCTCACGACCGCCATCCCTTCCCGGAGCCCCGCTCATAGGCCTTGATGGACTCGACGACCTCACGGCCGATCTCACCCCGGTTGGCGCCGGCCGGCACGGTGACGCTGATGTTGTAGTTGACCGTGCCGCCGCCGCGGCTCCCGCCGGGCTGAACCATGCCGGGACGGTTGTGCGGGGTCACAGAGACCGTCTCAGGGCCGCGCTCACCCACACCAATCAGAGTCGGCCGGCTGAACACGGTCGGCAGCAGACCGGAGCCGTACCAGCCGGCCATCAGTTCGTGGTTCCAAGCGTCGATCGGGGTGCCGTACCGGCCGGCGATGTACCGCAGACCGGCGAACGTCTGCGCCTGCGGGTTGTCTGTCTTGACCGCGTTCACGGTCGCCCAGGTTGAGTCCAGGAACTGGAAAATGCCCCGAGCCGTGCTGTGCGGGTTCTGCGCGGTCGGGTCAAAGTTGGATTCGCGGGTGAGCAGCTTGTTCAGGGCGTCCCACTGGGCGCCGCCCCAGCCGTAGAGCAGCTGCGCGTAGCCCTTGACCATGCTGGCTATCGCACCGCCGGACGTGGACTGGCCGAACGCGGTATCGGCCACGCCGCCGAAGATCCCGGCGACCGTGCCGCCGATGTTCTTCACCGTGCGGGCCAGCGCCCCGGAGTTGGTCAGCAGACCCTTGATCAGCCCGGTGATGATGTGCCCACCGATCCCGGCCATGACCGTGGACGGGGAGTGGATCCCGAACAGGGACTTCAGCCCGCCCACGATCTTGTCTTTGAGGCTGGACAGGATGCCGCCCACGTCCTTGAACTTGTCCTTGATCCCCTGCCAGAGCCCGCCCAGGATGTTGCGGCCGGCCTGCGCGAGCCAGCCGCCGGCCTTGGCGAAGAAGCCGCCGATGCGGCCGGCGATCCCGCCGTACCACTTCGCCACGTCCACGAACTTGCCGGTGATCCCGTTCAGCAGGCCGCCGATCAACTCCCGGCCCTTGGTCAGCAGCCAGCCGCCGGCCTTGGCGAACGGCTTGACCAGCCACCCGATCGCCTGGCCGATCGCGTCGGCGACGAACTTCCGGCCCTTCAGGATCGAGCCGCCCAGGCCCTTGATCATGCTCAGCGCCTTGGCGCCGATCTCGAGCGCGACCACGGCGATGTAGGTCGGGAGGCGCCGCAGGAAGCCCAGGAATCCGGTCTGTATGCCTGGGAACACCTTGGCGAAGCCGCCGAGCATCTCCTTGGCGAAGCCGCCGACGAAGCGGACGATGCCGCCGAACATGCCGTCAGCGAAGCCCTTCAGCGCCTTCAGGCCCCACGCCAGGAACGAGCCGACCAGCGGGATCCGCGTGAGCAGCTCTGCCACCTTGCCGACCAGCCGGGCGGGCGCCAGCCACAGCGCGATCGCGGCGAACAGGATGTCCTTCCAGTGCGCCATGACGCCCCGGAGCAGCCCGGCGAGGTCGAGGTTCAGGAACCCGGCGGCCAGGCCGACCAGCAGCGACGGCAGCTGCTTGCCCATGGTGATGCCGATCCCGACCCAGTCGACCTTGCTGAACAGCTCACCGAACTTCTGCGTGAGCTTCCCCGCGAGCTCAGCGGCACCGGAGATCGCCGACAGGATCCCGGTACCCACCGTCTTGCCCAGCCCGGACCAGTCCCCAGTCGCCAGACCCTGCTGGACGCCGGCGATCAGCGCGGCACCCCACGTCTTCGCCGACTCGACGAACGCCTTCGCGACCGGCGACAGGTCCAGCTTGATGCCGGTGAACGCCTTGCTGACCGCCGGGACCGCGGTCGTCTTCACCCAGCCGGAGAACTGGGTCAGCGTCTGCGACGCCAACGCCACCCACCGGAACACGCCACCCGTGGTCGGGATATCCCCGGACACCCCGTCCTTGATGGCGCCGACGAAGTTCCCGACGAACCGCTGCCCGGTCTGCACAGCGGCCGGCAGCGTCTTCGCCAGCCACGTCGACACCTTGTCCACCGCCGGCAGCAGCGCCGTGCCGATCGACTCCTCGATGTTCTTGAACGCCACACCCAGCTTCTGGGAGGCGGTCGACCCGGCCTCAGCCGAACCGGCAAACTGCGTGCTCAGTTCACCCAGGATGACCTTTTGGGCGCCGAGGATGTCGTGATGCTTGACCATCGTGGCGATCTGCTGCTTCTCGCTGTCGGACAACTGGATGCCGACCTTCGCCAGTGCGCCCGCCGCGTGGATCGGATCCTGCAACGCCTTCCCGACCCGGATCGACGCCGCCTGCAGGTTGTCTGCGGTCACCTTGCCGTGGCCCATCGCCGCGGCCATGTCGGTGATCGTCTGCGTGGCCTGGTCGAAGATGTTGTTGCCCTTGCCGGCCTCGTTGCGGACCTTGGTGAAGGTCAGCAGCATGTTCTCGCCGGACTGGATGGCCTCGTCGTCGACGCCGACCTTGTTGGAGATCGCCGTCGCCAGGTTCCCCACCTGGACTGCGCTGATCTTCGCGACGCCGCCGGTCGACTTGATCACGGCGGCGGTCTGCGCGCCGGTCTTCTGCGCCTCCCGGGCCTCCGAATAGACGCCCTTGAAACCCTCGACCAGCCCACCCAGCCCGGCCGCGCCGGCCGCGAGGGCAGCGCCCTTCCCGATCAGCCCGAAACTGGTCCGCAGACCGCGGGAGCCGGCCGACACCGCCCCGAACGCCCCGTTGAGGCCGTGGACCTTCTTCCCGGCCGTCTCGGATGCCTGCCCGACCTTCGTGAACGCCGACGACGCCCGGTCCCGCGCGAACAAATCGAAAGTCACTGCGTTAGGCAACTCAGATCACCGATCCATAACAGCGTAGGGGTGGGATTGTGGCCGGCCTACGCCTGGCCGGCGTCCTCGACAGTGAACGTGATCGGCCCCGTCGCCGTCCCCGACAAAGTGATCGTCCCCGAACCGATCGCCCGAGTCACCGTCACCTTGTACGTGTGCGCCGCCGCGGTCGGGCTGTCCACGAGCGCGTCGAAGTCGACGCCGCCGAACGTGCCCGTCGTCGAGGTCGTGACGATGTGCATGTCCGACAGGACCGTCGCGCCCTCCTGAATCCGCAGAATGAACGTGTCCCCCGAAACGCTGGGCGTGTAGCCGCGCACGTGGAACCGCAGCCGCAGCCGCCGATTCGTCGTCAGCAACGTCACCGCCGACGACGTCAACACATCGAGCGAAGTGGTCCCCGACGTCGGACCCACATTCGACGTGCTCACCTGCTTATCGAGAATGCCCTGCGGGAGCTTGTCCATCATCGTGTCCGTGAGGACCAGGCCCGGCGAGAAATCCTGCGGAGTCGAAGCCATTACGTGTGTCTCCTAGACGCTCGTGGAAGTGATGCAGGTAGGGGTGTTCACCACGGCCGACGCCCCAGGGGCGAATCCGGTCCCGCCTGCGGGCAGTCCGGGCCGCGGCACACGTAACACCAGATCCGCGAATGCACCCCAGGCGGGACCACGTACTCCTGGATGCCCGCCGGCGCCTGCCGCGGGGCCGCCGGCGGGCGCGGAGCCGGCGCATAGCCCCGACTGCGGGCCCGCCCCAACTGCCCGCCGGCGGACAGATTGCACGCCTTGTGCGAGAGCCCCGCGTACTCGTCATCACGGCCACCGTCGACGTGGTCGAGCTGCAGCAGACCCGGCTGCGCCGGATCCATCCCCAGCCCGCACCGGCAGCACGGCTGCCCAGGGTTCGCGGCCAGCGCCGCCAGGGCCGCCGCCCGAGCTCGCTGGTGAGCGCCGCCGTACCGCCGACCGTGCTCCGTCTGGGCAGTCACAGTCAGTCACCGTCCATCGTGGACAGTGGTAGCGCGACATGAAAAACGCGGGAGGGGGATGCCGAATTCAGACGGATTGGGGGGTCTGCGTTGGGCTTCCCTGGTGCCCGGTCCCCCCCGGTGTGTCCCCTCTGTCCGTTCTCGGTGGAGTCTCGCGCCTCTTCGGCCAACGCGAGCAGCGCCTGTGACCTGCGGGTTCGCACTCGTGCTGCGGCGAAGGTGGAGTCGGATGCCTGGTAGTCGTCGGGGTGGGCTACGGCCTGGGCGGCGGCCAACCTCCAGCGGATCAGCCATTCGCGGGGTAGTTCACCGTGTTCGCCGGCGTCGACTTCGAGGAGGACGGCGGTCTGGCTGCGTCGGATCGTGACGGTGGGGATCATGTGGACTCGCCGGGGGTCATGCTCTGGCGCCGAGGAGGATGGTGCGGTCGGCCTGTTCCCGTGCTTTCTGCCAGAGCAGCTGCCGCGCGGATACCCAGCTGCCGAGGCACGCGGTCTGGCCGCCGACCGTGACGAGCCAGGACCCGGACGCGGGGCCCGCGGTGCCGACGACCTGGCTCCCGAGGTGGAGTTCCATGAGTGCCCCGTTGTCCTTGATGGAGGCGTTCGCGGGAGCCCCCGCGGATTCGGATAGGGCCTGGTCGAGGCGCTTGGTGGCGGCTTCGACGGCGCGCAGGGCGATGTTTTCGGCGGAGGCGGTGACGCCTTCCGCTTCTGCTTCTGCCGCGGCGATCATCTTGTGGGCGGCGTCGATGAGTTCGTCGCGGCGGGTCTGGACGTTGCGGACGGTGGCTTCCGCCCGTTCGGTCGCGGTCGCGGCCTCGGAGTGGTAGCGGCTGACGGCCCGGTCGATCGTGGACATGCGGCTCACCTGGTGCTCCTCAGTTCGGGGTGTTCCAGCTCGTGCACCGCGATCCGCAGTTTGAGCCGGGCGCGGCGGCGGGCCAGGTCGTCGGCCCGCGTCTGCGCGGAGCGGGCGAGTACGGCGTCTACGGCCTCGCGGCCGCGCCGGTGGCGGGCGTTCTCATGCACCCACTCGAAGTCGCGGGCCAGGTCCGCGAGTGCTTCCTTGCCGGCTTGCTCGGCTAGGTGCGCGAGCCACTTGTCGCGCTCCAGGTCGTCATGGGTGAGGACGTCGTGGCCGGCGGCCTTGCGGAGCTTGAGCAGCCGGGTGAGCTCGGCGAGGTAGAACCGCTTGTGCCGCGGCATGGGCGGCGGGTCGGCCTTCACCGCGTGGTCTCCCGTTCGGCGCGGCTGGCGTCGAGCCGCGCCGACAGCCGGTCGGCTGTCTCGGCGTCGAGTTCGCCGACCCGCTCCTCGAGCTCGGCGGCGATGGTCCGCACCCGCTGGTTTCCCCAACGGGCCCTGAGCAGGGCCCGCGCGGCCTCACTCGTCGCAACTGACATACGAAGCATTCTACCGTCCTGACCTGCGAAATCGAAGGTCGGCAGGCCGGTTTGCTTTTGATTCGGAAGGCGATCGTTCACTGCGGGCCTACACTTCCCGTGGATGGGTTGGCCAGGGGCCGGGCAGAGGTGATCTGCCCGGCCCCTGTCGTTGGTCAGGCGGCCGGGCAGCCGTCGCAGTGCGCTCCGTTCGCCACCACGGCGCCGATGTTCTGCACGCCGTTCAACTCGACACACAGACGCCCGTCATAGGCCGCCTTGATGTGCTCGTACCGGGTGTCCTCGGCGTTCTCCAGCAGTGCCGGGCTGTCCCAGGGGTCGCCCGCCGAGGACGGCGCGCAGAACACCAGCAGTTGCTCCTGATCCCCGGCGAGGTGCAGCACCCAGTTGCCGGGAACGCGCTCGTTCAGCAGTGCAGCCAACTCGCCGGCCCGGTCGCCGTCCTTGAGGTAGACGTGGTGCACCTCGGCCGCGTCGGTCCGAGCGGCCTCGTCCCGGGCCCGCTCGCGCTGGTGCTCGTCGGGGTCCAGGCAGACAGTCCCGCCTGGGCAAGGGCAGACGCCACGCTCGGTGCAGTCGACGCACACGTACGGGGCGGCCTTGGCGGCCTCTTCTAGCGGCATTGCCTTCCACGCCGGGGTGCCGCAGCCGACGCAGCGGACGGCCTGCGCGTCGGCGACGGCGCCGAACACGTCGAGCAGATTGGGTCGGTCGGTGCTGGTCATGCTGTGCTCCTTCGGTTGGATGGGTGGGTCGTGCGGTCAGCCGGCGTGCTCCCGCCAGGGAATGGCACAGCGCGGGCACAGCGGCGTGCACGGCGGCCGCGGACTCGGCTCGAGGATGGACATGCCGCAGTCGAGGCAGCGGTCACCGTTCCGGCAGGGGACGAGGTTCGGCCGGGCCGGGTCCTTTGGGTGCGTCGGCCAGCGGTGCCGCTTGGTCACCGTGGCGGTGTCGATAGTGGTGGTCATGTGGTGCTCCTTCGGTTGGATGGGTGGGTGGTGATGATCGGCCCGACCGGGCCGACTGGTCCGTCCCAGCAGCGGGGGCAGTAGCGCCTGCCCTCGCGCTGGTAGGTGAGCACCGGCCGGGCGGGGCAGCCGGCGCAGGTACGCCAGGACTGCGGGGGTGGCGCCGGCGGCGCGGGGTCGCACGGGGTGACGCCGAGCACGCGGTGCAGGAGGTGCAGCGCCCCGAACCACTCGGCGGCGGTCAGCCGGCGGTCAGGCTGCATCGGGGTCGCCCATCTCGTCGGCGACGCGGCGGATCCACTCCGGTTCGTCGTCACTGTCCGTGTCCGAGCCGGGGTCGGCGTCCCGAAGGCGCCACGAAGGCGCCGAAGGCGCCTGTGTCTCGGAGGCTGGCGCCTTAGGCGCCTTGGTGGCGCCTTCGTCAGGGGGCTGGTCACCGTCCGTGGTGATGAGCGCCCACACCCAGCCCTTGCCGAAGTCGGATTTGCGCGTCTCGACCCCGGCCCGCTTGCGGGCTCGCTGCAGGGTGCGCTCGGCGTAGCCGACCGCCTTGCCGGCCTTGAGTACATCGCCCGCGGCGGCCTCGCCCCCCTGCTCCGTGAGGTAGTCACGGATCCACTCGACGGCCGCGTCCCGCTCGTCCCGGTCGCCCTCGTCGCCGCGGTCCCGGAGAATGTCGTGCACGCTGCGGTCTGACTCTCCGACCATGACGAGCCGACCGACTTCAGCGGGGCCTTCCTCGGTGTCCACCTTCGCGGGCTCGATGACGTACCGGAGCGACGGGAGGTCGAGCCGGCCGAGGTTGTTCTTGATCTGCGAGATGACGCACGACCCGTCCTCGGCCTCGGTGTCCCGGGCGAAGCCGAGCGCGGCCCGGGCGACGTTGCCGAACGCGGCTGACCCGGTGACGAGGGACAGTGGGTCGTTGCCGCTGGACTTGTTGAAGTGGGCGTTGCCGAGCACGGCGCAGCCGGTCCGGTCGGCCAGCCGGGCGAGAGGTTCGAGCGCGGACCGCACCTCCCGGTCCTTGTGGGTGTCGAGCGACCCGGCGATGGTTGACATCAGCGGGTCGACTGACAGCACAGCGGCGCCGATGCGGAGGATCTCGACGGTCAGGGCTTCGCAGTCCTGCGGGAGCGTGAGGGAGAGCTCGGCGTCGCCCTCGGTCAGGACGTCGACCCGGTACACGAGGCTCAGGTCGGCCTTGGCTGCGATGAGCCTGGGGACGATGGTGCGCTGCCAGGAGTCCTCTGCGGCGGCGATGATGCACGGCCGCGGCTCTCCGAGGGCGGAGCCGGGCAGCGTGCCACGGGTCGTGTGGGCGATGAGCCAGGCGTGAAAGGTGGACTTGCCGAGGCCGCCCCGACCGGGCGTCAGGGTGACCTCGCCGACCGGGAGCCGGTCTGTCCATAGCCACCGGACCGGCAGCGGCTTGATGGTCGACGCGGGTGTCAGTCGTACGCGTCTCCCGCCAGGGTCCCTATTCGGCCCCTGCTGCTTGTCGCCGAGCAGGTCCCTTGGATCCCACGGCTCACCCTCGGGTCCCGGCGGGTAGCGGTCGAAGACGTCGCGGAGCTTGTCGAGAGCCTCGTCCCAGGTGACCGGATACCGGGCCACGGGTGGTTGCGCGCAGTCCTCCCAACGGCGCCGGTACAGCACCTCTGCCTCGGTGAGGGTGAGGCGGAGATGCCGCAGGCGGCCGGCGTAGGACACCAACGCGAAGTGCCGGTCACCGTCGCCGATGGGGCCGGTGTGCTCGCGCGGCTCATCATCCGCCGTGGTCCGCTTCGCTCGCGGTGCGGCGATGAGCGCGGCCAGCTGCTCACCGGACGTATCGCCGTCGAGCTCGGCCAGGTCCGGCAGCGACTCCCAGGCGTACGACTCCGGCTGTCCGGTGGTCTTGGACAGCTTGAGCGTCGGAGCGATGAACAGGAAGCCGCGACCGCCGCCGTCCGGTCGACCGCCCTTGATGTCGACCCCCGGCCGGACGCCGTTCTCGGAGCCGACGCGCAGGGGCGCGATCAGCGCGTGCCAGCCGCCGGATGGGGTTCGCTGTAGGCCGGTGCTGCGGGGCACGATGCCGGCGGCCCGCAGCTCGGCGATCGACTCCGTGCCGCCGTTGCGGGGATCCACGTCGAGGCCGTCGACCTGGACGCCCATCAGCGCGCACTAGCGCCCGATCCGGCCTTGCCACGCCTTGTCCTGCTCAAGATCCGACCTGCTGACGGGTCGAGCCACCCCTCGGCTGGGATCTGTATTCTTGCGCAGCCCTTCGCAGCCGAGCAGCCGCAGCCGTCGGTGCCTTGCCGCGGGGATCCCACGTGCGCCGTCGCGCATGGCGGGCGGTGCCGCCGAACACTGGCACCCCGGCGCGGATCAGCAGCCGGGCAACCTGCGGGAGGCCGTCAGTCGCGAAGCCCTCGCATCATCGTCGAGCAGCTGCTCGAGCTGCAGCGAGAGCGCTGCGACCTCTGGCCCGGCGTCGCGTGACCGGCTGCCCGGCGTCCCGCCGGCGGCGGCAGACGAGGTCGGCGCAGCTTCGGCCAGTCGCGGCGGCGGACGTGCGGCGCGCACAGCCGGTAGGCCGTCGACCGACTCGTCGTAGGTGATGAGGAGGCCTTCGCGGGAACAGTGGACCCGTGGTCGCGTCCATCCTGACGAACGGCTCGGCGTAGAAGTCGCTGCTACCGTACCCCGAGACGCAGGCCGCAGAAGTCCAGAGGGGTCGCTCTCGGCTCTCGGCGCGGTGACCTCCGTGAGTAGCTTGCCGACGACGTCGACCGGGTCACCTGCGAACGAGTAAGAGCTCGGCCGCCTCGACCGTGTGCCGATCTCTGCCCGGCGGTGCCGTGCGGTTCATGGGTCGCCCCCTGGCAGACGCCGGGGCAAGCCTCGACGACGACGTCGGAGCATGGCCACGATGTCCAGCCGGGCGGTACGGTGTCCATCAGCCGCTCGGCGGTGGCTTGCTGGGGATCGGTTGGACGGTGTTCGCTCTGGGTGGGGCTGGCGCCGTCGCCGTCTCTAGGTGGACTCTCGGTCGCCGTCATGATGCCGCCAGGCGCTCGGTGTACCGGACGAAGCTCTGCGATGCGCGAACGCCATGCGCCGCGGTCTGTCGACGGTCACCAACCGGGATACTCGCCCGAACTTCAAGCAAGCAGGAACATCGTTCAACGGCTGAGCCGCATATCGTCGGGCGGCCTCTTCGACGGTGAAGAAGAAGTGGGCTCGGGCTCCGACTCGGCGGGCCACCTTCGCCAGGATGAGCAGGAGCTGGCTGAACACCAGGCCGAAGCGTTCCTCAACGCCATCTCCGCGCTCCTCACTATGAACCCGCGTACTTGGTGGAGAAGTAATGCCCGCGGTCGGAGCTGTTCCGTCAAAAAGTACGCGGGCGTCGTCAACGCAATCCCGCGCGGTCCTCTGCGGCGGATGCTCTGCGCGCCCTACCGCTCGGGCGGCGTGACGGAATCCGCGGCACCCGACGAGGAGTCTGTGCCCGCCGTGCGGCGGCAAAAGCGCTCCGGCCCGGGCGCGGAGAGCCGGCCGAATCGAGGAGGACGCTGGGTGGGGCCGCATCCAGAAGATGCTTGCCTTGAGGCCCGGCTATATCCCGGGCGCGGACCCACTGTGGGACCGGCTAGGGACCGACTGGCGCGCGTTCGACCACATCGCCGGCGGCGCTCGTGTCTACGTGCACGGACGACGGCTCACCGAACGAGGCAACCGGTTCATCATCGACGGCCTGTGCATCAGCGCCTTGCCGATTACCGCCGACCTCCTGAGGGCGATTCCGGTCGGGCGCCTGGAAGCGCTCGCCGACAGCTCCCGCCCCGACGAGGCGGTCGACCTGGCTTCAATGGAGCCGCTCCGGCGCGAACGCGGCGAGGATGGCGACGCCTTCGCGGACCGCGTGGCCGAGTGGTACCGAGCCGTTGAGGGCTTCACGCCGCATCCCGCCAAGGTGATCGCGCAGTACTCGGATGTACCCGTGACCACCGTGCACGGCTGGATCCGCGAAGCACGGCTGCGCGGCAAGTTGCCACCTGGTCGGCGTGGTGGCACATGAGTTCCGGCCGGCGGCCCGAACGGGGCGAAGCAGCGTCTACCTCGGCGGTGACGGACGCTGGCATGGGTACGTCTCGATGGGCACCCGCAACGACGGCCGGCCGGATCGCCGTCACGTGACCGGTCGTACTGAGAAGATCGTCACCGGCAAGGTGCAAGCCCTGGAGCGGCAGCGCTCGGCCGGTCACGTGGCGAACTCGGGACGCGCGCCCACGGTCGCTGATTGGCTTACGCACTGGCTGGACAACATCGCGGCGGCGAAGGTGCGCCCGTCCACGTTGGCCGGGTACCGGACGTACGTCGAGGGGCGCCTGATCCCAGGACTGGGCGCACACCGCCTCGACCGACTCCAGCCGGAGCACATCGAACGGCTGTACCGCGACCTGCGCGCCGATGGCATGGCGCCGGCGTCCGTCCTGCAGTGTCACCGGACCCTGTTCCGCGCGCTGAAGGTGGCCGTCCAGCGCGGCCGGGTCGCCCGGAACGTCTGCACCCTCGTCGATGCGCCCAGCGTCCAGCGGCACGAGGTGGACCCGCTCACGGCAGAGGACGCGCGGCGCATCCTGGCTGCCGCGACAGCCGGGCGGAACGCCGCCCGCTGGTCCGTGGCGCTCGCTCTCGGCCTTCGGCAGGGCGAGGCGCTCGGCCTGCGGTGGTCAGACGTCGACCTCGATGTCGGGACCCTCGCCGTCCGTCAGGCGCTTCAGCGGCTAGCCGGACAGGGCATCGTCTTCGTTCCACCCAAGTCCCGCGCCGGCCGGCGGACAATCCTGCTCCCGGTCGAGCTGCTCGACGCCCTACGCGAGCACCAGGGCGCCCAGAATGCCGAGCGGACCGCGGCGGCGAATCTCGGCAGGACTCGGGCCTGGTCTTCGTCCAGCCCACGGCCAGCCGATCGACCCGAGCGCGGACCGGCGGGAGTGGAAGCGCCTGTTGGTGCGCGCCGGTGTCCGTCCAGCCCGTCTGCACGATGCGAGGCACATGGCGGCGACCCTGCTTCTGCAGCAGGGCGTCCCGGCGCGGGTCGTCATGGAGATCCTCGGTCACTCTCAGGTGTCGCTGACTCTCAACGTCTACAGCCACGTCACGCGGGAGCTGGAGACCGCGGCCGCGGTCGCTGCCGGCGCAGTCCTCAGACCGGCTACTGCAACGAAAAATGCAACCGCGCCGACATCTGGTGGCCTAACATGAGACCGTCTATGCTGCTCACGACGGGTGGGGCGCCCGGGGATCGAACCCGGAACCCGCGGATTAAAAGTCCGCTGCTCTGCCAGTTGAGCTAACGCCCCCTGCAGCAGGGTAGGGGAAACCGCTGTCCCCGCCGAGCTGACGCCGCAGGGTGGCGGCGATGACGCCGGCTCACCATGTTGCCCGCCAGGCTTCGGGCCAGCGGTCCTCGCCGAAGTGCCAGCTGGAGGTGCGGTACGCCGTTGCCTGATACCAGGCCCGCACCTCGCCGTCCGGACCCGTCGCGGTGATCCGGTACGAGGCGATACGGGCTGAGCGGGACACCTCGACCGCCTCCGCGACAACCGGCTGCCCGACCGGTGCTGCCGACGCGTGGTGGACGCTCACGTCCACTGCCACACAGACCCGCCCGTACGAGTTGCAGGCGACCTCGAACGCCGAGTCGGCCACCGTGTAGAGCACGCCACCGTGCACCGATCCGGTGATGTTCGCGATGGCAACGGTTGGCCGGAGCTCGGCCACCGCGCGCCCTGGGCTCCATTCGACCAGCCGGAAGCCGAGCAGCCCGCCGACCCCACCGCTGCGGAACATCGCGTCCAGCTCGGCTCGCAGCCGCTCCGGCATCTGCACCGCCCGACCGTATCGGCCCTCCGGGATGGGTGGCACAAGGTGACGGTCTGTACACTCTCCGCTCTCGGATGACGACGGGGGTCGACATGATCATCCTGGCCGGAGTCGTGCTCACCCTGGCCGGCGCAGTCCTCGTCACGCACCGCACCCGCCGCCCCGGCCGCCACCGCGCCGAACCCGAGTGGAAGCGCCTGCGTCCCGCCCACACCCGTCCGCGGTCGGTGCCGCGCCCCGCTACGCTGGACCCGGCCCGCCCCCATCGTCTAGTGGCCCAGGACGCCGCCCTTTCAAGGCGGTAGCACGGGTTCGAATCCCGTTGGGGGCACCGTGCAAGATCATTTCGTCTGCGCCGCGGCACGGCTCTTGTCGTGGAGGAAGCCGAAAGCGCGACCGAGTTCGTCGAGATCGTCGATCACAAGCAGGTGACTCTCCGTTCGGAGGCACCTATCACGTCGCCCAGGTAAGGGCGCGCCGTCGAGGCTGATCTCGATGTAGCAGATCGTCCGGAGCGTGCAGGGGAACTCTGGGCCAAGTTCGCTCGCGCGACGGGGCTGCGTCGATCCGTCGAGCGATCCAGGCCGGCGTCGGGAGAGACGCTCGGCATCCTGCCGCGCACCGGGTTGTCTACACCGAGCGCTGGCTGCGTCGGATGGCTACGGTCCGCGCCAATCCCGGTGGCTCGATGAACCGGTCGGTCGGCCGCGGTGTGGACGCGGTGTCACGGCCGCGAGGGCCCAGATGGCCACGGCTGTGCCGGCAAGGCTGACGATGTTTCCGGCGAGCGTGTCGCTGAGCAGGTAGCTGGCCACGTCCGGGTAGCCGCTGTGCGGATAGGCGGCGACGTCGTAGGAGTCCGTCAGCATGGCCTGGTGGACGCACTGCGCCGCCAGGAGGGCGGTGGCGAAGTGGATCGGTGTGCTGAGGACAGCGGTGATTAGGCCCGCGCGGCGTGCGGCGGTCCAGTTGCGGCTCACAGCGGCCACGCCGAGGGTGGTGGCAAGCGTCGCGGCGGCGATGATGGGCGAGATCGGTACGGCGACGACCTCTCCTGGCAGTAGGAGTGTCGATGCCGCCACGGACAGGATGGCGCTGGCGGTCACGACCGCGCCCCACCCGGTGAGCCGTGCGGCGGTGCCGGTGACGCTTGCCGACAGGCCGGCGATCAGGTAGCCGCCCAGGGCCACGGCGAGCACGATCGAGAAGATGTGCGTCTGGTCGTTTGTGGCGCTCGGGTGAATGGTCGCCACGCCGAATACGGCGCCGGTCGCCGCGAGGACCCCGATGACGGCGAGCACGGCAGCGGCGAGCTGAACTCGGTTGGCCGGTAACCGTGGCGTCCGGTATGCGATGGCGGTCGCGTAACCGGTCGTCAGCAGCCCGAGCGAGGCCACGAAGACCGACAGCGTGGGCAGGAGCCTGATTGCGGTTAGCGTCGCCGCGACTGTGAGCAGGGCGCCAATCGCGACAGTGACCCGGGCTGGAACGGGCTTGGGGATGGGCGGGAACAGCGCGATGCGCAGCACCGCAGCGGCGAACCGCCAGCGCTGGCCGCGGCCGGGGATCGCCGACAGCTCGGCGACCAGCGCTTGACCCCAGGCGCTGCGGCTGGCCGGTAGTCGGTAGGTCGCGGCCATGGCAATCCGCTGCGGCAGGTCGACGTCCCGGTTCCGGGCGCTGATCGCTAGCGCGACCGCAATCACCGAAGCCAGCAAGAGAGCGATCATGGTGCGCCTCCGGGCTGCAGGCGGGTCCAGGCCCTGGCACGCGGCGTGGGTTGGGGGTCGCGCTGGTGCGCGGCGGCGTACTCGGCACCCGCGGCGGTGAGCCGGTAGAGGTGGCGCGGCGGCCGCCCGGGCACTGGATCGGATTCCCAGTCGGTGTCCAGCAGACCGCGATCGGCCAGTCGCATCAGGATCGGGTACATCGTCCCGGCGTGGACACCCAGTTGCATACACAGGTCGTAGCCGTAGCGCCAGCAAGTCGGCTCGGCGGCGAGGGCCCGAAGGACGGCGACCGTCTGTGGCGACGGGCGGCGGTTGTACGTCACGGCTGGTCCTCCCTCAGATGTCGCTGCGGCCCGTGCGCAGCACGCCGATGGCGCCGAACAGCAACGCAGACCCGATCATGATCAGCAGTCCGACCCATTGCGGCGGCGCGTGCTCGAACGCCCGCCCGGGTGTGATCATCACCAGCGACGCGATAGCCGGGGCGATCACCGGTGCGCCGAGTATCCACGCGTGAGGGTATGCGAGGTAGATCAGGTTGAGGACGGCCAGGGCAGTCGCTGCGCCGCCGAGGTAGATCGCCATCGCGGTGACGACTGCGGTGACCTGGCTCCGGAACAGGCTGCCCAAGCCGACTCCGAGGACCGCCCACATGCTGTACGCGAGCAGGTTGAGCAGCGTCGACCGCAGGGGGATCCAGTCGGTCATGGCCACGTCGACGTGCTGGCTGGTCAGGTAGATCGGTGTCACGATCAGGTCGAGCGCGGTCGACGCGGCCCAGAACAATCCACCGACTGCGACAGCCGCCAGGAATTTGCCGGTGATGACCCCGCTGCGGTGCGGGTTGGTCAGGAACGTAGCTGTGGCGGTCTGGTGCGCGTACTCGTTGGTGGCGATCAAGACGCCGAGCAGCATCGCCAGCAGAACGCCGAATGACTGGCCCGACGTCATCATGTCGGCCGTGATCGCCGCGTGGCCGGCGTTGGTTCTCGCCTGCGCCGCTCGAGCAACCGCCTCTGCACGCTCGTCCATCGGGAACTGGTTCAGCGGCGGATACAGCTCGTAGTGGTGGCTGGCCCCGTTGCGCAGCAGCGCCCAGGCGGTTGTCAACACGACGCCGATGAGAAACAACCGCCACAGTTTCGTGGTCCGGATCTTCATGACTTCGGCTTGTACCTGCCACACCGGGTTGGTACGCGTGTGGTGGTCCCGGCCCAGTGCCGGACTGTCAAGCGTGGTCATCGGATGGCCGCCCCTCCCGTCAGTTCGAGGAACACGTCCTCAAGGTCGGGACGCTCGGTCGTTACTTGGTGCAAGCTGACTCCAGCTCGCCGGGCCGCGTCTCCGATGGCCTCCACGTCAACGCCGCTTATGTACAGCTCGCCGTCGACGCCGGGCGTGACGACCGCCGTCTCGCCGAGCTCGGCGGTCAGCTTGTCCGGTTGCGGTGTACGCACCAGGGTCCGGCTCGGCAGGGCGAGAGAATTGAGAACTTCGGTGACGCTGCCATGCGCGACAAGTTTCCCGCGCGCCATGATGACGACATCGTCCGCCAGCGACTGCACTTCGGCGAGCAGATGGCTGGAAACCAGGACCGTACGGCCTTGATCGGCGAGGCCGCGCAGCAGGACGCGCAACCAGCGGATTCCCTCGGGGTCCAGGCCGTTGGCCGGCTCGTCGAGGATCAGCACTCCAGGGTTGCCGATCAGCGCTGCCGCGATCCCCAACCGCTGCCGCATTCCGAGGGAATAGCCTTTGAACGGGCGCCGCCCAGCCGCGGTGAGCCCCACCAATGCCAGAACCTCATCGGCCCGCTCCAGTGGAACGCCCCCGGCCCGGCAGATGACCCGCAGATGATCGCGGCCCGTCCGGCCGCGGTGCGCGGCGGTCCCCTCCAGGACCGCGCCTACCCGCCGGATCGGCCGATCCAGCTCCTGATAGCGAGATTCACCGATCGTCGCGGTGCCCGCGGTCGGCGCGGCGAGCCCCAGTAATACCCGCAAGGTGGTGGTCTTGCCAGCGCCGTTGGGCCCCAGAAAGCCCGTCACCCGGCCGGGTTCGACCGCAAACGACACGCAGTCGACCGCGGCGAGCTCGCCATATCGCTTCGTCAGACCGGAAAGCACCACCCGGCCAGCGCCCCCCACCGACGGCGCGGGCAACCCCGCGAGTGGCGCGGAAACACCAGGAATTCCCGGTTCGACGGTCTTGTCCGCCTGGCGGCGGGTCAGCCAGTAGACACCGCCGCCGACAAGCAGCAGCGCCACCAGAATGATCACCGCGCGGCCTCCGATCGTGGGTACAACTAACCCGGCGGAAGTCTATATATGGAGAGAAGTTCCGGGCAAGATCGCTCCGTCCGGCGATCGGAGGAACGCCACTGAGCCGTTGACCTGCGGCAATCGAGAACGACGGCTCCCCGGCAGAAAGACCACCCCATCGACGACGACACGCTCTGCCGAGCCGCAACCATCTGGTTCGAATCCCGTTGGGGGCACCCGTTTGACCTGCACATATCACTGAACGTGCCCATCGCTACGCCGGAAATGTCCCGTTCCATGGAGTGATTCGTGGCACGAACTCATCCCACGACAGATCAGCGGTGCAGCTCCAGCACCGGCAAGGCGAGAGGTTCGCCCACCAGAGCAGGTGGAGTCCGCGCGGTGCACCGCCTCTGAGAGGCGGCGCTCTACGACCGCCGAAGGGCTGGAGCCCATTCGTAGGCAGCGGCGCCTCGAACGACTACACGGTCTTCTTCTCGTTCACCGCCTGACCGGCCGGACCGGAGCTCGCCGGGCGGGGCCGGGCCGCGCACACCGGGCGGCGCCCGCTGTCGGTGTGCGTCGTGGTGTCGTCGACGTCGTAGTTCGCGAGTAGCACGCCGGCGCCCAAGCAGAAGTCGCCGCTGAACAGACCGGCGGTGATGCGGAAGAAGGCGCCGTCGCGGCCGTCGTCGAGTCCTTATGGACGAACGCTGATGATCGTCTTGCCCTTGACCGGCTCTGTGGGGTTGAAGGCAGCGACGGCGTCCTCGAGGGGCGCGACTTGGCCGATGTTCGTCCGAACTCGTCCATCTCGCACTCGCTGGGCGATCTCACTCAGTTGGGCGCGGTCGGACACGACAACGAAGTCGATCGCCAGGCCGTCCGCGGGCCGAGCCTCCGGGGGACCGGTGACGGTCACGAGCGTTCCTCCCGCTCGAACCACGCCGGCGGACCGCCGCTGGATGTCGCCGCCGATGACGTCGAACACCAGGTCGACTCCGCCGACGTCTTCCAGGGTCTCGTTGTCGAGGTCGATGAACTCGTGCGCGCCGAAGTCGAGTGCGGTCTGCCGGCCGGCGGCATGGCCGGTGCCGATGATGTAGGCACCGCCCTCACGGGCGAGCTGCGTCACCATCGAACCGACTGCGCCGGCCGCGCCGTGCACGAGGACGCTCTGCCCGGCCCGAAGGCGTCCGTGATCAAACAGACCTTGCCACGCGGTCAAGCCCGTCATCGCGACGCCCGCGCCCACCGTGAAGTCAACGTCGCCGGGCAGCGGCGCGAGGTTACGTGCCTCGACGACTGCGTACTCCGCGAGGGTGCCGTCGCGGGTCCAGTCTGTGAGGGCGAAAACCCGCTGTCCGACCGACGGGCCGGTTGTGCCATAGCTGAGGGCGGTGACCACTCCGGCCACCTCGTGGCCGGGGATCGACGGTGTTCGGTCACGGCCGAGGCGATCAATCCAGGTCGAGGGCCACTCCAGCTCATTCCCTGTGAATCCGGAGGCATGAACTTAGACGATGACATCACCGTAGTTCGCGCCCGCGAGGCTGGCGAGCCGCGCCGCATCGGGTTCGGGCCGCTCCAGGAGCTTCATCCCGGCCGTTCCGGCGGCCTGGTCCGTCACCACGATCGCTTTCATTCGAATACCTCTCCGTATCAGCCTCGCCTACCATGGGTTAGGAGTCCCGGGGGTCTCTGCTGTCTCCACGGCCCTTATGGACGAACGCGGATGATCGTCTTGCCCTTGACCCGCTCCGTCGGGTTGAACGCGGCAACGGCATCGTCGAGGGCCACCACCTTGCCGATGTTTGTCCGCAGCCGCCCGTCACGTGCCCGTCGGACGATCTCACCCAATTGGGCGCGATCGGCCTCGACAACGAAGTCGATCGCCAGGCCGTCTGCGGGCCGAGCCTCGGGCGGGCCGGCGATCGTCACCAGCGTTCCTCCGGTTCGAACCACGCCTGCGGACCGCTTCCCGATGTCGCCGCCGATGACATCGAATACCAGATCGACTCCCCCGACGTCCTCCAGGGCGTCGTTGTCGAGGTCGACGAACTCCTGCGCGCCGAAATCCAGCGCGGTCTGCCGGTCGGCGGCACGTCCGGTGCCGATGATGTAGGCACCGGCCTCGCGTGCGAGCTGCGTCACCATCGATCCGACTCCGCCGGCCGCGCCGTGCACGAGGACGCTCTGCCCTGCACGAAGGCGGCCGTGCTCGAACAGGCCCTGCCATGCGGTCAGGCCCGAGATCGGCAGGCTCGCCCCCACGGTGAAGTCGACGTCGCCCGGCAGCGGTGCGAGGTTGCGCGCCTCGACGGCCGCGTACTCGGCCAGGGTGCCGTCGCGGGTCCAGTCCGTGAGGCCGAACACCCGCTGTCCCACCGACAGCCCCGTCGTGCCATAGCCGAGAGCGCTGACCACTCCGGCCAGCTCGTGCCCGGGGACCGATGGCGTCCGGTCACGGCCGAGGCGATCGCTCCAGCTCGAGGGCCACGACAGCTCACCCGGGGTGAATCCCGACGCATGAAGCTCAACGACGACATCGTTCCCCGCCGCCTCCGGCTCAGGCCGCTCCACCAGCGTCATCCCGGCCGTTCCCGCCGCCTGATCCGTCACCACAATCGCCTTCATCGCGGAACCTCCCTGTATTCAGTCCTCACCTGCACGGCGTTTTCGGTTCACCATTTGTTAGCGGCGCCAGACCTCGCCGTCTGTCGGACAGTCCCGCGAGCTGGGGATGGCGCCCTCGGCCAGCTTGAGCCGGGTCCAGACGTTCATGTTGATGACGATGCCGATGATCTCGAGGATCTCCTCCGGCGAGAAGTGCTCGGCGAGCGCCTCATGCCGTTCACCGAAGTGGTCGGCGGCGGTCCCGTCGGCGACGCGAGTGATCGCCTCGGTGTAGGCGAGGGCGGCGCGGGCGGCGTCGTCGTGGAAGTCGGTCTCCCACCACGCGGTCAGGGTATGGATCACCGGTCCGGCAACGCCGGCATCGCGGGCGGCCTCGTAGTGGAGGTTGAGGCAGTAGGTGCAGTTGTTGATTTGAGACACGCGAAGGCGCAGGAGTTGGGCAAGTTTGCGATCGATGCGCAGGTGGGCCTTGTAGCCGAAGGCGTCGGCGCCGTGGCGGGCGAGCGTGGTCAGGTCCTCGTTGGCCGAGCTGTCGGCCCGACTGTTGGTGAAGGTCACGTCCGTCATGTCGTTGCTCCTGTCGAGGATCAGAGATCCGAGGCCGTAGTGGACCGAGTACGCCTTACACGGCCTGCCCACGCGCTTCTTGGCCCGGTCCACCGGCCCGGTGCCCCCCAAAGACATGTTCGTCCGCGATGGCGGGCCGGCAGAGGAAAGGCGTGCCAGGCCGGCAGCAGGTGGCCGGCGACCTCACCGGCTTCTGGTCTCATCGACCCATCGCGGTTGCTGCGTGCCATCGGTCAGGACATCGACCGGCTCACTCTGGTTGGTAGCGGCCGTCGAAGCGCTGGCCTCGCCCGTCCTCGGTGAAGCTGAGCCCGGTGGGCGAGGATCCTTCGACGATCCACCGCACCGTGTACGTTGCCCGATAGTCCGGAGGCCAGAACGAGGAGAACTTGCCATCGCTCACCACCGACCACTCGCCTGTCGTCGGCCGGCCCTGCTCGACATAGGTGGTGTGTCCGTCGGCGGTGAACACCTGAGTGGCGCCGTCGCCGAACACCAAGGTGGCCGCGGTCAGGGCGGAGGGCATGTCGGCGGCCGCGACGAGCTCGCCGTTGCCGGGCGTGGCTGATTGGGTCATAGAAACATCCTTGATCGCGGGTGTGACGAGCGGACGTCGGCGTCGCCGAGTCCGCCGGCCAGTGATAGTGGACGCCTTCGCGCGCGGCGTCAGCCTCCGGAGTTGTGCCTTCTTGTGTTGACATGTGGGCCGCGTCCGGTCAGGTCGCGGCCGCGTCCCGGCGGGGCAGCCGCCAGCCGGGCCTGACGTAATGGCAGGTGTAGCCGGTTGGGTAGCGCTGCAGATAGTCCTGGTGCTCCGGCTCGGCTTCCCAGAACTCGCTCGCGGCCGTCACCTCGGTGACGACCTTGCCCGGCCACAGGCCGGAGGCCTCGACGTCGGCGATGGTGTCCTCGGCGACCCGCTTCTGTTCGTCGTCGAGGTAGAAGATCGCTGACCGGTAGGAGGTGCCGACATCGTTGCCCTGCCGGTTCTTGGTCGTCGGGTCGTGGATCTGGAAGAAGAACTCCAGCAGCTCGCGGAAGCTGGTCACCTCGGGGTCGAACACGATCTCCAGCGCCTCCGCGTGGCCCGGATGGTTGCGGTAGGTCGGGTGCTCGTTGCTGCCGCCGGTGTAGCCGACTCGGGTGCTCAGCACCCCGGGCTGCTGCCGGACCAGTTCTTGCACACCCCAGAAGCACCCTCCGGCCAGGATCGCTTTCCGTGCCGCAGGTCCGGCGCTCATGCCTGGGCCCCGGTCTGGTCGAAAAGGTGGCGGTAAGCGCCGTAACCTTCGGCCTCGAGGTCGGCGACCGGCACGAACCTCAGCGCGGCGGAGTTCACGCAGTAGCGCAGCCCCCCGGCGGACGCTGGTCCGTCGTCGAAGACATGGCCCAGGTGGCTGTCGCCGTGAGCCGAGCGGACCTCGGTGCGGATCATGCCGTGACTGGTGTCGGTCCGTTCGACGACGTTGCCGGGTTCGAGGGGGACGGTGAAGCTGGGCCAGCCGGTGTGGCTGTCGTACTTGCTGATCGAGGCGAACAGCGGCTCGCCGGAGACCACGTCGACGTAGATCCCAGGCTCCTTGTTGTCCCAGTACTCGTTGCGGAAGGCCGGCTCGGTTCCGCCGTCCTGCGTGACGCGTCGTTGTTCCGCCGACAGGCGCGCGATCGCGTAGGGGTTCTTGCTGTCGGTGTCAGCCATTGCCGCTCCCTTGAAAGCCGGTGGTTCTCGTCGATGTGGGCTCACCGGCCGGGGGTCGACGTGTCCCTACGCGCGGTGTGTAATTCTCAGCCGCTGTGATCAGCGGCTTGGCCACGTCAAGGATTGTCAGCAATTGTTCGTCGACGCGGCCTAGCCAGACCCACAGCAGCAGCTCGTCGCTCGCGAACCGCCATTCCGAGTGCACGTCGGCCTCCGCGCAGCGGGCGGCGTTCTCGTTGGTCACCACTGCGCGGCCGAAGTCCTCGTCTTCTCCGACCAGGGTGAACACCCGCGACCAGCGCTCGTGGTCAATGTCGATCATCCGGCCCCGGAGCTCGTCGTCGTGCCAGTTCAACCAGTCGGTGCGCACGGCGGCGAGCGCGGGCACGGGATGGTCGAGGTCGACGACACACACCAGGAATCGGTTGGCGGCGTCACGCTGGTAGCCGTTGTCCTCGACTGAATCGCTCATGAGAAAGTAGTGATACTCGAAGGCGGTGATGGAGCGGCCGCGCAGCGACCCGCGTACGACGTTGCGGGCGCGTCGGAAGCTGCCAACGCCGAAGGGGTAGAAGGGCCACTGATTGACCAGCTTGCGCCGGCTGTGTTCGTGCTGGAGCCCGTGGGCGTCCGCGAACCGGATCGCGACAGCGTGGTCGTCACGTTCTGACTGCTCGGCGGTGCTACGGCGTCTCATGCCCGCTCCCCATCTTCTCTCGGCAGGACCTCACCAACGTCCCGCGACGCGCCTGCGACGACTGGCGCCGCGATGTCTTCCGCTGATTGCGCAACGCGCGAGCAGCGAACTGGTCGGCCCGACCCATCCAGCCCGTTGAGGCGGAACCCCAGCGACCGAAGCCGGGCCAGGCTGGCGGGCCGCTCCCCCTAAGGAGAGCACACCCGCCCGCGGCGGCGCCTAGTTACGGCCGGCCATCACGCCGCCGTCGACGTCCCAGATCGCACCCGTGACCCAATCGGTCTGGTCGCTGAGCAAGAACGTGACAGTGGACGCGACATCGCGTGCGGTGCCGACGCGTCCAAGGGGGTGGAAGCTGTCGAACCCGGCGAGCGTCTGGTCGATCTGGTCCTTGGGGATGAAGCCTTCGTACAGCGGTGTCTTCACCACCGCCGGGGCGACCGCGTTGACTCGGATCTTGTGCGGCGCCAGTTCGAGGGCAAGGTTCTTGGTCAGCGCGTGCACCCCGGCCTTCGCGACCGAGTACGCCGACGACGGCGTCGCTCCGATCGCCTGGTGAGCCCACATGCTGCCGATGTTGACGATGGAGCCGCCCTGTCCGCGGTCGATCATGCCCGTGGCCACCGTCTGCGTGATGAAGAAGATCGCGCGGGTCAGCTCCAGATAGGAGTCGTAGAACTCGCCGTCGTACTGGAGGAACGGCCTGGGGATGAAGAAGCCCGCGGCGTTGACCAGCAGCGTCGCGTCAGCATGATCGGCGGCCAGCTGCTGGCGCACGTCCTCGACCTGGGCCCGATCGGCCAGGTCGGCGGTGATCCCGACGGCTTGGCCCTTGTTGCTGAGATCAGCGACGGTCTCGTCGACCCTGCCCTTGTCCCGGCCGACGACGACGACGCTGCCGCCCTCGGCGACCACGTCGGCCGCGTTCTCCTTACCCATACCGCTACTGCCGCCCACACTGATCAGTTTGCGTCCTTCGAAGCGACCTGCCATGACGACTTCCTCTCTGGGACAAGCTCGGGATTGACACGGGCGAGACAGCGATCTCGCACCCTGCGAGGCCGGGGGACCCGGCCTTCTTCTCTCTGGCCGCTGGGCGGGCGCGCGCTGCTCAGCGGCTCGTTCGTCGGCCGGGCCGGAGACCCGAGTACCACCGACACAGGAGACGATCCCGCTCGCCAGGTCGTGGTCGCGTCCGGGCATTGACCGGTACGACGCCCTAGCCTCAGCGGCGGCCGGCCTGGGGAGCCAGGACTCGGGATGTCCTCGATGGTGCCCGTGTGGACGAGACCCGGGGGTCTGACCGGGCCCTTCCCCGGGGCGATGCGGACCGATCGGCGTGACGATGATCTCATGAGAAGCCATGGCCGGTGCGCTGCCGAGACCAGGCCACTGATCGACATCGGCAGCGCGCTGGACCTACTCGCCACTGCGGTCGAACAGCGCGGCGAGCATTACGGGTACCCCCCGATCCCGGCTGGGCACCGGACGTACAGGTACGCAGCCTCTAATGGATCCCAGTGCATCGTGGGCCGTGCGCTGTCCCTGGCACAGGTCAGCGATGAGGGCCTCGAGGCGTTGCGCGGCCGCGGCGTGCGAGAGCTCTACGCCCGAGGTCAGCTGCCCGTTCGGCTCACCCTCGGGGCTCTAGCGGTTTTCGACGCCGCCCAGCGGGCCCAGGATCGTGGCCACGCATGGGGCGATGCGCTCAACCATGCAGCCCGCGTCGCCCTGCGGTTCCTCGACCTGCTGCCCGACGCCGCTTTCAGTGCGGCCACCAGCGACCTGGATCTTGTCGCGTTCGCCATGGAGCCGCTGGAGCCGCGGAGCACTGAGGGGGATCGTGGCGTGGATTCGCCGGATTCTTGCCCGGACCCGGAGCCGGCTGACTCGCCCGCCCGCCGCCTCGACCGTGGCGACGACAGTGCTGCTGTCGTCGCTGTCGCATGACGGAGCGGTCATCGGCGTAGCTGCCGTCGTGACGTGATGTGCAGCTTGGCGAAGATCTTACTCAGGTGCCACTCAACGGTGCGGGTGCTGATGAACAGCCGGCCTCCGATCTCGGCGTTGGAGAGTCCCTCACGAACCATCCGGACGATCTGGGTTTCCCGGGCGGTGAGATCGCTGACTGTGTCGACCGTGCGTTTACGGACGGCCTCACCAGTGGCGGCCAGTTCGCGGGCGGCCCGATCGGCAAACGCCTGGGCGCCCATGGTGGTGAACGTCTCGTGCGCGGCGCGCAGCTGCTCGCGCGCATCGACGCGACGGTGGGTGCGGCGCAGCCACTCGCCGTAGACCAGGTGGGAGCGAGCAAGTTCGCCCCTGACGAGCGTGTGGCCGAGCCGCTCGACCGCCTCCCGGTAGTAGCTCTCGGCAGCGGCCCCGTCGGTGAGTAGTGCCCGGCACCGCGCTTCGAGACCCAGCGCCCAGTCGGTGCGGGCGCCTTGAGTCAGCCGGGTGAGGCGCCCGAATGCGTTGGTGGCGCGTTCGGGCTGTCCAGCCCGGGCGGCAGCCGTGACGAGTTCGACGAGCGACGCCCAGTACGGCGTGCCGACCTCGATCGGTCGGTCGGTCGCCTGCTCCGCTGCAGCCAGCGCCTCTTCGTAGCGGCCGAGGCTGTTGCACATCAATGCCTTCACCCAGCCGCAG
The DNA here is from genome assembly GCA_963803135.1 of uncultured Actinomycetota bacterium. Lineage (GTDB taxonomy): Bacteria > Actinomycetota > Actinomycetes > Mycobacteriales > CADCTP01 > CADCTP01. The sequence continues at coordinate 202,746 of CAWDLH010000001.1, read as the reverse complement.
GCGATCACCCCATCGCCTTCGCCACGGCGCTCGTTCTCCGCCAGGCCGGCTTCGATCAGCTGGAAGGCCTCGACTTCGCGGCCTTGCCAGGCGGCAAGAAACAGTGGGCCGTACCACGCGATCGGGACGCCGGTCGCCTCGACAACCGCCTGTTCCTCCTCGAGCAGCGCTGCGGCCGTGGTCAGGTCGCCGAGGAAGGTGCGCATCACAATGCTCGACGTCAGAGCGAGGGGTAGCACGGTCAGCGCTCCCGCCTCCCGGACCATCTGGACGTGGCGCGTCGCCAGCGCCTCCGAGGTCCGCTCGTCCCACAGGTGGTCCTGGCAGGTGGTGCTGGCCAGCCAGAGCCAGCGCAGACCTTCTTCAGTCGGGAGATCGCGAGCGCCGAAGGCGCTCACCGCTTGCCTCAGCAGCGGCACGCCCGCGGCGTGTCCGTCGGTGAATCGCACGGCCAGACCGTCGAGAAGCAGGTCGGCGGCGCGCGGCGGCGGCGGGGCGGGGGGGACGGCCTTGGCGGCCTCCGCCACGTCCTGCAGTCCCGCGCCGCTGGCCAGATGCGCGGCGAACCTGGCCGCGTCGAGCGCTTCGAGGTACGTGTCGCGCGCCAGCCGCACGTCGAGCCCTTCCAATTCCGCTGCGGCCTTGAGCAACAGCGATGGCGCGTCGCGGCCGCGGTTCATCATGAACGCGATCCGGGCGCGCAGCACATCCACCTCGGCCCGTTGCAGCTCGCGCAGCGGGCTCGCGTCCGCTACGGACAGCAGCTGCAGTGATGAATCCGGGTTCCCGGCTTGGAACGTGGCCTGTGCGGCGGCGAGCGCCCGCTGCCCGCGGCGTGCCGGCTCAGGTGTCAGCTCTGACGCACGCTCGAGGAATGCGGCCGCCGCGGCCAATCCGCCCCGCGCACGTGCCCGATCAGCGGAGCGTTCCAGTTCGGCGGCGACGTCCTCGTCGGGCCCGGCGGCAGCTTGGGCGTAGTGCCACGCGCGCCGATCCGGATCGGCCTGCGAGTCGGTGACCTGCGCGAGCACCCCGTGCACGCGACGGCGTTCGTCTGGTTGGGCGGCGCGGTAGATCGCCGAGCGCAAGAGCGGATGACGGAACCGCACCTGCGTCGCGAACTCGGCCAGGCCCGCCGCCTCCGCCGGCGGTGCAGCTGTCTCGACGCGGATGCCGAGTTGTTCGGCCGCCCGCCGGACGAGCACCGGGTCGCCTACCGGTTCCGCGGCGGCCACGAGCAGCAGCTGCCGTGTCTCGGCTGGGAGTGGCGCGACCTGCCGTTGGAAACTCCGCTCGATCCAACCCGGTCGCCTGCTCCCGCTCGACAGCCCGAAACCACCCGCCAGCTCCGAGGGCGCGAATCCTCGAGGCAACTCCAGCAGTGCCAGTGGATTGCCTCCGGCCTCGGCGAGGACGCGATCGAGCACCGGCGCGTCGACAGGCCCACGGTAGGTGGACGTCAGCAGCAAGCGCGCATCGTCGTCCGGCAGACCGCTGATCGGCAGTTCCGCCAGACCGGCCAACTCCGGCACCTCAGGCTGCTCCGTCGTAGGCGACTCGCGTACTGCGAAGATCATCGCCACCGACTCGGCCAGCAGCCGACGCGCGACGAAGGCGAGCACTTGAGCAGACGCCCGATCCAGCCACTGAGCGTCGTCCAGAACGCACACCAGCGGCCGGGCCCGGGCCACTTCGGCGAACAGACCGAGCACGGCCAGCCCCACCATGAACCGGTCCGGCGGGGCGCCAACGGCCAGCCCGAACGCGGTGCGTAGCGCCTCCTGCTGCGGGTCGGGCAGGGTGAGCAGCCGGTCCAGCATCGGTGCGCAGACCTGCTGCAACGCAGCGAACGTCAGCTCCATCTCGGACTGGATGCCGGCGGCCCGCCTGACCTGGCAGCCGGTCGCCCTGTCCAGCAGGTATTCCAGCAAGGCTGTCTTTCCGACCCCGGCCTCGCCGCGCACGACCAACGCGCCGCTCTCACCTGCCCGCACGTCGGCGATCAGCTGATCCAGCAACTGGCGCTCGGCGCTCCGGTCCAGCAGCATGCCGCTCACCACCTCCCGGCCGTCAACCACGAGGCAGTATCCGGCATCGACGGACCACCCGGTAGGAGTGCACAGCGGGCCACTGCCCGATGGTCAGTCTGGATCCACTCACCGGACGATCCGGGCGGGTGCTGGTCGATCTGGCGGTCGCGGTCGCGGACGGTGCGGAGTGCAGTCCGACGTCGCCGTGCTGGTCGATCAGCCCGGGCTATCCCCGGGCCGGCGGCGCCCGACTCGACGGTGTGGCGGCTACTCGACCAACTCCAACCGCCGGAGCTGACCGCCATCGCGGCCGCTCGGTCGGCGTCGTTGGAGGAGCTCAGCGAGGCGCCCGCGGCTCAGTCGTCATCGACGTGCTCGAGCGATTGGATGTGCTCGTCGCGTACGCGCAGGATCGCCTCGTTCGCGCGGAACAAGACGGTCCAGCCGTCTTCGCGTTCCAGGTCGACGTCGTGGAAGGTCTCGCGAGCGACTTGGGTGTCGTCGCCGTACACCATGCGATACGTGGGCATGCTCAGCTCCTGTCGGCGTACTGGCCAGGAACGTAGTGTGCCCGTCGGACTCATTCGATCGGATCAGTGAACGCCCGGGGCGCACTGCCCGGTATTGCCGAGCTGACACGCGGGCTACGCATGCACGGACCGTCGCCCGCGAGCACCTTGTGTCACGACTCCGCATACGATCCCGGTACCCCGTGCCCGACCCCGGGGGTCGAACTGGTGCCCACCTCTGGCGCGATTCTCGGCCCGGTGCAGCCACCGTATTGCCGTGAGCATCCAGAGCCTGGGTAACTGTCCCGTCGTCGCGACGCCAGGCATGGCCCTGGTCGGACGCACTGCCGAGCAAGCCACACTTGATCAGCTGCTGATAGAGGCACGAGCCGGACGTAGCGCGTCCCTGGTGCTACGCGGAGCACAGGGCATGGGTAAGACCGCACTGCTGCGGTACGCCGCTCGACGGGCGACGGGCTGCCGGATCGTCACGGCTCGGGGCGTCGAAGCCGAGAGAGATCTCCCTTACGCGGCACTGAATCTGCTCTGCGCGTCCGTTGACGACAGCCTTGAGCAACTGCCATCGGCTCAGCGAGACGCACTCGAGACAGCGATCGGGTTGCGAACAGGTCCCGAACCGGACCGCTTCCTGGCCGTACTCGGGCTGCGCGCCCTGCTTTCGGCTGCCGCCGCGGCCCGGCCACTGGTGTGCATCGTCGACGACGCCCAGTGGCTCGACCGGCCGTCGGCGCAAGTGCTGGTCTCCGCGGCCCGCAGACTGAAGGCGGACCCGGTGGTGCTCTTGCTCGCCGAGCGTCAGGCCGAGGAACCAAGTCAGTTCAGCGGCCTACCGGAGCTGGCGCTCGAAGGGCTGTCTGACGCCGGCGTGCGGCAGCTGTTCGGCGCGTTGATTCCAGGCCGGGTTGACGAATCCGTGCTCGCGCGAGTGGTCGCCGAGACGCGCGGAAACCCGCGTGCGCTGCTTGAGTTCCTGGACGGCGTCTCCCCCGCGGACTTCGCAGGCGGCCTCGGGCTGAGTGCCGCGCCACCACCGCGCGGTGTCGACGAGGACCTGCAGGCGCGGGTGGGTCGACTCCCCGACGACAGCTGGCGGCTGCTCGTGCTCGCCGCCGCCGAGCCGGTCGGCGATCCGGCGATGATCTGGCGTGCGGCGGCAGCGCTGGGAATCCCGATGGAGGCCGCCGAGCCGCTCGAGGCCGACGGCCTGCTCTCGCTCGATTCGCGGGTGCTGTTCGGGCGTCCGCTGCTGCGCCGTGTCGTGTACGGCATGGCGTCGAAGAAGGAGCGGCGACACGCCCATCGGGCGCTCGCTGATCTCACGAACCAGGCCGCCGGTCGGGACCGCCGCGCCTGGCACCGGGCGCAGGCTGCAGCAGGACCGGACGACGAGATCGCGCTGGAGCTGGAGGCTTGCGCCGCCACCGTACGGGAGCGCGCGGGCCTGGCGGCGGCAGCGGCAGTTCTCGAGCGAGCGGCGATGCTCACGCTCGACGCCGGCCCGAGGGTGGACCGGGCGCTCAGAGCTGCAGCCGCCAAGATCGAAGCCGCTGACCCGGGCGCGGCAGCAAAGCTCGTCGTTACCGCGGAGCTGGGGGCGACCGACCACACGCGAAGGCACCGCGTCGAGCGCAGCCGCGCACAGATCGCGTCCGCCTTGAGACGCGGCAACGACGCTACGGAGTTGCTGGTGACGGCCGCTCAGCAACTGGAGGCCACCGAGCCCGCGATCGCCCGGGACACGTACCTGGAAGCTCTCGTGTCAGCCCTTCGTGCCGGCCACTTCGGCTCGCGCGGCGCGGACGAGATCACTTCGGCCGTCCGGCTGGGTCCCCCTGCGCTGCAGCCACCCCGGGCCGCCGATCTTCTCCTCGATGCCCTCGCGGTCCGCCTCACGAAGAGCTATGCGGACGCGGTGGAACCCGTTCGGAGGGCGCTCGACGCGCTTCAGTGCTCGTCTCCGGATGAACAGGGCGTGCGGTGGCTGGGGTTGGGCTGCCGCCTCGCGAGCGACGTGTGGGACGACCAGACCTGGCACGCAATGACCGCCCGGCAGCTTGACCGGGCTCGCGAGGCCGACGCCCTGGCCGTCCTGCCGTACGCGCTGACGGATCGTGCCCTGGTCGAACTGAGCCGCGGCGACCTCGCGGTCGCGACGGCACTGGTCGACGAGGCGGACACGGCTGCGGCGCGAACGGGAAGCCCACCGCTCTCGTACGCCTCGCTCGTTCTCGCGGCGTGGCGCGGGCACCACGGCGCGTTCGAGCTGTTCGAGCGGGCTCGAGAAGACGCCCACGAGCGGGCCGAGGGAGCCGTCCTTACCGCGGCGAGTTACTCCGCGGCGGTTCTCTCCAACGGTCTCAGACGCTATGACGACGCCTTCGTCGCCGCGACGGAGGCCGCCGACTGCGACGAGCCGGGTCTCGGCGGCTGGGCCCTCGTGGAACTCATCGAGGCAGCGGCGCGCCGGGGTAGGCGCGATGCGGCAGCGTGCGCTCTTGAACGACTGTCGGATCGGACCGGCCGGATCGGCTCTGACTGGGCCCTCGGCACCGAGGCTCGTTGCCGCGCGCTGCTCAGCGATGACCGCGCAGCCGAAGACCTATACCGAGAAGCGATCGAGCGGCTCGAGCGGACCAGGATCAGGACAGAACTCGTCCGGGCCCAGCTTGTCTACGGGGAATGGCTACGGCGCCAAGGCCGGCGCCTCGACGCGCGCACACTGCTGCGCGCAGCGCGTGAATCGTTCGTGGCCATGGGAGCCAATGCCTTTGCCGAACGTGCCCATCTCGAGCTCCTCGCGACCGGCGAGACGGCCCGCAACCGATCCGTGGACACGCAGATGCAGCTCACCCCCCAAGAAGCTCGCGTAGCGGCCCTTGCCCGTGACGGCCTCACCAATCCCGAAATCGGCGAGCGCCTCTTCGTGAGCCCCAGGACGGTCGAGTATCACCTGCACAAGGTGTTCGCGAAGCTCCGCATCAGGTCCCGGAACGAGCTTCATCTCGCGTTGGCGGACGGCGACGGCGAACCGTCGCAGGCTTGGACGCCATCTCTTCGGGGCGAGTCCGACGTGCTGCAGGAGTCTCAGTGTGCCTGAGTCGAGCCGGGGTCGGTGACCTCGTCGACGGCCCGGTTGTTCGTCGAGCTGACGAGCACGCTCTGTCCGGCGGCGGTGGCGGTGGCGACCAAAGCGGTGACGAGCTGGCTCTTGCCGGTACCGGGCGGTCCCTGGGCAACGGTCAACCGATCAGTCATCGCGGCACGCAGCACTTGTTCCTGCGCTTCGTTCAGCGGATCCGGCGCAACGACCAGCACGTGCGGTCGGTCGGGTGCGGGTTCCGCCCGTTCGGCAAGCACGCCGAGCGCCGTCCCGGCGATCGTGCCCGGCTTGGCGGCGATGTCCCGGAGGTCGGCGAGCAGCTGGGCGTCGCCGCCGGTGGCGGTGCCGCCGAGCAGTACGGCAGTGTTCTGTACTCCCCGCAACGGACCTGGACGTACCGTGCCGGTCAGCTCCGCCGGGTCGATCGGTGTCACGGGACGCAGTCCGAATACATCGGCCAGGAGCCGGACGGTCGCGGTGACCGCGGCTGCGTCACCCGCGACGAAGGTCTCCTCGACCCTGGCGGTCAACTCGTCGATTTCCTTGTCGGCCAGGCAGAGGTCCTGGGCGAGGGCCGCATTCACCCGCGGCGGCAACGTCGTACGCAGCACCCCGTCCGGTCCGATCGACGCGTCGCACTCGAGGAGCGGCGCGAACTGCACCGGTCGCCGGCCCCCGGATGCCTGCCGGACGGCCACCGGATAGCCGTAGCGGAGCTCGCCACCCTGCTCGGGTGGCCTGCCGGACCCACGAGGCGAAGTGGTTGGGGAGCCGGACCGGCCCACCCTCCCGGGCGAACACCGCCTCGGCGCCGGCCGGCAGCACCGCGTACCGGTCCCGGTCCGAGACGTCGATGAAGGACTGGAGGACGGCCGATCGCTCGATGGCTGAGGTGTAGTAGCCGAGCAGCCGACGCCAACGGTTCTGGTCGAAGGGTCCGGCCGCGACCGTTCGGTCCGACCCTCCACTGTGGATGGTCGGTTGCGGCGCGACCGACACCAGCGGGATGGGCTCGACCACACCCTCGCTGGACTCACTCGGAGAGCGTCCACCCCGCCGCGGCATCTCGGCCTGGAGGTAGTGCGAGAGGTCATGGGTGGTGATCCATGGGCTCCCTCCGCGCGGCTCCGCCGCCCCCCGCAGCCCGTCCAGCAGGACACCGGTGAAGACCGACGGCCCGTCTGGGCCGGCGGTGAAACTGGCGCGCGTGTGGGTGCTGGAGGTCAGGACGAACGTCCCCGCATGCCGCAGGCCGCCGCGCGGTTCCTCCCGGACCCCGCCCCGGAACCGGCCACCCGCCCCGAATGCGCCGGAAAAGCAGCAGTCGAGGACGACCACCTTTTGCGTTGCGTACGTACGGGACAGCAGGTCCTTCAACACGGCCGCGGTGTCAAACGCGGTGGCGTGCAGCTGGCCCAGCTTGGTGTTGGTGGCGGCCAGGAACAGGGCGGACTCACCGGTCGTCGTGGAGGAGGCCGTGGCCGGAGAAGTAGAGCAGCGCGAGGTCGCCGCGGCGCCGGGCGCCGTAGAACTCTTCGACCGCGCCGGTCAGCTCATCCCGGGTGAGGTCAACGCGCGTATCCACCGCGTCGTACCCACCCGTGTAGTCGAGCGCCGCCGCAAGCTGGCGCACGTCGTGCTGCACGGCGGGCAGCGCCGTCAGGTTCCGGTACGCGTGGTGGATGGTCGTGCCGAGGAGCAGTGCGAAGCGGCCCATCAGCGTGGACTGCCGTGCCACGTCGCGTTCGATCGCCGCCCGCGTCATCTCGACCAGCGCGTCAACCTGGTCCCTGGTCGGCCCGTCGATGCTCAGCTCGATGTCTCCGACCGTCAGACGGGCCGAACTCAATCATGGTGTTGAGCAAGCGGGTGGTGGCATAGCGACGGTCGGGGGCGCCGACCTCGAAGCGCTGGCTGGTCAGCTGGAGTAGCACCGCGGGCCAGCCGCTTCGCTGCTGGCGTACACCGGCCGAGGTCACCAGCAGGCGGCGCTGCAGCTCGCGGATCGCACGGTCATACTGGCCGCGGTGGCCCACCAGGCCGCGCAATGTCGAGGACGGCAGCGGGCCGCCGCGAAGCGCCTCGGCGATCCGGTGCGCTTCCGGGGGCAGGTCGAAGGCCCGGTCGTCGTCCGGCTCACCGAGACCGGGGTAGAGCGCGGCCAGCAGCCGCGGCGAGAGCAGCGATGCCCGCCCGTGCACCAACCGGCCACTCCAGGCGGACCCCGCCTCGGGCAGCTGGTCCTTCCAGGTCCACACCAGCGACTCGGCGGCACCCATGCCTTCGGCGAACGGCGTCGCATCTGCACCAGCGACCGCCTCCCACAGCGAGGGCGCGAGGGGCCGCGGGGTCAGCCGACCGGCGTCGCGGCCGGCACGGTGAGCAGGCTCGCCAGTTGCCGCAGGATCCCCGGCTGCGGCCGGTAGTACACCCAGGTCCCGCGCCGCTCCGCGTCGACGAGGCCGGCCTCGCGCAGGGTCTTGAGGTGATGCGAGATGGTCGACCCGGACAGGGTGAACGCCGGGGTGAGATCGCAGACGCAGATCTCCCCGTCGGGCGCTGAGGCGATCATCGACATGAGTTGCAGCCGCACCGGGTCGCCCAGCGCTTTGAACGCCGGGGCGAGCACGGCGGCGATCTCGGTGGGGATGCGGTGCTCACTGATCGGCGGGCAGCACGGTTGGCCGGCGCTCAGGTCGGTCAGGTTCAGGACCGCCGCTTGTTTCGACATGCCTCTAGGTTGACAGATCTCAAAACAGCGTGCAACTCTCTGATTAGAAGAACGTCGAGACAGCAACTGCTCGGCGCGTCTGGGAGGAGATCGCCGTGGTGCGGATAACCCGCCGCCGAACCGTTGAGACGACGGGGATGCGGTTCTGTCACGGCTGCGCCCAGGTCACGACTGCCGCGCCGCAGGCCCGGCTTCCACCGGGACCGCGCCCGGGCGCAGATCCACGCGTTCTCCAGGCCGCGCTGAACACGCTCGCGACCCGGTCCGATCGACGACCACCCACCGTCAACCTGTTGAAGGAGTACGAGATGAGCGACATCCAGACCCCAGGCGGCTTCACCGGCGACCCGGCCGCGGCGCTGACCGTGACCGGCTCGGGCGGCTGCTGCGGCAACCCGCCCCAGGCCACCACCATCGCCCTACCAGACCCGGAAGGCGCGACCGCGGCCCCGTGCTGCGGCACCCAGGCCGAGGCTCAGGCGACGGGCGCCTGCTGCGGCACGGCCGCCAAGACCGAGGCGGTCGCCTCCGGCGCGGGCTGCTGCGGATGACCACCGGCGACACAGCGTCCCTGGCCCGCGTCGAGAGCCTCGACGGGCTGCTCGACGGGGTGTCCGGCGAGCGGCTGGCCGCCACCGTGGCCGCTCTTGCTGGCGACGGGTGCGCGGGGCGGCGGGTCGGTTCGGCCGGCGGCGGCGCCGCGCGGGCCTGGCTAAGGCAGCACCTGGCCGACCTCGGCACCGCGGTGAGCTTCGAGTCGTTCCCGGTCCGGTCTGTCCCGGAGGTCTACACCACGCCGGCGGTGCAGTGGCACGACGGCGACCGCACGAGGCGGCTGGTGTTCGGCCGGGAGGTGGCGGTGCACCTGGCCTCCGCCGACGCGCCGTTGTCGCGACCCGGTGGCCTGGCCATGGCTGGGCAGGGTGATCCGGTCGGGCGGTGGCTGGTGGTGCCGGCCGGGATGAGCCGGTCCAACGCGTCCGGCCACGCGCACGACGCGGCCGGGCTGCTGCTCGGCCGGGGTGTGGACGGCGACGGGTGGCAGTACACGATCCTCGCTGGCCCGAACCCAGGGCCGCTGCCGATCCTGACCCTGGACACCGACACCCACGCCGCCGTCATGCACGCCACCACCGCTGACGGGACCTGGCTGGCCGGCAACGCGCCGATCCGGCGGCTCGACGTCACCGGCACCAACCTGCACGGCCGCTGGCCGGCAGCCGCGGCCGGCGTGGTGGAGATCCTGCTGACCGCTCACTACGACGGCGTGGGCGACAATCCAGGGCTGCGCCAGCCCGCTGCGGCGGACAACGCCAGCGGCGTCGCCGTCGTCCTGGAAGCCGCCCGCCTCCTCGCGTCCGCCCGGCCCGAGGGTGTCGGTCCAGCGGTCGCGCTCCTGGACGGTGAGGAGACCGGCGCGCTCGGCTCGGCCCACCACGCCCGCCCAACTCCGCGACGCGGGCGCGGCTGCGCTGGTGGTCAACGTCGACGGCGCCGGGCACCTGCACCAAGTTGCCGCCGTCGAGGCGGGTGGCCCCGCGCACCGGCTGCTCGCGGCGCTGGATCAGGCCGGCCGGCACACCGGCCTGCCTCTCGCCGCGGGGCCGGTGGCTTCGGACAACCGCCGCTACGCCGCCGTCGGCCTGCCGGCGGTCGGGATCGGCGCCGGGATGGCCGGCTACCACAGCCCGCGCCGACACCCCCGACCGAGTCCAGGCGGACACCATAACCGCACTCGCCCGCCTGGTCGTGGCCACGGTCTGGTTCGCCGGCACCTCGACCGCTACACGTTCATCGTTGATCGGCGATAGACGATGAAGGTGGATGACGGCCGGCGAACTGCTGGACCGTGACGGTCGCGGAACGCTACGCGTCGTGGTTCAGGGCCCTCGCGGATCCGAGCCGGGTGCAGATCGTGGAGTACCTGGCCCGGCAGGCTCGGCCGATGCCCGTTGGGGAGATCGTCGCCGCGGTCGGGCTGGCCCAGTCGACCGTGTCGCAGCACCTGAAGATCCTGACCGAGGTGCGGTTCGTCCTCGTCGAAGCGGTCGGCAACGCCCGCCACTACCGGATCAACGAGACCTGTATCCAGTGTTTCCCGTCCGCCGCCGACGTGGTGATGGGCCGGCCCGCGCCGACGCCGACGCCGACCGGAGACTGTGGATGACCATCCTGGCCATACGGACGATGGAGGCCGCCGACGCCAAGGCGGTCCTCGCGATCTACCAGGCCGGCATGGACAGCGGCGACACCAGCTTCGAAGACGCCGCCCCCGACTGGGCGGCGTTCGACGCCGCGAAACTGCCCGGCCACCGGCTCGTCGCCGTCGAAACGGCGGCACCGTCGTCGGGTGGGTCGCCGTTTCGGCGGTGTCGTCCCGGACCGTCGACGCCGGTGTGGTCGAACACTCGGTGTACGTCGACCCTGTCGCGCAACGCCGCGGCGTGGGCCCGGTCCTGCTCGACGCGCTGATCGCCTCCACCGAGGCGGCCGGGATCTGGACCATCCAGTCCGGGATCTTCCTGGAGAACACCGCCAGCCTCGCCCTGCACCGGCAGGCCGGGTTCCGCATCGTCGGTGTCCGGGAACGCCTCGGCCGGCACGCCGGTCAAGGCAACCGGTGGCGCGATGTGGTGTTCATCGAACGGCGCAGCCCACACATCAGCTGAACCACCCCCGCCTCGGCCGCAGCCGGTCACACAGCGGACCTCCACCCCTCTGATTCGAGAAGCTTCTAGACAGGAGTCATACCGTGAGCATCCACCCGGACGGCCTGCCCGTCGTCGTCATCGGCGCCGGCCCGGTCGGCCTCGCCGCCGCCGCCCACCTCGCCGAACGCGGCATCCCGTACACCGTCCTGGAAGCTGGCGACGGCCCGGCCGCCGCGGTGCGGCAATGGGGGCACGTGCAGGCTGTTCTCGCCGTGGCGGCACAACATCGACGCCGCCGCCCGCCGCCTGCTCGCCGAGGCCGACTGGATCGAACCCGACCCGGACGTGCTACCCACCGGCGGGCAACTCGCTCGCGACTACCTCCAGCCGCTCGCCGACCTGCCCGCGCTCAAACCGCACCTGCGCCACGGTGCCCGCGGTCGTCGCCGTCACCCGGCTGGGCCTGGATCGGGTCCGCACCGCCGGACGAGACTCGACACCGTTCCTGGTCCGCCTCGCCGACGGCGACGACGTCCACGCGCGCGCGGTCATCGACGCCTCCGGCACCTGGAGCACCCCCAACGTTCTCGGCGCCTCCGGCATCCCCGCACACGGCGAAACCGCCGCCGCGGCCTTCGTCGAACACGCGCTGCCCGACGTGCTCGGCGCGGACCGGGACCGGTTCGCCGGCCGGCGGACTCTCGTCGTCGGCGCCGGGCACTCCGCGGCCAACACCCTGCTGTCCCTCGCCGAACTCGCCGAACAGACGCCCGGCACGACGGTGGTATGGGCGATCCGGTCGATCAGCCCGGCCCGCACCTACGGCGGCGAGACCGCCGATGCCCTCCCGGCCCGCGGCGCGCTCGGCGCGCGGTTGCGCGAACACGTCGAGGCCGGCACCGTCGAACTCGTCACCGGCTTCGCCGTGCATGCGATCACGCCCGCACCGCGACGGTGGTGTCCAGGTGTCCGACGGCGCGCGCTCGATCACCGCGGACCGGATCGTGTCAGCGACCGGGTTCCGCCCTGACCACACGCATCGCTCAGCGAGCTGCGCCTGGACCTCGACCCGGTCCTCGGCTCCACCCGGGCTCTCGCGCCGCTGATCGACCCGAACGAGCACTCCTGCGGCACCGTCCCACCGCACGGCGTCGACGAACTCACCCACCCCGAGCCCGGCTTCTACGCCGTCGGCGTGAAGAGCTACGGCCGCGCACCGACGTTCCTGCTTGGCCACCGGCTACGAGCAGGCCCGCTCCGTCGTCGCCGCCCTGGCCGGCGACTGGGCAGCCGCCCGCGACGTGCAGCTCGACCTGCCCGAAACCGGCGTGTGCTCCAGCAGCTTCGTCACCGACGACAACGCCCGAATCATCACCGACGACCAGACCGGCGTCAACTGCTGCGCGACAGCGGCGGCCGGCCCGGCCCCGGTGCCGGCGTCGCGGGGCTTGGCCACCGGCATCGCCGGTGGGCTGCTGTCCGCACCGCTGACCCTGCTCCCCGTCGCCGCGCCGGCTGCCGGCGAACAGGCCGGCGGCTGCTGCGGCTGACCGTGACCCAAGCGCCTGCGGTGGCCGCCGTCCCGCCGGCCGGTGGTCACCCGCCCGGTTTCCGTGGCTGGCGGATCGTCGCCGCCCTCGCCGTCGACCCAGACCGTCGGCTACGGCGTGCTCTACTACGCCTTCGCCGTCCTCCTGCAGCCCGATGACCGCCGCCCTGCACGCGTCCACCGCCACGGTCACCGGCGCGCTGACCGCCTCGGTCCTGGCCGGGGCGGTGGTGGCGGTACCGGTCGGGCGGTGGCTGGACCGCCATGGCGGCCGGGCGCTGATGACCACCGGTTCGATCCTCGCCACCGCCTTGGTGCTGGCCTGGTCGCAGGTGCACACCGTCGCGCAGCTCTACCCCGTCCTGATCGGCGTCGGGATCACCGCCGCGATGGTGCTCTACGAACCGGCCTTCGCCGTCGTCGTCTCCTGGTTCGACCCGCAGCAGCGAGCCCGGGCCGTGCTCGCCGTCATCGTCGTGGCCGGGTTCGCCAGCACCATCTTCATGCCGCTCACCGGCGCCCTCGCCGACCGCTACGGGTGGCGCACCACGCTGCTCATCCTGGCCGCGCTGCACGGCGCGGTGACGATACCGCTGCACGCATTGACGGTCCGGACACCACCGCGGCCGGCGCCGCACCTGCCACAGCTGTCCACACTCGACCGTGCCGCGGTGGTCCGCGCGGCGCTGTGCGACCAACGGTTCTGGTGGCTGGCACTGGCTTTCGTCGCGCACGGCGCCGCGATGAGCACCATGACCGTCCATCTCGTCGGCTTTCTCGTCCACAACGGACATCCGGCCACCTTCGCCGCCAGCGTCGCCGGGCTGCTCGGCGTCCTGTCGGTCACCGGCCGGCTGCTGATCACCGGCGTCCAACGCCGACGACGGCTGACCGTGGTGGTCGCCGTGGTCTTCACCATCCAAGCCGCCGCCGCAGGCGGCCTGCTGATCTTCGGTGACAGTCGGGTCGGCGCCGCCGCCAGCGTGGTGGCATTCGGGATCGGCTTCGGCATGGCTAGCCTCGTCAAACCCACCATCCTCGCCGACCGGTACGGCACCACCGCCTACGCCACCATCGCCGGCATCCTCACCACATCCATCACCCTCGCCAAAGCCACCGCACCCCTCGCCGCCGCCGGCCTCCTCACCACCAGCGGCGGCTACCCGGCGACGCTCACCGCGATCGGCGCCGGATGCCTGCTCGCCGCCGTCGCCATGCTCGCCCGCACCGCACCGGACACGCCAGTGTCGGCAGATCAGCTCGCGAGCCCGGTCCCCGCCAGCAGCAGCGCCGGGAGGGCGTCCGCGTCTCCACCGCCGTAGGCCCGCCCCGGCGTGGCGGGGCGGATCGCCCAGCTCACCTGTGTGCCCGGCTCGGCCAAGGCGAGGTCGGCCAGGGCGAGGATGGTGTTGGCGGCCGAGTGGCCGGCGCCGACGACGAGGGTGTGCCGGCCGGCGTAGCGGTCCCAGTCCGCGCCAAGGACGTCCGGTAGGGCGGTGTCGACGAACGCGGCGGCTTCCGGTTCGCCGACCGCGGGGATGCCGGAGGCGTCGAGCACGCTCGGGGTCCGCCAGGTGCCGGACGCGTCGAGCACGGCCCGCGCCGTGACCTCACTGCCGTCGGCGAGCCGGACCAGGAACGGCGCCTGCTCGCGGCCGACGGTGCGGAGCCGGTCGAACCCGAGCCGGGTCACCGCGACCACCCCGGGCGGCATAGCGGATGTGCAGAGCCAGGGCGGAAAGCTTCGCGAGTGGCTGGAGGTCCTGCTCGACCAGTTCGGTCACCGGTGGGCAGGACCGCGTGGTCGGGCGCGGTCCGGCCGGCGGCGTCGAGTAGGCGCCGGGCTGCCGGGTCGATGTTGTACCGCCACGGGGAGAACAGCCGCACATGCCCCCACTCGGCGACCGCGGCACCCGGCCCAGGACCGGATTCGAGAACGAGGAACGGCAGGTCGCGTTCGTTGAGGTGGGCGGCCGCGGCCAGCCCGACCGGGCCGGCCCCGATCACCACCACCGGCAGCTCCGAGAGATGCTTCATGGTTGCTGCTCCTTTGTGGACGGTTCAGTAGATGACTAGTTCGAACGCGGTGGCGGGTCGGTCGCCGAAGCGTTGTCCGGCTTGGTCGGCCATGGTGGTGAGCAGGGCGCGGGCGTCGGCCATCCAGTTGCCCTCGCCGAGGCCGTCGAGGTAGGCGCGGTGCGCCTCCAGCGAGGCGACCGCGGTGTCCAGCGTGGTGGTGATGTCGACGGCGTGGCTGGACAGTTGGGAGCCGGCGACGGCGGCGTACCGGACCCCGGCCCAGGGTTGCCGGCCGAGGTCGGTATGCAGGTGCCGGTTGCCGGCGTCGCCGATGGCGTCGAGCGCGGCCCGGCCGGTGTTGCGGTGGTCCGGTGTGTTCCAGCGGGGGCCGGGCCAGGTGTCGTGGTGGTTGAACGTGACCACCAGGTGTGGGCGGTGCCGGCGGATCGCCGCCGTGAGGTCGCGGCGCAGCGGCAGCCCGTACTCGATGAACCCGTCCGGATGGTCGAGGAACTCCACCGTGTCCACGCCGACGATCGCGGCGCTGGCCCGCTGCTCAATCTCGCGGACGCCGGCGGACTTGTCCGGGTCGAACCCGTCGATGCCGGCCTCGCCCCGGCTGGCCAGGACGTACGTGACGTGTTTGCCGGCGGCGGTCCAGGCGGCGACCGCCCCGGCGGCGCCGTACTCCAGGTCATCGGGGTGCGCCACGATCGCCAGGGCTCGCTGCCAGTCGTCGGGGAACGGTAGAAGTGCGGTGGGCGGGGCTGGGCGTGGCACGGCGGTGTCGGTGGTCATCGACGATCCTTTGCGTGGTGGGCGGATCCGGTCGCGTCGGGGTCAGGTGACGTGCGGGCTGGCGGTCGTGACTTCGGCGCATTCGTCGCAGAACCGGATCCAGCCCCTTACTGGGCGGCGACGGATGAGTCGGAACATGGCGTCCTCCGATCGCGGCTGCCTTGACGTCTGTCGAATCAGAGGGTTGCACACTGATTCGAGAACCGTCAACCTAGAGGAAAGTCGAAACAAGCCGGATCGCTCACCCTTTACCGACCTGGCCGAGGTCGCCGGGTGCTGCCGGCCGCTGAGCGAGGAGCGCATCCCGGCTGAGACCGCCGCGCTGCTCGCCCCGGCGTTCAAGGCCCTCGGTGACCCGGTTCGGCTGCAACTGATGCCGATGATCGCGTCGGCGCCGGCCGGGGAGATCTACGTGTGTGACCTCACCCCGGGTTCGAGCTGTCCGGGCCGACGATCTCCCGCCATCTGAAGACGCTGCGGGAGGCCGGTCTGGTCGACGCGGAGTGGCCACCGCGGTGGTCGCCCGACACCGCACCACGACCCATGGTGGTCTACCTCGACCAGTGGTGCTTTGATCACCTCGCGCGCGACCGGGCAGGCTCTCCCGCGAAGCCGGACGAGGCTGGAACGTACAAGATCCTGCGAGACATGGCGCTCCCCGGCCTTCATCCGCATGACCCAGGTGCGCGCCGGCGCCACGGCGGTGCATCGCCTCGACCAGGTCGATGCTGAAGAAGTTGCGGTCGCACACGTAGACGTCGTTCGGGGTGGACAGGTCGGGGTGCGCTGCGATGAGTCGGGCGGTCAACGGCGCTTCGCCGACGCGGCTGGCGTCGACGGTCGCGGCCAGCAACGCCCTTCCGGCCCGGGCGGCGGCCAGCACGATACGGGCCACGGGAAACGCGGCACTGTCATCGGCGGTCCCGGACCAGCCGAACGCGGCCCGGTTGGCGGCACTGTCCGGGATCTTGACCTGGCAGCCGTCCAGCGTAGCGACCCGCAGCCCGTGCCACAGGGCGCCCGGCTCGGTCGCGGCGGCGAGGCGACCGGCGACCCGGGCGAACAACGCCCTCATCGGCGCGACGCCCAGCCGTCGCCGCCAGGCACTGACCACCGGGGACTGCGGCAGTTGCCAGCCCGCGCCCACGGCAGCCGGGGCAGCACGCCGACCAGTTGCGCGAACGCCTCCACATAGGACGCGTTGGGTGGCAGGGTCATCGCCAGGACCAGCCGAACCACCAGCGGCAGCGACATAAACCGTTGGCGCTCGCGCCGGGTCGGGACCGGCGCCAACGCGGCGACGGCCTGCTCCACCACGCCGTCGCCAAAGTGCTTCTCCAGCCCGCCCAGGCGCACGTGGTCGGGCAGCGTCCTTTACTTGCCTGAAAAAAACAATGAAGGACCCGCCCACTACCAGCACCGCTGCCGCACTCCCGAGGACAATCGAAATCCACAATCGCTTAAGGCCGGCATTCGCATTCCGCTTGACGGCCTCACGATAGCCGTCGATGGTAGGGTTGTTCGCTAATTGTGGCATTGAGTTAGCCGCCGACCCGGCCAACAGGGTTGCAGTTAAAGCGACGGACCAAATCTGTGACGAAACGCCCCGCGGCGGGAAAGAGCGACCACGCGGCGTTGCCTTCGACGCCGCCGAAGACGGCCGCGACAAGACCCTCGAAACTCAGAATCGATTCCAGGCCCGTACGTGACCCTTCCTCGGGAAGGCCTTCAGTGCTCGATGCCCCGGCGATGGCGAGCCAGATGAGCTTGATTGCGCGTCGTCGGTCGGGAAGTGCCCACGATTCTTGATGATCTTGAGGGTAGTGCCTCTATCTCGTGACCCGGTCGCTCGACCCGACCGGAACCGGCAGGACCCGATGGACGATGCGCTGGAAACCCGGGTTGAACGCGTTCGCCATCACCTTCAGCGACCGCTTCCCGGCCGCTGAGACCTACTAGAAGATCGCCGGAAACACCGTTCGCGAGATCGCCCCGGCTGAAGTGCTGGCGCCGACCTTTGTCGGCGCGGCGCCCGGTGCTTTCGCGGTCCTTTTTCCTGCGCGGCCGCGCTTCCTCAGTCCACACGGACCGCTGGTTGGATGTTGCGGTTGCGGCGGAACAGGTTCGTCGGGTCGTACGCCCGCTTCGCCCGCCGGAGGCGCTCCAGGTTCCGGCCGTACGCGGCCGCCGTCCGGGTGGAGTCGTCGTCGGCCAGCTGGAAGTTGACGTAGTTGCCGCTGCCGTATTCGCGGATGCCGGCGTACGCCTCGTGCACCCACGCCAGCGTCGTGCCGCCCAGCGCCTCGTCCTCCGGCGACCACGCCCCGGCGAACCCGGTGACGTACCGCGCGTCCCGGTTGCCGACCGCGCCGTCGTCGCCCGCGAACTCGTTGACAGCACCGCCGATGTGGAAGATGACCGACTCCGACGCAACGGACGGGACCCGGCTCGCGCCGGACCGGAACGCGGCCAGGAAGCCGGGCGACAACTCCGGCAGGAACTCCGTCTTCCAGTAGTAGCATTGCCCGGTGGGCTCCGTACCGTCCATAATGGACTGTTGCTCGACGTACGGCCGTTCTCCGAGCAGGTCGGCGATCGGCTCACCCAGGGCCCGGATCGCGGCGATGTCGGCGGCCGGGTCGGCGCCGCTGTGGCACACGAGCATCGCGACGATCGGGCGGAAGTGCCACTCCGACGGGAGGAAGGGCAGCGGTGGGGCCGTGCGCAGCACCATGGCGGCGGTCAGCTCGCGCGGAGCCGAGGCGGTGAGGTCACGGTACCCGGCGAGGATCCGCTGCGCCTGGTCGCCGCCCCACGCGATCAACCCGCCGGTGATCGTCGGGCCGACCTCGTGCAGCCGGTAGCTGAACCTCGTGACGACCCCGAAGTTGCCGCTGCCGCCGCGAAGCGCCCAGAACAGCTCGGGGTTCTCATCGCGGCTGGCGACCCGGACCTCCCCGTCGGCCGTGACGATCTCGATCTCGTGCAGGTTGTCGGCCGCCCAGCCGAAGCGGCGCATCAGGTAGCCGAAGCCGCCGCCCAGGGTCAGCCCGGCGATGCCGACCTCGGAGACGAACCCGAGCACCGTGGCGAGCCCGTGCTCCTGCGTCGCCCGGTCGACGTCCCCCAGCCGGCAGCCCGGTCCGGCGTGGACCAGCCGCGCCGCGGGGTCGACCCGCACTTCGCGTAGCCCGGACAGGTCGAGCGTCAGGCCGCCGTGCGCGAGGGCGATGCCGGCGATGTGGTGGCCGCCGCCCTTGACGCTGAGCAGGATCCGGTGCTCCCGGGCGAAGTCCACGACCGCCGCGACGTCGCGGGCCGACTCCGGCCGGGCCACGAGCGCGGGCTCGCGGGCGGCCAGCGCGTTCCAGATGAGCACGGCCTCCGCGAAGCCCTCGTCGCCGGGCACCAGCAGTGGCCCGGCCAGGCGCCCGGCCAGGGCGTCGAGCTGCTCGCCGGACACCTCGACGTGGCCCCCGTCCAGCCCGGTGAGGCCGAGAGGCTTCATCGCGCCATCTCCGCGGTCTCGTTCGCTGTGAGAATCGCCGTGAGGACGCGGGCGAACTGTTCCGGCGTCTCCAGCGGCGGGTCGTCGGCGGCGTCCTCGATGACGTGCAGCGGCCAGTTGTGCCGGTCGCTCGCCACCTGCGCCACGCTCAGCGCCGTGGCCATGTCGTGCCGGCCCCAGACGAGCGTCGTGGGCGCCGTGATCCGGTCCAGCTCCTCCGCCGGGATCGGCTGCAGGCCGAAGATGCCGAGGAGGGTACCCATTGCCGCCAGCACGCTCGGGGTCCGCGCCAGCTCCACGGCGTACGTCTCCAGGGGTTGCCACCGCTCGTCCAGCCGGCCCTGCACCGTGTCGAGGTCGTACGCGCACAGCTGCATGAACCGGTCGTACGTGCGCGCGCTGGGCGCCCTCAGGAACCGGTTCATCGCCGCCTCGAATCGGGGTGCCGGCGTGAACGGCGCCAGGCCCAGTGTGTCCACGAGCACGAGGTGGCGGATCCGGTCGGAGTGTTGGATGGCGTACCGGGCGCCGATCGCCCCGCCCACCACGCGGCCCACGATGACCGGGGGAGTCGGGCACAGGGCCGTGATCAGCTCGTCGAGCCAGTGCAGCACGCTGTCCGGGGTCAGCCCGCTGCCGGTCCCGGAGGCGCCGTGGCCGGGCAGGTCGGGCGCGATGATCCGGTACTGGCGGGCCAGCGTGGGAATCACCGCCGCCCAGTTGAGCGCGAACTCACCGGGGCCGTGCAACAGAATGACCGGTGGTCCGTCGCCACCGGTGAGCACAGCGGTGGGCACACCGGCCGGGTGGATGGTCACCTCCTGCACGGGCAGCCCGGCGAGCAAGGCGCGGCGAGCGTCATCGCGCGCGGCGGCGGCCGCCATATCCAGTTCCTCGATGGTTGTATCCATACCGCGACGGTACGAAGCAGACCGATCCGGTCGCGTCGGGAGAACTACCCACAGCCGCCGAATGGGTAGTTACACGAGCCGCTGCTCGTACGCGTACGCCGTGGCCGCCGCCCGGGACGAGACCCCCAGCTTGGTGAAGATGTTGCTGAGGTGGCGGTCGACGGTTTTCTCGCTGAGGAACAGTTCGGCGGCGATCGCCCGGTTGGTGCGTCCGGTCGCCACGAGCCCCAGCACCTCGGTCTCCCGCGTGGTCAGCCCGCCCGCACCCGGGCCCGTCCTGGCGGCCCGGCGCGCCAGCTTCTCCACGCGTGCCGCGTCCGGCACGGCCCCGAGCTGCTGGAACACCCAGCGCGCGGCGTCGAACTCCAGCTCCGCCGAGTCCTTGTCGCCAAGGTCGCGGCAGGCGATGCCCATCAGCACCCGCACACGCGCCGCCTCGTACGGCACGTCCAGCTCCTGCCACGCCATCCAGGCCCGCCGCAGGGCGCCGTGCGCGGCGCTCGCCTCCCCCTCGGCGAGCAGGACGGCCCCGTCCGCGGAAGTAGCCACGGCCCGCAGCCACAGCGACCCCGCCTCGTCGGCGAACGCCCGCAGGTCCTCGGCGCTGGCCCGGGCCGCCGCGACGTCGTGTACCGCCACCATGATCTCGACGTGCGCAGGCAGGAACTGGGCGCGGACGAAGCGGTCCGCGGTGCCGTCCACCACCCGCCGGATCGTGGTCGCCGCGGCCTCGACCTGCCCCTGCATCAGGCGCAGGAGGGCCAGGCCCGGCTGAGGTTCGCCGAGCCACCGGCCGGACCGTTGGTATGCCAGCTCGGCCGGCTCGAACTCACCACGCAGCCGGTGCAGCTCGGCCAGCTGGTAGAACGCGGCGCCGGCGGCCGGCTGCCCGCCCGGCTCGGACAGCCGCACGCAGGCCCGCTGCGCCTCGTCCAGCGCGTCGGGCCACGCGCCCTGCATGCGCATGATCTCTGCGCGGTGCACGAGGCACTGCCCCCGAAAGGGCACCAGGTCCGGCTGGGCGGCGCACCAGTGGCTCAGCGCCGCCGTCCACTCCCGGGCCCGCCGCAGGTCGTAGATCTCCTGGCAGGCTTCGAGTACCGCGCAGTACACGATCCCGGACACGACCGGCGACGGCTCGTCCGCGGTCACGGCGACCATCACCTCGTCCAGGAGCCGGACGCCCTCCCCGCGCTCGCCCGCCCGCAGCAGCGCCTGGCCCAGCCCGAGCCGCCCCAGCGCCAGCAGGTCCGGGTGGCCGAAGCGCTCGCCGACCCCGATGGCGCGGATGAAGTGATCGCGCGCGGCGTCCAGCTCGCCCGCGTCGATGGCCGTCAGCCCCGCCGGGACGTGCAGGAGCCCCTGCTCCACGCACTCGCGCCGGTCGTCGACCTGCCGCGCGGCGCGGGCCAGCCAGCCGCCCCCGCGGGCCTCCTCGCCGCGCAGCAGAAGGTGCAGGCCCAGCCAGAAGGCGCAGTTGGCGGCCCGCTCGACGTCCCCCCGGCCGGCCGACTCGCGGTACGCCCGCATGAGCAGCGCGGCCCCGTCCGCGTCCCGACCGGTCAGGTAGGCGGCCGCGACGAGCAGGTCGTAGGCGGCCGGGTCGAGCGGGGCCGATTCGTCGCCCGCGGTGAGGTGGCGGTACGCGTCGTCGTACGCCTGCCGCTCGAATGCGTCCTTGCCCAGTTCCCGCTCGCTGCCCATCGGTCCATTGTCCGGGACCGCGGGCCACCGGGGTTCGCCGGCCCGGCCCGGAGCCCGGTGTCAACTATCACCGATCGTTGTGGAGAGGGTCCACTTTCAGCCGTCGTTGACACCGGCTGCACGACCGACGTCCCTGTGCGCGATCTGCCCGCGGGGGGGCTGGTGACCCTGGTCTGGGTCAAGCGGGTCTGGCGCTGTCACGAGCCACGTTGCCCCAGGCGTACGTGGACCGAGACCTCGTCGATGACACAGCACGGGCGGCGTGGACCGAACGGGCCCGGGCCGAGACCTGCCGCCGACTCGGCGAGCTGGGTCAGACAGTCGCCGCGGTCGCAGCCGAGTTCCGGGTCTGCTTGTCGACCGTGATGGCCGCGGTCCGGGAGTAACGGCCAGCCCCGGGTCGACGACCCGGCCCGATTCGCGGACGGTTGGTGTGGTCTTGCCTCGCCTCGCCTCCTCGAAGGGTGCTCACCTGCTACGTTGGTAGGCGAAGCAGCCGGGTCGAGAGGCGCTGCGACGGACCCAGTCCGCCACGCTCGACCTCGGTCACCACGGGAAGGGCGCCTCCGATCGAGGAGGCCGCCGATGGCTTCCATCCGTCACCTGTCGCCGCCCGCGCCGGAGGTCGGGCGCGTGGCGGCGCTGTGGCGCTACCCGGTCAAGTCGATGGGCGCCGAGGCCCTCGCCGAGGTGGAGGTGTCCTGGCACGGCGTGGCCGGTGACCGTCGCTGGGCCTTCATCCGGGACGGTCAGGTGCGCAGCGGCTTTCCCTGGTTGACGATGCGGCAACGGCCGGACCTCGGCCAGTACCGGCCCTCCTTCGTAGAGCCGGGACGGCCCGATGCGTCGCGTACGGTCGTTCGGACGCCCGCGGGTGAGCAGTTCGAGGTGGTCGATCCGGCACTGGCCGCCGGGTTCGGAGAGCGGGTCCGCGTCCTCAAGCAGGACCAGGGGATCTTCGACACGATGCCGTTGTCGCTGATCACCAGCCGGACTGTCGACAGCCTCGAGGCACTGGTCGGCGATGAGCTCGATGTGCTGCGCTTCCGGCCCAACATCCTGGTCGAGACAGTGGACAGCGAGGCGTTCCCCGAGGACGAGTGGGTGGGCTGCACCCTGCGTGTCGGGGGTCTGCGCATGCGTGTCGACAAGCGTGACGTGCGGTGCGCCGTGGTCAATGTCGATCCAGTCACGGCTCGCCGGAATTCGGCGATCCTGCGGACGATCGCCCGTGAGCGGCAACTCTGCGTCGGGGTGTACGGCTCGATGGTCCAGCCGGGTCGCGTCGCCGTCGGTGATCCGGTCGTAATCGACGCCGGACTACCGACAAGCCGTCGGATGATCGGATCCCGTGGAGCGATCCGGGCCGAATAACGATCCACCGGAAGACGCTCGGCATCCTGGCCGCGCACCGGGTTGTCCACACCAGTCTTGTCCCAGTCGCGGCTGCGGGTTCAGTGGGCCGAACTCATCCACGCACATCACGCGGCCGTGGGCGGGCGTCATAGAGACCCAGGATCCGGGTCATCTTCGCCGTGAACTCCGGGTCCCGGCTGGCCTTCCAGGTCTTGGTGCCCCCGGCAGGTGTGGAAGCAGATCACGTCTTCAACGACTGTCCTGGCGGACGCTTCGCTGATGCAGCCATCTGGTTCGAATCCCGTTGGGGGCACCCACTCTTGACCGGCCCCACTCCTTCAGGGATGACCTGCATCTATCACTCGGTGTGCCTGGCAAGTCGTCCGCTAGGCCCGATTCATGAAGCGATTCGTGGGACGAATCCGTCCCACGACGGCATCGTTCCGGCCGCTTCGCAGTACCTGCAGCACCCTGGAGTGGGGCGATCTGCTCACTCCAGCAGGTCTCGTCCACTCCGATGACCGCCTCCGCAGAGCGGCGTTAGGCGCAGCCATAGCCGACCTGGCGGCTACCCAATGCAACCAGCGGCCGTCACATCCGCAGCTATAGCAGCGAACGAGTGACCTCGAGAGCGAGGGCCGGCTGGCGGGACAGCGAGCGGCCGATCGCCCGCTACTGTCTGCGAGAGACGAAGCGGCGTTCTCGAATCCTCGAGAGCTCGCTGTCATGAGACTTCAATCTGCGGCCTTCGCGCCTGGATCTTCTCCACGGCGAGCGGCGAGCAACTGCGCGCGGGTCAGCTGAGTGCCGGCTGGCCAGGGATGACGAACGACCTCGAGCAGTCCGGCTGCTGGCTGCTGGGAGCGGTCAGGAGCGCTGGCGGGTGCGGCGGGATCCTCCAGGAGCCGATCCAGCAGGCCGGCAAGGGTGTACGGGCCAGTTCCGCCGTACCCCCAGCTGAGGCCGAAGCCGGGCGCCTCAGGGGCCAAGTACAGGGCGCCGTCGTCGGTGGCGATGTAGACGGTGTGTTCACCGAAGATGACCGCGGCGAGCGGCGACGTGGTGGGTAGCCGCTGAGGCACCGCGGCGGTGATCCCACCCCGCACCGTCCGTACGGCAGGCAGGCCAGTACGGGGATCTCGAAGCTGGGCGTCATCATCGCGCGCATCGAAGATGGCGTATGCAGCCGTGCGGCCGGGCGCGGGTTCGAGGAGGGCGGCCCAGCGGGCGGCGACTTCGTCATCGACGGGATCGATCTCGGTGACGCCACCGAAAGGAAAGTCTTCGCCGCCGTTCCAGGCGATCGCGCCGACCACGCACCTCTCAGCGAGGTCGTCATCACGGGCCAGTATGTTCAACCAGGCGTCCCGACGGACGACTTCGGCCGGCTGATCCCGCCCGTCGTCTGCCGGCAATGGCCGGGCGGCGACGGCGATGGCTTCTCGGTCAGCGCATTTCTCGACCCCGTCGAGGTCGAGTTGAGCCGTGCTCGCCGCGCGTTCGCGGAGCGTCCGGGCCAACCAGTCCAGCGTGGACCGCACGCTGCCGTCCCCGGCAATGGCCGACAGCCGCAGCAGCGGATCGCAGTCGATGTCCGTGATCGGTTCGATCGTCATCGGTCGGGAGCCGGGTGTCCATCGCAGCATCCGGTCGGGGCGGCGGAGCCGTGGTGCCCACCACGGCGCCGGGTGGCCGAGCACCCCGGCCAGATCAGTCCACTGCGGTGAGTATGGCTGGTCCGGCGCCGAGCGATCGATTGCGTCCAGCGACGGTCCCCCCGGATCCCAGCCGAACAACACCACTACGAGGGTGTCGCCGAACGGGATGCGTAGCGCCGTCGCTTTGGCCACCTTCCCCGGTGTCACCGCGATGGTCGTACCAGGCAGCGGAAACGCCACTGCCACCTCGCCGACCGTGGTGTCCCACCTCAATACAACGTGTTGCTGAACCACCGCCGCGCCAAGGTACGTCGCCGGCTGGACGGACGGCTCAACCGGCCGCCAGAGCGCTGGAGCCCGAAGGGAGATCTCCCGACCGGCGGCGGCCGCCCACCGTAGAACAGTCATCTCCTCCCAGAACTCACGTCCTCCTGAGGTACCGGCCGGCTGCGGGAAGTCCTCCCGTTTGCGCAGCTGCCAAATCCGCGGGCGACTTACTCCGAGCAACTTCGCGATCTCTGCGACACCGATTTGCGCCATGAGGCAACATGTAACACGGGAGCTTACGCTTGCGTAAGATAAGGCCTTCCGCTGCCGTAAGGCGGCTCGCCGGACGGCCCGGAACTCCCCGGCTGACCGCTGCGAGTCGATCATTTCCAGCAGGGCGGTGAAGGACTCCGGATGCCCGTTGTGCGGAGTTGCGGACAGAAACAACCGATGTTCGCATCGCTCGGCCAGCTCCCGCACGGCGACCGTGAGCTGCGTGGCGACCGCATAGCCACCCCCGCCACCGACGGCCGAGGGCCTGGCCGGCGCGACGTGGTGCGCCTCGTCCACGTCCTGCTACTTCAGCGCAGGCTTGGCGGGCACACACCACGATCGCCGTCCGGGCCCGGTCGGAGCAGCAGCCCCTGCACGACCAGCCCGGCCTCGATCGTCTTGCCCAGGCCTACGCCGTCGGCCAGCAGCAGGTTCGTCCTGGGTGCGGACAGCGGTCGGCGCAGCGGCTCCAGCTGGTACGCCTCGACCGCGACCCCGCTATGGAGCGGCGCCTGCGGGCTTCGATCATCCGCCGCGGTCACCGCGCCCCATCGCAGCGCGTCCACGAGACCGGCTATCGTGTTTGGTCGTCGAACGCGTCCGGATTGATCTGCGTCGGCGGGCCCTGTGCCGGCTGACGGTCTGGCCCACCTCCAGCTCCCAGACGACGGTCAGCTCCTCACCGAGCCGGTCGTCATCTAGCGCCTGCAGGGTCACCGCATGATTGCGCGCGGCGAACTACTCATCCGCCGGGTTGCGCGGCAAGCCTTGTCGCTCGACCCGAGCGACCGCCACGTCGACCCCCGCACCTCGACGACCTGTCCTGGCTTGGGCGTGGTCGGGACCCCTACGACAACTGTGCGACTGCCAATGCCACCCGCGACCCTAGTGGACTGTGCGTAACCGCATCGGCAGTAAGAGTGACGCAAGGGCAGCCCGCCGATCTTAGGTAGGCATGTGCGGGGCACTGCAACCCCTGGCGCCAGCGAGCCCGCGCGCGTTCAAGGTCACTTGACCGGACGGCAACCAAGGTCAACCCAAACGCCGTATTACTTGAACCAGTAGACCGCAGGCTTCAGCTCACTTGAATTACGTCGTCGTAAGTTCAAGTCAGCGGCGGATACGCTTGAACCGTGGACATCGATCGCTTCGCCAAGAGTCCTGTCGGGCATCTCGTGCCCATCCGCGGGACCGACGGTCGCACCGGTGAACGGTACGAGCACGTGGCGTTCGTGCCGGACCCACTGGGCGAGCCGCCGAGCGAGCTTGCACCGGAGACATGGCGAGCGGTCGCCCGGGCCGGTTACGGCCTCGGCCGGCTCCAGCAGGCCACCCGCCAGGTCGCGACACCGCTCCTGCACCGGGCGACGCTGCGGCGGGAGGCGCAGAGCACCTCGGCTCTCGAGGGAACGTTCGCCCCGCTGGAAGACGTACTCGCCGCGGACGTCATCGACGCGGAAGACCTCTCGGCGGAATTGCGGGAGGTGGTCAACTACATCGACGCTGCAGAGACAGCCTTCGAGTGGCTGGAAGCGGGCGGCAGCCCGACGGTGGGTCTGCTCTGCAGCCTGCAGAAGACCCTGGTCCGAGGAACCCGGGCCGACACTCCGTCAGCAGGCAAAGTGCGGGACATCCAGGTCGCCATCGGATACCAGGGCTCGGGCACCCTGCCCGAGGCTCGATTCGTCCCACCGCCCCCCGGCATCGAGCTGGAGGCCGGCTTGCAGGACCTCATCACATGGTCCAACAGCCGGCCGAAGGACTCCGATCCGGTGGTGAACAGCGCCGTAGCCCACTACCAGTTCGAGACGCTGCACTCGTTCAACGACGGCAACGGCCGCATCGGGCGCCTGCTCGTCGTGCTTCAGCTCATGCAGAGCGGGATCATCTCCGACCCGACCCTGACCGTCTCCCCATGGTTCGAGGGCCGCCGCACCCAGTACGAGAACCTGCTCGCCGCGGTCAGTGCTGAAGGAGCATGGGACGAGTGGATCCGGTTCTTTGCCCGGGGCATTGAGGCGTCCGCCATAGACACAGCCCGCAGGGTCGAAGAACTCCTCGCAGTCCAGGACTCGTTCCGCGAACGCCTCCGGACGGCGAACGCGAAGGGCATCGTGCGCGACCTGGCCGAGTCACTGATCACATCGCCGTACATCACCGTCCCCGGAGCAGCCCGCCAGACCGGGAAGTCCTTCCAGGCGGCGAGTAACGCCATCGGCAAGCTGCTCGAGCTCCAGATCCTGCAGGAGACGGAGGGACGCCACCCGCGGCTGTACTCCGCCACCGAGGTGGTCCGGGTCCTCACCCGCCCCTGATCGCATCCGGCAACGTCCGCAAGCCGTGGTGCGGTCCGTGGGACGAACGGCAGTCCGAGGTAGCCACTGAGGTCGTCTCGGGCCGCCCGACCGGGTCGTCAGCACACCTGAGACGGCCAGGTCGATATAGGTGGCCGGTCTTTCAAGGCGGTAGCACGGGTTCGAATCCCGTTGGGGGCACAGACCAGATGGCTGCATGATCACCACCAGCCGGCGACCGCGCTCGGCAAGGTGTCGGCGGTGAGGGTCGCCCGGGCACCGGGCCGTGTGGGTCGGCTTGTCGTAGGTGATCTCCAGGCGGAACGCGTCGAACAGCGCCCGTGCCTGCTCGTCCGAGACCCGGGCGAGGTCCGGGCCGGTGACAGGTAGCGCGTCGAGCAGTGTCCGGCGTCGGAGTCGGTTCATGCGACTCCTCCAGGCTCCGTAGCACGGCCGGCGCTGGTGACGGCTTGGAGGATTCCGCCGGCGGCGCGCTGTCCGGCGCCGAGGCAGTGTCGAGGATCGTGTCCTGCTGGGCGTCGGTGAACCGGACTCGGGTGGCGACGTAGCGGATGGTGCCGCGGGCGTCCTCGGTCCGCCTGCCGGCGCGGGCTTCGAGGGCGCGCAGGTTGCGGTGAGGTGGTCGGTGGTGAGGAAGGTGGTGGTGACGTCGGTGGCCTGGCGGGCGATCAGGTCGACTGCGGCGCGCTGGGTGGCTTCGGACCACTGCCGGGTCGTTCTCCATCACCCCGCGGCTAAAGGAGGGCGCGAGCAAACCGGGCTCGACCCAGTCGGCTCACGTCAGGCCCAGATGTACTCTTCGGCGATCGCGCCGTCGCGCCACTTGGCGACCGTGACCATGCGGCCGCCGCCCTCGAACTCGCCCACGACGCAGGTCCATTCGCCGGATCCGAATGCGATCGGGTGGGACACGATCTGGGGCGGCGTGCCTCCCGCCGACTCGACGTACGCCTCCATGGCATCAATGTGCTCGTGGACGCCACGAGTCGGTTCTTGTCCCTTCCAGTCGGCCAGCACGTCCTCGGTGTGGTGCTGGGCGAAGACACCGTTCCAGTCAGCAGTGTTCCAGCCCGTGAAGTCGAGGTCGTCCATGCCCTTGAGGTTGCTTGCGACCCGATCGTCCTACATGAGGTTCTCCGTTCCAAGTAGCGTTCCGGCCGCCTCGCACCGGCCGCGCAGGTTCTGCACCCTGCCCGACGGACTCTATGTTCAGAATCCGTGACTGGACAGGACGTGGGCTCAAGCGATCAACGCAACACCTCGGTTGATGCCTCCTCCTGCAGCCACCGTTGCAAGCGACCCCTCCCGGTCGGTGAACCCGATCCGTGAGCCCAGGCGGGCCCTCGGCCTGGTAGCGGCCCATCCACTCGTGAACCGACTGCCGCGACAGGCCATAGCGGACCGCAACGAGCACTGGGCTCGGCCTCCCACCCATGACAACAGTCGCAGGCAGGCACACACTAATTGAACCGTCCCCAAATTCTCTCTGCGAGGTCCGCGATCGTCCCCTCGTCAGCTGGCGGGCCCCTCCGACGAGAGGCAGGTATGGAAACCTCACCGGCCGGCGCCGAGTCGTTGTCGTAGATAAGCCGAATGCGGGCGTAACGACGAAGGAAATACATTCCGACCAGGGCCGCTGCGGCCGCCACCATGATGGCGATGTCAGTGTTGCCGAAGCCCACGAACAGCACTACAGCGGCCAGCGCGGCCGCAGCGAAAGCGAGTCCGAGTGAGCGCGTATGGATACGCACGATGATCTCCTTTGAGTCCAAGAAGTTGATGGCCCTTCATCACCGCCTGACTGCGCGGTGAAATCTGACATGATCTCTGGACGCGGAGCAGGCGGTTGTATCACCATGGTGCACTTACTAATGTCAATGCGACAGGTATGTCACCAGCAGGCACGATGTGGACTAGACTGCTGGTCCTCGGCAATCACGACGGACGACGTTTCGGCTTTAGGGTGTTCTCGACCGAGGAGGAGTCCGATCGGAGTAGCGCCAGGCATCCGACCCCGCTGTGGCAGGCATCGGGCACGAGCTTGGCAGGGAGGTGGGCATGGCCGCCGGTACCCGTCGCGATGGTCGCAAGCGGTCGTCGACGGATTCTGCGGACGGTTGGCTGACCGAGGTGGCGCGCGCCGCGAGCCAGGATGCCGGAGGCGTTCCGGTAGAGCTCCTCGGCGACTATCTGCCTCTCCTGGCCGACGCAGCCGCCACCGGACGTCGTCCCAGGCGGGCGGAACTCGACGCGGTGGGTCTGCTGGGACGTCAGGCCGCCGAGCAAGGCATCTCCGCTGGGCGATCCGTGCAGCTCTACCTCTCGGCCGCGCGACGGTTGTGGCAGGAGCTGCCGATGGTGGCGCGCTCCCGCGACAGTGAGGTCGTCCGTGCGGCTGCTGCGGCCGTACTGCAGGTGGTTGACCAGGCGGTGGCCACGCTCGCGGACGGCTACGCCGTCGCTCGCCGCGACCTGGTTCGGCGCGAGGAAGGAGCACGACGCGAGCTGGTGGACGACCTGCTCCGCGGTGAATCCGACCTCGGCGGGCTGGTGCAGCGCGCCGAGCCGTTCGGAATCGATCTGGCCCGCCTGCACCAGGTCGCGCTAGCCGCAGCAAGCGAACGCTTGCCGGACAACGAGACTGCGATCACCCTGCTCGAGGCCGTCATCTTCGACCGGCTCGGAGACCGCGACGTCCTCGTCGCGACCAAGGACGGTTTGCTCGTCGTCATCGCGCCCAGCGAATCCTCCGAACCCGAACGAGCTGCCATTGGTGTCTCTGAGGAACTCGGCCGGCTCATGCACCGGGAGCTCAGCCGGTTGCCCCGAGGAAACCCGTGGCGTGTTGCCGTCGGCCGAGCGCATCCCGGCCTGTACGGCATCGCCCGCTCCTACGAGGAAGCGCGCGAAGCGCTCATGCTGGCGGGGCGGCTACCCGTCGGAACTTCGGTCGTGACCGCTCACGACCTGCTGATCTACCGAGTACTACTCCGCGACCAGCCCGCCATCGTCGATCTCGTGCACAGCGTGTTGGGCCCCATGACCGCGGCCCGCAGCGGAGCGGAGCCGCTGCTGCAGACCTTGCAGGCCTATTTCGACACCGGCGGGATCGCCACCGAAGCGGCCAAACGGCTGCACGTCGCGGTGCGCACCGTCAGCTACCGACTGGACCGGATCAAGCAACTGACCGGCTACGACGCCGCGAACCCGATCCACCGCTTCACACTTCAAGCGGCCGTTCTGGGTGCCAGAGTTCTCGACTGGCCCAACTCACCATTACCGCGCCCAGGAGGATAACCGTCGGCGGCGGGGCGGGAACGGTCCGCCACCCCGGCGACGACGGCGTCGAGATCGATGCCCACCCCGTGTCCAGAGGCCGGGGTCGCGTCATGCTCGCCTGTTCGGCGTCCCGGTAGGTCCGGGCTCGTTGCGGCTCGGGTGGCAACGCGAACCGCCGGGATCCCGTAGTAGGGATCGTCAAGAGCGGCGAGCCGCACGCGCTCTCGGGCGTCCTTAAGTCCTTCTAGTTCCCGGTGCCACGCAGCGGCAGCGAACGGATCGAGATGCACCGTCGGCGGGGGAATCAGAGTACGGTATGGCAGCCGGACCCGGCCCTCGACGAACTTGAGAGCCCGGTCGATAGCGCGCCCCAGGTCGGCGTATGCGCGCCGGACTTCTGAGGATCTCGGCTGTCTCAGCATACGATCGAGATGTCCCGAGGCGCTTTCAATCTTTATCTTCAATTCACGATATCGGCGGTGGTCCGCTGGACGACGGGACACCTCCATACGCGCAGAGCGTTTCGTCAGGGTGGCTTCGGATGCCACGGTCAATCACCCACATTCATCTCGACAACAAAACCAGTATGGCTCGCAGACGGTTGAGAGTCATGAGGTACGGCCGGAGAACTTGGTGCCGGCTGGACTGCTGGCGGTCGGCAAGACGACCGTATTGAGGGCGATCCGCGCGAGACATCTATTGCTCGCCAGACCGCGCAGGTTACCGACGACCGGCAACTAGGGGCCGCTGAACTTGTCCGATGCTTGCTCCTGTGGCGGCGTCGGACCGGGACAACCATGGAGCTGCCAACGCCGGGCGATCGAGCAGGAGGGGTGAGCGACGCCGTGTCAGGTCGTCACGATGCCACCGCCGGCTCGAGCCGGGCTCTTGCCGTCACGGTTGTGCGGAGTTGGCGGGATAGCTGCCTTCGACCCTAGGGAGGGTCGACTGCGGACGCTCGACGGCATTGACACCGTCGAAACGAAGCCTCGTCTGCCGGCGCGGCAATTATGGTGGAACCGGTCAGGAGAAGAGATGATAAGCACCTCCCCTTACAACCTGGATATGCTTCGGCAGGCTCTGGAGAAGCAGTACGAACTGCACACCGGCCAGCTGACGACATTGGCTGTCGGCGACGATGGCCCGGACAATTCCAGCTCCGACGAGTACACCCGGACCGCACTCATCGCGTCGTCCCGGCGGGCCCTCTCAGAAATCGCTCATGCCCTGCGTCGAATGGCCCAGGGCACTTACGGTGTCTGCGAACGCTGCGAGATCGTCATCCCGGCCGAGCGGCTGGAGGTCCTGCCACACACACGGTTCTGCTCAACCTGCCGGGCGGCAGGGCGGTGATCAGTCACGGCATCCCCACAGGTGGCGAAGTCAGGCATCGGTGACGTAGAGAAATGTATGGGTGGTGGTGAACATGGGTTCGAGGCCGACTCTTGCTCCCGACGTCGAGCGGCGCCCTCCCGGCGACGAGGTTGCGTCGTGGACACCGTCGATTCATCTGGTGACCGCGGGCGAGGCCATGTCCGGTCCTGCGGAAGTCATCGACGCTGACGAGTCGATGTGGCAGGCCGCCCGCGGCTCAGCGGCGGAAGCCAACGCCGACTCGTCGTTCTAGACGGGGGCCGACTGGTCGGCGTGATCGACGAGAGGACGCTGACCGACCATTGGCCCTGCGTGCCGTTCGCGGCACAGGAGCGCACCCTGCGCACGATCGTGCCGGCGCGGGTGCACGCCGTCATGCCGCACGTGACCATCTCTCGTGTCGCCGCGATCATGCATTTTGAGGGCTCTTCCTACTTGAGGTGGGGGTCTGGTGAGGCCGCCGGCGATGAGGAGCATGCGTAGGCGGTAGTTGTCGCGGTTGCGGAAGCCTCGGGCGATGCGGCGGTGGAGTTCGATCAGGCCGTTGACGGCTTCGGTGCCGCCGTTGCTGGAGCGGCCGGTGTCGAAGTAGGCCAGGAATGCCGCTCGCCACTGCTTGAGGGTCCGGCCGAGCCGGGCGATCTCGGGGATGGGGCAGGTCGGGAACGACTCGACCACCGTGACGGCGATCTTCTTGCCCTCGCGCGGGTCGGGGTGCTGGTAGGCGGCGCGCAGGCGTTGGGCGCAGGACCAGGCCACTGACACCTCGACGTGCCGTTCGTCCGCGGCGGTCGCCTCGCTCGAGTCGGGCCCGCTGCCGGTCGGTGAGCTTCTCAGCGCCGGCCCGCAGGATTGTGCGGATCCCGTAGAGCGGGTCACCCTGGCGGCCGCGGTGCCCGAGGGTGTCCTGCTGGACGCGGCGGCGGACCTGGTCGACCGCGTCGGTGCCGAGTTTCACGACGTGGAAGGCGTCCAGCACGGCGACGGCGTCGGCGAGTTGGTCGTCGATGGCGTTCTTGTAGCCGTGGAACGGATCCAGCGTCGCGACCTGCACGCCAGCGCGGAAGGCCTCACCACGGGCGGCGAGCCAGTCGGCGTAGACGCTTCCCGGATCGGCCGGGGACCAGGTCCAGCAGCCTCGCGCGGACCCGTCCGTGCTGGTCACGGGTCAGGTCGACCATCCCGGTCAGCTCCTTCGGCCCACGACCGCCAGCCTCGACGGGCTTGGTGGCCACGTGGTGCCAGACGTGCTCGTCGACGCCGAGGCTGCTCACGCCGGCGAACCGCGCCTCGTCGGCGGCCATGGCCTTCAGCAGCGGCTTCGATCGCCCGCCACACCGTGCGCCACGTCGTCCCCAGCTGCCGGGCGATCCCGGCGACCGAGGCGTGCTCGCGGCGCAGTTGCCCGACCGCCCACCAGCAGGCCCTCGTGGTCAGCAGCGCCCGAGGTCGAGCGAGGTCCTCGTGCTGCTCGGTCCACGACCGGGCCGGGCACAGCGGCTCGGCGCACCGCCAGACCCGCTTGCGCCAGACCAGCCGCACCGGCCCGCCGAAGCACGGCACGTCCACCAGAACCACGTCCCGGCGGCCGTGGCTGGCCGCGACCACTCCGCAACTGCGGCAGCCCGTCACCGCTGCGGCGGACTCCACGACCACCAGCAGCCGCTCGCCGTGCCGACCGACCTCTACGACGTGGAAGCCATCCAGCCCGACCAGCAGATCGCAGCGGTCGCAGTAGACGACGCGATCGCGATCGCTCCCGCAGCGGCCAGGACACGAGCGCACAACAGTGCACCCCGTAGGCTCGGACACCGTCGAGGCCTTCCGATCGGTCAGCTTGGCTCCGCTACCGATGCTGGAAGGCCTCGACCCCGCCTCGGCCGCAGCTCACGCTCGCGTGTCGGTCACCAACCCACCTCAAGTAAGAAGAGCCATTTTGAGGGAATCGACGCAGTCCCCGTCGTCGATCGGCGTGGAAAGGTCCTTGGTCTGGTCACTGCGACGGAGATCATTCGTCTCGTCGCCCGCGGCGACGCCTTGGCGCAGTCAACTTCCCCGGCGCTGGACCGGACGAGCTTGATGCGAGGAGAGCACGATGACGTCGCTGTACGGGGGGGTCGTCACCGAGGTCCGTCCCGAGGGCGGCGTGGTCTTGGGCGACGACGGGTCTCCGGGCGCCGAGGCAGCTCTCCGGTACGCGCTTGATGAGGCGTGCCGCCGGAACATGGACCTGCACGTCATCCGGGCCTGGCGGATTGCCGACGCAATGGCTCTGCGCGCATCCTCAACCGGCTACGTCCCCGCCCTTACGGAGTTGGAGACGAACACTCTTCAAGATCTGCGAGAACGTGTGCATCGCGTCCTGGGCGAGCCCGAGGACGTCAGAGTACGCATTCATGCGGTGTATGCGTCCGCCGCGCGAGCTCTCGTCACGGCATCCGAGTCCGCTGATGTCGTCG
Organism: uncultured Actinomycetota bacterium; assembly: GCA_963803135.1. Taxonomy (GTDB): domain Bacteria; phylum Actinomycetota; class Actinomycetes; order Mycobacteriales; family CADCTP01; genus CADCTP01. Next base: position 168,234 of record CAWDLH010000001.1, on the reverse strand, counting down.
TGGTCGGCTCCCGTGGCCTCGGTGGATTTGCTTCTCTCCTGCTCGGCTCGGTGGCCGACCAGTGCACGAGACACTGCGCCAGCCCGGTCATCGTGGTCCGCCAACCCGAAGCTGCCGCCGCGCGACAAGACGAAGCTTCCAGGTAATCGCACGAAGCATCTTTCGCGGCGTGCGTCAGCTTGGAGGAGCCCTGAAGAAGAGTTGACGCGGGACCTTGAACCCTGCTTCCGCCGCCTGCACCGACTGGCCGGCTCCGGGGTCTGTCTCATGCAGTGCGCAACGCGAACCTCAACCCGTGGACCGAGGCAAAGGTGAACACGAAGAACCCGAACGCGGTCCCCTGCTGATGATCGAAGGCGAGAAGACCACACGGTGCCGTGGGCGATCGCGAACGCCGCCTATAAGCGGCAGAGGCGCAACCCCGCCGTGACGGAGATCGTGAAGGTCCCGAACCGAGGCCACTCCCTCACGATCGACCACAGCTGGCGCGAGGTCGCCCAAACGGCGCTCGACTTCGTCAAGCGGTTCGCCTGATACTCCAGTTCCAGATCGTGATCTTGGACGCTGCGGGCCCGGATGTGCGCGGCCACCCGTCGAGCGCTATCCCCATCCCGCCGTCCTCGTGCTGAGGACGGAGAGTGCGGACGAGCAACTGCCGACCCGGCTGCCGTCGACCGCAACCCGGCGGCCCGGGTGACGACGAGGAGCTGGGCTGCGGCGAGATGCCGCCAGTACAGCGTTCCGTACGCCTGCCGATCACCGGCTCGACCGGCGAGGACTCAGCTCGGCGTCGATCGGCGGAGTCGATCCGTCGATCTTTGGGCCGACCGAGGGCCAGGGTCAGCGGGAGTGCGAGCGCCGCCGGATCGGCCACGTCCTTGGCGTGGCCCGCGCATACCCCGGCGCCTTCTCGCACAGTCGCGGTCACGGCAGTGCCGCGGCGATCAAGGTCGCCCCGAGGGCGATCAGCAGGGGGGCCTTGGCTGCTTCCAAAGCGATGTAGATGAGGTGCATCCGTGACGGGGGCGGCATCCGGCCGGTGACGATGGTCGCCGCGCGGCGGTCCAGCTGCGGTCGCAGCACGCCCACTTGGACGCCGATCGTCAGCCATGCCGCGGCCAGCAGCGCCCAGCTGAGACCGGACGGACCGAGCGCGAAGAAGGCGAGCGTAAGGAGCACGGCAAGACCGATCTCGGTGAGGTTCAGGGCGCGGAAGACCAGCCGGCCGATTCCGAGACCGAGCGGGAGGGTGATGCCGGGGGCGCGGAACTTCAGCGGTGCTTCCAGGAAGGAGATGGCGAGCACCATGCCGACCCAGACAAACGGAACGGCCAACGCGACTGCCTGCCCGGCCGAGTGCATCGTCGGCTCCCTTCGTCGTGACGGATCCAGGACTGGCGGAATGTCGCCCTCTGCGGTTATCCGGCCGGCCTCAGCTGGGCCAGACACAGTTCGGGCTCGACGAACGGCAACAGCTTGGCGGTGGTCGGCGGTGTCCCGAGACGGGTGAGCGTCCCCCGCAGCAGCCCGAGGTGGACTGAGCAGACCACCTCGGGGTTGGCGCGGGCGGCGTCGCGGAACGGGCAGGCGTGCAGCCGGATCTGGCGATCCCCCTCGTCGCCGACCAGTTCGGGGTCGAAGCCCAGCTCAGCGAACAGACGAGTTACCGTCCGGGCTGCCTCGTATGCGTCGACCTGAGGCGACCGGTCGGTCTCCGCGGTGAATTCGGCGGCCCAGTCCATCCCGGCCTGCTCGGCGCGGACAGCGCGCGCCTCCGGCGTGTCGGCCAGGTGAGCGGCGAGCAGCCGAGTCAGAGCCGGGTAGCCGCCGGCCTCGGCGTGGTTGACAGCGGCGTAGACGGTCCGGGGACGCCCGCGCGTTCCTCGTGGCTGGGAGTGGCTGTCCACCAGGCCGGCCCGCCGCAACCGGTCGAGGTGGAATCGCACCGTAGTCACGTGCAGTCCGGTCGCCGCACCTAGCTCCTGCGCGTCTCTGGGCGCTTCGGCGGCGCGCAGTAGCTCGAGCAGTCGCCGGCGCTGCCGGGACGCCAATGCCAGATGCGTCTGGGCCGACGGAGTGTCGCCTCGGCCGCTCATTGGCCCTGCGGCGGGTAGCTCGCCACCAGATGGGTGTCCAGGCCGACCCGGCCCAGCTTTGCCGCTCCTCCGGGTGAGGTCAGCGGTGTGTCCCGGCCGGGCAGCGGGTCGGCGAAGAACCGGGCGTTGTCCGCGGTGAACGCTGACCACTGCTGCGGCAGGTCGTCCTCATAGAAGATCGCCTCCACTGGGCAGACCGGCTCGCAGGCGCCGCAGTCCACGCACTCGTCGGGGTGGATGTAGAGCGCCCGCTTCCCCTCGTAGATGCAGTCCACCGGGCACTCCTCGACACATGCTCGGTCCAACACGTCGATGCACGGCTGGCCGATCACGTAGGTCATCTTCCGCCCCCTCCCGCCGGGTAGTCACGGCCTGGTCTTGATTTTAGAGGAACCATGTCCTCTATATTAGAGGCTACGCCGAGGCCATCGAGGAGGCCCGCAGCGGACCGAGATCGCCTCTGCCCCAAGTGGCGTGTCCCGAGAGGAGTCGTCATGACCACGGCGCACGAGGTGCACGAACTCGAACCGCTGCCCGCCACCGGCATCACCGCGTCGGACGACTGGCCGCTCACCCTCGCCGAGGAGCACGGGTTGCTCCTGCGGCAGGTTGCCGCACGGGCCGAGGACCTGCTGGCAGTGACGGCCGACGGTAGCTGGCCAGCCCGGGAGCTGCAGGCGCTGCTGACGTACATGCGCGTCGAGGTGCTGCGCCAGGCCGCGGACGAGGAGCGGCTGCTGTTCCCGTCCCACGCTCCTTCGGCTGCACTGGACCGGCTCGGACGAGACCACACGATGCTGCACCTGATGACCGAGGTCCTGGCGGCGGCCGCCACCGACGAAGGAACGCACATTCCGGCCGATCTCGCCGCGATAACTCGGGATCTGCTCGAGCACCTCGAGCGCCATCTCAGCAGCGAGGAAACGGTGCTGGTGCGAGCGAGGCATCCGACGAGGCGGCGGGGACGACCGCCCTGACCGGCCGGCCGCACGAGTGGTTCGCACTATCCGAGGATGGCGTGCTCGAGCTTGACGCGCTGCCTGCTGGCCGGCTCGTCGACGCCGTCGTGGACCGGCTGGTGCGGCTGCGCTGCGGCGAACGGATCGAACTGCGCTCCAGCAGGGACCCGTACGCGGTCTGGCAGCGGATGGACCGCGCCTGTCCCGGGGACTACGGTTTCGACTACCTGCAGGACGGCCCGGACCGGTGGCGTGTGCAGGTCACCCGCCGTCCGGTGACGTGACCAGCGGAGGACGTCGTGACCATCGCGCCGAGCCCGATCATCAGCCATCCCCATCCGGTGCGGCAAGATACCCGTGGGTCAGTGTTCCTGGACCTATTGCGGACGACCGATCACAAGACCATCGGCAAGATGTATCTGGTCACCGCCTTCGGGTTCTTCCTCGCTGGCGGGGTGATGGCGCTGCTGATGCGTGGTGAGCTGGCCCGGCCCGGGCTGCAGTTCCTCAGTCTGGAGCAGTACAACCACCTGTTCACGATGCACGGCACGATCATGCTGCTGTTGTTCGCTACGCCCATGCTGTTCGCGTTCGCCAACCTGGTGCTGCCGCTGCAGATCGGCTCCCCGGACGTAAGCTTCCCGCGGCTGAACGCGTTGTCGTACTGGCTGTTCCTGTTCGGCGGGCTGACCGTGATGAGCGGCTTCGCCACCCCGGGCGGCGCGGCCGATTTCGGGTGGTACGCCTACACCCCGCTCAGCGATGCCACCAATTCGCCCGGTCTAGCCTCGGCCTTTCGCGCCGGGTGCAGTGACACGGGGTGTGAATGCGCGGAAGTGCCTGTCCTGTAAGGGAAACTTGGGCTTGTCGAAGGTCCAGGATCGCCGAACAGGAAGGCACTCCGCGGGTGAAGCGTACCGCCGGCCGTCGTGGTCGTTCTCGCCGCCGCCGGATCGCGGTGACTGTCGACGCCGAAGGGCTGGTCGGTTTGTCCGGGGCGGTGCTGCTGGCCGAGACCGCCGCCGTGGTCGGGCTGGACCGGGAGCTGTCGGCCGGGTTGGCGCGATGGCGCAAGGCCCGTGCCGTGCACGACCCGGGGAAGGTGGTGCTGGATCTGGGGATCATGCTGGCCGCCGGCGGGGACTGCCCGGCGGATCTGGCGGCGCTGCGGGCCGGGCCGGGGGTGTTCGGGCCGGTGGCCTCGGACCCGACGGTGTCCCGGCTGGTGGACACCCTGGCCGCCGCGGGGCAGCCGGCGCTGGCCGCGGTGCGGGCGGCGCGGGGCAAGGCCCGGGCGTGGGCGTGGAAGCTGGCCGGCGCCCCTACCCAGCGCCGCCCGGCCGCCACCGGCCGGCAGTGGGCTCAGCAGCCGGACGGCGACCGGCAGGTGGTGATGGACTTCGACGCCACCATCGTGATCTCCCACTCGGACAAGGAGCAGGCCACCCGGACCTGGAAGAAGACCTACGGTCACCATCCCCTCGGCGGCTGGGTGGACCACGGCGAAGGTGGCACCGGGGAGCCGGTGGCCTGGCTGCTACGCCCGGGCCGGGCCGGGTCGAACACCGCGGCCGATCATGTCGCGGTCTTCGAGCAGGCGTTGGCCCAACTACCGGTCGAATGGGCCGGTCCCGACGAACACGGCCGGCGGCCGGTGCTGGTCCGCACCGACGGCGCCGGGGCGACCCACCGCTTCGCCCAGCACCTGCACGACGCCGGCGTCCAGTACTCGCTGGGGTTCACCCTCGGCGTGGAGTACCACGACCCGCTGCTGGCGGTGCCGGCCCAGGCGTGGACGCCGGCCTACAACGCCGACGGCGAGCAGCGTGACGGCGCCTGGGTCGCCGACCTGACCGGCCTGCTCGACCTGTCCGGCTGGCCGGACGGCGCCCGGCTGATCGTCCGCCGGGAACGCCCGCACCCCGGCGCCCAACTGCGGTTCACCGACGCCGACGGACACCGGTTCACCGCCTTCCTGACCAACACCGCCGGCGGGCAGCTGGCCGACCTCGAACTACGCCACCGCCGCCACGCCCGAGTCGAAGACCGCATCCGCACCGGCAAGGACACCGGGCTGCGCAACCTCCCCTACCACGACGCGGCCCAGAACGCCGTCTGGCTGGAACTGGTCGCCCTCGCCCAGGACCTGCTCGCCCACACCCAACGCCTGGCCCTGACCGGCGCCCACCGCACCGCCGAACCGAAAACCCTGCGCTACCAGCTGTTCGGCACCCCCGGCCGGCTCACCCGCACCGCCCGCCGCACCCTGCTCCGACTGCCCCGGACCTGGCCCTGGGCCGACCAACTCGCCGCCGCCCTCGCCCGCCTAGCCGCGCTACCCGCCCCATAACCACCAGCCACCGCCCCGACCAGCCGACCCACCCGGGACCCGTGGAATCCCCGCCCACCCGACGCGACAGCCGGGCCCCCGCCACACCCACACCACGACACAGGACCAACCGAAGACCACAGAACAACGAGATGATCTCCATCGACAAGATCACGAAACCGTCAGGCTAGGTGGAGATCTTTGGATCGTCGGACTGGCCATATCCGGGCTCGGCACCATCCTGGGCGCGGTCAATATGATCACCACGGTGGTCACCCTGCGGGCGCCCGGCATGACCATCAGGGTCATTGCGTAGTCGTGTCGGTGCTGGTCACGAGTGCGATGGCTTGATCGTGGTGGCGGGCGTGGTGGCGTAGGGCGCGGGCGATGTTGGTGTGACCGGTGAAGCGGAGCAGGCTGATCGTCAGGTTCCGCAGGATGGCCATTACGTGGGGGCCACTTCCGGTGCGGGCTTGGTGTAGGTCCTCACCGAAGGTGACGTCGCGGACCCAGTGCAGCCGGTTCTCGATCGACCAGTGCCCGCGGATCCACCTGGCCAGTTCGGCTGGTTGGGCCTGTTCGGCGGGCAGGGTGCAGATCGCGTAGGCGGTCTCGGTGCGCCAGCGGTCACGGCGCTTGATCGGGCGGGTTCGCCGCACAACCTGGATGGCCTGGGCGGCGTGCGGGAAGCCGAGCCCGGCCGGCACGGTGACCGCTTTCACCACGCGTTTCTCGATCCGTCCGTGCGCCCGCCCGGTCGCGGTGTGTCCGACCGGGACGTTCTTCCAGGGCAGCGCCTTCAGCTGGGCGTGGAGGGTGGGTTGATTGCCTTTGACTGTGACGAGCAGGTGCGCGCCGCGGGAGTGCAGGTACTCGGCGTGCGCGGTCTGCGCGTGCATCGCATCCGCGGTGACCACGACACCGGTCAGGTCGTCGATCTGGTCCAGAAGCGTTGAGAACAAAGGGATCTCGTTCGTCTTCGCGTCCACGTCGACCTGCGCCAGGACCACGCCCCGAGCATGGTCCAGAACGCCAAGCAGGTGGACCGGATCGGTGCCGTGACGGGTGGCACGCAGCGCCTTACCGTCGACCGCTAGCACCCGCCACACCCGGCCCGGGCGCGACCCGGCAGGCTCGCCGGCGGCAGCGACATCCGCCAGCCGAGCCCGGGTCCAGGCACCGACCGCGGCTTCCAGCGCGCCCCGATCCACCCCGATCAGGATCCGCCAGATCGTCACCGGGCCAGGGACCCGGCCGACCAGACCCAGACTCGCCCGGGCCTCGGCCGGCAGGTCGGCGACCCACTCGCCGATCGCCGCGAACGAACGCGCTCCCGCCACCGTCGCGCACGTCGCCACCACCAGGATGGCGACGAACGGATACCGCACCCCACGACGAGCCCGCGGATCCGGCACCGACGCCAACGCCCCCGCAAGCGCCCGCCGTTCACGATCGGTGACCGTCGCCGGCACGCCGCCTGGACGCAGAGCCTGCCCGGCGACGTCGTCGAACACGGCGGCGATAGGAGAAGATGACACGGCAGGCACGGCCTTCCACGGCGTTCATGAAGTCTCAGCAACTCCATGATCGACACCGTCGGCCGTGCCTGCCTCGACATCCACCCCGGCGTGTCGCACCCAACCGCCCAGGTCAGCCAGTCAACCCACGACTACGCAATGGCCGTGGCATGACCATGTTCCGGATGCCGATCTTCACCTGGAACATCCTCATCACCAGCGTGATGGTGCTGCTCGCCTTCCCGATCCTCACCTCCGCGCTTCTCGCCTTGCTGGCCGACCGGAAGTTCGGGGCGCAGATCTTCAATCCGGACAACGGTGGGGCCATCCTCTGGCAGCACCTGTTCTGGTTCTTCGGCCACCCCGAGGTCTACATCGTCGCGCTGCCGTTCTTCGGCATCGTCACCGAGGTCATCCCGGTCTTCAGCCGGAAGCCATTGTTGGTTACAAGGGCATGGTGGGTGCGACGATCGCGATCATGGCCCTGTCGATGACGGTCTGGGCGCACCACATGTTCGCCACCGGCGCGGTGCTGCTGCCGTTCTTCTCGTTCATGTCGTATCTGATCGCCGTACCGACCGGCATCAAGTTCTTCAACTGGATCGGCACGATGTGGCGGGGCTCGATCAGCTTCGAGACGCCGATGCTGTGGTCGATCGGCTTCCTGGTCACGTTCCTGCTCGGCGGGCTGACCGGCGTGATCCTCGCCTCGCCGCCGCTGGACTTCCACCTCAACGACACGTACTTCCTGGTGGCCCACTTCCACTACGTGCTCTTCGGCACGATCGTGTTCGCGGTCTTCTCCGGGATCTACTTCTGGTTCCCGAAGTTCACCGGGCGCTACCTCGACGAGCGGCTGGGCAAGCTCCACTTCTGGGGCACCTTCGTCGGCTTCCAGACGACCTTCCTGGTGCAGCACTGGCTCGGCGCCGAAGGCATGCCCCGCCGGTACGGCGACTACCTGCCCAGCGACGGGTTCACCACCCTCAACACCGTCTCGACCGTGGGCGCGTTCCTGCTCGGCATCTCGACCCTGCCGTTCCTGTGGAACGTCTACAAGTCATACCGGTACGGAGACGTGGTCACCGCCGACGACCCGTGGGGTCACGGCAACTCGCTGGAGTGGGCCACCTCCTGCCCGCCGCCTCGGCACAACTTCACAGTCATGCCCCGGATCCCAGGGGGTCGGCAAAGTCGTGCGGGCGGGGTGATCTGGGTGGTTTGCGACACGCCGATGTGCAGTAGATGAGGGTGCGGGCATGTCCCTCGTCGTGATCATGGCGGTTCTCACACCGAGCCGGATCGCTGCAGAGGGGCCATGCCCGCCGCGCAATCATCACCGATCGACCCTGCGATCGGCCACCTCCTTGTTCTGGGCGAGGCGTTCGCGGTCGACCGGACGGGGTTGTTGTCGGTCCTGGCGCAGGTCCCGGACCCGCGTAAGCCGCGCGGGGTCCGACACCGGTTCTCGGCCGTGCTGGCGTTGGCGGTGTGCGCGGTGATGGCGGGGGCCCGTTCGTATGTCGCGATCGCCGAGTGGGCCGCCGATGCCGACGCGGCGACCTGGGTCGAGCTCGGCGTCGGGGCGGTGGTCGCGTCCGAGTCCACGTTCCGGCGGACGTTGCAACGCCTGGACGCGGACGGGTTCGATGATGCGGTCGGTGTGTGGGCGCAGGAGCGGACCAGCGCGGTGGCCGGGACAGGCTCGGCCGGGACACCTCGACGGGTCGCAGTCGACGGGAAGACCCTGCGCGGGTCGGCCGCGGACGGCGAGCCGGGCCGGCATCTGCTCGCCGCCCTCGACCACACGCACGGCGTGGTGCTGGGTCAGGTCGACGTTGCGGCCAAGACGAACGAGATCCCCATGCTGGCAACGCTTCTGGACCGGGTCGACCTGACCGGCGCGGTCGTCACGGCGGATGCGATGCACGCCCAACGCGGCCACGCCGAGTACCTGGTGGGCTCCCGCGGCGCGCACTACGTCTTGACGGTCAAGCGCAACCAGCCCAGCCTGCACGCCCAGCTCACCGCGCTGCCCTGGACACAGGTCCCGGTCGCCGACGAGAGCCGCGGCCGCGGACACGGCCGGGTCGAACGACGAACATTGAAGGTCACCGCCGTCGCCGCCGGCCTGCTGTTCCCGCACGCCGCTCAGGCCCTGCAGGTGGTGCGCCGCCGCCGACCGCCCAACGGCGCGAAACGCTGGTCCACCGAGACCGTCTACGCGATCACCTCGCTGGACGCCACCCAGGCCAACCCCGCCGACCTGGCCGACATCATCCGCGGGCACTGGACGATCGAGGACCGGCTGCACTGGATCCGAGACGTCGTCTTCGACGAGGACCGCTCCCAGATCCGCACCGCCAACGGACCCCGCATCATGGCCAGCCTGCGCAACCTGGCCATCACCATCCTGCGACTGGCCGGCGTCGACAACATCGCCGCAGCCCTACGACACCACGCCCGAAGACCCCACCGCCCACTCCAGACGATCATGAAGTGCTAGCCATTCACGACTTTGCCGGGACCCTGCCCCGGATCCGCTCCGAGCGGCCGGCGTTCGAGGCGCATTACCCGGAGCTGGCCGAGCGCCTCGAGATGGAAGCCCACTCCGGCAGCGTCCCGATCGGCACGCAGAACCTTGCCGGAACAGGCACCGGCCAGCGGCAGGGCGCCAAGGATCCCCACCCGAGCTGATGCCCCACGGCACGCATCATCAGTGAGGACACCAAAGGTCGCCACTTGGTCATCCTGTCCGGACGGTCGTTGAAACGCACGGCTTTACGTGCGGCCATGCGGTCGGCCGTCGTTGCCTGGTACCGGCAACGAAGCCCGTTGCTATCTCACCGGCCGCGCCCCTGACATCTGGCCCGGCGTACGGACACCATGTTGATAAGCACATGCACCGGTGTTGTGGCGGCAGGGGAAGGCGGTCAGGTCGAGTCACCGGTTGCCAGCGCAAATCCCTTGGCATCACTGCTTGCACGAACCGAATCCGTCCTCCTCCACACGCGAATTCATTGGGCCGAAGCGCCGAACCCGTTTAACAGTAGGAGCCCGCATGCCCCGTTCGCCAAAAACGCCCAAGAACGGTAGCGAGCCGGCACCTCGCCAGCCACTTTCCGCCCTACGATCGATGCTGGAGGAACAGCGGCGCTTTCGGACCCAACCGCTTGCCGAGATATCCGCAGCGCTATCGGCTTGCGCCGCCAGGTGAGCCGAGAGATGACGTGATGCGCACGGCCGATCTCACGGGGCCGCCGCTACATTCATCCATCGCTCCAACTCGGCAGACTGAACGCCGCCGCTTGCATCCGACGCAGCTCGTCGCGGTGCAGCGCGCTCAGCCGGGCCAGAATGCCGTCTCCAGCTGCGGTCAACACCACCCGGACCGCCCGGCCGTCGCTGGGATCCGGCACACGCTGGACGAGTCCCTGGCCTTGTGCCCGATTGAGCAGCTCGACCACGCTGTGATGGCGCAACTGCAGCCGCTCAGCCAACTCCCGTACGGTCGCCCACTCGCGGCCCGGAAAGCCCTTCAGCGCCAGCAGCAGCTGGTACTGCTGCGGCGACAGACCGTGCCGACGCACGGTCTCCTCACTGAACCGCAGATACCGCCGGATCCCGAAGCGGAACTGGGCGAGCGCTTCGAAGTCTTCCTTCGTGAGGGGTGCCGATTCGACGTCCCCGGTCTCTGCGTCCACAGCCCTGCGGCGCCACTTCGGGATCGACGCGCCCTCGATCGTGCTGAGAACGCTCGAACAGCTGATCGCCCGCCAGGACATGGACAGCTCCGTACGGGACAAGGCGATCCGGGCCTACGGACTAGACGCCGGTGGCCCGACCACCGGCACCGGCGAGGACTTGGCCCGGTGAGCCCGGTGGCGCGTCCTCGATCGAGCCAGCCAGGTCCACGGGAGCACGGGACGACCAAGCCCGGCCGGCCCAGGCCGATCGTACTGGGGGTGGACGGATCGGCCGGCGCGTTGGACGCGCTCGACTGGGCGGCCGCCGAGGCGGCAGCACGGCACAGCCACCTACAGGTCGTGCACGTCATCCCCTGGCCGGCCGCGGTAGATCCGATGGGCGTCGCCACGGCCGCCTGCTACCACGGGCGCCTGGCCGCAGCCGAGGAGGTGCTGGAGGAAGCCGTCAGCCGCGGGCGGTTGATCGCACCGGAGAGCCCGGTGACGCCGCACCTGGTGACCGGCTCCGCCGGCGGTGCGTTGCTGGAGAGATCCCTGGGCGCCGACCTGCTCGTGCTCGGCCGTCGATCCGGCCCGCGCCGCCACCTGCTCAGCCCGTCACTCGATGCGAAGGTCGTCGCGCAGGCGAGGTGCCCCGTCGCCGTGATCGGGCCCTTCCTGATCCTGCCGGCCGGTCTCTCGGCAGCCAGGGTGGTAGTGGGCATCGACCGGTCCCCGCGGTCGAACGCTGCCATCGGCTACGCGTACCGCGCCGCGGCGCAGCGCGGCATCGGACTGACCGCAGTCCACGCCTGGACCCCGCGCGGGGCCGTCGGCCTCGACGGAGTGATCGACGACGTCGGTGCCACCGAGGAGGCCGAACGGCAGGTACTCGACCGGGCCGTTGCTGGGTGGGAGCGGTGGTTCCCGGGTGTCTCCGTCCACACCAGACTCGTGCGAGGCTGCCCGGCTCGGGCGCTCATCACTGAGTCGGCCGGTGCCGCACTCACGGTGGTGGGTTTCCGCAGCCGCACGGGCGTCGGTAGGGTCGTGACGGGAGGGGTCGGTCAGACGCTGATCCGCCAGGCCCGCGGCCCCGTCGCCGTGGTCCGGCCGACGTCGTGACCTCGGACCGACGCGTTATGGCGCTGCCGCCTCGGCGCGCGCGGACACCCTGCACACCCACCGGTTGGTCCGATGGATCCCCGCCGCTCCCCCGCCGGACCGACTCCCGAGAGGATGACCTGCATGCAGAAGATGTCCCTGCAGGCGCTGGCCCACAGTCAGCTGGACCTCGCCGCTGCGGCGCCGAGTGGCCGCAGTGCCCATACCGTCTACGGCGGCCACGAACAGGTGCTGCGCCAGACACTCATCGCGCTGACCGCGGGAACCTCCCTGTCGGAGCACGAGAACCCTGGCGAGGCCACCATCCACGTCATCTCCGGCCGCGTGCGCCTGCTCGCCGGCGACGACTCCTGGGACGGCCGCGAGGGCGACCTGATCGTCATTCCCGCCGTCAGACACTCCCTTCACGCCACCGAGAATGCGGTCGTCTTGCTCACCGTCGCCAAGCACGACTGACTGACCGACAGGTGAGGCGGCTCACCTAGTACGGCAGCCGTAGTTCGTGATCTTGCGGCGTGGCGGTCCCGGACGTAGGACGGCCACCGCGTGATCCTCGTCCGTTGTGTCGACATCAGATGATCAAGCGGTGGCCGTGGGTCATAGCGTAGGGCCTGCCGGCTGGCAGGCCGAGGCCGACCGGCTGCTGGCGCGGATGGCCGGGCGGTTCGTCCGGGTGGAGACTCGTCGCCGAGCCGGCGGGTTCCTGCTCGGGCTGCTGGCCGACCTACCGCGCAAGAACTGCTGGAGCATCGCCGAGCACGCCGGTGACGCCGATCCGCACGGCATGCAGCACCTGCTGGGCCGGGCCAGTTGGGACACCGACGGGGTGCGCGATGACCTGCGTGACTACGTCACCACCGAGTTAGGTGACAGCGACGGGGTGCTGGTGGTCGACGAGACCGGGGACCTGAAGAAGGGCACGATGACGGTCGGGGTGCAGCGCCAGTACACCGGCACGGCGGGGCGGATCGAGAACGCCCAGGTCGCGGTCTACCTGACCTACGCCGGCGCTCGCGGTCACGCGATGATCGACCGCGAGCTCTACCTCCCGCGCTCCTGGACCGGCGATCCGGGCCGTCTCACCGCGGCGGGGGTGCCCGAGGACATCGAGTTCGAGACCAAGCCCGCGCTGGCTGCCGGGATGCTCCTTCGCGCGCTGAACGCTGGTGTCCCGGCGCGGTGGGTCGCCGGTGACGAGGTCTACGGCGCCGACCCGGTCCTGCGCGCGGAGTTGGAGGCACGACGGGTCGGATACGTGCTGGCCATCGGCTGCGACCGGCGGGTGCCCACCGCGATCGGGCTGATGCGCGCCGACGAGATCACCGCCGGCCTGCCGAAACGGGCCTGGCAGCGGCTCTCGGCCGGGCCCGGCGCGAAGGGAGAGCGCTACTACGACTGGGCCTGGATCGCCCACCCCGACCCCGCAGGTCCTGCCGATCCCGCCGACAGCCAGTGCTGGTGGCTGCTGGTCCGACGCCACCGGCGCACCGGTGAGTTGGCGTTCTACCGCTGCTACTCACCGGCTCTGGTTCCGCTGCGCGAGCTGGTCCGGGTCGCCGGCCGCCGCTGGACGGTGGAGGAATCCTTCCAGGCCGGCAAGGGTCTGGCTGGACTCGACGAGCATCAGGTCCGCCGCTGGACCTCCTGGCGACGCTGGACAGTGCTCGCGATGGCCGCACACGCGCTGCTCGCGGTGATCGCCGCGAATGAACAGGTCAACCAGCCCGTCCCGGCCGGGCTGATACCGCTGACCTGCAACGAGATCCGCCGGCTGTTCACCATCCTCGTCATCGAACCCGGCCGGGCTATCGCCTGCCCCTTGACCTGGTCCAGATGGCGGCGACGCCATCAGCACCGAGCCCGCACAAGCCACTACCAGCGCCAGCAAGCAGCCCACGCATGGGCATAACGATCTACGGCTGGAGTACTAGGGCCCGACCTTCACCGGAACTGGGGACGCGGGCCCGGTCGTTCGCGCAGCAGATCGGCGAGCACGGCCGCCTCGCTGATATCGGGGTGTTTGGTGGCGGTCAACAGCGTCAGCGGACGGTTCCGAGCCAGATCGCGCAGGTGCTGAAGAGCGGTGGCTCGTTCCGGCTGCTCGAGCTCGGCTCGGTAGCGGCTGACAAACTCGTCGAACTTCGCCGGATCGTGGCCGTACCACCTGCGCAGCGCGGTCGAGGGCGCGACCTCCTTGCACCACTCGGCGAGATCGGCTCTGGCTTTGGTGAGGCCGCGCGGCCAGATCCGGTCGACCAGCACTCGGGTGCCGTCGTGACTCGCCGGCTCGTCGTAGACCCGGCGAACCCGCACATCAGCCCTGCTCATCATGACGTCGACCTCCTCGCTGCGTCGCCGCGGGATTCTCACACCGCCACCGGGCCGCTCGGCGGGAGGCCGTGCGTCTGTCGACCTCCTGCAGGCCGCCGCTGCCAAGTGAACCTCCGGCTCCCAGCGGGCCGACAGTCGGGCACGACGCATGGTCACGCTGCCCTACTTCAGCATGCGAGTGCGGACCGGTTGGGAGTAGACGCGGCGACGGCGAGAATCCACTGGTACTGCTTGCCGACGGCCGGCAAGAGATATCGGTGCAGCTCAGCCCGGCGTAGGTAGTGGCACCTCGGGCCAATTGAGAAGCTTGGCGGCCAGCACCGCCGCCTGCAGGGTGAACCGCTGGGCCGGGTCGGCCGGGTTGTAGCCAGACAGGACCCTGATCCGATCCAGCCGATAGGTGACGGTACGTACGGCCACGCCTAACCGCTTCGCCGACTCGGTGGCCACCCCGCCGGTGGCGAAGTAGGCCTCCAGGGTTGCCAGTAGCGGCTCGGCGCCGCCGCGCGCTCGGACCAGCGGACCGAGGACGGCGTGCACCAGATCGACGATGGCTGGTTGGTCGCGTAGCAGCACCCGGTAGATGAGCAGGTCCCGAGCGCTGACCACCGGGGTGTCCACTCGTAGCCGGCGGGCCAAGGTGAGCGCCTCGCGAGCCTCTTCGTACGGGCGGGCGATGCCGTACAGGCCTGGGTGCGACCGGCCGACCGCGACCCCCAGTGCACTGCCGGAGGCCGGCAACATCCCGCGCGGTTGTTGGCCGGAGGCGGCCCCTGCCATCCCTGTCCGGCCGGCGCAGAGTGGTCCTGATGGTGCGGCGACCGAGGAAAGCCGCGTCCACGTTCGGCCAATTCACTGAGGTTCCCTGCGCCCGCCTCACGAGCTTCAGCGAAAGGACCCGTCACGTGACCAGGACGGTGCATGATCCGGTCGAGCTGTTCCGCGACGTCTTGGAGCAGCAGTTCCAGCGGCACGCGGACGAGCTCAGCGAGCTCATCAGCTGCACGTGGCAGCCAGACCGAGGCGGTTCGACGAGGAGACCCTCATCGCCCTCACCGTCTCCTCCCGCCGAGCGCTGGCCGACACCGCGGCGGCGCTACGACGCGTAGCCGACGGCACCTGCAAGCGCTGCGCCGGCAGCATTCCGCTCGAGCGGCTGCAAGCCGTGCCGCAGACGCCGTTCTGCCTGCCGTGCCAGCAGGTGCGGACCGGCTGAACGATCAGCCGCACCCATTGCGGGCCGGAATGCGCACGCCGTCGGGAGGAGGAAGGCATGACGACCGGTCCGACCGCCGCGATCGCCGTCGGCGTCGACGGCTCGCCGCAGAACATGCAGGCGGTGGAGTGGGCGACGCGCGAGGCCATCGCGCGCCGGTGCACGTTGCATGTCGTGCCCGCGCTCCCGTCGCCGCTGCTGAACGTACCGGTCGGACCGCCGGTCGGCGGTCCACCCGACGCTGGACTCCGGAACGCCGCCGAGGGCATTCTCGCCGCCGCCGCGCTCGCAGCGCTCCACGAGGCGGCTTCGCCGGCGTGCTGCTCGGCTCGACCAGCCAGACGGTCCTGCAGCACGCGGTGGGACCCGTCGCCGTCGGCCGGGCGCGCTCCGCGGGGGCCGGCTCACGCGGCCACGCAGCCGCCCGCGTCGACGCACAGATCGACCGCGTCGACGACGGCGGCAAACAACTCCATCGCTCGCCTCGCCTTCGAGGGTGAACGGCTACACCTACTTTGACGATGTCGGCTCCCCGCCGGCTCGGTCTCACCGCACCGATCGCCAGGAGGCGAAGATGAAGGCGAACAGCTTCGACGCCCATGATCGGCTCAGGGTCGGCGACGCGGCGTACGAGGTGTTCCGGCTGGACCGGGTCAGTGGATCGGGGCGGCTCCCGTACAGCCTGAAGGTGCTGCTGGAGAACCTGCTGCGCAACGAGGACGGCAAGCTCGTCTCCGCTGAGCAGGTCAGCGCGCTCGGCGCCTGGGATCCGGCGGCGGAGACCAGCCCTGAGATCCAGTTCATCCCGGCCCGGGTCCTCATGCAGGACTTCACCGGGGTGCCATGCGTGGTCGACCTGGTCGCGATGCGCGACGCCATGGCCGATCTCGGCGGCGACCCTCAAAGGATCAACCCGCTCATCCCTGCCGAGCTCGTCATCGACCACTCGGTCATCGCCGACATCTTCGGCCGGGCTGACGCCTTCCGCCGCAACGCCGACCTCGAGTTCGAGCGCAACCAGGAGCGTTATCAGCTCTTGCGCTGGGCCCAGGAGTCGTTCGACGACTTCCTCGTCGTGCCACCGGACACGGGCATCTGCCACCAGGTCAATCTCGAGTACCTGTCCCGGGTGGTGTTCACCAAGGACGGCTCCGAAGGCACCCTGGCATACCCGGACACTCTCGTCGGCACTGACTCGCATACCCCGATGGTCAACGGCCTTGGGGTGCTGGGTTGGGGTGTCGGCGGCATCGAGGCCGAGGCGGCCATGCTCGGCCAACCGGTGAGCATGTTGATCCCCCAGGTCGTCGGCCTGAAGCTCACCGGTGAGCTGAGGGAGGGCACCACCGCCACCGACCTGGTTCTCACGGTGGCCGAGCTACTGCGTCGGACCAGGGTGGTCGGCAAGTTCGTCGAATTCTACGGGCCCGGCGTGGCGAACGTGCCGCTGGCGACCCGCGCGACGATCGGCAACATGAGCCCGGAGTACGGCTCGACCTGCGCCATCTTCCCCGTCGACTCGGAGACCCTGACTTACCTGCGGCTGACCGGACGACCCGAGCGCCAGATCCGGCTGGTCGAGGCGTACGCCAAGGAACAGGGACTGTGGCATGAGCCGGAGCACGAGGCGGACTACAGCCAGACCATCGAGCTCGATCTGGCCACCGTGGAGCCGTCGATCGCCGGGCCGAAGCGACCGCAGGACCGCATCCCGCTCACAAGCGCCTCGCACGCGTTCCGCTGCCTGCTGGCCGGCGAGCCACAGGCCGTCGCGGTGCAAGGGGGACTCGACGACGCCTCGGCCGGATCGTTCCCGGCCAGCGACCCGATCTCGGTCAGTCGCCGCCTCCCACGTGACGAACTGCCCTCGGCCCACGTGTGCGAGCAGAGCCACAGCTGGCCGTCCGATCCGGTACCGGTGACCTTCGATGACGGCAGCACCGCGACCGTCGACCACGGGCACGTGGTCATCGCCGCGATCACCTCGTGCACCAACACGTCCAACCCGACCGTGATGGTCGGCGCGGGTCTGCTGGCCAAGAAGGCGGTGGAGCGGGGACTCAGCAGCAAACCGTGGGTGAAGACCACCCTCGCCCCCGGGTCCCGGGTGGTCACGGACTACTACGACCGGGCCGGGCTCACGCCGTACCTCCAGCAACTTGGTTTCGATCTGGTGGGTTACGGCTGCACCACCTGCATCGGGAACTCCGGCCCGCTGATCCCCGCGGTCAGCACCGCCGTGACCGACTACGACCTGACGGTGTGCTCGGTGCTCTCGGGCAACCGCAACTTCGAGGGCCGGATCCACTCCGAGTGCCGGATGAACTTCCTCACCTCCCCTCCCCTGGTCATTGCCTACGCCCTCGCCGGCACCCTGCACGCCGACCTGCTTCGCGAGCCGCTCGGGCAGGACCAGGACGGCACCCCGGTCTACCTACGGGACATCTGGCCGACCACGGCGGAGATAAAGGGTGTGGTCGACGCCTGTGTGCAGGCGACGATGTTCACCACCGGCTATGCCGACGTGTTCGCCGGCGACGAGAACTGGCGCGGCATGCAGATGCCGAGCTCCGAGATGTTCAGCTGGGACCCGGCCTCGACCTACGTGCGCCGGCCGCCGTACTTCGACGGCATGCCCCAACAACCCGGACCGGTGCCCGACATCACCGGTGCGCGGGTGCTGGCCGTCCTGGGCGACTCGGTGACCACGGACCACATCTCACCGGCCGGTGCGATCAGGAAGGACTCCCCCGCCGGGCGCTACCTGCTCGAGCACGGGGTCGCACCGGCTGACTTCAACTCCTACGGATCCCGACGGGGCAACCACGACGTGATGATCCGCGGCACGTTCGCCAACATCCGGTTGCGTAACCAGCTGGTGTCCGGCGTCGAAGGCGGCTTCACCCTGCACCTGCCCGACGGCGAGCAGCAGAGCATCTTCGACGCGGCCATGACGTATGCCGCTGACGGTGTGCCGCTGATCGTCCTCGCCGGCTCGGACTACGGCTCCGGGTCGTCCCGGGACTGGGCCGCCAAGGGCACTTTGCTGCTCGGGGTCAAGGCGGTGCTGGCGACCTCCTTCGAACGCATCCACCGTTCCAACCTCGTCGGCATGGGGGTGCTGCCCCTGCAGTTCGAGCCAGGAGAATCAGCACGGCAGCTCGGCCTGAGCGGCGAAGAGATCTACTCCATCACCGGGCTGGACGGCGCAGACCCGCTGCCCCGGACGGTCACGGTCCGCGCGGAGGCGGACGGTCGGTCACGGGAGTTCATCGCGACGGTACGGATCGATACCCCGGCCGAGGCCGCGTACTTCCGCCACGGCGGGATCCTGCGCTACGTCCTGCGCCAGCTGCTCAGAGCTGACGAACCCGAGATGAAGGTGGTGTGAGATGCCGACGGTGGCTATCAACGGCCTAGTACTCCAGCCGTAGTTCGTGATCTTCATGGTTGTCGGGTGGCTTGTCGCTGGTAGTGGCTGGTGCGGGCGCGGTGTTGGTGGCGTCGTCGCCATTGGGACCAGGATTCGGGACTGGCCAGGACGCGGGCTGGCTCGATGACGAGGGTGGTGAGCAGGCGGCGGATCTCGTTGCAGGTCAGCGCGATCAGCCCGTCCGGCGGTGCCTGGACGCGTTCGATGGCGGCCAGGACGGCGAGCAGGGCGTGGGCGAGCATCGCCAGCAGGGTCCAGCGCCGCCACGATGTCCAGCGGCGGACCTGGTGTTCGTCGAGTCCGGTCAGTCCCTTGCCGGCCTGGAAGGACTCCTCGATCCTCCAGCGGCATCCAGCGACCCGGACCAGCTCACGCAGCGGGACCGGGGTGGGTGCATAGCAGCGGTAGAACGCCAGTTCACCGCTGCGGGGGTGCCGCCGCACGAGCAGCCACCAACAGCCCGGCCGGCCTGCTGATCGGTCGGCCGGCTGACCGGTGGATGCAGGGTGATCAGGGCCCAGTCGTAGCGGCGGTGTCCCTTCGCGCCTGGGCCGGCCGAGAGCTTCTGCCAGGCCCGCTTCGGCACGCCGGCGGCGAGTGTGTCGGCACGCATCGGCCCGGCGGCGGTGGGGACGCGGCGGTCACAGCCGATAGCCAGCACGTAACCGGCCTGGCGGGCTTCCAACTCGGCGCGCAGGCCGGGGTCGGCGCCGTAGACCTCGTCACCGGCCACCCACCGCGCCGGAACCTGCGCGTCCATGGCGCGCACGAGCATCGCCTTGGCCAGTGCCGGCTTGGTGGCGAACCCGACGTCGTCGGGCACCCCAGCCGCGGCGCACCGGTCTGGGTCGGTGGTCCATGAGCGCGGCAGATAGAGCTCCCGGTCGATCATCGCGTGCCCACTCCGGCCGGCGTAGGCCAGGTAGACGGCGACCTGAGCGTTCTCGATCCGTCCGGCCGTGCCGGTGTACTGGCGCTGCACCCCGACCGTATGCGTGCCCTTCTTCACATCCCCGGTCTCGTCAACCACCAGCACCGCGGCGGCGTCGCCGAGGTGCTCGATGACGTACTCACGCAAGTCATCGCGCATCCCGTCGGTGTCCCACCGAGCCCGGCCCAGCAGGTGCTGCATACCGTGCGGATCGGCGTCCCCGGCATGTTCGGCGATCGACCAACAGTTCTTGCGCGGCAGTTCAGCCAGCAGCCCGAGCACGAAGCCACGGACCCGGCGTCGGGTCTCGACCCGGCCGAACCGCCCCGCCACCCTCCCCAGCAGCCGGTCAGCTTCGGCCGCCCAGCGGACAGGTCCTACCCTGTGGCCCGCGGCCACCGCCTGATCATCTGATGTCGACACAACTGACGACGATCACGCGGTGGCCGCCCCACACCCGGGACCGCCACGCCGCAAGATCACGATCTACGGCTGGAGTACTAGGACGAATCGGTCGGGCGGCGCTGAAGATCCTCCTCGACGCCGACGGGCTCGACCTCGTCGCGGTCAACGACATCGCCGACGCCGACAACCTCGCCTACCTGATCAAGTACGACACCGTCTACGGGCGCTACCCGGGCGAAGTCCGCGCCGTGGACGGCGCACTGGTGGTCGACGGCAGGCGGATCGCGGCGTTCGCCGAGCGTGACCCGGCGAACCTGCCATGGGCTGACCTCGGGGTGGATCTGGTGTTGGAGTGCACCGGCGTCTTCAGCAGCGAGGAGGGCCTGCACAAGCACCTTCAGGCCGGTGCGTCGTACGTGATCCTCTCCGCGCCGACGACGTCGGACACCGTGCCCACCGTCGTCCACGGCGTCAACCGGCCGGACGGGGAGCAGCGGATCGTCTGGTGTGCCAGCTGCACTACCAACTGCATCACTCCCGTCATCGAGGTCGCTCACCGCCTGATCGGGGTGGAGCGTGCCGTGATGACCACCGTCCACGCCTACACGGGCGGCCAACAGTTGGTGGACGGTCCCAGCAAGAGTTTCCGTCGCGGCCGGGCTGGGGCGGCAAACCTGGTGCCCGCGTCGACCGGGGCGGCGAGAGCCACCACCCGCGCCGTACCCGAGCTCGAGGGCAGACTCGACGGGGTAGCGGTGCGCGCGCCCATCCCGGCGGGGTCGGTGGCCGACATCGTGTTCGTCGCCGGCCGGCCGACCACGGCCGAGAAGGTCAACGACGCGTTCCGGCAGGAGGCGGCTGGTCGTTACCAGGGCATCCTCGGTGTTTCGGAGGATCCGCTGGTCTCCGCGGACATCGTCGGCGACCCACGTGCCGCGGTCGTCGACCTCGACCTCACCCGGGTCGTCGACGGCACGCTCGTGAAGGTGATGGCCTGGTACGACAACGAATGGGGCTTCACCCAGCAGATGATCCGCGAGGCCCGCAGTGTCCTCGGCGCATCCGGCAACTGACGTCGATCCGACGGTCCAACGCTTTCATGGCGGCTCCGCGCCGGGCGCATCCCTGATGGCAAGGACTGCTTGGACGAGCGCGGCGTGGGTCAACGTCTGCGTGAAGTTGCCGAGATGGACCCCCGTTCGGCGATCCATCTCCTCGGCGTAGAGGCCGAGAGGGCTGGCGCGCTCGAGCAGCGACTGGACAGCTCGATGGCCTCGCGGCGTCGCCCGGTGCGGGCGAGGGCCTGGACGAGCCAGAACGAGCAGGGAGGAATGCGCCCTCGGTGCCCGGCAGGCCGTCGGGTCCGGGTGGGTAGCGGTACAGCAGCGGCCCGCCGGCGGACAACTCCTTACCGATGGCGTCGATCGTGCCCCGTACGCGGGGGGAGTCGATGTCCTCGATGCCCAGCAGAGGCAGGACAAGCAGCGCCGCGTCGAGGTCGTCGGAGCCGTAGCTGCGGGTGTAGCTGGCCTTGACCGGGTCGAAGCCTCGCGCCCGGACCTCGGCGGCGATGGCGTTCCGCGCGATCTGCCACCGCAGGCGTTGCCGGGCACCGAGGTGGTAGGTGTCGGCGATCCGAAGCGCACGGTCGAGGGCGAGCCAGCCCATGAGCTTGGAGTGCACGTGCTGAGCGGCGTCGTCGCGGATCTCCCAGATGCCGGCGGCGGGCTCCTGCCAGCGGTGGGCGACCAGGTCGGCGAAAACCGCGCATCGCCCGCCAGCTCTCGGAGTTGAGATGTTGTCCGGCCTGCACGAACGTCCAGGCGGCGTCGACCACCCAGCTGCGGCAGGCCTTCCTGCTCCTGCGCACGGTCTTCACCCTTGCCCCGATCCTGTTCGGGCTGGACAAGTTCGCCAATGTCCTGACCGACTGGCCACGCTACCTCGCCCCAGGAATCAACGACATCGTCCCGGGCACCGCGCAGCAGGCGATGTATGCCGTCGGCGTCGTGGAGATCCTCGCGGGCATTGCGGTTGCGCTGGTGCCCCGGTACGCAGCGCTGCTGGTCGCCGCCTGGCTGGCCGCATCATCGCCAACCTGCTGATCATCGGCGACTACTACGACGTCGCGCTGCGCGACTTCGGCCTATTCGTCGTCGCCCTCGCGATGGCCAGGCTCGCCGTGGCCGAAGACCGCCGCGAGGGCTGGCGTCTGATCCGATGATCCTGCCACGGACCAGGAGTTGCGACATGGCACAGCAGACGTTCCTCATCGCCGGCGGCGGCCTCGCCGGAGCGAAGGCCGCCCAGACGCTGCGTGAGGAAGGCTTCAGCGCCGGATCGAGCTCGTCGGCTCCGAGTCCGAGCGTCCGTACGAGCGGCCGCTGTCCAAGGGTTACCTCACCGGGACCGCCCAGCGGGACAGCGTGTTCGTCCACCGACCGACTGGTACGAGCAGCACGCGGTAGAGCTGCACCTGGGAAGCCCTGCCGTGGACCTCGACCCGGTCGGTCATCAGGTCACACTGGGCACCGGCGAACGCCTCGGCTACTGCGGGCTGGCATGGCCCCAGCGGCGTTACGACGCGGGCTGCCGCCGCGTGACTTGCACGCGCCATTGTTCGGTCCCTTGCGCGAGGTAGCTGAAGCCGTATCCACCGGGGTCGGCCATAGCCAGACGGCGCCAAACCGGGGCTGGGTACGTATTGGCCCGCAGCTCGACCTGCTCGCCGCGTCTGAGACGCAGGAGCCGGCTCATGACCGCGTCAACACCCAGCGGGCCGGGAAGCTCGGCGAGATTGACAACGGGCCCTTCGGTGAGGTCATACCAGCCGTGCGGGCGGCTGCCCAGGATGGCCGTCGAGGGCATTTCGTCGTGGGCGGTCAACAGGTCCTGCTCCGCGCGAATGTGCTCGTCCAGGCGGACGAGCAAATCCCTGGTCGTGCGGCTCAGCTCCGTCGTCAAGCCGTCAACCCCACGGCCCGCCATGTCGGCCAGCTCCTCGATCGTGCCGCGCAGGTCGAGGTGGTCTTGACGCAGGGGAGCGAGATCTTCCGGGGCGTGATGAGACATCCGAAAGATGAGCCACTCCTCATCGATGATGTGCCTCAGCACCTCGAGGTGGAGGTAGTCCAGAAGCCCTCGCAGCTGTTGTTGCGGCCACCGGCCGGCAGCTGCGTCTGAAGGACGCCCTCAGCTCGCGCGGTGACCTCGCGACGCAGCAGGTCGTGCTCGGTTCGCAACGTCAGCGCCGGAGGTCGGCCTCCAGCTGGCCGGGATGCGGATCCTCCGCTGGTGGCCTTGTCCATGTGCTGCTCCTAGATCAGTTCAGCGAAGGACGCTGTCGTCAACCTGCGGCCGGTCTCTGATCGCCGAAACAGGCACGGATCGGGTGATCGGTGGCCCAGCTCGGACCGAGCTTCAGGTTACCCCGGGACCCCATCGCGGCACCCGGGCCGGATGGGTCGTGAAGTGGCGGGTGCGCGGGAGACGATGAAGCGGTGAGCAGCTGACCGACTCGGTGACCGCGACGTGGTGGCGCTGGAGGCAGGCAACCGGGTTCCGGCCGACGACCGGTTGCTGTCCGCCGCCTCCCTGGAGGTGCAGGAGTCATCGCTGACCGGCGAGGCGCAGCCGGTGGCGAAATCGCCGTCCGAGGACGTCGACCCGGACGCCCCGCTCTCGGGACCGGGTGACCGCGGTGTTCATGAACACGGCCGTCACCCGCTGCCCGTGGGTCGGGCACGAGGGCCGCGGTCCCGACGACGCCCTCCCGGCATGATCGACAAGGTCATCGGGCTCTCGCTCGCTCAGGGCGGATGCACCGCACGCGGTGCTGATGATGATTCCGGAGGCGTGGGAGACAACACCGAGATGAAGCCGGCCCGGTGCGGGTTCTACGAGTCCCACGCGAGCCTGATGGAGCAGTGGGAGGGCCCGGCCGGCGTCGCGTTCACCATGCCGGCGGCCGGTATCGTCCCGGTGGTGGTGGGTCGGCGAGCGAAGATCGTGTGCACGCTCGGGCCGGCGACGGCGAGCGAGGAGCAGGTCGCGGCGCTGGTTGAGGCGGGCATGGACGTGGCCCGGCTGAACTTCAGCCACGGCACGCACGCCGACCACGAGCGAGCGGCCGAGCGGGTCCGGCGGGCGGCGGACCGGGCCGGCCGCCCGGTCGGGGTGCTCGCCGATCTGCAGGGCCCGAAGATCCGGCTCGGCACGTTCGCCGGCAGCCCGGTCGAGTGGCGCACCGGCGACCGGGTCACGATCACCACCGACGACACGCGCGGTACCGCGCGGCGGGTGTCCACGACGTACCGGCGGCTGGCCGAGGACGTCTCGGTCGGCGACCGGCTGCTGGTCGACGACGGCAACGTTGGCCTCGTCGTCGTCGCCGTGCGCGGCCCGGACGTGGTCTGCGAGGTGACCGAGGGCGGCCCGGTGTCCGACCACAAGGGCCTGTCCCTGCCGGGGATCGCGGTGAGCGAGCCCGCGCTGTCCGGCAAGGACGCCGAGGACCTGCGGTTCGCGCTCGGGCTCGGCGTAGACCTGGTCGCGCTGTCGTTCGTCCGGTCGGCGGCGGACGCCGGGCCGGTCCGGGCGGTGCTGGCCGAGCGCGGCAGCGCAGTGCCGGTGCTGGCCAAGCTGGAGAAGCCGGAGGCGGTCGCCGACCTCGACACGGTGCTGGCCGCGTTCGACGGGATCATGGTCGCGCGCGGCGACCTCGGTGTGGAGATGCCGCTGGAGCGCGTGCCCCTCGTGCAGAAGCGGGCGGTGCAGGCCTGTCGGGAAGCGGCCAAGCCGGCGATCGTCGCGACCCAGATGCTCGAGTCGATGATCGAGCACCCGCGGCCGACCCGCGCCGAGGCGTCGGACGTGGCCAATGCGGTGCTCGACGGCGCCGACGCGGTGATGCTCTCCGGCGAGACCAGCGTGGGGCGGCACCCGGTGCAGGCGGTCGCGACGATGGCCCGGATCGTCGCCGAGGTCGAGGGCGACCCGGCCGCATCGGTGCCGCCGCTGCGGCAGGACCCGGTCTCGCCGGCCGGGGCGATCGCCGGCGCCGCGATCGACGTGGCCGCGCGGACCGGGGCGGTGGCGCTCGCCGCTTTCACCCAGACCGGCGACACCGCCCGTCGGCTGGCCCGCCACCGCGCCCGCACGCCGGTCGTCGCGTTCACCCCGGACGCGGCCGTACGGGGCCGGCTGACCCTGACCTGGGGGGTCGAGACGCACCGGACGCCGGCCGTCGTGCACACCGACGACATGGTCGCTGCGGTGCAGGACGCGCTGCTGAGCAGCGGTCGCGGCCGGCCTGGCGACCTGGTCGTGGTCGTCGCCGGCAGCCCGCCGTCGGTGGCCGGCCGGACCAACCTGCTGCGCGTGCACCGCCTCGGCGAGCCGGCGGCGGGCTGAGCCTCACTGGTCGACGCTGGTGCGGAGGCTGGATTGGTGACCTCGACCAGTCGTCGTGGGAGTCGACGGTTCGCAGGGCAGCCATATCGCCGTGGGCTGGGCCGCGCAGGAGGCCGGACGACGTCACCTGCCACTGGGAGTGGTGCATGCGACAGTGCCGACTCACCTTCCCGCCATGCGCACCACCGCCGTGGCTGCCACCACCGAATGGAAGCAGCAGCGCAGAAGATCGCCGCCCACGGCGTCGCCGCCGCCGGCCGGATGGATCCGACACTGACCGTCGAACTGAACGTCCGCCTCAACGAGATCCGGCGCAGGCTCTGTCAGACCCGAATCCACGAGTAGCGCGGTGACACGGGGTGGAGATGGCGATAGGTGCCGTCCTGAGCTGGGATGATCGTGGTTGCGAGGCCAAAGATCGTCTCAGTGGGAAGGCACCTATCTGGTGGGCAGGGTACGTGGTCGACGTCGGCGGCGGGTGGGGCGGGTGCGGGTTGGTCCGCCGGACGGGTCGCTGACTGCGGTGGCGGGGATGGCGGCGGTGACCGAGGTGGTGCAGCGACTGGGGGTGGTGGCCGCGGTGGACACGGCGGTGGGGCCGATCAAGATCCGAGACCGGGGCTGTACGGCCGGGCAGCTGCTGGTCGGGGTCGCGGCGGCGCAGCTGGCCGGGGAGGATTTCCTGGTCGGGTTGGACCGGCAGCGCGCCGATGCGGCCGGGCAGGCGCTGGCGCCGGTGCCGGGGCTGGCCACCTCGACCGCGGCCGGGTTGGCTCGGCGGATGACCGCCGGGCAGTGGGCGGCGGTGGAGACCGGGGTCGCGACGAGCACCGGGCGGATGCTCGAGTTGCTGCCGGCCGGGCGGGCGGCGGCGCTGGCCGAGCAGGTGACCCTCGACCTGGACACCACCGACGTGGAGGTCTACGGCCGGCTCAAACGCGGCGTCGCCTTCAACTACCAGGGCCAGCGGGTCGGGCGGCCGCACGTGGCCACCTGGGCGCAGACCGGCACCGTGCTGGCCGCCGACCTGCTGGCCGGGGACCTCGACCCCCGGCCCGGGGCGCCAGATCTGCTGCGCCGGGCGCTGGCTGCGCTCCCGCCGGCCGTGCGGGCCGGGGCGGTGCGGATGCGCGCGGACGGCGGCTACTTTGCCGGCGAGTTGGCCCGCGCCGCGCACGCCGAGGGCATCGGGTTCGCCATCGGCGCCAAGCGGATCACCCCGCTGTGGCGGCTGCTGGCCGGCATCGCCGAGACCGACTGGACCGACGCGACCGACATGCCCGCCGCGCAGGTCGCGGTCGGCGACTACCGGCCAGACTGGTGGCCGGCCAACACCCGGCTGCTGATCCGCCGGGTCCGCCTCGACGCCGCGGCCGGGCAGGTCTCGCCCGACCCTCGCTCCCGCCGCCGCCGCACTCTGCACCCCGACCAGCGGGCGCTGCCGCTGGCCGAACTCGTCGACGCCGACACGGTCTACGGCTACTCGTTCATCCTGACCAACCTCGACGTGTCCACACCGGAGGACGCCGCGGCCGTCGAGCACTGGTACCGGCACCGCACCAGCATCGAGAACGTCTTCCGGGACAGCAAACACGGCGCCGCCCTGCGCCACCTGCCCTCCGGCTACCGGCAGGTCAACCTGGCCTGGATGTGGGGCGCGCTGCTGGCTGCCACCATCGCCGGCTGGCTGCACCAACTCACCGCCACCACCCGAGCTGACGGCACCCTGGCCGGCCACGGCCTCCGCGACGGCCAAGCCATGATCGCCACCCTGCGCTGGCGGCTGATCCGCATCCCCGGCCGGCTGATCCGCCACGCCCGCAGGCTCACCCTACGACTGCCTCCCGGGCAGAACCTGCTCGCCGAGATCCTCGCCCGGCTGCGCGCCCTCCCCACACCGACCTGACCACCGGCCCCCGGCCCCGACACCCACCGGAACCCGTGAACCCGGCGCGCTACATCCGGGCCAGCAGCATGACCAGACACCGGAAACGGCAGACAAAAGATCAACAACACAGGTCGAAGATCAGCTCAACCCACTACTCGCCGATTCGGGTCAGACGAGGCGGACTCAGCTGAGCAGTTGGTGCTCGGCGCCCGAAGAAGTGGCTTCGCCAAGCTCCGACTGGGATCCAGCTAGTCAAGCTGACCTCTATCCCGGTTGTGGTCGTTCGGGAGCCTGATGCCGAGGTCATGCCAGGACCCGCGGCCGGTCAGATCGTGGTCGGTGTCGACGGATCCGAAGCGTCCCGTCGGGCGGCGCGGTTCGGCTTCGGCGAAGCGGCCCTGCACGGTACGGGACTCACCGCCCACGGTGAAGATTCCGAACTGCATTGGGCAAGTGGCGGCTTTAACGGAAACGTGCAATGGAGCGTAACCAACCCCATCACTCATGCCGGGCAAATCCATGTCTGGGGGTGAACTCTGGAACAATAACCGCCAATGCACGGGCAACCGTACGAATCTGTTTATCAGCTATATCCTCGTTCCGGGAGGCCAATACCAGTTCTTCCCGCTGAATTCTGCCCTGCATAACCAAACCGTCGGGGTGAATTGGTATAACAGTAAGAGCAATCAGAACTTCTCGGGAATAAGGTTAGAGTATGCAATACTCTACTGGAGGCGGTTGCGGAACCGCAGTGGGCGTCTAAGGCCCGGGTTTCAAGTGGTCTAGCCAATTAGATGGGTCCCCGACCTGGCTCGGGGATCTATCTAAGGGGTAGAAGTGAAGGTCACTATACTCTATTCTTCAACATCAACCTCTTCCAAGTACATAGGGAGTTCGTTCCGCCCCTGGCGTCCTGGTGCTGATGGCGGAGGGCCGGTCGAACACCGCGATCGCCGAGCGGCTCAGCGCGAGCCTGAAGACCGTGGAGAGCCACATCGCCAAACGTCTTCAGCAAGCTTGGCCCCATGGCACGAGGACAACCATCGCCGGGTGCTCGCCGTCCTCGCCGCCCTCCGGCGGATCCCCTGAGAGCTCGGTCGGTGTGGCGATGCACCGGCGGCACCGGCGGAATGCCCCGGCAGGCTGTCACCAATCCGACCGCACATCGGGGTCAACCAGTGGGTCGTCGGTGGACCCCGGCCGCTGGGCGTCAACGTACAGCCGTCCGCAGGTGCCAGGCTTCACCCCATCTCGAGAGTGAGGCGGCCAGCCAGAACGATGCAACCATCTGGTTCGAATCCCGTTGGGGGCACTCCGGAGGCTGGGTTGGCCGTACGACCTGCGCGTTCGACGGAATCGGCCCGCACGGGTTCGAACCGGGTGTCCCGCTCCTCAGTGCTCGTCGCGTCCTTGACCGTCTCCGGAGTCACGCCAGCGACAGAAACCTGGCGTCACGACCCGTCGTCACCCAGCGGCTCGGTCGGACGTCGACTCGCTGGCACTTCGACCCGGCACTGGGTCACTATCCGAGACCGTCTGGTCCGCGGCGGTCCACTCACCGGGACCGGGTGAGCCGGGTCGTCCTGTGTAGGCCACACCGAGCCGGAAGACGGCCCACAGCACACCGGTCACGGAGGTGGCGATGAGTAGCAGGCCGAGGTCGGGCTGGAACAGGCGCAGGGTCCCGATCGGGGCACCGAGCAGGGTCGGCACCAGGTACAGGATGACCCATGCCGCAACAAGGGTGCTGAGTAGCGGGAACCACAGGCTGAACGCGCCGAAGACGCCGGACTTGGCGCGGATGGCCGTGCGGTGACGCCACGACCAGGCCATGCTGAGCAGGTAGCTGATCGGCAGCAGTACCAGGCCGACGAACAAGGCCTTCTGGGACCACCGGGACCCCTCGCCCGTGTAGTCAAGGCCGAGCGCGGCGGCGGTGATGCCGTCGCGGAGCCGGGTCGTCTCACCGAAGCCGACCCCGCTGCCCCCGTTGACCAGCACGACCACCCCGTCCTTCTCGGCGGGAACCATCGTCGCCAGCGATTCGAACCCTGGGGTCGACCCTGAGTGCCACACCGTCCCGGTGTCGGAGTTGATGAACCAGCCGAAGCCGTAGAAGGGTGATGCCGGGCCGGCCGGGCGCATCATCAGCGCCTTTCCGTCGGCGCTGATCACGTCGTCCTGACCATTCATCATCATCTGCAGGTAGAGCGCCAGATCGTGGGCGCTGGCCATGACCCCGCCTTGCGGGGCCGTGCCGCGGTAGGTCCTCCTGTCGGGCAGGGGGCGTTTGGTCCCGAACCAGGGCCGGTGACCGGTCGCCATGGAGTCGTGGACCTCGCCGTCGGCGACGAAGCTGTCCGTCATGCCGACCGGCTTCAGGATGCGTCCGGCGACGTAGTGCTGGTAGTCCTGCCCGCTGACGACCTCGATCAGGCGACCCAGGATCTGATAGTTGATGTTCGAGTACTCCCATCGTCCGCCGGGCTCATGGGCAGGAGCCGTCCCGGAGAGCCGGTCCACCAGGCGGGCCAGCCCATCCGTCCCGTCCGTGTCGTCGGCGTGCGGTGCGTTGCCCTGCAGGGTGGAGAAGCCGCTGGTGTGGCTGAGCAGCTGACGGATCGTGATGGCGCCGGCCGACCGTTCCGAGAAGCCTTTCAGGTACTGCGACACCTCCGCATTCAGGTCGACCTTGCCGGTCTCGACCAGCTGCATCACCGCCAGGGCCGTGACGCTCTTGGAGATCGAACCGGTCGCGAACGGTGTCTCCGGCGTGACCGGCGTGTGGCCTCCGGCCCTGACGACTCCTCGCGCACCGGCCGATGAGATCGCACCGTCGCTCACGACGGCCCATGCGAGGCCCGGCACACCAGACGCCGGCATCTCGGCAGTGATGACGTCCTCGATCGACCCATCACGCGTACTCGCCGGAACGGGAGCACCGAGGCCAAGCACCAGGACGGCGAGAAGTCGTAACACGGCATCTCTTTCCTGCAAATCGTCGGCGTGCGGACAGGTCGTGGATGTGACCGGGCGATGGACGCCCGCCCGTGCGCCGCGAGCACGAGCGCAGTGGACGCAGCCGGGTGGGCGGTCGGTTCGGTGCGCCGCTGCCAGGAGACGGCTCACGGGACGCCAAGGGCTGTGCGCCTGGCCGGGAGACCAGGCCCATTCCGACACGGGAGGACCTTGTCGCCGCCGTCTTGGGTAGCCTGCCGGTTCGCACCATCTGGCCGGTGCACTCTCGCCCTTCCTCGGGCAGGTCTGGTACGGGTAGGAATTCTTCTCAGTCACAGCGCCATGCGGCGGCTTTCCGATGGTCAATGCTTCTTCGGTGTGACCGTCTGGCTGCCGCACGACTTCTCCGGCACGCCGACAGGTTGGCCCATTCATCCGCCATCACCCTGGCCAGGAGACGGTCGCAGTGGTCGGGACAGCGGATGTCGACGAGAGTGTTCCGGTGCGAGCTGCCGGGTTCGGTTCGGTCCGGATTCCGCGGCTGAGCAGATAGCCGATCATCCAGAACTCGCCGATGGTGGCAGGGAAAGCGAGGCTCTCGACGAGCAGGCTCGGAGCGTCGGCCAGCGCGTAGTCGACGAAGGCACTGAGCAGGTATCCGACGCCACCGACGATCAGGGTCCAGCCCAGCGGGACGGGGAAGCGTCTGGTGGTCACCGCAGCCCAGCCCATGGGGATCAACCACAGGCCGAAGAACAGCGCACCGATCCCCCATGCGTGGGTGCTCAGCTGGTGGAGCAGTCCTACGGCCGCCGCCGGGTTGGTGTCGCCGACCAGCGCGGTGTTGTTCGCGGTCGCGGCCGCGGCGGCCAGAAACGTAGCGCTGCACATGATGGCCACGGCGTTGACCAGCCCGAACGCGGCGACCGCGACCCCGGCGGTCGGGCGCACCGATCGGTAGAGCTTGTAGAACCAGACGGCCGCCAGTGCCTGGGTGACCACGATGCCCATCTCCAGAACGATCCCGAGTCGGGCCAGGCCCTGCCGGGTCGTCAGATTGTCCAAGGTGGCGGCGGGATCACCTTCGACATAGAGCATCGGCCGCACCAGGAGGAAGCCCAGAATGCCCGTGACCGCCAGGCCGAGGTACCAGGCGCCGGTGGCCCGGGCGGTGGTCGTCTGCGCGTTCATGTCTACTCCTTCCGGTCGGCCGCCGGTCAACCTAAGCCGGCCTCACCAACAATTCGGCTGGGGTTGCCGGGGCATCGATATGTCTCGGCCGTGTGCTCGTGGAAGAACGGCCCACTCACAGACAGGACGTAGCTCCTCGTAATCGGGCGAAAGACAGGGCACCACGGTCGACGAACAACGCGACTGGGACAATAGGAACGTCTGCCATCCGGCCTCCAGGCGTCGACATCAACAACAACGCCGACCAGCCTTACCGGCACACCGGTTTCGACGCTATCAGTCACGGCTTCCGAACTGGGACTTCGTAAGACACCCGCAAGGTCGCCGGAAGCAGTGGCCCTGCGACGCATGATGGGCGGTGGCGATGAGACCCTGACGCTGCGGGTATGTGCCTGCAGGGCCGCCAGCTTCCGTCTGTCCGTACAACGAGCTGGCGTGGTGCCGATGATCGAGCTGCGCTCAGTGGACCGGCAAGCGGATCGGTCCCTCAACGGTTGACCATGCGTGGCAGCCGTCTGGTGCGGATCCCGTTGGGGCACTCCGGAGGTCAGAGCGGCTCTTCGACCTGGGACGACCGGTTCGTCGGCCAGCACGGGTCCGTACGGGGCGGTCGCCCTCCGCCGTTCCGGCGGCAGACCGGACGACCTGCTGGCCGACTGCGGACCGCAGGGGCATGGTCTCGGGGACAAGCCGTCATCGCTGGCATGCCTGGCGCTCGGCCGGTACGGAATGAGGATTCCCACGATAGCCTTGAGAGAGCGCTCCACCGAAAGCCCCACCCGGGCTCTACTCGCCAGAGCGATAGCCGGCCTCAAAACCATGCGCACGAACGGGACATGATGGTAGGTCTAGCCCTGCACTTCTCTGTCGCAGAGGAACTGCACATCGAGCCTTCGGCCCTTTTCGGCAAGGTGGCCGATCATCTTCCTGAGGGACCGGTTGCCACCCTTTTGCGGACCTCCGGTAGCCGTAGCGATGTCACGCTCCGTGCATTTGGATGGGAACTCGTGCGGACCCCGCACGGTCCCGACTTCATCCCGACCTAGATGGTCGCCGCGACCACGAGGACATCGAAGAGTCCGACGCGAGCATCTGGTGTGTATCCCGTTGGGGGCACTCAGAAGATCTTGATAGCCGTCCTGACCGGCGATATGAGACAAGTTCGACGAGCACGGGTTCGTGCCGCTCGAGACCGGTCGGGCGGCGGGGCGACACGGCGGGGCGATGCCAAACAGGGTTCGAGCCGTCCGGTCTGCTGTGAGCCGGGTCAGCGCGGATGGCGCCGGGTCAGGTCCTCGGTGAGTCCAGGACGGCGAAGGCGCGCTGGCTGCTGGCAGAATCCGGGTCGAGCTCAACCTTGGTTCCGACCACCGAGCAGAGCCCCGAGGCTGACCTGCAAGGCGGGCCGCTGCAAGGAACAGGGCCTGAGCTGAGCCACCTACGCATCGTTGGCCCCAAGATGCTCTTGACGTCGAGATCGAGGTGTTCGCGAACCCACGCATCAACGGCTCCGATGAAGCGCTGACAGCCGAGCTCGACGTGGGACCGGTCAAGCTCGGCCATAGCGATGTCATCCTGATGGACTGAGCTGAGCCAACCCTCCGGCGCCCGGAAGGTTGCTGTCGGAACCAGACGAGACCCGGTTCATCCGACTCCATCGAATCGAAGTCGGCCCCGCTTGCGGCCGGTGCACCCGCCACCGCATCCGCGGTAGGTGGACCGCACCGACTACGAACGTTGATCTGTGTTGGTAGACATCACGACTCGGATCCGTCCGGGTGATTCCGGCGAGGCGAGGATTCGTCGGCCGGCCAAGACATCCGCCATGTGGCGGGCTTCCACGAAGCGGTGCGGTCGAGGCCCGGGCTCGGCTCAGGAGTGCCCGGCTTCTGCTCGCTGCCGGGTGGCCACGGCCGCGAGTTGGGCCCGGGACGACACGTCTACCTTGGCGAATACGTGAGCGACGTGGGTCTGCACGGTGCGCCGGGACAGGTACAGCCGCTCGCCGATCTGCGGGTTGGTCAGCCCTTCGACGACGAGATCCGCCAGTTGATCTCACCGGCGGCGTCGGCCTGCACCTGCAACACGGTCAACACCCGATCCCACGTGCCATCGGTGCTGAACCGGTGATGCCGCTTCCACGCCGTCTGCCACGGCCCGAACTCCGCCGGCAGATCACGCCACGGAATCCCCGTCCGATACCGGTAGATCGCCGCCTCCACCAGCAGCCGGTGATCCCTCATCGGCCGCCCCATCGCCCCCTTCAACGGCGGCAACACCGGCTCCACCCGTGCCCACATCTCATCCGACAGAAGCGA
This sequence comes from uncultured Actinomycetota bacterium, assembly GCA_963803135.1. Classification (GTDB taxonomy): domain Bacteria; phylum Actinomycetota; class Actinomycetes; order Mycobacteriales; family CADCTP01; genus CADCTP01. The sequence continues at coordinate 134,439 of CAWDLH010000001.1, read as the reverse complement.
CCCACGCGACATCACCAAATCATCAACGCCGACGCATGCCCAACATCGGAGACACGCCCTAGTACTGCAACGGCACTTGTGGTGGCGGTGGTGGATGATATCCGTTGTGGTGACGGATCTTGTGGTTGCGGAGCTGGATCGGCTTCATGGGCGGGTCGCGGGCCGGTTCGGGCGTGGCGGAGCCGCGGGAGCGGGTGCGGGAGTATGTGTCCGGGCTGGTCGCTGGGCTGGAACGCAAGAACGGCTGGACGCTGGCCGAACGTGCCGGTGAGGTGAGCCCGGACGGGATGCAGCGGCTGTTGCGCCGTGCGGACTGGGATGTTGACGGTGTTCGCGACGATGTGCGGGACTACGTGTCGAGCACCTGGCGACCTCGGCGCGGTGTTGATCGTGGACGACACCGGGTTCCTGAAGAAGGGCACTAGCTCTGCTGGGGTGCAGCGGCAGTACTCCGGCACCGCGGGGCGAACGAGAATTGCCAGATCGGCACGTTCCTGGCCTATGCCGTCGGCGACGGGCATGCTCTGATCGACCGGGAGCTTTATCTGCCGGTGTCGTGGACCGATGACCGGGAGCGCTGCCGCGCGGCTGGTATCCCCGACGAGGTCGAGTTCGCGACCAAGCCCCGGCAGGCGATGGCCATGCTCGGCCGCGCCTTCGACGCCGGGGTGCCGTTCGCGTGGGTCACCGCCTGACGAGGCCTACGGGCAGGTCAAGTACCTGCGGGTGTGGCTGGAAGAACGCGACGTGGCCCATGTGATGGCCACCAAGCTGCAACGACACCCTGATCACCACCGACCGGTGGCACGGCCGCGCCGATGAACTGGTCGCCGCTCTGCCGGCTCGGGCATGGCGGCGGCTTGTCGGTCGGGGCAGGCGCGCACGGTCCGCGCGATTACGACTGGGCGCGGTCCCGATCCGGATCGGCTGGGCGCGCGGGCGCGGGCACTGGCTACTGGCCCGCCGCTCGATCAGCGACCGAGCGAGATCGCCTACTACGTCTGCTACGGCCCGCCGCTCCGGCCTGGTCGATCTGGCCTGGATCGCCGGGTCACGCTGGCGGGTCGAGGAATGCTTCCAGCAGGCCAAGAACGAGGCCGGACTGGACCACTACCAGGTCCGCAGCTTCCGGGCCTGGTACGCCCACATCACCCTCTCGATGCTCGCCCTCGCCTGGCTGGCCGCACGAAAGCCCTTGCCGTAAAGGGGGAACCAGCCCAGCCGAACAGGACATGATCAACTTCACGCTACCGGAGATCCGCCGACTGCTCGTCAATCTGATCTTGCGACACGCGCCCGACCCGATCACATCTGGGCCTGGTCACACTGGCGACGCCGACGCCAACACCAAGCCCGCCAAAGCCACTACAGAACGCAGCGGACACCGACTCCCAGAAGTGCCGTTGCAGTACTAGTACTGCAACGGCACTTGCTTGACAGGTAGTCGATCATCTTCGTGTGTGGTGCGTTGATCTCGTTGTTGAAGAGCTGGATGCGTTGCATGAGCGGGTTGTCGGACCGGTTCTGGCGTGCGGAGCCGCGGGCGCGGGTGCGGGAGTACGTGTCGGGGCTGGTCGCTGGGCTGGAGCGCAAGAACGGGTGGACGCTGGCCGAACACGCCGGTGAGGTGTGTCCCGGATGGGATGCAGCGGCTGCTGCGCCGGGCGGACTGGGACGTCGATGGAGTCCGCGACGATGTGCGCGACTACGTCGATCGAGCGTCTCGGTGACCGCGACGGCGTGCTGATCGTCGATGACACCGGGTTCCTCAAGAAGGGCACCCGCTCGGCCGGGGTGCAGCGGCAGTACTCCGGCACCGCGGGGCGGATCGAGAACTGCCAGATCGGGGTCGTTCCTGGCCTACGCCAGTCGAGGCTGGGCATGCGTTGATCGACCGGGAGCTCTACCTGCCCGAGTCCTGGACCGATGACCGGGCCCGGTGCCGGGCGGCGGGTATCCCGGACGAGGTCGAGTTCGCGACCAAGCCGGTGCTGGCTCAGGCATGCTGGACGCGCCTTCGACGCCGCGGTGCCGTTCTCGTGGGTCACCGCGGACGAGGCCTACGGGCAGGTGAAGTACCTGCGGGTCTGGCTCGAACAACGCGACGTGTCCTACGTGCTGGCCACCCGCTGCAACGACGACGTGCTCACCACCGCGCGGGCACCGGCCGCGCCGACGAACTGATTGCCGCCCTGCCGGCCGAGGCGTGGCGGCGGGTCTCGGTCGGGGCCGGCGCGCACGGACCGCGTGACTACGACTGGGCCCGGGTCACCGATCCGGCTCGGCTGGGCACCCGGGCGCGGGCACTGGCTGCTGGCCCGCCGCTCGATCTCCGACCCGACCGAGATCGCCTACTACATCTGCTACGGACCCCGCCGCTCCGGCCTGGTCGATCTGGCCCGGATCGCCGGCTCCCGCTGGCGGGTCGAGGAATGCTTCCAACAGGCCAAGAACGAGGCCGGGCTGGACCACTACCAGGTCCGCACCTGGCGGGCCTGGTACGCCCACATCACCCTGTCCATGCTCGCCCTCGCCTGGCTGGCCGGCACGAAAGCCCTTGCCGCAAAGGGGGAATCGGCGTCCACGACCAAGACATGATCAACTTCACGCTACCGGAGATCCGCCGCCTGCTCGTGCACCTGATCCTGCGACACGCCCCCGAACCCGACCACGTCTGGTCCTGGTCACGCTGGCGACGACGACGCCAACACCAAGCCCGCGTCAGCCACTACCGAACCCGCGGCTACCCGCCCATAAGTGCCGTTGCAGTACTAGTCGACGGCACCGTCGAGCCGGCGCTGGCGGGCTGCCGCCTCGACCGCTTCTAGGGTTCCCGGGTCCGGATCTCGTCGGCGGGTCGGCCGGGAGCGGTGCAGGGCAGGGAGGCCGTGTTCGCGGGCAGCGCGGGTCCGCCATGACCAGAGCATCTGCCGGGCGCCAAGGAGAACGCGCTGGGGTCAACAACCACTTGCTGCAGCACCGGACGCCTGACCGGCGACCCGGAGGACGACCTTGCCGTGCTTGCCTGAGGCGATGCTGCGCTCGAAGGCCGCGCTCGCCTCCGAGAGCGGGAACGTCGAGTCGATCGCGACGCCGAGCCCGCCGCGGTCGATGAGACGCGCCAGCTCGACCAGCTGCTTCCGGCTCGGTTCCACGACGAAGTAGATCCCTTTCCCCGCCGGCTCCCCGGCGATCGAGACGAGACGGCCGCCGCCGGCGAGCAGAGCAGGCGCACGATCGAGGAACTTGCCGCCGACCGTGTCGAAGACGAGATCGACCGGGCTGACCCCGTCGCCGAACTCCCCCCGGCCGTCGATCACCTCCTGAGCGCCAAGCGCACGTGCTCGCTCGAACGCCTGCGGCGACGCGGTTGCGACGACGTATGCGCCGCGCCAGTGCGCCAGCTGGGTCGCGAACTGGCCGACCCCACCGACCGCTCCATGGACGAGCACCCGTTCGCCGGGCTCGAGGCCGCCGTGATCGAACAGGCCCTGCCAGGCGCTGAGCGCCGGCAGTGGGACCGCCGCGCTTTCGACGTGGCTGAGACTGGAGGGCTTCGGGGCGAGAATCCCCGCCGGCACGGCGGCGTACTCGGCCGCCACACCGTCGCGGTCGAACGGCGTCAACGCGTACACCTCGTCGCCGACCGAGATCGGGCCGACGCCATCTAGGACCGCCACGACGACACCGGAGAGCTCGTACGAGGGAACAGCGGGCAGTCGGTCGCGCGGCCAGTCGAGCTCGCCGCGCGTGATCGCAGCCGCGTGTACCTCTATGAGCGCCTCGCCGCGCTGGAGCGAGGGCACGTCTACCCTCTCGCGTCGGAGTCCGTCGAGGCCGGGCGCGTGGAGCCGGATAGCCACCATCGTCCGGGAAAGCGCTACCACCAGACTCACTCCTCTCCGTGGAATGCCTTCTGCCGGGGCGTGGTCGGCCTAACCTGTCCGAGCTCCGGCGCCCGCGCGGGCGCCGCGGCTCCGGGGCCTACGACATCGAGCTGTGTCGGCGCAACCCCAACCTGCGGGGCGGCCGTCCTCGACCTGCCGCCGGTCTGGAAGATCGCCACGAAAAGGGTCGGGTTGGCCGGTTTCGGCGACCGCATCGAGGTCACTCCGGGCGACTTCCTCGCCGACGCCGAACTCCCCGCAGGCCACGACGTCGTGCTGCTGTCGATGATCATGCACGACCGGACCCCAGAGCAGGACCTGGCGATTCTCCGCAAGTGCTTTGCCGCACTCCCTTTCCGGCGGCCAGATCGTGATCAGCGAACTGCTGGTCAACGACGACAAGACCGGACGTGGAGACGGTGTGGTTCGAAGCTCCCGGCGCAAACGGCGTGGTCCTCTCCCGCAAACCATGACAGCCTCGTGCGACTTGACCTCCAGGTTTCCGGCTACGCCGCCGGCCGGTAGGGAGCCGGCGGACCCTGGTGCGCTCCAGCCCCTCGAGCCCACTCAGTCGAGGTTGACCTGGTAGGTCTCGAGGCGGCTCATCGCGCAGGCTCGAATCCCGTTGGAGGCACCCCCGCAACATGATCACGGTCCTTCCCTGCGTGGTCCCCCCGGCGGCCGGCAAGCCGATCCGGGACGGCGTACCGGCGACACAGCGGGCATCCGCCGCGATCGCCGAGAACCCTTCCTCGTGGTCCGCCGAGCAAGCCCACGAGGTGGTCGAGCGGTACCGGCAGCTCGCTCCACAGTGGAACGACGAACGTGGCGGATACCGCCGGATCCCGCTCGCTGACGCGCTCGCCCGGGGTGGACCGGTACCGGGCGGATGGTGCCTGGAGGTCGGCTGCGGAACCGGTCTGCTCACCCCGCTGCTGGCACAGGTGTGGCCCCGGGTGGTCGGCCTGGACTTGAGCTGGGACATGCTGGGTCGGTCAGCAGCACCGTTGCGGGTCCTCGCCGACGCGTCCCGGATGCCGCTGGTCGACGAGCAGGCGGCGGCGGTAGTGCTCGCCGACGCGCCGCTGTTCGCCCCCGAGGTGGTCCGGGTCCTTGCCGGCGACGGCGTCGTCATCTGGTCGAACGCCTTGGGCACCGACGCGCCGCACCACGTACCGGTGGAGACGGTCCGGTCGGCGCTGGATCGGGCATCGGGCGGCGCGTCGTGGTCGGCGGTCACCGCGGAAGCCGGCTGGGGCCTGTGGGCGGTGCTGCACCCGGCCGCGGGGAGCGTAAGCCGTTCCTACGGGGCCACCGGCAGCTGGAGCCGCATCCGCACTCCGCGCGGCAGCGGCTCGGCGGCGACCCGGCCGCCGGCGTTCTCCGCGACCTGCCGGACGATCGCGAGCCCAAGCCCCGAGCCGGGCAGCGTGCGGGCGGCCGCCGAGCGGTAGAAGCGGTCGAAGACGAACGGCAGGTCGGCGACCGGGATGCCGGGACCTTGGTCGGTGACGGTGACGGTACCGCCGTCCGCCGTCACCTCCACCCGGCCACCGGGCGGGCTCCACTTCAGCGCGTTGTCCAGCAGGTTCCCGACGGCCCGCTCCACGGACTCCGGGTTGGCCCGCACCATCCCTGGAGCCAGCCGGGCCTCCACCTGCACGCCGGGGGCACGGCGGCGGGCCCGGGCGACCAACCGCTCGACGAGCAGGTCCAGCCGGATGTCCTCGACGTGCGCCTCGGTCTGCCCGTCCCGGGCGAGGTCGACGAGGTCGTTGACAAGCACGGTCAGCTCGCCGACCTGGGCGCGGGCCTCCCGAACCAGCACGGGTGCCTGCGCGTCCGGCCCGCAGGACGTCTCGGCGAGCAGGTCGAGGTTGGTTGTCAGGCTCGTCAGGGGCGTGCGCAGCTCGTGCGAGGCGTCCGCGACGAGTCGCCGCTGCGCGGTGACCGACCTGTGGAGGGCGGCCATCATCGCCGCGAACGACCTGGCCAACCGGCCGAGTTCGTCCCGGCCACTCGTGTCGATCGGTCCGGTGAGGTCCTGGCTGGCGGCGACCCGTTCGACGGTCTCGGTCAGCGCCCGCACCGGCCGCAGCACCCGCCTGGCGACCAGCCGCGTGGCGCCGGCGGCGAATGCGGCACCGATACCGGTGAGAAGCGCGAGGAGGACGGCGAGCCGCCGCAGCGTCGTCTGCTCGGCGGTGAGCGCCTGCCCGACCCGGACCAGCGTCCCGGGGTCGCCCTCGAGCGGCGTGGTGTACACGCGGTACGGAACGCCGTCGAACGTCACCGTACGGAAGTATGCAGGGGCCGTCCGCGCGGCGACGTCGACGTCTCGTGCAGTCACCGGGACGAACTTGTCGGTGCCGCCCGTGGCGACCGGTCGCGGGAGGATCTGCACGAGCGTGGTGCCGAACCTCACCGTCGGTAGCCCGACGCCGGCGTCGGCACCGGCGCCGGGGGCCGCGGCCGCCTTGATCGCGAGTACAGTCGCCGGCGCGTTCGCAGCCGTGTCCAGCAGCGACCTGTCCCGCTGCGCGCGCAGCCCGTCCGCCACCAGCGGGTAGAGGACCGACGAGACGGCCGCGAGCGTGACCAGGACGATCGCGCCGCCGGCCAGCCCGACCCTGGTGCGCAGGTTCACGGGTCCTCCCGCAACACGTATCCGATGCCGCGGACGGTCTGGATGAGCCGCTGCCCACCGCCGGCCTCCAGCTTGCCGCGCAGGTAGCTGATGTAGACCCAGATCGCGTTCGAGCCAGGGCCGAAGTCGTACCCCCATACCGACTCGAAGATCAGCGTGCGCCCGAGCACCCGCCCAGGGTTGCGCAGAAACAGCTCCAGCAGCGCGAACTCGGTCCGCGTCAGCTCCAGTGCCCGGTCGCCGCGGCGGGCGCGGTAGCCGGCCAGGTCGAGCTCGACGTCGGCGAAGCGCAGCACCTCCTGCCCGGAGCCGCTGCGCCGTAGCAGCGCCCGCAGACGCGCGCGCAGCTCCTCCAGTGCGAACGGCTTGACGAGGTAGTCGTCCGCCCCCGCGTCGAGGCCGGCGACCCGGTCGGCGACGAGGTCGCGGGCGGTGAGCATCAGGATCGGCGTGAAGTCGCCGCGGGCGCGCAGCCGCCGGCACACCTCCAGCCCGTTCGGCTCCGGCATCAGCACGTCGAGGACGATCGCCGCGTGTCGGACCCGCGCGAGCTCGTCGAGCGCCTGCGCCCCGTCCGCGGCCGCCCCCACCTCCAAGCCGTCCCGCCGTAGCGCGTGCACCAGCGACCGACGTACGGCCTCGTCGTCGTCGACGACCAGCACCCGCGCCTGCGCCGCCTTCACCTCGACGTCCTACCTCCCGTCCCGGCTGTCCCGGAGCCGTCGTCGCCCCGGGACAGCCTCCGCTCACTTCGTCCCGGGCTCGCCCCCCGTGGCCGCGAGGTGTTGCTTCGCGGTCCGCAGCGCGTTCTCGAGCATCTGTGGGGAGACGCCCAGACTGCGCGCCACCGCCACGAAACCGGGATCCGTCTGCCCTGCGGAGCCCCCGCTCGCCCACAGCGCGGACAGCCGCTGTAGCGCCGCCCTCACCCGAGCGTCGCTCACCCGCAGGGATCTCGCGACATCGGTCACGACGGCGGCCGGGACCGGCTCGTTGACGGCCTTGCTCTTGTCCTGACCCTTGCTGCCGCCGACACCTTCGCCGAACCAGGGGAGCTGCTTCAGCAGCGCGATGGCGGCCGTCGGCGAGACTCCGAGGTCGCGGGCGACGACCGCGACCACGGCCGGGTGCAGCCAGGTCGAGTTCCTACCGCCCTCGGCGAGGCCGCTGACCACCCGCTTCGCGTCGTCGAGTGCCCGCTCCAGCTTCGCCTGCGGCACCCCGAACTCCCCGGCCAGCGCGGCGGTGTCCGTGCCCGTGCCGTCCTTGTCGAGCTCGCCGGTATTACCGGACTTGGCCCGATCCGGCGGGATCGACGCGGTCGACTTGCCGGTGGGCGCGGCCGGTGCGGCGCTCGCCATCTCCACCATGGCCGCGCCGGACAGGCCGGCGACGACGGCAGCCGCAAGCCCGACCGCAGCGATCCGGTGTCCTCTTCGCATCCGCTGCCTCCTCGTGGGTGGGCCGGAGGGTTCCGGGTCCCGGTACGAAGGAGATCAAGTGGGCTTTTGCGCCAACCCTCGCCGAGGCTTAACGGCTCCTTAGGATAGGCCCTCTCACTCCCGGACTCCCGGCTCCAACCGGAGCGGCGGAGGCGCCGGCCGTCGTTGCGCGACATCGGCGGTCGCCGCCGCCGTACGCTCTTGATCGCCGGCTCAGATGGGCATCTCCTGATGCGGTCCGTCGAGGTATCTCACCAGCTCTGGCGGCGCATACGCCGGGACCTGCTTGCAGCGCCCGGTCGCCGTCGACGCGGCCCACTCGTGCTCCGGGTCCTTCGCGCCGATCGGCCGGTCGTACGGCTTGATCAGCTTGTAGAACGCGGTCCGGGAGTCGTGCAGCAAGCCGGTCGCGCAGCTCGGCTCGGGCAAGGTCGGCGGGCTGACCAGTGCCAGCCCGCACGCGTGGGCGCGCACGCTCATCCAGTAGAACGGGAGCTCCGCGAGCTCGCCTTCCTTGTAGCCACCCCCGACGTCGCAGTGGACGCCGGAGAACCACACCTGCTCGAGTTGCTGATCGGTCGCGGTCGGCTGCGCGTCCCAGAGGGTCGGCATGAACGGCCGGCGTGCCTCGTCGATCGCCAGCGCCTGGAAGGCGGACCGGACGCGGCTGCTCAGCGTCGTGTCGTGGAACTCCCATCGCCGGTTGAGCCACTTCAATCCGGGCAGCCCCAGATCCGGCACCCCGAGAGCGCCGACGGTGTCCCAGACGCCGATGAACCGTATCGGTGTCGTGTCGGCGTAGGCGTACTGCTTTCGGAATGCGACGGCGCTCGGGGCGTCGGGCTTTTCCTTGTTGCGGTACATCGCGTAGGCCTGGCCCACCAGATCCTTGTGCTCGGGACGCAGGATGCCGGCGTTACGGACGAATCCCGCTGTGCTGCGCGCGGTGTACGCCCCGCGGCTGAACCCCAGCAAGTACAGCTCGTCGCCGGGCTCGTAGTTGTCCACCAGGAACCGGTAGGTGTCCTGCACGTTGCGGGACAGGCCAAACCCGAAGGCTCCGCCCCGCAGACGCTCCCAACGCTTCGTGCCGACACCGTCGTGGTAAAGAACTACCTGCCGCACACCGCCGGCGTCAGCCGGCGCTATCGCCTTGCACATCCTTTCCACATTGGTCGGGCAAGGCTGCTGGGCGGTATTCCAGGTCCCGTCGCAGCACAAGATCAGCCGCTTCACGTCGCTCTCCTCGCCAGGAGCCGGGATTCCTCTCGTACGAGCAACCCAGTGTGGACCCCGGGAGGAGGATCGGCAGGCCTTTCACATCGTCGAGCGGCTGAGCTTTCCCTTTGGGGCAGCGCTTCGCGCTGCCGGGCCTACCGACCCGGCGCAGGCAGCACGGCGGCGCCGACCGGGCTAGAGGCACTCGTCCAGCTGGAAGATCATGCTGCGCACCGGGGCGAGTTCCTGGAGGCGCGCCGCGTCGAGGGCGGTCGCGCGGCCCTCGGGCGAGGCGAAGGCGGCGCGCAGGTCCTCCATCGAGTCCCATTCCAACTCGGCGATCAGGTGGTAGGCCACTCCGCCACGCACGGCTGTGGCGTTGCGGCCGACCGTGTACCGGCGCAGCCGCGGCAGTCGGCGCCCGAGCGGGACGTGGACCTGGTCGTAGTGCCGATCGAAGGCCTCGGGATCGGACGGCGTCTCGTAGACGGCCAGGAACCGAACCGCCATCAGGCGGCCCTCCGGTGCCGGGTCAGGACGGCGGCACCGGCCCGTTCGACCGAGAGGCACTCCAGCCGCGCCGGCGCAGTGCCGTCGGGAAACAGCCGCCGGCCGGTGCCGAGGACGGTGGGAAAGGTCAGCAGCCGGTACTCGTCGATCCGGTCGGCCGCCATCAGCACGTGGACGACGCTGAGGCTGCCGGTGACGATCACGTCCCGCCGCTCGTTCTTCACGGCGTCGAGGAGGTCGCCGGAGACGACCTCCGAGTTGGCCCATGCCGACGTGTCGGTCAGCGTGCGGGAGGCGACGAGCTTCGGCACGGTATTCATGCGTACGGAGAAGGGGTCGGTGCGCGCCGGCCACAGTCCGGAGAAGAGCTGCCAGGTCGTGCGCCCCAGCAGCATGACGCCGTCGTCCAGCACACTGCCGAGCCGGAACTTGTCCCCGGCGACCGCCTCGGGGCCGTACCGGAACGCCCAGCCACCGTTCGGCGTGCCGGCTGATCCGTCCGGGTCGGAGACGACCCCGTCCAGGGTGACGAACTGGATGACGATGACGCTCACGATGGTCTCCCTCGGCTCGACGCTCGCCGGTACATACCGGCGGGACCGGGCCGACTCATCGCCCCGGGCCGGAGTTTTCCGGGGACTCCGGCAGGCCGAAGGCCGCGAACACGGAGGGATCGGCGAACACCACGTTGTGCGAGACCAGGCCAGCGGTGACTGCGAAGACCTGGAGGGTGTGCAACCGGTGCCCACCCCCGGACGCCGGCGCGTACGCGGCGAGCGCCGGCTGCCCGTTCGCGGTCAGCTCCGTCGTGACCCATCCCGCGCCGCGCATCCGGAACACCCGGTCCAGGAACCGGCCGTAGTCCCGGCTGCCCCGGTACCACAGCGGCACCGGCGGCATCTCGAGGACGACCTCGTCGGTGACCAGCCGGACGAGCGCGGGGACATCGGCCGCTTCGAAAGCCCGCGCGTACCGCCGAACGACCTGCCGGTCTTCGGCATCGTCCGGTTCCCGCAGGTCGCCGAGACCGCCGGTCTGCGCCAGCGTGGCGCGGGCCCGCTGCAGGGCGCTGTTGACCGCCGGCACCGACATGTCCAACTGCACGGCGACCTCGGCGGCGCTGAACTCCAGCACCTGACGGAGCACCAGGACGGCTCGTTGACGTGCCGGCAGGGCCTGCAACGCCGCCACCAGGGCGAGCCGTATGTCGGCCCGGACGTCGAGATCCATCCGCGCGTCCGGGAACGGCTGCAGCCACGGAACGGCCGGAGCGGGCGTCAGCGGCGCCTCGGGGTCATTGCTCGGCGCTCCCAGCCCGGTCGGCAACGGCCGCCGCGCGCGGCCGGTCAACGCCGTCAGGCAGGCGTTGGTGGCGATCCGGTACAGCCAGGTCCGCACCGAGGCACGGTCGGCGTCGTACCGGTCGCGTGCCTTCCACGCCCGCAACAGAACCTCCTGGACCACGTCCTCCGCGTCGTGGAAGGAGCCCAGCATCCGGTAGCAGTACGCCACCAAGTCCGCCCGGTACGGCTCGAGATCCATGGCCCCGATGATCGCGCAAGAGGTCACCACGGGCTGCGGCTCGAACGCTGGGACCAGATCGCCGCGGGGAGATCGACCTGCCATGCTGGTCGCCATGGACCAGGCCCGACGGCTCGTCCTGATCCGGCACGCCAAGGCCGCCGAGGGGGACATCGACCGGGAACGCCCGCTGGCCCGGCGCGGGATGCGCGAAGCGCCCGAGATCGGCCGGTGGCTGGCGGAGCGCGGGCTCGTTCCGGACCGGGTGGTCGTCTCCCCTGCCCGCCGGGCCCGGCAGACCTGGGAGCGTGCAGTCACCGGGCTGGCCGGCACCCCGCAGCCGGTGCAGGACGAGCGGGTCTACGACAACTCCGTCGAGGCCCTGCTGGCCGTCGTCCGAGACACCCCGCAGAGCGTCGGCACGCTGGCCATCGTCGGCCACAACCCGGGCATCCAGGACTTCGCGATCAGCTTCGACGACGGCACCGGTGACGAGTCGGCCCGCCACGACGTCACCGGCAAGTACCCGACCGGCGGACTGGCCGTCTTCACCGTCGCGAACCCCTGGTTCCGGGCCGAGGCCGCTACCCTCACCGCCTTCGCAGCTCCCCGCCCCTGACCGACCGGCTGCGGCGCTTCGGCCTGCAGCTCAGTGAGCCGGGCCTGGACGTCCCGGTCGGCTCGCCGTCAGGGTCGTCCGCCGTTGCCGCTGGAGGGGGCGGTGCCCGCCGGACCGGCCGACGGGCACCGCAGCGTGTCAGCGGGCGGTCGCGGCCGCTGCGTCGACGAGACCCGCGCCGAAGAAGGAGGTGTGGCCGTCGGACCCGCCGTAGCACCGGAGCCGCTCGTCCCCGGGGAACTGCGGCTGCCAGTTCGGTGGGCAGGACATCGGAGCCGCCGTGCGCTTCACCGCGGCAGCAACGGCCGACGGACCCCAGTTCGGGTGCAGCTCCTTCACCAGGGCGGCCACCCCGGCGACGTGCGGCGACGCCATTGAGGTGCCGTTGATCCACGCGTAGGTCGCGGCGCCGGACCCCGCAGTGACCCCCGGGAACGCCGCGTTCAGCGGATCCAGCGACTGGAACAGGACGCTGTTCGGCGGCACCGCCGCCAGGATCGCGTCCTGGACCGTGTTGCTGGCGGCGAAGTAGTCGCCGCCAGGGGCCGCGATGTCGCCGCCGACGGACGAGTAGGAGGCGATGTCGGTCGTGTAGCCGGGGTAACCGACCGGTCCGGTGGCGCTCACAGTGAGGACGCCGGGCAACTCGGCGGGCAGCACGCGGCAGTTGTTGCCGACCTCACGCGTGATCGGCACGTCGTCCGGGCCGTCCGGGCTGATCGTGTCGAGGATCGGGTGCCGGAGGTCGGTCGACTGGTTACCGGCCGCGGCCACGAGCAGGACACCATGCTGCTGGGCGTACCGAGCCGCGCTCTGCAGCTCACGCATCAGCGCCCGCTGGTCGGCATCGTTGCCGCAGTAGTAGAGGTACGGGTCGGCGAACAGGCTCATGTTGACGATGTCGATGTCGTGGTCGCCGGCGTAGCGCAGCGCTGCGGCGACCGCATAGCCGTAGCAGTACGTCGATGCGGTGCAGGCCTTGAGTGCGACGATCGTTGCGTCCGGTGCGACGCCCGCGATGCCGATGCCATTGACCGGAGCGGCGATGGTCGACGCGACGTGTGTGCCATGTCCGTACACGTCCTGGACCGCCGCCTTGTTCGAGCAGTTGCCGTTGCCTGCCTCGGTGGAGGAGGCCAGCCCGGCCACGATCGCCGGGTCGTCGCTGCGCACGAACGAGCACGAGTCGGCGACGTCGAGGTTGGGTGCGATGTCGGGATGGCTGACGTCTACGCCGCCGTCGATGACCCCGACCCGTACGCCGGCACCGGTCGCCCGGGCCCAGGTCGCCGTGTCGGCGTTGATCAGCGCCATGTCCCATTGGCAGCGAGCCAGCGGCTCAGAGCTGGGGACGGGGTAGACGCCGCCGAAGACGTCCGCGCAGATGGCCTGCTCTGCCGCGATCGGCACGGCTTGCGTGGCCGCGGACGCGGTGGGCGCCGAGACCACGCCGGCAAAGGTCAGGACCGCGGTAGCGGTCACGACCCAGCGCCAACGAACCTTCATGGAGATCCCCTTCCGGGCGGGTGGGACGGACGAAGGGCAGCCGGAGTGATGGGTCGGGCGGGACTTCACCCGTCAGTCGCGCGGATGGCGCTCGGGATCCCCCGGTGGTCGGCATTGCGACGACGGCGGAAGCAGAGCCGGACGGCTGGGCATGCGACACCCCACTCGGACCGCCCCGACACTGATGTGGTCGTGCTCACACTTGCTCCTCGATCCGCCCATGGGAAGAGCCTCATGGAGCAATGTCCGCTCCAACCGTGACCCAACACGCTCACGGGAGACCGATCCGCCCGCCGGCCGGCGATCCGGTGGCGCCGTGCCGAGCGGCACCACCGGAGGTGACTGCTACTCGCGGACGAAGACGTCCTGCTGGTTGTTCGTGTCGCCGGCGACCAGGTTGCTGGCGGTGGAGGTGAAGCCGGCGTGCTGCCCATCCGGCGAGACGGAAGCACCGAAGCTGTTGTTGTTGGCCGGCTGCCCGGACAGACCCACCGACGCGAGCTGGGTGACCCCGGTGCCGCGGGTGCGCCGGTAGACGTTCGTCAGCGCTCCGGCGTCGCTGAGCTGCGAGACGAACACGACGATCTGTCCGTTCTCCGAGATGTCGGGCGCCGTGCTCAGCATGTTGGACGGCGTGCCGCTGGGCCACGCGGACACGAGCTGGGTCGTACCGGCGAGGCGGTCGCGGACGAACACATCCTGGAAGCCGTTGGTGTCGCCGGGCACGAGGTTCGACGCCGATGAGTCGAAGGCCACGTACCGGCCGTCGCGGGACAGGGCCGGGTCGGCGCTGAGGCTGTCGGCGGGTGCGCCGCCGACTCCGACCGACACGAGCTGGGTGGTGTTCGTGCTCCGGACCCGGGCGAACACGTCGCGGCTGCCGTTGGTGTCGCCGGGGACGAGGTTCGCCGCGTCGGAGACGAACGCGACGACGTCGCCGTTGCCGGAGATCCTGGGGACGATGCTGGGTCCGTTGCCGCCGGCGCCGGTCGAGCTGACCGAGACCCGGCTCGTCGTCCCGGCCGCCAGGTCGCGGACGAAGATGTCCTGCAGGCCGTTGCCGTCGCCGCTCACGAGGTTCGACGCGGCGGAGCTGAACGCGACCTGCTGGCCGTTGTCGGAGATCGACGGGAAGGAGCTGTCCCCGTTGGCCTGGCCGCCGGCGGCGGGAATCGACACGCGCCGGGTCGACCCGGCGACCACGTCGCGGACGAAGATGTCGGACCTGCCGTTGGTGTCACCGGAGACGAGGTTGGTCGCCTGGGAGAAGAAGGCGACATAGCGGCCGTCGCGCGAGATCGAAGGCAGGTCACTGCGTCCGTTGCCCTGGCCGCCGCCCGAGGTCACCGACACCCGGGTGGTCGTTCCGGCGACGCGGTCGCGGAGGAACACGTCCGGCTTGCCGTTGGTGTCGCCGGTCACCAGGCCCTGAGCGCCCGAGGCGAACGCGACGAACCTGCCGTCGAGGGACATCTCCGACTGCGAGCTCGGCGCGGTCTACCTGACCTACGCCGGTGCCCGCGGGCACGCGATGATCGACCGCGAGCTCTACCTTCCGAAGTCCTGGATCGGCGATCCCGACCGGTGCGCCGGGGCCGGGATCCCCGCCGACATCGGCTTCGAGACCAAGCCCGCGTTGGCCGCGGGGATGCTCACCCGCGCGCTGAGCGCGGGCGTGCCGGCACGGTGGGTCGCCGGTGACGAGGTCTACGGCGCCGACCCGGTCCTACGCGCGGAGTTGGAGGCGCGGCGGGTCGGATACGTGCTGGCCATCGGCTGCGACCGGCGGGTGCCCACCGCCGTCGGGCTGCTGCGCGCTGATGAAGTCACCGCCGGCCTACCGGCACGGGCGTGGCAGCGGCTCTCGGCTGGACCCGGCGCGAAGTGCCAGCGCTACTACGACTGGGCCTGGATCGACCACCCCGACCCCGCGCACTCCACCGGCCCGCTTGACCCGGCTGACGGCCGGTGCTGGTGGCTGCTGGTGCGACGCCACCGCCACACCGGCGAGCTGGCGTTCTACCGCTGCTACTCACCCGAACCGGTCCCACTGCGTGAACTGGTCCGGGTCGCCGGCCGCCGCTGGACGGTCGAGGAGACCTTCCAAGCCGGCGAGGGCCTCGCCGGCCTGGACGAACACCAGGTCCGCCGCTGGACCTCCTGGCGCCGCTGGACCTCCTGGCGCCGCTGGACCTCCTGGCGCCGCTGGACCCTGCTCGCGATGGTCGCCCACGCCCTGCTCGCGGTCCTCACCGCGAACGAGCGCCCCGACCAGATCGACCGGCCCGACCAGGCCGGGCTCATCCCGTTGACCTGCAACGAGATCCGCCGACTGTTCACCACCCTCATCACCGAACCCGGCCGAACCCCGGCCTGCCCGCTGGCCTGGTCCGCCTGGCGGCGACGCCACCAACACCGCGCCCGCACCAGCCACTACCAACGCCAAGACACCACCCACGCACGGGCATAACGATCTAGGAGGGTCGGGGACTGGCGCGGTGCCGCTGTTGGCGGCCCGTTTCCAGTCCCCGCCCGTCAATCCGTGCATGCGGTTCTCCCGCACACGGCTTACCGACGTTCTTCACCGGCGGTGTTCGGTGTTGCCTGGTCTTACCCGCCAGTCCCGGAAAGGCCTGGGCGGGTGGACGGTTCCATCGAGGTTGATCAGGCCCAGGTTGGCGGGTGCGTAGGCCACCCGTCTGATGCCCCAGTTGCGGCGGTGTCCGTGGCGTTTGGACTCGAACGCCGCCAGCCGCAGCAGCGCGTAGTTCCTGATCTGGCCGAGGGCCCGGGCGGAGTTCCCGTAGCGGAAGAACCCGCCCCAACCGCGGAGGAACACGTTGAGTTCCCGCACGATCTCCTCGACCGGTACCAGCAGCCGGGACCGGCCGGTGATGGTCCGGATACGGTCTCGGGCCTGCTGGGTCGCCTTGCGTGAGGGCCAACGGGCGAGGAAGGTCAGGTGCCGTGACCGCGGCGTCCAGCCGCGCACCAAGCGGTGATGGAAGCCGAGGAAGTCGAACCCGGTGCCCCCCTCGGTCAGCTGCACGATCCTGGTCTTGGACTCCTTCGGTTCAAGTCCCAGGTCGGCCAGGACCGACCTCAGCCGCGCCAGTGCGGCTTCGGCCTGTTCCCGGGTAGTGCACATCACCACGGCGTCGTCGGCGAAACGGACCAGAACCCCGTGCCGGTCGCTCTGCCATGCCCGGTCCAGCCGGTGCAGGTAGATGTTGGCCAGCAGCGGGGACACGACGCCGCCTTGCGCCGCCCCCGTCACCGTCCGACGGACCTGGCCGTCCTGCATCACTCCCGCGCGCAGTAGCGCACGCAGCAGCCGGAGAACAGCCTGGTCGCTGACGCGCTCCTCGACCGCCCGCATAAGCTGGTCATGCGGGATGGCCTCGAAACAGTTCGCGATGTCGATCTCGACCACGAACCTCCGGCCCCGCCAGGACTCGTCAATGAGCACCTGGCCGCCCGGTAGAGCACATGCTGCAAGCCGCGGACCCTGTCCCCACGGACAGCCGCCAGGGTGGACCTAGCCGATACGGCACTCACCAATCCGAGACTCCCAACGCGCGCGCGAACGAAGCAGCGGCCCTTCCCTCACCGCAGGGTTGTGTTGTCCTACGGCTCGACCGGTACTACGACCGCCTCCGACTCCCTCCCGGCAGGCCACCCACTTCCCGGCTCCTCACCGGTTATAGGGCGCCTCGCTCCGGTGCTCACCGGGTGCTCACCGCAGCCACCGGGCCGGGGAGGGCCTCCCCAGTTCCCGCCATCACCATCTGAACGTTCCGCGCCCCTTACGCCGGGGAGTCCCTCGCGGCTGCACCCCAGGATCTTCACCGCTTCCATGGCCTTCGCCGTGAACCGCCCGGCTCGGCTCTCCCTCGGTGTCTAACGACGCGGCAGGCTTCGCTTCACGCTACGGACCGCTCAGTTGCTCCCCCAAACAGGGCTTTCGACGCTGGGCTTCGACCCGACCCGTTTCCAGACCGAGCCGCCAGCCTGCTACCGGGCTCCCTGGCGACTACCCGGACCGGACTCACACCGGCAGGCGACGACGAGCTTCCGACCAGGTCATGACCTCTGGACAACCACCCCCTGATCACTGGGCGCACCGGCTGGAGTACTAGATCACCATGCGCGCCGCGTTCCTGCTCGACTGGCGCCGGTGCACCGTGCGCCACGTAGATCACCGCCGCGAGCCCGCTCCCCGGGTGGCGGCAGGGCTACGGATCACGCTCCCCACGACGAGCGCGCGCCTTGGAGCCCGTACTGGAACCGTGACCGCCGAGCGCCTACGACCGTGACCAGCCGGCTGCAGGGTGGACGGATGGGCTGGGGTGGACGTTCGGTCGTTGGAATCGTGCTGGTCACCGCCGGCCTCGCTGGGTGCTCGGGGGCTGACCAGGCGCTGGTCGCCGCACCCGGCTCGGTGGCGGTCAGCACCCTGGCGCCGGCCCCCACGACGCCGGCCGCGCCGCTGACCCCCACGCAACGCCGGACGCTCGCCAGCCTGAGGGTCCTGGATCGCGACCACCCTCTGTACGAGATGACGTACGAGGGTTCCCTGCCCTCGATCCTCTCCGCCGGCGGCGCCCCGGAGCCGGCGGCGACGACCGGGCCGTCCGGGCTGCGCAAGCCGTTCGGGTGCACGGTCTTCCTGGCCGGCGACCCGGCCCGTCCGGTGGTGGGCCGGAACTTCGACTGGGATCCCAACCCGGCGCTGGTCCTGCACACCGACCCGCCGGGAGGGACGGCGACGACGTCGATCGTGGACATCTCCTACCTCGGCTACGACCGGGCCCACCTCGCCGACCTGGACACCCCCGCCGGCGGCCGGGCGCTGCTGCGGGCGCCTCTGCTGCCGTTCGACGGGATGAACGAGCACGGCCTCGCAGTCGGCATGGCTGCCGAGCAGACCGCGGTGGCGACCCGGCGGTCCGGCCGGGCCGTGGTCGGCAGCATCCGGATCATGCGGCAGGTGCTGGAGCGGGCCCGTACGGTAGGCCAGGCGATCGCCGTGCTGGGCGGGTACGACCTGGATTTCGACGGCGGCCCGCCGCTGCACTACTTCGTCGCCGACGCGACCGGCGCCTCTGCGATCGTGGAGTTCGTCGGCGGCCGGTTCACGGTGATCCCGCGCGGTGACCAGCCGTGGCAGGTCATGGTCAACTTCCAGCAGGCCACCTCGACCGGGGCCTCCCGGCAGGCGGACCGCCGCTGGCGTACCGCGACCGACCGGCTCGCCGCGGCCCGGGGCCGGCTCGACCCGCACCAGGTGCTTGGTCTGCTCGCTGACGTGCGGCAGCGGCACACCCAGTGGTCGGTGGCGTACGACCTGAAGGCCCGACGGGCGTTCGTCGTGGTCGACCAGGACTACCGGACGGTGCGCCAATTCCAGGTCGGCTGATCGGCTCGTCATGTTCAACAGGGTGGAGCTGAGGGACTGAACCCCCTGACCCCACACTGCCAGCCTGCTGTCGCCCCGGAATTCGGCCGCCGACGTACGTTCGCCGGAGGTCGAACAGCGTGCCGGCACCGCCGGATGATGACGTACCTCAGCGGACGGACAGCCGCCGGCCATCCAAGAGGCACCGTCGCCGTCTACATAGGACGGTCGGACGATGCACACTCATGCTTGATATGCGGTCGTTCTCGGCCGGCTGGTCGTTCGTGTCGCGGCGGCCGATCCCGACTGGGCCGGCTGGGCGGGATGCCGGGCCGGGATGAGATGGGATACCTGGCGGCTGGCTTGGCCGGTTGCCCGACCTCCGGGGGGCGGGCTACAGGCTGGCCAGCAGGGCCAGGCCCTTGGTGTGCAGGTCGAGGTTGGCGGCCTGGGTGCCGGCGGTGGTTCCGCCGGTTCTGGTGAGCGCTGCGTCTGTCGTGCTGGTGTAGGGCGGGAAGACGCCGATGTAGTGACCGGCGTCGCGGTAGCGCAGCACCGTGACGCCGTGTCGTCCCTTGAGCCGGTCGGTGATGTCTTCGACGTTGCGGCAGGAGGGCCACTCCAGGTCGAGCTCTCCGCAGGCGAGCAGGATCGGGCCGCGGATGCGATCGACCGGGATGTAGGTCTTCGGGTCCACCTCGGCTGCCGGTGCGCCGAACTGGCTGGCCGGCGCGAACGGAAGCTCCCTTCCGTTCACGGTCCAGGACGACCTCTTCTTTGTGAACGGCGCCACGTCGACGTAGGAGTTGGGCACTTCGGCGATCACACCGTTGACCAGGTCCGGGTACGTGGCCGCCACCAGCAGGCTGCCCTCGCCGCCCCAGGATGCGCCGCTAACCAGCACATGATCGGTATCGACGCTCGGCTGTGCCCTAAGGACCATGAGCGCCTTACGGAAGTACTCCAGGGGTATCGCGGCCAGGTCCTTCGGTAGCCCGGGCGCGTCGAAGTACGCCAGGGCGAGCGTGGGGTAGCCGTGCGCGGCGAGCAGCGCAGACTTCACCTGCACGGGGTAGCTCAGCCCGCCCTCGGAGCCGCCGAAGACCAGCAGCGCCGGCTTCCTCGTCGTGGGGTCCTTCGGCCGATAGAGGACGCCGTACACGCCGTCGGCCGGCACCGTCAGCTTCTTGGTGGTGACCCCGACCGCCTGGGGGCTGCGCCGGGTCGCCGTCGCGGTTGCAACGGTCCTCCCGTCGACCTTGACCTCGAGCCGCACCACGTAGGTGCCTGACAGCGGCGATCCGAAGCCGAGCGGCCGGGGATCGTCCGGCCCCATGAACTGGAACAGACCCATCGGATTCGCCCCGGAGTAGCTGCCGCCCACCGGCGCCTGGTCGAGCGACAGCGTCCCGTCCCCGCTAGCCTGGAACTCCGCCGAGGACGACCACGTCACGCCGACAACGTCCTTGGCAGTCGCGGTCACCGTCGCGGGGCGGTCGGTCCCCAGCCCCGCCATCGACACCCTGACCGGTTGGTCCATCAGGGCGATCGCCGGCGACACGGCGATGGAAGCGTCGTCCATCCGGTCGCCCGAGGTGCACCCTGTCACCCCCGCCGCCAGCGCGACGCTCACCAACATCGGTACCGCACACCGAGCCACCCAGAATTCCTACCCACTGCCGCCCCGAACACCTCGACACGCCCGCCCCGTGCCGCTGGTGATGGTGTCACCGCTGATCGCGGACCTCCGCGGCCGGCTCCGGCGGGCAACCGTCCGTACCCGCCTCGGTCGGTGCCCATCACCTGTCGTCCGGAGCTGTCGGTGGGGATAGAGTTGACTCGCGGTGGAGCGGCAGTCGCCCCAGTGTGTAGAGAGCCAGGCTGGATGAGTTCGCTACTGTTCGCGGTCGTCATCTTCGCTCTGTGGATCTCCCCTGTCGTTGTGATCGTCGTCCTGGTACGGGTTGCGCGTCGTTTCGGTATCGACCTCCGCCGTCAGCCACCCACCGACGACATCGACTACAAGAAGTGGTAGCCGATGCTGACCTAGCCGCCTCCCAGCTACCGACCGCAGGACGGTTGTGCACCGGTTCGGGGTTGCCGATGTGCGCGCAAGCCGACAGTCCGGGCGCTTGAGCGAGATGATCAGCACGGCGCCGGCCGCACTCACATCAGCGTGAGTCGTTCTGGTCAAGCCGTGGTCGGGTGCCCTGGTCCGTCGTCTGTCCCTGCATAGCTGAATGGGGTTGGTCCCGGCAGTGTGTGATCGGGTTGGTGTGACGACGGGCGGGGCTGCCCATGATGTGCGTCGAGATCACGGTGTGTCTCAATGCCGCGGAGGGCTCGCCCGACCGCCAGCTTGATCGGCAGCGATGATCGGTCAGGCGGCCGCGGGCGTGGCGGTGTGGCCGTGGGTGGCGATGGCGGGGTGGTCCGGCCGATGAACGCGCCGGAGAGTTTCTCCCGCGGGGCCAGGCCGGAGTGTTTGACCAGGGCGCGCGCGGTGGCGAAGCGACGCAGGTCGCCGGTCCGGGCCAGGATCGCCGCGGCGCCGACCGCAGACAGCCCGGTGATCGAGGTGACCAGCCTGGTCCGGCCGCGATCGTCGAGGACACCGGTCATGCGGGTCTCGGTCTCGGCGATGCGCTGGTGGGTCAGCGTCCAGTCCTCGAGGAGCAACTGCACCCGTTCCAGGGCGCCGGCCCGGTCCGCGGTCACGCCGGCCGGGTCGGTGAGCGCGGCGAACAGCCGACGCAGGATGCGCAGGGAGGGTTTCTGCCCGCCACGGCGGATGATCTCGCGTCGGACTACCTGCTCGAACCGGCCGGCACCGAGGCGTCGGGTGCGGCCGAGATCGCCGCGGTCGCGGTCGACGATCACGCTCAGCACCGCGATCCAGGTCCGGGACCGGAACGGCTGCCGGGCGGTATCCAGCGCGGCCGGCCAGACACAGTCGAGCAGGTCCCGCATCTGCTGCAGCTGGCTACCGATCTCGGTGAGCAGCAGGTCGCGGCGGGCACCGAGGTGCCGCAGCCGGGCCCAGGTCTCATCGACCGGCTCGGGCACGTAGCAGCGCAGCTGCGCGGTCAGCCGGGCGATCAGCACCGCGTCCTTGTCATCGGTCTTGTCGACGGTCAGGTCCTCCGCCCGCCGCGACCACGACGTCACCATCGGCTGCACACACATGAACGGCATCGACCGGTCCGCCGCCAGCTGCCCGAGGGCCCGCCACCGGTGCCCGGTCGGCTCGCAGCACACCGTCAGGCCGGCGAAGCCATGGGCAGCGGCCCGGCCGGCGGCCCAGTCCAGCGCGGCGCCCAGATCCCAGGCCCGGCACCGGAAAGTCCTACGCGCCAGCACCTTCGAGTCATGATCGGTTACCACGACCATTTGCTTCGCATCGGCCAGATCGATCCCAACGATCGCGTTCCTCACCGGCACCAGCCCGCGCAGCCGCGCCAGCCTCGCGTTGCGGTTGCGGTCACCCCGGGACACCCCACTACCGTTACCCACGAACGTCCTCCTCCTGCGATGGGACACCAAGCCCGCAGCGCCTCAGGAGGACGTTCCTACGCCCGGGGCCGACACGCAGAACGTCTTTCTATAGCCGCCGGTCGCGCGGACGCGCGCTCGTGCCGCGCGCTCGCGCACGTCTACTGGTGGGCCGCCGGTCCGGTGAGGCCTTGAGCGGGAGGCTCGATGAGCGAGGCGAGCAGCTTCGCCAGCGCGGACTGTGCCGTCGCGGACGTGTACGGGCCGACCGCGACCAGCGAGGCGACCAGCGCCGACGCCTCGCCGGGCGTGAGCGTCACCGGCGGGAGCACGCGGCGCGCGTCGATTCGGTAGCCGCCGCCGGGACCGCGTTTGACGTGCATGGGAATCCCGGCTTCCTGCAACCGGGCGATGTCGCGCTCAACGGTGCGGACCGTCGTGCCGGTGCGGAGGGCCAGCTCGGCACCCGGGACGTGACGTGGAGCGCGGGCGCGCAGCTCCTCGATCAGGGCGTGCTGGCGTTCGATCAACGGCAGCGCCTGGTGGAGCTGCGCCATGCCCTTCACGCGGCCCGAGCCGACCAGGCGCGGGACCTTGGTGGAGCCCGTCATCGCCGTCCGAACCTCCTCGCAATAGCCGACATCGCTCGGTCGGCTACTCCACCCTACGGTCGAAGCATGGATGTCGAAACCC
This sequence comes from uncultured Actinomycetota bacterium, assembly GCA_963803135.1. Taxonomy (GTDB): domain Bacteria; phylum Actinomycetota; class Actinomycetes; order Mycobacteriales; family CADCTP01; genus CADCTP01. The sequence goes on along the minus strand of CAWDLH010000001.1, from coordinate 111,506 downwards.
TCGATGACGGTCTCGTCGGCCTGTTCTTCCACCCGGACCCGACCACCATTCTCCCCGGCGTCATCCTGCTCGGCGGCTCCGAAGGCGGCATCCAGGAACGGCACGCGGAACTCATCGCCGAGCAGGGTTACGCCGTGATGGCACTGGCGTACTTCGGGCTACCCGGAGTCCCGGACGTCTTCCAGGACGTCCCGCTGGAGTATTTCGGCGCGGCGCTCGACCGGCTGCGTTCCCATCCGGCGGTCGACGGGGACCGGATCGGCCTCGTCGGCGGCTCGAAAGGTGGGGAGGCCGTTCTGCTGGTCGCCGCGACCTTCCCGGACAAAGGCATCCGGGCCGTCATCAGCTTGGCCGGCAGCGGCGTCCTGACGCAGGGCATCAGCCAGAGCATCTTCACCGGCGACTTCCGCGAGATCATCACTGTCGACGTCGCCGGGTGGACATATCAGGGGCGTGAGCTGCCGTACCTGCGAAACATCTGGACCGAGCAGATGGAGAAGGCGGTCACCGCCGGCGAGCCGATCGCGCTCGGCTGGATCATGCCGGACCTGGCGACCGTCGACCTCGAAGAAGTCATCATCCCGGTCGAGAATTCAGGCGCCGCGATCCTGCTGATCGTGGGCGGTGACGACCAGGGTTACGGCCCGGCCTACCACGAGGTCACCGCGCGCCGGCTGGAGACGATCGGGTATCGGCATCCGTGGAAGCACATCGTCTACGAGCGCGCGAGCCACATGATCATCTCGCCCACGGCACACCGCACGGCGGCCGAGACCGAGCCGGGCCCCAGCGGCGTGGAGTTCCTCCAGGGCGGCACCGTCGAGATCGACATCGCAGCGCAGGCCGAGACCTGGCGCGAGACTGTGGCGTTCCTCGAAGAGCACCTCGGGAGACGCGACTCCTGACCGGCGCACAGGACCCGTCCGCCGATCTTGAACGGGCAGGGAACTCCTGTCATCCGCGCGGACGCACCGGTCGAGCAGCGAAAGCCAACCAGGTCTGCACAGCCCGCCCGGCACGCCAAGCGGGGCGCCCGTGACCCCGGATGATGGTGGCTCGAAGGCGGATCGCGGACGGACGCTGCCAGCAGCGGACGCGACGTCCGCTCGTGCCGCGGAGCGGCTCATCCGCCCGTGCCGCACTGCGCGCGGGACGCGGACCCATGCCGCTGGTCGTCGTGATCGTAGGTCGCCGGCCGGGCCTAGGGTGTAGAGGTGGCCCTGCGACTCGAAGCGGTGACTTTCGAGGTGGCCGATGCGGACGCGGTGGCGGCGTTCTGGGCCGGGCTGCTCCACCGACAGATGCTCGCAGAGCCCGGCGGCGTGCTGGTACCAGGTGACGAGGTGCAGGTCGGGCTTCGCTTCGTCACCTCCGACGGCAAGCAGGTCGGCCCGCGACGGCTGCACCTGCACCTGACCAGCAGCAGCCCCGAGCACCAGCAGCGAACCGTCGAAACGGCGCTGCGCCTGGGCGGCCGCCACATCGACGTGGGCCAAGGGCCCGACGACCCACACGTCGTACTGGCAGACCCTGGCGGCAACGAGCTCTGCGTGATCGAGCCGGGCAACAACTACCTGGCCGGCACCGGCTACCTCGGCGAGGTCACCTGTGACGGAACCCGTGACGTCGGCCTGTTCTGGCGCGACGCACTGGGCTGGCCGCTGGTGTGGGACGAGAACGAGCAGACCGCGGTCCAGTCGCCGCTCGGCGGTACCAAGATCTCGTGGGACTCATGGGCCGGACCGCCGGTGGAACGCAGAACCGGAAGGAACCGGCAGCGCTTCGACCTGGTCACCGCTGACCCCACCGGCGAGGCAGAACGACTGGTCTCGCTCGGTGCGACCCGACTTTCCGACCTGCCTGACGGCATCGAGCTGGCCGACCCGGACCGCAACGAGTTCAGACTTCGCACAGCCTGAGCGCTGAAGCGACCGACTACGTGCCCTTCCCGGTGGCCGATCCGCTTGCGACGCGAGCCGAGCCCGCCAATTGCTCGACGGAAAACAGACGTCAGGGAGCCGACCCATGCCTGACCATCCGCGGATCGTCCGTACGCCGGACACCCCCGGCCGACATCCCTGAACGAGCAACACGAACGCGCGCTCATGCCGCAGGTGGTGCGTTGCTCAAGAGAGGACGGCGGCACCGGCGTCGCGTGTCCATGCGAGCGACCGTCGCGCTGTCCACCGCCGAATCACGGACGGGAGCACCGCCTGCACCAGCCGGCTGAAGCCCCCCGACCAACGCGCCCGCATGCCGCGATGTGCTCGCCGCCTAGAGTCTCCGGGTGGACATTCCCCGGCTGACCCATGTCCGGGTCAACGTGCGTGACCTCGCCCGATCTGTCGAGTGGTACGAGCATCTCCTCGGCGTGCCGGCCGAGGGGCACTGGCCACCGGACGAGCCGACCTACGTCCACTTCACGCTGGGCCACGCGCAGCTCGCGCTGGGGCGGTACGAGCCCGCTCCCGCAGTAGGCGCACGCGTCAATCTCGAGGTCGACGACGTCGACGTCTGGTGGTCCCGGCTGGGTCCGGAGGGCGACGTGGTGGAACCACTCGTCGACACACCGTACGGCTCACGCAAGTTCACCATCAGGGACCCGGACGGCAACGAACTCGGCTTCGTACAAGCCTGACCCGACGCCCGCACGCACGGGTCCTCCCGGTCACGGGAGCCCGTGGCTCAATCCAGCCGGATCCGGCCGGCGCACCCGACGCACGCTCATGCGGCACTGCGCGCCGGACGCGCGATTATGCCGCGAGTCGGGCTGGAGGCTGTGCCGGTGCCGATGAGCGTGTCTCCCGGCGGCTCGGCCGACGATCATGGCGGAGATCTAGCCTGGGAGATCCTCCGGCCGCTTGGCCGCGCGCGTTCCGTGCAACAGGCCGGTGGACTGGCCGACCTCGATGAGGTAGCCGTCCGGATCCCGCATGTAGCAGCGGATCTCTGCCTCGCGGTCGATCGGCGGCGTGACGAACTCTGCCCCCTTCGCCTTCCATTCTTCGTAGCGGGCCCAGATGTCAGCGACGCGCAGGTTCAGGAAGATCGACGTGGTGTTGCCGGGCTGGTAGTCGACCACGGAGATCTCCGGCTTGTCGGGGGTCGGCGGCCCGCCGGGATTCATGATGATCCACGAGTTGGACAGCCGGACGATGCACGGGTTCTCGTCCAGGACGACGGTGCCGCCGAGGACGCGCGAATAGAAGTCCCGGGACCGCGCGACCTTGCGGACGGTGATGAAGAGCGTCACCAGGAAGCCTTCGGTGGGCGCCGGGAGGTCGGCGAAGTCGATGCGGGGCGCGGGTTCTGTCATGACTGCTCCTCCGGTGGCACCGGCGTCCTCGTCCAGCGGGGGCCACGGCGACGGTATCGCTGACCCTGGAGCGCACGGTCATACCGCACCCGCGCGCGGAACATCCGCCCATGCCGCGAAGTGAGCTCATCGCGCGACCTTTGCCCGGTGCAGGACTACCCCGCGTGGCGGGGCGTCGGGGTCTTCTCCCAGACCGAGATGTGGTTGCGGCTGTCGCTGGTGAAGCGGGTCCGGTGCCAGTCGGCCCATCGTCCGCGGGGAGCGAGTCCCGCCAGGCAGGCCATGAGGTCGAGCTCTGAGGGCCAGACGTAGCGGTGCGGCGAGGAGAAGGTGGCGAGGCGGTCGTCGACGGTCCAGTAGTGGTGGGAGGTCGCGGTCTGGGTCGCGACGTCGTAGTGCTCGTAGCCGAGGTGATCCGGCGTCGCGGTGAAGACGTGGGTGGTCTCGCCCGGCGGAAGGCGCTGCAGCTCCGGCACGTAGTTCTCGACCACGAAGCAGCCGCCGGGACGCAGCTGCGCCGCGGCGTTGGCGAACGCGCGGACCTGCTCGTCCTGGGTGGTGAGGTTCGTGATGGTGTTGCGCAGGAGGTAGACGAGCTCGAACGGGCCGCCGACGGCGGTGGCGGTGGCGAAGTCGCCGAGGGTCACGTCGATACCGGCGCCGTCCGGGTGGGCGTGCAATCGCGCCACCATGGCCGGGGACAGCTCGATCCCGTGCACGCGCACGCTCTGGCGGCTGAGGGGCACGGCGATGCGCCCGGTGCCGATGCCGAACTCGAGCGCCGGTCCGGGTCCCGCCAGCGCGGCGAGGAAGCCCACCGTCGACTCGACCAGGGCCGGCTCGAAGAGCTCCGGCCACAAGTTTTCGTAGCGCCCGGCGATCCACTCGTCGAAGTGGGTCTCCGCCATGCGGCCGAACCTAGTCCGGACCGCCGCAACGACGTACTGGGTTTCCCGTGAGAGGACTCGTGCGCTCACGGCTGGCGTCACGTGACGTGCGTAACCGGCGGTGCGCCGCCCCCGCGCCGTGGGCCCCGCAGCCGGGGGCCGCTCAGGTCTGGTCCGCGGCCCGGTACAGCTGCGCGATGTCGATCTTCTTCATCTGCAGCATCGCCGCGAACGCCCGGTCCGCCCGCTCACGGTCCGGGTCGGCGGTCAGCTCGAGCAGTGCGGTGGGCACGATTTGCCAGGACAGTCCGTAGCGGTCCTTGAGCCAGCCACACGGCCCTTCCTCCCCGCCGTCGCTGAGCTTGGTCCAGTAGTCGTCGACCTCGTCCTGGGACTGGCAGTAGACCTGCAGCGAGATGGCCTCGGAGAAGGTGAACGCGGGGCCGCCGTTCAGCGCGACGTAGTCCTGGCCGTCGAGGGAGAAGTACACGGTACTCACCGAGCCCTCCTCGCCGGGCCCGGCCTTCGGGTAGCGCTGGACCTCGGTGATCCGGGAGTTCGGGAAGACCGACGTGTAGAACGTCGCCGCCTCCTCGCCCTGGTTGTCGAACCATAGGCACGGTGCGATCTTCGGCATGGTTCGGTCCTTCCTCTCGGTGCTTGGGCCGTCCGGGGTGGACACCCTCTCACCATGGGTCGGAACGGACTCGGCCCACTCGACACCGTCCGGCCGACTCCCAGCGGACTCCCGACGGGTCAGGCAAGCACCGCCCGCAGCAACTGGGGTCTCGCGCGTGTCGGCCGACGTTGCCCGAGCAACGGCTCGGCCACTGCTGGCAGAGCAGGTAGACCTGCTGGCCGCCGAGATGCGCTCGCACTGGAAGCGGGTGCTTGGCGACCGCGGAACGCTGCAGCTCGTCGCGGACGGCCGGCTGACGTTGCGTCGCCGAAACCCCCCGTGCGGTCGACCCGGTTCAAGCTCTCCGTTCCAACGCACCGACATTCCGCGGGTCGCGCGGCGGAGCCCCGCTCGTGTGGAGCCGGATGCTGTGGCGGGTCGTCCGGACTGCGCCAGCCGGGGTGGGCTAGACCTTCAGCGGGTTGGCGACGTCGAGTTGTGCATGGTCGATGAGCCAGCGCACCGACTCCAGGGCGGCGGCTTCCGGCTCGTATTGCGGGGTGTATCCAAGCAGCGTGCGAGCCTTGTCGATGCTGAAGTACTGGTCGCGGACGAGATGCTCCCAGCTGGATTCGGCGGCTTCGTCATTGGTGCTGCGACGGAAGTCGTTCCAGGTGACCGTGTGCAGTTTCGCGGTCCGGCCGAACCACGAAGCGGCGATCTGGGCGTAGCCGCGCACGTTCAGCGCGGAGGGCGCGACGACGCTGAAGGCCTCGCCGGCGGCGGCGTCGCGGTGGACCACCGCGGCTTCGAACGCCTGGGCCACATCGTCTGCGTGGACGTGGTGCATGAACTCCGCGCCGATCCCGGGAACGTCGATCGGCTCTCCGGCCGAGAGCTTCTGCCACACGACGGGGTCGAGGTTGCCGAGGGGGCCGATCGGGTGCCAGCCGGGGCCGACGATGTGGCCCGGATGCAGGGACGTGGTGACCAGTCCGCCAGACCGGGTCTCGTCCTCCAGCATCCGGGCGATGGCGGCCTTCGCGACCCCGTACTCGCCGATGGGCGGGGTTCCGTTGTCTTCGGTGATCGGCACCTTCTGGCTCGGGCCCCAGCGCCAGATGGAGCCGCAGTGCAGCAGGTGCCCGGTCTCGCCGCGCAGCCGTTCGACGAGCGCGGTCGCGGAGTCGAGCGTGAAACAGATGAGGTCGACGACGACGTCAGGTCGAAGGCCGGCAACCCGGTTCGGGAAGGTGCCCTCGCTGTCTTCGGCGGCTCGATCCGCGGTCACCTGACGCACCTGCTGCCAGGCAAGATCATCGACGTAGCTCGATCGCTGTCCCCGGCTGATGCTGACGACGTCATGGCCGGCGCGAACCAGCCTGGGGACCAGGAACGTGCCGATGTGCCCGCTCCCGCCGATGACTACGATCCTCATGACGAAAGGCTAAAGGGGACGCGGAGGACGCCGCCCCGTCGGTTGTGGACAGCCGGCGGTCTCGCGGGCGCTGCGGCAGCCTCCGCCCGCTCGCTACCTCCTGCTCACCGTCGGACGGCGCCACCGTCACGGACGACGACCAGTACCAGACGCCAGCGGCGCCCGAAAGAACGTCCGCTTCTGCCGCGAATCGCACATCAGCGCGGGCCCATCCGGTTTGTTGCTGCCGCCGAGTCGGCGATGAGCGCTTACGTGCTGTGAGCGTCGTGGTCTTCAGCCTGAGTGGTGACTGGCGTCCCGGCCAGGGCCGAGGTCGTGGCGTTCCGCCAGTGCCCGAGCATGTCGTCGAAGTGGGTCGCGAATCGACTGAGGGCGTCGAGGCCGGCGGCGGTGCAGGCAGTGAGGTCGTAGGTCACCTGGACCCTGGTTCCGCCGTCGGCGGCACGGCAGAGCACCTCAACGAGGCCGGCGGTGCCGTTGCTGGAAATCCTGGCGTACCGGACTCGGTCATCGTCGCGGTCGGTGGTTATCCAGGTGGTGTCCTCGCCGTGGGAGGTACGCCAGACTGCTCCGACCTCGTCGCTCGCCCCGGATAGGTAATGCGGGTGCCAGTCGCCGACCCAGCGGCGTTCGCCGTCCGGGGTGAAGAGCGGCAGCGCCGCGGCCGGGCTGCACGGAAGCTGGAAGCTACCTCGTCGTACGGCCCGGGCCACCTCGGCCGAGCCCCCGGGCGTTGCACGCAGCTGCGGTCGGCTTTCCACGGTCGCATCCTCGTTCGATCGGCCGGTCCGGGCCAGCCAAATTAGCCAGGTCCCTCCAGGCATCCGCTTCTCGTTCTGCCGCGATGCGGCTCGGTGATGACGACCTTGGCGCGGGCGTGTCCCGACCGAACGCGTACCAGGCGGTTGTTCATGAAGGCGAGCAGGACGGCGAGCCGGACGAACGGATTCCGGGTCAGGGTGCGCGGCAGGATCGGCCGCGCGCTCGGCTACTCGGCCCAGACCCTCCAGCTCGTCATCCCTGGCGCTGCTGGTCTTGTTGGCCAACTCCGGTCCCGACCACCCCGGCAGCGAAGACGTCCGCGTTGACACTCGCGGCCGTGCTGGCCCTCTACCCACGGGGACGCGACGGCACGCTGCCCGAGCGTCCCCGCCGGACGGAGCCGTCCTGCGTGCCTTCCGCACCGAACTCGGGCCAGCCGACGCGGATTCCCCGTCGCTGAGGTCGCAGCCGCCCGACGCCGGGGGCCGCACGACGCGCCCGAGCCGCCGTGCGGGACGCGTACGAGACCGGGCCAGTGGTCGTCGCTGGTGCCATCGCCGGTGAGGAACCGGCCGGCGCGGGAGAACGTGTCCCACAGCGCAAGGTGGGTGGCTGCATCGATCTGGCCCCGCAGGTTGTAGCCGACCTCGAGGACGTCGAGGCCGGACACCGCGACCTCCTGCACGCCCGTGAAGACCTGCCGTCGCCTGGCCGTCCGGTCGGCGGCGGCCAGCAGGGGGCCTGTGTTGTAGCCGAACGGGTGGTTCCGGGGAGATCACGCCGCCCATGCCGTGCGCCGATTCGTCACATTCAGGAGGCTGCCGCCGGCCGGCGGGATGGGGCCGCGGCGCGGCGGTGGGATCGGGACCATCTGCGGCAACGACGCGCTCGACTTCTCCGAGCGGCGGCGCTGCGCGGTCCCGGTCTACCAGAGGTGACTCGCGCCGGGCAGGACCTTAGCCCCTACAGGCCGCCTCGCTGGCCGGGTCAGGTTGGTACTGGTGCGCTGGCTCTTTGGGGGAACAGTGGCGGTCGACAGCAGTCCGGCGGACATGGTCCCGGCGGAGACACGGCAGCGTGACCGGCGACTGCGGGCGCTCAACGTCGTTACCGGTGTGCTGCTGGCGTCGGAGGCGGCGTTCATGCTTCTGGCGAGCAATAGTCTGGCGCTGCCGGTGACCGCGTCGTACCTGCGTAACGACCCGGTCGCTGTCACCGGGCCGACGACGCCGCAGGTGGTGTTCTTGCTGCGGATCGGCCCAGCGGTTGCCTTCTTCCTTGCCCTGGCAGCGCTCGACCATCTGCTGGTCGCGGCGCCATCGGTGCACCGCTGGTACGAGCGTGGGCTGGCTCGCCGCGCCAACTACGCGCGGTGGATCGAGTACTCCGTCAGTGCGTCGGTGATGATCGTGCTGATCGGGCTGTTTGTCGGCATCCGCGACCTGGCTGCCGTGGCCGCCATCTTCACGGCGAACACGGCGATGATCTTGTTCGGCCTGCTGATGGAGCGACAGCAGCGGCCGGGTGCCGCCGACTGGAGCGCCTTCTGGTTCGGCTCCCTGGTCGGCGTCGTGCCGTGGGCGTTGATCGCGATCTATGTGGCGCAGCCCGCCCAGGTGCCCGGGTTTGTCTATGTCATCACCATCGTCCAATTCGTGCTGTTCTTCAGCTTCGCGGTCAACATGGCGCTGCAGTACGCGCAGGTCGGGCGCTGGCGCGACTACCTCCACGGCGAGGTCGTCTACATCGCGTTGAGCCTCACCGCCAAATCGCTGCTCGCGTGGCTCATCTTCGCCAACGTCTTGCGCACGTAGGGCGTCCGCGAGAGCGGCATCCCCGAGCGAGCCGGACGCGGTGCTCGCGGACTGCTTCGACGACACCGGTCCCGGCTGATGGCGAAGGCCGTGCGCCCTTGTGCGGAGCCACCGGCCGGCGGCGGGGGGTCAGTCGGGGACGACGACGGTGACCTGCTGGACGGTGTTGTTGGCGAACCCGTCCCGGTTCCACGGCTGCCCACGGGCTGGCTGCGGCCGCTGGCGTCGTGCGCCCGGGCGGAGAGCTGATGCCGCCAGGCGGTCAGTTCCCACGCAAGTTCTGAGAGAACCAGCCGTCAAGGAGGGCCGGCGGCCGGCAGCCGACCGGAGGCCGACGAGATCTGACTCAACCGAGTCGGGAGGACACGGCGTCGATGACGGCGGTGAGGCCGAACCGGAGGGTGGCGCGCGGGTCACCCGCCGAGGCGACGGCCATTCCGACGCGAGAGGCGATCGGCAACGACATCCCTTGCATCGCGGGCGCGAGAGCCGGCGCGGCCGCGTGCCACCACTGATTGTCGCTGAGTGCGCTCTCGGCCCGGCTGCTCTCGAGGCTGAGGTGCCAGCGGGCGGCAGCGGCGACCATGGACAGCACGGTGGTCAGCAGCGAGTCCATGTCCTGATCGCTGAGACCTATGCCGTCGAGGGGCTCGAGCTCGTACTCATACTTCAGGCTTTCCCCGGGCCCGAGGATGGGCCGGCCCGGCGGAATCTCGACTGACCAGGGATGGCCCATGATGCGGTTCCAGTTGCATGCCGCGATGTGCTGGATCGCAGTGCGCAGTGTCCGCTTGGACCGGGGCAGCGGACGGTCCTTGTAGGTCTGTCCGGCAATCTCGTCCAGCATGAGCTGCAGGAGTTCTGCACGTCCGGGCACGTAGCCGTACAGAGTCATCGCGCCGACGCCGACCTCGTCGGCGAGCCGGCGCATGCTCAGCACGCCGAGCCCGTCCCTGTCGGCGATCGCCACAGCGGCGTCCACCACTGCGCCGACCGTCACCCCGCTGCGTCCGACCGCCGTAGACGGCGCCCACAGTAGGCCGACGAGCTTGGCTGGGTCGGCGGTCTGCGTCGCCTTCTTCGCCATGTCTTCCTCGACCGCCTCTCTTCCGTACGGTGTACGGTACACTGTACGGGAACAATGTGACCTGTCGCTGCCGGCCGGTCCTGTCCCGCCAGTTGACGAGCCGCCCTCCGGAGTGTGAGCAATGGATGTCAGCTTCCAGGTGCAGCGACTGATCGAACTCGGTGTCCCCGACATTGCCGGTCTCAGCACCGCCGAGTTCAGCGCCCACAGCGGGGGACTGACCGACGGGTCCGACGCGGTGCTCGCCGTCCATCCCTCGCTCGTCCCCGCGGCCGAGCTGGCGACGCTGCTGTGGCTGAAGGGCAGCCCCGGCTTCGTCGTCCAGGACCTGAACGATCTTGACCAGTTCGGGCCCCTCGACGATGTCACGATCCCGGACCGGCCGCTCTACCTGGTTCACGGTGTGGAGCGCGGCGACGACATGGCCAACTGGAGCCCGAACGAGGCGCTGCCGGCGATCACCGGCCGCGGACGCACTCCGCTCACCATCAGCGAAGGCATCAGCTGGCTACTTCACGACCCGGCCAAGCTTGAACGCAACCGGTGCTTCATGACCATCGGCTCCAGGAAGAAGAAGGGTACCGGCCTCGACGCCCGCACTCCCGCCCTGTGGATCAGTGGCGGGACAGGCCGTGACGGCAAGGAAGCCAAGGGAGCGGCCAAGGTCGGGTGGTGCTGGGCCGGCAACCGCCACACCTGGCTCGGCTTCGCCTCGGCACGTGGTCGCACTCCGGCCTGACCGCGTCAGACGGCGTGGATCGTCGCGGCGGCCCCCAGCGTGCGGAGAAGGAGGATTCCCTCGGCCCGGGCCTCGCCGACCGGCGCCGTCGCCAACACGACTGCCCGCTCGTAGCGCTCGCCCAGCCTGGCCCAGGCGGCCGCCGCCTCCTCCCAGCGGCCGGCCAGCGTCGGCGCCCACGGTCCCGGCGCGTCCAGCTCGGCGCCCACCTCGATCCCGGCCCGGTGGAGGTATGCGCAGAGCTCAGCCCGTACCGACCGGTGCCCCGACTCCGCCGCGAGGTCCAACGCGCGCCGGGCCAGCTCGGTCAGGGATCCCAGCGAGCCGTCGAGCCAGCCGAGTTCGACCTGGGCCACCGCGATGGGACCGCTGACGAAGCTGTCCTCGGCAGCACCGAACTGATCCAGCGCGACCGCCAGGACCTCCCCGGCCGCCGGGTCGCCGCGCCGGGCCAGCAGCCGCGCCAGCAGGCTGCGGGCGAGTGCCCCCATGACGCCTGGCTCCCCGGGACTGCCCACCAGCGCGCGCAGGTCGACGATGGCGCCGTCCCAGTCCCCCCGGCTGGCGCGGACCGCGGCCGAGGTGAGGCGCAGCCGATACTGGCCGGACAGGAACTCGCCGTCGGCCGACACCCGCAGGCCGGCGGCGACGTAGCTGTCCGCCGCGTCGAGGTCCCCGGAGCGGTACGCGGCGCCCGCGGCATTGACGTAGCTGCGCACCTGCAGCTCGACCCGGCTGTCGGTGCCGGCCAGCGCTATGGCCCGCCGCAGGTCCTCGGTGCCGCGCGGGTCGCCCCGGGCCAGCCGGGAGTCGCCCAGGTACCAGGAGCCCTGCGCAGTGAGATCCGTACGCCCCAGGCGCTGGCCGATCGCGACCGCCTGTTCGGCGAATGCCTGCTCCGGCTGGCTGGGCTCGGCGACGACGCCCACGGTCGGCAGGTTGCTGTGCGCGCGAGCCAGCTCGACCAGAGCAGCCGCGAGCCGGGCGTCGTCCCCGGCAGGTTCGAGTATCGCGACCGCACGCTCGGCGGCCCGCCGGGCGACCAGCGGGCCTCGGGCGATCAGCGCCACCCGAGCGAACACGAGGAGGGCGTCGGCGAGCAGGACGGCGTCGTCGGCTCGCTCGGCCGCCGTCACGGCGGACTCCGCCCGGTCGAGGGCGGCTTCGAAATGGTTGACCACGTAGAGGGAGTAGGCCAGCCGGGTGGACAGGGCGGCTACCTGGCCGGCACCGAGCCGGTCGCGGTGGTCCAGCACGACGCCGAGCACCTCGGCGGCCTGCCGGTGGGCGCCGAGCCGGATCGCCTCCCCGGCGACGGCCGGTCCGTGCTCGAGGATCACGTCGACCCGACCGGCGCGTGCCGCGTGGTGCACCAGCCGCGACGGTTCCACGCCGGGTTGCTCGAGCAGGGCGTCCACTACCGCGCGGTTGGCGTGCAGCCGCTCGCCGGCGACGAGCGAGGACTCGATGGCCCTGCGGGCGAGCTCGTGCCGGAACGAGACCGAGGTCGGGCCGCCGAGGATCATGCCCGACCGCTCCGCCTCGACCAGCACCGCGGGATCGCCGCCCGCGAGCACCTCGGCCAGCCAGCGCTCCGCGCGCGTCGGTACGACGGACAGCCGTTCCAGCAGCGTCCGCGCGGCCGGCGGGAGCCGGCCCAGCCGGGCGAGGACCGCGTCCCGAACCGTGGGCGGGACAGCGACCCCGGCACCGGCGGCGAGCACCTCGGTCACGAAGAACGGGTTCCCCTCGGTCACCCGGTGGATCTCGGCCGCCTCCTGCGCCGAGCTCGCGCCCAGCCGGCGCACGGCCTCGATGCTGAGTGGGGGCAGGCTCACCCGCCGCACGCCGGGGCCGGACAGAGCGCCGAGGATCTGCCGCAGGGGATGGTCGGCACCGATGTTCGCCTCCCGGAAGGTCAGCAGCAGGCCCCCCGGTATGGCGGCGATCCGGCGGGAGAGGTAGCGGACGGCGTCCAGGGTCGCGTCGTCCGCCCAGTGCACGTCCTCGACCACCACGACCGACGGCCGGCTCGCGAAGACCTGCAGCAGTGCCGGCAGCGCCTCGTCGAGCCCCGCGCTCGACACCGCGGCCGCCAGCTCCGGGTGCTCCTCGGCCATGTCGCGGAACGGGCCGAGGCTCCGCGGCGCGAGCAGGTCGTCGCATCCACCGACGACCGCGGTCACCGCCGGGTCCAACCGGGCCAGCACACCCCGGACCAGGGCGGACTTTCCGGCGCCCGGCTCACCGGAGACCAGCACCACGACGCCGCGGCTCGAGTTCGGCCGCCGCGGTCACCGCCGTGGTCAGCGCCAGCAGCTCGGCGTCGCGCTCCACCAGCGCGGTGCCGTCCAGCGGCAGCGTCGCCGGCCGGGCCGGGGCGGCGCCGGTGGCCAGCAGCCGGCCGCGCAGCTGCGCCGCTTCGTGGCTGGGGGTTATGCCGAGCTCCGCGGCGAGGACCCGCTCCATCCGGGCGTACCGGCGCAGCCCCTCGGTGCGGTCCCCCCGGGCGACGGCGTCACGCAGAAGCTCGACGTGCGCCTCCTCGTCCGCCGGGTCCACCCGCAGCAGGTCCTCCCAGCGGCGTGCGCCCCGCAGCAGCTGGGTGACCCGGAGCCGCAGCCGTTCCCTCGGCTCCTCCAGCCACGACTCCACCAGGTCCTCGGGCAACAACTCACCGGCCATCGTCAGGGCCTCGGCGCAGTCCTCGGGCGACACCGGGGCGGCCGCCAACGCCGCGTCGGCCGCCGTCTCGAACCTGATCGCGTCCACGTCGAGCCCCGCGCCGGGGAAGAAGGCGACGACCTCGTCCTTGAGTTCGACCGCGTCCCGGCAGTCCAGGGCGCGGCGGGCATAGTGGGCGGCCTTGTGCAGCCGGGGAAGCGCCGCACCGACGCCGAGATCCGGCCAGAGCGCGTCGATCACCCGGTCGCGGTGCAGCCGCCCGCCAGACAGCGCAAGGAGCTTCACCAGGGCGGCCGGCTGCCGGCCGCTCCATCGACTCCGCGGAATGGCGTTGCCGTCGACCACGACACTGAAGCGGCCCAGGAGTTGCACCTGGACCTGCACGACGCGGATCGTATCGTCGCCGGGATGCGGCGGGCGCCGACCGTTTCGGACGGCGCCGGGCTCAGGCCGCATCGGGCAGACCGGCTAACAGCTCGACCTCGTCGGTCATCGTGCCGGCCAGCGTCCGCAGCAGGGTCGGCACCACAGCGAGGTCCCACGCGTACGACGCAAGGCGCTCCACCACAGCCAGCATCGGCGTGGCCAGCCGGTTCCGGTCTGCCTGGTAGCCGGCCAGCGCGGCCTCCTGCGCCGGTCCCGGCCCGGGTGCGGTCAGGACCGCACGGGCGAGCAGCTCGGCGTCCCGCAGGGCATCGCTCATGCCGTGCGTGCTGAGCGGGTCCTTCCAGTAGCCGGCGTCGCCGACCAGGGCCCAGCCCGGCCCGGAGCAGCGGCGCAGCACCGCCGGGCGTCCCCGGACGCGGCGCAGCGAGCCGATCCGTTCGGCACCCTCCAGCCGCGGCCCGAGCGGACCCTGGCCGGCCAGCGATCGGACGGCGCCGCCGGGTCCTCCGACTGCGACCAGCCGATCCATCGTGTGCGGCGGGGCGCCGACGAAGGCACAGGTGAGGCCGTCGTTGGTGGGGATGCTCCCGGCACTCGAGCCGCACCGGTAGAACCACTCGTAGCCGTCGCTCGGCAGGTCCGCCCAGTAGCCGTACACGAAGGTGGACGACGCTCGTCCGGCGACGAGGACCTCGGCTCCCACCGCGCTGGCCACCAGCGAGTCGCGGCCGTCCGCCCCCACCACCAGTCCGGCCCGCTCGGTGTGCACCCTTCCCCGGCGGTCGCGGGTGACCACGCCGGCGACCCGGCCGTCGGTGTCGCGGCACAGGCCGGTGACGGCGGTGCCGAACCGGACCGTGGCCCCGGCACCGATCGCCGCCTCGGCGAGAAGGGAGTCCAGCAGCGTACGGCGGGGCGCGCGCAGTGCGTCGACACCGAACGCCGGGCGGAGCGTCACCGGCACGGACTCGGTGCCGTAGTGGAAGACCGTACGCCGGATGGCCGGCGTGCCGGCGGCGACCACGGCCTCGAGCAGCCCCCATCGGTGCAGCTGAAGGACGCCGGCGCGCATCAGGGCGTGGGTGGAGACGGTGTCGCTGCCCGGCCGCGCCCGCTCGAGACAGAGCACTCGCAGCCCGGACCGGGCCAGCAGCAGGGCGGTGGAGGCACCGGCGACCCTGGCGCCGACGACCACCACGTCCCAGGGCGCGCTCACGCCGCAGCCTCCGGCGACGCGGGCGCGCCGACGTCGGCGAGGACCCGCGCGGCGACGAACGCCGCGTCGTGGCGTACGCCGTCGAGGAACGTCGAGTTCCGCCGGGTCTGCAGGCGCATCCCGACCACGTACAGGCCGGCTGCCGGTGTGGCACCCGCGGTGTGCCGGATCTCCCCGGCCGCATCCAATACAGGGACGTGCAGCCATGGATAGGTGCGCCGGTACCCGGTCGCCCACAACACGGTACGGATGCCCGCGGTACGCAGGTTCAGCTCGGTGGGCGCACCCCCGACGTTCACGGTGGCGAGTGAGCTGTCCGGGAAGATCTCTCCACAGAACCCAGTTGCCTCCGCGTACGCGTCGACTCGTGAGAGCAGCCGGCGCAGCCGGATGTCCGCGCCCGCCGTGGAAGCGCGAAGGTCGGCGGCGAACCGGGCCCGGCCGCCATCGAACCCGACCAGGCGACCGGTGAGGGTGACGCCGCGCCGCTGCAAGGCGGGCAGGTCCACGTCCCGGACGTCCGGGCGGCCGGCGAGCTGCAGTGACGGATCCGCCTGGGGGCGGGCCCGGTCGGCGGCGGTGACCGGGCGGTCCAGCACGCCCATCGCGTCGAGCCAGCAGAGGATGTCCCGACCCCGATGGCGCCGAGGCAGCCGGTTGTGCGTGCCGACCGCCAGCACCACCCGCCGCCCGGCGGTCGCCAGCTCGTCCGCCAGCTGCACGCCGGACGCGGACGCTCCGACGACCAGCACGGCGCCGTCCGCGATCATCGCCGGGCTGCGGTACGTGGCCGGGGTCAGCTGGCTGACGGCTGCCGGCACCCCGGCGGTCGCCGGCGGCACGAACGGCAGCTGGCACCACCCGGTCGCGACCACCACCGCGGTCGCGTGCCAGGTGCCGGCCGCGCTGACAACCCGGTATCCGGTGTCGGCAGCCGGCTGCACGGACACCACCCGGGCGTCACCCACCACGGGTGCCCCGAAGTCCGCCGCGTACGCGGCGAGGTGGTCGGCGACGGCGCCGGCGGTCATGAAGCCGGCCGGATCCGGGCCGGCGTACCGCCAGCCGGGGAGCCGGCTGAGCCAGTTGGGAGTGAGCAACCGCAGCGACTCCCACGAGTGCGACCGCCACCGCTCTGCGGCGCTACCGCGATCCAGAACCACATGCTGGAGACCGGCGGCGGTGAGCAGGCGGCTGACCGCGAGGCCGGCCTGGCCGGCGCCGATGACCACGGCGGGAACCCGTTGCATCGCACACTCCAGATGGGGTCCGGCGCCGGAGCGCCGGAATCGACACACCCGGCCGCAGCGCCGGCGTGAGAGGTCAGGCCGACCGGGGCGACCGGCCGATGACGTCGACGACGACATCGGTGCCGTTGGTGAGCACGTCGTAGACAGCCGACCGGCGGCGGGACTGCGTGAGGAGTGCAGTCAGCTCGGCGTCACTGGCGTCCCCGTCCACGACGAAGCTCACCCGGATCCGCCGGTAGCCGTTGCGCACCTGGTCGGACAGCCCGAGGATGCCGAGCAGGTCGATGTCCCCCTCGACGGTCGACTCGACCCGGTGGAGGGTCACGCCGCGGGCCGCGGCGACGTTGACCAACCCCGCGGTCAGGCACGCGGCGATCGCATGCAGCAGGAACTCGACGGGAGTCGGAGCGTTGCCGCCGCCGACCAGGACCGTGGGGTGGTCGGCGTCGTAGATGAACGGCCCGGTACGACTGGTGTCCTCCTGCCCGGCGCCGTAGAAGCCGCCGATCTCGGTGCGGCTGTGCGCGCCGCTCTGCCAGGTGTTGTGGGCCCGGAACTGGAATTGCGCGAGCTCCGGCGTGGCCTTGACCGCGTCCAGCGTGGCGAACAGCGTCGGCACGTCGACGCCGTTGCGAGCCGGGCGGGTGGCGGTGTGGGTCATCGAAGTTCCCTTCGTTCGTCGGTGATGGCACGAACGCTAGGAACCGGTCCTTCCACCGGACTTCCGCCTCCGTGGGCGGCGCGCGAGGCCGTGGAAGGTCATCGGAAGGACCAGCCGCCGGAACACCGGGGCTCCGGGGCGCCGTCGCGGCCGCCTTCGTGGCCAGGTCGGGCAGGTCGGCAGACGACGGGACGAGCGGTCTCCCAGCCCACCCGACACAGGTCCGATCGGCGTAGGCTCTGAATGGACTGGTCCATTCACGAGTCGCCGACGTGCGTCCGTGCTGGCACGGCTGCTGGGTTGTCCGATCCCCGCGAACAGTTGGGCATGTGGTCGCGTTCGCCGCGAGCGTCTTCGCCGCGTCGAATGACCGGTGCGCGCCGAACGGGGGAGCGATGACGAACATCGTTGCGCGGTGGAAAGCCCACGCAGCACCTATGGGCGGCCGGCTCTTGCTCGGCTTCATCGGGCTACAGGTCCTGGGAGGGGCGTTCCTCTATGGCGCGGTGCCGGCGCTGCGGCTCCCGCCGCTGGTGGAGGTCATCAGCCAGGCTGTGATCGGCCTGTCAGCCGGTGTGGCGACGCTGGTCGGTGTCGCCCATTACCGGCCGGCCCACCGGGCGCCCTGGTATCTGCTGGCCGGCGCAGTGGTCTCGTACGCGGTCGGCCTGACGTTCTTCTACCTCTACCACTCGATGCTGCACAACGCGTCGTACCCGGCCCCGGCCGACCTGTTCTACGTCGCGTTCTATCTGCCCGCCGCGACCGCCATGGTGCTGTTCGTGCGGCAACGCACGCCGGGCTGGGACCTGGTCGGCATGGTGGACGCCGGCATTCTCGTCGTCGGCGCCGGGCTGCTGTCCTGGGTCTTCCTGATCAGCCCGTCCGCGTACGCCGCCGACGTGCCGTTGCCCACCCGTCTCGTGTCCATGGCGTATCCGATGCTGGACCTGCTCATGGTGGCCGTGACGGCCCGGCTGTTGCTGGGCGCGGGCGTGCGTACGACGGCATTCCGGTTGGTCTCGGGATTCGTGCTGCTGTTCCTGGTCGCCGACACGACCTACGGCGTGCGGTCGCTACAGGGCCCGTACGAGCCGGGCGTGGATCTCTTCGTGCTCTGGTTCACCGCCATGGCCCTGCTGGGCGCCGCGGCGCTGCATCCGTCGATGCGGCGGCTCGACGAGCGGTCGGCGGCGGTGGCTCCCTCGGCCGGCCCAGGCCGGTTGGCCCTGCTGGCGGCCGCGTCCCTGATAGCGCCGGCTGTGCTGGCGATCCAGTACGTCCGGGGCGTCGACCCCCAGATCCCGGTGGTGACGGTCGCCTGCGTGCTGCTGTTCCTGCTGGTGATCACCCGGATGGCGGGACTGGTGCGGGCGCAGCGACAGGTGGCGATCACCGATGCGCTGACCGGGCTGCGCACCAGGCGGTACTTCGAGGAGACGATCGGCACCGAGACCGCCCGGGCACTGCGGGCCGGGAGTTCTCTCGGACTGCTCATCATCGACATCGACCACTTCAAGGGCGTCAACGACAGCTTCGGCCACAACGGCGGCGACCGGGTGCTGTGCGTGGTGGCGGACCGGATCCGGTCCTCGGTGCGGGCCGGCGACGTGGTCGCCCGCTACGGCGGCGAGGAGTTCGCGGTGGTGCTTCCGGAGACCAGCGAAGAGGAGATCACGATGACCGGTGAGCGGATCCGGGTCAGCCTGGCCGCTACGCCGATCGCGGTGAACGAGAAGACCTGGATCTCGGTCAGCGTCTCCGTCGGTGCCGCCGCGCTGCCCAGGCACGGCCGCACGCCGGACGAGTTGGTGCTGATCGCCGACCGGGCGCTGTACGCGGCGAAGCAGGGCGGCCGGAACCGCCTGATCGTCGGTCAGGTCGACAGCTCCGAGCAATACCAGCTGGCTGAGGCCCGACGGCTGACCATCATCGAGTACCTGGTCGCGCTCGCCGCCGAGGTCGACGCGCGGGTCGCGCCCGTCGAGCACGGCGTCGCGGTCGGGCGCTGGTCCGCTGTGGTGGCTCGCGAGATGGGGCTCGACTGGGAGACCCAGCAACGGTGCGTCCTGGCTGGAACGCTGCACGACATCGGGAAGATCACGGTGCCGGAGGCCATTCTGCGCAAGCCCGGACGGCTTACCAAGGCCGAGTGGCAGATCATCAAGACCCATCCTGACCAGGGCGCCCGCCTGCTGCGACTCGATTCGGGACTCGACGACGTGGCCAGAGTCATCAGAGAACACCACGAGGCGTACGAGGGCGGCGGCTATCCGGACGGTCGGGCCGGGACGGACATCACGATCGAGGCCCGCATCGTCGCCGTCTGCGACACCTGGGCCGCGATGCGGGTGGACCGGTCGTACCAGCGTGCGCGCGGGGTCGCCGAGGCCCGCGCCGAGGTGCGCCGCTGCTCCGGGTCGCAGTTCGACCCGGACGTCGTCCACGCCTTCCTCGCCGTCCTGGACCGGGGCGGGATCGACGAGATCCGCGCGATCGACAGCGGTTCCTCGCTCCATGCCCATCGTGGTCTCGTTCTCGACGCCGGCTGAACCACCCTTTCCTCGGGCGAGATCCCGTACGAGCGCGGCCGGGTCTACTTGCCCACCGGCCGCTGCCATATCAGGGAACTCACTCGGCGAAGAGGTGCGTCGCGACCTGGATGGCGGGCATCCTCAGAGTCAGTTCTCCGGAGTTGACGAGGCGGTGCGGGTTGCGGCGAGGCTGCCGAGGAGGGCCAGGTCATGCAGGTGCTCGGTCTCGGCCTCGTCGAGCTGCAGGGCGCGGGCGACGGCGTCGAGGACCTCGGCGGGGACCCCGGCCAGAGTGCCGCGTTCCATCTTGGCGTAATAGTCCGTGCTCACCCCGGCGAGGGTCGCGACCTCCTCCCGGCGCAGGCCGGTCACCCGGCGACGCCCGCCGCCGATGATCCGGCCCGCTGCGGCGTGAGACGTGCGCGGCGCGTACGGAGGAACTCCCGCACCTCGGGCTGGTTGTCCACGCGCCCACCGTACGAGGGGCGGGCTCCGGGTGCGGCGGACTGCCGGTACACGGATAGCCCCGCCTTCCCACGAGCGCGGGCGACGAGGTCGACTGGGCCCACCGGCGGCGCGACCGGCGCGTTCGGCCGGCGCCGCCCCGTACGAGGCCGGGAGAATCCCGGTACGACGAAGGAGGACCATGTCCAGCTGGTTGATCACCGGCAGCTCGTCCGGCCTCGGCCGCGACCTCGCCCGGGCCGTGCTCGACGCCGGTCACAACGCCGTCATCACCGCGCGCGACGCCGACGCCGTCAAAGACCTCGCCGCCGCCCACCCGGACACCGCCCTGGCGGTGGCCCTCGACGTGACCGACCACGACCAGGTGACCGAGGCGGTCCGGCTCGGCCAGGAACGCTTCGGCGCCATCGACGTCCTGGTCAACAACGCCGGCTACGGCTACCGCGCCGCCGTCGAGGAGGGCGACGACGCCGACGTCGCCGCGCTGTTCGCCACCAACTTCTTCGGACCGGTGGGGCTGATCAAGGCCGTCCTGCCCGGCATGCGCGCCCGCCGGCACGGCGCCATCGTCAACATCTCCTCCATCGGAGCCCGGATCTCCCCGGCCGGCTCCGGCTACTACGCCGCCGCCAAGGCCGCGCTCGAAGGCATGTCCGGCTCCCTGCGCAAGGAACTCGAACCGCTCGGCATCAGCGTCACCGTCGTCGAACCCGGCGCCTTCCGCACCGACTTCGCCGGCCGCTCGCTACGGCAATCCACCACCGTCATCGACGACTACGCCGAGACCGCGGGCAAGCGCCGCAAGGACAACGACACCGCCCACGGCACCCAGCCCGGCGATCCCGCCCGCGCCGCCCGGGCCATCATCGCCGCCGTCGAAGCAGACCGGCCGCCGGCCCTGCTCATGCTCGGCCCGGACGCACTGCACGCCATCCGCGCCGTGTTCGACGCCCAGCTCGCCGAACTGCAGGCCTGGGAGCAGACCAGCCTCGGCACCGACCTACCAGACTGAGCGACTCCAGCCGTCGCCCAGGGCGATGTCCGGCCCGACGTCCACGGTCGGTCTGCGTCGCACTCCAGGCGAAGCCACTGATGAACGCCGGTCTCCCCCGAGTGTGCGCGGCGGGCGCCCCGTTCCGATGACCGCGGCACGGGTCCGGTCGCCGTGCGAAGATCGGCCACGAAGACGCCGAAGAAGAGGGCGCAGGCGTGGTCGCGACGGCCGCTCACCGGGAGGCGCTGCGCGCACTGCCCCGGGCCGACCGGGCCGCCTACCAGGACCGCCACTCCGGGCTTCCCGGGCCGCGGGCCGACCTGGGCCTCCTGCAGGCCGCCGCGGACACCGGCGACGCGGAATGGTTCGAGGAGCTGGCGGACAGCCCCGACAAGTTCCGGGTGGCCGCCGGGGCGGTAGGTCTGCGCCGGCTGCTCGCCGACGGCCCGGACGACCGCGCGCTGCGGCTCCTGCACGCCCTCGCGTCCGACCCGCGCTGGCGGGTCCGCGAAGGGGTGGCGATGGGACTGCAGCGGCTCGGCGACGCCGACCTTCCGTGCTGTGGTCGCTGGCCCGGCGGTGGGCCGCCGACCCGGATCCGCTCGTGCAGCGTGCGGCCGCGGCCGACATCTGCGAACCGCGGCTGCTGCGGACCCGCGAGTCCGCCGCCGTCGCCGTCGACGTCTGCGGGTCGATCACCACGACGCTGGCCGGGCGCCCCCCGGGGGAGCGCCGCACCGCCGGGGGTGCGCTCGCTGCGGCAAGCGCTCGGCTATTGCTGGAGCGTCGCCGTCGCGGCCGATCCGGGTACCGGCCTGCCCCGGTTCGACGCGCTCACCGACGATTCCGACCCGGACGTCGCCTGGATCGTCCAGGAGAATGGAAAGAAGGCACGACTGGCCCGGGTACGGGCAGCGCAGCCGGCCCCGGGTCGACCGGCCGGGCCGCCCGCATCGTCGGCGTGATCCGCTCGACCCGACGGCCGGCGGTCAGGTGGTGGGGAGGATGTTGATGACCCTGGCCAGGACGACGACGAGAACGGCGAGCGAGATCAGCGACTGCAGCATCATGAGTGCCTTGGCGCGGGTGGTCAGCGGCATGGTGTCGGTCGGGCTGAACGCGACGACGTTGGTGAAGGCAACGTAGAGATAGTCGGGGAACCGGGGCCGCCAACCCGGCGCTGCGAGCCCGGTCGTTGCTGTCTGGGGGAACTGGAAGTCCGGATAGGGCAAGGAGTCGGTGGCGCGGCCGACTGGACCGCCGCTGTCGAGTTCCCAGTAGAGCAGGCCGAAGGTGATGACGTTGGTGGCGAGCACGAGCGTGCCGGCGACGAGTAGCCGGTTGGCGGTCAGTGCGGCCCCGTCGACCTTGCCGCCGTCCAGGACGAGCAGGACGAGTCGAATCGCAGCGGCAGTGTTGGCCACAGTCAGCACGCCGAGCAGGGACAGGATGAGTGGACGGGC
The DNA here is from genome assembly GCA_963803135.1 of uncultured Actinomycetota bacterium. GTDB lineage: Bacteria > Actinomycetota > Actinomycetes > Mycobacteriales > CADCTP01 > CADCTP01. The sequence goes on along the minus strand of CAWDLH010000001.1, from coordinate 89,189 downwards.
GCGGCGCGGGACCGGCCCGGGCTTCGCGGCGATGACCAGCATGATCACGAAGGCGGTCGCCTCGATGATCGGCACGAGAAGTGGGGGGCCGACCCGGTCCTGGACCGGCACGAGAACCTGGGGCAAGATCGCGACGACGATGGCCACCAGCGGCCAGGTGTAGGTCTCCGGTGTACCTGGCCAGCCGTCGCGCTCACCCGTCGCCCGGGAGACAGGTTCGCCGCTCATCAGCACTCGAGCTTCGGTCAGCGCTGGTCGGGATTCTCCGCAGCCGTGAACAGTGCTCCCTGTGCCGCTGCGGAGCCGGCCCGACCACCGCCCCGCCCGCGCAGGATGAACGCGAATCCGACGGCGATGGCGGCCCCGAGCAGCGGCCCGGCGATGTAGACCCAGTACGCGGTGAAGTCGGCACCGACCAGGTCGGGTCCGAACGTGCGGGCGGGATTCATCGAGGTGCCGGAGATCGGGCTGCCCCACAGCCCGGCCAGCGCGATGTAGCCGCCGACCCCGAGCGCCCCGAACACGCCCAGGTTCTGGGCTCCGGAAGCGGTCCCGAGGATCACGCTGACCAGGCCAAGGGTCAAGATCGTTTCCATCAGGAATGCGTCGCCGGACGAATACGAGGGTGCCGGGTAGTTCGAGCCGAACGTGGCCGACACGTTCACGACGGCCTGCAGGAACCAGGCCGCGAGGGCGGCGCCGGCCAGCTGGACCACGATGTATCCGGGTACCCGCTGCCACGGGAAGTCACCCCGCAGCGCGAACGCCACGCTGACCGCCGGATTCAGGTGCGCCCCGGACACCTTGCCCATGAACAGGATGATCGCCATCACCATCAGCCCCGGTGCCACCACCGCAGCAGTACGGCTGATCGTGTTCGGGAAGGCCTGCCCCATCATCCCGCCGCCCGCGGCCACCAACACCAGGAAGAACGTCCCCAGCAGCTCGGAGAACAGCCGTCGCCACTCCTGCCTCGGATCCTGGAAGTCCTCGAAGATCTCCACGATCCGGCTGCCCGCGGCCCGCTCCACCGCCTCGGCATCCCGGGACCTGACCGCGGCCGTCTTCGGCCCGGACCCTTCATCCATGGCGCACACCCACTCCCACCGTCGCGGACCGAACAGACGCCAGAACCGTGTGACCGGACGCCTTGCAGGGGCGCGCGGCCCCACCGACGCCCGGCGCCAGCTGCTCGAGGCGTGATCCGGCTTGTGCAGCACGATCCCAGTAGAAGTGCGCCGTCGGCTTCATCCGCGGCGGGTGAACCCGTCCGCCCGTCCTGCGCCGTTCGCTGCATCATTGTCCCTTGAGCTTCCCTCTCGCAGCCGAGGAAGATCACGCCTGCGAGGGGAGCCGCGATGGCGGGGAAGGAAGGTTTCGGCGCGGCCTTTGCGGCGCTCGACCGAGAGCTGCCGCTCCTGCTGCTGCCGGTGCGGCTGGAGACCCGGTTCGACCTGTCCGGCACGCCACCCCAGCTGCTGCTGCGGGTGTTCCCCGACCAGATCCAGGTGGACGGGCACGTCCGTGGGCTGGAGCCGGGCGAGATCGAGCTCGGCCGCCGGTTCTGGACCCGGGCCTGGGCGGCGTCGAGCACGGACGAGCAGCGCCTGCAGAGCTACGGCCGGCTGGCGGGCCGGCTCGGGCCCTATCGGGCGGCGTGGGTGCTCGCGGCGACCCGGCCGGTGAACTGGTCCGGCCGTGGCCGGGCCGGGGCGGCGGGCCGGCCGGACTTCCCGCAGCCGCCGGTCCGGGACACCGTCACGCCGAGCCGGGCCCGGCTGCTGCCGGAGCGGTGGGTCGCGGCCGGCTATCAGAACCGGGAGCGGCAGTGGACCGTGGCCGGCTCGGAGATCGACCCGGAACTCGCCGTCGCCCCCGACCTCGCCGCGACCGGGCCGGCGCCGGCGAGCACGACCGAGCTGATGGACCATCAGGGCCTGGCCTGGTTGCGCGGGTTCGAGGCGGCCGTCGACGCCGGCATGGCGATGCGCATCCCGCTCGACCCATGGGATCGCCGGCAGGGCCTGGACCTGTCCGTGCTCGGCGTCCGGGCCGGGGTCCCGGCCGAGACCGCGGCCGGCACGCTGGCGGACCTGCTGGCCGCCCAGCACTGGACCCGCGGGCTGGACTTCGTCCGGCGTGGCACGCCGACGAACAACACCGACCTGGTCAGCTCCGGCATCTCGGTGTCCGAGCCGGACCTGGCCGCGCTGCTGGACACGGTGCTGGCCGCGCCGACCGCGCCGGCAGGACCCGCGGGGCCGGCAGGGCCTGCGGGACCGGCGGGACCGGCGGGACCGGCAGGACCGGCAGGACCGGTCCCCGGTGGGCCGGTGGTCGCGCCGCTGTCCGCGCGCACCGCCGGCGACGCGACCCGGCACGCGCTCGGCCTGCCCGACGGCACCATCCTGGACCGGCTGCCCGGCCAGTCGGACGCGCAGCTCAGCCTTGCCGCGGCGCTGAACGCGGCGCTCTGGCCGGCGACCTGGGGCGACCTGCTGCGCCGGCTGCTGGCCGGTGTCGTCGAGGACGACTGGATCGACTGGGTCCGTCGCCGGTACGCCGGCGGTTACGTGGCCGGCGGCGGTGCGTTGCCGGCGCTGCGGGTCGGCCGGCTCCCGTACGGGCTGCTGCCGGTGGAGATCGAGCGGCTCGGCACCGCCACGGCCGAGCCGACGCAGACGTTGCTGGGGCTGCTGCTCGCGCTGCTGGCGGCCTGGGACGATGCCGTGGCCGAGCGGGTCGCGCACCTGGACCCGGACGCCACCGACCTGCCCGGCGACCGGCCGCGGCGCCGGCCGACCATCGGCGAGGCCACCGCGACCCTGGCCCGGGTGCTCGCCGCGACCCCGAACCCGTCGGTGCTGGCCGCCCGACCGGTCGCGGACAACACCGAGCTGTACCAGCTGTCCTGGGACTTCTACATCTTCCTGCTCGACCTCGCGGTGTCGCCGACCTTCCCCGACATCGCCGTCCAGCTCGGCGCGGACCTGTCCGCCGCCGGCGCGCTGGAGGAACAGATCGCGGTGCTGGAGGAAGTGATCCAGACCAGCCACGGGCTCGGCGCTGGTCCACTGTGGACAGAAGCCCACGACGCCGGCAACGACCAGGCCACCCGGGACGCGGCGCAGGCCGCGATCGACTACATCGCCGGCTACCTGCTGCCGGTGCTGTACGGGCACCAGGAACGGATCGGGCCGCTGCTCGACCTCGGGCCGGACCGGACCGCGGTGACCGGGCTGATGCCCGACACCTCCGACCCACCGGTGTTCTTCAGCTGGTACGGCGAGGACACCGAGCGGGCGACCTGGACCGGCCCGCTGGTCGGCGCCGCCGGGCCGGACGGCGCCGCGGAGATCGCGGCCTGGCTGGACGCGCTGGCGGTGGAGGCCGCGGATCCGGCCTCGCCGGCGGCGCCGCCCGGCGAGCACCCACCGCTGCTGTACCAGCTGCTCAAGCGGTCCGTCGCGGTGGTGCACGACGCGGACCGGGCGGATCTGCTGGCCGGGCTGCGGGCACTGGCCGCGGCCGCCGCGGACGGGCGGCTGGCCGACCCCGGGCCGGACCTGGAGACGTTGCTCGGCGAGACGCTCGGCACCTGCATGCACCGGCTGGACGCCTGGCTGTCCGGGATCGCCACCGGCCGGCTGGAGGCGGTCCGGCGGGCCCGACCGCACGGCATCCAGGCCGGCGGGTACGGCTGGGTGGTCGGCCTGCGGCCGGCCGCGGCGGCCCGGCCGAGCCAGGGCTTCGTCCACGCGCCGTCGCTGGACCACGCGGCCACCGCGGCGATCCTCCGCAGCGGGTGGAGCGCGCTCGGCGGTGGCCTCGCGGTGGACGTCTCCTCGGCCCGGGCCCGGACCGCCGAGTGGATCGTGGACGGGCTGCGGGACGGCCTCGGCCTGGCCGGGCTGCTCGGCCAGTCGCTGGAACGCCGGCTGCACGACGCCGTACTGGACCGGCAGGTCGGCCCGCTGCGCCGGGCGGTGCTGGACGCGACCGGGCGTCCGAACGCGCCGACCACCGGCACCGTCGACGGCCTGCTGGTGGCCCGGGCGTGGCGCGGCGCCGACCAGATCGCGCCGCTGACCGACGTGGAGACGGCGGTACGGTCCGCGGTCAACCTCGTGGTCGCCGGCGCCGGCACAGACGCGGCCGGGTTGCGCACGGTGCTGGACGCGCATGCCGCCGAGCTGGACGCGGTCGCCGACGCTTCGCTGGTGCAGGCGGTGCACGCGATGGTCCGGGGCAGTCCGGACCAGGCGTCCGCGCCGCTGGCGGCCACCGGCAGCGGGGAGGCCGGTCCCCCGCCGCTGACCGCGCTGCGCACCGACCGGGGCGGCCAGCGGATCAGCCACCGGCTGCTGATCCTGCTCGACGCCGCCGCCGACCCGCCGGCCGCGGCCGGGTCGCCGAGTGCGGCCGCCGAGCCGAACGCCGAGGCATGGTTGGCGTCGCTGCTGCCGCTGGACGCGGTCGAGTACGGCGCCTGGGTCACCGAGGACGGTGCCCGGCGCTGGCAGGGGCCGTTCACGCTGGCCGAGGCGGGGCTGGGCTGGCTGGACCTGCTCGCCGACCTGCCGGCCGGGGTGGCCCTCGGCGACGGACCGCTGGCCCGGCGGCTGGCGTGGCGGATCGCCCGGGCCGCGGCCGCCACCGGCCACGTGGTCGAGGTGCGGATCGACCCGACCGCGGGCGGCCGGGCCGGCCTGCCGCTGCGGCTGTTCCTGGCCGCGACGCAGAGCCTGCGTGGTCTGCTGCACGGCGGGCGGCCCGCGGATGCCGCCGACCTGGCAACCGACCAGCCGGCGTCCACCGCCGACGCCGCGGCGGTGGCGGCACGCGAGTCGGCGCTCTCGGCCGCCGCCCACGCAGCCGCGGACGCCGTGCGGCAGGCGCTGCAGGACGCCGCCGGGACCGCCGAGATCCTGGACGCGACCGCTGCCCTGGCCGGGTGGCGGGTGCCGGGTGCGGTGCCGGCGGCGGGGCTGCGCGACCTGGCGACGCCGGGCGGCGACGCCGCCGACCGGGCCGCGCTGCTGGTCGAGGCCGGGGACGTGCTCGCCCGGATGGACGCCCGGCTGGCCGCCCGGGACACGGTCGCCGGCGACGACCCGGCCGCGGCGGTCGGCCGGATCCGGGCGCTGCTGCCCGGGGCGGTGGTGCTGCCGCCGTTCACGCCGGCCGACCTCACCGGGCTGCGCGCCTCGGCCGGCCGGTCGCCGGCCCGGCTCGGTGGCGGTCCGGCCGCGGTCAGGTGGCTGCACCAGGTCGGCCGGGTCCGGGATCGGGTCGGCGCGGCCGCGATCGCGGTCGACCTTGTGGAGGCGGCCGGCGGCGGCCGGTTCGACCCGGTGCTGGTGCAGCTGCCGGACCACGCCGGGGAGGGCTGGGCGGCGACCGGCGTCCCGGCCGCCGACCGGTCCCCGCGCACCTGCCTGCTCGGTCTGACCTGGCCGGCGCCGGCGGCCGACCGGTACGCCGGGCTGGTGCTGGACACCTGGACCGAGGTGATCCCGGACCGCCGGGCCACCACCGGCCTGGCGGTGCACTTCGACGCGCCGTCCAGCCGGGCGCCGCAGGTGTGCCTGCTCGCCGTCCCGCCGGCCACCGGAAGCTGGGACTTCGACCGGGTGCTCACGCTGGTCCGGCAGACTCTGGACCGGGCCCGGCAGCGGGCGGTCGGCCCGGCCGACATCGAGGGCTGGGGCCAGTTCCTACCCGCCGCGCTGCTCGGCGCCGCCGCCGACCCCGGCCCGCAACCGGAGGCGCTGCGATGACGGGATGGACGCGGATCGAGAGCACCACAGTCTCCGCCGATCTGGAGGAGGGGTTGCAGGCGCGGGTCGGGGACCCGCTCTGGCTGCTGGCCAGGCAGTGGCAGGTCGGCGAGTTCTCCGGCGAGGACGCCGCCAGTCCGGTCCAGGTGCGGGCCGAGGTGGGCTGGCACCCGCTCGGCGAGGTGCGGGTTGCCGGCGGCGACCCGGAGCCGCTGGACCCGGACCGCGAGCCGTTGGAGTCCCGGGTGGAGTGCGAGCAGGTCTGGGCCGGTCCGGCCCGGTTCCGGCTGGCCGCGGAGGCCGGACTGCAGCTGCTGCGGCTGGCCGTGGCGGCCGGGGCGGACACCGGCCTGGCCGACCGGCTCCGACTCGCATTTCCCCTCCGGCTGCCGCCGGACGACCGGGCCGACCCGCGCGGCCGGCTCGAGTTGGAGCTGCTCGCCACCCGTTCGTTCGACGCGACCGCGCTGGCCGCCGCGCTGCGGGCCGGCGAGACGCCGGACCCGGCGGTCGTCGCGGTGGCCGACCGGTGGCTGGCCGGCATCGACGGGTTCGCGGTGCTGCCGCCGGATGAACGGGCGGCCGGCTGGGATCCGGAGCGGATGGAGTACGGCTTCGAGGTCGCCGCGCCACGGTTCAGCGGCGGGACCCGGCTGCTGGCCGCCGGCTACCCCGGCGGGCACCTGGACTGGGACGCCTACGACCTGCCCGCCGATGCGGCACCGACGCTGGCCGCCGGCGCCGTGCAGCGGGGGATCGAGATGGTGCCGGTGCCGCTGGCGTACGCCGGGATGCCGGCGCCGCGCTGGTGGGCGTTCGAGGACGGCGCGGTCTACTGGGGCGACATCCAGGGCGGCCCGCAGGACCTGGCCCGATACCTGGTCGCCGCGTTCGCCACGCTGTCCGGCGACGACTGGTCGCTGCTGCCGGTGGACCTCCCCCGCGGCGTGCTCGCCCAGGTCGCCGCCGTCGAGGTGGTCGACTCGTTCGGCCACGTGCACCCGATCCACTCGACCGCAGCGCAGGACTTCGTCCGGGAGGGCGACGGGCGGGCGTGGCGGTTCTTCGAGCTGACCGACGATCCGGCGCCGGCGGCCGGGCAAGCGCCCCGGCTGGTGCTGCCGGCCACGCTGCCGCCGCACGAGAACGGCGCCCCGGTAGAGGAGGTGCTGTTCGGTCGGGACGAGGGGGCCAACCTGGCCTGGGCGGTGGAACGGGTGGTGGAGGGCATCGCCGGCCGGCGGGTGTTCCGGGCCGCCACCGCGCCGGCGGGCGAGCCGGCCCCGGCGCCCGCGCCCGGCGCCTGGGGCTACACGTTGTCCACCCCGGTGCCGCCGCACTTCGTCCCGCTGGTTCCGGTGCGCACCGACGACCCGGCCGCGCCGGCGATGCGCCTGCAGCGCGGCCGGATGGCCACCGCCGCCGGTGCCACCGGCGCGGTCGGGTTGGTGCTGGAGCCGGACCGCCGGCTGCTGCTGCACGAGGAGGAGATCCCGTCCAGCGGCCTGCGGGTGACCCGCGGTTTCCAGCTGTGCCGAAGCCCGGACGGCGCCCTGCACCTGTGGGCCGGCCGCCGCAAGCGCCCCGGCCGCGACCCGGTCGCCCCGGCGCTGCGCCACGACGTGGTCACGATCACCGACACCGAGACCGATGCGCCATGAGCGAAGCGGTGTTCGTGGTGCCGACCGTGCTCTGGCACGGCGGGGAACCGACCGGGCCGGCCGCTCCGCCGGCCGACTTCGAGCAACTGGTCTGGCAGCTCGACCACGCGCTGCTGCTGCTGGAGCTGGCCGGCTACCAGGCCCGAGAGGCGGTCATCGACCTCGGCGACGGCAACGCGGCCGGCGTCGACCTGCTGCAATCTGGCCCGAGCCGACCGCCGGCGCACCCGTGGACCAGCGCCGGCTCGCCGGGCCGGGTCGGCCTCTGGGTGGGCCCGCGCAGCGGGATGGGCGCGCTGGAGGAGCCGCCGGGCGCCGCGCTCGCGCTGCAGCCGGTCGACTTCGGCGCCGGCTGGCCAGCGGCGCCCCAGCTGACCGCCGGTTTCACCCCGACCGCGGCCGGCTGGCTGACCCTGGAGCTCACCGCCGGCAGCGGGCAGCTCTACTCCCGGCTCGCGCCCGCCCTGGACAGCCTGCTCGGCACCCTGCGGCAGGGCATCGTCACCGCCTACCAGGGCGCGCACCCAGCGCCGGGCGACGTGCCCACGCCCGGACTGCTGTCCATGTTGGACCCGAGCACCTGGAACGTGTCCGCCGGCGCGGACCTGCCCGACCCGAAGGCGTGGGAGCAATACGGCCCCACGCTCGTCCAACTCGGACAGGGCGTCCGCGACTTCCTGCTCGGTGGCGGCGGGCAACCCGGCCTCGGGCTGGCCACGTTCCTGGCTCAGGAGACATCGATCCTGCCGGCACCGTCGACACTGGTGCAGCAGCCGCCAGCCCCGAACCCGCTCGCCGTCCGCCGGCACAGCGTGCTGGAGCGGTTGCGCGAGGGGGCGGCTGCCCAGCCCGTTGTGGACGTCCAACCGGGACAGTGGCTGGCCGGGATGTACGCCGCGCTGCGCCCGGATGCCGCCGTCCCGGTGACCGTGGCCGAGTTGGACGTGCTGACCTGGACCGAGCTGCTACTGGTCCTGCACCGCACCGGCGCGGTCGACTTCCTCAGCTACCGGCTGGCCCCGACCGGCGACCTGTACGGCGGGAGAACGCTGCGGCGCGGCGACACCGGTACCGAGGTGACCGCACTGCAGGGCGACCTGCGCGGCCTCGGCTTCACGATGATCAAGGCGGAGGCCGCGTTTGGCCAGACCACCGACTGGGCCGTCCGCGAGTTCCAGATCTACGCGAAGATGCCGGCGACCGCCCGCTGGCTGCGGGACACCGTGCCGTACGCGGACGGGCTGGAGCAGGTGCCGGTGCTGCCGGAGCAGCGATACCCGGGCGAGCCCACCGGGGTCGTGGACGCGGACACCAGGGCCGCGATCGCCCGCTGGAAACTGAACAACTGGCGCTGCCCGGTGGTGGCCGAGGCGTGGGAGATGGCGAACAACCGGAAGGTCCGGGTCAAGGTGGCCGGAGGGCTGGACAACCTCTGGGCCTACGACGCGACGAAGAACAACCTGCTGCAGGTCTTCGTCCGCGACTTCAGCGACTACTACTCCGTGCCGGCCACGCACCAGGGTGACCCGTGGCGGGTAGTCGGCCAGCATGACGGGGAGGACTCCGGCGGTCCGATGGCCTGGCCGCCGCGGCAGCAGTACTGGCCGGAGGCGGAGCTCCTGTCCGACGCCGTGATTGGCGGACCGGGCCCGCTGCTGCCGGAGTCGACGTCGACGTTCAAGGCGGTACGGATGGTTGCCGAGGTGGAGTGCTACGGGCATCTGGACTCGCTGACCGCCTACGACAACACGTTCGTCTCCCTCGGCATCTGCCACTGGACGTTCGGCCAGTTCAGCAAGGACAACCCGAAGACCAAGGACGTCAACGAAAACGCGGTCATCCGCGGCGAGTTGGCCGGCCTGCTCGCCTATGCGCAGCAGTTCTACGCCGAGACCTTCAGCCAAGCCGTGGGTCGATTCGGGCTGCTGCCGGCGGCGGCGTGGGGCACCACCGGGCAGGCGTACCTGGCCACCCAGCGAAAGTACGTGGGCTGGTTCGTCCAGCCGGACGTCGGCGGCGGCTCGACGCCGCTGCCGGAGGGCACGGCGCTGACCGACCAGGCGCTGGCCGCGGCGATGGCAGCCGGGAACGTCTACCGCAGCTGGCACTGGATGTACCGGTGGGCGATGGCCGCCCGGACCATGCTCGACTGGCGCAGCGCCTGCTGGGATTACGCCCGAATCCGGCTTCGGGACGTGCTGGCGACTCCGTGGGGCAGCACCGGGGACGGCGGGATACCGGACCCGGCCGGCGGGTCACCGGTGAGGATCGGCGACGTCTTCACCTCCGAGCGAGCTGTCGCGATGGTGCTGCGCTGGCACGTGCGGTTCCCCGGCCACATCGTCGAGGCGGACGGGGTCTCGCCGGACGTGGTGTACCAGGCCGCCAAGTCGCTACGCGGGGTCTACATCACCGCCCGCGGGCAGAGCAGCACCATGGTTGCGAAGCCACCAGCCGAGTGGACCGATGACGACGAGGTGCTGCTGATCGACGGCATCCTGGCCGCGGTCCCGGCCGGGCTGAAGACGACGATGGAGCAGGTCAGGAAGTGGCCCGTCCCGCCGGAGGAGCCACACGTGTACCCGGCCTACTACCTCCTCGACCCGGACACGCTGTTGCCGATCGGCGAGGGTCGCGGCTCCTTCCAGCCGGACTACTCGGGGTTGCCGCAGGCGCCTGAGTACAACCGGGCGGTGGGAGGCCTGTGACCGCGATCCTCGCGCCGGTCGCGACCGCGTTCTTCGGGGCGCTGGCGCCGCTGGAGGCGGCGGTGGCCGACCCGGTGCTGTTCCGGCTGCTGGTCCGGGACCTCGGCTGGGACGTCCAGATCAGCGAGGACGTGCTGGCGCAACTCCCGCTGGCCAGCTCGCTGCCGCAGTGGATGGCACAGGGCCGGGAGATCCTCGCGGATCTGGAGGCCGGCGGGGACCAGGTCGGTGCGCTGGTGCTCGACCTGCTGGACCTGGTCGAGGGGATCGTGTCCGACGTCCGCGCGCTGGACGGCTTCTCGCCCACCGGGGACCTGCCGGACGAGCTGCGCGACCCGGCGTACTGGGCCGACCTGGCGCTGCTGCTGCCCGGCGTGCTGATCGCCCGCCGGCTGGAGTCGGCATCCCCGCTGCTGCACCGGCTGCTGCGAATCGCGGGCGTGATCGAGGAGACCGAACTGCCCGGTGGGCCGGGCCGGTCGCGGGTGCGGCAGTCACTGTCGTTCGCCCGGCTGGCCGACCTGGTCGGCGATCCGGCCGGCTACCTGCAGGGCGTGTACGACTGGGGCGCGTCGGGCGGCTGGCGGCACGACGCGCTGCTGGAGGAGCTGCGGCTGCTGCTCTACCCGTACCGCCTGCCGGCCCGGCGCGCACCGGTGCGGGAGCTGTTCCTAAGTGGACAGTCCAAACTCTACATTCTGAGCAACCCGGCGCTCGACGACACCCGGGAGCTGGTCTGGCCGCTGGTGCACGGCGAGCTGGACGACGGCTGGGCCGAGCTCGGCGCGCTGCTGGTGCCGGCGCCGAAGACTCCGGCCGGGCCGGTCACCGGGCTGCTGCTGACGAACCTGACGTACGGCAGCACCGCCGGCAGCGTGCCGCTCGCGGACGGCTGGACGCTGCAGCTCACCGGCGGGCTGGACGCCAGCGGCGCCGCCGGCATCCTCATCCAGCCCGGCGACGTCTCCTTCCACGGCACCGGCCCGGCGGTGGACGCCTCCCTGGTCGTCACCGGCACCCCGGCCGAACCGGTCGTGCTGCTCGGCAGCGCCGGCGGGCTGCGGCTGGAGGCGCGCGGGGTGGAGGCGGGGCTGGCGCTGCGCGGCACCGGGCCGGACGTCGAGGTGTGGGTGCGGGCCGTGCCGGACGCGACCGGCAGTGGGCTCGCCCTCGTCGTCGCGCCCGGGGACGCGGACTCGATGGTGCGCGGCCTGGCCGGGTCCACCCCGCTCGAGGTCGGCTTCGACCTGGAGCTGAGCTGGTCGTCCTCGGGCGGGTTCCAGTTCGGCGGGTCGGCCGGGTTCGAGCTGGCACTGCCGCTGGACAGGACGATCGGACCGCTGACCCTGGACGAGCTGACCGTCGCGGTGGCCCGGTCCGGCGGGGACACCAGCCTGGAAGCGGGCATCTCGTTCTCGCTGGTGCTCGGGCCGTTCATTCTGGTCGTCGAGCGGATCGGGCTGCGCGCCGGGCTCGTGGACGCCGACGACCCGGCGGCGCTGGCCCGGTTCGGCGACACCGGAGTCGAGCTCGGCCTGCTGCCGCCCAACGGGGTCGGCATCGGCGTCGACGCCGACGGCATCGTCACCGGCGGCGGGTTCCTGCGGCTGGAGCCGGAGATCGGCCGGTACTCCGGGGTGGCCCAGCTGGCGATGCTCGGCCTCGGCCTGACCGTGATCGGCATTGTGGAGACACAGCTGCCGGACGACCCGGACGGCTGGTCGCTGTTCCTGTCGGTGATCGCCGACTTCACCCCGATCCAGATCGGCTTCGGGTTCACCCTCAACGGCGTCGGCGGCTTCATGGGCCTGAACCGGACGCTGGACGACGTGGCGCTGGTCGAGGGCGTCCGGGAGGGGCGGCTGGACAGCCTGCTGTTCCCCACCGACCCGCTCGCCGACGCGACCCGGATCCTCGCCGACATCGAGGCGTACTTCCCGAGCCAGGACGGGCAGTACGCGTTCGGCACCATGGTGAAGATCGGCTGGGGCACGCCGTCGCTGGTCACCGCCGAGGTCGGGGTGATCCTCACCCTGCCGGACGTGCGGCTGGCGGTCGTCGGCGAGCTGGGTTCGGTGCTGCCGAGCGCGGACCTGCCGCTGCTCGAGCTGCACATGGGCGTGGTCGGGGTGATCGACTTCGCCGCCGGCACGCTCATGGTCGCCGCCTCGATCTACGACTCGCAGTTGGTCGGCCTGACGCTGTCCGGAGACATGGCGATGTACATCGCCGTCGGCACCGGCGCTGCGCCGTACTTCCTGTTCACCGTCGGCGGGTTCAACCCCGGCTGGTCGCCGCCGAGCAGCGTGCCGGCCTCGGTGCGGGACACCCGGCGGATGTCGGCCTCGATCGACCTGGAGCCGTCGCTGGAGATCGGCCTCGACGCCTACCTCGCGATCACGCCGAACACGCTGCAGTTCGGCGCCGACGTGTACGCGGTCGCGCGGATGCACACGCTCGGCGTGGACTTCTCCGCGGACGGGAAGTTCGGCTTCGACGTGCAGATCACGTTCAGCCCGTTCCTCATCGCGGCGGACATGTACGCGATGGTGGCGGTGCGGGCCGACGGCGAGCCACTGCTGTCGGTCGGGCTGCGGCTGCACGTGGAGGGCCCGAGCCCGTGGTCGGGCACCGGGTTCGCCGAGTTCCAGTTCCTGTTCTGGGACGTCGGGTTCCGGGTCGCGGTCGGCGCGGGGGTGGCCACCGAGGCGGACGCGACCGTGTCGCTGTGGCCGGAGTTGGAGCGCGCACTCGCCGACCCGGAGGCATGGTCGGCGGTCGCGTCCGTGGCTGCGACGCCGGACGTCTGCCTGCGCCCGCTCGACCCGGTCGCGGAGGCCGGGCTGTGGCTCGCCCCGGACAGCCGGATCGAGGTGCGGCAGAGTGTGCTGCCGCTGGACCGGGAGATCGAGGTGTACGGGGCGCTGGTGCCGGCCGGCGAGAACCGGTTCGACGTGGAGGCCGCGGGGCTGACCGCCGGGGTCGGTACGGCGTGGGAGCGGGTGCAGGACTGGTTCGCGCCGGCCCAGTACACCCGGATGTCGCCGGGCGAGCGGCTGTCCGCGCCGTCGTTCGAGCTGATGGACGCCGGGGTGACGCTGAGCGGCACCGGTTACACGGCGCCGACGGCGGCGGCGAACGTGGCCTCGGTGGTGCTGGGGTACGACCAGAAGATCCTGGAGCCGGAGCAGCCGCCCGATTGGCACTACTCGAAGCTGGACCCGGACCGGATGCAGACCGGGGTGAACGCCGTGGTGACCACCGGCGCGGTCGCGAAGCCGGCGTCCGACCGGTACACGGTGGCGGTGCCGGCGCTGGCGGTGGGGTCGACGAGGTACGCGGTGGTGGACGCCCTGGACGCCGAGCCGGTGAGTGGGTGGGGCGGCGGTATCGCCGCCGGCGTGGGCGGCACGCTGCCGTACGCCGACGCGGTCGGGCTGCGCCGGGCGCTGGCCCGGTCCCGGCCGGCCGGCGCGGCTCCACTGCGAATCGTGCCCAGCCACGCCGTGAACGGGGGCTGACATGGCCGACGCCGAGCTGCATTTCCTGCCCTGGCTGCGGTACGGCGCGGTCGGCGCGATCACCGACGCCGACCCGCTGTCCGGCCCGCTGCCGGCGGACGCCGCGGTCCAGCCGTGGGTACGGATCGCGGGGCACCAGGACATCGGCCAGCCGGCCAGGCTGCCCGGGCCGGGGCACGTCACCAGCGTCGGAACCCACCTGGTGCTGCGTACCCAGCCGGAGGACGGCGCCGCCGACGTGGAGCCGAACTACTTCCCGTTCGTCGAGCTGGGCAGCGCCGACCTGCCCTGGCGGTACACCCCGACCGGCGCCGGCAGCCACGCCCAGCTGCGGCCGTGGCTGGTGCTCGTCGTGGTCCGGCAGCAGGAGGGAGTGCTGGTCGGGCCGGAACCCGGCGCCCCGCTGCCGGTGCTGCGGATCGAGCCGCCGGCCGTGCCGTCCGCCGAGCTGCCCGACCTGGCCGACTCGGCGGCCTGGGTGCACGTGCAGTCCACGCTGCCCGCGGCGGAGGTGGCCGCGGGGCTGGACGCCGACCCGGCGGCCGCGTTCACCCGGCTGATCTGCCCGCGCCGGCTGCTGCCGGACCAGTCCTGGCACGCCTGCCTGGTGCCGGCGTTCGACCTCGGCGTGCTGGCCGGGCTCGGTGCTGACGGCGCGGTCGCCGGGCAGGTCACCCCGGCGTGGGACGTGAGCGATCGGGTCCTGGACGAGGCCACCCTGCGGCTGCCGGTCTACCACCACTGGACGTTCGGCACCGGACCCGGTGGCGACTTCGAGTCGCTGGCCGAGCGGCTGGAGCCGGAGGACGGGCAGGCCGCGCTGGGCCGGGTGGACCTGGACCTCAGCCATCCCGGTCCCCCGGTGGGCGACCCGCCCCAGCTCGGCTCGGCACCGGTCGGGCCGGTGCGGCCTGGTCCGGTGGCGACTGGCCCGGTGCTGCCCGGTCCGGTGCCGCCCGGTCCGGTGCCGCCGCGTCCGGTGCCGCCGCCTCCGGTGCCGCCGCCTCCGGTGCTGGCGCGGGCGGACTTCGTCGGCGCGCTGAAGACGCCGGGGGTCCGCCGGGCCGGCGCACCCGAGGACTACCAGGACTGGTTCGAGCGGACGCTGGAACCGCCGCTGGAGCGGGGCGCGCGCCGGATCACCGTGCCGGCCGAGCCGCCGGCCGGATACGACCCGCGCCGGGACGACCCAGTCGTGGCGCCGCCGCTGTACGGCTCGGTGCAGGCCGGCCGGTTCGACCTGCCGGACGACGCCGCGGACCCGCAGGCCTGGCTGCGGTCGCTCGGCCTCATCCCCGAGTTGCGGGCGGTCGCGGGGCTGGGCGCCGAGCTGGTGCGCACCAACCAGGAGTCGCTGCTCGCCTCCGCCCGGGCACAGGCCGGCGCGGTGGCCGAGACCGGGCGCGCCCTGGACGCGGCGCTGCTCGCGGTGGAGACCGGCCGCGTGCTCGCCCGGCAGGTCCAGGCGCTGGACAGCGGCTCGGTGGTGCAGGTGACCCGGCCGGCGCACGCGTGGCTGGCCGTACCCGGCGGAACCGGATCGCTGGCCCGGGAGCTGGACCGCGGCCCGGTGCCCGGCGGGCTGGTCGGTGCGCCGTTCCAGCGGGCCACCCGGCCGGCCGGCGGACTCGGCCGGCTGTGGCGGGCCAACCCGCCCACCTCGGGCGAGACCGCGCTCACCCCCGCGGTGACCGCGGCGTTCGTCGCGGCGACCAGCCCGCAGGCGGAGGCCGACCTGCGCGACACTCTGGGTTACTCCAGCTTCGCCCTGCCGGTCGGAGCCTGGACCCACGACGCCGCGCTGGAGGCGGACGCCGGCGACGCCGTCGCCGCCCGCACCCCGCTGACCGCCACCGTGTCGACGCTCAGCTTGACGGTGCTCGGCTCCACCTCGGTCGTCGCACCGAGCGGCACCCGGTTCGACGGGACCCTGGCCGGCGCTCTGGCCCTGGGGGGCGAGCTACACACCGTTCGAGTCGGGCCGCGCCGGGCCGCCCAGCCGCCCGCCGCCGGCACGTCGCGTGCCGCGCCGACCGAGGCGGCAAGGGCCGAGGCGGCAAGGGCCGAGGCGGCGGTAGCCGACCTGTCCGCGGCGGCGGAGGTGGTGATCGCCGGGCTCGACCCGCTGGCCGCGGTCACGGCCGGGCTGCTGGACCGGATCCCGGCACTGTCCGGGCTGCTCACCGCGGACGGCGCGCTGCCCAGCCGGGTCGTCCTGCACCCGGTCTTCACCGACCCGCTCTACCTCGACCTGGTGCGGATGGACCCGCGGTTCTTCCTGCCCGGCTCCGACCAGCTGGCCGAGAACCGGGTCGCCCTGCTGAACGCGGACGACGACTTCGTGGCCGCGTTCCTGGCCGGGGCCAACCACGAGCTGGCCCGTGAGCTGGTGTGGCGGGAGTTCCCGACCCTGCCTTCGTTCACGTTCTTCCACCGGTTCTGGGACAGCGGGCCGGGCGCTGCGGACGACATCGGGGAGATCTCCGGCTGGACCGACCCGCGTCTCGGCGGCAACCTGATCGGGCTGTCCGCCGGTGCGCTGACCGTGGTGCTGGTCCGCGCCGACCTGCTCCGGCGGTACCCGGATGCGCACGTCTACCTGATCCGCGGCGTCTGGGACAGCGACACCGTGGTCCCTGACGAGACCGTGTACCAGGAACCGATCCTGCAGGGCGCGCTGGACCGCCGCACCGTCTTCTACGGCTATCCGATGAAGGCGAGCGCCCTGCGCGGCGACCGAGCCGCCGGCGACGGCACCGAGAAGACCGCCGGCTGGTACGTCACGATCGAGGAGCCGGCGACCGGCCCGCGGTTCGGGCTGGACGTCGCGGCGGAGGACGGTTCGGACCTGTCCCACGGCGCCGGTCGCTGGGACGACCTGTCGTGGGGGCACCTGGTGAGGCGGGGCGGCTCGCTGGACGACCGCACGCACGCGGTCGCCCGGGAGCCGCTGCCGCCGCGCACCCCGGCCACGCTCGACGGCCTGACCTGGGGCCGGAACGCGGCTCACATGGCGGCGATCACCTGGCAGCGGCCGTACCGGGTGCTGATCCACGCCGACCTGCTGCTGCCCCCGGTCAGCACGATGTCCGTCGACCGAACCTAGAGACACCGCCGACGATCGATACGGATCAGACCAAGGAGCCGACGATGGGCGACCACCGGCACAGTGACGCCGCGGCGGCGACTGCGACTCCCGCTCGGGACGACCGGGAGATCTTCCGCCTCGCTCCGACCCTGGATGCGCCGGTCCTGGAGACGATCGCCGCCCGACTGGCGGCCCGAGGAACGGACGACGGCTACGTCCGCCTGTCCCAGGCGTACCTGCCGCTCCTCCCGATCAGCGAGGCCGGTCGGATCCTGGCCCTCGGCTGCGGCACGCTGTTGGCGCGTTCGGGTCTTCTCCCGGAAGCCGTCGTGGAAGGCACTGTCCGGATCCGGGTTGCGCGCGACGAGCAACTCCACCCGCTGAAGTCTGCCGCACGCCCGGCTCGGGCCGGAAGCCACGCCGACCGCGGGCCCGTCCGGCGGAGCCGAGTTGTTGCCATGGTGCGGGCCGGGTGCGGCACCGGTGCGCGACCGGTGCACGGCCGGGTGCAGGTCAGGTGCGAGTACGCCGATCGTGTCTCCGGAATTCTACCCAGACCGGGCCGATGGGGGCGCTCCGGTGTATTGCCGGACAGATTTCGCTACTGAGCGTAGTCACTGTGCGTCGGAACGTCGCTGGACCACGTTGCACCGTCACTGAGCGTGACGATAATTGGTCTCATGACGGGGGCGAAGACAGCGGCGGCGGCCAGCACTCTGACCACGCCGCCCGACGTCCACCGGCCGGTGGTCCCGACCCGGCAGGTGATCGTGCTGATCCCCGCGCACAACGAGGCGGCCGGCATCGCCGAGACCGTGCGCACGGTGCTGGCCCAGACCAGGCCCGCCGACCTGGTGCTCGTCGTCGCCGACAACTGCACGGACGAGACCGCGGAGCTGGCCCGGGCGGCCGGCGCCTCGACGTTCGTCACGACCGGCAACACCGACCGGAAGGCCGGCTCGCTCAACCAGGCGCTGGACGCCCTCGACGGCACGCTCACCGACGACGACGCGGTCCTCGTCATGGATGCCGACACGCTGATGCAGCCGGACTTCGTTGAGGCCAGCACGGCCAGGCTCACCGGCCGGGTCGGCGGCGTCGGCGGACTGTTCCAGGGCCGTCCGGCCGCGACGACGCTCGGGCTGCTGCAGCGGATGGAGTACTTCCGGTACTCGTGGGAGCCTCGCCGGCACGGCGACCGGTGCGCCGTCCTCACCGGCACCGGCACCCTGTTCTCCGTCCGGGCCCTGCGCGACGTGCGGCGCGCCCGGCAGGACGGCCGCCGCCTGGCGCCGGCGGTCGGGGTGTACGACACCCACTCGCTCACCGAGGACAACGAGCTCACCCTGGCGCTGCGGACGCTCGGCTGGGACTGCGTCAGCAGCGGCGCCGTCGTGGTCACCGACGTCATGGAGACCGTCCGCGCCCTCACCGCCCAGCGGCACCGCTGGTACCTCGGCGCGATGCGGAACATCACCCAGTACGGCCGCCGCCTGCCGGGGCACCTGCGCTGGACCTACTGGCGCCAACAGGCGGGTCTCCTGCTCGCCTCGCTGTGCACCGTGTACTACCTGGTCCTGCTGGCCGTGACCCTCGGCCTCGTCCGCGGCGTCGGCTTCTCGTGGCTGTGGCTGCTGCCGACCCTGGTCCTGCTCGTCGAGCGGACGGTGACCGTGTGGCCGATGGGCCGGCGAGCCCGCTGGACGGCCGCCGCAGTCCTCCCGGAGCAGGCCTACAGCATCCTGCTCGTCGGCATCCACCTCGGCGCCGTGCTCAGCCTCGCCCGCGGGAGCAAGGGCGGCTGGCGCCCCACCTGACGCCGGCCGCGGCCGGGCACCACCCTCATCTCGTCCCTTCCAGCACGGAGAGTTGGTCCCACCATGTACTCGTCACCCACGACGACCCTCGGCACCACCGGCTACCTTGCCTCCACCGGCACCGCCGCGCTGCTCGGGCAGCTCTGGCTCGCCGTCGCTCTGCTCGTCATCGGCGGCACGCTGCTGACGATCGCCAAGGTCCTCCCCCGCCTGGCCGTCGAGCCGGTCCGGACCGACGACGAGTCTCGGCACCGGTTGCGGGTGACCGTCAACGGGCGGCCGGTCCGGAACCGGGCCCTCGGACGCGCCGGCGTGGATCTGCCCGACATTCGGGAATCGGAGCGCCGGGGACGCCACCAGTAGTCGCCACGCTGACACGTGGCGGCCTGCCGGTGGCCCGCCGCTGCGGTAACCGGGCTGGCCGGTTCCGGCCGGCGCCGAATCGCGACGAGATGAGCATCCCGGGTTGATTACTTGTAGTCATAGTCGACTACAGTGCGCGCATGCCGCGGGTCATCCACGTCAGCCAGCCAACCAGTCACGGGGTCGCCCGTGTCGTCCGCCATCTGGTCGAGGACCAGATCCGGGCCGGTTGGGACGTGTACGCCGCCTGTCCGCCCTCCGGACCCCTCCCGGTCGAGGCGGAAGCAGCCGGCGCCCGGGTACTCGCGTGGCACGCCACCCGGGCACCCGGGGCGACCACGGGTAGAGAGGCCCTGCACCTGCAGGGCGTGGTCGAGGCGGTCGGTGCCGACCTCGTCCACCTGCACAGCGCGAAGGCCGGGCTCGCCGGGCGGCTCGCCGTCCGCGGTCGCCGGCCGACCGTCTTCCAGCCGCACGCATGGTCCTTCTGGGCCGCCGCCGGCTGGCAACGGGTCGGTTCGACGACCTGGGAGCGGTATGCCACGCGCTGGGCGGATCGGGTGATCTGTGCCAGCGAGCAGGAGAAGGAGGAAGCGGAACGGCGGGGCATCCGGATTCCCGGGGTCGTCGTACCCAACGGGGTCGACACCGAGTGGTTCGGTGCCCAGGACGAGCTCACCCGGAAGCGCGCCCGGGCGGACCTGGCGCTCGCGGAAGGTCCCACGGCCGTCTGTGTCGCCCGGCTCTGGCCGCAGAAGGGCCAGGACATCCTGCTGCGGGCCTGGCCCGCGGTCCTCGCCGCCGTCCCCGACGCGCGGCTCGTCCTGGTCGGCGACGGCCCGGAGCGGGCGACGCTGGAGGCGATGGCGCCGGAATCGGTCCGGTTCGCCGGCAACGTCACCGACCCCCGGCCGTGGTACGCCGCGGCCGACGTGGTGGTGCTGCCGTCGCGCTGGGAGGACCAGGCCCTGGTCCAGCTCGAGGCGATGGCCAGCGCCCGCAGCGTGGTCACCACCGCGGTGAGCGGGGCTCGGGAGGCGTTGCCACCCGATGGCGGTGCCGTCGTCCCGGTGGGCGACGTGCCGGCGCTGGCGGCGGCCGTCGCGGCCCGGCTCGGCGTGCCGTCGTACGCCGACGCCGAGGGCGCGGCCGGCCGGGCCCGGGCGTGCGCCGCCCACGACCTGCGTGGCAGCGCCGCCCGCGTCCGGGACGTCTACTCCTACCTGGTCCGCCCGGGTCTCTGATCGACCGCCGGTACGTACCGGCCTCATCACGTCACAACAGAGGGGATTGTGCTGATGACCCACGACGTCCTCCGTCCCGGGCCGGCCCGACCCGGGCCGTCCGGAGCCGCGGACCGGGCGGGACCGAGCGGCCCGGCGCCGGGTGCGCCGCCCGCTCACCGCCGGCCGGCGGAGCGGGCGACCGCCACCGCGCCCGGCCGGGCCGGAGCCAGGATGTCCGGTCACGCCGGCGTCGCGGCGGCCGACCCGGCGGATCTGCTCCTGGCGCCCGACCCGGCACCGGACCGGCACCGGGCCGGCACCGGGCCGGCGCGGACCCGCGGGGCGGCGGAGCGGAGGCCGCCGTCCGGGGTCCGAGCGTCCGGTCCGGCGGGGCGCCGGCCTCCGGTGACCGATCCGGTCCGGCTGCTGCCGGCCGTGGACCTGCTCGCGCTCCTGCTGGGGCTCTGGCCCACGGCCGGCTCCGCCCGGGTGGCACTGTTCGCCGCCGTCGGCACGGTGCTCGCCTCGATCTGCACCGGGCTGGACCGCCCCCGGCTCACGCTGTCCGTGCTGGACGAGCTGCCGCGCCTGTGCGGCAGCTGCGTGCTCGGGGTGGCGGTCGGCGTGGCCGTGTCCGACGCGACCGGCGCGGGCGCGGTCCAGGCGCCGTCCCGGCTGCTGCCCTCGCTGCTCGTCGCGGCCACCGTGCTCATCGGGGCCCGGGCCGTGATCTACCCGCTGATCCGCCGCAGCCGGCGGCAGGGGACGCCGTGTCCCACGGTGATCATCGGCAGCACCGCCCTCGGCCTCGAGCTGGGCGAGACCCTCCTCGAGCGGCGCCAGTACGGCCTGCGGCCCGTCGGCTACCTCGACGACGCGGAGGCGCCCCGGACCCGCGCCCTACCGGCCCCGCTGCTCGGCCGGGTCAGCGACCTGGACGCGACGCTCACCGCGTACCGGGCCGGCTGCGTGAT
The DNA here is from genome assembly GCA_963803135.1 of uncultured Actinomycetota bacterium. GTDB lineage: Bacteria > Actinomycetota > Actinomycetes > Mycobacteriales > CADCTP01 > CADCTP01. The sequence continues at coordinate 68,051 of CAWDLH010000001.1, read as the reverse complement.
CGTCGCGTTCGGCACCGGCCGGCCGGCCGACCTGGTCCGCATCCTTCGGACCTGCAACCGGCACCGTTGCCAGGTCTTCTTCGTGCCCCGGTTCTACGAGCTGCATCAGGTGTGCCGGCACACCGACACCGTGGGCGGCATCCCGGTGGTCCGGATGCGGCCCGCGGGCAACCATCGCCGGACCTGGCGGTGCAAGCGGGCGGTCGACGTCGTGGTGGCGCTCGCCGGCCTCGTGATCGCCGCCCCGGTCATCGCCTGCTGCGCCGTCGCGCTGCGGCTGGAAGGCGGGCCGGGGGTGCTGTTCCGGCAGGAACGGATCAGTACGAGCGGCCGGCCGTTCACGATGTTCAAGCTGCGGACGCTGCGGCCGTCCTCCGACCGGGAGGCCAGCACGCTGTGGTCGCTGAAGGACGACCCGCGGCTCGGCCCGGTCGGCCGGCTGCTCCGGGCCTCGTCGCTGGACGAGCTGCCCCAGCTGGTCAACGTGCTGCGCGGGGACATGTCGCTGGTCGGTCCGCGGCCGGAGCGGCCGTACTTCGTCGAGGACTTCAGCCGCCGCTTCCCCGGCTACGCCGACCGGCACCGGGTGCCGGCCGGGCTCACCGGGTGGGCCGCGGTGAACGGGCTGCGCGGCGACACGTCGATCGGCGCCCGGGCCCGGCACGACAACTTCTACATCGAGAACTGGTCGTTGTGGCTGGACGTCAAGATCATGCTCCGGACGGTCGCCGCGGTCCTTGTGCGGTCCGGTGGCTGAGCCCCCGCCTCGGGCGGTGCGTACCGCCCGGACCGTCGCGCTGCTCACCGCGGGCGAGGTCATCGGCAAGATCGGGACGTTCATCGTGGTGGTCGGCGCCGCCCGGGTGCTGCCGCTGCGGGACTTCGGGGTGTTCTCGGTGGCGCTCGGGCTCGGCGCCCTGCTGTCGGTGGTGTCCTCCTGGGGGCTGGACAACGTGCTGGTGCAGCGGGCCGCCCGCGACCCCGAGGCGCTGCCCGGGCTGCTCGGCACGCTGCTGCGCATGCGGGTCGGGGTGACCCTCGGGCTCGCGGCCGTGCTCGGCGGGGTCGACCTCGCGGTCGGGTTGCCGGCCGGGATGGCGCTCGCGGTCGGCGCGGTCGTGGTTGCCTGGCTGGTGGACACCGCGACCGACGCGTACCGGTCGGCCGCCGTGGCCCTGGAGTCCACGGCGGTCATCGCCGCGGCGCAGCTGGTGCAGCGGGCGCTGACCGCCGGGCTGACCACGGCGGCGCTGGCGATCTGGGGCAGCCTGCCCGCGCTGTCCGTGGCCTACCTGGTGGGAACCCTCACCGGCTTCGCCGGCATGGCCGCCGGCGTCGCCTGGCTCGGCGTGCGGCCCCGCCGCCGGGAGGCCGGGCCGCGCCCGATCCGCCGGCTGGTCGGGTCGTCCTGGGCGGCCGGCGTGCACTCGGTCGCCTCGATGGCACTGTTCCGGCTGGACGCGCTGCTCCTCGCCGGGCTCGCCGGCGCCGCGGCCGCCGGCCAGTACGCGGCGTCCTACCGGCTGCTGGAGACGGTGGTGTTCGTGTCCTGGACGGTCGCCCGCGGCGTGTTCCCCCGGATGGCCGCCGAGCCCAACCCGGACCGGCTGCGCCGGGCCGGCGAGGCGGTGCTGGCCGTGCTGGCCACCGTCTTCCTCCCGTACGCGGTCCTGCTGTGGTGCCGGGGCGCGGACGTGCTGCGCCTGCTCTACGGCGACGACTTCGCCCGGTCCGGCGGCGCGACGCTGGCCTGGCTCGCGCCGGCCCCGTTGCTGTTCGGCGCCGGCTTCCTGGCCGGGATGGTGGTGCTGTCCACCGGACCCAGCCCGGTGCTGTTGCTCGGCAGCATCGGGGCGCTGGTCATCAGCGTCGCCCTCGACCTCGTCCTGATCCCGGTGTGGGGCCCGACCGGCGCGGCTCTGGCGACCTCGGCCTCGTACGGGATGCAGGCGGTGCTGCTGTACCCGGCGGTGGTCCGGCGGGCCGGCCACCCGGCCGTGCTCCGCCCGATGCTGCCGGCGGCGGGCGGCGCGCTGGTGGCCGCGGCCGCGCTGCTGCTGCCACTGCCGCTGGTGCAGGTCGGACCGCTGGCCGCGGCCGGGTACGCCGGCGGCTGGCTGCTGCTCGGCCACAGGATCGACCCCGGGCAGGCCTCGGTACTGCGCAGGCTGGTCCGCTCCGACGCCGGCTGGTCGCCGGCCGCCGCCCGGAACGCCCGGTGAGCGCGCCGCTGCGGGTCACGGTGGTGGCCCCGTACGGGCTCGTGGGCGGGGCCGAGCTGTGGCTGCTGACCCTGCTGCGGTCCACCGACCGGCTTGCGGTCGACGCGGTGCTGCTCGGCGACGGCCCGCTCCGGGAGGAGCTGGCGGCGCTCGGCGTCCCGGTCCGGGTGCTGCCCACCGGCCGCCGGGCGCTCGACCTGCTCCGCTCGTCGGCCCGGCTGGCCCGGCTGCTGCGCCGGCCCGGGCCCGACGGCCCGCCTGACGTGGTGCTCGCCAACGGCATCAAGGCGGGCCTGGTCGCGGCGCCGGCCGCCCGGGCGGCCGCGCTGCGCTGCGTGTGGGTGAAGCATGACCACACCTGGGAGGGCCGGCTCACCAGCGGCCTGACCCGGCTGGTCGACGCGGTGGTGGCCACCTCCCCGTCGCTGGCCGCCGGCTGCCCGGGGGTCGAGGTCACGGTGGTGCCGCCGCCCCGGCCGGTGGCCCCGCTGGCCCGGCCGCTGGCCCGGGTCGCCCTGGCCGGTCACGGGTTGCCGCCGGACGACCCCCGGCCGGTGCTGGCCGCGGTCGGCCGGCTGGTCCGCTACAAGGGCGTGGAGGACGCCGTACGGGCGCTGGGCCGGCCCGGCGCCGAGGGCTGGCGGCTGGCCGTGGTCGGCGGTCCCGACCCGGCCGAGCCGGGGGAGGCCGAGCGGCTGCGCCGGCTCGCCGAGTCCGAGGGGGTGCTCGACCGGGTGCTGTTCACCGGGCCGATCCCGGAGGCCGCCCGGCTGCTGGCCGGGGTCGACGCGGTGGCGGTGCTGACCAAGACCGCCGGCGCCGGCCCGGCCCGGGAGGGGTTCGGGTCGACCGCGCTGGAGGCGATGGTCGCCGGCGTGCCCGTGGTCGCCACCACCGGGGGCCCGGTGACCGACCGGCTCGCCGGGCGGGCCGGGCTGGCCGTCCCGCCGGGCGACCCGGGCGCCGTCGCCGCCGCGCTCTCCCGGCTCGCCGACCCGGACGCCCGGCAGCGGGCCGGCGCGGCCGGGCGGGACCTGACCGCCGACCACCCCACCCCGGCGCAGTGCGCCGACCGGCTGGTCCGCCTGCTGGCCGCCGTCGCCTGCCGGCCCGGGGCCGGCCTGTCCGGCGGCCCGCCGGTGAGCGTCGTCATGACCGTCCTCGACGAGGCGGGGGCCGCCGGACGGCTGGTCGAGACGCTCCGGACCCAGTGCACCGACCCGCAGGACGAGGTGGTCGTCGTCGACGGCGGGTCCCGGGACGGTACGGCCGAGCGGGTCGCGGCGCTGGCCGCGGCCGACCCGCGGGTCCGCCTGCTGGTCCGGCCCGGGGCGGGCATCAGCGCCGGCCGCAACGCCGGAATCGCCGCCGCCGGCAACGCGGTCGTCGCCTGCACCGACGCGGGCTGCGAGCCGGCTTCGGGCTGGCTGGCCGCGTTGCGGGCGGCGGCCCGGGACCGGCCGGACACCCTGCTCACCGGCGTCTACCGGGCGGTCGCCCGGGACCCGGTCGAGGTCGCCCTGGCCGCGACCGGGTACCCCGACCCCACCGAGCTGCGCCGACCAGGCCCGCTGGTCCGCGGCTACGGGCGGCTGTTCGGCCGGGTGTACGACCCGACGATGCCGACCGGCCGCTCGGTGGCCTTCCCGGTGGCGGCGTGGCGGGCGGCGGGTGGGTTCCCGGAGCACCTGCAGACCGGGGAGGACGTCCTGTTCGGGCGGGCCGCCGTGGCCGCGGGCACGCCGGCCGTGCTCGTCGCCGACGCGGAGGTGGACTGGGTCCAGCGGCCGTCGCTGCGGGCCACCGCCCGGATGTACTTCCGCTACGGGCAGGGCAGCGGGCGGTCCCGGGACCCGCGGCTGCTCGGCCGGGACGCCCTCCGGCTGGCCGCGTACCCGGTCGGGCTGGCGCTGCTGGCCTGGGGCGGCCGGGCCGGATGGGCCGCCGTGGCGGCCGGTGCGGCGGGCTACCTCTCGCTGCCGGCGGTCCGGGTCCTCCGCCATCCCGCGGCGGGCCGGCCGACGGCTGCGGCGGTCGCGCTGGTCGTGCTGCCCGCGGTCACCGCGCTGCGGGACCTGGCGAAGGCAGCCGGCGCCGCGAGCGGAGTGGTGCGCGGCGCGGTCGGGCGGCGGCCGTGAGCGCGGTCGGCGTGGCGGCGGCCGGTGCCGGGCTGGCGGCGCTGGCGCTGGTCGCGATCCTGGCCGGACGCCGGCCGGTGCTCGCGGTCTGCCTGGTGCCGGCGGCGCTCGCGGTCGGCAACGTGCCCACGGGGCTCCCGCTCGCGCCCGCGTACCTGGCGGTGCTGGTGGCCGTCGGACTGGTCGGCCTCCAGTTGGTGCGCCGGCCGGCCGGCGCGGCCGCGGTCACCGGGCTGGCCGGGCTGCCGGTGCTGGCGGCCGCGGCGCTGCTGGTCGCCTCGGCGCTGCTGGCCACGGTCACGGCGGCCGATCCGGCGGCGGCGCTGCGGCTCGATCTCGGCTACGCCCTCGGCCTCGCGCTGGCCGTGGCCGTCCCGCTCGCCTGCCCGGATCCGGGATCGGTACGGCTGCTCGCTGGCGTCACCTGCGCCGCGGGTGCCGTCGCCTGCGCGACCGGGCTGGTGGGCGGGACGTCGGCCCGGGCGGAGTTCGGCGGCGCGCTGGTCCTGGACCGTGCGCAGGGGGTGTTCGGGCAACCCAACGACCTCGGCGGCTTCGCCGCGGCGGTGCTGCTGCTCTCCCTGGGCCTGGCCCTCGGTGCCGGGCTCTCCCGGGCCGGTCGGGCCGCGGCCGGCGCCGCGGCCGCCGTGGCGGCCGGAGCGCTCGCGCTCAGCCTGTCCCGCGGGTCCTGGATCGGGACGGCCGTCGGCCTGGTGGTGCTGGCCGTGCTGGTGGGCCCGGCGGCCCGCCGCCGGGCCGCCGGCCTGGCGGCGACGCTGGCGCTGGTGGCCGGTGCCGCCGTGCTGGCCGCTCCGGCCGCGCCGGTGGTGTCCGTGCTGGTGGACCGGGCCGGCTCGCTGGTCACCGGGACGCGCAGCCCGTACGACGACCGGCCGGCCATCTGGCGGGCGGCGGTCGGCCTGTGGTCCGAGCACCCGCTGCTGGGTGTCGGACCGGGTGGCTACCCGCAGCTCGCCGGCCTCGACGACCCGCTGCGGGTCACCACCCCGCTGCACGCCCACAGCCTCGTGCTCACACTGGGCGCCGAGCAGGGCCTGATCGGGCTGGCCGCGCTGACCGCCGTCGTCGCGACGGTCGTCCGCACCGTCACCCTGGCCCGGACATGCGGCGGCCCCGGCGAGGGTGTCCTCGTCGGGGCCGCTGCGGCGCTCGCGGCGCTGCTGGGTCAGGGTCTGGTGGACTTCCCGCTGCGCAACCCGGTCCTGCAGATCCTGGTCTGGCTGCTGGTCGGAGTGCTGGTGGCGTCCGCCGGGCCGGTCGCGGCCACTACGCGTTCGCCTGGGCCAGTCCGGTCAGGGCGGGCTTGGCGGTGAGGTCGCTGTGGAACAGGCCGTAGTTGTCGTACTGGACGTTGCCGGTCGTGGTGTCGCGGTCGGCGTACCAGTAGGCCCGCTGGACCCATGGCATGGTGCTCCCGATGATTCCGGCTGCCTTGGCGAGGTAGGTGCTCTGGACGCTCTCGCTCACGCCACGGTTCCAGTTGGGCGTGCTCGCGGTGTTCGCGTGGGTGGACCAGCCGAACTCGGTGAACCAGATCGGCTTGGCGCCGTCGCCGCGGGCGACCATGAGGTTACGGACGGCCTTGGCGTGGCTGAACGTGTACATGCTGCCGTCGTCGGCGAGGGCCGGGTCGGCGTCGGCGAAGCCCTGGTACGGGTGGGTGCCGACGGCGTCGAAGTAGCCCTTGGCTCCGGCGTCGTACATCCGGCCGATCCACTTGTCGTCGTTGTACGAGGTGCCGCCGGTGACGACGGACGTGGTCGGGTCGCCGGCCTTGACGGCGGGGTAGGCGGCCTTCAGCAACCGGGTGTAGGCGACCGGGTCGGCGCCTTTCATGAATCCGGTGTCGTTGGGCTCGTTCCAGACCTCCCAGCCGACGACCTTGCCGTGCCACCGGTTGGCGGCCCACTGGGCGGCCCTGGCGTAGTCGGCGGGGTTGGTCGGCAGGATGCGCTGGCCGGCGTTGGCGTTCGCCCAGCCGGGGGTGAGCCACAGCATGACGAGCGGCTTGATGCCGCGCTGGTTCTCCATGGCGATCACGCGGTCGATGAACGCGACGCCCCAGGCGTCGTAGCTGGTGCCGTTGGTCGGCTGGAGCATCACCCAGGACACGTCCATCCGGACCGAGTCGACCCCGGCGGCGGCGAGCTTGTCGAGCACCATGGTCCGCTGGGCGTCGGTGTACGAGGTCCACATGGCGTGGAAGTTGATCCCGACCGCGTGCTCGGTCAGGCCCAGCCTCGCGGTAGCGCCGGCCGTCGCTCCCGCGCCGAGGCGGGCGGACGTCTTGTCGGTGGCCGTGGAGCCGGCGAACGCGGGTCCGGCGCACAGCACCGGAGCGACCAGGGCGAGTGCGGCGGCCGTGCTGACCAGCCGCCAGTGCTCGGATCGGCGGGCATGCGCGGCGGTGTGGATGGCGGTGATCGTGGGTGAGGTGTTGATCTTCATGAGAGCCTCCGTGGCCGAACCTCTGCTCACGCAGTGGGGTTGCTCGACTACTTACAGCTACTATGATCCGCGGATCGGGCACCGCGCATCAGAGGCGACGGGGTCGTCCCGAAACGCCACCTGGCCCGTCTTCCGCCCACCAAGGGTCCCGGACCGGACATCACCCCACTCCGGAGGACCACCTCCGTCCGACCCGGAGTTGATAACTCGTCGCGACAGACTGACTACTATCCGTTCCCAAGCCGTTCCGCCTTCGGGGAGTTGACACGCGTGGTGAGTGAGATCGTCCATCCGCCGGTGGCCCGGGAGAGCCGCCGCTCCGCGTCCCGGCGGTCCCCCGCCCTGGTCGCCGGGGTGGTGTTCGCCGTGCTCGCCCTGCTCGGGTTGGCGCTGGTGCAGAGCCTGCCGACCAGGTACGCGGCCCGAGCCGTGGTGTCGGTCCTGCCCCGGCCCGACGCCCAGGTGGGCGCCGATACCGTGCAGCTGGTCGGCCAGAAGTACGCCGTCCTGGCCACGTCTGCGGACGTGCTGGCCGCGGCGGCCACGACCACCGGTGAGCGGGCGGACCTCCGCAACGCGAGCACCGCCGCGCTGGCCGCCGGCACCGGCAACCTGGACGTCACGGTCACGCTGGCCGACCGGGTCCGCGCCGCCCAGGTCGCGAACGCGATCGCCGACGTGCTGGTCCGGGACACCGCCCGGGACGAGCTGGTGACCGGCGAGCTGACCGCCCGGGCCGTGCCGGGGGACGCCGAGCCCCGGCCACCGCGGACGCTCCTGCGCGGGGCCGCGCTGATCGGGGCCGCCCTGGCCGCCGCGGCGGTCTGGGCGCTGCTCGCCGGCCGCGCCGCCCGGCGCCCGGAGCCCGACTCGTGACCGGGCGGCGAGCAGCCGGCCCGGCCCTGCCGCGGGCCCGGACCCCGAACGGGCGCCGGGCGGCGGACCCGCGCCCGCCGCGGACCCGGACCCCGAACGGGCGCCGGGCCGCCGGCCCGCGCCCGCCGCGGACCCGGACCACAGCCGCCCGGAGGGCCGGGTCGCTGGTCACCGGGCTGCTCATCGGGTCAGCGGTCGGCAGCCTCACCGGTTGCGTGGCCGGCGGCGGGGACCCGGCGCCGGAGAGCGTGGGGTCCCGCATCACCGCGCCGCAGACCACCGGCCCGGCGCCGGTCCCGAGCGCCGGCGGGGTGGCCGGAGCCCCGGAGCCGGCCGGCCGGGCGTGGCAGCCGGTGGCCGTCCCGGCCACCGCGCCGACCCCGCTGCCGGACCCGCCGGCCGGGGCCACGGGCCTGGTGGCCCGATTGTGGTTCCGCGGCGTGCCGGTGGACCATGACGGCGGCCGGCTCGTGGTCGCCTACGCGGTGGTCGACCTGCACGCGACTGGACAGTCCGTGGTCGGGCACCTCCGGCTGGCCGTCTTCAGCTGCCGTCGCCGCGGCGGCCCGAACTTCTCCGGCTGCACCGGGCGGCGGGTCGAGTACGGCGACCTCGGCCCGCCCGGGCTCGCGCTGCACCGGCCCGGGCCGGCCGACGTGGAGCTGTCCGGTGGGTTCGCCACCTACGCCTACCGCGGCGCGGTCGACCGCGGGCCCGGACTTCCGGCGCGCTGGACCGGGCGGTCCTGGCCGCTGCGCGTCACCTGCGCCTACGACCCCGTGTCGGGCCGGCCCCGGCCGGAGGCCCGGATCGTCCTGGGGGCCGGCCCGCAGGCCGAACAGGCAACCCTCGACCGGGGCTACCCCAACGAGGTGACCGGGTGAGGGCGTGGTCCCGGCGCGGCGGCCCGCTCGTGCTCATGTACCACGCCGTGGGAGTGCGCCCGGCCGCCACCGACCCGCACTGCCTGTTCGTCCCGGCCGGCGCCCTGCAGCGACAGCTGCGGACCCTGCTGCGGCTCGGCCGGCGGCCGCTGCGGCTGGAGGACTACCTGCTCGGTCGCGGCGGGCCCCGGGACTTCCTGCTCACCTTCGACGACGGCTTCCGCTCCGTGCACGACGTGGCGCTGCCGTTGCTGAGTCAGCTGGGCATGCCGGCCACCGTGTTCGTGCTCCCGGGCCGCCTCGGCGGCGTCTCCGGCTGGATGCCGGAGATGCCGGACGAGCCGCTGCTGACCGCCGGCGAGGTCCGGACCCTGCACGAGGCCGGGCTCGACATCGGCCTGCACGGCCTCGACCACACCGCCCTGCCGGGGCTGCCCGCCGAGCGCCTGGCCGAACAGGTCACCGGAGCGGCGGACCTGCTCGAGGAGGTCGTCGGCAGCCGGCCCGCGGCCTTCGCCTACCCGTACGGCGACCACGACGAGGCCGCCCGGCGGGCGGTTGCGGCGGCCGGCTTCCGGGTGGCCTTCGCCACCCACTGCGCCGGCGGCCCCTTCGCCGTCCGCCGGGTCGACGTCAACGCGACCGACACGGCGGCGACGTTCCTGGTCAAGGGGATGCCGGCGTACCCGGCGATCCGGGACCTGTCCGGCCAGCTGCCGGGCCTCCGGCCCGCGGTGCGCCGGGCGCTGGGTGGCGGGCGGCCCTGACCCGGCCCGCCGCCCGTCAGGCCCGCGCGGACCCGCCCCGCAGCCGGCGGAGCACGTCGGTCGGCACCTTCGACCGGGCCGCCCGGCGGGCCCACGCGGCCGCCTCCAGCGCGTCCCGCACCAGCGGGGAGGACTCGGCCTGCACGTCCACGGCCGGCGTGACCTCGGTGATCGAGTGCATCTTGTGCGGCAGCTCGCCGCGGCACCAGTCGATCCCGGACAGCTCGGGCTCGGCCAGCAGCCGGCCGATCATGTCGTTGCGCAGGAGCTGGCCCAGCGACAGCGACGGCCACCGGGAGGAGATCCGGCCGTCCCAGTTGCGGAAGACATCCCCGTCCCGGAAGCCGAGGAAGTACGCGGCCAGCTGACCGTCCAACCGGAGGGCGAAGACCTCGGTCGCGCCGGCCCGGGCCTGCCGGCTGACCACCTCGGTGTAGAACGCCCGCATGCGGTCCTCGTCGAGGTCGCTGCGCCGCCCGAGGTCGTGGTCCCGGGCCCGCTTCAGGGCGACGATCTCCGGCAGCAGCCGGCCCACCCCGCCCGGGTCGGCGACCCGCTCGACCGTCAGGTGCAGCCCGGCCCGCTCGATCCGGCCGTGCGCCTGCCGGCCACCGCGCCGGGCGCTGGCGGTGACGTGCTTCTCCAGCGTCCGCTCGGCGACGAAGGCGAGCTGCGGGCAACCCTGGCCGGGCACGGTGTGGGCGTGCGGCAGCGCCCGCAGCAGCGCTCCGGCCACCGGGTCGCCGACCGGCAGCTGCGCCAGCCGCAGCCGCCACGGCCCGGCCAGCGAGCCCAGCAGGTCGGCCAGCCCGCCGGCCAGGGCGTCCGCGGTCGCCTCGTCGCGGGCCGGCAGCCGGCCGTAGTCGCTGGGTCCGGTGCCGCCCAGGGTCACCGTCCGCAGCACCCCCCGGCGGCGCACGGCGAGGCAGGCCAGCCCGTCCGGCCGGTCCGGGCGGCCGGCCACCAGCGCCACCGGCCGGGCCTGCGGGAAGGTCTCGTACCAGGTGGTCAGCCAGGTGGCCCGGGCGCACACCGGCGCCCCGGTGGCGGCCAGCAGGTCGGCCGCCGCGGCCAGTGCGGCGGCCACCTCGTCGCGGTCGCGGAGCACGTGCAGTGGCACGGCGGTGCCCGGTCCGGCCGATCGGCGGCTGGTCGTCGTCACGGTGGCTCCTCGGTGGTCGGATGGGTACGGCGGTCGGTCGGTCAGCGGTCGGTCCACCGGCGCACCCGCTGCCCGAGCCCCGGCCGGGCCACCGCGCCGAACGCGGTCCAGCCCAGGTCCGGGAAGCCGGCCGCGGCGGCCAGCCGGCCGGACGCGACGTTGGTCGGCTCGTGCAGGTACGTCGGCACCGCGCCCTCGTCGAGGACGCGGCGGGCGGCCTGGGCCACCAGCCGGCGACCGAGCCCGCGCCCGCGGGCGGCCCGGGCGGTGACCACGGCCAGCTCCTGGCCGTACCGGTCGTGCCGCTTGAGCCCGACCCCGGCGAGGAAGGCGCCGTCCGGGCCGAGTGCGAGCAGCACCTCACCGCCGAAGACGCACATCCAGCCCGGGACGGCCGAATCGGTGACGGCCAGCCAGGTGCCGGCATCGGGCAGCGCCGCCGGCTCGGTGCACCAGCGGAAGACCCAGGACTCGGTGACCATCGACCGGCGGCCGACCGCCCGGGGCAGGTCCCGCCGGAGGGCGGCGGGCGGGCGGGCGGCCAGCGATCGGACCCGGGCGACCCGGTCCGGGGGGACGGACAGCACCGTCCCCCCGGGCCCGGTGACCGCGAGGGCCGGGTGCACGCGGCCGTCCCAGCCCGGGCGCTGCCGCGCCGGCCAGCCGACCACGTCCAACGGGGCGGCCGGGGGCCAGCGGCCCAGCCAGCCGGCGAGGTGGTCGACCAGCCGAGCCGGCGTGCCCGCGCGCACCAGCGTGCTCACCCCTAGTTGACCCCGCGCAGCGCGGCGAGCAGGGGCTTCGGCGTGAGGTCCCGGCGGAACACGCCGTAGTTGGCGTACTGCGGGTCGCCGTTCGACACGTCGATGTCGCTGTACCAGTAGAGGTGGCGCACGTACGGCAGGCGGGTGGCCACCAGCTCGGCGGTCTCGGTGAGGAAGCTGGCCTGCTGGCTCTCGGTGACACCGCGCAGCCAGTTCGCCCCCGAGAAGACCCCGTGCGTGCTCCAGCCGAACTCGGTGAACCAGATCTCCTTGTCGCCGTCGCCCCGGGCGACCATGAGGTCCCGGACCGCGGTGACGTGCATGAGAGTCCACTTGGTGCCGTCGGTCGCGTCCGGTGGCAGGTCGGCGATCCCCTGGTACGGGTGGGTCGCCATCGCGTCGAAGTAGCCCTGGGCGCCGCCGTCGTAGGCCCGGCTCAGCCAGGCCACGTCGTTGTACTGCACGCCGCCGAAGACGACCACCGCATCCGGGTCGGCGCTCTTGACCGCCGGGTAGGCCGCGCGGAGCAGCCGGGTGTACGCGACCGGGTCGGCGCCGCGGAGGAATCGATCGGAGTTGGGCTCGTTCCAGATCTCCCAGCCGACCACCTGGCCGCGCCAGCGGGCGGCCGCCCACCCGAGCGCGGCGGCGTAGTCGGCCGGCCGGTCCGGCAGCGCCCGGGTCCCCTGGTGGCCGTTGGCCCACGGGGGGGTCAGCCAGAACATCATCAGCGGCGTGATGCCCCGCTCGTTGGCCATCCGGATCACCGAGTCGACCTGGCTGACGCCCCACGGGTCGTAGGTCCGGCCGTTCGGCTGCAGCATCGCCCAGGACAGGTCGATGCGCACGGAGCGGACCCCGGCGCTGCGCAGCTGGTCGAGGATCAGGGCCCGCCGGGCGTCGGTGTAGTCGGTCCACAGCCCGTGGAATGCCACCCCGATCGGTGGCCGGCCGGCCGGCACCGCCGCCTCGCCCGCCGCGTCGTCCGCGGCTGCCGCTGCGGCCGGTGCCGCGCCCGCGGTGCGCGCGGCGGCGTCGGCGGCGGTCCCCCCGGCGAGCAGCGAGGCGGCACACATCACGACCGCGGTGAGGAGGCGGCCGCCACCGAGCGGCCCTGAACTGGATCTGGTCATCACACTCCCTTGTCCCGAAAGTCGAGACGGAGAGTAGTTAAGAATGACTCAGAGTCAACAGTTGGCAAGCGTCGACCTATCCCGTCTGGTGCTTGTCGAGAGTGGCTGCGAACACCGCGGCCTGCGTCCGGCCGACCAGGCCCAGCTTCGCCAGCAGGCTCGACACGTAGTTCTTCACCGTCTTCTCGGACACGTACAACCGCCCGGCGATCTCTCGGTTGGTCAAGCCTTCGGTGATGAGCTCCAGCGCGCGCCGCTCCTGGCTGGACAGCTCCCCCAGCGGATCGGTGGGCCGCGGGTTGAACGTGCGCAGCCGGGCCAGCACCGCCTGGGTCACCGCCGGGTCCAACAGCGACTGCCCGGCGGCGAGCCGGCGGACCGCGTCGACGATGCTGCTGCTGTCGATCACCTTGAGCAGGTAGCCGGCCGCGCCAGCCATGATCGCCGAGATCAGCGCCTCGTCGTCGTCGTACGAGGTCAGCATGAGACAGGCCGTGCCGAGCTCGCGGGAGCGCACCTCGCGGCACACGTCGATGCCGCTGCCGTCCGGCAACCGGGCGTCCAGCACGGCCACATCCGGGCGCAGGGCGGCGATCCGGTCCGGCGCGTCGGCGGCGAGGTGACCCTCTCCGACCACCGTGATGTCCGGTTCCAGTTCCAGCAGCGTGCGCAGTCCCAGGCGGACGATGTCCTGGTCGTCCAGCAGGAATACGGTGATCGCGCTGTCCGTGTCGCCGGCCATCCAGCACTCCTGTTCCCCCAGGCCATATTACTACGAGTGACAGACGCCTTGCAGGGAGTAACTAGAGCCTCAGTGCCGGCGCAGGGCTCGGACCTCCCGCACCAGCACCGCTGGAGTGATCGGCTTGGTGAGGTAGACGTCCGGCTCGGCGCCGTCGGGCGGCCGGACGTCGGCATAGCCGGTAATCACTATGGTCGGCAGCCCCGGCCGGCTCTCCCGCAGCGCGCCGATGAGCTCGTACCCGCTCATCCCGGGCATGATCACGTCGGTGACGAGCAGGTCCAACTGCTGGTCCCGGCCGGCCGCGACCGCCAGCGCCTCCTCGCCCGATCCCGCCGCGAGCACCTCGAAGCCCGCCTCCTCGAGGGTCTCCCGGAACAGGTCGCGGAGGAGCGCCTCGTCTTCGACGAGGAGCAGCGTGCCGGAGGCTGCGCCGAGCTCACCGGGCTGTTCGGGCTCCGGTACCGCCGCGGCCGGCAGATAGACGGTGATCGTGGTGCCCCGCCCGACCGCGCTGTCGACCGCGATGAACCCGCGGGCCCGGCTGACCACGCCGTGCACTGTCGCGAGCCCGAGCCCGGTGCCGCGCCCACGCGGCCTGGTGCTGAAGAACGGCTCGAAGATCCGGGCCTGAACCTCCGGGCTCATTCCCTCCCCGGTGTCGCTGACCCTGAGCACCCCGTACGGCCCGGCTGCGGGCGGCCCTTCCTGGCGCGGGCCGGCCGGGTACGCCGGAGGGGTGTCCGCGGTGGCCGTGGCAATCTCCAGCCGGCCGCCGTCGGGCATCGCGTCCCGGGCGTTGAACACCAGGTTGAGCACTACCTGCTGCAGTTCCGCCCGGTCGGCCACGATCGGCGGCACGTGCGCGGCCAGGTCGGTGACCAGGTGGACGCCGCCGTGCAACGCGGGCTCGACCAGGCTCCGGATGTCCCCGACCAGGGCGCTGAGGTCGAGCGGTCGGATGGCCACCGCGGAGGTCCGGGTGAAGGTGAGCAGCTGACCGGTGATCTCCGCCGCCGATGCCGCCGCCTGCCGGATGTTGCCCAGCAGCACCGTCCGCTTCTCCTCGGGAACCGGGGCGGTCAGCAGCCGGTCCGCGGTGCCGAGCACCACGGCCAGCAGGTTGTTGAAGTCGTGCGCCATGCCGCCGGCCAGCCGGCCGAGGGCTTCGAACTTCTGCGCCGCCAGCAGCCGGTCGGCCAGCTCCCGCAGGGAGGTGACGTCCCGCAGCGACGCGAGCCGGGCGGGCTGCCCATACCAGTCCAGCGGGGCCGAGCGCAGCTCGGCCAGCCGGCGGCCGTCCGGGCCGTCCACCTCGAGATCGACCGGGTCGCCGCCGGCCGGCAGCGTCAGCTCGGAGCCCGGCCGGACGCGCCCGTCGAGCAGGTCCAGCGCGCGCTGGTTGGCGAACCTGACCTTGCCGTCGTCCCCGACCACGACGACCGCCTCCGGGAGCGACTCGATGACGATGGTCATCGCCCGGTCCAGGCCGAGGCGTCGACTCCGCTCGACCGCGGCCAGGCACTTGTGCGCGAACGTCCGCAACAGCGGCTCGTCCTTCAACGCGATCGCGCTCGCCCCGAGATCCACCGCCCGGGCCAGCACGGTCGGGTCGACGGTGCCGGTGAGCAGCACCACCGGCACGCCCGACGCGATCTGGCACATGCGCTCGACGGTGCTCGTGCCGACGCTGTCCGGGAGGCCGAGGTCCAGCACGACCAGGTCTGCCGGCTCCTCCCGGAGCGGCCGCTCGGCCTCGGCCAACCGGCGGACCCGGGTGACCTGGAAGGCGGCCTGTTCGGTGCGCTCCAGCGCGTCGGCGGCGAGCTCGGCGTCGGCGTCGGCGTCCTCGACCAGCAGCACGCGGATGGGATCAGCCATGGCCGGCCTCCTCGGCTCGTGGACGGTGTGACGGCCTGGAGGGCGGGCCTTCGACCGGCGGCAGGACGGCGGTGCACAGCCAGAACTGCTCGATCGCCCCCACCACCTCCAGATAGCGGGTCAGCCCGTCGGGCTTGGCGACGTGGCTGTTCGCGCCCAGGGCGTAGCTGGCGCGGACGTCCTCGGGCGCCGCCGACGAGGTGAGGACGATCACCGGCAGCAGGCGGAGCCGGGGATCCCGGCGGATCTCGCCCAGTACGTCGTGCCCGCTGCCGGCGGGCAGGTTGAGGTCGAGCACGACGAGGTCCGGCACCGGTTGCCGGCGGTCGCGCAGGCGCCGCAGCGCGTCCGCGCCCGTACTCGCCGCCTCCACCCTGACGTCCGCCGCGGCGCCGACGCTCAAAGCCTCCAGGAGCAGGTCGACGTCGGCCGGGTTGTCCTCGACGACCAGCACGAGCCGCGTCACGGGCGATGCGGGCGATGCGGGGCGCGCTCGCCGGACAGGATCGGGGCTCTCATCGGTCGCGACCTCCACCAGGCCGGAGTCGGCGACTCATGGTAGCCATTGCTTACAGAGAGTTACAGTAGATCGATGACGACGGTCCCGGACCCCCGGCGTCACGGCTTCCTGCCGGCGGCCGGCGCGACCGCCATCGGCGTCTCGATCCTCGCCGGCTGGCAGTGGGACGTCCCCGCGCTGCGCTCCTGGGGCTTTCCCGACCGGGAGGCATCGCCGCTCACCGGCCTAGTGGTCCTCGCCTTCGGCCTCGCGGGCACGCTCGCCGCGCTCCGCCGCGGCGACCG
This sequence comes from uncultured Actinomycetota bacterium, assembly GCA_963803135.1. Lineage (GTDB taxonomy): Bacteria > Actinomycetota > Actinomycetes > Mycobacteriales > CADCTP01 > CADCTP01. The sequence continues at coordinate 52,209 of CAWDLH010000001.1, read as the reverse complement.
GGCCGGCCCGGTCGAGCGCGCCGCCGCGGGCGTCGCCGCGCTGCTGGCCGTGGTCACGGCGGTCGAGGAGGTGGCCCTGCCGGACGGCGGTCTGCACTCGCTGCTGTGGCCGGCGGCGGTCTCCACGGCCGGGGTCCCGAACGCCGGGCTGCCCTCGGTCCTGCTCGCCCTGGCCCTCGTCCCGGCGACGGCCGCGCTGCTGGCGGGCCTGTCCCCGGCCCCGGTGGCCGCCCGGGTCAGCGGCCTCGGCGGCGCCACGGTCGCCACCGCCGGCGCCCTCGGCCTGATCGGCTCGCTCGCCGGCATCGCTCCGCTGTACGAGCCCGGTCGTGGCGCCGGCGTGTCGCCCCCGGTCGCGACGGCTCTGCTGCTGCTCGGCGGCGCGGCCGTGGTCACCGGCGCCGGCCGGGAGCTCGCCGCGATCGCGGCCGGCTCGAGAATGGCGGCCCGGCTGCTTCTCCTCGTACCGCTCGCGATCTCGGCCCAGTTCCTGGTGCTGGTGCTCTACCACTACGCGCTGGTCGGTTCCGGTAGCAGCCGGGTGGTCGTCCCGCTCACGACGATGGCCGCGGCGATGTCGGGCGCGGCCGTGAGCTGGTCCGCCGCCAACCGCCAGCGCCGTTCCATGGACGCGGCCCGCATGGCCGCCGACGAGCTGCCGGTCGGGGTGCTGGTCGCTGCCGGGGGTCGGGTGCTGTTCGCCAGCGCGCGGACGACCGCCCTCCCCGGGCTGCCGGCGGACCGGCTCACCCCGGGCGCCCCGATGCCGGACCTGCTGCTCCCGTCCGGCGGCGGGCCGCCGGCCGTCGGCGGTCCCGCCCGCGACGTCCAGGTGGCCGGCACCGACACGCTCCTGTCGGTCACCTGCGCCCGGATCGTCTGGGACGGTCGGCCGGCGGTGTCGTTCCAGCTCACCGACGTGACTGCGGAGCGGCGCACCGCGCGCGACCTGACCAATGCGTCGGAGCGCCTGCAGCTCCACTCGGCGCTCATCGAGAACAGCCCGTCCGCGATCCTCACCAAGACCGTGGATGGCGTCGTCACCACGTGGAACCCCGGCGCCGAGGCGATGTACGGCTGGTCGGCGGAGGAGATCGTGGGCCGCCACGTCGACCTCATCGTGCCGGCCGACCGCCGACCGGAATACCAGGACATCCTCCGGCGGGCCAGCACGGGCCAGGAGATCCTGGTCCCGGAGACCGCCCGGATCGCCCGAGACGGCCGCCGGCTGACCGTGTCCCTCACCGTCACGCCGCTCCGCAGCGGGCAGGGGGAGGTCATCGGCGTGGCGACCATCTGCCGGGACGTGACCGCGGCGAAGGAGAACGAGCAGCTGCTGCGGGTACTGGTGGACCGCGTCCCGGTCGGGCTGGTGACCGTGGGCATGGACGGCACCGTGGTGCGGGCCAACCCGGCCGCCGCCCAGATCTTCGGGTACCCCGAGAGCGCGCTCGTCGGCCTGTCGGTCGAGCGGCTCCTGCCGCCGGAGTTGCGGGAGCGGCACGTCACCGACCGGGTCGGCTACCAGCAGGCGCCGCGGGCGCGGGCCATGGGGGCGGGGCGGGACCTGGTGGCCCTGCGCGCCGACGGCAGCCGGGTGCCGATCGAGGTGGCGCTGGCGCCGATCGAGACCGCCCGTGGCCCGCTCGTGCTCGCCGTGGTCGCGGACATCAGCGTCCGGGTCGCGGCCGAGCGGATCCGGGCCGAGCGGCACGCCGAGCTCGAGCAGGCCAACCGCGACCTCCGGCAGTTCGCCTACGTGGCCTCGCACGACCTGCGGGAGCCGCTGCGCATGGTGGTGAACTACGCCGAGCTGATCACCAGCCGGTACGACGATGCGGTCGACGAGCGGGGCCGGCGCTACCTGGGCTACATCTTGGCCGGCGGCCGCCGCATGCAACAGCTGGTGGCCGGCCTGCTCGAGCTCAGCCAGGTCGAACGGGCCGCGCCGGAGCCGCAGCCGGTGAACCTCGGCGAGCTGCTGGACCGCGCCCTGGACGAGCAACGCGGCGCGTACGAGTCCGCCGGAGCCCGGGTCCAGGTCCGCGGCCGCCTCCCCACCGTCCCCGGCCACGCCGAGCAGCTGACCCGGGTCTTCGCCAACCTGCTGTCCAACGCCCTCAAGTTCCGCGCCGAGCAGCCACTGCGGGTGACGGTCTCGGCCAGCCTCCGACCGGAGGGGTGGACGGTCGTAGTCGAGGACAACGGCATCGGCATCCCCCGCGAGGCCGCTCAGTCGATCTTCGACATGTTCCGCCGGTTGCACAGCCGGGAGGAGTACGAGGGCAACGGCATCGGGCTCGCCCTGGTCGAGCGGATCGTCCAGCGGCACGGTGGCCGCATCTGGGTCGACTCGGAGCCGGGCCGGGGTGCCCGCTTCAGCTTCCTCCTCCCGGCCGCGGCCGACGACGCCCAACGCCCGGCCGAGCCGGCCGAGTCGGCCGAGCACCTCGTACCCGCCGACCCGGCCGAGCACCTCGTACCCGCCGAGTCGGCCGAGCACCTCGTACCCGCCGACTCGGCCGAGCACCTCGTACCCGCCGACCCGGCCGAGCACCTCGTACCCGCCGACCCGGCCGAGCACCCCGAACCCGCCGACCCGGCCGAGCACCCCGAACCCATCGAGCCGGCCGAGCCCGGCCGGTCGGCGGCCGCCGGCCGGCGGGAGTCGTCGGCGACCGGCCGCTGACGATCGGCCAGTTTCTCCCCGCCCGACCGTCGGGTCGATCCGACCCGTGACCGCGGGACGCCAGCGGGCGGGGTCCGGGACCGCCGACCGCGGAGCAGTCCGTGGCCGATGGTGCCCGGTGTCGCCCGCCGCGGTCGGCGCCGGTCAGAGCGAGGTGGCGAAGGCGTGCAGCTCGGCGTTGAAGCGGTCCGGGTCCTCCCAGAAGGGCGCGTGCCCGACGCCGGGGTAGTAGGAGGCCTTGGCCCGCGGGATGGTGCGCGCGTTGTGCTCGCCCATGGCCGGCAGGATGACCTCGTCCTCGCGTCCGTGGGTGATCAGGACGGGCGTGCGGAGCCCGGCGAGCAGGCCGTCGTGGTCGAGGGTCCGACTCAGCAGTCCCTGCCGTACGCGTGGCGGGACGTCCGCGGCGATGCCCAGGACGCGGTACGCCTCCGCCGGCGGCAGGGGCTCGCGGGTGAGCAGGCGGCCGAACGCCCGTAGGGAGGTCGCGCTCTCCTCCGCGTCGGTGGAGAAGAGGCCGGGAACGAGGGCAACGAACTTCGGCCCCAGGAACGGCATGGCCGACTCGCCGAGGCGGCAGATCGCGCCGACCAGATGGACCCCGCCGACCCCGTCCTCGCCGTAGCGGCTGAGGTAGTCGCCGATGACGACGCCGCCGTAGGACCAGCCGCTCAGGACCGGCCGCACCAGCTCGAGGGACCGGATCACCGCGGCGACGTCCTGCGCCCACAGGTCGGAGTCCCCGTACGCGTCGACGGGGCGCTGCGACTCCCCGTGACCGCGCAGGTCGAGCGCCACCAACCTGAGGTCGCGACCGAGCTCCGAATGCAGCTGCCGGTTCCACACGCGCCCTGACAGCGAGAGCCCGTGGATGAACAGCACCGGCTGTCCCGACCGGTTGCCGGTCTCCTCGACGTGCAGCGTCACGCCGCCGCCTCCGGTGACCTCGTACGTCCGCACCGCGAGCTCGTCGACCGCTCCCGGGATCGCCATGGTGTCCTCCTGTTTGTCCTGGCGCCGACCGTGCCGATCCGGTCGGCGGCGATGGGGAGGACGCTATGGACGGGGCACCGGTGGGACATCGGGAAAATGCCGCGAAGAAACGGCGTGGGGAACAATCCCCATGACGGGCCCGGGCCGGAGCACCATCCCGCGCCACCGCCCCGCGCCCGGTCCGGCCGGCGTCCGACCCGACCACGATCACCGCTCGCCCCCGTGACCGCATGCGCCGGGCCACGTACCACATCCGGCCGGCGTCCGACCCGACCACGATCACCGCTCGCCCCCGTGACCGCATGCGCCGTGCCGCCTACCACCGCGTGGAGTACCGGCGGGGACGGCGCAACCATCCCGCACCACCGCCGGCGCCTGGTCCGGCCGGCGTCCGGGCCGACCGCAATTACCGCTCGCCTCCGCCCGGACTGCGCCGTACCGCCTACCACCGCGTGGAGTACCGGCCGGGACGGCGCACCATCCCCGCAGACCGCCCGGCGCCCGGTCCGGCCGGCGTCCGGCCGGACCGCGATCACCGCTCGCCCCCGGGCTGCATGCGCCGCACCGCCTACCACCGCCGGTAGTAATTGCTACGGGCGGTGGTACGGCCCGGGGCGGGTCAGTCGGTCCGACCGCCGACCACGCCGTGTTCGATCGCCCAGACGGCGATGCGGGTGCGGGAGCGCAGGCCCAGCTTGGTCATGATGTGCTCGACGTGGCTGCCGACCGTCTTCTCCGTGATGACGAGCGCCGCGGAGATCTCCCGGTTCGACAGACCGCGGGCGATCAGCGCGGTCACCTCACGTTCCCGCCGGGACAGCGCGGGCCCCGGTTCCGGACGCGACGCCGGTCGGGCCGGCGCGCTGCCGGCGTCCTCGGCGAGCGCCAGGTCGACGGCGTCGTCGGTCGACAAGGCCTGTCCCGCCGCCCAGGCCGACCGCCACCCCGGCTCACCCAGTCGCCGCCGCACGGCCGCCGTGTCGCGCTCCATCGCGGCCTGGTCGGCGGGTGCCAGCGGAACGCCGATCTGCTCCAGCAGCGCGGCGCTCGCGGCGAAGACCCGCGCCGCCCGGTCCGCCCGGCCGGCGGCCGCGATCGTCCCGCCCAGCCCGGCCAGGCATTCCGCGATTCCCTGGGCGTTGCCGAGGTCCCGCTGGAGAGCGAGGCTCTGCACGTAGTACGCCCGGGCCGCCGCCAGGTCCCCGGTGGATCGCTCCACCTGCCCGAGCTTGTGCAGAGCGGAGGCGATCCCGGGCGTGCCGCGCAGCTCGCGCCACAGCTCCAGGCTCTCCCCGTACAGTGCGGCGGCCCGGTCCTGCGCGCCGTCCAGCCGGGCCAGGTCCCCGACCACGTTGAGGGCGCCGGCGACCCGGTCCTTGAGCCCGTGCCGGCGGAACTCGGCCAGGCTCTCCTCGAACACCCGGCCGGCGTCGGCGTAGTCGCCGCGGTGGTAGGCGACCAGCCCGAGATCGGCCATCAGCGGAAGGCTCCCCGGCGTGTCCGCCGCCTGTCGGTAGGCCGCCAGGCTCTCCTCGAACAGCGCCCGGGCCGCCGCGTGGTCCCGCTGGTCGAACTCGACATGTCCGAGGACGTGCAGGGCCTCGGCTCGGCCGCGGCCGTCGGCGGCGTCCCGCCACAGCAGGACGCTCTCGTCCAGGTGCACCCGGGCGGCCGCGAAGTCACCCTGCCGCCACGCCAGCGTCCCGGCTCCGAGCAGCGCCTGGGCGCGGTCGGTCCCGGCGGTGCCGACCCGGGCGAGCGCCCGGGTCAGCCATCGCCGTCCCTCTCCCGGCAGACCGCGCTGGAACCAGAAGTACCAGAGCGCGCCGGCCAGTCTCAGGCCGTGCGCGGCGTCCTCGTCGCCGGCGGACTCGCTGGTGCCCCAGGCCAGCGCGGCCCGCAGGTTGTCCAGGTCGGCTTCCAGCCGGTCCCGCCACTCCTGCTGGTCCGGCCCCCGCAGTCCCGGCTCGGCGCTCTCCGCGAGCCGGCGGAAGTACGCGGCGTGGCTCCGCCTGGCCTCCGCCTCCTCGCCGCTGTCCCGGAGCCGCTCCAGGGCGAACTCACCGATCGTCTCCAGCATGGCGAAGCGCGGCTCGACGCCCTCCGGCGTGGTCCGTTGCACCAGGCTCTGGTCGACCAGGGCGGCGACCGTGTCGAGCGCCGCGGACCGCTCGCCCGGGCACTCGAACTCCGCCGCCGCCAGCCCGAACCCGCCGGCGAAGACCGCCAGCCGCCGGAACAGGGACTGCTCGGAGGCCGACAGCAGGTCGTAGCTCCAGGCGATCCCGGCGCGCATGGTCCGCAGCCGTTCCGGGACGTCCTGCGCGCCGTCGGTGAGCAGGGCGAGGCGGCCGCCGAGCCGGGCCAGCAGCGCCTGCGGGGACAGCACGGTCATCCGGGCCGCGGCCAGCTCGATCGCCAGCGGCAGGCCGTCCAGGCCTCGGCAGATCCGCGCCACCGCGGCGGCGTTCTCGTCGGTCAGGACGAAGCTGGCGCGCACCGCCGCGGACCGCTCGACGAACAGGCGGACCGCCTCGTACCCGGCCAGCGCCGTCGCCGGCAGCGATCGGCCGGGATCCGGTAGCGCCAGCGGCGGTACGGCGAGGACGTGCTCGCCGGAGACCCGCAGCAGCGTCCGGCTCGTGACCAGCAGCGTGACGCCCGGGCAGCCGACCAGCAGCTCGACCAGCACCGGCCCGGCCGCGAGGACGTGCTCGAAGTTGTCCAGGACCAGCAGCAGCCGCCGCGCTCCAAGGGCGCGTACGAGAGCCGCGGCGGGCTCGCCGGCGGACTCCCCGACGCCGAGCGCCTCGGCGATCCGCGCGGCGACCCGGTCGTGCTCGTGCACGGGGGCGAACTCGACGAACGCGGCCTCGTCGAAGCCGGCGTCGAGATCCACCGCGACCTGGACGGCCAGCCGGGTCTTGCCCACGCCACCGGGTCCGGTCAGGGTGACCAGCCGGGTGGCCCGGTCCAGCAGGAGGGTGCGGAGCCGCGCCGCCTCCTGCTCCCGTCCGACCAGCCCGGTGAGATACGCGGGTGGGCGGCCGATCCAGACCGGTGCCGGCCCGCCGGGCGGGGCCGTGCCGACCGGGTCCTGCCCGCGACCGTCGGGACGGCGAGCATCGACCATCGGCGCGAACCTTCTGTCTGACAGGAGGTTGGCCGGGATCGTACCAGTCGTGATCGAGAACCCAGCCCGAGATCAGCGGCGGTGGTCGATCGTCCAGATCTCTCCGGCGAGTGTGACGACGTACGCGGTGTCGCGGATGAACTCCAGCGACGTCGGGCGGTCGAGCCCGGCGGCGACGGACGTCACGGCGCCGTGGCGGTCGACCCGTACCAGCGCGCCGGTGGCCGGGTCGGCCGGAGAGCCCTCGGGGTTGCCGGGGGTGAAGTGGCCCTGGGACAGGGCGTAGAGGCCGTGGCCGCGGCGGAGCTCGACGTCCACCAACAGCGGCGCGCCGGACGCGACCTCGACGGCCCGGCCGGACCGTGGGTCCACCCTGACCACCCGGCCGTCGGCCGGGTCGTGCGGCACCGGACCGGCCTGGGCCAGGTAGACGGACCTGCCGGTGGTCGCGATGCCGGTCGGGACCACGTTGCCGAACGTGGCCAGTTCCCTGATCGCGCCGTCGAGGGTGACCCGGAGCAGGCGGTTGTGGTGGCCGTCGGTGACGAGGAACCCGCCCCGGTAGGCCTGCAAGGCGTACTGGACCCCGGTCGGGACGACGAACGCCGGGACCGGCGGGTGGGCCAGCGACCACGCGCCGAGGTCGGCCACGACCCTTGCGGGGCGCGGTCCGTCGACCCGGTAGATCCCGTCGACGTCCCGACCCCCGACGTCGGGGCTGACCAGGGTGACCAGCACGTACGCGCGGCGGCCGAGGAAGGCGACGTCCATCGCTCCGCCGGTGTCGAGGATCCGTCGGGGCAGGCCGCTGGCGAACGTCGTCCTGCGGCCGGTCCTCGGGTCGACCCGGGAGATCCGCCCGGCCTCGCTCTCCGCGACGTAGAGGTCGCCGTCGGGTCCCACCGTGCTGCCCATGGCGCCGCGCAGGCCCGAGACCAGCAGGCGGGCCGGAGCTGCCGGATCCGTCGGGGACGCGCCGGCGGACGCGGCGGCCGGCGCCGGGAGGACGGTGAGGGCCGCGGCGACCAGCAGAAGCGCCCGGGCCTGTCGGTGGCGTGTCATGGCCCGATGGTGTGGACCGGGGCCGGTCCCGCACATCGGGAAGATGCCCGATGCCGGGGTTCACAGGGTCACCTCGCTGCCCCTGCTCGTCCCGCCGGCCGAGATCGGTCGCCGGCGCCGGGGCCGCTCCGGCCTGACCCGGCTCAGCCCGGGAGCAGCTCGATCCAGCCGCGGATGTCCTCGGCGGTCTCGGTGCCGGCCAGCTCGGGATGTTCCTCGGCGACGTGGGCGAGGACCCCCGCGATCACGGCATCGTCGGTGTCGCCGCGGGCGGTGAAGCCGCACTCGCAGCGGACCTGACGGGTCATCGGCGCGCTCCCTTCGACGGTATGCTCCACATCTAGCGCCTCCGGGTCGAGGGAGGCAACGTGCAGGGCGCGTCCGATGCCGCCCGGGTGCAGCTGTGCGGGACGTTCGCCGTGGAGCTGGCCGGCCGGCGGGTCAACCAAGCGCTGCCGGGACGGCAGGGCCGGCTGCTGTTCGCGTACCTGACGCTGTCCCGACTGCAGCCGGTCCCCCGCGACGTCCTGGTCGACGCGCTGTGGGGCGGGTCGCCGCCGCCGGCCGCGGCGGCCGCGCTGACCGTGCTGGTCTCCAAGGTCCGCACGGCGGTCGGTCCGGACGTGCTGCGCGGCCGCACCGAGCTGACCGTCGCCCTGCCCGAGCCCGCGTACGTCGACGTCGAAGCCGCGTTCGCCGCCCTGCACGCGGCCGAGTCCGCGCTCGCCCGGGAGGACTGGCGCAAGGCCTGGGCTCCGGCGCTGACCGCACAGTTCGTGTCCCGGCGGCGGTTCCTGCCCGAGGCCGAGCTGCCCTGGGCCGACCCGTGGCGACGCCGGCTGGCCGACGTCCACGCCCGCGCGCTGGAGTGCTACGCGACCGCGTGCCTGCGGCTCGGCGGCGCCGAGCTGCCCGGCGCCGAGCGGGCGGCGCGCGAGCTGCTCGAGGTCGCGCCACTGCGGGAGACCGGACACCTGCTGCTCATGGAGGCGCTGGCCGCGGGGGGCAACGTCGCCGAGGCGCTGGGCGCGTACGAACGGCTGCGGGTGCTGCTGCGGGAGTCGCTCGGCGTCGACCCGTGCCGCGCCGTCCAGGACTCGTACGCGCAGCTGCTGGGATAGCGCGGGGCCGCCAAGGTTCCGCCAACGTGTGTCCAGCCCGGCGACAAGGGTCGCCGCGCAGGCTTCCGGCATCACCACCCCGAACTCTCCGGAGGATGCCATGGAAGACAAGCTCACCGTCCTGCTCGGCCGCTTCGTACAGGACCTCGGCGCGACCATCTCGGCCGGCAACGTGCTGATCGGCGACGAGCTCGGGCTCTACCGGGGGCTGGCCGAGGCCGGCCCGTTCACCCCGGCCGAGCTCGCCGCGTACACCGGCACGGCCGAGCGGTACGTCCGCGAGTGGCTTCCGGGCCAGGCCGCCGGCGGCTACGTCAGCTACGACGCCGCCGCCGGCCGCTACTGGCTGGACGAGGCGCAGGCGGTCGCCTTCGCCGACCCGGACGGCCTGCTGTTGCCCGGCGCGTACCAGCTCGCGCTGGCCTGCCTGGCCGACCGACCGAAGATCCTCGACGCGTTCCGGACCGGGACGGGTGTCGCCTGGGGCGCGCACGACCCGGGCGTCTTCGTCGGCTGCGAGCGCTTCTACCGCCCCGGGTACGTCCAGAACCTGGTCGGCTCCTGGATCCCCGCGGTGCCCGGGCTGGCCGACCGGCTCACCGACGGCATCGCGGTCGCCGACGTCGGCTGCGGGCTCGGCCTGACCACGAGGATCATGGCCGATACCTACCCGGCCTCCACGGTGCGCGGCTTCGACTCGCACGCCGGCTCGGTCGAGCTGGCCCGCGCGGCCCGGGTCGAGGCGGACGTGGCCAGGGCCCAGGACTTCCCCGGCACCGGCTACGGTCTGGTCACCACGTTCGACTGCCTGCACGACATGGGCGACCCGCTCGGCGCGGCCCGGCACATCCGGTCGGCGCTCGCGGACGACGGGGTCTGGCTGATCGTCGAGCCGTACGCGGGCGCCTCGGTCGCGGACAACCTCACCCCGGTCGGCCGGGTCTACTATTCCTTCTCCACCTTCCTCTGCGTGCCGCACGCGATCTCCGAAGGCGCGACGGACGCCCTGGGCAACCAGGCCGGCGAGGAGCCGATCGACAAGCTGGTCTCGGAGGCCGGGTTCGGCCGCTTCCGGCAGGTGGCGCAGACCCCGTTCAACCTGGTGTACGAGGCGCGCCCGTGACCGACCTGCCCGAAGGGTACGAGCGGCTCCTGGTGCCGCGGTTCTTCGTGCCGTGCGCCGACGAGCTGCTCCGCCTGGCCGCGCCGGCGGCCGGCGAGCGCGCCCTCGACGTGGCCTGCGGCACCGGCGTGGTGGCCCGGCGGCCGCCGTGATGCGGCGGCCGCTGTCCGGACCGGGTGGCGACGAGCTGCGGCGGCTGCTCATCGACGCCGACCTCACCGACGTACGGGTCCGGATCGCCGGAGTGTTGGTGCGCTTCCCGTCGGCGCGGGAGTTCCTGGCGGCCGAGCTGGCCGGCACGCCGCTGGGCGGTGCGGTCGAGCCGGCCCGGGTGGACCGGCTGGCCGGCGAGCTCGAACGGGAGCTCGTCGCGTACACCGACGACGACGGGGTCGTGCTGCCGATGCAGACCTGGCTCGGCACGGCCCGGCGGGGCTGAGCGCGGCCGCGTACGTCGAGCTGCGTACGTCAGGTGCCGATCGTGGGCGGATGTCCCGGCAGGTGCCGGCCGAGATGCTGCCGGCATGACCTCCCTGACGCGGACCCCTCGCCCCGAGGCCCGGCGAGCGCCGTGGCGCCTGCGCGGGCGGACCCGCAAGACCGTGCTGATCCTGCACATCCTGTCCGCCGGTGCCTGGGTCGGCGTGGACGTGATCGTCGCGGTCCTGGTGTTCACCGGCTGGCTGAGCGGGAGCTCGGCGACCAGGGGACTGGCGTACCAGGCCCTCGGCACGTTCGTCGTCTGGCCGATGCTGGTCTCCGGCCTGGTCAGCCTGGTCACCGGGGTGATCCTCGGGCTCGGCAGCAAGTACGGCCTGGTCCGGTACTGGTGGGTGGCGGTCAAGCTCGTCCTCAACCTGGTGCTGTGCACGCTGATCCTGGTCGCGCTCCGGCCCGGGCTCGGCGACGTCGCGCAGTACGGCCGGGAGCTGGCCGCCGGGACGGCGGCCCAGCGCGACGTGTCGGACCTGTTCTTCCCCCCGATCGTGTCGCTGTCCGCGCTGACGTTCGCGACGGTCCTGTCGGTCGCCAAGCCCTGGGGCCGGCTCCGGAAGCGGCCGTGACCGGCCGGCAGGTACCGCAGCAGCCGCTGCTCGAGCGTCTCCTCCTCCGCCGCCCCGTGCACCGACTCGCCGGCGCGGGCCGGTAGAGGCGCTGCTATGGCGCCGTGCGGGGTTGGGTGTCAGGATCGGGCGTCCCTTCCAGAACGTGCCTCAGTGCGGAGGTGCCGGCGTTGATGCGACGTGCAGCATGGAAGCGCCCGGTCGGCGTGCTTCTCGGCATGGTGGTCCTGGTCCTCGGCTTGCCGGCTGCCGCGCAGGCGCAGCCGGCGCCGGTCGGCACGGCGGCCCACCCGCATCCGCGCCCGCCGGTCGAGGACCCGGCGCCGACCGGACCTGACTGCACGACCACGCCGTCGCGGACCCAGCCCGGCTACTCGGTGGCCGACCCGCGCTGCGGGTTCACCGGCGCCGCGTACACGGCCGAGCGGTTCGTCCCGCAGACCGACTCGGCCGGCCGGCCGGTCTCGCGGACGTTCACCGGGATCCTCGCCGGCGCGCCGTACCGGATCGAGGTGCCGAAGCACTGGAACGGCCAGCTGGCGCTGTTCGCGCACGGCTTCCGCGGCAACGGCACCACGGTGTGGGTGGACAACTCGCCGCTGCGGACGTACCTCGTGGCGCACGGCTTCGCCTGGGCCGCCTCCGGGTACGCGACGAACGGCTACGACGTCGGCCAGGGTGTGGTCGACTCGCACGCGTTGATCGGTCTGTTCGGCGGCAAGGTGCGGACGGCGCGCGCCGTCTACATGACCGGCGTGTCGATGGGCGGGCACATCACCGCGGTCGAGATCGAGCATTTCCGCGGCGACTTCGTCGGTGCGATGCCGGCCTGCGGCGTGCTCGGAGACAAGGAGCTGTTCGACTACTTCACCGACGCGAACGTGACCGCGGCCGCGCTGACCGGGACCGCGATCCAGTTCCCCATGACGCTGGCGGCCGGCCAGGCGTACGCGCCGACGTTCGACGCGCAGGTCAAGTCCGAGCTGCCGACGCTCGGCACCGGCTTCGTCACCGGCAACCCGGCCGGCGTGTCGCTGACCCCGACCGGGCAGGCCTGGGCGAGCACGGTCGAGCTGCGCAGCGGCGGTATCCGGCCCGGCTTCGCCAGCGGCTTCGCGTTCTGGTCGAGCTTCGGGTTCGCACCGCTGACCGACGTGCCGTTCCTGTTCGGCGTCTACCCCGGCCTGACCGGCGGGACCATCGGGATCGCCGACGGCAACGTGGTCGACAACCGGTTCACGCTCTACCGGATCGGCGACAACCGCGGTCCGCTCACCGCGGCCGAGCGGGCGCTCAACCGTGCCGTGCTGCGGGTCGCGCCGACCGCCGCGCCGTCCCCCGGGCTGACCGGCATCCCGAAGGTCTTCGGCGACCCGCGCATCCCGGTGCTGTCGCTGCACGACCTCGGCGACCTGTTCGTGCCGTTCAAGATGGAGCAGGTGTACGCGCAGCGGGTGGCCGCGCACGGGCAGAGCCGACTGTTCGTGAGCCGGGCGATCCGGGGCGTCGGGCACTGCGACTTCACCCCGTCCGAGATGGAGCACGGTTTCGCCGATCTCGTCTCCTGGGTGCGCACCGGCCACCGCCCGGCCGGCGACCGCGTGACGGACGCCCGGGTGGTCGCGTCGCCGACCTTCGGCTGCCGCTTCACCGACCCCACCCCCGGCGCCCACCCCGGCTTCGTCGCCCCTGCCTGCCCCTCCTGAGAGCGCCCCGGCGCGCGGCGCCGGCCGGTGACCCGACGGTCGTGGGGTGTCGATCTCGACGACCGGCGTTCGTAGCCAGGTGAGAGGCTGGCGTGCGGGCCGGCCGGTGACCTGGTGGAGGAGCACATGAGCGAGCCCAGGACGAGCGGGTACGTCGACGTCAACGGCGTGCACATGTACTACGAGGTGTACGGCGAGGGCGCCCCGCTGGTGCTGCTGCACGGCGGGGTCATGACGATCGATCTCAACTTCGCCACGCTGATCCCGGCGCTGGCCGCCCGCCACATGGTGGTGGCGGTGGAGATGCAGGGGCACGGCCGGACCGCGGACACCGGGCGGGCGATCACGCTGGCCGCGCTCGCCTCGGACGTCGTCGGCCTGCTCGACCAGCTGGGCATCCACCGCGCGGACGTCCTCGGCCACAGCTTCGGTGGCGGCGTCGCCCTCGAGCTGGCGATCAACCACCCCGACCGGGTCCGCCGGGTCGTGCCGATGTCGATCACCGTCCGGCCGGACGGGACGCACGAGGAGATCACGAACCCGGACCTGCACGCGACGTCGACCCGGATGCCGACGCCGCAGGACTTCGCCGAGATGACCGAGGCGTACAAGCGGCTGTCGCCGCACCCGGACCACTTCGACGACTTCCTGGCCACGCTCTCCGGCGCGGCCGGCTCGCTGGCGGGCTGGTCGGACCGGCAGCTGGCCGGGATCGCCGCGCCGACCCTGCTCATGATCGGCGACCACGACTTCACCACCGTCGAGCACGGCGCCCTCATGCTCGAGCTGATCCCCGGCGCGCAGCTGGCCGTGCTGCCCGGCACGACCCACATGCAGATCACCCGCCGCGCCGACCTCGTCCTCCCGATGCTCGCCGGCTTCCTCGACTGACGCCGTGCTGGTCCTCCTCCGGCACGCCGACGCGCACCCGCCGCGGGCCGGCGGCCCGGACGACCTGCGCACCGCGGACTGATTGCCCCGGGCCACGCCCGAGCGGAGGCGCGGGCGGCGCCCGGGTGCTGATCCGGTATGGGCGGTCCGGGCGGGGACGGCTCGGTACCATGCCTTCTGGGTTGAGCCGTCAGCTCGAAAGTCGTGTCGATTCCGGTATCCGGGCTCGCCTGACGTGACATGAGGCTTCGTGGTGACCATGCCCGTGTTCCGATGACGCTCGATCATTCCCCGGCGGGACTGGCCTCGCTCTACACGGACGTCGGCGATGAGCTGTCGGCCGGTCGGAGCCCGGTCGAGGTCTTCGATGCGGTGACCCGGGTGGCGGTCGAGCGCGTCTCGGGCAGCGAGTGGGCGTCGATCACGCAGGGCCGCCGGGGGCGGTTCGTCACGGTCGCCGCGACCGACGACAGGGCCCGGGCGGTGGACGGCATCCAGTACGAGCTGCGCAGCGGGCCGTGCGTCGACGCCCTGCTGCGGGACGTGGTGTTCTGGACCGACGACCTGTCCGGTGACGGACGCTGGCCGGAGTTCGCCCGGCGCGCGGTGGCGGAGCACAGCGTCCGCAGCATGCTGTCCTACCGGCTGTTCGTGGAGAACGACCAGGTCGTCGCCGGGCTGAACCTGTACTCGACCCGGCCGGCCGCGTTCGACCGGGAGGCCCACGTCATCGGGACCATCGTCGCGACCCACGGCGCGCTGGCCGTGACCACGGCCGCGGCGCGGCAGCAGATCGAGCAGCTGGGACAGGCGCTGGTCACGAACCGGGACATCGGCACGGCGATGGGCATCCTGATGTTCCGGCACAAGATCACCCGGGAGCAGGCGTTCGACCTGCTGCGGGTGGCCAGTCAGCACTCCAACCGCAAGCTCGCGGAGATCGCGCTCGAGGTGATCGAGACGGGCACCCTCGATCTGCCCGGCACCGCCGGTCGGGCCGGCTGGGGATCAGGCTCGGCGACCGGGCAGGCCTGGCCGGCGCACTGAGCCGGGTCCGGCCCGGCACGTCGCGCGCGGTTCACGACTCGGTCGGCAGGCTGCTCCAGTAGCCGACCGGATGATCACGGCCGTGCTCGATGAAGTACTCGTTGATCGCCTGCGCGAGCAGGTCGTGCTGGAACGGGTCGATGGTCAGCAGGCCGAGCACGTACGCCTCGACCTCCAGCCGTCCGGCGCTCCCGCCGACGCCGAGCTGGCGCGGCCACAGCTCGGTGAAGCTCATCCCGGACCGCGCCAGGCCGTCTTCCAGGCTCAACCCCGGGTCGTGGTGGGTCATGCCGCCGGCACCGCACCGGGGCAGCCGCCCGCGCCGGACGACCCCGTCACGACGCGGCCTCCGTCCCGGCGCCACCGCGCACGTCCTCCGCCACGTCGTGGATGCTCCTGTTCTCCCGCTGGGAACGGCGCATCAGCATGGACAGCGCGTCCTGCCGGCTCACCTGGTGCTGGGCGGTCAGCGTGTCCTGCGCCCGGCGGACCTCGGTGCGCTGGGCCAGCGCGGCGGCCACCGCGGCCGTCGCCACCCCGTCGTCGAGCGCCTCGCCGGCCAGCACGCGGCCCAGACACCGCGCCAGCAGGTCGGCGGTCGCCCGCGACCGGACATCGTCGAAGGCCGCTGTGGCGGCGGAGTAGAGGTTCAGGGCGGCCAGCCGCGGTGAGCCGGCCAGCGGCACCGACAGCGAGCTGCGTACGCCGTGCTGCCGGGCGGCGGCGGCGAACCCAGGGTAGCGCGACTGCGCGGTCTCGCCGACGACCAGCTGCACCGTTCCGGACCGGGCGGCCGACAGGCACGGCCCGGCATCGGCGGCGTACTGGGCGGCGTCCAGCTCCAACGCCATCGGGCTGGACCACACCGGCGTGCGGTGCGCGGCACCGCTGACCTCCGACACGCTGCACCCGAGGATCGCCGGCCCCACGTGCAGGCCGAGTTCCATGGCGTCCCGCATGACCGTGTCCCGGTCCGCGCCCGCGGTCGGATCCTGCGCGGTCAGGACCAGCCGCGCCCACCGTTCTTCCGCCCTCACCTCGACCGATCCCTCGACAGCGTCCGTCTCCGGGGTCCTGTTTACCCGCCGCACGATGTCACGAGCCCGGCGCCGGTGCCGGCGACGTAGGGGCGCCTCGGTGGCGGTCGTCCGGGATGCGGAACCGAGGTCGGGTGTCGTACGCTCTGCGTGGGGTTAGAGCGGCAGCTCCGACAGGGCAAGGCCTGTTCGCCGGACGCCACCCGTCTCGCGGTGGCCGTCTCGTGGAGGGGTGAGATGGCGCCGACGTCGCCTCGCATCTGGCCGGGGGCACCCGCAGCCGCCGAAGGTCTCCTCGTGGAGGTCCACGATCTCCGAGCGCCGGCTCGGCGACTGCTGCGGGTCACCGGGGAGCTGGACATCGCCACCGTGGGCCTCCTGCGGGCCGCGATCCACAGCGCGGCCGATGATCATCATCAGGTCGAGCTCGACCTCAGCGGCGTGACCTTCTGTGACGTGGTCGGTGCCACCGCGATCGAGCAGGAGCAGCGGCAGCTGCAGGCCCGCGGTTGCGAGCTGACGCTGCACGGCGTCGACGGCCCATTGCGCCTGCTCCTCACCGTCGACGGGGTCTTCGGCACCCTGCGGCAATCGGCCGCACTCGACGGGGACCGACCACCCCGGCCCGACCCGACCGGTCGACGCTCGAGCCCGCTGGACTAGCCCGTCCGGGTAGTGCGCCAGTGCCGGCATCGAGTCCGCCGCCTCACCGTCCGGGGTCAGTACGGGAGGGCGGCCACATCGGTGACCGCGTGCTCGGTGCCGTCACGGGTGAACCGCAGCTCGTAGCTGGCCTCGGCGGGGCGGGCGGTCAGCAGCAGGTGCTCGGCCCCGGACCGCCAGGCCATCGCGAGCTCGCCCGGGGCGGCCGGCGGCAGGCTGAACTCGCCGGCGAAGGCGGGGTGCCGGTTGCGGAAGCGGATCAGCGCGGCCAGCGCCCGCACCACCGGCCGGCGCAGCGCGTCGGCGACCTGCGCCGTGGTGTAGCGGCGGCGGTTGATCTCGCGGCTGTCGGCGGCCGGGTCGAGGTCGGGCACGTTGCGGCCGGCGAGCAGGCCGACGTAGTAGACCTGCGGGATCCCCGGTGCGCAGAACTGGATCAGCCGTGCCAGCAGGTAGCGCCGCTCGTCGCCGGCCAGCGCGTCCAGGATCGTGCAGTCGACCCGGTAGAGGCCGCCGGCCGGGGTCTCCAGCGCCACCGCGGTGCCGCCGCTGTTGTGGGAGATCCGGGTGGCCAGCGCGAGCAGCTGCCGCTCGGTGAGCAGGCCGGGCCGGCCGGGCGGGGCGAAGTCCGGGCCGGCGTCGACCATGCCGATCCCGTCGTGGGTCTCCAGCACGGTCACGGCGTTGTGCGGGCGGCGGTCGAGCCAGTCCCGCAGCGGGCCGACGCCGCCGGCCAGCAGGGCGTGCAGGACCAGTGGCGCGAGCGCGAAGTCGTACACCCGGTCCACGGCGGCGGCAAGCTCGACCGCGTACCGGTACGGGGCGTGCACCTCGGTGAGCACGCCCAGCCCGAGCCGGTGCGCCTCGGCGGTCAGGTCGGCGATGAACGCGTCGGTCTCCGGGGTGAGGAAGCACGACGTGCCGGGCGTCTTCACGGCGTACCCGATCGCGTCGAGGCGGACCGTGGCCACTCCGCACTCGGCGAGCCGCCGCAAGATGGCGGACAAGTAGCGGCGTGCGGCCGGATGATGCACATCGAGGTCGATCTGCCGGCTGGTGAACGTCGTCCACACCAGCCGGGGCCGCCCGCCGAGCAGCATCGGGCTGAACGGCAGCCCCGGGCGCGGCCGGAAGATCCCGGCCAGGTCGGCCTCGCTCGCGCCGGTCGGGAAGACCCGGCCGAAGGTGAGGAACATCCCCGCGTCGGCCGACCGCTCGCCGTGGGCGACCACGTCCCGGAACTCGGCGGTCGCCGCGCTCACGTGGTTGACGATGAGGTCCACCACGGTGTCCAGGGTCCGGCCCAGCGCGGCGACGTCGGCCCAGGTGCCGAGCCGGCGGTCGACCCGCAGGTGGTCGACCGGGTCGTAGCCGGCGTCGGCCCCGTCGTACGGGACGAAGAACGGCAGCACGTGCACGCCGCCGAACAGCCCGGCCAGCGGGCCGTCGAGCAGCGCCGCCAGCCCCGGCAGCGAGCCGCCCAACCGGTCCGCGTACGCGATCAGCTGGACCTCGTTGCGCACCTGTCCTCCTCCGCGGCCGACCCTAGGGGCCGGCGAGGAGGGCACCGCGGTGGGTCGGCCCTAACGCCGGGGGCTTCGGCTGGTCAGGTCGGCGGTGGACGGAGCCCGGCCGTCGACGTGCGCCGGCGCGGGCCGGCCGTCCGGACGCCCGTCGGCCGACCGGGCCGGGACCCGCCGTCGGCCCGGCGATCCGGGACCCCCGGCGTAGCGGTCGACGCCGAGCGGAAAGGCGTGGAACGCGATCGCCAGCAGCGCGAGGCCGAGCAGGAAGCTCGTGGCCGTGTCGGTCGGGTAGTGCATGCCGCGGTACATCCGGCAGCTCGCGACCACGATCGGGATCAGCACGCCGACGACGACCAGCAGCCAGCGCAGCCACAGTCGCCGGGTGTGCCAGGCGAGGATCAGCGCCGTGCCGAGGTAGTAGGCCGTGGCCGCGGCGGTGTGCCCGGACGGGAAGCTCGAGGTCGGCGGCGAGTCGTCGAGGTGCCGGACCGGCGGCCGGTCGCGGTCGATGAGTATCGTCGTGACCAGGAAGATCACCGCCTGGCCGGAGACGCAGAGGGCCAGGATCACCGACTCCCGCCAGCGGTGGAAGACGATCCGGAACACGATCACGGTGACCGTGGTCAACCCGATGATCGTCGGCGTCTCGCCGAACAGCGTGCCGAGGTGCGTCAGCGTCTCGCCGGTGGGCGTGCGCTGCTTCTCCAGCCACTTGTCCAGCCCGGCGTCCGCGTCCGCGAAGCCGGTCGTCTCCAGGACCTTCGTGATCAACAGGCCGAGGAGGACGACGACCACGCCGACCGCGAACCACCACGGCAGGAACCGCTTGCCTGCCGTCCGCAACTCCTGCCACACCGTCGGCTCGCCTGCCGGTTTCGTGATGCTCACGCATCGCAGGTACCCAAACCGAACCGCTGTCACGCTTCCCGCCGCGGACCTCGGCCCGGATCGTGGGCGCGTCCGGGCTCGTCGCCGGTGCCGGCGTCGTCCCCACCCCGGCCCGGTCCGAGGTCGGTCGGAGGACTCAGCCGGGCGGCGGGAAGTCGAAGCCGCCCGGGCGGTCGTTGCGGTCGGCGAGCAGGCCGGCCAGCGCGGACAGGGCGATCTCGGGCGGCGTCCGGGAGCCGATGTTGAGGCCGATCGGCCGGTGCACCCGGTCGATGTCGCCGGCGGGGACGCCGAGCGCGGCCAGCGCCTCGACGTGCGGGCCCCGGTGGCGGGCATTGCCCATCACGCCGACCCAGCGAGGGGTGCCGACCAGCACGTCGCGCAGCACCGGCCCCAGCTCGGATCGGTGATGGTCGGTCACGACGACGTCCGCATCGGTGTGCAGGAGGGCCGGGTCGGCGACGCTCACCACCACGTCGGCCAGTCGCCGGTCGGCGTCGGTCACCTTCTCCGGCGCCGGCTCGTAGAGCACGGTCCGGAAGCCGGTCTCCCGGGCGAAGTGCAGCAGGCTGCGGGCGACCGGCGAGGAGAACACCGCGATCAGCGTGCGGCCGTCGACCGGAGCGGGCGCCTCGCCGTGGGCGACCGCGTCGGCCGACGGCATCTCGCTGTGCGCGGCCGCGCAGGCCGGATCCTCCATGCCGCCAGTCTGCCAACTCAGAGCAGCGACAGCACGTGGGCCAGCCCGCGCGGCCCGGTCGCCGGCGGCGCCGGCAGGAGGAACGCGTACAGCCCCGCGCTGATCGCACCGGAGTCGGTCAGCGGGTTGTCGCCGACCATGAGCGCCCGCTCCGGGCGCACGCCGAGTCGGTCGCAGGCGGCCCGGAACACCGAGGCATCCGGCTTGCACACGCCCTGCTCGTACGACATGACGACCGCGTCGAGATGCGGGGTGAGGCCGAGCCGGTCCAGCGCCGGCCGCAGGTCGAACCCGGTGTCGCTGACCGCGGCGACCCGCAGCCCTCGGGACCGTACGGCCTCCAGAGTGGGCACGGTGTCCGGGAACGCCTCCCAGGACTCGGCGGCTACGGTCCGCTCGTACACGCGGCCGCTGAGGCCGGCGGCCAGCTGCTCGCAGCCGGCCGTGCGGTAGAGCTCGGTCCAGACCTCGCGGTGCCGCGTCGTGGACAGGTCCCGGCCCTTGGCCAGCTCCTCCGCGGTGCTACTGCGGTCGAGCACCCGCTGCCAGACCCGGCTGGCCGCGGCGGGGTGGAGGGACACGCCCAGCGTGGCCGCCGCCTCCTGCAGCAGCTCCACGCCGGTGCCGGTCAACCGGATCAGCGTGTCCCCGAGGTCGAACAGGACCGCCTCGAACCGACACATGCACCGGACCCTTCACCACGCGGGAGCGTCGCCACAACCATCCGACGTCGCGGCCGAACGACTCGACCAGCAGGGCCAGCCCGAGCGCCACGAGGGTAACGGCGACCGGCCGCGTCGGCAGGCCGGACGCCGCCACCACGAGCACGACGCCCTGGGTCGCCGCGACGACCTTGCGCCAGTACCGCGGCGGCAGCTGGGCCCGCATCCAGGGCACTGCCCAGCCGGCGGCCGCGAACGCGTACCGCATCAGCCCGAGGGCGAGCACCCACCCGCCCAGCGAGCCGGTCACGTACCCGGCGAGCACGAGGATGAGGAACGCGTCGACCTCCATGTCGAAGCGTGCGCCGAGCGTGGAGACGGTCCCGGTGCGGCGGGCGACCCAGCCGTCGACCGCGTCGAGCGCCAGCGCGACCGCGGCCAGCGACACCAGCGCCGCGACCGGCGCCGGCGCGTCCGCCACTGCGTCCGCCACGAGCGCGGTCACGCCGCCGACGAGTGCCGCCCGGGCCAGCGTCACCCGGTCCGCGGGACCGAGCCTGGCCCGGCGGAGCAGGACCAGCAGGATCAGCCCGTACCCGACGCCGGTCAGCCAACCGGCCGGGCCGAGCCCGACGGTGCCGGCGAGGACGGCCAGGATCGCCAGCTGGCCGGCGAATCCGACCAGCGGACCGGTACGAACCGTCGGCACGCCGCCTCCGTCACGTTGGGTGTCCGTGCCGGTCACTACGGGACCGGCTACGGTTCGGTTCGGGCAGGAGAGGGGACCGATGGCGGCCGAGGCCGGGGCGTTCTGGCTGCGCGAGCCCGGAGCGGGTGAGATCCGGAGGGTGCCGCTGGCTGATCCCGGTCCCGGCGAGGTGCTGGTCCGGACCCGATTCTCCGGCGTCAGCCGCGGCACCGAAACCCTAGTCTTCCGCGGCGAGGTCCCCCCGGACCAGTACGAGACGATGCGGGCGCCGTTCCAGGAGGGCGACTTCCCGGCCCCGGTGAAGTACGGCTACCTCAGCGTCGGCGAGGTCGCGGCCGGGCCGGCTGAGCTGCGCGGGCGGACCGTGTTCTGCCTCTACCCGCACCAGACCGCCTACGTGGTCCCGGCGGAGGCGGTCGTGCCGGTGCCGGAGGGCGTGCCGGCCGAGCGGGCGGTGCTGGCCGGGACCGTGGAGACCGCGGTCAACGCGCTCTGGGACGCCCGGCCGCGGCTCGGCGACCGGGTCAGCGTGGTCGGGGCCGGGATGGTCGGCTGCTGCGTCGCCGCGCTGCTGGCCCGGTTCCCCGGCGTCGACCTGCAGCTGGTCGACGCCGACCCGGGCCGGGCGGCGGTGGCGGCGGCGCTCGGCGTGCCGTTCGCCGCGCCGGCCGACGCGGCGACCGGGCGGGACCTCGTCGTGCACGCCAGCGCGACCGGGCCCGGGCTGCAGCGGTCGCTGGAGCTGCTGGCTCCGGAGGGCACCGTGCTCGAGCTGAGCTGGTACGGCCGCGACCCCGTGCAGCTCGCCCTGGGCGGCGCCTTCCACTCCGGCCGGCTGACCGTCCGCAGCAGCCAGGTCGGCACGGTCGCCCGGCCGGACCGGACGTACCGGGAGCGGCTGGTGCTGGCGCTCGACCTGCTCCGGGACGCCCGCTTCGACGCGCTGATCACCGGGCGGTCGGCGTTCGCCGAGCTGCCGGCCGTGCTGGCCGGGCTGGCGTCCGGCGAGATCCCCGCGCTCTGCCACCTCGTCACCTACGGAGGATGAGCCATGTTCAGCGTGACCGTCCGCGACCACGTGATGATCGCGCACAGCTTCCGCGGCACGCTCTTCGGCCCGGCGCAGCGGCTGCACGGCGCCACGTACGTGGTCGACGCGACGTTCCGGCGGCCCGAGCTCGACCCGGACGACCTGGTCGTCGACATCGGCGCGGCGACCCAGGAGCTGGCCGCGGTGCTGGGCGAGCTGAACTACCGCAACCTGGACGACGAGCCGGCGTTCGCCGGCCGGAACACCTCGACCGAGCTGCTGGCCAGGTGGGTCGCCGACCGGCTGGCCGACCGGGTGGGCACCGGCGCGCTCGGCCCGAATGCGCGCGGGCTGACCGGGATCACCGTGACGCTGCACGAGTCGCACGTCGCCTGGGCCGCCTACGAGCGGAACCTGTGACGGCGCACGAGGGCTCGCGGCGCGGGCTCCACGCGGTCCTTCCGCACGACATCGACGATCCGGACCGCCCGAGCGGCGGCAACGTCTACGACCGGCGAGTGCTGACCGGGCTGGCGGCGCTCGGCTGGACCGTGCGCGAGCTCGTGGTGCCGGGGGCCTGGCCGACCCCGGCCGACGGCGACCTCGCCGGGCTGGCCGCGGCGCTCGCGACCGTGCCCGACGATGGCCTGGTGCTGGTCGACGGGCTGGTCGGCTCGGCCGCCGCGGCGGTGCTGGTGCCGGCGGCGCGGCGGCTGCGGCTGGCGCTGCTGGTCCACCTGCCGCTGGGCACCGACGGCGAGGCGGCGGTGCTGGCCGCCGCCCGCGCGGTCGTCACGACCAGTCCGTGGACCCGGCTGCCGGTGCCGGCCCAGGTCGCCACCCCCGGTGTCGACCCGGCTGCGCTGGCCGCGCCGTCCCCGGCCGGCGAGCGGCTGCTCTGCGTCGCGGCGGTCGCCCCGCACAAGGGCCAGGACCGGCTGTCCGTCGCGCTCGCGACCGTGCCCGAGCCGTTCACCTGCGCGTACGTGGGCTCGCTGAGCCAGGACCCCGACTTCGTGGCCGCGCTGCGACCCCGGCTCGACGCCCGGATCCAGCTGGCCGGCGCGCTGACCGGTCCCGCCCTGGACGCCGCGTACGCCCGGGCCGACCTGCTCGTCTCCGCCTCCCGCGGGGAGACGTACGGGATGGTCGCGACCGAGGCGCTCGCCCGCGGGATCCCGGTGCTCGCGGTCCGGGTCGGCGGCCTGCCGATCGCGGTCGGCCACGCCCCGGACGGCACCGTGCCGGGCCTGCTGGTCGAGCCGGCCGAGCTGGCCGGCGCGGTGCGGCGCTGGCTCACCGACGCGGGCCTGCGCGAGCGGCTGCGCCGGGCCGCCCGGGCCCGGCGGGAGACGCTGACCGGCTGGGACGTGACCGCCCGGATCGTGTCCGGCGTGCTCGCGGCCGCGGCGTGACCGCGTTCGCCGACTGGCTGGCGCTGCGCGAGCCGGCCGACGCTGCCGCCCGCTCGACCGAGCTGGCCGGCCGGCTGGCCCTGCGCCCGCCGCTGCGGGTGCACGACCTGGGCAGCGGCACCGGCTCGATGGCCCGCTGGCTGGCCCCGCGGCTGCCGGTCCCGCAGCACTGGGTCCTGCACGACCGGGACGCCGGCCTGCTGGCCCGGGCCGCCGGCACGTTGCCGCCCGGGGTCACCGCCGAGGGCCGGGTCGGCGACCTGAGCCGGCTCACCGCCGCCGACCTCGCCGGGGCATCGCTGGTCACCGCCTCGGCGCTGCTGGACATGCTCAGCGCGGCGGAGATCGAGCGGGTGGTCGCGGCCTGCGCCGGGCTGCCGACGCTGCTCACGCTCACCGTCACCGGCGTGGTCGGGTTCGACCCGCCGGACCCGCGGGACGCCGCGGTGGCGGCCGCCTTCGACGCCCATCAGCGCCGCACGGTCGGCGGCCGGACGCTGGCCGGACCGGACGCCGTCGACATCGCTGTGACTGCGTTCCGTAACCGTGGGATCGCGGTGGAGGTCCGGGAGACGCCGTGGTCGCTGCCTCCCGGACCGCTCGCGGCAGCCTGGTTCGAGGGCTGGGTCGGCGCCGCGCAAGAGCAGAATCCGGACCTGTCCGCGCAGCTCAGCAGCTATGTTACCGGCCGGATGGAGCAGCTGCGGACCGGCCGGTCGGTGGTGTCGGTCGGACATCGGGACCTGTTTGCAGCGGAGCGGGCTGAACCCTGATCCAGATCGCCCCGTGCTTCTCTCCGTAAGCGCCGTCCGAGGGGAGACCCATGACAAGCGCACCGGTGCTGCCGCCTCCGGCACCTTCGCCGCCACCGCGGGAGCACGCCAGCCCGCCCGGTGGGCGGTCGGTGTGGGCCTGGGCGCGGCCGCTCGGCGGCGCGGCGATCCTGATCTTCGTCGTCTGGCGGGTCGGCGCCGGGCCGTTCCTGGACGCGCTGCGCCAGATCAACGCCGGCTGCCTGGTCGTCGCCGTCCTGCTCGGCATCGTCACGACGACGGCGTCGGCCTGGCGGTGGAGCGTGATCGCCGGCGCGCTGGGCCTGCGGCTCCCGCTGCGTACGGCGGTGGCGGACTGCTACCGGTCGATCTTCCTCAACGCGACGTTGCCCGGCGGCGTGCTCGGCGACGTGCACCGGGCCGTGTACCACGGCCGCGAGGTCGGCGACGTCGGTCGCGGCGTGCGGGCCGTGGTGTGGGAGCGCACCGCGGGGCAGGTCGTGCAGTCGGTGCTGGCACTGGTCGTCCTGGTGACGTTCCCGTCGCCGGTCCGGTCGGCGATGCCGGTCGTCGCCGGGATCGTGCTCGCGGTGCTGGCCGTGCTGGCACTACTGATCTTCGCCGTGCCGCGCACCGAGGAGTCCCGGTGGGCCCGGGTCGTCCGCACCGCGCGGTCCGACGTCGCGGTGGCGCTGCTGGCCCGCGGGGTCTGGCCGCGGGTGGCTGCTCGCCTCGGTCCTCGCCGTGGTCGGGCACGTGCTCACGTTCCTCGTCGCCGCGCACGCGGCCGGCGTGCACGCCGGGCTGTCCGTGCTCGTCCCGCTCGCGCTGCTGGCGCTGGTCGTGATGACGGTCCCGCTGAACGTCGGCGGGTTCGGGCCGCGGGAGGGCGTGGCGGCCTGGGCGTTCGGCGCGGCCGGGCTCACCGCCGGACTCGGCGTCACCACCGCCGTGCTGTACGGCGCGCTCGTGCTGATGGCCAGCCTGCCCGGGGCGGCGGTCCTGCTGGTCCGCCGGCTCCGCCCGCCGGCGGTCGACCCGGCGCCGCGACCCCTCCCGCCGGCCGTCGACCCGGCGCCACGACCCCTCCCGCCGGCCGTCGACCCGGCGCCGGCGGCTGGAGGCCGTGTGCGCGCCGTCCGGGCCGGGTGCCCGCCTTGGCTGAGCCACCGATCGCCGCCGTGCGCCGGCAGGTGCCGGTGCCGCTGCGGTTCCCCGACGGGTACGCGACGACCGCGCAGGTGTTCACCTTCGACGGCCTCGTCGACGGCGGCGAGCACCTCGCGCTCGGGCTCGGCCGCTGGTCCGGGCCGGCCGAGCCGCTGGTCCGTCCGCACAGCGAGTGCCTGACCGGCGACGTGTTCGGCAGCCAGCGCTGCGACTGTGGCCCGCAGCTGCGCGAGGCCGTCGAGCGGATCGCCGCGGCCGGCGGCCTGCTGCTCTACCTCCGCCAGGAGGGCCGCGGGATCGGCCTCTACAACAAGCTCGACGCGTACGGGCTGCAGGACACGGGCCTGGACACGTACGAGGCCAACCGGGCCCTCGGACACGGGGAGGACGAGCGCGACTACACCGCCGCCGCGCAGATGCTCGCCGCGCTGGACGTCGACCGGGTCCGGCTGCTGACCAACAACCCGGACAAGTCCGCGCAGCTGCGGCGGCTCGGCGTGACGGTGACCGAGCAGGTGCCGACCCGCGACCACCGCGGCCCGGTCAACGCCGCCTACCTCACCGCCAAGGCCCGCCATTTCACCCGCGTCACCCGCTCGCCGGTCCGCTAGGAAGGTCGCCTGCGTTGTCCCTCGTCACCCGCCTCCGCCGCCCCGCCCCGGACGAGCCCACGGCCGACCAGAACCCGCCGCAGCCCGCGGCCGACCAGAACCCGCCGCAGCCCGCGGCCGACCAGAACCCGCCGCAATCCACGGCCGACCAGAACCGGCGCCAGCCCGAGGCCGACCAGAACCCGCAGCCCGCGGCCGACCAGAACCCGCCGGACCCCACCGACCAGGATCCGCCGGACCCCACCGACCAGAACCCGCCGGACCCCACCGACCAGGATCCGCCGGACCCCACTGCCGGCCAGGCCGGTCAGGATCCGCCCGACGGGCGCCCCGGCCGGGTGCGGCTGGTCCTCGGCTGGGCGCTCACCGTGCTGGCCGCGGCGACCGTCCTGTTCGCGCTGGTGGTCCCGGACAGCTACGACGACCTGCACGCCCGCTCGTTCGTCCGGCTCCCGGTGGAGGCGATCCTCGCGCTCGCCCTGCTGGTCGTGCTGCCGGCGCGGCCGCGGCGGGTCGTGGCGGTCGTGATCGGGGTGCTGCTCGGCCTGCTGACGATCGTCAAGGTCGTCGACGTCGGCTTCACCGCGGTGCTGGCCCGTCCGTTCGACCTGGTGCTCGACTGGATCCTGCTCGGCGACGCGACCGGTGTCGTGCAGGACTCGATCGGCACGCTCGGCGCGGTCCTCACCGTGATCGGCGCCTGCCTGCTGGTGGTCGCGATCCTGGCGCTGATGACGCTGGCCGTGCTGCGGCTGACCCGGCTCGTCGGCGGCCACCACACGGCGACCGTCCGTACGGTCGCGGTGCTCGCGGTCATCTGGCTGGCCGGC
Organism: uncultured Actinomycetota bacterium; assembly: GCA_963803135.1. Taxonomy (GTDB): domain Bacteria; phylum Actinomycetota; class Actinomycetes; order Mycobacteriales; family CADCTP01; genus CADCTP01. Next base: position 25,366 of record CAWDLH010000001.1, on the reverse strand, counting down.
ACGGCGTTCGGCGTGCAGCTGCCCGGCGGCGGGGAGATCGCGTCCCGGACCGACGGCGCGCTCGTCTACCACCGCGCCCAGCAGATCCGGACCGGCCTGCACGACCAGGCCGCCTTCGAGGCCGAGGCGAAGGTCGACCCGTTCAAGAACACCCCCGGCGGCCAGCTGCTCAACGGGCTGCGCGGCAAGGACGTGATGGTCACGTTCATCGAGAGCTACGGGCGGTACGCGGTGGAGAACCCGGGGTTCGCGCCGCCGGTCGACGCCCAGCTCGACGCCGCGACCAAGCGGCTCGACGCGGCCGGGTTCGGCTCCCGCAGCGCGTACCTGAGCTCCTCGACGGTCGGCGGGGCGAGCTGGCTGGCGCACGCGACGCTGCTGTCCGGGCTCTACATCAACAACCAGCACCGCTACCGGTCGCTGGTGGCGAGCAACCGGCTCACGCTGACCAGCGCGTTCAAGAAGGCGGGCTGGAAGACGGTCAGCGTCGAGCCGGCGATCGACGGGGCCTGGCCGGAGGGCGCGTTCTTCGGGTACGAGCAGGACTTCGACAAGCGCAACCTCGGCTACCGGGGCTCCCGGTTCAGCTACGCGACGATGCCGGACCAGTACATCTACTCGGTGTTCCAGCGGAACGAGCGCACGCCCGGGCACGCGCCGGTGTTCGGGGAGATCACGACCGTGTCCAGCCACAGCCCGTGGACCCCGATCCCGAAGATGGTCGGCTGGGACCAGGTCGGCGACGGGTCGATCTTCGACGACCCGGCCAACCAGGAAGGCGGGCCGCCCGGGTCGATCCTCGGCAACCCCGACAAGCTGCGGGCCTCGTACATCCGGTCGATCCAGTACTCGCTGGACGCGCTGGTCTCCTACCTCGAGCGCTACGGCGACGACAACCTGGTGCTGGTCTTCCTCGGCGACCACCAGCCGGCGCGGGTGGTGACCGGGGCAGGCGCGAGCTGGGACGTGCCGATCACGATCGTGGCGAAGGACCCGAAGGTGCTCGACCGGATCTCGTCCTGGCACTGGACGCCCGGCCTGCGGCCGGGCGTGAACGCTCCGGTTGCCCGCATGGACACCTTCCGCGACCGCTTCCTCACGACGTTCGGCCCGGCCGCGCCGGCCCGCTAGCCGTAGTCGCGCAGCGTCAGTACGAATCCGGCGATCGCCGCGACCAGCGAGAGGAGGTAGACGGCGACCCTGACCCCGACCGGCACGCCGAGGGCCGTCACCACGGTCGAGACCACCATCGCGCCGACCATCAGCGCGCCGCCGTACACCGGCGTCCGCTCCGGATGCTCCCCACGCCCCACGGTGCAGACCTCCCCCGCAACGGGGCGGCCGGAACGAGCGTCAGCGCGCGCACCGTGCCGGCACCTCGGGTGCGCTGCCGGGTGAGGCCGACGGCGGCCCGCGGGTCAGCGGGCCGGCGCCGGGTGGCGGGCGACGAGCTGGCGGGCGATCACGCCCCGCTGGATCTCGTTCGTCCCCTCGCCGACGATCATCAGCGGCGCGTCCCGGAAGTACCGCTCGACGTCGAACTCGGTGCTGTAGCCGTACCCGCCGTGCACCCGGACCGCGTCCAGCGCGATCTTCATCGCGGTCTCCGACGCGAACAGCTTCGCCATGCCGGCTTCCAGGTCGGCCCGCGAGCCCGAGTCGTACACCCGGGCGGCGTGCAGGACGAGCTGGCGGGCCGCGGCCAACCGGGTCGCCATGTCCGCGAGCAGGTTGCCGACCGACTGGTGCTGCCAGATCGGCTTGCCGAAGCTCTCCCGCTCCTGCGCGTACCGCAGGGAGTCCTCCAGCGCGGCCTGCCCGACGCCGAGCGCCCGGGCCGCGACCTGGATCCGGCCGATCTCCAGCCCGCGCATCATCTGCCCGAACCCGTGCCCCTCGGCGCCGCCGAGCAGCGCCGACGCGGGCACCCGGAAGTCGTCGAACGCCAGCTCGCAGCTCTCCACGCCCTTGTAGCCGAGCTTCGGCAGGTCCCGGGAGACCGTGAAGCCGGGGCCGTGCTCGGCGAGCAGGATGCTGATCCCACGGTGCGGCGGGTCGGCGGCCGGATCGGTCTTGCACAGCAGCGCGACCAGCGTGGACCGGCGCGCGTTGGTGATCCACGTCTTCGACCCGTTCACCACGTACGTGTCCCCGTCGCGACGGGCGGTCGTCCGCATCGCCTGCAGGTCGGAGCCGCCGCCGGGCTCGGTCAGCGCCATCGTCGCCCGGACCTCGCCGGTCGCCATCCGCGGCAGCCAGCGGTCCTTCTGCTCCTCGGCCCCGTACGTGAGCAGCAGCTTGGCCACCACGGTGTGGCCGCCCATCGCACCGGCGAGCGACATCCAGCCGCGGGCCAGCTCCTCGGTCACCGCGACGTAGCAGGGTGTCGAGACCGCGGCGGCGCCCCACGGCTCCGGGATCGCGAGCCCGAAGACCCCGAGCTGCTTCATCCGCTCGATGAGCTCCTCCGGGTACGAGTCCGCGTGCTCCAGCTCGCGCACGACCGGCTTCACGTCCCGGTCGACGAACTCCCGCACCAGCGCGACGATCGCGGCCTCGTCCTCGGTCAGCTCAAGCATGCCCTCAGTCTGTACGCCCGAGACCGGCCGGTCCCGGGCCGTGGACCGGGTCGACCGGGTCCGGGCTACCGGGAGTCGCGCCGGGCCTGGCGGCGGGCGCCGGTGGCGAGGGTCGAGGCGTCACGCTTCTTGCGGGCCGGTGCCTTGCGCGGATGCGTTCGCGGGCGGTCGGCCCGGGCGGCGCCCGGCCCGGGTGCGGGACGCGCCGGGCCGGACGAGCGCTCGGCCCGCGCCGCGGCGATCCGCTCGGCCCGCAGCTGCGCGGCGCTGTCCCGGGCCGCGGCCGCGAGCGCGCGGCTCACCCGCGCCAGCGCGTCCTCGAACACCTCCGCCTTGGCCGCGTTGCGGGCGTTGCGCGTCTTCGCCGTCGCCCGGCCACCCTTCGCCGGGACGGTCGCCGCGCCGGTCCGGCGGTAGATCCCGACGTACTTGCTGCGGGCGCGGCGGATCCGGTCGTGCAGCTCGACCAGACCGTCCTCGTCGAGCGTGGCGAGCCGGTCCCGCTCGGTCTGCCGCACCAGCGCCGACTCCGCCTCGGTCAGCGAGTTCCTGATCGCCGTCATCTCGCCACGCTCCCCCGGCCCCGCCAGCACAGCATCACCTCGTACGGGTGGGACGAAGGACGCGGGAACGGCCATCGACGACCAGCATTGCCGAGCCGGCCCACCGGCTCAGTCCGTACGGCCGAGGCCGGCCTCGCGCGCGCGGACGATCGCCTGCCCGCGCTCGGCCACCTGGAGCTTGGCCAGGATCGTCGACACGTTGTTGGCCACGGTCTTGGTCGACAGGAACAGCCGCTGGCCGATCTGCGCGTTGGTCAGCCCGGCCGCGACCCCGTCGAGGATCGCCCGCTCCCGGTCGGTCAGCTGCGGGAACGGCAGCTCGGCCGGAGCCGGCCGGCGGGCCGCGAGCCAGCGGCTGAGCCGCCCGGCCAGCGGGGCGCCGAACACGGCCTGCCCCGCGGCCGCCGACCGGATCGCCGTCACGATGTCCGCGCCATCCGCACCCTTGAGCAGGTAGCCGCAGGCCCCGGCGGCGACCGCGGCGAACACCGTGTCGTCGTCCTCGAACATCGTCAGCACCAGCACGGCCGTGTCCGGGCGGGCGGCGAGGATCTGCCGGGTCGCCTCGATCCCGTGCAGGCCGGGCATCTGCAGGTCCATGACGACGACGTCGGGCTCCAGCTCGGCGGCCAGCCGCACCACCTCGTCGCCGTCGCTGACCGCGCCGACGACCGCAAGCCCCTCGGCCCCGTCGAGGACCGCGCGCAGGCCCTGCCGCACCAGCGGGTGGTCGTCGGCCAGCAGCACGGTGGTCGCGGTGGTCGCGGCGGTCACAGCGATCCCAGCGGGTAGCGGGCGACGACGCGGCCGCCGGCCTCGGTGGGACCGGCCTGAAGCGTGCCGCCCAGCTCGGCCGCCCGTTCCCGCATCGCGGCCAGCCCGACGCCGGCGCGCCACGGGCCGGCCGACCTCCCATCGTCGGTCACCTCGACCATCAGCTCCCGACCGGCGGCGAGCCGGACCGAGCAGTGCCGGGCGCCGCCGTGGCGGACCGCGTTGTTCATCGCCTCGACCGCGGTCCGCAGCGCCGCCACTTCGGCCGCTGCCGGCAGCGTCGGCAGGTCCGACGCGTCCAGCGTGAGCCGGGCACCGAGTCGCTCGGCATGCACCGCGATCGCGCCGGTCAGCCCGAGGTCGTCCAGCGCCGGCGGCCGCAGGTCGTAGACGGCGTCCCGGAGGTCGGCGATCACCTGCGCTGACGCGTCCTTGGCGGCGGCCAGGTACGCGTCCGGGTCGACGCCGCGGGCGACCGCCGCCCGGGCCGCGTCCAGGTTCAGGCCGAGCCCGGTGAGCATCGGGCCGATCCCGTCGTGCAGGTCGCGGCGCAGCCGGCGGCGCTCCTCCTCGCGGGCGGCGACCAGCCGCTGCCGGGACTCGACCAGGTCCGCGGTCAGCGCCTCGGCCCGGACGGCCGGGCCGGCCTGCCGGGCCAGCTCGCCGAGCACCTCACGGTCCCGGGCGTCGAACGCGCTCTCGCCCCGCCGCGGCGACGCGACCAGCGCCCCCACCGGCGTGCCCTGGAAGGCGAGCGGCCAGCGCTCGACCACCGCGCCCGCGGCGCCGCTGGCGGCCAGCACGGCGCCGTCCGGCCCCTCGATCGCCGCGTACGGCAGCCGCAGCGTGCCGGCCACCGCCGCGACCACGGCCGGCAGGACCTCGCCCGGCACCGCGACCGCGTCCAGCCGCCGCCCGACGTCCGACAGGACCTGGTACGGATCGCTGCGCTGGCCGTAGAACAGCCGGTCCACCAGCCGCTGGCTGCGCCGACGCACCGGGATGAACCCGAGCGCGACCGCCCCGGCCGCCACCCCGAAGCCGACCCGCTCGGAGGCCAGCTGGGCCCCGGCCCCGGCGATCAGCGCGTACCCGGCGACGAGCACGACGGTGACCGCGGCGTAGACGGCCGAGCGGCGCAGGATCGCGTCGATCGCCCAGAGCCGGTAGCGGACGATCGGGATCGCCAGCGTGGCGACGAACACCGTCCCGTCCGCGGCGGTGACGAGGCCGCTGAGGTGCTCGGTCACGGCGAGCGGGAACAGTGCCAGGGAGACCACGACACCGGCCGCGCGCCAGGTGAGCTGCTGCCGCTCGATGCCTTTCGCGCGTACGCAACGCACGATCACGCCGATCCCGGCGACCAGTCCGCCGAGTACGACCAGCGGCGCAAGAACGGTCAGCCCGTCCGCCGCCTGACCGACCCAGGTGCCCGCGGTGAGCGGGTTGCGCAGGTCGCGGCCGGTGGCTTCGTCCCGCAGCGTGTTGTCGCCGAGGAAGCCGCCGAGGATGACCAGCGCGGTGCCGGCGACCAGCGCGCGCTCCAGCCAGCGACCGGCCCGGCTGGCCGGCATCCCGCCCGGGAACCGCACGTTGACCAGGCCCTGCACGGCGATCGGGACGAAGCCGAGGCTGCCGAGCGACAGCGCGCCGATCACCGGCGCCCCCGCGTACCCGTGCCGCAGCGCCAGCGACCCCGCGCCGACCCCGGCCAGCATGACCACCTGGGACCCGGCGGCCCCGGCCAGCAGCCAGCCGAACGGCAGGTCCGGCCGGCGGGCGAGCAGGAACGCGCCGGCCAGCCCGTACGGCGGGATGATCGCGAGCGCCTGGGCCAGCCCGTCCCGCAGCTCCGGCTGCAGGTCCGGGAGCGTGACCAGGGCGACGACCGCGCCGGCCGTGCCGAGCACGGTGACGACCAGCGCGGCGACCGACCAGCGGGTCGCGCGGCGATCGCTGGCCGGAGCGGGAAGGGCGACGGCGGCTATGCCGCTGACCATGCCGCCGTCCGCGCGGCCGGCGCAATGGCCGGCGTTCCCGCCGGGGCGGGAGATCCTCCCGCGGCGCCGGGATCGCGGTCTCTGTCGGCGGCTCCGGTCGGGAGCCGACAGTGGGTGCCGTCCACATCGGACCCACCACGAGGGGAAGATCATGAAGGCCATCCGCTGGGCCGCCGTCGCCGCCACCGCACTGATATCGCTGATGAACCTGCCGGCCGGGTTCGACAACGGAACCGGGATGCCGACCTGGCTCTCGTGGGTCGGCACCGTGGTCGGGGCGGCCGGCCTGGTCGCGGCCGTCGGTCTCGCCCGCCGGCTGTCCTGGGGTCGGCCGGCCGTGCTCGCGACCGGCCTGGTCAACCTGGTCGGCGCGATCGCAGCGCTGACCGTCGGCTGGGACGGCGGCGAGATCGGGCTGGTGCTCAGCCTGGCGGTCCTCGGCCTCGGCTGGTTCAGCCAGCCGGCCCGGAGCTCCGAGCCGGTGTACGGATGAGCGGTGGGGCGCCGCCGGCACGGGGGAGGCGGCGCCCCACGTCACGATCCGTCGTCGTTTCGGTCTCGGCGCGACGATCGGGCCGGGCCGGCTGCTTTGCTGGCGGGCGTGGAGTTTCTCCTCCTCGGGCCGGTCGAGGTCCGCTGCGGTGGGCAGCGGGTGCCGGTGGGCGGTCCGCAGGCTGAGAAGGCGCTGGCCACGCTGCTGCTGGCCGGCGGCAAGGTGGTCGGGCTCGACGCGCTGGTCGACGCGCTCTGGGACGCCGAGCCACCGCCGACCGCGGTGCACCAGGTGCACAAGCTCATCGCCGGGCTGCGCCGGCGGATCCCCGGCGCGATCGACACCGACGGCCGCGGCTACACGATCCGGCCCGACGCCGGCCCGCTCGACGTGGACCGGTTCGAGCAGTTCGCCGCCGGCGCCGAGATCCCGGACCTCGCCGCCGCGCTGGCGCTCTGGCGGGGCGAGGCGCTGGCCGGGGTGGACAGCCGCGCACTGCGCACGGCCGCGGCCGGGCTGGACGACCGCCGGCTCGCCGTGCTGGAGCGGCTCACCGACCTCCGGCTGGCCGCCGGCCAGGCCGGTGCGGTCGCCACCGAGCTGCCGCCGCTGGTCGCCGAGCACCCGCTGCGGGAGTCCCTGCGCCGCCAGCTGATGACCGCGCTCTACCGCTGCGGCCGGCAGGCCGAGGCGCTGGGCGTGTACGCGCAGACCCGCACCCTGCTGGCCGAGGAGCTCGGCCTCGACCCGGGACCCGAGCTGGTCCGGCTGCACCAGCAGATCCTGCGGGCCGACCCGGCGCTGGAGCCGGACCGGCCGCGGCCGCCGTGCACGCTGCCGTACGACCTGCCCGACTTCTCCGGTCGCGGCGAGGACCTCGAGCGGCTGCTGCACGCCGGCCCGGCGGTGGTGATCACCGCGATCGACGGGATGGCCGGGATCGGCAAGACCGCGCTGGCCGTGCATGCCGCGTACCGGCTGGCCGACCGGTTCCCGGACGGGCAGCTGTTCTGCGACCTGCACTCGCACACCCCGGGCGCCCGGCCGCTGGAGCCGGCCGAGGCGCTGGAGCGGCTGCTGCGGATGATCGGCGTGCCACCGGAGACGATCCCGGCCGAGCTGGACGAGCGGGAGGCCCGGTGGCGGGCCGAGCTGGCCGGTCGGCGGGTGCTGGTGGTGCTGGACAACGCGGTGTCGGCGGCCCAGGTCCGGCCGCTGCTGCCGGGCTCCGCGCGGGCGCTGGTGCTGGTCACCAGCCGGCGCCGGCTGGGCGTGCTGGACGGCGCGACCGTGCTGTCGCTCGACGTGCTGGCGGAGGCGGAGGCGCTCGACCTGTTCGGTGCGGTGGCCGGCGCCGAACGGGTCGGGGCCGAGCCGGTGGCCGCGGCCGAGGTCGTCCGGCTCTGCGGCCGGCTGCCGCTGGCCCTGCGGATCGCCGGCAGCCGGCTGGCCCACCGCCCGGGCTGGACCGTCGCGGCGCTGGCCGGCCGGCTGCGCGAGCGGACCGACCGGCTGGGCGAGCTGAGCCTGGCCGACCGCGGGGTCGGCCCCGCCTTCGCGCTCTCGTACGCCCAGCTGGCGCCGGCCGAGCAGCGGATGTTCCGGCTGCTCGGCGTGCACCCGGGCGCCGACTTCGACGCCTGGTCCGCGGCCGCGCTGGCCGGCTGCACCCCGCGGGAGGCCGAGGATGTGCTGGAGGCGCTGGTCGACGCCCACCTGCTGCGCTCGGCCGCACCCGGCCGGTACACCTTCCACGACCTGATCCGGGAGTACGCCCGCAGCCTGGCGCCGGCGGCGCGGGAGCCGTGGCAGCGGCTGCACGACTACTACCTGGCCGCGGCGGTGCGGGCGGCCGACCTGGTCGCCCGGGAGGCGCGCCGGTTCGAGCCGAGGATCGTCGCGCCGCCGGCCCACCTGCCCGCGCCGGCCGGGCTGGACGAGGCGCTGGACTGGCTGGCGGCCGAGCACCGGACGCTGGTCGAGGTGACCGAGGCGACCGACGACTGGCAGCTGGCCTGCACGCTCCGGTCGTACTTCGAGCTGCAGGGACACTTCGCCGACTGGCGGGCCACCCACGAGCGGCTGGTGCACACCGCCGATCCGCTCGGGCGGGCGATGGTGCAGTTCAACCTGGGCGGGCTGTGCATGTGGACCGGCCGGCTGGCCGACGGGATGGCGCACCTGCGGCAGGTGCTCGGCACCGGCGACCGGCAGCTGGAGGCGACGGCGCTGACCAGCCTCGGCATGCTCGCGCACCTGCTGCACCGCGACGTCGAGGCCGCCGGCTACCTGCGCCAGGCCCTGGCGATCGACCACGACAACGACCGGACCAGGGCCTTCGGCTGGAACAACCTGGCCCTGACCGAGGGCCGGCAGGGCCGGGCCGAGGCGGCGCTGCGGCACCACCGGCGGGCGCTGGCGATCGCCCGCCGGCTGGGCAGCCCGTCCGCGGTCCGTACGGTGCTGCTCGGGCTGGGCGAGACGTCGCTGCGGATCGGCCGGCCGGCGGCGGCCGAGTTCCGGCAGGCGCTGCGGCTGGCCCGGCAGGCGCGCTACCCCATGCACGAGGCGCTGGCGCTGGACGGGCTGGCCCACGCCACCGGCGAGCCGGCGTACTGGCGGGAGGCGCTGGCGGTCTTCACCGACCTCGGCGTCGCCCAGGCCGACCTGGTCCGCCAGCACCTGGCCGACCCCGACGGCCGCTGGTGCGACCTGTGCCCGGCGACCGCGGCGGTGGCGGTCGCCGGGCCGGTCGCGGTGCGCTAGCTCGAGGCCAGGTGGACGTTGTCGGCCGCGACCGTCCACTTCCCGTGCTCGCGCACGAGGTACATCGTGAACACGAAGTGCGCGTCGGTGTTCGTCGACGGCCGCACGAAGCGGGCCGACGCGACCGCGATGCCCGACTGGCACCCGTGCACGGTCTCGGACTCGATCTGGTAGATCCACGACCAGTTGGGGGTCGCGAAGGCCGCCCGCGCGTTGGCCATGATCGCGTCCCGGCCGTACGTGGTGGCGCCGTCCTGCCAGAAGATCATCCGCGGGTTGAGGATCGCCTCGTACCGGTCGGCGTCCTTCGCGTTGTAGGCCTCGTTGTCCTCGACGACGGCGGCGTGGAAGCCGGCCGCGCAGTGCCGGTTGGTGTCGCTGCCGGACGCGGCCGCCGGGGTGGCGGCGACGACGGTGCCGGTCAGCGCGAACGCGGCGAGCGCGGCGACGTACCTGCGGCGCATGGGTTTCCTCCTCGGACTGGGTGGAGGACCGACCCTGCCGAGCGCCGCTCCCCGCCGGGTCCCCGCCCGCTACCCGCCCGGCCGGGGTGGCATAGTGACAAGCGGAGGCGCCTCCGGGTGCCGCGCTGCCGACCTCGGTGGGAGGGCCTTGTGAGCATCCTCGGGACCCGCGTGCTCCGGACCGAAGACCCGAAGTTCCTCACCACCGGCGGCGAGTACACCGAGGACCTGGTGGACGAGCGGCTGGCCGGCGCGGTGCACGTCTTCTTCGTCCGCTCCCCGCTGGCGCACGCCCGGATCACCGGCATCGACCTGGACGCGGTCCGGGCCACGCCCGGCGTGGTCGCCGCGTACACCGCCGCCGACCTGGCCGACGTCCCCCTGATCGCGCCGATGCCCGGCCTGAACGCGGAGATGACCCAGACCCTGCTCGCCACCGACACGGTCCGGTACGTCGGCGACCCGGTCGCGATCGTGGCCGTCGAGGACCCGTACCAGGGCGAGGACGCGGTCGAGCTGGTCGGCGTCGACTACGAGCCGCTGCCCGCGGTCGTCGACCCGCAGGACGCGGCCGGGGACGAGACCCTGCTGTTCCCCGCGGCCGGCACCAACACCGTCACCACGTACGGCGCGGAGCTCGACGAGCACCTGTTCGACGACTGCGACGTCGTGGTCACCCGCACTATCCGCAACCAGCGGGTGGCGCCGGCGCCGATGGAGGGCCGCGCCGCCGCGGCGGTCTGGGGCGAGGACGGCCGGCTGACCGCCTGGATCCCCAACCAGGGCGCCCAGGGCAGCAAGGCCACGCTGGCCCGGTTGCTGGGCGTCGAGCGCGACCGGGTCCGGGTGATCACCCCGGACGTGGGCGGCGCGTTCGGGGCCAAGTTCGGCGCCGACCCCGAGCACGCCGCGGTCGGCTGGGTGGCCGGGGTGCTCGGCCGGCCGGCCCGCTGGAACGAGAGCCGGTACGAGAACCTGCTCGCGATGACCCACGGCCGGGCCCAGGTCCAGACCGTGACGATCGGCGGCCGGCGGGACGGCACGGTCCTCGCGTACCGGCTCGAGGTGCTGCAGGACGCCGGCGCCTACCCGCGGATGGGCGCCATGCTGCCGTCGCTGACCCGGCTGATGGCCCCGGGCACGTACGCGTTCGGCAAGGTCGAGTCGTACGCGCGCTCGGTGGTCGACGAGCACGACGCCGGTCGGCGCCTACCGCGGAGCCGGCCGGCCGGAGGCGACCGCGGCGGTCGAGCGGGCGATGGACCTGTTCGCCGCCGAGATCGGGATGGACCCGGCCGAGGTACGCCGGCGCAACCTGCTCGGCCCGTTCTCCGAGCCGCACCCCAACGGCTTCGGCGCCCTGTACGACAGCGGCGACTTCCCGGCCGCGCTGGAGAAGGTGCTCGAGGCGGCCGGGTACGACGGGCTGCGCAAGGAGCAGGCCGAGCGCCGCGCCCGCGGCGACGTCGTGCAGCTCGGCATCGGGCTGGCCTGCTACGTCGAGATCACCGGCGGCGGCTCGGAGGCCGGCGCACCGAACGAGAACGCCACCGTCGAGGTCCATCCGGACGGCTCGGCCACGATCCTCACCGGCACGTCGCCGCACGGGCAGGGGCACCAGACCGCCTGGGCGATGCTGGCCAGCGAAGAGCTCGGCATCCCGGTCGAGAAGATCACGCTCAAGTGGGGCGACACCGACCTCGTCCCGCGCGGCGGCGGCACCGGCGGCTCGCGCAGCCTGCAGCAGGGCGGTGCCGCGGTCCGGCAGGCGTCCCAGGAGCTGCTCGACGTGGCCAGGGAGCGGGCCGCGGACGCGCTCGAGGCCGACCCGGCCGACCTGCGCTTCGAGGTGTCCCGATCGGCGTTCACGGTGGCCGGCGTTGCCCAGGCCGCGGTGTCGCTGGCGTCGCTGGCCGAGACCGAGCGACTGCTCGTGCACACGGTCTTCACCGCACCGGGCGCGACCTTCCCGTTCGGAGCGCACGTCGCGGTCGCCGAGGTGGACACCGAGACCGGCCAGGCCGTGCTGCGCCGGCTGGTCGCGGTCGACGACGCCGGCGTCGTGCTCAACCCGCTGCTCGCCGAGGGCCAGCGGCACGGCGGCATCGCCCAGGGCGCCGCGCAGGCGCTGCTCGAGGAGGTCGTGTACGACGCCGACGGCAACCCGCTGACCGCGAGCTTCGCCGACTACCCGTTCCTGTCGCCGACCGAGGTGCCGAGCTTCGAGCTGGTCGACATGGCCACGCCCACGACGTACAACCCGCTCGGGGCCAAGGGCATCGGCGAGGCCGGCAGCATCGGCGCCACCCCGGCCGTGCAGAACGCGGTGATCGACGCGGTCGCGCACCTCGGCGTCCGGCACATCGACATGCCCACCTCGCCTCGTACGGTCTGGCGGGCCATCTCCGAGGTAGGGGGTGGCAGGTGAAGGTCGAGATCACCGTCAACGGCGAGCGCCGGGCGGACGAGATCGAGCCCCGCCTGCTGCTGGTGCACTACCTGCGCGAGGGGTGCGGGCTGCGGGCGACGAACGTCGGCTGCGACACCACCTCCTGCGGTGCCTGCACGGTGCTGCTCGACGGCGTCTCGGTGAAGTCGTGCACGGTGCTGGCCGCGCAGGCGAACGGTCGCTCGGTGACGACGGTCGAGGGACTGTCCGGTGCGGACGGACAGCTGCACCCGGTGCAGCAGGCGTTCCGGCGGGAGCACGGGCTGCAGTGCGGCTTCTGCACGCCGGGGATGGTGATGGCGACCGTCGGGCTGCTCGCGGAGAACCCGCACCCGACCGAGCAGGAGGTCCGCGAGGGCCTGGAGGGCAACTTCTGCCGGTGCACCGGCTACCACAACATCGTCCGGGCCGTCCTGTCCGCGGCGGGCGAGCGGTGATCCCCGCCCCGTTCGAGTACGTCGCGGCGCGGTCGGCCGACGAGGCGGTCGCGCTGCTGGCCGAGCACGGCGACGAGGCCAAGCTGCTGGCCGGCGGGCACTCGCTGCTGCCGATGATGAAGGTGCGCCTCGCGGCCCCGTCCGTGCTCGTCGACATCGGCGCGATCCCGGCGCTGTCGTACGTCCGGGTGGACGGCGGGAGCCTGTCGATCGGCGCCGCGACCACCCACCAGGCGGTGGCGACGTCTGCGGTGGTCCGCGCGCAGGTGCCGCTGCTGGGCTGGTCGGCCGGGCTCGTCGGCGACCCGCAGGTGCGCCACCGCGGCACGATCGGCGGCTCCCTCGCCCACGCCGACCCCGCGGCCGACCTGCCCATGGCACTGTCCGCTGTGGACGGTCGGGTGGTCGTGCTCGGGCCGTCCGGGCGGCGGGAGATCGGCGCCGACGAGTTCTTCCTGGGCTACTTCGAGACCGCCCTCGGCCCGGACGAGATGATCGTCGAGGTACGGATGCCGGTGCGGCCGGGGCAGCCGTGGGGCTACGAGAAGTTCACCCGCCGGGCCAACGACTGGGCGATCGTCGGGGTCGCCACGGTCGGCGGCCGGGTCGCGCTGGCCAACATGGGCCCGGCACCCCTACGGGCGCTGTCCACCGAGCGGGCGGTCGCCGCCGGCGCGAGTGCCCTCGAGGCTTCCCGGCTGGCCGCGGAGGAAGCCGACCCGGCCGGGGACATGCACGCCGACCCCGCCTACCGCCGCCACCTCGCCCGCGTCCTCACCCGACGCGCCCTTGTCTCCGCCGGCATCCCGGCCTGATCCCTCCGCGCGGCGAGGTCAGCGGCCGGTCGACGGATCGAACAACCGCAGTTCCGGGTCGATCCGGCTCAGGTCTTCGGGGTCGCTCGTCACGATCGAGTGCCCGCGCTGGCGCGCGCAGACGACGACCGACACGTCGACCACGTCTCGAGTGCCGGTCTCGGCGCAGAGCCTCCCCACCGCCAGCGCGACCGAGCGGTCGAGCGGCACCAGCTCGACCAGCGGCGAGCCGATGAGCCGCGCCACCCGGGTCTGCCGAGCGGAAGCGCGCCAGACCTGAGCGAGCACGCCCGCCGGCACGGCAAGGGGAACCTGTTCAGCGAAAGCGAGCCGCACCAGCTCCCGCATGTACGGGCTACCCGACTCCAGCGCGATCAGCGCACCGGCGTCCAGCGTCGTCCCGTTCACCTCTCCTGCGAACCGTCCGAAGTGGACTGTCGGCGAGGTGTGTCTGCGGGCTGGGACCGGTGCGGGGGCTCGGCTCTCGGACCGATCGCAGTGCGCCGCCTCGGCGCCGGCTCAGATCGCGACGCAGCACCGCGAAGTGCCCGGCGAGCCCACGCTCGATGCTCATCCGTGGCCGGGGCGGCAACCTCGTCCTCGTCGAGCAGCTGGAGCACTCGTCCTCGGCGGATCGACGCGCCAGCGCCTCCGACACGTACGCCGAGACCGACGGTGCCCTGCCCTCGGCGACGGCTGCCCGGGCAGCCTCCACCTGCTCGTCCGGCAGGCTCACCGCGATCTTCGTGGTCATACCAGCAATCATACCGCACTGCGGTGTCACGAATGTATCAGGAACCGGCCAAGAGGGTGGTGAGGTCAGCGAGGGCCTGGGCGGAGTGGCCGGCGACGAGGGTGTCCACGTAGGGCAGGGCGGCGAGCATGCCGGCGGTCTCCGGGGTGAAGCCCTCCTTGCCCTTGTGCGGGTTCACCCAGACCACCGCGTGGGCCAGCCGGCGCAGCCTGGCTGCCTGCTCGCCGAGCAGCTCGGCGCCGCCGCGCTCCCATCCGTCGGAGAAGATCACCACGACCGCGCTGCGGGCGGCGCCGCGCTGTCCCCAGCGGTCCAGGAACGCCCGCAGCGACTCGCCGATCCGGGTGCCGCCGCTCCAGTCCGGCACGGTCCGCGCGGCCGCCTGCAGCGCCGCGTCCGGGTCGCGCAGCCGCAGCGCGCGGGTGACCCGGGTCAGCCGGGTGCCGACCGTGAACACCTCGGTCGCGAACGGGCGGACGCGCACCGCGGCGTGCGCGAACAGCAGCAGCCAGTCCGCGTACGGCGCCATCGAGCCGCTGACGTCGACGAGCAGCACCAGCCGGCGCGGCTTCTCCCGCCGCCGCCAGTGCGCCAGCACGATCGGTTCGCCGCCGGCCCGCAGCATCGTCCGCATGGTGCGGGCGGGGTCGACACCGGCCCGCCCGCCCGGCCGCCGCCGCACCGAGCGGCGGGTGCCGACCGCGGGCGCGAGCAGCGCGATCAGCCGGCGTACCTCGGCCCGCTCGGCCGGGGTCAGCGCGGCGACGTCCCGGCTGCGCAAGGTCTCCAGCGCGGTCGCCGCGACCCGGTCCGCGTCGCCCGTCCCGCCCGCCTCACCCGCGCCGGTCGCGGCCGGCGGGCTGGTCTCGGTCACCACCGGCGCCGGCGGCGGCACGGGATCGAACCACTCGGCGAACGCCGCGTCGAACCGCGGCAGGTCGTCCGGCTCGGAGCACAGCGTCAACCGGGTCGTCCAGTAGACCTGGGCCGGGTCGAGCACGTCGATGTGGTCGAGCGCACCGGCCGCCGCGACCACCCGCGACGCGTCCGCCGCCACCCCGCGCTCCCGCAGCACCCGCGCGAACGCGGTCAACTCCCGCACCGGATCAGCGATCACCCGCGGCCGCCGCGAGTCCCGGGAGCACGTCGTGCTCCACCGTGACCTGGTCCTCGCGGTACTTGAGCAGCGCGCCGAGCGTCGCCCGGGCCGCCGGCAGGCTCAGCTCGGTCGCCCCGAGCAACCGCAGCGCGGTCGCCCAGTCGATCGACTCGGCGATCCCCGGCGGCTTCACCAGCCCCGCCGCCCGAATCGCCGCGACACCGGCCGCGACCTGCCGGGCCAGCCGGTCGGCGATCCCCGGCTGGTGCCGGCGGATGATCTCCACCTCCCGGTCGAGGTCGGGATGCGCGACCCAGTGGTAGAGGCAGCGCCGCTTGAGCGCGTCGTGCAGCTCCCGGGTCCGGTTCGACGTGAGCACCACGATCGGCGGCTCGGCCGGCCGGATCGTGCCAAGCTCCGGGATCGTCACCGCGTTGTCGGCCAGCACCTCGAGCAGGAACGCCTCGAACTCGTCGTCGGCCCGGTCGATCTCGTCGACCAGCAGCACGGCCGGGCTGACCTCGAGCGCCCGCAGGATCGGCCGGGCCAGCAGGAACCGCCGGTCGTACACCGACCGCTCGTCCCCGCCGCCGTCCTCGGCCGCACGCAGGTGCAGCAGCTGCCGCGGGAAGTCCCAGTCGTAGAGGGCCTGGCTGGCGTCGATGCCCTCGTAGCAGGACAGCCGGACCAGCTCGGCCCCGGCGACGTCGGCGAGCGCCCGGGCCAGCGCGGTCTTGCCGACCCCGGGGTCGCCCTCGAGCAGCAGCGGCCGGCGCATCCGGATCGCCAGGTACGCCGCCGTCGCCACCCCCTCGTCCGGCAGGTAGCCGACCGCGTCGAGCGCCTCCGCCAGGGCCGGGATGTCAGCGAACTCCGGGTACGTCACCCCACCAGGATCACACCGCGGGACGCCCGGCCGCGCCGGCACCCGGGTCAGCCGGCCCGGGCCGGGACGGCGCGCAGCCCGGCCGCCGCAGGATGGCCGAGCCGGTCGAGCGGGTCGAGCGACTGCCGCCCAGCCGCGCCGCGCCGCCGCCGGATCCCCGGCAGTGCCCGCCTCAGACCCGGCGGTTGACGTGCAGCAGGTATTCCTTTCGGTCGAGCGGGTTCGCGTCGGTGCGCGGGCGGCTGGGCGGCGGACCGGACACCGGCCGGTACGAGTCGAACCCGGCCTCCAGCACGCCCTCGCCCCGGGTCAGCGACGGCAGCGCCCGCTCCAGGTCGTGCAGCCGCGCCATCGGCACCTCGCCGCCGAGCACGCACGTCCCACCATCCACGGTGGACGTCAGCGGCACCGCCCGGTGCGCGGCCAGCACCGCCAACACCGGGCCGATCGTGTCGGCCGGCACCTCCAGCCGGAACCGGTGCATCGGCTCGTGCACCCGGGTGCCGGCCCGCCGCAGCGCGGCCATCAGCACCAGCGGCGTCAGCCCGCGGAAGTCCCCGCCGGTGCTGGACATGCTCTTGTCGAAGCCCTGGTGGGCGTGGCTCTGCCGCGGCGCGTAGCCGGAGTGCGTCATCGTGACCACGCAGTCGGTGACCTGCCAGCCGTGCAGGCCCTGGGCCAGGGTCGCCCGGACGGTGTCCTCGACCGCGCGTGAAGAACGCGTACGGCATCGAGCCGAGCTCGACCTCCAGCCGGAACTCGACCCCGCCGCCGGTCGGGCCCGGCTCGACCCGCAGCCCGACCGTGGCCAGGAACGGGTTGCCCTCCCCCATCAGCTCGTACGCGGCGCCGGTGCCGGCCGGCCGCTCGACGCAGATCGTCGTGGTCTCGCGGAACGTCACCGCCAGGCCGTACTCGTCGGCCAGGGTGGCCTGGATGACCTCCTTCTGCACCTCGCCGTAGAGCGAGACGGAGATCTCCTGGCGTACGTCGTCCTGGCGCAGGTCGATCAGCGGGTCCTGCTCGGCGAGCTGGGTGAGCGCGGCGTGCAGGGCGCCGCGCCGGCCGGGCGCCGGGACGACGACGGTCTCCAGCGTCGGCGGCGCGAAGTGCTCGGCCGGTCCGGTCCGCGGGACGCCGACCGGGTCGCCGATCCGCACCTCGCGCAGCCCCCAGAGCTTGCCGATCTGTCCCGCGTGGACGGACGTCCTGGACTCGATGCCGCCGCGCTCGAACACGCCGATCCCGGTGACCTTCTGCTCGCCGGCCAGCCGGTCGCGGACGCGCAGGGTGCCGGCGAACATCCGCGCGTACGCGACCTTCTCGCCGGCCGGGCCGCGCTCGACCTTGAACACGGTGCCGGACAGCGGGCCTCCGGGTCGCCGCCCGTCGACGGCAGCAGCGTCGCGATCCCCTCGGTCAGCTCGGCCACGCCGGCGCCGGTGATCGCCGAGCCGAAGAACACCGGGTGCACCCGCGCCCGCCGGGTCTGCTCGGCCAGGCACGCCGCAGCCGTCCGCTCGGGACGGACCCGTTCTCGACGTACGCGGCGAGCAGCGCTGTCGTCCACCGTGGACAGCTGGCTGAGCAGCCGGGCCGGCAGCTCGGGATCCGGGACGGCCGCCGCGGCCCGGGTGCCGGCGCCGCGGACCGCGGTCATCGGCACGACCGCCGGGGTCAGCTTGGCCGCGATGGCCTCGACCACCCGGTCCGGGTCGGCGCCGCCGCGGTCGATCTTGTTGACGAAGAGCAGGGTCGGGAGCCGCAGCCGGCGCAGCGTCCGCATCAGCACCCGGGTCTGCGCCTGCACGCCCTCCACCGCGGAGACCACGAGCACGGCGCCGTCGAGCACGCCGAGCACCCGCTCCACCTCGGCGATGAAGTCCGGGTGGCCGGGGGTGTCGATGAGGTTGACGGTCACGCCGCCGATCGCGAACGAGACGACGGCGGACTTGATCGTGATGCCGCGCTGCCGCTCGAGCGCGAGGGTGTCGGTCTGGGTGCTGCCGGCGTCGACGCTGCCGATCTCGTCGATGACGCCGGCGTCGTGCAGCAGCCGCTCGGTGAGGCTGGTCTTACCGGCGTCGACGTGCGCCAGGATGCCCAGGTTGAGTAGTGCCACGATGCGTCATGTCCTCGAGGTAGGTCGAGTGGGTGGACATGAACGCAGCCGTCATCGTGCTCCTCCTCCTCGTCGGGTGTCCCCGAGGAGAGCAGGCGGCGCCGGGAGCCGGCAACCGAATTACCGGTCGACCCCGCCCATCACCGGGTCGATCGAGGCCAGCGCCGGGATGAGGTCGGCGAGCAGGCCGCCTTCGACCATCGCCGGCAGCGCCTGGAGGTTGACGAACCCGGGGTCGCGCACGTGCACGCGGAACGGCCGGGTCCCGCCGTCGGAGACCACGTGGTAGGAGAGCTGGCCGCGCGGCGACTCGATCTCCGTGCAGACCTGGCCCGGCGGCACCCGGAAGCCCTCGGTGACCAGCTTGAAGTGGTGGATCAGCGACTCCATCGACTGGCCCATGATCTTCTTGACGTGGTCGAGCGAGTTGCCTAGCCCGTCCGGCCCGAGCGCGAGCTGCGCCGGCCAGGCGATCTTGCGGTCCTCGATCATGACCGGCCCGGGCTCCAGCCGGTCGAGCGCCTGCGTGACGATCCGCAGCGACTGCCGCATCTCCTCCAGCCGGAGCAGGAAGCGGGCGAAGCTGTCCGCCTCGGTCGCGGTCGGCACCTCGAACTCGTACGTCTCGTATCCGAGGTACGGCTGGGTCTTGCGCAGGTCCCACGGCAGCCCGGCCGACCGCAGCACCGGGCCGGTCACGCCGAGCGCCAGGCAGCCCTCGACGTCGAGGTAGCCGGTGCCCTTCAGCCGGTTCTTCCAGATCGGCTGGCCGGTGAGCAGCCGGTCGTACTCCGGCAGCTTGCCGTCGAGGTAGCTGACCAGCTGCCGGATGGCCGAGTCCGCGCCCGGCGGCAGGTCTTGCGCCACGCCGCCGGGCCGGACGTACCCGTGGTTCATCCGCAGGCCGGTGATCAGCTCGAACACGTCGAGGACCTGCTCCCGCTCGCGGAAGCCCATGGTCATCGCGGTGAGCGCGCCGACCTCCAAGCCGCCCGCGGCGAGGCTGACGAGATGCGAGGAGATCCGGTTGAGCTCCATGAGGATCACGCGGATCGTCTGGGCCCGCTGCGGCGCCTCGACCCCGAGCAGCCGCTCCACGGACATGCAGTACGCCGTCTCGTTGAACAGCGGGGACAGGTAGTCCATCCGCGTCACAAACGTCGTGCCCTGCGTCCAGGTCCGGTATTCGGCGTTCTTCTCGATGCCCGTGTGCAGGTATCCGATGACCGGCCGGGCGCTGATGATCGTCTCGCCCTCGAGCTCCAGCACGATCCGCAGGACGCCGTGCGAGGACGGGTGCTGCGGCCCGAAGTTGAGCGCCAGCCGGTCCTCCCCGGCGGCGTCGCTGAGGAACTCGTCCCAGTCGCCGCCGGCGACGGTGTGCACGCGGCCTTCGGTCGTGTCCCGGGACGCCGCGTAGACGTCCGGCTCCTCGCGGAAGGTGTCGCTGGTCGTCACGGTGGTCACCTCGGTAGACCCGGCTCGGGAAACGTTTCTCAAGCTATCACCGGGCGTGACGGCACCCGCCGGCCGCCCTTGACCTCGACATAAGTCGAGGTTCTGCGGTCGGCGACGTGAAGGCGATCAGGCAGTACGAGTTCGGCGGCCCGACACCCTGCGGTACGAGGACGTGCCCGACCCGGTGCCCGGTCCCGAAAGGTGCGGATCGAGGTGCACGCCTGCGGGGTGCACCTGGTCGACGCATCGCTGCGGGCCGGCGTCAGGGGGGCCGCCGCTGCCGACCCTGCCGACGACGCCCGGCCGCGAGGTGGCCGGCGTCGTCACCTCGGCGGGTCCGTGGTCGGGCAAGCGGGTCGTCGCGCACCTCGGCCCGGCCGGCGGCGGGTACGCCGCGGTGGCGGTCGCACCGGTGAGCGCGCTGCACGAGATCCCTGCCTCGCTCTCGTACGAGGCCGCGGTGGCACTGATCGGGACCGGCCGTACGGCCGAGGCGATCCTGTCGGAGGCGGCGATCGGCGCCGGCGACGTCGTGCTCCTGCCCGGCGCGGCCGGCGGCCTCGGGATCCTGCTGGCCCAGGCGGCGGCCGCGGCCGGCGCCACGGTGGTCGGGCTGGCCGGCGGCCGGCCCAAGACCGCCCGGGTCCAGGCCGAGGTGGTGATCGACTACTCGGAGCCGGGCTGGGAGTCGCGCGTGCCGGACGCGAGCGTGCTGCTCGCCGGGACCGGCGGTGCGATCGGGCGCACGCTGTTCGAGCGGGTGGCGCCGGGCGGGCGGGTGGTGCTGTTCGGGTGGTCGTCCGGGGAACCGTTCGCGCTCGACGCCTGGGACCTCTACCGGCAGGGCGTGACGGTGTCCTGCGCGATCGGCCCGCGGATCGCGGCCTGGCCGGGCGGGATGCGATCGCTGGAGACGGCCGCGCTGACCCGGTCCTGGGTGCCCGCCGTCACCACGTTCCCGCTCGCGGACGCGGCCGGCGCGCACGCCGCGATGGAGTCGCGGCGCACGGTCGGAAGACGGTGCTGATCCCGTGACGATCGTCGGCGGCCGTGAGCTCACGGTCGGCCAGCTGGCCGCCCGGGCCGGCGTCGCCGTCTCGGCGCTGCACTTCTACGAGGCCAAGGGCTTGATCCGGTCGCGGCGCACGTCTGGCAACCAGCGCCGCTACACCCGCGACACGCTGCGCCGGATCGCGTTCATCCGGGTCGCGCAGCGAGTGGGCATCCCGCTCGCCACCATCGGCGAGGCCCTCGCATCGCTCCCCGAGGAACGCACCCCCACCGCCGCCGACTGGGCCGCCCTGTCCGAGGCCTGGCGCGCCGAGCTTGACGAGCGCATTGCCCGCCTGGAACAGCTGCGCGACGCCTTCTCCGACTGCATCGGCTGCGGCTGCCTGTCCCTCGACCGCTGCCGCCTCGCCAACCCCGACGACCGCTACGCCACCACCGGCCCCGGCCCAGGCCGCCTCACCCTCTCCCGCCCCGCCCGCGCCTGAACCAGTCCGCACGGTCTGGTACCGTCGGTCCTCGGTCCAGCACGACCGTGTCTGGCCCCGTAGCGCAGCTGGTTAGCGCGCCGCCCTGTCACGGCGGAGGTCGCGGGTTCGAGTCCCGTCGGGGTCGCGGGCAGGTAGCTCAGTCGGTACGAGCGTCCGCCTGAAAAGCGGAAGGTCGGCGGTTCGACCCCGCCCCTGCCCACCCTTTCTGTGCAGCATCTTTCCAGGTCACCGCCCCGTCGGGCCCTGTCGCGGCGCTTCCCCGCCGCTGACCGCTGCTGCCCGCCTCAGACCCCGTTTCGCCGCGTCTGTTGCACGCGGAGCGCACGCGCGCCCGCCCTCGCGCCGCCGCCGCCCCCGTCCCCGATCAGGCGGGGCCGCCCGGTGCGCCAACACCGAACGGCCCCTTGATCCCGCACCTTCCGCAAAAGGAGCGAGACCCAGTGGCAGACAGTACTGAGCACGAATTCAACCGCGTGACCTCCGGTCGCCGGGCACTGGTCGCCGCGTAGTCCGGCAGGCGACCGACCTCCCGGCCCTCTACGCCGCGGCGTGGGCCGACGCCTGCGCCGCGCTCGTCGAGGCTGGCTGGTCGACCGCGGCCCGGTCCCTCCTGGCCCGGCACGCTCGACCCGGCCGACGTCGACCACGCCGGCCGGGTCCTGCTTGGCGGCATCCCGCCGGCGCCGGACGAGCTGACCCGACCCGGCTCCGCACGCCGTGCCCGACTTCCGCACCCGCCGGCCGGCCTGCCGTCGCTGGGCGACCGTCGGCGTCCACCTCGCCGACGAGAGTGATCCTCGCCCGGCCGACGCTCGACCTGGACGCCGCCGAGGCCGCGATGCTCGGCAGTGGCCGCCGGTCACCGTCGCCGCGTACCAGCCCGGGGCCGACCCGGTCTGCGTCCTGGTCGAGGTCGGCGCCGCCGGACCACCAACCCGGTTCAGCCCCAGCCAGGCACGCGACCTATCCGCCGCTCTCCTCGACGCGCAGCAGCGCATCGCGGAGGAGGCCCGATGAACGACGAAGGAGCTTCATCCGCGAGCTGGCCCGGCGCGTCCGCCGTCACCGCCTCTACCGCGAGCTGACGCAGCAGCAGCTCGCCGACCTGGCCGAGTCTGTCCCGCAGCTTCATCGCACTCTTCGAGACCGGCGGCCACGGCATCCAGCTCGTCTCCCTCCGCCGGGTCGCCGGCGCTCTCGGCGTCGCGTTCTCAGCCCTCGTCGACGACCCGGACGACCACGGCGGTCCGCTTCTGGATGCCGTTGGGGCGGAGGCAGCCGATGTCCAATAACGCCGACCAGCGCTACCTACTGGCCGTAGGCTGCCCCGGTCGGGCTCGCGCGGACGTCACGTCGGCTGTCACAGGACGCCCTCGCGGAGAAGTCCGGCGTCTCGCGAGTCACGCTCGGCTCGATCGAGCGCGCCGACCACGCGGCCACCCTGCTCACCTACCTGCGCCTCGCCGAAGCACTCGGCCTACGCCTCGTCCCGCTCGTCGACCCGGCCGTCGCCGACGACGACGTCACTCGCAACTACTCGGCAAGTCCCTAACCCATCCGACTGATCATCCCGGATGCGGCCGCGCCCTGATCCCGCGCGGCGCGTCCCATCCCTCATCGGAGGGACAGAATTGACCTCCGCTCATCCGACCGCCGCGCCCTACGCTGGGTCACATGACCGCCGCGACGACCACCACCGCCGCCAAGCTCGCCGCCCTTGCGACGCGCTCCGCGGCCAGGTCGTCGCCGGCATCCGCATCCACGACGCCCGCGCCGAGTTGGTCCCCGGCGCCACCGGCGAGACGATCGTCCGCCTCAGCCTCCTGCTCGACGACCCGGCGCTGGGCAACGACACCTGGCCCCTCGAGGCCCTCCGGGACATCGAGACCCGCGCCTGGGACGAGGCCGTCATCCTCGGGATCCCCGAGTGGATCTACGTCAAGCACGCTCCGCTCAGCGACGCCGCCGGCTCCTTCCGTCCGGTCCGCCGCCACCGCACCAGCCGGTGACCGCACCGATCACGAGCGAAGCCCTCCTGTCCGTCGCGGACACCCTCGCTCGCCTCGACGACCCCACCACCGCCGCCCGCCGCCGCGCCGTCTCCACGGCCTACTACGCACTCTTTCACGGCCTCATCGCCGACGCCGTCCGCCGCACCATCGGCGACGATCCCGTCCCGCGACCGAGGACCGCTACACGGTCAGCCGCTGGTAGCAGCCCACGGCGAGATGCGCACCGTCTCCCAATGGGTCATCCGCCTGGCCCGCGACGAGTCCGTTCCCAAACGGCGTCGCCGCCTCCTCGGCACCCCGCCGCGGACCTGGTCGAGCTGGCCCGCGCCTTCATCCAACTCCAAGAAGCCCGCCACGAAGCCGACTACGACCACACTGCCAACCTCTCCGAAGCCGACGCCCGCGTCGCAATCGATACTGCCCGGGGAGCGCTTGTCCGCCTCTACCTACCTCGCCGGCGACCGTGCACATGCGAACTACCTCGTTCTCCTTCTCGGAGGACCACGACTCGTAGCTCGTTAGCTGCCACCGGCCGACTGGGCCGGCGACGAACGCGTCTTCGTCGGCCACACCGGCGACCCGATGCGCGGCGACGCCATCCGCCAGGCCTTCACCCGCGCACGAGTCAAGGCCGGTATGGACAACTTCCGCTTCCATGACCTCCGTCACACCGCTCAAACCCTCGCCGCTGCCACCGGCGCCACGGTCGCAGACTTGAAGAGACGCCTCGGGTCATTCCTCTAATGTGGCAGCGATGCGTTATCTTCACTCGATCGAAGGACGAGACGCCGAGATCGCGCAGGGTCTTTTCGTTGCTGCTGGAGCGGCGCGCAACGGACGATGGACTGACGGGTGGGAGGCGAACGGAGCAATGACGGCTGGTAGTCCGGCCCTAGAGGAATCGACATACTACTACCCAGGGCCCGATCGGGCGCTAAGGGAGGGCACTTGGGTCAGGCTCTCCATCAGGGAACTGTTGCATTTAGCGTCTTCTCACGATCTTGACCCAGATCGTCCTTGGGGACTCCGCGACGGTGTCTGGCGGGATACGCAGAGCCGTTCCCGGGGCTGCGGAGAGGTCCGGTCACGGCCGTGGCCAAGCCTGCTCAATCCTTCGGCCGAGATCATGTAGGTCAACTCGACGCAACAGTCCCCATGATCGGATGGCATCCGCTAGCGTGCTGCCGATCAAGACTCTACTCAGGGGTGAGGCCCGGTGTGTTCGGTCGATCAACATCTTCTCGTGCTGGTGAGGTCGTCCTTCTTGCTTCTCGTGTTTCCGGCCTCCTTTTACATCGTTTACAGGCTATTCTTCTCGCGACTCGGATACGGCAACGCAATCTTTGACTTCCTGGATCTTGGCCGCCGCGCGAAACTGGTAGTCATCGTATACATACTTCTTTTGGTCGGACTCGGCGTGGCTTGGGGCGGATTGGATTCCTATCATCAGAGCCACTGTCTCGGTCCGCAATAGTTCTGAAGCTGCTCTCGAATGGGAAAGCCGAATACCGAAGACCAGGAGGCCACCATGACAGCGACTCCGCCAACTCCTGAGGCGGCATACTTTCCCCAATCTGACGCTCAAATGGAACGATTTCTTCCACCGGATTCATTTCGCGACGATTTAATCTTTCGTATTATGCTGGAGCCGGCAATTGTGATTACCGACGCCTTCTTCTTCATCTCACGCAACATGTCAGAGGACTTGCTAACGAAGGCCACCACGGACAGTTTGATCTATCAAGGCGTATCTCGAGGAATCATAATTCCGGCCTTCCGGACGGAGGTCCATGATTTCGATTACGCTCTTGAGCATACGAATCTGCCGAAAAATAGGCTCGGCATCCGAGAGGACGCCAAAGATGTTGCGAACCGGTTAAGTCGCGGCACGGCGGACAAGCGGTCTAAGGCAATCACCTGGCCCGCAGGCGTGGGACTTAGCTATGAACAGTTGGCTCGGCGTACCATTATGGGACGAGAGCTAAGGGAAGATTTGGCAGATGCTCGACCGGGCAACTCTGGAGAGAGACCGAGGGATTCCGCAATGATTATCTGCAAGAAGCTCTAAACTTGGCTGGAGATGAAGACGGCCTTACTCGCTCTAACATACTTCGGGTCATCGCTGGTCGTGTTGGGTACGGCGGTACAGACGCCAGTGATGTGGGCGCCTTACTTCAGGCCGCCGAGTCGCGGGGG